>CAVTLV010000010.1:0-84967 GCA_963735695.1 uncultured Acidobacteriota bacterium | reverse complement strand
CAGGGACGACCAGCGTCGCGGCTTCACAATGGGGAAGGAACAGCGTCGGTGTCGAGGTCGATGAGCACTACTTCGGAATCGCCCGGAGAAGAATCGAGCACGCGACTGCTGACCTCTTTGGACGGGCGACGGTTGAAGTCACTGACTCCGTCGAACTGTCATCCCAAGTCAAGCCCCAGAAGAAAGTTCGCGCATGAATCTTCAGGAGCGGTTGTCCGACGCCGTTCGGCACTACTGGCAAACACGATTGAGCCAAGCGGAAAAGCAAGGCAGCGTCACGGGGCTCAAGGATTACGCAGGCCGTGCCGATGTCACGGGGGGCAAGCACATGGATGGCTTTGCCAGCCTGATTTCGGACCTCCTAAGAGAATCCGGCATTGCACCAGAGTGCATCTTCACCGACACCAAGAAGGAACTCCCCGGCTTCTTTCGACCAACGAAAGATTGGGATTTGATTGTCGTCGCCGACCACAATCTCCTTGCCGCGATGGAGTTGAAGTCGCACGCAGGACCTTCCTACGGGAACAACTGCAACAACCGCGTCGAGGAAGCACTCGGCAACGCAACGGACCTCTGGACCGCATTCCGCGAGGAGACCTTCGTTCCCTCAATACGACCGTGGGTCGGATACCTGATGCTGCTCGAAGACAGTAGCGGCTCGACAACGCCTGTCAAAGCGAAGGAACCACAGTTCAAGATTCGACCAGAATTTCGAGACACAGAATACGAGAAGAAGCGGCTGTCCGTCTCCTACGCAAAGCGATACGAACTTCTCTGCCGGAAGTTGGTGCTTGAACGGCTTTACGACTCCGCGTGTTTCCTGATGTCCAACCGGGAGGGCGGTTTGAAGGGGAAGTACACAGAGCCAGCAGCGGACTTGGCTTTCGCTACGTTTGTCGCATCGCTGGTCGGCAAAGCTGCTGAGTACGTCAAATCGAAACAACTCGGGAAGTAGTCAGTGGGGTAAACAGGGCAATCAAATCCAGCGTCTGGAAAAACTAAGACCCGGGGACAGATGGAACGTTCCCCGGTTTTTCGGGGACGCAATAGTCGAGAAAATTGGGGCATGTCCCGACTTTACGGGGAGTCGATCCCCTATCTCTCCCCCGTCCGCTTCTTACCCTCCATCATGACTCTTCTCAAGATCCGGTTGATTCGCGTCTGGTAACCCGGACCTTTGGACTTGAACCAGTCGACCACTTCGGTATCCACGCGCAACGAGATCCTCCGCTTGCGTGGACGGTTCCAGCGCGCCTCTGTGCCCCCCTCCTCCTCCGCCAGCAACAACAGGTCGTCCTCAACCGATGCTCGCAGCTCGATAACTTTCCTGGGCCGCGACCGCGCCTTTCGCCGCTTTGCTTTCTTGGTCTTAGGTGTCATGACTCAATCGTATACCCCTTATCGTCATGACGTTACGTTCCGGCAGGAACACTATGACGGCAGAGGCTAACTATTTTATTTCAGAATTGGAACTTTCTCCCCACCCCCACTCAAGCCAACGTCGGGCTTGAGTGGGCCACCCTTAGTCAATAAGAAAGGCCGCCCGCAGGCGGCCTTTTGGGCTCGTTTGCTAGCGGTTTAGTCTCCTGCCACCGGCTCGGCAATTTCTGGCTTCGGCGTATGTGCGCCATTGCCGTTGCCGTTTCCGTTCGGCTTGCCCAGCGCGCCCAGCGGAATGAAGCCATCCTGCGACTGCACTGGCTTTTCCTTCAGAACCACCTCGCGATACAGCGAGGCCATGCGCGCATTGTAGGCTTCGTCGTTCTTCTGCGGTCCACGCGCCTCGGTTTCCTTCTGCTTCGCATCCCGTGCCCGTGTCTTTTCCTCGCGCGCAGTCTTGGCGATACCCAGCTTATCCAGATCGTGCTGCAGTTCGTTGGTAACCAGATCTTCGCGGAGTTTCAGGTACTCCGTCGCGGTCTCCTGCTTATCCATCTTGACTTTCTTGCCGCCGGCGAAGATCTCGTGACGTCCGTGCTCCTCGTACCACTTGGTAAGCGTGGCCGTCATGTGCATCTTCTCGATGATGTTCCGCCATCCCACGCCCGTGTTGTAGGCGCAGAAGGAGATTTCGCCTTCCTGCGTCGCGTACGGGATGATGCACTGCTCGGTGCGCCGGAAGTCGTAATTGAACAGATCCTGGAACCACATGCCCGCGATGAACAGGAAATTCCAGCGGTCGTTCGTGCGGCGCTTCATCACGTCGTCAATGGTGCGGTCCGGACCAACCTTGCCGTAGTCCTTTCCGCTAACGTGATAATTCTTGTCGAACTTCTTCAGCAGATCCATCAGTTTGAAGTGCGTCGGCGACTGGAACGGATCGTAGTTCTTCATCAGGCATAGCGCCATTCCAACACCCGTCCAGAATTTCCCGCGCGACGCATCGTTGACTTTCGCGATGTCTTTCGCAAGCTGGTCACCGTGCAGGAACGCCGTGACCGGCACAGCTTCCTTCGTTTCTTTATCAATCATCACGGCCATGCCAGTCCCGCAATTCGGATGGCATCCGCAACTCAGTTGGCCCCAGTCGTTGTTGGCGTCCTGTGCGTGCATCAGGTCGGCCCAATCGCTGAATGTTCCCATGAAGCTGATGGGGAACCAGTCGCGGGCGGGCTCGCCCAGTCCTGTCTGATTCTTTACGTCGTGCGCGAGGTGGCTCAGCGTGTAGCGCTGCGCCTGACGGCGCTCGTCGGTGACGGCTTCGTCGCGGCCGGTAAATGAAACCGGCTGGAACGACAGGAAGCTGATCGTCTTGGGATTGTCGAGCGCGAACTTGATGATGCGTCCGACCTGCTCGTTGTTGATGCCGTTCACGATCGTGATGACTGGAACGATTTCGCATCCCGCCTTGTGCAGGTTCTCGATTGCCTTCAGCTTCACGTCGAACAGATTGCCCACCATCCGGTGCGCGTTGGCCGCGTTGCCGATGCCGTCAAATTGCAGGTAGGCATAGCGCATGCCGGCTTCAACCGCCTGCTGCGCAAACTCAAAACTCTTCGCGAATTCGATTCCATTGGTAGCAGCCTGCACCGAGTTGTATCCCACCTTGCGGGCGTAGCGGACTGCATCGAGGAAGTAAGGCGACAACGTCGGCTCGCCACCGGAGAACTGCACCGACATCTGCCGGCGCGGCTTGATGGTGATGGCGTTGTCGAGCATCGTCTTGATTTCTTCCCACGTCAATTCGTGGACGAAGCCGACCTGGTTCGCGTCCATGAAGCAGGGATCGCACATCATGTTGCAGCGGTTGGTCAGATCGATGGTCAGCACGGAACCGCGGCCGTATTTCACCGTCGACGATCCATGGTGATGCAGGTGCTCGTCGTTGTGCGCCGCGATGTCGCGGCCGGGGAAAACGTCTTCCAGGTGCTTCGAGAACTCGGTATCGATCGACATCACGTCTTCGAAGTGTCCGTGCTTGGGGCAATCCTTGACCATCAGGATCTTGCCGTCGCGCTCGATGATCTGCGCCTTGATCTCGCCGACCTTCTCGTTCATCAGCACTTCATGCGGCAGGTGCCCGTCGAGAATCTGCTGGCGGATTTCCGGAACGCACTTGGGGCAGAGAGAGTCCGTGCTGCGAGGCCAGCCGAGTGGTGGCTTGGTCTTCTCGTACGACTTGAGCAGCGGCTTGTCGGACCACTTGGGGGTCGGCGACGGGTTCGGTTTGATGCGGTTGACGCGATCGAACACAACCCACGTGGCCTTAGCGGCGGCGACTGCGACCTTCTCAACGTACTTAATCGGCTTGCGCATGATTGCTATCAGCTCCTGACTGCTTGATTCGGTTACTTTGTCATTCCGAACCGGCGAAGCCGGTGAGGAATCTGCTTTCGCTTGCACTTCATCGAGATAGCTTTCCTACCTCTGCGGCAAGTGCTATCCCTCGGACTACTCTGAACTCTTTGGCCTTCGCTTCGGATGAACCTGAGAAACTCTCACCCTGAAACTGCAGCTCCCCGGGAATACCTGCAGACCCAACCGCTTCTCACGGCTGCGGCCTGTTACACGTCTCCCTGGGTGTTTATCTGAAACCCATACTATGGGAAGGGCGGGCAAATCCCGATGAACATCCCAACGAACGGTGCAAAAACGGGGTTTAGCGGGAGATTGGAGGATTGAGCGGGTGTAAGTTGTTGAAAGGAAAAGAGGAGGAGCCATCCGGACGCACAAACAGCATTTTGGCAGGACGCCGAGCTGCCAGCTTCGGCGCGGGCTGATAGAGGTACTTCTGAAAACCCACGGAAATCCGATTGACAAGCCCAGATCGGCGATCGCGCCAGCGCGAGCGGCTGGCTCTATGGCTGGGCCATGCTTTGCGGAAATGGAGCGCTCCTGAGTCCGGCCGATACAGAAGGCGGACGTCCGAGAAGCAATCTGAGGAAGGAATCGGGTAAACCCGAAGGCTCACCCGTTGCAAAGAGCTAGACATGTGGGAATTGAAAATCCCCACTTCTGGCAAAATCGGCCAGAAGTGGGGCACCCGTCATCTTTAACTTGACCATTCACATCGGTTTCAAAAAGCTTAGCCCCAGCGCGGTTGCTCATCCAGACTGATGCCCAACGCGGTCTTCGCTACAACCTCGTGCGTGAGGAACGAATTCGCGGGATGAATTCGGCCGAGGCGCGCATCGCGGATCAGGCGCTCGTATCCTACGGAACGGAAGATTCCTGCCCCTCCGCAGACTTCGAGTCCGAGATCGACCACGCGCCATGAACCCTCGACGGCACGGTACTTCGCAGAGAAGATCTTTAGAGGCCACTGCGCCCCGTGATCTACGCCCTGCGACCATTCGCGCGCAACGGTGTCGAGGTGCGGGCCGATGGATTCCAGTTCGATGACCATGTCGGCGATCGTGTGCTGGATCTCCGGATGGTAGGCCATCGAGCGCGTCAGAGCCATCGAACTCTTGCTCTTTGCCGAAGCGATTGCCAGGTCGAGTGCGCGCCGGGCAAGCCCGTAATAGACATTGGCGAAACCCATCAGGGCCCAGGCAAAGACCGAGAGCACGAAGGCGTCGATTCCTGCCGCGCCCGGCGCCAGCACGCGGACCACATAGCGATCTGGCACAAACGCATTCTCGAGTACGGTGTCGTCGCTGCGGGTGGCACGCATGCCAAGCACGTCCCAAGTCTGCTTGACCGTGTATCCAGGGGTGTCGCGGGGCAGGAAGGCATGAACCACCTTCGGCTGGGTCGGGTCGCTCATGTCCATCCCGTGCAGGCCGAAGCGCGTCCAGACGGGTGTGAGGCTGCCGAACATCTTCCGGCCGGTGAACCGGTATCCGCCTTCGACGCGTTCGGCTTTTGCGGTCGAAAGGAGAACCGGAACGTCGTTCCCGCTTTCTGCGTGGCCGGCGGCGAATACTTCCCCGGCAGCGCAATCTTTCAAAATCCACTCCAACGAGTTGTCACCGCGCCGCCACAGATCGGCCGCTATGCCGGCCCAGTAAAGATGCATGTTGAGCGCGAGTGCCGTGGCGGGCGCGTAGTACGCGAGGCGGCGCTGCTCGCGGCAGACTTCCGCCAGCGACATCCCCGCTCCGCCGAATTTTGCGGGCACGGGCATCAGCAGATATTTCGCCGCCTGCAGTTCCTTGAAGTCTTCTTCGAAGAACCGGTTTTCCCGATCGTAGTTCGCGGCTCGCGAAGCAAATCGCGCCAGCATTTCTTCGCTGAGCACCGAATTCACGGGCGCTGATTCGGTCGAGTTGTTGTGTTGAGGAGAACGACCGTTCCCTCCAACGCTCTCGTCCATCGGGGTCGTCTTTGTGACTGGTTCCATGGATTCTCCTCCCTAATTTCCGGGATATTCTACCGTCTGTGGTACAGCGCCGGGGGTCAATTCCGGGAGCTTGTTTTCGCTGGTTTCTCGGCCGAGGCGCACGGGCAGAATGGACGGAACCTGCCGCTTATATCGCTGATACGCCTCGCCGTACGCCCGGATCAAGTCGCGCTCCTCGAGTTGTATCGCCATCAAAATGTAGCCGGTCGTTGCCAGCGCGAATACCAGATGGGCGATCGTCATCCGTGGCGTTGCCCAAAAGATACACAACCAGCTGAAGTAGATCGGATGACGCATCAATCGGTAAAGACCGGGCGTGCGAAACTTCAGACCGGTGTATTCCTGTCCTCTGAAATGGAGGTAGACCTGTCGCAGTCCAAACAGGTCGAAGTGGTTGATCAGGAAGGTCGCGACCAGCAGCAACAGCCATCCAACCGCATAAACGCCGTAAATCGCGATGCGCCCTGGCCCGTTGGTGACCTGCCAGACCAATCCCCCGATTGGCCGCCACTGCCAGAACAGAAGGATCAGCGCGACGCTGGAGAACAGAACGTACGTGCTGCGCTCTGCCGCGGGCGGGACGATACGCGTCCACGCGCGCTTGAACCAAGACCGCGCCATGATGCTATGTTGCAGGGCAAACAAGGCAAGCAGACCGGCGTTGATTGCCAGGGCGCATGCCGATCGATCCATCCGCTCCGGAATCGATGGTTCGGGGCACGCCAAAATCCCCCAGAAACGCAATGGCATAGAGGAAGGTGGCAAAAAATACGAGATAGCAAAAGATCCCGTAAAGAAGGGTTGAGATCCGTCCAATCATTGGTGAACTCCTCTGTGGGCCCGGCGTTTGGCCTATAATCGGTCCACTTTGGATCCGGGCTGTTTGCACGGTAGTCGAGGCCCTGGCGACGAGTAACGAAGGAAAGCCAAAGAAACGCCAAAAAATTGATGTGGCTTGGATTTAACCCTGCTAGGAACGCCGGGAAGCTTGGGGCTCCCTGCATGATCGATCCAGAAACCAAGAAGAATCCAACCTGTTACCGCTTTGGCGAGTTCATTCTTGAACCCGAGCGTGCCTCGTTGATCAAGGCTGGCCGGGAGGTAAAGCTGCGCCCCAAAGTCTTCGACGCGTTGCGATACCTGATCGAACACCGGGGGAGACTGGTTCCCAAGGAGGAGTTGATTCAAACCCTCTGGCCGGAGGCATTCGTCACCGATGACTCGCTGGTGCAGTGCATGGTGGAATTGCGTCGCGGGCTGGACGATCGCTCCCAGGAAATTCTGAAAACCGTTCCGCGCCGCGGTTATATCTTCGCCGCCACGGTCACAACCGATCATGAGGCTTCCGCTTCTGCTTCGGCGACAGCTTCCCTTCCCCAAACGATTCGGGGCGATTATCGGCTGCCGGTGGCACGCACCCCACTGGTCGGCCGAGAGCGCGAACTCGAGGCAGTCCAGCAACTGCTGCGAGATCCAGCGGTTCGGATGGTGACGCTTACGGGCGCCGGCGGATCGGGAAAGACGCGGCTTGGCCTGGAACTTTGCCGCGAGTTGGCAGGCGTATTTGAGGGCCGCGTATTTTTCGTCGCACTGGGCTCGATCAGCGATCCCGCCATGGTTCCGGCCACAATCGCCGAATCGGTTGGCATTCGCGAAACAGGCGGCCGGCCATTTCTCGATCTTCTCAAGGACTATCTTCGCGAAGCCGAGTCGTCCGCAGTCCTGTTGCTTCTCGACAACATGGAACACATTCTTTCCGCCTCCGCCTTCGTGATCGAACTGATTGAAGCCTCCCGGTCGTTGAAGGTCCTTGTCACCAGCCGGGCGCCATTGCGGGTTTATGGTGAGTACGAGTTTCCGGTTCCGCCCCTGGCCCTGCCGGATCCACATCATGTAAATTCGCTCCCCGCACTGGCGGAGAACCCATCGATCACACTGTTTGCCCAGCGCGCGCAAGCGGTGAAGCCTGATTTTCAGCTCACGGCAGAGAATGCTCCGATCGTGGCAGAGATTTGCTCGCGGGTGGACGGCCTTCCCTTAGCCATCGAACTTGCCGCCGCCCGCGTCAAAATGCTGCCGCTCAGCGGAATCCTGACGCGCCTGGAGAGCCGCCTGCAACTTCTGACCGCCGGGGCCCGCGACCTTCCTGAGCGGCAACAAACGTTGCGCAACACCATCGACTGGAGCTTCGACCTCCTGAATGAGGCTGAACAGAAACTCCTGCGCCGGCTGAGCGTTTTCTGGGGCGGATGCACGCTGGAAGGGGCCGAGGCTGTATGCAACACGAAAGATGACCTTGGCGGAGAGATCTTTGAGCTGATGTCCTCCCTCGTTGACAAGAGCCTGATCGAACAGCGGCAACTGAACGATGACGAGCCTCGCTTTCGGATGCTCGAGACTATCCGCGAATATTCGCTCGAACGGCTGCAGCAGAGCCGTGAAGAGGCCGCCACCAAGCGGGCTCACGCTGCCTATTGCCTGGTCCTGGCCGAGGAGGGCAATCCAGAGTTGAATGAACCCGAGCGCGCCGCCTGGCTGACGCGCTGTGACGTCGAACATGATGATTTTCGCGCCGCACTCGACTTTCTCTTCCAGACTCGCGATCTCGATTGGGGATTCCGCTTCTGCACTGCCCTGTTTCGATTCTGGGACATGCGCGAACACTCCGCCGAGGGACGAACCCGGTTGGAACAACTCCTCGAACTTGCCGGGGCGAACTATACCCGCGAGCGTGCTAAAACGTGCCTGTTCCTGGGAGCATTCACTAACGCGCAGGGGGATTTCAGGGCTGCCGCTCATTTTTCGGATCTGGGCCTCTCGCTGTTCGAGGAACTCAATGATCCGTGGGGCATCGCACTGTCGTGGAACTCATCCGCCATCGGGGCGCGCGATCGCGGAGACTACATCACCGCGCAGAGCAACTTCGAGAAGAGTCTGAAGTTCTGGCGCACTATCGGCGACCGTCTTGCAATCGCGCGCTGTCTGCACAATCTCGGAAACGTCTCGAAGATCAGCGGTGATCACGCCCGCGCGCGCGTGGCACTTACGGAAGCCATGCAGATTTTTCAAGAGCTCGGCGATGACAGTGGAGCCGCGTGGACGCTCAACCAACATGGCGATGTAGCCAGGGAGCAGGGCGATCTTGGCGGTGCTCGAGCACTCTACGAGCAGGCTCTCTTCGCGTTTCGCAGCGCCGGAGACCGCTGGGGCCAGGCTCGTTCGCTGGCTGATCTGGGCACCATCGACTGCGAATTGGGTGAGCATGACGCCGCGTTCGCAAACTTTCGTGAAAGCCTGGATATCTTTACCAGCCTCGAACATCGGCGCGGGATTGCCCGTGTACTGGAAGGTTTGGCCTGTTTTGCATCGGCCAAGGGGGATGTGCGCCGAGCCCTCTCTGTGGCGGCTGCGGCTTCCCATCTGCGGCACCTGGTGAGCGCTCCGCTTCCGCCAGCCGAACAATCCAAGCTCGATCAAAAGCTGCAGAGCGCATGGGAGCAGCTCAGTGAACCGGAAGGAAAGAAAGCCTGGACTGACGGATACGCCATGACGATGGAGAATGCGGTCCGCTACGCTCTGTTAGATTGACGGCTCGCTGAACTTCTTGGGATCGATCAGTCTTCGCACGGCGGACACTCGATTCGCGGGAATGTTGGCCCTGCGGGCATGTTCCCGAACGGTCTCCTCATCCGGGGCAAGATAGACGCAGTAGACTTTGTCTTCCGTAACGTAGCTGTGCAGCCATTGTATTTGCGGACCTATGTCCTTGAGGCTCTGTAGCGAGCGCAATGACACTTCGCGGATTTGCGCTTCAGTCAACGAACCGGCGCCGGGAATCTCCCGCTCGATCACAAACTGCGGCATAACCGGATTAGTCTACACTACCGGCCCCGATCATCCAGATCGGATCCTCTTGCTGTGAGGTCTGCGGCGGACATCAAACCTCATGGATACCGCCAAGTCCCGGACCCTGGCCAAATCACGCTTGAGACTGCCTGATGTAGTCTGATTCCCTCGGCCTCGCGCCGCGCCGCGACCGAGCGAAAGCGCGTCTCAATATCGCCCTCTGTCTTCTGCAGCAGCCACTCTCCCAGATTCCGATAGACCTCGCTGGCTGCCAGTCGCAACTCCGCGGCCGGGATCCTCCTGAAGTCGGATGTTCGCTCTGATTTGGCGATCTGCTCCGACAGATCTCGACACAACTCCCCCGAATGCGCCTCCATCAGCTTCACCAGTCTCATGCCCAACATCCCTTTTCGCCCCTCAGCCTTACAGTTACTATATATCGTATTACGATATATTATCGCACGCAAGATAACTCATACATCCGGTAACGTCGTAACTGTACTCGAGGAAGGGGGTGACAACTCCCACTGACCGGCTTACAATTCCTCAAGGAGTCCCCCCAAGGAACTTGCCCCCTGTTCCCTTCCCGTCGGCGTGAAGACAGACAGCGGTAATGACACGCCTGGCGAGTCACGGTGACAATTTGCTGACACAAATCCATGGGCTTCGCTTGGCTGTGCTGGTGTCTCTATTATCGGCGCCTCTGTGCGCGGCGGACGCGAAACCGGACGTCAAGAATCTGGCTGCCGCGGTCGATGCGCATTACAACCATTTGCGGTCGCTGGAGGCAGAATTTACCGAACTGTACCGGGGCTCGGGCATGGACCGCACAGAATCGGGCACGCTTTGGCTGAAAAAACCCGGCAAGATGCGCTGGGAGTACCGTTCTCCCAAGGAGAAGCTCTTTGTGAGCAATGGGAAAGATGCGTGGTTTTATGTCCCTGAGGACCGGCAGGCGCGCAAGGAGGCGGCGAAGAAGTTGGAGGACGTTCGATCTCCGCTTGCATTCTTGCTGGGTAAGACAAAGCTGGAGAAGGAGTTGCGAGGACTCTCGATCGCTTCCGATATCGAGCCTCTGAGCCCCGGAAATACGGTGTTGCGGGGGGTGCCAACAGCTTTGGCGGACCAGGTGAGCGAGATCATCCTGGAGATCACCGCCCAGGGCCGAATAGTTCGCCTAGTCATGCAAGGGGTGGATGGGGCGTCGACCGAATACCGCTTTACGGATCAGAAAGAGGATCTGGCGATCGCCGACGGACGGTTCGATTTCCGGGCTCCGGCAGGCACCGAGGTCGTCGAAGGCGAGCTGGGGCAGTAGGTTACTTGCGGTACATCACACAGGAGCTTTGGGATGGGTCGACGGCTTAGAATGGTAGACTGAGCGGTAGGTTTCCAGGTCGACAATTCCTTGAAAAACAAGGGCAAATGGCGGAATTCGTAGTCAAAATCGCGGACGACCGCGGGCGCGTCCATCAGCACATCGAGCAAGGATACTCGGAAGCTGAGGTACGCGATCGCTTCTCATCCCAGGGATACCTCGTCTACTGGGTCAAGCCGCAGGGCATGATGGCTGGCGGCTTCTCGCTGCGACGCCGCAGGAAGCTGAAGCAGGACACGTTTCTGGTTTTCAACCAGCAGTTTTTGACCCTTATCCGCGCCGGACTGCCGATCCTGAACTCGCTCGAACTGTTGATCAAGCGGCAGAAGGATCAGCAATTGAAGACGATTCTGGAGAACGTTCGCGAGCGTGTCAAAGGCGGAGAATTGCTGTCCGATGCCTTCGCCGCCCAGGGGATTGTTCCCAAGATCTATACCACTACGCTGATGGCCGGCGAGAAGAGCGGCAATATCGATGAGGTTTTGGCACGTTATATCAGCTTCCAGCGTCTGGCGATGACCTTCCGCAAGAAGTTATTCGTGTCGCTCATTTACCCCACCCTGCTGGTCTCAGTCGTGCTGATCATGGTGACGTTCCTGTTCACCTACGTCGTACCCAAGTTCGCTGACCTCTTTAATAGCCTTGATGCCAAACTGCCTGAGATCACAGTTTTCATGCTGAATGTAGGGCTCAACGCACAAAAATATGCACCGTTCATATTAGTGGGGCTGGTCGGTGGCGGCATTTTTTTGTGGAAGTGGAAGGATACGGATCGTGGGGCGGACCGGATTGACCGGGTGATTCTGAGCCTGCCGCTGCTGGGCGGAATTCGGATCAAGCATCAGGTCGCCAGTTTTTCGCGCATGCTTTCTACCCTGCTGTCCGGCGGCTTGCCTCTGGTTCCGGCGATGGAAACGGCCGGTTCCGCAATGAGCAGCCGGCGCATCTTAAAGGGCGTGATGCGGGCCGGTATCCGTGTAAGAGAAGGTCAGGGGCTGGCGCCGAGCCTGGAAGAGCAGAAGATCTTCCCCGAACTAGCGGTGGAGATGATTGAGGTCGGCGAATCGACCGGCGCGCTGCCACAGATGTTGAACTCAGTCGCCGAGTTCTATGAGGAAGATGTGCAAACGGCGTTGGGAGCATCCATGGCTTTGATCGAGCCTCTCATCCTCATTGTCATGGCGATTTTCGTAGGTGGCGTGCTGATTTCGTTGTATTTGCCGATCTTTACCTTGGGAGTGCATTGAACATCGTCGCTAGTCGATGGTCGTTCGTCCTTGGCTAACGACTACCGACTAATGACCAACGACAGAGGTTCGGCGAACGGCAGTGAGTTGACAAATGGCAACAGCAGATAAGAAATCAATCTTCGTAGGCGGCGGTAACGGCGGACCAATCAGCCCGACCGGCAACCCGATCACGGACCTGGAGCGGGCGCAGGACGTGGCGCGGCGTTATCGCTGCGAGTTCATCGATCTCAGCGGGTTTGAGCTGCACCATGAACTGTTCAAGAAGATCCCGGTTGAGCTCATGTTCCGCTACAACTTCGTGCCGCTGGAAGAGACCGGTGACGGCAAGCTGGCGATCGCGATCGCCGATCCCAGCCAGCTGATGATGATCGATGAGATCAGCCTGCTGCTGAAGCAGCGGATCATCACCAAGGTTTCGACGCTCAAGCAGATCTCCGACATCCTGAAGAAGACCGAGCAGTCGCAACGCGTGCTCGAAGAGGCCAGCGAAGGCTTCCAGATTATCCGCGAAGATGAGAACACGGGCGCGGAAGAGACTCTGAACATCGACAAGCTGACAGCAACAGGCGATACCAGCCCGATCATCCGCCTGGTCGATACTACGATTTTCACCGCGCTACAGCGGCGCGCGTCGGATATTCACATCGAAACGCGCGACGATTCCGTCGTGATCAAGTTCCGTATTGACGGTGTGCTCACGCAGGCCATGCCGCCGATCGGCAAAGAACACCATTCAACCGTGATCTCGCGCATCAAGGTCATGAGCGAGCTCGATATTTCCGAGCGCCGCGTACCGCAGGACGGACGCTTCCGCGTGAAGTATAACGGGCGCGCCATCGACTTCCGCGTATCGATCATGCCGTCGATTCACGGGGAAGACGCCGTGCTCCGCGTGCTCGATAAAGAGTCGATGAGCGAGAAGTTCCGCACGCTCACTCTGGACGTAGTTGGGTTTGACGAAGACGACCTGCGCCGCTTCCGGCGGTACATCAAAGAACCCTACGGCATGGTGCTGGTCACGGGTCCGACGGGTAGCGGTAAGACGACAACTCTTTATGCCGCGGTCAACGAAATCAAGACCGACGAAGACAAGATCATCACCATCGAAGACCCGGTCGAGTATCAACTGCGCGGCATCACCCAGATTCCGGTGAACGAGAAAAAGGGCCTGACGTTTGCCCGCGGCTTGCGATCGATCTTGCGTCACGACCCGGACAAGATCATGGTCGGCGAAATCCGTGACGCCGAAACTGCGCAGATCGCGATTCAATCGGCGCTGACCGGTCACCTGGTGTTCACCACCGTCCACGCCAACAACGTGGTCGATGTGATCGGGCGGTTCCTGAACATGGGCGTCGAGCCTTACAACTTCGTTTCAGCGCTGAACTGCATCCTGGCGCAGCGGCTGGTGCGTTTGATCTGCGATTCGTGCCGCACCGAGGTTCATTACGCGCCCGAGGTGCTGGAGGCCAGCGGGCTCGATCCGGCGCAGTGGGGTAAGGTTCCGCTGTATGAAGGTCCGGGCTGCATTGAATGCGCGGGCACGGGATTTCGCGGTCGAACCGCCATCCACGAATTGCTGGATTTGAGCGATCGGATCCGCGAGATGATTCTCGGCAAGAAGCCGACGTCGGAGATCCGGCGGGCGGCGCGCGATGAGGGTATGCGCTTCCTGCGCGAGTCGGCGCTGGATAAAGTGAGGCTGGGAATGACCACTTTGAAGGAGATCAACAAGGTTACGTTTATTGAGGCCATGCGCTAGGCATCAGATGCGGAATCACACTGAAGGGATATTGTGGACGGCTGTGCTCGGCCTTCCATTGCTAGTGACGCAGATCTCAGCAAGGGAAATACTTCTACTGCTGGCTGTTGTTTGGGTAGCTGCAGTCACGGTGGTTATTCCGCTTCACTTCTACAAGGCATGGAGAAGGTACAACTCCCTTCCAAACAAGCGTCAGTACGCAGTCTGGGTTGGAGTGGAGACTCTCTTCGCCGTCGGTCTCTTGGGGAGTTTTGGCTATGTTGTGCTGGCCCGTTGACAGTTCCCTTTCAGCTATTGCAATTCTCGGCGGGACGGTTTCTGATTTATAGAGGTAAAAGGCGTACTCGGGTATGAGTTCATCTACAAATACAGCCAAGCCTAAGTTGGCTTGTGAGATTTCGGCCGACCGGGTTCTGGCCGGGCGCGTCGTCGACAACGGAGACGGGCTCGAGGCTTGCGCTGCGCAAGAACTCGCGCCGGGCAGCGTTGTCCCCGACCTGGTCGAGAACAATCTGCGGCAGCGCAGTGTTGTCCGCGAGGGAATTGAAAGTGCACTGGGCGGAGTAGCTGGACGCTCAAAAGACGTCATTGCCATCGTCCCTGACGCGGCCGTGCGCGTCATGCTGGTCGAGTTCGATAGCCTGCCCTCCGATCATGAAGAGGCGCTCGGAGTGGTGCGGTTCCGGCTGAAGAAGTCCCTGCCTTTCGACGTGGAGAAGGCGAAGGTTTCGTATCACGCACAGAAGATCGGCGATGAAGTAAAGGTTGTGGCTGCCGTGGCGCTGGGCAGCGTCATTGAAGATTATGAAGCGGCGTTCCGCGATGCGGGATTCAGTCCGGGAATCGTGTTGCCGTCAACGCTGGCCGCGCTGGGCGCTGCCGACGGAAAAAAGCCGACGATGGTCATTAAGGTCGACGCGCACACGACCAGTATCGCGATCTTGAATGAAGATCAGTTGCAGCTGTTTCGAACGCTGGAAAACGCGCGTGGAGTCACGATCAATGGCGAGCAACTGGCGGAGGAAGTCTATCCGTCGATCGTGTTCTTTCAGGACACGTATCATTTGAACATCGAGCGAATTTACGTCGCGGGGCTTCCCGAGTCGGGTGGCGCAGCGGCGGCGCTGCGCACGCAGACCGGAGCCGATGTGCAGGAATTGGTATCGTCGGCGCAGTTGGGAGCCAGCAATGGTGGCTCGGTGCCACGGTGGAGAATGGCAGGAGTGGTGGGAGCGCTGATTTCGTGATAAGGAAGCGCGCCAAACGCGCAGTTTTGTTCGCCCGCAAAAAGCGCGGGCGATTCGCGCGGCGCGCCCAGGTCCTTCGCAGCGCAAAGAGCGCGCTGCTCAGGATGACAAGTTTTGAATATGCGTATTGATATCAATCTCGCGAGTCAGCCGTACGAGGATGCGCGGCAGTTCTGGAAGCGCTGGGGCACGGCCCTGGGCATACTCGGGCTGCTGACGCTCATTCTTCTGGTGCTCGACATTACCGGATGGGTGGGTGCGCACCAGGACCGTGTCCAGATGGCGCAGAAGCGGGCGTTGATCGCCGACCGCGACCGGCTGCGCGCGGAGGCAGATAGAATTCTCAGTCTGCCTGACAATCGCACGACGCGCGATCAGTCGCGATATTTGAACGAACTGATCGAGAGGAAAGCGTTCTCGTGGACGCGGGTGCTGGAGAGTCTGGAGAAAGTGATGCCGCCCCGGGTGCATCTGGTCTCTATCAGTCCCGAACTGGACGAAGAAAAGGAACTCGCGCTGAAGATGACGGTGGCCGGTGACTCGCGAGAGCGAGCCATTGAACTGGCACGGCGCATGGAAGAATCACGCCGGTTTGTGCAAACTGAAATTAAGACCGAGAGACACGTGGACTCGCAGACCGGCGATACAGAGCAATTTGAAATGGCGGCGATATACATTCCCGAGCCGCCCAGTGAACCGGCTGCGGCAAGTACGAAACCGGCGAGTGACGCCAAGCCAAGGACAACGTCGCCGAAACCATCGCCGAAGAAAGGGATCAAAAACTGATGCCCGATCTACGGCAAACCCGGAAAAAGATGAAGTTGACGCTGGCCGTGCTGGCAGGAGTGGATCTGCTGGCGGCCGTTCTTTATTTCTCGCCGGTCGTGGGCTCCGCCGAATCCCGCCGGATGGAAATGAACCAGCTTCAAGCTGAGCTAACGGCGAAGACACGGCAAGTAGCGCCCCTCAAGGATTTGCCTCAGAAGATAACCATCGCCAAGGGCCAGATCTCCGATTTTTACAAGAACCGGTTTGCCTCACAGAACTCACAAATTTACACGGAGCTCGGCAAGGTGGCGGCTGCAAACGACGTGAAGATCGATCAGGTCCGGTACAAGCCTGCGGACACGACCGGCAACGGCTTGCTGCCGATTGAGATGGAAGCTGACCTGTCAGGGAGCTATGCCTCGCTGGCGCGCTTTATCAATGCGATTGAACGCGACGAAATGTTTTTTGTCATTAACAGCGTTACTCTGGGTGGCGAGCCGCAGGGCGCGGTGAAGTTGAACGTGAAACTCGAGGCGTACCTGAAGGTAGGGACTTAGTGCAACTGGGACTCGAAAACAAGAAGCAAATGACGTGGGCGATTGTCCTCGGAGTCGTTGCGCTCATCGTGTGCGCGTATGAATTAATTCCGATGTTCATCGGATCTTCCACGCCCGACTCGAATGCGCAGGCCGCGTCCCCGGTTGTGCCTCGTCCTGCAGCTTCGAAGCCGGGAACGAAGGGGTCAGCCAAGCCTGGCAAGCAGCCGGTGGGCGAGAATCTCGATCCTACTCTGCGGCTGGATTTGTTGGCGGGCAGCGAAAAGACACAGTATGAGGGCGCCGGACGCAATATTTTCGTATCGCAGAGAGAAGAAGTCGATATTCCAAAGCCGGTTGCGCCGGTGAACACGGATCCGGAGCCTATCAAGTATGTTCCACCAGTACAGACACCTCCGCCGCCGATTCCATTGAAGTTCTACGGCTTCGCTAATTCTCCCGGCGAACCGAAAAAAGTGTTCCTGAAGAATGGTGACGACGTTTTTGTAGCTGGTGAGGGCGAGATCGTGGACCGCCGCTACAAGGTGATCCGGATTTCGGCCACCTCAGTTGAGATTCAGGACATGGTGTACAGCGGTCCGGCGCAGGTCATCGCGCTGACGCAGGGAAGCTAAGGAATTGAGTAATTGAGAAATTACCCAATTACTAAATTGTTCCGATGTCCTTTCGATCACAAACCCGGTGCACTCGTCGGAACGGTGATCAGGGTTACGTCCTGCTCACAATGCTGCTGATGATTGCGGTAATGGGCATCATGGCGGCCACGCTGGTGACCTCGATCAAGTTCGATATCAGACGGGACCGCGAAGCGGAGATGATCCACCGAGGCGTCCAGTATTCGCGGGCAATTCGCGCCTATTACAAGAAGTTCGGCCGGTATCCGGCTACCATCGAGAATCTGGAAAATACAAACCAGATGCGGTTTCTACGCAAACGGTATAAAGACCCGTTAACCGGGAAGGATTTCAAGCTGCTGCATTTTGGCGAAGCCAAGATGGGACTGGCCGGGATGGGCGGCGGAGGATTGATCCCTGGGGCGAGCACGATCGGATCAAATGGAACTTTGACTCCGAACTCAAACACCGGTTTCGGCAATAGCAATTCGATTGGGAATTCGAACTCGTTCGGGCAATCGAGCCCCCAGAAGAACGGCAGTGATTCCTCCCAAGCCGGTGATACGAGTGCCTCTCAGAATGTCTCGCCGGGCGGAAACACTGACGCCAGCGATCAGAGCTCTTCCGACCAACCCGTGAGGACGTTTGGAGGGATGCCGATCGTGGGCGTGGCGAGCATGAGCAAAGACCCGACCATCCGGGAATTCGACAAGAAGAAGAAATACAACGAGTGGCAGTTTCTGTACGATCCCACCATGGATCGCGGCATGCTGATTACAACTCCGTACCAGCCGCAACTGCAAATGTTCGGGACGGGTCCGCAGAATCTAAATGGGCCAGGGGGACAAGCCCCGACACCGGGCATGGGAGCCGGGGCCCCCGGAACAACGGGAAATTCCGGCGCGCCGACTAGCCCCCCTCCAGCAAATCCCAACCCGCCGACAGACACACCAGTGCAGCAATGAAAACCGATCAAATTAAAAGGCCTCATCTCGGGACGAGGCCTTTTAACTTACCCAAAATACAGCCGCGCTTCACGCGGCGGACAGCCAAAGGCGGCTGTCCCCAGATTCAATTCTTTACACGCTAAACGACGATCCGCAGCCGCAGGTGCTCTTCACATTCGGATTCTCGAACTTGAAGCCCGCGCCCTCGAGCGACTCGACATAATCTACGATGCAGCCGTTGAGATACATCACCGAGGTAGCATCGACGTAGACTTTGAGGCCATCCATGTCGAAGGTTTTGTCCATCATTCCGGCGCCGTTCTCAAACTGCATCGAGTAGGAGAAGCCAGAGCATCCGCCGCCCACGACTCCGATGCGCAAGCCGGCGGGCACAGGGTTCTGCTGCGCCATGATCTCTTTCACTTTGGCTACGGCATTGGCAGTCAAATTAACGGGTGCGACTTTCTTGACTTCAGGAACGGTTGTTGTGGCCATTCGTATCTCCTTGGCTTTAAAGCTGTTTGATTATAACAAATATGACCCACCCCACCCGCCATCAAGGGCCGGGGGATAAGGAATCATTTATACGATTTGGATGCGGATTGCAAGGAGGAAGTCGCACTGTTCCAGTTCTGTAACAGGCTTTTTCAACAGGGATTAAATCATCGCCGGGGGCTTGCCATCAGGGCTATAATCGTGCCGATAAGGCCTTCCCCGGGACTGGTGTGGGGTCCGCGTGCCCCGATCAGCAGGTGGAAAGCCGCTGTGGTTGGGTCGACTCTGCCGAGGTGGCTTATGACGCCTATTGAAATCGTCGGGGGAATATTTGGAGTTTTCGCGGTTGGTCTGATCGTGCTTCTCATCTACAAGAGCACTCTCACGATGCACGAAGACGATCAGCTGTTCTTGGATGACGCCAATTCCCACATGCAGGAAGAGCAGACGGAGTTGCTGACAAAAGTGAGCAAGCTGACGATCCCGATGCGGGTGTTCAGTATTGGCTCCGGAGTGTTTCTGCTCGCGTTTCTCGCGATGCTCATCTATCAGAAGCTGAACGAAGTGCAGTAATCGCCACTTGGCGGAGCGTCGAATGCGGTCGACGCCTCCGTCACAGAGCTGGACCCCGTTGGTGGCTCTCCTTTGCCTGTTAGTAGATACAGGCAGGGGGATCGCCGAATTATTGGTTTCGTCGTTCATGTCAGACGCGCACCTCAATAAAAATCAACTGCCGGGTCTGCAAGCGGCAAGCCGTTCGGCGATCTAACAAGTTCCTGGAAGTGGTTTGAAATTTGGCGGAGTCATAGAAACTTCTACGGGCGGGGCAACGTCATAGCACAATCAACATTCCTAAGAGCGGGAGTAGCCGGAAATGTCAACAGCTCCTGCGGAAGTGACCCCCGAATCTGAGTCCTTACCGGAACAGCCGGGATCACAGCCGGAATCTACACCGGATGACCAGCGTCCGAGGCGTTGGCGCGTTTGGGTCATCGCGGCTGTCCTTCTGTTTGCTCTGGGCCTGGTACTGACGCTCGGCTTCCGCAGCCGCACTCCCCTTTCCACTAAGCCAGTCCCCGTCACGTCTCAAAATCCCGAAAATTTCTTGCGCCTGAAAGGGACCACGGAAGCGGTACAAGCGAGGGCCATTCTCGCGCCACTGCTTGCCGGGCAGCAGATCGGCACCCTTACCATCATTCATATCGCGCAGGCCGGCACCAAGGTCAAGCAGGGAGACTTACTCGTCGAGTTCGATCGGCAAGCGCAGATGCGCGACATCATCGACAAGCAGGCGGAGTACCAGAAACTGGTGGACCAGGTTGCCGGCGAACAGGCAAAAGAATCGGCTGCGCGCGCCAAGGATGAAACGGAACTCAAGACGGCAGAAGACAATCTGCGCAAGACCGAACTCGAGATCCAGAAAGCCGAGATCGTATCGCGCATCGATGCGGAAAAGAATCAGGAAAATCTCGAAGAGGCGAAGGCCACGTATGACCAGTTGCGGGAAACATTCGATCTGAAACGAAAAGCGGCGCAGGCGGCGATTCGCATTCTGGAGATTCAGCGGGATCGCACCCAGCAGACAATGGAGCATGCGAAGGCAAATTCCGACAAGATGCAGATTCGTTCGCCGCTCGACGGCGTGGTCGTGCTGAACACGATTTGGAAGCAAGGCACCATGGGCGAGGTGCAGGAGGGCGACCAGGTTCGCGCGGGAGTGCCCTTTATGCAGGTGGTGAATCCGGCCACGATGCAGGTGCGGGTGCACGCCAATCAGCAAGACTTCCCTTCCCTGCAGGTTGGACAGATGGCGAAGGTGCGGCTGGATGCCTATCCGGAGATGGTCCTCGAGGGTAAAGTGGATCAGATTTCACCGATCGGGGAAAATGGAGATTTTTCCAGCAAGCTGCGCACGTTTGTCGTGATCGTCGCCATTGAGGGAAACGATCCCAAGTTGATGCCGGATCTCTCTGCGGCGGTGGATGTGGACACGACGAAGCACCGCGCACAATCAAGCATCGTCGGAACCAAGGGCGGTTCGCTATGATGCGGCGTTTCCGCAGCTCTCGATCAGAGGCAAGTTCGTCGTCGTCGGCGTCATTCTGCTTGCGGGAAGCGGTGTCCTTCTTGGCGCTGTGCGGCTGGGACGACGGGCGCCGACAGTTCCTACGATCGAGGTGAAGCGCGGAGAGTTTCTCGACTCGCTGCAATTCCGCGGAGAAGTGAAGGCCCTGAAGTCGGTGACGATCAGCGCACCGGCGGAAGCGGGCGATCTGCAGATCATCAAGATCTCGCCCGAAGGAACTGTCGTGAAGACCGGCGACGTAGTCGTGGAATTTGACAGAACGAAGACCGAGCAGGACCTCGCTCAATTCAAATCCGCGCTGAAGTCTGCCGAAGCTGAAATCGGGCAGGCCAAAGCGCAGGCCCGCCTGGCCGAAGAAGAGAACAAGACTGCTGTCCTGAAAGCGCGATACGACGTGGAAGGGGCAAAGCTCGAAGCGAGCAAGCAGGAAATTGTGTCGAGAATCGAGGGAGAAGAAGCCAAGCTTAAACTTGCCGATTCCGAGCAGAAACTGAGCGAGGCGGAGACGAAACAAAAATCGGATGAAGCCCTGAACAAAGCGACCATCGAAAGCAAAGAGCAGGCGAGCAAGAAAGCGCAGTATGACGTGATGCGAGCGGAACGGGCGCTGTCGCAAATGAATCAGCGCGCGCCTTCGGCGGGGACCATCAGTCTCCTGCAACACTGGGGAGGATCTGGAATGGTCACGTATCGCCCGGGAGACAGGGCCTGGCCGGGAGCCGCAATTGCCGAATTGCCTGATGCCACGACACTGCGAATTACAGCTCGCGTCGATGAAACAGAGCGAGGAAGACTCGCGCTCCAGCAACCAGTCACAGTACAGTTGAACGCCATCCCCGACCGCCAGTTCACCGGGCATATCGAGCAGATCGGCGCTATTGCCAGCCTCGACTTCAACAGCGGGTGGCCGATTACGCGGAACTTCATTCTGGAGGTCGGAATTGATCAGACCGATCCGCGGTTCAAGCCGGGCATCACGGGTGAGGTGACGGTTGTGGTGGACAAGGTACCGAATGCCATCATCCTTCCAGCGCAGGCACTGTTTCAGAAATCGGGACAGAACGTGGCGTACGTATGGCATGGAGGAGAGTTCGAGGAGCGTGTTGTCGAAGTCGGCCGGCGAAGTGGCGACAAGATCGTAGTCGCCAAGGGCGTTTCTGCAGGGGATACGGTGGCGCTCAGGGATCCGACGGTAAAGGAGTGATGGAGTTCGGATGAAAAGCCGAAAGGCCATTGTATGGGCGGTTGTGGCAGTCGTTCTGTGCGCCGTAGTTGGCGTAGTTGCGGCGGCGCGCCGCGTCAGCCCGTCGACGAGCGCAACGGATGTGCCGACCGGGCGAGTGAAACGCGGCGATCTCGACATGAAGGTCTTCGTCACGGGCGAACTGAAGGCGAGTCACTCCGAGATGCTGACAGCCCCGCCCATCGGTGGAGGCGCCTTGCAGATCACGCATCTGCTGCACACCGGCTCGCTGGTAAAGAAGGGCGATCTGGTCATGGAATTCGATCCCAGCGAGCAGCGCTTCAAGCTCGACCAGAATCGCTCGGAATTGTTGCAGGCCGAACAGGAAATTACCAAAGCTAAGGCAGACGCTTTGGTAGTAGCAGCACAGGATCGGGTGGCACTACTGAAGGCTCGCTTCGACGTGCGGCGTGCTGAACTGGAGGTACAGAAGAACGAACTAGTGAGCGCAATCGATGCGCGGAAGAATCAGCTCGCGCTTGAAGGGGCGCAACGGGTCTTGGCGGAACTCGAGCAAGACGTGAAATCGCGCACCGCATCCAATCAGGCGACGATCTCGTTGGCCGAGGAAAAGCGGAACAAGGCAAAACTGGCGATGGAGCAGGCGCAAGGCAACATCGACAAGATGCGCGTCATCGCGCCGATGGATGGACTGGTTGCGCTGGAAAAAAACGAGGGCTCAACCGGCGGTTTTTTCTTCAGCGGGATGTCGCTGCCGGAATACCGCGAGGGCGATCAGGTTGAGCCGGGCAGGACAGTCGGACAGGTCATCGATCCGAACGGCATGGAACTCATCGCCAAGGTGGGGGAACTCGAGCGGAATCGGATTAAGGAAGGACAATCGGTTGATATTCAGCTCGACGCGTTGCCAGGAAGCCTGTTTCACGGCACGGTGAAGAACGTCGCCGGCAATAACGCCCGCAGATTCTGGGACGACGATACGACCACCAGATTTGAAGTTTCAGTTACCCTTGCTTCCACCGATCCTCGGATGCGGCCCGGCCTCACGGCGCATGTGTCAATCAACAGCGATGCACGGAAGAATGTTCTTTACGTGCCACGCCAGGCACTGTTCCTGAAGGACAACAAACGCGTGGTGTACGTGCGCAGCGCCGGCAACTTCGAGACGCACGAGGTAAAGATTCAGGCGGAAAACGAGAGCCGAGCCGCCATCGAGGGCATTGACGCCGGAACCGAGATCGGACTTGTCGATCCGACCGCGCCCCGAAAAAGCGCCAATTCCAGCGGGCTTCCCGGGCCAGGAGGCACTCCATAATGACGACTATCGCCTCCACGCCCTCCCTTCGAGCCTTGCGTGGCTATCAACAATGGCTTCCCGATCTGCAACTTGGCTGGCAGAACCTCCTTCTGCACCGGCTTCGCTCATTGCTGACCATGCTGGGCATGATTTTCGGAGTGGCGGCCGTCGTCTCCATGCTATCGATCGGCGCGGGGGCGCGGCAGAAGGTCATGGCGATGATCGAGCAGATGGGTGTCCACAACCTGATTGTCGAAGCCAAGGAGACAACGGAGTGGCAAGCGCATCAGAAGGTCCGAAAGATTTCCCAGGGACTCACCTTCCAGGATTATCGGGTCATTCGCGACGACGTGGCTGACGTAGTTGCGGGCACGCCACGCAAACGGATGACTCCTTCAAAGACACTTCCCAAGTCCCAATTGGATCCGCCAACCATCTATGGCGTCGATCCCGTGTACATGAAGATTGCGGGTTTGCGTGTGCTGCAAGGTAGATTCTTCACCGATAACGAGCAAACCGGTGCAGCGCCAGTCTGCGTGCTGGGGGCGGCTGCGCGTTCCAGTTTGTTCGGCTCAGCCGACCCCATCGGACAGTACGTCAAGGCAAATGAAACCTGGTTTCGCGTGATTGGTGTGGTTTCGCCGCAACTGAGTTCACAAACCGAAGTCGCGGGTGTGCCTTCGCAGGATGTGAACAACATCATGTACGTCCCGCTGAACTCGGCGATCCTGCGGCTGGAAGATAATTATAGCGACGTGCGCGACGAGATCGACGGAATTTACCTCAACATCCGCGCGAGCGCCGACATGAGTTCCGTGGCGCAAGTGGTGCGCGCCATTCTTGATTCATCTCACCACTCCGCGGGTGATTTCAGCGTCATCGTTCCCGCCGAGTTACTGGCCGAGCAAAGGCGGACCGAGCGCCTGTTCAACGCGGTCATGGTGGCGATCGCTTCCATTTCTCTTCTGGTCGGTGGAATCGGAATCATGAATATCATGCTGGCCAGCATCCTCGAACGCACGCGTGAGATTGGCGTCCGGCGTGCTGTGGGAGCGCGGCAGCGCGACATTATCCGGCAATTTGTGGTCGAGGCTGTGCTGATCTCTTTCATGGGGGGAAGTTTCGGCATCGCGTTCGGCTTCATCATGTCGAGGCTGATCGCATGGCTCGCCGGATGGTCAACGATCGTGACGGCGAGCTCGATTCTGCTGGCATTCGTGGTTTCGATCACGGTCGGATTAGTGTTCGGGATTTACCCTGCAGTCAAGGCCGCCCGTCTAGACCCAGTCGAAGCGATTCGCTACGAGTAGCCGCGGTCTGCGGTTCACCGCACGACTGAATACAATCTGGAGGAATTGAGGAATGAGACACTCTCGCCTGCTTCTGATCGCATTTCATTTGTTGGTCCCTATTGCACCGCTATGGGCGCAACAGGGTGAGAGCTATGGCGACTTGATGAGGCCGCAGCTCCGGTCGAGCGGACTGAGCACACCAGATAGTCTCCGTACATACGTGGTCGATGGAAAGCTACGGCTGAGCCTGCGAGATGCGGTGGTCCTGACGATCGAGAACAACAGCGCGGTGAGGGTTCAGGAAACACAGATCGAGTCTTCCAAGTTCGCTCTCCTGGGAGCGCACTCGCCATTTGATCCGCTGATCACCAGCACGGACAATATTGTTAGTTCAATATCCCCGCCTTTCGCTTTCCTCCAGGGAACGGGAGGGAACAGCTTCAACACCAACTTCAAGAATACCAGCAAGAATCTGCAAGTGAATTACTCCCAGACCTTCGAAACGGGAACGAATGTGCAGACCGGCCTGATCACAAACATTGACTCCACGAACATTTCCCTCGGCTTCTTCAATCCGTTTACCACTTCAACTCTTACCTTTCAGTTCACGCAGCCTCTGCTGCGAAATGGTTGGCTGGCCGCGAACCGCGCCGCGTTGGTGATAGCGCGGCGCAGCCTCGAACAATCCCGGGCCAGCTTTGCAGCAGAGGTGAACAACAGTGTCCTGCAAGCGGTGGCGCAATATTGGGCGGTCGTGCAAGCCCGCGGCAACCTGCGTGTCGCGCAGTCTTCGATGGAAGCTGCGGAAGCCACCTATAAGCACGACAAGCGGTCGCTGGAGTTGGGAGCCTTGCCGCCACTGGATATTTACCGGTCGGAATCGCAGGTGGCGTCGCGGCGCGTGCAGGTGATCCAGAGTGAATACGCCTTGAAACAGGCGGAAGACACGCTGCGGTTAACGATCGGCGCGGACCAGGATCCTTATTTTCAGGCACTTGATCTTGAACTAACGGAGCTGGCGGAAGCCGCCGGCGAGTTACGAACGATCGACGCAGCAACAGCTTTGCAGATAGCGCTGACGAAGCGTCCGGAGTTCGATGCAGCCCGCGCCGCTTTGGCGAGGGATGAAACGCAGATTCGGTTGGCGCACAATCACCTTCTTCCTCAGCTGGACTTGACGGGGCTCTACGCCAGCAATGGACTCGGGGGAGCCGGCTTCAATAGTCTGGGTCAACCCATTAGCAGCTCGTGGGTCAGCCAGATGTTCAGCTTTAACTATCCGACTTACGAGGCGCAGTTGACGCTGAGTCTTCCATTGAAAAATCGGGCGGCGAAGGCCGAGATGGGGACCGCCCTTGTGGGGCGGCGCAACGATTTATACAGCCAGCGCCAAGTCCGGGAGCAAGTCACCCTCGATGTCAGCAACGCCGTGCACCAACTCGAACAGGCCAAACTGAGCATAGTAGCCGGCAAAGAGGCTTTGGACTTGGCTAAGAAGACGATGGCCGCCGAGCAACGCAAGTACGAGTTGGGCTCGGGAACGATATTCCTGGTGCTCGAAGCGCAAACCGAAGTGGCCACCGCCGAACAGAGCCTATTGCAGGCGGAAGTCGGTTATCAATTGGCAGTGGCCGCTATCGATCATGCGACTGGCGAGTTGTTGGAGCCTTATCATGTGCAGATTGCAGAACTGACCAAATAGGGCTGGAGCTTGCAGGCGCTCTTCGTGTCACTTCTCCCGCCGCGCGAACGAAACTGCGCGCTTCAGTTCGGAAGTAAGGTCGGCATCGCCGGTCGCGACATGGACTGGCTTCCCGGATTCCTTTCCCAGCCAGGCATTCAATTCTTGTGGGGTAGTGCTTACGAATCGGCCCTGCCGCCGGACTGGCATCCCTTCGGAGGCCCACCTTTGCACGACAGAAGTGGGTTCTCCCAGGAAGGCCGCGATCTGCTGCCAGCCTTTCAGTTCATCCGATGGCGTAATCACCTTCGATTCCGTAGCCTTTGATTTGCGTGCCATATCGTCTCGGGCATTCTTTGGATGCATCAGGAAGGCACAAAGTCAATGCAAGAGCCGCCAGCCTCACGCTACAATGGGATCTCTGCCTTCGCTTTTTAAGCGTGCGAAAGTGGCGGAATTGGCAGACGCACCAGACTTAGGATCTGGCGGGTAAAACCGTGGGGGTTCGAGTCCCCCCTTTCGCACCATACTATGAGGATCCGAAACGGATCGCCGCCACCCCGGCAGAGCTCTCATCAAGGTAAGCAGCCTGTAAATCCTGCGTGCGACTTGTAGTTTTGTGCCTCCTCCGAAGTCAAATAACCTCTTGAACCTCAATCCATCTCCATTGATATCAATCGCTTACATTTTGGAACCAGCATTGCGCCTGAAACCTGAGTGCGTGGTCAGGGTCCGCGCGTGGGTTTCTCTCAGAAAATAGCTTCTTGTTACTCCTTTTAATGAGATGTCTGGACGTGACTGCGTTTACCACGATTCTTATTTGTGCTGTCCTTATTTTGTGTGTGGCTGAAGTTCTGTGATCGAGGATGAAGTAACCCTCAACTGGAGCGCTCGTGGACAGTGAAACAATCCGTATTGGGCGGGACCGGCTTCTGAGAGTCTTCCGCTACCTGGAAGCACTCAATGAGCATCGAAATCCCGTCAAGCGCCACATTGGCGAACAACTGTGGACCCAGCGGCTGAAGAACCTGCCAGATCACTCTTCGATCAGGAAGGGAGCTTCTCCGGCCGATGAGTTGCCGGCCCTTCTGGCAAACGGCAATGCGGAGCCGGCCGAGCGACAGGACTCGGATTTCATACTCAAAATTGCGCGCCCGAGACTTACCAACGCACCAACTCCTCCAGCGCTGATCGAGCCGTGGCTAGAGGCTGGTTGGGAAGATCCGTTCAAGGAAGTATCTCCACGCAGAAACGAGACGTCCGCAGGCAGCGCTACGCGCATGCATTTTGGAAGTGACCCGAAACGGGTGGCAGCATTCGACCAGTGGAAAGTGCAACGAAACCAGTGGGCCGATGGTGAGAAGCCGGCTCGGGCTGCGATGAAGATATTTGAGGATTTCTACGAGCTCTACGGGCGTATGGAACGCGAAGCCGAACGTGTGGAGATCGTCCTGGGCGACGGAATACTCAGCTGGCGCCGGCCGGAGGGCACGGTACGCCATCCCATCTTGCTACAGCGGCTGCAACTCAGCTTCAGCCCCTCGGTTCCGGAGTTTACTCTGACGGAAACCGAACATCCGGTAGAACTCTATTCCGCGCTATTTCAATCGATGCCGGACGTGGATGGCCGAGCGATCGGACGATGCCGCGATGAACTAGACGAGCAAGGCTACTCCCCGCTCGACGACGGTCCCACTTCGGCGTTTCTCCGGCGCCTGGTGGTGCAACTCTCTCCCCGGGGTGAATTCGTTGCGTCGGGTGCGCCCGAGGGGGAAACCGACGATCCGAAAATTGGACGCGAGCCCGTACTGTTTCTTCGCTCTCGGACGCTCGGTTTTGCCGCCGCCATCGAGGCCGTGTTGGAAGACCTCCGCAACCGCAATGACTTGCCGTGGTCGCTTCTGAATATCGTGGGGCTTGAACCGCCTCCTTCAGACGTCGAAGGTCCAGAATGCTTAGCCCCTCGGCTCCCTGATGCAGAGATCCTCCTCAGCAAGCCCGCCAATCCGGAGCAGATCCGGATCGCGCGCCAACTCGAGCATTCGGGCGGAGTCCTCGTTCAGGGACCTCCCGGTACGGGAAAAACGTACACCATCGGAAATCTTGTTGGTCACTTGCTCGCGGAAGGAAAGAGCGTGCTCGTCACCAGTCACACGACGAAGGCGCTCCGAATGGTACGCAGCCAGATTGTCCCAGAGTTACGTTCCTTAGCTGTGAGTCTGCTCGAAAACGATCTTGACAGCCGCATGCAGCTGGAGAGTGCGGTCAGTACCATTGCTGACCGGCTGTCCAAGACGGATGCGAAGTCGCTCGAATCCAATGCCGACGAACTCAGACAAGAAAGAGCAAAACTACTCGGCCGATTGACCGATTTGCGCCAACAACTCGCGAAAGCGCGCTCCGACGAGTACCGGGACGTGGTGGTTGGAGGTAAGGCTTGGCAACCTTCTGAGGCGGCGCGAAAAATCGCACGAGAGGCAGAGGTCAACGGGTGGATACCCGGCCCCGTGCAGGCCGATATCGAGTTGCCGCTTTCTGGTGGTGAACTTGCGGAACTCTATGCCACCAATCGGTCCATATCACCGGACGTCGAGAGCGAATTATCGGGCCAACTACCAGGCCCCGGCGAACTCCCATCACCGAACGATTTCGAGGAACTGTTGCGCGAAAGGACACGCCTCGAACAGACAAACCGCGAATTTCGTTCTGACCTTTGGAGGCGCGACAAAGAGCATGTTTCCGCGGACTCCCTGAAGGAAATCGGAATCAAGCTCCAACGGGCTGGCGTTGTCCTTGCCACAAGCGAGAGATGGAAACTATCGGCCCTCTACGCGGGGAAAAATGGTGGTCCACATCGGGAGACGTGGGAGAAATTGCTCTCCCTCATCGAGCAAGTACAGCTTGAGGCGGCAGGCTCGCAGGAGATCCTGATCCAGCACGCAACCACGCTGGCTGACGAGTCGCGCCTTGAACAGCAAGAGCAAACGGCCACCGAAATCCACGGTCATTTGCGAACCGGTGGCGGATTGGGCTTCTTTAGCCTCCTCACGCATAAGCGCTGGAAGCAGTTCATTCGGGCGACCCGGGTCGACGGCGACGAGCCTAAACTCGCCGATCATTTCCTGGCAGCCAGTAAGTTTTCACGAGTCAAACTTTTTCGCAAAAACCTCGCGGTCCGTTGGGACCGGCAAATGGCGCCATTGGGCGCAAGCGCGTCAGCTGAGATGGGAACTGAGATCGAAAAAGCGGCGATTCAGTTTTGTGGCCCCATTCGAGATTGTCTGGGGTGGCACTCACATGTTTGGAGCCCGGTGGAGAAGGAACTGAGGGAGGCCGGATTTCTGTGGGACAAGTTCCTCTCCGAGCAGCCCGTGGTCGTCGGTGACGATGGTGAGTTAAGAAGATTGCGAAGTGCCGTCGCGGACTCCCTCCCGCCAATTCTTGCGGCGCGAGGCGACCACCTGAAGTGGTACGAGATTAACCAGAAGCTGGCTGAGTTGCGTGAACGACTCACGGTAGCAGTTCGGTCGTTCCCCGGATCCCGCACGATCGGGAACCTGCTGGAAGCAGTCGAAGCGCTGGATTCCAAGGCGTACCGCCGCGGACACACTCGGCTACTCGAACTGCACGAGCTCCGACGGAACCTGCAACGCCGCAATGTTTTGCTGGGACGGCTTGAGACGGCTGCGCCGGCTTGGGCCGCGGCGATTCGGGCCCGCACCGCTGCGCACGCCAGCGCCAATGTGCCGGGAGACCCCTCGCAAGCCTGGACGTGGCGCCAGATTCAGAGCGAACTGGACCATCGCGCCAGCGTGTCGATCGATGAGCTTCAAAACTCCATCGAACGAGCGGCCGCCCAGATGCAGGGTACGACGATCGATCTCATTGACAACCTCGCATGGATGTTTCAGTCGCGGAGAACTTCCCTTCCCCAAAGGCAAGCGCTCATCGGATGGCTCGACACCATCAGGAAGATCGGCAAGGGCACTGGTCTTCGTGCGCCGCGTTTGCGCGTGGAGGCGGCCCATAAGATGACGGAATGTTGGGGCGCCGTTCCCGTCTGGGTCATGCCGCTCTCCCGAGTGGTCGAGAACTTTGATCCAGGAAAGTCGCGTTTTGATGTCGTCATTATCGATGAAGCCAGTCAAAGCGACGTCATGGCTCTCGTTGCACTTTACCTGGGTCACAACGTGATTGTTGTCGGGGACCATGAACAAGTCAGCCCGTCCGCCGTCGGACAAGAAGTCGCTGTCATTCAGAACTTGATTGACCAGTTCCTCCAGGGCATTCCGAACGCGCATTTGTACGATGGCCAAACCTCAGTCTACGATTTGGCGCGCCAATCCTTTGGTGAAACGGTCCGGTTGGTCGAGCACTTTCGCTGCGTTCGCGAAATTATCCAGTTCAGCAACCAACTTTCCTACGATGGTGACATCAAAACGCTACGCGATGCGAGCCACGTTCAGCTGAGGCCTCACGTCCTTGCCTACCCCGTAATCGGCTCGACACGGGACGGAAAAATCAACCGCCAGGAAGCCAAAGTCGTTGCTTCTCTCATCGCAGCCGCACTTGAACAGCCGGAATACCAAACCAACGAGTTCGGATCTCCATCCAGCATTGGTGTCGTTTCCCTTGTGGGCGAGGAGCAAGCCCTAGAGATCGACCGCCTCCTGCGAACACACCTCGCTCCCGACGCGTACGAGCGGCATCGCTTGCTGTGTGGAACCTCGGCGCAATTTCAGGGAGATGAGCGTGATGTGGTTTTCCTGTCTGTTGTGGACGCCCCGTCAACTGGAACCCTCTATCTTCGTGACCAACAGATGTTCAAGCAACGGTATAACGTGGCTGCCAGCCGCGCGCGAGACCAGATGTGGGTCGTCCACTCGTTGGACCCGCAGATGGATCTTCAACCCGGCGACCTGCGGCGGCGTCTCATTGAGCACGCCCAGGCACCCGAACTCCTCACTCGAACCTTCGACAACCAAGAGGCGAATGTTCAGTCTGCCCTCGAACGCGATGTCATGAAACGACTGGTTCAAGCGGGTTACCACGTCATTCCGCGGTGGAAAGTCGGCTCCATGAGCATTGATCTGGTTGTGGAAGGAAACGGAAAGCGTCTGGCCATCGAGTGCGATGGAGATCGTGATCTCCCGCTCGAAGAACTCCGGGACGACATTGAGCGCCAGTCTATGCTCGAACGCCTCGGATGGACATTCGCCCGCGTGCGGGGCAGTATCTTCTTCCGCGAACCGAACCGCGCCATGACTCCTCTCTTCGAGAAGCTGCAATCTCTGGAGATTTCCAGCGTGGACCAAGGCGCCGCTTCCAACCAGGCCGGCGGATCTTCGAACCTCAGCGAATTGACGGAACGCGTCATACGCCGCGCTGATGAACTCCGTGACGAATGGTCTGCCCTTCACAACAAACGCCGCCTGCGATCTCAGCTTTCTGAATCGCTTCTATGAGACGCTGGCATCGCTTCACGGTACGCCGCTCGGTTTCAGAAACTCCATTTCATGGCGAACTGCAGCAACCGAGGGCCATTCAGTGCGTTGATCACAAGCAGCGAGCCAAACCCTTGCCGTGGGACCAAGTAGCAGCGTTGATCAGGGCTCGCTCCGTCTCCACAGGTTGAGCCGAAAGGCTGATATTGAATCTGGCTGACGCCCGTTCCGTTCTGAACATAGTAATTGGAATGATTCAGCAGATTGAAGGCTTGGACCTCAAATGTGATCGAGTGGCGCTCGGTGAGATTGAACCTGCGCGCCAGCGCGAGATCGATCTGCTGCGTCCAAGGACCGTAGAACGAATCCAGGCCGACCATGGGACTCGGGCTGCCGCCGTTGATCCCAAGAGCTGAGTTAGCGGTGGCCTGCAGAGCTGCGGTGTTATTAATGGCATTCTGGGGAGCATTATCTGGACAGCCTTGACTGACGTCATCGGCGGCGCAGGAAATATCGATCAGGGAAGCATAAGGGCGGCCGGAAGCAAACTGAATCACGGTGCTGATCTTCCAATTTGATAACGCTCCCCGCCAGATGCTCGATTGCATGTGAGAACCGATGGCAGGCTCGAAGATGCCGGCAATCGAGAGGCGATGGCGCTGGTCAATAAGATAAGGCGCGTGCGTATTGCTGAAGTCAAATTGATTGTTGAAATCAACACCGCGCGACATGATGTTTTTTGAAAGTGTGTAGGCCGTCTCGAACGCGACACCGTGCCGAAGGCGGCGCTGCGCCTGTACGAAGAAGGAATTGTAGTTATTGACCCCGGGCGAAATCAGCGCATTGATCTGGCCCAAATTCGGGGTAAGCCGTCCCTCGGTCAGGAGACCTGAGTCCAGAGTGGGAAGCACGACGGAGCGGCCGGCGCCGCACTGGCTCACATTAGTTGTCCCTGCTGGACAGAGCGTGTAAGTGGTCGTCCCTGTAGGCGGATTGAGATTCAAATCAAAAGCACTGGAAGAAATCAAATGAATCCCGTGCGTCCATGTTGTCCCGGCTGTGATCACGGTTTCCGGCAGGATCTCGCGTTCAACTTGCAAGCTTCCTTGCAGGATGGACGGAAAGCGGAAGTGGGAATCCACCAAAGAAATGTCTGATGCTGAGAATTGCGACGAATCGGTGATCTGGTGGGGAAAGACCGCAATCTGATGGTCGGGTAGCAGGTTGGTGTTGTACCCAAGAGAAACCGAGGCCTGTTGCGATAACAATCCATTCGACACCACTGCGTTGCGATAGTTCAGACCATTGAGATTTTCATAGAACATCCCGAAGCCGCCACGGATCACCGTCTTGTCGAGCAGTTGCCAGGCAAATCCAAGCCTGGGCGCGATTCGCTCGTACTGGTTGGAAAATTGTCCCGTCAGCGGGAACGCCGGATTCTCCCTCGGCTGCGGATAAACCTGGAAATCTTCGCGCACCCCAAAGTCGACGGTGAGCCGTGGGCGGACCTGATAGGTATCCTGTAAGTAAAAACCCACGTACGGAACGTTGAACGAAAACTTCGGCTGGCCGGTGCTTTGGAAGAAACTGTCGTAAATCCCGAGGGCGAAGTTGGTCAAGCTGGAAAAGCTGTAGGTGCCGCGAAAGGTTCCGTTTTGTGCTTGAGCATCTGGATCGAAGCCGCCAAAGGCCAAGTCAGTCACGTGAGCACGAGTGAATTCCGCTCCGAACTTCAGAGTGTGCTTTCCCCGCAGATAACTCACATGATCGGAAAGTTGCCACAAAGCTTCATTGGTACGCCCTCCGGCAAAACCGGCATTGCCCAGTTCAAGTGTGCTGCCACCTGCGTCCTCGCCGCCAGTGGGGAGCACCACCACACTCGGGAGGACTGGGTCCACGAGCCCAGTTGGCGTTGAGAATTGGTCATCGCGTGAGAAACTGGAGTGCAGTTCGTTCAGCAGACTGCTGCCAAAAGCGTGACTCCAACCAAAGCTGGCATGGTAGTCCCGAACGAAGCTATTGGCCAAAGCGCTAATCCCGAACAGAGGAGTGTTGCCTGCCGTGATCATCCCGCTCGGGGAATCGAACCGGTTCCAATTCAGACTGAGATAGAAACGGTCATCTTTGATGTCGTGGTAATCGAACCTGGTGGACAACGACCAGTCATTCCGAAAACGTTGCCTCACGCCTAGATTCGATTGGATAGCATTTAACGCATTCGACACCTGCTGCAAATAGATTGGATTCGAGGGATCTGGAGCGCTGATGTTTCCAGGAACCGGGAACGATCCGTTCGGAGCAGGAAGTTTGAAGTTGGCAGGCACCTGGAAATCAGTCTGGCTGACATCTGCAAACGCGGGATTGACGACCGAGATCGGGTTTTTCTGCTTTTGCTGCTCGTAGTCGGCAAAAAACCAAGTGTGATGGCGCACAATCGGTCCGCCGAGGCTGCCGCCAAATTGCTGCAGCACGTTCACCGGCCGAGGGATGCCGGCGGCCTTGTCTACTGCATCGTTCGCGCCGGTTCCGGAGTTGCGGTTGTAATAAAAAGCTCCGCCATGCAAGGCGTCGCTGCCGGAGCGGGTCACGACGTTCACGAAACCCGTTGCGGCTCCACCGTATTCGGCGCGATATGGCGAGACTGCGACCTGGAATTCTTCGATCGTGTTCTCACCAAAAACGTAAGGAACGCGCTCGCCGCCACGGGCCGCTCCGAAGTAATTGCTGGTTGCACTCGCGCCGTCCACTGTAAAAGAATTGGCGCCGTTCGCGTTGGCATATCCGGTATCTTGGCCTCCCTCCTCCCCAGCAAAGGTCACCAAACCCTGCTGCCCGTCTGGCGAGGCGTTGGGGACAAGCAAAGCGAAGTCCAAGAATCGGCGCCCACTGAGGGGCAGACCGTCAAGCATTTCTCGGTTCACCACCGAACTTAGGTCCGATTCCTCCGTCCGAAGCAGGGGAGACTCACCGATTACTGTCATCGACTCGCTCCCCGCGCCCGGCTGCAGCCGAACTTTCACCGAAGTGGTTTGGCCCACTTGCACATCCACTCCGTTGACAACTTGAGTACGGAATCCGTCCGCCTTTACCTCTATCGAATAGCTGCCAACGGGCTGCGCCGGAAAAACAAACATGCCGGCGGAGTTTGAGTTGCGCGTCACTGCCGTAGCTGTCGCACGAGAAATGAGCGTGATCGTCGCGTTAGCAATTACCGCTCCGCTGCTGTCGGCGGTGAGTCCCCGTATGAGGCCGCTGTTGACGGCTGTCTGCGCCATCACGCCGCCGCAAGGCAACACTATTAAGAGACATCCTATGATCTGAATGCAGAAAGGCCAGATGAAAAGATTCGAGCGCCACATGTGACCCTCACGCCCTGCAATTGTTAGAAGTTCTGAATCGAAAAACCCTCTCCCCGTCATCGGGGAGAGGGCGGTTGCATTCGGAACGTGTGTTAGTCGTCCTCGTCAGCTTTGGTGGGTGCCGGGCGGTTGAAGTCGCTCGGGGGGCGAACCGATCTCTCGCCGGGATAAGGCCGCACAAACCCGGTGGAGAGGTACCAGTTCAAATGGTTGACGGTGTCCGGGTCTTCGGAGTCGGGCTTGGTCAGTTTGCCGGCGAAGATCTGCGCCTTCTTCTGAAGCCAAGCCTTCCTTAGGGCCTGGACCCCGGCGCCACCCGTTGTGGGGGCTGCGCTCGCTACAACACCGTCGGTCAGCGGGACTTGGTTCGGCACGTGCGTCCACGGGTTGAAGTTGCCCGCGGGCGGCGCGCCCTTGACGAAAGACGTCCTCATCGGCGACGCCACGAGGTCGAACTGGTTCATGGGCGTCAGACCGAGGATTTGCTCGATCGTCCGTGTCATGTTGACCTGGGTGTAGTAGGTGTGGTCGGTCGGTCCGTTCTGCACGGCGTACGGACTGACGATATAGCCCGGGCTGCGATGACCGTCGACGTGGTCGACGCCGTTCTGCGCGTCGTCTTCCTCCATGAAGATCGCCGAAGAAGACCACACCGGGCTGTGGCTGATGTAGTCGATCATGCGTCCAACGGCCAGGTCGTTATCCGCCTGTTCGGCGTCCGGGGTCGGCGGGCCGCCCGTGTGGTCGTCCATGATCCACAGGATGCTCAGCGCGGGCACCGTGCCGGCCGCGACGTCCTTGTTGAAATCCTGCAGCCATAGATCAACGCGGAACTGATCGGGGATGCCCAGATCGAACTGCGGGAAGTTCTTGATGAGGTGGAGATAGACGGCTGGGACAGAGGACTCTGCCTGGACCGTGTTCTGGAAGTACAGCGTCTTCTCGCCCGCGGTCCCCGGTGCTGCGCAGGCTGACCCGCCCTCGAAGCACTGCGAGTCTGCGTAAAAGTCGCTCCAGCTCGGCTCGCTGGTCGACCCGTTGGGTTGTAAGAACGTATCGTTCTCGACGGATTCGCCATAGATCTTCACCATCAGACCGGCGGCCGCCGCTTCGGAGAACAGGTAGCCATTGGTCTGATAGGCGAGGGCATCGCCGGCGTTCCCGCCTGGATAGCTGCGGTCCCAATCGGGCGACTGAATGTCGTCGGCGTAGGGCGCCATGCCCTCGGTGATCCACTGGTGACCGTCAGCCGATTGCCGAGCCGGGTTGTAGAAATTGTCGAGGAGAGGAAAGCGCTGCACCAGCGTGTGCGCGTTTGGCGTATCCTTGCCGCCGAACACTGCCAACGAGGCGTCGCCATTGCCGGCGGCCACGTCGCCCAGAATCTGATCATAGGTGCGGTTTTCACGGATGATCAGGAACACGTGCTTGATCAGGGATGGATCGCCGATCTTCTTCGGGATTGCAACCGGCTTGGTCTTCGGGCTGCCACCGGCGGCTGAAACAATGTTTTGCGTCAGATCCCAGTGGTTGTTCTTGAACACCTGGCTCGTCATCGTCGCCAAGGTCCCGCTATCGGGCACGGGGACGATGCTGACGGTGCCATTGTCCTGGTGGGTATTTAGGCCGCAGACGCCGTGGTCGCACTCGAACGAATAACGCGTGCCGATGCCCTTGTCGTTGGCAACGATGAGCGTGTTATTGGCCTGGTCGAGCACGACCGAACTCGGCGCATAGGCGACTGGGATCATGCCCAGGACGGGATTGCTCGCGCCTGGGCTGAGGTTGACCACCGCGACCGCGTTGGCATTGTAAAGCGCGACGTAAGCAACGCCTCCCTTGCCGAGGGCGATCGAGTTCGGCGCGGCGCCATAAGCCGGCTGACCTGCGCCTGGAACACCGATCGGCAGCCCAAGGCTGATCGTCCGCGACACCGTGTTGGTGGCGGTGTTGATAATCGAGATGGTGTCGCTATAGGTATTGGCGACCAACAGGGAGCGTCCGTAGAGCGCCATCCCGGTCGGGTGCAGCCCGGTCGAGATAGTAGCGGTGACCGTCATCGTGGAGAGATCAACCACAGAAACGGTACCGGTGATGGCAGCGCCAACCACCGGGTCGGCGACGATTGGTGTGCCGGCTGAGTAGACCTGGAAATCCGCTTGCGTAGCGGCGCGGCCACCCTCGTTGCTGACATAGGCGGTGGTGCCGTCGGCGCTGAGCACGATGCTGTGCGGTGCGTTGCCGACGCGGATCTCCTGAACCTGCTTCTTCGCGGTCAGGTCGATCCTGGTCAGCGTATCGTTCTGGTTTAGCAGGGCGTAGGCGCTCTTGCCATCCTTGGAGAGCGCGACGCCGCCGGGATAAGAAGTGCCCGTACTATAGAACGTGCCGCAGGGTCTGCCATAATCACCGATGGGGCTGTTGGGAAAGCAGGTGATGAAGGCATTGTTGGGTGGCACGCTGACCTGGGCGTTGTCTTCCAGCAATCCCTCTTTATCGACGTTGGCGATGGTGACATTGCTACTGTCCTGGCTGAACACCAGGTACTTGCCGTCCGCCGAATAGGCTATACCACTATAGCTGCCGCTCGAATCCCCTCCAAGCGCGATGTAATTCTGCAGAACCACGCCGGTCTCGGTGTCGAACACCTCGACAGCCTCCGACGCGCCCAGGGTGAGGACGGCGGCGGTGTGAGTCTTGAGATTGGGGTTCAACGCGACGGCCTTTGCGCGGACCCGGATTCCGAGGTCGACTTGCATGCCGGCCGGGGTGAGGACTTGGCCATCGCCGACAACCCACGAGCCGTTTGGCTGCGGGCCGGTGACATAGGTCGGGTACGGCTTGGACTGAGCAGCGGCGAGCCCTGGAAGGCTCAGCCCCGCCGCCAGCAGGCTGGCCAGCGGACGCAGACGGTTGATCCGAGATTTGTTTCGAGAGTTATTTCGAATCCTTTTTCGGGACATGTACCGTTCTCCTCCTTGGATTTTTCATCACGCCACAGGGATCGGCCGTGCGACATCGGGTGCAAATACATCCGGCGCCGCCTGCATATCGTAGTGGTAGGCGCCAACCTTACAGTCGACCTGTTACGGCTTCATGACGCCAGTGTGAACTTTCCGTTACATGGGCTGAACTTTTACTCGCGTATTGCGACGCGTGCAGCTCCACGTGAAGCAGAGTCGGTTTCGTGGACGTTGTCTTCGTGTCTTTCTGGTGAGGTGGGCTGCTTCACAGTTTGCTGAAAACTCTGCTTTTGGGTGGCGCAGCGGTTCACCGCTGCAGTAGGTCGCCTGCTTTGATTTGGGCCTCAGCCCCCGAGGTACGCTCGGCAGCGTCCAGTTCCCGACCCGTCGTCGACAAGTGCGCGTAGCGGCCCCAGCCAGGGTTCGTAGCGTCGCCAAGGAAATGTCGGGACAGACGGGAGGTTTACCAGTTTTTCTTTCGGCTCATTGGCGTGAAGAAACCGGGGTACCGTCTGTCCCCACATTTCGGCGCTCAAGACCCCAGTCTGATGGGCGAACAGACGGCGCAAGCTTGTGACATGGCCTGATAGCAACACTTGAGCAAAGTGCTAGGATTTCCTTGGGAGTAGCAATGGAATCGCTTCTTAGTTGGCCAACAGAAGATGCGGCAGAATACGGGCGCACTGACATCGTGCGATGGTGGGAAGCACGTCGGCTGCATTTTAACGTCTACGTCGGTGTGGTCGGTGTCATCACGTGGTTCCTTGTGCTGATTGCGGGTTCAGCAGCGGTGAAACCGGGCGAGGATTTTGAAGAACCGCTCGCCATGATCTTCGGCCCTGTCATATACGCCATCATTGCGAACGCTTGCTACACGCTCGGTTGGATTGCGGATACCGCCTCGTCTCAGAGCCGTCCGCGAGTTGGCCTTTATAAAGCGGGTGTGGTCTTCTCCGTAGTTCTCACCGCATTGCCGGGTGCATGGGCTGTGGTCGCGTGGCTGATGACCCTAATCACCGGGCACAAACTCGACTGACGGTTGTCGTAACATCTCGATTACGCTCATCTTCCCCGCGCCATGCTTTTTCGAGGTGGGCTGCTTCAGCCCAATCACGATCGGGCGATACCCGCGTCCAGTTCCGACCTGTCACGGATTTTGTTTAACATCGACGAGCGCGCGCAGGGGCCCCAGCCAGGGTTCGTAGCGTCGCCAGCGCGCGACGGAGGTGCGATAGATCGGCTGCCGGGTCTGCCACTTGCTGGGGGTCCTCACCGCCCGCGGATTGGATTCGGGGCGCAGGCACGCATCGTGCCACGCCAGGCCGCAGGCTGCGATCATCCGGCGGATGGCTGGTTCGGGTGCGCGGGTCAGTTCCTCATAATCGACCTCAATGAAGCGATCCGCCGGCAACACGAGTCGCCAATGGTCGGTGAGCCGCCGGTAGCTGCGGAAATACGCGACCAGTTCGGCACCTCCGGTCGGAAACGTCAGGCCCGGATGGAAAAGAGTTTGATGGATCGACAGCGCCGTGTCGACTGCAGCGCGGCGGCAATGGATGATGGTTGCGCGCGGGAACGCCATGTGGATTAGCCCGGCCCAGAGGAAGTTGAACGGCATCTTATCGGTCACTCGCGCCGCCGTCGGTGCGATGGCGCGCAGCACACCGAGATAATCTGCCGCCGCCTTAGCGAGGAATTCCTTGGCGACGACCTGCGTCTTGTTCCCCTCCGCGCCGGAGCGGTGCCACGCCGCGCCACGCTCGTTCCAGAAGTTTAACTCGTCGCCGGCCCCGACCTCGGGATGCATGGACACGATCTGCTCGACGAGAGTTGTGCCGGACCGCGGCATGCCGAGGATCAGCACGGGCGTCGCATTACAGCTGCCGAGTTCGGGCGCCCGCGCGATCAGTTCGGGTGTACAGCGGGCGATGAGGCGGTCGGTCTCGATGGAGAACGCGGCCGAATCGAACGAGGTCGAGGCCCGGCGCACGGCGTCTGCGGCGTCGAAATGCTGCATGGCCAAGGCGTAGTCGCCAAGATCGTCCGCCGCCTTACCGATGGCGAGGTGCACCCGCAGGCGTTGCGCCGCATCCAACCCCGGCGTGCCGAGGGCGGCTTCCATCCGTGGCAGCAGACCGTCGTCAGCGCTCGTAACGGGGCGACACCGGACCAGATCGTAGTAGCATCCCGCCAGCAACGGCGCGATCGCGATCGCCCGTTGGAAGCACTCGCGGGCCTCGTCGAAACGGCCGAACTCAGAGAGCAGATTGCCCAGCAGATCATGCGCCATGGCGTTCCCCGTATCGCGAGCCAGCGTCTGGCGCAGCACCTGTTCGGCTTCCTGATGGTGATCCTCGGCCAGCAGCGCCCGCGCTTTGCCAAGGCGGCCGAAGCTGGTCTTGCCTCCGGTCGCCGCCGCGCGGCGGAAACAGCCGATCGCCTCGTCGCGATGACCCAGTTCGTAAACCAGGGCGCCGGCGCGGAACCACGCCTCGGTCAGGGACGGAAGCAATTGAGTGGCGCGGTCGTATGCAACGATTGCTCCGCCGATGTCGCCCAGCTTCTCCAAGGCGATTCCCAGGCGGAAATATGCATCGGCGTAGCGCGGCTTGATGGCGACGGCGCGCTGGAATGCCGCGATGGCATCCGGTACGTTGCCGACATCGAGGCAGGCGAGGCCGAGATCGTGCTGAATGATGGGATCGAACGGCTCCATCAGTGCTGCTTCGCGCAACGGCACAATCGCATCCGCGGGTCGCCCGGCCCTGAGCAGCTTAGCGGCCAACGCAAGCAGAGGCGCCACCTGCTGCGGCGCGGCTGGGTTTGGAGACTGGGACATGGTGCGAACCTAACGTGACGCTGTAGCGTGGCCATCGGAACGGCCAGCGCAATAGTCACCCTACCATGATCTGCCAATCAGGAAAATTTCTGCGATGGGCAATTCTGTACGCTACAGAACAGGGGTTCGTCCGCGGCCCTTAAGGCTGATGTCCAATTTCGAACGGCTGCTTCAGGATCAGGGCGGTGGGAGATTCCACTTGCGTTCTGATCCTCAGACCAAACCGACATTCCTGGAGCTACTCAGCTCTGGCGATGTTACAAAAGGCGGAACAGCCATCGACTCGATCAAAGAACCGGGCCCGTCGTGCAACCCGGGATCTTGTGCGCTGAGATTGGACAATTGTCGGTCGTGCATTTCTACCAGGCGTCCAATTTGATCGAGAGCGCGAGTGCGCGCTGGGAGTACGTCCCGCTGTGGGCAGCCCAGTAGTAGAGAACACTCGTGATCAGAATAGTGCTCGAGAACGGTCACCACATAGACAATGCGCTCGAACGGCTCCAATCCAAGAACTGCGGAAAGCTCCGCGTGCCGCTCCGCCAGTAGTGTCTTGTGGTCCCTATCCACCAAAGCCGATCTCAAACGACCACTTCCATCGTCCGGTCGGGGCTTGATGAGTCTCACCGCGTTCTGGATGATCACGCGGCGGGCCCAGGAGTGTGCCCATTCCTTGAAAACAGGGTTGCCTCCGACCGCGTCCTCCAGACCGGAGACGAAGCACTGCTCAGCTTTCCCGTGGTTCGCAGTAAGCAGAAACGCGAGCAGGTAAAGACTGCTCATGTTTTCGTCAAAGATGTGGCGGAAATCGTCACTGTCGGCATATGCCGCGGCTGTCGTGATGTGCTTTGCCTGCCGCATGGTCACCTCCGTCTTTCACTTAATAATCGAATGAGGCTGGTGGAAATCGACAAAGAACATCGCCCGTGGTGTTTCCAGCCCCTTTTTAAACAGTGTCAGGTTCGCATCGACATTTTCGGGCAAGTCGCTTGAGCACGTGTCGAGTAAGGACGCCGGCGCAGGAAAACTTGGCGCCCTCCTTCATTAGGTCGACAATCGCGTCTTCTCCGTCCCGGCTGATGACGGTCAGGCTGCTCAAATCGATCACCAGCCTGCGCCCTTCCAAATCGTGCCCTGCGTTTCTGCAAGTGGTGCGAAGCTCAGCTACCCAAGGACCGCTGAGATTTCCCTCCACCACCAGTCTGCGCTGCGCCGATGTATCGACGATGGAAATCCTGAACATAGTGGACCGGACGACCGATTAGTACACGCAACACGGTTGCCAAACCCACAAACCCCGCAAAATGCTGAAATCAATGACCGAAGCAAAATCGTTGGAGCCTTGTGACACCGGATGTCAAAATCACAATTGACACTTGTCGTGACTGCGGATAAGAACGAACCTTAGGCTGAAGTACGAAACGTTGAAGCAGAATTGGGATCGTTGCACCCCGGTCTAAATCTGGCGCCCGAGGTTGGACAGGCGCCGCGATAATGCGCCACTTGTTTCGTGGTATGCGGGGCTATGCTGCCCGGTCCAGGCGCCGCGAATGATGCTCTGTCGAAACCGAACTGACGCCGATTTTCTCCCGCTCATTCAGGAAGTCAACATCGGTGTGTCGAAGGCGAGGCCGTATCTCGCTCAAAACGTTGCGGAGAAATACCAGCATGAAGCAAACTCCGGCAGCGCAAATGCCCACCAACACAAGTGATCCGATCACATCAGGGCCACGTGCAAGGCAAGGGCCAAGATTCGGAAATGGAGCGATTCAAGGAATGCAAAGAGAAATAAGGGCCTGCGACGTGCCCGGTCGTTGATCAGCAGTGGGGGTTGCTGTCGTGACCGTTGACACTTGTCGAATCCTACGACACTCGGCGCGGGTCGATGCCAAGCTTTTTCATGCGGGCAATCAGGGTCGTACGTTTGAGGCTCATGCGCGCTGCTGCACCATTGGGGCCTGCGACTCGCCCATTGGTCGTCTTCAAAATGCGGACGATTTCATCGCGTTCGTTAGCTCCCCGCGTCCCGGCCATGGGAATGCTGTTCCCGTTATTGCTTAGCCCAGAAATCGGTACTTGCAGCTCGCTTCCGGGAGAAAGGATCACCGAACGCTCGATGAAGTTTTCCAGCTCGCGAATGTTTCCCGGCCAATGCCAACTCGAGAGCTTCTTCAGGGCTGTAGTCGGAATCGATTCGATCTTTTTCTGCATGCGGCGGCCGTACTTCTGTGCGAAGTAGCGAACCAGCAACGGAATATCCTCCGGCCGTTCGCGTAAGGGTGGAATGCGGATCGGAAACACGTTTAGCCGATAGTACAAGTCGCTGCGGAACTCGCGATTCTCCATCATCTTTTCCAGGTCGCGATTGGTGGCTGCCACCAGCCGCACATCCACCTGCTGGGTTCGATTGCTGCCCAGCCTTTCAAACTCCCGCTCCTGCAAAGCTCTTAGCAGTTTCGGTTGAATCTCGACAGGAATGTCTCCAACCTCATCCAGGAACAGTGAGCCCTTGTCGGCCAGTTCAAGCCGGCCAACCTTCTGTGCAATCGCGCCGGTGAAGGCGCCTCGCTCATGTCCAAAGAGCTCGCTCTCGAGCAGTCCGGTCGGAATGGCAGCACAGTTGAGCTTTACAAAGGTCCGCTCCTTGCGCCGGCTGCGTTCATGAATCGCGCGCGCGATCAATTCCTTTCCCGTACCGGTTTCACCCAACAGCAGCACCGTCGAATCACTCGGAGCTACCGTCTCCACCAGCTTCAAAACATGGCGGAGCGCCGAACTCTGCCCCACGATTCCTTCGAAGTCCATCTCGCCCCGGATTTCGTCTTCCAGATACAGCTTCTCCTGGGCGAGCTTGTCTTTGAGATCAGCAATTTCACCGTACGCCAGAGCGTTCTCCACTCCGATGGCGACCTGCTGTGCGACCTGAGACAAAAATTCGGTCTCTTCTCGGTCGAATGCATCCTCTTCCCGTTTTGCTACCGCAAGTACGCCCAGAGTGCGGCCCCGGCTGATGAGGGGCATATCGCACAGCGAATTCATACCTTCCTCAGCGGCCTTGGCGTACGTCTCCGAATGTAGTTCACGCTCCAGCCGGTTCAGAACCCACGGTGTTCCGCTGCGGAAGGTTTCGCCCGGGGGGGTCCCTACGACGGGAATCAAAATATCTGCTTTGAAGATTCCTTTGCTCTCTGGAAAGTCCAGGGCGTGCACCCGTAGATGTGCGCCGTCCGGTTCGGGCAGCATGATGGCTGCAGCGTCATAGTGCATGACCTCGCGAACACTGGCAGAAATTGTTCGCAGCAGTTCCTGAAAATTCAGGTTCGACACGACCTGGTTCGTCAGGCCAAGGATAAGCTTCAACCGATCCTGCGACTTTCGCGACAAATAGAAATTCACGGCAGCGTCAATGCCCAGTGCAATCTGGTCGGCAACCATGGAGAGAAAGCGGACTTCGTCTTCGGAATAGGCATTCGCACGCGATGTGCCTACGCTTATCACACCGAGGCGCCGCTGTCCCCTCGCCAGCGGCAGGGTGCAGGTAGCTGCAATGCCGAGTTTGCTCAAGAACTGGCTATGTTCCCGAAAGCGTGGCTCCTCATTCCAGTTGGCGACCACGAGAGTTTGCTGAGACGCGTGCACCGACTCGATCGGCGTGCCATTCACTATGACGTCCGCCAACCCTAAACGATGCGTCACGCCGTTTGAATGAAGCAAATGCCAGGTCACCGTCCAGCTGTCATTCTCGAATATGACGAGCTCCAGATAGTCGAAAGCAATGACCCCACGCAGCGCTTCAACGATCGTCTCAGCAGCGGCATCACAGTCGCTACTGGTGCCAATCGCATTTGTTGCGCGCAGCAGGGCCTCGTAGCGCTGCGTGTGCTCCTCTGAGATGGTCGCGGATAAAATGCTCATAGGCTCTTCCGCTTCTCGAAGTTGCTTACGAATAGGTCGGTCACAGGAAGCCCACTACCGGAAAGCGACTCCCCTCCGGATATGTTTCATCTGATGTGGGAACAAGCCAGAAAGCTTCTGCAAAAATGTCGTTGCCTTCGACATCTGTCAAATCGGGTGTCGATACGTTCGACAGGACAGTGATGCCTCCGTAGCCTCAATTGTCCAATCCGCGATGAATCAAGTAGTTCCGGATAGAGCCCGCCCGGCACAGCTTTGGTAACCCAGGTGCCTTAACGATTGAGGGACGCGGTTCTGGTAACGCCCAGCACCGCAATTACGGAATCGCACGTACATATTGAAATATCAAGGAGTCACACGATGCGTAGAACGGCCATTTTGCTCGCAGGTTTTGCCATTCTCATGACTGTCGGGGCCACGGCTCAGGAGAGCGGGTCGGAGATCAGTCTGCAAGGGACAGGCTTTTTCACCAAGGACACGAACGGACAGGGAGTCTCTAGAACCACCACCGACACTGGCGGATTCCAAGTCGGATACCGCTACAACTTCAACCGTTGGCTCGCTGCAGAGGCGGATTATGGTTACAACCGAAATACTGAGAAATATTTCGGCGGTGGCCTCGGGGAATCGAGGGTCCAGGCCAACGTGCACGCAGTCACGAGCGATGTGGTGGTGAAACTTCCGCTGCGCCTGAGAGGAATCAGCACTTACGCGCTAGCCGGGGGCGGTGGTCTGATCTTTGATCCGACGGGCAATTTTGGCGGATCCGTGCCTGGTGCAAGTACTCAGGAAGAGGTGCGTTCCTATATGGCGCTGGCGCCGATTACGCCTTTACGCGCCACTTGTCTCTGCGGGCTGAGTACAGAGGGTTCGTGTATAAGAATCCCGACTTCGGACTCCATGCCCTCAACACCGATAGCTGGACGCACACGGCCCAACCATCAGCTGGTATCGTCTTCCACTTTTAGTCCCGCCTGGGCAGCCGGAAATCATGCCCTCCCTTCGACTTGCCCGGCTGCCCAGCAGAGGAGTCCGAAATGGCTGGAGAACGGCGCAAGAACTGGAGAGAGTTGTGCGTCGCGGCACTCGATGCAAAGAATCCCGATGAGGTGCTGCAGATCCTCGAGGAACTCAACAGAGTCTTGAAGCACGAAGAACAAGTTCGTCATGATTTCAGGCACGCCCCGAAAAGGGTCGGGCCTTACGAGGACACCCGGGAACATCGGCTTACCTGACGTCATGTGGGAATCAGATCGAGCCGGGTCCTCAAAGCAAAATACCCTCGCTCGCTGCCACAAAATGTGCGACCGATTCGGTCGCAAATTTTTTGAACGGGACTTGCACGGAAATGAATCCTCTTGGGTGCGGATTGAATCTGGTGGAGGGAGAGTTGGAGGGGCAGCACGATGGCCGTAGTCCTAACCTCAATTTGTGTTGTCGTCGTAATATCGCTAACGACAGTCTTTTGGAAGAGACGGAGCAGGGATCAACGATGGACGATGGAGCAACACGCCATCTCTCCCGAACAACTCCATTTCTTGTTGGGCTCACATCAGGATGTGGCCCTCTTTGATGTCCGCCAGCCGCTCGATCTGTTAGCTCACTCTGAGATTATTCCAGGCGCTCGGAGAATTCTGCCGGCGGATGTGTTGGCGGCACCCAGCCTGATCCCTAAGGACAAAGAGGCGATCGTTTACTGTACTTGTCCCGGAGATAAGACTAGCCGGGAAATCTTGCGTCGAGCCTTGGACTTGCAGTTTTTCAAGATCAAATTCCTCAAAGGTGGTTTCGAAGCTTGGAAAGCAAAAGGCTATCCGGTCGAGCCCTACCGGGAGGTTTTTCATCTCTATACACCCAACCTTGTTCAGCATTGAGCTGTGGGCTAAGCGGTTTAGATATTCGGCACCCGGATAGAGCACCGAAGAAAAGAGTTGAGTTGCAAATGACATCTCACGAATTACCGGTGAAAGTGGCGATCAACTCCTGGCGGCTGGTCGTGGAGAGAGCCGACAAAGCATTTTCACGACTGACTGAAGACCAACTCCTCGGTGAAGTGGCACCAGGAAAGAATCGTGTCATCTATCTGTGGGGACATCTGGTTGCAGTTCACGACAGAATGTTTTCGATTCTGGGCCTGGGCCCCCGGCTGCATCCGGACCTGGATGCCGTATTCATCGACAATTCCGACAAAGCTGTAGCAGAAATACCGTCGGCAAGGCAGTTGAAGCAGTATTGGGATGAAGTGAACGAGAAGCTACTCTCGCTCTTTCAGAGTCTTTCCGCGGATGAGTGGTTGCTGCAGCACCAGGCTATGTCCGAGGACGACTATGCCAAAGACCCGACCAGGAACCGATTGGCTGTCTTGCTGAGCCGAACCAATCACCTGTCTCACCATCTGGGACAGGTTACGTTGGCTCTCAAATAGCCTGAAATAGCGCGCGGCGCTCTTTCCTAACTGCCACGCGCCATTCCTCTAGTTCCCGCATCTTATCTGCATCCATCTTTAACTCCGCCGCCGCGACATTCTCTTCGAGGCGTTTCACCTTGGAGGTGCCTGGGATCGGGAGCATGACCGGGAACCGCGCCAGCAGCCATGCTAGGACGATCTGCGATAGCGTCACCTACCACCTAGCTGCGATACGACTGATAGGGCTCTCAGAACCGGAAAAACGACCCGCCGCTAGTGGGACCATGGAACAAAACCGATTTTCTCCTTTTCGCAAGCCCAGAACATCTTCCGATCCGCGGTCGAACAGCTGTAACGATTCTGGACGCTGACAATCGGAACGATCGTTCGCGCGTACTGAATCTGCTCCACGCTCACTGCCACGCAGGCGGCTCTCAGGTGTTCTGGTCGTCCGTTTTTAAGCGCAAGAGTATTTAATATTTCGGCGAATTGAATCCATCGAAGCCCTGGCGCCATCCTAAGTAGCGGATGTTATGAATTTCAAGGCACCGAAATTGCTAGTGGTGGAATCCGATGATGCTCTCAGGGAGCAAATCGTTGGCGTACTGCGCGATGCGGGATATGTAGTCTCGAGCGACAACCAGCAAGGAATGAAAGCGGTCGTCGCCTTCGATCCCGACGTCGTGATCCTAGGTGCGGATCCGCCCCAGCTCGATTGCTGTGACCTTCTCTCCGAAATCAAGGGTTCCGAGCAGACTCACCATATTCGCGTAGTGATGCTCTCGCCGGGAGGATCTGCCGAGCGTACACGGGGCCTTGATCTTGGTGCCGACGATGTGCTGTCACTGCCCTTCGACTCCCACGAATTGTTATCGCGGTTGCGTGCACAACTGAGGGATAAATCTATTGCAGACGCATTTCGCGAGCGATTGCGCCTTGCCGAGGAAAATCGAAACAGTACCCAGCAGGTGGTGACCGCGGTCAACGAGGAACGGCGGACGCTCCGGATGGGAGGACTGACAGCAATTGCGGTGCTTGCGGTCGCTGCGCTGGTCTCCTTCCTCTTGTATCGCCACAACCAACAGCAGAATACCCGGGTCTACGCTGCGATCACTCGATTGCAAACCGGCATGCTGACCGAGCAACGGTTGATGGAGAGCTCGCGCCGAGGTCTTGAGGGTAGCGAACACAGTCCATCCCCGGCGAGCGATCCACAAAAAGTGCAACTTCAGAAAAGAAGCGAAGACCTGCGGTCGCAGATTGCAGCCAGCAAAGACGAGAACACATCTGCTCTGCAAAATCAGTTAACGGCAGTAGAAACCCGTCTTCAAAAGCTCGAGACCGAGGGCAAGGTGGCGCAAACGATCATCCAATCTTACGAGCCCAGCGTCTGCCTTATCCACATTGTGCTTGCCTTCCGGGAGCACACCACCGGATTGACATTGCACTACGCTGAGATGACCAGCAATGGCACCCCGAAGACTGACGAACATGACAACCCGCTCCTGAGCCTCACTGGGAGCGGACCGGAAGTGCACTTGGATGCTTATGGTACGGGATTTCTCGCGTCCACGACCGGACAAATCCTCACCAATCATCACGTGGCCGAACCATGGTGGCAGAACGATGATTTGAAGGAAATGCTCGATCAAGGGCTTGAGCCAGTGACCGTGGAGATGACTGCGTATTTCCCGGGCGTCCCGCACGGCATTGCCATCCATACCGAAAAGATTTCCTCTACTGCCGACGTTGCAGTCCTGAAAGCAGACATTTCACAGCTCGGAATCAAACAGATCGCCCTTGCCGAAGGCCACCGTGCGGCGGTCAGCGGCGGTCCGGTCGTGCTGCTCGGATATCCCACGGCTCTCGATGCAATTCTGGCTCGGGCGGGCACCGAGACCCTCCAGTCGATCGCCACCGCATCCAAAGGTGACTCAAAGCAGGTGATGGAGGAACTGGCCCGTCGTCACCTGATCAGACCCATCACCACTCAGGGGCACATCGGCGACGTACTGCCCGACAAGATCGTCTATGACGCCCAAACCACCTCGGGCGGCTCGGGTGGCCCGCTTTTCAATGACGAGGGCAAAGTCATCGGAATTAATTTTGCCATGGTGCGCGAATTCGGCGGCTCGAATTTCGCCATTCCTGTTGGTTACGGGAAGTCACTTCTGAAACCATAATCCCTCGCTTAATAGACCCACGAGGCCCTGAGTTGGTTGCAGGCAATTACGTACTCCAACGAATGACGGTCTCAGGCCGCTATCCCTGTGCTCACACCGAAAGCCAAACCAGCATTCCAGTGACGACGCGCTTTAAAATCGCTAGGTAAAGCTTGGCTTCGGCGGCGCGCACACCGAGTCAAACCAGCGGCTAATGTACACCTCGGCATGAGCCTCACCGCAGTAATGCCGGGCTCCCGGCGCGTTGGCCGTTTCAGTGTTCCACCGGTAGACGGTGAGATCGGAATCTCCACATCGAATCACGAACCAGTGGATGGGGCCGGTAGTAACGAGTCCACAGACTTCACATCTGAATTCCTGGAGCGTTGTCATGGGCGTAGTTCCAATTCTGGGTGCACTTCCCTGTTTAGCTCGACAAAAAGAATCCTCATATGAGGGTACTTCATCTTATCTGCTGTTTGGCCGCTTCACCAATTTGGCTTGCAGGAGAAGACTTTATGATTCGCAAACTGATAGCTACGGATAACGACGCTGCCATCACTGTTCTTCGACTGGTGCTAGGGATTGTATTTTTCGCCCACGGCGCCCAGAAGATGCTCGGATGGTTCGGTGGATACGGATTCACCGGCACGATGGGCTTCCTCACCGGAATGATGCACATCCCGACCATATTCGCATTTCTGGCCATTGCCGCGGAATTCTTTGGGGGACTAGGCCTCATCTTAGGCCTGTTCACTCGCATTGCTGCCTTCGGAATCTTTTGCAACATGCTCGTAGCGGTAGCAATGGTCCATCATCAGTTCGGCCTCTTTATGAACTGGACGGGGACGCAGAAGGGAGAAGGTTTTGAGTTCCACCTCCTGGCACTGGCGATTACGGTCTTTTTGATGATTCGCGGCGCAGGCGCAGCTTCCGTCGATCGCCTGTTGTCTTCCCCCGAGAACAGCATCAGGGGCCAGGTACGGGCGCAAGCCGCCTGATCGGGCACCCATCATGAAGAAGAGCGGTGTCATCACAGCACCCCGGCTCTGGCTGGTGATTGCAAAGAGTTATCGCGCTCTGAGCCTGCTGGCTGAGCAGAGTATCGCCAACACGGGGCTATGCCTCACAGATTTCGTCGCGCTCGAATCTCTCTTGCACAAGGGCCCGCTCACCATATCTGAGATTCAGGATAAAGTGCGCCTGGCCAGTGGCTCAATGACCGCTGCGGTCGACCGCCTCGAGAAACTAGGGTTGGTTGTTCGCAAGTCGAGCCCAAGTGATCGACGAGCGCGTGTGGTTCACCTGACTGCGGAAGGAAAGCGCCTGGCGGTATCGTGCTTCGAGCGGCATGCAAAGGACCTTGAGGCGCTCATGTCTGCCCTCTCCCAGAAGGAGAAGGAACAGCTCTACGAATCGATTAAGAAGGTCGGGGTGATGGCAGCTGAACAACTTGACGAACAAGAAGCTAAGGTCAAGAACAGCAAAGAACAACCTCGGAAATCCATAAATGACCTCAGGGCTTCACCTGAATAGCCGGTGTATCCGGGGCCACACATATCAGGAGGTACGATGCAGATCGGTGTCGACAGCTTCGGCGCAGTCATTTCTGACCCGGCCACGGGTCTGACCGTCAGCGCTCTCCAGCGCATGGACAATCTGCTGGATGAGATTGTCCTGGCCGACCAGGTTGGCCTTGATGTCTTTGGCATCGGGGAACACCACCGCAGCGAGTTCGTGGATTCGGCTCCCCCTGTGATCCTGGGTGCGGCCGCTACCCGCACCAAGAACATTCGCCTAACGAGTGCGGTAACTGTTCTCAGCGCTGCCGACCCCGTCCGAATCTTTCAGGAATTCGCCACTCTGGATCTGATCTCCCATGGCCGTGCTGAAATTGTTGCGGGACGAGGTTCGTCAATCGAGGCTTTTCCGCTCTTCGGTTTCGATCTGGACGATTATGACTCACTTTTCTCCGAGAAGCTGGAGCTTCTCCTTAAGATCCGAGAGAATACTCATGTTCATTGGACGGGGAGGCACCGCGCTGCTCTCACAGGACAAGCGGTCTATCCGCGTCCGCTTCAGAATCGTCTGCCCATTTGGGTCGGCGTTGGTGGCACACCAGAATCATTCGTTCGCGCGGGCACACTCGGACTTCCCCTGATGGTCGCCATTATTGGCGGCGAACCCAAGCGATTTCGGCCGTTGATCGACCTTTACCGCGAAGCAGGGCGCCGCGCCGGCCACACTCCCGAGAAACTGGTCGTCGGACTTCACGCAATCGGCTTCTTGGGAGACACCAGGCAGGAGGCTGCTGACGATTTCTATCCGGGATACGCCCACACCTTCACAGAGATCGGGAAGGAACGCGGCTGGCCCCCCGCGACTCGGGCACAATTTGAGGCTCTGCGCGGACCCACCGGTGCGCTGATTATCGGGGATCCTGAAACGGTCGCGACAAAGATACTGTATGTGAACGAAGTCCTCGGAGGCCTTTCTCGAATTACCTTTCAGATGGGCGTCTCTGCGCTCCCGCACGAGAAGATGTTGCGGTCGATCGAACTCCTGGGAGCCCTCGTTGCTCCGATCGTCCGAAAACACCTAGCAACTGCCTTGTCACATGGCACATCCTAGGCCGATGGCGTAAACACTCCTGGGACAATGTTGCCGGTGCAAGCTCACTAAGCAAGTTGCAAAACATTCTTCTACCAAATCAGCTTCAGTCCGAACTGGACCTGCCGGGACGTTGTAGACGTGCTAGTAACGGCGCCTGCGGTACCGGAGGTTTTCGTGCCCAAACTGGAAGATGTGAAGGTAATGAGATTCGGTGTATTAAAATTCGCGCGGTTTAGCAGGTTGAAAATCTCGGCGCGAAATTGGAGAGCAAGACGCTCGTGCAACGTCGCTGTCTTGAAGGTCGAGAAATCCCACGTCGCCAGTCCCGGGCCGATCAGAGTGTTTCTACCTAAGTTGCCGTAGAACCCGCTGCCGGCGGGCGGAGCCAGGAAGGCGTTTGGATCGAACCATTGCGAAGGCTTACCGAGAATGACGGAGCCAGTAAAAGCTGGGTTCGCAAACGGCCGAACCGGGTTGCGTGTGTCTCCGTTATTCGACGGGTTGTAGCTGAGCTGAGGCGTAAACGGGAATCCGGATTGGATGGTAACAATGCTGTTCACTGACCAACCACTCGCTAGTGCGTTTCTCCAACCTTCTAAGCTATTCGCGAACAGCTGCCCTTTCCCGAATGGCAAATCGTAGACTGCGTTGATCACGCCGATGTGCCGGACATCGTAGGTCGCGAGACCGTAGTCCGCGTGCAGGTCGAAAGGGTTTGACACCAGGCCAGGTGCATTAGGAGCCGCCGTCGCGTTCAGCGAATCACCATCATCCAGCGCCTTAGACCAGGTGTACACGCCTCGCAAGGACAGTCTGTGGCTGAAGCGCCGGTTCACATCGACCTGAAGCGCGTTGTAATTGCTGGTACCCAGAGAGAACCACGTCCACGTGTTGTGCGATTGTGGGATTTGCCCTAGTGGTGGTTGGTACGTAGTACGCACCGGCGGGAACCGGAGCACCAGCCAAAGCCCCTAGTGTCGGAACGTTCGGATAAGTCGCCGGACAAGGCGAAGCTGGACAGATGACAGGAAACGGCTCGTTAGCGTCAATGCCAATCAGTTGATGATATCCATGGCTTCCAACGTAGCCTACGGTCAATGAAGTGTTCGGCGAAACCTCCTGTTGAACGCGTAACGACCACGAGATCAAGGTCGGAGTCTTCATATCGGGCTGAACTCCGCCAGGCACGAGTTTTGCTCCACTGGGTGGTGGTACGGTGGGATCGATCGGCAAAGACGAAACCTGAAATGGTGTGGTAGCGCTGCCGACACTATAGGTCGGATTGAAGGGCGCGTTTTGATCGGTACGATAGCCCAACGCATCTTGCAGATCGTTATACATTCCAAAACCAGCGCGGATTACGGTCTTGTCCGAGCGTGGGCTCCACGCCAATCCGATGCGTGGCTCAGGCAAGAACTTGCCGTGGTTGGTTGTGAATAAAGAATGTCCGATGTGCGGATCGTTTGAGATCACTCCGTTGCTGAAGGTGTAGTTGGCAGCACGATCGTGCGCCTCGTTCCATCCAGTCGTAAACTCGTCTCTAAATCCGAGCGACAGGTTCAACCTCGGCGCTATGCGAATCACGTCGGAGACATACCATGCGCCGAAAAGCGACCGCCAATTCATCTCCGTCGGCGTAGGGTCCCAGAGAAAACTCGACGCCAAGCCCTGGAGGAAGTTTGAAAGGCTCGAGAATGTCAGTTGGCCGTACTGACTGAGCGCAAGGGTCTCGTTCGATTGGAATGGTTGGAACCACGCCCCGAACGTGAGTTGATGCCGCCCACGGGTCATTGCCACTCGGTCTTCGAAAGTGAACAAATTGCGTGCGATCCTCAGATTGCTTCCATTATTACTGCCTGCGAGGCCAATCGCCGCTTGCGGGTTTGATGCGGCGCTCCCACCGACTACGACGGCACCTACCTGGTGACCTAACAGGAAACCCGACACGCTGGCCGCGGGCGTTCCGGGCGTCGGCAAGCCGGTGAAGAAATAGCCCGCACGCGAATATCCCACACGCGCAACGTTAACCGTGGACGCCGAAAAGGAGTGGGTTTCGTCGAGACTGAACACCTGTTCGCGCAGTGTGAGGATGTCCGAACTGTAAGGGTCCAAAACGGTTGCAGTTAAGTCATCCCCATCATCAATGGTATAGACAGATGACAGAGAATCCCGTGAAGAGAGCGTGTGGTCAAGCCGAACAGTGCCAAAGTCTTCCCGAATTGTTTGTAAGGGGCTGCTGAAAAACTCCGCGATCCCACAAGAAGGGTTACAAGACTCAATTGGTGACTCAGGCCATAAATTCAGCAACGGCTGAACGGAGGCTATGGCGATCGCGCGCGAGGCGTCGTCTGGGACGAACGCCACCGAAGTCTGATGCAGATGCTGCCGTAATCCTTCGTAGTTCCCGAACAGGAAAGTTTTATTGGATCGGATCGGCCCGCCGAGGGAACCACCAAACTGGTTGCGCTGGAAGGGTGGTGCCGACCCCTGATCGAAGAAATTCGGCGCATCGAGAGCGTTGTTCCGCAAGAACTCGTAGACGCTTCCATGGAGTTGATTCGTACCCGATTGGGTCACGATCGTCACTTGGCCGCCGGGGCGCTTGCCATATTCGGCTCCATACGAATCGCGCAGCACATTGAGTTCTCGGACCGCGTCGACGCCCAACAACTCCTGGCTGCTGCCGCCGGGTTGCATGTTGTTCTCCGCGGCCCCAGTAAATTCCACTCCGTTCAACAAGAAAATGTTTTGCTGTGGGCGATTTCCCGACACCGCAAAGTTGTTACCGGTCGTCGAATTGGAGACGCCGATCCCGCCGGTCTTTTCCCATGTGAAGTTCACAATTCCGGGATTCAACGTTAGCAGCAAATCGTAGCTGCGTCCGTTCAGTGGCAGATCTTTGACTTGCCTTTGACCAACCAGGCCCGAGATATCTTGCGTCGTCAGGTTCACGACCGGAGCATCCTCGATCACCTTAACTTGCTCGCTCACTTGTCCAACACGCAGACCCAAATCAACAGTGGCATCTTGACCGACTGCGAGGCGGATGCCCGATCGAATTCCTTCCGCAAATCCTTCTTTTGTCACCCTGACCTCGTAGGGCCCAACGGGGAGGGCAAAGAACCTGTAGTGTCCACTCTGATCTGTCGGAACGGTACGAGCCAGGCCGGTATCAACGTTCTTGGCGGTGACCGAAGCAGCAGACACGGTCGCACCGGACGGGTCTGTAATCAGCCCGGAAAGGCTCGCCGATACTTGAGCCGTAGAGGATGGCACGCACAGGCAAGAAAACCACAGTGCCAATATCCACAGCCCGCATATCGAACTCCCACGCGTAGCGACGGGGACCAGAACGCGTGATTCAATTCGAGTTGTACCAAAGCCCGTCAGCCGTGCAATGTGACGCATGTTTCATCTCCCCAGAAGGGTGATTTGAAGAATCTAGAAAGTGTATATTACAGACAGTTATGAAGTCGAATTTGATGCGGGTATCGACGACTCAGAGGATGATCGCGTCGGCGAACCGGGCCGCCGGGCCTGTTGACCGAAGTTGCTTTTCGACTGTAGGATTCGGTTCCAAATGGCCAGGAAGCCACAATCTCAACGACGTAAGGCGCCGAATGAACAGCTTCTGAAACCGCGCGAAGCAGCCTTGGAACTTCGCATCAGCTTCCCAACGATCAAACAGTGGATATACAAGCGGAAGATTCGCAGTATCCGAACGGCGGGAGGACACCATCGTATCCCGCAAAGCGAAGTGGACCGATTGTTGTTTCGAACGAGAGCAAAGACTTCACCGGAACGGGACCTCGTGATGCGTCGCCTGAGCGGGCGGAATCAGCTAGTTGGTCGGATCGAGAGTGTGCGCATCAGTGGGCTTATGGCAGAGGTGGTCATTTCCATCGGCGAGCAGCAAATCACCTCGATCATCACTGCTCGATCAGCCCGCGAAATGAGTCTCAAAGCCGGTCAAACTGCAGCTGCCCTCGTCAAGTCAACAGAAGTCATGATTCTTCGAGTGTGACATGAAAAGACGCTTTTTGTTCTCGGTATTGATGTTCGCGCTGGTCTTCGCCAGCGGGGCGCTCCAGTGTCAGCAGTTGACGGTTCAAGCTGATTCCGGGAAACAGGTAGTTCTGAACCGTGCTGACCTCGAAGTCCTGCCTCATGTCAAGGTGACCGCGACCGACCATTCGTCTAGTTCCGTGAACTTTGAAGGGGTCACGCTGAAGAGCGTCCTGGAAAAAGCGGGTGTCACCTTTGGCGAGTCCATGAAGGGCAGGCGGCTCACGAACTGCCTGCTGGTCGAAGCGGCTGATGGCTATCGGGCGGTTATAGCATTGCCAGAATTGGACCCGGCGTTCACCGATAAGCAGACCGTGCTGGCTTTCTTGCGTGACGGGAAACCGCTCGGGGAAAAAGAAGGGCCATACCGAATTGTCATTCCTGATGAAAAACGAATGGCCCGATGGGTCAGACAGGTTGTGACGTTGAAAATTGTGGATGTTCAGTGAAGACGATCAATCCTTCTGAATCATCACCTCGGTGGCTTTGACGACAGCGGAGACGGCGTCACCTTTCTTAAGCTTGAGTTCGTCAGCGCTGCGGCGCGTGATGACGCTCTCAATGAGATTGTCCCCGACCCGAACCTACCGGAGATTACTTCACTGGACCGCTATTCAATGGTAACAAACGATGTCGATGCGACAGAGAAGGTCGTTGACGCGTTTCGCCAAAACTTCCCTGACGGCTCCGTAGAGCAAACTAAACCTACGATGGCGAGCGAGGATTTCGGATGCTTTGGGGCGGAGTGGCACGCTCCGGCGGTGTTCTGGTTCTTCGGCGGTGACGATCCTGAGGTATATGACAAGGCGAAGAAGGATGGCACGCTCAATTCGCTACCGACCAACCACAATCCGCGCTTTGCACCGGTGATCCACCCAACTCTGGAGACTGGAGTGAAGGCCCTGGTTGTAGCGGCGTATGCATGGCTGGCCTCGTGAACAACATCCTAATGCACGGGCATCAACTAGCGGGTCCTTTTCTGGATGCGGTGGATCTGCTTGGCACATTCGTCTTCGCACTCAGCGGTGCGGCAGCGGGTGTCAAAAGCCGGTTTGACCTGTTCGGTCTAATTGCCCTCTCGTTCGCGGCCTGCAAACCATCGTCTCGCGAGAAGTCGCTCCAACAGATTCCGCTGTGGTGATGTCGTGCCCGCAGGAGTGCGCCACTGGCACAGTCTTACCATCAGCGCCTGTCGCTGTGACTGTACTCGCATAGGGGAGTCCAGTAGCTTCCTTGATGGGCAACGCATCCATGTCAGCGCGCAGCATTACGGTTGGGCCGTCTCCGTTGCGCAATATACCGACAACTCCCGTCTTGCCGACTCCTGCGGTGACCTCAAAGCCGTTGGCGTTGAGATGATCCGCCGCAATCTGAGCGGTTCGTGTCTCGTGCATCGACAATTCGGGGTGGGCATGGATGTCTTTATAGACAGCCGCTAATTCTGGAAGCAATGTGGCTAGACGTGCAAGGATCGCTGTCGGCTTCTTCTCGCTCATGAAAGTAGTCTCCTTGAGTTAAATCGCCACAACGTGAGCCGGTTCGCGAGCTAGCGACAACTGCTGTTGCTGGCGTCGGGAATTGCCAGGAACGTAATGCTGGCTGGCGCGAAACTGATGCGACCTGATGGCGTTGGCTGACCCACAAACTCCGGAACGTCGCCATCACTATTCAGCTGAAGAGTCTTCCCGTTGAGCTGCACTTCTCTGTCTTGAAGTTGCTTGGCAGTCAGCGCGTAGCGCTCTGCCTCGCGGACCAATGTGACTTCATGGACTTGTTGTGCGTCGGCATTGATAACCAAGAGCGCGACGCCACCGGAATGGTTCCGCAGACAGTGCGCATAAGCATAGAGATTCGGAGTTGATGCTGTCTGTGGATCGAGAACTGTCGTACCCATGAGGCGTCGCCAAAGCAAAGCAGCCCAGTAATTCGGGCGGGGTGCGAATGTATTTTCGTCTAACAAGCCATAGTCGCTCGATGCCAGTGTGTTGTGCATAATCACTTTCACGCCACGCTGCGCGAGGCTTGCATGTTGAACAAGATATCGGAAGGTGTCTAAAAAAGTCGATGCCCAGGGGTTTCCTCCGCAGGCTGCATCGGCGGTTTCCGTAATCCAGAGTGATTTGCCCGGTTCGAACCTGTCTCGAAGGTTCCCGTAGAATGCGCCAATCTTTTCCGGTCGCGAGAGCCAGTCTTGAGAAAGTGCCGCTGCTGCCGTCGTCTGTGATGGTGCGCCCATGCTTGCACACCGCTGCGAAATAGCGGCATAGAGATGGTACGAAAAAACGTCGAATACCGGACCGGCTGCGTGGAGCAGATCTTCGGATTTCAACACTCCTCCAGCCATTGGTATCGCGAACCGTCCCTCGCCAACTGAACCCGGACCGAGAAATAGTGTATCGGGCGCTGTTTTCCGAAGGAACGAACGGAAGACCTCGACGTCGCGGCCATAGCTTGCGGCATCGTATCCTTTCGGCGCACCGCCCATCGCTGCAAATGTCGGTTCATTCATGAATTCACTTGCAGCGATTCGTCCTCCAACGGATTTTGTGTACTCAAACAATTCCCGAGCTTGCTCGGGGGCCCACACGCCTTGCGCATCACGGGAGCCTGGTCCGGTTGCCACGGACGTGACGATGTCGGCATTCGCCGCATGAGAAAAATCAATGACACCTTTCCATTCCTGTCGCGTTAGGACTCCGCTGAAACCCGATGGCGACGCATTTGCTGGGGCGGCATTCTCCGAATCCTGAAAATAGGCACTATTGGCCCACGTGCCGCTGACTCGCACATATGCGGGACTTAACGCCGCTGCCAGTTTTCGCAATCGCGGATTTGAAAGATCAATGGGCGCTCGATATTGATAGAGGTTCGGATCTAGGCCTGCCGGAGCGAAACCCGCGTGGGAGACGGACTCCTGCGCTTTACTTTCTTTCGTGGTGCTCCCGTATGGTTTCCAAAATCTTCCGCCGATGACCTCCACCATTTCAATGTTGTAGGACTGAAATCGTTCATCGACCGTGCCTATTGTTGGCATCTTGCCCGGATCGAGTGATGCAACCTGTGCCGTCAACTGTGTTGCCAGAAACACGACGGCCACCGTGCATAAAGCTGCCGCTATGCGCATTCTCGAAGCGTTGCTTCTCTTCATTCCATCACCTCCATCGGCGCCCGACAATTCATAGTTCGTCACAGCAAAGAGGCGTAAACTGCTCTTGTGCTTCCGATTTAATAGAAGCGGCCATGCATAATCTAGAATCTCGGACGCCGCTCATTTTCATCGTGACGCATGTCTAGCCACAAAATGATTACCGTCTCAAAAAACGGGCCTTACATCGTCTCCGGTTCGGTGTCACTCAGGCTTGAGACAATCGGAACTAACGCCGCGGGCGAGTCAACTGAGTGGGTTGAGGGTAATGCTTTCCCGGCATCCGCGCAATATGCACTCTGCCGCTGCGGAAATTCGAACAAGAAACCATTCTGCGACGGCACGCATGCCAGGATCGGTTTCGACGGGACCGAAACCGCCAGTCGAAAGCCCGTCATGGAGCAGGCGCAAGTGCTCGACGGGCCGTCGATGCGACTCGCTGATGCCGAGGTCTTGTGCGCGTTCGCACGCTTTTGCGATCCAAACGGCCAGGTTTGGAATGAGGTGAAGGACACCGATGATCCCAAGGTGCGAGTGCAGTTTCTCCAGCAGGTGGGTAACTGCCCTTCCGGTCGATTGATCGCGGCTGACAAACATGACGGAGAATCGATCGAGCCGAAACTGCCACTTTCGATCGGATTAGTTGAGGATCCGACGCAGAAGTGTAGCGGTCCGTTGTGGGTTCGTGGAGGTGTCGCGCTCGTCGGTGCCGATGGCCAAGCCTACGAGATTCGCAATCGCATGACACTGTGCCGCTGCGGCAAGTCCGAGAACAAACCTTTCTGTAACGGAGCGCATGCAGCCGACCCCAAGTTTCGCGATGGCCTGGTCTGAACCCAGAGCTTTCTCACCGGAAGCTCGGCGGCGGAACAGTACTCGCATACGCCCGAGGGACGCAGCTTGAGTTTGTATTGTTGGAGGATCACATGACACAGAACAATCTTGAGCTCATGCGGACGCTCGACGATTCGTGGAACGCACAGGACTGGGATACGTTTGAAAAGCGGCATTCCAAGGACACCACCGTATTCTGGCCCGGCCAAGCCGAGCCGACAAGAGGGCGCGACAATCACAAGGCGGAGTCCGTCGAATTTTTCAAGACGTTCCCCGACAATCGTCTGATTAATCATCCCTATAAAGTGGAGATTGCTCAGGGCGAATGGACGTGTACCGTTGCGGATTTCACCGGCACGATGCGCGGACCGATGAAAGGTTCGGACGGCAAGCTGATCGCGCCGACCAACAAGAAGTTTCACATCGAATTCTGCACCGTCGCACACTGGAAGAACGGCGAGATCGTCGAAGAAAAGCTATTTTACGACTTGGTCGGATTGCTAAAACAGATTGGAGTTATGTGAGATGTTTTGTCCGCTCGCTCCGCATCCTTTGGTAGATATTAGGAGAACCGGGTGGGCTAACCCACCTGCACGGTCAGCATCGATATCGATCCCCCATCGACACCTTCTATCGGAAAAGTGATGATTTCGCCATGTGGTTAGTCGCGATGACATACAGCATGGGCAAGTAATGATCCGGTGTGGGAATCGAAAGCAAAGCTTCTGGTCCGAGTTTCTCGTATTCAATAAGAGGCTTGTACTCTCCGGCTACCATCATCTCCTTCGCCTCCTGCTCAAAACGAACGGCCCACTCGTAGGGATCGGGCATGTGCCGACCCCACGCATAGGCGTGGAGATTGTGGACCAGGTTTCCGCTACCGAGGACTAGTCTCTCCTACACGATGATACCGCCTGCTACTGGTTGTTCTCCGCTCTGCTATTGTGAGGCGCGCCGTCTATCGCTTAATTTGGCCAACGTAGTATCCCAGCCGATTTTCGACATCCCCCGGCTTGTGGAAGCCGCTTGCCATCAGCTGTTTGATTCCATCCTGGGCGGCGGATCGCCCGAGCGAAGCGATGCACGTATCCCAACCGGCACCGATCTCGACGTCCGGCGGCAGGCTGGTGTTGACGAGGCGCTTGGTGTTTGCGATCGCCCACTTGTCGAATCCGGAGATCCGCGTGGCGAGTGCATCTACGAAAGCGTCCAGCTCCGAGTCGGGCAGAGTGCGATTAACGTAGCCGTAGGCCTCGGCTTGGTCGCCCCCGATGTCTTCCGAGCTCAGGAGCACCTCTAGGGCGCGGTTTCGGCCTATGAGTTCGGGCAGCCGGGCCATGGGGCCGCCGCCGGCGACCATCCCTACGCCCACCTCCCATTGCGAGATGATTGCCTTTTCGCGACTGGCGAAACTCATGTCGCAGGCCAGCATGATCTCGCTGCCATTACCCGTCGCCCTGCCACGGATGAGAGCGATCGAGGCGACTGGCAGGTGGGGCAGACGACCAAGAAAATCCGGCCAAGGAGGCAAGCCTGTGGGACCCGCAGGCATTGCGGTCAGGTCCTCAAGCTTGGCAGTGAAATCGGAGTGATTTAGGAAGTAGTCGTCGACCGCGCTTTCGAAGACCACGACCCTGACCTGTTCGTCGGTCTCGAGGGCGTTGATGACCTCCTGAAACTGCTGGACCATTTCTGGGCCCATCACGTTGATAGGCGGGTTGTCGATCGTGACGCGCCAATAGGCGGGTGACCGCCGGGACACGCGAATCTGTGGGGGCTTGCTAGCTGCGTTCATCTGTGCGACTTTGGTAGGTGCGTCCATAGTTGCCATGAGTTTTCCTCCGTATCGTTAGCCTCGGAAACCGGTTGATGAAAACCGACGATGGCTGTCGGCCTTTTGTAGGGCATTCGTCACTGCAAATTCACACATCAACTCAAGAACTTAGAGGCTTCAAATCCGAAATCGTCCGCGCGGGTGACACAAAACAGCCCGCGACATGTTGCTTTTACCATTCAGCCAGAACAAAATGGACCGCGCAATTGGACGTACCGGGAAGACCAAACGTTACACATGCCTGTATCAGCGGTGAAAATCGCGTCGTCTGCTGCAATTTCGCTCAGCGCAGCCGCGACCGCTTCAGGGTGCATGGGGGTCTGTTTTCCGATGTGATCTACGTAAACGTTCAACCGGCGGAGCGCTTCTTTGTGTTTGCCGAGCATCGCATCAAGGAACGAGCGATCTGACTTCGCCTCGATCATCGGCAAAAGGCCGCGGATGGTTTCACCCGCGTCGCCCCACAATCCGAGATCCAGTTTGCTTCGTCGGCCCAAATTGTCGACCCTGATGTCGACCTGGACAACCTTGGGCTTGGTTGGCAGGAATTTGTCATAGGGGAAATCAGTGCCCAAGAGCAGCAGCAGATCGCATTCGTGCATCGCCTGGTATGCCGCGCCAAAGCCAAGCAATCCGCTCATTCCCACGTCGAACGGATTGTTGTACTCGACGAACGGCTTCCCCCGGTACGAATGCCCGACGGGAGATTTCAACTTATCGGCGAGAGCGACCAGTTCATCGTGGGCGTCGGCGCATCCGATTCCGCAGAAGAGAGCCACTTTCTTTGAAGAATTAATCAACTCCGACAGCTGCACCAATTCCTTTTCACAGGGACGGGTCATCGGCCTGCAGCCTGCCAGGGAACGAGAAGAGCCATTCGCTACATTCGAGCGACGAAAGACCGGCGGCTCATCGGCTCCTTCACTCACGGTTCCATGGCAAATGCACTTCCTCAAGCCATAGGTGCTCAACTTACCTTTCCCGGAAGACAAGTAATCGCAATGGCCGGAGATGGCGGCCTCGCAATGCTCATGGGGGACTTGTTGACGCTGACACAGTACGACCTCCCGATCAAAATCGTGGTGTTCAACAACAGCGTTCTAGGGATGGTCAAGCTCGAGATGGAAGTCGCGGGACTACCCGATTATCAGACGGACTTGAAGAATCCAAACTTTGCGAAACTTGCCGAGGCGATCGGCATGATGGGGGTAAGAATCGAAAACCCGGCCGACGTGCCCTCTGGGCTGAAGAGAGCGCTTCAGCATTCTGGCCCTGCGCTCATCGATGTTGTGACCGATCCGAATGCACTTTCATTGCCCTCTCATATCGAGCCCGAGATGGTCGCAGGGTTTGGACTGACCATGGGAAAGCTAGTCCTTTCTGGTCGAATCGACGATGTCGTGGACATGATTAAGACCAATATCCGACATATATGAGAACTCTTTCACGCACTCCGGCACTCGAACCCGCGGCCTCCTGCGTGACAGGCAGGCGTTCTAACCAACTGAACTACGCCCCCGCAAACGAAGTCAGCACCTTCTAATGATTTCCACGCCGGTTCAGCTCTCCATGTTCTCATCCACGCGGGGCGGTAACATGGCACCGTTGGATTTCGGTCTTTATTTATGCCCTTTAAATTCACCATCTTTTATGTCGCTGCAGCCGTGGATTCGCCCACCAACCGTGCTTTTTGCGGCTGATCACCGTACCGCGGGAAAATCGAAGCGTTCGCAAGTTGTTGAAAGATTTGGCGTCCCCGACGGGATTTGAACCCGTGTTTACGCCGTGAAAGGGCCGCAGTGTACGGTAAGTTACTGAAACTACGCGACACGGATGGCTTCCGAAAGCGATTTCAGTAAGGTATAGAAACGTTTCGTGGATCATAAATGGATCAAGATTCAGTCCGGTCTGAAATCATTGTGACTTCTGCCGTGAAGCGATTTCCGCGCAGCCGTCAGAAGGAGCGCGCGTGAGGGCGGTTCGTCGAGCTCTTCACTTTCCCAGGATGCAACGGCACAGGTAGTGAAAGCGCGATGTCGAAGTCCGTTCTGGATAACGTCCGGATTTCCGACGATTCGAAATTCGAAGCCCTGGGCTTATTTGACTGGCCGCGAACCGGTGATGAGTATAGGAGTCGCGCAAGAAACAATTGCAGGGTTTTAGACAAAACCAGTCGACCGGCCCCTCGGTCGAGGCATTAAGCTGCGGATCGAAGTTGATGCACTTGCTCTTGATGTTTGCCGTACTTATTTCGAAAACGCTTCGACGCATCGCGGGTGATAGGCTTGCCATGGCCAAACCCGGCAGCATCGAATGAGAGACTGGCAAGTTTGCGCTGGCTCTCACGACCTTCCTCCAGGTTCTCGAAGCCAACGGGATCACCGAGGCCGATGATGTTCGTGCACACATCAGCTGCGAACAGCATTCGTTCAGGACGCCACAGCAGCGCGACCTGTCCGGCGCAATGCCCGGGGACATGAATTACGTCGAAGCCACTCGCGATCTGCAGTGTTTCCCCTGGGATCAAAGGCTCGTCTATGGTAACGGGATCCAGTCGCTCTTCGGGATGGAAGAACAGGTTGCACAAAACTCGCCCGAGCAGACCAGGAGCCGGCGTCATCGGCCGAAAAGGACCTCCATTCTCGGCGATCGGGATGTCAAGCGGGTGCATGTAGGTCCTCGCACCGGTTCCGCGCACGATAGCGGCGGCGCTGCCGATATGATCAGGGTGGGCGTGAGTGAAAACGAGGTGCTTGAGCTGGTCCGGCGAGCGGCCAAGCCCGCGGATTGCGGCGAAGACGGCTGCCTCCTTATCCGGGAAACCGGCGTCGATCAATGTCAAACCGTCGTCGCCCTCGATCAGGAAGGCGTTTGCAAACCCCATCGGGACGATGTACACACCCTTGATGACAGGTTTCACAGCCATAAGCAGACCTTTATCGATCGAAGAGCAAAATATTGAGAACGTCAATCGGGCAAATACTGGAGATTCGTGCCACTTTAGCCACTGTACTTGGACTTGTTTGCATCCTGTTCGAAAGCGATTTCCGGCGGGTAATCAGCTTCTTTGGGGAATGGATAATTAGGCGCAATCAGCCCAGCTTCTGTCGGACGCTTCCAAGAATTTCGTCCGAGAGTCGTGGGTCCTGCACAGCACGAGCCAGTACCACGCCACCCATCATCGCCGCTGTCCAAAAGATGGCTTCTTTGCGGTCCGCACCCTTAGCGGAGAGAATGTTCTCCAGTCCCTGCTCGAATGCGGCTTTCAGTTCAGGGGTCGAGCGAGCCACCTCCTGGGCCAGCGCGGCCATGGTGCAGCCGTCGCCTGGATTATCTCGGTGCCACCGGCTCAGGTAGCGGTCAGCAAATGATTCTTTGCTCTTCTTCCTTTTGCTGTGCTGCAGGCGATCCAGCGAAACTTTTTGGCCGTAGGCAACGGCCGCCGCCTGCAGTTCTTCTTTCGATCCGAAATGGGCATAGAAGGCCCCGTGCGTCAGGCCGGCGGCCTTCATCACTTCGGCCACGCTTACGTTCTCAAATCCCTGTTCACGAAACAGGCGGGAAGCCTCCTTCACAATCCGTTCATGTTTTGCCGCGGTCTCCTCGACGGGATAGCGCATATTTTTTCTGCATCCTCCATCTATGATGGTCATCATATCACATGTATGACGGCCATCATGTTTGATGCTGGTCGCACAAAAAGGAGGCTTTATGAAGCTCACAGGGAAAAAGGCTCTCATTACCGGCGGTAACAGCGGCATCGGTCTTGCGACAGCGCGGCTTTTCATCGCGGAGGGCGCACAGGTCGCCATTACCGGTCGCGATCAGAAGACGCTGGATGAGGCAGTTACAGAACTTGGACCAAACGCGCGTGGCTACCGCACTGACATTACTGTTGCGGAAGACCGCAAACGGCTATTCGCAGCCCTGGCCAAAGATTTCGGGAAGCTCGACATCGTCTTCGCCAATGCCGGCATCTCCGGCCGGACTCCTACCGGCTCTACCGACGAAGCCGTTTTTGAGAACGTGATCCACACCAACCTGAATGGCGCTTTCTTTACGGTAAATTCAGCGGCGCCTCTGCTGAACGACAACGGCAGCATCATCTTTAATGGGTCCGTACACAACTATATCGGCCAACCCGGCGTCGCCGCATATGCAGCCACGAAGGGTGGTCTCGTCTCGATGGCGCGTTCCATTGCCGCCGACCTTGCACCGCGCAACATTCGCGTGAATGTCGTCGCACCGGGCGCAACCAAGACTCCTATTTGGAAGCGCGGGCCGCGGGCCGCTATATCTGCAGATCAGTCCGCCAAGTTGGCGGAGTTCTTCTCGTCCGTCATTCCGCTGGGCCGTTGGGGCGAGCCGGAAGAACTTGCCAAAGCCGTGCTCTTCCTTGCCTCGGACGATTCCTCGTACGTCAATGCAGTTGAGCTGATGGTGGATGGCGGAGCCACGGGTGCCCCGTTTGGAGCTCCCATCCTTCGCGGGTGACCGCACAGGGTTTACAGCATTCTGCGCGAGAACGGCGTCGTCAACGGACTAGGCACAAGAACCCGCGTAATCCGGCCGATAACGCAGGTAAATCAACGGAAAGGAGGCCAAACGATGGCAAACCTCGCAATCATCGTCAGCAACGATCGGCCAATTCGTGAAGAGAGGTATCCACGCACTTGGCTGCTTTACAAGGACCAAGACACTGTCGAAATTCAAGTGACGCACGACAGCCACAATCGTCCTTTTGTGCTCGACAAAAATGTCGCGTGAACTCAAGAGGAGATGTTGTGGAGTGTGGAAACCAGGACTAATGAGAAGTCGAGAGATCCGTATTGCAACAAAGGAGAAAAACTGTATGAAAGCCTTTCAGAGTATGTCCAAAACAATCCTGATCACCGGCGCTAGCAGCGGCTTTGGCCGTGACACGGCGGAAACACTGTTCCGCGCTGGCCACATTGTGTACGCCTCGATGCGCGGTACGCAGGGCAAGAACCGAGAGGCCGCCGAGGCCCTGGGGAAGGTCGGCATCATGACCGTGGAATTGGACGTTAGCGACGACGCGTCTGTCGAAGCGGGCGTTAAGAAAGTGCTGGCGGAGGCCGGCAAGATCGATGTGCTGGTCAACAACGCCGGCATCGGGTCGGCCGGGATAACCGAAGCCTTCACCGCGGAGCAGGCGAAGGTCATCTTCGATACGAATGTCATCGGCCTCCTTCGCGTCACCCGCGCCGTGCTCCCTTCCATGCGCCAGAACCGCGATGGCCTGATCATCAACATCGGCTCGATCCTCGGCCGCGTGACGTTCCCCTTCTTGGGCATCTATGGCGCGAGCAAGTTTGCCGTCGAAGCGCTGACCGACAGTCTCAGGTATGAAGTCTCGCAACTCGGCGTCGAGGTCGTGGAGGTGCAGCCGAGCGCTTACCCGACCAACTTTTTTACCAGCGTTCAGACGCCCGCAGGCACCGAAGTGACGAAGTCCTACGGTGAGGTCGGCCAAATCCCCGACGCCATGTTCAAGGCCGTCATATCAAGGTTTGAGGGCAAGGACGCCCCCAATCCGCACGATGTCGCGGAGGCCATCGCCGAACTCGTGGGGCAGTCCAAGGGCAGCCGCGCTGCCCGCACGGTCGTTGGCGCGTCGTTTGGTTCCGACAAGGCCAACGAGGACGTCGCGCCTCTCCAGGCGAAGGTGATCGAGGCCCTGGGCCTCAGCCATCTCGAAAAAATCGCCTGATGAATCGTTCCGGGCACCGGCCTGCAAAAGACAGAAAAAGGAGAATCAAATGAAATCAGAAAAGAAATTTCTTGTAACGGGACCGACCGGTGCAACCGGTGGTGAAACGGTTGAACAGCTACTTGAAAAGGGACACGCCGTTCGAGCGCTTGCTCACCGAGAGGATGAAAGATCGGAACGACTCAGCAAATTGGGCGCAGAGGTCGTTTTTGGCGACCTTCTCGACATGGAATCGGTACGTTCCGCCCTTCGTGGAATCTACGGAGCGTATTTCGTTTATCCGATTCGACCGGGGATCGTGGATGCAAGTGTTCGATTTGCTCAGGCTGCAAAGGAGGCTGGCGTCAAAATCATCGTCAACATGTCACAAAAGTCGGCACGCGCAGACTCTCAAAGCCATGCAGCGCTAGCACACTGGCTATCGGAGCGTGTGTTTGACTGGTCCGGGGTGCCCGTCAGCCACATCCGACCGACACTCTTTTCGGAGTGGATGCTCTATGGGGCCGCCATGATCCGTCAGGGGACCTGGCTCGTACCATTCGGCACTGGGCGCCACGCTCCCATCGCGGCAGAAGATCAAGCCAGAGTGGTTGTCGGAATCTTGGAAAGTCCGAAAGCACATGCGGGGAAAACATATCCTCTTGTTGGACCGGTGGAACATAACCATAAAGAACTTTCTCAGATCATTGGCAGCGTGCTGGGAAAGAAAATTTACTTCGAGCAGATTTCAATTGAGAAGTATGGTGAGATCCTAAGTAGCCGGCACCGGGGCCTGGCTCGAAATACCGCCGGTACAGCGTACGCCGAAGCAGACAAAGCTGGAGGCGCAGGCTCGGATTTCCTCTTCCAACATTTAAAAGAGATCGCTATCGACCACCAAAATGGGATTTTTAGTGGGATGAATAACTATGTCCAAGATATTGGCGGTCGTCGTCCGATGACGGTTGAACAGTTTGTCGAAAAGCATCGCTCAGCATTTGGGGAATAAGACGGTCGGAACTAATTCAACACAGGAGAGTAATTCAATGGAAGCAATCGGATTGTTAGTCACGCTGGAAGCACGCCGAGGCAAGGAAGCCGAGACCGAGGCATTTCTAAAGTCAGCTCAGCCACTCGCACTGGATGAAAAAGACACCTTGAAATGGTATGCGATCAAGCTCGGACCGGGCAAGTTCGGCATCTTCGACACCTTTGCAAATAAAGGGAGCCGCAATGCCCACTTGAGTGGCGAGATCGCGAAGGCATTGGGGGCGCGAGCCAGCGAATTGCTGGCGGTTGCCCCGCAGATTGAGAAAGTGGAGGTCCTTGCAAGCACACCCCTAAAGGGCTGAGTGCGAGGTTCCAAGTCGGTAAGTAGTAAGAGAAAGAAACAACAATCAAGGAGAAAAAATTGACCATTAAGGAGAAAGCAATGAAAACCTCACAATTATACCGAGCTGATTCCGCGCCCCAGGCGCCCAAGTCAGCGCTCCGAGGCCTGGTGGAACGTCTCGGATTAACCCTTCTCGCGTGTGCGCTCGTCGTCGGCGTGACCGGTTCTGCGAGTGCCAGCGGGGCTCAAGACGAAGCCGCCGTTCGCGCGCTCGGAGATAATTTTGCTAAGGCTTTTCTTCAGAAGAATGCCGAACTCCGAGCATCGCTATTCATCGAAAATGGAACCTTCGTAACGCCGCAGGGTACCTTTCTGCAAGGGCGGGTCGCAATGGTGAACGACTTCGGTCAAGAGGCGCAAGCCGTCAGCGGCAACACGCAAGCGGCGTTCTCCAACTATCGGATCCGCTTCATCAATCCCGATGTCGCGGTCGCCGACGCGCTCCTTACCTTGCACAATGTCAACGGTCCGGACGGGGCGGTCATTCCCGTGATCCCAGTCAACTTTTTCTACGTGGCCGTCCGCCACGGGGGTCAATGGCTGATCGAGGATGGGCGCGCGCATTTCGCACCCGCGCCGCCTAATGGCATGACCGATCATGGCATGGCCGCTCACAACTAATGTGGAGAATACTGGTGCCACACTCCACGCTAGATAAGGACCGAATCACTACAAGCACGCCGGAGTCTGAAGCCGGCGTCCTCGCGATATCACTTCTGTTAAATGTAACGTAGGTATCCGAACAACAGAGCCTAAAGCAACCAGAATACGATGAAGATGGCTTCGGTCGGACTCCGCCATTTCGCCTTCTCGTCCGCGAAATGGCGGGCCGGCCAAAGTTCTGAACCTCATTGGTCTAATCGAGCCGCTGCACGATTGGACAATTGATAGAGAATCCTGCGCTCCCGAATGCCGTCCCTCCAGACCCAGTAAGCAGGCCATCTTGCACGAAGGTAAGGATCTGGAATTCCTCACGCAGCTGACCTCGGAATCCCTGGTTGATTGCATCTTGCGTCCACTCGTAGAGATTGGCGTCCCAAGCCGGGCTGTAGTCCAATGCGATTGTCGGAATGCCGCCTAGGGTGTTGTTAGGTCTGTGGCCGTCGGCTAGGTCGGCCGACAGACCTTGCCGTAGTGGGTTGTTGCAGCCGCCCTCCTCGGGTCCGTTCGTAGCGATGAAGATGCGCTCGACCGGGCTTGCGAAGCTGTCGTCATGACCCAGAACGAGTTTCTGCATCAGCGGCGCGAAGGTATTGTGCTCAATGGCAGCCGCAAGCGGAATACTTGCGTCCATCGAGATGTACCACACCGGGCGCCCGAAGCTGAAACCGTTGATCAGCTGAATGGTCACTGTCATATTCGCCGGATCGATCGCGACCACTTCGTCGTGCACTCTGGTGTAGTCCACGTTGCCGTTCGGGAATTCGATCTGGTTAGCATTGACGCCGAACGCAACAATGGGAGCGTTGTAAATTACGTTTGCCGCATTGGCGATGCGCACAAAGGGACTGTAGTTCGCGTCGCCGACAGCTCCAGGCTTTGCGGATAGCGGAGGGAATTCAGCTCCAGAAGGTCCTGGGACAATGCTGCGGACTGGAGAAAAGTTCACCGTGCCAGCATCGAAAACCAGATTTCCCTGAACATCAAAATTGGCGGTTCTGGCGGCCGCCGATGCGAATGTCATCTTGGCTGAGAAATTCAAGCCCAACTCGGCAGCCACGTTGGAATCGTCGACGTCGGTCAAGATGTACCACACGTTCTTACCACTGCCCTTCATGTGGCCTAAGTACAAAGGCAGTGTAATTGTTCCATTGATGGCGTCCACCTTGCCCGAATTGAGCAACTGAACAGGCCCGACCAAGCTCTGGTTGACCGTGGAAGGGGGTGGTCCAAAGTACGACAGTCCGACTGTGGCGCCTACGGATGCGGGAGCGGGAAACACATCGCACCCTGGCAAGCCGGCCCTCGGGCCAGGGCCAGGTCCCTGCTCGGTATTGAAGTTCGTTGAGTTCTGGGTGGCGGATGCCGCCAGTTCAAGATCTGTGGGGGTGTTGGCCGTAGGACGCTTGAGTCGAGCGTGCATGGCTAGGATTTCTGGCGACAACGCATGGCGAACCTGGGTCTGCGCTGTAGGAGCTTGAGACGAAACCTGACCGGTGGATTGATTGGGCAATAGGCTGGCTAGGGTAAGAACAGCGAATGCGATGGTAGTAGGTCGCTTCGCCAGCTTCCACTCTAACCTTCCTTCGCTGCATTTTCCGCCCAGCATTTCTGATGTGCATTTTCCTTCTTGCATTGGAACCTCCGATGTTATGTAAGTAGTGCCAGTCTGTCGGCACTCGAAGATGAGACTCGCAACCGGCGGGAAAGCCGCGATGAAAGAGGCGGCTGGATTTGCTACTTGGCGGCGTATTGTGTCGTGGCCCTGTGGATATCGTCCACGAGGTGCCTTCTGAATTGTGCTGGTGTCAATCCGCGAAATTTCTTAAATGCACGACTGAAGTGAGTGCGGTCGAGATTTCCAAGTTCAGCTCTGATTTCCTTTACGCTCAAGAATGTCTCTCCCAACATCTTCTCGGCCTCTCGCATCCTTAGTGTCCCGATGTAAGCCGAGGGCGAGAGGGAGATTTCTCTCTTAAAAACATGGCAGAATCGATAACGAGACATGTTGACCGCCCGCGCCAGCTCGGCGATCGAAATACGCTCGTGTAAGTTGGCATGTATCAATTCGAGAGCAGCGATAACTCGGCGATCCACTCTTGCCTCCTCTCGTACTGTTCGAACTGCGCCTCACGTTTAGAACATGAAGTCGACGGCGTCATCCGGGTCATCCTAAAACCGCTTAAAGGCTATGCCGGGAGCTGACGGCAACCGTGGTCTCCTGTCAAAGCCAGTGTGTTGGATGGGCCATTGAGTGTTGGCTGCAGATCCCACCGATTACTAGGCACCTTGTGGCCGATTCGTCCATATAGACAATGTCACCGATCAGAGTGGCTGAAGGGGCGGAGGACCTTCTTTTTCGCTCGACCCGGAGAGGATTCTCCGACCTTGCAACACGTTGTCAAGCGCGAGTGGTCCGGGACCTTCAACCGCGAGCATCAAAAGCGCGGCGAGGTAAAGAAGATCGATTTCGTAACCAACAGGTCCGAACCTGGCGCCAGACGCGGAAATACCTACTAGCTTCTGAACTGAATCCGTAGGGCAAGTGAACACTAATCATCGCAACCAGCAGAACGACCGCCATGGGAATGCTCGCCCAGAACACCAAAACGCCGAGCAACATCGTCAAGCCCCGAAGAATCTCGGTACCGATTGTTAGCCAGGCCGCCAGATGTGGCAGCGGGACACCCAGTTGCTGCAAAATACCAGCAAATGCATCCGGACCTCGCGATAGCTTCGCGAAGCCGTGTTCGATGAATCCGAAGCCGACTAGGAAGCGTCCAGGAAGGCTGGCATAACGGGTGAAGTTAGATCGTTGCATGTGGCTCCTTGACCTCGCCCTCAAGCAGGCGTAGTAGCAAGCGATTTGCGCAAGAGAACAAGTCGAAGCATGCAAGCCAGATTCAGCATGGACGCGATGTTGGTGCTGCTCGTTAGTCCTTGAACAGATGAGTAGCATGGGTGATCGCCGCTCCCGCACGCATGGCCGCCGCAACGGTCGCCGTTTCAGCCATCATCTCCTCCGTTGCTCCCGCATCGCGGGCAGATTTCACGTGCAATTCGATACAGTATGGACACTGCGTCGTAAGGGCGACAGCCACGGCCATGAGTTGTTTGTTTAATACGTCGATAGCTCCTGGAGCAAATGCCGCTTTATCGAAGGCCCAGAATGCCTTCATCGTTTCCGGATTCTTCTCGTCTAGCCGCTTCAGCTTGGCAAGATTCTTGATGTCATACATTGCAATCTCTCCTTTCGTTACTTCTTAGTAGTGGACTCCCGAGTTGCGAGCTGAGTCCGCAGACACAGAGCGTTTTTTCACGAACCGAATACCTTGCAGCAACCGGCGACAGCGAAACGGCCAGCAAGAATTGCGCTCGTAGAGAGCCGAGCCAATCAGGAGGTTGTAGCCAGACGACGGTTACAGTCCCATTCGGCAATCCCAGTTTGATCAGCGCTGCTGCACACCGAAAAGATGCTCATTTGCATTGACTAAGGCCGGAGCCTAGAGTTTCTCCGCGACGATGTCTAGCATCTGAATCTGCGGAGGGGTAACAAACAGCTCTTCTGCGCGAGCGAAGAGTGCCTTGGCCACCTCCCCATTGACGTGGGCGTCTTCTCCCCTGTTCGTCGTTGAAGGTATCGAAGATGCCAAACGACGCCGGGCCAATCTTGAAAGCGAACCAAGCGGTCGTGCCCACTTCCGCTCAACCAGGGGCGTGGCCGACTTCAGGAATTCCTCAACATTGATTTCCTTGCCAGGCCGAGCCTGCAGCGTAGCCAGGATTCCAACTCTATTCATCAGATGTCTCCTTGTGTGGTTTTACGTTATGTGACACACAGCCAGAGGAAAAGTTACAGAGGCCTTGCGCACACTTCTTTGCAGGCTGGAACGAAATCACTGCCATGGTTTTCCAAAGAGATGGAGCGCCATGATCGCGACGTTCCCTGGATCTGTAACTTTTTTGCTACGTCCAGAATCGAACCAATACGCTCTTTGGGTACAAAAAGTTTGGAAAGGTGAAGCATGACGCGACCACGGCTCCTGTCCTGTGCAGCAACGGTTGTCCTCCTGGTATTGACGGCTCTTGTCCATTTGTCGGCGGAATCCAAAGCCAACGCTCCCGACTCCGCAGGTACGCCGGTACTGGTCGAGCTATTTACTTCCGAGGGGTGCTCGGACTGCCCGCCGGCAGACGCGCTATTGGAGCGTTTAGATAGATCGCAGCCGGTCGCGGGCGCGCAGCTGATCGTGCTGAGTGAGCACGTGGATTATTGGAACGATATTGGCTGGAAGGATCCGTACTCTTCACACGCGTACAGCGAAAGGCAGAGGGCATACGGGACGCAGTTTGGGCTCAGCAGCATATATACCCCCCAGATGGTGGTAGATGGAAAATTCGAGTTTGTCGGCAGCGACGAGCGGCGTGCGATCACGGCTGCTGAGAAGGCAGCGAAGGCGGACAAGATCAGCATCAGTTTGTCAGGGGCACACTTAGAATCGGACAGCGTGCTGGTGGTTCATCTCGATGCCGGTCGACTGCCGGCAACCGCCGCGCGGTCGGCGACTGTTTTACTTGCCATCGCGGACGAAAAGGACGAATCACACGTGTCTGGTGGTGAAAACGGCGGACGAACCCTAAGACACGTTGCTGTTCTCCGCAGCCTCAAGCGGGTAGGTTCGCTGGATCCAATGAACCCTTTGTCCCAAGATGTAAGAATCGAAATTCCTCGTCGGAACCGAAGCATACGGCTGATCGCGTTCGCACAAGACGAAGAAAACGGAACCATATGGGGTGTCGCTTCGACTCGCTTTTCCAAGTAATGAAGCCGGTTGAATGGTGAAAGATCCTGTTTTCACAGATTTCACCGCTAGCCGATTCGGGAGGCAATCACGGAATGAAATTTGCAGGTGCAATAGTTTTCTTTCTCGGAATAGCTATGTTCGCGAGTGCGCAAGTGCCTGGATCCAAGGACGGGGCCAGACGGGCGTCATCCATCGGGCTCCAGGTCAGAAGCAAGATTCCCGCATTCGAGCTCCGCGATCAGAAGGGCCAAAAGCAGTCGAACGAAACATTGAAGGGAACGAACGGAACGATACTGCTGTTTTTCCGTTCAGCGGATTGGTGACCCTTCTGCAAAGCGCAGCTGGTCGAGCTGCAGGCAGCAAGAGAAAGGTTTGAGAAGCAAGGGATCAAGCTGGCGGCCATCAGTTACGACAGTGAGGCCATACTCAAAGAATTCGCTGAGCGGCATAAGATCGACTATCCATTGCTCGCCGACCCCGATTCAGCCACCATTCGCAAGTTTAAGGTTTTGAATAAGGAGGCCGCAGGATTTCAGAAGAGAATGGCCCATCCAGGCTTCTTCTATATCGATGCTCAGGGAATCATTCGCGAGAAGTTTTTTGAATCTAACGACCTCGATCGTTTCACTCCGAACGACGTAATCGTCAAGTTGTTCCCGGAGTTGGCGGAGCAAGTTAATGACAAGGTGGAGGCTCCGCATCTCCAACTCTCCCTGGCACAGTCAGACCGCGTCGTCGTACCCGGAAACCGCGTCAGCTTGATTGCTGACATCAAGCTCCCGAGGGGCGTCCACGTGTACTCGCCAGAGGTGAAAGGTTACAAGCCCATTGTGCTCTCGATACGCCCATCAACTGATGTTGTTCCTGCGGGTTTGACCTACCCACGCTCAAAAATTCTGTACCTCGAGGCCATTCATGAGCACGTTCCTGTATTCGAGGACGAATTTCGGATCGTTTACGAGATCACAATCAACCGATCTCGGGAATTTCTTGCTGCGCTGGGAAACGGAAAGGAAGTTGCAGTATCAGGAGAGCTCAAATACCAAGCCTGCGACGAAAGCGTTTGCTATCCTCCTGCCAGTCTGCCGGTCAGTTGGAAGCTGCAGGTACTTCCACTGGATCGTCAGCGATCTTCAGACGCGATTCAGCACAAGTAGGACGATTTCGCAATCAAATAGGCCGACATTGGCACAAACAACGCTCTAGCTGCCCTTCGGCAAGCATTTCCGTTGCGTACCGCAATGTCGCTCGAGGATTCCCAGAGGTTCACTCGGCTACCTAGCGATGCACGCCAAGGGCTCCTATCTCTCGCACGCCCGGAGTCCGCCTCTTTCCCCAGGCTGCCCAGCAATAATAGGCTAGCCAAAGATAAACCGGACCATTCTGACTCGCAAAGCAAGCCACTTTTTACTGGATTATGGAAGAGGAGCTCGGCGTTTCTCGATGTTGATCCTCGCTCAAGAACTTCCCATCAGCTGAGGTCTAGCCGCAACTTGCGAATCGTCGCAAAGGAGGCGCAAGATAGTTTGCGACCGATCGGTCTCTTCTGCCATCTGACTATTGCAACGGAGGACACATGGCGGCGGCGACCCTAGCACTCCCGGCGGCGATTGACCAGACAAAAGCCGTTAATCCATGGCTGATTGCGATCACGGTGACGCTCGCGACGTTCATGGAGTTGCTGGATACAGCCATCGCGAATGTTTCCCTCCCTCACATTGCAGGCGGTCTCGCTACGAGCTACGACGAAGCCACATGGGTGCTGACCAGCTATCTCGTTGCGAACGCCGTAGTTTTGCCCCTGAGCGCGTGGCTCAGCCGGGTATTCGGCCGCAAGAACTACTACATGGCCTGTGTTGCACTGTTCAGCTTGAGTTCGTTGATGTGCGGGCTGGCGCCAAGTTTAGGGTTACTGATCTTTTTCCGAGTGCTCCAAGGCATCGCCGGAGGAGGCTTGGCCCCAGTCGAGCAAGCGATCCTGGTCGATACTTTTCCGGCTTCGAAGCGGGCCGCGGCTTTTGCGCTCTACAGCATGGCGATCGTGACTGCCCCTGCTATTGGACCGCCCCTTGGCGGCTGGATCACCGACAGCTTTTCCTGGCGCTGGGTCTTCTTTATCAATGTTCCGATCGGGATCATTTCACTGGTTCTGACGAGCCGCTTGCTGTCCGACCCCCCGGAATTCAAGCGGGAAGTAGAAGAAGCACGTCAGGCAGGACGGATGAAGGTTGACTACCTTGGAATCCTGTTGATTGCTATCGGTTTCTCTTGCCTTGAGGTTGTGCTCGACCGCGGTGAGAGGCTCGACTGGTTTGAGAGCGACTTCATTGTGGCGTTTTTCGTGATCGCTATCGTTGCTCTGGTCGTCGCAGTGATCTGGGAACTGCGCCAGCAGGATCCCGTCGTTGAGTTAGCCCTGCTGAAAGAGCGCAACTTCGCCCTTTCCAACGCCTTCTACTTCCTCTTCGGGTTTGTTCTGTTCGGCTCGACCGTGCTGATTCCACAGATGCTGCAGTCTCTCTACGGCTACACCGCAACCAATGCTGGCTTGGTCCTGGGTCCGGGCGCGATGGTGATTGTCGTGATGGCACCCCTTATCGTGCGACTGGTAAAGAAGATTCCGGTGTCCTGGATGATTGGGTTTGGTTTCACCGTCCTCGGGTGTGCCATGTGGTACTTCGCGAGTTTCAATCTTGCAACCAACTATGGAAGAGAAGCGTGGGCGCGCGCGGTTCAGGGCTTCGGGATCGCCTTCTTGTTTGTCCCCACCAGCCAGCTCGCGTACTCTTACCTGCCCAAGAACAAAAACAACAAAGCGTCGAGCCTCACCAACCTTTTCCGCAATCAGGGTGGAAGCTTCGGCATTGCGTTCGTGACAACGGTGCTCGCACGCCGCGCTCAATACCACCAATCGGTGCTGGTCACGCACGTCACGAGTTTCGATCCAACGTTTTCGGAGAATGTACAGAGCATTGCAAATCGCTTCATCGATCACGGTTATTCGGCAGCTGACGCAGCCATGCGGGCGCTCGCCCAGGTTCATGCCCTGGTGCAGCAGCAAGCCAGCATTCAGGCGTTCCTTGATTGCTTTTGGTTGCTCGGCCTCGTTGCTTTTGTAGGGCCGGTACTCGCCATCTTCATTCATAAGTTCAACCAGGGTGGGGATGCGGCGGCACACTAAATTCTTAACGGAGAAAGATTTATGGCAGATGTAATCGACACTATTCAGGATGATCCGCAGACCTCCTCAACGTTGCAGGGCGAGGCCGCTCAAATATTCAAGACTCGGGTGCTGAAATCTCGCCCCGCGGAACCGAAGCGAAAGCCCGTTCCTCGCCGGACACTCGTTCTTCTTGCCGCCGCTCTGGCCGCGGTTGCCGGCATCTCTTGGTGGCTTCATGCACGGCATTTCGAGTCGACGGATGATGCTCAAATCGACGGCCACATCAATGTTGTTTCCAGCCGGATCGGCGGCACCGTGCGATACCTCAATCCACAAGTTGAAAACAATCAGTACGTTCAGTCAGGAACCCTTCTAGTTGAGCTCGACCCCAATGACTACCAAGCAGCCTTAGAGCATGCCGAGTCAGACCTTGTCACAAAGGAAGGAGAGGCTCGCTCTGCTGGGGTCAACGTGCCGATCACCAACGCGAGCGCCTTCAGCCAACTCCGTCTAGCAGAGGCGGCGCGCGATGAGGCAATTGCCGCGGTTGATTCCGAAGAGGCCAATCTAGCCGCCGCACAACACAGAGTGAAACAGGATGAGGCCGTTTCTGCTCGCGCCGAACGGGACCGCATCCGGTACAAAGGACTGGTTGAGGGCGGAGTAGTCTCCCGGTTGGAGTACGATGCCCACGAAGCAGAGGCACTCGCAGATGCGCAGGCGCTCGAAGCTGATCGCGCTGTGGTTACTTCCGAGCAACACAAGATCGGGCAACTGCGCAGCCTGATTGCTCAGCGAGAGGCGCAAGTCCAAGCTGCCCGCACTGCTCCACAACAAGTGAGCGAAGCACAGGCAAAGTCTGAGTCGAGCACAGGCCAGGTGAGCCAGGCCAAGGCGGACGTTCGCACGGCCGAGCTCAATCTCGGCTATACGAAAATCTATGCCCCGGTCAGCGGAGTCATTGGCCGCAAGACCGTCGAACTTGGGCAAAGGATTCAGCCCGGCCAAAGTCTCCTGGCCATTGTTCCACTTGACGACATCTGGGTGACGGCGGACTTCAAAGAAACGCAGCTCAAGTACATGCGGGCGGGAGAGCCGGTGACCATCCACGTGGATACGTTCGGTCGAGACTACAAAGGAACGGTGGAGAACCTTCCCGGAGCCGCGGGCACGTTGTTCAGCCTTCTGCCGCCGGAAAATGCAAGTGGCAACTTTGTGAAAGTTGTGCAGAGACTGCCAGTGAGGATTCGTTTTAACCCTGATCAGGATCCGCAACACCTGCTACGGCCTGGCATGTCGGTTGAGCCCGAGGTCAAAGTGCGCTGAGTTCCATGTTCTAATGAAAGAGACCGGTTGGTCTCTCGGTTCCAGAGGAGTGCGAATGTCGAAAGGTGAAGAGACGCGGCAACGAATTGTGGCCCAGGCGGCCGCCATATTCAACCAACACGGCTTTGACGGGAGCTCACTTTCGGAGTTGATGAAAGCCACGGGGCTGGAAAAGGGTGGCATCTATCGCCACTTTTCAAGCAAAGAAGAGTTGGCTGCCGAGGCGTTCGACTATGCGTGGAAAGCGGCCTGGGACGCGCGCATGCGCGATCTAGACTCGATCGCGAACAGCGTCGACAAACTGAAGCAGCTCATCGCGAATTTTGTCAGCCGTCGATCATCGGTGCCCGGTGGTTGTCCGTTGCTCAACACTGCAATCGATGCCGACGACGGCAACCCCGTTCTTCGTGCAAGCGCTCTCAAAGCACTCGGAGTGTGGCGTGCGCACCTTGTCTCAATCATTACCGCGGGGAAAAAGAACAAGGAAATCAAGCCTGGCGTCGATCCGGCAGCGTTGGCGACGCTGATCATTAGTTCTCTCGAAGGCGCTTTGGTAGTTAGTCGCCTCGAACGCGACCCCAGAGCTCTGCAAGCAGCTCAAGAGCACCTTGAGCAGTATATGGAGACCGACGTGCAAAGAGCCAGGAGTCGATAGTGTCAGGCGAATCTGCTCGTGGCCCGTCCCTTAAGTGAAAGCATGATCGCCGTGAATTGCAGAGTACGGCGCAGGTCGTCTATCATCAATCTACGCCCAAGTGATATTGCGCTTGCGATTCTGAAGTTTGCGTTTTTCTCGACGCGCGGAGATTTTCACTCAGCCTTTGGCGGTGTTCTGATGCCTTTTTTGCCCGTTTTGCCTGAAGAACAAGCTAGCGACGAGGTCAAGAAGATCTACGAATACGTCTCTCGCCGCTGGGGTTTTCTGCCTAATTATTTCCAGGCTTTGGCTCGCGACCGTCAACTTCTTGAAGACCAGGTGAATCTCTACACGAACGCCATGTTTGATGAGCGTGGCCTGCCGAAGGTGATCAAGGAACAGATTGCGACTGTCGTCAGCGGCATCAACATGTCCAGCTATTGCCTTCCCGCTCATCTGGAGATCCTGGGCCGCATGGGTATGGACAGGTCTCTGGCGCGCAGGCTATCCATCGACTACAAGTCCGCGACACTCGATCCAAAAGTCGAGGAACTGCTGAAATTTTGCGACAAACTCACCAACCATCCTGCCGACATGCAACGGACGGACATCGAGAATCTTCGGAAGGTGGGCTGGAACGATGCTGCCATTTTTGACGCTGTCCTTATTACGTCGCTGTATGCCTGCGCTAACCGGTTTTCAGCGGGCCTTGGTCTCACGCCCGACTTTGAATAGCGCATGAATGTTGGCGATGGCTTAGCTGGGATCCTCTTTGCAGAGCTTTTGTGTAAACATCTGGTTCAGTCTTTCGCGCACGTCGTTTGGTAGAGGCGCGGGTTCGGTATCGCAGAAAACCTCAACCGTCTTGCGCGTGGTATCCACTACGACGCGGCAGTCCTCACAATGTTCCAGGTGGCGCTCCAGTTCCCGCACCAATTCGGGGTCAAGTTCGCCGTCGAGATACTCCGAAATTTTATCGACGACTTGTCGGCATCGCATTGCGGGCATCCTTTCCGAAATACTTAGTCAATTCCTCGCGCAACTTCAGGCGAGAGCGTAGAAGCCGCGTCTTTACCACGGGAATGCTCAACCCAAGCATCGTCGCAGTCTCCTCGATCGAAAACTTCTCAACGTCTCGCAGAGTGAAGATGGTCCGCGACTTGGGGTCCAGCGTCTGGATCACATCCGCCAGAATCTGCTGTAGTTCGCTGTTCAGACAGGCCTTTTCCGGATCTTCGCCCCAGCTCTCGACTTCCAGCGGGATAAAGCTACCATCCTCGCCTTCTCGGGGCTCATCCAGCGAGGACTCTTTCCACAAAGTGCGCTTCCTGAGCTTTCCCAGCGCGACATTCACCGCGATGCGTACTAGCCAGGTGTAGAAACGCGACTTCGCTTGGAAGTCCGCTAAGGCCGTATAGGCCTTTAACAACGCTTCCTGCAGAACGTCCTCTGCATCGTGGTGGTTGCCCGTAATGCTCAAGCCAAGACGATAAATATGCCGGCTGTACTGATTCAGTAGTGTAACGAAGGCGTCCGAGTCGCCCGCCTTTGCTGCGGCTACAAGATCCTGCTCGTTCTCTAAATGGGCCGGCATTTTTCGGGCAATCGAGCGGCTGGCCGCGGATCCTCTCCCAGCCGCACCAGCATATAACAGATGGGCGAATGGGAAAAAAGTCACGAGGCAGCGAAGAATTATTTCGGGTCTGATGGCCGCCTAAATCCAGTCCGGGCTGGCCGCGCGCCAGTCTGGTTGACCGCATCCGAAACTTATTTCTGTGTGGGCCATCCAAGTAGACGCAACTGCCCCTCAAGCTTGGCCTCCGCCGAATCGTGCGACCGGAGAGTTCGGCACACGAGGTTGTCGCGATACCGAGGGACATTTAGGAGAGACAAAATGAAAGCCATCGAATTAAGCCACATCACGACCCGCTATCAACAAGCTACCGTCGACGGTTCCAAGATCTTCTATCGCGAAGCCGGTCCGAAATCCGCGCCAACCATACTGCTGTTGCATGGCTTCCCGACATCATCGCACATGTTCCGCAACCTCATTCCGGCCCTGGCCGACCGCTACCATGTGGTCGCACCCGACTTGCCGGGATTCGGCTTCTCGGATGCACCTGACCGCAAGCGCTTCCGCTACACGTTTGAGAACCTGGCCAAGATTATCAACTCGTTCACAGAGACGATCGGCCTGAAAAACTACGCAATTTACGTCTTCGATTACGGAGCGCCGGTGGGGCTTCGCCTGGCGCTAGCGCATCCGGAGCGGATCACCGCCATCATTTCGCAGAACGGCAATGCCTATGAGGAGGGCTTGAGCCAAGGCTGGAATCCGATCCAGAAGTATTGGAAAGAACCGACACCGGAGAATCGCGCTACTCTCCGCGAGTTCCTCACGCCTGAGGCGACCAAATGGCAATACTTGCATGGCGTCCAGGACACGACGCTGGTGGCGCCCGAAGCTTACGAACTCGATTCTGCGCTTCTGGCGCGACCCGGAAATGATGAGATCCAGCTTGACCTGTTTCTGGATTACGCCAGCAATGTCGCGCTCTACCCGAAGTTCCAGGAATATTTCCGCACAAAACTGCCGTCCATGCTGGCCGTCTGGGGCAAGAGTGACCCATTCTTTCTGCCCCCGGGTGCGGAAGCATTCAAGCGCGACAACCCCGGCGCCGAGGTGCGTTTTTACGATACGGGCCACTTCGCGCTGGAGACCCACCACCAAGAAATCGCTGGTGCAATTCGAGATTTCTTGGGTCGCAAGGTAGCAACGCAAGCGCAGGTCGCATAGCGACGACGCACAGTATCGTCTAAGGATTGGGGTCTGCCATTCTCATGGTGACCCAACCCCGCCTGTCTTGCTACAAACTGGCGCGATCCGGAACTACTTCATCGTGCCATTGAACGCATGTGGATTGCCTGAAAACTGGAGAGCGGAGCTGCTGCGGGCGCAAACATACCGCCATTAATGATCGAGGGCGTACAAATATGTTCGAACAGCGGTCGTTATGCAGTCGCACGCTCGCAAGCTCACCTATTGGACGATACAACATCAGGACGCGCTTGTCCGGACGGACGGCGAGGCTTTGGCCTGGAGGTCCCGCATCAAAACTTTTCGAGTCTGGCGACGCCGAATATTGCATGGAACCGCTCGCAGTAGATAACGGCCGCGTTGTATTTTTGCAAGTCGACAGAAGCCGGAAGATCGTAATTCTGATCCCCTTGGTTTCCTTTCAGCTGGCCGAGTTCAACGCTATCAATCTGATCCGTCACAATCTCTTTTGTGAGATTCGCGTCGTCAGTTTGCACTAACACAACGTGCACGTCTGGGCCATTCGAGGTCATGAAATCCGTCAGACGCAGATACTGTCTGCCATCGGAGGTCCTATAGATCGTTGCTCGACCGCTCGTCTGGTGAGCCTTCCCTTCCAGTCGACCGGTATAAAGCGGCTGGGGGTCGGTTCTCGAAGCGAACGGCGCGGGCTCATTGACCTTCTGATTTATCCAGAGTTTTTCAGGCCGGAAAGCCCACCAAGCGGCAACCAGAATCGGAAAACCGATTGCGGCCAAGATCCACTTCCTGTGTGATAGCCGAAAACCTGTGCGTGTATCCATGAGTTCCTCCTTCGAATGATGGATCGGGAGGGTTCGACCCCCCGATCCTATTTTGAAAACGAGAGTGTTAGAACTTCTCAAGAGGTGCAGCGCCGAAGTTGGCGTTGAACCGCTCGCAGTAGATCGAGACTGTTTGGAACCTGCTCAGGTCAGTATCGCTGGGTATTTCGTAGTTCTGGTCCCCCTCATTGCCTTTCAGAGTGCCCAGTTCGACCCGTTCGGTGCTGCTCTTGAGAAAGTTGGCGTCGTCTTCCGCGTCCTTGGCTGCAATCAGAATCACGTGGACATCGGGCCCGTTGGACGTCTTGAAGTCTGTCAGGCGCAGCAGGAGCTTGCCGTCCGCTTCCTGATAGATGGTCGCGCGGCCCGAGGTCTTGTGCACTTTGCCGTGGAAGGTGCCCGTCTCAAGCGTTTTGGTTTTGTCCTCATGCTTCATGCTGTCCTGCGCGTATACAGTTGCCTGCATTGCGAATGTGAACGTTAGTGCGACGAGTGCTAAAGCTGTTTTGATGTTGCGAACCATAGTGGTTCCTCCTTGGGTTGTTTCTTAAACTTCCGGTGAGTACCCGTGGGGCACTCAACTCTCACGGGCATTGGAAGCATTTTTCGTGCGAAGGTTACATCGACACAAAAAAAGCCGCTGGCAAGTGCCGGCAACTCCGCCTTGTCAAGAAAATTTCTCGTATCTTTTTCCTATCCGCGCCGTCTCATCTCACAAAATCGGCTTCTGCGCTGGGAGCCGGACATCGCCACTTAATCTAAACCCGAGGAAAGAAGGAGAAACCAGCCCTTGCCGGACTCCGGGTTTGGTCCACTCGGATAGCCCGTCCGCGGCCTGGCCGGCCAACAAGAATCCGTACGTCGCGCTCCACAATTTCGCGCGGCAGAAAGGGAAAACGTAATGGCAAGTCTTCAAGAACGACTCGACGAGTTCAAGATCGACCGCACTTATCCGGGCCGGTGGACGATCACCTTCACCAACCCGCCGATCAACATGTTTGTTCCCACAACGATCGTCGAATTGGGAGCGCTTATGACCGACCTCGAAGCGGACCCGTCCGTGAAGGTCGTCGTGTTCCAGTCGGCGAATCCCGATTTTTTCATCGCCCATCTCGATGTAGCCAAGGCAGCTGAACGGCCAGAGACGCTGGGCCTTTGGCGCGACTTTGTGCTTCGCCTTTCGTCCACGCCAGTCGTGAGCATCGCCAAGATTCGCGGCCGCACGCGCGGCATCGGGAACGAGTTCGTGCTGGCCTGCGACATGCGCTTCGCCAGCCGGCAAAGCGCCCTGTTCGGCAACCCCGAGATTGGCGTCGGACTGGTCCCGGGCGGCGGAGCGCTGGAATGGCTCCCGCGTTTGGTCGGCCGCTCGCGGGCACTTGAGATCGTGCTTAGCGGTGACGATTTCGACGCTGATATCGCCGAGCGCTATGGCTGGGTGAACCGCACGCTGGACGATGACGACCTCGACTCGTTTGTCGATACTCTCGCCGGGCGTCTGGCCTCGTTCGACCGTGAAACGCTGGCCGCGGCGAAGGCCCAGGTCAATCGATTCGGGATGCCGACAGCTACCGAGCTTCAGTCGAGCAACGACCTGTTCTTCCCACTGCTGGCCTTGCCAGGTGCGAAGGCGCGCCGCGCGAAGATTCGCAATATCGGTTACGGCGTTCGGAGTGACTTCGAATTGAACTTCGGCCGGTACCTGCCTTCGTTCGGGCGGGCGGGCGACGATGACACAGATACGCAGTCCGACTCCACCGCCGGGTCGACCACCGCACGCGACGGCCGCCCACGGCGAGCGCGAGAAGCGTAACGGGCAGCGCGACGCGAACTGGCCGGACTAGTACGCAGCGTACATGGCGGCGG
>CAVTLV010000009.1:0-53767 GCA_963735695.1 uncultured Acidobacteriota bacterium | reverse complement strand
AGATTGTTCCGAAAGACACGCATTCCGAAGAACGATGACTACGATAGTGCAGGTCGAATTTCGTGAGAGCTTGCTTTCGATCCGTGACGAGATCCTCCAATCGCTTGGACATCCGGTAATCTCAGCTTTCGGTTCGCGTGCTGCGCGAAATCTGGATCTCTCGCATGAATCAGTAGGCGTCGTCCTGATCGGGCACGGAGCGCCATGGGAAGAACGATGCAACCTTGTTGCTCATTTCCGAGAGATCCTGCCTGGAGTTCCTATTGTGGCGTGCGTTCGCCAGCGAGATGAGGATGTCAGCGGAGCGGATTACAATTGCCCGGCAGATGACCCGCCTCTTTGGGTGAGAACGGTCCGACAGGCCCTTGCTGGAATCGGATAGCGGATGATTTGGGGCGAGGACCGGTGACAGGGCAGCGTTCTAACCGAACCGGTTTCGGCAGCCGAGGATGGCAGGGACACCTGATGGAAGCGCACTTCCCTGCTTGCACGACGGCGTCAACCCTGGCATAAAGTCTGGCGGAGAGAGAGGGATTCGAACCCCCGATACCCGTAAAGGTATACACGCTTTCGAGACGGCTCGCTCTTAGGATCTCAGAACGTCTCAATAGCAAGGCTCGGGAACGCTGCCCGATATAGGCCCTCGTCGAGGGTGAGCAGGCGGAATCCGTTTGTGAAGGCATGCGCGCCAATGATGAAGTCGGCAAGGATGCGGCGAGCGCTCTTGTCACGCTGCTTCCGTCGCCGCTCCGCATAACCTTGAAACGCTCGACCTGCTAATCGCCAGATTTGCTCGCTCAGCTCCCAATCAACCCCGATTCCTGTTTCCTCGAAGAAGGAACCGACAAATCTTTCGCTGCGCCCAGGGGCTGCGATCAGTTCCGCGAACACCGGAGCAGCGGCAACTAGAGTCCCCCGATTGAAAGCTGCATCCAACGCGTTTTGGGCTGCCAGACTTAGGGTGGTGTCTTTGTCCCACAACGCAATGACCACGTTCGTATCGACGGCAGTGGTCATTCGCCCCTCATCCCCCGCAGCCACCTTCCAATATTTTTTCTGCCAGACGGAATTTCGGGGTTACCGATGCCACGATATTTTGAGAACGCGCTCCTGTTTCTAATCGGTCGAACCCGCACTCCTTTCCCGTCGCTCTCGAATAGGAGCTTGTCTCCGATTCGCACTCCTAGCACTCGTCGAACTTCCCGAGGTACGGTAATCTGCCCCTTACTGGTGATGGTTGCCTGTTTCTGCATATTGACTCCACTTCCTTACTTTAGCACAACTTCCTTACGGTGCTGCCCGGGCCTGTAACGCAGAAGCCCTTCTGGGAGATTAGACCGAAGCCAGATCCGCACCCTACCTCCTCGGTGCAAGGTCACGGACACGGCCCTACCGCGTTTGTGGGAGCGGATGTCTATTCGCTCGGCGAGCCAACGCACAAAGAATTCCGACGGGCGACCATCGCAGCCGCAGCTCCCACCCGGGTCGATGCACGAAGGCTTGCCGCTCGGCACGATGCGTTTCCCTTTGTTTTCACAGCCAAATGGAAAGCCACAACGCTGACCGGAAGGGGGCACTGCACGCCTTTCGCCCGGCTTCATGCGAGCCGCGAGTTTTGGAGGTGGTAGTTTTTGGGGCCTGCGCTCGGCTGTTACCGCACGGGGCAACGAGCCATAGAACCAAAGCCAGGCAGTGCGCCGATGGTAGTCGCGATGCCCTATGTCTGAATCGGGGGAGCGTGTCTGGGCTTCAACGGTGCTTCGTCGCGACGGGCAGTCGCGCGCCCACCGCTTCAGCGGTGATGCTTGCCGCCGTGACCGCCGGAATGCCCTCCGCCGCCGTGCGATGCCCCCGCCGAAATTCCCGCCGCCGTGGAAGCTCTTCGGTGCATGCCCGCCGCCTCCCATGTGGAAGCCGCCTGAGCCCCGGCTGCTTACGCTCTTGGGCGCGTGTCCGCCGCCAAACAGATGGAAGCCACCCGAGTGCGGTGGTTTTCCGGCGGAGTGCGAAAAGTTGCTGCTCCCAAACGGCCCGGAAGACCGTCCCCCGAATTCGCCGCGCTGAAAACCTGAGGCCGGAGCGCGATAGGCCTGCATCGAACGGTCGTAGGATGGGCGCGCCCCGCTACGGTAGCCTTCACTGGTCCCGCGGTTCCAGTTGGATCCATAGCCACCGCGGGCGAACTGCTGCCTGCTTACTGGCGCCCGCAGATCGTTGTGGGCCTGGCGCGGTGCCCGGTCGTAGCCGGTTCCGAAGGCATGGAAGCCAGCGTTGGAGTTTCCTCGCCAGTTCTCGGCATATCGGCCCGGCGTGTGGCCGAATCCCTGTCCGCGGTTCCCGTTGTGTCCGTCGCCGAACCGACGGAAACCTTCCGACGTGCGGCCGTAGCTGTGCCCCGCAAACGCTCCCCTCCCAGCGTAGGCATGCAGCCCATTATGCTGGAATCCCCAATCGGCCACCGTGTTGCTGTGCGAATAGTAGTCCGACTGGTTGAAGAGCACGGACTGGGCTAACCAGTTCAAGCCCCACGCCAGCCAGCCCCAGGGCGTTTGGCTGAACGCGCTCATCGCGATCCCGAGCCCATAATTTATCGGCGATGAGCCGAGAAATGATCCCACTGCGCCCAGCAGCGAAAACCCGGGGTAGGGCGAAACCTGCTCTCCGTAGACCGTCCACGGGTTATACGTCGGCACGTACACAACTTGCGGATTCACCGGCATCAGTTGGACGTAGCCCTGGTCGTATTGCACCGCCTGCTGCGGGCGTACTCTGCAGGTTGCCGGCCTGCCTGAGCGCGCCGGCGCATCGCCTGAACTGCCTCGAGCACGTCTTGTGACTGGTTGTAGTATGCGTTGCCCAAGTCGGTGGTCCATTGCAGGTTGCGGTCCATCTGCGCCAACACCTGAGGAAACGCCGTCAACGCTTTTACGCTCGGGTCCCAGTTCTGGACGCCGGCCCCAGCCGCAATCTGGTCAGGGGAGGCATAGCCTTGCGTCTGCCGCCAGTGGTCGGCATAGGCAACCTGACTCGGGTAGGTCGACGCGGCCAGGACTTGCGCTACCAGCCTGTCCGGATAAAGCGCGATCGGGGCAACGAGTTGTTCGAGTTGCACCGCATTAAGTGGCTGGGCTGGCGCCTGGCCATACCCCCCTTGCGGATACGCCTGGCCGGAATCCGGATAAGACCGTTGCGTGTCCGGCTGCTGTCCATAGTCCGGCTGCAGATCTGATCGGTCATTTGGCGTGTACTGTCCGTTGGATTGATCGTTCTGCGACCATCCCTGATCGCCGGGCTGCGTTTGCTGCGCGAAAAGTTTCCCCGGTTCCAGCAGGACGAGGAGAACGACCACAGACAGCACGAGCAAACCTCCGAGCTGGCGCGCCGCGTTTTTCGCGGTGCTCGCGGCGGCTGCGGCACGGCAGGGTGGTCTAAGCGGCAGGCGAGAAAACGTGGCAGCGCGCGGTGCATACCGGTGCATTTGGGGCTTCATTTTTCCTTTCGGCGTCCGACGTAAAGACGCTCGCACGAGGAGAAACCGATACTCCGAAGCCGACGCCGACTGCTTGTGTCACCTTGATGCTTGAAATCAGTCAGGAAAGCAATGCAGGGCGAATCAATTCTGGGTCAACTGCGAAGTCTCTGAAAGCACAAGCGTTCTACTCTGAGGTAAATTCCTGCCAGTCTAGCTTTGGGAGGCTCGCTCGCCTGTTTTTCTTCCCTAATTCCGGAACAGCGGGCCCCCCTTAACTCTGATGGGCGCATCTAAGGTTTCGGTGCCTGTACGCCATTTCACTCGCCGGGAACTGCTTAAACTTGGGACTGCGGCAGCAGCGACAGAGCTGGTGTCCTTGGGCTTGCAGGGTTGCAGTATTTCCAACCTGGTTCCGTCCGTTTCCTCCGGTTGCGCCAAGTTGACTGACATCGAACATGTGGTGATCCTGATTCAAGAAAACCGCTCGTTCGATCACTACTTTGGAAGCTACCCGGGCGTCCGAGGATTTTCCGATCAAAGCGCTGCATTCCAGCAACCCGATCCAGCGAACACCACGAACTCACCCGTGGGACAGCTCCTGCCGTTTCACCTGGACACCTCGCAGGCGAATGCGGCGTGCACGCACGACATTAGCCACGCGTGGGTGCCGCAACATCAGAGCTGGGACAACGGCAAGATGGACGGTTTTGTGAGTTCGCGTCTGCCGATTGATGCGAATGACGCGGTACTGAGCATGGGCTACTACACTCGCGCAGACCTCCCTTACTACTACGCACTGGCCGATGGCTTCACGATCTGCGATAACTATTTTTGCTCAGTCATGGGCCCGACCGACCCGAATCGCCTCTATACGATGGCAGCCTCGCTCGATCCAGATGGGAAAAATGGCGGACCGATCTTGCAGACGATCGTCACAAATCGCTCCGCAATGTACGGCCGTCTGACCTATACGACCATGCCCGAGCAACTTCAGGCTCGGGGAATTTCCTGGAAGGTGTACTCGTCGCCGGATGAAAATATTCTGGGGGGGATTCTGTCGGACAATGTGCTCTCCTATTTCAAGAATTTCCAGGATCCTGCATCGGTGCTGCATCAGAATGCATTTGGGCCACAGTTTCCCGTCGACTTCCTGTCCGATGTGGCGGTCAACAATCTGCCCCAAGTATCCTGGCTGATAGGGTCGATCCTGACTTCGGAACACCCGCCTGCGCCGTCGCTGTTCGGCGAGAATCTTATTTCCCTGATCGTCGGTGCTCTCAGCGCGAACCCCGCATTGTGGGCGAAGACGGTTTTGTTGGTTACCTACGATGAAAATGGTGGATTCTTTGATCATGTTCCACCTATCACGGCGCCTCCGGGCACGCCCGGCGAATATGTGACCGCGCCCGCGGTTCCGGATCCGACCGTAGTCGGCAGTCCGGCGATCACCGGGCCGATCGGGTTAGGTTTTCGCGTACCTTTGATGATCATCTCGCCGTTCAGTCGCGGCGGATTCGTGTCCTCGGACCTCTTCGATCACACTTCGGTCTTACGATTTCTCGAAACTCGATTCGGGGCCGAAGTACCCAACTTGAGCGCCTGGCGCCGGGCCGCGGTCGGAGACTTAACGAGCGCGTTTAATTTCAAGAATCCTGACCAGTCGATTCCGAGTTTGCCGTTTACTCTGCCAGGCGATGCACAGGCGATCCTGGAATGCGCGGCCAACCTGGCTGGAACGACACCATTCACGGTGCCAGCCACGCAGACCCTTCCGACTCAGGAATCCGGGACACCCAGTCGTCCCAGCGGAATATGCTAGCCAGGATTATGAGGAAAACTGCCTTCCGGCCAGGCCGGCGTCTAGCTCGCTTTCGTGAGCACGCATGGTGCCGATGGTAGACTGTGTCTTATGGCCAAGAACAAACCTAATAAGAAGCTCGCGAAGCCGAGGGGATCTGCCAGGAAGAAAGGAAAGCCGCTGAAGAATACGGCTAAAAAGAACCTGGCTAAGAAGACGGCAACTCCGAAGAAGAAATTGGCGAAGAAGCCCGCTTTGAAAAGGGCGGAGGGGAGAACGAAGGCCCGCGGCCAGAAGACAACCGGTGCGAGGACACCGACCGCACGCGGGACGCGGGTTCGAGGAAAAGGCCCGAGCGTGGATACGGAGGCATTTGCACCTGAAGCACTGAGAGAGAGGTCGGGCGGGCAAGCGGGAGATTTACAGGGATTGTCCAACATCGAAGGTGCGGATTCGGAGAGTGTGGCCGAGTTGATCGAGGAAGGAAACGCGTTCGAGGCCGACGCCGTGGCGGGAGTGGAAGACGCTGGAGAGAATGACCAGAAGGAGGTTCGCACCCGTGAGGTGCCTCAGGATGATGTTCCCGGCGAGTATCGGGATAAAGAGGAATGAGCCAGGGGCTCGTTGGTAGCTGAGTGCGATTCAGGTTTCATGGTGAGTGCGAATCCTGGCGGAACGGAATTCACGGCTGATAAAGGCTCTGGCAGGAGCATGTGGAACCGAGAATACTGGCCTTATGACGGGGTAACCGTGAAGGCGGCGAGATACCTCCAGATTCGTCGCCAGGCTTGATCGGAAACGCCTCGGGCAAGAACTTTCACAACTACCTTTCTTGACTCATAAAAGGCGCTCCTTTTTTCGCTAGGTGGCGATGCGAACAATCTCAACCTACCGCGAAAGTTGGCGCCTTTTTATCTTGAGTGGAATACAGATGTTGCCAATCATCCTCTCAGCGGACTCTCGTCTCGATTCGTGGCGGACTAGAATCCACCACGTAGCTGCGACCGAGGATTGACGAAGTCGTATGGCGACCGCCTGCGGCGTCACAGCCCGCTCGGGGTTCCCTCTCGTTGCGCCCGCGACTCTGCCCCAACCAATATAGAGGGAGTGATCAAAAGTGAGCATACGTTAACCTTCCGCCACGACTAGCATATTGCCAAAATGGGGATGAGGGCTGCTGTGCCGGTCCGTACACCAGCCGTACCAAAATCTCTTTGGCTTTCAAACCTGGGGAGGTCAATCATGCGGGAAAAGCTAGCCAGCGGCGTGCTCCGGGTTGTGACTCCGCTCGGGCCGCGCTACATCAACCCTTCTTTTCTTCAACGAGTTTATCTGGTCTGGATATTCCGGCATTTTGCAACTCTGCCACACCAGGTCCTCAGATCGCGCCAACAAAAAATGATCGACCGTCTGTGCACGTCGCATGCTTTCGTTTCGCGGCGACCGGACAACGGACGTGAACAGGCTCCCCTGGTCGGCACAGTGGAGCGGCGGCCGCTTGTCTTGGTGGACAACCCTCCAGCCCGCTGGGCCGTGGTCGCATTTGCCAAGTCCGCGTTCCGGGCATTGTTCGCTCCCTCCAGACTGAATTCAGACATGGGTGTTAGCGTGAGGCTTTCGCGTTTGGCTCACAACGTAGGCGCGGGAACCTTAACGCAGACAGCTCGTGGGCTCACTTACTTTCGCAGTTGCTTCCTCCCGCGCGACAGTAGCGGCTTTGCCCAGACTGAATTGAAGGACCGTTTCTCCGGCAATGATCCCTTGCTTGCCATTGGTGAGCAGTTGGGCTCCCTGCACCGCCGGGGACGCCAACAAACGCACGGCTGAGATGACCGTATGCGGAGCACGAAATCGCCACAATCAATAGTGAAATCTTTTGGAAACGGAAAGGGCACGGCCATCGGAGTTGCCGTTGGCGCCAAATCGCTGATTGACGGGCATGCAGTCAGTCACTCGGACCTCTCTTGATCGTAGCCACCGTGCGCCGTGCGGGTACTCCTCATCGAACTCATGCCTTTTGGTAACTAACGTAATCAAGGTGACTACACTCAAAACTTCTTCGCACGGGATCGATGATTTCTATAAGAAGGGATGTCAAGAAAAATTCCGCCCCTACCGGAGCGGAGATTCTTTCTAGCCCTTGAACCTTGCAGATTAGGCAGCTTTACGTCCTCCCGTCGTATCTCTGTTGCCCAGGTCGGAACTTGTTTTGTGCGTAAAAGAAAGGTTCTCGCTGCCGGCCTGCTCCGCGAGTTTGCGTCTTCTCGACCGGTTGTACACAGGGACCCCTGCGCCTATAAGGAGCACCACCACAACAATAGCAACTATCATCAGTGTGGACCGGCTCGAGGAGGGCTTTGGAACCGCCGCAACAGGTGCAGCCTCTGCAGGCGCATCGGCAGCCTCCGAAGGCGAGTCGACGCGCGCAGCTGGTGCAGTCGCGACCGGGGCAGGTGCCGAGGCAGGCTCAGCCGGTGCAGGCGCCGCAGCGGGCGAGGGTGCTGGTTTCGGCGGTCGACTTGAAGACCGCGTTCGGTGAACGGCGGTGGCGCCAGCGGGTGCGCTGGCAGTTTCCAGAGGCGTACTGATGGCCGCAGGTGCAACTTCAGCAGGTGCAGCGGCAGGTGCCGGTGGAGTAGGACGTTCGATAACTATATCCGGTGGTGTGCTGACAGTCTCCGAAGACATGCTGGGAGTTGCATCTGGAGCAGCTCCAGATGTAGGGGCGGCAGCGGGTGTGCGTACAGTCTCGGCGGGCGCGCTGGCAGTCGCAGCCGGCGCCGTTGCGCCCGGTGTAGCAGCGGCGGCAGGAGGTGTGCTGATGGTATCCGCAGGTGCGCTAACAGCCGCAGCCGGTGCAGCCGCGGCCGCTGCACAGTGTTCGGTGACCATTTTAACTTCGGTAACGGCTAGGCCGTTATCGGCAGTGCCCGCTTTGTGCCCGATGAGGATTACGTCCTGGCCCTGATAGGCCTTTAGATCGGCACTGCTGCTAGTGATCCTTAAAATCTTGCCCGTCTTGTCTTCCGCAATGTTGTAGTTGCCTTCCGAGCCCCCCAGGCAACCTTGAATGTTGATCTGGTCGGTATTGCCGCCCGCCGCGGGAGTCTGTGCCAACCCCATCGCGACCAGCAAAACCGGTACAACCATCAGCAGGAACACTCGCTTCATGGAATCCTCCGAGAAGTCTCGCCTTGCGGCGGTCTGCATTCCGCTTGGGTTTGGTTGTGCTTCCGATTTCTCTGTCGAATTCTCGCGCGTGCGGGGCCCCGGCTGGAAAACCTGGAGCATCCAAGTGAAACTACACAACCTTACTGCCTTGGAATGTGACTGTCTGTTCCAAACCGCTCACATTCCTCAACCTGCGCAGGCGCAAGCGCCGCCGTCCGATTTTGATTTTTGAGTTTGGTTCGACCCCGTGTTTACGCTCGAGCAGTTCTGCGCGTCCGGTCCATCGAGGAAAGGGTCACGATTGAGTTCGAGCGTGAGCGACGGACGAGGTACTGTTTGGACACCTGCCCGAGAATGAGCTACCTTTGCCGCTTAAGGGTGTTCCAAAATCCTGGACGGGGAGCAGGGTTCATCGAGGAAAACAGACCGTCCGTTCCGGTCGCCTGTTCTGAACCGGAGTCCAACGTTTCCTCTGCTGAGCTGGCGCGCTTCTCAGTCAGTTCCTCGGAAGGTAATTCGTCCGATAGTAGAGGGGCGACGATCCGCAGGCTCTCGATTTCGTGGCGGACCCGGGCAAGGTCGGTTTCTTTCTGCTCCAAAACTTCGCAAGCATTCTTCATCCGCGCTCCTTGGGAAGCTGTACGATCGTTCCGGTTCGTGAAGGCTCCACGTTCTCGCCAGTCGTCGCTTTGTTATGTAGCAACATAAGAGAAGCCTTTGGTACCGGGCTTGTTTGGCGATCCGAGGAGGCGACGGTAAAGTCACCTCCTCGTGCCAAGAAGTGTCCTCTACGCTAGTACGGCGTGCTTTTGGAAGGTCGAGCTGACAACGTCAAAGGTGTGAACCTGGGGCGTTCCCTCGATGAATCTTGCCAGGGTCTTCAACACCGTCGGGTACGTATTGGTGTTGTAAGTATCAGCATCGTTCTTGCTTTCCCACAGACTGATTGTGGTCACATCGACGCCGCCGGGGCCTGCCAGGGTGATTTCATCCCTGAAGCCATTCTGCTTACGAAGCAAGGGGAGGACTTCTTTGTCAAATGCGCGCGTGTAATCGGAGAGCATATTGGATTTCAGATGGATAGAGATATTGCGTGCAAACATTATCAACCTCCTAAGGTTGTAGTCGCTAAGGGGAGAAAACTTCAGATAGCTGACTTAGTTTCAGGGACCTGAAAGAGGAGAAGATGCTCACTCGGCTTAACTGGTGCACTTAAGTGGCCCTCGGCGTCGAACTCTCAACCTGTTGAATCGATACGGCGGAAAGCAGTTCGCAATGCAGAGCATCGGTTCCATCGAGTATTTTTGGCGGCAGGCAAGCATAACGGAGCACTGCCCGTAACGAGACAAATGCAAGATACTATGAAGATAATGACTCGCCATAGCTAGCGGGCGTTCAGAAGTCGCCTAAGCGCAATTTTACTTTTGCGACTTTCGGGCGAAGGAGTTTTTCAATAGCCACGCCTGATTTCGTCACTTACCAGAGGTGTGCTGAATTGACCAGCCAATAGAAGCCGCAAGGGGTAATCTGTCCATGTTTCAAATCGGGATGCGGTCATGGGTTAACGGCGAGCAACCCGACATTCGACCCTCACGACCGCTTCAATTGTGAATTTCTTTCCGGCTAGACTCGATCTGGGTCTGGCCTTCTTTTTGCAAGTATGTTGGACGCAATGCGTTCCCGGCGCACTGTACAACTTCGCAATAGGAGTTCTTACGCTTCGTCACATCTCCAGGTTTGCCGTGGTTCTTACTTGCGTGGCGCTCGCGACCCCTGTCGCTTTCTCCCAAAATGGCCTCTCCTAGCGGAAACATAGAGGGCATCAAGGTTACCCCTGCCGACATGATGGGCTGGATTGCGACTGTCGTCTGATCAAAACCAGGCAACTAGACAGATCGCATTCACACCCCGGAGCCATAACCGAAGGGCGCGAACCCGAACTTATAGGGTTCTCGCGTACTGCCTTCCCCAAAAACAATTATGAGTGCTCGCTCAGGCAACTCGCCGCGCTCTTCTCTTAGGATGCTCACGGAGGATTCTCTCAATGAGCACTTGTAATTCCATTGCGATGTTCTTTTTGGCATTTTCGAAACTACTGCCATGGACCGTGACCGAGAGGCTTTTACAGAACCCCTTCCATCCGTCATCTTCCGGCGAGAAATCACAGTCAATCGGTATGCTCGCGCTCACCAGCAGGCTCACCACTTGAAAAGTCATAATCCTCCACTCGAATCTTGGTTCTGTAAATCGATCATCGGGAGAAAGCGCGGTAACCGGTTTGGCATATACGCCAAGTGCCAGGCAATCCCGCGCTCCAACACGTATCTAGCTGCCGAGACCGGACTCGCTTGCCTCGCCAGGTGGGTTCACAGCGGCATCAGGGGCGCCACCCTCATCATCCACGCGGGACACAGCCTCCTCGTCTAAATGCTGCTGAGTCGATGAAAAAGATTCTGAGGCACTCTTCTCTCTGCGCGCGGAGCTGTCCCTTCAACTCTTGCAGGGAGACCCTTCCCTCGGCTCTGTGCTGGCGCATTCGCGTGCCACCCTTCATCATAATCAGAACGATCCGGAAATCCGGATATTTCGCCAGCGTTTTGGAACTACGCCCAGTTTCCCGCTGCCAGGAGTCTTCTTGCCGCAGTTGCTGCAGCTCTCGTTCTATGTCGATTTGCAAGAGAGGTTCCGCTAATCCGGGCAATCGATTCAATCCCTCAATGCCATCGCCCGGATGGCAGACACTGAGATTTATAGCCATGATGAACACCTTTCGCTAGAGCAGTCCGTGCATCTCGGACGAGATTAGCCGCGCCAACGAGAGTATCCCCAGCTCCCGCCACCGAGCACAAACAGCACCAAAAGAACAATCAATACGGTTTCCATGCGTGAACCTCATTTGCGAGAGGATGGACTGGCCTTTGTAGCGGCGGTCTCATTTCTTCTACACGTCATGGTATAAGTGGCGAAGACGTATGTCTGAGCAGATTGGACCACCTGGGACGGTCCGTCGTGGCGATCACGACGGTGGCAATGTTCGCCGCTGGCGTTGCGATGTTTGTTGTGTAGACTGCCGATCGTTCTCGTGTTGAGCCGTTTGCTCGCCGGATATCGGCGTCCAATTGCCAAAACTGTGCAGTTCGGACCAGCCCGACATTCTTTCCGAGCCTATGCTGTATTTATCGAGCCGATGAGCCCTCGCAGCGAGAAGCGGCGCTTGCCTCTCGGAAAGAAAATCTCGAATATGAGCCATATCACCAACAAGCCGATACCCAAATTGCGTAAAGCTCCCCAACCGCCCCTGGCACACGCCGGAGCGGTCCCTGACTCAGACCGCGCTAAGAAGCCACCACTCGCGGAGGCGGCTACCACCGGCTAGGAGTTGAATCCCGGAGATCGCGTCGAAGGTTTGGGCAACTTCGGAAAGCCGACTGGAGCATTCGGCACAGTTGAGCAAGCGAACGAAGATGACGCGATCGTCAAGTGGGATCATGACGGTCGTGTGAGACTCCACCAACCGTCGCTCAAGAAGGTGTAGCCCGCAACCAAGGCTGACCGATCTGGTTCTACCGCTACGATGTAGCACAGGCAACGATGTCACATACTTCTTCACCTTCAGAGTGATATGGCGATATCGCGTCAACAATCGGGCAAGGAGCCACGCCTACCATCTGCCGGGCACGGCGCGTGCATGATGTGAGCGTTCTTGAACAGACAGGGCGGACTTAGGTCGGTAGCATTAACCTGTAGAGTCGGTTACATATCAGACGAAACATTAACTTGTAACCTGCTCCCGCTATCGAATGGCTGAGCCGCGGAGTAGGACCATGACGTACGTGATGACTAAACCGTGCCCCATCTGCAAAAAACAATTGACCAAGCAACTACCTACCGAAACCGTAACCTGCTGGTGTGGTAAGCATGTTTGGCAGGGTTAGATCCAGCGAGAAGCCATCGCCCACTTGATGCTCACGCAATCGATCTGCGCTCGGAGATCGAGTCAGTCCGGAGAGTTGAGAAAAGGAGATTCCCATGTTGCTGATCTTGGTAATTATTATCCTGGTGCTCGCGTTCGGCGGTGGTGGTGGCTATTACGGATATCAGAGATGGGGAACGGGAGGAGGCGTAGGAATTTTCGGGCTCGTTTTGATCATTCTGTTGCTTTTGTACGTGTTCGGGGGAATGCATCGTATGCCTTATTGACGTTCAGAGTAGTTTGTGGCTGAACACCTCTGAGGCATCGCACTATTTCACACTATGCTTTTGATCGCCGAAGCTGGGACATTGATCCAAGGATCGAAACGGCTATCGGATCGGCTCAATTCCTTCGAAGACCCTGCGCCTCAAGCCACACCGAGATGGGGAACTTTTTCCAGTTACATTTAGTCTCCCGCGGCACCTTGGGACCGCCGCCCGCTCATGGGGGTCAACTGGCGTTTAGAGGCAGACAAGTCTTCCGGTAGTAATGGCGCCAATTGTGTGACCTTGATCTGCTTGGCGAGACCGAGCACCTTGAGCATCCAGATTCCGTACCAGTTCATGTCTACTTCGTACCATCGCAGGCCGTGTCGGGCCGAAGTGGGATGCGCATGATGGTTGTTGTGCCAACCTTCGCCAAACGTGAGCATGGCGACAAGCCAGTTATTCGTAGAATCGTCTCGGGTGGAAAAACGACGAGAACCCCAGATGTGTGTGGCCGAATTTACCAACCACGTGGCATGCAATCCAACAACTGTGCGCAAGAGAACTCCCCATAACAGAAATGGCAATCCGCCAATAATCAGCAGGAGCAAGCCAAGCGCTGTGATCGGCAGGTAGTGATACTTGGTGATCCATACATGAAACCTGTCATGGGCGAGATCGGGCACGTAGTGAGCCAGCGCGATTGTGTCGTGGTGCATGGATCTTCCCGTCAGAATCCAGCCCATATGCGACCACCATTTTCCATCACGCGGTGAGTGTGGATCTCCTTCCTGGTCCGTAAACTGATGATGAATACGGTGCGTAGCTACCCAGAAGATGGGTCCGCCTTCGAGAGTCAGCGTTCCGCAGAACGTAAGAAAATGCTCCACCCACTTGGGAGTTCTGTAGCTGCGATGGGTGAGCAGTCGGTGATACCCCATCCCGATACCTAGGCTTCCGGATATCCACCAGAGAACAATTGCGAGCAACAAAGCTTTCCAGGTGAAGAAAAACAATGCGGCAATAGCACCGACATGAAAAGCGGCCATAAAAAAGGTCGTTACCCAGTTGATGCCGCTGTTGGCTAAGCGCCTGGTTGACATGAATGGCTACCCTCCTTTGCAGAACTCAACGACGGATCTGCATTGTTCCGTTTGGGGCCCCCTTTGCATCAAAACTGCTGCAGAAGATGACGCGGATTCCTGCTCGTGCCAAGCGTTAGTGTCGAACTTTTGGACTGCGAAAAACTGTTCAGAATTGATCATTGCGCGGCCCAACCATGACCGGTCGGTGCCCAGAACCGCCAAGATACTGATACAATCCGGCACCGAGGAGGAACTCAATGTCCAAGTTAGACGGAGTGGTTCGGTTATTGAAGAAGGAGCAGGATCGACTGACCAAGGAACTTCACGGCATCACCGCTGCGCTCGCCGCTTTCGGCAAGGTGTACGTGAAAGGAACCGGTCGCCGAAAGCTCTCTCCTGCAGCTCGGGCGCGGATCGCAGCTGCCCAAAGAGCGCGGTGGGCGAAGATCCGGGCAAGCGCGGACAAATCGGCCAAGGTAGTTCCCATACCGGGAAAACGGACGCTCTCGGCAGCTGCGCGCAGGAAGATCGCCGCTGCGCAAAGGGCGCGATGGGCGAAGGTGAAGGCGGGGAGGAAGACGGCCTAGCTCCTTTTCATGCGGGCGCAAACGCGACTCCCATTTAGGACGTGTTATCAGATTCAGCGCACTGGTCGAACACAAAAACCGGCGCATGCGCCGTTCGGCAACACCCAATATTCTTCCAGTTCTTGTACGGATGGTTATGGCGTACGCAATCGTTGCAAAATGGGAGCAGCCTCTTCTCCCAAATTAACAGCGATATTCAGTGCGGACTGATTTCTCCGGGACTTACGGCCGCCTAGTGCACGACCAAGCGCGTGAACGGTGTCACGTACGCCTGCAAGAAAACCAGCACACCAACCAAGGATGCCAAGGCAATGCTATGCCAGAAGACGTAGCGTAAGATATCGCCCTCATGTCCGTACCACTCCGTGGCCGTGCTCGCCACCACGATACTCTGGGCGTCGATCATCTTACCCATTACTCCACCCGAGCTATTCGCCGCCGCCATCAGCACGGGAGAGATGCCGATCTGTTGCGCGGAGATCTTCTGCAAGCTGCCGAATAGCACATTCGAGGCTGTGTCTGAACCAGTAAGCGCCACGCCGAGCCAACCTAATAACGTTCCAAAGAACGGATAAAAATGTCCGGTGCGGGCGAATGCCAGGCCCATGGTGGCGTCCAGACCTGAGTAGCGAGTCAGGATGCCGAGCGACATCATGGCCGCGATCGTCAACAACGAGAAGCGCATGTGCCAGACTGTCTTCCACCACATGACAACCATCCGTCGCAGTGACAGGCCCATGATGGAACCGGAGATGACAGCTGCGATAAGGATTCCCGAACCTGTAGCTGAAATCCAGTTCAACGCGAACACCGCCGCTTCGACCGTGGGTTTCGGAACCACTGGCGGAACACGCTGCACCATTTTGTTGAGACCGACAACCGGTATCTGGAGGTTTGTGATTGTGCTAGGAGGAATAGGCCACGTGCTCATGAAGGAGAACACCTTTTCGGGCGTGTTCATTACCTTCTTGCCCGTATATGTGCCCCAGCAGAAGACCAATATACTGAGAACCAGCCACGGCAACCACGCCCTCACGACCTCGCCACGGCCGTAACCGTGGGTGCCGCGCGCGGCCCGGTGCTCGTCATGATGTCCGTCGTGTCCCCAAATTCGCTTGGGCTGCCAAATCTTGAGGAAAAGGACGAGGCAAATCATCGAGCACAACGCCGCGATGATATCCGTGAGCCACGGGCCGTGGTAGTTCGATACCAGATATTGTGGGATGGCGAAGGAAACACCCGCAACCGTGATAGCCGGCCAGATTTCTTTCATCCCTTTGAAGCCTGCATACGCGGATACCAGCCAGAATGGGACGAGCACGGAAAAGAAGGGCAAGATCCGGCCGACCTGAGCGCCTAAGGAAAATTCGCTGTAACCGGTAACTGCAGCCAAAGCGACGATCGGGGTGGCCAGGGCTCCGAACGCCACCGGCGCGGTGTTGGCGATGAGTGACAACCCCGAGGCCTGCAGCGGCCGGAATCCGAGGCCGATGAGCAACGCCGCCGTGACTGCGACGGGCGTTCCAAACCCGGATGCCCCCTCAAAAAATGCGCCGAACGAGAACGCTATGAGCAGTAGCTGCAAGCGCGTATCCTGTGTGATTCCCGTCATGCTCTGCTGCAGGACTTTAAACCGCCCCGTTTCACAAGTCATTCGGTAGAGAAAAATTACGTTTAGGATGATCCACCCGATGGGGAACAGTCCGTAGCACGCGCCGTATATGGCTGTGATACTCGCCATTTTGATCGGCATGTGAAACAAACCGGTGGCAACCAGGATGGCCGTCACGAGTCCCAGAGACGCTGAATGGTGTGCTTTCATGCGGAACACAGCAAGGGTTCCGAGCAGCACAAGGACCGGGAGCGCCGAGCAAATAGTCGAGAGCCACCAATGGCCGAGTGGATCGTAGACTTGTGCCCATGGTTGAGCAGGTGTCGAGCCAATCGAGTCAAGTGCCACCAGTGCCGTCGCCATCAGGGCCATGAGAACGCTGGGAAGGTGCTTTGCGATTTTTGGCGGTATTGCCGGCACAGAATCGCTCGCGTTCGGGGTTTTGGCCATGTTCCCTTCGCTGCGTTCGGCCGCACGGCAAGCGGCACAAGCTAGCACTTCCCCGCCGGTCGCCGTATCTTACAATCGGGTTACTGAAAATGGAAATCGCCAGTGTTTATGCGGGCTAAAGAATGGCTCCTCAGGTAGGACTCGAACCTACAACCCTCCGGTTAACAGCCGGATGCTCTGCCATTGAGCTACTGAGGAGTGTGGCGGCGGGCGCTGACGGCCTGCCTGACTGACGTGATCATTCTAGCATTTTGGGGCGGCTCGCGGAAGCACCCTTCCAGTTCGGGTTCTCACTTTCTGGTACGCTTTTTCTGAGGTGTACATGTCTGGAGGGCGGTTCCTCGTGGCTTTCTCATTTTATTCATTACTGGTTGCAGCGGCGGCAGTCTATGCGGGAGATTCCCAGTCAGCCGATACGCCGGCGGCCGCTCCTGCCGCGCCTCCGAAGGCTCAGCCCAAGCCGATTGCCGATATCTATCACGGCACCAAAGTCGTCGACAATTATCGCTGGCTGGAAGATGGCAATTCTCCGGAAACGCAGAAGTGGGTTGCCGACGAGATGGCCTATACGCGGGCGCTGCTCGATCCTCTGCCCGGCCGCGACGCCATTCACAAGCGCCTGACCGAGTTGCTTTCGATCGGAAGCATCACTGCGCCGCTGATCGCCGGCAGACACTACTTCTATACCAAGCGGGAGGGGATGCAGAACCAGCCGGTCCTTTATGTACGCGATGGCCTGAATGGTCCCGACCGCGTTCTTGTGGACGCCAACCAGCTGGCCGCTGACGGAACCATCGCTCTCGACTGGTTTCAGCCGTCGGACAACGGAAAGTATGTCGCATATGGCACATCGCAGAGCGGGTCGGAGATGTCGACGCTGCACATTGTCGAGACGAAGAGCGGCACAATTCTTCCGGACACCATCGAGCGAACGCGCGCCGCTTCCATTGCGTGGCTGCACGATAACTCCGGCTTCTACTACACGCGCTACCCGAAGAAGGGAGATGTTCCCGCCGGGCAGGAGATGTACAACCGGCATGTCTACTTTCACTACCTCGGCACCGATCCCGACACCGACGATCTCATCTTCGGCGAGGGACGCGATCCCGAAGACTGGCCCAGCGTCTTTCTCTCGAATGATGGCCGCTGGTTGCTGATCCACGTCTCGCAGGGATGGACCAAGTCCGAACTCTTCTTGATGGATACCCAAGGGAAGAATCCTCCCTCACGGCTGACCACTGGCAAGGACTTTAACTACGGCGCGGAAGTTTACGACGGTAAGGTATACATCGTCACCAACGAAGATGCGCCGCGCTACCGAGCGTTCGTAACCGAAGCCGGCAACTTCGATCGCGAGGCGTGGAAGGAAATCATTCCGCAGACGGATGCCGTCCTGCAAAACGTCTCGGTCTACGGAGGCAAGCTCTTTGCGCAGTACGAGCAGAATGCGACTTCACAACTCAATATCTTCGATCTCGACGGCAAGAAGATCAGCGATATTTCCCTTCCCGGCATCGGCACTGTTTTTGGAACAGGTGGAAAATGGAATCATGACGAGGCGTTCTTCGGTTTCCATTCCTTCACCGTGCCTCCAAGTATTTACCTTCTCGACTTGAAGCCGACCAAGGTTGAAGTCCTTGGCCATGAAGCGAATCAGGTATTCATCAGTGCCCTCTGGGCCAAAGTCAGTGCTCCCTCGGTGGATCCCTCTTCGTACGAAGCGGTCCAGGAGTGGTACAAGTCGAAAGACGGCACGCGCGTCCCCATGTTCGTCGTGCATAAGAAGGGTCTGGAGAAAAACGGGAAGAATTCCACTCTTCTCACCGCGTATGGCGGATTCAACATCAGCCTGACGCCCAGCTTCAGCCGCACCGCCTATTTATGGATGGAGCACGGCGGCATTTTCGCCGTGGCCAACCTGCGCGGCGGCGCCGAGTTCGGCGAAGACTGGCATCGCGCCGGCATGCTCGACAAAAAGCAAAACGTCTTCGACGACATGATCGCCGCCGCCGAGCACCTGATCACCGAAAAATATACGGACAAGAATCATCTCGTGATCCAGGGCGGATCGAACGGCGGCCTGCTCATGGGCGCCATGATGACGCAGCGTCCCGATCTTTTCCGCGCGGTCGTTTGCCAGGTCCCGCTGCTCGACATGCTGCGCTACCAGAATTTCCAGATCGCCAAACTCTGGATTCCCGAATACGGCACCGCGGACAATGCCCAGCAGTTTAAATGGCTCTACGCCTACTCGCCGTACCAGCATGTCAAAGCGGGCGTGGAGTATCCCGCGATCCTGTTTATGACGGGAGATTTCGACACACGCGTCGATCCCATGCACGCAAAAAAGATGGCAGCCCTGATGCAGGCGGAAGCAAAAAACGGTTCGAGCAAGACGCGCCCCATTTTATTAAGAATCGAATCGAAGGCCGGACATGGCGCGGGGAAGCCGGTCACGAAACAGATCGAAGAATTTACCGATGTGTATTCGTTCCTGTTCTCGCAGTTGGGAGTGAAGCAGTAGAGTGTCCCGCACCAAAATGTGGGGACAGCCGCTCTCGGCTGTCCGGCGGCCCAGCCTTTCTGGGCCGCGGGCCTCTTGCCGGCGACCCAAATGAATCGCTATTCGGAAGGATCTATGACCGCAACATGGAAGCGCCTTCTAATCGTAACCATCCTGAACTTCGCCCCCATCCTTGCCTCCGCGCAATCCCCGGACTGGCGGAAGCGTCTGAACGAAGAACTTCCGCTCCTCGGCCATCGCAACTGGATCGCCGTCGTCGATTCCGCCTATCCCTTGCAGACAAGCGCAGGCGTCGAGACGATCGAGACCAACGCCAATCAACTCGATGTCGTCAGGACGGTCCTCGACCAACTCAGCAAGGCGAAGCACGTGCGCCCCTTCCTCTTCACAGATGCCGAACTCAAAGTTGTTCCTGAACCTGACGCCGCGGGCGTAACCGCCTATCGCGAAGCCCTGAGCAGTCTTCTGGGAAAGACCGACGCGCAATCTCTCCCTCACGAAGAAATCATTTCCAAGCTCGACGAAGCCGGCAAGACGTTCCACGTCCTGGTGCTGAAAACGAACATGACGATTCCCTACACGTCGGTATTCATCCGCCTGGAATGCGGCTACTGGACCGCCGACGCGGAGAAGCGGTTGCGGGAGAAGATGGCGGGACGGTGAGGGGATTCAAATTCAACACCCGAATTCAAAACCCCAGGGATCGGCGTCTGGAATTCCCACCCTTTCGCAAACCGCGCGAAAGGATGGGCCACGCAATATAAAAGGGCGCCCCTTTCAGAGTAGGCTGCAGTTGCTGTGAGCAACAGTAACTACGCCGAAGGAAAGGAACACCCATGGAGAGTGTGAAGTACATTGGCTTGGATGTCCACCAGAGCACGATCAGCGTGGCCGTGCTGAATGCGGAAGGCAAACTGACGATGCAGTTGGTGATCGCGCCCAAAGCGACTGCGGTGCGAGATCTGCTGAGGGGATTGCGTGGAGTACTGCACGTCACCTTCGAAGAAGGCACGTACTCGGCCTGGCTCTATGACTTGGTGGTGCGAGATGTGGCGCGGGTGGTGGTCTGTAATCCGCGAAAGAATGCACTGCTGAAGTCGGGCAACAAGAGCGATCAGATCGATGCGCGCAAATTGGCCGAACTGCTGCGGGCCGGGATGCTATCGCCGGTGTATCACGGGGAGCAGAGCACGCGCACCTTACAACAACTGGTGGCCAGTTACACCGCGCTGACCGAAGACACGGGGCGGGCGATGCGACGGATCAAAGCCCTGTATCGCAGCCAAGCGATTGGGTGCGCGGGCAAGAAGCCGTTCGGCAAGCGGCATCGCGGGGAATGGCTGGGGCGACTGACCGACAGCGGGCAGCGGCGACGCGCCGAGTGGCTGTACCAGGAATTGGACGCCGTGCAGATCTTGCGGCGAGAAGCCAGGCAGGCGGTGATGGTGGAGTGCCAGAAAAATCCGGCCGCGAAGTTGCTGCGCTCCATGCCGTTCTTCGGTCCGCTGCGGGCGGCCGTCTTGATCGCGCGAGTGCAGACGCCGCATCGCTTTCGCACCAAGCGACAGTTCTGGACCTACTGCGGCCTGGGATTAGAGACGCGCAGCAGCGCCGACTATGTGGAGAAGGATGGGCAAATCCTGCGGCGGCGCAAGCCCGTGTACATCCGCGGCTTGAACTGGAACTACAGCCACGAACTGAAAAATGTGTTCAAGAGCGCGGCCACGACGGCGAGCGCAATGGACGGTCCGTTTCGCGCGTTCTACGAAACCAGAGTCGCTAACGGGATGCTGCCGGCCATGGCGCGACTGACGCTGGCCCGCAAGATGGCGGCGATTGCACTGATTCTGTGGAAGAGAGGAGAGACGTTCGCAGCGGAATATCTGAAGCCACAAGCAGCATAAGCGCGTACCCCCACGAAGTCCGGAAACTGTAACCCTGACGTTCGAGGGTTGGAGAGCTGCGCGCACGGGTTCGAGGGTAAGTATCCTAGGCGGGATAGGCGGATCAGTCTCATGGGCCACCATATGCTCCCTCGCACAACCCAACAAAGCCATAGTGCCGCGTCCAGACGCGAGCCTCAGATAGAACCATGGTTGGCCATGCGGCCACCGAGCTGCTTGTCGGCGCCAGACGAAGACCGATTCAAACCAGTCATCCGGAAATGCGTGGTCATGCGAACAACACGATCGAAGCGGGTGGAGTTGTCGGCAGGGGCTGGATGCCAAGAAAAACAAAACCTCCCTGCAAAGGGTAAAGTGTTTTTTCTTGACATCCCCTTTTATAGAACCCGGCACTCTCGAAGAGCCCCACTCAAGCCAAACCCGGGCTTGAGTGGGGCACCCGCGAAGTGCAATCTCTTCCGCACGAGGAAATCATTTCTAAGCTTTGGTGGTCTTCGTCGATGGGGCTTCTTCGTCTTATTCAATCGGGCTTGTCGGTCTTGTCATAGGGCTTCTCATTCCGTGATTCCGGGATGGCCCATTCAAGCCTGCATTTGGCTTGAGTGGGGCAGCGATGGTCGAGTGGAACTCGTGCTCTTCCCAGTTGTCAGGGCGTCCTGGGGCAGTTTTTGTCGTCCCTACGGGACTGGTTCCCTTGTTTGGGGCTCACCCAGGGCTTGCGCCCTGGGCTGCATTCTTTCACCGCTTTGCGGCTAGGCTTGTTCCCTCCTTACGGTTCCGGATCTCCGATTGAGCGGGTGGTGCACTCGATCGCCTCTTGTTTGAGTCCGGCCGTGGCCGAATACATTGGGGTCAAAGTCCCCACACTAAACGTCGCAAAAGACGCGACGTTTAGTATGGGGCACCCTCGGGCTTGTTGGTCTTCGTCGATGGGGCTTCTTCGTCTTACTCAATCGGGCCTGTCGGCCCTGTCATAGGGCTTCTCATTCTTTGATTCCGGGCTGGCCCATGTTCGATTGATTCGTATTCTCGGTCACAGGGTTGCGTAACTGGCATCACTGATTTTTGGTTGTGGAATTCTTATCCTTAAGTATCTGCCTGAAAATCAGGGGGGAGATGCTTGCTGCGCCGGCGAGGCGCGGCTCGGGAGGAGTGTCTGTGGAGTTGGTTCAGCAGAAATCGGGGAATGGGGTTAGGTGGGTGGTAGTGAAATCGGGGATGGAGATTGCGAGGGAGTCTCGTGGTGATTCTGGGGACGGGAAATCCCCACTTCTCGCGCAGAGTGCGTGCGAGAAATGGGGCACCCATGGCGTGGACGAGAGCCGACGTGGCACGTTTGGAGACCGCATCCAATGTGCGGACGAAAGCGGACATAGAAACATTGGCGGGGGCATCGTGATTCCGTGGCTTGATGCTTGCGTGGATCCGGCGGAGAAGTGGTGGGTACGTTTGCGGGGGAATCCTAAGAGGTCGGGGGAGATTTCGCAGGCGGCGTTTTTGCTGAAGGCAGAGACGATGGGGTTCGACGTGGCGCTGCCGTGGGGCGACAATCAGAAATTTGATTTCCTGTTGCGGCATCGGAGCGGGCAGGCGATTCGGGTGCAGGTGAAAGGGACGGGGAGGCTGCATCGGCGGGGATATGAAGTGCAGCCGGTGCATGCGACGCGGAGGGGCGGGAAGGAACGATATACGAAGAGAGATATCGATGTGATTGCGGCGCACGTGCAACCGGAGGATGCGTGGTATCTGATACCGATTGAGAAGGTGGGATCGGCGAAGAGTCTGCGGCTGTATCCGGGAGTTGAGAGTAAAGCGGGAAATCGAAATGCCACGCGTCGAAAATCACGAAGTGCGCGGCGATCGTTGGGAAGGCGTAGAACTCGGCTGTGGGAGCAGTGGCGGGATCGCTGGGACGTGCTTGACGCGCGGTAGAGTTCGGCACAGTGGAGACGTGGGGAAAGACGGAACGTCGGCTGGTCTTTACGGAGGTCTCTGTCGTCCCTACGGGACTTGTTCCCTTCTTCTTTCTTACCCAGGGCTTACGCCCTGGGCTGCACTCTCTCGCCGCTTTGCGGCTGCATTCGTCAGGGGTATCGGGCAGCAGACAAGTGAACTCATATGTCAGGCAGATCGTCCGACTGGCAAACGAGTCTTCCGGTGTAGAAACTATCCCTAGGCAAAAAAGCTGTCGTTCGATTGAGACGCGAATGGCTTGGGGAGTCGGTCGCTCACTTCGGCCAGCAGCGCCATCTTTGACGCGACGTCCCCATTCAGCTGGTTCTCCTGGAGGCGCCACCGCCAATTGCCGCCGTGAAGACTAGGGGTATTCATGCGGGCTTCGCTACCGAGTCCGAGAATGTCCTGCACTGGGACAACGCTGAGGCAGGCGGGCGAACCTTGAGCGGCACGAATGAAAGTCCAGTGAATACCATCTTCGCCGCGGCCGAGATAGGATTCGGCATTGCGGCGTTCGTGCTCGGCGGCGCCAGAGTGCCACCAGCCCACCACGGTGTCGTTGTCATGAGTCCCGGTATAGATAACTTTGCCTGCCGCCCGATGCGGCAGATACATGTGCGCGCCTTCGTCGCCGAAACCAAATTGCAGCACCGACATGCCAGGAATCTGCAGCCGGTCCCGCAGAGCATGCACCTCCGGCGTGATGTAGCCAAGGTCTTCGGCGAAGAAGGGCAGTCCACCCAAGGCCTCGCGCAGCTTGAGGAACAAATCGTCGCGCGGGCCATCGACCCAGCGGCCATTCACGGCAGTCGGGTCGGCGGCGGGAATCTCCCAGAACTGATCGAAGCCACGGAAGTGATCGAGGCGTATGTAGTCGCAATGCTGCGTGGCCCAGCGCAGGCGCTGTATCCACCACTGATAGCCGTGCTGCTTCATTACATCCCAGCGATACAAGGGATTTCCCCATCGCTGTCCGGTCTTGCTGAAGAAATCGGGAGGGACTCCCGCCACCACCTCCGTCTCCAGGTTGTGATCCAGGCGAAAAAGTTCGGGATGAGTCCAGACATCGGCGCTGTCGTGGTTCATAAAGATGGCAACATCGCCCACGATGCGGATGGCACGCTCTGCACAATATCGACGCAATGCGCGCCACTGTTCATAGAATGCGAACTGCAAAGCGCTTCGCACCCGAAGGTCATCCGCGAGTTCCTCAGATGCTTTTTTCAGTGCCGCTGTTTCCCGAGAGGCAAGTTCGTGCGGCCATTGATTCCAGGGTTCGAGCTTGTGGCGGGCGCGCAGCGAATCGAACAAGACAAAATCATCGAGCCACCAGACGTTCTCCGCGCGAAAGGCCTCGAAACGGCCAAGAGCTTCATGGGAAGCGGATTTCAGGAACCGGTGCGCGGCTTCAAACAGGAGGGGAAGCTTCTGCGCGAAAACTTTTTCGTACTCGACGAAAGCGGATGAGGACGAGGGTACATCAACCTGCGTGTGATCGATCCAGCCATGGTCGGCCAGGCGTTCGAGGCTGATCAGTAGCGGGTTTCCTGCAAAAGCGGAGGTCGAGGAATAGGGCGAATTCCCGTAGCCCAGCGGGCCCAGAGGCAGAACCTGCCAGACGCCCTGACGGGCGGACGCAAGAAAATCTACGAAGCGATACGCGGCGGGACCGAAATCGCCGATCCCGCCGCGTGAAGGCAATGACGTCGGATGCAGTAAGATGCCTGCGGCACGTGCAAAAGACATGACCCCGCCGCTACATTCCGGACTCGCTGCCGGCGCGGGTGAGCGCTTTGAGCTCTTCCTGATTCCGCTTGATCTTGCCAGACTTCGTCATCTCATCGACAAGGTTCGAGACAAACAACCCAAAGCGCTCCTGCTGCTTTCCCTGCAGCAGAGAATCGCGAATCTGATCGCGCTTTGCGGCATACTCCGCGTCGGTGGGTTGCTGGTTCTCAAGGATCTGTAGCACCGCGGCGTCAGTGCCACTGCTGATCGGGACACTGATCTCTCCGGGCTTCATGGTGAACGCCACCGCAGCCTGGCCAGACATGGAACCCACCTCTGGAACTTGCCCATCGGGCAGAACGGAATCACTGGTCTTCATCGTCGCGCCCAGCTCTTTCGCGGCCTTCTTCAGATCATGGGCAGCCTTGGCACGATCGGAGAGTTCCTGGGCCTTCTGCGTCAGGAGAGTCTTGGATTGCTCGTTCTTGAATTCGTCCTCAATGCGGGCGCGAATCTCTTCGAAAGTCGGCGTTGCGGGCGGTTTGATGGCTAGCAATTCATACACCGCGGTTCCTTGCGAGGTTGAAGCCAGGTCCGGTGGAGCTTTTTCCTGCGCCGCAAAAACTGCTTCCATGAATTGAGGGGACGGACCCAGGCCCGGCAGCATGTCGCGGCGGGAAAAGAAGTCCGACGTGATTACCGGGACGTTTTGCTTGGCGGCAGCCGCGTCCAGGCCCTGCGCGCGCGCGTCCCTCAGCAGGCTCTCTGCCTGGCGCTGTGCAATCTGCTGCGCTTTTTGATGCTTGAGAGCGGGCTCGATGTCGGCCTTCACCTCGTCAAGCGACTTCATATGCGCATCCTGCTTGTCGTCAAGGCGGATGATGTGAAAGCCGTAGCTACTCTTGACCAGGTCACTGATCTGGCCCTTGGGAAGCGAGAACGCAGTTTTCTCAAATTCGGCGACGGTTTGTCCACGCCCGATCCAGCCGAGCGATCCGCCTTCCTTCGCGCTGCCTGGATCCTCGGAATATTTCTTCGCGAGATCTTCCAGCTTCGCGCCGCTCTTCAATTGCTTTAAGAGATCCTCGGCACGGCGCTGCGCTTCCGCCACGCCCTTCTCGTCGACCTTGCCGTCTGGACCGGGCAAAGGCGTCTTGATCAGGATGTGACTGACTTTTACCTGCTCCGGCACGCGATACGCATCACGGTGTTGCTGGTAGTAGCTCTGCAAGTCATCCTGGGTAACCGTTACACCGCTCTCGACCTTGTTGGTGTCGATGACGGCGTACTTCACCTTGCGCTTTTCGGGAATCGAGTTGGCATAGCTGGCAAGACGGCTTTGATAGTAGGCCTTCAACTCACTGTCGGTCGGGTGCAGGCCTTTCTTGATGTCGTCCTGCTTCAAGACTGCGTAGTCGAACTTGACCTTCGTATTCTGCTTTACGAACTGATCATGAATTTCGGAATCGCTTACGCTGGCGGTGCCTGAGATCAGCGCCTGGAGCTTGGTCAGGAGAAGGTCATGGCCGACGGACTCTTCGAACTTCGCGGGAGTCAGATTCGCCCGGGTCAGCATATCCTGGTATTCCTGTTCGCCGATGAAATTGCCGCCCGGAAAGAAGGTCGCGGCGTAACGGCCGTGCTGCAATTCTTCTTTCACCTCCTCAGGGGTCACGCGCAATCCCATGCGGGATGCCTCGCTGAGCAGTGCCTGTCGGGTAATCAGTTGCTCAGCGGCGCGCTGGGAAAAGAAAGGCAGCAACATGCTCATGTTGGCGGTGCTTCCCTGCATCTGCTGCTGCAGCATCTGCTTGGCCGTGGTGCGCACGTCATCGGCGGAAATGTCGTTGCCGTCCACCTTGGCGACAATGCCCTTGCCGGGGGCGTTGCCAAAGACATCCCCTCCCAACCCGCCGGGAATCAGCGTGATGACCATCGAAGCGCAGATGATCAGCAGCAAGCCGCCGAGGATATACTTCGTGGTTTGGCCAGACGTTTGTAGAAAGCGAATCATGTTCTTATCACTCCAGAATAGACGGACGAATTTTTAATTATAAACTACGTCGCTGGGAAGAGCGGACCAGTCCGGGCAGCCCTTTCGAAGAAGTGCTGCTGGCAGTTTGGTTCGGCGAGGGATTCGTGCTCGCTTCGCCGGGGCTGGTTTTCGGCAGTTGTGACGGTTCCGCCTTGCTTCGCATCGGCGGGACGGCCGAGGCGGCCGTCGCCACATGTTCCGTTGTCGCTCACAGGCGAGCCCATTGCGCCTGAGCTACGCAATTCACAGCTTGCCAAAAATCCGCTATTGAAACGAATTAATAGAAGTGTTATCCCTTTCTGCGACGCTTTTTCCAAGTTCTTCGTGCCCGATCACGACGCGGATCTGCAAAAGGAGCCCCATGAAACCCGGCAAGACTCTGTCTCTTACTGTCTTCGTTCTGACGCAGTTCCTATTGAGTTCGTTCCTGGCAGCCCAGCAGAAAACTCCGGCCGTAACTGCCGAAAAGCCTGTGGCGGAAACCAAACTCACTCTGCGAGAGGGCTGGGCCCTGCAGACGTCCGCGAAAGTCGAGGCCAAGGGGGAAGTGATTTCGACTCCAGCGTTCGCCCCGAAGGGGTGGCATGCCGCAACCATTCCGAGCACGGTGGTGGCAGCCTTGGTCAAGGACAAGTCTCTGTCTGATCCGTTCCCCGGAATGAACCTGCGCAGTTTCCCCGGTGTGAACTATCCGATTGGGGCTAATTTCTCGAACATTGCCATGGCGTCCGACAGCCCCTACGCGGTCTCGTGGTGGTATCGCAAGCCGTTCACTATTCCCGCGTCGTACAGAGGGGAGACGATTTGGCTGAAGTTCAACGGGATCAACTATCGCGCCAATATTTTTCTGAACGGGAAGCAGATTGCGAAGTCAGATGACGTCGCGGGGGCCTGGCGGACTTACGAATTCAACATTACGTCCGCGGCGAAGACGGGCGCGGAAAATGTGCTGGCGGTGCAGGCATTCGCACCCACCGACCACGATCTCGCCATCACTTTCGTCGACTGGAACCCGGCGCCGCCGGACAAGAATATGGGACTGTGGCGTGAAGTATATGTGACGACCAGCGGTCCGGTCGCGCTGCGCTATCCGACAGTGGTTTCGAAGCTGAATCCACCAGCCAACGATAGTGCACAACTCACTGTTACCGCGCAGGTGAAAAACGGTACCGATCAACCCGTAAAGGGGAAACTCAAAGGCAAGATCGAGAACCTTACATTCGAGCAGGATGTGGACCTCGCGGCCAACGAGTCCAAGGACGTCACGTTCGCGCCTGACAAGTTTTCTCAACTGGTCGTATCGAATCCGCGGCTGTGGTGGCCGGCGCAGATGGGAACGCCGAACCTTTACAAGCTCAACATGGAATTCGAAGTCAATGGCTCGGCCAGCGACAAATCGAGCTCCGAGTTCGGAATTCGCGAGGTCACTTCCGACATCAATTCCGTGGGGGGGCGCGCCTTCCATATCAACGGCAAGAACATCCTGATTCGCGGTGGCGGTTGGACTCCCGACATGATGCTGCGCGAGAACTCTGAGCGGCTGCATGATGAATTCCGCTATGTGGAGGACATGGGGCTCAATACCGTCCGTTTAGAAGGCAAGCTCGAGTCGGAGGAGTTCTACAACATCGCGGATCACAACGGCATTCTGGTGATGGCGGGATGGTGCTGCTGCGACTTCTGGGAGCGCTGGCCGCGCTGGCAGCCGCAGGATTTTGAGATCGCCAAACAGTCGCTGCGGGATCAGATTTACCGGCTGCGAAGTCATCCGAGCCTGGTGATGTGGCTGAACGGAAGCGACAATCCTCCACCACCGGATGTGGAGCAGATGTATCTCGATATCGAGAAGGAGTTACTGTGGCCGAATCCGGTGGTGTCGTCAGCCACTGGAAAGAAGACCAGCGTCACGGGCGACAGTGGCGCAAAGATGAGCGGGCCCTATGAGTACGTTGCTCCCAACTACTGGCAGGTGGACACCCCTGACGGCCAACCCGGGCGCAAGCTATGCAATCCGGGGGGATGCGGCGGTGCTTATGGATTCAATACCGAAACCAGCATGGGGCCTGCGGTTCCGCCAGTCGAGAGCATTCGCGCGATGGTCGGTAAAGATCACCTGTGGCCGATCGATGATGTGTGGAACTATCACGCGGGTGGCGGAGAATTCAAAACCATCAACGTGTTCAGCGAGGCACTGGCGAATCGCTACGGCAAGTCGGACAACGTACAAGACTTCGCCATTAAGTCACAGATGCAGACCTATGAAGGCGTGCGTGCCATGTACGAGGCATACAGCCGGAATAAATATCAGTCGACTGGCGTGATTCAGTGGATGCTGAACAACGCCTGGCCGTCGATGATCTGGCACTTGTACGACTACTATCTGCGTCCGGGCGGCGGATACTTCGGCGCCAAGCGGGCGATGGAGGCGCTGCATCCGATGTATGGGTACGACGATCATTCGATCTGGGTCGTCAGCAGCCAGTACACTGACGCCAAAGGGCTCAAACTCACAACCAAAATCTACAACCTCGATGCGACCGAGAAGTTTTCGCAGGAGAATCCGGTCGATGCCGCGGCCGACAGCACGGCGAAGGTCTTCACGTTGCCCGATGTCTCCGGACTGAGCAACACCTACTTCCTCGCGCTAAAGCTGGCAGACTCCTCCGGAAAGCTCGTGGGATCGAATTTCTACTGGCTCTCGACCAAACCGGAAACGCTCGACTGGGCGAAGTCTACGTGGTGGATGACGCCGACTGCGTCGTATGCGGACTTCACGGCGATCTCTCAATTGTCGAAAGTGAAGTTGAAAGTGACCGACCGCACCGAGCGCAAAGGTGAGGATGCGGTCACGCACCTTACGATTGAGAATCCGAGCAGGAGCCTGGCGTTTTTTGTGCGGTTGAAAATTGATAAGGGCGTGAAGGGAGAGGAAATCCTCCCGGTGGTTTGGGAGGACAATTACATTTCACTGCTTCCGGGAGAGAAGCGGGAGATCACCGCGACGTATCGCGCCAGTGAGTTGGGCACGACCAAGGCTTCGGTCGAAGTCAGCGGGTGGAACGTGGAATAAGATCTAAGCAGGATAAGCGAAGGACCTGTGTACGTTGGCAGCAGCATCAATGGTGTCGACGATTCCATAGGTCCTTCGGCCCGCAAAAGGCGCGGTCCTCAGGATGACAAGACGCTGATTACGCGCGCGATGACAAATACGGTTCCCGGCCACGTCAACTAATCTACATGCTGCGAAACTGAGAGGATATTTCCGTCTGGGTCCTTGAACCATGCGACTTTGTCTCCGGTTGGGGCGGTCCAGATTCCGAGTTCGTCTTGCTTGAAGAAGCCGAAAATTTCGAAGTGCACTCCTTTCGCGGCGAGCCCGCGTACTACCTGCTCGATATCTGACACCTGCCATCCCAATATGGTGAATTGTGCTGGCGTGAACTCTTTCATCTTCGCGGCTCGCACCATGATTCCGTTGGCTTCTAAGACGAGCGCGAATCCGTCATCTTTCACGAAGCGCAAGCCCAGAACGCCTTCGTAGAAAGCACGGGCCTTTCCCGAGTCTTTGATCGGAACAAACGCGACGATGTTGGTCGATCCCAGCATGATTGCTCTCCTCTCGAACCATGAACGTGAAGCAAAGACTAAGCTATTGCCGTGGATACGTCATTACGCTATTGTGACAATGAATGTCGAGAAAACGACAAGGCGTTCACGTCTGCCCGAGGCTGCCATCGCCGGTGACCGCGCTGGCCTACGATCTTGGACACGGCCATGCCATCCCGGAGCACCTGCATCCGGAGGACCAGTTGGTTTATGCCTGCCAGGGCGTGATGACGGTTCGCACGAACGCCGGAACGTGGGTGGTGCCCACGCAGCGCGCGGTCTGGATACCCGCGCGCACTCCCCACAGCATTCTCATGTCGGGCGCGGTATCGATGCGGACGGTTTATCTGCGGGCGCGTCTGGTGCGACGGCTTCCACGAACGTGTTGCGTTGTGAACGTTTCACCTCTGCTGCAGCAGATGATTGTTCATCTCTGCACCGTGGGTAAGCTGAACCGCAGATCGACAACTCACGCGCATCTGATCGACGTTCTCATCGACCAGCTAGAAACCGTGCAGGCAGTTCCTCTACAGCTGCCCACTCCGTCGGATCCGAGAGCCGCGCGCGTCGCGGCCGCGTTGCAGGGCAACGTTGACAACTCCCGCTCTATGGCTTCGGTGTGGGCGCAAGCCGGGGCGAGCAAGAGAACTATCGAAAGGCTATTCCAGCAGGAAACGCGGATGTCGCTGGGAAAATGGCGACAGCAACTACGATTGCTACGCTCGCTGCAGCTTTTGGCGGCGGGAGAAAAAATCAGCCATGCCGCTCTGGAAGCGGGCTACAGCACGCCCAGCGCATTTATTGCGATGTTTCGCAAATCGCTAGGGACTACGCCGCGGCGATACTTCGAGAACGGCGCGAAAGATATTTCTGGCCGTAGTTGAGAACCAGCCACGCCTAACTTTCTTGCTCTTCAGGGGGCAGTTCGAAGTTCACCAGATCGCCGCGGAAGCCGCGCGTCTTCCAGGCGCCGACGGCGATTCCAACGACCATCCAGATGCCACCGACAATCCACGCCTTCCAGCTCAAATTTTTCCAGAGGAAGAAACAAATGGTAAATCCGGCAAGAGGGGGCGTCCACACCGCGATGATTGCCAGACCCAACGCTGCACAGCCTAAGAGAATCCAGTTCGAGCCGGGCAACAAGACTAATCCGATCACTACTGCTGTCAACAGCAGCGGCCAAAGGGCGTTGTGACCGCCTTCGCGTACGTGATAGCGAACAAAGGCTGCCATATTTACCCCCATAAATGCGATGAGGGCGCCAAAGTTGAGCATCTCTGCGCCTAATCCGTAGCTAAAGAGGCCGAAGCTCACGAGCAGCGCACCGGCAAGGGCTACCACTCCGACAAATATGACATTGTTGCGGGGAACATGGCGTTTCGGATCGACGACGCCGAAAAACGATTGCGGCAAAGCCTTACTGCGTCCCATGCCGTAGAGCAGGCGAGCAGCACCGATTTGCGCTCCCATTCCCGAGCCGAAGTTGGCCACCAGCAAGGTGAATCCGAGGATGGCAAACATGGGCTTCCAGGCTCGTCCAGCGACGTAGGTGAAGGCGGTATCGCTGTTGGGGAATGGCTGGTTGGCAGGCCATACGAGCTGCGCGGCATAGACTTCGAGTGCTGAGAGTATGCCGATCACGAAGCAGGTGAGAACCGTCGCCAGCAAAATGTTCCTTCTCGGATTCTCCGCCTCCTCAGAGAGAGTAGAGATTCCGTCGAAGCCGATGTAGCTAAGCACTGCGATCGAGGTAGCCGCCAGTACTGCTTTCGAATTAAAGAGCTGGGGATCGTAAAAAGGCCGGCTGAAGAAGGAAGCGCCGTCGTGCGGATGACCGAAGATGTAGCGCACCGCTACCATGAAGAAAACGGCAACCACCGCGCCCATGCCGGCGGCGAGCACCGTATTTACCCGCGCAGATGTTTTGATGCCCTGAATGTTCAGGAACGTAAAAATCCCGCCAAAGAAAATTGCCCAAAGCCAGTAGGGTAACTGCGGAGCGAAGACGAAAGCCTGCTGGCTGCACCAGATGATGCAAATCATCGGGTTGAGCATGTAGTCCATGGTCATGGACCATCCCGTGACATAGCCGAGCGCAGGATTGATTTCTTGTCCCACATAAGTGAATGCAGATCCAGCGCTCGGATAAGCTCGAGCCATTCGGCCATAGCTGAAGGCCGTAAACAACATCGCCACCATCGCGATCAGCAGAGTGGTGACGACATGCCCATGTCCAGCATCGCTGAGTACGCCGAAAACCGACATCGGGGCGACGGGCTGGATGACAATAATTCCATACAGCACCAGGTCCCAGAGGGTGAGTGTTCGTCGCAGTCTCGGAGCAGCGGAAGGTGCGGCAGTCGAGGTTTCCATGAGAACGGCTATTGGATTATGGCGGGGGCGGCGGTGTCAATATTAAAACGATTCTGTAGGTTCATGCGGGTGCTTTCTCAGCCACGCACTCCAGGATCGCCATGGTGGACGCGTTCTTGCGTGATGTCTGCGGCCTCGGCAAATCCCTCGACCGCATCCAAAACTGACCCTTTCGTACGGTCCCTCAACTCGGCTTCGCCGAGTTTCAGGATGACATTCCTTGAGAGGTTCGAAGCACGCGGGACGGTCAGCGGGGATCGGGCCCGTAGTCGAACCAGTATCCCCGCTGCTCGTTGCCTGACATGTGGCGCGTGTTGTATTCGAGGAGATAGTTCACATGCGCGTCGTCGAGGGGAAATGACTTTTTCGGCGTATAGGGATACTCGCCCATGCTCAGGAACGGTAGCGGCGCGACGTAGTTGCCTTCGGCGGCGTAGAAGTCCATGTCTTTTTCGTAGCCGTTGGCGGCGAAGAAATAGTCGCGCACCCAGCCATGAGGAAGCGGGGGAAGATTGCTGGGATCGAAGTCGAGGCGGACTTCATCGCCGGAACCGAAGACGGCAAGTTTGTCGTCGGTGGCGGTGAGCAACGGGAGGACATCGCCGTAGCGCGTGTAAGTTCCCTGCGGACGCGTGTACGGGCCGGTGGCGCTGGTTCTCTCGTAGACGTATTGCACGTTGCCGGGCGGAGCGCCTTCGATCTTGTAGGGATAGCCGTGGAACTCAAGGTCGGCGTGGAGGAGAGGCACGGGAGTGACGGAGTACGACGGAGACTGTTCAGTTCGGGTAATAAGGATGCTGTCCCAGTAGACTTGCAGATTTGTCGTGATGCGAATCTTCTTTGTGCCGCGCGGTAGCTTGCCGGTAAGGTCGGCGGTCATGGTGCGCGGGCCGCCGGCGGGGAATCCCATATCGTCGATGACGCGCTTCCAGGTTCCGTCCGCGGTAAGCGCTTCTACGTAGGGCGCGATCGGCTCGAGTTTCGACTGCGCGGCGGCGTACATGCTGTTGGCGGTGAAGTATTCGATCTCGCCGTGCATGAGCAACCAGAGCGGACCTCCTTTATAGGGGTCGCCGAGATCGAGGGTGAGAGTGTGCGGCTTGGCGAATCCGGCGAACTGCGTCAACTCGAAATCGCCGAAGAAACGGTGCGCAAGCAGATCGGGCAACACATTGTGGCCGTGTTCGTCCCATGCTCCGGCGGGAGGCTTCGCATCGCGGCTGACGACGATTTTGAATTCGGGATACGGTGGATTCGATGCGAAATATTCGTTGGGATAGACGTCGACGGCAGCGGGATGATCGACAGCCAACAATCGCACCTGATCGAAGTAGACGGCTTCTTCGAGGGGCTCCATGAAACGGAAGCTGAGAGTCTTCTTTTGCGGATTTCCGCCGCCCTTGTCATCCTGAGCCGCAGCCTTTAGCGGCGAAGGATCTGTGCACGTGGCCGGGAAGTGCATGGGTCCTTCGCTTCGCTCAGGATGACAAGCTGTTTGAGAATATGTTTTTTTCTGAACCATGCCTTGCGGAATCTTGATGTATTCGACGGGGCGTGGGATGTCGCGCTGGTTGGGGCCGATCCAGTGGCCGACGACTCCGGCGCCCAGCATGTCGGCGACGAACTCGTAGCGCTCGCCGTTCCAGGCGAACAGCGTGGGACAGGAACTGCCACGGCGATCGATCTCGAGAAATTCCTGGCGCTTGTCGCCGGCGATCTGAATTTCGTCTTGCAGGACGCCGGTGGGCCAGAGCATGCGGACGATGTCGGCTTCCTTCGATTGGCCGAGGCCGACGACGATGTCGGTGGAGTTCTGGCCGAGATATCCGTTCGATCCGTAGATTTCGAATTTCTGGCGGTTGCCGCCAGAGAAGACTTCGACTTTCGTTCCGATGGCGGATTTGTTGTCGTTGAGTCCCTTGAGCGAGAGCTTTAGCCAGTGATTCTGCGTCGCGCCTTCATTGCGCAGGAGCACAGCGGGACCGTGATTCTGGGTGATCAGCAGGTCGGTGGCGCCGTCGTTGTCGTAGTCTCCGGTGATGATGGCGCGCGGGCTTTCGAGATGAATCTTGTCGAGGCCGACGTCGGTGGTGACGTCTTTGAATCCGTCGGGGCCAAGATTGCGGAAGAGGCGGACTTCGCCCTTGCCGTCTTTCGTTTCGCCGACGGCGACAAGGTCGACCCAGCCGTCGTTGTCGTAGTCGAATGCGGCTACGCCGTAGGCGCGGGCCCAGTTGGTCTCGGGGAGCTTTACCTGCTCAAAGGATTTACCGTGGTTGTTGCGCCAGAGGGTGAGGCCGGGAGGACCCCACTGCGTGAAGGCGAAGTCCATCCATCCGTCGTGATCAAAGTCGAGAACCGCTACCCCGACGGGTGGCCGGGTCAACGAAATCAAATCACGTTTTTCGAATTGGCCTTCTCTCGGATTCTCGTAGATGATCGGAGATCGAGTAACTCCTGCATTAAGGTGCCAGCCCGGTACGAGAAGGTCCACCGCTCGGTCATTGTTGTAGTCCGTACCTACCGCGCCATAAGCAGTGCCTGCCCCAAGCCCCGTCTCTCTCGTGACCTGCGTAAAGGTGCCGTCACCGTTGTTACGCCACATTTGATTCATTAAATAGCCGCTTAGCGTATTAAGCCCCCCGGATACCGGAAGCACTGAGCCAAACGTGGTGTATAGGTCGAGGTCGCCGTCGTGGTCGTAATCAACAAAGGCTACACCCTCTGCGTGATTCGTCGCCGAAAGTCCTGCCGCCCCTGTCACATCCTTAAACGTGCCGTTTTTTTCGTTACGGAAGAGTCGCACTTTTCCCTGGGTCGCAACCACAATATCGCTGAAACCGTCGTTGTCGTAGTCGCCTGCAGTGCAAGCAATGGCGTGGGACTTGGGGTCTAAACCGGCCTTGGCGGTTACGTCTTCGAATTTCCCGTGCCCGAGATTGTGGTAAAGCGATATCCCCCCTTGAGTGCCGTAGTCCGAAACCAGGAGGTCGATGAGGCCATCGTTGTCATAGTCGAGGAAACATGCGCCCGGTCCCTGGAACAATTGCGCATCTCCCGTGGCGGCGGTCACGCCTAGCGCCGCTTCCTTCGTCACATCCACGAACTGCACCTTGATCTGCGGTGGCGGCTTCAGTTGCGCTTGCGGCGACTCGACTGCCCGGGAGTACTGGCCCTGCTCGCCGTACGCCAGGCTCATTGGCGAGCCGTACTTGTTTTGCGTGATGTACTGGAATCGCTTCAGGTGTTCGCGGGCGTGGTCGGTGTCGGAGGATTGCTGGTAGGCGCGGGAGAGGCCGAATTCCGCGGAGGCGTGCAGAGGATTGATCTTCAGTGCGTGTTCGAAGGCATCGATGGCTTGGGGAAACTGCTTGGCCTGGACGTAGGCGGTGCCGAGGAAGTACCAGGTATCAGCGTCGTTGGGATCGATTTCTGTAACGTGCTTGAAGGCTTCGATCGCGGCTGGCGCATCGCCTGTATTTTTCGCGAGCAGGCCGAGGTTGTACCACACGTAGGGATTCTTCGGGTCCTGCTTGAGTGCATCTTCGAGAGCGGATTTGGCTTCGTCCACCTTCTGCAGGTTGAGGTAACGCTATCGCTTCATTCACGCGCGCAATCGTAAACTTGGGATCGGCCGCGAGCGCCTGCTGGAATTCTTTTAGTCCCTTTTCGAAGAGTTGCTGATTCATGTAGGCGGAGCCGAGGTTGTTGTGATGGGCGGCTTCGATCGGATCGGGCTGGGCCGGCGCAAGAAGACCCAACGGCCGCCAGGATTGCGGCGAAGAGGGCGGCAGAGATTTTAAGATTCATTCCGTTACAGATTTAACCACAGAGGGCACGGAGGAACACAGAGGAAACCACAGCTTTGTCATCCTGAGCAGCGGCGCAGCCGCTGTGAGGGACCGTACGATGGTTGGCGCAATCGATACTGCGGACAGGAACGCCTACGCTGCATCCCGCCGAGTTGGAACTTCCACGCGTTATTGCCGCCGCCATCAGTCGTACGGTCCTTCGGAGCGCTCCCGCGCTCCTCAGGATGACATTACGGGCGAGGATGGGGCGACGCGTAAGCCCGATTACCCGCGATTCCCTTCCCCTCCTCTATCGTTACCGTCTGGCCGGCATTGACATTCGAGAGCTTGTCGACTTGGCCGCTGGGCCACTGAATTTCGATTGCATCCGCTTTCGCTTGCGCGCCCAGGCCGAACGTGAGTACCAGTTCGCTCTGTGACAGGTAGCTCGAGCCGGAGCGCAGCATCTTCCATTGCTTATCGGTGCCGGAGGTCACGCGCACTACCGCGCCGATGCCATCGCGGTTCGATTTTGTGCCGACCAGCTTGATCCGCAGACTGTGGTTGGTGCCGCCTTCGTTGTGAAAGAGGTAGGCGGGGCCGGCATTTGTGGTCAGCAGGATGTCGAGGAAGCCGTCGTTGTCGATGTCGGCATACGCCGCGGAGCGCGCCACTTTCGGTGCGGCGAACACCTTGCCCATCTGCGCGGTAACCTCGGTGAACTTCCCGCCGCCCAGGTTTCGAAACAGGTGCGGAGGCTCGGCGTAGCTCACGCGCTTTTGCACGCGCTCGATCTCGTTTTCGATGTGGCCGTCGGCGACGAAGATGTCGGGCCAGCCGTCGTTGTCGTAATCGAAGAAGAAGCAGCCGAAGCCGAGGGTCACCAGGGTGTCGCGTCCGATCTCGGATTGCGGAGCTTCGTCGACGAACAGGCCGTTGCCCTCGTTGTGGTAGAGCGAGACCATCTGGTTGGCGAAGTTGCTGATGATCAGGCTGGCATAGCCGCTGCGGTCATAGTCGGCAGCGTCGGCGCCCATGCCGGCACGGGCGACGCCGTCTTCGCTGAAGCCGATTCCGGCAGCGACGCCCCGCTCTTCGAACGTGCCGTTCTTCTTGTTCACATAGAGCTTGTTGGGCTGCGTATCGTTGGCGATCAGGATGTCGGGCCAGCCGTCGCCGTTCACATCGAGGATGGCGATGCCGAGGCTTTTCGACGTTGGATCTCCGAGTCCGGCTTTCTGCGTGGCATCTTCGAATTTTCCTGCGCCAAGGTTGTGCCACAGGCGCAACGACGTTCCCTTGTAGGATTCAGGCGTGCAGTAGGACTTGTGCGCACCGTCGATCGTGCAGTAGAGGTCGCCCTGCTCGCTCCACTGAACATAATTCGCAACGACGAGATCGAGTTTGCCGTCGCGGTCGTAGTCCACCCAAGCCGCGCTCGTGGAGAATTCGTTCGGACCCGACATCCCCGCTGTCTTGGTCACTTCGGTGAATGTGCCGTTGCCGTTGTTGTGGAAGAGATGACTCTGCCCTAGCGCTGAGATGAAGAGATCGTCGAAGCCGTCGTTGTCGTAGTCGCCGACGGCTACGCCGAATCCGTACAGAGGGACGGCGAGTCCGGCTTTGCGGGTTACGTCGGTGAAGGTGCCGTCATGATTGTTGTGATAAAGCTTGGGCGTGGTCGGGCCAGCGTGGGGATGTCCGGGAAAATCTTCGCCGTTGATCAGAATGATGTCGGGGTATCCGTCGTTGTCGTAGTCGATGAAGGCGCAGCCCGGGCCCATGGTTTCGGGGAGCCACTTCTTGCCGAAGGCGCCGTTGTTGTGGGTGAAGTGGATGCCGGACTGGGAAGTGATGTCGCGGAATTGGATCTGCGCCTGGGCTGTGAGGACAAAGCAAAATGCGATTAACCACGGAGTCACGGAGGCACGGAGGAGTCTTGAAAGAAGGGTCCTGAGGATTTCTCCGTGTCTCTGTGTCTCCGTGGTGAATTCGGTGTTGCGAAACATTTATCTGGATGCTCCGGCAGGGGTGATCGAATTGCGGCTCGCTTCGCTTCGCCGGACAGCCGAGGCGGCTGTCGCTACGTGATTCGTTAGCGCTACTGACACGTGCTCGTGGACCGACTGGCGTTCGTTGTTGTCTTCGGGATGAAGCTGGCGGTAGGGGCCGGTGATCGCTTGCGATGATTCGTCGGCTTTGAAGCGCATGTAACGGGCTTGATGTTCTTTCGCGAGTTTCTCGTTTCCGAGGCCGTTGTAGCAGAGCATCAGGTTGTAGTGCGCCTGCAGGTCTTCGGGATCGATTTCGAGCACGGACTGCAAGACCTTTACCGCCTCGTCATACTTGCGCTGCAGGAAGAGAACGCGTCCCAAGTCGTTTAAGGCAACGCGATCGCGGGGATACTGCGCGAGGACGGCGCGCAGTCGCGACGCGGCGCCTTGGTAGTTGCCATCGGAACGCAAGACTTTCGCATAGAAAAAATTGGCCCGTGCCAGATTCGGCGACAACGACAGGGCTTTTTCCAGCACGGTGCGCGCGCGTGCCATGTCGCCTTCCTGCACGGCGCAGCGTCCGATGTTGACCCAGCCGTCGGGATTGTTCGGGTCGGCTTCCGTGACTTTCTCGAAAGCGGCGGCGGCGGCCTTCAGGTCTCCTTGCAGGAACAGGCCGATGCCGTAGTCGTTCCATCGCTGCCACTCTTCTTTGCGGACGATCGTGTTGGGTGCGGGTGTGGGGGTGTTGTGCGCGACCACGGGAAGAGTAACTTCGTCTTCCGCAACGGGAACGATGGGCAGGTCGGGAATCTTTTCTTCCTTCGCCGAGACTCCGCTCAATGACCCCGTAAAAAGAGTTGGGCGATCGTCGTATTCCGAGGAAACCGCATTGGGCTTGGCCGGATCGGGTATGCCCGCAAACGCTTCCTGCGTGCCATACCACGCGAACTTGCGGTAGCAGAGACGGGCGTGCAGTGTGATCTTATTGCCGGCATTTTCGGGAATGTGCATGCGGTAGTGCACGGTGTCGGCTGCGCCAGGTGGAATCAGGCGCACATAAACGACCGCCCGCGTGGCCCAGGCGTTGCGCTTGTTGATGGGATTGCCGTGAGCATCGATCTGTAACGAGCGGTAGAAGTGTGCGCCTTTTTCGACCGGGCCGCGACCGTTGTCTTCGACCATACCGCTCCAGAAGATGGTCTGGCCCCTGTCATCGGTTCCCTTCAGTTCAAGCCACGTGTCGTAGGCATCAACGGTGCCGCCGGGGAAGAAGTGTCCGACTTTCTTGGTGCGCACGACCACGTCGACGCGCACCGTATCTCCCCGCCGCAGGGCGGGCTGCACGCGGTTGAGCGGAGCGGTGATCGGGGTGGCCTCACTTCCGGCTGCTGCGACTTTGCTTTCGGCTTCTTCGCCGACCGCGAACGTCGTCGACAAGTCCGACTGCGTGACTGCGCCCGGCTTCAGCGCAGCCTGCGCCGGCGAGAGCGCAAATATGTCGACCGTGAGTGCACCGCTCTTCAGGAAGTCTTCCGTCAGCTTGAGCTGCGCGGGATCTTCGTTCGCGGTCGGCACCGCCGTGTTTGCCGCCGGGAAGCGATGCGAGTGCACGAAGCCGTTGATGTTGCCCTGGTCTTTCGACGATTCCATGGGCATGTGGCAATCGGCGCACTGCTGCGGCTTCGGCGGGTAGTAGAACGAACGCGCGCCCTGTCCGGAAACCCCGCTGGCCTGCCAGTTGTCGTACTCGTTGAAGCCGCGGAACCAGCGGTAGTGATTCACCGGCACGTCGAGATGCACCTTGTGGCACGAGGAGCAAAACTCCGCCGTCTGGTCGCGCATGAAAGGCTTCAGGAACACGCGGCGGTGCGGCTCGGGATTCAGCTTGATGAGGAAATCGTGCAACTCGCGGGCGATCGGATTCTTGGTCGCGGCCAGTTCGTGCAGCTTGGGATATTCGAGATAGAAATCGGCCTGGCCCATCGTGCTCTTCACGTTGGCGATGGAGTGGCACATCATGCAACCCAGTCCCGCCTGCGCTTCGGGACGATGCACGATCTGCTTGATGGGAGTGTCCATCATGCCGGCATAGAGCACAGCGGGATCGTGGCATCCCCCGCACCACTTCGAGGGCTTGGTGCCGATCGTGTCCTGCATGTATTCGATCGACTTGCGGTACCACTGATTATTGAAGGACGAGAAATGGTGCGCGGAACTGAACCACTGGTTGTAAATGTCTTCGTGGCAGCGCTTGCAGGAGTCGGACTCCATGAAAAACTTGCTGGGAATTTTCTGCTTGCCGTAAACCTGCGCGGAACTGGGGAAGAACGAGCCCTCGGGACCGTCGCCCTCGCCATTCATGTTATCGGGGGGCATGGTCGGATTCTGAATGCGGTTGCGCGTGTCCCAACTGCCGCGCACGTACCGTGCTCCGTAACCAATTCCCGCAAACAGCGCAACGCAGATCACAACACGGACGACGCCACCGGCCAATCTTGCTCCGGTCGGACCTTCAGCTGAGGAAGAACGTGCGCTCAGCCATCCGGCAATCAGCAGGGCCAGTCCCGCCAGCGAAAGCGCCATGTGGAGATAGAGCTTGTTCCATTCCGTCCGTGGCGTGCCGGTCTTTATAAGGACGAGTCCAACAACTGCGCCGGCAGCAATCAATAGCCAGCCCATTCGACCGGCCAGGGTGCCGGAGCGCAGAAGACGAAACAGCATCGGAACCAGAAGAATGGCGGCTAGCACGCCTCCGGCAGCGTGTAGAAGAACAATGACGGCGTAGAAGATGTTGGCTTGGGGAAAGGTGTAGAGGTAGGCGGCGGAGATGGCCAGAAAGGCTATGAGCCACGACAGAATTCGGTCGCTTCTTTTCCTGGAGTCTGGCATTTCCCGAATGGCGACTGCGAAGGGAGATGTTCCCGGCCTCGGCCCCACAGTGAACCGAAGTCTCGCGCCACTTAAACTTATACAGTCGTCTGGAACGGCGGAATAATACAAAAATACTAGAGCTCCCCGAAACAAGAACACAATCCAAAGGCATCACCACGAAGGACACTAAGGTGCACGAAGGAAATCCGAGTTTCCTTCGTGATACTTCGTGTCCTTTGTCGTGCTTATTTCTCAGGTGGGCTGGCGATGAGGCTGCGGCTATTGGATTGGCGGGCTTTTCCCGGGTCCGACTTCCTTTTCTAGTACGGCAGCGACTGACAGAACCTGCTCTTCTTCCCATGGCCGGCCGACAATCTGCACGCCGATGGGCAAGCCCTCCAGCGATTGGCTCACGGGAACCACCGCGGCGGGATTGCCGAGCAGATTGAACCACTCGGTGTAACTCCAGGCATCGAGATATTCGACGGTTTTGCCGTCGATCGTCCAACTGCGCTCGCCGTGGCGGAAGGCGGGAATGGCGGCGGGCGGGCACAGGAGAATCCGGCATACTTACGCATCTGCTCGAGGAGACTGGCGCGCAACGTGTCGCGGCGAATCCATGCGTCAATCACATCCTGGCCGGAAAGGGTTGGCTCGGCCGCTGACCATTCGAGGAATTGCTTCAGGGTCGGACTCACGTCCTGCTTGCGACCGTCAAACATGGGGCCGATAAGCATGCCGCCAGTTTTGACGAAAAACTTTTTCCAGAGAAGGCGGGCTTCTTCCAAGCCTTCGGGGCGAAATGGTTCGACCTGAAACCCGGCGCGGCTCAAGGCTTCAGCGGCAGTTCGAACGGCATTGCGAATTTCTGCAGTTACGGGCGTGCGACTGTCGTCTTCGAAGTAGCCGATGCGGAGATGCGTGAGTTCATCGTTGGTCGGCCAGCGGAGTGGGACTGGCGCTGCACAGGAGTCACCGTCGTCGGGACCCTGCATGACTTCAAACAAAATTTTGAGATCGGCCACGGTGCGCGCCATCGGGCCAACCACTCCGAGCAGGGCAAACGGACCACCCGAGGGCGGAAAGTGCCCGCTCGAAGGGATGCGTCCGGGAGTTGGCTTGAGTCCGCAGATGCCGCTGAAGTGCGCGGGGACGCGAATGGATCCCCCGCCGTCGCTGCCGACGCCTCCGGCGGACATGCCGGATGCGATGGCTGCTGCCTCTCCTCCGCTTGATCCGCCGGGAGTGCGATCCAGATCCCACGGCGAGTTGGTGCGGCCATAGAGTAAGTTGTCGGTCTCCCAGGCCATGAGCAACTCGGGCGTGTTGGTTACGCCGAGGATGATTGCCCCGGCTCGCCGCAGCCGCTCTACTAAGGGAGCATCCTGCGTGGCGACGAATCCGGCGCGAAGCCGGGTGCCCGCTTCGCATTTCATTCCGGCAACGTCGATCGAGCTCTTGATGCTGATAGGGACGCCGTGCAGCGGGCCAGGAATCTGGCTGCTCATCACGGCGGCTTCGGCTTCTCGCGCTTGCCGGCGGACGCGCTCGGGATCGACGTGTACGAAGGCATTCAACTTCGGATTGAGACGCTCGATTTTGGCGAGATGGGATTCGGCCAGTTCGACGGGAGAAATCTCGCGCGCGCGAACCTGAAGGTTCATCTCGATCGCGGATAAGAAAGTTAGATCTGTCATGCAATTTTCTTTGTAGATCAAACTCTACATGAGAGGCCGCAGTCTGGCAGCGTTTCCTGTATTGGGCTGCAATGCTTCAATGACTGATTCATTGCGAAGTCCCGACCCGTGTGGCTCAACGAGGATAAGCGCCAGGGACGAGAGAAACCGTGGAGTCTCAAGATGCTATCAAACATCTAGCATTCCATGAGCATCGCTTGGTTGGGCGGCGAGATCATGGCAAGCGAAATCTCCACGGGGAGACGGAAAGGGTAGCACCGAGTCGACCATCTCATCTCAGTCGGTGCCAGTTCGCTCCAGTGTTCTCGGCGCAACTACGCTCGGGGTTGTCGCATGGTTGTCACGGCTGGCATAGCTAATCACCTTGCGAACAACGTAGTGCGGACGCGCTTTTGCCTCTTCGTAAACGCGACCGACATACTCTCCGATGATTCCCAGAAAAAACAGATTTACGCCTGAAAGGAATGTGATCGCTACGATCAAAGCAGTAAAGCCCTGGGGGGCATGCAACCAAAACCTCACGTACACCGCGTACAGCGCATAGAGGACAGACAGTCCAATGGCGGCGGCGCCCAGTAGGGCCGCGGCGCGGAGTGGAACGATTGAAAAAGCAAAGATTCCGTCCGAAGCCAGCTTCAGCAATCGCAATGGGCTGTATTTGGTGCGGCCTGCGCTACGTGCTGCTCGTTCAATGGGAATCCCAATCTGGCGAAATCCAACCCACGTCCTCATGCCGCGGAGATAGCGGTGATGCTCGGGCATTTTTCTGATTTCCTGGATGACGCGGCTTGACATGAGCCCGAAATCGCCGCTATCAAGCGGCAACTGAATCGAAGAAAGGAGGGCTAGCAACCGATAGAAAAGGTAATAGCAAGCACGGAGCCACCACGCCTCCTTACGGTTCACTCGCTGCACATACACGACATCGTAGCCCTGGTTGTATGCGTTCAATAACAGAGGGATCGCTTCGGGCGGATCCTGCAGATCTCCATCCATCAAAACCGCCACATCGCCGGAAACATGATCCAAGGCTGCTCCAAGGGCGATCTGGTGCCCGAAATTTCGAGAGAGTGCGACTACAGCCAAGCGAGGGTCTTTGTCCGCGGCTTCTTCCAGCAGTTCCCAAGTGCGGTCTGAACTCCCATCGTCCACCACTACGATCTGGTGCGGACCGCCCGGAATTCCATCGAGGACAGCGAGTGTCCGTCGAAGTAGCTCAGGTACCACCGCCTCTTCGTTGTAAACCGGGATTGCAACGGAAACGCTCGGTTGTTCGGTCATTCCTTACTCCTGGACCCGATCCTGGCGCTGGTTCTCGAAGACAGCCATCACAGACGTACCCAGCAATCGATGCGGAAGTGGTTCACATCGTGCCAGCCACGAAAGGATACCATTCATGGCCCCGGCATCGAATCCGGCCTTGCCGTTACTGCGTTCCAGGCTCATACCTTTGCGCAAGATAAGAAGTGGAACGAGTGGAAGGCCCCAGTACGTACACGCGCGCGCCTTGAGGCCGTTCTGTTCTGCGACCTTCACCAATTGATTCAGCGAATAGCGCCGAACGTGCCCGGCAGCCCGGTCGTAGTCGGAATACAAGGCCTGATGTGCAGGTACATTGATCAGGAGAGCACCAGATTCGGCCAAATGGAACTTGACGGATTCCAGAAAACCAGACTCATCCTCAATATGTTCGAGGACGTCGAACAAGAACAGGAGATCGAACTGTCCGCGGAATTCCGGGTTACGCTGATGGATGTTATAGCAGTACAGTGGAGACCCGCGGCTCACATTTTTCTGCAGGGCCAATTCGTTCAGTTCGAATCCGGCGACAGATATCCCATAGTTGTCTTCGATGTCTCTCTGCAGCAAGCCGTTCCCGCAGCCGATCTCGCCCGCGAGTCTGGAGTTCCGGATCACCGAATCCGCCAGACGCTTCATGACTTCGAAACGGCGCCGGATCCAAAAATGATCGGTGGTCGCAATGTCGAACCACCAGTCTCCCATGTTTACCGGTAGCGAAGGGGATAGATAGGTGATCGCGCGGTCTTGCGATTCCATGAGTGAGAGCCCTTTCCGGATTCAGCCCAAATCCGGACTGCCGAATGATAGCAGGAAGCAAACGGCTGGCGTTTCGCGCTGGTATACTTCAGGATTTCAGTCTGACTGGAGTGATGGCGGTCATGGACGAACCGACGGCGACCGAATCGATGGCCAGGTCCGGAGGCACCCACACGTGTGCCGACCCCGCGCAAGCTCAGACTGCCAGTCCGATATTCCAGAATTCAACACGGCTAAGGCGTCGAGTTGCGTATTTCACGGTCGTCGCGGTCATCCTTGCCATCTACTCCTATCCAGCCGTGCGTACGGCCCTCACCACGAAGTCTCTTCGCCTGCCCGCAGTAAGTGCTCCCGACCTAGGTTTGTATCTCAGCCTTAGCCAACTCAAAAAAAGCGGCGACGGGCAGATCCTGAACCCCTACTATCACATCGGTGTGCCCTATCCGATAAGTTATTTGAAGTTCAGGCTGGCACCATCGTTATTTGGCCTGCTCGACAGTCTATTCGGCGGTCGGATTTGGTGGGCTCTGTTCATTTGGAATCTGCTGTGCTGGTCCATGCTGTGCCTGGCTGCGATCTGGCTATTTCGCCGGTTCTTGCCGAATCCCCATATTGAACTGGTACTCGCCGCAGTATCGTTGCTCACACTGTTCAGCCTCGATGGTTTCGGGCATGTCACCGAAGCGTGGATTCATTCTGTTCCAATGAAGCTTGTGGGCGGCCTACCTTACATTCGACCTTTCTCGCCCCAATTCATCATGCCGTTATTTCTCTTCTATGTGGGACTGCAGATCCGAGCCGTGCGCGAAAGGAGCATGCAAGCGTGGGGAGCGATGGCGATCGTCCAGTTCGTCGCGTTTACAGCATTCCCTTACGCGACCCTCATGATGGCCGGGACGACAACGGTCGCCGCGATTTGGTACATATTCGCCGGGCCTCGCCAAGCCGCGTGGCGTGTCGTGGTTGTTTTCATGCTGGCGTGCGGACTACCCGATATTGCTTTTGCTCTGCACGGGTCCGGTGGCTCCCGTATCAGCTTCCCGGGAGAGACCTCCTTGATCAAGTTTCAGCCTTTCGTGATGTACCAAATGATCGGCAAGCTGTGGCTCCTGACTATGATTTTGGTGCTTGCCGCTTTGGTAACGCGAAAACTGCGTCCAGAGGTGAAGTGGCCACTGGTAGGCTTAGGCCTCAGTACGCTATTGCTTAAGATGGGAGACGCCGTCGTCTCCGAGCACGCTTTCTTCCTGAGTGATCACATCGGATATTTCTACCAGCCCACGATCATTGTCCTGTTCATTTTCCTGGTATCCGCCTACCTGCCGAGCGGGATGCGATCGCTTCAGCTCACAAGAATCGCTTCACTCGTAACCGTTGTATTGTGCTGCGTCTACGGATTGTTGATGGCTGAGGGCAACTACCGGGCGAATCTAGGCTTCAATCTGGAGCAAGCTGAAATGTCACGCTGGTTTGCGCGGGGTGAAGTGTCGGCACAGGATCTCGTCATCACTGGATTCGAGACCACCGCATACGACAACTGCGAATGGATTCCACTGCTGTCCGAGGCAGAAGCGCTTTACTGCCGCAACGCCCAACTCGCTCTGACGCCAGAGCAAAATGGCGACGTGCAGCGCCTTCGCGAAGTTCTGTACATGTACTTTGATGGGAAGGACCATCTATGGCTCGAGAACTCCACGCACTTCGAACGCTACGGCCTCTACGGCGATCTCTCGTCGTACCGCAGACCGGAGGAGTTAGCGGCAAGAATCGTCGCGCTCCGCAATGAACTGCACCCGTTCTTCGATCGGATCGAAAGTAGCGATCCTTCCATCCGCGACTTTTTCCATCGCTTTCGACGGGTTTGGATCATTCAGAGCTCAAACCACACCTTCGTGAAACCGAGGCTGGAGTCTTACCTGAACATAAAGGACCAGGAGACGACTGGAAACCTCCTCGTTACATCGTCGGAGCCGAAATAAAATCGGGGCCCTGGTCCGTCGACATAGAAGTGTTCCAAGGTGCTAGGACGTCCGTGATGGATCTTGCCTGCCTGGGGTTTAGTGAAAGAAAACGTTGGCACGAGAGCCGGACCGGACGGCGCGATCGAGAGCGGCCTTCTCTTCCGCAGTCAGTTGGCGGTGACCGCCTTTCGCGAGTGTCCCGAGTTGCAAAGGACCAATGGACACCCGCACCAGCCGAAGTACGTCGATTTGAAGAGCAGCCAGCATGCGGCGAATCTGGCGATTCTTGCCTTCGTCGAGAGTGATCTCAAGCCAGCAGTTCTTTCGGCCCGAGCGGAGAAGGCGGCAGCGCACTGCCTGCAGGAGTTCTCCATCGTCGGCGCGAACACCGCGCTCCATGGATTCGAGAACTTCACCGGGTGGGATCGAGGCAATTTGCACATGATACGTTTTCGGCAAATGGCTTTCTGGCGAGGTGATGCGGGCTCCCCATTCGGAGTCGTTCGTCAGAAGCAACAGTCCCTCGCTGGCTTTGTCGAGGCGGCCGACCGGAGCAAGCCAGGGTAGCGATTCTGCACGATCGGTGAACAGGGAATACACCGTGTCACGTCCCTTCTCGTCTGAGGCGGTTGTCACCAGGCCGCGAGGCTTGTTCATCATCAGATAGAAATTTTCTGCGGCCTTGATGACATGGCCTTCGACTGCGATGCGATCACGTTCGATCTGTACCGGCGTCTCTGGATCCTGGCGAGCGACGCCGTTTAGAGTCACGCGGCCGGCGCGGATCAGAGCGGCGGCTTGCGAACGCGAGCAATAGCCGAGCTTCGAAAGCGCCCGAGCCAAGCCGATTTTGCGGGAGTTGTTCTGAGGCACGGCTTCATGCTACTTGAATCGAGCGCCAGTGGACGGCTGGACGGGCGAAAGCGCCCGTCGCCACACTATCGCGAGCGCTTGTTACCATATCTGCAAAGGAGATTTTTATGGCTCACCAGCATCCTCCCCGCTTTCTTAAAATTGTGGACGACGCCAAGACCCGGGTTCGCGAAACGAATGTGGACGAAGTGAAGAAGAGGATGGATCGCCGGGACAAGTTCATCCTCGTCGACGTGCGCGAGGAGAGCGAATACGCCAAGGACCATCTTCCGGGCGCGATCCACCTTGGCAAGGGAGTGATCGAACGCGATATCGAGGCGCGCGTGCCTGAACTGAACGCGGAGATGGTTCTGTATTGCGGGGGCGGATTCCGCTCGGCACTGGCCGCCGACAATCTGCAGAAGATGGGCTACACCAAGGTGATTTCGATGGATGGCGGGATTCGTGGCTGGCGGGAAAAAGGGTTTCCGCTGGTGAAGGACTGAAACAGTCAACCTCAAGGCTTGAACCACTAAGGACACGAAGGTTCACTAAGGAAGGCCAGCTACGATGCGTTCGTCAAACTTAGTGTTCTTCGTGGTTAATCTCGCGGGATTCGCGCCGATTTTGTGGTAAGCTGCGCCGTCCTTCTATGAACCGTCGCATTTTCTTCTGGTCGCTGACATCGGCGTTGGCCGGATTCCTGTTCGGCTTCGATACAGTCGTTATTTCCGGCGCGGAAAAAACCATCCAGGCGCTGTGGGGGCTGAGCGACAACCTGCATGGCATTGCCATGGCGTCAGCTTTGTACGGCACGGTTGTCGGATCACTGCTAGGCGGGTGGCCCGCCGACCGCTTCGGGCGCAAGGCGACCCTGCTCTGGATCGGAGTTCTCTATCTGCTCGGGGCGGTGGGGTCGGCGCTCGCTTCCAGCGTCTGGGTCTTCATCGCTGCCCGCGTGGTTGGCGGACTCGGCATCGGTATCTCAACCGTGGTTGCGCCGATGTACATTTCTGAAATCGCGCCTCCGCAACATCGCGGACGTCTGGCCGGAATGTTCCAGTTCAATATCGTCTTCGGGATACTGGTGGCCTTCGTGTCGAACGCTCTGCTGGCCGGCATTGGTCCGAACGCGTGGCGATGGATGCTGGGAGTCGCGGCGTTTCCCTCTTTGCTATACGCCCTGTTGTGCCTTGGGCTCCCCGAGAGTCCGCGATGGTTGCTCACCAAGAAGGGCGACCGTGAAGCCGCTCTCAAGGTGTTTCAGCAGATCGAGCCGGAGATCTCTGATGCCGGAATTGCCAGGCAAGCGGATGAAATTATGGCAGCCTCGACCGAACAAGTTTCTTCGGGGCAATTCTGGACGAGGCGGCTTCGCAAGCCGATTCTGCTGGCATTCCTGATTGCATTCTTCAATCAGCTGTCGGGAATCAATGCGATCCTGTACTTCGCTCCGCGCATCTTCGAATTAACAGGTCTCGGTGCGGAGGCTGCGCTGCTGCAGTCGATCGGAATTGGCGTTACGAATCTCATTTTCACTTTTGTCGGCCTCTGGCTGATCGACCGACTCGGCCGGCGCACGCTTCTCTACATCGGCTCGTTCGGGTACATCATCTCTCTCGGTTTAGTGGCGTGGGCCTTCTTCACACAGCATTATTCGATCGTTCCGGCTTGTATCTTCGCGTTCATCGCGGCGCATGCAATCGGGCAAGGCGCGGTCATCTGGGTGTTCATCTCAGAGATCTTTCCGAATCGTCATCGCGCGGAAGGGCAGACGCTCGGCAGCTTCACTCACTGGATTTTCGCCGCCCTGCTCACCACGCTCTTTCCGAAGATGGTCGGGGTATTTCCGCCAGGCTACATTTTTGCGTTCTTTGCCGGAATGATGATGCTTCAACTGCTGTGGGTGAGGACGATGGTTCCGGAAACAAAGGGCGTACCTCTCGAGCAAATCCAACGGCAACTGGGCATCGAGTAGCGTCAAGGCCGGCGCCACTTTCGCAGCTGCTTCCACGCCTGAACAAGTTCTTGTACGGCGCGCGCCGGCGGGAACGTGTGGCTGTTGATGATGCGGCACTCGCGGTAAGCACGCTCGTAGAACTCGCGCACTCCGTGTTCGCTGAGAAGCGACAGATTGCGCATGATCTCTTTCAAATCCTCCCGGGTCCAGATCTCTTCTTTCGTGCCGGAATCCGGGCGGCGCGCCATGAAGGTAGAATATATCATATTCGCTTTTTGTTCGCCTTCGAATGAGTTTTGCAACGACCTCTTGGACGGCTCGTAAGGCCGCCTCGGGACGGCAGGGAATCAAACGAGCAGATGCGCGGCGCTCTTTTGAACTCGGGCGCATTGGGCCGCGGTATTGATTACGTCTTGTTGTGAGCCGTCGTCGATTGAAATGAGTTGGCGGCAGTTGCAGTGACGTCATTGATTGAGTCGTGCAAGATTGCGGAGGAATAGCGGTCGCATTTGGCCAGACGCGATGAATCTCCGTGTGTCTGGACCGACTCACTGCCGCGAATATGAAAATTGAATGCTATAATTTTCGTTTGTGCTTTCCCGCTAATCCCCACCGTGGGCGCGTAGCTCAATTGGCAGAGCAACTGACTCTTAATCAGTAGGTTGTAGGTTCGATTCCTACCGCGCTCACCACCTTTTCAATCACTTACCGGAGTTGATGTTTCGGGTGTGCCGTAAAGTGTGCCGTAACTCAATCCGGCTACGCCTGTTTCTCTATTGCTGTGTCATGATCGAGCGCAGCGCGCACGATCTCTAGCTCGGGATGCTGATACTGCATCGCAGTCTTCACATCCTTGTGTCCCATGGTTCTCATGACGGCAGCCAGGTTCCCGGTTCTCTTCAGAATCCGAGTGCCGTAATCATGTCGCCCACAATAGAGGACAAGATCTTCCGGTAGCCCAGCCTTGACTCTGGCTTCCTGAAATCTCTTCGCCATTGTGGTGAGGTGAGCAGACTTGGCGCGCTTCGATGGGAAAACCCACCCTGCGTGCCTTCCTTCACACCGCTGTTTAAGAATGTCAAAGACGCGAGTGCTCATCGGCACGCGTCTCCTTCCTTCTTCGGTCTTGCTGTCCGGTACGAAGATCACGCGGCTTTCCCAATCCAGATTCTCGATACGCATCCGGTAAAGCTCTCTTTCGTTCCGCATGCCGGTATCGCGCATCAAGATGATGATGTCTCGGAAAAGCTGCAGGCTGCGTTTCCGCCACTTGCAGGCAGCCGCGCCGGCCAACAGTTTCTTTTCCGCTTCATCGTCAAGCCTGAGTGAACGTCCGTATTCCTTCATCAGTTTCAGTTTCGGAGCGTGGCGAATTAGTTGCCACTCTTCCGCTTTGTGCAGCATCCTTCTCAAAGTTCTCAGCGCGCAATTGGCATTCGAGGACGCGCCGGAAAACCTCAAGGTCTCGATAACATCTCTGGTGATCTGATCCAGTCGCATGCCGACGATGGTCGTCGTCTTTATGAGTCGCCAGCCATCGCGGTAATAGGTTTTGGTTTTGTCTTCCAGTCTGACCTTATCCAGCCATTCCAGGAAGCGCCGGGAAAACTCCAGCAGCACAGGAGCTTTTTTCGGAAGCAGATCTGTATTCTCGACCACTCTTGCGAGTTTCAGACCCGCAACCTTTGCTGCCCTGGCCGCTTTCGTTTCGTTGGTTGACCCACGGTAGCGTTGTCCGCGCACCGTGAAGTCATACCAGTAGAACTTGGACTTCGCTTTCTTAAACAGCTTCACGAGCTTCCTCCATTGCAGCCCGCACGGAAGCGACTCGTGTGTTCTTCTGGATGTATTCCAAAAGAACATTCACATCATAACTAACCCGACCTTGCAGTTCTATCCAATTCGGCCCGACTCCCTCAGCGCGCCAGCGTTTCAAAGTTGCTGCTGAGCGTCCGAGAATCTCAGCGGCGTGTGTTGACGAGTTGAGGCATGGCTGGTTTTTTCATCACGATTGGCTGGGGCATGGTTCATCTACTCCTGAGGGGAGACTCATCCGCCCCTCGTGGACGACATTGCCCTTGACGGTAGCGCAGGTGTACACATATAGTCAAGCCGTATCGTTACACACAGGAGGTGAAATTGACCGAAAGAGAGTTCACGACGGAGAAGGCAGCGATAGCGCAGCAGCCAGTGATCTCCATTCGTATTTCCGAGGCTCTGCGTTTAAAGCTTGAGGGCTTAAAGGTGCTCATGTCCATGAAGAGCGGCGAACCCGTTTCCACATCGGAGGCGGCAAAGCAGCTTCTTGAGTCCTCAAAAGAAGAACGACTTGAGCTGGTAAGTCTGCTTACCGAGCCGACCGGTTCTCTGCTAATGATTCGCCGAAAGGCAGACTCAAAGCTCCCGCTTTCGCAAGCAGAATGGACCGCCGTCGCCTATTTCTGTCTGCACGGAGTGGAGAGATTTGCCAACACCGCACAGACGGAGATTTCATATGAATCTCTTGCCGGAATCCTTGAGGCATTCCAGGCGGTTTACGGATTGCTTCGCAAACCAACCAAGACCCATTTGGACTCTTTCTTCGTCGCACATCTCCCGCCCGACCGGCAAGCCGAAGCGAAGAAACCGGAAGAGATCGGAAGCGACGATGTTCGGCGCGCCGTCACCCGCACCATTCGGATGCTAAAAAACCCGACAGAAGAGCGGCAGAGACCCATCTTTGTCGCCCGGAACCTCTACTTTCTCCTCGACGAGCTAGACTTCCCCAATATCGAGAGGCTAAACGAGGCGCTTCGGCCGTTCTGGCCGACCCTGTGGCGCGTGTGCGCCCGCGGCCACTATTTTCACTATGGTAAGCCCTTGCAAGATCCGAACTCTTCGGCAGGGGGAATGGACGCTCCGTTGAATCCGCCATTACCGAAATTTGAAGAAGGCGACTACCGTCTCGAATTCGTGCGCCCGCCGAGCGAAGGCTTTTCCGTTTGGTTGTCCTTCCCCGGAAGACTTGCGCCGCTCTATCCCGTGGAGGGATACCCAAAGATTTCGGAATTCAGGACGATCCTAGAACGGCTGGATGTAAGGCGGGTGCTGATCTCCTGGAATGGCCGCTATTTTCTCGCGTACACGGTGGCTGACGAGAAGGACGAAATCGGAGTGAATTTTCGCGCTGGTGACAACGGAATTACGTTTAACTTTCGTGGCGAAGACTGGCAGTCCATCAAGAAGCTGTTTCGACGCGCGTGGCAGGCTCCGCAAGTACGCCGCCTGTGGGACGCGCTGGCTCTTGAGTATGGCGAATTGTAAGAACGCGGTGCTTCGCACCGGAAGAAGTGGGGACACGTCACCCCCAAATTGGGAACTGCGGAACGCCAGATGAAACTTCGGCGTTTACGCAGGTTAACTTTCGCTGCGTCAACAAATTCGTCTCCGCTGGGTGACTGCGATATCGAACGATGATGTTTGTTTGAGAAAGGTGGCCCCAGAGCGTCGAATCGCGTAAACGCGTTGAAGCGCAAGAGCTTCCTGTGAACTAACAATTACGCAGTTTAATCGCAGCGGAATCAAGTGCAGTAGTGCAACAAGGCGGTTCGTCCAATGAGTAGTCCTCGCGTTCAAGCTAATCCACAGTCCAGTTTGCCATTCGGCGAAGAGCCGAAGCCCGCCTTCCGCACCAAGACCGCGGCCACGAGACTGACTCCCGAAGAACTAGGAGAGATAGAAGCTGCCGCCGAAAGCGCGGGACAGGCTCTCTCCGAGTGGCTGCGCGGGACCGCTCTGTGCGCTGCGCGACAGCGGCCCGCCGATCCCGCCGAACTGGTGTTGGCCGAAGTCTGGGCGTTGCGTTACGCGCTCTTGAATCTCTTCCATGCAGCCTCTCAAGCGGCATCGGAAGGCAGACAATTGTCGCCTGATTCCGTCCTCAAAATTCGCGACCAGGCAGACGCACGAAAGCTTCAGCAGGCACGCAAACTGCTTGATGACTTCTTCGCCCGCGGGCGAGAGGAAAGAGCTCGTATGCCATGAGTGCCCTGTCTTTTCCCGGAAGCTTTTGGCTCTTGACGCCGTTCCTTTGGGTAGCCGCGATCTTCCTTTTGCTG
>CAVTLV010000008.1:0-25055 GCA_963735695.1 uncultured Acidobacteriota bacterium | reverse complement strand
AAACCCCAGGTGACTTAAATCACTGAGCACGAAGTCGCACTGGGCTACCCTTACATCGGCTGCCCCATGAAGAAGAAATTGCTGCTCGTTCTCCTCGGAATATCGATAGTGTTCGCGGTACTTGCGATTTGTGCTAGCACGCAAGTCCGCGCTACTCCTGACGAGCGTGCCCGGTACCTTGCCGGAGACGACCTGATTACCCTACCGATCGGCTCGGTCAATCACGCCATCACGATTCGTCGTCCTCCTCATGACGTTTGGCCATGGCTTGTTCAGATGGGATCCGACAGGGCTGGATGGTACGCCTACGACTTCATTGATAACGGTGGCCACCGCAGCGCCGAACGTATCCTGCCAGACTATCAAGATATCCACGTGGGGAGTGTATTTCCCGCCCTGCCTGGAGCTAAAGACGTGTTCGTCGTGGCCCAGTGTGATCCCGAACACAGCCTGGTTCTTTCTTGGCGGTTGCCCGGCGGACAATATCAGACCACTTGGGCGTTCGTCCTCGAACAACCGCAACCAGACCAAACACGGCTGATCGTGCGTGGTCGGGTGGCATCCGGCTATCGTCCCTACGGCCTGCCAGAGTGGCTCGCCGTGCGCGTCGGCCCCTTGGCGCATTTCATCATGCAGCGCAAGCAACTCCTGAGCATCGCTCGTCGCGCCGAAAGCTATGATCGTCGTTGAAACAGTGACCATGGAGAAACATCATGGAGTACAGATTGGACCATGACAACCATTTTGCAAGTGGAATATCGCCTTTCCCTCTTGTCGATCCGTGAGGAGATTCTCCAATCACTTGGGCATCCAGTCGTTTCTGTCCTTGGTTCACAGGCTGCACGGAATCTTGCTCTCTCGGATGCATTGGTTGGAGTGGTGGTGATCGGGCATCGGGCACCTCGGCAGGAGCGCTGCGAACTTATCGCTCATTTTCGGGAATCTCTGCCTGGCGTTCCGATCGTGGCGCTCTTGGGCCGCCGTGATAAGGCGTTCGGCAAGATTGAGTTCAATTGCCCGGCAGACGATCCACCCCTGTGGGTGAGAACGGTCAGTCAGGCCCTTGCTGGAATCGAGTAGCAACTTCCCAACTGGAACCAGTAGTGGTGCGGACCACGTCAATTCGGAAACATTGTTCCAGGCGTGTTCACTCCCGTACTCGCGAAACACTCGAAGTCGTTCTCGCTCATCGATTGCATTTCGGTTGGTGTTGATCGAATGCAGCGAAACTTTGAGCCGATGCGAAAGCAGGTAGAGACATGGCAGCGAAGTGAACTGACCGACGTCACCGCAAAGGTGGTCATCTACGAGGCGTTCGTCGAGGGCAGGCTAGTAGCTCCCAAGCACCTCGCCCGAACCGTCCACGATCTGTACTTCGAGCCGAAGTGCGAGGAATTCCGGTCGCGAACCATCTGGAGTCTGTCCAACGCGTTCACCTCGGCCTTCAAGGTACTGGATCCCATCCCCCAGTTCAGGGCGACGGCCAAGCTGGGCGAATTTCTGGAAGCCCGGTTCTCGCAGTCGTTCTAGTTGAGGGGTGATATCGGCCGAACGCCCCTTTCCGACGTTAATGCCTTCCTGTCCTAACTTACTCGACCTTTGAGCGTCCACTGCCAAGAACAGCGTTATCCCTTGGTGAGAGCAGCCAATACACGCCTCCCTTATACTGGACGGAGAGATTCAGTCCGGAGATTGATTCCGCAAGACTGCCGGGCATAGAGTCGTGGATTCAAACGGGAGCGAAGGGTCTGGATTAATGCGGTCGGTCGGAACCAATGCTGCGGCGAAGCGTCTTTTTCTCCACCTGCTGCTATTTTCGATTATCTCCCTCGCATTAGCTCAGGAGACCAATGCGACCGAAACCGGGTCTTGGTCGGGAGTGCTTGTGTCCAGCGCCTGCAACGCCGACGAAGCCTTCAATGAATCTCCTGAGTGCACCAAGATTGTGCCGGGCGCGAAGCTGGCGCTGTATGACGACACCAACCGCGTCATGTACGGCCTTGAACCGCAGGAAGAAGTGACGGCGCACTTGGGCGACGCGATAACCGTTAAGGGAACACTTGACGGCAATACCATAAAGTTGGGCTCCATCCAGTTGATGTCCATTGGACTCGCGGTCGGACAAAAGGCCCCCGCCTTTTTCGCGCGCGACCAGCTTGGCCGCACACAAACTCTCGACACATTGAAAGGCGCGAACGGCACAGTTCTCCTCTTTTTTCGCTCGGCGGACTGGTGACCGTTCTGCAAAGGGCAGCTGGTCCAGCTGCAAAGTGCGATTCCGCGATTCGAAAAGCAGGGGGTCAAGCTGGCGGCCATCAGCTATGACTCAGAAGAGATCCTGAAGTTCTTTGCAGACCGGCACAAGATCGAGTATCCGCTGCTAGGAGACCCCCAGTCCAGGATCATCAAAGCGTACGGCGTCCTCAACGAGGAGGCAACCGGGATGCAGAAGGGCTTTGCACGCCCCGGCTATTTCTTCATCGATCGGAAGGGCATCATACGAGAGAAGTTTTTCGAAGCGAAATATCGCGAACGGCTTACTGGGAATAGCATGATTGCCAAACTTTTCCCAGAATTAGGCGAGGAAGTAACCGAAACAGTCGAAGCGCCTCATCTTCAGCTGGCTCTTGAGCAATCCGACCGCACGAGTGTTCCCGGGACGCGCATTACGCTCGCCGCCGAAGTGCAGTTGCCCGAGGATATACACGTCTATGCGCCGGGTGCACAGGGTTATAAGCCGATCAAGCTGGTAATCGACCCGATGCCAGAAATGGAATTGAGGCCGGCGGTGTACCCGCAATCCAAGATTCTCTATTTGCCCGTGATCAAAGAGCGAGTACCCGTTTTCGACGGGACTTTCCGGATCAGTCAGGATGTAAAAGTGAGCTCCGGTATGGAGTTTGCTGCATCGCTTGGAAAAGACGGGAAGACCTTCACGATTATTGGGAATCTGGAGTATCAGGCGTGCGACCAAACCAAATGCTATTTGCCTACGTCTATTCCGGTGAAATGGCAACTGCAAGTGTTTCCCCTGGATCGAACCCGGGCCCCCCTTAACATCCGACACAAATAGCGGAGCGAGCAATGAGCGAAGTTGTTTACACGTCCAAGTCGCATATCGAACGCAAACGTGGTCCGCTGCGGATCGCACATTTGCCGGGCGAACCTCAACCGGTTGCTTACAGCGTGCATGGAGCGATAGCGGAGCACTATAAAGTCGATCCGGCTAAACTCAGGGAATCCCATGCTTCCACCATCGACTACGTCATCTCGGCGACGGCTGGTTGAATGATGGGCACCTTCGGAGGCGCGCTGGAAGCGCGCCAAATTGACGCCAGCGACGGGAAGCTTACGGCAGATGTAACTGGAGAGGTGGAACAGGAAGATGGCGTCCTAGTGATCCGCCGGATTCACGTTTCCATGCACTTGGTAGCGCCAGAAGGAGCAAAGGAGAAGGTCGAGCGGGTGCATGCAATCTATGCGATGAACTGCCCCCTTTACCGGACCCTGCACCATGCGATCCAGCTGACATCCTCCGTCGAGGTGGTGACTGCTTCGGGGCGATGATAGAAGGACTCGCGGGCCGCGAATTGCGCTGCGACCTGGGATGGAATCGCCGGGGGCCGATATCGTAGGCCGTGTGGTTGGGTTTGCACATCAGATTGCTCAGTTCATGACGAACCAGCAATCGCCGCAATTGACCGAGCCAGGCAGTGGTTCGCTCTACGATCCAGCGGCGTTTGTAACACCGCATTTTGCGTCCATCTTCATAGCACCGTCGCTTGTTATTCCTTATGCGACATGCAGGATTTCTGGCCTCTGCACCCCGTCTTCAGGAACCTCGACGCGTGCGATGACTTCGTCGGCGCAGGTGGGAGACAGGTACGTTGGGGGTCCGACCAGGAAACTGATCCGCTGCCTTGGATGCTGTCGCCGAATCGTTCGCCAGAACTCCACTGCTTCTTTCGATCTCTGGCGCACGTCCACCAGTACCAAATCGAAAAAATCAGGCACCCAGAGCAACTCGGCTTCCGTGACGCTCTTGGCCGTGTGCACGTGAACTCCGCGGCTTCTGAGCACCTGGGCGCGCAACTGCTGCATCGCTTCGTTGCCATCGATGATGAGCACGTTTTTCGTGCCCATTTGAAAGGAAATTGGCGATTGCTGGGGCACAGAACCACCTCCAAGTCTTCTGGAGGCGGGCGTTTCGGAAAGCAGGGCTACCTTTTGAGAAGCGGACGCCACCAGAAAGACCTCGACTCTTCCTTGTCTCTTTCGTAAAGGGAGCGGGATCGGCCGCTCCCAACCAAACGCGAAAGCCTGCCTGCCTCAGGCTGCTACGCGAGCAGCGGTCTTTTGCAAGGTCGAGTTGGCCACCTCGAAGTTTCGCACCTCAGGAGTACCGTCGACCACTTTCGCCAGGGCCTTCAGCACTTCTGGATAGCTGCCGCGGAGATAGGCTTCCGCGTCTTCTTTCTTGTCCCAAAGACTGATAGCGACTCCTTCCGTTCCAGATCCGGGGGCGACGAAGACGATTTCGTCCTGGAAGCCGTGCTGTTTCCGAAGCAGGGGAAGAATCTCGTTCTCGATTGTCTGGATAAACTGCGCACGGGTATTGGGCTTCAAGTGCATGGAAACGTGACGAGAAAACATGTCAACCTCCTGGGTTTTGTACGACTAAGAGGAGAGAACTTCAGATGGGCTGACTTAGTTCAGGGGATCTGAAAGAGGAGAAGACGTAATCGGCTCTGTTTAACACCATATACCGAATCCCAGTGTTGTCAAGTCGGGAATGTCCGAGGTCGCGGGATTGCAACGTCCTAAACAGACGGAACAGCACAGGGGAAGACCACGATCCGGCTGACCGAGGCCGACCGCAAGATATTGGAACGACTTACCGAGCTTACCGGACTTAAACAGTCTCAGGTCATTCGAGCCGCGCTACGGGTTCTGCTTCGGCGTGTCGAACGGCCCGCTGAGAAATGACGAAATGCTGACACTCTTTTTCAACAATTCTCGTCCTGATTCGTGGTCGGCGTGCAGTAGTAATTCGCTATCGCATTAAGAAAAGTGGAAAGCGTGGACTGTTTGATCTTTCCTGCTTTCCCTTTCGTCCAACGCCGCGCTGAACCACTCCAGAATTCAACATAGACACCAGGGAGATCCCGTCATGAGACTGCGTCCCAACGAATTCTGTCCGATTCACAGATCAACGTCGTGCTGTGGGCGGGAACTCATGCCCAGATCTAGGTGATCAGGCTTGGAGTTCAGCGCATTGAAGATCCGCATCATCCGCGGGGATACCGCGAACTCCGGTCACCCGCCGAAATGCGGAAACTGATGAACCGGAAAATTGTCGAACAGGGCGGGATATGCCCTATCTGCCACGAAGAGTTCACAGATTACAACGATATCGTACCGGACCACAGGGATCCGAAAGGTATGGGAGGAGCGTGGAGAGATGATCATCCGGACAACATTCAAGCAACACACTGGTGGTGCAATGGAGAGAAAGGATCAACCAGAATTGACGACTGACGGCCCATGAGCCCACCGGTCTTCGAAGCAGCGGTAGATCGGTCAGTGGCCAGGTTGCTGTGTGCCAATGGTGTGCGTGATTTCTGGTCGGGCGCGCCCGCGTGTACAACGGAGGGTCATCTGGATCCCGCCGGACGAATATTAGGTTTTCGCGCCGTACTATTATTAGGTTATTATGTCGAGCAGTCTTTAGATTCTCCAACTTTCCGGAGCCAATCGGAACGATTCCCAGCAGGCTCTTCCACTAGCTAAGCTAGTGGATGCTATCCCGCTCTTACAGGGCGAACGAGGGCGGCCGCGCTCTCGCCCCGACTGTGTGATTGGAGGCCGGGGTTATGACGCAAAGGCGATCCGAGAAGGCTTACGCATGCGTGGGATTAGTCCCCGACGCGCCCAGCGATACACGGAACACGGCAGTGGCTTGGGTCGGTATCGCTGGGTAGTCGAACGGCTCAATCAGTTTCGTCGCTTGCGAGTTCGCTATGAAAAGCGATCCGACATTCACCAAGCGTTCTTGTCTCTGGCATGTGCTCTGATCTGCTGGCACTTCCTGCGGTCAGTTTGGATGAGTATTTAGCAGGTCCTTCGGTCCTTTGGTTCTTCGACTTCCTGAAGCAGGTTCCCAACTTGAAAACGATTCCCATCGGTGCCAAGGGCGTTCGCTTTTCTGATAGTGGGCTATTCCGAACCGCTCCCAATTGTGGTGGGAGGAATATCGCAGTCAGATTTCCGTTGTAACGCAAGAATGGAATAAACGTGCTGCCCCCCGTGTTTTTGTTAGAGGTTCTGAAGGTGCGGCCTTGGCTTATGATCCTGCAAAAGAAAGGGACGATGGGGGAAAGCCATTCCTCTTGCAAGGAACCGAACCGACTAGGGATCGCGAACACTGTACTGCAGACGCCTTGCTGCGCCGCTATGAAGCTAACATTGTTCGCTTTTCGTAACGACGATTTTCCAAGGCACTAACGAGGGCGAGACGTTGATGAAGAAGCCGACGATTCGCGTTACGAAATGGCTGGGCGATATTCCCGTGGAGGCCGCTTGCAGCGAGAAGTGCGAGATTCAGCAGAGGAAGAGATTGCAGCTGCAGATTGAATTGAACGCTTCTGTACGGCATTTTGCCGGTCTGATGAGCTCCAGAAATCCGTAGTTCTCCGCTCCCGCTCTACCGATTCTAATAAATCAGCTGTGCAGCTTCCTTGTTAGGCGCTCTTGTCAATCGGTGTCAGCGAGACTGGCGGCCGAGTGGTCGTCATTTCTCACCAACCGTTCGTCCCAGATTCCGCGCAGAAATGGATGCATGGAATTCCAAGTGTACTCCAACACAGTAGAGCTATTGCAAACCCGCCCGGTTGTGACGACGGGACTCTGCGTTGTTCTCAGGAGGGCAGTGATGAAACGAGGCATCTTCGCACGCAGCTTTCTGATAGCCCTGGCCGCGGCCGGCGTAGGGCTGTGTAGCCACTTTGCCCAAGGACAGGCCACCGATGGAAACATCGTCGGGACAGTGGTGGATTCGCAAGGTGCCGCCGTAGTGGGTGCATTGGTCAGTGCTATCAACATCGCTACCAACACAGCGGCCACCACCAAAACCAACGACTCGGGCGAATATCGCCTTGAGCACTTGTTGGTCGGCACTTACAGGATTTCTGCGAAGATGACCGGCTTCAAAACCACTATTGAAGAGACCGAAGTGCATCTGAATACCACGGGCACTCTGAACCTGACGCTGTCACCGGGTGCGCTGGGCGAGACTGTGGAGGTTTCCGGAGCAGCGCCCATCATTGACACGACCACTGCCCAGTTGCAGGTTACATACGAAGACAAACAGCTAGCGGATTTGCCTACGACAGGACTGGGAGTGTCACCCGCGACTGGGCAGAATCTCGGCGTGTTGAATCTTTCGCTGCTCGAGGCCGGTGTAGCCAGCACTGGGGGACTGGGAGCCGGTACCGGGCCGTCAGTTGGCGGCCAGCGCCCGCGCGACAACAACTACACGATTGAGGGCGTCGACAACAACGATAAAGGCGTCACTGGGCCGCTGGTCTATGTTCCCGCCGATGCAGTTGCCAACTTTACGGTATTGCAGAACCAGTTCAACTCCGAGTTCGGTCACTCCAACGGAGGCCAGTTCAACATCGTGGTAAAAAGCGGCACGAACAGCTTCCACGGGTTGGTATATGAGTACTTCCAGAATCGCAACCTCAACGCAATTGATCAGGATGTTGTGAATTCGACCCTCGCAGGCCATACTCCCGCAAATCCGCGTTTCGACAACAACCGCTTTGGAGGCCAGATCGGTGGGCCGATTATTAAGGATAAGTTGTTCTTTTTTGTGAACTATGAATATGGCGTACAGGGTCTGGCCGCCGTACCGGGTGCTCCAATTCTCGCCCCTACCACGGCCGGATACTCCACGCTGCTCGCACTTCCGGGCGTGTCCGCGGCCAACGTGAATGCGCTACAACATTACGCGGTCGCGCCTACCGCAACCGCCACTTTGTGCGCGGGATCGAGCGCGAACCCGTGCCCGGCCGCAAACAGTATTGCCGTGGGAACACTTCCGATTTCGGCGCCGAACTATACCAACTTTAAGGCCCTCACCACGTCGATGGATTACAACCTGAGCACGAGCGACCAGATCCGTGGACGTTACATTTACAACGAGAGCATCGGCCTGGACGCCGCGGCGCAGCTGCCCGCGTTCTTCACGCCTTTGGTTCAGCCCTTTCATCTTGTGAATCTGAGCGAATACCATACGTTTTCGGCAGCCATCGGCAACGAATTTCGTCTCGGGTTCACAAGAACCGCTTTCAACGTAACCGTCAACAATCTGAAGTTCCTGCCAACGCTCGATGCCTTTCCCAATATCACCATCACGGAACTGGGAGGGCTCAACGTGGGTCCCGACCCGAACGGACCACAGTACGCAGTGCAGAACCTTTATCAGGCCATCGACAATGTGAGCTGGGTAAAAGGAAATCACACGTTGAAATTCGGCGTTGAAGGCGCGAAATCGATCGCTCCGCAGAAGGACATTCAGCGTCCCCGCGGCGACTATACGTACCAGACCTTGCTGCAATTCGCCAACGATCAGGTGCCGGGTTTTGGCCAGCGCGGTTTAGGATCGGCCGGCTACTCCGGGGACCAACCCAGCATTTACTGGTACGCGAATGACATTTGGAAAATCCGGCCAAATCTTAGTCTGACTTACGGGATCCGTTACGAATACACAGGCACAACCTTGGGAATGAAGCAGATGAGCCTCAACAGCGTGGCGGACGTTCCGGGGCTGATTACATTTACCTCGCCCAAAGCGCCGAAGAACGACTACATGCCGCGTCTTGGATTTGCATACTCGCCAGGCAGGAGTGGTAACACATCGATCCGTGGCGGTTTTGGATTGGGCTACGACGTACTCTACGACAACATCGGCTCCCTCGCCCGGCCGCCCCAGATCGGCCAGACCGTTAACTGTCCCAACGCCGTCTGCCAGAACCCGTTTCTGGCAAACGGCGGCATTCCGGCCGGGAATTACAGCGGGATCTCGACGCTGACTCCGGCGCAAGCCATCGCCGCTACCTCCAGCTATCTGCCCAACAACCTGAAATATCCCCGGGCACTTTCGTGGAACCTCGGCGTGCAGCGCGTGTTTGCCAAGGACTACACCATGGACGTCCGCTACGTGGGCACTCGAGGCGAGGACCTGGACGTGCAAAACATCCTGAACTTTGTCGCCGGAGCAAAGAATAGTCCGGGATACTTTCTCCCGACGTACATTCAGCCGACAACCCAGGCCACGGTAGACGGCCTGCCCACTGCGTGGGCGCAGTGTTTGCCGTCGGCAATTCAGACTGTCAACGGCCTGGCTGTCTGCAATGGTCTGCAAACGAGCACCAACGGCCCGTCTGGAGCTGGGGATATTCCCGGAACTCTGGCCTATGGCTACAACGATGTGGGGACGGGCCCCGGCGGCTTTTACGACCCGAGATATCTCAACGCCGGGTTTGTAAATCCTATTACGGCCTTTATGCCGTGGGGATCTTCAACTTATCACGGGTTACAAATGCAGTTGAACCGGCGGTTCTCCAACGGCTTGCAGTTTCAGGCAGCCTACACCTTCAGCCATATGATCGATAACAGCACAGCCGACTTTCACTCTACCGACGTTTCGCCGCGTCGCCCGCAGGACTTTCGGAACTTGTCTCTGGAGCGGGCCAACTCCATCCTCGACCATCGCCACCGGATCACGATTGCGGCCATCTACGACGCGCAATGGTTCAAACATGACTCCAGTTGGGTCAAACGCAACGTGTTGGGTAACTACGAAATCGCTCCGGTGTTTACGTGGGAGTCGGGACAGTGGGGGAGCGTGCAGAGCGGGGACGATGCGAACCTCAACGCGGACGCGGCGCCGGACCGGGCCATCTTCAACCCGAGCGGCCTGAGTAGAACGGGCAGCGACGTTGTGGGACTCGTGGCTACCACGGGCCCCAATGCCGGAAACATTGTGGCCTATCAAGCGGTGAATCCCAAGGCGCAATACATCATCGCGCAGATGGGCGCACTCGCAACGTCAAGCCGCAACACGTTCGCGACCGCACCGATCAACAATTGGGATATAACCGTTGCCAAACATCTCTTCGTCACTGAGCGATTCCACTTCGACTTGATGATGCAGGCTTTGAATACCTTCAACCATCCGGAGTTCACGACCGGCAGTGTCAACCAGGCTCTGCCGATTTCGGACGTGGGCTCGCAGAGAAACTACTTCATTCCGAACCAGCCGAACTTCGGGGTTAACAAGCTAAGCTTTCCCAGCAACGCGCGCAATCTGCAGCTTGCATTGAGGCTTAGTTTCTAGCGTAGGGCCTCGCTTCCGCTGGAAGGCTCGCAAGAGCTTTCCAGCCATGGCGGCGAGGTAAGTCTGATTGAGGAAGGGGAGGAGGGCCGCGACTAGAGTCAGGAATCCTTCTCGACAATTCCTTGCAGTGCCGCCCTGTAGCCACGGCTACACGAGAGCTCTCTCCCGCTCTTCAAAACCACGACATATTCTCCGCTGTTGACCGGAATGAGTTCCTTAATCTTTCGAACATTCACGATCGTCGAGCGATGGATGCGAACGAAGTGATTGGAGTCCAGACGTTCTGCAATCCGGCTGATCGTCTCGCGGAAGAGATAGGATTCTTTCCCGACATTCAAACGGACATAGTTAGCCGCGGCTTCCACCCACTCGATGCTGTCCAGATCCAGGAAGACCACTCGTCCGTTGGCCTTGATCACCAGACGACTGTCTCGTTCCGTCGGGGGCGACGCCACCGATCTGACCTGCGACAGCAGGTTCAGAATCCGGTGTGTGATCTCGCGGTCGTGCGCCTTGCACAATTCCGACCGCGCCCTCGCCAAGGCGTGGCGCAGCCGCTCCTGGTCGAACGGCTTCAACAGATAGTCGAGCGCATTGGCTTCAAACGCGCGAATCGCATATTGATCGTAGGCCGAGGTGAAGATGACCACCGGCATTTCCTCCGGCGGAATCTGACTCAGCACCTGGAAACCATCCAAATCTGGCATCTGGATGTCGAGCAGCAGCATGTCGGGTCGGAGGGTGCGAATCGCAGAGACCGTCTGACGGCCATCCCGGCACTCGGCGACCACCTTTACGTGAGGTTCCGAATCCAGCAGGATGAGCAGTTTCTGGCGAGCGAGCCGCTCGTCGTCGGCGATGACTGTACGCACGACCACGTCCAAGGGCAGTTCTTGCAGCGAGAAAAAAGATGAATCTGGGATCATTGGTCACCCACATTCGTCTAACAGATGGATAGACGTGAGTGAGTGAGAATGGTTGTGTCGGAGATGTCTCGAATTCAACCTCTTATCCCACCGGGATGGCTGGTAGTCCCTGCATGGACCTGGTTCATCCCGCTCCCGCGTGTCGCGGTCCCCTCAAGAATGAACGGGCACTTCGATGTTTGGCTACAAGCCATCCAAGTCTATGTTTTAAGGATCGCGCGATTTATTTGGCGGTAAATCGGTGCAGAGAGCCGAGCCACAGCAATCACAGTGCACTGCGTGGCCTGACAGTTCGCGGAAGCGATCTCGTATGCCAGAACGGTCATAACAGTTGTCGGCCCGCACTGAACGTGTGATTGTCGCCTCGCGGTCATTGAAGCGGAGCACGGAGTCCACTTCGCAGCGTCGCGGCTCGCCCATCATCATCCAGGCTTCTGCCTTTATGCCGAAGACCTCACTTCGCACTGACAGTCGGGGACCATCCGTTGTTCCAAAGGGACGACTAGGCGAGAAATCGGGACTGAACGATTCCGGAATCCGGTGCGTCGATCTCTGATTGCTCTCCGGCGCAAGTTAGTCCATCATGTAACCCGCGGTCGTCGCGGCAGAGGATGCGGAAATGAAAACGGTACGTCGTTAATGCGCCGCTCTTGCCAGAAATGTCGCTCCGCGCACTCCTGATATGAAAAGTGCTTGCGAAGGTTGCGGATGCGCGCTTCCAGTTGACAGTACAGCTTACGTGTGTTCTTACCAATGCACATTCTGTCCAGTCTGCTTCTCGAAGATCCACGGCATTTGTTCGCATTGCGGCGGTGAGTTGATGCGCCGCCCGCGCCGGACGGCACCGCGGAAGAACGAGTCTGCAGTCGAAGAGGCCCCTACAAAGTTTCGCCCTGCGATCATTTGGGCGGCGAGTGTTGCCGTGTGGACGTTTGTTTCTGTGGCATACGCCATGACAATCTACGAGTCGTATCGTTCGACCGGTTCGTCCATCGGCTTTCTCAGCGTTCTAGGCCTGCAATCCAGTCAGGTTCTAACCTACATTCCGCTGACGCCCTTCGCTTTCGCGCTGGCGAATCGCTACCCGATACAGCGCAGCAACTGGGCAAGAAGTTCATTGGCCCTGCTAGCGGGTGGGTTTATCTTTACCGTGGTGCAAGTAGCTCTGCGCGGTCTGACTCCGTACGCATTTTGGGATCCCCGAGTCCGGCATTGGGTTTCCGCCGTCTGGGACGCGCAAAGCCACGGACTGCGAATCCAGTGGTTCATGTATGAGCGGCTATTCTTCGACAACGTCGTCGACGACATCGTCACCACCTACCTGCCGATCGTACTGATCGCCCACTTCGCCTTCTACTATCACAGGTTCCGCGAGCGCGAACTGCGTACCTCGCAACTGCAGGCACAACTTGAGAAAGCGCGAATGCAATCGCTGAAGAGCCAATTACAGCCTCACTTTCTCTTCAATACGCTGAATTCAATTTCCGCGTTGATGTTGACAAACGTTGAAGCCGCAGACCGTATGATCACCAGACTGGGCGACCTGCTCCGAATCAGCCTCGAAACCGCCGCAACACAGGTGACGACCCTCAGCCGCGAGCTGGAATTCGTGAATTGTTATATCGAGATCGAGAAGGTGAGGTTCGAAGAACGGCTCAAGGTGACTATCGATGTTGCTCCTGAGACTCTCGACGCAAGCGTCCCTCATTTATTGTTGCAGCCGCTGGTGGACAATGCCATCAAGCATGGAATCTCCCGGCTCGTGTCTGGAGGGGAGATTCGAATCTCGGCAAATCGCGATGCTGCCGATCTTCATCTGGAGGTGAGAGACAATGGACCCGGACTCAAGGAGTCAACCCACTCTCCGTCTGGCGGAGTGGGACTGAAAATTACGCGCGAGCGCCTGGAGACCATTTACGGCCAGAATCAAAGCCTGGAGTTGTTCAGCGTGCCCGATGGCGGCGTAGCTGCTCGAGTATGTATTCCTCTCCGCTTGGCGACCGCCGGCACCGAACAACTCCCAGTTGCAGCCGCATCGGTAGCTCCAGCCTAGGAACTTCTGCTCGCGCTCGATGTGCTGCCTTACTCTGCTGTCCAGAGCCAGGCGCGCTGCCCGCGATCTCCGGGCACGATGCTAGCCTCGCCGTACTTCGCGAGCCGGCCCAAGATCGTGTTGACCGTGGCCATAGGATCTTTGTGGCTGACCAGCAAGGCCGGCACGCTCCGTTGAATTTCATTGCAAACATCGCGTGCACTCATTGGCCGCCGTGCTTCTATCAGTACTGTGCGGCATGCCCTGGTGATGCCGGGCTGGCGGGAACCGTTTTTACGATCGACCAGATTCGATAGCGCATCATCCAAAATTCCGTCGCCGAAGAGCTTCGCTAAACCCATGATGGTCTGCTTAACCGTGCCGATGCGTTTCGTGACGTCTGCTCGCTTCTGAAGCAACTGTCGCAACTCCTGCTCGGCCCGCCGCATCACGTCTAGCACGTGGGCGTTTGCGTCGCCCGGCGTGTTGGGCACCAGGTTGTCTGAGATTCGTCCGTGATCCATTGGACCTACATAACACTCTTGCTGTCTCCTGAGAGAGGCGCCGGGACTGACACCACCTTGTCCGGGACCAGTAAACAATAACGCACCACAAACTCGCGCACATATCTCGGCACAGTCGCGGCCGCGACCCCGAGAGAGTTACCAGAGAATCAGAGATGGCAACGTTCTCTTGGCGTGCTACATCTTCTGATTGATTGACGCCTACGTGCATGCACTCACGAACTGGCCTGGGGTTGTTCCGTCGAAAGGTCGGCGTGCAGGAAGTGATCGCCGCACCCAGACTTGATTCCGGGCGGACTACCACCTGGACACAACCGTCGAATGCAGACATTGGGTTCCGGGCAGGATCAATGGAGTTGATGAGCCGTTGTAAAGCGGCATTTTCCACCCGACGCGCTACACCTTTCGCAACCAGTTCGCCACGGCTCGCGGGTCGGAGCGCCTGGGTTCATGAACTGCCACAGAATCGAGCAAGCCGAGCCCACGACTCTGGCCGCCGCGCTCTCGCAGCCAATGAGCAATCGTGGCCGGACAAAATATCACACAGCTGCCGACCCGAAATGACGGGATCGTGCCGCGCTTTGCCATCTTGAAAATGGTGACTGTTGAGACCGCAAGGACCTCGGCCAATTCTCTTGCGGTCAGTGCTGACTCAAAGCCCTCGATACGGCGTTCCTCTCTGTTCATACGAGCGCCCCGGACGGGATTCGGCAGTCGCCAACGCCGCCGAGTCGGGATAGGAGCATGTTCTCCAATGCACAGAGCCTAGCCGATCAGAACTTCTTCGACTTCTTCCGAGCTTGAGCTGATCGAACAACTGAAGCAGCAACTTACCGGTCCACTGTTTGCAGCGGTGAGCGATCAGTTCAGCAATTTTCAGAATACCGTCCTCTCGTATCAAAACAAGCTGCAGTATGCGGAACTGAAGATTCGTGTGCTGGAGAAACGACTGCGGCTGGTGCGCATCGCGAAGTACGGGCCAGGCAGAGAAAAACTCTCGGACGCACAACTGGAGTTGCTGGAAACTGGAGCCGGGAGTCAGCAGGTGCGGTGCGTTCGTCATCCAGAGCCTGGCCTGCTGGATGGCCCGACTAGCGCGCGGCTCGCCGGCGCCAGAGACGTTGTCAAAATGACCTGCTCCCCGTTTTCCGAACAAGTCCGAGTATGATTTCGGACGAAGGAAAGGGGAAGGGGTATGTCAAAGAGCAGGCACACGGAAGCGCAGATGATCGGGGCGCTGAAGCAACTAGAGGCGGGTCGTAAGGCGGAGGATGTGGCGCGGGAAGTGGGGGTGTCGAAGCACACGATCTACGCCTGGAAGGCGAAGTACGGGGGCATGGAGGTGAGCCAGGCGCAGGAAGCGAAGCAACTGCGCGATGAGAACACGCGATTACGGAAGCTGGTGGCGGATCTGAGTCTGGACAAGGATGCACTGCAGTGGGTGATTGAAAAAAACGGGTGGAGCTCGCGGTCCTGAAGGCGACTGTCGAGCAGGTGCGCGAGAAGTACGCCTTCAGTGAACGGCGGGCCTGCGGGGTGGTGAGGATGGCAGTGGCGACGTACCGGTATCAGTCGCGGCGCAGCGATGAGCCGTTGCGCACCAAGCTGGTGGATTTGGCGCGGGAGAAACCACGCTTTGGGTATCGGCGGCTGCATGTGTTGCTGGGCCGCTCGGGAGAGCATGTGAATCACAAGCGATTGCATCGGATCTATCGCGCGGCCGGGCTGATGATCCGGCGGAAGAAACGGAAACACTGCGTGCGCGAGGGAAAGCCTCTAGTGGCGAGGACTGCGGCGAACCAAGAGTGGGCGTTGGATTTTGTGCACGATGCGGTGGAGTGTGGACGAACGATCTGGGTGCTGAGCGTGGTGGATGCGTACACGCGGGAGTGTTTGGCCTTGGAAGTGGATACGAGTTTTGCCAGCCGGCGAGTGACGCGGGTGTTGGATGCGATCGTGGCCGAGCGCGGGCAACCGCTGGCGATCCGCTGCGACAACGGGCCGGAGCTGACGAGCCGGCATTTTCTGGCGTGGTGCGTGGAACGAAAAATCGAGTTGTTGCACATTCAGCCAGGCAAGCCAACGCAGAACGCGCGCGTGGAGAGTTTTCACGGACGGCTGCGAGATGAGTGTTTGACGGTGAGCTGGTTTCAGAACTTGTTCGATGCGCGGCGGAAGATCACGGCGTGGAAGATCGAGTACAACGAGGAGCGTCCGCACAGCAGTTTGGGATACCGCACGCCGAAAGAGTTTGCGGCGGCGCAGGCAGCAAACTTCTACACAGCTGAGCGAGAGGCAAGGGACTCAAACACCGTCCCTTGCCCCTCGCGCTCCCCCATCCCGGCTCAAACCGGAGATGGGACCGATGAAAGTTGTCGTATTCTTAGGTGAACGAAAGCAGGGGGCAGGTCAAAAACTGGCAACAACAAGTTCTCAAGGCACAGCGATATGAAGATTGAAGAGATTTTGATAAACACCAGAAAAATCCTAGCCGACCTGTATTCATGATCAAGATCTTGGATGCCAGCTAGGGATGGACGGTTCTTGAATTTCAGCCTAAATTATTGAAAATGCTGGTTCGAAGTTGTCCGCTCGCAACAAAAAAGTTCGAAAATCGTCCTCTAGGGCCGACCAATGATTTTCGTTGTTGCGGTTTCCGAACAAGGCTTACTTGTCCTCTGTTGCCGGGCTGTCTTCCTGTGGCTAGCGTGCCAAGCGCGCATGAACGGTGCGTCTGATGAAGAGACACGGGGCAAGCCCAGCCCCACAAGCGTTACGCAGATATGTCGGGTTCTATCAAGCTGAGAGGCTGGAACCTATTCCGCCATCACCACTCGTAATTACTTGCGGGTGGTAACCGAGTTCGCCAAGTATTTTGGCAAGTCCCCCGACAAGCTCGGCCCCAACGAACTTCGAACCTATCAAGCCTACCTACTGACAGAGTGCAAGCTGACGCCCGGCACGGTGGTCAACCGGGTAGCGGGGCTGCGCTTCTTTTTCGTCAAGACGCTCAAGCGCCATCAGTTTCGCGAGTTCTTACCGTACCCCCGTGACCGGCGTCGGCTGCCGACGGTGCTAAGCCAAGAGGAAGTCTCGCAGTTGATCAATGCCGCCGGAAACCTCTTTCGACGGACGCTGCTGATGACGCTCTACGGAACCGGCATGCGACGCGCCGAACTGGCGCGTCTCAAGATCGGCGACATCGATAGCCAACGGATGATCATCCGCGTGGTGGCGGGCAAGGGCGGCAAGGATCGCGACTTGCCTCTCAGCCCAACCCTGCTGGAAACGCTACGAGAGTACTGGCGCTGGCGCAGGCCGAAGCTCTACCTGTTTCCCACGCGCACTCTAGGCCGCCGACTTGATCAACCGATTTCTGATAAGACCGTCTGGATCGCATGCAGCGAGGCCGCGCGTCGGGCCGGCATCCGCAAACGCGTCACCCCGCACACGCTACGCCACAGTTGGGCGACCCACTTGTTGGAGGCGGGCACCGACCTGCGCACCATCCAGGTTCTGCTCGGGCATGGCGACCTAGAGACCACCGCCCAGTACCTGCATCTGTCGCAGCGGCACCTGCACGCGGTGACCAATCCGCTGGATGGCCTCGCGCTCTCCAGCACCGAGAACATCAGCCGCAGCTTTAAACGGAAAAACGAAAAATGACTCGGCCCGCCTTCGAGGTGGCCGACATCCTTCGCGTGCAGGGCGAGTGCTTTCTGGATCGGTATCGATCCAGCTTTGGCTTTCAGCAGCTCAAAGCGTTTCGTGCCATTCTGCGTTGTCGCACCGCTGCTCTGGGCGGTCATCGCGATGCCTGTCCGAGTTGCGGTCATCAGGCTATCTCGTACAACTCGTGCAGAAACCGGCACTGCCCCAAGTGCCAGACGCAGGCGCGCCAGCGCTGGGTGGCGGCCCGCGAACGCGAACTCCTGACCACCAGTTACTTCCATGTCGTGTTCACCGTGCCCCACGAACTCAATGTGCTGGCGTTGGAGAACCCGCGTTTGTTCTACGACTTGTTGTTCGCCGCCAGCGCGCAAACCTTGCTGGAGATCGCTATCGATGGCAAACCCCTGGGCGCAGAGATTGGCGTGATCAGCATCCTGCACACCTGGGGACAGAACCTGCTCCTGCATCCCCACATCCACTGCGCCATTCCTGCGGGCGGACTCTCACTCGATCACCGTCAATGGGTCCGCCCACGCTATCCTTTCTTCTTACCCGTAAAGGTTCTCAGCCGCGTCTTCCGCGGCAAGTTTATCGCTGGTCTGAAACGGCTGCACGGTCGCAACCAACTTTGCTGCACCGGCCCCGCCGCCGCTCTTGCCGATCCGCAACAGTTCGCCAAACTCCTCCGCCGCCTGCACCGCCACGACTGGGTCGTCTACGCCAAGCCCGCCTTCGGTGGTCCCATGCAGGTGTTGCGCTATCTGGGCCGCTACACCCATCGCGTGGCCATCTCCCATCATCGCTTGTTGAACTTCGACCAGGAGCGCGTCACCTTTCGCTGGAAGGACTATGCCCACGGTGGCAAGCAAGGCAAGATGACGCTGGGCGCCAACGAGTTCTTACCGCGCTTCTTTCTGCACGTGCTCCCCAGAGGCTTCGTGCGCATCCGTCACTTCGGATTCCTCGCCAATCGCTTTCGCGCCTCCCGCCTGGCACTATCCCGACAACTGCTGTCCAGTATCTCCTCCACCCTGGTCGAGGCTAGAACCTGCAAAGCTCCGGCGGAGAGTTCTTCTGTCTGGCATTGCCCACGCTGCGGCGCGGCCATGATCGTGATGTAGAGATTTACGGCGGCGGAATTATCCACATGCTCTTACTTCGATTCGTCGTAGCGCTTGTCTCACCACCGCTCCTGCGATGTGCTTCGGCACACCGACGCATTCGTGTGCTCACCCCATTGCCACTTGCTCTCACGCCGTTGTCCGCGCACACTCCGACTGACACCTGCGGCCCTGTCAACAATCCCCACCCGGCCTTTTCCGTTCGCCGCTCCTTTCGCAACTCTCGACTCGCCATCCAACTAGCATTCAAATCCCATAGCGCACCGCGTCCGCCGCAAACGCCAGCGGCTTCCTCCTAGTCTCCTCATCGAAAACGCCTCGGATCGACTTTCCTTCCGCGGCGAAGTGTCCTGCCCGAGGCGTTTCCGATCAAGGCTAGCGACGACCCGGGAGTTTGGCATGGCGGCCCTGAGGGCGAGGCCCCACGGCTTGATCTTGGTCATGATCGAGCCGAACAAAGCAATTCGTGAAGCCAAGCGACAGAGTGCTACATTCAAAGCAATGCGTTCTGAGATAGAACAAGCAGTGCAACTCTTGCAGCGCGGTGACGATGCTGCGTTGGAGCAGGCTCTGGCTCTGCTCCAAAATACTGTGTTCTCGTTCAGCATGCGTGTCTGCGGTCAGCGCGAGGACGCGGAAGATACGATGCAGGAAGTGCTGCTCAAATCGGTTCCGCACCTGCCCAAATTCGACAGCCCCAAAGCGCTCGTGGTGTGGCTGTATAAAGTGGCAAAGAATCGCTGCCTGATGAGTCGGCGCCGGAGCAAGTTTGCTCCCAACCCAGACCTCTCTCTGGAAGAACTCATGCCGGATCGGAAGGAACTTGCGCAACTTGGGACAAATGGCGGCATCAACCCCGAAGCACTCGCCATTCGGAGTGAGGAAGCGGGACGGTTGCGAGAAGCCATTCAGCGGCTGCCGCCACAATACCGCATTGTTTTGGTGCTGCGCGATATGGAAGGGCTCGCCGACGAAGAAGTGGCTGAGATCACAGGGCTACGTTCTGGAACAGTGCGGGTTCGTCTACACCGTGCGAGGTTATTTGTCCGCAAGGAACTGATCAAAGGGTTGAAGCCACGCTCCGGGAGAACAGCCGTCGCTTCGCGGGCGTCTTCCCGAGAACAGCTAGGCAACGAACAGCCCAGACCTGCCCACTGCAAGGCCATGTTTGCGGAGCTCTCGAACTATCTCGACGAGCAGTTGGATGATTCGCTTTGTGAGGAACTGGAGAAGCACCTAGGCGGTTGCGAACCATGCAAGGTGTTCCTCTCCAGTCTCGAAGCAACGATTCAGCAGTGCCGAACCTCCCCGGCGGAGTGTCCTTCAAGTGAGAAGGCCGTCCGGCTCCGCAAGCAACTGCTGAGGAATTACGAACAGGCCCTCGCGGTGGTCAGACCAGAGCTGTAGCCCTTCTTAAGGCTGTAAGCTCCCAGCCGATTTTCTCTGTAACAAAATCCGACATTCTGCATTTATTCGTGTGCTTTGTCGATGGAACCAAGCAGGAGGCAATCATGATCGCAGCCAAAGTCGAACTGACTCAACCACTTAAGCAGCAGCGCCAATTTGTGGCTCAGACCGGAAGCGGCCATCACCTTTTGTTAGATGATGCAGCCGGAGGCACGGGCCCAAAGCCGATTGAACTGGTTGCCACTGCATTGGCTGGGTGCGCGGCGTTCGATGTCGTCACGGTCCTCCGCCAGAAGTATCACCAAAAAGTCACCGCTTACGAAGTGCGGGTCGAAGCCGATCAAGCGGAACGCCCACCCCAGGTGTTTACCGCAGTGCGAATTCACCATGTAGTAACCGGCTTTGAAATCGACGCGGCGGCACTGGAGGAGGCAATCCGTCTGTCCGAACAGAAGTACTGCTCGGTGGGAGCCATGGTCCAGAAGACCGCGAGTTTTCATACAACCTACGAAATCGTTGATGACAAGACTGAATGGATGAAGCCAGCTCAGGCCGCGGGAGTGCAAGGTTGAAAGGTCTCTTCAAAGCGCTTCTGAGTGTCGCTGTTGCGTGGCTGTCTTTGGGGGCAGCCTCAGCTCAACAAGAGGCGCAGCCTTCATCCCTCACCGTGCAGCAGGCGGTGAATATCGCGCTGGAGAAAAATCCACTGCGTAAGGTGGCGATGGCGGATACGAAGGTGGCCTCTGCGGGTGTTCGCGCCGCGCGTTCCTTCCTCATGCCGCACTTGAGTCTTTCGGAAACGGCGACTCGTGGTGATGACCCCGTTTACGTGTTCGGGAGCAAGCTACGACAGCAGCATTTTACCCAGGCCGACTTCACACTGAACAAGCTCAACACGCCTCCGCCCTTCGGCAACTTCAGCACGCGGTTTGGGGGAACCTGGAACCTGTTTGACTCGTTCGCCACTTGGCACGGCATCAATCAGGCAAAACAGATGAACGAGGCGGCCAGACACCAACTGGACCGCACGGATCAGGAGATTGTCTTCCGGGTGGTCGGTTCCTACTACGACGTTCTATTGGCAGCCAAGGAACTGGAAGTTGCCGAGCAGTCGGCCAAAACTGCCCACTCGATCATGGACCTTAGCCAGGTGAGATTCGACAGCGGACTGACTGTAGAGTCAGATCTGCTGACAGCGAAGGTTCGCATGGCAGCGCGCCAGCAGGAAGTGATCCGGGCCAAGAACACTCTGGAAATGGCGTGGGCACAGCTGAACACGGCGATGGGCGTGCCCCTTGATTCTCAGTTCCAGACTACCGAAGCCTTGGCTGAGCGCACGCTTCCCGCCCCTGTGCTCAGGGAAGTCGAGAAGCAGGCACTAGCAAATCGACCCGACTTGAAGCGGATTGCCTCCGAGGAACAAGCCCAGCGGCAGAACGTATCGATTGCTAAGTCGTCATTTGGCCCGCGGGTGAACGCCTTTGCAGGCTGGGAAATGGATAACCCTACGTTCGTCGCCGGTGGCGGGGGCAACAACTGGCTGGGCGGGATCGAAGTGCAATTCGACATCTTTCAAGGCGGTGCAAAACGGGCGGAACTCTCCCGGCAGCGAGCCCTCGAAGAAAAGGGTGTGGCGATGAAGCAGGCAGCCAGCGATGCCGTTCGCTTCGAAGTGAGGCGAGCTTATTACGAGACGGATGCCGATCGGCAGCAGATCGAAGTGGCCCGAGCGGCAATCGCCCAGGCCCAGGAGAGTCTGCGCATCAACCAAGACCGCTACGACAGCGGACTGACCACGCTTACCGATTTGTTGGGCGCTGAAGATGCGTCGCGCCGCAGCCAGACCGACTACTGGGAGGCGGTTTGTCACTTCCAGACCAGCTACGCCAACTTGGAGTTGGCGATCGGAAGCTTGAATCCGCAATCTCCCGTGGTGATGCCATGAATCGTATGAATACGAGACTCAGACTTTCGCTATTAGCGCTTCTCGCGACCATTAGCCTCGCTGGCTGCTCTAGCGAGCAAACCCGCACGGCTCCGTCGCCGGAAACCGTGCGGAACATTCCCGTGCTCGCCGTGCAGCAGGCCAACGTGCCCGATTTGCTGGAAGCGGTAGGCACGGTACGTGCCGCTCAAACCAGCGACGCCGCCAGTCAGATGATGGGGAACATCGTCGAGATCCGGGCTCACGAAGGAGACCACGTTCAGCGCGGTCAAGTGCTCGCCGTAATCGACGACTCCCAGCCGCGAGCCGCAGTAGACCGCTCGACCGCCGCCGACCTTGCTGCTCAACAGCAACTTGTCGGAACAGATTCCGACCTGGCGCTCGCGGAATCAACGCTGAAGCGTTACCAGAACCTCTACGAAAAGAAATCGGTGAGTCCGCAGGAGTTCGACGAGGTGAAAGCTCGGCAACAAGCGGCTCTCGCTCGTCGCGATATGGCAAAGGCAGGCCAAGCCCAGGCGCAGGCAGCATTGAGCCAGGCACGCACGTCTCTGGATTACACGCGGATTCGGGCGCCGTTCGAGGGCGTCGTGACGGAGAAGAAAGCCGATTCCGGCACGCTGGCTTCACCTGGCATGCCGATCTTCACCGTCGAGGACGTGCGCCGCTATCGACTGGAGGCCACCGTCAACGAGAACGATCTCCAGTATGTCCGAACAGGAGAGCAGGTTTCGCTTGTCATCGATGCCCTCGACAACGCGGGTCTGAAAGGCAAGGTTGTGCAAATCGTCCCAGCCGCGGACGCCGCGAGTCGCACGTTCCTGGTGAAGATCGATTTGCCCACAGACACTCGGCTACGTTCGGGGCTGTTCGGGCGAGCCCAGTTTTCTCGCGGCGAGCGGCAGGCGCTGTTGATTCCGCGTTCGGCGGTCGTCGAACGCGGCCAATTGCAGGGCATTTATGTGCTGGACCAAAACAAGGTTGCGAGCTTGCGCTACATCACTTTGGGGAAGCCGTCCGGGGCCGAGGTCGAAGTGCTGGCAGGCCTCCAGGATGGCGAGCAGCTCGTGGCCAAACCGGGTGCACTCGACCTGAATGGCAAACGGATTGAGGTCCAGTAATGGCTGACAGCAAATCCAAGTCGCTGATACAGCCCCCGAAGGGCTTGCGGCTGGCCGGTCGCATTGCCCACAGTTTCATTGATTCGAAACTGACACCGCTGGTGATCGTCGCTGCGCTGCTTCTGGGTGCTTTCAGCATTCTCAAGACCCCGCGGGAAGAAGAGCCCCAGATCGTAGTGCCCATGCTCGACGTTTTTGTTCAGATGCCGGGTGCGTCGGCTGACGAGGTGGCACAGCGCGTCAGCCTTCCCATGGAGAAGTTACTGCGCGAAGTGCCGGGCGTTGAGTACATCTACTCGATCAGTCATCCCGGCGTGAGCATGCTGGTTGTACGTTTCTACGTTGGCGCCAGAGAAGAAGATGCGATCGTACAGACCTACAACAAGCTCTACTCGAACTTTGATCGTATCCCGCCTGGCGTCTCACAACCGATCATCAAGGTCCGATCGATTGACGACGTGCCGATCATGGCCCTGACGTTGTGGGGGAAAGACTATGACTCCTATCGCCTGCGGCGAATCGCGGGTGAGCTGGAAAATTCACTCAAGCCGCTCAACGACGTTTCTGAGACCAAGATCATCGGGGGGCAGCCGAGGCAAATACGAGTCGTGCTCGACACTCAACGGCTTGCGGCCTATGGCCTTACGCCGGGCGCGATCGTGGGGCAACTCCAGAACGCGAACAGCCGTGGCCAAGCCGGCAGTTTTGCGCGCGACAATCGCGAGTTTCAGGTCGAAGCCGGAACTTTTTTCACGAGTCTCGACGACCTGCGTCAGGTTGTAGTGGGAGTTCACGCCGGACGCCCCGTCTACTTGCGCGATGTAGCGGAGAAGCTTGAGGACGGCCCAGCCGAAGCCAATACTTACGTGCTGTTTGCAAACGCAAAAGGCGGCGCAGGACAAACCGCGGGCGCGGAATATCCCGCGGTAACCATCACGCTTTCGAAGCGCAAAGGTACGAACGCCACCGACATTTCAGAGCGTGTGCTGGACAAACTCAAGGCTTTGCGCGGGTATATGCTTCCAGATGATCTGAACATCACAGTCACGCGTAACTATGGGGAGACTGCGAAAGACAAATCCGACGAACTTCTTAAACACCTCCTGATCGCAACGTTGTCGGTCACATTGCTGATTGCACTTGCGCTAGGCTGGCGGGAATCAGGCGTCGTACTGCTGGCAGTGCCGGTCACGCTTGCCCTCACGCTCGCCGTCTTCTACCTGTATGGCTACACTCTGAACCGAGTCACATTGTTTGCGTTGATCTTTTCCATCGGCATCCTGGTCGATGACGCTATCGTTGTGGTCGAGAACATCGTGCGCCATTTTCGGTTGCCGGAAAGCCGAGGGCGATCGTTATCTGAAGTCGCGGTCGAGGCGGTAGACGAAGTTGGCAATCCGACGATTCTCGCCACGTTCGCAGTAATCGGCGCGATCCTGCCCATGGCCTTTGTGCGCGGCCTGATGGGTCCGTACATGCGCCCGATCCCAGTGGGTGCCTCGGCAGCCATGCTGTTTTCGTTGATGGTGGCCTTCGTAGTTTCGCCGTGGGCAGCATTGAGGCTGCTGAAGAAACATGCGGGCGGTAGCGACAATTCCGGGCACGAGACCGAAGGTTGGACCACCCGCCTGTATCGCCGGATGATGAACCCGCTCATCCGCGACGCGGGCCGCCGCTGGATGTTTCTTGGTGGTGTCGTGTTGTTGCTGCTCGCCGCGGTCACTTTTGTCCCGTTGAAGTGGGTTCGCGTAAAAATGCTCCCCTTCGACAACAAGAGTGAGTTCCAGGTCATCATTGACATGCCCGATGGCACGCCACTGGAACAGACGACCCGTGTGGCGCAAGCCTTGGGACAGTATCTCGGCCAGCAGTCCGAGGTTATCAATTATCAGATCTATGCCGGGA
>CAVTLV010000007.1:0-646432 GCA_963735695.1 uncultured Acidobacteriota bacterium | reverse complement strand
CGGCCAACGGTGGTCACTTCAAAACCGGCCAACGAAAGTTGGCTTGGGACTAGGTTGTTTTACTCCGCCGCCTCCTGAGGAGGCAAGTCTGTTTTCGTTCGCCAACTCCGTGGACCACATTTGAGTACATGGCCATGATGGAGGAGCCGATCGAGCATAGCGGTAACGGCGGCGCTGTCGCCGAGCAGTTTGCCCCAGTCGTCCACCGGCCGGTTCGAAGTCAGCAAAGTGCTGGCGCGCTCATAGCGCCGCATTACGATTTCCAATAAGTCCTCGGCGGCCGTCATGGGTAACTTCCGCATACCCAGGTCATCGATAATCAGAAGGGGTACGGAAACGAACAGTTCCATGCATTCTTTGCGGGTTCCATCGATGGTGGCTTCTGCCAAGTCGTCGAGCAGTTTGTGGGTCTCCCGATAGAGCACGCGATAGCCCTGATGGATAGAGGCTTGTCCGATGGCCTGAGCGAGATGACTTTTGCCAGTGCCAGGTGGCCCGAGAAACAAAGCGTCTTCGTGGCGTGCGATGAAGGCACCGGTAGCCAGATCGAACGCCAGGCTGCGATTCATTTTTCGGTTGAAGTTGAAGTCGAAGTTATCGAGAGTTTTGTGAGAGTCGCGGAACTGGGCCTGTTTTTTTCTTCGCTCCAGCAGTCGCTCGCCACGACGAGTGAGTTCGTCGGAGACGAGGCAGGAGAGGAAGTCGATCGGGGGCATGGCTTCGGTCTGAGCTTGGTGAAGCCGGGTTTCGAGCACGGCGGCGATTCCGCCCAGTCGTAGTTGCCCTAAAGCTCGGTTCAACTCAATGAGGTTCATCTTCTGGCTCCTGGGTTCTGAGGTTGATGAGATCGCGGTAGTGGACCAGTTCGCGAATGAGCGGATCGACTTGCCGCAGGGTGAGTTGTGGGGCACGTTCGAGATAGCGACGAACGAAGCGGTACTCATGCACTCCTATTTCGAGAGCAGCCGCAGAGGCATCCTCGACCGCGGCGGTACCGAACTTCTTGGCCAGCGAGAGCACGCCCAGGATGCGACGAATGCCGGCTTCTCCGAGTTGGCGTATAAATAAGGTTGCAGAGCGTACCGATGTGAGAGCCGGCGCGTCCGGCTCGCCACAGTAACTGGGAAACCTGAAGCGGTATGTGCTGCGGATGGTCTTCTTTCTTGATGCGATACCAGCCGCGTTTCTGGCGCACATGCTCGCGCAGCAGCAGCCCGTTCTTGGGATCGAGAATGCGCACGTAAAGCTCATCCCACTGCACATTCACTTCTCGTCCGATCCAGCCCGGCGGCAGGCCGTAGTAGGCGGCATCGACTTCGACGCAACCGTCCAGATTCACGCCCCGCTTGCCGTGCTGGTAGTAGCGAAAAGGTTCCAGGGGAAGCGGCAGCAAGGTTGGTTTTTCTTCGGCAAACATGGCGGCGACTTGGCGCTTGGTGGTGCCATGAATGCGGGTATCGGCACAGCTTGCCTCCCAACGATCCAGATAGGCTTGGGCCTCCTCCAGGCTCTCAAAGCGTTTTCCCTTTAGCGCTCGTTGGGCATGGCCGACGCCGGATTCAACTTTTCCTTTTCGATCCGGATCCTTGATCCGACAGGGCAGGGCTACGGCGCCATAGTGCGCCAGGACGTCGCGATAGAGAGGATTCAGAGTGGGATCGTAGATGTCAGGGACGAGCACGCCTTCGCGCAAATTATCGAGAACCACGACCCGCGTAGCGCCACCCAGTCGACGGAATGCTTTCTCATGTAACTCGGCCCAGATGCGCGAACTGGAACGAAAGGTCAGAAAGCGTGCTGCCTTGCGGCTACAGCCGAGTACCATCACGAACAGTCGGGTACGACGATATTTTCTGGTCTGCGGATCACGGACCATTGCGCCCGTGCCGTAGTCCACTTGGGATTCTTCTCCTGGACCGGTCCGAATCACCGCGCGTGGCTGCAGTGGCTGCTTTCCACGCAACTTGCGCACGTAGCGCTTGACCGTCTGATAGCCACCGCCGAACCCGCTCTCCGATACCAAGTCTTGCCAGATTGCGGTGGCATCACGGCCCCGGCTCAGACCCAGTTCGATCGCTTCACGAAAGGGCTCGCAGACACTCCGTTTAGGATTTTCTGCTTTCGACTCCACGCCAAACCCGGTGGTCACTTCGTTGGCCGGTTTTGCGCTTTTGGCTTTTGCTTTTTCCTTAGTAGAAAGGTTTTCGGGGTTGGGGTTGGTGCTGGGGTTGGCCGTTCTCTCCACTGGGCCTGCGTCGGACCCGGTGGTCACTTCGTTGGCCGGTTTTGCCGGCGCCCGCCGTCCCCACGCACCCGGCGGACGCACCCCGACACCGGCCGCCTTCAGATAGGCGCTAGCCGTTTCTCGCCGCACCCCGGTCTCCTGCTCGATGCGCCGCAACGGCCATCCCAGTCGTCCCAGGGCTATTACTTGTTGTCGTTTCGCTTCGCTCAAGACGTTGCTCATGCCGACAGAAGCTACAACACCTCATGTCGGAATCAACGTCCCAGGCTCTTACTCTCGTTGGCCGGTTTTGAAGTGACCCTCATTGGCCGGTTTTGACTGACCCCTAAGGAACTGGGTCAAGACCTGCTCGATTTTGACCACGACCCCGAACGCGGTGACCTCGGCCGTCCACGACCGTATGCCAGTCATACTCGATCCAGACAGCTACGAACTCTGGTTAGATCCAGGAATGCAGAATGTAGCAGCGGCTTCAGAAATGTTGAAGCCGTACGATGCTTGCTTCATGCGTTGCTATCCCATAAGCACTCGGATCAACCACGTGGTGAACGACGACGAGGAATGCTCCGCACCCGTGAAACTCACCGAGATTCAGAATCGACTCTTCTTGTAGTTTCCGGTTCCGATTTCGTTAATACTCAGCGAACCCTAAAGACCAGCGACGATCCGAGGTTGATGCCATGGATGCGATGGTGTGTAGCAATGGCTTGCTCTTCTGTAAGGCTTGCGATGAAGTCAAGGATTGTCCTGGCCAGGGCTTGTTTAGTTGCTGGTTTCCTTGCTGGCAAAGGAGGAAGAAGCTCTCTGACACTGATCGGAAACAAATCGAGATTAGGAGCGTTGCTCGTCCCCGCTCGATAGAAGGTGTCGAACAGCTGTCGGATAATTGTGCGCTGTCCGTGTTGCTGCGTCGCTAGAGCTGGATTCTTGATGACGTAGTGCCAAGTCAGTTGCTTCAACATGAAGATCTCGGCGCGCCTTTTCTTTTCAATGACAATTCGAAGTCGACCACCTGTCGCCTGCACTCGGACCGTTGTCACGAAGTTGCGAATCAGTGTAGACGTCACCCAGCGCAAGCGTACGCGATCTGCTTGGGTTGGCGAAAAGGGTTTCCGAATCGGGAGTTGCTCCACCAATGCATCGAAAGCGCCGCGAAGGTATATCTCGTCCATGTTTTCAGGCAGCTTTCCCTTCCTCCGCTCAAAAACTTCTGTGTAGAAACGGCCCCTCTCCTCTGCATCCAGAACAAGACGGTCGAGCGGAATGACACCAGCACGATAGAAATCATCCACGTCATGGACGGAATACGTAACATCATCGGACCAGTCCATCAATTCTGCCTCGTTGGACTTGACGAAAGGATCGGGACCCAATCCCCTTGCCCAATCGAACAGCGGAGTGTCGGAGTCGTACGCACCCCACTTGTCCATCTTTTTGGGGTTCTGCCGACGGCGCCAGGGGTACTTAAGGATGGCGTTCAGGGTTGCTCTTGTAAGATTGAGCCCGTTATCGGTCGACCCCATCGCAAGTCTTGTTACGATTCGAAACGACTGGGCATTGCCTTCGAATCCATCCTTTAACCCATTTTCCGTCGCGATCTGGTCTAGTTCGTGCTCGGCAATGTGACCAAATGGGGGGTGTCCGATATCGTGTGCCCTTAGGGGTCACTCAAAACCGGCCAATGAGGGTCACTTCAAAACCGGCCAACGAGAGTAAGAGCCTGGGACGTTGATTCCGACATGAGGTGTTGTAGCTTCTGTCGGCATGAGCAACGTCTTGAGCGAAGCGAAACGACAACAAGTAATAGCCCTGGGACGACTGGGATGGCCGTTGCGGCGCATCGAGCAGGAGACCGGGGTGCGGCGAGAAACGGCTAGCGCCTATCTGAAGGCGGCCGGTGTCGGGGTGCGTCTGCCGGGTGCGTGGGGGCGGCGGGCGCCGGCAAAACCGGCCAACGAAGTGACTACCGGCTCTGACGCAGGCCAAGTGGAGAGAACGGCCGACCCCAACCCCGAAAACCTTTCTACTAAGGAAAGAGCAAAAGCGAAAGGCGCAAAACCGGCCAATGAAGTGACCACCGGGTTTGGCGTGGAGTTGGAAGCGGCCGATGCTAAACGAAGTGTCTGCGAACCATTTCGTGAAGCGATCGAGTTAGGTCTGAGCCGGGGTCGCACTGCCACCGCAATCTGGCAAGACCTGGTATCGGAGAGCGGGTTCAGCGGTAGCTATCAGACGGTCAAGCGCTACGTGCGCAAGTTGCGTGGCAAGCAGCCACTGCAGGCACGCGCGGTGATTCGGACCGGACCAGGAGAAGAATCCCAGGTGGACTACGGCACGGGCGCGATGGTCCGTGATCCGCAGACCAGAAAATATCGCCGTACCCGACTGTTCGTGATGGTGCTCGGCTGTAGCCGCAAGGCAGCACGCTTTCTGACGTTTCGCTCCAGTTCGCGCATCTGGGCCGAGTTACATGAGAAAGCATTCCGTCGCCTGGGTGGCGCTACGCGGGTCGTGGTTCTGGATAATCTGCGCGAGGGCGTGCTCGTCCCTGACATCTACGATCCCACTCTGAATCCTCTCTATCGTGACGTCCTGGCGCACTATGGCGCGGTCGCCCTGCCCTGTCGGATCAAGGATCCAGATCGAAAGGGAAAAGTGGAATCCGGCGTCGGCCACGCGCAACGAGCGCTCCAGGGAAAACGCTTTGAGAGCCTGGAGGAAGCCCAAGCCCATCTGGATCGTTGGGAGGCAAGCTGTGCCGATACCCGCATTCATGGCACCACAAAACGACAAGTCACCGCCATGTTTGCCGAAGAGAAACCAAGCTTGCTGCCGCTTCCCCTGGAACCTTTTCGCTACTACCAGCATGGCAAACGGGGCGTGAATCTGGACGGTTGCGTCGAAGTCGATGCCGCCTACTACGGCCTGCCGCCGGGCTGGATCGGACGAGAAGTGAATGTGCAGTGGGATGAGCTTTATGTTCGCATCCTCGATCCCAAAAACGGACTGCTGCTGCGAGAGCACGTACGGCAGAAACGTGGCTGGTATCGCATTAAGAAAGAAGATCGTCCCCAGCACATGCCGCTTCAGGTTTCCCAGTTACTGTGGCGAGCCGGACGAGCCGGTTCTCACATCGGTACGCTCTGCCACCTTATTTATAGCCAACTCGGAGAAGCCGGCATTCGTCGCATCCTGGGCGTGCTCTCGCTGGCCAAGAAGTTCGGTACGGCCGCGGTCGAGGATGCCTGCGCGGCTGCTCTGGAAATAGGAGTGCATGAGTACCGCTTCGTTCGTCGCTATCTCGAACGTGCCCCACAACTCACCTTGCGGCAAGTCGATCCGCTCATTCGCGAGCTGGTCCACTACCGCGATCTCATCAACCTCAGAACTCAGGAGCCAGAAGATGAACCTCATTGAGTTGAACCGAGCTTTAGGACAACTACGATTGGGCGGAATCGCGGCCGTGCTCGAAACCCGCCTTCGCCAAGCTCAGGCCGAAGCCATGCCCCCGATCGACTTCCTCTCCTGCCTTGTCTCCGACGAACTCACTCGTCGGGGCGAGCGACTGCTGGAGCGCAGAAAAAAACAGGCCGAGTTCCGAGACCCTCAGAAAACTCTCGACAACTTCGACTTCAACTTCAACCGAAAGATGAATCGCAGTCTGGTGTTCGATCTGGCGACCGGTGCCTTCATCGCTCGCCACGAAGACGGTTTGTTTCTCGGGCCGCCTGGCACTGGCAAAAGTCATCTCGCTCAGGCCATCGGACAAGCCTCAATCCAACAGGGTTATCGCGTGCTCTATCGCGAAACCCACAAACTACTCGATGACTTGGCCGAAGCCACCATCGATGGAACCCGCAAAGAATGCATGGAACTGTTCGTTTCCGTCCCGCTTCTGATCATCGACGACCTGGGTATGCGCAAGTTACCCATGACTGCCGCCGAGGACTTACTGGAAATCGTAATGCGGCGCTATGAGCGCGCCAGTACTCTGCTCACTTCGAACCGACCGGTGGACGACTGGGGCAAACTGCTCGGCGACAGCGCCGCCGTTACCGCCATGCTCGATCGCCTCCTCCATCACGGTCATGTACTCAAATGCGGTCCACGGAGTTGGCGCACGAAAACAGACTTGCCTCCTCAGGAGGCGACGGAGTAAAACAACCTAGTCCCAGGCCACTTTCGTTGGCCGGTTTTGAAGTGACCACCGTTGGCCGCTTTTGATGTGACCCCTGAGGATCGTGTGCTAAGCAAGCTGCTTCAACCACGTCAGGGTCGATATCGAAGTTACTAGCTTTGTTCTCTCTGAGGAGCTTCTCCGCAATCCGACGACCGACCTGCGCAACTTGAAGAGAGTGCGTCAGTCTATTGTGGAAAACGTGTCCCTCATCCGACGACACCACTTGGGTAACTCTTGCAAGTCGTCGAAAGCTCGTAGTGTACAGGATTCGATCCCGATCTCGCTGGAATGCCATACGATTGTCGGGAGCTTTGTCGCGATAGAAGCGGTCTGTTCGTTCAACCAGCGATACTGGACTGCTTTTTGTGATGGCTTTATCCTGCGGCACCGTCGAGCGCATCGGGCTTAGGGACTGTCAGATGCCGATCGACGGTAAACTCGATTGTTCCGTCGGATAACAGGCGCCACAAAGCGTCTCGGGCAGAAGACTCTGACTGCCCCAGGTCAACCAATGCCTGTACTGCATCATTGAATAAGCATTCGCCACCCTTTTGACGAATCAAGTCCAAAATGGGCTGAGGATCGATCACGGGAACTACTGGCATGGCGTTCATAAGGTGCTCCGAGTTGAGACGAGCGATTGACTGTTATTGTACGTTTACCGATCAGCGGTACAAACGGGCAAACACCCTGGTGACACTCCCTGGTAACTGACTCGTTTCTCATTTTGTGCAGTACCCGACTCAGCGCCTGAGATCCTCGCAGCGATGACAGGAGAAGAATTATCTCGGCGTGTTTGATTGCCGTCAATGGCACGAACGTGGCGAGACTCGCAAAGCGCGTATTGTGAGATCGAGTCGTTGTCCCTAACGGATTTTTCATCCCAGTTCGATTGGCTCAGTTAATACCCCCTCATCTTCAGTCTAGGTGTTGTGAAGGCCTTCCCAGCGACGCAAATCCGAGCGTTCTAGAGTCGGTGGCTGGTTGCACTTGGAGAAGAAAATCACCACTTCCTCCTAGTTCCGTCTTTATGAACGTGATTGGTCGTCCCCTCCACGTGATGTTCCAATCGGCATCCTCTTGTTTCTCGATCGCGCGACGCGGAAACTCCGCAATCCACTCAGTTACCCGTGTATATTTGCTCGGTCTTGTAAGGGTGCGGAGCAGCCCAACACCAAAGTAGACTGCTCGGATCTCTGCGTCGCCATCCAGCCTCTTGGCAAGAAGAACGCAACGTTCAAAGGGATTTGAAGGCTCGACGATGCTGAGGCGCTCAATGAGTACAGTCAGAGATGCTCGAAACTTGGAGGCAACCGAGCGAACAAAAGCTGCGTCGATCCTCTCGTAGTCCCCGACCTCGCGCTTAAGGAGATCTGTTGGGACGAGAATGTGGCCAGCCGTTCGGTCGCAGATCTTTTCCAGTTCTGGTCCATTTGAGACCGCATCATCTGGAGCGGGAACGGACCCCGAAAACTTATAGAAAAACGTATGGGCGATTTCGTGCGCTAACGAGAACCGTTGACGAGGCGATAGAAGTCCCTCTGGTTCGGTTTCAGAAGTGTCGAAGTCCTTTCGATTCGAGTCCCGCAGATAGACTTCAAACCCTCCCTCGACTGGCAGGAGAACACCACGGGGGATCATGAAACGGAAGGCGACCTTCTTCACGCGTCGGTGTCGCGCAACAGCGAATAGATCAACAGGGGGGCGGAACATACCAAGCGTACTGGGTAGGAAGTCCGCCAAATTATCAGCTCGCCAATATCTTGCGGGTCGCATCACCTTCGACCTCCAAATAGATCATCCTTGGCTGGGGAGGGTAGCGATACAGCATGTTTTCGAAGCAAATCATCCAGCACTTCCAGAAGCGTGTTGAACTTGTAGCCTCGATGGACGGTCGTCGCCTGCTGATCAAGTAGTTGTGTCTCGGCGATCGCAGCTTGGAGTTGGGAGATGGTGTCGTCAAAAGCCCCATGTGACAGCTTGCTTAGAGGCTCATAATATCGGCGCTTGAAATCGTCGATATCTTGACGTTTTGGCTTCTTGACGTGTGTTCTGAATACATTGATCACCCGATCCACCCGCTGAGCCGGGTCAGGCTCACCAGGTTTAGTATCCGAAACCATGCTTTCGGGGCTCAAAGCCGTCAGCAGGGCTTTTTCGATTCGTGTGCGCACGTCAGGCGAGAAGCCCTGGGTGGTCTCAAGAAGCTCTGGAGCAACATCCGCGAAAAGGCCGGATTCGATAACTTGGTCACTCAGTAGACCCGCCAGCTCGCTGAGACTGCTCGGTTTACCTTGCGGGGAGTGGCGATCACCTCGTGGAGGAGCGAGCTTGGTTGCGAGTTCCCGCTCAAGGTGAGGGTCGTTCTTCCAAGAGGTCTCGGGCCGATCCCCGAACTGATCATGGACGTCGATCGTCTTGAATATGACTTGCCCAGCGATCCTGGCGATCTCAGCGTACCGAGGCAAATGTTCTGGGGCCACGTACACCGTCAGACGCCACATCGATCCATACATCTGTTCGACCGCCTTCACTGCCTTTTGATGTTCGCCAAAGATCGGTCCGTCCAACGATCCGATGTCTTGGAGCTTGCAAATCTCATCCACGTCATCTTCGCCACGCTTCGTTAGCAGAACATTAGCGATTTTCCTCGCGGTTGTTCTTGTCGGGCAGTGAATCGTGATTGTGCCCAGAGGGAGCTGAGATTGCTTTTCAATTTGCCTTTCTGCCTCATACCTAGTGTCGGGCTGGCGGAATACCTCGGCCAGGGCTTCGGCACCGGCTTGTAATCTCGTATCGGTCGAACTCGGCAGTGCTCGAAAAACAGGTCGGAAATAACGCCGAGCTGCAAGACGATCCAGCAACAAACGGGCAGCCGTAAGTTCGCCTTGTACTTGAGTAGCGCTTTGACCGACACGCAGACTCAGAAGCGCGGGTACCAGACCATTATGGACACGATCCATGTTTTCGATCTTCGCTATGCCTTCGGCATCAATGCGGGTCTCCTCGGGGAGTTTCCCAGTCCAATCGAGGATGAAGTCTAACGCGGCGCGGATGTCATGAATGAACACGTCGTCCCCAACAAATCGCAGATGCGCGGGGAGAGTCGGACGCACTTCGCTTGTTCCTGGCCCCCGCCAGCCAAGAAGCTGGAGGGCAGTACCGAGCATCGATCCCGCCGCACACTTGGTTGGGTGATATATCGCGCGTTCATACAGGTAAAATCGCACGTTCAGCAAATTCATCAGCTCACTCGGAACATCCGTTCTATATTTGTGAGAGACGAGTGAGATCGCTGTTCTAAGGCACCACCCAGCGAACGGATCCGACCGACCTTTTGGTACTTTGCCTCGGTGGGAAGCGCTCCCGCCATTGATCTGCGGGTGGCTCAGTTCATAAGCTGACGCGTCGAGGCTGACGAGAGTAAAGTTTTCCGCAATTCGATCCGCGTCGTAGTCGAGATGCAGACCAGCGAAGTGACTGTCACGCTTGGCGTAGTCAAGGAGATCGGCACAAACCGTGTTGCCGACAACGTCTAGCATGAAAGCTTCACGGTTAGGTTTGAACTCGAACTCCCGCAGCAGCCCCTCAAATGCCGTACCAGTTAGTGCGAGGCGGATTGCTACCTGAAACTCGTATTCTCCTTCATTAGGCAAATCGCGCTCGGTTAGTGTTGGCTTGTGCAACGCTTCGAGGTGGAGGAGTGCGGTCATTGCGCATCCAAGCTGCGCAAACAGCTCGGCGAGTTCCCGGCACGACAACCGCCAGCACGCGCTGACTCGCGAAGAGTCCATGTCAGAAAGCAAGCGTCGGCCGTGGCGTCCCACCTCGGAAGGATCGGGCAGATTCGCTTGCGCAGCGTCAGACAGAAACGGCTTTAGCTGCTCTGGGAGGCCCTTAGAGTTGGACGCATTGATTTCGACCGAAAGCCAAGCAACCAACTGACACAGCAGCCGGTAGAACGCATCAGCCTGACGGGCTGGCTCATCGTGTTTAGTTCCCACGAGTCGGATTTCGTCTTCAACAGTGTGTCCAAAAGGCGCATGCGTCAGGTCGTGAAGAAGGCCGACGAGCCTGATGACTGGCCTACGCCTCTCAACAAAACCTGCTAGTTCCCCTGCCGAGAAGGTCTGTTGGTTCTCTTTTGGAGCTCCTGAAGCCCCTATACGCAAGGTTCGCGAGCTTCGCTTGAGATTGTTGACGATGGCGTCGACCAACTTGTCAACCTGTTGTAGCACGCCCACGACATGATGAATGCGAGCATGGGATGCGTCTATGAAAACGCGATCGGTTAGCCCCAGCTGTTTGAGACCGTAAAGCCTCTGCATCGCAGGGGTGTGAAGTATTTCAAGCTCCGCGCTTGAGAGCCGCTGATCGCCATACAGAACAGTCCGAATTCTCTTGGTAGGCTTCATTCGAAGGAACGGTCGCAAGAAATTATAGTCCAGAGCCAAGCCTCGCGTGCGGGGGCCGTGGTCCGCGATCTCCTATGACGCAGGTGGCCAAAAGGTATACTGGCTGACCATCTTCCGCCGAGGCGAAACAGGGGGCGAAAGGCCGCGAAAAATGAGGGCGCTGTTTTCAGCCTTTTGGAACAGCACTGATTCTGCTGGGCTTGGCGATCTCCATCTGCCCCGACCCCAGCACATCATGTTTCTAATAGAGTCATTTTGAAATCCCAGACTTGACCTTGCCCGCATGCTGTCCGATAAAATGCGTTTCGCTCACTGCTGAATGAGAAAGTCGTTGTTTTTGGGTAATCGGAAGTGCCGCGTGCAGTCGCCAGATAGGAGAAAAGTCATGAGCATGTACTCTGTCGCAATCGAATTAACCATAGGTGGAGTGCGAAAGGAAGGGCAGGTGTTCTTCGAGGCGGACTCACCCGAACAGGCCAAAGCCGAAGCTCCTCAAGCAGTGCAGATGGCGACTTTGAGTGGAGAGAATTTAACGATTGATGAACCGAAGAAGTTTGAACCAGCGTTCTTGGTGATGTGGGATAAATCTGAAATACAGGCCGTGAGAGCGCCAACCTTGTTGAAACTTGAACGGTTCAAACAAGTCAGCATTCCGACGCCGCCTAGTACAGTGAATTGATGGCGAAGTCCTTGATGAGTTCCGCACGACCGTCTTTGGCCGTAAACATCCAGAGGCACACGGGAAAACTAAGCACAGGATGGCGAGGGCGGTATAGGCGAACGTTTTGATGACGCCCACGACCATGTGCAGCGGATAGGTAGTCCACGCGGCGTCGTCAATCATCCGCTCCAAATGACCAGTCGCCATTGTCGAGAGCCTCAGATTCTTGGTGTTCATGTCCCTCCCGAATGAAAAGTCAGTGCATCGGTTGCACGTCAGAAACGGGTACAACGCAAAGCACCGTCTCCTGTAAGGAGGGATCAGGATCGGCAGCCCCAACCTCTTTCATCAATCGGCATACTGAGGCTCTCGAAATGTTATGGCGTTTGGCAACCTGCGTCAGCGACATTCCCGTGCGGCGGTCGCGAACGATCTGCTCCCGATCTACATCCAGCCGTGCACGCCCGATCTGCCGCCCTTCGAGCTTCGCTCGCCGCATTCCAGATTTGACTCGATCCACCACAAGCGACCTCTCTAGTTCTGCAATCGCCGAGATGATCGTCACGAAAAGACGCCCCATCGGCCCGCTCGTATCGACGTTTTCTCGCCGCGAGATGAATTCAATCCCCATACTGTCCAACTCGTCGATCACTTGTAGAAAATTCCGAGTGCTCCTTGCAATGCGGTCGAATGCCGCGACCAGCACGACCGAGAACTTCTTGCTCCGTGCATCCGCCATGAGAGCGTCAAGACCGGGACGGCGGGCCCTCTTTCCGCAAACACCCCGATCTTCGTATTCGTGGACAACCTCGAATCCTCGCTGTGCCGCCAACTCTCGAAGATCGTACACCTGAGATTCCACGTGCTGGTCGGGAGTAGAGACGCGGACGTAAATGGCAGCTTTTTTCATCGGTTGAAATTCTCCTTTACGTTGTTGACTAGCACGGGGGAACAGTGGAGGAGTCGCTCGCTGGCAATTTCAACGATCACACTTTCAGACCCCAGAAGATTGAGTTCGCTCCACACGTGATCGAACATCAACTGCCCAACTGCCCTATCGGTGAATGAGGCGAGCCTCTCTTTGAGCAGGCCAGCCACGCACAATGCAGCGACCACTCGTTCAACTGGATTCTTGGAAGCCGAGAGCCTTCGTTGCTCTTCGATGAGGCCCTCCACGCTTAGTCCGCTGTAGTAGTCGTGCATGAAATCCCCACTCCTCTTCTACCAATTTCCTTTCGAAAATCGCTAGGAATTCAGGAAATAATTCGTAGTAACCACACGAAAAGGTAACAATGGTGCCATCCCTGCAACTTTTTGTTGGGATTCCTAGCGATTTGCACGAAGAAATTGGTAGAAGAGGAATGGAGGGAACATGTCACTGAAAAAGGAGTTCATTCGGGACGGTCAACGCAGGATCATTGGCTCGATCACGACGGGGTACGTGGGTTCGTTCGACTCGCTCGTCAGGGATGAGCACGAACACCTCATTGGACGGACGAGCGAAAAGTTCGGCACGACCCGTGACGAACATGGCAGGCTCGTCTCGATCAACACCGCCGACGCGGGTCTCTTGATCGGCGAGCACAAGAAGTAGGGAAATCTGTTCGCCCCAAGCCTCCCCCTAGCTCTTCTACTCTCATGGAGGTTATCTGAGCACACGATCATCAATGCCGACTGACGCCATCGAATGCCCGCTGTGTTTGGGCGAAGGCAAACTGAAGCGAACGGAGATTCTGGATCGCCTCGGTGTTAAGGATTCCGCTCGCGTTGCCCAGCTGTCCGCCGAGGAAGCGTTTCGGTTGCTTCTCGAAAAACACAAGGAAGACCAGCAGAACATCTGGCTCCGATTCGAGGCCGAAATCCAACGTGTTCGACTTGGCCTCGAAGACAAACTTCGGTTTGAGCAGTCGCAAAAAGAACATCTCAATCGCCGCGTCGAGGACTATTTTCGGGAGATCAGCCAGCTCCGTGAACATAACCAACAACTAGAGGCAGAGATGGCGAAGGTCGCTCGCATCGGCAAGCGGGAAGAGATGGATTTCGCCGAGGAAGCCCGCACATGGCTGGGAATGTGGGTCAGCGAAAAGCTCGCGAGAAATGGCGACTACCTGCTGGCGTTCCGCGATCCCAGCGGTGCCCCGCTTGAACCGCGAATTCTCGTGGACAACAAGGACAAGGTGGCTGTCACGGAGAGCGACATCACAAAACTGGTCAGGGACGCCAAGGAACGGTCAACTCCAGTCGCCATCTTGGTCGCTCGGGAAGAAAACCAGCTTCGCTCGGTTGACAAGGAGACCCGGTGGGCCTGCAAGGACGGGATGACCTGGATACTCCGCACTACGCGGCAGTGGCTCCCGCGTGACCTCGAAGTTCTGAAGCCCCTGTTCGAACGGATGCGAGCAGAAGGTGCTGACTTCTTACAAAAGAACGCGGCTCTCAGCGACGAAGTCAGGCGTACTCTGGTTGATCTTGACGAGATCAGTAAGGAACTCGGCAAGGCGGCTCGTGCGGTAGAGGCAGCGACGGGGCTGACCGCGAAGCACAGAGCTCGTTTGCAAACGCTCTGTGATCAGGCTTCAGCACCGAAGATGCCGCCCAAACCAGACCCGGCTATGGACGGACGAAAGGGGCTGGCGGGATGAGAGAAGGCAAGCGTCAGTACCAGTTCCGCGTCAACGGCCTTGTCATGCCGTATCTGAGGATAATCGACGGAGCCCCTGCTGGCAGACGACAGATCGCCGTCGAGGACGCCAAGATTGGGTGGGTCGTCGTTGACGATAATGAAGACCTCGCTGATCCGGCGTTGTCCAAATTCGTTCTTGAAGTCCGAGACTTCGTGGCTCCGAGTGAACGCAGATTGCTCCCGAATAAGGGATGGAGAAAGGTCAACACGCTGGAAGCGCTGAATCTCCTGGAAGAGATTTCAGATCCTGGACTCCTGATCGGCGGTGACGATGAGTAGGTTGAGCCGTGCCGATTACAGCGAACAACTCGTCGGAAAGACACTCAAGCGAGTCCACTGGAGCAACCACGAACAGAGGAAGTGCTTGACCTTGGAGTTTACGGATAAGACTCTATGCTCATTCAGGTTTGACTTGAATGTGGACGAGGAGGTCGAATTATCGGAGTTTGCCAGCGGCAGCCCTTCGAAGCACCGCAAGCTCATTCCGCTGCCGCTCGTTCGCCAAACTATCAAACCTCTGGAGGAAGAATGAATGGATCGCATACTTTTGCCCATAGCCTTACAATAAAAACAGTGGATGACACATACCAAGTCTGGCTGAGCCGAGTGCAAGCTGCGCTGCAATCGATAAACATGCAGATGGAGGACTGGCAGCCCATTTGGTCGTTCGACTTTCTCCGAGAGCACAAGGCTGGCGCGACGCCCGACGAAGCCGCGATAAGGGCGAATCGCTTTTGGTGGCATCAGCAAAACAAGTCCCTGAGACAGGATTGCCAGAAGATGCCCAACTGCTGGTTGCCACGAGATCATCAGGGCAAATGTCAGCCTGTTTACGAGCGGGGCGACTATTTGAAGGTCGAATTCCCTGATGAGACTACGGGGATCGGCGAGTGGATGTGGATGATCGTCGATCACACCGACGACCAAAAGCGGCTCGTGTTCGGAACGCTGGACAACGAACCCGTGACCGATTACAGCGACAAAGTGAAGCTCGGATCACAACTGGCTGTCAGCTACGATAACGTCCGAGAGCACAAGAAGGCGACTGAGTTCACAAAACAGTGAGCTCGATGACGAGTTTAGACTCAGCCTGTTAATAGGAAAACTCGTCCATCGCACATTCGAGTTCGGAGGTCACGGCGTGGAATCTGAAGCAATCACCATCCGCGGCGGATACTTAAAGTTGGCCGCCGTTGGTTGCCCAACGCTCCATTTTCCAGTCAACGATGCCAAGCAGATCGTTAAGATATGGGAGCTCTACAGGGATACGTATGGAATCGGCGCATCTGATATGAAGGATGGTTGCGGCGATCTGATTGCTACCGATGGCAGTGTTGTCGCTCGCATCTCTTACAATGGTCGAATTTGGGATGCCAGCGGAAGGCGGATTTACTAAGGATGGGAGCACTCATGCTTCGCGGGACGCAATTCAGATAACGATTTGGACTGCTGGCAGGACCGAACCGGGACCGCAGCTGCACAGAAGATGGAAACGATCGAACAGGCCTGGAAAATTCGAATCGGGGAGGTTTTTCGCGTTCCCCATGGGGCAGCCATTGAGGGCTCAGATGTTCCAAGCTACCTCAAACTCACGAGGGGCACTTGCGCGAAGGCTGCCGACCTCCAAAAGGGCATGTTCTTTTATGCTAGCGTGCACGAGCCGGGGCAGACTTTCGGCAGACTTCCAGCCTTTGTTTTTCACACCAACCCTTACAAGAAAGACACGGAGGGTACACCCTGGATCGACGTAGTTGAACCAGATGTCGGATACGCACTTTTTCATGGAGACAATCGAAGAGTTGCGCGCTCACCTTTAGAGGGACGAGGGAATCAGAAGTTCGCCGAGGTTCAGCACCTCTATTTCGAGACAGAACGGCGTGTGTTCGCTCCGCCAATCCTAGTGTTCACGCAGAAAGAGATGTTCGGCAATCGCAAAGGGTATCGTGAGTTTTCCGGTTACGGAGTACCAGTACGCTGCACGCTTAACACCCAACGAGAGCGGAAGTCCAGCAGGTATTTTTCGAATCTTACGATCGAACTCGCGCTTTTCCATCTGGCCAAGGAAAACGAGCTGTTTGACTGGACCTGGATCGATGCACGGCGAAACGGCAAATTCAATGCGACTCAGATTCTTAGGACTGCCCCTGACGCTTGGCGGGACTGGGTGAAGAATGGTCATTCGGCAATCGAACGGTGTCGTCGAAACGTCGCTCGCAACGCTATCGTGCGGAGCATGGAGCAGACGTCGCTGACGTCGAGCGAGAGAGGTGTCCTGAATGAGGTTTTTGCCTACTATGCAAACAAGAAACATCCTTTCGAAGGCTTGGCATCATATGTCGCGACGCGAATCATCGGGCACGGGTGTAAGCGTGGGTGGGTCACGAAACGTTCTGGAGATATGGGCATCGATTTTGTATGTCGTCTTGATGTCGGCGATCCTGGGGGGCAACTGAGTCGTACTCCCCTAGTTGTTCTGGGACAAGCCAAGTGCCAGAAGAGTCCAATTTCTGCACCCGACTTGGCGCGTGTCGTTGCCAGATTACAAAGAGGATGGATGGGGGCATACGTGACAACGAGTGTGTTCAGTGAACCAGCGCAATTGGAACTTGCTGAAGACAAGTACCCACTCGTTCTGATCAACGGCAAACGGCTTGCACAGGAACTGGAAAGAGCGACGGTTGCCGAAGGAGTGAGTTTGAGGGATTTGCTTGATCGCGAAACGCAGTGGTATGAGGTCAACGAACGAATTATTTCAGCGAGCCGGATCCTTGATGATTCGGTTTTTGGTTTCCACGCCAATCTCGCGAAGCCAAGTATCGAGTCGACAGGTAGTGAATGAATCCTAATTTAGCCGGTCCGCGATATTTTCACTGAACCATTAACATCCCAGGCCGTGACGCATGATTAAACGGAGCGTTTCTGTCTTGAGAGTCATGCTCACACTTCCGTCATGCCTCGTCTCTAACGGTCGGTGATGTCAGCACTTCAATCACTTTCTTCATTACGGGCGGACAAACAGCGTTTCCGATCAACTTGATCTTGTCTCTTCGGGTACCATGCGAAAAAACGTGTTCGTCGGGGAAACCCATAGCACGCTTGAGCTCTGGGACCTGCAACATCCTGAGCTCATGCCCGTTGTCAGAGGGACGCACATATCCAAAGCGATCCACAGTTGTGATGGTACGCAGCGGTCTGTCGACTCGTTGCCATCCGCCTGCTCCGTCAGAACCGTAATACACAATCAGGAACGGCTCGCGGTCGCCTATTGCTCTTATCGCCCGGCGAGCTCGCGTTAGTGTGGGTTTGGCTCGACCCTTCTGACGTAGAGGTGTGTAGCGAAACCCGCTCGTGGAATCAATCAGCTGAGCAATTGGAATCCGTGGGAGCGAGCTGGGTTTAACCGCAGGCGGAATTTGCTCCAAGTCGGCTGTCACGATTAGTCGCCGCCGCGTCTGAGGGACGCCCAAGTCGGCGGCATTTAGAACCTGTGTCCGCGTATTGTATCCCAGCTCCGCTATAGCCCTGAGCCACGTCTGAAACCGTCTCCAGGAGCGCATGTGGACGACGTTTTCGACGACGATCCAGCGCGGCATAAGCACTTCGGCATAACGAACCACCTCAAAAGCCGTTCCGCGGCTCTTTTCTGAACGCGGGGATGCTCCCTTTGCGCATGTGTGACTCGTGCATTCCGGAGATGCGATCAAGATGTCGATCGTGCCTATTTGCTTCTTAATTATGGCGGGGGTGAGTGTTTCGCATCGGCCCCGATAGAATCTTGCGTTGGGAAAATTATCTCGGTAAGTTTTCTCGGCAAGATCCCACATGTCAATTGCCGCGACCATATCGATTCCGGCCGTTTGGGCGCCACGACTGCTCCCACCCGCTCCACAGAATAAATCAAGACCTTTCAATAACATGCCTCCGTACGCCAAAGAACTCTATTAAGAGCCAGGTTACCAGGCTTGACTCCAGGAAGCCAGGCAGAGTTCACTTTTCAAGCACCTTTGAAGTCAACAGTTTGCGTCTCACAGGTTGAAGTCGCGTGGGCTCTGGGGACATCGCTTTGGAAGGATTCGGAGAAGGAATCTAAGAATCCAGCGGCCTGCTACCCTGCTGCCGAACCTGTTATTTCACCTCGTCCCTTTTGCGAGAGAACCCAATTGGCGACTCTACGGATCAGCCGTTGCCCGTTCATTCGGTTCTTGCCGCGAAGCGCGCACTCCCAGACGACCAGAGTGCGCCATCCCGCCGACTTCAATTTTGCGAGATTGCATCCGTCGTTGCGACAATTGCGGGTGATCTTCTTCCGCCAAAAGAAAGGGTTAGTTCTAGGCCAATGGAAAAGTTCACATTCGTGACCATGCCAAAGGCAGCCGTGCACGAAGATGACAGCCCTATACTTGGAGAGTACCAAATCAGGGCATCCCGGCAGGTTACGCTGATGCAGTCGGTAGCGAAATCCAAGAGCGAACAATCCCTCTCGTATCAGACGCTCAGGTTTGGTGTTCTTGCCCCGAATGCGGGACATGCAGTAGCTGCGCTGCGTTGGTGAAAGCACATCCGTCATCGGAATCAAATTCTACTCTTAAGCCTCAACTGGCATGGTGGACCCAGTGTGTTGAGTTCGGAATTCTTAAAGGAACACTTGGACAATTGCGACCAATGTGAAAAGATCAATTCTTGGATCCTGCTGAATTAAAAGGGGGATACCGTTGCCCAGCTTGTCGGCTGAATCAAACCAAGCCCAACTGCTAAGTGAGATTGGGCAGGAGGTTCGCAGGCGATTTCCACTGTTGCAGGTGCTCCAATTTTCTAATCCCTCAAATTCCTTGCCGGTTCGACTGCCCGAATTCATTGGCCTGATCGCAACTATCCTTCAAACTGCCGATAAACCATGCTGCGTGGTTCTACCCGATTCACGAGGTGTTGCTCTTGGTGTCTGCTCTCTCATCGCGCTGAGTCGGCTACACTCTGAATTCCCAGATATTCTTCGAGCTCATGCGTCCGTATCCTTCAGAGCAGGCGAAGACAACGTTCTCGTTCACCCCTCTGGCTTGGTTTATCGGTATGCTGGATTCTTCACGCCTACGCTGTTCAAGCTTGGTGTGGTAGACCGTAGGGACAGCCGCTCGTTGCCCGTCCAAGAAATTGCCCGCCTGGAAAGAACTACTCGAAAACGTCCTAAGGGACAACTCAACTCGGATCTAGGCCAGTCGAGGCTCACAGTCTTGGGGTCGCTCCTGGGCATCAAGATCCCTCTCAACCGCAATTTCCTTCGGAACTATGTGCTCGTGCTTGGAGCCAGAAAGACTCTGATTGAGGAGTTGGAGAAATGGAAGTTTCAGGTCGAGGATCGAGGAGTAATTGCGAGCGGTCTTAAAGACGAAGTTCCCTTTGGCAAGGTTCTGGAATCAGGTGCACTCAGTTTCCTCGACGGTTATGTCCCAGAAGGAGAGCCCTTGGTGGCTGTGGCATCGCGCGTGGAGGACCTAGCGGCACACTGCGCAAACACTGAGGCCTTTTCGAAGGCTGTTCTCGTAGACAACGTTGAGCTGCTTGCCAGGGATTTACGCGCATACGATGAGATTACTGAGAGACAGAGAACTCTCGTCCTTACGAACGAATCGGAGCGCGATACTGTGCGCCTGCTTCAAGAGCGCGGCTGTGAGGTGTGGAGACTGACGCCAGACGAACTGCTACTAGGGCTCGACACGAAAAGGCAGGAAGCGTGCTTCGGTCACATTGTTAAGAAAGCATCCAACATGCGTGACCTAGTCATTTCCGGAATGTCTTGTCGCGATGCCAATCTCGATCGGGCGGCAGCGGATTTGAAGTCAGTAGCGGACGAGATTTCGTCGACGGACAATGGAGCGATTCGCGAACTACTCTTCTCTGCGTTTCGGATCGTGATGTTCTGCGCAGAATATTTGGGTCAAGATTTGAAACGCTTCGTCGACACAGCGGACAGGCTATTGCAATTAGGGAAGCAACACCTGCGTAACTCACAGGTCTGGTTATCGCCAGAGATCAACGATCGCGTCAAAGCGGTCTTCTTGGATCTGGAGATTGCCATTGCCAACCTTTCGAAGTGCAGCGTCACTCCTAAAGGGCAACTTTTGCTTGAAAGTCTAGCCAAAGCCCACAATGAGAAGAATCATGCCGCTACAGTAGTTGCCCGAGCCGAGACGGATTGTGAAGAATTGAAACAGTGGCTCAGTCGCGCTGGCGCCGAAGCAAACGTTTACAGGATTGGAGAACTTCCGGAGAACGCAAACTTTGATCGCGTGCTGGTGATTTCGTGGCCTCGGTCAGAGCGATTTGACTGGCTCGTTCATCAATACTTGACCGATGATGTGAGTCTCCTCGCCTATCACTTCGAGGAGAACTGGCTTAATCAGTATCGAAAGCGCTACAAGCGGTCTTCCTTGTGCAGCGTGCCTACCAAACGAAAGAGGCAACTCCTCGGACTGTTCTCGTCTGACCGAGCAGATGGAGGAAGTGAGGACGATCTCGCGAAGGGCGGAGAAGGACTAGTAAAGTTCGATCTGCCGGAAGAGCAATTTCTTGCTAGGCGCAAAGTTGCGAGCGGCGGTGGGGACTATAGCGCAGGCGAACAAGAGGAGTTTGTTGATGCCAGCTACCTGGATTTTGTAGGACTCACATTTGCTTATCTGACAGACGGGCACGTGCTCCCGGTTTTGACGAGCTACATCACCGAAGAAACCGCTAGCCCTGGGAAAATTCCGTTACGCTCAGCGGAAAACCTGAAAGCAGGAGATTATGTGGCGTTTCGGGAATCCGGTGATTCCGACATTATCCGGTTCCTTGCTGAAGACGAAATAGGGAAGGACGCATACCAACGTCTGCGGTTAACAGCAGGTCGTTGGCGGATAGCTCTGCGAAAGCTTGGCAGAGATCCGAAGATCGTCTGGGATCAACTCAACAAAGTTGGACTATCACGAAAACTACAGACTGTCAGAGGGTGGCTAGTCGATGAAAGCAGGATTTGTCCGCAGGATATAGAGGACGTTCGCAGAATCGCGGAGGCTGCTCAGGATGCCGAACTGCTGAGGCTGTTGCCCGAACTACAGCGGACAAGAGACAGACTAATGAGCTTGCATATCAGCGCCGGATCGCGCCTCACGGAGCTCTTGATGAAAGAGTTGCCGAGCAAAATCGGACAACTTGGCCACGGCGAAACAGAGCTTGACCTTGGTGTCGGAAAAGTGTGGATAGTGCGCATTCAGGAGCTTGACCGGTCTCCGTCCTCACAGAGACGCTCGCAGGTGAATCGACTCCTTTGGGATGAAAGGACGCCGTAACTAGCACACACTTCAATGGCTAGAATGATTCCTCCGCAATATGACCAAAGCACTGTGAGCGCCGCTGAAAAGCGTGTTTTCCACCTTCTTGAATCTGACCCTGACACAAGCGAATGGTTCGTATTGCATTCCCTCGGTTTATCGAAGCGAAAGGGCGGGCCGTACGGTGAAATCGACTTTGTGGTACTCGTACCTTCCGGCGGAGTCGTGTGTTTAGAGATAAAGGGAGGCAGAGTCAGCTGCAACAATGGCGTGTGGGAAACAATCGACAGATTCGGTGTGCGGAACGAGTTGAACAGGAGCCCGTTTATGCAGGCGCGCGAGGGCATGTTCGCTCTCCGCCACGCGGTAAACGCAAGATTCGGAACAAGCAATAACGCGAGCCTTTGTTTGTTTGCCTGCGCAGTTGTATTCCCAGACATAGACAGCCCACCACAGACACCGGAGTTTGAACCGTGGGAAGGAATCGACCGCAATGTTCTGAGAGGTCCTGTTTCAAGAGCTGTGCTGAGAGTCATATCTGGTCAGAGGAAAAAGCTCGGTTTTAGCCCTCCTGGTGCCAGTGCCTCGGCAATTCGAGATATCCGCCAATTCCTTCGGCCTGACTTTGAACGAGTAGTCGCTCGTCCCTCGGTTGTAAGTGAATGCGAGAATTCCCTGATCTCCCTGACTGAGGATCAGTATTCCGTCCTGGACATGATTTCCGACAATCCGAGATGCCTAATCGAGGGGGCAGCAGGCACCGGAAAAACAGTGTTGGCACTCGAATATTCGCGTAGGCAGGCGAAAAATGGAAACAAAGTTCTGCTTCTCTGTTTCAATAGGCTATTGGGGGAGTGGTTCGAGTCATCCGTAAGCAGTTTCGAAAAGAGCTCACTGCGGGGATGTAGCTATCACCGTTTTCTTCGTGAACTAGTAATGGATTCGCAATGGAAGGACGAATTTGAAGAACAATCAAAGGACCAATCCGCGGAAAAGCTATTTTCGGAATTGCTGCCGTTCTATGGACAGCTTGCTGCCGGCGCATTAAGTACACAGTTTGATATTGCCGTTATTGACGAGGCTCAGGACCTGTTGAATTCGGACACCCTCGATCTGCTGGGAATACTGCTCAAGGGTGGCATCGCGGGCGGGCAGTGGTATGTTTTTGGCGATTTTACGAGACAGTGCATCTACGGAGGCACGTCTCGCGAAGCCCGGCTACAGGCTCTTACTTCGGTCTGTCCCAACTTCGTACACACCCGTCTTCAGACAAACTGCCGAAACACGCGTCGCATTGGCGAGGAGACCGCGCTCCTCTCGGGCTTTTCTTCACCGCCCTACAAGTTGGGGCAGGTTGATGGGTTGGCCGTAGATTATCGCTACTGGAAGAACCCGAAGCAGCAGCTTGAGAAGCTGGAAGACGTTGTGAGGGAGTTGCTGTCAGAGGGTCTGAACCTAAGCGACTTGGTGCTGTTATCTGCCCGAAGATTTTCTGATTCCGTCGCCTCCAGACTTTCACTTCCGACTCAAACCCATGGAACTGTGACGGCGGCCGAAATACGCAGCGGCGTTGCTGTTTCCAAGGGTACACATCTGGGCTTTGCCACCGTACACTCATTCAAAGGTATGGAGACGCCAGCCGCCATACTTTGCGATGTAGAACATGTGCGAGAAGATGAACCTCAGGCGCTGCTGTACATAGGCATGTCTCGGGCCAGGAGCCTTCTGATAATGATGGTACATGAGTCCGTCCGAGAAGCGATTGCTAGTTCTCTCATTCGCAAACTGAATGAAGGATGGAAATCATGACGACGAAAGAGGTTCGGGACGAGATCATCCAGCGCTTGCGTAAAGAATTGCTTGGCCCTGCACCCGGATTCCCGGCCGTCCAATTAAGTGGCGAGGAAATCCTGCGTCCCCAAGATCCGCCGCGTTTGCGTTACAGCGCAGGAGTCTTGTTCCCCACTCGGACGGAGGTTCCACGCCAGCCCGACATTGAAGAGAAAGAGCTGCAAGACGCCGATGCGGCGCCGCCGGAACAACCAAGCAGCGGTGATGAAATCGATAACCGAGTCGACTTGTCAGATTCGCCCAATCCAGCGGACCAGCAGCCAGAGACAGAGCTCGACTTGAATCTGGCAAATCAATACCTGCCTAGCGCGATGGGAGTTAGTACTTTGGTCAAGGTTTCCGAGCTCCTTTACATCAAGATCGAAGCCGCGCGGTACGAGAAAACCGAACTTCCGGGGTTTGGCAAGTCTGGACCCAAGGGTGGGCAAACATCCTCGGTATGGTTTCGCAAGCCTTTCATCTCCACCATCCCTTTGAAGCGCTCGGAGCTGGTCGGTGAATCCGTTGTGTCGTTTCAAAGATCGATTTCGATCCAGGACTCTGACTCCAAGCTCGCGGTCTACGTGGTCAGTCGTCCTTACAAAAATGAGACCAATGATGAAAATATCCGACTCATCACCTTCACGCTCATCAATAGAAATGAGTGCCCGAGCAGTTCGAGTGACGAACTGTGCTTTTTCCAGTGCCGCATGGAAATAGCGCCATCGGATTCCGATAACTCTTTTCTCGTCTATCCCGATCTCAGACAGGCAGGCGATCCAGAAGAGCGGTCACTTCGATTTTTGTATCGAAAGAAGCGGGTGTTTGGTGTTGGACACGGCTGTTCATGCGACTGGGAGGAAGACGAGGCTGGCCTCTGTAGTCGTATTTGGACAGAAGTCTTGCCGATTTACGAGGTCAGGCCGATCGAACACTTCGATCTGCCTGGCGTTTCTTTCTCAATGGAGAAACTAGCATCAGGAGGATCTGACGCAGTCGGCTTGTGCGAACAACTGGCCGCTGCATATAGGAGCTGGATCGAGGTGCAACGCAACAGACTCGCAGATCAGATTGAGGTCCCCCCTCAGTTTCTGGATGTTGCTGAAGCAAACTTGCAACAGTGCGAGTACTGTCTCACGCGGATTGTGAAGGGAATCGAGTTGCTTCGCACGCAGGAGCGCGTTCGGAAGGCATTTGCATTGGCCAATCAGGCGATGTATCTACAACAAGCCCACTATGAACTGGCCAGCAACAAAGTTCGCTCGTGGTTGTGGAAGGATGGGAAACTCCAGTTAACAGAGGCCTACAAAGAGCCCAACTATTCGAGTAAGGCGGCAGCTTGGCGTCCATTCCAGCTGGCTTTCCTGCTAATGAATCTTGAGTCTATATCAAACCCTGGTTCAAGCGAACGGGATGTTGTTGACCTGATCTGGTTCCCTACGGGCGGTGGCAAGACAGAGGCCTATCTCGGGTTATCGGCCTTCTCAATCCTCATGCGACGGCTTCGCAATCCTCGCGATGCCGGCACTACGGTACTGATGCGCTACACGTTGCGCCTCCTCACGACGCAGCAGTTTCAACGCGCGGCGTCTTTGATTTGCGCCTGTGAATTCCTCAGGCGATCCTCACCGAAAACATTGGGGGAATGCCCGATTTCCATCGGGCTTTGGGTCGGAAGCGGAGTGACGCCGAACGATCGCCAGGACGCTGTTTCTGCTCTTGCTAGGCTCTATCAGTCACCCAATGAGAACAGGTTTGTTGTTCTTGCTTGTCCCTGGTGCGGCGCCGCAATGGGGCCAGTGAAGGCGGGAAGTAGCTGGAAAGTGACGGGTTACCGAAAGCTATCGAAGCCTTCGCGTGTAGTGTTTCGGTGCGAGGATTCGGACTGCCCGTTCAGCACAGAAGCAGGTCTTCCGCTTGCAGTAGTTGATGAAGACATATACGAGCAACCACCAACACTTGTCATCGGGACGGTGGACAAGTTCGCAATGCTGCCATGGCGCCCTGAGGCGCGAAGTCTTTTCGGACTCAACGATGACTATAGCGCTCCCGAATTAATTATTCAGGATGAGCTTCACTTGATCTCAGGGCCGCTTGGATCCATGGTTGCCCACTATGAGACAGCGATAGAAGCGCTTTGCCGGACAGGCGACTCTTCGAGTGGGCCAAAGATCGTTGCCTCTACAGCAACGATATCGCGAGCTAACGAGCAGATCCTAGCTCTATATAATGGCAGGCGTGGCTCTCTTTTTCCGCCGCAAGGCCTGGAGGTGGGGGACTCATTCTTTGCAAGAGAGAGCGCATCTAAGCCGGGGCGTTGTTATGTAGGTGTCTTTGCTTCTGCCCTTCCCTCGCATGTGACGGCTCAAATCCGTGTCATTTCTGCTCTGCTTCAATCTGTTAAGTCGATCCCAGTTGAAGACAAACAGCTGCTCGATCCGTTCTGGACACTCATGATCTATTTCAACAGCATCCGTGAGTTAGGTCATGCTGCTACGTTAATTCGTGCAGACATCCGTGAGTATATGAACGCGATGTGGGATCGCCAAGGATTGAAGAAAGATGTAGGGGCGGAGGCGCTCAAAGAGCGCCGGTTCATCAACCGCGATCTTGAGCTGACTAGCAGAATCCAAAGCAATCGAATCCCGGAGATTTTGCAGGAACTATTTAACGCTTTGGGGCCAAAAGAAGATTTCAGCGTTGTTGACGTATGCCTGGCGACCAATATGATCCAGGTCGGACTCGATGTGCCCCGTTTGAGCTTGATGGCTATAGTTGGCCAGCCGAAAACCACTGCAGAGTACATCCAGGCGTCAAGTCGCGTCGGAAGAAAGGAGCCCGGCGCTGTCGTGACGATTTACAACCCAGCCCGGCCGAGAGACCGTTCCCACTACGAACACTTTCGAGCGTATCACCAGAGTATTTACCGATTCGTAGAACCCACGAGTGTGACGCCATTCGCGAGTCCAGTGGTCGAAAGGGCACTCCACGCTGTTGTTATAGCCCTTGCTAGAATGTTGGGAGGTGAAGCGCTCTCTCAGCGGCCTGACAATCCACCTCCCAGTGACGAACTCGTTCAGCGTCTTAAGTCAATAATCCAAGATCGGGTGTCCAATGTCGACGAGGAGCAGCTGGAGGGCGTTCTTGCGAGGCTCGATTTCATCATCAGCGAATGGAGACGTGTTCCACCGTCGAAGTACGGCGGGTTTGCACCACCTGATCCAGAAGAGCCTCTTATGTTCCCAAGTGGATCAGAACGCCATCCGCGATGGAGCACTCGCCCGCTACCGACTCCAAGTTCAATGAGGAATGTGGATGCGACCTGTGATCTCGGAGTTCTTTCCAGCTTCCCCGATCCAGACTGAAAGACAACGATGCCAGCGCAGAAGCCCACTCGTAGATCACAATTAATCAATCCATTCGGGGTCGGGGCAATGGTTGATTTCCCTCGGGATGAGTCCTTGATGGTTGCCGGCCTGGATGCTTGGCAGTGGGCTAAGCAAAATTGTCCGCCGGAATTGCTGATCGAAGAAGAGCGCCTCCAGGCTAGGCTTGGAGTTCGAGCGTTTCGACTTCCCGTTGATCACAAGGACCCTGCACCAGGAATCAAAGGGGCGAATCTTGATGTTCCAGCTCTTCGATTTCCCGGATGGCACTATTGTCATCGATGCGGGGGCATGGAACAGCTGACTTTGTTTAGCAGTCCGAGAAGATGCGCTGGACGATCCGTATGCCGGGATTAACTGCTCGCAAAAACCTGAAAGATCGCGGCCTTTCCTCATTCCGGTTCGGATCGTGACGGTTTGCGATCGTGGTCACATCCAAGATTTTCCATTCTTGAATTGGGTACACCGGAACAAACCGATTACTCCAGACTGCAAGCTCCGATTCTTGGCTGGGCGTTCGTCTTCTATGTTAACCGGCATAAAAATCTCGTGCAGTTGCGGTGAGGAAAAGACGCTAGCTGGCATTTTTGATTTCGACCAGCAGGTAGGCGGATCTCTCCAACGCATTGGTTGCAGCTGTCAAGGTGGCCAGCCATGGTTGGGGAGAATAGACGCACAGGGGATTCCCTGTGGATCCTATTTGCGAGTCTTGCAGCGAGGCGCCTCTAACGTGTATTTCCCATACGTAGTCAGTTCTATTTACTTGCCGTTGTGGGCTGAGCAAGCAGAGAGGAGCATCATCGAATCTCTGGAACGTCCTGAGATTTGGGACGCGCTAACCAGCGGTCTCATTGACGGAAAGAAGATCGATCCAGTTCGATGCGACGTTATCGCGAACAATGTGGGGCCTCACCAGCGAAGATCTTCGTGAGGTGGCCCAGAGGAAGTTGGATGGGGTCGAAGTACAGCCAGTGAGAAGCGAAGAGGAGTACCGACGTCAGGAATACTCCGCGCTTCTGGCACCTCGTGGGGGACCCAACACAGATTTGTTCGTTCAGATTGTTCGATCAGACGACCTAGGACCCCAATTGAGTAGATTCTTCTCTAAGATTGGGCTGGTCAAGAAGCTACGCGAAACACGAGCTCTAGCCGGTTTCTCACGCGTGCTGCCCCCGGACCCAGAAGGCTCACCAGAGCGGATCCAACCACTAAAGCTTGATCAAAAGATCGATTGGCTGCCCGCTGCGGTAGTTAGAGGAGAGGGCATTTTTCTGGAACTCAACGCGAACTCCATCAAGGAATGGCTTCAGAATAGTGGAAGTGTTCAAAGGACGTTGATTCTGTCCCAGAATTTCAATCAGCGGCGAGTGATTCGTGGGCAGCGCCCTCGCACCATCAGTGCGACGTTCGTTCTCTTGCACGCTTTGGCGCATGGCCTAATAAACCAACTCAGCTTCGATTGCGGTTACGGCAGTGCATCCCTCCGCGAAAGAATTTACTGCAATTTTGATGAGGGATCCGAACCGATGCACGGAATCTTGATATATACGGCTTCGGGCGATTCCGAGGGTACGATGGGCGGATTAGTGCGGCAGGGTGAACCACAGAGACTGTTTACTACCCTCTCGGCAACCTTGCAGAAGGCCCAGTGGTGCTCATCGGACCCGATCTGCATAGAGACGACAGGCCAGGGAACTGACAATTCAAATCTGGCAGCTTGCCACGGTTGTCTGTTGATTTCAGAAACATCCTGCGAAGAAGGCAATCGCCTTCTTGACAGGGCAATGCTGGTTGGAAAGCCCAACGAAACTGGAATCGGGTTCTTCGCTCAAATGCTGCGATAGTAGTTCGTAATGGTTCAATGTGATCAGGAGAACGCCTGCCAGTCGTCAAGGCTGCTCCGCTCTTAATCGAGCAGGTCCTCAATGCTTTCAGTTTTCAGGTCGGGAATACCGACAGAGCCGTAAAAGCCTACAAAGCATGCCTGCAATGCCTCCGCATAAGGAGCCACCAGTGTAGCTATAGCATCGAAAGTCTTGTCGACTTGGTCATACGGGATGCTCTCCATCTGCAATAAGTCACAGTAGAGGTGCGGAATCTCAAGAAACGCAGGAAGATACCAATGTCGCCCCTCCGGTCCTCAGGGGTCACATCAAAAGCGGCCAACGGTGGTCACTTCAAAACCGGCCAACGAAAGTGGCCTGGGACTAGGTTGTTTTACTCCGTCGCCTCCTGAGGAGGCAAGTCTGTTTTCGTGCGCCAACTCCGTGGACCGCATTTGAGTACATGACCGTGATGGAGGAGGCGATCGAGCATGGCGGTAACGGCGGCGCTGTCGCCGAGCAGTTTGCCCCAGTCGTCCACCGGTCGGTTCGAAGTGAGCAGAGTACTGGCGCGCTCATAGCGCCGCATTACGATTTCCAGTAAGTCCTCGGCGGCAGTCATGGGCAACTTGCGCATACCCAGGTCGTCGATGATCAGAAGCGGGACGGAAACGAACAGTTCCATGCATTCTTTGCGGGTTCCATCGATGGTGGCTTCGGCCAAGTCATCGAGTAGTTTGTGGGTTTCGCGATAGAGCACGCGATAACCCTGTTGGATTGAGGCTTGTCCGATGGCCTGAGCGAGATGACTTTTGCCAGTGCCAGGCGGCCCGAGAAACAAACCGTCTTCGTGGCGAGCGATGAAGGCACCGGTCGCCAGATCGAACACCAGACTGCGATTCATCTTTCGGTTGAAGTTGAAGTCGAAGTTGTCGAGAGTTTTCTGAGGGTCTCGGAACTCGGCCTGTTTTTTTCTGCGCTCCAGCAGTCGCTCGCCCCGACGAGTGAGTTCGTCGGAGACAAGGCAGGAGAGGAAGTCGATCGGGGGCATGGCTTCGGCCTGAGCTTGGCGAAGGCGGGTTTCGAGCACGGCCGCGATTCCGCCCAATCGTAGTTGTCCTAAAGCTCGGTTCAACTCAATGAGGTTCATCTTCTGGCTCCTGAGTTCTGAGGTTGATGAGATCGCGGTAGTGGACCAGCTCGCGAATGAGCGGATCGACTTGCCGCAAGGTGAGTTGTGGGGCACGTTCGAGATAGCGACGAACGAAGCGGTACTCATGCACTCCTATTTCCAGAGCAGCCGCGCAGGCATCCTCGACCGCGGCCGTACCGAACTTCTTGGCCAGCGAGAGCACGCCCAGGATGCGACGAATGCCGGCTTCTCCGAGTTGGCTATAAATAAGGTGGCAGAGCGTACCGATGTGAGAACCGGCTCGTCCGGCTCGCCACAGTAACTGGGAAACCTGAAGCGGCATGTGCTGGGGACGATCTTCTTTCTTAATGCGATACCAGCCACGTTTCTGCCGTACGTGCTCTCGCAGCAGCAGTCCGTTTTTGGGATCGAGGATGCGAACATAAAGCTCATCCCACTGCACATTCACTTCTCGTCCGATCCAGCCCGGCGGCAGGCCGTAGTAGGCGGCATCGACTTCGACGCAACCGTCCAGATTCACGCCCCGTTTGCCATGCTGGTAGTAGCGAAAAGGTTCCAGGGGAAGCGGCAGCAAGCTTGGTTTCTCTTCGGCAAACATGGCGGTGACTTGTCGTTTTGTGGTGCCATGAATGCGGGTATCGGCACAGCTTGCCTCCCAACGATCCAGATGGGCTTGGGCTTCCTCCAGGCTCTCAAAGCGTTTTCCCTGGAGCGCTCGTTGCGCGTGGCCGACGCCGGATTCCACTTTTCCCTTTCGATCTGGATCCTTGATCCGACAGGGCAGGGCGACCGCGCCATAGTGCGCCAGGACGTCACGATAGAGAGGATTCAGAGTGGGATCGTAGATGTCAGGGACGAGCACGCCCTCGCGCAGATTATCCAGAACCACGACCCGCGTAGCGCCACCCAGGCGACGGAATGCTTTCTCATGTAACTCGGCCCAGATGCGCGAACTGGAGCGAAACGTCAGAAAGCGTGCTGCCTTGCGGCTACAGCCGAGCACCATCACGAACAGTCGGGTACGGCGATATTTTCTGGTCTGCGGATCACGGACCATCGCGCCCGTGCCGTAGTCCACCTGGGATTCTTCTCCTGGTCCGGTCCGAATCACCGCGCGTGCCTGCAGTGGCTGCTTGCCACGCAACTTGCGCACGTAGCGCTTGACCGTCTGATAGCTACCGCTGAACCCGCTCTCCGATACCAGGTCTTGCCAGATTGCGGTGGCAGTGCGACCCCGGCTCAGACCTAACTCGATCGCTTCACGAAATGGTTCGCAGACACTTCGTTTAGCATCGGCCGCTTCCAACTCCACGCCAAACCCGGTGGTCACTTCATTGGCCGGTTTTGCGCCTTTCGCTTTTGCTCTTTCCTTAGTAGAAAGGTTTTCGGGGTTGGGGTCGGCCGTTCTCTCCACTTGGCCTGCGTCAGAGCCGGTAGTCACTTCGTTGGCCGGTTTTGCCGGCGCCCGCCGCCCCCACGCACCCGGCAGACGCACCCCGACACCGGCCGCCTTCAGATAGGCGCTAGCCGTTTCTCGCCGCACCCCGGTCTCCTGCTCGATGCGCCGCAACGGCCATCCCAGTCGTCCCAGGGCTATTACTTGTTGTCGTTTCGCTTCGCTCAAGACGTTGCTCATGCCGACAGAAGCTACAACACCTCATGTCGGAATCAACGTCCCAGGCTCTTACTCTCGTTGGCCGGTTTTGAAGTGACCCTCATTGGCCGGTTTTGAGTGACCCCTAAGGCTCCGGTTTTCTTTCAGTTTGCGCGGGTGAACGGCTCCAGTGTCCGAGTTTTTTGTGCTTTGCTTCTTTTTGATCGGCTCTCGCGTTTGCGATCTTTTCTCCCAACACATCTGTCGCCTTCACAGTCTTAATGGTCAGCACGTAGTCTGCGCTTGGCTTTTTCTTCCCAGGATGCATGAAAAGGTGACAATGCGGCGTCAATACCACGCGAAAATCACTCTTGTTTTCTTTATGACAAAGGACGTCGCCGAGGCTGTAATAAGCACGAGGCAACCTCGGGTACACATAGTATTCTGAACCACGACGGCTGAGAACCGGAACAAAGCTCTTTCCGTCGTGGTCGAGGTCACCTATTTGAATCGCGGCACGTCGCCGAATAAGCCGCTCAACTAGCTCTGGATCCGATTTGCCGGCTTTCGATATCGCCTCCCAATTTTCTTCAAGAAAAGGCCATAGGAAAGATGCTGCAGAACTCTCGATCTCCTCGTGCAACTTTCTGGCAATTTGTGGCACGCCTGTCTTCAACACTTCAGCGATCGCCCGTTCAATATCACCATGTTTCGCCTTGTCTGCCCACACTACAAAAGGCGATTCTCTGAGAGCGGCTGGTTTGGGACCGCTGCTGTAGACCACGAGCGGGCAAAACTTCGATCCACGATACGATTCGACCAATTTCAAAACGTCTGCGTCTGCGTTCTTCGCCGGCCCGCGATAAGTGTCAGATATAATCATGTCATAACGACGAAGCGGATCAGAAGTGAGCTTGATTGCTTCATCGAAGTCGCCGCACGGATGCAAAGTTGCAATAACGTTATTCTTCTGAAAGGTGTCGGGAAAGTCTTTTTCGTACGCCTTTAGATCCGCTTGCTCGTCTTCCACGAGGAGCACTTGCAGCGCCATACCTTCCCTTTCCTAAAGCCCAACTCTTTCCTCGAAGCTTGCCTCGAAACATGCACCGCTCAATGGGCCATCATCGCGGTAGATGAGCTTGCCGTACATTTCTATAACTTGTCGCGCAATGAAGAGGCCCAGCCCCATGCCATTTGGTTTTCGTGAGAACTCCGCATCAAACACGCGATCTTGGTCTTCACGAGGAATTCCCGGCCCATCGTCTGCAAATAATATGCGGAAGCCATGTTTCAGTTCAGTGAGGCGGATTTCGATCTTTCCGCCCTTGCCATCCCCGTGATGACGAGTAAGCCAATAAACGCTGTTATCCAGTAGGTTAGCGATAATCTGTCCCAGGTTTGATCGAGACATGTGAACAATCAAGGGCTCGCTCGGCCATTTCCGTAGAACCGTAACGTTTTGCTTTGCCAGCAGGCTTGAGTACAGTTCAAGGTTGCCCTGTATTTCTTCCTGAACGCTGAACGATGATGCTCTTCCTCGACGGCCAGCAGATTTTGGAATCAAGCGCTCTCGTAAGTTGTAGATCTGTTCAAGCCATGCCCTTACTGTTGTGAAGCTTTGTGTAACCTCTTCATCCAGCGGAGATCCCCACATCCTTACCATCGCTTTTTCCAGTTCGCTCAATGCGCGGTTTGCCCGGCCGAGAGGTGCCCCGATCTCGTGGATCACGACATCCACCAACTGACCTAGACCAGCCGCCATCAGCATACGAGAGTAGTGCTCCTGCAAGCGCTGCACGCCATCTCTGATATCAACGTCCTTCTTGCGCACCAGTTCTGCTACAGGATGCTTCTTGCCCAGCTGTTGGTTCGCTTCCTTAACGACCTCAGACATGTCGAAGGGCTCGAACAGCGTCGACATCTCTTCGGGCTTGGCCTCTTCACGGGGCCGCACGGCGTAACGCTCCCCTTCAAGTATGTTAAGAATGCGCTGAAACCAGTCTTGAAGGGCCCCGTATGCTTGATTGTGTACAAATCCCTCTCTCGTCGTACGATCAATCAAACCAGGGTTGTCTTCTCGGGAAATACGTATGGCAGCGATGATTTGATTGTTTGCCAGTCGTAGAGTCGGATTTTGCCTGCTACGAGTGTCCAGACTGAGCCAATCAAGGCCCCTTTCTCCGTAAGGGTGAACACGGAAGCCATCGCGATAGATGCTCACGCCAGAATAGTTGTCAAGAATGGAGCGCAATGCTGACATACTGAGGTTGAACTTCATCATGTATGGAGTGAGACCAGGACGGTCTCGATCCCAAGTCCGAATTTCTACCGCAAACGGGCCACATGCGACAGATTCCCCCTTGTCGCCCAGTGACACGTTCTTAAACGACTTCGGATGTTTGCCATCAATATCTATACGTCCGTTGAAAAGACCCTTATCTGAAAGCGTCCCTGTAAGACGGTATTTTGGTTGCTTAGTTAGGCCGTGCGGTTCGACCTTCCCCGTAAGGGCGGGAAATGCAGGGACTTGTAGGTCGATTTCAAAATCAGAAACTTCTGCGGCACCCGATTTGTTTTGAAATGGCGATATGAGCCGGGACAACCGATTGTGCAGAGATTTGAAATCTTCCTCTGTCCAGTGTTTTCGGGCATGCAAGTTGATTAGCGTCAGTGCTGTTCCGTGACTTAAGTCAGGCAATGGACGGACTTCATAGTCAATAGAAACTTCATCCAGGTAACTGTCGTCGCTGAACTTACCCCACTCCAACAGGACGGAAACACCCTCGTTCTCATCCCGAGATCGAGTTTCCATGTACAACGATTGCGCTAGCCGTGCGGCCGCAAACCTGCCAATCCCTTTTGCCCCCTGATAGAGACGCCCACCAGGTGATCTCTCCTGTCGTTTCTTAAGAACCGTACCAGGCTCAAGCCACGCACCGAGAACGGTCTGCAAGGTCATGCCGCAGCCATCATCGGCAACCATTAGCGTGTCCGGATCGAGCATGTCTGGGCCTGAAAATGCAACGCGCACTCTCTTTGCGTCCGCGTCATAGGCGTTCTTGACTAGTTCCACAACAGCTACGGGCTCGTCACTGATTAATTCATCACCTATCAGCGAGATCAGGCGCGCACGTGCGCGCATGATCGCATGACCGGACTTACCATTGCCAGCATTCATCAATTCGTTCATTAGTCTGAGCCCCGCGTTGCCCTGCGTGATGATTCCGTAATGATGCAACTCGAACGTCAGCTTCAAGTCATTGAACTGAACACCAGACGCGAACTTCCAGTAGTCACAGCAGCGCAATCGAAGTAGTCTGCTGGCAGTTTCCCAAGGAAAGCGAGTGCGTCACCCAGATAAACCTTCCGCGCGGGTGCTCGGCTAGAGCCGGTCCAAATTTTTATCGTCATGGGAGAAGAAGACTGATTCTAGATCGGGGCGGGCCGCTCAGAATAGTCCCTTGAGCAGCTCGTACCAGTAGGCGGTATTATCTTGGTGCCTTCTTTTCGCTGCAGGTAGCCGTCAACCGCGAAACCTGGGGTTCTTCGTCCTGTTGGGCAGATGCGTTGGGCCCGAGTCCAATCAGCCTTGGCACCCCACCATAGTCCGCGAGAGCGAGTGTGACTTCCTCGGCGGGAGTGATTGACGAAAATCTCCCTTTTAAGTCTCGCTTCACGGGGAGCGATTCAGTCAACACGATTCTATCCCGTGCTCTGCGTCGGCCACCTGCTGCCGATCCTCGCCATGATCCGCTCTGCGATCGCGATGGCATCCGCGATGGTGGACTCCAGCACAGGGGAAGGACGCCCGTCCCAGTTCACCAGCTTTCGCGCAGCAAGAATGCTCGCCGCGATCAGCAAAACGCGCTTACGACCCTCATCCACGGGGGTAGTCTACCATTTTCGTCTTTTGTTCGCCACAGTACAGCGACATCGGAGATGGGTTGGCGAAAGGTAGGCAATTGGTGACGGGTCGCCGAGGCTGGAGCCTGACCAGGGGAGGAGGGTCTAGGCTGGTCAGAAAGGTCAGAAACAGGGTTTGAAACAGTTGAATGAGCTTAACCCTGCCCCAGCCGAAAAGCCCGCAGAATCGGTCAGAGACTCTGCGCCGGAGGCTCAAATCCACCTGTCGGAGTAGGAGGCAGCGGAATCAGGGGGATACGACGTTTGACAGGCAATCTGTATCGAAACGGCAGGTCGGGCGGCTTCGGTGCACTGCAAGCCCCCGCAACCAAAGGAATCATAGAGTTACGGGCAATTGGGCACTCGCAGCAACTGTCCAAAACTGTCCAATAAGGGGAACTGACACACAGTTCCCCTATTTATTGAATCGCGACCTGCTGAGTGGCAGACCTTCTCAACAGGCGTTGCACGATTGGCCGATTGGCTTTGCGTTTTGCCAAGGCCGAGGCATTTCCATACTGGTCCATCGTGGTTGAGACGTGCGCGTGTCGCATGAGTTTCTGCTGTACGCCCACGGGTGCTCTGGTCTCGTCCAGCCAAGCACGATATGTGTGACGGAACGTGTGAAACCCGATCCTGCCAAGTCCCAATTTCAGACCTGTAGGAACCAGGTACCCATTCCAGCCGCGCAGTCGCCGCAACCGACGCTGCAGGACAACACCGACAGCAACGTGCAGGAGTTGAAAAATCAAATCGAGGCCGAACGTCAGAAAGAGCGACAGGCAAACAGTTTGCTCCACTACCGCTTTGATCTCGGCTCAGGTTGACATCAAATGGCCGTACTGGCGGTCGGCCTTATGCTGCTTAGTTTGCGCTGCTCGGGGTCACGCAGCTTCAGGTCCCACTTTCAGCACGGAAGGGGCTAGCTGTGTTAGCACATCTGGGACAATTGGCAGGACGCAGTCCTTGAGTTTTCGTTTTGCTGGCTCTTGGATGCTCAACTGCCTACTTCGAATCCCTAATTGAGACCTACTTGATAGGGCTAACAGCTCCCGAAATCGCAGTTTCGCTTTGTAGAGTTGCGATTTCGAATTGCCCACAGAGCAACTAAGCATCTCGGCGATTTCCTGGTGCTCATAGCCCTCAACTTCATGCAGCAAAAACACGGTGCGGTACCCAGGGGGAAGCTCTTTCATTGCGCGGGTTAATGCCAGCCGGTCGATGCAGCCTGCCAGTTCCTTATCTCTGGTTCCGTATTCGCGTCGTCTTTTGTCGCCGTCCATGTCGCTGTGCGGCTCGTCCAGTGAAACCTGATTCAGCGAATTCTTGCGAAAGTGCATCAGGACCGTGTTGACCGCAATTCGGTGAAGCCATGTCGAGAAAGCTGAGTCTCCGCGAAATTTGTTGATCTTGCGGAATACGTGCAAGAACGTGTCTTGAGTGAGGTCCTCCGCTTCCGCGGCATTGCTGGTCATGCGCAAACACACGGAGTAGATCCGGGACCTATTCGCCTGGAACAGGGCGCTAAACGCGTCCGCATCCCCTTCTTGTGCGCGTTTGATCAGATCGGAGCCTAGAGGAACCGGACCTGCAATCGCAGAGTTGCCGTTCACAACAGCCTCCCTTGACGCGGTTTAATGGTTGGCCGAGATAACGAAGCGAGGTGTGCCGGATTCATGCTTGAGAGTAGAGGTCGAGTCAAGCAACGGTCTATCCTGTTCGGTCAGTATCGGATTCCAGTTGTTGCTGTACCGATGGGTAGCGGGGAATCACTTTCAATGTGAACGGACGAGCGTTTGCCGAGGAAGGCGGTCCTTCTCGTCACTGCTTGTGTTTGATTCTCTGGTCCGTGTTGTGTTTCTTCTGAACATTGGATCGCTGTGAATGAGGATTAAGAATCGCAGTGGCTAAAACGTAGTGAAAGGCTTCCGGACAAATACACACTCGGCACGATAGACGCGCAGGCACTGCTCATTTATTCCTTAGGGTAGCCCCAACGCGAGGGGCAAGAAGGTAGGCGTTGGCTCGAACCTCCCTGTTTGTCACCAGCGCTTGCCTCCTTACTACAGCGATGGTTGTCGGCAATCGCGATGTTGTTCGCACCTCACGAGTCTGAGCGATTGATGATTTTCACGCGACCGGATCCGCCCTAGTCAAAGGTAACCTAAATCCTTCTCCTCCCCGTTCTTGCCTTTGCGGCGACAGAGGAGGCCCTTGAGCAATTTTGCTCAGACGGCGTCGGAGTGACTTGATAAGTTAGCTTCAGTATGGGGAGGTTCTATGAGTACATTCCGCATTTTACTGGCTGACGATCATCCAATATTCCGATTCGGTTTGTCATCGCTGCTTGGATCTCACGAAGGTTGGGAGGTCTGTGGAGAAGCGACTGACGGGCGGGATGTGTTAGAAAAGTGCCGGCAATTGAAGCCCGATCTTCTTATTCTTGATGTTTGCCTGCCAATATTGAATGGCCTGGACACGGCGCGGCATATCCTGAAACTCAACCCCGACCAAGCAATACTTATCCTCACTGCGGTGGACTCCGAGCAAGTGATCCGAGACTGCCTGGAAGCGGGCGTGCGGGGCTGGGTTTTTAAATCCGATGGGACTACGGATTTGACGACCGCAGTTGAGGCAATTCAACGGCGAAAGAGCATCTTCAGTTCGCGAGTGTCGAATGTGATTATGGATGGGTACAAGCGCCATCGCGCGGATTCAAACGCCCTCAGGATGCCCAAATTATCGCCACGGGAGCGCGAAGTTGTGCAGCTCGTGAGTGAAGGCAAAGCTTCCAAGGAAGTTGCCGCCATACTGCACGTGACATTGGCGACCGCGGAAACGCATCGAAGCAACATCATGCGCAAGCTTGAGATCCATTCGATCGCCGAGTTGGTGCTGTACGCGGTGAGAAACGAAATTATCCACGTGCACTCCGCTGCTATTCTGCGCTTCCCCGACCCGGAAGAGAAGCGAAGTCGTCCAACTGCAAGTTCGGACTTTGTTGCGATTCCCGAAGCGGTCAACCCGCGCGGGAACCGTCGAAGCCTTAACTGAGAACTATCGTTGACACGATTCGAACGCAACGGGCACCCATGTCTTTAGCGGACCCGCGGCCGGACACCTGGTTTTAAGGACAGACTTAAGCCGGAAAATCGCCGCGCGACTACTAAAGAGCACTTCGAAATGCATGGGGGCCATCTTGGCAAACCGGCGATGGCGGTGTCGGTAAAAAGAGGTCACAGTTGCGAGCACAGAGGTCTTTGGCGGTGGGAGAAGTCTGGGGGCAATACAACAACTACCGGGCAAACGGCTTAGTAGGATCAGGGATCATTCACGTTGTATTGTTGGGCCTCATCCTTGTGGGGGCTGCCGTTGGACATAGGGTCGTACAACAGGTCAGGCAGAGAGAGGTCGTAACTCTGGTTGCACCGTCTTCCGACGCATACATACTTCGAACTTCTAAGAAAGTGGTCGGAGGTGGTGGCGGTGGTGGAGATCATGATCCGCTGCCGGCGCCAAAAGGAAGACTTCCGAAATTCGCGATGGTGCAGATCACGGCGCCTCAGATTGTGCTTCGCAACGTCAAGCCCAAGCTAACAGCAGAGCCTACGGTCATTGTGCCGCCACAGGCACGCCTCGCCGAGAATCACATGCCAAATCTGGGTATTCCGTCGGTTGCCTCGCTGCCGGCAGCTCCGCCCTCCAATGGATCCGGTTCTGGCGGTGGTATCGGATCCGGGTCTGGCGGAGGTGTTGGGGTCGGACGCGGCGCAGGAGTTGGCGCCGGGAGCGGTGGTGGCATCGGGGGAGGAGTGTTTAAGGTAGGCGGAGGAATATCGGCTCCCCAACCAGTTTCGACTCCTGATCCCGACTACACAGAGGAAGCCCGCAGGGCGAAAACGCAGGGCACTTGCACGCTGTGGTTAATTGTTGACTCCGCCGGACATCCGCGCGAGATTCGGGTCGTCCACGGGCTAGGGTTCGGGCTGGATGCAAAGGCGATGGAAGCTGTGCAGCAGTGGCGCTTTGATCCTGCGTTGAAAGACGGCAAGCCGGTAAGCGTCCAGATTAGTATTGAAGTCGAATTCAAGCTTTTCTAAGTTCAAGCCTTCGTACGTGCGCGGCAGGCAGCCCGATCAGACGATATGGCGGGAACCTCTAACACTTAAGCAGGGATGCGCGGCGAGCGGACAGGAACTTCGTGATTGTGAGTGTCCGGCCGTACCATCGGGCCAACCGCCGCTGAGGCCGCTTCACATCTCTGTTCCTGGAAACAAAGACGACGGCGCTGCCTTATCAGACAACTGCTCGAACCTACTCAGCCTGAAATAAAGCTCTGTTCCTCGGCCCTTTCAAATTTGGATGCAAGCTTGTTGTCCCCGAAAAAAAGGGGCCAGCATTTGAGTGCTGGCCCGGGGGAAGCGCCGATCGAATCTCTTAGTTGCCGCTGAGTGGAACTGGTGGACCGTCCACTTCGGCTGCTGGTTTCCTTTGTTGCCTTTCGTCTAGCTGGTGGGCGGGCTCCCGAGATCTAGAAACCCGCCCATTTGCATGTGGCGTGAGCCACCACCTCACGGGCAAGTGCATCCGGTGATGACATCGGTGTCCAAGGTGACTGCGCCATTCCGTGCTAGCGCCCTGCCTTCCAGATTCACGCCTGTGGTTACGGTGATTGATGTGAGGGCCATGATGGTTCCCTTAAACACAGAGTTCGTTCCCAGGGTCGCTGAGCTGCCGACCTGCCAGAAGACGTTGCAAGCCTTGGCACCGTTGGCCAGGACAACATGGCTTCCGCTCCCCGTGATGAGCGTGGACGAAATCTGGAAAATGAACACTGCACTCGGATTGCCTTGCGCATCGAGAGTGAGGTCCCCGGAATTTGTCAGCGACGACGTCGATGTGTAGACACCAGAGGTGAGGGTCTGCCCGACTAAATCTCCGGCGACCGAAGTGCCGCCCAATCGGCCGGCAGCATCAATATAACCAGCAGTCAACGTGGCCTGCGCGAGAGAGGCGACACCATCCGCAAGATGGATCGTCCCGCCTGCCAGCCCCGGCGGAAATCCAGTGACGGCCGTACCCGGACATACTCCAACATCCCCAGACACTACGGTAGAACCGGTGTTGGTGACTGTGGTTCCGGCTAGCACCGAGAAATTTCCAATGTTAGGGCAAAGGGCTACCGGCTGCGTTCCACCACTCTGGCAAGGGCCGGTAGTAAAAGTCTGTTGAAGTGGCGCGACCGGCACTCCGCCCATGTCCTTGGCCCCGGCGGTGACCATAATCGTGTAAGTGGTATTCGCCGCCAGGTTAGCCGAGGGCGTGAGCGTGGCAATTTGAGTAACCACGTCATAGGTCACAGTGGAGGTCACACCTACAATTAAGAATGTACTGGGATTGACGGTGAGGGAGTCCATCTGCTCGTCAAAGGTGGCTAAGATCTTCTGGTTCTGAGGTACGCAAGTAGCCCCTGCGACAAGATTGACGGCAATGACGTACGGGGCAGAAGTGTCGCTGGTTGCGCGGGTAGTAAAGGAGAAGTTATAGGGTGCAGCCAGTGGAGTTCCGCTCATGTTCTTGACCCCAACGCCAATGCTCGCGCTGTACTTCGTGTTGGGGGCGAAGTTAGGGGAAGGTTTGAAGCCGCCAATCTTGTTGGTGGCATCGTAAGTGACTGTACCAGTCATTCCTGCAATAGTGAATGTGCTGTTATTGATGCTTGCCGGATCCATCGGTTCGCTGAAAACCACAGCAATCTCACGGTCGGTGCCCACCCCATTGCTTTGTGGGACCACCATCAACACCGCGGGACCACCGCCAACCGTCGAAGCTGGTGGCTTGGTAAGACTGCCACAGCTAATGAGAAAAGCTGCTACCAAAAGGGTAGGTGAGACCTTTGAGATCTGCAAGATTGACATAGAATTCCTTTCCCAATACCTGATCGAGATCGTTAGAAATACACCAAGTAGCTGGAGCCACGCTTGTAAGGGCAGTGAAGGTAGTGTGGGAACAAACCTCGGGGCTCATAAAAGGCACGACCGTTTCCGTAGATTTGTTCCGCATTATGTCGCGTGAAGCCGAAGCTGTCTGTTCAGAATCGCTCACTTCGTCGCTTTGTATCGTCGGTTGCGGCTTTAATTGCGACCAGGTTCGGTAACTGCCTGTCTCGAGGGTGCCGCCGCTGAACCCCTCTCGCGCCCCGACGCCAATCAGTCGTCGTGTCCAATAGGGTTGGGAGCCAAGGACGTCGGCATTCGGCGGTGATTGTGGCAACTCGCGACAAGCAGCGACACTGGACACACGCCGCCTCAAGCACTCTCGGAAAAACACCGACACAATCCTTTGAGCAAGGCAACCCAGGTTCCACCAATACCATCGAAGCCGCGTCTGTGGACGAGAAACGTGGCTGCCTAATGTTCAGGCCGAAAAACGGCATTGTCGTCTACTCTCTGGGTTTGATCTCCCTTGTGCTTTGCGGTTGTGGGGGAGGGGCGGGCGGCGGTCCTCCGCCGGTTTCTTTTCAACTCAGCGTTCAACCCGCCGGTGCTGGCGCGGGAACAATCAGCAGCAATCCCGCGGGCATTAATTGCGGAACGACATGCAGCGCTGCCTTTGCTAGCGGGGCCCAGGTGACTCTAACTGAGACTGCTGGCGCGAACTCATCTTTCGCCGGATGGACAGGAGGCTGCAGCGGCAGCAACGCAACCTGCAAGTTGACGCTCAGCGCGAGCCAGCAGGTTACTGCAAGCTTTAGCACGATCCAGAACACAGCTGTGCTAATCGTAAACCCAGCGGGAACTGGCACGGGTACCATCTCAAGCAACCCTTCCGGAATTAACTGCGCCCCATCGTGCAGCGCTAGCTTTGCTAGCGGGACCAAGGTAACGCTCACGGAGACTGCGGGCGCGAACTCATCTTTCGTCGGATGGACGGGCGGGTGTAGTGGCAAGAGCCTCACCTGCGCGCTGACGATGAACACCAGCCAGCAAGTGACCGCGACGTTTAACGCTCCCCAAAACATCGCCGTACTCAACCACATCATTTTCCTGGCGCAGGAGAACCGCTCATTCGATCACTACTTTGGCGCACTGCGAGGATACTGGGCACAGAATGGCTATCCGGACCAATCGTTTGACGGACTAGCCCAGTTCAATCCGAGTTCAGGCGCAGCGCCGCTGAAGGGGCCAGCCTTTGCCATTCCGGGTTGCGACCCCAACTTCCCTCCGCCAAGTGATTGTGTCTTTGCTCCCAACAATCCGGTTACTTCGTATCACCTGAACACTCAATGCATTGAGAATCCGAGCCCGTCCTGGAATGAAAGTCATGTGGATTGGGATTACAGCGACCCGGTTGGTCAGATGTCTGCTGCTTTGAACGGATTCGTCTGGGCAGCCGCGCACGACGCCAGAGCTCTCAACCCACCGTTCAATGACACCGATGGCATCCGTGCGATGGGGTACTACGATGGCGGTGACCTTAACTACTACTACTTTATGGCTTCAAAGTTCGCTACCTCGGACCGGTGGTTTCACCCAGCAATGACGCGGACCCCACCGAACCGGGCATATCTTATCGCAGGTACATCCCAGGGATACGCGTATCCGATTGGCACTGATATCGCGGACACCCCGCTTTTAACAGCAACCACGATCTTTCAGGAGCTCCAAACCGCCGGAGTCAGCTGGAAGATCTATGTGGACCCTGAGAAAAGTCCTTGTTCCGGCCCCCCATACGATTCTGCCTGCCTCGTCTCCTTGAGTTCCATACAGGATTTTCAATGGGGTCAGACAATCCCGACTCAGTATCCTCAGAACATCGCTCCAATATCTCAGTACTTCACCGACTTGCAGAACGGAACGTTGCCACAAGTCGCTCTGATTGAGCCGGCCCAAGACGCCGGCTTCGATGAGCATCCATCAAACTCAGACTTAGTACCGAATGATATCCAACTGGGAGCCACTTATGTGTCCTCTCTCATCAATCGACTGATGGCGAGCACCTCGTGGAAAGACTCAGCCTTTATTCTCACTTTCGACGAATTCGGAGGCCTCTACGATCACGTTGCGCCGCAGCCGGCCGTCAGTCCAGATGGCATTAAGCCATTGGATTTGCTTCCTAATGATATTTGCAAGGCTCCGACCGGGCCGACTTGCGACTTCGTCTATACCGGTTACCGCGTGCCTCTGATCGTTGTCTCGCCATACGCAAGGCAGAACTACGTCTCGCACTCGGTGGCTGATTTGACTGCGATTCTGAAGCTCATTGAAACTCGTTTTAATGTGCCGGCGCTAACGAAGCGGGACGCCGCCCAGATCGACATGACTGAGTTCTTTGATTTCAGTAATCCGGCTTGGATGACTCCTCCGAACCCGCCGACCCAAATCACCAATGGTGCTTGCTATGTGAACCAGTTGCCGTAACGCTGCGCGCGACATCGACATCAACGAGATCAAAGATGAATGATAACGAGCACCACGATCGCAGTAACGGAGAGCAGGTTGCTGCATGCTCTACCGCATTCCTGCAGTGGCGAGGGGTGATGGTTGTCGGCATGTGCCTCGTCCTTTCTGCGGTAACTGCTGAGGTCGAGGGTCAAACCACCTCTTCGAGTCCAGTTCCGCCAATTGCGACCGGCGTTGCGCAAAGCTCTCCAGCATCAAACGCCGAGCCTGCGCCTCAGAGCGATACGACAACGCAGGAGCAATTGGACAGCGAAAAGCCCTCAGTTGATCAGAGCGAGGTTTTCGTGTTCAAGACGCAAGTGCGGGAAGTGATCTTGCACGCAACCGTCGTCGATGAACAGCGGCGTCTGGTTACGAATCTCGAGCGACCAGCATTCACGGCCTTCGAGAACGGAGCGCCACAGGCGACCACCTCTTTTCACCGGGAAGACGTTCCGGTGGCGATGGGTATCGTCATCGACAACTCCGGCTCAATGCGCGAAAACCGGGACAAAGTGAACCAGGCGGTGCTCAACCTGATTCGAGCCGGCAATCCGGAGGATCAATCCTTTGTGGTTAACTTCAGTGAGGATTCCTATCTGGATCAGGACTTCACGTCTGATATCGACCTGCTCCAACAAGCTCTGCAGAAAGTCTCCACGCAAGGCAGTACTGCACTCTATGACGCTATCGTCGCTTCCACGGTCCACTTGAAGAACAATAACCGCGTGGAGCGAAAAGTTTTACTAGTGATCACTGACGGCCGGGACAATGCCAGTCGGGAGACATTACAGGAGGCTGTTCGCCGGTTGCAACAAGAGAATGGGCCAACGCTCTATGCCATCGGGCTGCTCGGAGACGAACTCAAGCAGTCAGACACCGGAGCCCTGCGAAGTCTGGCTGAGGTGACGGGGGGAGTTGCCTATTTCCCAAAGCGGCTGGACGAAGTCGACGAAATCACTCGGACCGTGGCGCGTGACATTCACAGTCAGTACACGATCGGGTACAAGCCAACCAACCGCAGTAAGGATGGTGGATACCGCGTCATCGAAGTGAGAGCTAAAACACCAGGCCATCACAAACTGACGGTTCGCACTCGCAGCGGGTACTACGCGGGCCAGCCCGTACACTAAGTGTCAGCCGCATGCGAGCAGTCACTGACGCTCACAATGATTCGTCAAGGCTCTTCAGATCGAGAGACGCAGATCATTCGGGCTACCAAATCCCTTTATCGCTTCCCGTGATCTTCTGCCCCACAGCGGCTGCAGTGGCCAGGCATGGCAACAAACTGAGTCGGACGCTGTTCTTTAGTTCCCGATTGAGCAGGAGAGTAGTCAGTTGTGAGCCATAGAGCTTGGCGGACTGCGGCATGATCGGGATACGCAAAAAACCTCGGCTGAAGTGAAGTTGATCGCCGCCGAATCGTGCTGAGACCCTGACGAATGGCGGGAGATCAAGACCTTTACCACGATAGCGGTTCAGGTAGTCCGACACGATCGCAAGATAACTCGCCACGCCTTTCCATATCCCGGCAATCTTCGCCGAAAAGCGCAGGTCCTCGTAATCGATGTCGTACGTTTCCGAAAGCGTGGAAGTGTCGATAATGTCGCACAGCCGGAAATAGAAATGTCGGTACATCCGTTGCAAAACAGAGATCATCAGGCGGTCCTCGGCGGCGGGCACCCGAAACGATCGCGTTCCAACAATCGCGACCCGAGCACGTCTGGCTAAGGATGCGGCGATTCCGACCTGTTCACCGGTTTGACCCAGACGGCCCATGTGAATCTCAACGGCCTCCGGTAATCCGGGCAGAACGAAGTTCCATTTGCGCGCCAGGCGATCTCCCCAACTGCGCGGCGCGAGCTGTGCGTCGAAACTCCGCGTCATAAGTTGAAGCACGTCAGTTGAACCGGCATTCGTGTACAGATCCAAATCGCTACCGAGGTCGGGCCAATGATCGAGCGATTTGATTATCGTGAGGTCGTATCCTTCCGCTCGGAATGCGGCGCAAATTCTCTGCAAGAACGAAATCGCGTTCTCGATGCGCGCACGCTCCGCCGCGAGCGCGGTCGACGCCCATTCTGCACGGCCGTCGTCCCCTGCGCGACGCACGATCTGAAGAAAGACCTCCAGCCCGCGCATCACCACGTGATGGGAGGCAGCAAGGGCCACCATATCGTCAAATTTCTTCACGCCTGATCTCTGCAATGACCGAATCCAATTCGGCAGGGGCGGCGGAAGGTGCTTCGCTTCGTCCAGACGGCAACAGAAGCTGCGAGAGAATGATGAGAGGCTTGCTCGAGCCGAAGGGAAGAAGCGTCTTAGTCATATCGGTCAGAAATGAGCTGATGCTATTGGGGCACTTGCGACAGTGGTGGTTTGGTGACGGGTGACGGGGTACGTGTGGATGGCGGTTCTTTTGGCGACACCGTAGATTCCACTACAGGCGTGTTGTCGCGGTGTTTCAGTTCGATCGGACCCGATTGCCGGTGCCTAGCCTGGTTTTCCATGATGATCTTGTCGTCGACTTGCTGGCCGCTATCGGTGACAACTGAAAGAAGGTGCATCCCTTCGGCGGAGTGCCGGGTGGCGAGTCCTACGCGGTCGTTTGCGTGCTCAGCCTTTCGAGCTCTTGCATAATAGAATTGCGCGGTCTCGAGGTCGCCATCTCGCTCCGCCAGATAACCGATGTTGTTCAGTGAGAATGCGCTGTTTGGATCAAGGGAATAAGACTGGAGGAAGTCTTGCCTCGCAGCAGGCCAATCATTGCGATTCGTCGCTGCAACTCCGCGGGTGGCGAGCAAGGCGGCCTGCGCCTGGTCGTTGGCTGTGTTTTGCATGCGCTCTCTCAGTCTTTTTGCGCTGTCCGCAGCCATCTCGCTGACCGGCTTTCCCCTCCAAGTGCGGCTCATTGTGACGATGACTGGTTCTGAGGAATGCGACTCTGCAGCGGTCAGATAGAACGTCAGCGCCTGTTCGTAATCTCCTCGCGACTCCTTAGCAACGCCCAGATTGTTCAAGGTAAATGTATTCCGCGGATCCATCGCCAATGCTTGCTGCAGGAGGAGATCCGCCTCCGGAGCTCGGCTCTCTGACAAGAGACGAATCGCTTCGACATTCATTTGATTGACCTGCATGGGAACGTCACTCAGGTTGCCGAACACTTCCCCCATTGGCTTTCCTTCCAGGCGCTTCTCATTGGTGCGATCGATCGTCGCATCACTCGCCTGTTGCGATGCCAGACTGTAGAACTTTTGCGCACGTTCCAGTTGCCCCTGCAGTTCAGATATGTATCCCAAGTTATTCAACGTAAACGGATCACCGGGATCGAACAGATACGCCTTGAAAAAAATCCCTTCGGCTTTTTCGTACTGCTGCTTCCGGAGAGCTTCAACCCCGTCGCGATTGAGGCGCTGCACCAGCGTTAGTTCACTTCGTTTTGGGAACGTGAGTTTGAGGTCTCCCGCGAAGACGTTCCGAGGCGCCCAGCCCACCGCGACTGCAATGATTGCCAATAAGCCGAGTCGTTGCCCAAACATGGTTGGTTCCTTACGAGCGTGAGTTGGATGCGCCGAGTGGGAATGCGTTGCCTAGCTACCCAGCCGCAACATAGTTGGCTGCGGAAGGCACTCGGAGGCCACTGCTTAGCCCTTCCTACCATCAAAGAGCCGGCGAAGATCCGGGTAGCAGGTGGGGTGTCCTAAATGAGTCGTCTTCTAGTCGTAGCCATGCTTAGCAGCTTAGCCATTGCTCAATCAGCGTCGTCCGCCGGCGAAAAGTCAACACAACATCAAGATGCCGACTCTGCGTCGACGCTAGAAAACGCTTTAGCTAGGTCGCCGGGTCTGCCCCCGCTGCCCAGCGGCAGGAGCACCGTCATAGGGGGCGCCATTCAAGGAGTGGACCGCGTTCGCGACCAGTTCACGCTGAATGTCTTCGGCGGGCGGACGTTGAAGGTTCTCTTTGACGCACGCACACGAGTCTATCGTGACGGACTAAAAGGCGCTCCGCGCGATCTTCGCGCCGGCGACCATATCTCGGTCGAGACGGTGCTGGAGGGAACCAGTGTGTTCGCGCGCAGCATCCACCTTTTGTCGGCATTGCCGGAAGGCGAGTGCCAAGGTCAGGTGCTCAACTACGACCCTGTCAGCCGTGAACTAACTGTGCGTGATGTTCTCTCTCGTGAACCGGTCGGACTGCGCGTGCCTGCGGGTACCGCTTTTTCTCGCCAGGGTCAGGCTGCTTCCGCCTCCATGGATGTTGGCTCTTCGGCACTCTCTAGGGGGACTCTAGTCTTAGTCAAATTCCACTCCGACAATAACGGTCAAGGTGTGGTTAGCCAGATCACGATCCTCGCGACACCAGGAACTGCATTCGTATTCGTCGGAAATGTCGTATTCCTAGACTTGCACTCCGGGCTGTTGGCGTTGGTCGATCCCCGCGACGAGAGACGTTATGAAGTATTCTTCGATTCCGCTCGTTTCCCGATGAGCCGTGAAATCCACGAAGGGGCGGATGTCACGTTGACCGCAGATTTCGACGGATCACGCTACGTAACCAGGACGATCACGATCAACCCGCCTCCAGACAAATAGATCAAGACGTTGATTGTGGAATGAGCAAGAGTGGGGTCATGGCGCGCGAAGTGACGCACGACCTGATGCGTTCAGCAATTCTGAATAGCAAGCAGAAACAACCTGTCGGCCGTTAACCCGGGCGTTTGCGCTGCGCCACACCTTCGACGGTAACCGGCGTGTGCGCGGAACCAGAGACCTACTTCAAACCGTACACATCCAATTCACCTCGCGGGTTTGGCACAGACACCAGATCACGACCGGTGCCAATATACACTTTCCCATTCGCAACAATCGGGGAAGTAAACTTGATTCCGTATCCCGGCACGTCTCCGGCATTAGTTCCACTGTTGTACAGCTCGCTGTTCACATCATTGGCGTCGTAGGCGCGCAGAATTGCCGCCGTCGGAGCAGCGCCGCTGGGGTTTTGGTTTTGAATCGGCTGCCCGTGGTCAATAATCCACAAGATTCCGTTCGCAGTGCCATTCGCCGAAATGAAAGCCGTCGTGCCATTGCTGCCGATCTGTATGGCAGGAGAAGTCTTGAGTGCCGGCGTCAATGTCCCCGAATATTGAAACTGGACGATCCCCACGGGGATGACGGTTGCCGTCGGAGTGAGTCCGATATATACCGATCCGTTGAAGTAGGTTGCCGTCGCGAAGATTTCGTAGGAATTGACCTCAGTGGTCCATGTTGCTCCCCCGTCCTGCGGGGAGTCCGTGCAACTTGACGAATACGGATTGAAACCCAGATCGGACAAGAGACCTGATACTGTTTGCGTCGCTCCCGCGTCGTTGGCCTGTTCTTTGCCAAGATTCGTCGTGTTTAGCAGATAGAGCTTTCCGGTCTTTCCTCCTGCCAGAGCCGCGGTGCTTCCTGGAATCAGCAACAATCCCCCCGATGCCAAGTCCGCATCGTTGCAATTCATGTAGTGATAATCATCGGGCGTGAAGTAGTCGAGCAGTTTAAGCAACCCGTTGTTCGAGAACTTCAGTACCGACGCGCCCCAGGCTTTCTGCCCGTCCCATGGGCCGTCCCCGGTGGTGATGTATATGTTCCCGCTGTCATCGGCGGCCGGGCCACCGCCGCCCATCCAGATTCCGCCGGCGCCGGGAAAATCATTTTCGCCGTTCACGTCCGGACCCGCATTGAAGACGCCAGTCTGGGCCAGGGACTGCGCACCATAGGCGAGCAACCATCCGCTATGACAACTGCCGAAACCAATGTATATCGTGCTGTTCGCCAGGAGGAGAGCCGCCCGCTGTATGCAGGATGTGTCTAGAGAAACCACACCGTTTTTCGCGGTTGAATTCGTACCCGGCATCGAAGCCTGAATGGTTATCGGCCCACCGAACTTTTGCTTTCCCGTGGTGATATCCAGTGCATTCAGGCGGAAAGTTGATGCGCCCGTTGAAGTGAGCGTTTGCGTCGAGACCACATATACCGTATTCGACGTCGTATCGATTACCGGCGTTGAGGTGATGCCCTGATAAGGCTGAATGGGCCCATCGGTCATCGGGGTTTCGCCGGACCGTAACAGCGAGACCTGCCACAGCGGCATACCAGTGTTGTAATTGTCAGCATCAAAGGCATATACACTGTCTTTCTCAGTCGCCGCGAACACCACATTGCGCACGCTGCCGTTGATGGTCAAGTTCGACACCAGCAGCGGTTGCGCATAAGGGTAGCCGTCAAGCAAGTAAGAAAACAGCTTGCCAAAAGTTTGAGGAGTTACGTTGGCCGGCGACAGCGACCCCTCGTTTGGGTTCAACCCACTGCGGTGCGCGTCGAAATGCCACATGACAACGTTCGCTCCTCCGCTAACGGTGGCCGTTACGCTCAGCGACGCTTTCCCGCTGATCCCGCTCAGCGATGCAGTCACCATCGTCGAGCCCGCAGTGACTCCTGTTGCCATGCCACTCGAGCTTGTAGTCGCTACTGACGAAGACACCACTGTCCAACTAGCTGTCGAACTCACATTAGCCGTCGAGCCATCGCTGTAGACCGCGGTGGCGGTGAACTGCTGGGTGGCCCCCACGGCAATGCTCGCGCTGGGGGGCGCTAATGATATCGACGTGAGTTTCTTGGGGGGAGGAACGCTCGGAGAGCCCCCTCCGCATCCGGTGTTCGCGATCACGAGTAAGAAGAACAGACAGCAAACAGGGATGGACAGGAAGCGACGACGAAGAAGAATGGCCATTTGTCTAATCACCGAAGAAATGCGAGTGCGCAAGACGGCAGGGGAGCGCCAAGACTCGCCGCGGCGAGACGCCAAGGACACGTACCACACCTCTACCCGTACCACCCCGCAGAGCAGGTTTTAGTTGCCCAATCTTTGGCGAGGGTTGCTCGGCGCCCGGAGATTTCCAATCAACGATTGAATCGGTGCCAGGGCGGCGGTCACAGAACGAAGCGGGTGCCAGATTCCAAGTCCGATGAGAGGCCACGGTGTCCGCGGGGTAGATCGGTGTCCTCGCGGACAAGCCTGCAAAGGACTCGCAACTGTTCACTTCTCCTCCCACAAAATGTGCGACATCTCAAAGTTTGCACCTGGAATTGGTTGGCCGAAACCCCTAAGTATTGAGGAATCAGGTGCTTGTCACAGCCGTTTCATTGTAGGAAGTCGCTGTACTTTCGATTGAAATGTCAAGACGATTTTGTTGACTATACCCAGAAACCTGTATTACTGTCTGGGCAACATCGAAACTACGGATCGATCCAATGGATCCGGTCGATGCCGAGACTCCAGGGGCAACGTCCCGTTCGCGTCGGGCCTAGTCCATTCATTTAGGCAAATCAAAACTTGTGATTCCACAAGCACGCGTTCAAAAACAGAACTCCGGGGGTTCCGACAGTAATGAAGATTTTTTTCTGCACTATCTTTATTTTCGTCGTACTGGTGACATCTGCCCTCGCAAATGTAACAGTCAGCAGTCCAAGTAATGGAGCTACAGTTGGCTCACCGGTGCATTATGTGGCGACCGCGACCACGACCACTTGTTCGAAGGGCGTTTCGTCCATGGGGATTTACGTGAACAACGTACTTGAGTACGTCGTGAATGGAGCGAGTCTGAATACCAGTTGGCCGCTCACCCCAGGTACGTACGGCACCGTGGTGGAGGAGTGGGACTACTGTGGGGGCGCCAGCTTCACGTCGCTCACGATCACGGTTGCCAGCCAAACTGGCGTATGGGTGGCCTCGCCCGCGAACAACAGCCAAGTGACTTCGCCGGTGAATTACGTGGCAACCGCGACCACGACTGCTTGTTCGAAGGGTGTGGCGTCCACTGGAATCTACGTAGACAACAAACTGACGTACGTCGCGCCGGGAGCGAGCTTAAACACCCAACTGTCCTTGAGCCAGGGGTACCACAACACCGTTGTGGAAGAATGGGACCAATGTGGTGGAGCCGCTTACTCCACGGTGAATGTCACGGTGGGGGGCGGGACCAAACTCTCCAACATCCAGGCAACAAAGGGCTGGAACAGCTGGGGCCAGCTTCCCCCAAATATGTTGACTGTTCACCCTGTTCAGGACTCATGTGGTCAATGAAGTATGGAATCCAATCGCCGTCAAAGAGCGGAAATGCAACGCAATTCAACACCAGTGGAACTACTCCTTACGGGGTTGTTCTGTGGTACAACCCGGTGATTGGGCAATTCTCAACGGAGGGACTGCCCGACGACAGTCGTACGCTTATTCCGAGTCTCCACAACTTTACCTATGATACCGACTTCTATGTGACGAACGTCGCCGTGACACAGGTACTGGAGTTTGATGTCGCCATGTATATGGATTCGGTCGGAATGTTCTGGGGTACGCAATGCAACCATCTCGGCGGAGGGGAATGGGATGTCTTGAACAACGCGACGCAGCAGTGGGCTCCAACAAGCGTTCCCTGCAATCTGATCAATGGCTGGAACCACCTTACCCTTCAATTTCAGCGGCAGTCGAACAATGACCTTGTGTATCAGTCGATCACGCTGAACGGTGTTACGGCCAACATCAACAAAACGTACGCTCCTTTCACGGTGCCATCAAGCTGGTACGGCATCACCGTGAACTACCAGATGGACGGAGACTCCAAGCAGTCGGCAAACACCACCTATCTGGACAACTTGAGCCTCACGTACCGTTGAGGAATGAACGCGGCTCGCAGAACCTCCGAGGTTTACTGGGAGGTTCTCGGTGCTTTGTGAGCGAAGCTCGGGAACCGGGGTAGGCCGGCAGCAGATAGATTTGGCAGTACCTGTCGCAGTACTTGCCGCTCGACCTCCTCGACAGGCTGTGGAGCGATGATCGTCATCCCACCCACCAGCTCCGCCAGGGCCAGATAGGACGCGCGACTGCTGTGGAGAAAAGCCAGCGGGTACTCAGGTTTTCGCCCGTAAGCCTGAACTGGATCCGCATCTAGCAGAAAGCGGATGTTTGGCTGCGGAACGAGCATCAGCAGCAGCCGAACATAAGCACGCGTGATTGGATTCTGCAATGACAAGTTCGCTAGTTCGTCGTAGAGGTATCGGTCAAAGATAACGACGTCTGCATTCGCACTGAGCGTCTTCGCTGCCGCGATGCGGAGTGAGATGGCATCCACGAAGTAGAGAGCGAATCGCACCGCCGTCATATACCAGGACCGGACGTTCTTGTCTCGTCGGTGTACCGGCCTTGTCGGAGTACCGACGCCTTTGTCTCCCTTGAACAGGGTGTGACCGGTCACTTTTCTGATCCGCGTTAGCCTCGCAACGTCTTCCCAAAACGTAACCAATAAAACGCGGGTGCCGATTTCGCTCAGTCGAGCGCGAAGAGCTTCGATTTGAGTGCTCTTGCCGGCACCGTCAATGCCAGAAAAACTTACCAATGTGGGGTGCCGATATTCAGAGATGTTTCGGATCATGCTGCTGCAAGTTCTTTCCGAGTGCTCACTGGACGTGCTAGTGCGGCCGACTGGGACTAGCACTGGTCAATGCCACAACTGTTCCGACGGCAGCGCCGACACCCACGATGACGCCAACTTTGATCAGGATGGAGCGCGTTCGCTTCTGCTTTGCCGGCGCAATAGCAGCTCCGGCTGGCTTGGAAGCCGCAACGCCGGTAGTCTTTGCAGGCGGTGCCGCAGCTGTGCCTAAGGGATCCTGTGTGCTATCTTGCAGGTTCGAAGAGGGCTGTTGCTCACTGGACCCTCGGTCTTTCGAACGTACTGCGCTTGGACTGTCCGGAAGCGCTTCAGACGGGGATGGTTCAGTGTTCACCTGCTTGGCAATACTGTTGGGCTGTTGAGACTGAGGCTGTGCAGAAGATACCCCTCTGTCCTGACTGAGGTTCGCCTCCTGCGGCGGGGATAGGACTGCATTCGCAACTGGCGCGGTGAACAACAGCAAAAGGCAGCCAGCGATTTGTCGCATCAGCCACCGCCCCGAGGCCCTCATCGTTATTTGTGGGGCTACGGGCCGCTCCCGCAAGTCAAAATGACCATCTTCGAAATGGTCACGCCGTGCTCTATACGAAAGAGTCGAAGGGCCGTGTCGAAGGGTCTGGAACGACTTTGTCGGGAATTGGTAGAAGCTGTCTACCGCATCAGCGGTGCTCGCAAAAACCTCGAAGATATGGTCCACCCGTGCCAGTTCGAGAATCGCCGCCGCTCCGGGAGGGATCACTGCAAGTTTGACATCGCCATTCCGCATCATGGCTGCTTCCAGGCAAGTTAACAACACCCGGACGCCAGCGCTGTCGAGTTGCTTTACTTTGGAACAGTCGAGCACCACACGAGGCCGGTCTACGTTCAAGCAAGACTCTACTTCACGAGAGAAACCACGGCCTTGTTTAACAATCAACTGTTCCGGTAGTTGTTGCACTGCTACACATCTTCCACTTGTCATAATTCGATACCAACATTTCTTGTTCTTGCTGCGAAAAAAGGCGAAGTTCCGCGGATTAGGCCTACTAACAATCTAGAGTGGCGACAGTACGAGGTCTATCCTGTGTTGTCAGTAGTGGGCAGACGAGTTTGCGCCAGAGGAAAAATAAGCGTTTTCGATCAAAAGTAGCTTTACAAAAGCCGCGCGAGTTCGGTCTCAGGATCGTGAGCCACATGGGTTAAAAGATTTGTTCCATACCGGAAAAGAGTCGCCACATTCGTACGGTACCAGCAACACTCCGTCATTCTCGGAGATAGTCCACACAAGAACCGAAACCTGAGTACGGTCTCCGGCGATGTCAGGATTGCCGCCACCAGCCGGTGATTTCCATCCAGGATAGTAAATGGTTCGCTCTCGTTAGTACCGATGAGAAGCACGGCGCCCGGGTCGGCATCCTGGCGGAACCCATCGCGCAGCGCGGCAATTTTCGATAGGAATGCTTCTTCAGCGACATCATGGCTGCGAAACGTGCGCAGGCGTTCGACAACTGACGCGATGCTAAAGTTTCCACGCGCGAGCTTCCGCCATTGCGCCCGTGGAAAGACCCGAATCTGAGCCAGGTCTGCCGCCCGAACTTCGACCTCGAACCATTCCGTTCCCTCAGGCAGCTCTTTCCACAATCGAAAATGTCGAATGAACAACAGGGCGCGCCGCTTTGCATTTTCGCCAGCATCGTCGAGGTGCGGTGTTAGCACCAGTCCGCGAAGAGCTTCCCGGTACTCCTCGAATGCGGAATTACTGAAATCGGTCTTTAGGAATTCCGCAATGACCTCGTCCTCGGAGACACGCCGAATTACCCTGAGAGCGTGAGCGGGCGCAGTGGTTTGCAGGTGTTTTCCGCCGGTCAACGCGTTAAGGACGAATGGTACTGCGACAACAATGAGCAGAACCACCATTAGCACAAGTTGTATCCAAATGACTTGCTGCAGAGACGAATGGAATCGGCAAATGCCAGCGACGACAGCGCCACTGAAGGCCAACTGCACCCAGCCAGTGTTGGCGATCTTGTATGACATCTCGTACGCGATGACCACGACGCTAAGCGAGTAGACGACAGTCGTGGCAGCGTACAACGCCAGCAGATAGGGGAGGCCATATTTCCCGACAATTGCGAAGTGAGAGCCGAAGAACGCTGTCCAAATCCCAGCGGGCGCCAGACGCAGGCCGAGGGCCAATGCGGAGCCGATTCCCAACACCAGCAGGACAGAGGTCAGGAGGACCCTGTGACCTTTTCTCTCCTCATCGCGGGTGCCGGCGACAAGTGGAAACATGGTATTCACAACCGCGGAGGAAAAGGCGAAAATCACTCGACCCACCAATGCCACGGCAGCGTACAGCCCTGCCTCTGTCGAAGGAAAGAAGTGCTTCACCAGCACGATGTCACAATTGTTAATGAGCACCTGGCCGGCAAAGAAGACGATTGCCTGGAGTGCTTCGCGAAACGCATCCGGGATGTGCAGTTCGTGGGGAACCGCGGGCGCGAGTTTCGGTGCGGCAGCAAGATAGGCTACCGCTATGGCGGCGGCGTTGGCCGCGACTACTCCTGGGACGTCAAAGCCTAGCATGATGAGCAGGAGAGATCCGCCGAGTCGAACCAGTCCCTCCAGGACAAGATTTGTGGCGAGAAGACGGAACCCGTAGGCGCCCTGGATGTAGCCCCGCCGGCTTCCAAGCGGGACGTAAAAAGCTACACCAATTGCGAGCAGGACCACGAGACTCGCGCTCGGCAAATTGAGGTAGTCAGCAATGGATTTCTGAAACAGGACCAAAAGTAGCGCGACGATGATGCCGCATGCCCATGCGCTCCTGTGGAACCCTCGATAGACTGCACTTTTCCCCTCCAGCGAGGTCTGCTGCGCAACAACTTTTGCGGAAACGATTTGGAAGGAAAGGGTGACGGCCGATATCAGAATGAGGAGAGTGTAAACAGCGGTAGCATGACCAAAGGCAGTAGGACCAAGGAATCGTGCAACCGCAATGTTATAGGCGAAGTTGATCGCGGTGGCAAGCCCCGAAGCCGAGAGCAATACAAAGCTTCCCGATAACACGCGGGCCTGGAGAGCCTTCGATTTCGAGATCGGACCAGTTACGTTCATGGGCTCCGGTTCACTAACGGCTTGACCTTAACAGGAACAGATCCCGCCTTGAGAAGCTTGGCGCGTACGAGTACGAAACGCTAAGGGATAGGATTCTCGCGCGGCAGCACTTCTGATGCGGAAACCAACCATCTGGCTGCTTGCGGACCGGAGGATAGACCTAGAATCGCGAGCATCGCTACAACCCAAGGTGCTTGTGCCGCCTCTAAGAAAGACCCCCTATGATCAACCGCAACTGGGTAGTCGTCGGATTGGTGTTTCTCCTGCTCCTGCTGGGACGTACCCATCCCGGCCTAGCCCAGGAACTACACAGTCTGTCGGCTACGGAAAGTGCACCGCGAATTCTGGCAGTCTATGAGCCCTGGTTTGGTCATCCCCGACACATCGCCGTTGGCTATTCCTCGCAAGATCCGGTCGTGATCCGCAAACAGATTGACCAAGCGAAGGCGCTGGGAATCTATGGGTTCGTAGTGGACTGGTATGGGGATCGCGAGCCTTTTATCGATCGCAGCTATGCTCTGATCCAGACCATCGCTGCCGAAAAGAACTTTCATGTGTCGATGATGTACGACGAATCCGAAGAAGAAGATGCCGAGGCGACCGACGATGCTTTTGCTGCTTTTAACAAGTTCAATGAAACCTATCTTTCGCCGAACGCGTCTGGCCGTCAGGCGTATCTGACGTACAACGACCGTCCTGTGATCTTTATTTTCCCAAAGGGAGGGCACACCAACTGGAGTCGAGTGAGGGCAGCAACCGACAAATGGACCCATCCCCCCTTGCTTATCTACGAAGATCAAGCAAGCCCGTTCAACGCTGCGTTCGACGGTTTTTATGCATGGATAAACCCCGGGAAGAAGGGTTGGGCAGCAGATGGCAGCAACTGGGGGGAGGATTACCTTGGCGACTTCTATCGCAAGATGCAGTCGAAATATCCGGATAAGATTACTGTGGGAGCCGCATGGACCGGTTTCGATGACAGCAAGGCTTCTTGGGGCCTCAATCGACACATTTCTCAGCGCTGCGGCGCAACCTTTGCCGATACGATGAAGTTGTGGCGGCAGTATTACCCCGCGGATCGACCGCTACCCTTCTTGTTGGTTGAAACCTGGAACGACTACGAAGAGGGTACGGCGATTGAACGCGGCTTAGGCAATGCGAGTCTGGCTCGCAACCGCGACCCGGGCAGTAGACTTCTAAGCCACGCGAAATGGTTTTTTCCGATAGCCTAACCGGCGGGTCAAGTCTACTTGACCGGAATTCTCCCGTGAAGTGTCGTAAACCTTGTTGATGATTGAGAGGGGCCGGCTGCGCACCTCGTCGTAGACCCGTCCAAGGTATTCGCCAAGCACTCCCACTGACAGGAGCAGGAATCCCCCCATCAGAAAGACGGCTGCCGCGACACCGTAGCCCAATAGATTCACGGCGCTTTTCGAAAAAACCGTGCATATCCCCAGAATGACAGCCAATGAGATGGCAAATCCCGCTAACCCGAAGCTGAGGCGGAGAGGCTTGTAGCTGAAGCTGGTAATTGCGTCCATCGCGTACTTGATCCGGCTTAGGAACGTGAGTTTGCCTTCGCCGCCTGCCCGGTCCTGCCGGTCGTAGAGAACCACGCCGGTCTTGTAGCCCACCCAGGCACGCAGTCCAGGCAGGTATCGGCTGCCTTCTCGCAGTGAGTTGATCGAGTCGACCGCTTGTCGATCAAGAAGGCCGAAAATCCCCGCATTGAGTGGAATGGGGAAGTCGGACAGTGCTCCCAGCAAGCGATAGAAGAGCGGAAACAGCTTGGCCAGAACTTTGCGCTGTTCTTTCCGGCTTCTTCTCACAGCGGTTACGACTTGTGCGCCGTTCCGCCAGGCAGCGACCAATTCCGGCACAACCTCTGGCGGGTCCTGGAAATCGCCGTCCATTAAGACAACCGCGTCGCCACGTCGCAGTCTGCAGACCCGCAGAGATCGCCCCCATGTGCCCCCAGTTACGCGACAGGTCTACCACCACCACGTGCGCATCTTTGGCCTGCAGTTCTGTCAGCAGTCTCAGGGACGAGTCTCTGGAGCCGTCGTTTACATAGACGACCTCCCAGGCTTCGTCTCCTTCATGGAGTCGGTGAGAGCCGCATGAAATAGCTCAACGATTTCCTCTTCATTGAAAATTGGTACGACGATCGAAATCATCTGATCACTCCTTGAATTGGTTCCCAAGAACACAACGGTGCTCGGCCTTAGTTCGTGACCAGGTTCGTCCTGTTGAAGAGTTTCGAGTTCGAGATGTGCACCTCATTCGGGCTCCGCCTGGAAGACGCGCACTTTCCACCGCACTTCGGTGGGGGTCAAGACCGCAACGTAGCGCGCTCGCACATGCTGCGTTGCCAGAACCTTTTCGTGGTCCAGGATTTGCACGTCGTACTCAACTGTGTCCACCAATTGAATCGACAGCCCTTCCGGCGAGTAGAACACCAGTTGAAGATCGTGCGCACCGTCTCGATAGCGTGTATGAATTCCCAGCTTTGCCTGCTCTCGAACTGTGTCTGCCAGTTTCTCTTTGGCTGTGCCGATGAAATCCGGATCGAGCAGATCCGCCCGGTTCTGCTCGAATGCATCGCTCATACTCCGCCAGGCTTGCAGATAATCACGAATCACCGCGGTCTCGGTTTGGTTTTCCAGAGGCCGGGGCCCCACAGAATCCGTGGGTGCGACGCGGACTGCCGGGTGGTCAGATCCCAGGGCAACTATCGCGGCGAAGAGTGAGCACATAATGAAGAGAGGCTTTGTCATCGCTTTTTTCCCAAGCGAATTTCATTTCCGCTGAAAACTCCAGTTGCGACGGAGACTCTTGCTCCGCTGTAAGCTGGCATTTCCGCCCGTGCGACGCCACGTTTGAGAGGCACGTCTACCGTGGATTCCCCTCCGTTATAGGTTTCCGTGAAAGTGACAATCGTTCCGTCCGGCACGAGCGTTGCCGCTGCAGTCGCGTACTGGCTCCGTTTCCAGCGCAAGCCTCTGGCCCGACGGCCGAGCGCTCATTCTTAAGTGGCATGGATCTCCGGGAACCTGTTGGATCACGCGCGTGCTTGTAGCATCCCCAACCCGCGCCTCAAACTGGGCGGCGCCTTCCTTGGCTGCGGAATTCATCTTTGTCCAGGCGACTCCGTTGCGCGTCAGCGCTGTCCGCATCTGCGCGCGCACCGGCACCGCCTGAGAGTTGAAACGATACCTGTGCGGGCACCAAGACCAGGTTCTGAAAGGCATCAAATACGTACACAACGCCGCTGATGCCATCATGCAAGTCAACCGGAAGGCGATGAAGGTTTGGCGAGAAAGCTCAAGTTCCATCGGTTGATGCGCGGCTGTAACGTCGAACGCACCGTTTTCCGTGGAGGAGCCTCCCACAAGAACGGCCAGATAGTGGCCGGCATTGTGGAGATCCCCAGGCGCGAAGAACGTCGGTTCACCCAATTGCACCTTGCGTCTCAACACCTGCCCAGGCCCCACGATGTAAAGGAGTGCTGTGCCGCTGCCACTGCTTTGAATTGAGAATGCGCTGCCTGCTTCGACAGTTTTTGGCAAACGCAAGGTCGCCGGTCTGCGCCAGAGCGAGCGGCATAGTGGCGAGAATCAGTCCGCCCAATAAGAATGTGCATTTGGATTTCATTGGAATCGGCCCGAACTGTATGTGGTGGCGATCGCACGCTCGATGCTAACTTTGCTCGCGATGTCAGCCGGAAGAGACATGGCAAAAGAAACCGGGGTTTGAGGCAATAGTGCGCGGTCGACATATTGGTCCGCGACCCAGACCAGTTGTCCGCTCTTGTCATAGAACGTTCCAAGCACGTGCGCAACATTGACGACCTGACCACTTTGATTGACGAGTTTCCCACTCAGTGAAGCTCCGGGCGGCGGGTTGAAATGCTGATCTTCGATCCCGATCACTGGGTCCGCCGAAGCTGCGATGAGGGTTGCCGACGGGTCCATGTGAACGCTGTCGACTTCGGACAGCGCTACATCGTGAAATGCGATGAGAAATGGAGTGACTTGCTTGGGCAAAAGAACATGAGAAATCTTGTCGAAGCTGTCTTCAGTCGCTATGGCAGAACCGTTTTTCGCGAGTAGCGTCGCTTTGACCGTCACGAAGGCGGGCACAACATCTTCATTCAAGAGTTCGCCCATGATGACCACTCCACCGCTGCGTTCCACGGGATGCATATCCACGATCCGCACGTGCGGTGCCTCCACGTCCTGAGATCCCCAGTCATCTTCCGGACCACGGTAGATCACGTCCCAGCGCAGGTAGTTCACGGGGATCACTTGCGGCGGTACGCGCGGTTCTTTAACGATGGGCCACAAAACTTCCCAACGGTCCCCGGTTCTAACCACTCGCAGGTCGCGAGTGTCGAGGAACGTTCCTACCACGGTCGACCAGCGCAACTTGAGCTGAACTTGCGCTTCATCGGCAGAGGCATGAAGCGGCCGCACGTCAAAGCTGTCAAGAGTCGCATAGGTGCGAAGGCTGAGGTAAGTTCCGGTCAGGTCGCGCACGAACTCCAGTTCCGTGAATTCGCTCTTGTTCGCGAGACTCGAATACGCTTTTTCCCAAGCCTGCCGGCCGATTTCGCCCGCCAGAGTCTCGACTGCAGCTTGCGGCGATGAAGAAGGACGCAGCAGATTAGCGCCGGAGCCAGCCATGACGATTGCGGATGGAATGGGCCAGAGAGTCCCCACGACAATGAGTGCCACTGTCGCGGCGGCAATGATGATAGCCAGAAGGCGCCCAGTGCTCATGAGGCCAGCCTCGCCAGGACGAAATTTTCGTCAGCGGCGGAACGTTCGACGACCCGCCGCCTGTGCCATCGTTTCTCTGGAATCAGCACGAGCAACATCGCCAGGACGCTGCTGCCGATGGGAAAGATGCCCCACATAAGCCCTTGCCAGCGTGGAGGAATCTGTGGCGCGTTGACTGCGAGCGCTGGCGGCACGTCCTCTTTGCTCCACACCGTGATTGTCTTGTCTTCGAGGTCATCCACCTTACGCCAGCCACCGAAGACCAGGAGAGGCTCGTAGTAGGGGTCTCTCACGAACACCCATTTCAAGCCGTAGCTGTCGGCGTGGTGAAGTATCGCGCTCAGTGCATCGAGCCCCGGCTTACCAAAGTATTTCGAACTGGTGAGTGCGCCCGCCCCATGCTGCGTCAATTCCGGAAGCATGCGGCCGGAATTCCATTCGCCGTCTACGCTGCTGGCGTCTGTCAGAACGGCGAGTCGCGAAATCTTGTTGCCAAATCCCAGCGTGACATACCGGTACCGATCGTGACCGTCACGATTGAGCCAAGAGGCTACCGTGTCCACCTTGAAATCGGCGGCATCCGCCGGTCGATAAGTTGCCCACGCCACCGCCAGCTGCGCAGCTTAGAGCTGCCGCCGTGGTTAACCCGACGACTGCGCGCAGGCGAAATCGGTCGATGAGTTCGGTGGCCAGATAGCCCGACAAAAGGCAGAGCGAGCAAAGTTGCCCAATAGCTGAATCGCTCCATGGTCAGCACCTCAAACGCTCGGCCCAACACCATTCGGCCTACGGGTGTAGTTCCCCCGAGTCCCACCAGGAATGCCAGCCAGAAACCCAGGAGCAACGGACGGAGTCGACCGATGGAAGTGCCTCGCATCAAGATGAACGGCAAAGCCAGAATCAAGGCTCCGTAAGGAACCACGAAGTAGTTCAGGCCCCACTGCGGACTCAGCAGGTAATTCGTGCGACTAGGGTGTGGGATCGGAGTCTGGGTAACGGGATAGTGAATCAGCGCAATCCAGAACGGCAGAAGCACCACGGCAACCGCGGTGCCGACAACCAGGATGATGCCACCGGTGCGAAGAAGGAACGCAGGAACTGAAATTCGTTCGTCATCGTGGCGGCCCGTATTTTGACGATCAAAGATTACCAGTGCGAGTACGGGCAGTGCGAACAAGAAAGATCCAAAGAGCAGCGTCGCGTGATGGGCAGCAGCAGCAGCTACGAAGAGTGCTCCGCCTTTAAGAAAAGACCGCCATTTGCCGTGCCGGACCCACTGGAAGAGGTAAGGCAGCGCGTTCAAATAAAGGGGCGCGGCAAATGTGGTGGACAACTGACCCGCGGAATAGATCAGAAAGCATTCTGAGCCGAGAAAGACACTGGCTAGCGCGGCGAAGGCAGCCGAACGACGGTCGACCCAAAGCAATGAAAAACGATAGACGCCCAAAGCGAGAAGCAAAATGGCGCCAAACTGAATCGCCATATACGCCATGTCCAACCCGATGAGGCGGGACAACAACGCCAGCCATTGTTGGGGCAAGGGAGGATAGGTGGTTTGCGAAAAACCCGCATACCACTTGGGGTTCCAGGGATCGAACCAATTGTGCAGGTAATGCGATGCGAAGAAGATATGGAAATTCGCGTCGTACGACTTCAGCGGCAACTTCATGAGCAGTAACGGCAAGTGGACTACAAGAGCCGCCAGAAAGATCAGGCTCAACGGAATCGGCTGTGGTGTAGGTCGCGACGGACTCAGCTCTTTGCACAGCTCCCTTTCGGTTAGTCGGTCTTGGATTCGAGGCCGCCAGTCCGGGTTGTATCGCCACGCCGTGCTATTCGGGGGAATGGATAACAATGTCCAGGCAGGTCCAGCCAACGCGGAGAGCTCTTTCGCGAATCGAAGAGCCTTGCAATCAACTGATCCGGTGGTAACACTTTTGAGTTCCGCATTGGGATGCTTGAAGACCGTACATGTGTCAGTTCTCGTCGTCGCGTTTGTCTGCTCTTCCCGAGCGCAGACTTATAAGGTGGGGAATGGCACTCCTGAAACGCCCACAGCCAATACCGGTCAAACGCCATCTCCGAATAAGTCACTAGGCTGGGGATCGAATATTCAAAACGCGCGTCTTGCAGGAGCTGCGGAATTGGCCCTGAAAGACGGGAATTATGCGATGGCGGTGGACTATGCGCAGCGTGCTGCGCAGGCAACACCGAACGAAGCCCAGCTCTGGTTCCTTCTGGGATATGCCGCGCGGCTCAGCGGGAAATCTGCAGCTGTCGGCGGATGCGTATAGTCGAGGTCTTCGCTTGCGTCCGTCCCCGCTCGACGGGCTCTCTGGGCTCGCTCAGACCTACAGCACCATGGGTCGGACTGCCGAGGCCGAGCGTCTTCTGAACCAAGTGCTTTCAGCGGAGCCAAAACGAATCAACGATGCGGTTTTGCTGGGAGAGCTTCTGCTGCGATCTGGAGAGTACGCTGCCGCACTCGATGTGCTGGGGCGAGCAGAGCAGATTCAGCCCGGCGCGCGGTCGGAACTGCTGATGGCGCTGGCGTACAAACGCCAGAACGCAACTCGGTCGGGCAAACCGTTATCTTGAGTTGGCCAGACGGCATGCCCCGGATGATCCAGATGTTCAGCGAACGTTAGCGGGCTACTATCGAGAGACTGGAGATTATCCGGCAGCCATCTCAGCTCTTAATTCTCTCCGCAGCTCGAAACCAGACGTACAAGCCGAGCTCGCTTACACGTATCAGCTTAATGGCCAGCAAGATGAAGCCGCGAAACTGTACGCGCACGCCGCCAATGCCGCGCCGCACGATCTAGGTTTGCAGCTCTCCGCAGCGCAGGCCGAAGTGGCGGCCGGCTCCGTTGAAGGTGCGGGACCTTTTGTCCAGCGGCCACAGCTCTCGATGCGGAACACTATCGGTTGCACGCCATCCTCGGGGAAATCGCCCGACTTCAGGAACGCGCCGAAGACGCTGTTCGCGAATATAACGCTGCCTTGGTTCATTTGCCCCAGAGCGCCGTCGAAGGGCCTCTGTACGGCATTCAGCTGCACGTGGATCTGGCAGCACTGTATCAGAGCGAGGGAGATGCAGGTGCCGCTCACAGCCATCTTCAAATTGCGCAGGAGCAAATCAGCCGGTTGGACGACCGTGGCGCGAGCCGACCGCAATTCCTGCGCCTGAGAAGTTCCATCAAAATGAACGCCGGCGACCTTGATGGCGCTAGCAGCGACATCAAAGAGGCGCTGTCGATCAATGCCCTGGATCTCAACACTTTGCAACTAGATGGAGATCTGCTGGCTAGACTCGGCCGCACTGACGACGCACTGGCCGTCTATAAAAGAATCCTCGTGATCGATCCAGTGAACCGGTCCGCTCTTGTCTCCCTCGGCTATGCCTCCCGCAACGACGGGCGCGACCAGGACGCCGAGAACTATTTTCAGCGGCTGGCAGCAGCCTATCCTGCGTTGTACGTGCCCTATCTTGCGTTGGGCGACATGTACGTGGCGCGGCGAGACTTTTCGAGAGCTGAAGCTGCTTACGTCAAGGGTTATGAATTGGCCCCAAAGAATAGTCTGGTCGTGTCCGGAGGGATGAACGCAGCAATCGAAACCCACAACTTGCCGAAGGCGGCTGAGTGGTTGAGCCGCGCCACGAACGAAATGCAGCAGGAACCTCACCTCATGAGAGAAAAGGAGAGGTACCTGAGGTTCATAGGGCGAGTATCAGCAATCTGCGGATGTTGGCCGAGAAGCGATCAAGAAACTCCCCACGGACAGGGATGTGGTGGTCTATCTTGCGTACGATCTGCTGTACCTCCAACAATACGACGATCTTCTGCAATTAACTTCGCAGTACGACACCGTGCTTTCCGAGGAGCCCAACATTCCGCTGCTGGCCGGTTATGCACACAAGCATGCTGGGCAGCTGGATCAGGCGCAAAAAGACTTCAGCCGTGCTCTGGAACGGGATCCCGAGATTGTTACGGCGTACGTGAACCGTGGGTATGTGTTGCACGACCTCCGGCAACCGGAAGCCGCTGCTTCCGATTTCGAATCAGCCCTCAAGCGAGAACCAAAGAATGGTGAAGCGCATCTGGGACTCGCTTATGCCAGCCTTGATCTGCATCGCCCTCGATTAGCCCTGCAACAAGTGCAACTCGCGCAGGAAGAAATGGGCGACTCAATGCCCATACACCTGATTCGGGCAACAGCCTATGGGCAAAACGGAATGTTGGTGAAATCCGCGGGCGAGTATCGCGCCGCGTTGAAGTATGCGCCAAATGACGGAGACCTTCACCTCGCATTGGGTGACACGTTGTATGGGCAGCGGCTGTACCACGAAGCGATCGAGGAACTGCAGGTTGCGCACCAGCTTTCTCCCGACAATGCTGTCATCTACGCGCAGCTTGCTCGTGTCTGTGCCCAACTGCAGGACCGAGAACAAACACTGCTCTATGTGCAACGGGCGGAGCAGCCCGCACAACCAACCCAGCTCACGGCAACAGATAAGAAGCCCAGCGAAAGCCAAGTGCTCGTCTCAACGGGACAGGCTTTGAGTCTGCTGGGAGACCAGAAGGCCGCCATGGAACGGTTTGCAAGAGCGCTCGCAATACCAGGCTGCGATCGCATCAGTGTAAGGCTGGCGATTGCCCAACTGATGGCGGGTGAAGGTCAAAGAGACGACGCGCATCGGCAGATTGCATTAGCCCTAATGGAGGGTCAGACAGACGAGACGCTACCAGCTACCGGCGAGCAACTGATGGAGGCCGCAGACGTATTCCTCGGCATGCATGATTACGAACTGGCGCAGGCATACATGAAACGTGCTCTGGCAGCAGGCGCACCCGAGACATCCGTGCGGATCGGCATGGCCAACACCTACCTGGCGCTAGGGGACACGGCCAGGGCGCAGGACCAGCTCTCCTTGTTCAGCAGTTCATCCGATAGTGAACCTGGTTATCAGTATCTGCTAGCCAAAGCGAACGTCCTTCGTCAGGAACACCAAAACGCTCAGGCGCTCACTGCCTTTGCCCAGGCCGCCAACGCCGCAGGTGAACACCAAACGGCGGAGCAGGATCTGCTCCAGGCCGGAGCGAACGAAGGACTGAGGATCAACCATCAGAGCAAGCTTCCTCTCAGATTTTTCCGTGACTCCCATCTTCGAAGATACGACGGTCTACGTTCTGGACGCGAAGCTGGACGTCCCAAATCCGTCGACAGGCAGCGCGGGACTACTTCCTCCGCCACGTTCCTCCGTCCAGACGCAATGGACCGGCGCTTATCATCTCCACCTCGGTGACTTGCCCGACGCGAGCGGATTTTTTCAGGTACGGAATGCCCGCGGGCAAATTTCTTTACCGAGCGAGACATCGATCGTCAATCGCAATACGACCGATTACTCGTTTAACTTTGGGGTGAATCCTACCCTGCATTTGGGTACCAATGTATTGACGTTCAGCACTGGTATTCAGGAAACGATCCGCCGCGATTCCTTGTCTCCAGTGCAAATGAATCAGAATCTTTTTCGACAGTTCATCTACATGTCGACCAGCTCATTCTTCAACATGGTTTCGGTGAGCGGCTTTGCTATTCGTGAGGCTGGACCATTTACCGAGAGCACGCAGCATTCGCGGGAACTGGCTGGCGCGCTCAATTTCCGCGTCGGGCGGCCGTGGGGAAAAACTGCCCTGGTGACCGGATGGGGAGCTACGGACCAGCAGTTCTCTCCCGTCATCAGCGAGAATTACTACACTTCCGCTTACCTCGGCATCCAGCACCAGAGTTTCCCAGTCGGCTCAACTTCACCGTTGTCGCAGAGGACCTGCGGGCATGGCGCATCTCGGGATACCGCTACGCGATTGCGCAGGCACTACGCCCGGCTGGAAGCATTCAGTTTGCCCCAACGCGCAACTGGAGCGTGCAGGCGTCGGTCGCCTATTCCCGGAATATGGGTGCGCACGTTTACGACGCGGTCCAGAGCGGATTCGCCATCTCCTATGCAATGCCAGTCCATCGCGCGTTTAAGGACGATGGCAGGGAAGTTGACCTTCAATACCCGATTCGGTTTTCGGCCGGCATGCAACAGGAGACGTTCTTCTAATTTTGCAGGTGGGACGAATGAGCAATTTAGACCTTACTTAAGCATTAGCTTGTTTTAGAGTGGAATTCGATGAAGATTTGTCTAGTTGCGACCTTTCCTCCTAGCGCGCGCCAGCTGAATGAGTACGCGTTCTACCTCGCGGGGGAACTACAGCGCAATCCAGACATCAGTCTGACCATCCTCGCAGACGAACTGACCGACTATGAATTCGCTACGGACGAAAACGGCGAGTCGCTAAATGGTCCACAACTACCTGAACCTCCAGGCTTCAACGTAATCCGCTGCTGGAAATTCAACAGCGTTGCAACTCCAGTACGGTTGTTAAACACCATCCGCAAATTGAAGCCGGATGTGGTGTGGTTCAACCTCGTATTCTCGAGTTTTGGAACGCCAGAACATCCATTTGCGGCCTTTGCGGGGTTGTCGACGCCGGCTCTGTCTCGAGCTCTCGGCTATTACACCCACATCACTCTGCACCACATCGTCGAACATGTCGATTTTGCCAGCGCCGGCGTGCGCCAGGTAAAGATATTCCGCCTGGCCTCGGAGATGGCCACCAGGGCCTTATTAAAGGCAAATTCGGTGTCCGTATTACTCTCGGGGTATCGGCGTACTCTGGTTGAGAAGTACTCCGCTCAAAACGTCCTGTTGAGTACGCACGGGACGTTCGCACCTTCTCCTAGCCCTCCGGACTTCACGAAGCGGAACAATCCGGAACAGCGAATTCTGGCCATTGGACACTGGGGAACCTACAAGCGTCTGGAGACTCTGATGGACGCTTTTCCCGCTGTTTTGAGAAAAGTGCCAAATGCCAAGCTGATCATCGCGGGGGCCAATCATCACACGAAACCGAGGTATTGGGAGTCGATGCGCGAGTCTCTCAGCCCCGGCTCGGGAGTCGAGTTCCGGGGATATGTTCCAGAAGAAGCAATTCCTGACCTATTTCAGACATCCACGGTCGTGGTAATGCCGTACGATTCCGCAACCGGGTCCAGTGGCCCGGCGCATCAGGCTTGTGAGTACGGAGTTCCCATCGTGTGTGCTGATATCGCCGATTTTCGCGACATGGCTGCGGATGAGGATATGGCGATCAATTTCTACAAGGTCGGGGATGCCGTGGATCTCGGCGACAAACTCGTTCAAATATTGCAGTCTCCGCAACAACAACAGCAAATGGCGCAGCGCAACTTCTCAGCGGCGATGCAGATGACCATGAGCAGCGTCGTTCGCAACTATCTCCGCTGGTTTGAGCTCCAGAGATCCAAAAAGGCCACCGATCCCGCACCGTTGTTCGCAGGTTTGCCAGCTTTTGGCGCCGAAACGTATTTCCGCATATTGATGCGTTTTCCGAAGACCAAACGTTGCGCTCAGGACGACAGAAATTGAAGACAGTGAAGGACCAGCCAGACGCGTGGAGCGACTGACATCCACTCTATCTTCGTTTCATCATCCATCCGACGAGCGCCCCTGCGGTGAAGCCCGCCACAAAAGTCGTCGCAACAGTCAGTGCCGGGTGTCGCTGGATGCGCTGCGTCGTGTCATCCAAGAATTCTTCGGCAGCATCGCCGCCACGCTTTGCGGCACGCCTCGCTATACCCAGGCCGTCGTCTATCGCATCGGCAACCGCGCTGGTTGCACGAGATGTCTGGTGAGCTGATTCGGCAATGTGTTCAGCCGCTTTTTCAACTAGGGTTTGTGACATGGACCCTCCTCTGGGTTTGCGCGTCAGCGTTAATGTGCTGTGTATTTGATGTAAACCTCGACCTCGGAGACGCGGCCTACCACTTGAACTCTGTCTATCCACCCTGGGATCTATCTGTTCCAAATTACTCAGGTGCGCTGATGTTCCCGGCGAAGGAGTCCTTTCCTGGCATTCGTCAGCTTTGAACGCAGGGAGATCCGGTGCCCGAAGGACTATCGACTCAGGTCGTCGCTACTTATGACCGACGAACAAACATGCGCCAGACCGATTCTTAAGCGGCCCTCTTCTCCTTGGCTCCTTGTTCTGATGCAGGCGTTGCCAGCTTGCCGTACCGCTCGGCGTGCAGTTTCGCGGCCTCGGCGTCATGATGAATTGCATGTTGATTGTGACCGTGGGCAAGATATGCGTGGTGCGCAGCCTTTTCATGCTCCTCGGCCTCGTCGTATTTCGCCGCCTCTTTATAATGATAGGCTGCCTGCTCATAGTGACGGGCAGCGTGATGGTAATGCTCCCAAGTTTTTGACATCGATTCTCCTTCGAGATACCTGACTGGTTGGGTGGTTGAGTTCGCTAACGCCTCAGCTTCCTCAGCGAAGCAGCTGCCTAGAACTACGACAAGATGACGTTAAGCAGGATGTAAGCACCGTCAGAATAGCGCCCATACACCGGGACCTCCGGGGCCAGCAATCGTATCTGCCGTCTTCAAATCGCGCTTCGCCGTCCGCCCACCAGGTTGATGATCAGAACTATCAGTCCTATAACCAGAAGCAAGTGGATTAGGCCCCCACCGATATGCAGAGTGAAACCCAGAAGCCACAAAACTATGAGAGCAACGAAAATCGTCCAAAGCATTTCAACCTCCTGTGTTGATGGCGGGCGGACCCGCATGTAAATATTGTCCAAACGTCCGCAGGTGAATTCCTCCGCCGAACGGGACGCCAGGGTTGTGATGGGACTGTACCGCCGCTTCAACATTGCAAAGTGGCAGAATGAAAAGCAGCGGCAGTCCAATTCTCCGCACTCCTACTTCTGATTGTTCTCCTTGGCTTTCTCTTCGGCTTTCCCTTCGGCTACGGCTTGAGCTTTTGCTCCACGAACTTCCGCAAGGAACGGCTGGGCTGCGGGTGGAACCGGCACTTTGCCCAACAGCAGAGCCCTAGTTGTGGCATTGTGCCCATAAATCGCGTGCCGGGAATCATTGTCTTGCCGAATCGACGCACCCTCTAACGTGAGCCCAGCGAATGCGCCCTTGGCACGGGAGTAGGTCAGGATCTCTGTATCCATCTTCCAATCCGTGCCGGCCTCGGCGTGCCGTCCGACTGGACCCGCTGCGGCCGAAGCGTCCGCTCCAAGCTGGAAGTTACTCTCGAGCAGTTTTTGCATCCCTTTTTCATTCTGAATGATCATGACCAGGTCTACTGCTTCTACACCCATCTGCAGACCCCAGCTTCCTCCCGAAATGGTGATGAACGCCGGCGCGCTCCAGCCATTCGCTGTGCGGCAGGTGGCTACACCTTTACCTCCCTTGCCTCCGAACACAAACCCGCCTTTGACCATGTGCGGCACAACGGCGATGCACTTGGCGTGCTCCAGCACTTCTTCCGGGATTCCCTTGTCGGGCATTCCCATAATTTCGTGTAACACTGTAGTGGCGTTGTCCAACCGGTCGGTGGCGTCTTCCCGTGCCGACCCTGCCCAGCACAGCGTGCCCAAAGTAAACATCGCAAGTACGAACATGATCTTCTTCATTGAACAGCCTCTTTTCAGTTGCCCGTGCGCCAGCTTCTGGTTCGCGCTGTGTTTATGCTCGCGCAGATCCGCGTAGATAGCTGGGCGCATCAGGTCAATTTCGACCTTAGCAAATCAGGTGTGAGGAGGTCTGAGCAAATGTGCTCATGCGGAACTGCCGACCGTTCTTCGTGTTCAGGGTTGAAGAGCCTTCTTGTGATCTCCAGTCAGCTTTGAGGAGCGGCCCATTACTTGCCTGGCGTCTGTGGTGCCTTAAGGGAACGCCCCGAACCTTTGACCCACTTTGTCCCTGCCGGAGGCTTGTCTTGCGTGGTAACGAAGCGGGTCTCCTGGCGAACCTCAGGTCCGATTCCGAGTCTGCCGGCCGTCTCTTTATCAAGATGGCCTGTAACTGGCAGACTTTCAGCCTTCTGATACTCACGAATACTGGCTCGGGTCCGCAGACCGAACACCCCATCCACTTTTCCGCGGTAGTGGCCTTTGTCTAGCAGAGTTTGCTGCATGATCATTACATCATTCGGATGCGAGAACGCTGGCCCTTCCTTACTGAGGTCCACTCCTGAAGTGAGCGGCGTCGGGCGCGGTCCCGAGACCCCGGTCGCCAGCAGTAGGAACACAATGCCGGCCAACGCGACCTTACTGGCTAAGAACATCCCTTCGCCTCGATTTGCATTCCGGTAATAGGTTCGCTCACCTGCGCTGGCAATACTGTGCAGAACGGCTCATTTCGAGTTGCCGGACGTGAACGAAGAAATTTAGACGGGGCTCGATGGAGTATTCACGGTTATGGAGACGATGGGGCCACAACTCGCTGCTGCGCTATTTGAAGGGTGGAAGGTCGCGGGCAAGGATGACGCTCAGGTACCCGCTCGCTCTTTGCGTGCTGGTCCTGCTATTCGGTGGCTCCTGTAATTCTTGGGCGGGGCGGCGCGCCAGGTATTTCTCGTCGCTCGACGCACGACTAGGGGTTCTCTCCAGTGTAACGCCCTAACACCACCAGAAAAAAGGCTGGGGTCAGGTTGAGAGCGTGCTCCACGGCATGGTGACCAACGCCGTATCGGTTCAACGGTCATTGCCCAAGGCGGCGTTGCCAAGGAGCATACGGTGAGCAATTTTGAACAGCTTCCTGCGTCCGAATATTGAAAATGGGATATTGAAGGTGGAAGCCATGCCCCCATCGACTCATCCGGAACTTAAACCGGCGGTACTTCTTTGTGTCGACGATAACGAGGACGTGCTGGAATGCGAGAAATCGTTCCTTGAGAGCTTCGGGTATACCGTTCTGACCGCCGCAACTGGTAGCAAGGCACTAGAACTGGCCTCGATGCACTCCGTCGACCTTGTAATCGTCGACTACTTCATGCCCGAGATGAACGGACACGAAGTTGCAATTGCAATGAGACGGCTTCGACCGCAAGCGCCAATCATCATGCTATCGGGAGCGGTGGATGTTCCTGAGCAGGCCTTGAAGTGGGTAGACGCTTTTATAGCCAAAGATCGGCTGGCGAGCCAATTATTGCCCGCGATCTCGCAATTGCGCGGGTGCGAATGCCTCACTCCTCATTCGTATGACGCATGACGGCCGGAGAGAAACCTCGGCGCACGGCCTCAATTCGGCGAGAACAACCAGCGCATTTTCGGGAACCGAATGGTGCTCAGAATAAATTGCTGAACTGAAGCCCTTTGACTAACTGGGACGGCTTCTCGTTGTGTTCTTGAGTTTTCATTCGGACGCTTTTTCTTGCTCGACTTCACAGGCTTAGGCTGCGCACTGCGTGGATTGAGAGGCACGATTTCTCGGCACGCGATAGTTCTCTGGCAAGCGTGCGATGGTATCCCGCACCTGCGCCCTCTCCTGCGTGCTGATAACAGCACCCAGCGGCGAAGGCTCCGAACTGGCCGCCTCGATTACGCCGGCTCCATCTTCAACTCCCACAAACACCTTCAGTCCACGCTGCCGGCGCCGCAAAGCGTCAATACACTGGTTGCCAGCCACCCGTAGCAGCCACCTGGGGAACGGTATAGAACCGTCGTAGCTCTCGATTGAGCGCTGCAGCTTGAGGAAGACTTCGCTGGTGGCATCTTCGGCGCTCTCCCGTGAGTTCAGCATGTAACGACACAATCCAAAGACGCGCCGGACATAGCGGCTGTAAATCTCTCCCAGGGCCTCGGCATCATGCCCCTGAGCGCGCTCTATTACGTTCTCCAAACCGAGCCCCTCCATCTGCCTGGTTTCGCCCTCGCGGGGCTGCGGTTTTTTCGCCATGTTCCTCTTGGCGTTCATATAGCAGTACGATGCAGATCGAAAAAAGTTACATACATTTTAGGGACGAGGGGAAACCCAATCGCGAGTCGGTCCGATGAGTGAAAAGTCGATGACTTTACGCCATCCACAATGGGATCGAAGGCAACCGTAATGGGCCACCTGTACACTGGACACGCATCAAGGTTCAGCGTAGGCTTGTAAGTGAGTGAGCAGTTCCTCTCCTCTTTCAGGTCCTCTGAACTAAGGCAGTTCATCTGAAGTACATCCCCTCTTAGTGCACGCACTCAGGAGGTATCCCTATGTTCGATCCCAAGGCTCTCAAGCAATCGAAGCCAAACGTTGCCGTCACACCGAAGGACTCGTCCGCCAAGCTGGCGATGATGCCATACACTGCGCCGCCACAGGAGATGATAAGGGAACGGGCCTATCAACTATACGAAAGTCGTGGCCGCGAACCCGGCCAAGAAGAACAAGACTGGTTCCGCGCCGAGCGGGAGTTCCTCAAACAGAAGCGATAAAAAGGCGCACGTCGACTGGCATCCTTGGGTCTGAGAATAGGCAGGAGGGATAGCTATGACCTGCTTAGTTTGCGAGGATCCGAACGAACTCTTGACTACAAGCGCAGCAAGTACTTTGAGGCACGTTCCGTTGCCTATTATCAAGTCAGCACGGAGCTTGCGGCCCAAAATAATGTGGATATAGAGCGCTCCAAGAGCGACTTGGAAGAACACCTGCTGGCATGCGTCTCCGCCGCGAAAGCGAGACAGTCATGAGCAAGTGCGTCAATGAGCCAAGAATGATCGATGGAACGCCCAAGGTCTAGACGTTCGACGCCGTCACCTCGACCTTCCATAACGTTGCTGTAGCAGCGCAAAACGTCTGTCAGGGTGTCGCACGGGGGAGGCGGGTTATCCGCCTTCCCGCTTAACAAAACGCCGAGGCACTAATCGCGAATAGAGGTTCCCTTCCTTGAAAACTCTTTTATTTATTATTTTATCTCTGTGCTTTACCCCAAGCGTCATTGTCGCTCTGTCGCGAGACGCTCTCAACCAGGCACCGAAGGCTCGGGCAGACATAGGGGCTCGGCCGACAACCATCATGGGCACAGTTCAGGAAGATGGCGAAAAATTGAGGTTCGTAACCGAGCAAAGAGCCTGGAAGGTGGACAATCCGGAGACTCTTAAAGGTCACGAAGGACACTACGTGCACGCGGCAGCTTACATCTATCCGGACAAAAACCTAATTCACATCATAGAAGTGAAGTTACCGACCGCACGTGAGACCAAGGAAGCTGTCATCAAGTAAAGCACGTGGTGTTCTATCGTGGCCGCACATGTCGTATCAGGATTCGTCACGCTTTTGAATTAACTGTCGAAATTGACACCGCCGACATTGTCAGAGAGGCGAGGTTCCTGTTCTGGTGGCCGTGGCCTGGCCGTGGGATTCGAAGGTGTCCACGTTTGGGGAAACTAGACAATCACTCGGATAACAACGCACCAAGTATCCGGACTAATGACGATGATGACGAGGTACTTGGGAAAGGTCCTGCTCTGTTCCGCGATACGCCTCCAAACACAGCAGCCAGCTGATCAGAAGAAAGAAGGCGATCAGGAACATGCTGAATGCGGTCATAGGCCTACTCGCAGATGGACTGGACGAGGGAGTTCAGGAATTTGTTTCCTTCTGACTCCAAGTTCGAACGTTAGCACAGCACGCGACACCAGGTCTGAGCAAGAGTGCTCATTCTCGGCGGCGCGAACCGGAGTACGATCGTTACAGTAGAAGGAGCATCACATGGCATACGTGATACGCCATATCGTCAACGAGGGGAATGCTGTCGAATTGGGCGAGAGGCTTTCAGATCAGGGCCCATTCGATACCCGCGAACAGGCGGAACAGCGCCTCAACGAGTTGGAGCGCGAGAAGGCGAATGGAAAATTTACGATTGAGGAGCTAGTGCTCAGTTAATTTGCGCCCAGTCGTCTTGCTGGCCGCTGATTTGTGCGCCCCTTCTTCCGCACATGGGGCATCCGGAGAAGCGTCTGTCCCCAATTCTCATCCTTTTAGGGTGTGCCGTTTCCCCGACCAGTGCGAGGCTGCTGACCGTGGCCATACGGATGACAACCAACCGTAAGCGGGCACTGATGGTGGGAAGATTCACGGCTGAAGACTGTGTCAAAGCCATTCAGAATTCGGCTGGTGGCGAAGTTTGAAGTCCACAGGGGTAGCAATCGGGCCTGGGCCCTGGGAAACTGTGGCATGGCTAATCGAAAGAAGCGCATCCCAAAACAGGGTGACCACGTGGTGGCGCTCGGGCACAAAGGCGCCTTTGTTATATCCAGCGTTGATGGCAATCTCTGCACCGCAGAGTTGAAACCGACAGGACCCGGTTTCGCCCTCAGTACCATTCCGTGGAGCACATTAACGTCCTCGACGAGGAAGATCCAGCCAAGCCGCTGCTCGGATCGTAGGGGGCACGAAAGGCGAGTAGCCTAGTTCTTCTCCATGGTGCGCTGAATATAGTGCATGTACGGTTCTAATGCCGATACTGACTCACGGACACAACTCAACACGCAATCGAGTGCAATATTCATTCCGAGACTCCTCACGTGATAAGATGAAGTTGAGGTGGTTACCACCTTCTCCTCTTTCAGGTTCCCTGAACTAAGTCAGCCCATCTGAAGTTCTCTTTCCTTAGGTTCGCCAGAAAGCCGCGTGCCCCATGCCTTCGAATGCAATCCTGCGCGAAGCGACTCAACTCTACAACGTGAGCGACCGTCTTGACTCGCTGTCGGAACAACATCCGGCCGTTTCAGAAGCACTCCTCACCATCTCGGGAAGCGTTCGTAACACAGCAACGCTCTTGGAGGTACTGGTGGCGACCAAAATGGGGACGCTCTCCGGACCAGACCCAGCAAGTGCCTGACTTGCTCATTGCCACTGTTGAGCTACGATTGGGATTTGCGGAGCGGGCTAATCGTGGAGGACGACACTCAAAAGCGAACTGTGAACCTGCAATCCGCTCGCGCCACTGTAGTCAATAAACCCTAGCTTCCTGAACCGGTTCATAAAGAAACTGACCCGAGACCGAGTTGTGCCGATCATGTCGGCGAGCGTCTCCTGACTGATCTTTGGGACTACGGTCGACGGCACGCCTTCCTTGCCGAAATGGGCGAGCAAGAGCAGAATCCGAGCCAGCCGCTTCTCGCTGGAGTTGAAGAGTTGGTCGACCAAATCCGCTTCGTATCGGATGTTGCGTGCGAGCAGGTACGCTACAAACATATCCGAGAACGTGTGTTCCCGGTGAAGTGCGAGCATCATTTCTCTTTTGTCTATTCGCAGGAGTTCGCAGTCCGTTATGGCGGTTGCAGATCCCATGCGGAGCGCTTGGCCCGCAAGCGAGCCTTCGCCGAAAAACTCCCTCTCACTCAATATGCCGAGGATTGCTTCCTTGCCAGCCTTGGATACGACACTGAGCTGAATCTTACCTTTCTGAATATAGAAAACAGCGTCAGCCGGGGCGCCTTGTGAAAATGCCGCGCCTTTCTGTTTCAGATTAACAACCGTCCTTTCGAGGCCGGCCTTTGCGAAAAAGCTCTCAGCGTCAAAGTCCGTGCTCAACTTCTGGACCTCAACCAAGGGAATTCTCGATTTTCGCCCCGGGGGGGAGGCGTTCAATCTCGCTCTCATTATCTGTTCTCCGATGGCCCTTCACCGTTCGTGACCTGGGACCTGTGGGAAGGTACACTTTCGCAATCTGCACGTAGTGTGCTGCAAATGGAATAAGTGGACTATCGGGGATGCTCCTAATAATGAGGAGCGTTGTCCGGAAAACCCTGACAAGAGCCCAGATGCACTGGATTAAAGAGGCAGAAAGGTTGCCCGAAACGCATTCCTACCGAGCCGAGCGGCCCGGTTCACTCTCCAGCGCTTCTGGGGTCAAAAGGCCCATTTGCACGGCAAAACTAATCAAGTCGCTGCGCGTGCGCAGTCCGAGTTTCTCGGCAAAACGGGAGCGATAGGTCTCGACAGTTTTCACACCGACAAAAATCTCTTTGGCTATTTGCGCACTGGTGTAACCCCGCGCCACGAGTTTTAGCACCTGTAGTTCCCGGTCGCTAAGAATACCTACCGGGCGTTTGGGCATAGCCTTTGTACCTCTCTTCGCCAGCACGTCCTGAACCAGAACGTTGGCCAAACGCGGATCCACATAGGTCCCTCCGCGATGCACTGCGCGTATAGCGGCAACGAGTTCGGCATCCACTGCCCTTTTCAGCAGGTAGCCGGAGGCCCCTGCAGCCAGTGCCGATCGCAAGTACGCGGGGTCATCGTGCATCGTGAGGACGAGCACCCGGGTTTCCCCGCAGCTGCGCGCCATCTGCTGCAGCGCCTGCATGCCCCCTACCCGAGGCATGGTGAGGTCCAGCAAGGCCACATCCGGTCTCGTTTCGCGTGCGATTTGACACGCCTTCTCTCCATCGGGAGCTTCGGAGATGACTTCCATGTCGGGCTGGGCATTGACCAGCATTTTAAGTCCTGCGCGGAGGATTGCGTGATCATCTGCAATCATGACTCTAATCTTGTGTATTCGTGCCGGCATCTCAGGAACTCCTCCGCCTCGTCGAGGGCTGGAAGTCCTGGTTGGCAAGTGGGACTTGCACCAAAATCTTGGTCCCCTTGCTTTGGGATGTGAAACTTACGGTTCCGCCCAGCATTGCCGCTCTCTCTCGCATACTCTGAAGTCCCAGGCGATGTGAGGAGACAGCCACGGCCTTAGCGTCAAAACCACATCCGTTATCGACTACTGCTACCTCCAAAGCGGCGGACAAACGCGTGAACCTAATGCTGACCGCCTTGGCTCCCGAATGTCTGGCGACGTTGGTCAGGGCTTCCTGGAGAATGCGATACACCCCGATCTGGGCTGCTGACGGCAGGGTGCTCAAGTCAAGTTCATCCAGTTCGAGATCCACAGCTATGTTGTGGCTCTTTGTGTACTCGGTAACGTATCGGCTCAGTGCAACACCCAGGCCGTGATCGTCCAGCACTGTTGGGTGAAGCCCGCGGGCGAGCCGACCGACCTCGTCGATGGCATGGGCGGTGATTTCCCGCAGCCGTCGTCCCTGTACCTTAACATCTGCTAGTTTCCGAGCATCTTCCAGGGTGCGCAGGCCAACCAAAAGAGCGGTCAGCAACTGACCGGCTTCGTCATGCAATTCGCGCGCAATCCTGCGCCGTTCATTCTCTTGCGCCGAAAGCTCGTGTTCCAGAAGGAGCCGATGCATGGCTTCGGCCTGCTTGATTTCCGTGGCCTGCCTGCTTTTTTGCTCGCTCAGATCGGTTATGACCATGCCCAGGGCCTGGCCCTTATATCCACGAAACTGATTCAGAGACAAATAGACCGGAACCATACTTCCATCCGGGCAACTCAGATTGAATTCGTCCTTCGCTAGCATCTTCTGAGCCTGAGCAAGAAGAGTTTCGAATCTGCCTCGCTCAGTTTTCTCAACCAGCGACTGAACGGCCATTCCGATAATTTTCTCGGGTTGCCTGCGAATCAGTTCTGCAAACCTGCGATTGCAGTACAGCACAGCGCCATTCCGGGACAGAGTCGCCGCGCCTTCGCTCATGGCCTCCACCAGCATGCGATAAGCGGGTTCACCGCCTTTCAGAGAAACTACCTGCTCTCCACGACGGCCGGAAACCATTAAAGCATCGACTTCACCGGACTGGATGGCGCGCAGAGTTTCCTCCGCAGTTTCCAGCCGAGCGCGGAGGTTTGTTTGCTGTTCCGGCGGCTTGGATGATGGCAGTTTGCGTGCCGAAGGGCCGCGCCTTCCGCGTGCTGCTTTCGGTGTACCGCCTTTGCCGGGCGAACGTCGTTGGAGGACTCGGCCGTCGGGACGCGTTCGCCTGTTAGACATCTGGTGTTCAAACCCTTACTTCAGCGCACCGGCTGGAGATCCAATCCCACAATGACACTCTCGGTCTTGGAGAGGTTCCCTATGATTTTCTTGACCGGCGGCGGGAGCCTTCTCACCAGGGTCGGAATGGCGATTATCTGATCGCCCTTGGCCAGTTGCGGCTTCTCCAGCAAGTCGACGACTTCGATGCGGTACTTGCCCCGCAGTTTGTCCTCACAAATCTTCTTCAGGTTGGCGATCGCAGCGATCGAATTAGGAGTTTGGCCTGCGATGTAAAGCCGTAGCCGGTAAAAGTCTTTCCGGGAGGTCTTGGCAGAACGACGCTTCTGTGGTGAACTCTTCTTCATCTCGGTGCTCGGTGTCTTTGGCCTGGATGGGCCACGCTTCCTACTTGGCGGACCTGACTGCACTTGGACCCCCAACGGTCGTGCCCAACGCGTGATCAGTCAGCACAACGCCCAATTCAATGCCTCTCTTACTCACGATCAGCTCACGAGCTTCGCGCGAATGCGCCATGCCGCGGGATTTCAGAACGAAAAGCTCGCGCCTTGGTCGTCCATTGGGTTTGCTGTCCCGCAACACAATCCAGGAGTCCATGAGAGAGGAGACGCCCGCCGCAGTTCCCTCATGAGGGTCTCCTGCAAATGTCAGATTCGTGAACATCGACGTGATCTCTTCCACTTTCAGAAAATCGACCAGGCGCATGAGCAGCGACTTGACGTCATACATGCCCGAGGCCGAAACCAGGTTCGTGATCGGGTCGATGACCACGACCCTTGGTCGAACCTTGGCGATCATTTTGTGAATAGCGGCCAAGTGTCCTTCCAGGCCGGTGCTCGTGGGTCGCATCGCGTGGAAGTGCAATAAGCGCTTTTTTACCAACCGCTCCAGGTTAAGGCCAACCGAGCGCATGTTACGGAGAATCTGGCTGGGAGACTCTTCAAAGGCGAAATACAGGCACTCTTCGCCGCGAGCGCAGGCGGCGCTGGCGAAGTTCGCCGCCAGGCTGGACTTCCCAGTTCCCGCCGTGCCCGATACCAGCACACTAGTTCCACGGAAGAACCCCTTACCTTCCATCATCTCGTCCAAAGCCGGAATTCCCGTTGAGACGCGGTCCGTCAGGGCTTTGTGGGCAAGTGCCAGTGAACTGAGCGGTACCACCGAGATTCCCTCATGATCGATCAGGAACGGATACTCATCGGTGCCGTGGGAAGTGCCCCGGTACTTGACGATTCGCAAACGGCGCGTGGAAATCTGCTCCGTTACCCGGTGGTCCAGCGCGATCACGCAGTCGGCGATGTATTCCTCCAGTCCATGGCGCGTCAGCGTGTGCTCTCCCGCTTCGCCGGTAACAACGGCGGTAAGCTTGTGTTCTTCCAGCCAACGAAATAGCCGGCGGAGTTCCGCTCGCAGTATCGTGGAGTCAGTCAATCCGGAGAAAAGTGCTTCGATGCTGTCCAGGACAACGCGCTTGGCTTTGATCGCTTTGACCGCGTGGCCCAAACGGATGAACAGACCCTCGAGGTTGTATTCTCCCGACTCAGCAATCTCGTGTCGTTCCACGGCAACGTAATCCACCAACAGCTTCTTGCGTTTGGCAAGGTCACGTAGATCAAAACCCAGCGAGGCGACGTTGGCCCTGAGCTTCTCCTCGGTCTCTTCGAAGTCCATGCAGACGCCGGGCTCGCCGTATCGCACCGCGCCGTGCACCAGAAATTCCATCGCGAATAGGCTCTTGCCACATCCGGCGCTGCCGCAGAGCAGCGTGACACGACCCTTCGGCAGGCCTCCGCCTGTGACTTCATCCAGTCCTTGGATTCCTGTGGGGGACTTGGCCAGCGAGCGGCGGGCGACTTTGGGCCTGGGGCGCGGCATAAAGAGACTCCTGATATCGAGTCCCATGGGTGCCAGAAACGACATCGTATCTTAGCATGACGGCTGATGGTGGCCTATTCCTGGGCCGCGCAGTTTTCCCCTGCCGGCCAGCAGGAGGGCGCTCAACAGCGGCGCGGCGGGCCACTGGCCGCAAACCCTTCTCAAGAACCAAAAGCACAGCCGGTGCAAACGACCCGAGGCGCCGCCGCATCCGTTGCTGACCCAAGCGGAAAAAGTCCGAGAGGAACAAATAAAGAGCGAGAAAACAGACCCTGCTCTCCGAATTAGATCCAGCGAATGATTTGCTCTTCGCTGTCTTTGAGCTGGACTGGAATTCTCCACGTGCAAACTAGTCGTGGAGAACTATGTTCAGAAGGGAGCTGTGAACTTTGAGCCCGCTCTCGCTATAGTCAAGGAACCCTAACTCTCGGAACCGATTCATGAAGAAACTGACCCGCGACCGGGTTGTGCCGATCATTTCGGCGAGAGTTTCCTGACTGATCTTCGGGATTACCGTGTCAGGTGTTCCTTCTTTGCCGAAGTGAGCGAGTAAAAGCAAAAGCCGAGCCAGCCTCTTCTCGCTGGAATTGAAGAGCTGGTCCACCAAATCCTCTTCGTAGCGGACGTTCCGCGCCAACAAATAGGCTACGAATAGATCGGAGAACGTGTGTTCCCGATGAAGCGCAAGCATCATCGCTTTCTTGTCAATGCGCAGAAGTTCGCAATCCGTCATTGCGGTTGCAGACCCCATCCGTAGAGCTTGTCCAGCCAGGCTTCCTTCTCCGAAAAACTGTCCGTCGCTCAACATCCCCAGAGTTGCTTCCTTTCCAACCTTGGATACGACGGAGAGTCGAACCTTGCCTTCCTTGATATAAAACACAGCGTCAGCAGCGTCCCCCTGCGCGAAGATCGTTTGCTTCCTGGGAAATGCCACAGTTTTTCTACCCTCGCCGATGGTGGCAAGGAATTTCTTCGGCTCGAAATCGCGATTGTTCTTGGCCAACATGGTGGTGGGCTACACTCTCCAGAATTTTCTCAGAATCGTCACTGCGAAAGATGTTCATTTTTGCTCACAACTGGGACAAACCACCGGCGTACGCAGAATTGTGCCTACAGCGTGGTCTATGTGCTGAGGATGAGCAATATTGGGCATTTTCGCGGCTTGGAAAGTTGTACGGTATTGTGGTGAAGACTAGGGAACTCACCCCGAAACAGATATTATCCGTGCCTTGTACGACTTGCGGTGCTGCGGTCGGAGAAGCTTGTGAACTGCATACAGGTGCCCCGCGCACCGAGCCACACCGAGATCGGAAACTCTCCGCTGCTGAGGCCGTGGAAACGAAACTCGGCAATTAATAAACTGTTCCGCCAAGTCCATCGCGCCGACCTATCGGTCCAGCAGCACTCCCAATTGATCGTCCTCGCCCCGAGCCTTTACGTATTGTGCTTTTCCAATTGTTCCTGCGCCGTTTGGCCCCATCTCGTAGAAAACCTTCGCATCTAATGGGAACTTTTTCAGCGCCTCTATTAGTTGTTTCACTGTCCACTCTTGGGCTGCCATATTTTCCTCCTCTTTACGCGGCCAAATCAGGCTCCGCGGGTTGTCTGGCTTCAGGGGCTGATCTTCCCCTGGCATCCTGCCAAAAGTTCTGCATTGAATTGGGCACCGATCAAGACCAGGAAGCCGGTCCAGTAGAGCCAAATACTGAAGGCAAGCACTACTCCGAGGCTGCCATAACCCTTTCTGTACGCGGAAAAATCTTGGAAATAGATTCCGAGCAGGTAGGACAGTCCGATCCAGCTGCCTACGGCGATTAACGCTCCGGGCAGCGTGCTCACGAATTTGTACTTTACATTCGGTGCAACGAAGTAGAGAAGCTCAACCGCGAGGACCGTGCACCCAATTGCTACCGCCCATCGAACATACGGCCAGAGATATCCCATTCCGATTGCTTCGGTCAGCCTTGCGCTTAGGGTAGGGCCCACAAGGAGCAAACCGAGGGCCATGACGAGCAGACATCCAACCGAGAACGTAAGGCCGATGGCGAGACTACGCGTTTTCCAATAGCGCCTCGTCTCAGACACGTCATAGGCAGTGTTGAGCGCATCGATCAGAGCTGTGAACCCGCTCGACGCCGACCAGAGAGTCAACAGAATACCGAACGTCAGCAGACGGCTGTGCATGGACAAAATCGTGTCCTTCATCAAGTTCCGGAGAGGACCCATGTTCGCGGCAGGGACCACTCGCGCGATCAATCCCATGACCTGACTAAAGAAGTCGGGAAGAGGCAGATGGGCGACGACTGCGGAGAGAAAGATCAGAAAAGGAAAAAGAGCAAGAACGAAGTAGTACGCCAGCGCCGCAGCAAACGCCATGGTGTGATTCTTTTCCATGTTGCGAACCACATTGAATGCAGCGTTCTTAAAGTGGAGTAACTGCACGGAGAATCAGGGTGCGGGGTTGCCCGCGATAGTTGGAACCGGCGCCACCGACTTCAACTGGTCCAGTTGGGTCAGGACCGCTTGCCAGCGGACCCCGTCCTTCTTCGTCTCGAACGGCACTGAGAGGTCGGAATAGAACTCAAGGATGTTATCGCGCAGCTCCGGCGAGGCCAGATCGAACTTCCGCTCTGACAGCCGGGCGAGCAATTTGGCGTAGGTAACGTCAGTCAGCGAGTATTCTGCCGCTTTGGTCGGTTGGCCACTATCAAAATCACAGTTAGTTAGCTCGAGTGTGTCAGCGCGCACCTCTTCGAGAAATGCCCGGTATTGATCGACGGTCGTATTGATGCTCTTGATATACAGATCCTCAGTTTGCGGAGTCGGATTGTTGAACGCCAACCCTTTGAGGGGGCCGACTTTCGGCATGTAACGCAGGAGCGTTGACAAGATCCGCGTGCCCACACCCGGCTTGACGTAGTCCTTTCCCCACTCTTTCTCATAATTGGATCGGGAAAGCCGGTACAGGAACTTCCGCTTCGCAAAATTCGGCGTCTCGCGCATCAGGTCTTTCTTATGGGTTTGCAGTGCGACGTTCGTCATTTGCGGAATCAGCCGGCTGACTGCGAAACGATAAGACCCCACCGCCATGTCCTCGTGGGCAAGCACGTCTTTCAACTCCACGCCGTACACGACGGGGAAGGCTCGCTCCAGCAAGGATTTGGACACCTGGAATCCGATGAAATCGTGATATTGCTGCGACGCATATCGATTCTTCGCAACCTGCACCGTGTCGAAGCCGAACTCCGTTTTCAAATGGGCTGTCTTGTCCTGCGCATATCGAACGGACTTGCCATACTTCGCCCGTAGCTTCGGATATTGGATGGCGACGGACTGGTTGACCGCGGGATGACCGGCAATATCCGACGCATAGTGCGACAGGGCTCCCAGGGCGAAAGCGTACTCGTTGACATCATGGCTTTCGAACAGCAGTTCGCGAACGAAGTCTCCGCTGCGGACGTAATGCACCAGGTCACTGAATTCTCTGCTGCCAAACGGGTAGTAGCCGAGATCCTGGATGACTGCTCCTCCGTAGGCGTAGGCATGGGCTTCTCTTATCTGGTCTTCCGTCAGTCCCGGATATCGCTTGAGCAGGAGGGGCCGGATCTGATCGGTCCAGAGCAGGTCCACAATTTCCTCGTGCGTCAAAACGGAGTACGCGGACGCACTACCCCCGCACATGAGCACGATGAGAAGAAGTGCCAACGTGCGGATACAAAGCAGGCGCCAAATCCTAGCTTTGGCGCCTGACGAGATTGGTAGATGGAGCATGGCTCAAATCCGACCGAGAACCAAGAGAACGACAACAACCAGAAGGATGAGTCCTACTCCTCCACTTGGGTAATATCCCCATTCTCGACTATGTGACCACCGGGGTAGCGCCCCGAGAAGTGCTAATACCAAGATAATCATAAATATAGTTACCAGCATGATTTGCTCCTTGTTGGGTCTTTCATGGGGTGGTGCAGCCTTTCCCGAAGCTGCACCGCATCCTCATACACCGCTACATCGAGATGCTGATCGCAATTCCGACGTTGGGATACCTACGGTTGTATAGGTAATATCCGTTGTCGGTGTAGGCGACGTAAACGTCGTCGTTGTCATACCAGTCATTGCCCCAGTATTCCGGCCATGGGTCAACCAGACTTATCCAGTAGCCCTCATATTGGAAGCGTGGGTACCCACCAACAACCAGAAATGGCAGGCCGTAGATGCGGAACCCGTGGTCCCTACCAAAGTATCCGCGATAGCGGTCGTCGGGAACGCGGTAGCCGTTGTAGCCGCCACGCTGTTGCCAGTTGCGGTGGTCAGAATCCCAGCGTTGTGAGCGATGCTCTTGCCATGCGCTCTGCTGTACGCGCTGCTCTTCCTGTGTGTATTGCGGATGTTCGTTGCCCCGCTGCTGTTGCTGAGCATGCTGCTGCTTGTTGCGGTCCTGTTGCTGCTGTTGCTGAGCATGCTGTTGCTTCTGGTCCTGCTGCTGCTGTTGTTGCTGCTGAGCATGCTGCTGCTTGTTGCGGTCCTGTTGCTGCTGTTGCTGGGCATGCTGTTGCTTCTGGTCCTGCTGCTGCTGTTGTTGCTGCTGAGCATGCTGCTGCTTGTTGCGGTCCTGTTGCTGCTGTTGCTGGGCATGCTGTTGTTTCTGGTCCTGCTGCTGTTGTTGCTGAGCATGCTCTTGCTTGTTGCGGTCCTGTTGTTGCTGTTGCTGGGCATGCTGTTGTTTCTGGTCCTGCTGCTGTTGCTGCTGACCGTGTTCTTGTTGGGGTTTGGTTTGCTCGTGCTTACTCTGTTGCTGCTCGGGGTGGTCCTGCTTTTGGTCCTGCTGCTCGTGCTGCGCGTAAGCAGGCGCAGCGATTCCGAGAAGCAAAGACAGAATGGCTGTGCCAGTAATTTTAATTGCGTTCATATGTGTTACCTCTGCTCCTTTCAGATGACCTGCGCTTGCTAGCGCAGGCTCCCAGTTGTCGCGTTCACCGGGTTGCCGATGGCTTCGCCAGACACGAGAAGCTCCACTCTCCGGTTCTGCTGTCGGCCCGCAGAGTTGTCGTTGGAGGACACGGGCAAGCTGTTACCGAAGCCTCTGGCCGAAACTGAATTCGTCGAGACGCCTTGTTGCACAAGGTAGTCGCGGACAGATCCGGCACGATTCTCAGACAGCGTTTGGTTCATGGCATCGCCGCCGACATTATCCGTATAACCGCCAACTTCGATGTTCAGGCCCGGATAGGAGAGCAGAATGCCAGCGACCTTCGCCAGTTTCTCGCGGGCTCCCGGCTTCAACGTGTATTTCCCGGTGTCAAACAGAACATCGGACATGCTGACGATGAGGCCGCGTGCGCTATCGCGAGTCTGAAGAATGGAATTCAGCTGCTCGGATAACTTCGCCCGCATAGCCGCCTTGTCGGTTTCCGCCTGTTGCGCGACCTGCTGCGCCTTCAGCGTATCCGCTCGCGATTGGTCGGCGTCTGCTTGGGCAGCCGAGAGTGCAGTTGCAGAAGAAGCCTGGCTGGCGGCCATATCGGATTGGGCCTTCGCGGTTGCAGACTGCGCATCCACAGCGTCATTCCGCGCCTTAGCCGAATCGGCTTCAGCCTGAGACTTGGCAGCTTGCGCATTCACGGTGTCAGATTCCGCCTGGGCCGTGGCAGCTTGAGCCTTTGCTGTGTCGGATTCAGCTTGCACCTTGCGCCGCGTCGCTTCATCCGCTTGTCCTTGCGTTCGCGCCTGTACGTCAGCTGACTCCTGGCGTTCGCTTGCCAGACGGACTTCGTCCATTTTCTTGACGGCGATTGCGCGTGCATCTTCCGCAGTCTGCACAGCCTCGCGGGAGATCGCGATCAGGGGCTTTTTGTCGATATGCTTGTTAATGGCTTGGCCGTCCGCACTATCCATCAGCTTAACGGCATGCTGATAACTGTCCGGTGCGTACTGCTCGGCGCCCTCGGATTGAGCGATGCGCAGTGCATTCCGCGCCTCGAAGAATTCCAATGGCAACTTGGCATTCAGAACCACTGGGTCGAACTTGTAGCCGGTGGGGATGTAACCGCCGCGTTCCATCAACTCGTACTTAGCATTTACGGCTTCGGTCGTTCCCTTAGTGTCTTCGCGAACTACGTTCTCGAGAATCACCGCATTGCTGGGCTGTCGGACCGCATAGTAAGGTTCCGCAGTGACGATCAGAGCGAATGCTTGAAGGTCCGTGCTCACGTTAAGTTTGCTGCGATGGTTGCTGCCGAGCAGGACTTCACCCAGGTTTACGGCCCGTCCTTCGGGAGAAATTGCCCAGAGGACATACGTCAGATATTCATTACCGAACGTCGTCGGCTTCTGCAGATTGCCGAATTCCGCTTCGATCGCGATGGATCCACGCTTGCTGTTTACTTCGGCAACGCCATTCGCAGAGGGCATCAGGTCGGTGCCGGCAAAATCGAGCTTCGAACTTCCGCTGCGATGCTGATAGTTGACCGCCCGCACGCTGCGACTGATCACGGTCACGCGGAACATGGGCGCGGTACTCATCGGCTCGCCGGTTCGGTTTTGAGAATTGGTTTGAGCAAACGCACTCAAACTGAGGGAGATTCCTACTGCTAATAACAGCTTCGATTTCAAGATGGACTCCTGGAGGCAGATACCTGCCGCACTTGGCTAATAGATTTGTGTGACACGCGCTCAGCGTTATGGCTGACCTGCCCTACGGGATCAGCAACGTCCCGACGTGGATCCCGGACAGCGAGTGAAAAAGCCCGAATACGTTCAAAAGCCACAACACTACGGCGATGATCACCACGCCATTGAGAATTGACTTGATGGATCCCTGCATCGGAATGAATCGGTTCACCAGCCAAAGCAGGACACCCACCACGATGAGAACTTCCAGAATTTGAAGTAAAGGCATGATCTTTGACCTTCCTTGTTTCTCGGGCTACGACCCTCATCCGCCTGGAGGCGTTGCCCTGAATTCGATTTTCGGGAACCACTTAAAAGTGGACTTGTGTTCGCCGCAAGATTTGGCGGCACGCACACGGATGAAGAGCGCTGATTCGCTGGATGTGGTCGCCGCACCTGACCTGATCAGGACACGACCTCAGCGACCTAAAGGTAGGAACTGCGATTCAGCCTCGCGGCTCCGTCTGCACACTCAGTAGATGATTAAGAATGACAGGTCTAGCTGGGAGCGTCTGAGCAAGATAGCTCACACGCGGAGTGAGGAGTCAAACCTGTTGCAGAGCCAGATCAAGTTGCCGAAACGTCGTCACGCACCGCACAAGCAGCCCTGAAGGTCAACCACGAACAATGACTGGCTTTTATTCTGGCCCAGAGCGCTTCCAGCCAATCAGGGCGGCCCTTTATTAGAGTTGCTCGTTACTCTGAGTACCCGTCGTCGTTGTGCGCGTTATCGTCATCTTCTTCGTCGTCATCTTCCTCTTCCTCTTCGTCATCTTCCTGGTCTGGCTCTTGCCGCAGGAGCGCATCGTAAAGATTTAAGGTGTCAGGGTCGATGTATTCTGAATTCATTCGGTGCATGCACAATGGTACGCCTTGCTACTTCTGGCAACGACAGAATGCACTGAATGTTATAATGACTATTGGGGAGGTTGCGTTTTCTCCTCTTTCAGGTCTTCTGACCTAAGCCAGTCCATCTGAAGTTCTCCCACCTTAGGCTTTTCAACGAGTGAGTGGCCTGCCCTGCAGACCTCGCCAAGAAGGGTCGCTTTTATGAACGCAACTGGTATTTCCTTCGGTCTTCTGACCCTGCTCTTTACGATCTTGCTGCTCTACTGGATGCGCAAGCTGAAACCGCAGACCGCAGGGTTTCAATTACAGAGGATGTGCCCATCGTGCGGATTGATCACTTCTCGATTGAAGACAAGTTGCTTGGAATGTGGCAAGCCTTTCATAGCAGTGGTGTCCGCGACATCCGAAATGAAACGTTGATTGTTCACATCTCCACCGAGGACATAAGCTATGAAAACCATCAAATTTGTTGTGAAAGTGAACCGAGGCGGTACTCGTGCTCCCGAATACGTGCAGCGGATTGATCCGACACCAATCCAAATGACGACCAACCGTAAGCTGGCATTGATTATGGGGAAATTCACAGCTGAAGATGCGGTCAAATCCCTGCAAAACTCCCGGTGCATCCCGGAGTTGGAGCCGGTGCATGTGAATTCCTTAAGCGTTGAGGGTCTTGGCTTGCATCGCAGTTCTTCCGAAAGATATTGCCAAGAGCTTACGGCGTCCTTATTTTGCCGGTCTGCCGTTATCGAGGCACAATGCGACCAGTTCAGAGACGTTCGCTTCCCCCACGCACATGACTGTGTCTGCGCCCCCCCAGTAGAGTTTTACGGTTCCATTGGGCTCCGGAACGGCGCCGCATGTGAAGACCACGTTGTGGACATATCCAGTTATTTCCCAAGGATCCTCTGGTTGTAGAATCCACGAGTCGCCCACCCCGATGACCTTTGCCGGGTCGCCCAGGTCATGGAGAGCAACTCCCAGACGATAGACCGATCCATCCATGGTTTGGAAAACTCCGTGATAGATGGAGAGCCAACCCTGGTCTGTTTTGATCGGCGGGGCGCCGGGGCCGATCTTCATTTCATCCCAGTGATATTGGACAGGCCTCATGATCAGCTGCGATTGTCCCCAGTAGCATAGGTCGGGAGAGTAGGAAATCCAGATTGACCATGGGGCGATCTCCGAATGGGGACGGTCAAGCCGGGCATAAAGCCCATCAAACTTTTCGGGGAAGATCACCACGTTCCGATAATCCGCTTCCGTGATCAGCGAAACTCTGTCCACCTGGATGAAGTCTTTCGTCCTGGCCAGGGCGATCCGCACTCCGTTTCGCGAGTATGCACTGTAGGTGATGATGAACTCCCCGTCGAGCAGGGTCACGCGTGGGTCCTCCACGCCGAACTCTTCATAGGCAGCGAAGGGGCCGTCCCGGTCGGGAGTCAGAAAAGGCTGGGGATCGGCGGTGAAGCGGAACCCGTCGGCACTGCGTGCCAAGCCAATGATGGACCGCCCGGTGCGGAGATGGGAGCGGAAAAGCATAACGTATTCGCTCCCGTGCTTCACGACCGCCGCGTTGTGAACAGTTTCCACCGGATAGGGGATCTGGGCCTTGGTGAGGATGGGGTTGTGGCTGTACCGTCTGACAATCGCCGGCTTCATGATCGTTTCTTCGCCTCCAGATCAAAAATCGTCGCATAAACTCGCTCGTATCCCTCCACCATGGTTTCGATCGAAAAGTGTTGCCGGACTCGGCTTCGGCAAGCATGTCGGTCGATTTCAGAGAGTCGGCCAAGGGCCCGAACCGCTTCAGGAACGTTGGCAACCAGAAAACCGGTTTCCCCGTTCTTGATGACCTCACGGCAAGAGCCGAGATCCATTGCGATGACGGGCACGCCAGCGGCATTGGCTTCGGCCAGGACGAGTCCGAATCGTTCCGGGATTGTGTTCAAGTGCAGCAGAACTCGGGCTCGAGCAAACAGTTCGTTCTTACCCCTCGCGTCCACCGCTCCGATATAAAGGATGTTCTTGTCGTCGATATGGGGTTTGATCTGTTCCCGAAAATACGCCTCATCCTGGACGATACCTGCGATGACCAAACGCATCCCGCTCAGACGAGCAACCTCGATGGCTAGATGCACACCTTTGTCTGGGTGGATCCGGCCGAGGAAAATCAGGTCATCCCCGCCACGTTTCTGGAGCGGGTACAACGAGAGATCAATGCCGTTGTAGACCGTTGCGAGGTAATTGAGCCCCGTCGCTCGGTCGGAGTCACTGACAGAAACGAAGTATCCGTCCCGATACTTATGATAGATGGGCATGATTTTGGGTGACGAGAATCCGTGTATGGTAGTCAAGACCGGTGTTCTAGTCAGCCGACTGTAGGTCAGAGCCATGAAGTCGTAGTGACTGTGAATGAGATCGAACTCAGCGGCGTGCTCGAACGCCTCTGAGATGTGAAGGTATTCGGCTACTTTGGGATCGATGGCGGAATCCTCTTCATATCCTCTATCCACCACGGCATGCAGGTGAGCGCGGGTCACAGAATCCCTGCTCGCGAACAATGTCACATCCCAGCCACGGTCAACGAGTCCTTCGGTGATGTTGCTAGCCACTGTTTCCCAGGCGCCGTATCGCCGAGGAGGTGTTCGCCACGCTATCGGCGACAGGACAGCCACTCGTTTGTTGGGTTCACTCATGCTGTTGACGACACTCCCTATTGCATGGCCGCCAACACTTCATCGAGGGGAACAGTCGCGAAACCAGTGGCATGATCGGCCATGCCATAGGGAATGATCAGTTCGCCGTTGTGAAGGAGAGCACCACAGGTGTAAACGACGTTCGGCACATACCCTTTACGCTCTTCTTTGTCCGGCCTGAGTAATGGTTCGTGGAGGCGGCCGATCACCTTGCCAGGATTGTCGCGATCAAGGAGGAACGCGCCGATGCAGTACGTTCGCAGGGGGCCAACCCCGTGGCTGAGGACCAGCCAGCCTGCCTCGGTCTCAATGGGGGAACCGCAGTTGCCGAGTTGGACTAACTCCCAGGGGAACGTTGGTTTTAGAAGCACCTTGCGTTCGTACCAGAAGTGAACGTTGTCAGAAAGCATGAGGTAGATGTTCTCGTTGTCCTGGCGGGAGAGCATGGCATAGAGGCCATTGATCTTCCGGGGGAAGAGAGCCATACCTTTGTTTTCGGCCGCCGGACCGTTCAAGGTGATGAACCGAAAGAGGAGGAAGTCAGAGGTCTCCACTAGCTCCGGAAAGATCACCTTGCCATCGAAGGCCGTGAAGGTGGCGTAATAGACGTAGCTGCGGTCATCATTCTGAAAACGGACGAACCGGGCGTCTTCGATGCCGTTGCGTTGTGACGGAGTTCCTGGGAAAAGAATACGTTCAGACAACGGCTGTTGGGGCTGAAACTGAACCTCGTAATTGGATCGGGCTAGCATCAGAATTCCCCGGATCGCGTCCTGATCTGACAGGCGCGATTGCTTCATTTCGACCTCGAGATTGGCGCGCAATTCTTCCAATGAAAACCGATCTCCATACTTGTCCATAATCCGGCGCGTGAATCCGCTGGTTAATCCCAGCTCAAACAGCTTCCTCTCGAACAGCGCCTTCTCGTAGTGGGGATTCGGGATTTGACGCGGCTCGGTGAGGAAGCCGGTCGGGGTTTGAACCTCGATCCGGTTGTCAGAGTGGATGATGCCGGTCCGAAAAGTGATGGAGGAAATGTGCCCTTCCCCGGTGGCGCGCAAGCTGAGGATAAAACGCAAAGCTCCGTTGGGAAGGTCCGATTGGTCAGGGTGAGGGACGATGGACGGATTGAACAAGGCTGCAGATTCCAAAGAGAATTCGCAAACGAAATAGGAACCGATCAACAGCTGTCTCTGCTCGGAAATTTCCTCATCGGTCAAGACGAGGTCACGTACCTGTTCGAACCGTTCCAGAAAGGATCTGTGGATCTGCTGATGCCTCTGCGAGAATTCAGCGAACACTTCCCGCAGTAGTGGCCCGACCTCGCTTTCCGGAAGGGACATGATCCTGGCAATGATTCTGCCAGCTCGCTCGGGAGTTTCCGGTCGGAACGGGCGCAGAAGAACCCGGGACTGGTCCGGGCGGAGGATCGTGGCCGTGCGCTGGACGTGCATTGAGGTGGTGATCATGGACTGGCGTTCCTGAGAAATGCGACCGGATTCCGCGATTACCTTAAACGGCGATCGATTTCGTTTCTGTCAGGCGATTCGGCTGTGCCTGGCCAACTGCTCCCGAGAATACTAGGTTTCGGAACTGGTCCTTTGGTGATGAGCGATGCTGACGGCAAATTGAGCGGGACGATGACAGATTGCCTTGCAAAGGAAGGCCTTCCGGTCCTTACGTTTCTTTCAACCAAGTTGTACTTGGACGAATCGTTCATGCCCTTCGATTGTTGAGCGGATCTCGAACCCGCAAAAACGACACCTCTGATCGCAAAAGTCTACCAAGGCGGAGTTGGATAAATCTGATCAAGAACGCTCATATACGTTGCCCAGGTTTGGGAGAACGAACTTGCAACCAAGGATGAGAAGAGGTGCTTCCCCATCGCGCCGCCTTGCCAGAATTTCATCGACTGACTGAAAGCGGATCCTTGTCAAGATTCGCTTTTTCGCATGTGTATCGAATGCGCCAACCTGTGAACGGCCAACTATTGTGAGCAGATCGAAATCGTCGAAGGTGGGTCGCTTTCGCAAAGGCAAGCCGCAGCCGCTCTATGTTGCGATTCCATGGACTCACCCCTCCTCCGCAAGGACCGCCTGATGCTACGAGATCTTGCTTCGGATCAATGGATTCTGTTCGCGAAACAAGTGCATCCCGATCATTCGCGACACGATATTAGGGACAGCACGACGCGAGTGGTTCCCTCTCGGAAGCGCCTTCTCCTTACCTGTAAGTTTTGACAGTTGCTGCCTTCAACCTCTGCCGCTAGCCTTGCGCACACTGTGGGTCGGGGCTCCTGGTTCCCGGAATAGTCTGTCTGAAACCGATTTCCATCAATATTGGACGAGGAGAAATCAATGGAACGCCACCAAGTAGTTGCCGGATTGTTGGGTGCCTTGTGCGCGCTGACGCTCACTGCGCCCATCGTGGGATCGCAAGAGGCGAGCACCAAAACCTCGGTCCAAGTTCACCTGGTCATCACGAACGAGGCAGCCCGTGGAGACGGTGACGTACCAACTCTCCAGTCAGGGGATGTGAAAGTCAGACAGGGGAAAAATTTTCTCCAAGTGAACCAACTGATCCCGGCCAAAGGAGATAACGCCGCGCTCCAACTGTTTATCCTGATCGACGATACGCTGGGCTCCGGTGTTGGAAACAACCTCAACGACATTCGGGACTTCATCAATGCGCAGCCGGCATCAACCGTAATTGCCATCGGCTGCATGTCAAACGCAGCTGTTAACGTCGTCGAAAATTTCACCGCAGACCATGACCTCGCGCTCAAGGCGCTCCGTTTACCTCGCGGGAATTTCTCAACCATGGATAGTCCTTACCTGTCGCTTATCAGCTTGGTAAAGGGATGGCCTCAGCAGAATGTCCGGCGTGAAGTCCTGATGGTGACAGATGGCATCGACAGGCTCCGCGGCGTTGAGCCCACGGCTTCCCGTTTGGGACCGAACTATGGGCCCGTGTACCACAGCATGCCCACCATGAGCCCCGACGTGAACTCGGCCAGCGAGATCAGCCAGCGTTATAACGTCCTTGTTTACTCGCTGTACGCCGTGGGAGTTGGCGGGCCGGACGAAGTTCCTGGGACCTGCAAATCGGTCTTTCTGGGCTCACGAAGCTTGCAGATGAAACTGGCGGTGATTGTTTCTCGCTTGGCACTTCAAATCTGGTCAGTTTCAAGCCTTACCTGGAACGCTTGCAGAAGATGTTCGAAAACCAGTACTACGTAGTTTTCCAGGCCACCCCGAAAGGGAAAGGTGGACTGCAACGTGTCAATGTCACGACCGAAGTGCCGAATTCCGAAATAGCCGCTCCCGACAACGTGTGGGTTGCGCCGGGCAAGTGAGAAGTTTAACGCTCGCTCGCCTGCGACCATTTCAGAAAAACCATAACCAGAAGTCAGGACACTATGCTTCGAATACAGAAAACAATTGCCATATTGATGAGTTTTCTTCTAGTCCTGGGGACGTTTCCAGTTGGTGCAGTCGCGCAAAATGCGTCCCCTGCGGCAACCCAAGAGGAGAATGCAACTCTTAGCGCGGAGGAACTCGACGGGATCGTTGCTCCGATTGCCCTTTATCCCGACGCTTTGGTCGCGCAGATTCTCGGTGCTTCAACCTTTCCCTATGAAATAGTCGACGCCACGCTTTGGCTCAAGGACAATTCTCAGCTTAAGGGTGAGGCGCTGGCCAAGGCGGTCGATCAACAATCATGGGATCCGGCGGTGAAAGCGCTGACCCAGTTTCCTTCCGTGCTCGATAATATGGCGAAAAACCTCGCCTGGACTTCCTCACTTGGTGAAGCTTCCGCGACGCAGCAGCCCGACGTTATGGCTGCCGTCCAGAGAATGCGCGCTAAGGCGCAAGCGGCGGGTAACCTGAAATCGAGCCCAGAGATCAAAGTCGTTCAGGAAAGCCCACAGACAATCGTTATTCAACCAGCGAATCCACAGGTTGTATATGTGCCCGTTTACAACCCTGCGGTGGTTTACGGTGTGCCCTACGCGTACCCCGGCTATGTCTATGTCGTCCCGCCCCCACCGACTGCGGTGATGGTGTTCGGCGTCGGGATCATGGTAGGAGCCATGGTGTATGGCGGGTGCTGCGCTGTTTCCGACGTAAACGTTGCGATTGTAGATGATGGTGGTGCTATGCCAGTTGGTGCCCCAATAACTCCAGCCCCACCCGTTCGCAACGGCGAGTTTCCGAGTAATTCGCACATCAGATGCGATCCCCTGCATGCTGTCATTTCTGACAGTTCCGCGGTCGCCGTGGCATTTCTAGACTTGTTTTATTCGTCACCGCAACCGCGCAAATGCCCTTTGCGTTCTATCGTGGCAGTGATCAAGAATTCGGCGGGTTGACCTACACATGGTTCAAGATTATGCGAAAAGGCAACCCGCCGTAATCGGGCGCATTTGTTCATCTCTCCTGCTGGGCGGACTTGTGCTGGGTATGGCTGGTTGCGCTCTGCGCATGGGTTCGAAGACAATCGCCCGAGACCGCTTCGATTACGCCAACGCCATCACCACTTCCTGGAAAGATCAGATGTTGCTCAATGTGGTGAAGGCTCGCTACGTTGACCCGCCGGTTTTTCTCGACGTGCAGCAGATCGTAACCCAATACACGTTTGAAGCTACCGGCAGCATCAATGCCCCGCACTGGGACGGCACCTCCGCTGAGAGCGCCGCCGCGGCCACCGGTCGGTGGTCGGAAAGCCCCACGATCACCTTCAACCCTATGACCGGTGACACCTACATCAAGACTTTGTTACGACCCATTGAGCCCGCCGACATGCTCGGCCTGGTCGAAGCCGGCTGGCCGATCGATGCCGTTTTTAATGTAGGAGTCAGGTCTGTCAATGGCCTTCATGCCGCTTCACACACCATGATGAAGAAAGATGCCGGTGATCCGGAATTCTACCAGGTCCTCACTTTGCTTCGGCAGTTGCAGGATTCTGGGGCGATCGCGATGCGCATCGAAGACACAGCGCCCAAGAAAAAGGATGATGACGATTCGTCCGATGACGAAGACAAGGGTGACAGCGAACAAAAGAGCAAACCGCATACTGGCCATACCATCATGATCCTGCGGAGTCGAGCCCTGGATGAGGCCGGGCAGCACGCCTCCCAGGAGGTCCGGCGACTGTTAGGCCTCAGCCCGGACGCCGATGAGCTATCTCCGGTCTTTGGCACCAAGGCAAAGGATAACCGCGAGGTCGCAATGTTGACCCGCTCCATGCTCGAAATCCTGGCCGAGACCTCTCACGGTGTGGATGTACCGCCGGCGGACTTGGAGGAAGGGCGAGCAACCAAGATGGACGGGGCCTCGGTTGCGGGCGCCAACACCGGCCTTTTGCAAGTGCATTCCTCCGACACCAAGCCCCGCGCAGAAGATGCATTCACAGTTGTCCACTACCGGGGTCATTGGTTCTGGGTTGACGATCGCGACCTTCGTTCCAAGCGTGGTCTCGGATTCCTCATGGCCCTTTTCACGATGCTGCAATCCGGAACCAGCGCCGCACCACCCGTACTGACGATTTCGAGACCTTGATGGGTCTCCGGTTTTTATTGGCACTTTCCACTACTTCGAGTGAACTTCCGCGTCCGATGCCCACAAGTTGGATGTATTACCTCAACAAGGGACATCGCTGATGGGCAGATCGCAGTCGACAGCCAAGGAGCAAAATGGTCGATAAAGAAAAAAGTCAGGCAGGAAGCGAAGACCAGAACAAACTCACCCAAGAACCGAAACTGGGCGACAGGCTCGCTGTGGAACGGACAGTTATGGCCGCGGACCGAACTATGCTGGCCGGGGTGCGGACATCAATGGCATTCATCGGGTTTGGCTTCACGATCTTCAATATCCTGAAGTACGTGCAGGAGCATTCTCCTATAAAAGTCATCATGCGGCCTCACACACCAAGGAACATCGGAGGCTTCATGCTGGTGGTGGGTATCGTCCCCTTATTTGCCATGATCCTTCAGTATTCCCGGACGTTGAAGCGGATGGGCAGGACAGAAAGTCTTTTCAGCAACCCAAATTTCCAGATGGCCGCCGCCGTGCTCTTACTTGGGGTCATCCTTCTGACCGCTCTCATCGGAAATATTCTTCTGCTGTGACAAAACGAGTACGCCGCCGATCGCCGCGCCACTCGCGAATGCTCTTGAGATCTTTCTTATACGTCACTTGGGATCCGACTGGAACTTTTGACAGTTACCCACTCCAACCATCTTCGATAACATTGAGTGCAGCGTTGAAATCCTCATAGCACTCTTGCGGAGCGATACTTGACCCCTGTTCCCCGCTACTCTTGGACTGTCGACATTTCTAATGGCAACTCATCCCGGAATCACCTAAGCGTGCAATTTATAACCCGCGTGGTTGCGGCGCTGTTTGTTGTGATCGCGCTAGCCCTTCTCACGACTGCCGCGCGAGCTTCCGATATTGGTTCGCCAACGGCCCTTCCCGACGCGCCATCCGCCGTACTCAAACTGCGCCCCAATGTCCTCGCCGTGGACATCTTGAAGACTCAGCCCATACTCCTGCCCTTGCCCGCCGGCGACGTTCCTGCTGACGAGTCAACCACCCAGGCCCGGCCTTCCCTTCTCCACCGCGCCATCTGGGACCAAAGAAGCATCTACACCGCCCCATTTCACCGCAAGAACCTCAAGTGGGACTTCTTATTTCTGGCCGCAACCGGGGGGTTCATTGCCGGCGATAGGTACATTTCACGAGCAGTGAATCCAGACCACGCTACCGTAAGCCAAGATATCTCCGACATTGGGCTCTATTCTATGGCGGCCTCCGTGGGTGGTTTGTTCCTGTCGAGTCTCAAGACGCAGGATGCTCAAGCCCGCGAAACCGGAATCCTGTCAGCCGAAGCCTGCGCGAATATGGGCGTGGTTCTAAGCTTCTCGCAGTTGATCGCGGGACGCGAGCGCCCCACCGAAGGGAACGGGAACGGCCGCTTCTGGCAGAACAATACACTTGGAAGTTCTTTCCCTTCAGCGCATTCCAGTTTTACCTGGACAATGGCCAGTGTGGTAGCACACGAATATCCGAAGCCCTGGGTGCGATGGTTGGTCTATGGCACGGCCACTACCGTCTCAGTCACCAGGGTAACCGGTCGCAAGCATTTTTCCTCTGACGTAGAGGTGGGTGGGGTATTCGGCTACCTGATCGGCCAACATATCTTTAACGCGCATTGCACGCCGGGTCTGAGCCCTTCCTGCCATTCGAAGAAGAGTGTCAGAGCCAAGGACAATAACAAGTGATTGTGACGGCCCAAGCCAAATCCGGGAAACACACCTGACGCGAACCGTTGTCGGATGGCGAGGCCTTCAAGGCCAGGTGACAGACGCCCCCCCGAAGCAGTTCAATTTGTAGTGGCCCCAAGGTTCGCAGGTTCGTGAAACGGCAGATCTACGGTGATCGGACTGTGATCAGAAATCGGTTCCGGTAGAGAATTATTCAGGTCGGAGAGAACATGCGGGAAATGGGGCGCAAGAACGTACGATCCTTTTGGATCGCGCGGATTTTCGAGTTCCGACTTTACAAAGATCCAGTCGAGTTTGAATTTAGCGACTCTCAGCTTTCCCCAAATCAGTTCGGTGACGAAGGTAGGGGTGAAGCCTTTGGCGAGCCGCTGGTTGGAATCGGCCAAAGTCCCGACTCTACCGTTGATGGTTCGCTCTGGCATTCCCCGAAAATCAAAAGCCTTCCCATCGGCGAAACGGAACTTCTCGATCGTGGTGAAGAAACCACGTTCCAGGTTCGCCGACAACCCAGGAATGTTTGCCGAGGTCGGGTCGACACGGTACTGAATTCCGGCGAGTTTTCTGCCTGTTTTGGCGAGGCTGTAGACCATGCCCACGCCCGTTGTCCATTGGATGCCCTTCGTGGTCCAAAAATCCAGGCTTCCATAGCGTTTGTACAGCATATTCGTCACGCTCGTGGGGGTCCCGTTGGAGCCAGTCGTGTTCAAGTCGCCGGCAACCACCACCGGATTATGCACGTCACGGATTTCGTTGAGTAATTCCTCCATCTGTTGGCGGCGAACTTTAGGCTGGGCTCGGTTTTCCGTGTGTGTAGCGGCGATGGTGAGACGTTGTCCTGAAACCTCCGGCACGTCTACATCCACGAAAAGGGTTGTTCGCCCACCGCGACGTACTTCCTGGATCAGATCTTCTCCGATCAAGACGGCGGCCTTCCGTTTCGTCTTTTCTAACGCCGTGATCTTGGTTTCTTTAAACCAGTCGTATCCGGCCTTAAAGGGAACCAGTCGTGCCGACCGAATGGGATAACGCGACAGAACGGCATTGCCGTGGAGTGCCCGCACTCGGTCTTTGTCGACGTGAAACTGATCTAGGAGTTGCTGGCGCTCTTGCTCGTTCTCTTTGTCATCAAACGTGTCTGTTCCCAACTGCTTCGAATTGACCTCGAGAAACTCCACCCCGTAAGCCCAATTCATGTGCAAGGTGTCGCCGAGCTCCTTTATCACTTCGCGATATTGCGTGCGCTTCACTCCCCAATCCACTTCGCCCAGAATCCACACGTCCGCGGCTTGCAGGATTTCGATCTCCTGCGGAATCTTCTCTAACGACACCGCTCTTAACTTCTTTCCGCTTTCTTGAGCTTTCTTGCGTTCCTCCTCCACCTTGGCCATGAAGCGGTCCTTGTCGGTAAGGAATAGGAGTATGTCGTCGAGTTCCAATCCTCGCTCGATGTTCCAACAGGCCACTCGGAGGGTTGGGCCGAGTCCTTTGACATCGAGGGGACGGGGTCTGGCTCCTGCGTAATAGGCTTCGTTGTTGACGAAGGGAGTCGTAGTGACAACGCGAAGCTTCTCTGCCAGTTCAGGACTCAACGGCTGGTCGAGGCTTAGCTGAACAAGTTCCTCGTAGGAGAACAGTTTGGGCTGGGAGTCTTGGACATAACTCTGAGCCTGACATTCTTCGGTTTGACTCCCCTGCGTTGCGACGGACTTGCCGTCTGAAAGATGCGTGTTGTCCGCGCCGTCATTGCCGGTGGGGACCGGGAACTTGCACACGGGGACGCATTGCATGGTGCAGGGCCCAGGCTCTGAGGCATGGCGGCAAGCCGAACCGCACTCGTCGAAGTGTCCACCCGCCGCCTCACACCATTGCTGGCTTGCGGATTCGCATTCCTGGTATTTCTGCAGCCACGTCCCGTGGTTCTCGGCACACGATTGCGGCAGTTGTTGAGCCTGGACATTGGTAGGGAGCCCCGCGAATACCAGCACCCCAAAACCAAGGGATGCGGCGGACAAAAAGAAGTCGGTTAGCTTCAGAGTTGAAGGAGTTTTCATAACTTTGGACAAGCCCGTTGCAATCCTTTAATCGTGTTGCGGGATTTCGCCTGAAATTAAAGGTGTTTGAATTGCCTCAGCAACTGTCAAATCTGACAGTCTGAACCCGGACTGTCATTCCTGGAGCTTGCACCCCGAAGTGCCCTGTCGAAATTGACAGGTTACAAAGCTCCTCGTTCCTCTTAGCATCCCAACCGTCTGGAGAATCCGGGTTGGTGGCGGCGGGACCTCTTCACGGGGTTCGCGAGAAGGAGTCTAACACTACTGCCTGAGACTATGAGCGCCCTTTCAAATGTCGGAATGCGTCCCATCGCCGTTCGTATCGCACTCCTCGTGGGTGGAGATGCACAGATCGAGGAGCAGTTGCGTCGCATCCTCGAACCTGGCCTCTGGGCCCTCCAGCATGCAGCCGACAACGCCACGGCGCTGGTTCTGGCGCACATTAAGAATTTCGATCTGATCCTGACCAGCGAAAAGACTTCCGGCAGGCAAGACGTTGAACTACTTCAAAAGCTCCGACGGATACGTCCTCACACGCGCCTGATCATTTTGGCCGACGAAAGCACGCCCGGGGACGTGATCGCATCGATGCGCCAGCATGCGTTCAGCTATTTTTCCAAACCATTCTCGCCGAGCGCGCTGACGGTGATGATCCGGCGCGCGATTGAAGAACCGTGCTGGGATGACGGCATCGATGTAGTGTCGGCAACTCCGGAATGGATTCGGATCCGGGCTCGCTGCGACCTTAAGACGGCCGATCGAGTGCTCCATTTTCTGGATGAGATCTCCGAACTGCCGGATCCAGAGAGAAGTGCGGTCGCCGTAGCGTTCCGCGAAATGCTCACGAACGCAATCGAACACGGCGGACGCCTTGATCCTAGCCAGCAAGTTGAGATTTCTTATTTGCGAACCCGCCATATGGTGACTTGCCGCATCAGTGATCCGGGGGAGGGTTTTACACTGGATGAGATTCCCCATGCTGCGATCGCCAATCCGGAGGGCGACCCGTTGCGCCACCTCGAATACCGCGACGCGCATGGTATGCGCCCCGGCGGGTTTGGCGTTCTGCTAACGCAGCGCCTCGTCGATGAACTCGTGTATAACGAGCAAGGCAATGAAGTGATGCTCATCAAGTATCTCGATATGGAGCCACGGACGGCACAAAGCTTAGACTTGTTTCCAGCACGCAGTGCAAACAAATAGCACGGTGAGCCCGGGAGCAGCTGCCGCCATGGCTGCGCCGGTGGAAAAAAAGTAAGAGGACAAAAAAATGACGCGCAAATACGTGAAGTGGTTCGCACTGGTAATTGTTTTGGGCACCGTCATCATGCTGGGCGCCTGTAAGAAGAAAGTAACGCCACCACCGCCTCCTCCGCCGCCACCACCGGCTCCAACAGCTTCCATTTCGGTCAGTCCGACCAGCATTCAGCAAGGGCAATCGGCGACCCTGACTTGGCAGACGGCGAATGCCACCGACGTTTCCATCGAGGGGATTGGCGCGGTTCAGCCCAGCGGTTCCCAAGCAGTATCTCCGTCGGATTCTACCAACTACAGCCTGATCGCAAAGGGAGCCGGCGGGACGCAGAATGCCACTGCTCGCTTGACGGTGACTCAGCCGCCACCTCCGCCGCCACCTCCGCCACCGGCCGGACCTACCGATGAAGAGCTGTTCGCGCAGAATATCAAGGACATTTACTTCGATTACGACAAGTCCGATCTGCGAGCCGATCAGAATGCTGCCCTACAGGCCGACATGCTCTTTCTCAACCAGCATCCGAACATCAATTTCACGATCGAAGGACACTGCGACGAGCGGGGATCTGCTGAATATAACGTGGCGCTCGGCGACAAGCGCGCCATAGCTGTGAAAAATGCATTGACGACAGCAGCCATCAACGCTAGCCGCATCAATGTGATCAGCTTCGGCAAAGAGAAACCATTCTGCAGCGAAAGCAACGAAGCTTGCTGGCAGCAAAACCGCCGCGGCCATTTCGTCTATCAGAAGTAAGACCCCTGTGGAGGAAGTTGGTTTCGACATCGCTCCCAACAGAGGGAGATTATCTACGAGTCAGCTGCAGGCCCCCGTAGGTTTTTCGAAGAAGGGGCTGGCCTTGGCTTTTGTCGTTGCGGTGGTAGCTGATGGACTCTCGATGTTTTTGATGTTCACCCCACCGTTGCAATGGGTGGCCGATGTGGTGACGGCCTTCGTGCTGTTCATGGTGCTCGGCTGGCATTGGGTGATGCTGCCCGGCCTGATTCTGGAGGCGATCCCCGGCATCAACATCTTTCCACTCTGGCTGCTTGTAGTCGCGGCCATCGCCCTGTTGGGAACCGCGCGGCCAAATCCGAGAGCACTGCTCCACGCCAGCCAGGAAATCGGAAGGTCCTTCATGGAGAGACTCAGTGGGCACGCACATCAACCGCCAAATCTGCCGGATTCGAAGGAGGTCCCGGCGGAAATTGCATCTCCAGACCCGAAAAAGTGACACGACCTGTCGCAGAGCGGTACTGAACATGAAGCCACAGCAGCCAAGTCGCCCTAGTGCCAACTCCTCGAATGATGCACCCAGAGGGCGCGCATTCAAAATCAATGTGTGATGCCAGAGTATGAAGAGAGTGGCAACGGCGCTGTCAAATATGACAGTAGACTGCCGCCCACGCGAACTCGACACTGGTGTCGCCGGAAAGCGACTAGTTCCCAAGAACCAGAGTTCCCATAGATGCCAGTCGGGAGCCCTCTGGCTATTCAAGCGAACGAAGCCTAGCCGCATACGTTACAGATTCGACTGGAGGTAAACGAGCACATGTATAAACGATTGTTTTGTTTAGTTGCGATATTGAGCTTTGCCCTGTCCCTTGTGGGACAGGTTAATTCTGCTCAGAAAAAAGCTGACATCGATCCAGCGGCAATGGCCGCCCTCGACAAAATGGGCACCTTCCTTCGTACGCTCACCGTGTTCCAGGTGAAAGCGGCGCAGACGAAAGATGATGTTTGGGACAATGGCCAGGCGATCCAATCCAGTCAAGTCATCGATCTTCTGGCAGCAAGGCCAAATCGATTCCGCGCTCAGATCAAGAGCGATGACACGGATGCGTTCTTTCTATACAACGGGAAAGACTTCACGGTGTACGGACATCTGGTTAACTATTACGCAACCGTGCCAGCCCCGCCCACGATCGCCGAACTGATCGAAAAGATGGACGAAAAGTATGGCATCGACATGCCACTTGTAGATTTGTTTATGTGGGGTTCACCGCAATCAGCCGCTGCCCAGGCAGTCACCAGCGCGATTGATATTGGTCCGGGTTCTGTCGACGGCACAACCTGCGAGCAGTATGCCTTCCGACAGGAGGGGCTGGACTGGCAGGTCTGGATCCAGTTGGGGGCCTATCCGCTGCCCACGAAAGTTGATCCTGACCACCACGGACGAGGAAGCCCGGCCGCGTTTCAGTCAGGTTTTGACTTGGAACCTGGCTCCGTCATTCAACGAAGAGGCCTTCACCTTCGATCCTCCGAAAGACGCGCAAAGAATCGCGATTGCGGAAGTCCCCGCGTTATCCGGCAACGAAAAGAAGTCAGAACAGGGAGGCGTGAAGTGAACCGATCAATTCGAAATACGATTTCAATTTCTCTCGCGTTGATACTTTCGAGCGCAACTATGTTTGCCTCAGTCCACGCGAACCAGCGTTAACAAGAACACAAACGTCAATGCGAACAAGAACGTTAACGCAAACGTGAACCAAAATTACAACGCGAACGTCAACAAAAACTACAACGCAAATGTAAACAAGAACGTCAACGTCAATACGAACCAAAACGTCAACGTCAACGTGAACAAAAACGTATATGTTCACAGCAATTCGTATTACGGCGGCAGCTGCTGCTACAACCCAAATACGGCAGCTGTGGTCGCCGCTACAGCCATCGTCACGGCTGCGGTGATCGGGTCGAGGGTGAACACTCTTCCGCCAGCGTGTAGCGTTGTGTACGTAAATGGGCTTACCTACCAACACTGCGGCAGTACCTGGTACCAGCCTCAGTTTGTGGGCACCAGCACAACCTACGTGGTTGTAGTTGCACCCCGATAGCAACCACGAAGCGCCAAGCGAGACCATGTGGCTTTGATTTCGACCAGGATTGCCGGTCAGTGACGCACTCGCCTGGCGCGAGAAAGGATTACAACCATGCAGACCGCGCTCGAAGCGGTGTACGCCTTCGTCCTGATCCGCGTTCTTCGCTGATCTGGTGAATCTCTGAGATGAGCGGGCTAGTGTGCTTGTAAGGACTGAGAGAGGCGAACCAGATTTTGGGGTTGCACGCGAATCAAGCCTTGACGCGGACTCTCGATGTCGGCGATGAGAAAGAACGAGACGGAGACAGCCAGCGGTAAAATCAAAAACAAAACGACTCCCTTCCGACGGGCGCAATAGCCCAGCAGCAGGTTGCTGCTGACGGCAATCACGGCCAAAAGACCCCAGGCCGCAACTGGGATGTGGTTCCACCAAGCGGCCTGAGTGTACCCTTGCGAGTTCAAGACATCGTTCATGCCGGAGATCACGAGAGCAACCACCGGTGTGGGAGTCGCGTTAGCGTGAGCTTGGACGGTGGACCACAGTTCGGCTTGTAATTTAGCCGTCGATGCGTCGATCTGCTCCAATTCATGGTCATCGTGACTCGTATAAAACAGAACTCGCTGGTCCAGATAGTTCCTCATCAGGCTGCGCACTCTTGCCGCATCGGCGTCAGGCAATAGGTCAGCCCGGAGATATTCCGTCCCGATCGCGTTGGCTTCTGCTTCCTCGTAATTTTTTCGCTGATCATACCGGCTTACGGCCATCGAGAAAGCGAATCCGATCAGCAGGCTCAGCAGTGTCAGAGTGGCAGCCTGGACAACACCGAATTCCTCGCGCTCGTCCTCTCTCAACGGGCGCACCTTTCGGCCAATGAAGTTTCCGAGGTCGGCCGAGAGCCAAAGCACAAAGAGAGACACCGCGAAAAGGAGTGGTGGGAAGCTCAATATGAAATCCATACGATGGTCTACCTGAGAATGGCTGATGCGGAGGCATCTTTAGAAGCGTGACAGCTTTGAGGCCTCGCACTGGTTATCACAACCGGAAACCCCGAGATCGAGCACCTGTCAATACTGCCAGTTCACATCCTGCATGGTTGTCTGTTGACTTGATAAAGGCTAGCTCGTGGGGGAGGGATTCTGGTCCAGGTACCTTACGCTCACGCCCAATTCCTCTAAAGGTTGGGAAGGACGACATTGCTTGAACGGCTGCGTTCGCCCGCCGCGCGTCTTCTTGTAGACAAGGGAGCCACACAGTGCACGCTCGTTATCGTGGGATATGTTTCGTCGCGAGAGCCACTCTTCTTGTCGTGGCCTTGGCATGTCTTAGCGCGGCGCAACAACCTCAGATCCAGAGTCTGGTCACTAGCGGAAACCTGGAAGGCATGCGCTGGCCGAATTTCAGCGACTATCGCAACTGGCTTGAGAAGTTCTACGGCCCGACTGAATTCGCTCCTGCCTGGCTCCAGGGATCGGAACCAGTTCCGCAGGCGCTCTCGCTGATCGGGATTTTCAGAGATGCCGGGAAGAAAGGCCTCGACCCGGAGGATTACGACGCTTCGCGCTGGGAAGAGAGAATCCGCGCGCTGCAAGGCGCGTCGAGCGACTCGGCAATGGCGCGCTTTGACGTGGCGCTCACGGTTTCGACCATGCGCTACGTGTCGGATTTGCGCATTGGACGGATTAATCCGCAGCATTTTAAGTTCGGACTTGGCGTGGAACAGAAGAAGTACGACCTGGCCCAGTTTCTACGCGACCGGATTCTCGCCTCTTCGAACGTTCCAGGAGTTTTGGGCGAGGTAGAGCCTCCGTTTGCAGGATATCGCCGGACCGAGGAGGCGCTCGCACGCTACATCGAACTGGCACGCACCGACGATGGAGAAAAGCTTGCGGACGTGACCAAGCCCATCGATCCAGGTAAGTCCTATGAGGGTGTGCCTCGCCTGGCGCGCTTCTTGCGACTCGTGGGCGACCTGCCGGCGGATGCCACTCTTTCCGTCGACACTGAAAGCTACAGCGGGCCCCTCGTGGATGCAGTCAAACGCTTCCAGAGGCGGCATGGCCTCGATGCCGATGGCCGCCTCGGTTCTGCAACTATCAAACAACTGAATGTGCCACTAAAGGACCGCGTCCTCCAATTACAACTTACCTTGGAGCGTTGGCGCTGGTTGCCGGCCGAGTTCTCCGCGCCGCCGATCATCGTGAACATCCCCGATTTCCGGCTTCGCGCCCTCGACGAAAATAACAATGTGGCGATGGATATGCGCGTGGTCGTCGGAAAAGCGATGCGCACGCAGACGCCGGTGTTTACCCGCGAGATGAGCTACGTTGTCCTGCGCCCCTATTGGAACGTGCCGCCCAGCATTCTGCGCGGCGAGATTGTTCCAGCGATCCAGCGCGACCGCAGCTACATCGCCCGCAGGAACTACGAGGTCACCACGCATGCCGGTAAGGTGGTTACGTCGGGAGAGATCTCTGACGAAGTATTGGCGCAACTGCGAGCGGGAAAGCTAGCCGTGCGGCAGAAGCCAGGCCCCGCCAATGCGCTGGGATTGGTCAAGCTGATTTTCCCGAACGAATTTAATGTCTACCTTCACAGCACGCCCTCTCAAGATCTGTTCTCGCGCTCCCGCCGCGATTTCAGCCATGGCTGCATTCGCGTCGAAAAGCCCGCCGAACTGGCTGCATGGGCACTGCGCAATAATCCGGGATGGACTCTGGAAAAAGTGCAGCAAGGAATGCAAAGCGGAAAAGACGATGTCACGTGAACCTGAAGACGCGAGTCCCGGTCTTCATTGTGTACGGAACAGCGCTCGCCTACGAGAATGGTGAAGTCCATTTTAGCGACGACATTTACGGACACGATACCAGCCTGGCGGCCGCGCTGGCTAAGGGTTATCCCTACCCGTAAATCCGGCACCCGCCTACCAGCGCCTGACGCGCCCCACGTCGACGTGCACGAAATCTGAAGCTGCGTAGTAGCCGACGCCGCCACGGTGCAGCGCCAAGGCTGCATCCCTCAAGCGTGAGGTCGGAATGCCGGGCACTCGAATGTCGATGGCCATCGCCTGCATGTGGAGGCTGTGACGGGCGACGCCGTGTCCATGAGTGCGGAGGAATTCGTTGCTCCAGGGAGTGCGGTAGCCGCAAACAACATCAATTTCAAGATCGGGATTGCCGAGTGCGGTCGTCAACTCGTGGAGCAGGTCGAATACCCGGGGGTCGTATTCATGAATGTCGCCGGTGCGGTGGTCTCGCAGGTAATGGTTCAGGCGAGCCAGCGATTCCTGATCGTAGCCTCTGTCATTACGATAGACGACGTTCATGCGCTCGCCTGTATGAGTGTGAACAAAATGGAGGCGGTATGGACTATCCGAAATGGCATCCAGTCCGGCCGCGCGGGAGGTCAGGCAACCGGCGAAGATCACCGTCGAGAGAACAAAACTGCAAAGACTTCGTGGCGACCAAGGCAAAGAAAGACTCCAAACAACAGATAGGTTACGCAAATATGTGGCTTGGACCTGATTATACCAAGTGGAATCTCCCCTTTACTAATTCCCTCCTACGTTGACCATGCACGCGAACCGCTTCAGCAGCACACATCAGACGTGACGCGCTAATGACGACCCAGAAGGCCGGCATCTCAGGCAAATTTGATGGCGCAAAACCAGTTCGCACTCGTTGCTACACGCCGAATCCCACGCGCCGGTGTTTCGCGAACAGCTAAACTATTTGTTCCCTTCCCCGCCAACACACGCAATGCTCATAATGGCAGCTGATAGTGATGCATTAGGGTACTGGTCGCCGGCAAATCAGCGGGAGGAGAACCTGCGTGAAGCTGAGAAAGTCTTAGTCGAATGGTCAACCTCAAGATGATGCTGCGCTCGCCACTCCCAGGCTTGTTGACGCGCCTGGTCAAGTTGGTGGTCGCTGATTTCAGAGCACGGCGGGTGAGGAGATTGACCCAGATCCTCGCCAGCGCCAGATGCAACCTGGAACCACATGCAGGAAAGTTCGTAATCGGGTTTCACACCAATCCCCAGGTGGAAAGTATTTGCCAGGTTGATAGCAGCCTTCATGTTCCCGTTCTCCGCCGCCAGGAGGAACAGCCTCAAAGCTCGGACTGCGTCTGCGGGAACGCCGCGCCCGGACTGATACATCGAAGCAAGATTGTTCTGCGCTCCAGGATCGCCTTGTTGAGCCGCCTTCCGGTACCACTCGGCGGCAACGCCGAAATCCTGCGGAACACCCTGACCTGCTTCATAGCACGAAGCGAGATCAAACTGTGCAGTGTCCAGACCTGCGTCGGCCGCGTTGCGGAACAACTGCGTCGCACGAGCGGGATCGCGAGGAACGCCCATTCCATTCAGGTAAGCGACGCCGAGATTCGATTGGGCTGGAGCGTAGTTTTGCCTGGCCGCTTTCTCCCACCACCGAACCGCACTTTCAAAGTCCGGCGCTACACCTAACCCCTGAAAATAGAGCAATCCAACATCCGTCTGCGCGGGTGCGTATCCGTCGGCGGCGGCGCGGCGAAGCCATTCCAGGCCCTTCTCATAATCCTGACTCACGCCAATGCCGCGGATGTACATGCGGCCCAGTTCGGTTATAGCGGCAGGCTCTCCCTGGTTCGCGGCTTTGAGGTACCAGGCAAGCGCTTGGGAAAGGTCCTGTGGCTGGCCCAGCCCATTGGTGCAGGCATATCCCATCAAGAACTCGTCGCGCGCGGAACCCGCTTGTGCGCGCGCGCGAATCTTCGAAATCTGATCCGGGCTGCGTAACTGGCCATCCAACTGACTTTGCCCGAATCGTCCCTTGGCTACTAACCGCATGGACGGTTCCATGACCGGCGTGGTTGTGATTTGCGCCGAAGCTAGAGAACAGTTCAGGGTCATCTGACCGAGGAGCAAGATCCAACTAGCCAGGGAGGCACCCGGCTGGGCCAAGCTGCGTGGAATGCATGCGCCGCGCATTCTTAATCTCCAGAATTGCGATGCCAATAAGGCTCGCGGTCTTCGAGAAGAATTGAATGTTGTGCTGCAAGGAACCCCACGTTCACTTGCAGTCGCAGTAAGAGCGCGGTATGAACGCCTCGGAAAAGCTGCCGAGTGGCCTTCGGGTCGAATCCGATCGACCCGCAAGGCTCAATATTGTCCGGAACTATGCCGTCACCGAAGACAGATGTCAAGAAGAACTTAGATATCGGTGGTGCTCAGTGCTCCGAACTGTTAGCCACTGTTGTGTTTTTCATCACACGTTCCCACCTTTCGCTACAGGCGCAACCAGACAGACCTGTGATTTCAAGCCCAAGCTGCTGTGATCCGTGGCACAGAACGGCTCGTATAAGAAGTAGAGACTTTTGCGTTGCATGCTTTGTCACAAAAACGATTTTCTACTTGTGCGCTAGAGGTTCTTTGCATCCCCGATTTGTTTTCTGGCAAAGCCTTTCTGATTCTGGAGTGAAGGAATACTCGCAACGAAAAATCGTCATATACGTGCATCAACGGCACCGACGCACGCCGATTCATACAGAGCGGGCGCTACTTGCGCCCGCTCACATTCGTCACTTTCGTGGTTATTGCGATCCGAGTGGCCCCATAAACGTGGAGGTAATCAATGAAACGATGGAGCAGTTTGGTCTTTTTGATTGCTCTTACAGTCGCACTAATAGCTACGCCACTTTCTGCACAGAAGAGTACGGGGACGATCAGTGGCGTGGTCAGTGATCCCAGCGGAGCTGTGGTTCCCCAAGCCACGGTCATCATCACCAACGTCGACACGGGTTTGATTCGCACCGTGACGAGCAACGAGATGGGCGAATACGTTGCACCCGACGTGCCGAACGGCAAGTATCAAATCACCGTCAAGCAAGCGGCCTTCAAGGAAGCTGTGATTAACAACGTGGAGGTCCACGTTGCCAGCACAGCCCTGGTGAACGTCGTACTGCAACTGGGCAACACCAGCGAACAGATCACAGTCGAAGCAAATGTCATCCAGGTTCAAATCGACAGCGCTCAACTGGGCGAGGTGGTGTTAGCAGGCCAAGTCCAGGATCTGCCTCTCAACGGGCGCAACTTTGTCGCGTTGACGCAGCTCCAACCGGGCGTTGCCGCGGCCAGAAGCTACGACGCTGTAGGCAAGGGCCTGAAGGGTGGCGTCGACTTTGCCGTGAACGGGAACTCGATGGACAACAACCTGTTCCTCGTGGACGGCGCCAACAATAACGATGTGGGTTCGAACCGCACGATTCTGGTCTATCCGTCCATCGAATCCATCCAGGAATTCAAGATGCTGCGCAATGCCTACGGTCCGGAATACGGCCAGGCCTCGGGCGCAATCGTCAATATCGTTACCAAGAACGGAACCAACAATTGGCACGGTAGCTTCTTCTACTCTGGTCGCAATGATGCCTTGAATGCTTATGACTATTTTGCATCGCGACAGGCGACTCAGGACCGGCTTGCCAACGTGATGCATCCCAGCACCGGCAGCATCTACTCCAACCCCAACCAGGACAAGCCGATTCTTCGCCGTAATGACTTCGGCTACTCACTGGGTGGTCCCATCAAGAAGGATAAACTGTTCTTCTTCTGGAGCCAGGAATGGAACCGGGAAGTTCGCGGCGTAGCGCGCTCCGGATGCGTACCCAACGCGGCCGAACGCGGCGGCGATTTCAACAATGTCACCTGTGGTGACACCATCGTCAATCCGTTCCCGGCAGCCTTGCAGGGTGCGAACCAGTGGACGATTGCCCAGCCCCTCCAGGGGATCACCGATCAGATGGGCCAATTCCCTCTGCCTAACTTCAACTGCCCGACCACGCCAGCTGGCCAAGCCACGGCCACCACGGGCGCTAATGGCTGCAATAACTGGCAGGCATTCCCCGGCACGCATTTGAATTATCGCCAGGAGAATATCCGCAGCGACTATAACCTGACCCAGACTCATGTGTTGACTTTCCGCTACACGCAAGACACCTGGGTTAACCCAGCCCCGAGCGCAGGTTATTGGGGCGACGATCCATTCCCGGAACTGGAGAGCAGTTGGGCGCAGCCGGCCAAGTCGATCATCGGCAAGCTGACCTCGACCATTGGTTCCAGCCTGATCAACACCGTACAGTTCTCCTATTCCAATAACCGCATCAACATCACGCCAGGAGGCACGAACGCCGGCTTGGCGGCGACATTGAATGCGGACTTTCCAACCATATTTCCCGCAGATTTGAAGAGCCACCCAATCGGTATTCCGGCTCTCAACTTGGGTCTTACGGGAGGCACGACCCAGATGCTGTCTCCCTGGAGCAATAAGCAAGACCTCTACAACGTGCGCGACGACTTGTCCTGGGTTCGCGGCAGGCATACGTTGAAGTTTGGCGCCTTCCTCGGATTCAACCTCAAGAATGAAGATAATGGGGGAGCAACCTCGGAACGGACGAACTTCCCCATTCTGAACGACGCTGCCTTCGTGGCGAACTGCGCGTCCGGTCCGGATGCTATAAGACGGGAATGCCGTTGGCTAATGCGATGATTCCGGGAAATATCTTTACCGGTTTGTCAGAGACATCGACGGACATCTACAACCAGATGCGATGGCGCGATTACGAGTTCTATGCAGGCGACTCGTGGAAAGTGAATCGCAAACTGACCCTCGACTTGGGCGTCCGCTACTCAATGCTGCTGACCCCGTACCAGGTGAATGGGTTGATGACCAGCTTCAACCCCAACCTCTACAATCCTGCCGGCTCGGCGTTCGATGCTTGCAACGGATTGTGGGTCGTGCCGGGCAAGAGTCCCTGCACGCAAGCCAACACCACCTTCGGCCGAACCGGGGATTATGCGTTCAGCGCAGGAACTCCCGGACCGAACAAGTACCTCAAGAACCAAAACTATCATCTCTTCGCTCCACGCCTGGGCATCGCATACGATGTGTTCGGCGACGGGAAAACCGCGCTGCGGGCCGGGATCGGACAGTTTTTCCAGCGTGATCGGTCGGCCATCTATACCATGTCAGCCAACGCGCCCTTCGCGCTCAACGCGAGCGGTAAGTCCCGCACTCTCGACGGACCGTCCTTATACCGCAACCGAGTTCAGCCAGTCGTCAACTTCGGCCTTGGGAGGAGTCGATCCCTCCAACACGACGCCGAACTCCTGGCAATGGAACGTAACCGTCGAGCGCAGCCTCGCCAGAGAGATGAGCCTGCAAGTTGGCTATGTCGGAAACCGCGCAATTCACCAACTCACGACGTCCGACATCAACGAAGTTCCGCCCGACCAGTGGGCCGCGTGCGCGTTTATGAGCAATTGCAACACGCTGCGCCCCTATCCCAATGACGGGTTCCTCACCTGGTGGGCGCACTATGGCGATGCCAACTATCATTCGTTGCAGGCCCTGTTCAAAACCAAGGTAAAAGGGGCCTACCATCAACGCCACCTACACCTACTCGCATTCCATCGGCAACGTGCCGCTGGATGAATCGAACGGTACCGCCAACTCCCAGACACTCACCTGGGCGGGAGACCCGAGTCTGGATCGCGGTAATACACAAATCAACCGACCCCACATCTTTGTCGCTAACCTGCTGGTGCCTCTGCCCGAATTGAGGGGCCAGAATGCTTTCCTGCGAAACACAGCGGGCGGCTGGACGGTCGGCGGCATTACGACAGCCTCGTCGGGTCCGTCAACGACGATCGGCAACAGTGGTTTGTCGGAGAACACTGCCGCGCTCGATCCGGAGGGCCCACCAGCATTGGGACTGAACTCGCTCTACGGCACCGGCAACCAAGGACCGCCGTGGGCTCCGGGTTCGAACCGGCGTCCGTCAATAACGGGAAGCAGTTGTACCGCTGGAGCCAGTGGGCCGAATATCTACAACCCCGCTGCCTTCACGGTAGTCGGCCAGACGATTGGAACCATGGGTAACGAATCTCTCGGCTATTGCCATGGACCCAAATTCGTCACCACCGACTTCACGCTGCAAAAGAACTGGAAGGTTGGAGAACGAGTCGGTCTGCAGTTCCGACTTGACGTTTTCAATCTCTTTAATCATCCAAACTTCTCGCCCAATGCCAACGGCTCCCCGATTGGCGCAGTGAATTGTGGCCCGGCTGTCGGCGGCTTTTACCAGCCGTGCAGCCCAACCAATAACCTGATTACCACGATGCAGCCGGGCGGAAGCCTGGCCGCAACAAGTGTTGTAGTCAACAGCGACCGGGAAATCCAGTACGGCTTCAGGCTTACCTTCTAGCTGGACCCGGTGCGTAGAATGTAGGAGCGGGCAGGGCTCGAGACTGGCCCTGCCCGCTTTCCTTTTATGTAGTCTGATGCGAGGGTGAGTGACCGTGAAACACCGATGTGCTCGATCCGGACCGGTCAGGCCGAATTCCTCGTCTCACTCCCTGAAATCTCCGATGGCGGCAATTCTGCACTTCATTCTCTTAAGTATCCTTCTCACAGCGCAAACTTTTGCTCAACAACAGAGAGACCCCGCAGTTCCCCCTGCAACGGATCGTGCCCCTGGCCCGCGAGTATTCAGTCTGAGTGCCGAGTTGCAATCGCGCATGCAGGCTCTGGAGTCTGCGAAGCGGGCTGGCGATCCCGCCGTGATTACGACTGCCAGCCGGTCTATGCTCGCCCTGGCGTTGCGCGAAATGGGCGACGCTGAGCTCATGCAGTCATCCGCTCCAGCGGCGATCGAGAACTACCGTCGTTCGCTCGACTTCGAGAATTCGCTCGCGACCCGAACCGATCTTGCGCTGGCGTACCTGTCCGCTGCGCGCCTGGATGAATCTCTTTCCGTGATCACTGACGTTTTAATTGCGGATCCTGAAAACGCCGCGCGCCTGGTATGTGCAGGGTAAGGTCTGGATGGCGAAGAAGCGATACGACAACGCTGTGACGTCGTTCAGCCGGGTCCTCAGCCTGCAGGACGATCCCGCAGCTTCGTACTTGCTGGGTGCTGCGTTTCTCCAACTGAAGGAAAACGAGAAAGCGAAAGAGGTCTTTCGCAAGTTGTCGGATACAAGGCGGGGACGCGCGGGCATCCACATGCAACTGGCCGACGCCTATCGCGCAAGCAACGATATGGAAAACGTTTCCCGCGAAGTCCAGCTCGCTGGACCCAGCGCCAAAGTCAAGCCGCTTAGTTCCTCGCCGATGGGCTCAGTCATGGCTGATGCCGCGCAACTCGGGTCCAGCTTCGAGACGATAAAGCTCACACAACAGGAGCGTGCGCGAATTGACCGACTGAAGGTCGAACTCCGCACCCTGCTGGCGAGCGCATTCAACGATCTGGGAACCGCCGAGGCGCGCCAGGAGCAGTATTCCATCGCGCTGGCTCACTTCCACGAAGCGGCGGGATGGAACGCAGATATCACCGGCTTACGGCGGAACACTGGAATCGCAGCGGGACGCGCCATGGACTACCCGGAATGCATCCGCGCACTGCGGCCGGTAGTGGCGAAGAATCCACATGACAATGTCGCGCGTGCCATGCTCGGAACCGGCATTGTTCGCTACACATTCGTACGCCGATGCCGTGCAGGTATTTACGCCTCTGGACGATTCGGTCTTGCAACTCCACGAGCTGGCATATTCGTGGGCGGCATCCCTGGTACAAACGAACAAGTATGGCGTGGCTACTGCGCTGCTGAACAAGCTAGAGCAACAACCACTCTCGACTGAAACGCTGATGCTGGTAGCGCAGCTCTGGTCGCGGATGGCTAACTACGAACACAGCGTACAAGTTTGCCGTCGCGCTCTGCAACTCGACCCGAAGCTGTCGCGGGCCCACTACACTGCGGGATTGGCATTGCTCCGTCTGAACCGCTCGGCAGAAGCGGAACAGGAGTTCCGCGATGAACTGCAACTCGACGACACCAACGCAAATGCGCAATTTCATCTCGCCTTCAGCCTGTTGCAGCAGTCCAAGAACGACCAGGCGGTGGAGTTCCTGAGGAAGGTGCTGGCTACCCAACCGGATCATGCAGAGGCTAATTATGAACTCGGTAAAGAACTTCGCATCGAAGGCAAAGCCGGCGAATCGCTCAGCTACCTGGAAGCGGCAGTGCGGCTGAAGCCCGGGTTCGAACCCGCTCACTACCAGTTGCAGTCGGCCTATCGCACACTCGGGCGTAGCGATGACGCCGACCGTGAGGCGCGAATTTACCGGGCGTTGAAGACGAAGAGCAGGAACATTACGCTGCCGCCTCCGGGCAAACCGGCGCACGAGACCCCTTCTTCCGATTGATATGAATGGAGTGATTCGCAACTCCCTGTTCGGCTTCTTGCTGTTCTCGCAGCTTCTATATCAGGGACAGGGTCAAGCCGGACACGACGTCGCGCCGCCGCCTCCCGCCGGCCTCAAGACGGAGTCCTGCAAGGGCCGTCCCGTGCCCCAACTCGAGGACATTGCGGGAAAGGCGGGAATTCACTTTCGGCACATCTACTCTCCCGAGAAAAAATACATTCCCGAATCCATGAGCGGCGGAGTCGTGCTCATCGATTATGACCGGGATGGCTGGCCCGACATCTACTTCACCAATGCGCCGACCATCGAGATGGCGATGAAACACCAGACAGCCCGGGGCGCCCTCTACCACAACAACCATGACGGTACTTTCACCGACGTCACTGACAAGGCCGGCATCGCTACTCCGTGCTTCGCCAATGGTGGCGCGGTCGGGGACTACAACAATGACGGCTGGCCTGATCTCTACATCACCTGCCTCGGCGCAAACGTTCTCTACCGGAATAACGGCGACGGCACGTTTACCGACGTGACCGCGAAGGCAGGTGTTGGTGACCCGCGAAATTCCACCGGGGCTGCATTCGGAGACTATGACAACGATGGCTTCGTGGACTTGATGGTGACCAACTATGTGGACTTCCGTTTCGACAATCTGCCGGCCTTCGGCAAGCTCCCTACCTGCACGTTTCGTGGGTTAGACGTTCAGTGCGGCCCACGTGGGCTCAAGGGTGCGGGCGACTCGCTGTATCACAACAACGGCGATGGCACCTTTACCGATGTTTCGAAGACCGCAGGAGTGGATGATCCCAACGGATACTTTGGCCTCGGCGTTACTTGGGTCGACTTCAACAACACCGGGCGATCCGACATCTTCATCGCCAACGATGCGACGCCGAATTACCTGTACAAGAATGAGGGCAAAGGGAAGTTCACAGAAATCGGGCTGGAGTCTGGTACAGCCGTCAGCCAGGATGGTACCGAGCAGGCTTCTATGGGAGTGGCGATTGGCGATTACCTGCACGAAGGGCGGCCGTCGATCTACATCACAAATTTCGAGAACGAATACAACACGCTTTATCGCAACAATGGCGATTGGCAGTTTGACGACGTGTCCTACAAATCAGGCGAGGGACTGCCGTCGATGCCATTTGTGAAATGGGGAAATGCCTTCTTCGATGTCGACAACGATGGCTGGCTCGATCTGATCTTTGTCAGCGGGCACGTCTATCCCCAGGTTGCCGCCCTCCCCTCAGGCGCCGGCTATCGGCAGCACGGAATGCTTCAACTGAATCAAGGCAACGGCACGTTCTGTAACGCCAGCGATCAGGCCGGACCGGCGCTGATGCAGCCCCGGACGTCGCGCGGGCTGGCGGTCGGAGATCTGTTCAACGACGGGCAACTGGATGTGCGTGGTGGAAGACCTCGATGGCGCACCCATGATTCTTCGTAATCACGGGGTAGCGGGCCGTCATTGGGTTAGCCTGGAATTGGCTGGAACTAAAAGCAATCGTCTGGCAATCGGAGCGCGCATCAAACTGTCCGCCGGCGGCGTCACGCAGACTGACCAGGTCCGGAGCGGGGGAAGTTATCTCTCGCAGAATGATTTCCGCGTACACTTTGGCCTGGGCACCGCGACCAAAATCGACAGCGTCGAGATTCGCTGGCCATCGGGTACAACCGACGTTATCAAGAACCTGGAAGCAGATAAGTTCTACGATGTTCTGGAGGGCAAGGGGCTCGTCCCGTTCGAGCAGATTCGGCCCACGGCTCCCTCTAATTAGCTCCGACTCAATTTGTTTGTGGATGTTCCGAACCGTCGTCTGTGGCTTCTGATTAACATCCTTTTTGAACGAAGTTCTTATGAAGCGTTCCTGGCTGCACTCGCTCATCGTTGTGCTCGGCGCCTGCTGTTGCAACGCATCGGCGACAGAGGCGAGTCTGATCCTTGTCAACGGAAAGGTTTGGACCGAAAATCCCGCACAGCCCACGGCCCAGGCGGTGGCGCTCGATGGTTCCAGAATCCTCGCGGTCGGTGACAATACAGCGATTCGAAAACTCGCCGGCCCCACGACCCGCATCATCGATCTTGGCGGCCGCCTTCTCCTGCCCGGCTTTAACGACTCCCACGTTCACTTCCTCATCGGCGGCGGTTCGCTCATTTCCGTCCACCTTGGCACCGCCAACAGCCAGGCCGAGTTCAAGGAGCGCATCGCCCAATTCGCTGGAACGCTTCCCAAAGGCGCGTGGCTTCGCAATGGCCTTTGGGACCACACACGCTGGAATCCGCCAGTTCTCCCCACCCACCAATTGATCGACGATGTCTCAGGCGATCATCCTGCATTCCTGTGGCGCCTCGACGGACACATGGCCCTCGTGAATGCGCAAACCATGAAGCTCGCCGGCATCGACCGAAACACGAAGGACGTGCCGGGAGGCGAAATCGAGCGCGACAAAGATGGCAATCCGACCGGCATTCTCAAAGACGCCGCCACTGGTCTCGTTGAGCGCATCCTGCCTCCGTTGTCTGCCGAGGAGGAGGACCAAGCCATGGAAGCAGCCATCCGCGAAGCGGCGGCTCACGGCGTAACCAGCGTGCAGAACATGGCCGACACGTCTGTAGACGAAGGTCAGCCTCTCAATTTCCGCGAGTTCCAGAAGATGGAACGCGCCGGCAAATTGACGGTGCGCATCTACGAGGCTCTTCCCGTCCGCGATTGGAAAACGCTGGCCGACGCCGGCATCGTCGCGCCATTTGGGAGTCCGTATCTCCGCCTCGGTAACTTGAAAGCGTTTGCCGATGGTGCCCTTGGTTCTGAAACTGCCTGGATGGATGAGCCATTCACGAACAATCCGGCAAAGAGCGGTCTTGCCAGCCCCGATCTTCTCGACGCCGAACATTTCTATGAATCAATGCGCCTGGCTGATAAGGCGGGACTCCAGCTTACGATTCACGCCATCGGCGATCGCGCCAACCGCACCATCCTCGACCTTTACGCTCGCCTCGAGAAAGATAATGGCCCCGGTGATCGGCGCCCGCGCATCGAGCACGTGCAACATCTTCATCCCGAGGACTACGCGCGCTTCGCAAGGCTTGGCGTCATCGCCTCCATGCAGCCCTTCCACGCGATCGACGACGGCCGGTGGGCCGAAACCATCATTGGCCCGCAGCGTATTAAGTCGAGCTATGCGTGGAAATCCCTGCTGGATGCGGGTGCAACACTCGCATTTGGCTCCGACTGGCCCGTCGCGCCATTGGATCCAGTGGTGGGCATCTACGCTGCGACCACGCGGCGCACCCTCGACGGTAAAAACCCAAACGGCTGGATCCCCGAGCAGCGCATCAGCGTTGCGCAGGCAGTCCATGCCTACACCATGGGATCCGCCTTCGCTGAACACCAAGAAACGGTCAAGGGATCCATCGAACCGGGCAAGATGGCAGACTTGGTAGCGCTCTCCGACGACATCTTCACCATTCCGCCCGAGGCGATCGAGAAGACTAAAGTCGACATAACCATCTTCGATGGCAAGGTGATCTACCAGCGTTGAGGCCTGGACCCTTTCGCCCTGAAGGAGACCGGCTAGTACTCGACGAGGAAAACCTTGCACCCGGGGAGATGGGGACCGGGAAGATCCGCGGCGTTGTCTTACTTCAGCTCAGTGATGCCTGGCCAATCGTCGGTTCGGAACGGTGAGGCTGGCAGCCCTTCTTTGTTGAACAGATTACAGCGTGGGCTGTCACCCCAGGCATAGCGTACCGCCACCGGCTGCGGAACATCGCGGCTCGAGACGATGACGGTATTGCCTGTTATGTTTGCGTCCGCCCAGTGAAACTTGTGATCCGCACCAGCGATGGCGAAACCGCGCAACTCGGCGTCTCCGCGTGTCTCAAGTCCGGAGCCCACATGTTCAAAGTGCAGACGAACCTCCCCGCCCTCAATCTTCATGGAATCGTAGAGCGGTCCCGACGGTTCGACTGGCTGTTTGTAAGTAGTTCCCAAAGCCCACAGTGCGAGACGCTGACCCACTTCCAGCTTTCGATGAGGATGTAGATCGTTTGGATCGCCAACGTCGATGGTCACGGCCAATCCTGTATGCGGAACCTTCTGAACCGTCATGAGCTGCGCTTCACGCACTTGGGCCCATGCCGACTCGCCTGGTTCGTCAGGAATGGCGCCGTGATTGGGCAGTTGCACGATCAAAAAATCGAGATCCTGCTGATGGGAGGCGTCACGCCAATTCCGAATGAGTGCCGGAAGCAGCTTGCGATATTGATATGGTTTCCACGCGTTGCTTTCGCCTTGGTACCAGAGGGCTCCGCGGAAACCGTATGGCAGCAGCGGAGTGATCATCCCTTCATACAGGCCAGAGACCGGCATCGGTGCGTATTCCAGGCTGGTGAGACATTCGATCGAAAAGCCGGTCAAGGCGGCAGGCGTGAAATCCTTAACGACTCCCCAACCGTCCTGGCGAAGATCGCGAAACGGGACAGTGATCGGTCGCCAATTCGCCGTAGCTTTTTGAACTTGAGTGGCGTAATCGTCATAATCGGTAATCGTAGGTTGCTTGGACCGGAAGCGAAAGGATCCGTCACCGCGCACCCAGAATCGGATTCCGGCGTAGACCGAGAGGTCCTGAGGTGATCCATCCAGCTTATAGTTGGCCGCCAGAACCGAGTCGTTTGTGCCATCGAGTTTGCCAGCCACTCGAGCCGCAAATCCATCGGAGCCATGACCAGGCGACACTAAGTCAAAGGCGGCATCGGGAGCGTCGCTCCACGAGTATGAGAACGTGCCACCAGTTGTCAGGCGCGAGATTCCGTCATCAAAGTTCGTGAGTAACGTGCTGGCTGGCTGCCCGAGCACGGGGACGAGTTCGAAGTCGTCAAACTCGAGATGGAAAGGCTGAGAGCTCTCGGCGAAGTGTTTTTGCTCAGGAGTAGATCGGTCCCATTCTTGGACGATCGACCGCAGGTCTGCGTCGGCGCGCAAGACCTCGGGAGCGATCCACGTTTGGATGGCAGTTCCCGGCCACGCGCTCTCAACGACTCCGACTGGGACCTTCAGTTTGCGGTGAATCTCGCGTGCAAAAAAGTACGCAACCGCGGAGAAACTCTTCGCGGTTTCCGGAGTGCAAATCTCCCAATGCGCAGGAAGGGTGTTCTCCTGCGGCGTCAACGCGATCTTCCTGGGAACCGTGAACAGCCGGATCTGCGGGTAGTTGGCTTTGGAGACCTCAGTCGCTCCATTTTCCACGCCATCGAGCGAAAACGACATGTTGGACTGACCGGAGGCAATCCAAACTTCTCCGATCATGACGTCTTTGATCGTGACTTCCTTATTACCGCGAACAGTAAGAGTGAACGGGCCGCCGGCGTTCATGGATGGTAGCAGAACGCTCCAATCACCTAGATCGTCGGCTGTCGCATTTGAATTGTGGCGGGCAAAAGTTACGTTCACCACCTCTCCCCTATCGGCTTTGCCCCAGATGTGGATGGCGCGCCCCTGCTGCAGGACCATGTGGTCGCTGAAGAGATGGGGAAGAACTGGATCGGCGAAACCCGAACCGGTCAGCGCCGAAAGAATGACCACCAGGCGCAGAAGTCCGCCACAACACACGAATCTACGAGCATGTTTCATTGGCATCGATGATGACACAATCAAGACTTGGTCGCGAGACTACCGAGACGAAGAAGGGCATTCCTTCAATTCCGATGCTCCACGGTCGGCAGTTCCGCATTGAGGAACCGCAGTGCCAAAGAAATCCTTGCCACCATTGCCCTCGATAACCTTCGCGGCGTTGGCCGCTGGAGAGTGACTTCGCAGCGTATATCCTGCAACCGTCTGACGGCCGATTCCAGCGTGCCCCGGGTTGAGCATTAACGGATCGGTAGTTAAGGGGTGAGCGTCATCAGCGGGCGCCACTCCGTAATACAGGTTGTAGTCGTACACATTATTGCGGCTCTTGCCTGGCCCCGGCGCAGTCACATACGAACCGTCATCGTTTCCCGTGACTCCATAACCAAATTGTGCCTTTCCTTCCACATAGAAAATGTTGTTATAGACGTACGTGTCGCTTGCCCAACCGGTCCATTCAGTGTGAAGGATAAGGTCGACAGTCTCGTCCTTGCCCACGTAGATCGTGTTGTTGTAGATGAGGGTATTCTTCACAGGCCCGGAGAGCTTAATGGCGCGATGGTGATCGTTCTGGCTGATGTTATAACGGACGATCGTGCCTACGTTTCCGGCGCTGTTATTCGGACTCTGGCTGCCCTCGTTGCAGATCAGCAAGAATCCGCCCTCGTTGTCGTGACTATAGTTGTACTGAATGATGGTGTTGCGGCTGTTCCAGTCGGAGTCAAAGCCCTCTGCATCGTGCTGGCCGCGGGTTCCATAGACTTCGTTGTACTGGATGACCGTGTTATCGGCGCTCCAGGGCCATATGCCGACGTTGTAATCCTGCGATCGCTGGCTGGCCCGGGACACCACGTTGTGCTCGACGAGAGCACCGTCCGTCGCGACATTCACAATGCCGTCTCCTGCGATGTCATCGAGGACGTTATTGCGAATTACCACGCCCAGGCTGGGATACCACTTTGTCCGGATCCAATGAGTCGACCAACCGAAAATGCCGCTGCGGTCAACATGCCAAATGTGGTTGTTCTCGATTCGCAGGTCGATGAAGCGACTGGGCTTGATGTCGCCGATGGAACGGTAGTGGATCCCTCCATTAGCCTTCTCTTTCAAGCTGCCATTCACATCGTGGACTTTTAGATCTTGCAGATAGATATGGTGCAGTTCGCCGACATTCTCGGCGACGATGTCGACGCCGCGCCTTAACGAGGGAGTCGCGCCAGTATTAGTGACTTCTAGATTGCGAACTTCCCAGTACTCCTGATTCTTGAGCAGCACCGCGTCTTCGACCAGACCGGCGCCGTTGATGACAGGCAGAGGATCGCCTCCGTATTTGTCGATCGTGATGGGATGGTTCGCCGTGCCGGAGCCTTTGGGCCAAAACTGTCCCGTCCAGGTACCGCCGGATTTGAAGAGGATGCGGTCGCCGGGATGGAAAGTGGTAGCGTTGATTTTGGCGAGTGTTTTCCAGGGGCTGTCGGGCGAAAGGCCGGGCATTCCATCATTGCCGCCAGCGGCATCGACGTAGAATGTGCGTCCGTGTTGGCTCCTGAGACTCTAAGTCCAGTGCTATGGAAGCGGGCCGTCCATGGTAATACAATCAGCAACACGAATCCGCTGATCGTGAGTCGCATCGACCTTCGGTTCTCCCCCGACAGTTATGCTCTCCTAGAAGATGATCTTCGCCGCAAGTTGAGCAATCCGCATATTGTCGGATGTCCGATTTATTGAGCCAAACAACGCGGGGTTCCCCAGATCTGCATTTGGATTCGCGAAATGCGGAGTATTGAGAGTGTTAAACGTTTCAAACCGGGTTTGCAGCTTCACCCGTTCGGTGATAGCGAAGTCCTTGAACAGCGAGAGATTCAGATTGATGTATCCTGGTCCGACGAACAAGTTTCGTCCCGCTGTACCGGGAGCGAAGGCGTCGCAGGTGTTGCAGGTAAAGCGGCTCACGTCGAATGCGGCGGTGTTGAAATAGTGTTGCACGGTACGTTGGCTTTTGGGCAGGGTCGGATCGCCAATCAGATCTGGACGCAGGCCCGAGTAAAACTTATCGTTGTTGTTCGGTCGGACCACATTTACCGGAGTCCCAGTCCGAGCATTGAAGATCGAATTAAGCTGCAAACCGCCGAGGATGGCATTGCCTATTCTGCCGATGTTTCCGAGGAACTTCTGACCACGCCCTACCGGGAGCCGATAGAGGCCGCTGAACACAAAACTGTGGCGAATGCGAGTGTCAGACGAGGCGACTTCCGCCCAGAGATTGCGTGGGTCCTGAGGGTTGTCATTGTTGATGTGACCCAGATTAAACGGGGCCGGCCCGTTGTCAATTGAGTGTGCGTAGGTGTAATTCGCCTGAAAGTTGAGATTCGTCGAAACTCGCTTGGTTAACTTCAGCTGGAAAGAGTGGTAGTTCCCCCAGCCCGAATCGTAAAGCGCGATGATCTGACCAAGGTTTGGAGTCACGAATGGGATACCCGTGGTATGCTTGAGCCGGTTGATGTTACCGACTTGATACGAGAGGTCATGACTAATCGACCCGACGTAAGCGGCTTCAATGGCGAAGTTGGTGCCAATTTCCCGTTGTACCGCCAGATTGAAATTCTGTGCGTATCCCGTCTTCAGTCTCGGATCGACGTAATAGCTTGTATCCAGGTTCCCAGACGGGTGCCCCGTTGAATCCACTATCGAAGCGGCTGGGATGCTTGAGGCTCCCGGCGGGATATTGATCGCCGTGGACCGTTGGAATCCTGAGTCAAGTTGGTAATAGAAAACGTTGTCCGGAGCCACGCACGGCGGCGGTGCAGTCTGCGCAAAGCAAGGGCCGTTGTACATAGTGCCGGTAAAACCAGTGTTGAAGGTCTCCTGGATAGCAAACGGATAGTTCTTGGTGAGAATGTCTTCGCGGCCGTCGTTCTCCGGTGAGTAAAAGAACCCGTACCCGGCGCGCAGAACCGTCTTTGGCGTCATCTGGTAAGCAACGCCAAAACGCGGACCGAAATTGGTCCAACGAGAAGCAACAAGGCCTGCGGAGTTTGAACCCCGACCGGCGAGCAGCAGGCTGTCAGTGGCTGGATCATAGTTCGACGCATTGTTGTTCGCCTCGGTATACGGGGCCTGGTATTCATAGCGCAAACCATAATTCAACGTAACGCGGGGTGCGATTCTGTATGTATCCTGCCCGTAAAAAGCCATCTCCCAGCTTCGCGTGTGCGGCTTCGTGAGTTGGAGTCCTCGCTGAACATCCAGGGGCAATCCCAAAAGCAAGTCCGCAAGGTCGTTGCCGCCGGTCGCGTATAGAGCATTGTAATCGGTGAGCGGACTCGAATAGCTCCAGTCACTCGTCATCGCGAAATAGGGGCCGGCGAAGTACATGAAGCTAGTTGGAAAGAGGGAGAAGTTCGGGCTCGAATTCAGGCGTCGGTAGTCACCGCCAAACTTGAATTCGTGGCGGCCTACCTGAGAGACGATCAGGTTGTCGCTGAATTGGTAGTTGACGTCCTGGATGACGAAGGGCTTGTAGGTCGATCCGCCGAAGAAGTTGCCAATGCCCATGAACATCCACGGAAAGGCATCCGTGGCCGGAAATCCCGGCACATGGATGTTGTTTACGCCATACTGCGTAGAGTAATCGTGACCATTCAGCAGGCTGTACTGATTTTGGGAGTAGCGAGTGTACCCGAAGCGCGCCTCATTGATGATCCGGCCTGAGAAGAAATGGCCTTCTGTGACCGAGTATTCCTGGGCACCCGAAGTTTCATGGTTGCCCTGATCTCCGTCGCCTGCACCTGGCACCACGGTGGCGCCCCAGTAGGGATCTTCGGTGAGAGAGTTGGAGTCGGTGTAGTGAAATACTACTGATAAATGATCTTCGTCAGAAATATTGTGGTCCAGACGAGCATCGGCATTTTTCTGGTTGTACGTGACGGGAGAATGAACCTGGAAGTTGTTAAACCACCCGAAGCTCGTTCCAGGCAGGTTGGGGGAGGGGAGGAAGTCGTTGTAAATCTTCACGCCTGCGGGACTCAACCGATTGGCAGGAATTATGTTTCCCGGAAACTGCTGCGGGCAGAAGCCGTAACAGTTCAGCATGACCGCAGGGTCGTAAATTGGAATCTGATTCCCCGTAAAGGGATCGACTAACTTTGACAGGTCTGCAGAGCCATCGGGCAGGAACGATACCTGGCCTTTCGGTTGGGTAAAAAAGACATAGTCGAAAGCTGTGGTTTGGTGGGTTTGCTCGTACGACACGAAGAAAAAGGTCTTGTTCTTGAAGATCGGGCCACCAAGAGTCCCGCCGTAATTGTGTTGTTTCAGAATAGATGGCGGAATGTGACCTCCGGTAAAGCTGTAATCCTTCGCGGCCGTAAAGTTAGGACGAAAGAACTCATAGCCTGTGCCATGAAACGCATTGGTGCCACCCTTTGTTTGAATCGCAACGGATCCGCCGGCAGACCTCCCGAATTCGGCTGCGTATGCTGAGGTGGAGACCTTGAATTCCTCGACGGAATCAACACTGGGTGTGACGGTAATATCCTGCGTACGATTCGTAGTAGCCTCAACGCCATCGATCTGGATCGAATTTCCGTACTCGCGGCCACCGCTGATACCGAAATTGAATGTGTTAATGCTGCCCCCTACGGCGGTGACTCCCGGGGTCAGCGTTACCAGAGTCAAAAAATCGCGTCCGAGCAGCGGCAAGTCCAAAACGTCCTGGGGACGTATGACATTGCCAGTTTCGACGCTCGCGGTTTGCAACAAAGTTGGGGCGGCAGTAACCGTCATAATTTCGTTGCCTGCGCCAACCTTCAGTTGAAAATTGAGCAGCTGCTTCTGTTGGATCACGATGCGCACATCGTTGATGTTCGCGCCCTCAAATCCATCTTTCTGCGCCGTCACTTTGTAAAGTCCGGGAATCAGGTTGAAAACAATGTAATTCCCCCGCGCATCAGAGGTTCCCGGGTACGTCACGCCGGTGTCCTGATTCACCGCGGTCACTTTCGCTCCTACAACCAGGGCGTTCGATGGGTCAGTGACCTGGCCGTAGATGGATCCAGTTGTGGACTGGGCGAACGCCATGGAGGCGAGCGCGGAGATCAGGCCGGCCGCGACCACCAAGCAAAGGCATGCAGAACTTAAGGTCCCAAGTCTCTTGCGAGCAAAACGCTTGTTAGCCATTGTTCCGGCCGCTCGACGAGCTGCCACAATTCGAGAACAGAATCTGCTTCTTGGCATATCCCCCTCCTCAATATCGACCTGCCGGATCACTTGCGTCCGGCTGCAGTACCACCTGCAATGGCATGCCTCCACACGACTTCCACCAGTCCAATCGATCCCGGAGTGGTGTTGATTCCGTTTCCGTCGGGTCCCGCCCCCGAAACCTTCTCATTCGCCGTGTATAAGAGCGTAAACAAACCTTTTCCCTCATCCACCAAGCCGAGCGGCGTCCGCACCTCGGTTGCCCATACGCCGATTCCTTCTTGCACGACAAGATGTTGCCCAGAAGACCAGTGAACGCCATCCTTTGAGAGCGTGTATCCGATCGCATTCGGCGCATCGGTGTCATAAACCGCCACGTAGGTCCCGTTGCCCAACTGGCTGACAATCGGATTCTCGATAAAACGGCTCTCGACTTTCAAGGGATTGAATTCGGTGCAGCGCTTCCACGGACCAGCCAGGCTCGGAGCGGTTGCCAGTCCCACTTGCCAGGATGAAAGTGGGAGCTTCTCCGTGTGGGCACTGCCATAGAACGCATACCAGCGGTCTCCCACCAGATAAGGAAAGAACGAATCCGTCCCCTGCAGACCCTCCCATGGATCGGAATCCTTCCCTCGTTGCATGACGATTCCTGCGTCTGTGTAGGGTCCGCCGACTCCATCCTCGCCCTGGACCGTCGAAACCGCTCGCCATATGCGGCCTTCATGATTTGTCAGCCAACGCTCGGCCGTATCGGGCGCCGCCTGGTATGCGACATAGAACAGATTCCATCGACCGTCCTTCGGATCGTAAACGGGCAATGGCGACCACAGCGCCGCGCGTGGATCCTTACCCGTGAAGTCGCCGCTCGATTCCACCAGCGTAGACTCGCGCTTCCAATGGATGCGATCTTGGCTGGTCCAATGCGCCAACCGCATCTTGACCCAGTGCGGGTCTCCGATCATCTCAGACGTAAACAGGTGGTAGGTGTCTTTGATCTTCAGCACCCTCCCGCCCTCGAATCCGTACTTGTTTCCTTCGGCACCCGTGGAATGAACCGTCAAGATCGGATTCGGCCAACGCTTCGTCGCTTCGAGCGCCGGACCTTGCGCGTAAAGGTAAAGGCCTTTCGCTTCGACGTAGATGAGAACTGCAAAAGCGAGTAAGGCAAACACTATAAAGGGCTTGGGTGGCCGATCAAGGTTTTCGGACCGCATCTTCGAATTCTGTGGCACCGACGACTTGTACGCTGAGTCGGCGCCGCGCTCAAGGTAAACGCGGTTATGCCGAGGTTAATCGGCGTCATCGCCGCAGGATACGTTAACATTAGGTGGAAAACGCCTGGGAGTGGCTTCGCCTTCACGAGCAAAGGCGTCCTACCAGACCCGTTAGCGATCAATATGCCTTTCTGCCCTACTCTCAAAACTGCTAAAATTCGCCAAAGTGACCCCAATCTCGGTCCAATAGCGACCTTTGAATAACCGCAATTAACGGCGCAAGTAACCGTTAATTAATCCTCACCTTCCGCCCGTGCATTCTGAATTGACGGTCGTCTGAGGGCGGTGCTATCGTCCGACCGGGGGACCGGGACGTCCGCCCGTGGCCTTGTGGGCTCTTTCGAGTCCCGGCCAAACAGGCAGCTAAAGTGGGTTCTGTTCATACAGCCGAAGTGCCTCTTGTGCCTCTTTTCGAGAAAAGAGAGGAGCTCCGCCGAGTTCTCGAGAGCAAAGTGTTCGGGAACTCCCCCAAGAAGACTCGCTTCCTGGAATTTGTCTCCGAGCAAACCTTCCTGGGTAACGGAGAAAAGCTGAATGAATACCTGATTGGAGTCGAAGTCTACGAGCGCGGGGTCGACTTTAACCCGCAACGGGACCCTATCGTACGGGTGCAAGCGTACGAAATCCGACGCCTGCTGAAGAAGTACTACGAAGAGGACGGGAAGGCGAATCCCATGCGCATGGATTTGCCCGCGGGTCACTATGTTCCAGTCTTTACCCGAACTACGGAGCAGGCGTCCACGGCCGATGAGCTCCGAACGATTGCCGTCACTCAGAAAAAGCAAAATGAAGGATACCGCCTTCCATGGATGCTCGCAATCATCTTTGGAATCATGTGTGTGGCCTTGGCCGGTCTTCTAGTTTCCGGCTGGAATCGTCGTAGTCCCGAGACTCACACACAACCCGCGGTTATGCCCGAGAGCTTAGTATGGTTCTGGAAACCATTCCTCCCGCCCTCTGATGCACCGATCATCACGATTCCCAATCACCCTCTTTTGCGCGCTGCTCACGACGGGGACAGCGCCCAAACGCTCGCAGGCGGCCACGAAATTCCAAAGTCCAGCCTGCCGGAGTTTCGCGATACGATTCACTTTCACGAACTGAAACGTTTTGTGTTTGTCCCCAGCCTGACGGATTTCACTTCCGTAGGGGAGACTCTGGGTGTGGTCAACCTCTGCGAGATGTTTTCTAACGCAGGACAGAAGTGCCGAGTACAGCAATCGCGACTGGTGAATCTGGATGAGATCAAAGGAGACAATGCGATTCTGCTGGGTGGAAATCAGGCGTGGAGTGGAAGGGTCTTTCTTAACAAGGAGGGGTTTCAATTTCAAAGCGGTGTCATCTACAACCGCAGCCCTCACCCGGGAGAACTGCCGGTTTACAAGCCAGAATTCGATTCGGTCACCAACCAACTGACGCGCGATTATGCGCTCGTCCTGATGCTACCGAATGAGACCAAGGACAGACGAGTCCTGCTAATTTACGGAATCTACACTCAGGGTTCGCAGGCGGCGATCGAATTCCTCACAAATCCAGAGCGCATGAGAGAGTTGCAGAAGACTCTCCTGGGCTTGGCGCCTGATCACAAGACGATACCTCCATACTTCCAACTGCTCCTGACCACAACCGTCGAGAATTCTGTGCCTGGCAAGTCGTCACTCGTGGCGGTTAGGATAATTCCGGGATGATTGCGTTGTCTCACACGCTCGCTGAGTATTACTCCCCCGCGACTTGAACAGGACGCGATCCGCCCGAGTGCATGAAGGAAATAACCGAAAATCGCGACTTAGAACGATTCCGCACCGGCGCAGCGAAGTATGCCGCCTACCTCGAGACGCCCGAGGGCCGGCTGCGGGTCGATCTCGCGTTTGCCAATTTGCAGGACTTTTTGCCGCAGGCCACACGGTCTTTGCGCGCTCTGGATCTTGGGTGCGGTACCGGCGCTCTCGGGGTGCGCCTCGCGCGGCTAGGCCTTCATGTCACGTTGCTGGATGCGTCGCTACCCATGCTGGATTTCGCCGAGTGCGCCGCGCGGGAAGCAGGAGTCACCGAGAGGATTGCTTTGACACACGGGGACGCCTCGCAACTGGCAACGTTATTTCCTGCTGCATCGTTCGATCTGATCCTCTGCCACAACGTTCTGGAATTTGTCGAGGACCCATGCGCGGTGTTGCGCACTGCGGCTCGGGCCTTACGAGATTGCTCTGGCATGATCTCGGTCTTGGTGCGTAACCGGCCGGGTGAGGTGTTGAAAGCTGCGATACTAAACGGCGACTTGGCCGCGGCTGAGCGTAACCTCACGGCCGAGTGGGGAGATGAGTCTCTGTACGAGGGCAAGGTCAGGCTATTTACAGCAGTCAGCCTGCAAGCCATGGTGCTCGAATCGTCACTCGTAGTAACCGCGGAGCGTGGGGTAAGGGTCATGTCGGATTACTTGCCGCCTGGGGTTTCCCGCACTGATGAGTACGAGAGGATTTTTGAACTCGAGCGCGAACTCGGCAGCCGAGCCGAGTTCGCCGCAGTGGCTCGCTACACGCATTGCCTTGCACATCGCGCGGGTCCAGTATCATGAAGAACATTCCATGAACGACGTAATAGCCCGGCCTTCGTCTTCCGCATCCCGCGTGACCGCGCCTGACCCTGGTATTGCGCTCGGGCTAGGACTCACCAACGAATGCAATCTCGCCTGCGCATTCTGCTATCGCGATCCAACTCGCGCAGATCGTCTCTCTCTCGATCAAGTAAAAGCAGTCATGGAACGCCTGCCCGTTCGGTCCGTGAATCTTGGCACCGGTGAGAATGGCATGCATCCCGACTTCAAGGCGATACTGGCCTACCTGCGCGCGAAACCGGTCAAGCTCACCATCACTTCCAATGGTCACAGTGTTGCTGTTTTGGACGACGATGAACTGCATGCCTTTCATGACATCGAGTTTTCTCTCGATTACGCGACGCAAGCCGAACAGGATGCGCAGCGTGGGCATGGCAATTGGGAACTCATCCACCAACAGGCAGAACGGTGTCTCAGGCTGCACATTCCTGTAACCATCATCGCTGTCATGATGAAGTCGAACTATCTGCGTTTAGCGGAGGTGGCGCGAGTAGCCAAAAAGTTTGACGCCCCTTTACGAGTGAACGTGTACCAAGCCGTGCGATCGGACATTTATGCCGTAAGCTACGAAGAGTACTGGGAAGGGTTCCGGCGCCTCTTTGAGGAGACAGATGTCATCGCGATTGGCGAGCCGCTGGTTCGGGCAATGGCGGGGCTCCCACCCCTTCGAGGCGGTTGTGGCGTGAGCACTGTGCGAGTGACACCAAAAGGTACGACACAACCCTGCGTCTATTGGCCGGGATCGGGCGAGCCACTTTCAGACTTGATCTCTGCCGAGGTCAACATTCTCAGTTCATCATCCTTCGAGCAGGCACGGACACTCCCTCAGGCCTGCAATCAGTGCGAGTTCCGCGAGTCGTGCCATGGCGGGTGTGCGGGACGGCGACGCCTGCAAGGCGCACTGCTGCAGCCTGATTCGTATTGTCCGATCATTCGCGGCGAGCGTCCACGACTCGAGATCCGCATGGCCGCAAGTCGCGATTTGCCCAAGCTGAGCAGTTCCTGCACCACAGTGGTAATCGCCAGGTAGTCTGAAGCACATCGAACAACATTCACTGTTCGAATAAGCCCGACGGTTGCCCCATTCAAGCCCGGTTTTAGGTGGGCAGTTCAGATCTCCCCAACTCTGTCATCCCGACGGGAGCAGATCATCGCGAAAGCGATGATCTGCGGAGTGGAGGGACCCTGTGTTTGAGTAGTTGTCCAGTGATCCCAACCGGGCTTGAGCCGGGCATCCGCGAATAAGCCCACCTTAGTTCGCGTCGATCCACGCATCTGAACCCGTCACCTTGACTGCAACGCCAGTAAGGAAGATGTGCAAGGGCTTGCCGTCGGCGGTGCCGCGATGCTCGGTTGAGAACAGAATTGGACCGGCCTTCTTGTAGCCTGCCCAGGTTGCCAGGACACGGCTCGGAGGCTTGGCTCCGCCGCGGTGGTAGTCAAAGAACACGACGCGGTTGTCTTTGCCGACGTAGAGATCCCAGGTGTCACCGGGTGTGTAACCCACATCCGCAGGATACTTCACCGGGATCAGTTCGGCCACGCCGGGGCCCACCGGCAGGTTAAACTTGCCCTGATCGATCGCGCTGGCGCTCTTGTCCCAGTAAGCATGGAAGGGGAACAGAGCCCAATAATTATCGTTGATGAAGCTAGGGTCGATCTGAGTTTTCACAGCGTCGGATTGGCTGCTGAGGTCGGTGCGTACATAGGAAACGTTGACCGGCTTACCGTCTTTATCCGTTCCTTCAAAAGTGACCTTGTTCGTCTTAGGCTCCCACTCCCACTTGTGAGCAGCTTTGAACAGTCCGGTAATCTCCCCATTCCAGGTGTAGCGGATAGCCTCAACTTTGTCCCACGAATCAACCCCGAAAGTCTTGGCGACTTGATCGAGAATTGGCGCGCGTTGCTGCGCCCACGAGTTCGGACCAAGGACTAGCATTCCGCAAAGCAGAAGACCCATCACGGTGAAACGGCGGGCATTTCGCATAGACTTGCTCCTCGGTGAATTGAACTGATGCTGCCTTGGATGAAACTCCCTGATTTTCGGATACACAAATTGCGTGTTGGGCCGCCTGGATTGATTGAACTTCTCCCTTTGGTTATCGCGGTGACGCCGGGCGCATGAGCCGGGACACCACGATCATGGCAGCGGCCGTTGCCACGCATCCGTATTCCAGCAGCATGACCCAACTAGGAAGCGGACCCCACGGCCGCCCAAGTGCGCGCAAGTGCCATTGGACGTATGTCAGCATGACGCTCACGGTCCAGACGATGATCAGCAGCGTCGAGCCCGACGTCAAAAATGGCAGCAGCCAGAGAAGATACCATGGGAAGATGGCGGGGGCGCACAAAAGGCATGCTGCCATTGGCCAGGCAAATTGGCCCGGAGACCACTCGCGCGCTGTGCTTCTTAGCCAGGTTGCGGTCACTAATCCGACGAGCACTGCCAGCGCAGCTAGCAACTGTGGAGGCGCGACTCGATCGAGCGCCGCAAACACCAGACCATTAAAGCGGAAAGTCTTCACGTACGTACCTAGTGAGCCGATCGGAATGCGGCCATGATTAAGAAATGGCACATACAGGAGTCCGACGACGACTGCCGCAAGCACTGCGTCGCGAATGCGAACCCGCTTCCAGTAGAGAGGTAAGAGTACGATCGGCAGGAATTTCACTGCCACAGCTAGCCCAAATCCAATGGCCGCAGTCGCTCGCCATCTTCGCACTAGCGCAGCAGCGGACACGACCAAAAACAAAGCGCCAACAATATCGATGTGGCCGCTTCCCGCAACCTCAATGGCCAGTAATGGATTCCAGGCGAAAGCCAGGACCAGGTGCGCTCCTCGCTGGCCAAGACGCAACACATCGAGGAATACGAAAACGATTGCGACCTCGCAAACTACAAACGCTACTTTCAGCGCAAGGGTGGACTCCTGAATCGCGGTTACGACACGGAAAAAAAGCTGCGCTCCTGGTGGATATGGGCTCGCTAGATCCGGGTTGTTCAAGTTGCGGGTTTCCGGGGTATGCAGCGCCCTCACGGCAGGATCGCTGGGAACGACAATGTAGGGGTTGTAGCCGAGCCTCTGCAGGCGGCCATCCCAAACATAACGGTGGACATCATCATCGGCGCCCGCAGGCACCCGAAGAAATTCAATGTGCCAAACACCAGCCAGGACGAGCCCGAGAACAACAACGCGTCGCGGAAATCTTGGCTTTGTGAAAAATTCACGGATCGCTAAGAGGTACACGATGCCCGCAAGCGTCAAAGAGGCCATGAAGCACGGTCCACCCCTGTCGCCGAAGTTGCGGGAGCAGATCGTTAACGCCACACACAACGTAACGCCGAATGCGTAGACTCTCCACTCGGAGGGGGCCTTCACAGTTTTTCCGTGCTCGTTCGATAGCCCGCCCGAGATCGTTCCGCTGCAAGCTCCCACTCTTTAAGCCAGGCCGCAGTGCGTGGCGCCTTTGCTGGCGCCAGGCGCAACTCCGCTGCCAAGCGAGTCAGGTCGTCAGCTACATCAATATCGTAAAAAGCATCGGCAAAACCTACGGACAGTTCAAGAGCTCGTGCGCGCGATAGAAGTCGCTCCAGCGCGCTGCTGGTGCCCATTCCGTCGCCTCCGAAAAGCGTAGGATGAGAAGCCTTCGCGCCTACGAGATAGTAGCCTCCGTCGTGCGTTGGCCCCACGAGCACGTCATGTGCCGCCAGCGTCTCGAACGCATCTTCGAGAACAGAACGTGGAAGGTGTGGGCTGTCGCTGTTGAAGGCAATAATGCGTCGTTGATGATCTTCTACGAAGTGCGCAAACACCGAAGTGAGGCCTGCAGCAAGATCGTCACCCTTCTGGGCAACAACGCTCACATCGTTGCCCGCCAACTGCGCCAGTTCGTATACATCGTTGCCCGGGCACATGATGGCAACTTCCACATCAGTCAATGACCGTGCGAGCGCCAGCGTGTCTTCCAAAAGACAGCCATAGAAAGCACTGACCACCGCGGCAGAGAGGCTGGGTGCCAGGCGGGTCTTCACCGAGCCTGGCCTTGGGGCTTTCGCCATGATTACGAGCACACGGTCACTGCCTGACGAACGCAACACAGTCTCCCTTGAAGATTTCATAGATTGTTGGGGAAATAATATACGACGGTGGCCCACTCAAGCCCGGTTTTGGCTTGAGTGGGGATGTTCAGATCTCAGCAACTCTATCATCCCGACCTGATCAGATCATCGCAAAGCGATGATCTGCGGGGTGGAGGAACCTTGTGTTTTTCGGGCGAGGGACTCGTGAAGATCGATTCGGACTCGACGACACGAAAACACGAAAGAGCGCTGTCAGACTCTGTCCAACTGTAGAACTGCCCCACTCAAGCCAAAATCGGGCTTGGATGGGCCACCCGTCACAGTACCATCTCGCTTGAAGATCTCATGAAGATTTGAGCAGACTTACGTTGGCCGTGATGTCCCGGCTCTTCGATGCCGGAAATAATAGCGCACGATCAAGCTGAGAATGAACCAACCGGCGCCGACCGTGCCTTTCAGCGTACCGCTGATCTTCGACTTTCCGATACGCGGATAGTAGCTCACCGGGACTTCAACCACGCGGAATCCGGCCAAGGAACCCTTTAGGATCATCTCAACCGCCCAACCGTAGGTCGTCTCTTCGAGCGCGAGTGTGCGTAGTACATCTGCGCGGCCAGCGCGAAACGGGCCGAGATCACTGATGTCCAGTCCGTAAAGAAGCCTGATCAGTCTGGCGGCGAGACGATTACCAAACACCTGATGCCATGGCAAAGCTCCAGCTGAACGCTGCTGTTGCAGGCGGGAGCCGAGGGTGATGTCCGCACGCCCCTCAATGATTGGCGCTAAGAGAATCGGCAGTTCAGACGGCCGATCGCTGTAATCGCCATCAAGGAATACAACTACGTCCGGGGAATTTGCCGTGGCCAGACCCGTGAGACATGCTCGCCCATAGCCGCGGCGCGGTTCCTGAACCACGCGGGCTCCCATTCTCGCGGCGATCTCGGGCGTCCCGTCATTCGAACTGCTGTCGACAACGATGACCTCCGTCGTGAGATCCGACGGAAGATCCGCCAAGACGCGCTCAATGGCCTGCGCTTCGTTGTGGGTAGGGATGATGACGGACACTCGCACGTGACCTTGGTCCAATCACCACCACAGAGAAGATGGCCATCGCTGCGACAGCCGCGCGTCAACTCCCCATCTCCGTCCGGCGCGTCCGACAGCGAGCCCGAGCGATGCAAGCACCGGAACCAAGAGCTCCCATATCCAGGCGGTGCCCCACTCCGAAATCCAAAGGCTGCCCAGAAACAGAAAAGCCACAAACGCAACTGGTCGCGTAAGCAGACCGATGACGAGCAGGATACCGAGAGATATCTCAGTCAGGCCCTGCATGGGGGCCGCCATCGCGGCGTGGTTTGCCGCCAGCCCCATCACCGCCTTCCAGGCGGCGGGGGCGTGGCTCGCTTTGATGTAGTAGTTGATCAGCCCCGCGTAACCCGCCGCTGTGTAAAGGCCTTTCCCCAGATTCTCGAAAAAGACCGACAGGAACATTGCGCCGATCGTGAGTCGCACGATCGCCAGACCGATTGCTGCTTGCGATGGGTGGGCTACTGTGGTTGAGTCACTTCGGAGTGAGGTTGCGATCGTCGTCATGGTGAACCTCGTCCAATGGATGCTATACCAAATTAGAAATGTTCGGCAGATCCATTGGATAACATTTGGATCGCCGGGGATACAGAGACTGTGATATTCGCCTGCTTGGGCTAAAGTCAAGACAATCGGAGGCTGAACTCCCACTTCATTTAAACTGCCGTTTGGGGCTGTGGTACCAGAATTGTGGAGTCTCCTCAGGAGATAGCAAGTTGAACTCAACTACTAAAGATGCACTTTGGTATAAGGACGCGATTATTTATCAAGTTCATGTCCGCACGTTTAACGACAGCAACGGGGATGGCATTGGGGATTTTCTCGGACTAGAAAAGAAGCTCGATTATCTCCTGGAACTGGGCGTCACTGCGTTATGGCTGATGCCTTTCTTTCCGTCGCCCCTTCGGGATGACGGCTACGACATCGCAGATTACGACTCTGTAAATCCCAGCTACGGGACACTGGAGGATTTCCGCAAGGTCCTCGACTCCGCGCATCAGCGGGGTATCCGGGTCATCATCGAAATGGTGCTGAACCACACCTCCGATCAACACCCGTGGTTTCAGGAGGCGAGAATTTCGCAGGATAATGCCCGCCGCGACTGGTACGTGTGGAGCGACACTGACACCCGGTTTAAAGACACGCGAATCATCTTTCTCGACACTGAGAAGTCAAACTGGGCATGGGATCCAGCTTCGAAGTCTTTTTATTGGCATCGCTTTTTCAGTCACCAGCCCGATCTCAACTATGACAACCCTGCCGTGCGGGAGCAAATGTGGAACGTGATGAAGTTCTGGCTGGAAATGGGGGTCGATGGCTTCCGGCTCGACGCGGTGCCGTATCTGATCGAACGGGAAGGCACCAATTGTGAGAATTTGCCTGAGACCCACGCCATCATCAAGGAATTGCGGCGAAAGCTGGATGAGCACTTCCCCGGAAGAATGCTCCTGGCGGAAGCCAACCAGTGGCCTGCCGATCTGCGCCCATATTTCGGAAACTCCGACGAATTTCACATGGCGTTTAACTTTCCCCTGATGCCGCGGATGTTCATGGGGCTTAAGCTCGAAGACCGCAAGCCCATCACAGAAATTCTGCAGCAAACTCCGGAGATCCCGCCTTCCTGCCAGTGGTCCCTCTTTCTGCGCAATCACGACGAACTGACCCTGGAAATGGTCACTGACATGGAACGCGACTACATGTACGACATGTACGCTCAGGACAAAACGATGCGGCTGAACCTGGGAATTCGGAGGAGACTCGCACCACTATTGAATAATGACCGACGCCGGATCGAGTTGATGAACGCAATGTTGATGTCGCTACCCGGCACTCCGATTATCTATTACGGAGATGAAATTGCCATGGGCGACAATATAAGCTTGGGTGACCGCAACGGAGTGCGTACTCCCATGCAGTGGACTGGAGGATGGAACGCTGGGTTTTCATCCGCAGAACCGGAGAAGCTATATGCTCCGCTTATCCAGGATCCGGTATATGGGTATCCCGCTGTAAATGTAGCAGCTCAAAGAGAGAGTGAACATTCTCTCTTCCATTGGATGCAACGCATCATCGCAGTTCGCAAGTCCAGCGCCGTGTTCAGCAGGGGGTCGATTGAATTTCTCTATCCAGCGAATCATAGAATACTGGCTTACTTGCGGCGACTCGGCAATGAGAGCGCCCTGATCGTCAATAATCTTTCGAGTGCCGCACAGGCTGTGGAACTGGATTTGCGGCGTTACAAGGGAAATGTCCTGATCGAGATGTTCGGTAATAATCTATTTCCCCGCGTCGGCGAACTTCCCTATCTGCTAACGCTGGGGCCTTACCAGTCTTACTGGTTTCGGTTGCGACGAGTCTAGACAAACGCGAAACGGTGAACTAGGGTCGCATTCCGAGCTTCACCAAAATTAAATAGGATTCTGAAGTGGAAGACGGAAATTTTCTTACGGATGATTTTCTCCGCCAGCTCATCAATGTTGGCGAGGTGGACATCCTTGTAGGCCTGCCCACGCATAACAATGCCAAAACTGTGGGTTCAATCGTCCACACGATTCGAACCGGCATCCTGAGCAGTTTTCCTCGTGAACGTGCGGTCATCATCAACGCTGACGGAGGATCGCGCGACGGCACTCCCGAACTCATCACCGGTGTGTCCATCGATGATGTTCGCCGGGACTCTGGAGTGTACGCGCTCCGCACCCTGCATGCGATAAGCACAAAATATGCCAGCACCCCGCAGAGCGAAGTTGCGATGCGGACGATTATGGCGGCCGCCGAACTGCTCCGAGCCAAGGCGTGTATCGTGATGTCCCCCGAATCTGAGAGTATTACCCCGGAATGGATCACGAATCTCGTTCGCCCCGTATATTCCGGCGGTTTTGATCTCGTCTCCCCGACCTATCACAGGCACAAGTTTGATGGACTATTGATGACGAACCTGCTGTACCCAATGGTCCGCGCGCTCTATGGCGTAAGAATCCGCGAGGCGTACATGCCCGAGTTCGGATTCTCCGGTCGCCTGGGAAGCCAATTCCTCGGCCAGAATCGATGGAATGATGGAATCGGCGAGAACGGGACAGAGCTTCGAATAACTCTGGCTGCGGTCACAGGCGGATTCCGGATTTGCGAGTCCTTTTTGGGAAAGAAGGATCCGGTCGAGCGGCGCGCCGCTGACCTGGTTCCTACCTTGCGGCATTCGGTTGGCGTGCTGTTCTCTGCGCTAGAGTCCGACTTCAACACCTGGAGCACAGTCTCTGGTTCTCAGGAGGTGCCTGCATTCGGAAGCGACCCGGAGCTGGTGCTGGATCCCTTACGGGTTAATCGGAAGCGCCTGCGGGATATGTTCGTCAGCGGAGTATCACAACTGGAATCCGTCTTTCAGACCATTCTCTCTCCTTCCACCTTGGCAGAGCTTAAGCGGATCGCCGGATTGGTCGAAGAGGAGTTTCGTTACCCTGCGGAGTTGTGGGTCAGAACGGTATATGAGTTTGCCGCGGCTTATCAGAAGTCCGTGATCAGCCGGGATCATATTATTCAGGCACTCGCGCCGCTCTTTCGCGGACGAGTATTTACGTTTGTCGTCGAGAACCGTAACGGATCCGCCGGTGACGTCGCGAATAACGTCGAAGGCCTATGCCTTGAGTTCGAACGGTTAAAACCATATCTGCTCGAGATCTGGAAATCGAAACAGTGAGGCTACTATGCGGGAATTAATTATCAGCGAACTGACTCAGGCCGTACAAGATCTCGCCAGAGGTTTTGCCCACTACCTTCCTCGTCTCATCGTGATGCTGATCCTTGCTTTCGTGGGATGGCTGATCGCATACTTGGTGAAGATAATTCTGCGCAGCATTCTCCGGCTCATCAAGTTCGACCGGTTGTCAGAAAATGCTGGCGCGTCTCAACTGCTTACCAAAGCCGCGCTTCCTTCGGCAACTGAAATGTTGAGCCGGTTCGTTTTCTGGGTGACCTGGCTGGGCTTCGTCCTGCTGGGAATCAGCGTGTTGGGAATCCTGGGCCTGCAGGAGCAAATCGCAAGATTTTTCCTGTTTCTGCCGCATCTGTTCGTTTCGGTATTGATCTTGTTCTTCGGTATGCTTGCCGCCGGCTTTGCCGCCCGCGCTGCTCTGCTGGCCGCAGTGAATGCGAATGTTCCATCCCCACGACTGCTGAGCCTTGCTGTCCGTAGCATCATTATGGTTTTCGTACTGTCGGTCGTCTTCGAAGAACTGGGGTTGGCCGAACAGACCATGCTGGTGGCCTTTGGTATTGCTTTCGGAGCCCTGATGCTAGGTTTGGCCATCGCATTTGGTATCGGCGGTAGGGATCTGGCACGCCGTTTCCTGGAAGAGAAGTTCGTTCGTACGAGGAGGGAACAGGACGAAGACGAGCTTTCTCCCCTTTAAAGCACCCTGCTGCTGACGTGATCGCAAACGCCCAGATGCACACACCTCAACGGTCGTACAGAAATGTTAGATCTCGTAACTTTTGACGGATTTCCTTCGTCAGGCTGTTCGCCTTATAGCGCCACCCCCAATTTCCGCTCACGGTACCGGGCAAGTTCATTCGGGCTTCGCTGCCCAGACCTAGTACATCCTGCAAGGGAATGATGGCCGTGTTTGCTACGGAGGCCAGGACGGTACGAATGAATACCCAATTGACCTCCTCATTTTTAAATCCGAGATATTTACGCGTGAAATCGTGTTCCTCGCGAATATCCTCTTCCGTTCGGGTGCTTTCGCCCACCCCCGAACTCGTCCACCAACCGAGAGTGGTGTCGTTGTCGTGTCCGCCCGTATACGCGACCAGTTCGCGAGAATAGTTATGCGGACGGAAGTCGGGACCTTGTGGATCTTTTCCGAAGGCAAACTGCAGAAGGCTCATTCCCGGAAACCCGAAAGCATTGCGCAGAGCTTCTACACCTGGAGTAATCACACCAAGATTTTCTGCAACGAACGGGAGTTGTTTCAACTCCGCCTGTAATGCGCGGAAAAACTCTGCACCAGGTCCTTGCACCCACTTCCCTTCTGCGGCCGTCGAAGCCGTCGCTGGAACTTCCCAGTAAGCTTCGAACCCGCGAAAGTGGTCCAGCCTCACGAGATCAAACATTCCAAGGGATGCGCGGCAACGATCAATCCACCAACGGTGACCGGAAGACGCAGAGACATCCCAGCGATAAAGAGGGTTTCCCCACAGTTGACCGGTCGCGCTGAAGTAATCGGGTGGAACTCCCGCAACAGCGGTGGGCCAACCTTGATCATCCAGCCGAAACAATTCCGGATGTGCCCATACATCAGCGCTGTCGTGAGCGACGTAGATCGGGATATCGCCCATGATGCTGATGCCGTACCGGCCGCACAGAGTTCTTACTTTTTCCCACTGCCGGAAGAATTCGAACTGGGTGAACCTGTGATAGTCCAACTCCGACGCCCATTTGTTATGCCATTCCCTCATCACGGCGGGATCCCGTTGACGTATTCCCGCGTCCCAATGCACCCAGGCCACGTCGTGATGGACTTTCTTGCACGCCATGAAGAGCGCATAATCCTCCAGCCATTCTCTGCGCTCTTGGCAAAACGTATCAAAGGCACGGCGGTCCGCCTCAGTTCTGTCTGCAAAGAAAGCACGAGCGGCTTTTTGAAGGAGCTTTTGTTTGAAGACGATGACTTGGTCGTAGGGGACACGCTCGTCAGGGAAATCTGGAGCACTCGCAAGATCGGCGCCCGACAGAAGCCCCTCATCACGAAGAGCCGCCAGATTTATGAAGAGCGGATTTCCGGCAAATGCCGAAAAACATTGATAGGGAGAATCGCCGTATCCGGTGGGGTTCAGCGGCAAGACCTGCCAGATTTTCTGCCCTGCCCCCGCCAGAAAGTCGATGAACTCATGAGCCGATTCCCCTAAGTCGCCTATGCCATGTCCGCCGGGCAAGGACGTGACATGGAGAAGAATTCCACTGCGCCGGGGAAAAATCACCCGATTAACCTAATGCCTCCGATCAAGCTGCGCAATAGGGGCAACGCGGGAGTGAGGGGAAGACCCGATCTCGAGCCCTGCGCATTCACGTCCCTCACTGGGGCAGCATCAACCTGAGCCGCAGACCATCCAGCAAACCCGATGGCAGGGGCTGCAGATTCTCCATTCCTTGTGGGACGAATCGTTGCCCATAGCGATCGTTCAGGAGTCGATAATCCGGAAGAGCTCTTCCGGCTAACGAATTGATAGCAGTATTGCCGACGATGATACTTAATTCATTTGTTCCCGGCTTCAGCAATGAGCTCACCTCGAGAGTGTACGGCGGATGCCAGACGACACCGACTCGCTGACCGTTAACGTACACCTCCGCCGCTTCACGCACCGGTCCTTCCAGAAAAGCACGCAGATTAAACGTCGGCAGAGGATCGGGTTTCGGCACCGGTGTCCCATCCCCGAAATCCAATACCGCGGATGTTTGGGATTTCACATCTGCTGGCAACTCGATGACTTTCTTGTATGTGACCTTTCCTGAATAGTATTTGAAGGCCTCTTCCTCGCTCCACGAATGCAGACTTGCCATGTGAGCTGTCTGATTCGTTCCGCTGAAAGTCAGGTCCCAGTCGGAAGAGAGATCAATGTCCCGGGAATGAGCATTCACCATTGGATCGGAATTCGCGGTCTTTCGCGGTAACTCGATGGGAAGATTCGTTATCAAAATCAATCGGGACTCGTATGGCAGCAGACGAAGGTCGCTTTCATCCGCATTGGCCCGAACCGCAACCTGCCCGGTGAATGGATCCAACGATTCAGCATACTTCGCTTTTTCGCGGAACCTCACCGTTACGCGAATTGCACGATTTGCGGTATTCGCGATGAAGTACAAGTCCCCCACATCCAGTTTGCGATGAATAAATCCGATGTCCGGAGCCTTGGGGGAGAAGGCTACATCTGGCTTGAGGTACGTTAAGATCGTACTTCCGAGTTGGCTCTCGTCCTCGACAAAGTGGCCCGGCGCATTCGTTGAACGAAACAGGCGCTCGGATATCGTCTGTATTTGCCGCCCTTCTGCCTCCGCATTCAGAAATCCCGGTGCGGTGGAAGGCAAACGGCGCGTTGCGATGACGATGCCTCCTTGTAATGCGTATTGTTCGATCTTCTGGTAGGTGGAAAAAGGAAGCCGGTCGACGCCGGGCAAGATCAGCACTCGATAAGGAATTCCGATGTTATCGATCGCATCTCCATCGATGAAGTCCAAGTTGAACCCAGCGTCGAGAATCTGCGGAACCACCTTGTTGCCCAGCAACTCTCCCATGGACTCGTCAATACTTACGTCTCTGCCACGAGTGTTGAAACCACCTTGCGTTGTTACCGATGAGGACAAATGACCGTTCACCGTGAAACTCGCCCACGCATCGTCGTTCGGCAACAGCAGCGCCACATCATTGGCCGGCTTGCCTTGTCGCAGCGCAAAACTCACTCGCTGCAGATACGCTGCCAGGTCCGGCATGACGAACCACCACGGATTGTGGGCGTTAAAGGCTCCGGCCGCGTACATCCGCCATCCAGGCTCGCCGGCGGTATCCGGCGAGTAAGGCCAGCCGTGGCCCACCAACTGATTTATACCCTGAAGAAAGTGCAGATCGGCTTCTGCCTTCATGTCGAGCGGTGTTGCGCGAAAAGCGGGGGAGTTCAGCCACGTCCACGTTTCTGAAGAAATGACAGGCTTGCCAAACAAGTGGCCGGCAGACGCTGCCCAGCGCGTGTCCGAGAACTGCCGCCACATCAATAGCGTTGCCTTCCCTTCCCCCTCAGGAAGATCCTCATATTGATTACTCGACAACGTGACGGGGGGATATCCATACGTTTGTGAGCGCAGCAGCGTGTGATGTTGAGTTGCCCACGCATGCAGCGGCTTTAGGTAATAGTCGTTGGCGAGTTCGGTCAGCGTCTTTCCCCAGTCGTGCCGAATGGCTGCTGTGTCCGGACCCGCATCCCCGATCAGTGCCGGTAGATGCAGCGTCAGCTCGTACCCTCGTCGCCTCTGAAATTCCTGCAATAAACCGGGAGTCCAATCGGATCCATAGTCCTCCAGGCTGTCACTGAATACCGCATAAGGAGGATGATCCCCGAAGGCTTCCATCAGGCGATCGCCAACAGCGTGAAGGTGTGCCTCAATGGCGGGCTGGTCATAGTGATCGAGGACAAATCCTTCGGCGCCGATCGCCGGACGTTTCACCGTCATTCCGGTTCGACTGGAGATAAAGAAAACCGCCACGCGAAACGCACTCAGTTCCGCGGAAATCTGCAAACGACCGTTTTCGATCACCGGATTCTGAATCTGCTTTGCATCGCGAAGCCCGGGAGCTTCACGTGAACCAGATACCAAGAAAACTGCCTCGAGGCGCTCACCGGTCGTGATTCCGGGTATTGCAATCGATTTCGAGCCGGAAGGGATCTCAACGTTCTCAACCCGCATCGCACCCGCGGCCTGGGTTACTGGAATATGCGGGCCGCCAAACGGCCAGCCGCTGCCCAGGGTGACGTCTACTCGGAGTCCAAGCTTTTCAGCTTCCTCAGCCGCGAAGCGCAGGGCATCGATGTGTTCGTCGGAAAGGAACGCGAAGTTGTGGAATCCAGTTTGAGGGTCGTCCAAAGCAAGTGGGTATAACGTGGCGATCTCGACCCCTCCAATCCCTGCCGACTTCATCTCTTCGAGTTCCTGCGTGATTTCGGACTTTGTGACCGCAGGTCCGAACCACCACCAGCGCACCAAAATCCGCGAGTCACCCGGAGGATGTGCAAACGATTCGGTCAGTCGGACCAGATTTGGATCACTCTGAGGTACAATTAGAGGAGTCTTCAGGGATGAAACAATAAGGAGCAGAGTGACGCAGGCGATCCTAGTCAAGGCCCCTCCCTTAGATTTGGGGGCGGAGGTTCCGCCCTCTGCAGCTCTACAACACTACTTTCTCGCGGGGCCGCCCCCCCTTTTATGACTCTCTGATTATCTATTCATCCGGTGTGGCACGTTCTTGGAAATCCAGTCCCGGGCGAAGAATCGCGGATGAAAGGCGTAACACGCGGTGCAACTGACATTCCTCTCGCACCGCATGCGGCACACTGCCGCAGGAACAAATTACTTAGGGCGCACTCTTTGGAACATGCTGAACTTCCCAATTGCGCTCGATTTCTCGCTCGAGCAGTTCTTCAGGAGACTCGCCCCGGGTTGCGTACCAGTCGCGCAGACACGCCAGTCCATCGCGCAGCTTGACTGTAGTTTTGAAGTTCAGGAATTTCTTTGCTTTGGAACTGTCCGAGAGCAACCGCACAACATCACCTGGCCGAGGGTCCGTATACAAGATCTGTGCATCTGCCTGACCAAGGACTTCTGAGATCATCTTCGCTAACAGTTGGATCTCTATTTCCTTTTCACTGCCCAAATTTAGAGTGTGCCCAACCGACGCGTCAGACAGACCAGCCGCGAGAATGCCGGCTGCTGTGTCGCTGACGAATGTGAAGTCGCGAGTCTGTTTGCCGTCGCCGAAAATAACCATGGGCCTACCCGCCAGACATCGCAACATGAATCTGGGAATTACTTCTCCGCTATCGCCTTCGTGATGGCAGCGGGGTCCATAGGCATTGAAAGGACGCACCACGACCGTGGGGTAGCCGAAGGCATGCCAGTAAGCCCGTGCGTAGGCTTCTCCCGCAAGTTTCGAGGCGCCATAAACCGTACAGGGCAACGTCGAATGATCCTCTGCGATGGGCGTTGTATGTACCATTCCGTATACCTCGGAGGTCGATATGTACACAAACCGTTTGACCTCCGTCGTCATGGCAGTCTCTAGCAGCCCCAACGTACCTGTTGCATTGACCTCTTGATTTTCCAGGGGTGAGTGAAGGGAGTGCCGTACCCCGAGACAAGCGAGATGGAAAACGATGTCCACGCCCCGAAACAGCGATGTCATCGACTTTTGATCGCGGATATCCGTGACAACGAGCTCGACGTTCTTTGCCAGCACACCCTCAAGATTTTCGCGCTTTCCATTCACCAGATTGTCGACTATGAGAACGTCGAAGCCGTGAGCCGCCAACTGCCGAACAACCTCAGAGCCGATAAATCCGGCGCCGCCTGTTACCAGAATTCGCTGCTTTGACAATAGAATCACTCCGCGGAAAAGATTGGAAAAGTCGGAATCACGATTTTACCAAACGGAGTCACTTTGCCCGATAACTAAAGGGCGGAAGGGATCGGTGCGGCCTTCCTTATGTCCACAACGAGGAAGGCCGCTTAAGCAACATTCGGTCCTGCGCTGAAATCAGAATGCGTAGGATAACCCGATCATAGGCGCTGGCTTGTAGTGCAGACCCGCGTCATTTACACGAAATAAAACGTTGGCGCTCATAATCAATAAGGTTCAGAACGTATAGCCGATCCCAGCCATCGGAGCTGGCTTGGAGTGCAGACCGCCGTTGTCAAGTCTCACGAGGACATTGGCCGTCAACACCAGCTTCGAAGCCTTGGGGAAAGGACGAATCTTCACGCCCATCGAGGCGTTTGTGACGCTGTAGGAGGCATTGATGTTTGGAGCGAGGCTCTTAAATGTAACCGTGCTCTGGCCTGGCTCCGTGGTACAACCCGCCGTGCATGGGGCAAGAAACTGCTGCGCCGTTACCGATTCGGTTCCGCCCCTGAAATATCTGGCCCCAACAACATCGAAAGATGCGGTCAGCCATTTCGTCAACCAGGCGTCAGCTCCAGCGGTATAAAGGAAATCACTCGGCATGTAGCCTTTCGTACCCGAAGCCAGGCCGATCTCCTGTGCGGTACCTCCAGGTGTCGTTACGGTTGTCTGCCTGCTGCTAAGGATCGAGTGGCTATTCCACTCGTAACCGATCATGGCGTGCGGAGATACCCTGGCTCGATAGGACAGCACTACGAACGGCTTCGCGCCGTAGGAGCCGGAGCCAAGAAAGTTCAAAGCGTCCCCAGTCGGAAAACGCATGTCGAAACCAGCGGCAAAGCGGAGGTGTTCACCGGACAATGCATTCCATTTCACACGCGCAACTACGTCTCCGATTCCCGAAGCAGAGTTGACTGCGCTACTGCCGTTGGGGGAACTCGCAGAACCGATCCAATTGGGGTCGGGAAAATTGTGGCTCACACACGGAGTAGCGAGACCGGGCAAGCCCGAAGCCGGACTCGTGTTCGGGCAATCTTTGAACAAGTGGAAAAAGTAGGGCGCTCCGTTCGTACCGGTTGTGTTTTGGTTTAGCAGGACCGAATCAGGGCTGCCAGGCGTCGGTGTAAACGACCCATCCGAGCCCGGCATGATCGTGTCCTGGGAGTACAGAGACATCCGAACGGTCTCGAAAGGAATTACCATGGAAACGTCGATGTGACTGGTCAGACCGAAAGTGATATAGCCCGTGTACTGGTTGACCTTCAGAGCGATCGAGTTTTGGGTGCTGATGGTGTCACGTACAAAGGAACAGCCGTTTGTATTCTGAGCCGGGCTGGCTGAGAGTGAGGCGTCACAAGTAATTGTCGGCGGTGTACCGATGGGCGTGTCATCTTGATTGTCAGGGCGATGCACCAGGACCGCTGGGATATTTCGGAGATTTTGCCCGTCAATTTTGTCAAAGTTAAAAAACTGATAGCTGAAGCCAACAAATAGTTTGTGTCGCCCAATCGTGTCTCCGCGCTCACCAAGAATCGGTCCTAAACTGCTTGTGCTGACGACGAATGTTTTGACCGAGGGGTCGTAGCTGAGCAGTACGCCGGAGGATGGAGAAGCAAGCGGTAGCAGATTTGCTTGCCGGGCAATGTCGCTCGTCAGTGGCCCTAATTGTGTAGAGAAATCGGATCCGAAATGCTGCGGGTGAAAATTCCTACCGCTTGGGGCTTGGGCCTCGTACAGCACAGTCGTAAAATTGAATGCGCCACCGGTCCCGATCCCGTACTCCTGCGGGATCACGCAGGCTAGTTTGCTGCTCTGAACCGAGCACGGACCTGTGACGCTCACTCCGCTTTGGGCGAAAACGCTCACTCCGCTGAAGATCATAGCGAGGAGTCCGACAAACGCGAACGGCTTTCTCATGGCTGAATCTCCTAAAGAATTCATCAGGGCCCACAGAGCCGCGAAACTTTTCACGGCAGTAACTGCCTCGGCGAGACAAGGTCTCTCCCACGCCCGCCAAAACATCAAAAGGGAAGATCGCCCCAATCGTTATCGAACGTTTTTGATGATCCAGTTTCCGTTCGTTTTCGTCAGTTCAAATACTGCCTGATCTCGATGAGGCGGCGGTTGATTGCCTCCCCCTCCGCCCACCTTTGCACTTTGCGACATAAATGTATTCGCCGTAGCGGCATCGCCAGTTTCGCTGATCTCGATATCTCGGATCTCTACTTGCATGCTCATCGAGCTCACCGCAGCGAACATATCCTTGAGCTTTCTATATTCCTTTGCTCCCATGCTCGGCCAAACCTTCAACAGTGCATCCACGTTCCTCGTATCAAAAGCAGATTCATATCCTTTGAGCAAATTGCTGATGGCCGCATCGTCGAGTTCCTTCTGTGACGGCCTTGGAGGCTTCGCACCACCCCCATTCGCAGATGCATGAATCTTGGCAACCAGATCGCTGGCTACTTCCGCGTGCTTACCGCCAGGAAAAGCTTTCAGGTAAGCATTCAGACTGTTTTCATCACTCCGATTGGTTCGCTGCCAGGCTTCATCGTCGTGAATCTGGCCCAGCCTGCCCCTTGCTTCTCCAACATGGCCTCCGCTTGGGAACGCCTTCACATAGGCATTCAGGCCGTTCTCGTCGGCAGGGTTGGTTCTCTTCCAGGTCGCGTCATCGCGTAGGCCATCGATTTCAGGCCGGTGCCGGCTGGATGGATACCTCGAAACGAACGCATCCAAGCTCGCTGGATCCTTCTGGCTGTAGGCATCCACATAGGCGAGTTCTTCCTCAGCCGCTGCGGCGTGCGGCCCCTGCGGGAAGTGGCCGAGATATTCGCGGTAAGAGCCCGCCGTATTTGCGTGGGAATCTTTGCCCCAGTACGAACTTTCCAGCATATCCCTAGCCTGGGCACGATGAGTGCCGCTCGGGTACTTTTGAAGAAACTTTTCTAATGAATCAACTGTGGGGGTGGACTCCAGCATCTTCTGCCAGTCCACATCTTCGGGTGCCAGCGCTGTCGGGGGGTAAAATTCGTCTCTCCCCAAAGAGACGACTTGGCCAGCGACGAAGTTGCGCACTACTATAATCGACTTTCCTTTTTTGGCAAGTACTTTCACCCGGTGCTCACCGGCCGGCACTTGGACCGCGATCTCTCCCTTGCGGCCTACGCGCCCGGCTGATTTTCCGTCCACGTACAATTCCGAGCCGTCCTTGAGACCTCGAACTTGTAGGTCCACCATCTTTTCGGCGGTGGAGGTGCCCCCTCCAGATGGTGTAGCCGCCGCGACTAACGTTACAGGAAAAGAGTGCGCGCCGTTCGCATCGACTTGAATTGTCTGGGTTGATGGCTCAAAGCCTTCGTGTCTGATCTCAAGCGCGTACGGCCCGGGGTCCAAATTAATGCCGCAACGCGGGGTGACACATTCACGCTTAAACTTCGGCTGATTTGGGGCCGTGATGGTGACCGAGGCTCCGTCCGGTACAGACGTGATCTGAATTGCGATCGTGTGTGGCACCAGAAGTCGCCAGAGGACGACCGCTCCCGCCACAAGCAGGACTGCGGCGCTTGCGAGGATGGCCTTGCGGGTTCCAGAGTTCACCGACGCCAGCAGACCCGCTGGCGGAATCGATTCCGGTTCGGCCCGATCGACGGCCTTGGCAGAGGCTTTGGGCGGTTCCGGCGTACTCAAGACCCGGGTCGCCGACATTTCGGCACTTTCGTCTAATGGAACCGGAATCGAAGCAGCCTTCTTTTCCCTTTGCTGGAGCGCCTCTGTGCGGCGTCCTTCATCGCGCGAACGCTTCGCTTCTTGCTCCTGTTTGCGTTTCTCGGCTGCGGCCGCCTCTTTCCGTTCCCGTTCCTCGCGCTTGCGAACTTTCTCCTGTTCTTTGTGCTCCCGCTTTTGTTGCTTGGCGATTTCCCGCTCCTTGCGGAGCTTTTCCTGCTTTTGGAGCTCTTCCTCCTGCAGGCGCCGCTGTTCCTCGAGGCGGCGCTTTTCAGCCTTCAACCGCTCCTGCTCCAACGCTTTCAAGCGCTCCTGCTCGCGCTGTCGTTCTTGCTCGCGCTGCAGGGCGAGGACTTTCTCTTGATCGAGTTTCTCTAGACGCTTACGCTCAGCTTCTTCGGCACGAATGCGCTCGCGTTCGGCAGTTGCCTTCCGTTCTTGCTCGAGCTGTTCGGCGCGCAGGTGTTTCTGCTTTTCCTCTTCCAATCGCTTACGCTCGGCTTCTTCGGCACGAATGCGCTCGCGCTCAGCGGCATCCTTCCGTTCTCGCTCAAGCTGCTCGGCGCGAAGGCGTTTCTGCTTTTCCTCTTCCAACCGCTTACGTTCGGCTTCTTCGACGCGAATGCTTTCGCGTTCCGCGGCTTCTTTGCGTTCTCGGTCAAGCTGTTCGGCGCGAAGGCGCTTCTGCTTTTCCTCTTCCAGCCGCTTGCGCTCGGCTTCTTCGGCACGAGTGCGTTCACGTTCCGCGGCTTCTTTCCGTTCTCGCTCAAGCTCTTCGGCGCGCAGGCGGCCCCACTTCTCCTCTTCCAACCGCTTGCGCTCAGCTTCTTCCGCACGCTGGCGTTCGAGCCTGGCAGCTTCTTGCCGCTTTCGTTCTTCTTCCAGTTCCCGCGCCCGCAGCCGTGCGTGCTCGCGTTCGAGTTCCTCCTGGCGTTTTCTCTCGAGTTCGCGTTCCCGCTCCAGTTCAGCCTGCCGCGCTCTTTCGCGCTCCTGCGCTTTACGTTCCTCGATCTGCTGTAGCTGCTTCTCGATCTCGATCTTGGCCAGGGCAAAGCGCTGCTCTTCGGGATACGACTTGATGGCGAGATCCAACTCCAATCGGGCTCCATCCAAGTCGCCCCCCTGTTGTACGCGCCGTACTCGATTCAAGCGGTCAACGATGGCCAGCTCCCGCTCGCGCTCCTTTATCTTTTGTTCCAGGCCCAAAAGCAGGGGTGACGACGGCGCGAGTACGGCCGCGCGGTCCAGGAGCAAACGCGCGGTCTGAAGATCGGTCACCAAGGCAGCCTCTGAAGCTTTGGCTATGGAATTAAAGGATTGATTCTTGACGACTGCATCGGTTGGCGCAGATTCGAGGGCCCGGACTAAGGCCTCGATCCCCTTGGCAAAACGCATTTTTTCAAACGCTCGACTCGCTTCGACCAGGTACTTCTCTGCCTTGTCTCGTGCCTTGATCGCGTCACCCAGTTGCACTTCGAGCAGAACCAGGACTTGATCTCGCGGGAATTGCTGGGCAGCTTCGCGCAGCAAAGCTTGCGTGCGCTCAAAATCGGAAGCGGCTAGCTCTCGCCGGATTTTCTCGACCCATTCCGCCTTGGCCTTCGCTCGCACCTGCTCGCGCAGTCGGGTTACTCGAGCAATGTTGCTGTCGAGTTCCGGCTGAAGGGGATGAAGACTTCTCAGAACGTTCCATTGCGCGAGAGCATCGTCATACTTCGCGGCACCTTCGAGTTTAAGGGCGTCCTCACTGATCGAGGTTATGCGCAAGACGAGGTCGCGGATCGCGCTGGACAGACGTTGTAGCTGCTGCTCCTGCGGAAATCGGGTCAGAGCCTCGTCAACGATCTCGATTCGGCGTTCCAGAGAGGGTTCGCGCTCCACCCGATTGCTGACGTCGCGGAGAAAGGCCTCTTTCTCGAGCCGCGCGCGTTCTTGTCTTGCCCGCTCTTCTTCCTGCCGGATGCGTTCCAGGACGGACTTCCGCAATTCCAGCAACGTGACGTCGTCGTTGTGAGACTTGAGACCCTCGCTCACCTTATCCAAGGCTTCCTGTAACTCGCCCATCGCGATCAGAGCCTTGGCGTGACCGAGATAACGGCCGACTGCCTCTTCGCGCTCGTGTTCACTGATCTGCAGCCGCAACAGAGAAGGAGGATCGTAATCGGGCTTCAACGCCGCCAGTCGCTTGAGCAGACCCTCGGCAGCGCGCCAATCCGTCTCCACTGCGAGGAATGCGGCCTGAACAAATGCGTCGATTACCTTCGCCCGCGCGGCTGGCGCACGATTCGACGAAGCAAAGGCTTCGGCCAGAAGTTCGGTACCCGTATGCCATTGCTGTTCATCGAATGCAGCTTGGGCCTGTTCGAGTTTTTTCTTGGCGGCACCGCGACGCGTCGTCTCCCCTTCCACAACTTTGCCGAGTTCAGAGAGGTTGGTTTCGCCCGGAAATTGCACGAGCGCCTGCCGCAGGATGTTGCCCGCCCGGGTGAGTTCTCCTTTGTCGACCGACTCCTCAATCTGGCTCTTACGCGAGTCGACCAGACCTGTCGCCGCCACTTGTCGCAACGAGCGGTATTCCTTCGCCATTGCCTCCGGCAAATCCGCAACTAGTTCGGCGATCGATTGCAGTTTGTCGAGTCCAGCATGGTATTCGCGGTTGGAAACAAGATCGCGCGCGTCGCTGATCGCTTTTTCTGCAGTACGGCGCGCGGCCTCGATCCGCTGTTGCTCAATGAGGGCACCTTGCGCCTCCAGTTCTGGCTCCGTACCGTTCCCGTGCCGCCACTCGTCGAGCACACGGTGCGCTCCCAGGTAGTCCCGGTTGTCGCACATACGTTGCGACTGATCGATAACCTCCCGCACGCGGCGCATGCGCTCGGCCTGGCTGCGCGCACTTTCCAACAGCGTGCTGAACGAAGGATTTCGCAAGTAGGCCGGTGGCTGAGATTCCAGCAGTTTGACCGCTTCTACGAATTTCCGCGCCTGCAGCATTTTCTCCGCGGAACCCAGCGCGTTCTCCATTTTTTCGTGGTATTCGGCGGCAGCACGGCGAATTTCCGCGAGCGCAACGCGCAAATCCGGATCGGTTTTTTGCTGCAGGGCGCTTTCCAGCACACGAATCGCGTCGTCGTATTTCTGCTCCGCGACAAAAGCTCGCGCTTTCTGCGCAACTGCTTCCGTCTCACGGCGGCGCTTCTCCGCAGCCGCTTCTTCTTTGACGAATTGCAGAAGATCGTCCAGTTCCGGTTCGTTTTTGAGTTCGGCCCGCGCGTTTTCCAACGTGCGGATCGCTGAATCGTATTGCTGGTTGCGCAGTAGCTCTCTTGCTTGCTGGAGAGCCTCCGACTTGCGTCGCTCCAGTCGATCGCGCTGGACGTTTTCGGTGACGATTCCGAGCAGGCTCTGCAACCGAGGCTCGGGGCCGATCTTTGCGATCGTAGCTTCGAGCGAAGCCATCAACTCATCATTCCGGTTGACCTGCAGAAGTTCGCGGGCGAGGGCCAGTTGTTCTTCGACTAATTGGCGGCGCTCTTCGATCTGACGCTGCCTCTCAGCCAGCGCTTTCAGCTTGATGATGGTTCTTTCCTCAGGGAACCGCGTGAGAGCTTCTTCGGCCTTCTGACAGGCGCCACGGTAATCATCGCTGTTGAGTGCGGACTCAATCTCCCGGACAGCCGCCTCGATTTCTTTGCGCCGCCGCTCCTGTTCGAGACCTGCTGTGGCGGTCTCCATCAGGGAATGGATCTGCGGAGCGCCGGGATCGAGGCTTTGCGCGAGTTTCAACGTCTCCAGCGCGTCGGTGAACTTACGGGCCGAGATATGCTGGCGCGCCTGGAATAAATAGGTCTCGATCTGGCGCTGCCGCGAGCGTTCGAGCCACTCCCGCTGAATTACCCGGTAGAGCGCTTTGGCTTGTGTGTCGTCGGGGGCAATCTGCACAGCCTCTTCAATCGCCTGTTGTGCGATATCCAGATCCCCATCCTGGTGGGCGGATTCGGCCGCCTTCAAGGCTTCGCGAAGTCTCCGAGCCTGCGCGATCGTCGCTCGGACCGACTCCGCGTGCTGGCGCAAGTCCGGATCGGTGTTGTCGATAGCGAGAGCTTGTTCCAGCAAGGCCTGGGCAGCCTCCAGTTGTCGCTGGGACAACGCTTCGTCCGCTTGCCGCCGCAGTCGGCGAACGTGCTCGCCAATTTCTTCTTTCTTGATGCGCCGCTCCACATCACGCAAACTTTGAGTGGCAGGGAGATGCTTCGGATCCACCCTCAGCACCTGGAGGAGCAGGTCCCTTGCTTTCGGCAACTCAGATCTATCCAGCAAGAGGCCCACTTCCCGCATCTGACGGTCAACAACTTCCTGACGGAACTGCGATAACAGGTGCCCCACATCAAGCGCGAACTCGTCCGCGGAGTGATAGCGGTCAGCTGGATCCTTGGCGAGGGCGCGCTCCAGAATCCCATCTAGTTCTGGCGGATACGAGGGTAGATAAGTTTTAAGGGGTGGAATCGGATCGTACAGAATTTTCAGGAACGTACCGGCCGGGCTATCTCCTTGGAACGGAAGCTGATCAGCGAGAAGCTGATACAGAACGACCCCGACGGAAAATAGGTCGCTGCGTGCATCGACGGTCTTGCCGTTGATCTGCTCCGGTGACATGTACGGAGGAGTGCCGACCATCTGTCCTGTCTTCGTGACGCTCTGGTCGCCAACGTGGGCAATACCGAAATCGAAAATCTTGATTCCGCCATCTTTCTCCAGCATGATGTTGGCGGGCTTGATATCGCGGTGCACCACAAAACGCTTGTGGGAATAAGCCAGGCCACCGCAGACCTGGATAATGATGTTGAATTTTTCCAGCAGACTTAGCTTTCGGTGTTGCGCCATGGCAAGGTCGAGGGTCTCGCCTTCCAGGTACTGCATCACGAGGTAGGGATTGCCCTCATAGTCACCGAGATCGTAGACGGTCACAATGTTGGGGTGTTGCAGGTTGGCCAGAGACTGGGCCTCGCGAAAAAAACGCTTCCGCAAGTCAGGATCGTCAACGAACCCCCCGGTCATCATCTTGATCGCTACCTCGCGATCGAGGCGCGGGTCGATGGCTTTGTAGACGATCCCCATCCCGCCCCGGCCGATGACGCCGACCACGTCATACTTCCCGATTTTCGAGGGCACGCTCGTAGCCATGAAAGCTAGATTCCGTAAGAAGGAGGGGGAAGCTGACCGCACGTCCCTACTGGCTGGCGAATCCCACAACTCCAAGCCGGGACAGGCGTTTCGGAGCGTTAGTTTACTACCAGCGACGGGCCGGTCGCAACCGAACCCCGCAAAATGGCACAGAAAACATTAACAAATACGGGGGACCGAGTTCCTGACCTGACTGGATTACTGGCAAGCCTGGGCTGAACAGCGCAACCTCCACCGAGAGCGAAATGGCGCTCTTCTGGGACCGGTTCTTACGCAGGTCCGAGCATTGCCACCATGCAATTACGGGAGAGCTGAAAGGGCCAGAAGTCTCGACTTCAGGACACCAATTGCTCCAAGTGTGGTTTTGGGGCGCGTTCTTCGCGATGACTGAGCGCGTAGAGCACGAGTTCTACGCGGTTCGAAACGCCCAGTTTGTCGTAAATGCGCAACAGAGACTTCTTCACCGTGTTCTCTTTGAGGTTCAGGTCACGCGCGATTTCGCGGTTGTTCAGACTCTCGGTGACCAGATGGACGGTCTGTTCCTCGCGAGGAGTAAGCACAACCTGGCCGTGAGTTGATCAAGTGAATAGAGGGACCGATCGAAAGCGGCGATCAAATAACGCATCTGTTCGGTGTTGGTCCAATACTGTCCCTGGTAAACGCTGGTGACGCAGCGGCACAGAGATTTGAAGGGTATCGATACAAGACAAAATAAACTGCGCCTTATAGCCTGGTAATGCGCAGACGGAGATTCCTCGATAGAGTCTTTTCTAAGCGCAGGATACCGTGCGTGTTCGTCTGGACACGAAGAAGTTCCGTCTCAACTCCCGGCAGTGCCGCCGTTGGCGACGAGGAAACGTTCGGTCCGTAGAAGCACAACTCGTAAACGGTATTGGGCTGCAGACTCGATAATGTCAACGACGTGCAAGCCAACTCGGGAAGCGAACCGCATTCCCATTTGGTAGCGCGTCTTCAGCAGCGCCAAGCCAGTAAAAGGATCGGTCTTGTTAATGAGAAGCCGAGGACGGTGTACGGTAGACTCCGCACTACTCGCTTCTATGATGGTGAGGCCGATAGCCGCTCCCACCCCCATCATGAAGTCTCGACGCTTCACTCCCGAAAACCCTCCCTCGCAAAAGTAAAAACAAGTATACGAAAGACAGAGCGAAGTCTGCGAACTTCTTGGCACCCTTCGTCGCATGCCACTACCACATTAAGTATCTATTTATTAATAGCTTGCGATTGTGCTCGTGATCATTTGCCGACTCCGAAAGGCCCTTTCGTTTGTTTTGCTCTCACTGGATGTATAGAATATGGGGCAACAGGCACTCCCGTTTCGAAGCCTGGCAAGGAAACCCCTATGGCGTCCGGTTCGCGACTGTTAGCCGAGCAACGCAGACGCAAGATACTTGAGTTCATCGAGCAGAAGGGACAGATCACGGTCCGTGAGCTGGCGAGCCGCTTTTCGGTTTCCGCCGTTACGGCTCGCGGCGATCTTGATGCTCTCTGCTCAGAGGGTCTGGCGATTCGGTCCCATGGCGGCGCTGTGCGCAAGCTGGAGTCGGGTTCGGACCCCAGCGCCTCATCCAAGGGATCTCAAAGATTCGCGGAGGTGGCCCGGCTAGCCAAAGTCAGCCTGAGCACCGTGTCGCGCGTAGCCCAGGGAAACTCCAAGCTCGCGCGATCTGTACAAGCGTCCGTTCTCGCGGCCGCGCAAGATCTGGGTGTCAACCTGACATCCGGCGCAAAGGGCCGCACCATCGCGTTTATCCTCGGCAATCGCGATACGGTGAATGAATTCCAGTCCAAGGTACTGCTTGGAGCCGAGGGATACTGTACACGCAAGGACTGGGCGCTCCATTTCATCTCTTTTCGTTCCGCTCTGAATGCACCGCTGAGCCGCTTGAGTCTTCCTGAAGTTTTGACGTCGTCGAACCGCCCGAACGGTGTCATCTTGAGCGGCACACATTCCGCCAACATTCTGGCCGCCCTCACGGAAAAGAAGATTCCTTTCTCTCTGGTTGGAAACAATATTGTCGGCGACTGGCAACCGGATCAATACGACTGCGTTTTCACCGATGACGTGCGAGGATCTGCCGAGATCACCCGCTATCTCATCGCGCAGGGTCACCGGAACATCTGGTATATCGGGAACCAGCGGCTACCATGGTTTGCGCGGTGCGCTCGCGGATTTCGGCAGGCGATGAAAGATGCCGACCTCGAGCCCCGCTTCAGTGAGATCGGCTCGGAAGATCGCGAACTGGGATATCTGGCCGTCAAGGCCTTGCTGGCCTCGGGGGAGCGACCTACCGCGCTTTTTGTCGGGACCGATCAGGCCGCCTCCGGCGTATACCAGGCGCTGCAGGAATGTGGAATCCGAATTCCTGATGACATCAGCGTTGCCGGCTTCAATGACACGATTGGTGAAGTCTTGCATCCGGGGCTGACGACGGTGCGCGAGTTTCCGAAAGAACTCGGCGTACATCTGGCCGAATTTGCTATCCGCAGAATCCAGGAACCGAATCTCGCTCCACAACAACTGATCATGCCGACAGAACTCATTCGAAGAGAAAGCGTGCGGCAGATTGCTCCCGGACATTCGTACGTATCCTCGTTCGCGCTGCAAGAACACACCCTGTGACAAGTCTGGCGTTCCTCAATCGAACGATGAACATCTCCGCGCAGGCATCGTTCCGGGCTTTTCTGTTCTTCTCGCTTCTCAGTCTTCCCGCGCTGAGCCAGACGGCGCCGCCTCCGGATGTTTTTCAAGTCCTTGCGCCTCCTTCGAACGGCCCGCAGATCACTCCATACCTCCAGTACCAGACCGATACGGCATGGAAGCAGGATGAAGGGAGAATCGCTGCCTGGCGGAGCGTCCGAACGGAAGCTGATCTGTTACGCCTGCAGCGCGAACTGCGGTGGAAGGTCTTGATGATGATGGGGGGACTCCCAAAAGTCAGGAGTCCATTGCGAGCAAGGATCACCGGCAGCATTCCAATGAACGGCTTTCATATTCAAAAGGTGATTTATGAAAGCCTTCCCGGAGTCTATGTGACTGCTCTCCTCTATGTGCCTGATGGCCGCGAGGCGGGCAAAACAAAAAAGTATCCTGCCATTCTCGTGGCTGCCGGACACGCCCCAGACGGCAAGGACCATTATCAGTCACTTTGCCAGCGCCTGGTGCAGCGCGGGTATGTTGTTCTGGTCTGGGACCCCGTCGGCCAAGGGGAGCGGAGCCAGTTCTGGGATGCAAAGGCCGGCAAGAGCCGCTACAACCTGATCTGTGCCGAGCATGCTGTGCTCGGCAACCTCGCCTACCTCGCGGGCGCGAACTTGGCGCGTTGGGAAATCTGGGACGGATTGCGCGCCTTTGATTACCTGCTCACGCTTCCCGAAGTCGACACTAACCGCATCAACATCACCGGCACGAGCGGGGGTGGCTTTCAAGCGATACACATCGCCGCACTCGAGCCTCGCATCAAGGTCGCCGCGATTTCCTGCTACATCACGGCGCTGCCCATGCGCATTCACAATCGCATCTTCAAGGATCCCGACAGTGATCCGGAGCAAGATCTTTACGGCATGATCTCGAATGGCGTTGACCATGCCGGTTTGCTCGCACTCATGTATCCGCGACCGATATTCGTCGCCGCCGCCGTGCTCGATTTCTTCCCCATCGAGGGAGCCGGAAAAACATTCCGCGAAGTACGACAGCTCTACGCCCGCTTCGGACATGGCGACCGCATCGGCATGACTGAGGGCTATCACGGCCACGAATATCTCGGATGCCAACCAGGAAGCTGCTTTCGAGTTCCTTGATCATTTCAATCAAATGCCTGCTGTGCGAACTCTGGCTCCCGTTCAGCAGCTCGACGCAAAGCAACTGCAGTGCAGCTCGACTGGCCAGGTCCTGCAGGCTTTTCAGGACGCAAAGCCGCTTACTGACTCGATCCGGGACTATTACTCCGAGCACAAAGGGCGACCAGCCGAATCACTTCGGCAGTTGTATTTCGGCAAGGGTTATCCGGAAATTCGTTCGTGGATGTTAACCCCTTACGGCAATGTTGCACCTGGTGCCCACACTGTCGCGTGGGAAAATGCCGGCAGATCCACTTTCCAGGACATAACAATCGATCGGTATCTGCTCCATCACAGCCACAATCTGGTGATGCCTCTCCTTCACATTCACAAGACCACCGGTGAGAGCAGGCGCTGGTTGCTGTGGTTCACGAAAGATGGAAAAGCTGTTGCAAACGATTGGGTGGAGATCCTCAAGCAGCTCAATGCCGGATACGATGTCATCAGTTTTGATTTTCGCGGACTGGGTGAAACGCGAATGCCCTACAAGGCTGTCTCTGACGACGATCCTTCACTCGCGCTCACCGACGACGCGCAGGCCTATGCTAATCCACTCTCAAGCGTCCTGGCCGGCTACGTGTATAACTCCCTGTTAACCGGCAGACCTTATTTCCTGCAGATGATCGAAGATGCCGAGATCGCCATCCGTTTCGCGAGAGGGAAACTGCACGCCGGCTCGTTCTCCATTGTCAGCGATCCGGAGAGCGCAATCCTTGCTTCCGCCATCGCGAGTACGCTCACGGCAGTGAACCCCGGGCCCACTCTGGACGTCATGAGGTGGTCGGAGCTCGTTTTACAGCGTCGCGAGCTTTGGCCGATTCAATACTTATTGCCTGGCGGCGCTTACATTCAGTGACGGAAGCGGCAACGCCCAGTAGTCGATGTTCCGGTGGCTCTGTCGGAATGTTGCATGTCCGGCGGATTACTTCGCGGTAGGGACTCCTGAAGTGAGCAGAGCCGCAGAATCCTGGTCGAGATAAATGGTGGCGTTCGGGTGCCTGCGCAAAATCGATGCCGGCACCATCGGTGTAATCTCTCCCTCGAGTGACTGTTTCACCGCCTGCGCCTTGCGCTCGTCGGGAACCACCACGATGATTTCTCTGGCCCGCAGGATTTGTCTCACCGACATCGATATCGCCTGCGTGGGAACATCGGCCACCTTCCCGAACCATCCCTCGTTCACTTGCTGTTGCCGGCAAGCCTCATCGAGTTGGACTACCAGATAAGGATCGTCGATTTCGAAATCTGCAGGGGGATCGTTGAATGCCAGGTGCGCATTCTCTCCAATTCCGACAAATGCAAGATCGACCGGTTCGCGCTGCAGCTCTTTACCGATTTTTGCGACAGAACGTTGAGCATCTCCGTCACCGTCCAGGAAATGGTACCGGGTGATTCCCGTCTTGTTGATGAAACGCTCGAGTAGATACTTCCTGAAACTCGCCGGATGCGTGATGGGAAGTCCGATGTATTCATCAAGGTGGAAGACTTCGACGCAGCTCCAGTCAATGCCCGAAGCAGTAGTCAGCGCATCAAGAAATTCGAACTGAGACGCGCCCGTGGCGGCAATAATTCGAGCGACCCCCTGCTGGCGTATGCCCCGCCGAATCGAAGTCGTGGCCTGTTCCGCCGCGGCGCGGCCCAAAGAATCCTTGTCTGCAAGAATCTTGATCTGCAATTGAGACACCCTGTTTGCCTACCTTCCTGGTACTGAACTCAGCGTGCGTTCTCAGCGTCGGGACGGACGTGCAGCGATCGACTACGCATTCATGCAACTAGATCCTCGCAGCACACGCACAGCGTTCTCGTAGTACACCTTGCTCAAGATGGAATCCGGCAAATTGATTCCGTAAATTCGCCACCGCCCCTGTGGTGGCACTTTCGCCGGAGCATAGTCGAAATACTCGTCGTCGGTCTCCAGAAAGCGGAAGTAGATTTCATACAGCTTGTCGTTGAACACTTGCTGCGGATAATCGTCTCCATGAGGAGTCGCGTCCGTCCCGAAAAGAATCCGGTCTTGATGTTTTTCGAAGAATCTGCGCGCCGCCCTTGGCTGGCGGCCGAGTTCGCCAATGCGCGCGGCGATGTCGACGAACATATTCGGGTAGCGGTCAAGATTGTCGGAAACGTTTTGCAGATCCTCAGCAAAATTTCCGACGTGCAGTACTATAAACTGCGTCCTGGGATGCCGCGCCATAACCCGATTGCGCGCGGCAAGCAACTCTTCGTTGCTCGGAAAGTCGCCTCCGTAAAACGACCAGTCGGGATGATTGTTCAGTTCTTCGTAGCGCTCGTTAAAGCGGTCTGTGGGAGTAAAAAACGCGATCGGATCCGAAACGTGAATGGCCACAGGCATGTTGAGCTGCGCGCACGCCTCCCACATCGGATCGAATCGTGGATCGTCTATTTTGACGAGGGTCCCGGATGTGATGTTCTCGCGCAGATAGAGCCCGAGCGTCTTCAGAATCTTCAGCCCTCGCGCTCCATCACCATGCGCCTGCTTGATCGCCTGAGCCTGCAGCTTTGGATAGTCCGGTTCTTTGAAGCGTATGTATGAAGGCTCAGTAAAGGTGTAGAACTTTCCGAGATAAGCGCGGTCATATTTCGCCACCGTTTCGGCAAGCCCTTTTTCATACCCTCCCGTCAGGTTCACCATCGCGCGAATGTTCTTCCGCTCCATCACTAGCAGTAATTCTTGCGGAGTTCCCAGGTACTGCCGCTCGGCGGCAAGTTCGACTCCCGCTTCCGACTTCGTCGAAGCGGAAATATGAGTATGGATATCAATCAGGGGAAATTTGGCCCGCTCGACGCGCGATTCGCGCACCTGTAGCATGCTCTTCGGCTCGTAGTGAGAAAGGTCGAGCGGTTTGGGAGCCGGTGGCGTTTCCGCTTGTGCGTTCGCACGCGGCATGGCGAGCCGCGAAGTTCCTGCCATTAACCCTGCGCCATACAGCCATTGCCGGCGATTCATCGAGACCCGCTTGTCATCTCCCATGTTCACTGCCCAGGCTGAAGTGCCGGTGTGGCGATATCAACGGGCTTGTCCTTTCCACGCACCGAGCCGTGCCAGACGCTACCACCGAACGTCGTCACATAAATATGGTCGCGGTCTTGCGGATCCGGAATGACGCGGTGGGCCCACTTGAAATTGAATCCCGGAACGCGCGACCAATGCAGTCCGCGATCGGCAGACCGCCAGACGGAGGATTCAAAACCCGCAGCATACAGGATCTTCGGATCCGCCGGATCGATGGTTACATCGTAGACGTGCTGGTCCCGATCGAGCACCGTCTGCCAGCTCTTGCCGCCATTTTCCGAGAGATAAATCCCTCCGCCTTCCCCATGTTGCCCGACGGCGCGGGCCCACGCAGCCAGATACAACCGATCGGGAGACGCGGGATCAACCGCCAAACCGTTGGGAGCATTTACTCCCGGCGGAAGTGCAACCGGTTCCCAATGTTCCGCGGCATCGGTTGATCGATAAATCGCGCCGTCGCCGCGATTCCCGATGCTGCCGTCTTCCGAACGTCGCGCCAGAAGCACATACAGAGTTCCGTTGGTGCTACGGGCCAATCGCCACGCAAATGGTTCTGACTGTGTGATCCCCTGATTTTTCAGTATCCAGGTTCGTCCGCCGTTCACGCTCTTGTACACGCCACGTCCAATCCCGGCAACGTAAAGGACGCGCTCATCCACTGGGCTCGTCGGATCGAGCAGAATGTGCGTGGCGGCGGTCTCATCCATTCCCTCATTCGATTTCGCCCAGGTTTTGCCGCCGTCATCGCTGCGGCACACACCGCCCTTGTAGGTTGACACTGCAGTATGCCGCCACATCTTCGGACGAGGCAGATCGTGAGTGCCGCTGTTCACACTCCAGGCCCGGTTCTTCACCTTAGGATCGAAGACAAGCCAGTACGTCGTGTTGGTCCACTGATCCGGAACCCCCATCGTGGCACTAGTCCATGAGATCCCTCCATCCTCGCTGCGGAACGCCCCGATATCCGTATAAGTAATGAAGATGCGCTTAGAGTCGAATGGATCGAAATGCACGCCGTAATTGGTCGTTACATCCAGGCCGGCTGTAGTCCAACCGGCGTCGTTGATCTTGCGCGAATAAATTCCGTTCCAGGTTGCGCCACCGTCGATAGTTCGCAGGGTGCGACCGAGGTCAGTGCCGTACACAAGGTCTGGGTCCTGATCAGCTACTGTCATATTCAACGGATTCTCTCCCCACGTGATGCCAAATCGGTCCGTAATCCAGTCATCGTGAACATTCTTCGCCGGACCCGAGGATTCCTTCCACACCAACTGCCAATCGTCGCCTGAGTTGGCAGTCTTGGCCACACCCAGCCAGGTTTCTCCGTCAAGCGAGAGATCGCTATAAGAGAGGTACGCAGTTTCCGGATGATGCAGGCTGGTTGAGATCGCACGGACTTTAGCGCCGCTGCCAGGAAGCACGCATTCGTGCCAGTTCGCTCCGCCATCGCTCGAGCGGAACGCTCCCCGCTCTGATGTCATGTAAATGACCGGTTGCTCGGCGGAGCCGAATCCGAGAGAAAGGTCCGTGGCAGCAGCGGGCAACGCGAGAGTACGAACACTCGCCCCTGTGACCTTTGCCACTGAATTCCTGGCGCCCACGAAAAGCCGCCTCGCCCCGGGCTGAGAATGCGGATCAACCCAAAGGCGCCGTACATTGGGAGGCAATTCTGCCTGTTTTTCCCAGTGTTCTCCAGAGTCACGCGACACAAACAGGCTCGGATTCTCCTTTCGACCTGCGGCAACATAAAGTCCCCGGGATTCGGGATCGATGGCCATCGCGTAAATGTCGCCCAATGGATCCGACGGGGCGAGAATGATTTCATCCGCGTGGTCGGAATTCATCTTCAGACCACGTACGGTCGAAGGGGCTGGGGACACCAAGGCCCACGTCTCTCCACCATCCCTGCTCCGCCACAGCCCGGTCGCGTGTGCGTACATCGTCTTGGGATCCTGCGGATCGAAAACAAAGAAGTTCACGACACCACGAAGGTTGAACATCCGCCAAGTCCGCCCACCGTCATGCGTGATATAGGAGCCGGTCATGTCGCACGAAATCAGTACGGTGTTGACGTCGTGCGGACTGACCGTTGGATTAAACATGGCGCCGCCGCCACCCGGTCCGATGATGCGGAAGCCGCCTGGCCTTTCGGCTAGAGCACTGGTCAAGCACACCACGACCGAAATAGTGAGAAAAATAAGGATACGGAGTTTCATTAGCTCCTGCCTGATGCTGCCACGCTGGGGCAATTCGGCTCCCCCATCCCAATGGCCCTATCCATTGGTGAGATCGGGCGGCCGCCTTGTCAATCCAGGCCACGCGACGCAGCGACCGGTTTCTCGCGGGCGGTTTGGTTCTAGAACGTTATCCTGAGCCGCAAGCGCACCGTGCGGCGGCTGTCCACGCCCTCCTGCGAGAAGGTAGAGAATGCTCTTCCGAAATCCGGATTCACGTTCGCTGTAGTTTCAGCCGGATCAAACGGCGCCAACGGATACGCCACGGAGTTTGTACCGTTAGGAACCGGGTTGTTTGGATCAACGTGGACCGTGAGGTCGCCCAGCCAGGCGAAGGTGCCGCCTCCGCCGCCGAAATCTGAATTCGGCATTCGCAAGGGATGATTGAAAATATTGTTAACATCAGCTCCCAGATTGGCGATCACTCGCTCCCCGAATTTAAAGTCTTTGTGCAGTCCCAAATTCACTCCCCAGGCGCCGGGTCCCCACAAAATGTTGCGTTTCGCCACCTGTGGATTGTCAAAGAAATCGGCGCCCACGGGTGGAGGAGCAAACGCATCGGGATTGAAGAGTTGGTCCGGAGCTTGATTAGGACCGCGCTTCTTGAAGTCGCCTACGACCAGAGGCCTGCAGCAGGAGCCGCTGAAGTCTCCGACGGCATCAAGCGACCCTACGGCGGTGTTTCCTGGAAATACGGCGTTGTTACTGTTAAAACAGTCGCTGTTGCAAGTGTAAAACGGCGTAAACCCGGTGCCGCTCTTGGCGAACATCTGAAAGCTTGTCTGCCAGCCCCCAATGATCGCGTCAGCAAGACGAGAAAGCGAACTTCCGAATTTCCTGCCTCGTCCTACGGGCAAATCATAGAGTCCATAAAAAACGAAGCGATGGCGCGACAGCCACGCATCTTCGCCGTAGTCAACATTAGGATTGAATTGATTGTAGGTCGCGCCGCCAAGGCTGGAGTTGCCCTGATCCAGGCCTGTAGATTTCTGGTCCAGGTAGGTGTAAGACGCATTGAACATCAGCCCATTGCCGTAACGATGCTCGACCTGGGTCTGGAAGGCATTTGACTGGCTATGACCTAAGTTTCCAAAAGTCATCAAAAAGTCTCCCAGCTGAGAAAAGGGAATCTTTGCATAGTCTGCAAGCGATGCCCCACAGTTGCCGACAGTAGGGTCGCAAGGGTTAATTCCATCTCCGATTCCCGTGTTCGGGTCGGCTAGAGTTGTACCCCACCCAACGTCACTGGGAGGAATTTGGTTCAGGTCCCTGCCCACAATCAGTCCATGCGCGGTCGAGCCGAGGTAAGAAAAACGTACAGATGTTTTCAGACCTAGATCACGTTCAAAGGTGACGTTGTACTGTTGAATGAGCGGTTGGTGAAGTCCAAAAGGTACGGCGTTGATCGATGGCTGGCCACCAGCATGTGCGGTAAGCCCGCCGGTCATAGGAGTTGGCCATGGTTGCAATGGCGCAGTCGGGTCGTTGTTCTTCCTAAGCGACTGATTGAAACCGTTGGTTTCAAGCGGATCGCGCATCCCCTGGGCAGCCGAGGTGGGGAAGTACACCCCGTATCCGCCCCGCAACACGGATCGGTCCCCTAAGCGCAGCGCAACGCCGACGCGCGGAGCTACGTTATTCTTGTCGCCCCGTACCAAACCTCGTCCGATGCCAAGTCCTGACTGGCCGGCGGTGACCACTGGCACGAAATTAGTCAATCGAGCATCTAAGAACGGAAGGGTTTTACTAGACGGAACAACAATTCGCCCCTTCTCGCCGGTAGTGGAATCAACGTAGGTGGGATCAAAGTTTATCAGGAGATCGTTTTTGTCAACGAACGGAGACAGATACTCATAGCGGACTCCAAGATTGAGTGTCAGCCTGGAGTTGATTTTCCAATCGTCTTGAAAGAAGTAGCCCTGCTCCCAGTTGTGTGCGTCCATGTTTGGGCGCGACTCTGGGACATAAACGGCGCTACTGGGTGCTAACCCGAGCAGAAAAACAGTGAACGGGTCGGTGGCGGCGCCCGCACACGCTGCAGCGTTAGCACATGCCGTGGGATTGGTGTAATTCATCGTCCCACGAGGAGCGCCACGTCCTTGTGTGAAGCCATCCAGCCCCTGATTTCTTACGAAATCAGCGCCCATCTTCAGATTATGGTTTTTGATTACCCAGGTGAGCGTATCGCCAAAAGTGAGAAGATACTGGCTCAACTGACGTTCTGTGTTTCTTCCACCGGTGGGAATACCCTGGAACGTTCCTCCATAGGTAATCGAAGGGAATCCGTGGGTCGGGAGTACCGACGGGCCGACCACTGCCCCAAACGCATTGATGGCGCTGGAGTCGAGGCCGATGCTGGATAGGAAACTCTGCAGGGTTGTGTTGGCGTGTTGAAAGTTATATTCGCGATTGAAACCCCCGCGCGCTTCGTTGATCAGATTGTTGCGAAAATTACGCACATAGGAACCGGAGACGGTGTTATTGCGGCGGTCGGTTTGTAGAAGACCCAGTCCAGTAAACGGAATGTTATTGCCCGCGGCAGGGTTCCCGGTGCCGACAAAAGCCTGTGCGTTGTAAACGACATAAACGCGATCTTTGTCGGTAAAATCGTGGTCCACGCGAAGGGTCCCCAAATCCCGAGTCGAACCGCCGGGCAGCAACGTCTGATACCCGCCATCAATCTTGCCGGTGGGAAGGCCGGTATCGTCCACTGCCATCGCTGGGGTCGTGCCTTGCAGGTTTTTTGGAAAGTAAAGACTAATAAGCTGCTGTACGTTCGGATTGAGAAGGCGCGAAGGTACAGTGACGAACTGCTGGCCTAGGCCATTGTAAGTGTTAGCTGCCACTTCAGCCGGCGTCAGGCTTACGGAGGCCGGCACGTCCGGGAGCAAACCGGGGTTGGGATTGGTGTTATTTATCAGCGGCGAGAAATCCCCGGTCCAGAAGGACGGATACGGCAGCTTACTGTTGAAAATGTCTACGGGTGATCTGTTGTAGTTCCTTTCGTATGCTACGAAGAACCAGGTCTTCTTAATTCCAGGAATTGGCCCGCCCAGGGATCCTCCAATATCATTTTCGTTGAAATACGGCGTCGGAAATTTGGTTACAAACTGATTCGGAACAAAGTCTCTCTTGCCTTGCAAGTCTTGTATCTGCCACGCCGCCAGGGCGGAATTTTTGTTGTTGTAAAACGCCGAGCCGTGAAACTGCGATCCACCACGCTTGGTAGTAATGCGAATATTGGAAATTCCCGCATACTCGGCGCTGAAATCGTTGGAGAGAACATTCACTTCGCCCACAGCTTCGAGTGAAGGCTCACTGTTAGTAGGGGAGCCGAAAATCGCGTTATTGGAGCGCTGGCCGTCGAGCGCAAAATTAGCGCCATAACTTTGGAACCCCAGGAATTTGAATTCGCCGGCATCTGTGCCCTGCGTGATATTCGGATTCAGATACAGGAACTGATAAACGTCGCGGCTGTCGCGGGGAAGATCTATCACCTCGCGGCTGCCAATCGTGTCACTGATAGTCTGGTCCTCAGTATTGATAGCAGCGGCCTCAGCGGTTACCACAACGTGCTCCTGGCCGCGGGACAATTTCAGTACCGCGTTGGCGCTCAGCACGTCGCTACCAGTTAGCACCAATCCGGTAATGTCCTGCGTATTCATTCCCGGTGCTCCGATAGAGACCTTATACCTGCCCGCCCTTAGGCCGAACACTTGGTATTCGCCCTGTGTGTTCGTATTCGTTTCGCGCGACGTATTCGTAGCAAGATCGAGGATGACGACCTTTGCATTTGGAATCACCGCGCCGCTGGGGTCAATGACCGTTCCCCGAATCGTACCGAGATCTGTGCCTTGCGCCAGCAACGACTGCGCGCATCCAACGCTCATCGCGACTGCCAGGGGAACAACCAGATATTTTGCGAAGTTCATAGTTGGGACTCCTAACTGGGAAGGCTTCAATCACAGCTCTTTTAAACCAAAACGGCAAGTGAAAGCAAGAAATAAATAAATTATCGAAAGTATTCGACAACCTTCGCAATCCCACTCAAAACTGAGGCGTGTACGAGCAAAGCTCTGAACCCACCCTCGGATCACCCTACTTCGGATTGAAAAGGGGCCGCAGCCCCTCTGCAAGCAGCGGACCAAGGCCAGACGTGACCACAATCACATCCAGCACGGTATGGCCGAATTCGCGGAGGTCCCAGACATCGCTGGTCCTCGTCGCTGCGTTCGATCATTACCAAAACAGTCGGTCTGTAATCGGTCTGTAACAAGAAGGCCTATGCACGGGAATCATCATCGGAAAAACAGCTACTAAACGGAAAGCAATGGTACAGTAAACGAAAGTAAACGGATCGAATGAAGTCAGCAGGATCGACGCCGGAACATGAATCTTCGCGCACAGGCGAGTCGAGCGCGATCTAGTGCAGTGCTAATTTGACGTCCATTAACGTAAATTGCTGTTGACCATTTCGCTAACGAAGGAAAATCACCGCCATGCGTCGCAGAGACCTCTTGAAATGTGCGGCAGCCCTGCCTGCTCTGACTCGCCTGAACCTTGCAGCCCTCGCGACCGGGGACGATCCAATCTGTTTCCCGCTGCTGCCAAGAGAGCGTCTGAACCAGGGTCCCTTCGATATCGAGCAAGATCAAGGTTGGCAAACCATCCTGTTCACGACCCCCTCCGAAAAACCATTGCGAAATCCGGGGCTCGGTCTCGTGGGATACAGTTGGGAAGAGGGTGGACCATCACTTGCGGCACGCGCCGGTCGAGAGACTCTGGAACAACATGTAGAAAAAATCTCCAGCCTACCCTTCGTCGACGTTCTGTATATTCGCTGCGACTGGCGCAACGTGCAATCTCGCCCCGGACGGCTCGATCTCGATCCTGTTTGGGCCCTGACGATGGACGCGGCCAAACGCAAGGGACTTCGCGTCGCATTTCGAATTCAGTTATCGAACACTTCCTTTCAACCGGAACAAGTGGCCCTTCCGCCATTTCTGCGCGAGCGCATTCCGCTGGTGAAGATCGGGAGTATTTTAGACAAGGGCGACGGGCAATATCGAGAGCCGCGCTATGACCATCCGGAATTTCAGAAAGCATTCCGGGAGTTGACCGACCTGCTGGCGGCACAGTTTGATGGCAATCCGCTGATCGAGTGGGTTGATCTGATGCAGTATGGCTTTTGGGGTGAGGGGCATACCAGCAATTATCCCAATCCCTTCCCTGATTACGTAACCGCCGAGCGTACTTCCCTCAGCATGACGGAGTACCAGTTGGCAGCATGGAAGAAAACACCACTTGCCGTGAACACTCAGCCCGACATCAGCAATGTCGGCAATCGCGCCGTGATCGACATGGCCATGCGGGCTGGAGCCTGGCTCCGTTCCGACAGCATCATCGTGGAGGAACCCATCCAGATTGACCAACTTGCCAACCGTCCGCCGTGGCTCGCCGCCATCATGGAGGATGGTTATTTCCGGCAATACGACCCGCAAAAAGTGTCGAACGATGCGGCGGGAATCAATGTGCTGGAGAATTACATGTTGCACGTGCTCGACCTGCGAGCAAACTACTGGTCGCTATGGACCGAAGCCGACAATCTGGCGCGCTACAACGAGATGAATCCACGCGGGTTCGAGCGACTGCGCGCCAACATGGGATATCGCCTGCGGCCTTCGTGGGTTTGGCAACGCAAGCGGTACGACACCTTCGAAGTGATCGTGTGTGTCAGCAATCGGGGAGTGGCAGGAGTCCCTGGAGTGCTGTGGCTTCAACTCGAGAGCCCGGACCGAAAACTCAGCTTGCGTGGAAGTCTCGATCCAGGGCATCCCCGCGGCGGTAGCATGAGGCAAGCCTCCTTTCTCCTTCCCAAAGGATACGCAGGCAAACTCAATCTTTCCGCCCAGCTTGAGATTCATCCCGGCACGATGAAGCCTGTCGCGTGGGCGTGCGAACAACCGGTGAATCCGGATGGTTCGATCACCATTGAACTTAAGGATGTGAACGACCACGGTTGGCGCAAGGGAGTGTGATGCCCATGACTCATGCATCATTGAACCAGATATCCCCTCACCGGCCGATCTGTTCCTGTGCGATGGACATACAGATTTCGACAGACGGCGCGACGTCAGCGATGGAAGGTTTGGGGACGGAGCCATCGCGCAAGGCTCGTATAAATGCAGCCGTCTCGTGGTAACAACCGTTCAAAAGGTCTTCTGCCATGTCGGTGGACGCCGACTCCTCGGTGACCAGCGCTCAGTTGCGATAGGCCAACCAACCACGTTTCCGGCCAAACGGGCACGTCACCGAGACGTGAAAGTCCTCGCCGGAGAGATCGTAGGTTTCCTCAACCAGTCCCGCCGTAGGTAGCACATCAATGCGGCCTTCGACGCCGCATTGGAAATGGAGATCAATGGCGTACCAACCGGTTCGGGTCGTTCCGGACTTCGTTGTGCGACATTCAAATTCTTCCACTTCGCCTGCGATGTATCGCAACGTATCCACCGCATGAACCGCAGTGGCCCAAATGAATTCGGGCTCAGAGCGCGCATGCCGCGCCATCGTGCAATGGACATAACGAATCGAACTAGCGTTTCCGGCCCACTGCAGAGCGCGGTTCAGGAACGGCATAAAGCGGCGATTCACCGAAACCATGTTCGCAGTGCCACTTTCGGCGGCATTTTTCACCAACGCCTCTACTTCGGCGGAGTCGGAACCAAGAGGTTTTTCCACGACGCAAGGCATGTGCCGGTTCAACAGACGAATTCCAGTTTCAAAGATTCTTTCGGGCGGAACGACCGCGATGCAGCCAAGCCCACCCGCACCATCAGCAGCGCATAAAGGACTATCACAATGTAGTCGATTCGGTTGGCGGTACTCATGAGGGGCCTGCGCTTCTTTATACTTTGTTTTCGATAGAAATTGAAGCAAAGAAACAACAAAAGAAAGAAAACGAAGTATTGCAGTGTTATACTCGGCTGCTCATGGCCCGTCCTTGTGTATTGATCAGCGCTCGAACGGAATTGTTCGAATCGATCTTTTCCCCACGGGAGACAAAGCGCCTCAACCGGGCCTTCACTTGGGAAAGGATCGAGAGTGTCACGATTTCTTCCGAATTCCGACGCCAATTGAATACGGCTGATGCGTTGATCACAACCTGGGACAGTCCGCGTTTTGACGACGGACTATCGCGATTGGCTCCCCGCCTCCGCATCATTGCCCATTGCGGAGGAGAGGTGAAATCCCGCTTCGCCCGATCGCTCTTCGAACAACTGACGATCACCAACGCCGCCGCCCCCATGGCCAGCGCCACGGCTGAGATGGGCGCCGCCCTGCTCCTTTATTGCGCGCGCATTGTCGACTTTTATCGCGCTGCGCTCCGAAAAAAATCGAACCGCATCTATGACCAGGTACACCTTCACGGTGCCCCGGAGTCGATGGTCGGCCGTACGGTGGCTATGATCGGCTTCGGACGAATTGGGCGTGCTCTCGTCGATCTGATGCGCGGCTTCGATGTAAATTGGCGGGTGCAGGAATTCTTCAAGGGCAACCAGGTTGCGAACCGCGTTGCCGTCGCGATGCTCGACCGGATGACGTAGGAATGAAAATCTCGTTCTCAACGCTGGCATGTCCGGACTGGACCATGCAGCAGATCATGGAGCTTGCTGCCGATGCCGACTATGACGGTATTGAGTTGCGATTCGTACAGGGAGAAGATTCCCTCTGGAAGCTTGCCGCATTCTCCGGAACGCAAATGGCCGCGACCAGACGGGCATTGACCGATCACGGCCTGATGATCGCATGCGTGGATACGAGTTGCCGCTTTCACTCTCCTGACGGCGGGGAACGCGAGGCAGCGATCGTAGAAGGAGAACGAATGTCGGATATGGCCGCCGAACTCGGCGCGCCGGGAATTCGCGTTTTTGGTGACACTATCCAGCCCGGCGCGGATCGTGATTCAACTCGCAGCTGGATCGCAGAATCGATTCGAAACCTGACGGATAGGACCGCACAGAAAGGTGTGCAGGTGTGGCTCGAGACCCATGGTGATTTTGTGGCGGCTGGTGAAACCGCCGCCATCTTGCGGCAATGTGGCTCTCCCGGCATTGGAGTCGTCTGGGATCCCGTCAACAGTCTGATGGCAACCGGCGAACCACTGCCGGAGGGCGCGAGATTGCTGGGATCGGCGATCCGGCATGTTCATGTAAAGGATTTTCGGCAAACCAAAGACGGCGTCCAATACGTTCTCACCGGCGAAGGAATCTTCCCGTGGCAGGACCTATGCGAAGCGTTGAAAAAGCTGCACTATGACCGCTTTCTATCCTTCGAATGGGAAAAGAAATGGCATCCGAGCCTGCAGGACGCTGCCATCGCCGTGCCCCATTTTGCGAAGCAGTTCCGCAAGGAATTCGTTCGTGGCTGAGCGCGAAACATTGCGGCTGTTGCGAACCGGGGATCTGCCCGCCGCCTTCCAGTTGTCGGCGCAGGCGGGCTGGAACCAGACGGAAGAAGACTGGCGCATGCTGCTCGAACTCGCTCCGAAAACCTGTCTCGCAATCGAAGTGGATGGGCAACTCGCGGCGACGACAACTTTGCTTTGTTACGGTCGACGGCTGGCATGGATTGGAATGGTTCTGACAAAGCCGGAGTTTCAGCGGCGCGGCTTTGCCAAGAAGTTATTCCGCGAAGCCTTAAGACAAGCAGACGAAATGGGAATTGAAACTATCAAGCTCGACGCCACCGAACAAGGCCAGCCTCTCTATGAACAGTTCGGTTTTCGTGGAGAACAGGAGATCGTGCGCTGGTCTCGGCCGAACTTCGGGACTGAGCAGTTCCCGGCCGCCCACCCGGCCGCCTCGCCATGGCGCCAGGTGGACGCAAACTATTTCGGAGCGGACCGCATGACATTGCTCGAACGCTTGGCACAACGAAATCCCCCAGCCGTGCGCGGTCAATCGTATCTGTTTTCCCGGCCGGGCCGCGTGAGCGCGTACTTGGGTCCTTGCGTGAGTGACAATCCCGAAGACGCTCGAAGCGTAATCTTCGCCTGGGTGGAAAACTATCGGTGCATTTGGTTCTGGGACCTGTTTCCCGGCAACCAGCAAGCAGCCACTATCGCTCGCGAGTTGGCATTTGTTCCGCAAAGGCGCCTCTTGCGGATGGCGCGCGGCAGGGAACTTTCCGAAAACCGGGATGCTATCTATGCAATCGCTGGTTTTGAGCTTGGCTGAATATGAACATCCAGACTGAATCAGAACTGGAAGAGTTGCTCTCGCGGCCCGACGACCAGACGACTGACGCCATGGCGTCCCTCGATGGCGATTTGCTCATTCTGGGCGCGGGCGGCAAGATGGGCCCCAGCCTGGCTCGATTGGCTCGTCGCTCATGCGAACGGGCGGGCATCAGGAAACGTATCGTCGCCGTTGCCCGCTTCACCAATTCCACTTTGCCCGCCGAACTAGGCGTGGCTGGCATCGAGACCATCACCTGCGACCTTCTCGATCGAGAGGCGCTGGCACGCCTCCCCGACATCCCAAATGTAATCTTTATGGCGGCAAGAAAATTCGGAACGTCCGGGGAAGCGCACCTGACCTGGGCGATGAACACGTACCTTCCCGGACTCGTCGCCGAGCGTTACCGGGACTCTCAGATCGTCGCCTTTTCTACCGGCAACGTGTATCCGCTCCGCGCGATCTCGCAAGGCGGTGCGCAAGAAACCACGCCGGTCGCTCCGGTCGGCGAGTATGCGCAATCGGCGCTGGGTCGCGAGCGCATGTTCGAGTACGCATCGGCCCGTTGGGGTGCTCGCGTCGTGCTCTTGCGTCTGAATTATGCTGTCGAGTTGCGTTACGGAGTACTGGTTGACATCGGACTGGCGGTATTCGAACGCCGTCCGATTGACCTGGCGATGCCCAAGGTCAATATCATTTGGCAGGGGGACGCGAATTCCTGGTGCTTGCGGTCCTTTCCCGTGTGTCAAGCCCCTCCGCTCGTTCTGAATATCACCGGGAGTGAAATGCTCTCGGTGCGCGAACTAGCGCTCGAGTTTGGCCAGCATTTCAGTATCGAGCCGACCTTCGTCTCGGAAACTGAGGGTCAGAGCGCGCTGCTCAGTGACGCGAGCAAGGCCCGAGGAATGTTCGGCGACCCCAGGATCAGTCCTCAAGAGATGATTCCGTTGATTGCAAACTGGATTCGGAATGGCGGACCACTCCTGAACAAGCCGACGCATTTTCAAACACGGGACGGAAACTTTTAATGCGATTGCGCCAACAACTGCTTTCGGGCCTGGTCATTCCCGCGCACCCTCTCGCTCTAAATTCCCGACGCCAACTGGACGAACGCCGGCAACGGGCCCTCACCCGCTACTATTTGGCCGCTGGCGCGGGCGGAGTCGCCATCGGGGTTCACACCACCCAGTTCGCCATCCGAAACGTTGGATTGCTCGAACCCGTGCTTACTTTGGCCGCCGAAGAATGTCGCGATCGCAATGTAGTGAAGATTGCGGGAGTGTGCGGCAGGCGCAATCAGGCCGTGGCAGAAGCAGAGCTTGCCGCAAGATTGTCTTATGACGCCGCGCTGCTCAGTCTCGCCGACCTCAAGGACGAAAGCATTCCTCAACTTCTGGATCACGCCCGCGCCATCGCCTCCATCATTCCCGTCATCGGTTTCTACTTGCAGCCTGCGGTCGGAGGAAGGCTTTTGCACTACGATTTCTGGCGGCAATTCGCCGACATCGAGAATGTCGTGGCCGTCAAGGTCGCGCCCTTTGATCGCTATCAGACCATCGAAGTTGTTCGGGCCATTGCCGACTCAGGCAGGGCCCCGGAAATCGCGCTGTACACGGGAAACGATGATCACATCCTGCTCGACCTGCTCTCGGTATTTGATTTCGGGTCTGGGCCGGTCAGGTTCTCTGGCGGCCTGCTGGGCCATTGGGCCGTCTGGACAAAAACTGCCGTTGAGCATTTGGCCTTGGCGCGACAACATCGCGATTCAATCTCAAGCGATCTTCTGCGACTGGCTCACCAGATTACGGATGCGAACGCGGCCATCTTTGATCCAGCCCACCATTTTCGCGGTTGCATTCCCGGGATTCACGAAGTCCTCCGCCGGCAGAGACTGCTCGAAGGACGCTGGTGTCTTGATCCTGCAGAAGAACTCTCACCCGGACAAAGCGAACAGATCGATCGCGTCTGCAAAGCTTATCCATCCTTGCAGGATAATGATTTTGTAAAGGAACACCTTGATGAATGGCTTCACTAGCGTTGTTCTCATGATGCTGATCTTGTCCACAGTCCCGCGGTCTCATCGCCAGGCGGTCATGGAATGCGTGGGTGCCGATCACGACGTTCCTCTTACGCTCGATCCAGCCTCGCCTTTCTGGAGTGACGCTCGCGTTGTCACGGTTGAGAAAGACAAGTTCGGGAAAATAGTCCCTCGCTTTCGCGCAACCTTACGCACCCGTTGGACACAACAAAATGTTTATTTCTTGTTTGTCTCTCCCTACGACGAACTCCATCTCAAACCAAATCCCACCACCCAAAAGGAAACCAACGAACTCTGGAACTGGGATGTCGCGGAAGTTTTCATCGGCTCCGACTTCACCGACATTCAGCGGTACAAGGAATTCGAGGTTTCTCCCCAGGGCGAATGGGTGGATCTCGACATCAACCTGCACATCCCACACCACGAAGATGGTTGGAAGTGGAACTCCAGCTTTGAAACAGCCGCCCGTATCGATGAGGCCAGGCACACCTGGTCTGCCGCGATGCGGATTCCGTTCTCCGCGATTGATCAGCGGGTTCCTGCTGCAGGCAACACTCTCCGCATTAATCTCTTTTTGAGTCAGGGCGCTCCGGCCAATCACCGCGAGTTGGCCTGGCAGGCTCCCATGAAGGAAACGTTTCACGTTCCTGAGCGATTCGGTTTGATCCGGCTGGTGAACAAATAGGAATACTCGATGGAGTTAACCATGCAAGCCTTCCGCAAATCCGCTTCATATGTTCTGCTCATCGTCTTTTCTGTTGTCTCCCGCTTCTCGATCGCTGTAGATCTGCCCACGCCTATCGTTGAGCGCGGGGTTGCCGTGAAGATGCGCGACGGAACGATTCTTCGTGCCGACATTTACCGTCCGAATGTGCCGGGGAAATTTCCGATTCTTCTTACGCGCACTCCATACGACAAGAACAATGACCTCGAATTCAGTTTGAAGGGTGTTGCCCGGGGCTACGTGGTGATCAATCAGGACGTGCGTGGCCGCTACACTTCCGAAGGCGAATGGTATCCATTTCTTCACGAAACCGACGACGGCTACGACACCATCGAATGGGCGGCCGCGCTTCCCTATTCTGACGGCAGAGTCGGAATGTACGGTGGCTCCTATGTCGGCGCGACCCAGATGCTGGCGGCAATTGCCCACCCGCCACACCTTGCCGGAATCTGTCCCGTCGTCACCGCCAGTAACTATCATGATGGCTGGACTTACCAGGGTGGCGCGTTCGAGCAATGGTTCAACGAATCCTGGACCTCCGGATTGGCAGAGGACACGTTGAATCGAAGTGTGCGCCACCAAGTGAACGCTCAGCATGGCATCGCCGCGCTTCCTCTTACCGACTATCCGCTCTTTCCCTTGCCGCAAAATTCGTCCAATACGGAATTGCTGCGCACCCTCGCGCCATACTTCCTCGATTGGCTGGCACATCCCAGCTACGACGACTATTGGAGGCGTTGGGCGATTGAAGAACACTACCCTGACATTCGTGTGCCGTCGCTCACCGTCGCGGCATGGTATGACATCTTCCTGGGCGGATCGCTGCGTAACTATGTAGGCCTGAAGGAAAAAGCTGGCGACGACTCCGCTCGCCAGGGCCAGCGTCTGTTGGTGACGATCGGTGGCCACGCCGGCTCGGCGCAAAAGGTCGGAGACGTGGATTTCGGTCCCACCGCTCCGTTTGATGAAGACGCAGTGACTCTAAGTTGGTACGACCATCTATTCAAGAATGCCGCCAATGACTTTGCCGGACCCAAGCGCGTGCGGCTTTTCGTGATGGGTGCCAATCAATGGCGCGACGAGGACGACTGGCCGCTCGCGCGGGCAAAGGAAACAAAGTATTACCTTCACTCCGGTGGAAAGGCGAACTCCGCAACCGGGGATGGCGTTCTCTCGACCACAGTTCTCGCCTCAGAAAAAACCGATCAATACACCTACGACCCCTCTAATCCAGCGCCGACGATCGGGGGCCCGCTCTGCTGTGATTCCACGCATCTCGGGCCCGGTCCACGCGATCAAAGCTCCGTCGAGGCAAGACCGGATGTGCTCATCTATTCCACTCCAGCGCTCGCAGACGATGTTGAGGTCACCGGACCGGTTCGGCTCGAACTTTTTGCCAAGTCTTCCGCAGTCGACACCGATTTCGTTGCCAAACTGGTGGACGTGGGCCCAGACGGCTTTGTGCAGAACTTGACCGAGGGCATCGTTCGCGCCCGGTATCGCAACTCGCAGCAAGCGCCTGAACTTCTGAAGCAAGGGGAGATTTACAAATTCAATATCGACCTGTGGGCAACGTCAAACGTTTTCCGCCGAGGACACCGCCTGCGCCTTGAAATAGGCAGCAGCAATTTTCCCCGCTTCGACAGAAACACCAACACCGGGGACGACACGGCGCACGCCCGGAAGTTCGCATCTGCGCTAAACGCCATTGTTCATGACGCGCAGCATCCTTCGGCTCTGGTCTTGTCCATCGTGCCAAGGCCTTGACCGTCGACGCGCACCACGACAGCTTTCGCCAGGAGGAGACCATGCTTCAACGAGCCACGCCGGGACGCATCTTTCTCGCTCCGGCACCTCGGGCGGTAGCCGATATTTTTGACTCCGATGATCTCGCCCAGTTGCGGGCTCTTGGCGATTTGATCGTGCACGAGGCCGGTCCGGTCGGCGACGAGCTCTTTAACTCTATCGCGGCCGATACCGAGGTCATTATTGGCCAGATTGACCTGCCAGAATCACGGCTCAACCAGACACGCTCCCTGCGAGCCATCTTTAATGTCGAAGGAAATTTCTTACCCAATGTCGACTACGGATTTTGCTTCCGCCATGGCATTCGGGTTCTCGGCATCGGTCCCGTATTCGCTGAGCCCGTTGCTGAGGCCGCGCTGGGTATGGCCATCGATTTGGCCCGTGGCATTACCCGCTCTGACCGTAATTTTCGTCAAGGCATCGAGGAGTACGGACTCGCAGCCAATCGTGAAGCGTTTTCCCTTTTTCGTCAGGATATAGGCTTTGTCGGCCTTGGCGATTTAGGCAAGGCGATTCTCCCCTTGCTTCAACTCTTCCGTTGTCATATTCGCGCCTATGATCCCTGGCTGCCGGAAGAATATCTTCGGATGCTCGGGTGCGACGCCACCTCCCTCGAGGATGTATTCCGTCTCTCGCGAGTGATTTTCGTCGTGGCTGGCGCAACCTCGGAAAATCAGGGATTTCTTGGGTCCCAGCAGTTCTCTCTGATGCCATCCGGCACAGCCCTGGTGCTGGTCAGTCGCGCCGCGGTGGTCGACTTCGATTCCCTCGTCGACTTTGCTCGCCGGGGCCGGATCCGCGTGGCCACCGATGTGTTCCCGCAGGAACCACTGCCGGCGGCCCACCCGACCCGACAAGCCGGGAATATGTTGCTCTGCGCACATCAAGCTGGCGCTATGGATGCCACAATCAGACAGATTGGAAAGATGGTCGTCGCGGATGCGAAGCTGATCGTGAGAGGCTTACCCCCGGTGCTCTGTAAATCGGCTCAACCCGAAACAGTTGCACTTTTCCGCAGTAAGCCAGTGGCAAAGACCTGAGGAACTCCACAACGTCGTGTAGAACCTTCTCGAAAATTCACGCCGTGGTCGACACGAGCACTCTATAAATCGGACTCGTCGGTCACAAATGGGAGTGTTTACTGTTACGCCGCGACGGCAGTCGACACAAGCAACGTTGAGAGCCGATATTCGAATGTCGTTTCCAACGTGCAGATTCCAGCTCAGTAAGGCCGAAACATCTGGACGCAGAAAATTCTTCTGTCATGCGGGCTGTTCGAGCCGTTCCGGTTGGGGCAAGCGCTCCTGTGAATGGCTCAGCGCATAAAGCACGAGCTCCACGCGATTGGAAACGCCCAGCTTGTCGTAAATCCTCAACAGAGATTTCTTCACCGTATTCTCTTTGAGGTTCAGTTCACGCGCGACTTCGCGGTTGTTCAGGCCCTCGGTGACCAGATGGACAGTCTGTTCCTCGCGCGGAGTAAGCACCACGCGTCCGCGTGAGTTGATTAAGTGAACAGAAGGAGCGATGGATAGAGCATCGATCACATAGCGCATCTGCTCGGTGTTGGTCCAGTACTGTCCCTGGTGAACGCTGGTGATGCAGCGGCACAGAGACTTGAAGGGCATCGATGCAAGACAAAATAAACCGCGGGCGCCTGCGCGCAGAGAATTCACGACCAGTTCGCGATCATAGTTATCAAGCAAGAGGACGATGGCGAGACTGGGATAAATACAGTGCACGCCACGAAGCAGTTCGTAGAGCCGTTCACGATTGTCGGTGATCCCATCAGCCAGCAAGAGCACGTCGACTGGATCTGCTTCGAGAATCGATAGACATTCCGACAACTCGGGGCGACAGCCGGCGACTTTGAATGCTCCCTGACGGCGCAGGGCACCACACAATAATTGCGATTGCGTCTGGTTTGAATCCGCTACAAGTACGCTAACAACTTCGGGACTAAGCCCGGAAGGAGAACTCATGTCTGGGACCTTCCTGTGGCAGCGTCCTTCGGGGGTCAGGGCCGTGGGGGAGAAGCCTGATGCTAGCGCCTGTGATTTTTCCTCGCAAGCGCAGGACCAGCAAACCTACTCAACATTTACAGTGCGCAGAAACGATAGCGCCGTGGTTTGTTGGAGCCGTGTGAATCGTAGCAATCCTGCTGAAGGTTGTATGTGACGGCCGTCACACACGATTGGTTACAAGTCTGCATGTGCTCTGAAATTGAACAATTTCCCACTAGCAATTTTTCGGCGAGACCAGCACGGAGAGTGGACTTTGCGGGTGCAGCTACCCACTTTAGTGGACTGTCAAGGCTCCTCGTGTTCATTCTGCAATCCTCTCTTGGGTACACACCGCAAGGATCTGCAAAATCCACAAGCGGAGAGTTTCGATACCGCACTTTGTGAGTCTTGAGACTCACAGGCGTGCACGGTACCTTGTCACAGTACGGTTGAGCAGCGGGAAAAGAAACTGTGAATCAAAGGCAGCACAACCGATATCGACTGGCGGCATCTGTGAGTTTCTCCTGGGAAACTGAGGATCATTGCGTTCATCAAGGCAATGGCCAAACGCGGGACTGCGGTCTCTCCGGAGCATTTATTGTTTCCCCCAACAAATTGACGATCGGCAGCATCCTGCAAATGGAATTTTCCCTCCCCCGATTGCTGGCTGCCGGACCTGGAGCGCGATTGAAGACGCGAGGTCATGTTGTTCGCGTCGAACCGGAAGGATTTGCCGTGTTGGCGGAAATGGGACCCAGTTCGCTGTTACAGCGTCCGTCGAGTCCAGTGGCCGTGACGCGCGGTGAAGAGAAAGTAAAGCCGGTTTACTGATCACACTTAGGTTCTCGAATTTTCACCCGAGTCACATGTAAGTGTTTGTTGTTGCAGTAATTAGCTTGCTTTCAGAGGTCGAACTGACGGGGCGGAGCTGTATCAAACGGACATGATTGAGTCGATTCCAAGCACTTTTCTCAGCCAGCAACCGAGAGTCAACCCAGAGTCGCAGATGTTTTGGTATGCGGCCTACACATCTTCGCGGCATGAGAAGACTGTCGCGGAACATTTGCGACAGAGAGAGGTTGAATGCTTTCTGCCTCTCTATGAAACCGTGCGCCGGTGGAACAACGGTCGCCACCGCGTGCAGCTCCCGCTGTTTCCCAGCTATGTGTTCGTGCGCATGGGAGTGCGCGACAAGTTGCGCGTGTTGCAGGTGCCCGGACTGGCGCAGTTGGTGAGTTTTCAAGGTGCTCCCGCGGTTCTACCAGATGCTGAAATCGAAACGCTGCGCAATGCTTTCGCTGTCGGAGTCTCCGCTCAACCTTATCAATATCTCACTGTGGGATCCCAAGTTGAAATCTGCCGCGGTCCCTTGCAGGGAATGCGCGGCATCCTGCTAAGACATCAGGGACAGTTTCGGGTTGTCCTCTCTGTGGAAATGATCATGCGTTCGATTGTGGTGGAAGTAGAGGCGTCGGATGTGGTGGTGCTCGACCGCAAAGATTCGCGGCTTGTTCTTGCAAGCTCGGGCGAAGCAGAGCGGATCGCAGTTGCCTGCGCCTAGGAGGTAAGCATGCCCAGGATTCACATTGTTCTCTCATTCACCGTTGCGATGTTGGTTTCGAGCTCTGCACTTGTGCTTCGAGCTCAGACGAGATCGGCTGGCACGGCGGCGACTTCCGTCTCGCAGCCCGACGCGGTGAAAACAACTCCAACGCCGAGTGCAGCCTCCGATGAGTTCGTAATCGGGCCGGGAGACGTTCTTGCCATCAATGTCTGGAAGGAAGCGGAGATCTCGAGAGTGATGCCGGTGCGATCGGATGGACGCATCTCGCTACCCCTGATCGGCGAGTTGCAGACCAGCGGGTTGACTACGAGGCAACTGGAAGCTGAGATCACGAAACGGCTGAAAGATTATGTGGCGGATCCGTCCGTTACCGTCGTAGTTCAGGAAATCAAAAGCCAGAAAATCAACGTTCTGGGTATGGTGGCGCGTCCGGGTTCGTACGTCATCACGAATTCCCTGACGGTTCTGGATGCGATAGCGCTGGCCGGCGGCTTCCGCGACTTTGCGAAACAGAAATCGATCTACGTGTTGCGTCAGAACGCGGACGGAACACAGGCACGTCTGCCCTTCAACTACAAGGAAGTCATCAAGGGCGTGAACGTAGCCCAGAACCTGAAGCTGCAACCCCAAGACACCGTAGTCGTACCGTGAAATGAATCACCTTGAAACAATCCGTAAAGGTCTGATCGGGCCACTGCTCCTAGTCGGACTGAGTTTGGGAACCCCGGTTTGGGCGCAGACGGACAACCCGCCCGCGCAGCCGCCTGTGCCCGCGATGGTGGGAGTGGACAATAGTTCAGCCCCAGCGGACACATACAACCCGGAGACCAGCGGCGATCGCATGATGACTCCGCCGCCGGTGAGCGGGCAGACGTATCCGGTTTCGCTGAGTTCGGAAGATCGCTCGAACTATCTGCGTGGCGGGCTGTCGTTCATCGGCGCTTACAGCGACAACGTACTTGGAACCGTTGTGAATGGTCATCCTGTGAGCGATGAGAGTTACTCGATTGCTCCCATGATTGCGCTGGACAAGAGCACCCCGCGGCTGCACTTGCTGTTGAGCTATGCGCCTGGTTTTACCTTCTACCAGCATACGAGTTCTCGGAACCAAGCCGATCACAATGCCTCGATGGAACTTCAGTATCGTCTCAGTCCTCACGTGACCTTTAGCGCACGCGATGGCTTCCAGAAGAGTTCCAACGTATTCAACCAGCCAACTGACTTTTCATCCGGCGGAGTCGTATCTGGGGGCGCGCAGGCGCCGAACTTCTCGGTAATCGCACCGGTTGCTGACTTCCTGAGCAATGCCGGAAGTGTCGGCATCAGTTATCAGTTCGCCCTGAACGACATGGTCGGCGCGAGCGGAACGTTTTCGAACCTGCACTATCTCAATCCCTCGCAGGTTTCCGGACTGTACGATTCGAGTTCACAGGGCGGCTTGGCATTTTATTCGCGACGGGTTGCCAGGGGGCAGTACATTGGTGTCACGTACGCATACCAGAGATTGTTAGCGTATCCGACGGGTTTGACGAACGAAACGCAAACCCAAGCAGCGCTTTTGTTCTATACCTTCGCTCCCACGTCCTCGAAGTTTTCGATCTCGCTCTTCGGCGGACCACAATACTCGGACACCGTTCAGCCCGATCCGCTCCCGCCCGTCCGGTCGTGGACGCCGGCAGGCGGCGCCAGCCTGGGCTGGCAAGCAAAGCTCACTAGCTTTGCCCTCAGCTACACGCACATTATCTCGAGCGGTTCGGGATTGATTGGGGCAGTTCAGTTGGACAGTGTGACCGGATCGGCGCGGCAGCAGATTACGCGAACGCTTAGCGCGACTGTGAGCGGAGGGTACGCGCAAAACGACGTCATCGGCAGCCCCTTATTGGGCCTCAATAGCGGGCACTCGATTTCCGGCACCGCGTCGTTACAGCAGATGATCGGGCAACACGTGAACGTCCAGCTTGGCTACACGCGCCTTCACCAGAGCTACAGCAACATCCAGGTCATCTCGGCGACTCCGGACACGAACCGAGAATTTGTTTCCATCTCATATCAGTTTTCAAAAGCGTTAGGAAGATAAGTCATGGCGGACGATTTAGAGGAGCAACACGGAGAAAGTTTCGACCTGCAACACTATTTGGGTCTGGTGCGCCGTCGCCACTTCCATTTTCTGATTCCATTGCTCATCGGTTGGGCGGTTGTGTGGGCGGCGAGTTGGGTGCTGCCTCCGCGCTATCAATCGACCACTCTGATTCTGGTCGAACAACCGTCGATGCCGAAGGACTACGTTACCCCCAATGTCAATGACAACCTGCAGGAGCGGATGCAGAGCATCACGCAGCAGATTCTGAGCCGGACCAACCTGCTGCACATCATCGACAAGTTCCACCTTTATTCCAGAGAGCACGCGGAGCCGTCGCCTGACGATAAAGTCGCAGGGATGCGCAAGGATATCGTTATCGAACTGGTCCGCGACACGCGCAATCAGATCACTGCGTTCAACGTGTCCTACATGTCAGGCAATCCTCAGTTGGCCCAGAAGGTCACAGGAGAGCTGACCAATCTGTTCATCAATCAAAATCTCGAAGTGCGCCAGCAGCAATCGGAAAATACGACTGAGTTCCTCGAGAACCAGTTGGAGGCCGCACGGAAAGATCTGGCAGCCCAAGAGGACAGAGTCCGTCAGTTCAAGGGGCAACATGTGGGAGAAATGCCTGGGCAACTGGCGACCAATCTTCAGATTTTGCAGGGCTTGCAAGGCCAACTGCAGACCGCGGAGGACTCCCTGAATGCCGCCCGCCAACAGCGCGTTTATTTGCAGACCCTGGCCGACCAGTACCGTACGCTGCAAGGACCAGTCAAAAGTTCAGACGGAACTCCGGTAGGTCTTCCCGCGATCGATCAACAACTGCAAAAACTCAGGTCGCAGCTCGCAGATCTCAGCTCACACTACACCGACCGCCATCCCGATGTGCGCAAGTTGAAAGAGGAGATCGCAAAGACCGAAAAACTGCGGGATCAGCTGCTGGCGAGCCTGAAGAATAGGCTCTTCTGATGGCGTCGCGCAGGCGGGCGACGGATCCATCGGGTCCGCAACGGATGCAACCCAGGCAACGATACTGGCTCCGATCGAAAGCCAGTTGCGGTCGAACCAACTGGAGATCGCCAACCGCGAACATTCCATTGCAGCTCTGAAGGTAAAGGTCGACGACTATCAGGCACGTTTGAATACGGAGCCGATTCGAGAGCAGCAACTGGCGGACCTGACTCGCGGCTATGAGCAGAGCAAAGCCAACTACGATGATCTTCTGAAAAAGAAGAATGAATCGAAAATGGCGACCAGCATGGAATTGCTGCAACAAGGAGAACGGTTCCGCGTCGTCGATCCCCCAAGCCTGCCGCAAAAGCCGGAATTTCCCAAATAGGCTGAAGTTCTGCGGCATCGGGCTGGGAATTGGACTCGCTCTGGGCGTGTTCGTCGCAGGAGCCTTTGAAATGACGGACGACCGGCTCTACAGCGAAAAAGAGATAAAGAGTCTGCTTCCGGTCCCTGTGATTTGTGAAATTCCGGTTATCGGGCCCACTGCGGATGGAAGTTCTGGAAATGAAACAGCCTGGCGGGGTTGGGCGGCCGCCGCAGTCGTAGTCGCGGTGATTGCTGCCGGATCAGTATTCAGTTATCTGCGCGGTTGAGTAATAGATCAATGTATAAGGGCTTCTACCATCTGACGCGGAATCCATTCGAGATCACGCCCGATCCTTCTTTTCTTTTCGCCACCAAGAAGCATAACGAGGCCCTGGCCTCTCTTTATTATGGCGTGCGCCGGCGTAAGGGCTTTGTGGTTCTGACAGGAGAAGTCGGTACCGGGAAGACTCTGCTGGTTCGCTGTCTGCTTGCACTCCTGAATCAGGCCAAGGTTGCTTATGCGTACGTATTCAATCCGCGCTTGAGCCCGACGGAGTTTCTGGAATACATCGCGGGAGACTTTGGCCTTCCCGCCACAGGGAAGACCAAAGGCGAACTACTACTCAGCTTGGGAACCTACCTGATCGGACGCCACCAGAAGAATCTGACGACCGTTCTGGTGGTGGACGAGGCACACTATCTTTCCACCGACCTACTTGAAGAAATCCGGCTTTTGACCAACCTGGAAACACCGGAAGCAAAGTTGTTGCAGATCCTGTTGGTGGGACAGCCGGAACTCGACGAGAAATTGGACTCGACGGACCTACGGCAACTCAAGCAGCGAATCGCGCTGCGCTCGCACCTCCACCCACTCAGTCTGGATGAGACAGCTGGCTACATTTATCGCCGTCTCCAAATTGCCGGACACCCGACCCCTGCGGAATTGCTACCGATGGAAACGATCGTCGAGGTGCACCAGCAATCGCGAGGATACCCTCGGCTGATCAACACCTTGTGTGAAAACGCACTGATTTGCGGATATGCCAGCCAGTCGCAAACCGTCACTCCCGAGATGATTGCGGAAATTGCTGCAGACTTCCGCCTGAACGTATTACGTCCCTCAATGACTGGCCGGACTGAGCGGGACGGACATGCCGCCGAAGTCGAGAAGGCAGCAAGGACACTTCTCGAGCTTTACGCATCGTTGCGGAAAGCCCAAGAACTTGAACCAGATCTGAGAATGACAGTTGCTGCTGGAGCCGGTAAACATGAGCCGTTTATTTGACGCGCTGCAAAGGTCGGGAGTGGAACAGACCGGGGTCCAGTATCCGGATACTGTGTCCGTCGCGACAAAGGTATTTGAGATTCCAGAGAAGGAAGAAGAGACTCCTTCGAGTTCTCTGCCAGTATTTCCAAACCGTGGACGTTTCCCTCGTTGCGTCTAGCCGCGTCGTGGTCCTCACCGAACCCGAAACCCTTGCAGCGGAGAAGTTTCGATTCCTGGGCGTGCGGATGCGCCAACTGCAACAGACCCGGCCAGTCAAGAAAGTGCTGGTGACCAGCACAATCGCCGAAGAAGGCAAGAGCCTGGTGTCGGCAAATCTGGCAGCCGTACTGGCCAGCAGAAAAAGACACAGAGTTCTGTTGATTGATGGCGATCTCAGGCGCCCTGTACTTGCCGACACGTTCGGCTTAGGCAGACTGAACGGCCTTGCGGAATGGCTGCAAGGCGAGTCGCAGGCGGTTAGCAACATTTATCACTTGGCAGAACCAGATTTCTGGCTGATGCCCGCCGGACACCCGCCTGCAAACCCTCTGGAATTGATGCAATCCGGACGGCTTTCCAGCTTGATGGCCCAAGTGACGAACCTATTTGATTGGATCATCGTAGATTCCCCTCCCTTCCTCCCCCTCGCTGATACCTCTGTTTGGGCCCGCGTTTCAGATGGTGCCCTATTGGTGGTGCGCGAAGGCACGGCAGAAAAAGGTCCGCTGAGGCGTGCCCTTGAGAGTCTGAAGAAAACCGACCTGCTCGGAGTCGTACTGAACGGGTCATCCAACGGAAACCACCACAACTACTATCAGAGATACGCAGCTGCTCGAAGCAGTGTGAAATCGTAGTTCACTCATCCTGAACTCGCCCCCAGTCCTCCCCCAATGCCGCAGCTTGCAAATCGCAGTTATTAGATTCCCTTCACCGTCGATTACACCCAGGAGAAGAAGTCGTGAATATGCGGCGCTCGCTAGATGATGCAGAACTCGGTCTGTTTGCCACGGACCCTGAACCGGTAGGCTCTCACACCATTTTGAGTGAAGGAGCTTTCCATAAGATGATCGCGTCGGAACGAAAGAGGACCGAACGATCTCACAAGCCATTTTTGGTGATGTTGCTGGACTTGGGCGAAGAGAGATTGACCAATGGATCCACTGGTAATCTCGGGAAGATCCTGGAAGTACTCGCTCTATCGACCAGAGAGACGGACGTGGTTGGGTGGTATAAGGACGGTCTCGTCGTGGGTGTGACGTTCACTGAACTTGACGTTCAGGAAAGAAGCAACATTCTGAATACGATGCTCACCCGAATGAGCAATTGTCTTCAGAACAATCTGAGCTTCGAGCAGTTCAGCCAGATCAGTATTTCGTTTCACTGGTTCCCGGAAGAATGGGGCCACGGAGTGCCCAAACGGCCCAGCAATCCGGTCTTCTACCCTGATTTGAGGACCCGTGGAAACGGGAAGGGTATTTCGAGCGGAATTAAGAGGGTCATGGACATTGTGGCCAGTGTGCTTGCCCTGATCGTATTTTCTCCCTTATTTCTAGCAATTGTTGTGGCGATCAAGCTGACCTCCAAGGGGCCGATGATCTTCCGCCAGGAGCGGCTGGGACAATTCGGAAAGAGCTTTACCTTCCTCAAATTCCGCTCTATGTACGAGAACAACGACCCGACTATTCACGAAGAGTTCATGAAGCACGTGATCCACGGAGAATACAAGGACGGAAACGACGGAAAAGCTGTTTACAAGATGAAGGATGATCCGCGCATCACCAAAGTAGGCCGTTTCCTCCGGCACACCAGCCTTGACGAGCTCCCGCAATTCATCAATGTACTCAAAGGTGATATGTCGCTGGTCGGACCACGACCGCCTCTGGCCTACGAGTGCCAGCAATACGACTTGTGGCATCGCCGGCGCGTGCTCGAAGTCAAACCCGGGATCACCGGCCTTTGGCAAGTCAACGGCCGCAGCCGCGTCCGGTTCGATGACATGGTACGTCTGGATCTTCGATACGTTCGAACCTGCTCGCTCTGGCTTGATATACGGATTCTTCTGCAGACACCTAAGGCCGTATTCTTTGGCAACGACGCATTCTAGTTTCTTGTTCTCTCGTCAGAAGGAGTTCTGAAGTGAATAGTCAAGGTGATACGCCATTTGCCGTCGTTGAAGCACCGACAACAGACCTATGCAATCCGGACGAAGATGAAGCTCCGGCCGGAAGCATGGCATATCCCGTGAAGGTAGGCGTGAAAGCAAATAGAAAAGTCTGGATTGACATCGATAATTCCCCGCATGTTCCCTTTTTTGTACCAATCGTGGAGGAATTGCAACAACGAGGGATTGACGTGTTCCTTACTGCGCGGAATATGTATCAGGTTTGCGAACTCCTAGACTTCTTCGCGCTTCGCTGTAAAGTGATCGGGAGCCACTGGGGAAGAAACAAAATTCTCAAGGTATTGTGCAACTGCACGCGAGTCTGCGAACTAATTCCAACTGTGCTCAAAGCGCGTCCAGATCTGGCAATTTCTCACGGTTCGCGAGCACAAGTCCTGGCGTGCAAGATTCTGGGCATCCCCACAATGATGATGCATGACTATGAGTATTCGATTAAGACCGGTTTTCTTGAAGCCGATTGGATTCTAATGCCCGATGTGATTCCTGACGGACTGATGAGCAAGAAATCGGAGAGAGTCCTCAAATATCCCGGCCTCAAAGAAGATGTTTACATCCCGCGTTTTCGCCCTGATTCGTCCATCTATTCGCAACTTCACATTTCGCAGGACGATCTCGTGGTAACAGTGCGGCCGCCGGCTACTGAGGCTCACTACCACAATCCGGAGAGCGAAAAGCTCTTTGCGGAAACCATGCGCCTGCTGTCCTCTTTCCCCAAGATTCGCGCCGTGACGCTGCCTAGAAATGCGCGGCAACGGAAGCAACTCGAAGCAGAATGGAGGGACTTGATCGCGAGTGGTTGCATGCTGATTCCGAGTTCACCTGTGGACGGACTGAATCTGATGTGGTTCTCAGATCTGGTGGTGAGTGGCGGCGGAACAATGAACCGGGAAGCTGCTGCTCTAGGAGTACCCGTCTATAGCATATTTCGGGGGCAAATCGGAGCCGTCGATCATTATCTCGCACAACAAGGACGTCTGACGCTCCTTCACACGGTCGATGATGTGCGCACGAAAATCAAACTTGTTCGCTGGAATCGTCCAGCATGCCCGCAAGATCGCAATGTTCCTGCGCTTCAGTACATCGTAAACGAGGTCACACGGGCGCTGAATTCTCATCTTGGACTGAAAGCACTAGCGATGGAAGGAGTTAGTAGATGATCGCTCCGGATACCCAATATACGGAGGATTCGGCCGTCACGAATCTAGAGTGCACGATAGATCGCATCCAGACACTAGCTATTAAAGGATTGGCGATGATGTTTGACCAGTCGCAACAGCTGTTTTGTTACCGGCTGAAGAAAACCAATCGGGACGTGGTTCGCGAAGGCTTGTCGAGGCGTTACACCATGATGACCCTGCTAGGTCTTGATCGCCTCGAGCAGGCGGGCGGGGATTCTCGGTTTGACAAGAGCACGATCTTCGCAACGCTGCTTTCGGATCTCAAGTGGTTGGACAACATTGGCGATCTCGGCGTCCTGTTGTGGCTTTCCGCGAAGGTCTTTCCTGAGCGCTTGTCAGAACTCGAAGCCCGACTGAACCCAGAGAAAGCCCTGCTCAGTTATCAAGATGCCAGGCGGGGCGCCACGATGGAACTGGCTTGGTTTCTGACAGGACTTTCTTATTGGGCCCAATCATCTCGGGACAAGTTGCCCCACCTGGAAACCCTCGCTTTTAAGACGTACGGAATCCTGACGAAGAACCAAGGCACGCATGGGTTCTTTGGACACATGGCAACGTCCGCCAGCGTCGCGGGCATGGTTCGGGGCAGAACGGGCACGTTCGCAGATCAGGTTTATCCCATCTATGCGCTAACGCAGTTTGCCGCCGCCTACCAACACGAGGAAGCCGCAGAACGCGCATTGAAATGTGCCCTTGCGCTTTGCCAGGTGCAGGGTCCATTAGGACAGTGGTGGTGGCACTACGACGCTAAACGCGGTCGCGTCGTCGAGGGCTATCCGGTTTTCTCGGTACATCAGCACGCGATGGGTCCAATGGCACTGTTCGCGCTCGGGGACCTACTTCAGCGTGACTTCACCTCCTGGATCTACGACGGACTGGATTGGATCGACTCCAAAAATGAACTGAGCGTGAACATGGAGGATGCTTCCTGCGGTGTGATCTGGCGATGCATCTTTCGGACACGGCGTCCATTTGGCAAGTACTTGCAAGCGGCCTTTGGCTATTACGCTGATGCTGTACAGAACGAAGATCCTGAATCGTTGAGCATCCTTTTCGAATGCCGTCCATATGAGCTGGGATGGCTGTTGTATGCGTTCGCAAATCGAAGCCGGAATTCCGGCGCAGTTCAAGCAATGCCACGGGCCCAGGTCCAGGTCCAATGAGGAATCTTATATGAAAGTCATGATTGTCGTGGGAGCGCGGCCCAATTTCATGAAGGCGGCTCCGCTCGCGTTCGCAATCAGGGCTCACAACAACCAAGTTGGAGCCGCTGACAAGATCGCGTGTGTTCTGGTGCATACGGGCCAGCATTATGACGAAGCGATGTCAGCTGCGTTTTTCTCCGATCTCTCGCTTCCCCAACCAGACATCCAATTGGGGGTTGGTTCTGCTTCCCACGCCGTCCAAACCGCGGAAATCATGCGGCGATTTGAGGGCGTTGTGCTGCAGGAACAACCAAATGTGCTCGTGGTCGTAGGAGACGTTAACTCTACAGTCGCTTGCGCTCTCGTAGCCTCGAAGATTCCTCTGGACTCAAAGGGATCGCGGCCCTTGATTGCTCACGTGGAAGCCGGACTGCGTTCGTTCGATTCTGCCATGCCAGAAGAGATCAACCGGATCCTGACTGATCATCTCTCTGATTTGTTATTCGTCACCGAAGAAAGCGGGATGCAAAACCTGCATCGCGAAGGGATTGATGCCGCGAAGATCCACCTCGTGGGCAACACTATGATTGATTCCCTTCTCGCCTCAGGGGAAAGGGCCGACAAGTCTCGTGTTCTCGAGCAGTTTGGCCTGCGGCGAGGTTCAAATGGCGGGATTAGCATTCTCCGCTATGCCCTCCTCACCTTACACCGGCCTTCCAATGTGGACGATCGCCAGACTTTCGAGAGCATTCTCGATGGGCTCGATGAACTTTCCAAGTCCTGCCCAATTTTGTTTTCGGCGCATCCCCGAACGCGCAAGCGGATCGCCGAGTTCGGGCTTGAGCATTATTTCGAAGGGGTGGACGGGAGTACCGAGAATGAACCAGCAAAGAATACCCATGGCATTCAGGTGTTGCAGCCACTTGGCTACCTGGACTTCCTCTGCCTTATGAAGCATGCCGCTCTAGTGGTTACCGACTCCGGAGGCATCCAGGAGGAGACCACGTGCCTCAGAGTACCGTGCGTAACTGTCAGAGAGAACACAGAGCGCCCGGTGACTGTGACCCGCGGAACCAATACCATCGCCGGCACAGCCACAGAGGGCATCCGGGAGGCAATTCGTGAGCAATTGCATAGGCGGAAGGACTCCGGAATCCCTGAAAAATGGGATGGCAAAGCGGCACAGCGGATTGTGCAAGTAATTGTGGCGGAATTCGCGAAAAGGAAATCCGGGCTCTTGCGGCAATCGCGTGTGACATCCGAGGCATGGCGCAGCAAAGAATTTGGGGAAAGTTTGGAGGCTTTAATACATGCAAATAAGAATTGAATCGCGACATCTCAATGATGTGGTTGTGGTAGTCCCAGACGTCTTTCAAGATAGCCGCGGGTTCTTCTCCGAAACGTTTCGTGCAGATCAGTTTAAGTCGCTCGGTTTGCCGACCGAATTTGTCCAAGACAATCACTCGCGCTCAGCCAAGGGAGTGATCCGAGGGCTGCACTTCCAGTGGGAACCGCCGATGGGGAAGTTGATGCGTGTGACGGTAGGAGCCGCGTTCTTGGTCGCCGTTGATATCCGGAAAGGTTCGCCCACCTTGGGACAGTGGGTTGGGATCGAGGCATCGGCGGAGAATCGCCGTTGTGTCTGGGCTCCATCTGGATTCGCAAGAGGCTTCTGCTCGCTGGCTGAATCTTCAGAGATTCAGTACAAGTGCACGGGAATCTACAACAGCAAGGCCGAGTCGGCGGTTCGCTGGAACGACCCCGCCATTGGCATCCAATGGCCTCTGACTGACGTGAGCGTGTCTGACAAGGACCGCAACGCACAGACACTGTCGCAGTGGTTAGCATCGCCGGTATCGGATAACTTCCAATATTCCACCCAATTTGAAATGGAACTCTCATCACGGAGCTAACTATGAAACTACTAATCGCAGGCGGCGCTGGCTATCTGGGATCGGTCCTAATTCCCAGACTCCTGGAACGTGGGTACAAAGTCGACGTAGTTGACCTGTTCTGGTTCGGCAATCACCTGCCCAGGCAGGTTGGCGTGCTGAACAAGGATATCTTCCAACTCACGGTCGAAGATTTGGAGTCCTATGACCAGGTGGTATTCATGGCCGGGCTTTCGAACGATCCGATGGCTGAATACTCTCCCGCCAAGAATTTTGTTTTTAATGCAGCCGCGCCCGCATACCTCGGGTACATTGCAAAGATCGCGGGAGTCAAGCGTTACGTGTACGCGAGTTCGTGCTCAGTCTACGGATATACGGAAAACGAACTGTTCGACGAGACCCGCCCCGTGAGCTCCAGCTATCCCTACGGTATTTCCAAGCTTCAGGGAGAGCAGGCGGTCATACAACTCGGCAACAGCGACTTCTCGGTAATCTCTTTGCGTAAGGGAACAATTTCCGGTTACAGCCCCCGCATGCGCCTGGATTTGATTGTCAACACGATGTTCAAGTCAGCCATGAAGGATCGAGTGATCACGGTGAACAATCCTTCGATCTGGCGCCCTCTGCTTGGCATCGAAGACGCGGCGACCGCGTATATCCGGGCCATCGAGGCGAATCCGAAGATTTCTGGAATCTTCAATGTGGCTTCCGGAAACTATACGGTTGGCGAGGTGGCCGATCTCGTGAAGGCCGCGATTGGCGAACGCTTGAATCTGCCTGTGAACCTGAACATTAAGCACATTCAGGACGTCCGAAATTACAAAGTCGATACACAAAAGGCAGCGAATGTATTGAGCTTTCATCCCACCAGTGACGTGAAGGCGATCGTGTATAACTTGATCGACAATTTCAAGAAGTTCCAGGATCTCGACAATCCTAACTATTCGAATATTCAGACCTTCAAGAATATCGAGAGCGAAATCAGCATTCACGACATGCAGCAGCCTGTGTCGGTCTTGCAGACGCCCGAGCCGATTTCAGCTTGATATCAGCCGTTCCCCCGCCAAATATCTCGAGTGCCGCACAGCCAAGCGCAGATGGAAATACTTGATTGTTTGCCGGTCGAGACGATCGATCTGGCAACGCCTGCCGATCGCTCTTGCCACAGGTTTCAGGTCGAAGTCGACAGGGTGACGGAGTCGGAGTGGTCAACACTGCTCGAACACTTCGATGACGCGAATATCTACCAGACCTGGGCGTATGGGGCAGTACGGTGGCACGAGAAGAACCTCAGTCATCTGGTTCTCAGATCCGGCTCGGACGTGGTTGCGATGGCACAACTGAGAATCATCCGTCCGGTCCGCCTCCGCATGGGCGTTGCTTATCTCAGGTGGGGGCCAATCTGTCACAGGCGGGGAGGCGACCTCGATCACGAAATCTTGGAGGCCATCGCCAAGGCACTCCACGATGAGTACGTAACAAAGCGAGGCCTGTTTTTGGAAGTCCTTCCTAACGCGTTTGCCGGTTTGCCGCGGGCAGAATTGTTCGGCGCCGCATTCTCCAGGTTCGATCGCGGAGCAGGGATCAGCAATGAGAGCTACCGGACCTTTGTCCTTGATTTCTCACCCTCCCTCGATGAGCTGCGGGGGAACCTGGACAAGAAGTGGCGCAATCAATTGAACGCGGCAACCCGGAATGATCTCGAGGTGACCGAGGACAACAGTTGCGACAGTTACGACGAGTTCTGTGAACTGTACAAGCAAATGAGGATGCGCAAGCATTTTGATTCGGCTGTGGATATCGACGAGTTTCGCGGGATTCAGGAACGTTTGCCGGAGGCCCAGCGGCTAAAAATCCTGATCTGCCGGCAACAAGGAAAGGCTGTAGCCGGATTGGTTTATTCTGCACTTGGCGACTCCGCCATCTATTTGCTCGGCGCTACCAATGCAGATGGGATGAAGGCCAAAGGCTCCTATCGCCTGCAATGGGCCGCGATTCAATCGCTCAAGAAAAACGGAACCCGCTTTTACGATTTGGGCGGAATCGATCCCGCCGGAAATCCCGGAGTACATCACTTCAAGAACGGCCTGTCCGGAACAGATGTGTCGCACATGGCAGCGCTCAGTGCCTGTGAGAGTCATTTGAGTGCAGGCTTGGTGGCAGTCGGCCAAGTCCTGCGGCGTCAACTTCATCTACTGCATCGAAGGTTAGGAGGTTAACGTGTTCTTCTTTCATGCGGTTTCTCGTCTGACCAATTACTACCGTCGTCACGGTTTCCGCGCTAGCGTCGAGCGCGTCGGGCTTTTTCTAAGTCAAGCCCTCACGTCGGGCAAGATGGTTGTCTTCTATTGGGATCTCACCCGTCCTGTCGAATCCTTTGACTGGCCCAATCTCCGCGACCACTTGACTGTTGAACAGAAAAACAGCCGCGAAGAGATCGCAGCAAGCGATTGGAATCAGATCGTCGACTTCTGGAATCGCAAACTGACCGAACCGGCCTTTTCGCTCCGCCTGCAACATGGCGCAACCATATGGCTGCTGCGATCTGAGGGCAAGCTGGCTGGCTACATGTGGTCTGTTGGTGGGCGCACTCTGGAGCCGTACTACTATCCGCTGGGTGCAGGGGATGCGATGGTCTATGACTTCCTGGTTTTCCCGGAATATCGCGGACGCCGCTTCCTGCCGTACCTGCTCAACTACGTCCTAAAAGAGATGAGGGCACAAAACATGACCCGCGCCCACTTCGATGTGGCGGCATGGAACCGGGCATCTCTGTCGGGCACTGCGAAGACCGCGTACCCGCGCCATATGTTAGGTATTGCCCGCAAGAGGACCTTCTTTGGACGGACGTTCGTCCAGTGGCTTCCCCTGCCCCAGCTTGAGGCAGAACGATTTCAGGTACTCGCAAAGATGGTAACTGCTGCATGAGCGCGACTCCGAGCGCGATCCGACCGTCAATCGGACGGTCTGTGATTCGCTTGATCAAGGTCGGGGTGTCATTCCTTTATTGGCTATGTCGCCTTGCAACAGAGCGCGTCCGGCGACTGTACAACCCACATCAACCCGGAACTTGCGTGGTGCTGTATTACCACAGCGTCGCTGAAAGCTACCGCGATCGTTTCGAAGTCCAAATGAGAATGCTGGCCGGTCAGGTCACGCCGATCGCGCTCAGCGGCATAGACAATCTTGCGACACAAACGCACTCCGTCGCCATAACTTTCGACGATGGACTCGCAAGCTTTGTGGAAAATGCCGTCCCCGTGCTGCTCAAGATGAATATCCCCGCAACCGTTTTCGTAGTGGCGGACACACTCGGCACCAAGCCTGAGTGGAGTGCCTCCTACTACGATCCAGCAGAACGGGTGATGTCGGCGGAGCAGTTGAAGGGGCTCCCAGATCTGATCTCCGTGGGCTCGCACACCTTGACGCACCCTGATCTCGCAAAATTGAGACCGGAAGCGGCGGCGCGGGAAATCGTCGAATCGCGCAAGAAGCTCGAATTGCTTCTGAATCGTCCCGTTACAATCTTCAGCTTCCCGCATGGAGAGTTCAGCAATTCTGTGGTATCCGAGTGCCGAGAGGCAGGATACCAGCGCGTGTTCAGCATCGAGCCGAAGATGATCAGCTCTGTCCAACTCGAGTTTGTCGTCGGACGCGTCGGGGTCGACCCCTGGGACTGGCCGCTGGAATTCAAGCTGAAAATGCTGGGAGCCTACCGCTGGCAGCCCTACTTCCGGTCTGCAAGAAGAAGGATGAAGCGGATTTTTTCACGGACTAGAGGTTCTAAGCCTACCAACGTCGCTCTAGCGCGGCCAGCGTCGCATTCCTAAGAAAGAGTTCCAAAGCCAATCAGAATGTCATTCATCTCTCAAGCGTACGGAAAACTCAGGGCGCAGGCGGACGCAATCATCACCGCCGATGGTTTAAAGGGGAGTGTGTACCGCGGGGGCGCATGGCTGGGAGCCGGAAGCTTCGTCGAGCAGCTCATCCGCTTCGCCCGCAACATGCTGCTTACCCGATTGCTGGCTCCGCAAGCCTTCGGAACCATGGCCATCGTGCTCTCGGCCGCAACCCTGATTTCGATTCTGGCCGAGGTTGGTGTCAGAGATGCTCTGATTCAGAATCCGCGAGGCAGCGAGGACAAGTATGCGGGCGCCGCCTGGTGGCTTTCGGCCGCCCGCGCCATCTCGATTTACGCGGTCATTTATTTGGCCGCTCCGCTGATCTCCCATTTTTATGGCAACGCCGAGCTGGCTCCCCTGGCGCGGATTGCCACTCTCAGTATTGTTTTCGACGGGCTCATGAGTCCACGGGCCATCGTGGCCATGAAGCAGATGAAGTACTCCCGCTGGGCCACGGTTCAGAATGGTGGCGGGATTCTCGGCGTGCTGACCACCGTAGTCCTGAGTTTCTACATGCGCGATGTGTGGGCGCTGGCCATTGGATACTGCTCGGAGAACGCAGCCCGTTTCATCCTTTCTTATGTGGTCTGCCCGTACCTTCCGCGGTTCACGATTGACAGGCCGGCGCTATGGGATCTTCTGCACTTTTCCAAAGGCATGTTCGGCCTGGCGCTCCTTAACCTCATTTTCACGCGCGCCGACATCTTTGTGCTGGCCAAGATATTCCCCGCGTCCGACCTGGGACTATACTCCATGGCCGTCTACCTGGTGCAGACGCCCGCTGTTTTTCTTACAGCAATTTTGGGACAGACGCTGCTGCCGGCTCTCTCCCGCATTCAGAATGATCCAGAGCGCATGAATCGAGTGCTTCTGCAGACCACCTCGGCGGTGGTGATGCTGGGCCTGCCGGCCCTGGTGTTTGTCGGATTCTGCGGCCACTCCCTGTTGGTCCTGATCTATGGACAGCGTTACGGCGCGGTCTCTACAGCCCTGGTCATCGCCGCCGCCTCCTCCTTCCTGAGCATTTTGAATGTGCTGATCACCATCGTCTTTTATGCCAAGGGATTGCCGCAGCTGCACCGGCGTAGCGTGGCCGCCATGGCGGTGGTGGTGCTCGCGCTGGTCTATCCCCTGTCGAAAGGTCTGGGCATCTGGGCCGGACAACTGGCTTGCCTGGTGGCGGTTGTCATCGGCTACCTGCTGCAGGTGGAGCGCATCCGCAAAGTCACGGGCTTGCGGCTGGCTGAGTACTGGAAGACTTTTCTGATTCCATCGGCCGCCTCGCTGCTGATTGCCGCCCTCTGGCTTGCCACCCGGTATTTGGGAGCGCCCACTCAACCCGCTCCCACCATCATCTTTGGCATTTTGGGATGCCTGCTGGCCTACGGACTGGCTGGAGCCATGTTCTTTCGCAGCGCGCGGGAAGCGGTGTAAATTTTTGCAACAGTTACCGAAAAACAGGCCGTTTGCAGGACAGCCACGAACGTGGGGTCATGGAAGGGACTTGTCCCTCTGAGATGTAGCGGGAACGCGCTGACTGAAATACGCTGTCACAAAGCTGGCTAGTTGCCAGATTCACAAAAACTCTTGTGACACGAGACCCCGAATGAACCGCTTCCTCCCCCATCTAGTTTTTACCGTGATTCTGAGCATGATGTTTGTGACTAGCGGTTCCGCAACCACATACTACATCGCCGCTAATGGATCGGACTCCAACAGCGGCACGTCGCAGAGCGCGGCATGGGCGCACGCTCCCGGCATGAGAACCTGGGCTGGAAGCCGCACGCCGGCTGCCGGCGATAGTTTCATTCTTCGTGGGTGTGACGTTTGGGGCAATGCGAATTTCCCGATCACCTGGACATGGGGTGGAACATCATCCAACCGGATTGCAATTGACGTCGACCGGGCGTGGTACAACACGACGAATTGCCCGTCCGGGTGGAATCGCCCTATTTTCGATGGCGGAAATACGGAACTGAATCCGCCCGCCACTTGCGGGGCGCCTCATTTCTTCCTAGTGTTAACGGGGACGACTTATACCACATTTAATTCCATCGAAGCTCGCAACTTCTATTGGGCGATGGGAAACGGCTCTTGCTGGGCCGGCGAGGGCTACATTTTGTCGCAGGATGCCGACTATATTATGGTTAACGACTGGTATTTTCATAAATGGACCCACAATCTCGCCGCTGGCACAACAGACATCGGCGGATTAATCATCACTCAGGTGAACACGACTCCAGCCTGTCAACACTGCGTGATCCAGTATTCAGTGATGGACAACATCGACGGAGATGGGGCGAACTGCGCCACATCCAACAGTATGTGTTCGGGTGGCGGCGTGATGCAGTGGAGCATGAGGAATAACATTTGCGCCAACCTCGTCGAATGCTGGTATGGACCGACTTGGGGGACCTCTACGATCGAGGTCAGCGGTAACAACATGTATAACATCAACATGTCGTTTACTACACCAACGCAAAGTGGTGCGCAACATCCGAATTGCATCGAGAGCACAGGAGTGGTGACGGGCACGGTCACGATGTGGATTCACGACAATTGGATTCACAACATCCAGACGTGTGAGGGGCTGCAAGTCGGTAATGGGCCAAACGAAATTGATTTCGTTTGGAACAATATCTGGGACATGGGTGCCAGCGCATCAGGAGGAGCGAACGGTCCCCAGATTCCTCAAAACGGCGGACAGCCAGGAGGTTCAACTATCTACTTCTATAACAATACAGTGCGATGGGCCGCCTGCGCGAATCTCTGGTACTCGGGCAGTTGGCGTTTTACGGCCAAAAACAATCACTGTATCAACGATTCCTCGACCACATTTGCCGGAAACATGCCAAGTGGGGCAGTAACCAGCAACAACCTGGGCATGACCAATGCAACGGCGACCAGCCAGGGTTACACAACGGGAGATATTTTCGCGCCTACCTCCTCGACAAACTCGACGGTGGGGCAGGGTGTCAACCTGACTTCTTCGTGGCCAAACGGAGCCAGCGTTAACGATTCGACGCAGGCCTGCAAAGAACAAACGAGCAGCGGCGTGGCGCAATCCGTCTGCCCGCAGAGGGTTTCCAGTGCTCGTCCATCCTCCGGCGCATGGGACATAGGGGCATATCTCTGGGGCACCGCTTCAGCCTTAAATCCGCCCTCGGGTTTGACGGCAACTGTGCAGTAGCGCCTTATGAATAGAAATTAGGGCAGATCTTTGCGGACTCGGCTGTGGACGCTTCAATATCCTTCAGCCGACCGAAAAGATCGTTTCGGGTCGGACTCGCCAGGCCGAACGTCTAATCCATCAACGAACCTCCTCTCTCGAAATCAAATTCCGATGAGTCTCGTTTCTCTAGAGGTCCAAAAAGTGCTCAAGACTAACTCAGAATGGCTTGAATGGGGTCGCAGAGATCCGCTATTTGGCGTTGCCAGTTGGAAAACAAAGGGCGTTGATGATAGCGCTCCATGGACCGATGAAGCGTTCTATAAACTAGGCGCCTCGGACTGGAAGGATTTTGAGGAACATTGGCGAAGATACGGGTATACGCCAGGGACGTTTGTAGAAATTGGCTGCGGTGCGGGACGCATTACCAAGCAACTCGCTTTGGCATTTCAGCACGGTCACGCTCTCGACGTCTCGAAAGACATGCTCGGCTATGCGTCGCGACATATAGCGTCGGTAAATATCGATTGGCACGAAACTCAAGGACTTACAATACCTCTCGGTAATCGGTCCGTGGATGCTGTCTTCTCTTGTCACGTCCTACAGCACCTCCCAGACGTTGACGCCGGATACGACTATTTTCGAGAAGCGTTTCGCGTCCTAAAGCCTTCTGGCACTTTCATGGTTCACCTTCCTATCCACAGTCTGCCAGCTGCGGTGAGCATGAAGTTTGCGGCGCTCTGCCGCCTGCTATATACAGCACTCCTGAGCCTTCTGGACGTTCGGTCAAATTACAAACGTTTTAGGATGAAACATGGCGCTGCTCCGCCGATGCACGGCACAAGTTACGAACAGGAGCCACTGTATCGAGCCTTGACTGCGATCGGATATTCTCGCGTGGAATTCATGACATTTCCGGTCGTTAGTAATGGTTCTTTGCACTCGTTTGTTATGGGAACGAAGCCCGAGAACTGATTCATGATAGTTCGTGGATCGGTTCTCCTCATGGCGTAGTCGATTTTCGTGGAACCCCAAAATCTGAGATTCGGTGGTGGCGTGGCGCAATCCATGGTCCATCCGATCATCCTGCTCGCGGTAGTGATCGCGGGTGTGCTGATCTGCTTTGGATCGCGGAACAGAGCGATCGCCGCCTTCGTTGCCGCGGCCCTGCTGATCCCGAACGACCAGGTTCTGCTCCTCGGGTCGGTGCACTTTCCCATGCTGCGGGTGCTGATCATCTTCGGTGCGGTCCGGATGATCCGCGCGAAGATCTCGGGGAAGAATCTGCTCGGCGGGGGATGGAACCGGATCGATTTTGCAATGATTGTCCTCACCCTCTTTACGGCCCTGAACGGCGTGCTCCTCTACCCGCAATCGGCGGCGGTGATTTTTCAGCTGGGCTACTTGTACTCGGCATTCGGAGCGTACTTCCTGCTGCGCTTTCTGATTCGTGACGAAGAGGACGTACTACGGGCAGTCCGCATGCTGGCTTATGTCTGCCTGGTCTCGGCTGCGATCATGAGCTACGAGCACATAACCGGGAAGAATCCCTTCTATGCCTACCTAGGGGGCGCGCATGCCTCCATGTACGGCTCCGCTATCGAGCGCGAGAATGGCTTCCGGGCGACCGGCGTTTTCGGGCATCCCATCCTGGCGGGAACCTTTGGAGCGATCTCGCTGCCGTTGTTCGCGGGCTTATGGTGGAGGCAGAAGAGCAGCCGTACCTTGGCGGCCATGGGAATTGGAGCCGCGGCGGTTATGGCGTGGGCAGCCAGCTCCAGCACGGCCATGCTGGGTTTCTTGGGAGGATTGCTTGCCCTCAGCCTCTGGCCGATCCGCCGGTGGATGCGCCCCATCCGCTGGGGCCTGGTGCTGACCCTGGTCAGCCTGCACCTGGTCATGAAGGCGCCGGTGTGGCATCTGATCTCGCGCATTGATCTAGCGGGCGGATCGTCGTCCTATCACCGATACCAGCTCATCAACCAGTCCATTCTGCACTTCAAGGACTGGTGGCTGATCGGGACCAAATCATACGCCGACTGGGGCTGGGACATGTGGGACCTGTCGAATCAATACGTAGGAACAGCGGACACCGCTGGCCTGATTCCGCTGTTGGCGTTCCTTGCCATGATCGTCTATGCCTTCAAATACGTCGGGAAGGCGCTCCGCGCGGCAGGGGGAAGTCGCAGGCAAGAATTATTGATCTGGACGTTAGGGGCATCGCTGTTCGCGAATGTGGTCGCATTTTTCGGGATCGGATACTTCGACCAGACGATTGTGGCCTGGTACGCCCTGTTGGGGATGATCCCCGCCGCGGCCCATGCGTCGTGTAAGACCGCCCGTGATCGTGCCGCGCAACATGCCCTTGCGAATGATGTTGAGAACAATTTGCCCGCTGACGTTGTGCCGGTAACCGGACCTGCAATGTGGTTCGAGCACCACCCCGCACCCACGCGAGGAACTGCGCTATGAAACTATCCATCGTCATTCTCTGCTGGAACGACCTGGCAGTCATCGGTGATTGCCTGCGCTCGATTTATGAGGGCACCCGTTCGATCGAATTTGAAGTGATCGTCTCCGACAACGGCTCGAGCGATGGGTGCATCGAGTTTGTCCGGGAGAACTATCCGCAGGTGCATTTGATCGAAAACGGAAGCAACCTGCGCTTCGCCAAAGGAAACAATGTCGGATTTGAAGCCAGCCGCGGCGAATATGTGCTGATTCTGAATCCCGACACGATCATCCACGATGGCGCGCTGGACAGGATGGTGGCGTTTGCCGACCGGCATCCGGAAGCCGGAGCGCTGGGATGCCGTGTCGTGAATCCCGATGGGTCCTACCAGGAGCATGTCCGGCCACTGCCAAGCATCCGGGGGGAGTGGATGTCCGCCCTTCATCTCGGTGCCCTGACGCGCATCTCCAATTGGTTCAACCCGGGCATTTATGTCGGCTGGAACGGAGACGGCGAACGCACCGTGGGACAGCTCGCGGGCTGCTTCATCCTGATGAGAGGTGACTTGCTCAAGCAGCTTGGCGGGTTCGATGAACAGTTCTTTTACTATTACGAAGACACGGATCTGTGCCGGCGCGTCTGGGAATCTGCTTATTCAGTGCTCTACACACCAGATATTTCCATCACCCACTTGAAAGGCACTTCTACCAAAAAGCGCTTCCCGTTGGGCTTCGAGTTGGATAAATACGTGACCCGCTATCGCTATTACTACAAGTGCCAGGGCCAAACTGGAGCCCGCCGTTGCCAGCAGGCTACTTTGGCATGGCTGCTCGTCAGGCGGATCGGTCTCGGACTGCTCCAGCTCCTACGACCGTCAGCCGAGCGGCAGAAACGGCTGGATGCGTATAAGGTGACGTTCAGGTGGAACTGGCAGGTCGATCCGGTACGTCTCGTCGAGAATGGCGAAGAACCCGCACTGGCAATTCCGGTAATGGGCCGCGTCCTCGAACGATAAGAACAGAATTGAAGCAACGAATCTCCAAAAAGAGCCAACAATGAAAATCGCAGTGATTGGTGCCAACGGACAGCTGGGCCTCGACGTTGTCCAAGCTTTTGTCGCTAACGGCGACGACGTCATTCCCCTTACTCATTCGGATATCGAACTGGCGAGCGTCGATAGCGTTTCGCAATGCCTTCGACCGTTACACCCTGATGTCATCGTGAACACGGCAGCAATGCACCACGTCGAGAAATGTGAAATGGAGCCGCAGAAAGCATTTGCCGTGAATGGACTCGGCGCGTCGAATCTGGCGACCGTCGCCCGCGATCTGAAGGCCGTGTTGATGCACGTCAGCACTGACTATGTGTTCGACGGACAGAAGACTAGTCCATACGAGGAGGCAGACACGCCGCGGCCACTGAACCTCTATGGCAATACCAAACTGTCGGGCGAGTTCTTTGTTCGGTCCATCCTTGAGAAGCATTTCGTACTGCGCACATCTGCGCTTTACGGGCAAAACCCCTGTCGAGCCAAGGGAGGGTTGAATTTCATTGACCTAATGTTGAAATTGGCCAGGGAGCGGGACGTGGTGCGAGTGGTGGACAGCGAAACAGTTACTCCGACCGCCACCTCGGAACTGGCACACCAAATGGTAGTGTTGAGCCGAACTGATGCCTTTGGTTTGTATCACGCCACGGCGGAAGGGAGTTGCTCCTGGCATGGATTTGCAAAGCAGATTTTCACGCTGACCGGGGCCAAAGTGAATCTCCAGGTCGCAGGGCCGAATGAGTTCCCCGCTAAAGTTCCGCGTCCCAAATTCTCTGTCCTCGAAAATCGCCAACTCAAGAGCCTAGGCCTGAATGTTTTTCGGCCATGGCAGGACGGCGTTGGCGAGTACATCGCTCAAGTACGACATGGCCAACTCGTGCACGAGGCGGTTTAGGTCTACTGCAATGAATTGCGCTCCCAACGAGCATTCGCACAACCTTAGCCCCTACCTGTTGCTGACTGCCGCCTACAACGAAGAGGCCAACATTGAAAGAACGATTCAGTCGGTACTATCTCAAAGTCTTAGGCCAGGTCGGTGGGTCATCGTCAGTGACGGTTCTACGGATGGGACCGACGGTATCATTTCCAAGTACGCGGCGGAGAACGGATTCATTCGCTTCCTCCGTTTGAGCAGAAGACCGGGCAGGAACTTTGGCTGCAAGGTCAGGGCTCTCCGGGCAGGTGCCAAACTTCTCGACGGGATTGCGTTCGAGTTTATCGGCAATTTGGATTCTGACATCTCAGTTGAGCCGTCGTATTTCATCAATTTGATTCGCCGGCTTGAGGCGTGCCCCACTCTGGGAATCGCTGGCGGTTATGTTTTCGACGAGATGAAGGGAGAGTTTCGCAGCCGGCGTTCGAATCGTCCTTATTCGGTTGCCCATGCGGCTCAGCTTGTTCGTCGCGAGTGTTATGAGGCCATTGGAGGCTATGCAATTCTGGAGTACGGCGGCGAAGATTGGCACGCGCAGATCTGCGCACGAATGAAGGGTTGGGAAGCGGAAGCCTTCCCCGATCTGAAGATATTCCATCACCGTCGTACAGGAGAAGGGGACAATCTGCTCCGGTACAAATTCCGGCAAGGAAGGATGGATTATGCGTTCGGCTGCGACCCAGTGTTCGAGATTCTGAAATGCCTGGAACGAACGCCGGAAGCGCCCGTGATTCTTGGAAGCATCGCGCGAGCGGCGGGATTTGTTTGGTCTTGCGCATCCCTGGGAAAGAGGCCCGTCTCTGAGGAAGTCGTCGCCTTCCTACGGAAGGAACAACGACAGAAAGTTCGATCTCTTCTCAGTGGGACCTGGAAACCCGCCCACTCTCACGAAACCAACTGACTACCATTTTCTTGATCGGGTAAGGTCACGTGTATCTCCGTTTAGTATGCCCTCCCCAGTGGTCGCTGCCTCAAGAAGTTAATATCGGAATTAGTAGGGGCCCCGAATTATGGCAATCAGTATTTATCCTGCTTCTAGCGACGTCGATAGTCCTTTTGAACAACCCGCCTCTTCGTTGGATCGGAAAGAAGCGGAATCCCGCGACAATTCGCCGGTGATACGTACGGCTCGGACTTTTGCCGAAATCGAGGACCTAAGGGAGGTTTGGAGTCTTTGGTGCAATGATCCGGATGCGGACCTGGACTTCTGTCTGGCGCATGCGCGGTCTCGACCAGAATTCGTCCGGTCCCACGTTATTGTCATCTCCAGGGGCGGTCGACCAGATTGTTTGCTTGTTGGAGCCGTCGAACGGGGCCGACTAAGGTTGAAAATCGGGTACGCAACAGTATTCGAGCCGTTCGTCAGCCAATTAGTTCTCGTCCGTGGGGGGCTGCTGGGAAACGCCACCCGAGAAAACTGCCAACTACTGGCGGAAGAACTAAGACGTTTTCTGCAGGGTCATGAAGTCGACAGCGTGAAGCTGGCTGGAGCAAGCCAGGATTCTCCTCTCAGTGAAGCGTTGAAAACCGAGTTCAACTGTTTTCGGCGAGGACATTTCACGTTATTCCACGAACACCGCTGGATCGAGCTTCCCGAAAGCTTCGACGAGTTTCTTAAAGGTATGTCCCGCAAGCATCGGCACGAGTTTCGGCGCCACAAAAAAAAGTTGAGCGATCATTGTTCTGGAAGCGCCCAAATCCACTGTTTCCGACGCCAATCTGAGCTGGCTGAACTCGTTCGCGAAGTCGAGGCGATTTCGACCAAGACCTACCAGAGAGCCATGGGTGTTGGGTTTCGGCCCGAGGCCGAGATTCTGGAGTTCCTGCAGGCGGCGGCACGCAAGGGCACCTTGCGAGGCTGCGTCCTCTCCATCCATGGCCAACCCTGCGCATTCTTCATTGGCAATGAATACAAAGACACTTTCTACGGCAATTTTATGGGGTTTGATCCAGCCTTCGGCAAGTACTCGCCTGGGCTTCTCGTGTTGATGCACTGTATCGAAGAGTGCTTTGACCCGGCGACGCGCTCATCCCGGTTCGACCTGGGATGGGGAGATCGTGAGTTCAAACGAATCATCTGCAATCAGTCCCGGCTGGACGGATCCCAATATCTTTATTCTTTTTCTTGGGCGGGGATGAAATTGAATGTTCTCCGGTCGACCACTTCCCTCATTGACCTCCTTGCCCGAAAGTTACTCGCCCGGAGCAATTTCCTGGAAGGATTGAAGAAGGCTTGGCAGGATCGCCAGGTATGGATTCAGGCGACGAAAAGTAGATTTCATCCGCCGAATATGCAGATGGCGTCATCAGGCATTTCGAGACATCACGATTCGAACTGACATACTGGCTGACTTGGCGTTTGGATCATTCCGACATCCCAAGTCAGCGAGTCAAGGCTCCCGATCGACATTCGCTCATTCTGCTCCAGACAACAGGAAAAACACCCATGCCAAAGCACACCAATCATCGTGCCCGGTTTGCCGACCCATTGACGTTCGTATCGCGAGCAGCAAATAAGCTCAACAGCCTCTGGCTCTCCTACACATATCCGTTCATTTCGGCGGGAAAGAAGCTGTCTGTGAATCGCACCGCGGAGATCGATCGGGAAACCGCGCATCGCATTAAGCTGGGAAACTTCGTCATCCTCTATAAGCATGTTTGGCTGAATGTCGGCGTGGTCGATGATGGGGAAGAGCCGGTGATCATATTAGAAGACGGCTGCGCGATCGGTCACCGCACCACGATTTCCGCCAAGAACAGGATCCACCTGGAGTCCAACGTCATTACCGGGCAGTCAGTTTTGATCATGGATCACAGTCACGCCTATGAGGACATCAACCGGCCTATCAAGTTTCAGGGAGTCTCGAGCGGTGGACGCATTCGGATCGGGCAAGGATGCTGGATCGGCCACGGTGCCGCTATCGTCTGTACCAGGGGCGAGCTCACTCTCGGAGAGAATTGCGTTGTGGCTGCCAACGCACTGGTAACGACTAGTTTCCCTGCCTACTCCGTGATCTCCGGAAATCCCGCGCGAGTAGTCAAGCAGTTCGATCCCGAACGCAACGCTTGGGTACTGGGCTCGAGGCGGTTCACCGACTCCGAGGCGTCAAAACCGGAGCTTGCAACAAGATAAAGACCTCAGCATAGCTTCACATACTCAGAGACAAGGGCATATGAACGTGAGACAGCCAATTGACTCGTACGCGCTATCTCCAATGCAACATGGAATGTTGCTGCACTACTTGAAGGATCCTGCTGCCGGCACAGATGTCGAGCAGATCGTGTGTTCGCTCGCCGAGGGGATTGAAGCCGGCCCCTTGCGCCAGGCATGGGAACGCGCGATTCAACGGCATCCGGTTCTGCGCACGGCATTTCGCTATGAAGACGGCGAGGAACCAGCACAAGCCGTGTACTTGGAGATGCCACTCGTTTGGGAGGAACTCGACTGGCGTCGAGAAGAAGACGTCGAGCAATCGCTGAAGGCCTTTCTCACCACCGACCGTCATAGGCCATTCGATATGAAGTGTGGGTCTCTTTTGCGGCTCACCTTGATTCGCGTTTCGGACAGCGAATACAAACTTGTCTGGACGTTTCATCACATCCTTATGGATGGACGATCCTTTCCGTTGATTCTGAATGAAGTCTTTGATTACTACGAGGCGATTTGCGAGGGTCGCGAGTTCACTCCGGCTTTACCCCGTCCATATCGCGACTATATCAATTGGTTGCAACAGCAAGACCACAGCAAGGGAGAAGCCTATTGGCGGGAGCAGTTGTCTGGGTTCACCAGCCCTACGCGCCTCGCAGTTAGCTCCGCTAGACACTCCGACATTGCTGGAACCGATAGGCAGGGGGACGAGCGACAGTTTGTTTCGAGTGCGACGACAAGCAAGTTGGTAAACTTCGCGGAAGACCACGGCCTAACCTTGAATACTCTCGTCCAAGGTGCATGGGCCTTGCTGTTGAGCCGCTACAGCGGAGAAGACGAAGTTCTGTACGGCGTGGTACGCGCCGGACGGAAGTCCAGCATTCCCGGTGCGGACGAGATGATTGGGCTGTTCATGAACACGTTGCCGCTGCGTGTGCGGATCAATCGCGATGCAACTGTTGTCGATTGGTTGAAGCAATTGCGGGCGCAGTGGACGGGTATGCGGGATTATGAGCACACACCGCTTGTGCAGGTGCAGAAGGTCAGCTCCATCCCTCACGGCATTCCGCTATTTGACAGCATCCTGATGTTCGACAACTACCAACTAGATGAGTTGCTTAAGCGTCAGGGCGGAAAGTGGGCCACTCGGTCTTTCCGTTTATACGAGCAGACTGGATATCCGATCACCTTGACAGTATATTCCGGCACTGAACTGTGTCTACAGATCGAGTTTGATCGAAGCTTATACCGTGCAGACGCAATTCAGCGCATGCTGGGCCATCTCCGAACTCTGCTGGAATCGATGCCAGACGGTGCGGGCATGCGGGTTGGCGACTTGTGCATAGTGACACCCGAGGAAGTGCATCAGCTTACAGTCGAGTGGAACCAGACAGCACAGGACTATCCGACACAATCGACAGTACACGGCTTGTTCGAGTTGCAGGTCCAGCGCTCTCCCGAAGCGGTTGCCGTCGCTTGCAACGATCGACTGACATACGCCGAATTGAATCGACGTGCCAATCAGCTTGCTGACTTATTACAGAGACGCGGCGTAAAGCCCGAAACACTGGTCGGCCTATGCGTGGAACGCTCGCTGGAAATGGTCGTTGCGGCGCTGGGGATCCTAAAGGCAGGCGGCGCGTACGTACCCCTCGATCCAGCCTTCCCGAAAGAGCGCTTGGCTCTGATTCTGGAAGATTCCCGGGCCAATATTCTGGTGACACAACGGGATGTCACCCGGTGCTTGCCCGAGTTTTCCGGTCAGATTGTTTATCTGGACGATCCGGAGCTGTCTACCTGTGCGGTTGACGATGTTACCAGCGGCGCAACACCGGATAATCTAGCCTACGTCATCTTCACCTCCGGATCCACGGGCAGACCAAAGGGAGTTCAAATCGAGCATCGCTCGGTCGTCAACTTCCTTGAATCCATGAGGAGAGAACCAGGGCTGACCGCGGCCGACACACTGTTGGCCGTGACAACCTTGTCCTTCGATATCGCCGGATTGGAGCTATTCCTCCCCCTAATCGCTGGAGCGCGTGTTGCCATCGCCACTCGAGAAGCCGTTATCGACGGCCACTCTTTGGTGAAACTCCTCGATGAACACAAGGCAACTGTGATGCAGGCGACGCCCACGACGTGGCGTCTGATGATTGAGAGTGGTTGGAAAGGACACGATGGCTTGAAGGTTCTTTGTGGCGGCGAACCTATGCCCCCAGACCTGGCACGTGAACTTCTTTCTCGCTGCTCGTCTCTCTGGAATGTGTATGGCCCGACGGAGACTACGATCTGGTCCACGTTGTGCCAAGTGACTTCTCCCGACACACCAATCCCGATTGGCAAGCCTATTGCCAACACACAGGTCTTCATTCTCGATCGGGAGCTGCAAGCTGTGCCCATTGGAGTGACGGGCGAGCTATACATAGGTGGCGATGGGCTGGCGCGGGGATATTTGAACCGTCCAGATTTAACGGCAGAACGGTTCGTTCCCAACACCTATTGCGGTTCGTCTCGCATATACAAAACGGGGGATTTGTGCCGCTGGCGGCTGGACGGCTCGATCGAATGTCTGGGCCGAAACGATCATCAAGTAAAGATTCGCGGTCACCGCATCGAACTCGGCGACATCGAGAGCGCGCTGGCAAGTCATCCGGGCGTGAAGCAGGCCGTTGTAAACGTGCAAGAACGCGGCAGTGCAGATAAGCGTCTGGTGGCCTATGTGGTCGCAAATGACGGGAACACTCCGGCGGCGGACGAACTCCGCAAACATCTCACCGATCGGCTGCCGGAATACATGGTGCCAGCTGCATATCTCGGAATTTCCGCTGTGCCATTGACCCCGAACGGAAAGATCGACCGCAAGGCTCTACCCCCGGCAGGCGAGGTCAGATCGGAGCGTGACCGGACATGGCGCCCCCCCGAGAACGAAACGGAGCGGACTATTGCCGCAGCCTGGAAAGAGGTTCTCGAAGTAGCGGACATCGGCAACAACAGCAACTTCTTCGATCTGGGCGGAGATTCTCTATTGATGATCCGGGTGCGCGGGAAATTGGAGCATGCTCTACATTGCGATCTGCCCATTATCGAGATGTTTCGCCATCCCACAGTCGGGGCTCTGGCGAATTATCTGGCCGGCCAGGAGGCACCGCGCATAGTCGTCGCGCGTAGCCGCCAGGAAATCGCTGCAAGCAAGGAGTCGGCGCGGCGCCGGCTGCAGTTAAGGAAGTCGAGGTCTATCCAGTGAAGCCTGAAGTCGAATCCGAACAGGAAGGCATTGCAATTGTCGGGATGTCCCTGCGCTTCCCCGGCGCATCCACAATCGATCAATTCTGGAAGAATCTTTGCCAGCGTGTGGAATCGATCCGTACGTTCTCAGACGAGGAGCTTTTGTCTGCAGGCGAGGATCCTGACGTACTCCAGTCACCGGCCTATGTCAAAGCAAGCGGCGCTCTGGAAAGTATCGAATACTTTGACGCCGACTTCTTCGGATTCACCCCGCGGGAAGCAGAATCGACCGATCCCCAGCATCGTTTGTTCCTGGAATGTTCCTGGGAAGCATTGGAAAATGCAGGCTACGATCCAGAGCGCTACGCCGGACGCATTGGCGTTTTCGCAGGTGCCGGATTGCATTGCTATTACCAGAACAATCTGAATGCTAATCCGCGCGTGCTGAAACTGTTGGGGGACCTTCAGAGATTCATCTCCGTCGAGAAAGACTTTGTCAGCACTCGCGTCTCGTATCGCCTGAACCTTAAGGGACCAAGTATTTCCGTGCAGACTGCCTGCTCCACTTCTCTGGTGGCGGTCCATCTCGCATGTCAGAGCCTGCTAAACGGCGACTCGGATATGGTGCTGGCCGGCGGTGTTTCGCTGCGACTGCCGCAAATTTCCGGCTATCTCTTTCAGGAAGGCTCCATTCTCTCGCCTGACGGTCACTGCCGCGCCTTTGATGCTGGCGCTCACGGAACGGTCTTTGGCAGCGGTGCGGGAGTCATCGTGCTGAAACGACTGGCGGATGCAATCGAAGATCACGACTGCATTCATGCTGTGATTCGCGGCTCGGCCATCAATAATGACGGGGCTCTCAAGGTTGGTTACACCGCACCCAGCATCGACGGCCAGGCGAGTGTCATCGCCGATGCGCAGGCAGTGGCAGGGGTGACTGCCGATGAGGTCAGCTACGTCGAGACTCACGGCACCGGAACGAACATGGGGGATCCTATCGAGGTCGCCGCGCTCACCAAGGCCTTTCGCGGTACAACACAAGGGAAGAATTTTTGCGCAATCGGATCATTGAAGACCAATGTCGGACACCTCGACGCCGCTGCCGGCGTCGCCAGTCTAATCAAGACGGTGCTCTCGCTGGAAAATCGCACCCTGCCTGCCAGTCTCAACTTCTCAGTCCCAAATCCGGCGATTGATTTTGCCAACAGCCCGTTTTATGTCCAGACACAATGCAGCGCGTGGCAAGCTCCGAAGGGCCGACGTGTTGCCGGTGTGAGTTCGTTTGGCATCGGTGGAACCAATGCGCATGTCATTGTGGAGGAATCGAGCAATAAGGAAGAGCTCAAGGATTCTGCGACGTGGCAACTGCTGACTTTGTCTGCGAGGAGTCAAGCCGCACTCGAGGAAACGAAAGTGCGCCTTGCCGAATACCTGGCACAACACAAGCACCTGCGGCTTGCGGACGTAGCCTTCACATTACAGGAGGGGCGTCGCGCATTTGCCTGCCGCGGAGCTTTCGTGGCGAAGAGCATCGAAGACGCCATCACTGTACTGCAGGCGAAAAATTCTCGCCGCGCATTCACCGCGGCGGTGTCAGGAGGCGACTCCAGCGTTGTCTTCATGTTTCCAGCACAGGGAGCCCAATACCCTAACATGGGACGCGATCTTTATGAGCGGGAACCCATCTTCCGCAAGTATGTCGATCTTTGCGCGACGCTCCTGCAGGACAAGCTGGGTTTGGATTTGAGAAAAGTGCTCTATCCTGCTGATCAAGATTCGGATTATGCAGCCGAGCAACTCAAGCAGACCAAGTTCACACAGCCAGCTGTGTTCGCCGTGAACTATGCGCTTGCCCAGCTATGGATGTCTTGGGGCATTACGCCCTCGGCGATGGTAGGTCACAGTCTGGGTGAGTATGTGGCCGCAACTATCTCTAGTGTATTCGAGCTCAAAGATGCGTTGTTGCTGGTCGCTGAGCGCGCGCGACTCATGCAGGAGCTGCCGCCGGGCAGGATGCTTTCGGTTCATCAATCCGAGGAACAAATCAAGCCCTGGCTTGGAGAGAAGATTTCGCTGGCGGGCGTGAACGGCCCGAATCTCGTTGCCGTTTCTGGTGGACTGGAGTCAATCGAAGGGCTCAAAAGGAAGTTGACCAGCCAGGGGATCGATTTCCAGGAACTGCGGACTTCGCACGCTTTCCATTCCACCATGATGGAACCCATGATCGCTCCCTTCGTGGAACAAGTAGCAAAGAGCAAGCCGCGTCCGCCCCTCATTCCATTCGTCTCCACTCTTACAGGTCAGTGGATCACCGACAAGGAGGCAACCGATCCCAGCTATTGGGGCCGGCAAACGCGGCATGGTGTTCGATTTGCCCCTGCGGTTCTGGAGTTGATCAAAACGCCAAGGCGGGTGCTGCTAGAAGTTGGGCCGGGAAGCACTCTCACCACATTGGCGAGTATGCAGGTCGGACAGGGAGTGCAATCTGTCGCCATCAATTCCTTGCGGCATCCCAAGGAAACACGCTCAGATCATGACTGCATGCTGACTGCCCTCGGGCGCCTCTGGGTGGCGGGAGTACAAATCGATTGGAGGCGCGTACGCGGGAGCGAACAGTGTAGCCGTACGCCGTTGCCTACTTACCCATTCGAGCGCAAGCGATATTGGCTTGAGGCCGCAAAGATCGAAGCGCCGGCAGCAGTCGTATTGCAAACGCAAGAGACCGTCCCAGCAAGCTCAGCAAGCGGCCAGTACATGGGCACACCTACGGCGAAACCACTTTCGGAAGCGGACAGCGCTTCCACTCATCCGAATCTTGGCGTCCAAGGCATTGCTCGTCTCGGCAAGACCGAAGAAACTCTTGCTCGCATCTGGCAGGAAGTGCTCGGCGTGGATCAGATCGGCCTGGACGACAATTTCTTTGAATTGGGTGGGCAGTCATTGATGGGCGTCGCTTTGGTCAACGAAGTGGGACGCGCGTTTCAACGTCGTTTCGCGGTGCAGGCCCTGCTGGATGCCCCCACCATTCGCCAGTTTGCTTTGCTGATTGATGGGAAGGGTTCACCGCTGGAAGAACGCACGCAGCTGTTGAATACGGAAACCGTCTTGCGCCAGGTACGCCAGTTCATTTGCGACGAATTTCTTGCTGGCAAAGGCGACGGCCTATCGGACGATGATTCTCTGCTGGAGCAGAATGCCGTGGATGAAAACAATCTCCTTCATCTCGTCTCCTTCTTGGAAGAAACATACGGGTTCAACATGACGGATGAGGACATCAATCCGCGCAACCTGGAATCGATCAGCAAGATCGCATCGTATGTCATAAGTCGGAGCAGTCTGCAAAACGTGGTTCTAACTAATCCTTAGTCTCGACACTTGGGGCACAGATTTCTCTACACCTATATCTGACATTGCGCCGGTACTACTGCACCGGTCTTCTGGCCGTAGTCCGTGACTGGCGGGTTTTAAATGCGTGAGCTCATTGAACGCCGGCACCAACCTATTTCTCACACCTTGGAGAATTGATATGCGCAAATACTTCCTGATTTTTTGTGTGACGGTGTCCCTTTGTCTGCCAGCTCTCGCAACACAGCCGGTGGTCGCTATCCATGTGTCGGAGCTGACTCAAGCCTTGGAAACAACCCCGGCCACTCCACCGACCCCTACCAATACGGGTTACCAATGGTGGAATCCGGATTGGCATTACCTGGTCATGCCGGAGACCATCAAGGAAGCCTTGCGCTCCGACGGGACGCCGTACGCGGTCGTGACCGATGCCGACATTAGCGCAGGCAAGCTGGTGGCTCCGGATGGATCGCCGAACTATCCGATTGTCATCAGCCTTGCTTCCGAAGCCATTCGCGATGATGAGATCACACCTCTCATCAACTATGTGTCCGCAGGCGGGTACCTCCTCGTGGGATCGTCCGCATTTACGCGCAATCCCGACGGTACGACTCGCGGCGATTTTGCCCTTGCCAGTTCTATTGGAATGCATATGGCGAGTGCGAATCTGCAGAACTGGATTCAGACCAGCACGATGACAGTCGTTTCGCCTCATCGTCTGGTATCCCACTTGCCCTCTGGCACCTTGAACTGGCAGATGCCGCGTTTCGCGGAGGATGATGCCTATAACTACCAGGACACTTGGCAGACTGTCGCCGGTGATGCCACGGTCATAGTGGCTACCGATAACGGTGTCCCCATGATCTCGGTGAAGAATTACGGCAAGGGCACATTCATCTACTACGCTGCCATGCAGCCCATGATGGCGTACAGCGGCTGGGGGCCCGGCATGTACGCCTATGGCATCTTCCGCAATGCAATCCAGTGGGCATTCGAAGGAGCAGCGCTCCCGATTTTCAAACTCAGCCCGTGGCCCTATCCCTACAACGCAGCATATATGGTGCGGCATGACTTCGAGGATTACCAGGATGAGATTTCTTCCGTCGAATCTTCAGCGCAGGCCGATAACGCTGTGGGGGCGAAAGGAGATTATTACTTCTGCACCGGAACGCTGCGCGTAGAAATGAACAATTCTCCCAGCGTGATCGATAGTCTCAGGCGTGCCGTATCGCTCTACGGAGCGACCATCGGTTCACACAACGGAGGTTTGCCGAATCCAAATTATCCCGGCGAACCGATCTCGACCTACTCCTACTGGCATTGGGGGCCGGACGAGGTCTTGGACGACACCATCCCAGGGTATGCAAACGGGGCGGCCTATGCGAAAAGCTCAATTGCAGCATCATTGGCCGATGTTGACAGCTGGATGTCAGGTTTAAATGTCAACACGCGCACCTGGGTTTCGCCATGGTTTACAGCTACGCGAGAACAGTCATTACAGATCGTGCAGCAGCTCGGAATCCAAACATCCGGCGAGCAGAAAATCAGTCCCTTTCCCCACTGGACGCTTTCAACCCAAACGCCGCAAACGCGCCATAACTTCGTAAATATCCCCGCCAGCGACTGGTTTATTGGTTCCGATGTTGCGCAGTCCATGGAGGGGCACGCCGGTGCCTCTACAATCGATCCGCTCGTCGACTACTACTACAGCATCGGGGCGCTGATTAATCTGTACTCCCATTCTCTGTCGACGGATCCTTTGCCCAGCATCTATTTGCAGTACACTGCCGCAAAACCGGCGATCTGGCCAACGAATGCGAGCAGCATCTATACGTGGTGGACCAATCGGTCTCCGGTGCAGGTCGTGCCTGCGTACACTATCCAGGGAAACCGCTTCGTCATAACGGCGGCCGTGAGCGGTGCCGTGGACCCCCAAACTGCCGTCGAACTCGCCATTCCCAACTGGACGATCGCCTCGACAGGTATGCAAGTGAAGGTAAATGGCGCTTTTGCTGATCCATCGACGTATCGCATCTATAACCAGGGTATTAAGATTCTTGTTGGCACTTCAGTATCGACCGTAGAGGTCTCCTATCCACTCACAGCTGGACCTACTGCTGCCGACGACACCTATAGCGTATTGTCCAGCAGCGCGCTCGCTGTCGCTGCACCCGGCGTCCTCGCTAATGACAGCAATCCGGGCGGGAGCCTCACGGCGGTGCTGGCAACCCAGCCAGCTCATGGGGTTCTGAGTTTCAACGCTGATGGGTCCTTTAATTACACTCCATCGGCCGGTTTTGTAGGAACCGATGTTTTCGGTTACTACGCGACCGATGGTACGAACCAGAGCCGCGTAGCCGCGGTTACCATCAATGTGCTTTCCGCCTTTCCTCCGCCAACCGCGGCGAATGACGACTACCAGATCGGGCAAAATAAAACCCTGACCGTTCCGGCCCCAGGAGTCCTCGGCAACGACAGCAACAACGGCAATGGCAGCTTAACCGCAACGCTGGTGTCATCACCGATTTATGGCATCGTGACCCTCAACACTGACGGTTCATTCACCTACGTTCCAAATGCAGGTTTCTCCGGAGTCGACACGTTCACCTACAGAGCGTTCGCTGCGGGTTTAGGGTCAAATACCGCAACCGTCAGCATCACGGTGACCGCGCCCGGCGCCACAGTCCTCTTTAGCGACGATTTCTCAGGTACACCGGGGCCGGATCCACTTTGGGTCACGGTGTCCGGAACGTGGAACGTGGCCAATGGGATCATGCAGGGATCGAGTCCAGCAGGGAACTATGGCAATGCCTATGTGAACGGCACCTGGACCAACTACTCGCTCCAAGGCCAAGTCCAGTTTCCAACGGGAGCTTTTGCTGGAGGCTTTGGCGGCTATGTGAACAGCAGCACGGGAGCGCACTACGCGGCTTGGGTCTATCCCGAGTCCACTCCCGGCGGGCTCGCGACTCTGCGTCTGATCAAGTTCCAGAACTGGAGCACGTGGAGCACACTCTCCCAAGCGTCCATCCCAGCGGTTGGAAGCTCTCCGCACACCGTTGTGATGACCTTCCAGGGCAATGCAATCCAAGTTTCAGTGGACGGGACTCAATATGTTTCGTTCACGGATACCACCTCGCCACTTTTGAGTGGAGGTGTAAGCCTTGATATGTGGACGTCAGGTACGCCGTACACGCTGACGTTCGATAACATCCTGGTGCAATCAGTCTCAACGTCTCCGGTAGCGCAAAACGACAGCTACCAAACCACTCAGGACTCGACACTCACCGTAACCGCTCCCGGAGTCTTGAGCAATGACAGCAGTAACGGTAACGGCAACGGCATCATGACCGCAGCGGCTTTCGCTCCGCCGGTCCACGGTTCCCTCAGCCTCAACACTGATGGTTCGTTTACCTATACTCCGACCAGCGGGTTTTCTGGCGTCGACACTTTCACCTACCAGGCTTCCGCCGGCGGTCTCCCTTCCAACACGGCGACCGTCACCATCAAAGTGACCGCTCCCGGCAATTCGCTCTTGTTCAGTGACGACTTCTCCGGACAGCCGGGTCCCGATCCCCTTTGGGTTACAGTCTCGGGAACCTGGAATGTCTCCAACGGAGTGATGCAGGGATCAAGCGCCGGGGGCAATTACGGCTATGCCTATGCCAGCGGTTCTTGGACTGACTACACGTTGCAAGGTCAGGTTCAATTCCTCAGCGGAGGTTATGGTGGAGGATTAGGCGGGCGCCTGAACAGCAGTACGGGTGCACATTATGCGACTTGGATCTACCCGGAGACCAGTTCGGGAGGACCAGCCACTCTGCGGCTGATCAAGTTCCAGGACTGGACCACATGGAGCACGCTATCCCAAGTATCGCTGCCGGCGGTTGGCACGACTCCGCATACGCTGGTAGTAACGTTCCAAAGCAACGGCATCCAGGTTTCCGTAGATGGTGTGCAGTACCTGAATGTGACCGACGCCTCCAATCCGTTTCTCAGCGGTGGCGTAAGCATGGACATGTGGACGTCGACACCATATACGCTCACATTCGACAACATTCTGGTGCAAGCATTGTCGAGCGCGCCGGTAGCCCAGAACGACAACTATCAAACTACTCAGGGCACCGCGCTTAGCGTTTCCGCTCCCGGAGTCCTCGGTAATGACACGGGTGGTTCCGGCGCAACTGCAGTCCTCGCCAGCAACCCCGCGAACGGAGCCCTCGTTCTGCAGGCTGATGGCTCATTTACCTACACACCATCCGCAGGGTTCACCGGCTCAGACTCTTTCACCTACCAGGCGAGTTTTGGCGGGAAGAGTTCCAACATTGCGACGGTGACAGTCACCGTCACTCCTATTGCAGTCGCCTCAGTTGTCCTCAATCCGGTGAACGTCGCCGGCGGGACGTCGTCTGTAGGAACCATAACTCTGAATGCGCCGGCTCCAAACGGTGGCGCGCTTGTCACATTAAACAGCAGCAACCCGCAACTCGCGGCGGTACCGGCGAACGTAACCGTCGCGGCGAATGGAGCGGCTGCCACATTCGCCGTAACTACAAGTCCGATCGCCAGCAATACGCCTGTCACGGTCTCAGCAAGCTACAACAGCTCGACCCAGTCCGCAACTCTTACGGTTTTGTCACCGTTGTTGAGTAGCGTGAGCCTGAGTCCCTCCTCTGTTCAAGGTGGATCCGCTGCTAACGGAACGGTGACACTGAATGCACCTGCCCCGACAGGTGGAGCAGTAGTGACACTCTCCAGCAGCAACACTTCAGCCGTTACGGTTCCGGCCAGCGTGACAGTTGCGGCAAACGCGGCGACCGCGACGTTCGTGGTCAGCACAACTCCGGTGGCAAACAACACGTCAGTTACGATCTCGGCGATCTACAACAGTACGACGCAGACCGCCGCGCTCGCCGTAACCCCAGCAGTTCTGAATTCGTTAAGCCTGAACCCTGTCTCGGTAATGGGGGGGGCCTCCTCGACGGGAACGGTAAGCCTCAGTGGTCCCGCTCCAATTGGCGGAACCGTGGTAACCCTTTCAAATAGCAATACGTCAGCGGCCACGGTTCCGGCAAGTGTGACAGTCGCGGCAAATGCAACCACAGCTAATTTCACCATCACGACCACTCCAGTCGCTACCAATGCATCCGCAACGATCTCCGCCGTCACCGCGGGCACGACGCAGACTGCGACATTAGCGGTGACAGCCGCAAGCCTCACTTCTGTTTCTTTAATTCCCTCCTCGGTTCTGGGCGGGACTACTGCGACCGGGACCGTGACGCTGAACGGGCGGGCTCCGTCTGGCGGGTCGGTGGTGACTCTCACCAGCAGCAACACATCAGCCGCTGCGGTTCCAGGCAGCGTAACCATCCCAGCCAACGCTACCACGGCGACTTTTACTGTGACATCGATTCCAGTCGCGAGCAATACTTCTATAACCATTTCGGCGATCTATGCGGGTACCACCCGGACAGCGAACTTAACTGTCACCGCAGCGACCCTTACTTCTGTTTCCCTGAACCCGACCTCGGTTCTGGGAGGGACTACGTCGACCGGGACCGTGACGCTGAACGGGCGGGCTCCGTTTGGTGGGTCGGTGGTGACGCTTACCAGCAGCAGGACTTCAGCCGCCACGGTTCCAGCAAGCGTGACCATAGCAGCCAACGCTACCACGGCGACTTTTACTGTGACGTCGATTCCAGTCGCCAGCAATACTTCTGTGACCATTTCGGCGATCTATGCGGGTACCACGCCGACAACGAGCTTAACCGTCACCGCAGCCACGCTTACCTCTGTCTCGCTGAATCCCACATCGTTGAAAGGCGGGGGGACTTCGACCGGAACAGTAAACCTGAACGGGCTGGCTCCCTCTGGTGGGACGGTCGTAACGCTTACGAGCAGCAATACTGGAGTCGCTACTGTGCCTTCCAGTGCGACTGTATCAGCCGGTTCAACAACGGCTACCTTCACGGTGAGCACAAAAACCGTCACGTTGACTAGCAGGTTGCTGAAAAACGACTCCTAATCCACAAGTAGGTGTGATAGGTAGTGGAGCATGCGAGGAGACGATCAGCGACAGGATGCGATGTTCAGCTATATCTCGGCGGAACGGCGAGTGCGGCCGGATCATCCGCTACGCTCGATCCGAGCAGTCGTGGACCGGGTGCTTGAAGAGCTTTCGCCGCGTTTTGGCCGGCTGTACGCGAAAGTGGGTCGGCCGTCGATAGCGCCGGAGAAGCTGCTGCGGGCGCTGTTGCTGCAGGTGCTGTATACGGTACGCAGTGAGCGGATGCTGATGGAGCAGCTGGATTACAACCTGCTGTTCCGCTGGTTCGTGGGGCTGAACCTGGATGAGGAAGTGTGGGATGCGAGTACGTTTTGCAAGAACCGGGATCGGTTATTGCAGGGCGACATCGCGGAGGCTTTTTTCCAGGGAGTGTTGGGGGAAGCGCGGACAAGCCGGCTGCTGAGCGACGAACACTTCACGGTGGACGGGACGCTGTTGGAGGCCTGGGCCTCGCATAAGAGTTTCCGGCCGATGGAGGAACTGGAGAAGAAACTGGAGAAGAAGGATAAGAACAAGGATGACGATAGCCGGAAACCTCCACCGGCGAGATGGGATGAGAACAATCCCAGCATCAACTATCGAGGAGAGAAGCGGTCGAATCAGACGCACTGTTCGCGGACCGACCCGGAGGCGATGCTGGCCCGCAAAGGGCGCGGCAAAGAGGCCAAGTTGAGTTATCACGGACATGTGCTGACGGAGAACCGCAACGGGCTGGTAGTGAACACGCGGGTGACGACGGCGTATGGCGGGGCGGAATGCGATGCCGGGCTCCTGATGGCAGAGCAGATCCCAGGCCGAGGACGGGTGACTCTGGGAGGAGATCGGGGATACGACCAGCGTGGGTTCGTGGAAGAGCTGCGGCAGATGGGAATCACGCCGCACGTGGCGCAGCACGAGCATGGGCGACAGAGTCGAGTGGATGAACGAACCACGCGGCATCCGGGATACTGGGTCAGCCAGAAGAAGCGCAAACGAATCGAAGAAGTGTTCGGATGGATGAAGACGGTTGGACTGCTGCGTAAGTTGCGTCATCGAGGGCGGGAGCGCGTGGGCTGGATGTTCACGTTCGCGGCTGCCGCTTACAACCTGGTCCGCATGAGAAACCTGATGCTGAAGTGTGCCTGACGCCCAAACGAACGCTTTAACGATCGTCTTTCGGGACCGGGTTCAAAGATTTCAAGCACGCTGGAACCTCGAATTGAGACTCACATAGGCAGGTTCCTGTTGTGCTTCACGATTTTTCAGCAGCCTGCTAGAACAGTCACTATCTCGGCCACGAAAGGCGTAACGCGGAATGCCACTCTCACAGTTACCCCGTAAAACGGCTTCAAACAAGAAGACGTGACACTGCACATTTAGGCTGCGGATCATTCCTTCCCCAAGCGCTACCGTATCGACAGCCATCGAGACAGCCAGTCGCACGACCGGCCCTTGAGACGGCACGCGATATAGATCTTTGACAGAAGACCTGATCCCAGGTCAGAGGTGTTTCTGTGAACACTGAATCAACGGCTTCGTTTGAGACCATCGAAAGCGCGCAAGAGTATATCGCTTTACTAATTCAGGCCGTCTCCGACTCTAAGGAAGCCATGGCAGCCGATATAAGTGCGCAAGCTCCCACGGCTTCCCGCAGACGTCTGGAGACATTCAATCTAATCGTCTACAACTTGGAAAAACTGAGTGTCCATGTGAAGCGCAGCCACCGGATTTTGAACGATCTCCGGATACTTCGGCGGCTATTGCATTCGGAGAGGGGCAGAACCGAGATCGCTGCCTGAGCTTTTCTTTATAGCCAATCGGTTCCGCCTCGATTGACACACAGCCTGGTTTGCCCGAGCTGCTCAAAAACCACTACACGTTCGAATACCGTTTGGGCCCGCGTTTTAGGCAGTAGTTTGTCAAGGCCTTACGGTCTTACTAATTCCCCGTTACATAGACTGCACAGTTGACTCGGTTTTCGACGGCAGGTGTTCGGAGGACGGTCGAGATGAATAGATTCCGAAGGAGCACTCGTATCTTAGGAATTGTCGCCTTGGCTGGCGGTTTTTCCCTCGAGGGTTATAGCGCACCGCGGTGGCCAATTCAAGTCGACGACAAGCCCGGCATTCTCTCCTCCAATAGAGTGGGACAGAATGCCACGAGCAGTGACTCATTTCCGTGCAATATTAATAACTCTAAAACGCAGACTCCCGACGACCCAAGAAGTAAGCACACCGTGGCTTTGTCCTGGAACGCCAGTACTTCTCTGTTGCCTTCTCCGGCACCTGGTGAGGGCTACAACGTATACCGCCTAAACTCAGATAATTCTTGCACGAAGATCAATGGTAGTGTGCCGATAGTAAGCACAACTGCAGTTGATCCAGCTGTCGAGCTTGGGAAGACTTATTACTATGCGGTTAGAGCATTCAAGCAGAATACCGAAAGTCGGGACGCATCGAACGTAGCTGTCGTGACGATTTCTCTTATTTGATCTGCACTCAGAACAAGCAGGAACACCTTTTCGTAGATCGTATGCAGTGAATCTCCACTCCATATTAGCGGTGTCTTTTGCCTTACGCGGCAGTAACTCGGAATCGGACCAGAGAGGCATCGATTGTGCGTCACTCGCCGACTACAAGACGGACGCAGCATTCAGGCACGATAGCTGGCCGCACAGCTTTAGGTCGGTAGAGAAGAGTCACTCCAGTTGAGACCGCTAATAACATTAAGACATCTGCTTTGCAAAGTGATGATCGTTCTGAAGATACGCGATCTGAACTGTGACCACTGCAACGCTCTGCAGGAGTGCTGGGGAATTGACATGCGAAGACGCCTTGAAGAGCTCAGCCCCAAGGAACATGAGGGCAAGCCCGGGGCGCTGAGCCCATCGAAGAGTCAAGAGTCTTGGGCAACCGCACAGGTGCATGGTCTAGACGACTGTTTCGAGTCTAGCAACAGCAAGACTCAGAGTCGGAAGACGGGTTAGACCTGTGGCCAAGGTTGCCGAACATATTAATGACGCTTCACCGAGACATCGTGGGCGCTGGCATGACAGACTGTGCAAAGCGTGATCAAGTTCGCCTCCGAGTCGTCTCCCAGATGACTCCGAAGTTCTTTGTGATGAACCTCCAGGTTCGACATCGTGCCGCAGGATTGACATCGCCAGCCATCGCGACGCAGTACCTGCTGTCGGAGTCTCTCATACGCCGCATCATCGAGTTGCAAGCGTGGGGCTCTTGGCCTAATTGAACTCATGATGCCTTCTCGCTCAGCCCTCCCAGAAATGCCTGTTGCTGCTTTCCGGACAGGAATTTGAAGAATCTCGTCATCGAGAACAACAGTGCTTCTGGATCTCCGTTGTCCAAGTTAGCTCCCGCCAGAAAATCGGCACAGATCATTTCCAGGCAGTAGCCTCGGGATCGATCACTTCCTAGCATCAGTGCCGCCGTTTCGATCGCTTTCTCAATGACCGGCATCTGGCTCTGATACAGTTTGAAATAGACAATTTCCCACGGTTCCATCTCCCGCCCCGTCAATTCCCGCTCGACAGCCTTTTTAAAGTCCTCCTTCGGCATCTGCCGGGCTTTGTGCAACCAGGTTGCACAATCGAAGTTCTGCCTGTCCCGCCTCGCGAGCTTGACCAGCTCGATCCCCTTCGTCCATCCCACTTCCTTCAGCTGTTTTCTCGCCTGCGGTGGCAGGTTTTCGTGGATCAACATCAGGTAGTACGCTTTCCTCCTCGATTCCCGAAAGCGCCTTTCGAGAAATTCGTCAAAAGACTTCAAACTCTCCAGCCTCCAGTACTGTCCTGCCCGCACCTCGCAGAGATAGCGCCCTAGTTCGACGAACTTGGTGTCGCGCTCCGTTTCCTTCCGCTGGTCCCACGCCAGAATCTCGTCAATCTTGCCCAGCACGAATACGGCACGGCGACGATTGAACTTCGGCGGCATGGGCGGATACTCAGTAACTAAGCTCGTCAAGCCAATCAAATCTCTCGGCTCCTGGACGCCGCACAACAGCGGCGTCAACCATTTCCTCTTTTCCAAGGCAAAGCCCTACGTACGGACAGCTGCTGCAGGGATTCTGGGGAAAGCGGATGCCACTGTGCGGCAGAAAGTCCGCCGACTCGATTCGCCGGATCGTGCCCTCCACCAGGCGTCCAAACTCCTCGCGCTGTTCGTCGGTGATGGTAGTGCGCAGATACTGCACCTCGACGAACCGTTTGCGGACGAAAACAACCTGCGCAACCTCGGCCACTCCCGTCATCCACGAATAACAAACCAGTTGCGGGTCCAGAGACAACAGTCCCTGTGGTTCTTCCGGGTATCGGCTGGACGACGTTTTCCACTCCAGAAGACAACGCTTGCCGTCGAGTTTTCCAATGGCATCGACGTAGGCCACGAAGTCGTTCCTGTCGCCCACGGGACGGGCGAACTTGATCTGCAGATTTCGTCGAGGCTGGTTAATCCGCACACGACCGTCTTGGCAGAAGCGGGTCTCCTCTCCATCGAAACTTGGCTCGCAACCCCGCAGCGTATCGTTCTAAGGTTCAAGACAACGAAGGGCTCGATTCTCTGCCTGTCTGTATGCTACAATACTTACAACAGTTACATTTAGGAGATTGGCATGAGATCAACCCATTCGATGGTCATCAGCATGCGCCTGCCAGCCGAGAGCGGAAAGCGTCTCAAGCGCATGGCGAATCGGCATGGATGGACCGCCAGCGACGCCAGTGCGCGCCTCGTGGAGGAAGGTTTGCGCCGATCCGAATTTGGATTCATCGACTTTCGAGATTCACCGGCGGGGCGGCAAGCCTGCCTTCAGGGGAGCACGCTTGCAGTATGGGAGGTCATGCTGCTCGTCCACAGCTATGAGAATAATGTGTCGGCCGTGGCGAGACATCTCAAGTGGCCAGAAGTGAAAGTTCAGGCGGCAGTCAACTATGCGGGAGCGTTTCCTGGGGAAATCAATGAGGCAATAGCTGAGAATGAGGCGACGGATCTTGAAACGCTGAAGCGCATGTTGCCTCAGGTCGCGGAATTTGTGTCCAAGAACGCCGCGAAAAACTGAAATGCTCAAGCTTCTTCTCGATGAGCATATCTCGCCGGACGTAGCAAATGGTCTGCGTCGCCGCAATCGCGCGATAGAAGTTTTCTGTATGGCGGAATGGGAAAATGGGCATTTTCTGGGACAGGAAGACTCCCCTTGTTTGCGAGAAGCCGCGGCCCAGGGATTAACGCTGGTTACCTATGACCGGAGGACGATTCCTCCTCTGCTTAAAACCTGGGCGGAACAAGAGCGAACTCACGGCGTCGTGGTTTTTGTGGATGAAAAATCAATTTCTCCCGCGGATATCGGTGGTTTGGTCTGGGCCTTGACCAGACTGGCAAGAGAGACCGGGAATTGGGACTGGACTAATAGAATCCATTTCCTGCGACGCTGATGAGCGAAACCAAGCCTCTAAATGGCGTCGGGCCAATACAGACCCATGTCACCTACGTGACTGCGATATTCCTTATGATGCACGTCTAGGTTCGTCATCGTGCCGCACGCCTGACATCTCCAGGAGTCTCTCCAATGGCTGCCGCCGATGCGTTGATCAAGTCCGTCGCCCTGATTCAGACCGCGGTCCTTGGACCAGTCAATGACCAAGAGTAGTAAGCCGTGCCGCGCCGCGGCCACCGAGGGCGGATTGTGCTTCTTTCACGCTAATCCTAATAAGGCCATAGAACTGGGCCGGATTGGTGGCACGAAGAGCGGCAGGATTCCGGTTGGAACCGAACCATTGCCTAATCTGGACAGCTCGATGGCTGTGCGCGATACCGTGACCCGGCTGATCGCTGATGTGTATGCCGGCAAACTGCATCCCCGGATCGCGTCGGGACTGGCTCCGCTGATGATCTCCAGCTCCGCGTATTGGAGAAAACGGATTTCGAGCAGCGCCTCGCGAAAATCGAAAGACAGTTAAAAGTGATCTCGGAGAATCGAGTAAAGTAGTCCTCCATTCGACAGTCGTATTGCCCCCCCAAATTCCCAGCCGTCGACCCATACGGCAATGAAAACGGCTCGATCTTGGTGAATCATCGCCTTCCAGCGTCCAGTCGATGCTTGGGGTTGCCCGTACGACCGGAGGTCGGGAATGATCGAAGGAGATTGAAGGCTAGTCCACAGAATTCTGTCAGGCCACATGATTCAAACTGCATTATGGTCTCCGTATGGGTCCCGGATATTGCGCTACAAGCGTGTCAGTAGTTAGCAGCGTGATGCCCTCCGCGGTCGCCTGTGCAACCAGAATACGATCGAAGGGATCCTTATGAAGCGCCGGCAAGCTCTCGAGAGCGACAACATGATCGCTCATGATCGGGAGTTCGTTATAGCCATTGTCGAGAAGACCGCGACGCAGTAGCCGTGATCACCTTGAAATCATGTCGGCCTAGACGACTCTTAATTACGACTTCCCACAGGCTGGCCGGACTGAAGAAGAGCTCATTCGCTGGATCGTCGATCAGCGCCCGAGCCCCGCCGGAAAGCCGCTTGGGTTCACCAGCCGCCCACAAAAGAAGATGCGTGTCGAGCAGCAGTTTCATGCTCCGCCACCGAAGAGCTCCTCAATCTCCTCCTGACCCATTCGGTCGAAGTCGTCCGGCACTGAAATGTATCCCGCCATAAAGCCGAGTCGACGAGCGTCAGCACCAATGGGAGTGCTTAGGGGCGTCACCTTTACAATCGGTTTCCCTGCCTTGGCGATCACGAACGACTCACCTTTTGATGCCTGCTCCACGAGTTTTGAGAGCTGAGTCTTCGCTTCGTGAATGTTCACTGTTTTCATGTGTGCTCTCAATAGACTAAGTCTAGTTAGTCTAGTCTATCACGCTGCGCGATCTGCTGTAAACTCACTGAACCAACAACGAAAAACGCCAGCGCCATTTCAGTTGCACAGTCGTAGCGACTGATCGCAACCGTATTCGAAACAGAACTCCCACTCGGTAGGCTTGGCAGGGATTGACCTTCACGTAGATTACGTGTTACACGTAATTTACGTGGAAAGGCATGACTCATGGCAAACTCACGAAGTGAACAGAAGCAGAACGTAACCATAAGCCTCAGTAGGCAGGTACTCAGGAAGGCGAGGATTCTTGCTGCGCGTCGTGAGACGTCAATCAGCGGCCTGCTCGCTCACCAGATCGAATGCCTGGTGGGAAATGAAGAGGCCTATGAACGCGCCGAGCGGCAAGCGATGGCCCTTCTTGACGATGGCTTCCACTTAGGGGGAGTAGTTCGAGCTGGCAGGGACGAGTTGCATGAACGATAAGACCTTTATCGATACCAACGTTTTGATTTACGCCCACGACGTCGATGCAAAACGAAAGCAAGAAGCGGCAAAGGGGATTCTTCACGAGCTTTGGAGCGATCGAACTGGGGTTCTCAGTGTGCAGGTGCTTCAGGAATTCTACGTGAACGTCACACGGAAGATCCCGCATCCGATCTCCAAAGAATCTGCACGTCTCGTTGTAAGCACGTACTCCATTTGGTGCGTCGACACTACACCGACTGAGATTTCGAGCGCATTTCGAATTGAAGATGAATCGCGCATCGGATTCTGGGACGCTCTCATTGTGGCATCGGCCATCAAGGGTGGTGCCACTCGGCTCCTCTCGGAGGATCTGCACGCAGGGCAGACGATATCAGGCGTACGTATCGAAAACCCCTTCGCAGCCATTTGCTAGTTAAATAGGTCTTTTCCTCCGAGCGAATGAGGCCAGGCGATTTTCGCCCCGCTAGGAACCATATGAAAAGAAAGGCAGCAAATTCCTTTTGAAGACAAATTCCAGCAGACGATGACCCGACTATTTTCAATATCACGATGCAGCAGTCGCAGTTCCCGGGCAGGCCCCAAGAGCGTGCGAAGTCGATCAACGAGCTCTATGTAGAGCAGGGCATCGCGTTGTTCTCTCCGTTCGACCGAGACCGCTCAGACATCAGTTTCGCAGCCCGCGTGATGGCGCACTGGAGCAATTTGGAGAATCGCGAACCGTCGCTGAGAATCGTCTGCCGCAACTACTCAGAGCGCCCACAGTCCGGGCTGCATAACTGGGATTGCCCTAATCTCCTTTGGGAAATGTTGCGAATGAGGCGGGTGAAATTGACACGCAGCAACAGCTGAGCCGGAACATGTCGGAAGCAATCGTCGACAAAGATAATCACGCAACCGACGCTTGCAAGTATCTCGTCATGTCGCATCCGGACCCTCCTGGAAAGACGCCGCACGAGTTGGCTTTGGAAGCTGTAATGCCCTTACTGGACGCCGGAGACCCGACGTCAGCGATGGTCCGGTATCGGCAAACGACCGCCGTTCCGGAAAGCCAACCAAGCTGGATTGGCCGATACCGCCAGAGAACAGCGCGAAGGTGGTTTTGCCGTTGATTCGTCAACGGGACTCGAGGAGTGACAGAACGCCATGAAAAGCGACGGAACAGGAAATCGGTGCCAGGGTCGAACCAAGTCGGACCGGCCGTGTCGCGAGGCGGAGCAGAGCTCCGCCCCAAGATTCTCGCTTACGAAACTACTGAGTCGGGATCTTCAGGTTGGAGACAATGTTCGAGTACGCACTCTCAACACTGCTGGAGTCGACTGCCGTCGCGGCGTAACAGTACGCACTTCCGTTCGTTACTGTCGAGTCGGTGTAAAGGGTACCCGTATTCAATACCCCGTTGACCTTCGAAAAGCTACCGCACGATGTCGTATACCCCGCACGATAAATGTTATAGCCGGAGATGTTTGAAGAGGTACTCGCGTTCCAGGACAAGTTTACGGTGTGCGTCGGAGCGGGCGTGCCCGTTCCGGTAAGAGACTCGGTTGTGGTCGCCGGCTGGCCGTTGCTGGTAAAACTCAGTGAAGCGCTCGCCGATCCAGCAACCTGGGGACTGAAGGTCACGGAGAATGAAGTACTCTGGCCAACCGGGATTGTAATCGGCAGTGAGAGACCGCCGACGCTGAACGCAGAGTTGCCGGTGCTTGCCGCAGTCACGGTTACATTCGCCCCGCTCGCAGTCAATGTGCCGGATGCAGTTCCGCTGGCGCCCACTACTACATTGCCAAGGCCTAGAGTAGACGGAGTCACCGTCAATATACCGGCCGTGGTTGCGCCGGTCCCTGACAAAGCGATGCTCAACGCCGGATTTGTTGCGTCCGAGGTGACCGTAAGGCTGCCACCCACTCCGCCAGACGACTTCGGGGCGAAGGAAATATCGATGCTCGCACTTTGCCCTGCACCCAAACTTACCGGAGCGGACATCCCACTAAAGCTGAATCCCGCTCCGCTGATTTTGACTTGGGAAACCGTGACACTCGACCCTCCCGTGTTGGTGATCACCTCGGTGAGGCTTCGGCTGCTTCCAACGATTACGCTGCCGAACGCTTCACTCGTGGCGCTCGGAGCGAGCTGGCCATCGGCGACACCTGTTCCAGTCAGCGCTAAGTTTGGCACAGCGCTTGCGTTACTGGCGATCGTTGCTGAAGCGTCAAACGTTCCCGCAGCATTCGGCGTGAAACTGAAGGTGAAAGATACACTCTGCCCTGCCGCCAGCGCGGCCGGAAGGCTCGGTGACGTCAATGCAAAGTACTTGCTCGAAATCGCGGCAGCGCTGATGCTGACCGGCGCATTCCCGGAGTTTGTAGCACTCACCGTGAGAGTTTTACTAATGCCAGCTGCAACGCTACCGAAGTTCAAAGCCGAACTTCCAAGAGAAAGGCTTCCTTGCTGAACAGGAGGGCCGGCACTGACCCCTTGGCAGCCTGCGATCCAAGCAATGGCAAAAGCGAGCAGGATTCCTTCGACTGCTTTCCGCAGAGTAAGAGTATTCGTGGTGGCTGTGCTCGATGGCTTTCGTCGAAACATGATTCCCTAAGATTGCGCTTTTGCTTAAGGCAGGTACGTCTCATCGCAGTGTGAAAGCAAAAGCCCATTTAAACCAGATTTCGAAAGTACATATCTTCGACGCGCAGTTAGTCAGGTACGCGTACATGTTGCGAATTTCAACACTCCTTCGTGCGTCAATGTAATCGAACTTTGTGATGTGTTGTTTCACAAAGCTGCTGAATTCCTGGCTGTGAACGCGATGTCGAAAAGGCCCATAATTCGACCTGACAACCGGGGCCTTCGTGTTTCTTGCCTCGCAATCCGGACCGAGCATGAGTATCGCGGCGGCACGACGTGTAGGAAATCTTCTGATGCGTTTGATTCTCGCATTTCGTTGGAACCGGCGGCGTCATAACCTCATTCGTGCAGGATTGACCCTGGCCGGATCACAAGCCGAGCGGCAGTGGTTGACAGAACACAAATTCCACTCCCGGAAACCAAACTAACCCGCATTCGCAATTCTCAGTCGAAGCCAATTCCGGTTCAAACCCCGACACAAAAAGTCGAAATTCCACGTCCTGTTTCTCCAACCCCAACCGACCACCAATCTCCCTGTAAACCATTGATTTAAAGCTACTAAGATTACCAACCATCCCGCACTCCGACCGCTCAACTCCGTCCCCACAAGTGACTTCCCTGCCGCTCCCTTTCCTATGGTGCGATCGCGTCCCTAGGTGTATATTGTTTGTGCTCGGAGTTATTCCCCAAGCCTTTCAGGCGGGCTCCGAGGAAGCAGTGATTCGATCGGCTGAACCGTCCCAGGATCCCTGAAACGGATAGCCGCTTTTCCCCCCAAAGTCGTAGAGAGGTCCCGGACACGAAGTGTGTGTTCCCGGGTGAATAACTTATGCCTTCTTCTCTAATAGCGGGGCGGTACGAACTCCAAGGACAACTCGGTGAGGGCGGCATGGGTGTAGTCTGGCGCGCCCTCGATGTCAAGACCGGCGGTTCGGTCGCCATCAAGCTCATGAAGGATATGTCCGATCCGGTGGCGGTCGATCTATTCACCAAGGAATGGAGAGCGCTGGCGGAGATCTCCCACCCGAATATCGTGGAAGTTCGGGATGTGGATGTCATTGAGGAAAACGGTCAGAAGAAGCCATTCTTCGTGATGCCGTTGCTGCGCGGTACCACGCTGGCCGACCTGATCGCCGACGCCAGCGCGCGCTTGACCGTGGAACGCGTCGTGGAGATTGCGGTGCATGTGTGCCGCGGATTGCAGGCTGCGCACCAGAGAGGACTGATTCACCGGGACCTGAAGCCCAGCAACATTCTGGTGATGGAGGATGACAGCGCCAAAATCATCGACTTCGGTGTGGTGCATCTGGCGGGATCAAAGTCGGTGACAGGACAGAAGGGGACGTTCCAGTACATGTCGCCGGAGCAGGCCATGATGAGGGAGATTACCCCGGCATCGGACTTGTTCTCGATGGGCATCATCCTCTATGAGGCGCTGACACGGCGGAAGCCGTTCGCCCGCAATACCGTGCAGGACACGATGGAAGCGCTGCTCAAGTTCGTACCACCGGCGGTCTCAGAACTCAATCCGAACGTCAATATGTCGTTGAGCCGAGTGGTTCACAAATGCCTGGCCAAGCAACCGATTCACCGCTTTACGAGCGCGCGCGATCTTGCAGACGTCTTGCAAAAGGCAGTGCGCAATGAACCCGTGTTTGACACGGCCAAAATCGAGCAGCGCATCGAGCGCGCGAAGACTGCCTACAAATCTGGCGATGAAGGGTTTGCCTCCGAGATTCTCGCAGAACTTGAGGCGGAAGGTCATCTCGATCCGCGCATCACCGTGCTGCGAATGCAGATTGAGATGGCCACGAAGGCGAAGAAAACCCGTCAACTGCTGGAGAGCGCACGCGCGCGAATGGAGCAGGACGAGATTCCCCTGGCGCTGGACAAGATCCGTGAAGTCCTGGAGTTGGACCCGGAGAATCCCGACGCGCTGGCCATGCGGCATGCCATGGAAAAGCAGCGCAATGAGGGCCAGATCGCTAGGTGGCTGGAGCTTGCGCAAACCCACCTGAGCAATCGTGACTTTGGGGCGGCCCGGAATGCGGCCAAGGAAGTTCTGGCCATCAACCGTGCTGACGCGCGGGCCATGGACCTTTTGGAGAAGATCGAGTCCACGGAAACTGATGCCAAGAGGATTCGTGAGCAGAAAGAGCAGCTCTACACCTCAGCTTTGAAGGCATACCAGAACGGCGAGATCTCCACGGCTCTAAGCAAGCTTGAGCGTCTGTTCTCGGTGGCGCAGTCCAATCCGAACGCAGCGATTCCGGAACGCGAAGCTGTCTACCAAAGCTTTTACAAGGAAGTGCGGTCCGAGCGCGACACCATCCACGGCGCGCTTGAAGATGCGCAGCGCCAGTTCCGGGAGAAGAATTTCGCCGGTGCCATGGCAGTGTGCAGGGAGCTTCTGGCGAAGTATCCCAATGACGGCACCTTTCACGCCTTGAAGATCCAAATTGAGGATGCGGAACGGCAGGAGTTGTCGTCGTACACGGCCGACGTTTCCCAGAGACTAGAGGCGGAGCGCGACCTTGACACGCGAGTCAATATCGCGCGGGATGCCTGCGAGCGCTACCCCAACGAAGCCCAGTTTGCACAGCAACTCAAGTTGGTGCGAGAGCGGCGCGATCTGGTGAATTCGATCGTAGTCAAGGCGCGGCAATATGAAGAACGGGGACAGTTCGCCGAAGCCATCAGCCAGTGGGACATCTTGCGCAACATCCATCCCGACTATCCCGGCATTACGTTTGAGATAAAGCAGTGCAAGAAGAAGCGCGACCAGCAGGGTCGAGACGAGGAACGTTCACGGCTGGTCAACGAAATCGATGGGTTGATGAAGGGCCGGGCATACGCGAAGGCCATCGAATACGCTTCTTCTGCGCTCCAGGAATTCCCCGGTGACACCGAAATCTCGGGGCTGCGAACGCTGGCGCAGCAGGGGCTGGAGCGGACCAAAGAGTCGCGCCGTCTGTTCGAGGAAGGTCAACAATGCGTCACGCAGGGGGATCTGCTCAGGGGCACGGAGTTGTTGCGCAGCAGTCTGAACCTTGATCCGCGGGCACCGGGACTCCGGGATGCGGTGGTCAATGTTTTGGTCGAGCGGGCGCGGGCCTGTGGGGAAGACAACTGGCAAGATGCGGAGCCTCTGTGCCAGGAAGCCGGTGAACTGGACGCGAATCACCCCGGCGTGCGGGCCCTGCGTTCAAGCCTCGCAGACGCCAAGCGAAAAGCGTTCGTCGTTCAATGTCTGACGGAATGCCGCTCGTTGGTGGCTGCCGGAAAGGTGAATGAGGCAGCACAGCGAATTCGCGCGGCGCGGCAAGTTTACCCGAACGATGGCCGCCTGGAGCAGTACGCAGCGAGTCTCGAAAGAGAGATGAACGAAGTTCTGCGCCACGAACAACGACGGAAGGATCAAACGGCGCTCAGCGAGAATCGCCGACTGGCGGAGCAGAATCCCGATCGCGCGAGCCTGCGGGCAGTTTTGGAGAAATCGTATGCGATCCGTGCCCAGCATCCCGACGATCCGGAAATCGCGCGGACCGTATCGGAGATTGAGCTAGCCGTCAAGAACGTGGCGCGGGTAGAGGATGTGAGCCAGGTCCTTAGCGTTGAGCCGTCTCTTACCGGCACGAACGGGTGGCGAGCGACGATGATCCAACAAGCTCCTGGACAGCCGGCGCCACGTAGCGCGGACAAGAAGGGGCCGCAGCTAGTGGACAAAACTGCCGCAACAACAAAGGCGGCAAAACCGACTGCGCGACCGAAATCTAGCTCCCAGGTTTTCACACATAAGTTGCGAACCCTTGCGGAACACGTCCAGGAAAGACTGCTTGCGCTGGCGCGCCCCGGCGGCAATTGGTCTGGTGTAAGGCTGGGAGCCGCCGGCGCGGTAGTCATCCTGCTCCCGCTACTCGCTTATTTCGCTTTTCACTTGCCCAGCATCTCAAAGAAGGGCGCGGGAACACCGACGGCAGCAACTGTCACGATTGCCCTCGATCCTCCCGATTCCTCAGTTACGAGTGAAGGCAATGCGGTCGCTAATGGCGCAGTTGCGATCGGGACAACAATCGAAGTCAGTCACCTCGGCTACAAGACCAGGCAAGTACAGATTCAGCAGGACAGCGACGGAAAAGTATCGCTTGAGCCGGAACCGTTGCATTTGTCGGTTCACGCGTCGGGAGCTGCAGGAAGTGCTGAAATCGATGGGCAAAAGGTCGCCGATCTTACGGATGGCTCTCTGGAATACGCCTTAAGCCCCGATGGTACCCTGCACAAGCTGACAGTCACTGCGGATAACAAACAACTGCTCACGGTTTACGTGCAAGCTTCGCCCGGCCAGCAGCCTCGAGTCACAGGGTTCGATGCGAATGATCTTCTAGCCATTACGAGCTTGGGCAATCAGGCGACACTGTATGGAGCAAGCAATCTGGGCAAAGCTCAGATCGGCGACCAAAGCGCTGCGATCAATCCTACGGGAGCGCCTATCACGCTGAGTGATCAGAACCACGATGTGGTTTTTGGAAAGGGTGACGATCAAGGAAGCGCATCGATCGAGATTTCCAACGCTCCCGCCCTCATGGTGCAATCGCTGAGCGGTGCAGGACGTGTCTTCATCACGACCAACACAGACAAGGCTGCGCTCAGCGTGGACGGGTCGCCCATGCCCCGGCAGAGTCGCGGATGGACCGTCAGTAAGACACCTGGTCCCCACAAATTCACCCTGTCCGCAGACGGTTTCGAACCTCAGTCGTGGACCATGGCTATACAGCGTCGTGGAGTCGTGAACAAGAATGTAAACCTTCGCGCCAAGGAAGCAGCCGCCCAGCCCTTGACGGTTGGCCTGAGTATCGTCGGAGGCACTCCGGGAGCAGATGTAGCACTCGATGGCAAGAGAGTCGGAGAACTGGATTCGGCGGGCAACCTCTCCCTTCCAAATGCTGTGGCTCTCGGCAAACATACGGTAGGTCTGACGAAGCCTGGGCACGAAGCGCGGGAGTTCGAAATTACGATCAGTCCTAGTGCTCCGGGCAAGCCTTTGGCCGATGCTCAAATCTCCAAGCCGCTGCTTTCGTCATCCATGGCGCGACTGGCGTTCGACGTAACGACCATGGGAGCGACGGTAAAATTCCGTCGCGTCGGCGATGCGCAATTCCGCGAAGCCCCTCCTTCGGAAAAGATTCAGTTGCCGCCCGGACAGTACGAGATTGTGGCCGAGGCCGTCGGGTATCAACGATTCACCACCACAGTGAACCTCGGGAAGGAAGAGGTCACCGTTCCCGTGAATTTGACGACGGTTCCCGACTACGAATTCGAGGACGCACTCCAGGTCTCTCATGAAGGTGCATGGCTGAAGTCGAAGGTGCAGGGGAAGTTCATCAACCTGAAGCCAGGGATGCTGCGCGAGAACCTGGTTTTTTCTCGCCCCGGCAAGACGCTCTTCTGGGATAAGAAAGTCGAGTGGATGATCGAGGATCCGGTTCATCACTCGAGAGTCCAGTATTCTCTGGAAGGTGGGAAGTTGACCCGTCGAATGGTGGTTGGGCAGGACGCCTCGTACCAGAAAGAGGCGAAGGTCGATGCCCAGTCGGCGGGGCAGAAGGATTCACTCTCTTTGCACGTCCGAGTTGAGGCTGGACAGGTGCGGATCACCAACGACAAGGGAGCTGTTCTCGACGAGTTCACAGCGCCGGGTCAGGATTTTTCAAACGGCAGGATCGCGATTCGAAGCGACTCCCTCTTCCTTGTGCGGACAAACAACCAGTAAGAGTTCGTAGACAACTCATCACTCCGGCAGAGCCCAGGCGAACATCACACTGCCGCTGCTCATCAGCACGTACTGACGCCCGTCAACTTCATAGGTTGTAGGGGAACTGACTATGGACGCCCCGGAGCCCGCATGCCAGAGCGTCTTGCCATCGCTTGAATCAAGCGCCAGAAAATTTCCAGATGCATCACCGGTGAACGTAAGACCCGAGTCGGTCGTCAACACTCCTGCTCCTGAACCACCCGGTCCAACTTCATGACTCCAGCGGATTTTGCCGGTCTGATAATCGATCGCTTCGATGACACCTTTGCCCCAGACGTCATAGTCGGCTCCGGCCCAACCGTAGACCCCATCTGCAGGCTTGGCGAAGTACACGCTCCAGCTCGGGTGAGCATCCACGATGAACAAGCCATTCTTGGTGTCAAAACTCGGGGAACGATAGTTGGTCATCCCGCCTTCGTCAGGAGCGATGAGGCGACCGTCGGGAGAAGGTTCCTTTGCGGGATTTGGAATCGGACGGCCTTCCTGATCGATTCCGAGTGTCCAATTCACCGGACCGTATGGAACTGTTAAAAGACTCTTCCCGTTTGTACGATCGAGCACAAAAAAGTAGCCGTTCCGGGAACTCTGCATGAGCATCTTCTTCGGTTCGCCATGGAAGTCTCCATCAACGAGCACAGGAGTTTCAACGGCATCCCAGTCGTGCGTGTCATGCGGAGAGACCTGGAAAGCCCACACCAGCTTCCCTGTCTCGGGATTCAACGCGACGATTGAGCAGGTGTAGAGATCGTTCCCAGGCCGCGTCGTACCGTTCAGAACTGGCGTGGGGTTGCCCGTTCCCCAGTAGACCAGGTTCAGATCGGGATCGTAGGTTCCGGTCATCCACGTCATTCCGCCGGTGGTTTGATTCGGTGTTCCCGCTGGTGGAGTCGAATTCCATTGCCACTGCGTCGCACCGGTCTCGGGATCGATCGAGCGAATGTAGCCGGTCAGATTGTCGAAGTCTCCGGAAACACCAACTAGCACGTGTTGGCCTACGACGAGAGGAGCCATGCTCGTCCAGTATCCCTTCGTCACGTCGGCCACCTGCACGTTCCAGCGAACACTCCCATTTTTCGCGTTTAGCGAGATCAGATGTGCATCGGGGGACACGAAGTAGAGATAGCCCTTGTACATCGCGACACCGCGATGCCCGATGTGTTCGCCCGCACTGCGCGGATGGGTGTAATGCCATACCTGATGGCCGGACCGGGCATCGACCGCCCAGATATTTTCCGGAACCGTGAAGTAGAGAATGCCATTCACCAGCAGAGGCGACGACTTGATCAACGAAGTCTGGTTGGTTTGAAACGCCCAAGCCAGGCTTAGATTCTTCACGTTTTCCGGCGTGATCTGATGAAGTGAACTGTGTCGTCGTCCCGAATAATCGCCGTGATATCCAGGCCAGCTGTCGGCTGGCGGATGCAACAAAGTTTGTTCATCTGCTCCCTGCGCAACTGTCCACAGGGAAAATGTCAAAGCGCACGCGAGAGTTAGTAGTGCTTTCCTTAAAAAGTTCATTAGCGATCGGATCTTTGACAACGATCTCTCCGGAAAAATGTAGTCGGCGCTCACTTCAATGTCTGCAAATATGCCATCAGATTGTGGATGTCGTCGTCGGTGTACTTGCTGAAGAGTTCGACATGCGCCTCAACCGGTGCGTCCACCTTGTATCGCACATCGCGAATGCGCCAGGATTGGTAAACTCCATCGGAGTTCGTGAGTCCAACGACGAACTCATCCAGATATGCCAAGGTTCCGGAGATCTCTTGACCCGACGCGAGCATCACATTGACCTTCGACTTCGCGTGCCGCGGATAGAGCATCTGTTCCTCGAGTTCCAGGCCCTTGAGGCGTGAAGCGATGCCGGCAAGATCACCAGTCGCCGAGTGACACGCAGAGCAGCCGCCAGCTCCGCCGAAGTATTTCATTCCTGCTTCCGCGTTTCCGGTTTGCAGGTCTTCCGGATCCACTCCCTTACGCCCACCATTTCCTCTGCGTCCGCCCTGAGCCTGCGCGGCTTTTTGTTGCGAGTGGATGAAAGCCACCAGACTGGCGATCTGCTGGTTCGTGCGATCGAATGACGGCATTTTGTTGTCAGGGCGGCCGTTGCGGATGACCGGAGTGATCTTATTCCCATTGACATCCGTGGCAACCAGCTTCGATCGCGTCAAGTCAGGCCCGCTCTCTCCTCCGGTCGCGTCGCGCCCGTGGCAGAAAGAGCAATCCTGCCGGAATAGCGCCGCGCCTTGCTGGACAAGGCTTGCCGGATAAGTTTTGCTCTCGCCAGTACTGCGTGGTTTGGCGCTAGTTGAGTTCGGCGTGTTGTGGCTGGTCGTTTGCGCCGCGGCGAACGCGCTTAGGAGCAACACGACAGTAGTCGCGCAGAAGGATCGGGGAAACATCATATTTAGTGGTCGCCCGCCTGCTGTTCACGCGCATGAGGAGCCGTGCTGCCCTCAGTCATCCCCAGAACCCACTTGATGGCTTCAAAGTACATCTTGCGGATGTCGGGGTCGCTCCAGGATTCCTCGGTATGGCCGAGGGTCGAGTAGAAGACGCGGCCCTTGCCGTACATTTTGTCCCAGGCAACTGCAAAATCGCGATCGGCGCGGTGAATGCGCGGGTTGTTCTCGTAATTAAGCTTGGCCGGATCGAGGCTGAGCAGAACGTGCACTTTGTCGCGCGACCATTCCTTCGGCTGATAAATTTCGTCCCACTTTATGAACGCGTGCGGAAAATGGCGGACCGCCGGAAAATTTGGATCTTCGTTGATGATCGGCGCATTGAATGTAGACCAGGGATGCTGATCGAACCAGCCCCCGATCATCTCGCCGTATTCCGGCCACTTGTAATTCGTATCGAGCGCGGCGTGAACACCCACAAAGCCCTTCCCGTCGTCCTTGATGAACGACATCATATCTTTCTTCTGATTGTCGTCCAGGTCGAGTTCACCCGTGGTGCTCACAAAGATCAGGGCATCGAAGTAGTCGAGATTCTTCGCATTCCGGCCCAGGTCCTTCTTGGTGATCAGCTCGACGTCGGTGCGGAGGATGGCTTCCCAGAGACCGCTTTCCCGCCCCATTTCATAGATCGCGGCCATGCCCGCCGAGACCGAATCGTGCTCAAACCCCTTGGTCTGACCGATGACCAGGACGTGCTTGAGGTGGATCTTTTTTTCCCGCGGCGGCGGGGGCATGGAAGGATCCGTCTGGGCTGAAACGAGAGCGGCCGCAGTCCAGGAAAGCAGCAAAAAGAACAGCAACCGTCGAGGTTGGCGCAAGAGCATTCTCCCAAAGGCGATTCGCGGACCTAGACTCCACATGGTCCGCAATCCCGCAGGACCATAAGGTAACATAAGCGACCTGCGATAGAATGGCGGGGCTCTTTTGAGGAGGTAGAGGCGCTATGCATGTTGGAGTCTTCACTCCGTTGTTATCGAAACTTCCTCTGGAGGCGGTTCTCAAGAAACTCGCCGAACTCAACATTCACACCGTCGAACTTGCGACAGGAAACTACGTGGGAGACGCGCACTGCAAACTCTCGATGCTGGAGAGCCCATCGGCGCTGTCCGATTTCAAAAAAATTCTCAGCGATCACGGCGTCAGCATCAGCGCTTTAAGCTGTCACGGCAATGCGCTGCATCCGGACAAGTCCCTCGGGCAGGCGCATCGTGAAACGAGTCGTAAGACAATCCTGCTGGCTGAAAAGCTCGGTGTTCCGGTCATGGTGGACTTCTCCGGCTGCCCTGGAGATTCTCCTAACGCCGTCGCGCCCAACTGGATCACCTGCCCGTGGCCTCCGGACTTCCGCACCGTCCTTGACTGGCAATGGAACGAGGTGGTCGCGCCGTACTGGATCGAGCACGCGAAGTTTGCCGCCGATCATGGAGTAAAGATTGCGGTCGAGATGCACCCCGGATTCGTGGTGTACAGCCCGGAGACAATGCTGCGGCTGCGCACAATCGCGGGGAAGAATGTTGGATGCAACTTCGATCCAAGCCATCTCTTCTGGCAAGGTATTGATCCAATTGTTGCGGTCCGGTTGCTGGGTGACTCGATCATTCATGTTCATGCGAAGGATACACAACTATATCCAACGAACATGGTGCGCTCAGGCGTCCTAGACACCAAACCCTATACAGACGAACGCAACCGCGCGTGGATCTTCCGCACCTGCGGCTACGGCCACGGAATGGAGTTTTGGAGCGAACTCATCTCTACACTGCGCATGTTCGGCTACGATTACGTTGTCTCGATCGAGCACGAAGACAGCCTGCTCTCGCCCGGTGAAGGGCTGACGAAGGCGGCAACTTTCCTCAACAACATCGTCGTGCGGGAACAGCCGGCCGGCGCGTGGTGGTCCTGAAGGAACTCGAATGAAAGCAACCAAGACAGCAATCTTCGGTACCGGTTTTATGGGCCGCGTGCACCTGGAGGCGGTACGACGAGTTGAGTCGGTAGAAGCGGCAGCCGTAGTTGGCCGGAACGCGCAGGCGGTAGAACGGCTTGCCGCCGGCTTCGGCGTCCCGAAAACCACGACGGATTTTCGCGAGGTCCTGCGCGACGGCTCCATTGACGCGGTCCACATCTGCACTCCTAATGCGCAGCATTTCTCAATGGCAAAGGAGGCGCTGCAGGCAGGCAAGCACGTGCTCTGCGAAAAGCCATTGACCACCACCGTCGCGGAAGCAGAGGAACTCGCCTCTCTTGCCGCCAAACAGGGATTGCGCAACTGCGTGTGCCACAACCTGCGCTATTACCCCATGGTCCAGCAGATGCGCCGACTGCGCGAAGCCGGAGAGCTTGGAGAAATTCTGGTTGTGCAGGGCACGTACTCTCAAGACTGGCTGCTGCATGACACAGATTGGAACTGGCGGGTTGACGCCAGCGCCGCCGGGGCATCCCGTTGTATGGCCGATATTGGATCACACTTTTTCGATATGGCCGAGCACGTGACGGGACTGCGTCTGACGTCACTGTGCGCCGACTTGCAGACGTTTCATGCCAAGCGGAAACAGCCGAAGCACTCGGTCGAAACCTTTGCCAACAAGTTGATGGGGCCAGAAGATTTCATTGAGACACCAGTGACAACGGAAGATTTCGGCGCCGTCCTCTTTCGTATGGGACCCCGCACTCGTGGCAGCATGACCGCCAGCCAGGTGTCAGCAGGCCGAAAGAACGGTTTGCGAATTGAGGTGTACGGCACAAAATCTTCGGTCGCGTGGAACCAGGAACGTCCGGATGAACTCTGGCAGGGGCACCGCGATAGCCCCAATTCGATTTTGATCAAAGATCCGTCATTGCTTCAAGCCGGCGCGCGCAGTTACGCTGATCTTCCCGGTGGCCATAGCGAGGGCTACGACGACACATTCAAGCAGGTGTTTCGCCGTTTCTACCGTTCCATCGGCGAATCAGCCGCTCCCGATTATCCCCAGTTCGTTGACGGATTGCGCCAGATGGTGATCCTCGATGCAGTTCTCGCAAGCCACGGCCAACGCGGGTGGGTAGATGTGCCGCCGCTTCGGACCAGTTGACCAAAATTCCGCCCCTCTGAATACGAGGCCTTAGCGAACGCATTCTAAGAAGTCGGCACGCGCACAATGTTCGAACTGGCAGATTCTCCGTTCGCATTCGTCGCTCGCACCCGGTATGAAATCTTTTCGCCCCGCTTTACCTGCGAGTCCGAGTATTGCGTCGCGGAGGCCGGCAACTCGGCTATCCGCTGCCACGATCCTCGCGCCGTCGAATCCTGGCACCGCTCAACCACAAGGTGCTCCGGAATACCTCCATGGACCTCCCAGCCGAGCTTCACCCCACTCTCGGTTGAAATCGCGGTCAGCGAACTCGGCGCTTCGGGAAGGACTGGCCAGTCGAAGTAATCGGCATCGGCGATCGCCAGGATGCTGTCGGTCACCGGAAGCATCTCCAAGGTGTCGGTTGTTCCCTTCTTCCAATTGAGCGGACGAATATCTCCAGAGACCACGTCGATGAGCACAGGGTGCTGAATGCCGGAATTCTTGATCGAGAGCGTCGCGTAGTAAGAAGGAAAAACATTTCCCGGCACGCTGTGAGCGACGATCCAATAGGCTACGATCGACTTCCCGGTTTTCGATCGAAAGCCGTAGCTCAGGAAAGGAAATCCGCTCTGGCGGCGGATCGCGGGTATGTCGTTGCTGGAAATCTCGATCGTGGGGTCCAGCTTCGTGTCGGAAAACAGCGCGTTGGTGTTCTGCAGCGCATAGAACACGGGGCGAGGCGTGAAGTCATAGTCATGATTCGTCAACCCGTGGACAATCCCGAAGTCGTCGTATTCATTCCCATCCGTGCCGGCGGCCAGAAGCCATACGAATGTCTTCACGCCCGCAGCGTGGTTATAGATCAGCCCACGCGGCACATACTTCGCCTGGACGGATTCGTCCGAACCAGCCCACGAAGGAATCGAGTTGAACTCGTCGTCGAAGAAGGGAATGCCCGCTTTGATCCCCGGATAACGATTCACTAGATCCCGCAGCGCACGCGGCGACTCGTTGAGATAGGCGCCGTAATCCATCGTTTCTGGATTCATATTCTGTCCGTAGCCCGGATAGGTGTGATAGGCATAGACGTCAATCCCCTCGGCACATCTGCAGGTATCCAAGGCGCGCTGTGTGAAATCGCGGGATGGGTCCGCCTGCCCACCGTAGATCACCTTTGCCCCCGGCGTCTTGTGCACAGTGTGGACAAACGAGGTGAGTAAATGGCCGTACTGCTCGGGATTGCCCCATGGATTCCAGTACCCGATGTCCTGCTCATTCCACAGCGCCCAGTAGTGGATTCGGTCCTTGAAGTGGTCAACCATCCAGCCAACATATCTGTTGAACGCTGTTGTCTGCCCCGGCGTCAGCGGCGGCCAATAAACCGAGTTCATGCTGCGATCATCGTTGTGGAATGAACCCGACTCGGGAACGCTGATCTCAGGCAGAGTGCCGCTATGGGCCGTATACATCTGGTTGCCATACAGCAACTGCACCTGCACATCCATCCCGTTGTCGATCAAAGAATCGACCGCGTCTTCCAGCAGCGGCGAAGTTGCATAGACACCACGCTTCTGCTCAATCCAATCCCAGCTCGTGTAGTCGGAACTGTTCTCGTACTGGCCGATGCGGATCCACTTGAACCCAGCATCAAACATGCGCGTCCACCACCATCGGTTCCACGGCAGATAGGGATTGCGGGGCAAATCGGAGTTGATGCCGAAACCATCCTGAATCTGCGAGGTTCGCTTGGGTGGGACTTTCTCGGGGAGCTTTCGCGCAACTTGAGGAAAGGAAGGGGATTCCAGGAAAACGATAAACAGAATGACGACGAAACAGGCGGTACAGCCTTTGTGGTTACCGATCATCGACTCTCCTCTGCGAGCGGCAGACATCTTCTTCACATCCCGTCAACGCGCCCCCCGCTCAGCCGTGGCCTGTGCTGTATTCGCTGCGATGGCAGGCGCATGACTCTGGATTTTCCGGATCGCCTCCGCGATCTCGTGCATGTCCTGCTCGTCACCCAGCAGCGCAAACTGCGGAATCCAAACCGTCTCCCACGCCGCCCGCTGTGTATTTGGGAAGCGTTGCTGCAGGAATTCGTGCTTCTCGGTCGCCGGCCCGCCACTGAGGCACTTACGATACTCGCCGCTGCGAAAGCAATCCAGTTCGTGCACCGGCGGATAGCTCGCCTGTGTCGGAATGCCTTCAGCATTCAATGCAGCGATGAAATTCTCAGTCGAGATACCCGCAAATTGTTTGGCATCGACATGAAAGATGTATGCGTACTGGCCGTTGCGAGTGCAACGCGGGTCGCACTTCTGCGGCGTGATCCCCGGGATCGCCGCGAACAGTTTGTCGAGCAGGCGGCCGTTGCGGTGGCGATGTAGAGTCTGTTCTTCCAAACGGTCCAACTGCACCTTAAGAATTGCTCCTTGCCATTCGCTGAGCCGGTAATTCGATCCATAGATGAAGTGGCTATAAAACCACTCGCCCGGCATGCGTCCGCAGTCATGCACCGAACGGGCCTGGCGCTCGAATGCATCGTCATTCGAGATAACAATTCCCCCCTCTCCCGCTGTCATCAGCTTGCTCGACTGGAAGCTGAACGTGCCCGCCTTGCCAAATGTGCCGATCTTCTTTCCTCGCCACTCGCTGCCATGCGCGTGCGCCGAATCTTCGATGAGGTGAATACCCTTTTTCTGAGCAAGCGAGGCTAGGCGATCCAGATCCGCAGGATGTCCGCCCATGTGTACAGCAATAATTGCTTTCGTGCGGGGAGTAATAGCTGCTTCGGTCAATTCTGGATCAAGGCAGTAAGTTTCGGGATCGACGTCCACCAAAACCGGCAAAGCATTCGCGAAGAGAACAGCGCTGGCGGTCGCGATAAACGTGAAATCGGGTACGATCACCTCATCGCCCGGTCCGATGTCCAGCGCGGCCATGGTCACTTCCAGCGCGGCGGTCCCGTTCGTGACAGCAATTCCGTGACGTGCGCCGTGGTATTCGGCGAACGCCTTTTCAAACTCCATTGTCTTGGTGCCTGGCGTCCGCCACCATACGCGGCTTTCGAGAACTTCTCCGAGGGCGCGACGCTCGTTGTCGTCGTACTGCGGCCAGAGCGGGAACGGCTTCTGTTTCGTTTTGCTACCACCAAACAGTGCAAGTTCAGCCATGGACTCTCCTTAAGCGAACATTGTGGCAGTCAAGTAAGGTACCGCAAAAGCATGGAACAGTCATCGGCTTCGACCGACAACATACCGACTCCAGCACCAGCTGCCTATGACTGCCGTCACAAGATGCAACCAATTCCAGATTTCCAATCGGACTTGCGATCTGCAATATTGCCAACGCGGGCTGCAAATTAGCTGTGTTGACACACGTGGATGTAGACCTTAGCATCCCTTTCTCGGCTGTTTGCCGCAGGTTCCGGAAAGCTGGGGGAGCGAGTCAACCAATGAGTCTACGAGATTTCCTGTCGAAGCAGTTCATCGATGTCATTGAGTGGGTTGAGCCCGAGGACGGGATCCTTGCTTATCAGTACCCGATGCAAGACCGCGAGATCCAGAACGGCGGTAAGCTCACCGTGCGAGAATCGCAGGCGGCCGTATTTGTAAACGAGGGCAAAGTCGCCGACGCCTTCATGCCGGGTTTGTATACCCTCACCACGCAGACGCTGCCCATTCTGACCTATTTGCAAAACTGGGACAAGGCATTCAAGTCACCCTTCAAGTCGGACGTCTACTTTTTCTCCACGCGTCTGCAGACGAATCAGCACTGGGGCACTCAGAACCCCATCACCATTCGCGATAAGGAATTCGGGGCCGTTCGCCTGCGGGCATTCGGAATCTACACCTACCACCTGATGAATCCGAAAGACTTCTATAGCAAAGTCAGCGGCACGCGCGACGTCTACCGCGTCGAAGATCTTGAGGGACAACTGCGCAACACTATCGTGGGCCGAATCACCGACACGTTTGCCAGCAGCAATGTCCCTTTCCTGGATATGGCCGCGAACCAGGTTGCGCTTTCCGAGAAGATTGCCGCTCAATTGAAGCCAGCGTTCACGGATCTCGGCCTCGCCCTCGACAGCTTCGTCGTCGAAAACCTCTCGCTACCCGACGAGTTGCAGAAGGTACTGGATCAGCGCATCAGCATGAACATGGTCGGCGACATGGGACGGTATACGCAGTACCAGGTCGCCCAATCCATCCCGATTGCCGCCGCCAATGAAGGCGGAGGAGCCGCCGGAATCGGCGCGGGCCTGGGAGCAGGTGTCGCGATGGGTCAGGCCATGATGGATGCGGTGAAGAAAGCTTCTGCGCCGAGCGGAGAAGCATCACCTTCCTCCGGCGGGACGACCACCGGTGCGGCAGCCGTGGGCACGGAAACGAAGTTCTGCCTGAACTGCGGCAAGCCGATTCCCAAGATTGCGAAGTTCTGTCCTGAGTGCGGACAGGCTCAGCAATAGTCCCAGACGCTATGAGCGGAATCGAATGGGTCATCGACGCGCAGGGCTGCTCGGCTGAGTCGTTGAGCAGTTCCGCGCTTCTCGACGAGTTGTTCCAGCGGATTATTTCCGCGATGCACCTGCGCCCCGTCGGTCCGACACAGTGGCATCAGTTTCCGAACACCGGCGGCATTACCGGACTCTGTTTGCTTGCCGAGTCTCATCTAGCGTGCCATACCTTCCCGGAGTTTGGCTCTCTCTGCCTCAATGTCTTTTGCTGCGTGCCCCGCGAGGGTTGGGAATTCGCGCCCGCCCTGAAGTCTATGTTCGGCGCCACGTGCGGTCAGTGTGCGCAGCATGACGAGATCGTATGGCGCCGACAGTGGCGCGAACCCCGACGGCTCCAAGGAAATCTTGCCGCTGGAGAGTCGCGAATGACTCAGCCAGCCGCGAATTGCCCCAACTGCGGAGCCAAAATCGTATTCCGCTGGTCGAGCAGCGTTCAAACGGTCTGCGAATATTGCAAGTCCATCCTGGTCCGCACCGACGTGGACTTGAAAAAAGTTGGCCAGGTCGCTGACCTTCCACCGAATAGTTCTCCCATTCAGATCGGGACTGAGGGCGTATACAACCACCATCCTTTTGTAGCTGTGGGACGCATCATTTACGAATACGACCAGGGCACATGGAATGAATGGCACCTGGTGCTGAACAACGGCAGCGCTTGGCTATCCGACGCGCAAGACAACTATGTCGTAACCTTCGCGGCACCGGGACGGAAACTCCCGACCTCAGCCAAGGTCGGCCAGCAATACGTGTGGGATAACGAAAGCTACGCGGTCAGCACCATCACCAAGGCGCACTACCGCGGCGTTGAAGGAGAGTTGCCCTTTCAATACTGGGACAAAGAAGATGTCGTGTTCATCGACCTGATGTCGGAACACGGAAAGTTCGCGACGCTCGACTACAGCGACGAAGCGCCTGTCCTGTATCTCGGTGAGTCCGTCGAGTTTGACGACTTGAAGCTTAAGAATCTGCGCACTTTCGAAGGATGGTAGTGAGCACCGTAGGCCCCAATCCGCCGTCCACGCCGCATGTGAAGGCGATGAACTGCCCCGGTTGCGGCGCCGCGCTCAGCCTGCGCTCGTTTACGCAGGCCGTCACGGTCGTTTGCGATTCCTGCCATTCCATCCTCGATGCACAAGATCCGCAGCTGAAGATTCTTCAGCAATTCAAGAAAGCCACAGGTGAAGATCCGCCGCTCATCCCGCTGGGAACTCGTGGCAAGATTCGCGGAACTCCATACGAAGTGGTCGGATTCCAGCGGCGCACGATTCACGTTGGGGGCATCCCCTACAGTTGGCATGAGTACGTTCTTTTCAATCCGTATAAGGGCTTCCGCTATCTCACCGAATACAACGGCCACTGGAATGACACCTCCACTTTGCGGGCTCTACCCACGCAAAATTCTTATGCAGGCCAAGTGGCGGTTAGTTACTTGGGCGAGACTTACCGGCACTTCCAAACAGCGCAGGCCTCCACTACGTTTGTGCTCGGAGAGTTTCCCTGGCAGGTGCGTGTGGACGAAGCCAACGAGGTTACAGATTATGTTTCTCCGCCCCGCGTGCTCTCGAGCGAGCGATCGGGCAACGAAATTACCTGGTCGATGGGCGAGTACATTTCGGGACGCGACATCTGGAAGGCTTTTGCGCTGCCCGGCGAGCCGTCGGCGCCCATAGGCGTCTACGAAAATCAGCCTTCTCCATTCAGCACTGATACGAAAACGATATGGACGATCTTTGGTGCCTTCGCCATTTTTCTCTTGTTAATGATGCTTGGATTCTCCTCTTTCGCTCGCGACGAGCAGGCCTTTCAAGGGGCCTACGTGTTCGATACGAACGCTCGTGGCGAGGCCTCGTTCGTCACCGACCCGTTCGAGTTGAAGGGACGTACGTCGACTCTCGAACTGTCCACTACCACGAATGTCGACAACAACTGGGTCTATCTGAACTATGCACTTATCAATCAGGATACGGGACAAGCATACGATTTTGGCCGGGAAGTCAGCTACTACCACGGCTATGACTCAGATGGCTCCTGGACGGAAGGCAGCCGCAACGACAGCGTCGCGATTCCCAGCGTGCCACCGGGAACATACTTTCTTCGGGTTGAGCCCGAATCCGACTCCGGCCATGGAACGATTCATTACGAGATCACGGCCAAGCGCGATGTTCCACAGTTCAGTTTTTTCGGAATCGCGATGCTGGCTCTGCTGGTGCCCGCCGCGCTGATCACCTGGCGCTCGATCAATTTCGAACATTTGCGTTGGGCCGAAAGCGACCATGCGCTCCTTGGAAAGCAGTACTGATAGCGGAGGGGATGACGACTGATGAAAAACCTTTACATGATCTACGGAGTGATTGTTCTCGGACTTCTCGGCATGGCTGAATACCGCGGCTGGAGCCTCGCCTCCGTCAACGAAGTCAAGAACGTGCCTCGCTCCGTACGCGACAATCCCGGCTCGTACCGTTCCGTTTATGCCGTCTATCACCATTACACAGGAGGCAAGTAAATGGGCATCCAAGTTTCCAACGTCGTGAATGCCATCGTCTACGCGGCGATCGGAATCGTGGTCTTCGCAGGCGCGTTCCTCGTCATCGACAAAGTGACTCCGTACAACCTGTGGAAGGAAATCGTGCAAGAGCACAACACCGCTCTGGCGCTGTTGCTCGGAGCGATGTCTCTCGGAATTTGCATCATCATTGCGGCGGCTGTCCACTAACTTGGGGATCCTGCTTTTCATCACGGTCTTGCTGATCGCGGCCTGCGGGCTCATCTACGAGCTTATCGCGGGCACATTGGCCAGCTATCTTCTCGGCGACAGCGTTCTTCAATTCTCTACGATTATCGGCTGTTACCTGTTTGCCATGGGGATCGGCAGCGCGCTCTCGCGCTACATCGATCGCGGACTCGCCTACCGCTTCGTATGGATCGAGTTGATGCTTGGAGTCATTGGCGGTTGCTCCTCTGCCCTGATGTTCCTGGCGTTCGCGTACACACAGGGATTCCAGCTTCTGATGTATTCGCTGGTGGTCGTGATTGGAATCCTCGTGGGCCTTGAGATTCCGCTCCTGATGCGGCTTGTGCGCGGACGCTATCATTTCCGCGACGTCGTGGCGCACGTGCTCACTTTTGATTACCTCGGCGCTCTCGGCGCGTCGCTTCTGTTCCCCATCCTGCTGGTGCCGTATCTCGGACTGGTCCGCTCGGCGATGCTGTTCGGTGTGATCAATGTTGTTGTAGCTTTATGGAGCACTTTTCTGTTTGCCAGCCAGATCTCCACCGTGCGAGCGCTGCGCTCACTTTGCGTGGTTGTCCTTTGCGGACTCGTCATCGGCCTCGCGGAAGCCAAGCGTATCACCGCCGCAGCCGAAGACAACATTTACGCCGACGAGATCATCTTCTCCCGGGACACTCGTTACCAGCACATTGTCCTGACGCGCTTCAAGGACGACATTCGGCTTTTTCTCAGCAGCCATCTGCAGTTCAGTTCCCGCGATGAATACCGCTATCACGAAGCGCTCATCCATCCCGGGCTGTCGGCGATCCCCGCTCCTCGTCACGTTCTGGTACTCGGCGGAGGCGACGGATTGGCTGTCCGCGAAATTCTCAAGTATGCCCAAATCGAGAGTGTGACCCTGGTCGATCTCGATCCGGAGATGACGAAGCTGTTCTCCACGAACCCGATGCTGACCGCGCTGAACCAGAAGTCCTTCCTCTCGCCGAAGGTTCACATTATCAACGCGGACGCTTTCCCCTGGGTCGATTCCAACACCGACAGTTTCGACTTCATCGTCATCGATTTTCCCGATCCCACAAACTACTCGCTGGGGAAGCTGTACACGACTGCTTTCTATAAAGCCGTCGCCCGCCATCTCAGCACGCAGGGGCTGATGGTGGTGCAAAGTACTTCGCCCATGTTCGCGCGAGATTCTTACTGGTGTATCGCGGAGACGCTCAAGCAAGCGAGCCTGCAAATTTATCCATATCATGTGTATGTTCCATCATTCGGCGAATGGGGATTCGTAATCGCCGGACATCGTGGCTTCCAATTCCCCGCTTCCCTGCCCATCGGCCTGCGCTTCGTCAGCGTCACCGGACTGCCCGCGATGTTTCAATTTCCGCCCGACATGTCTCCGCTACCCATGCCGCCCAACCGCCTGAACGATCAGGTTCTCGTTCGAGCCTACGATCAAGACTGGAAGGACATCAGTCATTGAAAGCGTCGCGGCGCCAGTTTTTGCAGTCCGGCAGCGCAGCTCTCATCGGCCTCTCAATCAAAGGCGACTGGGCGATTACAGGATCGTTCGTGAATGATTCATTTCAGCTCGGACACCAATTGCGAGACCGGGCGCAGTTCCCTGCACCGAAGCAGGTTGAGAAGCGGTCAGTCGTAATTGTCGGCGGGGGCATCGCAGGTCTTAGCGCCGCATGGCGACTGCATAAGATAGGCCTCACCGATTTCGTCTTGCTCGAGATGAACGAACAGCCTGGCGGCAACTCGCGCTGGGGCGAAAACGAAATCACCGCTTACCCCTGGGCCGCTCACTACGTTCCCGTGCCGGGTCCGAAAGCCGTCTACGTTCGTGAGCTGTTCGAGGAGCTAGGTGTCCTCAAAGACGGCCGCTGGGAAGAACGATATCTCTGTTTCTCTCCGCAGGAACGACTCTTCCTCTATGGACGTTGGCAGGATGGGATCGAACCAGCGATCGGACTCACAACAGCCGATCGCGATCAGTTTCGCCGCCTTGAAGATCATATCCACACGTTTCGTGCGACCGGCAAGTTCACCGTGCCGATGGAAGTTGGATTCTCCGACAACACTGCCGATCTCGATCGCATCTCATTCGCCGAATGGCTGCGTGCTCAGGGAATGAGCTCGCGCATTCTGAACTGGTACCTGAATTACTGCTGCCGCGACGACTACGGCGCCACCACGTCCAACACTTCGGCCTGGACTGGAATTCAGTATTTCGCATCGCGCGAGCCGGAAGAAAAAGGTCCGCTCACTTGGCCCGAAGGCAACGGCTGGATCGTCCGCCGCCTGATGGAGCGGATCGGAAATTTCGTGCAGTCCAATCGCATGGTGCACAGAATTTCCCAAACCGCCAAGGGTGTTTCCGTTTTCTCCAGCGACACAGAATATCGAGCAGAATTCGTGATCTTCGCTGCACCGACTTTTCTCGCCCCTTACCTCATCGAAGGCATGGCCCAGTTGCACGATTTCGAGTACTCGCCCTGGCTCACGGCAAATCTCACACTCGATCGTCTGCCAGCCTCCTACGGCACCGACCCCACCTGGGACAGCGTCTTTATGGATTCTCCGACTCTCGGCTACGTGGACGCAACGCACCAGTCCCTGCGCACGCACATCGATCGCACTGTCTGGACCTTTTACTGGGCACTCGCCGAAGGCACACCGGCGCAAAACCGACAACTCTTATTGGATAAGGATTGGCATTACTGGAAAGAAGCGATCCTGCGCGACCTGGAGCGAGTGCATGCTGACATCCGGCAGTGCGTTTCCCGCATCGACATCATGCGAATCGGACATGCCATGGCCCGCCCCCAGGTGGGAGCAATCTTCTCCGCCGAGCGCCGCAACCTTGTCAAGCCGCATGGCCGCATCCTCTTCGCGAACTCCGACCTCAGCGGGTTCTCTATCTTCGAAGAAGCTCAGTACCGCGGCGTGACCGCTGCCGACTTCGTCACGCGCAAGCTCGGCGGCCACCGCATCTCCCGCTAAGCGCACGGACCATTTCGGAATCCTGATGCTTCGATCTCAAACAAATAATCCACCGGCCATTTGTCACCAACCAAGTTACGGCATAGGCTATCTGGAAGGAGTAACTTATGAGCACGATCGAAGCCAGCAGCCCAGCCGAAATCCTCGAACTCAGCCCTTATGCTCCTACCCGCTCGACCATCAAAGACACCCCTCTCAGTGCGGAAGAACTGCGCAAAACCGAAATCTACTGGCGAGCCTGCAACTATCTCAGCCTGGGAATGATCTATCTTCGCGATAATCCTCTGCTCGCCGAACCTCTGAAACCCGAGCACATAAAGAATCGTCTGTTGGGTCACTGGGGATCGAGTCCGGGGCTCTCTTTTATTTATGTCCACCTGAACCGCCTGATCAAGAAATACGATCTCGACATGATTTTTCTCGCTGGCCCGGGACACGGCGCTCCCGGTGTGCTCGGTCCCGCCTACCTCGAAGGCACGTACTCCGAGGTCTATCCCGAAAAAAGTCTCGACGAGGATGGCCTGCGGCAGTTCTTCCATGAATTTTCTTTCCCCGGCGGAATCGGGAGTCACTGCACGCCGGAAACTCCCGGATCGATTCACGAAGGCGGAGAGCTCGGCTACGTCCTATCGCACGCGTGCGGCGCGGCCTTTGACAATCCAGAGTTGATTGTCGCGGCAGTCGTGGGCGATGGCGAGTCGGAAACCGGTCCGCTCGCGACTTCCTGGCACATCAACAAGTTTCTGAACCCTGCGCGCGATGGTGCTGTACTCCCGATTCTTCATCTGAACGGCTATAAGATCGACAATCCAACCTTGCTGGCGCGCATCTCGCACGAGGAAATTGAAAATCTCTTCCTCGGCTACGGCTGGACCCCCTACTTTGTGGAGGGCTCTGATATCGACAGCATGCATCAGGCCATGGCGGCGACAGTGGAGCGTTGCATCGATGAAATCCGCGAACATCGGCGCGCCGCGCGAGAGCATGGCGACATCACCAGACCGCGCTGGCCCATGATCGTGTTGCGATCCCCAAAAGGATGGACCGCTCCGCGCACCCTGGAGGGACATTTCCTCGAGGGCTTCTGGCGCGCGCATCAGGTACCGCTTCCGGCCGTGAAGAAAGATCCCGAGCAACTACGTGCTCTTGAAAACTGGATGCACTCGCAAAGGCCCGATCCCTTATTCGAAGGCAACGGCCGGCTGGCTTCGGTGTTTCGTGACCTGGCGCCCACCGGCGACCACCGTATGAGCGCTAACCCGCACTCCAATGGTGGACGTCTTAAGAAAGCTCTTCGCTTGCCCGACTTCCGTGACTTCGCAGCCGGTGTCGACAAACCGGGCCACGCGCAAGTCGAGAACACCCGTCCGCTCGGTTTTTTTCTTGCTGAAGTCATGAAGAGGAACGGCAGCAATTTCCGCGTATTCGGCCCCGACGAGACCAGTTCGAACAAGCTCGACGGACTCTACACGGTGACGAAGAAGTTCTGGATCGAGGAGCGATTTCCCGAAGACGACGACGGTGGCAATCTTGCACCCGACGGCCGCGTCATGGAAATGCTCAGCGAGCACACCATGGAGGGCCTGCTGGAAGGCTACCTTCTCACCGGACGCCACGGCTTCCTCTCGACTTACGAATCGTTTGTGCACGTCATCGACTCGATGTTCAACCAGCATGCCAAATGGCTGGAGATTTGCAATCACCTCACCTGGCGGCAGGCGATCGCATCGCTGAACCTTTTGATCACATCCACAGTGTGGCGGCAGGATCACAATGGATTCACCCACCAGGATCCCGGCTTCCTCGATGTCGTGGTGAACAAAAGCGCGAACGTCACGCGGATCTACTTGCCTCCGGACGTGAATTGCCTGCTCTCTGTCGCCGACCACTGTTTGCGCAGCCAGAACTATGTCAACGTGATCGTCTGCGACAAACAAAAGCACTTGCAGTATCTCAGCATGGAAGCGGCTATCACCCATTGCACCAAGGGAATCGGCATCTGGGACTGGGCCAGCAACGATGAAGGCGGCGAACCCGATGTCGTCATGGCCTCAGCCGGCGACATTCCCACGCAGGAAGCACTGGCCGCTACCGATCTGCTGCGCAAGGAATTCCCGGACCTTAGGATTCGCTTCATCAATGTAATCGATCTATTCAAGCTCCAGCCCGCCAGCGAACATCCTCACGGACTCTCTGACCGCGAGTTCGATTCCCTCTTCACGGTCGACAAGCCAGTCATGTTCAACTTCCACGGCTATCCGCAGCTGATTCACCGCCTGGCTTATCGGCGTACGAATCATTCCAATATTCACGTGCGTGGATATAAGGAGAAAGGAAGCATCAATACACCGCTGGAACTGGCGATCGACAACAACATCGACCGGTTCAGCCTCGCCATGGACGTGGTCGATCGAGTGCCAAAGCTGCAGCGAATCGGAGGCCACGCCAAGGAACGATTCCTCAACCAGCAGATCGCATGCCGCAACTATGCCCACCAGTACGGCATCGATATGCCCGAAGCAACAGACTGGACCTGGCCGTATTGAAACCCGGGTGGCCCATCCTTGCCGCGCTCTTTGCGGCAAGGGTGGGTATTCCGGCAAAATGCTATCTAGGACGGATGCGGCTCGCCTTTGATCACGCGCACCGTATCGCGCGCAATCAGTAGTTCCTCATCGGTCGGAATCGCATAGGCCAGCAATTTCGAATCCTCGGTACTGATCAGGGCCTCGCGCCCGACCGTCTCCTGATTCTTCGGCGCATCAAGACGCAACCCGGCCCACTCCATCTCGCTGCAAATCCGGGCACGCACCTCGGGAGAATTCTCCCCGATACCACCAGTAAACACGATGGCATCCGCCCCACCCATGGCAGCAAGATAAGAGCCAAGGTACTTGCGAGCCCGGTAGCAAAATATCTCAACTGCGAGGCGCACTCTCCGGTCGTCGTGGTCCGTCAGTTCCGCCTCGAGTTCCCGCATATCGTTCGTCAGTCCGGAAATTCCCAGAAGCCCGGACTGGGTATTCAGCAACGTGTCCACTTCTGAAGGCGACATTCCTTCTTTCCGCGCGATAACGCCCACGATTGCAGGATCCAGATCGCCCGACCGCGTGCCCATCACCAGCCCTTCGAGCGGCGTCATCCCCATCGAAGTGTCGACCGGAGATCCCGCCTTTATCGCCGCGGCAGAACATCCATTCCCCAGGTGAAGCGTAATAATATTCGTCTGCTCGCGTGTAAGTCCTCGTAACGCGCGATACCGAAAGGCAACATAGCGGTGCGACGTCCCATGAAATCCGTATCGCCGAATGCGATGCCGACGGTAGAGGTGATAAGGAATCGCATACAGGTATGCCTGTTCAGGAATCGAATGATGGAAAGCCGTATCAAAAACCGCAACCTGCGGGACGTCGCTGCCAAAAAGCTCTCGCGCCGCCAGAATTCCCTTCACATTATTCGGATTGTGCAGCGGCGCCAGATCGATGCAATCCTCGATCCCCTTGAGCACTCGATCATCGATCAACGTCGATTCCTTAAATAACTCCCCTCCGTGCACGACGCGGTGACCGACGGCATGTATCTCAGCAGTATTCTTGATCTCCTGAATTCCAGAGCGTTCCGATGCGACGTAGCGGAGCAGATAATCGAGAGCCGCACCTATGTCTCTCAGCGGCGCCGTCAGAGTCTTCCCGGGGTCCTTGCGATAGCGGATCTTAACGATCGCCTCGCCCCCGATCCCCTCGACTTCCCCGCGCAGAATGCGGTCGTCCTTATACGCCTTAATCTGCTCAAGGTCGGTGGCAATGATTTGAAACTTCAGGCTGGAACTTCCGGAATTCAATACCAGTACGTTCATCGTCCACGCCTCACGTTCACGGCAGCACCACCCTCCAGATGAGCTCTCTCGCCTCGCAACCCGAAACGTTCATCCGCTTCCGCCTTCCACCGCACCGCCCAAATCCTCCGCCGATTGCGGCAAGTTCGCGGGGATCATCCACATGGCAATCCCCGCACTCAATACCGCAAGACCCGCGCAAACGGACATGATCAGTCTAAAACTAAACAGGAAAGCCTGAGTGATGTCGCTTCGGAGTATCGCCCTCGTGCCAGCATCCAGTCCACTCGGAGGCTCCAAAGCGCCCAGCCTGATCAGGTTGGATTGAATTTCATGCAAGGCGTCTGCAGGCAAATCACGACTGCGGAGCGAATCGTTCAGTTTGTATCCAAAGGCTTGCACCATCACTCCACCAAGAATCGCGATGGCAAGTACCCCCGCAACTCGAGCAACCGCGTTATTCACTCCCGATGCGGTTCCGGCATGATTCGGCCCGACCGAACTCATGACGACCGTTGTCAGCGGCGCCACTGTAACTGCGGTTCCCAGGCCGAGCACGACAAAAGCTGGGAAGAATGTCGTCCAATAACTGCCTCCAGTCGCCGGAACAGCGCACAATAGAAACCCGGCCGCGACAATCAGTGGACCAATCACTAAGGGATTTCGCGCCCCGAATCGCCTGACGAGTCCAGCCGACCACCGCGACAGAAAGAACATGAGAAGAATCATCGGCAGCACCGCTGCCCCCGTTTTCGTTGGCGAGTAACCCTGGATCTGAATCAGGTTCAGCGGATACACAAAAAAGAAGACACCCAGCGCCGCATAAAGCACCAGAGTCAAAAGATTCGCGCCGGTGAAACTGCTTACGCGGAACAGTTGAAGCGGGAGCATCGGCTGCGACACACGCCTCTCTACGAAGACAAAAATGAAGAGAGAGGCCATTCCGATCATCAAGCTTGCGATCACAGTCGGCTGCCTCCAGCCGCGCGCGGCAGACTCGATAAATCCGTAGACCAGTCCAGCCAGACTGACCGTGGCTACCAGAGCACCGAGCCAGTCAATTTCGCTCTTCCGCCCATCGGAACGTCGCGATTCAGGAATGTGCCGCAACGAAATTGCGATGACCGCGGCAGCCAGCGGAACATTGATGAAAAAGACCCAGTGCCACGAGGCCCTTTCAATGAGCCAACCGCCGAGAACCGGGCCCACCGCGGTCGTAATGGCGGTGAACCCCGACCATGTTCCTATCGCCTGCCCGCGCTCCTTCTCATCGAAAGATGCGCTGATAATCGCGAGGCTGCTCGGCACTAAAGCAGCCGCCCCAATTCCTTGCGCACAGCGGGCCACGACCAACTGCGTAACATTCGAAGCCATCCCACAGCCCATCGATGCCGCTCCGAACATGCCCGCCCCAAGCACGAAGATCAGCCTGCGTCCAATGGAATCACCCGCAGCACCGCCCACCAGAATCAGAGCAGAAAGAAATAATCCGTATGACTCGACCACCCACTGAACACCGACCACGCTCGCATGCAGGCTCGATTGCAGGGCCGGCATGGCCACGTTGACCACAGTACTGTCAATGAAGGCCATGCTCGATCCGAGGATCGTCGCCGCGAGCACCCATGATTCCGAATTTCCCGCGCAGGGAGTGGCGAAGGTCCCCGCCCGTATGATCGACTCATCACATGGCTGCCTCATGCAGGGTGTGGATGCGAAGAGAACTCCCCGCGATTCGCTCGATCACGTTATTTTTCGGCAGCCGAAAGAAGACCTCCGCAACGAACGGAGGGTGGCAAAGGATAAGAACCTATGCGCCACTGAGGAGTCCGTTCTACCGGAATCTGCCGCTGTCGCGCACTTTGCGTGCCGCGTCCTCGAGGAAATCGTCGACGTGCTGATGGGATTGGGGCTGCAGTCCAGTTTTCGCCTTGATGCGCTCGGCAATCTGGATCGCCGTTCTCAGCCGTACATCAGGGTCTAGTTCAAAACGGCGGCTCAGGTAGGTCTCAATCAGCACGAGTTCCTCGGCCGTCACCTGGCCCATTCCGCCCGAGGAAGAACTAGCCTCAGCCGCAGTGTTCCACGTCGGCCGCACTTCCTCGCTCGGCTTCTCGTGAACCACGACCGTACCAGCCACAAAGTCTCCCAGTCGCCGGCTTTGCTTGTTCAGTATCATGCAGACCAGACCAAAACCGTAAAGTATGCCGGGCTGCATGTCGATAGCTCGCATGAAATTACGCCCAATCGCCTCGTAGGCATTGATCGGGCGTCCACTTTCCTTGATCACCCTAATTCCTGCAAGTCTCTTACCCGGCGTCTGTCCCTTCCACACGATTTCGAAAATCGCGAAGTATCCCCAGTAGATGGCAAATCCGATGAAGATCGCCATCGCCGGTCCCAAGGTCTTCGGCAGGAATGTGAACATCGAGAACCCTTCCGGAAGTAACAGAAGGAAGATAAGTCCTGTTATGAGATAGAGGGCGACCTGGATTAAAGTATCAATGGCAATCGCAAGGAACCGGCTGCCGATCCCGGCGAGAGGCAATTCCAACGCGATCTGCTCTGGAGTATCGATCTTCAGTTGCTCGAATGAATCAACCATGATTTCCACCCGCTGGCTCGAGAAGCGCAAACCGCACTGGGCAAAGCTTGAAGTCCTCCTGAACCAGAGTTCCAAAAGTGGACTGAAGTCGCTGTCCCGCTCCGATCTGCAGGAACTGAGCCTGCTCTATCGCCAGACCGCCGCCGACCTGGCTGCCATCCGCGAAGATCGAGGATCGGTGCACTATGCGCGTTATGTCAACCAGTTGCTGGTCCGCGCCCACAATACCATCTATTCCGGCCACAGGGCGAGTCCCAAGGCCGTGATTTCCTTCTTTACGAAGACATATCCTGTCGCATTCCGGCGGCACCTGCGCCACGTCGCGCTCGCCACCGCCATCTTCGCCATCGCCGGACTCGTGGGCGCAGCGATCACGTATCAAAATCCCGACTTCAAGGTAAAGCTGCTCGGGCCGCAGATGGTCGAGACCATCGACCGCCACCAGATGTGGACGCACTCGATCGTCGGCATCAAGCCGGTAGCTTCCAGCACGATCATGACCAACAACATGAGCGTCGGTTTCACTACGTTCGCGCTCGGTATCACCGCCGGCATTGGAACGATCTACATGATGGCATTCAATGGCCTGCTGATCGGAGTCATCGGTGTGGCCTGCTATTTCTCGGGCATGAGCCTTCAGCTTTGGAGCTTCGTCGCTCCTCACGGTGTACTCGAATTGCCCGCAATCTTCATTGCCGGCGGCGCCGGCCTGCGGATCGCTCAAGGCCTGCTCTTCCCCGGGACCCTCCCACGCCGCGATTCGCTGGCTCGCGCCGGGTCCGAAGCGGTACAGCTGCTGCTCGGAACCATTCCCATTCTGATCATTGCAGGCATCATTGAGGCGTTCGTTTCGCCGACTGGTCTTGCCATCCCACTGAAATTCTCTATGGCTGCCGCGCTGTTCGTCTTGCTGAACGTCTACCTTTTCGGCGTGGGGAGACGGTCGTAGGACGCTCAATTGTCCCGTAATTTTGACATGAAGGTGCCACTTGTCTTTTTTATTGTAAATTTTTTCAACACCGCAACCCGCGCAATCAGAGAGTCTCCAAAAACCTAGGAGTGCCGCTCCCAAAAAGTTACTCGCCGCGCAACTCCTCTTCGTGTAAGGTGTCCGCAAGAAAGTGTCGAAGAGAAAGGGCAAGAACCCTTCAGTGCGGGAGGGGACTCGCCAGCAGTCGATCTGCGTTTTGTGCAAGCAGCCGATCACCAGTCGGCAACGACCATCCGTACGCTTGCAGCCCGGCCGGGAAGCGCATATGGAATGCTTCATCAAACGCGAATCCGAAACCGGCCAGCCGAACTAAGCCGATAGCGGCGCACCCTCACGCGTTACAGCTGGCTGCGCTCCTTGATTTGCAAATAGGCATTGACCAGGACAGCCGACACGGAGCCCGCGCTGACTTCCATGGCGAGGGCGCCGCGCTCCCGCAGGCGCGCCAGCAGCAGTTCCCGGCGATGGACCATCTCTTGCGCGGCGGCGATCCGGTACATTTCGGATTCGCTTTGGGGTGACTTTGCGGCGAGCTCTCCTAGATCCGGCTGGCCGATCACGACGAACAGGACCAGGTGACGAGGCATCATCATTGACGCCGCCTCTATCACCTCGGGTGTCATAGCGGTCTCAGCCAAGTCTGTGAGCCAGACGATCAGGCTACGGCGCTTCTGATCGGTGAGCAGGCGCCCCGCCATTTGCAGATGATCGGCCTCAGCACCCTCCTCGTGCACCAGCGCCAGTCCCTCGATCAGCCGACGCAGATGGGCGCTTCCCTTCGCAGCCGGAAGCTGCTGCCTGATGCCCCGCCCGTAGGCAATCAGTCCGACGCGGTCGCCTGAGTACAGCGCAACCTGCGCGAGGCTGAGTGCCGAATTCACGGCCTTATCGAGCTTGCTGAAGCTGCCCACACGAGCCCGCATCAGGCGGCCGGAATCGATGACGATCCAGACGGTTTGGCTGCGTTCCATCTGGTAAACGCGAGTAACCAGCTTGGCGCGCCGGGCTGAAGCGGTCCAGCAGATGTCCCGATACTCGTCTCCATCCTGGTACTCGCGCAGGCTCTCGAACTCGCGGCCAATTCCGCGCATCCGCGTGCGGCGCTTCTCAAGCGCGATCTGCCGGCTGCGCAGCAGATACATCGAGTGTCGCTTGGCATCCTCAAGATCGGGGTAAATCCGGATCGTCTGCCCCAGCGGAGCCCTCACCCAGCGCTCGGCGATGCGAAAAACGCTTTGATAACGAACGTAGCAGGGGCCGAGCTTGGCGTCACCGCGCTGCATCGGGCGGATGCGGTAAGACGCAGTGCCCTCGTTCCGGGCGCGCGCTCGGATCGAAAGGGTCGGCGGCTCGGTCCGCAGTTGCGGCGGGACCGAGTCGATCAGGTTGGCATGGATGCTGGCGCGGGACGAATTCTCAAGAGCCAGCCCGACTTCGGAGTCGATAGACAATGCCGCGGGGGAGTGCCAGATCCTCTTCACCGCAAGCTGCGCGGGCCGTGGCATTCGCGCCAGGTCGATAAGCCACAGCAGGAGCGCGAACGAGTCCCAGGCGAGCATGGCGTAGACGAACCGAGGATCGAAGAACGCTGGCCCGAGCCACACCAGGCCCACAAAGAGGAGCATAAAGAAGCGATCGCCGAAAGCAACGCCGATGCGTTTGTACGAACGCGTGGGCGCCGCGATTTCAGGCGGAATCAGGGTGGGCTGTTCGTTCACTTCCTGGCCTCACTTCGGGACTTCTACAGCTCTGAGAACTTCTTCGACGACTTGATCCGGAGTCACGCCTTCCAGGTCGGCTTCAGGCCGGAGCATCACGCGGTGGCGTAACACCGGTCGAGCGGCAGCTTTTACGTCATCCGGGATCACATAATCCCGCCCGTCCATCGCTGCAAACGCCTTCGACACCGCCATCAGGCTCACCGCTGCGCGCGGACTCGCTCCAAGGGAAAGCGAAGGCCAATCCCGCGTCCGCCTGACAACCTGAACGATGTAGCCGAACAAGGCCTCCTGCACGGTCAGGGCTTTGACCTCCTGCTGCGCCATACCGAGCAGGTCTGGTGGTATCGGATTCAGGTTCATCTTGTCGATTTCACGCGACTCGAAGCCGCTTTGCACGTTGGCCAGCAGTTGTACCTCGTCCTGCTGCGCGGGATAAGTAACACGCAGCTTGAGCAGGAACCGGTCCAGTTGAGCTTCCGGCAGCGGGTAAGTGCCCTCGAACTCGATTGGGTTTTGCGTGGCAAAAACGGTGAAAAACTGCGACAGAGGATACCCTTTGCCATCGATCGTGACCTGATGCTCTTCCATGCACTCCAGCAGTGCAGCCTGCGTGCGTGGAGGCATGCGGTTCACTTCGTCGACGAGCAACAAATCGGTAAACACCGGCCCCTGATGCAACTGAAATGCACTGGTGGCCATGTTCAGAACGTTGGTTCCCACAATGTCGGCGGGCATCAGGTCGGAAGTGCACTGCACGCGCTGAAACTCCAGGCGCAACAGCCGGGAAAGTGCTTTCACCGTGAGTGTCTTCGCGATGCCCGGCACGCCCTCAATCAATACGTGGCCGCGGCATAACAACGCTATCACACACTGGTTGCGCAGTTCATCCTGCCCCACAACCACCTTGCCCATCTCATCGCGAATGTGTTGTACGAGTTCCGGAACCGCTTTCATTCACTTTCTCCTTCCGGCGACCTTCAAAGAGCTTCCAGCGCGATGCATATTCATCGAGTTCCTGCACCAACTGCAGGGCTTCAGCCTCACCCAGATAAGGATCAGACTTGGCGGACTCGCAACGGCGCAGGATCGCGCCGAAACGATCGTCCTTGGGCGCAAAACGATCGCGCACTGCGGCATCAAGATCGTTGACCGAAATATTAAACGCCGTTCCGAGCCGCCGGGTCAGCCAGTAACGAAACCTTTGATAACAGATGTCGACGGCAACGGAAGCTGTGCCAGCGTTCTCATACAATCCCCCAAGGGTTTGCACAAACTCAAGTGGAGATAACCGGACGTCTGTAACCGGAACAGAAAGCGGGCCGCTTCGGCGCGAAAACGTGGCCACCACCGCCAAGCTGAGAAGCGCCAACTGCAGCAGCAGCCATTTCACCGGGGAGTGGACGACCGATGATCCTAGATCTTCCCGATATCCATGGATGTACTCGTCCCACAGAATGGGACTTTTCGTGTCTCCCAAACATGCGAGCAGAAATTCCAGATTCCCGGGCTCTTTCAATCCCTCGTTCGTGAGGGGAGTCGCTGCTGCCCACCACAAGACTTCCCCGCGGCCATAGGGATATTTCACGACAACAATCTCATCTCCATCTCCATACAAAGAGTACGCCGCGGAATAGGACGGCCAGCGTGCCTGCGGCGCGATTGTAATTTCTGGCGCCGCGCGGGTGATCAGGGAAGGTGAAACGGCTTTGGCTTTTTTCGATGTCATTCCGAGCAACATATCGGGGACAGAGTCGTTCTCGGGGAGGAAAGTCCCGGAGTACATCCCTGTCGCGATGATCCGCCCGCCGTCGGAAATAAAATTCTTGAGCGATTCGCGCTCTTGGCGAGTCGGGGCCTCCATCGGATCGGCCAGAATTACCGTGGTGCCCGTGGTTTTCGGCAGATCGTTAAGGGGTCTCTCCCAGCGCTGCACGTTGTAGCCCGACTGTCCCAAGAGCAAATAGGCAGCCTTTGCCCCGCCCGAGGCTGTCGAATAGCTCGTGGGGGCTTCCTGCTTCTGACCCGCATCGCCACCAAAGATGACCGCACCGGCAATTAGCAGGACAAATACGACGGCCGATCCCAGAAGAAGCTTTCGGTCGCGCCGATCGATCTTCAGCGGCATCCGAGCTTCTCCAATTGCTCCAGCGTCTGCGAAAACGTCAACTCGCTGGCGTCACGCTGGGCGTACCAGGCGAGTTCGAAGATACGGGTCAAAGCAGTCAAGGTCTCGCGCTGGTCGCTCTGAGCCGAAATTAGCCGCAAGTACTCGCGTGGAGTGCGCGCTCGGTCGGGTTTCCAAAATCCCTCGCGCTCCAGGAAAGAAATGCCCGCCCAATAGGCGAGATGAACCGCGTCGCGCCAGTCACCTCTGGCCGCCGCGGAACGCGCTTCCGAGAGCCAGATGGTCCACTCCTTGGCTGAGACCGGAAGGTCCTTGGGAACGACCTCTTCGAATTCAGGGTTCTTGAAAATGCTGCGGTAGGCCAGATACAACAAGGCCAGACCAGCGATCCCGATCAGAGCGTACACAAAATATTTTCCGATCGTTGGAATGGCGCTGGAGCGAAAGAGCCTGCGAAGAAGACGGAACAGCTTTTCGAGAAGCCAGCGTTTCAGGCGCTCCGTCCAGTTCGGGCCGTGGACGTCGCTGAACTCGGGGCGCGAAATAATGGTGTCAAGCGCCTTTCGGCGGGCGGAAGCGTCGGGAGGCGTCAGGTCAAAACCGACGATCTCGCGACGCAAGCTCTCGAGGCGGGTGCGGATGGCGGTAGCGTTAGCCGGATTCTTGTCCTTGTCGTAGCGGCGGACGTCACGATGCAGACCTTCGGTCGAAATCTCGAAATCGCGCTGCTCTGTGTGCACCGGCCAGCTCTGCGGCAAGTTCTTCAATACTGCGGGGGGCTCGGCACCGGAGCTGAGTTGTTGTGTCGCTGCCAGAAGTCCGTCGAGTTCAGCGCGGTATTCGGCGCTGGTGAGGGCGTGATTCGGCGTGGTATCAGCGCGGCAGAACGCTGCTCCAAAGAGCAGGCCCGCCAGGATGTAGGTCCGCCATGAAGTCATGCGCCGACTTGCGTTGGAGTGACTGAAAGAGTCCCTGCATCGATGGTGGTCATCATCAATTGCAGATCAAAAGCTTCTTTGCGCACGCGCTGATCGTAATAGACGAGTGAGAGCGCGATCGTGGCCAATGCGCCGACGAGACTCCTCGAAATGAATCCGGAGACAAGCAGCGCCACTTGCCATACAGTCGAGATTTGTTGGACTCCCCTTCTAAAGCTAAATCCGGCGGCAATGAGGACGGGCCACTGTAAGAGGGAACTCACTCCAAACGTCAACGCGAGAATGAGCAAGGCAATAACGAATATTCGAGCACGACTTCCTTGGGTCAGTTCCATGCTTCTCGACATCGAGTCGAATATGCCCTTGTTCTCCAGAAGCTTTACCGGTACGGCCAGGGACCACATGATAAAGAGCAGTACTCCAGGGACAATCAACGCAAAACATGCCACGAACGAGACAAAAGAAACAAGCAAAGATAATCCCACCACTCCAAGGATATTCCCCTGCACTCGAGAGAACGAATCCATGATGCTGGCAGGCCTATCAAGATGCAAATCGGAAACCGCGACCACAGTAGCGGCCTGCGACGCTGCCGAAACTGCGAGCGTTAGGAAAAGCGCTCCCAAATTCCAAGCGGCGCTCATCAACATGTTGGAAAGACGGGGAGTCGGAGACTGGAAGACCAATCCCACGCACTGATAGGCCAACACAACGAGACACGGCAGCGCGAAGATGCCTACGAACAATCCAAAGTGGCTGCGGTACAGCGAGAAGGTACGGTCCAGCAGTTCTCCGGTACTCAACGGCCTGAGTGCCGTGGTCATGACCCCTCCGGGCTTTCTCAAACTTTGCCCGGCATGTTAGCACAGTGCGCGTCAAACCGCTGTGAAAACAGGTCCTTGGCAGTTACGAAGGTGGTGTCCCCGGGTTGATCTCGGCGGCCTTGCCTTCGTGATAGACGACCACCAGCGGCTTGCCGCCATTGGGATAGTGCACGGTCTTTTGGTAAGAGGTATTACCAGCGTCAGGCACACCCATGCCGATCGCAAAGTCCGCCTGCATTTCGTTCATGCCCGGCTTCACCTGATGCTGCTCGACCGCCTGCCACACGTCGGGGGGCCAGTGCTTGTAGAGATCGTGCGGATCCTGAATGTAGAGCATCTCGTCGGAGTAGATTTTGTACTCGCCATCGGCAGTTTGGTATCCGACCGGCACCGCGTAACTCTTTCCTTCCTTTTGAAAAGCGGCAACAACTTGTTTCGGCTGTCCCGAGACTGTGTTGCTGGCCACGACCACGTCGGTGATCGCGAGCTTTTCAATGGGCCCGAGCAGTCCTGCATCGTGACCGAAGTCGACGTGTTTGTTCGCGGGCTGATAACCGAAATAGGTATAGCGGTATCCCTCTTTGACCCAAACCGGCTGCTGCGTAAGCTGTTTCGCGCTTTTCAGATCGTAGGGATAGAGCTTCTTCGGATTAACGTAATAGTCGGCGTTGGAATAGCCGATGGCATCCGCTTCCTTCTTGCGCTGAACCGCGAGTTGGTCTTCGTGGCGTTGATAGAAGATGTAACCGGCACGCAGCGTCGCAAGCGCAAGGGCAGCTAAGAGGGCCAACTGGATTCGTTTTTTGGTTTCGGCAGTCATGGTTGCGAAGAAACGTTATGAGATGAAACTACCACTCCAGCCCCGTTGTACACTGAATACAGGAGCAGCATCAATGCCAGTCACGGAACAGGATGTCATGAGCGCGCTGAAGAGTTGCTACGATCCGGAGATTCCGGTGAACATTGTGGACCTTGGCCTGATTTACGGCGTGAAATTCGATCCCGCACCCGACGACAAACAGGATGTCAGCATTGATATGACCCTGACCGCGCAGGGCTGCCCCGAACATGTCAACATCAGCATGCAGGTCAAATCTCGTCTGGAGCAGTTACCCGGAATTCGAAATGCCGCAGTCAATGTAGTGTGGACTCCGCCTTGGACCCCAGAGCGGCTGAGCCCGGATGCAAAAAAGCAGCTCGGCATCGAGTAAGCCCCACGGAAGGCTTCGGACTTCGCGTTGCCGCCTTGTTATAACGAATCACTCTGAGGGCCGAGGTCTGAAGTCTGAGGTCGGGCCTTCCTATCCCCCGATTTCTTCCCAGATATCGAATGCGCCTCGTCCGGCAGCTTCGGTGATGCGCCGGCCGGCTCTCCCCGCCATTTCCATGACTTGCATGCCGCGTTCGAAGTACTCGGGCAACGAGCGTCGAACGCGTTCGAATTTGTCCGGATACTCCGACGCCAGTACCGCCAAGCCGACTCCAGTGGCCAGCACTCCGGCCGGATACTTCTTCTTCATAAACAGGAATGCCGCGGCCCCAATCGAACTCATCACTACCGCTTTCTTCCAGCTATCCATACTGTTCTCCCAAGAAACAGCGATTTCTGCAATTTTACCGCACCGAAACTCTGGCGCGGTTAGATTCGAATTTCCTGCCTTGTGGATGTGTGTGGACCTTGATTACACCACCACTTTGCCCGGCTCGATCCTTTATACTGCCTCCTTCGCCGGAGGACTCATGGTTCGCTCGCACGTTTCCGCAGTTAGGGTTGTTCTTGCGGTCACTCTCAGCAGCACGTTTGTTCTCGCTCAAACCAAACCACGTGCCCGCGATTTAGGCGTACCGTTCGACGGCACACCCGGCCCGAACAATGCGATTACCGACGTCAAAGGGGTCGAGGTCGGGCACACCACTCTGATTTCCGGCGAGGGAAAGCTTGTGGTCGGCCAAGGGCCCGTGCGCACGGGTGTCACGGCGATTCATCCCCGCGGCAAAACTTCCAATGACGCGGTATTTGCCGCCTGGTTCACGCTGAACGGAAATGGCGAGATGACTGGCACGACATGGGTGGACGATTCAGGATTCCTCAACGGCCCTGTCATGATTACGAACACACACAGCGTAGGCGTAGTGCGCGATGCTGTGATCGCCTGGAAGGTAAAGCACGGATCGCCCGACATGGAGGGCTACTGGTGGTCATTGCCGGTTGTGGCCGAGACCTGGGATGGATACCTGAACGATATCAATGGATTCCACGTGAAACCGGAGGATGCCTGGCATGCGCTCGACTCCGCCCATTCCGGCCGGGTCGAAGAAGGAAACGCCGGTGGCGGGACGGGAATGATCTGCAACGAATTCAAAGGCGGTATCGGCACCAGCTCTCGTGTGCTCGACGCTAAAGCCGGAGGATACACGGTGGGCGTGCTGGTGCAATGCAATTACGGCTCGCGCGAGCAATTGAGAATCGCCGGTATCAACGTCGGACGCGAAATCCCCGAGCACACGGTTTGGCAAAAGGATATAGGCTCAATCATCGTGGTCGTTGCCACCGACGCGCCGCTGATCCCTACACAATTGAAGCGGATCGCCAGGAAGGTCTCGCTGGGGCTAGGCCGGGATGGAAGCTATTCAGGCGACGGTTCGGGCGACATCTTCATTGCGTTTTCTACCGCCAATCCCGGGGCGGTTGGCACCAGCGGCATGCATCAGATTTCCATGCTTCCCAACGATTCCCTCGACCCTATTTTTCTCGCCACGGTTCAAGCGACGGAAGAGGCGGTCGTGAACGCGATGGTCGCTGCGGAAACTATGACCGGCATCAACAATCACACTGTGATCGCATTGCCGCACGACCGGCTGCGCGAGGCTCTGCAGAAACACGATCGGCTTGCGAAATAGAGGCTAACGCCTCCGCCAACTACAGCCGGCCAAAAGTCCCGGTCACCCCGTTTCGGTATTCGTGCGCATGGATACCGAGGCGCTTGATCATCGATTGCAGAGTCGTGCGTTTGAGCCCCAGTCTCGAAGCCGCACCATCGTTGCCCGACAGAACCCCATTCGTCTCCCGCAAAACACGAAGAATATGCTCCCGCTCCATTTCTGTCAGATTGTCCTCGGCCGCATATTCCGCCTCGGATAGCTCCGCCGGTGGAGCGGAAAGAACGGACCCTTTGCTCATGATCACCATGCGCTCGATCACATTCTCGAGTTCGCGAACGTTGCCGGGCCAATTCCAGCTGCGCAGAACGCGCATCGTGTCATCCGGGATGGCCTCAATATGCCTCCCCATGCGAACGGAGTGTTTCTTGACGAAATGCTGTACAAGCATCGGGATGTCGTCGCGCCGGTCACGCAGTGGCGGCATCTCGATGGGAAACACATTCAGGCGATAGAACAGGTCTTCGCGAAATTTCTTATCGACAATGTCCTGGCGTAGGTCACGATTGGTGGCGGAGATGATCCGCACATCGACATGCAGAGTTCTGGTTCCACCCAGCCGCTCAAACTCGCGATCCTGCAACACCCGCAGCAGTTTCGGTTGCAGTTCGGGCGGCATCTCTCCGATTTCATCCAGGAACAGAGTGCCTTTGTGTGCCAGTTCGATCCGCCCGATTTTCTGGTTTACCGCACCAGTAAATGCTCCCTTTTCGTGTCCGAAAAGCTCACTCTCGAGCAAACCGGATGGAACCGCCGCGCAGTTAAGTTTGACAAATGTGTTATCGCACCTTGCGCTCAAGGCGTGAACCGACCGGGCGACCAACTCCTTTCCCGTCCCGGTTTCGCCCAGCAGCAACACTGTCGAGTCGGTTGGGGCCACAACCCGCGCCTTCTTTAGGACTTCGCGCAGCGCGGGACTTTGCCCAATGATCCGTTCGAATCCAAGTTCAGTCTGAATCTCGCTTTCGAGGTACGACTTGGTATTGGCCAGTCTGTCTCTCGACTCTTGCAGGCGATCGGCCATCTCCCGTAGGCGCGCAATGTCCATGCAGGCCGCTGTAATACCTATGATGTTGCCTTGAACGTCGAACAGCGGCTCGATCGTGATGTCAAAAACATGGCTCGTGCCGTCCTGCGGAATAGCGACTTCTTCCCTGGCTCCTATGCCCGAGTCAAGAACTCTTCTCTTCAAATCATTCAGAGCTGCTGCCTTCTTGGGACCGATAAGCTCGTCGTCGGTCTTGCCCAACACATCCTGCTGCCAATACAGCTGAGGATTGTAAATCCACGCATAACGAAGATCCCGATCCTGGTTGAAAACCGTGATCGGAGAATCTTTCAACGCCACTCGGAAGCGTTCTTCGCTTTGCCGCAAGGCGTCCTGCACTTTCTTCCGCTCCGTGATATCGCGGAGGATTCCTTGCAGGCGACCGTCCGGAAGCCGCCTTCCGCAGACTTCGCCCGTGAAGAACGAGCCATCTTTGCGACGGAACCTCCATTCACTGGTTGTAACGGCGCCACCGTCGTATCGGGCAATCTCGGGGGCGATGCGCTGAACTTCGTTGGGAACAATGACATCGGCGATCGAGCGCTGCAGTATCTCCTCACGCGTGTAGCCAAGCATGTTGGACCCGGCAGAATTTACGTCGACATATCGGCCTTCACCGTCGGCAAGAAAGATTCCGTCAGATGCTTGTTCTACCAGCAACTGGAAGTGCTCGGCACTCCTGCGCCAAGCCGTTTCGGCCACCTTCCGAGCCTCCTCCAGTTTGACCTGCTCAGTGACGTCCCGCTGCATTCCCCAGGTTCGTATCAGCATCCCGTTCTCGACGATCCCGATCATGCTGTTGCGGAATATCTTCGGATTTCCCTGAACATCGGTCTCAAACGACTCCCGGTCCACCACACGAAAACCTGAGCGAATGTACTGCCGCGTCAGTTCGAGATTGCTGGGATCATTCGGATCGACAAACTCGGTCAGCCGTCTGCCTGCAAAATCCTGGACGGAATTCAGGCCATACATTCTAACGATCGCGTCATTGCACTCCGCCATGTAGGAATCATGCAGGATGCGCTGCACAAGTTGTTCTTCCGGAAGATCAATCGGGATAGGTGCGTCCACATCCTGCCGGAAAATGCCTTCTGAACTCTGGGCCACAAAGTTCCGATAGCTCTCCTCGCTTCGGCGCAGCGCGTCTTCCGTCCTTTTCCGCTCGGTAATGTCAAACATGGTCGACTGAATCAGCGGTTGACGCTGGCCCTGATCGATCAGCACGCTATTGAGCAAAACCCAAAAAGGTGTCCCGTCTTTTCGACAAAGCTCCCATTCCCGGTTGATGACAGCTCCGCTTTGCTGCAATTCTGCCACCAGGGACTCACGCCTCGTGGGGTCGCGATAGCAGTTTTGGATTTGGCCCCCACGACACTCCGCCGCAGAGGTGTGCCCGAACATGTGCGCCCATGCGTCGTTACAGTCGAGCACAGTTCCGCCCATCGTGATGATCCCCACTCCTGCGACTGTCCTTTCGAACAGCATGCGGTAGCGTTCTTCTGATTTCAGCAGCGCATCGGCAGCAAGCTCACGGGCAGTCACGTCCTCGGAGAAAATGGCGATTCCCGCCGATCTGTCCCTTTTCATACCAGGGGTGGAGTTCCCATCGAACCCATTGCACCTTGCCGTCCGCGCGTTCGAAGCGGTCGCGCTCCTCCCGCAACACTTCCCCGGCCAGACAGCGGCGGTGTGCTTCCTTCCAGCGCTCAGTAATCTCGGGAAAGATTTCGTAATGCGAGACGCCGATTAGTTCCCGATCTCCGAGGCCATAGTCCTCGCGCCAGCGACGGCTAGCTTGCACATAGCGCATCTCCCGGTCCAGGAGTGCGGCGGCGGCGGGAGCGTGCTCAATAAACAAACGCATCCGCTGTTCACTTCGGCGTAGCGCGTCCTCAGACCGCTTGCGCTCCGTAACGTCGTGTGCAATACCACGCACCACAGGAGCGGTCACACCCTCGGTACGCAGAGTATTCCGGTATTCCCATATTCGGCGCTGGCCATCTTTGCCCAGGACACACAGGAACCCGCTATCCGACCCGTTCGCGCTGATCCTTTCGAGATACTGATCGAACTGCGCTCGGAATTCTGGGGCAATCAGATTCCGCATGGGCGTGCTCAGTATTTCACTTGGCTCATAACCCAGCAGACGAGCAGGCGCGGGATTGACTGACAGTAACTTGCCATGCAAATCATGCGTACAGACCAGGTCTTCGGTGTGTTCCACAAGATCGCGATATCGATCTTCACTCTCACGCAAGGCAGCTTCGGCTTGCTTCTGCTCCGTGACATCCCTCAGCACACATGCAACCCGGTCAATCCCTTTGGGTCCTTCAATGGGGAAGTACGAAATGACCAGGTCTCGTTCTCCGCGGTTCAGATAGCGGTAGCGCATCTCGAATTGCACAATTTTGCCGCGGAAGCATTCATCCAGTTTGTCCTTAATCGCCGCCTCGAATACTCCCGGGGTCAATATTTCCCCAATCCGGCGGCTTATCAAATCTTCGCTCTGCATCCCCCGATACTGGAGGAAAGCCCGATTCGCAATCAGATACCGGTATTTCCGGTCGACTACAACGATCATCTCTTCCAGCCCCTCGACGACCTTTTCGAATTCCTGAAGTCGATTGGTGCGCTCTCGAACCGAGTTTGCCAACCAACTGATAGCGATTCCGACAAGAACAAACAGGGTCAGTCCGACCCTCTCCGTCTCGTCGCTGACGACCTGCGAATTCAGGGCGACGCGATAGTAGTAAAGGGACGCTAATGCGGAAAGAAGGGTGGCCGTCACGCCGGGCCAGAAACCGGCCAGCAGAGAGACGATCAGGACAGTCGGGTAGAACAATAGGAAAGAGTGAGCAAAGCCTATCTCAACCTCGAGACCGCGTTGAGCCGCAACTGCAGCGCACACCGCGACGAGGGCAAATCCGTACCGGGAAGACTGCGTTTGCAGCCACTTGGCGGAAACCGCAATGGGTCCCGTTCGATCGGCAGAACTCATAGCCAACCTCACTTCATGGGTCTCTCTTGGATCACAACTGTGGCGCTGACGCTCAAGGAACGGGTTCGGCGACGCGCAACAGCATGCGGCAGGCTCTTCGCATAGAGCACGCCGCCTTGCATGGTTCGGCCATTTCTGGGGGAAGTAGCGAACCAAGTAGGTATGATCACTGCACCGGAACGGGCAGTCTGTGATTGTGATCACAACCTATGAAAATCCTCCCAAAATGGGACACGCTTTGGCGGATCGAATTGACGACGCAATCATGCGCAGAAACGAAAAGGGGCAAACCCTTTCAGGCTTGCCCCTCGTTTGCTGTGGGAATCGTTACTGCTGTGCCGACGTCACTAAATCGTTCTTCAGGACGTTGACTTCGACGCGAGAACCGCGCGCCTGCTTTCCTTCTGCCGTCGCCGCGGCGTTGCCCATGCTCATTGCGTAGATCCGGAATACAGGGATGTTATGAGTGAGCACCAGATAACGGACGACGGAATCCGCTATCTTCTGCGAGCTGCGGATTGCAGCCTGACCCTGACCGGGAGCGAATCCACGCACTTCAATGATGTAGCCGCGGTGGTCCTTGAGAGGTGCAGCCATCTCATCGAGAGCGTCCTTCGCGTCCTTACTCAAGACCGTCTGGCCGGGACGGAAACGGATCTCAGTCGGTGCAGAGCCTTTGAATTGATCGAGATTGCCCACCATCTGCTCGGCCGTAGACACGCGGGTCGAGGCAGCATTGGCGGCTGTTTGCGCCCGTTGCGCTTTGTTGGCCGCATCACTGGCGTGCTGATCCGCCAGACTGCTCTTCTCTGACGCGAGCTGGATGCCCTGCTGCGCGCGTGTATCCACGTCCTTGATCAGTTGGCCGTTTTCCGACGTCAGTTGATCCAGCTCATTGATACGGTCCCGAATGGGCGTGACCTGGCGTTGCACGTACTTCTTATTCGCGAAAGGATGGGTGACCAAGTTGACCAGGTTTGGGTCGTCGCCATCCCAGAAATCCTTGGGACGCGGAGATGCGAGCGGCTCCCGGTCACTGGCGCCCTGGCTAACGCCTGCGCTGGCCGAACTTGAGGACGAAGTGTTGGTTTGCTGCGCAAATGCCGCAAGCGCAAACAGGATGACAGTTGCCAGAAATATGCGGTTTCTCATCTGACTTACTCCTAAGTGGAGGTCGACTCTCCACTGCAACCCGGATATGTGTCGCAGGTGCGTATAGATTGTGCTCCCAGATGGCCCGATCTGCAAGCCTATCGCGGGATTTCGGGGATTGAGCCTGAAAGAGGACATATCCAAAGCGCCCCATGCCGGTTCCCGGACAGTGATTCTGGTCACTGCCTGTCTTTTATAACTCGCATAGGCTCATCGAGAAAGAACGGAGCAGAGTATGCCTATATCCATTCCCGCGCTCGAAACCATCGAGGATTTTCTCGCCCAGAAGCGCATCGCCATGATCGGAGTCTCCCGCAATCCCAAAGATTTCAGTGCGGTGCTGTTTGAAGAGCTCCGAAAACGGGGCTATGACATGGTCCCAGTAAATCCGAATGCCACTGAAGTCCTGGGGCAGACCAGTTTCGCCCGGGTGCAGGAGATTCACCCGCCGGTGGATGCCGCACTGTTAATGACGACTGCAAAAGTTACCGACGAAGTCGTATCCGATTGCGCCGCTGCCGGCATTCGTCGCATCTGGATGTACCGGGCAGCCGGCAAAGGAGCGGTCAGCGAAAAGGCGGTCGCATTCTGCCAGGAGCGCGGAATTCAGGTAGTCCCCGGCCAGTGCCCGTTCATGTTTCTCCTCGGCGCCGGGGGCGTGCATAAGTTCCACGGATTTGTGCGCAAGATTACCGGACGCTATCCCAAGCACCACCACGCCGCCTGAATTCTTAGGACGGTGAATCCTGAGGGTGCCCCACCCTTCTCGCGCATTTTGCGAGGCTTTGACTTTTTGGCGACTCTCGGAACCGCCGGCTCAGTCCTTTACCGCCCGATCCGTAATCTCCAGCCCCTTGTCAATGATCGCGAATGCCTCGCGCAGCTGCTGTTCGTTTATACATAGCGGCGGATTCGTGTAGAACGAGTTCCACCGCACCAGAGTATAGAGTCCCTGCTCACGGAAGAATTTGCCAAGTGCCGCCATCTCTTCCGATGATCCATTGAACGGAGCCATAGGCTGCTTCGTCTTCCGGCTACGCACCAGCTCGAAGATGCCGAACAACCCGATAGACCGCACCTCTCCAACCGACGGATGCTTCGCCTGCAGTTCGCTGCCAAGTTGCTTCATGACAGCGCCCATCTTGCGTGCATTCTCGATAAGGTGATCTTCTTCGTACACGCGAATCGTAGCCAGCGCGGCCGCACAACCCATGGGATGCGAGTTATATGTCAGGCCGCCGTAGAACACTTTGTCCTGAAAATGCTGCGCGATGTGATGCCGCATGCCAACTGCGCCGAGCGGCAGATAGCTGGCCGTGAGTCCCTTCGCCATGCAGATCAAATCGGGCACAACCTTCCAGTGATCAATAGCGAACCATTCGCCCGTGCGCCCGAAACCCGCCATGACCTCGTCAGCGATCATCAGGATGCCGTACTTGTCGCACAACTTGCGCACGCCCTGCATGTAACCATCCGGCGGAATCAGGATGCCGTTGGTGCCGACAACCGTTTCGAGAATGAAAGCCGCAATTGTATGCGGGCCCTCCAACTGCATCGTCTCTTCAATCATGGCCAGCGAAGTCTCGGTCGATTCCCACCCGCGTTCGATGCCGTGATAAGGATCGAGCACGCGCACGACGCCCGGAATGCCCGGCTCAGCGGCCCAGCGGCGCGGGTCGCCGGTGAGCGAGATGCTTCCAGCAGTCGCGCCATGATAGGAGCGATACCGCGCCATGATCTTGTGGCGTCCCGTAAAGAAGCGAGCGATCTTGATGGCGTTTTCGTTAGCTTCGGCACCGCCGTTGGTGAAGAAGAATGTGTCGATGTCTCCGGGAGTAATCTCGGCCAGCTTGGCGCCAAGACGTGCACGGGGCTCGGTCGCCATGAATGGATTGGCGTAGCAGAGAATAGCCGCCTGCTCGCTGATGGCGCGAATCACTCGTTCGTCACCATGCCCGATGTTGACCGACATCAACTGGCTGTTGAAGTCGATGAATCGCTTCCCTTCCGGCGTCCAGAAGTAGATGCCCTTCGCCCTGGCCACAGGAATGGGATCGACCTTCGATTGCGCCGACCACTCAAACAGAGTGTGCTTCTTGGTGAGATCGACTATCTCCTGGCCTGTCATGGCGGGATTCGCAACTGTAGTAGTCATGGATTCCTCATCACGAATGATTGAGTAATTGGGAAATTGAGAAATTGAGAAATTGGAAACCCGCTATGTGAGGCGATTCGGGCTGAAATTACACAATTACCAAATTTCCCCATTTACTCAATCTTCTTAGAATTTCCGGCTGTGCTCCTTCGCCCAGCGCTCGACCACAACTTTCTTATCGGTATAGAACTCAATCGCGTCGCGTCCCTGCCCGTGGAGGTCGCCAAAGAAGCTATTCTTCCATCCGCTAAACGGAAAGTACGCCATGGGCGCCGCCACACCGATGTTGATGCCGATGTTGCCCGCAGGCGCCTCATAGCGGAAGCGGCGCGCCGCCGATCCGCTCGATGTAAATAGCGACGCCTGATTGCCATAGGCGCTGCGCTCCAGGAAGGCGAGCGCTTCGTCCATGTTGTCCGCGTGAACCAGGCTCAGCACCGGCCCGAAGATTTCGGTATCGGTGATCTCGCTGGTGGCCGGAACATCGTCAAGGACAGTCGGCTTCACGAAGTTACCGCGCTCGCTCTTGGGGATCCTCGCATTGCGGCCATCAAGCAGAACCTTCGCCCCCTGCTTCTCTCCGACCCCGATGAGCGATTCGACTCGTTCCTTACTCTGCGGCGTGATCACTGGCCCCATCTGCACGCCGTCCTCGAGCCCGTTTCCGACCTTCAGCTTCGAAGCGGCATCCGCGATCGAATCACGAAACGTCTTCTGCGCTTCTCCAATTGTGATTGCGACCGAAACTGCAAGACAGCGCTGACCCGCGCATCCGAAGGCACTGTCGCTGATAATCTGGGTCGCCATGGGCATATCCGCATCGGGCAGCACGATCACATGATTCTTGGCTCCGCCCTGGCACTGGCACCGTTTACCCTGCTGCGCAGATCGCGAGTAAATGTAGCGCGCAACCGGAGTCGATCCTACGAAGCTGATTGCACGAACTCTCGGGTGATCAATCAGAGCATCCACGGCCGCCTTGCCGCCGTTGACCAGATTTACAACTCCCTTTGGCAACCCGGTTTTTTCGAGCAATTCATACACGTAGCGCATGGTGAGCGGCACGCGCTCGCTCGGCTTCAGGATGAAGGTATTCCCGGTGGCAATCGCATAAGGCAGGTACCAGAAGGCAATCATCCCCGGGAAGTTGAAGGGAACAATCGCTGCCACGACGCCCAGCGGCTGCCGAATCATCATTTCATCAATCCCGCGCGCCACGTCCTCCAGGTTGTATCCCTGCATCATCATGGGAATGCCGCAGGCGACTTCGACGTTCTCGATGGCACGCCTCATCTCGGCCTTGCCTTCGACGAAGGTCTTGCCGTTTTCCAGCGTGATCATGCGAGCAATGTCGTCAATATGCTCCTCAAGCAGCATCTTGAGCTTGAACAACGGCTGAATGCGGTCTTCCGGAGGAGTGCGGCGCCATTCCGGAAAAGCGGCCGCAGCGGCTTCGACGGCTTTGTTCACGTCGGCTGCGTCGGCGAGAGGAACGGTCGCCAGCAGTTCTCCGGTCGCGGGATTGACCACATCACGCCACTCGGACGCCTCCGACTCGACCCATTGCCCGTTGAAGAAGTTCGTAAGTTTATTGGCGGGAGGTGCGGCTACGCTCATGGAGGTAATGCCTTTCGCTATCGCGAAGAATGTCATGTACGGGGAGTCATGGCGCCCCGCGGATCCTCACAGAATCACTTAATGATACAGTCACAAAGCCAGACGAAGTATCAGGAATGCAGCCACGTGTCCAAATAGCCCAGTTAGCAGTATCCAAAACATCGCTCCAAGATAGAGCAGACGAAAATACTTCTCATGCACCGCATTTGGGAGCGTTCTGATACGAATCCCAATCACTTTCCCCGCGGTCCACATCGTCAAGGCGCAACATAATCCAACAGCCAAGCCGACGGTGACGGCCAACGCGCATCCGGCCAATCCGGCGTTTGCTATTCCAGCCGGCACCACTGAACTTCCGACCGCGATCGCCACACAAACCGCGTGCAATAGGTGCCACAGGGACATCATTCTTCCACATGTCTCGACGTCGCTTTAAACTAATTGTGCCACCGCGCCCTTCTTGCCACAAACCGCCGCGATCGCGGATTCCAATACGTCGAGCGCCTCATCCGTCTGTTCTTTCGTGATCACGAGCGGCACCAGGACGCGAATCACATTCGAGTACGTACCTGCCGTAATCGTGATCAGCCCATGCTCATAGCTGTACTGCGTGATCTTCTTGGTTTCCTCGGTCGCTGGAATCTTGGTGTCCTGCGACTGCACCAGTTCTATCGCCTGCATGCCGCCCAATCCGCGAACATCTCCAATGATCGGCCAGCGACACTGCCATTCGCGGGCACGCCGCTGAAAATGATCACCAAGCTCGTCGGCTCGCGAGAGCAAGTCTTCCCGCTCGAATAAATCAAGCACTGCCAGCGCAGCCGCACAGGAGAGCGGGCTTCCCGCAAACGTTCCGCCCAATCCGCCAACACCGGGTGCATCCATGATTTCCGCGCGGCCTGTCACCGCGGCCAGCGGCAGTCCGCCGCCCAGCGACTTCGCGGTCACGAGAATGTCGGGCTCGATGCCGTATCGCTGGCTGGCGAACAACGCTCCCGTGCGCCCGAAACCAGATTGCACTTCGTCGGCGATGAACAGGATGCCGTACTTGTGACAAAGGTCGATCAGAACCTCGAAGTAATCCGGCGGCGGAGCGATGAATCCGCCTTCGCCCAGCACGGGCTCGGCGATCACGGCCGCGACTTCTTCGTTCGCCACCACCCGTTTGAAGGTATCCTCCAGATGCCGCGCGCAGTACAGATCACACGACGGATATTTCTTCGAATACGAGCACCGGTAGCAATAAGCAAACGGCACCCGGTAGACCTCGCTCGGAAACGGCGCGAACCCGACCTTGTACGGATGTGTCTTGCTGGTCAGTGCGAGCGTCATCATGGTGCGTCCGTGGAACGCATCTTCGAAAGCGATAATGCCCGGCCGCTTTGTATAAGCGCGCGCGATCTTTACCGCGTTCTCGACAGCCTCCGCGCCACTATTGACGAAGATAGTCTTCTTCGCGAATTTGCCCGGCGTGACTTCGTTCATCCGCTCGGCAAGACGAACGTAGCTCTCATAGGGAGTGACCTGCACGCAGGTGTGCAGGAAGCGGTCGAGCTGGTCTTTCACGGCATCGACGACCTCGTCACGCCGATGGCCCACGTTGAGGCAGCCGATGCCCCCCGCGAAATCGAGATAACGATTGCCGTCCACGTCTTCGAGCCAGGCGCCTTCGGCCCTGGCCACATAGATCGGCGTGCCATGAGAAAGCCCGCGGGGCACGGCTTTCGCCCGGCGCTCAGAAAGGGCCTTGGACTTCGGGCCCGGAATTGCAGTGCGGAGTTGAATAGTAGACATGTTGCAAACCTTAGTGGCCAGTGATGTGTGGTCAGTGGCCAGAAAATCAAATGAGAGAAGCCAGCCACTGGTCACTGACCACTGGCAACTGTTCTCAGTACCAGCCGATCGGCGTTTCGTTCAAATTGATGTGCACTTGCTTGGTCTCGAGATATTCTTCGATGCCCCAAGGTCCAAGTTCCCGGCCGAATCCGGATTGCTTGAATCCTCCCCACGGAGCTTCGACGTATGTCGGTTGCATGTGATTGACCCAGACGATTCCTACCCGCAGAGCTTTCACCGCACGCATCGCCTTGAAGATGTCGCGGGTCCAGACGGCAGCAGCCAGCCCATAGGGAGAATCATTCGCGATCTTCATCGCGTCTTTTTCATCTTCGAATGGAATAACAGCTGCTACCGGCCCAAAGATTTCTTCACGGGCGATACGTGCGTTGTTATCGACGTCATAGAAGATCGTCGGCTGCACGTAATAGCCCTTGGCGAACTTCTCGGGACGCCCGCCACCCGAAGCGAGCTTGGCTTCCTTCTTGCCAACTTCAAGATATTGATTCACGCGTTCGTACTGTTCTTTGCTGACCAGCGGCCCCATCTTCGTTTCGCGATCAAGCGGAGGCCCAAGCTTGATCTTCTTCGCCTTCTCCGCCATCGCTTCGACGAAGTGTTTATAGATGGACTTCTGCACCAGAATGCGGCTTCCGGCCGAGCAGACTTCCCCTTGATTAATGAAAACACCAAAAAGTGCTCCGTCAATCGCGGCTTCGAAGTCGGCATCGGCGAAGAAAATATTAGGCGACTTGCCACCGAGTTCGAGCGTGACCCGCTTCACCGTGTCCGCAGCCTGCTTCACGATGATCTTGCCCACCGCAGCGCTGCCCGTGAACGCAATCTTGTTGACGTCAGGATGTTGGACCAGAGGAGCGCCGCAGCTCTCTCCAAATCCAGTCACGATGTTGACCACTCCAGGCGGCAGACCACAGGCAGCAAAATGCTTCGCGAACTCGAGCGCGGTCAGCGGTGTCTGCTCGGCGGGCTTCAGCACGCAAGTACATCCCGCTGCGAGAGCCGGAGCAAGTTTCCACGCCGCCATGAGCAGCGGATAATTCCAGGGAATGATCTGCCCGGCAACGCCGACCGGCTCTTTCAGCGCTAGCGACATCGCGTTATCAGGCACCGGATTTACATGGCCGGTGATCTTGGTAGCAAGGCCCCCGTAATATTCGAAGCAGGTCGCCACGTCGTTGAGGTCGTATTCAGCTTCCACGATGGGCTTTCCGGTATTGCGGCATTCCAGTTCGGCAAGCGCGGGAAGATGTTGGCGAACTTTGTCCGCGAGCCGGAAGAGCACGCGCCCGCGTTCCTGGGCCGTGGTTGTTGCCCACGGTCCTTCTTCGAAAGCAGCTTTGGCTGCGGCGACTGCGCGGTTCACATCCTCGGCACCCGCATCAGGTACCTGCGCGATCACTTCTTCGGTCGAAGGATCGTAGACAGGAAAGGTCTTCGCCGACTTGCTCGCGACCCACTCCCCGTTGATGAACATCTGATAGGTCTTGACTTCGGTTTGCACTCCGCTGGGCATCATGGCCTCCAGGGGCTCAGCCCCGGTCGTTATCAAAATCACACCTAATGGCGAACTTCACTCACCGGAACAGCCTGCGCGGCTGTCCCCAAATTAAGCAGTCGCACCGCTTTACGGCGGCCGTAAACGAAAAAGAAAAATGCGGCGAGGCCGACGAAGAACAGCGTGCCGCCGACCATCCAGACCTCGTACCGCCACAACGACGTAATTTGCTGAGCCGGAAAGAATACGAGAGCGATCCCGAGAATCGTTGTGAGCAGCCGGCTGCGCCCCGAGACAAACATCGCACCCCTGCCGTATTGTCCCTTCGGGAGTGACTCCGTCACTGCAAACCTCACCAGCGCGCCAAACATATAGATGAAAGGCACAACTGCAGCACCACGGCGAGCGATAGCAATTTTTGAAATACTTCGCTAACACCGGCGGGATATAAAAACGCGGGAGCAAACCAGCAGCGGCCATTAGTTTGTTCCAAACCCACCATCCAAAGAAGCTGCCAAGAACCAACAGACCCGAAACGCATCCCTGCAGGATTAACGCCGCATACGGCGTCGTATACCGCGGATGCACCTTCCCAAGCCAACTCGGCATGTAGGAATCAAGCCCGGCAACGAACGGAATGCGCGCCGAGCCTCCCATCCATGCCGACCCGATACCTGCAATCGATAGACTCAGCAAGACCGCGAAAGGAATCGAGATCCATCCCACGCCGACGCGTTCCGCCATGTGCGTAACGGCTTGCACGATCCCCTGCAGGACATTTACGTTCTTCCCGACCGCGATCAACAGTGTGAGAGTCGCGCCCACATAAAGGGCGCCCGACAAAACTCCTCCCCAGGCAACCGCGCCAGGCAAAGTGCGCCGTGGATCCTGAATCTCGTCGCCCATCACGGACGCGAGTTCCAGGCCCACCAGCCCGAAGCAGATCACGCCAAAAGAATTGAGAACGAATTTCGGATTCGCGGGAATGGCAAAGTCGGCGCGCGAAATCGTTGTTCCAAAACGCGACCAGATCACGACGCCGAGTCCAATCAGCACGGCGGCGGCCACGAAAGTTCCGATGGCGCCGAGGTTATTGATCCACTTCCCTACGCCGAGTCCGAGGATGTTGAACAGGGTGAGCAGGGCTAACAGGGTGAGCGAAGCTATGGAGGCGAAGACCTTGTTATCGGCCAGTCCCTGGTGTCCGGGCCCGAGCGCGTAGACCGATACGCCAACAAAGTACAGCATCACCGTCGGCACATAAAGCATGTTGTTGGTCCAGTAGCACCAGCCCGAAAGGAATCCGTGAAAGTCCCCAAAGACTTCCTTCGCCCACAGATAAACACCGCCTTCGCCGGGATAGCGGTGCGCGAGTTCAATCACTGCGATTCCCTGCGGCCAGAAGAAAAGAAGCAGCGAGATGATCCACAGCCAGACGGTGACCCCGCCGTTAGCCGCGATAGACGGGACGACATTGAGATTGAATACCGCGACAACAAAAAGCAGCACGAGATCGCGGCGCCCAAGAGCGCGGATCAGGTGCGGCTGTTCGCCGGATTGTGGAGTCGTAGACAAGGTCAATGGCCAGTGATCAGTGGCCAGCCGCAGTGATCAGTCCAACTGACCACTGACGACTGACCACTTGTTTTCAATGCGCCACTTCGGCCGGCACTCTCTCACTACGCTCCTGCTGCGCCTTCGCGAGCGACGCCGCGATGTCATCGAACGCCGCAATGTGCTTGTCGATGTCAGCCTCGGTGTGCTGCACCGAAATCGTCCACTGCTCGTCCCACCAGTAGGGCTGCGCCATCACGCCGCGGTTCACCATGCCGAACCAGTAATGACGCCAGAGATCGACGTCAACCAGGGTCCAGTCGCGGTAGTTCACGATTTCCTTCGGATACAGCATCAGCGCACCGTTCGCTCCAGCTTGCGCGATGTATGCCTGCAATCCGACCTTCGCGATGATCTTGCGGTAGCCCTCGGCCAGCTTCTTGCTCAGCTTCTCGACATGCGTGTAGTTGTTGCGCGTGAGCACCTCGCGGAACGTCGCGAGCCCCGCAGCCATGGACACCGGATTGGTGTTGTACGTCCCGCCATGGAATACCTTGTGCTGGCTGATCAGATCCATCACAGACTTGTGCGCGCCGAACGCGGCCAGCGGCAGCCCTCCGCCAATCGACTTCGCCAGGCAGATCATGTCGGGCATCACGCCGAAGTATTCGCTGGCGCCGCCCCAACACAGTTTCGCGCCAGTCTTCACTTCGTCGAAGATTAGCAGCGCGCCGTTTTTGTCGCAGATCTCGCGCAACCCTTTGAGAAATCCCGGTTGCGGCATGCAGAGCCCGACGTTCATCAGGATCGGCTCAAGAATGATCGCGGCGATCTCGCCAGGATTCTCCTTGAATCGGCGTTCGACAGTCGCGAGGTCGTTGAAAGTCGCGATCTTCACGTTCTCAATCGCGGCTTTCGGAACGCCAAGACCACCTGGAACGGAAATTGGATTATTGATGTCGCCAAAGTCCGGAGCATGCGGCTTGACGCTGACCAGTGCGCTGTCGTGCAGCCCGTGATAAGCGCCTTCGAACTTAACGATCTTGTCCCGCCCGGTAGCCGCCCGGGCCAGACGAATAGCGTGCATGGTCGCTTCGGTCCCGCTGTTACCGAAACGGCACATCTCAACCGGAAATCGGTTGCAGATTTCTTCCGCCAGTTCCCACTCCATGTCATGCGGCATGCCGAACATCGTGCCGGTAGAGAGCCGCTTTTCGACGGCCTTCATCACCGCGGGATGGCAGTGCCCCGCCATCAGCGCGCCAAAGGTCAGGTTGTGATCGATGTATTCGTTGCCGTCAAGATCGCGGAATTTGCTGCCGCTGGCCTCTTTCACGAAAATCGGCCACGGATCATAAGCGCGGTAGTTGCTGGCCACACCTAGTGGAATGCGTTTGAGATTCTTCTTGTGGGCTTCGGCGGATTTAGGCGTGCGCCGCTCGAAGGTCGAGAGCTCTTTCTGCAGATCGGGGTACATCGTGGTCTCCGGGATAACTCAGGCCGGCTGTTTCGCGCGGCCATTAGATTGCCGGGCGGCGGAAAGCCGCCCGGGGATGGCACTCTAGTGTATTCCTAGAAGTAGAACTTTAAAGCAAATTGCACCAGACGAGGATCACGCGCCTGCTGTATTAGCCCGAAAGTCGTGTTGCTAAAGTTTCCGTCTGGATTGACGAACTGCGTTTTGTTAAACAGGTTGAAGATATCGGCACGGAACTGGAAGTATTTGGACTCAGTGAGTGCGATTCTCTTCGCCAAGGTAATGTCCCACTGATTCTCTCCCGGTCCACAGCAGACGGATCGCGGCGTCGTCGAAAAACTGCCGAGGGCAGGATCGGAGAATTGGGCGGGATTGAGATACTGACCGCCATTGGTTTTTGGATTCAGTATCTGCAATGGACCCGTGAGTTGCGGCGCGTCGGCTCCCAGGAAGAACAAGCTGCTGATCAACTCGGCGTCGTTCTGTGTCTGAATACGAATGGGGAATCCGCTCTGGAACTGAATAATCCCGGAGAATTGCCAATCGTCAAGTACTTTCCCGGCAAAACCGCTGTACTTGCGGAAAGGTAGATCCCAAACATAGTTGATTACAAAACGCTGCTTGGAATTGAACAGCGAAAGCGCTCGGCTGCTCTTGTAGTCGAAGGGATTCACGGTCTCTTCGAAACTCGATGCCCAGTCTAGCGATTTGCTGAAAGTGTAGGCCGCCTGCAGCTGCAAACCGTGCGAGAAGCGCTTCTCCAGGCTGGCCTGGAAAGAGTTATAGCCGGACGCAGCGATCGTGTCTTCTGCAAAGATGTTGGTGAAAACCGGTACGCCGTCGAGAGGGCAACCTGAACCCACTCCTCCGCCAGACAAAGGATTGCAATTTGGAGAGGAATAAGGACGAAGCCCAACCAGGTAAATACCGTTCGGCGCAACCGTGCTGATCGAAGTACCCGCAGGAATTACGGTTGGCTTGCCCCCGCCACTGCCGCTGTACGGCACGACTAAACCGCCCGTCGGAGCTACGGCCTGCGGACTGATCAGGTACGGATTGTCTTCCGCGAACGGGCCGCAACTCGTATTGTTTCCCAAGCCGTCGGTAACCCAGTTCTGATTTGTGGCGGCCAGAGCAGCAATGCCAAGGCACGACGCCGGATTCGCCGCATTGATGTCGTGTGACGCGAGTAAACGGTGCCCCTGCGAGCCTACGTAACCAAGTTGCAACACCACATCCTTTGCCAGCTCCCGCTGGATCGTGAAGTTATACTGCGCGGTGTACTGCGTCCGCATCTTCGGTTGGAAGTCACCGTACAGCAGCATGGGACGAAATACCGACCAGTCCTGTGGCATTTTCGGAGTTGGGCTCAATATCCCGCTAAAAGGATTCGGATTGATAAAACCGCCCGACTGCGGAACGAATGGCGTATTCAGAAATGTAGACGGCAAGAACGTGCTGCCGCCGAACGGTGGCTCGGCACCAAACTGCTCGAGCACCAACTGCTCCATGGGGTTATAGAACAGGCCCCAGCCGGTACGAATGCTGGTCTTTCCGTTGGCGCCAAACAGCTTTCCCATAACACCGTTGGTGAAGTTCGGACTGTAGGCAATGCCGATCCTCGGCGCAAAAGCTTTGTAGTAGGTCTGCGTCATTCCCGCCGGAACACCCGGATCACCGGGAACGACGAGGCCGGTCGGCTGAACACCAGCGTCCGCACAAGTGCTGACGCCAAAGTTGTTTTGTTCGTTTTGCGTGAGGGTGCACGGATACACGGTCGAGTCCTGCCCCGGACGGAAAGTCTGCACGTGCCGTAAAACGTCGGTGAGTGGAGTATCCAACTCCCAGCGCAGGCCGTAATTCAGAGTGAGCTGCTGGTTCACCTTCCAGCTGTCCTGGGCAAACAGGTAAAGCCCCGTTGTGCGCACATTCTCTCTTTGCGCGGAGCCTTGCACGTAATTGTCGTTGATGCCGAGCAGGTATCCCGGATAATTGTCCGCCGAGATCACTGAGTTGATGGTCGAACTGTTGAAAGTCTCCTGGCCGCTGACGTTGTAATAGAGAGTCTGATCGAAGCGGGCACGACGAACATCCATGCCGAACTTCAACGCGTGATTGCCTTTGACCCACGTCAGATTGTCGCTCCACATAAAGGAGTTGCCGACCTGCGGAAGTTCGCCCTCCCAGCCGTTGCCGATCGCAAATCCACCGCCAATACTGACAAACGGAATGCCGGTGTGGCTTGGAGGAAGGCCGGTTGTGATTCCCGCTTTCGCCGCGCTCGCAATCGCTCCGCTGGCAACCTGGCTTGCGATCAGCGTGTTGATGGCGGACGAATCTGAAGTCCCTCCGAAGCACACTCCTGTCGGGACCGCTGACGTACACGAAGACTGAACTGAGCCCGTGCTCTGTGGATGCTGAAAGGTCAGCTGCCCCTCGCGCATGTAAGTGAAGCGCGCTTCATTCACCAGCGAATTGCTGATAGTCCAGGTGTGGCTGGGGTTGTATTGCTGGTAGCGGGATCCAACTTTCGCGCCAAATCCAGGGATATTCGCGCCCGAAGCCTGAAAGTTGTAGAAGGGCTGAAAGTTCTTGTCGTCGGTGTAGTAGTAGTAAAAGCTGAAATTCTGACGGTCGTTGATGTGGTGGTCGATCCGGACCGTAAACTGATCCTGATTGTCGGAGCTGGTAGGAACAGCCTGATAGGTAACGCCATCCGCACGGTTCGCTGCGGGAACGAGGCGCAATAGATCGATCGCCACCGGATCCTGGCACGCCGTCGGAATCATAGTGTTGGTGAATACTTCGGACCACGGAATGTAGGGGAGTCCGTTGTTATTTGGATTCGGCTGGGTGGGTAGATTCGCGATGCCACCTGGGTGATTTGCGGCGCTGTCGCAGGTCTGGCCGCTTACCGGATCAGCTCGGCTATCCAATACCTGCGCAAGAAAAGGAGTGCCAGCGCTGGCGTCAATTCCACCCTGGAACGCTCCGTTCGCCGAAAAATCGCCTCCCCGTTCAGCCGTTGTGGGCACAATCACTGTTTGTCCCGACACTCCTTGGCGAATCCGGCGTCCTTCATACGACGTAAAAAAGAAGGTGCGGTCTTTCCTCAGTGGGCCGCCAAACGTACCTCCGAATTGGTTCTGATTGAACTGTGGCTTTACGGTATTGAAGTAGCCTTGCGAATTGAGGACTTTATTGCGGAAGTATTCGTACACGTTGCCGTGCCACTGGTTGGTCCCGGACTTCGTGACCACGTTGACGACCGCACCGGAGTTCCGGCCGTACTCCGCATCAAACGTATTCGAGATGACCCTGAACTCTTCGATCGCGTCAGGTGTGGGCTGGACAGTCGGCAGATTGACGAACGTATCGTTAGCGTCGCCGCCGTTGACGCTGAAGTTATTGGCGCGGCTTCGGCCTCCATTCACGGAGACAGCACCGGCGCTATCACTGCCGTAGAACGTACCGCCGCTCGATCCCAATTGCGATTGCACTCCAGGTTGCAGCTGCAGAAATTGGTAGCTGTCGCGTGCGTTCAGCGGGAGTTCGTTAACTGAGCGATTGTTCACGACGGCGCCCAGTTGCGTGCTGCTGGTCTCCACCAGCGGAGCTTCCGACGTAACGTCGACAATCTCCTGCGCGGCGCCCAGCGGCATCGATATGTTGAGCGTGATCACCTGGTTCACATCGAGCGCGATGGCGTGGCGGATCGCCTTCTTGAACCCGGTCAAATCAAATGCCAACGAGTACGTTCCGACCGGGAGGTCCGGAAAAACATAGTCTCCGCTATCGTTGCTGAGCGCATCGTGAGCCACGCCGGTCGCATCGTTGGTAGCCACAATCTTGACGCCGGACAACACAGCACCGGATGGATCCGAGACCCGGCCAAGGATGCGTCCACCCGTGCCCTGAGCATGAAGTTGGATCGCGAGGGTAAGAACGATGGCTATATAAAGTGCGCTTAGACACAGATGTGCGCAACGTGCTCGCAGCGGCGACATTGAGGCCTCCAGCTATTCCGGGAAAGTTTGTATCTTTGAAAGCGAACGGCTTGTATCCCGCCACAACCTTGCTATAATCCCGCAAGGTTAGAGAACCGGGGCAGGGGCTGTCAAGCAGAAAAAAGCGCATCCCTTCAATTCGAAATTCGAATTGCCCAAACCTTTTCCCGGACGCAATAACGTGCCTGAACCCTTCTTGAAAATCGGAGACGTCGCCCGCAAGGTCGGAATGTCGCCTTCAGTCATCCGCTCGTGGGAGAGCTTGGGCCTTGCGCGCCCGCGGCGCACCCAGAGCAAGTACAGACTCTACACCTCCGAGGACGTGAAGTTGCTAAAGCGAGCCCGATTCCTGCGCAAAGTGCAGGGATTGAATGCCGCAGCGATCGTGCAGTTACTCAAGAAAGAAGGCAAGGTTCGCCCGGCCGCAGACGGAAACGCCGGCGCCATCGGGGCACATCTCAGGCAACTCCGCGCGCGAAAGCGTCTTTCTCTCGCCCAGGTAGCGGAATCTGTTGGCATCTCAGTCGGATTCCTCAGCGCGCTTGAGCGCTCGCAGATGAGCGGATCCGTGGGAACACTGCGCAAGCTCGCTCGCTTCTACAAAACAAACATTCTCGATTTCTTTGACGCAAACGGCGCCAGTAGCCGCCAGGTGCGTCCTTCGCAACGCAAGGTGCTCGAGGCCGGGAGCGGCGTTCGCATGGAACTCCTGGCCTGGGGCAATACCGTGATGGAACCTCACTTGTTCCGCATCGCGCCGGAATCAGGAAGCGGCGAGTCGTATGCGCATGAGGGGGAAGAGTTCATTTACGTGCTGCGCGGAGAATTGCAGATCTGCGTGGACGGCGAAGAATACCGGTTGAAATCCGGAGATAGCTTCTATTTCGAAAGTGCTACGCCGCACCGCTGGAAAAATCCCGGGCGCAAAGAAACGTTACTGCTGTGGGTGAATACTCCCCCCACGTTCTAGAACGTGTTTTGCTAGTTTTGCTTGTTTCACAATAGGGTTTCGGAAGGGCACGGCTTTAGCCGTGCCACCCGAGTCATCAAGGATGCGGCTTTAGCCGCTGAGGACGAGGAAACATGAACTGGCCGCGTTCGGCGCGTTTGTTGCCGCTGATAACCGTTGTTCTGTTTGTCGGCTCCTGCACGAAGAAGACACCCACTTTGAATCTGCTGGTGTGGGAAGGCTACGCAGATCCTTCGTTCGTGAAAGCCTTTGAAGATGAGAATCACTGCAGAGTCTCGGCTTCCTACATGGGATCGAGCGACGAATTGATGGCCAAACTGCGCGGAGGCAGCGCCGGAACCTACGACGTGATTTCGCCCTCCAGCGACGTGGCCACCTCGATTGCCACCTCCGGGCTGGCCGCTCCTCTCGACCTCACAAAGATTCCCAGCTACGGGCAACTCTCTGTGCAACTCACTTCCCTGCCCCTGGTGCGAGCGAATGGACAAGTCTATGGGGTGCCCTTCACGTGGGGCCCCGATCCCATCATTTATGACACCGACTGTTTTTCGGCAGCCTCCGGATTCGTGGACCGTCTTTTGGGATCCCACATACAAAGGAAAGGTTTCGGTGTGGGACGATCTGTCGACCGTGTACATGGCCGCCCAGGTGCTCGGATATGACAAGCCCGATCCCTCGCGTCTCTACAATCTGACCGACGAGCAACTGGACGCCGTGAAGAAGAAGCTGCTTGAGTTGAAGCCAAATGTCCGCAAGATGTGGGCCACCGGTGGAGAGCTAACCAATCTGTTCCAGAGTCACGAAATCGTGATTGCGATGGGCTGGCCGCTGAATACCGCAGATTTGAAGAAGGCCGGCTTCCCAGCCGGGGAAACCATTCCGAAGGAAAATACAACCGGCTGGATCGATCACCTGATGGTCACCGCGGGAAGTGATAACAAGGAACTGGCGCAGAAGTTCCTGGAGTACATGATCGAGGCCAAGACGCAGAAACTGGTCACCGACAAGACGCACTACGTTCCTGCAAATCCACAAGCGGCGCAGTTCATGACGGCAGACGAGGCGAAGACATTGCATCTCGATGATGTCGAGAATTACCAGAAACGCATTTACTTCTGGCAAAACGTGCCCCGGCGCGCCAAGTACACCGAAATTTGGAACGATGTGAAGGCAGCGCAGTAAAAACGACCGTGAGCGAGACAACAGCCCAAAAGCCAACGCTGCTGAGCATCCGCAACATTGCCAAGACATTCGGCCGCAATGTTGTGCTGCGCGACGTGTCGCTGGAGATCGCCGAGGGCGAGTTCCTCACAATTCTGGGAGAGAGTGGCTCCGGAAAAACGACACTGCTGCGGATCATCGCCGGATTTGAAACCGCCACCTCAGGCGAGGTGTGGATGGGCGCAGAGCGACTCGACCAGCAACCTCCCTACCGGCGACGCGTGAATACAGTCTTTCAGAATTACGCGCTCTTCCCCCACCTGACTGTCCAGCAGAACGTCGCATACGGCTTGCGCGTGGCCAGGCGGCCAGATACAGAAATCGAGCAGCGAGTCACCGCGGCGCTCGAAAAAGTAAAAATGACGGCGCACGCCAGGAAGAAGCCCTCGAAAATCAGCGGTGGGCAGCAGCAGAGGGTCGCATTAGCACGCGCTCTCGTCAATCGCCCGAACTTGCTGCTGCTCGATGAGCCACTTTCCGCGCTCGACGCCAATCTGCGCCGCCAGATGCAGGTGGAGTTGAAGTCTCTGCAGCGCGAGGTCGGCATCGCCTTTGTGTTTGTCACTCACGATCAGGAAGAAGCCATGGTCATGTCGGACAGGATTGCGTTGCTCCGTTCGGGAGAACTCGAGCAAGTGGCTACGCCTCGCGAAATCTACAGCCGTCCTGCGACCGCCTATGTCGCCCAGTTCATCGGACACACCAACCTGCTTCGCACCGAGGTCCGCGACGGCGTAGCGCGTTGCGGGGCCATGTTCTGGCGAACTTCGACTACTGACGGTCCAGCACTGTTTTCACTGCGCCCCGAGCACCTTCGACCGAGCAGTGTAGCCTCAAACGGCACAGTTCGAGTCACGGGAAAAGTTCTGCAGCAAGCCTTCCACGGAGCAACCTCACTGGTTCGCGTCGAATGCGCCGACGGATTGGTCCTCGTGATGCGGACTTCCGGCGGCGGACTGACAGCGCAGGAAGTTGAGCTCGAGTTCTCCGCCGCCGACGCCATTCCCGTACGCGAATCTCCGGAGAGGAGCTAAATGTTCTCGCGCGCCTACAAGACCGCTGTGACAGTGCCGCCGCTGGCCTGGGTTGCGGTCTTCCTGCTTTTCCCTTACGCACTCATGTTTTGTTACAGCTTCTGGTCAGTCTCACCGGCGCAGACAATCGCGCATTCGTGGGATATCGGCAACTATAAAGAGTTGCTGCAGAAGACCGTCTATTGGCAAACACTGTTGCGCTCCATGTGGATTGCCGCGCGCGTGATGCTCTTCTCTCTACTCCTGGGATATCCACTGGCCTACTTCCTTTCTTTTTACGCCGGCAAGCGCAAAGACCTCTTCTACCAGATGGTCATCATTCCTCTCTGGGTCAGCTATCTGGTGCGAGCCTACGCATGGAAGACAATTCTCGGCTCAGACGGCGTGCTCAATACGCTGTTGCAATACGTACATCTCACCAGCCATCCGCTGGATTTCCTGCTTTACAGCCCGTTCGCCGTAGTTCTGACCCTGACGCACATCTACACTCCATTCACGATTCTGCCGATCTACGCATCTCTCGAGCACATTCCCCGCAACCTGGTCGAAGCTTCGCATGATCTTGGAGCCACGCCCGCGCAGACGTTCTGGAAAGTGATCTTCCCTCTTTCCATCCCAGGAGTTGTGGCCGGAGCAACATTCGCCTTCGTCTTAAGCCTCGGCGATTTCCTGGCGCCTCTGTTGCTAGGCGGGCCAAGCGGAATCATGATCTCCAATATCGTCGTAAGCCTGTTCGGAGCGGCCTACAATTGGCCGCTCGGCGCCGCGATTTCCCTATGCATGCTAGTGATTGTGGTCAGTCTGCTCTTCATGTCTGAGCGCCTGGAAAAGAAATGGAGTTTCTCATGAGCGCCAAGAAGAAAAGTCCGGGTGCCCCATCCTTGTCGCGTTTTGTGCGACAGGGTGGGGTCTTTGACTTTCGTTTTTTGACTTTCGTTCTTGACTTTGGTTTTTGACTCTCGATGATTCTCGCAGACTCTCAACAACGCCCTACTGCTCCGAGCTCAACCTGGCTCGCCCTGCATGCGTCCGCCGTCTTCGCGTTCTTGTATCTGCCGATTGCGGTCCTCATCCTGTATTCGTTCAACGGCCAAGGCGTCGGCGGATTTCCTCCGCATCACCTGACGCTGGACTGGTACCGCATTCTGTTCGCCGACGGAGCCATCTGGGACGCGGTGCTCAACAGCCTGCAGGTCGCCTTGGCGGCGATTGTAATCTCGCTTGCGTTAGGGATCCCCGCCGCCCTTGCACTCGACCGCGTGCAATTTCCCGGCAAGGCCCTGTTCCGCCGAATAGTTCTTCTCCCACTGATCTTGCCCGGAATCATCACAGGTCTTTCGTTGCTGATGCTTTTCAACCTCACCAGCGTCAAGTTGAGCCTGCTCACCATCACCCTGGGCCACGGAACCGCACTGATCTCAGTCGCAGTCACAGAAGTATTCGCCGGCCTGCAGAAGTTGGACCGCGCCCAGGAAGAAGCCTCGCTTGATCTCGGCGCGAACTACTGGCAGACATTTTGGCGGATAACAGTACCGAATTTGAAGCTGCCAATCATCGGTGCCGCACTGCTAATCTTCACCCTCTCGATGGACGAGATCGCCGTCAGCTTTTTCCTGATCGGCCGCGATAACACGCTCCCCCTCGAAATCTGGGGACGCCTCCGCCGCGGCATCACACCCGAAATCAACGCCGTCTCCACGATCATCTTTGTGTTCTCGCTGCTGACGATCGTCTTCTGGTACCGCCTGCGCCTGCGCAGTCAAGGTACCCCAGACGTAGGCATGGAGTTGCTCGACCCCTCAGACGGAACATCAACCTAAGCTGGTAAATTTCAAAAACTCGTCACGCTTGTACTCCATCTACGGTGTCATGCTGAGCGAGGATTGAGCTTCGCGAAGGCGAAGCTCAACCGCAGTCGAAGCATCCCTAACCTAACCCCAGCGCCGCCCCAACGGGTCGGACGTCAGCAGCCTCGCGAGCTCTAGCACTAAGAAAGCACATCCTTCCAGCACCCCGATTTGTCGGACACCTCTCGCCAACTCTTCGTGTCGCCCTCACTTTCCCAAAACGACACGCAGCAACGAAAAATAGCCGTTCCACGCTAGAAATTCCTATTGAGGAGGAGCAGAGTCATAAAAGAACTCTCGGACTAGGGAACTTGAACAGGCGCCATGCGTGAGTCAGCAGCGACGACGGGCAATGTCTGGCTGATCATCCTGCTCATTACTATTGCCGTCTTCCATGCCGTCACGATCCGCCCAGGTCACATCTGGGCCGATGATTTCGCCATGTACATACATCACGCTCAAAACATCGTGGAAGGCCGTCCCTATGCCCAGACCGGATATCTCTTTACTCCAACCGCACTGGTCGGCCCTCGCATGTACCCGCCGGTTTTTCCATTGCTCCTCGCCCCGGTCGTCCGATTCTTCGGCGTGAATCTGATCCCGATGAAATTGGAGCAGGTAATCTTTTTCGTGCTGGCCCTTGCGGTTATCTGCCTCTACTATCAACGCGATCTCGGCCGGGAATTTACTCTTGCACTGGCGGCCATACTCGGCTTCAGTCCACACTTCTGGGCAGCCAAAGACAATGTGCTCTCCGACTTGCCCTTCTTACTTTTCTTCTATGTGGCCGCCGTTCTCGTACAACGCGCGCCGCGGGATGGTCCCACTCAGTGGCCCTGGGCGATTCTGATCGGCATCGCGCTGTATCTCGCTATCGGCATGCGCACCGCAGGGATCGCGCTGCTCGCCGGACTGGTGCTGTACGATTTGCTGAAATACCGTGCGATCACGCGAATCACGGTCGTCGCGCTCTCTACCTGCGCGGCCCTGCTGTTGCTGCAAAGCCATTTCATTGGCTCAGAGTTCGAAAGCTACAACGGAACCTTCCACGCTACCCTGCGCACAGTCGAAGCGCATCTCATCTCTTATCCGCGAACGCTGGCAGGTTTCTGGGTCGCTTCGACCCAGACGCGATTCTCATTCTTCCTGCTCTGGGTCGTTTCACTTCTTACTGTGGCGGGACTCTTCTATCAATCCAAACGAGGACCGACGATCGTCGAGGCCTTCCTCGTGCCATATGCCGCAATCGTGATTCTGTGGCCCTTTTCCCCCGGTATCCGCCTTGTATTTCCCGTCATCCCCTGGATCGTGTTCCTCGCCTTAACCGGCCTCCGCGGCCTGACTGAGAAATTCGCCCCGCGCCATGTTTCAACTGCCGCCTGCGCGTTCTTGCTGCTAATCTCCGTTCCTTTCGTCTCTGCCTATCGCCATATGGATTTCGGCTTAATCCGCCAGAGCACCGGCCTGCCCGAGTTCAACCAACTCTGCCAGGCGGTTCGCGAACGGACCACGCCGCAGGACGTCTTGATCTACTTTCGCGCAAGGGCTCTGGCGCTCTACACGTCCCGCACCGCCTCGGCTTACAACTACCAAGGCACCGATGAAGAGTTGTGGCAGTACGCGCGCAACGTCCACGCCACGTACCTGATCACCACCAACGCCTTCGACGAGGATCACGGTTTCCTCGCTCGCTATGCGGAAACGCATTCCTCGGGTCTCGAACTGGCGTTTCAGAATGCCAACTTCAAGCTGTATCGGATCGTCGCAGACGCTGCCCCGGTAGCCTCCGCAAAATCTCGCTGATCTCTTACTTCCCCGTCTCCTCGGGAACCAGACCGCGGAACTTCAGCATCGGTTGGATACTCGGTTCTCCTCCCATCCATCCCGCGTACATCTTCCCAAGCTCCTCCGTGTTGCCGCGCGAAAGGATCATCTGCCGAAAACGGTCTCCGTTGGCACGCGTCAGCCCACCGTGCCCCTCGAACCACTGGAACGCAGCGTGATCGAGCATCTCGCTCCACAAGTAGGCGTAGTAGCCCGCCGCATACTCGTCTTGCCATATGTGCGCGAAGTAGCTGGAGCGATAGCGCGGAGGTACCGTGCTCAGAAAAAGACTTTTGCTCTTCAATGCCTGCACTTCAAAATCGTCGACCTTCTCCAGCGGAGCGTCGGCCGGCAATGTATGCCATTGCATATCGAGTTCAGCCGCCGCCACAACTTCCGTCAATGCATAGCCCCCGTTGAACTTCGACGCTTTCTTCACTTTCGCCACCAACTCTGCCGGCATCGCCGCGCCAGTCTGGTAGTGCTTCGCGTAGTGACTGAACACCGAGGGATAGGTGGCCCAGTTCTCATTGAATTGAGATGGGAATTCGACGAAATCGCGAGCGACCTGCGACCCCGACAGCGCCGGATACATGGTATTAGCAAACATCCCGTGCAGCCCGTGCCCAAACTCGTGGAACATGGTGCTCACTTCGCGAAAGCCGATCAAAGCTGGCTGACCCGGAGCCGGTTTGGTGAAGTTGGCAACGTTGTAAACGACCGGCAACGTGCCCAGCAGCTTGGATTGATTTACGAAAACGTCCATCCACGCCCCGCCGTTCTTGTTGTCACGCTTGAAATAATCGCAGTACCATAGCGCGATCTGTTTGCCATCCGAGTCGAACACATCAAAGACGCGAACATCCGCCTGGTAGACGGGAATGTCGTGCCGCTCTTTGAACGTAATTCCGTAGAGTTGATTGGCGGCATAAAACACGCCGTTTTCCAGCACATTGTTGAGTTCGAAATAAGGCTTGATCCGGTCCTCATCCAGATCGTACTTCGCCTTGCGAACCTGCTGCGCGTAGAAGTCCCAATCCCACGGCTGCACCTGAAAACCGCCCTTTTGAGTATCGATGAGCGCCTGAATATCTTTGCCTTCTGCCACAGCTTTCGCCGTGGCCCCCGGCACCAATGCGTCCATGAATTTCACCGCGGCTTCCGGCGTCTTCGCCATCTGGTCCTGCAACTTCCATGCACCGTAGCTTGGGAACCCGAGCAACTTCGCCTTCTGCGCGCGGAGCTGTGCCATGCGCGCGATCGTGTCTCGCGTATCGTTCGTGCCTCCCCGCTCCGCCCGATTCCACGAGTTCTCAAACATTGCCTGCCGTGTCCCACGCTGGCTCAGCGACGCAAGATCGGGTTGCTGCGTGGTGTTCTGCAGCGGGATGACATAGCCGTCGACCTTGCGATCCTTCGCCGCTTGCGCTGCTCCTTTCAAGCGAGTGTCGCTCAGGCCGGCCAGCGCGCTCTTGTCCTTTGTGACATAAGCCGCAGCCTTGGTCGCGGCCAGCAGCTTATTGCTGAAAGCAGCCGACAGCGTTGATTCCTCTTCATTCAGTTTCTTGAGTTCAACCTTATCCGCTTCGGACAGGTTCGCCCCCGCGTGGATAAACTCCTCGTAGTAGTACTCGACCAACCGCAACGACTCGGCATCCAGCTTCAACGACTCACGTTGCTTGTAGATCGTCTCGATGCGCTGGAAAAGCTTGAAATCCAGAAAAATGGCATCTTTATGCGCGGCGAGTTTGGGAGCCTCGATCTCCTGCAGCTTCTCCAATTCCGGACTCAGATTGGCCCCAGTCACCGCATTGAACACCAGGTTCACTCGGTTAAAAAGCTGTCCCGATCTTTCCAGTGCGACCAGCGTGTTCTCAAAAGTTGGCGGATCGGGATTCTCCGCAATGGCGCGCACCTCCTCGCGCTGCTGCGCCATACCTGCTTCAATTGCAGGCTGGTAGTCGGTGTCCTTAATCTTGTCAAAGGGCGGAGCTTGCAGTGGCAAGGGGCTGGGTGCATAAAACGGATTATCAGGTCCAAACTGCAAGCCAGCCGGCACAGCGGCATTCGATGGCACCTGCGGGAGAGCAGCGGCGATAAGAATTCCAGTTTTCAAAAGTATCGTTATCCCCTTCTTTGCAGTCTTCATCTCAAGATTCCTTTTCTCGGGCAACTGATTGTAGCGAAGATACAAATCGATGACAGACCTGATCGGTCTCCTCGGTCCTCGGAAGGCATTAACGAAGAACACGAAGCCCCACGAACAAAAGCCCCAGAATTCGAGATTCCTTCGTGACCCTTCGTGCCCTTTGTGGTTTCCCGATTTTAGATTCCTGGCTCATTTCTACTCCAAGCAAATGAGATCGGTATCGCCGATTCCATTCCGCGCATAGTAAAGTGGTAGTACACACAAATCAGGAAGGATTCCTTTTGAGTTCAGGCATTCGCAACATCGCCATCATCGCGCACGTCGACCACGGCAAGACCACGCTGGTCGACGCCATGCTGCAGCAAAGCGGCACCTTTCGTTCCCACGAGCACCACGTCGAGCGCGTGATGGACTCCAACGAACTGGAACGCGAGCGCGGCATCACCATCCTGGCGAAGAATACCGCCATCTTCTATCACGACGTAAAGATCAACATTGTCGACACCCCCGGCCACAGCGACTTCGGCGGCGAGGTCGAGCGGGCTCTAAAGATGGTCGACGGCGTCATGCTCCTCGTTGATGCTAGCGAAGGCCCGCTCCCCCAGACGCGCTACGTGCTGGGCAAGGCTCTCGAAGCCAAGCTCCCGCCAATTGTTGTCATCAACAAGATCGACCGCTCCGACGCCCGCCCGCAGGAAGTTCTGAACGAAATCTATGACCTGTTCATCGATCTCGACGCCAAAGAAGACCAACTCGACTTCCCCGTTCTCTACACCAATGCAAAGACTGGCACAGCCACAACCGACATCCAGGGTGGCGGCACGGACCTGCGCCCGCTCTTCGACGCCATTCTGAAGACGATTCCCGTACCGAAAGGAGATCTTGCCGGGCCCCTGCAGATCCTGGTCGCGAACCTCGACTACAGCGACTACCTCGGACGCCTGGCCATCGCCCGCGTCTTCAACGGAAAGATGTACACCGGCGAGGAAGTCGCCATCGCCAAGCTGGACCACTCGCTGCAGAAAACAAAGATCACCAAGCTGTTCTCATTCTCCGGCCTTAAGCGAACCGACATTACCGAGACGGAGTTAGGCGATATCGTCGCCGTCGCCGGCGTCGAAGGGATCACTATCGGCGAAACGATCACCGATGTAGAAAATCCCGCGCCCCTCCCCCATATCGCAATCGATGAGCCCACGATCGCCATGCTGTTCACGGTGAACACCTCGCCATTCGCCGGAAAAGACGGCTCCTACGTTACCTCGCGCAATCTACGCGAGCGCCTCGAAAAAGAGCTGCTCACCAACGTATCTCTTCGCGTTGAAGATACCGGCTCGACCGACTCCTTCAAAGTCCTCGGCCGTGGCGAGCTACAGCTTTCCATCCTCATAGAGATGATGCGGCGTGAAGGCTACGAACTCATGGTCGGCAAGCCCGAGATCGTCACCAAGCGCAATAAGGAAGACGGCAAACTGATGGAGCCCGTAGAGCACCTCACCATCGACGTCCCCGAAGAATTCGTCGGCGTTGTCATGGAGCAACTCGGATCGCGCAAGGGCGAAGTCACCAACATGCACAATCACGGTTACGGGCGCGTCCGCATCGAGTTCCGCGTTCCCAGCCGTGGGCTGATCGGTCTGCGCAGCCAGCTGCTCACCGACACCCGCGGCACAATTGTCATGAACTCTCTCTTCGATGGATACACCGACTGGCAGGGCGAGATTCCGCACCGCCTCACCGGCGCCCTCATCGCCGACCGGCCGGGCACTTCGACCGCTTACGCCCTGTGGGGCCTGCAGGAGCGCGGAGAACTTTTTGTCGGACCCGGAATCGACCTCTACGAAGGCATGATCATCGGCGAAAACGCGAAGGACACAGATCTCGACGTGAACGCCGTCCGCGAAAAGAAGCTGACGAACATGCGCGCGTCCACCGCTGACGAAGCGATACGCCTGGTTCCCTTCAGGCCGCTGAACCTGGAGCAGGCCATCGAGTTCATCGCCGACGACGAGTTCGTAGAAGTCACTCCCAAGTACCTGCGCCTGCGCAAGAAAGTGTTGCAATCGAACCGGCGAAAGAAGAACTCCTACGCGGTCGTCGAAGAATCGTGAAAACGCGCCGCAACTCGCAGCGTAGCGCCGGCGTCCCGCCGGCTGTGGCGAGGGCGTCTCGCGCTCGAGCCTCTCACTCACTCCCAATCGCTACTCCTGGCAAAGCTCCGCAGCCTTTCCGCATGTTCCTCGTCCCCTGCAGTTGCGGGACTACCTTCGCTGTTGCCGAAAACTACGACCGTCAGGGAACGGCATTGAGCCGCTATCTCATCTGTCCAGGCTGCGGCAAGCACCACGATCCCAAGAACCGTTTGCTACAGATGGGATTCCATCCCGAAGGCTACTGGAAAGTCGACAAGTGCTAGACGCCTGCCCCCGGCCAAAACCCCGGTTCAAGCAATCTGTAAATTGAATTCAAATTGACAAGCCGCTTGGGGAAAACCTGCTATACTGCCCCCCGCATTTGACTGTTGCCAGCTCCGGTCTCGATTTTCGGGAAGGCCTCCCAGACCTGCCAAGTTCGCGGAACTGAGCTCGCACTTCCGACAGCTCAATGCAGGGGAAGACGCGTGAAGAATATTTTTGTGGGGAACCTCAGCTTCAACACAAATGAGGATGAACTGCGGCAGATCTTCGAGGGCTACGGTCAGGTCGACCGCGTCAGCATCTTAACGGACCGCGACACGGGACGCTCCCGCGGCTTCGGTTTTGTGGAAATGGCCAGCGACGAGGACGGCGAGAAGGCGATCACCGCGTTGAACGGATCGCAGATCGGCGGACGCACCATCAACGTGAACGAAGCCCGGCCCAAGGCCGAGCGCGGAGCCGGAGGAGGCGGCGGTGGTTTTGGCGGCGGTGGCGGTCGCGATCGCGGAGACCGTGGCGGCCGCGGCGGAGGCGGAGGGCGACGCGACCGCTGGTAATTATCCCTAAAAACCACGCTGACGTCATCCTGAGCGTAGCCGCCTTATGCTAGACCTCAAGCTTCAGCTGGAGGCGACCGAAGCGAGGCGGAGTGAAAGATCTCGCGTGGGTCGGCCAGGAATTCGCGCGTCGGTTCACCGCTAAGATTGCCGCGCTTTCCTCTTGGCATGTAAACTGAATACATCCGTGCGCCCGTAGCTCAGTTGGATAGAGCGGTTGCCTCCGGAGCAACAGGTCGGGAGTTCGAATCTCTCCGGGCGCACCAGATCCCTTCCATAGTTGGCGATAAATCAGCGATTGCGCTCATCGGCCCCTGCGAAGGGGTTTTGAGCGATCGTCTGGTTTAGACACTCACCTACCGCTTCGCCTTGCTACCAACTGCGTCTGTCTGATTTGAAACCAGAAACGCTGGCATTATTGACAGTTGCCGAACCCACCCACCCGTATTGAAGTGAGAGCGCATTCTCCCGCCCCATGCTTGAATTCATCTTCGATCTGCCGCTGATTATTACCGGTCCGGTCATCGTCGGATCACTGTGCCTGTTTGCGATCGGTGGACTCCTGTTGGTTCGCCGCTACGTGTTGCCACGTCTGCGGATTCACCACGAGGACGCCCACTTTAGCGGAGCCATGGTGCATAGCGTCATGGTCTTTTATGGACTGGCGCTTGCCTTGATCGCGGTGAACGTATTCGAGACCTACGCCGATGTGTCGAAGATCATTTCACAAGAGGCGACCGCCTTGGCCGCGCTGTACCGGGATGTGAGCGCTTATCCCGAGCCGGTCCGCTCCCAACTGCAGAAGGAACTGCGGGATTACGTCGACTACTTGATCCACGAAGCCTGGCCTTTGCAGCAACGCGGCCAGGTTCCGAGCGCAGGCGTTGATCGGATGGACCGCTTTCAGGGAATGCTGGTCACTTTCGAGCCTGCGACCGAAGGTCAGAAACTCCTCCACGCTGAGGCACTCCGGGCCTATAACAACATGGTCCAGGCCCGCCGCCTGCGCCTCGATGCCGTGAGCACCGGTTTGCCGGGTGTGATGTGGACCGTGGTCCTTGTGGGCGCCGCCATCAGCCTGAGCGCCTCCTTCTTTTTCCAGGTCGACGATGTGCGCCTGCACGTGATCTTGGTAACGCTTCTGGCCATGTTCATAGGGTTGGTTATCTTCATGACCTTCGCCCTCGACCGTCCATTCCTGGGCGATTTGGGAGTACGCCCCGAGCCCTATCAACTGATTTACGACCACCTGATGAAACCGTAGCCAGACAAGGCGATCACCGACAGCACACTTGCGGCTTTTCGCAATCGGCATGGAACTCGGATAGGTGCGGTAAGATCTCGTCGATTACGCTCAAAAACGCTCAATGAGCCAAATCGCCTTCCATGAGAAGGCCGGTCGGAGTCAAGTCGATTCTGTTCTCGCTCTGTGGAACATCGCTTTTCTCCCGCGCGACGCTTTCGTATTCGTACGAACTCGCTGCTCCAGTTGTATCTGGCCTGCTTGATCCACCACACACTACCAGCTGTTACGATCTCCCAGATCCAATCCAATCGTCAGTTTCTGCTGCGTCATATTCCTGCTTTGCTGGCTTGACGCGGTGCTACGCTTCTTCATTGTCGGTCTCCTTTTTATCTGTGCTTCGAACACCTTGATAACTTGGGAGCGTGCCGCATCCCGTCGGAGACCGGCCTTCTCATCTCATCTGGTTTCAGCATTTTTGTCGAACCCTGGCCATGCGGTTGGATTCTGGTTGGTGCTCGATCAGAGACGGGAGGCGAACACTTTGGAGCTTGGGGTTTGTGCAAATAGGGACGCATTGATCCTATGGAGAAGCATCCTGAGCAGAGAGCACGATGCGTGCACTCTGGTAGCTCTGGGATTTTGGCTACCTGTGGACCCATCGCCGAACCCGGCCGTTCGCCGGATCGACAATGCCGACAAAGCCATACACCTGATTCCTCCTGAATATCCAAGGTGGCTGCCAATAGTGCAGGCTCACGGTCATCTCAGCCGCTTTTACGGATTGATGCGGACCGATCCTTAACAGGTTCTCGCAGTGTGCCGTCGTGGTGCCGTACCAGCCCAACGTCTGATTCTGACGCTGGTACTTTGGGACCAACTTGGTCCCCCCCGACTTCCCCTGGTCCGTTTCAATATCCGGTGCGCAGTCGTACCACAAACCAACGATAGGCAGAACTGTCCGGCTCTTGATGTCGAATGCGAGAGACATGGGCTGAGTTGGAAATACAGGCCCGGCTACATCCACTGCGGGCGGTGCGACCATCGCAAAATGTCCAGTAATCGTCGCCGCAATAGCCATTGGCCACTTGAGCCAGTGCCACAAGGTACGTTTCTTGGATTCATCGGGTTTTCGCTTTTTACGCTTGCTTCGAGCACTCACGGTGTTCCGCTCACTTTTATCGGCCAGTCTGTCGATCGGTTGCCCGGGGTTCTATGCGCCCACTGGACTGACGGTAAAATCAGTTGGTCGTACTCAAAAGTACCTCTGGACAAACTCGCCGTCGGACGCGACGAACATACCGACAGGAATGTGGTTCCAAGAGGTTCTTGCAAATCAGAGGTGCACACGCCCCCGCCAAAAGCCAGAAACCATCTCCCGCTGTGACCGCGAGAGGTACCAGCCGCCGGGCCAGATGGGAGGATCGGGCCGGTCACCTGGCCAGTGGTCAGCTAATGCGGAAGCTGGAATCTGCTCGTGGTGGCGAAAAATCTCGGTTACACTCCACTCCCCTCAATGAGCGCTGTCGCCTCCATTGCAATCATCGTCCGCTCTTCCAGGGATGAAAACACGGACTAAAGATTTCTCTTCAAGAGACAATCCACAGCCCCATGTGACATCTGACCTTGCCAGCTAGAAAGAATCAGCAGATCATGGTCAAGGCGGAGGCAGTATAGGGACTCGAGTGGCGAAGTGAGCTAAGTCTCTGGGACTCAAGATTTTGCCCCTAAGTTGTTCAGCGCGAAGATTTTGCTTGAGATTTCCCGCTAAGTTAAAGATTCCAATAGACCGGGGAGGAGGGGGTATACCCCGCATCCAAGGCATTTCCCGAATTGGAACTCGCTCGAAACTCGTCTTCGGACCGAAGCTCCAAAACTATTTTTTCGGTTTATTCACAACCTGATTCTTAACCGGAACCCATGAACTACGACGCAATTTTGGTTGTCTCCTTTGGTGGACCTGAGGGTCACGACGACGTCATTCCCTTCCTCGAAAACGTGCTGCGCGGACGCAACGTTCCGCGCGAGCGCATGCTTGCCGTTGCCGAGCATTACTACCATTTCGACGGCAAGAGCCCGATTAATCAGCAGACGCGGGAGTTGATTGCCGCGCTCAAAGACGAACTGGCACAACACGGACCGAAGCTGCCCGTCTATTGGGGAAATCGCAATTGGCATCCGATGCTCGTTGACACCTTGCGCCAGATGAAAAGTGATGGTGTGAAGCGCGCGCTTGCATTCGTGACTTCCGCATATAGTTCGTATTCCGGTTGTCGCCAGTACCGCGAAAACATCACCCGCGCGCAAGTGGAAGTTGGCGAAGGCGCGCCGCAGATCGACAAGCTCCGCGTCTTCTTCAACCATCCCGGATTTCTCGAGGCCGCGGAAGATCGCCTCAACGAAGCACTGGCGGAAATTCCAGCGAGTGCTCGCCAGAACATACAGATCGTCTACGTCGCCCACAGCATTCCGATGTCGATGGCCAACACCTCCGACTACGTGAAGCAACTGGAAGAAGTGCGCCGACTCGCGTCGCAAGCGATCGGGATCAGCAGCGACGTTCTCGTCTATCAGAGCCGCAGCGGCGCTCCCGGACAACCATGGCTCGAGCCCGACATTCTCGACCATCTGCGTGAGGTGAAGCAGAAGAATCTTGCGAGCGCAGTCGTCGTCGCTCCCATCAGCTTCATCTCCGATCATATGGAAGTGCTCTACGACCTAGACATTGAAGCCAGGCAACTATGCGACGAACTCGCGCTACCCATGACGCGCGCCAAGACTGTTGGCGTGCATCCGAAGTTCGTCACGATGATTCGCGAGTTGATCCTGGAGAGAACGGAAGGAGTCGAGCGTCGAGCTTTGGGATCGTTAGGTCCGCGCCAGGATGCCTGCGCGGAAGATTGTTGCCCCGCGCCGCAGCGTCCCATGCGGCCTCAAACTGCACGGAACGACTAATCAACTGAGAATCAACCTCTAAAAAAGCAGCGACGCACCCTGATGTCTTCGCGATCTTCGCGGTTAAAGGCTCTCGAACCGCAGAGATCGCGAAGGACTCGCAAAGGTCGAAAGAAAAGTTTACCGGCCTTAGCTCAGCGTCGGCGTCTTCGGACGTTCGTAATCCGTTGCCTTCGGGCTTCCCGCAACCTGATGCATCGTATCGAGGATCGTGTTGATCACCAGTTCGTTGCCGACCGCCGTGTTCATCATCATGTGATAGAGCGATCGCGTCGGCCAATCGGCGTTGAAGTAGTGCTTCACGTACGCCATGCGCTCACGATCGACGGTGTCGACCATTTCCTCGGCTTCTTCTTCCGAGCGCCCATCCGCAATCGTCCGGCGAATCTTTTCCACCCGCGGCGCATACAGAAATACGTGAAACGCATCGGGATGTTCCCGCAGGAAAAAAGGCGCTCCGCGCCCGACGATCACCGCATTTCCTTCCCGCCCGATGCGATCCATGATGTCCTGCATCATCGCCATCATGCGATCGGTATCGAAAATCTGATTGCCCAGGTGCGTACTGCGTTCGTAACTTCCGCGCCAGAAAACCTTCGCCAGGCGATGCAAACGGCTGTCCATACGCTCGTCGCAGCGCTTCACCGCTGAAGGATCCACTTTCGCGATGCGCGCGATCTCTTCGGTCAGCAGATGATCCCAGAGCTTCCAACCCAACCGCTGGGCTAACTTGCTGGCGATCGAAGCTGCACCGCAACCGAATTCACGCTCGATGGTGACGAGGCGAAACATAGGGGTTTTAGTGTACCGCCATTCCTCCGCCAGGTTTCGACTTCTTGATCAGGAAGACCGCCGGAATCATACACAGGATAGCCACACCAAGGAACCAAAAACAATCGATATAAGACAGCATAACGGCCTGCCGCTGCACTGTACCTTGCACCAGCGCGTAGGCCTGCTGCGAGGCCTCCGCGGCGCTCGCGCCATGCGCCTGCATAGCTCTCGCCGCTCCCTGAAGCATCGCCTGCAACGAAAGGTTCGAAGCGCTCAGGTTACCCGCGAGATCGGTTAAATGCTTTTGTGTCCGACGGTCGAGCATTGTCGTGACCACAGAAATCCCCACACTGCCGCCGATGTTACGCGCCAGATTCATCAGACCTGAAGCAGCGTTGTTCTTGTCCCGCGGCAGGAACGCGTAGGCAGCGGTATTGATCGGAACAAACAAGAAAGCCATGCCGACGGCTTGAAGCACACGCGCTCCAGCGACCGTCCGGAAGTCGATGTCGAGATCGAACTTCGTCATGTGAAACAAAGAGTACGACAGCACTATGAGACCGAACATCAGAAGCCAACGCGGCGTGTACCGCGAGAGCAAGAATCCCACCAGCGGCAGCAGCAGGATGATCGCAAATCCACCTGGCATCAAAGCCAGTCCCGCCTGCTGAGCCGTGTATCCCAGCAGCGTCTGCGAAAACAGCGGCAGCAATAGCGTGCTGCCCAGCAATGCGAATCCCAGCATGAACATCAGCAGATTCGAGATGCCGAAGGTGCGGTCACGGAACAGATGCAGATCGATAATGGGATCTTTCTGCTTCCACTCCCAATAGATGACGAAGATCAGCGACAAGGCCGCAATCAGCGACAGGATCACGATGAAATTCGACTCAAACCAATCTTCGCGCTGGCCCTTATCGAGGACAACTTGAAGTGTGCCAAGCCCAAGCGCGACGAATCCCAGTCCGATGTAATCGATGTGGGTTTCACTCCGCTTGCGGCGCCTGAAGTAAGGCGGATCCTGAATCAGCCTGGAGGTTAGCAGGATAGACAGAATTCCGACGGGAATATTGATGAAGAAAATCCAGCGCCAGGTGAAATTGTCGGTGATCCATCCTCCGAGAGTGGGTCCGATGGCCGGCGCGGTAACCACAGCCATGCCGTAAACCGCAAAGGCCATACCGCGCTTGGCAGGAGGAAAAGTGTCGGCGAGGATCGCTTGTTCGCTGGGCTGTAATCCGCCGCCGCCAATACCCTGAAGAACTCGGCAGATGATCAGAACTGCAAGATTCGGGGCGAGACCGCACAAGAAGGAACTGATCGTGAACAAGGCTACGCAGCCCATGTAGAAGTTCTTGCGCCCAACAATGGAAGATAGCCATCCGCTCAGTGGAAGCACGATGGCATTCGAAACAAGATAAGAAGTGAGAACCCATGTGCTCTCGTCCTGACCAGCGGAAAGGCTGCCAGCGATGTGCGGCAGGGCAACATTGGCAATGGAAGTGTCCAGCACCTCCATGAAGGTCGCCAGCGTGACCGCCAGAGCGATAATCCAGGGGTTTACAGCAGGACGCCAGGCATCCGACTGGTCGAACGTCCCCGCGGCCGCGCTCATTCGCGAATCCACACCTTGGGAGTCACAGACAAGCCGGGACGCAGCTGATGGTCTTTATTCGACCCAGGATCGAGGACAATCTTTACCGGGACGCGCTGCACGACCTTGACGTAGTTTCCGGTCGCGTTCTCGGGAGGCAATAGGCTGAAGCGCGCTCCGCTGGCGCCGGCGACGCTGTCCACTTTGCCGTTGTACTTGCTGCCATAGGCGTCGACCTCGATCGTGACGCGCTGACCAGGATTCATACCGCGCAGTTGAGTCTCCTTGAAATTTGCGATGACCCAGATGTCGTCGAGATTGATGACCTTCATCAATTCCTGCCCGGGAGCCACATTCTGTCCGACTTCCACGGTACGGTCGCTGACCACACCGTTCACCGGAGCGACGATCTTGGTGTATTGCAGGTTCAGTTCAGCCTGATCGAGATTCGCTTTCATACGTTCAGCTTGCGCCAATGCCGACTGTGCTTTCGCCTGCGAGATCTGCATCTGCTTCGGCGCCGTATTGGCGTAGCGCCAATTGGCTTCCGCCTGAACCAGCCTTCCCTTGGCCTGCGTCACCTGTTGATCGGCGGCATCGGCAGTGGCGCGCGCAGCTTCGACTCCGGCAGCGCCAGCCTGCGCCGCGGCAGTGGCTTGATCGTACTGCTGTTGTGAAATCTCTTGCTTCTCGACCAGTTGTTTGTACCGCGCAAGGTCGTTCTGCGCTTTGACGTTGTTCGCCTGGGCTTGCTGCAGTTGCGCCTTGGCTGCCTGGAACTGCTGCTGGGCTGCCTGGATGCCGGCTCGGGCACTGGCCACATCCGCCTCGCTAGCGGATATCTGGCTGTTGGTGTTGACGGATGTGATCGGGACCGTAACTCCTGCCGCGACAGCTGCGGCCTGGGCGTCGGCAAAATCCGCCTTCGCACGCTCGTACGCCACCTGGTAGTCGGTTCGGTCGATCTCAACCAGAACGGTTCCCGCCTGCACGTATTGGTTGTCCTGGACGTTGAGCTTGACCACGTGCCCTGAAATTCGAGCGCTGACGGAATTGATGTGCCCGTCAACCTGCGCATCGTCAGTGGATTCGTAACTGGTGAAATAGCGGTACATGAAGAATCCGACAACCAGGAGCACCACCAGTGCAATCAGAACTGCAATGCGAAAACCGGGGCTCTGAGTGCGCGAAGGATGAGTATGAAAGTCCCGCTCGGTCGCCGGCAGGGGCTTATTCGTGGACTCCGGTCTTTCGGCTACAGATGGAGGAGGGGCAGCCTGCGTCGATTGCTCCATACGCTTATTGATTGCCTTTCAGATATCGCCTTACACCTTGCTCGGCATCGCCGATGACGTAAGCCAATTCAACCTTCGCTAGATTATGAGCATAAAGACTTTGAATAAAGCTTTCGTGCGCCCCGGCAACCGCCTCCTGGGCCTGCACGACTTCCAGATTGTCGGCAACTCCGGCGGTAAAGCGATCCTGCGACTGAGCCAGCGCCTCCTCGGCCAGTTCGACGGAACTGCGGGCGACCTCGACCTGCTCTGCCGCGGCATTAAGATCGAGCAGGGCCGAACGTACTTCATAGTCGATGCGTCCGCGCAGGTCCCCTAGCTGAGCATGAGCCTGCCGGAGCTGGGCATCGGCAACGAGGATATCGCCGTGCACCCGGTTTCCTGCAAATATCGGGATATTGATGCCGCCCAGGACTTGCCAGGTGCCGTTGGAATTCGCGGGGTTCACCCCAATGTCTCCGAAGTTCGCATCCAGATCGATTGACGGGTATCGCCCAGCGACTGCCGCCCTCCTGCTATGTTCGGCGCTCTGCACTTGGGCCATGGCAGCCTGATAGTCTGCACGTCCGTTATAGGCACGCTGCAAATAGATTTCGAGGGGAAGAGGAGTCAGCGCCTGGTATGGAGCCTTTTCTGTGAGAACGAATTGCTGTCCCAGCGGCAGTCCGATAATGCGGGCTACGCTCAAAGCGGATTTCGCCAGCTCGTTGCGTGCCACGATGAGTTGCTGTTGCCGAGTCTGGAATTCAACCTGCGAACGCAGGGCGTCAATGGCCGGCGTCAGACCGGCTTTTTGCTGGTCCGCGGCTTTCTGATATAGAGCCTGAGCACTTGTGACCTGCGCTTCGGCGGTTTCAACGCGGGCCGCCGCCGCAATGGCTTGCAGGTACGAGTTCCCCACGGCAAGCACTACCAGTTCGCGGGCATCCTTGAAACTGAGTTGGGCAGCTTTGAGGGTCTGGGACGCAGCTCGTTCTTTTTCCAGGGTTCTGTAATTGAACACGGTCTGCGCGGCATTGGCACGAAGATCGAAGTAATTAAAGGGGCCAATGACTCTCGGTACCGCCGCATGCAATACGTTGCCTCGCAGCCCGAGGGCTGTAAGGCTTGTAGTTTGAACGTCCTCCTCGGCGCGAATTGAGATGTTGGGCAACAGATCGGCCAACTGCTGCCAGCGCTGGCCGCGGGCTGCCAGGGTCTGATCCCCAGCCAGCAGCAGCCCTAAGTTATTGCGTAATCCACGGTCGATGGCTTCTTTGAAATCAATCTGAAGAACTTCCGACGTCGCGGTGCCCTCAGGCGAACTCCCCTGAAAAGGACTCTGAGACCCAGGAAGGGAAACTGATGGCGTGCCGCCTGTCGTTTGTGACAACAGCATAGACGAAACGGCGAAGAACGATATGAAACCAAGAACTAAGGTGGGGAAAACTTTCAATGAGCGTCGCATTCTTGATCGGGAACGTCCAGACACCCCGACAGGGGCTGAATCTTCCTTTCCGTCTATAGCATAACTCGTTAGCTTTGATTCTTTTGCGCGCAATTGCGATGCAAACGAAATCAGACGTGTTTAACCCGGGATGCGGCACCTTAGGTGCAAAGCCTTCAGTACTCTGCCAGTAACCGCTCAGTCCCGATAACCTTAGACATGTAAAGGAGCCGGAGTCATGCGCAGTGGTGTCTTATATCTGGCCGTTATCCTCGCGCTCTCGTTCAATCTGGCGCATGCGCAAAACACGACCGTATCCTCGAGTTCGGAGCGAAAGGTCTCATCCCGTGTCGCGCCCGTCTATCCGGAACTGGCAAAAAAGATGCACATCCACGGAATTGTGAAGGTGGAAGTCATCGTGCGGCCCAACGGTACTGTCAAATCCAGTCGAGTGCTGGGTGGAAACCCGGTGCTAGTCGAAGCCGCGCAGGACGCGGTGAGCAAATGGAAGTTCGAGCCCACGCAGAGCGAAACCACGGAAATCGTGCAACTCGGATTCGACGGCGGCCAGTAAGACTCGCCTTCTCAACCTCAATACAGGCCGTCTCCTCGTGACTTAGGTCATCTTGAACCGGGGTGACCAGCGCCTCATGCTAGGAGAGACACAAATCCTTACGAACGAGAGATCGCTATTGCATGAGCGCAGCAACGGGAACTGACTGGACTCGCATACTGTCGGATCCAGATCTTGTCCGGCAAGTTGGAAAGCTTTTGCAGGCTTATCGGGAAGCACCTGTCGAAAAACGGGAAGAAGCCTTGTTGAACGCAATGCGCGAAATCAAGGCAGACGTTTCGAAATCCCGGCAGAAGACCAGCCAGCCCGAGCAGGAAGCTCCTCGCCCGGTTCCGACGCCCAGTTCCTCCACACCTCCGTTCGAGCCCGATCTTTTCAGCCCCAACTGGAGCAGCGATCGCCGGCGGCATCCGCGCATCAAGTGCTTTGTCGCGGTGGAATTGCGCGTCGATGATTTACCAAACTCTATTTGGGGAAACCTTTCCAACACCAGTGCCGGCGGATGCCTGGTCGAGACGGCCAGCCCCGTCAAGCCGGGCGGTAAAGTAGAAGTCGGGTTATGGGTGCCGAATGGCAAGATCTGGGTTAAGGGCTTCGCTTTAACCGGGATCGTGACCCGCAGCGCAGGCACGAACGGAGTGCGTGTCCGGTTTGACGGCATGTCATCCGGAGAACGCGACAATTTACGCCAATTCCTCAAGTTCGTGCAGGAAATGACGCGTGCCTCCAACAGCGAAAGCAGCTACATCCAGCTTGTAAAGTAAGAGATCTCTCCATCGTCCCTCCGTTTTTCAACTGACCGTAATCCATCCGCTCCAAGAAATTGATACACTTTCTGCGTACTGAACCCTTTCTCCGCCCGGGACCTCTAATCAGGTAGCCAGTAGTTCGCGCCAACGAACGACTGGAGGAATGGAGTCGCATGGTTGCCACGGAACAAGTATTGGCCACGGGACAGCAGCTAGATACTCTTTGCATCAACACGATCCGCACTCTTGCGATTGACGCCGTGCAACAGGCAAACTCCGGGCACCCCGGGGCTCCGATGGGACTGGCGCCCGTAGCCTACAGCTTGTGGCAGCAATATCTTCGCTACGATCCCAAGAATCCCTTGTGGCCCAATCGCGACCGGTTTGTTTTATCGGCGGGGCACGCCTCCATGCTGCTGTACGCCGTGCTGCATCTGGCGGGGGTGCGCAAGGCCGAGGACGACAAAGTTACAGACGAGCTCTCCGTTTCGATGGAAGAGATCAAACACTTCCGCCAACTCGGAAGCCGAACACCCGGTCATCCGGAGTCGCACATCACCACCGGAGTTGAAACCACGACCGGCCCTCTCGGCCAGGGCGCGGGCAACAGCGTGGGTATGGCGATATCCAGCAAATGGCTGGCGGCGCGCTTCAACCGTCCCGGCTTTGACCTGTTCGACTTCAACGTCTGGACGATCTGCGGTGATGGCGATCTGATGGAAGGCGTTGCGAGCGAGGCTGCATCGCTGGCCGGCCACCTGCAGCTTTCGAATCTCTGCTGGATATACGATCACAATCACGTCACGCTCGACGGGCCGGCGAATTGGTCGTTCACGGAAGATGTCGCCACGAGATTTCTGGGCTACGGATGGAACGTCACTCGAGTCGCCGACGCGAACGATCTCGAAATGCTCGCTCGGGCTTATGAGACCTTCTTGAAGACGAAAGACCGCCCGACACTGATCATCGTCGACAGCCACATCGGTTACGGGTCGCCCCACAAACAGGATTCTTACGAAGCGCACGGAGAGCCACTGGGGGTTGATGAGGTCAAGCTGGTGAAGAGGTTCTACGGCTGGCCGGAAGACGCGAAGTTCCTTGTGCCCGACGGCGTCTATGAGCACTTCCAGCAAGGTGTGGGAAAGCGCGGTGCGGAACTGCAGGCAGCATGGCTGAAGAAATTCGCCGAATATGCGAAGCAGTTTCCCGAACTGGCTGTCGAACTCAAAGACATTCAGGCACGGAGACTGCCCGACGGATGGGACAAGAATCTGCCGACCTTCCCGGCCGACGCCAAAGGCATTGCCACGCGGGAAAGCTCCGGAAAAGTTCTGAATATTCTCGCGCAGAACATTGCGTGGCTGATCGGCGGCTCGGCTGATCTGGCGAAATCGAACAAAGTTGACTTGAAGATGCCGGGCGCGGGCGATTTCCAGCCCGACAACTATGCTGGACGCAACTTCCACTTTGGAGTCCGTGAACACGGCATGGCCGCGGCGGCGAACGGCATGGCTATTTCACGCCTGAAAGTGTTCAACGCGACCTTCTTTAATTTTACTGATTACATGAAACCATCGATGCGGCTGGCGGCGTTGATGGAAGTTCCCGTGATTTACGTGATGACGCACGATTCGATTGGTGTTGGCGAGGATGGACCGACGCATCAACCGATCGAGCAACTGGCGGGTCTGCGGGCGATGCCGAACATGCTGGTGCTGCGTCCCGGCGATGCGAACGAAGTCACCGAGGCATGGAAGATCGCGGTGCAGCAGCAGCATGGTCCAACGACGCTGGTGCTCACACGGCAGGCTCTTCCGACTTTGGATCGCACGAAATACGCGCCGGCTTCGGGTGTAACGAAGGGAGGTTACGTTCTGGCCGACGCGCCTGGCGGGAAGCCGCAAGTCATTCTGATCGGAACCGGAAGCGAGCTCTCGCTCTGCGTCGATGCCTACGAGAAGCTCAAGGCCGAGGGCATTAACGCGCGCGTGGTCAGCATGCCGTCGACGGAAATCTTTGATCAGCAGGATGCGGCTTACAAGGAGAGCGTACTGCCATCCGATGTGACGGCGCGAGTTTCCGTTGAAATGGCCGCAACCTTCGGCTGGGAGCGCTACACCGGCAGCAAGGGTCGAAACATCGGCATGCGCCGGTTCGGAGCGTCGGCGCCGTTAAAGGATCTTCTGAAATACTTCGGGTTTACGGTCGACAAAGTGGTCGAAGAGGCGCGAGCGGCGATTGCCGGAAAGTAGTTAGTTCGTCCAGCAGTTCGGCTGTGTCGCTCGTTCGGGGATCGTCATCCAACAAGCTATGGAGGCTGTCATGCAACCCACTGGTGTTCTGGAAAGTTCAAAGGCCACGAAGAATCCGCTAAAAGACCTGCTCAAGTACGGGCAGTCCATGTGGCTCGACTACATTCGCCGGGATCTGTTCACGACCGGCAAACTGAAAGCGATGATCGAGGACGACGGCCTGCGCGGAATGACTTCGAATCCGGCCATCTTCGAGAAAGCCATCGCTGACAGTTCCTTGTACGACGACATCCTGCACTCACTGGCCCCCCAGAAAAACCTTTCGGCGACGGCCAAGTACGAGCAGATCGCAATTCGCGACATTCGCGATGCTGCGGACCAGCTGCGCGGAGTGTACGAGGAGACGAATTTCCGCGATGGCTACGTCAGCCTGGAAGTGTCGCCGTACCTGGCGCACAAGACGCAGGAGACGATCGACGAAGCGCGACGACTGTGGAAGACCGTGCAGCGCGAAAACGTCATGATCAAAATTCCGGGGACAGCCGCGGGGCTTCCCGCGATTCGGCAAGCGATCAGCGAAGGTATCAACATCAATGTGACGTTGCTGTTTGCGCAGGAGGTTTATGTAAAAGTCGCTGAGGCTTACATCGCGGGAGTAGAAGAGCTAGCCGCGCACGGTGGGAATCTGAAGAAGATGGCGGGGGTCGCAAGCTTCTTTATCAGCCGCATCGATACGCTGATTGATTCAATGCTCGACCAGAAGCTGAAAAGTACGTTGGACCCGAATCAGCAGGCCCTGCTGAAGAGCCTGCTCGGGAAAGTCGCAATCGCAAACGGAAAGTTGACGTACCAGCGCTATCAAAAAATCTTCAGCGGACCGAACTGGGAGAAGCTTGCTGCCAAGGGCGCGCAGACGCAGCGCGTGCTATGGGCCAGCACTAGCACGAAGAATCCAAACTATCGCGACGTGATGTACGTGGAAGAACTGATTGGCCCAGACACCGTCGATACGATTCCACCGGCCACCATCGATGCATTCCGCGATCACGGACGGGTTCGGCCGAGTCTCACCGAAGATATCCCAGGCGCGCAGAAGACCATGGACGACCTGGCCAAAGCCGGGATCTCCATGAAAGAAGTCACTGACAAGCTGACGGTCGATGGGGTGAAGTTGTTCTCTGACGCCTTCGACAAACTGCTGGCCGCTGTTGAGAAAAGCACCGCACAAAAAGGATAGACCGTGAGCCGACTGAAGACTTCCCTGCCCGAGACGCTGGCCGCCACCGTCAAGTCGACGATCGCCGACTGGCAGTCGGGCGGGAAAATGAAGCGACTGTGGGATCGCGATGCGAGCCTGTGGACCGGCGAAGATGAGTCGAAGTGGCTGGGATGGCTCGATATTGTTGACGAGCAGATCGCTCAGCTCGACACTTTGCAGAAATTTGCGAAGGAAGTACAAACGCGCGGGTTTCAGCACATCCTGCTTCTGGGGATGGGAGGATCCAGCCTTTGTCCGGAAGTTCTGCGGATGACATTTGGCCGGATTCCCCATTTCCCGGAATTGCATGTGCTCGACTCGACTGATCCCGCGCAGGTGAAAGCATTCGAACACAAGATCGATATCCCAAAGACGCTCTTCATCGTTTCCAGCAAATCGGGGAGCACGCTCGAGCCAAACATCTTCAAGCAGTATTTCTTTGAACGCACCAAGCAAGTTGTCGGAGCGGACAAAGTGGGCAGCCACTTTGTGGCAATCACCGATCCGGGATCGAAGATGCAGCAGGTCGCCGAGGGCGATCACTTCCTTCACATCTTTTTTGGGCGGCCGTCGATTGGTGGGCGATATTCGGCGCTGTCGAATTTTGGAATGATTCCGGCCGCTGCCATGGGCCTGGACACCAAGAAGTTTCTCGAACGCGCTGCGGAGATGGAGCGAGCCTGCGGGCCGAGTATCAAACTGGATGAAAATCCCGGAGCCGTGCTGGGAATCATTCTCGGCTCCGCTGCGAACGCCCGGCGGGACAAAGTCACGATCGTCACGTCTCCTGGCATCTCCGATCTGGGCGCATGGCTGGAACAGTTAATCGCCGAGTCCACAGGGAAAGTCGGCAAGGGAATCATTCCGGTCGATCGCGAGCATCTGGCTCCCACCGTTGTGTACGGCAACGATCGCGTTTTTGCTTACATTCGTCTGGAAAGCGAAGTCGATTCCGAGCAGGACGCGAAGGTTACGGCCCTCGAAAAAGCTGGGCATCCTGTGGTGCGAATCACGATGCCAGACACCTATGATCTAGGCGCAGAGTTTTTCCGCTGGGAGATCGCGACTGCCGTTGCCGGGGCGGTCATCGGAATCAATACGTTCAACCAACCTGACGTGGAAGCCAGCAAAATCGCCACCCGGACACTCACGTCGGAGTATGAGAAAACCGGATCGCTGCCGCCGGAAAGGCCGATTCTTGAAGACAGTGGAGTGAAGTTATTCACCGATGAAAAGAACGTTTCCGCTCTGGCCGCAGCCGCGAGCGAAAAGTCTCTGGTCGGATATCTGAAGGCGCATTTGAGCCGGATTCATGCTGGCGATTATTTCGCCGTGCTTGGGTACATACAGATGAATGCGGAGCACCAGGAAAGTCTGCAAGCGCTGCGCCATGTGGTTCGCGATTCGAAGCACGTCGCGACGTGTCTTGGATTCGGGCCGCGATTCCTGCATTCCACGGGGCAGGCTTACAAAGGCGGGCCGAATTCGGGTGTGTTCCTGCAAATTACCTGTGACGATGCTGTCGAGTTGCCGGTCCCTGGGCAGAAGTACACGTTCGGCATCGTGAAGGCGGCTCAGGCCCGTGGAGATTTCCAGGTCCTGGCAGAGCGAGGACGACGCGCGCTTCGAGTGCATCTGGGGAAAGATCTCAAGAGCGGGCTTGCGACACTGCAGGCCGCAGTGCGGAAGGCTCTCTAGATTTGTGGAACCTTCGGCAGCGCGGGCGAGACGCCCGCGCGCCAGCCGGCAAGATGCCGGCGCTACCACTTAAGGAGCAAGAGATGCAATTGGGAATGGTAGGACTCGGCCGGATGGGTGCGAACATGACCCGGCGGCTGATGCGCGGCGGGCATTCGCTGGTGGTTTCAGATCTCAGCCCCGACGCTGTGAAGCAACTGGGTACCGAGGGCGCCACGGGATCAGCATCGCTCGAAGATCTGGTCACTAAGCTCACGCCCCCGCGCGCGGTGTGGATCATGGTGCCGGCTGGCGGTCCGACCGAAGCAACCGTGCAAAAACTTGCCCAGCACATGCAGGCTGGCGACGCGATCATTGACGGTGGCAATTCCTATTTCAAGGATGATGTGCGCCGGGCGAAAGAGCTCAAGGGCAAGGGCATTCATTACATCGACGTTGGAACCAGCGGCGGCGTGTGGGGCCTAGAGCGCGGTTACTGCATGATGCTTGGGGGCCCGAAAGAGGCCGTGCAGAGACTTGATCCGATCTTCAAGACTCTAGCGCCCGGCAAGGGTGATATCCCTCGAACCCCCGGACGCGAGAAACTCGGCGGCACCGCTGAAGATGGATACATTCACTGCGGACCGTCGGGCTCGGGGCACTTTGTGAAGATGGTGCACAACGGCATTGAGTACGGGCTCATGCAGGCTTATGCGGAAGGCTTCGACATCTTCAGGAATGCGAACAGCAAGGAGTTGCCGGAAGACATTCGTTACGACCTGAACTTGCCCGACATTGCGGAAGTGTGGCGGCGTGGCAGCGTGGTCAGTTCGTGGCTGCTTGATCTCACGGCGATGGCCCTGACCGAGAATCCGACGCTCGCCGAGTACACAGGCTTTGTGCAGGATTCAGGCGAAGGCCGGTGGACGATTCAGGCGGCTCTCGACGAGGCCGTTCCCGCGGACGTGCTGACGGCGGCATTGTTTGTCCGCTTCCGCTCGCGCCAGGAACATACCTTCGCGGAGAAGATGTTGTCGGCGATGCGGCAGAAGTTTGGCGGGCACGTGGAAGCGGGAAAAAGCGGCCATTAATCGATCGTCGTTGGTTGTTGGTCCTGTCTTTGTTGGTGATTGCCTCAAATCGGAATCGCGAACGACCAACGACCGGCGACTAACGACGAAAGGCTCAAAGCCGGAGTGCACTGAAATTCCGGAGAGCGCTGAGAACAATAAAGGGACTTATTCCATGGCTCAATTAGCAGAACAGCCCAAGACGGCGCCGCCACCACCGCGCATCGGTAAGCAAAGCGATCCTTGCGTCATGGTGATCTTCGGTGCGGCTGGGGATCTGACCGGAAGGATGTTGATCCCGGCGCTTTATAACCTGGCACGCGCCGGGCTGCTGTCGCGGGAGTTCGCGGTCCTGGGTGTGGCACGCGCGCAATTTTCCGACGAAGACTTCCGGAAAAAAGTCTACGACGACATCAAGACCTACTGCGGCGATTGCGTGGACAACGACCTGTGGGAATGGTTCGCGCAGCGTTTTTACTATGTTCAGGGAAATTTCGATGACGACAATCTGTACTCGCGTCTCAAAGACACTTTAACCAAGATCGATCAGGCCCACTCCACCCATCAGAACTTTTTCTACTACCTGGCGGTCGCGCCGAATTTCTTTGGACCGATCGTGCAGAAGCTCGACGCCGCAGGTTTGATGGATCAGAGCAACAATCACTGGCGCCGCGTCGTCATCGAGAAGCCATTCGGGCACGATCTGGAATCGGCCAAGGCCCTCAACCAGGAATTGCTGAAAGTTGCCGACGAAACGCAGATCTACCGCATCGATCATTACCTCGGCAAAGAAACTGTGCAGAACATCATGGCCTTCCGCTTTGCCAACGGTATTTTCGAGCCAGTGTGGAATCGCCGCTACATCGATCACGTGCAGATTTCGGTCGCCGAGACGGTCGGCGTGGAAGGCCGTGGCAGCTACTTCGATCATGCGGGTACATTGCGCGACATGGTGCCCAATCACATCATGCAGCTGATCAGTCTGACCGCGATGGAGCCTCCGATCTCTTTCGACGCGAATGCGGTGCGCGATGAGCAGGCGAAAATTCTTCATGCCATTCAGCCAATGAGTGACGAAGAAGTTCTGAGCCGCACGGTACGCGGTCAGTACGGCGAGGGCACCGAAGATGGCAAACGGGTTCCGGCCTACCGTGGCGAGCCGGACGTCCCCCCAGACTCGCGGACCGAAACTTTCGTTGCCATGAAGTTGTTGATCGACAACTGGCGCTGGGCCGATGTTCCCTTCTACCTGCGCACAGGTAAACGAATGCCGGTGCGCAATACCCACATCGTGATACAGTTTCGGCGAGCACCTTTTGTGCTGTTCCGCGACACGCCGGTCGAACATCTGATGCCCAATCAACTGGTGCTGCATATTCAACCCGAGGAAGGCATCTCTCTGCAGTTCGCCGCCAAAGTTCCAGGCCCGGTGATGCGCCTCGGCACGGTGGACATGAACTTCGAATATCAGGAATACTTTGGAAAGCAACCGAGCACAGGCTACGAGCGGCTGCTGCACGACTGCATGATCGGCGATCAAACTTTGTTTCAACGCGCGGATATGGTGGAGGCAGGCTGGTCGGTGGTGAATCCGGTGCTCGATCTTTGGAAGGCGCTCCCGCCGCGCAATTTCCCCAACTATGCTTCCGGCACATGGGGACCGAAGGAGGCCGACGAACTCGTCGAACGCGACGGCCGCCGCTGGAGGAACTTCGAAAAATGATTCTGGCCGGCGATATTGGTGGGACCAATGCCAGGCTGGCTTATTTCCAACCTCAGAATGGACGCTTCCAGTTAGTCTCGGAACGCGTCTTTCCCAGTCGTGATCACAGGGGGCTTGGTGAAATCGTAACGCAGTTTCTGGATGAGTCGGGCACACGTCCAGAGGCCGCATGCTTTGGCATCGCAGGCCCGGTACGCAATGGGCGGGTGGAAACCTCTAATCTCCCCTGGGTCATTGAGCAGTCCGTTCTCGCCAATCAGATCCATCTTGCGGCGACCTTGCTGATCAACGACCTCGAAGCCAGCGCCTGGGGCATCGGCGCCCTGGGAATTGAGGATCTGGTGACGCTTAACCCGGGAGCGGGTTCGGTCGCGGGCAATCAGGCTGTCGTAGCTCCGGGAACCGGCTTAGGAGAGGCGGGACTGTTTTGGGATGGCAGCCGCCACCATGTTTTCGCGTGCGAAGGCGGACATACCGACTTTGCTCCTCGAGGAGAACTTCAGATTGAACTGCTGCGATTCCTTGCGGCGAAATTCGGACACGTGAGTTACGAGCGCATTCTCTCCGGGCCGGGACTGGTGAACGTGTATGAATTTCTGTGCGCCAGTGGATGCGGAAAGAAATCGGCCGAACTTTCCAGTGCGATGGAGGGGGGCGATCCGGCGGCGGCAATTTCGCAGGCTGCGTTGAGCGGCAAAGATTCACTGGCGGGAAAAGCGCTGGACCTGTGGATTGCGGTCTACGGCGCTGAGACATCGAACCTCGGGCTGAAGATCATGTCGACGGGCGGCCTGTTCTTAGCGGGAGGGATTTCGCCAAAGATTCTGCCCAAGCTAAAAGGATCTTTGTTTATGGAATCCTTTCTCGACAAGGGAAGAATGCGCCCCCTGGTGGAAGCCATGCCCGTTCACGTAGTGACGAATGAAAAGGCCGGACTGTTGGGAGCGGCGCGCTGCGCGGCCGTCCGGGGTTTCCGAGGCTGATTTGAGTTCTTCTGCCGAGATTCGGGTTCTCACCACTCCGCAGGAATTGTTTGGCGCAGCCGCAGAAGAAGTTATTCGCCTCGCCAATCAGTCGGTTGCGGATCATGGCCGGTTCACGATCGCGTTATCTGGTGGCTCGACGCCCAAGAGCCTCTACAATCTCCTCGCTACAAACGCCCGCACTGCCCTGCCTTGGGATCGCATGTATTTTTTCTGGAGCGATGAGCGGCACGTGCCGCCGACCGATCCTGACAGCAATTATCGGATGGCGGACGAAGCGATGCTGTCGAAGGTACCCGTGCCGCCCGGGAACGTGTTCCGATTTCCCACTGAGAATCCAGGACGCCGCAGCCGTTGCCAAAGAGTACGAATCCACTCTAAGAAAGTTTTTCCAACTCGAGCCAGGACAGCTTCCCAGGTTCGATCTGATTTTGCTGGGCATGGGCCCAGACGGCCACACGGCGTCGCTTTTTCCGGGGACCGCGGGCTTGCAGGAAAAATCCCGGCTGGTGATCGCGAACTGGGTGGAGAAGCTCAAGACTCACCGGCTAACATTCACGCTTCCCGTCCTCAACGCTGCTCGATCCGTAGCCTTCCTGGTCAGCGGCACAGACAAAGCACCGGTGTTGAAGGCGGTATTGGAAGAGGAGGTGGCGGGAGAACAGTATCCTGCCAAACTCGTCCAGCCGACGGACGGCAAACTGATCTGGTTTCTGGATCGCGCCGCCGCGAGTGGGCTATCGCTGCAGAAATGAATACCGCCACTGAAGTAAGCGTCTAGGAGCGCAACTGCTTCACGCTATTGAGTCGCCGGGTACTGAGCGTCCTCTGTGGTTTTGGTTTCCTATCCCCGCCAGTCGCCGATTTCCTTCAGGCCCTTGCCTCTGGCGTGTTCGAAGAGGCGGACTCGGTGGCGTGAGTGCTCGAATTCATGGATGTCGGCCCAGACCTCGGCTTGCCATCCGGCTTCATGGGCGGCGGATTCCCCGCAGGTGGCGCACCGAGTATGGAGGGTCACCGAAGTGCTTTCCACCGCTTCAGAAACGGTTCCCGGCAGCTCGATGAAAATACAGCGGACCTCTTCAACTTCCTCGTTCACACCCAGAATGTGCTCGTAACGCAGCAAATAACCGAAACCGAGCTTGCGGGCCTCGACCTCCGCCTCGGCACGAGCGTGGAAAGGGCCATACTCAGCTCTCAGCTGTTCGATCGAGTCGCACGCCATCCAGAAGATTTCTTTGTAGGCCATCGCTGGTTTCGCCCCGGGAGTCGCGAAAGCCGGCTCGCAGATCGAGCCCGCCCTTGAGATCACAACTGTCTGAGCAATTCCAGTGCCGCACTGAGATCCCGCAAGCCGCTGGTACGAATAGGATTACAGCTCCATAAATGCTTCAGCCGCAAATCGCACTAGAAAAGTTTTGCAGAGTTTGGCTGAACACAGCGCGCTGCGGAGCGATCCAGCGAGATTTCACCAACATTGAGACACACAGAGCCAGTCTCCCGACGGTTCATCTCTGCCCTCTGTCCCCTCCGTGGTGATCTCAAACTGGATCGTACCTAGTCTGCTCCCACCGCCTGGGGATACGCGGCGGGCGCCCCGTCAGCTTCCGGCCAGTCCTTTCCACCGTGGCTGGCGACGTACATGGCCAACTCCAGTCGGCTCCACACGCCGAGTTTGTCGAACGTGTTTCGAAGGTGATTCTTGATCACCTGTTCGCTGGTACCGATGATCCGGCCGATCTCGCGGTTTGTAAGCCCTTCCCAGACCAGGGTGGCGATTTGAATCTCCTTGGGTGTGAGGCACTCGCGGGGAGTCATGATTGCGCCTCCTCTTTGCTGAACATCGCAATTGCCAACTTCACACGCTTCCGCCCTTCGCGGATACCGGCGCGCAGAAACAATGTTCGCAAGTGCTGCTTCACGGTGCGGGGGCTGATGTTCAGCTGACCAGCGATTTCTTTGTTGCTGCAGCCCTGAACCAGCAGGTTCAGCACTTGCTGGTCACGCGGTGTAACTTTCACGGATTCCAGGTTGATCATGATAGCTTCCCTCCGGCCTGACTTAAGAACGAACTCGCCTTTTCTTAAGCAAGACTTTCGCCATTTCTTCGTCACAAAAATACGGCAGGACCTAAGTACTTCGGTGCATGCCACTTAGGCATCTGAAGCGCACCTTTCATGTGGCTTTCAGGAAGCACGTGATAGGCTGTGCCAGTTTCAATTTGGTCCGGCCATATGGTGGGTGCGGATGTCTGAAACTCCCGGCCGGTTGAACGGACTCGCAAACACCCGACACCTGGAGGATGAGGCGGCTGTGGTCGGAAGCTATCGTCGGTCCTTTAGGTTCATATACTTTCGAGTGGGCTAAGGCAGGTTCCGATCTTGAGGTGAACTGTGACGTGTCGGAAAAACAACCGGACGAGGCATGTGAGAAGGCAATCCCATTTCGGGCAATGTTCGCCGCTGCTGATTTTCAGTTTGGTTCTGATCGCGACTTCGGTGTTTAGTTTCGCACAGGTGGCAGCGGCGGACCAAAATCAGAGCGCACCCCTGACGATCACTTTGCAGGACGCACTTCAGCGAGCGCGGCAGAACGATCCACAGTACCGGTCGGTAATCACTGATCTCGGTGTGGCGCGCGAAGACCGGGTGCAAGCTCGCGCCGGATTGCTGCCGAACGTCAGCTACAACAATTCTTTCATATACACACAGGGAACAGGGCCTTTACCGGTAAGCTGCCAAACCAGCACGGCCGGATGCCCAACTGCACGGTTCATCGCCAATAACGGCGTACATGAATACATCAGCCAGGCGAATGCGCACGAAGCCCTTTCGCTCACGAACGTTGCTGATTACCGGCGGTCTTCTGCCTTGCTGGCGAAAGCTCGAGCCGAGGCGGATGTGGCCACGCGCGGCCTGGTACTGAGCGTGACTCAGGCCTACTACGGTCTGGTGGTAGCGCAACGCAAGTATGCGAACACACAGCGCGCGGCGGCGGAAGCAGCACGATTCCTTGACATAAGCCAGAAGCTGGAAGCTGGCGGCGAGGTCGCGCACGCAGATGTTCTGAAGGCGCACATTCAATCGCAACAGCAACAGCGCGATTTACAAGAAGCTCAGATTACGATGGAGCGCAGCCGTCTGGATCTGGCGGTGTTGCTGTTTCCGGATTTCAACCAGAATTTCACAGTGGTCGACGACCTGCAAACCCCGGAGCCTCTGCCTGCATTTGCTGAAGCGGAAGCCACCGGAAAGAAGAACAATCCCGATCTGCGCGCTGCGCTGGCCGCTTACCAGGCATCGAGCCACGAAGTCACGGCCGCGTGGGGCGGTCTCCTGCCGTCGCTCAGCGTGGATTACTTCTACGGAATCGATTCGAATCAATTTGCCATCCGAACCAATGGCGTGCGCAACCTGGGTTACGCGACGGTGGCGACGTTACAGATTCCAATCTTCAGCTGGGGAAGCGATCGCAGCAAGTTGAAACAAGCCGAACTACGGCGCGATCAGGCCCATGTCGGGCTGAATTTCGCGCAGAAACAGTTGTTGAGTCACTTGCGGCAGTTCTACAGCGAGGCGGAAACAGCACGTTCGGAGATGGAATCGCTCGCAAGTTCGGCAGAAATGGCGGCCGAAAGTATGCGGCTGACGACCATGCGGTACCAAGCGGGAGAGTCCACAGTACTGGAAGTGGTGGATGCCCAGAACACGTTGACGCAGGCTCGCAACGCGTATGACGATGGACAGTCTCGGTATAAGGTCGCGGTCGCGAATCTCCAGACTCTGACAGGGAACTTCTAGAACGAATGAACGGGCACACAATCCTAACTTCGGGAATCCATATTCGCAGAGATTTCCGCAGCATAGTTTCAGCGGTGTTTCTCGCGGCTGCGTGGCTCCTTTGCACTGCGTGCTCTTCGGAAAAACCTCCCGAACCACCGGCCGTCAGCGTGCAGGTGGCACCTGTCGAAAAGACCGCGATTCAGCATGTCGTCGAAGCGCAAGCTATCTTATTTCCGCTGCAGCAGGCCGCAATCGTTCCCAAGATCAGCGCGCCGGTGCAGAAGTTTCTAGTAAAACGCGGAAGTCCGGTCAAGCAAGGTCAGGTTTTGGCAGTTCTCGAGAATCGCGACCTGTCCGCTGCCGCGCAGGACACCGAAGGCGCGTACAAACAAGCGCAGGCGGTTTACGAAACGACGACAGCTGCCAACTTGCCGGAGGAGATCCGGAAAGCCGAAGCGGATGCGCAACAGGCCCAGCAGGCGCTCGACGCGCAGGAGAAGGTTTACCAAAGCCGGCAACAACTTTTTGAGCAGGGCGCTTTGCCGCGGAAGGAACTGGATCAATCGCGGGTTGACATTACCCAAGCCCGCAATCAATCCGATATCGCCAAACAACATCTCGAGAAGCTGATGGCGATTGGCAGACAGCAGGAACTCAAAGCTGCGGAGGGGCAGAGGGATTCCGCCGCGGGCAAGTATCACGGCGCGCAGGCGCAGTTGAGCTACTCAGAAATTCGCAGCCCCATCAATGGCGTGATCACCGACCGGCCGCTCTATCCAGGAGAGATGGCGGCAGCGGGCACGCCCTTGCTAACGGTCATGGACATCTCCTCGGTCATCGCCAAGGCGCACATTCCGCAGGATGAAGCTGCGGCCCTCAAAGTCGGCGACAAGGGGACGATGACCGTACCCGGAATGGATCAGCCCGTTCAGGGCAAGGTCACGGTCGTGAGTCCAGCGCTCGATCCGAATAGCACAACGATCGAAGTCTGGTTCGAAGCCAAGAATCCCAAGAATGAACTGAAGCCCGGAACCAGCGTGCATCTTTCGATGACCGCCCAAACCGTAAAGGACGCTCTGGTGGTGCCCGCGACCTCAATTCTCACTGCACCGGATGGATCGATGACGGTAATGATGGTGGGATCGGATGGGCTGGCGCATCAGCAAGCCGTGAAAGTCGGGATTCGCAACGGTGACGATGCGCAGATCATCGAGGGAGTCAAAGACGGAGATAAAGTCGTCACCAACGGGGCATACGGACTGCCGGATAAAACCAAGATCAAAGTCCAAGCTCCCGAGCCTCCGGGCGGGGAGTCAAAGCCTTCGGCCGAGGGATCGAAGGCTCCCAGTGAGGGGTCCGGTGAAAAATAACCGCTGCGGAGCTTGGGCGTGAACTCGCAAGAAAACGAAAAAAGATCCCAGTACTGGGTCGCCCAGCATTCACGTCCAGTTATTTTCCTCATTCTGACGCTGGGTCTGCTGGGGGCTTATCTCGCATTCACGATCCCAGTTTCCGTCTTCCCCTCTACGGATTTCCCGCGCGTTTTGGTCGCTGTCGATAACGGAGTCATGCCGATCGACCAGATGATGGTGACCATCACTCGTCCGCTGGAAGAAGCGGTCAACAGCGTGCCCGGCCTCCTCACGGTGCGGTCGATTACGAGCCGCGGATCAGCCGAAGTCGATCTCTACTTCCGCTGGGATGTCGACATGTTCCAGACGCTGCAGTACGTAAATGCGGCGATCTCGCGCGTCCAGCCGGAACTTCCTGCCACGACAAAAATCGAAGCGCACCGGCTGACCTTTGCAGCTTTTCCCATTATTGGGTACAGCGTGACCTCCGACACGACGCCGCAAACCAGGCTCTGGGAAATGGCCACCTACGAACTGAAGCCGCGGCTGAATCGTCTCGAAGGCGTATCTACGGTGATTATTCAAGGCGGGCAGGAACCCGAGTTCCAGATCACACCGGATCCGGCAAAACTTCTTAGCGCCAGCGTAACCGTGTCCGACATTCTGGATGCCGTGCGGAAGACGAATCTGGTCGATTCCCCCGGACTGCTCGAACGAAATCATCAGCTCTACCTGGGGCTCGTGAACGGCCAGGTGCGTACGCCGCAGGAAATCGCCAATGCTGTCATCAAGAACACCACCACCAGCATTCCCGTAAGGATCGGTGACATGGCGACGGTCGCGCCGAGCGTGAAGCCTGTTTACACGGTGGTGACCGCGAACGGAAAGCCGGCGGTGCTGCTGAACATAAACCGGCAGCCTGATGGAAATACCGTGCAAGTGGCGCAGGAAGTGCACGATGAGATGGAGAGCATCAAGAAGACGTTGCCGCCCGGAATCCATATCGAGCCGTTCTACGATCAGTCGATCATCGTGGAAGGCTCGATCAAGAGTGTCCGTGACGCAATTCTGATTGGTTTGATTTTCGCATCCATCATTCTGGTTCTGTTCCTGCGGGATTGGGGGACATCGCTGGTTGCCGGACTGGTCATCCCCGTAACGGTCATGGTGACATTCATCGCCCTGAAGTTGATGGGCCAAACGTTTAACCTGATGACCTTGGGAGGTCTGGCCGCGGCGGTCGGACTCGTCATTGATGACGCAATCGTCGTCGTCGAGAACATCGTGCTGCATCGCGATCTGGGACAATCACGGATCGAGGCGATCCGCAGCGCGCTGAGGGAAATCACGATCCCGCTGGTGGGATCGACGATCACTCCGGTTGTTGTGTTTATTCCGCTGATCGTGATCACTGGCGTGTACGGAGTCTTTTTCCGCGCGCTCGCGGTGACAATGACGGTATCGTTGCTGACCTCTCTTGGGCTGGCCGTCACCTGGACTCCGAATCTGAGCCAGTACTTCATCAAGAGCAAGAAGGAGAACAACGGTGCTCCTGCAGCGGAGGAACCCGCAAAAAACGAAGAGCAAGCGGCGGATCGACCTGATCAAGCGTCAAGGCTAATGGCCGCCGAGGAGAAGCACCTCAGCGGGTTCTTCCTGCGCGTGGTGGAATTCCACGAACGCTGGCTGCGGCGCGCCCTGGAGCGTCCACTGTGGCTGGTCGTCTTCAGCGTCGCATTGATCGCGGTTTCATTTGTCTGCTTCGAGTTCGCCGATACCGACTTACTGCCGGAAATGGATGAAGGTGGGTTTGTGCTGGACTATTGGACGCCCTCAGGCAGTTCTTTGAGCGAGACGAACCGGATCGTGGGGCATGTGGAGCAAATGCTTCGCGAAGTTCCAGAAGTTGAAAGCTCGTCGCGACGCACGGGGTTGGAGCTCGGTCTTGCCGCGGTGACGGAAGCCAATCGCGGCGATGTTCTCGTCAAGTTGAAGACGAAGCGCCACCGCGATATCGAAGAAATCATTGCTGAAGTACGCGCCAGGATCGGTCAGGAGGAACCGGCGCTCAAGATCGAGTTCGTTCAAGTTCTGCAGGACATGATCGGCGACCTGACCTCCGCTCCCGAACCGATCGAGATCAAACTCTTCTCGCAGGATCCCAAGCAACTGGAAGAATGGGCGCCGAAGGTCGCGGATGAAATCGGAAAGATACACGGCGTGGTCGACATCCTGAACGGGATCGAGAACACTATCAGCGGACCCGCCGTGACTTTTCAGTTCGATCCGAGTGTTGCCGCCCGTGCCGGATTTACGGCGGAGGAAGTGGCTCTCGACGCTTCGGCAATACTTGAGGGCGAGCCTGCACCTACACCCGTTGTGGCGAATGATCGCGCCTACACACTCAGAGTGCGTTTTCCCGCTGCCAACCGCGTGTCTCTCGAAGCCATGCGCGACACCTTGCTGGTCAGCAGTACGGGACATACCGCGACTCTGGGTGCGCTCGCCTCGATTGTGGAAACGCCCGGACAAACCGAGATCCGCCGCGAGAACCTGCTACGGGACGTCGCCATTACGGCGCGGCTGGAAGGCCGCGGCCTCGGTAGCGGGATGGCCGACGTGCGAAAAGCCGTTGCCGCGCTGCACCTGCCCTCAAGCATTCGCATCGTTTACGGTGGGCAATATGCGGAACAACAGCAAAATTTTCGCGGTTTTGCGATCGTGCTGATTCTCGCGGTCCTGCTTCTGTTTATCGTTCTGCTTTTTGAATTTGGAAGCTTCGGCGCACCCATCGCGATTCTCGCGTCGGCTTTGCTGTCAACGTCCGGTGTCTTCATCGCGCTGCTAATCACGCGCACGACTTTCAACATCTCTTCCTTCATGGGAATGATCATGGTGATTGGCATCGTGGCCAAAAACGGCATTCTCCTGCTCGATGCCGATCAAAAGATGCGAGGCATGGGCGAGACCGCCGAACGAGCCATGCTGCTGGCGGCCCGGCGGCGATTGCGGCCGATCGTGATGACCGCACTGGCTACGGTGGCGGGCATGCTGCCGCTGGCGTTCGCGATCGGCGCAGGATCACAGATGCTTCAACCGCTCGCCATCGCGGTCATCGGCGGCGTTCTAATTTCGATGGTTCTGTCGCTGATCATCACCCCGGCCGTGTACTTCTACCTGAGCGGAAAGAGAGACAACCAAGAACTCTCCCCTGCCTCCCAGTAGGAAAATCTACTACCATGTGCAGAGTTCTGCAGAGTGGTATTACCAATAGCTGGTTACCACGGCCTGGGATCTGGCCCAGCCGCGACGGATGCTCTTCGGCAAGAATTCTCGCAACGGGGATGCCTGAGCGGTAAACTATTGGTAGATTACAGCCCTGCCTGAAGGGTGGCCAACGTACCCCGCTTTCCCCAACCGATCCACACCCGTCTGTTGACTGGCTTTCATCTGTCGGGGTTGGCGCTGGAGTTGCACTAGAATGAGCAATTCCAGGTTCGGATTGCGGATGGCAACGAGTGATAGCGCCGGTGGAATACCGAACTGTGTCTGAGGAGAAGCACAAACCAGTTCCAGACGAGCAGACTCTCGGAAAGCTGCTGGAAGCCGCCTACGTGATCCAGGAGCACAACCGGGAGATGCTAAAACTGGAGTTGCGCCCCGGCGTGAAGCGGGAACAAGTGAAGGCTGAGGACAATTCTTACCCGGTTCAGAATCCATCTGCGCAAGCGAAATCGCCCCAACCGGCGCCGCTGCCGGATAACGCATCGACCTTGGCAAAAATCGTACAGACCCAGCATCAAATCCAGTTTCGCCGCCTGGAATTCCAGACTGCGCTGAAGTTGGTGGCTGAGCGGGTCTGCGAGATGACCAACGCCAGCGGCGCCGCGATCGCCATTATCGATGGCAAGAACGCGCACTATCGCGCTGTCTTCGGTCGCAGTACCCCGGTTTCGGGAAAGATCATTGCGCTTGACCAGGCGATGTTCGCCCCTTGCTTGAACACCGGACAGGTTTTCCGCTGCGCCGATGCCAACGCAGAGTTCCTGTTGGATGTGGAAGAGTGCAAACGCCGCGGCATTCAGTCTCTCATCGCGGTACCTGTGTTTCACGATGGCGGAGTCGCGGGGGGCCTGGAACTCTATTACGCGTCTCCCAACGCCTTCACGGAGCAAAACGTACACACCAGCCAATTGATGGCCGGCTTGGTGGCCGACGCCCTGGTGCGCGAGGAAGAGGCCGCGTGGAAGAAATCGCTTGCGAGTGAGCGCGCCGCGATGCTCGAGGCCCTGGAGAAACTACAGCCGAATTTGGCGGCTCTAGTCGAAAAACCCGTCACCAAAAATCCTTCGCCCGTAGAAAAAGCGTCCCTCTCAGCCCCTACTCATTCCTACTGTAAGTGCGGGAATAAACTCATGGCCGAAGAGCAGTTCTGCGGACAGTGCGGCACACCGCGCGCTGGTGACTACGAAACTTCCGACATGCAGAGTAAGGTCGCCTCCATGTGGCAGATGCAGGAGTCGCAGAAGAAGGAAACTGGCTCTGAGACCGCGAAGAACGCCTTCGAAAAGACTGGAAAGAAGTTCGATGCTCGCCGCCCGGATTCGTCCCTTGCGCATTCTCTTGGGGAGCAAATTCCGGGACTGTTCAACTCTTCTGATTTAGAACTTCCCGAGGAGGCCGACGAACCAGTGGAGCAAGCGGCACCGGTCGAGGTGCAGGAGATCGCTGCGGTCGAAGACGAGGACCTTCCAATAGAGGCAGATGAGCTTTCGGCCGAATCGCCGGATCGTTCACAAGCTCTGGAAAGGGTCCAGCCCACGCATCCTGCAGACTGGGGTTCCGCAGCTTCCGCGCGCGCATTTCTCGAACGGTTCGTTTCCAGCAAGCGAACGGGGCGCCTGCTGCAGTTGTGGAATGCACATCGCGGAGATATTTACCTGGGAATTGCCGTCATTCTGGTCGCATGCGTGATCCGCTGGGGACTATGGTCGAATCATCCGGTGAAAGCGACCGGCACGCCGCCTGCAGCTACTGCAACTCATCGCAAACCCGCTCCCGACCCCGGGTTGTCGTTTTTTGATCGAATGCTGATTCAGCTTGGCCTGGCCGAGGCGCCCGAACCACAGGAGGACAAGGGCAATCCGGGAGTTCAGGTCTGGGTAGATCTGCGCACCGCCCTTTACTACTGCCCGGGAACCGATCTGTATGGCAAGACTCCCCAGGGAAAATTCACCACGCAGCGTGAGGCGCAACTCGATCAATTCGAGCCCGCTTATCGTAAAGCCTGCAATTGAGCCGCTTTTCCCTCTGATATCACGTCATTTAGAATTGACAACCTCTGGGGATAATAGTGCAATCATACCTACAAATTTCTGGCCGTTCGTAGAGTATATGGTTTGAGGAGAATGCCTTGGCTAGTTCCGCGGAGCGTTCCGAGGATGAGCGTGCCTTACCCCGGCCCGAGCTCAATCCCCTTCTAAACCCGCTTTTGGCCGACAACATGGGACGATGGGCGGAAGTGTACTTCACGAGCCCTCCCGAGAAGCGCGAAGAGGCGGTGCTCGAATTACTGCGCGAACTGGAGGCGCGAAGCCCAGACGTTGAGAGCCACCCGGCGTCAGCGCAAGTTGTACATGCCGTGAGCACACACGCACCTGCGACGGCATTTGAACGCGCAAGCACCCACGGGCAACCGGGCGATCTGAGACCTTGCGATTTCTGCCGCCACGACAATCCTCCCACGCATCAGTTTTGCGGCATGTGTGGAGCACAGTTGGGTGGAACCGCACTCGAAGACCCGAGGATGGACAGCTCGTACAAACCGCAGCGCGCAGGAGGCAATCGCGCCGACGCTCCTGTTTATGCGGAATCGTCTGCGGACTATCGGGAACCAATCGAGGAAGGTCTTCCGCCTGCGGAAGAGCCCCCCAAGGACCTGTACGACTTATCGCCTTTCCAGAGTCTGCTGGAGAGCGAAGATGGGGCGGCGTCTGGCTACGACGAGTCACCTTCCGGCCGATACCGTTATTTCATCGGGGCAATCCTGGCTATTCTGATTCTCGCGTTAGGTTATGCGGCGTGGAAGAGTTCACGCGGTGATCAGAGTGTGCAGGGATCGCCTCCGCCACCTCCTCCTGCGACGGATACGGCACCGGCCGCGACAACTCCGAACCCATCGGGGTCTGCACCGTCGAAGCCCGCGGAACAGCAAGCCGTGCCGGCTGCGAACAGCGCAGCCAGACCGAGCCCGCCGAAGCCAGCTGAATCATCGAAGCAACCTCAGACCGTCGCCAGTGGAATGAACGCGGCTGCGGCTACGTCAGGTTTACAGTCCGCGGCCGATAACGTTGAACGCGTGAGTTTTCAAGGCAACGGAGCCGAGGAATTCGCCACGGCTCAACGCTTTCTGCGCGGATCCACCGGCCAAGCACGCGACACCACACAAGCGGCGGCATGGCTATGGAAATCGATTGCCAAACACAACGGCCCAGCAATGCTGGAACTGGCAGACCTCTACCTCAAGGGGGATGGAGTCTCCAAGAACTGCGACCAAGCCCGCGTGCTACTGGACTCTGCAGCACGGCGAGGCTTGGCCGGAGCCGGAGAGAGACTCCGTAGCCTCCAGGCGTTTGGCTGCCAATGAATTGTTCCTGATCCTACTCGACGACCCTTATGCCTGCCGAAAACTCCGCGGGGGTTCCGAAGGTTTGGCAGACACACGGGGGACTACTGCATTAACAGTGGTGCGGGATTGCGCCTTGACTCATACCAGAGTGCAAGCTCAACTCGGTTCCACAAACCAAGCTTGTCATAAATCACCCGCAGGTAATTCTTCACGACATGCTCGGTGGTTCCGATCGCTTCGGCCACTTCCTTGTTCTTCAGGCCCTCGGCAACGAGCTCGATGACACGGTGTTCACGTTCACTGGGGATACGGTTCCCGTAGCGTCCACTTGACATGCTTGCCTCCGGTATAACAGGGTTGCGAGTTTAACTCGCTTAATGCCACCGGTGATTCCGAAACGGAGAAACAACCGGTTGAAATGAGCTTTCACAGTGCGCCGCGCCATCTTGAGTTGGCTGGCTATTTCGGCGTTGTCGCACCCTTGCAATAGCAGTTCGACGATCTGCTGTTCGCGCGGACCGAGCCGAACAGTCTGCTCCTTCATCTCATCCTCCCTCTCGTGAAATTGCCTCACCCGACTGGGCGCACGGCTTGAACTGTTTCCAAATTGCGTAGCATCCACGTTGCCATTTTGTGTCGAGAGGGCGGTTTTACCCGGAAACTCATTTTCCACAGACACTTGCAGAGGGCATCAGCGATTTCGGATTTCGGTAAGGAATCAGGATATTGGTGAAAGCGGTTCTTTCCTCGCTGAAACGCGCCAAACCGCCCATGAATACTGGCCTCGACTGCATCAGAAGGAGATTAGAAGATCGTTTCAGCAGCCGCTCGATGTTCTGGGAACGCACGCCCATGAGTTCCCGACCCCACCGTCTTACCGAAAAAGTTCAGAGGGTTTACATCCGGATTACGTCTTTCAGGTGAATACCTTAGACGAAACTTCCCGGATACGGGTAAACGTCGGCACAAATTACACGATAGGCCCTAGGCCTTCCGAGTTAACGAGGCGGGAACTGCTGATTTCCACAACAAAAGCCAGATTTTTCGAGATTTCTTAGAGGCCGTATTTCTTCATAAGATGGCGGAAGGAGCGGTAAGAAATCCCAAGCACGTCGGCGGCTTTCGTCTGCACGCCGCCACTCTGGCTCAGGGCACTTTGCAATAACGAGCGCTCGATGCCCGCCACGTAGGTTTCCATTCCGATGCCATCGGGCAACCTCAGATCGCCGCCAATCTCAGGCAGCGAGCCCGCTCCGGCGGCAGCGGCGGCGGCACGCGCTTTGGGGCGCTCGGCCGGAAGTTCCACGTGAAGTTCGTCGGTGGTCTCGAGCGCCACTGCGCGCTCGACCGTATTCTCGAGCTGGCGCACGTTCCCCGGCCATTCATAGTCGCATAACGAATCCAGGGAAGCCGGATGCACCCGCAGAATGCTCCGCCCGGCTGCGGTCGCGTACTTCTTCAGAAAATGATTGGCCAGCAGCGGGAGGTCCTCGCGCCGCTCGCGCAGAGGAGGAACGCGGATCGGGATCACGTTCAGGCGATAGTACAGGTCTTCGCGGAAGACATTTTCGGTCACCGCTTTGTCGAGATCGCGGTTGGTGGCGGCAATGACGCGCACGTCGATGGAAATCTCACTGGTGCTGCCCACCGGACGCACGGTACGCTCCTGCAATACACGGAGCAACTTGACCTGCATTGCCAGAGTCATCTCGCTGATTTCGTCGAGGAAGATCGTGCCGCTGTCTGCAACTTCGAAGAGTCCGCGCTTGTTCTGGTTCGCTCCGGTAAAGGCGCCTTTCAGATAACCGAAGAGTTCACTTTCAAGCAGCGTCTCAGGAAAAGCTCCGCAATTGACCGAAACGAAGGCTTCCGTAGCCCGAGGCGAACACACGTGAACGGCGCGCGCAACCAGCTCTTTACCGGTGCCGCTTTCGCCGTGAATCAGGACTGTGCTGGCCGTGGAGGCGACGGTGCGGACGGTCTGCTTCAGCTTCTCCATGGCCGGGCTGGAGCCAATGATGTTGTCCAGCGAGTTGCGTGTGGCGGCGTCACGGCGCAGAGCAAAGTTCTGCTTGCTGAGAGCTAACTTCTCCACTGCCCGGTTGATGGCGAGTTTGATCTCGTCCACCAGTCCCGGACTCTTACGAATATAGTCTGTGGCGCCTCCGGCCTTCACCGCCTGAACCGCTGCCTCGTAGTCGTCCACCGCCGTGATGAGGATTACAGCCGAATCGGGCGAGACTTTGTGCGCGTGGCGCAACACTTCAATGCCATCGATGTTCGGCATCTTGATATCGGTGATGATGACGTCATAGAGCGCGCCGTCAATTTTGTTTTTGGCGTTCTGCCCGGCCTGGACTGTTTCGACCCGATGTCCGTCGCGGCGCAGGGAGATATCCAGCATTTCGCAGATGGAGCGTTCGTCGTCGCAAACCAGAATGTTAGCCACGCGCCCCTCCTCCCGCCGCTGCAGCCGCAGACTCAGCCATCGGAAACACGGACGACTTATCGGCTGCCGCGGCACGCGCAGCTACCGAGTGCTCCGCCTCGAGGCGGCGGAGTCGCAGGACAAATGTCGTGCCCTGGCCCGGCTTCGATCTTGCCCATACCTTGCCGTCGTGAGCCTGCACAATCTGGTAAACGATCGCCAGTCCCAGGCCGGTGCCGCCTTCAAAGTTGGACTGGAAGGGTTCGAAGATTTTTTCGATCTGCTGCGGCGTCATTCCCATTCCGGTGTCCATGAACGAGACTTGCCAGTCATCGCCCAGGGACTCGACCGCCGCGGTCAGCGTGCCTCCACCCTTCATGGCGCGTACCGCATTCTCACAAAGATTCCAGAAGACCTGCTTCAGTTTGTCGCCGTCGGCGAGTACCCATGCCTCGCAAACGAAACGGCGCTTGATCTCGATTCCAGTCTTTTCCGCCGCCATGCGGTGATCCATCAAGGTCAGCGTATCTTCTACGAGGCGAATCAGGTCGACCCGGTCGAATTGAAATTTCTTGGTTCGCGAATAGGCGAGGAAATCCGTGATAATTGCATTCAGCCGCTGCGACTCGCGGGTCACGATGTCGAGCAGGCGGCGGTGATCTTCGTTCATTTCAGGTAGGCCGGAGAGCATGCTGACCGAGCCCGCGATCGAGGTCAGCGGATTGCGGATTTCATGCGCGATCGCCGCCGCCAGCCTCCCCACCGCAGCCAAGCGGTCTTGCATGCGGACTTCACGTTCCAGGCGGCGGATCTCGGTCAGATCATCGAAGGAATAGAGGTACCCGAGATCGCCCTTCTCCGGAACTGACAAGGCCGAAACCCGCACCCTCAAAGTCTTGCGGAACTTGGTTGGGGGATCGAAGCGAACTTCTCCGTGCGACTGCTCCGACTCGACTGAAGGCAGAGAGTCCAGAAACAGCTGGTGCACCGGAGCACCGAGCAATTCTGCGGCGGTACGCTCAAGAAGCCGCTCTGCGGCCGCATTGACCAGCGTGATCCGACCGTCGAGCCCGGTGGTGATCAGGCCGCTGCTGATGGAGTGAATAATGTTTTCGTGCAGCGCCTGCAGGCTTTCAAGGGCGCCGCTCGCGTCTTTGAGCTGCACACCAACTTGCCGAAGTTTATGGGTGAGCAGCCCCGCAAGGTATGCGACCGCGAGAAAGGCAAATAAGTTGACGAAGATGATCGACTGCAGCGATTTCAGTACGGGATGGGTTGTGCTATAGGAAGGAATGACGCCATAGTAATTCAGCTCCAGCACGGTCCCGTAGAGGATGAACGCGAGCGCGGCTACAAGCCCGGCCCAGACCCGGGTCAGGAGTACGGTGGCAACGATGATCACCAGCGGATAGAGGAAGTTGAGGGAACTATCCCAGCCTCCTGTTTCGTGCACCACGAGTGTGACGAGAACCACATCGGTCACGACCTGCAGTGCTGCCTGCAGCCGGTGTTCCTGCCAGAACGAGAGCAACAGGATGTAGAAGAGAGAAAGGCTGTACCAGAAAAGGATCGTGCTGATAAAGAGGCGCATCGGCACGGGCGCAGGACTGAACTGTGCCACCGCCAGTTCGATGGCAAGAAGCACGGTCAGAATGAAAATCCGGACCCGAACCAGCCATCCCAGCCAATTGCGCTCGTCGAACGTCGATTGCATTGCGATCCCGGAGATCTCTCCGACCCGCCAACGGCGGTCCTGTGTCCTCGGTCCTGAATATCAGGAATTGACCTAAGACGCCGCAGAGAAGGCCGCGAGCATCAGCCCCGGCATTCCCTGCCGTTTATTTTCCTAGCCAGCCAGTTTGGCGATCATGGCAAACAGCGGCATGTACAGCGAAATCACGATGCCGCCGACGCTGATTCCGAGGATTCCGATAATGACCGGCTCCAACATGGCCAACATATCTTTAGTGGCTGCATCGACTTCTTCCTCGTAGAAGTCGGCGATCTTCTGCAACATCGAGTCCATGGCGCCCGTGGCTTCACCGACGCCGATCATCTGCGTCACCATGTTTGGGAACACGCCGCATTCGCGCAAAGGATCGACGATGGTCCGGCCTTCTTCAATCGCTTTGCGGACCTTCATCAGCGCTTCTTCCAGCACGGCGTTGCCAGAGGTCTTAGCCGTGATGCTCAAGCCTTCCAGAATCGGCACGCCTGAAGTGATCAGGGTACCGAGAGTACGCGTGAAGCGGCCAACCGCGATTTTGCGCAGCAATCCGCCCACGACCGGAAGATTCAGCAACATCTTGTCGAAGTAGTAGCGACCGCGAGGATTCTTGCGGATTTGCTTCACCCCAAACCACAAACCGACGGCACCTACCATGATGATCCACCAGAAGGTCTGCACGAACTGACTGAGTCCCATGGTGATTCGGGTTGGAAGAGGCAGGGCCACGCCCAAACCGGCAAACAGGTTGGCGAAGATCGGCACCACCCACTTCAGCAAGGCGCCGACGATCAACACCGCCATGCTCACGACGGCCACGGGATAGATCAACGCCGACTTCACGGCCGATCTGAGGCGCACAGCTTTTTCGACGTAGGTCGCGAGGCGCTGCAGAATGATGTCGAGAATACCGCCGGTTTCGCCGGCTTCGATCATGTTGGTCGTGAGGTCGTCGAAGATGACTGGGTACTGGCGCATGGCATTCGCCAGCGTCGCACCGCCTTCCACCGTGGTCCGCACGCCTGTCAACGTCTTCTGGAACGTCTGGTTTTCCTGGTTGGCCGCCAGGATTTCCAGACACTGCACCAGGGGCAGGCCGGCATCGATCATGACCGAGAACTGGCGAAAGAATATCGCGATGTCCTTGGTCTTGACCTTTGTCGTACCGAATGTGGGCATAGAGAATTCTTTGCCCTTTTCGCGAATGGCGCCCGGCGTAATGCGATCGCGGCGCAGCGCCTGCGCCAGAGATTGCTTATTGGGGGCGACACGCTCTCCGGAAACCTTCTGTCCTGACGCGTCTTTGCCGGAAAATGTAAATACTGGCATGGTTTAGCTTCTCCTCACTCACGTACCTGATTCGTGTAAGCTTTCGTGTCGTTTCTCGTGCCCCGTCCGCACTAGTGCTTGGAAGGAGCGGCTCCTCGGGCCAGCGAACTTCCTGCCGCCGGACGATTCAACAGGCTGGCTCCTCTACTGACCATTTCCTGCAGTTCATCGACGTTGCTGGAACGTGCAACAGCGGTTTCCATGGAAATCTGTTTCTGGAAGTAGGCCGTCGCCAGCGACTGGTTGAAGGTCTGCATCCCGAATTTTTCCTGTCCGGACTGCATCGACGAATAGATCTGGTGAATCTTGTCCTCGCGGACCAGGTTGCGTACCGCGGCGTTGGGAACCAGAACTTCCATGATCATGGCGCGGCCCTTGCCGTCGATTTTGGGCACGAGGCTTTGGCACATGATGCCTTCCAGCACCAGGGAAAGCTGGGCTCGAATCTGCGGCTGCTGGTGCGCCGGGAAGACGTCGATGATACGGTTGATGGTCGACGTGGCTGAATTCGTATGCAGCGTGCCGAAGGTCAAGTGACCGGTTTCGGCGATTCGCAGAGCCGACTCAATGGTCTCCAGGTCGCGCATTTCGCCGATCAGAACGACGTCGGGGTCTTCACGAAGGGCGGCGCGCAATGCGTCCGTAAAGCTCTTGGTGTCAGCGTGCAGTTCGCGCTGGTTGACCACGCAATTCTTGTTCATGTGAACGAATTCGATCGGGTCTTCGATGGTCAGAATGTGGTCGTGGCGCTCGCTGTTGATCTTGTCGATCATCGCGGCCAGCGTGGTCGACTTGCCCGATCCGGTAGGCCCCGTCACCAGTACCAATCCGCGCGGTTTGTCGCACATCTTGCTCACAACGGCGGGCAGGCCGAGTTGGTTGAACGACTTAATCTCAAACGGAATAAGACGGAACACGGCCGCGGTCGCGCCGCGTTGGTTGAACACGTTGGCGCGGAAGCGGGCCAATCCCTTCAAGCCGAACGAAAAGTCGAGTTCCAGGCTCTCTTCAAAGCGGTGCTTCTGCGAGTCGGTCATGACGCTGTAGGCCAGCTGCTTGGTCTCGGCTGGAGTCATCTGCGGCAGATCGAGCGGCACCAGATGGCCGTGCACGCGGATCTGCGGCGGCGAGTTAGTCGTGATATGCAAGTCGCTGCCATTCATCTCTAGCATTCGTTTGAGCAGATCGCTTAACGACAAACCCATAAGAAAGTTCCTTCCCTTTCAGTTCCTCTAACGATCAGTGAATCGTTTCGCGTGCGACTTCCTCAAGCGTCGTCATTCCGGCGGCAACTTTGATCAGGCCGCTGCGGCGCAGCGTGAGCATGCCGCGTTCGATCGCCTTCTTTTTCAATTCCACCGCCGAGGCGCCGACCAGAACCAGTTCCCGAATCTCGTCGTCAACTTCCATTACTTCGTACAAACCGCAGCGTCCCTTGTAGCCGGTGTTGTTGCAGATGCCGCAGCCTTTGCCCTTCTGGATCTTTACGGTTTTGACTTCTTCCGGAGTGAAGCCGGCATCAATCAGCGTCTGTGGCGGCACTTCCACAACTTCGGCGCAGTCTTTGCAGATGCGCCGCACCAATCGCTGAGCGCAAATCAAGTGAACCGACGTCGCCACCAGGAACGGTTCAATACCCATGTTCATCAGACGCGTAATGGTTTCGGGAGCACCGTTGGTATGCAGCGTGGAAAGCACCAAGTGTCCGGTAAGGGCAGCTTTGATCGCGATTTCAGCGGTTTCGAAGTCTCGGATTTCACCGACCAGAATGATGTTCGGATCCTGCCGCAAGAACGACCGGAGGGCAGCCGCGAAGTTCAGACCAATCTGCTCCTTCATCTGCACCTGGTTGACGCCCTGCAACTGGAATTCGACCGGATCTTCGGCGGTCATGATGTTGGTGTCGGGCTGGTTCAACGTTGAGATCGAGGAGTACAGAGTGTTCGTCTTGCCGGATCCCGTCGGTCCCGTGACCAGTACCATCCCGTACGGCTTCAAAATCGCTTTCTCGAATTTCACCAGTGACTCGGGTTCAAAGCCGAGCTTGGTCATATCGAGGCGCAGGTTCTCTTTGTCGAGCAACCGGAGCACGATCTTTTCGCCCCACAACACGGGCAGCGTGCTGACACGGAAGTCGAGCTGCTTTTTGCGCCCTCCGATATTCATCTTCAGCATGATGCGGCCGTCTTGCGGTAATCGCTTTTCGCTGATGTCGAGCTTCGACATGATCTTCAGACGCGAAGTGATGGCGTCTTTGAGCTTCATCGGCGGAGACATGATCGACTGCAGAACACCGTCAATGCGGAAGCGGACGCGGAATTCCTTTTCGTAAGGTTCGATATGGATGTCACTGGCGCCGCGCTTCACGGCATCGCCCAAAATGACGTTCACCAGCTTGACTACAGGAGCTTCGTCAGCAGCCTTCTCCAGCTCCGAAAGCCCCAGTTCCTGCTGTTCACCTTGCAGCTCGACGTCTTCTTCATTCAACTCCGACATCGACTGCATCACCGACTCAAGGTCTTCTTCCTTCGTCGCACCGTAGGCCTTGTCAATCCCTGCGAGAATCGAACTCTCGGAAGCTACGACCGGTTCGATATTGAACCCGGTCATGAACTTGATGTCGTCCATGGCGAAGACGTTCGTCGGATCGACCATCGCGATGGTGAGCGATGCGCCCACGCGGCTCAACGGAAGGATCTGGTAACGCTTGGCGGTCTCGAACGGAATCAGCTTGACGACGGCAGGGTCAATTTCAAAATATGAAAGGTTGATGGCGGGCACGCCATACTGGCGCGAAAGGAAGTTGGTGACGTCTTCATCGGTCAGAAAGCCGAGCTTCACCAGCGCAGACCCCAGCCGGCAGCTCTGCTCTTTCTGAACTTTGTTCGCCTGTTCCAACTGCTCTGGTGTGATGATTTTCTCTTTTACGAGAAGATCACCCAGCCTTTGCGACATACGCAGATCTCCTGACCACGTAGATGGAACGATCGCCCAGCATTTATGCAGAGCCATGGCGCAAACGGCTGCCCATCATTGGGAGAGAAACGCAGCTCATTCGCGTTGACATAAATTGTCAACGCAACCCGATTACTGCACCACTTACTTTGGTACTTGGCCTTAGCTGCGTTTCATGCCGTTCCTGCAGAAAATGCGGAAATTGCGGTTATTTCGAGTTATCGAGCCTCCCCCTTCTGCCCAAGTACATGCACTTCAGTAAGGCTGACTGTTATCTGACGCCCGCTCTGCACCAGGCAAACGCGGGCTCGGCTAAACTGAATCTCGGAATGAGTCGCGCACCACAATCCAATCCTGCAGAAGAGATCCGCAACTACTACACGACCCTCTCTGCTGCCTGGGGTGCGCAGCATTGGTGGCCCGCGGAAACGCAGTTTGAAGTGATCGTCGGGGCCTACTTGACCCAAAACACGGCGTGGACAAATGTCGAACGGGCCTTGGCTAATCTGCGTCGGGCGAATTTACTCAGCGTCGAAGGAATTCGGGAACTGAAACTCGCCCGCCTTCAGCGCCTGATCCGGCCATCGGGTTATTTCCGACAAAAAGCTAAGAGGTTGAAGACGTTCGTTGCATTCCTGGATGACCAGTACGAAGGCTCCCTTCCGAGGATGTTTTCTCAGCCTACGGAGAAACTCCGCGAAGACCTGCTGAGCTTAAATGGCATTGGCCCGGAGACCGCTGACTCGATTCTGCTTTATGCCGGGAATCATCCCGTCTTCGTCGTGGACGCCTATACACGTCGCATTCTCGGTCGCCATGCGATCGTGCCTGAGAACACTGACTACGAGGAGATCCGGCACCTGTTTCAGATATCTCTCGAACCTGTCACGACTCAGCAGGAACGCGGGCCCTCGGAAGTGCGGGAACGCCTCGAGGCTGGCATCCAGGGCGCAACGCATCCACCCTCGGCCATGAGCACGGCACATCGCACTGCCCGGGTGCAGGTTTACAACGAGATGCACGGACTGATCGTCGGGGTCGGCAAGAACTATTGCCGCAAGTCAAAACCGTCTTGCGATGACTGCCCGCTACAAAGATTCCTTCCTGGCAAATAGTTATACGCACAACCAAGGACGTATCACCTTCGACTTCTTTACCGCCTTCCCTGCCCGTCCTAGAATTGCGCATTCCCCCAAGGAGAATTGTCATGAAGGTTCAAGGCATCGAAGGAATGTCTGCTGACCGGCTGCAGTTTGAAATTCAACGGGGCGGGAAGTTCGTGTTCTACCAGTACGCCTTTTCGGTTCTGGTCATGAGCTTTCGCCGCTCCTCGGACGTTTACTTCATCCCCGCGGGAGAGAGCGCAATCATGAAGGGACTGCCATGGAGTCTGATCAGCCTGGTCGCCGGTTGGTGGGGGATTCCCTGGGGACCAATCTTCACGATCCAGTCACTGGTGACGAATTTCAAGGGCGGCAAGGACGTAACCGCTGAGCTTAGTGCTCGCATGACGCAGTCCCCTTCGCCAGCCGCCATTGCCGCAAAGGCGTAAAGTGGTGAAATGCAGTTCCGAGGTTTCTTTCGGATTGCCGGTCCGCTCGTGGCCGTCGCGGCACTGGCGTCCACACCTCAGACGCTGCGTGAAGCAGCCAATGCCTCCGGAGTCCTCATCGGCACCGCGGTTCGTCCTTACTTGCTTTCAGAAGCCGCTTATTCCGCGACTCTGGCTCACGAATTCAATATGGTCGAGCCAGAGGACGCGCTGAAGTGGTGGACGGTTCGGCCGACCGCCGAAAGCTTTGATTTCAGGCAGGGCGATCAAATCGTAAGTTTTGCTGAAGCCCATGGAATAAAAGTACGCGGGCACTGCCTGGTCTGGGATCACAACAATCCGAAATGGCTTGCAGAAGGACACTTCAGCCCGGCTCAACTCTCACAACTCCTGCATGAGCACATCGCAACCGTGATGAAGCACTATGCGGGTCACGTGTTCGCCTGGGATGTCCTGAACGAGGGGTTGGATGAGAAGGGCACGCCGAGGGACTCGCCTTGGTACAACCGGCCAGGAATCGGACTATCCGGCCAAGGCACGGCGTACATTGCGCAGGCATTTCGCTGGGCCCACGAAGCAGATCCCAAAGCGCTGTTGTTTTATAACGAGGCAGAGGGCGACACCCTCAACCGCAAATCCGACGCGATCTACGCCATGGTCAAGGATTTTAAAAACCGTGGCATTCCGATCGATGGCGTCGGACTGCAACTGCACCTTCCCCGCCTCGACTACGATACCGGCGCCGTCGCCGCAAACATTGAACGGCTGACGAAGCTGGGACTGCACGTTCACATCACGGAACTTGATGTGGCTTTGCCCGTAGATCCGCAGGGCGCGCCTCGACCCGAAGATCTCCAGCGCCAGGCGGACGCCTACCAGCGCGTGGTTCGAGCGTGTCTGCAGAATTCAGGCTGCACCGCAATTCAAACCTGGGGATTCACCGACAAGTACTCCTGGATTGGTTCCCACTCGCATGGCACGCAGGGCGCTGGTCTGCTCTTTGACCGCGCGTACAAGCCTAAGCCCGCTTACGATGCGATGCTCAAAGAACTCGCCGCCGGCGCACGCTGACCCACTGATAGCACCTGGTTAGCCCGCACCAACCCGCTTTCCTGCCTCTATAATGAGCGTCTAAGGACCGTCCTGCTTTCGATCGTCTCTGAATCTGCATGAGTACGCCCACTCCAACCCGTGTGCCGAACCGGGCCAACCGGAAACAAGTCATCATTCTGCTGGCGGTTGCAGTCCTGCTGCTCTTCGTCGTGCTTGCGTCCCAGACAGCGTTCAACAACACGATCCTGCAAGCCGGCACCAATCAGCAAGCCATCATCTTCTACGCTTTGTCGCTGCTGATCTCGCTGCTCTTTGTTGCGCTGACATTCGTGCTGGCGCGCAACCTGCTCAAGCTTTTTGCCGAGCGGCGCATGGGAGTGCTGGGATCAAAGTTCCGCACGCGCATGGTGGCTGGCGCCCTGCTTTTGTCGTTCGTCCCGGTGATGGTGATGTACTGGTTTGCCTACGGCTTGATGAACCGCTCGATCGACAAGTGGTTCTCAACACCTGTCGAGGAGGTTCGCTCCGATACGCGAGCCATCACCTCGATGGCGGCCAAGTACGCCGAGCAAAATGCTCGCGTCGAAGCTGCGGCGATTGCTGCGTCTCCCGAGGTTGTGCGCGGTTTCTTCGGTCATGGATCGTCTGGCATCGTCAGCGAGTTCCAGCGCCACGAAATGACTCTGCAGGGTGGATTCGGGCTGGCGTTGCGCTATGGCAATGCCGAAGCCAGCTACAACGCTCCGGCTCCCTGGGCGGTCATGAAGAACTCGTTGCCTCTTGCCGAAGCGTTGGCTGGACGCCCGGCGCAATTCACCTGGCACGATACCGACTACACGCTGGGAACCGCCGCGGTTGCCAGCGGGGGCACGATTCTCGTCGCCATTCCTCTTCCGCCTGACTTCTCGCAGGCTGTCCGGCAGGTCGAGGCCAGCCAGCAAAGGTATTTCCAATGGAGCCGCGAGCGCCGCCGGGTGCGCCAGACTTACATCGGTCTGCTGCTCCTGATCACGATGATCGTCTTGTTCGTGACCTCGTGGCTGGCCCTGTTCCTTGCTAAGCTGGTCACCCGTCCCCTTGCGGCGTTGGCGGAGGCAACCCAGGAAATTTCCCGCGGACGCCTCGACTACCGCGTGGATGTCCGCGCCACGGATGAGATCGGCGACCTGGTGCGCTCGTTCAACCGCATGGCGGAGGAACTCGAAGCCAGCCGCCGTCAGTTGGAATCGTCCACCCGCGACCTGGGTGCGGCCAACACAGAACTCGACCAGCGCCGCCGCCAGATGGAAACGATTCTCGAAAGCATCCCTACCGGTGTTCTTTCGCTGGATGCAAGCAGGCGCGTAACCCATACCAACCAGGCTTTGTTGCGCATGTTCCATCCCGATGGAGCATACGAGGGCACCCAGTTCCCTCGTGGCGCAGCGTTGGCTGACGTATTTCCGGCAGAAGTGCTCGAGGACTTCGAGCCCTTATTGCGCCGCGCCGACCGCATGGGCTTCACCACCAGCCAGATGGAAATGCCCTTGTCGCATGGATCGCTGAATGTGGCGGTCACGGTGGCCCCACTCCGGCATCAGGGTGAGGGCTCGGGCTACGTCGTGGTATTCGAAGATCTCTCTGATCTTCTCAAAGCGCAAAAGCAGGCTGCCTGGCGAGAAGTCGCGCGGCGCGTGGCTCACGAGATCAAGAATCCGCTGACCCCGATAGCGCTCTCGGCCGAGCGCATTCAGAGGCATCTGGACCGGGTCCCACCAGCCGATCGCGGCTCAATGGGAGTGGTGCGCTCCTGCGCCGAAACCATTGCAGGCGCCGTGGAAACCGTGCGCCGTCTCGTCGACGAGTTCTCAACCCTCGCACGATTCCCGGTGGCCAAGCCGCAGCCTGCTGATATCAACGAAATCATCGAAAATGCGCTCTCGCTGTTCAATGGCCGGCTGGATGGAGTTGCGTTGCACAAATCGCTGGCTGCCGATCTGCCAAGAGTCATGGCTGACACCGAGGGGATCAAGCGTGCCGTAGCGAATCTTGTCGACAACGCCGCTGAGGCCACGGAGAGCGCCGTGGTGCGGGAAATCGAAATCTCCACGGCACTGGTCGCAAGCCGCGACGCGGTTGAAATCACAGTCGCCGATACCGGTCATGGAGTCACGCGAGAGCTGAAGGAGAAGTTGTTCCTGCCGTACTTCTCGACGAAAAGGCGCGGGACCGGGCTTGGTCTTTCGATCGTAAGCCGGATCGTGGAAGATCACCATGGCTCGATTCGCGTGGAAGAAAATCACCCCGTCGGCACGCGTTTTATCGTAGAGCTTCCGCTTGTGCCAGAATCTACGCCAGCGGCCATCATCGCCAAACATGTATAGCATTCTCATCGTGGACGACGAAGCCGGCATTCGCGATTCGCTCGCCGGCATCCTTGGTGACGAAGGTTACTCCGCCTCGTCGGCCGAAAGCGGCGAAGCGTGCCTCGATCTCCTGCGCAGGACCGCTTTTGACGTTGTCTTGCTCGACATATGGCTGCCCGGCATCGATGGCATGGAGACTCTGGCCAAAATTCGCGAGTTGGAGAATCCGCCCGAAGTAATCATGATTTCCGGCCACGGCACGATCGAGACCGCGGTGCGCGCCACCAAGCTTGGTGCGTACGACTTCCTCGAGAAGCCGCTAAGCATCGAAAGAACGCTGATCGTCGTCAAGAACGCGATCGAGTCGAAGCGGCTGCAGCGCGAGAACGTCGACCTGAAAAAACAGCTGCAGGCCAAAAGCATCATCGTCGGCGACAGTATTCCCATGAAGGCCCTGCGCCAGCAGATCGGGCTCATGGCGCCGACGAACGGGCGCGTTCTGATTTATGGCGAATCAGGAACGGGCAAGGAGATGGTGGCGCATGCGATCCATGCACAGAGCTTGCGCAAAGACGAGACGTTCGTTGAGGTGAACTGCGCGGCGATCCCGGAAGATTTGATCGAGAGCGAGCTCTTCGGACACGTCAAAGGATCGTTCCCCGGCGCCGCTGCGGGCAAAGAAGGCAAGTTCCAGAGAGCCCACGGGGGCACGCTCTTCCTTGATGAAGTCGGCGACATGAGCCTGAAGACGCAGTCGAAAGTGCTGCGCACGCTGGAGGAGCAGCGCTTCACGTCGGTCGGAAGCGATGAGACCATCACCGTCGATGTGCGTGTGATCGCGTCCACGAATAAAGATCTGGAAGAAGAGATTTCACGCGGGAACTTCCGCGAAGATCTTTTCTACCGGCTCAATGTGATTCCCTTTTTCGTCCCGCCGCTGCGCGAGCGCAAGGAAGACATTCCGCTGTTCACACGGCATTTCCTGAAGGAACTGGCGGCTACGTACGGGCGCCGCCCGCGCGAGATCACCGACGATGCCGTTGAAATCCTGATGCGCTATTCCTGGCCCGGAAACGTCCGCGAATTGCGCAACGTGATCGAGCGCATCGTTATCATGAACCCGACTACGACGCGCTTTGACGCCAAACATCTGCCGCCGCTCGTTTATCGTGATGGCGGAAGGCGCGCACCCAAGGGCGAATTCTCCACCCTGCACCAGGCGCGCGATGCTTACGAGCGCGATTACATTCTCAAGAAGCTAGATGAAACTCACGGCAACGTGACCCGCGCCGCAGAGGTGCTGGGGCTGGAGACGAAGCCATCTTTATCGCAAGATGAAGGCGCTGGGAATTGCAGCGAAAGAGTAAAGCGTATTACCGTTTCACCATGTGAATCTCAGTCCCGTTCTTGCGGAACTTCACTTCATCCATCAGCTGATTGATCAGGAAAATTCCGCGGCCGTGGTTCGAGTAGAGATTCTCGCCCACGGTGCAACTGGGAATCGCGCTCGGATCAAATCCCGGGCCCGGATCGCGCACAATAATGAGAATGCCGCGTTGTTCGTCGCAAGCGACGAGGCATTCAATCACCTTGCTGGGATCTTCCTTTGCCCCGTGGACGACGGCATTGGCCAGCGCCTCTTGCAGAGACAGCTCGATGGCGTCTTCCTTGCCGTTCACGCACTTCATTTCGCGGACGGCTGCCATCACTTGCTCCACGACCTCGTCTACGGCCTTGCGGTCGGCGGCAAGCGTAACGCGCACGCGCAGGTTCAACTTCTCTGGATCGAAATCATACTCCGGAAGCTGTTCCTCGGGAGATTCCCCAGTTGGCATCTTTGGTCGGCTCTTTCGTCCCTACTGCCCCAGGCGTGCGGCTATTGATTCTAGCGGGAATCAGCCAAAGTCGGCAATGACCGCGGTATTCGCTTCACGCCATAACACAGCCTAACCGTTACTGTGAGGCTCTCGTCGGGGAGTTGTTTCTGAGTCGTGTTCTTCCCGCCGCTCGAACATGCGATGTTCCAGTTGCCGGCGCCAATCGAGTTCTTCCACGAACCTGCGCGAGTCTCGCCAGCCTGGTTCGGCTTTTACATAGAGTTCCAGAAAGACTTTCGTCCCCAGCATGCGCTCCATCTGTATCCGCGCAGAGGTGCCGATCTTCTTCAGCATCCGGCCGCCTTTGCCCACCAGAATGCCCTTTTGTCCGTCGCGCTCGCAATAAATCGTTGCACCGATGCGCGTCAGCCGCTTCCCCTCTTCAAAGTTGTCGACGATCACCGTAGTCGCGTAAGGAATCTCCTCGCTGGTGTTCAGCAGCACCTGCTCACGGATAATTTCCGCGGCCATGAATCGCGCAGGCTGATCTGTGATCTCGTCCTCCGGAAAATAAGCCGGGCCGGCGGGAAGCGCCGCAAGAATCATTTTCATCAGATCGTCAAGGCCCTTGCGTTTCAGCGCTGAAATCGGAAACACTTCGGCAAAATCGTAGAGCTTGCGGTATTCCTCGATCAGCGGCAGCAGCTTCGATTTCTCGGGAATCAGATCGATCTTGTTCAGAATGAGAAAAGCTTTTGCTTTTGACTGTTTCACCAGATCGAGCGCGAATTGATCGCGCGGATCGAGCTTGTGCGCAACATCCACGATCACCAGTACGAGATCGCAGCCTTCCAGCGCTTCCCGCACTTCCACCATCATCTTCCGCCCCAAAGAGCTGTCGGGCTTGTGCACGCCGGGAGTGTCGATGAGCACAATCTGCCCGCCGTCTTTTCCCTTGCGCTTGGGAACGTGGACGACGCCCTGAATGCGGTTGCGCGTAGTCTGCGGCTTGGGCGAAATGATCGCGAGCTTCTCGCCCACAAGAGCGTTCAGCAAGGTCGACTTGCCGGCGTTAGGCCGGCCAAGAATGCAGACGAATCCGGAACGGAATGGCATAAGAGCTTCTAGCTTCTTGCTGCTAGCTACTAGCTCGTCTGCCGTTTGGCTAGAAGCTAGGAGCTAGCAGCTACAAGCGGTCTTTAGATCAATTTCAACTGCTGCGGCTGCACCGCCGTGACCCGTACGCGCTCGACCTTGCGATCGGTTGACTCCAACACCTCAAAGCGAAGGCCGTCTTCCTCCACAAATTCGCCCTTGCGTGGAATCCTTCCGGCAAGCTCGCTGACCAGGCCCGCAATCGTCGCGGAGTCTTTTCCTTCCGGCTTGGTGCCGAACAATTCGTTGAGGCGGTCCAGGTCCATGCCTCCCGAAACAATGAAGGCGCGGTCGCCGTCGCGTAAAATCTCAGGCTTGTCGCGCTCGTCGCGGATCTCCCCCACGATCTCCTCGACCAGATCCTCAATGGTCACCAGACCCGCGACACCGCCGTATTCATCGACAACGATCGCCATACGGATGTTCTGCTTCTGCATCTCGCGCAGCAAGTCGCTTCCCAGCTTGCTCTCCGGCACAAAGTAAACGTCGCGCCGCATGATGCTGTCGAGCTTTCGCACGTGCGCCTCGCTGTCGGGAACCTGAAGCACATCCTGCGTGTATACAACGCCTTTGATGTTGTGGATGCTCCCCTCGTACACGGGCACCCGCGAATAATGTTTGGCCCGCAACATTTCGATGAAGCGCTCCACCGTCAAGTCGGTCGGAACCGCAAAAATCGCCGGACGCGGTTTCATCGCCTCCCGTACCGTCTTGCCGCTGAATTCGACGACCGACTGGATGAGGTCGCGATCCCCTTCCTGAATGATGCCCTCTTCCTGGCCAGCTTCGATCAGCGCGTCCACGGCTTCGGCAGCCGTTTCCGGTTCCTCGGTCGTGTTTTGACGGGTCAGAGTTGCTACTGACTGCAGAAACCCCAGGACGATCGTGACCGGCATTACCACATAGATAAGTCCAATCAAAACCAGCGTCCATCGCTTCAACCACTCGCCCTTCGTACGGGAGAAAAAAACAAACGGTAGGAAACGATTGCAAAGCACCACAATCAACAGAAGACCAAATGCCGCTTGCAGGACCTCATAAATGCTCCAGTCCGGATATCGAAACACCATATAGCTGATCAGAACTGCGATCGCCGCAGTGGTCAGCTGTTCCAAGACAGCCATGGATAGAGCCGCACGTGCACGAGAGAATCCTAATCTCGGCTCAATCTTCTGTTCAAAGACGTCGATGTTGTCCTGGAAATCGCGCGACAGGAATTTGCCGGCTTCCTGATACACGCGGTCCACGTACGACACCAGCGTAAGGAGTCCCACGAGGAGGACCAGAATGAACACGACAGAAACGATCATGCCTTCCTCCGCAGGCTCCTCAAACGCGACCGGGTGTAGGATTTCGCAGGCTCGTGCTGGTCTGGCTCGCGGCGTTCGGTCAACGATGAGGGAAGGCCGAGCTTCCGGCGTAGGCCTGCTTCCTTGCGCGCCATCTCTCCATTATCCCGCTCGTGGTCGAAGCCCGCCAAATGCAGAATCCCGTGTAGCGCCAGCACTTTCACTTCGAGAGCTGCAGAGTGCCCAAGCCCCGCGGCGTTTTCGCGGGCGATGTCCGCGGAGATGGCGATCTCGCCGGCAAACGTGCGTGTATCCGTCCCATTGAAATGTGCCTGGGGGGGAAACGACAAGACATCCGTGGTCTTGTTCTTCTCTCGAAATCGAAAGTTCAACGCACGAATCGCTTCGTTGCCGGTAAGCAGGATGTTTACTCTTCCTGAAAGCCCGACGGCTCGCCGTGCACGCAGCGTGAAACGCTCGAGCGACTTCGCGCTCAATCCCGCGACTTTCTTGTCCAGAATGATCAAACCGGCAACCTCTTCACCGTTGCCCTGAAACAAAACAGGAGGGCTAATGCCGCTGCCCTCCCGCTACTCATTCTGCGCTACTGTCTTGTTTCAGACGACGAACTCTTCTCCTGCTCCGCAGGATTGGCCGCCCTTTCCGAGACATTCGCCTCGGCAGTCTTGGTTTCCCCAAGCAGTAGCATCTGTTCTGCGACCCGCGTCTTGTGCTCGTCGTAGGCCCGTACGATGCGCTGCACCAGGTGATGACGCACCACGTCGCTTTCGTCGAAGTGCACGAACGCCAGGCCGTTCACGTTCTTCAGCACATCAATCGCTTCCAGCAAACCGCTGCGGCGGGCGTTAGGCAGATCGATTTGCGTCACGTCGCCGGTGATCACCGCCTTCGAGTTGAATCCGAGCCGCGTGACGAACATCTTCATCTGCTCAGAAGTCGTGTTTTGCGCCTCGTCGAGGATGACGAACGAATCGTTCAGCGTACGCCCGCGCATAAAGGCAATGGGTGCGATCTCAATGACATTCTTCTCCAGATAGCGATCGACCTTCTCCGGATCGAGCATGTCGTACAACGCGTCGTACAGCGGACGGAGGTAAGGGTCGATCTTGTCTTGCAGCGTGCCGGGCAAAAATCCGAGACGCTCGCCGGCTTCCACTGCGGGACGCGCCAAAATGATACGGTTGACCCGCTTGGCCAGCAGCGCCGAGATTGCCATGGCCACGGCAAGATAGGTCTTCCCCGTTCCCGCCGGGCCGATGCCAAACACCATGTCGTGCTTCTCGATGGCTTCGAGATAGCGGCGCTGGTTGCTGCTCTTCGGCTGAACTGTCCGGCGTCCGAAGGATCGTTGTTTCCCGGCGTCAGCCAGGCCGCGCAGGGTCGAATTGGGATCGGACGTCAGCACGCGCAGCATGCTGTTCAGATCGCCATTATTGAACGTGTGGCCGGAGCGCTGCAGGCTCTCGTAATCGGTGAATACCTGTTCGACGCGAGCCACATCGCGTGCCGCCCCTTCGATCTCAATGGAGTTCGAGCGAAGATTGATGGTGACGTTCAGGCCGTCTTCCAGGAGCCGTACATTTTCATCCCGGGTGCCGAACAGTGTCTCGATGTTGGGACTAACCCCGATGCTTTTCTTCATGCTTGTGCTTTACGTTGGTGAGCCTCCACGGGCTGGAACGCGGGATTCGAGTTGAATTCGGAATCCGGCGAAAGCGGAACACACCAATACTTGCTCATAGACAAAGCAAGGTTTTGCTTGGAGACGGGATCAATCGAACTGCGCATGCCCGGTGGGCAGGTCACTACCATTAAGTAAAAGCGTACCCCGGGAATCCGAGGGAGTCAATGGGAACAATCCCGAAGCGCTAGCGAGCGCGACGTCCCTGGCGGACTATCCGTCAAGCACAGTCCGCTAAACCTTCAACCACTAAGGGCACGAAGGCCACAAAGGATGAAATTGAGAGACGCTTCCTTCGTGCTCCTTCGTGTCCTTTGTGGTTCATGAACTTAGAACATTTTGGTGAGCCGCAACTGTTTGACCAGCCGACGATTGCTCCCCTATAATAAGAAATTCGGACCCACCCGAATATCTCTCTAGGCACACGAAGGTAACGAACCACACATGGCAAATCATCTCTCGGCGCAGAAGCGCGCCCGCCAAACCGACCGCCGCACCACGCGCAATCGCGCCAACACCTCCAGCCTGCGTACCCAGTTGCGCGATATGCGCGAGGCCATCGCCAAGGGTGACAAGGCAAGCGCCGAGCAGATTTACCGCAAGACTGTCTCCGCGCTCGACAAGGCTATCCAGAAGGGCTCGCTGCACGAGAACACCGCGTCGCGCTACAAGTCCCGCCTGGGCAAGCACGTAACGGCGATGAAATAGGCGGACACCCTCAGGCGGCACCTATCCGCAAAATCAGGCGGAAGCCTTTCGGGTTCTGCCTCTTTATTTTGGACCGGATCAAACTTCACGATGAGCCGACATTGTTCGTAACCAGCGCCGGTAGCGCTGGTTACTCCGAAACTTCGGCACAACCACGCGGTAAGGCTTATAATTGCCTTTAGGGGCGGATACGACCTTCTCCTCTTTCAGGTCTTCTGAACTAAGCCAGTCTATCTGAAGCTGCTCCACACCTTAGGCCCTTAAGCGAATGCGTCGAGCCCGACCAGTATACGTTCGTCCTGGTGGCTCCAAACTCGCCAAGAAGGAGCGCATCCATGCACGCAATTGATATTACCTTCGGTCTGTTTATCGTGCTCTTCACGATCGTGCTGCTTCGGTGGATCCGCAGGCCGAGACTACAGCTAAGCGGGTTTCGATCACAAAGGATGTGTCCATCGTGCGGATTGATCACATCCCGACTCCATTCTCGTTGCCAGGAGTGTGGCAAGACCTTTACGACCGCGCAGTAGTCGGTTTCAGAAATGACCCTTTAAGGACATAAATGAAAAATATCAAGTTTGTTGTGAAAGTGAACCGAGGGGGTGCCCGCGGCCCTGCTTATGTGCAGCGGATCGATCGCACGCCGCTGCAGATGACAACCGACCGCAAGCTGGCTTTGCTGATGGGCAGATTCACTGCCGAAGACGCTATCAAATCTCTCGAAAACTCCCGCTGCAGCCCGGAACTAGTGTCCGTACAAGTTAGAGCCTAGCCTCCGCGCCTGAGGATGGTTAGCGAATGCTTGCCAAATGCGCGAATTCCTCGTGCTCGGCCTCGTTTCGTCATCTCGCGGACGGAAGACTGTTTCGGCTGGAAACGCAGCCACGTTTTCCGTCGCCCAACTCCAGGGAGACCGAATATTTCTGGATGTGTGAGGCCTGCTCGGCGGGGACGACACTGCGTCTAACCCTGGACGGACGAGTGGTGGCAACCGACTTGTCAAGCCTGCTTTGCAACGGCCCCTACGTCGCATTGAACGCTGTAGACCGGGAGCATGGGGCATTCCTGCGCAGCATCAGCTTCCTTCCCAGAACCCATCCCAAGGGCACCTAATCCTTCCCGAAACATCCCGTCATAGAACTTTGGAAATAGACTTCGAAGCGGAGCCGAGGCAGTATCGGTCTCCCTGCACCGCGGTGCTTCGCCAACTACACTCTTCCGGGGTGATGGACGCCACCGTTATCAACGCATTGAAGGGACGACACAGACTCCGTGGGACTAAAATCGGGCGGGAGGTCAACAGGACATGGCACAGGACCAGGAACCGAAGAACATCTCGCGGCGGAATTTCATGGTGCGCACCGCGATGGGCGGGGCGGGGCTAGTCATTGCGAATGAAATTCTGAGCGAGAGCCTTCAAGCCGCTACACCGAAAACTACAAACGCCACGATGATCGGGATTCCGTATGAAGTGCACGAACGCGTCCGTCTCGGAATCATCGGAGTCGGTGGACGGGGAACGAGTTTACTTCGGGATTTGCTGGCGGTTGACGGCGTGGAAGTAAAAGCCATCTGCGATCTGGTGCCCGAAAAGGTGGAACACGCGCAGAAGGCGGTAACGGATGCCGGCCAGCCTAAGCCCACCGGTTTCAGCAAGGGTGACCACGATTTCAAGAATCTGAATCAGCTCGACCTCGACATTGTCTACATCGCGACTCCGTGGAACTGGCATGTTCCGATGGCCGTCGACACGATGAAGAACGGCAAGCATGTGGCCGTGGAGGTTCCGGCCGCTACGTCGTTGCAGGAATGCTGGGACCTGGTCAATACTTCCGAGGCTACGCGCAAGCACTGCGTGATTCTCGAGAACTGCTGCTACGGATCGTCAGAGATGATGGTGCTGGGCATGGTGCATGACGGACTCTTCGGTGAGATCACACATGGCGAGGCGGCGTACCTTCACGACCTGCGCGGCATTGTGACCGCGAACGAGGGAGAAGGCTTGTGGCGGCGGGTACCGCACATGCAGCGCAACGGAAATTTGTATCCGACGCACGGGCTGGGCCCGGTGGCGCATTACATGGACATCCACCGCGGCGACCGGTTCGACTACATGGTGTCGGTGAGTTCGGCCGAAGGGTCATTGAGCGCGTATGTGAAATCGAAGTTTCCGGAGGGAGATCCCAAGCGCGCCGAGAACTACATTTGCGGTGATATGAACACCAGCATCATCAGGACGGTGAAGGGGCGCACAATTCTTCTGCAGCATGACGTTGTGAATCCGCGGCCTTACAGCCGCCTCAATATGATTCAGGGTACGAAGGGCCTGTTCGCCGACTATCCGCCGCGTATTTTCGTGGATGGGCAAAAGGACGAGGATTGGCAGAAGATTGACGAGTTCAAAGAGAAATACGAGCATCCGCTCTGGAAGAACAACGGAGAGATGGCGCGCAAAACGGGCGGCCACGGCGGTATGGACTACATCATGAACTACCGGCTAATGGATTGCCTGAAGCGGGGCTTGCCTCCGGATATCGATGTGTACGACGCTGCGGCGTGGAGCGCGCCGACTCCGTTGAGCGAAACATCGGTTGCACAAAAGGGAGCGTCGCAGAAATTCCCGGACTTCACGCGTGACCACTGGACAGCGCGTTCAGAAGCAGGATTCGCTGGCTAGGTAGAGCCCCGCCGTCAGGAAAACCGGGGTATAGCCCGTTTGTGGAGGGAGCATCTATGGGGACTGCTCAGATTGAAAGTCTGTCGGAAGCCGTAGTCGTCAGTGAACCTGTAGCGAAGGTGGAGAGCATCAGCCGCCTGGTCTCGCTGGACGCGTTCCGGGGAACGGTCATGGCGCTGATGTTGGACGAATATCTGCAATTGACGGAAGCGGCGCGTTCGTTTCCGCACAGCGCGATGTGGAGTTTCATCGCATTCAATACGGACCATGTGCCGTGGCAAGGGTGCTCACTACACGATCTGATCCAGCCTGGATTTTCGTTCCTGGTGGGCGCGGCGATGCCGTTTTCGATTGCGAGCCGGAAGGCTAAAGGACAAACCTTCTGGCAGTTGTTCCGGCACGCAGTGTGGCGGGCTGTATTGCTGATGGCGCTGGGCATTTTTCTTCGATCGATCGGCCACCGCCAAACTTATTTCACTTTTGAAGACACGCTGACACAGATCGGACTGGGTTACGTGTTCCTGTTCCTACTGGCGTTCACACGGGTGCGCACCCAGGTCATCGTAATGCTGCTGATCCTGATTTGTTTTTGGGGAGCCTTCGCGCTCTATCCGGCGCCTGGTCCGAACTTCGACTACGCTCGGGTTGGAGTTCCGCCAAACTGGGAGCACAACTACACCGGCTTCCTTTCGCACTTCAACAAGAATTCGAATCTGTCGTGGGCATTTGATGTGTGGTTCCTGAATCTTTTCCCGCGCGAACAGCCTTTTATCTTCAATGAGGGAGGTTGGTCCACGCTAAGTTTTATTCCAACGCTCGCGACGATGATCCTCGGGCTGCTGACGGGAGAATGGCTCAAGAGCAATAAATCCAAGGAAGAGAAGCTGCGCGGGCTGGTGATCGGGGGAATCGGTTTAGTGCTGCTCGGATTGGTGTTCCAGTGGGCCGGGATTTGCCCGATCGTGAAGCGCGTATGGACATCATCGTACACGCTCTACAGTGGTGGCTTGGTCATCCTCATGTTGGCGGGTTTCTACGCCATCATCGACTGGAAGGGATGGCGGCGCTGGGCATTCCCGCTCATTGTGGTCGGAATGAATTCCATCGCCATCTACGTAATGAGCTGGACAATGGGGCGTTTCTTCTATGAAGCTCTGGAACGCCATCTCGGAAGGATGTTTGCGCTGGCGGGACCAACGTTCCAGCCCGTTCTCCAAGGATTTGGAGTGATTTTGGTCTTCTGGATCATTCTGTTTTGGATGTATCGGCGCAAGATTTTCCTTAGAATTTAATGTGTTTTGAGCAAATTCAGTTCTTTCCAGAAGCATCCAAGGCGCTCTGATACCATCTTGCCGGGCTGTTTTGGGAGGGCCGATTGACTGAGAACAACCATGAACCACAGTCTGCTGTCGGCGTACAAGGCAGTTTGCATTTACGGGTGCTGGGCATTGTGCTGGCTGGGGGCAAAGGAACCCGGCTCTATCCACTCACGCGCGAGCGCGCCAAGCCCGCAGTGCCTTTCGGTGGAAAATACCGGATCATCGATTTTGTCCTCAGCAATTTCGTCAACTCCGGGATCCACTCGATTTATGTCCTGACGCAGTTTCGCAGCCAATCACTTTTGCAGCATTTGAGCGAGGGATGGCAATTCGGCGGTTTGCTGAAGAGCCACTTCATCACCAATGTCCCGGCCCAGATGCGTTCGGAAACAGAATCGTGGTACCAGGGAACAGCCGACGCGATCTTTCAGAACATCAATCTAGTGGAGCAATCCGACCCGCACCTGGTGGCGATCTTCGGCGGCGACCATATCTATCGTATGAATATCGCCAGCATGATTGACTTCCATATGGCGAAGCAGGCAGAGGTCAGCGTTGCAGCCATTCCAGCTCCGCGACATCATGCCGTGGAGTTCGGGGTGATCGAGGCCGGCGCCGATGGACGCATCATGGGCTTCCACGAAAAGAATCCGAACGCGCCCACCATGCCCGGCGATTCGACCCGGGTCTATGCCTCGATGGGCAACTACATTTTCTCGACACGCACTCTGCTGGATCTGCTCAATGAGGACGCGAAGGACTCGAAAAGTCATCACGATTTCGGTAGGGACATTTTGCCCAAACTCGCCGGGAAAGCTCCCATTTACGCTTACAACTTTGAGACCAACCGCATTCCGGGCGAGGCTGGGGACTCCATTCCCTATTGGCGCGATGTGGGAACCATCGACGCATATTACGAAGCGAATATGGATTTGAATCACGTCAAGCCCGATCTAAACCTTTACAACCGCGAGTGGCCCGTGCGGAGCACGAGCTATCCCGATCCCCCCGCAAAGTTCGTGTTCGACGAAGATGGACGTCGCGGCGAGGCCCTCGACAGCATCGTCTCGGGAGGATGCATTCTCTCCGGAGGCCTGGTTCGGAAGTCACTTCTGAGCCGCGGAGTGCGCGTGCACACTGGCGCATCGGTCGAAGGCTGCGTGATTATGGACAACTGCGACATCGGACGCCACGCCAAGGTGCGGCGAGCCATCCTCGATAAGAACGTTCGAATCCCGGCGAACACCGAAGTCGGTTACGATCTCGAGGCCGACAAGGCGCGCGGATGGCATGTGACCGACTCTGGCATTGTCGTCATCGGAAGAGAGCACAGTCCGGTACCGATGGCAGCGATGTTCGCCTAAGCCTCATCGTTTCTCCAGCGGTTGGCCCATTCAAGCCCGGTTTTGGCTCGAGTGCGGCAGTTCGCCGGATGGCCCACCAGCCGAGACTGCGGAGGAGAGCTTGTAGTTTTTTCAGAGAAGAATCCCGAATCGCTTGCGAAGAATGGATTTCCATTCGTCTTCTGAACCAAGGCTCCGCTCTTCCCGTTCGCCTTTGCTCGTCGTGATTAGTTTCATCTCCGACAGCGTGATCCGGCCCTCCGGAGTGGCACGGCTACAAATGCGGTTCTGCGTGAACCATGATTCGGGAGAGGTTTGATGGTAGCGGCACATCCCGGCAAACTCTGCGAGACGCCGCGGTTGGAGAGAGAACGAATACTGCGGCTTCCATCTGCCCTCTGTCACGAACTTCTCCATTCGCAGGCGTTCGCCTTGCGCCAGGAGTCGATAGGTTCCGGTCGGGTCTAGTTGACCTCTCCCGGCATCTAGCCGAAGCGGCTGCAGAAAAGACTCGCCGAACCCGACGTCCGCCAGCCAGGGTTCCTCCAGATCGACGCGGAGCGTCAGATGATCAAACTCCGGTCCCTCGCCGCCATTCGCTCGCGCAACACGGGCCGAGAGCAGTGTCACCTGGAACCCGAGAGCGCTCAACAAAGCGGCGAAGGCGCCGTTAAGTTCATAGCAGAATCCTCCGCGGCGAAGGGCGACAACTTTATTCAGAATTGCCGCTTCGTCGACCGTGATCTTGCGGCCGAGATGAATATCCAGATTCTCGAACGGTACTGCCACCAGATGTGCGCGGTGGAGGACGCGCAAAGTCTCAGCGTTCGCTTCCGTCGGGCCGGAGTAATGGATACGAGCAAGATACGCGGGAATGTCGACCATGGTTTGTATCCTGATGCACCCTGATCATCCTTCGGATCAATTGGACGGGCTCCAATGCGATTCGATCCTGGGCGGATGCAATAACGTTTGCATCACCACGCAGTATTGTTCCGTTTTCTCCTCCAGTGCGCGGAGCTGATCTGGAGTGGCGTCTGGCGCATCGAGATCAAATTGTAGACGAATGGTTTCGAAGCCCACGGGTACATCCTTGGAGATCCCCAACGTCCCTTGCAGATCCATGTCGCCGCTCACGGTGACTTCGATGTGGCGCGTCGGCACGCCCATGGCCGTCGCCACCAATTGACAAGTGAGTTGAGCGCAGGCCGCGAGTGCGCCAATGAGAAGATCGCCGGAGCACGCGGCTGTGCCCGTGCCACCGACTCCCTTGTGCGCCTCGGCCTGATAGATCGCTCGACCGATATCGACCGAGCACGACAACGGCGTCGCCGTCTCGCTTCCCTTCGCAGTCAACGTGATTCGAGAGCTTGACGGTTCACGGCGATATTGCTCTTTCAACGGCTTCTGTAGCGATCTGATATCCACGATTCCTCCCACTTTCAATGTGGTTGACTGATCTACGCTGGAATGCTTCTAGACTGCCAATCTCTTGCGACAAGCGCTCGTCTGGCAGTTGTTGTGGATCACAATCCTATGGGATACGAATCGGGTCAACACACAAGCCAGCAGGTGGCGTTGGATGTGCCACCCTCACACCGGCAGTTGTTCCTGCATCCAGCCCGGAGCTTCCAATTTCGGCTCTGTAGTTAGATCGATCACCAAGCGCTCGAGCACCATGCGTTTGCTCACGGGATTGGAACGCAGAGCCAGATCTGCTTTCGCCACCAACCGGATCGCGCGCGTAAGTTCCCGGCGATTCTTGTAGCGGCGCGCTTGTTTGATGATGTCGTCGGCGGCGAAGGGTGGAACGCGAAATCCCTGCCACAGCGCGGCCCACAGCATCCGCTGATCGCGCACGTTGCGTTCGAGAATCACCAGCATCTGGCGGAAGGTTTTCGCCAGCATGTAGATGTGTCCGATAGCGGCCTCTTCCCCTTCACCGGACAGGAGAATCGCATCGAGCACTTCCAGTGCCCGCACGCGGTCTTTGCTCGAGATCGCATCGGTCAGTTCATACAGCGAGCGCTGCTTGGCCGCGAGCACCATGGTTTCGACGTCGCCCAGCGTGACGCGTTTCTTCTCGCCAACGTAGAGAATCAGCTTCTCCAGTTCGTTCGAGATCATCATCATGTCGCCGCCGAGTGCATCCACCAACTCGCGGGCGCCGTCGGCCTCTATCTTCACTCCACGACCCGTGCAGTAGTCCGTAATCCACCGCACCGCATCGCCTTCTTCCACCCGCGCCAATTCCACGATGCCGCAGTACTGGCCCAGAGTATCGCGGATGCGCTGGTAGCGCTCCTTGTCCTGCATCTCCATCTTGCGGACGTCGGCTGGAATGCTGATGTGGTCGGCGACGAAAACTACGAGCGCGTCGGGATTGGGGTTCTTGCAGTACTCCTCGATCGCGGCCAGCTTTTCTTCGTTGGAGCCGCGGCCAAAAAGATTCTTCACTCCGCGCACGAAGAACACTTGAAACGGAGCCATCAGCGAAGGCGTCCGGGCGCGGTCCAGAACCTCCGCCAGATCCGTTTCGGCAAGGTCGAATTCAAAGAAGCCGAAGTCCCGCAGGTCGGCGGGAACGAGATGTTCGAGAATGGCATCACGAAAACGCTTTCGAAAGAAAGCCTCATCGCCCACGAACACGTAAGCCGGACGCATTTTGCGTGATTGAAGCTCGCTCACGAAACGATCGGCTTGGGCGAAGGCGCGCATTTAAAAAGAAATTCACCACAGAGGGCACAGAGGACACAGAGGAATCAAGCCTCCAGTGGTGTATGGTTCAATTTGAATTTAACATCGAGCCAGCCATTCGAATAGTAACCGGCTCGTATTCCTGCACAGCTCGTACTCTTGCACTATCGAGCTTCGCTCGAAAGACAGCCGATGGCGGCTGTCCCCACATAAACCTGCAGCAACCTACAGCTTGGTCAGAAACTGCATGACTTCGGGTGAGCCCCAGTTGATGGGCCCCACGATCTTCCGGCGCAGCACGCCCTGGCGGTCGATGATGTAGCTTTCCGGCCAACCGGATGTGCCGTACATCCCGGCGACTTTCTGCTCGGGATCACGCACTGTCACGAAATTCACGCCGCGCTGTTTGAGAAAACGGTGATACGCGTCGTCATCGACATCGATACTGACACCAAGCACCACCACCCCGCGCGATCGCAACTGGTTCTGCATATCCATCATCGATGGCAGCTCTTGCATACACGGCGGGCACCAGGTCGCCCAGAAATTCAAAACCACGACCTGGCCGCGGAACTGGTTCAGGCTCACCTGATGGTCGGAATCCCGCACAATAAATTCTTTCGCCGCGGCGCCCACGTGCTGCGGTCGCGAGCCGGTATAACACCCTGCAGTCACCAGGATCAGGAACGCCGCCAATAGACAGAGCCTCTTCACTCTAGAAACCCTCCAGAATGTTGGAGACCAGAGTGCGGGCAAAATCCTGCGAAAGCCGCCGGAATGCCGGTGTGTCTTCCTCGAAAAAGCTGGAGAGGTCCTGGGAAACTTCGTACTGCTCGCGAAACAGATACGCCGGATTCTGGTAGAGCACTTTACCGTGGCGATCCGTCAGTTGTACTCGCATGCTCACAACCACCAGCACGCTGGCAGCGCGGCCCGTCGCGGTATCGTACGTAAGTGGAGTGGCTGCCGTCGACAGGACCGTTCCAGTCAGTGTGGCGTCAGGGTCATCAGCCGCATCATTCTGGATACGGTAATGTGTGCGGGTGTTGAATTCGCGCACGACCGACGAAGTCAGCATCTGCTCGATGTGGTAAGTGAGCGTCTCATTCTTGAACGCCGGAATCGCGATCGTCTTGACGTTCTGGGGAATCTGAACCGAATGCCCGGCGGTGTGATATCCACATCCCAGGTTACTGAGGACCGCAAGCAATGCGACGGCCCTCCATTTCATTGAATCTTCCCCGTCGGACGCGTCGCCATCATGCTCTCGGCACATTCCACGGCGGTAACAGCCGAAATGCGAAGATTGTCACCCGCGGCCCAGAGCCACACGCCATTGGGCTGTAAGGGATCAGGTTTCAACCACAACTGGATATCAGACTGCCCGGCGGAGCTTACGTTGCTGGGAGTATCCTCGTCGCTGCCTGTGACCACCACGTGGTCCCCAGCTAAAGCACGCGATAACTCAGCCACATCCACCGCAGCTTCCATCTCCAAAAAGAGGGCCATAGCATGCCCGTGAAAAACTGGCGCTTGCAGCAGCATTAGAGAAGGCTGGGGAGCATCGGCGCCGGCAATCAGACGATAGTGACGAAGCACCCGAGTTTCGACAGAATCGAGCGAGGGATGCGATTTTTGTCCATAACGTGCAACCAGGTTGAACGCCACCTGGACATCGAAGACTTCTTTCGGCAACGGCTGGAACGAGAGCAGATTCACGGTCTGCTGGTGCAGTTCATCCATTCCCCGCTGCCCGTGCTCCGATGCGGGCTCGAACACGGTAGCAACCACCCGCCGGATCACGCCCGCCTTCCGCGCGCGCAGCAACAGCAACGCCATCGAGACGGCAAGCGGGTGCGCCGTGACGCAGGGTCCCGGCTGCAATTCCGGCGGCGCTACCTGGCCTCGCTCTCGTTCGATCCAGAGAGAGCGCACCGTCGCTCCCGGCTGATCTTCCAACATTGCCGACAAGTCGATGATCGCGCTGCCGGCATCGCGGGCATCTCTCCAACTGCGGCGCGTGCTTTCCTGATCGGAAGCGAAGAAGGTGAAGTCCACGTGTTCGAACTGCTCGGCACGGACGCGCTGGATGAAGCTGATCTCGTCACCCATCGCCTCAAGCTGCCCGAGCGACTCGTCGTCGTCGAGCAGGCGAATATCGGCGGCCGGGAAGTTGCGCTCGTTCAGCAACTCGGCGAGTTCCTTGCCCTTCAATGAAGCCGCTCCCACAATCGCGGCACGGTACAGCTTGCCGCGCGAAGCTAACCCGGTCGACGCCGGACTTGGTTTGAGGAAATCGTTCATGAGGTTTGCGAAGCCTCCTTGTACGAAGGAGGCGGCGGGCCCGAGCGGCGGCGGAAAATCCACTGCAAGCGCCAGAAAACTCCCGAGATCATGTAAAGTAACGCGATTGCGAATAGCACCTTGCGTGAGAAGAAAAAGATCAAGGCAAACAAGGCTGCCAAAAGAACGATCAAACGGAACGGATGCCGCGAGCGGAAATCAATGTCTTTGAAACTGTAGAAGCGCCACGTGCTCACCATGAGATAACCCACCGTGGTGACCATCGCGGACCACGCGAGAGCTGTGTACGAAGACTCCAGGGGCTCCCCCGCGGCAAAGTGGACGACGGCGGCAATCACGCCTGCACCCGCCGGAATCGGCATTCCGACGAAGTATTTCTTTCCTGGCCGTCCGGGATTTGAAGGCTGCGGATTCGACTGTGATGTTGAACCGCGCGAACCGGCTGGCTCCCGCAATCAGGAAGAGAAAGCTGGCGATGGCGCCCAGTTGAGTCAGCTTGATGTGCCACTGTCCCTGGGTTAGCAGTACAGGTGGCATCAGGTGGAAACCCCATGTCCACGCCAGCATTGCGGGAGCGACGCCGAATGTAATTGCGTCCGCCAGAGAATCGAGCTCGCGACCAAAATCGCTGGTGGTTCCGGTCATACGCGCGATGCGCCCGTCGAGTCCGTCGAACAACACAGCGAAGCCGATCGCGATGGCTGCGTTGTCGAGGTGCCAGAAGTCCGCGAGAGTGGCGTGCATCACTTCCAAAATGGCGTAATAACCGAGCGCCATGTTGGCTGTGGTGAACATCGACGGAATGATGTACAACCCCTTGCTCAGCCTGCGCTTGCGCTGCGGAAGAAGTGGATCCATCAGTGCGCCCTTTCGGCCGACGCGCTTCCCGCCGCTGTCAGCGCGGACAGTTGAGGAAAGTAGGCCACGATGCTGGCTCCGCCTTTGACGCGATCGCCTACCTTTACGTTCACGCGGGCACCTGCATCGAACAACACGTCGGTTCGCGATCCGAACTTGATCAACCCCACCCGCTGGCCCCGAACCAGCCGATCTCCTACTTTGGGGTAGAACACGATACGCCGCGCTAGGAGCCCCGCGATCTGCTTGAAGACCACGGTCTGCCCGTCACCTTCGACGGTCACGATGTTCTGCTCATTCAGGTCCGCACAATCCGGACTGCGCGCGTCGAGGAACTTGCCACGCTGGTATCGGATGTCTCGCACCACGCCGCCGATCGGGGAACGGTTCACGTGTACATCGAACACGCTGAGGAAAATGCTTACGCGAAGTCGCTTCTCTTGACCCACCACCACGGTAGAAATGTCCGTAACCTTGCCGTCTGCGGGAGAAACCAGGGCGTCGGGGCCCTGAGGAATAGCCCGTTCCGGATCTCGAAAGAACCACAGGAAGAAGCACGCCAGAAGAATGGGAAGAATCGCCCACGCAGGGCGGGTCAGCGAGCCAAGCAGTATGCCGGCTGCGATCAGGGCCAGCCCGTAATAGTAACCATCACGAACCATGGGGGATAGTTCTAATTATATCCACTGACGCGAGCGGATTAATTCGCGTCCAGGCGTAAGTATAAATAAAAAAAGGCGCTTCATCGCGCCGGGCGGTAGATATATGAATCCGGCGGCGGTTACACCGCCGGATAATTTGGCCAAAATGACTATGCTACGTTGACGCCGTATTGCTGCCGATACTCGCGCTCAATCGACTCCATCTGATCTTTGAGGCGAAGTTTCAGCTTTTTCAAGCGGACTTCTTCCAATTTTTCGTCTTCGCTGAGATAGCGTTTTTGGGTGAGTGTTTCGAGACGTTGCGCGAACTGCGTATGCTCCTCAGCCAGCCGGCGGAATTCATCATGGCTGGTCAGGAGTTGGTCTCTCGGAGTCAGCATCCAGGCAGACCTCCAAACCTTGATATGAGCTCACGTTAACACAGCTGTAACATGGGGACAATGCCAAAAAAGTGGTGCAGTCTCAACCTGAGATGGCCTCAAACAAGGATTTTGCTATACAAAACCGCGTCTTCGCGGGGGTCGGTGTAATAGGTTTTCCGCCGCCCGTTTTCCTTGAATCCGAGCTCCTCGTAAAGCCGTCGCGCCGCTGTATTCGACTCCCGCACTTCCAGAAGAACGGCGTCACTGTTGGTCTGCCGAGCTTTAACCATAAGAGTGTCCATCAGCTTCTTCCCGATTCCGGTCCGGCGGACGTCAGGAGCCACGACGATATTCTCAAGTTCCCATTCGGGCGGCAAATGCCGGGCGACGAGAAATCCGGCGAGGGCAGACGAGCCATCTTCCAGCGCTACAAGAGCCAGCCTGGTGGGAGATTCACGCCTTGCTGCAAGGAGATCAAGGTATTGCTGCTCCGTCCAGTGAGTGGTCGTCGGGGATTGCTGCTCGAGGCGAATCATCTCAGCAGCATCTTGGATTGTCGCCTTGCGTACGAGATAGGCCAATCGGTTTCCCCTAGAGTTGAGCTAGGAGCCAGGAGCCGGTTTCCCAAAAATCTCCGCGTCTGAATGCCGAAGGTAATTCGCCTCCAACTGCTCGGGCGAGACGGTTTCACCCGCTCTGAGTTTGTCCCAACCAACGCCAGCAATTTTGGCGGATCGTGGCCGCTCTACGCGATCGCAAATGGCGTGCTCTTGGGAGGCTCCCAATCTCTCTCGAAGGGCATCCGCAACTGCACGATCGGGTGTCGCAATCCATCGCGATGCGCCCGATTCAACCAGCTCTGCAAGGGACTGCATATCGAGGAGTGACTCTGCAATGCACTTGAACGAATAGCTCGTCTTCGAGGCAATGACGATTTCGTATTGACCGACGAAGGCTTCTTTTCGGCTGGCATCAAGGGCAACAGCGTAGCGGAATGCAACGGCCCGGGCTACATTATCGTCTCCAGCGGCAATCATGTGACCGTATCGCGCTAAAACCTCAAGCAGCGAAACGGGCACGATCGGCTTCTGGAGTATTTCCGCCAGCGCCTTAATGGCCGCCAGTCCCACGCGCAAGCCCGTGAACGATCCTGGTCCAGCGACTACAACGAAGGCGTCGATATCCGTTTTCAGGAGTCCCTGTTTCTTCAGCAAAGCAGCGATCTGCGGTACGAGTTGCGCGGAAAATGTTCCGCCGGCGAGTGGGACCTCTTCGATCACTTCGACCTTATCTGGTTCGGTGCCTTCCCCCGCACGCACCAGCCCCACGAAACCGTCTTTGCCCGAGGTGTCAGTGATGAGAAGAAGCATTCTTTGATGGTCTATCCGTGAAGATCGATGAAATCCGTGGCCTGGGATTATGCCTGTACCAACTCCAGCAGCACGCCTCCCGTGCTTGATGGATGCACGAACACGTACTCATGCCCACCGGCGCCGGTTCTGATTTCCTCGGAAACCAGGCGCACGCCATTTTTCCTCAACCGCTCGACAGCCTCGCGCAGGTCCGGAACTTTCATGCAAACATGGTGCAACCCTTCACCGCGCTTGGCAATAAACCGGGCAATCGTGGAATTCTCGGACGTCGCTTCGAGCAGTTCCAGCCGGCTCTCTCCTACAGGAACCATCACCAGCCGCACCTGCTCATGCTCAACGGTTTCTTCCGGAGATACACTGAGTCCCAGCGTCTCGTAGATCGCCTTAGCCGCCGCCAGCGACTTCACCGCAATGCCAAGATGATCGATGCTGAAATCCACGTTTTTCCTTCGTGTACCTTAGTGCCCTTTGTGGTGAAAGCTTTTGGCCCTTGATTCTAAGATCATTTCCCTGCAAGCTCCTCGATCAAAGAATACGGGTCCCGTTTGTGCTCAGCCACTTCCGCCGCCAGCCGCGCCATGCTGCCGTCGCCGAGCCGTGCGCGCGCCTTTTCGAGCATCGCGTCGCGCAGCATTTCCACCAGCCGCTCCTGCCAGTTCTCCACGCTTTTCTTCAGCGCGCGATTTTCTTTCTGCAGATAGTTCTCGTACTCGGCCACGGCGGCGCCTAATTCTTCGATGCCCTTGCCTTCGCTGGCGACGGTCTTCACGATCGGAGGCGTCCAGCCGTCATTGCGCACCGCCAGCGATTGTAGCGCGCGGATCTCCCGCTCCACGCGCTCGGCCCCTTCGCGATCGCTCTTGTTGATCACGAAGATGTCGGCGATCTCCATGATGCCGGCCTTGATGGTCTGCACATCGTCACCCATGCCGGGGACAAGAATCACGACCGTGATGTCGGCAAGCCGCACGATCTCGACTTCATCCTGTCCGACGCCGACCGTCTCAATGAGGATCACGTCACGCCCTGACGCATCGAGCACGGTGGTGACGTCGGCGGTAGCCCGCGCCAGCCCGCCCAAGGAGCCTCGCGTCGCCATGCTTCGTATGTAAATGCCCGGGTCGGCAAAGTGATCCTGCATGCGTATGCGGTCGCCGAGAATCGCCCCGCCGGTGTATGGGCTTGTCGGATCGACGGCAATAATCCCGACGGTGTAGTTTTCGTCGGGTCCGCTAGATCCGGGTGCCCCATTCAAGCCGCGCTCTTTGCGGCTTGAGTGGGGATTCTTGGTCTTTCGATAGACCCGCGCCAGTTGGTCAACCAGTGTGCTCTTTCCCGCACCGGGTGCGCCGGTCAGCCCGATGATGCGAGCTTTACCAGTGTGCGGGAAGAGAGCCTTCAGCAGGTCGGACCAGCCCGGCGCGCGATTTTCGACAGTAGAAATGGCCCGGGCTAAAGCGCGCGTGTCGCCGGAGCAAAGCGACTTGATCCATGGCTGGATTTCACGATGCAAGCAGTTCAGTGTAAAGCAGCGGCTATTAAACTGAAACTATCTGTCCCGCTGAACGTTCCGGCCCCGCCGAATTACTTGCGTTCATTGTCGAGCGGCCTGCGGCGCGCTAGATTGAAGCCGGGGGAACTTGCGTCACTTGAGCTCAGTTTCACAAACGACGACCACCACTGCCGCGGCCCCAACTGCATGGCCGGGATGGCTTCCCCTCGTCGTGTTCCCCGCAGCGACCATCTGCTTTCGCAATCGCATGCCTGCGTGGCTATTCATGTGGGCCTTATCGTTTGCCATCTTCGCCGCGCTGAAATGGATGACCTGGTGGTCAGCCCACGACCGAGTGCGAGCCAATGTCGGGCGCTCGCTCGCCTATCTCCTGGCCTGGCCCGGCATGGATGCTGATAGGTTCCTCGATGCACGCGTTCAACCGGATCGGCCAAGGCTCAGGGAATGGCTCTGGGCGACGACGAAGACTGCGGTAGGCATCGTGCTTATTTGGGTTATCGCTCGCCAGATCCCTGCGCAACAATCTCTACTCCGCGGATGGATCGGCCTTTTCGGTCTCATTTTTCTCCTGCACTCCGGCAGCTTTCATTTGTTGGCGCTGTTCTGGCAAATGAATGGCATCAACGCCGCTCCGATCATGTCGAGCCCCATCCTTTCGAAAACTTTGAGCGAGTTTTGGGGCAAGCGCTGGAATCTTGGCTTTCGCCAGCTTGCCCACGAGTTCATCTTCAAGCCTTTGCAGAAGCACACAGGCGCGAGCGTCGCCGGATTGCTGGTGTTTGTTGCATCCGGGCTGATTCACGATCTGGTGATTTCCGTCCCGGCGCGCGGCGGATATGGCTTGCCCACCGCGTATTTCATTGTTCAAGGTCTGGGGGTAATGTTCGAACGATCGACGCTTGCCCGGCGCATAGGTCTGCAAAAAGGACTCCTCGCCAGGATCTTTACACTGGTCGTCACGGCCGCTCCCGCTTTCTGGCTGTTTCACCCGCCATTCGTACACCGTGTGATCATTCCTTTCATGCGCGCCATCCACGCCTTATGACGAACTCCTTAGCAGAGCGTGGTTTCGATCTCATTCTTTGGCTGGCCGGTGCCGGTCACTTCGTGATTCTCGCCGCCAGCTTCCAAGTTCCCGCCCGCCTGCGCTGGAAGCAAGACCTGGCACAGCTGATGCCGTTCAACCGCAAGCTGCTCTGGGTGCAGAGTGGTTTCACAGTTCTGACGATTATTGCATTCGGGACGCTAACGCTCGTCTTGCACAAGGAACTGCTCCGCGGGGACCGCGCCGCGATGGCGCTATCGTTCTTCATTGCGATCTATTGGACCGCACGGATCCTCGTCGACGCCTTCTACTTCGCTCACGAGGATTGGCCCGGAGGAAGGCAGTTTGTGATCGGCCACGTTCTGCTGACGGGTCTGTTTCTGTCGCTAGCAGCCAGCTATTGGGGATTGTTCGTTTGGCAGATTTGGCTAAGAGCTAAAAGCTAAGAGCCAATAGCTAGTCCTTCAACAACTGTCGCGCAATCACCAATCGCTGAATCTCGCTCGTTCCCTCGCCGATGGTGCACAGCTTCACGTCGCGATAGAACTTCTCAGCCGGATAGTCTTTGATGAAACCATAGCCGCCGTGAATCTGCACGCCCTCATTGGCGCACCTCACCGCGACTTCGCTGGCGTAGAGCTTAGCCATGGACGACTCCTGCGTCGATTTCATCCCTGCATCTTTCATGGAAGCCGCGCGCATCGTCAGCAGCATAGCGGCATCGATTTCTGTCGCCATATCGGCCAGCTTCCACTGAATCGCCTGAAAATCGCTGATGGCTTTTCCAAACTGACGCCGCTGCTTCGAATATTTCAGAGCAGCCTCGTAAGCGCCTTCGGCCATTCCCAGCGACAGGGCCGCGATCGAGATGCGGCCACCGTCGAGCACGCGCATGGCATCAGGAAAGCCCTGCCCTTCACCGCCCAGCAAATTCTCCGCCGGAATCATGCAGTCCTCGAAGATCAATTCCGCCGTATCGCTGGCCCGAAGTCCCAGCTTGTTCTCCTTTTTCCCGGGACGGAACCCTTTGGCGTCTTTCTCTACTAAAAAGGCCGAGAGTCCATGGGTGTGCGCCGTCCGATCGGTGACAGCGAGCACGACCACCACATCGGCATAGTGCCCGTTGGTGCAAAACGTCTTGGTGCCATTCAGTACCCAGCCATTCCCTTTGCGCACAGCGGTCATGCGCGCGCTGCCGGCATCTGATCCCGACGATGGCTCGGTCAGCCCCCACGCCCCGATAAATTCTCCTGTCGCTAGCTTGCTGACATATTTCTTCTTCTGCGCTTCGTTGCCGGCCAGAAAAATGTGATTGGTGCAGAGCGAGGTGTGCGCCGCCACGATGATGCCCACCGATCCATCGACGCGCGAGAGTTCCTCGATCGCCGTAACGTACTCGACATAGCCCATGCCCGCGCCGCCATACTCCGGCGGGAAGACCGTGCCTAACAATCCCAGCTTGCCCAGTTCCTTGATCGTGGCCAGCGGAAACTCTCCTGCCTCGTCCCACTCCATGACATGCGGCTTGATCTCGCGCTCGGCAAACTCACGAACACTTTTCTTCAGCTGCAACTGCTCGTCGTTCAGTTGGAAATCCACGGTTCCTCCCCACAATTCCGGCATCCGACTGCGAAGCCGGCGAAATTCTGATTAAAACATAGCTCCGAGATCGGAAGAAGTTACCTGCGGCGGCAGCGTTGAAGTATGGCGGAAAGCGCATAAACACTGGCGATTATGTGCAGCTATGCCCGATCCCCAACCGACCGGATGGTCTGCCCCCCGAGGCCCAAAGCCCCGCTCCTTGTATTCACATTCGGACACCGGGGCGCAATTCCACGGACTGGAGGAACGACTTGAAGACTTCGTTCGACAGTAATCGACCCCGTGCAGTAAGGAAAATCCGATCGCCCGATCGTTGTAGTAAACCTTGCTCGATCAGATCTTTAATGTTGTCTCGCGAGGCCTCGAGCGTGTTCGCACCAAACTCGTCGCCCACCTCGCGGAGATCGACTCCGCGATTCAATCGCAATCCAAGAAAGAACGCCTCTTCCAAAGCCATCGTCCGAGAGATGGTGGTCTTCTGCAATGGCGCACCCGCAACGTACTTTTCCAACGCATCCGAGTTCGCAAAACGTACCGCTTCCACCTGAGATGAGACGGATGCCAGCATGGAGTGGGCATCCACCCCGAAGCCGAGATACGGCTGCCGCGTCCAATACTTCAGATTATGTCGAGATTCGAATCCCGCAGGCGCGAAGTTGGAAATCTCGTACTGCGCGACTCCTGCCGCATCCCACGATTCGCATGCCTCGACATAGAAGTCAGCCACCGCGTCTTCATCGGGAACAAAATGCGCGTGATACCGCGTCCCACCCGCAATCAACTCCCGCCCCAGCCGCGAATCTTCATCAACTTCGAGCATGTACACGCTGACGTGCGGCGCACCAATGGCGATCGTCTCCTGTAGAGATTTTTTCCAACTCTCCGCCGTCTGGTGTGGCAGTCCGGCAATCAGGTCGATGTTGATGTTCGTAATCCCAGCCGTGCGAAGTCGTGCGATGTCATCCAGAGTAGTGGCGCGCTTGTGAAGCCTGCCGACGGAGGCAGCTTCTTGATCCACGAACGACTGCACCCCAAGGCTCACCCGGTTCACGCCACAGTGCAGCAGCGTCTCCAGCATTTCCGCCGTCAAGGTCCCCGGCGCGCACTCCACCGTAACTTCGGCGCCCGTCCTAATCGAGAACTGTGAGCGGACAGCATCGAATATTCGCCGCAATTGAGCCGAGGAGAGAACAGTCGGCGTGCCGCCGCCCAGATAGATCGAGTCGACTTCCCGCTCGAACTTGCCCCCCATTTGTTCGGCGATGTGAGCCGCGTTGCTGATGTCTGCGGAGACGCGGTCCACATACCGATCAAACACCGCCTTCGAAAACACATCAGACGCGAAGTTGCAGTAGCTGCACTTCGTCCGGCAGAACGGCACCGATATATAGATCCCCAGACTCACTCCTTCATTATCCCAAACCTTTTCCATCTTCCCCGCGGTCCCGGCCATCTATTTAAGGTACCCTGAACAATGTAGTGACAGCCGCCTCGGCTGTCCCGCCAAGCGAAGCGAGGCGGAACGAGCCAGAAACCCGCGATCAAGACCCGATGGCCCAGGAAGAAGAAGTACTAGGCAAAGCGTATGACAGCCGTCTGATGCGCCGGCTGCTCACCTACCTGCGTCCGTACCGCTGGCAGGTAGGGGTCGCTATTGTCTCGATCATCCTGAAATCGTTCGCCGACGTTCTCGGTCCGTATCTGGTCAAGGTCGCCGTCGACCGCTACCTCGCCCCCACCAATGGATCCACGTCCGGCTTGTGGAGTTGGCTGAGCCCGACGCCCCTGACTGGCATGGCGCAGATCTCCACGATTTACTTTGGCCTGCTGATCTTCACCTTCGTGCTGGAATTCCTCCAGACCTACTACATGCAGTGGACCGGCCAGCAGATCATGTTCGATCTGCGCAGCCAGATTTTCCGTCACCTGCAGCGCATGCACGTCGCCTTCTACGACAAGAACCCCGTGGGCCGCCTCGTCACGCGCGTTACAACTGACGTTGACGCCTTGAACGAGATGTTCACCTCAGGCGTGGTCTCGATCTTCGAGGACCTGTTCGTGCTCGCAGGGATTCTCGGGATCATGCTCTGCATGAATTGGAAGCTCGCGCTGATCACCTTCGCCGTGTTGCCGTTCATTGTGTTCGCGACCAAGATTTTCCGTGACAAGGTTCGTGATTCCTACCGCCGCATTCGCACCGCCATCGCCCGCATCAATTCGTATTTGCAGGAGCACGTGAGCGGCATGGTGGTGCTCCAGCTTTTTAACCGCGAGCGCCGCGCCTACGACCGCTTCGCGGAAATCAACCGCAGCCACATGGACGCCTTCAAAGACGCGATCCTGGCGTATTCGGTCTACTACCCCATCGTCGACTTGTTTTCCTCGGTGGCAATTGCGTCCGTGATCTGGTGGGGCGGGCAGGACGTCATTCGGAAAATTTCGGTAACCACGTTTGAGTTCACGAGGCATCCTCTCGGTCTGCGCCCGGTCGCGGCGGCAGCATCGCTCGGCGTGCTCATCGCCTTCACGCAATACGCCATGCGCTTCTTCCGCCCGATCATGGATTTCAGCGAGAAGTACAACATCCTGCAGTCCGCGATGGCCGCCAGCGAACGCATCTTCAAGATGCTGGACACTCCGGTGGAGGTCGTTTCGCCCGCGGCACCGAAGAAGCCCGAAGGCCCAGGCCGAATCGAATTCGACCACGTCTGGTTCGCCTACAGAGATGTTCCCGAGGAAAGCACGGCACGTGTGGAGACGGGCGCCTCGCCCGTCCCGCCAGGGCGAAGCCCGGCGGCCCCAGGCAAGGACCATGTAGTGACAGCCGCCTCGGCTGTCCCGCCGAAGCGAAGCGAGGCGGCATCAGGCAATGGTTCTTCCCACACTTCGAAAGGCACGAAGGTTGGGGCACCCGCTGAAATTGCAGCAACCCCCGACTGGGTCCTCCGCGACGTCACCTTCACCATCGATCCCGGAGAAACCGTCGCCGTGGTGGGCCACACCGGCGCCGGCAAGACTACCCTCATTTCCCTGCTCCTGCGCTTCTATGACGTCCAGAAAGGGGCAGTCCGCATCGACGGTGTGGACGTGAAAGAGATGGACCCTGCTGACCTGCGCGCGCGCTTTGGCGTGGTCCTGCAGGATCCATTTCTCTTTAGTGGCACGATCGGATCTAACATCCGCCTGGGCACGCAGCGGATCGAGGACGCTCACATTCAGCAAGCGGCCGAAGACGTCAATCTTGGTGATTTCATCCGCGCCCTGCCCAACGGCTTCGACGAAGAAGTCCGCGAGCGCGGCTCGACGCTCTCAACCGGACAGAAGCAGCTGATCTCATTCGCCCGTGCCCTGGCGCACGAGCCGAAGATTCTGATCCTCGACGAAGCTACTTCCAGCGTCGACACCGAGACCGAATTCAAAGTCCGCGACGCTCTCGCCCGGATGGTCGAAGGACGCACCTCGCTGATCATCGCCCATCGCCTCTCCACCATCCAGCGCGCCGACAAGATCATCGTCATGCACAAAGGCCAGCTCCGCGAAATGGGCACTCACCAGGAACTCCTGGCGCATCGCGGGATCTATTACAAGCTCTATCAACTGCAATACAAAGATCAGGAGATCAGTGTGGCGCGGGCGCTATCGCCCGCGAATGCCGGAGAATCCACAGTCAGCGCCTACGATTAAATCGCCGCGTGTTGCTCTTCCGAATTGACTCCCTCCCCGCAACCCACTAGCATTCTGCGAGTGCTCGGCCAGACCATCTCGCACTATCGAATCGTCGAAAAGCTTGGTGGTGGCGGCATGGGAGTCGTCTACAAGGCCGAGGACATCAAACTCCACCGCTTTGTCGCCCTGAAGTTCCTGCCCGACAACGTCGCCAAAGATCCCCAGGCGCTGGGCCGCTTTCAGCGCGAGGCCCAGGCAGCCTCGGCGCTGAACCATCCCAACATCTGCACCATTTACGAAATCGACGAGCACGAGGGACAGGCTTTCATCGCCATGGAGTTCCTCGACGGCGTCACGCTGAAGCACGCCATCGCAGGCCGACCGCTCGACAGCGACACGGTACTCAGTCTCGCCATTGAAATCGCCGACGCGCTCGATGCCGCCCACGCCGAGGGCATCGTCCACCGAGACATCAAGCCTGCAAACATCTTCGTCACCAAGCGCGGCCACGCCAAGATCCTCGATTTCGGGCTGGCGAAAGTCACGCCGGCCAGCACTTCAGCGAGCCAGGCCATGGCGGGCAACACGCAGACTCTGGATGAAGCGCACTTGACCAGCCCGGGCACGATGGTCGGCACTGTGGCCTACATGTCGCCGGAACAAGTTCGGGCACGCGAACTGGACTCCCGCACCGATTTGTTCTCTTTCGGCGCAGTGCTCTACGAGATGGCGACCGGCGACGTGCCATTCCATGGTGAGAGCTCGGCTGTCATATGTGAGGCCATCATGAACCGCGCCCCGGTGCCTCCGGTGCGGCTGAATCGCGATGTACCGCCACGTCTGGAAGACATCATCAACAAAGCGCTGGAGAAAGACCGCAACCTGCGCTACCAGCACGCTTCAGAAATGCGCAGCGACCTGCAACGCCTTAAGCGGGACACTGATACTGGACGGACGCTCTCTCCGGTCGCGAGTGCCAGCGGAGAATCGAGTGCGGTAACGGGACCGTCGAGTTCCAGCCGACACGTTGCGGTGAGTCCCCATAGCGCAAGTGGGCTCTCGGTACCAAGCCCTCCCTACGCCCAGATCGCGGCAGCCGTCGGTGCGGTTGCGCTAATCGCGCTGGCTGGGTTCTTTTGGTATACGAAGCGACAAGCCGTTCGGGGGCCGAGTTCTGCCAACCCGATCACCGTCGCGGTTCTCCCCTTTCAGAACATGGGCGCCGACAAGGACGCCGATTTCTTACGTCTCGCCCTGCCCGATGAAATCGCCACGTCGCTGAGTTACGTGCACTCACTCTCGATCCGCCCCTTCGCAACTACGAGCAAATACAACGGCCCCAACCTGGACTTGCAGCAGGCGGGCTTGGAGATGCACGTCACGGACATCGTCACCGGACATTATCTGAAAGAAGGCGATCAGCTTCAGATCACGCTGGAGGCCGTGGACGTCGCCAACAACCGCACCCTTTGGCGCGACACTATGTCCGTCGCCGCTCCCGACATGATCGCTATGCGCAGCCAGATCACGGCGAAAGTTCAGCAGGGACTCGTCCCAGCACTTGGAGTAGTCACCGGCTCGACCGAAAGCAGCACTCGCCCCAAGAACGAGGAAGCCTACGACCTCTACCTGCGCAGCCTGGCAATTCCGCATGATCCTCTTCCCAACAAGGATGCGATCGCAATGTTGGAACGCGCGGTAGGACTCGACTCCAGTTATGCGCCAGCCTGGGGCCAGTTGGGTATCCGCTACTATTGGGATTCTCAATATTCGAACGGCGGTGAGGCCAGCTTTCAAAAATCGAACACAGCGCTGGAACGCGCTCTGGCTTTGGATCCGAACCTCGCTGACGCCGCCGGCCAGTTCATCGCAAACCGGGTCGAACGAAGCCAGCTGGGTATGGCGTACAAAGATGCGGCCGATCTGGTGAAACGCCAGCCCGGCAATGCCTGGGCCCATTTCTTCCTCGGCTACGTCCTCCGTTACGCCGGGTTGCTCGACGAATCGGCTCGGGAGTGTGAAACCGCTCTTTCGTTGGATCCCGGAAATTTTGGCTTCCGCTCCTGTTCCCTTACCTACTTGTCGATGGGGAACCCCCAGCGCGCGATGGACTTCATGCGTCTGGATGCCGGATCGGACTGGTCCAACCGGAACATGGTCCGGGTTTTCTTGGCGGAAGGCAAACTGCCAGAAGCCCGGGAAGCCCTTCAAAAACTGCCGGCCGAGCGTGTGACGACCAAGTTTTGGACAGCGTGTCTAGATCGCCAGTCGTCTATCCATTCTCCTCACGCCGAGCCAGAACCAGTAAGCAGCGAAGCCGAGGCCTCATTGCTGAGCAACCCTGATCCCGAGAACCGGTATCTCTTCGCAGGCGATATGGCATTCTGCGGTGAGAAGCCCGCCGGGTTGCGATTGCTCAAGACTGCCATCGATGCCCGCTATTGCGCCTACCAAGCCATGCAGAAGGACCCTATGTTCGCCTCTCTCCGGGGGGCGCCAGAGTTCACGCAGTTGCTCTCCACCGCCAAACAGTGCCAGGACACCTTCCTCGCAGAACGAGCTCAGCTCTCTCATTAACTGGTTGTGTGGCGCGGGCGCCCCGCCCGTGAACTGACGCGTAGCAGGAATTGCTCGGGCATCGCTCCATCGAAGAAAATGTGGGGACAGCCGCCATCGGCTGTCCGGCCGAGCATAGCTCGGCTGCGCTGCTGGCAAATTCCTGCCGAGCTTCGCTCCGCGGACAGCCGAAGGCAGCTGTCCCCACATTCTCCATCCACTGCGGGAACTCTCGCTGACACCTCGCCGTATCTTGGAGTAGCATTATCCGTCCCGAAGGAGACATCCCTCCCCTCATGAGAAAAATCGATATTCTTCTCCGCTCGATCCTTTGCCTCACCCTGCTCTGTTCCCTCCCGTTGACCGCGCAAAAGAAGCCCACCAAGCCTTCCACCGCACAGGAAAAATCCGCGAGCGCCCCGCCGGCCGCAGACACCCCGAAATACAAGAACCCCGCTCTTCCCATCGATGACCGCGTTGCCGACCTGCTCTCGCGCATGACGCTGGAAGAAAAAATCGGCCAGATCGCGCCCGCCGGGGACAACCGTACCCACGTCATCGACCCCACCGGCAGCTACACCGATAAATCCGCGAGCGATGTTCTGAGCCGCTGGTGGGACGCAGATCTCGTCTTCCCCGCCCGCAAAGCCGCCTTACTCCGCAACGGCGTGCAGCGTTACCTGAAAGAGAAAACTCGTCTCGGCATCCCCGAGCTCTTCATGGGAGAAGCCCTCCACGGATTCATGGAGTACGGCAGCACCAGCTTCCCGCAGGCGCTGAGTCTCGCCAGCACGTGGGACCCGGAACTGGTCCACCAGGTCTTCACCGCCGCGGGGGATGAAGCCGGTTCCGCCGGCATCGGCCAGGTCTTCAGCCCTGTGCTCGACATCGCCCGCGACCCGCGCTGGGGGCGCACCGAAGAAACCTATGGCGAAGATCCGTTCCTGGCCTCGCGCATGGGCGTCGCGGCAATCACCGGCCTGCAAGGCGATTCGTTCGCTATCGACCGCCACCACGTCGTCGCGACGGCCAAGCACTTCGCCGTTCATGGACAGCCGGAAGGCGGAACCAATACCGCTCCCGGCAATTACTCCGAGCGCATCATCCGCGAAAATTTCCTGGTGCCGTTCCAGGCCGCCATCGAAGAAGCTCACGCCGGCAGCGTGATGGCCTCCTACAACGAGATCGACGGCGTTCCTTCGCACATCAACCCCTGGCTGCTCGACAAAGTCCTGCGCCAGGAGTGGGGATTCCGCGGCTACGTCACATCCGATGGCAACGGGCTGCAGATGCTCACTGAGACTCACCACATCGCCGCGAACAACGCCGACGCCGCCCGCATGGCGCTTGCCGCAGGCGTTGACTACGACCTCTCCGACGGCTCTGTCTATCGCACCCTGCTGTGGCAGGTAAAGCAAGGAACCGTCTCCGAAGCGATGGTCGACCGTGCCGTTGCCCGCGTGCTCGCGACGAAGTTCCGTCTCGGCCTGTTCGATAATCCCTACGTCGATCCTGACTACGCCGAGAAGACCACCAACAGCGCCGAGCATCGCGTGCTCGCGCTGAAGACGGCGCAGAAGGCTGTCATCCTCCTCAAGAACGACAAGAATCTTCTGCCCCTGGATCTCACCAAACTCAAGACCATCGCTGTAATCGGCCCCAATGCCGACGGCGTCCACCTCGGCGGATACAGCCGCGAGCCCGCGCATGGCGTCAGCATCTTGCAAGGAATCAAAGACCGCGTTGGCACGAAAGCCAACGTTGTCTACGCCGAAGGCTGCAAAATCACCGACGCCAAGAACGACTGGCATGGATGGTTCGCCAACAACGTAAAACTCATCGACCCCGACACGCAGCAAGACAGCGTGAAGGCCGCCGCCGAAGCGGCAAAGAAAGCCGACGTCGCCATTCTCGTAGTCGGTGAAAACGAATCTACCAACCGCGAAGCCTGGGCCGAGAATCACCTCGGCGACCGCGACTCCCTCGAACTTCTCGGCGCGCAGAACGAACTGGTGAAAGCTGTCGTCGAGACCGGCACGCCCACGGTCGTCCTGCTTATCAACGGACGCCCGCTCTCCATCAACTACATCGCCGAGAAGGTCCCGGCAATTCTCGAAGGATGGTATCTCGGCCAGGAAGGCGGCACCGCCGCAGCAAACGTGATTTTCGGAGACGTCAACCCCGGCGGCAAACTGCCCATCACCTTTCCCCGCTCAGTCGGCGATCTGCCCGATTTCTACAATCACAAGCCGTCCGCGAACCGGACCTACGCGTTCAGCACGCGCAAACCGCTCTATCCCTTCGGCTACGGGCTGAGCTATACGACTTTCGCGTTCAGCAATCTCCGCATCGAGCCTACGCAAATCCTCTCCGAGGGAACAGCCAGAGTCACCGTGGATGTCACCAACTCTGGTCCCCGCGAAGGTGACGAAGTTCCGCAACTCTATATCCACCAGCGCGTCGCCGAGGTCACTCAACCTGTCATGCAGCTCAAAGCCTTCCAGCGGATCACACTGAAGCCCGGCGAGAAAAAGACCGTCGAGTTCACCATCACGCCCGACATGCTGAGCATGCTGAACATCGACATGCACCGCGTGGTTGAGCCCGGCCTGTTCGATGTCATGGTCGGCCCCAGTTCCGACCAGACCAGCATGGTCGCACTTACTGTGCTCGGGCCTCACGGCGAAACCGGCAAACCGCTGCCGCCCCCGCCTCCCACGGGGTCGGAGTCCGGCGTCGTCAGCACCTTTGACGACGGCAAGATCGCGGCAAACTATGGTTCCTGGATCACCAGCACCGACGAGATAATCGGCGGGAAGTCGAAGGCCTCGATCGAGATTTCCCAACCCGGCGCGAACGGCTCCAAGGGCGCTCTGAAAATCAGCGGTGAAATCATTTCCGGCGGCGGCCAGTTCAGCTGGGCCGGAGCGATGTTCGCTCCGGGCAGCGCACCCATGGCGCCCGTCAATCTGTCCGGCAAGAAGGAAATCAGCTTCTGGGCCAAAGGAGACGGCGACACCTACACTCTTATTGTCCTCACAGCAAGCCGCTCCGGACAAAACGGCATACCGGCCATGACCCAGTTCGTGGCCACTAAGGAGTGGAAACAGTACACGTTCCCGTTCACCACGTTTCAAACGGACGGTAGCGACTTAAGCGCGCTGTTATTCGCCGCCTCTCAACCGCCCGGGAAGTTCGCCTTCGAAATCGATGACGTTGAGATCAAATAGCCAGTGGTAGAGACGTTGCTTGCAACGTCTCTGCTGGCGGCATCGTTCATCCATGCATTCGAGACGCCGCCGGCGCAGACGTAGCAAAGCTACGTCTCTACGCATGCTTCCCCGTTGCTACAATCGTTGCTTGCGAATCCTGATCTCTGCCGGTGAAGCCTCCGGTGAAATGTACGGCGCGCAGCTCATAGAAGCCCTGCGCCGCGCCTGTGCTCGTGTGGGGACAGCTGCCATCGGCGGTCCGGCGGAGCAAAGCTCCGCAGTTCTGGCACTGCCCTCAACCTCCGATCTCACTTTCTTCGGCGTCGGCGGGGATCGCATGCGCGCCGCCGGATGCGACACCGTCATCGACGCCAAAGACCTTGCGGTCGTCGGCATCACAGAAATCCTGAGCCATCTTCCGAAAATTCTCGGCCTTTACAAGCACCTCATCCGCGAAGCCGACCGCCGCAAGCCCGACCTCGCCATCGTGATCGATTCGCCCGCGTTTAACTGGCGGGTCGCCCGTCAAATGAAAAGGCGCGGCATTCCCACGGTCTACTACGTGGCCCCACAGTTCTGGGCGTGGCGCCAGGGACGCGTTCGCCTGCTGCGCGACTACATCGACAAAGCGCTGGTCATCTTTCCGTTTGAAGAAAAGTTCTATCGCGACCGCGGCGTTGATGCCACCTTTGTTGGCCATCCCCTGGGAGAGCTGCCGAATCCGACGATTACGCGCGCTGATTACGCTGAGCAGTTTCACCTTGATCCCGGAAAATTCTGGATCACTCTCATGCCCGGCAGCCGCGTCAAAGAAGTACGGATGAACCTGCCCACGATCATGGAATCGGCGGCCCTGCTCGGTAGCAATTACGAATTTTTACTTCCCGTCGCCCCAACCTTGGATCGTAACTTCCTGGGCAGCTTCATTGCGCAGCCGAAGATCACCTTGGTTTCAGACGCGCTTCCCGCACTGTTTCATTCGCGCGCCGGCATCGTCGCCAGTGGCACTGCCACCGTCGAAGCCGCCATGATGAACACTCCCTTCGTGATGGTCTACCGCGTCTCTCCCCTCACTTACATGCTCGGAAAGCCCAGGGTCAAAGTCCCGCGGTTTGCCATGGTCAACCTGATTGCCGGAGAAGAAGTTGTGCCAGAGTTGGTGCAGCACGATTTCACCGCCGCCAAAGTAGCCTCCTGTTTGCAGAGCATTTTGGCCGACGGGCCGGCCCGCCAACGCATGCTGGAAGGGTTGGCACAAGTAAGAACCAAGCTCCGGGGGAACACGAACGGCAATCCAGCCATGCACCCCGCAGACCGCGCTGCCCAAATCATTTTGACTCTCAAACCCCCGGACGCATCTATACGGTTACGGCAGTAATTCGAAACGACCCCGTCCGTCGTTCATAGTTGACTGAGAGCTGAGGGTTCCCGGGGTAATGCTTGCCTGCGTGTAGACAAAAAAAGTTTTCCGTTTCCAAAGGGGGATGAATTTCGTGGCGGGGGCACTAACTAGCGGCCGTCAAGCCGGCCACGACATTAAAGGCTTGGGTTGTGGACCCGCATGCCACGGCTCTCGACTCCTCCGGAATGTGGCGTTTGCCTTCACGGCATTTGCCCTCTTTGCGGTTTCGTCGTTCGCCCAATTGCAATCAACTTCTTCGCCTGCCGGAACGGACGCTATCCGGTCCGCACCTGGCATCGCGTCCAAAACAGGGGCCATCAGCGGTACAGTCGTCGATAAGGATGGCGCAGAGATCCCCAACGCTGCTGTCGTCTTAACGGAAGGATCGTTCAGCCTGCAATCCGTGTCAGGGGGCGATGGAAGTTTTGCATTCAAAGATATTCCCTCCGGTTCCTTTGACCTCTCCGTCTCGGCGACAGGCTTCGCGACTCAACATCAATCGGGCATCCTTCAGCCTGGCGAGCAGGACGTTATCCCGCCCGTTCAACTCGTAGTGGCGACGACCATTGAAGTCAACGTGACGCAGACGCGCGAGGAGATCGCTGAAGATCAGATCCACGTCGAAGAAAACCAGCGCATCCTCGGCGTGGTTCCGAACTACTTCGTCAGCTACGTTCCTGATGCCGCGCCGCTCAACACGCGGCAGAAATTTCAACTGAGCTGGAAGTTCGCAGTAAACCCGTTTGCCTTCGGGTTTTCCGGGGTGATTGCCGGGATTGAGCAGGCCAACAACTCTTTCAGCGGCTATGGACAGGGAGCCCAGGGCTACGCCAAACGCTTCGGCGCCACTTATGCCGATTTCGTTTCCGGGACTTTTTTCGGAAACGCGATCTTCCCCGCCCTTCTCAAGCAGGATCCGCGCTATTTCTATAAAGGCACCGGCAGTAAAAAATCCAGGTTCTTTTACGCGGTGGCGAACGCTGTCATCTGCAAAGGCGACAACGGACATTGGCAACCCAACTACTCCAGCGTCCTGGGTAGCCTTGCCGCCGGAGGCCTGTCCAATCTCTACTATCCCGCTTCCAGCCGCAATGGCATCGGCCTGACGTTTGAGAACACGTTGATCGGGATCGGAGGAAGCGCGATGGGTGCAGTGGTGGAGGAGTTTTTCTCGAAAAAGCTCACGCCTCACGCACACGATCAGCAGGCCTCGCAGTGAAGACGAAATGCCCACCTGCTCCAGCCAGAAGGCCTGCGCCAAATCCTGCTTTTTGAGAATCTTGTGCTGGCACATCTTTTAGTTCAGAATCTTCATCATAGGAAATGGGTTATCATTTCCTGGAGATCCTCCTGAATGCCAATGGACCTGCGACGCTTTCTGAGCGTCCTCACCAGTTCTCTGACTCTGTGCTTGCTGGCCTTGCTTGCCCAGCCATCCTGGGCAGCGGAGAAAGCCCGTCTGCGGGTCGATGATTACCAGATTGAGGCCACGCTCGAACCCCATCTTCACCAGATTACAGCTCGGGCCAAGGTAAAATTCACCGCCCAGCAGGATCTCAGCGTCGCGGTTTTTGAGCTTCATAATGACCTCCGGGTCACGAAGGTGCTCGACGAAAAGAACCAGCCGCTTTCGGCGGAGCGCGTGACGCAGGATTCGACAGTGCGTGTTCCGCTGCCGAATGGTTTGGCCAAGGATGCTTCCACTACTCTGACCTTCGAATATGAGGGGCAACTCGAGAATGCGGACAACAGTCCCGTTCCCGGTCTGACTCTGGCCTATATCGGCGATGACACCACGTTCCTGTTTTATGCCGGACGCTGGTTCCCGGTCAGCAGTTACGGCATGAATCGCTTCACCTCGACCATCAGCATTACCTTGCCCGCGCACCTGCTGGTAATTGGCAGTGGCAAGGGTACCGTCTCCAACGTTGCTCCAGCCAAGAAGGCTGCAGCTACGGTTCTGCCAACCAAGACTTTCACCTTCGTTTCGGATAAGCCAAGTTTTCCGGGCACGATCGTCGCTGGCGTTTTTCAGGAGTACAAGAGCGACGAAGCCGGCATGGAACTGCACGTCTACTTCAAGCCGACGCATCAAAGCGTGGCTCCTGCTTACACGACAACGGCTGTTCAGGAATATACGTACTTCACAACCCTGTACGGCCCGCTACCAACGCCGAAACTCAACATAGTCGAGTTGCCGTCCGATACGCTGCCCTACGCCTGGGCGCCGGAAGTCGTCGGCCTCGCCAGTTCCTCGATCACGGAGAAGACTAACTATCGCCTGCTGGCGGATGGCATCGCACATCAGTGGTGGGGAGTCTCCGTGAGTCCCGCGAGCAAGGACGATTGGTGGATCAGTGATGGATTCTCCCGTTATTCGGAAGCAATGTACGTCGAAAATGCCGCCGGGGCCGCGGGACTGGAAGAAGCTGTAAAAGATATGTCGGTCGGCGCGCTCGCTTATGACACCGTGCCGCTGTCGAGCTCGAGCAAGCTTGATACCTTCTCCACCGAATTTCAATCGCTCACCACTGACAAGGGAGCGATGATCCTGCACATGCTGCGCTGGGTCCTCGGAGAAGACAAATACAACAAGACATTGCGTGAGTTCGCCTCCGAGTACGCGGGAAAATCAGCGACCACCGATGATTTCCGCACGATTGCCGAAAAGTATTACGGCGACCAGCTCACCTGGTTCTTCTCGCAGTGGCTCGACTCCACTGGCGCACCCGAGTTCAAGGTGAAATACACGACGTACCGCCTGGGCGGAGCCACAGTAGCTCAAGCGGCCAAAGACGATAAGACCGACGACAAGATCAAGGAAGAGAAAACGCCGGGGTTCCGCGTGACCGGCGAGATCGCGCAGGACCTCGACCTGTTCCGCATGCCTATCGACCTGCGAATCGATACCGACGGCCGAACGGAAAACAAGCGCATTGAGGTCGTAGGAACGAATTCTCCGTTCACCATCGAGACATTCGGCCGTCCGCGCCGCATCTCTGTCGACGCCGATCATCATGTTCTGACCAACTCAAGCGACGTGAAGCTGCGCTCTTCCGTCCTGCGTGGCATGGCAATGCAGCAGCAGGGAGATCTCTCGGGTGCACTGACCGAATTCAACAAGGCGCTCGATCTCAACAAGAACAGCTCACTGGCGCACTATCGCATCGCCGAAGTTTTCTTCTTCCAGCGGAACTATCAATCCTCGGCCAATGCTTACCGTGCGGCGCTGGATGGCGACGGCGACCCCCGCTGGACCGAAGTCTGGAGCCGCTTGCAATTGGGAAAAATCTTCGACATTACCGGCCAGCGCGAGCGCGCAGTCGGCCAATACCGGCAGGCATTGCAGACCAACGACAACACTTTCGGAGCGTTAGAGGAAGCGCGAAAGTATTTGCAGAAGGCTTATGAGCGGCCAAAAGAGAAGCAACAGTAGCCATTGAGCGTCGACGTACTGCTTGGAATAGCTCTTGCGGATTACGAGCCAATCCAGCGCTCGGCTTCTTCGAAGGTGCGAAAGATCTCGATGTTTCTCTGCGATCGCAGGATCTTATGCATGCGAGCTGCATGATTCTGGACCGAGGTTTTCGCCACAAACGCGCGTTTGGCTTCCGGTGAAAACGGATCGACTTCATCGGCCAGTGCCAAAAAATCATCCGCCTGTAATTCAATTTCTTTCGCTTCTCTTAAGTCGACAATTTCGGAGAATGTGGAGTGAAATGACGGGTGGACCCGTAGTTTCTGAACATACTCTCCGATTTCTTCGGCTGTCACCCTGTTTCCGAACTTGACGACAACGAGATGCCGATTGGCTTCTACCTGAAATTGAAATGCTTCGCCGGAAAACGAATCTCCAGACCTGTTCTGCTGGTTTTCCCAGTTCGACATACCGCTTTTCACCAACACAAAACCTCCCGCGCGCGAGAGTTTCGAAAGTACCTGTTAACATCGGCAACCCCGAGAAAAGGTTGAGTGTAAGGAAGTTGTGGCTCCGCCGTGCATTCCCCATTTCCGCTAACCTTTCCGGCATCACGATGTCTAACTGCCACATGCAGTAGGGAACTTTAAGGAACCCGGCTGCGTACTTCTGATCAGATGGTTGGGCGGGATTGAGACCCCTCGCCTGAACGTTACCCGGGGCCCCCACGCTCCTCCCCGGAGGCGTGGGGGCATGATTCTGCGAGAAATCCACATGCGCATGCTTCTCGACATCGTCAGGCAGTCGTTGTCCACGTTGTGGGCGCACAAACTGCGCTCGTTCCTCACCATGTTTGGCATCGCCTGGGGTGTGGGTTCGCTCTTACTTCTCGTCGGCCTGGGCGAGGGCTTCCGCAGCGGCCAGGAAAAACAGCTGGCGACGCTCGGACAGAACATTATGTTTATGTTTCCCGGGCGCGTTCCGGCGGTGGAAGGAAGCACACAATCCGGGCAGATTTATTACTTCACGTATAAGGATTACCTCGCGATCCGCAACGAAGCCCAGTTTGTGGGCGCTTTATCTCCGGTGCTGAATCGTGAGGACATTCGCGCGGTCAGCGATTACGGTTCCACCAACGGGCAGGTGTTTGGCGTGGCGGCAGACTACAACCAGATTCGCAACGTCCCTATCTCCCCGGGGCGCTGGTTCAATAGCCAGGATGGAACAGACCGGCGTCGCGTCGCTGTAGTGGGATGGGAACTGCTCAAGAATATGTTTCCCGGACGTCCTGCCGTCGGTTCAACGATCTTGCTCAACGGCATCAACTTCGACATCGTCGGCATCGTCGCCAAAGTCGGACGCGATGGAAATAATGGAACTAACTCGCGCATCTTCATTCCGGTTGAAACCATGCGCGATCTGTTCCCGCTAACCAAGGCGAACTCCGAGGACGCAATCTCGTTCCTCAACTATCAGCCCATCGAAAAGGATCTGCACGCCGAGGCGAAAGAAGAAATTCACCGCATCATCGCGCGGCGTCATGGTTTCAGCCCCAAACTCCAAGACGCCTTCGAAGACTGGGACACGATCGAGAACATGAAGCGCGTCGGCAAGATCTTTGACGCCATGGATTGGTTTCTGGGCGTCGTCGGCGTCGTAACCTTGGGATTGGGTGCGATCGGGATCATCAATATCATGTTGGTTTCGGTGACGGAGCGAACCAAGGAAATCGGCTTGCGCAAAGCGCTGGGCGCGACCTACCGCGCGATCCTGACGCAGTTCTTTATCGAAGGAGCGTTCCTCACTGCATTCAGCGGAGGAATCGGGTTGGCCATCGCGACCGGATTTGTGACTCTGCTCGCGATGCTTCCCTCGCCGGAAGGTTTCGATACGCCAAGAATCATTCCCGCATCCGCGCTGGCAGCCATCGGTTCGCTCGCAATCGCAGGAATCGCAGCAGGCTTGTATCCGGCGAGGAAGGCCGCTTTGCTGCCTCCAGTGGAAGCCTTGAGACAAGAGTGATTACGTAGCGACAGCCGCCTCGGCTGTCCCGCCGAAGCGAAGCGAGGCGGAACGAAATTGAAACTAGAAGCCAGGAGGCAGGAGCTGCTCATGATCGTAGATCTCGCATCGCAAGCCTATAACGCTCTCCGCCACAATCGGCGGCGCAGCATGCTGACCATGCTTGGCATGGCGTGGGGCATCGCGACGGTGGTGTTGCTGCTCGCATACGGCTCAGGCTTCGAGCGTGGCCTGTGGTCGGCGTTCCGCTCCTTCGGCACCAACCTCGTGTTCATCTTCCCGGGACGCACCGAGTTGCAGGCAGGAGGAACCAAGGCAGGCACGCAAGTTCGCCTCACGATCAACGACCTCGATTCCATACGGGCCGAAGTCCCCTTGCTGAAGCGCGTCTCGCCTGAAGCGTTCAAGAATTGCGTCGTCGCTTACGGCACGCGTAGCGCGAACTACGGTGTGAGCGGCGTTTACGCTGCCTACGGACGGATGCGCAAACTGGAGATGGGCCAAGGCAGTTTCTTCAGCGAGGCTGACGATTTCACGCATACGCGCGTCGCCATCATCGGCTCCGACGCCAAGAAGAAACTCTTTTCCGGCCAAGATGCGGTCGGCCAGAGTATCCGCCTCGACGGCATCTCCTACCAGATCGTCGGGATCCTCAAACATCAGATCCAGAACGGAGACGACAACATCAACGAACACGTCTACGTTCCCTACAGCGCCATGAGCGATCTGATGAACACCTACTACCTGAACTCCGTCGTGATGGAATACGAAGGAGATCATCAGAAAGTCGTCGACGGCGTGCGTCAGTCCATGGGATTCCATCACGGCTTCAATCCCAAGGACCGTCGGGCGATTTTTGTCTTCGATGTGTTCTCTGATCTCATGGATCTTCAGGTGATCTCGACCGGCATCAAGATCCTGCTTGGGTTCATCGGCCTGCTCACGCTCGGAATCGGCGGCGTGGGACTGATGAACATCATGCTGGTGTCGGTAACGCAACGGACGCGCGAGATCGGCGTCGAGAAGGCTCTGGGAGCGCATCGCTGGCACATTCTGTTCCAGTTCCTGGCTGAAGCTCTGGTCATCACGATTCTCGGCGGACTGCTCGGAATCGTGCTCGCCTATCTCGTCTCGTGGTGTGTTGGATCTCTGACGCTTTGGAGCGCATTCGAAGATAACGCCAGCGAGGGAGACATTCACCTCTATATCAATTTGGCTACGCTGTTGTGGTCGACGGCGATCTTGAGTTTCGTGGGCATCATCAGCGGTATATTGCCTGCAATCAAAGCGGCGCGACTGAACCCGATTGAAGCACTGCGCTACGAGTAGATCACAAACTAAAGCTTCAACCACAAAGGGCACGAAGGGACACGAAGGAGGTCTTTCCTACAAAAACCTTCGTGTACCTTTGTGTCCTTTGTGGTTCATGCCTTTCGATGGTCTACAATCCTTCGATGCCAGAGGACTCGCATATCCGGCTTGATCGCGTGTTGGCGCAGCTTCGTCTCTATGAACATCCGCTGCTGACTTTCTCCGCGCGTGTGAAAGGCGAGGGCGTGGAAGTCATCATCCGGTTCAAGGATGAGAGCATTCCGGTGCATACGTACTACTTCGATCTGCATCCACGGGACCTCGACGATCCGCAGTTTGAGTGGAGCTTCCAGCGGCAACTCTACGACGCGCTGCACGACTACTTCGTGGAGATGTTCATTCGCACGCCGCAGGATCGCAAGGACCGTCAGAGGAAGGAGATGTGAACGAACTGCGGAGGAAGATCGAAGCAGAGATCCGTGAGCGCGGACCAATTCCCTTCTCTCGCTACATGGAGATTTGCCTCTACGATCCGGAGTTGGGCTACTACTCGCGGAGCGCGGCGCAGTTCGGCAAAGCCGGCGATTTCTACACATCGAGCGACGTGCATGCAGTCTTTGGACGATTGCTGGCGCGGCAGTTTGACGAGATGTGGCGCGTGTTGGGCTTGCCTGAGCGGATCGTGATTCGAGAGCTTGGTCCGGGAAGAGGGCTGTTCGCACAGGATGTTCTGGACTGGTCGGAGAAAAAGTTTCCGAGTTTCTTTCACGCTTTGCGATACGAACTCGTGGAGCAATCGATGGCTTTGCAGGAACGGATCACTCAAATACTGAGCAAGCGGTTCGAATCAGGCAAGGCGGCTTTCACGGAGGTTAAGGGAAATCCCAAGAACCTTTCGACGATCGTGTTTGCCAATGAGTTCTTCGATGCGATACCGGTTGGGATCGTGTCTCATCGCGGATCGCTTCGCATTGATTCTCACGACGGACATTTTGTGGAGACCTGGGCTTCGCCTTCTGCGGAGGAGTTAGAGTTTCTAGATCGCTACTCGATTCATCCGGAAGAGGAAGAGCGCGTCGAGGTGACACTTCAGGCGCAGAGGACAATGTTATCCGCGTGCGAGATCGAGCGTGGGTTTGTGGTTGCGATCGATTATGGCTACACGCGCGAGGAGCAACTTGCGGGACGACATCGCGGAACGGTGAAGGCGATTCGGCAGCATTCGGTGAGCGCGAATCCGTATGAAGCTCCGGGCGAGCAGGACATTACGGCTGACGTAAATTTCACCGCGCTTGCCGCAGTCGCCAAGCAGCGGGGATTGTGTGCGCAGAAACTGATTACGCAGTCGCAATTTCTGATGGGGATTGGTGAGGCGAATCAGTTTGGGGATGCATTTGAAGAATGCCGCTTGCCGCAAGAGCGGGCAAAGGTGGCGCTGCAATTGAAGCATCTGGTTACGCCAGCAGGAATGGGTGAGAGCTTTCACGTGCTGATCGCGAGTAAAGGCGTGGATGCGGAGAAGGTTTCTGCACTGTCCGGTTTGAGTTTTGGGAGGCGCTAAGTCAGTTCCATGCTTTCAAGCGTGTTTATCTTTTTGCCACCCCCCTCCCCCTCGGTCTATTCGAATCATCCACTTAGCGGGGAAATATGAGAGAAAATCTTGGGGCTCAATGAGTTACGGGCAAAATCTTGAGCCACAAGGGTTTAGCTCCAGCGTTGTCTGTCAAAGATCGCGAGCGGAAGTTATAGGATTTCAGATCGCGAAGATGAGAGTCAATGGAAAACGAAAAAAGAAGGAGGAGGCGTTCCCATTTTGGGAAGCCGGCCGCGGGTCAACGTCGCGCGGGACTCGAGCCACTTGAGCGCTATGGCCTTCTCGACAATTACCAACGTGACCAATGGGACACTCTTGAAAGAGTCGCAATACAAATGGATTCGTAAGAAGAACCTGCTTAAACTGCGGCAATGGCTCACATATGCAGCGGCGCGGAAAATGCCAAGCCGCTGCCCTCGAATCGGGCTGAAAACCCCTTTCTTAATCAGGAACGAACATCATGAAGTGGCAGGCGACGCTTGTTCTGATTTCTTGCTGTACGCTCGTCCTGATCGCTGGCGCTCAATCCTCGACGCAGGAGCAAGGGCAGGCGCAACAAACTCAGGCGCACGGCTTCTGGATCGACCCATCCACCAGTCTAATGTGGACGGGGAGCGATACCACCAAAGACGTGAGTTGGAAAAAGGCGATGAAGTACTGCCGCGATCTGCGTTTGGCAGGCTATGCCGACTGGAGGCTTCCGAACATGGCCGAGTTGCAAGGCATCTATGACAGCCGGGCCAATGCTCCCGGGCTGGCAGGCCCCCGCCGAAAGCAAAGGGACTTCACTTTTCATGTGAAGGGCAATCTGTTCCTGACAGGTAACCAATGGAGCAGCAATTTCAGAATGGATGATCGCGGACGCCCGGTTGGGTATGCGTACTTCTTCGACTTCAACTCAGGTGAACCGGATAACGATCAAGGCGGTTACTCCTACGGCAAGCGTGCGCTGTGTGTGCGCGGTTCCAAACAATAATCTGGATTGTTGTTTGCCATTCCGCCGACCTGCGAGGTGAGGCGAGCGATTCTCAAGCGATCACTGGCATAACATCGCGATTTCACTCAAAATGCCCGGAACAGGGATTCTGAGTGGTAGAGAAGGATTTAGCATTTCCCAGCCGATTGTGCCTCGTTGTTATCTCCTGTTGGCCGGTGGTCGGCGATTTTGTAACGCCCCCCATATGGTTTCACTTGTTGGGGAGAGCGACAGACCGGACATGGGGTGGTGTTTCGAGAGCTGACGCTCCATTTGCCGACGAACTTGCCACCACCTTTACACTCTGAAGTCATAGGTATTGACCCTTTTCCGGCCGATGCTGTTCAGATTCCGTTAAAGCTTCCATAAGAAACCAAGAACGAGCAGCATCAGGCATAGGAACCAGAAGCCCAGGTCTCGGCCTTGGTCGGCTACATTGGTTCGCTTACTCGAGCGCATGCTGCATGTTCTCCTGTCGCCAATTAGTGTGAGACCACGGTCACAGCAGGACAATGGCTCTCACGTGGCGTTACCTAGGTGTAACCTTACACTCCGCAGTCGCTGAAAGTGATCAGGCTGTATGGAAGATTGGGACTCTTCGAGGATTAGACCAGTCCGGCAAGCATCGCCGCCCGGTGTTCTCAGGGGCTAAAGAGTGCGCGGGAGAACTGTGTCGTCCCTACGGGACTCGCGCATTTGTTCCACTTCCGTGCCGGGCTTTCAGATCCCGCCGCCGCGCGGCTGGAGTTTTGGTGGTGGTTGCTGCATCGGTTGCGTTCAGTGGTAGTTCTCAGGCAGTCTCTAAAGCCCAATCGTTTTGGGTGCGCCAACACGGCGCTTGAGGGGCCGCCCTTCCACGGTAGTGCCGGGTTTGGAAAGCCTCCTGTCGATCGAGGAGGCCGCTTTTGGCGCTATAACTTTGATTCTTTGGCTTCGGGATACTCGAAGACGCCGCGGCCGGATTTACGGCCGAGCCTTCCCGCCTTGACGTACTGCACGAGGAGCGGGGCGGGGCGGTATTTTTCGCCAAGGGATTTTTGCAGGTATTCGAGGATGCTGAGACGGGTGTCGAGGCCGACGAGATCGACCAGTTCGAACGGACCCATCGGGTGATTCAGTCCTAACTTTAGAGCTTTGTCGATGTCTGCCGGTGAGGCGATTCCTTCCTGCAGCATGTAGAAGGCTTCGTTGCCGATCATAGCGTTGATGCGGCTGGTGATGAAGCCGGGGCTTTCTTTGATCACGACGACTTCTTTGCCCATACGCTTGCCGACTTCGACGGCGGTGGCTAGCGTTTCTTCGTCGGTCTCCAGCGCGCGCACGACTTCGAGCAGTTTCATCTTGTGCACGGGATTGAAGAAGTGCATGCCGAGGCACTTTTTCGCGCGGTAGGTGACGCTGGCGATTTCGGTCACGCTGAGAGAAGACGTATTCGAGGCGAGGATCGTTGTGGGGCGGCAGATCTTGTCGAGCAAGGTGAAGATTTCGATCTTCGATTCCATTTCCTCGGGAACAGCTTCGATGACGAGGTCAGCCTCACGGGCGGCTTCTTCGACGGAACCGGCGTACTCCAGACGACGGAAGGCGGCATCGGCATCGGCGGCCGTGACCTTGTTCAGTTCCACGGCTTTGTCGAGATTGGCGCGGATTTCAGTTCCCGCCCTGCGCAGGGCATTTGGAAGCAGGTCTTCGAGGATGGTGCGGTATCCGCCGAGAGCGGCGGCGTGAGCAATCCCACGCCCCATAAGGCCGGCGCCGATCACAGCAATCGTCTGGACCCCAGGCACCTACTTCTCCGCCTTTTCGAGGTCGGCGATGGCGGCGTTGACCTGGGCGGCGGCCCCGCGCATGACTTCTGCCAGGCGCTTGCGCTCATCGGGGCTCATGGCGGGGATATAAATACAAATGCGGCGAAGAGTCGCCGTGATGTCTTCTACGTAATTCATTGCTCGAATCAGTTCACCAGTTACTACTGCCATGAGGCTCCTCTTTAAGTAAATCGAATTTGCAGTCGAACCTTCTATTCTGGACGCGCTGGTGAGTTTAGTAAAGCGAGCCGGGCAAGCTGAAAGAAAAGCTCTAACCACGAAGGACACGAAGGTTCACGAAGGATTCGGGAGCGGCACCTGATTTGAATTCAGCGGTTGGACAGCTGAATGGGATTGCCATCGGGGTCTTTGCCGTCGCAAAGGCAAAAGATCTCTCCCTGCCGGACCTTGCCGAAACTGGCTCCGCGCGCCACCAGTGTTTCGCGGAGGGCCACTACGTCGTCGGCATGGAATACAATCTTTGGACCCTTGCGGCCCGGTGACGACGGGCCGGAGTGGAGCGCTATTGTCGCGCTGCCGGCGGCAAACTCCCGCCATCCCTTTTCGCTGGTGACTTGTTTGAGGCCCAGCACCTTTCCGTAGAACTCGCTCATTGCATCAATCTGGCCAGTAAAAAGGATCACGCGCGCCATTTTCATCGAGCACCTTCTATTTTCGACGTGTATTCAGCCGTTTCCCCAGCCTAACAGAGATCTCCGCTGCCCTCAGATTCCGGGATCGATGCCGATTTTGCGGAGCACGAAACGAACCCGATCCTGGATGGATGTACGCGGAATTTCCACAAGCTCGTAGTTGTGGGACTTGTACGTTTCGACCAACGCGTCGTAGGTACGGATTGCCTCGCCGAAATCCTGCTTGCGTTCCTGATCCTGTTGAAAGATTTCACGCCAGGGCGGGGCAACGAAAACGACATGGTTGTAACGAAAAACCTTTGCGGCGTTTTGCATGTGTTCGGGTGCTGGAATATGCATGAGGCGCAAATACCCGAGCACGTCGGGAATGCCGCGATCGAAGAACACTGGTCCGACAGTTTGTTCGGCCAGGCGATACGACTGCATGTCCATCGAGAGCATGAGTTCGGCAAAGTGGAGAGGATCGCGCCAAGGTAGAGCACGGCCATCGATCGCTACCTGGTCCTGAATAATTGCCCGGCCGGCTTCGACTGTGGAGTCATAACCGCGCGAGCGCAGGGCTTTGATGAGGGAAGTCTTTCCTGATCCAGGACCGCCGGTTATGACGTAAAAACGGTCTGAGTTGGTACTCACTCGATGCTTCCTCCATGGTGATGATGGCGAGAATCGTTCGTAAACTCATGAAACAACGGGCATATAATCGCCATCAATTCTTTTAATGGTGCATAAGTGCGCGCACCGAATCGAATACGCATATGGCAGACGCTGCTTTGAGACGATACATTTTCGCAAGCGATTTCGACCAGACGCTCACGTTTAACGATTCCGGGTATGTGCTCGCCGAGTTGGTCGGCATTCCGACGGAGGAATTCGAGCGCAAGTCCAAGGGCATGGCCAAGATCAACCTGGTGCAGCAAGGAGCCGAACTGGCTTATCTGCTGCTGCACGATCCGGAGTTCAAGGCGAAGGTGCGCAAGGAACATTTGCGCGAAGTGGGCAAGCGTATCCGCCTGAAAAGCGATATCAAGCTTTTGTATGAACTTCTGGCCTCGGGTATTGACGGGCACCAGTTCGACTTTTACGTGCTTTCGGCCGCACCGGTCGAGATCGTTCAGTCGGCGTTAGAAGATATTGTTCCGGTCGATCACATTTATGGAACGGAATTCCGATACAAGCCGACGGGCGAGATCGATACGATCGTGCGTGCCACAGCAGGTTACGGCAAAGTGGCTGTGCTCGACGATTTGTTGCTTCGTCAAGTGGTGGGGCCGGATCATGTTATTTATACGGGCGACGGCAGTTCGGACATCCATGTCATGCTGCACATTAATGCGCGCGATGGGCTGACCATCGCTGTTTCCGAATCGCCCCATGTTTCGCAGATTGCGAAACGGACCGTGCTTAGCACCAGTGCGCTGGCGGTGCTGGCTCCGATCCTCGAGGAAATCGCGGGATGGGAGCGGTACCGGATTCGCAGCTTCTTCGAAGCCAACGGAATGCTGATCCAGGAGTGGGAGCGCGTGCGGACGGATTGGCTGACCGTGCGTCCTGCGGTGGAACCTAACTCCGCCGAAGGTATCACAACGGTGCCGAAACTGGTGTCAGCAGACTTGTAGAACATCATGCTGCGCGACAAGAATCTGGTTCCGTTGTCACGGCAGCATCAGCATGCGCTGGCGCTGTGCGTGCGCATCGACCGGGCGTCGCCGATTCCCGAGCCGGACATGGCTGCTTGGCAGGCGGAAATCGCACAGCATTTTCGCGCTGAAATTCGCATTCACTTCGCGGCGGAAGAACAGTTTGTGTTTCCGGTGGCCCGGGCACTGCCGGAATTGAACCTGTTGGTGGAGGAACTACTTTTGGAGCATGCGTGGCTGCGGGAACGATTCGCCTTGGCGGAGGCGCAGGGCATGTCTGGTGGGGAGATAGGTGAGTTCGCGCAGGGGCTTTCGGCGCACATTCGGAAAGAAGAGCGGCAGTTGTTTGAGAGGTTGCAGGAGTTGATGGATGAGGGGGAACTCGCGGTGATAGGACAGGAACTGGAGCGGGTGCTGCGGGATGCGGAGCAGGCTTGTATTTTGCCAGCGAAAAGAACGCAATTAAACTAGGTTCGGTGGGTGTTGAGCTAGCCAGCGTTTTCGCTCCTCCGGAGCTCTTAGCTATTTTCTCGCGGCGGTCCCATGGCTTACGCCAGGGGCTTTATTCTTGTGCCGCTTCGCGGCCCGGATGATTCAAGCACTCGCTGGGCCTTTTCGTTTTGCGCCCTTTGACTTCGCTTTGTCAAAGCTCCCACTTCTGGCAAAGTCGGCCAGAGGCGGGGCACTCAGTTCATCTTGCTGCTGGGCCGTAGGATGCTGGTGCTACTGCTGGGCGGCGTGCATCTTTCTGAACGCTCGTGCTGCGTCACGTCCCATGTAGCGGTCGAGCACGGCGGGATCGGTTTGGCGTAGATCTACCACGACCAGGCCGTCCAGGACGTTTGAGAATTTGCGGTCGACGTTGAAGCCTAGGAGTTTGCCACCGATCTTGGCATATTGCCGCAGCAGGATGGGCAAACCCTTGCCATCGGCTTCCACGTCGGTGATAGGCTCGGATAGTTCATCGAGGTCACGCAAAGCGCGGCACATGGCGCGGCAATCCCAACGATGCAATAGCCCGGGGCGGAATGGACGGCGCGGTTCGATCAAACCTGCCAGGCTGTCGTCTTGCATGCGAGACTCGAAATATCGATAGATCATCTCGCGCGAGGCCTTGTTGTAGTCGTTGCTGATGCTGACCGCTCCGAAGAGAATCGGTATCTCGGGATGCGTCGCGATGAGGCGAGCAATTCCCTTCCACAACAAAAGGAGCGGCGCGTAATGGCGCTGGTACTCGGGGCGCACGAAGGAACGTCCTAATTCGAGAGCTGGACCGAGTTTCTCGAACAGCCGGCTATCGTAGCGGAACAGGCTGCTAGTGTAGAGTCCTGCCAAACCGCGCCCGGCAATGATTTCCGCCGTGTTGCCGGCGCGATACGCTCCAACCAGTTCGCGCTTTGACTTATTCCAGAGCAAGACATGCCAGTAATAATCGTCGAAGGAGTCGAGATCGCGGCTTCGGCCAGTACCCTCCCCCGCGCGGCGAAAGGTCAACTCGCGCAGACGTCCGATTTCGAGAAGGAGCTGGGGGATTTCCCCTGCCATTCCGAGATGCACCGAGAATTCCGCATTCTCGGCAAGGCACCGGTCGCCGGACAACGTCTGGATTTCGCGGGCCAGCAAGGCTTCGCGAATGGGTGCAGCAATCGGTTCCTGAATTCTGGAGGCAAGCTTGTGACGCAGCGCCATGGGCCACGATGTCTCGGCTTTTCTCCGACGAGCCAGCAAATACGTACGCCAGCGGAGGTACTCCATGGCTTCACGATCGCTGCCCACCGCAGAGAGCGCGTCGGGTGGAACCGGGCTTCCCACGCGCATTTCCACGGTCTTGCCCTCCTGCTTCAGAAATTCCTGCAGAAGAAATGCCATACGCAGCCTGGGATGGATCATGCCCAGCAACTGGAATCCGACGCCATTGTGCCCGCGGAAAAACACCGGCAGTGCCGTGGCGCCGGTCCGGCGGATGAGGCGCACCGCCGTATCGCTCCACTCAGGATCCGCCAGGAGCGCGGCCGGCATGTGCCACTGCGATACTTCGCCTGCGGGGAACATGGCAAGCATGCCTCCCCGCTCCAACCAGGCCAGTGCCTCACGGATCGCTTTGCGGTTGGACTCGCCGGAGCGATCGCTCTGGAAAGAATCGACGAAAATACAGTTCTGCTGCAGCTCAGGAATATCTCCGAGGAGAAAGTTGGTAAGAACCTTGACGTCGGGGCGAACACCAGTAAGAAGGACAGTCAGCAGGGCTCCGTCGAGCACACCGTACGGATGATTGGCGACCACGACCACCGGCCCAGTCGATGGAATGCGGGCGCGATCCGCCGAGTGGACCTGCAAGTCGATCCTCATCTCAGCGAGCAGATTCTCCAGACGAAAACCTTCGGTCGAGTCGTGCAGCCGCCGGTACAGATCTCTCACTTTATCGACCGGAGCCAACTTTCCGGCCAGGCCGGGAAATTGCGCGACGCGGGAGAGGACTCCCCCTTGCGTCTCACCTTTCTGCAGCTGGTTTGATGGCATGGTATATCCATATCGAAAGCCCGTTTCGACCGTATGAAGAACACGTTAAATTCTGATGAAATAAGAGCGGGAACCACGAAGGACACGAAGTAACACGAAGGAAAACTACGCTCGAGCGGTGACTGCGGTAAGCAGAGATGATTCGGAAGCGCAAACAATTCCGTCAAGTTTCGAGGCGGTAGCGCGTCTCGGCTAGTGCGTAGAGTCTGCGCCACACGAGGCGATTGACGGTCACTACCGTGGCGGCCATGAGGATGGTGGCGGCGAGGAGCAGATCGAAGTTGCCGCTGTCGGTGGCCTGACTGATGGTAGCTCCCAGGCCGGTTGTGGTGTAGATGTGGCCCTTGAAGTGGAAGTACTCGGCTACGATGCTCGCATTCCATGCGCCGCCCGATGCCGTCACCAAGCCAGTTACCAGGTAGGGGAAGATGCCTGGCAAGATCAGCTTTTTCCAGCGCTCGATCCCTTCGAGCCGGAAAACCGAGCAGCACTCCTTCAGGTCCGTCGGGATCGCGATTGCGCCTGCGATGACGTTAAACAGGATGTACCACTGCGTCCCTAATAATAAAAGAGCGATGGACCCTAAGCCAAGCCCCCCGCCTACACGGATCAGAAGAAGGAGCACGACTGGAAAAAGCGCGGTCGCCGGCACCGAGGCGGCGATCTGCGCTAGCGGCTGGGCGATGCGCGCCAGGCGGGGATTGAAGCCGATCGCAACACCAACCGGGATCGTCCACAGCGCACCCAGCAGAAGAGCGAGGTTCACGCGGAAGAAGGTTGCGACGAGTCCGATGCCGGCCTCGTGCAGTTCGACCTTCTGCAATCCGCTAAGCAGCATGGCCACGCGGACAAGTGCGTAGCCCGTGCCCGCGAGCAGCGCAACTGCCAGCACGCGTGTGAGCCACACTTTCCACGGACTCGACTGCTCGGCTTCGTCCGTCTTGCGCTCTCGGGTAAAGAACAGCATGAGCTTTTCGCGCAGCGGCAGCACGGTGCGGTTGCGAATCCTCTGCAGACCCGGGGAATGGCGGAATAGATTGAGCACCCAGGAGCGTGGAGCGTCGGTGCTCTCGACCTGCTCGACCTTGAATTTCTCGGCCCACGCGATGACTGGTCGCCAGACGAATTGATCGAGCAGCACAATCACCGCAACCATGGTGGCAATGCCCCACAGAATCGACCGAGTGTCGCCCGCGCTGGCCGCAGTCTGGAGATACGATCCGAGGCCCGGCAAGCGAAAGTCCCGCGATCCGAGCACGAACATCTCGCAAGCCATGAGAAAGAACCATCCGCCGGCAACGGACATCATCGAATTCCACACCAGCCCGATGGCGGCAAATGGCAACTCCATCTCAACGAAGCGCTGCCACCAGCTGAAGCGATAAATAGTGGCGGCTTCGCGCATATCTTTCGGAATGCTCTTGAGCGAGGCATAGAAGCTGAAGGCCATGTTCCAGACCTGTCCGGTGAAAATCAGCAGGATGGCGCCGGCCTCGACTCCCAGTTGCCGGCCCGGGAACAGCGCTACCATCGCCAGCATGACGCCCGGCAGAAAGCTGAGCACGGGGATCGACTGCAGCACATCGAGCAGAGGAATCATGAAGCGCTCAGCCCTGGGATTGTAGGCGGCGACGTATCCGTAGACGAGAGTGAAAGCGAGGCTGAGGATGTAGGCAATCGTGATGCGGAGCAGAGAGTAGCCGGCGTAGGCGGGTAACGCCCAGAGGCTGCGCGAGATTTCCACTTCTGGCGTAAAAGGACCGAGCCAGGCGCGGCCAACCTCAAGCACGCCATAGAACAGAGCCATGGCAGCGGCGAACATCAGCAGGTCAGGAAGAAAGGAGATCTCGACCCGGGGCAGTTGCGTCCAGAGGCGGTAGGCCGTGAATCCTCGCAGGCTGATGGTTGGCTTCTTCATGGTTCGAACTCAAAACCTTTAACCGCTAAGGTCGCAAAGAAAAGCCGCAGAGACCACAAAGAAAAAGTATCTCTTCAGGACTGCGCTGGAGTGCTTACTGGCGTGTCCGGGGCGGGCGGCGGTTCTGGCTGGATCAGCAGATTTTTCTCCCGGTCATAGTCGAAGATTTCGGCGTAGCGGCCCCAGTTCATGGCTGTTTCGAACTGGCGCTCTACTTCGTCCTCTGCGAAATGTTCATCGAGGATATCGTGAAAAAATTCGTCGTTGATGGAATGATCCGCCTTGCGCTTGAGGATGCTGTCGATCTGCTTCAGGATTGTGATGTGCTCAAGCGCCGCCTCACGGAAGAGCACCTTGCGGCGTTGAATGTCGGCATCGGCGAATTCGATCCCTTGCGGCGTGATCTGGACATCGCCTTCCTTCAGAAGAGCGAAACCGAGCAGGACGCAGGCTTCGAGAATCGGCAGCAGGTCTTCGACGTCCATTACCAGTTCTTCGGAGAGGCGGAAGAGATCTTCGCGGCCGCCGCGATCTCGGAGCAACTCCAACAGACCCGCGATGCCGCCGACGCGAGCATGCGGCAGCATCTGGTATCGCGCGGTGCGGATTGGAGCCTCCTGCTTCTTGAATGTATCCTTGGTCAGGCCTCCGGTGGGCAGGATGATTTCGGCCGTCGTTTCTGCGTCGGGCAGCGTGTGCTCTGTATTCGGCTCAGTCATGACTTTGTAGATATAGTCGACGAGTTCGACGAATCGCGCGGACTTGCGGTCGCGTGGATGCTTGAGGCGGATATTGAAATCAGAGCGAAGGCGGGCGGGATTCCTGCCCAAGACCATCACGCGATCTGCCAGCATCACCGCCTCTTCAATGTTGTGCGTCACGATGAAGATGGCGCTGGTCGGCATCTTCTTGCTGAGCCAGAGTTCCAGAAGTTCGTTGCGCAGGTTCTCGGCGGTCAGAACGTCGAGCGCCGAGAACGGCTCGTCCATGAAAAGAACTTCAGGCTCGACGACGAGTGCACGCGCGAATCCCACCCGTTGCTTCATGCCTCCAGAGAGTTCTTTCGGATAGGCGGTCTCGAAGCCGTCAAGGCCAACTGTGTCGAGCGCGCGCAGGGCGCGTTTCCGCCGCTCTACCTCGGGGACTCCCTTGGCTTCGAGCGGCGCTTCGACATTCTGTATCACTGTCAGCCATGGGAACAAAGCAAAGCTCTGAAAGACGATGGCAACGTTCGGCGTCTGGCCATTCAACGGCTTGCCGTGCCAGAGGAGCGTTCCGGATGATGGTTGGGAGAGACCAGTCAGAATGCGGAGGAGCGTGGACTTCCCGCATCCCGAGGGGCCGAGCAGCGCGACGATCTTGCCCGTCTCGATGGCGAGATTGGTCGTGCCCACGACCTGGATGCGCGTGCCGTCGGGCTGCGGATAGGATTTCTCGACGGCGACGGCTTCAATGATGGCTTCACTCACAAAGAGGCTCCGTAAGTTCTATACACGATTTTCGGAAAAAGCGGGCCTGATTTAACGGACCATTCACAATTGGTATTCACAGGATGGAGCAGAGAGAGCGTTCCCCGATGTTTCAGTCACTATTCGACGCTTAGAAGAGTGGAGTAGGTTTGCAATCCAGCGGTTTCCCCGTCCAGTTCGCCCGGCTGGTAGAATTAATCGCCTGGAGGTGCGTTATGAAAGATTTTTACGAAATTCTGCGACAGAAGGAGGTGGCGATAGAGCGCGTCCGCAAGGAAATTGCCGCCCTCAAATTTGTCGTCCCGCTACTAGTGGACGACAGCGAGGCCAGACGAGCCGGTGAGTCTCCTTCGTCTTGGCGCCAAGACACTTAGCGCGAACATGGCGACGAACGGAACGTTCCCCGGTTTATCGGGGTTGGAAACGCAGAGTTACCTTCCAGCTCTCAGCGCAGGTTTTCTGTCGTCCCTACAGGACTTGTTCCCTCCTTCCTTCCTACCCAGGGCTTGCGCCTTGGATTGTATTTTGTCACCGCGTTGCGGTTGCTACTAGGCCACGGTCGATGGCTACAAGGTGGTTACGTGGTCGGGCATGGGTTGACCTATGCATTGGTTTCCGAAGAAGGAAAGAGCACACAGCGATCCTGCATGGTTTGCCATCGAAATGCACCACCGCGAAAATCTCCGAGCCACAAAAAGCAAATTCCTTGCGACGGCCTCTAGCGGAAGAAGGGCAACGCCCGCCTTATCTCGTCGAAAAAATGGCGAGGTGGGGTGGGGCAGCGTTACGCAGGACCTACGGCGCCGATTCTTCTGAGACATACACACCCAGAGACGGGCCGCGTCCTTCTGTGTTCTAGTTTCCCTGTCGGGTTTGGGCCCGACTGGTAGAATTGCCTTCTTTGGAGGTGCGTGATGAAGGATCTTTACGAAATTCTGCGCGAGAAAGAGATGGCGATCGAACTCGTCCGGAAGGAGATTGCTGCCCTTAAGTTTGTCGTTCCCCTACTTGGGGACGACGGCGACACCAGGCGAACTGGCGAGTCTCCTTCGTCCTGGCGTAAAGATGCTTAACAGAAGTGCAATTGCCAAAGGCCCTTGGGAAATCTGCATTTGGCCGGGCACGCCACGCGCGGGTGCCCCATCCATTGCACCGTTTACAAAGAGTGTGTAGCACACCGGGGCACATAAATTTCCGGATCCGCCTAAGCCACACTCAACCTCCCTCCTTGTGGCTAGAGGTCATCTGATAAACGCCCGCAGCAGGATCGGCGCACGGGCAAGCTGGACCATGCCGAGGTACCGCGGTAGATCGGCCCACGGCGCCCCGGTCCCGAGGATCCAGAGCACGGCGTTCAACACGCCGCGGGTGGCGCCGGCCTCGGCCATCCGATCGCCGCCGTGGCCGGAAGATCGGCTCGAGCATGGCCCGTTCCTTGTCGGTCAGGTCCATGGCCGTCCGGGTACGACGATACCGCACGACCTGTTCATGAGATGACTTCAGCAAGCCCGATGGCTACGGTCTCGGCTCATACCGCATCGCCACCGCCCCCGAGCCGAACTCCAGCCGGCTTACGAGCTTCAAGTCGACACGCTTCGATAACCCTGCGAACAACGTCGGCCCATGGCCCGCTAGCCTGGGCTGCACCACGAACTCGTACTCATCGATCAATCCCAACTCCGCCAACGCCAGCGGGAGCTTCACGCCTCCCACGAGCAGTCCCTTACCCGACTCCCGCTTGAGCTGCTGAATGGCCTTCCCCAGATCTCCGCGCACGAGCTGCGCGTTCCAATCGACCCGGTCCAGGGTGCTCGACACGACGTACTTCTTTGCCGCGTCGATCGTCCGGGCGAAGGGTTCCATCCAATCAGGTGTCGCTCCCGTCCGCGCCGGCGGCCGCCAAGCTGCCTCCATCATTTCGTAAGTCACCCGGCCAAAGAGGAGAGCATCGGCCTGGTCGAGGTTTTCCGCCGCGTGACGATGCAAGTCTTCGTCGGCGAACATTGCACGATGATCGCAGCACCCGTCCAATGTGACGTTGATGTAATACCGCAGGGGTCGCATTACGTAAGAATACCGCCGATAGGGCGGCCCGGTACGACGGTACCGCACCACCTGTTTATGAGATGACTTCTAACGACTTTGGCCTTCGCAACAGACGGCGCAGAATCAGGGTCGTGCACATTCGCACTGTAAACCATCCGAAGGTCGCGACGCTCTATGGGTGCGTTGTCACATTCGTCAACGCGGAACAAGCGTTCTTGAAGTCGGAGAGACTGCCGTAGTCGAAGGTCACTGAGGCGTGGTCGATTTTCAGGCCGGAACGGAATTTGCCGCTCGCTTCGCCGCGATCGTCCATCACCAACTCGGGACCGCGCCACCGGCCATATAGGTCGAAGTAGCCCTGGCGCTGGCCGACGTCGAAAATCTTGTAGTCCAGCAGGCGGAACTGCATCAGGGCAACGTCTGTGCTGGTCCAGCCTCCGTAGATGGTGCCGCTGAGCTGCAGATTTTCTACAACACCGGGCGCAGCACAGAATGAGGCCGTTCCCTGCAAGCCTCCGGTGGGGCGCAGGCCATCGAGGTGGAGTTTTGAAAAATGAGCCGATGGATAGAAGAGGACATATAAGGGATAGGTTCCGGACTTCGTGACCAGCTTGCCGTATCCGGACCAATACAGGAGCGGCGTCGAGCGGCCGCCGATATGAAACGCCCAGGGACTGGTTAATCCTAACGCGACATAGAAAGCAATCACGCAAACCAGGAGGAGTTTGAAGATGTTTGCGAGACATCCGCCACGCCTGGTCATGCGGGGGAGTATATCTCGGGGCGAGTTCTGCACAAAGCGCCGCTGCGGTATAAGAGTAGCGAGGTGCGAGTCATGACCAAACGGTCTCAGGTCCCGATAGCCTTGCTGATCCTTTTCCTGTTGATCGGCGGCGGAGTGCTGCTGGGCTCGAACCGGCATCGGCACAGGCAGCATGCGACTGGACAACCGGGGACGTTTGATTACTACGTGCTGGCGCTCTCGTGGTCGCCGGAGTTTTGCCATAGCCATCCGACGAAGCCGGAGTGCGTGTCGGGGAAGTTTGGGTTTGTGGTGCACGGGCTGTGGCCACAGTATGCGGATGGGTATCCGGAGAATTGTTCGACTGCGCCGGGGTTGGCGGATCCGTCACGGATGGCAGACATCATGCCGGATTCCGGCCTGGTGGCGCATGAATGGACTACCCACGGGACGTGCAGCGGGCTTGATGCCGACTCTTATTTCAAACTCGTGCGGCAGGCGTTTGAGTCGGTAAAGGTGCCGGAGCAGCTGAAGAGTCCGACACGAGGGTTCTCGATCACTCCGCAGGAATTGAAGGAGGAGTTTCTGGCGGCGAATCCACGATTGAAGGCGGAGGATCTGGCGGTGAGTTGCGGGAATAACTATTTGACAGGGATCGATGTTTGCCTGGACAAGCAACTGCAGACGCGGGCTTGCGAAGGCATCCGCGATTGCCGGGCCAACACAGTCAAGGTCGCGCCGGTGGGGGCGCGGGAGTAGAGTTTCCCTGTGGCAGATTGACCCAGCCCCTGACTCGCTTACCGCGGTACGATCAGAACATCACATGCCGAAAATAATTCGTCTTTTCTTCCTGGGCCTCGTCGCTGTCGCACTTATTCCCACTGGTCTTGGACAAACCACAGCGCAGCTGCGAACTTCTGACACGGAACTCGCGATCGAGACTTCTGCGAGTGCCCCGCGCCTGGTGAGCCTGGCATTTCCTGGACAGCCGAAGTGGGAGAATCGCATGTCCGAGACTCTGATTGCGTCAGTCGAGATCGAGGGCAAGTCGACTCCGGTGAGTTGGAAGTTCAATCGGGACGCCAGTCAGATCAATGACCAGCGAGTGTTCTTGGTCTATGAGTGCGCGGCGCCTCATCTGCGGTTGACATGGGAGTGGCGGGTTCGACAGACCTACGGTCCGATTGAGCATGAGATACGAATCGAGAATCTGGACGGACGCGAGATATGGATTCCGATGCAGGACAGCCTTGCGTTCGCCTGGCAGGTTGAACCGAACACTCCGCTGCGGCAGATGTACGTCGAGAAGGGAGCGAATGCTCCATCTGCGGTCGGGACGCATGAGGTCTCCCTGGCGGACGGATACCACTGGACGGGCACGGCGAGCACCTATGGTGATATCGATGAGAGAGAGCCGCGCGAAATTATTCCGTGGACGCTTGTGGAACGGAACGACTCGGCGCACAGCGGGTGGTATGCCGGGATCGAGTTCAGCGGGCGGACTCGCGTCGCCTTGGGTCGGGAGAAAGAGTCGCTGAAGGGGGCACTTGGGTTGAATCCGGATCCGGCGCCGTTTCGCACGCGGCTGGCGCCGGGCGAGGTATTCGAAGCCCCGGTCGTGTTTCTCGGCGGATTTCGCGATGGAGCGGATTGGGCTGGGAACGTTCTGCGGCGGTGGGTGCGGGCGACGCTGGGCAATCCGGAGACGTGGAAGAATCCGAATTATCCGCTGGTCGTGAACAACAGCTGGGGCGGCGGGATGGACGTGAACGAAGACGTGGCACGGCGAATGATTCGCGATGCAGCTGACCTTGGCATCGAGATGTTTCACGTGGATGCGGGCTGGTTTCGGGCGGTGGGGGACTGGTATCCGAATCCGCAGAAATTTCCGCATGGGCTCGCGGTCGTCGCTGACGAGGCTCACCAGCGCGGGTTGAAATTTGGCTTGTGGGTCGACTGGACGCAGGCGGGGCTCTCGACCGAACCAGGCGCGCTGAATGCGCGGGATCCGAAGGTGCGCGACTGGATGGTCACTGATTTACCGGCGGACTGGCAGCCCGAAGCGTTCAAAGGGCAGACGATCGATATCGGAGTTCCAGAGGCGAAGCAGTGGGCCGAACGTGAAGTCGACCGAATTATTACGGACTATCATCTCGACATGCTGGAGCACGATGGCTATCTGGTCGCGCATGGCTGTGATCGGACGGATCATCCGCATGCAGCGCCGGACCCTTTGAACAAATGTGTCTACAAGTCGTGGGGGGCGTATTGGGTGGACAGTCCGAATTCAACCGACGTCAGCTACCATGCGGTACGCGCTTACTACGACATTTATTCCAAGATGCGGACGCAGCATCCAGGGCTGATGTTCGAGATCTGCGCGGATGGCGGGCGGATGGTCGATTTCGGCACGGCCGCGCACGGAGACTATTTCTCGATCACCGATACGTATGATCCAGTCTCGAACCGCCGCGCCTTCTATGACACGAGCCGCGTGCTCCCGGCCGCGATGCTCGAGAGCTACGTGGAGAAGTGGCCAACGCCGCGCATCGAAAATTTCCGCAATATGTTGCGGAGCGGGATGATGGGGTGGCTGACCATCATGATCGATGCCAGTAGCTGGTCGGCGGAACAGCATCAGGCAGCGAAGGAAGAAGTTGAGCTGTATAAGAAGGAGCTTCGCGGGTTAATTCGCGACGCGGACCTTTATCATGTTTCCGAACGGCCTGATGGCATTCACTGGGATGGGATCGAGTACTGGGATTCGCAGCGGAAGCGTGGAGTAGTTTATGCGTTTCGAGGCAAGACCGAGGAAGAGCGGGCACATTCATTCCCGCTGCAAGGTCTGCAGCCCGAAAAACGATATCGTCTCAGCTTCCACGATCACAGCTCGGCTGACCGGAAGGTCAAGGGGCGGGAATTGATGCACGATGGGCTCAAAGTCAGACTCGCCATCGCAAACAGTTCAGAGTTGATTTTCATCGAGGAGATCGGAGAGTGATGGCGAGCATTACTTCGCTGCTGGTGAGCCCGTTTTTCGTTGATCTACGGACGCGATGAATCCTCTCCAATTCGTGCGCAGCGCTGTGTTGAGATCGTTGTTGTAGCCGAAGACGGCCCAGGGGGCTCGCTCGGCGAGCAGGGCCAGCATAGCGTCTATCTTTTTCTGGCGCGCCCGCATCTGCAAGGGCTTGCCGAAGCGGTCGTACATGATTACTTCGTAGGACTTTCCTGTGGGAATGAAATTGGTGTAGTGCTTCGTTACTTTCTTGTAGGCCCAGATCAGATCGGGAATGCGGCAGATAGAGAGCCCGAAGCGGCTCGGAAGAAATACCCAGGATTGAGTAATCGTGGCCCGGCCGATTTTGGTGGTGTTCCCTTGAAGTTCGATGTCGAACTGCTGAGCGACATCCGCGAGATTCCCGTAAATATATGCTCGCTGGACCACCGGATGGGTGGAAACATCGGCGCGGCGGCGCATGACTTTTGCGATCAGCCATGCGGCGAGGGCAAATGCGGGGATGCCGAGTGCGAGGGCGATGTATCCTTCATCACGAAAACCCGTGGTGTCCAACATGAAGGGGAGAAAAGCCTGATTGGCGGTGGGATGCTCTTTGATCAGCGGCGTAACGATGTTCGAGCGCACGTCGGAAGGAAGGTCGCTGAGTTCTCCTGTATAGACCTTACCGCTTTCGTTGGGTCCGCTCTTCACGATCAGCAGGTGCTTGTTGAGCAGGAGGATCGAGTACTTTGCCTTGATAGTTTCGCGCTTGACCGTTCCTCCCTCACTTTCTCGCTCGACTTCCTGCAGGCCTGTGTCTGAGGAATCGTCTCCCTTCACCTGAACGAAATATCGCAGCTGGGAGGTGGGTTGTTGGATGGTGACCAGCTGCGGACCGCTGACCTCGAATGGGCCAGCGAAGAAGTTGTAGAGATAGCGTCGCTCGATGGCGGCATAGCCGACGACCGCCACGATCAGAATCGCGCTCACGAGCAGGAGATTGCGGTTGGTGCGCTGAATCTGGTGATCCAGGAAGGTTCCGTGCACGTGCGCGGATATAGAACTGGACTGAAGATCCATATACGTTCTTAGGAGACGGCCTTACGCATGCAACAGGGTTCGCAGGCTGAGAAGTGAGAAATCATACTCTAGAGCGGCGACGTTTGCATCCAAAGAGGAAGGGACCGCCGCGCTTCCGCGAAACATATGCCCAGAAAATTAGCTGATGGCCGCTTCGATTCCTGCACGGTCGCGCGAAAGACGGTTGGTCATGCGACTCACTTCGAGGCATCTTGAGCAGACACACGGTAGATGAGGATCGTCCGGCGACGAGGTATGGCCACATTTCAGGCAGGCGAAAGTATTTTGCGATTGCGGGAACATTGGCTGGAATTCGCCGCCCTGCACACAATAGCGGCAGCGGATGATTTCTTGCGACATTCTTGCTCGAACTCCTAACTATTCGACTCGCGCGTTAATTTCGACGTTAGACGGGAGCCAGCGCTGGTGCCTATCAGGGAGGCACGGAACGGCATTCGGCCGTTCGCACGCTTTTTTGAATTATTGCGGTTACCTTAGAGGAGTTACGCCCCCGAAAGGAATGGCCCGTTCGTTTGGGAGCATGGCCCATTTGTACCATCGTGACCATGCTCCAACCCGTTTACGGCAACCACTGGAAGATATTCACGGGTGGAACGGGTTCGCGATTCAACACGATTTCCAGCAAGGTCGTCGTGAAGGGATAGAAGAGGGTTGGCTTGCCAGGCTTGGTGCCATCGTAGTCGGAGAGATCGAGGTCGAAGGGGCCGAAGTTTGGGGCAGCAGCATTCGAGCCAAAGCCCTGATATCCAACGATCTCGGTGCCGCTGGAGGCAATGATGCGGGCGGTCAAACGTTTGCCCGCGAGAGGCGGAAGCGTGTCGAGTTGCACGTGAAAGCAGCGGTAGCTGGTGTCGGCGGCGTAGGGATGGACATCAGCCTCGAAGTCGGGGACGGGAGTTTCACTACCGTCAGCTTCGATAATGATGATTTCGATGGAGTAGTCCGTGATGGGATTTCCGTGGCTGTCGGTGGCGTGCACGACGAATTGCTGCCAGCGGTTGTTCGCCAGTGTGGCCCGGGCTTGCTGGACGACCTGGGCGTTGGCGACATCGTTTGCGTGAAAGTTGTCGAAATCATTTTTGCTGTTGACGCTGAGGGCTTTGAGAACCAGAGAGACGAGTTCCCGAGGAGGCTCGCTCAGGATCTGTCCGTGATTGAGCCCAACCACGGGGATCAGCGGAATGTCGAGCAGGTTGCTCCAGTCAGCCCACTGAACGCTGGGCTGGCCGAGGTTCAAAGTGATCTTGCGAGTATTGAGGGCGACGGCCGACCAGCGCACAACGCCGTCGCTTCCCTTCTGATCGCCGGGAAGGAAAATTTCCGCGAGTTTGCCGTAGTCGTCGGTTCCGTCGAAAACGAACACGTAGGGAGTGTCGTTGTTCGGGCCATACAACTTGGCATTGATGAGATCCTTGTGCGCCAGGTCCCAGGTATAGGCGCTGCCCAGTTCCAAATTGTTAAGAACCAAGTTTCCTGAGGCTAGGAAGTCCGGGCCAAATTGCTTGCTGCCCATAAAGATTCTGCCCAACAGACTTCGACCTTTGGCGGCCAGTGGAGATCCGAAGGTGGCGGGCGCGAGGGCAACGAGGTGTTTGAGCAATCCCTGGCGCGAGATTTGCGTATTGGAGGCAGTGAGCCAGGAACGGAGGACCAGCATGCCGGTGGAATGCACGATGGCATCGAAAGGGGTCTTGTCGAGTCCCTTGTCGTGCAAGGCGTGCTGGAAACCATTGGCGATGTCATCGACGGTGACTTCGTTATTCAAGGTGACGTAGTTGCCAACCGAGATCTCTTCGATCTTTCTTCCGGCAGCCAGTAGAGCATTTTTCCAGGTGGAAAAGGCTTGTCCGGAGGCGCTGTACCCGTGAAGTAGTACGAGTGGGTTGGACACGGTTCACCTCGCGCGCGTGGGCGCAAATTGTAGCATTTTTACTTACGGGTTCGACGGTCGTTGACGATGAGGACTTACATCGAGATGGTGGAGCAGAAAGCGCGCGACTCTGGCGGGCCGAACCCCTGCAGCCAAAGCCGCCATTGGTATCGCTGCGCTTACAGCGCGGCTGAAGCCGAGCCCTTTTCAACAAAAACGCAAACCGCATTTCAGCAGCTTGCTAAGGAATTCACCTTAGAGGGATGCACCGGAGCAATCATGACGAATTTATTTTTGCGTCAGACAATATGGCTCAATCGGCATCTGACTTGGAAGAAATAGTGTGCGCGGCGATCTGCGTCCGCGTTAGGGCCTGAAAATGCCTATGACATTGCGCTCGTGGTTGCTGTTGACGATTACCGCTCTCCTGGTCACGCCCGCCATCTATGCGGGAAACCAGGTGATGGGAGAGATCGAGTTTGAGGGGAGATCGAAAGTAGAGAAGACATCCGGAGTGTGGGTCGACGGACAGTATGTGGGATATCTGAAGGAGTTGAAGGGATCGAAGAAGGTTCTGCTGCTTCCTGGGGAACATACGATCACAGTGCGCCAGGATGGGTATCGCGACTTCGTCTCGCGGGTTGACATAAAGCCCGGGGAGAAGCGGGTGGTGCGGGTGGCGATGGAGAAGGGCCCGACCGGTGCCATGCCCGCGGTAACGGCCACCGTGAAGATCGCGGTGAATCCCACACGGGCGGCCGTGTTTATCGACGGATTGTTTGTGGGACATGTCGCAGAATTTCAGGGGCTGGGCCGCGGACTATTGGTTGCTCCCGGCTCGCATACGATCAAGATCGCACTGCCGGGATATCAAACATTTGAAACGCAGATCAGTCCGGTGGCCCGTCAGAAAGTCGAGGTAAGGACGGATCTGCTGAAGAGTGCGGGGAATAGTGATGATCCGCTAATCAGCGGGACCGCGGGGGAGAGGACACCGCCGGCACGTCCTCCGGATGTGGCGCCACCGCCACAGTAGTTGATTCTTAGTAGTGAATGCGGTCTGATTCGTGGATAGAATGCTGGGTCGTTATGAACTCCAGGACCTGCATTCTCGCGGCCTCGTTCTTGTTTGTTGGCATCGCTCCGGCGGTCGCTGTCGAGCATCCTGGAGTTGTGCCCAGGGATGCGGAGTGCACGTCATGCCATGCGGCGAAGCTGCGTGGAAAATCCGTGCATTCAGTGATGGCGACGTCTTGCGACGTTTGTCATGTGACTCAGACTCAGGGTGACATGACGGTGGTTAGCCTGTCGATGCCCAAGCAGAAGATATGCTTCGCTTGCCATCAGGAGTCGGCGGCGTTGCGGGAGCACGTGCCGGCGGTGAAAGGCCAGTGCATCGATTGTCATGATGCGCATAGCAGCGATCAGAAGATGTTGCTGCGGGTGGTCGCGCTTTCTTCGCGAAGCAAGTAGCGGTAGTTCCCTTCCCGGTTCTTCTTTTTTTCCGTCATCGAAAGGGGAGTATCTTCGTCCGCATCCGGGCTATGCGGAAGCTCCTGCAATAGAGAAGTCTACTGGCATGGAAATAGGTCCACTGCGACGGGTTCAGTCGGAACGTTACGCGTCTGCGGCGAAGAGGAGGACCGGGAAGCCACCAGAAATGCATAGAGGATCGGTGCGACCGGAATCTGGGGAGCGGGCCAGTGAGCGGAAGCCAATTCGCGAAGGTCAGATGCAGCGGGGGAATTAGGAGGTTGGCGGGTCGGGAGAATGTATTAGCTACCAGGGAACTCTTAATCGAGTACAGGAGACAGGGGAGATTGCTCGCGACTACGCAATCTGCCGGGCTAAAGGCATAAACCACTAAGGACACTAAGGGCCACGAAGGAAAAGGCCAATTCTTTCGCGTTGCGAATCAAGACAGCGGGCGTGCGATCTCCCAGTGATGGCCGAAGGGATCGACTACGCGGCCGATGCGCCAGTCGTGCTCTTCGGTGACGGGATAAACTTCCTTGGCGCCGGCTTTCAATGCTCGAGCGAAGACAGCATCGGGATCGGGAACCGTCAGGATGATTCTGACTGTGATGCCGCCTAGCGACTCGGGGCTGTAGTTGTGGTTTTCGGGTGATTCGTCGCTGAGCCAGAATTCGGCGCCCTGGATCGACAAACGAGCAACCACGCTGTCACCTTCTCCCATGCGGAATATTTCAGATGCCCCGAAAGCTGCTTTGTAAAATTCGACGGCGCGACCGCCTCCGCGTACGCAGAGCCAAGGTGCGATGGTGGTCGTGATCGACGGCGCAGCCTTGCTGCGCGATCTGGCGGCGGATTTTCGAGAATTTTTTTTGCTCTTCTCCTTATTCTGACTACTTTTCTTCTTACTCGCCGTCATAGGCTCGCTTGAGACCTCCGATATCGATTTTGCCCATCTGCAGCATGGCTTTCATTACGCGCTGGGAGCGGACGGGATCCGGGTCGGACAACATCTCGCCGAGACCCTTTGGGATGATCTGCCAGGAGAGGCCGAATTTGTCGGTAAGCCAGCCGCAGCGGCTGGGCTCTCCGCCTTCGCAGAGCTTGCCCCAAAGCTCGTCGACTTCCTCTTGCGTTTCGCAGTCTACAAATATGGAGATGGCGGGTGTGAAGTGGAACATCGGTCCGCCGTTCAGCGCCATGAAGCGCTGACCCTCGAGTTCGAAGGCCACTGACATGACATTGCCTTTGGAGCGTGTGATTCGTCCAGCTTTTGAGTTCTTGAAGATCGAGAGGTAGAAGTTCATGGCCTCTTCGGCCTGGGTGTCGAACCAGAGGAAGGGAGTAATCTTGGGCATGGATACTCCTGCGTGGAGAAGATCATATCAGCCCAAGACTCGGAGCTGGGTCAAGGGGGGAAATTTTGAGAGCTAGACGCGGGCCACGCACGAAAAGTCAAAATCCCCACCGTTTCTTCGCAAAGACGCGGAGAGAAGGGTGGGGCACCCGGTTCAGTTTTTCTCCTTGACGGTATGATGATCTGGTCAGTAAAAGCTGTTGTGGCTTGCTTGCACGGTACTCCGCGAGGTTTCCGATGAAATACACCCTGACGAATGTTCTCTGTTTTGTGTTTTTTGCCCTCACTACTCAACAGCTCTCCGCTCAGGCCGACGACGGAGGAGTTCTCGCGTATCCGAAACCCAAGACTGTCGAGCAGGTGGATGACTATCACGGGGTGAAGGTGGTGGATCCTTATCGATGGCTGGAGGATACGGACTCGGCCGACACGCATGCCTGGGTCGAGGAGGAAAACAAGCTGACGTTTGGGTATCTGGAGCAAATTCCTTATCGCAAGGCGATCCGCGAGCGGATGATGAAGCTGTGGAACTTCGAGCGCTTTACTGTGCCGCAACAGCAGGGTGGACGATATTTCTATCAGCACAACAACGGGCTGCAGAACCAGAACGTGCTTCTGGTGGCTGAGTCGTTGAATGCGGAACCGCGGCAGTTGCTGGATCCGAATACGCTGTCGTCGGATGGGACGGTCGCGCTCGGAGGTGAGGCGATTACCGATGATGGCAAGCTCATGGCCTACGGGACGGCGGCTTCCGGATCGGATTGGCAGGAGTGGCACGTGCGCGACGTGGATACGGGCAAGGACCTTCCGGATCTGATCAAGTGGGTGAAATTTTCCGGGGCCTCGTGGACTAAGGATAGGAAAGGCTTTTATTACAGCCGCTATGACGAGCCGAAGGGAACGGCACTACGCGATACGAATTATTTTCAGAAGCTCTACTACCACAAGCTGGGCACGGCGCAATCGGAAGACAAGCTGATTTATGAGCGACCGGACAACAAAGAGCTGGGCTTTGGCGGTCAAGTGACGAATGATGGACATTATTTGGTCATTTTCGTGTTTCAGGGGACGTCGCCAAAAAACCGGCTTTACTACAAGGATCTGACCAAGCCCGATTCGGAAGTTGTGAAACTGCTGGATGACTTCGACGCGGAGTACCAGTTCGTCGACAACGATGGGCCGGTTTTCTGGGTTCGCACTGATCTGGATGCGCCACGCGGGAAGCTGATCGCGATTGATACACGGCATCCGGAGAAGGCGAATTGGAAAACGGTGGTCGATCAGGGTGCTGACAAACTGGAAGACGTCAGCGTGGTCGACAATCTATTCCTGCTCGGATATCTGAAGGACGCAAAGACCGAAGTGCGGGTGCATGACTTGCAGGGAAAATTCCTGCGAAACGCGGATCTGCCGGGGATCGGGACAGCAGCGGGATTCGGCGGGAAGAGAAAAGATAAGGAGACGTTCTATTCGTTTACCAGCTTCATCTCGCCGACTACGATCTATCGTTACGACCCGGCGACGGGAAAGAGTTCCATCTTCAAGCAGCCCAAGGTTGACTTCGACGCCACGAAATATGAAACGAAGCAGGTGTTTTACAACAGTAAGGATGGAACGCGCGATCCCGATGTTCCTGACCTACAAAAAAGGATTGAAGCTGGATGGCCAAAATCCGACCCTGCTGTACGCGTATGGCGGCTTCGACATTTCCCTCACGCCGGGGTTTTCCATTCCTACCGTGGTTTGGCTGGAGATGGGAGGCATCTACGCGCAGCCGAACCTGCGCGGCGGCGGGGAGTATGGGGAAGATTGGCATCTGGCGGGGACGAAGGCGAAGAAGCAGAACGTCTTTGATGATTTCATTGCGGCGGCGGAGTGGCTGATCGCGAACAAATACACTTCGACGCCGAAGCTGGCGATCCGCGGAGGGAGTAATGGCGGGCTGTTGATCGGGGCAATGTTGACGCAGCGTCCGGATCTATTCGGCGCGACGCTGCCGCTGGTGGGAGTGATGGACATGCTGCGCTTTCAGAAGTTCACGATTGGATGGGCGTGGACTTCGGATTACGGATCGTCCGATAATGCCGACGACTTCAAGGCGCTGTATGCGTACTCGCCGCTGCACAATCTGAAGCCGGGAAAGAAATATCCTCCGACGCTGATTGCGACCGCGGATCATGATGACCGCGTGGTGCCGGGGCATAGCTTCAAGTTCGCGGCGACCATGCAGGCGGATCAGGCGGGGACGGCTCCGGTGCTGATTCGGATTGAAACCAAGGCGGGACATGGGGCGGGAAAGCCGATTTCGAAAGTCATCGATCAGACGGCGGATGAATGGTCGTTCGTGGCGCATAACCTGGGGATGAATGTGGCGCTGCAGTAGGGGCGCTTTTCTTAGGCGGTTTCCTTTCATCACAGGAGGTCGAAATCCCCACCCTATCTCGCCACAGAACGGCGAGATAAGGATGGGGCACCCTCGGGGGCCGCGGTGATTCGTGATAAGATTTCCGAACTTTGCGCTGGATGCTGTGCCCGCTGTCCGGCCTCAGACTTTCTCACCGGAGTTGATCGCGATGACCTCTTCTTCGCTGCTCCTTCCGCGACTCGCTTCGCTGCTTCTCATCTCTAGCATCGCCTCAATGTCCTCGTTCCAGGCTCGCGCGCAAGATGTGCTGCCGAATCATCTTTCCAAGCGAGTCGTGGCGGACTATGTGACTTGGAGCCAGTATCAGACTCCTCCGTACGCGGCGGCGCAGATTCCGTATCACAAACTGACGCACATCAATCATGCGGGTGTGTCGTTCGATGCATATGGCAACTTGTCGGTGCCGGCGGGATTTATCGAGTCAGAGTTGAATCACCGCGCGCATGCGGCGGGAGTGAAGGTGATGCTGTTGCTGGGTGGCGATTTCAAGGGGCTCGAGGCCAGCGGCGCGGTGCAAACGCTGGTCGACAACATTGCCGCCATGGAAAAGCAGTATGGATATGACGGGGCGGATATTGATTGGGAGTATCCGGAGACGAAGGCGGACCGGGAACTTCTGGTCACGCTGATGGCGAAGCTAAGAGAGTCGAATCCGCACTATGTGTTGTCGATCGACGCGGCGCCGTGGGGCGGGTACGGGTACGACCTGAAGCATCTGCAAGTGTCGCTCGACTACGTCAACATCATGATGTACGACTGCGCAGGGCCGTGGACGGCGTATGGGCAGTTGAATTCGGCGATCTTCTGGAATTGGCACGATCCGGCTCCTTATGAGTGCCAGCCGGGAGGGAGCGTACACGACGCGGCTAACATCTTCCTGGCGCACATGCCGGGCAAGAAGCTCAATATGGGGACGCCGTTTTACGGCTACCGCTACGGCAACATCAATCAAGAGTTTGGACTATGTCCGAACTCGGTATCGACTGCGGACGGCGCGTGCGACTGGGCAGTGCGGCCTGGGAACTACGGCACGGACTTCAAACCCCTGATCAACCAGCATGGCTGGCAAACTTACTACGACCCGGTGGCGATGGTTCCCTACATGTTGCGGGCGAATGGCGGGAATGGGTATATCACCTACGACGATGCGTTCTCGACTTATTTTCGCGTGTGGTATGCGGATTGGCAGCGCGGATTGGGGGGAACATTCATGTGGTCGCTGGACGCAGACTATGACGGACACTCACAAGATCTGATGGATGCGATGTATAACGCGTCATTGAGCGCGCGATAGATGCGGGGGCGGGACATGCCCGCCGAATAAACAATGTTTTAAGTGATCACCGACATTTTTTTGTTGCACCTCAGCGACCCGCGATCATGTTATTCGCAAGCTATTTGCCAGCGCTTTACCTGCTACAAATAATCGTATCTTTGAGCTTCCCCTCATCCGGTTTCTGGAATCGATTGTCTCCAACTTGTAATCCGCGATTGCTCTTCGGATTTCGGTGCCTTGCCTTCACGCTCAAAGGAAAACTAAACAACCTCACAATGATTCTTTTGTTGGGTCTTGTCCGATGTTATTGAAACAGCGCAAGCAGGGTGGCCTCAACCAGATCGAGATCGGCTGTTCGCAAAGCTGACTGAGGTTTTACCGAGATAAAGTACCTTCGATCAGCAGCCTAACAGCTGCGTAACTCTTGCCGCTGACGCCCGCTTCGTGAGTTAGGCCACACGATCAAGCCTCGCGTGATTAGGTCTGCCCGAATAGTTCGCGTCAACAGTTCCTAGACAAAAAAATCGACTAACAAAACGCCTCCAGTGTTTCTGTCCCGCATTCAGTAAACGAAGGCCAAGTAGCTAAACCCACCTGCGACTTTGGCGAGGATATTGCACCTTGGAACGTCGAGCCAAGGTGTCACTTCTGCGCGGAGACCTATCGCTCAGAACCAACAAAAGTCTGGAGGTTGTATGTTACGAATGTTTTTCGAGAAGAAGACAGCGCCACTTGTCATTGTCATGTTGCTCCTGGTGAACGGCTTGGTTTTCGGCCAGGGCATCGTCACCGGCTCCATCTCAGGGATCGTGCTCGATCCGCAAGGAGCGGTGGTAGCCGGCGCCGAGGTACGCGCCACTCAAATCGAAACCAACCGGGTCTTCGCTACCACAAGCTCCAACGGAGGAGTGCTTGAGCTTCCGTCATTGCCTCCAGGCACCTATAGGGTCACTGTGAACGCGAAGGGTTTTGCGACGTACAGCGCGCAGAACGTGATTGTCGCGGTGGGCAAGGATTCTGCGCTGGGAAACGTCAGGCTGAATGTGGGAAGTTCCGCCGAGACGGTGACCGTCGAGGGCACCGCTCCCATTGTCGAGAGCACGACCGACCAGCTTTCCCAAACCTTCAGCACCCAGGAAGTCGCCAGTGTTCCCCTGGGGAACACCTATGACTCGTTCGTGCTGTTTACACCCGGCGTTGCCACGGTCGGAAGCGGCGGCTTCGAAAATACCAACGGCGCGGCTCTTTCGATCAACGGCCAGCGAGGACGCTCCAATAATTTCCAACTCGACGGCCAGAATAATAATGACAATACCATCGGCGGCCCGTCATTCTTTTTCGGCAATCAGGACGCAATTGCGGAATTGCAGGTCGTCACCAACTTCGACGCCGAGTATGGCCGCAACATGGGCGGGGTGGTGAACTACGTCACGAAAGGTGGAACCAACGCTTTCCACGGCACGGGATTCGAATTCTGGCAAGGCGACCACTTTGACTCGCTGCAGAACCAGGAGAAGAATCCTCTGTTCGGTTTCTGTCCATCGGGAGTAAGTCCCAGCACCGGATGCACGAAACCAGTGCTGCCTCAATATGTGCAGAACCAATTCGGGGGAACCATTGGTGGCCCCATCAAGCACGATAAGGTCTGGTTCTTCGGTTCGGCAAACTTCCAGCGCAACCGGTCGGCGGGCGCTCCAGTTTTCTCGAATGGAGCTCTTACCCCAGATGCTACAGGAATTCAGCAGCTGCAGACCGCATTCCCGAACAATCCCGCCGTTGCAGCGCTTGCGCAATTCGGGCCTGCCACTCTCAAGATAGGGAATCCCACGTTCAGCAACCTGCAAAACATCACAGTCACCGGGCCCGGCGGAGTTACCGCGCCCATCGAGATGGGGAACCTCTCGCGCACTTTGTCGCAGCCGTTCAATGATTACGAGGGAACCGGGCGCGTTGATTTTCAACTGACCAACAAGGATCGATTCTTTACTCGTTACCTGTTCCAGCAGCAAGGGCAGTCCAACATACCGCTGGGCGGAGTGGGTGGCGCACAGGGACAGATCTATACCGTCTACGGTCGCAACCAGCAGATTGGACTCGACCTGACCCACACGTTTAATCAGTCGCTCTTGAACCAGGTCCGATTCAGCTACTCTCGTGCAATCTCGGAATTCGACGGCGGCGGATTTCCCACTTGCCTTCTGTCAAACCAGGGCATCTGCCCGCCTCAAATCGCCATCCAGGACCCCTCTTTCCTGGGCGTTGGCCAAAATCTAGTCTTTCCGCAAGGTCGCCTCATCAATGTCTACGAACTGCAAGACAATGCCACGCTGCTTCACGGGAAGCACTTCCTTAAATGGGGCGGCTCCTACGATCGGCAGCGCTCTCCCAACTACGGCCTGTTCGAGCAGAACGGGTTCTTCATTTATCCGGGCCCTAACAAGGTCTTCGCCACAGGCTTCGATGCGTTCATCCAAAATGCACCCGTGCAGACCCAGGTGGCTTATGGAGAATCAACGCTGCGTTTCAAGGAAAACGACTTCTCCTTGTATTTCCAGGACGACTGGAGGCTCAAGGACAATCTCACGGTGAATCTCGGGTTGCGGTGGGAGTTCTACCAGCAAGCCGGCAACCTGTTGCACGACGAGAGCGTGGCCCGACAGCAAGGCCCCAATGCGCTTTGGGACCAGACGCTGCCGCTCAGCCTCACCACGGTGCCGCAAATTCCGAACCACTATAAGAATTTTGGTCCGGTGATCGGTTTTGCCTGGACGCCTCACATGCTACCGCGCCTGTTGGGCACAGACCGCACAGTCGTTCGTGGCGGCTTCCGCATCGCCTATGACGTCAGCTACTACAACCTGCAAAGCAATATTGGCGGAACTTCTCCGTTCACCAACCTGGCCACCATCAGTGATAGCCAAGGTAATCCGGCGGGATTGCCATCAAACGTCGCCACTCTCGACGGCGCTAGCATCGCGTCTGCGCTGTTCCCGTTGGTGCTGAAGGGAAATCCAGGGTTCGCCACCGAACTTCAGTTCGGCAACAACTTCCGCAATCCCTATTCCGAACAGTGGAACCTCGGAATTCAACGGCAGATCGGCAACCGGATGGCGGCGGAGGTCCGCTACGTCGGCAATCACAGTCTGGGGAATTTCCAGGAAATCAATGGGAACCCAGACATTCGCGCCCTCGTCGACAATGGCTTTGGCACTTTTGTTCCCTCAGGCTTCACGCCTTGCACAACGCCGGGCGCCCCAGGATCCACCGGAACAGATCAGTTCGGCAATCCGGTCGGGTACGCGAACTGCAACTTCAGCCGCGTCATTCAATACGCCAATACCGGCTACTCCATGTATCACGGCCTGCAAACTCAATTCCGACTACAGAACTGGCATGGCTTTACCGGACAGATCTCCTACACCTTCAGCAAGACGATTGATAATGCCTCTGAGGCGTTCTCATCGCTCTCCGGCTTGGGCACGCTCTTTAATCTCTCCCAAAGTCCATTTGACGTCAGCAAAGCGGAACGCGCGATTAGCAGTTACAGCTATCCGCACGTGCTTGGATTGCTCTGGGTTTACGATTTGCCGTTCCGGCATGAACAGGCTGGTTTATTAGGGCACTTGCTCGGCGGTTGGCAGATCAATGGCACGTATCGTTACAACAGCGGTCAACCGTGGACGGCCGTGCAGAATTCAGGTCAGGGCTTATGCGACCCGACCGATTTCACGGGTGGCACGCTGGATACCTGCCGACCGATTTTGAGCAGCGCGAGCGCACCTGTCAATTCGGTCGGGATCTGTAACAATGCAACGGCCGCAGACTGCGGCATCACGAATCTAACCACCGGTGCCGCAACAAGTTTAAGCCAGGTCCGTTGGATCATTAACGACGTCACGGCTGCGAAGTTTTTGGGATCGCCTTTTCTGGGCGTCGGCCGGAACACCGAACGTGGCCAGCCGATCAATACCATCAACATGGCGGTCTTCAAGAACACCAGGATCACCGAACACCTTACCATTCAGTTGCAGGCCGAGGCGTTTAACTTGTTCAACCACCAGTGGCTGGGCATTCCGAACGTAAACGTCAACAGCGCCAACGTTGGGGGATCCAACCAGTTCGGAAGTTTGGCTTTTAACCCCAACGGCGGGGACAGTAATTTCGGTACCGCCAACATCGTTAGCGATGGAATTGGACGCCGCCGGATGCAGTTTGGCGCCAAGATCATCTTCTAAGCTTCGCTGATTCAATCGCGGCCGGCAGATCCCGGACTGGCTTCCGCGGGGTCGGCGGGCCGCTTCTATTTTGCCTCCGTCGAACATCCCATCGAGAAAGTCAAAATCCCCACCCTGCCGCACAAAACGCGACAAGGGTGGGGCACCCTCTAGAGTTTTATCCCTTCCGCGGTGTTGACCAGTGCGAATCTTTGCCCAAAGTGGGAAGGCAACCGTCTCCACCTTCTTTATCGGTTTGACCCTGCCTATCCAACGTGTTATAAATGCCCGTTTTGCGCTGGGAAGCCGGGTGTAGAGAGCTAGCTCTCTATTTCTCTGTGACGGCTTGTACTGGATGAACTCGGCGCGAGACCCGACGCGGCCAAGCTCCAACACTCCTAGGTCTTGCGGTGGAAGCGTGATCGGACGAGCTCCACTTGATGCCAAGCGGCCAATGGGGCACGCGTTTCCTGAATCAATGTAGCCAAAACGTTATCTCGGAATGCCGTTCTAATACGGAGGGATCATATGCGTACCTGGCTTGCCACTGCTGCGTTTAAGCTACGCTGTATGGCGATGAAACTCCCTGCCGTAGTTGCGCTGCTTACGGTGAGCGCGGCTGCGGCGTTTGCACAACCTGCCGGCGAGGCTGGTGGAGAAGCTGCACTGAAGCTGCCAAAACTGGACCTGGTCAGCTTTTTTGACGGAGCCATCGACGGTCACAAGCTGTTACTGATTGGAATTCTGTTCTGCCTGTTCGGGCTCGGCTTTGGCATGACGATTTTCATGCGGCTGAAAAACCTGCCCGTCCATCGGTCGATGCGCGAAATCTCGGAACTGATTTACGAAACCTGCAAGACCTATCTGATTACGCAAGGCAAATTCATATTGTTGCTGTGGGTCTTTATTGCGGTCATCATTGCCGCCTATTTCGGCTGGTTATCTCCAGTACCGGGCAAGTCCGTAGCGCTTACCTTGCCAATTATTCTCGCGTTCAGTTTGGTAGGAATTGCAGGAAGCTATGGCGTGGCCTGGTTCGGGATCCGGGTCAACACCTTCGCGAATTCCCGGACCGCGTTCGCTTCCCTGCCCGGCAAGCCCTATCCCGTCTATCAGATTCCGCTTGAAGCAGGCATGAGCATCGGCATGATGCTGATCTCGGTGGAACTGCTGATCATGCTGATCATTCTGCTGTTTGTTCCGGGAGACTACGCCGGGCCCTGTTTCATCGGATTCGCCATTGGCGAATCGCTGGGTGCGGCGGCTCTGCGTATTGCGGGCGGCATCTTTACCAAAATCGCCGACATCGGATCGGACTTGATGAAGATCGTGTTCAAGATCAAGGAAGACGATGCACGTAACCCGGGCGTGATTGCCGACTGCACGGGCGATAACGCGGGCGACTCGGTTGGGCCATCGGCGGACGGATTCGAGACGTATGGCGTGACCGGCGTGGCGCTGATTACATTCATCCTGCTGGCGATCAAGAGCCCTGATCCAATGATTCAGGCGAAGGTTCAAGTCCAGCTTCTGGTCTGGATCTTTGTCATGCGCGTGATGATGCTGGTGTCGAGTTCATTGTCGTACTTCCTGAATGGAGCCATCGCGAAGGCGAAATACGGGTCGGCCAACGAGATGAATTTCGAGGCTCCCCTAACCTCACTGGTATGGATTACCTCGATTGTCTCGATCGCACTGACCTACCTGATTTCTTACTTCATCATTCCCACCCTGGGGGCTGACGGCTCGCAGTGGTGGAAGCTTTCGACCATCATTTCTTGCGGGACGCTGGCGGGCGCGTTGATTCCGGAACTGGTGAAGGCGTTCACATCGGTGGAGTCGCGGCACGTAAGAGAAGTGGTGATCTCCGCGCAGGAAGGCGGAGCATCGCTGGGCATCCTGTCGGGATTCGTGGCAGGCAACTTCTCCGGCTATTACCTGGGTCTCGCCATGATGATGTTGATGGCGATTGCCTATTGCATGAGCACGATGGGCCTGGCGCTGGCGGCGGGAATGTTGGCGCCGGCAGTGTTCGCATTCGGACTGGTGGCGTTCGGATTCCTGGGCATGGGGCCGGTGACGATCGCGGTTGATTCGTATGGTCCGGTAACGGACAATGCGCAATCGGTGTACGAGCTTTCGCTGATCGAAGCGGTACCGAACGTAAAGGCTGAGATCAAGAAAGATTTCAACATGGATGTGGATTTCGAGCGCGCCAAGCATCTCCTGGAAGCCAATGACGGAGCGGGCAATACGTTCAAGGCCACGGCGAAGCCGGTGCTGATCGGCACGGCTGTGGTGGGCGCCACGACGATGATTTTCTCGATCATCATGGCGCTGACTAACGGCCTCACCGACGCGGCCGGAGTGGCCAAGCTCTCGCTGCTGTATGCGCCCTTTTTTCTCGGGCTGATCACCGGCGGAGCGATGATCTATTGGTTTACCGGCGCTTCCACGCAGGCTGTGACCACGGGAGCCTACCGGGCCGTCGAGTTCATCAAAGCCAACATCAAACTCGAAGGAGTGGAGAAGGCATCCGTCGCGGACAGCAAAAAGGTGGTGGAGATCTGCACGCAGTATGCGCAGAAGGGGATGTTGAACATCTTCATTGCGGTGTTCTTCGGCACCCTGGCGTTTGCGTTCGTCGATCCATTTTTCTTCGTGGGCTATCTGATCTCGATCGCAATCTTCGGTTTGTATCAGGCCATCTTCATGGCCAATGCTGGTGCGGCCTGGGACAACGCCAAGAAGATTGTCGAGGTTGAGATGAAGCAGAAAGGAACGCCGCTGCACGATGCGACAGTCATCGGCGACACGGTCGGCGATCCGTTCAAGGACACGTCTTCGGTAGCCTTGAATCCCGTGATCAAGTTCACCACGTTATTCGGGTTACTGGCGGTGGAGTTGGCGGTCAGCCTGTCAGTGAACAATTCGACGCTTACCAGGGTGCTTGCGCTGGTGTTCTTCCTGATCTCGTTTGCGTTCGTTTACCGGTCGTTCTACGGGATGCGGATTAAGTCGGGAAGCTAGAGCCAAACGTAAATTGGAAACGCCATCCTCGTGGGGATGGCGTTTTCTTTTGCAGGTGAGGAACTTCAGTCGAGCTGCGCTCAACGGACAGCCGGAGTCGGCTGTCCCTACATGTTCTCTCGGAATGACTGCTTCATTTTCGATTTCACGTTGTGGGTCGCGAGCAAGAATGAAAATGAGCACACTGCGAATCGTGGACTGGAGAGTAAACTTCTCCACCCTGTCTCCGCAAAGGGCGCGGAGACACGGAGGGGCACCCGACTTTTTGTTTAGTAGCGGTCGCGGTAGAGTTCGCGGCGGTCGCGATTGACGTCGCGGTATTCGCGGCCGAGTTCGCGGCGCTCGTGCCGAGCGGCGGCGTAGTTACCGTTCCGCAGATCATGGCGCAGTTCGCGCCGGTCATGGGCGATTTTGGCTTGATCGTGTCGAATGTCGCGGTGTACGCCGCGGTCGCCGTCCCAGGCAAGAGCCGGCGCCACGCCCATTCCAACTAACAAAAGAATTCCAGCAATTGCGCGTTTCATTGGTTCTCCTCCGACCCCGTTTCAGCGGGTTCTGAGAATGGAAACACGAATTGTGCAGAGGAGTTTCGCTCGCTTCAGGGGTAAGAATTGAGAGTCGCGGGCAACCTTTTTGCAAAGGGGCTGAAGCCCAGTTTGATACGGAGGTCCCAAGCGGGATTCTTGCTGCTCGCTGCGCTCGCTGGACAGCCGAGGTGGCTGTCCCTCCGTGAGCGGGCTAGTTTGGGCCTTTCATTTTATCGCGGACGCTCTTGGCGAGCTTTTCGATTTCATCCGCTTTCTTGATTACTTCCAGCGAGAGAACGTTCTCATTGGACTTGTCAACGTATTCCTTTAGCTCAAGCGACAGCTTCAGCAACTTGTCCGTGTCGGTCTTGAGCGCCGCGACGCGCTGCTTGGTGGCTTTCTTCTCCATGTCATGCGCGATGCGGGTGCGAGCTTCGTCGTCGTCGAAGGGATGGTTGACATCCGGTGGTGAATGCGGGACGGATTGCTGAGCGAATGCCGGATAGCGAAATAAGAGCAGCAAGAATGTTAGTACGCAAAGTCTTAGTCGCACGGAAACCTCGCGGAGAGTTAGCGAGCGTTACTCAGCAAAATTATACGTCTGGAAAAGCTTTAACCACGAAGGACACGAAGGAAAGCGGGTTGCACAGCTTCTTTGATCTGGATAAAAAGACTCTCACCACAGAGGGCACCGCGGAGCACAGGGGAAAAGGAAAGCCTGAGCTCCTGCTCAGGCTTTGCACTATTTTCGGGCCTTCTTTACAGCGCGCTCATGTTTGCCAGGAATTCGGCGTTGCCTTTGGTTTTGCTGAGCTTGTCGATCAGCAATTCCATGGCTTCCACGGGCGAGAGCGGGTTCAGCACTTTGCGCAGAACCCAGATTCGCGAGAGGTCTTCTTTCGGAATCAGGAGTTCCTCTTTTCGCGTGCCGGAACGTTGGATATCAATCGCGGGGAACACGCGTTTATCGACAAGCTTGCGCTCCAGGATGATTTCGCTGTTGCCGGTGCCTTTGAATTCTTCAAAGATCACGTCGTCCATGCGGGACCCGGTGTCGATCAGGGCGGTGGCGATGATCGTCAGCGAGCCGCCTTCTTCGATGTTGCGGGCAGATCCGAAGAAGCGCTTCGGGCGCTGCAACGCGTTGGAGTCGACGCCGCCGGAGAGCACTTTGCCGCTCGGTGGAACGATCGTGTTATACGCGCGAGCCAGACGAGTGATCGAGTCGAGCAGGATCACGACGTCGCGTTTGTGCTCGACTAATCTCTTCGCCTTTTCGATCACCATTTCAGCGACCTGTACGTGACGCGCGGCTGGTTCGTCGAAGGTCGAGGAGATCACTTCGCCTTTGACAGAGCGCTGCATGTCGGTGACTTCTTCCGGGCGTTCATCGATCAGCAGGACCATCAAAACAACTTCCGGATGATTTGTGGTGATCGAGTTAGCGACGTTTTGCAGAAGCATCGTCTTGCCGGCGCGCGGCGGAGAAACGATCAGTCCACGCTGGCCTTTGCCGAGCGGGGTGAGCAGATCCATGACGCGGGCGCTCGCATTTTCGCGACTGGTTTCGAGTTTGAGGCGCTCCTGCGGATAAAGAGGCGTCAGGTTATCGAAGAGAATCTTGTTGCGGGCTTCGTCCGGAGACTCGAAGTTAACGGCTTCAATCTTGACCAGCGCGAAATATTTTTCGCCTTCGTGTGGAGGGCGCACCTGTCCGCTGATGGTGTCGCCGGTCTTGAGGTCAAACTTGCGGATCTGGGACGGGGAGACGTAGATATCGTCAGGGCCCGGAAGGTAATTGTAGTCGGGCGAGCGAAGGAAGCCGTAGCCGTCGGGCAAAATCTCGAGGACGCCTTCGGCAAAGATGTGGCCTTCTTTTTCGCTCTGCGCCTGCAGGATTTTAAAGATGAGGTCCTGCTTGCGCATACCGCTGGCACCGGGCAGATCCAAGGTCCTTGCGATCTTGGTCAGCTCGGTGATGTTCTTTTCTTTCAGCTCAGCTATGGTCATGATTCACCTGAACCCGTGCACTAGTGCGTATTCGGTAGTGTCACTGGGAGATTTTCAAAAAGGAGGGGACTCAGGAAAGATACAAACAACAACGCCGGGGAGGAAGGCGGGGCTGGTTAAGCAGCCCGCCGTTGAGCCTCGGCTACATTCTCTGGTTCCGACAATACTGCCTGCCGCTCCGAGTCAGCGATCCGATCCAGCACGCCGTTCATTGTTTCCTGGATTCTGGTACTGGGCCGGTGGAATTTCCGCGTGGCCTTGGAGGCAAGCTGACAGAGCATATAACGATTCCGTAGAGTTTGTAAAGCATCAAACACACGATCAGAGCGCATGTGTGATAAGTCTCCTTACTTTATGATTTGTGGCCTTTCGCCTTCGTCCTTTCACACGGGAGGGTGACCGGAAACCCCAGTTTCCGACCTAAGTCACTGATTCCGATTAGGTTGTAAAGGAGTTAGCGTAAAACTCACTCTTTTTGAATAGATGCGTACGGGAACCTCGAAGATGCTCGATTTTCTGGGCCTAGCTTCGTAAGGCGTTGCCAAGAAGCGGCAGCGGACCGAGGGGCTCCCAAGAACTCGCTAATGTAGCTGCAAAGCGAATTTGGGTCAAGTAATTATTTGTAAGACCGACACACGAGGGCCATACCCACCACGGATCTTAAGCTTTCCTCGCGAATTACCCATTTATAATCAAAGGCTTATGACAGACTCAAGACAGCCAGCCTTGACGGGATAGGAGTCAGGGGTGCCCTCGTAGAATCCCTAATGAGGAATTCCTGTAGACAATTCGGCATCTATCGACCGCAGCAGTACGGATGCCTCCTGATCCGGACCTAGCTGAAGCTCGATCTCCAATTGCTTCTTGGCCTCGGTGAGATTGCCTTCGTATTTCAGTGCTGCGCCAAGGGCTAGATGGTATCCGAAACCCTTGGGCTGAAGATCTGTCGCTCGCTTGAGAGTGGCTTCTGCCTGGGGCATCTTTCCCTGCGCATACTGAGACATTCCAAGCCGGTATAGAAGGTAGTCATAAGTGACGACGTCCGGATCGTGATAGGTTTCCAGTGCGCGCTGAAAATAGTTCTCTGCCGAAGGCATGTTTCCGACCAGGTAGTAGGCGGCGCCCCGGCGGTAATTGCCAAGCAAGACATTTGGCTCCAACAATTGTGCGCGGTGAAACGTTGCAATTCCCTCGTTGTAGCGCCCCCGAGTCATCTGTTCCTCGCCCAGCAGCCCCCAAGCCCTGGCGCTTTCCGGGAACAGTTGCACCGAACGTGTGAACAGCGCCATATTGTCACGATATGGCGTTTCTTGCGCCCACACGGAAAGAACCAAACCGAGCGACAAAACCCCTACGATCAACGTGCCGAGCCTGCTGTTGCTCATGCTTGCAGACGGCTTGGCAGAGTGCACAGCGGTCCGCAAGGCTAAAGCAAGCAGCATGCAGGCTCCAGCAGACGGCAGATACAAGTACCGATCATGAACCAGATCGTGCCGCGGAAATATCGCCACTGCCAATAGCGGAGGTATAAGCGGTAAGCCCAATAACAACGCGGGGAAGCGTGCCGACTTCGATTTCGATGCCCAAAACAAGAGTCCTGCAGCGACGGTGGAAACGGCAATGAGGGGAAGATAGAAATGCGCGAAAGTGAATGACCCAGCCTCCGGATCGAAGTAGATTTCTGACAGTCGCACAGGCAGCGCCAGCTTCTGCAGGTAAAACCAAATAATCGAGGGCGCAGAGCATACGACTTCTCGACTCGTGTGGGTTGTTTCTCCGCTGATGCGATGGAGCGCAAACAGCCGCAGCCCAAGGTAAGTTGCCGTGGTGGCGGCAAACAGAGATTGCACTTTCGCATCCGCCAACCGTTGATTTGCCTGCCCTTCACCGACAGAGGCGCGATCAAGCCAGCGTTCGGAAATGAAAATCAACGGCCAGATTACGATCGCCGTCTCCTTTGCCAGCAGGGCTACGCCATACAGAAGTGCTGAGATTCCCAAGAGCGATCGCCGCTGGTCCTGCCGGAAGCGAAGATACACAGAAATCGCTCCCATTCCTGCCAGGGCGAACAAGATTTCAGGCACAGCTGATATCCAGGAAACAGCCTCGATGTGTATCGGATGGACGGCAAACAGGAGCGCCGCCCAACCGGCCACCATGCCGTCTTTAGTCCATTGGCGAACAAGTAGAAAAAACATCCAGGTCGCGCCGAGGTGCACGAGTAGGCTGGTAAGGTGCCACCCCCACGGAGAAGCCTTGAACAAGATGTAGTTGAGCCGAAGCCAGATAAGAAACAGCGGACGATAGAAGGTGCCCCTCGCACCCGGGAACGCGCCCTCTCCGACGTGAGCTGTGAAATACTGCGGGGCGCTAGCCCAAGATCGAATCGCCGGATTATCAACGATTTGAGGAACGTCATCGAACACGAATCCGTATTGCAGCGTCGGCGCGTAACTGACCGTCGCTAGCAGTAATGCGAATCCGAGAAGCCAGTGGCCCCTGGGCAGAGAATGCGCAGCCGATTGTGTAGTGCGGGCGCGTCGGTTGCTTCTCGTTGATGTGGCCGGCTGGCGCATCGGGACTGTTTATTATCGCTGATATCGTTCACGCACCGAGAATGCAACGGTGGGAAAATACTCTCATGACAGGAATTCGGATGGATGCCTGGCTGTGGGCGGCGCGGTTCTTTAGGACGCGGACGCTGGCCAAGAAGAGTTGTGATTTGGGGAGAATCCTGTCGAACGGGCAGGTGGCGAAGGCGGCGCGGGAAGTGCGCGTCAGCGACAGCCTGCGCATTTCGAATGACGGGGGTGAGTTTGAAGTCGAAGTATTGGGTCTGAGCGACGTCCGTGGGCCCGCATCTGAGGCGCAGAAGCTGTATCGGGAGACGGACGCCAGCAAGGAGATGCGCGCCAAAATCGCGGCCGAGCGGCGGGCGGCGAGGGACTTTGAGGTTCTGCCGGCGGGCCGGCCTTCAAAGCGGGATCGGAAGAGGATTATTCAGTTCCGGGGGCGAGGGTAAGGTCGTTAACCACGTCTATGAAACCGTCGGCTGCGTCAAGTGGTTTGTGCGCACACGAGCGCATGCACTCGGGAGACGAGCGCCATTTCGCTCTGTTAGGAAAGGTTTTGCCATCGTCAACCCCCAGGCTCGCTGCTAATCGTTCGGTCGGAACTTTCGGTTCGACCTAAACATCTATCCGATCGACTTCGACCATGATTATGACTGCAAACTCCCTTCTTCGGAAGGGAGCGGGGCGCCCGAATCAAAGGGTCGGTGCTCGACCACACACCACGTGTCCTCTCGGGCTACCCCACGTGCGAACCGGACTGGGGCGCGGCCGGCGAATCCTCGGCTTTTCGCCACAGCCAGTACAAACTCACTGCCAACTTGCGTGCCATGGCGGCGATGGCGATGTTGCGTTGCCGCCGCATGGCCAGATGCACGAAGCGCCGCCGCCACTCGGGGTCGCAGCGCACCGCCGCTTGCGCCGCCTCCACCAGCAGGTAGCGCAGCAGCGTGTTGCCCTGCTTGCTCAGGTGTCCCAGGCGTTGTTTCCCGGCGCTGGAATCTTCGCAGGGAATCAGGCCCAGATAGCTGCCCACCTGCTTGCCGCAGCGGAAACGATCCGGCGTACCCAGCACCAACACGAAGGCCAGTGCCGTGATCGGACCGACTCCGGGATGGCGTCATCAAGCGCTGCACTTCCGGCCGCCGCTGGGCTTCCTGCTCGACCGCCTGGCTGAGTTCGGCGATCTGCGGCGTCAACTGGTCCAGCAGTTCGAGCAGATCGTGCCGTCGTCGTGCCATCCACGGAGCCAGCGCGAACGATTCCAACTGGGCTCGTCCTGCTTTGCTCCACAGCCGCGACCGCCGCTGTACGCCTTCGTTCAGGGCGATGGCGTGCAGTTGATTCTTGACTCGCGTCCGCATCTGCACCAGGCGATGCCGGTGCAGCAGCAGTTGCCGCAGGTCGCGATTCTCCGCACTCGGCACCCACAGTTTGGGAAAACGACCTTCCCGCAACAACTGCAACAGAAGCCGCGCATCTTCGCGGTCGGTCTTTTGTTTCCGCACCCGTTGCGCCGCGATCTTGGCGGGATTGCCGATCCACAACTCCATCTCCAACTCCGCCAGCAGCCGCTCGAACCAGCGCGTCTGCCCGCTGGCTTCGATTCCCACCCGCACCTGTACTCCGCGCCGCTTCAGCTCGCGATAAAACCTTTCGGCCTCACCCGTGCTGTGCTCCAGCCGTTGCTCGCCATACTCTCCGCTCTGCTCGTCGAACCACGCAATTTGCTGCATGCCCGGGTGATAATCACATCCTATAATCAACATGTTCGGCTCCTTTCTCCCGAGCCTTGGAGGGTTGACACTCCCAAGTCTACTCAGGTCTGAGGAGCCGACGGTTTCATGAAATCAAAGGACACGAAGGATCACGAAGGAACCCCGGGTTGTTTTCCTTCGTGTATCTTCGTGCCCTTCATGGTTGAGGGGTTGTGGTTCTACCGGAAAGTTCGGGCTGCTTTCACTTCTTCAATCCGCGCTGGCTGCAGAATCATTCACGTGATTTCTTCAATTCTTCCATAACGCTCTGAATAAGTTCCTTGGCGTCGGTCAAATTCTTCATGATCAACTGAATATCCATCACCGGCTTGCCCGGCCAGCGTTGGCTCTGGCAATAGACACCGTGCTGACCGACCAGCGCCATGGCATCGGTGATGGTATCCATCGTAACGGCCAGCCGGCCGCGCGGAACGCCCATCATGGTTTCGAAATGCTCCAGTTCTTCCTGCTTCTCGTCGAATACCGGCATCCACCGATTGTAACTGCGCCGCGCCGTGGAGGATAATGGGCCGCTGACAAAATCAACTTTCAAACGTCAAAGAACTTTTGCTGTTTCCAGCTACTCACAAGGAGAAACCATGCATAAGACAATCGCCCTCCTCGCGCTGTTCGCATTTGCTAGCCGCCACAGCCTGCTCCGCTCAGCGTCCGAGCCCAGCAGCGTCTGCCTCGTGCGATCTTGGCGGCGGTAAAACGGTCAAGACAGATTATTCCAGCCCGCGCATGAAGGGACGCAAAATTTACGGCGGATCTCGTGCCCTTCGGCGAAGTATGGCGCACCGGCGCGAATGAAGCCACGACCTTCGTGACAAGCTCCGACATCGTGGTCGGCGGCACGAATGTTCCCGCCGGCAAATACACGATCTTCAGCGTGCCAAACGCAGACAAGTGGAGCCTTGTGATCAGCAAGGGAACCGGCGAATGGGGTACTCAATACCCTGGCCAGGATAAGGATCTCGCGCGCGTCGACATGAAAGTATCGAAGCTTCCCTCCCCGGTCGAGAATTTCGCGATCTCATATGAGAAGTCCGGCGACGGGTGCGCGATGAACATCGATTGGGAAACCACGAGGGCGTCGGTGGATATCAAAGCCAAGTAGCGCCGCCGTTCCGGCGACTGTCCGGCGGGCAACTTTGCCCGCCGGGCGGTAGCACTCTACAGCGTCCGCTTGAACAGCGGAATCGCGATACCTAAAGTTACCGCCGCAAACACGCCGAGAAAGAGCATATCTCCCCATACCGCCGCCAGAGTAGTCTCCTTCAGCAGCAGGCACTTGAATCCATCCACCGCATAAGTAAACGGATCGCATCTCGCGATCGCTTGCAGCCATGGCGGAAATGCCTTTGTGGGAGACACCGCACCGCTCGGGAAAAACAGCAACGTATTGAGAATCCCAAACATGGCGCGCGGCACCAGCGGATCTTCAATGCGGACCATCAGCAGGAACATCATCGTATTGAGGGCTAATGAGGTCAAAACAATCATGATCACGAGTCCGACCATCGTCATCGGATTGAAAATCGTTCCCACCCCTGCCATCATCGATCCAATCCCGACGATGATCACGCCAGTCATGACGGCCTTAATCGCGCCCGCCAGATTCAATCCCAGAACAAGTTCCACCTTCGTGATCGGCGTGACCAGGTAGCCTTCGTGCACCCCGCGGGCTTTGTCGTCGATATACAGCATGCCCCCGCCGATCATTACCGACACGAACATGGCCAGCACGAGTGAACCCGGCAGCAGATACTTCATGTACTCGATATAGGGATAAAGCTCTACGATGCTCAGCGCCGTCTGCTGCAAAATGCGCGGTGTCGCTGCCGGCTGGTTGAGGGCATTTGTAAGATCGGCCAGTTCATTTACTACCGCCGAACTCATGAAGTTGTCGCTGTTATCGACCACCAGCACAATCTGCGGGTGATTCTGCTCATACACGCGCCGCGAGAACTGCGGCGGAATGATGACCGCACCTTGCAGCTTGCCGTTGCGAACGTCTTCGGCCGCCTGCTTGTCACTGTCGTAGATGATCGGTAAGAATGTGCGGATGTTGGCACGTACTGAATCAAACGCCTCGCGTATCCTGAGAGCCTGCGGGCCGCCGTCCTGATCGACTATCGCGATCTTGGCATCGTGAATCTTCCCGCCGTATGCGTTGCCCAGGATGATGAGTTGCACCAGGGGAAAGATCATCGACGCCAGCATCAGCGCCGGTGAGCGGAAGAATTTGCGCATCTCACGCTCGACAATCGCCATCATTCGATTCATTGCAATAACTCCAAGTCTTCCTCTGTGGGCCTCAGTGTCCTCTGTGGTGAATACCCTGAAGACACAACCACAGAGGGCACAGAGAACACAGAGGCAAACCTAAGGTTGCAACCCCGGCCGCTGCGGCATCACAAAGGCATAAGCCTTCTGCAATTCGTCGCGAAGCTGCCGTCCCGTGTAGTGAACGAACACGTCGTCCAGTGTGGTGTTCTGAACCGTGAGCGTCTTTACCCGCACGCCGCTGTGCACCGCCATTTCGACCAATGCCGTCGTAGTGCGGGAGCCGTCGCTGGTCAGCACGCGAAACATGCCCGCTCCCTCGTGTTGCACAGAGGTGACGTCATCGAGCTTATTCAGCTTTTGCTCCAGGTCAGCGGGAGGATTCTCGAACTGAACTTCGATGACCGTCGATCCCGGCACGCTCGCCTTCAGTGCCATCGGTGCATCAAGAACCACGAGTTTGCCGTGATCCACAATCGCAATACGGTCGCACAGCCGGTCGGCCTCATCCATGTAGTGAGTCGTGATGAGAATCGTCAACTCCCGGTGCTCTTTGATGTTGCCTAGCATTTCCCAAACGGCTACTCGGGAAACAGGATCCAGGCCGGTCGTCGGTTCGTCGAGAAAAAAGATCCGAGGATGATGAACCAGCCCGCGTGCGATTTCCAGACGCCGCCGCATCCCTCCAGAGAGAGTCTTGGTCTGCGCATTCCGCCACTTGGTGAGATCGACCAGTTCCAGAAGTTCATCGATTGATTTTTTACGCTCCTTCGCCGGCACATCATAGAGCTTGGCGTAGATATTCATGTTTTCTTCGACGGTCAAGTCGAGATCGCTCGTCAAAGCCTGCGGAATTACGCCAATCATTCTGCGCGCCGCATTCGGGTCATTAGCGACGTCGTGTCCTGCAATGCGCGCCTTCCCCGATGTGATCGGAATGAGGGTCGTCATCATACGAATCAGCGTCGACTTCCCTGCTCCATTCGGGCCAAGCAGTCCGAAGATCTCGCCTTCCTTTACGCTGAAAGAAACGTCGTCCACCGCCGTAAAGTCGCCGTACTTCTTCACGATGTGCTCGACCTCAATCGCCGACGGCGCCTTGGGATCGTAGACCGGTCGTTCAAGCGTGTGGTTCGAAGCGTTGCCCGTCTTTGAATTGGATTCAGCCGCCATGATCACTCCGAGGCCTTCACGCTTTGCGCTGCACCGTTCTTGAGTTGTTCGGGTGAAACCAGAACTTCTGCAGTCATTCCGGGGACGTAAGCCCCCTTCGGATTATCGAGGCGTACTTTCAAGACGATAGTCTTGATGTCGCGCTTGCGCCGGCTGACATCGCGTTGGGTGGCGAAGTCGCCCTCGACTCCCTTGAAGAAAACCTTGCCGCTTGTAACCGTCCCGCCTGGCAATCGCACGCGCAGCACGTCACCATAGCCAATGTGGTCGGCGTAGGTCTCAGGAATCGCCGCTCGCGCCCAGGTATCGCTGAGATCGACGATTGTGACGATTGGTGCGCCGATATTCACAACTTCCCCTTGCCGGGCAGCGCGCACCGAGACGGTCCCGCTGACTGGGGCAAAAACATTCGTGTACCCCAGCCGAACCGCCATCTGATTTTTTAGCGCCATCGCGTTCTTGAGATCGGCCTGCGTGGCGGCCACAGTGCTCTTTGCGGCATTGCCCTGATGGGTTCGCGCAATCGCCGCTTTCAAATCCGCACCTGCCGCTGAGACCAGATCCTGTTGCGCTTGCATCGTCGCTTGCGCCGCCTGCAGATTGGTTTCCGCCTGCACCCGCTCCTGGTCTGAAGCAATTCCCGCCTTTGCCAGCGCGATCATCCGGCGGCTGTCACTTTCCGTGCGATCGAGTGTCGCTTTCGCCTGGAGTAACTGAGCCTTCGCCGACGAGAGTTTGGCTTCCGCGTTCGCGACGTCACTGCTGGTCGAGCCCGATGTCGATTCTTCCGTGTCCTGCATCTCTGCAACTTTATGTTGCAGACTGCTGATCGTCGCCGTGGCTGCCGCGTCTTGCGCCTGCAACTCCGATGGATCGAGCACCGCGACTAAGTCCCCCGCCTTCACTGGCGTCCCCTCATCCACCAGCAATTTTTGTATGCGTCCCTCGACTTGCGCACTGACGATCACCTGATTGGCATCCACGGTGCCGATCAGCACCATGTCCCGCGAGTGGTCGGTGGAAAAGAAGTAATAGATCGCTGCAACGATGAAGATGATGCCCAGGAGAATGAAAAATCGATTGCGCGCGCTCATGAACGTGCTCCTTGCGAGGCGTGATGTTTGGGCGAGAACAACGCAGCGGAGATGAAATCCAGCACCGAGGCTCGCCGCTCCGCGACTCGCTCCGGCGTTAAAGGATTGAAGCCCACGATCTTTTGCATCATCGGTGCACTGCTGAAGTAGAAGACGATCATGGCCACGATAGATTGCACGAAATGCGCGGGATTTACCGGACGGAAGTATCCCTCAGCAATTCCCTGCCGCAGCACTTCGCTGACCCGTAGAAAAATTGGCTGGATGTAATTCTTGATGACCTTCTCGATATGTGGAGACTGGCCCTCCCGCGCCCGCATCATCTCTCTCTGCATCAGCCGCGGGTACAGTTGGTTTGAAGCGATGAAATCAAAATACGCTCCGGCATAGGCGAGAATCTTCTCTCGCGGCGGAAGATCGCCGTCAAGCACCTGAAACACTGTCTTCTTCAAACCAGAAAAGGCATCGTCCAGCACCGCGCCATACAACGTTTCCTTATCCTTGAAGTAGTAATACAGGAGCGCCTTGTTGACCCGTGCCTCATTGGCAATCGTGTCGGTGCGGGCACCGGCGATGCCATGCTCGGCAAATTCGTATGCCGCGGCCGCTAGTATTGCGGCACGGCTCTCTTCGGGCTGGCCGCGCGAACCCATCCGCCGGCCACGCCACGTGTTGCGACGATGCAGAACGCGAGGCATGTTAGTTAATTAACCAGTTAGTTAGATTATACACATGGAAGCCGGCGGTCGCAAAATCTCAGAAGTGTCTTACTCACTGCGGCAGGCCGGAACGGCGCACAAGCTCCCTGAAACGCAGATCGTCACGTAAGCCATCCCAATCCCAAGCTACGCCGAGATGACCCAACGGCGACTCGCGCCGGTAGTATGCCTTCTCCAGCCACGTCATCACTTGGTCCTTATCTCCCGCATGGGCGTACAGGCGCGCAATTCGAATGGCCGGAACGTAGCTATGTCTTGACCGGTCAGCCAACACCACTGCGCCGAGGTGCATCGCCTGGGCATAGTTATGCGTGGCATACCCTCGCGACAATGCACTCTCGACTTCGTGGTCACCGAGCGCGGCGAAGAACTTCCTGGCCTCTTCCTGAGCCTCGCCCAACATCCCCTTTTTGTAATAAGCCCCCCAAAGGCCGAGATGAGCCGACGTGAACTCAGGGTTGGCGGCCATGACTTTGCGGAGTTGCGTGATGGCTTCGTCGGTTCGACCCAGGTACACCAACTGCCAGCCATAAAAACACTGGTAGAACGGATTGAACGGATCAAGTTCCAGGGTGCGCTGAATCTCCTGCTTCCACTCAGCTTCCCTCTTTGTGGATATGAGAAAGTCCGAGTAAAAGAAATGTCCATCGGCGCTGTTTGGATTCAGTTCGATGGCGCGCCGGAATTCATGCTCGGCCTGAGCCCAGTCGTGATCGTACGGCCCCACGATGTTTCCCATCAGTATGTGCGCTTCGGGCAGATTGTCATCCAAACGCAGCGCTGTACCGACGGCGGCTTTGGCCTTGGGAAATGCCTCGGTGGGAAGCATGAAGCCCGCGTCTGCGCGGATCATCCAGACATTGCCGATGCCGACATAAGCACGCGCGTAGTTTGGGTCCTTGTGCAGCGCGAGTTCGAAATACCCCAGGGCCGTGTCGATGTGTTCCCGTGAGAGCCTGTACCAATGGGATTGGCCCTTCAGGTAGGCGTCGTAGGCCTCGGGATTGACTGTGCCTGTCTGTCCCAGCTGAGAGGATTCTTCGGGCGTGAGCACAACCTTAATTTCGCGCGCGATGGCTTGAGCAATCTCGCCCTCCAGAGAGATCACGTCGCGAGCGTCGCGTTCGTAGCTCTCAGCCCAGAGGTGGGTGTCGGTCGGAGCATGAATCAACTGCACCGTAACGCGAACGTGCTCAACCGAGCGCTGCACCGAACCCTCGAGAATCCCGTCTACGCCCAGATCCTTCGCAATTTCGGGGAGTGGCCGCTTCACGTCCTTGAAACGCATGACCGAAGTGCGCGAGATCACCTTCGCCGCGTGAAGCTTGGCGAGATCAGTGATGAGGGCGTCGGTCATCCCGTCGGCGAAGTAGTCCTGTTGTGGGTCGCCGGAAAGGTTTGCTAAAGGAAGAACCGCCAGAGATCGAATCTGGACTTCTGTGTTTCCTGACGTGCGTCTTCTCCCCATGCCCGGACGGAAGGCCACAAGCACTGCAAGAATCATGAGTACGACAGCTCCGGCAATCACGATAACGGTGAACGCTCGATGACTGTTCCGTGGCGCAAGCAAGATTTCTGGCTGGGGTTCTGCTTCGATAGTCGCGATGAAGCGGTAGCCGTAACGCGGTAACGTTTCGATGAACTGGGGATTCTCGGCTGAGTCCCCCAAGACCTGTCGAAGTTTCTTCACCGCGTGGTTCAGGCTGTCGTCAAATTCGACGAAGGTATCCGCCGCCCATAACTTGGCCCGCAACTCGTCGCGTGTAACGACTTCTCCAGGTCGCTCTACCAAGGCACGGAGGACCTCGAAAGCCTTCGGCGGAAGGCGAACTTTCCGCCCGCTCTTGTGAAGTTCTCCAGACGAGCAGTCCAGTTCGAAGCCACAGAAAGACACTCGTGTGAGAGGAGGGACCGCGACAGGCATGGGACCTCCGGGCGGCTCAAACCTAGCATTATGCGGCTGACTAGGCCGTGATTACGCTCACATTGAAGCAGATGTGTTTCGCCACACTCAGACACTTCATCCACACTTCAGGCAATGATCAGGCACCGTTCATTGTGAAAACCACTTGCCCGTGAGATACCAGCCACGCAACGGAGGAAAGCTCCGGCTCAATTGAGTTCGTTCGACAGGAGAAGGTTATGAAGATCATCATCCGCTCGATCGTGATGCTGGCATTTATCGCGGTACTCACTTTGTCCACTGTGGCGCAGACCCGCTGGACTGCTCCTAGCACAGACAGACTGCCACGTGATGTCTACATCCGGCATGTGGACCGCACGGTACTCGGCGAGGATATCGTCCACTATCGCTTTGAAGTCGCCGTGGGCCCGGGAGAGTTTGACCGGATCCGGCTCCATCGGATCATTCGGGAGAAGCATCCCTACCAGCCGATCCACACCGTGAACGGGGTGCTCCTGTTTCCCGGCGGACCCAACTCGGTCGAGATGATCTTTATGGAGCCTGTGATTTCCGCCGTGCCCAACTGGGATCAATCGATCACCGCATTCCTGGCAAAGAACAACATCGATGTTTGGGCAATGGATTATCGATGGGCTCTGGTTCCTGCCAGCACCACCAACTTCAGGTTCATGAAGAACTGGGGCGTTGAACGCGACGTGAAAGACTCGCGCATCGCCCTTTCACTCGCGCGTTTCATTCGTGGAGCAACTGGCCAGGGTGTCGGCAAACTCCACCTGCTCGGTTTCAGCTATGGCACGTACATGGATTACGCGATTGCCAGCCAGGAAACGCAAATCCCGCCGTCTCTGCGGAGCGCGAAAGGGCTGATTGCCGCGGACTGGGGTACGGAGTTCCCCGCGGATTCCGCCCTCAGAACCAATTCGTGCAACGTGATTCCGCAGTATCAAAGCCTGCTTGATACGGGAATCTACAACGACAGTTTCGGCGCTATGCTCAGGCAATTCGCGGATTTGGCGAGATCGGCGCCCGACGATCCGTCGCCTTTCGCTCCGGGCTTTACTAACTATGAGTTCACACTGTTTGTGGGAGCGAACCCGGCGCCACCGCCGCCTGACTGGCATTTCGTCGCCGGGGTTTTCAATGATGCGGGGATCAGCACGGCTCTGCAATACACCAATCCCCACCTATGGATCGACGTGCTGTTGGCGGTCCCGCCTTACATGCCGACCCGGGTGGACCTCGATGCCAACAAGATCCAGTGCTACGAAGGCTTGGCACCTTTCGAGGACCATCTGCGACAGGTCACACTCCCGATTCTCTACGTAGGGGCGAGGGGCGGAACTGGAGAACTCGGCTACTACACACTGCCCTTTACGGCGAGCACTGACATCACCAAATTCACCGTTCAACTTCATCCGGATGACCAAACGGCGCTCGACTTCGGCCACGCCGACCTTTTCACAGCGTCCAATGCCGAGACGCTGGTATGGCAGCCGGTTTTGGATTGGCTGGTAGCGCACAAGTAAACACAAGAGGGCCGCGGTCCATAATGCGGGTCGAATTGAGCAGCCCCTGCGCAAGAACGAGCTTCAACCTTACGACAGCCGCCCAAAACAGGGCGGCTTTCGTTCAGGTCAGAAGGAAGTCGTGTTCTAATACTCAGTTCGCACAATTCAGTCGCTGAGAGGAACGGTTCCGTGAAGACCCTCGCCATCTTCTTGATGTGCATTCTTGTGTCTTGCGCCACAGCTCAAGCCGTGAAACCGGAGGCAGCTAAGCCCGACCGCCAAGTAGCCGTGACTATTGATGATCTTCCCGCTGGCATGGCCGATCGCTTGCCCGCAGCCGACATCACGGCTATGACGACCAAGCTGTTGGGAACACTTCGCGACCAGAAGATTCCCGTAGTCGGCTTCGTCAACGAGAAAAAGCTATATAAGACCGGCGAGGTCGACGAGCGCATCAAGGCACTGCAGATGTGGCTCGATTATGGATTCGAACTTGGCAATCACACCTTCAGCCACATGTCGCTCAACCAGAGAGAATTGAAAGATTGGGAAGACGACGTTGTCCAAGGTGAGACCGTCACGCGCATGCTGCTCGCGCAGCGCAAGATGAAGCTGCGCTACTTCCGCCATCCCTATCTGGACACCGGCCGCGATCTCGAAACTCGCCGCAAGGCCGAAGAGTTCCTCACGCAGCGCGGATATCGCATCGCTCCCATCACGCTCGATGGATGGGACTGGGCGTTCGCCGGCATCTACGAAGACGCCAAGAAGCGCAGTGATACGGCCCTGCAGCAGCAGATCGTGAAAGACTATCTGGCTTATCACGACGCGGTGTTCGCCTACGCCGAGCAGCAATCTGCGAAGCTCGTGGGTTACGAACCAAAACAGATCCTCTTATTGCATGCGAGCAATCTGGAAGCTGATCACATCGGCGAGTTGCTCGACGTGCTGCGCAAACGAGGCTATCGCTTTATCCCGCTGCAAGAGGCTCTCAGTGATTCCGTCTACAGCCTGCCTGATGCTTACGTCGGAGAGGAAGGTACCGGCTGGATCGATCACTGGGCGATTACCCAAGGCAAGATTCCGCAAGGAGCGCCCGTATTTCCTCAGTGGGTTATCGATCGTTCGAAGGAACTGCGCCTGTCGACCGGGCAAGTTTCGGCAGAAACGCCCAACTGACCTTGCTCCGATCTGTTACCGCGTTGCTGCTTGCGCCTCGAAAGCCGCAAGCACGTTTCTGATTTTTTCCGCGCGCGGTCCCGTAGGCTCTTCCATTAAATACTGCTGCAACTCCGCGATAGAGTCGCCACTCTTGCTTTTCAGTTCGCTAGCCTTAGCGGCAAGCACATGCAGGAACGCGTGATGGCTCAACTGTGATCGATGCGCTTGACGGCTCGTCTCGATGGCTTGATCGAAATGATGGTCCGCGAGTTGGGCGTAAGCCAGAAGCTTAAGTTGCTCCGCATCGGGAGCGGCAAGACTCAGGGCCTTCCCGATGAATGTTTCTACTTCAGGAAAGTCCTTGATAGAGAAGCTCACGCGGCCGAGGTTGACGTAGGCCAGCGCCATATGGTCATCGAGAGAAACGGCGTTCTGCAGCGCCTCGCGAGCCTGCGCAATATCTCCCATGTGAGAGCAGACAGCGCCCAGGTTGTTGTAAGCAGCGGCATAGTGCGGATACAACGCGATCGCTTTACCCAACCGCTCTTTCGCCTTCATCCAGTCTTGCTTCGAAATCAGGCGGTTTGCCTTTTCGAATTCCTTCCGCGCTGTAGACGGAACACTGAGGTCACTCACCGATACAAAGGCAGCGACCGAAAGTCCTTGAGTCTCGAGTCCGCCAGTGTGCCGCGCTTGCACTTCCAGGTCCTGAGTCATGCCTGGACTGAGCGCGAAGTCAGCGTTGTCGGCGTTCGCAATGTCTGCGCCGGTCACCCTCACGTGATAGTTTCCGGCGGGAACGTCAAAGAACTCGGCCGCGCAGTGGCCGTCAACCGCGCTATCAGCGAAGGTGAACCCGTCATTCGCAATCAGCGCGACAAACGTGGAAGGATCGCATGCCGCATGGTCTGCGAACCAGATCTTCAGCCTCACGCGTCCCGTCATGACCACTGATCCGGCGTTGAACTGAGCGGAGGCCTCACCCAGAAGAAAGAATAGCAGCACCACCAGGCGACCCGTCATAGAACCCTCCCGAATCGCTGCCGTGCGTTCTTCCTCTGCGTTTGCAGTCACCACTGGGAGCTACGCCCGACACTTGCGACATGAGACGATTCATTTGTGAAAGCGATAGCTGCAATGAAGCGCAACTATGCAAATTATCTTGCGACCACCTTGGTTATGCTTCAGCACAGGTAGAAACATGTGTGCGCGCGATGGGTGTAGATCTGTGTTGTTGTTTTCCCGCGTGAACTCGAAGCTGCGGAACGAGACGCCGCGGGACAAGACAACGGCAGACACCGCGGTGCAACGATTCTCTGTTATCGCAAAGTTGTTGGAGAACAGCAGCGCTTTGATCAGCGCGCCCCCACTTGCGCCTGCAGAGTTGCGATTGCGCTCCGGACTTTCTCTCCTCGAGGACCGTTCGGTTCCTCGCTGAGATACATCTGTAGTTCTGACAGCGACGCCGTGATCTTGTTCTGCTGCTCGTAAGCATTGGCAGCAACCAGGTGCAAATAGGCGTGGCGATTCAATTTTGCTGCGTGTCCTTGTCGGCTTGTCTGAAGGGCCTGATCCAGATGATGATCGGCGAGCTGCGCATAGGAGAGCAGAAACAGTTCGTCGGCACTTTCAGCTGGAGCCATATTTATAGCCTTGGTTAAAAGAGACTCGGCGCTGGAATAATCTTTCTCCAGGAAGCTGAGACGGCCTAGGTTTACGTACGCTGGTGTTAGACGATCATCCAGAGTAATCGCTTGTTGCAACGCCTCGCGCGCTTGCGCGTTGTTTCCCAAGTAGGAATAGACCGCACCGAGATTGTTGTATCCGGTCGCGTAATTGGGATAGAGTGCAAGTCCTTTTTGCAGCCGTTCCTTTGCTTTCGCCCAGTCTTGCTTTGCGATCAGACGACTCGCTTTCTCGAATTCCTTCGCGGCGTTCGATGGAACTCCGAGATCTTTCACCGAGATGAAGCTTGCCTTTGCGGCCCACGAACTCGGATCGGAGCCTTCAGTATGCTTTGCCCGAACCTCCAGGTCCTGAGCGACAACCGAAGTGACCTCGACATCGCCTTCGTCCGCATTCGCGGTGTCCGTACCGCGAACCGTTACACGATATCGTCCGGATGGCACATCGGAGAACTCCGCAGTGCATTCGCCGTTCACCGAGCCTTCCGCCATGGCGAAGCCCATGGCTCCGGTGAGCACGACGCGAGTAGAGGAATCACACGGGGCATGATCCGAAAATGCGATTCGCACTCTTACACGTCGAGCGACCTCGGACGATCCACTTTCAATTTGCGCGCAAGTTGTGCCGAGGAGAAGGAGGACTACCGCAATGAGGCGACCCGTCATAAACCACTCCGGAATCGCTGCCGCGCATCTTCGTTCGTTGCAACTGAGACGGCACACTCCGCTGCGGGCGCGGCGACGATGCCGATTCAGACGTTGTCGATGTGAAAGAGATAGCGAAAATTGAGGTCATGACAATGTCAATTCTTCAATCGGAATCATTTTCGAAACCTCACATCCAAAAAGAAATCTGTGCGGACTCGTGTGTTGCAACGTCTTGTAGATTTCCCGCGATCCACGCACAAATTCCTGTGAACGTTGGCAGAGAACTAACGGGAGATGACAGTCAGAGTTGGTGGGATGTTTCTGTGAATCAATCGGGAATTCTAAATTGAGCACTGCGCGTGACGCACGCGCGCTATCCAATTCGATTCGCGGCGGGGTGGAAATTAAGTGTCGGAATGCGCGCCGCCGGCGATCGACGGCACCAGCAGCACTTCATCGCCTTCCTGAAACGCGTAGGACGGTCCGCCCAGAAAACGAATGTCCTCTTCGTTCACATAAATATTCAGGAAACGGCGAATCTGGCCCTTGTCATCACGCAAGTGCGGCTTGAGTTCGGGAAACTTCTCGTCGAGCACCGAGAACAGCTCACCGAGGTTGGAAGCTGCGCACGTGATGGATCCAACTCCGTCAGTATGACGCCGCAACGCGGTCGGGATTTGCACCGTGATCGGCATGGTTATGCTCCGACGGCCGCTTCTTGCGCCGCCGCAATGACGCCGGGAACTTCATCCAGATCCAGCGTCTGCTGGAGGTACGCCTCGAACTCCGTGAGTTTCGGAGCAATTGGCCGCTCGGTTTTGTAAACACCAGCGAGCACGTCCGTGGTCTTCAAACCATTACCGGTGATACACAGAACAGTGGTTTCATCGGGCAGAATGCGGTCTTGACGATATAACTTCCCGGCACAACCGACCGTAACTCCGCCTGCGGTTTCGGTGAAGATTCCTTCGCTCTCTGCGAGCAGGCGGATCGAGTCGACCACTTCGGGATCGCTGATATCTTCGCTCCATCCTCCGCTGTTTTTGATGGTCTTGATGGCGTAGTGTCCGTCTGCAGGATTTCCGATCGCAAGCGAGCGCGCGATTGTATTCGGCTTCTGCGGTTCAATCTCAGAACTGCCTGTCTTGACCGCAGTGGAGATCGGAGAGCATCCCGTCGCTTGCGCGCCGAAGAATTTCACTTCCTTCGGCTCGACCAATCCCAGCTTGATCAACTCATCAAACGCTTTCCTGATCTTCGTGATCAGTGATCCGCCCGCCATTGGGCAAACGATGTTGTCGGGCAAGCGCCAGCCGAGTTGTTCGGCGATCTCAAATCCGACGGTCTTGGATCCTTCCGCGTAGTACGGACGCAGGTTGACGTTCACGAATCCCCAGCGATGCTCGTCGGCGATCTGCGAACACAGGCGGTTGACTTGATCATAGTTACCGGCGATGCGTACAACCTTCGCGCCGAAAACATTCGTACCGAGAATCTTCGCGGGTTCGAGATCCGAAGGAATGAAGATCCATGCCTTCAGGCCTTCGCGTGCGGCGTGCGCAGCAACCGCGTTTGCAAGGTTTCCAGTCGAGGAGCACGAGACCGTGTCAAAACCAAACGCGCGCGCTTGGGAGAGGGCTACGGCAACGACACGATCCTTGAAGCTCAACGTCGGAAGACAAACTGCGTCGTTCTTGATATACAGATTGTCCGCGGCAGCGGTGCTGCTCAACTTTCGCGCCAGCTGCGGCGCGTTGAAAAGCGGCGTGAAGCCAACCGGCAAACGTGGGGTGAAGCCTTGGGGGAGGGGCAACAGTTCGGAGTAGCGCCACATGTCCGGTGCCCGCTGCGAGATGCATTCACGACTGACAGAAGCTTTCAACGTGTCGTAGTCGTAAACAACTTCCAGGGGGGAGAAACAGTCGTCGCAGATGGAGCGGGGCTGGTTTCCCCACGTCCGTCCGCATTCGCGGCACCGCAGTTCGTAGTGAGACATGACGGCTACTCGCTTTCCAGTAACTAGCGAATAGCTGAGGACGAGCCGGAAAAATTGGCCATAAAAAAATATGGCCTCTTTTTCCAGGAAAAGGAAAAGAGGCTATCGGAAAGCAAATACAGCGCGCTTGCCGAATCCCATGTTCCCTGTTTCCAGGAGAGAGTTGGCACCAGACATCCGAGATATATGATCCCGGATCGGTTGCCGTGGCGTCTCAGGGCTCGTCCCTCAGCCACTCTGCATGAAATTCAGGTCCGCTCCGAAGAGCGAACTTGTTCCTGTGATCGTATAGAAGCGAGCGACCCGACGTCAAGGGGCAATTCATCAACCACGAAGGGCACGAAGGTTCACGAAGGAATTTTTGAGGATCGCTTGCTGACTTTGCCTGTGGAAATGCGGCTTTAGAAATTTTGACAGAGCGAGGCTGGTAATGCGAGACGCTTTGGTTCTGTTTTGGGAATTCCGGCTTTGCCGAGGGTATACCCCCTCCCCCCTGGTCTAATGAAATCATCGACCTACGGGGAGGACTCAGACAAAATCTTCTGCTACAACAGGTTACGGGCAAAATCCTACGGACAAAGGAGTTAACTCATTCCTGCTTTGTCGGTCCCCTGCTGCTTTCGCCTTGGCAATGATCTGCCTTTCGATTTACGGGCGCAAGGTCAGATGTCACAATTACGACATTTTACCTGTGGAAAGACTGCAAGTCGAAGCTCCGACAAGCCCACAGCTTATATGCGGTTTGCCGGCGCGCGATTCGGCATAGAAAGTTGGCTGAGCTTGTTCTCGAGCCCTTTTCAAGGCGCTCCTGATATAACTTTCCGCGGGGAAACGCGTGGGGGTTTCCATCCCACTGATTCGTCAGATTTCTGGACTTCATAAGGAGGCTTGGGTGGCGCTACAGAATCTCAAGATCGCAAGTCGCGTACTCTCTCGCAGCCCTCTGTTTACTTTGACCGCTGTTGTCACCATCGCTCTTGGCATCGGCGCGAGTACGGCGATCTTCAGTGTCGCGAACGCGGTGTTGTTACAGCCTCTCGCCTATAAGGACGCAGACCGGTTGGTGTTTGCGGGAATGGAGCTTCGCCAGCGGCATGTGCGCGACCTTCCATTTTCGAATGCTGACTTCATCGATATGCGCGATGGGAGCAAAAGCGCATTCGAGGATTACGCCGGCGTTTTCACGTTTCGTCAAATAGTGCTGCACGACGACGGGACGCCGGAAGAAGCGAAATTGGCGATAGCCACAACGAACTTTTTTCGGATGCTGGGCGGGAAAATTCTGATCGGACGAGACTTTCAGGATGAAGATGGCGCACCGCAGCCAGCGGCTGCGCCAGGAAATCCGCAGGCAGCGCAAGAGCCTGCGATGGTTGTGCTCAGCTACGAATACTTTCAGCGACGGTTTGGCGCGAATGCCGCGATTCTGGGACACACGATACGGGCGACGGCAGGGCCCAGCATGGTCGTGGTGGGAGTGGTCGCCCCCAATTTCCGCTTGTATTTTCCGGCTGAGGCAGGCGAGGAGTCTGCGCCGGATATATGGGTCGCCAATCGTCTGGACTACGATCAGGCGAACCGGATGGCGTTTTCCATTCGCGCGATCGGAAAGTTGAAACCGGGAGTCTCGCTCGAGCAAGGTCGGGACGCTGCGGAAAAGGTTGCCGCCCAGGCGAGAAAGGATTTCCTGATCTCGGGAACAGCCGGATACCACATCGGGCTCGAACTGCTACGGCAACACATGGTTTCGAAAGTGCAGCCTGCGATTTTGGCGCTGATGGGTGCGGCGATTTTTCTGCTGCTTATTGCTTGCGCCAATGTTGCGAATTTTTTGCTGGTGCGGGCTTCGCTGCGGGAGCGTGAACTTGCGGTGCGGGCGGCGCTCGGTGGAAATCGCTGGCGATTGCTGGTTCCACTGCTCACGGAAGCTGGGCTGCTCGCGTTTGTGGGCGCGCTGGGAGGCTTGGGACTGGCATGGATGGGCATCCGCCTTCTTCGAATTGTCGCTCCGGGGGATTTGCCGCGCCTGGAGACAATCCGAATCAGCACCGAAGTTCTTGGCTTCACTGCCCTCGCGTGCCTCGCCGCGATCGCAATTTTCGGAATGCTGCCAGCCTGGCGGGCGTCGCGGCCGGGCGTGGGGAATCTGTTGCGCGGCAGCGGCCGGAACGCGGGACTCGTTGGCGGCAGCGCATTGCGCAATGGAGTGGTCATGGCGGAAGTCGCACTCTCGTTCGTGCTGCTGGTGGGATCGGGATTGATGTTCCGCAGCTTTTTCGAACTGCAACATGTGGATCCGGGATTCGATCCGCACCGCCTGTTGACCTTCCAAGTCGCGGGAACTCCGCAGAATGCAGACACACCGGAAAAACTTGCGGTCTTCATTCGCGGCGTGCAGGACCGGCTGCGCGCGATTCCCGGAGTTGAGAGCGTGACGGCAGCGAGCCCGCTGCCTTTGGAGACTGGATTTTTTCCAATCCGGTGGGGCACGGAAGAAGCACTCGCGGATGCGAGCAAGTTCCAGGCGACCGATGATGAGATTGTGCTTCCGGGATATTTCGAGACGATGCATGTCCCGCTGCTCGAGGGACGTACGTTCACTGACGACGATAATCTGCCCGGACGCAATTTCGTGGTGATTGACGACATTCTTGCGAAGAAAGCGTTCCATGGGCAATCGGCGGTGGGCAGGCGCATTCTTGTCCGCGTGCGCACGCCACAGCCAGAGTGGGTGCAGGTGATCGGGGTCGTGGCGCACCAGCACGAAACATCGCTGACAGAGTTGGGTCGAGAGCAGACTTATTTCACGGATGGCTTCGTAGGGTCGGGCCGAACCAACTTCTGGGCGATTCGGACGCACAATGATCCGGCAAACTACGGAAACGTTGTCAGCGCCGCCGTCAGGGAAGTGGCTTCGCAAGTCCTGGTGAACGAGGTGCAGACCGGGGATGCGCTGATCGAGAAGGCACAGGCCGGAACGCGATTTTCATTGCTGCTGATTGGAGTGTTTGCAACGATCGCGGGAGTGCTGGCGGGAGTCGGCTTGTACGGAGTACTGGCGACCACGGTGCGACACCGCACAGCGGAGATTGGCGTACGCATGGCTCTGGGAGCGGAACCGGGCAGAGTGTTCCAACTTGTGGTTGCCCAGGGATTCCGCCTCAGCGCGATTGGAGTAGCATGCGGCCTAATCGCTGCGCTTGGGCTGACTCGCCTGATGAAGGCGATGCTCGTCGGGGTGCGGGCAACCGACCCAGCGACGTTCGGGGCGATGGTGCTGCTGTTTCTGCTGATCGCAGCGGTGTCGTCGTGGATACCGGCGCGTCGAGCCGCGGCGCTAGATCCGGCGAGGGCGCTGAGAGAAGAATAGGGCTGGGATTATAAATCGGGCGGGGCTGAAATGCGTGCGGGAGATCGTGTCGTCCCTGCGGGCCTCGTGCGTTGTGTGCAAACTTACCCGGCACTTTCCGAGTCTGTGTGAGAACTCCTCTTTCGCCCCGTTGGGGCTGGATCATTTTCCTTATTAGCCCCACGGCTTGCGCCGTGGGCTGCATTCTTTCGCCGCTTCGCGGCTAGAGACCGCTGCCTTGTCCACCCTGAGTCTGCAAAACGAGTTCCCACACACACTCTTTCCGTGCCGGTCTTTCACGTACCCCCGCTTCGCGGCTGGACTACAGTTTCGCTTCGGTTCGTTTCTGACGACTGACACCTGGAAGCGGCCTGCGATTCGCGCAAAGGTGTACAATTTTTTGCACTCGGCAGAAGGTCTCTGGGGGCACAACCGAATCGCTCGCGAGGAGCAAGAATGACAGCACTGCTGCGGACATCCGCGCTCGTACTGACGATTTTAGTATCTCTCATCTGCAATTTCTCTTTCGCCCAACAATCCGAGTCCGCGAAGCCGGCCGCTCCGCGAAAACAAGCGACCACACCACCCGCGCAGACGCCTGCCGAAACTGCGCCAAAGCCCGAAACACCTCCGGAGCAGAAGCCCGCGATCCGCGAAGCGCCGGCGGACAAAGAGAAAGACAAAGAAGAGCGCTACGACATGACCGAAGTCCCGCCGGTGGTAACGCATCACCAGATCACCGTCGACGGTAAGCCGCTCAAATACACGGCGACTGCCGGACGGCTACCGATCAAACGTGGGGACGGCAAGATTGAAGCAGAGATGTTCTATGTCGCGTACACGCTCGATGGGCAGGATGCGGCGAAGCGTCCTCTGACTTTCGCTTTCAACGGCGGGCCTGGGTCAGCATCGATCTGGCTACATATGGGCGCGCTCGGTCCGCGCAAAGTTGTGTTGCAGCCGGACGGGTTCATGCCTCCGGCGCCGTATCGCATCCAAGACAATCCTTATACGCTGCTCGACAAGAGCGACCTGGTGCTGATCGACGCCATTGGCACGGGTTTCAGCCGGGCAGCCGATCAGGAGATGTTCAAGAAATTCTGGGGCGTGAAGGGAGACATTGAGTCTTTCAGCGAATTCATACGGCTCTACATCAGTCGCAACGAGCGCTGGTCGTCTCCGCTGTTCATTCTGGGAGAAAGTTACGGGACGACTCGTGCGGCGGGTATCGCTGGATATCTGGCCGACCGCGGCATCTCCTTCAACGGCATTACGCTGCTGTCGACTGTGCTGAATTTCGAAACGCTGGAAGACAATCCGACGAACGATCAGCCTTATATGTTTTTGATTCCGTCGTTCACGATGATCGCCGGGTATCACCACAAACTGGCGTCTGATCTGGCTCAGGATATGACTCGCGCCCGGCAGCAAGCGGAGCAGTGGGCATCGACGGAGTACGAGCACGCGCTCGACAAGGGAGACTCGCTCACGCCCCAGGAGCGCCAGAATATTATCGACCAGCTCGCGCACTTTATCGGATTAAGCAAGGAAGTGATCGATGAGGCGAATCTTCGCATCAACGTGCAGAAGTTCACGCACTACCTGCTGATCGATCAGAAGCTGCGCGTGGGGCGGCTTGACGGGCGCTACACAGGGCCCGATCCCAACGGGCTGCTCGACACGCCGTTCTACGATCCCACGGGATCAGCCACGCAGCCTCCGTTCACTTCGGTGTTCAATAATTATCTGCGCACGGAACTCGGATACAAAGTCGACATGCCGTACAACGTGCGAGCGCCGAGAGGCGGGCCGGGCGGTGATACGTGGGATTGGGGATCGGCGATTCAGGGGTTCCCCGACACGGCGTCAGCCATGCGACAGGCGATCGTGAAGAATCCTTATCTGAAGATTCTGGTGATGGAGGGTTATTACGATCTGGCGACGCCTTACTATGCGGCGAACTATACCGTCGATCACCTCAACCTGCCGCAGAAGTATCGGGACAACATTTCGTTTGCGACCTTTGATGCCGGGCATATGGTGTACTTGCCTAGCGATGGCCTGAAGAAGATGAAGGCAGATCAGGCGGCATTCATGGAAAAGGCCGGGCCGCAATAGCTGAAATCAGGAGGCATTCATGCGACGCACACATTGTTGTGAGTGGGCCATCGTCTGCATTGTGATCTTCGCGGGAGTAGCGGCATCGGCGCAGGACGCATGCGAGCGTCTGAGTGGCGCGAAGGTTCCGAACACCACGATTACTCTCGCGCAGACAGCTCCGGCGGGAACTTTCAATGGGCCTCCGGCCCCCTTCAGTGGAGTCGACCTCACCTCGTTGTACAAAAGTCTTCCGGCATTCTGCCGCGTCGTCGCCGAGGCCAAGCCGACTTCTGACTCCGACATCAAGATCGAAGTCTGGCTTCCTGTCTCAGGGTGGAACGGGAAGCTGCAAGGGATCGGCAATGGCGGGTTCGCGGGACTGATCGACACCATGCAACTCGCCAACTCCGTGAAGAGCGGATACGCGGCGACGGCGACCGATGCTGGCCACACAGGATCACCGATCGATGCCGCCTGGGCGATCGGACATCCGGAGAAGGTTGTGGACTTCGGACATCGTGGGATTCACGAGATGACACGTGTCGCCAAGGCGTTGATCCAGGCCTACTATGCGAAGGCTCCGCAGCGCTCATATTTTGCAGGATGTTCTGACGGCGGGCGTGAGGCGCTGATGGAGGCGCAGCGATATCCCGAAGATTATGACGGGATTCTGGCGGGCGCCCCGGCGAACAACTGGACTCCGCTGCTGGCGACGGCGGCCTACGATACGCAGGCTCTGACGCTGGATCCGGGGAGCTTCATTCCTCCGGCGAAGATTCCGACGATTGCTGCGGCCGTGAACGCTGCGTGCGACGAAGCCGACGGCGTGCGCGATGGAATTCTGAATGATCCGCGGCAATGTCACTTCGATCCGGCGACGATCCAGTGCAAGGCGGAGGATTCCGACAAGTGCCTGACTGCTGCGCAAGTTTCGGTGCTGAAGAAGCTCTATGAGGGGACACTCGATTCGCAGGGACGCCTGGTCTATCCGGGGTATCTGCCGGGCGCCGAGGAGGGGCCAGGCGGCTGGGGATTGTGGATTACCGGCCCGGCTCCGGCCAAGAGCCTGATGGCATTTTTCGGGAATGGATTCTTCTCCGGCTTCGTTTATGAGAAGGCCGATTGGGATTACAAGACGTTCAAGGTAGATTCGGACTTGAAGGCTGCCAACGAGAAAACTGCGCAGGCGTTGAACGCCACCGATGCGGATTTGAAACCGTTTAAGGCTCGTGGCGGAAAATTAATTCTGTATCACGGCTGGAATGATCCGGCGATCACGGCCCTGAACACGATCAATTATTACGACAGCGTGATCAAGAAGATGGGGCAAAAGGATGTCGACTCGTTTGTGCGACTCTACATGGCGCCGGGTATGCAGCACTGCGGTGGGGGGCCTGGGCCGGACTCGTTCGGCGCGGTCGGTGATCTGAAGTTCGACGATCCGCAGCACAGTCTGGACGCTTCGTTGGAGCAGTGGGCGTCAAAAGGGACAGCGCCTTCAACCGTGATTGCTTCGAAGTTTGAAGGGCAAGATCGCGCGCATCCTAAGATGACCCGGCCTTTGTGCCCTTACCCGTTAGCCGCAAAGTACAAGGGTAGCGGGGATACCAATGATGCCGCGAACTTTGTGTGCCAGAAGTGAGTCAAAGGCATTCACCACAAAGGACACGAAGGTACACGAAGGAAAACCTCTTATCTGAGAATCCTTCGTGGCACTTCGCGCCCTGTGGTTGACGATTTACCGGCTGTATTGGTTCTTCTTCTTGTCTTCGTGCCGCTCGATGCCTAATTGGATGAGGCGGTCAATCAGGTCGGGATATTCCAGGCCGGATGCGGCCCACAGTTTGGGATACATGCTGATCGCGGTGAAGCCGGGCATGGTATTGATCTCGTTCAGGTAAACCTTCCGCGTTTTGGGATCCATCAGGAAATCGACGCGCGCTAAACCCGAGCAGTCCACCGCTTTGAAGGCTTTTACGGCCAACTCCTGGACTTTCTTCGTCTCGGCTTTCGTGAGCTTGGCGGGGATGATAAGCTGCGAGCCTTCATCCAAGTACTTGGCGTTGTAATCGTAGAACTCTTTGATCGGGACAATCTCTCCCGGCACCGAAGCTGCGGCTTCATCGTTGCCTAGCACGGAGCACTCGATTTCGCGGGCCTTTTCTTTGTTGCCTCCGACACCCTGCTCGATGACAATCTTGCGATCGAACTTCGCGGCTTCCTCGATCGCCGGGCCGAGTTCCTTTTTGTTGTGAGCTTTGCTGATGCCGACTGATGATCCCAGGTTCGCCGGCTTCACGAAGACCGGGTACTTCAATTTTGCGACGCGCTTCTCCACTTTCTTCGGATCTTTTGCCCAATCACTGCGCAGGATGGTGACGTGCTTCACGATAGGCAGTCCGGCGGCGATGAACAGAGATTTCATGATGTCTTTGTCCATGCCGGCGGCCGAGCCGAGAACGCCGGCGCCGACGTAGGGAATATCGGCCAGTTCGAGAAGACCCTGAATTGTGCCGTCCTCGCCAAACGTGCCGTGCAGAACGGGAAAGATCACATCGACGTTGATGGCGCGATCGGCTGCGCGGCGCATGGGAGAAGAATCCGTCTGGAATGGCACCAGGCCACTCTGGCGATGCACCGGCTCCGGAGGGACCACGACCGCTTCGCCGCGCGAGAGAACGGCTGCCGGTTGCGTGATATCTGGATCACCGGCGCGCAGGTTGCGGGGCTCAAGCATGAGCTTGCCCGTCAGCAGGTTCTCGGCGTGCTCGGCCGTTAGCCAACGGCCATCTTTGGTGATGCCGATGGGGACAACTTCATACTTTTCTTTATCGATGGCATTAAGAACCGACGCCGCCGAGAGCAACGAGACTTCGTGTTCGCCGCTGCGCCCCCCAAAAAGAACCCCAACTCGAAGCTTTTCCATGACGACTTAGTGTGGACGGGGAGGCAGTGGCACGTCAATCGCAGGGAAGATTCCTCGGTGAACCGCCGTGGCCTCGGTAGTCAATGACCCTTCACCACAGCGGGCACTGAGGAGCACGGAGGAATGGTTAAAGGATCTTCTTTCCGAACGCCGAGAGGGCCAACTCCACCGCCAGATCGGCGGTCTGATTGTGCTCATCGATCACGGGATTCACCTCGACGATTTCAAAGCTGAGCATGCGGCCGTGATCGGCGATGATCTCCATCGCAAGGTGGGCCTCGCGATAGGTGGCGCCGCCGCGCACGGGAGTGCCCACGCCGGGTGCGTCTTCGGGATCGACCCAATCCATGTCGAGCGAGATGTGATAGCCGGCGGTGCCGCGCCCAGCTATCCGGAGAGCCTCTTCCATGACGGTGCGCATGCCTCGCTCGTCGATGTCGCGCATGGTGAAGACGCCGATCCCGGCGCGGCGGACGTTTTCCTTCTCGACAGCGTCAATGTCACGCACCCCAACCAGCACGCAATTTTCGGGCTTCACCTTCGGAGAGAAGTCATAGATGTTCGCGAGATCGCCAGACCACAAGCCCATCAAGGCAGCAAGAGGCATGCCGTGCACGTTGCCGCTCGGCGAGGAATCGGGAGTGTTGATGTCGGTGTGAGCATCAATCCAGATCAATCCGATGTGCTGGTTCTGCCTGCGGTAGAACTCGGCCACGCCGGAAACCGTACCGGCCGCCATGGAATGATCGCCGCCTAGCGCCAGGGGAACCTTGCCGGTCTCGAGCGTCTTCAACACGAGTTCGGCATGCTTGGTACAGGTGGCCGTGATCTCTTTCAAATACTTAGCGTTCGCGGCGCCTTCCTTTTTCTGCTCGGGGATCGCGACTGGCACGTTGCCGCCGTCTTCGACCTCATGTCCGAGGGCCTCGAGACGAGCTTGAAGTCCCGCCACTCGCACTGCCGAGGGACCCATGTCCACACCGCGGCGCGATTGTCCAAGGTCGAGGGGAACTCCAATGACGCGAATCTTACGGCCAGAGGCGCTGGTTGAGGGAGCGGATGTAATCATAGAAATTCTGTAATTGGGTAATTTGGTAATTGAGAAATTGAAAACTTTAAGGCACCGCAAAACAATTACACAATTACTCAATTTGCCAATTACTCAATTTTCTTCACGGATACAACCGGTGCAACATTCTCGGGAACGGAATCGTTTCGCGCACGTGCTCCAATCCGCAGATCCAGGCAACGGCGCGCTCGATACCCATGCCGAAACCGCCGTGGGGCACGCTGCCGAACTTGCGCAGGTCCAGGTACCACTTGAACGCTTCTTCCGGCAGGCCGTGCTCGTGAATGCGCTGCAGCAGCAATTCGTGGGAGGCCATACGCTGCGACCCACCGATGATTTCTCCGTAACCTTCGGGCGCGAGCACATCGACGCACAACGCGAGTTCCGGTCGCTGCGGATCAGGCTCCATGTAAAAGGCCTTCACCTTCGCGGGATAGCGATGCACCATCACAGGCTTGTCGAACTGCGCGGATAGATAGGTTTCGTCGGGGGATCCCAGGTCGCCGCCCCACTCGAATTTCGATTCGAGCGCACCCTTAGCGTGGCCTTCTTGCAGATTCTTTACGGCGTCGTCATAGCTGATTCGCGGAAACGGAGCCTCGATCTTTTCCAGTTTGGAGATGTCACGGCCGATGGTCTGCAAGTCGACGCGCCGGCGTTCCAGACATCGCTTCACGATGAAGCTGATGAGACCCTCGGCAATATCCATGACGTCGTCAAGAGTCGCGTAGGCCACTTCCGGCTCCACCATCCAGAATTCGGTGAGATGGCGGCGGGTTTTTGACTTCTCGGCGCGAAAAGTTGGGCCGAACGAATACACCTTGCCCAGCGCCATTGCCATGGCCTCGGCATAGAGTTGGCCCGATTGTGTCAGGTACGCCTGGTCATCAAAATAGTCGACCGGGAAAAGCGTGGTCGTGCCCTCGCAGGCGGCCGGAGTAATGATCGGCGGATCGGTCAGCGTGAAACCGCGCTCGTCGAAGAAGTCCCGAGCCGCTTTGATGATTTCCGCCCTCACGCGCAGAATGGACGCCTGACGCTGCGAACGCACCCACAAGTGGCGGTGCTCCATCAGGAAGTCGGTGCCGTGTTCCTTGGGCGTGATCGGATAAGGATCCGATTCCGGCACCCGCTGTACGACCTGAACGTTCGCCACATCGAGTTCGTATCCGCCGGGCGCGCGCTTATCGGCGCGCACTTTGCCTTCGACGATGACGCTCGATTCCTGCGTCAGCGTCTTGACCGCGTCGAACACTTCCGGAGTGACGGCATTCTTGGGGACGACACCCTGAATGACTCCCGATCCGTCGCGAAATTGCGGGAAGAGCAGTTTCCCGCTTTCGCGCAGGTTATAAAGCCAGCCGCGGATGGTGACCGTCTGGCCTTCGTGCTTGCCGATTTCTGAGATTGTGCTAACGGGTGAAGACATAAATTTAGAAATTGGATAATTGAGTAATTGGTAATTGAGTAATTTCAAGAATCCACATGAAAACCGTGGCAGCCCAGGGGTGATTTCACTTTACTCAATTACCAAATTTAACAATTACTCAATTATGCAGTTTCCAGCTTGTCGAACGTCTCCCCTAATTTCTCGAGAGCATTCACTTTTTCATTTTCTCCGAGTTCCAGGAGGAGGGGCGGCCTTTGCGGGGCTGAACGTAGCAACTCGACGGCTTCCTTCCAATCGATGGTTCCTTGCCCCGGCCACAAATGCAGATCCTTGTCCTTATCGTTATCGTGTACGTGCGTGGAGGAGATCTGGTTGCGCAGGATCTCAAAAGACTCACGCACAGAGCTCATCATGTGTGCATGCCCGAAGTCGAAACACACGCCGACGTCGTCGAAATGCGCGTTGTGGATCATTTCCACCAATTTGTCGGGTGTGGAAAGCTCGTTGGGAATGTTTTCGAGCAGAATCTTCACACCGAGCGGCTTCGCAAATGCCCGCAAATGTTCAATTGATGTCATGGCCGCTTCAAACTTCTTTTCGCTGAAGTCTTCGTTCGGCGTGCCCAGGTGCTGCACCAGAAAGCGGAAAGGAATCTGCTCAGCGATTTCGAGCGCGCGTTTGATCTCGTCCATGGCCTCGACGCGGGCGGCACGGTCGGTGGACGCTACGTTAAGGGGAGGCGCGCCGGCGCGTCCCCACTCGTAATCGGCATACAGCGGGGAGTGCACCGAGTTGAGCGGAACGCCGCTTCCGCGGAACCACTCCGCGATTTCCTTCACATGCTGCTTCCGGTTCGCGTAGTCAAGATGCTGGCGCGCGGCAAAGATCTCGATTGCCTGGACGCCGCTGCGAGTCAGCCCGTCGAGGATGCCGGGATGCAGGCGCTCTTTTACGAATAAATAGGTTGAGATTGCTCTCTGCATGCGAATCCCTAAGGTCTATTGATGATTGTTGATTTCTGATTGCTGATTGAAACCGAAGTTGTGCAAACTCCGGAGCATCAGTCAACAATCAAAAATCATCAATCAACAATGCCTTACTAGTATCCCACGGCCTTGCCACGGCTGTTGCGACCATCGGTTGCGCCGAGGCGTTCACCCGTCTTTTCATCGATCGCAATGCACTCGGCATCGCTCCAGTACGGTGACACGTCCTGTCCGTCGTCCAGTCCGACTTGGACCTTGTACCCCATTTTCCCGAGTGTATTTACTGTGTCGGGAGAGAACCACTTCTCGACATTTACCACATCGGGCAACCACTGATTATGGTATCTCGGCGCATTCACCGATTCCTGCAGATTCATGCCGTAGTCGACCACTCCCATCAGCACGTTCGCGACAGTCGTGATGATCTTCGAACTCCCGGGCGAACCCAATACCATCACCGTTTTTCCATTGTGGACGACGATCGTAGGCGTCATGGATGACAGCGGACGTTTGCCCGGGCCGATTTCATTAGCCGCGCCCTGAATCAGCCCGTCAGCATTGGGAACTCCGGGTTTCGAAGAGAAATCATCCATCTCATCGTTCAGCAGAAATCCTAATCCATCGGCGGTCACTCGCGATCCAAACCAGTCGTTGATTGTGGTGGTCACCGAGACGGCATTGCCGTCTGAATCGACCACCGAGTAATGAGTCGTGTGGTTCGATTCGCGGCGCGTAACCTCCGGCGAATGCGTCTGAGCATACTGCTCCAACTCGCTGAAAACCGCGGGGCGCTTCAACTCTTTGCTCGGGCTGGCGCGTTCCGGATCGATCGACTCCCGCCATGCCGCGGCGTATCTCTTGTCCAGAAGCTGTGCCACGGGAATCCTGGAGAAGTCCGGATCTCCCATAAACTCCGCTCGATCGAAGAATGCGCGCCGGAATGCTTCCACGGTGAAGTGGATCGACTGCGCCGACCGGTTTTGCATCTTGGCCAAATCGTAGCCTTCTAGAATATTCAGCGATTCGAGCAGCACGGTTCCGCCGGAAGACGGGGGAGGGGCGCTGATCACGTCATAGCCGCGATAACTCCCGTGCACCGGCTCGCGTTCTTTCACTTCATAGTGAGCGAGATCTTCGGTGGTAACCAGGCCTCCACCCTTTTGCATGGCGGCTGCCAGTTCGCGCGCCAGCGCTCCGTGATAGAAGTCATCGGGGTTCTCTGCGATTCGCTCTAGGGTACGCGCAAGGTCAGGCTGGCGGAAAACCTCTCCCGACTTGTAATAGTCGCCGTTGCGCTGGAAGACCCGGCGTGATTCCGGAAATTTCCCCAGGTGTGAATCGTGAAGATCCCGGGCCTCGTCCCAGGTCAATGCGAACCCATCCCGCGCGAGTTTGATGGCGGGCGCCATCACCTGCTTTATCGTAAGCTTGCCGAATTTCTTCTCGGCGGTGACCATCCCGGCCACCGACCCTGGGACGCCGATCGCTTTGTATCCGTATTCGCTGGCTCCGTCGATTACATTGCCCTGAGAGTCGAGATACATGTCGCGGGTCGCCGCGGCGGGAGCCTTCTCGCGATAATCGAGGAAGTGAGTCTTGCCGTCAGCCATGCGGATCAGCATGAATCCGCCGCCCCCGATATTACCCGCCGGGGAATGAACCACGGCGAGGGCAAATCCGGTAGCCACGGCGGCATCGACGGCATTCCCGCCCGCCTGCAGAATCTCAACCCCGGCTTGCGACGCGAGTTCGTGCACGCTCACCACCATCGCGTGCTGTGCGTGGACCGGACGTGTTGCCGCGAAGGCGGAAGACGCCAAGGCCAGGAACGTCAGTAGCAACCGAATCAGCAGTTTACGCGGAGATCGCATGCCAAGTTTGAGGGTAGCCTTGTCAGAGGAGACTCTTGAGGCTAGCCGAGCGAAGCGGGCAGAGTCAAATGATTCGGGGCAAGCCGCGCTGAAACGGGCCGATCTAGCTGTGGGTCTAACTCTATTTCTTCTTCGATCGTTTTTGCCGCGTTCCCCGGGATTTGACAACCTTCTTCTTCGTATTCTTCGACGTCTTCGGGGCATTCGCTGCCACCATGGAATAGGACTGGCCGATCAGTTCCCTGGTTTCGGCGGCGGCCAGCGCATCCAGCCGATCCACCATGACCCATTTGTAGCGGCCGACGTACGGCGCTGGATGGATGTCCTCCCGTTCAATCAGTTCGGCGAACACATCCGGAGCGCATTTGAAACAAAGCCGGGGATTGTCCAGGCCTACGATGGCGAAGATCTTTCCGCGAATTTTGAAACACAGATCATCTCCCCACTGCAGATTTTCGGTGGCATCGGGAAAGTTCAGACAATACTTGCGGATTTCGTCTACGTTCATGGCATCCTCTCACCGACTAGATTCCTCAAGAACTCCGGCGGCATTCCGGTCCGTCCGTTTGATAATATTCTTGCCGCTCGCGCAAGGAGGTACTGTGAATATCCACGGCGTGGCCCCACTGCTGCAAGTCTTCGATATGCCCACAGCGATCCGCTTCTATCGCGACGTGCTGGGGTTCACCGTTTGGTCGTCCTCTGAGCCCGGGGACAATTGCAACTGGTGCGGACTTCGGTTGAACGGCGCCGAGGTGATGCTGAACACGGCGTACGAGGCAGACCTGCGCCCGCCTAGTCCCGACCCGGTGCGTGTCGCCGCGCATGAGGATACTTGCCTGTTTTTCGGCTGCAAAGATCTCGATGCCGCTTACCGGCACCTGCGCGAGCACGGGGTAGACCTGAAAGAACCCAAAGTTGCGCCGTATGGCATGAAACAGTTGTGGTTCAAAGATCCCGACGGATACGGACTCTGCTTCCAATGGCCAGCAAACCAGAAGTGGCAGGACGAGTGGGAGAAATCCTACGGGATTGAGACGAAGACCGTCGCGTAGAACCCAGGCTCACTCCACGAACGCGATCAGCCTCTGTTTTACTGTTGGCCATTCGGCAGCCACGATCGAGTAGCGGACGGAGTCGCGCGGGATGAAGTCCGCCGCCATTCTGTGCGAGCGCAAGATGCCCTCCCGTTGCGCGCCGATGCGTTCCAGCGCCGCGCGCGAACGTTGATTCCTGGCGTCGGTGTGAAAGCAGACGCGCAGCACTTGCCAGACTTCGAAGGCGTGGCACAGCATCAGCAGCTTGGCCTCGGTATTTGCGGCCGTGCGCACGGCGGATCGCGCCAGCCAGGTGTAGCCAATCTCACAGGCATCGGGAACGTCACGGCCATGGGAAGGATGGCCCGCGGGCCAGGCCCAGCGCTCGATATTCCAGAAACGCGTCGATCCGATCACGATCTCATCCGGCAGGCGGATGATGGCGAATGGCACCGCAGTGCCTGCATCCCGCCAGGCGAGAGCGGTATCGACGTATGCGGAGGCTTCGTCCTTGCCCTGCGGAACGGGACTCCAGCGATAGAGAGACGGATCCGCGGCCGCAGCCGCGGCCAGCCCGTCGACGTGCTGACGCCCCAATGGCTCCAGCCGAATATGTTGGCCTTGCAGACTGAGGTCGGAGTTCATCGTCCCTATCGTAGCGTTTTCACAGCAGCGCGTCGTCAAGCCCGCGCTCCCCTTCACTTCGCTCAGGGTCGCGGGGCGGACGAAAGCGTCCGCCCCACACTAGCAAGGCTGCCGCCATCGGCGGTGTTGCCTGCTACGAGTTCATCTGCTTGATCACAGTGACCTTGCTGTATGCCACGCGGAAGCCCAGCCGCTCCGCATTGCGCTGCGAGGTGGTCGCTCCTTGCGTGACCACCACTGCGTATTCGCAACCCGCTTCGATTGCCGCCCTCATGCGCGCCCGCAGCAAAGCTGTCTGCAGTCCGCGTCCTCGGAAATCGCTGAGCGTGCCCGCTCCACAAAGCGCAAACACCTTGTGCTCGGGAATCACCAGGCCAGTGCCGCACGCCACCGGCTTCCCATCGATGGTCGCGACGAAGGGAAGTGCGTTCTCCATCTCATACAGCGGGGTGATGAGTCCGCCGAATGCTTCCGGTGCGCCATCGGGGAAGAATGCACTCTCCACGATTCCTCCCGTGACTTCGGCCTCTTCGACCGGCGAACGACGGATCTCGCAGTGGGCTGGAGGAGCCGGAAAATCGTCCTGCGGATCCAGCCTGCGGTAGAGCACGTTGTTCAGTTCGGCGATCGCGTACCCACGTTCCTTGAACATCTCGAAGGTCTCAGGCCGATGCAGGGGAGTGAGATCGACCTGGGATGGAGCCTTGCGTTCGCGGTAGAACTGCTCGATGCGATCTATGTCATCTGTAGTGAGTTGCTGCTCAAATCCCACGCCCGTCGCCCTGCCGATCGGCGACCCGAGTCCGGCAAACACCATGTGACCGCCGCAAATCTGTTCCTCGGCCGCGCCGATGTCGGGCCTCGTCTGCTTGAATACTCTCGCGTACAGCACCTGCGGCATCTCCTCGCACGATTCCAGACGGCGAGCGAGTGCCTTATCCACGAATTCCATTTGGGATGTCCTCTCTTGAGTTGAAACCGCACCAAGGCTGGAGCGCGCCGCGCACACTTCCACGAGCCGGCCGCTCAACGCTTCAGCTTGCGGAACTAAAGGACGGCGGTCATAGGCAGGTGAGAAGACTAACCCGAAGTCGAGAGGTTTTCAAGGTGGCAGAGGAAAGCTTCAACCACGAAGGACACGAAGGATCACGAAGGTCGAACGACGACACCGCGAGCGATTTCTACACCTGCTGCCGCGCTTCGCCCAGTGAGACGTCCACTTCCATCTTCTTCTTATTCCGATAAATGGTGACCTTCACCGAATCGCCCGCGCGGTGATTGTTCATCATCTGCGTGAGATCGTCCTGATCCTGGATCCTCTCCCCGTCGATCGCCACGATCAGGTCTCCGCCCAGCATGATGGGAGTGTTGCCCAGGTAAGCGCGCTCAGTTCCGGCCCGCAGCCCTGCCTGCTCCGCGGAACTTCCCGGCGCCACCCCGATGATCAATAATCCAAAGTCGACGGGCAATCCAATTTCTTCGGCAAGTTCCGGGCTCACCGGCACGGTGCGCACGCCCAACGCCGGACGCCGCACCCGGCCCAGCGTCATCAGATCGTTGAGGACGGCCTTCGCCGTGTTGATCGGAATGGCAAAACCTATGCCTGCGCTTTGATTGGAGTTCGACAGGATCATCGTGTTGATCCCGATCACCTCGCCGTGCCAGTTCATCAGCGGACCACCGGAGTTGCCCGGATTAATCGCAGCGTCGGTCTGGATCGCCTCGTCGATCATGGCCCCGTTCGGTTCACGCACGGGGCGGATCGAACTCACAATGCCGCGAGTCATCGTCCCCGCCAATCCGAAGGGATTGCCGATGGCAAACACCTTCTGCCCCACCTGCAGGTTGCGCGAGTCGCCCAGCACCGCCGGAATCAGTTCCGGAGCCTTGATCTGAATCACTGCCAGATCGTGCGACGGATCCGTCCCGACCACCGTCGCTTTGTACTTCTTGCGGTTGTGCATGGTGACTTCCACTTGACGGGCATCGGCGATTACGTGGTAGTTGGTGAGAATGTGTCCTTCTTTGTCGATCACGAATCCCGAGCCCTGCCCCTCCTGTGGAACCAGCCCATAGAAGAAATCAAAGGTCATGGCGCGCGACGTCACGTTCACCACCGACGGGATGTTCTTCTTGTAGACGGAGATGTTGTTCTGCTCTTCCCCGTCGAGCGACTCACCGGGAGCCGCCTCGGTAATCTCCACCCGATCGGGGCGGGAGAACCAATCCGAAGAATGCGGTTCGCCCGCTGAATTCGAGCGCCACGTGGTGAAGTAGAAGAATGCTCCCGCGATGGCCATCGCAAGGACCAAAGGCCGCACAAGTTTCATAGATTGAATACCCCAAGTCCGGGTGGTTCGAGTTCTAACCAGCCGAACGCTAAACATGAATACGTGATTCAGGAGCCTAAAGGTCCCTGATTAATTCTAAACAATCAGAACGCGTCCGGTATCGCGTAACAGGAGAGCGGACTGATTGTTTCGTTTCGTAACGAGGACCAAACTCACTTCGCGGGATATATATTGCGGCCTGGTTGCGCATTAGTGAGCTGTTCGAAGTTTCTGCCAGATCTGATGCACTTGTTCGCCGGTACGTTCCAACGGGCCGGAGTTGTCGATCACGTCGTCAGCGGATTTGATCTTTTCTTCGTCCGGAAGTTGGGCCGCCATCCGTCGCGCAACCTCGGCTCGGGCTGTTTCGAGATCGATCTTCTGGCGCTTGGCGAATCGCTCGACACGCTGCTCCATGGTGCAGGTCACTACCATCAGATGATCAAAGCGTTTCGCTGCTCCGGCTTCGATGAGCAAGGCAGCTTCGACAATCGCCACGCCCTCCGGATCCTGCAGGCTGACCGTGTGCATCCATTCCTCCTGGCTGCGGATTACAGCTGGGTGAACGATCCGGTTGAGGTCGGCGACGCGGGCAGAGCGTATGTCGGCCCCGGGAGAACCGAAGGCCAGTTCCGCCAGTTTGCCGCGATTTACGCTTCCGTCAGAATTGAGGATTTGGCGACCAAACTGCCGCACCACTTCGTGGTAAACCGGCTCTCCGGGCTGCATCAGGGAATGGGCAATCCGGTCCGCCTGCACGAGGTGCGCCCCCAACGCCACAAACATCTCGCCGACAACCGACTTTCCCGATGCAACCCCCCCCGTCAGCCCGACTTTCAGCATTTAGTCACCAATCGCGATCTCGCGAAACCGCCGACGGGAAAAGAGGTGGATTGCAGCAAGGCACATTCCAGGAGGTTCACTTAGTGAGCCCCAGCGAGTAGAAGGGTGCCCCCGTGCCTACGCCATCGTGCTTTGCCAACAAGACGGCAGAGTCATCGCAGGTAAAGTAGGTCGCTGGCGCCACGATTTCAAACGCGACTTCGTTTCTTACGGGCTTCTCGAAGTCGGTTGGCAAGAGTTCGTTGTAAACGACCTTGTCGTGGTTCAGGAATACGATTTGCCGCTGGAGTTCGCGCGCTGGAATGCTGACTCCGACAGCCCTCCGGCGTTCGGATGGCGAAAGTGCAACATCAAAGTAAAACATCCGGTCCCATTGAAAGGGCGTCAATTCCCTGAGTCGCATTTTACAAGTCTGGGAGCTGCCACACTTGCGCGAGATAGCAGCACCCATTCTCCCCTCAATGCTGTTTGGGCTAACTCTGTTGGTGGTACAACCGAAACACAGGAAAGGGAGAATCACAACGGCGATACGTTTGGCGATTGCCACGTTCACAAACGAAAACTCCGAAGACTGTAAACGGCTTTCTGGGCGGTTGAAGAAATCTTCACACACGAGAGAACTCCGCGACGCGGCTCCCCCGTCGCATCTGCGCCGCTTTCACGGTGTTGAACATCAGCATGGCGATAGTCAGCGGCCCTACCCCGCCCGGTACCGGTGTCAGCGCTCCGGCAGCGTCCGCTACTTCCGGATGCACATCGCCAATCAACGTCGTTCCCTTCTTCCGGAACGTCTCTTCCCTCTTCGCGTTCCCGGCGAAGAAGCGCTGAAACTCCGCGGGATCGGTCACCGTGTTCATCCCGACGTCAATAACTGCGGCGCCCCGTTTTACGAAATCCCGCGTGATCATCCCTGCCCTTCCGATGGCAGCCACGAGAATGTCCGCCCGGCGGCACACGCCCGGTAGATCGTGGGTCTTCGAATGGCAAATCGTCACGGTCGCGTTCGCGTTGGTCAGCAGCATGGCCGCGGGCTTGCCCACGATGTCACTGCGCCCGACCACCACGGCCTCACGCCCGGCAATCGAAATGTTGCTTCGCTTCAGAATCTCCATCACGCCGGCGGGAGTACACGGCACCAGCCCCGGGCGCTGCGTCGATAAAAATCCGACATTCATGGGGTGGAATCCATCGACGTCTTTGGCAGGATCGACTGCGAGCAACACCTTCTTGGAGTCAACCTGCGAAGGCAAAGGCAGTTGTACCAGTATCCCGTCAATCTCCTCGCGGCGGTTCAAGTCTTCGATCAACTTGAGCAACTCGGCGGTGTTGACGGATTCTGGAGGAGTCAACTGCTCACTGTAAACACCGACCTCCTCGCAAGCCTTCACCTTTCCGCGAACGTAGATCTCGGACGCGGGGTTATGTCCAACCAGCACCACCGCCAGCCCGGGGCGAACTCCGGTGGCAGACATGGTCCGGACTTCGGCTGCAACTTCGGTGCGAATGTCCTGGGCAATCTTGGTTCCGTCGAGAATGAGAGCAGGCATGATAGGGCTTCTGGATAAATCTTACACCGGGAGGAAGGAGGGGTCAGGGGTCCAGGGTCAGGGGTCAGGGGTCAGGGGTCAGGGGGCAGGGGTCAGGGGTCAGGGGTCAGGGGGCAGCAGTGAGTACGAGCAGCACGGTGAGTCTGAGGTCCGAGGTCCGACGGCGGGTGGGGTCCTGCAGCTGACCCCTAGCCCCTGGTCCCTGATCTTGGTGATCTCGCGCCCTTTCCCTTGTGAGCCCCGTCACAGGCCTCGCCCCGGCGCGTGTCGTACAATGCCCGAGTCATGATTGCCAAAGACCTCCTGGAAATGCTGGTTTGTCCAGCCTGCAAGCGGCCGCTCGAGTACCGGCAAGACCCGGAAAGCCTCAAATGCATGCAGTGCTTCCGGGTCTACGCCGTGAAGGACGACCTCCCCATCATGCTGATCGATGAGGCCACAGTCGAGCGTTAAGCGGTGGCGGTGGCGATGGCAGTGGGCGGCTGAACCCCGCGGTGCCAGGAAAGGGAGGCTCGGACGTGGCTGCGCAATTCTTTTACTGCACTCAATGTAATAAGAAATATCCGACGCACCAGAAGCTGTTCGATACGCTGTACAACTTCTCCAGAACTGCGCCGGACGAATGCCCCAGCTGTGGCGGCGCTCGCGACCTTCACGTTAGTCTCGACTTTCAGTTGGGCGCCGGTGACACGGATTACAAAGTCGCCTCTGCGCTGCTGCCAGAGAATCTAGAATCCTGGATGGGAGAGGAGCAGGAAGAAGTAACCTTCTATCCATTCCTGGTCGTCCTGGAAACCAGCGAAGGCAAACAGTTCTGCTGGCTGCCGTACTGGCACGTCACGGGCAAGGAAGCCCGTTACGGCCAGCATGCCGTCTGCCTCGAACAAAGGCAGTTCGAAAGCCTGATGGCGCAGGTGCAGGAGAAGCTTCTGGAGCCGGTATAGATCACGACTCTGTTTGACTCCGGAAAACAACGCCCGATTAATGGGTACCTGAAAAACGCATTCCTGACGCGAGAAGCTCCTTAAGGTCTCAAAGTCAAATAACGCGTTCCTGATCGAACCGGGATGCCCTGACACCACCACCCTGGTGACTCTCGGCCATCCCAAATCGACACATTGTGTCAGTTTCGAGATTACCCGTGAGTACGAAGGGCATCCCTACCCCACCTCTAGGCCTACAGCATTTCCCGCAACTACCGACATTAACAAGGGTTAGTGGAACTAGATGGGCTTGGGGGTCATATCCACAAGTGTAGAGGATTTACGGCATGTCAATTGCATGCAACTTCAACAGTTGCCGATGAGTCTAATCAGGCAAAGGTCGGAATCGGAGGTGATGACGGCCATGATGAACGAAAAGATGGTGGGTAACGACAAAGACAGGTTCACGATGACGGAGCTAGCAGCGCTCCGGAACGACTTGCTCCAGGGTGGTATGGTCGATTCCTACGAGGCCGCCGAATTACTTCGCGTGTTCCTGATGGGCCGTGGTTATGGGGTTTCGCCCACGGCAGCACTCGACGCAGCAGGACGCGTCGAAATGGCCGGTTGTGCTATCCCAGTTCTCCAGCACGAGTTGGAGAACCTGGCAATGGTGATGTAACGCAGGTTCGAGGGCTTCGGCTTTCGAGTTGAACCTGAATCCTGAGTTGCTGTGCGAGATTGCACAGCCGATAGAGTAGAAAGGCGCGGTGACAACCGAGATTTAGACATTCTGGCTAGCCGGTCTGAACAGGACGACGAACCAGTTCCACAATGGGAAAGCCGGGCCAACCAGCCCGGCTTTGTGGTTTTTAAAGCTGGGGGCAACTTCCAAAGAGTGCCGACTGAAAAAGTCGAGCTTCGCTCGACGGACAGCCGAAGGCGGCTGTCCCCACAATTACGAGCGAACCCACAAATCACTCGTATCGCAAGCTTTCGACGGGATCGAGTTGAGAAGCCCGCGTGGCGGGAACTGTTCCGAAAATCATCCCTACAATCGAGGACACCACGATCGCTATGATCGCCGAGAGCCCGGAGATCGGCAGGCGGAAATCCGTAAAGAAGCGGACCGAGTAGGGGATGGCGAGTCCGGCAACGATCCCGGCGATGCCTCCGGTTACAGAGATCACAATCGCCTCGGCCAGAAACTGGAAACGGATCTCACGGTTCGTCGCGCCAATCGCTTTACGGATTCCTATCTCGCGAATGCGCGAGGTCACGGTCGCCAGCATGATATTCATGATGCCGATGCCACTGACCAGCAGCGTGACGAACGCCACCAGCATGAGGATAACTGTCAGCGCATCGGCAATTTTACCCGCAACTGAGAGAAGTTGCGTCAGGTTCTGCACGTTGTAGACAGACTCTGCGCGATGCCGTGATTGCAGCACGCGCTTGATGGCCTCTGTTGCCGGCACCACATCCTGCGGAGTCGCCGCGGAAAAATAGATTTCGTATACCGCATTCGTCGGAGTGAAGAACCGACTCACGGTGTATGGGATCAGCATCGTGTCTTCCTGAATCTCCGATTGGCCGAAGGTGTCCGTGCTCTCTTTGAAGACTCCGATCACAGTGAACGGAAGGCCGCCACTGAGCTTGACGATTTGTCCTATGGCCGGCAGCGAACTTCCGTATAGTTTCTGAGCGAGCCTCTCTGTGATCACTCCGACCTTGTTGTGACCGGAAGAGTCTTCCGCGTCGAAGAAACGCCCGGCGAGCAACTTGAGATTGCGCACGCGCGTGTATTCGGGGTCGACGCCCAGCACCAGGATGTCGCTCTGCTTCCCTCCGCCAATGCTGATGCGATCCACAAGCGCCACCGTGGGCGATGCTGCCACAACGCTCGAAACTTGCTCGCGAACAGCGCGCACGTCCTCGATGGTCATGGGATCGGGCGTGGAGTCAATGCGGTTCGAGCCACCCTGATACTCGGCGGAAATCATGTTGGTGCCAATTGACTGCAGTTGACGAAGAATGTACTGCTTGCCGGTGAGCCCGATCGTCGCGACCAAGATGACGGAGGCTGTGCCCACAGCCATGGCCAGCGCCGTGAGCGTGAATTGCAACTTGTTACTGCAGAAAGAGTCGAAGACAAAACTGAGGATCTCACCGAGACCTATCGTGATGCGGCGCGGAGTAGTGACGGTGGAGGCGGTCGCAGTTGGCATCTTAGGTAGATTAGATGTTAATCCTCGCGCCAAGACGCCGCAATGCGGCGGCTTTGTTGTACGCTGATCTGCGTACAAGGATCGATACGTACCACTTCGGGTGACCAAAATCCGTCCCGGCTCATACAAAACATGGATTCTGCTTCTGCTGTTAACCGCTGCGGCGTTGCTCACGCACGGCTACCATCCTTGTGCTGAGGACGCCGAGATCTATCTCCCGGGCGTGGAGAAGATTCTGAACCCTTCGCTGTTCCCGGTCGGCCAGGAGTTCTTTCGTTCGCACGCCAGCATGACTCTGTTTCCAAACCTGGTGGCGTTTTCGTTGCGCGTGACCCATCTGCCATTTGAGACCGGAGTGTTCACGTGGCACGTCGCCTCGATCTTCTTATTGCTTCTGGCCTGCTGGCAGTTGAGCGGCCTGCTGTTTGAGAGTGCGCGGGTGCGATGGGGATCGGTGTGCCTGATCGCCGCACTGTTGACGACGCCGGTGGCAGGCACCGCGCTCTACATCATGGACCAGTACCTGAACCCGCGAAACCTGGCAGCCTTCGCGGCAGTATTTGCGGTAGCGAAGATTCTCGAGAAGAAATATCTTCGCGCCCTGGCTTGGATTGCGTTTGCGGCGTGCGTACATCCGTTGATGTGGGTGTTTCCTTTTTCGTTTGGAGCGCTCTGGCTGGTCATCGAGCAGATCGAATGCCGCACGGGGTGGCGAATCGAGGGCGCCGGCGCGCTGGGCTCACTTTTGCTTATGACCATTCCAATCGCGCCGTCTCCATCGCCTGCCTACCACGAATCTGCGCGGATCCACGCCTACTTCTACATTCAGGATTGGCAGTGGTATGAGTGGCTGGGCATCTTTGCTCCTCTGTTGCTGCTATGGTGGTTTGCCCGGATCGCGAGGGCACGGAACAATATATTGTTGGCCCGTGCCTGCCGTGTCTTTGCGCTGTACGGAGTGATCTACGTTCTCGTGGCTCTCGCCGTCGACTTGCCGGCATCGTTCGAGAACCTCGCGCGGATACAGCCGCTGCGCAGCCTGCATCTGCTGTATATGTTCCTGTTTGTGTGTGTCGGAGGTTTGCTTGGCGAGCATGTATTGAAAGATCGCGCGTGGCGATGGCTGGTTCTTTTCATTCCTTTAGGTGTTGGAATGTTCGTGGCGCAGCGCTCGCTGTTTCCAGCCAGCGCCCATGTCGAGTGGCCGGGCAGTGCTCCGAAAAATCCGTGGGCTCAGGCCTTTGTGTGGATTCGCGAGAACACTCCTGTGGATGCAGTCTTTGCCATCGATCCAGACTACATGCGGTTGCCCGGCGAGGACGCGATCGGATTCCGTTGCCTGGCGCAGCGGAGCCGGCTGGCCGACACGGTCAAGGACGGCGGAGTGGTGAGCATGTTTCCGCCGCTGGCTGACGAGTGGCTGGAGCAGGTACGCGCTCAGAATCCGTGGAGGAATTTGCAGGCCGCAGACTTCGCGCGCTTGCGCGAGAAATACGGAGTGACTTGGGTCGTGGTCCAGCAGCTGGGAGTCAATGGGCTGACGTGCCCGTATCAGAATCCCGCCGTGCGCGTTTGCCGGCTGCAGTAGCGGCTTACTGCAGAGTCAAATCCCCACCCCTTCGACTTCAGGGCAGGCTCTGTCGCACAAACCGCGCCAAGGGTCGGGCACCCTCGCAAATCGCTAGGCGCGGTGGGCTGAACCGGTGTGGGATACGCAGTAGGGGTTCGCGTTCGGCTTCGAATTTGCAGCCCTGCTTGCTGCATCGCGAATACACGAACACTCTTTTTACAAGAACGGCGTCCGACACTGGAGAGAAGTCAGCGGAGGTTGCTCAACAACGCGGCATCACTAGTGCCTTCGCCGCGAGCCATGAGCAGTCGTTTACCATCCTGCGACCAGTGGAAGTCGAAGATTATGCCGGAGTCAAAGTTAGTCAGTTGCCTTGGTTCGCCTCCCGTGATCGGCTGTTCCAGAATGTTGTAAGCTCCGTTCCGCGGGAAGCTGTATTGCAGGCGCTTGCCGTCTGACGACCACAGCAATCCCCAAACGGTTCCCGGCGCGTTCAGCACCTTCGTCGGCGAACCTCCGTCCACAGGAATAATCGCCAGTCTGGTTGCGGGAACAGGAACAGAGTCACGATACGGATACGCCAGGAATTTTCCGTCGGGTGAAATACTCAAGCGCCCTCCCATGTTCTCGCCAAGGATCTTGGCGATCTCCACGGACGCTCCGCCTGTGAGTGGTATCCGAAAAATTCGGTGCAAGTCATCGTAGAAGAGATATTTGCCGTCCGGTGAACAGACCGCGCTGTTCAGGTCGCCCTTGACCAGAGGGACAGGATCGGAGCCGTTGGCTGCAACGCGAATCAGTTCAGTGGTCGCGGCCCGACCGGACGCAAACACGACGAAGCGGCCGCACGGAGTGGGATCCCCCTGAAAGTCGGCAACCAGTAAGTTCGTGAAAAGAGTGCGGCGGCTGCCATCGGCTTGCAGACTCCATATTTTGCCATCCATGCTGGTAGCTAACAGATGTCCATCCGGGGCTTCGACCACTCGAAACAACGGCAGTGCTGCGGATGTGATCTGTTGCGCTTGCGAGGGGTCCGCGACAGGAGCAGACCATAGGTTGGAGGTGGGATGATTCGAGATCGCCACCATGGTCTTGGCATCGCCGGTGAGGTCGGCGTGCGTATCGAAATCTGTGAGATCGTTCGTGACCCTGCGCACCTCTACCTTGGGATAGGAAATGGTCCACAACTGTCCGCGCTCATTCTGGTCATTCATCACCAGCAGGAGCGTGTCTCCTTCCGGTAGCCAGAGTGGCCGTCCGATGGCTCCGGAACTAGAGAACAGTTCGCGGACGCTACCGTTCGCGACCGAAACTGCGTCCAGTATGAAGGAGTGCCTGCCGCTATAGAGATACAAGGAAACAGCGATGGTTCGGCCGTCCGGAGACCAGGTTGGCCCGGGTTGGAAATCAGGAAATGTGTGCTCAATTTCCACCAGCACACGATCGCCACTTCCGTCCGAGTTAGCGATCCGCACAACGGTCGAATTGCGAGGGGGAACTCCGCGTGTGTAAACGAATCTTTGACCGTCCGGAGAGAAACTTACCGGTGAGTCGATGTCTTTGATCAACAGCCGGCTCGAACCGCCTAGCACTGGCATACTGTACAGATAGCGGAAGCCGGAATCGTTCTTGTCGGCTTGAACGTAAAAGATATAGTTCCCGTCGGGGGAAAAAGTCAGTCCCCTGAAAGCAATTGCATCAGCCGGCAGGATCTGAACTTCGCTGTGCGTCGGCACTTGGTACAGCCAAAGACCTGAGAGCCCGTGATCGCGTCGCGCGTAGCATACATAGCGCCCGTCCGCAGAAATGGCAGCCAATTCGACTTTCCCGCTGTCGGTGAGCTTCGTTACCTGAAACTTGTCCAAGTTCGGCCGTCGGTTCCGGCCTGTCCTTGAGCGCACCAAATAGCCGACTCCTAGTGCCACAAAGACAACCACTGCAGCAAAGACTGCCCATCTCCAGCGAGCCTCTCCTCTTCTCGAATCTGAACTTGGAGAAACTAATGGCCGCCCGTTGGAAGGAGAACTGGTCACAGCACCTTCGCCGTTTCCCCTTCCGAAATTCAGTTCTTCGCCGCTCGCATCTGCGGCGGAAGTAGCGGCGGATGTCAGCACCGAGGAGTCACCGTTACCAGTGATCGGCGCGATGAAACGATATCCCCGGCGCGGAACGGTTTCAATAAAAATGGGACTCTCGGCGGAGTCTCCCAGAGCGTAGCGGAGTTTCTTGACAGCGGTGTTCAGACCCTCATCGAAGTCGACGTAGGTTCCGTCGGGCCAGACGATAGCGCACAGTTCTTCTCGGCTGACCATTTCACCGGGACGGTCTACGAGAGTGGAGAGAATCTGAAACGGCTGATTCTCCAGACGAACCGGAAAGCCTTTTTTGAGAAGCCTTTCCTCGAAGAGGTCCAACTCGAACTGGCCAAAGCGCACGCCGGAACTGCGTTTGGAAGATGCTTTCATCCGCACGCACCCCCACAAGTGCGCAGAAGTGTATCACCAATCGGATTCCATCGCCTCCGTTATTTCTTCAGAGGATCCTGTAAGTGTTTCCTAGCACGAGGTTTGCGAGTCCAGACAAACTCCAGTGGAACTCCTGTTGACCTTCGCCCAGAAGAGAACCATCATGCCCGGCGAAACTGGGGGACAGTACTCACCCTTGATTGTTTGGTCAGATTGGTGTGCGGACTGGCCATAACACTTCCCACCACTTGGGTGAGGTTGTACTGAAAGCTGCGAAAAACAATTTAGGAGAAAAACCAAATGAAATCCAAGGGATTCGTGTGCCTTGCCATGGCGTTGGTGGCGACACTGGCCGTGACGCTCAAGATGAGTGCTCAGGATGCTTGGCCAGCGGAGGTTGCGAAGCACCACCGCTACAAGGTTGTTGACCTGGGAACATTCGGTGGTCCTGGCAGCACGGTAACGGGTTTCTCGCACGCCCTTACCGCTCGCGGGGCTGTCGTGGGCGGGGCTGACACTCCCGATGCAAACCCGAATCCCGGGTGCGCGAACAACGCCCAGGGGGGAACGGATTGCAACGTCAATCATGCGTTCCTGTGGCGCAAGGGTACCCTCACCGATTTGGGCACGCTGCCCGGTGGCGTGAATAGCTTCCCTCAGGGCGCTAATTCGAACGGGTGGGTAGTTGGGCAGTCGGAAAGCGGCCTCACCGATCCAGTGTTCGGGATCGGGTTCCAGGCGGTTCTGTGGCGAAACGGTCAGATCGAGCCCCTCGGCAGTCTGGGCGGCAGTGGAAGTATTGCCGGGGACGTGAACGGCCATGGGCAAATTGTGGGGATCGCGGCCAATGCCGTGCCCGATCCGGCGTCCATGTTTGGCTTTGCAACTCAGACCCGACCCTTTCTTTGGGAGGACGGCGTCATGAAGGACCTGGACACGCTGGGCAGTACGGACGGGGTGGCGGCTCTGATCAACGATCACGGGCAAATCATGGGGCAGTTCTACGCGAACGGCGGTGCGGCGGTCGATCCCATCCTGTGGCAGGCGGACGGCTCGCCGGTGGATCTGGGCACCCTCGGCGGCACCTACGGCAACCCTTGGTTCATGAACAACCGAGGCCAGGTTGTCGGCAACTCCAATCTTGCGGGAGACGCGACCCACCACGGATTTCTTTGGGATCGAGGCACCCTCACCGATCTGGCTACCTTGGGAGGCGATAACTCGGAAGCGAATTCGATCAACGATTCTGGTGTTGTGGTCGGTAGGGCCGACGTACCCGGTAGCCTGACTCACCACGGCGTTGTGTGGGCACGGAAACACGGCGTGATGACGACAACCGACCTTGGCGTAATCGGTGGCGATGCTTGCAGCACCGCGTATTCCATCAATTCCGACGGAGTGATTGTGGGCGATGCGGGCATCTGTTTCGTCGGCGGCCGCGCCTGGTTGTCGGACAACGGCGGACCCATGCTCGATTTGAATGATCTGGCGCTGCCCGGCTCTGGTCTTCACCTGCAGGACGCGAGACTGATTAACGATCGCGGAGAGATCGTCTGCACTGGAGTGCTCGCCAACGGAGATCAGCATGCGGTGCTGCTAATCCCGGTGGACGATGACAGTGCAACCCGCGGGGCAGCGGCGGCACAAACAACCGCAACCCACTTCACTGCCAGCGGAACGCAGCGTCCCACTCTGTCGCTGAGCAATCGGTTCCACATGCGCGGCCTGCCATCGACAAGCAAATAGTCACAAGGGGCAACACCAAGAAGCCATCGGGAGAAGAACATGAATTCCAAAACATGGGCGCGCATGATCGCACTGACTCTATTCGCCGCACTGGCGCTGCCTCTTCAGTTGGCGGCGCAGGGCACAGCCACACAACGTCAACCCCAGCAGTACCATCACTACCAAGTCAACGATGTGGGCACGCTTGGCGGGCCCTCCAGCGGACTGCAGGCCCCCTTCTACCCCCGCTTTGGCGTCTTAGACAATCACGGCACTCTGGTCGGCTATGCCAACACGCCCGCGGTGGACCCATACTGTGGTTTCCTCGGGAGTTGCAATGCAGGTGACGCGTTCCAATATCAGAACGGTGTGCTCACCGATCTCGGCCGGCTGCCCGGTGGTATTGACAGCCAGGCCAACTGGATCAGTGAAAATGGACTGATCGCGGGCCTCGGTGACAACGGCATCCCGGATCCGCTGGCGGGGTTCCCGATTCCGTATCTGCATGGGCTTCTTTGGGACCACGGGACCATGACCGATCTCGGAACCTTGCCGGAGGGCGGAAACTTCGTCTTTCCGATTGGGGTGAACAATCGCGGCGAGGTTGTCGGACAGGCTCAGAACACGGTCCCCGATCCTAACTCCATGGTTTCCGGGTATGGGACGCAAACCCGGGCGTTCTACTGGAAAGACGGAGTGATGCAGGACCTGGGCACGCTAGGCACAGGCACCGATGCCGCAGCCGCCGTGATCAACAACCAAGGGCAAGTCATCGGCTGGTCCTATATCAATTCCGACCCAAGCCCGCTTTGCGCCAGCCTCTGGAATTTTGGTTTCGTCTTACAAACCGGCTCATTCATCTGGGACAAAAAGAATGGGATGCGCGACATCGGCAGCCTGGGCGGCACCTGCACCGTCGCCACCGATATCAATGACCGCGGTCAGGTCGTCGGCATCTCCGCCGTGACCGGCGATCTTCTGATGCATCCGTTTGTTTGGGATGCCGCAACCGGGATGACCGACCTAGGCGCGGCGGATGGCAATAGCTCTATTTTTGCGCTGATCATCAACGAACACGGAGTTGTGGCGGGCTCGGCCTGCGGCACAAACCTCCCAGGCGACTGTCATTCCTTGGTTTGGCACAACGCGGGCGGGAAATGGAAGAAGACCGACCTCGGAGTTGCCGGCACCGTGACCACTTCGATTAACGCTTCTGGGCAAGTCATCGGCTACGGGGATTCAGAGTACTTCTGGCAGTACGGCGGACCCACGGTGGATCTGAACGCTCTCCTGCCCACTAATTCCGGACTGCAAATCTATGAGGCGGATCAAATCAACGACCGTGGAGAGATTGCCGTCCAGGCGTCCGACGTCAACAACAACAACCACGTCCTTCTGCTGATTCCGTGCGACGAGAATCATCCCGATGTCGAGGGCTGCGACTACAGCGTGATCGACGCGGAGACTGCGGCGGCTCTCGTCGGTCCGGATTCGGCGTCACGCCGTGCGACATTGACTCCCCGCACTCGCATGCCCGGGATGTTGAACCGCTTGCGTTCTCCAAAAGGCCGACCGGCTCCGGGCCACGCGCCTGCTGCGATGGCAAGCCTGGCGATTTCTGGGACGCCTGCCACCGCCGACTGGCTGGCTGATCGGCCGCTGGTCCCACAGTATGGGAGCACTGCCTATTGCGAGATATCCAACGGCGCACTCACCGGGGCTTGCGTTCAGGCTGCCGCCACTAACCAGTGCCAGTCAACTTTCAACGGCTGCCCCAAGGGTCTGCCGGAGAATGGGGGTAGTCAGATCAACTGCCCGAACGGCAATCAGATCTCCATTTCTATGATAAAGTGCTTCAGCGTTCCCGGTTTCGACCTCGCGGCGTCGGCGCTCACGCCGGCTACGATAAGTCCGGGCGCGTCGTCCACCTCCACGGTGAGTGTGTCTGCGTATGGGGGGCTCGGCGGCTCTATCGCCTACACCTGTTCGGTGCAACCGACGCTGTTGCTGGCCCCGACATGCTCCGTCAGCCCCAGCTCCGTAAGATCCGGAACTCCCGCCACCCTGACGGTGAGCACGACCGCGCCTACAGCCGCGTTGGTCCCCACCGCGGGATCCGGACTCCGCTATGCCTTGTGGCTGCCGCTGTTCGCACTGGTTGCGACAGGTGTTGGTTCCCGCGCCACACGGAAAGACAGGAAGGCAAACTTGATCGCGGCGGCACTGGCCTGCATGTTAATCACTGGGATGGCAGTCCAAGTCGGGTGCGGTGGCAGCAGCGCAAAACCAGGCACGCCCGCGGGATCGTACACGGTCACCGTTATGGGCACATCGGGATCGGTGGCGAGTTCCATCGCAATCTCGCCGCTCACGGTACAGTGAGGGCGACAGTGTTTTGAACTCATTTTCATTTCCGGCCGGGAGATGGACTGCTCGCACGGGTAACGTTGAAGCATCGCAACTTCACGGATCGACCGGGGTGAATGCAACACCGATTGCCCCAACGGCTCTAGCGCATGTTGTCGAGAATGGATCCGACGATTCCTCCGACTACGCCGCCTTCCACCGTCTGCCGGGAAGCTTCACGAGGTAGATATCGCTCGATCGCGTGGGCGAGTTTGGCGATGGGGAGCGTCTGCAGCCAGATTCTTCCCGGGCCAGTAAGAGAAGCCAGAAAGATTCCATCGCCGCCGAAGATCATGTTCTTGATGCCAGGGACTGTAGTGATTTGAAAAGAGACGCTCTCCTGAAAGGCGCCGACGTGTCCGGGATGCACGCGGAGGTTCTCTCCAGGCTGGAGATCGCGAACGACCAACTCTCCGGACAACTCGATCCATGCAATACCTTGGCCGCTGACTTTTTGCAGCAGGAATCCGTCGCCGCCGAAGATGCCCGCGCCGAGTGATTGCTGGAAACCAACGCCGATCTGGATCTGCGGCGTGGCGCACAGAAATCCCTGGCGGTGAATCATGTAATCGTGCCCAGGCGAGACTTCGACGGGAACGATGTGACCCGGAAGCTTGGTGGCGAAGGCCAGTTCTCCCGGAGTGCCGACGGCGCGGTATTCCGTCATGAAGATAGATCCGCCGCCCGCCACGCGCTTGATCACTCCGAAGAGACCGCCGCCACCGCCGAACTGGGTGTGTGTCGTCAACTGGATGGAACTGCCCATCCAGGAGAGCTCTCCGGCTTCGGAGATGATGGACTCGTTGGGCTCTAGGATAAATTCCAGAACTGGCATCGTTGTGCCGGTGATGCGGCTCTGCATGCGGGTCTCCCTTTAGACGGAGAGTATACATCGAGGGAATTCCGTTCTGCAGTTCTCAGTTCTCAGTTCTCAGTTCTCAGTTCTCAGTTCTCAGTTCTCACTGAGGCTAAGGCCAGGCCAGTGGGAATTGCTGTGACAGTTTTTTTCTCGTGGGTCGAAGAGTTCTTCCGCCGAACTACGGCGAAGACACTATCAGTTGCGGCTCTTGCTTGCTAAGCACCGGCAGCGGGAGGTTGCAAAAGAAAGCCCAGCGTTTCGCCGGGCTTTCTTATCAATCGCAACGATTTAGTGAGACATGCTGCCGCCGGACTTACAGCTCTTGGAAACGTGTTTTACGGATGTGACTTGCAACGTTTGGCCTGCGCCTGCACTGCCCGCAGTGCCGCTCGGTTCTGCAGAACCTGATGCCCCGGCGCCGGCCGATCCTGACGTGCCGGTTACTTTTACATCATGGCCTACATGCTCGGTCAGTTTCGCGGTATCGCCGGTGAGTTGATAGGACATTCCGTTCTTGTCGGTAAGGGTGAAATTTCCGTCGGAGCCACTCAGGCACCCTTCGACCGTCATCTGGCCGCCGGCACCGGTGCGTGATGTTTGTCCGGAATTGCGTGTGGAGCCTGACGTTGTGCTGTCCTGCGCGACGGCCCATGAGAGGCCGAGCAACAGAACGGAAAGTAGCAGGAAAATTTGTCGCATGTTGAACCCTCCAGATTAACTTAGTCGATTCCCAAGCTTCGGAATGGACGTGGCAGTCCGCCACTCCTGGAGCGCGATCAATCTGACAAGGAATTGTCCATTGCCTTACCTTAGGGACCAATACAGCGATTTCTGGAGAAAGTGCGAGGTTTACCCGTAGCCGTTTTCTGGCTATACGTGCTCCATTGTCGTTAATTTTGCCCGTTTGCTATCACGGATTTGGTCAGTGGTGAATTCCCCTCCACAAACGCTGCAACGCCAGGCAGGACAGAGCGGTTGCGCGATTACGGGCACAGATTCCTGAGAGGCGCGCCTGGCTCTCACCAGTTCGCTATTGCAGCGTGGACACAGTCGTTGAATCATAAACCCCCGAACCAGAAACGTTTCCTCACGCGCTGGAAGTCAGTTGCTCGGGTGGATCATACGAGCCTCCTCCACCGTGAGCCGAGAAGCATCGCAATATCCGTACCCTTTCAGACAAGCCACGTAGTTGCGCTTGTGCTCGGCGTCCGCCAGTATCTTCGCCTCGGATGGAGTCAATTTTGCATAATCACAAGTTGACTCGCCGTCCTTGCAAGCTGACAGGTTGCGCTGATCTTCCGAGTGAGCGGTTTGCCGAGCTTGCAATGGAGTGAGTTTGGAGTGATCGCACTCGTCCCAACCATTTTCACAGTTTTGCGCGTTGCGCTGGAGTTCCGAAGCGAACGTTTCCCTGGTTTGCGAAGGAGTCAACTGGGCATGGTCGCACAGTCCAGCACCATTCTCACAGTCGGTTGCATTGAGTTGGCGCCTGGCGATGTTCACGTCCTCACCTTCCGCCGGAGTCAGTTTAGAGCGATCGCACGCTCCTGACCCATCCTTGCAGGCCGTTAGATTGCGCCGTTGCTCCGCCACGGCCGCCGCGCGGGCTTCCAGTGGGGTCAGTTTGGACTGGTCGCAGGACTGCATCCCGTCGTTGCAGTCGGTCACGTTCCGCTGGTGACTGGCCACGGCCAACGCAATCGTCTCCGGTTCCGAGAGTTTTGAACGGTCACAGGGATCGTAGCCGTTCCGGCAGTTCGTAACATTGCGCCCATGAGCGGCGAGAGCTACGTCCGCCAATTGCGTGGCGCTCAACTTGGATGCATCGCAGGACTCCCGGCCAGCCTTGCAGGCGTCCAGATTCTGCGCAAGATTCGATGACTGAGCCAACGCCACGACCGGCAAGAGAGAGAGACTAAGACAGGCTACTTGTGCCCAAAGACATTTTCTGAGGCTAACTTTCATATTTCCGCCTTCGGAAGATTCGTTCTTCCATCTACGAGGGGTCGAGTCTGCGTTTGTTGGATCTGGCCGGAACCAGGACATGGTTTCCGGCCAGTCGCAAATCCGCCTTGCTGACGGCTTCCAGATGCAACTACTTGGTGTTTTCCTTTACTTCTGCAATGCGCGCTTGCTCCCGGGCTTCGGCTACGGCCTTCATAAATGGTTCCGCACTCTTCGGCGTGGCCACCTTGCCCGACAGGATGTTGCGGAATTCCAACTGCTTCCCATAGATTGCGCGGGTCGAGTCGTTATCCTGCTCCACCACCGCACCTTCAAGCGTCAGGCCGGCGAACACGCCCTTGGAGCGTGAATAGCTCAGCACTTCAGTGGTCATCTTCCAGTCCGTTCCCGCGGAAGCGTGACGGCCAACCGGGCCCGCTGCTACCGATCCCTCGCCCGTAAGTTCGAACTTGCTGGAGAGCAGTTGCTGGAAACCTTGATCGTTCATGACCAGCATAATCAGGTCTACGCCTTCGACGCCGATCTGAAGTCCAGCACTGCCGCCGCCGACGGAGACGAATGCGGGTGCGCTCCAACCTTCAGCGGTGCGGCAGGAGGCCACGCCACGTCCGTGCTTGCCGCCAAACACAAACCCACCTTTGATCAGGTTCGGTACTACCACGATGCACTTGGCATCGTTCAGCACTTCTTGAGGAATACCCTTGTCTGGCGTGGCCATAATGGCGTGAATCACATCGACCGACGATTGCAGCCGAGCCACCGAGTCTTGCCGCGCCGAACCTGCCCAAGCGTACGTTCCAACCATCACCATGACGCTCATCAGAAACGTTGACATTGTTTTTTTCATGAAAGTTTTCCTTTTAGGTACTACGGAACTAAGAGGAGACAACTTCAGATAGCTGACTTAGCTCAGAGGACCTGAAAGAGAGAGAGGAAGAGTTCGTCTCAAGAATCATGATGGGCGCAACCTCAAAGAATAGCTGGTCTGAATTGCTCAGTTCTCAAACATCGCGGATAGCTCCCTCGGCAATGGGTGACTAAAGAATGAGTGGCAATGTGATCAATCTTGCACAGAATCGCGGGCCTTACCCCTGTCATCGTTAGATTGTCGGAGATTGACTCAATCAGCGGAACCCGACAAAGGTTAAATTGATGGAACAGTATCGTCCTTCTCTCCGTCGTCGGCTGGCTTCTGTGCGGGAATCCCTTCGAAGGTTACTGTCGAGACTTGAACCGCAGATCCACGAAGTTCGATTACAAAGGATGTGCCCATTTTGCGGGCTGATCACCCCGCGAGCCAAGCGAGTTTGCCTGGAGTGCGGAAAGTCGATCAGCGCCGTTTCCCTTGAGAGGAAAGAAGCACAGCAAGGATAGACAGACGAGATCGAAAGACTCTGGATTGGCGGTGATAGCCACCAATCTGCTCAACCGCCGCCGAGGAACGGCCTGAAGGTTTCATTGGGACGCCAATGCAGATCAGAGAGTGCTACTGCCGTTCCTGAGGCCTCTCCAAACTCGCGGTGAAAAACGAACATCCTCTAAAGAAGACGGTTGATGGGAGGCGTCGGCTCTCTGCTCTTTTCCGTCTTCCCTGAACCTACCCGTACGACGGAGTTGAGCGGCCTTTTGCGCCCTCAGCGTTCCGTCCCTGCGTTGTGTCGGCTTCACATTCAGGACAAAGTGAATGGTAGCCCATAGAAAATGAGCTCCGTCGGACTTGATTACGAGAGCGTCAACGGATTTAAGCGCTCCCTCCGGCAAATCCAGATGATCGGCAAGCATTACGATTGGGAGCTGTGGCTTGACCTTCTTAATGTCTGCCGCAACGGCTGCACCATCCATCAGACCCAGATGGTACTCGAGCACAATTGCATCGATGGGCCGCGACATCAAGAGCCGTAGGCCCTCCGATCCGCTGGTCGCTGTGAGCAATTCGTATCCGTTTTCTCGCAGGACGGCCAATTGAGCCGGGTCTCGGTGGATGCAGAGGAGAGTGCTGTTGGCAGCCATACAGCTTAGATATAGACGCGGCACCCTCAAAAGTCTGGCCAGAATTGCTCACAGCTTCCAGATCACAGAAACCAGAGCAATTGTGACCAGACATTTGGGAAATTGAGACCCTAACATCGTGTTGTATCTTTTCTTTTGAAGGAATCCCTATGAGAAAACAGTATCTTCACCTGTCCACTTACCCTTGTGACGAGTGCGACGGACCCGTCGTCGCTGGATCGCTGGCGGTTCGCGAGAATGAGATATCGAAGGAAACCGATATCCGGCAGGTGGGAGCGGTCTGCCTATCGTGCGGACATCGGCAGAGTACAGCGACCGCGCCAGCGCGCGTGCGCCATCTGCTTCCGATGGAATGGGTCCGTGCGGATACGATCAAGGCTTCCGCCCTGACCACCGCGTTTGTAGAGGCACTCGATCGTGCCGATCCGCAATTAAATAACTTGTGATGCTGCGAAAACGAACTGAGCTTTCTTGCTCAGACTTCGCCCTCTCGAACGTGAGACAGTCTGTATCACAATCCTTTGCGAGCGACTAAGTAGTTGAGAACCTCTCGTTCGGAGATTGTGCCTCTCCGTCCGCGCAGTCCGTAGCCGCACAGCATCACCGGGCACGCGGAGGGTTATCGCGAAAAAGGAATCACAATGAGTATCATCCGGTCCATTCGTTCGCCGCTGTTCGCGCTCGTACTGCTCGCCGTGTCGGCGGCAGCTTACACGCAATTGAGCATCTCCGTTTCATTCGCCCCGCCTGAATTGCCGATCTATGACCAACCGCTGCTCCCCGGCGAGGGCTACATATGGACACCTGGGTATTGGGCCTACGCCGGCGACGATGACGGTTACTACTGGGTGCCGGGCACATGGGTCATGGCTCCGGAACCTGGTCTGCTCTGGACTCCGGCCTATTGGAGTTGGCGCGGCAATGGATATGTCTTCAACGAAGGCTACTGGGGTCAGCAGGTCGGCTTCTACGGCGGTGTCAGTTATGGCTATGGATACTACGGTGACGGTTATCAAGGCGGACGCTGGCAGAACGGACAGTTCTACTACAACCGTTCGGTGAACAACGTGAATGTCACCAACATTCACAACGTCTACAACACGACCGTGATCAATAACACCACCACCATCAACCGCGTCAGCTACAACGGTGGCAACGGTGGCATCAGCGCTCGTCCCACGCAGCAACAAGAATCAGTGGCACGTGAGAGGCACATTCCGCCGGTCGCCGTTCAGACACAACACGAGCAGGCTGCCCGCACGAATCCAGAACAGAGGGCTTCCGTGAACCATGGGACGCCAGCAGTTGCGGCGACACCCAAGCCTGGGGCATTCAGCGACCGCGCCGTTGTACAAGCGAAGCCAAAGGGGACGCCTTATAACGCTCCGGTCAATCGCGCCGCAGTTCAGCCGGCGAATGCACCGGTCGCGCATCCAGAGAACAATGCCGTTCGCTCGGATCGGCCGCCACCGAATAGGCAACCTGAGTCGAGTGCGCCGCCAGCGCGACCAAACCAGCCGGAATCGAACAAGCCCGAACCGAACCGACAGCCCACAGCGCAGCCGGAACGACAGCCCGAGCCCAATCGTGCGCCGGTAGCTCAACCGAACAATCGGCCAGAGCCCAACCGGAGTGAGCCAATTCAGCGGCCACTGACTCCGCAGCCGAGCGAGCGTTCGCAGCCCGAGCGCACTTCTCCCCCAGCGGAAACGCGACCTGCGCCACAGCAACAACAGCACCCGCAGTCCGAGCCCGCGAAAGCGCCCGACAGGAACCATCAGGACGAAAAGCCGCAGTAACGAGATCGTTTCAGGATTTGAGTTTATTCTGGGCACCCTCAGATTTTAGAGGGTGCCATTTTTGCTATGAAAGCAGCTCTAATCGTGCAAAACGACGTTGAGCAGCGAACTATGGACCTGCAGTGCGCCTTCCAGACCGCCGGCGTAATCAATGAAACCCAGCTTCCTGAATCGATTCATGAAGAAACTGACTCGTGAGCGAGTCGTCCCGACCATCTCAGCCAGCGTCTCCTGGCTGATCTTCGGTACAACGGTTTCTGGAATGCCATCCTTGCCAAAGTGGGCGAGCAACAGCAGAACGCGGGCCAGGCGTTTCTCACTGGAGTTGAATAGTTGGTCGACCAGATCCTCTTCGTAGCGGATATTCCGCGCTAGCAAATAAGCCACGAACATTTCGGAAAGAGCGGGTTCACGATGAAGAGCCTCCATCATCGTCTTCTTCTCCACACGCAGAATCTCGCAATCGGTCATCGCGACCGCTGAGCCCATTCGTAACAGTTGGCCTGCTAGTGAACCTTCCCCGAAGAAGTTTCCCTGGCTGACGATCGCAATCGTTGCCTCTTTGCCGATCTTGGATACAACCGTAAGCCTCACTTTTCCTCTTTGCACATAGAAAACAGCATCCGCGTCATCCCCTTGCGCAAATATCGATTGCTTTTTCGGAACCGTCAGGATCTTCCTCCCCTCGCCGATAGTCGCGAGAAAAGTGTCCGGGTTGAATCCGCCGTTCTTCTTCGATGCTGCTCCAGACCTCATACTGCCGATTATAGTCGGCCATAGCTACAGAGCCGCACAAATACCGCGGAGCGAAAATACATGCGAAGTGAGCAATTCTGGACAGTATTCCAAAAGGCTATGCACGAAACTGATCGTTTATCTGGGTACTCGCAACCACTTTCGGTTACAGCCAGAGTCCGCTCGATTCCTTGCATGACATCCCGCCGCAGATTTCCAGCCATAGTGTTCACAATTGAGCAGATGTCTTCCGCCGACCGGTCCAATATCCATACTGCAAACGGACAGAGACCGACCAACTGATTCGTTGCGTATCACGAAACCGATCTCCCAGTTCTCGTGATCCCTCAGGAGAATCTACGAATGATGAACAAAGTTTTGTTGCTCACCGCTCTCGTGCTGGCTCTTCCGTTCGCGGCCTTTGCTGGCAGCAGCGTCGACTTCACCAACGGCGGTGGTACTCTCTCAGGCACCAATAGCGGCTTGACCCTGACCGGATCGACGTTGATCGCCGCGAATGGTCTAGGCGGCGGGCTTATCACTGGAAATCTCGGAACGGTCAGTTTTAGCACCGGCGTTCTAAGCGGCGGCACCCTGCAGATGGGCGGCACGTTTGCCGCGGGTGGTGCGTTTAGCATTACGGGAAATGGTACCGGCGGTATTCCTAACGGCGTCATCTTCAACGGCACATTCACGGGACCGGTAACCTGGACTCTAGTAACTCTGGCGAACGGGACCCACAACTACACACTGAGTGGTTCCCTGACCGGAACCTGGTACGCCGGAGGTACTGTCAATGGCGCGACCATCCAGTTGACCATCAACACAGGTCATGGTTTTTTCAACGGGCAGACTACCGTTTCGAGCGGTGACACCAACTTCACGACGGTCCCAGAGCCTGGCACTCTTAGCCTTCTGGGCACAGGCTTGATTGCTGTTGGCGGTATCGTGCGACGCAAATTGCGGACGTTCGGCAGTTAGGGCATCCTGCAATTTTCGAGCTTCGACCAAGTCAGCGCGGCGAACACTGCCGCCGGACCTTTAGGGAGACCACGAATGCCATCCACCGTTGAAGTCGGCACGATTCTGATGAGAGAGTGGCCCGGAATGCCGCGGCTCATTGGAGTTGAAACCGAGCCCCTCTTTGAGGGGTGGAGCACGGTTAAGGTGCCGGATACATCCCCTCTTGATCGCAAGATACGCGCTGCAGGATGGAACTTCTTCTTTATGGCTACTGAAGTCAAGGCGATGTTCTTCGGATCTCTCAGTGCAACGAAGATCCAGAGCGCGTTGAGGCGGATTTTGGCCAAGGTGAAGCTCCAGCACTTCAATAGCCTTGAGGTCACTGAAATTGTTGCCCGGCATTTCCTCGGTGTGCCCTATGTAACCATGTCCGCGCATTCTCGCCATTTGCAACATAGCTGCAATCTGGACAGCGCGGAAGCACGCCAGACGTCCCAGGACAACGCAGAATGGGCCAGAGGTTGAAGTTGCTCTTCAATCACTCGCCAGACCGGTACGCAGGAGCCTTCGTTTGACTGAACAGATGGATCTGTACATCGGAGTAGCTGTGTCCTTGATTTTCCTGGTCGGATGTTTCCTCGTTGCCGTAAGCGTACGTCAACGATTCGAAGAGTGCAGACGCCAGCGAGGCTGGAGCGGGGCCCGCACCCGGCCACCCGCAGAGAGCAAGGCACTATGAACTCAATTGGAAATCTCGAGCGAATTCTTGAATCAGCAGTTGTTAACCATTGGGCTGATTTGACGCGCGGCACTGACACTGGCTTGATTCATATTGAATACGGTTTTGCTGCAGGCGGAACTCTGGACTATCTGAAGGTGTGGTCATCCCTCACCCGAGGTCATTGGCTTCTGGCATGTGAATATTGGATGTCAGCGAACGCGTTTCATGGCGCCGGTGTCAGCTTTAGTAATGGGTTCCAATCCGAAGAACTGACTCGCATTTTGGAACTTGTGATGCAAAGCCAGAACTCATTCGTGCTTCCCCACAACCTCGGTCGGCAGGGACTGCTCCAGATCTCAACGCCTACTGCAGAAGAAAGCGCAGCGTCAGCGACACTGATAAGCGAAGTCTTCGACTGCCTCGCATCACCACTCGCGCAGCCCGCGGTCGCCTGAAGGCTTCCGCATCCACTCACTTTTCCGCGGCCGCTAGACGGCGGTCTCGATGCGGTTCTGTTCGGGGCAGACCCGTGCTAAGTGCGCACTTTTCGCCCGGCTTCGCGCCACAGGTGGGACAACGAACCGCCTGCGCTTCTTTCTCTATGACTTTCATACCAACATAATGCGCGGTAATTCACCAATAAGGTGGTCAATTGTGACCATCGCGCGTTCCCACCCAAGGCGCATCATTGCTACAAGAAAGGGTGGAGGGCCAACACTTGAGGGTTGCACTGGCAATGCATCAGATGAGGGTCAGGTCTCCCCTTTGGACCTTTTCTCAGGAGTGATCCCATGTTCAATCAATTGGTTACACACCGAAATAGATCCCCCGAGGCGCCGCTGGCGCATCTTGGAGCACCACCAGACTCCGAAAGCACTCGGCAGACACCGCTGCCTGGGACTCCATATACGCCCTACGCCGAAAAGCCTACGCTGCCCGACCCTCTTTACAAGCCCTACGCCGAAAAGCCCGTGGATGAGTCTCCTTACGAGCCTTACAAAGGCATATAGTCGCGGCGCCAACAGAGAATCATGCAACTGCCGTGGCCCCGATGATCGCCGCTGGCGTCACAGATCGGCGCCTTTTGTGGAATGGGTCTTGCGAATACCTGCGATCCTGATCGCGACTGGTCAATTTTGACCAGTCCACGAGTCCACATTCGTTGAATACTAACGAGAGAAGAAATCCACCGGTGGACGCAACACCAGACCAGGAACCGAACGCGCTGAGACCAGTCATAGGTCTCAACGTGGCGGTGATAGCGTGCCCACGATCGGGAGAGCGACCCTTTCGTCGCCGTTTCCCACCAAGCTTAGGCGGACAATGTCGCTACCAAATACCGTGTTACCGAAAGCTCTCCTGGAAGTCGTCGGCCGGCGCCGCCCGATGCAGGATGGGGTCGCAGCAGTTCGGACCCGATTGCAGTCGAAACCATCTCTTCCCAGTCGAATCGCAGTGATCGGCAATTATCTTCCGCGACATTGTGGGATCGCTACCTTTACCACGGATCTGTGTGCCGCCATATCGACGGAGTGCGGATCGGCTCGACTGATGGCGCTCCCGGTCAATGACACCGAGGAGGGGTACGACTATCCCGATCGCGTCAGATGGTCGCTTGGACAAGACAACGTTAAGTCGTATCAGGAGGCCGCCGAATTCCTGAACTTCCACAACATCGACATGGTGTGCCTGCAGCACGAGTATGGAATTTTCGGCGGCCCGGCCGGAAGCCATATCTTGCACCTGCTACGCGGTCTCAAGATGCCGGTGGTAACCACGCTGCACACCGTTTTGCGCGAACCAAATCCTGACCAAATGCTGGTCATGCAGGAGATCGCGGAACTCTCTGACCGACTCATTGTCATGAGCCAGCTGTCGTCCCAGTTTCTGCAGGAAATCTTTAAGGTGCCTGGCAGCAAGATCGACATGGTGCCGCATGGAGTTCCGGACCTACCTTTCCTCGACCCGAATTTCTACAAGGACCGCTTTGGCGTAGAAGGAAAAGCGGTTCTGCTCACGTTCGGCCTGCTTTCGCCGAACAAGGGAATCGAAAACGTAATTCAGGCTATGCCGCAGATTCTGTCCAAGCACAAGAACGTTGCGTACATCGTCGCAGGTGCGACTCATCCTCACCTCCTGCGTCGCGAGGGGGACAAGTACCGAGCCGGCTTGCAGGCCTTGGCGAAGGAAATAGGAGTCGAAGCGCAAGTCATCTTCCACAACCGCTTCGTCAGTCCAGAGGAGATGGTTGAGTTCATTGGCGCCGCCGACATCTACATCACTCCATATCGCCATGAGGCGCAGGTGGTTTCCGGAACGCTTGCCTATGCGTTGGGTGCCGGGAAGGCGATCATTTCCACACCCTACTGGCACGCGATCGAGTTGTTGGACGACCGCAGGGGCGCGCTGGTGCCATTTCAGAATCCCGATGCGATCGCGCAGAAGACGATTGAACTCCTGGACACTCCCGCGATTCGTCACGCTATGCGCAAACGTGCTTACCTGTTCGCGAGGGAGATGGTATGGAAGCGAGTGGCGCAAGGTTACATGGAAAGTTTTGCGCGGGTTCGCAGCGATCGCATGGAAATTCCAAAAGTGCAGTTCGCGTCCCGAGTGATTACTAAGTGTTTAGATCAGTTGCCGGAATTGAAGCTGAATCACTTGAGTCGGATGACCGACGACACCGGAATGCTGCAGCACGCGATCTTTACAATTCCGAACCGCCGAGAGGGATATACCACCGACGACAATGCCCGAGCTCTCATACTCGCCGTACTGCTCGATGGACTGGACGTGACACAACCAGAAAAGAATCAGCATTTGAAAGTTGATCCACCCACCGTAGAGTCCGCTTCCCTCTATTTGTCTTTTCTGGAGCATGCATTTAATGCCGCGAAGGGCAGATTCAAGAACTTTCTCCGCTATGATCGCCGGTGGAACGAGCCTGTCGGATCCGAAGATTGTCATGGCCGCGCCTTGTGGGCGCTGGGGACGGTTCTAGGCCGATCCCAAGATCAGGGACTGAGGGGGGCTGCCGGCCGTTTGTTCGAGTTCTCTCTCCCTGCGGCGGTCGAATTCAGCAGTCCGCGAGCATGGGCGTACACGCTACTCGGAATTCACGAATATCTCAATTCGTATCCAGGAGATCGTGATGCCACGAAAGTACAATCCGCCCTGAGTCGGCGTCTGCTGCAAATGTATGATTCGATCCGGCAGCCCGATTGGAATTGGTTCGAGAACGTTTTAGCCTACGGCAACGCGAGATTGCCCCAGGCCCTGCTGCGCGTAGGCTCAGCTTGCTCCGATGACCGCATGGTTTCTGTCGGCCTTGAATCTCTGGATTGGCTGCTCGAAATGCAGCGCTGCGAAATCAACGGCCACTTTGTTCCAATCGGTTCGCAAGGCTTTTGTCACCAGGGCGGTGAAAAGGCTCGCTTCGATCAGCAACCGCTTGAAGCCGCCGGCGCCGTCTCTGCTTGCCTCGAGGCGTACCGCGCAACAGGTGACAGCCGTTGGCACCGCGAAGCCTGGTCGGCGTTCAACTGGTTCCTCGGCGACAACGACCTGCAACTGCCTCTTTATGATTCCGCAACTGGCGGTTGCCGCGACGGCCTGCATCCGGACCGGGCCAATGAGAACCAGGGAGCAGAGTCAACGCTATCGTTCTTGATGGCGCTCCTCGAAATGCAATCTCTGCAAGAGCCTGAACAAAAGGAAATCACTTCATGACTGTACCCGCAGAAAAACAAGTGAGCCTGCTGGACACTCGCTTCGAGCCACTTCTTCATCGGCATCCCGAAAATCCGATCTTGACGAGTAAGGATTGGCCATACCCTATTAATAGTGTGTTCAATGCGGGCGCGACGCTCCTCGCGGATGGCACGACCCTATTGCTTTGCCGCGTGGAAGATCGTCGGGGTCTTTCGCATCTTTGCGCCGCGCGTTCTGGCAACGGCGTCGATGGATGGCAGATCGATAGTAAGCCTACCTTGATGCCCGACCCAAAGAACTGTCCTGAGGAAATCTGGGGAATCGAAGATCCTCGCATCACGTTCGTCCCCGAATTGCAGCAATACGTGATCACGTACACGTCCTATTCGCGCGGTGGTCCCGGCGTATCGTTGGCCCTCACCAAAGACTTCCGGAGCTTCGAACGATACGGAGTAATTATGCCGCCGGACGACAAAGACTCCGCTCTCTTGCCACGGAGAATCGACGGATGCTGGGCCCTGATCCACCGTCCCATGACGACGCTTGGTTCACACATGTGGATTTCATACTCTCCGGACCTGCGTTATTGGGGCAGGCACAGGCTCATGCTGGAAGCCCGCCGCGGCGCCTGGTGGGATGCAAACAAAATCGGGTTATCGCCGCCACCCATCGAGACTTCCAGAGGATGGCTCGTGTTCTACCACGGAGTACGGCATACGCCATCCGGCTGTCTCTACCGATTGGGGTTGGCCCTCTTCGATCTGGAGAATCCGGAAAAGTGCTTGCTCCGAGGAGATCAGTGGATCTTTGGCCCGGAGGCTCCCTACGAACGACAGGGTGACGTGGACGATGTCGTGTTCCCCTGTGGATACACAATGGATGCGGATGGGGACACGCTCAACATTTACTACGGGGCGGCAGATTGCGCGATTGCCCTGGCTCGGGCCAGCGTTCGCTCCCTGCTCGAGTGGCTCGATACCAACGGAAGTTGCGAACGCCGCCAGCGCGCGCAGGATTTATGAAACTGTTCCTGGGTATTTTCCAGTTCTTGTTTGGATGCCGCCACCGTCACCTCAGCCGTGTGTTCACGATAAAACACCGCACATACAAGGTTTGCTTCGACTGTGGACGGGAATTCGACTTGCCACATGGACACGTACCCGTACGGTCCGCTGGTTCTCGGGCTGCGGCTTAGCAACGGATTCTGATGCTGCGTACTGAATCTTGCTGCTTTGATCCAATCCGGTGCACGACAAGCTTGATTCTTTTCAGGTGAGCTGTCTTGCTCAGACGCGCCATCCCGCACCTGTCATTCTTAATTATCATCTGAGTGTGTAGATGGAGCCGCGAGGCAGAATCGCAGCTCTTACCTTCAGGTCGTCGAGGTCGTGATCCTGATCAGGTCACGTGAAGCGGCCACATCCAGCGACTCAGCACTCTTCATCCGTGTGCCTGCCGCCAAACCTTGCGGCGGAACACGATTCGACCTAAAGGACTCTCGAACATCGCAATGGGCAGGTCCTTCAGGCGGACGAGAGGGACTAGCTCGCGAAACCAAGGAAGGTCAAAGATTATGCCTTTGCTTCAAATTCTGGAAGTTCTCGTCGTGGTGGGGGTTCTATTGTGGCTGGTGAATCGATTCATCCCCATGCAGGGATCCATTAAGTCAATTCTCAACGGCATCGTGGTGATTGCTGTGGTGTTATGGCTTCTGAACTTATTCGGGCTCTTTCACTCGCTGTCCCGGATGCACATCGGAACATTTTGCTAATCCCGTAGCGAAGGTCAGCCTACGTTGATAACGGCTGGTACCTTTACAACCGCAGGGATTTGCTGGTGCCGGGAGGGGGAGTCGAACCCCCAAGACCCGAAGGTCGGCGGATTTTGAGTCCGCTGCGTCTGCCAGTTCCGCCATCCCGGCTTGAGGAAGCAACATGTTGACAGATTGTAACTTACTGCGGACTAGCAACGATAGGTTCCGCTTCCGCCAAACTCTCGGTGCTAGTTTTGGTGTCAATTGGCTCTCTGCGAGCCACCCCAGTATTACACAGGCGCTGGACCGCTTCAAACTGGTGTTGGGGCGCGAGGTGCGTATATCGCAATGTCACTTGGATGTCTAGGGGACCCTGTTCCAGCGTGCGGAGCAAAACAGTTGCGAGATAGCCGACAGCATTGGCCGCTTTCGGATTAAGTTCACCGCGCCGAAATTGGTTAATTTGATTGGGCCAAGAGGTCTGAAACGTCCTTAGAGGCGTCGCCACTGGATGGTCTGGCGTTTCCGCGCGAAGAACTGCCGCGCGGCGAGTCCGGGTTAGTCCGCCAGTTCGTCGGGCTCTGTGTCCCCTCGGTCGCTCTCGCCGGATCGTGAAAGACGCTGCCATCTTTTTTTCGAAATTTACACTTGCGGCCTGGAGTGCTTCGATGCAAATGTCGTCTGAGATTTCGACTAGACGTTTCGCGGGATCGCGCCCGAAGCCTTATGGCTTAAGCCATCTGAAGCTACAATCTACCTAGGATTTAGCCATCCAGGTTGCTGTATGGCTTGACGGCTTGTGATTTGCTCAGGCTAGCATGCCAGTCTAGTCCTTAATTATACGATCAATGCTGCTCGATCGACTCTCGGAACAGCCGCTCCAACTTTGCCGGGCGCTTCTCGACCTCCGTTTTCTCGAGGACCCGGAGCTGCAAGTGCATCAGAGCGGCCAGTCCGTCCGCGATCCGGGGTGAGGCTTGCGCACTTAGACATCGGCGATCGGGCGCGCATCCACTTGACTTCGTGCCCGACACCATAAATCGTGGATGAACCCCATGCACCGCGAGATCACGGCCGTTTTGGGACTGAATCGCCAGCAATTAAAGCTCGGAGGAAGAATAGCTCTGCGACTTAGCTTGAGATTTCCCAGGGAACGTGGGATGAGTTTTCCGATTCGAGTTTAGACGTCCACCTGTGTGGAAACAGGCGAGTGCCGGGGTGATACTCATGGCGATGGGATCACAGTCGCTTCAGAAGCTCGCGACTCTGGCGGATAAGATCGCGTGTGTGTTTTTGCTCCGCCCGACTTTCGGAAGAATACAGTCCGTGCTTCCTGCGCGCACGCCGCGATCTTGCTAAGCCCTCCGGGGTACGAGGGCCGGTACTGGCGCCACCGTGCATCCGGCAGCGGCCATTCCGCATTGCGGGCGCCTGACACGCCGTGCCACGACGCGTCTTGGCTCCGCACCAGGGAGCAGTGTTGGGGTCACCGGGCGGGTTCCCATTTTTCAGCCACCCCCTACGAGGGGGGATCGGCTGTTCATTCGACTTTATCTTCGTCATCTTCTGTAGAAGCCTTTCCACGACCGTCGTGGCTTACGGGGCCGACGATCGCCTGGCCGCCGTCACTGACGTTTACGTTACCGACGACCACTTGTTGGCCGGGCTTCCCACGGTGGCGGTTCAGAGCTTCAATCTGCGCCGTGAAAGTTCGCAACAACTTCGTCGCTCGGTTGACGTTGGTATCTGCTTGGATGGAAAGTGGTATGTTACGCACGCAGGGCTCTTGCGGTTGTCATCTCGGCGCCGCTGTTCTGGTATCCAGTCTGAACTCGTCTCCCCTTTCTGCGGCCCATCGAACAGCCGTTGGACCTTCAAGGCTACAGTTTTCCGCGCCGGGAGATCTGAGGGGTTTGTAGGATACGGCGACGCCGAGCCTTCTAACGTCTCTGCGATGGTTCACGGCGCCGAGATGCGCGTGGCCGAAACGCGCGCCGTCAACCGAGCCCTGCGCAAAGCCTATGGCATCGGCATCTGCTCGGTTGAGGAGATTGGGTCCCATGCAGAACCTTCCCAACCGTCTCCGGAGTCGAAGAAGTTGCCTCCCCAGCCAACCAACGGAAATGGCAGTCGTTCGGTTCGCGATCGACTTTGCCAAGTTATCCGCCAACATCAACTCGATCCCAACCTGGTCAAAGCGTATGCCACCGACTTCTGCGCTGTAACAGCCCTTCGCGATGCCACGCGTGAACAGGTAGAAGCTTTCGTCGCACATTTGGCGGACTGGGCTGAGAAGGACCGCAATGCCTTGCTCTGCCAGCTCAATAGCTTTTTCGGTCAGAAAGAAGGTGCCGCATGAGGCGCCAGATCACTGGCTTACACGCCGCCGATCGCTGCGCGTCGGACCAAATCCCGGACGGAGTCTTCCTCGTTCGGGTGCAACGAGTCCAGTTTCGTCGGCAGGCGCAAAAGCCTTACTACACGCTCAATCTGGCCATTCTTGAGCCAAGTCGCTTTGCTGGCCGTACCCTTTCGAGCCGGCTCTATTGCAGTCCGAAAGCCCTGTGGAAGTTGAACTGGTTCCTGCGCGACTTCGGCTACGACACTGAACTCCTCGGGGGCGACGAAGTGGACGAGACGCAACTTGTGGGTTTGAAGGGCGTGGTCAAGATCAGTCACATTGTCATCAACGGTGCCTCCCTCATCCGGCTCGACGGCTTTGCTCCGGCCGATCGTTGGGAAGAACTCTCACCAGCCATTCTGGACAATCCGCAGGTTGCCTGATGACCTACAGCTACACGCAGATCAGCCAATACCTCACCTGCCCGCGGCGTTATCGGCATCGATATCTTGATGGGTGGAAGGAGAAGGACACGCGGGCGGCGATGCTCTTCGGTCGCGCCTTCGAACGAGCTTTGGGTGCGCTCTTTCGCCGAGAAGATCCCGGAGCCCTGCTGTTCGCCGAGTGGTCTGCCTGCCAGGGCGAAGGCCTGCACTACTCCAACGGGGACTCCTGGGATCGCATGCTTCGGCAAGGAATCATGCTCTTGACCCGCTTCTGCCAAGACGGTCGTGTGCGGATCAACCAGCCTCGACGAAATCTGCAGATCAAGTTCACCCGGCCCGTGGGCGACAAGAACGACTTCGTCGCCTATATCGATGCCATTGGAAAACTCGATGGCAAGCGCTGTCTTCTGGAGTGGAAGACATCGTCCAGCCGATACCCGGAAGAACCAGAGGGACTGTTGTCTCTGGATCCGCAGCTGGTTTGTTATTCGTGGATGACAGGAATTGCGGAGGTCGCGCAGGTCGTCTTCGTCCGCAAGCGGCTCGCCGAGGTGCAGTATCTGCGCACCACGATCAGCGACGAACAGCGCGAGGAGTTTGGCCGCCTGGTGGAAGGCACGATCCGGTCGAATCGAGTCGGCGGACTTTCCGCCGCACAGCGGCATCCGCTTTCCCCAGAATCCCGTGCAGCAGCTGTCCGTATGTAGGGCCTCTGCCTTGGAAAGCAAGAAATGGTTGACGCCGCCGTCGTGCGGCGTCCAGGAGCCGAGAGTCTTGATTGGCTTGACGAGCTTAGTTACTGAATATCCGCCTATGCCGCCGAAGTTCAATCGTCGCCGCGCCGTATTCGTACTGGGGAAGATTGATGAGATTCTGGCATGGGAACAGCGGAAGGAGACGGAGCGAGATACCAAGTTCGTCGAGCTCGCGCGCTATTTGTGCGAGGTGCGGGCGGGGCAGTACTGGAGGCTGGAAAGTTTGAAGTGTTTCGATGAATTTCTGGAAAGGCGTTTTCCGGAATCGAGGAGGAAAGCGTACTACCTGATGTCGATCCACGAAAACTTGCCACCGCAGGCGAGGAAACAGCTGAAGGAAGTGGGATGGGCGAAGGGGATCGAACTGGTCAAGCTCGCGAGGCGGGACAGGCAGAACTTCGATTGTGCAACCTGGTTGCACAAAGCCCGGCAGATGCCGAAAGAGGACTTCAAGAAGGCGGTCGAGCGGGAACTAACGGGGCGAGAGACGGAGCCGTGGGAGATTGTCTACTTCAAACTGTACCAGAGCCAGATGCCGGTCATCGAGAAAGCGATCGAAACGGCAGCGCTGATGCTGGGAAGCGATCGATCGCGAGGCTACTGCCTGGAAATGATCTGTGCGGACTTTCTGGCCGGGGCTAACCTGGACAACGGCGATCCAGAAACGCTGTTGTTCTCGATGACGAGATTCTTCAAATTCCTGTCCCGAGAGCAGCGAGAAGCATTTCTCGGAGGTTTGAGCGAGAAAGCATCATGAGTTCAACTGGGCCAAGACTTCCGCGTTTTCGACTAGATGCTGCCTCCTACGAGAGCCTCCGGCAGCAGGTCCTGCGTCGCGATGGCTGGAGGTGTCAAGCGTGCGGCAGGATGTCGAACCTGGAAGTTCAGCACAAGAAATTTCGGAGTCGTCTTGGGGATGACTCCGAAGCAAACTTGATCACACTTTGCGCGATCTGTCACGCCAGTACCCATCGGGCTCGCCCATGATCGTTTTCGTCAACACTTTTGATCGCTACTGATCGACAGCCCGATGACGGTGAGCGCGCCGCAGAAGGCATGGAAGAGGTATATCTGAGGAGCGGTACGAGAAAGCGGGCAGCCATCCCTGAAGAATGCCTTCGTGCTCATGGAGAGACGGTCACCTTGGCCGTTCCGTTGATGCCGGTGGCATCATAGACGGTTGCGGATACGGTCTGCTTGCCCGGAGTCATTAAGGTGAAGCCGTTGGTCCACGTATGGGAACCGGCATCCGCGGGAGTGAAGCGGTACTGGCTGGGAAGGATAGCGGCTGGATCGGAGCTTGTGAAGCTGATGTAGCTGTTGATAATCGCGTCCCGCTTTCCGCCGAGCGTCACGGTCACGGTGACCGTAAACGGCGAACCGGCGGTTGCAGTGGGCGGAGCTGTGAAGTTAAGAACTGCGTGCGGGGTAGCGCACCCTGACGCCATCGACAACGCGACCGGCACTATGGGTGCGAATAGCCGGAGAGCAGGCCACACTGTTCTCGGGGCTCTAGCCTCGCGATGGGGGCAGTTCGAAGAAAGATTGAAGTCCTGGACAGAGATTGAAATCCGGCGTCTACCCTGAGCCATGGCGGCGAAGCTTGCCGAAGCGAACATCGATTCCGAACATGGGTCCGTAAACGTTAATGCCGTAATTGGAAAACTTTGGTTCGGACAAATATAGGTTTGAGATATGCATCCAATTCAAGCCCGCCGAGATCGAGTATCGCGGATTGAAGTTATACCGAACTCCACTGCCCATGTTCATAGTGAACGTAAAATTCTGCCCCTGGGCGTACAAGACACCCGCTGGTCCCTTTGCATCGATACCTCCGAGGCCCAATCGTCCATCAAAGTAAGGAGCGATTCTTCCACGACACGGGACAAAGTTCCTACGAACACCCATGATCCAAGCAAAATAGCGTGTTTCCGGTCCCCTCGGAATGAAAGTCGCGGCCCCGCTAAGCTCCAGATCCCAATTCCCGCGAAGGATCCACGGTCCACCGACGTCATCCACCTGCCAGCGGAGGGAGCCGATGATTGGCACCAATGTATATCGGAGTGATGTCATGGTGTAGGCATCGCCCAGAAAGACGTCGAAAACAAACGGTATGTTGATGGGGAGCCATCCGCCGTCCAACGAGAATTCGAGCCTGTTTTTGTAGTAGGTATCGCGATTGAGTTGGGGCTTGGAGGCGTGAGACGTTTTGACAGCAGCTGCCTTCGAATCCTCGCGAGAAAGGTCTTTTATCAATGCCAGACGCGGTGTTGGTCCAACTGTTCCTGGCAAGAGCTGTCGAGCGCCGAATAAATCGCTGGCACGGGAAGCAGCTCCGAGAGACTGAGCCTCGATCGTTTCGTCTGCAGTGACGAACGCCAGGAGCACCATTCCAACGGTTAATAGGAATACACTCCATCGGCTCTGAACTTGCTCGCGATAATTCGCGACTTTCATTGCTGCCACGGCACCCCTGGATAGACACTTGGTATTGCTTGGGTATGCCTGCTCACCTTAACATTCATCTGCCACCCGATTTAGCGAGTTGCCGTTTAACGACCGATTTGATAATGAAACTAACTGCCGCGTTATTGAGATACTGAAGCGGATTTAGCGTTTCGAGACTTGACGTGTCGACCAGCGCGCCGGGCGCTATTGAACATTTCCTCCAGATCTCGAATGGACAAATTCATCAGGGTCGGAACTACACGCTCAGCGCCAGCCTCGTTCAATGGACCGGCGTTCTCTGGGGGTGAGATGGCGATGCACAGGAGTCCTGCCGACACTGCCGAGCGAACTCCCGAGACGGAGTCTTCAACGGCGAGAAGGAACTTCGGGGAAAGTGAGAGACGCTGAGCTGCGATTCGGTAAATCGCGGGATTCGGTTTGCCGAGGGCAACGTCATCGCCGCTTACCACGACGCCGAAACATTCCGCCAGTTTGAGTTGCTCAAGTGTCCACCGTGCCCGTTGCCGGCTTGCAGATGTGGCAACTGCCATGGATAGTTCAGCCTGCCTAACATTCTTGATGAATTCGAGGCTGCCGTTAATGGGCTTCAGATCTGCAGAGGCCTGCCGAAACAATTCATCCTTTTTGTTGCCATAGAGTTGAATGTCGGATTCTGAAAGTTCGCCGAGAAAATGAATGAGGATTTCTCTTCGCTTCCGTCCTTCAAAAATGAAGTCGAGCTCAGCCTTCGACACCTCCTTCCCGAGGTAGGTAAGAAAGGATCGCCAAGCCTGTTCGTGTAGAGGATGGCTATCAACGATAACGCCATCCAGATCAAAAACAACTCCCTTGAAGATGGAATCAGTCACTTTCAGCTGTTTCTGTACCCAGGCCATGTGGTCTGCGCCTTTTGATAGTTCTCCATTGTGCCAACATCGATCAGGTAATCGCTTATTCGAAAGGCCAGCATTTGATTTTTGAGTTTTGGCAACACATCGAATCCGATGTCCGAGGGAACACGCTCAGGAATAACATCCAATAAAGCGGGGGTCGCAATCATCAGTCCCGAGAATGCCAGGTTGCTGGTTGGTAGTTTGGGCTTCTCAACGAAGTTTTCGATAACGCCCTGAGAGTTAGCAGTTATGATTCCGCAGCGAGAGGGGTCAGGAACTTCGTAAACGCCAAGAGTTGCTGCTAATTTGCGTTGCCGGTGCAAGTGCAACATCGCTGCGAGATCGGCACAGTGAAGAACGTCTGCGTAGAACACCCAGAACAATTCTTCCCCTTCAACCCAGCTGCGATTGGCGCGCAGGGTTCCAGCACTTCCCAGAAGTTGTGTTTCCTCCGCTACTTTGAAGCGCACATCGCAATCTGCTAGCTCGCGCAGAAAAGCCCGGACCATGTCGGCATGTGCATGAAGGTTTATCAGTACGTCTTTGATGCCAAGTGCCTTGCACAACCTGAGCCAAATAGCCAACATCGGTATGCCTTGAATAGGAACGAGACACTTTGGGACATGGTCGGTGATAGGGCGAAGCCTGGTGCCGTGACCAGCCGCTAAGAGGAAGGCCTTCATGGAAAGGTCTAACTGTCCGCTGATTCCTAAGCGACAGGTGTCTGCGTCGGGACGAAAGTCCAGCGGCAACCACCGCGTTCATCGCGATTCACGAATGGATCATTCACGATGGCCTGCGCACCCTGCATATCAAATCCGAAGTTCATCTCATGGACGTTGTGGCGCCGCATCGCCTCGCGCACATTGCCTTGAAATTCAGGTTCGCAATAGAGAAGAAGGAACCCACCGCCGCCCGCTCCGGTAATTTTGCCTCCCATTGCACCGTTCTGCAAGGCAAGGCTGTAGAGTTCATCGATACGGGGGGTTGAGATCTTTGTCGAGATTCGACGCTTTGCTTGCCATCCTTCATGGAGCAGCAGGCCTAGTTCCCTTAGATCTCCCTGCTGAAGAGTTCTGCGCATTCGAATCCCCAGCGCTTTCACCTCGTGTAAAGCATCAACAGCCGGGCCCGTTTTACTACGAGATAATGATTCCTGTTCCTGAAGTATGCTCCAGGAGTGGTGGGACGAACCGGCAAAAAAGAGCATCAAGTTCCGCTGGAGTTCCGCTAGAACAGAAGGGTTCAGATCGATAGGTTCTACTTCGGTGTTGCCGTCGGGATAAAATGAGATGAAGTTCAAGCCTCCAAATGCAGCCGCATATTCGTCTTGCTTTCCGACGTGTTTTCCAAGAATGATAACGTGCGATATGGAAACGAACGCTCTGCCAAATCGTGTTTTGAAATCGGCTGCTGGAGGTAAGTGGTCAAGGTTTTCAGAATATTGACGCACACACTGGCAGAAGATCCGAGGCCTGTGCCCGGCGGAATTTCCGATGCCAGGAAAAGATCAGCAGCAACATCACAATTCATCTCCTTTAAAACCGCTAAAGGGATCTCAAGTGAACTTCCACGCAAGTTCATTTTGGCGATGTCCTGCCAAGTCTCAAACACCCGAAGGTCAGAGGAAATCACTTGAATTCGTGCCAGTCCGAGCGCGTCGTAAGAACCGTATAGAAATACTTGTTGATGGCGACGCTCAGCACCGACCCACCGAACTGCTCATAGTAGGCTGGCAAGTCAGTACCACCACCACCGAAACTAATCCGCACTGGACTGCGAACTATGAGCATGAACCAAATTCTCCTGAACGACAAGGTCCGCGATTTCCTCCGGTGCAGCCTCCGAAAAAGCATCCGGACTCTGTTTGCGGAACATTCGCAGACTGAGGGTCCATGCTGTTTGGAGTAACAGGGAGATATCGTGGAATAGTGAGCGATGAAGGATGTATTGCAAGATCGTAGCGGGTTTTATCCTCTGAGGAGTGCTGATCGCGCAGACCGTATACCTGCGCTAAACCAGTGATCCCCGGTTTAACCCTAAGCCGCTGGCGATTCCACTCAGTGTAGCGGCGGGCTCGATCGAATCCTTCCGGCCGGGGTCCAACAAGGCTCATATCACCGCGCAAGACGTTAAACAATTGCGGTAATTCCGTGATGCTAAGCCTTTGAAACAGTCGCTCGTAACCCGGCAGACCGGTGCCAGCGCGGGGCGAATTAAGACGGTAGATGGAGAATTGCTCGCCATTTTTTCCGAATCGTCCCTCGGTGCAGAATGCCCGCCCTTTTGCGACTTTGAGAAGCGCTGCTGCGGCCAGCATCGGCACTAGGCAAACTGGAAGTAAGAGCCAACACCACACAAATGTCGAAAGGGCGCTTCCAAAATGGTTCGGCATCGTTAGAGGTAACTGGAACTAATTGAAGCAAGGGAACACCATCGAGATCACTCAGTTCGTGTCTTGTGAGATAGAGTCTCATAGGGCTGTGGAACCATGCTTACGGCAATTCCTCTGCTATTACACTGTGACGTCAGGTCCACTATTTCAGGATGCCCGGGCGTGGGGACTGTAAGAATGATCTCGTCGACTCCCCGGGACTGAAGGAGTTCGGCGACGTTGGTGCTTTGGAGTGTGATGGCATCCTTGCGGTTCGCGGACGGAAGGTTAGGCCACGCGTCCTCACCAGGGCTAAGGAAACCGATAATTTCTCGAAGCATTTCGGGATGGCACTCGAGTTTTGTAACCATCTCGCGAGCCAGAGGACCATTTCCGACGATCACAACCTTTCGGATGAGCCCTCGAGCACGTCGCGAAACAAGGATTGATCTCGCAATTAACCGGTTCACCAGGAATCCTAAGAAGAGTAGTAAACCGAAATACCCGAGGGCGAGGCGGGAGATAAATTCACTGAACAAGTACTCGAGAGTGAAAAGCGCGCACATCAAAGCCAAAACTGATAGGAGCACCTGAGACATAACGGCAGAAAAGAGCCAGCCGGACCGAAAGCCATCGAGTCGGACCCACGAAGACATCACACTCCAAAGCAGTAGTGCTGCCATTAGGGGTCGGACGAAGATGAGAGCTGAACTGTCGTTGAGCCCGTGCCACACCCAGCCGTAGCGCAATAAGTAGGCGACGGGCATCGCCAGCACGCCCCAAGTTAGATCTGCCGTCAGAATGCTATTCCGAAGATTTCGAGCGGTCATTAAGGCCCTCCAAATCGGGTTAAGATGTCATGCTTGTTGGCTGACTGGTCAGATGCTTCAACCCTGAATTGGACATTTTCGCCCGTAAGGTCGAGAAGATAGCATGGTTCACACAGACGTGGAGATCCTCGATAACTTGCATGCTGTCCGATGGGACGATTACGCACAGGTTGCATAAGTCTTTCATCCGGCCACCACTAAAGCCAGTGAGCCCAATTGTAAGAGCGCCAGCATCCTTGGCAACTTGGAGCGCCTTGAGCACGTTCAGCGAATTACCGCTTCCACTGATTGCCAGTGCTATATCGTCCTTATGTACGAGGCCTACCAACTGCTCAGCAAAAACGTCTTCGTAGGATGCGTCGTTCGCCCATGCTGTCATCAACGGCACATTGTCAGTGAGCGCGAGTACTCGGAAGCGACGGTTCCCGTTTACAACCGTTCCCTTACTGAGATCACAGACGCAATGAGAGGCGAGTGCGGCGCTGCCGCCGTTGCCAAAGACATAGACTGTTCGATTTTCAACGTAAGCGCGCCACAATGCATCTGTAACACGATCGATCATGGCAAACGGCAACCTTCGAAGAACGGACTCTACACCTACAAAGTACATCTCTGAGCGCGTTAGTTCGTGAGGGCCGGGAAGAGGACAAGGATCGATATCGTTTATTCGTTGTTTAGGTGGTGTGCTCATATTGTGGCCTACCTCGGCTGGGCATGGATCCGGAGAAGATGCGCTAAGAAAAGTTCGAGACTAATACTTATCGGCCGGCTGCGAGCACCACGCCAGCCTGTTTCATGTGGGAGTATGCGTCCTGGACATGCTTTGGAATGCCACCGCTCTGCGCAATCCACTCTAGAAAGTCGTCCAGGATGTTTGAGAGGTTATGTGCCGGATGCCAACCGGTGCTTTGAAGTTTTGAGATGGATGAAACACTGTTTCGGTTATCGCCAGTCCGGTACTCAGCTGGCATGCGGAATTCGACTTCATTCCCAACCTTGTCGCGGACTAGTTGTGCATACTCGATGACCGATGTCGCCTGGCCACTCCCAACATTAAAAGGCTGCCCGTTGGCGGCATCCTTTTCCAGAACCAGCATGTTTGCGTTGACCACGTCTTCAATGTGAACGAAGTCACGGGTCTGTCGCCCGTCCTCATAGATAACTAAAGGATCGCCGGTCAAAGCGCGAGACACGAAGATCCGACAGATTCCTGAATAGTGATTAAACAAAGATTGGCGAGGACCCTGGGTAATCGAATACCTCAAGGCGACTGTCGGAATGCCATGGAGCCATCCAAGACCTATGGCTGTTTTTTCTTGCGCGAGTTTGGACACGGCATATTGGTTGAAAGGATTCGTATACTCTTCGACGAGACGATCGGCGGCGGCCAGCCGCCCACAGAAAGGGCAGCATAATTCCCATTGTTTCTGCTTCAATTGCTCGGCACTGCGAGGAACCGGTAGAAACGATCCGTGCTCGTCACAGGTGTACTGGCCTTCTCCGTATACTGCTTGCGACGAAGCAACAATGACCTTTTTGACCTTCATTCGATACTCGACCATTAACTCGTACAGCAGAGCGGTACCCACAACGTTCACAGTCATGAATCGCGAAAAATCGAGCATGTAATCCTGATATGCAGCTTGATGCGAAACTATATCCACGTCTCGTAGTGCGTAACGAAGAGTCTCTCGGTCGGTCACGTCGCCGCAGATGAACTCAACTCCGGAAGGAAACGCCGGCGATTTTCCAGTGGGATGAACCTTTTGGTCGAGGCTGTCCAAGACGCGAACCTGGAAACCGTCACGATGGAAACGGTCTACGAGATGACTACCGATGAATCCAGCACCGCCGGTGATAAGCACGCGCACGTTTGTCTCCTAGCCGTTTCGATCCGATTGAAGTCAGTGTTTATTTTGCGCAGGTCACCTGAGCGCTTCCGAGGCGACAGGAACGCAGACGCCCAGCTCCGGTCGCTGGTAGGTGACGCCGCACGCACAATGTGCTTGCTCGTCTGTCGCGAAGAGCAACTTTTCTCCGCAGCGACAGACATACCCTCTTAGCTGGGCAGGATTTCCGGTGACTAGCGCAAAGTCTGGCACGTCGTGCGTAACTACCGAGCCGGCGCCAATGAGGGAGTAACGCCCAATTTCATGACCGCAAAGAATCGTGGCATTGGCCCCTATGCTTGCACCTTCACGCACGATAGTTTGGACTCGAGCATTGACTACCTTGCTACGGGGATAAATATCATTTGTGAAGACACAATTTGGGCCTAAGAACGCCCGATCTTCAACGGTGACTCCCACCCAGACCGCCACTCCGTTCTTTATCACTACGTCATTGCCGATGACGACGCCTGACTCCAGATAACAATGCTCTCCAACATTGCAATTAGCACCCAAGCGAACGTTTTTCATCACATGTGAGAACGCCCATATGCGCGTGCCCGACCCAATGTCAGCAGTCTCGACGATCGCTTGCGGGTGAACAAAAAAGTCGCGATTCATACGATTGCCTCAGCAGCAGCGGCAGAGCGCGGAGATCTGAAGATTGAGCGACCGCCATTTCGGAGGCACTGGGAAGCTGATTCAAGCACGTGCACGACCGATAAGCCAGTCTCGCCATCGCTAACCGGACGCTTACCGTTCAAGATGCTTTCAATAAAATCTCGGCATTCGGCACGAAGAGGCTCGTAACCATCCAAGGTTGGACACCAGATTCCACCCGGGCTATACGCAAGGGCTGCATCCGTATCCCCGGCCTGCGCTCGGTTATCGATGGAAGGATTGTGTACCTGCACTTTGTGCACAGGATGCATTTCGTCATACACCACCTCTCCTTGACTGCATACCATACGCATCAGTCTGGTCTTGTTGGACGTAAGCCAGCCCGCATGAATGTGGGCCAGCCGACCGTCTCCGAAACGTAAGGTCACGAATACAGCCTCAGAGAAATCTGGATCGGTAAATGAGGCACCATAAGCGACGACCTCTTCCGGCACTTGCTTCATCAGGCTGAGAATGATGGAGATATCGTGAGGTGCCAAATCCCAAAGAGCATCCACTTGAGCGTTCGGTGGTCCGACGTTGGTGCGGACTGCAGATATGTAGTAGAGATCCCCCAGCCTTCCCTCGTCGAACAATGATCGAATCCGAGTGACGGCAGGGGCGTAAAGAAACAGGTGGCCCACGGCGAGAACCCGTCGTGATCGGGCTGCTTCTTCAACCATCTGTCGCCCTTCCTCTACGGAAGTGGCCAGCGGTTTCTCGACCAGGACGTGTTTACCAGCTCGCAGTGCTTCGATGGCTAGTTTGTGATGCGTCTTTGGAGGAGTCGCGATTACTATCGCGTCGATACTCGGGTCCGAAATAACGGCCATCGGATCAGAAGATCCGACAACCTCCGGATAGCGTTTAGCGATGAAATCCAACCGTCCCGGCCGAATATCGCTGATTCGAGCCAATTGCACGTCTTCCATCCCAGCCAGTGTGCGAACCAAGTTCGGACCCCAGTAACCGCAACCGATGATGCCAACACGAACTGAAGACTTAATCACCATAGGCGACCGGACTCCCACTGATTACAAACCAGAGAGCATTGCAAGAGGCGTCTGACAGAGAATCTTGAAATCCAACCAAAAGGAGCGCTGGCGAATATATTTCAAGTCGATCCGAATCATCTCGTCGATCGACACGCGGCTGCGAGCGCTCACCTGATATAAGCCGGTCAGCCCCTGGGGAACCAGCAGGCGCTGCTTTTGCCAATCCCTGTACTGGCTGACTTCTTCAGGAAGGGAAGGCCGTGGCCCAACAAAACTCAAGTCTCCACGAAGGATGTTCCAAAACTGAGGTAGTTCATCCAGGCTCGTGCGACGCAAAAAACGGCCGATGCGAGTAATTCTCGCACTCTCCGCGAGCGCGGTTTTATAGACTGGCTTGCCGCCTACATAGGTCGTCGGAGTGCCGTTCCAGATGTTTCTTTTCACATCTGCCCGCTGTACGTCGGACGGCTCCGCGGGATGCATGCTGCGAAACTTATAGAGCGGAAATCCTCTGCCGTGTTGCCCGACAGCGCGGTTTACAAACAGTACCGGCCCGCGGGAATCGATCTTGATCAGAACTGCGATTAAGAGCCATAGCGGCATCCAAAGCACAAGCATCAGGAGAGCCAGAAGGAAATCGAAGCAGCGCTTGCAGGCATGGAAGAGCGGTCGCGGGCCAATCGCCGCCGGATCCAGCAAGTCACCATCGTGTTCCTTATGTTCTTCAGTTAGCGAAGAAATCAGCGGTGGAATGACAGACATGTTCAAACTGTTGCTCATTCATCTCAGGAAATATCGGCAGAGAAAGAACTTCGTCTCCGATCTTTTCGGCTATCGGGAAATCGCCCTTCTTGTAGCCCAATGCACGGAAGGCAGGTTGAAGGTGCAAGGGAATGGGGTAGTGAATGCCGGTTTGGATGTGACGGCCTCGGAGAAACTCTGCGAGCGCGTCTCGCCGTTCACAACGGATCGCGAGCAAATGATATACGGGTTCAGTATCGGCAATGCTCGCCGGAAAACGCAGTGGCAACGACGCCAGGTGTTCTCGATAACGAGCTGCCCAGAATCTCCTTTTCTGGTTCCATTCGTCAAGAAAACCCAACTTGTACTTCAATACTGCGCCTTGAATGGTGTCCATTCGATAGTTGAAACCGATCTCCTGATGCTCGTATTTAGTGATGCGGCCGTGATCGCGAAGACGACGGATGCGGGCGCTGAGGTCAGGATCATCTGTGGTAATTGCTCCACCATCGCCGAACGCACCCAGATTTTTGCCGGGGTAAAAGCTGAAACATGCCGCGCGACCAATAGAGCCCACTCGACGATCTCTAAAGCGAGCGCCGTGGGCCTGAGCGGCATCCTCGATGAAGTGAATACCCTTTTCGGTGCAGACCCTCAATGCGGGCTCCACGGGGAATGGTTGGCCATAAAGATGAACTCCGATCACGGCTCGACAGCGCGCTGTAATCACATCCTTTAGTTTACGCACATCCGTTTGCCAATTCTCAGGATCTGCTTCCAAAAAGACCGGTCTGGCGCCCGTCGCGTGAACCGCCGCGGCTGTGGCAATGAAAGTATTAGTAGGAACAACAACTTCATCGCCTGGACCGATATCCAAGGCCAGTAGCGTCAGATGGAGCGCTGCCGTGCCGGAGTCCACAGCAATTGCGTCTTTGACGCCACAATACTCGGCGAAGGCTTGCTCAAATTCCGCGACGTCCGGACCTTGAATATAGTGTGCCGAGATCAACACTCGTTGGATCGCTTCGTTTAATCCCGCAGGCAGGTTTCTGTACTGCTGTTGCAGGTCGAGAAACGGAACAGCGGCGCTCTGAACGGCGTCACAAGTGATTGCCATTACTTTTTTCAGCTCCCGATCCGTCGAATCGCAACGGGAACAGCAGTCTCGGAAACATGATCCGATGCAAAATGAACAATCTGTCGGTAATGATTTCTCGAGTTTTACCCTGCCCACTCGGCCTGAATCTGGAAGAGTTCTCTCGCTTCGTCAGTACCATGTGACTGAACTCATCCGGGCTGCGCACAAGCTTAAGTCTTCCCTCGGAAGCAAGCTGTTGGTCGGCAGCGCCTAGTTTTCCGGCAAAAGTGCTGTAGATATTCACAAAGCAGCGCTGCTTCGCGGACCATAGTGCCCCCACCGCTGAAAACTGCGTCCGAATACCACATCAGACTCAACCCATCCACTGCACGATCCAATACCGTGAATGGCTCCCCGCCGAGACGATACTGGGCGACAAGTTCCGCGCGCTGGGCTTTCGTTCGGGGAACAATGATGTCTGGGCATCCTCTTGCCTGCGCAATCTATCAATCAATGCTCGGAACAAGACCTCCGATTGAGGATCATGATAAGGGTCCGTATCGGCCTGTGGACGTACCGTAATGATCAATCGGTTCGGGTCAAGGCGTAACTCCTGGAATCGCATTGTTCCTGCTGGAAGTCGTAGATGTAGGCTTCTTCTTTAAGGCCGGGATAAGGTTTAAACCTGCGCAGGTCGAGGCCTTGGGCCGTCAAGCGTTCTTGAGCAATGATTGCCGGAGCTAACACTCGCCTCGATAGTCTGTTGAAGATCCCAGCCGAGACAAATTCATAGTCGTAGAGAGTCATACTCGGAAGACTCAGGCTCCAAGCGGCGAGCACCAGGGCACGAGACCCATGGCTCACAGCTACGTCGGGCTTGTGTCGGCGTGCGAAATGAGCGAGCTGTCCGGCCCGATACAAAGTTGCGGCAACCCGGCTAGCGAAATGCAGGGGGTTGCGATATCTTCCGACAATGTGGTAACGCAAACCATGGCGGGCCGCTAATTCTTCGGTCTGAGAGAACGAGCGTGCGGTAATCAGCGTTTCGATTTGCTCGCGCTGCAGCTTCTCAATGATCGGCTTAAAAAACAGGACGTGCGGAGAATTGTCCAAATCAATCCAGATTTTCATAGAAAAAGTAGGGGCTATCTTTCACAAAGGTAAAGTGAACCCGAGCCAGCGCACGAAACATCCAGGCCTGGCCCCAACGCAATTATGGCACTGGTCAGCCCACCGGCGGTGACGCTGGTAATAGAACGAGCCGTTGGACGATTGCATGTTGGCTTCGGTCCAATGCAGAACTTTGAGTGCCAACTTTCCGGCGTCGCGAGCTCGCGCCGCACAGTCACTGAGTACGAGTAGCGCCTGAGAGCAGAATGAATGTCAATCGGGTATAGCGATTTGGGTAAATACTTCGGTGTGCCATCTTCAGCGAAGAACGAATGCGTGTAGAACTCATAACCTACATTCAGAATATCAGTGAGATTCCCATCCCCAGTAACAACCTGATAAGCCAGGAGAGCACTCAGGTTGAAACCACTGTGGAACGAATCGACCCACTTCTGCCAGCGACCCTCGCCATAAGGCCATGATCCGTCGCTACGTTGTCTGGCCGCGAGGTACCTCATGCCGCGACGCGCCGCAGCCAAGAGTTCTTCCGACTCGATAAGCATCCCGAGACGAGCCAGGAAGGCGCAGCACAACGCACTGCTGTTGTCGCGTACGACTGGAGGGTGTGTAACTGAAACACAGCTGCTCCGGAAGGTCGACGGAATGGTTAAGCCGGGTCACAATAAAACTTCCCACTGACTTCGCCATATCCAGTGCCTGGCTGTCGCCAAACACTTGCCACATATCTAGCAGCGCCTCTCCCAACGGCAACCGTAGCGATGGCATTAGGACTGAATGCGGGCATTTTTGTGCCGCGCAACGAAACGTACGGCCAGTCGTAGCCCCAGCAGTACTCCTCTTCATTCGGGGAGCGAAGCCGGCTGAGTTCCCGCCCTCAGATATTGAGCCTGCGCCCGAGTGTGCTCTCCTGACCTAGCTAAATCGCAGTAACCAGAAATAAAGAGAGCCAACGCTTTGGGATCTGCTGGCAGGAACTCGCAGAAGCGTTCTCAGGCGGACGCTGCCCAACCGTTTTCCAGCCTGGATCATGAGCCAGTTCAGAGGGAATATTGAAAACGTCTTGCCAGAGAGGACTGGAGAGTTCAGGAAATCGTAGGGTTCCCAGCCGGCATAATCACGTTGCTCGACCCAGAACTTGAGGCCGGCTGACGAGGGCCGAAGCTCCCTGGGGTCCAGTGCTTCGAAAAATATGCGGCTCTATGCTGACGCTGGTCTGGGCACCCTCATCTTTTGAGGGAAAGTGAATTGGAAATAATCACTTGATCTGACTCTGCAAATTGACTCAGAGGCTTACTCCTGCAGTTGCTGGAGAGAAACCTTCATCTTCGAACCGGGACGCGATCAGCGGCTTTCGGAATAAGTAAGGTCGCGAGTGCACCAAGAAACAATTCATCAGCTTCGATCGGACTCTCCGCAGAATTGTTCGCGATCCACTCGCAGTATGCCGCCACGCATTGTTCATGACCTTTGCCGGTGGTGTTGCGGTTGAGTCTGTGCCCGCTGCACAAGTACACGCTTTTGAAATCATCAACTACCGCGAGGTGGGACCCGCAGTACGCCTCTACCCGTTCCTTGCCCAGGTTTAGGTCGCTATTTACAGAATGGGTGATAGTGCCGACGGAACCGTCGAAAACCGAATGGGAACCGTGAACTGTTCGGGTCGATCCCGCAGAGCCTCTGCGGTTATTGCAGTGGGCACCGCAGATGCAAGAAAGCAGAAGAAATCGACGAAGTGGCAAAGTTCACCCACAATGTGACCGCCACCTTGCGATGGATCGAACAGCCAATGGTTGACGGAAGAACTGTGTTGTTCACGGACAGCGTTAACAAGGGGCCATTTCCGGCCAGATGCCGCTTCGCAGCGACCGCCGCCGGCGCGAACCTCCGGTTGTAGCCGACCATGATGCGCCCCCCAAATTCTTTGTACTTGGTCCACAACCCACGCAATTCAAATTCATCTATCGCCAGCGGCTTTTCGACTAACACGTACTTGCCTGCTTCGAAGGCCTCGCCTAATGCGCTGCATGACTATCGTGGCGCGTAGCGATAACATAGAGTTGCTCGTGGATCGGCCAATGCCTGTTTGGCAGTCGGTGCCCGCCCCGGTGAAGCCCCACTTACGCTGCAGATGAACAGCATGATCACCTTGTCTGTCACTACAGTCGTTAGCGATTCTGCATATCGCTTCAGGTGTGGCAGTCGATACGTTTGTGCAAAATTCCCCGGCTTTAACAACTGAAACATGCACTCCAGTGGTGACCTTCGGTGATACCGGAAGGGGTGGGTGGTAATGGTGCTCTGAGCGATGAGGCTACCGAACAGTCCGACAAGACGCCGGGATCACTCTTAACAAAGCCATAGGCTTCGGGTGCCCGTTCGAGTTCCATTTTGCGACATATCAATGGCTCAATCAAGACTTGCTTTTGTGCAACCGCCACAAGGAATGCCGCGATATTCCGCCGCTCGGTCCATCTCACATACGCGTACGGATAATCAACACCGTAGCGTTCGTACAGTTCGTCGTACCGACCCGGGCCATAGGACCGGGAGAGCCGCAGGTCTAGCTCCTTTTCGTAAAAGGGCTGGCGTGGCAGGTCCATAGGCACTGCACCGATGACGACCACGCGCCCCTTGTCCCTAGCCACCTTAGAAGCAAGCATGATCGGATCGTTATTGGTAGATTGCGCTGCAACGATGACCGCATCTACTCCCCGACCGTTGGTTAAGCTGGCGATTTCCGCGGCCACGTCCAGTTCGCTGCCGAGAAATACATCCTGAATACCGACGGACCTGGTCAATGCATTCCGCGCTGGGTCCAGATCTACAGCAAAAACCCGGCATCCAGAGGCTCGCAACAACTGCGCAGCCAGTATCCCGACGAGGCCGAGCCCAACGACGCAAACCGACTCCCCAAAAGCCACCGTCGCCTGACGCACTCCTTGGAGCGCAATGGCCCCAATAGTGCCGAATGACGCTTCAGAAAGCGTTACCTCGGCTGGTACATGCACACACAGGATTGCGGGGACAAAGATGATCTCGGCATGGCTAGCGGACGCTCCGGCACAAGCCACTCGGTCACCGACCATAAACTCAGTTACATCTTCAGCCACCGCCTCGACGACACCCGATGAACTGTAGCCCATCGCCTCAGGCATTTCGAGCCGAGAAAACACCTTCTTATAGGTCGCTCCAAAGCCTTCCCGCCTAGCCGTGCGGAGCACCTGTCTAACCAGGTCCGGACGGCGGCGAGCTTTCGCAATCAGACTCTTCTCACCAAAGGTGAGCTTGGTCCTTTCTGTTCCTGGACTGATCAAGGAGAAAGCGTTGCGCACGATCACGCCACCGGGCTCAAGTTGCGGCGCAGGAACTTTTTGAGACGGACTGCACCGCTGCGCGGTTCAGACAACACCTGGCGCATTAGCTGCGATGAAGCAACTGGTGGTTCTGTGACTGTAGCCATAGAGGAACGCTGGTTAGGAGTATGTGACGTTCTGACTCGCCTCCAGGCCGCCGATGGCAACTCCGGCCGGAGGAGCATCTGGGACACGCACACCGCTATCAATAAAAGTCCGCTGCCAGGTTTCCAACGTCAGAAGTGCCCAGATGCGATACGTATTGTCCCGCGTGCCATTGCGGTCGTCGGTGACAAGCTTTCGAACGGCGACTGGATCAAACAGTCCGCGATGTCGCACGACCTCCTCCGAGAGAAGGTCATCGACCATGATACGCAGGTCGTGCCGCAACCATTTGCGGATGGGAGCTCCGAAGGCGACCTTGCGCCGCCGCAGGATTTCGGTCGGTAAGATGCCGGACATCGCCTGGCGCAAGACGTACTTGCCAGTCAATCCCTTCAGTTTCAATTGTGGAGGAACACGCTCCAAGAAACTGTTCAGCTCATTGTCGAGGAAAGGAACACGTACTTCCACAGACGCCGCAGAACTGAGTTTATCGCAATAGGCCAGATTGAGATCTGGCAGAAAAGTCTTAGCGTCTACATAAAGCATGCGGTTAACAAAATCTTCATGCTCGACAGCTTTGAAGTATTCGCGATACTCCTTGGCAGCAGTGCAGGAGCTCTGGCTAGCTCGCACCTCTGGACTGTATAGCTTCTGTAATTCGGACTCCGTAGCGTATGACCGACTCAGGATGTACCGTTCCTCCGGGAGGAGCGCAGCATTCTTAAGGATCTTCTCAAGAAAACGATGGGCGGCCAATAAAAGCCCGGGCGAACGCCGGGAATATGGTTCTTCATTCGGAGCAGCAGTGACAGCATGACGGATGTTGGTCGGTCACGCACGAACTCGGGGATACGTCGTACTCGCTCTGCGAACCGGTGCGCCATGTGCACTCGATACCCGGCAAGTACTTCATCGGCACCCTGCCCGCTAAGCAAGACTTTAAGCTCCGGCTGTGCAGCCTTGCAGATCAGATATGTAGAAATCGCGGCGGGGTCAGCTACCGGACTATCGAGGTGCCAAACAACCTTCGGCAGAAGTTGCACGATATCGGGAGCCACTTCAATTTCGTGGTAGTCAGCCTGGAAATGCCTGGCCACTCTTCGCGCATACTTGGCATCGTCTGCCGACTGTTCGAGTTGGGCATCTTCAGACCTGTATGCAATGGTGTACGCCTTTCTCTTGCCCCATTGTTCTTCGTGCTTAGGGCAAGAATCGAGCTGGAATCCAATCCGCCGCTCAGGAACACCCCGACTGGAACATCGCTGATCAAATGCCGTTCTACAGCACGCTGCAAGATTGAGCGTAGTTCTTCGACGGCGGTCTTTTCCGCATTCGGCTGTCGGGATTGAATCTCAGCTCCCAGTACGGTTTGACCTCTGCCCTGCCATCACTCCAGCTGAGATAGTGCGCCGGAGGAAGTTGCACGATTCCTCTAAAGAGCGTGGTTGGTCCTGGTATCCAAAGAAAGCTCAAATAGCGGTGCAAAGCCTCAAGATCGAGTTCAGCCTGAACTTCATGCGCCATCAAAATCGCTTTAATCTCGGAGGCAAAGAGCAGTCGTTCGCCTCGCAACCGATAGTAGAGCGGCTTGATTCCAAAACGGTCGCGCGCCAAAAGCAGCCGCGGACCCGGGAAACGGGAGCGATCGCGCAGGTCGAGAAGCGCAAACGCGAACATCCCGTTCAGTCTTGGAAGAAGGTCCAGACCCCACTCTTCATAGCCATGAATCAGCACTTCGGTATCGGACCGCGACCGGAAGCGGTGTCCGTGTTGCTCTAACTGTTGGCGGAGTTCCGGAAAATTGTAGATCTCGCCATTTTGCGTAATCCAAATTGAGCCATCCTCGTTGGACATCGGCATGTGCCCTGCCGGAGTCAGATCGATAATACTGAGACGACAACTGCCGAGCCCGACGCGGTGCTCCCTCGATATGCACTCCATGGTCGTCCGGCCCGCGATGGTGAAGGATGTTCACCATCTGCTCAAGCAGGACGGGATCAGTGAATCCGGCTGTTCCGCAGATTCCGCACATTTAAGATGCTCGCATGGGAGGCAGGTCTTATCTCTCTTAGTTCCGCGACTGGAAAGTCCGTTCATAGACTCCCAAGGTCTGTCGAGCCACTCTTTCCCATGTGCCGAACGACTCGACTTGGCGCCGTCCCCGTTGAACTAAATCGTGACGCAGTTGCGAATCAGATAGGCCCAATTCAATTCCGCGAGCGATGTCGTGTGGGTCATCGGGGTTTATGTAGATTGCGGCATCACCACCTACCTCCGGCAACGACGCTGATCGGACAAGACAACCGGGATGCCATACTGCATTGCCTCAAGAGGAGCGAGCCCAAAACCTTCGAAGAGAGAAGGAAACACGAATAGTTTTGCCCCTCGAAAGAGTGCAATCAGGCGGTCACGCGGTGGATAGGGAACGGACACTACTTCCTCACCCACCCCCAGCCTAGCTTGCTGTTCCAGATCAGACCGCTGGTGCATTCCCCACGCCGGCTTGTCCGGAACAGCGCCGGCGATCACGAGCTTTGGCGCAGATGGCAATCGTCGTTTCAGAAGGGCATACGCGGAGATGAGGCCGTTCAAATTCTTGTGGATCGCACTCGAACTCACGTTGAGGATGTAGGGATAACTGAGCGTCCCCGCTCCATTTCCGTTTCCGTTTTTGCCGCCATTTGGGACCGTGAGGTAAACGACATCGATCTTAGCCTCGCGAATTCCGAGTTGCTGTACCATATCGTGCTTGGAGAATTGCGAATCCGTGATGATTCTTGCAGCACGTGGCGTAACTGCCTTCTCCATGGCTCCTACATAGAACTGCTTGATGCCAATCGTATGTGCGCGAAAGTGCTTCGCATAATACGCAACATTGGCGGCATGGTACGTAACGACACCCTTGCGCAGGAGCATCAGGCTGGCGGTTCCGCCCGGAAAGTGAATCAGGTCAAGGCCGTACTTCTTAAAGCTCAGAGGTAGAAGGACCTGCTCCCACAGGACCCGATTCCGGCGTTTGCGCGGATCAAGAGTAGCAACGATTCCTTTGAACCGTGCAGGCAAATGAGAGAATTCATCATGGTTTAGGGAATTCAGGAAGAGAACGTATTCGTTCTCGTGATCAACTTGAGCGAGGCCCTCGACCAGGCCGCGCACATAGTTCAGCACTCCTTCACCCCGTGATCCGGGAGACCAGAAATCAAAGAGATTGATGCCGACTCTCATAAGCTAAAAGATCGCGGCCACGGGTGGGTTGGCGTACTGCTTGTCGTGACTGCGCGTCCCGGGGGGATCCATGGTGGGGGAGCCATCCAGTACTTGCTCAAACAGAGCGAGCATCTCAGTGCCCAATTCCCGCCACGTAAACCGTCCCCGCGCAAACGCCGCACCCTGAAACGAAATGCGCTCTCGTAACGCAGCATCGTCCATCAGCCGCGCCAGTGCTTTAGCGAGTAACTCTGGGCGACGAGGCGGTACGAGTAGTGCATGCTCGCCGTCTCGGAGTACCTCGTGCACGCCGGCACCGATTGATACGATCACGGGCTTTCCACAAACCATCGCCTCCAGCGGCGCCAGTCCCCAGCTTTGCGCTTCGTTGGGCCAAGCGAAAACATCACACGCGTAGTAAAGGTCGCGCCGTTCCTCTTCGGAGACGCTGTGGGAAATGAATTTCACATGCGGGGCGATGCCCAGGGCTTCAGCTTCACGATGTAACTGTACGAGGTATTCCGGCGCAACCCGGCTCGAGCCGACAACCACGAGTATGGCGTCTCTGCCTGAAGAGCGCATGATTGACCGCCCTCAGAAGGTCCTCCACTCGTCTGGATGGAGACAATACGGCGAGGAAGAGAACGAGAGTAGAGTCCGGACTGATCTGCAATTCGCGGCGCGCTTTTTCGCGCGCTCCGGGTGACAAGAGAAAATCTTTGTCCAGGCCGCATCGAACAACTCAGGGATACACCCCGAACTCCCTGTGAAAAATTGCCTGGACCCCGTGACTGAGGACCGCTACAGCATCGATCTCGGAAACGAGCGGTCGTTCCGTTCTGCGCAGAACCGCTGCCTTCGACGCCTACGAATTGGTGCCGGTAGTTATGCGTTCTCGTAGTAATTGATTTCCCAGCTGCCGGGATCATTCAGATCGACACTCGGCGTGCCCCATTTCCGTTTGAGATAGACGGCAGCGCGATGCGCGGGCCGCTCATGCGGGTTGAGGACGTCGACTCTGCTCGGTGACCAGTTGCGTCAGCAAGCGGGCTCAGAAAGTACTGCCGCATTTGCTCTTGCTACGGGAAAGCCAATTGGTTGATGCCGTAGTGCCGCCATCGACAGTCGCTATCGCTCGAATGTCTAAGCCCCGGCAAAGGTCGGGGTAGCAAGCGTAATCATCGAAAATGGGTGTAAACACCGTCACGCGATGGCCATCACCGCTTAGTTCCTGCGCCAAGGACAACAACAGAAGTCGCCCCCCTTCCCCCTTGATAGTGAGGTCATCAAACAGCACTACCTATTTTTAGCGGTCTCGAACCCTACTCCCTTGCAACGTTTGAGTGGGACGTAGCTTTGTGCTGGCAGCAAGCAGGCCCAGCATCAACCAGAACATTGTGCCCCACTGAGGGCTAACATCTAGGGCTACATCCACACAAGACCATGGACGAGTGTGTAAGGATGACGGCTCCAACAATCCCGAATCCCAACACCTGTGTCAGAGAAGATGGTGAATCCCCCACCTGGTGTTGGGCAAGGAGTATGGCGACAAAACAGAGAGACAGAAAACTTAGCAGTCCAACTAGTCCTATTTCATATTTCTGAAGTACAGACCATTAGCGGTAAAATGGCGGGCCGGTATGAGATAGGCTGGGATGTACTGTCCATACACTTCACCGTAGTTCCCCATTCCGATCCCAAAATACGGGAGCGGGACCAAACATCTTCCAAGCCGTGGCCCAGAAGAGCAATCGCTCCATCGGCTCTCTCGCGGGGATCCAGCCGAGATGCTCGGGGCTTAAACCCTTACCCGCGACAGATATTGCGGTCGGCCACCCAGCCAAAAGCGCGGCTAGGGAGATGAGCTGTCTTTTCCGGTTTTTGACGAATTGAACAATCGCTATCAACAATACACATGTAAACGCCACCAGGCCCGCGGACGACCGGCTCCGAGTGAGCACGAGCGACACAGTTCCGAGAACCGCCGTCAGCTTTCCAAGCCTATTCCATTTGGGACTCGGCAATAACCAGCAGCCCACCGCAAAGGGCAGTATGAGATTCAGATATCCAGCCAAAAGATTTGAATATCCCAAGAACGATGGTACTCGGCTATTCCAATTGGATGAACGCTTCATCGGGAGGATAGGACAACAGCCACAAGGATGTGTCTCTATCGCCTCTGAAGAACGCCATATAGGTCAGAATATTGTAGATACCAGTAACGTGGCAGCCACCTTTTGCAGTCGAGCGGATGTATCAACCCACTCGATCACAAGCAGTATAGAACAGGAAGTAAGACACGATTAGAGTGAGACCCCGTGCGGAACTATGTGTCCATCCTGTGCTTCCCCAGATGACGCTGCCCACACAAACACCAACAAAAATCAGAGTTGCAATCGTGATCGGCTCCCGACGGAAGGTTAGTAGGCGAAAGTTCCCGCGCGATGCACGACCGACAAAGAAACCCAGCACAGCCAATTACGCGCTGGACTACGATATTGCTGACGGGGAGATCGCCCCGAATTACCGAAGCAAAGGGCAGCAGAAAAATGTTCAGCAACACCGCGGTTTTGTTAACCCTTTAACTGCGAAGAAAAGAAGATCGCAATACGCAGAGGAAAGCGATAGCGAATGGGTTATAGATCACAAGCAAAACCAATGCCGCACATTGCCGTTACGCCTTTTATCAGGGGCAGGAAGTGAACATGCGTCCGGTTTGAGCTCTTTAGCGGGATAGGAATTGGATGGGAAGACACGGTGGCGTTTTTACCCGGTAACGATCGGTTTGTGGCCCACGTTGTACGCAAAGTCTCGCAGCAGGCCGGACTTCACCAGAAACAGAAATACACTGTCAGCCCAATTGCCCCTACGCTGTTGCCTGGGCCAGAGTTGCTTTGCGAACAGCACCGCGCAGGTGACGACCAGGCAGACAATCGTGGCCCGAAGCGCTCCATGGTTTGTAAAAAGGCCCACAAGCCTCTTGAACCAGTATAGGTTCTGCCGGAGCAGCACAAATTCCGTGACGATCGTGAATACTGCAATAGCTGCGCGCCATGAAAATTGTGGAATGAATAGTATATTGCCCGCCAGATTGACAGCCAGGCAGACCAGTGCCGTCTTAACGAATACCCGCTCATGACCGCGTGCAAGGAGGGCGATATTTAACCCGTAATTGACACACATTAGGACCTCGGCCCAGATCAACACCTTCAGTGCTCTGGTATATTCCAGATACCCATGCCGAAAGCAGAATCCAGCGACCCGGCTGACGAAGGCCGCTGTCGCCAAAACCCGCTGCCAGCGCGACACTCACAAAATAGTCCCAGCGACCGTTCCAATTGCCGCTGGCTGGCGTACTCCCACCGGTGGCGTGAAAACGATGGCATCAAGCTGAAAAAGACTCCATACGGAATGATCTGCACGCCATTCATGGCGCGATACGCCACCGTGTAGATTCCAGTCCCAGAGCCTCCTGCTAGTTTGGAAAGCAGTACAACATCCAAACGATCAAATACACCACGACCAACTCATAGACATTGAACACGGGATGACCGTGATAGCAACGGCGACCATTTCGTCCAGCCGATACGCGCTGTCCGGCGGCGTTTCGCCAAGACGAGCGCGACGGCAAACCAACAAGGCCGAGGTGATTTCCACTGAAAAATGATCAGGGCAAACAGCGCCCTGTATCAGAAGCAGAATTCCACCCGCGACCAGGATTAACCCACCGACCGAAGTCGAGGGCGAGATACGCCTGGTATCGGCGGATACCTCGTAGCACCCCTTGAACCGCCTCACTTATTCCGCGTGGAATTATTTGCGGCAAACAGACAAACTGCGGGAATGAACAGAGCATGGGAAAATCGCATCGCCAACAGCACGCCACATCCGACAAGACTGAATACCAGCGCATAAGCCCACCGAATGAGCACCAACTGAGAGGCGGTGCTCCACGCCAGTCCTCCATCCCTTGCTGCCTCGCGCGTGAGGTAATCGACATATCCCGAACCGGAAAACGACGGCGATCATTTCGAGAATGGCCAGGAGCAAGCCGTACGAACCAAATTGCTGAGGGCCCAGTCCGCGCGCGATCAGCAAAACAAAAGCCATCCTAAGTAACCGGCGCGCCAGGGGTGAAGCTGTCAGCAAGACCGCATGTTGGATCTTCGGCCCTGAGACTTCTTGATTTTGCTGCGCCGGCGGTGCTGTGAGAGAAGTGGCTACCATTCGGGATGGCGGAGGAGAGGTTGACAAGGATGCAATTGATCAGAAACTGATCCTGAATGGCCGTTGCTCTTCGCATTTCTCGTTGCCATCACGGCTGGTTCGATGAGCGTGGAGCCGGGCTTTGCGGCCTCGCGCGATCTTCCATTCTTCGAGCCGAGCTGCAACGCAATAGCGAACGTCCATCCGCATTTCACTCATGAAGACTTTGCGCGGATCCGTCGAGTCGATGGTTTCCCACGCCTATTCGACCAATTGATCAAAGAGCTCCGGAAACAAACGCTAATAGCATGCTGACCCATATGATCAGTAAGTCGTGGCGGGAATGATTTTTTTTGCGGAAGAACTAATGGGGGATCGATCACCTTGACGGTCGGAATGTCACGGGCCTCCTGGACCCTAGCCATCTCATATTCTGTGGGCTAGGATTGAAAGACCGCCTCCTGGACCTTGACACGGCGGAACAAGTCAGCATAATCGACCCCCAGCAAAGGCAACTGCCGAAGGGAAGGATACAGCTGATCAGCAGCAGAGCTGTTCTCCGTGGCGCCTTTGCCAGCCATCTTTTCCAGGGTCGTACCGCAAGTCCACCATGTGTGCTCGCCGCGATCGGACACGGATATTCTCATCGGCGTAGATTCTTCCGAAAACCTTCAGTTCCGCCTCAGCAGCAATCAGCTGGCCCTGCAGAGAGCGGCGCCAGAGCTTAACGATGGCCTTTCCCTGAGCCTCGATGTTGATCGCCTTCTTTTGGCTGGCAAACGGGCTGAATCTCAACTTCCGCAGCTTCCAGTTCCTGTTTTACCTGGCTGAGACGCTCCTCGAGGAAGATGTGCTTGTGCTGCGCGGAAGACGTGCTTACTTTGCTGACGATAGCGTCAAGCTCTTTGATGTACTCCTGGGTCATGGCGGCATGGTAGAGCAGGGTCATGATCGGTTACCACGATAGTGATAACGCCGCTTTCGCGGTCCTCGGCCATGGATGTATGCCGACCCAGCTCTTTGCGCGCGTCCTCAATATAGCGCGCATGGTAAGCCTTCTGCAGTCCAAACTTACCGATCAAGTCATCTTGGACCGTCTCACTCTGCAGAAGAGCTACAAAAAACGCACCGGAACTCTTCACGCCAAGTGCACTTTCTGCTAACGAGGTCAAGCCTCCCATCTTTCCTGCGAGAGTGCCTAGCATCGCGGCCGCGGAACCCATTGAGCCAGATTCCGGAGGGGCGATCTGCGCACGTGATTCATAACGAACGGGGATCAAGAAGGCAACAAGGGTACTCGCAACCAAAGCCCAGGCTCCAGCCAGACCCAGGAGCCGCCGTGCATCCCATAGTAAGCGCAGTCTTGTTACCGTCCTTTCGTGTGCGGACGGTGCTGCTAGTACAACTTCTTCCAACGTCCGGCCAGATTGCAGTGTTTCCTCTGGTTCCAGGCTCGTCGAACTTTGGCTCAATTTATGCGGCACCACTTGCTCCACTCGTCCATATTTCCACTCGGAGATTCCGCCTGGTCAGACAACGTGGGGCGCCATGTTACTACTCGGCTGTCCTTGTCTGATATCCTGTCGCCAATACTCCAGCAAGTCGTGCAGTGTCGTCCGCAGCGGGATCTGTGGTCTCCACCCAATCTCATTCTCGATCTTGTTTCGATCCCCTACGACCCGAGTGACGTCACTCCGCCGAATTCTGGTCGGATCGGTGTGAATCTTTACCCTTGTGTTGCACAGAGCTTCAAACTCGGAGATGACTTGTGCCAAGGGAACTGGTATTCCCGAGCATACGTTGTAGACCTCCCCCGTCCTACCTTTGCTCATTAAGGCAGAGTAGGCGCGAACCACATCTCGAACGTCAGTGAAGTCACGGCTCACATCAAGGTTGCCGATCTCCAGTTCAGGAGAACGGAGTCCAACTTCGATCTCGGCAAACTGTTTGGCAATCGACGGGAGAACAAAATCTGTAGGTTGTCCTGGGCCGCTATGATTGAATGACCGAGCGGTGATAACACCGCCCTTTTCTGATTTCCCGTATTGCACCGTCATCAGCTCCGTCATTGCTTTGGTCGCCGCATAGAAATTGCTGGGGTTTGTAGGGCTCACTTCTCCCAGCGGCATCGAAGACGCCGCGTAGACCTGCGCCGTGCTGATGTTCAAGATTCTGGGAGGCGAAGGCAAACTCATTGCAGCGTCGAGCAAGTTGTACGTCCCGATGACGTTGACTTCAAATGTGAGTCTCGGGTTACGCGAGGAAACCGCCACCGACGAAATCGCGGCAAGATGGTAGATCTCGCTTGGACTGACCTCGCGAACGATGGCATGAAGTTGGTCAACAGACCGGATATCCACGTCATAGTATGCAACATCATATTCGCGGGATCCGCTGTCGCCCGTGGGTGCTAGTACCGCAATAGCGGCGGTGGGCTTCAGAAGGCGGACCAAGTGCTTACCAACAAATCCCGTCCCCCCCGTGATGAGAACACGCTGCATTGCGTTTTCTGGTCGGCTGGATTCAGAAACTAGACGCTGCCAGAGAGGTTGCACCACGCCCCTCATTCGACAACAATGCGAGATCGCTATCAACCATCATTCCGATCAACTCCTCAAAACTTACCTGAGGCTTCCAGCCCAGCTGCTGTCGCGCTTTGGAAGAGTCCCCCTTTAAGTGATAGACCTCAGCCGGACGCAAGAGTTCGGGGTCGATCTCCACGTACTTCGTGTGGTCCAATCCAACATGTGCAAAGGATACCTCCAGCAACTGTCGCACACTGTGAGTGCGTCCTGTGGCGATTACATAATCATCAGGCTTCTGTTGTTGCAGCATCAGCCACATTGCGCGAACATAGTCGCCCGCAAATCCCCAGTCGCGTTCAGCGTCGAGGTTACCCAGACGGAGCTTTTTCTGCAGGCCTAGCTTGATCCGAGCGACTCCATAGCTAACCTTGCGAGTGACGAATTCCACTCCTCGCCGAGGGGACTCGTGATTGAATAAGATTCCGGAACAGGCGAAGAGACCGTAGCTCTCGCGAGCATTAACTGCGATCCAGTGGCCGTAGAGCTTTGCGACACCATAGGGGCTTCGAGGATAGAATCGTGTGGATTGATCCCCGGCGAGACGTCCACATGACCAAACATCTCGCTGGACGATGCCTGGTAGAACCGTATGGCCGGATTCACGACGCGGATAGCTTCGAGCAGACGGGTCACTCCTAGCGCTGTAAATTCACCAGTCAGAACTGGTTGAGTTGACGTAGATGTAGGAAGGTGAACTACTGCGCGGCGAGGTTATACACTTCGTCCGGTTGGGTCTGGCGAATGGCTGGAATACGAACTGAGCTCTCGATCCAGCAAGTCCCCGGGAATTAGTTCGACCCGATCTTGTACGCGGCTAATGCGCTCGAAGTTGACCGTGCTGCTACGCCTCACAAGTCCGTAGAACGGCGTACAGCCTTCTTCTGTGAAGGAACTCAGCCAGATATGAACCATCTTGTCCCGTGATCCCGAGCGATTAACGCTTTTCGTTGCATATGCAGGACGACTGTTTCTCCATCAACAACTTTCTCCCGGCAATGCCTTTTGAGGTGGTGGTGTGCTGCCGGCCAGAAGCCGAACTCGAACGACGCAGCCACATTGGATTGGCGGTTCGTGGCCAACATGTGGAATCTGCCAACGCTCATACTGCACATTGCCGGAAAAGCGAAAACCCGAGCCGCGAGAAGATATCCGCATTGACAGCGACGTCATTTTGCGTTCCGCCCTGCGGGAAGAAATTGCCGATCGACCTTACGATGGCGCAGTTCCAGTCCAATCTTACTTTTTGCTGAGAGCCAATAGTTTGTCCGCATGGATTCCCCTTGCGCGGCACGCCCCAACCAGGTACCGATGAATCCGACCATTGTTCGTGTACCCATTGATGTATTGAAAATTCCAGTAGAAATAGCCGGCCGGCGCAACTTGGTAGCCAACTGCGCTGGTGGAGCCACCCTCGAGTCTCAAATCGATCTTTGGAATCCTCGGGATCTTGGCGAAGTAGAGCCCGCCCTGAAAAATCGACTGCCTCATGTAAGGGATCGGGGAAATCTCATCTTCGCTCATCGCCTCCCCATAAAAGGTCAGCCAGTCGCGCAGCTTCGGAATTCGATAAGAAAAGTCCAGCACCCGACCGTCCATCCCCAAGACGATCGCCGTTAACATGTACGCCGAATGTAGATTTCAGGAACGTACTGGGCGTCAGCGGATTTCCCGGACCTCCATAGATCGTCGTCTTCGACAGGTTGAACTCGAAATTCTGGGTGAACTTGAAACTGATCTTGCCTCCGCTGAGAAACGGCTGGGGATGCAACGGGTGCCCGTACTGCCCGATCGTGGGGCCGGTGGTACCACTGAAGGTCGTACTAAAAACTCCTGTCCCGACAGCTGTCCGATGAAAGCCGAAATCGGATGTCGCCCAGATAGCCGAAGAATCCTGGGCAACTCGAAAAGGGCTGACCCGATCGATGCTGAATGTATTGTTCAGTGGGGCAGCGTTGTTTGTGAAAAGCATCGCCCCACCTTCGCTCGGTCCCCACCAAAAACTGCGCCTGCCATATGAGATCTGCCAGTTGGCAAGATTCATTCCCACGTAAGCGTCCAACAGCTGGAATCGGCTTATGGATGCGAACGGAAGGGAAGGGGGATTGGGCGGTAATCCATCTACGCTGCTGATGAAATTCAGCGCTGCGGGGGAAAGTGACGGAGCAGATGGAGCCGACTGATATTCTCCGCGGACGTAGATTACAAACGGGCCGGCTGTCGTCCAGCCGGATACTCCGGCCACGCTGTTAAAGCCTTCCTGGTAAGGTCTGCCGTAGTCGTTCAGTATCGTCTGGCCGAAATGATAATTGTCGGTCAGCGGCTTCCCCGAGATTCCCGAGCGCTGCGGAGATAAACCGATTCCACCTGGGCGTCGCGATTGCTTTCGCCAGCTCATCAATTCGGAGTCATGAGCGAATTCTTCCGAGAGTGCAATGAAGAGTTGCTCAACTTCCGAAGGGGCATCCGTATCGGGCTGGAGTTCGCCGGCTTCGCCTAAGAGGCGGGCACATTCCAGCCGAGTCCAAGGACGAATACCAAGACTAGCGGTCTTCACATAGCCTAAGGCAGCCAAGCGTTCGAGTGCCGGGTAAATCCAGCTATCCAGCGGAACGTACGGAGACCCCATAAAGGACGGGCTGCGCACCTTATCGTCGCCGAAGCGTTCGTGTGGCGACTCCCAGGCTGCGCCGCCGATTTCAGGATTGTGCCGATGACGGTATACATTTTGGGCGATCAGGTATCCCAAAACGCTTCCTACAAGCACATCGGAAGGGAAGTGCTGGCGCGCGTGAACTCGGGAGAAACTCACCGTCGACGCTGCTCCGTAGGCAAGGAGCTTAGGAAATGTCCCGGGATATTCATGAGCAATCACGCCGGCGATCGACCATGCAGCCGCCGCATGTTCGGAGGGAAACGATGTGCCGCCGTGGAAGAATGCTCCGCTGCCGTTACCCTGATAGGGGCGCTCGCGTCCAAGCGAGTATTTGAACGCTTCGACCGTCACCAGACTGTTGAGAGCGGCTTCGCCGGCGAGGAAGCCGGTTTCACGCCAGCGTTCGTTGTGAGTAGGAAAGCTCAAAAGATAGAGTCCCGCACCGGTGCCAATGAGTCCGGCAATGCCGTAGTTAGACACCGACTTGTAATGCTTGATAGTCGTGGGATTTTGATTGAGTGAAGCGCTGTACTGGCTGTCTGCTACGAACAGACCGGCCGTGATTCCACCGAGTGGCACCAGCCAGTTCGCGTCTGACAGGCGGATGTGTGCGGGACTGGTCCAGATCTGCTTTTGGTCGTCAACAAAATCCTTGATGTGCCCGGAAAACCCCGTACGCGCCGAATCGTTGGACGGCACATAACGATCTGTTGAGATGAACACTCTTTCCTTTGTTTTGGACTCAGCCGCATTGTCGTTTTGCGGTGCGCTCACAGCCTTTGTTTCTATTTGCTCTTGCGACCAAGTTTGCGCTGGCAGGAGAAAAACTACTCCGGCGGCCAAAACCGCTGCCATACATCTTGTCCTCGTTTTCAGCACTGCAGCCCCAGAGTTATGGATGGATGTAGGCAACGGTCAGAGCGACCGAGGCGGCAACTTGAGCCGCCTGTAAAATCGGTGCCCAGTTGCGGGTAGCGATTTTGGGTGCCTTTTCAGGTACTACGATCGAATCTCCCGGTTTAAGAACGGCACTCATCGGATCACCCATCCAGAAGCCAGAATTGTTCTTGGCCGAGAGGACTGATCCATCCGCCCGAATCACAAAGACCGCGTTCTTGTCGGCAATCTGGGTCAAGCCTCCGGATTGGCTCAGGTACCATTTCGCGCTCCTTCCCGGCAGGTAGCTCACGGCGGTTGGGTTGTAGACTTGGCCGCTGACCATAACGAAGTTCGTTTTCTTGGGGATAATCAGAACATCGCCATCGCGCAACTGAATATCGGCTGCAGTTCTTGGCAGTTGCTTGGGGTCGGAAGGAATGTGGATGACAACCCGTCCGACCGGCGCGGTGGCCTCGAGTTGCTGAAGGGCCGTGTCGGTCTGAGCTATTGCGGTGAGCTTCGCGTTCTTCTGGTCGGCGTCCCCTTCGGGCAAAGACTTCAGGTAGGTTTCCTCATTCTTCACTCGGTTTACGAGTTCGAGATGCGATCGCATCTCTATTTCTCGTACTTCCGGGCGGATGAGCACGGCTCCGTAAGGATAAGCCTGGCCGGTGAAACCGTTGCAGCGCGCCAGCAGGGAACTAAGCCGCTCGCCCGGTTCAATACCGTAAGTTGCCGGATGCAGCACTTCACCTTTCACCGTGACGGATGCGCTGAGGTCATTCCACTGCGGAATCTGTCGAATCGCGAGAACGTCTCCATTTTGGAGGGAAAGATTGTCGTTCATCTCTCCGGAGAGGGCAGAAGCCAGTTTGATTTCGACATGTTCATTCGCACCGCTGCTGGCAACAAAGCGGGTGAGATCGGCACTATCTGCAAAAGCGCTCCGTTTCAGCCCGCCGGCTACGTTGACCAGGTCTTCGACGCTCATGTTTGTGGTCAGCGGATAGCGCCCAGGTTTTGCGACTTCGCCTCGGATGTCGACTGTTGGCGCATCCACTTTCGCCAGACTCTTGTGGATCAGCAGACGGTCTCGCGTCTGCAGGATGATATTGTCTACGGGATTGCCCGCGAGCGCCTCGCGCAGGTCGACGCTAAGAATCTTCATCGTGCCGTCGGCTTGCGTCCGAAACAATTGCGCCGAATCGAGCGCTGCATCCGGAGTGATTCCTCCAGCGAGGTGGATCGCATCGCGCAGGTGCGCTTCACCAGACGTGCGATAAGGCCCTGGCGCGCGCACTTCGCCGCCCACCCAGACTTCGGGCGGAGCCTCGAAATCATATCGGCTGAAAATTCGCACCGTGTCCAACGGTTTTAGAACAGGAGCAGATGCGGGATTTTCCAAAGCGGCCGAGATATCGAAGCTTTCCACGCTCGGATGAAAATCGGGCGCGTTCAAGCGGATGATTTCAGCGTAGTGGGCCGCAGGTTCGGGAAGCATGTCGCCATACGACGAAACCAGGTCCGTTAATTTCATTCCGGGCTTGTACGAGTAACGCCCGGGGCGCAGCACGTGTCCCTGCAGGTAAATGGCATCTTCGTTATAGGCGGCGATCGGGAAGATATGCACTTGATCGCCATCGTGAATCTGAAATGCCTGCAGTTGCTTGTCGACCTCTTCGGAGTCGGTACTCGTGAGATCCAAGGTCAGCATGGTGCGCTTCTCGTGTGCCTCGACTCGCTGCACCTCAATGTGCCGCAACGCCGCGGCCGGCAGGATTCCGCCAGCGAGTTCGAGCACCTCGGCAAGTGATGTCTCATTTTCCAGTTCATACACCGCCGGACGGCGCACCATGCCGTCGACCGTCGCTTGTGGTCCGATGGGTGGAACCAGCAATGTGTCGCCATTCTCAAGACGCTTCAGATCAGAGCGCACGCCATGCAACAGCAGATCATAGGCGTCCACCTGCTCGACTAATTCCTTGCCGCGGAAGTGGCGCAGAGCGCGCAAGGAGCCGCGCGGAGTGATCCCGCCTGCAGCGAACAGAGCATTTAGTGGCGTGGAAAGCGAGCTGATGTCATAGGCGCCGGGTTCCGCGACGTCTCCGACCACATAGACGCGCACGGTCCGCAAGCGCGACAACGAGACATCGGCGGACACATCCCGAAACACGCTTCGCAGCGCGTGCTGAACGTCCAGTTGAATGTCGCCCAGACTCTTTCCGCTTACCAGCAGAGGCGCCGTATCCGGCAGCGCAACACGGCCTTCGCGATCGACCCGCCGCACCATCCTTTGCGAGACGCTGCCCCAGAGATTGATTGCCAGACTATCGCCAGGGCCGACTACGTAGTCCGGACCCACCGGCAGGTCCATGGGAACGATGTCGGGCCGATTCGTTGTGTTCCGGAATACGTCCAGGCCGAACCGTTCTGCGGGACGCTGCCACGCAGCTGGCTGCACGTACATGTCATACAGCGAAGGAATGTCTGAGTAGGGATTGGCCGGACGCACCATCTTCACGGGATTAACATCTGCTTCGTGGTCAAGTTTTGTTCGTCGTTTCCGATTTGTCCGCGCCCACTCTCGCGGGATGTCATTGCTGGCGATCGTCTCGCTGGGATCAGCCCTTTCGGAAGACGGTAATCTATTTGCGAGCGATGAGAAATCAAATGACGGTATACTCGACGTCGACGAGCTGAACGGATTACCGTCTGCGGACTTCATCGCTGCCGCCGCCAATTCAATCTGAGGATCAGAGCCCATGTCGCGAGGCGTCAATCCTCCGGTCGAGAGGTCAGTCTGCAAAGTGCGAGGTATCTCGGGCGACAAGCGCGGATTCACCTCGGGACCAGGCATTTCGTTCTGCGGGGTAGACTCCCGCTCCCGTTCGGTTTGTCGCTCTCTGACATTAGGTTTGTCGCAATCCGCTTCTTGCGAACTGCAAGTCGCCGCGCGATCCACTTGTTGTTGCTGTATTTCGTTTGGAGCCGGTCTCAGCGACTCAGCGTCCTCTTGCGATTCAACCTGCACCAGTCGCCTTGCGCGTTCTTTCAAGACGAGTTCTTCTTCTTTTCCATAAGCCGAATTTGGATTCGTCGTGGGCAGGAGATACCCATACCTCTGCAGCAAGCGAGTTGCGACGGAGCGGAATGCCACATCGTGATCGAGGCGATCAAAAATCGCCTGATCAGAAAGGTTCGAATCTTCTATGATCTGCCCGTTATCGGCTACTTCTTTGGCTACCCAGCGCTTCAACTCCACTAAGAGGCCTGCATCTTTGACCAGCACTTCCCGGATCTGAATGGAGGATGCGGCCACATGGTTGAGATTTTCTTTCGCAAGCTCTGAGAGGCCAGTCGAACGGTTCCGCGACGAATCGTTCTGACCGCCGCGTACTCGTTCATCACTCTGGCCGTGAAGCAATGGACAGAGGAGCAGCGCCGCAATCCAAACCGTTCTTTTTCCGAAGATAGTGAGAAGGGACCTCAGCATGTGTGTACCTCGCGAATGCGGTTGGACGTTCTCAGGCGGCTTCCAGCTCAGGCGGCTTCCAGATCAGCTTCGTCGACTTCGACGGCCACTGAGCGCTGGATCAGATCAATGGAGAAAACAACCCGGCAGCGGTCTTTCCGGCGAACGATAATTCCCTCCAGCCCTTGCATCGCTCCGCTGCGCACGCGGACCCGTCGTCCTTTAGACAGATAAGGATGTGGCGCAACGTTGAGGGCGCCGGAGAGTCGATTTCGCAGCGTTTCGATCTCACTTGCAGAAAGAGTGGCAGGCTGACCGTTGAACGAGACTAGTCGCACAACGCCCGGCAACTCGAGAACCTGCAACTTGTTCTCCAGGGGCATGCGCACAAAGACGTATCCAGGAAAGAGTGCAAGCTTTAGCTCTTTGCGCCGATCCTTCCATCGCCGCACTGAGCGGTAGAGCGGCAGGAAACTGGAGAAGTTGCGCCGCTCGATTTGGGTCGCCACTTGCTTTTCGTGGCGAGGACAGGTGTATAGCACATACCAGGGTCGGTGGGGCACTTGCTCCGCCGTCACGGTCAAAGAGTCCGCCCTCGCTTTGAGTCCTGAGATCATCGCTGTATTGGTTGCGCAGTCCGTAGCTTCGCCCCCTCACTTACAGGGCTTCTGTGAGCTAAACCCATTCTTAAGTTACATTTACAGAGAAACCGCTAAAAACTCGCGCACTATACCCGCGCCAGACCCACCACCGGCGCCGCTTGCCGCATGGCACCTAGAATTCCGGCCTCCGAACTCTCCAGAGGCTTGGTTCGGATATCGACAATCGCCCAGTAGTAAAGTGCTCGATTCTGTTCGGGAGCCAACGCCAGAATCCTCATCTCGGGATAGCGTCCCAGGAAAAATCCGCACTGGACAGGATTCTCGTGTTCATCCAGCGCCACTATCAGGACATCGGGTCGCGATTGGGCGACCGCATCCGCAAGATCCTCCCGCCTCCCGACTTCTCCAACCAGTTCTATGTCCGGTTGGTCAGCAATAGTGGCCATTATGAGTTCCCGAATTAGTCGAGGCTGATTGGCAACGAGGACACGGATTCGCTTCATGGTGCTCCAATCGCTTTTTGAGGCTTCGCGGGAGAATACGTCTGGGAACTCGAGCACGGCAAGATTCAATGGAGAGCTATACAGGACGTCTCTGGTTCCTTTCGTACCGAGCAAGATTGGCCCACTTAGTACCAAGCCCAGCTCCTATGCTGGTACCTTTCGTACTGGGCTGCGGTTCTGGATGATACAAAAGGCGTGTTCCTACGTCTTAGTATCCATTTGGGTAATCGGCAGGGCTGATTCGAAAGAATTTGTTTTTATCTTGAGCAACGGGTTAGCAGAGTGGTAGGTTATTGGCGACATCGATACAACCCCGTTCGGGGCGTTGACGATCTGATGTTCCATGCGTTGTGTGTGGGAGTCGAAGACGCAAGTTCCTTTTGCGTTTCATCTCTCGTCTGACTTAGACACTTCTCATCAAAGGAATGGGCGCGTTAGAGGGGGCACGCCGATACCTTACGCCTTATTTGTGAAGGAGGGCGTATGCGGAAAGTCGCTGAAGTATTCCTCTTGGCTGAAAACCGTTTGCTGCGCGAAGCTCTGATACGCCTTTTGAGCAAAAGTACCGAGGTTCGCGTGGTGGGCTCCAACCCCTACTCGCCCGCTGTGCATCACGAGATCGTCGCTGCTCGCCCTCAAATCATCCTCGTGGATTCCAGCGGCCTGGCCTCTTCCAAGTCAACACTCATTACTAGCCTTCGCACCGCAATCCGGAATCTGCGAATTGTGATGGTCGACATGGATTCGAGTGAGCAAGTCTTTTTAAACGCGGTGAGGGCGGGCATCGCCGGTTATGTGTTGAAGGATGCCTCCGCTTCCGAAGTGGCCGCAACAATTAGTGCAGTCGCCAAGGGCAGGGCGGTTTGTCCTCCATCCCTCTGCATGGCATTGTTTCGTTGCGTCATGCAGCAAGCCTTTACGCAGCCAGCGATTCCTTGGGGGGCAGATCTGGGCCTCAGCCGAAGGGAAATGGAAATGCTGGAACTGTTGCGCTTGCGGCTCACGAACAAGGAAATTGCTTTGCGACTCAACCTTTCGGAGCAGACCGTGAAGAACCACGTGCACCGTACGCTTCGGAAGGTAGGAGCTCCAAATCGCTTCAGTGTAGTTGAGCTCTGCGAGGGTATGCGGCAGAGCCGAAACTGAGCCGCCTAGAGTGCCCACCCGACACGAAAAGCTCCTATCAGGTGTTAGCGAACTGATCCATCGGTGACACAAGAGTTGTCCCGAACTGGAAGTTCGGGAACGTGAGCGACGCAATATCCAGGCGGTAAGCCTCTCCGGACAGATTACTTAATCGGTTTACATGGCTCAGTTATTGTTATGACGATGAGTGGTGAACGCAACATCTATGTATCGTCAGTGTAGATACAAAACAGAGACAAGTTATGCGGCTGGCGACGAGCAAACTGGCGCGAGCGTCGGCCTGCAGGGTCTGCGTGTGTATGGGTGCTGATCAGGAAGATAGGACGGCCGTGATCGACTAGTCCGTAGGGCATCACCGACCAGAACGGGAACCCCGGCTGTTTTTCTGGACATGGTGGAGAAGCTGCCAATGCGGGTCAAGTACATTGATGTCCGCGCCCGCTCCGCGAACGAAGGCTCGGGGATGGGAGGCTGGTCGCGCGGGGAAACAAAATTCCTGCGAATGCCCATATCGTAAGAGAAATAGCGGGTTTCTGGCACGACGCATTGCGACTCTGGACTTCATAGCTCCGTCGACGACCACGGCGGGCATTCCTTTCACGGTGACGGTGAACGTGCTCTATGAGGGGAAACCAGACACGGTCATCAACAGCCACATTCACTTCACCAGTTCCGATCCGGCTGCTGTCCTCCCGCCCGACTACTATTTCACCCGGGCTGACGCCAGTTCCCACACCAGGACCAACGGATTCACGTTATCAACCCCGACCAGTCAAACAATCTCCGGAGCAATCTTTGGCGCCACGGGAATCAATGGAAACGCAAGCATTTCGGTCTCGCCGTAAGCGTGAGTTTGGGGTTTTACTTCGTCAGCAACGGACTCGGCACATCGACGGCGATCAACGGAAGCTCTGCGCGAAAAGTGGCGCCTTCGCCCGGCCGGCTTTCGACAGAGATCGCGCCACGATGTTGCAACACGATCCACTCCGCGATAGCCAGGCCAAGTCCAACTCCTCCCTGTCCCCGGCTGCGAGCCTTGTCGACGCGGTAGAAGCGTTCGAAGATTTTCTCCTGGTCCTCTTGGGCGATGCCCGCTCCGGAATCTTGCACCGTGATGACAGCCGTTTCTTCTCGCACTTCGAGCCCAAGGCGCACCGAACCTGGCGATGGGGTGTACTTTAAGGCGTTGTCGAGAAGGATGTCTGCCAGGCGGCGGAGAAGAGTCGCGTCACCCATTACGGAAGCATCCAGTTTGCATATGTCGGCTGAAAACTGGAGATTACGTGCCGCGGCAACCTGCTGCCAACCGCTGACAACGCTGCCCACGACTGCCGGCAGATCCACCGGCTGCATGATCAAGGATCCATGGCCGTAGTCGGCGCGAGCCAATTCGAGTAATTGCTCTATCAGCAGCGTGGTACGTTCGGCCTCGCGCAGAATCTGGCGCAGCGATTCCTCATATTCAGCTTCTGTACGCGTCCGTCTGAGCGCCAGTTCCGCTTCCGTGCGAATAAGAGATACAGGTGTGCGCAACTCATGGGAAGCGTCGGCGGTGAACTGGGAAATTTTCTGAAATGCCGACTCGATACGATCGAGCATTTCGTTCAACGTGTCCGTGAGCCGCTGCAGTTCATCTCCGGTCTTGAGAGTTTGCAACCGGCGATTGAGATTGGTTCCGCTGATATCCCGCGCCGTCCGCACCAGCGCATCTACGGGAGCCAGCGCTTTGCGGCTCATCCAATAACCTACCCCCGCGGACACCAGAAGCAACAGGAGAGCGAAGATCAGCAGGTAAGAACGAAACAGCTGGAGAGTGTCGAACGCATCACCGGCCGGAGCACCCACTTCGAGCGTGTAAACGCGTCCGTCGACATTGAGCTCCTCGAAAGCAAAGCGGAAATGTTCTCCGTTAATGCGCCGGGTTCTGAGCAGAGGGCGGTTCGGCTGATCGGGATGCAAGAGTACCAGTTCGTGCGTCTGCAGGAACCTGGAACGGTAAATCAGCTCGCCGCTCTGGTCGTGGACTTCGAGAAAATCACCTGCGTGTTCATGGTCGTATATCGCAGCCATCTCTTCCCGGAGTTTTGCAGGCGTTGCATCCTTTTGCTGGGTTACGAGAAAGTTCTTTAAGTCTTCGATTTGGCTCTCCAGGCCGTCATCGACCAGGTCGTAGAGATTGTGACGCAGGATAAGGAACATGCTTGCGCCGAAGACCAACTCACCCACGGCGAAGATGGCCACATACCAAAGCGTGAGCCGTATTCCAATGGAGAGTCTTTTCATGCCTGCTCATCCGAACGAATCATGTAACCGACCCCGCGCACCGTGTGTATCAATTTCGCCCGGCCCGGTAGATCCACCTTGTTGCGCAGCAGATGCATGAATGCGTCAAGGGTGTTTCCCTCAATTTCCCGCTCGAAACCCCAGACAGCCTCGATGAGCGAGCGCCGCGACACGACTTTTCCAGAACGATACATCAACCGCTCCAGGAGGCTGTATTCGGTGCGCGTTAACGAAACGTGTTCTTCCCCGCGAAACACCTCCCTGCTGGCAGGATTCAGGACCAGGTCTGATACCCGCAAGTGTGGATCGTGCGCTGCCACGGCCCGGCGTTTTACCGCTCGAAGCCGCGCGACCAGTTCGGCAAAGGAAAACGGCTTCGTCATGTAGTCATCGGCCCCCAGATCCAGCCCGTGGATGATGTCAGGCACGGAATCCTTCGCGGTCAACATCAAGATCGGAGTCTGAACTCGCTGGGACCGCAAGCGCTTGGCCAGATCATATCCGTTGAGTTTCGGCATCATCACATCCAAAATGATCACGTCGAACTCATAGTCCCTGCCCAACGCAAACCCTTCCGCCCCATCGGAGGCGCACGTCACCATATGCCCTTCCTCGGTCAATCCTTTCCGAAGAAGATCGGCCATGCGCACTTCATCTTCAACAATGAGCAGCTTCATCGCAGTCGCTTACCTGTGCTGGACGAACCGATTAAATTCTTCTTCGCCATAGTGTAGTGTTCGAGGTCAAAAATGGCGCCTCTCAATCTGAAGAAATATTAACTTGACGTTCACGCCTGCGTCACAGTCCGCTTCTACGATCCTTCTTCATAGTCAACCCTCAACCTGAGATATAGCCACGAATGGTGGCGGCTCATCGTTCCAAAAATTCTTCTCGATGCGGCGCCTCATATGCCGGAAGGAGTTCGAGTCATGTCCTCTCGACGATTCGGAAGCAGCCCTCTTGCCGTCCGGTTGTCACTCGCGATCCTAGTCGCCATTCCACTTTTCCTAGTCGGATTGCCCACAATATCCGCCCAGGTAGACCGAGCCGTGCTCGAAGGCACGGTCAGCGATGCTTCAGGGAGCGTGATCGTCACCGCCACCGTAAAAGTGCTCGCGGTCGACACTGGCCTCAGTGTAGATCAACCCACGAATTCGAAGGGATATTACCGCTTTCCTGGGCTTGCAGTCGGGAAGTATACAGTTACGACCACAGCCAGCGGCTTTAAGACCAATATCGTCGAGGACGTCGTCGTCCGCGTGGGCCAGACTCGCACGTTGGATGTACAGCTGGCAGTCGGCGCCATTAATGAGAAAATCGAGGTCAAGGCATCGATCGCTCCCGCGGACCGCAGCTCAGCCGAAGCAGCGACCGTCATAGACCGAACCCAAATCTCCGAGCTTCCCAACAACGGACGTGACTGGGCCAGCTTCACGCTGCTTGCGCCCTTTGCTCAGGATGACGGAGGTGGCGATCAACGCACCATCCGTTTTGCCGGCCGGGCCCGCGACGATAACAACTTTTCCTTCGATGGGGTCGACGCCGGCGGTATTCAGGAGCAGGCGCAGAAATCGCAGACCCGTCTGCAGATTTCTCAGGATGCGATCGAGGAGTATCGCGTCAACAGCGCCCTGTATGACGCCGAGTACGGAACTCAGGCCGGAGGCCAGATCGATGTGGTCACCAAGTCCGGCACGAACGACTGGCACGGATCTGTTTTCGGCTATCTCCGGAACTCAGCCTTCGATGCACGCAATTTCAATGATTTTGACTTGAATGGGAAAGCGGCCATACCGCCATTCCGGATGGGGCAGTATGGTATGACTTTCGGCGGTCCGATCATCAAGGATAAGACCTTCTTCTTTATCAATTACGAGGGACTTCGCCAGTTGCAGTCGACAACTCAGCAATTCAACGTGCCTTCCGGGGTGTGTTGCGGCACTCAGGGTGGAAATGCGCTTTCTACTTCATTTCAGCAATTTGTGCTGAATACATCGCCGCAGATGTGCTCCATCCTGCAGGCGTATCCGTGGCGTGCTTCGGCCCGCACCATCAATGGCTGTGCCCCGCGCTTCACTTATCCGGATACAGCCTTCCAAACCACGTCTGACCCCAACTCCGATCTAATCACGGCCGCTACTCCGGCGACTGTCCATGAAGATACTTGGCTGGTGCGAATCGACCACAAGATCAACGAAAATACCCTGCTCTATGGCCGCGCCCAGCGCGACATCAGCCTGGTAGACGCCCCGAACGGCGCGAGTCTCCCGGGCGACAAGCTCCAAACCATCAATCACCCCGCTAATTATTTGTTGGCGTTGGAGCACACATTCAATCCGAAGTTGTTCAATGAAACCAAGGTCTATGTCAATCGCTCGCCATTTAACAACCCGCAGTCGAGCGTCCTAACTTATTCAGTGACGACCAATAGCTTCGTCGGGCTCAACAACAACAATGCCGACATTGAGGTTGGCACCACCTACGGAGTTGTCGACAACCTGATTTGGACGCATGGTCGACATGCCTTCAAGACGGGCATGGAGATTCGCCGGATTCGCCTAAACCAGGGCAAGACCGCTGACAATGGCCTTTCCTTTGCCGACAATTCGGGCAACGATGAAACGGGTTTCGTGACTGCTTCTCTTTACGGAATTTCCTTTACCGCCCCGTGGTGCTGCCACAAGTACCGCCGCACTTTTTACATGCCCTATTTCCAGGATGAGTGGAAAGTTACTCCCAACCTCACCCTGAACTTGGGACTTCGCTGGGAATACTACGGGGTAGCCCAAGAGGCCGATAATCGCACAACGGTTTTTGATGTCTCTGAATTTCACGGAGTTTGCCTGGGGTCGGGATCACTCAACGGACCTTACCCTACACCCATCAACACTCCACCATGTCCAAAGAATCCAAGCCTGTATAACCCCGACTACCGGAACTTCGATCCCCGCATCAGCATCGCGTGGGCCCCGAGCATGTTTAGAGGAAAGACGGTGATTCGGTCGGGTTTTGGAATCTACCACGGGGCTGCCCAGAACGACGACCTCAATGCAGGTCTGGAGAGCGACCGATACACGGCGTACCTCAACCTCAACCCATCGGGCTCCGGCACTCCTCTTCAACCTGCCTATCAGCAGACCGTCCCAGACCTGAGCGGCTTGCCAGTGGCGACGCAACAGCAACCGCGCGCCTTGCAGCGTCATGGGCGCCGCGACCTCTACGCTGAAACCTGGGGCCTGACCATTGAACACCAATTGCCCGCGAACTTCTTAGCGTCGGCGCAATATATCGGATCACGGGGCGTGCGATTGTTTTCTCGGGGCGGGGTGAACTTCTGCACTACTAAACCGGCATTCACCTCGGACGGCAGTCTCGGCTGCACGCGGGTACTTGACCAGTACTATCCAGGCGGGGACCCGTACGGTTCGGTGGACTATAAGTCCAACATAGGATCGAGCACCTACAATGCGCTCGGTCTCAGTCTAGAACGCCGTTTCAGCAGTGGTTTATCGTTCCAGACTCGTTACACATGGTCTCACTCCATCAACGATGGCTCTGTCGGCGGTGGCGAATCGAATGGGCCGGAAAATGTCAATTGCCTGCGCTGCGATTTCGGGCCCAGTGTCTTCGACATTCGCCAGAATTTCACTGCGAACGCTGTGTATGAACTACCCTTTGGGCCCGGGAAGAAGTATTTGAATGGCGGCGGTGTCGTGGGCTGGATCTTCGGCGGCTGGAGTCTCAGCAGCCTTGGTCTCTGGCATACCGGCCATCCGTTGACGATTACGATGAACATCAACGCCTCCCAATTGCCGGACGGCAACGATCAAACGACGCAAAGGCCAGACCTGGTTCCCGGCGTACCAGTACTGCTGGGCGGAGGAGCACCGAACCACACCCTGCAGATTAATCCCGCCGCATTTGCCCCGCCACCGCTCGATCCAGGCGGTGCCGGCAGTTTGGACCCCGTCACTGGTGTTTTCACCTGCCCACTCTCTTGTGGTCTGGTAAGCGGGTTCGGCACCGCTCCGAACGGCATAATTCGGGCGCTTCACTCCTGGCAGATTGATCTGGCACTGACGAAGACGACCAAAATCGCGGAGCGGGCTGAAATAGAGTTCGGCGTGCAGGTATTCAACATTTTCAATCACGTTCAACTCGGCGATCCAAGCGGTGATAACCTTACGCTGAACTATACGAATGTGCCAGACGCCAGCGGGAATCCGACAAATCAGTACACTCTCGTACCAAAGCAAAATCTCGGGCTGATCACCTCGACAAACAATTTCAACAACAACAATGACAACGCCGCTTCCCCAAACACCGGTACCGGCCTCCCGCGGCAGATTCAGTTTATGCTCCGAGTGAAGTTCTGATTCGTCGAGCCCGCACCTCTTCAGACAAACTTCAGTTGCGTGGCTTAGGGTTACGGCTGAGGACAAGATCGAATGACAAAACGTGTTCTTGGTGTCACTGCAAAGCGTGATTCCAGCTAGCACTTTATTGTCGGGCGCAGGCAGATTCTAACGGCTGCTCCGTTACCAAGAGAATTCCATCGCGGGAACGCGGAGTTAGCACTACCTCACGGTCGACATCGTGGGAAAATAGGTTCTCGATCCGGATAGGCCCTTCCTATGAGCTTCAGGCATAAACCTCTGCCGCTAGTCGTGATCGCTCTTTTCACGACCACGACTCTGTTCGTTCTCACATGCTGCACGAAGAAATCGACAGCCCAGACTTCTGCGGCAGTCGATTTGCATCTCGATATCAATACGCCGTTCCACTTCATTGCCTACGGTGATACCCGCTTTCACGATCCCAAAGACACCGAAGCCGCTAACCCCTCGGTGCGTTTGGCTTTAGTCAATGCCATTGCCGAGGCCAATCCCGCGTTCCTCTGCTTCACGGGGGATATCGTCTACAACGGTTACGACGAAAACGACTGGAAGGTGTGGGACAGTGAAACCAGCGTTTTGCGCGAGAAGAAGATTAGAATCTATCCCGCGTTGGGCAATCACGATTTACATGGAGATCCGAAGGTAGCCTTGGGAAACTACTTCCAGCGCTTCCCCGAACTAAACAACAGCCGTTATTACTCGGTGCACGCCGCAAATACTTTCATCCTCGTGCTCGACAGTTCCCAGGACGAACTCGCCGGACCTCAAGGCCAGTGGCTAGCTGACAAGCTCGATCATGTTCCTTCCGACGTAGACTTTGTCTTTCTCATGTTCCACCATCCGCCTTACACCAGTTCCTCCGACGACAAGAAATTCGGTGGTGGGCACTCGGCTCGCGCCCCGGAACAAGCACTAGCAATGATGTTGGAAGAACGACAGACTCACGCACGTTTCAGAATGGTGGTGTTCAACGGGCACGTCCATAACTATGAGCGCCACGAGCATGGCGGTGTCACGTACTTTGTTTCCGGAGGCGGAGCGGCGCACGCTTACCCGATCCAGCGAGCTGCAGACGATCCGTTTCAAAGCAAGGAAGTGAATTATCACTACCTGCTGGTTCAGGTGGATCGTCAGCAGGTCACGGTCACAATGAACCGGCTAGACCTAACGAGCGGCAAAGCCGTCTGGACCCAGCCTGACTCCGTGAAGATTGCTACCCCCACAGCCGCGGCGGTGGTCGCCGCACACTAACTTTCGTCCGACTGCCGGCACGCACCCGAGCAAGGATTCTTTTCCCACGACACCCCGAGAGCGTGGAGAATAAGGCGATCGCAGAACGTCAAGTTCTCCGGCTCGAGCACCACGCCATACGCGTACTGAACCACGGCGTCGCACGTAATGCACCACTTCGCATGACGCACGATCCCTCCGCAGTGTTCGCACGCCGTTTGAGCACTGTACTGGTTGCTGTGATACCAACTGGCCGAGGGATTGGCAAACATGCACGCACCTCCGAATGTGAAACTCCACAAATTCCCCGGCCTCTCTTACAGCTCCGTGGAACTGCATCTTGTCGCGAGCTTATTTCAGGCGGCAGTGGGCCTCCGTTCCGCATGTCACACCTTTATGTGATTTCGATCACACACCGGGCCGACCATCTTTACCACGTTCCGCGAGGGAGGCATTTGTTGAGAGAAGATGCCGGGCAGCGCCACGCTTGACTAGTTTCGCCCGCTCTCCGCCTGGTTTGGTTTATTCTGAAAGGTTGCTCAAAGCTGACCGGCCCATGGGCTCGTCTCAGAATCCCCCCGTTCCTACAAAGAACAAGCGCAAGCTAGGAGCTAGTAGCTAGAAGCTTTCTTATGAAAACTGGAATCATTGGACTGCCTCAGGTAGGCAAGACGTCTCTGTTTCAAATTCTCACCAAGGCCCATCTCTCCGCCCAGGCCAATCCTCGCGAGGCCCATATCGGCGTCGCCAAGGTTCCTGACGACCGCCTCGATCGCCTGGCCGCACTCTACAACCCGAAGAAACTGACGCACACCTCGGTCGAATACGTGGATGTGGGCGCAATCGGCCAGGACGCGCTGAAGGAAACCGCCTACATCGGCCACCTTCGCCAGGTCGATGCTCTGGCCCACGTCGTCCGGGTCTTTGAAGATCCCGCGATTCCGCACGTGGGCGAAATCGATCCCTTGCGCGACATCAAGAACGTCGAATTTGATCTCATGGTCAGCGATCTCGGCCAGATCGAGAAGAGACTCGAACGGCTGGAAAAAGATCTGAAGAAGATGAAGACTCCCGATCTGGAGAAGGAATTCGAACTGCTGAAGCGCGCCAACGCGCATCTCGGATCGGAGAAGCCTCTCCGTGAAATGCAGATGACTCCCGAGGACAAAAAGCGTCTCCGCGGCTTCATGTTCCTGAGTGAGAAGCCGATTCTGTACGTGCTCAACATCGGCGAATCGAGTGAACTGGGAAAACAACTCGAAGAGGCGGTCGGCAAGTACAAGCTGACCGATATCGCGGCCCGCCCGAATGCGGGCGCGACCGCTATCTGCGGCAAGGTGGAAGCTGAACTCTCGGAGATGAGCGATGCGGACGCTGCTGAATTTCTCTCGAGCTATGAATTGAAAGAAAGCGGACTCGTTCGCCTGATCCGTACGACATATCAACTGCTGGGCCTGATCTCCTTCTTTACCGCAGGCGAGGATGAATGCCGTGCCTGGCAGATTCCTGCCCACACCCGCGCCCAGGAGGCAGCAGGAGCCATCCACTCTGATCTGGAGAAGCACTTCATTCGCGCCGAAACCATCCGCTGGGACCAGCTTCTGGAAGCCGGCTCAGAATCCAACGCCCGAGCCAAGGGTACGCTGCGCCTGGAGGGCAAAGATTACATCGTGCAGGATGGCGACGTTATGCACATCCGGCATTCAGGATGAGCGCTTAGTTCGGGATAATAGTTCTCAGTTGCCAGTTCTCAGTTCTCAGTAAAAGCAAATCGCCCATCCAAGACGTGAGCAGCGACAAACTCACCAGGATGATCTTTAAAAAAACTAGCACCTCAGGACTACTACCTGGCATCCCGTCTGAGAACTGAGAACTGAGAACTGAGAACTGAGAACTGAGAACTGAGAACTGAGAACTGAGAACTGATATCATCGCGCTGCCTGCGAATGAATCCGATCCTCACCAGCATCTTGCTTGGTCTCACGGCTGCTGCCGCCAACGTTTTCGGCGGAGCGATCATCGTGCAGCGGCATTGGGAGCGGCGCTATCTTCGCTACTTCGTCGCCTTGGGTGCGGGATTCATGCTCGCCACCGCACTGGTGGAGATGATTCCGGAGAGTCTCGAGCTGCGCGGAAGAGGCGCTGCCTTACTTGTTCTGCTTGGCTATCTGATCATTCACTTCTTCGAGCATACAGTTACACCGCATTTCCACTTCGGCGAAGAGACACATCACGACGAGTTCGTTCACTCGCACAAGAGCTACTCGGTCCTGCTGGGGCTTATCATTCATACGTTCTTCGACGGCATCGCGATCGCGTCTGGATTTCTGGTCTCGAACTGGCTGGGCTGGCTGATTTTCCTTGCCATCTTCCTGCACAAAATCCCCGAGGGATTTACCGTGAGTTCAGTCATGCTGGCCAGCGGCCGCAGCCGCGGCACGGCTTGGGGCGCGTCCGTTGTTTTGGGAGGATCGACTTTGGCTGGAGTGTTGACGATGGCGATCTTCCGCCATCATGTCGGGGCTGGGCTACCGCTGGCAGCCGGGGTCACGATCTATGTCGCCGCATCGGATCTAGTGCCTGAGGTCAACAAGGAACCGGCGATGAAAATGGCATTACTGGTGTTCGTGGGAGCCGCGGTGTTCTTTCTGCTCGATCGTCTATTCCACGCGCACTGAGCCAACAATTTCACCAGCTCCTGCTTTGGCGCAGAGTTACCTCGCCGCACAGAAACAGCGAGAGCCTACTCCACCGTGTGCTTCGCGGTGTAACCTTCGCGCGCGACTACGTCGAGCTTGTGATCCTTGCCCTTCTGGTCCTTGACCTTCAACTGTCCGCCATCGGGAGCGATCACCTCAACCTTCACCTTGCGGTAGGTTCCGTCCAGCTTCGTATTCGTTGGCGAATACGAAATCGTGTACTGGTTGCGGATGTCGTTCGAGATGTCGCCGAACAATTCCGGTAGCTCGCCTTCAAAGCGGGGGAAGTAGGCGCGCCCTCCGGTCATCGCCGCGAACGTTCGCATTTCATTGTCACCTTGCAGGTAATCCATGTGACCGACGGGAATTCCCATGCCATGCGCGTTACGACAAGAACCTGGGTGGGTGTCGCAATACTCGCGCACGATGAAGCCAACGCTGATGGGAAAGATCGTGACGTCCTTCGTGTCTTTGATCTTCTTCATGATTTTGTCCAGCGTCAGCTTGCTGAACGTGTCGATACCGGTGGTCACCAGCACAACGTACTTCTTGCCTTCCACGCGGTCGAGCCGGTCCAACGTGTCGTAGAGGGCATCGAACAGGTTGGTCTCCGCAAATCCCGGAATGCGTAATTGATTCAGCGCTCCGTAAACCGCCTTCTTATCCTGTGTAAAATCCACCAGGATGTGCGGCTGCATGTCATAATAGGCGACCGCCACCCAATCCTCCTTCTTAAGCGTATTCGCAAACGCATAAGAAGCCTGCAACGCCTGCGTCATAAAGACGTAATTCGTTGACGCGAACTCCACCAGCAGCACGGCCGTAATCGGTGCCTGCGAGACATTGAAATTCTTGATTTGCTGCGGCACCCCATCTTCCATGACCCGGAAATTGTCCTTCTTCAGTCCCGGGATGAACTGGCCGCCGTCCTTGGTGGTCACCAGTACGTCAACGTTCACCAGCGGAACATTCACCTTGAGGGAGTAGTCCGGGAGGTCTTCGACCTTCTTCGGGGTCACCGGAGGAGGAGGCGGTGGTGCCTCTTCTATCTTCTTCTTCGGGATCGCATAGGGCCCCATGTTGTCAGTCGGCCCACCGGCTTCCGCGGGGGCATCCTGTTTGGGCTTGGCGTTATCCGGTGTCTGGGAGGGAGTTTGAGTCGCGGGCGACTGACTTTGCGACAGCACTGGGACGCTGGCCCCGATCAAGGCCAAGCAGCCCACAACAGCCCACAATCCAAAGGTGTTAAAACACTCAGAAATCTTCAATTTAGGATAATTAAACATGGTGAACCCACCAAATCCCCTGTGCTAGTATAGACGCACAGATTCGCAATTGGGATGTTTTTGCCCGGTCCCAGACAGTCCCCTAGTCGGTGCAACTTGTCACAGTTGGTCTGGATCTAAGCTTATCGGGCCCATTCACGGGTCCTCGTCGGGGCTTCAAAATGAGGAAGTTCGTTTTCACGCTTTTCGCGCTTGGCCTGTCCCTACCCACAATCCTGACCGCTCAAACTGCTCAGCCCACTATTCCCGTGGATCAGATCCACGCCGGAATGCAGGGAGTGGCTTACACGGTTTTTCAGGGTGTGAAGCCGGAACCGATGGACTTCGAAGTCCTGGGAGTTCTGCGCAATGTGAATGGTCCGAGGGGTAACATCATCCTGATCCGTTTGCACGGACCGAAGGTGGAGTACACCGGAGTTGTCGCCGGCATGAGCGGCAGCCCTGCTTATATTGACGGCAAACTGGCGGGCGCGCTCGCGTTCCGCATCGGCGAATTCTCGAAAGAGCCGATCGCCGGCGTGACCCCGATCGCGGACATGCTCGAGATCAATGCGCTGGATAAATCTCCGGCGGAAGAGGCTTCTGCCGTAAAACCGGTAGTCACAACTGCCGCGGGCAAGACTGCCGCGCCGGGGGACGCAACTTCCTTTTTGGGCTCCACGCAGAATCTCGCCAATTATCTGAAACCGATTGAAACTCCCCTAGTGTTCAACGGATTCTCGGAAGAAGCAGTCCGTCAATTCGCGCCGCAGTTCGCCGCTGCGGGAATCGTGCCGGTTATGGGTGCTGGCTCTGTCAGTGAAGAGAAACAGCCCGAGCCACTCGAGGCCGGCTCCGCCGTTAGCGCAGTCCTTGTGCGTGGCGACATGGATATCGCCGCGACCTGCACGGTCACCTACATCGATCCTCAGCGTTTGCTGGCCTGCGGACATCCGCTGCTGCAATTCGGCTCCGTCGATCTACCGATGAACAAGGCGCAGGTGCTGGCGACGCTGCCCTCGCCGCTGAACGCCTTCAAGATCGTCAACACCACTGAACGCGCCGGAGTTTTCGTGCAGGACCGTCACACTGGGATTCTCGGCGTCCTGGGCAAGCAGCCGGAAATGATTCCGGTCACCCTGACCATTCACGGCGGCGGCAATACGAAAGAATTTCATTACGAAGTACTCAACAATCCCCGCCTCAGCCCTGTCGCCATCATGGCGACGGTTTTCAACGCCCTGCATGGCGTGAACGAATACGGCGAAGAAATTACTTACCGGTTGAACGCCAGCATCAACGTGAAAGGCTTTCCGGAAGTCGGTTTGCGCAATATGTTCACGCCCGGAGAAAACGGCCAGCCCGCTGCAATGGCGGCTGCTCTTTCCCTCGGAGAGCGTTTCGGACGCATTTACGACAACCCCTACAGTGCTCCCGCGGTGAACAGCGTAAAGCTCGATTTCGATCTGGTGCGTGAACGGCGCTGGGCGCGTTTGGAGAGCGCCCGCACCGATGTGACCGAGGCGCGTCCCGGAGATCAGATCATCGTGGAAACCGTGCTGGCTCCGTATCGCGGCGAGCGTGTTGTCCGCCAGATTGCGGTGAAGATTCCAACCTCGGCCAGCAAGGGGAATCTACGCATCCTCGTGAGCGACGGCGACACACTGGATCGTGTGAACCGCACGAATCCGGCATTCGGCCGCAAGCTGGATTTGGCTTCGACCATTGCCCTGCTGAACAAAGAACACGCCAACAACCGCCTCTACGTCTCGCTGCTGGAGGCGGATCCCGAGGCGCGCGTAGCCGACAAGGTCATGCCCACGTTGCCGATTTCGGTGATGAACGTAATGGACGGCATGCGCGGCAATCAGGAAATGATCGTCAGCGGCGAATCGAACGTAGATGAGACCGCGACGCCCTCCCTCGACTACGTAGTCAGCGGAGCCCAGTTGCTGACCGTCACGATTAAGTAAGGGTAGTTAGTGTGGCGCGGGCGGGTTGTGTGGCGCGGGCACTCCTGCCCGCGAACTCTAACCACAAGCAGATCGTATTCCCAATTTGAAACCGCGGTTCAAAGAAAAGTTTTCTCCGGTCGAGCAACCTCAACGGCGTCAATTGTAGGATGAAGGTTGCCATGCCAGCCGCTACCTGCCGCACTACCAAAAGGACGATCGCCCGCTTTTCGTCACGTTCCGCACGCGCCAACCTCTGAAGCTCTCACCAGAAGCCAGAACTGTCGTACTGCAACATTGCCTTCACGACAACGCAGTCACCATCACGCTTCATGCTGCAGTGATCATGCCCGATCATGTCCATCTTCTGTTCACAGCGCGACGAGACACTGAAGGCTGGACGTTTGCGCTCCCCGAGATTCTTCGCGCGATCAAAGGCGCGTCGGCCAGAAGCATCAACATCTTGCTAGGCAGAGGCGGCTCCGTATGGCAGGACGAATCCTTCGACCACGTCTTGCGCGGAAATGAGAGCGTTCGGGAAACAGTGGAATACATCCGTCAAAACCCTGTGCGGAAAGGTCTGGTCAGTAAACCAGAAGACTACCCCTGGCTCTGGATCGCCCCCGACCTGTGTGCCTGACTCGTCTGGCAGTTGTGTGGCGCGGGCACTCCTGCCCGCGAACTCTAACCGCGAGCAAGAATTGTGCTTGTTCAAAACTCGATGAGGCCCTTTGTAGTTTTGGTGAAGAAACTTCTACTTGATCCTCCCGATTCTCCGTTGCGAGAAACAGTCGCGGGCAGGAGTGCCCGCGCCACACTAACTCAGCGCCTCATCAATAATCTTGAGCAGCGTCGACCTGGTGAATGGCTTTTCCAGAAGACGAATGCCGCTCTGCAATCCCTGGTGCGCCACGAGTTCCCCTGTGTAACCCGACATGTAGACGACTTTCATCTCGGGGTGCGAGTCCATCAGCCGCAGCACCAGTTCCGGCCCGTTCATCCCTTTCATCACAACGTCAGTCAGGATCAAATCGATCCGCGTCGAATTCTGGAAAATCACATGCAGCGCGGCCTCACCATTGGCTGCTTCCAGCACCTTGTAGCCGTGCTCTTCGAGCATTTTGCGGGTCAGTTTGCGCATGATGGCATCGTCTTCCGCCAATAGAAGGGTCAATCCCTCACGCCTGAGGGGCAAGGGTTCGGCCTGCGCCTCGGTGACTGATCTCAATTTGTATTCCGCGCTCGGCAAATAAATCTTGAAGGTGGTGCCATGGGAAAGCTCGCTGTAGACCAATATGTGCCCGCCGCTTTGCTTGACGAGGCCGTAAACCGTTGCCAGTCCCAGCCCGCTTCCCTTTCCGCTTTCTTTTGTAGTGAAGAAAGGTTCGAAGATGCGGGATCTGGTGGCCTCATTCATACCGGTGCCGTTGTCACTGACGGCCAGCATCACATAGCACCCGGGAGTCATCGAGTGCTCGTGCGCAAAGGCGTCGTCGAGGTCGAACACTCCGGTTTCAATAATAAGCTTACCTCCGTGCGGCATGGCATCGCGCGAGTTCACGGCTAGATTGAGCACGATCTGATCGAGGTGCCCCGGATCCGCCTCAACTACCGCAGCCGTTGTTCGCGTCGGAAGCACGATTTCAACGTCATCGCCCATGAGCGGTTTTAGAAGCTTGCTGACTTCCCTCAGCCGGTCATTTAAGTCCAGAATCTGCTTTTGCACAGGCTGGCGGCGACTGAACGCCAACAGCTGGCGTGTCAGGGATGCTCCCCGGTTCGCCGCCTCGCGAATGTTGTCGATATACTCCAGACTTTCGATGTCCACGCGTCTGCGCAACAATTCCGTGCAAGCAGTAACGATCCCCAGCAGATTGTTGAAATCGTGGGCGACACCGCCCGCCAGTCGGCCGATGGCCTCCATCTTTTGCGACTGGCGCAGCTGATCTTCAATCTTCTTCTGCGCCGTAATATCGCGCCCGATCGCCGACGCGCCGACAACTCGTCCCTCCGCATCGTGAATCGGAGAGACCGAGATCGACATATTCAATCGCCGGCCGTCCTTGGTCATTCGCACCGACTCGAAGTATTCAACCTGCTGGCCGTGACGGATCTTCTCAAGAATCCCGGGAATCTCATCGGGCCGGTCGGGCGGGCAAAGCGCCGAAACGTTTCGTCCGATAATCTCCCCAGCTGTGTAGCCGTAAATCTGCTCCGCGCCTTTATTCCACTGGGTAATGATGCCGTCGAGATTCTTGCCGATAATCGCATCCTGTGACGAATCGACAATGAGCGCCAGCCGGTTCTGAGAATCGCGCAATTCGCGGGTCTTCCTCCGGTCTAATTCCTCATTCGCGCGCCGCAGCTCCTCCTCGATTCGTATTCGATCACTGATATCGCGAATGACGCTCAAAACGATGGTGGTGTTCCCCGTCGTCACGGGACTGAGGCTGATCTCCACCGGGAATTCAGATCCGTCCCGGCGCCTGCCGTACAAATCCAGACCTGATCCCATTCTTCGGATCTTCGGCCGCGAATGGAAACTCTCGCGATGCAGATGGTGTTGCGGACGCTGCCGCTCCGGCACCAGCATCTCAACGCCCTGGCCGATCAACTCGTCGCGCGTATAACCGAACAGAGCCTCAGTCTGGGAATTGACCTGAATAATGATGCCTTGCTGGTTTACCGCGGCTACAGCATCGGGAATTGCTTCCAGGACCGAAGCAGATAGCAGGGTTTCGGCCACAATGTTCGGGTCAGACGCCATGTCCTTTCCTGGATCGAACAAGGTTGGTACTCCGCCCCACGCGGAGGGTTCCGCTTACTATACTTGAAAACTATATTTGAGTCGGCGAGTGAACAGAGGTTGGCGCCTTTGTAATAGCAGCTTGCTAAAAATGCGGGTTGTGGAACCGTTTTGAAATGGGCGCGGCGTTCAAGGCGCGCCATAAGTTCCGCAAAATCATTGCGGCTTTAGCCGCTGATGATGCTTTCGAGCCTGAAGGCGAGTTTTTAAGCTGTCTGATAGAAACTCGGCCATCAATTTTCTCGCCTTCGCACACTCAGCCCGAGAAACACTCCAGGAGACCCTTCGGCATATGCGTGAACCCGCGCGTCACCAGCACGAGAATCAACATCTGTGCGCCGTTGTACCCCGCGTGGACCAGGAAGCTCGCGCCCACGGACCCGGTGGCGGCCCGCACAACCCCGCATACCACGCCAACCAAAACGATGACCAGCGCCACTCCCCACGCCCATCCGTACTGCGGCAGATGAACTAGCCCGAAGGGCAGCGCTGTAAGGGCTATCGCCCAGCCGGCGCCCATGCGCCGCGCCAGCACCGGGTACATAAATCCGCGAAAGAAGAGTTCTTCCAGCAGCGGCGCGAAGCTAACGGCGATGATCGCGAGCAGATAAGAGTCTCGCGGGCGGTCGAAGAGACGCTCGAATGGCGTCTCCTTGGGCATGGGCAGCACTCTTTCCAGCATGCCGAGCACGATCAGTGTGACTCCACCGAGCGCTAGAAACTTCCACCCGGCGCGCGGCCAGTTCCATCGAATCGTCCGCCAGAACGGTACGTGATATTTGCCCTCGATTAACATGGCCATCAATGCGGCCACCGCGGCGTAAATCAGAAACTGCTCAATCAGCAGCAGACTCGGCTTCTGCGCCACAGCGAGCCACTTTTCATGCGGATACCACGCCCACATTGCCAACACAGGTATCCCTAGTTGCAGTACAACCATGGTCATGAATGTCAGCAGCGCGATCAACAATACGTCCCACCCACTCCATACGGGATTCTCAATGGGAGGGACGGTTGTAACGGGCGCGACGGTCGCCGCCGCCGTTGGATCAGGCCCGGCCGGTGTCCGCTGTAGCTCCACATTTTCCAGCGCCTGCTGCTCAAGTTGCGGATTGTCGGGAGACGCCAAGCAAGATTCCTTTAACTGAGAACTGACACCTGAGAACTGGGAACCGATCTTCCAAAGTAAGCCGCGAGAGCCTGCCCCGTATATGACTTCTTCACACGCGCGACCTGCTCCGGCGTACCCTGCGCCACGATGCGGCCGCCATCTTCACCGCCCTCTGGACCGAGGTCGATGATCCAGTCGGCGTTCCGAACTACATCCAGATTGTGCTCGATGATGATGATCGAGTTTCCCAAATCGGTTAGACGATGCAGCACATCCAGAAGCTTCTTAACATCATCGAAGTGCAATCCTGTGGTCGGTTCATCGAGCAGGTAGAGCGTCTTTCCCGTCTGCCGCTTGCTCAATTCGCGCGCCAACTTGATGCGTTGGGCCTCTCCGCCGGAAAGCGTCACAGCCGACTGTCCCAGATGAATGTATCCCAGCCCTACGTCGACCAGTGTTTGAAGCTTCGGCTTCACCTGCGGAATATTTTCGAGAATCGGCAGCGCATCCGATACCGGCATTTCCAGCAGGTCGGCGATCGAGTACCCGTTGTATTTGACGGCCAGTGTCTCCGAGTTATAGCGCCGCCCGCCGCACACTTCGCACAACACATAGACGTCGGGCAGAAAATTCATCTCGATGCGCCGCTGCCCCTCACCCTGGCAAGCCTCGCACCGACCGCCAGACACGTTGAATGAGAACCGTCCTGCCTTGTAACCACGCTCGCGAGACTCAGGCAGCATCGCATAAAGATCGCGAATCGCTGTGAAAACTCCCGTATACGTCGCCGGATTCGACCGCGGCGTCCGCCCGATCGGCGATTGATCGATCCGGATAACCTTGTCGATATTCTCCGCACCCGAGATCGCTTTATGCTCGCCCGCTTTCTCGCGTGACCGGTAAAGCTGCCGCGCCAGAGCGCGATACAGGATGTCATTGACCAATGTCGATTTACCCGAGCCCGAAACACCGGTGACCACGGTCATGACGCCCAGCGGGAATGTCACATCCAGATTCTTGAGATTGTTTTCCTTCGCGCCGAGAATCGTGAGCGCCGCACCATTCTTCTGCCGGCGTTCCGAACGCATCTCGATCTGCGTCCTGCCGGAGATGTACGCGCCAGTCAGCGAGTTTGGATCCCGCATGATCTCTTCCGGCGTCCCATGCGCCACCAGTGCGCCGCCATGCCGCCCTGCCCCCGGACCGAGATCAACCACGTAATCCGCCCGCCGGATCGTCTCCTCATCGTGCTCGACGACCAGCACAGTGTTGCCAAGATCGCGCAGATTCTCCAGCGCATTCAGCAGTCGCCCATTGTCGCGATGGTGCAGCCCGATCGACGGCTCATCCAGCACGTACAAGACTCCGCGCAACTTCGATCCAATCTGCGTCGCCAGTCGAATACGTTGCCCCTCGCCACCCGACAAAGTCGCAGCCGAGCGGTCGAGCGAGATGTACCCAAGCCCCACCCCATTCAGGAACTGAAGCCGCTCGGTCACTTCATGCATGACGCGCCCGGCAATCAGCGCCTCCCGTCCTGCCAGCTTGATACCCTGCGCGGTCGGCAACGAACGCGCTACCGGCATTGCGGTGAAGTCGGCAATCGACATCCCATTTACTTTCACCGCCAGACTCTCCGGTCGCAACCGCTTCCCATGACATGCCGGACACTCCGTCGCCGACATGTGATCCATCAGCCAGTCGCGATACCCTTCCGAAGTCGACTCCTCCAGATTCTGCTTCAAATATCCAAAGATTCCGTGGAAGCCAGTCTTCCCGCCACGCCCCTGCTCACCATTGAGCAGGAAATCCTGAATCTTCTCCGGCAGCTTTTCAAAGGGTGTGCTGAGATCGATGCCATACGCCGAAGCGACAACCTGTAGTTGGTGAATCAGATTCTGCGATGCAGATCCCGGGCCCAGGCCTCCGTCGAGCAACGGCTTCGACCAGTCGTTGATCACCTTCGCCGGATCGAAATCGTACTTGCTGCCCAGCCCATGACATTCCGGACAGGCCCCATACATGCTGTTAAACGAGAACGACCGAGGCTCCAGCTGCGGAACGTTAATGCCACAATCCGGACAAGCCAGCTTCTCGGAATAGAGCTGCTCTTCTCCACCCACCACCGCAACCTGCACCAACCCGCCGGCCAACTTCATCGCCAACCCAATCGACATCTCCAGCCGATGCTCAATCCCCGGCTTCACCAGCAGCCGGTCGATCACAACTTCAATCGTGTGGTTCTTCCGCTTGTCGAGATTGATGGCGACATCATCGTCCAGATTGACCAGTTCGCCGTCAATACGCGCCCGGGTATACCCGTGCTTGACCAGCGTCTCCATCTCCTTTTTGAACTCGCCCTTGCGCCCGCGAACAATCGGAGCCATGACCATGACCCGGTCTTCTGGCGTCAGGGCCATGACCCTCTGAACAATCTGGTCCGCCGACTGCCGGCTGATTGCCCGCCCGCATTTGGGACAATGCGGCACCCCGATGGAAGCGAACAGCAGGCGAAGATAGTCGTAGATCTCGGTGATGGTACCCACGGTCGACCGCGGGCTCCGGCTGGTGGTCTTCTGCTCAATCGAGATGGACGGGCTAAGTCCATCGATTGCATCAACATCCGGACGTTCCATCTGGTCCAGAAACTGCCGGGCGTAAGCCGACAAAGTCTCCACGTACCGGCGCTGGCCCTCGGCATAAATCGTGTCAAAGGCGAGCGACGACTTCCCCGACCCGCTTAGCCCGGTAACCACCGTAAGCGCGTTCCGTGGGATCTCGACGCTGATGTTTTTCAGATTGTGCTGCCGGGCGCCCCGGACAGAAATCTTGGTAATGGCCATCATTCGCCCAGGGTGATGTCCCTTCCGTAATGTCGACAGGTGACCAGAATTGTTCGAAAGTAGGAATGCACAGCTCTACTCCGTATCTTAGTCGTCAACAGCGCGGAGCGTCAACGAAGGTAGATTGAAGACGGTCGCTGGTCGTTAGGCGTTAGCTGAGAAATTTCTGCTAACGATCGTTTTTAGCCCGCCCTGAGCATAGCGAAGGGACTGCCGACTAACAACGCTGTTGAGACTCACCGTACGAAGTGGCCAGCTTCAGCAGACATTACCCGAAGGATTGACACCGTGATTTCGCTCTTGATGCCCTTTATCCTCTGCTTCACCGTGATCGCATCCGTCAGCCTCGGCGTCCTCGCCGCCTACATCGCAGTCTTTGGAATCCTGGGCACATTCCGCCATCCAGCGGAGCCTGAACCGGTTCCGGCTCGCCCACGCCTGGTACTGATGCCCACGCAGAATCACGCCAGCGGCGACTAACTCGCACAAGACAGCCTCGCCTTATGTGGGGACAGCCGCCTTCGGCTGTCCGTCGAGCGAAGCTCGACTCCTTTTTCTAAACCATCGCAATTTCAGCGAAACTTCTTTGTTCCAATTTCCGAACATCACGCAATATTCGGCGCCATCCGGTCAGAACGAGTTAGTATCCGCACGGGCCCCTTCCGACTTCCTTCCTCGTCAATAACTCCTTCCGGAGGTGCATCGTGCCGACCTCGCTGTTCGCTCCTGACTTTCAGGCGATTCTCAACCAAGCCGTCAATCCACCCAATCCCGCCGACGCCCCCTTTCCTTCGCCAGAAGACTGGCGCGACCGCTGGATTTACTTCCTGATGCTCGACCGCTTCAATAACCCCAACGGCGCGCCTCACCAGCCATTCGACGATCCGAATTTCTCCGGATTCCAGGGCGGAAAGTTCTCCGGCGTACAACAGCAGCTTGCTTACATCAAGAATCTCGGCGCGGGAGCTATCTGGCTGAGTCCTCCGCTCAAGAATTTCGAGTTTGATCCCAACACGTACCACGGCTATGGCATCCACAACTTCATCGCCGCAGAGCCTCGTTTCGCCGACAATCCCGCCGCGGCTGACAATGAACTACGCGCTCTTGTAGATGAAGCTCACCAGCAAGATCTGCTCGTTATCTTTGACATCGTCTTGAACCACACGGGCAACGCATTCGCCTACCAATGCGATCCGGCGGACCAGTTCTGCCTCAACAACCAGGGAGCGCAGTCCAGCTTTCACGCCTCACCACAACCGGTTCAGTGGCGCGACCAAACCGGCGCCGCTCGGCCTGACTTCCCTGATGTCGCCACGATTCCCAACCCATCCCTCGAAGCGGTGGTATGGCCTGTGGAACTGCAGCAAAACAAGTTTTTCCGGCGGCAGGGTACTCCAGACGGCAATGGGGACGACACCATCGGTGATTTCAGCGTTCTCAAGCAACTGGTCACCGCCGATCCCGATGCCCAGCGCTTCCTGATCCGCGCTTACCAGTATGTGATCGCCCGCTTCGATATCGACGGCTTCCGTATTGACACGTTGCGTTATCTAAAGGGCGACCTTCCCCGCTTGTTTGGGAATTCCATGCGCGAATTTGCTTTGAGCATTGGCAAGAAGAACTTCTTCACCTTCGGAGAGGTCTTCGATTCCAACGCCGAGCAGGATATTGCCAAATTCATCGGACGAAACACGAGTGACCAGAGCGAACTGGTCGGCGTCGACGCGGCCCTGGATTACCCGTTGTTCAACACTCTCAAGCCGGTTGTGAAAGGATTCGCCGCGCCCACAGTGGTCGTCGGCATGTATCAGAACCGCAAGAATGTCGAAGCCAACGTTCTCAGTTCTCACGGCGACGCGACTCGCTACTTCGTCACTTTCCTTGACAATCACGACGTCAAGGAACGGATCCGCTACGTCAATCCCGCGAACCCCTCACAATTCGACGATCAAGTCACACTTGGACTCGCCTGCCTGTACTCCCTTCAGGGCATCCCATGCCTTTACTATGGCACTGAGCAGGGATTGCACGGTGCTGGCAGTGACCCTGCCGTGCGCGAAGCGCTTTGGGGAGGCCCAGGCTTTGACGAACAGAGCAGCTTCTACCAGCACATACAACAGATCGCCGCCGTCCGCGCGCAACAGGCAGCACTGCGTTACGGACGCTTCTATTTTCGACCGCTGTCCGGTGATGGAGTAACCTTCGGAGTCTCCGGGTTCCCTCAGGGAGTGGTCGCGTTCTCACGCATTCTCAACGATCAGGAGGTTGTCGTCGCCGCGAACACGAATCCGACGCAGGCGCAACAACTCGACGTGATCGTAGAAGTCATGCTGAGTGGGGAGGGCGATGCCTTTGAAGTCTTGTACAGCAATCAGGCCGGACCGCAGGCTCCGCAGCCAGTGCGCGTAATTCCCCAAGGAGCAGCGACGGTGCAGGAAGTCGACGGCTCAATCGGTACCGGTCCGCTGCAGGTAGTTCGCGTAAACCTGCGCCCAATGGAAGTTCAAATCCTCCGCCGCGCAACCTCGCAATAAAAGATGCGAGAGACCTGTCGTCCTGAGCGAGGATTGTTCTTGGCGCGATAAGTGCACTCGGAAAGCCCATCGCACCAGCATGTGCACTTTTGAACAGACAAAGTAGTACTACTGCGCTCACACTTTTTGTGAAGCGTGTGGGGAAGTTAGTGGGTCCCCTTGTCCCATAAAAACAAGGGTAGTTCTGCCTGCTTAATACTAGTAATCCCCCTTCCCCATTGGTAGAACTGCCCGCCGCGGGGGAGGTTCCTGTGAGTCAAGAATATCAGGGCGCGCAGAAGATGATTCTCTGTATCGACGACAGCCCTTCGATCCTGGAATACGAAAGACGACTCTTTGAACAATCGGGCTACATTGTTGTGACCGTAGGGTCCGCGCGAAGGGGTCTGAGACTTGCGACCCTCTACAGCTTTGACGCAGTCCTCGTCGATTATGGAATGCCCGAAATGAATGGGCACGAATTCGCCCATCAATTAAGGCGCCTCAGGCCGGAAACTCCTGTAGTCATGTTCTCCGGTAATGACATTCCCGAGGAAACTCGACAACTAGTCGACGCGTTCGTGCACAAAGACGGAGCTCAAAGGGAATTGCTGCCCACAGTCACTCGCATCGTGACTGGTTAACGGCTTAGAAGATCACCTTCAGCGAAAACTGAATCTGGCGCGACGACCCAGCGGTTTTGCTGATGATCCCGAATCCGCTCCCGCTAACGATGTTCGAGGGCAATCCGAAATTAACGATGTTGAAGATGTTGAAGAACTCCGCACGGAACTCGAGCGTTCCCATTTCCGCGTTCCCACGATGGCCGAACGGCGTGTCTTTGACGAGTGCAAAATCAAAATCATGAAAAGCCGGTCCCCGGAAGGTGTTTCGTCCGAGAGTGCCGAAGCGTCCGCTGTGCGGCCCGGTTCCGCCTGGAATATTGATAGGGACATTAAAAAAGGATATGTTGTCGTTGCCCAAGCCGAAGTAATCGTCTCTCACTGCCCGACTGGTCGAAAAATGCGGCATGGAGACAAGATCCGGACGGTCTCCGCCACCCAGCCCCGCTCCGGTTTGCTGAGTCCCCGAATAGACAGTAAACGGTGATCCCGTGGTCAGGGTCGTGATATTCAAAATCTGCCAACCTCGGGTGAAGGTTCGCCCCAGGGGCTGCAAGAAGCTCACTTTCTCGAATGGCAGCAACTGAATCACGCTGGCGGCAAACACATGCGTCACGTCAAAGGTCGACGGACCCTTTTCGGCCGATGGATCCCATGGATTCTGAGGGCCCGTTTGCAGAACCGTTCCCGACGTCCCGAGCAGCCCGCCCAGCACAGAACTGGTGTCGTCCAGCGACTTTGAAAAGGTGTAGCTCGCCTGCAATCCAAGCCCAAGGCGGGCAGAATTTTTCGTCAGGCTCGTTTGTAACGAGTGATAGGAAGAGTGCGAGCCATCGGTCATGATCGTCTCAGGCCCGAACCCGCCAATCGCATGGCACTCGGTATCGAATTGTGTAAATGGCGCGAAACCGGCGCAAGCTCCACCGTAACCGTTCGGGTTATAGAACCTGGGCAGATGAATTCCAGCCGTCGCCACATAGGATGCACTGAATTTGAAATCGTGAAAATCGTGATCGACGCCAGCCGTCCAGCTTCCGATGTAGCCGTTGCCAAAGTTCTTCGCAACGCCGGAGATGCTGAGCAGTTGCACGTTCCCCGGCGCCAGCGCGTTCAGGTCGTTCTGGAAACGCACGTAATCAAAGACCGTGTTCGCCGGGACGTCCTGACTTCGCCCGGTCGCAAAGATAGGCTGTCCCTGGACGTTGTAAGCAGTCGGCAGGTTCAGTGGAACGAACTGGTTCTGAAAATTAATCGGCTCAGTCGGCTGAGCGTAAATCGAAGGTGCAAAAACGTAAGGAATCGCCGCGGTCAGCGAGTTGTCCTGCCACAAGTTCGGAACCAAGGTGGTGATGGCAGCGCCGGCATGCAACACCGTGTGTTTGCTCAATCCATAATCGACGGAGAGCCGGGGTCCCCAGCCGTTCCAGTCCTGATCGTAGGGCGGTTGCGGGTTGATGAGTTCCAGTTGATGCGCCGTGCGATCCCAGTACGGTACTGTCTTGCCATCCGCTCCTAAGAAAATAGGAAGGGACGTCCGCTTCGTCGCTTCATGGATGCGACTGTTCACCTCGTAGCGTAATCCATAGTTGACGGTGAGTTGTGGCGTGGCCTTCCACGTATCCTGAAAGTAGAAGTTGTACGCCTCCCGCCGCACTCCGGCTTCATTGAATTTGCCTCCCACCGGCGTAATGTCAGCCGCGGCCATGATGTTGTAGGAATACGGCGTCGCCGTGAGCAACCCAGTCAGTGAGTCCGGTAGCTGCTGGCCGACCTGAATGTCGTTCTTTCCGCTCGCTGACTTAATGAATTGCGGAGAATAAGCACCCGCCCCAAATACATACAGGCCGTTGGGATTCACTCCAAAGATCGTCGAATCGCGATTGACCCGTATCTCTGTTCCCCACTTGAACGCATGAGATCGATGTATCCAGGCGAAATCCTGCTTGAATTGATAAAGGTTGCTGTAAGACCCGAATATCGATCCCGCCGGCTGGTTGTAGGGCTGGTAAAGCCCGTCGGCATAAGTAATTCCTGGTTGCGTGTGATTCGCCGCCGGGAAAAACGGCGTGCTGCGGATATAGCTCAACGAAGTCTCCGACGTCATGTGCGAAGAAATCATCCGTGTGTATCGCACGCCGAAGTTACGCTGATGGTCGAAAAACTGTATGCCGAAATCCGGATTGATCGCCGTCTGGTCGGGATTGGTCAGCGGCCCTGTAACCTGATTCAGGCTGAACCGTGTCACCAGCGATGCCTTATCGGAGATCTTGTGGTCAATACGTATCGAGAATTGATCAGTCCGGGTTACGACCTTCGATGAAGCGGCGTATGTCCGCTCACCCAGCGGCCCATTCGGTTCATTGGGCAGCGGATACCCGTTGAGGACGGCCACAATCTTCGGATCAACGTTGACGAACAACGTGTCGCCGGGATCCGTCGCGGTCTTGGGATAGGCCGTTGTATCAATCCCTTGGCGCTCGTCTGCGGTCGGCACAGGAATGACTTGGGTGGTCCCCAGCACTTGCCGGAATCCCTGATATTCGCCGAAATAGAACGTGCGATTGCGCCCGTCGTAGATTCCCGGCAACACAACCGGGCCACCATTGGTAAATCCAAATTCATTTCTCACAAATGGAGGAATGCGCCTCTTGCCTGTCGGATCCTTATAGTCAAAGTAATTGCGAGCATCCAGCGAAGCATTGCGCAGAAACTCGAACATGCTCCCGTGCATTTGATTAGCACCCGACTTGGTCACCACGTTCGTATAGCTCGCAGCCCCATGACCGACTTCAGCCTGCATCACGCCGGAATCGGCCTGCACCTCCTGAATAGCATCGACATTAAAGTTGGAGAACGTTGCGCCGCCCATCTCCGGATCAGTCGTATCAAATCCGTCGGTCGCGAACACGGTCGCGCTCCCCCGCTGCCCGTTCACCGCAAACTGCTGAGTGAAGTTGGCGGCGCCGTTAGTGTCGGTCATCGTTCCGGCAGCGAGCAACAATAGCTTGCTGAAATCCCTCGCATTGAGAGGCAGGTTCGAAACTTCCGAGCTTGAGAGGCGTTCGCCGCCGCTGGCCTGCGCCGCACCTTGTCCGCTCGCAGCCGCTTCGGCCATCACCTGCACCTGACCGGATGACGTGAGCTGCAGCGATGCTGCGGCCGCGTTCGCCTTCTCAAGGAGCAGAGGCGATTCCGCCTTCCATTGCTTGTCCGAGGTGCTGACGGAAAGCTCGTAACGATCAGAGGGAAGATCGGTAAAGGCAAATGCGCCGTCTACTCTCGTCGTCGCCCTGTAGTCATGCCCGGCAGCAGCCGAATGAAGTTTCACGACTGCGCCGCTCACGGCCTTGCCGGCACTGTCACTGAGATGCCCACTCCATGCAGTGCTCGGCAGAGCAATCGCACCCGGAATACACATCAAGAAGATGAATGAATACAGAATATGAGAACGACTTTGCATGATCTTTTACACAGGAAGATGAAATTATATAGGCGTGCCGCTACTTCCCCTTCTGGAACCGTATCAGGAAATAGTCTGATCGATTGTGCTCAGAGTCACAAACTCTCACGTTTCATCGCGCATCGAATCTCGATTTGGCAGGCAACGATACGGAGGACACTCTCGACTCTCCAATTCGGGTTGCAAAGCTTCATTGGTACTGACCCAACCCCCGAAAACTGGACCATCTAGAATGAGAGTTCTCCCCAACCCAGGAAAGGAGAACCGCAATGAAAGGCACGCGACACAGCGAAGAGCAGATCATCGCGATCCTGAAGCAAGGCGAAGCAGGATTGACCACGGCGGAGTTATGCCGACAGCAGGGGATCACGGAGCAGACTTACTACCGCTGGAAGGCGAAGTATGGCGGGATGGAGAGTGGCGACGCGAAGAAGATGAAGCAACTGGAGGACGAGAACCGGAAGCTGAAGCATGTGGTGGCGGATCTGACGCTGGATAACCGGGCGCTGAAGGACGTGCTCTCAAAAAACTGGTAGCGCCTGCGGGACTTCGGGCAGCCGTGAGCTATGTCGAGGTGGAGTACCAGGTGAGCGAACGGCACGCCTGCAGGCTGTTGGGATTGGGACGAACGACGCATCGCTATCGGGCGCGCAAGGCAGAGCGAGACGGCGCACTGCGAACCCGTTTGAAAGAACTGGCCGCCCAGCGCATGCGGTTCGGATATCGCCGGTTGACGGCGATGCTGCTACGCGAAGGAATGCCGGCGAACCATAAGCGTGTGTACCGACTGTATCGCGAGGAAGGATTAGCGATGCGGATCCGACAGCGGCGGCGGATCCGCTGGAGTGGCGCGGTCGTTAAGCCTGCGGCGAGTCAGCCGAACAAACGTTGGTCGATGGATTTTGTGAGCGATTGCGTGAGCCACGGGAAAGTAATTCGCATGTTGACCATCGTGGACGATTGCACGCGGGAATGTCCAGTGATCGAGGTCGATACTTCACTGGGCGGACTACGTGTGCGTCGAGTGCTGGATCGGATGGCGATCGAGCGCGGACTGCCGGAAGCGATTGTTGTGGACAACGGGCCGGAATTTCGCGGTCGGGCACTGGCGGCTTGGAGCGAGGAACGTGGGGTGCGGCTGGAGTTCATTCAGCCGGGCAAGCCGGTACAGAATGCCTACATCGAAAGCTTCAACGGACGACTGCGCGACGAATGTCTGAACGCGAACTGGTTCACGAGTCTCAGCGATGCACGGCGAAAGATCGAAACCTGGCGGCGGGATTACAACGAACAACGTCCACACAGTTCGTTAAATTACTTGCCGCCCATAGAGTTTGCACGGACAGCAACGGAGATGCGGGCATGAGGAAAGCTAGTCCAAGGCTGCCAGAGCAGGGGACTCAAACGCCGTCCCCTGCTCCGGACCTCATCCCCGCTGAAACCAAGAATCAACCGAGAACTCACATTGGGATTGGTACAGCAAACGGGGGCACTTCAGTACCGTGGAGTACTGACTTCTGGTCAGCCACAACTCACTTTAGAATGGCTCGCGGGCGTGCCTGGTAGTCGGCACTGAGAGGATCAGCAAGGCCCCCTTCAATATTGGGCTTTCTGTTTTCTCCGCCCGCGAAGCTCGTATCGGCGTCTTATGAAAGCCTTTTCGGAGTACATGCCATTTCCAAAGAGCTCATTTGAGTTCTTTGGGAGCGTCTTGAATAATGAATGTGCCCTCAGGGCTGTGAAATGCCAGCAGGTACGTGACCCCGTTTGCGACGAACGTCTCCACGCCTATCTCACGTTGTTTCCCCGCAATCACCTTCGCAGGGACGGTTATCGTCTTATTGTCTGCGGTTTTGATCGTCAACTGCACCTGCGGGCCCGTCATGTCGGTCCAGGTCACGGTGCAATGTCCTTCTGGAAGTTGAACATCTCCAACCCGAACATCCGAAGGCAGCAAGAACACCTGCGAACTCTTCGCTGCAAGCAGCGAAACGGAAAATAATGCCATCAAAAGCCCAATTCCTAGGACGCGTTTCATAAAGTCTCCTTCCTAACTGTCGCCGGAAAGGCCCCTGAGAACCTCCTCAGGCTCTGATAAGGGGAGAGCCAAATCTGTCTTTTTCGCGTCTCTCGCCTTACGCGCTCGGACGGAGTTTGTCTCTCCCGCTTCCAAGTGCAGGTTAGGCGGTTTTCGATACACTCCAAAAGCTCCATCGTGCATCAACCAGTCCGCACCGCGGTAACTTCAGGGCTTGCCGGGAGATACGGCGTCAAAAGATAGACCGCCGGAGGGAGTATGATACGTGCGCGCTTGCTAAGAGGGGTCTACCAGGTCGCGACCGCAATGACCGTTGGAGGGCCGGGATGGCCTTCGATCGCGTGCGTTTCGATCACGGCTTCCAAATTCATCCGGTCCCAGTCCTTCGGGGCCTTTTCGAGCATCGCATTCAGGTACTCGGGATTCGACACGACCTCGCCGGCTGCTTCGGTCCCTGCTCCCAGGATGCCTGCCAAGACCATGACCGGTTGCCCGGTGACTCTGTCGTGGATCCTGGCGATGATCGCATAATCCTCTGCAAGCTTGATGTGGGGAACCTCCCATCGGAGGGACCACGATCTGTTTGGGGCACTCTTGCGATCAACGATCCTGCGAGCCCCCTTGTCGTCATACTCGAATCCGAACGGCAGATCCTGTGTGACACGCATCGTCCATATGTTGTCATACGCTCCGATGAGAACGAATGGGCCTTCCCGCAATTGCGTGAACTCAGTGCTCGACGCGGCGACGACCCTGAATGCCCCATGTCGCGGTACAAGTGGACCGATCGAGCGCGCCAGCGTGATTACATCCGAAACATCCAACCCACCGTACAGCCGAGTTCCCGGTGCCAGAAGTCGCTCATTGTCAGGCGAGTCCCGCGGCTCACCGAGGCAATAGGTGATCCTGCTGGAAGTGCCGGTGATGGGCGCCCAAAAGCGTTCTAAACTTGATATCTGATTGGGAAGCTTGACATGGCCAATGCCAAAGCCGATTAAAGCAGCGCAACACAAAGCGATGCTCATGAAGACCCAATGGCGAACACCGGGACTGAAAGGCCGTCGCTCGATATCCCCCTGCCTGACCCCTGACGCGGCAGCATCTCTAATCTTCTGGCTGGAAACTGACTCTGCGGCTGAAACTGCGGGAGGGGTCGACGGCCCCCGGAAAGTCGGAACATAGGAGCCGACCGGCATTTCGATCACCAGTTCCCCCGCATGATCAGAGTTGTAGTAGTACTGAATTAGCCTTTTCCGAACCTCGGACGCCGTCATGCGAACCACCGGGTCCAGATTTACGTCATAGTTTGGTTCGCGTCCAAACGCTTCGATACCAATTGTTCGTTCCTTCAACTCACTGGCGTTTCCATCCAGCGCTTGCTCAACTGCGTAGGCAAGCAGCACCGGATACCGCTTGCTGTTCGTAAACAATGGGTGCGCCAGAAGACGCCTCAGTTGTTCCCGAACCAATATGGCACTTGGCGTGGACTCTCTCGCGTTCAGTTCTTTCTCGAATTGTGGCGACAACTGCATTCGCAACTCGGACGGCAACCATCAACAGGAGCTTGTGTTTGTCTTGGACGGTTTCAATAACCAAGAATTATACAAGCAGGGTTCGTTCCCCCTGTGCTCCGCACTTTTGTATTTCCAGGCAGCTCGCAACATCTTCCGGCGCACGTGGTAGCATCTTCTTTAGTAGTCCTCTCCCGCGCGGCGGCCATGTCTCGACCCTTGCCTATCCCGCTCTGCGTAAGCCTCCTCGCCGCGATCTTCTTTGTCCCTTTCACTTCCGCCGCGGAGCCTCCCTGGCTCGAAATTCACTCGACGCATTTCACCGTAATCACCGACGCCGGCGAGAAGAAAGGCCGTGAGGTCGCCCTCCGCTTCGAGCAGATGCGCGCTGTCTTCGCCAATCTCCTGAGCAAAGATCGCATCCATGAATCGCGTCCTCTTACCATTCTCGCTTTTAAGAACGATGAGTCATACTACCGACTCGCTCCTTTGCACCAAGGACAGCCCATGGATGCTCCCGGATTCCTGCTGTCCGGGGAAGATCAGGATTTCATCGCCCTGAACGTGTTTGAGGAAGAACCCTGGCGGGCCGTAGCACACGATTTCGCCATCCGCCTGCTGAACTTCAACTATCCGCCTGCTCAAGGATGGTTCGACGAAGGTCTCGCCGAATATTTCAGTTCGATCCGGGTAGACAACAAAGAAGTCGAGATCGGCGGTGACCCCGAGCTGCAGTCCTCGCTTAAAGAAGACCTCATCGGAAACCAGCGCGACGCTCGTCCTCCAAAGTCGCTGACCGAATTGCTCGCGGCGCAGGTCTGGCTCTCCCTTCCCGACCTGTTCACCGTGAAGCACGATCCCGCCCGCAACGAAGGCACGCGGCATACGCTCTACTACGCCGAATCCTGGATCGTCATGCATTACCTGATCCATGAGCACAAACTGCCAGAGACGGGCGCTTATTTTGGTCTGGTCCTGAACCAGCACGTGCCGGTGGAAGACGCCATCCAGCAGGCTTACGGCATGAGTTCCGCACAACTTGAAAAAGCGGTGAAGGATTACTTTCACGCACAAACTGGACTTCAGGCCGCGGTCGACGACGCCCGTAAGACGAGCATCGATCCTGAACAGTCATCACCAGTTGCCAGGTCCGGCCAGACCGACCGCTTCCCTGTTCCCGTTGGTCCGGAAGATTCGGCGATCACCTCCAAACCGTTCCCCGAACCAGATGCGCGAGCGCTCTACGCCGCGGTCCAACTCCGCATTCCCGAGCGCCGCGAGTTTGGTCTGAAAACGCTGCAAGACCTCGCTACAACGCAGACGGAAGCCGACAAGAAAGCAGAATCTAAGCCGACCAAGAAGACTGGAGAAGATGCCGAGCAGTTGCCCAGCTACGCGATCGGGAATCCCATGGCCCATCGCTTCCTTGCCTGGGACCATATCCAACGCAACGAATTTGACGAGGCCTTCAACGAAATCAGCGATGCCGGTTCCCTCAACCCGCGTGACATGTGGCTGCGATATTACCTTTCTGTTGGGAAATATCGCATGGCGCAGGTGAAACACGCCGACATGATGGGACTCGCCAATATGATGCTCGATCTGAAGGCTGTTCTGGAATGGAATCCGGAAATGGCGGACGCCTACGATCTTCTTGCCCTCGCGCGCAACTCCGGCGGAAGTTCCACTGCCGCCATGCAGGCGGAGCGCGCAGCCATGAATCTCAGCCCGCGGGATGAGCAGTATGTTTTCCATCTCGCCGAGATTTACGTTGCCAGCAAAAAATGGGATGCGGCCGGTTCCCTGCTCGACCGCCTGAAATCCAGCGCCAACCCGCAGATCGCAGCGCAAGCGCGAGAGCTGTTAAGCCAGGCGGGCAACCAACGCAAGTATGGCGTCGCCGGCAGTTCAACGGCAGCGAATCAGGCAAAGTATGAGGCCCAGAAAACGCCCTTCGATGTACTCGAAGAAGAGGCCGCCAAGCGCGAGGCTGCCGAAAATGCGCCGCAGTCAGGAAGTCCCGGCGATCGACGCACAACAAAATTTGTGAGAGGCCGCCTGGTTTCCGTCGACTGCTCGAATGCCCCGGTCGCGATTCTTACGGTCCACTCCGAGCAAGGTACGCTGAAGCTCCGCACCGCGGACTACAAATCTCTGCTGCTCATCGGCGCCGACGATTTTTCCTGCGAATGGCGTGACCGCGCGATCACCGCTAATTTCAAATCCAGCGGAAACGGCGGAGATCTGGTCTCGCTGGAAATGCGCTGAAAGCGACGTTGAAATGCTGAGCGGAGAACGAGATCACGAAGCGAACTCGTTCGCAGTCGAAGCATCTCTACCCATGGGAAATCTAGCGAGCAGTTTGTCCTGCTGACTTATTTTTCGCCTCGCAGTTCAAATTCCCCGCGCCAAGGTTGTATTCGCAATTCCAGTGAAAACCGTTTCGGTCGTGTTGACCATAACCCCACACCTGAAAGTAGAAGATCTCGCCCCCCAGCCGTGAAGCCTCAACGAAGGCATGGTCGTTTTCCCGCAGCGCCGGACGGAGTTGCACTGGAACCATCTGTATCAAAGTCGTCACGTCGAGCACGACCGGTTCTTGCATCGAAGTGGTCGTGAATATCAGCGCCCGCGACGTCTTTTTGCTCAGGTACTGCGTGACAATGAGAGAGTCCTTCTCCGACCATGCCACGGCCGCAACACCTACATAGTCGCAGAGCTTGCGCGATCTACCAGTCGCAGTCTCAACTAACTGCAGCGAATGAAAGATGCCGGAGAACTCGCGACCAGGTTCTCGCAGATCTAAATCGCGCACCTCGAAGCGGCCGTCCGGCGAAGCCAGGCGGCCAGCTTTGGGAAACATGGAGAATGGTAATGCGAACATCTGATTACAAAGCGCCCCGGCAACAAGAAACGAGACGAGCGCCATATGGACTGGTCGCATACTGGAATCCCCCGCCCTCTATTCCAATTTGAAATCATTCCCAAAGTGGTGATCCACATCACACTCAGCATTACTTTGGTTTCTCTTGAGGAAGCGCAATTAGCCCTCGCAATGCGGCAGGTCCTATCCCTTTTGAAGCCTCAGGCGGGCGGGACTGGTAATGGTGCTCGCACTTTTTCGAGAACTGACATTTGTCAGGCCTATCAAATGGTGTGAGACAATTCTCTCCTACATGGTTTCCACCGAATCACCCGCTCGGCCGTTGTCTCAAGCGACAGATTTGCATGTCAGACGGAGACGCGGGCCGGAGTTGTTCTGTCTGTCGTTTCTCGCTCTCTTTCTCGAATTGATGGTGATTCGCTGGGAGCCTGCGGTCGTAAGACTGATCGCCTATTACGCCAATCTGATGTTGATCAGTTCCTTCCTCGGTCTGGGCGTGGGAGCGATCGTTGGTAAGACGAGAAAATCGCTTTTTGGATGGCTACCGGCTTTGCTGCTGATCAATGTTGTATGGCTGTTGATTGCGCATTTCATCACGCTGCCGACTACCGTCTCGGAGAGCCGATTCTACACACCTACTCCTCAACTCGTGCGTTATATAAGCCTGGTGGGTATTTTCGTCAGCAACGCAATCGTGTTCGTACCACTGGGCCAGCGGATCGGATCGCTGTTTGAAGCTCTGCCGCCGCTATCGGCTTACTCTTGGGACCTGGGCGGCAGCCTTGCAGGGACGCTGTGTTTCGGACTCTTCTCGCTCAAGTACTTTTCGCCCACGCTGGGAATGGGTTTCGTGGCTCTCGCGATTATCCTGCTTCTTCCGCGAGGACAGTGGCTGCGCACCATCCCGGTACTGGCTCTATCGATGGCTGGGGTATATTTTTCGGTGACTTCGAGTGCAATCTGGTCACCGTACTATTGCATCATCGTGACCGAAAAGGGAGGGAAGGCTCCGGTGCGAGAGCCGCTTCCGGGACTGCGTACCATGCAGGATCCTCCAGTTTACGATGTGAGGGTAAATCACTATTTTCTTCAGAGCGACGGCACCTCCGATCCGAGTCGCTATTCTCCGCAGAAAAGAACCGAGATTCTCGACGGGCGAATGCAATACGACCTGCCGTATGCGCTGGCTTCGGCCCACCGCCGGGTACTCATGTTAGGGGCGGGAGGCGGCACGGACACAGAGATTGCGGTGCTGAACGGAGCCGAACAGGTCGATGCGGTGGAAATCGACCCGATGTTAGTGAAGCTGTCTGGCCGATTCAATGCTTCGGGAATCTATAGCAATCCGAAAGTCCACGTTCACGTCGAAGATGCCCGGGCTTTTCTGCGACGGTCAAGCGGCGGATACGACATGGTGGTGTTCGGCTTTCTCGACTCACAAACGCTGTTTAGCTCGATGACCAATATCCGCTTGGACGGATATATCTACACCGTGCAGAGCATGCAGTCGGCTTTCCGGCTGCTGAACGACAATGGAGTATTGTCCCTTTCCTTCATGGCCGGGCACGAGTGGCTCGCCCGTAAGTTAGTGCGAATGGTTGCACTGGCGACGAACCAGATGCCGGTTGTTTACGAAAGTCAGGGACAAGTAGTGATCTGCGCCTTCCGCGGTCAGCACCCGAACCCACCGCCGCAGTACGGCCGGTTCGTACGTACAGTTTTTCCCGCAGGCGACGACGTGTCCGATGCCGTCGCGCCTACGGATGACTGGCCCTTCCTTTACCTTTCTCGCAAAACCATTCCGGCTGACTACCTGATCGTGATTGGAATTCTGTTGGCGATCACGATCCCGGCGGTGTTCATGTTGCGTGGCCGAGGGTTCGGCATGGACGACGGTCACTTTCTGTTTCTGGGGCTGGGCTTCCTGCTGCTGGAGACGAAGAGCATTTCGGACTGCTCTCTTTACTTTGGCACCACCTGGTTTGTAACCCTGGTGGTTGTGACGGGCGTTCTGCTGATGGTGTTGGCTGCAAACATGGTGGCGATGCGTATGAGCCGTTTCCGGACGTGGCTGTACGCGCCACTGATCGCAACCCTACTGCTGCTCTACTTGGTTAAGCGGGACTCTATTCTGGCGTTAAGTTTCGACGAGCGATTGCTGTGGTCTCTTCTCGTGGTGCCCCTGCCGATCTTTTTTGCCGGCCTGATCTTCTCCACGACCTTCCGCCAAGCGTCGATCCCATCCTCTTTCTTCGGCGCAAACCTGATTGGAGCCATGATCGGCGGATTCTGTGAGTACCTCAGCATGATCATGGGCAACCAAAACCTGATGTTCCTTGTTATTGGAGCGTACCTGGTCAGTCTCGGTCTCCAAATGCGGCTGGCCAAGGCAGGTAGGGCGTGATGCCCTCATAGTCTGGGCCTGGCGGGCCCAGCCTTCTGCAGGGAAGCGTCAACCTGGGGTGACACTCTGCGTTTTTTGCAAAAGTCGGGTTCTATAAAAGGGGATGTCAAGCAAAAAACAGTTCTCCCTTCGCAGGAAGGTTTGGTTTTTCTTGGCATCCAGCCCCTGCCGACAACTCCACCCCGCTTCGATCGTGTTGTTCGCATGACCACGCATTTCCGGATGACTGGTTCGAATCGGTCTTCGTCTGGCGCCGACAAGCAGCTCGGTGGCCGCATGGCCAACCATGGTTCTATCTGAGGCTCGCGTCTGGACGCGGCACTATGGCTTTGTTGGGTTGTGCGAGGGAGCATATGGTGGCCCATGAGACTGATCCGCCTATCCCGCCTTAGGATACTTACCCTCGAACCCGTGCGCGCAGCTCTCCAACCTTCGAACGTCAGGGTTACAGTTTCCGGACTTCGTGGGGGTACGCGCTTATGCTGCTTGTGGCTTCAGATATTCCGCTGCGAACGTCTCTCCTCTCTTCCACAGAATCAGTGCAATCGCCGCCATCTTGCGGGCCAGCGTCAGTCGCGCCATGGCCGGCAGCATCCCGGTAGCGACTCTCGTTTCGTAGAACGCGCGAAACGGGCCGTCCATCGCACTCGCCGTCGTGGCCGCGCTCTTGAACACATTTTTCAGTTCGTGGCTGTAGTTCCAGTTCAAGCCGCGGATGTACACGGGCTTGCGCCGCCGCAGGATTTGCCCATCCTTCTCCACATAGTCGGCGCTGCTGCGCGTCTCTAATCCCAGGCCGCAGTAGGTCCAGAACTGTCGCTTGGTTCGAAAGCGGTGCGGCGTCTGCACCCGCGCGATCAGCACCGCCGCTCGCAGCGGACCGAAGAACGGCATGGAGCGCAGCCACTTCGCGGCCGGATTTTTCTGGCACTCCACCATCACCGCTTGCCTGGCTTCCCGCCGCAAGATCTGCACGGCGTCCAATTCCTGGTAGAGCCACTCCGCGCGTCGCCGCTGCCCGCTGTCGGTCAGTCGCCCCAGCCATTCCCCGCGATGCCGTTTCCCGAACGGCTTCTTGCCCGCGCACCCAATCGCTTGGCTGCGATACAGGGCCTTGATCCGTCGCATCGCCCGCCCCGTGTCTTCGGTCAGCGCGGTGTAACTGGCTACCAGTTGTTGTAAGGTGCGCGTGCTCTGCTCCCCGTGGTAGACCGGCGACAGCATCCCGGCCCGCAGCAGTTCGGCCAATTTGCGCGCATCGATCTGATCGCTCTTGTTGCCCGACTTCAGCAGTGCATTCTTTCGCGGATTACAGACCACCACCCGCGCCACATCTCGCACCACCAAGTCATAGAGCCAGGCCGAGTACGTGCCTTCTTCGAAGGTGACGTGCAGTACTCCGCGCAATCCCCTCAGCAGATCTCGCACCGCAGTCGCTTTGGTCGCGATCACCGACTGCATCGTCAGTTTGCCTTCCGCATTCAGCACGGCCACGCTGATCGTGCTCTGGTGGACATCCAAGCCAATGTACTTCACACTCTCCATGGGTGTTCCTTTCCTTCGGCGTAGTTACTGTTGCTCACAGCAACTGCAGCCTACTCTGAAAGGGGCGCCCTTTTATATTGCGTGGCCCACTCAATGCCTCGGGGTTTGGTTTGATGGTGACGTCCGTAGTACCCACCCTTTCGCAAAAGACGTGTCCAGTCCCATGACATGCTTTACAAAATGTCCCGACACATCCTTTACACTCCCGCGCTGGCTCGACCAGCTGGGAGAGGACAAGGATGCCGTGGAAGACGATGGAAGCGGAAGAGCAGAAAGTGCGGTTTGTGGTGGCAAAAGACGCGAAAGGACTGGGGCACCCTCCTCACGTATCGTGTCAATAAAAGGTCAACACCGATCAGCCTAGCGCCACACGGCTACTTCCGCTGAATTGACTCCAGATACTTCACTACGTTTTCCAGCCTGACGTTACCCAAGTCCTGATCGAACTCAATCTGGTGGAAAATCGGCCCCCAGATGGGCATCACCTTGGATCCATGTGAAGCCGGCGGTTGGTCCCCGCCAAACATTAGCGTGTTCCTCACATGGGTGGCCGGAAATTTTCCGCCGTTCTGCCGAGAGAGTCTGGTCAAGTCGGGCACTGCATTCCTCAGATTCGGGGATACGGGCCCCTTCCCTCGCCCATCGTGTCCGTGGCAGGCTGCGCAGAAGTCCTGAAAGATATTAGCTCCTTCCACCGGAAGGATGGGTGGTGGTTGCTGCTCTCTGTCCTGCGCAGATGAGAAGACAACATTCAGGGCAGCCCAGAATATTACGAGCGTCGTGATTCGTTTCCACACGGCAGCCTCCAGTGACCCGCTTGAGAAATAGAACTCGTCCAACAATATGTCTTTGAGGCCAACATTCTTTGTAGCTCAACGTGTCCTGATTGGCAGTGACGGGGAACACTGCATGCGGCTCATGCACGGAGGCTTATTTCAGCAATAAAAAACCCTCCCGCTGGGTTCCGGGAGGGCTTCCAATTGGTTCGCAGGTTTATGCGCGAACTACGTTTGCCGCTTGAAAGCCCTTGGGGCCCTTGAGCAGGTCAAACTCCACGGTCTCACCCTCGTTCAGGGTGCGATAGCCGTTCTCCTGGATGGCGGAGAAATGTACGAACACGTCCTCACCTGTAGAGCGCTGGATGAATCCATATCCCTTCGCCCCGTTGAACCACTTCACTGTTCCTTTCTCTCTCACGGAAAAGACTCCTTTCACTAATCGCGAAGAATGATTCTCCGTTTCTCGGATCGCGCTTCAATCGACTGAAGCCCCCCTCAGAGAAACCGGTAGAATTTTCGGTTGCGTCTACGACGTGCAGAGGGAATTACTTCCAAAAAGGAAAAGACTCCTCAGCCCCGAGCAGTGAGTTGCTGCTGCGGGAACCCGGGGAGTCCGACAATTTGGCACGTTTCCACCACACCTAACAAACGTCAACCAACTCACTGGTCTCACCACCGGACCATTTCCCGGTGTCGAGCAAAAGATAATAAGCAGTATTGAAACGTTTCGCAAGAAAAATTAGGAAACAATCGTAAGCATGACCGTCGGTCATTTCTCATAACTTTAACGCAGATTAAGAAATAGCTCGGTAATCGCCCCAAGAACTTCCGTTCCGTCCTCGTGGCAGAATTCCTTGTTCATTCTGGTACGATTTGCTTTTCCCCGTGGCCCAGCCTCCCAACCCGAGAGTGTCCCCCCGCGTCGAACGTGCGCCGGTCAAAGTTGCGGTGCGCGCCCAGCCCAGTTCCGGCGCGATGGTGATTTCGACCATCAAGTACCTGATGCGAACCGATGTTCACACCTTCGCTTTCTCGGTCGCGGCCAACTCAATCCTTTCATTCTTCCCTTTCGTCATGCTGATGATGACCCTCATCCGCCGGGTCTTTCATTCACGCGTCATGTATGACGTCGTCGTGCAGCTGCTTCGCGACTATCTGCCGGCCGGGCAGGACTTCGTGATTCGCAATCTCAACTCGATGGTCAATTCGCGGCAACGGGTGCAGGCCGTGTCGCTGGTGATTCTGCTGGTTACGTCCTCGGGAGTCTTTCTGCCACTTGAGGTTGCGCTGAACCGCATCTGGCGATTCGAGAACAATCGATCCTACCTGGGGAATCAGATCGTATCGTTCGGCCTGGCGTTCGCGTGCGGCGCTCTGGCGCTGCTCTCGATCGCAATGACAGCGGTGCCGGTCGCGTCCCTGGAATTCATTCTGCATGGGTACGGAGCCGGGTTCGTGCGAGTGGTGGGATTTCTGGTGATGAAGGTATTCGCGATTGCGGCGAGCATCGCTATCTTTTTCCTGATCTACTGGGTGCTTCCGAATGGAAAAGTTCCGCCTCGCACCGTGCTGCCGGTGGCGATCATCATGGGACTGCTGTCTGAGGCGCTGAAGTATGCGTACATCCTGGCCCTGCCCTGGCTGAATTTTCAGGAAGTCTACGGACCGTTCGCGTTGTCGGTGACGATGATGTTCTGGGCGTTCCTCTCGGGCCTGCTGCTGCTGGCGGGAGCGCACCTCTCGGCAGAGGAGCATCTTCGCAACGCGTTGTAGGCTCTCGGCGATTCTGCAAGTTGTTGAGAAACACAAAGGCCGCCCGCGATTGTGGACGGCTCTTCCATGCCTGGCAAAAATCGCAGGAGTGAAGTGGAGGTGAGCTTCACTCTGCGTTCTGACTTCTTACTTCTGCGCTTCGGGCTTCTTCTGCTCGCCGATCGAGAGCAATTCCACTTCGAAGATCAGTGTGGCTCCGGGGCCGATGTCTCCGCCTGCTCCGCGATCGCCGTAGGCGAGATCGGCGGGGATGAAGAGCTGCCACTTCGAGCCGACGGGCATCAACTGCAGCGCTTCGGTCCAGCCCTTGATCACGCCGCCGACGGGGAAGGTTGCGGGCTGTCCACGCTTGTAGGAGCTGTCGAATTCTTTGCCGTCGATCAGGGTGCCGCGGTAGTTGACGGTGACTGTGTCGGTCGCTGACGGCTTCGGGCCGTTGCCGTCGGTCACAACTTTGTATTGCAGGCCGTCGGGCAGAACTTTGACGCCGTCCTTCGCCTTGTTGGCGGCGAGGAATGTTTCGCCTTCTTTGCGGGCGGAGGATCCGGCTTCTTTGGCCTTGGCTTCCTGCGTGGCCTGGAATTGGGTGCGCAGAAGCTGGAGTGCAGCCTTCATTTCATCCTCGGTCATGGCAGTCTTGCCGCCGGCGAGGGCATCGCGCATTCCGCGGACGGCGAGGGCGGAATCGATCGAGTCAGCGACGCCTTGCTTTTTCAGGCCGAGCCCGATGCTCATGCCGAGCGCGTAGCTGTTCTTCTGCTTCTGCGTGGTCAGCGGAGCTGCGGCGGTTGCGGGTTTGGCTGCGGTGGCGGGCGCCTTCTTGGCTGCCGGAGCCTTGGGTGTCGACTGCGTGGAAGCGGGCTTGGATGGTGGAGTGGAGGCCGGAGCATTCTGCGCGGGAGCGTGTCCGAGCAGCATGGCCGCCAACAGTGGAATCGCCAGAGTAATGAGCGGTTTGTGCATAGAACTGTATTGTCCCATCCGGAGGAGATAACGGCAAACGGCACGATCAATGTGGACCAAATATTACAAATCAAAATCTGCAAAATCTTGGATTCGTGGCACTTAGGGGATTGTGACTTCTTGTGTTCCTCGCAAAATATTCTAATATAAGGACTTACTTGCAAAATCTTCTGGAATAAGGAGTTAGGGCTCCGCGCGAGACAGAAAACATTTTTGCAGCGAAAACTCGCAAAATATTGAATTCAGGCAGTTTGCGGGACTCTGACCGCACATGGTGCCTGCAAAATATTGTCAAAGAAGGACTTACACGCAAAATCTTCCGGAATAAGGAGTTAGCAGGCTCGAATTGCTGAGCTACGACGGGCTGACTTCTGTTCGGTCATTTGCAGTGCGAATGAGCACAATGCCATTGTGAACCTTCTGTGGGCTCAGTCAAGGTTGTTCGTCACAAGGAATCAAGTTTTGACTGTGGAAAAAGGAAGTGAGGGTTGATGAGGGTTCCGACCGGCAGGGGGGAATTCTCCGCCGGGTTTCCAAGGTGAACGCCGCCCGAACTGCCCCACTCAAGCCAAAACCGGGCTTGAGTGGGCCACCAGCCAACTTCTCTCAACATCTTGCGGGTGTGCTTGTCGGGGTGGGTAATTGTGTGCCAGAGACTTGGAGGCTGCGGTTCCTGTTTACTGTTGTTTGCGGGAACTACTCCTCATGCCTGGTCTTAGGGCGCCTTCATCCCCAGACGTTTTCGGCCCCTGCACGAATCTCCCGATAACAGAAAGAACCCAGAGCATTACGTATAGATCTGCGATGCCAAAGGGCGCAATCACGATGGCGGGAATCCACCTGGTGGTCCAGGGAATAAACAAAATCAACGGGAGATGAAGCGCCGCGAGAATGGCCATTGTGATCCAAAACCACACATGCCGCCTCAACTTCCACCTCAATGCAATGGCGATTGCAACCATACCGGCAGATATAAGGGACGGACGCGCGAGATCGAACCTCCCGAAATGTATAAACAAGAACCCCAGAAGAACAGTTCCGAAAATGACGCAAAGCACCCCCCACCACGGTAAGCGAATTTGTCTGTCTTCTGCAGTTATTACTTTGTCTACCTGCACTCTGCGATCTCCATTCCAGTACCGATAATGTCCAAACCGACTGAGACACCGGCAATAACTTGCCCAGCAACCGGTATAGCTTCAAAAAGAGATTTCGCAATTCCTAACACGTTAACGCCCGTTTGCAGCCCCGCAAACGAAGCAACACCACCATTTGGACCTGAGGCATCGGATAACGATGAGGCAGTCGAGATGAGTGCTCCCCCCTCTGCGACTCTTCCAAGAATTTTGGTTCCGTTAGAAAATCCTGCGGCTCCGTGGAAAAGGCTAAACGCTGCCGCAACAGCACCACCTTCGGGAATCAGTCCTATCGCATCAAGGCCGGCAGTCGCAGCGCCTTTGGCGGGTGGCGCACCCTTTCAAGCTAGCACAGACCAGGGTGGCCTATCCTTTGCGCTTTTCGCAAAGGGTGGGCTTTCCCAAATCTGAACGAGTTGGGATTTTGACGTGACTCTTTTGTCTGAACTGAGGATTGCGCTTTAACGTGACGGAATGCCTACGGGCCTGAGTTTGTTATCACCTGACAGATGACTCGGCACGCAGGAGCCCGAGACCGCAATCAGTGGCCTGAGGCGATGATAAAGGTTCGGACTAGGCTTAGCTGCAAGCCCGAGAGGGAGAGAGCATCGAATTCCCACCCTTTGCAAAAAACGCACAGGATGGGCCACCCAACGGCGTGGAGGCTGGGGAGAGGGGCGTTCCCGATTCTGAACTACTTTGGATCTTGACGCTGCCTTTTTCGATCTCAACTGAGCGCTCTGCTCTTACAGTAAGGGAATGCCCACGGGCCTCAAGCGATACTACGGTCACGATCATCTGCATTTTCTTACCTGCAGTTGTTATCACCGACAGGCATGGCTTGGCGCGGCGCGGGAGCGCGACTTGTTTCTGCGGATCCTGGAGGAAGTCCGGCAACGTTATCACTTTGCGGTGGTCGGTTACGTGGTGATGCCGGATCACATCCATTTGCTGATCAGCGAACCCGAGCGGGGTACGCCTTCGACGGTGATGCAGGTGGTGAAGCAGCGGTATGCACGGCGGCGGTTGCAAAAGAAAAGACGAAAGGTGGGACAAGGGGAATTGTGGCCGCAGGAGGAGCAGCGGGTGTGGCAGCGGCGTTTTTACGACTTCAATGTGTGGGGCGAGCGCAAGCGGGTGGAGAAGTTGCGGTACATGCATCGCAATCCGGTGAAGCGCGGGCTGGTGCTGGAACCGGAACTGTGGGAGTGGAGCAGCTATAGGAGTTACGCGTTTGGAGAAGCAGGAATAGTGAAGATCAATCAGTGGCCGGCGGCGGTGATGAAGATTCGGGTTGTAGGTTAGCTGCAAGCGCTAGAGGGTGAGAGCATCGAATGCCCACCCTTTGCAAAAAGCGCAAAGGATGGGCCACCCAAATGTGTGAATGCTGAAAGCGTGGGCCACCCGCGGGGATAGTGTATTGGGCTATTCATTGCTGCAAATTGAATTCAACTTTATGAACCGGTCCAGAAGGCCGTGAACCAGCTAGGTGCCTCTAGATAAGAATGAGGGCTGATAGGCCACCCGGCGGCTGTGGTGAATCGAAGGAGACGCAAGGTCCCTCGACTGCGTTCGGCTACGCCTCACTTCGGTCGGGATGACAGAGTTTGGGCGGAGCTTCGCGAGCAGCGGAAGGCGAAGTCCCGAATCATGGCGAGGCTACCCGGGCAATCCGACTTTCTTGACCAGTTCGGTAAATCGCGGGTCGGAGTGCAAGGCATCAAACGAGGGCTCGGTTTTCAAGCTCTCCATGAGGGAATCGCGCTCTCGATAGGCGGTGTCCAGCCAAGTGAAAACCTGATCCGTTTGACCCAGTTCGGCGTAGTAACGGGCGATCTCGAAAGGAGAGGCATAGCCTTTCTTGCGCTGCTGCAGGCGTGCCTCCAGCGCTTTTTTCATCGCGCCTCTCCAGCCTTCAGAGCGAAAGCCCTGATCCATGGCGGTCGCAAGCTCACTGTCGTCCTGGCTACCGGAGAGTTGGGCATAGGTCTGGTACTCTTCCACAGACCTGGCGTAATCGTGTTTGCCCTTATACACCAGTGCCAGGCACCAGTGGGCGCGCGCGAAGGTGGGACTCTCGGTGGCCAGTTTCCGGCATGCGACAAGCGCCTCGTCGTACCGCCGCGCAGAGGCGAGCACGTTTCCGACGTTCATCGCGATAATGGGAGAAAGCGGATCCAACTGATGCGCGAGGTTGATCTCCGAGATGGACTCCTCCACATGCCCCCCCAGCCACGCCAGATCTTGCGAGTACCAGAAATGGGCAACAGCATCGCCGGGGTCCAGCTGAAACGCCTTTTTATACTCTGCGATTCCCGAGGTAAAATCCCAGTCATACTCCATCATGTCGCCGGCTAGAACAGCGTGAGGACCGGCCAGCGAAGGATCGAGTTCCAGCGCCTTGCGGGCAGCCGCATTGGCCTTAGGCAGGGCCTCGCTGGGGATCCCGCCGTAAGTGGGCAGCACCGTATAGACGTCTGCCAATCCGGCGTAGGCCAACGCGTAGTTCGGATCTTTGGAAATCGCCTGATTGAAGTAGGAAATCGCGGCCTGCAGATCGGGCATCGTGCGCTTGTTCCAGGAGTAACGCCCTTTGGTATAGAGCTCGTACGCTTCGGGGTTCTGTGTTCCTTGCCGGGTAACTTGCTGCTTCTCTGAACTGGTCATCCCCGAGTGCAACTTCGCCGCGAGATCGCCGGCGATCTGTTGCTCCAGGGCGATGATCTCGGTGCTCTTGCCGCTGTAGTGCTGTCCCCAAAGCTCGGTGTTGTCACGGACGTCGGTCAGTTCGGCGCTCACTTCAACGGTGTCGCCGTGAGGAGTTACGCGTCCACTTACTAGCGCGGCTACGCCTAGTTCGCTGCCGACTTTCTGGGCGTCCACGTCCTTTCCTTTGTAACGAAAGACCGAGTTGCGCGACTTTACTTTCAGGTCGGGGACGTGAGTCAGGCTGGCGATCAGGGATTCGGTGAGGCCGTCGCTCAGATAGTCGGTGCTGGCGTTTCCGCTGACGTTGGCGAAGGGGAGCACTGCGATGGAATCAATTTGCGAGGCGCGGCCTGAGCGCAGGTACCAAACGAGTGCGGCGATCAATACGATTGCAACAACGGTGGCGGAGGGGATCCAGAATTTAAGGTTGCTCTTCTTTTCTGTGGGCGCAGATATCACTGCTACACGGCTCGACTCCGTCTGGCGCTTGAGGCGCTTCAGGTCGGCCAGGACATCGGCGGCGTGCTGATAGCGCGTGTCGCGGTCTTTCTCGAGGGCTTTGTCGATGATGCGTTCAAGGTCGGGGTGGATCTCGGGATTCAGGCGCACTGGAGCGGTGGGGGCGCGGTTGAGAATCGACTCGAGGATTACGCCGGAGGTGTCGCCGCGGAAAGGCAGGGTTCCGGTGGTCATCTCGTAAAGGACGACGCCGAAGGAAAACAGGTCGGTGCGGGCGTCCAGTTCTTTTCCGCGGACCTGCTCCGGGGACATATAGGCTATGGTGCCGATGGCGGTGCCGGGACTGGTGAGGTTCTCGGCATTGACGTCGGCTGTAGCCTGGGTGAGCACGGCAGCTTGCGAGGTGCGGGCTTCGGCGGGTGCGAGCTTGGCCAGTCCGAAGTCAAGAATTTTTGCGTGGCCCGGCGCGGTCACGAAGATGTTGGTGGGCTTGATATCGCGATGGATTACGCCCTTGGCGTGCGCGGCGTTGAGGCCATCGGCAATCTCGGTGGCGAGCGAGAGCACCGTCTCGGCATCCATGGGCTTGCCGCCGATGCGGTGCTTCAGCGTCTCGCCTTCGAGGAACTCCATGGCGATGAACGACTGCTCGCCGGTTTTGCCGATCTCATAGATGGTGCAGATGTTGGGATGGTTCAGGGCTGAGGCGGCACGCGCCTCGCGGCGAAAGCGCTCGAGGGCCTGGGGATCGCGCGCGACTTCATCGGGAAGGAACTTCAGGGCGACGAGGCGGCCGAGATCAGTGTCTTCGGCTTTGTAGACAACGCCCATCCCGCCACCGCCCAGTTTTTCCACGATGCGGTAGTGAGAGATGGTTTGTCCGATCATGCGGTTGGCAGGCTCATCGCCGGAGTCGTGAGCCATGTTAGGGGTCGTTGGCGAACAAAGTCAACGAGAGAGCGAGTGCGCACGGACAGGCCGAGGCTTGCCAAAATGGGACTGTGCGGAGAAATCCACAGGCGATTGTGACATCTGTCACAGCATTTGAAGTTGCCGTGGAACTACTCTGACACGTTTTCCCGGTTCCCTCCGAGCAGATTTACGAGGATCGAGGTCTCCGCAATGTTTGGGAGAAGTGGTTGGTGTCTGCTCGTGGCAGGGGTGGTGATTTCGGGCTCGGCGGTCATCGCGGGGCAGGCGGATTTGTCGGGTCGCGTGGCGCCGCGGGTTTTGTTCGACGCACGATCGGGTGAGATACGTTCCGGGCGAATCGTTCCTCCTTTCCGTACGCCCCTTCCTCCTTTGAGAGTGTTCGGATTCCCGCAATTCGTTCGAGCGGCTGGAACGATTTTCTCTGGGACGGTCACGAAGATAGAGCGGCGACCGGCAACCGCGGGGCAGTCGGTCGAGACCGTGGCAGTGACGTTTCGCATTGAAGATGCGCTGCGCGGCGCTACGCCGGGCCAGGACCTCACGATTACGCAGTGGATCGGGTTGTGGTCTTCGGGACAGCGTTATCGCGTGGGGGAGAGGGTTCTCCTCTTCTTATATCCAGTTAGTAAGTTGGGCCTGACCAGTTGTGTGGGTGGAGCCCTGGGACGTTTTGCGGTGGACCGCTCGGGGTGGGTGCTGCTTACGGCGCAGCATCTGGCGGCGTTTGGAAAAGATCCCGTACTGGGTGGGAAGTCGCGCGCACGATTTGGCGACTTCGCCTTGGCGGTAAGGCACGCCGGTGAGGAGGAATGACGCGATGAAAGAGGTGACCATGAAAACCTACGTGGCATCTACGGCTCGCGTATTCCTCCTCAGGCTGGCCTTCGCGGCAAGCATCGTTCTTTCATTTGCGATGATTGTGCGGGCTGGCGGGCCGAAGTGTATTGCGGGCAGCAGCTATTTCGATTCCAGCACGACGGGGAAACCTTTGACGTGGCCGCTGGGACAGATCATCTATTACACCGATCAGGGAGACCTGAGCCCGATCATGCCGAATGCATCGGCCAACAGCTTCGTTGCGGGGGCGTTCAGCTTGTGGACTTCGGTACCGACTGCGGCGCTGGCGGCGACGGGGGCTGGTTCGCTCGCAGAAGACGTCAGCGGAGCTAACGTGATTGTCAATGGGGACCGCACCATCTCGATGCCGAGCGACATTCAATCGACGGCGACGGGGACCCCGATTGGCATTGTGTATGACTACGATGGTTCGGTCACAGACGCCTTTCTGGGTGCGGGAGCGGGAGGCTCGAGCCAGTGCTTCTTCAACGCGGTGTTTGGTGGCAATGACAACTATGGAACTATGGCGGCGTACGAGCACGCTCTGATCGTGATCAACGGGCAGTGCGCGCTGCAAGCTTCGCAACTGAATGATGTTGAATATCGGCTGGTGCGCGTGATTGGCAGCGTGCTCGGGCTGGGATGGTCCCAGCTGAACCTGAATGTGCAGACGGGGTCACCTTATCCAGGCAGCGACGATTACGCGGGATTTCCCCTGATGCACTTCATGGACGGGTGGGGCTGCGTGCCTATCACGCTGTGCTATCCGAATCCTTATCAGTTATCGATGGACGATATGGCGGCGGTGGCGCGGCTGTATCCCGTCACCGTTCAGAATCAATCCAGCTTTCCGGGCAAGCAGGTTTTCTCCAGCGCCACCGCCCGCATTCACGGATCGATATATTTCACGGACACGCATGGGAATCGCACGCAGCCGATGCAGGGCGTGAACGTGGTGGCGCGGTGGATCGACCCGGTGACACGGTTGCCGTCACGAAGGTACGCGGCGTCATCGGTCTCCGGCTTCTCGTTCCGGGGAAACGGGGGCAATCCCATCACTGGCTTCGATGATTCGATTGGAGATGATCTTGCAGAGTGGGGATCGACGGAGTCGAGTCTGGAAGGCTTCTTCGATCTGGCGGGACTGCAACCGCCGTCCTCTAGTGCGCAGTATCAATTGACGGTCGAGGGAATCGATCCTCATTGGTCGGCGGGAGTGGGTCCTTATTCACCGGGGCCAGTCGCGCCCTCGGGATCGGCGCAGCCCATTACCGTGACCGTTTCGCCGGGCAGCGATGTCGAGCAGGACATTCTGATGATGAGCAGCGCGCAGCCATTCCGTCAGTCTGCGTCCTCATGGACCTCGCCTTTGCCTCTGCCTTCAGGAGGCGATTGGGCGGGATCGCTGGCCAGTTACGCGGATGTGGATTATGTTGTGCTCCACGCCCAGACGAATCGAACCCTATCAGTTTCCGTGACGGCGCAAGATGAGGCTGGACAGGCGAGCCAGTTGAAAGCTCAGCCGGTCATCGGGATGTGGCAAGCATCGGATCCGGATGGGAGCGTGCCGGGGGCCTTCACTCCTTCTTCGTTTAATCAAGTACCGTTCGGATTGACTCGTCTCGATGCGAGCATACTTACGCCGGGCAACTTCCTGATTGGTATCGCGGATATGCGCGGCGACGGCCGGCCAGACTATCGTTATCACGCGCGCGTGCTTTACGCAGATTCGGTTTGGCCAGCGCGGGTCGGAGTAAATGGCGGGGCAGTGACGTTGCAAGGCACAGGGTTTTCCCAGGGGCTCAACGTAGTTGCGGGAGGCAGCCCAGCTACCCCGGTGGCGGCCACCGGCACATTCTTAACGATCGCGGTTCCGGGCCATGCCGACGGAGTGCAGAGCATCAGCGTTAGCGATCCGGTGAGCGGAGGGTCGACGACAATGACAGGGGCGCTGACGTATGGCGCCGCTGCCACGGATAACATCGTATTGCTGAATGGCGGGAATCCGCCCACGCCGGTGGGAGTGCAGGCAGCGAATCCGGTCAGCGTGCGCGTGCTGGCCAACAACGGAGTGACTCCGGTCAGCGGCGCAACTGTCGGGTGGAGCGGCACGAATGGCGTGCAACTCTCGGCTTGCAGCGGCGCTCCGGCGTGCTCGGTGATTACCGATCAGGATGGAAATGCGGCAACGTGGCTCACGGCAGCCGCTGCGGGAACAGCCATCGTGACTGCCACGTTGGCTCCGGGCGTGTACTCTCCGGCGAAGTCGGTCAGCGGTACGCTCAGCGCCACGCAATCGTCCTCTGACATTGGAGTTTCGACTCCTTCTATTTATGTTTCGCAGGGCGCGACTGTCGGGATTCCGGTCAACGCGCGAGTGATGAGCAATGGAATCGCGCAGAGCAATGTGGCGGTAAATTTCATGGTTGCGAGCGGCGCGGGAACTCTCAGCGCAGGCAGTGCTGTGACCAACGCGAGCGGCTACGCTACAGTGACGCTGTCGGTGACGAATCTCAATGTGCTGGTGCAGGTAAACGCGTGCGTGGCTCCGGGGAATTCTCCGTGCGCTGTGTTTTATGCCAGTCCTGTGCCGCTCGCGCAACAGGTTTTGCAGCAGGTGTCGGGGGCCGGGCAGGTCTCCACGGGGCAGTCGTTTCAACCGGTGGTGGTGCGGGTAGTCGATTCGGCGTCGTCTCCACATCCGGTGATGGCTGCGCCTGTCAGTTTTCTGACTACCGTGCTGCGGCCTGGGGCCATGGTGCCGATTGTGGGTAGCGGAGATGTGAATCTGGGGAATCCGGCGATGCCGGTGATCTTGAAAGTCACGCAGAGCGACGCTAGTAGCGACACCAATGGGCTGGCAAGTGTCGTGCCCTCGAGTGGAGGGTTCAGCGGGCCGGTTGAAGTCGATGTCCAAGCCACGGCCGGAACGAGTGCGGTGCTTGACGATCCTCTGCTGATATTCCCGGCGGCTTCGAATGGGAGTGGCCGCGCCGGGGTGAAACCTCCAATCATGCTGCGTCCGATGCGGGGACCGTTGTTTCGGGGCGAGACCGGCGCTGTCCAGCGTTGAACCTAGAGCTGGTCTTACAAATCGTCTTGCTGGACCTAAGGCTCTTCCCTGCAGTGCCTGAAGAGTGTGCGTTGAGGACGCGTGTCGTCCCTACGGGACTCGCGCATTTGTTCCACTCACCCGGCGCCTCCGTGCCGGGCTTTCATATCCCGCCGCTACGCGGCTGGAGTTTTCTTGGTGCTTGCTCCACCGCTTGCGTTCAATGGTCGTTCTCACGCAGCCTCTGAAGGCCCCGTCTTTTATGGCTTTCTACGGCACGGCTGAAAAGCTGCGCCCTTTCAAAACCATTTATGAGACACGTTCTCGTTACGATCGCGGGAGTCGGAAAGGATCCGATACCAAGCGCGTTATTGCCATCCGCGGCAGACTGCGGTAGGTTGTCGGCGACGGCCCATGCCGACCTCCGAGCAACTCGAGCAACAACTGGAACGCTGGATCGAAGCCGGCATCCTCGATTCACCTGCGGCAGGGCGGATTCGCGAATTCGAGGCTGCACGAGAAGGTCCAGGGATGCGCTGGCCGGTGGTGCTGGCCATCGCGTTCGGCTCGATCATGGTTGCAGCCGGAGTGCTGCTGTTTGTCGCGGCCCACTGGGACGACCTGTCTCCTACGCAACGCTTCCTGCTAGTGGTCGTGATGATTGCGGGTTTTCACCTCGCAGGCGGAGTGCTGTTGCCGCGCTTCCGCCCGCTGGGCCTTGCTCTGCACGCGATCGGCACGGTCGCCTTGGGCGGAGGCATTTTCCTTGCCGGGCAGATTTTCAATTTGCAGGAACATTGGCCGGGAGGAATCCTGCTATGGGCGATTGGCGCGGTGCTCACCTGGATGGTGTTGCGTGATTGGCTGCAAGCAACGCTGAGCGCTCTGCTCGTTCCTTCGTGGATCGCATCGGAGTGGAGCGTGAGGGCGGGTCACTACAGCGGCGTGGACCGAATCCTGTTCCAATTTCTGGCGGTGCTGGCGATCACCTACCTGAGTGCGCGACGCGGGCGGGAGGAATCTTATTTTCGGCGAGCGCTGGTTTGGGCGGGAGGAATCTCCGTGCTGCCGCTCTGCGCCGTTGTCGCTTCGGGCGAGCGCGAATTCTTCTGGAATCGGTCGCTGCCACAACTTCCACTTTCTTTACATGCGGTCGGTTTCCTGATGGCGTTCGTGCTTCCCTTGCTGGCTGCGTTTCTGTTGCGGGGAAAGGGAGCGGTTTGGAATCTGGGATATGCCCTGTGGGTGTATGTCGTTTCGCGGCTTGACGGACGCGTCTTTGCGCAGAATTTGACCAGCTATGCGCTTTGCGCGCTGGCTGCGATCGGGCTGGTGATGTGGGGATTGCAGGAGACTCGCCGCGAACGTATTAACCTGGGTGTGGCCGGATTCGCTATCACTATTATTGTGTTTTACTTCTCCACCGTTATGGGAAAGCTGGGGCGCTCAGCGTCCTTGATCGGCTTCGGCATTCTGTTCCTCGTGGGCGGATGGCAACTGGAGAAGCTTCGTCGCAAACTTGTGGCGCGTACCAGGCCCACGGCCTCGGCGGGAGGCACTGCATGAAGCCGCTTAGCGTTAAGCCGGTGACCAAGGCAATCATCGTGGCGCTGATTCAGGTTCTGATCGTGTGCTCGCTGGGAGCAAAGTTGTTGTACGACCGGAGTACGCGTCCGCAGGTGTGGTTCAAGACGGCGCGGTATGATCCGAACCTGCCGATCCGGGGTCGCTATCTGGGACTGCAGGTCGAGTTGAATGATCCGAGGTCACCGGAGGAGGTCGAGAAGAAATTCGGCATCAGGGATCGGTACGCGTGGATGGGCTTTGGGCAAGAATGCGGTTCGATCGTGGCGCGCGATGGAAAGCCGGTGGTGGTCTTTGACAATAGCCCGGTGTGGGATTGTGACAACCTGGGTCTTTCGCGGTGGCGCACGACGGATGGCGTTATGCACTTGCGGCTGGAAGAACCGTTGTTGTTTTTCATTCCGGATACGGCGAAGGATCCCAGGGGAACACAGACGGGGGATGAGGTCTGGGTGCTGGCTACGATTCCGCGCAAGGGGCCGCCGCGGCCGATTGCGCTGGGGATTAAGAAGGTGGGGGCGGGGGAGATTCAGCGGGTCGATCTGGATTGATGCGTTTCAATCGTGCCTTACGGTACGAGGTCAAAATGATGCTGGACCCGCCAGTGAAACTGGGGGGCTATTATCGGTGGTCCCTCCGGGACCGTGGGTGATAATCTTCGGTCGGTGCGGATGGAAAAACCACAGCTAATCTGACTCGTTTTGAAATCCAAAAAAGTCAAAATCCCCACCCTAACGTCGCAAAAGACGCGACGTTAGGATGGGGCACCCTCATGAGTTTCTATTATTAACGCTTACTTTCCTACCCAGTGGTCTACCCAGTCGTTTACGGTTTCGTACCAGAGCTGGGAATTTTGGGGCTTCAGGACCCAGTGGCCTTCATCCGGGAAGTACAACATCTTTGAGGGGACGCCTTCCATTTGCAGCGTGGTGAAGAGTTGGAAGCCTTCGCTCACGTCCAGGCGATAGTCGCGCTGACCATGGATTACCAGCGTGGGTGTCTTGAAATTCTTCGCGTACTGGTGCGGGGACCATTTCACGTAGCTTTCGCGGTTGTCGTAGGGCGTGCCTTTGAACTCCCAGTTGTTGAACCAGAGTTCTTCGGTGGTGCCCCAGGCGGACTCGGCGTTGAACATGCCGTCGTGCGAGACGATGCACTTGAAGCGGTCGGTGTGGCCGAGGATCCAGTTGGCCATGTATCCGCCGTAGCTGGCGCCCAGCGCGCACTCGCGGGTCTTGTCGATGAACGGGTAGGTCTGCTCGGCGTAGTCGAGGCCCTTCATCAGGTCTTCAAAGGGAGCGCCGCCCCAGTCGCCGTTGATGGCGTCGATGAATTTCTGGCCGTATCCGGTCGAGCCGTGGAAGTTGATCATGATGACGACGTATCCGTTAGCGGCGAAGAGTTCGGGATTCCAGCGGTAGCTCCAGTCGTCTCCCCAGGCACCTTGGGGGCCGCCGTGGATCAGGAACTTTACGGGATATTTTTTTGAGGGATCGAAGTTCGGGGGCTTGATGAGGAAGCCTTGAACTTTGTCGTTGTTGAGCGCCGGTGAAATCAGAAGCGGTTCGAGGTGCGGACATCGCTACCTGCGAAAGGACCGCGTCGTTGAGGTGAGTCAACTGACGGCGACTTGGCATTGACCGTCCTGGATTATTTTCCCATCTCCGGTTCATACTGCTCCGCGGGAAGCCGGTTCAACCTCATGACCGTCGATCTCCGTCGGGCGATTTTGTTCAGTTCAAGTGCGACTATCCCAACTGGCGATTGCAAAGTGTTCTGCGAGCCACTGCAGAGTATTGTCGTCCGTGGCGAATTGGAATCATCGTAGAATCCTAGTTCAAACCGCAACGATTCTCCAGCCAGAGTATAGTCCGGAACTCTGTCGGCACAGTTGCTCTCGACACCGCTGCTATGCGAGATTCGCCTTTCTCCGCGTAAGCGAAATAGATCGCTTGAGGAATCGGGCGACCAAGTGAATGCCTCCGACCCATCGATCAAGATTCTCCGTCAGGTTTTTCTTCTCGCCTGTTTTGCGGTCGTAGAGCATCAGGCGGAAGCGGTCGCTCTCGTATCCGGGACGCTGCTGGGCGCGGTAGGCGATGTAGCGGCCGTCGGGGGAATAGAGCGGGGAGGTGTCGCTGGCGGGATTGTCGGCGGTGATGTTCTTGGTCTTGGCTAAAACCTGAGCGGGCGAAGCGCCCGCTCCCACATTAACCGGGACGATCCAGAGATCGTTGTTGGTGGAGGCCGCCGGATTCTTGTCGTGATTGGAGGCGTAGCAAATCTCCTGGCCGTCGGGGGAGAAGGCGTAGTCGTCCGGGCCACCGAGGGAGAAGACGGGGGCGTCATAGTCGCCGGGGGTGAGATCGCGAGGCGCTGGCATGCTGGTGGAAATGATGTATCCACCAGCGGTCTCGGGAACCCCAGTTATGAAAATGTGGGTTCGCTTATCTCCCTTGTACGCATTCCAGTGCCGATACAGGAGATGATCGAAAACCAGAGCTTTGACTTTGGATTTTTCCGTCGCTTCGAGTCTATTAGCGTTACAAATCGCTGCCTCGTTAAGAGTGCCATCGCATTCCGGGTAGACGTCAGAGGTAAAGAGAATGTACTTTCCGTCTGGCGACCAAAGTTCGCCTCCTGCTTCGGTCGCAATGGACGTAATCGCAAACACACCGCTGACGGTGCCGGCCGTGCCATCGAAATTGGCCACCCAAATTTGCGATTTGCCGCCTTTCGTCGAGAGAAACGCGAAGCGTTTGCCGTCCGGGGCCCAGCGGGGGCGATCGGCATCCTGGTCGGCGATCAGGATTCGCTCGGCAGATGAAGAGCCTGCGGAGCTATGCTCCGCCGGACGACCGGGGGCGGCCGTCCCCACATCAGCATTCAGAGGAACGATCCAGATGTGGGGGATCTTCGTGTTGGCGGCGAGGTCGACGTCGACCACGCTGAAGATCACCCACTTGCCGTCGGGCGAGACCTGCGGGTCGCCGACGCGCTTCAGCTTCATCAGGTCGTCGAAGGTGAAGGGGTGCTTGGCCTGGGCTATCGCGGGAAGAGTTAAAGCAAAAACGAGAAGAGAGAGAAAAATACGGCGCATGAAATCCCTCCTGCGGCAAACGGATGAGTTTAGCACTTCCAAGCCCTGTCATCCTGAGCCGCGCGGGTTTGGCGGCGAAGGACCTGTGCAACCTGCCGGCGGCATCGGCGCTGTCGGCAGAGTTGCATAGGTCCTTCGCGGCAAAGAACGCCGCTCAGGATGACAGGGGCTTTGGGACGTATAGATTTCGGAATTTTCCACATGACGATGTTCATTCGTCACAGACTTGGTTACGACAAAAGGGAGAGACTACAGCCACTATGCGGGAGCCAAAAATCTACTTCGTTTACATCATGACGAACCGGTCGAAGAAGCTGTACACGGGGATCACGGGCAATCTTATTCAACGGGTGCGACGGCACAAATTGGGAATCGCGTCACGCTTTACGACTAAGTACAGGCTTGGCCGGTTGGTGTATTTCGAACGGTTCGAGGATGTGCACAACGCGATCGAGCGCGAGAAAGTCATCAAGGGCTGGTTGCGGATCAAGAAGATTGCATTGATTGTGGCGATCAATCCGGCTTGGCGGGATTTGAGTTTGGAGTGGTTTGAGCGGCATGCGTTTCAGCCGGATGCGGAGGCGCTACAACGTCGATTGTCATCCTGAGCCGCGGGGTTTGGCGGCGAAGGATCTGTGCAACATCCCGGCGGCATCGGCGCTGCGAGCGAGTGCATAGGTCCTTCGCGGCAAAAGACGCCGCTCAGGATGACAAGGGCTTTAGGAGACCGGAGTACGGGAACGTTGAACTACAGCTTTTCCCGGTCGCCGAAGATGGCGGTGCCGATACGGAGGCAGGTCGAGCCTTCTTCTATGGCTACTGCGAAATCGTGGGACATGCCCATCGAGAGAATTTCCATGGTGATGGAGGGGAGCTTGCGTGCAGCGATTTGGTCGCGCAAGGCGCGCAGTTTGCGGAAGTAGGGTCTGGCGCCTTCGGGGTCTTCGGTGAAGGGAGGGACGGTCATCAGGCCGCGAAAGTTCAGAGCTTCCAGGCGGGGAGCGGCCTTGAGCAGGTCTTCTAATTCGGGTGAATCTGGATCTGCACCGCTCTTGGCTGCTTCGCCGCCTACGTTGACTTCAATCAGGACTTGCAGTTGCTTGTTCAATGCACGGGCGGAGGCGTCGAGTTTTTCGGCTAGCTTGACGGAATCTACCGAGTCTATGGCGCTGAACAGTTCTGCGGCTTTCGCGACTTTGTTGGTTTGAAGATGGCCGATCATGTGCCACTCTGCGGCGACGAGATCGGCCAGGGCACCGGCCTTGCCGGAGAATTCCTGGACGCGGTTTTCGCCGAAGAGACGGAGGCCCGCGCCGTAGGCTTCGCGGATGCGGTCCGGGGGATGCGTCTTTGTAACTGCCATCATTGCTATATCGGAAGGACTTCTTCCGGCGCGCTTCGCTGCGGCGGCGATCTGCTCATGAACGGCCGCGATGTTTTCTCGCATCGACATAAGAACCTTTAACCACAAAGGACACGAAGGTTCACGAAGGAGACTACATGATCGCGGTTGGGGGCGCGGGCTCGTCGGGGCTGCCGGCATTCTTGAGCGGGACGACGATCATCACCAAGGCTATGATTGCCAGCACGACAAATCCGGACCATGACGCAGGCGTTTCGAAAAATTGCGGGATCTTCCACTCCTTGTAGCGGAAGACGGCGATGACTATGCCTAATAATGCTTCACCCGCAATCATTCCGGACGCTGTCAGCACGCCGGCATTCTCGACTCGAGCCTTCTGGGCGTCGTTCAGGTTCTGGCGGTCACGCAACTTGTCGGTGAGCCAGCGGATAATGCCGCCCACGAAAGATGGCGAATGTGGTCTCGACCGGGAGGTACATTCCCACGGCGAACAGCATGGGGCTTTTGACCTCCACCATGATCAGCGCGAGCCCCATCAGGATGCCTACGACGATCAGCGGCCAAGCCATCTCGCCGCCGACGATACCCTGCGAAAGCGCCGCCATCAGGCCGGCCTGAGGGGCGGACAGTGCGCGGTCGCCGAAACCAATTCCGCCGCTCTTGATGTTGGCCACTGCAGCAGCAGAGGACAGAAAAGAGCACCGAGCCGGCAACCACCACGCCGATGAAGTCGCCGATCTGCATTTTGGCGGGCGTGCCGCCCAGGATGTGGCCGACCTTGAGATCCTGGAGCATCTCGCCGGCGACGGCCGACGAAACGCAGACGACCGCTGCGACGCCCAGCACTGCCGCCACGCCGCCTGTGCCCGAGACTCCCAGCGCCACCATCAGCAATGCGGCGATGATCACCGTCGCAGACGTCAGTCCGGAGATCGGATTGTTCGACGAACCGATCATGCCGACCAGGTTGCCCGAAACTGCCGCGAAGAAGAATCCCAGGATGATCATCACGATCGCCGCGGTTACTCCTGCGCCGATCGATCCCGCAAAGTAGCGTACAGCGCGATCATGCACAGAAGAACGGCGAAGAGCCCGGCGAATACGGCTTTCGCGTTCAGGTCCAGTTCGGTGCGGTTGGTTACGGCTTGAGCGACGGCTGATTTCTTCAGATCGGAAACCGCGCGCTTCATGCCGATGGCCAGGCTCTTACGCATGCGGAAGAGGGTGAAACAAGCGCCGACGAGCATGCCGCCTACGGCAATCGGACGCACGATGAAGCGCCAGACGGCGTCCGGCCAGGCCTCCCCAGAAAATGTCGTCGCCCGCGCCGGCAGGAATGAACTCATTCAAGCGCGGGCCAAGAAAGTAAAGGATGAGCGGCACGAGCAATCCCCAGGCGAGCACGCTGCCAGCAAAATTGAGTGCGGCCAACCGCGGTCCGATGATGTAGCCCACACCCAAGTAGGCCGGGCTGACGGCGGGGGCGGAAATGTGCTGACCGCCCCGGTGCTGATCTTGTCGGCGTCGGCGCTTGGCTCCGAGGCGCACAAAAGCTCTTCCCGATTTCGCCGATCGCGGATGAAGAAGTCGCGGTCCGCAGAAAGATGTTGAATTGCGCCGAGGAGAAACACCAGGCCCCCAAAGCCCATGTTGGCGAAAAGAATCTTTGCCGCCCGGCTGCCCTGCTGTCCGGCCTTGTGAATCTCAGCTGCTGCCACGGATTCGGGAAACGGGAGGTCGGGATCCTCCACCATCACGCGACGCAGCAGCGTGACGAACAGAATGCCGAGTGTGCCTCCGACCGCCATCAGCGCTGTTGATTTCCAGTATGCGTGCTCGGAAATCGAATACCGGCCACAACGCCCGAGATGACGAACGCTGGGATTGTAAAAATCGCACCGGCCGCGACCGATTCGCCGATCGAGCCCACGGTTCGCGCGATGTTCTCTTCCAGGATCGAGCCCTTCATCAGCTGCAGCAGAGCCATGCCGATCACAGCGGCGGGATAGGTCGCGGCAATCGTCATGCCTGCGCGCAAGCCCAAGTAAGCATTGGCCGCACCCAGAACGACGGTCATCACCAGGCCGATCAGCACGGCGCGGAGGGTGAACTCCTTCATGTCCATGGTTTCGGGGACGTAGGGCGCGTGTTTCTTTTTTGGAGGAAGCTCTGTGGCTGGGCTGCTCATGGACGGAATCCTTTTAGGGCGTGGGATGGGAGCACGGTTGTCTGTGTTACCTTATGAGGCGGATTCGAAGCAACGGCGCACGTTAGCACGTGGGGAGGTGATGTGACAAGTGCGGGACTTCACGAATTTTGGATCGTGGAAGGAAAGTCAAAATCCCCAGCCTGTCCTCCCAAAGAACGGGAGGACAAGGGCGGGGCACCCCGATTTAGTGATTGCCACGTCGGCCTCCGCCAACATACGACGGGGGACCGAGGTGTGGTTCAGACTGACGGCGGGGTGTAGAATAAGGTCAATCTGTTCACATACCCCCTTCGTATTTCGAATTCCGAGGTGCAGTGTATGGGTCCTTCCCCCGATTCACGGTTTGCCCCAAATTATCGATGCCATGATTGTGGAAGTGAAATAGGATTCCGCTCCCGGCGCCGGACTCTAATGGAACGATTCCTGCTACCCCTATTTCTGTTGCAGCCAGTACGGTGTGGGGAGTGCTTCCGCCGGGATTACCGGCTAATCTTCACGCAGGTTCGTGACCGTTTGTCGGACACGCCGCGGATGATGCCCAAGAAACATACGGTCACGCCCAATCGCAACGTTGCCTAGGCATGCGAATCGCCGCTATACTGCTGGTGTGAGAAGATCGGCCGCGGATCGAGCTTTCAGCCGCGGAGGTGCAAGGAGGCTGTCTTCAGCAGTAGTGAGGACCGAATCCGGGCTGCTCAGGCCACTACTGCAGTAGCTGGGCGTTCTATTGTCTCCGGGCGGAACTGGTTGAGTTTTCCGCGCAGTTGGTTTCGCGGCGCCGCCGAGGGTCTCTTCTCCGTTTTATTTCCTTCCGAGTGCCGCCTCTGCGGCTTGCCCCTGCTGAATATCTCTCGTTTGCCGGTGTGTCCCGAGTGCATGGCAGGAATTCATGCGATACGCGGTAAAGTGTGCTCGATCTGCGGGGAGAGAGTTCTCTCTTCTTATGCCCAGTGTGATCCCGACGGAGTGATGCGATGCCCGGTTTGCCGGCGCGTGGAGCGTCCGTTTCTACGGGCCGTGGCATATGGCAGTTATGACGGCGGGTTGCGAGAGCTGATTCATTTGCTGAAATACAACGGGGTGCGACCTGCGGCCGGTGTGTTGGGGCGCATGCTGGCGGAGGCCATCGCGGGGTTGGAGCATGAGTTTGGAGCCGAGAAGATACTTGTCATTCCGGTGCCGTTGTACAAGGGCAGGCGGCGGCAACGTGGATTCAATCAGGCGGAGTTGATCGCTCGCGCCGCGTTGAAGGCTTGTACAGCGAGTGAGCGATTGTTGCTGGCAACAGATACATTGCTTCGTACGCGAGCTACCCAGTCGCAGATCGGTTTGACCAGCCATCAGCGGCGGGAGAACATGCGAGGAGCTTTCGCGGTTGCGCGTGCCGGGGAAGTTACTGGCCGTGAAATCGTGCTCGTGGATGATGTCTATACCACGGGGACAACGGCGACGGAATGTGCCCGGGTGCTGCGCAAGGCGGGAGCCGCCAAGGTGTGGGTAGCGACGGTGGCGAGGACGCTGAAATTGGCATCTAAATACGAAGAATTGAACGTTCCAGAGTTTCAAGGTCTCGAGGCCGCGGCGACTGACGAGATCGAACGCCTTGAAACTGTGAACCGTTGACTTTAAATTTATGCCTTTGCGGATGGAACACGACCCAGGATCCCGGCATGCCGCCGGCATGTACGCGCCGGCGGCTCCGCACCGCCACGGAGACGGGCATGCACTGCTTTCTCCTGTTCTTGTCCTGAACGCTTCTTACGAGCCGATTAATGTGTGCGCCGCGCGACGGGCGCTGGTGCTCGTGTTGAAGGGCGTGGCCATGACGGAAGAGGAGAATGGGCACTTTCTGCATTCGGCGCGGGTCGCGATGCGTTTGCCGTCGGTGATCCGGCTGCTGGAGTACCGGCGTATTCCGCACCAGAGCCGCGCGCTGTCGCGAAAAAATATCCTGCTGCGTGATCGCAATACCTGCCAGTATTGCGGGACTGTTCTGCCTTCGAGCGAATTGACGCTGGACCACGTCATTCCACGGTCGCGCGGAGGTTCGTCTACGTGGGAAAATCTGGTTGCCTGCTGCCATCCGTGCAACCGGCGCAAGGGGAACCAGTTCCCTGCTGAGGCGGGCATGAAGCTGATGCGAGAACCGCGCGCGTTCAATCTTCACACCAGCCGGCATATCATGCGGCTGATGGGGCGGTCGGACGATAAGTGGCGGAAATATTTGTTCTACTAAAACCCAACAGCGCATCACCCCAGGCGATACCTCGTTCTCATGAACGACCTATGCACTGCAGGCGTTTGCACAGGTCCTTCGCGGCAAAAAGCGCCGCTCAGGATGACAAGGGATCACTTCTTCGGGGGATTTGGGTTGTTCCCGTCAGGCTTCTTCTGGTCCTGGGGTTTCTGATCTGACTTCGGGATTTCTTTACCCTCGTACAGAATCTTCACGTTGGACCCAAACCGCTTGTAGTCTTCGTACTTCACGATTTCGCGGATGCGGACGTCCCCCGTGTTGAAGTGGAGTTCGTCGTCGGCTTTGGTATAGACGGGAAACCAGTACTGGCCATCGATCTGTTGGCGCCAGGTGGTGAACTTGGGGAAGAGATTTTCCTGATCTCCTCGCTTCTTGACTTCGTTGCAGGGGCGCCCATTGCAGATGTCGGGAACCGTCTTGCCGTAGGTCTTTACGATCTGAAAATCGTGGTCGTCGACCCATACGCGTCCCTGGAAATACCGCTTCTTGCCCTCAATTTTCTTAGGCGCGATATCAAAGACGTAGCAGTGCAGTTCGTCTTCCGGCTGCTGCCCAACATAGAGGATGTTGTATTCGGGAAGATCCTCAGTGGTCAGGACAAATGGCAGGCGGTGGCGGATGTCGGCGAAATCCTCCTGCGACATGTAAATTCTTGTCAGGCTCGACTGCGGGGCGAACACTACGTTCTCGATGCGTTTGCCCTTGTCGTCGAACAATACATCGAAGGTCTCCTGGTACATCCCGTCCGAAGTGTCGCCATCCAGGGTTTCGACCTTGACGCTCTGGCGGTAGGTGTACTGGTCGCGGGCCTTGGAGAATTCCGTCTCCTTGGCGGCGAAACGCTTGATAATCTCGTCGGGAGTCGTGCCTTTCGGTGCCGAGCTGTCGAGCGGGCCCTCCTGCGCGGAGGCGGGGACGACCGCCATTCCGCCGGTGAGCAGAGTGAGGCAGAAGATGAGACGAATGATGACCTTCATAGCTCTAGTGTATCGAATCGCAGCCGCAGTAGGGGGCGCCAGCGGCAACTCTCTTTTGTGATTCGGTGGGGACTCGATACGTTGCCTAAGTGGGCAGACACCGCGGCGACCCTACCCTCCAACCCCTCTCCGCTCAGTGAGGCTGGAGGGAGGGTGCTGCAGTTCTGCCGCTAACTTGGATGCCTTCAGGGATAAGAGGTTGCCGTTGGGAAAAAACGGGAAACGGCTGAGGAATAGGGCTGTGAATTGTGGGACCTACGGTCCAATGTAAAGGCAGGTTGCGGGCTGGAATTGAATTGCCGAAGAGTCTCTTGGAGGGTCAAAGGTCGAATCATGATTAAGGTCCAAGATGGCAGTGAGGGAGTCTCGTTCGCGGTGAGGGTGCATGCGCGAGCGAAGAAGGATGCCATCACTGGAGAACTGGGGGACGCGCTGAAACTATCACTGACTACGCCTCCAGTGGAGGGACGTGCGAATGAAGCCTGCATCGAGTTCTTTGCAAAACTTTTGAAGGTGCCGCGATCTTCCGTTACTATTGCGTCCGGTCAGACGAGCCGGAATAAAATGATTCGCGTTGCGGGCGTGAGCCGGGAGTATGTAGTCGATCGGTTGCGCGGATGATCGCGGGCGGGGGCGCCTACACCTCGCGGGCGGAAGCGCCCGCGCCACACAAACAGGAGCCACTTTGACCTTTTCCGAACGTTTCCACGAGATCCTAACCGGATTTGAACGGCCATTCTGGGTTGCCAATATCACCGAAATTTTCGAGCGGCTTGCGTACTACGGAGTGTTCGCATCGCTCGCGTTGTATCTGCAGGAAAAGCTCAATTTCTTCCACCGAGCAGACGGGAACGCTCACCGGCATTTTCGGCGGCATGGTTTGGTTTCTCGCTATTTTCGGTGGCGCCGTTGCCGATCGTCTTGGCTTTCGGCGCGCTCTTTCGCGTCGCCTATTTCATCCTGGGGATCGCCTATTTTCTGATTGGATCGATTGGGGCATCATGGCTTTGCGCCGGTGCGTAATGCCGTCCCTCTCGGGCTGTTTGTAGGGTTCATTCTGATTCTCCCGGCACTCGGCATCTCACTGGTCAAACCGTGCGTCGTAGGCACGACGGCGCGGGCTTCGAAGGAGAACGTTCGTTCGATCGGCTACTCGATCTACTACACGATGGTCAATGTCGGCGGAGCGGCCGGACCGTTCTTTGCGTCGTGGGCTCACCGTCATCTGGGCGTCGAGAATGTTTACCGCATTGTGGCGGTAGGTGTGTTTGCGATGTTCTTTGTGGTGCTGATCTTTTTCCAGGAGCCGCGGCAAGTCGGCGATGCACCTCCACCCTCAATCGCAGAGGTGGCGCGGAATTTCTGCGTGGTGGTGGGCAATTACAAGCTCGTACTCCCCACGCTTGCCGTCGCATTGGCGCTCCGCATTACGCTCTGGGTCAAGCCGGAGTTGGAGCATTCCGTGGTGGATTTGGGCTGCATTCATGGTAGTGGTGCTCGCGGGCATCAGTCGCTTCATGTGGTTTCCTGGTGATCTTCACCGGGTACTGGGTTGTGTTTTGGCAGCAGTACATCAGCCTGCCCGGCTACATTCACGGCTACATCAATTCGAATGCTGACGTTGAGATGATCCTTATTACTGATGGATTGACTGTCATCTGCCTGACTCTGGTGGTGAGCCTGCTGACGCGGAAAATTCCAGCCGTTTGCAGCGGTCATTCTGGGCACGGTCGTGACATCTTTGGCATGGGTCATTCTCGCTCTGCGATCCGACGGTGTGGGGCGTGTTCTGTCGCTTTTTGTGCTCGCGCTGGGCGAGATCACCCAAGCTCCTCGTTACTATGATTACATCTCGCGGCTGGCGCCCTAAGGAGCAGCAGGGGACTTACATGGGGTTTGCGTTTCTGCCGATCGGCATTGGATCGCTGATTGGAGGATGGTTCGGAGGAACGCTCGATGCACCATTTCGGCGAAGTGCAGCACCGGCCAGCAATGGTCTGGTGGTGTGTGACGGGTGTCGGAGTAGCCACCGCAGTCCTGTTGTGGATTTATGACCGCTTCGCGCGGCGAGAGGAGGGAGCCGCGGCTTGACTTCCTCACACCCAAGGAGCATCATTCGCCCGCAGTTAGCGAATCGCAAGGAGGCTCTATGCCACATTACCTGCAGCAAGTTGCGTACTCTCAGCAAGGATGGGAGGCGCTGGTTGCGAATCCGCAGAATCGAATAGAAGCAGTGCGGCCTGCGATTGAGAAACTGGGAGGCAAGATCGAAGCGGCGTGGTTTTCGTTCGGAGACTACGACGTGATCGTCATTGTTAATTTGCCCGACAACGTGAGCGCTGCAGCGATTGCCATGGCGTTCGCTGCGGGCGGAGCTTGCAAGTCCGTGCAAACGACTCCACTGATCTCGCCCGAAGAAGCTACTCAGGCGTTGCGAAAGGCAAAGGAGTGCGGATACCGTCCTGCAACGGGACGTGCCGCGTAAGTTGGGCCAGACTCGATGATTTGGAGGCGGCCTCGACTGGCCGCCTTTTTGTATGCCATTTCAAAAAGCAACTCCGGAAGCAGTAGCCGCACAAATTCGCCGTGCGTTGAAAGATGGCGGCTCGGCTGAGCACGCAGCGGGAGTGCAGTGGTTCTTCAAAGAAGAGATCAAGTCGCATGGGTGGTATACGGCTGACTTGAGACGAGGGGTTCGGCAGTGCCGACGTGAGATTTTGCGTGAGCACGACTTTGCGTTTCTGACCGAAGTGGCGAACGAGTTGTTCTCGGGTTCGGTGCTGGAGGAAAAAATTGCAGCGGTGTTTCTGCTCGAAGCACTGGACTCGAAATGCGATGACCGCGAGTTTGAGATGTTTGAATCGTGGCTGGACCGGATCAGCAGTTGGGCCGATCATGACGGGCTTGTGCACTGTCTGATTGCGCCGATGGTGGCGGCAAGAGCAGCGCGAACGAAATCTGTGTTTCGGTGGGCAAAGTCGCCCGATCGATGGCATCGACGGGCGGCTTGCGTGGCGTTGATTCGCGGGGCCAGGGCAAAGAAATTCTTCCCTGAGATCGTGAGATTATCCGACTCTTTGCTCGGCGATAAGGACGACATGGTGCAGAAGGGGCTCGGCTGGCTGCTGCGGGAGACGGCGAAGTTCGATGCGAAACGGACGGTGCCGTACCTGATGAAGATTCGCGGACGTGCGCCTCGGCTGGTGCTGAGAACGGCCTGCGAGACGCTGCCGACTGCGGCGAAGCGGAGGATTCTGGCCGGGGGGAAGACTTAACGCCGGGTTTTGTTCGTGACGGGACTCGGTTCCATGTTGGCTCAAAACCTCGGTCGAGGTATGCTCGACCGGACAGCCGAAGGCGGCTGTCCCCACATAAACCTTCCCACGTCGACCCTTCCCACAAAAAGCTTTGCCAACGCAAATGATTCGTTCCCTTGTTCTGCCCGATTCGCTCAAAATCACCCTCTTGATTACAATAGAGGTTTGCCCATGAACCTGGCCGCCATCCAGTCTGCGCTGCGCGAACGCAACATTGACGCGTGGCTGTTCTACGACCATCATCACCGCGATCCGATTGCGTATCGGGTGCTCGGCCTGCCTACGAGTTTGATGGTGACGCGGCGCTGGTTCTACCTGATCCCGGCTGAGGGCGAACCGCTCAAGCTGGTACACAAGATTGAAGCTGGGCATCTCGATTCTCTTCCCGGCAAAAAACAGCAGTACTCAGGGTGGCAGGAACTGTTCGAGCAATTGAAGGCGATGCTGGCCAAGCACCTTGATCTGGCAATGCAGTACTCGCCGAATAACAGTGTGTTCACGATTTCACTGGTGGACGGCGGAACCATCGATCTGCTGCGCGGGCTGGGGAAAAATATCGTGAGTTCGGCCGACCTGGTGGCGCAATTCGAATCGACCTGGAGTGACGAGCAGATTGCATCGCACTACGCGGCCCGCGACAGCGTCGATTCCATTGTTGCCGAGTCATTTAAGGAGATCGGCCGCCGGGTGCGCAATGGAGGCACGAAGGAGCACGAGATCCAGCAGTGGTTCATGGAAGCCTTCGGGCGCGAGAGTCTGCTCACAGACGATCCGCCGATCGTTGCGGTAAATTCCAACGCCGGCAATCCGCATTACGAGCCGCATGCCAGCCATCCGGTGGCGATTCACGAAGGTGATCTGGTGCTGCTCGATGTTTGGGGCAAGAAGAATACGCCGAATGCGGTCTACTACGACATAACCTGGATGGGATTTGTAGGCGGTGCGCCATCGCAGCGCATGCGTGAAGTGTTCGAGATTGTTCGCGATGCCCGCGATGCCGGAGTGAGAACAGTACTTGACGCGGTGAACGCGGGCCGCCGCATTGCCGGGTGGGAAGTCGACCGCGCTACCCGCGGGCACATCAAGAAGGCCGGATACGGCGAATATTTCATTCACCGCACGGGACATTCGATCGGGACTGACGTCCATTCCAACGGGGCCAACATGGATGATCTCGAGATCCATGACGAGCGGCAGATTCTTCCAAATTCCTGCTTCTCGATTGAGCCTGGAATCTACCTTCCGGAGTTTGGTGTGCGCAGCGAAGTGAACGTGCTGGTGCGCGCCAAGTCGGCGGAAGTCACGGGAAAAATTCAGCGCGAGATTGTGACTATCTGAATGGCTAATTCCAACACTGAAAAATCAAAAGCTGCTCCGGCGGAGCAAATCAGCGCGATGGCAGTGCTTGCTCCAGCCGTGGGATGGCTGATCCCGGGCGCGGGACACATGCTCCAGAAGCGCTGGATTCGCGGGTTCCTGCTCTTCGTTTCGATCGTGACCCTTTTCTTGCTGGGACTCGGAATGCAGGGGCGGATTTATAAGGCAAATGGCGGGGACATTCTCGACATTCTGGGATTTGTTGGAGATGTGGGCGCGGGCGGACTCTACCTTATTTCGTTGGCGATGGACTGGGGTCAGGGGGCAATCGCGTTCGCAACCGCGGATTACGGCACGAAGTTTATGATCGTCGCCGGACTGCTGAACTTTATTGCGATCGCCGATGCTTATCACATTGCGATTGGAAAGAAGCAGTGAACCAGTGGCCAGTGGCTCAGTGGCCAGTCAAGAACGCTTTTGGGAGACAGCAGTGACGATCACCCTCAATCATTTCAGCGCGGCATTGGTTTTCTCGTTTTTCGCCTCTATCGTGTTTGGGATCACGCATCGTGATAACACCCGCGACATGGTGCGTTATGCGGCCTATTGTTTTGTGATGTTTCTTGGCGGTGTGCTGGTGGCGGGGTGGGTGATGTGGGTGTTGAAACGATAGGAAACCGGACCTCGGGCGTCGGACCTCAGCGGTCAGGCCCCACATCTCAACCTAAGAGATCATCTCCAGGCAGACTAATGCCTTAAGAGCAGCTTTTTCTGTGCCTGAGGGCTGCCCCCTGGACTTAGCCTTCCCAGACGAACGCGTCGAAGACTCTCTTCGAATCGAACTTCAATCTGCGATAGAGGGCGACTGCGCGCGCATTGGCTTCTGTCACCGTTAGCGAGAGCATGGAAAAGTTTCGTTTGCGTAGATTCAACTCCGTCGCCGCCATCAGCGACTCTCCTATGCCTCGCCCGCGATAGTCCGGCAACACACAGACCTGGGTCACGTGCCCGACATCGTGGCGGACGCGCGAGCAGAGGATGAGCCCGATCAGGCTTCTGGACTTGCGATCGATCGCCACGAAAGAGGATTCTGGATCGAAAACTCCGCAGCCGGGGAAGCGCACGATATTGTTCAAGAACCGAAGCGAACCGCTGAGCGTGTGGTACTGGTCATTAATCTGCGCGTCGACATGCCCGCGATATGCGGCAGTGATCACCGCGGCGGAGGGCTGGTAATCGGCTTCCACCCAGGGGCGGATTTCGACGTCAGCATGGGTGGCAATGTTCGGCGGAGTCGACTTTGCAAAACCTAATACCATGAACAGCCGCGGATGGCGCTGGAAGCCGGTTTCGAGGAAAGGACGCGAAACCACATTCGCCTCGTGAGCCAGCAATTGCGCCTCTACGCGATGAATTCCGGGTGACTGCTGCAAGGTCTCGATCACATGGGTCAGCAAGTTGATTTCGACCTTGCGGGCGTCGGGCAGGCGAGTTCCATTCGTGACGTAGAGGTCGCCGATGACTCCCTTGCTGCCTTCGTACACAAAAAACGAATAACCAAAAACGCGACCGCGGTCTACGGCCGCGTAACCGGGCAGGATCTTTGCGTCAACGTAGCGGAGGATCATTTCCGCTGAACTGGTGTAGTCCCAGGAAAGGAGGCGCGACCAGAGTTGCGTCTCGTCATCGAGAAGGGGACGCAAATCCAGGGAAGAAAAATGCCTGAGGTCGAGGATCTCCAAAGGGCTCCTGCTGCGGCATGCGCTGGCAGACAGCGGCAAAGACCGCGGCGAAATCCGAGTGTAGATGGTTCGCCCCGGCAGAGGCAAACAACGGGAACAATCGGGAGCAACAGGCAGCAATCGCCGGACACAGAGCGTAGCCACGATCATTGGTCGCTGTGATGGGCGTCACTGCCGTGGCTTCCTAGGCGCGTAATTCCGGGCACGCCTTGCGACCGAAATATCTGTAACCACAGGAAAATACAGTGGTTGTGGCTTGTGCAGAAGAAAGTAGGCTCGTGCTCCTCCTCACCGCGTCCTGTGACTGCCATCACACCGTCTGCACGGCCCTCCCCCGCATAATCACATCCTCCGCAGTTGAAACACCGGAGTGATGGTGACTCCGAGGTGGGGGATCTCGTGGCAAAAGGACGTGTTTCGATCGTCGTTGAGCGGTGCAAGGCCTGTGGCTTTTGCGTGGAGTTTTGTCCAACACACGTGCTCGCGCTCTCATCCGCATTTAATTCCAAGGGCTACCATCCACCGCACGTGGTGCATCCGGAAAAGTGCAGCGGATGCGACTTGTGCGGCATGTACTGCCCGGATTTCGCGATTTACGGCACGAAAACGGGCGAGGTGAAATCTACCGATGCTGCAAAAGAGACAAAGGCCGTCGGAGGTGAGAAATGAAAGCTGATCCTCATGGAGTATTGACCGGCACTCATTTCATTGACGGCGATCATGCCTGCTGCGAGGGGGCATTAGCGGCTGGAGCACGTTTTGCTGCCGGATATCCCATCACGCCTTCGACGGAAGTTGTCGAACGGTTCGCCGCACGGGTACCAACCGTGGGCGGCTGCTTCATCCAGATGGAAGATGAACTTGCGGCCTCGATCGCTCTGCAGGGCGGCGTGTGGGGCGGAGCTAAGGCGTTCACGGTGACTTCGGGCCCGGGCTTCTCGCTGATGATGGAGCACATCGGGTACGCGGCGATGACAGAGACACCATGCGTTTTCGTCGACGTCCAGCGCGGCGGTCCCTCGACGGGGTTGCCCACGCTTCCCGCGCAGGCGGACATGATGCAGGCGCGCTGGGGGTCGCACGGCGACTACGAGATCATCGCGCTGTGTCCGAACTCTCCGCAGGAGTGCTTCGATCTGACGATCAAGGCGTTCAACCTAGCGGAAGAATTCCGCGTTCCGGTGATGTTCATGATGGACGAAGTGGTGGGACACATGACGGAGAAAGTAGTGATTCCGCCGGCTGACCAGATTGAAGTCGTTCCGCGCAAGCACACGCGCAAATCGGTGGAAGAGTACCTGCCGTACGCGACGAACGGCGACATGGTGCCGGAGATGGCGCACGCGGGCGAGGGCTACAAGTTTCATATCACGGGCCTGACACACGACGAGCGCGGCTATCCCAACATGACGCCGCAGACGCAGGACAAACTGGTCAGGCGCCTGCAGAACAAGATTCGGGTGGCGGCGGATCGCATCTGCCTGTTTGAAGAGGATGGGCTGGAGAATGCCGATGTCGCGGTGGTTTCATACGGCATCACGTCGCGGGTGGCGCAACGAGCGATTGATATGGCGCACGAGCGCGGATTGAAGGTGGGCAAGCTGCGACTCATCACTGCATGGCCTTTCCCAGACAAAAAGATCGCCGAACTGGCGGCACGGGTGAAAGCGTTTGTCGTGCCGGAACTGAATCTCGGACAGATGGTTCGCGAAGTCGAGCGAGCGGCGGCGGGCAAAGCAAAAACTATCGCGGTGCCGCATGCCGGAGGCGGGGTCCATAACCCCGAGGAGATTCTCAACGCCATCGTGGAGGCAAGCCGATGCTGAACGTAATCGATGACACGGTCAATCCGGTAGAACCATTTCTGCGTACCGATCGCATGCCGCACATCTGGTGTCCGGGGTGCGGCATTGGAACGACGGTGAATTCGTTCTCACGCGCGCTGATTGATTCCAAAATCGATCTTCAGACGCTCGCTCTGGTCTCGGGCATCGGGTGCACGGGGCGTGTGGCGGGATATGTCAAGCTCGACTCGTTTCATACCACGCACGGCCGGGCGATCCCGTTTGCGACTGGCCTGAAGCTGGCGAATCCTAAATTGAATGTTGTGGTCTACTCGGGCGACGGCGATCTCTCCGCGATCGGCGGCAATCATCTGATTCACGCTGCGCGCCGCAATATCGATCTGAAAGTCATCTGCGTGAACAATCTGATTTACGCAATGACGGGTGGGCAGACTGCGCCGACGACGCCGGGACACGCAACGACCTCGACAAATCCCTACGGCACCTTCGAGCCGGCTTTCAACCTGCCGCACCTGGTCGAGGCGGCTGGCGCGGTCTACGTCGCCCGCTGGACTACGTTTCATGTGCGTCAACTTGCACGTTCGATTAGCGAAGCGTTTCAGAAGAAAGGGTTCTCGTTCATCGAAGTCATCTCGCCGTGTCCAACGCTCTACCAGCGGCGCAACAAGATGGGCGACGGGCTGGACACGATGAAGTATTACAAAGAGAAAAGCAAGGTGAAGAACGGTGCGCCCACGAGTGAAGTTGGACTGACGCTTAACGGCGAGATCGCGGTGGGCAAGTTCGTGGACCGCGATCGTCCGGACTATCAGAGCATGATGCGCGCGCAGTACGTCGAATCGCTGGGTGATCGCTACGTTGAGATGGCAGATCCGGAAGAGCCAGAAATGGAGTGCGTATGCGGCTGACCGAAATTCGAATTGCAGGCTTCGGGGGGCAGGGAGTCATCCTTTCGGCCGTAGTGCTCGGCAAGGCAGCGTCGATTTACGAAAATGGCTTTGCCACCATGACACAGAATTTCGGCCCTGAGGCACGCGGCGGGGCTTGCAGCGCGCAGCTTGTCATCTCTGACGAGCCGGTTTTGTATCCGTACGTGACCCAGCCCGACATCATGGTGATCATGTCACAGGAGGCCTACAACCGCTTCGCTGGCGAGCTGAAGCCTGGCGGCTTGCTGATCGTTGAAGAAGATCTGGTACGCGTCTCCAACCTCAATCAGGACAAGAAGGTTTATAGCATTCCTGCAACTCGCATCGCCGAAGAACTCGGCAAGCGCATGGTGCTGAATTCAGTGATGGTGGGATTCTTCACGGCTGTTACGAAACTTCTAAGCGCCGAGGGTGTGCGCAAGGCTGTGGCTGACTCGGTACCGGCAGCCTTCCGTGAATTGAATCTGAAGGCATTCGACAAGGGATTCGAGTACGGCAACGCCACACTAGCGGGAACGCCTGCGAGGGCGGAATTGGAAGCGCTAGTGGCGGAAGAATAGCCGCCACCCCTTTCACGATGCGCAACTCTACTCCCCCGTTGATTCGCAGGAGGTCAGAATCTTTTTGCTACACTTCCGCACGATCACACTCACTCCTCTCGATTGAGATCTCAAACCTGAGCACTGGGGCGCATAGATCGCCGTCATGGTGGTTTGAGGCTGTGTACCTTGGTTGCTAGTAGTACCTGTCCCAATGGAACTTGCCTCCTCAGTGCGAGACACGATAAGTTTTGCGCAGGCTGTTCCACTCTGGTCGTGTTTTAGAAAATCACCACGCGCCACGTCTGTTTCGCCACGTCTGTTTCCGGGCCCGCGTTTGACTGCCTGGACGACATGCTTCGTCCCCCACTCCGAAATCGCACAGCGATTTCGAAGAAAGGAGCATTCATCCATGGAACCGGCACTAGAACCCTCGCTGTAAGCCTGTTCTTTTCACCAAACACATTCAGTTTCACGACGGAGTGTCAGTAACAAACGTCACTGCCCTGAGTCGCGGCGCGGTTTGGGAGCTGTGTCGTCAAAATCCCCCGATTAGGAGTGCTGGAAATGAAGAGAGCTGTATTCGCGACCTTATTGCTGATTCTGATGTTTTCGCTGTCGATGGCCGCGCAATTACCCAACTACACCCTGGCCGACGTGGCCAACCATAATTCTTCCACTGATTGCTGGATCGTTCTGAACAGTACTGAAGTTTATAACGTGACTTCGTTCCTGTCTGTACACCCGGCAGGCCCATCTCCGATCACACCCTATTGCGGGGCGGATGCAACAACCGCATTCAATAATGTTCGCCACTCATCGTCGGCAGTGGCGATGGAAGCAACCTACCTCGTTGGCAACCTGATGGCCTCGGCCATCAGCGTCAGCGTATCTCCAACCACAGCCACCGTGACGATCGGACAAACGCAGACCTTTGCGGCGACCGTTACCGGCTCTACGCAGGGAGTGAAGTGGACTTCAACCAGCGTTGGGACGATCGATCAGAATGGCGTGTTTACGGCCGTTACCGCTGGCACAGGGACGGTCACGGCAACTTCGGTTGAGGATACGACGAAGTCCGCAACCGCTCAGGTCACGGTCAGCTCCAGTGGTGGAGGCGGAGGTGGAGTGTCCGTGAGCCTTACCCCGGTGACGGCAAGCGTGAGCGTGGGAGGAACACAGCAGTTCACTGCCAACGTTACAGGCTCCTCGTCAGGAGTGACCTGGACCGTAACTGGAGCTGTGGGCACAGTGGATAGCAACGGGATGTTCACTGCGACCAAGGCGGGAATGGGAGTGGTGAAAGCGACTTCCGTGAGCGATCCGACAAAATCGGCAAGCGCGACGGTGTCGGTGACACAGTCGGGAGCGGGCTGCTCCTTGACGAGCGCGAAGGGCAGTTTCAGCATCAACTGCATCCCAGCCAGCGCCATACCTTCAGCTCGCTACACTTGCACTGCCAAAACAAGCGGCAACTCGACAGTGGTACAGTGCCGGTCCGCCAGCGGCAGTGGTGGCGGAGGCAGAGGCGGGGACGACTAAGAACTGAGAGATCGTTTGTCCCAGGCGAAAAGGGGTTGCTGGGAACGAGACGTTGCCGGCAATCCTCTAACGGGGAGTTGTGGAGGCTGCTGCCTTCACAACTCCCACTATCATTCCAGGAGCGAAGTTAACGGCTGGCGGGAGCAGCAGCAATCCAGTAATAGTCCAGATTTTGTGGGGCGTAGTGGCCAAGCAGCGAAACTCGCCGTCCTTTGGTCCACTCGGTCACATTCGGCTTCCAGTCTGGGGCGGCGACAAGCAGGTGCTCACCGGCAGGAATGTTCCCAGTCTCGTAGCGCGAGATGACCTGGTCACGATAGAACTCCAGTCCGTACTCGAACTCGCGTGAGACTCCGCATACTGCGAGGGGCAACTTGTGAGTTTCCATACCCGCCAACTCCACCGCCACCGGACGCGTCGATAGTTTCTGGTCGATCGCGGTTGTTCCCAACTTGAGCACCGCTGCCACCGCGAGCACCACCGGTATAAGGGTGACGAAGCGCGCCATGCGCCATTGCAGGCGTCCCGCGAGGGTTAGTGCAATGCCAATTGTGAGCACCAAGGCGATTGCGATCGCGATCCATAACGGACGGCCAGCCGGTAGACGATGCTCGGTGACGATGTAGCTCACCAGAACCGCGGGGACGATCGGAGCACAGGCTACGAGTGCGTGGAGAATTGCGATCCACTTCGGCAGCGGCGCTTGCTGCTCGAGTTTCTGGCGCAGATAATCGGACAGCAATACCACGCTTGCGGGCACGGCGGGAAGAATGTAGCCGGGAAGCTTCGATCGAGAAACGGAGAAGAAAAGCACCGGCACGATCAGCCAGCAACACGCAAAGATCCGGAATTGCAGTTCCAGGTCGAGCACGCTTCGGCGTTCCGCCCACCAGACACGGACCGATTGCGTGAACGCCACAATCACGAAAACGATCCACGGCACCAGGGCCAGCAGAATGACTGGGATGTAATACCAAAACGGCTCGGGGTGATGGTAGAGATTGGTGGAAAAGCGGGCTAGGTTATGCTCCAGGATGAATTCACGGAAGAACTGCGGATTACGAATCTGGACAGCGATGTACCAGGGGAGCGAGACCACGAGGAATACGAGAATGCCCGGGGCCCACAGAGTTCGTACGATCAGTAGTCTCTCGCGCACCGCGATGGAATAGAGCACGATCACAATTGCAGCGAGAAATGGCGCCACCGGACCCTTGGCCAGCATTCCCAGTGCCATGAATAAGTAGAATCCGGCAAGATAGATTCGCTTGCCGCCCTCGCGCCAAGCCCACCATGCGAGCATTCCGATCACAAACGCAGCCGTAATCGCCATGTCCATTGAGGCAGCGCGTGCGTAGCCCATGATTCCCGCGCAGGAAGCCGCAATGAGAGCAGCGTCGACCGCCACAGCGGAACGAAACCTTCGAAAGAACAGGTAGATCGCAACGACGAGGAGAGTGGCATCGATCCCCGAAGGAATGCGCGCCGCCGCATCGCTGACGCCGCGTGCGCTGTACACGAGCATGGCTTGCCAGTAGTAAAGTGGCGGCTTTTCGAGCCAGGCGTGGCCGCCCAGCGTTGGCGTGATCCAGTCGCCACGCTCGAGCATCTCGCGCGCGACTTGGGCGTAGCGCGGCTCATCGGCGCCAATCAGGCCGAACTGTGCGCTTCCGTAGAAGAAGAGGAAAGCGCAGAAGCCGGCGAGGAGCAGGACGTCTGTGCGGGTGCGAGCGGTCATGAAGATTTCAGATTGCAGATTGCAGATTTCAGATTTCAGATTTCAGATTGAAAGCGATCAGCGATGGGTTCAATCTGCAATCTGAAATCAAAATCTGCAATCGAGAGTTATTGTACGGAAGGTCCGCGACCTAGCTGGAGAATTACTGCACGCACCGCTTCGGCCAGTGGACCCTCGAGGGAACATCCGCTGGCGCATTCGTGGCCACCGCCACCAAAGCTCTCCGCTACGCGGGCGACGTCGAGTTTGCCCTTGCTGCGCAGGCTGACGCGGTAGCGGCCATCGGGCAACTCGCGGAAAAATGCGGCCACTTCGACGCCACCGATGGAAAGAACATAATTGACCAGTCCTTCGCAGTCTTCCTCGATCGCGCCGCAGCGTTCCATCTGCTTCTGAGTTACCCAGGCATAGCCAACGTGGCCCTCGACATTGAGACTGCGTAAGGCTTCGCCGAGCAGTCTGACCTTAGCGACCGAATGTGCAAAGTAAATTCCGCGGGCGCAGTGTGCCGGATCGGCTCCCGCGAGCACGAGTTCGCGGGCGAGGGCGAACGTATTTTCGTTGGTGCCCTGGAACATGAATGATCCGGTATCCGTCATCAAAGCGGTATACAGACAGGTTGCAATTTCCGGGGAGAACTTCACACCTGCTTGCCGCGCCAAACGGAAAACCATTTCGGCTGTCGCGACGGCATGGGGATCGATCCAGTTCACGTGCGCAAAAGGACGCCCGCTGACGTGATGGTCGATGCTGATCAGGACACGATCTTCCAACCCCTCGAGCCGCGTGCGATGGATGCTGTCACACTCGAGAATGATCGCCGCCTCATAGCTGCCGGTCACGCGGCTCGATTGCACGACTTGATCGGCAAATGGAAGCGAGCGATAGATGCGAGGAACGCCGTCATGGAGCACGACGTCGGCCTGCTTTCCCATTTCGCGCAAGACCTGGCAACAAGCGAGGGCAGATCCGACAGCGTCGCCATCAGGACGCGCGTGCGACGTCAGCACAAAACGTTCGTGCTGTCCGATCTGCCGGAGTACATCCTCGAGCATGTTGTTAGGCCTGCTATCCACTGGATTCCTTGCGGGGTTTGCGTCGTCTTTTTGCCCGGTCTAGCAATTCCTCGACCCTAGCTTTCGACTGTTCAGCCCGGTCCAGCCGAAAATACAGCTCAGGCGCTCGCCGAATCCGCAACCGCTCTACCAACTCGTGACGGATATATTCGCGAGCCGCTTCCAGCCCTTCGATACTCTGATCGGCTTCTGCGTCGTCGCCCTCCACATTGACCCACACTTCAGCGGATCTTCCATCGTCCGCGACGTGGACTGAGGTCACGCTCACCAGGCCGATGCGCGGGTCGGCCAGTTCCCCTTCCACCAGAGTTTCAATCTCCTCGCGAAGGGCCTCGCCGACCCGTCCACGATGGTGCTTCAGCGCGCGCTTCTCCACGACTCCACCTCAGGTAAAACGGTTGAGAATATCAGAAAATTGGATGCCGGTGTTGGGCCAAGCGCAACTGATGAGGCTATTGTCCACCGGTTGTGGCAGGAGGCGGTAAGTACGGAGGTAACAACGTGTTAGGGAGTGTTGCGAAACCAGCAGGAATCCTTTTGGAGGCAGGACGACTAGGGTATCGAGGTTCGTGGCCATTCCGCCTCGCTTCGCTTTGGCGGGACAGCCGAGGCGGCTGTCTCCACATGAGTCTATAAGAATTCTACGAATGAATCGGCGACTTCTGCGCCGTTATTGTTTGCGATGCGCGTGGCGGCACGTTCCACGTTCTTCATCAATCCATCGAGATAGTCGCGCGAATGGGAGATGCTGACTACGCCGATGGTGGCGCGATTCCACAGTTCGGCGCCGTCGAGCTCGGCCACGGAAACGTTGAAGGTAGTGCGCAGGCGGTCTTTCAGGCTGCGAACGACCTGGCGGCGGTCTTTGATCGATTGGGCGGCTTCGATGTGGAGTTCGAGGGTGAGGAACGCGATGGGCATGGAGTTCTCAGTTCCCAGTTCTCGGTTCTCGGTAAAACCGTGAAACTGAGAACTGAGAACCAAGAACTGAGAACTTCTGTTACGCAATCACTTCCGCCGCGACGCGCGTGGTGGTGAACGCCTCGATCACATCGCGCGCCTTTATGTCGCCGTAGTTCGCGATCGAGATGCCGCACTCCATGCCATTTGTAACTTCCTTGGCGTCATCTTTGAAACGGCGAAGCGATCCGATTTTGCCTTTGAAGACGACCACGTTGTCGCGCAGCAGGCGGACTTCGGCATCGCGCTTGATGAGGCCATCGATCACGCGGCAACCGGCCACCGTTCCCACTTTCGGGATGCGGAAGGTTTCGAGAACCTCGGCGCGTCCCTGGTAGGTTTCTTTGATGGTCGGTTCCAGCAAGCCGCTCATGGCGCGCTTGATCTCATCCTGCAGTTCGTAAATGATCGAGTGCAGGCGGATGTCAACTTCTTCCTGCTCGGCCAGTTCCTGCGCCTTGCGCTCCGGACGCACGTTGAAGCCGATGATGATGGCATTCGATGCGGACGCCAGCAGCACGTCGGTTTCGGTGATGGCACCGACACCGGAGCGCAGCAGCTTCAGCCGAACCTTGTCGTTTGAAAGCTTTGAGAGCAGGTCGCTGAGGACTTCCACCGAACCCTGAACATCGCCCTTGAGGATGATGTTGAGTTCCTTGGTGCCGGCAGTCTTGATCTGCTCTGCCAATCCTTCGAGCGAGACGCGGGAACTCTTGGCCAGCGCGGCTTCGCGGGCTTTCTGCTCGCGGTATTCGGAGATGCCTCGGGCTTTGTCGCGATCGGCCACGACGACGAACTGGTCACCAGCCTGCGGTAACCCTTCGAGACCCAGGATTTCGACTGGGGTCGACGGCGGCGCCGATGCAAGGGCTGCGCCGCGATCGTCGAACATGGCGCGAACTTTCCCGAAGACGTTGCCGACCACGAAGTTGTCTCCAGCGTTGAGCGTGCCGTTCTGCACGAGCACAGTGGCGACAGGTCCGCGACCGCGGTCGAGTTTGGCTTCGAGCACAACTCCAGTGGCGGCGCGCTCCGGCGTGGCTTTCAACTCTGCCAGATCCGCGACCAGGCAGATCATTTCCATCAGCAGGTTCAGATTCGTTTTCTTTTTCGCCGACACATCGACGAAAACCGTTTTGCCGCCCCAATCTTCTGGAACCAGACCACGATCGGCCAACTGTTTCTTGACTCTATCGGGCAGAGCGTCAGGCTTATCGATCTTGTTGACAGCGACGATGATCGGCACTTCCGCGGCATGCGCGTGATCGATGGCCTCGAGCGTCTGCGGCATGACACCGTCATCGGCGGCGACAACCAGCACAACGATGTCGGTTGCCTTGGCACCGCGCGAACGCATGCGAGTGAAGGCTTCGTGACCGGGCGTATCGAGGAACACGATCTCGCGCCCAAAGGCGGGAGACTCCGTGTCGGTGATGCGTACCTTGTACGCGCCGATGTGCTGCGTGATGCCACCGGCTTCGCCGCCGGCAACGTTGCTGAGGCGAATCGAGTCAAGCAGCGTGGTTTTGCCGTGATCGACGTGGCCCATGATCGTAACCACGGGCGGCCGCGGCGTTGCCTCAATGACGGATTCCTCTCCGCCGCCGGCGGCAGCATCGATGTCTTTCGACGCCTGCTCTTCGAATGTGATCACATTCGTGTCGGCGCCGAAGAACCGCGCCATTTCGCTGGCAAGTTCCGCATCGAGCGTCTGGTTGATGGTGGCAAATACGCCGCGCGACAGCAGGCGCGAAATCAGATCCTTGGCGCGGATGTCGAGCTTCTCGGCAAGATCTTTTACGCTGATGCCCTCGGTGATCGTGATATTGCGGGTGATCGGCATCGGCTCGTTCGACACCACCATGCGCGGTGGCGGAACGTAGCCCTTCATTGGGCCTTCTTTTACTCCGCGCGGAACGTAGCGCTGTCCGGGCCTGCGCGCAGGCGCACCCGGACGGCTTCCCGGCCGAACCGGCCCGGGAGGAGGAAGCCCTGGGCCAACTCCAATCGGACGCGGCCCAGTTGGAGCCGAGCGCGTGGGATGCATGGGACGGCGCTCGCCGGGGCGAAGCGGCGGACGCGCCCCACCAACTCCTGGCGCTCCTTGCGGACGAGGACGCTGGAAAATCGGCTGACCGGGAACGGGCCGCCCGGGCGCAGGACGCATCGTTCCCACCGAAGCTCCGGCTTGCGCTATTGGTGCTGGTGGAGCAGGACGCGGAGGCGGAGCCTTATAGACCGGACGTGGTCCGGTCTGCGGAACAATCATGCGCGGCGCTGGTGTTTGCGGCGCGGCTGCAACCGGCGGTGCGGTTGGACGCGGTGTGCTCGGAGCCCCGGGAGCAGCAGGCGATGCAGAAGCTGTCACCGATGGCGCTGCAGGCGCGGTCGGAGTAACCACCGCTGGTGGCGGCGCTACAGGACGAGGCGTTGGTGCGACCGCTACCGGGGCCGCTGGTGGTGCTGGCGGTGCAACAGGAGCCGGTGGCTTCTCAGCCGCCGGCGGCACAATCGTGGGACGCGGAGCAGGAGCGGGCGTCTGCGGAGCCGAAACGGGTGCGGGCGGCGCGGGAGCAGCAGGCTTCGCAGCAGGTGCCACGACTGTGGGCCTCGGCGGAGCGACCGGCTGCACGGGACGCGGCGGCGCAGGCGCAGCCGCAGCTTCCTTCTTCTGCGTGATCGCCTTCAGCACATCACCCGGACGGGAAATGTGCGACAGATCAATCTTGGTCTTGATTTCTTCTTCGCCGCGCAGGGTGCGCGCCGCGCGCGCAGACGGCGACTGCGCTTCGGACGAGCCGCGGATGTGGGCCCGCACTTTTTCTGCTTCATGCTCCTCGAGCGAACTGGAATGGGTCTTCTTCTCAGTCACCCCGACAAGCGGTAGCGTATCGAGAATGGCTTTGCTTTTAACTTCCAGCTCCCTGGCGAGATCGTTGATTCGAACCTTACTCATCCGGCCTTTCTGTTTCCCCGCGTTGTGCTAGGTCTTCATCGCAGCCTCACGGAGTCAGCTTCTTGGACTCGCACGCAATCGAACTTTCGTGTGCGTGCCATGATTATTCGGTTGTTTTTTGAGCTGCACCTTCGTCGGGCACAGGCTCGCCTTCGCTATTTACAGATTCTGTTTCGCCGGCCGGCTCAGCCGGTGCGGCTTCGCCTGTGTCGACTGCAGCTTCTGCGGATGCTTCTTCGGGAGCGGCTTCTCCCTCAGCGGCTTCAACCTCAACCGCACCTTCCGCACCTGCTTCCAGACTCGCGAAATAATTATTGACCGCGAGGCTGATTTTTTCCACTGTTTTGGGACCGATGCCTTCAATGGCCTCGAGCTGTTCCGGCGTCATGTCTGCGAGCGCTTCTACCGTCGTCACACCCGCCGCGGTCAATTTCTCCAGCACACCTTCACCTAGTCCCGGAACGCTCTCGAGCGGAGTGGTAGCCTGCGGCACCATCGCTGCCATCTGCAGCTCTACTTCCTGGCGCTTCTCTTCCTCGCTCTTGATGTCGATCTTCCATCCCAGCAGCTTGGCCGCAAGCCGGACGTTTTGTCCCTTCTTGCCGATGGCAAGCGAGAGCTGGCTGTCGTCGACCACGACTTCCAAATGCTTTTCCGCACTGTCAACTACGGTGACGCGGCTTACCTTCGCCGGCTGCAACGCCTTTTCAGCGAACGTGACGGCATCTTCGTGGTACTCGATGATGTCAATCTTCTCTCCGCGCAGCTCGCGGATGATCGACTGCACGCGCATTCCCTTCATGCCGACGCACGCGCCGACGGCATCCACGTCCTTGTCCTTCGACATGACTGCGATCTTCGTGCGCTCGCCAGCCTCGCGCGCGGTCGCGCGGATCACGACCGTGCCATCGTAAATTTCGGGAACTTCGGTCTGGAACAGGTGCTGTACCAGTTCCGGCGCGGCGCGCGAAACCACAACACCCGGGCCCTTTGACGCGCGTTCAACACGCACGATTACTACGCGCACCCGCTCCCCGACGGCAAACGACTCGAGCCGCGACTGCTCCTTGCGGGGCATGCGGGCCTCGGCCTTGCCGATGTCGAAAATTACGTCCGGCCCTTCGACGCGCTTCACCGTCGCGTTGATAATCTCGCCGACACGTCCGATGTACTCGTTGTAAACCGTGTCGCGCTCGGCTTCGCGCACCTTCTGGAAAATCACCTGCTTGGCGAGCTGAGCGGCGATGCGCCCGAGAATGCCATCGATAGGCTTGGGAGTCAGCAACTCGCCACCGACCTCCAAGCTGGGATCGACTCTGCGCGCGTCTTCCACCGTAATCTGCAGGTTGGGATCTTCCACCTGCTCGGGAGTCTCCACCACTGCTTTCACGGCATAGGCGCTGATCTTTCCGCTCTCTTTGTCGAGCTTGGCGCGGAAGTTCTCCTGCGACTTGTAGTGCTTGCGCGTAGCCATAACAATGGCGTCTTCCACCGCGCTGACCACAATCTGCGGATCGATTCCCTTTTCCCGGCTCACGCCTTCGATGATGTTGTAAAGCTCGCTAGCCATAAAAATCAGTTCTCTGTTGCCAGTTCTCAGTTCTCAGATGCGCTGAGCACTAGATCTCTGGGACCAGATTCGCCTTCTCTATGTTGGCGAAATCAATTTCAATTTTCTGTCCGGCCGCGTCGCCCATTTTCTTGCGCGACTTGTGGCTGGCCACGCTCAAATCCAGCGTCAGGCGGCCTTCCTGAAAGCTTTCAAGGCGGCCTTCAAAGTGCGTGCTGTTGTTGACGGGCTGGCGCGTCGTTAGTTTCAGCCGGCTTCCGGTGAAGCGCGAAAAATCCGCAGCTTTCACCAGTTTGCGATCCAGCCCCGGAGACGACACTTCCAGCGTGTACGAACCCGGCATTACGTCTTCTACATCGAGGATCGTGCCGAACTCGCGGCTGAAGTTCGCACAGTCTTCGTGCGTCACTCCCGCGAGCGGATCGTTCCCTGCCGCCGGCTTATCCAGAAACACCCGCAGCATCCGCGCCTTGCCTCCGCCGAGGAACTCGATGTCTAAAACTTCGAGTCCGCTGGAGGCGGCGACCCGGCCTGCAATTTCCCGCACACGTTCAACGTCAAGCGCCATGAATCCAATAACTTACTGGCGGATGGCCGCATCACCGACGGGGCCTACCAACTAAAAAGTGGGCTTGCGCCCACTGGTGTGCTTCGCCAAAAGCCGGTACACAGCAGTTCTCAGTCTTTTAATATACGCTGGGAGTGACTAAAAAACAAACTTGCGCGCGGAGGCCATTTTAGGCTGATTTTGCGTGCTGACGTGGTGCAGGATCGGTTCACAACATGTCAGGCGTGCGCGTTGACAGTTCTCGATCCTGGCATTTGCTACTCACATCTTCATTCTCTTCGCGCCCGCCTGGGGCGGTCCGGATGCGGTCTTCTTACTCTGACCCCCCCCGGCGATAAGATCGGCGACGGTGGTATGCTCCAGAATCTTTGCGGCTGCATCCCGTACGGCCAGGAACACCTCATAGAGTGCCCGGTGGTCCGCATCTTTCACGATCAGTCCACGCAGCTGCTCGGCATCGCCCATGGGCGCCAGCGGTCCATCCACCAGGCGGATGATGTCGCTCAATGGTATCTCCGACGGAGCACGGCGTAACTGATAACCGCCGCGTGCGCCGCGCACGCTGTCGACGATGCGCGCGTTCTTCAGTTCCAGCAGTATCAGTTCCAGAAACTTCTCAGGCAGATCACTTTCCGCTGCAATGTCGCGAATCTTGATCGCGCCCTGCTCGTACCGCCGCCCCAAGGTCATCATGGCCTGCAGCGCGTACAGTCCTTTCTGCGAAATCTTCAAATCGCCACCCTTCCCCGCAAGGCATGATTGTGCCGCATTTCAGTCGCTTTGCATAGAACTACCAAAGGTGCCAGGGCAGTTATACTTGACTGGTCAGCCACGTCCCGAGGTATCCCGTGGAAGGCGCAATTCTGTTTTTATTATTCTTCCTGCTGCGCACGCTTTTTGCGGGGGGCAGGAATTTCTTCGCGCCCGATGCCGCCGACCTTAACCGGCAAGCGGACAACTACGCCGCCCAGGGGAACTTCGAACTCGCCGAACAAACCTTAAACCGCCTCATCCAGAGCGCCCAGAAGAAAGCTGGACGCGACAGCATTGAAGTCGGCATTTATCTGCGCCGTATCGCGCACTTCAAAATGCTGCGGCACGATTTCGCTGGGGCCATTCCGTTGCTGCATCGTGTCGTTTATATCCAGGCGTTGAACGTAGGTCCGTATTCGACAGACCTGCTTCAAACCCTCGATTGGCTGGCGCAACTGTATCACGGTCAAGGAAACCCAGATGCCGCCATTGTCATGCTTCGGCGAATGCTGGAGATCCGCTCCGCAAACTATGGCGAGAAGGACCGCGGAGCAGCTGCGGTCTTCAACTCGCTGGGACTGTTGCTGCATCGGAAAGAAGACCTGGCCGGCGCCGCGGATGCTTTTCGCCGGACACTCGCGCTGCACGAACTGAATCCCGACCTAGACCAAGAGGAACTGGCGCTCTCCCTCACCAATCTCGGCATCACCCTGAGCCAGCAGAGTCAGTTGGAGGAAGCAGAATCCCTGTTGCAGCGCTCTCTTTCCATTCGAGAGAAGAAAATGGGCGCGGATAGCCGCGAATTGTGCTCCACGCTCTTGGGACTTGCGGAACTCCTGTGGAAGAAAGCGGATATCGGCGGTGCGGAGGGGCTGTATCGTCGCGCGTTGGCGATTCAGGAAACCGCTTTGGGAGCGGAAGATGCGCGTCTTATCCCGACACTCAACCAAATCGGTCGCATGCTGACGGAAAACGATAAGTGTGACGCCGCGGAACCTCTGTTGCGGCGCGCACTGGCATTACAGGAAAAATCTGACCCCAAGGACTCTCTGGCCACAGCGGATTGCCTGGAGGCGCTCGCGTCGTTGCTGACCGCAAAAGGGGAGGTCGCGGATTCGCTCAGCTTGCTTCGACGAGCGCTCAAGATCAGAGAAGCGCTTCTACCGGCGAACGACGCCGGCATCTCCGTCACGCTCGGCACGCTGGGTTGGAGCCTGTTCCGCAATCGCGAATACGCCGAGGCTGAGTCCCGCATTCGGCGCGCCCTTGCCATGGGAGAACGAGTGGGCGAGGACGCGGCAGTTTTCGTCTCGACCCAACTCTTCCACTTGGGCTCGGTGCTGCAGGACCGAGGCGATTTTGCGGCTGCCGAACCTCTTTTCTGGCGCGCGCTGGCATTGCGGGAAAAGGCGTTTGGCCCCGGCCACTTCTCATGCGCACAAGTACTGGAAACGCTGGCCGGCTTGCGCATGGGGCAAGGGGATGCCCAGGGATCGGTCCCGCTCCTACGCCAGGCGCTCGGGATCAAAGAAAGTGTCCTCAAGCCGGGCGATCCCCAAATCGCCGTGACCCTCGTCAATCTGGCATTGACACTTCAACAGGCCGGGACCTCCGAAGAGTGCGATTCTCTTCTGCGCCGCGCACTGTTGTTCTATGAGCACGCTCTCGGTTCCGATAATCGCGCGGTTGGGTCGACTCTCTTTCATCTGGCCACGCTTCTTCACAAGCGGGGACGATTCGCCGAGGCAGAGACCATCTACCGGCGCGCGCTGGTTGTGATGGAGAAAGCCTGGGGACCCAACCATGCTGAGACCGCCAGCACCATGGGTATGCTGGCGAAGCTGCTGCAAGCCACGGGGAACTTTAGTGGAGCCCAGTTGCTGATGAGCCGGGCCTTCAACATTGCCGCCAAAACGCTGGGCGAGAACCATCCGACCACGATCGACATGAAGATCACGCTGAATGGGCTGATGATGAAAGGGCTTTCGGCACATGTGAACTGATTCAGGAAACGAAGAGGAAAGACTTCAGCTGCAAACGACTGGCGCAGTGGGAGGGCCGTTTATCCAACAATCAGGAAATCAATAATTGCTTTGGTGCCATCGAAGGGACTCGAACCCCCACACCGTTGCCGGTACATGGACCTGAACCATGCGCGTCTGCCAATTCCGCCACGATGGCAAGTGGACTTCAATCGTCGCGACGGCCCAAGGCCGCCGGATCAGGAAGACCTGCATGACTATTCTACAGGCCGGTCGCTCGCTGTCAAACGATCTCACTGGTACGAAGTTCGCTCGAGATCATCCGACGTTCGGTCGCGAGGTCACCAACGTGGCAGGGATGTCATCCTGAGGAGGGCGATAGCCCTCCGAGGGACCCTACGAAGCGATTGAAGCGGCAATACAGTCGCCAAGATCGTGTCCGCTGGATGCACGGGGCGTTCCCAACCAACCACATCTAAACATCCGGCTCACGTACGGTCCTCCCAACGGCTGCGCCGCTGTTCAGGATGACATCTCCCCGGGAACACCCGCAATTAAGCAGCCTTTACTCCAGCTTTGCGTTCATCGTGATCTTCGCGTTGAGCACTTTCGAAACCGGACATCCCTTCTCCGCCGCCTCGGCATACTTCTGGAAGGTCGCCGCGTCGGCGCCAGGCACCTTGCCCACAACATCAATGTGACTGGAAGTAATGGTCCACCCTGAGTCCAGCTTTTCGAGCGACAGGGTCACGCTGGTCGAAATGCTCTCTGGCATGAGATTCGCGCCCCCCAGCTGCGCCGACAAGGCCATCGAGAAGCATCCCGCATGCGCTGCCGCAATCAACTCCTCCGGATTCGTTCCCGGAGCGTTCTCAAAACGCGTCGTAAAAGAATATGGCGTATTGTTCAGCACTCCTCCTGGAGCCGAAATCGTTCCCTTACCGTCCTTTAACCCACCCTTCCAAACTGCACTGGCCTTGCGTTGCATGACGTTCTCCTCACAAATCGGAAATAAAGTCGCGCAGTTATTGTAGACGGAATCGGTTCGTGCGTCTCGGGCGCCGAGGATTGTTGAATTTCTGATTGCTGATTGAAAATCGGCGAGGTAGACGGCTGGGTGAAATCCAAAAGGAAGGGTCGTTATTCAACAATCAGCAATCAACAATCTCAGTAGAAATCCGAGCAGCTCAGGTAAAACCCACACTGCGGACACTTCATCTTGCAACCGCTTTCCTGCAACTTTGAGGAGCAATTCGGACAATACTGCCCCGGGTCGACTGCCTTTCCTCCCGCCCCATGCCCACTCTCGTCAGCGGGCGTTTCCCGTGGATCTCTCTCCATTTTTTATGCCGCGCGATCACTCGCCGCCGGCGCCGTCCAGTTCCAGCAATCGGCCATCAGCAGCCAAGCGCCCAGGCGGCGCCACACCCGGACGTATTTCCCTTGCTCCTGAATCATCGCCCCGTCGGCTCTTCGCATCACGAGCGAAAAGCGGCCGAGTTCCATGGCCATGTCGCCGGAATGATCCACTCGAGTCGTCTCCATGCGCAAATCGCTGTACCCTGCTTCACCCAACTGGCGAAGCAGACGCTCCACGTGCTTTTGTCCATAAGCCCCTTCGTATTGGGGCGCCATGAGCACGCCGTCGTCCGCAAATAACCGGGCGGCGTGATCGTAATTTCCTGTGTTGAATGAGGTTGTAAAATCCTGGGTCTGGTCACGCAGTTGAGAGTCAACATCCCGCAGCGGACGAAAATCCGCTTGGGTGCCTGTGAATTGCCGATACATCTACTCCTCCTGGGGGAAGGCACGGCTCGAAACCACATTGCGTCCCGCCAACGCCGGGACCAATCCGCAAAGTAACGCGATTCTAGCGCAAAACAAAGTTGTGGATGGATAAAAAGTTTTACGACGACACAATCAGGAAAACACTTGGTGGAAAACCAGGCAAAATAAGGTTAGCGTTCGAGAGGAACTGAGCGGATAGGAAGCCTCGAACCAGAGTCCGAGTTCACCGCGGCGGACCGTTTTCCGGCATCGGCGTTCAGACCGGAATCGGAGCGCTCCGCGATCTGCCGCTTCACCCGCTCCATCAGAAACACCAACTTCTTGCTCTCGTGATCTCTTTCGGCCTGTTTGCACATTTTCTGGAAATCTTGCGGAGTGTACGAGATTCGATTTGTCATCGGAGACTAGTCCTTCGTAACTATGAGAAGCGATAGCGTACCTGATCTCTGGCCACTTGCCAATCCCCTCGATATATGAGCTTTTACCGCCTTTCCCCTCTAGAAGATCGCTGGAACTCGAGGGGTGAGCAGGATAGAGTCGGCCTCCGCACGTCTCCTGAGGCACATGACCTTGGTTACGTTGAGCCGATGACCAAATTCCACGAAAATCGATCGTATGGACTGTCCTGTCTTGTGGGAGAGAGAGTGTTCTACCGCAAAGTCATAAGCGCCTCATTATTTGTAGCGGTCAGCGTTTCTCTGGCAGCCGGGCGCGACCTCGCGGTCGTCTCCAATAAGGCCAATTCGTTTGCCGCCATCTCCTTGCCGGACCTGGTAAAGGTGTGCAAAGCCCAGACCAACCGCTGGCCCGATGGGAAACCCGTCACTCTTATCATGCGCGCTCCGGCTACTCCGGAGATGAAGCTGTTTTTGGAAAAAGTCTACGAACTGCCCGAGGCGCAAGTGAAGGATCTCATCGCCTCGGCCAACCACGGGCGCACCAATCATCCTGCCATCATGATTGTTGAGTCGGATGAAGACCTGGTCAATAAGGTGGCTTCCATTCCGGGAGCGGTCGGCGTCGTCGATGTTTACGCGATCAACAGCAGAGTTTCGGTGGTAAAACTCGCCGGGAAGCTTCCGCTCGAGCCCGGTTATCTGTTGCATGGAAATTAAAGGACTGTTTGCTAAAGGCTCAGCGTCGAGCCTCACATTGCATGGCTATCGAGAAGAAAGCTCAAGCCGCCGCCGCGGGTGCCGAAAATGGCAGCAACACGTCCAGCGGCGAGCGCACGCCGGGCAAGCAGAACTTTACCCGCCGGTTTCCCCGGTTCGTGATTGATGTCCGCTTGCAGGTCAAGATGTTTCAGGCGGGCGAATTCCGTCAATGCTGGGGCCGCTCCACGGAGATGGGCCAGGATGGCATCGGCGCTACGCTGACAGGGAGCCTTGAACCCGGCGAGATCGTGACCTTGGAAATTCCTCTCCCGCTGACTCCCTATCCCATTAAGGTTCGCGCCATCGTCCGCTACCGCCAGGGACTGCGCTACGGATTCGAGTTCCTCACTCTGAACGATAACCAGCGCGACACCATCAAACGCGTCTGCCAGTACCTCGCGACCAAATCCTGATCATTAGCAGGATTTTGTGGGGACAGCCGCCATCGGCTGTCCGTCGAGCGAAGCTCGACTTCCACCGACTCTCCCGGCTCCGCCCCACAAGAGCTCGGATGGATGTCACCTGCCAACTTTGGCCGCGACGGTAATATGTACGGGGCGGTGCGGCCTGCGGAGCTAGCGGCAGCGGCGCGATCTACAAGATATCTCCGGCTGGAGCGGAAAGCGTGTTTTTCAACTTCCCGCAGCAATGGCTTTATTGTGGTGGCGCTGGGCAGCGATGGCAATCTCTATGGCACGCTTGCGAATTGCGCCGTCGTTCAGGGCGCAGGCTGCGTGTACAAGATCAGCACTGCCGGCATTTTCAAAGAAATTCACGACTTCGCGTTCACCACCGGCCAGACTCCTTGTACTGGAATGATACAGGGCAAGGATGGCAAGCTGTATGGAGCCACGAACCAGGGAGCGTTGAACGGCGCCGGAAATATCTACAAGATGACCACAGCCGGAGTCTCTACCGATTTGCACGATTTCAACAATGCGACCGATGCGTCCTGCGTCAACAATGTCGGTCCGCCAGTGAATCTGCTGCAAGTGAAGGACGGAACCTTCTACGGGGTTAACCCGGCTTACGGGCTTTACGGCGGGAGCATCTACAAACTAACTTCCGCCAACGTGTTCTCGGCGTTCATGTTCCCGTCGACCAACGTTGACGGGAACTCGCCCAGCTCCACGCTGATTCAGAATACAAACGGACTGGTGTATGGAACCACCCCGGCTGGCGGAGGCACTAGCACCACCTGCACCCAAATATGCCAAGGCACGTTCTTCAGCGTAGCTACCGGCGACGCGCCCTTTGTGAGTCTGGAGCCGATGCAAAAAACGGGCAATGTGGGCGCGAGCGTGGGCCTGTTTGGCCAGGGATTTGGCAGCGCGTCGGTGGTGAAGTTCGGCGGTGTGGCGGCTGCGTCGGTGACGTTGTCGGGCACGACATATCTAACGGCTCTTGTTCCCGTGGGAGCGCACACCGGCACCGTCACGGTGACGACGGGTGCGACCACTCTGACTAGTCCGCAGACCTACAAGGTAAAGCCGAAGATCACAAGCTTCACCCCGCCGAGCGGTCCAGCGGCAACGTTGGTGACGATCAACGGCACCGGACTGATTCAGGCCTCCACGGTGAAGTTCGGCACGGTGAAGGCTACAACCTTCACGGTGGTTTCGGACTCGCAGGTAACAGCGGTAGTGCCATCGGGACTGGCGGCGGGAGCGGTGCCGATTTCCATCACAACGCCGGGAGGATCGGCGAGTAGTCCAACGAAGTTCACGGTGCAGTAGCCGTTGCCGTTGAAACGGGCGTTGCCGGCGACTGCGGGAGCTGTTGGGGGACAATCCCCGGTTGCCGGGACGCTTATGTTATCTGAACGCAGAACGTGCGTGGCCAGGTGCTTGCGAGCTTTCAATCCGAGAAATGTGCGGAGGTTGCCTGTCCTGCTCCATTTCGCCAGTCGTGCCACAGCTCCTTTGGCGCCTAATTCGGTGCGGGTCTGGGACGGCATTCGAAACAGACTCTTGAGCAATCGACTAGTGCTTACCAATGTGCGATTTGGGCTGCGCATTGCTCCCGAATCACGGAAGTCATTCTGGCCCAGAGGTCGGCTTCTGGGACGTTGCCAAACTCATGCCTGCGCCTTGTCGGTCGACCGAATTCGACAAATGAGGTAAGCCACCACCGCAATGTTCACGAGCAGCACGAGAATCTTCACAATGGTCAGATGCCGGGCGATCTCATAGATCTCCACCGGAATCAAAAGCCCGGTGATCACTACTGTTGCCCACTCTCCCCAGCGGCGCTGCAGCCACAATCCCGTACCTTCAACCAGGAACAGTCCGGCATAGAGCAGCCCGACAAGTCCCAGCCTTTTCACCTGCGCTGCACTCAGATTCGACACTCGTTCCAAAAACATTTCGATGTGCCGATTCCCCGGGTCCAGGTGCAACGCTCTGATCCAGTGCTCCAACCGGATGCCAATATCCTGATGCATTGTCCGGAAGACTCCGACCGATAAAGCAATTAAGGACGCTGCCTTCAGGAATTTGAGCACCGCGATGATGCGGAGCAAGGTACCGTCGCGCCGACGTGTTTGACTTGCCCCGGCTGAACTACCGCGCTGCGGCAAAGGTTGTGGCGCGGATCGCGAATCCATTGAATGCGCTGCCGACATGGTTCACATTGTAACTGCGGTCCCAGAGAAAGCTCGGATGGTTTTCAGGCGACGGCAAAAACAGCGGGCCGGATAATCTCGCCGAGGGGAGGGAGAACATCTTGCCACTCCCGCTTGGCAGGGTTTCCGCATTTCAAGAAACCAGTTCTGTCATTCACACATACAATGAGTTGAACGGATGCGTGTTCTCCTCCTGACCGTCGCCCTCGTCTGTACGGCTGCCGCCCAAGTCGGCTCTGCGCCTGTGATCACCGTCGTTGATGAAAACGAAGTCGCCGTTCCTTCCGCTCGGATTTCTTTGGAAGCCCCGCCGCAGATTCCCATTCGATGTGAGACTGACTACACGGGACGGTGCCAGTTCCCGAATCTCGCTCCGGGCCAATACCAGCTGCGCGTCGAAAAAGAGGGCTTCTACGCTCTTCAACAGGCTGCGCTGGAGATAACCCGCACCTCGAACATAGAAGTCGCGATCTCTCACCAGCAAGAGGTCCATGAAACCGTCGACGTGCGCGAATCCCCTGTGGCCATCGATCCCGCACAAATCGCTGCCCAGGAAACCATCAGCGGACTTGACGTCATCGACATCGTCTATCCAGGCACACATGACTACCGCAACGCGCTCAACTTCATTCCCGGCGTGGTCCAAGACCAGTTTGGCCAGCCTCACATCGCCGGAGCGCAAACCTACCAGACCCAAACGCAGCTCGATGGCTTCAACGTCACGCAACCCGCCAATGGACAACTCGTGGTTCACGTTAGCGCCGACGCTTTCCGCTCCATACAGGTCGAGACCTCCCGCGAGCCTGCCGAATCCGGCAAAGGATCTGCCGGAATCCTCCATCTCAACACGGGCATCGGCGACGATCACTATCGTTTTTTCGCCACCAACTTCATTCCTTCCATCCAGAACAAGCATGGATGGCGCTTCAATCAATTCCTTCCCCGCTTCACCACGTCGGGCCCAATCCTTAAGCGGAGAATCTGGTTCTATAACGCATTCGAAGGCGAATACAACAATCTGGTTTACACCGCTCTCCCGATCGACCAGGACAGCGACTACATCTGGCGTATTGGCAATCTGTCCAAGGTTCAAACGAACCTGACCAGCCGCAACATTCTCACAACCAGTTTCCTCGTCAATTACTTGCACGATCAGTACACGTATCTCTCACCGCAGAGCCCGCAACAGACGAATCCGCAGGATGTTGAGACCGCTTACATTTCCAGCGTGAAAGACCAGCATTACTTCAACAGCGGCGAACTGCTGGAAACCGGACTTGCCTTCAGTCAATACAATCTGCGCCTCACACCTTACGGGACGGCCCCCTACCAGATCACTCCCAGCACCGCGTTTGGAAACTACTATCTGAACGAGCACTCGACCGCCACTCGCTGGCAAGGCTTGGCAAATCTGTATCTTTCGCCCCGCTACTGGCACGGCCGTCACGATTTCAAGGTCGGGACCGATCTCGACCGCCTGGCTTATGATGCCCAGTTCAATCGTCAACCAATTTCGTTTTTGACGGCGCAGGTTTCCGGCCCGGAACCTGCCGACATTTGTTTCACTGCGCCGCAAGACAAAAACTTTCCTTGCATTCGTTACTCCACGTTCACTCCCGCCCTGCCTCATGAGCAAACAAACACCGAGGTCACCGCCTACATCCAAGATCGCTGGAGTGTCAGCGATCGCCTGCTCATTGAGCCCGGAATTCGTTTCGATTGGGACTCGATCTACCACGAAGGGGCGTTTTCGCCACGTCTTGCCGGAACCTATGTGCTCGATAATTCCGGCGACACCAAACTGTCAGCCGGAATCGGCCTCGTCTATGATGCGACTCCGCTGTTCCTGATCGCCCGCCCGTTTGCGGGCAGCCGGAAAGACGTATTCTTCGCCACCAATCCCACATGCATTACGCCGACCAACTGCGTCACCCCAACCGGGCCCCTCACAACCACGTTTTCAATCAACGACAACACGCTCGAACCCCCTCGATTCCTCAACTGGAGCCTCGGTTTCGAAAAGAAACTGCCGAGGGCGGTCTACCTGAAAGCAGAATTCCTGCGCCGCCATGGCACCAACGGGTTCGTTTACGACACGCGGAATTCAACAGCGACGGGTGATTTCATTCTTCGCAATACTCGTGAAGACCATTACGACGCGTTCCAAATTTCGCTTCGGCACAACTTCCGCGAGACTTATACGATTATGGGTTCGTACACACGCTCGCGCGTCCGCACCAACCAGGCTCTCGATTTCAACGTCGACAATCCAGTCCTCAGCTCGCAGCAACCCGGTCCTTACCCCTGGGACACGCCCAACCGCTTTCTTTCCTGGGGATATCTTCCCTTTTTCAGCCTTCCGATCTTCCACAAATTCGAACTCGCCTATTCGATGGAAGCCCGCACCGGATTTCCCTTCAGCCTTTTGAACGATCAGCATGAACTCATTGGCAAGCCCGGTGCGGAACGATTTCCTGATTACTTCTCCCTGAACCTGCAACTCGAAAAGAAATTCCATCTCTTCCACAAAGACTGGGCCTTGCGCGGAGGCTTCGACAACATCACCGGACGCTGCAATCCTTATGTAGTGAACAACGTAATCGACTCCTCTCACCCTAACCCGACTTTCACCGCGTGCCAGGGAAGAGCCTTCACCTCAAGAATCCGCCTGCTAGGCCGGAAATAGCGTGTGTAGGGGCGGACGCCTTCGTCCGCCCCGCCGAAGCGAAGCGAGGCGTGGCAGCGCCACAAACCTCGCGATTGGTTTGAGGCCCTCTGATCCGCACAATCGTCCCGGAGCTATAATGACCCAACGAACCTTGCATCGAAATCCAATCTCCCGTCATCTCAAAAGCCTGGAGGAACGAAGAAAATGGCTCACGAACTACCCCCATTGCCCTATGCCTACGAGGCACTTGAACCCACGATCGACAAGCTGACCATGACGCTGCACCACGACATGCACCACGGCACCTATGTAAAGAACTTGAACGCCGCCCTTGAGAAGCATCCCGAACTCGCCGGCAAATCTGCCGAAGACCTGATCCGCGACCTCAACGCTATTCCAGAGGATATCCGCGCCGCCGTCCGCAACAATGGCGGAGGCCACGTCAACCACTCCATGTACTGGAAGATCATGAAGCCCCAGGGCGGAGGCGATCCCACCGGCGCTATCGCTGAAGTCATTCAGAAGGCCTTCGGCAACTTCAACGACTTCAAGACGAAGTTCAATGACGCGGGCGTGAAGCAATTCGGCTCAGGATGGGCCTGGCTCGCCGGGAAGCCGAACGGCGATGTGCAGATCATCTCTACGCCGAACCAGGACAATCCCATCTCGCAGGGACTTTATCCCATCTTCGGCAACGACGTCTGGGAGCATGCCTATTACTTGAAATATAACAACCGCCGTCCCGAATACCTCGCCGCGTGGTGGAACGTAGTCAACTGGGACGAAATCAACAAGCGCTACGCCGCCTTCAAAGCAGGCAAAGGAGTCCACGAACCAGCCCTGGCCCACCGCTAGTCTTGTGTAGGGGCGGACGTCTTCGTCCGCCCCGCGACCCTGAGCGAAGCGAAGGGGAGCGTCCCGGGCGCCACAGTCTCACGCCCCTAGCTGATACATTTAAAGGCCCTTGCCAAAGCAAGGGCCTTTGCTCATTTTGCGTCCTTGTCCTAAGCCGCCGACTTCGCGTACTGCTCCGGATTCTGCTCAAACTCATTCTTGCACTGCTGCGAGCAGAATGAATACGTCTGGCCGCCATACTGCGCCTGATGCTGCGAGTCCGTGTCATCGACTCTAAATCCACAAACCGGATCAGTCGTCATTGGTGTACTCCTTACGGATTTTGAACCTTACAGGCGATTGTCAACAGATCGGCCCTCAGTTCCGCTAGGGTAATTCCTGTAGTCTCCAATCCCTGTGCTCCTCTGTGCCCTCTGTGGTGAGTTTTCGGAGGGCAAAGGCTAAGGCTTCCGGTACACCACTCCGCCCTTCATCACGAAATCCACCTTCTCCATCAAGCTGATGTCCGCCATGGGATCCCCCGGCACCGCCACAATATCGGCCAACTTCCCTGCTTCGAGAGTCCCGAGCGAATCCTTCATCCCCAACAACTCCGCCGCATTGATCGTGCCCGCGCGGATCGCCTGCGCCGGAGTCATCCCAAACCTCACCATCGACGAGAATTCCTTCGCCGGATTGATCTTCCAATCGAAGCCTCCCGCGTCGGTCCCGAAAGCGATCTTCACTCCGGCCTTCATCGCCCGTCGGAATGTGTCTTCATGAATCTGAATCATCTTCACCCACACCGGGGCTCCCGCCGCCGCCCGGCCCTGCGCAACGTACTCGCCCACGTAAATGGTCGGCACGTAGACGATCCCGCGCGACGCCATCGTCTTCAGGTCGTCATCCGCAATGTAGTTCCCATGCTCGATGGAATCCACGCCCGCCTCAACGGAGTTGTGCACACCGTACAAGGCCATGGCATGCGATGCGACTTTGTGGCGCTCACGGTGCGCTTCGTCCACAATGGCCCTCAATTCTTCAAGGGTAAACGTGGGAATGTCATCCAGCACTCCATCCGCGCGCACTCGGTAGGACCGGTCGCTGTAGACCTTGATCCAGTCCGCGCCAAGGCTTATCTGCTCTCGCACCGCCTGACGCGCGTTGTCCGGCCCGTCCACCACCTGCACTCCGTGCGGCACGATCACGGCGGGCGCATATCCCTGTAGTGGATAGCCTCCAGTCACATCCAGGGCACGAGTTGCGACTTGCATCCGCGGCCCGGGAATCACTCCGTTGTTGATGGCCTTCTTCACATCGACATCGGCATATCCCGCGCCCTCGGTCTCGAGATCGCGGATCGATGTGAACCCGTATTCCAGATCCCGCCTCGCATTCACGGTCGCCAGGATCGTCCGATACTCCGGCGATTGCTTCAGCAATTGCTCGTCATAGTCCGCGGCGGTGATGTCTCCTTGCAGCAGAATGTGCGTATGCGTATCAATCAACCCCGGCAGGCAAGTTTCGTGGGAAAGATCGATTACCTCCGAGCAGGCGGGCGCGGCAGTTGCGAGTTCCTTAATCTTGTCGGCTTCGATGACGATCACGACGTTCCTGCGTAACGAATCCCCGCGCGAATCGAAAAGATTCCCGCAGCGCAGCGCGATCGTCTTTGAGCCCGCAGTCTGCCCGAACAGAAAAACCGGCAAGCCCAGCAAAATTGAAACTCCCAAAGCAACCCCGCGCCGCATAGTCCCTCCAACTGAGAACTGAGAACTGAGAACTGAGAACTGAGAACTGAGAACTGAGAACTGAGAACTGCCTTTCTGCATTTCCTGTGCACGTCCTGTGGAGATTCAGGCTGCCCACTCTACCAGATTTCATTCGTCGCCTCTGCCACATCCAAGAAATGCCGTGATGTCGGCCTCCAGCGTGACATTTTTTTCTCGTGCTTGAACGATGTTTCAGCATCGAATTCCTACACGCTGTTTTCCTCAAATGCACCAAAAAGCGGAATTGACCTGCGTGCCATTCAACCGTACATTCAGCTTCGTCCTCATATCAAAAGTTGGTTCGTCCCAGACGCATATTCGCCTTGAGGACAATTACCAGCAGAACTCTTGGGATCAGCGCGCCATGAAAACGATTGAATGGAAAACGTACCGCACAAGATTCCTGGTCAAGGCCAAACAACTCAATTCCAGTCTTACCTTCACCGACCACCTTGGCCGGCAGCACTGTGGCCGTAGAGGGGATTATCTGGTGGAATCCTGTGACGGAGTCCTGAGCATCGCTCCTCGCCGGATCTTCGAAGACATTTACGTTCCCATGGGGCTCAGTCCCAATCCCGCTCCTCAGCGATCGAACGAAGAAGAAGAACCCATCAGCTTGCGCTTGGCGAGCCTTCAGATCGAGCCGCTGAGGATCGAGAAGATCAAAACCAACTTCCGCGATGATTCCTTCGGAAGCGTCACCTTGGACAAAACGGCTCGCACTCAACGCAAAACTCCCCAGCCCGTGCGAGCGCCTTCGTCCAGGCTCGGCCTCATGTAATGAAAGTAAAGTTTAAGGTTTCGAGTTCTCAAGTTTCTGAGTTCCAACGAAGCGCTATGGTTTCCCCGTGTTCAAGGCAACCCATTGTGGATGACGGTCAAACTGAGAACTGAGAACTGAGAACTGAGAACTGAGAACTGAGAACTGAGAACTGAGAACTGGGTCACTGGGAACTGCTCTTTGTGGAAAACCGACCCCCAATCCCGCATCAAGGCCGTCATTGCTAGGGATACAACCTGTAGTGTTTCTCCCTTGACATGCACAACTGGCAGGAGTAACTTTGCAATCCCAAGCACTGAAATTTCACCCCACGGGAATGGGGTGGAAGTTCGAAGAGTGAAGGAACACCGGCAGTCGTCTGAGCCAGAGGTGACTCGGCAACTGCAAGGGCAAATAGAGGCGCAGGCGCCAGGCTTCCTGATCCGTGAGTCAGGCGCCCAAACCTTTCATATTCATGAACTTCAGCCTTTCGGCGGCCGCAGCAACGGAAGCCGGAAGTCCGGTTTGAGAGTGCGGTGGCCGTGCCCCGATCCTCCCCCGGAGCACGCCAGTAGTTCGGCCCGTGTGGCAACGGGCGCCTCGCCCGGCCCGCGAAGCAAGCGAGCGGCGCCGAGAATTTTTTGCCGTAGGAGTAGTCCGAACCCAGGAGCCCGCAATGGAAACCCTTACCAGACTAGTTTCTGAATCGTTGGCACGACACGGTTTCGACCGTCCCGTGGATTACCGTCGCCTGCAATGGTCGAACTGGTTCCGTTGCGAGTCCCAACACAGTCTCCTGGTAGTCCCCAGCAAGCCCGGTGTATTCGCCCTGGCAGAAGAAGTCGTGGACTTTGACAGAGATCATGTAGCGACAGCCGCCTCGGCTGTCCCGCGAACCCTGAGCGAAGCGAAGGGGAGCGGCGCAGTCCCGGAAGCCGGAAGGCGAGACCCGAAAACCCCCGCCGCCAACCGCATGCTGGCCGTAACCAAGTTCTTCGAAGACGACGACATGGCTTTCGTCCTCGACCGCATGCTGTCGCAGCAGAATCCCATGCGCGCACGCCTGGCCTCCGGACGCTATTTCATTCGCTTCGTCGAGATTCACGATCAAATCCAGCGCCGCAGCATCTGCAGCGCCCTGAATCAGTGGATCATTTCCTCAGCTGAGAAAGCGACGGGAATAGGATCGCACTTCGCCACTTCGCTGGAGCTGACGCCCGAGCCATCAAATATCAGCCGATCCCTTCGGCCTGACAGCGCCGATTGCCTTGCCAAAACCGAGTGCGACCCTCCAGAAGTCGCAACCACACCTCGGCTCAATTCCGCCGTGGCCACTACGATTCACTGTTCTTCCTCGTTCCCTTCCGGCTTCTGACGGAAGGGACGCAGCCGCGAGCAGCGTCAGCACAAAGCCGGCGGCGAAAGCCGAGGGCTGTTCGACGAACGAAAAAGCCCTGAAGGGCGACGATAAAGTTCCTTACAACTGGATTCCGTTTTACCCGATTCCCCGTTTCCCCCCGGACGCCCGAATCGATCGAAGCCGCATAGAATCTAATTAGGAGAGCCCCCTGATGGCAGAATTAAGGACCACAACCGAAACCAAGACCGCCGCTCCGTCCAGCCCCGCGACCGTTCCCACTCAGAAGAAGAAGTCTCCGGGTCTCTCCTTCCGCCGCCGGTTCACCAAGCCGGGCGTCTCTCCCTACGACGAAGTCGAGTGGGATCTCCGCACTGCTCAGATTACCGACTCGCATGGCGGAGTCATCTTCGAGCAGAAAGACGTCGAAGTCCCCAAAGACTGGTCGATGACCGCCACCAACATCGTCGCGAGCAAATATCTGCACGGCAAGATCGGCACACCTGAGCGCGAAACCGGAGCCCGCCAACTCGTCTCCCGCGTTGCAGAAACCATTCGCGATTGGGGCATGGCTCAGGGATACTTCCGCACTCCGGAAGACGGCGCCACCTTCCACGACGAACTCGTGCACATCCTCGTCCGCCAGTACGCGGCCTTCAACTCACCCGTCTGGTTCAACGTCGGATGCGACCGCATCGAGCCCAACTCCGACGGCCGGAACTGGCACTGGAACGTACAGAAGCAACAAGTCGAATTCGGCGTAACGGGATACAGCAAGCCCCAGTGCTCCGCCTGCTTCATCAACTCGGTCAAAGATTCGCTCGATTCGATCCTGACGCTGGCGAAAACCGAAGGCATGCTCTTCAAGTGGGGCAGCGGCACCGGCACCAATCTCTCTCCTCTGCGTGGTTCCACCGAAACTCTTTCCGGCGGAGGCACCGCCAGCGGCCCGCTCAGCTTCATGAAAGGATTCGACGCCTTCGCCGGCGTAATCAAGTCCGGAGGCAAGACTCGCCGCGCCGCCAAGATGGTCATCCTCAACGTCGACCATCCCGACATCGTTGAGTTCATCGAGTGCAAGCAGAAAGAAGAAGCCAAGGCGCACGCCCTCGTCTCCGTGGGATACGACGGCTCCCATCCCGACTCCGACGCTTACTCGAGCATCTTCTTCCAGAACGCGAATAACTCTGTCCGCGTGACGGATGACTTCATGTATGCGGTAGTCCGCGACACTGACTTCTCCACGCGCAGCGTCACCGATAGCTCGGTCGTGAAGACCTACAAAGCGAAAGACCTGCTGCACAAGATTTCCGAAGCCACCTGGCACTGCGGCGATCCCGGCATGCAGTACGACACCACGGTCAACCGTTGGCACACGTCGAAGAACACGGCGAGAATCAACGCCAGCAATCCCTGCAGCGAATACATGTTCCTCGATGATTCGGCCTGCAACCTGGCTAGCCTGAACCTGCTGAAGTTCGCGCCCAATGGCACGTTCGACGTGGACGCCTACCGTCATGCGGTAGACATCCTGATCACCGCGCAGGAAATCCTGGTCGACAACGCCGGATATCCCACACAAGCCATCATGGCCAACTCGCACGACTATCGCCCGCTAGGCCTGGGTTACGCGAACTTAGGCGCGTTACTGATGGCCGCAGGTCACCCGTATGACTCTGACACCGGCCGCGACTACGCCGCCTGCGTGACTGCCATCATGTGCGGCGAAGCCTATCTGCAAAGCAGCCGAATCGCGGAACAGTGCGAGCCCTTGGTCCCGGCAACTGAAGCCACAAAGAAGAACTTGTCAGAAACAAACCTAGGAGCTGGTATCACCACGACACATGTGGGGACAGCCGCCTCGGCTGTCTCGCGAAGCGAAGCGAGCGCTCCGACCACGATCCCAACCATGCCCGGGGGCGCCTGCCCCGGCTGGTACATCAACCGCGAACCGTTCCTGGACGTAATCCGCATGCATCGCGCCTCAGTGAACGGAATTAATAAAGGAAACGTCCCGACCGCTCTCTTCGAAGCCAGCAAGCAGTGCTGGGACGAAGCCCTGCAGCACGGCGAAAAGCACGGTTACAGAAATTCCCAAGTCACAGTACTAGCACCAACGGGCACCATCGGCTTCATGATGGACTGTGACACTACGGGTATTGAGCCGGATCTCGCGCTGGTGAAATACAAGAAGCTGGTTGGCGGCGGGATGATCAAGATCGTCAACAACACCGTGCCTACCGCGCTCTTCAAGCTCGGATACACGCACGAGCAGACCGACGCCATCGTCAGCTACATCGATGCGACTGGCACCATCGAGGGCGCGCCGCATATTAAAGATGACGACCTTGCCGTCTTCGATTGCTCCTTCAAGCCGGCGAAGGGCACGCGTTCGATTCACTACACCGGACATCTCCGCATGATGGCGGCCGCTCAGCCGTTCATCTCGGGGGCAATATCGAAGACTGTCAATCTTCCCGAGAACGCAACCGTCGAAGACATCATGGACGCCTACCTCCAGGCGTGGAAGCTCGGCCTGAAGGCAGTCGCCGTCTATCGCGACGGCTGCAAGAAGAGCCAGCCGTTGTCAGCCGCAGGCACAAAGACGGCGGAGTCCTCGTCTCGCGTAGGGACAGCCGCCTCGGCTGTCCAGGTTTTGGAAGAAGAGGATCTCAATGCTCCGCCGCGCGCCGTCCGCCACAAGCTGCAGGAAGAGCGCGCCTCGATCACGCACAAATTCAAAGTCGGAGACCACGAGGGATACATCACTGTAGGCCTCTATCCCAACGGAGAGCCCGGCGAACTCTTCATCACCATGGCCAAAGAAGGATCGACGGTCAGTGGCCTGGTGGACAGCTTCGCGCTCGCAGTCTCGATCGCCCTGCAACACGGCGTCCCGCTGAAGCTGTTCTGCGAGAAGTTCGCCCACACCCGCTTCGAGCCTAGCGGATGGTCCGGGAACCCGGACATCGGCTACGCCAAGAGCATCATGGACTACATCTTCCGCTGGCTCCAGCTGCGGTTCCTCACGGGCCAGCAGCAGCTGCTGTTCGAGAACCTCAGGCTCAAACCGGCGGGAGCCCTCCCGAGCCCAAACGGGGTCGGAGACGCAAACGGTTCCACGACCCAATCGCGAACTGAGAACCGGGAACTGAGAACTGGTTCCCCCGTCCACGCCGCCGACGCGCTGTCGAGCATCGTCGACTTGGGCGATGCCCCCAGCTGCAGCTTCTGCGGCAGTATCATGACCAGAAACGGCAGCTGCTACAGATGCATGAGCTGCGGGAGTACCAGCGGCTGCAGCTAGCGAGGTAGAGGACGCTCGCTGGCCCGTGATCGGCGACTACAGTTCATTTAGAACTAGAATAGAGTTTCTGCCATGGTCAAGCGTGCGCCAGCCCGAAAGCGTCCTCGCAAAGCCAAGCCCGGAACGAAGGGCCTGCGTCCGGCCGAATGCCGGCTGGATCAGCCGACCGGAGCTGCAGCGGAGGCTGCAGAAACAATCGCCAAAGCCGGCGGCTGCGTTATGGGATCGTACAAGGAACCGCTTGCCGGCCACCCGGTATTGCTGTCCGTTCTGCCCATCGATGCAGTAGAGCCCACGCCCTTCCAGCGGGATCTCTCCGATGCTCACCACAAACGGCTCGCTGACGTCATCAACAAAACCGGGCGTTTTCTCGACCCGATCATCGCTGTGGTCGCGCCGAAGGGAGGCTTCTGGACTCCGAATGGCCGGCATCGCCTCGAAGCCATGCGCCGCCTTGGGGCGAAATCAATTACTGCGCTCGTTATGGCCGACCGCGAGGTTGCGTGGCAGATCCTCGCGCTGAATACGGAGAAGGCTCACAATCTCAAGGAACGCTCGCTGGAGGTCATCCGCATCTACCGTGGTCTGCTGGACGAAGATGCCACGCGCCCCGAATCACAGTTCGCGTTCTACCTGGACGAACCCGCACTAGTCACTCTCGGCGTCTGCTATGAACGCTTCCCGCGCTTCGGCGGTGGTGCCTACCATTCGATCCTCCGGCGACTCGAGACCTTTACCGATGAAACGCTCCGCACCGCCATTAAGGATCACGAGAAACGGGCCTCGATGGTGCTCGATCTTGACGAAAAAGTTGCGGCAGCGGTAAAGAAGCTGAAGGAGCGTGGCCTCGTCAGCCCGTACCTGCGCTCGTTCGTGGTGGCGCGCATCAACCCCCTGCGTTGGATTAAGGGCGAACCGCCTCCACTCGAAGAGGTGCTTAAGACGATGCGAGAGCGCGCGTCAAAATTCAACGTTGAAAAGATCAGGCCTCAGGATCTTGCCGGTGCGGCAGGTCCACTGGACGAAGAAACCTAGGAGAGCAGACCCACGAATGACAACCTCATCTGGCAGAAAACATGCGGGGCCTGGACCTGCGAGTGACCAGCCTCCAGTCCCCGAGCCTACATTCGCCGAACGCGCGCGCACATTAGTCTATCTGGGCAGCGTCGGCAGTCTCTCTACCCTGTCGCGTAAACAGCCAGGATTCCCGTTTGGGTCCGTAATGCCCCACGGGTCGGACGATCACGGCCGTCCCATCTTCCTGATCAGCACCATGGCTATGCACACGCAGAACTTGCAAGCCGACGCCCGCGCCAGCTTGCTTGTGACCCAGGAAGACACTGACGGCGAGCCGCTCGGCTCATCGAGGGTCACGCTGGTAGGAAATGTTCTTCCGGTACCGAACACCGAGTTGGCTGAGGTGCGCAAGCTGTACCTGGGGCGTCACGCCAACAGCAAGTATTGGGTAGACTTTGAAGACTTTTCGTTCTACCGCATGGACGTCATTGATGTCTATTACGTGGGCGGCTTCGGAGTCATGGGCTGGGTATCTGCATCCGATTATGACCGCAGCCAACCCGACCCCTTAGCCGACTCCATGGCCGAAATCATTCAGCACATGAACGCCGACCACAAGGACGCGCTAGTCTTGCTCGGCCGACAATTTGCTTACATCGATTCATCGGAAGCAACGATGACAACAGTCGATCGGCTTGGTTTTCATGTCCGCTTGAGAACACCGGATGGCATGCGCGGTGCTCGCATTGCTTTCTTGAGGGAGGTAAGCAATCCGGCTGAGACTCGAAAGGTGTTGGTGGAAATGGTGCGACAGGCACGCTCGCAGGCTGAATGAATTTTTGATCCGCCCGAATGTGCCAGGCGCCCTTGACCTCCGGCGATTGAATCGAGCTGGGTAATCATAATCCTCTTCCCCCGTGGTGTTGGAATTACCGCGACGCTAAACAAAGACCGTACCGCCATCGACCACAACGGTCTGGCCACTACTGAATCCTTCTTTCATCAAGAACAAGAGGGCGTGCAACGTCATGAGCTTCGCCGACTCGCCCCAGAGGCAGACAAGATGGAGAAGCTGGTCACGCCGAGTCTGTCGATCCGATGCGGGAGAAGAGCCACTTTCGCATTTCCGGTCCTGACAATGTCTGCACAGTTGTGCTCCCACGCTTGTGCCGGCAGTATGGGGACGGTTACCAAGTACAGTTTGAATTCCTTCCCTGGCAGGCCGCTATTTCGGAGCTGGTGGAACGTGGGCAACTCGATCTTTATTCTTCACATGGATGACGGGCTTCTGCCAGTGCACTTTCACAGTGAAAGGCTCTATCGCGAGGATTGGGTTTGCGCCGTCGCGCGTGATAGCCACTTTGGAGACCGACTCTCGCTAAAGCACTACCTGGGAGCGAGCCACATTGTTGTTGCTACCTACGGGCGATGCCAAGCCAATGCAGGACCTCATACGCGATCGGAAAGGGTGAATCGCGGATCTTGAGCGAAACGTTTTCTCCATTCGAATCGAGATATGTATAATCCGCCCCATGCAACGAATGCCCTGGAGCACAATTGCGCTCGGCTCTCTGTTGCTCATCTCGGCCTACTCAAAAGGAGGACAGGAAGTGCAATCTCCGCAACCTGAAAAGTCGAAGCCGCCTGTCAAAATGGAGCAGCGCGGGCGGGTCCTTGGAATCGGCGGTGTCTTCTTCAAATCCGCTAATCGTGATCAGATGCGCGAATGGTATTCGAAGCATCTTGGACTCGCTGACAAAGGCCAAGGCGCGATGCTTCCGTGGCGCGAACACGACGACCCGCAAAAGGAACACGTTACAGTTTGGACTGTTTTTCCCGCCTCCACTAAGTATTTCGATCCCAGCCCCGCACCGTTCATGATCAACTACATCGTGGACGATATGGATGCTTTGCTCGACCGCTTAAAACAAGAGGGAGTAAAGATTGACGCCAAACGAATGGATGAATCCTACGGTCGCTTTGCCTGGATCTATGACTCGGATGGGAATAAGATTGAGCTCTGGCAACCAATACCCGCCAAGCCCTAAGGGCCTCCGCTGCACTTACTGAATCGGTTTTCTGTAGCTACGGTCCCGCAGTCGTAGAATGGCCGGAAATGCTTTGCGCATGGTCATCTCAATATCCGCATGGGCCGATTCCGCCAGGTTTCAGACCCCGAACCGTATCCCCGCCGACGACATGGCAGCCAGGATCGAAACCATGGTGAGTCCGGTCCTTTTCGGCGCCTCTCAATAGCGGAGAGTGACAACACTGAACTTTTCTTATGGATATAAATGATCTTGCTTTCTGCCTCTCGGGAATCGGGTGAAAACGGGTACGAATGGATATCCGATCATGCCTGCGTACGATTGTGACCGACATTGGCGCCGTAGTTCTCGATTGGTTGAAAGCCCCTCCGATCTCACGGTGCCCGCGGTGTGTTGGTACGGACACCTATGGTTCTTAGGTGACCGCGCCACACGTCTCACCACGCCTGACTAAAAGCGAAAGACGATGCTGGCTGATGGCTTCGCTATATGCGACCAGCTGGCGGTATTCAAGCCCCCGAGAGACTCACGCCGGGCCAGAAGTCGGCTTCGAGGAGATATCCCCCAAGCCCGTTTATCGGGAAACAATGCCGAGGATTCGTTCCGGTTTGCGTCGTTCCTTGAATCGGTCTCTGTAAAATGGAGAATCCCTGCACCGCGGCAGCCGGCGTTCGCTTCGGGAGCAAGTTTGCGGGTGGCCAAGGAAGATTTCATGCCTCCTAGTGTGTCAGGGGATCGTTGGAGATTCTTGATATGATCGCTGAGCCGGCTCCGAGGATAGGAACTCAAGCCGCCGCAGAGGCCTGGACGCAATGAATCGCACGGTTCTCGGTTTGCTGTTTGCAGTTTGTTCGACAGCGCATCTCACTTCGCAGATGGGCAATATGAACGCTCCGACATTTACGAAGGATATCGCGCCGATTCTGCAGAAAAACTGCCAAGGCTGCCACCGGCCGGGCGAGGCTGCCCCGTTCTCAATGCTCACGTACGAGGAGACGCGGCCCTGGACCGGAGCCATGAAACTGGACGTGAAGCAGAAACGGATGCCGCCATGGTTTGCCGATCCTCAGGTTGGACATTTCGCGAATGACAGGTCACTCTCTCAAAAAGAGATCGACACAATTGTGGCGTGGGTGACCGCCGGCGCGCCCAAGGGCGATCCCAAAGACATGCCTGCACCCGTGAACTTTGTGGAAGGATGGGGCATTCCGAAACCGGACCTAATTTTTCAGTTGCCCAAAGAATTCTCTGTGCCGGAGTCGGGCATGGTCGAGTACCAATATGTCATCGTGCCCACTGGCTTCACGGAAGATAAATGGGTTCAGGCCGCCGAAGTCCGACCTACGGAGCGCTCCGTGGTTCACCACATCATCGCGTACATTCGCGAACCTGGATCGAATTACTTCAAAGACCAAAAGCCGGGAGTCTTTTTCGAAGCTCCCCCTGCCAAGACGGATGAGAACGTTGACACCAGTGCACTGCCCAGCGATTTTTTGGTTGGCTATGCTCCCGGCCAGCCCGCGGAGGTCCTACCAGTAGGCGAGGCCAAATTGGTGAAGGCCGGGTCCGACATCGTGTTCGAGGTTCACTACACGCCCAATGGAAAAGCGGTCATGGACCGAACCAAGCTGGGCCTGGTATTCGCCAAAGAGCCGCCAAAGAAAAGAGTGCAGACTTTGTCGGCGGTCAATGGCACTTTCAAAATTCCTCCCGGCGATCCCAACTACCGCGTGGATGCTTCCTTTGAAATTCGCAAGGAGGTGATCCTGGCCTCGATTCATCCACACATGCACACCAGGGGAAAGGATTTTGAATATCGCATCGTATTTCCGGGCGGAGAGACGCGGACGATCCTGCGTGTGCCGCAATACAACTGGCACTGGCAGCTTTGGTACAACCTCGACGAACCGATTGTGCTGCCCCCTGGGGCGCGAATTGAATGCACAGCGCATTTCGACAACTCGCCGGACAATCCGGAGAATCCTGACCCCACAAAGACCGTGATCTGGGGGCAGCAAAGCTGGGACGAGATGATGGTTGGCTTCTTCAACCTGGTTTACGATCCGCGGATCTCTCCCAAAGACTTGCTGCCGGAAAAGAAAGTTGCTGCGAACAGCAAGGCTGCAATCGCGGATCATTGACGCCGAAGGCTCAACATTCAGGACCACCGACAACTCCAATATGAAGATTGCTCCTCGCGCCCTGATCATCCTCGCCGTGCTCTCTGCATTTTCCACGGCTCAGTCTGGTCCCCCACCAAAGAAACACCTCCTGGTCATCGGAGAAGAAAAAGGATACCGGCACGACTCCGTGTCCCATGCCATGGCGACCATCGAGCGACTGGGGCGGGAAACCGGGCTGTGGGACACCACACTGCGCACCGACAGCGAGGCACTAACGAAGAAGAAGCTGGAATACAACGCACAGAACTTGAACGACTTCGACGCCGTGCTCTTCTTTACCGGGGGCGACCTCGAAATGAATGCCCAACAGAAGGCCGACTTCCTGTCGTTCATCCACGAGGAGGGCAAGGGATTCATCGGCGTACACAGCGCTGCCATCACTTTCGTGGACTGGCCCGAATTTGTGGAGATGGTTGGCGGGACTTACGACGAGCACCCGTGGACTACTTTCGATGCGCCCATCCTCGTGGAAGACCCGGGCTTTCCCGGCATGCAACAATTCCCGCATTCTTTTACCTTGCGCGACGAAATTTACCAGATGAAAGGCTACTCACGCGACAAGGTGCGAGTGCTGATGCGTCTCGATGTCAGCAAGCTCGACATGAAGAACAAGCATGTCCATCGCACTGACGGCGATTTTGCTGTGACTTGGGCAAAGATGTACGGCAAAGGGCGCGTCTACTACACGACATTAGGGCACGTGGAATCGAACTGGGACAAACCGGAGTTCCAACAAATGATTACCGAGGCCATCAAATGGGCGATGGGGTTGGATAATGCAGAACTGACATCCCGTCCGCTGCCCGCGAACTAGATTGGCGAAAAAGCAAGAGAGCGAGGGGTTCATTGATTCGGGAAGATGCGATCTCTAGAAGAAGTTTTGTGAAGATGGCGGCCGCCGGCCTGGCTGCAACCGCACTTCCCTTGGGCGCCGCGGCGAAGCTGAACGTTGGCATTGGCACCTATAGCTATCACAATCTCTCGATGGACGACATGATTGTTCAGCTGAATGCGCTGCGAGTTCGGGAAATCGAAATGTCGCGCGGTGAGTTCATGCTGATGAACCACCCCACCGAGGAACTGTTTCGTTCGGCTCGAACCAAACTTGACCGGGCGGGAATCCGTTGCGTGTCCTACTACACGGCAACCATCAAAGAAGATCAGGATTTAGAAAACGCTGTCCGGTTTGCCAGACTGCTGGGCAGCAGCAACGTCACAGGCGATGCCACGGGCAGCATTCTGAATCGAATCGATCGGCGCTTTACGCAGGAACAGCTGACTTTTGGGATCCACAATCATTACTTCAAGGGCGAGAAGTTCGCCTACGAGAGTCCGGAGGATGTGCTGAGCGCTCTCGCGGGACTTTCCAAAACCGTCGGCGCTACAGCAGATGTGGGACATTTTGCATCTTGCGGCCATGATCCCGTCGACGCCGTGCGTAAATTGGGACCTCGTCTGATACTGGTGCACCTCAAAGACATTCAGGCCGCGGACGGCGAAGTGAATGTGCTGCTTGGAACAGGAATCTCCAAAATTCCTGCGGTAATGCAGGAACTGCACCGGCAGAATTTTGCGGGACTGGTGGCTGTGGAATACGAAAAAGAGGGCGACGTGAACGACGACATGCGGCAAGACATGGAATTTGCACGCAGACTCGCCTAGCGGCCTGGCATAGGAGACAGACGCAAATGTGGAGAGTTTTTCTACTCTTATTGATTTCTCTAAGCGCCTGGACACAAGACGCGCATCCGATCCTCGCGCTTGGTTCGCCCGCGCCTGACTTCGAACTACCCGGCGTCGATGGAAAGACGCACAAGCTCAGCGATTATGCGGCGAGTCCAATCCTGGTTGTGGTCTTCACTTGTAATCATTGCCCGATCGCGCAGATGTATGAAGAGCGTATCGGGAGGCTGGCCGCGGACTACAAGGACCGGGGCGGGGCCGTGGTGGCCATTCAGCCCAACGATCCGAAGGCGATCCGAATCGATGAACTGGACTCCTCGGATATCAGCGACAGCCTGCCCGAGATGAAAATTCGCGTCGAATACAAGCATCTGCAATATCCCTATCTTTACGATGGCGACACGCAAGCGGTGACCAGGGCGTATGGTCCGCAGGCAACGCCGCACGCTTTTATCTTTGATCAGGAACGTCGTCTGCGCTACGAAGGCCGCCTTGACAACAGCTACCGAATCGAGCTGGTGAAGACGCAAGATGCGCGCAATGCGATCGCCGCGATACTGGCGCATCAGGACGTCGCTGTGAAGCACACCGGCGTTTTCGGCTGCTCGACGAAGTGGCAGGAAAAAGCGTCTTCGCGGATCGAGGGCTTGCGGAAGATTGAGGCGCAGCCCGTGCAACTGGAGATGGCGACTGCCGCCGACTTGAAGACGCTGCGCGCCAATCCCAGCAAGCAGATGCTCCTGGTCAGTTTTTGGGCGACCTGGTGCGGTTCGTGCATAGCCGAGTTCGCCGATCTCGAAGACACTTACCGGATGTACAGCGTCCGCGATCTGGGATTAGTCACGGTATCGACCAACATGCCTGACGAGACCAATACCGTCATGAAATTGCTGGAGAAGATGCACGCCACCAGCCGCAATCTGCTCTTTGCGTCGGACGACACCGCGTCGCTGCAGGCGGCATTCGATCCCAAGTGGGAGTCAGCCGTGCCTTACACCGTATTGCTGGCTCCTGGCGGTAAGGTGCTTTATCAGAAGCAGGGATCCGTCGACATTCTAGAACTGCGCCGGAAGATCCTTGCCTACCTGGATTCTGACTATATCGGCTTCAACAAGTATTGGTCGGGCGAGTAGCGGTTTGCAAGGATGGAAGATGGTCTCGCTTGCTTGCGACGCCGACACGTTTCCGGCCACACACAAGGACAAATACAGACCCAAGCATCGAGCGAGAAGATAGACACAGTTGGTTCATGGCGCGAACCTCGCAGCCGGGAGTCGCAGTGCTTGGGCAGGGTTAAGGCGCGTGGGACGAGATTGAAGCACGCGGAACTCTTCAAGAAAGCCTGCTCACTCGAAGGGTATGCGGCTAACGTTTTTGATTTTTTCGTCAGCTTCGTTTCTTCGAGGAACTCTGCGACAACGCGGTTCATGGTGAGCCTTTACTGATTGTGGTATCAGTCCAGGTATCACCTTGCGAAGAAATTTCGCTAGGTTCGTTCAGCAGTTGTTGGACACGACGAGGCGTGACATGCAGGTTTTGGGTGATCCATTCCGTCCAACTGGGGCGTCCGGGCACTGGAACCCGTCTCCCCGGCTGTGCCCAGCGCCGACGTGCCTCCCGCAAGTAAGGAATAAGCTCCCGCAGTTTCTTGAAGCCTTGAAGGCACCGATCCACCAACTCCGAGTCGGACAGCGTCCGCACGAAGTCGTCGGCTGGCTTGGCTTGAAAGTCCGGCGTTCTTTTCTGGGGCAGCAAAGGCGTTGGTCTCCCGCTGCCAATTTACAGTCTCCGGGTCTATGTTCGGGTCAAACTAAAGTCACTTGAACGTTACGGCGGGCCGCGTTTTTTGTGCGGTTCGGCAGCACACAACGACTATCGCATGCAGATGGTGCTGTGAGGAAGGGATCGCCGTTCGGAGTATCATCGTCATCGCATGGCTACCTCGGAAAAAGTCGTGTTCGTGGCTTGCCCTGTCTGCAATCTCCGCTTGCCGGGAAAAGAACTGGGGCAGCATGTCTTGCGGGAGCACGAGGAGACCGCATGGCGGAACTACGCCCAAGTTTATCTGGTAAGAATGTGGTTTGGTCAGGGAGGGCTAGACAGATGCCTCGTTCAGAATTTCACAAGTACGGTGACGTGCGAGATATTGCATGACCTATTTGTGAAGTACGGAGTCATCCGCACCGTGCCCGGCGATGGCGTAAAGCGGTTAAAGGCATTTGCGGACATGCTGAACAGTTACCGTGCGATCACAATGACGAAAGAGAATATCTCCGGCATTGTCGAACGGGAGGTGGTCAGCATGCGCGAAGTCTACGGCAAGGGACCGCTTTCAGCCATCACAAAGTCCTTTTGGATGATGAAACAGCATCCCGTTGTGATCTATGACGACAACACGTGGAGGGGTTTGTGGCGGCGTGGGCTTGCGCCCGGTTACAACCGCTATGGCACCTACTTCGATTCTTGGTTCAAGTTCTTCGACGATCCAGAAACCCAAAAGGGTTTGGACGACGCACTAAGTTGGTTGCCGGACTCGCCTGCTGCAAAACTGTTTGTCGAGAAGGCAGAGAAAGGCGCGCTCAGAGACGGGCAAGAAGTGGCAGCCGAGAAAGGACTGGTCGCAGAGGAAATCAGAACACTTGCTGCCAGCCTGTTGATGCGGAACCGCGTCACAGACATGCGGCTGTTCTACGAAGGCGGCGGGTTTCTGGAGGATTCTCTATCCTGTGACGTCGCGGGGCAGTGTAGATAGTTTGTTTCAGGAGGCATCGTCATGAAAGAGACGGCGGTCGTCTTGTTACTAGCAGCAAGCATCGTGGCTTTCGCAAAAGACAAAACGCCAAATCCAAGATTGCAAGCGGTCAAGGTAGTTTATGTCGATGGAAAAGATACGGAAGCGCTCGAATTGACCAAACAAAGGCTAGAGCATCGCACTTGCTTTCATCTGACCGAGAACAAGGCGGAAGCCGATGCTGTACTGAAAGTTAACCAAGGACCGACCAGACCGGAGACAGGGGTTAGCAAAACAAATGTCGCTATGACACTTCTTGCACCAGATGGGGGCTTCCTCTGGGAAGGAAGCCATACTGGAGTGGAGTTTTCACATTCGGGTGTCGATGACGCGGTGAGGCATGATCTATTCCATCTGGCTGGCGACGCGTGTCCGGGCTATAAACGACAATCACCCATGCAAAATAAGGATAAGTGATCTGACACATCGCTAGAGATGGACATCGAGCAAAAACTAGAGCAGATGTACGCCGCACTCAGAGAGTTGCGGGTGACGGAGAAACTGCCTTCGATCAAGCCCAAGACGAAACGTGTCGGGAACCAGTTCGTGACCTCAGTAGACTTCACAGGGGGAACGGATCGAGCGACGGCTGCGAACCGGGTATCATTGTTGCTCAACAACATCGCATGCCTGAAAGACCACCTAAAGGCGTGGTGCAAAAAGAACGGGAAGCCGTTCACTGGTGACCAGTTAATAGACAGCAACAGAGATGTTGCCATCATCCACGACCTGTGGAATCTGGACAAACATGCGGAATTGAACCGTCCTTCCCGGTCAGGGCTGTCGCCTCGGCTTCAACATCCGGCACAGACCAGCCTCATGTTCAAAGGGGGGTCTGAACCAGCTATGGTGACAATTCCATTTTTTCAAGGTGGGGTAGCGCAAGCCATAGGCGCAGCAAGCCTTCGCATTTCTGCGGGTGTGGTGGACAAGGACGGCAACAGTCTCGGTGACCTTGAAGCCATCGCCCTCAGAGCCGTCGCCGCGTGGGAAGCAGAGTTCGTCAAAAGTGGAATGAAATTGACACCGCCGCCCGACCGTCAGAGGGAGTATGCAAGGCTGTCTGGTCTGCTTCAATCGATTGGGTTGCGCTACAAAGCGGAATTGCCAAGTGGTGCGACTTCGTTGCTGATGAAGGTGAACGACGGGAAGGTTTCAGTCGAGGTCTACGACAGGATGGGGAAGAAGATCGGTGACATTCCAGATGACAAGGCTTCAACTGCGCTGCGTGACGCATTGCAGAACACGTTCCAGTACGAAATCTCGCCTGACCACGATGGCGTAATCGCCATAATTTAAAACGACGGCAGGCGACGTTGCAGTGTCCGGGCGACGATTCTGCGTCATTAGCACTGAACCTGACCTTCGCCCTCCAGCAAATCGCCCAATTCCTCCATCGCGCATCCACCGCCATCTGCGAGGAAGCGAGCGCGGTTGGCATTCCAGTGGTCTAAATGGCGACAGCAAATCCAGTGCGAGTCGCCGCCGTTGACGCCGATGTGGATCGTGCCCGGTTCGGGGCATTCGCGATAGCAGCAGTCGTGAGTTGTCATGCTCGGCGGTTCTCAATACACATCGGAGGCTCGGAAATGGTGTCGCTCAGCCAAGGCTCTGTGTTTTCGCACAAGGAAGAGATAGTTCTTCTTGCCACGCCACTTTGGGCAGTTGCCGATAGGACCGTGTTTTGCACGTATCAGCCAGTGACTCATCCGCTGGACGAGCAAGGCGTCCCTGATGTCCAATTTTGCGTTCATTCTCTCGCGAATCCTCCGCGAAGGCGCTTGCGCCCGGTTTTGAGCGAAAATCGAGTAACGTGGTGCTGAAAGCAAAGACCTTGTGCTCGGCAGTGCTCGGATTTCCTCTCTAATACATGAACTGTCAAAGTCGTTCAACGTCGGGGAACATGCGATGAATGTTGGCGAGCGGCTGCGATAATTGGAGGGGGGTGCTCGATTGGTGGAGCGGGTGGGGCAGGTGGGGCAACTTCTCTATCGTTATTTTTCCCTATGAATCACAACCTCAGGATCGTTCCAGCAACGGCATTCTTGTGGATAAACTTTCCTAACAGAATGCCCCACCTACCCCACCTCAGCGTTTAGGATCAACAGACTTGCCTCACCCATGCTCCACCTCGTGCTCCACCCTACCCCGCCCTAAAGCACATCATTGGCTTCAGGAACACCCAAAGCATCATCTCCCTGATAGTGAGTCGGGGCTGAGTCGCTCCACGCATCGCGGCAGCGTTCCATCTGCTCCGGCGAAGGCTCGAACTTGTATAGCAAGTTGCCGTGCAGTGGTTTCGTCTCGACGCCCAGAACGCGCAGAGCGGTCTTGTTCTCTTTGAGCCGCTTACCGAAGACGGCACTTGAGCGCCAGAGGTTCGTGAAGTCCTGTCCGAATGCTTTTTGCAGATCGGCGTAGATTTCTCCCGCCCTTGCCCAGCGCCCAGCGTTGCTCTTCGTCGCCATGCCGATCCAACGGCGGACGTATTCGACAAGCGGGGAGTCCTCTGTGATGCGCTCGCGGTAGTCACCCATGTAGCCTTCCCAAATGTCCTGCATCTCGTCAGCCCAGCCCTCGTGGTCGGCGACCCGCATCGTGAACGTCTCGAAGCTGTGCATCTGACTGACGGGCGGGTAGCTCTTTTTATTGGCGACGAGTGCCCGGAGCACATTCTGGAGTCGCACTAAGATTTCGAACTTGACGTCGTCCGCATCGTTTGCGAGCGCAACCTTGATCTCCTCTGTTGTCCGGTACTCAAGTGGCGATGGCATGCGGATCGGAAAAAACAGCGTGCGTCGAGACAAGTCGGAGCGATGGCTTGGGAACGGATTCACGCGGGCCGTAAGGAACTGGTCACAGCGAAGGTCATACATCTTCTGTACGTTGGTCTTATAAAGCTCTGCGATGGGAATCTTGCCTCCAGTGGATGCCTTGCACATCAGGTCGATGTACTCCGGGTAGTCCGAGCGCGGATTATCGAAGTTCACGCTGTCAATGTTGTCGAAGATGTTGATCGCATTATTGGTCATTGCGGCGACGAAGTCTCGCCTTTTGGACGGTAATGCAGCGCTCTCGTACTCGGTGCCGTATATCAGCCACATGTGCTTCTCCCAAAGCGTGGACTTGCCGCTGTTCTGCTCTCCAAGCGCCATCATGATTGGGCGAAGGTTGAGGCTGTTGCCCATGAACAGCGTGAGAAACCGCATTATGACGAGTTGCTGGTATTGCGACTGCGTGAGACTGCCGCCCTCCTCGAAGTGCGCATTGAGGTGCTTGCACAAAAGGGAGTCCGTGACCTTTCCTCCGATCCCTTTCAGCTTGTTCCTGATCTCCTCCAGCTTGGCTTCTTCCAGTCTGGGAAATGGCTTCAGGTCAGGTGCGTGCATGAGCACGCCGTCCGTTCCGTTCGCCACTTCGGAAATCGAGTCCGTCGTGATCTTGAACATTCCACCGCGACCGTTGTTCACGTAGATCGCCTCGCCGCGCATGCAGCCGAGCTTCTCGACCCGCGTCGGCTCGCCGAATTCCATAATGTGTGCGCGGAGATTCTCTCGCACTAGCTCCGTATCATGCTGCTTTATCCTCAGCCGCATCTTTCCGAGCAGTTGGTGGGCTTCCGCATCATCCTGAAACCTGACTACCTGCTTCTCTTCGGGCAGGTAAATATAGGGGTAAGCGTCGAAGAAAAACTTCCCCCTGCCGCGCTTCTCGAATACATCCTTCACGAAGTGGAGAGTGCGCTCATCCGCCATGTGCCGGGGCAGATGAACTTCAGATTCGCCGTCATCGTCTGTAACGATCTCAGTTCCGCACCTAACTTCGTCCAGTTCGTCAGCGATCCGAGACCAAGAGTTTGCTTCCACTCCCATGTCGTTATCGGTCAGGGTTTCTTCATCAAGACTCAGTATTTCCTTTGGCTGTTTGCGCCTGTTTGGGGACGGATAGCTCTCACTCGTGCGCTCCTCCCAGAGTTTGCGCCAGTCGGCATCTTCAAACTCGCTGCAAGAGTTGTGGGAGCAGTGATGGTGGGCGTAGCCGTCTGAGTCGAGGATCGTGAAGGCGTCCGGTTTGCGGTGATCGGGGTTGGCAAGGCAGTCGTGCTGCCATTTTTTCAGGCCCTTGTAATCCATCGCATCGCCACGGTTTAGGTTCGCCTTCTCAAGAACTTCTTCGACCAATGCTTCCGTCCATCCGCCTCGCGTGCCACTCTTTCTCGACCCCGAATTCTTCTTCTCCGGCTTCGGCGCGTCAGCCGCCAGTGCCACGAGCAATTCTTTTGCTACTGGCTTGATCACTGCGGGTGGCTTGAACATCCCAGAAAGACGGTGCGGGCGTTCCGCTATGCTGTCGCCTTTGCACGCCAGCGTGCCGTATGCCTTGGTGATCCGCGAGGCGTTGAAGACCTTCTGGTCGATCTTCACCGCATTGTTGTCGAACCGGGCTGCGAGTGCCTTGAGCACTGATTCGATCAGCGTGCGGCTCTCGTCATCGTTGGGTAGGTCAATGGGGTACAGAAGGTGGTATCCGTTCCCGCTGTCCGCCACAACCGGGTCAGACCAACCTAGCGTCTTCAGGTACTTCTTGATCTGCGCTGCCACTCTCCTCGCGGCTTCCTTCTCGTCGTCTGTCGAAGAGATGTCGGAGGGGCGCACGGGGTCGCAGTCGATCAGCAGCCATCGGCGATTGACGATGTTGTCCGTCCCATCGCTGGTTGTGCCTTTTGCATACGGATTCGTGTGGTTGTGTGCTCGCGCACGTAGGGCCGAGTTCACGGGGTTGAGGGTGTAATAGACCGCTGGGGCGGTGCCGCTGAGTCGTTCCAATTCCGCCGCGAGCTTGTTATGGTCATCGAAGTAGCCGCTGATAGTCCCTAGCTTTCCGGCTTTGGGAACCCGAAGCTCCACGACCTGCCCCGGCTCGAATAGGATGCGGATGGCTTCCGCGATATTCTCGCGGTCGGCTTTGCGCTGTGACTTCTCCGCAGCAGTCGGCGCGTCATCCTCTTCGAGGATTGCAGCGAGGCGTGCTGCACTGTGTTGGTTTCCGATCATGTCAACCTGCTTAAGTTTCAACCCCTGTATCGCTTGCTGAAGGCGGCTGGGAACCGTTTTGGGAGCTTGGCGAGGTTGACGGCAACCAAGCTCCCCGGTCGATCTCTGATCCGCGACCAAAGACCCAGCTATATAAGAGATACTCAAAAGTCAGCCAATTTTCGGCTTATTAGGCATCCACCTTTTCCGGCGCGGCCCGCCCTTCCGCCGTGGCAACCCCATCTCCCGCGCCCAGTTGCCAGCCGTGCGCTTACTAATCCCAAGCTCCCGACAGATGTCCGTGTACGGAACCCCAGCCGAGTGGCGCTCGCAGAACATCTGCCGTATCAAGTCTGACTTCATGCAAATGGTTTTCCGTAGTCCGCAGACTTGCAGCGATTGTTGCTCTCGAAATTGCCGCTACCGACCTATAGGTAGGCGATGGGTAAGCGACGATCCCGCGAGTGAGGGTGACCGCTTGCACACACTCGCCAAGACAAGTAGCCCCGCCTGAAGCCGGGGCGGGAGAGCCACGATGGCAAAACCAACAGACACTAATACCAAGAAAACTGTCCGCCGCATGAACGGCAGCGGCCCTGACGTTGCGAAGAGCAAAATCAGCAAACTTTCGAGCGACAAGGCTGCCAATAAACATGCCTTGGACGAGGCGTTAAAGGCTAGGAATGACGTTGCGACCTTCAACGTTGACGAAGGCGAGCACCGTCGCAGCGACGGCATGGATGTGGCGGCGGTTTCTCGGAAGCATGTGTTGCGCCTAGCCCGTCACGCCTGCGTCGAAGCAGCCTTGGCGAGGTCAGACCGCACTGCTACGGCAGATGATGCCCAAAAGTGGCTAATCGACCAAGGCTATTCTGCCGATTACTTGGGAAACGCCGCAGGAAGCCTGTTCACGGACAAAGACACGTGGGAATTCACTGGGCAGTGGCTCGCGAGTCAGCGAGTCTCGAACCATGGTCATCAGAACCGGGTCTGGCGGCTTAAGTGACCACTCTGTAGTCCTACACCAAAGCCGGAGAGTACCAGCGTTGACCGACGCTCGCACTCTTCGCAAAACACCCCGCAGCCGTCGTCGCACTTCGCCTGCTGGTCGTCGGTCACGCCGCACTGCTTGCAAAAGACGTCGCTCATTGGATCGGTCCTTCGACTTCCATGTCAGCGAACTCCTCGGTGTCGAAGATGAACTTTATGCCCTTGCCTTCAAGTTCGAGTTCTCCGTTTAGTACATCGATCAGCGATTGGAAGTCGCCCACCACCGCCTGCCAGCGACCGAAGAGGATTTTCTCCGGGTCTGTGGACGGAATGTTCGTGTGGTGACCCTGCGGGTCGTCCTTCATCCGCTTGAGCACCAGCAGCAAGTGCTCGGCCCTTTTGATTGCAACTTCCAGCTTCTCTATGCTCTTTATGCTCATTGTTTCTCCTTCAAAAATTCCGCGTCAGGCAGCACCACGGTCGGGACTGGCTCAGCCTGTTCCTCTGTCTCGTCGTCATTTTCTTTGACGAAGCGCCACATCCAGAACAAGCTCGTCCAGTTCGTGAACGCGGGCGTTAACCGCGTCGATCTGGTGCTTGACCCAGCCCTCGCCGTACTCCGCGTCTTCGTGCCACTTCTTGATCGAGGGCGATTGCCTTGTCCAAGCTCCGCACAGCCAGCTTGAACGCTTCATCCGGCGTCATCTCCGGCACGGCGGCTGCCGCGAAGTCCTTGAAGCGCGAAAAATGCACCTTGACCGCAGCGTCGGTGTACTTGCCGTGGACGCGGTAAAAGTCACGATCCGGCTGCGCCGTGGGGAAAACTTTGTGAATTCGCTGAAGGTCTTTGATTAGCTGGTCGCGAGTGCCGGACAGAAGTTTCTGCCCCTTGCCTGTCCCGCGATGGGATGTCTCTTTATACTTTGCCATGTGATTGTGTCCTCCGGTTACTTCCTTTGTGCCCTACCTTGATAGTCATCACTCTCTCCTCGAACGAATTTTGTCTTTCAACTGGTAATACTCGATTCTGTCCACTTCGGTACTTTCTTCGTTCCAGTCACTCTCACCGTCTTTAGCACCCAAGAGGGGAGTTGGAGTTTCAGGATGGGCTGCGGGCTGCGGTTGACAGGTGTTCTGTTTCCGCCATTCAAGACTTCTGTTCCGACAGAGACCACCGCTACCGCTCTTCCTGTCGAATCCACAATGGGGGAGCCGGACTGCCCCGCGAGCGTTGCTCCGGTCGAAAGCCCAGTTCCCCAGATGTTTTCGTGGACTATGAGAGGAGTGGGCTGCCACGACACGCCATCGAGTGCGAGCATGTAACCCTCGCCCGTCCCCGGCGCAGCAATGGTGAAGGGCTTGCGCCCATCCACCAGACGCGCAAACGCTTCATTCTCTTCTCCGAGTTCTTGATTGTCGGGTTCGCCGAGGATCGCCAAGTCGGAAACCGGATCGAAGAACAAGCATTCCGCCCATACGCTGGGTTCTTCGCCCAGCGGGCCGAGCAATTTCGCGTAGGTGGTTTCCTTGTACGAATAGCAGGGCATCTTGGGAGCGTGAGGCAAACAATGTGACGCCGTGACCACCAGCCTGCGGCGAAGACGCCTGAAGCCGCCGCCGAAGTCAAATAAGGCGCGATGCTCCATGACGAAGCCCCGCGCTTTATCGACCGTGATCACGCTGTCAGCTTCAGGAAGCAGACTCCGATGGGGGGTGTGGGTCACTTCGACCGTCTTAATCTCGTTCATTGTTGTTTTCTCCTTATGCCGATCCGCTCGGCTTGCGAATTTAGTAGGAGCATGTGCCCCTCTATTCACTACGATTCGGTGTTTTCGGGATTTGTCGCAGCAATCTTCGGTAACCATTGCTACCGGATGCCGCATCGGGCGCGGCTTCTCACGCGGGCAGCTAATTTGAGGCTTTCTGATGCCCCGTAATTTCCACTGCGTGCCGCGGGACACTGCCGGGGAGGGAACGGGTCAAGTCGTGCCAAAGCGGATGGGGATCAGGCTACCTCGCGCTGGTCGAGCCAGTCGGCGACTTTGTCAGGGTCATAACGCCACTCGCGACCCATCCGGTACGCGGGAACACGCCCTGCACGAGTCCATTCTCGCAAGGTCACCGGGTGCAGGTTGATCAGTTCACATAGTTCAGCGGAGGTCAAAGCGGTATTGCGGCTACGAAGGTAGTTAACGATGTTCACCTACCTTAGTTACTCGGTCTGGACGAAAAACCTGAATTCTCTCCCGATCCCGCCCAACGGCTTATCCCTACATCACTGCTGCGCTCGTAACTGGGGCTGTGGCGATCTGGGCGTTCTTAAATTCACTGAACGTCTTCTCGACTGCCGCTCTTGTTTCAGGCGAGTTCAAGTCGGCAATCCCCAGATAGCGCATCGTTGTTTTGATGTCTTTGTGACCGAGGAGATATTGGATGGTCTGAATCTTGGCTGTACCCGAAAAGAGCGTAGCGTAGGTGCGTCTGAAAGTGTGCAGGTCCGCGTGGAACGTGCCTCCAGCACGTTTTGCGATTCGCTGCACGGTGCGAAGCAGGTGCTCATCAGGGTTCCCTGCACCATTTGGGAAAATGAGTTTGCTGCCGGGATTCTGCCTCTGGCGCTCGGCAATCGCTGCGACAAGGTCTTGCGGAATCGGGATGCGACGGATATGCCAATGCTTGGGGTGCCACTTGAGGTGCGGCTTGTCCACGATGTTTAAGAATCCACCCTTCACGTCGCCGTATTCCGCGTGTGCGGCTTCGCCGTCACGAACACCGCTCTTTAGGAAGTAGTCGAGCGTGAACCGCTCTTCATCGTTTTTTGCCGCCGCGTAAAGTGCCTTCACCTGCTCTGCCTCGTAATAAACCACGGGTTTTTCGGCGAACTTGGGATATTCGCTTTTCTTCAGGAGACGATTGATACCGTGTGCGCTGAGGAAAATCACAACGTTGTTCACTTTGTTAAAGTATGTCCGATTGGGATCGCCAGACCTACGCGGCTTACGGGGCGTGCCGTCCTTCCTCAATTTCGGCGGCTGCTTCCGAAGCCATCCCATGAAGTCGATCAAGTCCTGCGGGCCGATTTCGCTCAAGAGTTTTTTCGTGCAAGACTTCCGAAATTCCTCGACCGCAACCTTGTAGGCTCGGATGGTCTTCGGGTCTTTCCCCTGAGAGTGAAGGTTCTTGTAGTACTGCTCGACCGCATCGTCCATGCTGAGCCGACTGCCTTCAGTTTTGGCATTGGCAGGCGATTGAGGAACGACGCGCCGTTCCCGATCCCGCAGCCATCGTTTCTTTTCCTCCAGCTTGTCCAAGGCAACATAGGGGTCATTGCCGACCTGCACGAACGGCTGCTTGCCGCCATTCGTGCCGAAGCGGACGTAATAGACGCCTTCTTTGTGGTGTTCAGGTTCGCCATTGACCATTGCGTATTGAGGCTTGAGGCGACCCTTGGACTGGTAAACGGGCTTGCAGAACGAGCTTTTGCCGTTCTTGGTGATGCGGATGTACAGCGTTGCGGTGCGGCTTGCCATGAGATTCCCTTGAATCCAATACTGCGAAAACAAGGAACTCTCACGATTTTTAGTAACAGGAACCGCTCAAAAATAGTAACAGGCTCGCGGAACCCGCATGTTTGGCTGCGATTTGAAATCTGGCGGAGAGAGTGGGACTC
>CAVTLV010000006.1:0-572371 GCA_963735695.1 uncultured Acidobacteriota bacterium | reverse complement strand
GGCTATGTAGTCTCTGACTGTGACGCCGTGCGCAACATCTTCAACGGCCATCATTACCGTCCGACGCAGCCGCAGGCATCGGCGATCTCAGTCATTCGGGGCATGGATAACGAATGCATCGATTTCGCCAAAGTGAACGACGACCACGATTACAAACCGTACATCGAGGCTGTGCAGCAGGGCTATCTTCCGGAAAGTTCGGTTGATACTGCGCTCATTCGTCTCTTCACGGCTCGCATCCGTCTCGGTATGTTCGATCCGCCGTCGACCGTGCCATACATGAACATCGACGAGAAACAACTGGACAGTCCCGCTCACCGCGAGTTTGCCCGTCGTATCGCCAATGAATCGATGGTTCTGCTCAAGAATGACGGCGTCCTGCCGCTGAAATCTGCCAAAAGAGTGGCCTTGGTCGGCCCGCTCGCCGATCAAACTGCCGTTCTGCTTGGCAACTACAACGGCAGTACCTCGCACACCGTCAGCGTGCTGGAAGGAATGAAGGCCGAGTTCCCAGAGGCAAAGATCACCTACGTGCCCGGCACTCAATTTCTTTCAAACAAGGCAGACCCCGTGCCCACATCTGTCCTGACCACTCCGGATGGCAAGCCCGGGCTCAAAGCCGAATACAGTTCGCGGCCCAGGTTCGACGCCAAGCCGACTTCTCTTACCTCAAGGGTCGAGTCCTCTGTGAACCTGAATGCGAACAATGTCCCTGAACAGGCGAAAGGAATTTCGGGCCTGTCGGTGCAATGGACTGGCTGGCTCAACCCGACTGCCACCGGCGACTATTTATTGGGACTCAGCGTCGACGGTTTCGGCCGCCTGTCAGTGGATGGAAGAGAGGTTACGACGCTCTGGGGCAAGAACATAAATCTAAGCCCGGTTCACCTCGAAAAAGGTCACCCTGTAAAAATCGAGGTCCTCTACGGACGCAACGGGGAGAATAAGCCGGAAGCGCAGCTCCTGTGGACTCCCGTGAATAACGCGCCCGATCCGGCGGCCGTGGCGGCTGCGAAGAATGCCGATGTCGTCGTCGCCGTAGTCGGCATCACCAGCCGTCTCGAAGGGGAAGAGATGCCTGTGAGCCAGCCCGGCTTTTCCGGCGGCGACCGCACCAGCCTTGATTTACCCAAACCCGAAGAAGATCTGATCGAGGCTCTTGCAGGGAATGGCAAGCCTCTCGTCATCGTGCTGATGAACGGGAGTGCGCTTGGCGTGAGCTGGGCGAAGGAGCACGCCAACGCCATCCTCGAATCCTGGTACTCCGGTGAAGAAGGAGGAGCCGCGATCGCGGAAACACTCAGCGGAAAGAACAACCCATCCGGACGTCTTCCTGTCACTTTCTACAAAGATGTTCACCAGCTTCCGAATTTCGAAGATTATTCAATGAAGGGGCGCACCTACCGCTACTTCGAGGGCGAACCACTCTGGCCCTTCGGATACGGCCTCAGCTACACAGCGTTCACTTACAGCAATCTCAAGCTACCCGATACACCAGTCAACGCTGGTGATCCCCTGCACGCATCCGTGACCGTCGCGAATACTGGAAGAGTTGCCGGAGATGAAGTCGTCGAACTCTACCTACAGTTCCCCGATGTCGTCGGCGCGCCTCGCCGCGCGCTTCGCGGATTTCAACGCGTCCATCTGGAGCCCGGGGCCAGCCAAAATGTTGATTTCCAGTTGAACCCGCGCGACCTTAGCATGGTCACCGATCTCGGGGACATCATCGTGGCGCAAGGCAAATACACACTGTCAATCGGTAGCGGTCAACCTGGAACAGGAGTTCCCTCTGTGAGCGCAAACTTTGAGATCAAAGGACAAATCATGCTGCCAGAATAGTCGTTGCGCTCCTTCTGATCGCGAAGGGATGCCAATTGTCGATGGATGGAAATGCGTCCGATACGGGATGCCATTTTTGGTGGCTCCGTGATTTCCAATGCACGCGCGGCTTGATGATCGGCTAAGAGATTGAGGTGATATGCATTTGAGATTCTTACGCAAGATGCTTTTGACACTGTTTTCGACCACTTGTGCTTGGGGGCAGCAATCAGGCTCCTGCGCGAACCTGGCAAACTTCAAAGCCGAGAATGTTGAAATCACCAAAGCGGCGGCCATTGCTGCCGGGACAACGGAGGCTATTCCCTGGAACCAGACTCGCAGCGCACCTCTGCCGGCGTATTGCCGAGTCGAAGGTGTGATGAACCGCCGCACCGGAGGTGACGGAGAAGAGTTCGGAATCACTTTCGCATTAGCCATGCCCGACAAATGGAATGGCGATTTTCTTATGCAAGGTGGAGGCGGCAGCAACGGCGTTGTAATTCCGCCCCTTGGATTAAATGCTGCCGGAGACACGCCCGCTCTCATGCGCGGATTTGCTGTTGTAAGCACGGATTCGGGTCACAAGAGCCGCCATCCCGGATTTGATTTTGGCTTCAGGCGAGATCAGCAGGCATATCTGGATTTTGCTTATCTCGCTAACGCTGAAGTCGCTGCCTTGGCGAAACGACTCATCGCGCGACACTACGGAAAACCAGCAGTTTTTTCGTATTTCTCAGGCTGTTCCACGGGCGGCCGCGAAGGCATGATTCTTTCGCAGCGTGATCCCACGGTTTTCAACGGCATTATCTCTGGCGATCCCGCGATGCGCACCGGGCTTTCCAATCTCGCGATCGGGCGTTGGATTCCCATTGCGTTCAATCAGGTCGCTCCGAAGGATGCCAATGGCAAACCAATCATCGAGCAAGCGATCACAGATAATGACCGCAAGTTGATCAAAGATGCCCTCATCAAGGCGTGCGACGCAAAGGACGGTATCGCAGACGGTTTGATATCCGATCCGCTTGGGTGCGACTTCGATCCTGAGACCTTGGCGTGCAAGGGCGAAAAAAACGATTCGTGTCTTGCTCCGGAAAAGGCTGCGGCCATAAAGAAGGCGATGGGAGGCCCGAAAACCGCGACTGGAACCCAAGTCTATGCCGGCTTTCTTTACGACACTGGCATCACCAACGGTCCGCCGTTCCGAGGATTGCTCTCACCGGGGCCCGGTATTTTCGGGCCCGCCACAACCGACATGTCAGTGGATGTTGATAAAGAAGCTCTGGCGGACATCCAACCGCTTGTGGACTCAATGTCCACGAATTTGACGACCTTCTCCGCGCACGCAGGGAAGCTCATCTTCTATCACGGCGACAGCGACCCGTGGTTCTCGCCGCTTGATACGTTCGGCTATTACAAAGACATGGCATCTGCCAACGGGGGCCTCGACGCGGTATCGAAGTGGAGTCAGTTCTATTTCGTTCCGGGGATGAGCCATTGTGGCGGAGGCCAAGCGCTGGATCAGTTTGATTTGTTGGGCGCGATCGTCAACTGGGTCGAGAAGGGTATGGCGCCTACGTCAGTGACTGCAACTGGCAGCGCTTTTCCTGGCCGCAGCCGGCCGCTGTGTCCTTATCCGAAGCACGCACAATACAAGGGGCAGGGAGACACGAAAGACGCAGCCAGCTTCGAATGCCGTTGAATTGCTTTACTTCCGCTAAAAGGACATCGCTTCTTATGCGTTCACTTTTTGTGTGCTTCGCGTTGACCGTGGTGGGTATCACTGCGCCGAGGCTGGCTGCCCAGAAAATCGAATTGTCGATTGACGGATCCAAAACCGGTGCGAAGGTCGACCGTAACATTTTCGGGCAATTCGCAGAGCATCTTGGGCACGGCGTTTATGAAGGCATTTGGGTCGGGCCCGATTCCAAGATCCCGAATACTCGGGGGATACGCAACGATGTTGTGGGCGCTCTGAGAGCGATCAAGGTCCCGAACGTTCGTTGGCCCGGTGGCTGCTTCGCCGATGAGTATCACTGGCGTAAGGGCATCGGCCCTCAACGCTCAGTAACTCTCAACCCCAACTGGGGCGGAGTGACTGAGGTAAACACGTTTGGAACGCATGAGTTCATGGACTTCATCGATCAGATCGGGGCGGAAGCGTATGTCTCCGTCAATGTCGGTTCCGGGACTCCACAGGAAGCGGCCGAGTGGCTGGAATACATGACCGCAGCAGCACCGACGACACTGGCAAAAGAACGTGCCGCCAACGGGCATCCGGCTCCGTACAAAGTCGCATTGGTCGGCATCGGTAATGAAAGCTGGGATTGTGGGGGCAACATGACTGCTGACTACTACGTCAGCCAGATGAAGATCTACAGCCGCTTCGTAAGGAATTTCAATCCCGCGCAGCAAGAGAAGCAGCAGGTGCTCAAGATCGCCGTCGGTCCGGGCGGCGATGGCCCGCGATGGACCGACTGGACGGAAACCGTCATGAAGGCTTATCAGCAACACACGTGGAGCTGGGACATCAACGGACTTTCAATGCACAACTACACGGTCGGGCACTGGCCGCCTTCCTATGCGTCAGTGGGATTTGGTGAAACTGAGTACAGCGAAATTCTCAAATCCACTTTGGAGATGGAAGGTCTCATCAGCAAGCACTCGGCGATCATGGACAAGTATGACCCCGACAAGAAGGTTGCGCTCGTGGTTGACGAATGGGGAGGCTGGTACGCGCCGTTGCAGGGCAGCAATCCGGGGTTCCTAGTCCAGCAGAACAGCCTGCGCGACGCCATTCTCGCGGCTCTGAACCTCAATATCTTCGCTCGTCATGCCGACCGGGTACGCGGCGCTAATATCGCACAGATGATCAATGTGCTGCAGGCAATGATCATCACGGACAAAGAGAAGATGGTCCTGACTCCGACCTATTACGTCTTCAAAATGTACGTGCCGTTCCAGAACGCCACATTCGTGCCGGTGACTTTTGATGCTGGTTGGTACACACATGGGGCCGTGGCGATGCCCCGAGTGGACGCGATCGCAGCGAAAGACGCGAACGGCAAGTTGTGGCTGGAGATTACAAATCTCGATCCCAATGAACCGGTCGAAATCGAGGCAGGCCTGGCGGGCATTACGGCAAAAGCAGCGAGCGGCGAAACTCTGACCGCGCCGAGGGTGGACAGTGTCAACACCTTCGACGCACCTAACACAGTCATGCCGAGGCCGATCTCAGCGAAGGTTCAGGGTGGCAAGCTAACTTTGAAACTGGAGCCTAAGTCTGTAACCGTCGTTTCAGTTGAGCAGTGATCCAAACCGGATCCTGCGACCGCAACGCCGAAGCTAACGAAAAGCTATCGCTGGGCCGGCCCTATGGTTCACATTCGATGGCAACGAAGGAGAACAACATGCGGCGATTCGCAATACTAGTCCTCCTGTCTTTGAGTTTTTGTTGGGCACAGGAATCAGGGAATTTTCAACCCTCTACGACGAATGTCTGGGCAGCGGAGTATCCGCGGGTTGACGGTGCTGGCAGAGTACAGATTCGCGTGAAAGCTCCAGATGCTACGAAGGTCCGATTGAACTTCTGGAGCGGCCCGAAAGTGGACATGGAGAAACAGCAGGACGGATTCTGGACCATCACCACTCCGCCGCTTGTTCCCGGTTTCCACTATTACACGCTGGTCATCGACGGTGCCGAGGTCAGTGACCCCAACACTCACGCCTTCTTCGGAGGAGGCAAGCCGGCGAGTGGCGTGGAAGTTCCGGAGCCAGGCTCTACGTATTATTCGGTGCAAGATGTGCCGCACGGCGCAGTCCGCGAAGTCTGGTACAACTCGAAGGTGACGGGGACGTGGCGGCACGCATTGGTCTATCTGCCTCCGAACTACGACGCGCAGACCAAGACACGCTATCCGGTCCTCTACCTGCAACATGGCGCCGGTGAAGACGAGACCGGCTGGATCCGCCAGGGCAACGCGAATTTCATCCTAGACAACTTGATCGCAACGAAGAATTGCAAGCCGATGATCGTGGTGATGGCCTATGGCTATGCGCACCGCGCCGGCGAGGCGCCTGTCGATTTGTTCGCAAAGGGGTTTGGGTCACCTGAAATGTTGAAGGCAATGCAGGATATGGCCGCGGCATTCGAAGATGATGTAACACAGGCTCTGATCCCATTCATTGATTCCACCTTCCGCACGTTATCCGAACGTGACCACCGCGCGATGGCAGGCCTATCGATGGGTGGCATGCAAACGTTCCAGATTACGCTGGATCATCTTAATCTCTTCTCTTACATTGGCGGTTTCAGTGGAGCGGGCGGGATGCTCGTGCTCGGAAATCGGAAACTAGATACCAAGACCGACTACAACGGAGTTTTCGCTGATCCGGCGGCATTCGCCAAGAAAGTGCACCTACTCTGGCTTGGCGTAGGAACGAATGAGCCAGAAAGAATGCGCGCAGGACTCCAGAGACTGCACACGTCGCTTCAGGAAGCGAACATACAACATGTTTTCTACGAATCACCCGGAACCGATCACGAGTGGCAAACTTGGCGTCGCGATCTGAAGGATTTCGCGCCGAGACTCTTCTGAACCGGACTCCCACCCATCAGGAATTCGTTTTTCTCCTCAGGAGACGAAAAGGAAAATAGAAGCTCGGTTAAAGAATTAGTCAGTGGGGGTTCTTGTTTTGCGCCATGTCTTCATTGGGCTAATCGCCATTCGGCGGGCGAATAGCTGGCGCATCAAAGAATCGACTAGGCCACAGCACGATCCACATTCTCGGGCGCGTCATCCGAGTTGCAAAGAATCTCTACGACCTCGTCCATCGAGGAGACATGTAGCACAGATGTCAGCCTGGTGCGCATCAGCATTTCAAGCGCCAGGCTGGAAGGGTTGACTAGCTTCAGTTGAATGCCCGCAGCACGAGTCCAATTATGCAGAATGACCAGCATCCCTAGACCACCGCCGTCGAGCATTTCCACCTCATGCAGATCTAGTATGACGACTCGAAGCCGCGACAAACTGGTCACCGCGTCTTTCAGAAGTTGGACTGCTTCGCCGCGCACCAGTCTTCCAGCGCATTTCAGCACGCCCACCTCGCCTGCTTGCTCCATCTTGATTTGTAACGACATAAAATCTCCACTGGGCTTCCGGGTTAGCTCTTGCAGGGTCTAGCTGTCTCTTCTCCCATACACTCATTAGACGAATGAGAACGGCAATTTTCGACAACTTTGAACGAAATATTCCTAGTGTCCTGTCGCGCACATTTCGTTAGTGGGTTCGAGCGGTTGGGTGGTGGGCAGAGGTGAACCGCGTCTCCGCGAACTCGGCGGGTTCTCCGCGGCCTCTGCGTTTTGAGGTTTTTGGCCCGGCTGAGGGGAAAACAAGGCTTAGACCGCGGAGGTCGCCGAGAACGGTCCGCAGAGAGCGCAGAGAACGGCAAAATGACTCCACCGCGGTGCAATTTGGCCACTCTTGCGAGTTAAATTGTTGATTGAAAACGCGGTTAGGAGTGGCTGCTACGTTCTATGCGACAAGGGAGGCGGCGTTAGCAGCAATGGCTCAACTCGGGATGCTTGCTGCAGCGTCTTGTGTTGACTGGCCGTGGCTCGTCACCGGGACTCCTCTGCTTCAGAAGGGGAACTCCGGCCACCGCGAAAAACGGAAAAGAGTACCCCTCCCATATCCAGAATATAACTCGCCCGGGGACTTGCGGCAAGACCCGGCTCGTGTCTTAGAGTCGCTGGCATCGGCCAGACTTTTGGCCGAGGCCAGAGCTTTCTGGAATGGGAGGAGCGACATGAGTTTATTGTTGACCGAACATGCGGTGGTAATTGCCGGGGGCGGTCCGGCGGGGTTGATGTTGGCGGGCGAGCTGGCGATGGCGGGCGTCGACGTTGCCATTGTCGAGCGGCGCGAAAGCCATGATCTCGCCGGCTTGCGCGCAGGCGGTCTGCACTCACGCACCCTCGAGGTTCTCGACCAGCGCGGAATTGCCGATCGCTTTGTTTCGCAAGGGCAGCTGATTCGGAGAGCGCCCTTCGCGGATACTACGCTCGACATCAGCGACCTCCCGAGCCGCCACAACTATTTTCTCGCGCTCTGGCAGACCCACATCGAGCGCATCCTGGCCGACTGGGTCGGCGAGTTTGCGGTGCCGATCTATCGCGGACTTGAGGTGACGGGTTTCGCGCAGGACGACACCGGCGTCGATGTCGAGCTTTCCGACGGCCGATCATTGCGAGCCAAGTATCTCGCCGGGTGCGACGGGGGGCGCAGCCTGATCCGCAAGACAGCAGGTATCGACTTCCCAGGGTGGGATCCGTCAACCAGCTACTTGATTGCCGAGGTCGAGATGGCCGAAGAGCCGGAGTGGGGCATCCGCCGTGGTGAAAAAGGCATCAATGCTTTGGCCAAACTCGAGGACGGCAAGCGTGCGCGCGTCGTTTTGAATGAACCGCAGGTCTGCCAGCGCGACGAGCCCACCCTGCGCGACGTCCGCGAGGCGCTCATCGCCGTCTACGGGACGGATTATGGTCTTCGCAGCGCGGCCTATATCTCCAGGTTTACCGATATGGCCCGGCAGGCAGCGGCCTACCGCGACAGACACGTGCTACTGGCCGGCGACGCCGCACACGTGCATTCCCCGAAGGGTGGTCAGGGCCTCAACATCGGTCTGCAGGACGCGGTGAATCTGGGATGGAAGCTCGCGCAGGTGGTTCATGGGACATCGCCGGAGAGCCTATTGGATACCTACCATGCCGAGCGGCACCCAGTCGGTGCCCGCGTGTTGCGCAACACCATGGCGCTCACCGCCGTCGACCGCGGTGACCATAGTGTCGGGGCCTTGCGCGAGATGCTGACCGAGCTGCTGCAGATGGACGAGCCTCGCAGGCAATACTTCGCGATGATGTCTGGCCTGGACGTTCACTACGACCTGGGTAAGGGACATCCGCTGCTCGGTCGCCGCATGCCCGATCTCGACCTGTTCACTGCCAACGGCCCGCTACGTTTCTTCGCCCTGCTGCACGATGCCCGTCCGGTGCTCCTCAACCTCGGTGAGTCCGGCGGCTTCGACATTACTCCGTGGGCGGATCGCGTTCAGTTGATCGACGCCAAGTACGTGGGTACGTGGGAGCTTCCGGCGATCGGAGTGGTTACTGCTCCCGCCGCCGTGTTGATTCGGCCTGACGGATATGTGGCGTGGGTGGGAGACCTAACCCAGGTGGGACTCGCTGACGCGCTGACCACTTGGTTCGGACAGCCTCCAGACACTTTCACGAGCATAAGGAACCGGTAAGCCGGTCCTTGGAGATTGGTTTCATTTGCCACGCATGCAGCGACGCGATTGTAGCTTCACCTTCAAGCTTCAGGCGAAGGGGACCGGACGGGATCTGGTAGACGCGCGCGGTCAGAGCAACTGTTTCGTTGGCGAAAACTTCGAAAACCGACCCATCGAGGAACATGTGGAGCCGAACCGGGGATCCGGGAGCACCTGGAAGCGGCGCAGCAACTGTGTTTACGCGAAGTTCGCGACTCCCTGATTGGTTGGAGTACGAGATTGTAACGAAGTCTCCGGCTCCCGAGTAAAGGCGTAACTTAAACTCATCGGTTTTCGGATGAAGATGCACGTCTATCTCGGCGGCAAGATCCTTGATTCGAACCGCATCGATATTCCCGCTTTGATCTGCCCGGAGTGCAGCGACGTCAGCCGCCGCTTCCGTCTGCAATTCGTTTTGCGGGCTCAATGAAAGCACGCGCGGAAGCGACATTGCACCGGCCCACCCCGCCGCAATTAGATCAGCGTCGGGGCGCGCTTCCGGAATCCATCCCCAGAGAATTCGTCTGCCCTCCGCGTCGAGCATCGTCTTAGCGGCGTAGTACGACCCCCAGTCAACGACTCCTTCTTTCTCCGTGTTGAAGCGCTGGTGGGCGTAAGTGCCTACCTTCCACCGAACTTTGCCCATGGTTGAGATCAGCAGCACGTGCTTGTTGCCGAGTGCGAAAAAGTCCGGGCACTCCCACATCTCTCCCGTATCGACTGGATTCACGCTCGTTCTCTGGCTCGCTGAACCTTCGATCAGCGGATGCAGGTACGTCCAGTGACGCAAATCTCTCGATGTATAAAGAAGGATCATCCCGCCTTTGCCACGCGCGCCAGACCCGAGAATCAACATCCAGTTGTCCCCTTCGCGCCATAGGGCTGGATCCCGGAAACCAGTGACTTCAAGTCCGGCGGGCGGCGTTGCAATGACCGGTTCGGGAAGTTTTTTCCAGATACGCAGATCATTGTCCTGTGCGACCGCAAGGCATTGTGTTTCGCGCCACGTGTGGACGCCATCACGAAGTGTTGCATCACCAACCGAAGACGGTGGGGCCACAGCTGTGTAGATCACCGTGGGCTTCCCGTTATCAAGGACGGCGCTGCCGCTGAAGACTCCGTCTGAGTCCGGACCGCCGGGCGTCGGCGCAATCGCGATTGCTTCGTTCTGCCAATGGAGCATATCGGAGCTTGTAGCATGGGCCCAATGCATGTTGCCCCAGGTCGCGCCGCGTGGATTGTACTGGTGAAACATGTGGTATCGGCCGTTGAAATAGATGGGTCCGTTCGGATCGTTCATCCAATTGTGCGAAGGGATGAGGTGATACTGCGGCCGCAGCGGGTCGGACGCTAGCTTCGGGCACAGGACTGCACGGTCGGGATCGCTGCTGGAGGGGAGGGCGCGGCCCCAAAGAGAACCGACAGCAGCGCCGGACATTTGCAGGAACGCTCGGCGAGTAGGCATGTTCACCGTCACCCGATGGGAACCGAAGGCAGTATCGAGGTGGACTATTTCTTACCACACGAGAGCGAAGACGTGTTGGATATAATCGGTAAAAGTTCTACCTTTCATGGTGTCTCGATCTCTGTTCCAAGTGAGTCAGTCGATCGTTCTCGCGCTCGCCTTCCTGAGCGGAGAAACACACGCGCAATCGCATTCGTCCTCGGGCAAGGCTTCCCAGCAAACGGCCCTAGAGAAAGGACAGGAGGCTTTGAGGAAGGGAGACCTTCCGGAGGCTCGCGTTGAGTTGGAGAAAGCCGTGCACCTGGCGCCGAACGACGCCGCGGCTCAATCCGCGCTCGGTTGGGTGCTGGCTCTGCAAGGTGAGAACGAGGTGGCGGTCGTTCATCTGCGGACTGCACTCAAGATTCAGCCTGGCCTCGTGGAAGCGCACCTGACCCTTGCCAGCATTCTGTCACAGCAAGGAAATCTGGCGGAGGCCGTGCAGGAAGCACGAGCGGCGATAAAGATGGCTCCGGGCAACGCTGAGGCGCACCGCACTCTGGCGAGAATCCTCAGCCAGACTCAACCTGACGAGGCGTCGACCGAGATGCAACGCGCCGTTGAACTGGCACCTGAACGTGCCGACCTGCGGAACGAACTGGGAACTATATTTGCTCAGCGCCGTCAATTTGCAGAAGCCGAAAAACAGTTCAGGGAGGCGATCCGACTGCAGCCGAACCTCGAGTCGGCCCACCTGCATCTCGGTGCGGCGCAAATGCTGCAACAGCAACTTGATGATGCAGCGAGTGAACTTGGTAAAGCCGTGAGTCTGAATCCGCAGGATGCGACGGCTCATTATTACCTGGCGAAAACTCTGACTGCGCAATCGAAGAGTGGCGAAGCTCTGGCAGAGTTGAAAAAAACTGCCGCGCTGAAGCCAGAGTGGTTCGACTTGCAGGTGGAATTAGGGATTGCAAGCCAGCGTGCCGGAGATGCGGATGGAGCCGTGGCGGCATTTAATCAAGCAGTGAAGCTGCATCCGAATGATGCCGAGGTATACAACGACCTGGGATTAGCCCTCATGCAGAGAGGTGATGCTGAGGCGGCCATTCCGACTTTCAAAACTGCAGTTCAGTTGCGCCCGCAAGATGGAAGCCTGCGAGGAAACCTGGCGGCCGCCTATCTCCAGTTGGCGAATTTTGATGCGGCCGTTACTGAGTTGGAAATAGCTATCAAAATTGCGCCGGCAGATCCTTCTCTTCATTACAACCTGGGCCTCGCCTACAAGCTGAAAGATCAACTCAATAAAGCAGTGCCGGAATTTGAGGAGGCGATCCGTTTGCAGCCGGATCTTGCCGACGCGCACTACACCTTGGGGATCCTGTTCTGGCAGCGAGGAGAATTTGAGAATGCCGCCAACGAACTGCGGAAGGCGATTGAATCAAAGCCGGATTATGCGGAAGCGCACTACACTCTCGGAACCGTTTACAAGCAGCAGGGAAAACTCGCGGACTCGGCAAGAGAACTGCGGGAAGCGATTCGGCTGCAGCCGGACTTCGCCGGAGCGCACACCACGCTGGCAGGTGTCCTAAGGCAGTTGGGAGACAGCGACGGAGCTGCTGCCGAAGCGAAGGAAGGCGCCAGAATCTCGGCGACGGCCAACAATCTTCAGGCAGCGACTGTTTCCACGAATTCCGGCAAGCGATTCCTGGCTGCCGGTGATCTCGATGGCGCCATCGCACAATTTCGCTCGGCAATTCATTCCGAACCGAACTATGCAGCGGCACATTACGAGCTTGGACTCGCCCTCCAGCAGAGTGGAAAAAGCGACGAAGCAAAAACCGAATTTGAAAAAGCCGCCGAGTTGAACCCGCAGCTGAAGGCGCCGGGCAAGTAGCTGAGGTCTAATTGCTGCGGCTGCGCAGCGCCACCAAGTCCTCCACAACCGGCACACCGTGCGCGATCTTGACGCGCAGAAGAGCTTCGAATGGCTTCAGATCAGCAGTCTTGGACACATTCAAGCGCCGAAGCAGTTCTTTAATTGAGTCCTCACGGCAAACATATTCGACCGCCGCCTGTGTTCCGAACGTCGAGTTTCCGGCAAGAATCAAGATCGAGCGGGACGGATCCAGACCGGGAAGGAGTGCGATGACAGCATAATCTTCAACGGTCGGCTGATTCGCCGGTGTTGCGAGAAAATTCCCCGGTTCGCCCGGTTGAGGATGAACGTTAAGGACCGCCAGATCTCCCTTGCGCGGGCCCGAGTCCAGCCGCTTGAAAATGAATTCGCGAGTTCCAGGAATATCCAGCAGCGTTAGATTCTCGGATGGAGATCCGACGAAAATCAGATCGTTGTTCTTTGCGTCGTCCAGTGTGAACAGCGCCCCGCGCTTTACGCGCAGGGGGCGGTTCAGCAGGAAGAACACTCGATCGAGTTGATGGATGGCCAGCACTTCTCCGACGCCAGTGTAGTGGTCGAGAATAAAGGAGCGCGCGTCCGATGCGGGATTGAAGTAGCGCATCCCGGTTTCCGGACGCCCGACGAAGTTCCCGTTGCTGAAGACGACCAGCGGTTGCTGAGGACCATCCACAAAGTGACTCCAGAAGAGCCGGTACGCGGCTGGCACCGCTTGCGCTGCAACTGGCTGGTTCCGATCTCGTGACAGCAAGACGGCGCTTGTGACCACCGACGCCAAGAGAAGAACCAACAGTATCGCGATCGCAATCACCCATCTGCGATTTGATGGTTGAACCTCGTCCTTTTTTTCGGCCAGTTCCATCCGTGGCGCGGGCGTCAGTGCCGTGCCTGGCTTGCCGCGCAGTTGGAACACCAGAACGTAAGAGCCCTTTGGGATTTCGACCAGGATCGGGTCGTCAGTGCCTTCGTGGGCGTAATACTCTGCCAGTTTCACTCGGAGACGCCCTGCTTGAACGCGAACGGTGGAATCGCTCTGGGGATCGAATACAGCCGGACGGCCCAGAACCTCGGTCGCAATTTGGTACTCCTTGAGCGCGACCCCAGGATGATCCATTGAATGCTCCGCCAAATAACGCAGAAGCTTGCAGAGAGACTCGGAAGAATGAAGGCTATGGCTTTTGGTAAGTCGCTCCACTTGTTGGAAGCATTGCTCCCGCCCAAGCGCGAAACTGTGTGTCACAGCCATATAACCGGAAGGTAACCGTCAGCCGTATCTTATTGCGGAAGCTGGATTTCGTTTCAGTAACAGTATCAAACCTAGTGAAACTTAATCCAGCTAATAGTTTTGTATTACGAGTGCACCCTGTCTCGTCAAGTATCCAGTCTGCATTTCTGGGGCAATCGTGTCGGTGGGAAAGTCTGAGGAGGAAGTCTCATGAAACGGTCAACGTGGGTCGCTGTTGCGGCTATCAGTCTTCTATGCACTCTCTGGGTGCCCGGCGCGATGGGGCAAGCGGTCTACGGAAGCATCTTGGGCACCGTGACTGATCCTACTGGGGCAGCCGTGAGCGGAGCGAAGGTCACCGTCACCAGCCAGACCAAGAACGTGTCCACCGATGCAACGACCAACGAAAGCGGCAACTATTCGGTGACCCACTTGATCCCCGATGTGTATTCGATTCGCATCGAAGGCACCGGCTTCAAGGCACTGCAGTTTAAGGACATTCAACTCTCGGCCGACTCGAGCTCACGAGTCGACGGACAGTTCCAGGTTGGTGGAACGTCGGAAACCGTCGAGGTGACAGCCGATGCGCCACAACTAAAGACCGATCGCGCCGACGTCGCTACGGAATTTAATGAGAAATACGTGGAAGATGTTCCAATCTTGAACCGCAATTTTACTCAACTCCAGTTGATGGCACCTGGGTCACAAAAGTTGACTGGATGGGGCCACGCCGCTACCGAGAATCCACAGGGTAGCCAACAGATCTTCACCCAAGGGCAGCACTTTAGCGGAACTGCCTTTGAACTCGACGGTACCGATAATCAGGATCCAATTCTGGGCATTATCGTGGTGAATCCAAATCTCGACGCCGTGACCGAAGCGAAAATCTCACTGCAAAACTACGACGCGGAATTCGGTAAAGCAGTTTCCAGCGTTGTTACTGCCCAAACCAAGTCCGGCAGCAACGAAATTCACGGCAGCGGATTCTGGTTCCGTCGCTCTGACGCGCAGCAGGCCCGCGATCCATTCGCCCAGTTCGCCAAAGATCCGATCACCCATCGCTTTATCCCTCCCAGCCGATGGCAGCAGTTTGGCGGCACTATCGGTGGCGCGATCATCAAGAACAAGTTGTTTTACTTCGGCGACTATCAGGCGACACGCCAAACGAACGGCGTAAGTGGCTTGTTTACTCTACCCACGAATAAGGCACAAACGACATGCAATCCTGCCACCAACACTACTGGCTTCTGCGACCTGAGCCAGTACCTGACGGCTGGTGTTACCGGTGGTGGCCAAGTGTACGATCCTGCGACGAGTAGTACGCCTGGCAGCGGCAATGGTGGAACTCGACAAGCTTTTCCAAACAATCAGATCCCGATAGGTCGCATTTCTCCCGCTGCAGGCAAGATTCTGGCGGCTTTGCCAGCGCTGGATCCGACTGCGCCCGTGCTGCAAAACTACGTGGGCTCTGGTTCTGGACCGTTCACTCAGAACAGTTTCGACACTCGCATTGATTACGCAGCCAGTTCCACGGTCAGCGTGTTCGGACGCTTCAGTCTCGACTACTTCAAATTGTCCGGGCAAGGTCTGTTAGGCCAAATGCAGGGACCCGGGAATGGTTTGCTGGGCTTGGCTGGCAGCTCAATTACACATAACTACAGCTTGGCGGCCGGATTTACTAAGACTATCAGCGTGACGCTTCTGAACGACTTCCGCTTTGGATATTTCAAATACAATCCGCAAACCCAGAAGCCAGACGGCGGCACTCCAATGTCGAATTTCGGAATTCCTGGTGCGAATACGAGCGATCCAAAGACCGCGGGCTTGGGAGCGTTCCTGTTGGGACCGGATCCGATTAGCGGTCAAGGCTGTACCAGTAACCAGAACAATTCCGGGTGTGTGATCTCGAGTTTCGGCGACGGCCTGGGCATCGCTCGTTGCAATTGCCCGTTGACCGAAAGCGAGCAGCAATTCCAATTCGTGGACAATCTTACAAAAACTTTGGGCAACCACACTTTGAAGGTTGGCGCCGACATTCGTTATGCCATGAACTTGCGAATTCCCAGCGACAACAACCGGACGGGTGAATACAACTTCAGCCCAGAGGCAACTTCGAACGGCGGCAGTGGTGGTTTGGATCTTGCCACGTTTTTGTTAGGCGACGTGACCTCATTCGCTCGCTATGTAAACAACCCTGGTTTGGCTGGAGCGAACAATGCCGCCGAGCGGCAGAAGCGCTGGTTCTTCTACGGACAGGACACCTGGCGCGCCACGTCCAAGCTCACTGTAAATTATGGCCTGCGTTGGGAAATCTATTTCCCCGAATCGGTGAATGGAAAAGGGAACGGCGGGTTTGCCAACATCGTTGATAACGGTGGCCACGGGGGTATTCGCGTAGCAGGCTACGGCCCCTATGGTTTAAACGGCAGCGTCGGCAACGACCTCCATGCTTTTGCTCCCCGGATCGGTATCGCGTATCAGCTCAGGCCTAAGACGGTCCTAAGGATGGGTTACGGTCGCAGCTACGACATCGGTGTGTTCGGTTCGAACTTCGGGCATACCGTCACGCAGAATTTGCCAGTATTGCTAAAGCAGAGTTACGACGCGACTACTTATTCGCAAACCGGTGCGTCGGCAAACTTCAACCCGATCGTTGATACAAACGGAAATCCATTTACGTTGGATGTGGGGCCAACCGGTCCGGGAATCGATCCATCAACAGCTTTTACCCCCGTTCCGTCGAATGGGTTCATCCCGCTCACGGCCCAGCTATCGGGAACTCATATTCGTCCCACAAAGCAGGTGTTGCCAACGATCGATGCCTGGAATGCGACCGTTCAGCACCAGTTAACGTCCACGATGTCACTCGAGGTTGCATACGTAGGCAGCAAAGGGACTCACGGTTTTGCGGGCAATGGCCCGAACTACGACGTGAACTCATCGTCGCTCGGGCCGATGACGGACACGACCAGCGCAAATTTGATCGCCTTTCCATCACAACCCTGCCCGCTGGGCAGTATGCCAAATACAACGGTATGCGGACCCGCGCAGTTCATTCCTGTAGCCCCGATTCCACAGAACAACCGCCGCCCCCTCTACCCGACCATCCCGTTCGACTTGGGCAACTACTATGGGAATGATGCTGCCAGCACCTACAATGCATTCGAAGTGAAACTGGACAAACGTTTCTCGCAAGGCCTGCAGTTCCTGACCCATTACACGTACGCACATGCTAACAACTACGACAGCAACTACTACGTGAATAGCCATTCGATCGCGTGGGGTCCAGTCGATTTCAACCGTAACCAAGTCTGGGTATTCAACACCGTTTACGAATTGCCGTTCGGAAGGGGTAAGAAATTTCTGTCTGGCGGCGGACCCATGGATTATGTGGTTGGCGGATGGCAGTTGAGCAATACGACGAACTGGAGCAGTGGCTTGCCTTGGACGCCGTCGATTAACGAGTGCAGTGCGGTTGCTGACACAGGACCATGCCGCCCCAGCAAGGTGCCGGGAAGTTTCAGTATGGGTGTGGGAAAGTTCGACCCAGTTAGCCACACAATCCCTTATTTCACACCAGTCGCGAAGATTCTTGACCCCAACAGTGTTCCGGTCGGGACGGACGTCTGTGCGCTGCAGCAACCCACATCAGCTCCATTCGCTCTCCCGGGTTGCGGCACGATCGGCAACTATGGGCGCAACGGTTTCCATGGGCCGTCAGGCTTCTACTCTGATTTGTCGCTGTCGAAGAAGTTCAAGATTTACGAACGCCTTACGGCGCAGTTCCGCATGGACGCGTTCAATATCTTCAACCACCCCGTGTATGCCTTCAGCGCGAACAACGGAGCAAACAACTGCGTCGATTGCCAGGGCGGCACAAACGGGAAGATCACAGGACTCGAAGGCGGGACCGCCATGCGCGCTTTGCAGTTCGCACTCCGTTTCGATTTCTAGATCGATTCCCGAATCACTCCACAGAGGGATTCCTGCGGGAGTCCCTCTTTTTTGCCGAGTCATCCCGGAAACGTTTACGGTAGGCACCGACGGCGGAATGTATGAAGAAGAGAGTCGTGGGGCTGGGCGAAGTGCTTTGGGATCTGTTCCCGGGACGCGCGTGTCTGGGAGGAGCTCCGGCGAACTTTGCCTATATCACGTCGCTCATGGGCGATCACGGCATCGTGGCCAGCCGCGTGGGCGAGGACTCCCGCGGGATTGAAGCCCTCCGCCGACTGGAGGAGTTGCGGCTCGACATCGACCACGTGCAGACCGACCGCGATCATCCCACCGGCACGGTAAATGTACACGTCGATGGCAATGGACAGCCGCAATTCGAAATCATTCAGCCCGTTGCATGGGATCATCTGCAGTGGACCCTCGACTGGCAGCACCTGGCCGAGACCGCCAATGCCGTTTGTTTCGGATCGCTGGCCCAGAGATCAGCGGCAAGCCGCGAAACCATCCGGCGATTCCTGAAAGCTAGTCCGCACGGCACTCTGAAGATTTTCGACGTCAACCTCCGGCAGTCATTTTATTCGCCAGAAATTTTGGCAGATTCGATGAGGGTGGCTGATATCGTGAAGCTCAATAACGACGAACTGCCGAAGATCATGAGCTTGAACCGCATGCCCCACAAGGACGAATTGTCTTCCGCGCGCCGCCTGATCGAAGAGTACGAGTTGGAGTTGATCTCCATCACTCGAGGCGGGAGGGGAAGTCTCCTGGTGAGCAAGAAAAGTTCGAGCGAACATCCTGGATTCAGAGTGCTGGTGGCCGATACGGTGGGTTCCGGTGACGCCTTCACTGCGGGACTGGTTCACGAGTACCTGCATGGCGCCTCGCTCGATCTCATGAACGAAGTGGCAAATCTGGTTGGGGCCTGGGTAGCCAGTGAGGTGGGTGCAATGCCCACCCCGAAGCGCGGCGCGCTGGAGCATTCGCTGGCCGAGATTCGATAAACACAGAGGACACGAAGGTGCACGAAGGAAGAACCTTCGTGATACTTCGTGTCTTTTGTGGTTATAGTTTTGGCTTCGGGTTGGCTCAATATTCGATACCACTTCACAGTCTGTTGTATAGTTACGAATGCTTGTGTTTTCTTTCGATCACCCGCCCCTCATTCGGAGATGAATCATGAAGCAAGGACGTAACGGTTTGGTTTGTCGGTGGATCGCGTCGATATTTCTGTTTGCCGTCGCGCTTGCGTTTCTTTCCTGCACGTCGAAGCCTGCGCCACAGCCCAAAGGTCCTCCTTCGAAACCGTCGGACATAAGAGTCGAGGTGAAGGATGGTGGGCCAGTGGTGATCACTACCACTGCGGCTGATTTTCAAATCCTACCGTCCGGTTTTCTGCAGGCTACTCTCCGACTGAGTGACAAACACCTAACCATCGACGAGCCCGTGGTGGGATCAACCGGCGGCAACGACTCGCTCGTCAGCCAAGGCAAAGAACTGGACTTCGTGCCCGACTTCAGCCAAACGAAGGTTGTGGAAGCGAGTGGCAAGTTGGGACGCGGGAAGCGCGTAGAGATACCGGCGCATCCCCTCGCGCCGTCGGGCGTTCCCATTGAACGCATGCTGGTCATCGAGGCATACGACGACTTCCCCGGCATCGCGCTGGTGAGTGCCACCTACAAGAATGTCGGGACGGCCGATTTTCATATCGATCGGGTGCTCATGCAGCAACACCGCTTCAACGCGCAGCAGGTGGACGCAAAGGCGCGGCCCTACGACATGTGGTCGTTCCAGGGATCGAGCTACGACTGGGGCAAGGACGACGTTCAAAAGCTGGTGCGGACTTCTTCCAAGCCGAACTTAATGGGCGAGGCCGTTAAAGGCGGCTATGGAGGCGGGATTCCAGTGGTCGCCGTATGGACGGCATCGATGGGCGAGGCAATCGGCCATGTGGAAACGTTGCCATGGACGCTGTCCATGCCGTTAAAGGTCGATCCGGATGGCCGCGTGAATTCAAGCATCGAGATTCCGATCGATTCCGACTTGAAGCCGGGAGAGAGTTATTCCACCCCGCGCAGTTTCGTCGCTGTGTACAGCGGAGATTTCTATGAGCCGCTGCGTATGTGGTCGAGCGTTCTGCAGAGAGAGGGCTGGGACATCCCGAAGCCCTCGAACGAAGCCTACAACGTGAGTTGGTGCGGCTGGGGATACGAGTTCAACGTCACGCCCAAGCAAATGCTGGGCACAGTGCCTAAGCTGAAGGAGCTGGGCATCAAGTGGGCAACTCTCGACGATCGCTGGTTTGACACGTACGGCGACTGGAATCCACGCCACGATACTTTTCCCGGCGACTCGATCAAACAGATGACGGATGACTTCCACAAGCAGGGAATCCTTGCGCAGCTATGGTGGTTGCCGCTGGGAGCCGAAGACGGGCAGGGGAAGTGGGAGTCGCACAAATACATCGTGTCGAAGGTGGCGAAGGAACATTCCGACTGGTTCATTCTTGACAAGAACGGCAAGCATGGCCGGATGACGCGGGATCTGGCGGCCCTCTGTCCGGCTGTGCCTGAGGTGCAAAGCTACTTCAAGCAACTCACGGAGAAATTTATTCGCGACTGGGGTTTCGATGGATCGAAGCTCGATAACATATACAGCGTACCCGCGTGTTACAACCCGGCGCATCATCACAAGTCGCCGCAGGATTCAGTGAACGCAATGGCCGACGTATACAAGATCATCTTCGAGACCACGCGCGCCATCAAACCTGAGAGCGTGACGCAGGCGTGTCCGTGCGGCACGCCGCCGTCGCTGGCCTGGCTGCCATTCATCGACCAGGCAGTGACCGCCGATCCCGTTGGCGCGGTGCAGGTACGGCGCCGCATCAAGATGTACAAGGCGCTTCTCGGGCCGCGGTCAGCAGTTTATGGAGATCACGTGGAGCTTTCCGAGATGTCTCGCGTCGGAGCGAATGGCTGGAGTGAGCACGGAGCTGATTTCGCATCGACTGTGGGGGCCGGTGGAGTGCCAGGTACGAAGTTCGTCTGGCCTGACCCGGGTCCAAAGTTCAAGCCAGTCGCGCTCACCAGTGAGAAGGAAGAGCACTGGAAGAAGTGGATCGCACTGTACAACCAGAAAATGCTCTCTAAGGGTGAGTTCCGCGATCTCTACGTCTATGGGTACGACTCGCCCGAAGCCTATGCCATCGAAAAAGATGGAAAGATGTACTACGCGTTCTTCACCGATCCGGGGAAGTCGTTCGCGGGAGAGCTGGAATTACGCGGATTGAAGACCGGGACCTACAACGTCGTTGACTATGTCGACGGGAAGAACCTGGGCAGCGTACAGGCAGAGAACGGGAAAACCCCGCGACTCAAGGCGGACTTCAAAGAACATTTGCTGCTGGAGGTCAGTTCGAAGTAGTGGCCATTAGCCGTCGATCTCTCAGCCCCGCGTTTAGGAGCTTGTTGAAAATATCGTTTGCGCGGCGTGTGGATCATTCTAAGAGCCGCACGCTATGTTGTTTTGGATTCCGCTCGGCCACCTCGGCGACAACCGAGGGTCGGGACCGCTGCTTCACGCGCTCTGCGCCCGCAGTTTCGGGATACGGATCAGGTTGAAGACCGCGCAGCTGAACACGAACAACCAATCCACCTTCGCCAGCCCGCGTAGTTTCACCTTCTTCAGCGGCCCGATCTGCTTCAGCCATCCGAACGGCTTCTCCACCAACCATCGTTTGCTTAAACTCACCGCGTATCCCGGATGCCGGCTGGTTCGTTCGTCGATCGCGCCGTGTTGCCGGCGTGCGACGTGCGGCGTCACACCCAACTCGCGCACCGTGTCGACGAAGTCGCGCGTGTCATAGGCTTTGTCCGCTCCCGTCGTGATCCGACCGCTTCGCTTCCGGGTCAACTCGTACAACATTAATAAAGCCGCATCCCGCTCCGCCCTGCCATCCGCCTGCGTAGTCATCGCTGCCGCGATCAACCCATTCCGGTTCTCCACCAAAGTGTGTCCCAGATAGCTCAGCTTGGATTCCTGGCCTGCCGACTTCTTATAGAGCCGCGCTTCCGGGTCGGTGCGCGAGGCGTGCGTCTGGTTGCGGCGCGACTCGCCGTGAAAATCTCCTCCGCTCCCCGACCCGCCGTCGTCCTTGCGGCGAAAGCTCTTCTGTCCCGCCCAGGCCTCGATCAGCGTCCCATCCACAGTGAAGTGCTCGTCCGACATCAACCCCGCCGCCTGCTCTTTGACATGGGCGAAGAACTTCTGCGCCAGATCCTGGTTCAACAGCCGGTCGCGGTTCTTGCTGAACACCGCGTGGTTCCACACCGCGTCGTCGATCTCCAAGCCCACAAACCAACGGAACAGCAAGTTGTAGTTGAGTTGCTCCATCAACAGCCGCTCGCTGCGCACCGAATAAAACACCTGTAGCAGCAACGCCCGCAGTAACCGTTCGGGGGCAATCGAGGGCCGTCCCACCTGCGAGTACAGCCCATCGAAATCCTTGGACATCTCCGCCAAGACCGCATCCACCAGCGCCCTCACTCCGCGCAGTGGATGATCCCCTGGTATCCGATCTTCCAACGCCACATAACTGAACATCCCTGTTTGCAGTTGCTGATCGTCTCCTCGCATTCCTGTTTCTTATCACGCATCCGCTGTGGATTGGCAGTGGTTTTTCAACAACCTCTTAGGCACCTATATCTGTGTTGTCATCCTGAGCCGCGGCTTTTGCGGCGAAGGACCTATGGAATGGTGTACAGAACCGATGGCGCCAGCGAGTGCACAGGTCCTTCGCGGCAAACTGCGCCGCTCAGGATGACATAAGTACGGGACAGGCCTTCACCGGCCGAGGAACTTCTTGCGGTGGTCCGCATCGCGAAATGCCTCGGTCCCGCCGGGCCGTGTAGTAGAGAGGGCTCCGGCGGCGTTGCCGCTCGCCATGCATTTCGCCAGATTGCTGCCTCGCACGTATTCATGCAGAAATCCTGCGTCGAAGCTGTCGCCCGCTCCGACCGAATCCACCGGAACAATCTCATTTGCTTCCGCGGTGAAACGCTCGGTGCCCTTCCGCGCGAGGGCTCCTTTCCGGCCGAGTTTCACGACCAGCAGGGGAACCATCGCGGAAAGCCTGTCGATGGCGGCCTCAAGTTTTTCCGTGCCGGCCGCTTTGCAGGCCTCGCGCTCGTTCGGCAGGAACACGTCAACGTGCGGCAGAAGCTCCTGGAGTCCGCCTTCCCAGCGGTCCTCCGGATCATCGTTGGTGTCGAGAGAGATCGTGAGTCCTTTCGATTTCAGGTACCGAAAGAGTTCCGCCACTTGCGGCTGCAACGACTTCTGCAGGTAGTACGACGAGAAATGAAAGTGGCGCGAGTCAGCAAGATATTCGAGATCGAGATCGTCCCAACTCAACTCCGCGATGGTCCCTGCATACGTGAGAATGTTGCGCCATTGCTCATGATGCAGGATCACAGTAAGGCCGGTCGTGGCTGCGCCTGGAACGACGCGGACTCTCCGGACATCAACTCCACTCTCTTGCAGCCGCTCAAGCGAAATCCGGCCCAGAGGGTCGTCTCCGATTCGCGATTGAAATCCTACGCGACTGCCTAAAGACGAAAGATTATGCGCGACGATCGCAGACGACGAGCCCAGCGTCAGCATCATGCGGTCAGCGAGCAGTTCACGCTCGGGTTCGAGTTGTTCAGGTAGTCCGTACAGAATGAGGTCGAGGTTCAGTTCGCCGGCGATGGTGACGTCGAAAAGGGGCATGAGAGTTCAGAATGAAGAAGTCAGGATGCAGAAGCGAATTTCAGATTGCAGATTTGAAATTTTAGATTGAAACCCACTCGTGCAAACGACGAGGCCACCAGTCTTAGTCAGCAATCAGCAATCAGCAATCTGCAATCGGGCCCTTACACCAGAGTCACCTCAACTCCGGCCTGCTTCAACGCACGCAGGTCCGATCTCGGTGCCCCGCGGTCGGTAATAACTTCCTGCAAAGCCGATGTCGGGGCAATCAGAGACAAACTGCGCCGGCCAAACTTGCTGGAATCGCATACAGCAACCGTCTTCTTCGCGATTTCCACCATCACGCGATTCACTTTCGCCTCCAAAAGATTCGGCGTGCTTAGCCCAAAGTGAACGTCGAAACCATCCACGCCGAGAAATAAAATGTCAGCGCTGAGACGCCGCAGAGTCTCCTCAGCAATTGGGCCGACAAGCGAGAAGGAATTCTTGCGCAGAGTGCCGCCGGTCAGAATCACCTCCACGGCCGTCCCTGAAAGTTCGGCCGCGATATTCACAGCATTCGTAATGATCGTGAGATTCTGGAAATTCCGCAGACTGCGCGCGATTGCAGTCGTCGTGGTCCCCGAGTCCAGGATCAGCACCTGTCCTTCCTTCACTTTCTCGACGGCACACTCAGCGATGCGCAATTTCTCCTGACGATGCAACTTCTCCTTTTCGCGCAACGTTGGATCTTCGAGCGCGCCTTCGCGCGATGGCAGCGCGCCTCCGTGCGTGCGATGGACGAGACCTTGGGCATGCAGGATTTCCAGGTCCTTGCGGATAGTGACTTGCGAAGTCTGGAACTGCCTGGAGAGTTCCGTAACCAGAACCCTTCCCTGGTGATTCAGCAGGTCGAGGATGGCGCGGCGTCGTTCTTCGTTGAGCACAGAATAAGCCTGAATGAGAGCGCGTTGCCCGTGGCAAAGGCAGCGGAAAAGCGCATTTCTTTTTATAGCGTTTTGTTTCGTTTGTCTAGAGGAAAGAATGGGGCTGGGGCTATGGGTTCCACGCTTTTTCTTTTCTGAACCCCCAAGCAAAAGCCGCTTCCCGTCGCGCTCCCCAGTCAAGCTGTAAGTCTCTAATTTATCGATGGTTGGGAACCATTGAGGGTGATAACCAACTCAATACCTTGCCCTAAAGTCCGATTGCTAGGAGGGGGTGTTGTTGCCGTAATCTCAATTTGGGACGAAAGTGGCCCGGTTTCGAAGCGGACGTTTTTACGAAATCCGAACGATGGAGCCCCGATTTGTCAGACACCTTCGGAAACGAAAAGTTGATCCGTTCACAGTCGGTGGTGGCGCGAGTGGTTGCGGGCGAAACGCTGATTGTTCCGATCCGCGGAAAAGTCGGCGACCTGGCGTCGATCTACAGCTTTAACGGAACAGGGACGCTGATCTGGAAGTTGCTGGAGTCTCCGAAGACTGTCAACCAGTTGGCCGTGGCAGTGGCGAAGGAGTACGACGTTGATCCCTCGCAAGCGGAGCGCGACGTAGAAAGTTTTGTGGGTGAAATGAAAGCTGTTGGTCTGGTCGAGGTCCCTGCGTCTGTGGCGATGGCGGGCGACTGAAACCAGTGGGGCGGGAAGAACGGCAAAAGGCAGCGGATGCGACGACTCGCATCCGCTGCTTTCAGAATTGAGGGCGCATGGAGCAGCTTAGTTACGGCGCATTCAGCGCAGATCTACACCAGCGCCAGGCTGGCGAGCGTGTGCCGTTGCAAGTTTCCATCGAGGTGACGCGCCGCTGCCCGCTTGAATGCCTGCACTGCTATAACAACCTGCCCATGGACGACATGGACGCCAAGCGGCGGGAATTGACCAAAGAAGAGCACTTCCGTGTACTCGACGAACTGGTCGAGATGGGCTGCTTCTGGATTCTCTACACCGGCGGCGAGATATTCGCCCGCAAAGACTTCCTCGAGATCTACACCTACGCCAAGCAAAAAGGATTCCTGATCACGCTGTTCACCAACGGCACGATCATTAACGAGCAGATCGCCGACTATCTAAAGGAGTGGCCACCGTTCGCCATCGAGATCACGCTCTACGGGCGTTCTCGGGAAACATACGAGGCGCTAACGGCAATTCCGGGATCGTATGACCGGTGCCTGCGCGGAATCAGGTTGCTCAAGGAACGAGGCCTTCCGCTGAAGTTGAAAACGGTCGCGACCAGCATCAATAAGCATGAAGTCATGGCGATGCGCCGTTTCGCGGAAGATGAGTTGGGCGTGGAATTCAAGATGGACGGCCAAATCAATCCCCGGTTAGATTGCTCACAGAGTCCCCTGGCTGTGCGGCTGACGCCGGAAGAGTTAGTTGCGCTGGACATGAGCAATCCTAAAGTAGCGGAAGAGTATTCGATTCTAGCTCATAAAACTCTGAGTCCTCCCCTTACGCAAATCGACACAGTGTATTCCTGCGGCGCGGGGATGAACTCGTTCGCGATCAACGCTTATGGAGAGCTAAGTCTTTGTATTAGCTCTCAGCAAGACACGTTCAAACTTGGACAGACTGGTCTTCGTCATATTTGGGAGGATTCGCTTTTGAAAGTCAGAGCGAAGAAGCGAGCGCGAATCACGAAATGCCTCCATTGCCGAATCCAAACCATGTGCGGGATGTGTCCGGCGAATGGGGAGTTAGAAAACGGGGATCGCGAGAGTCCCGTGGACTTTCTTTGCCATGTAGCTCACCTGCGGGCAGTGACCATCGGACTCCATGTTCCCGAACATGGGAAGTGCGAGTTTTGTTCGGGAGGCGGTGGCTACGATGGAGTGCTTGAGGAGGCTCGCCGGATTCGCGCGAAAGAGATCGACGTCGAGAGCTGGGTTGGCCAGCAGGCGATCTTGCCAATCCTAAATAATTCCGCGGGAACAGCAGGCAGTTGCGGGAATTGTACAGGACATTGAGTTGCCCACAGTTAGCGTAGCTTTAGGATGAGCGGATCGTAGAGGGTGATCATCAAAATGGATTGCGAACCAAGCCAACGCAGCGAAAAGAAGGCGTACGATCCGCCGCAAATAAGGATCATCAGTTTGCGTCCGGAGGAGGCCGTACTTGGCCATTGCAAGACCATGAACAACGGCGGCCAACACGGCGGAACCTGTAGCTTCTTCTTCGCCCCCTGCGTTCAAAACCAAGGGTCGTAGGCGTTTTTGTGAGGCCTGGGAGATTTTGCGATGCGAGCGGATGGCGGAATATCTTGCGTGGAAACGAGCGATGTTTTCAAGGGCACCCCGCAGTGGCAGTTCTGTATTGGCGGTGTTGATCTCCGAATCACAGCTACCCCTAATGCGGACCTGACATTCGATTCCGAGCATGAGCCGTTTCGCGTCGCGCTTCGTGGGTTTGACATTGACCTCGGAGTCGAATGGGTGAAGGAGTTTCGTCCGGCGATGGGAGTCGCTCTATTTGATTCCGGAACTACATGGAGGCTGCATGAATGCGCAGCCGGATTTCAGTTTGACTTCGTTGCCCCAATAATCAGCACTGAGCCATATAAGCGACTGATCGTTGATCGCAGCTTTCGGATGGCGAAACTACAGATGGGAACTGGATACTTCGCACATTGTCCGCACGCAGCGGATCCTCTCGGATATCCATTAGACGAACTCCTCATCATGCACCGCCTCACACAGGAGAAGGCGATTGAACTGCATGGTTCCGGAATTGTTCGGGCTGACGGCATCGGGAATCTGTTTGTTGGGCATTCGGGGGCAGGGAAGAGCACGACCACCCGCCTCTGGACCGAGCGGGAAAACGTCGAGGTTTTGAGCGACGATCGCATTATTGTTCGGCGTGAGGACCCATCCTTCGTAGAAATGCCTTGCGAGGCCGCCGATAGTATCCGAGAGCACGGGGTCCTTCGACTGCGTGACCGCTCGGCTTCGCCGATCGGTCACTCCGCTCAGGATGACAGAGCTGAGAAGCAGATTGCTCGCTCCTCTCGGAATGATAAAGGAAAGATGCGCATGTACGGCACTCCCTGGCACGGTGAGGCTATGTACGCGTCCCCCAACAGCGCACCGCTGGCGCGCATTTTCGTTCTCGAACACGGGCACGGCAACGTCATCACGCCGCTGACTCCCAGCCAGGCCGTCGCCGAACTGTTTGCCCGGAGTTTTGTGCCCTTTCACCGGCACGAATATGTCGATTCAGCGCTGGTTTTCCTCGAAGAACTGGCGAATGCAGTCCCGGTCTATCGATATGCATTCGAACCCGACCAGCGCGCAGTAGAGAAGATTCGCAACTTCCATGATTGATGGCGGAGCCGACTCGAAGGTCTTTGCGGATTCGAAGCTCTTTGAAGAGGTCGTCCGTCCGCTGCTGGAGCAGGGCCTGAACGTGCGTTTTCAAGCACGTGGCGCCAGCATGTCTCCCGCGATACGTGACGGAGAGGTAGTCGAAGTTACTCCCGTAATGGTTACCAAATTACGAAAGGACGATATCGTCTTAGCAAAATCTCACGCAGGCTTCCGGCTTCATCGGATCGTCGCCGCGGATCCCGGCAAAGACGTGTTCATCACGCGCGGGGATTGCGGCCAGCAAAACGATCCGGCACTGAAGGCGGAACAGATTCTCGGGCTCGCTCGGGCCAAGGAAGTGCGGGTAGGACGGAATATCGTGCAAGCTAGGTTCAGAGGTGTGGGTGGGTGGATGCTGCGCGGCGCGGCACGGATGCAGTGCGTCTCGCGCAAGTTGTTGGCAAAAACAGTGGCATTTCATGGTTCTTCCCTCGCGATTGCACTCTCCTGTCTGCTGCTGTTCGCAACTTCACTGAGCGCGCAAGTTGCGGTGGATTCCTCGACTTCCAATTTCGCAACACTCACTGGCACTGGAAGTTCAAGCCTGACCATTCCGCACACGACAGCTGGCACAAATCGCCTGATGCTAGTCGGCGTCTCCATGAACGTTACGAATGCTCCGACGACCGGTGTGGTTGGAGTGACCTGGAACGGCACGCCGCTCAATTTCCTCGGAGCGCATAATGACGCCGGCAATACTCGACGCGTCGAGATGTGGTCCTTGCTGGCGCCGGCAACTGGTGCGTTCAATGTCGTTGTGACGGTGAATATTCCTTCGGCGGTCCAGATCGGCGTTGTAGCGGGCGTGACAACGTTCAGCGGAGTCGATCAGACGGTTCCCATGGGAACGTTCATCTCCGCGGACGGAGCGACTGCAACGAATTCCCAACTGGATGTTCCGAGCGTGATCAACGGCATGATTCTGGACACGCTGGCTATTGGAGGGAATCGTACTGTAACCATACCAGGGCCGCAGGTATCGCAGTGGAATGCCAATACTGGCGGAACCACAAATCCCGACGTCCGAGCTACGGGCACATCTCGAACTGGAGCACCCAGCGTCCCCATTTCTGAGACCTTCAGCGGTACATCCAACTGGTCGCTGGGTGCGGCATCCATTAATCCCAGCACCGCCGACATCGCCGTCAGCACGAGCGTCAGCGCGGTCCCCCTCGGGCAGAATTCCACCTACAACATTACGATCACGAATAATGGGCCGTCGGCGGCAAACAGTGTCACTCTTGCCGACACTTATAACGCCACCAATCTCTCGCTAGTGTCGTACACGCCCAGCGCCGGAACTACCTGCACGAACACCGCCACCACCATCAACTGCACGCTGCCCACGTCATTCGCAAGTGGAGCGACGGCGACGGTTACGGTGGTAGTCTCAACGACTGCGCCGGGATTCTATCCAAATACGGCCACCATTACAGACTCCGGCACTCCGCCCGATCCGAATACCGGCAACAACACCTACGTCGCGCTCGCACCTGTGGTAAGCGTGGTCTGTTCAACGACGACGCTGACGGCGGGTGGCACACTGACTGGGCAGATTAATACGTACTATCCGGGAAACGGCAACGTTCCCATCGGAGCTACTTCGATTCCGGTCGGGGCGGCGAATGGTACCGGTACGATCGCAGTTGGAAGCCTGCTGCTGATCATCCAGATGCAGGACGCTAGTATCAATACGTCTAATTCCGTTGCCTACGGGAACGGGAGTACGGGCGCCGGCTTTACGACCATTAACAATGCCGGCAACTACGAGTTCGTGAAAGCGACTGGAGTTGTGGCGGGAGGTTTCGTTCCGATCTCGGGGGCGGGCGCTGGAGGCGGAACCGTCTTTGCTTACACGACGGCGGCCCTAACCGCGACGAAGGGCGCAAGCACATTTCAGGTTGTGCTGGTGCCACAGTACACATCGGCCACGTTAAGTTCCGGCATCACTACGCCATCGTGGAACGGCTCCACGGGCGGAATCCTCGCTTTGGACATTGCGGGACAGCTCAACTTGGGTGGAGCTGCGGTTAACGTCGACGGAGACGGATTCCGCGGCGGTGCTGGATTGCAGCTCACCGGCGGCTTTGGCGGAACCAATGCAGATTATCAGTTCGCAGCGCCTGCCACGTACACGGGGGTGGCCAGGACCGGAGTCGATGGCGCCAAAGGCGAAGGCGTCGCAGGCACACCCCTATGGGTGGAATCCGGCGGGACGTACCTCAATACGGCTTCGGGTTACCCCAGCGGAACCGCCGGGACCGATGGGAGTATGGCGCATGGCGCACCAGGAAATGCGGGCGGCGGCGGAACGGATGGCGACGCCGCCGGCAATACTGAGAATGCGGGCGGTGGGGGCGGCGCCAATGGTGGAACGGGCGGATTTGGCGGGGATTCGTGGAACACGAACTTCAGCGATGGAGGCGAAGGCGGTGGGGCATTTCCCGCGACGATTGATCGCATCGCGATGGGTGGCGGAGGTGGTGCTGGGTCGCGTAACAATTCTGACGGACTGACGCAGGCCAGCAGCGGTTCAGCCGGCGGTGGCATCATCTTTATTCGGGCCGATAGCTTAACCGGTACAGCCACGCTCACCGCCAACGGCGTGGCATCTTATAACGGCACTTCGAACGACGCGGGCGGAGGCGGCGGCGCTGGCGGAACCATCGTGGTGCTGGCGGCAAACGGTGGCGAAAGTGGTCTGACCTTGCAGGCAAATGGCGGGCGAGGCGGGGACGCCTGGGATTCGCAGCCCTACAGCTTGGCTGATCGTCATGGGCCGGGCGGCGGCGGCGCCGGCGGTGTAATCCTCGTTTCCGGCGCTCCGGCCAGCCTCACTGTTAGTGGCGGCGCGAATGGCACAACATTGACTCCCGGAGTGGCGTATGGAGCAACCCCCGGCAAGTCGGGAATCAGCGCCGCGACGGTTACGCTGAGCCAGGTGACCGGAATCCAATCAGCCTCTCTCTGCACTCCCGACATGACCTTGGGCAAGAGTCACGTCGGCAACTTCACGCGCGGCGCTGCTGCCAGTTACACAATCCCTGTTTCGAACGTAAGCCCATACGGGGGTACAACGGGACTTGTAACGATTAACGACACTCTGCCCTTTGGCATTAGTCCAACGGGGACCATCGCCACCGGATGGGCCTGCTCGATCTCGGGGCAAACGGTGAGTTGCACTCGTTCAGATGGGTTGGCTGCCGGTGCCAGCTATCCCTCGATTACTCTCAACGCCTTGGTATCCCAGTCGGCTCCCGCGACTCTGACGAATACGGCAACGGTCTCCGGAGGCGCAGAAGCGAATCTGCTCAACGACACCGCCACTGACGTAGCCGCTGTGGTCTCGAGCGCGGACATGGCGGTCACCGACGCCGGCTCTCCCAATCCGGTCGCCATCAATGGCAGCATCACATACACCGTCGTCGCAATTAACAATGGTGCAAGCGCCGCCGACAATGCCACGCTTGTGTTGCCTGTACCGAACTCCGCGACATTTGCGTCGCTCACTCCTCCGGCGGGATGGAGTTGCCTCACGCCTAGCATTGGAGGTACGGGTAACGTCGTGTGTACGAACGCGAACATGGCCGGATTATCTTCCGCGACGTTCACGTTCGTGGTGAAGGTGGCTACCGGCACTACCAACGGAACCGTGATCACCGCTTCGGCGACCGTGAGTTCATCGGTCCTGGATCCGATTCTGTCGAATAACACCGCCACCGTTACGACAGTTGTCGGAGGTTCCGGGCCAAACTTATCGGTTACCAATACAGCCTCTCCCAATCCAGTCCAGGCCGGGAACACCATCACCTACACGCAGGTCGTGACCAATACCGGTTCCTCTGCAATCGCAAACGGTACCTTCACAGAGGCGACGCCCCCGAACACAACTTTCGTGTCCATCACGCCGCCGGCGGGATGGGTATGTGCAAGTTTCCCGGCAAGCCCCTGTACGGCCGCGACCGTCGCCGCCGGCGCTTCCGGAACGTTCTCAGTTGTCTATCGAGTGAACGCGGGCACAGCGGCGGGTACGTCAATCACCGATACGGTCACCGTGAACGCGACCAATCAGTCGTTCGGGGCAAACTCCGCGACCGCCACTGACGTGGTTGCGACCGCGACGCAGGCTGACGTCGCTCTCAGCACCGTTGCGACGCCCGGGACTGTATACGCCGGAAACAGCATCACTTATACGCAAACGGTGACCAACAACGGTCCGGCAGCGGCGGCTGGCGCCGCGTTTACTGAAGCAACGCCGGTGAACACCACGTTCCAATCCGTGCTGGCTCCAGCAGGATGGACTTGCACGACGCCCGCCGTAGGAGCAACCGGAACGATCAACTGCGCTGATGGTTCCAATCTTGCCGCATCAACCTCCGCTGACATCGTGGTTGTACTGAACGTGCCTTCCACGGTCGCGATTGGAACGATTATTGCGACTTCTTCGGTTTCGGCTACAACCTCGGATCCCAACAGCGCCAACAACAGCACAACCGTCACCACCAATGTGAATGTGGCCTGCGACCTGGCAGTAACCAACAGCGGAACTCCTAGCCCGGTCACCGCAGGAAACACGATCACTTACACGCAGGCCATCACCAACGGGGGCCCGAGCAGTTGCAGCACGGGAACGCTCAGCGAAGCCACTCCGAACAACTCGAGCTTTGTGTCCGTCGCCGTGGTCAACTCGGGTGGCGCGACATGGGCATGTCCGAACAGCGCGCCAGTGGCCTGCAGCAGTGCCAGTGTCCCACCTGGCTCAACCGCTACGGTCACCGCAATATACCGAGTCGCGGCTGGAACGGCCGGCGGCACCATCATCACGGATACGGTGAACGTCGCTACCACTACGCGTGATACGAACGCCGCCAATAACTCCGCGACTGTGGCTATCCCGGTGGCTTCGGCGGCGCAGGCTGATTTGAGCGTCACGAACTCCGCTAGCCCGAATCCAGTCAGCGCAGGAAATAACATCACCTATACGCAAACAGTATTCAACGCGGGGCAGGCGTCGGCAGCTGCCCCGGTCTTTACCGAGACGCTCCCTGCGGGCACGAGTGCTGTCTCGATAACGGGCCCCGCGGGTTGGACCTGCGTGCTGGCGACGCGGACCTGCACCGATACAGCGGCCATGCCGGCCAATACCACGGCCAATTTCAGCTTCGTCGTGACCGTGGGCGTCGGCGTCCCCTCGGGAACGAATCTGTCCCAGACTGATTCCGTTTCCTCGACCACACCCGATCCGAATAGCGGAAACAACAGCGCGACAGTGAATGTGCTTGTCGCCGACACTGCCGACCTGTCAATTACGAACACGCCCAGTCCTGTTCCGGTTCTGGCCGGTGGCACGATTACCTACACCCAGGTCGTGACCAACAGTGGTCCCAGCACGGCGACCAGCGTGAGCCTCACCGAAACCGTCCCGGCGAATACGACAGCCCAGACACTCACCGGACCCGCGGGATGGACCTGTCTTGTCGTGACCGGGACTTGTACGAATCCGAGTTTCGCGGCAGGTTCGGCGACGATCACCTACACGGTGCTCGTCACCGCTGGCACGGCAGCCGGCACTGCGATCAGCGAAACCGCAAGCATCAGCTCTGCAATCACCGACCCGAATTCATCGAACAACAGTGCGACGGCGTCTGACGTGGTTGCGACAGCGACTCAGGCAGATCTTGTCGTCACCAACTCAGGGTCGCCTACATCCGTGGCGGCCGGAAGCAACGTCACCTACACGCAGACCGTTACGAACAAGGGCCCTGCCACCGCCAGCGGCGCTTCCTTCACCCAAGTCACTCCGCCGAACACAAACTTCCGGTCGATCACTCCTCCTGCGGGATGGACCTGCGGAACTACCCCGGCCGTGGGCGGGACGGGCACGATCACCTGTAATGCTACCGGTACTCTTGCGGTGAACAGCGTTGGGACCTTCACACTCGTCCTGCAGGTGAACGCAGGCACGCCTTCGGGGACCAACATTACCGATACTGCCACAGCGACTGCGACTAACATTGTTCCCAACCTGACGAACAACACTGCGAGCGCTACGGTCGTCGTCGGCAACGCCAACAGCGCAGATATGGCGATCGTTAAAACGGCGACTCCGAATCCGGTGACCGAAGGCACGCCGCTCACCTACTCACTTGCAGTCACCAACAACGGCCCTGCATCGGCGACGAACGTGACGGTGACCGACACGCTGCCCTCCTCCGTGACCTATCTCTCTTCCACAAGCACCGTGGGAACATGCTCAGAGGCAGGCGGAATCGTTACGTGCCTCCTGGGAACCATGGCGAATGCCGGTACTGCGACCATCACGATTCTGACCATTCCGGGGCAGCCCGGCGTCATTTCAAACACAGCCACCGTCACCGCCGATCAGACCGATCCAATCCTGACGAACAACACGTCGACTCAAAACGAAACCGTAGTCGCGCCTACCAGAATTACGCTGCGCTCTTTCTCGGCGCGCTATGGCACCGACAAGAACGGCGCCAACCGAGTGATGCTGATCTGGAAGACCGGAGGCGAGTCGCACAACCTCGGATTTAACGTCTACCGTGAGCTGAATGGAAACAGGGTCCGCATGAATCCCTCGATCATCGCGGGTTCGGCCCTGATGATGAGTGGAGCATTGTGGCGCCATGCGGCCAAGAGCTATGCCTGGATTGATCCATCCGCGCCTGGCTCGGGAACCAGTTATTGGCTTGAAGATATCGATGTGAATGGGACTCGCACCCTGCACGGTCCGGTCTTTGCCGCCGGAACGCAATCGACGGCGGAATCTACTCCGTCGGGAAGCCGGATGCTCAGCCAGATGAATCAGGCGCAGCCACCATTACCGGGCAGCCAGGACGGTCATCTGGTGGAAGCGTTTGCTTCGATAGATTCACCCGCACCCTGGCAGCTTGAAAAGCAGTTTGAGCTGGCCTCGCATCCGGCGATCAAGATTAATGTTCGCCATGAGGGTTGGTATCGCGTGGGACAGCCGGAGTTGGTAAGAGCCGGACTAGATCCGAGCGTTGACCCCGCGACGCTGCACTTGTATGCCGAGGCTGTCGAGCAGCCAATTCAGATCACGGGCGCGACGGCAGGGCGGGGCGGTTTCGGTCCGCAAGCGGCGATTAATTTCTACGGAACCGGTATCAACACCGTGTTCTCAGGAACAAGGATTTACTGGTTGGTAGCGGGCGATGGACGCGGTGCGCGCATTCCGCATCTGGCTGGCTCCTCAGGCTCGAACCAGCCTCCGGCCAACTACTCAGCCACCGTGGAATTGCAGCAACACGCGATCTATTTCTCGGCCCTACTGACGTCCAACGACGAAAACTTCTTTGGCGCGCTGGTCTCCTCTACACCGCTCGACCAAATCCTGGGGACTCCACACTTCGATACGAACTCCACACAAGTGGCGCAGCTGGAGCTTTCCCTGCAAGGAGTCATCCTGGGCTTCCCGCACGATGTCGCCGTATCGCTGAACGGAACGAATCTTGGTGATGTGACCTTTGTCGGCCAAGACAAGGGCAAGCTGACGTTCGATGTTCCGCCGGGCGTCCTCCGGCCGTGGGGTAACACGATTACCTTGACCGCCCAGAATGGCGACTACGATACCAGCCTGGTCGATTACATCCGTATCACATACCCGCACCGTTATGTCGCGGACTCGGATCACCTGAAGTTCACCGGGAGAGCAGGCGACGAAATTACGGTCAGCAATTTTGCCAGTTCGCCAGTCGTGATAGACATCACCGACCCGAACCGGCCCGTGCAACTAACGCCACAAGTGACATCGCAAGACGGCAAGTATCAGATCGCCGTTCAGGTGCCATTCACGACCACGAATTCTCAATCTACATTGCGGCATACGCTGCTCGCGGTGGCGGACGATCGGGTCTCGTCGCCAGCCGGTGTCGTGGCCAATCATCCCTCTCAGTGGCACAGCCCGCAGCCCGGGGCTGATATCGCGATGGTTACCTATGGAGAATTCGCCGGTGCGCTGGCACCATTGGTGCGTGCCCATACGGCGGAAGGGAAGATCTCTGCTGTTATCCCCGTGGGCAATGTGTACGATGAATTCAATTTCGGCGAGCACAGTCCTTTCGCCATTAAACGTTTCCTGCAGTCCGCATTGAAGAATTGGAAAAGGCCGCCAGCCTATTTGCTCTTGAACGGCCGCGCTTCGCTCGATCCCCGTAATTATCTTGGCTTCGGCAATCTTGATCTGGTCCCAACGCGCATCGTCCCAAGCTCCAGCCTGATGACGGCGTCGGACGACTGGTTCACCGACTTCAAAGACAACGGCATACCCACAATCGCTACCGGCCGCCTGCCAGTGAGCACTGTTGCCGAAGCCCAAACTGTCGCGGGAAAGATTTCCACTTATGAGGGGCAGTCGACGAGTGGTCCTTGGACCTCAAACGCCCTCTTCGTCGCCGACAAAGATGACACTGAAAGCTTCACGCAGGACAGCCAGACGGTTCAAGTTCAGCTGCCGGCTACGATGCAGGTCACCGATCTCTTTGTGGACAACGTGGGCACCCAAGCAGCCCGCGGAAACATCGTTAACTCGATCAATTCAGGCCAGGCGCTCGTCAACTATCTGGGGCATGGTTCTGAAGAACAGTGGGCCGGTTCCTACATCTTCAACGAAGACAGCGTGAGTTCGCTGACGAACGGTTCACAGCTGCCGGTTTTCCTGATCATGGATTGCTTGAACGGGTTCTTTCAGGATGTCACTGCTCAGCCGCTGGGTGTGTCGCTGATTCTGGCGCCGAACGGCGGCGGCGTTGCCGTACTGGCATCAAGCGGCCTGAACCAGCCCACACCACAAACCAACCTCGACGCGATGGTTTTGCAGAATGCGTTCGGTGCGAGCGGCATGGCGCTGGGAGACGCTATCGTCAAAGCCAAGTCGAATATCGCCGATCCTGATGTTCGCCGGACCTTTATCCTCTTCGGTGATCCAGCGATGAAGGTCAAGCAGCCGACCATTCACTGAAGAACGGTTCCTGTATCGACGAATCTAGGATGCAGTCGATACCGCCACCGGCAAACTAGCCGTCTGCCGCAGCGGCTCGCCCAGCGCCCGCATGACTTTTCCGAATCCCGCGAAGTCGAGAGACTGTGGACCATCCGACAGCGCGCGCTCCGGGCAGGGATGCACTTCAATGATCAGCCCGTCAGCTCCCACTGCCACCGCTGCGCGTGACACGGCGGCGATCAGGCTCTGTTTCCCCGTGCCGTGAGAAGGATCTGCAATGACCGGCAGGTGCGACAGATCACGGGCAAGCGCGACTGCCGCCAGATCGATCGTGTTCCTCATCTCGGTTTCAAAGGTCTTGATCCCGCGCTCGCACAGCACCACCTGATGATTGCCTCCAGAGAGAAGATATTCGGCCGCCAGCAGCCATTCTTTGACCGTGGCGGATGGCCCGCGCTTCAACAGGATCGGTTTGTTGACCGTTGCCAGACGCCGCAGTAGTGCAAAGTTTTGCATATTGCGCGCTCCCACCTGTAGCATGTCGACGTGCTCGCAGATGATGTCGATGTCCTCGGTGCTCATCACCTCCGTGACGACCGGCAGGCCGGTCTCTTCTTTTGCCTGGCGGAGGATCTTCAGAGCCTCAATCCCGAGTCCCTGAAAGTCGTAAGGCGAAGTCCGGGGCTTATAGGCGCCACCGCGCAACATCGACGCTCCCGCTCGCTTGACGGCATGCGCGGTGTCAAGTAACTGCTCACGGGATTCCACCGAGCAGGGACCGGCAATCACCACTACATCGGGTCCGCCGATCGAAACGCCATTGATCTTGACAATGGAGCGCTCTGGCTTTACCTGCCGGCTGACCAGCTTGAAAGGCTGCGCGATCGCAACGACATTGTCGACGCCGGGAGCAACCTGCAACGCTTCAATTTCATGCCGGCGTCCGCTCCCAACCGCCGCGACAATGGTGCGCTCCGTGCCGCGCATGACGTGGGGTTGATACCCGGCCTCGCGGATACGTTCGATGACGTGATTGATTTCCTGATCTGTGGCTTTCTCCGACATATTCACAATCATGGGTTGGTTCTCCTTGTTTGGTCTTCGGACTCAAAAAACTAAAGCCGCGATCTTGGATCGCGGCTTGCGGTTAAACTCGGTTTCGTCTGGAAGGTCGTCAGTGGCCTGTCCACACCCCAAGCTGCCCCGCAGCCGCAAACCGAATAAATCGGTAATACGCGGCAAATCGGCGGCTTGGAGTAAATCGTGTCATTGGAATCCTAATTGAAGCTCCCGCTACTTCCGATACCCTTCTACTGCAGCGAACTAGCCACGCTCGAGAATGCGTTATTGGCGTTCGAACCGATCAGGCGCACGGTCCCGACCACCAGAACCAGAATTACGGCCAGCATTACAGCATACTCGGCGATATCTTGCCCGGAATCCTCCGACCACAGCCTGCGAATCACGTTGAACATTGGCTCTCCTCCACGGCTATATGGCGGGCTCCCTCTGGTGAACTAGGGACCAACCTGGGAACTTGGTGCTGACAATGATGCACGCGGTACAAGCCGCTTGTCAAATGTAGTTTGAATACCTGTCGTTAGCACATGATATGTCCGGTTGAGATAGCACGTGATCTGTCCGCTTTTCAGGCGGCGAGAGTAGGAGAACATGCCAAGCATGTTCTCTTACACCAAGGCCGCGATGGAGCGGGCGATGAAAGTACAGGAAGTGATATTGCGAGCGATGGCGAGGAAGATCACGTGGTGGCAAGCGGCCGAGATCATGGGCATCAGCGACCGGCACATGCGGCGCTGGCGGGAGCGCTATGAGGAATTCGGCTATGACGGGCTGTTCGACCGGCGGCGGGGACGGCCTTCGCCCAAGCGGGTACCCCTGGCGCAAGTGGAGCAGGTGTTGGGGCTGTACCGGGACCGCTATGGCGATCTGAACGTGCGGCATTTTCACGAGAAGCTGCGGGAGCAGCACCAGATCGAACTCAGCTACAGCTGGGTGAAGCAGGCGTTGCAGGGAGCAGGGTTGGTGGCGCGAGGGCGCAAACGCGGGGTGCATCGCAAACGGCGACCCCGGCGGCCACTGCCGGGGATGCTGCTGCACATCGACGGCAGCCGGCATCGCTGGTTTCAGGACGAGCGCTGGTACGACCTGATCGTGATTCTGGACGACGCCACAAGCGAGATCTATTACGCGCGACTGGTGGAGGAAGAATCGACGCAGACGGTGATGGCGGGGCTGAAAGAGGTGATCGAGCGCCAGGGCGTGTTCTGCGCACTGTACAGCGATCGGGGGAGCCACTTCTGGCTGACGCCGAAAGTGGGCGGGAAAGTGGATCCGCATCGTCTGACGCAAGTGGGACGGGCGTTGCGCGAGTTGGGCGTGCAGATGATTCCGGCGTACTCGCCGCAGGCTCGGGGACGAAGCGAGCGCAACTTCGGCACCTGGCAGGGCCGACTGCCGCAGGAGTTGCGGCTGGCCGGGATCACGACCGTGGAAACGGCCAATGCCTTTCTGCGCGAGCATTACCTTGCCGAGTTCAACCGCCGTTTTCAGGTGCGAGCGGCGCAACCGGGCAGCGCGTTTGTGCCTCGTCGCAGCCGGGATCTGGATCTGATCTTCGCCTTGCAGTTCGAGCGCACGGTGAATCGCGACAACACGGTCAGCTTCCAGAATCTCCAGTTGCAGATTGAAGCGGTGCGCTGGCGCGCCAGCCTGGCGGGTTGCACGGTGACCGTGCATCAGCATCTGGATGGATCGATTAGCCTGACGCACGGGCCGCACCGACTGGGTCGATACAACCGGCAAGGTGTGATCTTGGTCGACGACAAAATGCGGCGCGAACGGGTTGTGGAAAAGACGCGAGCTGGAAAAGTCCAACCCCCGACTTTCCCACCTCGCTTGGAAATCCCGCAAAAACCGCGGGATTCCCACTTTCCCACAGCCCCGACGGCGGCTGGTCGTTTAACTCAGACCGGACATGTCACGTGCTAAGAAAACCGGACATTTTAACTTGCTAACAACAATGTAGTTTGAATACCGTGAAAAGAAAGCCCCGCTAGTTTGTACCGCCAGCCGGACCCGGGTTCTGCGCAACTCCCGCCGTGCCCGGCGCAACCGAGACCAGGTCATGGGCCGAGTGCTGGGCAATCTGCAAAACCCGGTTGGGAAGGATTCCCAGATAAAGCGTCGCCACAAAACTGATGGCCAGCGCCAGCCCTAGACCCAGCGATATGGGGCCGACCGGCACTTCCTTCCGAGACTCCCGCATGTACATGACGACGATAATCCGAAGATAGTAATAGGCCCCGATGGCGCTGTTGAGTACGCCGATAATCGTGAGCCAGATCAGATTAGCCCGCAACGCGGCGCTGAAAACGTAGAACTTGGCGAAAAATCCACCGGTCATCGGGATTCCAATCAGCGACAGCAGGAATACGGTGAGTGTCGCCGCCAGCAGCGGGGAAGTCCGGCCTAGACCCTCATAATCCTCGAGATTGACGTACCGCTCGCCAGCGTTCGCCAGATGGCTGACCACAGCGAACGCTCCCACATTCATGGCCGCGTACGCCGCAGTGTAGAACATGGCCGCTGAGATGCCAGTCAGGGAACTATCCGGTGTAGTCATGGCGAAGGCCACCAGCAAGTATCCGGCATGCGCAATCGAGGAGTAGGCCAGAAGACGCTTCACATTGTTTTGAACCAGTGCGCCGATGTTGCCCAACGTCATCGATAGGGCCGCCGCTACCCACAGGAACCAGAAGTGTCCCGGCACGTTGATGGAAAACACAACCCGCAATAGGACGGCGAATGCGGCAGCTTTCGGTGCCGTCGACATAAAGCCGACCACCGGTGCCGGAGCCCCCTCGTACACGTCGGGCGTCCAGACGTGAAATGGGGCGGCGGCGACTTTGAATCCCAGCCCAACGAACATCAGCGCCATCGAGGCATACGCCAGCATCTCAGCCGGACTGGATTGCAGCCGCTGGCTGATAATGTCGATGTTCGTCGATCCCGTAGCGCCAAACATAAGCGCCACTCCATACAGAAAAAATGCGGTTGCGAATGATCCCAGCAGGAAATACTTCAACGACGATTCGGCGCTTGAGGCTTCATTCCGCCGGAACCCGGCGAGTATGTAGGTGGAAATGGAAGAGATCTCCAGCCCGATGAAGATCAGTACCAATTCGACTGCAGAGGACATCACTGTCATGCCAACCGCACTGAACAGGATCAGCGCGTAATATTCGCCCGCCCGAATCCGTTGCACAGCCATGTATTCGAACGAACTCAAAATCACCACGGCGGCAATCGCGATGACGAGAAAGTTAAAGAAGACGCTAAACCCGTCAACCCGGATCGTGTTTGAGAAAGCCAGTCCCGGGAACTTTGCCATGTACCAGGTCGACGCCAGGCCGGCCAGCGTTCCAAAGAATCCAATGAGCCCGAGCGTCTTCTGGCTCTTCTCCTCATCCACCAAAGGATCGAGGACCATAATCACAATGCCGAAGATGGACAGGATCAGTTCCGGCAGAATCCGTATGTAATCCGCGCCTTGCGGAATGGCCTGAATTTGGGCCGGCAGCATCATTGGCCGACCACCTTGCTGACGATCTGTGGAAATGCATTCAGCGTCGCCTGCACCGCGGGATCAATCGCTGCCAGCCAGAGAATCGGCGCAACACCCATCACCAGGGCGGCCACGGCGCAGGGCCACACCGCGGCCTTCTCAAAACCAAGCATGTCAGCCAGGCCATTATTCACCGGATGCGTTACCTTGCCATAGAAAACGCGCTGGAACATCCACAACAGGTAGCACGCGCTCCAGATCACCCCGGTGGCGCCCAGAATTCCGTAAATCGGTTTAGCTTGAAACGCGCCGTTGAGCACCAGGAACTCGCCTACGAATCCGTTGAGCAGCGGCAGGCCCACCGACGCTAGCACAATAAAGAGGTAAGAAGTCGCGTAAACCGGCATAGGCGAGGCCAAGCCGCCAAACTCCGAGATCTCGTACGTGTGCCGGCGCTCGTGCAGGATGCCGGCCAGCATGAACAGTCCCCCGGTCGAAACGCCGTGAGCCAGCATCACAAACATCGCGCCATTCAGTCCCGACTGCGTGAAGCTGAAGATCCCCAGCACTACAAAGCCCAGGTGGCTGACCGAAGAGTAGGCGATCAGCTTCTTCATGTTGGGCTGCACCATGGCGACTAGCGCGCCATAGATGATGCCGATGAGCGCCAGCGCCATGATCCACGGAGCATTCTGCCGCGCCTGCTCGGGGAACAGTCCGAGGTTGAAGCGCAGCATTCCGTACGTGCCCATCTTCAGCAAAACGCCTGCCAGAAGCACAGACCCGGCGGTCGGCGCCTCGACGTGAGCATCCGGCAGCCATGTATGGAACGGGAACAACGGAACTTTCACCGCAAATGCAATAAAGAAGCCCAGGAATAGCCACTGCGCTGCGGCCGGGAAACTGGACACTTGCCCACGCGCGATCAGGTCTCGAATTTCTGTGAATTGGAAACTGCCGGTGTGAGCGTACAGCCAAAGGATCCCCGCCAGCATAAACACCGACGCGATCATGGTGTACATGAAGAACTTCACTGCGGCGTACACCTTGCGCTCATGCCCGAACACGCCGATTAGTAGCGCCATCGGAATCAGGGTAGCTTCCCAGAAGAAGTAGAAGAGGAAGAGATCGAGCGACGTGAAGACCCCGATCAGAGCGGTCTCGAGGATGAGCAGGATGATAAAGAACTCCTTCACCCGGTCATGCACCGTCTTCCACGAGATCAGCACGCAGAGGGGCGTGAGGAATGTAGTCAGCACCACCAGCCACAAGGAGATCCCGTCAATCGCCATGTGGTAGTGGATATTCGGACTCGAAATCCACGGCTTGTCGATCTCGAATTGAAATCCGCCGATTGCCCGGTGAAAATACACCGGCAAGTGCAGCGACAGACCGAACGTGATCAGCGATACCAGGAACGCAATCACGCGAATATCACGATCCCGTCGCGGAAGAACCGTCAGCAACAATGCTCCACCGAGCGGCACGAACGTGACCAGCGTCAGAATGTAGGGGCTGAGTGTGTCTGTGTTCATCGCATCCCCCACCAGATCATGTACGCGATTACAACCGCTGCGCCCGAGGCAATCCAGCCGGCATAAGACCGCACATTGCCTGATTGCATCTGCCGGACTTCATCCGAGACATGGCGTGCTCCATCGGCCGCGTTGTTCACAGTGTCGTCGATGATTGTTCGATCGACTCCCTGCCAGAGGATCTTGGTCGAGCCATCCACCAAAGGTTTGACGAAGACCTTCGCGTAAATCTCATCCACGTAATACTTGTTCAGCACGGTTTCGTAAAAGCCGTTCAGCGAGGCCGCAATTTTGTCGGGCAGGTATGGCTTGCTGACGTAGAGAACATATGCGAGGACTAGTCCCGTGAAAGCGAAGAGTACGGAAATCCCCATGAGCAGCCATTCCGTATTGCCAGAGCTTTCGGTGATGGTCTTTGGGAATTCCGAGCCGAACACGGGTTCGAGGAAGTGCTCGAACCCATTGTTAATCCCTACGAATCCCCCGATCGCTGACAGCACTGCGAGAATGATCAGCGGGACCAGCATGACCTTGGGACTCTCATGGGGTTCGCCATGGCCGTGACCCTCATGTCCAGGGGCGGCGTGAGCATGCCCGTGATCGTCGACCTGTATGCCTTTGTAGTCTCCCCAAAATGTCATGAACAAGAGGCGGAACATATAGAACGACGTGATGAGGGCTGTGATGGCTCCAATCAGCCAGTACACCCAACTCGCCTGGTACGCCTTCCACAAAATTTCATCTTTACTCCAAAAGCCAGCCAGTGGCGGGATTCCAGAGATCGCAAGCGTGGCGATCAGCATGGTCGTAAACGTGATGGGAATATATGTTTTCAGCCCGCCCATCTTGCGCATGTCCTGCTCACCGCCCACCGCGTGAATCACCGATCCCGCTCCGAGGAACAGCAGGCCCTTGAAGAAGGCGTGGGTCATCAGATGGAAGATGCCGGCCGAGAATGCCCCTGCGCCGCAGGCCATGAACATGTAGCCAAGCTGCGAAACCGTCGAATAAGCGAGAACCTTCTTAATATCGGTTTGAGCAATTCCGATGGTTGCGGCGAACAGAGCGGTGAGAGTTCCGATGACGGCGACCACTGTCAGCGCCATCGGCGCCCGCTCGAAGATGACATGCGACCGCGCCACCATGTACACACCCGCGGTCACCATGGTCGCGGCATGAATCAGCGCTGAAACTGGAGTAGGGCCTTCCATCGCGTCAGGAAGCCAGACATAAAGAGGAATCTGCGCTGATTTGCCACAAGCCCCAACCATCAGCAGAATTCCAATCGCTGTGAGCCATCCTGTGCCCGAGGTCTCGGCCGCCAGCGGTTGCACCTGATCGAACACCTTGGTGAAATCCAGCGAGTGGAAATGCTGAATGATCAGGAACAGCCCGATGAGAAATCCAAAGTCGCCGATGCGGTTAACGATGAATGCCTTCTTGCCAGCCGATGCCGCCGAATCCTTCGTAAACCAGAACCCGATCAGCAGATACGATGCCAGTCCCACGCCCTCCCATCCGACAAACATCATCAGATAGTTGTTCGCCAAAATCAGCGTGAGCATGAAAAACATAAACAGATTCAAGTAGGTGAAGAACCTGTAATAGCCGGGATCGTCCGACATGTACCCGACGGAGTAGATGTGAATCAGGAATCCAACCCCGGTCACCACCAGAAGCATGACCAGCGAGAGTTGATCGAGATAAAACGCGAAGTCGGAAGAGAAGTAGTAGGGAAGGCCGAGGCTACCGGAGCGAATCCAGTGGGCCAGATTGAAAACGTAAGGCGCAGCCGCTGACGAAAATCCCAGGGCAATCTTCAACGCCAGAACGAAAGCCAAGCCCGGGAAAGTCAGTGCGATCGTAGTGACTGCCGTCTTCGACGACCTGCGGCCCAGGAATCCGTTGATCGCCGCTCCAGCCAGCGGCAGCGTCGGAATCAGCCAGAGATAAGGATTCTGCGTCATAGCTTGAGCAGGTTCACCTGGTCCACGTTCAGCGTCTCCCGCGTGCGGTAAACGGCAATAATGATCGCCAGTCCCACGGCCGCCTCGGCCGCGGCCACCACCATGACAAAGAAGACGAAGATCTGTCCCGCCAGCACATGCCAGTGCGCCGCGAATGCCACGAACGACAGATTCACCCCGTTGAGCATCAACTCAATCGACATGAAGATCGTGATGATGTTGCGCTTGATCAGAAATCCCGTAACGCCGCATGCGAATAGGATTCCACTGAGCACCAGATAGTACGAAAGCGGAATCATTAGTCTTTCACCTTCTGTGTTGGCCCGCCGACCTCTGATGATGGCGGCCTGCTGGCCAACACCACAGCGCCCATGATGGCGACCAATATCAAGATCGACGTGATTTCAAACGGCAAGAGAAACTCATGAAACAGCATGTCCCCGATCGTTTTTGGAGGTCCAGGCAAAGCGCCGACCGCAACTTCTCCGGTTCCCGAATGCCGCAACACGACCCAGGCCACCAGCACACTCCCGATCAGCATTCCTGGGATCCCGATGAGGATCGCTACCCGGCTGCCCTGCGTGCGTTCTTCGACTCCTGCATTCAGCAGCATGATGACGAATACGAACAGCACCATGATCGCGCCGGCGTAAACAATGACCTGCAGCGCCGCCACAAATTCCGCGCCCAGCAGCAGATACTCTCCCGCCAGCGCCGCCATCACCGCGATCAGCGACAGCGCGCTGTTAATCGGATGCCGCTGCACGAGCAGATTCACCGCGCCCGCTACGCAGACAGCTCCGAAGGCCAGAAACAGAATTAAATGAACGCTGAGCATGAGAAGTCAGTTCTCAGTTCCCAGTTGTCAGTTCTCAGCGAAACCCTTCGTATTCTCGGTTGGCCGTCTTGCCACGCAATGAGAACTGAGAACCGAGAACTGAGAACTACTTTCTTCACCACGCTACTGCGATCGCGGTGACGATCAGATTCGCCAGCGCGAGCGGCAGCAGAAACTTCCAGCCAAAAGCCATGAGCTGGTCATAACGGAAGCGCGGCAACGTCCCACGCACCCAGATGTAAAGAAATAGAAATGCAAAAACCTTGGCGCCAAACCAGAAAACTGGGAGAATCGCCTGCACGATCCGCGGACCGCCAATCGGCCCGTGCCATCCGCCCAGAAACAAAAGCGTCGCCAGGCAGGCCACAGTGATCATGTTCGCGTACTCCGCCATGAAGAACATGGCAAACTTCATCGCGCTGTATTCGGTGTGATAACCGGCCACAAGTTCGGTTTCCGCCTCAGGTAGATCGAACGGGATGCGATTGGTCTCCGCGTACGCCGCCATCAGGTAACAGAAGAAGGCAACGGGCTGAAGAATAATGTTCCAGCGCGGAACGAATCCGAACCACGTTCCGCCCTGCGCGTCCACTATGTCGCGAAGGCTGAAACTGCCCGACAGTATCAGTACGCCCACCAGCGACAGGCCCAGCGAAATCTCGTAGCTCACCATCTGCGCGCTGGCACGCAGCCCGCCGAGCAAGGAATACTTATTATTCGAGGACCAACCGGCAAGCGCGACCCCGTACACACCGATCGACGTGACGCCGAGGATCAGCAGCAGGCCAATGTTCACGTCAGTAATCTGCAGAGGGAAGCTGTAACCGAAGAGGGTAATCGCGTTGCCAAACGGGATCACCGCGATCGACGTCAGTGCAAAGATGACGGCAATCAGCGGCGCCGCGAGGAAAAGCGGCTTGTACACATGAGGCGGTGTGAGGTCTTCCTTAAATAGAAACTTGATGCCGTCCGCCGCCGGCTGCAGCAGTCCAAAAGGCCCCACACGCGTAGGTCCCCAGCGATTCTGCATGTGGCCCACGACCTTGCGCTCCAGCCACACGGTGTAGGCGACAGCTGTGAGCAGCACCAGCAACACGATCGCTGACTTGATCACGGCCGCTACAAGATAAATCCAGATTGGCACCGCCCCACGTCCTCTCCCAAATCAACTGAGGAACACAGCGATGATCATCGCATTGCTCACTGCTCATCGCTCACAGCTAGATCAGTCTGCCGCCACTTCCGCGGGCTTCACTTCGTGACTCTCCAGGACAGACCTCAGCGCCCGCGAATAACGTCCCAGCGTGCCCGAAGTGAACAGAGTATCGTTGGCAGGCTGAATGGATTCCGATGTATGCGCCACGCCCGGACCGCCCGTGGTCAGTGACGTATGCTCGCTGTTGCCCGCCAGAAGATTAGCGCGTGATACGCCATATCCGGGGACAAGACGCTGGACCTCATCAAGAATCGCCATCGGATCGAGCGGGTTCAACTTGGGCTCCAGTCCCTGATTCTCGAGCCACACCGCATGCCGATCGGCTTCGCCTGATTGCGCGCCGCGCGACTGCCCCATATCCGCGCGCACTCCGCCGCCGAACGGGATCAGTTTGCGGATGTCCGCGCCCATCGCATCGGCGATGCGCACGATCATCTCGAAATCGGGCTTCGTGCCGGAAACTTCTCCCGCTTTCTTGACCAGTTGCACGTCGCCGCAGGTGTTAGTCATGCTGCCCGCTTTTTCGTAAGCGTTGGCGGCAGGCAGAACGACGTCAGCAACGGCCGCGGTTTCGGTGAGGAACATGTCCTGCACCACGACGAAACTCTTGGAAAAAACAAATGGGTCGATGTCGAGGCGCCCGACCGGATTCGATCCGACAACATACAGCGCTTTCAGGTTGCCGGTCTTCGCGGCTTCGACCATCCCCGGCAAATCGAGGCCGAGAGCGGGAGGAATGTCTCCCCACTCGCGATGGAATTCGCTGCTGCCTGTGACCAGGTGATAGCCGGGAAGCAGATCCGGGTAGAGACCCATATCAGCCGCACCGCGTGAGTTGGCATAATCTCCCAGGCAAACGAATTTCGCGCCCGGAATGCCGGAGGCGAACGAGACCAGGCTCGCGATGTCCTTGCCGCGAATTTCCGACCCAAAAATAATGACGATATTCTGCTCGGCGCGGATTTTGTCGCGCAGCGCGATCCACGCGTCCTTCGTGTTCCCGAGCGCATCGGCAGCCGCGTCATCCCCGGCGAGGAACGCGGCAACTTTACCTTCCGTTCCCGCTGGAATCTGCGTAAAGCTTGCCGCCTGCCGCCGCAGCTTGATCGATTGTGAATTGATTACGTACAGCTTCGCCCGGTGCAGCCGAACGTTGTTGCGAATCTGCCATGCCAGTAGCGGATGCTGCTCCGTAGGATCATTTCCAATCAACAGAATCGCAGGTGCGGTGAACACATCCGCCATACTGGCCGTGGCATTCTCCTTGCCGCGCATCGCCGCCGCAAAAGCCGAGAAGTCTGCTGTCCGGTGGTGGTCGACGTTGTTCGTCTTCAGCACCGTGCGCGCAAACTTCGAGAGCAGGTAGGCTTCCTCGTTCGTAGTGCGATTCGAACCGACGACTCCGATTGCGGCCCCACCGTCCTTGTCGCGCACTTCCGCAAACTTCTTTCCCACTAACTCAAACGCATCTTCCCAAGTGGCCGGGGTCAGCTTGCCATTCTTCCGGATCAGCGGCTGCGTCAGCCGTTCTTCGTGATTCGCGAAGTCGAACCCATACCGTCCCTTGATGCAGAGAAAGTCTCCATTGGTGCCGCTCTTGTCGCGATTATCGCCCCGGACAATTTCCATCCCAGTGTCAGAGCGCCGCACGCCCAGCGTCGTCTTGCAGCCGTCACCGCAGTGTGTACACACGGTGCCGACGTGCTTCATCTCCCAGGGGCGCGTCTTGTACCGATAGGCTCCCGAAGTGAGTGCACCCACAGGACAGATGTCGATACACATCCCGCATTCTTCGCACTCCAGGTGATCTTCTTTATTAGGGGCGATCAGCGAACTCACGCCGCGGTTCTGTACGCCCAGCGCCCAAACGTCCATGCCCTCGCCGCAGACGCGCACGCAGCGGTAGCACAAGATGCAGCGCGGACGGTCAAAGAACACCACGGGAGACCACTGCTGCTCTTCCTTGTGGGTCTTCGCCTCCATGTACTTCGACTCGGCGGCGCCATAGGAGAACGTCATGTCCTGCAATTCGCACTCGCCGCCCGCGTCGCAAACCGGACAATCCAGCGGATGGTTCCCGAGCAGCATTTCCAGCATCGATTTGCGCGCCTGCTTGATCTCTTCGCTCTCGGTGGTGACCGCCATACCCTCGCTGATCACCGTGGTACACGCGGTTTGCAGCTTGGGCATCTTCTCGATCTTCACCAGGCACATCCGGCAGGCGCCCTGCAAAGATAGGTTCGGGTAATAGCAAAAGGAGGGCACTTCAATGCCTACGCTCTTGCAGGCCTCAATGAGGAGCGTGCCCGCAGGGGCCGTGAGCTTCTTGCCGTCAACTGTAAGGTTCACATCTGGCATTGGAAATTTAGTGTGCTAGCACCGGAAGTTGTTCGACCGCGCCTTCTTTTTCATAGGGGCACGGCCGGCCTTCCAGATGATCCTCAAATTCTTTCCGGAACTTCTTTACGAAGCCTATCGTCGGCATCGCCGCCGCATCACCCAGCGGGCAGAACGTGCGCCCGAGCATGTTCTCGGCGAGGTACTGCATGTTGTCGATGTCCTTCTTCAGACCGCCGCCAGCATGGAACCGGACCAAAGTCTTCTTCAGCCAGTCGGTCCCTTCTCGGCACGGAATGCACCACCCGCAGCTTTCATGTTGATAAAACTTCATCGTCCGCAGCGCGAATTTCACGATGCATTGCGCGTCATCAATGACCACCACGCCGCCCGAACCTAGCATGGAACCGGCCTTGGCGACCGAATCAAAATCCATCGCGACATCCACTTCATCGGCCGTAAGGCACGGGCACGACGCTCCGCCGGGAACCACCGCCTTCAATGTCCGTCCGTTCGGAATCCCACCACCAACCTCGTAAATCATCTTTTTGAGGTTGTAACCCATCGGCAGTTCGTACACACCCGGCTTTGCGATGTTCCCACTCAGGCAGAACAGCCGCGTCCCGCCGTTTTTCGGCGTGCCGAGCTTGGCGTACCAGTCCGCGCCGCCCAGAATAATATGCGGGACATTGGCCAGCGTTTCGGCATTATTAATAACCGTCGGCCCGCCCCAGAGTCCGACCACAGCAGGGAAGGGCGGCCGGATGCGAGGAATGCCTCGCTTGCCTTCGAGCGATTCCATCAGTGCCGACTCTTCGCCAACCTCGTAAGCTCCGGCGCCCCCGTGCCAGTAAATGTCCAGATCGCGCCCGCTGCCGAAGATGTTCTTGCCGATGAATCCCTTGGCATAGGCGTCGCGGATCGCCTTCTGCATGATGTCGAGGAGATACCGGTACTCGCCGCGAATGTATATGTATCCGCTCTTTGCGCCCACGGCCAATGCGCCGATCATGACGCCCTCGATCACCGAGTGCGGATCATGCTCAAAAATAAGGCGATCCTTGCAGGTCCCCGGTTCGCTCTCATCCCCATTGCACAAAACGTACTTGGGCTTGGCGGATTGCTTGGGCACAAACGACCACTTCATCCCGGTGGAGAATCCCGCCCCGCCACGCCCGCGGAGCCCGGAATTCTTCACCTCATTAATAATGGCGTCCGGCTCCATGGCCAGCGCCTTCTGCACGGCCTTGTAGCCGTCGAGCTCGAGGTAGCGGTCGATGTTGGTCGCCCCCATGCCAAACCGCCGGGAGACGACCCTTACCTCGTCGGGATGTGAGACCAAGTCAGCCATTGGACAATTGGGAAATTGGGTAATTTTGTAATTGAGTAATTTGAGAAACCATCAGCCAACTTCGGGGCCGATTTTCAATTTCTCAATTACCAAATTACACAATTACTCAATCTTTCTTACTGCATTCCCTTCTTCTGATACTCGTCAAGAATCCGATCCATCTTTTCGGTGGTCAGGTTCTCGTGAAAGTCGTAATTCACCTGTGCCGCCGGAGCCCAGCTGCACGCCCCGATGCACTCCACTTCTTCCAGCGTAAACAACCCGTCAGCCGTCGTCTGCTTGTGCGCGATACCTAGCTTCTTCGCACAATGATGCAGGATCTCCTCGCCGCCGCGCACCATACAGCTGATATTCGTGCACACCTGCACGTTGAACTTCCCCCGCGGCCTGGTGGTCAGCATCGAGTAATAGCTGATCACGTTGCGCACTTCGAGTTCGGTCAGATCCAGGCGCCCGGCGATTTCCGTGATGACCTCGTCGGACAAAAAACCAACTTCGTCCTGTGCGTACAGCAGCGTCGGCACGAGCGCGGACCTCTTGGTTGGATAGTGCGGCACCATCTCCGCAAACCGCGCTTCGAATTCTTCTGAAAATTTCATGCGATAATTTCGGCCACACACCGAGGGTTCAATTCAAGTTGCTCAAACCGACAGCCAGTACCTCGGGGGAATCTGCGTTAAAGTCCTGGTGTAGATGAACGTGGAATCCATTTTTGTATTTGCCCAGCGCAATCTTGACGAGGATCTTCGCCAACGTTAGCAGGCCTGAACTATTCGCGAAGATGAACGGCACACCATTGACCATTTCGATGCGAAGACGTTCATCTTCCTCAGCGGAGCAGTCGTACGTAATCCGATCTTGTTGGCGGCCGCTTTCCGTTGCCGATTCGTCGTCGAACTCGAACTGGAAGACCTTCTTCATTCAAATTGTCCGATTGCAAACCTACAAATCGTTACCGGTCAATTTCTCCTAATACGATATCGATGCTGCCAATGGCTGCGACCACGTCGGCCAGCAGCCTTCCTTCGCACATCTTCGGTAGCGTCTGCAGATTCGCAAAGCAAGCCGACCGCATGTGCACTCGGTACGGCTTCGCCGTCCCGTCGCTGACGATGTAGTACCCCATCTCTCCCCGCGGGGACTCGACAGCCTGATAAACCTCACCAGCCGGCACCGCAAAGCCTTCCGTAATGATCTTGAAGTGATAGATGAGCGATTCCATCTGTGTCTTCATCTTCTCGCGGTCGGGTAGAACTACGTGGGGCGCATCGGCCTTGATCGGACCTTCCGGCATTCCATCGAGCGCTTGCCGCACGATCTCGATCGACTCGCGCAATTCCTGCACGCGGCACATGTACCGGGCAAATACATCGCCTTCCTGCGATACCGGCACGCGAAACTGAAACTTCTCGTAGCTGGAATACGGCATGTCCCGGCGCAGATCGATATCCACGCCACTCGCTCGCAGCGTCGGCCCGGTCGCCCCTAGCGCGATTGCGTCTTCCGGGGTCATGTAGGCGACGCCTTTCGTTCGCATCAGCCAGATCGGATTCCCCGTGAGCAGGTTCTCGTACTCATCCACTTTCTCAGGGAAGTAGCCCGCGAAATCGCGCACCCGATCGAAGAATCCCAACGGCGGCTCCAACGCAATCCCGCCCACACGGAAGTACGAAGTCATCATCCGCTGCCCGCTGACCATCTCGAACATCTTCAGGATTTCTTCACGTTCGCGGAAACAATACAAGAAGACCGTCATCGCGCCGAGATCCAGAGCATGCGTGCCCAGCCACACCAAGTGCGAATTGATCCGAGTCAATTCATTCAGCAGCACCCGCAGCCACTGCGCCTTCGGCGGAATCTCCAGCCCCAGCAGCTTCTCCACCGCCAGCACGTAGCAGAGATTGTTGGTCAGCGGGCAGAGGTAATCGATGCGATCCGTCAGCGGCACCACCTGCTGGTAGAACTTCGCCTCGCAAGTCTTCTCAATGCCCGTGTGCAGGAAGCCAATGTCCGGCATCAGTCGCACAACGGTTTCGCCGTCGATTTCCAGCAACACTCGGAGCACGCCGTGCGTCGACGGATGTTGCGGGCCCATGTTCAGGATCATCGTGCGATCCTGTCCGGGCTCCAGCACTGGCGTGGGATTCAGGTGGGCCATCTAGCGGTAGCCCTCCACCGGATAATCTTTGCGGAGAGGGTGACCTTCCCAGTCTTCAGGCATCAGGATTCGGCGTAGATAAGGATGTCCCGCAAACCGCACCCCAAACAAATCAAAAATTTCGCGTTCAAAGTAGTTCGCGCCAGGCCAGACAGATGTAATGGAATCAACCGTCGGACTGGAACTGTTCAAGCGGACCTTGAGTCGCACTCGCTCCTTCTTGGGGATCGAAAGCAGATGGTAGACAACTTCGAACCTTGGCTCCGAGGGATACCAGTCCACGCACGTGACATCCGAAAGGAAATTGAACGGGCACACCGAATCTTCTCGCAGCAGCGAGCATGCCTCGCGGATGTCAGACCGGTCGACGTAAATCGTCATCTCATCGCGATCGAATTTCACGCTCTGAATCGCAGACTCCTTCCAACCCAGCAAGCGCGCGATCGCGGGATGGTTCTTCAGTTCTGCGAGGTCGGTGATAGCGGGTGCCAACGGCATCAGCGCGCTTTCCTTTCCTCGGCGGTCTCACCCCAATCCAAAACACCCTTCTTCCACACATAAAAGAAGCCAACCAGAAAGATTCCGATGTATACCAGCATCTCCCACAGTCCGAACATGCCCTGTCCATCGGCCTTGAGTTTCTTCAAAATCACCGCCCAGGGATAGATGAAGACAGCCTCAACGTCGAACAGAATGAACAGCATAGCGACCAGATAGAACTTCACGGAGAAGCGCTGCCGGGAGTCCCCGATCGGGGTCATGCCGCACTCGTAGGGCGACATTTTGGCGCGGGTGGGCTTACGTTGCCCGATTAGCCAGGAAAGCAGCACAATCGCAGTCGCAATCCCGCCAGCCATAAGAATATGGATGAGAAACGGGAGGTAGCGAGCGAAGTAATTGTCGGGCATAGGAGGAGGTATATATAATTCGCGCCAAGTGATTGCTTAAACGTTCTAGATTATGGGCTTACACTCGCGAGTGTCAAGCGAGCGGGAGGCAAATTTCGTAATTGTGTAATTTGGTAATTGAGTAATTGAAAAGCGCCGCGAACACGCGTCGATGCCGCAGAGGCGCTGAGATTTCAATTTCCCAATTACACAATTACCAGATTACTAAATCCCTATGATTTTCGGCTTCAACACCGACGTAAAGCACGGCGACACGATCTATCACGTGCAGAGCGAAGCGCGTGAGGGCGAGCTGCTCCTCCAGACGCAGGTATTCGTGCGCGGCCGTTGCATCGGCAAAAAGGCTACCTCTTACGCGAAGAAAGCATCAGAGGCACAGTTCGGCGACGCGCAAAAAGAACAGCAGTTGCGCGAGCAGCATCGACTCGTGCTGGACGCTATACGGGAAGGGAAGCTCGACAACGTCCTCGATCACCCCGAGCCCGAAGCGCTCGCCACGGTAAAAGAACTCGAAGTTCAGTGGCTCAACGCGGACTCAGTCCTCGCCAACCGCAATCTCACGATGCAATTGCGCGTAACCGAGGGAGGCACGGCCGCGTCGGGAGCACGCCTGACCTTCCGCTTCGCCCGTCCCGGCGCCGCCCCGTTCTACACGCAAGCCGTCGCGGATTCCGGAGGCGCCGCAGAAATTAAGATTGAAGTCGAGGAAGCAGCCCTGCCAGACTCATCGCTGCTGGTCCAAGCCAACTTCGAAGGCCGCACCGCCACCAGAAAGTTCGTCCTCCGCAAAGCCGAGTAGTTAGATGATTGTGTGGGGACGGACGCATTCGTCCGTCCCGCGAGCGCAGCGAGCGTGCCCCTGCGCGATACTGCGTGCTCTTCTAAGGCCGCAGCCGCGTAGCGGCAGCATGTGAAAGCCCAGCACGGAAGTGCCGGGTAAGCTTCCAAACAGGCACGAGTCCCGTCAGGGACGCCACGTTTTCTCGCCCAGTCCAATCAGCGTACATTGTCCTATACATCATGAAACTCCAAATCAACGGGGAAGAAAGATCCTTCGATCCCCCGGTTCCCACCCTGGCCGCTCTGGTAGAAGCCCTCGCCATGAAACCCGACCGCGTCGCCATCGAACTCAATCGCGACATCGTCCCCCGCGAGCGTTGGGCTGACACCATCCTCAACGACGGAGACAAACTCGAGATGGTCCACTTCGTCGGCGGCGGATCACGGCCTTCAAAGTGGATACCGATGGCCACGGATGACAAAGCGCGTTAACATTACTCAGAACGCACAGCTTTTTTTGACCTTTTTCCGCGGGGGAGCAGAATGTTCGAAGGACTTTTTCAACCGCTTCATTTGCTGATCATCTTGTTTTCAGCCGGCATGATGTTCGGCGCGCCATTTCTGGCAGGATTCTTTCTGGGTCGCTACGTTGAACTGAAGAAGTCGAAAAGGCCCGAATCGAACTGACGGAGCCCGCCGCGTTGCACCCCTCCCAGGAACTCTCTTAGTCACTAACCCCTTCATTTCTTTGCTTGATCCACAGCCTGCCATGCCTAAAATGTGGGAAACATTTTGCGTCGAAATTGTTTCAAACATTTTCAAGGACGAATGCAGGATCACTTCACATCCCGGGAAGTCATCAGCCTGACCGGCATCACCGCCCGCCAACTTCAGTGGTGGGACGAACGCGGCGTCGTTCGACCGGAGCGCGAAGGCCATCGTCGCCTCTACTCGATGAACCAGCTCACCGAGATCGCGGTGATCTGCCAACTCCGCCGCAAGGGATTCTCGCTGCAAGGCGTGCGCAAGGTCGTCCGCTTCCTCAACCGGGAATTCGGCAAAGGCCTGGCCGAAATCGTCGACCGCAACTCGGAAACTCATTTGCTTACCGACGGCAAACATCTTTATCTTGAGACTTCGGCCAGGCAGATCGTCGACATTTTGAAGAACTCCGATCAACCCATTTTGGGAGTCTGTTTAACCGATGCTGTGCGCCAGGTTCTCGCTGGTGTGACGGCCGCAAAGGTAAGTACCTCAGTAACTTCGCGGGATTACCTGAAGCGTGCTAGAAAGGCTTCGTAAGGATTTTTGGGTACGAGCACAAACGAATCGAGGGAGGGAACACATGGTCGGTGAACTGGACATCCTCAACGAGTGGATTCCGGAACAGATGCAGCCGGGTACCGTCTTTGTGCTCGAAAATGCCGGTGAGATCGGCGAGAAGGAAGATCCTTACTGGGCCGTACTCTCATGCCCATCCTGCGGCATGCTCGGCCTAATCACGCGCAAACAGATCAACGGATTGTTGCCTGTCATCTGCGGCTCCGAGAGTTGCTCAGCCCAGTTCTTTATCCGAGACAGCGAAGTCGTAGTCCGCAAACCATTCTAGAATCGCAATCCCATTCCGTAGAGACGTAGCTTGCTACGTCTCTTCTATCCACGAAACCTAAGGCGTCGATCTACTCGCTCTAGTCCGCAGCTGGTCTGCCGCACGCAGAGACGTTGCCAGCAACGTCTCTACGGTTGATTGATCAATTGCGCAAACACCGACAGGTCGATATTCCCACCGCTCACAATGCAGACGATCTTCCCCGCTCCACACTTCCCGCTGAGCCCCGCTGCGACCGCACAAGCTCCAGCTCCTTCGCTGATGACATGATTCCGCTCCGCCACAATTTTCATCGCCAGCCGTACCTCGTCGAGCGTGCTCACGATGGACCCGGCAAGTAAATGATGCGCCAGATCCCACATGCGGGGAAACACGGATTTCCCGCCACACCCATCCACCCAACTCGCCTTCCAGGTGGGAAACTTCTGCGGTGATCCGGCTGCCAGAGACCAGGCCAGCGGTGCTGCTGTTTCCGGCTCCGCGGCGAACACTTTCACTTTGGGCGCACGCTCTTTCATGGCAGCCGCGATCCCGCACGACAGGCCTCCGCCGCCGAACGACGCCACGATCGCCTCGACATCGGGCAGGTCTTCGAGAATCTCCAGCCCAGCCGACGCGTTGCCCGCGATAAATTCGTCATCCTCGAACGGATGTACGAATGCACCATTCATCGCCGGATGGGCGCGGTCCGCGAGCGCCTTCCAGCAGTCGTCATACGAAGCTTTCACGATCTCCCCGCCGAGGCGCCGTACCGCGTCGAGCTTGGCTGCCGGAGCGGCGTCGATTACCAGCACCCTGCAAGCGACACCGGCCTTGCGCGCGGCGAGCGCGACTCCCTGCGCGGCGTTGCCCGCACTCACCGTCCACACCCCGCGCCGACGCTCCGCTTCCGGCAACAGGCGCACCGCATTGTATGCACCCCGGATCTTGAACGACCCAATCGGCTGCAGGCACTCGAGCTTCAGGTAAATCTCGGCAGGCCCATCGTAGTTCAGGCGCACGAGCGGCGTGCGAATGGCGGCTTCGTAAACATGCTTGCGAGCGTCATCGATCATCCCGTGCGGGATGTTGCGTTCATTCTTCTCCACCGAGGCAAAATGAGTCGCCATGACGCTCTCGCTATATTTGGAGTGGCTTCTGCTAGCGCTTCTGGACCTTGGCGTCGCCAAGTTGTACGGGAACTTGTTCGACGATTTCAATTCCGAACCCTTCCAGCGCCGCGACTTTCTTCGGCCTGTTCGTCAGCAGCCGAATCCGCCGCAGATTCAAATCCGACAAAATCTGCGCCCCGATCCCAATCTCGCGCTGGATATGCTTGCTATTGTCATAGAGAGAAGTAAGGGCCCTTCCGCCGTGGAAGCTCAAAGCGGATCGCTCGCCAACTTTCTCAACCGAGAATCCCTGCGACGTCTGATGCAGATAGATCAGCGCGCCCAGCCCTTCATCGGAGATGCGGCGCAGTGAGGCTTCGAGGGTTGCATGGCATTCGCAACCAGTAGCCCCGAAGACATCTCCCATGAGGCAATGAGCGTGCATGCGCACCAGCACCGGCTGTTCGCTGTGTTCGATATCGCCGCGAACCAGCGCTACATGCGACTCGCCGCCATCCACTTCGCTCGAATAAGCGATCAGCCGGAATTCGCCGAAGCGCGTATCGATGAGCGCCTCGCCGACGCGATTCACATAGCGCTCGTGCGCCATGCGGTAGCGGATGAGTTCGGCGACGGTCAGCATCTTCATCTTGTGCTCGCGGCAGAACTCGATCAGGTCCGGCACCCGCGCCATGCTGCCGTCGTCCTTCATGATTTCGCAGATGATTCCCGCCGGAACCATGCCCGCGAGCCGTGCCAGATCGACCGAGGCTTCAGTCTGTCCCGCGCGCACCAGCACCCCACCTTTGCGCGCGCGAAGAGGGAAGACGTGTCCGGGACGAGCCAGATCCGATGGCTTCGTCGCGGGATCGATTGCGACCTGAATGGTGCGTGAACGGTCATAAGCGGAAATGCCAGTAGTGACTCCCTGCCGCGCGTCGATCGCTTCGCAGAAGGCCGTTCCATATTGCGAAGTATTTTCGGCCGTCATCGGACCGATATTCAGATGCTCAAGCCGCTCCTCGGTCATCGCCAGACAAATCAGCCCGCGCCCAAACTTCGCCATGAAATTGATGGCTTCAGGAGTGACCTTCTCGGCGGCAAGCGTGAGGTCGCCTTCGTTCTCGCGGTCCTCGTCGTCGACGACCACGATCATGCGTCCCGCGCGAATCTCTTCAATCGCGTCGGGAACGTCTGTGAATGGAGTTTGGGGGCTCATCGTGTGGCGATTTTAGCAGTTCCGGGGTGCTGGCCGTCGGTCGTTAGTCATTGGTCGTCGACTGCTCATAATACGGCGGCAGACGGGTGCGACAGAAATGGGGTAACGCCACCCGTCTGTACCCGGGTTCTTGGTCCAGTGAGCCTCATTGAGTGTTATGGGAATTTGCGCCAACTACGCACCCGATGACCTAAGATTCGATGCATGATCCGCGTGGCCTTTTTCGCCGCCGCGCTAGTTCCTTGCGGCGCGTGTACTCACAGGGATTTGAGAGGTTCAGTCACCCCGTCGCAGGACGGATACACCTGCCTCGCCGTCATGAATGACAACGGAGGCAAGTGTGGACCGATCAAGGTTGACGGCAATGTCTGGCCGTACTCGATTGGTCAGGCAGGTCGCGTCGAACCCGGAAGCCACACGATGAGTGCAGCACAAGCATTCCGGTCGACATTCCTAAGGGATTTCTGTTCAAGTCCGATTATTGGGGTCGATGAACCACGATGAGTGAAATGGCGATTTACGACTCATCGCGGAGGTCGTAGCAAGCCAATTGGCAAAGATCACTTGCCCAACAGGGCGGTGAGACACCGAGAAGGTTCCAGAGACAATCCGCATTCCTCCTGCCCCGGATGCCAGCGCCATAGCCCTGCCGGCTCGCCCCTCCTGCGCAGAGTATCAATCAGCGCAGGTGTCAGGGATCAGAGATCAGGGAACAGAAATCAAAAATCGCAAAATTCACACTTGACATCGACGGATAATCCACTACCATATGGTTGTGGATAAGTTAGATACAACATTTGCGGCTCTGTCTGATCCAACCCGCCGGGCAATGATCGAACGGCTCTCCCGTGGGCCTGCCTCTGTGCATGGATTGACGGAACCGTTTGCACTCTCGCAGCAGATGATTTCAAAACACATTGCCTACCTGGTGCGGGCGCGGATTGTAATCAAGACGAAGCGTGGACGAGAGAGTGTGTGCACGCTTAGGCCAGAGGCGATTAAGACGGTCAGCGACTGGGCGATTAGCTATCGCCGATTCTGGGAAGAGAGTTTCGACAAACTGGATGTCGTTGTAAATCAAATGAAGAAAGAGGAGGCCAGAGATGACAGAAAACACGGTTAGCGAAATTGAGCGGATGGTCGTTACAAGAGTTTTTGATGCCCCACGCGAGTTGGTTTGGAAGGCGTGGACAGACCCGAAGTACGTGATGCAGTGGTGGGGACCGAAGGGCTTTACTGCGCCCGTTTGCGAGATGGATTTTCGCGTTGGAGGAAAATTCCTCTGCTGCATGAAGTCGCCGGATGGGCAGGAGTTCTGGAATGCGGTTGAATACCACGAGATTGTTCCGTACGAGAAGATCGTTTCCTTGATGTACTTTTCCGATTCGAAGGGAAACAAGATCGAGCCTGCGCAATTAGGAATAGAACATGAGGCTATAGACGGTGCGTACGACGTGACCATCTTTGAGGATCTCGGAAACGGCCAGACGAAACTTACCTTCATTGGAAATGAACCCATGGAGAGCGCGAAAAATAGCGGTCAAATGGAGGGCTGGAACCAGATACTCGATAAACTTGCTGCGGTTATTGCCGGGCTGGTACAGGCGAAATAGGAAGTTGACCTTTTGACGATCGTCATGCGCGAGATACATCTGAGGCTGGCGGCGAAGGCCTGGTTAGAACAGGCTTCTCGCCGCTCGGCCGAATAGTCGCCTTTCCGGATAAGTGACCCTTGGCTCAACTGTTGACTTCAGCCCTTTGCGCTCAAATTTCGACTTCTTTCGATTCAGTGCAAATCTGAAGCGTTTGTCAGTATTCGGACGATGAGTATGATGTGCTTGATCCTTAGCGAAAAGCGATTCTCAGTCGGGTACCCGATTGGTGCCTTTCTCTTTACTGTGGTCACCGAAGATCAGTCACGCGCGGTGCTTGGCATCCACACCCGAGTGTGTTCTCCTAAGTGAGAGCCCTATGAACGGGATGCGCCAACACGGGATCAGTCTGCGAATCGCGCGGGGGGTGAGCGCGCTGGCGGGCCTGGGGCTGGCGCTGATGCCGCTGGAGTCGCGCGCGCAGCTACCGCAACAACAACAGCAACAGCAGCAACAGCAACTGGTCATCCGCTTCGTGCGCGATCCCGATCCTGCGCCGGACCTCAAGGCCAAAGACCTGAGCGGAAAAGAACTCAGCCTGGAAGCGTACAAAGGCAAAGTCGTGCTGCTGAACTTTTGGGCCACCTGGTGCGGGCCGTGCCGCGCGGAAATCCCCAGCCTGATCCGAATTCAGGAGGCGTATCAGGACCGTTTGCAGATTATCGGCATGGACGTGGATGATGACGACCAGGAGCAACTGCGCGCGTTCGTTAAAGACCAGGGCATCAACTATCCGGTGGCGTTGACCTCGGTCCCGGTGCGCCTCGCCTATGGAGGCATCGCCGCGCTGCCCACGCTGTTCGTCATCAATCGAGACAGCAAAGTGGTGCAGAAGCATGTGGGGCTGTTCAATCCGGCGCTCTACGAAATCGAAGCGCGCGCGCTGCTGGATTTGCCCGTTCAGGCAAGAGTCGAAACCTTTGAAGATACCGGCGAAGTATTTCTTCAGCACGCGGACCGCGCAACCATGCTGCCGGGAGTGGATACGTCGAAATTGACCCCGGAACAGCGCATGGTCGCATTGCACAAGCTAAACGCGGAACCCTGCGCTTGCGGCTGCAAGTACACGTTGGCGCAATGCCGCATCTACGATCCCGCGTGCAATACCAGCAAGGAACGCGCCGCAGCCATCGTGCAGGAAGCCGCAAAATTGCCGGCCAAGGATGCGCCCGAAAATACCCCCGCGCCAGGTTCGTCCGCATCATCAGGGCCTGCCGATCCGCCGAAGCCACGCAGCCAAAAATAGAAATTGGAAAAAGGACATTGGTAGGAAATACGACAACCTGGAACACCTGAGGACCGTCTTTCAAACGACCCTTCTCTTCGCCACAATGCCGTTCGCCTCGGCTCGACAACCTTGTTTCACGGGTTCGGTAAGATCTCTTGATGCCCATCACGCCCGACCACTTGAGGCGGCTTCTCGTGTCGCAGAGCCTGTTTCCCCCCACGACCTTAAACCGCGCCCTGCATCGGATGCGGTTTGTGCAGGCCGACCCGATTCGCGCGCCCGCCAGGGCCCAGGACCTCATCCTTCGTCATCGCGTCAAGGATTACCACGCCGGCGACCTGGAACGCCGCTACACGAAGCTTGGGGTCGAGGAAGACTTTTTTATCAACTACGGATTCGTCACGCGGGAACTTCAGGCGCTGATGCATCCGCGGGCAGATTGCCGCGTGCCCGCCGAGAACCGGTTGCCCTGGCCAGCGGCGCGGCGCAAGCGGGCTCAACTGCTCCTGGATTTCGTGCGTGAGCGCGGCAGCGTGCATCCTCGCGAGGTCGATGAATACTTCTCGCACGGCAAGGTCAAGAATTACTGGGGAGGCAACTCGAACGCGACCACGCATCTGCTGGACGCGATGCACTATCAGGGATTACTGCGGGTAACGCGGCGGGAGGCCGGGATTCGCATCTATGCAGCGCATGAGCACGTGGCCGAAATCCTCGACGAGGCGGCCTGCGATGCGCGGCTGGATGCGCTGGCCAATGCCACCATTCGCATCTACGCTCCCCTACCGCAGAAAAGCCTCCGCCTTCTGTTACGGCGCTTGCGCTTTGCCGCTCCGCAGTGGGAGAGCCGGATCGCCGGCGTCATCGAGCGGGCGAAACATCGTCTAACCCACGCGCAGGTTCAAGGCACAGATTGGTACTGGCCGGCTGAGTGGAAAGTCCCGCGCGGGCAGCCGGACGATACGGTGCGTCTGCTGGCGCCGTTCGATCCTGTTGTCTGGGATCGATGGCGGTTTGAAAGTCTATGGCGATGGACTTACCGTTTTGAGGCTTACACGCCCGCGGCAAAACGTGTGCGCGGATACTATGCCATGCCGGTGCTATGGCGCGAGCAGGTAATTGGTTGGGGGAACTTGTCCGTGAAGGACGGTTCGTTACAGGCGGACTTCGGGTACGTGAAATCAGCGCCCCGGGATCGCCTCTTCGCCCAAGGGCTCGAAGAGGAGTTGGAGCGGATCGGGATTTTCCTGGGACTGGCGAGTTAGACCGATGCCCCGTATCGCAAAATGCACCATCGACATCTTAGTCAATTTTGCAAAACTGCAGAAAAAGCAACTAATGTTCGTGTCCAACCACCCTACTCCATGTTAGCCTTGGCTTATGAGGGGGTATAAATGACCAACCTGAATAAGGTAGTCGCTTCCCTACAGATTGAGTACTCTCGTCTCCAAAATGAGATGGAGAGAGTAGGGAAAGCATTAGGTGCCCTCGGTCATGCGAACGGGAGCAGGAGAGTTAAACGTATCCTGAGCAAAGAAGCCCGTGAGCGGATCGCCGAGGCCCAACGACAACGCTGGGCAAAAGTGCGGAAACAAGCCAAAGCCAAGTCGTAGTATTTCGCAAGCACCGCCCACGGCCTCGTTCGCAACTTCTTTCAGGATGCGAATGAGGCCTGAGCGGGGCCTACAATCCCACCGATCGAGTTCCTGATGCAATATGAACAAGGCATGCGGAAGGCTTAACGGCCTGCAAACGGGAGAGTGGTGTCTTTTCTCACTAGGCGCATGGACCCACTGCCTGCTCCTTTTTGCGATCACCTCACTCACCCCCGGATTGTCGTCTGCACAAGAGCTTTCGTTACAGAAACTCGTAACTCCTTCGGCAGTCATTTCCAAGGACGGGCATCCGGTCACCTTCGCCATCCATGCCTTCATCGAATTCAATTCATTGAAGGACGCTTTTCCCTACATTGAATCGCAAGCCGGGCGATGGCAGAATTTGGCCGCTTTCGATGCGACAGCGCGGCAGAGCCTGCGACGCCAGTTGCTGCATGAAGCCATTGAAAGCCGGGTCGTCTCGATGGCTGATGAACGCCCGCTCGAAATATTGGTCACACACACGGCGCAGGAAGTAACAGACGCTATCGCACATGTGAAAGAGTCCCTGCCAACGGGTTACGTGGAGGCCTTTCTCGAAGTGCAGGAAAAGTGGAAGCACTCTCTGAATTGCTGGAGCGCGGCACCGTCGATCCCAGCACGGGTACTCTCCAACTGGTATCCGATTGAGGAAGGGATCGTGCTTTACGGCGCGACCTATGACTCGACGGAGCATTTCTGGCAGGCCGTGAAGTATCACCCCGATGTTACGGTGGCACAATTAGCGGATTTGCTGGATAAGTTCCAGCATCATGACTGGGAGTCATGGCTGGCTCACCTGGACGGCGATCCGGAGCTGTATCTAGCTAACTCTTACGCCGTGGAATTCCTGCGTCATAACCTCGCGCCGGAACGGCTGCATTGGTTCCGCCAGGAGCTTGATCGACAAGGATTGCGACCGGAGGATCATGCCCGGCAGGCGCAACAACGACATGGAACGGCTCTTCGATTCAGCGCATTAGAAGAGAAGGTGCTGTGGGGGGACTTGGCCGACCTTTTCCATCTTGTCTACACGTTTTCTTCCGCGGACCCGTTGCGAGATGTGCTGGCGAAGGACCATTTCGACGGCATCTATCTGGGCGAGCGCAAGATAGGTTTCATCAGCGAAGAATTCCGCTCGCTCATGATTGAGATCTGGAAGGTAAAGTATCTGCGGATACCCCGGTTCCGCGAGGTGATCGCGAACATTCCGCCGGAGATCCGCCTCGAGCATTTCCTGAATGACGGCGATTCGCCAGACATTCCGATTCCGGTCTATGTCGGGTATCTCAATCGGATGAGGGAATTGGCACGGAAGCAGGATCAGTGAAGAAGTTTTGATTGTTGAATAAAAACCAGAGTTCTGAATTTTGGGGTTCAATCAACAATCAACAATCAGAAATCAACAGTTCCTTACGTCCAGCGGAACCACTTCAGCGCCAGCACAAAAGAAATCCCGCCCCAGAGTATCATCACCAGCAACCGCGGCCATTGGTGCGTCAGTGGTGTGCCTTCCAGGATGCTGGCCCGCAATGCATCGTTCAGAGCCGTAAGCGGCAGCGCCTTGATCAACGGCTGAATCATGGCAGGGAAGCGCTCGTAAGAGAAGAAGACTCCGGAGAAGATCCACATCGGCATCATGACCAGATTGATCAGGCCGCTGACGCTTTCGATCTTCTGGGCGCGGCTGGCCGTCAGCAGTCCGACGCCGCCGAAGGTCAGCGAGCCAATCGCGGCGATCAGCGCAATCGAGCCGATCGATCCCAGCACCCGCATGTGAAAGAACAGCGCGCCGAATAACAAAAGCAGCCCGACCTCAATGATCATCAGGATCAGCCGGCTCGAGGCCAGCGCAAGCAGGAAGTCTCCACGCCGCATGGGTGTTCCCACGAACCGCTTGAGCAACTTGCGTTGGCGCATATCGACTAGCGCGAAGCCGATGCCCCACATGCCGGAGTTCATCAGGTTCATTCCGAGCAGACCGGGAATCAGGAAGTCGATGTAGCGCGATCCCGGCTCAGATGAAGTGACAGCCGCGGTGGGCACTGTGTCCTTGCGCCCAGCCGCAGCTTGAAGCGCGTCGTCGACTTCGGCTTTTGCCAGAACGCTCTCGGGGCGCGCCGGGTCGTAGCGATAACTCACCGCGCCATTGTTGCCCGGCTCAATCACCAGATCGAATTTGCCCAGGCGGAATCCCTTGTGGGCTTCCTCTTCGTTCAGCATCTGCACCCTGAATTGATCGTGCTGGGGCGAGCGTGCCAATAGGCTCTGGGCCTTCTGCGATCCGGTGCCCTCGACGATTGCAACCGACACCGCGTTCCCTGGCTTGTTACGGAAGGCAATTCCCAAACCCAGCGCCAGCAGAAGAGGAAATATGAATACCCAGAACACGACCTCGGGCTCGCGCTTGAGTTCGAGCATGCGCGCCATCAGCAGATGGGAGTAGCCCGACCAGCGGCCATTGCGGAGTGGCGGCGTGGGTTGCACCGGCGCAGTTTGAATCGGGGTCTCCTGGGCAACGCTCATAAAAAATTCAGCGCGCCTCCGGCTTCCATTTGTTGAGAAAGTCGGCTAACGCCCGGGTGCTAAGGCCGCGGGCATCTTCGACTTCCCCGTTCTTCGAACTGAATACAACGGTGCCATTACTTTCGGCGACAGCAATTGCGGGCACGCCCTTATCCAGTGGAATGGCGAATTCCTTGGCGAGATCTGCATTCTTATGTCCGTCGGGGCCGATGTCGACGTGCACGACCTCATAATTCGCTTCGACGAGCGGCGCCAGGTCCGCGCGATGAAACGCCAGGTCCAGCACGTGACAATCGAAGCACCAGTTCGCTCCAAACACCAGCAGCAGGCGCTTGTGTTCCTTAGCGGATTTCTCCTCGGCTTCCTTGATCTCGGCGCGGGCATCCGCATTCGCGGGATACAGGTCCTTCTTCATGTCAGCCGGCTGCGGCAACTGCGGCGCATCGGTCCTTTCCGAGGCGACGAGGCGCCACTGGTCACCCTGTTTTTTCCACACCTGATCATCAGTTAGGCCAATTTTCTTGCCATCTGCGCCGGTAATTTCGGCCCGGAAGATGACACTGGCGATGGCCGGGCGGACGATCAATCGGACGAATTCGGTGCTCATGCTCTTTGGCTTCAGCCCCAGCCAGAAGCTGGTGTCGGCACCGGCGTCGTGCATTACCGTCTCGATTCGGATTTGTGCCGCCGGATCGGTGCTGTAGAACGACTTGAGCACGGCAGGGTCGGCTGCAAGAACGGCGGCTTTCCACTGTTCAAACGGAGGGAAAGTGTCGGCGGGCGGCGGGGATTGCGACCATACCGCCGGATTAGCGAAGATCAATATTACTGCCGCAACATTGAGAGCTTTTTTCATCTTCACTCCTCGCGCAGATGCCGTCCCGTCAGCCGCACGAATACGTCCTCCAGGCTGGCCTGCCGCGTGGTCAGGTGCTGCAACTTGCCGCCTTGTTTATCGATTGTTTCGAGTAGTGCCGGAATCGTCAGATGCGGCTGTTTCACATTCAAGGCGATCAATCCTTCATCTTCGCGCACCGATTCGACGCTCGGCAGCCCACGCCAAGCCGGGAGCGCCGCGCCGTCGTGATTGCCGCTCACGGAAAACTCCACCACATGATGTCCGCCCAGCCGGTTGATCAAGTCCGCAGGCGATCCCTCGGCGATGATCTGTCCGTGATCCACGATCGCGAGCCGATCGCACAGTCGCTCGGCCTCGTCCATGTAGTGGGTGGTGAGCAGCACCGTGCCTCCATTTTTCTGGAAGACGCGAATGATGTCCCACAACTGCCGGCGGCTCTGGGGATCGAGACCAGTCGTCGGCTCATCCAGAAACAGAATCTTCGGATTGCACACCAGCGCCGTGGCTACCGCAAGACGCTGACGCTGCCCTCCGGAAAGCTTTCCCACCCAGGAGTCGGCCTTCTCGGTCAGTTCGAGTTGCTTCACGACTTCATCCGTTGGGCGTGGCTCGCGGTAGAAACTGGCAAACAAGTCGATGGTCTCGCGGACCGTCAGCTTTTCCGAGAGCCGTGTTTCCTGCAGTGAGATGCCAAGCCACTCCCGCATCTCGCGCTCGTTCTCGTTCCAGGAGTGTCCGAAAATCGAAACCTGCCCGGAAGTCGGCTGCAGCAGCCCTTCGAGAATCTCAATGGTCGTGGTTTTGCCTGCGCCGTTTGGCCCCAAAAGTCCGAAGCACTCGCCTACCTGGATCTCCAGGTTCAGTCCCCGCACGGCTTCGACTTTTCCGTCGTAAGTCTTGCGCAAGTCGCGGCATTGAATGGCAGTGGGCATGGAAATATCCTGCACGATGAACGTTGCAGGGATGTCAAAAGGTACGGCTAATAGCCAAGATCGTCGTTAAACAGCCCGGAAGTGGCTTGCTTGTTCTGCGCATCCAGGACCCGTGCCATCGCACCGATATTTCCTATGGTCGGGTGGTCGAACCCAGCCATCGCTCCCACAGAAATATTTGTCTGCAACATTCCTCCCCCGCAAGAGTTGTGGACATAGTAATTGACGCCTCCGTTACTGAGAGCAAGGGAATCGGAGGTGAGTTTGTTATGCGCCCATTCGTGAAAGATAAAGTTCGCCAGGGCTTTGGCCCGGTTGTCAAGGGTCGAGGTCTTCAAAGCCGCGAGAGTGCCGGTCCAATAGACTTCCGATAATACTTGGCCGTCGGGAAAGCCGACGGTGACTCCCCCGGCGTGCCCTCCCGGCCGTGGGCTTTTGTGCTCTGGATCGTAAATCTTGTCTAACAGAGTGACGGCAAGACTGGTTTGGGTAATGTAAGCCAGCAAGTCGCGGTCACCGACCTCCCCGGCATGGGGAGAAATCTTGAAGATCGCATTCGTGTACTTGCGTGGATTCTGGTTCAGACAGATCTGGTCGAAATAACGCCTGAGCCGGGTTCCAGTAGCCTGCAGGACGTCATCCGGCACACTGACCTGCGGCGATAGAAACAGCTTGAAGGGCTGCATAGCGAATTCCGATCCTCCTTGCGGGAGAAGTGCTTCAACTTGGAGCCAGGAGTCTGGCGCGGCAGAAAAGGGACGCCAGTATACACCGAGTTACGATCCTGGCCCTTGAGTAGACTTCGATGGCAACTCCTGGAAGTCGTTAACCGCTGCCATTACTTTCGCTTCGAAGCACACCGCGAAAACCGTGATCCCCGTCACAAAGTTCCGTGATGTGGGCCATTTGTCCTAATGGAGCATTGAACGAAGATGTTCTTGGAAGGTGACGGCTGTCAGCGTCTTCCATGGTTTCTTAGTGGAATCTGCGGCAAGGGTGAGGTAGGAGGTTCCGATGGGCACTATTGAGATTCATGAGCCAGAAGTAAAAAAAGAAGTCAAACCACCGAGCCGTCCTCCGGCGGTCGTGCTACCTAAGTCCGATCTGTTAGAGACAAAGTTTACGCCGAGGCCGATGTTCGCCGATAGCGTCTTGGATTTTGGGCAACAGAAGAAGAGGCAGTCTTTTGCGACGGTCACCTCCTTTATTTTGAACTGCTTGGCCATCGGCGTCATGTTGATCATGCCGCTGGTCTTCCCCGAGGGCCTGCCCAAAGCCCAACTGCTGACTTTCCTCGTGGCACCACCCCCGCCGCCTCCGCCTCCGCCGCCGGCCGCAGAGGTGCAGCGGGTGGTGCGACAGGTTCAGACCGACATGCTGAACACGGGCCAATTGCGCACCCCCAGCAGGATTCCGCAGCGGGTTCAGATGATCAAGGAAGAAGACGCTCCACCGCCGATGCCGTCCGTGGGTGGCGTGGTTGGAGGTGTCCCGGGAGGCATTCCGGGCGGACAACTGGGTGGCGTAATCGGCGGCATCGTCAATGCAACCTCGAACGCTGCGATTCCAAAGTTCGTGCCCGTGACGCCCCAGCGCGTGCGCATCTCGCAGGGTGTCACCAAGGGGCTCCTGGTTCAAAAGATAGAACCACAGTATCCGACGCTGGCTCGGTCGGCGCGCGTGCAGGGAGACGTCGTTCTAAGCGCGGTCATCGACACCAACGGGCAGATCACCAATCTGCAACTGGTGAGCGGACACCCCATGCTGGTTCCGGCCGCAATCGCCGCCGTGAAACAGTGGCGTTACAAACCATATTTGCTCAATGGGCAGCCGGTCGAGGTGGAGACCACCATCACCGTGATCTTCTCTCTGTCGTCTTGAGCAAGGTTCTTTCTGGGCGTCGCAGGAGTTAAAACATGGCTTCGGAATATACCTATCGCGTTTCGGCCTGGTGGACCTCGGGCCGCACTGGACTGGCCAAGTGCGAGTCCTCGCCCAACACGATCCACTTCTCGGAAGCGGCAGAGTTGGGTGGGCTTCAGGGTCGCTGGACGCCCGAGCAGTTGCTGCTCTGCGCCCTCGCGGGCTGCTTTACCACGACTTTTCATGATGTGGCAAGAAGCGCGAAGTTTGAGTACACCGACCTGGAGGTGGAAATTGAAGGCAGTGTCCACCGCACCAGGGCCACGGGATGCAACTTCAATGAAATCCTTATCCGTCCCCGGTTGAAGGTGCATTCTGAAGATCAAATCGAGGCTGGGCTCGCGCTCTTGCGCCGCACGAAGTCGGTGTGCATGATTTCGCGCGCCATCACGGTTCCGCAGACGATGGAGCCCACGGTTGAGAGCATCAAAATGCCGGTCGAAGGCTGGAGCAATCAGGACACGGCCCTCAAACTTGGGATGTGAAGCTAGGGCCTCGTGTTCATGGTGGGGGACGACGAGGGGGATACGCAATGATGTTTTCCTACAGACTCGTTCGTCTGATCGAATCTCACGCCGATGCACTTGCCGGGGGGCTGGAGGAGAGGGTTCAGGCCAGTTCCCAGGTGTCTCATTTTCGCGATATTCCCGCCCATGAACTGAGAGAGCGTGTCTATGAAATCTACCGCCACCTGGGCGAGTGGCTGCTGGGAAAAAACGAACTTGATATCGAGCACCGCTACCGCGAGATCGGGGCGCGCCGCGCACGGCAGCGCGTGCCGCTCAGTGAGGTTGTCCAGGTCATCGTTCTCACCAAAGAAAATCTCTGGGAATTCTTGAAGAGCGAAGCCGTGATGGACCGTGCGGTCGAGATCATGGGTGAACTCGAATTGCTGCAGATGCTGGAAATGTTTTTCGACCGGGCGATTTATTATGCCGCTGTGGGGTATGAAGAAGAGATGGCCCGAGAGCCGCGTGAAGCCGGCATGCTGAGAGCCATCTGAAGGGGAGCACATAAGGATGTCGATGTCATGGGAGATGGAATACAAGAAGCGGCTGAAGACGGCAGACGAGGCGCTGGCCTGCGTGAAGTCGGGCATGCGCGTCTACATTCAGCCAGGATGCGCGGAGCCTGAAACCTTAGTCGAGGCGCTGATGCGGCGGGCGCCCGACGTCTTCGACGTAGAAATCGTTCACATGATGACCATGGGCTGCGCGCCCTACGTGGCTCCGGAAATGGCCGGTCATTTCCGGCACAATGCCGTCTTCATTGGCGGCAATGTGCGGGAAGCCATCAACGACGGCCGCGCCGATTACACACCCATCTATCTGAGCGAGATCGAGGGCCTGTTCGAGAGCGGGCAGATGCCTCTCGACGTGGCTCTCATCGAAGTTTCGCCGCCGGACTCGCACGGATTCTGCAGCTTCGGCGTGGGCGTCGACACCACCCTCACCGCGGCCAAAGTTGCCAAGTATGTAGTTGCGCAAATCAACGACAACATGCCTCGCACCTACGGCGACAGCTTCATTCACGTCGATGACATTGACGCCTTTGTGGAGTCCTCGCGACCGCTCTGCGCGCTGAAGAAGCCAATCGTGACCGATTTACAGGTCGCCATTGCGCGCAACGTTGCCGGTCTCATTGAAGACGGAGCCGTTCTGCAGACCGGCATCGGCGGCATCCCGGATGCGGTCTTGCCGATGCTGATGGATCGGAAAGATCTGGGCGTTCACAGCGAACTGGTGTCGGACGGAGCCATTCCGCTGATTGAAGCTGGCGTACTCACCGGCGCGCGCAAGAACTTCAAGCCCCGCAAGATCATCCTGGGATTCGCCCTGGGGACGAAACGCCTGTTCGACTTCATGGACAACAATCCCATCTTCGAATTCCATCCCACGGCGTACACCAACGATCCCGGATTGATCGCACGCAACGACAAGATGGTGGCGATCAATTCTGCGATCCAGGTGGATCTCACCGGGCAGGTCTGCTCCGATTCGATCGGCAACCAGTTCTACAGCGGCATCGGTGGACAGGTGGACTTCATCCGGGGAGCATCGCGGTCCAAAGGTGGCAAGCCGATCATCGCGATCTCCTCCACGGCAAAGAAAGGCGCAATTTCGCGGATCGTGCCTATGCTCGATCCTGGGGCGGGAGTAGTCACGTCGCGCGGCCTCGTCCGCTACATCGTGACTGAGTTTGGAGTGGCGTACTTACACGGCAAGTCGATTCGTGAACGCGCCAAGGCGCTGATCGAAATTGCCCATCCCGACTTTCGTGCGGAGCTCTACGAGTATTGCGAAAAGACCAAGTGGCTGCAGAATCCGCATGCGGCGCAGACCGCAGCGATGAGATGAGTGACGAGATCACGAAGATGAGGTGGCAAGCATGGCGGGCCCAGCGCGCGGTAAAGTGGCGGTCGATGTCGAGGAGTGCAAAGGATGCGGGTTGTGCGTCGAATCCTGCCCGCCCAAGTGTCTGGAACTTTCTCCTGAATTGAGCCATTACGGCGTGCATCCGGCCCGCTATACCGGGCACGATTGCACCGGATGCGGCATCTGCTTCTATTGCTGTCCGGAACCCGGGGCGATCACCGTGCTCCGTCTGGCCGCTCCCACCAAAGCCGCTCCGGCGCCAGTGCAGGCAGGAGGCGAACATGCGCCAGCTCTGTAAAGGCAACGTTGCTGTCATCAAGGGCGCAGTGCTCGCCGGATGCCGCGCCTATTACGGATATCCCATCACCCCGGCCAGCGAAGTGGCTGAAGCCGCGGCGCTCTATTTCCCTGAGGTCGGCGGTACTTTCGTGCAGGCCGAAAGCGAGACGGCCTCCATCAACATGGTCTACGGCGCGGCCTCCGCCGGACAACGCGTCATGACCGCTTCTTCCGGCCCGGGCCTCAGCCTGATGCAGGAAGGCATCTCCTATCTCGCGGGAGCCGAACTGCCCTGCGTCATCGTAGACGTCATGCGCGGCGGTCCGGGACTGGGCAACATTGCGCCCGAGCAGAGCGACTACTTCGCCATGGTCAAGGGCGGGGGCCACGGCAACTACCGCAACTTCGTAGTGGCGCCAGCGTCGGTGCAGGAGATGGCGGATCTGACCATCCTCGCCTTTGAGTTGGCCGACAATTACCGCAATCCGGCGATTGTGCTGACCGACGGATTCGTGGGCCAGATGATGGAGCCGCTCGATCTGCAATACCGCGAGATCGTGCCTCCGCCGAAACCGTGGGCGGTGCAGGGAACTGCGGGCACACGCCAGAACATGATCAGTTCCATATTCCTTGAGGCCGACGATCTGGAAGAGCATCAGCGGAAGATGGAGGCGAAGTACATCCGCGCGAAGCACCAGGAAACGCGCTGCGAAGAATACCGTACCGAAGACGCAGAGTTGCTGGTCGTCGGCTACGGCATCGTGTCGCGCGTGCTGCGCTCGGCGGTGGACGAGGCGCGCAAGCAGGGAATCAAGGTCGGACTGTTCCGGCCGATCACCTTGTGGCCATTCCCGTCGAACCAGTTGCTTGCCGCGGCACTACGCGCGGAGAGAGTATTGGTCGTAGAACTCAGCAACGGGCAGATGGTGGAAGACGTCCGGCTCACGCTCGAAGGCAAGCGCCCGGTCGAGTTCTACGGCCGCGTCGGCGGCAACGTGCCCGGAGTCGAGGAGTTATTGGCGAAGATGGAAGAGCAGGTGCCGGCAGCAGTGTAAAACGTGTGGCCCCGGACGCATTCGTCCGGGGCGGGTTGCGAGCGGACGAATGCGTCCGCCGCCACACAGGATGTACAAGGGGATTCCATCATGGCGGACCAAGTAGTCCTGGAAGAGTCGAAAATAACCAGCGAAAAATACGAGGTCGTGCACTCGAAGTCACATCTGTTCTATCCCGAGTACGAACGCAAGTCTGACCTGAAACACCAGACGCACTATTGCCCTGGCTGCGGCCACGGCGTGGCGCACAAGCTTATCGCCGAGGCGCTGCAGGAACTTAAGCTACAGGATCAGACCATTCTCGTCAGCCCCGTCGGCTGCTCGGTGTTTGCCTACTATTACTTCGACGTGGGGAACGTGCAGGTCGCGCACGGGCGCGCTCCCGCGGCCGCCACGGGATTGAAGCGCGCGTGCCCGAACAAGATCGTGATTGCCTACCAGGGCGATGGCGACCTGGCTGCAATCGGCACCGCCGAGATCGTTCATGCGGCGAACCGCGGCGAGAAGATCAGCGTTTTCTTCGTGAATAATGCGATCTATGGAATGACGGGCGGGCAGATGGCGCCCACCACACTGGTTGGCCAGCGCAGCACGACGTCTCCCTGGGGACGCCGTCCGGTGAACGAAGGCTTCCCGCTGCACATGGCCGAGATGCTGTCATCGCTTGAGGCACCGGTCTACATCGAGCGTGTCGCGCTGTCGGACAACAAGAACATCATGAAGGCGCGCCGCGCGGTGCGCAAAGCGCTGGAACTGCAGCGTGACGGAGCGGGCTTCACCTTCGTCGAGATTCTTTCTCCGTGCCCGACAATTTGGGGCAAGGATCCGATCGAGGCGAGGAAGTGGGTTGGGGAGAAAATGATTCCCAACTTCCCGCTCAACGTCTTCCGCGACAAGAAAATCGAAATCCCCAACAACAACGTTCCGCCCGAGAAGACCGTGAAAGAAATTGTCGAGGGTGAGCGCAAAGCCGCGCGTGAAGGCATGGTCCACGGACGCACGCATCACTTCCAGCATCTCGGTATCAAGATCGCCGGCTTCGGTGGCCAGGGCGTGCTGCTGCTCGGACAGCTTCTGGCGGAGATGGGCATGCGCGAAGGACTGGAAGTCAGCTGGCTGCCTTCCTACGGCCCCGAGATGCGCTCCGGCAGCGCGCACTGTCACGTCTGCCTGTCGAAAGACCGCATCGGCTCGCCCGTCCTCTCGCGGCCCGATGTACTGATCGCGATGAACGAAATCTCCCTGCGCAAGTTCGCTTCGCAGATTGCGCCCGGAGGCACAATCATCTACGGCCGCGAGCGCTTGCCGGACAATCTTTTGATTCCCAATGCGCAGGTCGTCTGCATCCCGGCATCGGAAATTGCAGACAAGCTGGGCGCAGCGAAAGTCGCCAACGTCGTCATGATGGGAGCGCTGCTCGAAGAGACGGAATGCCTCTCCTTTGAAACTGCGATGAAAGTGCTGGAAGCAAAGGTAAAGAATCAGGCGCTACTCGAAATCGACCGCAAAGCGCTCGACGCAGGACGCATCTACATCGACCACACGGTCGCAATCGGAGCAGTCACGCAGGCCGACGGCTTCGCACAATAGAACAGAACCTGAGGGTGCCCCACCCTTGTCGCGGTTTTCAGCGACAGGGTGGGGATTTTGATTTTCAGTGAATCAGCTCAGATCGAAAGTCAACACCCCCACCCTGTCCCTCCCAAAAACGGAGGGACAAGGATGGGGCACCCTCAACGCCCTGGATATGTGATTCCAATCACAAAATCGGGTGATACCCGCCATACCCCAAATTAGCCATCAGCGCGATCCTGAAACTGGCGCAAGGAGGTGTCGTATGACACTCGTAGAAGCCCCAAACAAAGCAAGCGTGGACCGATCAGTGCAGCCTTCTTCCGCGCTCTCGGTCAAAAACGTCCTGTTCGCCACCGATTTCTCCGCCACTTCCGAAGCCGCGCTACCCTACGCGACGGCGATCTGCCGCCGCTTTCGCAGCACGCTGCACCTGGTGCACGTACTCTCGGAAGCCAGCCTGCTGATGATGACCGGCGGCGTGGACTACGTCAGCATGGGCACGATCTACGAAGACGCGCACAACGAGGCAAAGGACAAACTCGACCAGATTGCGGCGCACTTTGAAACGATCCCGCACCACAATTACGTGCGCCACGGAGTGGTCTGGAAGAATCTCGCTGAGGTCATCCAACAAAACCAGATTGACCTGATTGTCGTCGGAACACACGGACGCACTGGACTAGGCAAGCTGCTGCTCGGTTCGGTAGCGGAAGACATCCTGCGCCATGCATCCTGCCTGGTGCTCACCGTGGGCCCGAAGGTGTCGGGGCGCGCGAAACTGCCTGCATTCCAGAATCAAGGCAGCGATCTGGCTCCAGTCGAACTGGAACTGAGGCACATCTTGTTTGCCACGAACTTCGCCAAGGATGCTGCCCGCATGGCACTCGAGGCCGCTCTGCTCGCCGACGAGTTTCACGCCCGGCTCACGCTGATGCACGTCATGGAAGACTACACGCGGCTGGGAAGCAAGCCGGAGCCCATCGAAGCTTGCCTGCAGAAATTGTGTGAACTGATTCCTGCCAAGGCCGATCTGCAATACATCCCCGAAACGTTGCTGGAATTCGGGCATGCCCCCGAGCGCATCCTGAAGGCGGCGGAAGAGCGCGAAGCCGACATGATTGTTCTGGGAGCGCGTGCGTACTCCGAGGTTGGCTCGACGCATCTGCCCTGGTCGGCGGCGCACCATGTCATCGCGCAGGCGCATTGCCCGGTGCTGACGATTCGGGAGTAAAGAGCAAAGGTTTATGTGGGGACAACCGCCCTCGGCTGTCCGCCGGGCGAAGCCCGGCTGCTCGCTTCAGGGGCAGGATTACGGACGGCAAAAAACCAAGCGGAGCTTCGCTCCGCGGACAGCCGAGGGCGGCTGTCCCCACAAGAATCAGCAAACCTGCAGTCCGATTTTCCCGTCGACAGCGAGGTGACCCAAAGTGGAACTCATCAGCAAATATTCGTGACCGCCATCACAGTGACAGTTCTCTGCGCAAGCATATAATCCCTAGTTGTTCGCAAACCGATTCATGAGTTTCATACTCTCATTCATAAATTCATCTGTGAGCATGACAAGATATGCCCTCATACGTAGCAAAGCCAACTCCTCCCAATCAGGACAAGCGCTGGAAGCTGATCGACGCCACCATGCGGCGGCAGGGCCAACAGGCGCGCGGCCTGATTGAAACGCTGCACACGGTGCAAGAGGTGTTCGGATATCTGGACGCCCAGGCGCTGCGCTACGTCGCCATGTCGTTGCGCGTGCCCCTGAGCCGGGCCTACGGCGTTGCGACTTTCTACCATTTCTTCACCCTGAAACCGGCAGGGGAGCACACCTGTGTCATCTGCATGGGGACGGCGTGTTACATCAAAGGCGCACCGCAGTTGCTCGATGCGGTGCAGCGTGACCTTGGCATCGTTCCCGGGGAAACTACTGCCGACAAAAAAGTCTCGCTGCTCACGGCCCGCTGCCTGGGCTCATGCGGCCTGGCGCCGGCGGTGGTATACGACCAGGAGGTGGCTGGAAAAGTAGGAGCGCCGGCCATCCGCGAGCACCTGAAGAAATGGACGACGCAACATGACGCCTGAAGAACTCGATCAGATAGCAGAAACTGAACGCGAGCAGCAGAGCCATATCACTCAACGGATCAATGTGTGCGTCGCGGCCGGATGCCTCTCGTGCCAGAGCCAGTCGGTGAAGGACGCCCTGGATAAGGAAGTTGCCCAGCGCGGCACCAAAGATCATTGCCAGGTGAAGGGCGTAGGCTGCATGGGCCTGTGCTCGGAGGGTCCGCTGGTCTCGACCGGCAACGGCGTGCTCTACAAGAAAGTCGAAGCCGCGGACGGCGCTGCCATCATCGACAGCCTTGAAGGTGCCCCGGTGTCGCGGCTCATCTGCGCCACAGACGTCCCCTTCTTCCAGCGACAGCAGAAGATTGTGTTGGAAAATTCCGGTGTGATCGATCCCGACCGCATTGAGGACTACATAGCCGCCAACGGCTATACCGCTTTGATCAGGGCGCTCACGGAGATGACGTCGAGAGAAGTGGTGGACGAGGTCACCAAGAGCGGCTTGCGCGGACGTGGCGGTGCGGGATACCCCACCGGACTGAAGTGGAGCACAGTCTCGAAATCGGTGGGTACGCAGAAGTACGTCATCTGCAATGCCGACGAAGGCGATCCGGGTGCGTTCATGGATCGCAGCGTGCTCGAAAGCGATCCGCACCGCGTGCTCGAGGGCATGCTGATCGCCGGATACGCGGTCGGGGCAACGGAAGCCTACATTTACGTGCGCGCCGAGTATCCGCTAGCGATCAAGCGGCTGCGCAACGCGATTCGCCAGGCGGAGCGCGTTGGCCTGCTCGGCTCGGAAATCTGCGGAACGCGCTTCAGTTTCAAGATCGATGTCCGCCTCGGAGCGGGTGCGTTCGTCTGCGGGGAAGAAACTGCGCTGATCGCGTCGGTGGAAGGCAAGCGCGGCACGCCTCGTCCGAGGCCGCCGTATCCCGCCATGGAAGGGCTGTTTGGCCAGCCTACTTTGATTAACAACGTTGAAACCTTCGCCAACATCGCGCCCATCATCCGCAACGGTGGCGAGTGGTACGCGAGCATCGGCACGGAGAGGAGCAAGGGAACGAAGGTCTTCGCGCTGGCGGGCCGCGTCGAAAATACAGGCCTGGTCGAGGTCCCCATGGGGATTTCACTGCGCGAGATGGTCTACGAAATCGGCGGCGGCATCCCGGATGGCCGCAAGTTCAAAGCCGTGCAGACCGGCGGACCTTCCGGCGGCTGTCTGCCCTCCGAATGTCTCGACATGCCCGTCGACTACGAGTCGCTGGCCAAAGCCGGTTCGATCATGGGCTCAGGCGGCATGATCGTGATGGACGAAAGCTCGTGCATGGTCGACGTTGCCAAATACTTCATGGACTTCTGCATGACCGAGTCGTGCGGGAAGTGCATCCCGTGCCGCGTGGGCACTTACCAGATGCATCGCATCCTCACCGCGATCGGCAACATGACCGCTACCCAGCAGGATTTGAAGATGCTTGAAGAACTCTGCGACCTGCTGAAGCACACCAGCTTATGCGGGCTCGGGCAGTCGGCACCGAATCCGGTTGTCAGCACACTGAAATCGTTTGCCGAGGAGTATCGGGCGCATATTCAGGACCGGAAATGCCCGGCTGGGGTATGCGGGCAGCCTGTGGGAGAAACCGTATGAGACAGGTCCCCACCGTTAAAACGCTTAAGATCAACGGCCGCGATTTGAGCGGACGCCAGGAAGAAACCATTCTCGACGTCGCGCGCCAGAACGGCATCTTCATTCCGCGGCTGTGCGAGATGGACGGCCTCACAGACGTCGGCGCCTGCCGCCTATGCCTGGTCGAGATCAAAGGCCAGAACAAGCTGCTTCCCGCTTGCGTCACCATGGTCGAAGAGGGGATGGAGGTCACCACCGACACCGAGCGTCTGCAGAACTATCGCCGCATGATCCTCGAGTTGCTCTTCACCGAGCGCAATCACGTCTGCTCGGTGTGCGTCTCGAACGGCCATTGCGAGATGCAGAATCTGGCGCAGCGGCTGGGAATCACGCATGTGCACTTCCCCTATCGCTATCCGAAGGAAGACGTCGACGCCTCGCACGAACGCTTCGTCATCGATCACAACCGCTGCATTCTATGTACACGCTGCGTGCGCGTTTGCGACGAAATCGAGGGTGCGCATACCTGGGACGTGATGGGGCGCGGCATCGAAGCGAAAGTCATCACCGACTTGAACGAGCCCTGGGGATCGTCCGAAACCTGCACCACCTGCGGCAAGTGTGTGCATGTCTGCCCGACAGGGGCGCTGTTTGAAAAAGGACGCTCCGTCGCTGAAATGATGAAACGCCGCCAGTTTCTGCCCTATCTGACCATGATGCGGAAGGAAAACGAATGAGTGTAGAAGAGAAAAACCTTGAACCACGAAGGACACGAAGGTTCACGAAGGACTTGATGGTCAGGTATTTCCTTCGTGTGACTTCGTGTCCTTTGTGGTGAATGAATTGGATCCAATGAATAAAGCGCGAATCGCCACCGTATGGCTCGACGGGTGCTCGGGCTGCCACATGTCGTTTCTCGACATGGACGAGCGCCTGCTCGACATCGCCGCCGCTGCCGATCTGGTCTACAGCCCGCTGGTCGATGCCAAGGAGTTTCCCGAGAACGTCGACGTCACGCTGGTCGAAGGCGCGGTCAGCAGCGAAGAAGATCTGCACAAGATCAAGATCGTCCGCGAGCGCACCAGGATTCTGGTCTCGCTGGGCGACTGTGCCGTCACCGCCAATGTGCCGGGGATGCGGAATTCGTTTGGCGTGAAGGCAGTCTACGACCGGGCCTATCGAGAAAACGTGACGTTCGATCCCGGCATTCCAAACCAGGTCGTGCCGGCGCTGCTGCCCACGTCGCGCCCGATCCATGAATTCGTGAGTGTCGATGTGTTCGTTCCCGGCTGCCCGCCGTCGGCCGACACGATTCATTACGTCGTGTCGGAATTGCTGGCCGGCCGCAATCCGGACGTGTCATTGAAGACGCGATTTGGATCGTAGGCGAGCAATGAGCAATGAGCTGTGAGCAATGCGCAACCAGTTCGTTGTAAGAAGCCAAAGTCGATTGACCATCAGTCGGGAGACACGGGCGCAGAGCTTAAGGTCATAGCTCCTCGCTCATTGCTCACAGCTCGCAAGGAGATCTCGTGAAGCAGGAAAGCACCATCGTCATCGATCCGGTGACGCGCATCGAAGGCCATTCCAAAATCACGCTGCACTTGAACGAAGACGGCCGCGTCGAGGACGCGCGCTTTCACGTGACCCAGTTCCGCGGCTTCGAGAAGCTGTGCGAGGGGCGACCGTTCTACGAGATGCCGTCGTTGATGGCGCGCATCTGCGGCATCTGTCCCGTCAGCCATTTAATTGCCTCCGCCAAGGCGTGCGACTCACTGCTGGCGGTTCGAATCCCTCCTACTGCCGACAAGCTCCGCCGCATTTTCGGGCTTGCGCAGGTCACGCAATCGCACGCTCTCAGCCTCTTCCATCTTTCTTCGCCAGACCTGCTATTCGGCATGGATGCCGATCCCGCGAAGAGCAACATCTTCGGAGTGGCCGAGGCGAATAGGGAACTCGCCCTCGACGGCATCCGTCTGCGGCAATTCGGACAGAAGATCATAGAGCGCCTTGGAGGGAAGCGCATTCACCCGGCATGGGTGGTTCCGGGTGGAGTCAGCGAGCCGCTCAGTGAAGCCAATCGCGATGCCATCCTCCAGTCGCTGCCCGAGGCGCTCGCCATCGCTGAGCGCACGCTGGAATGGTTCAAGGGATCCATGGAACGATTTCGCGAGGAGATCTCGACCTTCGGCAACTTCCCCACGATGTTCATGGGCATCGTGAAGAAGGACAACGGGCTCACATTCTACGGCGGAAAGCTGCGCATCGTCGACGCCTCGGGCCACGTCGTCGCCGACGATCTAGACCCTACGCAGTACGACGACTACATCGGCGAGAAAGTCGAACCGTGGAGCTATCTCAAATCGGCGTACTACAAGCCCAAGGGATTTCCCGACGGCGTCTACCGCGTCGGTCCTCTGGCCCGCTTAAATGTCGCCGATCGTTGCGGTACGCCGCGCGCCGATCAGGAACTCGCCGAGTTTCACGAACTGCAGCGCACCGCCGTACTGAGTTCGTTCCACTATCATCACGCGCGGCTGATCGAGATTCTTTATTGCATTGAACGGCTGGAGCAGTTGCTGAACGATCCCGAGATTCTCTCGAAGCACGTGCGTGCCGTGGCCCGCCCGAATGCTCTCGAAGGCGTGGGAGCGTGCGAAGCGCCGCGGGGCACGCTCTTCCATCACTACAAAATCGACGAGCACGGATTGATCCGCTGGGTGAACCTCATCATCGCCACCGGCCACAACAATCTGGCGATGAACCGGAGCGTGCTGCAGGTCGCCAAACACTTCGTGCATGGCCGGCGCCTGACCCCCGGGATGCTGAATCGCGTGGAAGCGGTGATTCGCTGCTATGATCCGTGCCTGAGTTGCTCCACCCATGCGTGGGGGCAGATGCGGCTTCGCATCCAATTGGTCGGCCCCGAAGGCGAAGTCGTGGACGAAGCCGCACGAGCATAGTAGTTTCCGCTCCCTAAGGGATGTCATCCTGAGCGGCGGCGAAGCCGGCGCGAGGGACCATGCGTCTGCCGAACACGCGATGCAGCGGATGGGAATGCTCGCGCCTCATGCAGCGTCACGTTCCCGCATGCAGCGGTGACGCGGATCAGGTCGTAAGGTTCCTCGGAGCGCTGGCAGCCTCCTCAGATGACATCGTCATAGGGTTGGTTCTTCCAAACATGCCGCAAATCCTTATCGTCGCTTACGGTAATCCCCTACGTTCCGATGACGGCGTCGCGTGGCGCGCCGCTGAGGCCCTCGCGCCGAAGTTTTCCGAGTCTGACGTTGAGATCCTCCGGCTGCATCAGCTGACGCCGGAATTGTCCGACGCTGTGCGCAACTTCGGAACCGTCATCTTCGTCGATGCGGCGTCGTGCGATGGTTCCCATGACAAGCCGGGAACGATTCGGCACGAGGAGATTCGCGGGGGCGCGAGTGAGCCTGCGCGTTTTTCACACGTGCTCTCCCCGAAGAAGGTTCTCGACCTGGCTTTGCAACTCTACGGTGCAAGCCCGAGGGCGCTCGTCATTACCGTGACAGGAGAAGATTTCGGCCACGGCGAGTCTCTCTCTGCTCCGGTTGCCACCGCGCTGCCGGAATTGGTTGCCAGAATTGAGCGTCTGATTAAAGAGTCAAAACCCGTAAACCACGAAAGACACGAAGGGGCACAAAGGTTTCGCTCCGGTTCTCCTTCGTGAACCTTCGTGTCCTTTGTGGTGAAGCTCTGGCGGGAAGTTAGAATCAAGTCTGCGCATGCCAGTGGCGTCCAAACCCGCGACGCAACGCCTTCGCATCAGCCTGCGCGGAGCCGTGCAGGGAGTGGGCTTCCGCCCGTTCGTCTACCGCCTGGCAACGGAGATGTCGCTGACTGGATGGGTGCTGAATTCGTCCGCCGGACTAGTTGTGGAAGTCGAAGGCGCTCCCGCAGAGTTGCGACGATTTGAACAACGGATTGAGAGCGAGCGGCCGAAAGCCTCAGTGGTCACCGTGCGCGAGTCGGACTGGATCCCGGCGCAGGGCTCGACCAGGTTTGAGATTCACCACAGCGATACGGACTCTGCGAAGTCGGTTAATGTTCTTCCTGATCTGGCCACCTGCGACGACTGCCGGAACGAACTCTTCGATCCCGCGAATCGCCGCTTTCAGTATCCCTTCACCAACTGTACCAACTGCGGACCGCGTTACACGATTGTCGTCGACATCCCGTACGATCGGCCGAACACCACGATGCGCGAGTTCGTACTGTGCCCGGCGTGCCGTGAGGAGTACGAGAATCCCGCCAACCGCCGCTTTCATGCCCAACCGAACGCATGTCCAGTGTGCGGGCCAAAGCTCGAGGGAACAATCGCCGACACCGCCACCGCCCTGCGCCGGGGAGAAATCGTCGCGCTCAAAGGCATTGGAGGATTTCAGCTTCTGGTCGACGCACGCCAGCCCACGGCCGTAGCCCGCCTGCGCCAGCGTAAGCATCGCGAAGAGAAGCCATTCGCGTTGATGATGCCGTCGCTCGCGATGGCGCGCGAGTACTGCGAGATCATGCCCGCCGAACAGGAACTTCTCGAATCGCAGGCGGCACCGATTGTGCTCCTGCTTCCCAAGTCCGGCACTGACATCGCGTGGAATGTCGCCCACTGCTCGCCGTATCTCGGAGTCATGCTGCCGTACTCGCCGCTGCATCATCTGCTGATGCGCGAGTGCCTGTTCCCGCTGATCGCAACCAGCGGCAACCGCAGTGACGAGCCGATCGCGATCGCCAACGACGAAGCGACCACTCGCCTGAAAGATATCGCCAACCATTTTCTGATGCATAACCGACCCATCGTGCGTGCCTGCGACGATTCGGTCGTACGGCTCACGCGCGGCCGCGCTGGAATCCTGCGGCGCGCCCGTGGCTACGCGCCGTTGGGAATCCGCGTAGCCCGGAATGTGCCGCCGGTGCTTGCGGTCGGCGGCCATCTGAAGAACACGGTCGCTATCGGCGTTGGGCAAGACGTTTTCGTCAGCCAGCACATCGGCGACCTGGAAACTTTGGAATCGCGCCATGCCTTCGAACGTGCCATCGACGACCTCTGCCGACTCTACAGTTTCAAGCCGGAAGCCGTCGTCTGCGATCTGCATCCGGACTATGCATCGACGGACTGGGCAGAGAGGTCGGGTCTGCCGATCATTCGGGTGCAGCATCATCAGGCGCACGTGGCGGCATGCGCCGCAGAGAACAATGTCGAGGGTCCATATCTCGGAGTCTCCTGGGACGGCACTGGATACGGCCTCGACGGCACCATCTGGGGCGGGGAATTCTTCTATGTGGAAAATCAGCGCGTAGAAAATAATCAGTACGAGCGCGTCGCACACCTGCGCCCGTTCGGACTGCCCGGCGGAAACGCCGCCGTCCGCGAAGGCTGGCGCTCTGCCGCCAGCGTGCTCTTCGAGGTTTTCGGGGAAACAGAATGTGGGGACAGCCGCCTTCGGCTGTCCGGCGAGCGAAGCTCGTCGACTGAGCATCAGCGATGGAACACGAACAAGGTTCACGAGATGCTTGTCCGCGGCATTCGTACCGTTCCCACGACCAGCGTCGGACGCCTGTTTGACGCCGTAGCATCCATCGCCGGCCTGGCACACCAGAACCGCTTCGAAGGCCAGGCAGCCATGCTGCTCGAGAATGAAATCGGTTCGGAGCGCACCGAAGAGGCGTATCCTTTAGTTTCTGGTGACTGGGTCCCCTTGATTGCCGCTGTTTTGCGAGATAAGCGGGAAGGATTACCCGTTTCCAGAATCGCAGCGCGCTTTCACAACGCGCTGGTGAATTGGATCCTCGAAGTGGCCGCGAAGTCGGGTTTGAAGCAAATCGTGCTGAGCGGCGGAGTATTTCAAAACTGTTATCTGACGGAACGCGCCGCGGCAATGCTCGAGACCAAGGGCTTCGTAGTGCACACTCACCGCCAGGTCCCGCCGAATGATGGCGGGATTGCGTTGGGTCAGGTCGTGATGGCGTAGCGCCGCACGTGCGGGACAAGTTGCCCCCGCAGCCGACGCCGGCGCTCCGAAGAACCGGGAAGGGCACGACTTCAATCGTGCCATTGGGCATGTAGGGGATTTGCGGCTTCAGCCGCTGAGGTTCGCTTATGTGCCTTGCAGTTCCAGGCCGCATCGTTGAAATCACTGACACTGGCGACATCGCTTTCCGCGTCGGCAAGGTGGACTTCGGCGGCATCCGCAAAGAGATCAACCTCGCCTACACGCCCGAGGCTGAAGTCGGTAAATATGTTCTCGTCCACGTCGGATTTGCCATCAGCGTCATCGACGAAGAGGAAGCTCAACGCGTTTTCAAGATCTTGGAAGAAATGGGCGCGGTGAAGGAGGAGTTCGGTGAAATTCCTCAGTGAATACCGCGACCAGAAGGCCGCCGAACAGTTAGCCCGCGCGATTCGCAAGAAGGTCACCCGCCCGTGGACGATCATGGAGATCTGCGGCGGCCAGACGCACACCATCGTTAAAAGCGGTCTGGAAGACCTGCTGCCAAAAGAGATTACGCTCGTGCACGGCCCCGGATGCCCAGTGTGCGTTACGCCCATCGAGTTGATCGATAAAGCGGTCGCGATCGCGAAGCGTCCGGATGCGATCTTCTGTTCGTTCGGCGATATGCTGCGGGTGCCCGGATCGTCGAAGAGCCTGTTCGACGCCAAGGCCGAAGGCGCCGACGTGCGCATCGTCTACTCGCCCCTCGACGCGCTGAAGCTTGCAAAACAGAATCCGGAAAAGCAAGTTGTGTTTTTCGCCGTGGGATTCGAGACCACCGCTCCTGCTAATGCCATGGCCGCATGGCAGGCGGATCATGACAGCGTCGAAAACTTTTCTCTTCTGGTTTCGCATGTGCTGGTGCCTCCCGCCATGGAGGCGCTGCTTTCCTCCGACAGCTGCGTGGTGCAGGGATTCCTCGCCGCCGGCCATGTCTGCACCATCATGGGTTTCGAGGAGTATTTTCCGATCGCCGCGAAGTATGAAGTGCCAATCGTTGTGACTGGCTTCGAGCCGCTCGACATTCTCGACGGAATTTTCATGACGGTGAGCCAATTGGAAGAAGGCCGCCACGAGGTCGAGAATCAATATGCACGCGCGGTACGACGGGAAGGGAACCGTCCGGCGCAGAAGACAATCGCGGAAGTATTCGAGATTGTCCCGCGGCAGTGGCGTGGCCTTGGCGAAATTTTGGCGAGCGGATTTCAGCTTCGCGGGCGCTTCCAAAAATACGACGCCAACCGCCGCTTCCCCTTCTCTGGCGAGCCGGCGCGCGAATCGCCGGAGTGCATCAGCGGACTGATTCTGCAGGGCATCAAGAAGCCGCACGAATGCCCGGCGTTTGCGGTGAAGTGCACGCCGGAAAATCCGCTGGGCGCGCCCATGGTATCGTCCGAAGGCGCGTGCGCGGCCTACTATCACTATGGCAGACGCCAAAATCACCTCGTTCAATCTGAACTGTCCGGTCCCGCGAGTCGCTGACGACCGCATCGTGCTGGCACACGGAGGCGGCGGCCGGCTTACGCATCAGCTCATCGAAAAAATCTTCATGCCCGCGTTCGCGAACGACGCGCTCGAGCAGCGTCACGATGGCGCTGTCGTGGCGGTGAACGGTGCGCGCCTCGCCTTCACCACGGACTCGTTCGTCGTGCGCCCTCTGATTTTTCCCGGCGGCAACATCGGCGATCTCGCAGTGAACGGTACGGTGAACGATCTGGCTATGTGCGGCGCGCGGCCGCTTTACCTCAGCGCTGGTTTCATTCTCGAAGAAGGCTTGGAGATGGACACGCTGCGCACGGTCGTCACGTCGATGCGGGAGGCCGCAGCGAAGGCCAACGTGAAGCTGGTGACCGGAGATACGAAGGTGGTCGACAAGGGCAAAGGAGACGGAATTTTCGTGAACACGTCGGGAATTGGAGTGGTCCAAGGGAACGTAAAGACGGCGATTGGTCCGGCGGCAGTTCAGCCCGGAGACGTGGTGATCGTCAGCGGTGATCTCGGCCGCCATGGCATCGCGATCTTGTCCGTTCGTGAAGGCCTGGAATTCGAGTCGCCGATTCTCACCGATTGTGCAAACGTCTGGCCTGCAGTCGAAGCCCTGCTGAGTGCCGGCATCGAAATCCACTGCCTGCGCGATCTGACGCGCGGCGGTCTGGCAACGACGCTGAACGAGATCGCATCGGACCGGAATATTTGCATCAAACTGGAAGAAACGTTGATCCCTGCGGACGAGACGGTGGAGAGCGCCTGCGAAATTCTAGGCCTCGATCCACTTTATGTCGCGAATGAAGGCCGCTTCGCGGTGTTCGTGCCCGCGGCGCAAGCGGATGCTGCGCTCAGCGCCCTAAAGAAGGTTGAGGTTTCGCAAGGCTCCGTCCGTGTCGGCACAGTGGAAGAAACTCCCGGTCGCACAGTCGTGCTGCAGAGCCGCATCGGCGGCAACCGCGTCGTCGATATGCTGAGCGGCGAACAATTGCCACGAATCTGCTAACTCTTGTCGCGTCAAAAACCGCTGTCATCCTGAGCGACGGCGAAGCCGGCGCGAGGGACCGTACGTCGGCGGAAGGGGTTATGTGCTGCAGACGGGCACGGCTTCAAAGGCTGGCACCGTGGCTGCAGTCCCCATAGATTTCGACGAATAGGGACAACGCCGTCGGGTTCCTCGGACGGCTTGCGCCGTCCTCAGAATGACATCCTTGTGTGGAGTCGAGACTTCTAGCCCTCCCACGGATTGACCAGCTTTACGCCGCATCCTTCAAAAACATAGTTGTTGCGCGTGGCCAGCGTGGCTCCGTGAACTCGCGCAATCGCCGCGATCTGCGCATCGCTCCCGGACATCGACTTTCCTTGCCGGCGGCGCGATGACACGATCTGCGAGAAAGCCCGCGCGGCCCTGTCCTCGAAGGTCAGAATGCGATCCGCGAACACGTCTCCGAACATTTTTTCCGCGGCAACGCGAACTACGTCGCGACGTCTGCTGGAAGAGATGAGTTCAATGCCGTAGAGAATTTCTGCCGTCGTGACCGCGGTTACGTGCAGGTCTTCAGCAGCCTGGCTGCTGAACCACTGCAGAACCATCCGCTCCGGCGCCGGGCGCATCAGTTCGAAAACGATATTGGTATCGAGAATGATCATTGGCGCCAGGCTTGGCCGAGATAAAAGTTCTCATTTCAGATCTCACTCTGAAATCTGCAATCGCGCACTCATTCCCTCTCAGCGAGCCAATCTGGATCGCGTATGGGCTCGTGTGGAAGGCGTTCGAGTTCCACTCCTCCGAGTGGGCCGAAGATCTCTCGAATGCGCTCGGCAACGTTGGCTTTCTTCTTCGAGGTCTGGGCCAGCGCGCTCTTCAGAATTTCGCGCGCTTCCTGCTCCATGGAGCGTCCATTTGTGGCTGCCCGGATTTTTAGCTTGCGTTTCGTCTCGGCTTCCAGATTCCTGATGGTAATGCTAGCCATGCAATCAATGATAGCACTGCAATCAATGATTGCAAGCCTTGCGCAGCCCGGTGGGAATCTCCACGGATGAAGCTTGAAGGCATCAACAGGTCAGCCGCCTAACTTCAGTATCATGCTGATTCTACTATGGTTACTGCTCAGTGACCCAAATCACGCCCGCCCGTGAGAATTATCACTGCCCGCTTCTGATAGAAGCCGAGAATAGGGAGCGGCACTATGCTTCTTAAAGTTGTACCTACGGAGGTAGGACCTATGTCTGTGATGACACCCCCGGGAATCAAGATTCCAGGGGACTACATTGAATCCGTGATGATCAGTGTGAAAGCGAAGAATCCAGCCGAACCCGAATTCCATCAGGCGGTCGCAGAAGTGTTCGACTCTCTCAGGTTGGTCCTCGCAAAGCATCCCGAGTATCAGTCGTCGCGTTTGCTCGAAAGAATTGTCGAGCCCGAGCGCGTGATCATGTTCCGCGTGCCGTGGTTCGATGACCAGGGCAACATTCAAGTCAACCGCGGATTCCGTATCGAGATGAACAGCGCCATCGGCCCCTACAAGGGCGGACTGCGCTTCCATCCGAGCGTGAATCTCGGCATCCTGAAATTCCTGGCGTTTGAACAGGTCTTCAAGAATTCGCTCACCACGCTGCCCATGGGCGGAGGCAAGGGCGGATCGGATTTCGATCCCAAGGGAAAGAGCGACAACGAAGTGATGCGTTTCTGCCAGAGCTTCATGACCGAACTGCAGCGCCACATCGGCCCGGACACCGACGTCCCGGCTGGCGACATCGGCGTTGGAGGCCGCGAGATCGGCTTCCTGTTCGGACAGTACAAGCGGCTGCGCAATGAATTCACCGGCGTCCTGACAGGCAAAGGCCTGGGCTGGGGCGGATCGCTGATTCGTCCGGAAGCCACAGGTTACGGCTGCGTCTATTTCGCGCAGGAAATGCTGAAGACCCGCAAGGAAACGCTCGAAGGCAAACTGTGTCTCGTGTCCGGCAGCGGCAATGTCTCGCAGTACACCATTGAGAAGCTGCTCGATTTGGGCGCGAAGCCCGTCACCGTGTCCGATTCCAACGGCGTGATCTACGATCCCGATGGCATCGACCGCGAGAAGCTGGCTTATGTCATGGAGTTGAAGAACGTGAAGCGTGGACGCATCCGCGACTACGCCGACAAGTTCAAGAAAGCGATCTTCATGCCCACCGACATCAAGCTGGAGCACAACCCGCTGTGGAATGTGAAGGCCGACTGCGCCTTCCCGAGCGCTACACAGAACGAGATCACCGCGAAAGACGCTGCGAATCTCATTAAAAACGGTATCAAGCTGGTGGCCGAGGGCGCGAACATGCCGTCCACGCTCGAAGCGACCAAGATGTTCCTGGATGCGAAGGTCCTGTACGGACCGGCCAAGGCTGCCAACGCTGGCGGAGTGGCGACGAGCGGCCTCGAAATGGCCCAGAACAGCGCACGGCTGAGCTGGACCCGCGAGGAAGTCGACGACCGTCTGCACAAGATCATGATCGCCATCCACCAGAACTGCTTCGAAACGGCCGCGAAATACGGCACGCCCGGCAACCTGGTGAACGGCGCCAACATCGGCGGCTTCCTGAAGGTGGCCAACGCGATGCTGGACCAAGGCCTGGTGTAGATTCTTGCGTAGGGACAGCCGCCTCGGCTGTCCCGCCAGGGCGAAGCCCGGCGGAACCAGAAGTAAAAGTGGAAGCAAGAAACGGGTGCCCCACTCTTGTCCCTGCGATGTTTGCAGGGACAAGGTGGGGATTTTGACTTTCACACTGATCTCGACCAACTGCTCCGGCATCGGGCGCTGCGAAAAGCTTGAACCACGAAGGACACGAAGGTTCACGAAGGAAATCTCTGCATGTCGGACTTTCCTTCGTGTACCTTCGTGCCCTTAGTGGTTCACGCTTTTGGTTCTCAGCACCTAGGACAGCCGAGGCCGCTGTCGCTACGTGGACTATGCCGCCTACGACGTTGCCTTCTCGCCGGCTGATCCGAATCCGTAGCCCTCGTGCATAGCTTGGCGGAATTTTTCCCGCTCCTCCGGAGTCATCTTCTTACAGCGGCCTTGCCAGTGTCGCCTTGGGCCGGGTCCGTGGCCCCCGAGGCCGCCGAAAAGAATCCGGCACAAAGCCAGCAGTCCTAGCGCTTGCCAGAAGCCGAGCGTTCGCCATCCGAAGAGCGGGGGCAGCACCCAGTTCCACAGATGCATCACCACTTCGCCGCCCACGAAGATAAATAGCGGAATCGCTACAATCGCCAACGGTGCAATCCAAAACCATCTCTTTCTCATATGCCATCCCTCATTTCGTAAATTCGTTGTACACACGCTGCAACCGCTCGCGCAGATGCAGCACCGCATACCGTTTGCGCGAGAGCAGCGTGTTCACGCTGACGCCAGTCTCTGCGGCTAGTTCTTTGAAACTGCGTCCTTCCAACTCGTGCGCGATGAACACTTCGCGCTGTTCCTTCGGCAATTCGCCGAGCGCCTGCTTCAGTTCTTCCAGAAGCAGGTGGCGCGCGTAAAGCGCCTCTGGTCCGGCATCGGGCGATGGCAGAAAGTCCTCGAACCGCAAGTCCTCGCCGTTCTCGTCCGCGATCGCGATGTCGCTGAAGTTCTCCGGCTCTTTCTTGCGAAAGAGATCGGTAATGCGATTGCGCGCCACACGAAACAGCCACCCGGTGATGTGCTCAATGGGCATCAGCAACCGATTCGCTTCGACCAGACGGTAGAAGACCTCCTGCAGAATGTCCTCCGCGTCGCCCGGATCGGGCACACGCCGGCGGATGAAGTTCTGCAGGCGCGACCGCTCCCGCTTGACCACCTCGGAAATGCGTTGGTCCTGTTCGAGTGCCATCGGCTCGAGTGCCATGTACTTTGCCATGTACTTCGGGCTCGCCGCTTCGTTCATCCCACTGCTGTAGACGAATGAGGGGGTGCGGATATTGTAGGGTTGGGCTGCACAAGATCTATCTGGAGGTCAGAGATTGTTTTCAAGCGCCTGTTGGCCGAGTCTTACGCCAAAGACTCCGATGCCACTCCTGCCGAGCCGAACGCGAATCATCCAGTAAATCAGCAGGATGAGGGGCAAGATTGCGAGCGGCGCCAGGATGTACTGCTTGCGGATGGCGGTAGGGAACACCTGTTGCTGTCCCAGGAAGAACGATCCTGTGGCGATGAACAGACCGAAGCACATGCGCCAGAGGTGGCGCGCGATTCGTGGCGTGCCGGAGATGCCTCCGCGCATCAGCATCCGAATATCGCCTGCGGCCGCCAGCAGGGGAATGGTGCCCATGAAAAAATACATCCCCAGAGGAACTCCAGCTTGCGGCGCAGCCTGACCGCTGGCGACCAGCACTCCAAGGGTCACAAGGCTCGCTCCGATCGCGAGTCCAAAAACGAGCGCACCCCAATCGAAGACGCTGGTTTCCCCGTCTCTGCGGCGGCCGGCCAACCAGGCCGTGGTAATCATGTAGACCGTCAAGAGCCCGCCGAACACGTTGTTCGTCTGATGTTTCATCAGTGCGAGCGTCGAACCGCACGCGCCCATGATCAGCATGGCGACCACAAAGACGTTTCCCGCCGCACGGTGCCCGCGCGAGCCTTTGCGGTACACCATGGCAACTGTGCCGGAGAGCAATCCAACCATCCCGCCGGCGATGTGGAGAAACAACAACGCCAGTCGCATAACTTACTCCTTTGCCAACCCTTTGTTCTTTTGGGCCGATGCGGACAAACCGTAGAGCAGAGCCGTCACCGCGAGGTACAAAACGCCGACGACCAGGTCCACTTCGAAGGCCAGTCGGCCATGAAAGAACAGGACGAAAGCACCCGTCGAGATCGTGAGCAGGTAGTAAGCGCCGATGAACTTCGAACCCACGCGTGGGGACGTTCCTGAAATCCGCTTGCTGATTTGAGCGCTGCTCATGTTGTGTTCTCCTTCCACGCGACGTTAGTGAACGGGCATGCGGTCAAAGCGGCGAACGTTGCCGCCGTATCCTCGCCGCCACCAAAAGAAAGACCGCCGCAAACACCAGCCCCAACCACAATCCGGGAGTGACAAGGAAAGGACCTGGCGTCATGTGCATGTCCGGATCGAGCATGTTCGCACTCGTATTGCCGGTAGCTTCCTGGCCACCGCTGAAGCGATAGTTCAAGAAACTCAGGAAGTAGCTGGTATGAAACGCAATCTTTTCGAAAATCACCACTGCGAACGGCGGCATCACTGCCCAGAGGAACGGTGTCCGGCGCGACCAGGCGGAGATCAGGAGCAACCAGCAATAAAGCGGCGCGTACCAGAGTATGTGCGCCGTCACCAGGTGATACGCCAGTCCCCACATCGTGTGGTACAGCTCGATGCGATTCCAGAAATCGGCGACGCTGAAGCCGCTGCCCGCCACCACGGCGCTGCTGAGCAACAGCATGATCGTCTCGACTGCGAGAGTCGCGGCGAACGCGATAACCGGAAGCACCAGCAACGGGATGCTCGCTTTCGCCAGCACGGTCGTGAGGTCTGAAACCGGCAGCGACTTCCAGAACAGGATGCTGCGGTCGCGGCGCTCGCCGTAAAGTGAATCCAGAGAATAGAAGATGCTGACAATAAACGCCGCCGCCATGATCAACGCGGCCGCAACGTCGAACGGCTGGGCGAGAGCGTGACGCTGTGCCATGGGCTCCATCGTCATGGCCCTTTGCATGGTTTGTGGAAGCTGCACCAGTACAAACACGAAGCCGAGCAGGATGACTGCCGCGATCGCAAGCGGCGCGAGATAGATGGAACGATATTCAAACAGCTCCCGGCGAACCGACCAGTAAAAGGGTCGTGTAGGAGCGAGGGCCGTCGCCGGTGGAGCTTGCTGTTCGAAGGTCTCGTTCACGGTATGGGATGAGGCTGTCATCGCGCCACTCCTTCATATTGGCTCTGGGCACTTCCGGTCTTGGAAGCTTCGTTCGCGTTGCCAATGACCGCCACAAAGAGGTCAGCAATGCCCGGTGTGTGAACCTCGCCGAGTGCGGCCGTTTGTTCACGATCGACGCCATCGCGCGTCAGATCGAACAGCAGAATGCTGCGTCCCAGCACCTGGCGCTCGTGCATCGGTTTGAGCGCGCGGGCTTCGGCCAGCCGGTCGGGCCTCACCGTGACTTCCGCGTAGCGCGATTCGAACTCCTCCATGTTGCAGACGAACACGATGCGCCCGCGGTCGATGAACATCAGGTCAGTGATGACGTGTTGAATCTCCTCTACCTGGTGCGTGGTCACGATGATGGTGCGCGTGCGGTCGTAGTAGTCATTCAGCAGGGAATCGTAAAACTGCTTGCGATACAGGATGTCGAGACCGAGCGTAGGCTCATCGAGGACCAGCAAACGCGCGTCAATAGCCATGACCAGCGCGAGATGCAGTTGCGCCACCATCCCCTTCGACAACTCGCGGACCTTGCTGGAACGCTTGATCGCAGTTTTTGCGAGGAAGCCTTCTGCCTTGCTTCGATCGAAGCGGGGATGTACTCCAGCGACATAGTCGATGGCTTCGCACACGCGGATCCATCGCGGCAGCACCGCGACATCGGCAATGAACGACACATCGCACATCAACCGTTCACGCTCCACCCACGGATCGCGTCCGAGTACGCGAAGTTGTCCTTCATAGGGGATCAGCCCGAGAATCGCATTCAGAGCGGTAGTCTTGCCTGCGCCATTCGGGCCAATGAGCCCGAGAATGCGTCCCTCCTCGATGCGCAGATCGACGCCGTCGAGCGCGACCGTTGTGCCGAACGCCTTACGCAAACCGCGTGCTTCTATACAGGGCATGGCTATCAGCGTTCCTCCTGATCTTTATCTTTGGAATTCGACGGCGCATCCTTCGATGAAGCCTGGGAAGGCTTGCCATTCGTGCTCGCGTCCAGCAGTTCTTCTGCCGAGAGTCCGAGGCGCTGGATCGTCTCCTGGATTCTGGGCCATTCTTCGGCGAGAAATTTCTGGCGCTCGCCCTTCATCAGCAAGGTGCGTGCGCCCGCGTTGATGAACATGCCTCGTCCCCGTTTGGTTTCGACCAGCCCCTCGTCTACCAGCTGCTGATATCCCTTGAGGACCGTGAGCGGGTTGACCCGGTATTCCGCCGCGACGGTGCGCACGGAGGGCAGGGAATCACCCTCTTTGAGCACGCCGTCGAGAATCATCGCGACCACGCGATCGCGAAGCTGGCGGTAAATCGGCTGATTGTCGTTCCACTCACGGTCCATCGGGTTTGTCCCAAACACTCCAGAGTCTCATTCACTTACTTTGCACGGTGCAGGTCGAAATGGGCATGCACAGGTTTGTCCCCGGGCATCATGTAGGTCCAGTCCTCGATGTGATGATCCGCGTCGACGAGCGTAAACACTCCGTGGTGCATATGTCCGTATTCGGTGCCGCCTGATATGTCGACGAGATCAAATTCCACGGTTTTGCCGTCTTCTGATTTCCTCGCCACCATGTGCGGACGATTTCCGGCATCGCAGTAGTGAACCAGATTCAATTGATCGCCGTTCAAGTAAAGCATCGTGACGGGGTGATCGTACTTTTTGGAATCGAGTGGAGTTCCAGCCTCTTGCAACTCATGCACGATCGCATGCCCGCGGGAAGTCACACGCATCGAAACATGAAGATTAGCGCTATCCCCCGACATTCCAGGCATTGGCGGATTGACCGTGACAACGCCTTCCCATTCCCCAGCGATATTCTTCAGGTTGTCGAAAGACTTCTGTGCGTCAGATTGAGCGAGAGCCGCGGTCGAGAGGGACAACAGGGCCAGCGGCAACAGAACACGAAGCGATTTCATAATCATTCTCCTCATTTGAACTTTCCTTTTGCTCGAGGTCGACCTTGTGCTCATCTGTGCTATGGCCAATAGCACTGTTATAGTTAACTACAACACTATACAACATGCAAGCGTTTTCTTTGAATTTTTTGCCGGGGGCAATTGTCAAGACCACGGCTGGATACGAACTGCACCAATACCGGTACAGGACGCGATAAGAGGCTGGATTCAGGAGGGTTCAGAGGTCTGGAGGGTGTGCAAATAAAGTCTTGTAAGATGTTTATTATCTATAGGTTAGATATAGCAGTTAAATCGATTTAACCTTCCGATCCTGCGTCGCTCTACGCCGATGCACTCTACCTCGGGAGGTCCCTGAATCGTTTGGCGAGAGGTATTAGAGGCTCGGCAATGGGCATTTTAGACGTCAACCGGATCGTTGCTCCGGACATCCGGGAATCAATCACTTAACCGAGCGAGCCGACACCGAGGTGAAAGCCGGCGCAAAATTCCATCCGCGAGATTCAGTCCTAGCCGCATGGGCACGAGTATCATTGTCCGTTAAATTCCATGTCTCTCCCTCACTTTGCCGAGCCGATTCTCGACGCCGAAGAGCGCTTTGAAGGCTTCGAGAATCTCATGCCGTTCCGGGTGCAGAACATTCTCCTGGTCTCGAGTCTTTACGACTCTTTCATCCTGCGCGAAGACGGGCGGCTCAACGAACTGCTCATCGACGAATCGCTCGAGCTGAACCTGCGGCAGATTCCCGGGATCACGCACGTTTCCAGTTGCGCCGAGGCCCTCGATCTCGCCAAGGCCAATCCGCAATTCAATCTGATCGTAACGAATCTGACGGTGGGCGACACCAACGCCGCCGCGCTAGCCCGGGCCGTGCGACGTGCTGGACTCGATGTGCCTGTCGTCGTGCTGGGCTACGACTACCGTGAGATCAAAAAGTTTGTCGCCCAGAATCCGGTTACCGAAATCGACCGCGTTTTTCTTTGGCAAGGAACGGCACGCATCCTGATCGCGATCGTGAAATACGTCGAAGACAAATACAACGTGTTGCACGATTCGCGCGCCATGGGCGTGCCCGTCCTGCTGGTCGTCGAAGACAACATCCGCTATTACTCATCATTTTTGCCAGTCATCTATACCGAACTGATCAAGCAGTCGCGGCGGGTGATTCAGGAAGGCATCAACGTAGCGCACAAGCTGGTGCGCATGCAGGCCCGGCCGAAGATTCTGCTCGCCTCCAATTTCGAGGACGCCGCCGAACTGGTGCAGAAATACCGTGACTATATCTTCGGCATTGTGTCAGACGTAGAGTTCCCCTGGGAAGGCAAGCTGAGCCCGGAAGCGGGATTCGAACTGGCGCGCATGGTGAAGAGCCTGACGCCGGATGTGCCAGTGGTGCTGCAGACCAGCCGCACCGAATTTCGTCCCCGGGCGCAGGCGGAAGGCTACTCGTTCCTGCGCAAGCGTTCGCCAACTCTGCTGAAAGACCTGCGGCGCATTCTTACCGACTCGTTTGGATTCGGCGATTTCGTTTTCCGCATGCCCGATCAGCACGAAGTGGGCCGCGCCACGGATCTGAACGAACTCGAGGAACAGCTGCAAACGATTCCTGCCGACAGCCTGATGTACCACGCGCAGCGCAATCATTTCTCGCACTGGCTGATGGCGCGCACCGAGTTCGCGCTGGCGGCCAAGCTGCGTCCGCGTAAGGTATCGGACTTCAATGGTCCCGAGCACCTGCGCCGCGACCTGATCGAGTCGATCAACGATTACCGGCGTGAGCAGAACGAAGTCCTGATCGGGGATTTCAAGGCGGATACCTACAAGGTGTCGCAGTCGAGTTTCCTGCGGATCGGAGCGGGTTCGCTCGGAGGCAAGGCGCGCGGCCTGGCGTTCGTCCGTCATCTTCTGCGCACGCGTCGTATTGTGAAGCGCTTTGCCGGCGTGAAGATTTCGGTGCCGCCCGCGGTCGTGATTGCGACCGACATGTTCGATCAGTTTCTTGCCGAGAATAACCTGAGCGACTTCGCCCTGCATTGCGATGACGACAGCGAGATTCAGCAGCGTTTTCTGGATTCGCCGCTGCCGGTGCCACTGCAGGAGAACCTGCGTGCGTTCCTCGAAGAAGTTCGCTATCCGCTGGCCGTGCGCTCCTCGAGCCTGCTGGAAGATTCTCAGTACCAGCCTTTCACCGGCGTCTACGAGACATTCATGCTGGGGAATCAGCAGGCTGATCTCGAGACGCGATTCAACGAACTATGCGAGGCGATCAAGTTAGTCTACGCGTCCACCTTCAGCCAGCACGCGAAAGCCTACGTGCGGGCCACGCCCTACCGCCTCGAAGAAGAGAAGATGGCGGTGATCCTCCAGCAGGTCGTGGGAACGCAGTATGGGCCGAGATTTTATCCGGATTTCTCCGGCGTGGTGCGATCGCACAATTTCTACCCAATCGAGCCGATGACCTTTTCGGACGGCATCGCCGCCGTCGCGCTGGGATTGGGACGCACTGTTGTGGATGGCGGGAAGTGCATGAGTTTCTGCCCGCGCTATCCGAGAAACCTGCTGCAGTTTTCTTCGGTCGAAGATATCCTGGCCAACACGCAAACCGAATTTTGCGCACTGGAACTCGACGGAGAATTTCATGCCGGCGGCCCGGGACACCTGCGCGAAGTGCGTTTCGGTCTTGACGTAGCTGAGGCCGATGGCACGCTGCACGCGGTCGCTTCCACTTACTCGGCCGATAACAATGCGGTCTACGACGGCCTCAGCCGTCCGGGGGCGCGCGTTGTGACGTTCGCGCCCATGCTTAAGCATGGTCTCTTCCCGCTGGCGAACATTCTGGAAGTGCTGGTGCACGCCGGCGAAGACGCGTTGGGCAATCCGGTGGAGATTGAGTTTGCCGTGCGCCTTCCGCGCGGCGAGGAACCTGCCGAGTTCGGATTCCTGCAGATTCGTCCACTGACGCTGTCGCGCGATAATCAGGAACTGACAATCGGAGACGTCGAGCCCTCGCAACTGATCTGCCGCAGCACCAAGGTTCTCGGCAACGGACGCATCGACAATCTGCACGACATTGTGGTCGTCGATTTGCAACGCTTCGAGCGCAGTCGCAGCCGCGAGGTCGCTGAGGCCGTTGCGCATTTCAATGCCGTTCTAAGCGCTGAGAATCGTCCTTATCTGCTGATCGGAGTAGGGCGCTGGGGTTCGAACGATCCCTGGCTGGGCATTCCGGTCGAGTGGGACGAAATCTCAGGGGCGCGCGTGATTGTCGAGGCTGGCTTTCGCGACTTCCGCGTCACGCCCTCGCAAGGCAGCCACTTCTTCCAGAATCTGACCGCGTTCCAGGTCGGATACTTCACGGTGAATCCCGATGCCGGAGAAGGTTCACTCGACTGGCAATGGCTCGCCGATCAGCCCGCGGTCGAAGAGCAGGGATGCGTGCGGCATCTCCAATTTCCGCAACCGCTGCGGATCGTCATGAACAGCAGGACCAGCCAGGGAGTGATCCTCAAGCCGGAAGGGAATTAGGCGTAGTGTGACGGGCGATGCAGCGAATGAAATGGAGTTCTTACTCGCGACGAACCCTTGCAGCGTGTATTTTGATGATCGCCGTGGCCGTGTCCGCCTTAACGATTTACGGCTTTACCATCAAGGCCGAAGCACGCGGGATCCTGCAGGATATTTACGCCCTGCGTGTGGGAGTGTCTCCCGAGTTGGAGGTAGAAAAGCTTGTCGAAAGGCATCGCAGCCACCTCTCCTGGAAGAACTGTAACGCGAAACGCTGCGAATACTATTTCGAAATAAGGAACGACTGGCTCTACTGGGCGAGGCTCGAACCATCAGCACGGTTCCGCGCTTGGGTGGCGGTCACGAGCGGAAAGGTCGAATCGCTAGGGGCATACGTCCTGCGGGACACCAGAGTGTTTCCCACGTCTGCGTCGGGAGGGATCGTCGACGAATCCATCACCCACTCCGACGATCTGTCGTCTGACGGGCTTCACTATTCCTTTTCCTCAACACCGGTCGGAAAACCGTATCTGTGGGTTACGCTCGACAGGGAAGCTACTGTCGCGCAGCGCAGCCGTGCGTATACCTTTTCGTTAAGTTGCCTCATCAAACCGGGCGGCGGTTGCGATCTTCCCTGTGACTACCTTCCACTTGCGTGGAAGGATTGGGAGTCTGAACTCAAGTCTTCGGGTTGGGGATTCGGAGAGTATTACCCAAATCGATCGAGGTGCGAGTAGCTTATCTCCGAGAAAGGCTACGCGTTTTGGGCTTGTGTCGGACGACCTTCTTGATGCACAATTCGCCGCCTTTCCAACTCATGATGATTTCGTCACCAGTCTTGAGGCCTAGCGATTGGCGGAATTCGAGCGGCATGACGAACCCACCGTCCTTGTCGACCTTGACCTTGGTTCGTGGGAGTAGGCCGCAGAAGTTACTGTCAGTCATCAAAGCACTATATCGGCACTTCATTCCTACGCATAACTGGCTTTTAAAGTCGAACTAGCGATTCTCGACAAAGGGATTTATCCCTGAAACGAATTTCCCTCCTGACTCACCATCGGTTAGGAGGAAGCCATGGCCACTGAACTTTACGCGCTGAGAAAATCGATGTGCCTCGGCCTGTCGGCCGCTACGGGCGGGCTCCTGGCAGTCTTGTCGGACATTGCGCAGAAGCAGGATGCATCGGCGGTCGAGCACCTGCAGTCGGCTCTCACCGGGGTGTTAGGACTTCGAACCTATCCCGCGGTGGTGGTCGTTGCGCTGATCGTGCTGGCGGTCGCGCTGAGCTTCATCTTCAGCGCGGAGTCCAACAAAAAGGCGTTCTACATAGGGGCCAGCATCCTGGCCATCATGATGACGGCTGTACCCTACAACGCCCCACCGAGTTTGAGCACGACTCCAACCGCGAAAAGGGCGGCGGCGCCCGTCAGCTTAGGCTGGTGGAACCGGTTGATGATTCCCGGGCAAGTGTACGCGCAGAGCGCGCCGGCGAATAACAAGAGCTACTCCGTGGATGTTCATCTGCAAACCGATAACGGAAAAGCAGTGAACAGCGCGACATTTACTGTGATCGATGCCAACTCGGGCGAGGTACTTGGCCGGTCCAAGGTGCAGTCAGGGGATTTTACGTTCTACGCGCCCAATCGCCCCTGCACGCTGCGAGTGCAAGTGGACGGCTATGCCATTGTGGAGCGCCCACTGAGTTCCGCATCGCGGGCGATGACCATCCCACTGGCGGCTTCGGGCGTTCCCGTGGCTATCCAGCGGATATTCCGCAAGTAACTAAAATCACTTTTTATCCGCACAGCGGCGTGTGATCGTAGTCACAGCCGCTGTGGTCGGCCTCTGCCCACAATCAAACAGCCTTTCGTGTGGCGGAGGGACTTTGTTCAAAATCGTCCATGCACAATTTCTTGCGCCGGGGATCAAACGCTTTGTCATCGAAGCGCCCCGCATCGCGCGCAAGCAGCAGCCGGGGCAATTCGTCATCCTGCGGATTTACGAGGAGGGCGAACGGATTCCGGTCACCATCGAGAACTCTGATCCGGAGACAGGCACCATCAACATCGTGGTGCAATCGGCCGGGAAGACCACCAACCTGCTGAATACGCTCGAGACGGGCGATTCCATTCTCGACGTCGTTGGTCCGCTGGGAAAGCCTTCGGACATCCGCAACTACGGCACGGTAGTCGTGGTTGGAGGAGGAGTGGGTACGGCGATGGCCTACCCTACCGCGGCCGCGCTCAAGCGGGCGGGAAACCGTGTGATCTCGATCGTGGGTGCGCGCAACAAGGAGTTGGTTATCCTCGAAAAAGAAATGCGAGAGGTCAGCGATGCGCTGCTCATAACCACTGACGACGGCAGCTATGCCGACAAGGGATTCGTCACGGACAAGCTACGGCAGTTGATCGACAACGGGACACGCATTGACCTGGTCGTCGCCGTTGGTCCTATCGTCATGATGAAAGCGGTCTCCGAGTTAACGCGTAAAGAGAATATCCACACGGTAGTCAGCCTGAACCCGATCATGATCGATGGAACGGGGATGTGCGGCGGATGCCGGGTGCTGATCGACGGCAAGAGCGAGTTCGCCTGCGTCGACGGGCCGGAGTTCGATGGGCACAAAGTGAACTTCGAGGTGCTGGTGCAGCGCAATGCGATGTATCGCACGGCCGAGCAGCATTCGATGGAGGAGTTCAAGCGCCTGCAAATAGCCGAGGCGGAACTGGACGAGGTCTGTGCGGCCACATCCGGCGCGCGGCAAGGAGAGTCGCGATGAGCCCGACGGCCAGCAAATCGAAGAATCCGCTCTCACCCAAGGAACGTATCAAGGTTCCGCGACAACTCATGCCCGAGCAGCCTGCGGAAGTACGCGCGCACAATTTCGAAGAAGTGAATCTTGGATATAGCGCGGAACTGGCGCAGCAGGAAGCCTTGCGCTGCCTGGAGTGCGCCAAGCCGACGTGCACCGACAATTGTCCGGTGGGCATCGACGTGAAGGAGTTCGTGCAGCGAATCGTCATTGGGGACTTCCTCGGCGCGGCGGCGAAGATCCGCGAAGCCAACGTGCTGCCTGCAATTACCGGGCGCGTGTGCCCGCAGGAAGATCAGTGCGAAGGGAAGTGCCTGCTGTCGAAGAAGGTCAAGCCCCTGGGGATCGGCTATCTGGAACGCTTTGTCGCCGATTATGAACAGCGCATGGGGACGAACATCGTCCCGAACGCCGAGCCCACTGGAAAGAAAGTCGCCATCGTCGGAAGCGGGCCGTCTGGACTGACCGTGGCGGGAGATCTGATCCAGAAGGGGCACAAGGTCCGCGTGTTTGAGGCTCTGCACGAAATCGGCGGTGTACTGGTCTATGGCATTCCCGAGTTTCGCCTCCCCAAGCAGATCGTGCGGGAACAGATCGATTACATGCGCCAGATGGGCGTGGAGTTCGAGACCGACGTGGTCGTCGGCCGCACCGTGACGATCGACGAACTGCTGGAAGAGGAAGGCTTTGACGCGGTGTACATCGGCACCGGTGCCGGGCTGCCGCAATTCATGAACATTCCGGGTGAACACCTGAATGGAGTCTATTCGGCGAACGAATTCCTGACCCGCATCAATCTGATGAAGGCCTACAAATTTCCCATGTATGACGAGCCTATGCTCGACCTGCGTGGAAAAGACGTGGCGGTCATCGGCGGCGGCAACACGGCGCTGGACGCGATCCGCTCGGCGTTGCGGCTGGGCGCGCGCAAGGCATACGTGATCTATCGCCGCAGCGACGCTGAGATGCCGGCGCGGGCGGAGGAAGTGCATCACGCGCGGCAGGAGGGAATTGATTTCCAGATGCTGACAGCTCCCGTCGAGTTCCTCTCCGACGGCAAGGGGTGGCTCACAGCCGCGCGCTGTGTGCGCATGGAACTGGGAGAGCCCGATGCTTCCGGCCGCCGGCGGCCGGTGCCGATGCGGGGGTCGGAGTTCGATCTGCCTTTATCCGTGGCGGTGATTGCGATCGGCACTACCGCGAATCCCATTGTGCAAAGCACCACACCCGGTCTGGGCACGAACAAACGTGGATACATTCAGGCCAGCGAAGAAACGCAACGCACGAACCGCAAAGGAGTATTCGCCGGCGGGGACATTGTCACGGGGGCGGCAACCGTGATTCTGGCTATGGGCGCGGGACGGCGCGCGGCCAACTCGATTCATCAGTTTCTGACGACGGGCGAGTGGTGAGTTGTTCTACTCTTGTCATTCCGACCGAAGGGAGGAATCTGCTGTCTGCCGGCAGCAGTGGCGCCGCACGCGCGAGCAGATTCCTCACGGCTTCGCCGCTCGGAATGACAAGACTCAGTATCTGACGACAATCTGACGGGCGATTGGTAGTCATTAACGGTTGTCATTCCGACCGAAGGGAGGAATCTGCTGTCTGCCGGCAGCAGTGGCGCCGCACGCGCGAGCAGATTCCTCACGGCTTCGCCGTTCGGAATGACAAGGGTCTTAGGGAAATGACGACAACGGTTTTAGGGAAAGGTGATTTCGAGGTACGTATCCGTTCTTGACCAGATCAGGGGAATCCTTGCCATCCAATACTTTCGGTTGATCGTATCGCGGGCGTGCTCGTGTTCTTCGGGCGTCAGAATGCGGGCTGTCCCTGCGAGCTGTGGTCCCGTAACTTTCCCTCGGATGGTGCTGGGAGCAACTTTTACCTGAGGATTGTTGCGGATGCGCTTCGTTTTTCCCATGTCGCTGCGGGTCATGACGTAGAGTTTGTTGCCATCTTCTCCGAACCATACGGGCGTCGCAACACCTTTGCCCGTCTTGCGGAACGTGGTCAGCGAAATATATTTCTGTCCTGCGATTGGGGAAGGTATCGGGCTAGCCATGGCAAATATTGTAGCGGGATTGAGGCCAGCGTGTGTGCATGGATTCAGTCGTCACGGGGTATTCCCGCTGGCGTGGCTGGTTCGCAAGTGGCTCTCCAGATTGCTCTTATCCTGTAATCTGTGTTACAAGCCTGAACATGCGTAAATGGATGCGCGAGCGCTTACAGCGCCGCAAGAAGAAGTCCGATGAGCAGGTGAGTCAGCCGGCGCCTCCGCCACTGCAGCCTGCGTACTTTGATGCGGAAGAGCCATCGGAAGCTGAGCCGGAGAGTCGCAGCGAAGCTATGGAAAGCGCCTCCGCCGAGAAAGAAGTCGAAGCGCAACCGATCGCGGAAGAGTCTGGGCCGGTCGAGAGTGAGCAGGCGAAACCCAGGACCGCTTCGGGAACTGCGCAGCGCGAGCGCGGACGCCGTCGTCGTGGGGGCCGGGGAAGAGGCGGGCGTGGGCGGGAGAAAGCCGTGGCCCAGGCATTTACGCCGAAGGGCGTCCCTGGCGCGCCAGCGGTGGAAGCTGACTCGGCGGAGCCCGAATCGGCTGAGGCTGAACCTGCTATCGCTGAACCCTCTGAGTCCGCTGAAGCCGACGTTCAACCCGTCTCACCCGCTCCGCAGGCCCCGGCGATTCCCGCTGTTGTGCCGAGCGCGCCCCCGCGTCCACCGAAGGGAATTGTCGTGCTCGCGATTGGGCTGCCCGGTTCCGGAAAGAGTTCATGGTTCAAGCGGCACAACGTGGTTCCGCTATCAAGTGACATGGTGCGGTCGCTGCTGTTTGATGACGTCCGCGAGCAGCGCTTCCAGGATCTGGTGTTCTCCAATCTGCGCTCGATGTTGAAGGCGAGGCTGATCGCCAAGCGTCCGATGAATTATGTCGACGCCACCAACCTGACTCCGCAAGAGCGTCAGCACTGGATCAAACTCGCCAAAGACTACAACTACGAAGTGCACGCCGTGTTCTTCGACGTTCCTTTGGAGGTCTGCGTCGAACGGCATCAGCGGCGCGATCGGGTTGTCCCTGAAGACATGATGCGGCGCATGGCTGCCAAGCTGAAGCCGCCGGCGTTCCAGGAAGGGTTCGCCAAGATCACCGTGGTCCGGGTGAAGAAGAAAGACGCTGAACCGGTGGAGCAGGCCGAAGCTTAAAGGCATTAACCACAAAGGGCACGAAGGTACACGAAGGTTTCTTGAAAGGGCTCCTTCGTGTAACTTCGTGTCCTTCGTGGTTGATGGGTTCTATTTTCTACCCCTTGAGATGCGGCAGCAGTTCCTTGAAGGCTGCGGATGAAGACGAGCGCATCAGCTCGTAGATCATCATTTCCGTCGATGAGATGATGGCGCCGGCGGCGCGCATGCGGTCCAAGCCAATCTTCCAGTTCCATTCCGTGCGCGAGCTGACAGCGTCAGACGCGATGTGCACCAGATATCCTTCACGCAGCGCCCCGAGCGCGGTCTGCGTGACGCAGATGTGGCTTTCCATGCCGCAGAGCAGCAGCGTGTTGCGCTGCCCGGGGAGGCGCTTTAGCTGAGCGCAGAAGGCGTCGCTGCCGAAGCAGGAGAACAGCGTCTTGTCCACGGCTTCAGTGCCGGCGAGCAGGGAAGAGATTTCGGGAACCGTGGCGCCCAATCCCTTGGAGTATTGCGTGCTCAGCAGCGTGGGGATCTTCAGGATCCCTGCGGCGCGAATCAGCAACTGCGCGTTGCGCACGAGTTGCTCTTTTTGAAAGATCGGCGGCAGCAGTTTCTGCTGGATGTCGATGACGACCAGCGCGCACTGATCGGGTTCGAGCGGGCGGCGCGCGAGTTCAGCGTAGTCGGAAGTCTTTGAGGCAATCTCGGTAGCGACAATCATAAGTTCTCTCGGGAGGTGGAGTCTTCGGAGAATTCTACCGCCGAAAGGCTCGGTGGCGTTTTCAATGCGGGCAGTGCTATGCGTTCCTTAGACTCGGCGAAGTGGAGGCAAAAGCGTAACCGCGGAGATCGCTGAGAAGTTCGAAGAGAACGCAAAGCCGAGCAGCGGAACTTGAAAACTGAGGAGCCAGGAAGAGCTCGATGTTGACGCTCTTCGGTCGGGACCATAGAATCAAAAAGAGCCCGCTGTCGGGCTCTTCCAATCTGAAACTGCCCCCTCGTTCAACGGCAGGACACCTGCCTCTGGAGCAGGTTATCGGGGTTCGAATCCCTGGGGGGCAGCCAACTTCTCTTCCATATCAATATCCACGCGGATTCTGTGAGTCTCTGTTCTGGCGAGCTTTTCCAAACATGACCGGGTGTTTACATTGTGCGCACATCGATGTATGCTCAATGTATATACAGACAAGGGAGGGCTTATGCGTGCGCCATCCACGAAATCCGGCAAGAATCGCGGGGAAAACATCAATCTGCGCGCAAGTCGCGGGCAGAAATCGCTGATTGACCGTGCCGCCGGCGCGCTGGGTCGGAGTCGTTCGGATTTCATGTTGGAAACAGCCTGCCGGGAGGCCGAAAGCGTCCTGCTTGAGAGGCGGTACTTCGCATTGCCAGATGCGGAGTTCAGGCGTTTCATTTCCATTCTCGACAAACCCCCAGCGAGTAACCCACGGCTGGCACGACTCCTGAAAGTCAGAGCACCATGGGACAATGAGTAGCCGGGGTGATCGCACGGGTCGCCCGGAGAAGCTTTCTTCCGAACACGATGTCTCACAATTTCAGTGCGGGGAGCCCGCGCTCGACGACTGGCTCAGAAAGCGAGCTCTCCAAAACGAGGAGAGTGGCGCTTCGCGGACGTATGTTGTTTGCGTTGGAAAGCGGGTCGTGGGTTACTACGCCCTGGCCACAGGTGCCGTGGCTCACACTGACTCACCAGGCCGGGTCCGGCGCAATATGCCAGATCCGGTGCCGGTGATGGTGATCGGCCGGCTGGCCGTAGATCAGACCGTTCAAGGTCATGCAATCGGCACGGCTCTACTTCGCGACGCCGTGTTGCGCACGGTGCAGGCTGCGGAGATCGCCGGTATCCGGGCGATTCTTGTGCATGCTATCTCAGAGGGCGCCAGACGCTTCTATGAGAACTGGGGATTCGTTTCTTCTCCCGTCCAGCCGATGACCCTGATGATCACTGTGGCGGAAGCGCGAAAAGCAATTAGGGACAAATCCGAGTAATTACAGAATCCTCTCATTTACCCGAATTTCCGGATGTGTCGCTGGACTTTCGGCGAGCTTCCTCCAATGCCTGTTGCGGATCACGGCCGGTGACTTCTTTGTACCAGGCGGGGTGATGCGTCCAGGCCCAGGCTTCGCTTACGGTGCCGCGGGTCATGGCCTGCATGGTGCCCGGCTCTCCGATCGTGCTCAGGTAAATGTGGATGAAGATGCCGGCCAGCATGATCAAGGCTGAGATGTCGTGAATGACATAGCTGATGGCGACGGGCCAGCGGCCGAAGATTTCCGGGAACCACATGATCAAGCCTGTGATGACATAGGCGATGCTGCCGCCGACGATTTCCCAGAACATCCCTTTCTGGCCGGCATTGAAGAAGCCTACGTCGGGCGGTTCAACGCTGTCGCGATGCGTGACGTAGTCTTTCATCCGCTTCATCCACCGGCTGTCGCCCGGACCCCACGCCATCGGGACCAACCAATTCAAAGCCTGCAGGCCGAAGAAGAATACGAAGCCGAGTCCGAACCACGGATGCAGCATGCGGGTCATGGCGCCGCCGCCGAACAGGGGAGTGAACCAGCGGAAGATCCATGGCATGTAAATTCCGAAGCCCGAGATCAGCGCCAGGAAGAAGAAGATTCCGTAGGCCCAGTGCAGGAAGCGCGTGTAGGCGCGATGGCGGAGGAGTTCTCCGACGTACACGACGGTCAGGCCAATTCGATTGATGAAGTGGTCGGGGCCGCGCCCGATGGTTTTCGCAGGAGTGGCCATCTAGTTTTCCTTCCTCGCTTCGCCGCCGTCGATCTCTCGCACCGGAGGTTGGGGCTGCACTCTTCGTGGGCCCTCGGTCACGTAGTGCAGGATGACGCCTGCGAACGCCATCATTGAGGCGATGAGTCCAAACGGCTTGAACCAGTTCTTCCAGAGGGTAAAGCTGAGGGGGATGCGAGGATCCTTCGGCAGCCCGCCGTATTTTTCGGGATTCGTCGCATCGTGCAGGATGTAGACGACCGAGGTCCCACCGATGGTCTGAGGATCGTAGACGCCGGCGTCTTTTAGTCCAGCGTGCTGCTGCAATTGGGTCACGCGCGTGTTGGCGAGTTGCAGCATGTCGTCTTTCGTGCCGAAGTGTAGGCATCCCGTCGGACACGACTTGATGCAGGCTGGCTCGAGGCCCTGACCCACGCGGTCCGAGCACAAGGTGCACTTGTAGACCTTCTTCGTCGACGGATTGAACTTGGGAACATTGAAGGGACAACCGGAGACGCAGAACTCGCAGCCAATGCAGTTGGCCTCTTCGAAATCGACGATGCCGTTGCTGTACTGCACGATCGCGCCATCGGCCGGACACGCCGCGAGGCATCCGGGGTCGGCACAGTGCATGCACTGGTGCTTGCGCATCAGCCACTGGAACGATCCGTCGTCGGAGCTGACCTCGTTGAACTTGATCAGGTTCCAATAATTCCAACTCGTGTCGGGCATCGTCTGGTAGGTGTTGTCGAACATGGTGGGCTGGAACGGCATGTCGTTCCACTCCACGCAGGCGACTTCGCAGGCCTTGCAGCCGATGCAGGTGGTGGTATCGATCAGCTTGCAGAGTTTTTCCTGGCGCTGCGTTCCCTCGCCGGCGACGGGGCCGGGATGGCCCGAGATTCTCTGAACCTGCAGCGTCTTGCGATCGCTCATCTCAGGCCTCCTTTAAACTCGCTCCAGCTTCACGAGGAAGCCTTTGAACTCGGGTGTATAGGCGTTGGGATCGATCACTGCCGGTGAAAGATAGTTGACGGGGGTCTTCGCGGTTTTGCCCGCGTCTTCAGCGATGCCACGGAATCCCCAGTGAATGGGGATGCCGATCTGGAAAGTCTTCTTGCCATCAATCATCATGCCCTTGATGCGCTTGGTCACCATCGCTTTGGCGATGTACTCCGCGCGGGCGCTGGTCACCTTCACCTTCTCTCCGCCGCGCAGGCCCATCTGGTCAGCAAGTTCGGCGGGAATCTCCACGAACGGCTCGGGCACGAGTTGCACGTTCATGGGATTGTTCTTGGTCCAGTAGTGATAGTGCTCGGTGAGCCGGTAGGTCGTGCAAATGATGTTAAATCCCTGTTCGACGGTTCCGTACTTGTCCATATCGGTTTTGAACCGCTTCGCAAGCGGATTGTTAGACTGGTTCGGATGCAACGGATTGACGATTGGGCTCTCGGTCGGTTCGTAATGCTCGGGGAAGGGACCGTCAGCTACCGCACCGATCGGCACAAATAAGCGCCCGACCCCCTCCGGGTTCATGATGAAGGGACCCATGCGAGTTTTCGGGTCGGAATCCGCTTTGAAATCGGGAACGTCGTTGCCAACCCACTTTTGTTTGGCTTCACTCCACCAGACTTGCTTGCGATCGGGATCCCAGGGCTTGCCGTTGAGATCGCAGGAAGCGCGGTTGTACAGCACACGGCGATTCATCGGCCACGACCACGCCCAGTTCGCGTGAATGCCGAGGCCAGAGGGATCGGCGGGGTCGCGGCGTTGCATCAGGGCACCGGCCTCGGTCCATGAGCCACAGAAGAGCCAATTGCCCGACATGGTGGAACCGTCGTCGCGCAAGAATGCGAAGCCAGGAAGCTGCTGGTCGGCTTTGATGGTGGTGTTGGTCTTTTGATCGGTAACGTCGGCCAAGGCCCTGCCGTTGAGTTCCTTTGCGATTTCGGAAAGTGATGGGTTGTATGGATTCGTATAGTTCCAGGAGAGTTTCAGGATCGGATCGGCGAACTTGCCGCCTTCCTTCTGATATTTCTCGCGGATTTTTAAAAAGATGCGGGCCAGAATTTCCTGGTCGAGCCTGCAATCTCCGGGAGGCGGAACCGCGGCCCACTTCCACTGCAGCCAGCGCGCGGAGTTGACGAAGGTGCCGTCCTTCTCGGCGAAACCTGCGCCGGGCAGGCGGTAAACCGTCGTGTTGATCTTCTTCATGTCGTCGGGCGTGGTGCCCGGCGCGCGCCAGAACTCGCTGGTCTCGTCCGGATAGATTTCGCAGACCACCAGAAAGTCTGCTTTCTTCAGGGCCTCGATATTCTTCTTCGCGTTCGGGCCGATCATGACGCCGTTCATGCCGAACGCCATCATGCCTTTGACCTTCCCGTTGTACATGTCGTCCCAGATCTCCGCCCAGGAATATTTGCGGTCGATCTTGGGAAGCCAGTTGAAGGCGAAGTCGTTCTCTTTGGTAGCCGCGTCGCCGTAGAGCGCCTTGAGTAGCGACACTGTGAATGCCGGTGTATTCGACCAGTAGTTGAAGGAATCCCATTCTTTCGGCTTCGAGGCCTTGGGCGTGGTGCGAGTGAGGTAAGCCTTCAGGTCGGTGTCGGCCGGAGTCGGCACCTTGAGATATCCGGGAAGGAGATCGAAGACACCCGCCATATCGGTCGCGCCCTGAATGTTAGAGTGCCCGCGGAGTGCGTTCACGCCGCCGCCGGCGCGGCCGACATTCCCGAGAAGCAACTGGATCATCGCAGCGGTGCGGATCGTCTGTGTACCGGACGAGTGCTGCGTCCAGCCGACGGCGTAGATGATGGTGCCGGCCTTCTTCATGTCGCCGTTCTGGCGGATGGAGGTGAACGTGTCCCAGGCCTTGAGCGCTTGGTCCTTCGGAATGCCCGTGATGCGCTCTACCATCTCCGGCGTGTAGCGCGAGTACTGCTGTTTCAGAAGTTGGAAGACGCAGCGGGGATGCTGCAGGGAAAGATCGTAAGCCACGTTCGGCGGCAACATGGGAGGAGGAGGCGGACTGCCGGCTGGCGGTTTTGCTGCCGTGCCTGCGCCTCCGACTTCCTCGTAATTCCACGTGGACTTGTCATAAGTCTTGGCGTTCTGATCGAAACCCGAGTACAAGCCGTCTTCGGGGAGCTTGAAGCCATCTTTCACGACGAAAGCGGCGTTGGTGTAGTTGAGGAGGTATTCATCGTTGTAGCGCTTGTTCTGAATGGCAAAGTTGATCATCCCGCCGAGAAAGGCAATGTCGGATCCGGCGCGGATTTGAAGAAATTGGTCTGCCTGTGTGGCGGTGCGCGTGAAGCGCGGATCGACGACGATGATCTTCGCGTTACGGTTGCGTTTGGCTTCAACCACCCATTTGAATCCGCAGGGATGGTTCTCGGCTGGGTTGCCGCCCATGATCAACATCATGTCGGCGTTCTTGATGTCGACCCAACCGTTGGTCATCGCCCCGCGTCCGAATGTTGGCCCCAAACTGGAGACCGTGGGTCCGTGTCAAACACGTGCCTGGTTTTCCAGGCACGTCACCCCCATCGAACGCATTGACTTCACAACCAGATAATTGAACTCGTTGGTATCGGTACAGCCGCCGGCAAAGGCCATACTCTCCCAGCGATTGACAGTCTTGCCGTTTTTGTCCTGCTGAATAAAGTCGGCGTCTCGAAGTGCCTTCGTCCGGGTGGCGATTTCATCGATCGCCTGATCCCAGGGAATATCTTCCCAATGATCGGAGCCGGGGCGGCGCACTTGCGGCTTCAGCAGGCGTCGTTCGTTGACGATGTCCTGCAACAGGGACGCACCCTTAGGGCAAAGCGTCCCGCGGTTGATGGGATGATCGGGATCGCCCTCAACGTGAATCACTTGTGGCGTGACGTTCTTCGCGCCATCGCCAATGGTGTGGATGATGATGCCGCAGCTCACAGAGCAGTAAGGACAAGTGCTGCGCGTCTGCGTGGTGCGTGAAATTTTCAGGCTGGAAGACTGAGCTTGAAGAGGTTGTAGATCGAACCCGAGTGCTGAGAGCCCGACCGCACCCGCTACTCCGGTCTTCAGGAAGGAACGGCGTGAAAGATCCATGGAGATGTCCCCCACTTACTGGACAACACTTAGGATGCACTTCTGCTGTTTAGGGTAAACCCTTAAGTTGCAGGAAAAACTACACCCGCGTGTGAGACGGTGTCAACCGGTGAATGTTAATACCAGGTTAAAATCCCATCAGATTGGGGACGATCTTGGTGTAGCCGCGATCGGCCGCCCAGACGTCGAGCACCGAGAATGCAGTCTCATCGATCAGGGGAACCGCCAAACCATCCACCGTCATGTCGATGGCCTTGAGGTAGCGGCGACACGTGTCGCAAGCCTCGACGTGAACCGCAGGCCACTCCTCGGATGAAAAGCGAGGCAGCTTTTCCTTGTCTTCTTCCCGGCACCAGGGACAGATCAGTCGGCGAAAGGCCCATTGGCGAAGGCAAAAGGAACAAAGCAGCCAGCGGCCAGCCCCGTCTCCTTCAGGCAGGAGCACAGCCATCTGGGGCAAGCCTGCGCATGCTGGACAGATGTGGTTGCCGGTGTAGGTGTGCTCTGAGAGTTGAGACTGAAGATTTTCGGCGACCGGTTGGAGACAGGCGCGAGTGAAGAAATCTTGGGCGCCTGCGAACGGCGGACGAGCTGTGTCGAGTGCAGACTGGATTGCCTGAATCCACTTTTGCTCTCCGGACGAATTCCACTGATGAGCCGCTTCACGCAAAGATTCGGGCCCATGTTGCACGCTGAGGGAAAGAATAGCGGGCATCTCGGAAACGACGGCGGCCACATCGATCTGGGCGCGTAGGGGAACGTCCGGATTGAGAACGAGCCTCGATTGAGATGAGACCTTGGCCTGAAGCAGCAATACCAAATGATAGAAGTGCAATGCCGATGCGAGGGGCTTGTGTAGCTCTGCTAATTCCTTGACGCGAAGGAGCCTGGCGTCCCATCGTTTGCGGCGCTCGTCAGTCGCGGATACCAAGGTGCTCCTCGCGCCACTATCTTCGCATAGTCTCGCTCGTGCACCGGGACGTAAGAACTCATTCCCCGAAAACATAGTCGGACGGGAACATTCCGGTGTGATCGAACGTAGAAGCCATGAAACCCCCGCCGCGAGTTTAGGGGCGGGAGGGTACAATAGCTGACTTCAGCCGGGAAGGTCCCAGAAATCCTAGGAGATAAATCATGATCCGAAGAGTGTGTTTGTCGATGATTGCTTTGGCGGTGCTGGCTCCGTGCCTGTTGGCTCAGACCGTGGACGAGATTATTGCGAAGAACATTCAAGCCCGCGGCGGGGCGGAGAAATTGAAGAGTGTGCAGTCGATCAAATCTACCGCGACGATGTCGATGGGGCCGGGAATGGAAGCTCCGGGCGTCCTGATCCAGAAGCGGCCGGCGCAGGCGCGCCTGGAATTCACGGTGCAGGGATTGACGGCGATCCAGGCTTTCGACGGCAAGAATGGTTGGCAGATCATGCCGTTCATGGGGAAGAAGGAAGCGGAATTAATGTCGGCGGACGAGGCCAAGGAAACCGAGGAGATGGCTGATCTCGACGGGCCGCTCGTCGATTACAAAAGCAAGGGACACCAGGTGGAACTGGAGGGCAAAGAAAAAATCGAAGGAACGGACGCCTATAAGTTGAAAGTTACCCTGAAGAACGGGGACGTGCAGACGATCTACATCGATTCCGATTCGTTACTCGAGATTAAGGAAGTGACCAAGCGCACGGTTCGGGGCACGGAACAGGAAATTGAATCGGCGATCGGAGACTACAAGGCGGTCGACGGAATCATGTTTCCATTTGCGGTGGAGAGCGGCATCAAGGGAACCGACCAGAAGCAAAAGCTCACAATCACCAAGGTTGAGCTGAACGTGCCGGCGGATGACTCCATTTTTAAGATGCCGGCGGCTGCTCCCAAGACGGACGCGCCGAAGACAGATGCACCTAAGACGGATCCGCCCAAGAACTAGAAACGCGGAAAGTGGCTCCCTAATGAGGCGAGGCATTTAAAGAAGGTCAAAATCCCCACCCTGTCTCCGCAAAAAGCCGCGGAGACAAGGGTGGGGCACCCTCCATAATCGTGGTTGAGTAGAGTCGTGAAAACGAGCTATGCGGTTTCCTTGTGAGGTGATCCATGAGCAATCGTTCGCGTTTGTTGGTGTTTGCTTGCCTGCTGTTTACCGCTCTGTTCGTGACCGCGCAGGACGTCGCGCTCGACTCAGACACGATCAGCGGGCTGCCGATTCGCGCCATTGGTCCGGCTGCGATGGGCGGCCGCATTGCCGATATCGCCGCGGTTCGCGAGGGGGGACGGCTGACGATCTATGTCGGCTCGGCGAGCGGAGGAGTCTGGAAGTCGGTGGATAGCGGCACAACCTTTAAGCCTATCTTTGACAAGCAGCCCTCGCTTTCGATTGGCTCGATTGCGATTGATCCGCAGAATTCCAAGACGGTGTGGGTGGGCACGGGCGAATCGTGGGTGCGCAACAGCGTATCGGTCGGGACGGGAGTGTATCGCTCGCGTGACGGCGGAGAGAACTGGGAAGCCGTGGGACTGCCTGACTCCGAGCACGTCAGCCGCATAATTGTGCATCCCAAGGAAAGCAACACGGTCTACGCATGCGCTCTTGGACACCTGTGGAATTCCAACGCTGAACGTGGCGTCTTCAAAACTACAGACGGCGGGAAGACGTGGAACAAGATCCTCTATCGCAATGAGAGCACCGGCTGCGCGGAACTGGCCATGGATCCGCAGGATGCAGGCGTGCTCTACGCAGCCATGTGGGACGTGCGCCGCGAGCCGCACAATTTCCGGTCGGGCGGTCCGGGAAGCGGATTATTCAAGAGCACCGATGGCGGCGCGACCTGGCACGAACTCCGCAAGGGGCTCCCCGAGGGTGATTTGGGGCGAATTGGAATCGGCATCGCTGCCAGCAGGACTTCCCGTGTTTACGCCGTGGTAGAAGCGAAGAATCATACGGCACTGTTCCGCTCCGACGATGCGGGCGACAGTTGGACCGAGGTCAACAGTTCGTTCAATGTAAGCGGGCGGCCATTTTATTTTGCGCGGCTGGCGGTCGATCCCAAGAATCCCGATCGCGTGTACAAGCCGGGATTTTTCCTGACCGTGAGCGAAGACGGAGGCAAGAGTTTCAGCGCGGCGTTTTCCATGAGCGAGGGTGAGACGGGTGCAGGCGTGCATAGCGACATGCACGCGCTCTGGATCAATCCCGAGAATCCCGACCAGTTGCTCGTGGGCACCGACGGAGGCGTCTACCAATCGCTCGATGAGGCTACGCACTGGCGATTCCTCGCGAACCTTCCAGTTTCGCAGTTCTATCACGTGAGCTTCGACATGGCCGACCCGTACAACGTCTACGGAGGACTGCAGGACAACGGTACCTGGATGGGCCCGTCGCGCGCGCCGGGTGTTATCGCCAACCGGCATTGGCGGGTGATCGGAATGGGCGACGGATTCTGGGCCTTCTCCGATCCTGTAGACCCCGACTACGCCTACGTCGAATACCAGGGCGCGATGATCTCTCGTTTTCGCAAGTCGACCGGGGAGGCGAAGGACATCAAGCCACTGCCACGGCCGGGAGAACCGGATTTCCGCTTCAACTGGAATGCGCCGATTCATCTCAGCCCGAATAATCCGGGAACGGTATACCTCGGCGGCCAGTTTCTGTTTCGTTCGCGGGATCACGGAGAATCGTGGGATCGTATCTCGCCGGACCTCACGACCAACGATCCCGCGCGGCAGCATCAGGAAACGTCCGGCGGCTTGACCATCGACAACTCCGATGCGGAGAAATACGAGACGATCTACACGATCGCAGAATCTCCGAAGGACGCCAATGTCATTTGGGTCGGGACGGACGACGGCAACGTGCAGATTACGCGCGACAGCGGCAAGCACTGGACGAATGTGGTGAAGAATATTCCCGGGCTGCCGGCGAATACGTGGGTGTCGACGATTGAAGCCAGCCACTACGATCCGGCGGTGGCGTACGCCACGTTTGATGGCCACGCGGGCGGGGACATGAAGACCTATGTTTACCGCACCGCGGATTACGGGAGGACCTGGACGTCGCTTTCCACACCGGAACTGAATGGCTATGCCCACGTGATCCGGGAAGATTTGGTGAACAAGAACCTTTTATTCGTCGGAACCGAGTTTGGCCTTTTCGTTTCCATTGACAGCGGGGCGCACTGGGCGCAATTCAAAGGGAGCTTGCCGAATGTGGCGGTGCGCGATCTGGCGATTCATCCGCGTGAGTCGGATCTGCTGGTGGCGACGCATGGCCGGGGGATTTACATCCTGGATGATTTGACGCCCATCCGTGCGCTCACGCCGGAGATCCTCGCCAAGGATTTCGCAATATTGCCCTCGCGTCCGTCGGTGCTGACGCTGGCGGCGAGCGAGCAGAGATTCGATGGCGATTCGGAATTCGAGGGACGCACCCTGCCCGAAGCGGCCGGCATCGTCTACTACCAGAAGAAGCGCCACATCTTCGGCGACTTGAAAATCGACGTTTCCGACGAAAAAGGAAATCTGCTGACTTCAATTCAGGGAGATAAGCGAAAGGGCTTAAACCGCGTGCAGTGGCCGGAGCGCGCGAAGCCTCCGAAGATGCCACCGGCGGCCGGGCTGGTGGAGAACGAATTTGCCTTCTATGGTCCACAGGTGTCGGAGGGGAGTTACGCCGTCAAGGTGACCAAGGGGAGCGATTCGTTCTCTTCTGAAATCAAGCTAGTTCCCGATCCGCGCACCAAGAGCACGGCGGCTGACCGCGCGTTGCAGCACAAGACCGTTATGCAACTCTACGACATGCTCGGGCAACTGACTTTCATCGTGGATTCGACGAACGACTTGCGGGACCAGGCGCGGCAGCGCGCCTCGACCGCGACTGACAGCGGGTTGAAGGATCATGCTCAACGGCTTGGTCCAGAAACTGGAGGATTTTCGCTCGACGCTGGTGTCGGTGAAAGAGGGCGGGATGATCACGGGCGAGAAGAAGCTGCGCGAAAAACTCGGCGAGCTGTATGGCGGAGTGAATGGCTACTGCGGACGCCCCACGCAATCGCAGGTCGACAGCACGGCGTCTTTCCAGAAGAAGCTGGACGAGGCAGCGAGCCAGTTCCAATCGATAACCGGCCCGGCATTGCAGTCACTCAACTCCGGTCTCCAAGGTAAGAGTATGGAGCCGCTTAAGGCGATGTCCCGGGAGGAGTGGGAGAAGAAGCAGAGATAATCGTCTGTCAGCTTGAGGGGTGAGAAAAAAACCGTGGCGGATGCGCGCGGATGCATATAGATGCATATGACCGTGTGGAAACACAAATCCTGAGCGGTGTTGTTTGCCGCGAAGGAACTATGCAACCTGCTCGGCGCATCGGTACTGTCGTCAAAGTGCATGGGTCCTTCGGCCTGCTGAAGAACGCAGGCCTCAGGATGACAAGGGCTCGAAACAGGTTTTCAACGAAGAAACAGCGACCGACACCCCACGCGCGTCTGACTGTCGGAGGGAAGCGCCCTACGATGATTTCTTGATCCCCGGGTTATCACCCCCGAAGAAATCACGGTCGGATCGCTTCGTTCCGGACGACATGACATTCGTGCGTCTGGCCAGAGAGTTGTACACCCCCAGGTAGTTGCCAGCATCGTAGCGAACAGCGTTGAGCGCGGCCACACCGAGATTGGCGCCTTGGGTGAATGCATCAAGGTTCGCGCCCAGGAACACAAACGTCCAGTTGCCCACCGATTCCTTACTCCGCACCAGTTCGCGGATACCCTGCAACGTCCATTCCCTCGAAGAATTCTCCTCGCCATCGGTCATAATGACTGTAATGATTTTGTCGAAGCCGGCACTGTTTACGGTCTGGACGGTGTTTCCAATGGCGTCCAGCAGGGCAGTGTTTCCGCTGGGCCGATAGCTCGACTCGTCGAGCTTCGCTACCTGCGCGAGCGGCACGGAGTTGTACTTCATGGCGACCGCTGTATCAAACAGGGTCAGCGTGAAACCGCATTCGACTGCCGGCTCTTTGGCCAGTTCGCTGATGTAGAGATTAAAGCCGCCTATGACATCCTGGACCTTAGAGTTCATCGAGCCCGATTTGTCGAGGATGACGTTAACGAGCACACGCTGTCTACGACTGCTCTGCTGCGAATTACCATTGCTGGCAGTCATTTCTTTTTCTCCTGTTCCTGTCGGCTCGCGGCCGGCGACCGCACATACGTGGTTTGCCGCGAGAAACCTAATTTTTCGAGGAGTCGCCCGCTCGGCTCTTTATGGCGGTTGTAGACGTTGGAAAGATATTGCTTTGAAATGTCCAGGTCGGCAGCGAACTGAGTCAGTGTCTTCTCGCCCTGGACGCGCTTCATGATCGCCAGTAATTCTTCGATCGTGGTCGCCTTGTATGCCATATCGGGATACAGTGTATGCCGTATAGGGATACGCGTCAAGAGGCGGGTTGCGGTGTTTCCTCGAAGGGCGACCCGGCGATAGAAGCGTCAAGACCGGAATCTGCTTTGCAACCCACCTTGTTCTGCTCAGTTGAAACTCCTTGAAAAATAAGGTAGGTTTAGCTATTTTCTCCTCCCCCTTGGGCAGACGGGTCTGTCTGTCGCCGGTCCAAAGGTTCCAGGATTTTGATGGCCGGAAAGAGTCGAGAGTGACAGGCCAGCAGCAGGTGTGATCTCCGCCGAAATGCGTGGGATCGCCCTGCCGCGGTGTTGTGAATTTATCGGGGGATGGTGCAATGAAGGAGGGTGAGATGGGGTTCTCCAAAGGTTTGCTCGTTCATTCTGTGCGCGGGCGTGTGCTGTGGCTGGCGCTCGCCGGGATGCTGGTCAGTTCGACTCTGATGCGGGCGCAATCGGGTCAGACGGTCACCGTGGACCAGGCCACGATGCAGGCTCTGCTGAAGCGAATCGATCAATTGGAGGCCAGAGTGCAGCAGTTGGAGTCGACGCAGCATCCTGCCGCGGCAGAGACGGCCAATCTCGAATCGCGCCAGAAGCCGTCTGCAGAGGCCCTGACGCACGGACCATCTCAGGCGGCCGCGCAGGAGCACGAGCCGGAGCCATCTGAGCACGCCGAAGCCGAGCGCATGGACGTGAGCAAGACGCTATTGCGCGTCCGCGGATTCGGCGACGTTACTTTCCACGGCAACAACTATCACCCGGCAGGCCAGCCTGGAAACAACACTGCCTTCACGCTCGGTCAACTCAACCTCTTTGTGACCTCCGACATTTCCGACAAGTTCAAGTTCCTGAGTGAGATTGTATTCGAGGCGGGACCAGACAATATATACGGCGTGACCCGGGGTACCGCCAATACGTTCGGCGTGGACGTCGAGCGTTATCTGCTTACGTACTCGAGGAATGAATATTTCAATCTCTCCGCGGGCCGTTATCACACGGCGATCGGTTACTACAACACGGCCTTTCATCACAGCACGTGGCTGCAAACAACAACGGGGCGGCCGCTGTTATTCGCATTTGAAGACCAAGGCGGTATTTTACCGATCCACAACGTAGGAGTAGAGGCATACGGAAGCATCCCGTCCGGATCCCTTGGACTGCACTACGTGGCCGAGGTAGGCAACGGCCGGGAGTCGCGCTCCCCGATAACGCAGGAACCGGTCCAGAATATCATCACCGAAAGCAATCACAAGGCGGTGAACTTCGAGCTCTTCGCGAGGCCCACCAAGGTGCCGGGACTACAAGTCGGATTCTCGGTGTATCGGGACCAATTGCTGCCTAACAACCTGCCTGTATCCGAAACGATCCTCGCCGCACACGTCGTCTACTCGACGCCAACATTCGAATGGCTCAACGAAGCTTTGGTGGTGCGGCATACGCCCGAAGGCGGCCATAGCTTTGAAACGCCAGGGTGGTACAGCCAGATTTCGCGGCGGTTCGGGTCATACCGGCCGTACTTCCGCTACCAGTACATCAATGCCAGCCCCAATGAACCGATATTCCCGGATGTGGGATTGAATGCAGGGCCATCGGCAGGCTTGCGCTATGATGCCAGCGAATCGGTGGCGCTTAAGCTGCAGTATGACTTCACGTCCCTGCGCGATCAGCACTCGGTGCAGGGACTGCAGGCGCAGGTGGGATTCACGTTCTAACGGCAAAACGATGATCCGCTACCCTGCCATCATTCTGGTGATCCTGACAACGGCTGCGCTGGTAGAGCCGATGCCGCAGTCGCGCGTGCAAGCCGCGCGCCCGAAGGAGAGCCTGGCCATCATCGTGAACCGGGAAAATCCCATCGAAAACCTGTCGATGGCGGAATTGCGCACCGTCTTTCTGGGCGAGCGCAGCCACTGGACCAACGGGCGCAGAATCACGCTGGTCATGATGGAGCCCGGGCAGCCTGAGCGGGACACGCTGCTGCGCGATGTCTGCCGCATGAGCGAGTCGGACTTGCGTCGCCGATATTTGCAAGGACTGCTGACGGGGGAAGTGCTGGTCTCACCCAAGACCCTGGCAAGCCCGGTAGGCGTGCGCAAGTTTGTGTTCAATGTGCCGGGAGCGATCGGGTACTTGCGCCCCGAGGATGTGGACGACTCCGTCAAAGTCGTTCGAGTTGACGGGCATCTTCCCGGCGATGCCGAGTATCCGTTGAAGATCGCGGAACGTTCGGAGTAGGCAGCATGAGCGAACGCGTCCAACCAGCGACTCATGAAAGCGCGGCGAGCTTTTCTCCGCGAGTAGGGAGGAGTCCGGCATTCCTGACGCGCTACAGTTCGGCACTGTTCTTGCTGCTATTGATCGGACTGGAGGCAGGCGTGGTGCGCTTCGTGATTCGCGACGTACGCTCGGCCAATAACGAAGTGCAGGGGATGTACGCCTCGTCGGTGCTTGGGTTGCGCCGCATTGGAAACCTGCAATACGACGCGCAGGAAACACGACGCAGCACGCTGTACGCTCTCACCACCAACGACAGCAACCTGCAGGTCATCTATGCGGACCAGTCCCGCGAAGCGGATGCCCGAGTCACGGCCGGAATTGCCGAGTATCTGCAGCAGGCCCAATTGCCGCAAGAGGTCAAGTTGGGAAATCGATTGCAGCAAGATTGGAAGGCCTATCTGGCTGCGCGCAACGAAGTGCTGGGGTCGATTCTGGAAGGCAGCATCAAAGATGCGGTTGCCTACGACATGGCCAACGGCGTTCCTTTATTTGAGGGCGTGCGGCGGGATCTCGAAGAAACGCAGCGCCTCTATGACGACCAGGCCTCGCAGCGGCTGGCGAATGTCGCGGCGCTGGCAAACCGGACGGTGACGCGGCTGGTGACCGTGCTTGGGGTAACGGTTCTGATCGCTGGTATCTTCGTTTGGGTCCTGCAAAAGGACAAAATGACCAGCACCATCCGGATGGCGAGGATGCAGATGGATTTCGCTGCTTCGGTCTCGCACGAACTGCGGACCCCGCTCGCGGTTCTCTGTTCCGCGGTCGACAATATTGCGGACGGAGTTGTGAGTGGAAAGGAGCAGTTGGCGAAATACGGATCAGTGATCCGCAACCAGTCGCGCCAGATCAATGGATTGGTCAACCAGGTCATCCTTTTTGTTTCGACCCAGGACCTCAAAGGGCGCTATGAACTGGAACCGCTAGCCGTCTCCGACGTAGTCGACGCCGCGGTGACGGGCACAGCGGAACTGATTCGCAAAGCGGGATTTACCCTGGAGCAGCACGTCAGCCCGGATTTGCCGAAGATCATGGGCGATCTTTCCGCGCTTTCGCAATGTCTGCAGAACCTGATGACTAATGCTCTGAAGTATGGCGACCAGGGGCGCTGGATCGCAATTCGCGCCAGCGCAGACGGAGGGCGGGACCATCCTGAGATTCGCATCAGCGTGCAGGACCGCGGGAAGGGCATTGAGCGCACGGAGCTGCATCAGATTTTTGAACCGTTTTATCGTAGCAAGGAGGCCATTGCGGGGCAGATTCACGGAACGGGACTAGGATTGCCCATCGCGAAGAGTCTGGCCGAAGCTATGGGTGGCCGTATTTCCGTGACCAGCGAAGTTGGAGTTGGAAGTATTTTTACCCTGCATTTGCCGGTCGCGGGACAACTCACCGTACGCAGTGAAGCTCTGGGAAGGACAATAGCGCAATCATGAATGAATGTATTCTGCTGGTGGAAGACGAAGAAGGACTGCGAATGACCTTAAGCGACCGGCTTCGCAGTGAAGGCTATGCGGTGGACTTCGCCGCCGACGGTGACGAAGGGCTAAGTAAGGCGACCAGCCTGCCGTTTGACCTTATTATTCTCGACATCATGCTCCCCAATCGCAGCGGGCTTGATGTCTGCCGCGACGTCCGTATTGCCGGCCTGGCGACGCCGATCCTGCTGCTGACCGCACGCGATCAGACCGCCGACAAAGTGATCGGGTTGAAACTTGGCGCCGACGACTACGTCACCAAACCGTTTGACACACTGGAGTTGATGGCCCGTGTCGAGGCTCTGCTGCGACGTTCCCCTGGGCGCGCAACTCATCCCGTTCTGCAGTTGGGGCCACTGCGAATGGATGTTCGAGCTACAGAGGTAACTCGCGACGGCAAGGAAGTTGCGCTTTCGGCGCGGGAGTTCCAACTCTTGCGGCATTTCATGGAACATCCGGGTGCGACGCTTTCGAGAAGCGAACTGCTGCAGGAGGTCTGGGGCTATGAAGACGGTACGTTCACGCGCACGGTGGACGTGCACATTGCCAGCCTGCGCCAGAAACTGGAGAAAGATCCCAAGCACCCGGAATTGATCCTTACGGTGCCGGGCATGGGCTACAAGCTCAAAGTGTGAAGGGTCAGCAAGCAGGGGTGCTGCCGGTCAGTGCTTCTTCTTCGGGTGCAGGGCCGATTCAGTTTTACGATGATGCTTCTCGGTGTACCAGGACGGAGCATATTCTTCCAGTAGATTGCGCAATTCCGAAAGAGCCTCGACCAAGCGGGTGCGCTCCGTTGGATTGCGGTTCTCGTGCACTGAGGAAAAGCTGGATTCAGCCTTGCTGTGCAATGTGCGATTTCCCGTCGATCCCATCACAATTAACATCTTCGCTCCCCTTTTCATTTGGTAGTACAAATGCGCTTGCCAACCTAGCTCTGCCTCGTATCACAGAGCCGCGAGGAGTGTATGCCTACAAGCATTTAACCCCAAGGCAAGAGAGACGGCCGCAAAAAGCCTGTAAATTCCTTGTAAGCATTTGCTTCCGTCTTGTAAACAAGAGTGGTCTTGTTAACCGGGAAGCAGATTCACTGGCTGGAAGCGAGTGATTTCAATCTTAATTTAAATGTGACGCGAGAAAGCGCGCTACGGATTGATCCGATGGCGGCTCTGCAGTGTCCATAGGGCTGCAGTCGGGCGTATGCTTTTCCGATGCTTTGCGAGAAGAACAAATTCATCGTCGCATGCTTTCTTGCCGGCACTCTCATGACAGCGCAAACCTATCCTGGGGCGTACCCGCAAACCAAAATCTCGAATGGAGTGTTGGGGGCGAAGATTTACTTGCCCGACGGAGAGAAGGGCTTTTATCACGGCATGCGGTTCGATTGGGCTGGCGTGATGGCCAGTCTTGACTATAAGGGACACGGCTATTTCGGCCCATTTTTTGAGAAATTCGACCCGTCTGTGGCTGACGTGGAAATTGGCGATCCGGTCGTCGCAGGGATCGCAAGCGCCGCCAGCGGTCCGGTCGAGGAATTCATTGGAGCTGATGAATCGGCTCTCGGATATGCCGAGGCTAAGCCGGGCGAGACGTTCTGCAAGATCGGAGTCGGAGCGCTGCGCAAGATCGACAATGCGCCGTACAGTTCCTATGTCAATTATCCGATCGTGAATGGCGGGAAACGGTCGCTGAGAAGCGGACCGGACTGGATCGAATTCACGCAGCAGGTGGATTGCGGCTCGGGATACGGTTACGAATATACGAAGACGATTCGATTGCTGAAGAACGAGCCCGTGATGACCATTGAGCACCATCTGGTGAACACGGGTGCGAAGCCGATGGCGACACAGGTGTACGATCACAATTTCCTGATCATCGATCATCAGGGTGCAGGGCCAGCCATTGAGATTACTTTTCCTTTTGCACCCAAGCCAACCAAAACGTTGGACCCGCTGGCTGAGGTGCGTGGGAAGCAACTGGTGTTTTCGAAAGAGCTGAAAGGGAAAGATACTTTCTACGGCGAATTCCACGGGTTTGGTAAGACTGCCGCCGACTACGAGATCCGCGTGGAGAACAAGAGCACTGGCGCCGGCGTCGTGGTCACCTGCGATCACCCGCTGGCGAATCTTGGGGTATGGGCGGTGAGAACGGTCGTGGCTCCCGAACCGTACATCGCAATCAGTGTCCCGCCGGGGAGTGATTTCAGATGGAAGTACACATATACGCTGTACACTCGGGAGACTTCGGACCACGGGAAGAGATGAGCATTTGACTCAGGCTTTTAGAAAAGCGGAACCGCACAGCACGCAGAGAATTGCCGCCGAGTCCGGAGAGAAGACCGCTGCGATTTATCCCGTCTGATTTCTTCGCCGAATTCTTCCGAAGCGGCCCACCGTTGTATGCTGTAGCCTCTTACACAGACTGCTCATGAACCGTCAACGCCTGTTCAGTTGTGCGCATGTTGTCCTCCTGGTTGTTCTTTCGTCCTTGGCGTTCGCTAAGAACGGCATGCAGGTTGTCGTAGTGCCCGTCGCCAACATGTATTCAAAACCGACCGAGAAGGCCGATGTGGTGTCGCAGGCGATTTACGGCAGCAACGTGAAGTTGCTCGAGGCACGCGGGGAGTGGTCAAAGATTCAAACCGCGGATCACTACAAAGGATGGACTCCCAGCCGTTATTTGCGGATCATATTGACTGGTGACGGCTACGCCACGGCCGGACCTACCGTTCAAGTCGAGAGCCTGTTCGCCAATATCTACGCAGAGCCCGACGTCACCAGGCATAAGCCGGTCGTGACCATTCCGTTTGAGGCAAAGCTGGAAGTTGTTCCTGACGATCCTAAGGGCGTCGGCAAAGGTCACCAGGAGAGCCATGAAGGATGGCTGCACGTTCGCCTCGCGGGAATGACCCTTGCGTGGATTCAAGCCGGCGATACGGCGGCGGATCCGAAGCCGCTGACGATTCCGCAGTCGATCGAATTGGCCAAACGATTTCTCGGGGTGCCGTATCTGTGGGGCGGCGGCTCAAGTTATGGATACGACTGCTCCGGGTTCACGCAGATGCTGGTGAGGGCGCGCGGGATCAATATGCCACGCGATGCCGATCGGCAAGCGGCGTGGAGCGGAGTGGCCCGCATCGGGCGCAAGGATCTGCAGGCGGGGGATCTGCTTTTTTTTGGTTCTTCCGAGAAGGAGATCTCGCATACAGGGATGTACATTGGCGATGGGCAATTCATAGACGCCACCACCAATGGACATCCGGTCGTTCAAATCAGCCGCTTGGACGACGAGCCGTGGACGCATCTGCTCGTCGCCTGCCGCAGAGTGAAGGTCACTACACCTTAAGTCCGCTTAGGAGCGGCGGCTTGGAGGTGCTCGTGGCATCGGTGGGCGCGGATACCGATTTCTCTGAGTTTCCAGTTCCGGCGGCGGCGGCCATCGCCTGGCTGCTGCGCTCGGGCGCCGGTTGCTTGCCGCACAGTTCGATGACTTCGGCGATGCGCTGTGTCTCATGCTGCATGGCCATCTGCCAGTTGCGGAGCGATTCTTTTTCCTTCGCTACCTGGTCGAGATTCGCTTGCACGCGCTGGGCGTAGTGAATCCGGATCTTTTCCATTTCTTCCTCGATGCGGGTGTTCTCCTTCGCCTTCCGGGCCTCGAAGTCTTCCAGTTGTTTGCTCTGGGCGGTTTCGTAGGATGTCAGCGCATTCTGGCGACGGGTTGCGTCGGTGAGCAACTCGTCGGCGGAGATGCCGGCGGCGTCAAGCGCCATCAGCACGGACGCTCGCTTCGCATCCTTGGACAGGTCTCGAATGCGATCATTGTTCAGCATGTCGACGACCCTGTGGATGCCGTATCCCGAGCCGGGACTCATGATTCCGGCGGCGCGGTAAATGTCTTCGTAATTCAGTAGCTCGCCGCGCGGGCCGCTTGGAGTAGGTTCTTGCGTGTTGGGCTTGTTCACTGGAGCCTCCGTGGTCGTTGATTTTGCCGGCGCGTCTTCGTCCTGCTTACGGCGCCAAAAATGCGGAAACATCGTCTTGGGTTGCATAACTGTCCTTTCGGGACGAGGGGACGTGCCTTGAGTATGAGTTTCTGTGCGCGGGCGCGGGGGAGCCGCAACGGCATTCTGGAACGGCTGACGCGATTGTCCACGCGAGGGTGCCGGTGCTGGTTTTCGCACTGCGGGCCCGGCCTCAGGCCGGGGGGCTGGGGCCGGCAACAGTATTTGCGCAGGCGCCGCGATCGCGTGCTTGGCTTCGGCGGGATTTTCTGCGGTAGGCTCGGCTTTGGCGGCCAGGTGGCTGGCTGACTTCGTTACGGAGGCGATCTCGGCTTCACGCCGTACACCCAGTAAAAAATCTCCACCATCCTTGCGGCAGTTCCGTGTGATGGCCGGGAACTGCTCGCGATGCCACTTGATCGTGAGTCGTGAGCCGACGGCGAGCGGCCGCTTGAGCCGGATGCATGCCCCGGACATGGACGTGTCTTCCAGGACTGCGGGTACACGAAAGGACGTACCGCTGTCGTCCTCCCAAGTGATCTCCGCCACCGCCCACATCACCTTCCGCGGCTCGATGTAGCGCCCGTCCATGCCATCTGTATCGGCAATCGAGAGCAGGAGTTTAGTTAATTCAACTAGCCGGGCGAATCGGAATTCTGATCCAGCGGCTTCCCCTCAGGGGCTAAAGCCGGCTTTCTTTTGGCTTCAGACGGCGCGGCTGCAAGCCGCGCCCTTTCAAAGATTTCGTATATACATATGAGTTCTGAGGCCTCAGCAGCGGGAACCTTACTTCACAAAGAGACGCATGAGGCCGCTGGCTGGCATGTCGGAAGTGAGAAAACGCATACCTTTGTTTCCCGATACGTCGGCCAGAGCTTCGGCGGCAAGGTATCCGCTACGGACGGCGCCCTCCATGGTGGCGGGCCAGCCGGTGGCGGTCCAGTCGCCAGCGAGGAGCACGCGCGGCCAGGGAGTCACCGGAGTCGGGCGATGAGCGTCGATGCCAGGACGCGGCGAGTAGGTCGCGTTCACTTCCTTGATTACGGTGGATTTGACCAGGTTGGCGTCGCGCGCGGCGGGGAAGAATTCGCGGACCTCGCTGAGGGCGAGATCGACGATCTCGGCGCGCGATTTGTCGATCAGCGTCTTCGACGAACTGACGACCAGTTCGATGTAGCTGCCCGAACCGATCCCGTTTTCGCCTTGCGCGCGCATCGGTTGCAGGCGGGATTTATGAAACATCCACTGGATGGTGCGGTCGAGCAACACGGCATGATCCAGATCGGAAATCTGCTTGTCGAACCAGAGATGGATGCCGGTGATGGGCGAGTTTTCGAAGTGGGAGATCTTTTCGCGAATTGCCTTGCTCTGAGGCTCTGCGGGCAGAAGGGACTCAAGCGCATCGAAGGGGAGCGCGAGGACGAGGTAGTCGAAACTCTCTTCCGCCTCTTCGTTTCCGCGCATTCGCACTTGAACCTGAGAGGCTTCAGCGGTGAATCCTTCCACGGGACAGCGAAAATGCAGCGTGCCGCCGTGGAATCGAACGTACTCGCCCGCGGCATTGTACAAGTCGGTGAGCGGGAGAGTGGGCACGCCCATGTGGCGCGCGGTTGGAGTCTTCATCGATTCACGCACGACCTGGGCCGCGGCGGAGACGGAAATGCGGTCAAGCTCCTCGCTGAGAGCGCTGATCAGGATGGGATGCCAGAAGCGCGCGACCGCATTCCTGGTCTGGCCGTGCGCATCGAGCCATTGCTGGAACGATTGCCCGTTGTCGCGTTGTACGGTCAGCGTTAAGGGGACCAGTGCGCGCGCAATCGCCAGCTTGTCGGCAGCGCTCAAAAAAGGGAAGTGCAGAAACGATGGCGCGGTGTGCAGCGGCGCGGGCAGCGGAGAGGACTTCATCACCGAGACTCGCCCGCCGGGCTCGATGAAATTCATCTGGTCGAACCAGCGAATCTGATCGGCGACGCCGATGTGCTCGTAGAACTTCACGAGGTTGGTGCATATGCGGAACAGGACGTGCTGGCAATTGTCGACGACTTCTCCGGTGCCGGGATGCTCGTAGGAAGAGGCGCGGCCGCCAAGGAAAGGACGTTTCTCAAAGAGCGTCACCCGAAATCCCGCGTCAGACAAGGCGCACGCGGCAGCGAGTCCGGCGAGACCGCCTCCGGCGATGGCGACTGTAGGTTGGGATTGGGTCATGCGCTGATTTCAGATCTCAGATTGTAGATTTCAGATTGTAGACTGTAGTAGGCAGATGACAGAACCTACCCAATCTCCAATCTGAAATCGGAAATGAAGTGACTACGTGAGCCGTCTCATGAAGCCTTTCCCCAGGATGCGCAGCTTTTCCCATCGTGTGAGCGCCACTCTCGTGGTGAAGACGTCATACTGCTTTAGGGCGATTTTTTCGAGCAGACCGCGGTAGATGTTGATCAGAACCCATAGGGCAGGCTGACTGTCTTCGGAGACGTAGGAGATCAGTTCGTCCCCGGCGCTGTAGAACTCGCGCGCGCGGTCGGCTTCGAGCGACAGCACGGGACGAAGTCGCGCGGGATCCGAGACCGCGAGCACATCCGACAGGGTCAGGCCGAATTTCGCAAGATCTTCTTCGGGCAGATACACGCGCCCGAGAGTGGCGTCTTCTTTCACATCGCGAATGATATTGGTGAGTTGGAAGGCAAGGCCGCAATGCTCGGCGAGTGGTTCGGCGGCGGGATCGCGGTACCCAAAGACATGGATGCAGACCAGACCCACAACCGATGCCACGCGATAACAGTAGAGGCGGAGATCCTCAAACGTTCTGTAGTGAATGACGCCGGACCCGGTTTGCATCGATGCCTCAGCCTCTTCCACGTCCATGGCAGTGCCGTGTGCCAGTTCATCCAGCAGACCCGCCGGAATCGCGTAGCGGCGCTGGGCGTCGGTCAAAGCCAGCAGGATGGCATCATCCGTGGGATTGCCTTGCTGAGCTAGATGCAGCGCGTCGAGCCACGCTTCGAGCTGCTGACGGCGCTCGATCATACTCAGCTTGGGGTCATCGGTAATGTCGTCGCAACGCCGCATGAAGGCGTAGACGGCGCATAACGCTTCCCGCTTGCGTCGTGGCAGGACGAGAAACGCATAGTAAAAGTTCTTCGCTGCCACGCGGGTAATGCCCTTGCAGACGGAGTACGCCATGACGAGCTGCGGCGGAGCCGGGGTCCACGGCATAGGGACGGGCTGCGTACCGGCGCTCATCGCGTTCCTCCCGAGAGCCCGAACATCTTGGCGATGGCTGCATGTACGACGAGGGCCAGCTTGCGCGATTTGGAAATTGCTGGCCGATTGCCGAGCACGGCGTAGTTCTGCTTCTCGATCGCGTTCAGGATTTCCATGCCGCCGCGACTGAAGAGATCGAGGTCAACGGCGAGTTCGCGATCGACCTTGCCGACAAGCGGCATGCCCTGACGGAACCAGTCGCGGGCGCGCTCGACTTCGAACTGCATCATTGCGCAGAAAGCCGGAGTGTTCTGATGGCGCGCAAGGTCATCTTCGGTCACTCCGAAGCGGCGAAGATCTTCTAGGGGCAGATAGATCCGATCTTTGGCGTAGTCGATGCTGACGTCTTGCCAGAAGTTGGCCAATTGCAGCGCAGTGCAGGTGAAGTCGGAGAGTTGCTGGCGCTCGGCGTCGCGGTACCCGCAGAGATAGAGAACCAGATGTCCGACCGGATTCGCCGAGTAGTGGCAGTACGCCAGAACATCGTCGAAGGTTTCAAAGCGGGTGACGGTCTGGTCCTGCCGGAAGGCAGTCAGCAGATCGCAGAATTCGTGCTTGGGAATATCGAACTGGCGAACCGTTTCAGCCAATGCCACGAATACCGGATGTTTTGGCGAGCTGTCGTAACAGGCGTCGAGTTCGCGTTGCCACTGGTCGAGAAGTTCGAGCGATGCCGCGGTGTCTCCAACTTCGTCGCCGAGATCGTCAGAGATTCGGCAATAGGCATATACGTTGAAGAAATGCTGGCGCAGGTGGCGGGGAAGGAACCAGCTGGCTACGGAAAAGTTTTCGTAATGGGTACGAGCCAGACTGGCGCAGTATTCGCGGGCCTCGACGAGCGAAGGCGCCGTGGCTGGTATGGCGTAGGCGGCGGGCAGCCGACTCCAGCCGAGGGCAGCGGGATTGGAAAACTGCGGGTTTGGCGTCGCGACTTGGGTCATCCCCGATCTCGCCTCACGATTTCATGCGAACTCACTATCAATGACATCGTGAGAATTCCTCCACGAAGGCACGGCAGTACTGGCAGGGTAGGGATCCTACGACTCCGTCTGGCGATTCACTTTGCTCATCGCCAGACTCCGCTCAGGATGACAGATCATCAAGCGTATCCGTCCACTCAGTGTCCTGGGATGATGGCCGTCTTGATATCGCCTCCACGGTTCAGCATGTGACGGAGGACCTGCTGCAGGCGCGACAGGGGCGCCTCACCGGTGATGTAGTCGGTCGGACGGATCTTCTTGGCGGCAATCAAACCGAAGGCCCGGCGCACGGTTTCCGGCGTGTGATGGAACGTGGCTTTCAGCGTGATCTCGGAGTAGTGCAGGCGATTCGTCTCAAGCTGCACCTTGGTTCCGCTGGCGCAGCCGCCGAAGAAGTTGACGGTGCCGCCTTTGCGGACCATGTCGACGGCCCACTCCCAGGCTTCCGGTTTGCCGACTGCTTCAATGACGACGTCGCAACCGCGCTTCTGCGGAGAGAGGGCGCGGACGGCATCCACAACGTTCGCCGCCTTGGTGGTCTGAATGATTTCGTGGGCGCCCATCTGGCGGGCGGCTCCCACTTGCTCATCGCGTTTCACGACCGAGATTACGTTGCAGCCGATAGCGCGGGCGACCTGAACGAACATCAGCCCGATAGGCCCGCCGCCGAGGATGGTGACGGTGTCGCCGATCTCAACTCCAGTTTCGTGCAGGCCGCGAAGCACGCAGGCGAGCGGCTCAGTCATCGCCGCATCTTCAAAGCTGACGTTGGAAGGAATGACCAGCATATTGGCTTCAACAATGCGGCGCGGCACGCGAATGTACTCCGCATAGGCGCCGTTGTTGAAGAGCAGATCTTCGCAAAGGTTTTCCTGGTGCTTGGAGCAGTAGAAGCACATCTGGCAAGGCGCGGAGTTGAGGGCTACGACGCGCATGCCCTTCTTGAAGCCGTTGACGTTAGCACCCACCTCCTCAATGACTCCGGCGAGTTCGTGCCCGAAAAGCGCCGGAGGCACGATCATGCGCGCGTGATAGCCGCGCTGGTACACCTTGAGATCGGTGCCGCAAGTCAAGGCGACCTGAACTTTGACCAGAACCTCACCATCGCCGACGCGCGGGATGGGTACTTTTTCGATCTTGAGGTCTTCTTTGCCGTACAGGACGGCGGCAGTCATTTTTCCGTTCACAGCTGAGTTCCTTCCCACAAACTACCGGGCTGAATCACAACCTTCATGGACGACGGCTGCGGATGAGCGGCCAGATCAAGCGCTGCTGCGCTCTCTGAGAGAGGGAAGCGGTGGCTGATCAGCCGTTCCAAATCCATTTCTCGATTCATGACAAAGCGAACTGACTCGTCCTGCAAGTCGATTGATGCGCTGTAGGACCCCACTAAAGTCTTCTCGTCGACACAGATTGCGGCAGGATCGATCACTGCCTCCCCGTGCTGTGTCTGTGCAAATAGCAAAATTCGACCACCTGGACGGGCTGCGTCCATCGCAGTACGAATCAGGGAGTTTCCGCCGACTGCCAAAATGACGGCATCGGCGCCGCGCCCCTGGGTCAATTCGCGGACGCGCTCGACCACATTTGTCCGCGAAGCTTCAATTGTAAGGTCTAGTTCGAAACTTGATCCTATTTTAAGCCTCTCGGGATACAAATCGGAAGTAATTAAGGTAGCCCCTGCCCGTTTCGCTAACACACTCAATATGATGCCGATGGGTCCCTGTCCGATGCTAAGGACAACCTCGCCAGGGCGCAGATTCAAGGCGTATACGCCCTTCAGGCAAGTATTCACTGGCTCGACAAAGCAGGCCTGTTCGAAGGAAACATTCTCAGGAATGCGTACGGTACCGTACTGAACAATCCAGTCCATCACACGAACGTACTCTGCGAAACCTCCGCCCGAAGGCTCGAAGCCCGCCGTGCAGCCAACTTTCTTGTAGGTGGCGCACTGAGCGAAGGTCTTGTTCTGGCAGTAGAAGCATTCGCGGCACGGAATGTGATGGAAGACCATGACGCGGTCGCCCGGCCGGTATTCGGTGACGTCCTTGCCAACCGCGGCGACGACACCGGACGTTTCGTGTCCGAAGATGCGCGGAGCCGAGTGCGAGCCTGTCGAGATTTTTTTTAGATCGGTGCCGCATACGCCACAGGAATGGACGCGGACGAGCATCTCGCCGGCGCCGATCTTGGGTACGGGGACGATCTCTAGTCGGACGTCGTTGACGCCACGGTAGACTGCGGCTTGCATTGTTGCAGGGATGGACTGTGAATCGGTTTCGACCGAGTACTGCCCAGCAATGGCCATGGAAGAGTCTTAGATGATGATAGCAAGGAGTTTGGTTCAAACGTAGCGCCGGCGTATCACCGGCTGTCGCGAGGGCATCTGGACGTCACACCACTCGCAAATCTCAACGCCGCCGAGACGGCGGGGACGCCGGTGCTACGGTTCATGCTATGCTGCGCTGAACTTTGCTTTCAGGAAAAGCTTGTGCTGACGGAACTTCGGCTCGAGAACTACGCGGTTATCGACAATCTGGTGGTGGAGTTCGGGCCGGGATTGAACCTGCTGACTGGCGAAACCGGGGCGGGGAAGTCGATCCTGATCGATGCTCTTGCGTTGCTGCTTGGAGAAAAGGCTTCTACGGAGGTCATCCGGTCGGGGGCCGAGCGCGCGGTGATCGCCGCTGTTTTCGAGGCTGAAGGCAAAGCCGCAAAAGCGATCGAGAATATCCTTGATGCCAATGGACTGGATGAGTCCGATGACGGCTCGCTGATTCTGCGGCGCGAGATCGCTGCGGGCGGCAAGGGGCGAGTGTTCGTCAATAATCAGCCCGCCACCGTGTCGGTGCTGAAACTGCTGGCTCCTTACCTGGCAATCATCCACGCGCAAAACGAATCCATCCTCTCATTTGACGGTCCGGCACGGCTGGAGTTGCTCGATGCATTCGCAGGCAGCGAGATCGAGCCGGTGTCGGACTCTTACGCCGCGTGGAAGGAGATTCGCACGCGCATCGAGGAGCTGGAGCGCGGAGAGCAGGACAAGCTGCGTTTGGTTGACCTGTGGACGTTCCAGAAGCGGGAGATCGAAGACGCCCGTCTGCAGAGCGCGGAAGACGAGCGACTGGAAGCCGAGAAACGCGTGCTCGCCAATGCCGAGAAGATCTACAACGCGGCCATGAATGCCTTTGATTTGCTCTACGAAGGCAACGGTTCGACGGCGACCTCGTTACGAGGGGCGCAGAAGCAGGTCGAGGAATTGGCGCGATACGAGCCCAAGTTTCAGGATGCGCTCGCCGCGCTGGAACAGGCCCGTATCAGCGTGGAAGATGTCGGTGCCACGCTGCGGGATTACGCGGGAGGAATCCAGGCTTCGCCGGAGCACTTGGCGCAAGTGGAAGACCGGCTGGCGGTGCTCGATCGGTTGAAGCGGAAGTATGGAGCGACGGTCGACGAGGTGATTGAATTTGGCATGGATGTTTCACACAAGCTTGCCGAGGTCGAGAACAAAGACGAAATCCAGCGGCAGCTTCGTGAAGAGCTGGCGAGGGCGGCAAATGAGTATCTCAAGGCTGCGAGGGCGCTCTCGAAGAAGCGGGCCGATGCTGCGCGCAAATTAGAGAAACTCGTCGAAGCCGAGATCAACGATCTGGCGATGAAGTCGACATTCCGCATTCAGAAAACGACATCGGAAGAGGAGCGGGAATGGACCGCGTCCGGGATCGACCAGGTCGTCTACATGATTTCGACCAATCCGGGCGAGCCCATACGACAGTTGGAGCACATCGCTTCCGGCGGGGAGTTATCCCGGGTGATGCTGGCGCTGAAGGCCTGCGTGGAGGGGGGGAAGGAAGTCAAAACCCCCACCCCTTCGACTTCGCTCAGGGCAGGCCTGTCCCCGCAAAAGATGCGACAAGGATGGGGCACCCAGAAGACTTTGGTGTTTGACGAAATTGATACTGGGATTGGCGGGCGTGCGGCTGAGGCTGTGGGCAAGAAACTGAAGTCCCTGGCCAGGTCGAATCAGGTGCTTTGTGTGACGCATCTGCCGCAGATCGCCACCTTCGGCGATCAGCATTTTGTGATCGAAAAGAAAGAACATGGCGGGCGCACCCGGACCAGCATTCGTCCTGTGACTGGCGAGGAACGCACGGAAGAAGTGGCCCGCATGCTCAGCGGAGCCAAGCTCACCGAAACCTCGCGCAAGCACGCGGAGCAAATGATCAAAATGAACGCCTGATCAACGTGAGCAATGAGTGGTGAGCAATGAGTAAACCTTTGGTGTTCACCGCTTCGTGCTCACCGCTCAATGCTCACAACTCATGGCTCACACTTGACCCCTCAAAAATTTGAGCTGAGGTGTAAAGGCTAAGAACCGTTATTGGCTGATGGTTACGTCGGTGTTTTCGGCCAGGGTGGTATTGACCGAACTATCGTTTACCCGAATGGAGAAATTGACCGTGATGGTCGCCTTGGTCTCGACCGCCATACCATTTTGAAAGACCGGCTTGAATTTCCATCCGCGGACGGCTTGCTGCGCCGCCGTTGCGAGGATTGCTGGGCCGCTCAATTTGCGCAGATTCTGGACGGATCCATCGGCTGCGATCAAAGCCTCAAGCACAACCGATCCCTGCACGTTCATGTGCTGTGCCAGCGGTGGGTAAGAGGGCGGGATGGCTTCGGCCAGGCGCTGACGCTCCGCCGCGTTCGTCGCGGGAGCCGCGACCGGGGCGGCTTGACGGGCCACCGAAGCGGCCGGATTCGTAATCTCAAGCTTCTTGCTGTTGCTTCCCGGATGCACCTTGCGGTGTGCGTCGCCGGCGACCACTTCGACATCCAGCGGAGGCAACGCTGTGCGATTGGAGATCACCGCCGGAGCATCGGTTGGTTTTGCCGGAGCCGAGGGCGTGGCGGCAATCGCAACCTGCTTCTTTGCAGAGTGAACCGGAGCCGGAGTCGTCGTCACCGCAGGCTTTGCTGGGGTCTGGGTCGCGGCCTGTGGCGTCACTTGTGGTGCCAGGGTCGGCTGAACGTAGTCGGCATCAACGATGGTCGATTCGGAGCCGAACCAAAACTGACGGTCCTTAATCAGGACGGCGGCCAGTGCGACCAGCAACAGGACCAGCGCGATCACCAACCGCGATTGCTGATTGGCGGGGGCGATTGGAGCCCGGGGGGCCATGGTCCGACTTTGGCTTAATTCCATCATTTTGCTTTGTTCGCTGACCTGGGAGTCTGCGAGAAGTCGCAATCATGGTGCAACAAACTGCTCAGTACAACAATGGCACGGGGTGGCGACAGGGGGGCACTACCGGGCCATAGGCGGTAGAACGGTGGACCAATGTGCTCTTAGGGGGGTGGGGGTGTGATTCCTATCACAGCAGGGTTCTGCGGGTAGTCCTACAGTCAGCCCATGACTGTCCCGAATAAGCCTACGCGCGCTGCCTGGCTGCAAGGTCCTTCCGGTCGATGCGAAACCGTCCCGAACGGCCAATTTCTACCCTGGAGAATCGTCCTGCTCGGTGCACCCGGCGTCGGCAAGGGTACCCAGGCCGAACTCCTGAACCAGAGGCTGCTTGCCTGCCATCTGTCGACCGGTGACGTTTTCCGAGCGGCGGCAACGCGGAGCGAAGGCGAACTCAGCCCAGCAATGAAGGAGGCCTTGGGATACATGCGCCGGGGTGAACTGGTGCCCGATACGACCGTTTGGGACCTGGTCCAGGAACGCGGGGTGTGCCTGCACTGCGCTGGCGGGTTCATCCTCGATGGCTTCCCCCGGACACCGGCACAGGCGGTTTCGCTGAAGCAGTTCATGGACAAGGATGGGCTTGGGCTGACCGCCGTGGTGAGCTATGAATTGCCCCAGAGCGAGATCGTGGCCCGTCTGGGCGGCCGCAGAACGTGTGAGAAGTGCAAAGCTGTCTACCACATCACGGAACGCCCTCCGAAAGTCGAAGGGCGCTGCGATCGTTGCGAAGGCGCGCTGTTTCAACGCGAGGACGACTGCCCGGAAGCGATCAAGGTCCGGCTCGAGGCTTACGACCGCAGCACCGCGCCCTTGATCGAGTTCTACCGGAAGGCGGGGTTGCTACTGCAGATCTCAGCCGCTGGAACGCCGGAAGAGATCTACGAGCGGACGATTCCTGAGCTGGAAGTGCGGCGATTGACTCAGTTCGCCGAGCAGATGTGGGCGGCGGCGGAGAATCGGCGTTCCGGTCTCTAACTTGAGTTTGGGTTTCGTACCGGATGCGGGCTGCCGAAGGCCCAATCTCGCGCCGCTGCAAACTGCGGCCATTCGGGCTGACTTACGCATTTCCGTTGGCAGGCCAGAATTCTCCATTCACTGCTAATCCTAGCCATTTCTTTGGCTTACATTGACCATCCCGGTTCTTTCCGGTAGCTTTCTAATACCGCCACAATGGGGTTCGTGTACCCTATTAGACACGCGAAGTTGGGGGTAGTTCGGCATCTACGGTATTAATGCCAGGATGCCCAGGTGTCCTCGGCGCCATGTCGCCCCGGGATGACAAAAGGAAAAATTGGGAGAAGCCAATATCGTGGCTGGAATTCTAGCGAAAAGTGACGCAAAGACCTTGTTGCTGTTGAAGCCTCGTGGATTCTGCGCGGGCGTGGTGCGAGCCATCGACGTGGTGCGTATCGCACTGGAAGCGTTTGGGCCGCCAATCTATGTCCGCAAGGAGATCGTCCACAATAGCTTTGTCGTGGAGGAATTGCGCGGCAAGGGAGCGGTGTTCGTCGATAGCGAAGACGAGGTGCCCAACGGCGAGCGGATTATTTACAGCGCGCACGGGGTCTCCCCTGAAGTGCGCGAGCACAGCGCCAGACGCGGGCTGCGCGTGATCGATGCCACCTGCCCCCTGGTGACGAAGGTGCACGTCGAAGCCGTGAAGTTCGCCAAGGAAGGCTATTCGCTGATTCTGATCGGTCACCGGGATCACGACGAAGTAATTGGAACTTTAGGCGAAGCTCCGCTCGTAACACAGGTGGTGGGATCGCCGGAGCAGGTGGCGTCGCTGCATGTTCCGGATCCGAATCGCGTGGCTTATCTGACTCAAACCACGCTGAGCCTGGACGAGACGAAGGACATCATCGCCGCGTTGAAGCAGAAGTTTCCGAATATCAAAGGCCCGGCGGCGCAGGACATCTGCTATGCCACCGAGAACCGGCAGGTCGCGGTGAAGCAAGTCGCTTCCGAGTCGGATTTGCTGCTGGTCGTCGGTTCGGAGAACAGTTCGAACTCGAATCGGCTGGTGGAGGTGGCGCGCAATCTTGGCACAAACGCGCATCTCATCGACAGTTGCAATGACATTGAAACGGATTGGTTGAAGGGCGTCAAGACCATCGCCTTGACCGCCGGAGCGTCGGCTCCCGAGCATCTGGTCGAGGAGACGATCACGTTCCTGCGCGAAAAAGGTTTCAGCAACGTTCAGGAACTGGAAGTGATGCCAGAAAACGTGCGCTTCGGACTGCCGCCAGAGATCGTTGAGGCGATTGCAGCAGCTCCGGCCACATAAGGATCATGATCTACCACGGAGACACGGAGTAAGCTTCTTCTCCACGAGGCACAGCTTCTGACATATATGAAAATGACAGGGAAGAGAGTCGGAATAATCCTGAATTTCAATGTTCCCGTACTGACCAGAGGCGGAATTATCAGAAAAGTCCTCTAACTCCGTGACTCCGTGTCTCCGTGGTGAAAAGAGCAGTAGGCAGAATGGAGTAGATGAATGGATAACAACTCCCCCGATTCTCACTTAGCAGAAGCACTTCCCGGTGCGAATCCGCAGCTTCGTTTCGGCAAAATCGAGGAACTTGGCACCCATGTGAGCGCGGCGATCGCGGCGGCGCGGAAGTACCTTTTCTCGCAGCAGACTGGAGAAGGGTACTGGTGCGGGGAACTCGAGGCCGACACTACTCTTGAATCGGACTATATTCTGCTCCACACGCTGCTCGGAACGGGGAATACGGAGCGTTTCCGGAAGGCGGCGAACTGGATTCTGCGCCACCAGAACGAAGATGGCGGGTGGGGTATCTACGTCGGCGGACCGTCGAACATCAGCGCGTCAGTGAAGGCCTACTTTGGATTGAAATTGGCAGGGTACCCGGCCGAGCATCCGGTGCTGGAGCGCGCACGCAAGAAGATTCTGGGAATGGGTGGCGTCACCGAGGTCAACACCTTCACCAAGATCTATCTGTGCTTCTTCGGGCAGTATGACTACGATGCCGTGCCGGCGATTCCGCCGGAGATCGTGCTTTTTCCCAACTGGTTCTGGTTTAACATCTACGAGATTTCGTCGTGGTCGCGCGCCATCCTGGTGCCGCTTTCCATCTGCTACGCCAAGAAACCATTCAAGAAAATTCCCCGCGAGATGGGCGTGGAGGAACTCTTCGTCGGCGGCATGCACAAGTCGCGCATGCACCTGCACTGGGCGAAGAAGCTAGTCTCCTGGAGGAATTTCTTCCTGGTCATCGACCGCGTCACGCACTGGTTCGAGCGCGTGCACGTGCGGCCGCTGCGCTCCGTCGCTTTGCGGAAGGCGGAGAAGTGGGTACTCGAGCGCTTCGAGATGAGTGACGGGCTGGGCGCGATTTATCCGTCGATCATGAACTCGATTATTGCTCTGCGCTGTCTCGGATATTCTCTGGATGATCCGCAGGTCATTCGCGCCATGGATGAGTTCGAGAAACTCGGGATCGAAGAAGAAGACACCTTCCGCATGCAGCCGTGCATGTCACCGGTTTGGGATACGGCATACGCGCTCTTCGCGCTGGGCGAGTCGGGAGTCCCGGCCAATGATCCGCGGATGGTGAAGTGCGCCGACTGGATCCTGCAGAAGCAGGTGCGCAACGTCGGCGACTGGAAGGTTAAAAACAAGAATGGACAGCCGGGCGGCTGGTACTTCGAGTTCAATAACGAGTTTTATCCCGACGTGGATGATAGCGCGATGGTTTGCCTGGCGCTGAGCCGTGTGGAGCATCCCAACGGGCGCTACCAGCGGGAGTCGGTGCAGCGGGCGATCGACTGGATTTTCTCGATGCAGTGCAAGAACGGCGGCTGGGCCTCGTTCGACAAAGATAACGACCGCATGGTGTTTCAGTACGTGCCATTTGCCGATCACAACGCCATGCTCGATCCGCCGACGGTTGACATCACCGGGCGGATTCTGGAGATGCTTGCCACCTACGGATACGACAAGAATCATCCTGCGGTGAAGAAAGCGATACAGTTCGTCCGCAAAGAGCAGGAGCCGGATGGAAGCTGGTTTGGACGCTGGGGTGTGAACTACATCTACGGCACCGCGCTGGTACTGCGCGGGCTGGAAGCAATCGGCATGGATCTGCATGAACCGTGCATCCAGCAGGGCGCCGAGTGGCTGCGCATGGTGCAGAATTCCGACGGCGGATGGGGCGAGACCGTGGGCTCCTATGACGATCCCACTCAGCGCGGACAAGGTGACAGCACACCTTCACAAACGGCTTGGGCGATTCTTGGTTTGCTTGCTGCTGGTGATACTCGCAGCGATTCGGTTGCGCGCGGCATTGCTCACCTGATGCGCACGCAGAAGAAAGATGGCTCGTGGGATGAGAAGTTCTGCACTGGAACCGGCTTCCCGCGCGTGTTCTACCTGAAGTATCACTTGTACCGGCAGTACTTCCCATTGCTGGCGCTGACGACGTATGCGAAGGTGATGGAGAAAAACGGAAGCTAGTTTCGATTCTCCACCTGCGAGACCAAGATCTGGCCTTTCCCGGCCGGTCCTTCTTTCTATCGATGATGGTTGCTATGCCGCCAATGGAGACAATTCTTAAACGCTTTGAGGCGCCCGATGAGGTTCGAACGTTCGAAAAGGGAAAGTTCGAAGTCGTTCACATCGGCGGCATGACGATCGGGCGCGCCACGTATCAACCGGGGTGGAAGTGGTCGCTTCACGTTGGCCCCAGCGTGGGCGCCTCACGGTGTAACGTCGAGCACGTCGGAATGGTGGTCTCGGGCTGCGCCACGGCCGCAATGGAAGACGGTACGATCCACGAACTTCGCGCAGGAATGCTCTTCTACATTCCACCTGGGCCTCCCGGTCACGACAGTTGGGTGGTGGGCGATGAGCCCTATGTTTCGTTCCATTTTCTCGGAGCCGCCCACTACGCCAGCAAGTAGGATACGGACGGGCGGGCTGCGAACCGTACAACCTTACTGAGAATTGAGACCAACTTTGAAAGCGTTCGTTACCGGCGCCACCGGATTTCTAGGTTCTCATGTCGCTCGCGTTCTAGCCGACCAGGGCGCTGACCTGCGTCTGCTCGTGCGTCCTACCAGCAATCTAAAGAATCTTGAGGGACTTAAGGCTGAGACGGCGACCGGCGATCTGCGCGACGCTGCTTCTCTCGAAAAGGCGATGTTCGGCTGCGATACGGTGTTCCATGTGGCGGCTGACTACCGGCTCTGGGTGCGGGATCCGAACGAAATGTATCGCTCGAATGTCTCTGGGACACGGGCCCTGCTCGAAGCGGCGCGGAAGAACAGTGTAGGGCGCGTTGTGTATACCTCGAGCGTCGCGACGGTTGGATTCACAAGCGACGGGCATCCGGCGGATGAAGACTCGCCTGTCTCTCTTGCCGACATGATCGGCCACTACAAGCGCTCGAAATTTATGGCCGAGCAGGTAGCACTGGAAGCTGGGCGGAGCGGAATGCAGGTGGTGACCGTGAATCCCACCACTCCGATCGGCGAGCAAGATGTAAAGCCGACGCCAACCGGCCGAATCGTGGTTGATTTTCTAAAGCGCAAATTTCCCGCCTACGTCGAGACCGGGCTGAATCTCGTGGACGTGAGGGAATGCGCCCGAGGACATGTTGCAGCGCTTGAAAAGGGCAGGACCGGGGAGCGCTACATTCTCGGCGGAGAAGATCTGACGCTGAAGCAGATTCTCGACAAACTCGGCCAGATTACCGGACTACCATCGCCGAAAATCAAGTTGCCTTACATCTTCGCCTTCGCTGCCGGGGTTGTGGACGAGGCGGTGACTGGCCTGCTGTTGCGCCGGGAGCCGCGCGCGACCGTCGATACCGTGCGCATGGGAAAGAAGAAGATGTTTGCCAGTTCCGCCAAGGCTGAACGTGAATTGGGATGGAAGATCGTGCCCATCGATAGCGCGCTGCGACGGGCGGTGGATTGGTTTCGGGCGAACGGATATGCCTAGACTCGCTATCGTGGCCGCCTTGGAACGCGAAGTAAGGCCGCTGGTGAAGAGTTGGCGGGTGACCGACAAGCAGCACGATGGGCGGCGCTTCCGGTTTTTCGAAAGCGGGGAAGTCGTCGTGGTCTGCGGCGGAATTGGCGGCGCTGCGGCGCGAAGGGCCTCGGAGGCGGTGATCGCGATCTTCGATCCCAAGGTGATTTGTTCGGCAGGTTTCGCTGGGGCGCTCGATCCCAAACTGACGGTTGGGGATTTGGTCCGGCCGAGTACGGTAATCAATGCGAGCGATGGCAGCAGGACGGCTGTAGAAGGTGGTGAGGGCGTACTCGTCAGCTTTGGTTCAGTGGCCAGTCCGGCGCAGAAAACCAAGTTGCGCGAATCGTACGGCGCACAAGCAGTGGACATGGAGGCCGCCACTGTGGCCCGCGCGGCTGAGGCACGAGGGAAACAATTCACGGTCGTGAAGGCGGTTTCGGATGAAATGGACTTCGAGTTTCCCGCGATGGAGCGTTTCGTTGACGCCGAAGGTAAGTTTTCACAGGGACGATTCGCCTGGTACGCAGCGATCAGACCTTGGCTCTGGCCGCGGGTGACACGCCTGGCGCTCGACAGTAGCCGGGCTTCGCGTGCTCTGTGCGCGTATTTGGGCACCATCGCAGTATGAACTATTGGTTGCTGGATGGGGTTCGGGTGGAAAAGTTACGCGTGCTATTCATCTATAATTAAAGCTGGTGTTCTCCTAAACCCGATGCATCTTTTCCCCTTGCTAGCATTGTTCGTCGGCGGCGAAATCGTCGACATGATTTCCACGACAGGCGCAGTCGCCAAGCTGGTTTTGCTCGTGCTTCTCGCGTTCAGCCTGATCTCCTGGGCGATCATTCTGACCAAATGGAGCCTGCTGCGGCGGGCCAAAGCGCAGAGCGGGCGCTTTGTACGCGCCTTCCGAAAGGCACAGAGGTTGCAGGATATTGTGGCGGTGGCCGATCAATTCAAGCCCAGCCCGTTGGTGGGCGTGTTTGAAGGCGGCTACGAGGAGTACCGCCGCCAGGTGGCGTCTTCGGGCGGGCTGCGGAGCATGGTCCCGATTCAGCGCGGCATGCAAATCGGATCGTCAGAGGAGATCTCGCGGCTCGAGCGCAACGTGCCCTGGCTGGCGATCACTGCTGCGGCGACTCCCTTTATCGGGTTGTTCGGTACGGTGTGGGGCATCATTGACGCGTTTCACGGGCTCGGAACCGCCGGCGCGGCGACTCTGCGTGCAGTGGCTCCGGGTATTTCCGAAGCGCTTATAACTACTGCTTTCGGGTTGGTTGCTGCGATTCCCGCAGTCATCGCCTATAACCTGATCGGCGCCTCAATCCGCGAATTTGCAGCGCGCTGCGATGATTTCTCGCTCGAGTTCATGAACGCCGTCGAGCACAACCAGCCGCAGAGTTCCGCCGCGGTCGCCGCGGATGCGAGGCGCTGATGGCGTTCACGGCCTCCAACGGACGAACGCAGACCGCCCTTGCCGACATCAACATCACTCCTCTGGTCGATGTCGTGCTGGTGTTGCTGATCATCTTCATGGTGACGGCTCCGGTGCTGCAATCAGGCATTGACGTTGCGGTGCCGAAAACGAAAACCGTGAAAGAAATCACGGAAGAGCGGTTGGTCATCTCCATCAACAAGGATCAGCGCGTATTTCTAGGGAACGATCCGATTAACGTCAACGAGATCGGGAACCGCTTGCGGCAGAAGATTCGCGATCCCCGCCATCAATCCATTTTTGTACGGGCCGATGAGAATGTTCCCTTCGGCGCTTTCGCGACAGTAATGGACTCGGTGAAGCAGGCGGGCTTCGCCAACGTGAGTATCGTGACCCAACCCATGGATGCAAATGTCGGCAAGCGCTGAAATCTATTTCGAACACGAGCGCTGGGGACGTGCGCTGGCGTGGTCGGCGGGGCTACATGTGGGTATCTTTGTGGCGCTGCTCGTCTATACCGCCTTCGTGACGCGAGGCACTGGCGACACGTGGGGCTCAGGCGGAGGTGGGGAAGCCATCGGCGCGACGCTGGTGAGCACGGTTCCGCTGCCGGCCAATCCTGCGCAAACGCAGAACGTGCTGGCCAATGAGTCGAAAGGGATCACTCAATCGCAGCCGAAGATCGAAGAGAAAGAGCCCGAGGCCATCGAGATTTCAGGCAAAAACAAGAAGATCAAACAGCCGCCGAAGAAGCAGATCACTGAATCGAAGTCGAAACCGCAGTCCGCGCCCGAACCGGAGGAGAATCAGGTCGCGTTTGGCGAGGGAGGCCCGGTGAGCGGTCCTTATGGAACATTCAGCGCGGCCGGAGCAAAGGGCGGATTCGGCATTACCGGGGGCGGCGGCGATTTCGGCACCAAGTACGGCTGGTACGTACAAGTCATCCAGCGAAAAGTCTCAGAGAACTGGCTAAAGTACGAGGTGGATCCGAGGATTACCACAGCCCAACGGGTATACATCACGTTCGACGTAGCGCGTGATGGGCACCCGGCCAATGTTCGGGTCGAGCAGTCGAGCGGAGTTCCGTCGCTGGACATCTCGGCGGCGCGCGCGCTGCAACGCATCGACACATTCGGTCCATTGCCCCCGGATTATCCGGGAAGCAAGATTTCTGTCGAGTATTGGTTCGACTATAAGAGGTAAATCAGATGTACCTCTGGTCCGTAATCAACCCGGTACCTTATGGGACGGGAACGGAAAAGAGCGGAGAATAGGGACAATTGAATGAATGGAAGAGTTTTATCTATCCACGAGTTCTTGCAAAGCAATTCATATCGGGCTACGATATTGTTTCGCGCGAAATCTTTACTTCTGATGCGACAGGACGAATCCGCTAGAACAGATAAGGGACGGAAGGGCAGGACCTGCGTTCTGGCTCGTGCATCCTTGCTGCTTCTTGCTTCTTGGCTGGCTTGCGCTGCTGTTCAAGCGCAAGATTGGGTGAAAACAGGCACAAGCCTGGGAGTGGAGAAAGTCCGCCTTGCGGTCGCCGACTTCAAGCCCGCCACGAACGATCCTGGAAATGCTGCGCTGCTCAAGACGTTCAACGACACTCTTTGGAACGATCTAGACGTATCGGGAGTGGTCGAGTTGGTGTCGAAGAGCTTTTATCCCTTGCAGGTACCCGGGCAGCCACCGGACGTGAATTTCCTGGCGTGGAATGCGCCTCCTCCGAATGCGGCGATGCTGGCGTTTGGGAATCTGGGCGTGGCCAGCGGCAGGCTGACCGTGCAAGGCTGGCTCTTCGACGTCAAGAACATCCAGTCGCCGCAGATCCTCGGCAAACAGTACTCCGATGCCGCGAGCGACGCTGCAGCGCGGGTCATGGCGCACAAGTTCGCCGACGAGATTATTTTTCGGCTGGGCGGCGGCATTCAGGGCATCGCAGAAACGCAGATCTATTTCGTGAGCGATCGGACAGGGCACAAGGAAATCTGGGCGATGGACTATGACGGTTCGAATCAGCACCAGATCACGCGCCTGGGTTCGATCGCGCTGTCGCCCCGGATTTCGCCAGACGGGTCGCGGCTCGCTTTCAGCGCGCTGACGAAAACCGGCTGGGAGATTATGATGTATTCCCTCGACCTGAACCGGGCACTGACCTTCCCGCATTTTGGCGGGACGAACCTCTCGCCAGCGTGGTCGGCAGACGGGACGAAGTTGGCACTTTCGTCGTCCCGGTCAGGGGAATCCGAGATCTACGTGGCGGATGCTTCCGGTGGGAATTCGCGGCGACTGACCACGGACAAGGGTCCGGACGTTTCGCCGGTTTGGAATCGAAAGACCGACGGGCAGATTGGGTTCGTCAGCGGCCGCACGGGATTGCCACAGATTTATACGATGGAAGCCGACGGCACCAATCAGCAGCGCATGACCGACCAGGGATATGCTGTATCGCCGAACTGGGCGCCCAACGGTCAATTCCTGACGTTTGCCTGGGTGCGTAAATACGGGCCTGGAGATCCGGGGGCGCTCGATTTATACCTGATGGATATTGCCAGCAAGCAGTGGGTCCAGCTTACGCATGACGGGGGGAAGAACGATTTTCCCTCGTGGTCTCCCGATGGACGGCATATAGTGTTTCAGTCAAATCGCTCCGGGAGTTTGCAGATATGGAGCATGCTGGCGGACGGCACGAAACTTCAGCAGTTGACTTTTACCGGACGTAATACGCAGCCTAATTGGAGTTGGAAATAGTACATAACTTCGTCTGGCCCCTTCGGGGTCGTAGGAGGAACCAAGTGAAGCAATCACGTATGAAGTGGGTTGTGCTGATCTTTGCTCTTAGCGCTCTCCTGATGCTCGGTGCGTGCAAGAAGAAAGCCGCTCCGCCGCCGCCACCACCCCCGCCACCGCCACCTGCTCCGACGGCCTCCATCTCGGTGGCGCCGGCAACCATTCAGGCCGGTCAGTCTGCGTCGTTGACGTGGCAGACCAGCAACGCCACAGACGTGTCGATTGACGGCATTGGCGCGGTGCAGCCAAACGGCTCGCAAAGCGTTTCGCCGACGGATTCGACCACCTATCACCTCACCGCGAAGGGTTCGGGTGGAACGCAGGAGGCTACCGCCCGGTTGACGGTGACGCAAGCGCCTCCACCGCCGCCTCCACCGCCGACGCCCAGTGTCAGCGATGAGGACTTGTTTAGCCAAAACGTGAAAGATGTCTACTTCGACTACGACAAGTCAGACATCCGATCCGATCAGCAGTCTTCCATCCAGGCCGACGCGCAGTTCCTCGCCCAGCACGGGGGCATCAATATCACGATCGAGGGGCACTGCGACGAGCGCGGATCGACCGACTACAACCTGGCGTTGGGCGACCAACGTGCCAGCGCGGTGAAGACCGCTCTGACTACGCTAGGTGTGAATGCAAGCCGCATCAAGACGATCAGCTACGGCAAAGAAAAGCCGTTCTGCAACGAGAGCAACGAAGCTTGCTGGCAGCAGAATCGCCGCGGGCACCTCGTGTATCAGAAATAGCCGTTCTTTCGGGGGGGCGCGTTCAGCGTCCCCCGTCTTTCTTTTCTAACGTTGTTACCTGCTAGCGCAGGCCGCGACTAGTTCAGCGATTGCCTGGCGCCAGTGAATCTTCCGGTTCCCACGGCCCTTTCGGATGTCGAATCCCCCCAGCCCTGTGGGACAATCAAAGCATCTAAGAATGCGTATCCAGGGAAACATGCTATGAAAACACACCGTATTTCGGCGCTTATAGCGCTATTTCTGATCCTTTGGTTGAGTGTGGCTCCGGCCTTCGGCGCGAACAAGGAAATGGTGCAGCTGCAGACGCAGGTACAGCAACTGCAGGAGCAGATGACAGCCATGCAGCGCAGCTTCGACGAGCGCATGGGGGTCATGAGAAATCTCGTCGAAAAAGATACCGATGCTGTGAACAAAGTCGCCAGCGCGTTGAATACGCTACAGACAACCTTGCAGAAACAGCAAGGCGACGAGGGATCGAAGGGCGACCAACTCTCCGGTCAGATCCAGGCGCTGAACGACACCATGGATGAGATCAAGGTGCGCCTGGCGAAGGTGACCAAACAGTTGGAAGATATGCAAGCGACGCAGCAGAGCTTTGCCGCGCAGCAGGCGACGACACAAGCGCAGCAGCAGCAAATGGCATCGGCGCCGCCGCCCGACGTGCTCTACAACAACGGCCTGCGCGACTACAACGGCGGCAAGAACGATCTAGCGACACAGGAATTCTCCGATTACATCAAGTTCTATCCCAACACTGATCTGGCGGGAAATTCCTACTACTATCTGGGCGAGTTGCAGTTCAAGGCCGCGAATTATCAGCAGGCGGTGCAGAGCTACGATCAGGTCCTGCAGAATTTTCCGAGCGGGAACAAGGCGGCATCAGCGCAGTTGAAAAAGGGATTCTCGCTGCTCGAACTCGGCAAGCAGGACGAAGGCGTGAGCGAACTGCGGCATCTGATTCAGCGATACCCGCATTCGCCGGAAGCGTTGCAGGCGCGGGAGCGGCTGCGCAAGGCTGGGGTAAGCAGCTCGGGCCGATAGACTCGCCGGACGATCCAGGGTTCGGACTAAACCGACCGGTAGTGCTTGTGGCGGACAGCGTGCTTCGTGGCGTGGTGGGCGTGGTGTTTGGTGTGTTGATGACGAGCCCGGTGCTTCAACGGAGTCAGCGAGGCGTGGGTTACAGTGGCCAGGGCAAATACGCTGAACATGCAGCACGTCATCAGGGACAGAAATATCTTTTTCATACTCCGACAACCTTCTTCTGAGAAAGCTATTCTATTCGATCTTTGCCAGGCATAGACTTACTCTTGAGGGGCGGCTCTTCTCCGGCCATCTGTATGCCCCGATCATCGCAAGAAGGCGGACTCATGACAGAGAATAAGATTGACCAGGATACAGCGAAGGGCGCGACAGAAACCGAGGATCATAAAATTCCGGGGAATCTTGGCTTGCAGCTGCAACTCGGACATCGAGATCAGGATCCGATGATCAAGGGTGCGGACACAGATTTCCCTGAGCCCGGCGAGAACCCCGAGCATAGCGGAGAGCCTAAGTTAAAGACGGCGTAGACAAATCAGGAATCAAAGAGAGGGCCTCAATGCGAGGCCCTCTCTTCGTTGAGAAAGAGACTAGCGTAGCTCTTCCATGCAAGCGTCGAGCACTTCCTTGGGCGGACGCGTCACCGAGTCGGGCAGCGTCGCCAGCGGCTGGTCGACCACATTCAGCATCTCTAGGAAATTCGGCGCCTCGGGATTCACGTAGAACAATCCCGTCAGCACTTCACCGTTCTCGTGAGCTTCGGTGAGACGAGTAAGGGCGCTGATCTTGTTGGTGGGATCGTAGTCCTCTTCCAGCTTGCGAAGATGGAGACGCGAGCCATCGTGCATCGTGACCTGAATGGTCGAGCCCGGGTCGTATTCCACGTTGATGTCCTCAAAGTGGGGGACGAAGCTCACATCCTGCAGGGTCTCTTCGTGTTCCTTCACATACTTGTAGGACTTGGTGGAGCCCTCGTGGTCATTGAAGGTCACGCATGGCGAAACCACGTCGAGCATGACGGTCCCTTTGTGTGCGATAGCGGCCTTCAACATGGCGCTAAGCTGACGCTTGTCGCCTGAGAAGGAGCGTCCGACGAGCGTGGCGCCGAGTTGGATCGCCAGCGCGCAGGTGTCGATTGGCGGAAGGTCGTTGACCACTCCGGTCTTTAGCTTCGACCCGAGATCGGCAGTCGCGGAGAACTGGCCCTTGGTGAGCCCGTATACGCCATTGTCTTCGATGATGTAGATGATTGGAAGATTGCGGCGCATGAGATGCACGAACTGTCCGACGCCGATCGAGGCGGTGTCGCCATCTCCGCTGACGCCGATGCAGATCAGTTTGCGATTGGCCAGGAGTGCCCCAGTCGCGACTGAGGGCATGCGTCCGTGGACGGCATTGAAACTGTGGGAGCGAGTCAGGAAATATGCGGGTGTTTTCGACGAGCAGCCAATGCCGCTCGGCTTGATCACGAATTCGGGCTCAACACCCATCTCAAACATCGCCTCGATGATGCGCTCAGAGATCGCGTTGTGGCCGCATCCTGCGCAGAGAGTCGTCTTGCCGCCCTTGTAGTCGATAACAGTGAGGCCGATTCGGTTCGTTTTCGGCCCGGGTGTGGCTGCGCCGGGCTCAACAGTTGTGGTTCCCATTTACTTGCCCTCCATGCTGGTCAGTTCGTCAGTGATGGACCGTGCATCGAGCGGCAGTCCGGTGATGTGGGCGATGCTGCGCAGCCGCGGCGTCAACTCAGGCTTCAGATCGAGTTTCAGCAGGCTGAGCATTTGCGCGTCACGATTCTGCTCGACCACGTAGACATGCTCGTGTTGCTCGACGAAGTCGTGCACCTCGCGCGTGAAAGGATAGGCGCGGAGGCGCAGATAGTCAGTCTCAATGCCATACTCGGCGCGGAGTTGATCACGGCTCTCGGTGATGCCCCAGTGCGAGGTGCCGTAGCCGATGATGCCGATCTTGGCATGGTGGCCCTTTGTGATCTCGGGCCGCGGAACGAAAGAGCGCGCGGTTTCGAACTTGCGGTTCAGACGCTCCATGTTGTTCTCGAAATCATCGGCGCGCTCGCTGTACTGAGCTTTTTCGTTGTGACCGCTGCCACGCGCGAAGTAAGCGGCTGCCGTGTGCGGTGTGCCAGGCAATGTACGGTAGCCAATGCCGTCGCCATCGACGTCTTTGTAGCGAGCGAATCCGCCCAGTCGATCGAGGTCTTCCTTGCTCAGCACCTTGCCGCGCTTGATCGGCGTAGTGGGATAGGTGAACGGGTCGGACATCCAGTTATTCATGCCGAGATCGAGATCGGACATGACAAAGACCAGCGTCTGGAATTGCTCGGCGAGGTTGAATGCATCCGTTGCCATGCTGAAGCACTCCTCGACGGAGCAGGGAATCAGCATGATGTTCTTCGTGTCTCCGTGCGAGAGGAAAGCGGTCGAGAGAACATCGCCTTGCGATGTGCGCGTGGGGAGACCTGTTGATGGGCCGACACGCTGGATATCCCAGATCACGCCCGGGACTTCGACGTAGTAGGCGAGTCCGGCGAATTCTGCCATAAGCGAAATGCCAGGGCCAGCGGTTGCTGTCATGCTGCGCGCGCCCGCCCAGCCTGCGCCGATCACCATGCCGATTGCGGCCAGTTCGTCTTCCGCTTGAACGATGGCAAACGTCGCCTTGCCGTCGGGGCCGATGCGGTATTCCTTCATGTACTCGATCATCGTCTCGACTAGTGACGATGACGGCGTGATCGGGTACCAGGTGACGACGGTGCATCCCGCGAACATGCAGCCGAGAGCGGCGGCGGAGTTGCCATCGATGATGACCTTGCCGGCGGTCTTATCCATGCGCTCGATATAGAACACGCCGCGTTTCTGGAGATTAGCTTTCGCATATTCGAAGCCGGCCTGCGCCGCCGCCAAATTCAGATTGGCGGCCTTCACTTTCTTGGCGAACTGCTTGCGGATGGCCTTCTCCACCTCGGCCATGTCGATCGTGAGCAGAGCGGCCACCACGCCGACATACACCATGTTCTTCACGAGCTTGCGTAGCTTGGCTTCCGTACAAACTGCAGCCACAATCTTGTCGTAGGGAACCGAGTAGAAGATCAGATCGTCACGCAACTTGTGGAGCGCGAGAGGTTCGTCATAAAGCACCGACGCGCCAGGCGCGAGTGACATGGTATCTTCGGTCGCCGTCTCCGGATTCATGGCAACGAGGAAGTCGATTTCCTTCTTGCGGCCGATGTAGCCGTTCTTATTGGCGCGGATGGTATACCAGGTGGGCAGTCCCGCGATGTTCGACGGGAACATATTCTTGCCCGAGACGGGTACGCCCATCTGAAAAATGCTGCGCAGTAAAACTGTATTTGAACTCTGCGAACCTGAGCCGTTCACCGTCGCGACCTGAATGCTCATGTCATTGACGATGCGCTGCTTGCTCATGCCTCCGGCGGATTCCCGGGGCACGACATCCGATGTGGCCATCCCAACACCTTCCTTTTTCAATCAGCGGGCTGAACCCAATCGCCCATCTTTATGGATTGCGGAGAAGGAAACATTTCAATTATACGGCGGCATGGACCGCGCGTGGCGGCCTTTCGCCCCTTCCTAGTAGCTCACACGGTTCTTGCGCGCCACGCTTCTCTGCATGCTCTGCGAATCCTCGGCGCTCACGGCGGTTTAAGATTTTGACCGCAGAGTTCGCAGAGGACGGCTTCGCGAAGGACACAGAGGGAAATGTACCGACAAGCTCACGATTCGGTCTTGAAGAACTGGGCGATGGTCCGAAACTTATTATATCGTGATGCGACCAATTCGGCCGGGGTGATTTTCTTCAACTCGGCGAGGTGCTTCTGGAGGATGGCATCGAGTAAATTGGCGGCAGCCTCGTGATCGCGATGCGCTCCGCCCTCGGGCTCGGGAACAATGTCGTCGATGCAGCCCAGTTCACTCAGGTCGGTTGCGGTAATGCGCATAGCCTCCGCAGCCAGTTCTTTCTTGCTGGCATCGCGCCACATGATAGCGGCGCAGCCTTCGGGCGAGATCACAGAGTAGATGGAGTTTTCCATCATCAGAACGCGATCGGCGACCGCGATGGCCAAAGCGCCGCCGCTTCCCCCGACGCCGATTACGGTGGCGATGATAGGGACTTCCAGCCGCGCCATCTCGCGCAGGTTGTAGGCGATGGCTTCGGCTTGTCCGCGCTCTTCAGCGTTGATGCCGGGGTAGGCGCCGTCGGTGTCGACCAGCGTGAAAATCGGGCGGCGAAACTTCTCGGCAACCTGCATCACACGAATCGCCTTGCGGTAGCCCTCCGGATGCGGTGTGCCGAAATTGCGGAAAACGCGCTGCTTCATGTCGCGGCCTTTTTGCGTACCGACGACGACCACCTCTTCGCCATGAAAACGGGCCATGCCGCAAATAATAGCCGCATCGTCTCCAAAGCCCCGGTCACCGTGAATCTCGCTGAAATCGGTGAACACGCGTTCGATGTAATCGAGCGACTGCGGGCGCTGCGGATGGCGCGCCAGTTCCGTCTTTTGCCAGGCAGTGGGAGGCGCGTTCATCTCGCGGCGAAGGATATCAATCCGGTCCTGCAATTTGGTAATCTGACGGCGGGTCGCGTCGTCAGTTTCGCCGGCTTCCATCTCGGCGACCTGCCGCTCGATCTGTTCCAGCTCCTGCTGCGCTTTTTCGGTGGCTGCCATTGTCGGCAAATCGGCGCCTAAAGGCGCGTCTGTTTTCTGACCTTGACGGCGCGGCTGAAGTCGCGCCCTTTCAACTCGGCCTTGCGCCAGCTGACTCAGCTGATGATGCGAACGCTGCCGCGCCCGCACAACTGTTCGACCCGGGCGATGAAATTGCGGTCCGGGATGACATTATAGCCTTCCGCCTCCATCACCACCATGAAATCCCCTTGGCGTTCCACGTCAAATAACACTTTGGCCTCACCTTTGCGCTCTAAAAACAGATTGTGCAGGCTGTCGATTGTGGCTTCGCCGGAGGATTCGAGCGGAATGCGGACGCGAATGGCGCGGGGCAGAGGAACCTTGGCGTCCTCGAGCGGCAATATCTCGGCCGCCGTGATCTTTGGATTTGCGCCCTCTTCGATGCGAACCCCGGCCTTGACCAGTACCGGAACCTCGAGCTTCACCTTCTCCCCGATGCGTTTAAAGGCCTCGGGGAAGACGATCATGTCGATGGACCCGGACATATCTTCAAGGTTGGCCTGCGCGTAGAAGTCGCCCTTCTTTGACTTCAGCACGCGCACGTTGCTGATGATTCCGGCCGTGACGATGGTCTCATCCTTGCCGGTGGACTTCGTCATCGCGCCGATCTCTTCCACGCTCAGCGCCTGCAGATCTTGCAGCTTATCTTTGTATTTCTCCAGCGGGTGACCGGTGATGAAGAATCCCAGGATTTCTTTTTCTGCGCTGAGCCGCGTGTGCTCGTCCCAGTCAGGGATGTTGGGCAGGCGATCGTTGGCAGTCTCCGGCTCTTCCTGCTGGAACACGCCAAACAGGCCGTGCTGGCCGGATTCGGCGTCGCGCTGACTCTTCTGCGCCTGCTCCATGGCTTTGTCGAGAACGGCCATGAGTTGGGCACGGCGGCCGAGTGAATCCATGGCGCCGCTCTTGATCAAAGATTCAAGCACTCGCTTGTTGAGCAGGCGAAGGTCGACGTTCTCGCAGAACTCGAAGATTGATTTGAAGCGGCGCAGCTTCTTTCGGGCAGCAACAATCGATTCGATGGCATTGCCGCCGACGTTCTTCACCGCGGCTAATCCGAAGCGGATGTTTTCGCCGTGTGGAGTGAAGTTCGCATCAGAAACGTTGATATCCGGCGCATCCACGGCGATCCCCATCTCCCGGCACTCGTTGATGTACTTAACGACGTCATCTGTAGATCCGGTCACTGAGGTCAACAGCGCCGCCATGAACTCAACAGGGTAGTGCGTCTTCAAATACGCCGTGTGATAGGCGAGCAGCGCGTAAGCCGCGGAGTGCGATTTGTTGAAGCCGTATCCGGCAAACTGTGCCATAAGATCGAAAATCTTTTCGATCTTCTTAGGCGGATACTTCCGCTGCGCGGCGCCTTCAACGAACCGCTCGCGCTGTTGCGCCATCTCCTCCGCCTTCTTCTTGCCCATGGCCCGGCGGAGCAGGTCGGCTTCTCCCAGCGAGTATCCAGCAAGCCGGTTGGCGATCTGCATCACCTGCTCCTGGTACACGATCACGCCCAGCGTCTCTTGCAGAATCTCCTGCAGTTCCGGCAGTTCGTATTCAACCTTCTTGCGTCCGTGCTTGCGGTCGACAAAGTCGTCGATCATGCCGCCTTGGATCGGGCCCGGTCGGTAGAGTGCGTTGAGCGCCGTGAGATCTTCGATCGAGTTCGGCTGGTATTTACGCAGCACGTCGCGCATGCCGTGCGATTCAAACTGGAAGACGCCCGAGGTGAGTCCCTTGTGAAAGACCTTCACGTAGGTTTCGTTATCTTCGAGCGGAATCTGTTCGAGCGTAAGCGGCGTGCCTCGCGTCTGCTCGATGAGTTTCATCGCGTCTGTGAGGATCGTGAGGGTGGTCAGGCCGAGGAAGTCCATCTTCAACAGACCCATCTTTTCGATGGCTACCATGTCGAAGGCGGTCACGATTTCGTCGTTCTTTGTGCGATGCAGCGGAACGAGATCGGTCAGTGGGCGCGGAGAGATCACCACGCCCGCAGCGTGCACACCGGAGTTGCGCACCAGGCCTTCCAGCTTCCTGGCAGTCTGAAACAACTCGCGAATCTGGCCGTCCTTCTCGATCGCCTCGCGCAATTGCGGCGAGTCTTCAATCGCCTGTTCCAGCGTGATGTTCAACTGGGTTGGCACCATCTTGGCGATGCGGTCGACGTCGGCGTAGGGGATGTCCATGGCGCGGCCAACGTCTTTAATCGCAGCCTTGGCAGCCATGGTGCCGAAGGTGATGATCTGGGCAACGTTGTCGCGGCCGTATTTCTGGGTGACATAGTCGATGACTTCGCCGCGGCGGTTCATGCAGAAATCGATGTCGATATCGGGCATCGATACGCGCTCGGGATTGAGGAAGCGCTCGAAGAGTAACTCGTGTTGCAGCGGGTCGATGTCGGTGATGCCGAGCGCGTAGGAGACTAGGGATCCAGCGGCTGATCCGCGGCCTGGGCCGACAGGAATGCCGCGTTCTTTTGCGTAGCGGATGAAGTCCCAGACGATGAGGAAGTATCCGGGAAACTTCATCTGCTGGATGATTGTGAGTTCGCGCTCCAGGCGCTGCTCGTAGTCGGTAATCGAGTGCTTCAGCTTGCTTTGATCGTGCAGCGGTCGCAGCGCCTCAAGCCGGCGGGCGAAGCCTTCTCGCGTGACGTGAACGAAATAGCTGTCGATGGTGTAGCCAGGAGGAACTTCAAACTGCGGGAAGGGATTGGCGACCTTTTCGAGGCGCAAGCTGCAGCGCTCGGCGATGTCGAGAGTGCGTGTAAGGACGTCGGGCGAGTCCTTGAAGACGCGGTACATTTCGTCCGCGTTCTTGACAAAAAACTGCGTGCCCTCGAACTTCATGCGGGCCGTGTCGCGGATCGATTTCCCGGTCTGAATGCAGACCATCACGTCTTGCGCGTGCGCGTCGTCTTCGCAAAGATAGTGGCTGTCGTTCGTCGCCACCAGCGGCAGGCCTAGATCTTGTTCCAGCTTGAAGAGACCGGGATGGATGCGGTGCTCCATCTCCAGGCCCTGATCCTGGATTTCGAGGAAGAAGTTGTTTTTACCGAAGATGTCGACGAAGGTGCCGGCGGCCGTCCTGGCGGCCTCGTAGTTGTTCTCCATCAGGCGCTCGGCGACTTCGCCCTTCAAGCATCCGGAAAGGCCGATCAGGCCGCGGGAGTGCTCGGCGAGAAATTTCTTGCTCACCCGCGGCTTGTAGTAGAAACCGTGCAGCGAGGCCTCAGAGGTGATCTTTACCAGGTTGCGGTAGCCCTCTTCGTTTTCCGCCAGCACCAGCAGGTGGTTGTAGGTATCGCCTTCGGGCGCGGCGCGGTGGTCGTCCTTTTTGCAGACGTACAGTTCGCATCCGACAATCGGCTTCACGCCGTGCTTGTTCGCCGCATTCACGAAGTGCACGGTGCCAAAAATGTTGCCGTGGTCGGTCATGGCCACGGCCGGCATGCCCAGCTTGCTCACATGTTCGCAGAGTTTTTCGACGTCACAGGCGCCATCGAGCAGGGAATAGTCAGTGTGCAGGTGCAGGTGGACGAATTGGGACATGGGTCTGTGGTTAGTCTAGCGCAAAGAGAGGTGGAGGAAGGGTGTGGATGGCTGTGCGTTTCGGGGACCGATAGACTCGAAACCGGCTGGATTTGATGGCGTTGCCCGGACTAAGGGGCGTGACCACGCATCTTTCACTGTCCAATCGCGGATCACGGTGGTCGGATGGATCGAGAGAGACGGTGACAACCTTGCAGAGACTAGTCCGCGCCCGCGCCAGCCGCCTGCGCCTTCTGCAGCAGCTTGCGGGCTTGGCTGATGAGTTCTGCCACTTCGAAGGGCTTCACCAGGTAGGGAATGCTGTTCTCCTGCAGGAATGAGCGTCCGTCGCCGGGTTCTACGCTGTTGGAGAACGTGTAGAGAACATGCGTCTCCATGCCCGGACAGTTCTCTTTGAGCCACGGGTATGATTCTTTGGCATTCCACTGGTTCGCCATCTTGCCGCTCATGATCACAGCGTCAAACGGTTCGGAGAGCAGGCGAGTCTTCACATCGTCGGCGGTCTTCGCCGTAACCACCGATGCACCGGCGCCAATGAGCACGTCACGCTCGAATTCAAGCACGGCTTCTTCTTCTTCGACCAGCAGGACGCGTCCGTGAACAGCGCCTTCGTGAAGGCGGGGCGCGGGCTTCGCGGCTTCCGGTTCTGCAACCGCAACAACTGCCGCCGGCAGCTTGACCTCGATGGTTGCGCCACCTTCCGCATTGTTACTGGCGAGAATGTCTCCGCCGTGTTCCTTCACAATCCCATAGCAGATGCTGAGTCCAAGGCCGGTGCCTTTGCCGACACTCTTGGTGGTGTAGAAAGGATCGAAGATGCGTTTGGGATCTTTAATTCCCGCGCCATTGTCAGAGAACTGGGTACAGATGTTTCCGCCCTGGGAACTGATTTGAATCCTCAAAGCTCCGGTGCGTCCGGTCTCGAGAATGGCATCGACGGCGTTATTGATGATGTTCAGAAAAACCTGCTCAAGCTGATGCGGATCGGCAACGACCATCGCAGCTTCGGAGGGAACGTCACGCTCGACCTTGATGTTATTGATTTTGAGATCGTAGTCGCGCAGAGTGAGCGTTTCTTCGAGCACCTTGCGAATGTCGACCTCATCCCGCTGTGGCTTGCGCTGACGCGCGAATGAAAGCAGGTTCTGTACGACTCGATGAGTCCGCTGCGCCTGCTTGAACAGCTTCGTGACGAAATCCTGGGCGCGTGGGTTGAGTCCTTCGGTTTCGAGCAGTTGCGCGTAGCCGAGAATGGCGGTCAACGGGTTGTTGAGCTCGTGGGCGACGCCGGCGATCAGCTGACCCACCGCCGACATCTTCTCGCTTTGCAATAATTGTTCCTGCGTCTTGCGCAGGTCTTCGTAGGCGCGGCAGGTTTCTTCATACAGCCGTACCTTTTCGATGGTCGTGGCCAATTGCCTGCTGATAGCGACCAGCAGGTTTTCGTCATTCGACGAATATTGATATCCGAGATGGCTGCACAAACCCATCAGGCCGACCGGCGCATCCTTGGCCCAGAACAGAACCCAGATCCAGGAGCGATCGGATTCCGATCGCAAGAACTCGGCAACCTTGGGTGGCAAGTGCGGTAGATATTCTGTCGTAACGACCTCGGCGCGTGAGCGCATTACCAAGTCGCCAAAGCTCTCAGGGAAGGAAATTTCTGAAGGACGTCCCTTATCGCGGCTGCGCGGCCCCCATGCGGCCCGTCGGCGATAGGTCGGGCTGTCGATGTCCGAGAGATAGACCGTACCGCTCTCGGCCGCGAACAGAGTGACCACCTGCCGCAGGGTGAGGTTGAGGATCTCGTCCAAGTCGAACGATTGTGCCGCCACCACAGCCATCGCGTTCAGCGCATTCAGTTCGCGATTGCGGCGCTGCATCTCGTCTTCGGCGCGCCGCTTTTCGGTCATGTCGAGAACGAATCCCTGATAACGTTCTACCGCGCCTGTGGCATCGCGCGTCGCGAAGCTGCTCTCGACGGCCAGCAGCAGCGTGCCATCCCGGCGGCGCAGCGTGACCTCGAAATTGCGAACGTAGTTGTGGGTTTCGATCTCGCGACGGAAAGCCTCACGCTGGTTGGGATCAACGCAGATTTCCTTGTCCAGGTTCAGCACTTGCAGCTCGTCGCGGTTGCTGTAACCCAGCATGTGCACGAAGGCGTCGTTGCAGTCGATGAGCCGGCCCGCAGGATCGGCGACGTAAACACCTTCCTGCACCTGTTCGAACAGCAGCCGGTAACGTTCTTCGGCGGAGCGGCGGTCCGTGATATCGCGGACAACGTGAATCGTACCTTTTTGCTGCGTCCCCTGATCGGTGTAGGAGGAGGTCGAGACCACAGAAAATCCGCCAAAGCAGGGGTCGGCTCCTTCCGTGAATTCCTCGTCACCACCCATGGCGCAGTAGGGACAGCCGGTCCACTCCCCGAAGGTATGCGGCAACGCCGACTCGCAAGTGCTGCCGATGACGTCGGCCGGTGCCTGGCCAATCTGTTCGAGCAATACCTGGTTCGCCTTGATCACGCGATAGTCGGAGTCGTGCGCGAGAATGACATCGTGGATGGAGTCGAAGGTATTCATCCACTGGCGTTGCGAACGCAGAACCTGTTCGAGCAGGCGGAAGTTTTCGACCGCCAGGGCGATTTGCCGGGCGCAGCTTTGCACGAACTCTAGTTCTTCCGCTGTCCACTGGCGGCCGCTGGAATGGCCGATCATCAGCAGCCCGACCGGAGACTTATTGCCTACCACCGGTGCGATCACAAGCTGGCGAATCTTTTCGACGGCGAGGCACTCGGCTGGCTCAGTGGCGGCGTTTTCCGCCTTCTCCGCCTTGGGAGTACGCTTCTCCCACACTTTCGAAACGTCATCGGTGATTGCGGCAAAGCCGGCGTCGCGCAGGAACTCCCCAGAAAGACCGGCAGCGTGTGTGGCGACGAGATGGCCGCCTTCCATCAGCCGGAACCAGCACGCGCGGACGCCACACACTTGCTGCAACTGCTCCACCGCGCACTGCACTACACTTCCGTATTGCTGAGCGCTGGCAATGCTTTCCGTCAGCGACTGCATGGCTTGCAGGCGGCGGGTCCGGGCGCGCATTTCACCGAGCACGAGGATCAACATGGTGATCGGTAGAGCAATGTCAGTCGCGATCAGCGCCACGCCGGGGACTTGCTCGGTTAGCGGAGCCCAGGAAAGATGCAGCACCAGCAGGCACAAAGCCACAAGCCAGGCCGAGGCGTGCCAGCGGCCACGGCGAGCGCGCAACAGGGCAATCGCGGCAACCAGCAACACCACCCGATAGCCGACTTCCAAAGCAAAGCGCAGCGGCAGTGATTCGGACCACAACAGCACCCGGGCACCGGCGAAGCCGACCAGCACCGGCGTGATCACCATGAGAGGAATAATCAGATCGCGCACGCGCGCATACAGCAGAACCGCTCCGGCCAGAAGGCCGACGGCGAGGGCAAAGGTGGACTGCACGACCAGCAAATCGAAGGGCGCCGGGATTCTGGGTGCAAAACAATGCTCGGAGAATCGCGAAACGACAAATGCCGCCCAGCCCAGGACCCAGAGTTTGAAGTAATGATCGCGGAGAGCACGCAGCACGAGGACAGAGGCCGCCAGCAGAATCAGCAGCGTCCATTCCGTGGCTGACGGCCGGGCCAATCCCAGGCTTGCCACCGCGTTCCAAACTAGTGAGAGCAAATCGCTCATCGCGTTCCGGGCGTACGGAGTCCTCGTCTCTGAATATCATGGTGGGCCGCAATCTCGATGGAGTTTCCGCCCCTCAATGATTACTTTCGGAATCTCGCCGAAAGGGTACAATCGCCGATAGTCTTTCGTGCAGACCATGCCAGATCGCATTCTTGTTGTTGACGACGAAGAGCCGATTCGGGAAATCGTCGCTTCTATGCTCGGCACGGCCGGATATGCCTGCAAACAAGCAGGTTCTGGCATGGAGGCGCTCGCCGTTTTGAACTCCGGAGAAGACTTTGAGTTGATGCTTTCCGACCTGATGATGGCTGATCTGGATGGCATCGGGTTGCTGGAGCGCACCAAAGAGAAATACCCCGACATGCCGGTGGTGATGGTTACCGCCGTTCACGATATCTCGGTCGCGCTGGCAGCCATCCGGAACGGCGCCTATGACTACTTGCTGAAGCCGTTCGAGCGCGAGCAACTACTCAACACCGTCAGCCGGGCGCTCGAGAACCGGCGGCTCAAAGTAGAAAACCGGAACTATCAGACGAATCTGGAATCGCTGGTCAAGGCGCGCACCGACCAACTGCAAACGGCTATCGCCAATCTGGAGCGCTCCTATGACATTACGCTCGAAGCCTTGGGCGATGCGCTGGATCTAAAAGATCGTGAGACGGAGGGCCATTCCCGGCGGGTGACGCTCTTCACCATTGCCATTGCCCAGGCGCTAGGGTTACCCCGCGAACAGATCACCATCATTGCTCGCGGAGCTTTCCTGCACGACATCGGAAAGATGGCCATTCCCGACAAGATACTGAACAAACCGGGCAAGCTTGAGCCAGAAGAAATGCTCATCATGAAAGAGCACGCCTACCACGGCTATCAGATCGTCAAGAAGATCCCTTTCCTGGCGGAAGTAGCGGAGATCGTGTATTCGCACCAGGAGTGGTTTAATGGTGAAGGCTATCCTCGCCAATTAAAGGGGGAAGAGATCCCTCTCGGGGCTCGCATATTTTCGGTGGCCGATACTTTTGACGCGATCACCTCGACCCGTCCTTACCGGCCTGCGCAATCATCGCAGGCGGCCCGTACGGAAATCGACAAGTTTTCAGGCCGCCAATTCGATCCGGAGATCGTAAAAGTGTTTTTGGAAATGCCGGACAATATTTGGGAGGACCTGCGCAGGGAGATCGACGGTCAAAGGTACCGCGTCGCATATTCCAAAGGCGCCAAGGGCTGAGTCCGCCCGCGAAGGTGGGGAAGGGTGCAGGGCCGCAATCACTTAAAACTACTTCTGTGGGTTACGGTGCTGTTCACCGCGCTGCTGACGGCGGGGTGTCTGTTGCTGCCGCGGGGGATGACGGTCGCCCTTGTGAGCGACACGTTCGGCACGCTGTTGATCGTGTGCGCCATGCTGGCGTTTACCTGCAACGCCCTCGCTGCCAAAGGCCGGGTGCGGTGGTTCTGGATGCTGCAGGCCGCAGGCTGGGCGCTCTGGCTGGCCGATCAGATTGTTTGGGATGTCTGGGATCTTGTGATCCGGCGAAGACTGCCGGATATGTATCCGGCCGACGCCTTGCTCTTTTTGGCCGGCGCGCCGATGTTGGGGGGGCTGCTGCTGCGGCCACATCGCCAGCCGTCGTCGGCGAGCGCACGTTTCGGACTGCTGGACTTCCTCTTGCTTGTGCTCTGGTGGTTGGATCTTTATGTTTCGCTCGTGGTGTGCTGGCAGTACCCGTCGCCGAACGTAGCCAATTACAGCCGGAACTTCGATCTCCTCTCTGAAGCAGGGTCGATCGTTATGATCGGAGTTTTGCTGCTGTTCTGGCGGGAAAGCCGCGGAACTTGGAAGAGGTTTTATTTGTTCTTCTGCGGCGCGGCCATTTTCAATGCGATCGCATTTTTCCTGATTAATCGCGCTCTTGCGCAGGGGTTGTATTACACCGGCAGTTGGTACGACATCCCCTATTGCGGATCTTTTGCGGTTTACGCGGTCGTGGCGCTCGCTGGCCACGGACTAACGGCGACACCGGAGATGGCAGGAGAGGAATCCTATGGGGCGTGGATGGCAGACCTGGCGATGATGGCTGTTCTCTCATTACCCATCATTGCTCTGATTGCGCTGCTCGATCCGCGGCTTCCGCACAAAGCATCGAGCTTCCGCGTGCTGGTTACGCTGGCCACCATATTTCTGATGGCGTTTCTAATCTTCATCCAGCATCGACGCCTGAACCGGGAGTTAAGCCGAACGAATATCGTGCTGCAGGAGGCGTCGCTCACCGATCCGCTCACCGGGTTGCGTAACCGACGCTATTTTTCTGCGACCATCGATGCCGATGTGAGTCAGGCCCTGCGCTCGCACTCCGACAATCACGACCCGCACACTCGCGACCTCGTTTTCTATCTGATCGATGCGGATAACTTCAAGGAAGTGAATGACCAGTACGGTCATGATGTTGGCGACGCCGTACTTGTCGAGATGGCTCGGCGTCTGAGTTCTTCGATTCGTCACTCTGACGTGCTCGTGCGCTGGGGCGGGGAAGAGTTTCTGATCGTTTCGCGTTACACCGATCGCGCGGAGGCCGAGTTGCTGGCGCAGCGGGTGCTCTCGTCCATTGCCGATACACCCTTTAATGTTGGCGCGTCCGGCGAGAGCATGCGAAGGACTTGTTCGGTGGGTTGGGCGGCGTTTCCCTGGTTTCTCGATGATGCTCGCTCAGTCAGCTATGAAGAAGTGCTGACAATAGCAGATCGCGGACTGAATCGCGCCAAGCAGGCTGGCAAGAATTGCGCCTTCGGAATGTCACCCGCGAGGGGAAACTCTTCAGCCACAACGGTTGCCCGGTCGCACGCCTCGCCCCTGGCCATCGATGCATTCGCAGTCTCCGGCCCACATTCGACGACTCAATCGTAAAGTACGGCGAATACAGGTCTTATCCTCGGGCAGTAAATCCCTTCTCCTTCGCATCCCTGACGCGAGGGCTGGCTACTCCCACCTCGCAAGATCGGTGTCACGAGGCGTTCTTCTGAAGGGACGGCTTGGGGAATTCGCTCCCATGTCCGATAATCCCTTTCATGAGGAACGCTATGAAATCTGCATTCGTTCTTTCCGCAATTCTCATCTCTTCGATAGGTATGTGTGCGCAGGAGCATCCCGCGGTCACCGCGCAGCCCAACAGCGTTTATGTGGGAGCCGACGGCAAATTCGAAGCCGCTCCGGATACCGCACAGATTCAAATGAACGTCTCGGTGCAGGATGATAGCCCGCAGGCGGCGTATCAGCGGGCATCGAAGAATGTAGATCAGGTGCGGCAGGTTCTGCGCGCCAACGGGCTGGATACGAAGCTTGCTACAGTTGGATTCCTTTCCGTCCAGCCGATCTACGAGTGGAAGCCGAAGCAGCGCGTCATCGGCTATCGCGTTACGACCGACGTCACGCTCAAACTCAAAGACTTTTCCAAGATCGGGCCCATCACACAGCAGCTTGCCGAAGCCAACGTCAGTGAAACCCAAACGTTGAACTACATTCTGGAAAATATGGACGAAGCCAAGAATCATGCGGTGGAAGACGCCTATCGACGCGCGCGGAACTCCGCTGAAACGGTGGCCCGCGCCAGTGGAAGAACCTTGGGCGATCTTTCCTACGCCTCGGTCGACACGTTTGAGAATCCACGAATTGTGATGCCGCGAATGGCTCGTGCCATGGCTGCTGCCGCGCCCAATGCAGCCACTCCCGCCCCGACCGAAGATTTCTCGGCCCAACCCGTGACGGTCTCGGCGCACGTGAATGCGCTGTTCAATCTGAGGTAGGAAAAACACTCACCACAGGGGATCACAAAGGGAATCCTCTGTGATGAATTAAGCCAATACGTGATGCTCGGGTGTTGATGATGGGACGGCCAGGGGCTCAACCTGCAGCGTGAGGCCATCGATTCGGCGCACGACTACCAACTGCCCAATCGGTACGGGAGACGGTGCGACCGCATCCCAGAGTTCGCCATGCACGAAAACTTTTCCCTGCGGTGAGAGCGCTGTTTGTGCGACGCCGGTTTCGCCCACCAGCCCCTGTTCTCCCGTGACGACTTTGTTGCGCCGCGCCTTCAGAGCGATACTCATCAGGAATGCAGTAATAATCCCCAGAGGAACGCTTACTGCCAGAGCCGTCGCCAGATGTACGCGCATTTCGGGAATCGGGGCGTCGACCAGGAGAAGCCCGCCGAGTGTGAGCAGTACGATGCCTCCTCCCGTGAGCACTCCATGAGAAACAAACTTGGCTTCCGCCGCGAACAGGACGAATGCGCCAACAATAAGCCCAAGCGCGGCAAAGCGGGTCGGCAGCAGATTGAGCGCGAACGCGGCGACCAGGATGAATACGACGCCTACTGTTCCCGGAATCACCGCACCCGGATGATTGAACTCGATGTACAGGGCCAGAATTCCAATCGCGAGAAGCAAGAAGGCCAGATCGGGTTCCATGAGGCCGTCGAGGATCCGCTCTTTCAACGTCATGTTGAAAGTTGCGATCGGCTGTCCTTCGAGGTCCAGCGTCGCCGATTCGCCGTTGAAGCGCTTGAACGATTTTCCTTTCATCTGCCGAAACAGGTCTTCGGGGCTAGAGGCGATATAGTCGATCAGGTGCTGGGCCATCGCTTCCTGATCTGAAAATGACTTCGACTCTCGCACTGCGCCTTCTGCAGCCTCGATATTGCGACCTCGCTTCGATGCCACCGAGCGAATTAGCGCGGCAGCGTCGTTCTCAATCTTGCGGTTCATCTCCTCGTCGGGCTTGAGTTGTACCGGACCAATCAGAATCACAGGATGCGCGGCACCAGCAGCCGTGCCCGGCGCCATGGCTGCGATGTCGGCGGACTCGAGAATGAAGATCCCTGCCGAACCCGCGTGCCCACCCGTTGGTGTCACATACACAATCACCGGAACCGTGGAGGTGGAAATCTTTTCGATGATTTCCCGGGTCGAACTGACCATGCCTCCCGGAGTATTGATCTCGATCAATACGGCTTGATCGTTACGGCGGGCAGCCTCGGCGATAGCCCGCGCGATGTATTCCCCGCTGATGGGCTGAATGGTGTCGTTCACCACGACCTTTAGGACCTCAGCCGACGCAGAGCAGCAACCGATGACAAGTAGAACCAGGCAAACAAACGCGTTGATGATGGCAAATTTCTTCATGGCGTCACACGCCCCGGATCCCGGTTCACTGGCGGCGCTCATCAACATTGTCTACCTATTTCGGCGTGCCGGAGTGAATTTCTTGCGCCGGTTGCTGCTCAGAGGTAACTGTTGCTGCCCGGTTCGGTGTGGTCCATCCCGGCAAATACGTACTGCCGGTGATCAGACGCGCGCCGCGCTCGTATGTCACGTAGGACCACGCCCACTGGATGAAAACCAGCAAGCGGTTGCGGAATCCGATGAGGAACAGGATGTGCACAAACAGCCAGGACAGCCAGGCGATGAATCCAGAGATGTGAATCTTTCCGAATTGCGCCACGGCAGCGGCTCGTCCAATCGTGGCGAGGCTGCCTTTGTCCCAGTAGTGGAAGTTCGGACGAGACTCCAGACGCGAGTCAAAACCCCCACCCTGTTGCACAGAACGCGACAAGAGTGGGGCACCCTCGAGATTTCTGTTGCTCCCCGCGCGTTGCACCTCTTCTCGAATCAGCTTTGCGACGAACCTTCCCTCCTGAATGGCGACTGGTGCAACGCCCGGCAGCATCTTGCCTTGCTCGTCTTTGGCTGCTGCGAGATCGCCGATGACGAATACCTCCGGATGCCCAGCCAGGCTCAAATCGGCTTGGACTGGTACTCTTCCCGCTCGATCCACAGGAGCGCCCAGCGCCTTCCCCAGCGGAGAGGCTGCGACTCCGGCAGCCCAGAGCACGACTGTAGCGGGCAGGCGGGTTTCGCCGATGTCGACGGCTCCTGGCTCAACCTGGGTGACCATCGCTGAAGTCCGAACCTCTACTCCGAGCCCGTGGAGTTGCTCCTCCGCGCTGCGCGAAAGATCTTCGGGATAAGCCGGCAAAACCCTCGGCCCGCCTTCGATCAACAGGATGTGCGTGCGCCGCGGATCGATGGAACGGAATTCATGAGCCAGGGCGTGGCGGCTGATCTCGGCGAGCGTTCCCGCTAATTCGACGCCGGTAGGACCTCCACCGACAACCACGAAGTTCAGGGGCAATTCCGATTCTCCGGCGGCCGCCTGGCGCTCCGCTAGTTCGAACGCCAGAAGCACGCGTCGCCGGATCTCCAGCGCATCTTCAATTGTCTTGAGCCCGGGAGCGAGAGGCTCCCAGTCTTCATGCCCGAAATACGAGTGAGTAGCACCCGCGGCGATGATCAGGTAATCGTAGGGAATGTCCGCGTCCGGAGTTTGCACGATCCGTCGCGCGAGATCGACTCCTGTAACCTCGCCCATCAGCACTTCCACATTCTTGTGGGAGCGAAGAATGGAGCGGATTGGGGCTGCGATCTCGCCCGGAGACAGGCCGGCGGTTGCAACCTGATAGAGAAGCGGCTGAAAGGTATGGAAATTCTTCCGGTCGATTACGGTGATCTGCACCCCGCCCCTGGCTAGAGTGCGGGCGGCGTTCAGGCCACCAAAGCCGGCACCTACAATTACGACTCGAGCCTTGCTAGTCATGTTCCTGCTCCGTCACCTTGCTGCACGCGGCCTTACATCTATAAGATTCACGCGATGGCAGACGGTTCCAGAAGTTCTTTGCTCGCAGGTACCCAGGAGAACGCGTTACTGCGTTGGCTGATGCCATCCGTGGCAGACCTGATTTTTGTCGCGCTCCTGGCTTCGTTGGTATTCACCCCGCTATCGGTGAAGTTGTTGGGGGATGCAGGGATCGGCTGGCACATTCGGACCGGACAGGAAATTCTTGCGACGCACGCGATTCCGCGCGTCGATCCCTTCTCTGCGCAAATCCGGAAGCCCTGGGTCGCCTGGGAATGGCTCTATGACGTCCTGGTGGGCGGCCTGGAACTCTCAGCCGGTTTGAATGGAGTGGTCTGGTTCACGGCTGTCGTCATCGCCGCGGTTTTTGCGGCGTTGTTTCGGCTGCTGGTCAAGCGCGGCACCGACGTTCTGGTCGCACTCCTCTTGACGTTGCTTGCCATGTCGGCTTCGACGATCCACTTTTTGGCCCGCCCGCATGTGTTGACCTGGCTGTTCGTTCTGGTCTGGCTCTGGATGCTCAACTCCAGGGAGTTGGCGGTGGAGCGTAGCGGCCGGTGTCTATGGCTGCTGCCGCTTCTGATGCTGATTTGGGTCAATGTGCACGGAGGCTTTCTTCTCGGCTTTGTGCTTCTGGGAATCTTCTGGCTGGGATCCGCGTGGACGTGGTTGCACTTGAAGGAGTCACGCATCGAGGAATCGCTTCAGAAGGTCGCAGCAGGGAAGCGGGTGAGGCAACTTACGCTGGTAGGTCTGGCGTCAGGGGTCGCGAGCTTGGTGAATCCGTACGGATGGCATCTGCACGCGCATATCTATGCCTACCTCTCCAACCGCTTCTTCATGGATCACATTGACGAGTTCCAGTCGCCTAATTTCCATGGCATCGCGCAGAGATGCTTTCTGGTGCTTCTGCTGATTGCCGTTGCTGCACTGGCTGCTCGCGGCGGCACTCTGAGGCTCAGCCAGATTCTGCTGACGCTCCTTGCGGTGTACGCGGCGCTGTACTCCTCGCGCAACATCCCGATTTCCTCAATCTTTCTGGCGGCAATTGTCGGAACACTGATCTCTCTGGCGGGCTCCTGGGGATTCGTACAAAGAATGGGCGTGATGGACTCGACCCGGCGTGGTCATCTCTGGCCAATCGTAGTGACGGTTGCGACCTTGATGATTGCTCTCAACGGCGGGCGGGTCGGCTCAACGCCTTTGATGGATGCACACTTTGACGCACGCAGAATGCCGGTCGATGCCGTCGGCTTTGTCGCGCAGAGCGCCGTACGCAGTCCGGTGCTCAGTCCTGACTACTGGGGCGGCTATTTGATTTACCGCCTGTATCCGCGCTACCCGGTTGTGATCGATGATCGGCATGACTTCTATGGCGAGCCGTTCCTGAGGTCGTATTTGACCATGACGCACGTGGAACCGGGCTGGGAAGACTTCCTCAAGAGGCGCAGCTCTTGCCTGGTGCTGCCGAGAAGCGCCGCGCTATCAGTGGTCCTCAGCAAAACACCGCAATGGAAGCCCGCTTATTCCGATGACCTGGCGATCGTGTTTGTCCGAAGCCAGAATGAAGAGGACTCAGATCGTGCTCCGGACCACTAAATTCAATTGCGCCCGCATCCAATTCCGCAGATGATGGAAGCAGTCCCAGAAGCCCTACATCGCATCGTATGATCAAACCAATCTTGTTCTGTTCCCGCGGATGGGCCCTGTGCGCCATCTTTGCCTTCACGCTCGCACTGGCCGCCTGTGGCGGTTCTTCGTCCACGTCCACGCAACAGGGAAATCCTGTGGGACCGAATCTGATCCAGGTAAGCTCCGATCCGTTCACCGTTGCGCCGGGCCAGCATGCGACTGAGGTTGAGCCGCATCTGCTGTCGAATGGCACGACGATGGTTGCGGCGTTCCAGGTCGGAAGACTCCCGCCGGGCGTCGGTGTTGGCGGAGGAGCGACCGCTATTGGCTGGGCCACCTCGACGGACGGCGGCGCGACCTGGATGCAAGGTTCGCTGCCCGGCCTGACCACAGGGGAGGGGAGCGGTCCCTACGACGCGGCCAGCGATCCGGCAGTCGCGTTCGACGCGAAGCACAATGTCTGGATGATTGCATCCCTGCCTTTGTCGAGCGCGTCACAGACGCCCGCCGTTGTTGTTAGTCGCTCCACCGATGGGCTGAATTGGGGAAACCCTATCGCCGTTGACCCCGCTTCCGTAAGTTCCGACAAGAACTGGATCGTTTGCGACTCATGGCCGAACAGTCCTCACTACGGAAACTGCTATATGGAGTGGGACGATCCCTTCAACAACGACGAGATTCTGATGAGCACTTCATCGGACGGCGGGCTGACATGGGGTGCTGCAACTCCGACGCTGAATTCAGCCGATGGCATCGGCGGCCAACCGGTTGTGCAGCCGAACGGAACGGTCGTTGTGCCGATTGAGACGGGTGTGATGGCTGCGTTCCTGTCAAGCAATGGCGGCGCAAGTTGGACCGCTCCGGTCACGATCTCGAACATTCAGTTCCACGCCGATGCGGGAGGGATTCGCAGCGGACCTCTGCCTTCCGCTGCTGTCGATGGCGGCGGAACGATCTGGAACGTCTGGCAAGATTGCCGCTTTCGATCGGGATGCCTGACCAACGATCTGGTTTATAGCACGTCCACAGACGGTGTCACCTGGAGCGCGGTCACGCGCATTCCGATTGATGACACTTCGAGTAGCGTTGATCATTTTATTCCCGGGATTGGAATCGATCCGGCAACCTCGGGAACGAGCGCTCACATCGCGCTGCATTACTACAACTATCCGAAAAGTGGTTGCTCGGCAGCGACCTGCCAGCTTTTCGTGGGATACATCTCCTCGGCCAATGGGGGTTCAACCTGGAACACCCCGACAACTATTACCGCTGCCGCGATGCCGCTGAGCTGGTTGCCGAATTCACAGAACGGGCTGATGGTAGGAGACTACATCGCGACTGCCTTTGTGAACGGCGTGCCGCATGGCGTGTTTGCCGTCGCGCAAGCAAACAATGTAAGTTTCGGGGGCTCACCCACCTTCAAGGAAGCCATCTACACCGCCAAGGGTCTGAGCGTGACTGCATCAGCACACCAGCTTTCCTCGGCGCACGACAAGCCATTGCACAAGCTGTCGGACAAGATTGAAAGAGAAGTGCCGGAGAAGGGGATCGTTCCGCCGTCGCGGCGTCGAGCCCGACGAAGCGCGAAGTAGCGCCACCGCGATCAGGACAGGCTTCGGGAGACATTCTTCGGACTCCAACAAAACCGTTGTCATTCCGAACCGTTCGTAGCCGCGCCCTGGCGGCGAGAACGGTGAGGAATCTGCTTTCCCTTGCTGACGGCAAACAGCAGATTCCTCGCCGGATGAAGCCCGGCGTCGGAATGACAAGGTTGTTTAGAAAGTGGACTACGAAAGGGTCGAACCACAATACTTTGCCGTTTTCCAGCCGCCTAGAAGTGGTCGCTGGTATCGATGCCGAAGCCGAGGATCGCGGTGACTTCTAGCGGCTGGTTGTTTCGGGTGGCGGGTTGAAATTTCCAAGTGCGAAGGGCGGCCAGTACCTTGGCTGTCATTTGCGCCGGGCCGGGATCGAGCACACGCGGATTCTTTACGTTTCCCGAAGCATCGAGTGTGCAGGTGATGACCATCCGCGCACGCGGCAAGCCTTCGGGAAGATCGGTGTGCAGAGCGGCAGGAGAGGTTAGGTTCCCTCCAAAGGCATGAGCCGTATCCGCTTCATCTGAAAATTCCATGACAACCGTGCCCAGAGAGGTGTCGAAATAGGTGGTGTTTACCTCACCTTTGAGAAGCTTCTTGTAAGGCTCGAAAGCTCCCGCGGAACCAGCGGTCGCCACAATCGTTACGCCGAGCGTTTTCTTCTGCTGGTTCACCGATGAGCGGCCAGGCGTTGCCGGACTGTTGCCCGACGGATCCGAGCCGAAGCTGGGAAGCGTGACAATCCCGTTGCCACCGCTGATATCCACGCCTCGAACCGTAGGGTTGCCTGATGGAATGTTACCCGCACCGCCCGGGCCGTTTGCAGGAGAGATACCGCCGTGAGCGTTAGGATCGGAGCCCCGTGCCGCGCCCGTCTTACCTGCCCCGGTTCCAGCGCCAGCCATGCCACTGCCCGGGCCATTACCGCGCCCGATGCCAGTGCCTCCACCCGCTCCGCCCACGCCTGGCTTATCGCCACCTGCCGGCGACATGGCAAGCAATCCAGTTTTCGGGTCGGGCGGAACTCCAATCTTCGTGCCCGGTTGGCTCGACATCACAGTGCCGGCGTCTTTGCCGCTGCCGCCGTTCGTGGCAGGTGCTAACCCTGATCCTGCATCAAGAGGCGCTCCAAGACCGGGTCCTTTTCGCCCTAATCCCGAGCCCGTCGTAACGGTACCTCCTCCAACCGAGGGAGGAGGAGGTACAACGTTATCTGCCAGCAGTCGTCCGCCGTCTGCTCCCGCGCCACCGCCGGTCTTTCCAGTGCCCCCGCCTGCCCCAGCGAGCGCGGGCGGCGGTGCAACCACGCTAGGATTTCCAACATAAGGGGCGGCCGCTCTACGGGACGGAACTCCCGTGCCCCCGTTTAAACCGGCTGAGGGAGGCGGAGCTACGACGTTCGGAGCTAGCGACGCACCCGCACCGTTGCGATTCCCTCGCGGAGTGCCGCCACCATCGGCGGAGACAGAAGCCGGCGGAGGCGCAACATTATCGGGTAGGGTGGGCCGTGATCCATTTCCCGTCCCCTTCGCATTCACGGAGGTTGGTGGCGGCGCGACCACTTCCGTAGGGCCGAAAATTCGGCCGATCATTTTGCTCAACGATCCGCTGGCCGAGGCTGACGGCGGCGGTGGCGCTACCGCTTTCGATGGATCCGGAGGAGTGGCGCCGGTCAGGCGCCGCATATCAGCGGTGACGTCGGTCGAAGTTGGTGGCGCGACCACAGCGGGCGCCGGCAAGTTGAGCTTGGACCGTTGCACGTCCGCTCGTTCCGGCGCGGAAACTGGCGGAGGGACTACTGAGGGATCCATGGTTTGAATCGGTGCGGCGGCAAGCTGGCGGCTTAACGCGGCAGGAGCAGGCGGGGGCACCACGTTGGCAGCGAGCACCGGACCGGCCCGGAACGGATCACGCCGGACGTTCTCAGTCGGCGGTGCGACCGACGGATCCAAAGCCGGCGCAACCAAAGGATGATCCCGTGATACTGCAGGCGCGGGAGGAATCACCGCTGGTGCCAGCGCCGGGGCGACCAGTGTGTGATCGTTCGAGACATTCGGCGCGGGTGGAACCAGCGTCGTGCTGAGACTGGGCGCTGTAAGAGGCTGGTCACGCGTCACCGAGGGGGCGGGAGCGATCACCGGATCAAGCCGGACTCCATTCCGCGTGTAATCGCGAATGACGTTCGGAGCAGGTGCAACAAGAGTCGCCGTCAGATTCGGCGCAGAGCGTTGCGAGCGCAGTGCCTCGGATGGTGGCGGACCCGGATCGGGCCTGATCGCTAACAAGTTGGCCACCGCATCGCGCGAGGAAGGCAGTTTCAAGTTCGGCGCATCCACCACCTTGGCCACAAGCGACCCGCCGCGGGCGACCTTGATGGTTTGCGTGCGATGGCGCGCCTCTTCGCCGCCGGCTTCTCCGGTACGCCCCGCTTCCGCGCCGCCGAGATCCTGGGTGCGCGGCAGTTCGTCGCCGCTGTAATAGATCACATCGTGGCTGGAGAATCTGGGCGCGACGTACGGCCGCAATTCATCGATCTTCACCTTCACAAATATTGCGGCGGCGATCAGGAAAGCCTCCAACACGTAGGAGGGGAACATGATGCGCAAGGGAATCAGGCCAAACGGGGCTTCCCCTGCCAGCCGGGCTTCTGAGCGAGTGAGCGCAGGCCTGATGGAACCGACAAACTCCTCCCAGGGCGAGGACCATTTCACGAGCAACTTCGGGGTTGCGTCGCGGGTAGGGACCGCTTCTTCGAGTTCGAGAGTCGGGCTCATGCTGGAAGCTGGTTGCAATCCTTGGGGAGGGTTATCTCAATTGTATCGCCGACAGCGGTTTTTGTTTCGGCCGCAGTGCCACACGGGAGTTCCAGTACTGACGCGGCACTGCGTAGCACCGGAGTGATACGCCAGGGCCGCACCTCCGGTTGGATGCCTACAACCTTCAATCCATCATCCAGATAGAGCACATCAATCGGAAAGCCCATGCCGAGCGTGTGAACGCCGTGGCAGGGGACAATCCAAAGCCCCGAGCCGTTACGGAAGTCATTGGCGCCGAGGCCAAGCAGGCCGCGAAGGCGACTCCAGTGCGTGTTGGCGACAGCAAGAGCCGTGGCCAGATGTGCCTGGCGCGTGCGATTGAATGCCTGCCCGTCAGAGGGAAAAAAAACCATTCCTGCCCCGTGTCTTAAAAGATTCGGGATCTTGCTACTTGCCGCCCGAAATCGGTCCCAACTGCCTAATGAGCTCGATGACAGCAGGACCAATCGTGACGAAGATAATCGACGGCAGCACAAAGATCACCAGCGGGGGAACCATCTTGATCGTAGTTTTCGCTGCTTGCTCTTCGGCGCGCTGCCTGCGCTCCGTGCGGAGGGAGTCGGAATGTACCCGGAGGGCCTGAGCTACGCTCGTGCCAAAGCGATCCGTCTGAATGAGTGTACCAACCAGAGATCGGATATCGTCAACACCGGTTCGCTCCACGAGATTACGCAATGCCTCGGCGCGCGGCTTGCCCGCCCGCATCTCGAGGTTTACAAAGTGGAATTCGTCGCTCAGATCGGGGTGAGCGTGATGAAGATCCTGGCCCACGCGCATCAGCGCCTGGTCGAGCGCCAGTCCGGCCTCGACGCAGATGACCGTAAGGTCGAGCGCGTCGGGCAATCCCAGGCGAATGCGATTCTGCCGGTTACGAATCATGCGTTTCAAAATGAAGCGCGGCAGCAGGAATCCCAGGGCCGGAACGCCAATGAGCAGGGCAGGGTTAGGATCATCGAACTTGGTAGTCAGCGCAATTGCAGCGAATCCAACTGCCGCCATTAAGATCCGGGCGCCGAAGTAGTAGTTGACGTCGATGGCATCTCGGAATCCCGCCTGAATCAGCCAGCGACGGGTACGGGAAACGTCGGCCGGGGAAAGCGGGATCGACTTGCTGATCGGTCCGAGAGCCTGCTCGATGCGTTCGCGAATCGCTGGTTTGTTCTCGGGCTGTCGCGGTTGTTGGCTCCCCAAAGCGCGCAGACGTGCACCCAGCACCGAGTTGGGCGTGACCACGGCCGCGCCGAAAGCGAAAACCGCCGCTACGACGGTCAGGAATACCACGATAACCAGGGCCAAAGACGGCGTCATAACTGGACTACACCTGAATCCGGATGATTTTTCGGATCACAAAGTATCCGATCGTTTGCAAGGTGATTCCCGCGACCAGCAAAAAGTGGCCGATGGGATCGGAAAATAAAGGGCGAATGAAGCTGGGATTCAGCAGCAACATGGTCGTGACAATGATGGGCGGCATGCCCATCAGCAATGCCATCGTGAGCCGGCCTTGAGCGGTGTACACCCGCACCTGCCGCTGAATCTTGAAGCGTTCCCGAATTACGTAGGACAGATTGTCGAGAATCTCCGCCAGATTGCCGCCGGTTTCGCGTTGCAACATCACCGCTGTAACGAAGAATTTCACGTCGACCAGTGGCATGCGGTCGGTCAGGTTCAGAAGCGCATCCCGCACCGGCATGCCAAATTTCTGTTCCTCAAAGAGCTGGCGGAATTCTCCAGACACCGGCTCAGAGACTTCGGCGGTGATCATTTCCAGCGCGGTAGTGAAGGCGTGTCCGGCGCGAACTGCGCGGGCAAGAGTATCGATGGCTTCCGGAAAAAGCTCTTCGAATTTCTCGAAGCGTTTGTTGCGCCGGATCGATGCATAGGAGTAAGGCAGCACAAAGCCCACCAGCAGCGCGATCCATGCCACGTCTACGCGCTTGCTGAGGACATAAGCGATGATCGTGGCCGCGACTCCGGTCAAGGCGGAAATTCCCAGGAAATTGCTGACGCGTAAAGATATGTCCCCCTGCGCCAGCATCTTCTGTAAATCGGAGACTCGAGTGGAGCGTCGCAGAAAGGTGTCGAGGGCGGGGATCTGGCTGAGTTGCTCGTCACGCAGCAGGGCAAGTTCTTCTTCGGGAGCGCGCTCCGGCGCCTTGCGCTCGGCGGCCAATCGATCTTTGATGACGCGGGCCCGCGAGTTGCGCCGGTCGAACAGCCACGCTACGGCAAACGTCGTCAGCGCGACGATCACCAGAACCAGGAGCGCCATGAGTTTGGCAGCCATATCGGAAGCCTACACCTCGGCCTTCGACTCAAACAGAGCGGGACGTAAGCGCGCTCCGGAGGTCGCCAACCGCTCGGCAAACTGCGGACGGATGCCGGTTGCACGGAACATGCCCCGCACCTTGCCGTTTTCGTCGATGCCGGTGCGATCAAAGGTGAAGATATCCTGCATAGCGATACTCTCGTTGTCCATCCCGGTAATCTCCGAGACTGTGATGACTTTGCGCGTACCGTCGGAAAGCCGCGCAATCTGCACCACCGCATGAACCGCGGACGCAATCTGATGCCGCACTGCACGCTCAGGAATATTCAGGTTGGCCATTGAAACCATGTTCTCGACACGGGCCATGGCATCCCGGGGCGAGTTCGCGTGCACGGTCGTGAGCGATCCTTCGTGGCCGGTGTTCATGGCCTGTAACATGTCGAAGGCCTCCTCGCCGCGCACCTCGCCCACCACGATTCGATCGGGACGCATACGCAAGCTGTTGATCACCAGTTGCCGCTGGCGCACGGCGCCTTTGCCTTCGATGTTCGGCGGCCGCGTTTCCAGGCGCACAACGTGTTGCTGTTTTAACTGAAGTTCGGCGGCATCTTCGATGGTGACGATGCGGTCCGAGTTGGGAATGTAGCCGGACAAGACATTGAGCAGCGTCGTCTTTCCGGCGCCCGTGCCGCCCGAGACCAATAAGTTCAACCGGCCTTTTACCATGGACGAAAGCAATTCCAGCATCGACTCCGTCAGGGTCTGGTTTTCGATCATCTGGCGGGCTGTGACCGGATCGCGTCCGAAGCGCCGGATGGAGAGGCAAGGTCCATCGATAGCGAGCGGCGGAATAATCGCGTTGACACGAGAGCCGTCAGCCAGACGCGCGTCCACCATCGGAGACGATTCATCGACCCGCCGCCCCACCCGGGAGACGATGCGCTCGATGATCTGCATTAAGTGGATATTGTCTTTGAACGACAACGTGGTCAGTTCGAGTTTGCCGGCCTTCTCAACGTAGACTCGGTCGTAGCGGTTGACCAGAATGTCGGAGACGTTGGGGTCCTTCAGCAACTGCTCCAGCGGGCCAAGGCCGAAGATTTCGTCGAGGATTTCCCGGGAAAGCCGCTCGCGTTCGGCGAAGCTGAGAGGTATGACTTCGCCGCCGACGACGGAGCGGATGATGAGCATCACTTCATCGCGCGCCGCGTCGCCCGACGTCTTGCCGAGCTTTTCTAGATCCAGACGGTCAAGGACTTTGCGATGCAGATCGGCTTTGATCTGCTGTGGCTCGGTCCGTTCGAAGGATTGAGTATTTGCCATGGCGCCTAAAACTCTACACCGACTTGAATAGCGACCATGCTGCGCGCTTTACGTCAGCATCATTGCGGGTCAATTCCTGTGCCAATCCGGAGAAGCAGCGGGCGATCTCGGAATTCCGCTGATCCATCACCGGTGTGCCGCGATCGATGGCGCTGGAAATAGCGAAATACTGATTCGGAACCCGCCACAATACTTTTGCCCCAACCGCCGTTTCTGCATCGGCCTCGCTGAAGCCTGGAACTTTGCGAAAGCGATTCAAAATCAGGCGAACCCGTTCGCGGCTGCCAGTCTCCCCCAGATACTGTTGCACTCTGGCCGCGCTCCAAAGAGAAGCGACATCGCTGCAGGCCACCAGCAGAACGTTTTCCGACAGGCTGGCGATGAGACGCGTGGCCGCATCGAATCGCGAGGAAGAATCGACGACCACGTAGCGATAATGCGTTACCAGCATGTCGAACAGGCGAACGAACTCAGCGGTAGACGGATCCATCGCAGCCGGGATGTTCGTTCCCGCGAGCAGTTGCAACCCGCCGCTGTGGCGGGTCATGAAGCTCTCCAACAGGGAAGAGTCCATGCGGTGCAAGTTTCGGGTCGCATCCGCCACGGTGAACGCCGGCTTCAAATTCATGTGCAAGGCCGCGTGGCCGAGCGGTGCCAGATCGACCAGCGCTGTTTGTCCGTACGCGGACTGGAGAGCCAGCGCCAGGTTCACAGCAACTGTCGTTGCCCCATTTCCACCCTTGGCATTGATTACGGAATAGACTTTGCCGCGCAGGCCCTCCTGACGGCTTCGTCGTTGGGCCGTAGTGAGTCGGACGAATGCCTCCAGCAAGTCTGTCGTGTTCGTAGGCCGCTCGATGAATTCACGCGCGCCCGCTCGCATGGCGTTGACGATCACCTGAGGCTGGTTGAGGTTGCCGATCGCGAAAATCGCGCTTTCGGGCACCTCCTGGTGCAGAAGTTCAATCGCGCGCAGAGCAAATTGAGAGTTATCGCCCGGAATGTCTACCAGGGTCACATCGGGATTCGCCGCCCGCACCCGCCGCGTCACCGGATCAGCGCCCGCCACCGGAAAATTGGTGCAGGTATGCACCGTCCGCGCCACGCTGGTGCCATCCACCAGCACCTGCAGCAAGGCACGCTGCTCGTTATCGGTAGCAACAATGACGACTGACAGCTCTGGCATGTGACCTTGCTACTAAACGGGAATCCCGCGTCTCCAAACTACTTGCTCTTATCGAACTTCGCCGGATCCAGATACGGCCTCGGCAACTTCGGTCCCGTAGCCGGATCGTTGCTGGGAGATATCCGCTTCACAGTACACAGCACCATGAGTTCGGAATTGCTCTTCTGCACGCTCTTGCTGCGAAAGAAATTGCCCAGGATCGGAATATCGCCCAACCCGGGGATCTTGTTATAGATGTCGGTCACCCGGTTGTCCATCAACCCGGCGATCACGAAACTCTGCCCGTCCTGCAATTCGAACTCTGTTTCGGCCCGGCGCGTACTCAACGCGGGCACTGTGAATCCGGAAATCGTCAGAGCATTCGCGAAGTCCAGTGTGCTCACTTCGGGCGCGACCTTCAAGTGAATGTAGCCGTTTGGCGTAATAACGGGGGTGAACTGCAACCGGACACCGAATTCCTTAAACGAAATCGTCACTGCTGTAAAGCCGTTTCCCGGCTGCACGATGGGGAAAGGGAACTGGCCGCCTGCGAGGAAGCTGGCTTCCTTGCCATTCACTGCGATCAGATTCGGTTCGGCGAGAATCTGCAGAAGGTTTTTCGTCTGAAGTGCTTCGATCACCGCGCCGAAGTTGATGTCGGGACGGAACAGGAAGAGGTTCAGAACATTGTTTAGCGTTTCGCCGCTGGTTGTAGTCGTTGTGCCCGAAGTACCCTTGTTCGGAGATAAGTTCTGGGTTCCGAAGCTGCCGAACTGCCCGGTCGTGACGGTGCCGATAGTATTGCCGCCTCCGGTCGAAACGAAATTCACCCCCAACTGCGTGAGCGCGGTGCGGTCGACTTCGGCGAACTTGACCTGCAACAGGACTTCCTGCGCGCCTACCGGTCCGAAGGTCAACACGTTAACGACTTTGGGTGAGTAGGCGGACGCCAGTTCGGCGGCGCGCTTGGAAACATCCTCGGTGGAAACATGGCCCGAGAGAACAATGGCGGCTCGCGAAGGCGTCACCGTGATCTGCTCATCGGGGAACACCCGATGTTCCTCATCCGCACACGCGCTGACGTCCACATCCACGCGCAGATCGAAGCTACGCGAGCGTTCCACTTCATCCCAAATCAGCAGCGAGATTTCACCCGGGGACCGGCCGTGAACCAGAATCTGCGTCGGGGTGATCACCTGGGCCCATGCAATCGAGGGGTCCGTTAACGCGATCCGTTTCAATCGCTCAGTCGTGTTGATCAGCAGCGACTTGCCGACCATCACCCGCAATGGCGCAGAACCCTGTGGTGGAGCTTGTGCCGGCAGAGTCGTCGTCTGCGTGGCGCTCGGTGCCTGGCTCGGGGCCTGTGCTCCACTGTCGGGCTGCTGCATGATTTCGGAATACGCTGGAACGAAGGACGTAATCGCGAGCAGCAACGTCCCGAGCACAGTCTTGCAAACGTTCATGTTCCGATGGATCTCCGTATGAGGAACCTTCCGGTCGATCAAGGCAGTTTTCAGAATGGGCCCCTTCCGCATCACTTGGTGTCAGAGCCCTCTTCGGGAAATTTAACTTCCTGTTTCTTGTCGCCCTGGTAGACCTCGATGCTAACGCCGGTAGAAGCTGGGGCGGTCGTCGTGGGTTTGGCAGGAACAACATGGCGAACGGGCGTGTGCACAGCCGCGGGAACCGGCAGTCCGCGGAACAGGCCTCTCGCGTTGGAGGCCGGCACGTCGTCTTGTTTGGTGTCGAGCGGATTGCGCAACGCCAGTTGGATGTGCCCTTCGGTGCTTGCCAGCGTCAGGCGCTGAGCATCATCAGGCGTGACCAGCAGCGTGATCACGGCGGTATTCTGTGCCTCGCCGGTGGAAGTCCGTTCCAGGGTATGCCCGGAGGCTAGCACCGCCACGTTCTGCAAAACCGTGGTGGTTTGCTGCTCGCCCGAGCCAGTCGGTGCGCCGGTCAGCAGAACATCCACGCGCGTGCCGGGGGTTACGAATCCCGCGACCGAGACTATCTCATTCACCCGCACCGAAACGGCACGCATGCCAGGCGGAATCAGGGCTGGCAGCCCCGATCCGGCATTCTCACCCGCGAGCCGGTTGGGAAGAATGAAATCACCTTTCAACATGGGAATGATGACCCCGTGCCCCACCACGTCAGCTTTCTTGCGCGGCGCTCCGGGCGGCATGTCGGCACTCTGAATGCGAATGATCCGGACATCCCGGTCTTCGACTCGGGCACCTACCTGCAAATCGTTGGCCGCGACCATAACCTCTGCCATGTCGGGAGGCGTGCCGCTCCTCGGCTGCAAGTTTTTGTACACATAGACCGCCGCCAGAAACCCGACAGCGAGAGCGATGACCCCGATCATCATTAAACGTGTGCGATTCATGCCCTATTCCTGCGACGCGCCACGACCGCCAGAGAGACGGATGGCAGCTGTTCCCTGGTCCCTTCCATTTAGCTATTGGAGCGAGCTGGCAACACCGGAGAAGACATTATTTGCATTGGAACCGATCAAGCGAATCGTCCCGACGACGATGACCAGGATCACCGCCAGCATCACCGCATATTCGGCAATATCCTGTCCTTCCTGCTCGCACCAGAATTTGCGGACGTGTTGTATGAACATCTAGTATCCTCCTCTCTCTCTAGGCTCGATCTTGTCAGTAAAAATGGGGAGTCTGGGCTGGGACTTCACGCCTCACTCAAGTCACCACTTGACTGGGTAATCATAACCTGCATCCGGCCGCGAAGTGATAAATTCTTGCATTCTCTAGGCAAACATCAGTAACCGTTAAGCTTCTCGGGAAGGCGCCTCAGAAGAAGTATCTGGGGGAGCGGATTGCTCTCGCCTGGCCGCCGGTCTCTGACTCTCGAAGCCGCTAACACGAGAACTCGTTAAGCTCGATAGAACGCGTTTCATCTACCGCTTCTGAGGCTCCCTGGTCGCGTGACGGGAATCGCCGCAGGAGCAACACTACCAGCATTGGGCAATAGAACCACAACACGGTCCAGCGCCCGACCTCAGTGAAGCTACGCGGATCATGGTACCAACGCCAGATCCCGGGTACCCAGCTTACGCCTGCTGTGAAAACGATGCTGCGGCGGGTCTTTGGGATTAGCCAAAGAAAAAACGGATCATAAAACCATCGCTGGGGCATGCACGCCGCCAGAAATAAGAGCCATGCGTCCCGATCCCGGTACCGTAGGAGCGCGGCCGCCAGAATCGGACCAGGGAGCACGAGCAACGGTGTGAATCGAGAATAGCCCCCAAGTTGTGCCACCCATAGAGGAATCCAACGGGGCATGACCAGGAAGCTCAAGAGCACGACACCCAGACACATAGCGGCGCCCCGTCGCGTTATATGGGTCAGCGCCACGGGTAATCCAATCTGCGGTTTGGCTAGAGTAGCCGGCAACAGTAGAGGAAAAAATGTGCTCGCCATGATGAGAGGGATCCATTGGGCCGTCAGAATGCCAGCCCAGTATGGATACGCGAGAAAGATCAGGAGTCGGTGGTATCCGTGACGTGTCACGCCGAACGCCAGCAACGCTGAACTGGCTCCGTAAAATACCCCAGCCGCGATTTCTGGCTTCAGCGCGATGAACGGAAGTCCGAATAATGCGGTAGGCAGCGGATAGAGTTGCAGGGGTCTGGCGTAAGGATTGTGTCCGGCTAGAAGGTCGCGGGCCGCCAGGATTGCCCAAGTGAAGTCACCTGCGCCGATTCCGAGACGCGTCATCAAAAACCAGCAAAATATACCGCTGCCGACGCCCATTCCGATCGAAATCAGCAGACGTGTTCGCATGGCTGGCATGAGCAGCATACGTTGTAACATAGGATGTCGAACCAGAGAGCCGCTCGTTTGGTGCGCCGCACACCTGGCACAGATGTGTCGACAAGATGGCTGCTGGGACTGTCGCTCTCGCTGGTAGCGGCCGCCAGCATGTGGCTGTATTTCCAGAATGTCCTAATCCCGTATCAACAGATTGACGCTCAGGCTAAGCAGAAGCCAAGGGGCAATCTCTCGGATCTCTATCCCCGCTGGCTGGGCGCACGTGAATTGTTGCTGCGCCACCGGGATCCCTACGGCGCTGACATCACCCGTGAAATCCAGACCGGCTACTACGGACGTCCTCTCGACCCTGCGCGCAAGAACGATCCTATAGACCAGCAAGGCTTCGCTTATCCAATTTATGTGGTCCTGATGCTGGCTCCGACGGTGAAGCTTCCGTTTTCGACCGTACACGCTGTATTTTTCTGGCTCTTGGCTCTTCTAACGGTGGCGTCGGTGCCGCTATGGTTGGGCATGCTCCGATGGCGTGTCTCAAGAACCGCGACCTACATCTGGATTCTGCTCACGGTCAGCTGCTTTCCAGCGATTCAGGGGCTGAAGCTGCAACAGTTGACGCTGTTAGTGGCCGCCTTGCTGGCTGGTGCGATGTATGCACTCTCTCGGCAGCGTTTCGTACTTTCGGGAATATTGCTGGCGGTGGCAAGTATTAAGCCGCAATTGGTTTTCTTGCTGATCCTTTGGTTATGCATATGGTTGCTGGGCAATTGGCGTGAGCGACAGCGGTTGCTGTGGAGTTTTGTGATCAGCATGGCGGTTCTTGTCGTCGCCGGAGAACTGCTGCTGCCCGGCTGGATCACGGAATTCCGCTCGGCCGTGAAGGATTACTACCGCTACACCGGCGGTGGAAATTCGTTGCTCAATGGCTTCCTCCCGCCCCTCTGGGCGCAAATCGCTTCGGTAGTATTGGTTGGCATGGTCCTCTTCTTTGCCTGGCGAAACCGGCACGCCAGTGAGGAGACTCCCACGTTCCAATGGTTGCTATGTTTCACCCTGGCAACGACTCTGGTGGTGATCCAGATGTTCGCACCTTACAATCAGCTTCTGCTCTTGCCTGGAGTCATGATGGCGCTGCGGGCGAAACAAGAACTCTTGCAGAAGAGTCATTTGTCGCAGTTCTTCTACTGGATGACGACGGCGTCGGTCGGCTTTCCATTTTTAGCCGCAGCCTGCATGGTGATCGCGCTGGCGTTCCTGCCCGGCACCACCGTTCAGAAAGCCTGGGGACTACCGTTCTATCCCAGCTTCGCGATCCCCATAACGACATACGGGATGCTGCTGGTCTCCAGATTTGTCCTAGTCGATCCAGATCGAACTGGATCGCAGTGAGCAAATTATTTCTCGGCGACCTCTGTGGCAGTCCTCCTCGATCTCAGCGGTTAAGAGCTCTTGACTGCAGAGGCCGCTGAGAAAGTCCGCAGAAGACGCCGAGGCTAACCGAACCACGCTTGCGAACTAGCTAGCGAGCCTAGTGCACACGGCTTGCGGCATGGCGCGGCGTCAGAGTAGTCTGTTGACTGACTTGGACTCGACCGCGTTGCGGCGAACCACGCGTCGAGCACACTTTTTTGCCCGCTAGCCCATGGCCCTCAATACAATCAGCCAAAGCCACCACAGCTCCGGCTCCGGAGTGTTTCCCGCCCTCGTCTTTGTGCAGGGCAGCGAGCAGAAGAACATCGTCCTGAATCGCACGCCGTTTACCGTCGGGCGCAAGGTGGATAAAGATCTGGTGATCGCCGATCCTCGAGTCTCGCGCGACCATGCCCAGATCATGCAGGACGGTCAGGAATTCTTCATCGAAGACCTGGGCAGCAAGCACGGGACGTTCGTCAATGGGGAGCGCATCCAGCGCCAGAAGCTGGAGCGCGGCGATCGGCTCGAATTCGGCGCCCGCGATTCGGCCTACATTTTGTTTAACCCGGCGCATGCAACGTCCAACACGGCCCGCGAATTCCTGAGCCAGATCTCGGTCATCGGCGGGATCAAGCCCGAGACCACGGAACTGGAAACGCTGCGCCTCTTTCTCGAAGCCGCGCGAAAGCTGAACACGGCCGGCGTTCTCGATGAAATTCTGATTACGATGCTCGACGTGACCTTGGAACTGACGAAGGCCGAGCGTGCCTACGTGTTTCTCAAGGACGAGGATGGCAACCTGAGCCTCAAAGCGGGGCGCAATTCAAAAAAAGAGCCGTTGCTCGACGACAAGACGATTTCGCACTCGATCCTGGAAGAATCGATGCGGTCAAATTCTGAATTTCTGCTGACAGATACCAGCCAGTCGCTCGATCTTTCCGGACGGCAGAGCATTGTCGCCTACGATCTGCGGACGGTCGTGTGCATTCCATTACGCAAGATGCAGGTGCAACAGACCCGCGACGCTCAGACGCCGGCGCCTGGAATCGCCGCGCAGGCGATGGGTGTTCTGTACGTAGATTCCCGCTTTGCCTCGCGCGATATCAGCGGCGTCAGCCAGGACATCCTGCACGCGATCGCGACAGAAGCTGCGTCGCTGATCGAAAACGCGCGGCTGGTGCAGGCGGAAGAAGAAGCCCGCCGTTATCAGCAGGAATTGAGCATCGCGGCCAGCATTCAGCAGCGGTTGATGCAGGTGAAAATCCCCGAGGTTCCTTTTGCGCGCCTGCGAGGCAGGAACCTGTCTTGCAAAGAAATCGGCGGAGACTTTTTTGACGCGGTGAACACTAAAGAGGGCCTGGCCGTAGTGCTGGCTGATGTCAGCGGCAAAGGGGTCTCGGCTGCACTGCTAGCTTCGACTCTACAGGGGATGATTTATTCGCATCTGACCGCGGGCATGCCACTGCTGAACGTGGTTTCGGCTGTGAATCGCTTCTTCACCGACAAGCTCGTCGGCGAAAAATATGCCACCGTGCTGTTGGTGCGCCTGCGCCGAGACGGCGAACTTGAATACGTGAACTGCGGACATGTCCCGCCGTTGCTGGTATGCGCCGGTGAGGTCATCCGTCCGACGCATGGAAATGTTCCGGTCGGGCTGCTTGCCGATGCCACGTTCGAAAGCGCCACTTGCCAGATGAAGTCCGGCGACCGCTTCATCCTGGTGACCGACGGCGTTACTGAAGCCGAGAACGCGATGGGAGATTTCTTCGAAGATTTCCGGCTGGAAGCGGCGGCCTGCAAGTCTCCGACGCTCGAAGGAATCTTTTCGGCGGTCACGGAGTTCTGCGCGGGCAATCCGCTGAGCGACGACTGCACCGTGGTCGAACTGTGCTACACCAGCGCGGAATCCTAAAGCCAGTCCAATTAGAACAGCTCAACGCGCGCCGCGTGGCCGGAAGCCGCTGAAAGCCGCGAATCGCGTGTGACCAAGGGCGCGCTGAGCCATTCCGCTAGGACAACGTAGGCAGCATCGTACGCCGACAAGTTGTGACGATGTTGCCAGATTCGAGTCAGAAATACGGAGTGTGGATAGCGAGCAATTCTCAGCGCTAGCAAGTCGCGGAGAGCTTCGTCGCCGCGTCGTGCTGATATCGTTCCCCCCCGCACTAAGCCTCGAAACACTTGGGCAACCTCGAGATCAAGAAGGTGAGGGGAGTGCAGGGTCTCATTTCGAGAGTAGATTCGCTTTTCTATCTGCAGTCCAGCGCCCGTCTGAAGCAACCAATCGACCGCGGCGGACGCGTCGAGAACGATCACCGCGCGTCTCGCTCCTCGCGAATCATGCGCGCGGTGTCAAGATGATGATCCGAAACTGGCTCACGTCGATGCAGTCGCTCTCGCATCTCTGCTAACGTTGGCCTTTCCGCTACCTCTTTGATCTCGGACAGTAGATAGTCGGAGAGAGACATCCCTGCCATCGCTGCGCGCGCTTTCAGCCGGCGATGCAGGGCATCCGGCACATTGCGTAGTTGGATCATTTTTGACATGTGAGTAGCATAGTTTCATGTGGTAAACATGTCAATACACTCTTATCCTCGCCCCTGCCCGGGCCTCGGGCCGGCGACTCTTACTCCACCTCCACCCGATAATCCGTTCCCTCCCACCGATTCTCATTTGGCCAGAAGAATGTGAAGACTGCCTCTCCCCCCGGAGGAAGGGAAGCCGTGGGCAGATCGAGAACGTGAATCCCCAGCCCGGTGTCATGCGTGTCTGTGTCGTGCGCGGTCGTCCAGTTATCGATGCTCCAGCGCACTCGCCCCGGCAAGAGCAGCACGATCCGTAGAGTTTTATTACGGGGAACGCTGCGCGTTTTGTTGTTGAAGCGCCAGCCGAAGATTTGCCGGACGTGCTTCTCCTTTAGATATCGCTGCACCGTTTGTGGAGGCTGGTCGAAGATCTTACCGTCGCGAATTGAGCGCCGCAGCTTGATGTACTCCGAATGAGCCCAGACCAGCGGACAAGCCGAACCGGTAGGCCTTCCCCGGAATAACTCGAGAGCCGGAATGTCCGCCGCATCCCAAACTTGCTCAGGAAGTAGACGGCCGTTGCCTAGGGTGGAATTCTCCATAACAGTCAGCATAGCTTCGGCCTCATCCCGGTGTTCGCCCGCCAAGGCATAATGCGCCCGTTCGCCCGCCAAAAGCGGCCAGGGCCGCCCGATTCCCGTGCCATCAAAAGCTGACCCATCTTTGTGCTCGCCGTAGCCGTCGCCGTTGTAGCGATACCAGCAGGGGCCCTGCGGGAGCTCGACGGCGAGCAAGGCATCGATCGCGCGGAGCGTATTCAAAATCCGCGGATCGTCGGCGGCGCGGAGTCCGAAGCGCACCAGCGCCAGCGCGTCCGGGCTGATGATGTGATATGCACGCTGCCCATCCTGCCCGGGTGGTTTGTTCTTGATCGGAACGAATCCCTGCGTTGGCGACGCCGCTCCGTCGGTATCCGGCGGGGCAATGCGCACGTAATATCCCTAAATCCCGAGCTGCTCGGCGAGATCGCCGCCTGTCGCGTAAGTCCAGCGCTCGATATTGTCATTCCACGCGTCGGCCGCGTCGCGCATGGTTTGCGCCTGGTCGGGATGGCCCGTAAGCTCTGCGATCTCCGCCCCCGCCAGTAGCGCGGAGATTTCCGCAGCCAGGGTGAACGGAGAATAACCGGCGTCCTCCTCCCATCGATCCTGCTGTGTGACCGGCCCGTTGCGAATGATGAAACTCACCGCCTTACGCACCATCGGCCACCAGCGATCGAGCTTTCCCAGAGCTTCCGGCGCTTCGCGCCGCATCAGATCGATCAGCAGAACAGGAAAGGCGGTCTCATCCATCTGGATGCCGCTCCAGTACGGACGCCCATCCAGCCAGAGGTTCTGCGCCCAGTGGCCGTCGGCCTCCTGCGTGGCTTCGAGATATCGCAGCACCCGGACCGCGTCAATGACCGCCCCAGCCGCGAGCAACGCGCCGGCGGTCTCAACCAGATCGCGTGGCCAAACCAGGTGATATCCGCCAAGATCCTCGTCACCCTTGTTGAATCCCCAGGGAATAGAAAGACTGGCGATGATCCCGCCAAGGAAATCCTTCGACTCGTGCGTACGCAGCACGGCAGTCGAGGTGCGATAGAGGTCGTGCTGTCGCCGCGGTTCATCCAGCTTGAGCAGCTTTTCGTGCCAATTGCTCCACTGCGAGATATAGTGCGCTCGTACCTCGCCGTAGTCTTCGGACAAACTCGATCGCGCTTGCTGCCCCGCTTCGGTCCACATCGAGCCGAAGCCCAACGCCAAAACGAATTCACCCTGGCACGCCACCAGGTCGATCTCTCCCGTGCATGCGATGTTGCCGTTTTCGGCTCGGGTGTATTCCCATTCCATCTGGAAATGCTGCGAGATGTCCTGCCAGCCGTCTGACGCTCCGACAAATCCAACTGACATCTTTCTTCCACCCCGCCGAAGAAGCCAGGCACAGCGTAGTGCCATCGTGCTCGGCGAAAAACATGGGGACGCCTTTATAGTCGCCGATCCAACCTGTGTTGCCGTATCCGCAGTTGGCCAGATGCGGAGAGAGCAGGGCAAACAATCGATAGTCGGAGAGCCCACCCCGCAGCGGTTCAAAACGAACCTTCTGCAATACCACGTTGCGATAAGGATCGGTGAGTACCTCTTTGTGGATGCGGTATCGTCCGGAAATGTCGGTGTTGGTCAACTCGTATACCGGGACGCCGGGTTCGCAGGGACGGTTCTCGAACGTGCAATGCCGCTTTTCTTCCGAAAAGAATTCGCGCCCGTCGGTCACGATGAATCCCATATCGCGTGTGCAAGCCTGGTCCACCCGCGGGAAGTAGACTTCGTTGAGAATGCCGTGGCTCAGCGTGAACCAGACCTTGCTGTGCTGGTTGAGCGCCGTGCCGACTCCAGTTTTGGCGCTTGAAGTCCAGCGCGGTGGAATGCCCGGCCACCCGGGTGCGTAGCGAGTTTCAGCCATGAGTCTTAGTCCCTCGAACCAAGCAAATCGGTCCCGACCGATTTGACACAGGATTTACAACCTGGCGGCATTTTTCTCCAACGTCTGTCATCGAATGAGTAAGTGCCCAAATAGCTTTTGATTGCAACTAAGCGAAGTTGAACGATAATAGACCAGCGCAGGCGAAGGGAACCATGTGTAAAGCAATAGATGCTCGAGGTCGGGTGTTGGCGGCAATCTTCGCGGCGTGCTGCGCCGTGTGTCCCACTCTGCTGGCCACGGACATTCCGGGAGCGACGGCTGTTTCTACCCTGGACCGAGGCTTTACCGGCCTCTACAACCTCGACTTTGGCGGAGCGCAGGAAGACTTTTCGACTTGGCAGAGGCTCCATCCTGAGGATCCGATGGGTCCGGTCAGCGAAGCGGCAGGATTCCTGTTTTCTGAGTTCAATCGCCTGGGAGTTCTGGAAGCACAGTTCTACGAGAACGACGCCGCATTCGTCGACCGTCCCAAATTAAGTCCGGACCCAGCCTTGCGCGATCGCTTTCAGAATGCGATCAGGCGCTCTGAGACACTGGCGCGGACAAAGCTGGCCAAAGATCCCAGGGACCGCGACGCACTGTTTGCCATGACGCTCTGCTCGGGATTGCAGGCCGACTATGCCGCGCTCATCGAGAAACGAAATCTGGCGTCGTTGCACTTCACCAAGCAGGCCTCCGCCTCCGCGCAGGAATTGCTTGCCGTCTGCCATGACTGCTACGATGCGCTGCTTGCCACCGGCTTCAGCAAGTACGTCATCGGCAGCATGTCCGCGCCCGTGCGCTGGATTCTGCGTATGGGAGGTCTTCCCGCCGATAAGCAAGGTGGAATCGCTGATCTCCAAACCACCGCGGACCATGGGCACTACCTGGCTCCGTTCGCTCGCATCCTTCTGGCGATTGCCTACGTGCGCGAGAAGGATCGCGCTCGAGCCCTGGCATTGCTCGCCGGATTACAGCGTGAATTTCCCGGCAATACACTCTTTCCCCGCGAGATTGCCCACCTGCGCGCCGCGCACTGAACTCCATCTGCTACGAACCGCAGTGCGAAAATCTACGTCTTGCGCCAGACTCTACTTCTGCCCCGGGGTCATTCACCAGAAATTCACTCGTTTGTAACCGTCCTTTAACACTGCGCCGATAGAACCAGTCCATATACCACAAGAGGAGGAATTATCTACGATGCGCAAACTTGTGCTTCTGGCCGTGTGTACGCTGCTGGCCTTGCCGGTTTTCGGGCAAACCCAGCTTAACGGAGCCGGTGCTACCTTCCCCTATCCCATTTACTCTAAATGGTTCAGCGAGTATGCCAAGTCTCATTCCGGTGTCGCAATCAACTACCAGTCGATCGGTAGTGGCGGCGGGATCCGCCAGGTCACGGCGGGCACCGTGGACTTCGGGGCTAGCGACATGCCGATGACCGATAAGCAACTGCAGGACTCAAAGGTCAAGATACTCAATCTCCCGACGGTGCTCGGCGCAGTCGTCCCGGCGTACAACATTCCGGGCGTAACTGGTGAAGTGAAGTTCACCCCTGATGCCCTGGCTGGAATCTTCATGGGAAAGATCTCCCGTTGGAACGACAAGGCACTCACTTCAGCGAATCCTGACATCACTTTTCCCGACAAAGAAATCATCGTAGCTCATCGTTCCGACGGCAGCGGCACCACTTTCATCTGGACCGACTATCTCTCGAAGGTGAGCCCGGAGTGGAAGAGTTCCGTGGGGGCCGATACGTCGGTCAAGTGGCCCGTCGGGCTGGGTGCCAAGGGCAACGAAGGGGTATCTGGGTTGATCCGCCAGATGTCTGGATCGATCGGATACGTCGAGCTGATTTACGCCGTGCAGAACAAAATTCTGTACGGGAGTGTAAGGAACTCGGCGGGTGCGTTCGTGAAGGCGTCTTTGGAGAGTGTAACCGCCGCGGCTGCGTCTGCTCCGAAGATGCCGGCGGACTTCCGCGTCTCGATCACCAATTCTCCAGGGAAAGATGCGTATCCCATCTCCAGCTTTACCTGGCTTCTCATTCCGCAGCAGGCGAAGAATCCAGCGAACGGCAAGATTCTGGCTGACTTTTTGAACTGGATGGTCACCGAAGGCCAGACGATGACCACCGCACTAGCCTATGCGCCGTTGCCGGATAACGTGGTTGCCAAAGAGAAAGAAACTATCAAACTGGTCAAGTAACGAGTCGGGCCAGAGATCAAGAGATTATTCGTCGACGAAACCAAAAAGGAGAAGAAGAGAATGAAGTCCGCATGGACATTCTGTGCGATTTTATTGCTGGCGACAGGGTTGGTTGGACAAACCTCCGCGCCAAAGACACCGAAAAAGAAAGCGGCGGCTCCCGCTATCACGGCAGCCGATGTGCAGGCGCTCAAAGACGCCATCGCATCGCAGCAGGCCGCGCTCGCCCAGCAGCAACAGCAGCTCCAGGAACTGCGTGACGAACTGCGGCGCAAGGACCAGGTTGTCCAGCAGGCGCAAACCGCGGCCACTGATGCCGCCGGAAAAGCCGACGCTGCTCAAGCCTCTGCCACGCAGCAGCAGGCTGCAGTGACCGAGTTGAAGACCAATGTGACCGACCTGCAAGGCGCGGTAGCCAATACAGCTGTCAATCTGCAGGAGACTCAGAAGACCCTCTCCGAGCCGCCGACGGCCATTCATTACAAAGGCGTGACGCTTACGCCGGGCGGTTTCGTAGCGGCAGAAACGGTTACCCGCCAACGGGCGAACGAGTCGAGCATTAACACCCCCTTCAACAGCATTCCATATCCGGGGAATGCACTGGCCCATATCAACGAAAGCGACTTCACCGGCCGTCAGAGCCGCCTTGCCCTGCTGGCTGAAAGTAAGGTTGGGTCCGCCAAACTGACAGGATACTGGGAAGCGGATTTTCTGGGAACGGGCGTCACTTCTAACAATCGGCAGAGCAACAGCTACGTGATGCGCCAGCGGGTTCTATACGCGCAGGCCGCACTGAACAGTGGCTGGATATTCACGGGCGGTCAGCAATGGTCGCTAGTGACAGAAACCAGAAAAGGAATCACTAACCGCACGGAAGTCTTGCCCATGACTATTGACCCGCAATACCAGGTGGGGTTCGGTTGGGCGCGGCAGTATGGTTTCCGAGTGGTGAAGGACTTCGGCGGCAAGTTTGCTCTGGGCTTCTCAGTTGAGGCGCCGCAGGCAACGATTGGCGGACGAGGATTTTCGAGCGTTTCAACTACCAACCAGGGAACGGCCACGGTGACCACTATCGGCAACGCTTTCGTCGACGGTCCAGGTTCCGGCGGTGGCTTGCTTAACTTCACTGACACGACGGGATATTCGTTCAGCAAAAGTCCCGACATCATCGTGAAGCTAGTGGCCGATCCCAAGTGGGGCCACTACGAGGTGTATGGAATTTACAGCGCCTTCCGCAATCGAGTGTATCCGTGCGCGGTGGTGGGCACGAACGCAAACGACACCAATCCTCCCGCAACGCCAACAACGATCAATTGCGCTCTCACCGCTTCTACTACACCCAGCGCCTTGGGAGCGTATAACGACACGCGATCCGGCGGCGGGTTCGGCGGCAACTTCCGGTTCCCGGTTGGCGGGAAGAAGGCTGAATTCGGCGTTCAAGGAGGCTACGGAGACGGCATCGGCCGCTACGCGAGCGCGCAGATCGCCGACTTAACGCTGCGTCCTGATGGGACGCAAGCCCTCATCCGCACAGGGCATGCTCTGGGCGAGATAGTGTTGCACCCCAATTCCAAATGGGACATCTATGCCGACTTTGGCGGCGAGTACGGCTGGCGGACGGCCTTCACAGGATACGACAGCATCGCGATCGTGAAGACCCCGGCAATCCCGGCAAACGCGACAACTGCTGCTATTCCGGCAACCACGACTACTACGATCAAAACAGGCCAGATCGGTGGATACGGTTCGCTGTTCGCCAACAACTCGGGCTGCAGCAGTCAGTCTCCGCCGTCCAATCAGCTCACTCCTTCCGGCGGCGGTACCTGCGCGGGAGACACTCGGATCATCATGGAGGGTACGCTTGGGTTCTGGAACAAGTTGGTCCAGGGACCCAAAGGCGGCCTCCGCTGGGGGATTCAGTACTCCTACTTTACAAGGAGCGGGTGGTCGGGGGGCGGCATTTCGCCCAAGGCCGTGGATAACATGATCTGGACCTCGTTTCGATATTATTTGCCGTAACCCGTCACATCGCAGCAGCCGCCGGCACCCCTCTGCGGGTGCCGGTTTTTTTGTTCCGGTGTGCAGACGATAGTGGAATTGAGTCTCAGCACCGCGGGAGTTCCCGGGATGTTTTATACTGTGCTTCCTGCATGCCTCGGATTTCACTGGACGATCCGCAATATTTTCTCAACCGCGACACGTCATGGCTCGCGTTCAATCGCCGTGTGCTCGAAGAAGCCGAGGATGAAGGCAACCCTCTTCTCGAGCGGCTGAAATTCCTCTCGATCTCTGCCAGCAATCTCGACGAATTCTTTGAGGTCCGCATAGCCGCCATGATGCAGCAGATCGAAGATGGCTACAACGAATCCGGACCGGATGGCCTGACTCTCAGTGCAAAACGAGACGTTCTCGCCAAGCTGACTCATGAATTTGTCGACGATCAGTACGACTGCTGGAGCGCACGTTTGCGTCCCGCGCTCGCGGAGCAAGGGATACGCGTGCTCGGCTTGCACGAGTTGGATTCTGAGGCGCTGCGCTTTGTGGACGAGTATTGCGAAAGGGAACTCGACCCACTGCTGACGCCGGTGACCGTCGACCCCGCGCATCCCTTTCCCCGGGTGATCAACAAAGCGCTGTGCGTAGCTTTCCTGCTGCGCCGCCGCCGTCGTTCGGCTCTGACCTATACGGGCGTAGTATCGGTTCCCCGGGTTTTGCCCCGCTTGATACGCCTGCCTTCGACCGATACCGTCGACTTCATCTTTCTGGCGGATCTCGTCGCGCATCACGCCGTGCGCATGTATCACGGCTACGACATTGTTTCCTCGGCGCCCTTTCGCGTGACCCGCAACAGCAACCTGTACCTGGCGGAAGAAGAGGCACGAAGCCTGCTGGAATCCGTCCGCACTGAACTTCACAATCGCCGCAAGGGCGACGCCGTTCGCATGGAAATTGAAGCCGACGCCGACCCCGAGATCATTGAGCGGCTGCGCAGCGTTTTTGAACTCGATCCCTGGCAGGTTTTTCCGGTCAATGGGCCGGTGAACCTTGTCCGTCTATTCAATGTGTATGAACAGGTGAACCGTGCCGATCTGAAATACCGCAGCTTCTCGCCGCGCGAACTTCGCTTGACCTCGAAGTCGAAGGACCTGTTCGAAGAGCTGCGTTCCCACGACATCCTTCTGCATCATCCCTTCGACTCGTACGATGCGGTGGTTTCTTTCATCGAATCGGCCGCCGCAGACGAGCGCGTTCTATCGATCAAGCAAACGCTCTATCGCACCAGCGAGCATTCCCTGATCGTCCCCGCGCTCATCGAAGCTGCCTCGCGCAAGGAAGTTACCGCGGTCATCGAATTGAAAGCGCGATTCGATGAGGCCTCGAACATTCGCTGGGCACGCGATCTGGAGGATGCCGGAGTGCAGGTCTTCCACGGACTCGTCGGTTTGAAGACGCACTGCAAGCTCTCGCTGCTGGTCCGGCGCGATCCCGACGGAGTGACGCGCAGCTATTGCCATATCGGTACCGGAAACTACAACGCGACCACCGCGAGAATTTACACCGATCTGAGTTTATTCACCGCCAACCCGGAAATCACCCGCTCGGTGCACGACGTCTTCAGTTTTCTGACCGCCTATGCGGAGAACCCCAGCTACGAGCCGCTTCTGGTTGCTCCCCTAGACCTGGCAGAGAAGACCATCGCGCTGATCGACCGCGAGGCCGAGCATGCCGGGAGGGGAACTCCTGCACGCATTATCGCCAAGATGAATGCGCTGCTCGACAAGAACGTTGTGCAGGCGCTTTATCGCGCCTCGCAGGCGGGAGTCCAGATCGATCTGATCGTGCGTGGCATTTGCGCGTTGCGTCCTGGAGTCCGCGGTGTGAGCGACAATATCCGCGTGCGCAGCATCGTCGGGCGATTCCTCGAGCACAGCCGGGTTTACTACTTCGCGAACGGCGGTGAGGAAGAGATCTACATCGGCAGTGCCGACTGGATGCCCCGCAATCTGTACGAGCGCGTGGAAGTGCTGGTGCCTCTGCGCGACGAGATGCTTCGCAACCGCGTGCGGCACGAAATACTTGACGCCTATCTCGCAGACAACCGCAAGGGTCGTATCCTGCTCCCGGATGCCAACTACATCCGCGCCTGGCAGCCGGTTCGCGGCAAGCGAAATCGGCGCCAACCCCTTGGAGCCGCCGCGTTCAGCGCGCAGGATTTTCTGATGGCTGTCGCGGAGGGCAAGGCGCCGGTGGCGTTTCCCGCGCTCGATGCCCCCGGCAAACGCAAGGCCCTGGCAGGAAGAGTACGATAACAAAATATGATCCTCTACTTTTTGCGCCACGCCAGCGCCGGCGAGCATTTGGCCACTCCCAAGAAAGATGAGAAACGAGCGCTCGACAAGGAGGGCATCGAGCAGTGCGGATATCTCGGCCGTGCCTTGGCGGCGCTCGACGTTCAGGTGGACGTCATCGTCTCCAGCCCGCTGAAACGCTGCACGCAGACTGCGGCACTGGTCGGAAACGAATTAGGATACGAAGGCAAGCTGCAGACCGACCCCGGACTGCGCCCAGAGGCGGGCCTCGCGGACTTCCGCAAAATCCTCGAAAAATACTCGCGGCAAGAAGCAGTGATGGTCGTGGGTCACAATCCCAATCTGAGCCAGTTCCTGGGAGCGGTGATCAGCGACTCAGGTTGCGAAGCGTCGGTGGAACTGAAAAAAGGCGCGGTGGCCAAAGTCGAAATGCGCCGCAGTTCCGGGACGTTGCAATGGTGTCTGACACCGAAAGCCTTGCGTGCTCTCTACGACGCCGCCGTGGAAAGCTCCCGCCCGAATACTTCACGGAAATAGTCCCGCTCTTTTTCGAGAGCCCAAAGTTCAAGGTCGATTCCCATGCGCCGTCGCGGTACCAGAGTCAGCTTTACTTCGGCAGCGCGCACATGGACACGCACTTTCTCTACGGCGCGAGTTCGGCTCAGGTTCAGGCCGCGCGCCATGCGCAGCAGCACAATTGCCTTTTGCACGTTCGGTCGCTCCACACTGTCGATAACTTTCATCGGCACGTCTTCGACCACCGGTCGCGACTTACCCAGATAACGGGCAATAGCGGCGATGATGCGGCGTTGCTGCGGTGTGTAGCCAAGGATTTCCGAGTTAGAGATGATGTAATACGTGTGCCGGTGGTGGCCGCTTCGATTCAAATAATCGCCCACTTCGTATAACATGGCCGCCGCCGAAAGCCATTCCCCATATTCCGGTGGCAAGCCATGAACGGACCGCAGCGCGGAGAACAGGGAAGTGGCAGCCTCACGCACGGCCATCGCGTGCTTGCGGTCAATGTGATAGTGATCGACGGCCTTGAGAATCGATTCCCAGCGCTCGGACTCAATCTGTTTGCCCGAGCGTGTGCTGCGGTCATAGTCGGCCGCCATCTGGGCAAGAACTCCATCCCGCAAGCCAAGCGGCGAATAGCGAAACCCCTTCAGCCGAAGGCGGTCAAGCAGTTCGTGGTAGACGAACGCTCCGGCCACAATGATCTCGGCCCGTCTCGGACCAATGCCCGCGATCTTCCGGCGTTCGGCCACCGGAAGCCGCGATAGCCGCTGGGCGATACGGCTCATCTCCATCCGTGAAACCATCATTCTCTGACGGTTCCTGCCTCGCCGCAGGTGACTCGCCACCGCCGCCAGCGCCGCAGCTGTGCCTGAGGTCGCAATGACATTTCCCACCCGGGCTGCTCCTATGCGCGTGACGATTCGATTGACTTCGCGGGTCACAAAGCCACGCAAGCGCTTGAGTTCCCCCTTCCGTGCCGGATCGTGAGGCAGGAATTCATTAGTCAGGCGCACCGCACCCAGGGGAAGGCTGACGGCATCACGAATGTGCCCTTTGTGCGAGACGGTCAGTTCACAGCTGCCCCCGCCCAGATCCATCATGAGCGTGGGAACCCGGTCCACGCGCGAACCGGAAACGAGGCCCAGGTGAATCAGGCGCGCTTCTTCCACACCGGAGACGATTTCCACTTTCCACCCGGTGGCCGAGCGCACCCATTCGAGAAACGCCTGGGAATTGCGGGCGTCGCGCAGCGCACTGGTGGCGACCACCCGCACATTGTCGGTAACGATCTGTTGAGTGGTGCGGTGAAAACGGCGTAGAACCTTCACTGTCTCGGCCATCGACTCTGGGGTCAGGAATCCCGAACTGAAGACTCCCTCGCCAAGACGGGTGACCTCGCGGTCCTCGTGTAAAGCGCGCAAGCGGCCAGCCTGCAGCCGCGCAATTTTTAGCCGGACAGAATTGGATCCGATGTCGACTGCGGCGAACGTGGGCATGGGAAGCCCCACAGTTTACATGCTGGAGGGAACGGAGAAACAGGCCTTTGAAGAAGCTCGGCAGAATTTCCGGTTTATGCCGCCGCGCCAGCGCGCCGCGGTATCGTGGCATTTTTCCCCGCCGCCTTTGGCGCTGCCCGCAATTCTTGGGTACGAGCCTTAGCGGCTTGGGGGTCCGTCTTCGCATCTGTAACGGCGCTGACTGCGTGCCGAAGTTTTCCCCGAGTCACGTTGTGAAGCACAGCTACAAGTGAGGACTCGCTGACATCGCCGAGGCGCTCGGTTGCGGTGTGAGTCAGCGTCCGCCAGTCATGCCAGCTGCCGAGAGCGTCCTGCAACTTCTTCAGTTCTGAAAGGAACCTGGCAGACTCCGGCGATTTCGGTGCAAACTCGACAGCGTAGCGCGCACGCTTGACCACCAGACGATAGCGATGAAGCGTTTGTTCATCAGCCGGCCCCTGCGGAATGGGCACGGTGCTGAGTATCTGTCTGCCGACCGATAGTGGGTCGCGGCTCGAGTCGAATATTACCGATCCCTCGGCCCGCTTCAGGCGCTTGCGTATGTCCCGAATATCCTGCTTCTTGAGTAGTTTGCGAAGTTTTCTCTCATGTTGCGCGCGAAGTTCAATCAGGGTCTGCACCAACTGCGTCTTGCGCCGAGGTTCTTGCGGGACTTTCAAACTACGCAGTGCCTCGAGTTGCGCATCGATGTCGCGCACCTTTCCCGCAGACTTGCGAATTCGGTCCAATATCTTCAAAAGCTTTTTGTGCTTGCGATTGTTGTCCGCGACAAGTTGCTCCAAAAGGGTCTGCAAGCGCCGCGCGGCTGTGCGGAAACCATGCACCGCTTCGGCCTCGTGGCCTGATGAGAGCCGGAGAAGTTCTCTCTCCGTCTTTCTGAAGATGGATTTGCCACGTTCCGGAGAAATCGCCATAGCTGTAGTGAGAAGGTAAGAATTGAGCCCATCCGGCGCAGATCAAATCCAACTTGGGAACCCGCCGGCCAATTCAAAAAAGCGACGCTTATTTTAACACCTTTGTAACAACCGTCTGCTAGGGTATGGTCGATGGCCAATGCTGCTTTCCCACGGCCTGATATGCCCGGTCCGCAACCCGTTGCAACAGCGAAAGTTAGTGCCAGCGCGGTGCAGTCAAAACCGCTGTTGCAGACTGCGGGCGGCGAAGTCGCCGATCGTGTGTTCAAGTCGGCGATGACTGCCTGCGGTCTGGCGGTCTTGGGCGTGCTCATCCTGATTGTCTATGAACTGGTGTCCAATTCGAGGCTGACGTGGCACGCATTTGGCTTCAAGTTCTTCACCGGGACCGATTGGAATCCAGTCAGCGAACAGTTCGGCGCTTTACCTTTCATCTACGGCACTCTGGTTTCATCGCTGTTAGCGTTAGTCATCGCTGTGCCCCTTTCAGTTGGCGTCGCAGTCTTCACCACCGAGATGTGTCCCAAGTCGCTGCGCGGCCCGCTTTCGTTTTTCGTGGAATTGCTGGCCGCGATTCCCAGCGTCATCTACGGATTGTGGGCCTATTTCGTACTCGTTCCACTTTTGAGCGGTTACGTGCAACCCTTCCTGGCGAAAACCTTGGGATGGACAGGACTCTTCGAAGGCCCGCCCTACGGGATTGGCATGCTCGCTGCAGGAGTTGTTCTGGCGATCATGATCATTCCCATCATCTCCTCAATTGCCCGCGAGGTGCTCATGGTCGTGCCGCAGCATCAGCGCGAGGCAGTGCTGGCCTTGGGAGCGACGCGCTGGGAAATGATTCGCGTAGGAGTGCTCCGCAACGCACGCGCCGGAATTGTCGGTGGAATCATTCTTGGTCTGGGTCGAGCGCTCGGAGAAACCATCGCGGTCACCATGGTGATCGGAAACCGCCCGGAGATCGCCAAGTCTTTGTTCGCGCCCGGCTACACCATGGCCAGCGTCCTAGCTAATGAATTCAGCGAGGCTACCGGCGACGTCTACCTGTCAGCCTTGGTTGAGATTGGCCTGGCTCTCTTTCTGGTCACGATTATCATCAATGCGCTGGCACAGTTGCTCGTCTGGACTGTAACCCGCGGCCAGCCTGCGAGGGGAAATGTCTGAGGCCGTGACCACCGTTCCGGGCCAAGCTCCGGTGAAGCCCATCAGTTTGCGCCGTCGCATTACCGATCGTGTCATGACCGGCGCGGCGGTTTTGACAGTTGTCATCGTCTTGGTTCCGCTGGTTGCCATCTTCGGCTACGTCGTGTACCGCGGTGTCGGCTCCATCAATTGGGCCTTTCTTACTCAAACTCCCAAGCCCGTGGGAGAGGCCGGCGGCGGCATGGCCAACGCGATTGTGGGGTCGGCGTTGATCCTTGGAATGGCCAGCCTCGTCGGCGTCCCCTTCGGAATCGGAGCCGGCATCTACCTGGCTGAGTTTGGTCGCAATCGCATGGGAAGCGCGATTCGCTTCACCTCGGATGTGCTGAGTGGAGTGCCATCCATTGTGATCGGCATTGTGGCGTGGTCGATCCTGGTTCGTGGTCGCGGATTCTCGGCGCTCGCCGGCGGACTGGCTCTGGCGATCATGATGGTGCCCACCATCACCCGCACCACCGAAGAGATGCTGCTGCTCGTCCCTCAAGCTTTGCGGGAAGCCGCTTATGGGCTCGGTGTTTCGCGCTGGCGCACCACCCTCTCGATCGTCCTGCGCACCGCAACCTCCGGGGTAATCACCGGAATTATGCTCGCCTTCGCGCGCATCGCCGGTGAAACCGCCCCGCTGCTTTTCACTGCTTTGGGCAACACCTTTTGGAATCTGCGCTATGATCAGCCGACGGCAGCGCTGCCCCTGCAGATCTACGCGTACGCGAATTCCCCGTATGATGATTGGCACCGGCAAGCTTGGGCGGGCTCGCTCGTTCTAATTGTTCTGATTGTTACAGCCGTCGCGGCGGTGCGCTACGTGGTTCGTCGAGGATCCTTCGGAACGGCATAATCTATGGGCGTTGGCATCGAAGTCGAGCACTTGAATGCCTGGTACGGCAAGGGCCAGGCCTTATACGACATAAATCTGAAGGTTGCCGCCAATCATGCTACGGCTTTGATTGGCCCCTCCGGTTGCGGCAAATCGACATTCATCCGGTGCCTCAACCGCATGCACGAGACGATCCCCGAAGCGCGGGTGGAAGGACGAGTTCGTATCGGTGAAATCGAAGCGTATAACGGGACCTCAGCCACCCAGCTTCGCCGCCGCGTCGGCATGGTATTCCAGAAACCCAATCCCTTCCCCACGATGTCGATTTACGACAATGTGGCTTCCGGATTGAAGCTCAATGGATTTCATGACCGCCACAAGCTCGATGAAGTCGTGCAGCGATCTCTGGAAGCCTCCGCACTCTGGGAAGAAGCAAAAGATCATCTCCACAAGAAGTCGGGAGCCAGTCTCTCCGGCGGCCAGCAGCAGCGTCTCTGCATTGCCCGCGCGCTCGCCGTGGAACCGGAAGTTTTGCTCATGGACGAGCCCTGCTCGGCTCTGGACCCGATCTCAACCGGAAAAATAGAAGAGTTGATCTTTCAACTCAAAGAGCGGTATACCATCGTAATTGTGACGCACAACATGCAGCAGGCTGCCCGAGTGGCCGAGTTTACCGGGTTCTTCCTGCTGGGCAAAATGATCGAATTCGACAAAACGGAAAAGATATTCACTAAGCCGTCCGACAAGAAAACGGAAGATTACATCACCGGGAGATTTGGCTAAGAAGTTCGGACAAGGGGTTTGTAAATGCGCACGCGATTTCAGCAAGGGCTCGACGATCTGCGGCAAAGGTTGCTTCGCATGGGAGGACTGGCGGAGCAGGCCGTGGATCGCGCACGCCAGGCCTACGTCGAGCGCGACCTTACCCGCTGCCAGATGGTGCTCGAAGGCGAGAGCCTGATCAACACCGCGGAACGGGAAATTGATGAAGCAGCCTTCGATCTGCTCGCGATGCAGGCGCCGATGGCAGTTGATTTGCGTTTCATTCTTGCCGTCACCAAGATCAATGCCGATCTCGAGCGCGTCGGCGATCAGGCCGTCAACATCGCCGAGCGGGTCATGGACATGGTTGATTTGCCCCACGCGGATCTTCCAGTTGACATAGCGCGCATGGGAACCGCGGTAAGCGCGATGGTCCGGCGCGCGCTGGAATCTTTCATTGAAGGAAAGGTTGAACTCGCCCAGGCTGTCCTCGAAATGGACAACGTCATCGACCGCATGCGCGATGATGCCTTCATCCAACTGGTCAAGACGATGAACGATCGTCCGGAAGTCGTGCGCCAGGCGCTCGATGCTCTGCTCATCGCTCGTAATCTGGAGCGCGTCGCCGACCACGCCACCAACATTGCCGAAGACGTCATCTTCTGGGTGCAAGGCTCCGATGTTCGCCACAACGTGCATCCGGAAGAATCTCAGCCGGCGGACTCTGTCCGCCCATCTTCGCGGGCCTCAGGACTGTAGCGGCCCCAAATAGGCACCATGCACACAATGTGGGGACAGCCGCCATCGGCTGTCCGTCGCCCGAAGGGCGACTCTTCTTGCCTGCGCTGTGGCCATGAAAAAACTCGTTTCTTCCCTACGCGATATATATCCCTCATGTCAGCATGGAATTTCTAGTACGAGGGGAAAAAACGGCCGCTCGCGCGGCCGGACAGCCGAAGGCGGCTGTCTCTACAAAATTCTTCAAATCTTTCGCAGTGTCGCGCACACTGTCGTGAGAGAGTTTTTCTGCAGCTTTTTACGCCACGCTGTAAAGCCATTCTACGAGAATCGGCTTTAGCCCCTGAGGTCGCTTTCCTTCTTCGTTTCCACGCATTATCCTGAACGCCAACCGTGGAGGGTCCGTGACTTCCTTGCTTTTGCGTGCTGTTCTCTTTTTGTGTCTGATCTATGCCTCTGCCATGAAGGCACAATCTGCCGGCAACGATCGTCCGCCCATCATGCTCCCCACGAGCAAGATGCTGACCGTCCCCTCTCCCGGCCGCATCGGCAGCACCAACAGCTTTCCCGCGACCATGGTGCTCAGCCCCGATGGACACTACGCCGCGCTCCTGAACGACGGCTACGGCACGCAAGAAACGCGCGCGCAACAATCGATCTCCGTTCTGAATCTCGACACCAATCAGATCGCCGAGTTTCCCGATGCGCGCTTCAGCGACGAGGCGCACCAGAGCTATTTCATTGGCCTCGCCTTCAGTTCTGACGGAAAACACCTCTACGCTTCGGTCGGTTCGCTGACCGATCCAACGGGCGCAAAACAAGGCGACACCGGCAATGGCATTGCGGTCTACAGTTTCTCAGCAGGGAGAGTTGCCCCCGAAAGGTTTATTCCGATTCCATTGCAGCCCATTTCCACGGGGAAGAAACTGGCAGTCGGTTTAACTGCGCCGCCGCATATGGCGATTCCGTACCCGGCAGGCATGGCACTGATCACAGACGGAGGCCACGACAAACTCCTAATTGCGAACAATCTGTCCGATAATGCCGTGCTGCTCGATCCGGCGACGGGAAAGATCCTTCAAACCTTCGACCTGAGCACGAGCGATCTCATGCCGGCCTCATACCCATATACGTGCGTCGCCGCGCGCGACGGCCGCAGAGCGTGGTGCAGCTTGTGGAATGCGTCGGAAGTAGCCGAACTCGACCTTACGAGTGGAAAAGTTTCGCGGTGGATTAAGCTCAAACAGCCAGACGATCCGCTCGCTCCAGGTTCGCATCCGACGGCAATGGTGCTCAGTCCCAACGAAAAAACGTTGTATGTCGCGCTGTCCAACCTTGACCAAGTCGCGGAAGTGGGAACCGAAACTGGACTGCCGTTTGGCTTTATGCGCACATCGGTTGGTGACCAGAAGCCCGGCGGAAGTTATCCCATCGCATTAGCTCAGTCCAGCGATGGCAAGCGCCTATTCGCCGCAGATGCGTCGCTCGATGCTGTCGTCGTCATGGACACCTCGGGCATGCTCAACGGTCCTGCCCCTGACATAGTCTCGTGGGGCCTCGGTTTCATCCCCACCGACTGGTACCCCTCTGCCCTTGCCGTTCACGGCGACGATCTCCTCATCGCGACCGCGAAAGGCGAGGGCACGCGCGCCAACAAAGACATGGGCAAGACGGTCTACGAGACCAAGCACAAAGAGCATCCCTACATTCCCACGCTGCTCAAAGGATCGATCGCTCGCCTGAACATTCCGTCGCGACGCTCGAAAAGCTTCCGCAACTACACGCAAATCGTGGAGCACGATAACCTCTTCCGCAGCGACCCGGGAACCATCACTTTCGCGATCGGACAGAATCCCATCAAGCACGTCATCTACGTGCTCAAAGAGAACCGCACGTTCGATCAGATCCTCGGCGACCTGAAAGTCGGGGACGCCGATCCATCGCTCAATATGTACGGCGAAGACATCACTCCCAACGAGCACAAACTCGCGTTGCAGTTCGGCGTGCTCGACAATTTCTACGACAGCGGTGAAGTCTCCGGGGACGGCCATGTCTGGTCCACCGCCGCCATCACCTCCGACTACAACGAAAAGACCTGGCAGATCGCCTATCGCGGCAAGGAGCGCACCTACGACTTCCAGGGGCAAAACGCCGACGAGTTTCCGCTCGATCACAACCTGCCGGACGTAGACGATCCCTTCACCGGATTCATTTGGGACAACCTCGCGCGCAGTCACGTGAGCTTCCGCATCTATGGCGAATTCGTGAACGCCGAGTGGTGCAACGAGAAGCCTAAGGCGGCGAGCCCGAAGCAGGGAACTCCTTCCGGACAGGAGACAAAATGTCCGCGCACCGAAGTGCAACAAGGTGGCACGCTGCCGCCGAACGTCGGAAGGCCGCATGGTGGCGTCAGCCCGTGGCCATGGCCCGTCCCGCTCTTCAGCGGAGTCAAGCCGACCAAGGCGACGCTCCGGGATCACTTCGACCCGCTTTATCCGGATTTCAATACCGACTATCCCGACCAGCTTCGCGCCGATGAGTTTCTCAATGAATTCGGCGCGTACGTGCGCGCGAGAGAGGGCCACGAGGGCGCTGAACTCGAGTTGCCGTCGTTTGTCCTGCTTTATCTGCCTAACGATCACACTGGAGGCACGCGCCCCAACCGCGCTCGTCCGGCAGCCAACATAGCGGACAATGACCTGGCTCTCGGCCGCGTGGTCGATGCCGTCTCGCACAGCCCCTATTGGGACGACACCGCGATCTTTGTTCTCGAAGACGACGCGCAGGACGGCGCCGACCACGTCGACGCGCACCGTTCCATTGCCTTCGTCATCAGTAAGTACTCGCAGGGATCGGCGGCGAAGCCCTACGTCGAGCATCGCTTCTATACGACCGTCAACATGATTCACAGCATGGAGTCGCTGCTGGGCCTGACTCCAATGAATCAGAACGATGCCTACGCCCCGGTGATGAGCGGATTGTTTACCGGGCCCGGTGATCAACCCCCATTCAAAGCCGACGATCGCAACCTGAACAACGGTTTGATTTACGAAACTAACAAGCGTGACTCGCCCGGCGCGAAGATCTCCTCCAAGATGGACTTCTCCCGACCCGACGCCGCCGGTGCCGCACGCCTCAATCGCGTGTTATGGCAAGACCGCAAAGGATCTACGCCCGTTCCCGCGCCAAAGCATAAAGTGATACCGGCGGGCGGCGAGTGATCCAGAGCCGTTCAGGAAATTATGCAGTGCTTCTCCGATGTCATCCTGAGCGGCGTTCTTTGCCGCGAAGGACCTATGTACTTTTGCTGCGCCGGTGCTGCCAGCGAGTTGCATAGGTCCTTCGCCGCAAAAGACGCGGCTCAGGATGACATTGTTATGGATTACAGCAAAAACAAAAGAGCTCTCATGAATCCACTGGAAGTCTCATCGAGTCAATTTCGCCGTCTGGCCGAACGCGTCGCTCAACTGGCTGCCGACTATCTCGATCAATTGGACTCCCTGCCAGTGGCCCCATCGATTACCGGCGAGAAGTCTCTTCTCCTCTTCGACGCGATCCTGCCGGAGCAGGGAATCGGTGAAGCCGCACTCGAGGATTTGCCGGAAGTGCTCCGCGCGTCACGTGCGCAAAATGGGCGTTTCTTCGGCTACGTTCTCGGCTCAGGCGACCCCGTTGCCGCGACTGCCGATCTCATGGCCAGCGTCCTGAACCAGAACGTGACCGCATGGCGCTCGGGCCCAGCGGCCGTGATGATCGAGAGAACCGTGATCAGATGGCTGTCGCAAGCAATTGGCTGCCCGGAGTTTCGCGGCTATCTCACGGGCGGTGGATCTGCCGCCAATCTTATGGGACTGGCGATGGCGCGCGAGGCCCTCTCGCCCGCGAATGAGCGAGGAGTCACCGCGGGCTCCGTTGTTTACGCTTCCCAGGAAGTGCACATGTCCATTCCCAAGAGTGTGGCCCTGCTCGGCATCGGACGCGACAATCTGCGCCTGATTCCTACGGATTCATCGCTCCGCATGGACACCGTCCAACTCGAGCGCCAGATCGCAAACGACAAAGCAGCTGGAAAAATCCCCCTCGCCGTGGTGGCCTCGGCGGGAACCGTCAACACTGGAGCCATCGATCCGCTCGCAAAGATTGCCGAGATCGCGCACCGGAATGGCGCGTGGTTCCATATCGACGGCGCGTACGGTGCCCTCGCCGCGATTGCCGAGCGTAGCAAGTTCGACGGCCTGGAACTTGCCGACTCGATTTCCCTCGACCCGCACAAGTGGCTTTATCAGCCACTCGATTGTGGCTGCCTGCTTTACCGCTCCGCGGAAGCGGCACAAAAAGCCTTCTCCCATAGCGGCGACTACACGCGTACGTTGAGCGCAGATCCAATTGAAGGATTTGCCTTCTTTGAGGAGTCTCTGGAACTGTCACGTAGATTTCGCGCCCTGAAGCTGTGGCTTTCGCTCCGCTATCACGGCCTGGCCGCATTTCGCGAGTCGATTCGAAAGGACCTGGCGCACGCGTCCCGCCTCGCGGAGGCGATCAAGGCCGAGCCTCAACTGGAGTTGGTAGGCAGTGGGGAACTGAGCGCAGTGTGTTTCCGTTATCGTGGAGCAAGCGGGATTGACGAGATCGCGCTGAATCAGTTGAACGCTGCGATCCTGAAGGGTACCCAGAAACGCGGACGCGTCTATCTCTCCAATGCCACGCTGGCAGGAAAGTTCTGCCTCAGAGCCTGCATCGTGAACCATCGCACCAAGGATTCTGACATCGACGCGATCGTCCCGGAGGTGCTGGCCGCTGCAAAAGAATTGGCCGCTCCCGAGAACGTTCGTTAGCGGCCGCTCCTTCCCAAGTGAGCTTCTGCGTTTCCTAATTCAGAGTTACCGACTGCTTCAAAGGCAAGCTCTGTGACGATCCACCCACCATGAAGTTGTACTCTCCGGGAAGCAGTTGCCAACCGTTCTGTTCGACGTTGAAGATCGATAGGTATTTCGGATTGACCTCTACCGTCACTTCTTTGCTTTCACCCGCTTTGAGCCAGACCTTGTTGAAGCCCACCAACCGCTTCGGAGGCTCCGTCGCCGCCGCAGGCAGCGCTGCATATATCTGAGCGACTTCTGCACCGTCTCGCTTGCCTGTGTTCTTCACCGTGAACGTGACTTTCGGATTCTTCCCCGGCGCGACCTTCAGGCCAGAGTACGAATATGTCGTGTAAGAAAGCCCATGTCCGAAGGGAAAGAGCACAGCTTTCTTCTCGGCGTCATACCACTTGTAACCGACCTTGACACCTTCGTCGTAGGTGACCTGGAAGGGAGCCAGCCCAGTCGCAATCTGATTCCACACGTCGGGCAGCTTGTCATTAGGAATCGACTCCGGCGGAGGCTGCACGACTGTCGGGTGTGGCAAGTCGGATTCGGTCCGTGGGAATGTCAATGGAAGCTTGGCGCTGGGATTGACATCTCCGAACAATACATTCGTCACTGCGTCCGAGCCGCTGCTGCCCGCAAACCACGCTTCCAGAATCGCGCTGACTTTATCGGCCCACGGCATGGTTACCGGGCCGCCGCTTTCCACCACGACGACCGTGTGCGGGTTTGCCGCGGCAACCTTCGCAATCAAATCGTCCTGATGCTCGGGAAGCGCGAGACTTTGCAAGTCCATGCCTTCGCTCTCCCACTGGTAGGCAAAGATGATGGCGACATCGGAGTTCTTGGCGAGCGCCGCAGCCGCTGACGGATCGGCACCCGAATCAAACTGCACCTTCGCCCCAGCCGCCTTGGCCCGAATCGATCTCAGTGGCGAAGTTGGAAACCAGACCGGCTCCAGCCATCTCGTCTGCCCCTTGCCCGGCGGCAGAATCGCATTTCCCACTGGAGGATCCACCTGCGCCGACCCTCCGCCTGAGATCATGCCCACATCCGCATGAGGTCCGATCACGGCGATGCTGTGAACTTTCGCCGCATCCAGCGGAAGCTGGGACTTCTCGTTCTTGAGCAGAACGATGCTCTGCTCCTCCAGCTTGCGCGCCACTTCCAGCCCGCCTAATACATCCGGGACGCTCCTTTGCACCGGGTCGTCCATGAGGCCGGTGGCGAACATTGCCCGCAGAATGCGATGCACGTGATCGTCCACCTCGGCCTGGGGTACTGTGCCGGCTTCAACCGCCTTCTTGAGGTCGTCTCCATAGAAAAGCCAGCCCGGTTGCTCGTGATCCATGCCTGCTGCGGAAGCCTTGGCTATGCTGTGGGCCCCTCCCCAATCGGTGAGAACGAATCCCTTAAACTTCCAGTCCTGCTTCAAAAGATCGGTAAGCAGATATTTGTTTTCGCAGGCATAGTCGCCGTGTAAGCGGTTGTACGAACACATCACACCCGCGACATCGGATTCCTCGATACCGATTTCGAAGGCCAGCAGGTCGCTCTCGCGCGCCGCGCGCTTGTCGATGGTGATGTTCACCGCATTGCGTCCACTCTCCTGATCGTTGAGGGCATAGTGCTTGATGTCGCCCATCACGTGCTGCGCCTGAATTCCCTTGATCACGGAGGCGACCATCTTGCCGGCCAGCACCGGGTCCTCGCCCATGTACTCAAACGTGCGGCCATTGCGCGGCTCGCGAGTGAGATTCACTCCTCCGCCCAGTGCCATGTTGTAGCCCTGTGCGCGCAGTTCGCGGCCGATCAACGCCCCGTATTCGAAACCGCCCTGCAAGTCCCAACTTGCGGCACCTGCTACGCAAGAAGGAAGCGCCGTCGAGTAGCGCCCATTCTCGCCACTCATGCGCACACCATAAGCGGCGTCCGACATCTGGATCGCCGGAATCCCCAGCCGCGGAATCTCCACAACGTATCCCGCGCCGCCATTCGAATGCACCGCAAGGGGGCTCATCGGGCTCAGCCCAACCATGCCAGTCCCATGCATCAGCTGGATTTTATCGTCGAGGGTCATCTCCTTGACCACCAGCGATGATCGCTCATCGGGCGAGAGAGTGGAATTCATCCAGGGATGCGACTTGCCATCGGACTGCGCAGACGCGATAGAAATGAGTGAGGGGATGAGAAGCAGAGAACAGAAACGCACAAGGCACAACTTCTGGGACGGCCTTTGCAGGGGCATCAAACTTACCTCCAGATTGTACAAAATCGATATTGTAGCAGGTTTGGCAAGCCTTCCTCGGAAAAGTTAATCTGCCTTCGAAATCCGAGGTTCGCAAGCCAATGGCGAGAAGCTTTACACTTAATTTGTGAAGATTGCCCTCGGACAGATCAATCCGACGGTCGGGGATTTCTCCGGCAACGCCGCCAAGATCACTGACTTCACCCAATGCGCCAAGTCAGCCGGGGCCGGCCTTATCCTGTTTCCCGAATTATCGGTTTGTGGGTATCCGCCTCGCGACTTGGTCGAGCGTCCTTCGTTCGTCGCACGCAATCGCGAGTCGGCGGAGCGCATTGCCGCCGCCACAACCGGTATCGCCGTCATTTGCGGATTGGTAACACCCGCTGATTCCGACACGGGCAAGTCCGCGATGAACTCCGCCGCCCTCCTGATGGACGGCAAGATTGCGTTCCTGCAGTCGAAAATGCTGCTGCCCACCTACGACGTTTTCGACGAGATGCGCAACTTCGCGCCCGCCAAGAGCCAGCAACTCTTCCCGTTCTGCGGCAACCGCATGGCGCTTACCATTTGCGAGGATGCCTGGAACGACAAGCGATTCTGGGCCAAGCGCCTCTACACCGTTGATCCGGTCGAATCGCTTGTTCGCGAAGGCGGAAATTTTGTGCTCAATATCTCCGCCTCGCCCTTCTGGATCGGCAAGCGCGAATTCCGCCGCGACATGCTCGCCAGCATCGCCCGCCAGCACAAAGTTCCCGTCGCGCTCGTGAATCAGGTCGGCGGCAACGACAGCCTCGTCTTCGACGGCTCCAGCCTGGTGCTCAATCGTGACGGCAAGATCATTGCGCAGGGACGTTCGTTTGAAGAAGACCTGATCTATTTCGATTCGCAGGATCTCACCGGCGAGATGCACGAACAGATCCCAGGGGACGAAGCCAGCGCCTATTCCGCCCTGGTGCTGGGTACTCGCGATTACATCCGCAAATGCGGATTCCAGAAAGCCATCATCGGCCTCAGCGGCGGAATCGATTCCGCGCTGACGGCTGTGGTCGCCGCTGATGCCGTCGGTCCAGAGAACGTCATCGGTGTCGGCATGCCCGGACCCTACTCGTCTCAGGGTTCCATCGACGACGCCCGCACTCTGGCAAAAAATCTCGGTATCCGCTTCGAACTGCTTTCAATCAATCCCGCCTACGAGGCTTACCGGCAGACTTTGCGGGATGTATTTGCGGGACTCAAAGAAGACGTCACGGAAGAGAACATACAGTCCCGCGCTCGTGGCACGTTGCTGATGGCTCTGTCCAACAAGTTCGGTGCCATTGTGCTCTCGACCGGCAACAAGAGCGAACTCGGCGTCGGCTACTGTACTCTGTACGGCGATATGGTCGGTGGTCTGGCCGTCATCTCCGATGTCCCGAAAACTCTGGTCTACGGCTTGGCTGAATACGTGAATTCACGCCGTCCCGTGATTCCGCGGGCCTCAATCGAAAAGCCTCCCTCGGCAGAGTTGCGGCCTGATCAGAAAGACAGCGACTCTCTGCCGCCCTACGAGGTGCTCGATGCCGTTCTGGAAGATTACGTGGAAGATTCGCACGCCGCCGAGCGCATCGCCACCGATCGCGGCATCGACATCGAGACCGTCCGCCGTGTGATCCGGATGGTCGATCGCGCCGAGTACAAGCGCCAGCAGGCCGCTCCTGGGCTCAAGATTTCTCCCAAAGCTTTTGGCTACGGGCGTCGTTTTCCCATCGCCGCAAAGTCGGAAATATGATCTACGAATCTGAAGTATTCTAGTGAGTTGGAACCGAGTTTCCGCAAGATCCAGGCATTTCTAATCTGAAAGGAACCCATGCGCGTTCTGCCTAACACCATCTCGATTGTTCTTCTGCTGACCGGCACCCTCGTTCTTGGCCAGGCCTCGGAGAAAACTAAACCTGCCGCCAAGCCGGCCGAGAAACTCGGAACCCATGCCACCGCCAATCTTCCCTCAGAAGCAACCGTCGAGTCATTCCTCCACGAACAGTTCGGCTATCAATCCGACCTGAGCTGGAAAATCTCCAGCATCAAGCCTTCGACGATTGAAGGACTAGCAGAGGTCAGCGTCGTGCTCGCCAACCCCCAGGGTCAGCAGTTGTCGCGCTTCTACGTCTCGCCCGATGGCCTGCACGCCCTGATTGGCGATATCATTCCTTTCGGAGCCAAGCCGTTCGACCCCGCCAATAAGGCCTTGGACAAGGGAATTACCGGCCCATCTCGCGGCCCCAAAGACGCGCCAGTGACCATCGTGGAGTTCGGCGATCTGCAGTGTCCTGCTTGCAAGGCCGCGCAGCCCACCATCGAGGCGCTCGTCGCCGCCGAGCCGCAGGCTCGATTCGTGTTTCAGAACTTTCCCCTCGAGATGCATAACTGGGCCGCCAAGGGCGCCGCGTACGCCGATTGTGTCGGCCGCGCCTCCAACGATGCTTTCTGGAAATTCATCGCCAAGACTTACGAGACGCAGGCGGAGATTACTGCCGAGAACGCTGACGAAAAACTTACCGCGATCGCCGATGGTGCGGGCGTCAAGGGCTCTGAGATTGCTGCTTGCGCCACCCAGCCGGAAACCAAGGCGCGCATCGATGCCTCCATCGCTCTTGGCAAGAAAGTCGACGTGAGCGGCACTCCTACGCTCTTCATCAACGGCCGCAAGATCGGCAGCTTCGATAACCGCCTGTCAGACGTTTACAAGAACCTGGTGGATTTCGCCGCGAAAGAAGCAAAGTAGAAACTAATGTTGGGAGCTCGGCGTCCGATAGATCGGGAATCTCGAGTTCAAGTCCACTGGAAGTTCGACGCCCCACGCCTGACGCCGTTTTGCTATTTCTCGCTCAGCCAGATCTCATTCGTGGTGCGGTCGAAATTGGAGATCACGTGCGGCGTGATGGCGATCATCAACTCGTCGTAATCAATTTGCCGGGTGTTGCTCACCATCGCCATGTTAAGCCCGGGAACATAGCCAAGTCCAGGGAGTCCGCTCATCGACCGCATATCGCTGTTGGAAATCTCGCCGGCTACGAACGCAGGCTCGCCGTCCTTCAGATTGATGCTCGCTTTGTACTCGCGATTCGAGATTACGGGCACGCCGTTGTCGGATTGCCCTGTCAACGAGCGCACCTGCAATTCAAGCTGCAGGCTGACCGTACCATCGGCGTGAACGGTGGGCTTCGCCTTCAGGTTCAGCCCAAGATCCTCGTAGCTGACAGACGGAATCGGCGGAATATAACTCTGATTCCCCAGTACCTGGGAAATCTGCGGCGAGTTGAAGATGGGCGCGTAGCTGGCGTTCAAAATCGGATACCGCTGCCCGAGATGGAAGTTTACATCGGTCCCCTGGCCGGCGCGCATTGATACATCGTCGAGACTACGTACCCACGATTCGTTGACCGAGAGTTGTGCTACAAACTTATCCAGGCTCAGCCCCATGAACGTTAGGCCGCCTCCGAATGTCGCGAGCGGCTGGCTGAAGATCGAATTCTGTTGCCCGGTGAGCTGCGAGAGCAAGCCGGCGAGCGACGTGCTGCCCGCCTGGTTGATTCCACCCGAAGCAATTAACTGATTAATCAAATCCTGTATGTTTTGTCCGCCCAGCGCTGCCAGCGCCGCAACGGGAATGTTATACATGTTGAACGTATTCGGAATGTGCACGCCCACATTGCGCGTAAGCATGTGACTGATCTGGTAGACGCGCACATCGATCATCACCTGCGGCTTGGGATTGCCAAGTTGGTCTAACAGCCGGGCGCAGGCCTCGACTGCCCGCTGCGGTCCCCGCACTTCCAGGACATCGGCGGTTTGCCCCGAACTCAGGTTTCGCAGATCGAAAATCTGCCGCATCGTATTCACGATGTCGGTCGCTTCCTGCGGTGTCGAATGCGGCGGCAGAATGAATCTCCGCAGCGACATGCGGTCGTATTGCCTGTGGTTCTCAGCGTTGTCGGCGAGGATAAGCATCTGATGAGGGTCGAGGGCCGCCCACATCGTTTTGCTCACTTTGCATGCCAGGCTTAACGCCGTGAAGAAATCGACACTGTCCACGTTGAAGCGCACCTGACGGGCCTGCACCGAATCGTCAAACTGCACTGTAATTTTGTATGCCGACCCCAGTTCACTAAACAACGACTTCACATCGCCGGCGAAATGGAATGTGGCCACATCGTTCGTCGGTTCGAGATGGATCTCCTCGGACTCTCCCCACCGCCCAGGCACCTTCGTCTGGAGGATCGGTGCAAACTGCCGTGTAGCCTCCTCCAACCGTTCCTGGGCAAACTGATTGTCCGGATCCAGTGTGAGCGCCGCGCGGAATTCAGCGGCGGCCCGCATTCGCGCATCCTCCAGCAGCAGAGCGCTCCCATGCTGAATGTGGTCGAACACCAGCTTCGACCTTAGCACTTCGCGCGCGGTCAAATACTCTCGATTTTGTGGAACCAGGCGCGTCGCTTCTTCGAACTGCGCCAAGGCCTCCTCAAACCGCTGGCTCTTGTGCAGCTTGGCGCCGCGCTTGAAAGCTTCCTGTGCATCCTTGAGGTCTTTCTTGGTCGTGATGCAACTGACTCCGCCGGGAACTCCGTTGCGGCAGGTCAGTGGAACTGCTGGCGACGGTTCATCGGCCAGCGCGAAAGACGCACCGATCGATGCGGCCAGTAGCCCGGCCGTCAAGATGGACAGCTTAAAAGGCATTGTTCCTGATTTTATCGCGCTTTCGTTCTGTTGATGAGTGACCGGTAGTCCGTCGTACCTCTGGTCACAACCCAAGAACGCATTGGGAGCTAGCTCTTGCGCGGTCGAATGATTATTTGCTCGTCGTCGGGAAAAATCCGAGGGTGCCCCACCCTTGTCGCGTTTTGTGCGACAGAGCCTGCCCTGAGCGAAGTCGAAGGGGTGGGGATTTTGACTTATTTAAAGGTGTGGGAATCCGCGACCTACGATCTGCAACCTAAGTCAACATCAACCGCTCGATCTTCTGCGCCTTGCCGCTCGTCTCGTCACATTCGATGACCACAGCGCAAAGCCGTACATCTCCCGTCGCCGGCTCAAAGCGCACCGGCATTCCATTCAGGAACTTGCCCACGACCAGTTCCTTCTTAACCCCGATTACGCCATCATAAGGCCCGCTCATCCCAACGTCGGTGATATACGCCGTTCCATTCGGCAGCACCCGTTCATCAGCCGTGGGCACATGGGTATGCGTGCCCAACACCGCGGTAACTCTCCCATCCAGATACCAGCCGAGCGAAATCTTTTCCGACGTGGCTTCCGCGTGCATGTCGACGAGAATCACCTTGGCCTTGATCTTCTGTAGAAGCTGATCGGCAATGCGAAACGGATCATCGTTCGAGGCCATAAACACCCGCCCCTGCAGATTAATCACGGCATACGGCACTTTCCCTTTCATGCCTTCGTACAGACCTGACCCTGGCATGTCCGCCGGATAGTTAGCCGGACGTAACACGCGTCGCGCCGGTCCGTGTCCGTTTCCCTCGACCATCTGGAAGTAGTCGACGATCTCGCGTTTGTCCCAGACGTGATTCCCAGTGGTAATAACGTCAATATTCAGTTCGAACAATTCCTCGGCAAGCGCCGGAGTAATGCCGAAGCCGGCCGCCGAGTTCTCCCCGTTCGCGACAATAAGATTGATGCCGTGCTCGCGCACAATCTGCGGCAACCGGTCCTTTACGATCGTCCGTCCCGGCCGACCAAAAATGTCCCCAATGAAAAGAATGTGCATACGATGCCTAAAATTCGATGGTAACACGCGCAAGATTGAACGGAGCCACAGCCGCCTCGGCTGTCCCGCCAGCGCGAAGCGCGGCGGCGATCACACCAGACATATCAGCGTGAATGGAAATTGGAGGATTACTGAGGCAACTTCGGCAAGTCCGCCCGTGCCAATACCGACCCCCAGGCATCGATCACGTACACGTCAGTCCATTGCGTCCCAGGTTTTTGCCTGGCCATAATGGCCGCCAGCGGGAACACGACGGTGGTTCGAGGCGAAGTACATCCGGTCAGTTGCCGGACTTCATACTCGCGATCTTCCGTATCTGAGAGTTCCCCGAGTCGCATCATCTCTTTCCGCCCAGGATCCGCGCGCAGCACCACTTCCACCGCCCCTACCAGATTCTGGCAGCGCATCGGTATCTGGATGTCCCACTTCTTGGAGCCGTGCTTCTTGACCACGGGTGAATCGGCGAACACGACAACTGGCGGATTTCCTCCTGGCGATGCATACCACTCTCGCCATCGGTGCTCAAATTCGATGCTCGCCTTGGTGTATGCTCCGCCCAATTCGTGATCTCGTTCCTCCCAGCACGGATGCATCGCATACAACGATGCAGTCTTAGGCCCGCCGCTGTGCGCGTGCAACAGATGGTGCAGGGCGGGTACGAAGTCTGGATGGTACCCGGCCCGCGCCATCAGCATCAGCCCCTCACGGTCGGCCTCCAGTTCCATCTGCCGGCAAAATCGTCCCAGGTCTGCGGAGGCCTTTTCCGAATTGCTCCAGGTTGCCTGCGGCACGCCGGGATCACCCAGCACAATATTCTGGCTGCCGCTTGTCTCCAGGACCTTTTCATACAGGTATCGCCGTGCCCAGTCGCGACGCACGACATGCGCGATCTCGTGCGAAAGAATCGCAGCCCAGAGTCCGGCACTCGGTCCCGCCATCTTCGCCAGCCCACTCTCCACGTAGACGGTCCCATCGGGCGACGAATACGCGTTGAGCTGATCGTTTTCAACGATCCGCAGCTGCCACCGGACCTTGCTGCTGGAAACAGGTTGCACCTGCGGCACCAGCCGTTCGAACACCAGTCGTCCCGTGGCATAGTGCCCCGCAGCGGCCGCGCTCTGCGCCATCAGTTCGGGCCTCAGCCGCGCCGCTGTTTCCATGTCGAGTTTGAATTGAGAGGGAACTTCAGGAGTGCTGGAAATCTGAGCCGCAGCCGACAGGGCCGATAAGCAACAAACGCAAACGGAAAGATGGAACCTTAATCGCATGGTTCCGACGCCTTTCACGGCATACCTCGAGGGGACAAGCTCCTGAGTCGAATTATGCTCCTTTTGCGAACTCTGGGAAGCAAAATGTTGGCCGGGGTATCGTTACTAAGGTCCGATTTGGAACCGCGCTCTCACTTAGTAAGCGAGACGAGTTCTGCCGTGCGCAGGAAATCAAAATTCCCGGCAGGATTCAGCCGTAGGTTCCTCACCCGGTTGGTATGCACCATGACATTGTCGAGATACCACAAATTGATGTACGGCAGATCCACCGCCAAAATGCTCTGCACCTCGGCATACAGCGGCTTCCTCGTCTTCGGATCAATCTCACGCCGTGCTTTGTCGATCAGCGCATCGACCTTCGGGTTGGAATAGTAGTTGCGGTTCGCCCCATTCGGCGGAAACTTCGAAGAGTGAAACGCATACTCAAAGATGTCCGGATCTTCATTCCCGCCGATCCAGCGCAGCCCGTACATCTGAAACGCGCCGTGCTGTACGTCGGAAAAGAACGTGGCGAACTCGAAGCTTCGAATATCCAGCGCGATCCCGACATCGCGCAACTGCTGCTGTATTACCGCCACCATCAAACGCGTGTTCGCATCGGTCGACGTCTTCATCGTGATGTGAAACCGCACGCCATTCACGGCCGCATATCCTGCCGCATCGAGGATCTGTTTCGCTTTCTCCGGATCATGCTCGTATGCCGGCACGTCTCCGTTGTAAGCCCAGCTCTGCGCTGGCAAAATGCTGCGCGCAGGTTGCGCAAGCCCGCGCCACAGGTACTCGATCATCGGCCGCCGGTCGAGCGCATAGGCAATCGCCTGCCGCACCCGGACGTTTTTCAGAATCGGATCGCGCAGATTGAATCCCAGATACGCCAGCCGTGTCCCCCCGCCGTGTTCCACACCAAGGTTGGAATTCTGCTGAAGTGTAACTACGGTATCGGGCGTGAGCGAGTTGATCGCAATATCTCCGCTCCCCTTGCGCAACTCCAGCGCTTCGGTCGTCTCATCCGGCACAACCGCAAAACGCACCCGCGCCACCTTCGGCGGACCGCTCCAGTACTCATCATTCCGTTCAATGGTTACTTCACGATCAGTCTCCGCGCTGACAAACTTGAACGGCCCGGAGCCAATCGGATGCTGAGTCATCTCGTCACCGCTGCCGTAGGGCACAATCCCCATTGCTCCGTCGGAGAGATTCCACAGCAGCGTCGCGTCGGGTTCTTTCATCTTGAAGATGACGGTGTTCTCGTCCGGCGCGTCGATTCGATCGACGTATTTGTAAACGGCGGCTTTGGTGCTGCGGATATTGCCCTGCAGCAGTGAATCGAAGGTCCACTTCACATCCCGCGAAGTCAGAAGACGCCCGTCGTGAAACTTCACCTCTGAGTGCAGATGAAACACATAGGTCAGCGGATCCGGGACATCCCATCGCTCCGCCAAGCCAGGAGCCACATTCAGATCGTCGCCTCGCGACAGCAGATCGTCGAAGATCAGATTGTCGATCCTCTCCGACTGCGCATCGATGCCGACGCGCGGGTCCAGATTCGTCGGACTCGACTCGATCAGCATCACCAAAGTGTCCGCATCAGGCTTGGAAGAGCAGGAGAGAAGAGGGAAGAGCAGGCAACAGAACACAACCGCGAGATGCCATCGGACCTTAGACTTCGAACCTGGGCCCCCGAGGTCCGACGTCTGACGTCTGAGGTCAGCGGTTTCACGCATACGAAATCTTCCCTAACACAGCCCCTCGTTTCGCCCCTGTAGCCGAAGGCACATTGGAAGCCCGCCGATTCCAAGTCTCGTAAGCCAGCACCGCAAACGCAACAGCCTCTTTCGCCTCAGAAGGCAGCCCAAACTCGTCCGAGAACCGCACCACAATTCCCAGAGGCGCCAACAGTTCCGCCAGCATCCCGACCAGCGTGGCATTCCGCGCCCCGCCTCCGGAGAGAATCATTTCGTGAAACGCTGCACGCTTCTGGGTGCCCCACCCTTGTCGCGTTTTTCGCGACAGGGTGGGGAATTTGACTTTGGGGATTCTTGCAGCGACGAACTGCTTCACCGCCTCCGCAATCGACCGTGCAGTCAAAGCCGTAGCCGTAGCAACCACATCCTGCTTGCGCGCTCCCCGGCACGAGCGCAGAAATTCCGCCACAAACTCGCGCCCAAACTCCTCACGCCCCGCCGTCTTCGGAGGAGGCGTGTGGAAGAAGTTTCTTCGCAGTATACGTTCAACAACGTGATCCAGCACCCGGCCCGAAGCCGCAATCTTCCCATCACGATCAAAGGCCTTCCCGAACAGTTCCTGCGTGACCGCATCGATCACCATGTTCCCCGGCCCGGTATCAAACGCGAAAACGTCTTCGGAACGTGCAGCCCCCGGAATCGCCGTCAAATTCGCGATCCCTCCAATGTTCTGCACAATCCGTCCAATCCCCGCGTCGCGAAACCACAGATAATCGAGGTAGGGAACCAGAGGCGCGCCTTCGCCGCCAGCAGCCATATCCGCCGGACGAAAATCCGACACCACCGGCACGCCCACTCGCGCCGCAACCACAGCCCCCTCGCCGGTCTGCCAGGTCGCGGAAATCTTTCGGCCCAGGAAACTCTGCATGTCACCCTGATGGTAAAGAGTCTGCCCATGGCAACCGACCAGCTCAGATTTCACCCGAACTCGTCGTTGGGTAGCGAGCACAGCATCAGCGTAAAGCTCGCCGAGTAGAAAATTGAGCCGCGCCAGATCGGCGACCCTGGCTCGATCGGCATTCATCGCGGCGAGCACCCTGGCGCGAACGCTGGCAGGATATGGGAACTGCATGTGGCCAAGAAGTGTGATCGTGCGGGCACGAGCGACCGTCGCGCGCGGCTTGGGTTCACCAATCCGCACCAGCGCTACATCGATTCCATCTGCGGAGGTCCCGCTCATCACCCCGGCGACGATCATCCCGTTCTTGCTCATCCCCGCCGCCGTCGATCTTCCCGTCGGCTCAAGGGACCCAGCCGTACCTGTTCACCAAACTCCCATATGTTGCGCGTCAATCTCTCTACAGTTGCCGCTGATGGAACCTTCGCAGGCATCAGACTCTTTCCGCACTTCTTCTTGAAGGCCAGCACCCGCCGCGAGGACTCTGCCACACGCTTCGCGAATTTCTTGTCGCGTTCCGCGGCTTTGCTCAAAGCTTCATAAGCTTCGACAACGCGATCCTCCCGATGACAAACCAGGCACAGATCTCCGCCTGCCCGCACGAACTCCACCGCCGCCTCGCCCACCGGAGCCGCCGACAAAACTCCGCCCATCTCCAGATCGTCCGACACCACCAGCCCGCGGTATCCGATCTTCTTCTTCAGTATGTCGGTGATCCAGATCTTCGAGAGTGATGCAGGTGTCTTCGTCTTGGTCACTTGCGGATACGCGGCGTGCGAAACCATGACAAAGGGAAGTTGCCGCCGCAGTATCCGGTAGGGAGCCAGATCCTCAGCCCAGAGCTGCTTCAACGATTTCTCGATCACCGGCAATTCATGATGACTATCCAGCTTACCCTCGCCCAATCCCGGGAAATGTTTCCCGCACCCAAGAACCTTTGCGTCTTTGAGCCCTGATAGAAATTCCCGTGCATAAGTCACGGTCGCGTCCGGATCGGCCGAGACCACACGCGAACCCATGACTGGTCGTGATGTCTCAAACGCCAGATCCACCACCGGAGCGAAATCGACATTGAATCCCAACGCGCGGCAGTTCTCCCCAATGATCTGTCCGTGCCTGCGAAACAGCCTGGTATCATCGACCGCAAACACATCCGCCGCCGATGGAGCAGGCCCCAACGCATCGCGAAGCCGGTCCACAGTTCCGCCTTCGAGGTCAACGCAAGTAAACAGCCGTGTCCCAACACACTTCTGACACTCGCGGAGAAGACGCCAGGTTTGCTCTGGGCTCTTGATGTTGCGTGCGAAGAGGATGACGCCAGCCGGCTGCAGTCGCGTCAGCAGGGAAGCAAGCGGTGGCGTGATCTCCGTGCCATCAAATCCAATGATCAGCAACTGCCCAAGTTCGCGTGCCAGAAGCCCCCCTGTGAACCTCTGTGTCCTCTGTGGTCAGATTTCCTTCTTCAACTCCGCCAGTAAATTCAGCGCCTCCAGCGGTGTAAGCCGGTTCAAATCCACGTCCCGCAACTTCTCCAGCACGGGCTGCGACAGCGGCGTAAAGATCGTCAACTGGGCCGCTGTCGGCAAGGCCCCTGGCGATAGATGCGCCGTAGCCTGCTGCTCGGCGAACTCATGCTGCACCAAGCACTTCCCGCGCGCGCTCGACCACTTCATTGGGCAGGCCCGCCAGCTTCGCGACTTCGATTCCATAACTGCGATCCGCCGCCCCGGGCTCGACCTTCCGCAGGAACACGATCCCGCAGCCCGTCTCTTTCACTGATACGTGATAATTCTTCACGCCCTCCAACTGCTCGGCCAGTTCGGTCAATTCGAAGTAGTGCGTCGCGAACAAAGTCTTTGCACGCACCCGCCCATGCAGATACTCCACGGCCGCCCACGCGATCGCCAGGCCGTCATAGGTCGAGGTGCCGCGTCCCACCTCATCGAGCAGGACTAAGGACCGCGCCGTAGCCGTATGCAGGATCGCAGCCGTCTCCGTCATTTCGACCATGAAAGTCGAGCGCCCACGCGCCAGATTGTCGCTCGCCCCAATACGCGTGAACACTCGATCCACCACGCTCAGCTTCGCCGACCGCGCCGGGACAAACGATCCCATCTGCGCAAGAATCACAATCAACGCCGTCTGCCGCAGATACGTTGACTTGCCTCCCATGTTGGGCCCGGTCAGCAGCAGAATGTTGTGAGTTGTGTCATTCAGGTAAAGATCATTCGGAACAAACCGCTCACTGCCCCCGGCTAATTCCTGCTGCTCAATCACCGCATGCCGGCCTTCGATAATCTCCAACTCGCCCGAGATCTCGACAAACCGCGGCCGGCAATAGTTCCGCAGCGCCGCGATATGCGCCAACGATCCGAGCACATCCACCTCAGCCAATGCCAGCGCAGTCTGCCGGATCCGCTTTGCCTCGGCGGCAATCGCCGTCCGCAAATCCGTGAACAGCCGCCGCTCGATCTCGACGATCTTCTCCTGTGCGTCGAGAATCTTCGCTTCATACTCCTTCAACTCAGGAGTGGTAAACCGCTCAGCCCCGACCAGCGTCTGCTTCCGGTCATAGTCCTGCGGCACCAGATGCAGATTCGATTTCGACACCTCGATGTAGTAACCGAAAACAGAATTGAACTTCACCTTGAGCGAAGAAATCCCCGTCCGCCCGCGCTCCCGCTGCTCGATCTGCGCCAACACCGCCTTGCTGTTGCGCGAAAGCTCCCGCAGTTCATCCAGATCGAGATCGATCCCTGCGGCAATCACGCCCCCATCGGCAGAACTCAATGGCGGCTCCGGCACGATCGTCTTTTCAATGCGCTCGCGGAGATCGCTCAATTCATCAAGCGCCGTATGCAACGCCTGCAACCGCGCAGCCGTCAGACGCGCTACCGCTCCCTTGACCGCTGGAATCTTCCGCAAGGACGCCGCCAGCGCCAGCACGTCCCGCGGATTCGCCGTTTCCAGCGTGACGCGGCTCAGCAGCCGCTCCAGATCCAGCACACCATCCAAAGCCCGGCGCAATTCCTCGCGCGCAATGATGTCCTTGACTCCCGCCTCCACCGCATCCAGCCGCGCATTGATCTCCGCCAAGTCCAGTGAAGGTCGCAGCAACCACGCGCGCAGTAGCCGCTTGCCCATCGGCGTTACGGCGGCATCGATCGAGCGGAACAAAGTTACTCCGGCATCGGTCCCGGCAAACAACGGCTCGATCAACTCCAGATTGCGTACCGTCACCGCATCGAGCACCAGGCAATTCTGCCGCTCATACCAGCCGATCCGGTCAACGTGATCCAGCGAGCCCTGCTGCGTCGAGCGCACGTAATAAAGGATCGCCCCCGCCGCCGCAGCCGCCGCAGTTCGTCCGGCCAGCCCAAAGCCCTCGAGCGATAGCACCCCAAAATGGTTCTCCAGCAAAGGCAACGCATGATCCGGCGAAAAAATCCAATCCTCAAGCGGAGTCTCGGTAAAAGCCGGACCATGTAGCGACAGCCGCCTCGGCTGTCCCGCGACGGCGAAGCCGAGCGGCTTGGCCCCAGTGTTCTCGAACAACGGCGCCGCCGACCCAAACAACAACTCTTTCGGCCGCAGTTGCTCCAATTCCTCCTGCACCCGCCGCATCGCTCCTTCCCCGGAAAACTCCGTAGCCCGAAACTCCCCGGTAGACAAATCCAATGCCGCAAAGCCCACGCAATCCCGCACCTGCGCCAGCGCCGCCAGAAAATTGTTCTCCTCCGATCCCAGCGACGAATCCGCCGCCGTCCCGGGAGTGACGACCCGCGTGACTTCGCGGCGGACCAACTTCTTCGCCAGCCGCGGATCCTCCATCTGCTCACAGATCGCGACCTTGAATCCACGCCGGATCAATTTCCCGATATACCCCTCCGCCGCGTGATACGGCACGCCGCACATCGGCACCGCGATTCCTTTTTCTTTATTGCGGGAGGTCAGCGTGATCTGGAGTTCTTTCGACGCCACGATGGCATCATCGAAGAAGAGTTCGTAGAAGTCTCCCAGGCGGAAGAACAAAAGCGCGGTCGGATGTTCTTTTTTAACGGCAGCATACTGCCGCATCAGCGGAGTGGACGGCTCGGTCATCTAAGCGGGCTTCGGCGGATTATAACAAACACGGCGCATGGACCCTCTCTGTGATTTCGCATGCATCCCGTGGAAAATTCCGCAGCAATTGGCAGTTGACTCCACTTCTCTCCCGGTGTTCTCCTTCTACTTTCTATGGAACTTCGCAAGGATCCAATCACCCGCTCCTGGGTCATGACCGGCGACGATACGGGCGACGCCGGATCGCGTTCCGACGCGCCGTGCCCTTTCTGCTCCGACTCCAGCCTGCACGTAATCGCGAGCACTCCCAATTCTCCCGGTTCGTCCTGGTCCGCGCGTTCTGTTGTACACCCGAAGCCTCTCTACCATATCGAAGGCGAGCCCGGCCGCCGCGGCGACGGACTCTATGACCGCATGCACTCGGTCGGCGCCCATGAAGTGCTCGTCGAAAACCCGAACCACGATCGACATCTCTGGAAGGCCAGCGATGAGGACATCGCGCACTTCCTCCGACTTGCCGCTGAACGCATCCTCGATCTCAAGCGCGACCCGCGCATCAAGTACGTCAGCCTGTTCAAGGATTACGGCCCCAACGCCGGACAGGAATTCAGTCATCCCACCTCGCAACTCACCGCAACCATGTTTGTTCCGCGCCGCGTCCTCTACGAACTCCGCGCCGGACGGGAATATTTCGTCGGCAAAGAGCGCTGTGTGTTCTGCGACATCATCCAGCAGGAAGAGCGCCAGGCCCAGCGCGTGATCGAGGTTCGAGGCGACTACCTCGCCTTAGGTCCTTACGCCCCACGGGTTCCCTATGAAACCTGGATTCTCCCCCGCAATCACGATTCTTCCTTTGAGCGTACGGGTCTGAACAAGCCCGGCCTGCGAACGAATCTCGCCGCTCTCCTGCGCCGGACCTTGCAGCGCGTCCGCACCGTCACCGAAGATTTCCACCTCGTGCTGCATACTTCGCCCAGCAGCCTGCATCCCTCGAAGAATCTTGGCTACTGGAAGACGATCGATGACGACTATCACTGGCACATCGAGATAATGCCCGTAGTACCCTCCAAGGCAAAGTCTTACACCTTTAAAGAGGTGTACTACTCTCCCGTCACCTCTGAGACCGCAGTAAGGCAGTTGCGTGAAGCAAAAATCGAAGGCTAAGTGTGTGCGAAATCTCGACGTTTGAAGATGTTGCATTCGGAACATGTAGGGACAGCCGCCTCGGCTGTCCCCTGAGCGAGCAAAGCGAGCAAGGAAAGCGCTGCTAGAAGCTGGGAGGTCCATGCCACCCAAAGTAACTGGCCTCATTCCGATGGCTCACGTCGCCGACGTACAACGCTCCGTCGACTTCTACCGACTCCTTGGCATGGAAGTTCGCGGCAACCTGCGAAATCCCTCAGGAAAATTACAATGGGTTCATCTCGGCTGTGATCAAGCCGAAGTGATGTTTTCCCAGGCCTCGGAACCGGTCATCGCGAGTCAGCAGGCGGTTCTGTTCTATCTTTACTCGCCTCAACTGGTGCCGTTGAGAGAGCACCTGTTATCCCACGGCGTGACGGTGTCGGAAATCACTTATCCCAGCTACATGCCCAAAGGTGAGATTCGAGTAGAAGACCCCGACGGCTACGTCCTGTTGATTGGACAGTCAGCTGATACTGCGTCGGCGTAGTTTGATCACCCGCAGTGCACTATCGTTACGTTAATTCTTCTCGCTCGGAACCGCAGTCGTCATTTGGTGAGCCCAACTGACCGCCTCGTTAAACGCCCGGTTCACGAAGGGCAAAGACAGGTTGAGCTTCTTCGCGTGTCTGGCTACCACATCCCACTCTCCCGCCTCGCGCGACACCATCAGATCGTAAATAGGAGACAGGGCGGTGGGCTTCCCAGTTTTCATTCCCAGCAGCTCGGTTCTAGTTTCGGCATCGAACGCGAGACCCTCGATCACTACGCCCATAGGGACTTCCAGGATCGCGTCCATCAGGGAAAACATTCCGATCAGGAATAGGTCGCATGATCCGTGATTTACCTTGGGCGCAATAAGTTCGCAGAAGCGCGCCCGCACCAGCGACGCAAGTACCAGATCGGAGCATTTTTCCTGGCCCATAATCAGAGTGGTCGCCATCCGTATCCAGCGGACCAGTTCCTTTTCTCCCAGCAGCGTGATGCCATGGCGCACGGATCGCACCGTATTCGACACTCCGACTAACGGTGAGTTCAGGTAGCGCAGCAACCTGTAGCACAAGGACGCATCGTGTTTGATGAGTTCTTCGACCGCGTCAAAATCTACTTCCGGTGCCGAGATGGCCTTCAGCAGCCGTAACTGGCTGGCCTGGTTCGCCGGGATGTGCCGGGCTCGCATGCGTTCGGGGTGCCGGAAGAAGTATCCCTGAAACAGTGTGAACCTGTCGTTTACCGCCGCAATAAACTGCAGTCGGGTCTCGACCTTCTGCGCGATCATGATGCAGTTGGCCCCATGCTTCGCGACCAGGGCAGCGCACTCCTGTTCGACGACTCTTCTGATGTCGATCTTCAAGTAATTGGCAAATGGGATCAGCTTCTCCCGTGCATCGCCCGGCACAAAGTTGTCGAGCGCGATTTCGTAGCCTTCCATTCTGAGTTGCTGGCAGGCTGCGACCACCGGTTCATCGACGGGCACCTTTTCCTGGATCTCGACTACCGCCTTTTCCGCAGGCAGCAGCAGAAAGAACCCTTCCAGCAACATGTCGTGCGAGCAATTGATGAATGCGCGCCGTCCATCGCACACCGCATCCAGTCCCATCACGTTCAAAGTGTCGATGATGCTGCGCGTGCCTCCTTCCAAATCGGCGTTGAATCGGTCTTCTTGAGGACTTTCGCGGAATAGCAGTTCGTACCCCAGCACCTTTTCATCTTTGCTCAGAATCGGCTGTCGCGCCAGGCAGGAGCTTGGCTTCTCGGACGGAGCGGTTTTGACGGCGGTATTCATGGTCTCTGTATTTCATCGGCAGGTACGGCAGAAATCTTAAGTACCGCACAAGTTTCGCGCGCTACCTTCGGCGATCAGGACCCTCACGAGCCGCTTTGTTCCCCTGCTACAATCGTCTGCTTTCGGAACCTTCACAATGAAAAATCTCTTGTCTTCCGTCCTGCTTGTGTCCACCTGCCTCGCCCAGAGCGCTCCCTCGGCCAAACAGAAGGTTCTCTGGCAGAAACTGGAATCGAAGATCGAGCAGGTCGACCGAAACCTCGACGGCGTGATGGGAGTTGCAATCGAGGACTTGACCACGGGTGATCACTACTTCCTGCGCGAAGACGAGGTCTTCGCCCAGGCCAGCTCGATCAAGATCACGGTGCTTGCCAACCTCTATCTCCAAGCCCAGCAGGGCAAACTCAAGCTCACCGATCTCTACACCGTGCAGTCTACCGACTTGGTTCCTGACAGCGACATCATGAACGGGCTTACACCCGGCGTCACGCGTGTCACGCTGCGCGATCTTGCCACCATGATGGTCGCCGTCAGCGACAATGCCGCGACCAATGTCCTCATCGATCACGTCGGCATGCAGAATGTCAACGCCATGCTCGATTCACTCGGCCTGTCGCACACGCGCCTGCGGCGCAAGATGATGGACCTGGAAGCCGCCAAGCAGGGCCGCGAAAACATCTCCACCCCGCACGAAATGATGACGCTGCTCGACGCCATCTACCACGGCAAGTTGCTGAACAAAGAGTCGACCGAGGACTTCTTCAAAATGCTCAGCACGAATAAGCAGTCATTCATCCCGCGCGACCTGCCACCTGACCTCAAGGTTGCCAATAAACCCGGCGAACTCGAAGCGGTGCGCAACGATTCCGGCATAGTCTTCGTCGAAGGCCGCCCTTACGTGATCTGCGTGATGACGGCGTTTCTAGGCAACGAACGCGAGGGTGAAGAAGCGATCGCAAAAGTCTCGCTCGAGACTTGGCACATGTTCGACCGCCTAAGCCGCGCGACAGAATACGGCCGCGTAGTCTCTCCCGGAAACGGTACGCGCTGAACTGGCAGGCGCCGAATGATTGTCATCCTGAGCGCGCGGTTCTTGCGCGCGAAGGACCTATGCAACTGCTTGGACTCATACGACGCTGCAGGGCGAGAAACTCTGCTAGCTCGCGCCCGCTCCGCTCTTCCTCGTTACTAACTGCTGCCGCATGAAGATCAATGCCGCCTTGGCCTCCATCGGCTGCGAGAAGAAATATCCTTGCCCGTACTCGCATCCCAACTCGAGCAGTCGCTCCAGTTGCCGCGCCGTCTCGATGCCTTCGGCGATCACCTTCAGGTTCATCTTGTGTGCTAACAAAATAATCAGTTCCACAATGTCCGAGGCGCTGCGGTCGGTCTGCATCTCCCGGATCAGTGACCGGTCGATCTTCAGCGCATCCACGGGAAACTGCCTCAGCCCGACCAGCGAAGTCGATCCCGTGCCGAAATCATCCAGCACTGTGCCGATCCCGAAGTGTTTCAGATGCGACAGCACGGTCACGGTCAGCTTGGGATCGGCCGACGCGATCTTCTCCGTCATCTCCAGTTGCAAACGTGAAGGATCGACGCCGGTCTGCTGCAGCGCATCCTGAATGTCATTGGCCAGCCGCGCATCGGCAAACTGCCGCGCTGAAACGTTCACCGTGACGTTCATCGGTGATCCGGATCGGTCGTTGACCTCCCACTCGCGCAGTTGCCGGCACGCCTGCACCATCAGCCAATGCCCGATCGACACAAGAATGCCGGTGTCTTCCGCCGCATCGATGAAGCGGTACGGCGAAATGAGCCCTTGCGTGGGATGCTCCCAGCGCAGCAGCGCCTCAAAGCTCATGATCTGGCGCGTGTCGAGTTGCAGAACCGGCTGGTAGTGAATGCGGAACTGCCGCTCCGTCAGTGCCGTGCGCAGATCGGACTCCAGTTTCAACCGTCCGACCGCGCGCGTATGCATGGCCTCGTCGAATACTTCGCAGCGCGAACCGCCCATCGCCTTCGCTCGGCGCATGGCCACATCGGCGTCTTTCAATACATCTTCCGGGCGCGTGTGCGCAGCTGTGGTGAGAGCAATGCCCACGCTGGCCGACGCGCGGACTTCGCGCGACTCGATCGGGAAGGGTGCAGCGACCGCTTCCTGCAGCCGGCGGGCGATGCGCAGCGCGTCGCTCGGATCGCCCACGGTTTCCAGCAGGATCGTGAATTCATCGGCTCCCAGACGGAACAGCGTCGCGTCGTTGGCTGCGGCGCGATCTCGCGCCGTCGCATCATCCTGCCGTAGTTCCACCGAAAGCCGGCGCGCAATCTCGGTCAGGATGTGATCGCCCGCTTTGGTCCCGATCGCTTCGTTGAAGACCTTGAAGTGATCCACATTCGCCAGCAGCAGGGCATAGCTTCGTCCGGTTTCGCGGCGCACGCGCGCGAACGCGCTCTGCAAGCGGTCCATGAACATGCGCCGGTTGGGTAATCCGGTCAGCAGATCGTGAAACAGGTTGTACTCCAGTTGCTGTTCGGCGCGCTTGCGCTCGGTGATGTCGCGATTCACGATTACCAGCTTGGCCACGTCGCCCTTCGGATCGCGAATCGTGCTGGCTACCGATTCCAGCACGCGCCAGCTTCCGTCTTTGTGCTTGATGCGGTACTCGAGTCGCTTGCCGACTCCGCTCTCGCGCGCTTCCCGCGCAGCTTCCAGAACCCGCATACGATCGTCGGGATGGATCTGCTCGAACGACGAGGTCTCGCTCAACTCCGACGGAGAGTATCCGAGCACTCGCTTGTAGGCGGGGCTGTTGTACAAGCGCCGTCCCTTGACGTCGACGAGCGCAATCATATCGGCCGCGTTTTCGGTGACCGCCTGGAAGATCTCGTCTTTCTTGCGGAATTCGCGCTCGGCCTTGAAGATCCGCCATTGCTCCACGATCACCAGGATAGTCAGAGCTCCCAGCGCAATCCAAACCCATAGGTGCATCGATAGCACTCCTGAGAAGAGCTATCGGCAGAAGCGTGAGCAGGATTAAATGAAGGTCGTAGAAGGGAAGTCAGCTCGAGGACAAAGCATTGATTCGACGATGGACTGCGCCGCGAGGAAAGTCCCAAGCGTCACGGAGCAAGGAATGTTTAGTTTCCCGAAATGGGACTCAGGCCTCGTCGCCCGGGGTCCCCCCTCCTCCTGGTCTGCTGGAATCATCGACTTAGGGGGAATTAGCAAATTAATTCTTGAGGCACAATCACTTAGAGGCAAAATCTTGGTTTCAAAGAACTTAGTGGCCGCAATAGAGGAACCGAGTCCCAAAACGGACGCTCTACCTCCGGCGCACCGTCACGACCTCGACGATGATCGCGCGAACGCGCCTGTGAACGCAAGGTTAGGTGTCACATCGCGCTGTGAGCAAGAGCACAATCTGAGGCCACGGATTCCGTCCTGGAAGGACGGAGAGAGCAGAAGAGTTCCGTCCCGGCCCGGAGCTTTAACCCGTCGGGTCAATCGCATAAAGCTCCAAAGGCAATAACCACAAAGGGCACGAAGGTACACGAAGGAATCTTTCAGGGTTTTCCTTCGTGAAACTTCGTGTCCTTCGTGGTTAAGGCTCTTCGCGGTGTGCCAGTCGCCCAATTCGCCGACGGGAGGTGCAAGGGCGCGGTCTACCGCGAAAAGTATCCGGTCTTGGTGCGCACCTTGAGTCCACCCTGCTTGGGGCGGATGATGATCTTGCGGAAGGAGTCGTCTTTGATGGGATTGGTCGGGTAGTAAGCCAGCTCGTATGAGCTGCGCAACTCATCCCCGATTTGGCGAAAATAGGTGTGCGGGTCGACGACCTCCGCATCGAAGGTGGCCCCGCCTGTTTCCTTTGCGATGCGATCCATCACCCGGATCCCGTATTTATTGCGGGCGGTGAGATTGCCGTGTTGTTTCTCGGTATAGCGGATGGGGAATAACAGGACGTTGGCGCTCTGCGCAGCTTCAATTGTCGTCATCATGTCGTGAGAGCTGGAATTATCTTCGCCGTCGCTGAAGATCAGGAGGGCCCGCCGTCCTTTCTCATTGGCGAGTTTTTCGGCCACCGAGTAGAAGATGGAGTCGTAGAACGCCGTTCCCAGGTCTCGCGACTCTTTCGGACCGAGTTCCGGGAAATGTTTTTCATCGTGCTCGAAGCGAGTGAGTCCATCCAGAATTTCGGCACTCGATGGGGTGAAGTCGCTTACCAGGCGCAGATGGTTGCCGAAGCACAACATGAAGGCGCGGTCTTTGGGTCCGAGGACATCTTGCAGAAAAACTTCCAGGTCATGTTTATGCTGCTTGGAGTAATGCTCCTGGCTGCCGCTGGCGTCGACAATTAATCCGAGAGTGAGCGGCACGTCGGAACTGCGCGAAAAGAACGCAATTTTCTGAGGAACCGCGTCTTCAAGAACCTCGAAATCGTCTTTGGTCAGGTTGTCGACCAGCGCCCCACGGGAATCCCGCACCGAAAACGACACGTTGACGAGGTCGACCTTGACGCGGATGGGCTCTTGCGAAAAACAAGTGGCGCTGGCGAGCAGGATGAGCAGCAGAGCGGGAGGTCGCATGGCGATATAGAGTAGGCCATTGCTACAGACGTGAGGGAATGAATTTGGTTACCCGTTTCGGGTCTCGCCTCACCTAAACCGATCGTAGCTGACATCTACTTCCCCCAGAACTGATGATCCACTCGAATACATCACCATGTACCGTCGTACCGGAACACCCAACAGAGCACGCGCGACCATAATGTCCTCATATTCCCGTAGCACAGGATCGGGAATCTGCTGAACCATGGCTTCGGTGCTCGCGAACGAGGCGTTCATGCCGAGCGTGATCATGCGGCGGTAGGTTTCTGCGGCATCCCATACCGCTTTCGGAACTTCTTTGAGACCAGGGGCCGCGAGATCATGCTGCAACGATTTGTTCGCGGTGGTGAATCCTTCGTTCACTACTTCCTGTGCGTGTTCCTTGTCCTCGACCCGCAAATATAAATCGGCTGCCATGGCCAGGAAGTCGGTCTGTTCGGCGGGTTCCATTTGCGAGATCAGCTTCATCTCCTCTTGCAGGACCGCGTGCGTCGTGTCGCGCTTTCGTTCCCACGCACAGGATTCCGCGATCGCCTGGAGAAGGTGTGCTCGGGGAAACTCGTCGCGATAGTTGCACCAGGCGCCGTCAGGACCACTGCACGCGGTCGCTACCTTGTGAGAATGCGGCACAGAGGAAGCCTCTTTCAGAAACTGAGATTCATCATCGGAACACCCGCTGTATTTTTTGAATAGCTCAGATTCCGTGGAACCAGGAGGCGCGTAAAAAATCCCCGAACCCGTAACGCCCAATCCAATATTCAAGTTGAGCGGAATCGTAAATTCCAGGCCCATATCCAGGGCACTGAGCCCCGTCGTGTGAGCCCCAATATCGCTGGTATAGAGCTGCAATCCGATGGGGACGTGATCGCTCGTGAACTTGCTCAGAGCATAAGTGTTCGGATAGAAATCGTTCGGGTCGAAAGCGGGCAGCCCGCCGGGAAATCGCTTCAGGAATTCCGCCACCTGCGGATGCTCCGTGAGAAGGAGCTTCAACCGGGCAGGATCGAACCGCTCCAGCGCCGGCGCGACAGCAAACAATTCCAAGTCATACCGGAAGTGATACGAAAGGTTGTGATCGCCGGATCCGATACTGGCTTGCGCTAGGGGAGATGCCTCGTCCTTTTTTGCAGCCTGTTCCAGCACGATATCAATGGCCGGAAGGACCACTTCAGCGGGGAATTGCGTGTGAAACCGGGCGATAAGCCGCGAAGCGCGCCAGGTTTCCACTTGTGGCGCATCCAGCGCCTCGTATGTTTTCAGTGCAGTTTGAAAGACGTGGATGCGCGCTGCTTCCACTGACGAAAAAGGAGCGACCGCTGTTGACGACTCACCGAGACCGGCGATCAGATGCGTGACGGTGCGCTCGGAGAAGTATCCGTGCGCGCAGGATTCATCGAAGGTCCGAAGCGCGGTCGCATAATCACTGCGCATGAGAGAGAGACTGATCACGGCACCGTACAGCTTGTCCTGCGTCTTCGGATCGGCTTTCGGAAGAAGATCGAGAACGTCAGGCGACGATAAAGGCACCAATTCGCTCAGGATCGTCTCTTGGACCGTCGAGCGAAGCGACACAGGCTCGAATTTCAGCGCGGAAGCAAAGGCCTCGCGATAAAGCCGGACCGCGCGAGCCTGGTCGAGCGCCAGCCAGGCGCCGCCCGTTCGATACAGAAGCAAGCTCTGCTCGGAAGGACCCAGACTCGCCGCGAAGGACTCCGCATGAAGCAGGAGTGGCCTCGCGAGCTTCTCCCGCTCGGCGAGTGTCAGCGTGATACCCGATGAAGTAGAGGACGGCCCTTGCCCGAATCCGGGCAGGCAGACCACTCCACTGAGTAGGATGAGAACGGCGAGACGGCTACAGCCGCAGCCCAACTTTTCAACTGGCGGCATCTTTCGCGGCCCTTCAGCAAATTGTCCCAGCAGCTTCTAGAGGGGAACGGACGGCCTGGGTATTCTTGCAGGCAATCGTAGGAATTCTAGAGGTAAGGCGCTGGACCGCATGAGGATTTGCTTGCTGCGACGAGATATGTGGGGACAAGAAACGTGGGAGAAAATAACCACAAAGGACACGAAGTAACACGAAGGAATCTTTCTGGGCCAACATGGGGACAAAAGGGGACAGACGTGGCGTTTGAGGGGCGCAGAAAACGGTGTGCGTTCCGTCTGGCTCCGGGTTTCCGTCATTCATAGCGTTAGCGCGCTACGAATTTCACAATCAGTGCCTTGTCGGAACGGATCGCCTGTTGTACCTCGGTTTTCTTTGGATCGCTGGAAAGCGCAGAGGCATTCAGCGAGGTGCCATCGATCTGAACGTCTGAATCCGTCTGCTTCACATTCTTCATCGTGGGCGCAGGAATGAGGACTTCTGCGACGGAACGCGGCAGTGAAAAAGTATCGCGGCCACCGGGCTCCCCGACGATTTTGGCCAGCGCTACCCAGGCATCGTCATCAAGTTCAACGTAAGCGTAGACGTTGTAAAACTCAATCTTGGGTGGAATCCAACCAGTGTCTTTGTTGGGAGATACCGCCACCCAACGCACGGCTCCGACTTTGCCGGGTAGTTTGAGGCGGTGAACGAGAGGATCGGCGTCGGTACGTAGCTGCAACGCTGTCTGGCGACGACATCCGCACAACACCGCTAGCAGACAAACAAGGATGAGTGTGAGGGCGCTCTTGGTTCGCATGCTATCGCCTGCTCACATCTTCATCCGCGGGTTGAACGCGCGTGTCTGGCAGCGGGCCAAAGGGCACGCTAAATTTTATGGTGCGGCCAACGGTTGCTTTGCTCAAGAATTCCTTACCCAGTCCCGTGATCTCAAAGCGGCCATTTTCCGCGTCGGCGACGCCGGTCGCGATGTCATGAGCACCCGGATTGAAGTTGTACATATCTTCCATGTGAATGGTCATGCGGATCTCGAACTGTCTCTTCTTCAGAGCGGGATCGCTGGTGACCTTCACCGCTCCGTCGATCCATATGAAGTGAGCTCCGATGGCCTTCTGCCAGTTCTCCGTTTTGGCATACGGATACCGGGAATCGCGGCCCCCCACAGGAATTACATCGCTGGTGATGGAAAATGAATCTTCCGTTTTGGTCGTAGGTGGGGTGGTTATTTTACCGTCGTGAATGGAGATGGCTGAACTGCGGGAGTCCTCGATGGCAGACTGCAGAACCGTCTTGCCAGCGTCGTCCCCGTTTAGAAATGCGTTGTAGTCGACATCGAAGTCTTTCCCGTCGGCATCGACCAGGAAGTGCCGATAAGCGTCGGTCGCATTCTTGAGGTCTTTCCGAAGAACTTCAGCGCCCTCGAGTTTGGTCTTCCACCAGTAATAGGAGCGATAGTCCCTCCAGGTAGGGCTCTCGCGTTTGCTGGCATCGATGTTGCCCTTCCCATCGTCCAAAAAGCCATGATCATGATGGATGTCAGGGCGTTTAGGTGCCCCTTCGGTGAACTTTGGAAAAGCCATAGCTTACACTCGTCTCAATTGATTTCCGGGGATGAGCGCGAAAGCCTATCCAAATGACTTCTGAGGGGGAACAGGAAAGTCTCCGGCACTGCTGACCACAGACGTATCCTTGAGCAAGAAAATATCGACTCTGCGATTCAACGCCCGCTCCATTTCATTGGCCGGGCGTGCTTTCACCAAATTACTGGCTCCTCGGCCTTCGATCACGTAGTCATACGGATCACCCGGAGGGGCTGGGGTCGCATCCAGACGATGCCCTTTCTCGACAATCGCCTTGGTCAGGGCCTTGGCGACGGCCTCAGCCCGCTCCTCACTGATTTTTTTTTCAGAGTCCGCGCGCGCCTTACCGCTCTTAGTTAGATCCTGGTCCGCATGTCCGAGCAGGCCGATTGCCACCACCATCCCGCCTGTAGGCCCTGGCTCGATGTGGCTATTGATAACAAGGTTTGCCACGTCCTGGATTTTCCGGCGTTCCTCGGGCGGTAACTGGCTCACATCACTACTGTGGTTGGCGAACTTGCTTATGGTGGTGTAAGGACGACCGAAAAAGATTGTGCGGGACAGTTGCTGGTCCGAAGGTAGTCCACTGAGTCCCACGATACTTACCTCATAAAGCGCGACTTACGGCGAGAAAGTGTAGCACAGGAACGTTTGGGAAGTGTAAAAAGTCCCAGCGGAATACGCCCTGTCCCCGCGGTTGACCCCCCCGCCGAGAAACTCTACTTTTTCCACGACGGAGTCCGAGGAGAGATCCGGGAGACATGGAGCACTGTCCCCTACGTTTCGTTACTCCGAGCGCAGTGCCTGCATGATATCAACGCGGGCGGCGCGGGCGGCCGGCATCATCGATGCGATTACGGCGACCGCCATCAGCACAATCGCCGACAGCGCCACTGGCAGCGCTCCTGGCATTTTCATGTCAAGGAAATAGCTGCTCCCCAGTCGCGCGGCCAGGAATCCGAAGGCCGCGCCGGCTACCACACCCGCCGCAGCCATCAGGGCGCCTTCGACGATCACGCCACGGAGCAGATCTCTGGGCTGCGATCCCAGTGCCAGGCGAATGCCGAATTCCCGCATCCGTGCAGTGACGGAAAAGGTCAGCACGGCCGCGACGCCAACCACCGCAATCGCCAGCGCGACAGCGGCGAACACGCCAAACACCAGCGAGTTCAGACGATCCGGCGTCAGCACCTCGGCACGCACATCTTCAAGCGTCGCGGCATGTTCCACCGGCTGATCGGCCGACATCCCGCGAATCGTTCGCGTCACCGGCGTGACCTGCGCATAAGGATCGGCACCGGTGTGGATGAAAAGACGGCCCGCAAAAAGCGGGCCTTGTTCAAAGGTGCTGTAAATGGTTAGAGTCGGTTCCGGAACGATGTGGAGGTCGTCAATATCGGCGGTGACGCCGATGATGCGGTGCGGCGTGGTGGGGATTCCGGGAACGAATTGCAGCACCGGGTCGGTCCAATAGACATGACGATTCAGCGGATCCTGATTGGGGAACATGCGTTGGGCGAGAGTCTCACTGATGATCGCAACAGGTTCCTTCGCATTGGTGTCGAGTTCGTTGAAGTCTCGCCCGGCAACGATGGGAACTCCCAGCGCGGCGAAGAATCCGGGAGAGATAACGCGGAGTTGGGCGCGCGGATCTTCTCCGGGAACATGAGTATGTCCGTCCGCTGAAAACTGCAGGCCGAGCGCGCGTTCCTCGCGCCAAGGGACCGCCATCCCGAACGCAGTCTTGTTCACTCCGGGCAGCGCATCAATGCGCCGGATCGATTCCTTGTAGAACTCGAGCACCTGCTGCGGCGTTTTCCCGTAAGTCATCGGAGGGACATCAATGGCTAGAACGTGGCGGGTATCCATGCCCGTCTGAATTCGTTGCAGCTCAATCAGCGTAGTGATCACCGTACTTGCGCCCGCGAGCAGTACGAACGAGGCGGCAATTTGGGTCACGGCGAAAATGCGTTGCCGACGGCTGGTGCTGCCGATGATGCGGACGCTGCCGCTCGACAGGTTCAGGCCCTTGGCGGCGTCGGCTGAAGGTAGTCGCGGAACAAATGCCAAAATCACCGCCGCGACGAGGGCCAGGCTGGCTCCGACCCAAAGCAAACTCGAATCCACTTTCAGATCGAGCGCACGGACAGAGAAGCGCGACGCGTAGCGGGCCAGAACGGCCACCATCGGCTGCGCGCTCGCCACACCAACCGCAGCGCCGATGCCACACAGCAACAGGCTTTCGGCGAGCAGCATGCGGCGAAGGGCTGCCTTGCTGGCACCAAGCGCGGCGCGAACCGCCAACTCCCCTTCACGGCGAACCGTCCTCGCCAGAATCAGGTTGGCAACATTGGAACAGGCGATGATGAAAACCAGCCCTGCCGCCGCGAGCAGAACCAGCAGAATCGTCCGTGCGCCGAATGTAATCTGATCACGGAACATTTTCGCGTCAATGCGGTAGTCGCCCTGTGCGGGATAGGCTTCCGGGTGATCCTTCTTGATGGCGGCGTATACGGAGTGCAACTCGGCGCGCGCCTGATCCAGCGTCGCGCCGGGAGCCAGGCGCGCAAACAACTCGGTCATACGATGGATGCGGCCCGTGACCATCGTCGCCGATAAGTGATGCGGGCTGGTAACAACGTTGGCGATAATTTCAGTATCTTCCGGATAGGGGACGCACGGCTCGAGTACGCCGATCACCGTCGCAGACCGGTCGCCGAAGCTCCCAAGTCTTACCGTTTTCCCCAGAACTGAAGGATCTTTCTTGAACGTCGTTGACCAGAAGCGATAGGTGAGGACGACGGCGCCGGCCGCGTTGGGGCCATCGTCTTGTGGTCCGATCAGACGACCAAGAACGGGATGAAGTCCCATGACATCGAAGTACGAGCCTCCGACCACACCGGCCTTGACCTCACGAGGCTCTCCCAAGCCGATCATGGTGAAGCCGATCGTGGAGAAGTCCCCAAACGCGCTCAGGCTCTTCACGCTGGCACGCAGGTCCTGAATCTCAGGCACGCTAAAGTTTGCATTCGGGTCGCGGATGCCGGGAGCACTCTGCCGGACATAGATCAGGCTGTCCTCGTCGCGGTTGACCAGTGGCTTGAGCAAAACGCCTCGCACCAGCGTGAAGATGGCTGCATTGGCGCCGATCCCGAGAGCGAGCGTTAGAATGACGGCGATCGCCATCCCGGGCGTCCGCCAGAACGAGTGAAAGGCAACTCGCAGATCACGAATGAATGACATGTTGAACCCCGTCCCCGCCAGACTGTAGCACTATCCGTGCCAACGGTAAGTGCCAGATTGGAAGCCACTTGGCATGGCTCCGACAGGGCACGGCTGTCCGTTTAAGGACACCACTGCACAAATCCGGACAACGAGCGAGTAGAGTTGGTAGCCCTCAAGCGACCAAGGCTCGGAGGAAAGGAGCCGACACGGTTATCTCATCAGCCTTCTTCAAGCCCATTATCCAGTTCTAATGGCGGGCGCGCTGACCGTTCCTTCTATAGGGCTTTCCCTATAGACCTGAAAGCGCGTGCTTCAGCCTTTCCGAAAATAGTTTCACTGCCACCGCAGCAAACTTTACATGCACTTTTGACGGGCCCTGAAGTCACTCTGCGCCCAAATGCCTGAAGCCAAGTAGGTTGCAATGGGATTGTCTTTGGCACTATGGGTGCATATTTCTTATTTGTTCGGTCTGTTCTTTCTGGGAGGTTGACCATGACACCCGAGGACCGCGAACTGACAAACCGGCTGTGCAGGCAAATTCAAGAAGAGCAAGACCCGAAGAGGTTCAGTGAGTTAGTCTGGCAACTGGATACGTTGCTGGCCAGGAAGGACAACGCTTTTTCCAACGTCTGCAAGCTAAACTAGGACTGCTCGTCCGCTACATCGTTCTCGCGTTAGTCGATCTGTGCCGAACCAGCGCAGGTTCGTATTCACTTCAGTCCAATACGTCCGGCTAGCGCCAGTTTCTCTGCTTCGAGGTCGGGTTCCGAGTGCCAAATTCCGTAGTTCTCCGGATGCACACGGCAGTGAAGCCTGATGCGCGCTCCGTCCTGGCGAACCAGGCCGAGTCTACCGGTTAGGCAGGTGCATTCCGGACAGCGAAGCTCAAAGCTCTTTCCTACTTTTTGAATCGTGAGTCCGTAGATCATTCTCCCGATCTTACACAACCTGCGGTGTGCTCCAACATCCCATGAGGGTGGGCTACGGGCCCAACTTTCGTGGTATTACCAGTGCCATTACCGACGCCATTCGACGGGCCGGGGGGCGCACGATACCTTCATATGTGGGCAACATTCTCCTAATCGCGGGCGTGATTGTGTGTGTAATCCTGGTAATCAATGCGTGGTTCGACCGGACAGAGGCACGCGACAAGAGAGATAAGGACGGCAAGAAGGACTAATGTCCTGTCGCGCACAGTTCGCTAGTAGGTTCGAGCGGTTGGGTTGTTGTTGTATACGCTTTTCCGAACACAAATGCGGCTCCGTTTCCGAACTCAAATCTGATCTGGAACACCTCTCGGACGGCCCTGATGGGCACCGTTGGAACTTAAAGCCATCCGGCGGGAGCTGTATATAAAGTCACGCGTAACAGCCCAATTTCGCGGGTGAAGAAGTATATCGGCGGTCGCCATCGCCCAAATTTTTGGCCGAGTGGCCCACCTTTCGCTTTGCCTGAGTCCACCACCACGATTGAGGGTGGCCCACCCTTCGCGATTTTCGAAGGGTGGGAACCACGAACCTATACGCCCGCGGCGTGAAATGGATGAAGGCGAAGCGGGGAGCACTACCCCAGACTTTCGTCAAAAGCGTATCCAAAAAGTGCCAGAGGATGGTGTATCCGGCAACTCTCCGATCGAAATTCCAAGAACGCAGCTCGCTGCCCCGTTATGCGGCGCGTTTCTTTGCAGAGAGCAGGCACTCCGAAACCTCGCGAAGGACCTGCTCGTAGTCGGCGGCAATCGCCCGCTCCACGTGAATACGAGCGCCCTTTACGCCTGCTTCTTGCGCCAACCGCTGGAACTCACCCTGTAGAAAGACTTCCAACTGCTTCGGTGTCAAGACGGCAATAGGAACAGTAGAAGACTGGCCCGTCCCGGTCTCGATCTTCACGCAGTACGGGGATTCGGACTGTTGCGTTTCTGGTGTCATGCGATGCCTCCCTTTCTGGAGCGACGAAGGTGGCCAGCGAAATTCTTAGCATTCTAGCTCGTCCCGCCGCTCAGTGCGTGATTCAATGGGGCAAGTGGTCCATCCTTCTGTGCCTTTTACGAAAGGGCGGGGCGTTCGTGGGGGCCGCAGTCCGGATTTCGCCTGGCAGCTCTCGCTGCAGATTGTGTCTTCCCGCCCACGTATGCCATCTTGGCAGTGTGATTTCCCTCACCTTGAACTAATCCGCACCTGAAAACACAGGACTTAGCTGCGGCACGCAGGGTGCACTCCACCGTAGCGCTACTTGCACCTAAACAGGTCCAGGCCTTCCCCTCTGGGCCAAATGCATTGGAGTCCAAGATGAGTCCACTTTCAACGGTAGGGTGTCCCTACTGCATCACCGGGGGTTTTGAACACAAGACGATGATCGAAAACGTGCAGGGCGAGTTTGTTTGTCTCTGCGGTCATGTGGAAGCACCAGCGGCGACAGTCGATTTTCGCTGTAGTTGCGGTCGCTGCAAGACCAGTCGGGAAGCTGCGAACATCGATCGCGAAACGGAATCCGGAAAGCGTTTGTCATCACCTAAGCCGCGGCTTGGCCTATTTGCATAATCCGAAACCCGTCAACCTAAGCGCGAACCAAGCGACCACCCGAGAACCTGAAATGTAGGAGCGCAGCTTGCGTGTCAGCACTCACCACATTTCCACAGCCGCGTGTGACATCTGCCCTTGCGCTCCACAATCGGAATGCCTCATCATCGCGGAGGCAGCGATAGCGGGCGGACGCCGCACGCGGTTCCGATTTGGGACAGCCTCAGCGAAGCGCAGCCCGTAAGTTCTTTGACATCAGGATTTTGCCTGCAAGTGCTTGTGCCTCAAGATTTTATTTTAGATTTTCCCGCAACTCGATGATTCCAATAGACCAGGGGGCGGGGGGGGGGGCCTCGCAAGGGCGCGTTCCCGTTTCGGGAATTCTGTGCTGCAAGCCATCTCCCAGATTTTTTTTCGCGCCCAGTAAGCTGACCTCACCCGTTTACCTGAGCGTAGGTCGAGCGTCTCAAGAATTCTCCCTGCCCCGCTCGCCCAAGGAACTTGTCCCCATCGACCACGACCTTGCCGCGCGATAAGACAACGTCAGGCATTCCGGTCACTTGAATCCCCTCGAACATCGAGTAGTCAACGCGCATGTGGTGCGTTTTGGCGCTGATCGTGTGCTTCCGTTCGGGATCGAAGATCACCAGGTCCGCATCGCTTCCAACTGCGATGGTCCCTTTGCGCGGATAGAGTCCAAACAGTTTCGCCGGAGCGGTTGAAACCAACTGCACAAATCGGTTGGCGCTGAATCGTCCGCTGGCAACACCGCCAGAATAGATCAAGCTCATGCGGTGCTCTACACCCGGACCGCCATTGGGAATCTTGGTGAAGTCGTCGCGGCCCATTTCTTTCTGCTCTTTGAAACAGAATGGGCAGTGATCGGTGGAGACCACCTGCAGGTGATCGCACTTCAAGCCATTCCACAGTTTCTCCTGATGCCATTTCTCGCGCAGTGGAGGCGTGAAGACATACTTCGCGCCTTCGAAACCTGGCGCATCGAAGTTCTCAATCGACAGATACAGGTATTGAGGACACGTCTCGGCATAGACCGGAAGCCCGCGATCGCGCGCTTCACGAACTTTTTCGAGCGCCTCATTGCAGCTCAGGTGGACGATATAGATCGGAGCTCCAGCCATCTCGGCCAGTGCGATCGCGCGGGATGTAGCCTCAGCCTCTGCCGTGGTTGGCCGCGTGAGTGCGTGATACTTCGGCGCCTTCTTCCCCTCTGCCAGCGCCTGCTGTACGATCACGTCGATCGCGCTTCCATTCTCCGCGTGCATGCAGACCATGCCGCCATTCTTCGAAGTGGTCTGCAGGGCTCGGAAGATGCTGCCATCGTCAAGCATGAAGACTCCGGGATAAGCCATGAACAGCTTGAAGCTGGTCACTCCTTCGTGAACCAGATCGTTCATCTCCGAGAGTTGCCCGCCGGAAACGTCCGTCACAATGCAGTGAAATGCGTAATCGCAGACCGCCTTGTTCGAGGCCTTACTCATCCATGTGTCGAAAGCCTCGCGTAAAGGCTGGCCTTTGTATTGAATGGCGAAATCGATCAGCGTGGTCGTGCCACCGAAGGCAGCGGCTCGCGTCCCCGTTTCGAAATCGTCGGCGCTGGTCGTGCCTCCAAACGGCATGTCGAGGTGCGTGTGCACGTCAATGCCTCCAGGCAGCACGAGTTTGCCCGCCGCATCCAACACATGAGAGGAATTTTGCGTTGGCAGATCTTTGCCGATCGCAGCGATCTTTCCATTGGCAATGGCGATATCTGCTACATATGTGTCGGTTGCGGTAACGACGGAACCATTTCGAATGATCGTGTCAAAGCTCATCAAGGCCTCCACTGGCGGAATGAGTAGGAAATTATGCTACACTGCGGCACTTTAGTTCTTCACAATCCTCTTCCGGACTGTGCATTGAAAGGGACCCGCCATGCAATTCGGCATCACGCTGAAGCCTGACATCTCGATCGAACGCATTGTGGGACTCACACGGAGAGCGGAGAAGGCCGGATTCGAGTACGGCTGGATCTTCGACTCGCACGTCCTCTGGTTGGAGCCCTATCCGCTGCTTACGCTGATGGCCACCAACACGCAGCGTATGCGTCTGGGCACCTGCGTCACCAATCCCGCGACGCGTGACCTTACTGTGACGGCAAGTTTGTTCGCCACACTCAACCTGATTTCAGGCGGACGAATGGAACTCGGCATCGGCCGCGGTGACAGCTCACGCCGCGTCATGGGCAAGAAGCCAGTGACTTGGTCGCAATTGGAAACCGCGGTCCGGGAGTTTCGTGATCTGACATCGGGGAAAGAAGTCCAGCATGATGGGCAGCCGACCCGACTCACTTGGGCCAAAATCCCTCCACGAGTCTGGATCGCCGGATACGGTCCCAAGGTGTTGCATATGGCAGGCCGCGTCGCCGATGGCATCATTCTCCAATTTGCCGACCCGGCGTTGATTGACTGGTGCATGGGCTTTGTAAGAGAAGGCGCTCGCGCCGCAGGACGCGATGTCCGCCAAATCGAAGTGATGGCAGCGGCTCCCGTGTGGGTTTCAGACGACTTGAATGTAGGGCGCGAACGCGTGCGCTGGTTTCCGGCTCTGGTTTCCAATCACGTGATGGATTTGATCCGGCAATACAAGCCTGAGGATCTCCCTGCGGCACTGACTTCGTATGTACAGGATCGCGGCCACTATGACTACCAGCACCATTGCGAAGTCGAAAGCGACAATGCCAACTTCGTTTCGGATGATGTCGTTGATCGCTTCTGTTTGCTCGGAACAGCGAAAGCGCATCAAGACAAATTACGCGCTCTAGCTAAAGCCGGAGTCACGCAATTCAACATCTATCTGATGTGTGGCGATGAGGAAGAAACGCTGGACATCTATCAGAAAGACGTGCTGCCGGAGTTCCTCAAGGCAAAAACATCTTAGACGAGTGCTACGCAGCTTCCTGCGGAGCCAGCACGCCCTGGCGCTGAAAGCGCATCATCACGTAATACGCCACGAAAGAAACCCCAAATCCGACAAACCAGGAATAGTCATACAGGACGCGGATCGATGGGAGTTCCAGGCCCGCGAGTGCCGTTCCTGCTCCCAACCCAAGAGCAACAATCGCGCGCCAGTTGAATCCGCGTGAATACTCGTACAGTCCGCCTCTGAGGTACAAGTCGTCGACCTGGAGCACCCGTCTCCGGATCAGGAAGTAATCGCAAATCATGATTCCCGCCACCGGCCCAAGAAAAGCCGCGTAGCCGCCGAGCCAACCGAGGATGAAGGTTTTGTAGTTGGCCAGCACTTTCCAGGGCATCATCGCGATTCCCATGAAACAGGTGATGATGCCTCCCGTGCGAAAGCTGATTCGCCGCGGCCACAGATTGGAAAAGTCATTGGCCGGCGAGACCACATTTGCGCCGATGTTCACGTTGAGCGTGGCCAAGAGAATGGCGACAAGTGATATCACCACCGCAATCGGCGAATGGAAACGGCTCAGCAGTTGAACCGGGTCCCAGATCGCCGTGCCGTAGACGATCACCGTCGCCGAGGTCACCACAATTCCTATAAATGCGTAGAGCGTCATCGTCGTGGGAAGAGCCAACGCCTGACCAATAACTTGCTCACGCTGATTGCGCGCAAAGCGCGTAAAGTCGGGAATATTCAGAGAAACCGTTGCCCAGAAGCCCACGGTGCCGTTCAAGGCCGGAATCAGAAACTTCAGGAACTCGGGAAAGCTCGTGAAGCGCGAAGGCGCCGAAAGCATTGGGCCGAAACCGCCGGCGGCGTGATAGGCCCAGCCCAGGAGGAGCAATCCGACTCCGAGCAGGATGGGAGCGCTGATGCCCTGCAGTATCCGGATGTACTCGATTCCTTTCAGAACAACGGCGAGATTGATCAGCCAGAAAATGAAGAAACAAACAGCAGCGCCGTAGGGGTAGTTTTTCCATCCCGGAACCAGCGTCGCCAGCAAAGTGCTGATCGCTTCGCCACCGATCCATGCCTGTATGCCGAACCATCCGCACGCCACCAGCGCCCGCAAAACCGCCGCGACGTTTGCGCCTAAAACCCCGAACGAAGCGCGAGCCAGAACCGGAAACGGAACGCCGTACTTCGTCCCGGGATGCGAATTCAACAGCATCGGCCCCAGCACGATTGTGTTTCCAAGAAAGATCGTCGCGATTGCTTGCTTCCAGTTCATGCCGCCCTGAACCAGGCTTGCGGCCAGCATGTAGGTGAGAATGTTCACCGACATCGAGATCCAGAGCGCAGCGAAGTTGTAAGTTCCCCAATGACGCTGTTCGGCACTCGTGGGCGCGAGGTCGCGGTTGTAAAGGGGACTGGATTCGATTCGAGACCGGAGTTCTGCTGTTGTCATCGGATGGTAGTTCCGGGGTTCGCCGCGACCATTCAATCGGCTGCCGCCGAAGTCGCGCTCTGCGTGGTGAGCGCTCCGTAAGTTTCGGGCCGGCGGTCACGGAAGAATTGCCACACTTTCCGCACTTCCGCGATCATGTCGAGATCAAGGTCCGCGACCACGACCTCATCCTTGTCGCGGCTGGCCTGGGCGATGATCTTGCCCCGCGGATTGCAGAAATAACTCTTGCCGTAGAATTCGCCGATGCTCCACGGCTTCTCCGTCCCCACGCGATTGATCGCGCCGACAAAATATCCATTGGCGACGGCGTGAGCCGGCTGTTCGAGTTCCCATAGATATTCCGAAAGTCCCGCGACCGTCGCCGATGGATTGAACACAATCTCAGCGCCGTTCAAGCCGAGGATGCGCGCGCCCTCAGGAAAGTGGCGGTCGTAGCATATGTACACACCGACGCGAGCGTACTTGGTTTCAAACACGGGATAGCCGAGGTCGCCCGGAGTGAAATAAAACTTCTCCCAGAATCCGGGATGGCAGTGCGGAATGTGGTGCTTCCGATATTTGCCTAAATAGCGACCGTCCGCATCGATCACCGCAGCCGTGTTGAAATACACACCCGGCATGTGCTCTTCATAAACCGACGCGACAATCACCATCTTGTGCTTCGCCGCGACTTTCTGCATGAGTTGAATGGTCGGCCCTCCCGGCACGCGCTCGGTCAATTCGTACCAGCGCGCATTTTGCTCGGCGCAAAAATACGGACCATAGAAAAGTTCCTGCAGGCACAAGATTTTCGCTTTCTTGCGCGCCGCCTGCTCGATCAGTTTCAGGTGCTTGTCGATCATCGCCTTCCTGATCTGCTCGAGCGGGCGATCGGTGCTGAGTGCGTTGCTGGCTTGAATGAGAGCGCAGCGGACAATACGAGGCATGATGGGTCCCTCCAACTCAACGGTCGAAGAACGAAACTATAGCAGACCGGCGTGCCGCGGGTTTATTGGATGGCTCAGATGCGGGACTGGAATGCAGGATTGTCCGGCCCCCGTGCGAACGCATTGGTACCTGCGTGTTTCAACGGTTCTCGACCCGTACGGACGTAACTTGAAGTCCTCTCTCCGGCCTTTACCCTAACTATCAGGAGTCTCAAGACTATGCCGACCTCATGTTTGCGCTCTGCCTTTCTTATTGCCCTTCTGTCCAGCCAAGTTCTGGGGCAGCAATCGCCGTCTCTGGGCGACATCGCGCGGCAGACCCGCGCTGAGAAACAGCAGGCGCATCCAGCCGTCACCCAATCGAATCCACAGTTCCTTGAACTGGGACCGGCCACAGGACCCGACGCCCTCGCCATTCGCAACCAGAGCGAGGCGGACCAATACCTCAAGAACGTTCGTGAGTTGCTGCGCCAGGAACAATTCGATGAGCTGGATCGAATCGCGAGCACCGACCGTACGGCAAGAGCAAAATTCGGCGGCGGCGGCTGGAAACTCAACACGCTTTATACGGGATTGGCGACTCCGTCGCAGGAATCCGCTTCCGAGGCCGATTGGGACGGACACCTGTCGCGGCTCAGGATTTGGATGGCGAAGAAGCCCGAATCCATCACCGCTCGCATCGCCCTTGCCGCCTCCTATGCGAGTTACGCCTGGAAAGCCAGGGGCACGGATCTGGCGGACGCGGTCTCCGACGGATCGTGGGAAGTGTTTCAAGCCCGCCTGGAGCAGGCCCGGACCATCCTCGACAATGCCGCCCGCCTCAAAGAAAAATGTCCGCACTGGTACAAAGTTATGCAGACCGTGGCGCTTGGCCAAGGATGGGACCGTGACCAGGCTGACGAACTCTTCAAGAAGGCCATCGCGTTCGAACCGACCTATTCCTATTACTACCGCGCATATGCTTATTATCTGTTGCCGAAGTGGTATGGAGAAGATGGCGAGACCGAGCGCTTTGCCGACTCGATTTCAAAAAAGGTCGGAGGCCAGGAAGGCAGCATGATCTATTTCGATATCGCAGTGGAATTGATCTGCGGCTGCCGCTACGAGGTAGGGTTGGAGACTTTGTCGTGGCCACGAATTCAGGAAGGCTACATCGCTACGGAAAAGCTGTACGGCCCGTCCACACTCAAACTGAACCAGATGGCGTACATCGCCGTTCAGATGGGAGATCCCGACGTAGCGCAAAAAGCGTTCCAGCGGATCGGGGACGATTGGTCGCGAACCATCTGGAAAACCGAAGCCCACTTTGTGCAGTCGAAGTCGTGGGCAGGAGCGGCAGCCAAATCGTCCAAAGCCAGCAACAGCCCCGCAGACCCAAGCAAAGCATCCGCGACAAGCCAGTAGGGCCCTTCCCTTGCTTTCGCGGTTGACTCGTCCTTTCCCGGCGTGTGGCCCATTCAAGCCCGGTTTTGGCTTGAGTGGGCAACTTCCTTTTTGTTGTTGTCACCGCCATCCCCTGTTCACGACCGACGCGAGCCGACGAGTCTTTTAGAACGCCCTTGAGCGCGTGCGCCAGAGCTTCCGCCTTCGCGTCTAAGGATACGTCGTCATGCCCAAGCACATTCATCCTCTCCTAAGCGAGCCCGAGCGAACTGCCCCACTCAAGCCAACACCGGGCTTGAGTGGGCCACCCGGCCATTTTCGTAACCTCTCCTTTGCAGCTTCGCGACCCACGCTCGCTTTGCGCGCGGGACGGACCCTTCGACTGCGCTCAGGGCAGGCTGCGTCCATCCCTACACAATCATTTCTACTCTGCTTCGAGTGCTTCCCGGTCCCATCTTCCCGTCGTTGCCCCTGCTTCATACGTACTCTGGAGAAAGTCCAGCAGCGCCGTGCTGGGTGAGGGAGCGCTCCTCGCCTGGTCGTACATCATCAGATACTCGCCCATGCCGGAGTGATAAAACGCGCTGGCGGGTCGAACCTTTTGCTCTGCGAATCCGGGTGGGGCAGGCGCGGCGTAGCAATAGAAAGCAGCTTCCTTGATTTCGCCGCCGCCCGGCCACCATCCTGCGCTGATCACCTCGTGCGAATACGCTTCCTGCATGATCTTGCGGAGGACCGGGTCAGGATCGTTGCGCGGGGGTGCGCGCCGTCCAGAAAAACGCGTGACTGCCAGGTCAAAGCTGCCCCAGAAAAAATGCACTGGACTGGATTTCCCCACAAAACCGGAGCGGAACCCCTGAAAGACCTCGTCCACCGACAGCAGAATTTGCCACAGGCGCCGGACGTATTCGGCATCGTAGGAAGCGTGCAGCTTATCCTCGTCGAAAGGGATGGCATCCGCCACTTCCACTGGCATCTTCCAGATCTTCACCTCGATGCCGAGCGAGTGCAGCGTGGACATCACTTCGTGATAGAAATCGGCCACCGAACGTGGAGCGAGAGTGACGGACGCGGTCTTTGGGTCCGTGGTGCGAATGATCAGCTTGCTCTCGACGAAATCGAACTCCATGTCGAAATGGCGATTTCCGTAAGGAATGATCGAAGTGGTGAGCCCGCGTGAACTGACATAGAGCGGCACATTCCACCAGTGGTTCACTCTGGGGGTAAGCTCAAGGCGAATCTTGCCGACGATCTGGGTCCACATATGCAGGGTGGTATAAGTGTCTTTCCAGTCAGCCAGCCGAAATGCAGGCCAGCATTCCGGCGAGTCGGGGGTAGGGTGTGCCTTGGTCATCGAACGCTCCTGGGGATCGTCCAAGAAGTTTCTCACGGTTTCGAGGTATCCGCACCCGTGCGAAATTGTGATTTCGCAGCTATACGGAGTTGTCATTCCCAAACTAACGAAGTTGTCATTCCGAGGGCATAGCCGAGGAATCTGCTTGTCCTCGATCCCGCAACAATTCTTGGGTTCACGCACGCCCGCTTTGCTCGCGGGACGGACGAAATGCGTCCGTCCCCACACGTTCCCGGGCAGCCGCGACATTTGGTGGTCACCACTTCCTTGCGGTACACTTCCCGCGATTTCCAACCCACTCCTCGGAGCCCGCCATGCGTCTCAGTTCTCGATCGACTCTCGCCGTCTTCATGCTGCTTGCGTGTGCCATTTCTTCGCTGGCTCAAGACAAAAAAGAAGACAAGAGCCAGGAAAAGTCCGACCGGCTAACTGCGATGGACGTCTTCACCCTGCAGTATGCGGTCGATCCGCAGATTTCACCCGACGGGAAGCGCATCGTCTACGTGCGGCAGTTCAGCGACGTGATGAATGACAAGCGGCAGTCGAACCTGTGGGTGATCAGCGCTGACGGCAGTGACAATCGGGCGCTGACCAACGGGAACTTCGGCGACAGCTCGCCGCGCTGGTCGCCGGACGGCACGCGCATCGCGTATATCTCCGATCGCGACGGCAAGCCGCAGATCTACGTGCGCTGGATGGACAACGGGCAAACGGCGGAGTTGACAAATCTGGAGAACGGCCCGTCAGAACTCGTTTGGTCGCCCGACGGCAAGTTGATTTCATTTTCAATGCTGGTTCCCTCGGAGCCATTGAAGATCGCGAACCTGCCAAAGGCGCCGGAGGGTGCCAAATGGGCGGACGCGCCGAAGGCGTACGACCGACTGGTGTACCGCTTTAACGGGCGGGGATATCTGAAGTCCGGCTTCATGCAGCGATTCGTCGTGTCGGCCGACGGTGGCGCGCCGCGCCAGTTGACCAGCGGCAACTTCCCGTTCGGCGGCTTTGAGAGTTCTTTTGGCGGAGGCCGCGCGGCTTGGACTCCGGACGGGAAATATCTGATCTTTTCGGCGAATCTGCATCCCGATTACGAATACGATCCACTGAACACGGAGATCTACGAGTTGTCGCTGGCCGAGGGAACCGTAAAGGCGTTGACCAGCCGTAAAGGGCCGGACAACTCACCTGCGGTATCGCCCGATGGAAAGACCATTGCCTACACAGGCTTCGATGATCGCTACCAGGGTCATCAGACGACGCATCTTTATTTGATGAATCGCGACGGCAGCAATCCGCGCGTGGCCACGCCGCAACTGGATCGCGATGCAGAGGAACCGCACTGGGCTCCGGATGGCAGCGGCGTCTACTTCATGTACGACGACCAGGGAGATACGAAGCTGGCCTTCTATTCCCTCGATGGGAAGGTCAAAGATCTTACGGCACACATGGGTAGTGGCGGCTCTAGCTATTCGGGCGGCGCCTCATTCACAGTGGCGAAGAATGGGGCGTTCGCGGTGTCTTACGGGACGCCTTCCGACGCGGGGGATATCGCCGTTGGATCCATTGCGGAATCGAAGACGCACGTGCTCACCGCGATGAACCAGCAGCTGTTCATGCAGAAGAAGCTGGGCGCGGTGGAGGAATTCTGGTTCGAATCGTCGGTCGACAAGCGCAAGGTGGAAGGGTGGATCGTAAAGCCTCCGGATTTTGATCCGGCGAAGAGGTATCCGCTGATTCTGGAGATTCATGGCGGCCCCTTCGCCAACTACGGAGATCGCTTCGACACCAACAAACAGATCTGGGCGGCCAAAGGGTTCGTGGTGGTGTACATCAATCCGCGGGGCAGCACGAGTTATGGAGAGGAGTTCGCGAACCTGATTCACCATGCGTATCCCGGCGACGACTTTTACGACTTGAACTCCGGTGTGGACGCGGTGATCGCGAAGGGTTACATCGATCCCGATAATTTGTTCGTCACCGGGGGCTCGGGAGGTGGCGTGCTGACCTGCTGGATGATCGACCGCACGACCCGCTTCCGAGCAGCCGCGAGTTTGTATCCGGTCATCAATTGGTACAGCTGGGCGCTGACGTCGGATCTACCGTCGTTCGGAACGCTCTATTGGTTTTCCGGGCCGCCATGGGAGAAGACGGATGAGTATGTGAAGCGGTCGGTGCTCTCGTACGTGGACAAGGTGACGACGCCGACACTGCTGGCGACCGGTGAAGACGATTTCCGAACGCCGATCTCGGAGGCTGAGCAGTATTACGCCGCGCTGAAGCTGCGCAAGGTGGAGTCGGTGCTGGTGCGGTTTCCGGGGGAGCCGCATGGGCTAAGTGCGCGACCGAGCCACCAGATCGCCAAGATCCTTTACGTTTCGGACTGGTTCGATCAGCACAAGAAGAAATAGGAGGGCGCTCGCTTCGCTTCGCTGGACAGGCGAGGCGCCTGTCGATACGTGTTCCGTGGCGTTGGCGCTCGCTGCGCTCGCGGGACGGACGAATGCGTCCGTCCCTACACGTTACTCAGCGGTGTGTTCGTATTGGAAGACCTCGGGCTTTTTGCCGGCGCGCTCCAGTGCGACTTCCAGTGTGCTCTTGCCGGTGCTGCGGAAGATCAGGCGCGTGGCTTTGTCGGGACGCTCGAAAACAGCTTCGTTCGGCTTCCAGCTCACGAGGGGATAGCTGTAGGCCTGCGCCTTCTCTTCCCATCCCACCAGTCCAGGATCGAAGTGGCGCAGCCGCAAGACTGGGCCGGACGCGGTCTGCTCGATGGTGAGGAACTCGTACATCTGAGCCTTGCCGTTCTTGATCTGGCGGAACATGCCGATCATGGTGTCGCCGCCGACTTCGCTCCAGTGCTCGTCGATGATGGTGCCATTCAGTTCGCCGCGATTGTGGCCGCAGATGAAGGTCAGATCCTCCAGCTTCACATCGGCCGGGGACTTCGTGCTTTGGGCGAGCAGGGCCGCGTCGCAAAGCAGGATCAGTGATAGGAACATTCCTCGATGGATTCCCACAGTCCCCTCCATTGAGCGCATTCTAGTCCAAGCAGTTTGTCATGCCACGTGCCAATCCGGATGCGTGCGAAACAGCAGCGGGCGGGATATTTCTGGGTAACAGCGCTAGGTGTTCTTACGTTGGAAGGTGACGACATCGACGATAGCGGCGACCAGTCCAGGGATGGTGAACTCCCTGGCCGCGATGTCCACCGGAAGACCAAGTTCGCGGAGGGTGGCGGACGTGACTGGGCCGATGGAGGCAGCCTGCACTCCGTTGAGCAGTGCTGATTTTCGGTGTGGGCCTAGCAGTTCCACAAAATTCTTCACGGTCGACGAACTAGTGAAGGTCACGATATTAGGACGCTGGTTCGGATTCTTGAGAGCGGCCTGCAGGCGGCGGCGCGAACTTTCTGGTACCACGGTTTCGTAGGCTTCAACGACATCGACGTGGGCTCCAGCCTTGCGGAACTCACGGGGGATCACGTCGCGCGCGATTTTGGCTCGGACCAGCAGGACGCGCTTGCCTCTTACCTTCCCTCTCAGGCTGCGGACCACGGATTCGGCGATGTATTCCTTGGGCATGACGTCGACCTTCACGCCACGTTGTTCGATGGCTTTCTTGGTGGCAGGGCCGATCGCGGCGATGCGCAATCCAGGGGCTAAAGCCCATGAACTCTTTTTGCTCGAGCGCGGCCCTGAAGGGCCGGTCTTCCACGGTACTTCTGATGTCGTTGATCTCCGCATTGCCTTCTCAATCCGACTGCACATCGCTTCGACGCCATTGACACTGGTGAGGATTAGCCAGTCGTAGGTCTCGAGATTTTTCAGAGCTGAATCAAGTGGACGGAACGAACGAGGCTTTCGGATTTCAATGAAGGGAATCTCAAGGACGTCGGCGCCCTGTTTGCGGAGTTCGGCGGAGAGCGCTCCGGCTTGATGGCGGGCTCGACCTACCAGTACGCGCACACCTTTTAGCGGCCGGTTCGTTGATTTCTTGCGTTTCTTGCTCATGGTTAGCGTTCGCGGGCAGGAGTGCCCGCGCCACACACTTCATTCGTCCTTCTTCAGGCCCAGTCCATGTTCGCACATCAGGTGGGCGGTGCCGGAGACCGCCGTGTCGGATGCGCCGCTGAGGGAATCGATGATGTGTTGTTGCTCGTTTCTGGTTCGATTCTGGCTCAGCTTGAATTTGGCTTCGAGCTTGGTGACGGCGATTTCGAAACCGACGATGTGACTGAGCATGCGCTGGCGGTACGCCTCGCCCAGGGTGTCCCACTGTTGTTCGTAGGTAGCGTCGAACGTGGGAATCAGATCGTGGAGCATGTTCAGCAATTGGTCTGGTTCGGCGTAGGTTTTCGCGTTGCCGTAGATGTGGACCGCGCCGTAGTTCCACGTAGGCACCACGTCGCGGGTGTCGTAGTTTGAGGGTGAAATGTAGGCGTGCGGGCCGTGAAAGATCGTCAGGCACGCCGGATCGTTTTGCAGATATCGCCAGTGTGGATTGGCTTTGGCGACGTGGCCGCGGATGATTAGGTGATCCAGGGATTCCCGAATCACAACCGGAACGTGGGTGGCAAACGGGCCTTCGTCGATGCTCGAGATGAGGATGACGAATGGGTTGGCGCGCATGAACGCCAGCACTGTGGCGCGATCTTCGTTGCGGAAGTGTTCGGGAATGTACACGCTTCCTTCTCTACCTCAACCTTCAAAAGCCATCACCACAGAGGACACAGAGATTCACAGAGAACGTCGTCGTTTCTACTCTGCTTCTTTCTTGCGCACATATAGCAACTTTTCAACTTCGGCGATCAGGGTTCCGTGCTCGTCTTTCACTTCTACTTTGAAGGTTGGCTCGTATTTCGGCAAGCTCTTCAGCTTCTCACGAATATCGTCGAGTTGGACGTCGGTGAGGCGGAATTCGGCATGGACCGTGCCTTTGCCCGGCTTGCGATAGCGGATGCTCGCAGCTTTGTCCCACACGATATAGTCGCGGCCGAGATTTGCCATCAGCATGAGCATATAGAAAGCGTCGGTCATGGCAAAGAGCGATCCGCCGAAATGGGTGCCGACATAGTTGGCGTTCCACCAGCGGAGCTTCATCTCGACGTCGACGGCTTTCATGTCGGGAGCAATGCGCTTCACGCGGATGCCGGCGCCGAGAAAGGGCGGCCAGAGGTTGATCCAGCGACGCAACGCATGCGCCCCGGAGCCGCCAAGAAGTTTGAGAAGGATGTTGCGAGTCATGCCCTGCGTGAACTTTCGCGCCTTTCGCAGTTTTAAGGTTGCGGAGGAACCGCCAACCCGCGACCGTAGACGGCTTCGAGGATCGCATCGCCACCGCGCCCTAGAAGCGACGCCCCGGCTTCGTTGCCGAGTTTTTCAGGATCGTCCCCATCGCGGGAATCGCGCAAGAGCTTGGAACCGTCGGGGTCGGCAACGATCGATTCCAAATGCAGCTTGCCGTTTTTCATTTCGGCGAAGGCGCCGATGGGGACCTGGCAGCCTCCCCCGAGGCTGTTGAGCAGAGCGCGTTCGCAGGTTGTGGCGGCGCGGGCGTTGGGGTCATTCAGGAAGCTCAGGAGCGCACGCATCGTGGCGTCGCCTTCACGGATTTCGATGCCCAGTGCACCCTGTCCGGCGGCAGGACACATGATTTCGGCAGGGATGATCTGCTTGATCAACTCCGTCTTGCCGAGACGTTTCAGGCCGGCCGCGGCGAGAATGACGGCGTCGTACTCTCCTTGTTCGAGTTTGCGCAAGCGGGTGTCCACGTTGCCGCGCAGCGGATGAATATCGAGATCGGGCCGGATGGCTTTGAGTTGTGCCTGGCGGCGCAGGCTGGAGGTGCCTACCCGCGCGCCTTTCGGCAGGTCTTCAACCTTCGAGTAGTGGCGCGAGCAGAAGGCATCGCGCGGGTCTTGCCTCTCGGTGATGGCGGCGATTTCGAACCCCTTGGGCAGTTCGGTCGGCAGGTCTTTCAGCGAGTGGACAGCCAGGTCGACGCGTCCGGCGGCAAGGGCTTCCTCGATTTCTTTGGTGAACATGCCCTTGGTGCCGACCTTGGCCAGGGCGACATCGGTGATCTTGTCGCCGGTGGTGTGGATGATTTCAATCTCGACCTGGTATCCGCGTGCGCGGAGGAGGGCGGAGATGTGGTTGGCCTGCCAGAGGGCAAGTTGGGAGCCGCGGGAGCCGATGCGGAGTCTGGTGGGATTGCCGTTAGCGGTCATTATTTTGTCGCACCGGGAGCGTGCCTGACGTCCCTACGGGACTCATCCCTTCTCGTGGAGCGTGCCCGGCACTTCCGTGACGGGCTTTCACATACCGCCGCTTCGCGGCTAGAGATGGGTAAGTGCCGGGTCTCGCGCTTACCGAAGAAGTGAATTACGATACGGAAACTCCTCACATCTCCGAGGGTTCTGCCGAACTGATAGGGATCCTTCGACTTCGTCTGGCGAATCGCTTCGCTCTTCGCCAGACTCCGCTCAGGATGACAAGGATTTGGGGTTTCATTCCCGAGCAGCAGACAACGCGACGCCGGCATCACTGCCGCGTACCCACTTCGGCGTTCTTGTCTGCAGGCTCGTCGGGGGTTTCCTTTGGCTTTACCTGCAGATTGAACAAGCGCCGCACGACATCAACCACGGTCGTCGCTTCCGATTCTTTCGCGGCCGTCTTCAGCGTGGTGATCGGGGTGTGCATCACTTTATTGATGATGCCACGCGTCAAGGCCTCGACTGCCATTTCCTGCTCCGGCGTCAGTTGCCCCATTCTTCCGCGGACGCGGTCGATTTCCGCCTGGCGGATCGTCTCCAGATGATCCTGCAGGCTCACGATGGTGGGGACCACGTCGAGAGTTTGCTGGCGAGCCTGGAAGCGTTCCACCTCACTGGCGATGATGGCCTCGGCGCGCTCGGCTTCTTTGCGGCGATCGGCGACGTGGCTCGACACGGCCTGCTGCAGATCGTCAATGTCGTAGGCGAAGATGCCGTCGAGCTTCGCCATGTCGGGCGAGACGTCGCGGGGGACAGCAATGTCGATGAAGAACATCGGACGATTTTTGCGGCGGGCGAGGAACTGTTCGCCATGCTCGCGCCGGAAAATGGCGTGAGGCGCGCCCGTCGACGTGATGACGATGTCCGCTCGGTCGCAGGTGGTGTAGAGATCCTCGAACTTGATCGCTTGTCCGTCGAACTTCTGGGCCAGTCCAATGGCGCGGTCGTAGGTGCGGTTAGCTACGAAGATCGAGGCACAACCGTGGGCCATCAAATGGCGGGCCGCGAGCTCGCTCATCTTGCCGGCACCGACGATGAAGACCTTTTTGCCCTGCAGAGATCCGAAAATCTTCTTCGCGAGTTCCACTGCAACGCTGGCGATCGAGACTGACGATGTTCCGACCGCGGTCTCGCTGCGCACGCGCTTGGCGACGGCGAAGGCGCGGCTGAAGAGCTGGTCGAGCTGTCCGCGGACAGCGCCCACCGCGCGCGCGGTTGCATAGGCTTCTTTTACCTGGCCGAGAATCTGCGCCTCGCCGACCACCATCGAATCGAGACTCGAAGCTACGCGGAACAGATGCCGCACCACGTCTTTCTCGCGAAACTCGTAGAGGTGGGCATCCAGCGTGCTGGCATCGAGGTGGAAGTGGTCGTGCAGGAACCCGCGCAGATCGGCGTGACCGTTTACCGTGTGCGTGATGATCTCGACGCGATTGCAGGTCGAGATCACCATGCCCTCTTCGATTCCGGGATAGGCGGTGAGTTCGCGGCAGGTATCGGGCAGGCGCGATTCGGGGATCGCCAGGCGCTCGCGGACTTCGAGCGGAGCGCTTTTATGATTCAAACCGATGAGCTGGTATCTCATGAGGTCCCGAACCTGTGCATTGCCGAGAAATAGTTCGCCGCCCAGGCGGCCAACGCGGCCACGAAGGCGAACGTCGCCAGGAACGCGGCGCGCCGCCCGCGCCATCCGGAATTCCAGCGGGTGAAGACCATCACCATATACACGGCCCACATCAGCACTGAGAGCAAAATCTTGGGATCGAGAAAATCTACGCGGCCGATGCTCGGTGCGGTGATCGCGACCACCGAGCCCGTGATCAGGCCCAGCGTCATGAATGGAAAGCCCAGCAGCAAGGAGCGATATCCGATTTGATCGATTACTTCCAGCGCCGGCAGGAAGGCGATCAGGCTTGTCGACTTCTTGGCTTTCAGACGGCGCTCCTGCAGCAGATAGAGCAGGCTCGCCCCGAAGCTCACCAGCAGCGCCGCGTAGCCGGTGAAGATCAGCATGATGTGGGCGATGAGCCATCCCTTATGCGAGACAAATTGAGTGAGCAAGACCGGTTGCTCGTCCAGCGCCGCAACGAAGGTCAGGAAGAACACGACAGGAAATACGACGACTCCGGGAGAAGTGGTTTTATAGATCGCGTAGATCACCATGAAGAAAACCATCGACAAGAAGGCCAGGAGCGACTCGCTGTTGTGAACCGAGGCCCACACGATCTGCCCGGAGAGGAAAAGTTCGGTCAACGAAACAAAGTGGAAGACCATGCCGATGGTGGCGGCGTGGAGCGCGATGCGGCTGAAGAGATCACTGGTGCGCGTCAGCGCCACGAAGGCGTAGACCAAGCCTACGAAATAGCACCCCAGCGCGAAGCGCAGCCAAAGCAGTGACATGCAGTTCTCAGTTCCCAGTTCTCAGCAACCCCTGGCCGGACAACCTGGGCTCGGAAGCTCAAGAAAAATCAGAGTTTCTTGAGTTTACCGCAAATCTGGAGGGGTTCTGTATCCCTCTAGTACAACGTTGCTATTGTCCAGTCGGATAGGTCTAAGACCAACACAGATGGTCACTTAGATGTGTGACTAGAATCACAGACTGGAAGCGCAGACTAGAACCACGAGGCCAGGGCCCGCTGGACTCGTCAGTTCACCACGCTCGGTTCCATGATGCGCAATACCGGCTTCCCATTCAGATTCTCCAGCGGGAAATAGACCAGATGCGTGTCGGGATCGACCGAGACGGTGTGGGCGTGAGGCATCGAGAGCGAACCGACGATCACGAGCGCCTTGCCGTTTTCGCGAAACACAGTCACATTCCCGGATTCCGCGGAAACATAGATCAGTTTGAGGCCAGGATCGAACGCGAGTACATCAGGATCTTTTCCGACCGGATACGTCCCGAGTACTTGGCCATTGGTTAGGTCAAGCACGGCGAGCTTGTTGTTCTCTTCTCCCGCGACGAACGCCAGATGAGCATCCACGTCGAGCACGATTCCGTGGGGACTTTCAATTCCTGGCACAGGATTATGACGGATGATCTTGGCGGTCGCGGGATCGATGGAAACCAGCTCGTTCTTTTCGTGGACCGCAACCAGAATGCGGCCGGAGCCGGGATCGTAGACCGTGTTGCCGGCGCCTCCCTCGATTTTGATCGTGGCGATCAGGGTATTTGTGGTGGCGTCGATAACGGCGTCGGCATCTCCATGCTCGTCGGAGACGAAGACGCGCTTGGGCCGAGGAGCATAAGCGATTCCGTCGGGATACTTAATAGGACCGGGAGTAGCGAGGATCTTCAGCGTGTCCATATCGACGATAGCGAGTTTGTGTTCGCCAGTCGCGGAGGCGAAGACGCGGTTGATGTCCGGGACCGCCAGCACTCCGTGAACGTTGGCGAATCCGTCGAGATTGGCGACCACTTCACGCTTCTTCGCGTCGAAGACTACGAGTTGGTCGGCATTCATGTGGGCGATATACAAGCGACCATGGGTGCGATCGAAGCTCTGGTAGTCGAAGCGGACGGCCGGGCCGGGAAGGGGGATATCCGCGACTGTCTTGAGGGGGGCGGTTTGTGAGGCCGCAAGCGTGGACACCAAGAGGCCGACGAGAGGAAAGCAGCGAGACATTCGTTCTGTGTTCATGGTTCCCTCGCGCGCGCGAGCGCCTTACTGGGAGGGCCTTATTCTTTCCTTGCCGGCGTCCACTATTTCGATTTTGGCAAGGCGTGAGGGTTGGGCATGCCCTGCGGGATCGCGGTGTGACCGGCGCCCATCGAGCCCATGTCGCCGGGAGCGAAGCAAGTCACGCGTCCGCTGGAAGCCAACCGCAGTTCCGAGGGGCAGGCGCCGCTGCTGACCCCTCCTCCTTCCGAGCGCGCGGTGAACAGTTTGCCCTCGGCGTTGCCCGCGACACCGACAATCATGCCGGGCATGTCGTAGCTCACATAGAACGGATGTTTTGCCTTGCTTGCCTGCAGGGCACAATCGGCGGCCCCCTTCGATTGCGCTTCGGGGGCGTGGACATCAAGCCGTCCGCAATTCGTGGCCGAGCTTCCGCCGTATTCCTGCAACTTGAGTTGCACGGCGTCGGGTGCTTTGGAAGGAGCGGCACTCGGCGCCGACGAGGTCTGCGGGGCGTTCGACTTGCTGCAAGCTGCCAACACAAGGAGCAAGGTAAGAAGAAGGAGGTTTTTCATATAAATTGAATTGTAAATGCTCGTGCACCCGGGGGAAGGTTGCGGAAGTGCCATTTATGTGAACCGACCAGCCAGAAATAGTCACCTCCCATGTTGATGGGATCCTGCCCCTCGGCGCTCGGCTTCGCCTTCGCGGGACAGCCGAGGCGGCTGTCCCCACATGGCAGTGGGTAAAGCGAGTTCAGTTCTTCCCCGTCAGGTGGCGGATCAGATCGGCTTCTGCCTTGCGGTACGGGGTGCCGTCGGGGTGAAGGACTTCGTGGAACCAGACCGGTGGCTGGTGCTTCACGTAGGGATGATCCCACGACTCCCACGGATAGTACGTCTGCGTCTTTCCGGCAACGAATCCCCAGTTGATGGCGCCGACTTTTTCTTCTTTCGCGATGGGCAGGATCGTGTCGAACGTACTCCCCACGGAGCGCGCCATGAATTCGGTACAGATGATAGGGCGATGGAATTGTCTAAGCCAGGCGATCTCGGCTTTGAAGGACTCGGGCCAGTTGTAGTTGTGGAAGGTGATGACGTCGGACTCGCGGAGTTGGATGCGATCAATCTCGTGCTGTGCGTTTTCGTCTTTGGAGATATCAACGTCCCACACGCCACTGGTAAGTGGCTGCGAAGGATGGACCTCGCGGGCCCAGGCAAAAACCTGCGGCAGCAGCATGGCCACGCGGGCTCTCTTTTCCGTGGCCTTCAGTTCTGTCTTGGCGTAGTCGCCACCGCCGGAGTTGTCCGGCTCGTTCCAGACGTCCCATCCGAGGATGCGGTCGTCTTTGGCGAACGCGCCGACCACGCCCTGCACGTAGGCTTTGAGGCGCGGGACCTGGGCAGGGTCGGCGAGGGCCTTGGCGCCGGGGCTCTGCACCCATCCAGAGTTGTGCACGCCCGGAACGGGATCGTGCTGCTTGCCCAGGCGCGGCGCGGGATCCCAGCAGGAATCGAACAGCACCAGCAGCGGCCGGATGTGATGGCGCGAAGAGATCGCCAGAAACTGATCGAGGCGCTTCTGGAATCCGGGGGCGTCCTGCTGCCAGAGCAGGTCGTGCAGGAAGACTCGCATGGTGTTCATGCCGAGCGATTCGGCCCAGCCGAGTTCTTTGTCGATCTGTGTCGGATCAAAGGTGTCCTGCTGCCACATCTCCAGTTCGTTGATGGCAGACTTCGGGACGTAGTTGCTACCGACAAGCCAAGGCTGCTGAGCATACCAGTCATTGGCTTTTTGCTCGGACCAACGGGGCGTTTGGGACCAGGCGATGCAAGAGAAGAGCAGAAATGAGACGATGACGGAAGATTTCGAATTTTTCACGGAGAGCTCCGCCAGAAGTTATACCAAAGTTGAGGACCATGAATCGCGCCTTCCAGGCGACGGGATTGCCAAACGCCAGAGGCGCTTCCGAGAATAGCCCACCAGTTTACTGGTGGGTGGCAAACCGCCAATTTTTCGCCACCGCGTCCCGAAACAAGAATCCCGACTTTGTCCCGGAGGGACCTCTGATAATATCCCGGCGTTTTAACGCCGGGTAGCGGCGAATATGGGATTGCGTCGCGGAGCGACGCCTGAAACCGCATATACGATTTCAGTCGTGCCTACCATACGAAAATCTAATCCGGAAGGTATGGCATGTCACTCCACTCCTAAGCTCGACAACGCTTCCTCTAGCAACGCACTGTCGATGCGCAAGCGGCGTCCGTCGGCCTTTACGTCTTCCAACTCATCGAAGGCGCGAAACAGGCGCAGTTTGACGGCGGCGTATTGCTCGGCGTCATTCAAGGCGCGCCCATGATTCTGGTTCCACTCTGCTAATGGGCCTTGCGGCAAAAAGACGCTGACGGAATACGTCAGTTTGCGATCGGAGGTCACATCGAAGATGAACTCCGTAGCGGGCGCTTCGGGATCATCGGGCAACGCCGCGCGCTTGCCCACGAAGTAATACTGGTACACGTATCCCTGCGCACCGGTGTAGGTCTTCAGTCGCCGAACCGTCATCCCGACATTATGGAGCTTTGGCGGCTTCCCTGTCGCGGACTGAAAACAGTCACCACAAAGGACACCAACGTTCACGAAGGAAATCTTAGGGGTTCCTTCGTGACCCTTCGTGCCCTTCGTGGTTGAAGATTCTGCTCTGTACGATTCTCTCCGAGACAAATCTCCAAAGAAGAATATTGTGTGAGGCGCACGTCCATTTCCACGCGGGAGAAATGTGCTTATGCTGAATCGAAGAAACTTTCTGAAAGTCGCAGGCACGGCTACTGCAGCGAGCGCCCTAGGAGTCAAGACACACGCACTAAAGGTGCTCCCACTCGAGGCCCCCGCGCCGATCGCCGCCAACGATCACATCCAGCTCGCCTTGATCGGAGCAGGCATTCAGGGCCAGGGAGACACTCGAACCGCCGTCCAAGTCCCCGGCGTGAAACTCGTTGCCGTGGCCGACTGTTACAACGGACGTCTCGAGCACAGCAAGGAACTCTGGGGCAACGATATTTTCACCACGCGCGACTACAAGGAAATCCTGGCGCGCAAAGATGTCGACGCCGTGATCATCGGCACGCCCGATCACTGGCACAAGCAGATTGCCGTCGATGCCATGATAGCCGGCAAGGACGTCTACTGTGAGAAGCCGATGATCCACGCCCATTCCGAAGGGCCGGAGATGATCGAGACTGCTAAATCGACCAACCGCATCCTGCAGATCGGAAGCCAGCGAGTCAGCTCCATCATTTATGCCAAGACCAAAGAGCTGCTGGCTTCCGGCGCGATTGGCCAGCTCAATATGGTCAGCGCACACTGGGACCGCAACTCTTCCATGGGAGCGTGGAACTACACGGTTCCTCTCGATGCCTCGCCCGAAACCTGCGATTGGGACCGCTTCCTCGGCACCGCGCCAAGAGTTCCCTTCAACTCCGAGCATTTTTTCCAGTGGCGAAAATGGAAAGCCTACGGTACCGGAGTCGCGGGCGATCTCTTCGTTCACCTGTTCAGCGGAACGCATTTCATCACCGGCAGCAACGGCCCCACGCGCGCCATGGCCACCGGCGGGCTGCGCTTCTGGAAGGACGGCCGCGACGCCAACGACGTGCTGCTGGGACTGTTTGACTATCCGCAAGGCTTCAACCTCAGCCTGCGCGTCAATTTTGTCGATGGAGGCGAGGAGAGTGAAGGCCTGGCCTTCACCGGTTCAGAAGGCACTCTGGAGATTGCCAACAACTCGGTCAGCGTGAGCCGCACACCGCGTGAGAAAGAGCCCGGCCTGATGATCGGCACCTACAGCGAGGCCATGCAGAAACGGATGCGCGACGCTTATCACGAGCGGTATCCGGCATCGCATCCTTCCGGGCCGCCCGCCGTCGCAACCGAGAAGTACGTCGCTCCCGAGGGATACCGCGACAGCTACGACCACTTCACCAACTTCTTCAGCGCAGTTCGCTCACGCCAGCCCGTGGTTGAGGATGCGGTATTCGGCTATCGAGCGGCCGGGGCCGCGCTGCTCAGCAATCTGAGTATCGAGCACGGGATGGTGGTGAAGTGGGATCCGGAAGCGATGAAACTGGTGTGAGCAACTCCGTTGCTCTGTCTCACTTGCGAAAATTCTTACCGCTGAGTTCGCGATGTCATGCTTTCGCGATGTCATGCTGAGGAGGGCGATAGCCCTCCGAGGGACCGTACGAAGCGCCTAAGGCGCCAGTGGGGTGGCCAGGATCGGTAATCTGCATGCGCCTTGGGCATTCCCATCGACCACATCAAAGCTCGCCGCCGTCGTCCGATCCCCCGCCTTCGTCGCCGACAGGATGACAGCTCAATAATGATTCGGACAAGCCATCCTTTACCGTGCGCAATCGGCCGTGATATCCTCATAAACGTCACATAGACAATCGATTAAGAACAGGAGTGCACCAGTTTAGTGTTAGCCAGAGAGCAAAAGAAATCCCTCATTGACCAGTACGGAACCCATGCGAGCGACACCGGAAGCCCGGAAGTGCAGATCGCTCTGCTTAGCGAACGGATTGGCCAGTTGACGGAGCACTTCAAGACGCACCAGAAAGACCACGGCTCGCGCCGCGGACTTCTCATGCTGGTCAGCAAGCGCCGTAGCTTGCTCGACTACCTCAAGAAATACGATTCCGAGCGCTATAAGACCGTGATCGGCAAGCTCGGCATCCGCAAGTAAGTTTTTGGCCTGGGGTCCTTCCAGCAAAGAATCTGAGCTGGATTTTGAAGTCCAAATCCCCACTCTAAAATCGCAAAGAGCGCGATTTTAGAATGGGGCACCCATTCAACCCCTGGTATTTCTGAGCACCGTCTCTGGTGAGACGGATGGCATCGAGGAACTCTCCACAAGTGCGTTTTTCAAGCGCAGCGAACTACTCCGATAGCACCCAGACGGGGGTGCCTCATTCTTCTTTCGCGTTTAGTGCGAAAGAGGGTGAGGCCTTTGACTCTGTGTCCGCGGGACCGGAAGTCAACCTCCCCACCCTGTCGCAAAGAGCGCGGCAAGGATGGGGCACCCGACTGTGTGGTTTCGCCAGGAACTAGCAGCTCTGGCAAAGGAATCTCTTATGAAACCAGAACCTACGACAGTCACAGTTAGCCTCTCCGGCGGCAAAACCATCTCATTCGAGTCAGGAAAATTGGCCAAGCAGGCCCACGGATCCGTCGTCGTCCGACTCGGCGAAAACGTCGTGCTGGCCACGGCCACGGCCAATGCCGATCCGCGCGAAGGCATCGACTTTTTCCCCCTCACCGTTGACTACCGCGAATACACCTACGCCGGCGGACGTTTCCCCGGAGGCTTCATCAAGCGTGAAGGGCGTATGAGTGAGAAGGAAGTACTCACCAGCCGGCAGATTGATCGGCCGATCCGCCCCATGTTCGCCGAGGGATTCAAGTGCGAGACGCAGGTGATTGCGTTTGTGCTCTCTGCCGACAGCGAGAATGATCCTGACGTGTGCGGCATCAACGGCGCGTCAGCCGCCTTGCATGTCTCCGACATTCCGTTCCTCGGACCCATTGGGGCGGTGCGCGTGGGCCTGATCAACGGACAGTTCATCATCAATCCCACGTACGACGAGATGCGCGAGAGCCTGCTGAATATCATGGTCGTCGGCACCGCCGAGGGCATCGTGATGATCGAGTCCGGAGCGAAAGAAGTGAAAGAAGAAACCGTGGTCGACGCCATCGACTTCGGTCACACCGAGATCAAGAAGATCTGCAAGGCGATCAACGAACTGCGCGACAAGGTCGGCAAGGCGAAGCGCAAGGTTGAGCCTCCGGCATTCGATGACGCGTACTACAACGACCTGAAGAAGCGCATCGGCGCGGAACTCGCGGACGCGCTCGACACCAAGAAGCATCCCAAGGCGACAAGCTACACGCTGGTCAAAGAACTGAAGAAGAAACTCGAGGCCGCGCTTCCGGAAGACGACGAAGACGCGAAGAAGAAGCTCGATCATTATTATGAGACGCTGCGTGAGCGTATCTTCCGCGATCAGGTGACACAACAGAAGCGGCGTCCGGACGGGCGCGCGTTCGACGAGATCCGCGAGATCTGGATCGAAGCCGGAGTGTTGCCCAGGACCCACGGCAGCGCGATCTTCACCCGCGGTGAGACCCAGGCGCTGGTGACAACGACTCTCGGTACCAGCGACGACATGCAGCGCCTCGAAGGTTTCGAAGGCGAAGCCAAGAAGCGCTTCATGCTGCACTATAATTTTCCGCCGTTTTCGGTGGGAGAAGTGGCGTTTTTGCGGGGGGCGGGACGGAGAGAGATCGGGCACGGGGCGCTGGCGGAGCGGGCGATTTCGGCTGTGCTTCCGACTGAAGAGAAGTGGCCGTATGCGATGCGCGTCGTCTCTGACATTCTGGAGTCGAACGGGTCGTCTTCTATGGCTACCGTTTGCGGGGCCTCGCTGTCGCTGATGGATGCGGGCGTTCCCTTGAAGGCTCCGGTTGCGGGCATGGCGATGGGACTGGTGAAGGAAGGCGAGGAGTACGCAATCCTTACCGACATCGCGGGCGCGGAAGATCACTACGGCGATATGGACTTTAAAGTGGCCGGAACGAAGGACGGCATCACCGCGCTGCAGATGGATATCAAAGTCTCGGGCATCACCTCGCAGATCATGCGCGAGGCTCTGGCCCAGGCGCAGCGGGGAAGGATGCACATTCTCGGCAAGATGGAGGAAGTGATCTCAAGCGGGCGCGAGAAGATTTCCGACTACGCTCCGCGCTTCTACACCGTGCAGATTCCGACGGACAAGATTCGCGATCTGATCGGGCCGGGCGGGAAGATGATCCGGTCGATCGTCGAGCAGACCGGAGTCAAGATCGATGTGGAAGACTCCGGGCTGGTGAAAGTTGCGTCGAGCGATCAGGCGTCGGCGGCGAAGGCGCTGCAGATTATCGGCGACATCACGGCGACGGCCGAAGTAGGGAAGACCTACCTCGGGAAAGTCACGCGGCTGGCGGATTTCGGCGCGTTCGTCGAGATCATTCCGGGCACTGAAGGGTTGTTGCACATCAGTGAAGTGGCCGAGCACCGGATCGCCGATGTTCGCGACGAACTGAAAGAAGGCGACCAGGTGCTGGTGAAGGTGCTGGCGGTGGAAGGCAACCGGATCCGGCTCTCGCGCAAGGCGATTCTGAAAGAGCAGCGCGCGAAGATGGCGGCAACGGGCGGCGGGGAAGCGGCCGCAGTGGCGCCGGCGGCGAGCGAAAGCGAGCCGGTGCAGGGCGGCACGCTGGTGATCGAAGGCGGCGGCGATTTTCCGGATGATCCGGAGGAGCCGAACTTCAATCGCGAAGGTGCTCCGCATGTCGGCGCCGGAGATCGTCCGCAGGGCGGGGATCGCCCGGATCGCGGCGGAGATCGCGGTGGCCGGGGAGGACGTCCGGGCGGCGGCGGCGGAGGAGGTGGTCGTCGCGGGCGCGGCGGTCGCGGTGGAGGCGGTGGGGGTCGTCACGGCGGCGGGCATGGTGGCCACGGCGGCGGCGGAAGGCACTAAGCCCCGGATCGTCATTTACAAAAATCAAAACCCCCACCCTGTCACACAAAGCGCGACAAGGGTGGGGCACCTGAAGACGGGGAGCTGCGACTTTGGTCGCGGCTCTTTTCTTTTGGGAAGAATTTGCTTGGGTGAGCAGGAAATGCTCTCGGCATTTTTGTAGCGCGCAAGAAGGATTCTTTTCTCCCTAGGGCGTTCCATGTAGCGGGCGCGGAAAGTTCGCCCACACCGGCTGCGAATGTTCCCGAGCCGCGCGGCTAACTCTTGCCGATACAACATTCAATCTATCCGTGCTGGCTGCGTCCAATTTCATGGCAGGGCGCTTGCAACAACTCTCCCCTAAGAGCCGAACTGGCTACTGGAGGATTTTGTGAAAACACGGATTCAGTCTCTTTCATTTCTTGCCGCCTTGGCGTTTGCCATAATTTGCTGGGGTAGCACCCTGAACGCACAGAACGCACCATCGACGTCGCCGGATCGGCAGGCGCAGCAACCTTCTTCGTCTCCGGACACGCAGGCTCCGTCAAGCCAGTCTCCGGATACGACAACTCCTCCGCCTAGCGGCCAGACACCGGAGTCGGGCGCGCAGCAACCGCCATCAGGATCTGCGTCCGACAGCGGAGCTGTTGCCGGGACTCAGACCTTCTCCGGAACGGTCGTGAAGCAGGGAGACAAGTACGTTCTGAAAGACGATTCAGGAAAGACCTATGACATCGATCATCAGGACGAAGTGAAAAAGTTCGAAGGCAAGCGGGTTCGTGTTCAGGGCACCCTGGACCCGAGCACTAACAAGATCATGGTGAAGTAAGCGTCCGAGACCCGGGTAATTCCGCATGGCGAAGCGCTGGAGGTTCTCCTCCAGCGCTTTTCATTTTCTACGCAGCTCACGTTCCGCCGCTAACGCCTATAAATCGCAACTTGGCATCAGTTCGTGTCTGCGCCAGCCTGCGAAGGCTCCCCGTATAATGAAACACCAGGCTTTTTATGATCCAGACTTTATTCGGCAGTCTTGAGGAAGAGAAAAAAACGAGTTTCCTGGACCGCATGAAGCAGGCGGTCACGCGCACGCGGGAGAATCTTGCGGAGCGGATCGATGACATTGTTTCGATTGGCAAAGAGATCGATCGCAACACGCTGGACGATCTTGAGGGTACGCTAATCGGCGCTGACCTTGGATCGACGACCACGCAGGAAGTTCTGGGAAAGCTGCGGGAGAAGGCCGATCGCAAACAGATCAAGAACGTCGAGGAGTTAAAGCGGCTGTTGAAGGAAGAACTCCTCGCCATCCTGAACACTGCCAATTCGCGTCCAGTGAATAAGGTGGAAGGGGCGCCGGAGGTCATTCTCGTGGTTGGCGTCAATGGGACGGGAAAGACTACGACGATCGGCAAGCTGTCGCAGGTCTTCCGATCGCAGGGAAAGAATGTGCTGCTGTGCGCGGCGGATACATTTCGCGCGGCTGCGATCGAGCAGCTTGAGATCTGGGGTCAGCGCACGGGGACGGAAGTGATCAAGACCAAAGCGGGAGGGGATCCGGCGGCGGTTTTGTTCGATGCGCTGCAGGCGGCGGTCGCGCGGAAGACGGATTATGTTGTGGTCGATACTGCGGGGCGGCTGCACACCAAGACCAGCCTGATGGCGGAGTTGGAAAAAATGCGGCGGACGGCACAGCGGATTATTCCGGGTGCACCGCATGAAACTCTGCTGGTGATGGACGCGACGACGGGGCAAAATGGGTTGCAGCAGGCGCGGCTGTTTACCGAGGCGGCAGGGGTTACGGGGATTGTTCTGACCAAACTCGACGGCACGGCCAAAGGGGGAGTGGTGGTGGCAATTTGCCGAGAGCTTGGGTTGCCGGTGCGGTATGTGGGAGTGGGAGAGAAGGCTGGGGATTTGCTGCCGTTTGATCCGAAGGAGTTTGTGGATTCGTTGTTTGAATAGAAAAGCAAAAGCTTGAACCACGAAGGGCACTAAGGTACACGAAGGAAAATCGTGGGTGCGAGGAGTGCTTATGAGTGAGGCTGGGGAAAAGCGGTCGGGATTTCGCGTCGTTCTGGATTTCTTGAAGCGGCTGCTCGGTCGGAAGCCTGCGGCGCCGGGGGATCCTTATGCTTATGTGATGGCTCCGGTGCGGCGCGGGCCGAAGGGCCGGAGTGGCGTGGCGGTGGCGGAGATTGAAGAGGATTCGTTTCGGAGTTTCCCACCGAGAGGGCAATAATCGTTTAGCGTGGGTGAACAAGCGATGTCAGCTTTTCTGACAGTCTTAGTGAGCATGGTCGCGATATTGGCGATTTGGCGTTTTGTGGCGTCCCAATTTCGTGCTTATAAATCGATTGACACAGTCGACGCTGGGTCGGCGGATGATCCTCTCTCGCCTGTCCCAGTTCCCGGAAAGAAACCACCAAAGATAAGATCGGGTGCCAGAGCGGTCGAAGAACCCGACGATTGTGCCCCTGCCGATTGCTTTCCACCGCGGACACTCTCAGCCCCAACAAGAAACCAATTCCCTCCAGCGTGATAGATTTCTCTTGAATGCCCGCTCATTCAGCTGACGAACAATTTCTTCATCGCGCGCTTGAACTGGCGCGGGGCGGCATCGGCCTCGCCTCGCCGAATCCGTATGTTGGCGCGGTGATTGTTGACGCCCAGCGAAACGTGGTCGGCAGCGGGACCTTCACCTACGACGGCGTGAAGCACGCGGAGGTTCTGGCTCTAGAGCAGGCGGGCGAGAAGGCTCGCGGCGGGACGCTCTACATCAATCTTGAGCCACATGCGCATCAGGGACGCACGCCTCCGTGCACCGATGCGCTGATCAAGGCGGGCATCCATCGCGTCGTGGCATCGATGGCCGATCCAAATCCCAAAGTCAGCGGACGCGGGTTCGACCAGCTGCGTGCGGCGGGCGTGCAGGTCGTGGTTGGGGGACTGGAGGAGCAGGCGCGGCGGTTGAATGAGGCGTTTGCGCGGTATACGCGGCAGGGAACGCCGCTGGTGACACTCAAGGCGGCGATGACGCTCGACGGGAAAATCGCCCCGCCACCCACGGAAACTCTGCTCCAGGGGAGCGGCACGCCTGCAGGGGGATGGGTCACGAGCGAAGTGGCGCGGGCCCACGTACAGGAACTGCGGCATCAAAATGACGCGCTGATGGTGGGCGTAGGCACCATCCTCTCGGACAACCCGTTGTTGACCGATCGCAGCGGGAAGCCGAGAAGGCGGCCGCTGTTGCGGGTGATTCTTGATTCACGGCTGCGGTTGCCGCTCGACTCGCGGCTGGTGAAGAGTGTCGCGGCGGAGCGGAAGAATGACGTGCTCGTGTTCTGCTCTTCGGCGGACGAGCAGAAAAAAGCGGAATTGGAGAAGCTGGGCGTACGCGTCGAGACCATTCCCACAATCGAGATGGATGGGCGTCCGGATTTGCCGGCGATCCTGCGAAGGCTGGGGCAACTGGAAATCACCAGCCTGATGATCGAAGGCGGGGCCACGGTGAACTGGGCGGCGCTGGCGGCGAATGTGGTCGACAAGGTATTTCTTTATTACGCACCGAAGATTCTAGCGGGGACGGGCTCGGTCCCTTTTGCAGCGGGCGCGGGATTCCGCCATATGAGCCAGGCCGCGGAGGTGAAGCATTTGCATCTGCACCGGTTTGGGGAGGACTTCGCTGTCGAGGGGTATGTGAGGGATCCGTACGGGGAGTGAGGTACGGCGATTTTTGATTGTTGATTTTTGATTGTTGATTGAAAAGCGAGGACCAACTACTTCCGGTTTTTCATTCACAATTATCAATCAAGAATTTCTCATTATGCAGGACTATGATGTTTCGTTCGGAGGGCGCTCATGTTTACTGGCATTGTGGAAGAAGTTGGACGGATTGCGAAGATTGAGCAGCGCGGGGAGAATCGGCGAATCACGGTCACTGCCAACCATACGCCCAAAGAGCTTGGCACCGGGAACAGCGTGGCGGTGAGTGGGGTTTGCCTGACGGCGCTCGACATCAAGCCGGGATCGTTTTGTGCGGATTTGGCTCCAGAGACCTGGGGCCTTACCTCGTTCTCGCGAATTCAGGAGGGTGCTCTGGTCAATCTGGAGTTGCCGATGAAAGCCGACGGGCGCTTCGGAGGGCACGTTGTCCAGGGACACGTGGACGGAGTTGGCAAGCTGATTTCGTTCGACCGCATCGGCGATTCGGAGAACTGGTGGTTGAACATCGAACTTCCCGATGAGGTGGAAAAGTACACCGTCTATAAGGGATCGATCTCTATCGAGGGGATCAGCCTGACCGTCGCGCAGCTGAAGAAGAATCGCTGCACGGTTGCCATTATCCCGCACACCGTGGAGATGACGAATCTACATTCGCTGAAGCCGGGGGATCCCGTGAATCTGGAGGCGGATCTCATCGCGAAGTATGTGGAGAAGATGATGAGGGGCGAATCGTCGCAGAGTTCGCTGAGGATTGAGGATCTGGTGGAGCAGGGATTCTAGTCGTAGAGACGTTGCTTGCAACGTCTTTGCCGGCAGATCTCGTGAACTTTTGGTTTTGCGGCGCCGCGGGCAGAGACGTAGCAAGCTACGTCTCTACGACGTCACTAGGCGAGCTACCTTCGACGGGGGCCGGCGGGCTGCGCCCTGCCGGGACAGCCGAGGCGGCTGTCGCTACGTGAGTTGTTACGCTTCCAGCTTTAACTCATCCAATTCCAGGAATTCGCGGATGATGGGCGCGGGGGACTTCTCCATCTCGGTATATGAGCCGAAGAAAATGGCTTTGCCTTCGTGCAAGAAGACCACCCGGTCGGCCAGTTTCTTGGCGAGGCGCATGTCGTGCGTTACTACGATGCTGGTCAGATTGAGTTGAATCTTGAGGCGCTTGATCAGGTCGCCTAGCAGTTGCGCCATGAGGGGATCGACCATCGTCGTGGGCTCGTCGTAGAGCACGCATTCCGGGCGCGCGGCCAGGGCGCGGGCGATGGCTACGGATCGCTTCATCCCCGTAGAGAGATCAGAGGGCAGCAGGTCGCGCATCTGTTGTACGCCGACCATCTGCAGCAGTCCATCGACGATCTGGTAGATCTGTTCTTCGTTTAGATCGTGATGTTCGCGGAGCGGGAATGCTACATTTTCGCCGACGGTGAGGGAATCGAAGAGAGCTCCGTTCTGAAACACCATGGTGACTTTCTTGCGGATCAGCTCGAGTTGTGGTTCGGTGTAGTCGGTGATGTCCTCTCCGGCGACGATGACGCGGCCGGAGTCCGGCTTGAGGAATCCCATGATGTGATGCAGGGAGACGGATTTCCCTACGCCGCTTCGTCCGAGAATACAGACCGTCTCGCCCGTCAATACATCGAAGCTGACGTGTTCGAGCACGATATTGTCGCCGAAGGCTTTAGAGACGTCGCGGAATTCGATGTAGGGGGCCATGAGCAATGAGCTATGAGCTTCGAGCCGCGAGCAATCACATTCTAGCTACGGCTTAGTCTTCTCAAAGTTATCAGATTTCGGGATGCGCTTTGCCGCCACTGGCCCTGGAGGAACTGAGTCCGCTACCTGACTACCCTTGGGAATGGATGCCGGCAGAACCAGCGGGTTCATTACATCGCTGGTTGGACCTGGGGATCAATGTTGGGGGGAACGGTGTCGGCCTCGTCGAGTTCGCTGTTCGTGACATCCTCGACGAAAGCCAGCCAGCCATCCGGAGTTCCATCAAACTGGAACGTGGGCTGGTAGGCGGCGGCGATGCGGCGACGGCCGATGCTCTCGTAGTTTGCATCGGCCTGGTAGGTTACGGTCTGGCCGTCATTTGCCTGGTCGAAGCGATGGCGAAGTGATTCGAAAGCTTCTTTGCCCAGAACATCCACAATCGAGCTGCCGGTAATCTTATCCAAAGGCTTCCGCAACCAGTTTGCGTAGTGCTGGTTGACCCATAGGTATTTGAGATCGCGACTGCAACGGGTCAATGGCACACGGAGCCTTCGAGTCAGCGATTCGAGATGAACCGGGTCCGCCTCTCTCTTATGAGCCGCGCGGGCGAGAGCTTCTTCCATACTCTTCAGTTTGTCACTCAGCATGGAGCGGACAGTTCGAAGGAGCGCCGAGATGCCGTCGGATTTGGTCAAAAGAGCATTTGCACCGATTACCGGCGCAAGGGACCTGATGGCGTCATCGTACATGGTAAACAACACGATCTTGGCCGCGGGCAGGCTGTTTTTGACGACGCTGGTGACTTCGATTCCGTTCAGGCCCGGCATCAGCACGTCAACGATCAGCAAGTCGGGTCTGAGAGCCATTGCCGTCTCTGCGGTTTCGATTCCGTCGCGGGTAACGGCACACACCTCTACGCCCGGTTGCTGATCAATGAGCGAGCGAAGGACCCTGCGCACGGACTCGTTGTCGTCTGCGATGAGTACGCGTTTGGGCAAGTCGATTCCTGGGCAGATCGAGTCCAGACAGCAATGGCGTATCGAACTCTAATTAGATTGTTGGGTAACGAACATACAGGAAAATCCTGATGTAGCGTTCGGCGCTCGTCAAAAGTCCGAGAACTTTCCGGCGCATCTCATGACGCTGTTGCTCTGTTACTCATGGGCTTCAGCTAACTCTTCGGGTGTGTTGAGATTGCGGAAGATTCGTGGGGAGAAACCGGAAGCTGCCAGTTCTGCTTCTTCGATCACTTGCGTGGATACCGGCGTGAAGAGTGTGTCGATCTTGTAGTGTCCGGCGCGCAGGGCATTTTCTGCGGCATCGGCGAAGGAGCGGCGGTAGACGGCACAGAGAGGCTGAAAACCTCCGGCGGCGCGGGCCAGGGTTACGTTGGCGTTGGAACCCGTTGCTCGGGAGATGATGTAGTCAAGCAACGCCAGGGAGACGAATGGGACGTCTACCGCGAGGATGACGTTCAGGTGTGTGCGGGACGAGCAGAGAGCGGCGTGGATTCCCCCTAGTGGACCGCAGCCGGGGAAGGTGTCCTCGATGGTTGGAGCGAAGGACGCGAACTTGGCGGGATCGCCGACGAGGTGGACGTTGGAAGTTAATTGTCGCGCGAGATCGAGCATGCGGGATAGCAGGGTCCGTGCGTCGAGCAGGACGAAGGCTTTGTCGGTGCCCATGCGCGTGCTCTTGCCGCCGACGAGGATGAAGGCAGAGACATCTTCCATGGGGCGATGATACAGCTTCGGTGGTTGGCGGTCCGGGGGGAAAAGTCTCTAACCACTAAGGGCACCCTTCGACTTCGCTCAGGGCAGGCTGCGGTGCACAAAGGAAAACCTTGCGGGTTCAGGCGGTATTAAAGCTTTTAGCGATAACTTGGCGTTACCGGGGGCGCCACCTGCACGAAAGTAACCTATCGGCCAAAGCACGTGAATAGAACAACTTAGACGGCAGCAGATGGCACGTAATACCCTGTTTTCGATGTAGCGCAGCGCGAGCGGCATGTAAAACGGCATGGAGTGTTGCGGGTTTCGGGCCGCCAACTACTCTCGGATGTGCTCCACGAACTTCCCAAACCTAATTTGCTCTTCCGGCTTGAGTTCTTGATACCTTGCCGGGTCAACAAGAACGAAAATAGCACGCCCCTGGCGTCTGATTTGGCCTATCTCTTTGCCATCGGAATTGACTATCCAAACGTTTGGGTCTTCTGAATCCAAGACCTCAAACCCACCTTGAATCTTAAACACAACGTTCGCGGCCATCGTAATCGTCTCCTCCCGTTAGCTAGCTAAGAGCGCGTTAGTCTTTCGCATGTGAGTAGCGAGAAACAATCCCCGTGATTATCAGCATCGCAATTGCCACGATGGCAAACCAACCCCACACCTGCCTGAGTTGCTCGTTATTCTTGTCCAGCCAATAACGCGCGGTGCAGTACATGAGCGCCGTAGCGACGGTCCCTTGGAATTTCTTCATAGCTACACCCCGCCTCTGTACCAAGTGAAGCACGGATGAAAACAGCGGTACTAATTACGAACGTTCCAGATCCCTTTTGCACCTTGCGCTCATGGCGGGTGAAAAAAAGCGGAAGTGACTGTGGTCACAGACACCGCGCCCCGTCTTTTGTCATAGTGGTCAGTTTTCTCCCCCGTTGTGCAAAGGCCCCATGCCGCGCTAACGGCATGAGGCGTAGTCAAAGCAGGCCGATAGAGGCGGCCCACAATGACGGTTCATGCTATCACCTGTCCGAGATGCAATTCCGCTGATTACCACGTGCAACTAATTGGAGATGAGGCCCTGATTACAGAGTGCAGCAATTGCGGCGCATCGCTGCTCTTTGCGGTTCGCTTTGTCGAAGACTTTGCACGTATTCCGCTCACCCCACGCTGTGCAGACCTGGAGGTGCTGTCGTGACTCTGGACGAACTGCACCGCGAGCAAATGCAACGGCTCCGGGATGAGTTGGAACTCACGAAACGGCAGCTAGACACGGTGCTCCGGCTGCTTAGCAAGGAAGTTCAAAAGCGAAACCAACAGAGAGTGGAGGACCCATGTCATTCAGAAAATTTAATATCGTGTCAGAACTGAAGAAGGCATCCAAGGCGGTCGAGGCGGGAGTGAGTCCGTGCTCAGTGTGCCAAGGCCGCTTGACCGCGTTGTGTGCGGGCCGTGCGCTTGAGTCTTACAAAGCGGAGCGCAGAGAGACGCGAAAACGCACAGTGAGAAACGATGAGGTGCGCTGGCTTGAGGCTTTGTACGCTCTGAAGGACCCGCGCTAACGTCACAAAAAAGGGCGGTATAAAACCCGCCCTTGCTTTACCCCACCCCACACGCCGTCCCCGCCGTAAACCTCGCTTAAATCGCCTCTATTGCGCTGCAAACGGCAGCCAAGTCAGTTAGCTGTTGACAAAGGGACTCAAAGAGGATAAGATTATCAAGTTGGCAGCTATGTATCTTGGCTGCTGGAGCAACAACGATATGATGACCCCATTAAGTGATGATTTGCGGTCCCAAGGTGGGACGAATCGGGCGAAAAACCAGACGCCCGAAGAACGGAAGTTTCAGGCCATGATTGCGGCTAGCCGAAGGCCCCTGCTGAACGACGTGAAGATGACGCCGGAACAGATTGTGCGAGAGTTCCGAGCACTTGCCAGTAGTCGCAACTGGTTTCGCGTTGTGATTGTCCTCACTGACAAGAGCGTTATTGATCGTACGATGAAAGATGACGCCCAAGTGCTCCGCATCATGGAAAGAGCGGGCGGGGCCATCGGATTTCTCGGAGTCACAATGCTTGGGACGTCCGTCCAGGCGTTCTACAAACCGCTCAAGCGTGGATTGAGAGTGACTGATGACCTGGACATCGTGAAACGTAGAGTGGTTGCGGAAGTTTTAGACGCCTTGGGCGAATATCGCATCGGGGGATAGCAAAATGGATGACACGAAAAACCTCGCTTCTGCGAAAGTTTATTCAGACGGTGTGAACGCTACCGTGTTTTATTTGTGGGAACCCACGCAAGAACCGCCAAAAGGGTGGGCGCTGGCCGGGACACTATGCGTGGTCGCGGACAACAAGGCAAAGGGCTGGAGAACAGAGGCGCGTGCAACCGACAAGAAATGGCAGGTCACGATGGAGCAAGCGATTCCCCATTTTAATGCACGGGTTCAGGAATTGATCGATGAGTTAAACCGAGCGGGGTTAGGTCTAAAGGATCTGCCAAAAGTCGTTGCGCTCGCCAACACGCCGGAATTTATGAACAAGCCGGACAGCAAAAACGAGACGCTGTTGCGGCTTCAAATGCTGGCGCGTGACTCCCGCATCATGGCTTGGGCTTATTACCGTGACTCCACGGACAGTTTTCTGTTACTGCCCGATGTCGTTTATGGAACCCCAGCATTCGATGCTGCTCAGAAGGATGCGGCTCAGAAGGGCGCGAGGCTTGTTGCCGTGGTCGCGTGGATGAAGGAAGCCGGACCCGGCGGAGAGGCCCTTTTTGGATATGAGGTGATGCCGGGGGGTTCTGAAGAAATCGCACAGAGGGCGAAAGATGTATTTCGAGAGAAGGTGACCGAAGCCGGAATTCAGAGCGGTGAACTTATACTGGAAACGGGCCACAGTTGAGGCCTCTTTTTTTTGCCTCTTGACAGCTAACTGTGTTAGCTGGTATGATTGTCACTAGCTTAGAGAAGGGTTAGACAATACCGCACGGAGCGGAAGGGCTTATGAAAATTTTTGCCTTGTGGTGCGTTGTGGCCGTCGTCGTGTTCACAGTGCTTGCCGCGTTCTCTGTGAGCGAAGGGGCACAAGCTGCAGCTATCGGGGGCGGTGGGTTTGCCTGCCTCATGGTCGCGCTGTGTTTCTACGCGCTCGCGTCCATTCACGCACTGATTCAGCGCGGGAAATGACTTTGAATGCCCTGCAGCAACATCGCACGGCAACCGGGCGGGGAGGATTACCCGCCCACATCTTGCAGGTCGGAGCTTGAAGGGTAGTTGTTCTTTTAGAGACAGCCCGGAGTGCTCCAAGTGCGAAAAGACCGCCGCTAGTCGGGTGATACCGCGCACACAAAATTCATTTTGAAAAGGAAATTTTGTTATGAATCTCAATGAGATCAAGGCCGAAAGGCACGATCACTTTCTAGCAGCAGACAAACTCATCAAGGCCGCACGCGCCTCAAACAACAAAGACCTATCCGGGAACGAGCTGAGGGAATATGAGCAGCACATTGCCGCGATTCAAACCCTCGACTCACAGATTATGTCCCTGGAGAAGCACTCAGAGGCACGCAACCCCGGAGGAATGTTTGGCGGGACCACGACTCCAACGAACGGCAGTTGGGTTGACGCTAAAACCGGGCGGCCCGTCGCTGTCCTCGCACCGGAACAGCGAATGTCTGACCTTGTGACCCCTGACGCCTACGGCGAACAGCCGTTGTCGTTCGGCAAATTCGTGAAGGGCATCGCCACCGGCAAATGGGACGGCGCGGAACGTGAGATTCGTGCGATGAACGAGGGCACTTTGGGCAGCGGCGGTTATTTAGTGCCAAGCCCTCTGTCCACTCTAGTCATTGACCGTGTTCGGAACGCCGCTGTGGTGCTCCAAGCCGGTGCTCGTACCGTTGCCATGGAATCCAGCACTCTTGGAATGGCGCGGGTAGCTGCATCGAGCGGGGATATTACTCCCGCGTGGCACACGGAAAACGCGGCAATCACGGCAACCGATATGGCGTTTGAGAAAGTCACTTTTACCGCTCAGACGCTCGCTGCCCTGTGCAGTTTCAGCGTGGAGCTGTTCGAAGATGCCCCCAATCTTGATTCCCTGATTACCGACAGCATTGCGAAAGTTCTGGCCATCGAACTGGACCGTGCGTGTCTGGTGGGAACGGGTGTTGCACCACAGCCCAAGGGCATCGTCGCACAAACCGGCGTGACCATCGACACCACCACTTTCACGACTAACGGCTCTGTCATTTCCTCCGCTGCACCTACCGGCGCGGTTGCTTGGGATTGGCTTGCCAAGCAGATTTCCGCCTTGTGGTCCGTCAACGAAAACCCCAATGCGGCGATTTACAGCGCTCGCACGGCGGGCGAACTGGACTTGCTCCGTGCTACCACGGGACAGGTCCTGCCACCTCCGGGCAGCGTTGCCGGTCTTCAATTGCTGCGCACCAACAGCATTTTGAACACCATGACGCAAGGCACGAGTAACGATTGCTCACAGGCATTTGTGGGCGATTTCACTCAGGCCATGATTGGGATGCGGACGCAATTGATGCTGGAGTTCTCACGCTATGGCAACGTGGGCGCAACGTCGCTCTACTCAACCATGCAAATCGGCATCCGCGCATATTTGCGGGCTGATTTCCAGCTTGCACGGCCCGGTGCATTCCGGGTGGTCCAGGGTATTCGATAGTTTTATTCGCCTCAGCTAGCGGGGCCTCTGCGCTTTGATGCTTTCACTGCAGGGATAGGCTAGAGACAGTCTCCAGCGTACTGTCGTTCACAAAACCGCTGGGAATGGGGCTGCCGTTGTTCTCGGGGAGCGGGCGGCGGCAGCCTCAAACTTTTCTCGGTCCACCTGGAGCCGATGATATGAGCAAGCCAAAAATTCTCGTTTGCGTACTGACCGGACTTGAGCGTCACGGATGGGTGAATCCGTGGCTCACACAAAACCTCCTCACCATGTCCCACGATTCGCGTTTTGACGTGCAAATAGAGTTGGTGATTGGGAAGCACCCGGTTGACTATGCGCGGAATTGTTGCGTGGTCATGGCGCGGGAACGCAAAGCGGATTACTTGCTCATGGTGGACAATGACCAGCACTTCGAGATAAGCCCGCTTGACACGCTCTCAACAGGAATCGGCAAAGACGTAATCGGTCTCCCGTCAATGCAAGGCTACAACCCGGATGCCGTTTTGACTGGAGCGGACCCGCTTCTCCCAAACTTCCGCACGCTGGACCGCTCGGAAAGTGACGGCGAATTCTTCACTGTGGAGAAGATCGGCACGGGGGCTATGTTCATTCGCCGCACCGTGTGGGAGACAATACCAGGCCCTTGGTTCAAATGGTGCTATGACGAGAGCGGCGAGTTACACGCGGTCGCGGGCGGCGACTCACCGGGTGAGGATTTTTACTTCTGTGAGCTGGCCCGGTCGAAGGGTTTCAAGGTGTGGGCACACCGCCGTCTGATTATGCACTGGAAAACGGCTGAGGTTTCCCGGCTCGGGACGTACCTACAGTTAGCGAAACAGATGGCCGCTCAAAGCGGTGTCCCCGTACCGCAAGTGAAATGGAATGTGCGCCGCTGAATGAGGCTGTGATGACGGACAAACAACGCGAAGCTATAACGCAAGAGGCCAAGTCCTGGATAGGGACGCCGTACCGTAATTGGTCCTGCTTGAAGAGGTGCGGCGTGGATTGCGGCCAACTCATCTACGGCGTGTATCGCAATTGCGGCTTGCTGCCGGTGGTGGACATCCCATCTGACTACACCATGCACCCCGGCGTGCACAATGAGCGGTCCATTCTCGAAAACTTGTTTATGCCGTTCTTCCGGGAGATTCCAGAGCAAGAGGTCAAGCCGGGTGACCCTGTGCTTTTCAAAACAGCATTGCGCCATGCAGCCACAACACCGGGCTTTGCTCACGTTGTAATCGTGATTGCTTGGCCCCACGATGTCATCCACGCGGTAACGCGCTACGGAGTGTCCGGTGAGGACGCGAGCAGAAGCCCATTATTCCAGAGGGTGCCACGAAGATTTTTGACGTTACGGGATGAGTTTTGCTAAGTGAGGTCAAGTCTTGCGGGGTGAGTCAGATGACCCCCTCAAGCACCTGTGTGCTACCAGAGCTTAACTGCCGCACGTTCAGCAGATAGGCCAATTGTTAGCCTAAGTGAAGGGCAACTTGCCCGAGATTGGAGAACTGCTCAAATGCTCGATTCTGAGCTGGCAGCCACGGCAGGACAATGGAATTACGTCTGCTGTTATTGCAGGGTACAACTTGGATCATCCGTGATGACTAGCGGACCTGAGTGCACCTTGTGTCACAACACTAATTTGCGCTTCGTGCACGTGCTTGAGCACGATGAAGACGGCAGGCAGCTTGAAGTAGGCATTGAGTGTGCCCGCACGTTGCTGGACTCTTCTGATTGGGAAATTCCTACCCTTGCGGAGAACGAAACCAAGCGCAAAGAGACTTGGCGAATTCACTACAAGACGCCCGGACGATGCGTCACCACGATTAGGCACCTGATTGAGAGGGGCAAGCTATGACTCTCTTTCACGGTGTACATGAGGTCCGTCTATTCTGCCCTAACCGCGTTGCCGTGGGCTACTTTGATGATTGGGACACCGCGCTCCGCGCCGTCGAGAGCGAACCAACGCAATACAAGGCCGCATATTTTACTTTGAACCCGCTGAAGCTGCCTGGCGGCATCCAGGTAAACCCAGCGTGTCTCCGTTCGTCCTCCAATGCGGCCAGCGCGTCTGACATTGAGCGGCGCGTGTGGCTGCTTATTGACTGTGACCCTCCCCGGCAGAGCAAGACCAATTCCACGGCGGAAGAGAAACAAGCGGCGCGGGAGGAAGCGGACAAAATACGCGAGTGGTTGCGCTCGCACGGATGGCCAGAGCCGGGGCTTGCGGACTCGGGCAACGGTTGGCACTTGCTCTACAGAATTGAGTTGCCCAACGATGACGCATCCAAGGCGCTGCTCGAAAGATTCCTGCTCCGATTGAAACAACTTTTCCCGATGGTGGACGCGGGCAACTTCGATGCTCCGCGCTTGTGCAAGCTGTACGGCTCATGGGCACGCAAGGGCGAGCACTCGGAAGAGCGGCCTTGGAGACGTTCCAACATCGTGGAGCAGGGGAGCGACACGGTTGTAACTGAGCAACAGATTCGTGCCTTGACACCTACGCCAACCGTGCACGTCACTGCGAAGGCGGACGATGTGAAGCTGTCCGGCTTGCTCGGATTCCTGGATTACTACGGCGTGGCTTTGCGCTCGGAGCCGAGAGAAGTGACGGGCGGATGGCAGGTTGAGATTGAGTGCCCTTGGAGTGAAGAACACAGCGACGAAAACAACCGGGACACCGTGGTTAGTTTCATTGCCGGGCTTGGCAACGGCTTTAAGTGCTTCCACTCGCATTGTGCTCAGAGGCATTGGCGCGAGTTGCGCGATGAGATGGAGAGGCGGAATCCGGGCCTAGCGCCGTATTACGGCAAGCTGCCCGACATGACGCACAGCAAGATTGCCCGCTCTTTTGTGGACACACACGATGACTTTGTGCGCGTGTATGACCAAGAGAATACAACGGGCGTGTGGATTCCGGGCAAACGTTGGGCACTCGGGGACCACGGCGATGCCCTACTGAGAATGGCAATCCGGCGTTACCTGGATGAGCTGCATGACCGCTACAGCGCACCCGAGCCGGGACAGAAGGACCCCCGGCGAGCATTGCAGCAAGCCGCGTTTGTGAGTGGCGTTCTGTCTGAAGTGAAGCCCTGGCTACCGCCAAAACTTAGCCGTGACTTTGATGCTGACCCCACGATTCTCCCGCTGCAAAACGGCAAAGTTGCGGACTTACAAAATGGAGTCATCCGCGAGATGTTGCGGGAGGACTGCCAAACCAAGAGAATCCCGATTATCCCCGTGGACGCGCCTACCCCACGGTGGGACCGCTTTCTCCGTGAGATTACATGTGGAGATGCTGACCTTGCGGCGTACCTTCAACGGCTCATGGTGCTCTGCATCTCAGGCAAGGCTTTGCATCTGCTGATTTTCTTCTATGGACGTGGACGCAATGGCAAGGGCGTGCTGCTCCGGTTGTTGGAAAAAATGTTAGGCGGTGAGTTGTTCGCCGCGTCATTGAGGCCGGAGGACGTTGAGTATCACCGTGGAGGTGAGGAGCGCAACAAGCGGGCTATGGGACGATTGCGCGGGAAGCGGCTTGCCTACACGGGCGAAACTGTGAGCGGTCACCTGGATTGGACACTGCTCAAAATGCTGACGGGCGGTGATACGCTCGCCGGAGCCAAGCTCTATGAGAACGCGGAAGGCTTTGCGCCGTCCCACACGCTCATTCTCACCACCAATGACCGGCCTAAACTGCCGCCTACTGTGGCGTTCAAGGAACGCTTGCGCTTTGTCCCGTTCAATGGGGACTTCAGCAAGTCCAAAGACTTCACACTTGAGGATGACCTTGCGCGAGAGATACCCGGTATCTTGTGGCAGCTCATCAAAGCCGCGCCGGGTGTCTTTGCGAGTGGAGATGCTCCGCCCGCCGCTGTGTGTGAGGCAACGGATGACCTGATGGACGAGAACGATGAGGCCAAGCCGTTCATCGAAGCGCGCCTTGTGAGTGACCCGGACGCCGTGACTACGTTGGGTGATATGGAGGATGCAATCAGGAAGTGGATTGGCGGCGTGGTGCTGCCAGGTGACGTACAGCTTGAGCGCATCATGCGAGGTATCCGGGCTAAGTGGGACTATGGGCGCAAAGGTAGGGACACATCAGGTAAGCAGATTCGAGGCCTCATCGGGGTGTGCATCGTGAAGTGAGTCACTTGAGTCATGACTCATCCTATTGTTTAGGTTTAGGCAAATAAGATTATAAGAATCAATACGATAGGCTACAAACAATGGAAAAGAGGTGTCTTGAGTCACTACCCACGATGGCCTGATGTAATAGCACAGGCAGCATACAAGAAGCATTGGACGTTCCGAGGCAGAAGCGAAGGGAAGGCGAAAGCATAGTAATACATCACACGTATGTCGTTGATTCTAAACGAGAAAATGTTGCCACCCTCTTGCCGATAGCCCACATGGGATCTTTTTCATACATAGACAAGAATTACTGATTTTGGAATTTTGGCGTATGGTTTTGCGTATCTATTGAAAACACATGGTTTATGCCGGGTAGGGGAGGACCCGGAGCCACGGAGTTACACCAATGGAATGGCTCACCGCAACGGAGGCCGCACAATACCTGAAGGTTCAACCCCGCACCGTTTTGAAATGGGCCAAGGCAGGCACCATTCCCGCCCACCGTCTTTCCGGTGCCAAAAGAATCACCTGGAGATTTTTGCGAGCTGAGTTAGAGGGGTATATGCTCAATCCGCCATCTGCTGCCGAACTTGGGAGGGTTCAATGATGCAGCAGCGTAGTAGAGGTGGAAGTGTAGCAGAGGACAAGCGCAGCAAAGTCTGGAATTTCTTTTGGTGGGAGAACGGCAAACGGAGGTCCAAGAAAATTGGAACCAAAGCCGAGTTCCCGACAAAATCATCCGCGTGGAAAGCAGCAAAACCGTTGCGAGACGCGGTAGAAAATCAAACCCCGGTTGTACCGGAACCCGTTGCACCGGCAACCGTGCCCACCGTGAGCACTGTTGCGGAGCAATACCGAATCGAGCGAATGCCAAAGCGCAAGGACACACGGCGGTCCTACGAAGTGTGGTTGAGCAATTACATTGTGCCCAAGTGGGGCGAAGGCTCAATCACAGACGTGCAACCCCGTCCCGTCCAACTGTGGTTGGAATCGCTCAAACTGTCCCCAAAGAGCCGTGCAGACATCCGTGGTCTGTTGCGGGTCCTTCTGGACTATGCGATGTGGGCCGGTCACATGAGCATCAGTAGAAACCCGATGGAACTTGTCAGAGTCCAGGGGGCAACGAAACGGCTACACCAACCCCGGAGTTTGAATCCGGCAGAGTTCCAGAAGTTTCTTGCCGAGCTGTCGGAACCGTTCAAAACAATTGCGCTACTTTCCGTCTGTTGCGGACTCCGCATTTCGGAGGCCCTAGGCTTGCAGTGGGGTGACCTCAATTGGCTGGAAAGCAGCGTGCGTATAGAACGGAGTGTGGTGAACGGACACACCGATGATGTAAAGACGGTGGGGTCACGCAAGGCCCAACGTCTTTCTCCCGATGTGCTCCAAGTGCTCAAGCAGTGGCGGGCATGCTCGGAATTCTCGGGAGAATCCGATTGGGTCTTTGCCAGTCCGGTTTTAATCGGTCGCAAGCCGTGGTCCTCGTACACCGTGCAACGGCGTTACATCAAAGCGGCAAAAGCGGCAGGGATTGAAACTTTCGGGACCCATTCACTACGCCACACATTCCGTAGTTGGTTGGACGCGACGGGCACACCAATCAGCGTTCAACAGCGAGCAATGCGGCACAGCTCAATCAAGGTGACGATGGACCATTACGGAGACATCATCACAGACGAATTGACGCAAGCGGCTGATAAGGTAGCGGGCTTAGCCCTGAACGGCAGGTAAGAACGGCAGGGAATGTCCGCAAGTTGTTGGGTTTGCATGCCTGCACGAAAGTAACCTATCCAAAGTTAAGGGTTTCCGGCGATGATGGGCCTGCGTCCGGCTGTTTCTCTGACCCGGAAGTAAACAATCATGCCGCAAAAGCTCATGGACGTGTTTATGCTTGGGCGCTGCTCTCACGAGTTCTCTTGGCCCCGCCGAAGTGCCGATGGAAACTATTACCAGGTTTGCCTGTTGTGCGCTGCGGAATACAAATATGACTGGACGACCATGCGCCGGACCGAGCGCGTGGAGCATGCCAAGCCCGAGACGGGGATCCGGCGGAGTCATCCGCGGGAGAAGCGTCCGTCGTGGGTGCCGCGCGCCCGCCGTCTGAAACTCGACATCCCTCTGCGCTACCGGGTCAACAAGACCAGCTCGTGGTATGAGGGGATCATTGAGAACATCAGCCAGAGCGGCGTGTTGTTTATCGGGCCGCAAGGACTTCCCGTGAATGCGCTGATCGAGATGGTATTTGAGATGCCGGAGGAAATCTCCGGGCAGAAGAACTCGAATGTCGTGTGCCAGGGGCGCGTGATGCGGGCGAAGGGCACACTGGAAGTCGAAGAGGGCAATGTGGGGCTGGCGGCATCGATCGTCGACTACAAGTTCATCCACTAGAAGGTGGAAAAACTTTCTTAGACAACATCCTCACCTCAGCGGCTGAAGCCGCCATTTAAACAAGGCGGTTATCGCAGCGCTGAAGCGCTGCGCCACCCAAAATCGCTGCACTACCCAAAATCGATTCCCCTGATCGACTTTTTGCCAACCTGCCAGGGTTCGGCTGCAATAATTTCCGCCTACAGTAGCGCTCCTAATTCTCCGCAGCAGAAGGCGTAAACCACCAAGGACCCGAAGGGGCACGAAGGAAAATGAGGACCGGTTTGAACTTTGTGTACCTTGGTGTCCTTCGTAGTTTATGCCGTCTTCAGGGTTGTTGGCCTGCCTTGAGGGAAGCGAGGGCGTTGCGGACGCTTTCGGCCTGAGGGCTGTCGGGCTTCTCTATCAGGAACAGCTGAAACTGCAGCATAGCCGCGCCGGGATGATTCTGCATCCCAAGCACCTTGCCAGCCATGATGTGCACTTCCGCGAATTGTTGGTGATTGGGCAGGGCATGGGTACGCTGAGCGTCGGCTAGAGCCTTGTCGTATTCCTTGTTTGCGAACTCCGTGGTGGCGAGAAGGGCGACAGCGTCGAGCATGGAGGGATTCACGGCGATCGCTTTCTGCAGCAAGGACTCCGATCCGGCGTAGTCCTGGTCCTGAACATCCATCCGCGCCAGATCGACGTATGCCGGCAAGAAAGTACCGTCCGCCTGAATCGATTTCGAGAATAACTCTCTAGCCTTGCTGCGATTGGAGCGCTTGATCTCGATCGCTCCCAGCATGTCATAGGCACGCGCATAGCGCGGATACTCGACGATGGCTTTTTCGAAATGGGCTGCGGCCTTCTCCATGTCCCCCTTGGAGTAAGCATCCAGTCCTTTTTTCATTTCTGCGCTTGCGTTCCTGGGAATATTCAATTCGCTGACGGAAATGGTGGACGATCCCAGCGAGGATTCTCCGGCCTGCTTCTGGCTCTCAAGTTTCACGTGAACGGTCTCGGTGTGCAGTTGTTCGAGGGGATTGATCTCGAAGTATTGAGTGGTCACGGACTCGAAGCCTAAACCGGATACTTTCACGCGGTACGATGTTCCGCTTATGACTCGAAATTGTGCGGGCTCACTCCCGGTAATGTGAGCGGTTGCAACCGGCCCTCGCGGGGCTATCAACTCAACCTGAATTGGGGCCTCGATGCTCCGCTCGTCGTTGGTGCGAACACTCACCATTAGATCAGCGTTGTCCCTCACGTCGGTCTGAGCGACGAGGAAGGACGAGAGCACCAGGAGTACTAAAACGGGCGCGATCGATCGAGTCATAGTCTCTCCCCAAGCCCGCCCTTCCAATGGGTTCGACGCGATAGCGTTGGTAGGCCCGGCAGGACTCGAACCTGCAACCGTCGGATTAGAAATCCGATGCTCTATCCGTTTGAGCTACGGGCCCACGTGGTGAAGCCAGTTTAACCTATGTGGTTCCGGGGTGGCTGCGCCGGGTTCCGCATTTACATCTACATGCAAACCTCGGACCATCTAAACTAAGAACGACTCCGGCGGTTTTCGTGAGCCGGTGTCGGGAGTCGAGAGTATGAAGAGGAATTCTCCGATTATTATCAGTTTTTTATTTGCCGTTATTTTGGAAATTGGAGTCGGCTGCGCGAAGAAGCCAGACGACACGACGATATCCAGTGAAATTCAAAGCAAGTTCAGCCAGGATTCCGGGCTGGGAATGAAGCAGCTCTCGGTGAAAGCCGAGGCTGGCGTGGTCACACTATCAGGCACGGTGGATAACGATGCGCAGCGCGAAGCGGCGGGTAAGCAAGCCGCGAGCATCGCGGGCGTCAAGACCGTGATCAATAATCTCGAAGTGAGCAATATCGGGAAGCCGAGCGCGGTTGCGGATATGGCTCCTCCTGCGGCAACTCCTCCCGTGGCCAGCGCTCCTGCGGATAATCCTCCTCCGCCTAGCGCGAGCAAGGCGGCCAAGGCTGCAAAATCCATCAAGGCCCGGCATGATTCAGGAGCAGGCCAGAAATCAGCGGGTGATTCGGGTAGCGGCCCTGAGGCCAACGGCGACAACGCGCCGCAGCAGGCTTCGAATGACAACATGGCGCCTTCCGCTGGAAACACAACCAGTGGGCAGGAGCCGCCTCCTCCACCTCCTGCTCCCAAGAAGCTGATCATCGATCAAGGCACGCAGTTGACGGTGCGGCTCATTGATCCCATCGACAGCGAGAAGAATCAGACCGGAGACACGTTTCATGCCACGCTGAACGCGCCTCTGACATCTGACGGAGAAGAAGCGGTGCCGGCGGGAGTGGAACTGGTCGGACACCTGATCGAAGTGAAGAGTGCCGGCAAGTTTGCCGGACAGTCATCGGTGGTGATGCAACTCGACAGCCTGACGTCCGGCGGCAGAACCTACAACATCCAGACCGATCAATACAAGAAACAAGGCAGTTCGCGCGGAAAAAATACTGCTGAGAAGGTCGGCGCAGGAGCGGCGATCGGCGGCATCATTGGAGCCATTGCCGGAGGCGGCGCAGGAGCGGCGATCGGAGCGGCGGCGGGAGCCGGTGTTGGCGGCGGCGTGCAGGCGGCCAGCAAGAGCCAACAGATCAAGCTGCCGTCGGAGACGGTGCTGAACTTTACCCTGCAACAGCCGGTCACAGTGGTGCAGGCGGTGCCGAGCGACGCTAACCGGCAGAAGTTGTCCGGTCAGCCGTAGGGGTGGATTCGATTCGAAGTTTTCCGCGGGCTTCGAATCTGCACGGGAACGTTGCCGTCCGCGAAAGCGGACTCAATTTGTTTCGGTGTCTTCCCGGCACTTCTGTGCCGGGCTTTCATATATCGCCGCTTCCCGGCTGGCACTTGTTGTGGGCTGACGCTCCGGTCGATCTTGAGTTTCGTAATAGAGACTCTTGGGCGGCGCGTTCTGGCCTGATTTGCTCTGTGGCATTTTGTGCGGGTAGGCCCGAAAAACTCCTGCTTTGAATCGCTGACTTCGTTTTTCGGAACAGCTTGTCCGTGTTCTGGCGAATTTTTCACTCGCCTGCCTAACCCCTCGTCAAACGCGATATCTCCGAAAAATGTTGAGCTTGGAGTGTCCCGGGCCAACGTCACTGTTCTGACTCCGTAACTGCGTTCAGATTTCTTTCCAGGTTGTGGCATTCCGAACTAAAAACCTTCCACCCTGCGCAGCATCCGGACGCCCCTGCACCCTCACGTTCCGATGCCGAAACAGTCTCGCGCACTGATCTAACTGGGACCCTTCAACCTAACGCCTGAAAGGAGGAGTCATGCTCCGCTCGTATTTCATCCCCCAAGCGGGGAATGCTCGAAGTGTGTTTATTGCAGCCGTTCTGCTGTCAACCTTTGTCCCAGTCGCCTTGGGACAAGCGAAAGATCCAGGTCCACGTGCGGGAACTGCCGGCGCAGGCAGTTATTTTTCAACCTTGAACGCCAACGAGCAACAAACTTTCTTCCAGGCTCTGGCGCGATTCCAGGAGGTAGATTCGGTCTCAGGCACGATTGAGGCAGGGTCCGGTCTGGGGCCATCGTTTAACGGCAATAGTTGTGCGATGTGTCACGCGCAACCGGCGGTCGGCGGAAGCAGCCCGGGCCAGAATAGTCCGCAGAGTCCCGTGCCCAATCCTCAGGTGGCGCTGGCCAAGCTCGATGGCGCCACTAACACCGTGCCATCATTCATCACGGCCAGTGGTTCGGTGCGCGAGGCGCGATTCGTCGCCACCGATCCGACTAATGTTTATTCGGGGCTGGATGGGGGAGTGCACGATCTATACACCATCAAGGGGCGCTCGGATGCGAGTGGTTGCAATCTGGCGCAGCCGAACTTCAGCTATCAGCTGTCGTATGGAAATGTGATTTTCCGCATTCCCACGCCCCTGTTCGGGCTTGGCCTGGTGGAGAACACACCGGACGCGACGCTGCAAGCGAATCTGAATTCGACATCCAACGCCCGCTACAACCTGGGCATTGGAGGTAGTTTTAATACGAGCGGGAATGACGGCACGATCACGCGTTTTGGATGGAAGGCGCAGAACAAGTCTCTGCTGATTTTTGCGTCCGAAGCCTACAACGTCGAACAGGGAGTCAGCAACGAAGGGTTCCCCAACGAGCGCAATACTACGGCGGGGTGCGTGTTCAACGCCACGCCGGAGGATGCGAGCAATATCCTAAACCCCAACCATAGCAGCGGAAACTTCGGAACGACGGAGGGAACGCTCTCGGAAATGTCTTCCGATGTCGTTAATTTCGCGTTGTTCATGCGGCTTTCGGCACCGCCCACGCCGGCGCCGCCGAACTCCTCGATTACCAACGGCCAGAATCTGTTCAGCCAGATCGGCTGCAATCTGTGTCACTCACCGTCGCTTACCACCGCAGCATCGGGGTTCACGGGGATGTCGAATGTGACGTATCACCCGTACTCGGATTTTGCGTTGCATCACATGGGGGCTGGCCTCGCCGATGGCATTGAGCAGGGCGGGGCGGGAGCCGATCAGTTCCGCACGGCTCCTTTGTGGGGACTGGGCCAGAGACTCTTCTTCCTGCACGATGGGCGTACGACAGACCTGGTGTCGGCGATTCGGTCCCATTACTTCGCGACCAACTCTTACTGCACGCAGGTTTCGACGGCGCAGTTGTTTTATGTGCTGACTACAAGCAGCGTGTACGAACCCGAGTTTTCCAGTAACGTGTGCAATTCGGAGGCGAACGCGGTCATCAACAACTACAACGCTTTGAGCAGTTCGCAGCAGCAGGACTTGCTGAATTTCCTGCGCAGTTTGTAGGACCTTTGCTGGGCGGCCGCTCAATTCATTAACCACGAAGGACACGAAGGAGCACGAAGGAAGTCAGGGTTCCTTCGTGTTCCTTTGTGTCCTTTGATTTCATGAAACCGTCGGCTCCTCAGACCTGAGTAGACTTGGGAGTGTCAACCCTCCAAGGCTCGGGAGAAAGGAGCCGAACATGTTGATTATAGATTCTCTCTTGAAATTCAATTTGTTTTCTCTCTGGAGAGGTGCAGGAGAACCTCTCTCTTTTTTGGTTCAGTCAAGCACAAGCAGCAATGGCATTGCCAGCCATGTTGACTGCGCAACACAGCTTCGATCCGTCGTACGGTTGATTGGTGCGGAACATGGCAGACAGAGCATGCAGCAGCTTTCGCATAACCGCTACGACGGCTTGCAGCCGAGCTTTGCCGCGAGCTAGTAAGTTTTGATAGAAGCATCGCAGATAAGGATCGCGACGCAGAGCGACCAGCGCTGGCATGTAGAGAGCACGACGCAAGTGACGACTACCGCCGCGGCTGATCCGAGGCCGCTTCTCGACCGATTTCCCTGACTTGAAAAGCCGCGGATCCAGTCCGCTGAAGGCCACCCACTGGCGCGCGTCCAGCATGTCGGGCAGCACGGCCAATTCGCCCAGGATCTGCAGAGCACTGGTCTCAGCGATGCCAGTCGTGGTCAGCATTAGACGGAAGCGGCGGTCCAGTTCGGAATCGCCGGCGATGAGCCGCAGAGCTTCCCGCCGCAACCGTGTCATGCGCTGCTCAAGATATTTCTGATGGCGCTGCATCTCCTTGACCACCAAGACCGGCAAGGCTTGGCTCGCGGCCGAGGCGTGCGCACGATTGTTCTGCTGAGTATGGATAACCGCCAAGTCGGCAATGGCACGCGCCACAGCCCGCAAGTGTAGGGCGACTGAGCTGGGCGGTTGCCAAGCAACCCAAGGCATGCGAGCGGCATACTCGCAGAGCACGCGGGCATCGACCGGATCGGTTTTGCTGCGCTGACCGAGCGATTCCGCGAAGCGTCGTGCCCGCCGCGGATTGATGACACTGATCTCCACTTGGCGGTGTGCTTGCAAGGTCAACGCCAGATCCAGGCTGTAATTCCCGCTGGCCTCCAGGCAGACCCGCACTCGCCGGCCGCCCCGAAACAAGTGGGTGATCAGGGCCTTGTGTCCGGAAGGATGGTTCGAGAACTTAGCCATGGCGGGCTTGTCCTCGCCTTTCCCCCGGCGTAGGGCGACACTTAACTCGCGTGCGCTTACATCGATTCCAGCAAACGTGTCGACTTCCGTTTCAGGCATGTTGAACCTCGCAAGTCTGGATTAGACTGAGCTTCGGCTCCCCGACCCTGTACCACCTCTCTCGCCGTCCTTGTATGCAGGCTCTCGCGGCCTGAGATTCTCCACGGCGTTGAGAAAGGAGGGCGGGGGGCCTATCTATAATCCAGGCTGCCAACTCACTGCGCCTAAGGATGTGAACGGCCTCCCGCCGAATCCCGATCCAATCCCCCACTAACACAGAGAGACCGAATCGGGCAGATGCAAACAAGATACAAGGATGTGATTATCACCCGGGCATGCAGCAAATTGCGTGGTTCGACGAGCAGAGCGGAGAGTATGGCGAGCAACGGCTGGAGCACAGCACGGGTGAGGCCGAAAGGTTTTATCGCGAGCTGAAGCGGCGCGGAGTACAGGTGCGGGTGGGAATCGAAGCCAGCGGGCAGACGCGCTGGTTCGAGCGGCTGCTGGCGGAGTTGGAGATGGAGTTGTGGATCGGCAATCCCGCCAAGATCGCGGCGCAACGGGTGCGGAAACAAAAGACCGACCGCGAGGATGCGCGGCTTCTGTTGCAACTGTTGCGGGAAGGTCGTTTTCCCAAACTGTGGGTGCCAAGTGCGGAGAATCGCGACCTGCGGCAACTGCTGCTGCACCGGCATCGCCTGGTGCAGATGCGGACGCGAGTCAAGAATCAACTGCACGCCATCGCCCTGAACGAAGGGGTACAGCGGCGGTCGCGGCTGTGGAGCAAACAAGGACGAAGGCAGTTGGAATCGTTCGCGCTGGCTCCGTGGATGGCACGGCGACGGCACGATCTGCTGCAACTGCTGGACCAGTTGACGCCGCAGATCGCCGAGCTCAACCAGGCGGTCGAGCAGGAAGCCCAGCGGCGGCCGGAAGTGCAACGCTTGATGAGCCATCCCGGAGTCGGTCCGATCACGGCACTGGCCTTCGTGTTGGTGCTGGGTACGCCGGATCGTTTCCGCTGCGGCAAGCAGGTGGGCAGCTATCTGGGCCTGATTCCCTGCGAAGATTCCAGCGCCGGGAAACAACGCCTGGGACACCTGAGCAAGCAGGGCAACACGCTGCTGCGCTACCTGCTGGTGGAAGCGGCGCAAGCGGCGGTGCGCTGCGACCCCGAGTGGCGGCGGCGCTTCGTGCATCTGGCCATGCGGCGGCAACGCAACATCGCTATCGCCGCAATGGCACGCAAGTTGGCAGTGAGTTTGTACTGGCTGTGGCGAAAGGCCGAAGATCCGCCGGCTGCGCCCCAGTCCGGTTCGCACGCGGGGTAGCTCGAGAAACCACGTGGTGTGTGGTCGAGCACCGACCCTTTGATTCGGGCGCCCCGCTCCCTTCCGAAGAAGGGAGTTTGCAGTCATAATCATGGTCGAAGTCGATCGGATAGATGTTTAGGTCGAACCGAAAGTTCCGACCGAACGATTAGCAGCGAGCCTGGGGGTTGACCATGGCAAAACCTTTCCTAACAGAGCGAAATGGCGCTCGTCTCCCGAGTGCATGCTGTAGTGTGCGCACAAACCACTTGACGCAGCCGACGGTTTCATAGACGTGGTTCTAGGTTTTCGCTTTTCACCCGACTATTAAATTCGCGTACACTCTGTGGCAGGTCATGCCTAGCATCACGGCGCTGCTGCACACACACAATGACGCGCTGCGGTTGGGAAGGGCGCTCGAGATGCTGTTTCCGTGCGACGAGGTCCTGATCATCGATCATGACTCGAACGATGGAACCAGCGAGGTGGCGCGCGATTATGGCGCGAAGATCCTCAGGGCCAGCCCTGGGATGCCCTATCTGCCAATGATGCGTGGGGAATGGATTTTCAGTCTTGATCCGCGGGAATCGGTGACGGAAGCGCTGGCGGCCAGTTTGTTCGAGTGGAAGTTGGAGGCGATTCCAGCGAGTGTGCGTGCGTTCTCGGTGTATCGACGCGAAGAAACCGTCGAGGGGTGGATTGAGAATCCGATCGCGCAAACACGGCTGGTGAGGGCTGACTGGAACCGCTGGGCGGGCAAATTTCCTGAGCGAGATGCGGCGGCGGTCGCACTGGAAGGCGAGTTGCTGCACTTTGTGTTTCCGTGAGGTCGCCCGATTGTGCGAACTGCGGGGCGAGATCGACCAGGGGTCGCTCGCGAAGGCTCGCTGGACGGGCGAAAGCGCCCGTCGCCACACGTCCGAAGGCACATCCGCTCGGCTCACTCGTCACACCCTATCGTGATTTCAATCACATTCCTCTCATTAGGGCGCGCCTAAACTGCGCTGTTGTGGCTGTTTGGGCGCTGAAGCCCTTGGAGGAATCGTATGCGTGTAATGAAATTCATCAGTGTGGCCGTAGCTCTGGCGATGCTATTAACGCTCGCCATCGCACAACAGGCGGCAACAGATCAGAGTACCCCGACCGTGAAGCATGTTCCGATCACCAGAACTCCGCCAAACTCGGGGAAAGAGATGTTCAACAGTTATTGCGCCGTTTGCCACGGGAAAGACGCAAAGGGTGGCGGACCAGCGGCCTCGGCGATGAAGACTCCGCCGATAGACCTGACACTTTTGGCTAAGAACAGTAGCGGAAAGTATCCGGCGTCGCATGTGGCCGCTGTCATTCGCGGACAGGCAACGACGGCTTCCCATGGCAGCCAGGATATGCCGGTTTGGGGGCCTCTGTTCTCCAGCATCAGCGAAGGACATGATGCGCAGGTGCAGCAGCGGATTTCGAATCTGGTTGACTACGTCGAGACTCTGCAAACAAAGTAAGACCCGGGATCTCCTTTCGAGCGTCAAGGCGTCAGGCGTTGGGCTTCAGGGGCTGGGCCTCCTGAGGTCACAGACTTGGCGCCCCGACGCTTATCACCCTGATATCCGACCCGGAAGGCATCTCGGTCTCAAATCACCAGCTAGAGGTGTAAGCCCCGAATGGTCAATGGCTTACTGGACCATGGCCGCTTGGCCAGTGACTTCGGTACCTTAGTCCTCCGCCGACTCGTCGACTTATAATCCAACCAAGAACTGAGAATTTCTGCGTTCTTCGGGAGAGGCTTGCGCGTTCGTGTAAGCCGTTCCAGGGAGCGCGTTTCGAGACTGCGTGGATCCTGTTCTAGCAGCGGCGATGTTTGTCCTCGGGCTGGCCTTCGGCAGCTTTCTGAATGTGTGTATCTACCGGCTCCCGCTGGGGATTTCTGTCGTGACGCCACGGTCGGCGTGCCCCAAGTGCAAGAAAGGCATCGCGCTTTACGACAACATGCCGGTGCTGAGTTGGCTGATTCTCGGTGGCCGATGCCGGCATTGCAAAGCGAAGATCTCGCCGCGGTATTTGTTCATCGAACTGCTCACGGGATTGTTGTTCCTCATCTGCTATTGGTATTTCGGAACCACGCTCTCGACACTGAAATACTGCACGTTTGGATTCCTGGTGCTGGGGCTGATCTTTACCGATGCGGAAACCAAGCTGCTGCCCGACAAGCTAACGCTCACCGGATTAGCGTTGGGCATCGCTTTCAGCCTGTTCGTCCCGGTCCATGATCTGGTATCGCAGTTTCTTCCGGGAGTAATGAACCTGCCATTCAGCGGAGATATTTCCTCGCGGCTGTTCTCGTTGCTCGACGCCTTGCTGGGGGCCGCGGTGGGAGCTGCGTTTATCTACGGAGTGGGCGCCATCTATTTGCGCTGGCGTGGTACGGAAGGCATGGGTTTTGGCGATGTGAAGTTGATGGCCATGGTGGGTGCGTTTCTGGGCATCAAGCTTACGGTATTGACGATCTTCACCGCATCAATCGTGGGCTCGATCTTTGGACTGAGTGCGGTGTTGATCGTGTGGCTGAAGCGGACGCGCCGTTTTGCCAAGCGATTTGCCGATGCGGCAGCGGCGCGGCGGCGGGCGTGGCAGTCGGCCCAGGTGGTCTACCGCAATTATCAGATGCCGTTTGGCGTGTTCCTGGGCAGCATGGCGCTGGTGGCGCTGTTCTTTGGCGACCGGTTTCTTCACTGGTATGGGAGGTTTTTCTGAAGCTTCTGGCGAGTCCGGTGTTCCTGCGCGCGGCCATCGTGTTGTTCTGCGCAGGGTTTGCCTTCTTCCTTGCGTTGTTTCTCATGCGGCGAATGCGCAAGCGCATCGCCGACGAATCCGAGATCCTGGACGGGACGCCTCTTTCGCTCGATACCCTGCCGCTGCACCTGTACAACACGGTGATCCAGCAACTGAAGCAGCAGAAACATGAATTGCTGGTGCAGTCGCAGGCGGAGCAGCAGAGGGCACGCACCAGCGAAAACTTCAGCCACGCGGTGCTCGCGAATCTTTCCTGCGGGGTGCTGGTGTTCGGGGCAAACGGGCTGGTGAAGACGGCAAATCCGGCGGCAAAAGCGATTCTTGGGTTCGCGTCGACGACTGGCATGAGTGCGCAAGACATGTTTCGCGACGCCGAGGTTTATGGCGCGAAGTCGATGGCCGGCGTTTTTCCGGACGAGACCCAAGAGCAGGCGATCGGTATCGCCGCTGAGATCGATACGGTGCTCCGTGAAGGCATCAAACGGCGTCAAGTCGAAGCGGACTACAAGACACCCGCTGGAGAGAAGAGGTACCTCTCCATGACGATTTCGCAAGTTCCGGCGGCGGATGGGAACCTGCTCGGAGTCACGTGCCTGATCAACGATCTCACGGAACTTGAGAATATTCGCAGGCAGCAGGAACTGCAGGGAGAGATTTCGGCGGAGATGGCGCTGCAGTTGCGCACGTCGCTTACAACGATCTCGGGCTACGCCCAGCAGTTGGTGAACAACCGCGATCCGGAGCTGGCGAAGGAGATCGCGACCGATATCGCGCATGAAGCAGCGCAACTCGACCGGACTATCGGTGGATTTCTGACGACGAAACCAAAGGCAAGTGGGTCGTCTGCTGGTTCGAAATAGTGCCTTAACGTTCGAGGGGCAGATGCCCTGTAGCAACGAGACGGAAGTTCAGGAAGAAGAGGTGGGACTATGAGACATACCGCAGCGTTAGGAGTCGGGATCGCACTTTACCTCAGTGTGACGGGCCTTACGGGTGGGCTGCAGGCGCAAACAGGATCGAACGCGCAGGCTTCGCCCGCAGGCCAGTCGCTGGGCGAATACGCACGGCAGGTCCGCAGGGAACCTGACGGAAAACCGAAGAAAAAGGTTTTTGATAACGACAACCTGCCCAAGGACGACAAGCTCTCGGTTGTGGGGAATGCCCCGGTACCAGGGGCGGAGGCCGCCGCTGCTGCTGAGTCGAAGCCGGCAGAGACGGCGAACGCCGCTGCTGGCAGCCAACCGAAGGCCGAGGCCGGCGCGCCGCCGGCCGATACCAGCACGATGGATCAGGCCCAGAAAGAGGCTGCTTGGAAACAATGGGGCGACAAGATCGCCCAGCAACAGCAAAGTATCGATTTGCTGACGCGCGAACTCGACGTGGTGCAGCGCGAATATCAGATTCGCGCGGCGGCCATGTACGCCGACGTGGGCAACCGGCTGCGCAACTCTGCCGATTGGGACAAGCAGGACGCCCAGTACAAGCAGCAGATCGCCGACAAACAGAAAGCGCTGGATGACGCTAAGCAGAAGTTGGAAGATTTGCGCGAGGAGGCCCGCAAGGCTGGCGTGCCGAGTTCGGTTCGCGAGCCATAGGTCATCTCACGGTTCGAGTTGCAGCCTCGCGTTATTCCGTTGGAAGACTGACCAGAAAAGTCAAAATCCCCACCCTGTCCCGCCAAAAAGCGGCGGGACAAGGATGGGGCACCCTTAGATCTCAGTCTCTTAAGATTTCAACTCCTAAGATTTCAAGGCTGATTTTTCAGCTCGACACCAGCGAGCCGTCCAGCAGTTCCTGGGTCTTCGCGGGGAGTCCAAATCCGTCAATCAGACTGCGGCGGTGCGCGAGAATCTTAAGCATCTCTTCGGGAGTTCCTCGGGCTGGCGGCTGGTTTGCGATGGCGTCATTGAGCATCGCCCAGCTGACTTCTGAGGCAATCACGCTGTCGCGAGCCTGCGGGAATCCGAGGTTCTTGCCGGCGATCACAGAGCGCGCAAAGACATCAACCATCACATCAAGTTTCTTGTCATTGAATGGCGCCGTTTTGTAGACTGTTTCCCCTACGCCATATAACTCAATCGCGGCCACGGAAAAGTCATGCCGCATGCGGGCGACGCCCTTGGTGCCAATCGCGTCCACGTAGCAGTTGTGGGGCTGCTGCTTGGCCAGGTGCCCGTAGACGAAGCCTTGCGTGATGTCGAACACGATTCCGTTGGCGAATGTGCCGTGTACCTGAACCCACCAGGGATCTTTGTAGTCCCACATGCGAATGCCTTGAGCGTGCCAGGATTTGTACTCGCTGTTGGCGTACCAGCGGGCGACATCTACGTAGTGCATGCCGCAATCGTGAAAGGGCGGCCCCTCGGGATCGTGTCCTTCCATGGGCATGTGCCCCGGCGTCATGTGACAAATGCGGATCACGGCCAGGTCGCCAATCTGACCCTCGGCGATAAACCTCTGTATATCTTTGTGATACCAGGCATTTCTATTGAAAAGGTTGACCGCAACAAAGCGGTTGCTGGCCTCGATCTCGCGCACCAATTGCCACTCCGTAGCCACGTCGGCCGCAAGAGGCTTTTCCGCGAGCACGTGTTTGCCGCACGCCAAGGCCTGGCGGATTTGTTGCGGGCGCGCGTCAGCCAAGCTGAACAAGCCGACCGCATCGATGGAGGGATCAGCAAAGATAGGATCAGGAGCTTCGTAGACGGCAGCGTTGGGGACATTCTGGCGGGCGAGCTGCCGGGCGGCCGAGCTGATGTCGTAGATCGCCGAGACTTCCCAGAGCTCATTCTGCTGCAGGGCAGCGACAAAGGCGCGACCCATGCGTCCGTACCCGAGAATTCCCGCCCTGAGTCTGCGTGCCATTCGCTGAGGTCATCTTAGGCGGCAGCCCCAGGGCTTCTCTGTGACCGGCATCACAGCGCAATGTGGTCCAAGAAACCTAGCGCTGACGTGCGAATCACTACCCGATTCACCCGATTCCCTGCAGTCCGCCTTGTAGCTAATCTGGATTTTCCGGGTCATCGCCTCGTTCGTAGTCGTGCGCTGGATTTCGGAGGAGTAGGCCATGTCCGCCGACGGCAACCTGAAATTCGGATCCATTTCGCACCCACCCGCCATCAGCCATAAGAAACGAGCAGAACGTACCTGTGCGCTGTGCGAACTGTCTCTTCGCGGACAGCCTCCCATACTTCTCAAGTCGGGAGAGAGTGTACATGTTGACTGCTACTTCCGTATGCAAAAGCACCCGCGCAGCGGTCGAACGAACTGAATCGATAAGTACTAGCTCACAGCACAACGCGCCAGGCGGGCGATGATGGCAATGATCTCTTTTTTGCTGTGGCCTGCGCTCGCCAACGCATCGTACGTGGCGAAGCCGGTAAGCATACTGAGCGCGGTCGCTGCGGCGTTAAACTGCTGCTCCGTGAACTTTTTCCTTCCAGCGGTGACCATCCGTTTCAATAGCTCTCCGGCAATGTGAGCCCGGCGGGCATCCCGTGCCTGGATACCTTTGGCAATCTCGGGATCGAGGACGGCCATGGCGCGCAACCGCCGGAGACCTAACGGATCGGAGGCCCAGAATCCAACAAAGATGCTGACAAGCTTCTCTATCGCGACGGCTGGGTCGGGCTCCAGGAACACCTCTGGCAGTCTCCGCATGTTGCCCCGATTTGCAAGGTGGTCGTACAAAGCTTCCAGCAAACCGGTACGGGAGTTGAACTGGTAGTAGAGGGTGAGCCTGGAGACATCGGCCCGCCGCGCGATCGCCTCCATGGATAGATCGGTTTCGGATTCAGTGGCGAGCAGTTGCCGGGCGGCCTCGAGTATGCGCGTGCGGGTCTCGCTCGCGACTGCCTGCCGTTTTTTCATGTTGTAGGGGCGCGGCGACATATCCTGAATTCTCTCCAGGTCTCATAATTCAGCATACAGCATGTATAAAGCAAAGCTGACGTGCCGGCGCTCCTCAATTTCGAACACTGCTTCCCGTGACGCAAATCACAGCCTATTAACATTCTTCCGCCTATAAAGGTCGGTGAGGCATCAACGCGACCTGAGAAGACTGCCCGGCAACGCTTCGACCTTTTCAAGCTCAGACCGGACGCCACTCCCTGGCATTTCCCCTGCGGTGACCCTCGTCCAATCATGTTCGGAAAGGGGGGCTTAGGCGTTGTTTACCATGTACGTACTTCCTTTTCTGGTGGTGGCGCTGGCGCTGCTTCTTGGATTTTGCCGGGCCCAGCATCACGAGAGCGAGAGCCTCCGCGAGGAACTCGAACAACTGCAGGCGACGATCCGCCAGCGCGAGAAAGAGCGTGACTCGGCTTTGCAGGAACTTTTCCTGCGGTTCTCCGAGGATGGCAAGCTCAACAAGGAAAAGAGCCAATTCCAGGCCAAACTCGCCGAGTACGAGAAGTACGCCGCTCTGACGCAACTCGCGCTTGGAGCCGCGCATGAAATCAATAATCCCTTGCTGGGCATTCTTTCTCACCTCGAGTTGGAGCTGAAGAATGCTCCGCCGGAGGGACGCCATGAGATCGAGCAATGCATCGAGGCTGCGCGGCGGATATCAGTGACCTTGCGCAGCCTGATGAATTACGCGCGGCCCAGCCCCCTGATCCTGAGCAAGCTCAACCTGCATCGTCTGGTCGCCGAGACGCTCGCATTTCTGCAGCATCAGCCCATGCTGCACGGGCGCATCCTTGAAAACCGGGTTCCTGCCGATCTGCCGAACATTCGCGTGGATGCCAACCAGCTCTCGCAGGTGCTGATGAACCTGCTGCTGAACGCTGCTCAGGCCACTCCTGAGGGAGGACGCATCACGGTATTTGCAGAGCGCTCAAGTTCGGCCGATACCGTGGAGATCCGCATTGTCGATACCGGCTGTGGGATTCCACCCGACGTACTACCTCACGTCTTTGAGCCGTTCTTTACTACCAAGCGCGGAAAGGGAACTGGGCTGGGACTGAGTATCAGCCAGACCTACGTTCGTAGCCACGAGGGCGAGATTCAGGTCGAGAGCGCGCCCAACTGTGGCACGACCGTGACCATCACTCTTCCTCTCCGCCAGCCCGAAGGGGCGCACCTCGATGGCGCCAGGAGCAGCGAGGTAATCATTCAATAGCCATGGCCTACTCCGTCTTAATTGTCGACGATGAAGACTTGACACTATGTACCATCAGTCGCGGACTTACGGCCGAAGGCTTTGAGATTCTGACCGCGGCCTCGGGCGAAGAGGCGTTGCAGATTTTTGAGGACGAAAAGCCCGATCTCGTTCTGCTCGACATCGTGCTGCCAGGGATGGACGGCGTCGAGGTTCTGCGCCAGATCAAGGCTGCCAATGCCGCGTGCATCGTGGTGATGATGAGCGCCTACCACATGGTCGACCGCGCCGTCGAAGCGATGAAGCTCGGTGCGTTCGACTATCTAATCAAGCCATTCCACTTGACCGACCTGACGGCTACGCTGAAACGCGCTTCGGAGATGCTTTCGCTGCGGGTACGAGTGCGTGACACGGTAGAAATCGCCAAGGGACAATACGACTTCGGACGGGTCGTCACACAGAACCCCGCCATGCGCAACATGCTCGAAGTGGCACGCAAGGCGTCCGAGACCGATCACACTACGATACTGATTCAAGGCGAGAGTGGAACCGGCAAGGGCGTGCTGGCGCGAGCGATTCATTACTCCAGTCCGCGCGCGAATCAACCGCTGCTCGAACTCAATTGCGCCACTCTGCCCGATGCGCTGCTCGAGAGCGAATTGTTCGGCTTCGAACCCGGCGCCTTCACCGATGCTCGGCGACGCAAAGAGGGCCTGCTCGAGCGCGCCCACGGCGGGACGCTCTTTCTCGACGAGATCGGCAACATGTCGCCCAGCGTGCAGGCAAAACTGCTGCGCGTGCTGGAAGAAGGGACGTTCCTCAGGCTTGGCGGAACCAAGTGCATCAAGGTCGATGTCCGCGTGGTCACGGCGACGAATACGAACCTGAAGGAAGCCGTCGCCCAGGGACGCTTTCGCGAGGACCTCTTCTACCGGCTCAACGTGGTGCCGCTGTTCATTCCACCTTTGCGCGAGAGAAGGGAAGACATCTTGCCACTGGCACTTGACATGGTCCAACGATTCAACGAAGAACTAAAGAAGAACTTCGTGGGATTTACGGCGGAAGCCGCCGAACTGATCATGAACTATTCCTGGCCGGGGAACATCCGCGAATTGAAGAACGTGGTCGAGCGCACGATGATCCTGGCTCCGGAAGGCAACATCGATGCGATCTCTCTGCCCGAGGAAATTCGCGAGTCCAAGAATTCGAACCACTTCGAAGTTATCTCCAATGATGGAGAGCCTGGGGGAGATTTCCTGGTGAGTCTTCGCGAACTTGAAGAGGATTACATCCGTAAAGTTCTGGCTGCGACCGGGAACAACAAAACCCAAGCGGCCAAGATACTCGGTATACATCCCACGTCGTTGCTGCGGCGGCTGAAGAAAGAGCCGGTGCTGAACTAGGATTTGCTTCTGGCTAGCATTGAAGCCATGGCCGCGGCTTGCCAGGCACACGCAGAGAAGCAGGTTCCTCGGCTGCGCCTTCGGAATGACAACGATCTGTGACACCTGCGAGTTCCCGCTTACGCTGTGACCATCTTTGCCGACCAACTCTTTACGAATTCTCCGAAGCGATCAAGCGCCTTCGGGAAATTATCTCCGGCGGCGGCGAAGCCCAGGCGGAAATGCGAGGGCGCATCGAAGCAGTCGCCGGGAGCCAGCAGGATTCCATGCTCGGTGGCGGCCTGGCAGAACGCGCGGGCGTTCTCTCCGCTCACCAGCCAGGGAAACGCGGTCATGCCGCCTTGCGGCGGAATCCAGTCGAGTACGTCGCGATGGGCTGCCATGAAGCGATCGAGGAGCTTGAGGTTTCGGGTGGCGGCTTCCTGGGCCTTGCCGAGCACGACTTCACGTTTGCGAATCGCGATTTCCGAGAGGATTTCTCCGGTGGTGGAGTTGGAGATCGAGAAGTAGGCGCGCGCGTTCCAGTATTGCTGGCGGCGCTGAGCGTCGTGCTCGATCATCCATCCCGTGCGCACGCCGGCAATCGAAAATGCCTTCGACAAGTCGGCGATCACGGTGGCGTGCGGCAGGCGCGCCGCCGACTTCGTTTGCCTTCCGTGGTAGATGGGATGGTAGACCTCATCACTCACCAGCTGGATTCCGCGCTCGGCGGTGAAGTCGTGAAGGGCCTCCATTTCGTCGTCGCCAATGGTCGCGCCCGTGGGGTTGTGCGGGCTGTTGACCAGGATGACCTTGGTATTCGAGTCGGCAAGCTGCTTGATGTCGTCGGGATCGATGCGAAAGCCGTTCTCGCGGCGCACGCGATAGAAGCGGGTTTCCAGCCCAAGCGATTCCGGGAGCGCTGAGAAAGTTGTGAATCCAGGCAGCGGGATGATTACATTCGCGCCAGGCTCGGCGGTCAGCCACATCAGCGCCACGAGCGCCTCGGAGGCACCGGTCACGATTTGGACGGCCTCGATCGGGACACCTTGCATTTCAGCGATCGCCTCCCGCAGACTGTCGGCGCCGGCGGGGTGGCCGTAGACCAGGTTGTGGTTCAGGAAGCGGTGGCGCGTTTCGTCGTCGGCGAGAGCTAGGATGTCGTTTACAGTCCAGGTCGGTCCCGTGCTCGCACCGAGGTTGAATTCTATGTCGTGTTCGAACTGGTCGAGCCAGGCATCGAGCAGGAAGGGCTTGAGCTGCATGCGAACACCTCGAAGGATAAATGGGTCCTTGTTATTGATTCCCCGAGTCGAGGCTCGGATGATTTTTAAGTTCGTGGCGATTGGGAGCCAGTCGCTAAAGCGGAGCCCTAGTACAAACTATCCGTTTCAGCAAACTGCTAGAGCACCATCGATCAAGTTATCCCCAGACGTACTGCGGATCGTAATCCACTCCGTGCCTTTGCAAGAACGCGACAAACTCTTCTTCAAAACTGCGCTTACGGTGATGTTCCGCCTGCGATTGGATGTACGAGATCATATCGGCTTTTTGCGAGATTCCCACCGTAAACGCACCGTATCCTTCCTGCCAGGCGAAATCCTTTGCGTGCGTTTCGTTCATCCAGTGCGAGGAGGCACCCTTGATCAATTGCAACGCTTTGGCAAGCGGCATTGTGGCGGGTAACGACAGAAGGATATGAAAGTGATTTTCTGTGCCGCCGACAATAAGTGTTTTGAACCCCTTCTTCCGCGCTATGCCACCATGAAGGACCAGAGGTCAGACTGGATTTCTGGTTTGATCAGGTTGCAGCGGTTTTTCGTCGAGAAAACGCAATGGACAAGGTCGGAGATATAGGAGTGTGACATTGGAATTAGCGAGTATCGGAATAAAATGACTCTGTCGTCAGATTCAGGGTACGCGGAAATGGCCGTCACGTTAACTATGCCGAGGAATTTCATTGTGTGTCGGTTCCAATTTGGGACGCTCATGCGCGATTTCAGGCGTCCCCTCCGGGACGCGCTCCGGATTCGGTAGTGGACCCGGCGTTGTAAACGCCGGGCTATTGTCAGCGGTCCCTCCGGGACCTTTTCCACCCGTGGATCCGGCCCGATCTAATCGGGCCCTGTGCCCCGCGGAGGAGCTAGGATCTGGATGGTCCCGTAGGGACCGCTGATAATAGCCCGCCAGTTCCACTGGCGGGTAAATGTCACCATGCAATGATGCGTCCTGGAAGGACGCCTGAAACTGCTATGGGCCAGCGGGCCTTATCCTCTGGTAGGACCACTCCATCATTCCAACGCTGCAAAACGCAGCTGCGATTTGCAAAACGCAGTGGTGTTTGACACTCGGCGAGATGGTCTCGATGGTAATAATCCGTTTCTAATCAACAATCAGTGAAGTAAGTACAAATTGTTACTGACGTGCTCTATGTATTGTTGGCGGTCGCCTGATCCGTGATGGGCGCGCCCAAAAACCGAGGGCATCATGTCCATACTTTTCGTATTGCTGACCTTCCTCGTAGTCGTCTCCGTCAACTATTTGTGGTTTCGTCCGGCGCAGGGGTTGCCGGTCACGGCGCATCCATCGCTTAAGCCCCCAGCTCCGTTGATGACCAGGCAAGCCGGATTTGCGATTCCGCAGGACTATTGCTTTCATCCTGGCCACACCTGGGTGTTACGCGAGGGGCAGGAAGACGCGCGCGTCGGATTCGACTCGTTCACCGCCGATCTGGTCGGGAAGATCGATCGCATCGAGGTGGCGAAACCGGACCGGTGGGTTCGACAGGGCCAGAGATTGATGACCATCCACGGCGACGGGTTCTCGTTCGAACTGGTCTCGCCGATCGAAGGCGTCGTCACTCATGTAAATGACGATGTCATCAAAAATCCGGCGCTCGCCCTAAGCGATCCTTACAAAGACGGCTGGATCGCCACCTTGAAGGCACCCGACTTCAATACCAACCAGCGCAATCTTATGCAGGCGTCCATGGTCGCGCCCTGGATGCATTACAACCAGACCCGCCTCAATGCCGAGGTTGCGAAACTCAATCCTGCGCTCGCGCAAGATGGCGGAGTTCCCGTCAGTGGTCTTTTGCAGCGCGTTAACGCGGAACTGCGCCAGAGGATCGTCAGCGAATTCTTCCTCAACTGAACGGCCGGAGACGAAGGAGAATGGAATGCCCAAGACCAAAGCAATCCTGATCGACATCACCAAGTGCATCGGCTGTCTCAGCTGTGAGGCGGCGTGCAAACAACTCCACGGCTTTTCGCAGGACCCCGAGCCGAAACTCTCGCCGACCGCGTTCACCATCGTCGAACAGCACGGCGAGCGTTACGTCCGGCGGATGTGCATGAACTGTCAGGACCCGGCGTGCGCATCCGCGTGCCTGGTCGGAGCCCTTAAGAAAACCGAACTGGGACCGGTCACCTACGAATCGTCGAAGTGCATCGGGTGCCGTTACTGTCTCGTGGCGTGCCCGTTTAATGTGCCACGCTATCAGTGGTCAAGGCTCGCGCCCTTCGTCACCAAGTGCGATATGTGCTACGCGCGGCAGGCGCAGGGACAGCCTCCAGCGTGTGTCGAAGCCTGTCCAGTGCAGGCTTCCATCGTCGGCTGGCGCGACGAAATCCTGGAAGAGGCCCAGCGACGTATTCTCTCCGATTCAAAATACGTGAAGCACATTTACGGCAGCGAGGAAGTCGGAGGCACATCGGTTTTCTACATCTCTGATGTGTCTTTTGAAAAGCTCGGATTCACCAAGGTCGAGTCGCAGCCTATGCCCGTGCTCACCGCGAATGCACTAGGGGATATCCCAACCGTGGTTACGGTAGGCGGCGGACTGCTCGCTGGACTCTACTGGATCACCAACCGAAGAAAACTTGTGGCGCTGGCCGAGGCTGAAGAATCAGCTGCCCGGTCAGGTAACGGAAAGGATTCACATCATGTCTAATACCCGGCTTCCTAAACTTACGTTCTGGCGTACGGTTGTCGCCGTTATATTTCTCGCGGGAGCTTACGCAGCCTATGCGCGCTTCGCGCTGGGTTTTCAGCAATCGACCAACCTCGTTGACTCACAACCCTGGGGACTCTGGGTTGGTCTGGGCACGCTCTGCGGAGTAGGAATCTCCGCGGGCGGTTTCGCCATCGCGGCGGCTGTGTATCTGCTCGGCTTCGAGCGTTACCGTCCGGTAGTCCGTGCCGCAGTCCTGCTGTCGTTCCTGGGATATCTCACGGTCATCGTGGGGATGATGTATGAACTCGGCCTGCCCTGGAGAATCTGGCACCCGATTGTAATGTGGAACCGGCACTCGGTGCTCTTCGAGGTTTCGTGGTGCGTGATGCTCTACACTACGGTCCTCTCTCTCGAATTCTCTCCTTCGCTGGTCGAAAAGATTCCTTGGGTGCGGGTGCGCGAGCTCTACCTGAAGTGGCACCATCATCTTCTGATTGGGCTGGTCCTGATCGGCGCCATCCTGTCATCGCTCCATCAATCGTTTCTTGGCGGGCTCTACCTTCTGGCGAACGGCAAGGTCGATCCTCTCTGGTACAGCCCGTATCTGCCCACGTTGTTCTATCTCTCGGCGGTGCCGGCCGGGTTGGCGGCTACGATCATGGCCGTCTATCTGTGCAACCGGTCGCTGCATGCGCGGGTTGATCCCCGGGTGCTTTCGGAGATAAGCCAGATTATCGCGCCCATGCTATACGTCTATGCGCTGCTTCGCGGCATCGATCTGGTTACCCACGGTGGCGCCGCTTATCTCTTCCGGTGGCGGGAGGAGAGCCTGCTCTTCTGGTTTGAAATTGGCTTGTTCGTCATCGCTCCGGTATTGCTGCTGAGCCAGGCTAAGGTCCGCAACAATCCGAATGCGCTTTACGGCACCTGTGCGCTGGTAGTGATGGGATTTATGGCCAATCGGCTGAATGTCTCGATCACGGCATTTCAGGCGAGTTCCGGCTTTTACTACATTCCCAAGTGGACCGAGTTCGCGCTCACGCTCGCGACAGTTACTGCCGCTGGGGTAGCGTTTCACTACGCGGTGGTCTATCTGGAAATTCTCCCCAAAAGCATCCCGGCCAAAAACTGGATGACCAGACATCCCGCCACGACCTGATATCCGCGATTCGTTCGGGGCCCCGCCTCTGACTCGCGAACCAGCGGGACAGGGCGGGGCTTCTCGTTTGGATAGGAATTGTAAGCAGAGCGCGCTTACGAATCGTGCTTGATGTAGCGATAAAAGCGCGGCTGTCCGCGGCTCTTCCAGTATTGGTTCTGGTAGTCGTCAATGGTGGGTCCCCTGAACTCTCGGATCGAAAAAGGTCACGATTCTTGGCCGGGGCTGCGCGAGATCGAGTGGCGGGAGATAGAGCAGCAAGCGAGGCTTGCTGCTCTTTGCCTTTTGAGCATGCCAGGATCTCGGTCGGTTTTGGAGTGGACCGAAAGTTCCGGAAGACGCTATGTTTAGAGTGGGCCGCCGGGAGGGTCAAAACCCCCGCCCTGTCTCGCTAACAACGCGAGACAAGGACGGGGCACCCGACTTGGCACCACTCGTGGTGTTCAAGACGTTGCGCCGGTGCTCGGGTCTCGGGCGGAAAGAAAACGCAACGGGTGCGGCTGGCGGGCATCTGAAACTTGCTAACCTCGTCTCGTGCGAAGATATAGACCTGAACTGTGGCCGCTTCCGACCAAATCCAAACGTCGACGTTCCGCCGAGTCTTCAAGGCATTTCACTATCGCGACTTCCGTCTCATGTGGATCGGTGCCTGTATGTCGAGCATCGGCACCTGGATGCAGATCGTCGCGCAGGGATGGCTCATCTACCGGTTGAGCCATTCTGCGTTTCTGCTGGCTCTCGATCAGTTTCTGGCGGGAATTCCGATCTTTCTTTTCTCCCTGATCGGCGGAGTCGTCGCGGATCGGACTGAGCGACGCAAGATCCTGCTGGTTTCACAATATATTCAGATGGCAAGTGCCGCGACGCTTACGGTGCTCGTAGCGGTCGGCTTGACCCATGTATGGCCCATCTTGTGTCTTTCGTTCGTTTCGGGCTTCGCACAGGCTTTCGGCGGCCCCGCCTATCAGGCACTGATTCCAACGCTTGTCGATCGCGAAGACATGCCCAATGCCATCGCGCTGAACTCTATTCAATTCAATTTGGCAGTGACGGTTGGTCCGGCGCTGGCTGGGATTACCCTGGCCCATCTCGGAGAGAAGTGGTGCTTTGGCCTGAACGCGCTCTCGTTCCTCGCGCCCGTTGTTTCCTTGTCGATCATCAACGCGCGTTACCTGCCAGAGAAGTCGGGTGAATCGATGTTCGAGAGTCTGGAGCAGGGAATTCACTTTATCTGGCGACAGGGCGCGATGGTGGCGCTCATCGTCCTGGCATTCTCGATGACGTTTTTGAGCATGCCGATGCGCACGTACATCCCGGTGTTCGTGAAAGACATTTTCCATCGCGGCCCGGAGACGTATGGGAATCTGCTGTCGCTGATGGGAGTGGGATCGATCATCGGATCGCTGGGCGTAGCGAGCCTGGGGAACATATCGAAGAAGGGGCGTTTCGCACTCACCATGCTGATGGTGTTGGGGGCGGGAATTGCGGGATTTTCGCTTTCGAAATTGCTGCCCGTTAGTTACGCGATGCTGATTCTGGTCGGCGCATCGATGATGGCGGTCTTCGCCACGGTGACGTCGCTTGTGCAATTAAACGTGACCAATGAAATGCGCGGACGGGTGATGAGTGTCTATAACTTTGCGTTTCGCGGCGGCATGCCCATCGGGAACCTGGTTTCAGGATGGTTGGTCCCGGCTTACACTGCGCCCGTTGTATTGGGGGTGAACGGATTCCTGCTAATCCTGGTGGCGCTCTATTTCCTGCTGATGCAGCGGCGGGTAGCCGCATTGTAGAGTTACGGGGTAAAAGGCAATAAGCAGCAAGGCCACGAAAGTACACGAAGGAAGAACGAGAGTGGTTTCCCTTCGGGTGCCTTCGTGTCCTTTGTGGTTGTCGCTCTTTACCGGGACGTCGGCGTAACGGTTGCGTGTTATCGTGACTGCCAGTCTACCGAGTAGACGTCTTGTGTTCCGGTGTCACGCAGCAGGAGGGGTTCGTCGTTGGGAGTCAGAGCCAGGGCCGCGCCGTAGCGGCCGGTGGCGAGAAAATCCTTTACGTCGGCGACTTGCTCAATTCTCCCGTCACTGACGCGTACCCGCATCACTGCACTCTTCTGGCGGTAATCCAGTACATACACAAATTGTCCGTCATGGGACCAGCAGAGCCAGCCCAAGGAGCCTTTCACCAGTTCCGTCCACTTGCGCGTGCCCAGATCGAACAACAGCAAGGCTTTGGAGTCGGCGGAGAAGGCTGAAATATGGCGGTTATCAGGAGACCAGCGCGGCGAATACAAACCGTCAGAAGCAGGCAGAGAAGAAAGCTGGCGGGTGGAGACGTCGAGAATACGGATCGACGAAGCCGGATTGTTTGACTCGCCAGAGAAGATGATTTTGCTGCCATCGGGCGACCAGTTGGGATCAAGCTGCTGGCCGGAATCATCGGGCAGCAGAAGGCGGGGACTTCCGCCATCGGGAGAAACCTGGTAGATCCTTGCGGGCTTGTCCGCTCCTTGAGCGAACTGGAAGAAGAGGATGGTTTTTCCGTCGGGCGACCAGCGCGGAAGAATAGGCGCAATGGGCGGGAATGTAAGCTGAAGGCGTTCGGAGCCGTCAATCCGGCTGCGCCAAAGCGTGCCCTCAGGATAGGACGTATACGTGATCCACTTGCCGTCTTTGGAAAAGTCGATGTACTCGGCGGAGAGGCCATTCAGAAAAGGCAGGAATCGAGATGTCTTTGCATCGAAACGAACTAACTCGCCGCGGTACGTCCGTCCGATGACGAACAGTTTCTTGCCATCTTTGCTGGGAAGCGGTGACGACAACGTCATGGGGCTCGAGGTCAAGAGGGTCGGCTTGGGAGCGGATTGAAAGATGCCCGCATTCGCCAGAGCCCAGATCTGACCTTGGGACTGGAAGACAAAATGCCCACCGTCGGCAGTCCACTTGCCGCAGCACTCGTCGGGTGGATTGTGCCAGCCCGGGAGCAGGGGATGCAGGCCAGTGCCATCGACCGAGACTTCGCGCTCGATTTGCAAGCCCACGGTTCCAGCAGTTTCCGAAGAGTCGAACCGCAGGTGAGAACTGTCGGGCGACCAGGTCACATTGCGGATGTCACCGTTAACGCTGATCAGTTTGCGCGGCTCAGCACCATCGGCTTTGGCAATATACAAGTCACCGAGGTTGGTAAAAGCCAGGAGTTTTGCATCGGGGGACCATGCGGCCGTTTCAGCGACGAAGTCACCGATTCTGCGCGAAGATCCGCCAAGAATCGGGACGCTGCTCAGTGGTCCTTTCGGAGGAGCGCCTTGTCCCTCGATGAACAAAAGCTGCGAGCCATCAGGCGAGAGACTTAGCGGGACCATATCGGCAGACGTCATTACGTCGATCTTCTTCGGCAATCCTCCGGCGATCGACAACTCTGCAATCCCGCGAAGTGAGAAGCTCGCCGAGCCCCCCACACCCATCGCCAGGAAAAGCCGCGCGCCGTCGGTTCCGATCAGGCTCTTGGGCTGGCCGTCGTGCGTGAGCTGAACGTAATTCGCCACGCTGGGCCCTGGGGCGGGCTGCAGCCAGAGATATCCGAGAAAGCCGCCTACAAGGAGAACAACCAAGGCAACAGCGATCGACAAAAGCCTGTGCTGTTTTGGCGGTTCAACGGGGATGGCGTGAGCGCCGCTGAGCGCCCATAGCGGATCCGACAATGCTTCCAGCGCGAAGGCGAGATCCGACGCAGAGTGGAACCGTTGCTCCGGATTCTTTTCGAGGCAGCGGCGAATCACACGCTCCAGCCCAAGCGGCATATCCGGGGAGAGCTGCGTAATAGGTGGAGGCTCTTCGTTGAGAATGGCGCTGACTGTGTCGGCTTCGGTGGCTCTCTGAAACGTTCGTTGGCCCATGACCATCTCATAGAGGATTGCACCGAAGGCGAAAATGTCAGTGCGATTGTCGGTCACTTGTCCGCGGACCTGCTCGGGCGACATATAGCCCACCGTTCCCATCGCAACTCCGAGTCGCGTGATGGTGGTGGCCAGGTTCGTGGGAGTCTCTCTTGACGGCGTGACTTTGGCCAGACCGAAGTCGAGGATCTTGATGCGTCCGTCCTTGGTGACGAACAGGTTTTCTGGCTTGAGATCGCGATGCACGATGCCTTTTCCGTGTGCGGCTGCCAGCCCGTGCGCAATCTGCACGCCGAACTGAATCACCTGACGCAAGGGCAAGGGTCCTCGTCGCAGGCTCTCGCCGAGAGTCTTTCCTTCCAGAAGCTCGGTTACCAGGTAGGGCGCCCCGTCGTGAGTTCCCATTTGAAAGACAGACAGAATGTTGGGATGACTCAGAGCGGCGACGGCTTTGGCCTCGATTTCGAAGCGCTGCAGGCGATCAGGTTCGGCAGATAACAGCTTGGGGAGGACCTTAATGGCCACATCGCGATTCAGGCGCGAATCGCGGGCCCGGTAGACTTCGCCCATACTGCCAGCGCCGAGAGGTCCGAGGATTTCATATTGGCCAAGCTTGGTGCCAGGGACCAAAGACATGTGCGTCGCCATTATAACGCGGCGTGCAGAGTGGAGGATTGCACGAAAGCAAACCGTGCGGAAGTTCCTGTGAAGATGCAGGCAGGGACGGCGGGGCCCCCTACTCACAGGTGGTGCTGCGGCGTAAATTCCTGCGAGGTCAGACTCGAGTTCGTTCTAATGGGGCGGCTTCTTGAGGTGCGGGAGCTACCGTAGCGGCCGCCGGTTGAGGTTGCGCTTGCAGGATGGGACGTTTGATCGTGAAGCGCTGGATCTTGATCTCTCCGCGCTCATAGACCGCGAGCAGGGCGGCGACGGCGGCAGGGTCGAGGCGTTTGCCGGCCAGATTCTTGATGATCTGCAATGCCTGATCGGGTGTGTGCGCCTGCTGGTAAGGACGGTTGGTGGTGAGCGCATCGAACGTGTCGGCTACGGCGATGACGCGTGCGAGGAGCGGGATTTGATCGCCCTTCAAGCCGTAAGGGTATCCGCGGCCGTCGAGCGCCTCGTGATGTAACTCGATGCCGGGCAACATTTCGGCCAACTGGGTGACGGGCCGCAGAATGTTGGCGCCCTTCGTTGTGTGGGTCTTCATTACTTCGAATTCTTCTTCGGTCAGCGCGCCGGGTTTTTTCAGGATGTGATCTTCGATGCCGATCTTGCCGACGTCGTGGAGTTGCGCCGAGACCTGCAGGATCTCCATGAACGATGAGGGCTGGTTCATTTCCTTGGCGATCATCAGGGAATAGCGCGTGACGCGGTCGGAGTGACCGCGAGTGTAGGGATCCTTTTCATCGACGGCGCCGGCAAGCATCTGGATGGAGCCCATGAACAGGGCCAGGTTCTCATCGGCGGCGCGTTTCAGATCTTCGACGAAGCGTTCGAGTTCTTCGGACATGCTATTGAAAGTTTGAGCGAGTTCGCCGATTTCGGTGCGGCTCCACAGGTGAACGCGCTGCGAGAAATCTCCCTTGGCGAGTGCGCGGCTGGACTGTGTGAGCACCTTCAGCGGGTTGGTGATGCGGCGGGCGGCAAAGATGCTTACGCCGATACTTAACAGCACCATCAGAACGGCCAGCAGGCGGGCGGTGCGCTGCATGTCGTACACGTCGCGATAGGCCTCGCGCAGCGGCTTTTGCACGATGACAGCCCAGTCGAGCGAAGTGACGGGGCTGTAGGTGCCGAGCATCTCGATATGCTCGGAGCCAGAATTCATGTTGAATTCGCGCGTTTCGGCGAGCTGTACCTTGTTGCCACTCTCGACGAAGTTGCGGACGATGTCGAGATTCTTCATGTCCTGGCCGGTTGCGAATTCGGGTGTGGCCGCGGCGACCAGGCGTCCCTGGGCATCGACGACGTAGGGCGTGAGACCGCCGCCCACCTCACGCAGGCGGCGAATCAGGAATTGGAGATCGACTACCGACGCGATCATTCCGAGAAACCGCGGGCCGTATTGCACCGGGGAACTGACGATGAAGACGGTGCGAGCGTTCTTACCCTCACCGACGACGAGCGCCTGTCCGTTGTAGACGCGGCCGTCGCGGGCTGCGGCGTAGGCACGCTCCAGTTCGCGCTGCAAAAAGGCATCAGGAGAGATTTTGCCGGCACGGATGCCCTTGGCCTCGGAGTTCAACAGAGTGGCATAGGCTATCTCATCGGAGGAGGAAACAAAATTTTCGAGGAGGGCGCGCAATTCAGGGGCTTCGATGTTCTTCTCACCGATATCGCCGCCTGAGGCCACTTGAATGGCCGATGACAGATTGGCGAGCATCAAGCGCAGCGAGCGTTCATGCTGTGAGAGATCGTCGGCTAGCGAACGCGTGACCGTGTTCTGCAGCAGTTTCTCGTTCGTCTTCAACCGTTCGCCGTTGCTGGCTTCTACCTGTGCTGAATAGAAGTACATCGGAATGATGCTGATCGCCAGCAACACCCCAAGAATGAGGTAGATGATCGGTATGCGGGCGTGGTTGGTACCGGTCGAGGACAAGTCTTTCCCTTCGCTCGTCGCAGACGCCGGGGGCGGAGTGGCGGCGGATTTCACGTGTATCTATAGAATTTTATCGGGGAATGCGCGGGATTGAGCCACGGGCGCGGGGTTTGGGGGTTACGAAAGTACCTAAGGAAATGTGCCGTCTGGCGCGGGGTTTGCGTGCATCGAGCGTTAGGACCGCGCGGGGGATGGGTGTGGGGGCGAGACGCCCCCCACAGCCGGCGGGGACGCCGGCGCTACTGGTTCTGGAGCTTTTTCAGATCACGCCAGTGGATCAGTATCACGTGATTGTCTTCGATTACCTTCTTGAACTCGGGGCTAGTGATCGCGTCGTAGTCGCGCTGGCGCCAAGCTGCTCCGTAGTCGGGGTGGTCGACCATGACTGCCTGGGATTCGGCGTCATCATAGGCGAGGTGGACGATGAACTCGGTCAGGCCGGGCTTCAGGTTCCTGATCGCATCCAGATAGAAATTCTTCCAGTTGGCGGGCTGGACGGTTGGGTTGGCGATGACGACCGAGTCCAGCAGGATGTCCTTGTCAGAGAACGCGCCCGCGGGCACGTTGGGAGTAAGCATTCCAAGGAAAGGGAGTTTGTAATCGTGCGCGACCTTCACGTAGACGGCGATCAGATCGGGGCGCGCGAAGAGAACACCCATGTGGCTGTCGAGGTGCGTGGGATGGATGCCCACGGCGATTGCGTGTTCGACTTGCGCACGGAGTTCACGCTCGGCTTCATCGGCCTTGATGTGCTGGAGAGCGGGGGCTACCTCGGGCCAGAGGTATCCGGCAGGATCGAGCAGGCTCGGGACCTTGTCTTTGGATTCGACCGGGCTCCAGCGGTACGTTTTCCATTCGGCCGTGAGTGTGAGGTGCAAGCCAAGGTCGGCGTCGGGATGAGCCTTGGCATACGCGGCGACCTCGGTGAGCCAGGGGCAGGGAACCATGATGCTGGCGGACGTGACCGCGTGGCTGTCGAGGGCGTCGAAACTTGCCGCGTCCTCGGAGTGGGCGACCGCGAGGTCGTCGGCGTGGATGATCAGAAGCTTGGAATCGTGAGGATAGCCGAGGCGTTCGGCGAGGGTTTTGTTTTGGGCTGAAGCGTTGCTGCCGCAAAGCGAGATGATGACGGCGGCGATTGGGCTCAGACGCATGGAAGCCTCCCGAAAAATCCGGTAAAGAGTAACACGCGGGCACAGTCCGGAGATGTGATTGAGGTTCGGGTGGCAGATCGTAGCAAAGCCTTTAACCACTAAGGACACTGAGGTTCACGAAGGAAATCTTAGCTCGTGGTCTCGCTTTTACCCGTGCGCGACATTAGTTCCTGGAGGGCTTCCTTTGGAGATTTGCCTTCGTGCAGGATGGCGTGCATCTGTTCGGTGATGGGCATCTCTACACCACGCGTGTGGGCCAGGCCGACTGCGGCGGTTGTCGTGGACACTCCTTCGGCGACCATACCATGCATACCCTCGATGATTTCGGCGAGCTTCTTGCCACGGCCTAGTTCGACACCGACGCTGCGGTTGCGGGAGAGGCCGCCAGTGCAGGTAAGGACGAGATCGCCGAGGCCGGCGAGTCCGGACATGGTTTCGGCGCGGCCGCCGCAGGCGACGGTCAGGCGGGTCATTTCGGCGAGGCCGCGGGTGATCAGGGCGGCGGCGGAATTGTGTCCAAGGCCGAGGCCGTCGCAAATGCCGGCGGCGATGGCGATGATGTTTTTCAGCGCACCGCCCAGTTCCACACCGACGACATCCTGGTTGGTGTAGACGCGAAAGCTTGCATCGCTGAATTCCTGCTGGATGGTGCTGAGCAGTTCGGGACTTTGCGAGGCGATAGCTATGGCGGTCGGATCGCCGCGGGCGACTTCCACGGCGAAGGAGGGACCGCTGAGGGCGCCGATGGAAAAGTCAAAATCCCCACTTCTGGCAAAACCGGCCAGAAGTGGGGCACCCTCGGGGTTGTTTTTGATCGTCAGCACCTGTTGAATCACTTCTGTCATCCGCAGCAGCGAGCCTTCTTCCAGACCCTTGGTTGCGCTGACGATGAGTGTTCGCGGGGGAATGAAAGGGCGCATGTGGGCGAACAGGGCACGGCAATGTTGCGAAGGCATGACGCTGACGATGATGTCGGTGCCATCGAGAACGGTGGAGAAATCGCTGCTGGCGCGGACCGAGTCGGGAAGGCGCGCACCGGGAAGAAATCTATCGTTCACGTGATTTCGATTGATCGAGTCGCAGACATCCACTTCGTACGCCCAGAGGCGAACGCGATGCGATCCCTTACGGCCTAGCACGGTGGCCAGACCTGTGCCCCATGCACCGGCGCCGATGATGGCGATCTGGCTCATTTGCGTCTCAGGGAGAATCGCGGTTCTTCGCCAGACATCAGTCGAAGAATGTTGTTGTAGTGACGGCCAATAATCAGCAAGGAAGCCACCCCGATCAGAGCTAGAACAGCCGGATCCCGCGATAGCTTAAGAGTCCACACCGTGGCTGGAAAGAACGCGGCAGTCACGATCGATCCGACGGAAATGCGACGCGAGAGGAGCACGACCACTACGAAGATGATAACGGCAACGCCAACCGCCAAGGGAACGAAACGCAGGAATGCGCCGAGAGCGGTGGCGACGCCCTTACCGCCGCGAAAACGGAGCCAGAGTGGGAACATGTGCCCGGTGATGGCGAGCAGGGCAGCGGCGGCCATGAGGCGAGGATCGGCTGCGGCATGGCCGAAGTACGCAGCTAGCTCAACGGCGAGAAATCCCTTGGCGGCATCGAGCACGAGTGTGAGGACACCGAGGGCAGGGGACTTGCGCGAGACATTGGTCGCGCCAATGTTGCCACTGCCGGTGCGACGAACGTCTTCGCCGCGGAAGGTAAGCACCAGGAGGTAGCCGAAGGGGATGGAGCCCAGAAGATACGCGGCAGCGAGGATGAGTACGGAGCGGGGCATGAGTTCTGATGATTTGAGATTGAAGATTTCAGATTTCAGAAGACTCGAGTTACATACAATCTGCAATCTAAAATCTTAAATCTGAAATCCCCGATTCGAGAAGGCTTCCTAGGACTGCAGTGCGAATTTTGCCAGTTTCGTGTATTTGGACCCTTTCGGGGAGAGTTGGCTTTGGTACAGAAAGAACTCGCGGGGAGTCATGGTACCAAACTCGGGGACTGGAAGCGCGGAGAGCTTTTCTTGCAGATACGAAAAAGCTCGATTGGGGCTGTCTCCTTTGCGCCAGCGGGGTGAGCCTGATCCGCCTACGGCGCGAGCCAGGGTTAGGTGCGGGCTGAAGGCGCGGTCTTCTTTCTTCATTCCGAGACTTGCTATTCTTTCGTCGATGGCCGCCGCGAGCTGCGCGAGCTGCGGACCAGACTCCATGCCGATCCAGAAAACGCGAGCTGATTTTGGTGTCGGGAAGAAACCGTAGCCACGAAACTTAATTTCGGTGGTGGCCGTAGAAACATCTTTCAAAGCTCGCTTGATCTTATCGACGGCGTCGTCGCGCTGCTCGCCGATGAATTTCAAAGTCACGTGAATGGACTCCGGTTTTACCCAGCGGGCGTCGGGGGAGAAGTTGCGGACTCCGTCGACAAAGCGTGAGATTTGGTCGCGAATGGTGTCGTCGATGTCGAGAGCGAGGAAGAGGCGCATAAAAGCTTCTAGCTCCTAGCTGCTAGCTTCTAGCTAAAACTAGGCTGGCTAGGAGCGAGCGGCTAGTAGCCAGCAGCTTCTCTTACATCAGTTTTCTTCTCACCATATCGAGTGCCATGGTTGAGGCGAAACGGCGGATACGTTTGCGATCGCCGGGAAAATTTCGTTCAACGATTTCGGTTCCAGTGTCGCTGGCAACGGCGTGAAATACCAGGCCAACAGGTTTTTCAGGCGAACCTCCACCCGGGCCAGCTACGCCGGTGATACCCACACCCAGGGTTGATTCGCAGCGATAGCGGATGCCTTCGGCCAGGGCAGCGGCGACTTCGCGGCTGACGGCTCCGTGGCGTTCGATCATGTCGGCGGGGACGCCGGCGAATTCCGTCTTCAGATTGTTCGAATACACAACTGCTCCCCCGACAAAATAGCGCGAACTGCCGGCAGTGGAAGTAATGCGCTCGGAGAGGAGCCCTCCGGTGCAGGATTCCGCTACGGCCAGCGTGGCGTTACGCATCTGCAGCCAATAGCCGACGATTTGCTCGAGAGATTGACCATCACGTGAGTACACGGCGTCGTCAAGCTCGACTTCCACCAGATCCGCGACTTCGTCGGCGCGGGCTTGCGCAGCCTCAAGAGTTGTGGCACGGGTTTTGAAATGCAGTTCGATTTCCCCCGCTCCAGCGAGGATTGTGGTCTCGACGTCCGGGTAGCGCTTGTAGATTGGGGCAACGCGTGCATCGACGGCTGACTCGCCCAGCATGGCGACCTTTAGTGTCCGGGTGAATAGATGTGCCGGAGGGACTTTGGCGCGCAGGCGATCGCGAACTTCCTGCTCGAAGAGCGCCTTCATTTCGTGTGGTGGTCCGGGCAGGAGGATGACAATCCGGTCGCGTGCCTCGAATTCTCCCGATAGCCACTGGCCCGAGGCGGTGCCGTTCGGGTTAGGCAATACCGTGGCGCCTTCGAGGACGTCCGCCTGTTTGGCATTGTTGGCCGTCATCTTCCAACCGCGGTCGGCAAAGCGCTTCTCTAATTTGGCGATAATTTCGGGATCGCGCCGAAGGCTGACTCCTAGTGCTTCGGCGACGGCTTCGCGGGTGAGGTCGTCTTCCGTCGGGCCCAGTCCGCCGCTGAAGACGAGAATGTCAGAGCGGAAAAGGCCATGCTGGGCGGCGGCGACAATGTGTCGGAGGTTATCGCCGACGATACTTTTGAAAACTACATCGATGCCGAGCAGGTTGAGTTGCTCGGTCAGGTAGAGCGAGTTGGTGTCGATGCGATGGGGAGTGAGCATCTCGGAACCCACCGCGATGATTTCAGCGTTCACGTGCTTAGAAGTTTAACAGTACATAAAGAGTGAAACGCAGAGTGCGCGGAGAACGGCCCCGGAGCACGCAGAGGAACCGAAAATCACTCTGGTACCAGACGCAGCCCCTGGATGTTCCAAGAGAGATGATGAACACCGCTTGTCGTTGCCAGGATGACGCTACGTCCCGGGGCAAAAGCCAAACCTACCAGGCCATGGCCGGATACTTCTAACTTGGCTTTGCCGTCGGGGGTGATCTTGACGATGCCGCGCGTTCCGGCAAGTGAGGCTGCGACGTAGAGGTTGCCATCCGCGTCAAATGCCAGTCCTTGCGGGCGTCCGAGCCCTTTGTAGAAGGTGCTGACCGTACCGCTGGGATTAATTTTGAAGACGCGATCGTTGGGACCGGTGACGAAGAGATCTCCTTGGGGGCCGAACGCCAGGTGATACGCCGAGACGCTCATCTCGAGCGTGGCGAAGACGAAGACCTGCTGATCGCGCGCAATCTTGAAGATGGTGCCATTGCGGTCGCCGACGTAAAGACTCTCGTCGCGGTCGAAGGCGATGCCCGTGGCGACTCCCATGCCTTCGGCGTACGTCGTCATGGTGCCGTTTTGCGCGACACGATAGACGGCGCCGTCGAAGCGCGAAGAAACGTACATCTGTCCCTGGCGGTCGAAGGCAATGGACGTTGGGTTCATCATCTCCGAGACGAACGGCTTCACGTTGTAGTCGGTATCGATCTTGAAGATCGATACCGGGACTTTCTGGCCTCTTGATCCGGAGAACGTGACATAAATGTTGCCTTCGGAATCGATCGCGGGATTGGTGACCGGATGGAGATTCTCGGCGATCAGGACTGCGACCTTCACCGTCTGGGGATTGCTGACGTGCCCGTCGGTTGCGACCACGACTGGACCGGAAGTCGCGCCTTCGGGAACGCGTGCCACAACGAATCCGTCGGAGCTGACCACGATGGATCCTTCGAAGTCTCCGAATTTAACTTTGGGGCGCCCCAGTTGCGGCGGGCGCAGTCCGGAACCGGTGATGCGCAGTTCGCCCCCGGCCAGTGCTGCGGAAGGAGCCACTGATTCAATGTGGGGAGCGCCGTTAGCATTTTTCTTGCCGAGGATACGATCGGAAAATCCCATGGATAAGTACCGAGTAGCAAAAGGAAACAATGAAGACCGTTTCCTCAGGGCTTGAAAGCCCCCGCGTTGATTGGGTCCGAACGGCACGGCTGAAGACATGCCCGTTCAAACCTATTTTAGTAGACCCCAATGAAGGAGAAGTTGCATAGCCACGAGAGCATATATTCCGGCCGCGACATCGTCGAGCACGATCCCTGTGCCTTCTGGCAGTCGTTCCAATTGTCGGACGGGAGGAGGCTTGAGGATGTCGAAGGCTCTAAAAAGTATAAAACCGGCGAGAAAAGTTTTCCATTCGAGCGGAACCGCGATGAGCGAGATAAGCTGTCCGGCTACCTCGTCGATGACGACAAAGCTGGGATCTTTCCTGGCCGAGGCGCGGGCGGCGCGGGTAGCGGCGGGAATACCCACTAGGGTAAGGAAGACCGCGAGGGCGATAAGGATCGGTGTGCGCAAGGGATATGGCAGGGCATGGGCGAGTGCCGCCCAAAGGAGCATGGTTGCGGCTGACGCCCAGGTGCCGGGGCCGGGCCGCATGTGGCCGATGCCGAAGAAGGTTGCGGTCAGGGTTGCCCAGAGTGGGGCGCGGAGGGCTGCAGATTCGGCCATCTAGCTGTCTCTGTCCTGATCGTCGATGTCGCCCTCCTGGATCAATTCTTCGGCGTCCTTCACCGGCGACGAAATCACATAGGAGCCGCTTGACCATTTGCCGAGATCGATCACCCGGCAGCGGTCGCTGCAAAAAGGGAAGTCGGAGTCGGTGCTTTTAACCACTTTCTTGCAGATTGGGCAGCGGACTTTGATGGTGCGCTTGCGGGGCATGGGCCTAGCCATTGTAGAAGGAAGATTTCAGATTGCTGATTGAAAAAACTATCACCGCATTGCTTAGATGATCTTTGCCACCAGGTCGTAATCGTGGGCTTCGGTAATCTCGCAGCGGTAGAACTGGCCCGGCTTCGGATCCAGGTGTTCTGGAAATTCGTTGACGAAGACCTTGCCGTCAATTTCCGGAGCGTGCATCGGAGTACGGCCTTCCAGCAGGAGTTCGGTTTCTTCGGATTCGCCTTCGAGCAGAAGATCGAATTCGCGGCCCACCAGGGCCTTCTTTTTCTTTTTGCTGATCTGGCGCTGGATCGACATCAGATGCTTGCGGCGGCGTTCAATCTCTCGCGTCGAGAGCTTCTTCTCAAGATCGTAAGCGCGCGCGCCGTCCTGATCGGAATAGGAGAAAGCGCCCATCCAGTCGAATCGGGCCTCGCGCACGAAGTCGCAAAGCTGTTCGAATTCTTTTTCGGTCTCTCCGGGGAATCCGACGATGAACGATGTGCGTAGCGTAAGATCGGGAATCACCCGGCGCATCTTCTCAATCGACTTGAGGAAGACGTCGCTGCCACCCCCGCGCTTCATGCGCTTGAGAAGCGAGGCAGAGGCGTGCTGCAAGGGAACATCCATGTAGGAGCAGATCTTCTCGTGCGAGGCGATCGTGTCCAGGAGTTTACCGGTGATCTTGTTGGGGTAGGCGTAGAGGAAGCGGACCCAGCGGAGATCGTCAACGCCAGCGAGTTTCTCAAGCAACAGCGCCAGGCCGTCTTTTAGGCCGAAATCTTCGCCGTAGCAGGTGGTGTCCTGCCCGATGAGCGTGATTTCGCGGACACCCGACTGGGCCAGGCGTTCGGCTTCGGCGATCACCGACTCGAAGCGGCGCGAGCGAAACTGACCACGCAACTGGGGAATAATGCAAAACGTGCAGGGATGATCGCAGCCTTCGGCAATCTTGATGTAAGCCATGTGCCCGGGCGTGGCGAGAATGCGCGGCGTGTCTTCGTCGTAGAGATAATTGGGCAGATCGGCGATGGCGCCGTCCCAGGTTTCGCGGGAGAAGCGTCCTTGCGCAGCGCGGGCATCGCCTTCGGGCCTCGAGTTAAGGACTACGAACGGAGAATTCGGCTGCGGCTGTGCCGGTGCGATGCCCGTCGCCGAGAGAATGTTGACTAGCTCGCCAGTGCCTACGACGGCGTCGACTTCTGGGATATCTTGGCGAATCTGGTCGCGGAAGCGTTCAACCAGGCATCCGGCTACGACTAGCTTTTTCGCGCGGCCCGCGGCCTTGTGTGCGGCCATCTCGAGGATGGTGTTGACCGATTCCTGCTGGGCGCTGTCGATGAACGAGCAGGTGTTAACGACGATGACGTCGGCTTCCTCGGCGTGGCGGGTGAGTTCGGCGCCGGCGCGGGCGAGCATGCCCATCATGACCTCGCTATCGACGAGATTCTTGGGGCAGCCCAGGCTGACGAACCCGACTTTTTGCGGGCGGGGTTCGGCCTGCTTCGATGGCGTATTCTCCTGAGATTTCTTTCTTTTCAACTCTGGGGAACCGCCCACTGTGAGGTCTTGGACTGGCATGCAATCCTTCTATTTTAGCATTCGGTGAAGCGCTCGTTCAGGTGAGAGAACCGGCGGTGAGTTGTTAAGACAAAAAGCTTGAACCGCAGAGGACGCCGAGAAAATCCGCAGAGGCCGCAGAGGACACCTGGCCTTCCACGGGATTTGAACAGAAAGATTAGTTCTCCTGGGGTCCAAAATGTGCGTGATCGTGCTAGGCTATGTCTTACCGCCGTAACAATTTAGGGTTGAGAACCTCGCTGGGAGGGGAAATGTCTGGCAAACGGCTTTGTCTTGCAGTGCTCACCGTGGCGACAATACTTTCGATCTCGGCGGTTGCACAGGACGAAAAGAATGAAGTCGGCGGACTCGTGGGACGCACGTTTATCAGCGATCAGGGTATTCAGAACGCCACCTACTTCGATCCCATCATTCACAGCGGGAAGGGCCTTACGATCGAGGGCGAGTATGCGCGACGTTTTTTGGTCACTCCCATCTATTCAGTCTCCGCCGAGGGCCTGCTGGTGTACAACTGGGACGTTGATCTGAATGCGGGACAGTATGGGAACTCGGTGGTTCCTTCCGATCTGAAGAAACTGTTTGTCACTCCGGCCGCGCGTGTGAACCTTTTTCCCACCACTGCGGTCTCCCCTTGGATCAGCTTTGGAGCCGGTTTCGGACATATAAGCCAAAACAACCAACTGATTTACGGGGGCACCAATCCCGGAAAGTCCACGACCAGTGCGGTCATCGAGGCTGGATTTGGGCTCGATGTGAAGGTCTGGAAGAAGCTCAGCATACGGATGGACGTGCGCGACTTCTGGGCAGGCCAGCCCGATTTTCCGCTGGCCCCCACCGGCAAGACGCGCCAGCATAACTACTTCGTTGGTGGCGGAGCGTTCTGGCGGTTCTAGCGACTTGCCCCTTTTCGCGCGGCAATGATTCAACTCTCGGATATCCATTCCGCCCTCAACAGGATTCGTGCAGACATCCGCGTCTCGCCGTGCACACATTCGGAGACGTTTTCCGGGCTGACGCAGAATTCCATCTTTCTTAAGCTCGACAACCAGCAGCGCACTGGCGCATTCAAAGAGCGCGGGGCGCTGAATAAATTGCTCACCCTGACCAGTGACGAGCGCGCGCATGGCGTGATTGCGGCTTCGGCAGGCAATCATGCGCAGGGCGTTTCGTATCACGCGGGGCGGCACGGAATTCGGGCACGGATCGTGATGCCGCTGCCCACTCCGCTGACCAAGGTTTCGGCGACGCGTGCGTATGGAGCTGAGGTTGTGCTCTACGGCCCGAACTACGACGAGGCCTATGCCAAGGCCATCGAACTGAGCGAACAGGATCACCTGACTCTGATTCATGCGTTTGACGATGATGCCGTGATTGCAGGGCAGGGAACGCTCGGGCTGGAGATTCTCTCACAGCATCCGGACATCGAAGTTATCGTTTCTCCGATCGGGGGAGGCGGGCTGATCGGCGGCATCGCCTGCGCGGTGAAGGAAACGAATCCCAAGGTGAAGGTCTATGGAGTGCAGCCGGCGCGGATTCCCTCCATGAAGGCCGCGGTGGCGGAGGGAAAGCCGGTGACGCTCGAATCGGCAAAAACCATTGCCGACGGAATCGCGGTGCGCCGTGCAGGAGAAAAGACGCTGCCGCTGGTGCAGAAGTATGTCGACGATATCGTCACGGTGGAAGAAGAGGAGATCGCCAACGCCATCCTGCTGCTGCTGGAGCGCGAGAAGACGCTGGCCGAAGGGGCAGGAGCGGCTGCCATTGCAGCAATGCTGAACCGCAAGCTTCCGCTGCAGGACAAGCGGGTGGCTGTGCTGGTGTGCGGGGGCAACATCGATGTGACACTGCTCTCGCGCATCATCGAACGCGGCTTGGTGAAAGATGGACGGCTGGTGAGGCTGCGCGTTCACCTTCCGGACTATCCCGGCGCGTTGCACAGGCTCACCGGAATTCTGGCCGATCATCGGGCGAACATCGTGGAGACCTCGTATGACCGGGCTTACCACGGAGTCAATCTTGGCGACACGGCGATTGACATCACGATGGAGACTCGCGGGCCTGAGCACATTTCCGAACTGCTGGCGGCTCTGGAGTCGGCCGGGTACACGCACGAAAGAATTCTTTGAGGGAATTCATTGCGATCGATGAGCGTGTGCTGGTGCCGATCGCGGTCAGAAACATTAACCACGAAGGACACTAAGGATCACGAAAGGTAAGCCAGTCGTCCTTCGTGTAACTTCGCGTCCTTTGGTTTATGTCTTTCAGACCTGGCGAAAAAGCTGCACCCAGGGCAGGCTACGGCGCTGCTGGGCTGATCTGGGGTTTCGGGTTCCCGCCATGGATCAGCAGCCAGATTAATATTCCCGCTCCCGCCGCGCCTGCGGCAATCCATTTCGGGCTGATTCCCCCCCATGAAGATGTGGGACGTGCGCCAGGACCGCAGACTTTCGACTCGTCGTAACTTTTCTGTTCGCCTTCGTGAACCGAGGCCGACTCCTGTGAGGGTTGGGACTCGGGCACTTCCTTACCGCGTCCGCGGTCGTGCTCCACGTTCACGTCCAGTTTGCGCGCGGCCACTTGAACCGTTCCGTTCAGATCGGTCACCACATACTGAGTCCACTCATTCATTACGGGCACGACCAGGATGCAATTCACCCGCACTTTGAAACTCTTCGAGGTGACAACGGATACGCCTCCGTGATCGAGTTCGAGCAGATCGGCTTGGAATTTGGAAACAGATTCGGGGGCAATAAGGACCGTGGATCCGTCCAGGCTAAGATTGGCGGAAGAGTCGGGCTTGGTTTCGATGACGTCTCCCGGGAAAACAGCGGAGGAATCGTGAGCCTCGTAGCCATTAACCCACACTCCGCCCTGGGTATGAAGGATGGCTCCGCCGGGTTTCTCCGGCAACGCCTGCGCCATCGAAAACAGCGGCAGGATCGCCGAAATAGCCCAGCATAAGCACGCACGTACTTTGGGTACACGCATCCCATGGCCCGATGTCGACAAATTCACTTAGCAAAATCGTAGCTTCCGGTGGATGCACCGTCGATAACTCTCTGGGTGCGCGGCCAAGCCTCCGCACTCTCATTTGGGCCTGTTTGTAACGGATGTTTTGTCTTGGGTAAAACTTTGTAAATCATGGAGTTGCGCCATCTTGGGCGGGTTACAGTAGAGGTGGGCGTATGACGTCAAAAAACAGACTGCTAGTAGCGATTTCTGTGGTTGCGCTTTTTGGAACAGGCTCGGGCCTAGGGACGCCCGCCGCGAATGGGCAGGCGACGGACGCTCAACCGGCCATTGCCAAGCGCATCGGCACGATCAAAGCAATCAACGGTGCTGCGCTGACCCTCAAGCCGACTTCAGGCTCGGAAGTTTCCGTGACCCTGCAACCGACGGCGCGGATTCTCAGGCTTGCACCCGGCGATAAGGATCTGAAGAATGCGACGCCGTTAGAGGTACAGGATCTGCACGTAGGGGACACGATTCGGGTACGCGGATCGGGTTCGGCTGACGGCAATACCATCTCCGCGCTTGAGGTCATTGTCATCACGCAGGCGGCGGTTGCGGCGGTGAGCGATCAGATTCGCCAGGACTGGCAGAAGCGTGGGCTGGGCGGGCTGGTGGAATCGGTAGACGCCCCAGCGGGAACGGTCACCGTTTCAATTCCAAGCCTGACGGCGAAAAAGACACTCATTGTCCATACGACGAAAGACACCGTGGTGCATCGCTATGCGCCGGATTCGGCCAAGCCCGAGGATGCGAAGCCGAGCAGCCTGGCAGAAATTCATCCGGGTGATCAGCTGCGAGCACGCGGAAATAAGAATGCGGACGGCACTGAGATAACGGCGGAAGAGGTGTACGCGGGAGTGTTTCCGCAATATGCGGCGACGGTGAAGTCGGTCGACACCGGTTCAGGAATGCTCAGCGTTCAGGACCTGGCAAGCAAGAAGATAGTGCAGGTAAGGATCAGCGGCGATTCGCAGCTTCACAAGATTCCAACGGAGATGGCGCAGAGGTTTGCGATGTGTCTGAAGGGGACAATGCCGGCTGGACGCGCCGGCCCCGGCGAATGTTTCGCAGGGCGCAGGACCCGCCTCTGCTGGAAACGCTCAGGCTTCCTCGCCAGCGGGCACGACATGGTCTGGAGGAGGCAACGGTGGTGGAATGCGTTCCGGCTGCCCAACTGATATTCAGCGAATGTTAAGCCGGATGCCGTCCACTACATTGGCGGACATGAATCTTCAAAAGGGAGATGCTGTGAGCATCCTGGCGACTGAGGGTACTCCTGGGAGTCCGCATACGGCAATCACGCTGCTGAGCGGAGTGGAGCCGATCCTGCAAGCTGCGCCCGGCGGCAGCTCGGCGATGATGCTGACACCGTGGAACCTGGGCGGAGGCGCTCCCGGAGGCGATGCGTCGCAGTAGGGCCGAGAATTTGATTGGAATCCTCGTACATCAGAAATGGAAAGATGGATATGAAGGTTGAGTACTATCTTTGTTCTGCATTCATAGTTCTATCGATATTGCTTTGTGTGCTTCCGTCATTCGCGCAGCAGGCGGCGGGAGCATTGCGCGGGCAAGTGACCGATCCTTCGGGAGCCGCGATTTCAGGGGCCAGCGTCATTATGACTCCCGCTGCGGGCTCTCCGATCGTGGTGCAGAGCAATGGGCAGGGGATGTATGAGTTCAAGAGCCTGCCCGCAGGCAAGTACACACTGACTGTGGCGGCGACTGGATTCACTCTCTTCGAGAACGACAACGTTGTAATTGCCGATCAGCCGTTACGGCTCAACGTGGCCATGACCATCGAGGTCGAGACGCAGAAGGTGCAGGTGTCGGAGAACGCGCCCACGGTGGATGTGAATCCCAACAACAACGCCGGCGCGATCACGCTTTCGGGCAAAGAGCTGGAAGCTCTTCCGGACGATCCCGACGAATTGCTGTCGGACCTGCAGGCGCTGGCCGGACCTTCGGCTGGGCCGAATGGCGGCCAGATGTATATCGATGGATTCACGGCGGGTCAACTGCCGCCGAAAGCATCCATTCGCGAGATTCGGATAAACCAGAATCCGTTTTCGTCGGAGTACGACAAACTGGGCTACGGGCGCATTGAGATCTTCACCAAGCCTGGCACGGACAAATTCCACGGTCAGTTCTTTGTGTTAGGGAACTCTTCGGCGTTTAATTCGCACAATCCTTATTCCGGGCCCGAGGAGGGATACGATTCTACACAGTACAGCGGGAACCTCAGCGGGCCGCTGGGAAAACAGGCATCGTTCTTCTTTAGCGCGGAACGGCGAAATATCAACGATCTGGCAGCCATCAATGCCGAGGTACTTGGTGCCGATTTCAACCCGGTTACGATCCTGGACTCGGTGCCGAACCCGCGGCACCGGACCAACATCGGCCCACGTTTAGACTATGCGATCAACAAGAACAATACATTGACAGCCCGCTATCAGTTCTTCCGCGACTCCGAGGACAACAACGGGATCGGGCAGTTCAACCTGCCCTCACAGGGCTACAACGAAGTTTCGGATGAGCATACGGTCCAGATCGGCGATACGCAGGTATATGGAGCCAAGGTCGTAAACGAAACACGGTTTCAGTACTTGCGGGAAAGCGACAGCCAGAACGCGTTAAGCACTGATCCGACCATTAACGTGCGCGGTGCGTTTGGGGGCGGCGGAAACAATCAGGGGACGATCATCGACCACCAGGATCACTACGAGGTGCAGAACTACACGTCGGTGATTCATGGGAATCATACGAGCAAGTTCGGAGCGCGGGTGCGGGTGTTGCGGGATGCGAACTACTCCACATCGAGTTTCAATGGGACTTTTACGTTTTCCTCGCTGAATGGAACGACAGATCTTACGTGCCATGATCCAAGCGATCCCCGGTTCCTGCCGGCCACCAGTCCGTGCCCTGTGTCGTATTCGTACGCGCAGCAGCTATTGAGTGGCGGAGCGTCCAATGCTATTGCTACGCAGTTATCGATCACTACAGGGATTCCGAATTTCAATCTCACCACGTATGACGCAGGATTGTACGTACAGGACGACTGGCGGGTGCGGTCGAATATTACGCTCAGCTATGGGTTGCGCTTCGAGACGCAGAACTACATTCATGATCATGGCGACTGGGCGCCACGCTTCGGATTTGCCTGGGGTGTGGGTGGGAGAAGCGCTCCTCCGAAGGTGGTGATCCGCGGCGGATTTGGGATGTTTTACGATCGTTTCCAAACCGAGCAGATTCTGCAGGCGGAGCGGGTGAACGGAGTGGTGCAGCAGCAGTTTGTGATCATCAATCCCACGTGCTACCCGGTTGCAAAGGCTTGCGATCTCTCGGGTGCCAGCCTAGCGACTCCCACGATTTACGAGATCAGCCCACGGCTACATGCGCCGTACACGCTGCAAGGGGCGGTCAGCGTAGAGCGGCAGCTCACGAAGTCGGCGACGCTTTCGGTGACGTATCTGAATTCGCGGGGATTTGATCAATTCGCGACGATCAATGCCAACGCGCCATTCCCCGGTACCAGTACCCGTCCCAATCCTGAGGGAGGAAACGTCTATCAGTACGTGTCGGAAGCGAATTTCAAGCAAAGTCAGCTCATCGTGAACAGTAACGTGCGGATCGGATCGAAAATGCAGTTGTTTGGTTATTACACGCTGAATTACGCGAATAGCGACGCATCTGGAGTATCGAACTTCGCCTCGAATTCCTACAACATCAGCCAGGACTATGGCCGGGCGAGCTTTGATACGAGACATCGCCTCTTTCTTGGAGGGAGCATCGCGTTACCCTACCTTTTCCGGTTGAGTCCATTTATGGTAGCCAGCTCCGGCTCCCCCTATAACATCACCACGCCGACCGATTTGAATGGAGATTCAATCTTCAATGATCGGCCGGGACTGGTCAGCCAGGCGACGTGTGGCCAAGGCACGAAACCTGTCCTCAGTATTTACTGCACGCCTTTGGGCACCTTCGACTCGGCAGGTCCGTCGACTGGAGTGCAGCTGTTGCCGATCAACTCTGAAATCGGCCCCTCACATGTCAGCTTGAATTTGCGGTTGACGAAGACGTTTGGGCTGGGCCGGAAACTGAAGGATGGTTCGAACACCCAAGGCATGGGACATGGCGGGCCCGGAGGAGGTGGATCCCGAGGTGGTGGGGGTCCGCGGGGTCCCCTGTTCGGCGGCGGTCCCTCGATGAGCGGGCCGAGCACCGACCGGCGGTACAATCTCACGTTTGGGGTGAACGTTCGCAACGTGTTCAACAAGGTAAATGCGGCGAATCCCAGCGGCGTCCTGGGATCGAGCTTTTTTGGCGTTCCGAATTCCTTGCAGGGGGGGCCGTTTTCGACGGGCAGCGCCGTCCGGCGGATCGATCTGCAGGCGACGTTCAGTTTCTAGGCTGGTTCGATGTTTGTGTCCCCCAGAATTTTTCATGTACTCGGCGGCTAGTTTTGACCGCAGAGATCGCTGAGAGAACCCGCAGAGGAACGGGGATCGACGGCCGTAGTCTCTTCCGAACCTGAGGGTGCATATCCGGAGTTGTTGATCTCAGGTTATTCTGGATAGGCAGTGAGTGGAGTACGCTCAGCTGCGTCAGGCTTGAGAACGATTGGCTTTTCCTCCGATCAACCGACGTAAGTTCATCAAAAGGGCAGCGGCTGCTGGAGTAGCGGCGATTGCAGTCGATTCGACACTGATCGAGCCTAACCGTCCGCGGCTGATTCGCAAAGAGATTGCGCTGCGACGCTGGCCCAGCCGGCTCGACGGCTTCACCATCGCGCTTCTCAGCGACTTCCATTACGATCCCTATTTCTCTGTGCATCCCATCCGGTCGGCGGTTGAGGTCGTGAACGGACTTCAGCCGGACCTGATCGCGTTAACGGGAGATTTCGTCTCCGTGCCTTTGGTCGGAAATTCCGCGAAGGGAGCAGCCGATGCGGAACCGTGCGCGCAATTGTTGGGGAAGTTGCGGGCGCCTCATGGGGTCTGGTCCGTGCTGGGAAATCATGATGTTTTTTCCAATGCAGATCGGGTCACGAACGCGCTCCATGCCGCGGGGATTCCGATCTTGTCAAACAAGTCGGTTGCCATCGAAAAAGATGGGGCGCGCTTCTGGCTCGGCGGAGTGGACGACGTGCTCGGCGGCACTGCCGATCTCCCCGGAACACTGCGGGATGTTCCCGGCGAAGAGGCGGTGGTCCTGCTGGTACACGAGCCGGATTACGCGGACTACGTTGCGGGATATCCCGTTGACCTGCAACTTTCGGGTCACACGCATGGTGGCCAGGTAAGATTTCCGTTCATGCGTCCGCTCTACCTGCCGGCATTAGCCAAGAAATACGTCTGGGGCCTATTTAAGATTCGAGCACTGACCTTGTACACGAATGCAGGAATCGGCACAGTCGAGCTGCCAGTGCGTTGGAATTGTCCGCCCGAAATCACATTCATCACCTTGAGAAAGTCGCTCGGCGTCTGAACCTCGCCTGAGGGAATCGCCACTGTGCGCAAGCGATTTCACAAAGTCCAAAAAAGAATGGAGGATGGCGCTGTAAACCATTGAATATAAAGCTAGTTAAGTTTACGAGCTGTGGCCGCAAATTTGCGACACCGAAGGATTGGATTATACTGCTCGTCCGAGGGTGAGGATTCATGGGTTGTCGCATCTGGCCTGCGATCTTGTTGGTGATTCTTCCCGCATTGTCGGGCGGAAGTATCTCCGTTAAAAGTCCGCATTCGGTGACTCCGGAGCAACGCGAGAGGCAAGTGTCGCGAACACTGCGGCGGGCGGCGCAGTACATTGACGTTCCGCATATCAGCTCGCGTCCGGCGTGCGCGGCGGTCGAACCGCCGGAGGCATTGACGACGCCCGATCCCCTCTTCACGACCGCAGCGAATGGACGCAAAGTCAGAGTGAGCTTCATCATCGGCACGGATGGGCGCGTGCATAGCCCGCTAATTCTTGAGAGTGCGGGAGTGGCCGGAGATCGCCGCGTGCTGCAGACTGTGCGTACGTGGAGGTATCGCCCGGCAACCTGCAACGGCGTACCGACCGAGACCGAGGGCAAAGTAGAGTTTTCCAGCCGATAGCAGTGCGCGGGCCGCTGCGCTAGAATTCCCTCAAAGGTGCGTGCATTCCGTGGACAAAAAAGAAAACAATCCGAACCCGTACGCCCAGCCGATGGATACACCCGTGACCAGTGCTGAGTTGCAGGACCTCTTGCGGCGTATACAGCCTGAGATGCGGCGCGAGAAGCCGAGTGCGGATGCGATTGCGGCGGCTACAGAGGCGGTACAGCGTCTAGCCGCCGAGGCTGATGTCGAGGATGCGACCGCGGATTTGACGCACGATTCGGGAACCGACTCGGAAATTGTTGCGTGCAGGATCTGCGGTTATCAGAACCGTGAGAGTAACAAGTTTTGCGGCATGTGCGGTATCACTGTAGAGGAAGCCGAAAAGGCAGCTGCGAGGCCTTCGACGCGTCGAGAGGCCGAGCCAGCGGTCTCTATGGCTCTTCCGCCGAATATGTTTCCCGAGGCAGAAAGGCCAGCCATGTCGCGTCCGACCGGAAATGAGACGCACCACTACCATCATCACTATCACCATCACTACTTCCCGGGCGCGCCGGAAGCCGGGTATGCACGCGCGAGTGAACCGGCGCGCGATCCGGTACGGGACGCCGCCCGAGAAGATAAATTGCGAAACTCGGCGGCTTCGCTCCGTGGCGATCTAAGCCGGGCCGAGGCTGCGGTGCGCGCGATTACCCAGGAGTGGGTGCTGGCCTGCAACACAAAGCATTTGGACGATTTGCTCGAGCTTTACAGCCCCGATGCGCTGGTGCTGCGGTCGAACTACCCTCCCATTCGCGGGGCGGCTGCAGTGCGCGAGTTTTTCTTTGGCGCGCTCGATGCCGGGCTCGGCGAAGTCGAGATCGAGCCCCTGCGCGTGGATGTCATTGGGGATCTGGCCTACGAAGCGGGACGGTGCAAGGCGCTGATTCCGGGCTCGACCGGAAAACGCCGCGAGGAGCGCGGAAAGTACCTCTGGGTGCTGCAGCGGCAGCCGAATGGAGAATGGAAGGTGGTCGCCGATTGCTGGTCTAGCGATCTGACGCTGACTACGCTGGAATCCGATGTGCCGGCAAGCGCTGGAGTGAGGACGGCTCAACCACGAAAGAATCCGTAGACAGGGGCTAAGAGCCGGGCGTTTCTCGGGCGGCTAACGCGGCGTTGAAGCGCCGCTCTTCCACAATTCGCCGAAGTGCGTTTTTGGCGCGGCCTAGGGACTCACTCCCAGTTTCTGTAAATCTGCACGCAGCTGATCCAGTGAATCCATCTCGATGGTGTGCATTCCCAGCTTGGCGGCGCATTCCAGGTTGAGGGCGCGGTCGTCGATGAAGCAGCATTCTTCGGCGGGGATTTGCATCACCTCCAGCGCCAGGCGATAAATGCCGTTCTCGGGCTTGCGCAGGCCGACGAAACACGAGCTGATGAACACACGGAAAATATTTCGCAATCCGAACTTTTCGATACGGTAGTAGTTCAGTTCGCGCGACTCATTGTTGATGGTCCCCATGAAGTATTTGTTACTGAGGGATTGAGCGAACTGGAGGACATCGGGGAAGGGCTGGGATAGGGAAAACATGTAATCCCGAAATGCCTCGCGCGAAAAAGAGCGCGGGCGATAGAAAACGGTGCGGTCGAGATATTCGTCAAGGGTGATTTTGCCGCGCTCGAAGGAAGAGACGACCATTTCATGGCGGTTATGGAACTCCTCTTCGTCATGCTCCATTTGAAAATGTTTGAGTGCCTGGGCTCGCTGGGTGTGATCCCAGGCATTGGTAAGCAGAACACCGCCGACATCCCAGAAAAGAGCGCGAATAGTGGACAAGAGATTTCTCCAGTTAAGAGCGCTTTGGAGAGTTTAGACGAAGTCGGGCGGTCGCGGTCCAGCCAGCCTTGTACTGATGAATTGCGCTACAAAAGACTTAAACGCAGATAAGCAGAGAATTCCGCCGAGTACGCGGAGAAAACCGGGGATCGATTCCAGTTGCTTCACCGCGTTGACTTGGCACGCCGCGCAACCTAACATTGGCGATTCTGTTTGCCCAGTGAAATCATGATCGGACAAACCATTTCGCACTACCGCATCCTCGAAAAGCTCGGCGGAGGTGGGATGGGTGTTGTCTACAAGGCCGAGGACATCGAACTGGGGCGGTTCGTTGCGCTGAAGTTTCTGCCCGAAGATCTGGCGAAAGACGCGCAGGCGCTGGAACGGTTTCGGCGGGAGGCCAAAGCCGCGTCAGCGCTGAACCATCCCAACATCTGTACGATCTACGAAATCGGGAAGGACGAAGAGCGGTCATTCATCGCGATGGAGTTTCTGGAGGGGATGACCCTCAAGCACCGGGTTGCGGGGAATCCATTGGACAACGAGACGCTGGTGGCGCTGGCGCTCGAAGTTGCTGATGCACTGGACGCGGCCCATGCCAAAGGGATTGTGCATCGCGACATCAAGCCGGCAAACATTTTCGTCACCCAACGCGGACATGCGAAGATCCTTGATTTCGGATTGGCGAAGGTGGAAGCAGCGCGATCGGGCAGTGCATCGGAGAACACGCAGACGCGCAGCTTTGAGGCGCAGCAGTTGACAAGTCCGGGTTCGACTTTGGGGACCGTAGCGTATATGTCGCCGGAGCAGGCGCGGGCGAAGGAACTGGATGCCCGCAGCGATCTCTTTTCGTTCGGAGCGGTGCTGTATGAGATGGCCACGGGAGCGTTGCCGTTTCGTGGCGACAGCACGGCGGAGATATTCAAGTCGATTTTGGACGCTGCTCCCGCTCCCGCAATGCGTCTGAATCCCGATGTGCCAGCGGACCTGGAACGCGTCATCAATAAAGCCTTGGAGAAAGATCGCAATCTGCGCTATCAGAGTGCGGCTGAGATGCGCTCGGATCTCGCCCGGCTAAAGCGCGATCTGGATTCGGGGCGCGTCTCTGGCGCCCCGGCAGCGAGCGTTTCTTCCCAGACCGTGGTCAGTTCTGCGTCCGTGACCAGGCCATTATCGCCGCTTAAATATGTGGTTTTAGGCGCAGTGGCGGTAGTGATCGTGGCAGGGATTCTCGCAGCGTACTTCCTTCGAGGGAAGCCGCAGGCGAGCAGGATCGACTCGGTGGCCGTGTTGCCGTTCGTGAACGCAACGGGTGATCCAGGCAACGAATATTTGAGCGATGGGCTTACGGAAAGCCTGATCAGCGGCTTATCGCAATTGCCGGAACTCAAAGTCATGGCAAGGAGCACCGTCTTCCGCTTCAAGGGAAAGGAGGACGATCCTCAGAAGATTGGGCAGACGCTGCAGGTAAGCGCTTTGCTGATGGGACGTATTGCGCAGCACGGCGATGAAGTGAGCGTGCAGGCGGATCTGGTGAATACCTCGGACGGATCGGAGCTTTGGGGCGCGCACTACGTTCGCAAGGCGGCGGACATCACCGAAGTGCAAAGTGACATTACGCGCGACGTGGCGAAACGATTACGGCTTCAGACCAATGCCGGCGAACAGCGCCGTTTGGGTAGCGCTGGTACGACGAATCCGGAAGCATATAGGCTTTACCTCGAAGGACGGCAGGTCTGGTACGGACGTACACCGGAAGGCCTGAAGAAGAGCATCGATCTGTTCCAGCAGGCTATTGCCGCCGATCCGAATTATGCACTGGCCTATACGGGGCTGGCCGATACCTACAACGTGATACCGAGCTACTACTCCGGCATCTCCTCACGGCAGGCAGGGATGCTGGCCGACGAAGCGACGCGAAAGGCGCTCGAACTCGATGACTCCCTGCCGGAGGCGCACGCGGCTCGGGCCGATGCGCTAACGTTCTCCTATAAATGGGGCGAGGCCGAGAAAGAGTTCAAACGAGCTCTCGAACTGAACCCCAATAGCGCCGCCACGCACTACTTCTACGCCTTTACCTTGCTGGTCCCGGAGAAACGATTCGACGAAGCCTTCCAGGAGTTCCGCATAGCATTGTCGCTGGATCCGCTTTCGCCCATCATGAATACGAACTACGCTGCAACGCTGATGGATGCGCATCGCTTTCCGGAGGCCATGGCGGCATTCCAGAAGGTACTGCAGAGTGATCCGAACTTCCCACCCGCTCATCACAAGCTGGCGCAGTTGTATGCGGCGCAGGGCGATTTCGCGCATGCCGTCAGCGAACTGCAGAAATTCGTGTCAAAGCCGGGCTCGTGGAGTCCAGATGCGAAGGGTTATCTCGAATTGGCAGAAGCAGGATTTTCGGGCAGAACGGAAGCTTCGACCTGGCTTGGGCTGAATGCCTCGTCTATCGGCGACCGCAACAAGGCTTTCCAGTACCTCGAGCAGCCTTACGCCAAGCAGGAAATCGAACTGATCCTGTGTATTCGTTACCCGACTTTAGACCCGATACGTTCCGGTCCTCGCTATGCCGATCTGATGCGGCGCATGGGGTTGCCCGAGTAAGCTCGATCTGGGACTAATGTTTATAGATCGTCGTGTCGGGATGGTAGTTCCGCCAGTCGAACCAGTAATCCTTCAGAGCGGAGATCCGGTCGAGGCATTTGCCTTGTGCGGGGCCGGAGACGGCGCAGCCCTGAAAGTTCCATTCGCTGGCGGTGGTGGTGTCGAGTAGCAGCCAGGGTTTGGCCGGCGGGTCGGACTTAGCTACGGTTTGTGCTGGCTGCGGGGTGTGGGGGCTGGCAGCCCCCGCCACAGCCGGAGTGACGCCGGCGCTACTCTTCGAGGCGTCGACGGGCGTCTCGATCTTCTTTGATGTTTTCGCGGAATCTGTCTCGTCTTCCGTTCCACCCTTGAGGAAGAACTCCGCATCCTTGCCATCGATGCGGCTCACGAAAACGCGGAACGACTTCTTGTCGGGCGCTACCGCCACCAGCAGTGGAGTGCCGGCGACGTGATCCATGACGGGTGATTGCTTCAACAGCGTGTCCCAGGGATAGGCGCGACTCAGGCCGTTGAGTTCGAGTCCGACTACAACATCGCGAGATTTCAATTCTGTGCCGGGGAAGCTGATCACGACAGGGAGCTTCAGGATGTCGGGCTCCCAGTTGCTTTCGTATTCTTTGGCATACTTCGGTACTTCAGCTAGGACCAGGCCGCCTGATACTTCAGACTTCCACTCGCCAAACGTGAGCTCGTCATAGGGGACGAGTTCGAGGGACGCGCCCTTCAGCGGGCCGTAGATCGCCTCGCCGGTGATCTGCTGCCACCAGGTACCGGTCTCTTTGTCGCGCATCAGGAAGTTCTGATTGTTGATGCCTGCCAGATAGAAGTGCAGTTCCCTGCCGTTCACTGTGCGGGTCCAGACCAGACCCGTGTGGCAGAGCGTTCAATAGGTGACGGCGATCGGCACTCCACCGACGACGTCATTGAGGATGTGGTGGTAGGCCATCTCGCGGATGGGGTACGCGCGAGCGTCCGCCCCATAGCGGACCGCCAGAATCATTTCGTCGGCGCCCAGCTTGCTTGAAGATTCAGTGTCGAATTTCGCGCTGTTGACGGGATGGAACATCCACTCAAAATAGTTCAGGCGCGACATTACGGCGGAGAAGGTGACAGCCACTGCCGCGAGCGACAGCGCCACTTTTCTCCACTTATTCGCAGTCCGCCACAACATTGCGATCAGGAGGAAGCAAACGATCGCGCAGACCAGGGAAACAAGCGGAGCGCGCTGGCGGATTGCCATCGCCCATATCAGAGCCCGCGGAGCTTGAGAACGGAATGGGCGGATGATGAAAGCCGGGAACATGAATGCGCCAAATCCGACCAGGGCGAAGGTGGTCAGGGCAATCCACAACGATCGCGTGCGAGAACTTGATGTAGTCATGCGAGGGAATCGCCGAGCCCCCACGACTCGACGGAATTGAATTCTACTGAATCATGCACGAGTGAGGGATAGTTTGAATGTATTAGGAATCAGTGGCTGCCCCATCCTTGTCGCGTTTTGTGCGACAGGGTGGGGGTGTTGACTTCCTCGAATCATCGATCTTTGAATCGGGCACAGGAAATCAAAATCCCCACGCTGTCTCTGCGAAAAGCGCAGAGACAAGGATGGGGCACCCACTCGTACAGTTCTTATCGCTTGCCCCCTGAAAGAAAAATGCCCCGATCTTAACCTCCCTTGCGGGGAAAGACCGGGGCATTCTTGCTTCAAGTCGTGCTTACTGCGGTGTGAAGTTCTGGTGATAGCTCAGGCTGACGACGTCCTGGAACATCGGCGTGCCTGGAGGCAGGTTGTTGGGGTTCAGGAACTGTGTGTCGAAGAAATAGTTACGGACCGGAGCGCCGTACACAACGTTGCAGCATTTGAAGTTGCCGGTCGCGTACTGCGAGTAGTACATGCTGATCAGCGACCCGGTGTAATTCACGGTTGCCCCATTTGCGCCTCGGTTCTCGAGGTAGCGCAAGAAGTTGTGCATGCCACCGTCGGTGCCGAAGTCCTGGCCTCCCCAGGATGGTTGCGGGAATGGAATGCTCTTACCCGCGGCGATCGCTACCCGATAGTAACTCGTATTACCCGGCCGATGGCTGATGTCGCCTGGGCTGAGGAAGCTGATGGCGTCTTGCCATCCTGTGTTCGTGGTCGGGGATGTTGTTCCCGAAGGCGGATTCGAGAGAAGAGAGACCGCATCAGCAATGATTGCGGTGGCGGAGTGCAGGGCACCCGCAGGGCTGCCCCCACTTGGCCAGAACGGATCCGACGGGCCGCTATTGTAATTGCCAAGGACGTAAACCGGTTCCTCGGAGGTAACGGTGAAACCATTGCCATAAGCCGTAGTGCTGGCGGCGTGGGGCAGATATGTCGTGGTGCCGGTCATACCGCCGTCAACTAGCCGAAGCACGTGACGTGGACCGGTGACCATATTGTTTTGAGGCGAACCAGCACCGGTGTAGATGGTCGTGACGCTCGATGTGGTCGTGTTGCAGTTCACCTGGTTTGCGCTGGCGGTCACAGCGTTGGCAGGAATTGGGAAATACGGCTGGGAAATGTACGGCGCGACGAGGTTAAATCCGGCTCCCAGGAGTGCCTCACCTTGGATGTCGAGGCTGGTGTCCCCGTTAACATCTTCTGGCGAGAACGTATAGTAGCTCGTCGGCTCCAAGGTGTTACTGGGAAGGCCGGCCGATGAACTGGAATTGACCGTGTCCTCAAGTCCCGAAGAACCGGGCATGCCATTGTAGTAGGTGTTGTAAGGCGCATGGCTATCGGCTCGCATGCCCCGATGATCGGAGAAGTACAGGATGTATCCGCCCTGATTTGTGTTATTCACCAGGTTTCCGCTACCACCTGAATACGGCCCCGACCGTTGCAGCCACAACCACAGGTTACCCGTATCCAGCTCAACGGCGTTCATCACGCCGCTGGAGCCACACGGCGTGTAGACCGAGGTTGTGGTGGTTGTGGTGTTGTTGCTTCGAGTGCCGTTATCGCGCGGTTCGCCTTCGCGCGAGTCGTAGAAGTTGATAGGAATCCAGTTTCCGGCCGTGTTGCTGCTATTGGCTGTATCGCTCTCATAGGCATTGGCGACGGTTTTGCCGAGCTGCGTCTGTTGCAGAATCAGAATGGCAGGGCTGACCGGGTTGTAGCACTGCCCGCTGGGGTAAGGGCCACCGCTCATAGCACCGGTGGACGAGAGGCTAGGCGTGACCGTATAGATAGGGCAAGGAGTGCCTGTGCCGGGGCTCCAGGGCTGTGTAGGCGGCATATTATAGGGGCGGCCAAAGCCGAATCCCAGCCACTCCTGCGTCACTCCTACCCAATTGCCGGCGTTGTTCAGATACTCGACTCTAAGCCATGCCCCTTGGCAGACACTCATTGCGGTAACCTCTCCGTGCAGCGGCCAGGGGCTGGAACAACCAGCTACGGTGGGCGTAGTCCATCCATTGACGCCGTTAGTACCGGTGGCGTAGTACATATAGTTCGACCCCACCACACCCGTGTAGTTGAGCAGCTTGTATCCGGCGGCTGAGGGCAGCACGAGCTGCACATCGTTTCCATCAGGCAAGGCGCTGGACCCCCGGTCTGGATGCAAATCGCCGATCGTATCGGCTAAGAGAATTCGGATCTCGGCTTTTGAGTAGAGTCGCGAGGTGCTTAGCAGAGGTGGGTCAGAGGCTTGTGGCCTGCGTACGATGTCGATCGCGCCCACTTGCGACGCGCCCACGAAGGGCAATTGCAGCTTCTTGGCACCGGTCAGTCCGTTCTCAATAAATCCGTTAAAGGTGGATTTGGAGATGCCAGTCCACCCAGGATTCGCAGCCCCGGTCGGGGGAAACCCACCGGTCCAGCTTCCGGTCGATAAGGCGAGGCAGTTTGCTGCCGGACCTGTGCCTGGTGCGGCGGGGCAGCCTCCGCCGGCATTGGGGACATACGGAACGCCGGTATATCCCGCCGAAGTGGAGTGGCCATTTTCGAGTTGATCTGTAATGACCTGACCCACAGCGGCGAGTTTATCGGTGAAGGTAAGTGTACTTCCCGATGCCAGAAAGAGGTTGCCGTTGGTGTGAACGCGTCCGCCGAAATTAAAGTTGGGCCCGGCGAAGTAATCGCAATCGCCATCGCAGAATACACCGAATTCAAAGGCAGGAAGCAGAGCCACTTCCACGGTTCGAGTTAAGTTGACGGAGGCTCCCGTTGCGGCGAGGCTGGAGTAGGTCGAGACCTGTCCGCTTCCGGCTTGACGGGACGCGGTGACCTGCAGCGTGAACGGGATCAGCGTGGCTACCATGCCTTGGTCCGGTCCGGATCCAACGATGTCCCACGCGCCGACCGGGTTTGAAGCAGGAGCAGGGCAGGTCTGGTTTGGCGGCCAGGTGATGCATTCGACGTAACTCATGTTGGTGATGTTGGAGCCGGGAACCGCCGTCGGATAGTTGGCAGGATTCGTCAGCGCCGTGATGGAGGCGGCATTGGGACTCTGCGAAGTCTGGTAAAGTTGGGAGAGCTCCGAGGTCAGGTTCTCGATGCCGGCTTCGGCGCCGTAGTAGGCGAGGTTGCCCTCGAGGTCGTTGCCGCCCATCCTGGCTTCGTTGCTGACCATGTACAGTAGCCCGACGGCTACTCCCGACAGCAGGATCGTCAGCATCAGAGCTGCGATCAGAGTGAAACCTCGTGAATTGTGGTCGCGCATGCCCATGGTTCTCCCTTTCATTGCCGCTCCTATTGGCACGAAGTCGTGGCGTAGCCGTAGGAGTTACAGAACGTCATATCTCGCGTGGAAACCGAAGTCGCCAGATACATATTTTGCGACTTGTTGCCGCTCGTGGTCGGACTGGATCCCATGATCCAGATATTGACCTTCTGAATCAGGTTGGGGGACTCGCCCGCTCCGATCGGGTTTTGCTGGTTGGCAACGACGGTTCCCGTAGTCGTATCGATAACGTCGTACGTGAACTGCAAATTGATAATTCCATCAGCCACCGGCACAGCGTTGAGGCCGTTGACTTGCCGCATCAGGCGCGGAGTCTGGACGGTGCCCCCGGCAGGGGGAACCTGCAGGAAGTAAGACACGGCCTGAAGCCGGCAGACGCTGGTCTGGGATCCGACAGCTGCGGCAGCACCCGCCACTGCGGCAAGGTTGTTCGTCCCACCGGCCTGGTTCATGTTGAGCGCGTCGCCGGTGGCGAAGTTGATCGTGGTGTTATTAGGGATGCCGGTGATTTCCGCCACTACCGCGGCATTCTGCACCAGAGATGTACCCGACGAAGTTGTGCCATTTCCCGGCGTCGCCACCAGAAACATCAGCAGATCGCCCACCTGCAGTCCGCCCGGAGCCAGAATGTTGTTGGGTGTTATGGCACCATTGTTGACGGCTACATTCGCCGAAACTCCGCTGGGGAACGTGAAAGTGAAATTCGAAAGCGGAAAGTTATAGTCGCAGTAAATCGAGGTGATACTGCTGTTCACCTGTCCGGGAGCCGCTGGGATTACCGCGCCGTTTTGCACACCGTTTGAGAAACCCGGGATCAGGGGAAACATATAGTTGGGAGTTCCCGCGCCGTTATTCGGATACGTGTCACCGTTGATATAGCAGGTGCCGGTCTGATTGCATGCGTATAGCGATGGCACTCCACCGGTACTGAGCTGCAGGCCTCCGGATGGAAGGCCGGCACCGGCCAGACTGACGTCTTTAGTCATGAGCTCGATGGCCGCGCGCAAATTCTGCTGCGTCTCCGCGCGCTGCGTGACTCGCATCGTCGCATCCATGCCCGTCTTGAACAGGCTGGTCATCACCAGAACTACAGTCAGACCGATGGAGGAGGCCACCAGCAATTCCAGCAAGCTGAAACCACGTTGCGATTTAAGCGTTCGCATAATTCAGAGTCCTCGTCCGCAGTCTAGTGATAGGCGGAAATCAAGCCGTTCGCGCTGAATGAACGGGCGGGAAGTCCAGCCTTGGTGTAACTGACCGTGATGCTGATAGCCATCATGTTGTTGTTCACGACTCCGTTGGAGAACTGGACCGGAGTCACGGCAATGGTGCGCGTAAAATTGCCCAGGCTCATGGTGACGTCGTCGGAAGTGCCCAGGATTCCATCGGGCCCGGGAAGCACCATGCACTCGGCGCCTCCATCGGGGCAGTTCGCGCCGGCCTGCGTCGTGCAATTCACATCATCCGCAGTCCCCACCAGGCCGTCGGGACCGGCACACTTGAGGGCTTGTGGCCCATCCACGAAAATGCCTCCAGCCGATACATTGGCCACCGCCGCAAACGGGATCTGCTGCGCGTTGCGCGCGGTATAAATGCTCTCCATGGCCTCAAGCACCTTCTGCCGCGCAATCAGGTCTTCTTCGGCCGATTGCGTGGCTGAGATAGCGGTGGCGAACGAAGCGATGACGGCGAGCAGCCCGACCGCCATGACCACGATGGCGATCATCACTTCAATGAGAGTGAAGCCCTCGTCAGCTTTGCGTGGAAGCGATCTCTTGATTCTCTTTTGGGTCATTGTTGTATCCAAATGGGAGCGCCGGCCTGTTGATAGAGACGCCATCCACGAACCCGGCCTGTGGCTCCCCAAACCGTGATGGAACGTGAGTTGTACGGGTTGGAATCAGCCGTGCGTGCAAGGTAGACGACGCCACTGTTGTAGTTTCCGAGACTATCCCGCGAGGAACCGTCGGGCATGAAAGAGACGTAGGTCAGACTGGCGCCACCCAGACCCTGGCCGAAGTCGATGGCCGTGACTCCGCTACCAAAGCTGTCCGGAGAAGTGGCCGGGAAGCCTCCCATCACGTTGAAACTGATGTCGGGGGGCAGAGTATAGGTGGACACCTGCTGCACGGGCGGTAATGCGCCTCCTCCAATTGCCGGAGGCTGATAGGTGATCTGCATCGTGCCGGCAGGAAATCCCGCGGGGTTGAAGTTCACGTAATACTGGTGGCTCTGCGTGATCGCCAGGTGGCGCGTATTCCGCAAGACCATCAGCGTTGTGTCATAGGCCAGATCGGCGTGATTCCGGTTGAACATTGGCATCATGGCGATGAAAGTGATGCCGGCCAGAGTCAATCCAATCGCCACCGTGATCATTAGTTCCAGTAGCGAGAATCCGCGCTGTCGCTTCAATGTCATATAAGGTCTTCCCGGGAGGGTGATGCCGGATTTCGCAAACGCCCTCTCCCGTTCACGAACGCCAAGATGGGGGCGGATCGCGTCCCGCTCAGAAACAGCAGGGCGAGCGCGGCTCCTTCATCGCGTCACACATCATCCTAGGAACAGGGTTCGAGCGCGTCAAAGCACGAGGGGCCAATAGAGCACTACTGGCCTTTCGGGATGCGCGTTGGTTACCAGCGTCACTGATTGAAAGCGTGCGGGTTAACGATAGAGAAGTCTCAGGGAAGCCTCGGCAGGGTTCGCAGCCGGTGACCCCGGTAACTTGTTTGCGGAACTGTCGGCACCTACGATGATTGGCACGTATGACTTTATCTGCCCTTTTAGTCTGCACCGACAAGGCGGCAGCCGAAGTTCTGAGCCGCGTCTTGAAAGAGCTCAGCATTCAGGTCGAGGCCTGTCCGGACTTTGCGCGGGCGTCGATTCGCGCTGCCCAGGAACGGTTTGACGCAATCATCATCGATGCCCAGTCGAGCGCGGAAGTGCTGTCTCTGCTGCGCGACACCCGCGCGTCTCGGTTGAATGACGCGACGCTGACAGTGGCGGTCGTGCCTTCGCAGGAGAGTATTCGAGAGCTGTTCTCGCTAGGTGTGAACTTCGTTCTCTACAAGCCTGTGGCTTACGACCGGGCATTGAGCAGCCTGCGTGCGGCTCGTGCGGTCATGCGCAAAGAGAAGCGGAAGAATGCGCGTGCGGTGGTGCATACCCATGCCACCGTCGACTACGCCAATGTCCAGCAGGAAAAAGCCACGCTGGTCGATCTCGCTCCGGGCGGCATGGCGGTGCTGTTCGGCAAGAAGATTCCGCCCACCAGCAAAGTGTACTTTCAGTTCAAACTTCCGGGGCAGACTGCGAGTGTTAGGCTATCGGGCCAAGTAGTCTGGCAGGACTGGAACGGACGCGCTGGGGTGCAGTTCGTCGATGTACCCAAAGCTTCGCGCAAACTTTTGGACGAATTTCTTGGTGCGAGACTTCCCAAAGAAGAAGAGAAGCAGGAACTATTCGAGATCAACGATGTGACAGTGGAGATGGAAGAGCCGCTGGGAATGTCGGTGATCTCGAGGGAGTGGACTCCACATCACGGCGGGGAAGCCGCAGTTGCAGAAGAGGTCGCTACTCCAGTTGGTGGGTCTGCCACAACTGTTGATCCTAACAATCGCCGGGCGCAAACCCGCTATAGTTGCCGCATCGGCGCCGAGGTCTACCGCACTGGAACACCCGTTCCGAACCACTGCTGCCTGACGGACCTGAGTTCCGGCGGATGCTATCTTGAAGTCTCGTTGCCCTTTCCTCTGGGATCTTCGGTTGAAATCCTGGTGCGAACTTACGATCTGAAGTTGAGGTTGCGTGGAGTGGTGCAAGCGTCGCATCCGGGCTACGGCATGGGACTGGCATTCGAGCTCAGGACGAAAGAAGAACAGGCGAACCTGAAGAAGCTCACCGACTTCGTCGCTGCCAATTCCGATCCGGCGTAATCGGAGTTCACCTGCTCGATGCGCTGAGCCGATTATCTCAGAGCGCTTTCTCCGGCCACGGCATTCTTGAAGTAGTCCAGAGAGAGACTGAGCCCCTTCTCCAAATCAATCGTCGGCTCCCATCCCAGCAATTGGCGGGCTTTAGTGATGTCCGGACGGCGCTGCTTGGGATCATCCTGCGGCAGCGGTTCATGGCGGATCCGGCTCTTCGATCCTGTGATCTTCAACACGACCTGCGCGCACTCTAAAATTGTGAACTCGTTGGGATTGCCGATATTGACCGGCATGTGCTCGTCGGACTTCGCCAGCCGCAGGAAACCCTCGATTTCATCACTCACATAGCAGAAGCTTCGCGTCTGGTTTCCGTCGCCATACACGGTGAGATCCTGGCCGGTCAGGGCCTGGCGCATGAAGTTGGGAACCACGCGGCCATCACGGATCTGCATGCGCGGTCCATAGGTGTTGAAGATGCGTGCGATGCGAACGTCGACATTGTGGTAGCGGCGGTAGGCGACGGTGGCCGCTTCGGTGAAGCGCTTGGCTTCGTCGTAAACCGATCGCGGGCCGACGGGATTCACGTGCCCCCAGTACGTTTCTTTTTGCGGATGCTCGAGTGGGTCGCCATAGCACTCAGACGTCGATGAGACCAGATATTTCGCGCCGTATGTGCGTGCGATTTCCAGTGCGTGGAAGGTGCCAATCGAACCGACCTGAAGGGTTTCAATCCCATGCGCGTGGTAATCCTCGGGACTGGCGGGACTGGCGAAGTGGAACACGTAATCGACCTTCCCAACGTCGAAGGGCTGGCAGATATCTTTCTCGATGAACTCGAATCGCGGTTCGCGGCTGAGGTGAGCAAGGTTCGCAGGGCGACCGGTGAGCAGGTTGTCGACGACCACCACTTTCCAGCCTTCGGCAAGCAGGGCGTCAGCGAGATGAGATCCAAGAAACCCAGCGCCGCCAGTGATCAGAGCGCGTCGTTGGCTCATGCTTTCTTGCCGTTTTTCAGGACAGCGGCTGGCACTCCGTCGGGATGCGAGGCCGCGCGGCCCACGCTGTAATAGGTAAATCCTTGCGCGGCCATCGCCTCCGGATCATATAGGTTGCGGCCGTCGATCACGATCGGGTATTTCAGTTCCTGGCGAACGCGGCCGAGATCGAGGTTCGCGAACTCCTCCCATTCGGTCAGGATGAGTAGCGCGTCGGCATCATGGGCTGCTTCGTAGGAGGAATTCGCGTAGGCGATATGGTCGCCAATTACCTCACGAGCGCGTTCCATGCCAGCGGGATCATAAGCGGTAATCTTGCTGCCTTGCTGCAGCAGCGATTGCACGATGGCGATAGCGGGGGACTCGCGGATGTCGTCCGTACCGCCCTTGAAAGCCAGACCGAGCACGCCTAGGCGTTTACCGCGCAGGGTCCACAGGGCGCTGTTCACCTTTCGCAAAAAGCGATGGCGCTGGTCTTCGTTGATCTGCATGACTTCGTCGAGCAGGCGGAAGTCGTAGCCGTGCTCGCGAGCCACGGCGCGAAACGCCATGACGTCTTTGGGGAAACACGATCCGCCGTAACCAATTCCGGGGCTGAGAAAGCGCGGGCCGATGCGAGTATCGGTGCCGATACCGTGCACGACCTGGTTCACATTCGCCCCCACCGACTCGCACACGGAGGCGACAGCGTTGATAAAAGAGATCTTCATTGCCAGGAAGGCATTGGAGGCGTGCTTGATCAGTTCCGCGCTCTTGGTGCTGGTCACAATCAGAGGAGGCGGGATCAGGGCCCGATCGGGCTGGGGAATCGCTGCGGCGCGCTGATAGTAGGTAGCATTCGTAAGAGGAGCGTAGACTTCGCGCAGCACCTCGGCTGACCGTGGGCTGTCACAGCCAATCACGATTCGATCAGGGAAGAGAAAATCGGTGACCGCGGTGCCCTCGCGAAGAAACTCAGGGTTCGAGGCGACGTCAAATAGTTCCGGATCGGTTCCGTTGCGGAGGATAATCCGGCGGATCCATTCGCTGGTATACACAGGCACGGTGCTTTTTTCGACGATGACTTTGTAGTCTTCGATGGCGCCGGATATCTCGCGTGCCACGGATTCCACATAGGAAAGATCAGCTTCGCCACTTTCGGTCGGCGGAGTGCCAACGGCCACAAAGATGGCCGCGCTCACCCGGACCGCCTCTTTCAGATCGTCAGAAAATTGCAATCGAGTTCCGCGGTTACGAGTCAGAAGTTCAGGCAGGAATTTTTCATGGATAGGGACCTGGCCGTTACGGAGAGCCGTTACCTTGCTCTGGTCGTTGTCTACCAGAACGACCTCGTGACCGAGGTCAGCGAAGCAGGCGCCCGCCACCAAACCCACATAACCCGAACCTACGACGGTAATACGCATCGGTTTATCCCTTAAAAGCAAACCTGGTATCCATCCCACTTTGCGCGACCGCAAAGTGCAGAATCGATTCTACCGAATTCTATTGCGCAGGCCCGGTTCGCGCAGCGGAAAAGTAAGGTAATTCGTTGCAGAAAACCGGAAATGGGAATTTCCGGCACTGTCCTCCTGGTGAGTGGCCTACTGGGTATCTTTGCGCATAATCATTGACATCTTTCCGGATTCGCGTCATGCTCCAAACAGTTTCGCGGGCGGCTAGTCCGGCGATGCTTGAAACCCCCTAACCCGCCCGTAAATCAACATTTGCCCAGAAGTACTAACGGTTTGGCTTCGGTATGACTCAGGATCCCAGGGTGCGGGTGGACGTGACAAACGGAATGCAATTGGGGGATCAGGAGTCGTCCGGAAACGCCACCGCTCTTTTGTCGGAACCTCCAAAGCTAACGCAGGTGGCGCAGACGCTGGCCGCTCACGGTGGTGGAGCGCTGTCGGTGGACCTTGCTCTTGATCTCGTACTCAATGACGTGGTCGAGCAGGCCCGGAATGCGACCGGCGCCACGGGAGCCGCGATCGCCCTTTTTCGCGATGGAGAGCTTGCCTGCCGAGCCACCTCCGGCGAGAACGCACCCGACCTCGGTGTGCGAGTCGATGCTAGATCGGGTCTTGCCGGCGCTTGCGTGCTTACTGGCGAGATGCAACAGTGCCAGGATACAGAGACCGACCCGCGAGTCAATGCGGAGACATGCCGGTTATTGGGTGTCCGCTCGATGCTGATGGCGCCCCTGGTCGATGGACAAAGACTCATTGGAGTCATCCAGGTGTTCTCAGCGTGGCCAAATGCGTTCGGTAAGCGCGAGACCAGCGCCCTGCAGGTGCTTGCAGGAAGAATTGCAGAAAGCAATCGACAGGCTGAAGCTGGCCTCTCGGCGCCACCGCAGAATTCTGAGCCGCAAGCCGAAGCAGAGAAGATCCATGCCGAGGCAATCGAGATCGAACCAACCCAGTTCGAGCCAGCTCAGGCGAACGAAACCGAAGAAATTTCCGCCGGGGAATCCGAGCACCGCGCAGGAATCGATGTCTGGGGGATTGTTCTTGTGCTCCTGGTCGTTGCCACAGCGGTAACGCTCGGATTGGTGATCGGGTGGCGGAAGGCGGCGGAGCTTACAAAAAATGCTGCACATGTAAAGACGAGTGCGTCGATCGATGCTTCTCCGAATGCTGAAACCGTCCCCGTGACGTCGCAGAACGCAAATGCCCCTGAATCGAGCGCCACAACGACCGGGACGGCACAGCCACCCACCGCGAGGCCGATTCCGCCAGCCGGCGGACTTATCGTCACACAAAACGGGAAGATCATTTACCGATCTCCGTCACGCGCGGGACAGCCTGCGGTGAGTGATGGAGATGAGCGTTCGCTGATTCACAGGGTTGAACCCCAATATCCCGCAGAAGCGAAGGCTCGTCATATTCAGGGCCCTGTTGTGCTCGATATTCAGGTGATGGGCGATGGTGCGGTGGGGAAGGTTGCAGTGGTTTCCGGAGATCCCTTGCTGACGCAGTCGGCGATCGATGCGGTCAAGCAGTGGCGTTATCAGCCGGAAATGGAGAATGGGCAGGAAATTGAGAGTCAGGCGCGAGTCACAGTGAAGTTCACGTTGCCTGAAAGCTAAAACCATTCGAGCCTGTCACGTGTAGGTGGCCAGATCTTCCAAGATCTGGCCGCTTGCTTTTGCAGAGAGTAATCCGGCGCGATCGGGTGGAGTAGCCCACGATTGCTGCGTGTTACACTCGATGCACTATTTGTGGAGCACCTGCATGGGTTGCGACACTTTCGAGGAGCCGTATGAAACCAGCCATTGAGACACCCGGCGGTCTCTCTACCGATCCGTACAGTAAAACCGTGTGTTGCCTGCGTTGCGAGCAGAAGTTGCTTCGCTATCAGTTGATGCGGGCGAGCCTCGCTCCGGGAATGGGTCACGCGTTTCTGTCATGCCCCCGATGCGGGCACGTGGAGTTTGTTGCGGATTCGAGTCCGCTGTTGCAGCACCTGGAGTTGGTTGCGGTCGATACCGGGGACGGAGACTAAGAGGTAGGGGACTAAAAAGATTGAGATTATGTGGGGACGGCCGCCTTCGGCCGTCCGCGAGCGGCAGGCTCGCTCTTCGGTGGAGCACTCACCCAAAGCTGCACGGGCGAGACGCCCGCGCTTCAGTCGCCGGGACGGCGGCGCTACAAAAACACACTAAAACGGAATGTCTTCGTCGGTGATGGGACCAGATGCTGCGGGCTCAGGCTCCGGGACACGCTGGTCGAAGTTGTTGCCTCCGGCCGACGCTCCGCGCGAACTTCCAGCAGAGTCTCCACCACCTCCGCCTTCGCCGCGCCCGCCGAGCAGGATCAGGTCGCTGGCTACGACTTCCGTCATATATTTCTTCTGGCCAGTCTGCTTGTCGTCCCAGGAGCGGGTTTGCAGGCGTCCCTCGATGTAGACCTTTCCGCCCTTCTTCAAATACTCTCCCGCGATTTCAGCCAGACGCTGCCACAGCACGACGTTATGCCATTCTGTGCGGTCCTGCCATTCGCCGGCCTTGTCCTTGAACCGCTCGTTGGTGGCGAGGGTGATCTTCGCTACGGGCGTGCCCTGAGGCGTGTATTTGATTTCGGGATCCTTGCCCAGATTGCCAATCAGTTGAACCCGGTTCAGACTCTTTCCAGCCATATTGAGCTCCTCTGCAGGGCCACTATAGCAGATGAAAGCCGGTGGAGATCGTGGCGGCCATTATAGGACGCCTAACTGAGTTTCATTTCGGGCCTTGCAAAAAACAGAGGATCACGGTTGTCATCCTGAGTGGCGTATTTTGCCGCGAAGGACGTCTGCAACTGGCCGGGGAGTTCACAGGTCCTTCGCCGCAACCCGCGCCTCAGGATAACAACGCTAAAGACATGTAAGTCGTCAACGTTGAACCAGGAACGGGTTGCTCGCCCGCTCATCACCAATAGTCGTTAATTCGCCGTGGCCCGGAACCACTACTATTTCATCCGGCAGGGCCAGCACCGTATCGTGCAGTGAACGCATAATCTTCTGCGTCGAGCCGCCGGGGAGGTCGGTGCGGCCGATCGACCCGGCGAAGAGTGTGTCCCCCGCGATGAGCTTCTTCTCGGCTTCGAAGTAGAGGCAGATGCTGCCCTCGGTGTGGCCGGGCGTGTGCAGAATCTGGGCGGTGTGTGAGCCCGCGGAGACAGATTCTCCCGTGGTGACGCTGCGATCGATCTCGATGTTTCCGGGCGCGGGTACGCCGATCCACGCTGCTTGCACGTCAAGCATTTTCAGAAGAGCGTAGTCATTCTGGTTGAGCAGGATGGGAGCGCCAGTTGTGGCGCGGAGCTTCATGGCTCCGCCGACGTGATCGATGTGCGCGTGGGTGATGACGATCTGCTTAACCTGGAGGTTGTGCTTGCGCACGAGGGCAAGGATGTCTTCGATTTCATCGCCCGGATCAATCACCATCGCTTCGTGGGTGGTCTCGTCGCCAATGATCGAGCAGTTGCATCGCAGGGGGCCAACGGGGAGGATTTCGTGGATCATGGGACTATTGTAGCGAGTAAACCATCGGCCACGGATTCTCACGGATATACAGCGACCAAAACAAGTGGAGTATCTGCGTTCGATCGGTGCAGATCCGTTTTGATCCGTGGCCATAATTCTTTTTCCGCCTTTGATGCGAGCACTTGCCGGGCGGGTAGGATCGGGTGGACAATACGGCCACGTGCGTGGGAGGTTTTAGTTGGCCAAATATCGGCAGCCAGGATATCAGGATGGTGGTGATCGGGAACCACGCCGCCAGGAGACGCGCAAGGCGCCGCCGGAGCGCAAGAGCGGTCCGCCACGTTGGGATCATGCGCTCGGACCTCGGCCGGTGAACTTGCCGGGGACGCGCACCGTCTCGCGGTGCGCACAATGCGGAACGGTGCTGCAGGGTGCGGCAAGCTCGGGGGAAGGGCAATGTCCGAAGTGCGGGTTTGAATTGCACTCCTGCAAGCAGTGCACATATTTCGATCCCGGCAGCCGCTTCGAGTGCATGCAGCCGGTCAAGGAGCGGATCGCGAAAAAGGATGCGCGCAATGACTGTTCGCTGTACGAGATTCGCGTGACTCGCGAAAAGGAAACGTCCACACCTGCGAGTCTGAAGCCCAACGATGCGCGGGCGGCGTTTGAGAATCTGTTTAAGAAATAGGCGTCGGAACTCGGACCTCAGCAAGAAATATCTCACCACAGAGGACACAGAGGAACTGCGGAGCTGCGCTCCGCGGACAGCCGAAGGCGGCTGTCCCCACATCGTTCATCTTCCCGACTAGCTGAGGTCCGAGGTCCGACGCCTGAGGTCCGCCTTATGGCTTTTGCGTCGGCCTCAATAGAATCTCACTCATGAACGACTGTGGTGCCTGCGTCACGATCGCGGCCACGGCGTGTGCGATGTCGTCTGGCTGAAGCATCTTGTTGGGATCCTTTCCCGCGTGCGGACTGAGTTCGGTGTCGACTGAGCCGGGACACACCACCGAGGCACGCACATTGTGTTTCCGCAATTCTTCCGCGACCGAGTAGGTTAATCCGTTCAGCCCCCACTTGGATGCCGCGTACGCCGCTCCGTTGGGCAACGCATTCTTTCCGGCCAGCGACGAAATGTTGATGATGTGTCCGCAGTAGGCGCGGATCATGACCGGAGCAAAAGTGCGGATCGCGTAATAGACGCCGCGCAGATTCGTGTTCAGAATGCGATCCCATTCTTCCGGCGGCAGGTTATGCAGCGGATCGTTGAATCCGCCGACACCTGCATTATTTACCAGTATGTCGAGGCGACCGAATGTGCTATCAACGCGAGTAGCCGCATATTCGAGTTGGTGCAGCACGGTGACATCACAGGGAATCACTTCGGTTTTGCCGCCAGCGTCGACGATGGCGCGGGCGGTCTCGTCCAGAGTGGATTTTGTGCGGCCGAGCAGCACGGCGGTGGCGCCAAGGGCGGCGAGTTTACGGGCGATGGCTGAGCCGATACCGCGGCCTGCTCCGGTTATAACTGACACTTGTCCGGCAAGGGGCTGTCTGGTGTCCATACCACTAGTTCCTCCTGGCACGATCGTGGGGGGCCGAGCGCGGAGCTGGGAACATCCACGTTCTCTGCTCTGCGCATCTTAACAATAAAGAGGAGGACGAATGGGAACGCGCTTGCCTTCGGCAGGAGAGGTACTTATAATCCCGCCAACCGGGAAAAAGGGTTCGCTGCCTCATCGCCCCACTGGGGTCAACCCCTTCCGTCCCGGGGCTACCTGCCAGGAAGTCGGTGCATTCCAAAGCAGGATCCGAACGCAATGCGGTCCAGTCGGAATGCAGTCTGAGTAGAAGAATACGATCCCAAATAGCCATTTCCCGAGTTCTTAAGGAGCCATACTGATGAAAAAGATTCTGCTTGCGGTTGTGCTTGGGGTAACGGTGGTCGCGGTGGCACAGGACACTGCGCAGCCAGCTCAGGGACAATCGGGCGCAGCCGCCCAGGGGCCGGTAATTAAAGATCCTGCCGAATACAACGCGTACGTCGCAGCCGTGCAGCAGAAGGATCCGAGCGCCAAGATCAGCGGTCTGGAAGCATTTCTTACGCAATATCCCAACAGCGTGATGAAGGGTCAGGCGCTCGAATTGTTGATGGGAGCCTACCAGCAGGCGAACAATTCCAAAAAGACGATGGAAACGGCCGCAAAGGTTGTAGCGGCTAATCCGTGCAACATGCGGGCCTTGGCGTTATTGGCATTTTATAACCGGATGCTGGCGCAAAATGGAGACCCAAGCGCGAATCTGGCAGACGGCAAGAAGTATGCCGAGCAAGGACAGGGCTGCTGGCCGAAGATCACAGATCCCGAAGATCACAAAGATGAAGCCGCAGATGGACCAGATTTTTGGCTCCGCGATCGGCATTGCAGATTATCAGGCCAAAGACTACCCTGCGCAGCTGCCACTGCATTAAAGCCCGTCGTGGATGCGAACCCCACCGACTTCAGTGTTGTGTATCCGCTGGCCCTGGCTTATCTGAATCAGACTCCGCCGGACTATCAGAACGGGATCTGGTACGCGGCCCGCGCTGCGGCCGTGGCGCCCGCGCAGAACCAGGCGGGGATAGAAAAGTACGCACGCTCACAGTACATCAAGTTCCACGGCAGCGATGACGGCTGGGCCGAACTGCTGGCAGCTGCGAAGGCGAACGGTCAGCAGATGCCGATCAAACCCGCACCCACACCCGCTGAGCAGGCGCACGATATGGTTGTGAAGACCCCGGCCGACAAGATGGACTTCGCCCAGTGGGAATTTGTGTTGACCAACGGCAGTCAGGAAGATCAAGACGCGGTTTGGAACGCCATCAAAGGCAAGGCTGTGCAGATGAATGGCACCATCATCAGCACAACGCCGGACGAGTTCATGATCGCCGGCAGTTCGGACGACATCGATGCCAAGAAGCCGGACATCACGCTGAAGTTCGCAGAGAAGGTTCCGGTGAAGATGATCCCGAAAGATGGGGCCAGCTTTGACTTCCAGGGCGAGCCCGCATCTTACACCCCGAACCCGTTTATGATGGTGATGGAGAAAGGCACGTTGCTGCGCGCCAAGCCGGCAGCGACTGCTCCGACACACAAAGCTCCGGTGCATAAGAAACCGGCGGCTCAGTAAGGCGAATCAGAGAGAGATGCCAAAAGGGCAGCCCGTAGGGGCTGCCCTTAGTTTTTAGGGTGAGACCTAACGAACGATCTTCTTTTCCACGGAGACGGGGCGGGCGCTGCGGGGCGGACGCTTGACACCATCGCGTAGCTGGCGGACGTCGATCTTCAACTCGGTGATGGTGCGGCTGAGGGTATTGCGGTGCATGCCTAATTCACGGGCGGCGCGGCATTGGTTCCCCCGGTTTTCCTGAAGAACCGTCAGGATGAAGCGTTTCTTGAATTCCCGAACGCCTTCGGCGTAGAGGATGTTGCTGCGGTACATTTGAAGGACAAGTGCTTCCAGTTGATCTTTCACGATAAGTTTCTCTCTATCCAGGAAATTTGTTGGACTGCCACCGCAGCCTATTTCGGCGGAGTCGCAGGCGTGCCGCTAAACTTCTGGGGAGCTTGATGGAGTAAACCGAGTCCCTGATAGAAACGCATCCGCAATTCCGAAGGAGCCAGCCAGATCGCCGCACGCCCGACGACAAGAAAATAGGGCGCCAGTTGCGAATTCTGAAGTAGCTTTGACGCCGGCTCAAACGCCGTCATTCCCATCAGGATTACTGCCACCATCAGCCCGCCCCTTACCAGCCCTAAGACTGCGCCAAGGAAACGGTCAAAACTACTGAGCCCGGCCTCCTTCATAACCCAGCGCGCAACCCTGGCCGCTAAACCGAACAGGAGCACGATGGTAAAGAAAATGATCAGGAAGCCAAGGATCTCAGCTAACCACGGGTTCTTCAGAAAACTTTCCAGCCACTCTGCGAGGTGATGGTACTGCCACGCAGCCACGATGTACCCGATGATCAGTCCCGCCGTCGTGAGGGCCTCGGAAAAAAAACCCTGCATGGCGGCGGTGATCACACTGAACAGAACGAGCGCGCAAATGATCCAATCGATGACGCTCAAGGTCATAAGTCGTGCTCGGGTAAAACCGGATGCTGTCCCCCGTCACACATCCAGCTTGCGCCCTGTAAGCTGGGAATACGCCTCGAGGTACTTTTCGCTGGTGCGGCGGGCCACTTCCGCAGGAAGCGCGGGAGCGGGCGGCTGCTTGTTCCAGTGAATTTGTTCGAGGTAATCACGAACATACTGCTTGTCGTACGAATCCTGGGCCCGTCCTGGTGCGTACTTGTCAGCAGGCCAGAAGCGGGATGAATCGGGAGTAAGAACCTCATCCGCCAGCGTGATGCCTTGGGCGGTGCGTCCGAACTCAAACTTGGTGTCGGCGATGATGATGCCGCGCTGACGTGCGTAAGCAGCAGCCTTTTTGTAAACGCGCAGCGTAAGGTCGCGCAGATGGCTCGCAGTTTCGACGCCGACAACGTCGCACATCTGATCGAACGATATGTTTTCGTCGTGACCGGAGGTCGCTTTCGTCGAAGGTGTGAAGATGGGCTCGGCCAGGGCATCGGATTCCCGCAGACCGGCAGGTAACACAATCCCTGACACCTTGCCGGTTGCCTTGTACTCCTTCCAGCCAGATCCTGAAAGGTAGCCACGTACGATGCATTCGACCGGAAAGATCTCCGCGCGACGTACCAGCATCGAGCGACCGCGGAGTTGGTCCGCGTACTTGCGAACCGACGCCGGATATTTGTTGACATCGGCGGTAATCAGATGATTCGGCACCACATCGGCCAGGAAATCGAACCAGAACAGAGAAATCTGGTTTAAGACGCGGCCCTTGTGCGGAATGCCCGTGGCCAGAACATAATCGAAAGCCGAAATACGATCGCTGGCTATGAAAAGGAGCTGGGTTTCGTTTATTTCGTAAACGTCGCGGACTTTGCCGCTGGCCTTCAATTTGAGATCTGGAAAATCGGTACGGAGAAGAACGGAATCGAGGAGTTCGGGGCTCATGATTAAAATTTTACAGGTTTAAGGCGAGGCGTATTCTAGCTGGTCAGAAAAAATTGTCAACGATTCTCGTCACAACCCAAAGGGCAGCCGTGCGCTCCGGCGGCATCAAAAACGTTGACAGAAAAGCAGATTGCGGGAACGCCCGTCCGGCGCCAGTTCCGGTGTGGAGCGTTTGTGGAAAAGCTGAGGATGAGAGTGGATAACGGGGAGGGAATTGCGAATGGGGCCGCTTCGAACTGTCTGGGTCCATCGGCCAAGGAGAATGTGCGAAGAACTTCTATATGGAGGAGAGGGCTGGGACAGGCCAGAAGTTTGAGGCTGGCACACGGCTGGATCTGAGTTAGTTTTTCTGTATCCTTGGTTCTGTGGGAGGAGGCCTATCAGGTGTCCTGGCGAAGTACTCAGCCGAGATATTCCGTACGAACCAGAGGGCTAATACCTTTGGAAGAATTTCACCCCCAAAGCGCTGCTACAATCGCAGTCATAGCCACCCAAAATATCACCCGGGCGCGGATGTCGATGCTCAAATGCTCACGTGTTCTTGCCGGTTGGCTGCTTGCAGCCACAGCTTGTGCTTGCTTGGCAGGCAGTTCGATTGCGCAGGTGTCCGTCCGCTCGGTGAAAGTCCTGGGAAACAAAGACACTGTCGAGATTGAGGTAGAGGCGAGCGACCGGATTGTTCCCGAGACCCAGGTGCTGACTGGGCCCGACCGGTTGGTAATCGACTTTCCGAACGCGGTACTGGGTAATCAGGTTCGCAGTCAGTCGGTCGATCGCGGGGAAGTGAAGGACGTTCGCATTGGCTTGTTCCAGGCGAAACCGCCGGTCACGCGTGTGGTGCTCGACCTGAAGAGCGCACGCTCCTATCAGGTATTTCCGTATGGCCGGACCGTGATGATCAAAGTCACCGGGGATTCTGCGACGACTGCATCGGCTGCAACCACTAGCGAAGCGCAGTCGACGAGGCGTCCCGGCCTGGTCACAACGAACTACACGACCAGCATTGAACCGGTGAGCGTCCCAGGGCCACCCCTGCAGGTATCGTATCGCGACGGATTGCTTGAGATTCACTCCAACAAAGCGACGCTTTCAGAAGTACTGTACGCAATCCAGCAGCGCACTGGAGCCGACATTTCAATCCCCGCCGGCGCCGAGCAAGAGAAAGTGATCGCGGAGATCAATCCGGCGCCTGCGGCTGAGGCGCTGGCGCGGCTGCTCAACGGATCACGATTCAATTTTCTGATCTTGAATTCCGCCAATGATCCTCGGCAACTCGATCGCGTGATTCTCAGCGCTCGCACCGTGGGAGAATACGTACCACCTCCACCGCAACCACAAGAGCAAGACACCACCCTGGACGAACAGCCCGTTCCTGCGCCGAACCCGCCGGACCAGGCCCCAAATCCGGAGAATGCGCCTCCACCGCCGGCTGGGGACAACCCCCAGGGCCAGTAGAATCCTTCCAACCACACTTCAGAAGAAACCGGTCGTCTTTGGTCCGCTTATGGAGGTGTGATCAGGCGAACCGGTACAGGAGAAGAGCCATAGACTGGGTTCCCGGTCGCATTGGTGCCGTTTCCGCAGCCACTGACGTTGAGCACCGTCACAAGTCTGTTTCCATTCCCGTCCACTGCGTTGATGAACACCTGGAGGAACCCTACGAACGTCACGGGCGTCGTGCTGTTGCTAGTGAGGGTGGCGGCAGTCTGGTCGTAGATGGGCAAAGACACAATCGAATTGCTACTCGTAATGGGCGTGCCTGCCAAGCCTCCACCGAGCGGGTTGCTGCTTCCGGCCAGAATCTGAAAAGGATAGGCGGAAGGATCGCCAAAAGCCCCAGTGGTTTTGAGGTAGTCCTGACCACTGGAACTTGTGATGTTGGTTGCATCCGTCTGGTGAATCAGACACTGAACAGCATCGGTAATGGAGTTGACTCCTGGATTATGTTTCGTCAAATCGACCACACCTGCATTGGTCACTCCACATTGATAGTTGGTCGGTGAGTCGCAGCCCTCAATCGCTTCTTCGTAGGGGTCTCCACCGCTGCAGGAAGGAACCGCAGTAACTGGCGTCCCTACTTGGCCGGGCGCTGATAGAAGGTTGGGAGCATTCGGAGGGCCTTGGATAAAGCCCAAGAAGTCGTTGTAGTTCGCCCCCGGCTGAACAGGGGTAGTGCCGCCCAGCAGTTTGCAATTGTTCGGGTTACCATGGTCGCAGTCCGGAACTAGCCAGAATGTTTCACCGACGACATGGCTGCCATCCCCGCCATTCAAGGCAATACCTGCATCGGTGATCGAACCGTTAGTCAAGCCAACGAGGGTATGACATCCCAGTCCGCCAGCCATATTGCAGTAAATGCCTCCGACCGGCGCAGGAATCAGCGGATTTAGGTTCGGCACGACCCACGGTTTGACACACCGAGGCAGCACGGGAGTAATTGTTCCGCTGACTTGATTGCCGGAATTTCCCGAGTCGGAAGGATTGAACGCCTCCGCCGTAGCGGTCGCACTGACGCTATTCCCTGAACGGGACCAGATGCGAGAAAAGAAGTTAGGCAGACCAGTTTGCGTCACTTTTACGGTCACCATCGGGTTCACGCCAAACGCCGAAGTGGAGAGGCTGGTGCAATCGGAGGTTCCGGCGCCAACTGTCCCGGCGCTTCCAGCCGAATAAGTGACCGCGACCGTGGGCGTCGCCTGATTTCCAACGATGTTTTGAGCGGCAACAGCCTGGGCCACAAGCGTGGCAGTTCCGCTGGCACCGCAAACGGCGCCCCAATTAGAGGTCAAGTTCGCCGGATCGCCCGTGATGCCAGACACAGAAAGTAAGCGTGCTGCGGCGAGCGCGGCTGCGTCAGCGGAGCGCTGCGCCTCCTCTTTCGCCAGGTAAAGCGTGACTACATCGATCGAGAGGACGGCCATCCCAATGATGGCGACCATGGCGGCGGCAACCAAGATCATGGTGATGCCATGCTCCCTGCCGTGCTCCCGTGATCTTGAGACAAAAGTTTTCTTCATGGCTCAGCTCTCATTATGGCTCAGTTCTCATTCAGGGCCACTCCTATGGCCGATATCTGCGATGGCAGCGTGTTGCTCGCTCCGAAAAGGCTGGAGACGCGGCCGAACCTCCAGGAGTACGTGTATTGCAGACTAACGCAAGTTCCGACGACTCCCGCTCCGGAACCGGCGCTCTGCGACGCGCAAGTCACGGACGGCGGTGTGGTTCCCGTCAGGGGAAAGACGTATCCGCGGTTAATGGTCAGGGTGATTCCGCACGGAGGGTTGCCGCTGGGGATAACTTTGTATTGCCAAGTGAGCGTTCCGCTGGAGGCGACGTTACTCGCGGTCACAGCGCAATCGCTGATTTGATTCGCCACGAGATAGTTGTCGACCACGTTGAACGCGTCAACGACGGAAGCCGGAGCGCTGCCGGCACTGAAGGTGCTTGAGAGATCGGTCGCAGGACCACTCGCCGCGATCCGGGCGGCGTCGCGAGTAATGTTGGTCAGTTTTTGTTTCAGCGTGTAGGCGCCGCTAAAGTCGAAAATTCCTACAACAAATAGAACCAGCAACGGAAGAGCGACGGCGAATTCGACCAACTGCGCGGCGCGTTCATCTGCCCAGACTCCGCGTCGGAGTCCGGCCAGTTGCGCTTGAAGTTGGCGATTCTGAATCACTGGTCCTCCAAGCGTACGCGGGCCGAAGCTGAGAGCAGGATCCGCTGCTTGTTAAGCGAAGTAAAAGGTAACCAGAACTGAAAGGGATACTGAAAGGACACAGAAATACCATTCACTCCGTTGGTGCCTGAGGTTAAGCTGGCCATTTGTATCGGTACTTGCACTGAGAGGGACTGGATTTTGGTTGGGTCCAGTTTGGATAGAGTGAGAGCATTGTTCACCGCGTTCGTCGCGTTGGTTACGGGGGAACCTCCCGCGCTGCAGGTGCTGCAAGAAGAAGTAGCTCCGGCGCGGGCGCCTTCCTGAGCGGCGCGCGTGATCGCGCCGTAGATGCTGAATGCCTGGCCAAACCAGAAGATGCCGAGCAGGATCATGAACATGAGGGGCAGGACGGCAGCGGCCTCGGCGATCTCGCTGCCGCGGGTGTCGCGAATGAGTTTTCGCAGATAAGAGGCGAGACTTGGCATTAGGCCACCATCCTGAGTTTCCAGAAGATCCCATAAAGCATGACCGTCAATGCCAGGGCTACACCCTTAGGGATGGTCAACGCGTCAGGGTTGTCGAGGGTGACATGCGAACCGGGAAGGCGGAAAGTAACCAGCGATACCAAAATATGCCCGATGTTCGTGAGCGTTTGAAGAAACCGCCGCTTGTAAATCACCAGTGCCAATGCCATGACTCCAGCAACAAAAACCGAGCCGATCAGAATATCAATCAGGGGTCCGGGACCCGTGTAGGCTCCGAGCGCAACTGCGAATTTAAGATCGCCCGCGCCCAGACTCTTCAGCAACCAAAAGGGCAGCAACAGGGCGAATGCCAGGCCCGCACCGAGCAGTGACTCTTTCAATCCACTCCAGCCGCCCAGGACTGTATTCGCCGCTACTCCGATCACTAAGCCCGGCACTGTCAGCCAGTTTGGGATCCGGCGGCTGCGCCAGTCCGTCCATCCTCCGATCAGTGAAAGCAAAATCGCTCCCGCCAGCAAAGGCAGCTTCAAGCGCACCCCGCCTGGCACGCTGGCCGGGCATTCTTGCCCTGATAAGGAAAAGGATCCATTTTGTAACCATCTGCGAGTACTCGCGGGATCGGAACCGACCTGAGGCATTCTCGCTGTTGCCCCCGCAAAATCAGCCTCTTGCGCGGATTCTCACATAGCAAGAAAGGTAAGTCAATGAACCGACTGGGCGCCAACTTTCCTTCGTGGACCTTCGTGACCTTTGTGGTAAACGCCTTTGAACCACGAAGGTCACGAAGGCTCACGAAGGAAAACAAAAGGCCCGAACCAGGTCCGGGCCTTCCGAAAGAGTTTCTGTGTGCTTACCGGTTGAAGGCCGGGGCCGCATTGTGCTCGGCCACGATCTTCTTCGCGTTGTCAGCAAGCGCCTTGGCTTGCGGAAGAAGCTCAAGACCTTTGACTACTTCCGGATCGGATTCGGCACGAACCTTCATGCCTTCATCCTGACCAAAGGCGTCGATGAAGATTTCCGACTTGATGCTCGATTTGAGCCAATCCGCGTTATCGATCAGGTCAGCCTGGGTATATGGAATGCTGGCTTCGTCGAGCGATTTGCGGAACGCCTGCATCGTCGTGTCATCGACTTCAAAGCTCTTCGTTGGATGGTGATCCACAACGTAGCGCTTGGCGAAGTTGAAGAAGGCGTAGTGCTGCAAAAGCGTGTCCTGGAAGTGGTTGCTCTTGACGGGAGGAATATTCACGTCCGGAGTGATGCCGCCGCCGCCGTAAACAGTCCGTCCGCTATCAGTCAGCTTTACTTCACGGTTCGCCGCGTTGTTCTCGGATTCGCTGCGGTTGTAGTAGTAGTCGTAGAGCGAGATGTTGCTGTAGTCGCGTTGGATGAGGCGTCCGCTTGGCGTGTAGTAGTGCGCCGTGGTCAACGCGAGACCCGTGTTCTCAGAGAGCGGATACACCGTCTGCACCAGGCCCTTGCCGAAGGTGACTTCGCCGACGATCAGGCCGCGGTCGTGATCCTGGATCGCGCCGGAAACAATTTCAGCCGCCGAAGCCGTCAGGCGATTTACCAGAACAACTACCGGATACTCCTTGCCACCGTTACCATGCTGCGCAATGTAGCGCTTCTCAGCTGAAGCGCGACCGTGGTGCGAAACGATCAGTTGTCCCTTCTTCAGGAACTTGTCGGCGACGCCAACGCCTTCGCTGAGTAAGCCGCCCGGATTGCCGCGCAGGTCGAGGATCAACCCCTTCAGATCACCAAACGAATCCAGCGCTTCGGAAACCTCGCGCTCAGTGGTCTCATTGAAGCCGTTCACGTGCATGTAGCCGACGCCCGGCTTGATGACGAAGTGCACGTCCACGCTGTAGCGCGGAATCTCGTCGCGCACCAGGGTGAACTCCATCGGCTTCTCAACGCCTTCGCGCGCGATGCTGATGTGAACGGTAGTGCCCTTGGGTCCCTTCAGCAGGTCAGCGACATCGCCGGTGCTCATGTTCTCGGTGGACTTGCCGTCAACCGCGATGATCACATCACCCGGGTGAATGCCGGCCTTGTACGCCGGAGTTCCCGTGAAGGGATAAATGACGATGACTTTGTTGTTGCGCGGGCCGACGGTCATGCCGACGCCGTAGTACTTGCCGCGCTGGTCCTCGCGCATCAGCGCGTAGGACTTGGGATCGAAGAAATTCGAGTGCGGGTCGAGCGCATGCAGCATCCCGGGGATCGCGCCGTTGTAAATGGCCTTGTCGGCATTCACCGGCTCGGCGTAATTTTCCTCGACGAGAGCATACACATCGGTGAATTGCTTGAGGCTGTCCTTGACGTCGGAGTCGCCGGTAATCGACGACTGTTGGCCGGAGCGCTGGGCGAACAGAATGCCCAGAAATCCGCACGCAAGGAGGAAAAAAACTACCAGGAAGAGCGACCGGCGTGAACTACGTGCCATCTTTGAGATTCCTTCGTTGAGGGCTTACTTCCACCCCAGCTACTGCACTGAATACAGGCAGTATATCACTACTTTGGACGGCTCCGGACCGGTATGGTTACCGTCGGTAACCCGTTCTATTTTAAGATGCTCCGCCGCGTCTTTTTGGGCTCTCCGATTGAGGGTTCTGGCCGTCACTTAGAGGGCCGGATGGCCGCTCAGGCGCGGCTTGCCGGCCCAGACATCGAAGCCTTGCGCCCAAGAGCTGCCACCGCGCGTCGGAGGCAAGCCGTCGCGACCCGCCTCAAACCACGGCCACTCTTCTTGCAATCCTGATCGTGGCCTCGACGCTGCGCTCGACGTCTTGATCCGTCGTGGCCCAACTCGAGACCGAAATCCGCATCGCTGTCTGGTTCTGCCAGACAGTACCGCCGCACCAGCAGGTTCCGTCGGCCTGAATCTCTGCAATGACGCGCCGGGTCTCTTCCGGACTGCCGAATGACACGAGAACTTGATTGAGAACTACATCGTTGAGCACGCGGATGCCTGCGCTGCGCAGGCGATCGGCGAACAAGCGCGCCTGCCGGCAATTGCGTTCGATCATCTCTCGCAGGCCACTTCGACCCAGCGATCTCAGGGCCGCCCATAGTTCGACTCCACGCGCGCGGCGTGAGGCGTCCGGCGTGAATTGCCATGGCTCGCGTTGCGTACTTTGCGTGAGATAAGCAGCGCTTCCGGTAGGCAACGCACGGCGAAGATGGTCGGGATCGCGCACCAGAACCATGCCCGAATCGTAGGGAACGTTCAGCCACTTGTGACAATCGACGGCCCAGGAGTCAGCGTTTTCGAAGCCATCCACCAATGGCGCATAGAGCGGCGAGACTGCGGCCCACAAGCCGAAAGCTCCGTCGACATGCACCCATGCGCCAGCTTCGCGAGCCAGTGAGCAGATTTCTTTCGCGGGATCAAACGCACCCGTGTTCACATTGCCGGCCTGAATGCAAACGATCGTATGTTCGTCGAGCGGCGGCAAAGCGTCGGCGCGCATGCGGCCCTGACTGTCAGCCGGGACAGTGATTACACGCGAGCGCCCCAGGCCCAGCATAGCCAGGGCACGCAGCAGCGAAACGTGCACTTCTTGCCCGACCACAACTCGAAGCGGCTGCGCCCCAAACAGTCCGTTGTCCTCGACATTCCAGCCGGCCCGGCGCAGAAGCGCAGAGCGTGCCGCGGCCAGCCCCGAAAAGTTTGCCATGGTAGTGCAAGTGACGAACCCGGCTCCGGTTCCATGTGGCAAGCCGAGCAAATCTACGACCCAGGCCTCCACGATCTCCTCAAGCTTTGCTGCTACGGGAGACATGATTTGCATGGCGGCATTCTGGTCCCAGGCTCCGGCAAGCCAGTTCGCTGCCAGCGAAGCCGGAAGGGTCCCGCCAACTACGAATCCGAAGTAGCGTCCGCCGGTGGTTGCGACGGTGGCTGGCGAACCGATCTGATCCAGGAGCGCGAGAAGTTCGGCGGGATCGGCAGAAGCGTCGGGCAGCTGTCCACCGAGTTCTTGCAGCCTGGCAATCGCTTCGGCCGATGGCGCAACGGAACGTTCGTTGATTCCAGCTAGATAGCGAGAGGCACGGGACGCGACATCAGAGAGCAGTTCCTTCAAGGCTCCTCCTGTGAGAAGTTCCGCTGTATTGGATGGGGTAGTCACGATCAGGAGTCAGAATTCTCAAGCGGCTGTCGGACAAAATCTTCAAAGCGTCGCAATTCTGCAACGGAAGTTTCAGAGAGCAGGGAAAACGGAATGGCGCGGACGCCCGAGGGTAGTTCTGCGGCCGTCAAAACATCACAGACCACGGCCGCTGTTTCCTTCAGTCCGCGTTGCCAATCGAGCTCGCGGGAATCTCGAAAGACGAGGCTGTCGGGATGGAATCCGGCGGCCGTCAGTACGGCGCGAGCTACTTTGAGAAATTCCCGCCAGCGCGAGGCCACGCCCACCAACGCACCCGTAGGAGCGGGAAGATATCCGGCGAGTGAGGCGGGCACGGAGCGAATCTGCAGTATGAGCAGTTCGGTGCCCGGCAGCATCAGCTCACGAACTTTTGCTTCGCGGTTCGGAAGGAGAACTGGCATCCCGCCTTCGGATGCTCTCGGGCAATCCTCTAGGCCGCAAGACTCGACGGGAAAGGTGACGGACCGCGCGATCTCGGCTGCCAAGATCCGACGCAGTTCCTCATCCGGCTCAATCAAGAGAAAGTGATCGGGAGGCTGCAACTCCAGCCACTGCCGCAAGCGGAATCGAACCTGCGGAAGGGAGACGCCGAGCCTCCGCGCCGATCGAAATAGCCGCGCGATCATCTGGTCAATGGCGAGCGAGGGTGTGGAGGCGGCCTCGGGTTTGCTGGAGCGAACGTAAACGCCGCTGCCATGGCGAAATTCCACCCACTTGTCGCGTTCGAGCTGGCGGTATCCGGCGCTGATCGTGTTGGGATGCAGGTGGAATCGCCGAGCCAATTCGCGTGTACTCGGCAGACGTTGCCCGGGAGAAAGATCGTCGCTCAGAATGCCGAGAATGACCTGCGTGACCAACTGCTCCCGGATCGACACTTCGCTGGCGCGCGCAAACCAGAATTGCATGTCGCCAACATGGTAATGGAAGTTCTCAGTTCTCAGTTGTCGGTTCTCAGTTCTCAGAAAAGGCAAATCCCCCGTCTCGGCACTGTCAACTGTTTCTGGCGTATAAGCGGCGTCGGCTACAGCCGATCCTCGCTGTTGACACGGAATTGACTGAGAACCGACAACTGAGAACTGAGAACTGGTACGTCAATTCTTTGTCTTCAGCGATTGCTCCGCCTTCCTCAGGCACAGTATGATGAACCGCATGAGCTTCTCCGAGACGATCTTCCTGTTCTTCCTGGCCCTGGTCATCTTCGGGCCGAAGAAGTTGCCGGAAATCGCCCGCCAGGTCGGGAAGTATCTGAACGAATTCAAGCGGGCTTCCAACGAGTTCAAGGCGCAGATTGAGCAGGAAATCGCTCACTTGGAGGTTGAGAACCCTAAGCAGACGATCCTGCCGCCATCGCCCTCTGTCGAGGGTACGACCAGCCGCACACTGAACTCTGCGCCCGTCGAGGAGAGCAAGGTCGAGACCTCGGCGCCGGCTGAAGTTGCCGTGCCCGAAGCTGCAACGCTGGCTTCTTCCGCTGAAGAACATGCCTCGACATCCGGAAATGGCGCGACGCCGCCGGTTGCTACCGAGGCTGTCCCCACCTCCGAAGAAGTGACATCCAATACGTCGCAGGAATCGCATGCCTGAGGTCGCGACCGAAGTTCCTCCGCAGGAAGACGAAAAAGAGTCGATGCCCACGATGGGCTTCCTCGATCACCTCGAGGAATTGCGCAAGCGGATCGTGTACTCCGTTGTGGCAGTGGCCGTGGGCGCGGGCCTCTGCTGGGGATATCGGGAACGAATCTACGCGGTAATGCAGAAGCCCATCATGGATGCGCTCCGCGCACACGGACTGGCGGAGAAGTTGGTGTATCTGAACCCCACCGATCCATTCAACCTCTACTTGAAGATTGCAATGCTGGCGGGTTTATTTCTGACGTCGCCGTTCGTTTTGTACCAGGTGTGGATGTTCATCTCGCCCGGTTTGTACCGCAATGAAAAGCGATACGTTCTGCCCTTTATGGTTTCAACGATCACATTATTTACGTTAGGGGGGTATTTTGGATACAGAATCGCCTATCCGCGGGCATTGGATTTCTTCATCGGTTTCAGCGGACAGTTCCAGCCCATGATTACGGTCGGGGAATACACTCAGCTTTTCCTGAGCATCGTTTTGGGGATGGGGCTGATCTTCGAGATGCCAATCCTGGTCTTCTTTTTGGCGTTTATGGGCATCATGACTCCCGCTTTCATGATCAAGAATTTCCGCTACGCAATTCTCGTCATTTTCATTCTTGCAGCTATCGTTACCCCCACACCCGATATCGTAAACATGTGCGTTTTTGCCGCGCCCATGATTGCGCTGTATGCGTTCAGCATTGGGGTGGCGTGGCTGGTGCATCCCAAGCAGCGCGCGGCGAGAAGAGAAAAGAAGGCGTGATGAGCCGAGGGAATCTTCTCACGTGGATCGCGCTGGCTGGCGCGCTGGCGGTGATCGCCTGCGATCGGGATAAGGACTCCAGCGCAGCCCAAAATACAACCGTATCTGTGAGCGCGCCCGCAATCCAGCCGTTAAATTTTCCTCCGGATGATGGTCCGCTGCCCTCCGTCGATGGCGACCGCGCGATGCAGTACGTGAAAGAGATTGTGAGGTTCGGTCCGCGGCCGCTGGGCAGTGCCAATCACAAGAAAGTCGAAGATTACATTTCCTCGCATTTGAAAGGCGATCAGGTAGAAGACGATATCTTTACCGCCGACACGCCTGAAGGCAAGTTTCCGGTGCACAACATCATCGCGAAATATCCGGGGACAAAAGACGGCATCGTCATCCTCGCCAGTCATTACGATACGAACTACTGGCTGAGGAATACTTCGTTCATTGGCGCGAACGATGGAGCTTCTTCCAGTGCTCTATTGCTTGAAATTGCCAATCAACTCCGCGGCAAGAAACGAGACGGATACAGCGTTTGGCTGGTTTGGGACGATGCCGAAGAATCCATGAAAGCCGACGGTTCAGGCGGCTTTCCCATGGAAATGCGTTTTGAGGACGATAGTCTTTACGGCATCACGCATCTGGCACAGAGTGGCAGGCCGACGGAACGCTCGAAAAACGAAAGCATTCATTCTGGCGGATATGATTGGCGACGGGATCTGAACGTCGACCGCGACACGAATTCCACGCCGTGGCTGGAAGATCTGATTCTGGAGGCCGCGACTCGTCTGGGCTATCAGTCCCATTTCTTCGGCCGCGAAACGCAGGTGACCGATGATCATCTGCCATTTGTGAAGCGTGGCGTGCCGTGCTCCGACATCATCGATTTCAATTACGGGTATAATAACGTCTTCCATCACACGACGCAAGACACGGTCGACAAACTCAGCCCGCAAAGCCTGCAGATTGTTGGCAGAGTCGTGCTCGAGACCCTTCGCATCCTCGACAAGATGGATCCGCTCCCGCCGAAGTAAGTGCAATCAACCACGAAGGACACTAAGGTTCACGAAGAAAATCTCTCATGGTCTTCCTTCGTGAACCTTCGTGTCCTTTGTGGTTTCAGCCTCTTTGCTCTTTTTTAGAATTTCATTTCTAATGCACAACAATATGCGAACTATGAAGACCCTGTTCTTTGTTTGCATTATTCATCTAGCTGCTTTTGCCGCAAATCCTCCCGCAGACAACAACGACGTCAACAAAATCATTCAGGCCGCTCTCCAGCCCTCGCCGATCCAGGAGAATCTTCGCCGACTGACCGACGAGATTGGCGGTCGAGTCCCGGGCACCCCCGCCATGCAGCACGCCGTGCAGTGGGGCATGCAGGCCTTCGCCGCGGCCGGGGCCGATAGCGTGCATAGCGAGGGCTTCGAGATTCCCAACTCATGGTCCGAGGGTGCAACCGAGATGAGCGCGACGACGGCCCATCAGGTCAGCGCTACAGGAGTGGGAGGCGGGACGGTTCTTTCCTCCTTTCGTATCCGTGCTGTTTCGGTGGCGTGGGCGCCGGCACTTACTCCCGTCAAACATGTTCCTGTTATCGATGTAGGCGAGGGAACGGAAGCCGACTTCCAGAAGGCCGGAGACGTGACCGGGAAGATTCTTCTGGTGCACACCGTCGTGCTCAAGACCTGGGACGATCTTTTCGCCGAGTACACGAACGCGCCACCAATCATCGATCGCGCAGTCAAGGCCAAGGCGAAGGCGATTGCTTTCATCGCGACTCGCGAGCACGACATTCTTTACCGCCATACGAATGCGGGGGACGGGGAAATTGATCGCTTGCCAATGGTGATTGTTGCCCGCGAAGACGGCGAGCGCATGGTGCGACTGCTGGCTGCAGGCAATCTCGTTTGGGCGGATCTCTCCATTCCGAACCAGATTGGCGGACCTGTTAAAACGTCGAACGTGATCGCGGAGATTCGTGGCAGTGAGAAGCCGGAAGAGTTCGTGATCCTCGGCGCCCATCTGGATTCCTGGGAACTCGGCACGGGCGCGCTCGACAACGGCTGCAATGCCGCTCTGGTCATCGATGCGCTGCGAGCTGTCAAAGCATCCGGCATAACACCCCGGCGCACCATTCGTTTCATTCTTTTCTCAGCGGAGGAAGAAGGCCTGATCGGTTCCCGCGTTTATGCCTTCACGCATCGTGCCGAACTCGACCGGGCCGCGGGTGTAGTGATCTACGATTCCGGGACGGGGAAGACAACTGGCTTTTCTCTCGGTGGCCGCAAGGACGTGTACGGCATGGCCAAGGAGTTGATCTCGCCCCTCGCGCAATTCGATGTGAAGAATCTGAAGCTTGATATGGAATGGGGCACAGATCACTTCGACTTCATGCTCGAGGGCGTGCCGACCTTCGTCGCCGATCAACAGGAGGCCAACTATCTCGAGAACTATCACGCGGTCTCCGATACCTACGACAAAGTTGACTTCCCGCAATTGAAGAAGCATGTCGCCGAAGCAGCCGCGTTAGGCTTCGAGTTGGCGAACCTGTACGAGAAAGTGGGACCCCGCCTCACGCACGATCAGATCGAGCAAACAATTCGCGACACCAACAGCGTGGAGATGTTCAAAGCCTTTGGCCTGTGGGACGATTGGCAGAGCGGTAGGAGGGGAAGGCAGAAGTGATTTCAGATTTCAGATTGACGATTTCAGATTCCTGATTGAGGAGCGAGTCCATCTTTTCAACCTGAAATCTAAAATCTGCAATCTAAAATCTAAAACTTCCAATTCCAACCGCCGCCGGGGAGTCTTTTGCTCTACTTCTGGATCCTCTTCAACATCTTCGCGCTGGCCATGCTGATAATTGACCTGCGCGTGTTCCACCGGCCAGGCCATGTTGCGAAGTTTCGCGAGGCATTGGGCTGGAGCCTGATGTATGTTGCGATGGCCGTCGCCTTCGCGGCCATTCTGTACTTCTGGCAAGGGCGTCAGACCAGCTTGGAGTTCGTCGCCGGATACGTGGTCGAGTTGTCGCTGAGTGTCGACAATCTGTTTATCTTCCTGGTGATCTTCAACTATTTTGCGGTTCCCGACGAACTGCAGCACCGCGTCTTGTTTTGGGGAGTTCTTGGCGCGCTCATCTTGCGGGGAATCTTCATCGGCGCCGGAGTGCGACTTATCGAGCGTTTCCATTGGTTGCTGTTCGTATTCGGCGCGTTGCTGATCTATAGTGGCATTCGCGTCTTTCTATCTGGCGGGCACCAGGTAAACCCGTCCTCCAATCCGGTAGTGAAGGCGCTGCGCCGGTGGATTCCTGTGACGACGGATTATCGGGGCGGACGATTCTTCGTTCGCAATCCGCACGAAAATGGGCGGCTGTACGCGACCCCGCTTCTGGTTGTGCTTCTGGTCATCGAAACCACCGACGTGTTATTTGCGGTTGACTCCATTCCCGCCGTTCTTGCCATCACGCTGAAGGCATTCGTGGTGTACACGTCCAACGTGTTCGCGATTCTGGGACTGCGGTCCATGTATTTTGCCGTCTCGAGACTCATCAAGGTCTTCCGCTTCCTGCACTATGGCTTGGCGGTCATCCTGATCCTGGTCGGCCTGAAAATGATTCTGGGAGACTACTTCGAGATCCCGATCGGAGTTACCCTGGGAACGGTGGCGTTGGTGCTGCTGATATCGATTGGGCTTTCGGTGGCATATCCTGCGAAGGCTACGAACGACGCGGGCAAGTGAGGGCGTCGGGCTAAGCGGCGAAAACCACTTTGTCGCCGCGAACCGCCGAATGCTTCAAGAATTTCTTGTCGTCGTGATCGGGATAATCCATGCGGTAGTGAGTGCCGCGGCTTTCTTCCCGAGCCACTGCAGACCGCGCTACGAGCAGCGCGGCAAGGTGAAGGTTTGCGGCTTCATGCCCGCGCCGCGTTTTTGGATGCGCCAGTGTCGGAGCCATCTCTTCGAGCGCCTTGACGGCCTTCTGCATTCCCAGGCGTGTCCGCACGACGCCAACTTCGCTCCACATCAGATTCTGAATCTGTGCTACTAACTCCTCAACGCCAGCGTCCACGGGGCCGTTAGAATATGCTACTTTCGGATTGGGGGCCGCGTGCGCTGAGATCTTCTCGATGTCGCGCATCGTCTTCCCGGCACGCGCCCCGTAGACGAGGGCTTCGAGCAGCGTATTACTGGGCAGACGGTTGGCCCCATGCACGCCTGTCGCCGCTACCTCGCCTGCCGCGTAGAGCCCGGCGACATTCGTCTTGCCGTCGAGGTCGGTGCGCACTCCGCCGAGACTGCAGTTCGCTGCCGGACGCACCGGAATAAGATCTTCCGTAATGTCGAGGTTATAAGCCATGCAGCTGGCATAGACGCGCGCGAAGTTCTTCTGAATCTTGGCAGCGCTGAAGTGAGTCACGTCGAGATACACGAAGGGATCGTTCGCACGGCTCACTTCCATCTCATGAACGATGGCGCGCGCAATCAGGTCGCGGGGAGCGCGTTCCCCAAGCGGGTGGTACTTTCCCATAAAACGATTAAGTTCAAAGTTGCGCAGGAAAGCGCCTTCGGAGAGCAGACCCTCGGGCAAAGGAAAGCGCGGGACTTTCTTCATGCAAAGGGCCGTGGGATGAAACTGAACGAACTCCATGTCACCCACTTCGGCGCCGGCGCGGAACGCGAGTGCGCTCCCGTCCGCCGTGGCGGTGTCGGGGTTTGTCGTGTTGGAGAAGATTTGTCCGGATCCGCCTGTGGCGAGTAGAACCGCGGAACAGGCGATCTCTTGAGGCGTCCCTTTTTCGTCGAGAACGGAAACTCCTCCGATCCGGCTGCCTTCAGTGCGCAACTCCGTTATGAAGGTAAACGCGGCCTGCGACACATGTTTCAGTGATGCCACTTTCTGCGAGAGGGTCTGCAAGATCTGCCTGCCGGTAGAATCGCCATGGGCATGCAAGCGGCGGCTGCGCGTGTGCGGGTTTTCGAGTTCAAAGGAGAGCTTTTTGGTCTGATGCTTGCCCCACGCCAGCAATTCGTCGATCCGTTCGGCGCCTTCGTCGATCAGGATCTTGACCGCGGCGGGATTGCACAGACCAGCTCCTGCCTCGAGAGTGTCCTGCAGGTGCAGGATCACTTCATCTTCATCGCCCAACCATTCAGCTTCACTTTTGTCATCGCGTGCTTTGAAAGTTGGAAATTCCTTCTTTGCCAGGAGCAAGACCTGTCCCGACTCAGCCAATTCGATGGCAGCGCGCAGTGCGGCGATACCGGCGCCGACGACGATAAAGTCAGTCTGGGCTGGCAGACCCTTCATAGAGGGGCAATACTACCACCGAAGGTGGAGGGCAGGGACGGGAACGCATACGCTATTATGGGAACGCAATGGCGCAAGCGACCATACACGTCCTGCCACGTCCCTATCAGGCGTGGATCGAGAACGGCTTGCTCACGCGCGCAGGATCCATCCTGGGCGATCTGTTACCGCAGACCAGTCGCATTTTCGTGGTGACCGTCGCCCCGGTGCGGAAGCGCTGGGGAGCAAAGTTTATGGCTGCACTGAAGGCGGCGGGATTCGCGCCCGAGGTGATTCTGATGCCTGACGGCGAACCCTCGAAGCGGCTGGCAACCGTGGAGGCGATGGCGGAAAAGCTGGTGCGGATGGGAGCCGACCGCAAAGCCGTGATCGTCGCGTTAGGTGGCGGCGTCGTGGGCGACGTCGCCGGATTGCTGGCTTCGTTGTATATGCGCGGCGTTGAGTTCGTGCAGGTTCCCACGACTGTGCTCGCCCAGGTGGATGCTTCCCTCGGCGGGAAAACGGGTGTGAACCTGGTTGCTGGCAAGAATCTGGTCGGAACTTTCTATCATCCAAAAGTTGTCCTGATTGATCCGAACGTACTGAAGACGCTGCCCGACCGCGAATTTCGGGCAGGACTCTACGAGGCGCTGAAGTGCGGCATCATCGGGAGCGTCGAATTGTTTCTGCGGTTCGAGCAGAATCGCGCCAAGATTTTGAAGCGCGATCCAGTCGAACTGGAGTGGCTGATCGCGCAGGCTGTGAAGCTTAAGGCGGAGGTGGTATCCGCGGACGAACACGAAGGTGGCTTACGGCGCGTACTGAACCTGGGCCACACGATCGGCCACGCGCTTGAAGCCGAGACGAATTATCGAGCGCTCACTGCACGGAGAAGCTGTGGCTTGGGGCATGATTGCCGCCACCAATATCGCGCTTACTGTGGGGCGCACGGACAGCGTGACCGCCGGCCGGATCGCCGATGCCGTCTTGAGCCTGGGCCGCTTGCCGGAAGTGAATGTCAGCGCGAAGAAGATTCTGGCGCGACTGCAGAGCGATAAAAAGACGCAGAACGGTGTCGTACATTTCATCTTGCCACGGGAAATCGGCAAGGTCGAAGTTGCCAGCGACGTGCCCGAACGCGCTGTTGTGGATTCGGTCGAAGAATTGCGCCGACTGTCACGGGGTGGATGGGTGTGGGGCAAAAGTTAGGGGGAGTCATGCAGGAAACCGCCGAGCAGTACATTGGAAGAATCCTTGGGTATGTAAAAGGTCAGGATGCAATCAAGGTCCAGCGGACAACCGCTGCGAAGCTCAAGAAATCCATCTCCGGTCTGACCCCAGCGCAGTTGAAGTGGCGACCTGAGCCGGCGAAGTGGTCGATCGCCGAGATTATTGCGCACCTGGCTGATGCAGAGGTTGTGGCCAGTTGGCGCATGCGCTCCGTCATCGGAGAGAACGGCATTACGATTCAACCCTTTGATCAGGACGCGTGGGCATCGGTATTCAACTACCGTAAGCGCGATGCCCGGCGCTCGCTCGAAGTGTTCCGCGTGCTGCGAGAAAACAATCTCGCCATGCTCAAGGAAATCTCTCCAGAGACCTGGGACAACTTCGGCATGCATCTAGAGCGCGGCAAGGAGTCAATTGCGCATCTGGCGCGCATGTTCGCGGGGCACGACACAAATCACGTTTTGCAGATCGAACGCATCGTGAAGCAAATCAAGAGCACAAAGTCGAAGAAGAAGCGGTAGGGCCATCCCGAGAAACGTGCCCGAGCCCAAATCTCCAGTTGTCGGCGCAGTTCCGGAAGGGACAAGCGACCGGAATTCCGCAGCCCGCGCGGTGCGCGAGATGTTCACCTCGATCGCGCCCCGCTACGACCTGCTGAATCACGTCCTGTCGTTCAACGTGGATCGCGTATGGTGGCGGCGCACCGCCCGAACATTTCGACACATTCTGATGTGCCCTGATGCCCGTGTCCTTGACCTGTGCTGCGGCACCGGTGATATGGCCTTCGCGCTACAGCGGCAGGCAGGGAAGTCGTCGGCGCAGATTGTCGGTGCGGACTTTTCTCACGCCATGCTGCGACGGGCCGCGCTCAAGTCGGCGGATCGGACGGCCTCTCCGGGGTGGATTGAAGCCGACGCTCTCAATCTCCCGTTCCCTGATTCACATTTCGACCTGGTTACCTCCGCATTCGGTTTCCGCAATCTTGCGGATTACGATGCTGGCCTGCGAGAAATCACGCGAGTTCTGCGACCCAGGGGAGAGTGCGGAATTCTCGATTTTGGCGAGCCCAAGGGGATCATGGGAGTTCTGTATCGGATTTATTTCAAGCAGGTGCTGCCTCGGGTGGGTACCGTGATCTCCGGTGTTCGCGGGCCTTATGCGTATCTTCCTGCCTCGGTCGAGCGCTTCCCGTCGCCAGAGGAAATGCTCGGACGCATGAAAAATTCGGGCTTCGCCGAAGCCAGTTGGACACCGTATACCTTCGGAATCGCAGGACTGTACCGAGGCAAGAAAGCGGCCTAGGATTGTGCATGCTAAGTTAGTGCTCTTTTGTTTTTGCTGTGACCCATAACAATGTCATCCTGAGCCGCGTCTTTTGCGGCGAAGGACCTATGCAACTCGCTGGCAGCACCGGCGCAGCGAGGAAGTTCATAGCTCCTTCGCGGCAAAGAACGCTGCTCAGGATGACAGCGTAAGAGGACTGCACCATTTCTTAAACGGCTTTAGCCCACATCGCGCAGAAGCTTGCTCAAATTCTCGATATCTTGAGCTCCCACATCACCGACCACGAAATATCGCAACCCGTTTTTCGTCCAGCCTTCGACTGTAAACGACAACATCGAGACCGGCGCCGAGGCTAACGCTGCCGTCCCGTCCCCACGGTCCTGAAAAATGAACACGGAGATCTCGTGCTGGCGAAGCCGATAGATCAGATGCGCGCCCGGTGATTGCGCAAGGTAGGTAACCCGTCCGCCTACAAGAGTGAAATCTGTGCTTTGCAACTCCGGCAGGTTGAAGCTAAACGGGATCTTTCCCTGGAACCACGGCTTGACGGTATGCCGGTCGGTTGAGACTACGTCAACGGGACTCCCGCTCGCCAGCGTGGAAACGTGGAGATCAGTCAGTTCGCTGTAAATACGCTCCCGCCGCGCCTTCTCGCGATCGACATAGAGGTTGACTGTCACGGAAAGAATCAGCACCAGTGCCGCTGGTATGGCCACGATTTTCCAATACCAGCTTCCGCCACGTTGAGGCTTGCTGCCGATGGTCTTCTGGATCTTCTCCCGGAATTCGGCGCCAGGATGGTGCCGCTTGCCTGCCGCCGCGATCGATCGCTTCATCTGAACAAGCCCCAGAGCGTATGCGGCACAACTGGTACATTCCCGCAGGTGCTCTGCTACGGCTTTCGATTCTGATGAAGAAAGTTCGCCGTCCACGTAGGCGTCGAGCTTTGCACCCCAGGACTCACACGCCATGCGATGCCCCCTTGAACTTTTCAACAATCAGTGCTCGGAGCGCCTTGCGAGCGCGATAGAGACGAGACATGACAGTACCAACCGGTATCGCTAACACCTGGGCGATCTCTTCGTACGACATCTCCTCGACTTCACATAGCAATAAGATCTCTCGAAAAGGCAACGTCAACTCCATGAGCGCCTGGCGAACCATCTCGCGGTCGGCCCGCTCGATAAGCACGGTTTCTGGATTCGGGGCAGTGGAAGCAATAGTCTCTACCTCGTCGTCGCTCACCGAGGTGGATTTCAGCCCTGTCCTGGAGGTCAGAAAAGTGTTTCGCAAGATGCGAAACATCCATGCTCGAAAGTTCGTGCCCAGTTGAAATCCGGAAAATGCGCGCAGGGCCTTGGCGTAGGTCTCCTGCACAAGGTCTTCGGCCTCCGACGCGTCCTGGGCCAGCCAATGCGCAAAGTTATAAAGCTGCTCGAATAGGGGCAGAGCCAGTTCTTCAAATGTCGCGGCAGACACGCGCTGATCCGGCACCTCCATAGCATAAACCGCACAACCGCCGATTTATTCCCACTTCGGCGAGAAATATTTCTTTTTGATCACTCGGGGAATAATTCGCCCCCGCTTCAGTTTTAAGGTCAGCAAGCACGCAGTCATCGGAGGAAGTCAATGAAACAAACCGATCGCAGATCGTTTCTCAAAATTGCCGCTTCATCGATGGGCATCGGGGTCCTGTATTCTGCCTACCCAGCAGCCCTCAGCGCGGGCGAAGCGGGAGGCCTGTTTTCGGCTCTCGGCCGCGCCAATGGGGAAAAGCCATCCCCGTTCTCTTTCGTTCAACTCAGCGACGCACATGTCGGCTTTAACGGTTCGCCGGATCCACTTGGCACCAAGGCTTTCGAGCGCGCCGTCGAAATGATCAACGCGCTCCCGCAAAAGCCCGACCTGGTGCTCTTTACCGGAGATCTCACCCACGATACCGAGGATCGGGACGTTCACGTGCAGCGCATGAAGCAATTTCAGGAAATCTCAAAGAGAATCAACGTCCCGCTGATCAAGTGCGTGCCCGGCGAGCACGACGCCGGACTCGACAGTGGCGGACTCTATCGCGAATTCTTCGGCGAGACTCATTACTCCTTCGACCATCGAGGCGTGCACTTCGTCGCGTTGGACAATGTCACGCGCGCCAAGCCGGAAGTCGGCACCGAACAACTCGGCTGGCTGAAGAAAGACCTTGCTCGCTTCCCAAAGACCGCACCAATTGTGGTCTTCACCCACCGCCCGCTTTTCGACCTTCGACCCGATTGGGAATGGTTCACTAGCGACGGCGACGACGTCATGAACGTCCTGTCAGCCTACGACGACGTGACGGTGCTCTACGGACACATTCATCGCGATGACGAACATCAGGTCGGTGCGGTTCACCACTATGCGGCTCGCTCGCTGATTTTTGCGTTTCCTGATCCAACCGGCATCACCGGGCCGCGCAAGCCGGTACCGTTCGACAAGGAACATCCATTCAAGAATCTGGGAATTCGCACCGTCCGCTTTAACGGGAAAGCTCAGCCTGAATCGAGCCCGCTCGCGATCGAAGACGTCGAACTTACGGCTCGCGAGTTCCAGGGAATCAATGGAGTCCATCAGTTCCTCAGAGATCCGCTTGTTTGAAAGCACTGAAAAACAATTCGAAAGGAAGAAAACATACATGTCTCATACAAAGTCGTTTCTCGCCACAATTGCCGTAGTTCTGTGCGTGTCAGCGTCCCTATTGCTTACAGGAACGAGCCGGGTTCACGCCGAGGACGTTCCCGTCATCGACATCACGGCCAAACGCTTCGCCTTCAGCCCCGACAAGATCACGCTCAGGAAGGGACAGACCGTGAAACTTCGCCTTCACAGCGAAGATGTGACCCATGGGTTCTTCCTGCGCCCGCTCAAGCTGGACGAGGAAATACCAGCCGGTCAGTCCGCAGAAGTGACGGTTACGCCACTGACAGCTGGAACCTTCACGACCATCTGCGACCACTTCTGCGGCGCGAATCACGGCAACATGAACATGACGATCGTGGTGGAGTAGGCGTGCATCGCACCCATACCCTCGGCGCCGCGGTCGTGGCTGCGTGCTTGCTACTGGCGGGATGTCAGGTTCGCAGCCCCGGCAGTTTCGAAACGCGGTTGATCCAAGGCGCGAAGCGGCGGATCACTGTCGGCGGGCGTTTCGATCAAAATCCGTTGGCCTCCACCAGTGAGAGCATCCATGCCGGCCAGCGCAACTTCACTTCATATTGCATGGTCTGCCACGGACTCGACGGTCAGAACACGGGCGTGCCGTTTGCAGAAAAGATGGCGCCGCCGGTGCCGCCCTTGAACTCGCCGTCTGTGCAAGCCTACACGGACGGCCAGCTCCATTGGATCATCGAGAACGGAGTTTCTCCCTCGGGGATGCCGGCCTCGAAAGGCGTCTTCCGCGATGAAGAGATCTGGCAGTTGGTCCTCTACATCCGGCATTTGCCCCCGAGGGGAAGTCTGGGAGAACCGCAAGTATATGGCGGTTCGGGATGCTCCGAACCTAAGTGCGCTCAGTGACGACAGACTAGCTTGGGGTCGCAGGTTTGAAGCTGTCAGCAAACGCCTCCGCGACCGTATAACGGATGACGTGCTCGTACTCAGGTCCGAGAAACCGGCGCAGCCGATCAGTGTTCATGATGTATTCGCCGGTCATATAGGGAAGCGCTTCAGGCGGAATTGCGGAAATCTGATGCTTCCACAAGAACGCCAGTACCTGACGCATTGCCCATTTTCCGGGCACACGCACGAGCTTTGCATGGGCCATTTCAATGCATTTCGAAAAGGTAAGAGGCTCGCCGCGGCCGGCGACATTCAGCACCGTCAGCCGCTGCGTCTCCGGTTCGCGCTGCAGAATGTGTCGGATCAAGCGCGCCATGTCGTCGACATGGATGAACTGGATCTTGTTGTCGAGATACTGCTGTCCTCGGGGCAACATGCAAGGCAGACGCTTGCCCGCGGCGCGCATCTGTTCGGCGCGAGCTCCCTTGCCATTCGGCGTTCCACGAAACGCGCCCATCAGATAGTTCTCGATGCTGGCTCCGGCAAAAATATGCGGCCGCAAGATATATACGCTGCATCCGCGCAAGGCGGTGCAACGCTGTTGCACGACTTCGTCGGATTCCTTCTTGTGGATGGCATAAGGCAGCGTGTGCGCACCGAATGTAGATTCCTCAGTGGCAGGAGTCGGCAGGTCGGACCCATACGCCGAGACGCTACTGGGAAAGATGAACTGCTTGATCCCGTCGTCGGCCGTTCGATTCACCTCAGTGACAGCTTCCATCACGCGCGCCGTGCCGGCGACATTGATCTGCCACATCCGCTCCACCTCGAGCACACCTGTGCGCACAGGATCAATCACGAAGGCCAGATGAATGACGGCGAAGGGACGGGCATCGCGTAGCAGTTCGTAGAAGGTTCGGGTGGAAGACTCCGCTCCGAGGTCGAGGCTCTCGAATTGCAGTTCGGAATCACTTTGGGGCGGAACGACGTCCACCCCAATTACCGAGAAACTGCGGAGCAGCGGCAACAATCTGGAGCCCAGGTTGCCCGAAATTCCGGTCACCACCACAACAGGTTTTGCCATCAGTCTTTCTTAGGTGCAGGAGTCTGTCCGGCCGAAGGTTGCGCCGCCGGCGCATTCTGCTGCTGTCCCGCCGCTGGCGTACCCAGCCGCGGACGCGGCATGCGGGGCGGCGTCGTCGGACCCGTGCCGCCCGGCCCAAAATACGCTTCGCTCGAAACGGAGCTGAAAGAGCCGTTCAGCCTATCCATTTTCTCGCGCATGCGGTCATTCTGAATTTTTCCACGAATCTCGTTCTTTGCCTGATCGAGCGGCATCGTGGTCTTGCCGTTCATCTTGTAGATATAGTGTCCGCCGGCGTCGCTGATGACCTGCGAAACTTCTCCCGGTTTCAGATCGAATACGCCCGCGTGGGGTTGAGGCAGACCATTTCGCCGAACGCTCGGCAGATTTACTGTGGGAGCTTCAATCTTCATCCCCCCGGCGTCAAATGCCTCTTTCTGTAGCTTTGCAATGTCTTCTCCGGCGACGGCGCGGGTGCGCAGCGAATCTGCCAGCTTGGTCATAGCTTCTTCATTCTTCTGCGCCTTGGCCTTCTCAGCGTCTTCCTTCGCCTTCTTCTGTTCCGCGGTCAGCTTCGCATCTTTGTCGTCGTCTTCCGTGGCTTCCGCCTCCACCTGCTTGGTGCGCGGCACGAAGATGCGGTCCAGGTTGAATTGCTCGAATGCGTCAGGATTCTCTTTGTAGTACTTCTCGATATCCGCGTCTGAGATGTCCGCGGCTTCGTCCTGGAGCTTGCGCTGCAATTGGTTGCTGAGCACCTGCATCTTCACGTACTCGAGGGTCTGTGTGTACTGCTCGGTCTGGTCCATGCCGCGTTCTTTGGCCTGGTTCGCCATGGCCATCAGCCGGGGAAGGACACTGGCGAGCTGTTTCTTCTGCTGCGGCGAAGCATTCGGCGCAAGCGCGTTGGCGAGCTTCTCGAACTCAGCTTTGGTGATGATGGTTTTGCAGTCGGCCCCGGCCGCGGGCTTCTCGGCGCATACGCCCGTGATTGTGAGGACAGGGGCATCAGCAGGTACTGATGCCGAGGTATCAGCGGGCGCCGGCTGGTTCGGGGATTGGGTCGGCGGAGGCGCACTCTGGGCTGCTTGTCCCCAAGCCAGCGTTCCCAGCAAAACACACACCAGCCAACTCATACGCATAACAGTGATCCTCCAGGATTGGTCCACCAGAAAGGTGAAAATGCCAGCAGGAAATCGTAGCACAACCAGTGGGGATTGAGTCATTGGGCGATTGAGAGATTGGGTGATTGAGCCATTGAGTCATTGAGTGATTAAGTCATTGAACACCTGTTCTAGATCCAACACAATTCGATAGAAGGCGATTTTCAATCGCTCAATCGCGGAAATCACCCAATCACTCAATCACGCAATCACTCAATCGCCCAATGACTCACTGGCTCATCGTTTTGCCGTTTCTGCCTTTAGCGGCGATAATTCCAGAATGTCAGGCACGCCGGCGTTGTCTCCATCGGACTTGATGCGCGCGGAGAAGCGTGCGGTCGCGGGGAACTCCGTTCTGGCAGCCCTCGTCATCACAGGCCTTAAGCTGATCGTGGGCGTGACCACCGGAAGTCTGGGCATTCTCTCTGAAGCCGCGCATTCCGGGCTTGATCTGATCGCGTCGATCCTGACATTTTTCTCGGTGCGCGTCTCCGACAAGCCTGCCGACGCCGAGCATCAGTATGGTCACGGCAAGGTCGAGAATTTTTCAGCGTTTGTCGAAACTGGCCTCCTGCTTTTAACCTGTGCTTGGATCATCTATGAAGCGGCCTTGCGAGTATTCTTTCGTCATGTTGAGATCGAGCCTTCCACTGCAGCTTTCGCCGTGATGCTGTTCTCCATGATTGTCGACTGGTGGCGTTCGCGCGCCCTCGGGCGCATTGCCAACAAGTACGATAGCCAGGCTCTGGAAGCCGACGCCCTGCATTTCTCCACTGATATCTGGTCCGCCGGCGTTGTCGTGCTTGGTCTGGCGCTTGTTCTGGTTGGGCGGACCTATCACGTCAGCTGGCTGGCCGATGCCGATCCGATCGCAGCTTTGTTCGTCGCTGGCGTTGTCATCTCGGTGAGTTGGCGATTAGCGCGGCGCACCATCGACGCTCTGCTCGATGCAGCTCCTGCGGGCGTGCGCTCTCAGATTTACGACGCAGTGTCGCGCGTCGATGGCGTGCTCGAGGTCGACCGCGTCCGCATCCGGCGCGCCGGGAATCGTTACTTCGCGGACCTTGCCGTCGGGCTCGCCCGGAACGTCACCTTCCAGCGATCGGGCCAGCTTGTCAGCGCGGTAACAGAATCGGTTCGCCGCGTCCTGCCCGACGCCGACGTCACTGTGCAACCGCTGCCGCGAGCGCAGCGCACAGAAAACATCTTCGATCGCATTCGCGCGGTGGCTACCCGGCGCAATTTGAATGTTCACGACATCAGCGTGCAGGATCTTGCCGGACACCTTCACGTTGAGCAGCACGTCGAACTGGATGAGCTGATGACCCTCAAGGACGCGCACGATCAGGTCACCGAACTGGAAGCCGAGATGCGGCAGGATGTTCCCGAGATCTCGGAAATCCTCACCCATATCGAAAGCGAACCTGCGACGATTGAGCGTCCGGAGGCGCTGGTTGGCGATGCCGAACTCGAACATCGGCTGAAAGCCGTAGCCGCGCAATTTCCCGAAATCCTCGACGTGCACGACTTCACCTTCAAACGCGTTCGCGGCCGCTTGTACGTTTCCTGCCACTTAACGCTGTCGGATAACTTGTCGCTCGCCCGCGTGCATGATATTCAGACGGAACTGGAGATTCGCTTCAAGCAGGACGCGCCGGAGTTGTTCCGCGTGTTGATCCACCCGGAGCCCAGCACGGATAACCGGCGGTGAAAATGTGATACATGTCACAGACAAAGTGCCGATTGCCGATTTTTAATTGCCGATTGAAGGTGCTCATGTCGACAACGCCTAAAGATCTACAAAATAGGACCAGAGTGTTTGCGTTACGCGTGTTGCGAGCCTTCCGATATCATGGTGGCCTCCCGCCGAACGGCGAGGAATAACAATCGGCAATCGACAATCGTAAATCGGAAATCCTTATGATCACAGCTAAAACGATCTGGACCGACAACGAGCGGTACATCGGTGAGGCCACGTCGCGCCATGCGATTGTGATGGATACGGCTAAAGAGAAGACAGCGAACACGCCCATGGAGCTTGTTTTGATTGCGCTCTGCGGCTGCACCGCCTCTGACCTGGTCGGAATTCTTCGCAAGAAGCGCGAACCATTCACCAGCCTGGAAGTCAGCGCGGAGGGCGAGCGTGCCGAGGGTTATCCCGCAGTTTACACGCACATCAAGCTGATCTATCGCGTTGGTGGTAAAGTGTCGAGCAAGGCGATGGAGGACGCGGTCCGCCTGTCGAAAGAAAAATACTGTTCGGTGTCGGCCATGCTGGAAAAGACCGCGAAGATCACGAGCGTAATCGAATATCTCGAGGGTGCCCCATCCTAAGACCGCGGTTTGCGCGATCTTAAGGGTGGGACTTTGACGTCCCCATGCCGCATCTCATTCTCTTCACCCAGCCCGGCTGCTTCTCCTGCGAACTGATGCGGATTTACCTGGAGGCTCGCGAGATTGCCTTCGAAGAGCGCGACATCAGCAAGGATTCGGAAGCCCGCCGTGCGATGACCGAAACCTACGGCAGCAATGAAACTCCCACGATGCTCATCGATGAAGAGGTGATCATCGGATTCGATCCCACCCTGCTTGACCAGATTCTCGAATCCCCCGCATCATCGGACCCGGTGAACTGAGCTGAACACCCGAAATCGCAATTCATACGCGCATCCACTGCGCGGATACTTTTTCATCGCCTTGGCCACTCTTTTGTGGGGCGTGTCAGCGTCGCTCGGGCGCGCGGTATTCACCGGCAAACTCGCTTTGGCAGGGGAATCGTCGCATCCGATCGAGCCGCTGATCCTTTCGCAGACCCGGACTTCGTTTGCGCTCCTGGTGCTGCTGCCGCTGTTAGTCGGACGCCGCGGATGGCAGCGCATCAAGCTGCCCACACCCGATCTCATTCAGTGCCTGATCCTCGGCATGCTGGGTGTGGCCGCATCGAATTACTTCTATTACGTCGCCATTCAGAAGACCAGCGTTGCCATCGCGATCGTCCTGCAATATACCGCACCGGTGTGGGTGTTGCTCTATGTAGTGGCTCGCGGACAGCAAAAGCTCTCGCTGCAGAAAGTCGCCGCGGTCCTGGTCGCGGTTGCCGGGATCTCGCTGACGATTGGCATCATCGGCGGAAAGTCTGCGGCACCGCTTCGCTTCGATTCCTACGGCCTGATCGCCGCGATGCTGGCTTCGTTCTCGTTTGCCTTCTACAACGTCGGCGGACACGGCATCCTCGCCAGGCATGACCGCTGGCGCGTCCTGGTCTGGACGCTAACCTCGGCCGCCGTCTTCTGGCTGATCGTCAATCCGCCGTGGAAGGTGGTCGCCGCACATTACACATCCGCGCAATGGGGATTCCTATTCGTCTTCTCGATGATCTCGGTCCTGGGATCGTTCTCACTCTACTTCCTCGGCTTGCAGCATCTCGAGCCGACGCGTGCCATCATCGCCAGTTGCCTCGAGCCGGTGTTCTCGATCCTGCTGGCGGCAGCGTTGCTAGGCGAAGGCGTGCGTCCCATCCAGACGCTGGGGATTGTACTGGTGCTCTTGGCGATCGTGATTGTGCAATTGCCGGGAAAGGAAGGAGTGGCTCAAGAGACGGTTGTGGTTGATCCCATCGAATAGGCCGCACTGAGAAATCTCTAACATTCCTGTAGACAAAATAACGTTGACAGTGTACATTCAATCGGTTTGTGTCCCAGGCCGAATTCTATGTAAGCGTTAGCCCGTCGAGCCCAGCGAATTACACGAACAATTTCAAGCAGTACTAAAGCAAATGTTTTCCGCCGGCGAATCCAGGAAATAGCCGCAAGCGCACCGTTGTCTGCGTTACCAGATCCCAATAGACCCCAGGAGAAGCACCCTTGCCCACCCGTCATCGAGCCGTACGATGTTTTGCACTTCTCAGTTTTGTTGTTGCGATCTTCTTAGGAAATCTTTCCCAGGCCCAATCCACTTCGCAAGCACGAATCGTAAGCCCGATCCGGGACGAACAGCGCTCCACCCTGCGCAGCACCACGTCCGCGCTCGTCAAGCGCAGCCTTGAGACGGGCCGTCTGCCGGCCAGTCAAAAGCTCGGACATATGGTCCTGCTTCTCGCGCCTACGACACAACAGGAACAGGACGCCGCCAAGCTCGTCGCAGCCCAACACAATCCCACTTCGCCCCAGTATCACAAGTGGCTCACACCGGCAAAGTACGGCGAACGCTTCGGCGTAGCTGCAGAAGACGCGCAAAAGGTGCGGCAGTGGCTCGAAGGCAAGGGCATGACGGTTCATGAAGTTTCGCAGAGCCGGCGCTTCATCTCTTTCAGCGGCACCGTCGGTCAGGTCGAACAGACTTTCTCGACCCAGATGCACTCCTACAGCTTTAAGAATCAGAAATTTATCGCCAACTCCACCGACATCCAGATTCCCGCCGCCCTTGCGCCGGTGGTGAAAGGAGTCGTGCGCCTGCAAAGCGATCCCCACCAGCCGGCTCTCAAGATTGGCGACAAGATCCTAGTTGAGAGGAAGACCGGAAAAATTGAAGGACCCTACGGCCTCCATTTTATTGGGCCGGCTGATTTTGCCACCATCTACAACGTGCAGCCCCTGTACGATGCCGGCGTCAACGGCGCGGGGCAGACCATCGCCATCGTTAGCCGCAGCAGCCTGGTCGATTCGAACTACGGCGTCGACGGCATCCAGGACATCCGCGACTTCCGCAATGTCATGGGCCTGCCAGCGAATGATCCGGAGATGATCGTCAACGGCGACGACCCGCTGGTTAATTCCTACAACGACACGATCGAAGCCCTGCTCGACGTGACCTGGGCCGGCGCGGTCGCGCCCATGGCCCACATTGTCGTGGTTGCGTCCCAGAGCAACTTCGCCGATGGTGTCGACGCTTCTGCCGTTTACATCGTCGACCACAATCTCGCGCCCATCATGAGTACCAGCTTCGGATCCTGTGAACAGAATATGGGTCCAGTCCAGAGTGCTTTCTACAATGCCCTCTGGCAGCAGGCCGCTGCCCAGGGCATCACTTCGTTCGTTTCCGCCGGAGACAATGGCGGCGCGGGTTGTGATGACCAATCATCCGGTTTGTTCGCGTCCAATGGCGTTGCCGTAAATGGCCTTGCCTCCACTCCCTATAACGTCGCCGTGGGCGGAACGCAGTTTGAAGACACAGCCAATCCCGATGCGTATTGGAACGTCACCTCCGACCCATCGAATTTCAAGTCGGCGCTCAGCTACATCCCAGAAAAAGTCTGGAATGAAAGCAGCAACGATCCCTTCTTCACTTCTCTGTGGGCCGGCAGCGGTGGCGTCAGCACGATCTATGCGAAGCCGGACTGGCAAACCGCACTTGGCGTCCCCAACGATGGCATGCGCGATCTCCCCGATATTTCCTTAGCGGCTGCGGGACATACCGGCTATGCCCTCTGTTTCCAGGGCAGCTGCACGGATCCCAACTTCGTGGGTCTCTACAGCGTGGGCGGAACGTCTGCCTCCAGTCCTGCCGCCGCCGGCATTATGGCGCTGGCGCTGCAGAAGTTGGGCGGTCAGCCTCAGGGACTCGCCAACTACGCCTTCTACAAGCTGGCCGGCACCAGTGGCATCTATCACGACATTGTCGACGGCAACAACAAAGTGCCTGATACTAACAGCCAGTACACCGTCGGCTACGATGCCGGCACCGGCTTCGACCTCGCCAGCGGCCTGGGATCCTTCGACGTGGCCGCTCTCGTCAACAATTGGGCTTCTGCCTCGGCCGCCAAGGGTTCGACCACAACCTTAACTCTGGCAAGTGGGCAGTCCGCCCACGTTGTCCACGGCGCGCCGGTCTCGTTCAACGTTGGGGTAAGGTGCTCCGGCGTCGGATGCGGGGCCCCTACAGGCGACGTCGCTCTGCAAGGAACGTCTGGTGGAACCTTCGCAGGTCTGGGAGCGGTTCAGCTCATTCCGAGCGCACCGCTCAGCACAGCAAGCGCGACCACAACTACAATTCCCGGCGGCACGTACGGCGTCTCGGCACGCTACAGCGGAGATGGCACGTATCAGTCCAGCTCGTCGAGAACGATTAACATCACGGTTTCGTCAGAGCCCAGCCAGATGGTGATGGGCGGCATTTCCGGCGGATATTTCATAACCAATCCCCTCACCCTCGGGTACGCGGAGCCGGTGACGCTCTTTGTGGCGGTCGCCGGCAACTCCGGCAGCGGTCATCCCACAGGCCAGATCGGGCTGCTGGTCGATGGCGTTCCACCGAACACCGTCGGACGGGATTTCCTGACCCCCAGCACGCTCACCCTGAACTACGGCGAAAGTTCCTACGTCTTTGGCAACGGGGTTACCCCGACAGGGCAATCCAGTGTGTTGCCGAACCTGAGTTCTGGCTATCCTGCCGGGACGCATCAGGTCGCGGCTAGCTATCCTGGCGATAGCAGCTTCAACGCCGCTCAGGCCAACTACAGCTTCACGGTGGCCAAGGTGGATTCCGTGGTCGTCGACTTCTTCCCGATCGGTACGGCGGTTGTGAACGTCCCCGTTACGCTGTCTGGTCAGATCGTGTTGGCCAACAACGGTTGCGCACCTTACGGGGGGACGGTCACGATCACCGACTACACTGCCAATCCGCCAGTTGTCATCGGATCGGGTCCGGCTGATCAGCAGTACTGTGATACTTTCGCCGTTCCAGTCACATTCACGACGGCTGGCAATCACCAGCTGCGTGTGAGCTTCAGCGGAGACAGCAACGTCAACGGCTCCTACAGCATGTTCCTCTTCCCGGTCGGCAGCAACACCTACTCCTATGTGACTCTGAGCTCAAACGTGTCGAGCGCATTGGTTGGCAGTCCAGTCACGCTCTCGGCGCAGGTCGGCTCTGATGTGCGCCAATACATCGCCACCGGAACTATGACCTTCCTAGATGGCGCAACGGTACTCGGCACGGCGGCGCTCGATTCGACCGGCACCGCCACCCTAGTGGTGAGTTCACTTGCCGCGGGATCGCACAACCTTTCAAGCAGCTATTCCGGCGACGCAGTGCTGCAAGCCTCGACCGGCGGACCGATGATCATGTCCGTCACTGACTTCACCATGCAGGCGCAGCCGTCATCTCTCACCCTGACTGCCGGTCAAAGCGGAACCACTACGCTCAGCATCCTGCCAATCGGGGGCTCCACACAGACTCTGCAATTGTCGTGCGGTACGGTCCCGGCAGGCGTCAGCTGTAGCTTCGCTCCTGCAACAGTGACTCTGGACGGTACCAACGCCGCGTCCGTGCAGATCACCGTTAGCGCCCACAGTGCTGCGGCCAACATCGTCCATCTCAGCCGCGCTCTGGGCCTGATGGCGCCATTCGCCGTTGCCATTCTGCTATTGCCTTTTGGGCGGCGGCGGAACCGCAAGACGATTGTTCTGGGCTTCGTCGCGGTCGTTATGTTGGGGTTATCAGGCACAGGCTGCGGCAACAGTTCCAGCACGCCGCCCCCCGCACAGAAGAACGTCTATGTCCTGAACGTCACGGCCACCAGCAATGGCACGGCGGCCAGAACGACGCCGTTAGTCGTAACGGTTAATAACTAGCCAGCAACAATCATCAACGACAGGGGCGCCGAACTTATGCGGCGCCCCTTTGTCTCGTGCTGGCAGGGGTTCGCTAAGTGAGAGATCTTCCCTTCGTCTCGGGCAACTGCGTCGTCATCAGCGCCGCCAGCAGGTATCCCGCCGCGCATAAGTAGAAGGCCCAGCTCAACCCTTTCGCCTGGCCCACGTGCCCAATGACTAGCGGAGCCAGCGAACTCATGGTGCGCGCCCCGTTGTAGGTAAAGCCGAGCGCCCGGGCGCGCACGGCGGTGGGGAATATCTCGCTGCCCATGATCCCGGAGCCGGAGAAGATTCCCGTGCCAAAGAACGCGACCAGCGTCCCCACCACTAGCAAGACGCCTTGCGATCGGGCCCCGGCGTACAGGGGAATCAGACAGGCCGCGATCAGAGAATAGACGAGAAAGGCCTTTCGCCGGCCGATGTGATCGGCCACCCATCCGAAGCTGGCGTACCCGGGAAACATACCGCAAAGGTTGAGAACGACCATGAGAGTGGTCATCCCCATCACGCCAAACCCTCGTCCACCTTGCTCGACCGGCAGCGACAAGTAAGGCGGCAGCCAGGTGAAAAGCCCCCACCATGCGAACATCGCGAAGAAATTGAATAGAAGCAAGGCGATGGTGTGCTTGCCGTATGGGGGCCGGAAAATTACCCCAAAGCCACTGGGTGCCCCACTTTTCCCTGATTTTGGGAGAAGTGGGGATTTTTCCACTCGTCGACCGCGAGCCCCTTCCCGCTCCTGCCACATCTCCGACTCGGGTACGCGTCTCTGAATCCACAATGTGATTAGCGCCGGCAAGATCCCTACGAAGAACACTGCACGCCATCCGTAAAACCGCGAAACCGGCCCCGCTACCAGCGCGGCGGCGGCAAATCCCAGCGCCCACGAACTCTGAACAATCGAAATTGCCTTGGCGCGAAGCTCGTCCGGCCATGTCTCGGCCACAAGCGTTGCGCCGGTATTCCACTCGCCGCCCATACCCAGGCCGAGCACGAATCGCGCCACTGCCAGCATCGCAATGCTCTTTGCCAGCCCGGAGGCGAACGAACAAAGCGAATACGTCAGGATGCTCGCCATCAGCGCGTGCTTGCGCCCGATGCGATCTGCCAGAAATCCGAAAAACACGCCGCCGATCCCCGATGCCAGCAAGGTGAGTGTCCCGAGAGATCCCGCGGTGGTCTTGCTCATCCCCAGATCGCGCATCAGCATGGCCAGCACGAGTGAGTACAGCATCGCGTCGAAGGCATCGAGCGCCCAGCCCATCGCCGCTGCGAGCAGCGTCCTCCGTTGCGCAGTGGTCGCCTGACGAATCAACTGGATGGGGCCAATCGCCATAGGGTTCGGTCGCGCGGCGATTGTACCGGAATGATTATTGATTGTTGAATTACCGCCTAACCCGAAGGATTAGCCGGCAGCCTTGGCTTAAGTTCAGCATCCCACCGTCAAAATTTAACAATTGGATTGCTCATCGTTACTTCCGTGCGCCGGGTGACATTTTCGTGACAACAGTCATCGCTCTGATTCGTTAGGCTTTCCATGCCCCCGAACTACGTCTGGAGGTCCGAGTCATGAAAATCCGCTCCGCTATTTATGCGCTCACGTTTCTGTGCGCGAGCCTCACACCCTGCTTGGCGCATCACACGGCCGTGATTGTGAATAAAGACAACGCCGTGGCCAACGTGACATCGGCGCATCTGACAAAGATCATCCGCGGGGAGGTCAAGAAATGGCCCGACGGAAAGAACGTCATCCTCGTTCTTCACAAGGACTCGGCCGGCGAGAGGGAAGCGCTCGAGCGCCTGAACAAGATGTCGGCGGGAGAATGGACCGCGTTCGTCCTTGCGCACAAGGATTCGATCATCTTTGTAGATACCGATGCCGACGTGCTGAAGGCCGTGCAGGCGGAACCGGGCGCGCTGGGACTGATCGAGGTCCACTCGATTGACAACAGCGTGATTGTCATCCGCGTCGACGGTAAGCTGCCGATGGAATCCGGATACTTGCCCCATTAGAGAGTTTCTACGAACATTCACCACAGAGAGCACAGAGGTTCACAGAGGGAAGTTCGACGCAAGTCTTCTGTGCTCCTCTGTGTCCTCTGTGGTGAAGGGTCCTATGCGGGCCTTCCACGAAGCCGCAGCAGGTGGAAATACCGCCGGGCCTTCTTGACGTCCCGCGCGATCTGCTCGCGCAGCGCATCGACAGACGGAAACCTGATCTCATCCCGCAGTCGCTCCAGAAAGCAGATCTCAACTTCCGTATCCGGCGTCAGTTCGAGCGGATGAAAATTCAGCAGATGCGTTTCGATGGCGAACAATTCCGCGCCAAACGTCGGACGATTTCCTACATTCGTCACCGAATCAAACCGCTCGCTCCCGACGCGAGTCCAGGTAATGTACACCCCATCTTTCGGGACGAGTTCCTCATAGCGCGCCATGTTAATGGTGGGCACGGTGTATTTCGATCCGTAACCGCGCCCTCGCCCGGGATTGCCCAGGATGCAAAACGGCCGTGCCAGCAAATGGCGAGCGCGGCTCACCCGCCCTTCGCCGATCAATCTTCGAATCTGGCTGCTTGACACGGTCTCTCCGCGTAACTTCATCTCGGGATAGACCTTCACCTCGAATCCCATCTCGCGCCCAAACTCAGCCAGTATATTCACGTCGCCAGCAGCCTTGTGGCCGAAGCGAAAGTTGAATCCTTCGTGCACCTCGCGCGCGTGAAGTTTCTTCTTGAGGATGCGCTCGGCGAACTGGCGGGGCGTCATCAGCGATAGATCGCGGCCGAAGGGAAGCAGGAGCACGGCATCGATCCCCGTGCTTTCCAGCCAGCGTAACTTCTCAAGTGTAGGTGTGAGCAGCTTGAGTCCCGCTTCCGGTTTAAGAATTCTCGTAGGATGCGGCTCAAACGTGACCGCCACGGCCTGGGCGCCGTTGGCCCTCGCGCGCGAGACGATTTCGCCTAATACATGGGCGTGGGCTCGATGCACGCCGTCAAAGTTCCCCACGCTGACGAACGAAGGCCCGAGGCTGGCAGGGACGTCCTCGAGTTTGTGAAACACAACCATAGAAAAAACCGTCGTTGGATCTCCGACGGCGGACTTCAGCAAAACAGATCTTCCTGACGCCTCGCGCCTGAGGTCTGACGCCCGCCCTTAGATCTCAAACTCCAACTTCATCCCGTCATATGCCAAACGCACGTGCCTGGGCAGGTTGGCATTCGTTGCCTCATGCCCCAGATCGTGGCAGATGTGCGTGAAAAAAGCGCGCTTCGGCCTGAGACGGTCCACGATCGCCAGTGAATTCTTCACTGTGGAATGCGTTGGATGAGGTTTATGCCGCAGCGCGTCCAGGAAGAGGATGTCCAGCCCCTGCAACTGATCCATCGATGACTCGGGAATCTCGCTGTGATCGGTAAGATACGCCCCCGAGCCGAATCGATATCCGTAAATCTGCGTTTCGCCGTGGATCAGAATAATCGGCTCGAAGCGTACTCCAAACACATCGATTGGCCCGTCGATCGGGTGCAGTTCCAGCTGCGCCAGCCCGCCGAATTTATAGTCGGCATCGAAAATGTAGGAGAACATCCTGCGCAGAAAGGCGGCGGAATCCGGCCGCGCGTAGAGCGGGAGTTTGTTCGGCTTGTGGTGGTAGCTGAGCGGCCTCAGATCGTCGATGCCCAGGATATGGTCCGCATGCGTGTGGGTATATAAAACCGCGTCGACATGTGCAATGTTCTCGCGGACCGCCTGCGTGTAGAAATCCGGGGTGGTGTCGATCAGCACGACCCGGTTGGTGTACTCCAGCATGATGGAGGGGCGAGTCCGCCGGTCGTGCGGGTCTTTGGAATGGCAAACGTCGCAATCACAGCCCAGCGTGGGAACGCCCATCGACGTCCCGCTGCCCAGCACGGTCAGAGTCGCTTTCATCTTCCAGTCGTACCAGTCGCGGGTCCAGGCTGCGGCGGACGCGCGAGAGCGTTCGTTACCTCCACATAGGCCATGCGCAATTCGTATAGGCTGTTCTGCAGGAAATTCTCTTCGACCGCGGTGAGATTGCCTCTGGTCTTCTCCGAGATCAGGCTGAGTGTGTCAATCGTGAGACGAGCGCCGATGATGTCTACTCGAGGTTGCTCGCCCTGCTGGCGCATCAACCCGAGTTGCAGCATGGCGGTCATGTAAAGCTGGGCCATGAATCGCTCGAAGGTTATTTCAAATTCTTTTGCCGAGTGCCCGCTGAGTTCGACCTCGGTGTCAAGGTCCTTGGAGGACTGGCGGTATGCCGCGGCTTGTGCGTCCTGCTCCGCTTTGGTCGGCGGAACAGGCATGTCGCGCTCTGTGGCGTCGCCATCTGTCGTCGCCGGCGGCTTCACCGCAGTCTCTTTCGCTGCGTTCGTCGGCTGAGGCTTCGGCGTCTCCACTTCCTCCGCGACGTCGGACCGCAACTCGCCTTCTGACGTGAACAGCCGTCGATCCGTTACCGTGAAACTGGACTCATTCTTCTTGTCAGCCATAGCTTCTTCCTCGTCACAAAATCGATCAGTATTATTATTCTGGACGCGCAACCGCGGCATTCTCGTCCCGCGACAGCAGAGCCTCAGGAACCGGCAACGGAACGATAGTCGCATTCACGCCGCCGATCATCACCTCGCGGCCTGGATTCCCGAACTCGCGGCGAATGTATCCCAGCGCGACCGTCTTTTCTGCGTTCGGGACGCCAAAGGCCACGAAGCTCGTGATTTCTCCTACTTCCTTCTCTCCCGCCACTACTTTCGTTCCTGCCGCGATCGGTGGTCTCGAGTCAGCAAGGAACCCGGAAAACTTCCGGTGCACCGCGCCCCGCGAGCGAATGCGTTCCACGATCTCCTGCCCAACGTAGCACCCCTTGTTGAAATTCAAAGCGCGAGCCTGCTCGGTCTCTTGCGGCAAATCGCGTTCGCGGATATCGACGCCGTACATCGGAATGCCTGAGACAATGCGATGGATCTCGAGCGCTTCGGAACCGACGGGCGTGGCGCCGTGCGCCACTAGCGCCTCCCAGGTCTTCCGAACGTCGCCCGGAGCGAGCCACAGTTCGTAAGTCTCGTGCCCAGCATCCTCGCCGCGCACGGCCGTGCACTGCGTGCATTCACAATCGCAGGTGCACTTCGCCTCGAAGATCTCCAGAGGGTTCGTGTCTGGGATGGCAATCCCCGCGGCAGCCAGCACTTCGCGCGACTTCGGCCCGGCAATGCCCAGCGCCGTAACCGAATCGCTCAGATTCGTAACCTCCACGTCATCCATGATGATGTAGTGGTCGAAGGTCGCGAGCATCTTCTCAACCTGGCTGCGGTCGGTGTCGATCACAATCGACTCACCCCGGTTGTAAGCATAAAGATCGCCCAGAATGCGTCCCTGCGGATTGAGCAGAAAGGCATACACACCCTGCCCGGTTGCCAGATCCCGAATGTTGTTCGTGACCATCCCATTCAGCCAACGCACGCGGTCGCCGCCGGTGAGAGAAATCTTGGCGCGGTACCCGAGATCATAGACTCCGCAGTGTTCGCGCAGTCTCGCGAATTCCGGATCCCGATCGCTGAAGCGTGACGCAGTCGTTGCTCCGCGATACTCGGCAACCGTCGCCGCGCCCAGTCCCTCGCCATTTGCCTGCAAAGCCGTAAGCCCCATACTTGTATTCGATTATAGCGATTGTGTTAACGTTCCTGCCGTGGACTCGAAAAACACAGCCCGGAAGCGCATCGCCGTCATACCCGGGGATGGCATTGGTAAAGAGGTGATTCCGCAGGCAGTTAAGGCCATCCAGGCTACGGGCGCAGCAGTGAAATTGACTGATTTCGACTGGGGCGCGGACCGCTACCTGCGCGATCAGACCACTGTGCCACCCGACGGATTCGCCATGCTAACCCGCGATTTCGACGCCATCCTCGTGGGCGCATTCGGCGATCCTCGAGTTAAAACGAATATTCACGCCAGAGAGATCCTGCTTGGCATGCGCTTCAAGATGGACCTCTACGCCAATGTCAGGCCGGTTCGCTTGCTCGACGCCGCTCTGTGTCCACTGAAGGGGATTGAGCCGAAAGACGTGGATTTCGTCGTGCTCCGCGAGAATACCGAGGGCGTCTACACCGATGCTGGTGGCGTCTTCAAGCAGGGAACTACTGACGAAATCGCCACCCAGGAGGACATCAACACCCGCAAGGGCGTCGAGCGCATCATCCGCTACGCCTTTGAATATTGCCGGACGCACGCGAAACTCGACGGTTCCCCACGCAGCAAGGTTCTGATGTCGGATAAGTCCAACGCCATGACGCACGCCGGAGGTCTTTGGCAGCGGGTCTTCAAGGAAGTCAGCGCCGAATATCCCGCGGTCACCGCGCAGCATATGTACATCGACGCCCTCTGCATGCAGATGGTCCGCGATCCGCGCCAGTTCGACGTGATCGTAACCAACAACATGTTCGGAGACATCATCACCGACCTCGCCGCCGGATTCCAGGGAGGCCTCGGCATGGCCGCCAGCGGCAACATTCATCCTGGCAAAACGTCGATGTTCGAACCGGTTCATGGTTCTGCCCCACCGATTGCGGGAAAGAACGAGGCGAATCCCTTCGGCGCGATTCTGACCGCGGCCATGATGTTGCGACATCTGGAGTTCGCGAAAGAAGCCGACAAGATCGAAGCGGCGGTGCTGGAAGGGGTCCGCCAGAAGAAGACGACGCAAGATATCGGCGGCGCGCTGGGCACGCGTGAAACCGGAGAGTGGGTCTGCAATGCCGTATCGTCGACGCTCATGTAGCGACAGCCGCCTCGGCTGTCTGGCGAAGCGAAGCGAGCCACCCGGGCAAAACCCCTGAATCATTACCCCAGATAAGAGGTCACTATGCTCATCTTCGAACAACTAGTCAGCCGCGGTCTCATGGTTCTCGATCCCAACCGCAAAGTCCTAACATTCAATCTGTCGGCGCTGGCCAGATTCCCGGCGATCCGCCAGCAGAGGATCGACGAATTCAAATGGATGATCGGCGATTGGGCGTTCGAAAACCACGTCCGCGCCACCCCCACCACTCCCGCCTACACAGACACCTACTATTACACCTACGAATTCGCCGATAACGGTGCCCGTTACACGGTCAGCGGTCACGGCGCCAAGGCTCGCCCTTATTTGACGTTTGACCCCTTCAGCAATCGCTGGATGATGACTTTCACTGAGGGCCTGTTCGGCGTCTTACAGTCGAACGGATGGGAAGGGGACACCATCGTATTCTCCGGCCCGCTCACCATGTTGGGGATCGATTGCGAACTCCGACAGACGATCACGAAGAAAGGCCCGGACGAATTTCACATCCTGAATGAAGAAAAGCTGGCGGACGGCGGCTGGCGCGAGACCGACGAGTTCTTCTGTCGAAGAAAGCAGACCTAGCAGGCTGCGGAAGAAATCGATCAGACAAGCGATTTTCGGTGGCGCGGCGCTTAGGCTGCAACCTAGACCAGGGCCCCGCTTCAGGACGCAAGACCTAAGGCCGAAGACCTATCACCTAAGACCCCATTCCAAGTGGGTCAGCTCGCGGAAGATCTGGAAGCGGGCGTCGATTTCGTCGCGAGTTAGAGATCGCAAGCGCTCGGGGCCGAAGCGCTCGACCACAAACGATCCCATGACGCTGCCGTAGAACATAGCACGCTTCAAGACCTCGCGATTGATTTCTGGCTGCGACGCCAGGTAACCCATGAATCCTCCGGCGAAGGAATCGCCGGCGCCGGTCGGGTCTTTTACTTCGTCGATGGGCAAGGCCGGGGCGCGGAATGGGTGACTTCCGAATCCAAAGGCGCCCTCGCGGAAGAAGATGGTTGCGCCATATTCTCCGTGCTTGATCACCAGCGCCTTCGGCCCCATGGCCATCACTTTCTGAGCGGCGCGGGGAAGGTTGGTTACGTGGGCCAGCATCTTCGCTTCGGTGTCGTTGATGAGCAGGATGTCGACGAGCTTCAACGTCTCGGCCAATTCTTTGGGAGTGCCCTTGATCCAGTAATTCATGGTGTCGCAGCCGACCAGGCGGACGCGCGTCATCTTGCGGCGAACATCGGCTTGCAGGGTCGGCTGGATGTTGGCAAGGAACAGATAGTCGGAGTCTTCATACTCTTTCGGAATTTGAGGCTTGAAAGATTCGAAAACGTTAAGGTGAGTGAAGTCCGTCTTCGCCTCGTTCAGATTCTCGGTGTAGGTGCCTCCCCAGCGGAAAGTTTTTCCCTTCGCGCGTTCCACTCCGCGGATATCGATTCCGTGCTGTTGGAACACTTTTTCCTGGTCGGGGCCGAAATCGTCTCCGACCACGGCCACGACTCGCACCTTGGTGAAGTAGCTGGCGGCCAGGGAGAAATACGTGGCGGCGCCTGCCAGGACATTCTTTACGCTGCCGGACGGCGAAGTGACGTCATCGAACGCGACCGAACCTACTACGAGTATGCTCATTCTTTCTTTCGAGTTCTTGTGCGCTTTCGTGAAAGGCTTGAACCACAAAGGACACGAAGGGGCACGAAGGAACCGCTTTCATTTGGATTTTGCAGGGGTCTGCACGTATTTGCCGACGATCAGCTTCAGTTTTTTTCTTGTCGTCGGAGGAATGTTCTTGGGCTTGGTCAAAATCGCATGCGCCAGGGCTGAGCCGCATTTGCAGGATCGGTCGCGGGGCATGTCCGCGACAGTCTGACGTACGACTTTCGCCGCGTTCTCCGCGTTCTTCACCAGTACGGCGATGATCTGATCCACCGTGACCGAGTCGTGATGGGGGTGCCAGCAGTCGTAGTCGGTCACCATCGCGACCGTGACGTAGCAGAGTTCGGCCTCGCGAGCGAGTTTCGCTTCCTGCAGATTCGTCATGCCGATTACGTCCATCCCGAGTCCGCGGTAGACATTCGACTCCGCCTTGGTCGAGAACTGCGGGCCTTCCATGCAGAGATAGGTGCCGCCCCGTTTGCCTACGACACCAGCCTTCTGACATGCGTGAGCGACGGCTGACGCCAGTTCGCCGCAGACTGGATCAGCAAATGCGATGTGAGCGACGAGTCCGTTGCCAAAGAAGGTGTCAACACGATGGTGGGTGCGATCGAAGAATTGGTCGGGGATCACGAAATCGAGAGGCTTGTGCTCTTCCTTGAGAGAGCCCACGGCAGAAATGGAAACGATGCGCTCCACTCCGAGTTGCTTGAAGCCGTGGATGTTGGCGCGGAAGTTCAGTTCGCTGGGGAGCAGGTGGTGGCCGCGGCCGTGACGCGCCAGGAACGCCACCTTGCGGCCTTCCAGAGTACCGCAGACATAGGCATCCGATGGGGTACCGAAGGGCGTTCTGAGACGCACTTCTTTCACTTTCGTCAGGCCGGGCATCGAGTAGAGCCCGCTTCCGCCGATGATTCCGATTTCTGACTGTGGCAATGATCCTCCAGAGGGCCTGGGTAGTTCGGGCAAACTCGTGATTATACAGGACGAGTTTTGGGTTATACCGGATGCCGCTTGGAGCATTCGGGTCTCGCACGCTCCCCTTCTCTTCGCTCAGGGTCGCGGGGCGGACCCTTCGACTTCGCTCAGAGCAAGCGGTGTCCGGCCCTACACAAGCTACAATTTTGGTATGCGCGCTGTTATTGCGGGATTGATGCTTCTTTGCCTGCTGGGGCAGATTCACGCGCAGGAAAAGGCGGCGGCGGGAGCGCGACTCGTCACGGTTCCGGCCACCATTGATCACAATCGAATTGTGATCCCGGCCGATCTTCGACTGCCGGATGGCTCCATGCAGACGGTTCGCGTCTGGGTCGACAATGGCAATCCTGATCTGAATCTTTCGCGGCACCTGGCCACTCAGCTGTCGTTACCGGTGAAGTGTGGAGATCAGGAGTGTTCGTCGCCGCCTCCCACGGAGATTGTGATCGGAGGAATGAGCGTCCCGCTCAAGGCTGTCAATGAAGCGAAGATTCCGTTGAGACCGGTGAACGAAGCGGCTGTTTTGGCTCCGGGAATGAATGCGCAAATTAATCTGCCGTCAAGCATTCTGCGGCAATATGACGTGCTCATAGACTTTGTGGAGCGCAAAGTTTCGATTGGAACGCCAGGAACCATTCATTTCCACGGCGCGGCCGGCAAGGCGCTGGTGAACGTGCAGAACGGTTTGATCCAGGTGCCGAGCCAGATCGAAGGCAAGAAATACAACCTTGCGCTCGATGTCGGATCCTCCATCAGCTTTCTTTCCGAGGAACTCTTCGACAAGCTGGCGGCAGCCTATGCAGTTTGGCCGCGTATGACCGGAGCAGTGGGATCGGCGAACATGTGGGGGGCTCCCGAAGAAACAAAATGGAAAGTGATGAGCCTGGATCGCGTGCAATTCGGTCCGTTGTTCCTGACCAACGTGCCCACGGTTGCGCTGTCAAAACCGGTCTTGGAGTTCTTCGAAAAGCGCGCGGCGATGTCGACAGTTGGCGTGGTGGGATCGAATATGCTTCTGAACTATCGCGTAGGGCTTGATTACGCGCACTCGACGGTTTATTTCGATCTTGGGCGCACCTATAGATTTCCTGACTTTGACGTTGTCGGCCTGATTCTGCGCCCAGAGGGCGACGGGCGATTCACCATTCTTGGAGTGGCGGATATGGATGGCAAGCCCTCGGTCGACGGCATCGAAAGCGGCGATCATCTTGAGGGCGTGGATGACCTGCCCGTCCGCGGCGTCACAATGGGGCAGGTGTGGTCGATGCTAGGAGGGACAACCGGCGAAGAGAAGAAGTTGACGATCGAGCGCGGGGGAAAGGAGTTCACCGTAGTGGCGAAAGTGCAGCATTTCCTGGGAGAGTCGACGGAAGACAAGGACGGCAAGCGGAAGAAGTGAGCTCTGCCTTGCTTCGAGTTGTGCCTTGCTTAAGAGATCGGACGACGGCTGTCCCCACATGAGATTTTCACTTCGCCGGTGCGACGGTGGTGAATACTTCCTTTTCCAGAGTTGTGGTCGTAGTGTCGTCCAGGCTTTCCGTGATGAAAACCATGTCGCCCTTTTCTTCGATCACGACGGTGCCGTCTTCCGTGGACCAACTGTGACGGCCTTCGAGCGGCGGTGGAGCGGCGTCGGCGTTGTCTTCGGCCTTCTGCTCTGACTCTTTGGAGTCGCTCCCCTCCACCGCCTTCTTGTAGCGAAGATTTAATGAATGGGCGTAAACTCCTGCGAACTGAGCCGCCGTAATCGAGCTCGACCACCGGGAAACGTAGAGCAGAGCGAGGGGACCGGACGGATTCGCCTTCGATTTCGCCGCGTAGTAGTATCCACCGCGCCACTCGGGATAAATCTTCTTGGCTATTTTCTTCCCAGCATATTGCTCGACGAGTACCGCGACATCGAACTCGCCCATCGCACCAATATCAAACTTCTGGTAATCCTTAAAGTCGTGCTTGAAGTCGGGTACGCGCATGGGCTCGATCTTCTCGCCTGCGAGGTAAGTTTCCGGCTGCATGATCTGGCGCGTGGTGTGTGGGGGGGTTGCCAGAATCCCGGCGAAGGCCGTGTTCTTGCCGCCCTTTTGCAGCACCTTGATCACGAAATTCATGCCGTAGCTGTAGGGAAACGTCATCGATTCCTTGAGGAAGATTGGAGCGTCGTTGAAGACCTTGGTGCTCGGAGTACCGGTCAGACTCTCTTCTTCCATGGCTCCGACCAACTCCGGCGAAGTGGTGATCGAGTGTCCCGTAGGCGCGATCGCGTACTGGAACATCATGGCCTGCGCCTGGCCTTCGAGAACGGCTTCACGCGCGTTGTCCATTTCGTCGTTTTCAATGTCGGCGGGCGTCGGGTCTTTCTTGATCTCAGCCAGGTCCTTCTCGCCACGCTTCATCCATTTCTGAAGATTCACATCCTGATCTTGCAGGGCGTGGGTGAGTTCATGGGCCATCACGGGTTCCTGCTCTTCCATCGGCACCCAGTCGAGCAGGTTCACGGTTTTTGTCTTGGGATCGTAATAGCCGGCGACCTCTTCGCGGAGCAGGGCGACCAGGAAGGTCTCAAGATTAAAGTCGCTCGGCAGCAGGCCGAACTTCTTGAGCACGAGTTCGGAGCGGCGGAGCCGCTGGGTATCCTCGTCATTCAGGTGCTTGGTTAGATACGAGACGACCTCATCACGGCTGGTCAGTTTGCGCTTCACCTCGCGCTTGATTGGCAAGCCGGTCTCTTTGCTATCGAAGGCGAGAATCTCGTCTACGGTGTGGAAGAGCTCTTCCGCCTGGCGCGGAGTGATCTTCACTTCGCCCTTGGGCTCTTCTGGAGGCGGAATTGATTTGGTTGGCTGCTGCTGCTCAGGAGCTTGTTCCGGGTGATCGGAAGGAGGATTGTTCTGGGCGCTTATCGCGCGCGGATACGCAAGCAGTGCCAGCACAACCGGCAAAAGCCACCGTCGAATCCCTGAGCGCCCCACTTCAGTTCTATTCATTGAGATTGAGTGTACCCGTTTCCCTATACTTGTTTCATGAGCACGAGTGGCCCCGTCAACCTGTGGACTTCGAGCGAGCACGTCAGCGACTATCTGGAGCGCGCCGACCAGATTTCGCACCGGACCGAAGGCGAGGCCGCATTGACAGAGTTCATTCCGGCAAGCACGCGGAGAATCCTTGATCTCGGCACCGGCGACGGACGCCTGTTGGCGCTGGTTCGACGGCAGCGTCCCGATACGGAAGCTGTCGCCGTCGACTTTTCTCCGGCGATGCTGGAGGCGGTGCGCAAGAGGTTCGCCGGCGACTCGCGCGTTACTGTCTCGGATCACAATATGGATTCTCCTCTGCCGGCGCTCGGGAAGTTTGATGCAGTGATTTCGAGCTTTGCCATTCATCATCTGGTGCATGACCGGAAACACGCACTCTATGCCGAGATTTACGGGCTGCTCAACGCGGGGGGTGTGTTCTGTAATCTGGAGCACGTGGCTTCGCCTACCCAGCGATTGCACGAAGAATTTCTGTGCCGCATTGGGTTTACGGTGGAGACGGAAGATCCTTCGAATAAGCTGCTGGATGTGGAGACTCAGCTTGGCTGGCTGCGCGAGATTGGCTTTGCCGACGTCGATTGCCAGTGGAAGTGGCGTGAGCTGGCGCTGCTGACCGGGAGACGGGCCTGCTAAGACCTAAGACCCCAAGACCTAAGACCGAAACTGACATGCCAAAGCTGCCCAAGAACAAACCGTCACCCCCAGGCCCTTCCGACGTCCCTCTGCTGGCATGGTTGGCGACATCCGTCTCGATCCTGACGTTCCTGTTCTACCTCAAGGCCGGCGACGTGCTGCTTTATGGCGACGCCGTGGCGCACATCAACATAGCCCGCCGCGTGTTTGACTCGAGGACTCCCGGGCTGCTGCAACTCGGCACTGTATGGCTCCCGCTCCAGCACCTGTTGATGATCCCTTTTTTGATTTCCATGAATCTGTGGCGCAGCGGTGCGGGCGGGTCCATTCCGTCAATGGCTGCTTATGTCTTCGGAGTGGTGGGAATGTTCCGGCTCACTCGATGCGCCCTCTCCGGTTCGAAGCCGCCGGATGCGGTCGCTCGGGCGGCCTCATGGATCGCCGCCCTAATCTATGCCGCCAATCCCAACCTGATGTATATGCAGTCAACGGCGATGGGTGAAACTGTCTATCTCGCCTTTTTCATTTGGGCGGTGGTGTACTTCTGCGAATCGGTCCACGGTACTCACGCCGCTCTCATCAGGTGCGGCCTCTGCCTGGCCGGAGCAAGCCTGACGCGCTACGACGGATGGTTTCTCTCCATTGCGATGACTCTCGCGGTTTTGTTGGCTCTTGGGGAGCAGATCTTGGCGAGCCGTGGAAGAGCGGCCCTTCAGGGCCGCATGAGTGTCACCGATACAGCTGGGGCTTTAGCCCCCAACGCAGTGATTAGGTTTCTACTTATCACCGCCGCGGCTCCCGCTCTCTGGCTCGCTTACAACGCGATTGTCTATCGCAACCCGCTCGAATTCGAGAATGGCCCGTATTCCGCGAAGGCGATCGAGGCCAGAACTCAGAATGCCGGGAATCCGGGACATCCCGGAAGCGGCAACCCGATCGTGGCCGGAATGTATTTCGTGAAAGCAGCGGAGAACAACGTCGCCGCAAATGAATGGCTGCAGCGAGCATGGCTTCTCCTCGCGCTCGGCGCTGTGCTTACCCAGGTGATCCTTTATCGCAACGAAGGCTTGCGTCCGTTCGCGAAGTCCGCCTGGCCGCTAGCGCTCCTGCTCATTCCTGTTCCGTTCTACGCCTTGTCAATCGCCTACGGCGGCGTCCCTATTTTCGTCCCGCAGTGGTGGCCGTTCAGCCACTACAACGTGCGCTACGGACTGCAACTGCTGCCGGCCTTCTGCGCATCGCTCGCCGTTCTTGTGAATTTCATCTTCCGCTCGAATTGGATTTGGCGCCTTCGTTTCGCTTCCGTTCTCGCGCTGTTGGTTTTCGTGCTGGCCAGCTACAGCCGCGTCTGGCGCGCCGGGCCACTCTGCCTCGAGGAAGCCGAAATCAACATGAGGACGCGGAACCAGCTCGAGATGCAGCTCTCCCAGTGGCTCGAGAGGCTACCTTCCGGTGCCACTCTGCTCATGTATGTCGGCGATCATGTTGGAGCCGTGGAGCGCGCAGGCATTCCTCTGCGCAACACGATCAACGAAGGCAACCACCGCGTCTGGAAGCAACCCATTGATCCTGAAGGCCTGTGGGAGCGCGCACTCGCCGATCCGCCGAAGTACGCCGACTACATTCTCGCGTTTGAGGGCGATCCGGTTTGGCAGGCCGTGCACAATTTGCCTCTGCCGGAGTTGGTCGAAATTCACGTCACTGGACAAGCGCGCGCCGTCTTATATCGCGCTCGGTAATCAGCCCGGTTAACGCGGTTGCATGATGCCCGAGTGATAAAATCCGGCCATCCGAAACATGTAGGTACCGGGAAGAGCGCATGAACTGGCAACATTTCGTCGACTTGATTCACCGGGAGATGGCGAGCGGCATCGTCAGCAGTTCGCTCACTCGGCTTCTGCTGGCGGCGATTCTCGGCGGGTTGATCGGCCTGGAACGTGAGACGAAGCATCGTGCTGCCGGCCTGCGGACCAATATGTTCATCTGTTTCGGGGCAGCGCTTTTTACGGTTCTCTCTCGCGGCCTGGCGGCGGAACCCTCGGACTACACCCGCATTGCCGCGCAGATCATTCCCGGCATCGGTTTCATCGGCGCCGGCTCGATCCTCCACACGCGCGGCCTGACCAGCGGACTCACTACCGCCGCAACGATCTTTGTTGTCGCCTCCGTCGGAATGGCCGCTGGAGGCGGACTCTACCTTACGGCATTTTTTGCGACGGCTCTCGTGCTCGGATCGCTTTTCTTCCTGGGTTATGCGGAGGAAAACTTCAATATCAAACTCCTGCTGTGTAGTTATGAAGTTACTGGCGCGAGCGTCGAAGAGATCAGCCAGGAAGTCAATCGCGTCCTTGAGAAGCATCACCGCCTGATGCAGAACGTGATGAGCGGCAATACGGGCCAGCATGTTCGTTTGCAGTTTGATGTCGAAGGCTGCAGCCGCGAGCAGAAGGAACTGTTCCGCCTGCTGAAAGCCTCGACGGTTCTTCAAAGCACCGTTTCCCTGGGGCGGGTGGAGCACGAGTGAAGCCCGCCGTTCGCACCATCCCTTTCGTTAAAGCCAGCGCCTGTGGCAACGATTTTTTGCTCATCGACTCCGCTCTTGCACCCTCCGATATCGCCGCCTTCACCCGCTGTATTTGCGACCGTCACGACGGCGTTGGTGCAGACGGCGTGGAATGGATGTCGGCGCACTTCTCGACCGATATCGAGATTCGTCTGATCAACGCGGACGGTTCCCCCGCGGAGATTTCCGGTAACGGTACTCGATGTGTCGCTGCCTATGTCTGCTCCACGCAGGGGAAGGAACGCGTCTCGATTCTGACTGGCGCTGGGATGAAGGTCTGCACCCTTACCGGCCGCCGGGATTCGGAATACGAATTCGAAGCAGAAATGGGGAAGGGAACAGTTGGAGCCGAACTGGCCGTGAACGTCAGCTCAGGAGAAGTGCGCGGCATTCCGGTGTCGATGGGAAATCCTCACTTTGTCGTCATCGTTCCGGAATTCACGCGCAACTGGCAGTCGCAAGCAGCGGAGATTCAAAAGCTGCCGCAATTTCCCGAGGGCGTCAACGTCGAGTACGTCGTGGTCGACAGCAAATTCGATCTGCGAGCCCGCTTTTTCGAACGCGGCGCCGGCGAGACAAGATCGTCGGGCACTGGCTCGTGCGCGTCAGCCGTCGCGGCCATGAGTATGGGGCGCGCCGATCCGACTGTCAAAGTTCATGCGCTCGGAGGCACGCAGATCGTCCGTCGCCAGGGTGACAACATTTTCTTGCGCGGTCCGGCACGCTTGGTGTGCCAAGGAGAATTCTTTCTAGGTTGAACCGGCGCGATCTGTTTGACCACTGCCCGTACGCTCATGTCTGCCTCCAGCGTCCAACTCGTTAAGCCTCCAGCCCTCCGTTCCGGGGACACGGTGGGCATCGTCGCGCCCGCCAGCAACATCAATCAGGCGGACCTCGAGGCCGGCTGCGCAGCCTTGCGCCGTGCTGGATATCGGCCGTTCTACCTGGACTCGATCCTCGATCGCGATGTTTACTTCGCAGGTTCCGTCGAGCGCCGCGTCCGCGAGGTAGAAGCTATGTTCGATCGCGATGATGTGCGCGCCATCGTCTGCGCCCGCGGAGGCTATGGGGCGAACTATCTGCTGAATCTACTCGATCTCGAGACGATCGAGGCGCATCCCAAAATCTTCGTCGGATATAGCGACGTCACGAGTCTGCTGACGCATTTCACCGACGTAGCGGGACTCGTTACTTTCCATGGACCGATGGCGGCCAAAGACTGGGCCCACGAAGGTGGAGTCGATCTCGTATCCTGGCAATCGGCTCTGTCTCAGTCGTCACCCTGGGATGTTCCGCTAAACCCCGAGGCTACCGGCCTGGTCGACGGCAAGGCCCAAGGAATTTTGTACGGAGGGTGTCTTTCAATCCTGGTCGCATCATTGGGAACTCCCTACGAGATCGAGACGGCAGGCACGATCCTTTTCCTTGAAGATGTGGCAGCCAAGCCGTTTCAAATCGACCGCATGCTCATGCAGTTGAAACTCGCAGGTCATCTGGAAGCAGTTCAAGGCATCGTCTTCGGCGAGATGCTGGATTGCACTCAGTCGCCGCAGCAGGACTATACGCTGCAAGAAGTCATCCAGCGGATCGTCGGCGATCTAGGCATTCCATTAGCATTCGGCGTGAAGTCAGGACACGTCACCTCCGGAAACATCACGCTCCCGTTCGGCGTGCAAGCAAGCCTGTCAGTCAGGAATCGCCAGGTAACCCTGAGAATATTGGAATCAGCCGTAAGCGAGTGATTTCCTTCGTGTACCTTAGTGTCCTTTGTGGTGAACTGATTTTACGAAGTTATGAGCGATCCCAAACACATCCACCTCATCGGCATCTGCGGCACTGCCATGGCCTCTCTCGCCGGAATGCTAAAGCAGCGCGGACACCGCGTCACCGGATCCGATGCCGCCGCCTATCCGCCCATGTCGGATTTTCTCCGAGATCTCGGAATCCCAGTGGCCCAGCCGTTCGACGCAAAGAATCTCGACCCAAAGCCTGACCTGGTAGTCGTGGGCAACGCCATCTCCCGCGGCAACGTCGAACTTGAGCACATCCTCGATCAGCGGATTCCTTTCTGCTCTCTGCCGCAGTTGCTGCACGATGAATTCCTGCGCGGCAAAGAAGTGCTGGTCGTTGCCGGAACGCACGGCAAGACTACAACGACTTCGATGCTTGCCTGGATCTTTCATCACGCCGGCCTTGATCCCTCGTTCCTGATCGGTGGCATCGCCGAAAATTTCGGATCGAGCTTTCATCTCGGCCAGGGCAAGCACTTCATTCTCGAAGGCGACGAGTACGACACCGCCTTCTTCGACAAGGGACCGAAATTCCTGCACTACTTTCCCGACTCCATCATTCTCACCTCGGTCGAGTTCGATCATGCCGATATCTACAAAGACCTGGATGCGGTCGAGACTGCATTCAAGCGTCTGGTGAACCTGATTCCGCGCCGCGGACGTATCGTGGCCTTCGATGGCGCCACGGGAGGATCAGCCGAAAGCCCAAGTCTGGAGCGCTGTCTCGCGAAGGCCTTCTGTCCCGTGGAGCGCTACGGAGTCGGCCCTCGCGCGAACTGGAGAATTGCAAACCTCCGCCTTGACCCCGGTGGGACAAGTTGGACCGTCCTTCATGACGGCCAGCCCTGGGCGGAATTCGAGTTTCCTCTGGCCGGCGAGTACAACGTATGGAACGCCACAGCCGCCGCCGCATTAGCTTCATCGGGTGGCGTGTCGAAGGAAGCAATCACCGATGCGTTGAAGACCTTCCAGAGTGTGAAGCGCCGCCTCGAAGTGAAAGCCCAGTTGAATGGCATCACCATCATCGACGACTTCGCGCATCATCCCACCGCGATTGCCGGAACCTTGAAAGCATTGCGTGGTCGCTACCCCGGCGCACGACTGTGGGCCGTTCTGGAGCCGCGCTCGAATACGTTACGCCGCCGCGTGCTACAGAACGAACTCGCCCGCAGCCTTGCCCAGGCGGATGAAGTCATCGTGGCCAATGTCTTCCGCTCCGATGCCGTACCCGAAAATGAGCGCCTGGAATTGCCGGCCCTTGCCGCTGAGATCAGGCAAAATGGCCGCCCGGTGCGCCTTCTGGCCGATGCGGACGCCATCGTCCAAACCATCGCTCCGGAACTTCGCAGCGGAGACGTCGTAGCCATCCTCTCCAACGGAGGATTTGGCGGCATCTACGAGAAGCTCCCGGCACGCCTGCGCGAACTGGCAAATCGAAAATGAGAACGCACGCCATCCGCCGCGCCCTGCAGGTCGCACTTTGTACCGCGATTCTCGCGATTTTCTCTGCCGCCTCCGACGTTGCCTACACCGTTTCTCTTGAATCTCCCGAGCGGCATCTGGTGCAGGTGCAGATCATCCTGCCTCCCGGCGCGGCAGTTCGCGAGCTCCAGCTTCCCGTGTGGAACGCTCTGTACCAGGTTCGCGATTTCGCGCAATTTGTGAACTGGCTTCGTGCCAAAGACCGCGCCGGAAACAGTCTGGTGATTCGGCAGGCTAACGACAGCCGCTGGCAACTCGATGGCGCCGCCGATGGTGCGATCGTCGAATATCAAATCTACGTGGACTCATTCGGTCCATTCGGCGCCCAGCTCAATTCTCATCATGCTTTCTTGAACCTCGCTCAAGTCCTGATGTACCCCGTCGACGCCCGCAACGCGCCTTTGACGATTCGTTTCAGCCACGTGCCCAACGAGTGGCACATCGCCACACCCTTGCAGTCTGTGTCTGGCTCCTACAGCGCCGAGAACTATGACCGGCTCGTCGACTCGCCGGTCGAAATAAGTACGTTCCGCGAGCTCAACTTCGATGAGTCTGGCGGACACTATCGCGTGATCATCGACGCCGACCCAGCCGACTACGACGCCGACAAGGTCATCGCCAATCTCCACAAAATCGTAGCCGCCGCAACTTCCTGGATGAACGACCGCCCCTTCGATACCTACACGTTCTTTTACCACTTTCCCAGCGGCCCGGCCGGTGGAGGCATGGAGCATGCCTACTCCACGGCGATCGACCTGAACGCGGCAACCATCCAACGCAGTCTCTATCCGTTTAATTCGGTGACGTCTCACGAGTTCTTCCATCTCTGGAACGTGAAACGGATTCGCCCGCAAACCCTCGAGCCCATCGACTACAGCAAAGAGAATTTCACGCGAGCCCTGTGGTTCAGCGAAGGCGTGACCAGTACAGCCGAAGAAATCATCCAGCTTCGCGCTGGCCTGATCGAGGAGAAGCAGTTCCTGGCCCGCCTGGGAGAACAGATCTCCGAGCTCGAGAACCGGCCCGCACGCCTCACGCAATCGGCGGAGGAATCGAGTCTCGATGCCTGGCTCGAAGGATTCGATTACTACCGTCGTCCCGAGCGTAGCATCTCGTACTACAACAAAGGGGAACTGCTCGGCTTCATGCTCGACCTTGCCATTCGCGACGCCAGTCACGACCATGCCTCGCTGCGCGAACTCTTTCAATGGATGAACGCGAACTACGCCAGGAGGGGACGATTTTTCGACGACTCCAACGGAGTGCGCGAGGCCGCCGAGGCCGTCAGCCACGCCGATCTCGGCTGGTTCTTCACCAAGTATGTGTCGGGAAGGGAAGAAATCCCCTGGAACGACTTCCTGCGCTATGTTGGCCTGCATGTCGAGCAGTTCTCGATCAATGGGCCCGACCCGGGCTTCATCGCCTCCCGGAATTTCGATGGCCCGATGTCGGTCATCGCGGTCACGCCCGGCGGTGAAGCCGAGCGCGCCGGACTTCAGGTTGGCGATTTCATCACCGAAATTCAAGGCAAGCCCGCCAGCGAAGAATCGAACCAGCAACTGGCCAGGATGAATACTGGAGAGGCCATCTCGATCAAGATTCGATCCCGCGGCCGCGAGCGCGAACTACAATGGAAGGTGACGGGCCGCCAGGAAATCTCCTATCAGGTCAAAGACCTTGACCACATCACGCCCGAGCAACGCGCTCGCCGCGAGGTCTGGTTCAGAGGAGAAGCGGAAGCCGGAGCTCCAGCGCAATGATCCGCACCATCCTCATGCTGACCTCATGGGGCCTTGCCGCTCCAGTGGCCGCATTGATCGGATTTCCCTGGACGTTCATGACCGGCGACATCCGCCTGCTCTACAGGTTGTTCATGTGGGGAGCCCGCGCCGGAGTATGGATTTCCGGCGTGCGCGTCGAGCCCGTCGGCCTCGATCGCTTCGATCACTCCCGCAGCTACATCTTTATGACCAACCACGTTTCGAATCTTGATCCGCCGATCCAGGTTCCGCTCATCCCGCGGCGTACGTCGGTCATGGTGAAGAAGGAATTGTTCAAAACGCCGATCCTTGGGCGGGCCATGCGCATGGGATCACTCGTTCCCGTCGACCGCGGCAATCGCGATGCCGGCATTGAAGCCGTTCGCGCCGCCAAAGCTGTCGTCAGTCAGGGACTCAACATGATCATCTACATCGAAGGCAAGCGCTCCTTCGACGGCAAGCTGCTCCCCTTCAAGAAAGGACCATTCTATTTAGCGATGGAGTGTGGTGTTCCGGTGATCCCGATGACGATTGTGGGCACGCACTACGCCATGCCCAAAGCAAGGTTCGCCATCAAGCCCGCGAAGGTCCAGGTGATCTTTCATCACTCGATCGAGCCAAAAGATTTTGGCAGCCGCGAATCTCTGATGGAGAAGGTCAGAGCAGTGATTGAAAGCGGATTGCCCGAAGAGTTTAGGAATTTAGATGCGACTGCCGTGCAAGAGGGTGATGTAGGTTCAAGCGGAGACCGCAGTTAGCCCGCGAGTGCTTGCTCGGTTTTCGTGCGGTGGTTTGCAGCGGCGCGGCGCGCAAGATACCAGTGTTTCACAGAGAGAGAAAAGCACGAGACCATCCCTCCAGCGACGAAGTAGTTCCCGGTGAAGGCGAACAGGACTGCGAAGAGGATCGCGAAGCTGAAGATCTGCACCGAAGACCTACGAAGCATCAGGGGCCGCGCATATTCGATTCGTCCACGAAGCTGTTCGGCCCTGAGGCTGGAGCCAAACAGGTGGAGGTTACCCAGGTGCCGCACGTGGATCGCGAGTTCCATACAGATTGCTGCACCAAGCATGAAGGTGTAGAAGCCCGGGGATAATGGGACTGTAAGTACCCAGTAAATAGTGAACAGAGTCGAAGTCAACAGTAAAAGGAGCAAGAAGCGCGGGCTCACGATTTTCAGAGAGTCAACATCACGCTGGAAGATCGGATTCAGTTCGAAACTTCCTTCGAAAACAATTTTGCTCGCCACATTACGACGGTAAAGCCGAGCACACGTGATTGTCAGGACGTAGTCTGAGATATAGATGAGGGCCCAGGCGATCGTCCCGGGCCAGGGACTGCTTAAGAAGAGGTCCCGCATGCCCGAATCATATTGATAACACCGCTCAAATCCAGTTACCAACGTACCAAAACGACTCAGCCTTGTGGCGAGAACGGACTACTTCTTTTGATCCATCTTCCGCACCGCCCGCGCGATCTCCGGCAACCGCGGCAATATCGCCGAATACTTGAGCCACAACTTGTGATCCACCGCCGGAGCCCCGCTCACCAGCGCTCCAGCAGGAATATCGCCCGCCACTCCGCTCTGCGGAGTCACAATCGCGTTGTCTCCCACCTTACAATGCCCCACAACCCCAACTTGTCCGGTCAGAATTACGCGCTTCCCAATCTCTGTAGATCCCGCAAGCCCCACCTGCGAGCAGAGCAACGCGTCTTCGCCCACAGTTGACCCGTGTCCCACCTGCACCAGATTGTCAACCTTCACCCCGCGTCCAATGCGGGTCTCGCCCACGCTCGCCCGGTCGATGCAGGAATTCGCCTGCACTTCGACGTCGTCTTCAATCACCACGGGCGCAGGCTGCGGAATCTTGTGCCAATGTCCCTCTGAAGTGCGCGCAAAGCCGAACCCGTCGCTGCCGATCACCACGCCGTTCTGCAGAAGCACATTGTTGCCGATGCGGCAGTTCTCTCGCACCATGGCATGCGCATGGGCGAAAAGGTTGTTGCCGATCTTCACGCCGCGATAGATCACCACGTGCGCCAGCAGCACCGCATTGTCCCCAATCTCCACCTCTTCGTCGATAACGACGTACGGCCCGATGTGCGCCTTAGGCCCAATGCGTGCGCTGGCATGCACGACCGCCGTAGGATGCACTCCCGGCGCATATCGCAATGGCGCGTGAAACAGTTCCAGTGCCCGCGCAAACGAGAGATACGGATCCTTTGCCCGCAGCATGGCAGCCGGAATTACGGGGAAGTTGTCGCCGACAATGACGGCCGACGCCCGCGTCGTCCGCGCCGCTGCCGCATATTTTGGATTGGAAACAAATGTCAGATCCCCGGGCCCAGCCTGTTCAATCCCGTTAAGCCCGCGAATCTCCGTGTCCGGAGACCCATTCTCAAGACGCACTTCAAGAGCCGAAGCAATCGCAGAGAGTTTCATTGGATAATGTGGAGTGATGCCGAGGTAAATCGTACACCACTCCACCGATCGGCAAGCTGAGAGCTAGTACCACAGTTCTCCAGAACTTGGAAGAAGTGGGATTCTTAGATAAGAAATCGGAACTGGTCTTATATACAGTTTTGAAAAGGCGCGGCTTTCAGGCGCGCCGACGAGGCCGCCCATAAACACTGGGCTTCAGCCCTGGAGCTCAACACGCACCGAGCTCCTGGAACCGTCTATGAGACCAGTAGACCAGTTCTAGTGTTTCTATTGCACCGCGAGTGTGAACGAGCCTTGCTGGCTAAGGCTACCCGCTGTTGCGGTCACTGTGACGGTGTAGGTGCCAATCGGCGTTCCCGGATCCTGGTGATGCGACGAGCCGCCTCCTCCGCAAGCCGGCACTGCAACCATCAAGGCAAGCAGCATCATTAGGGCTAGGATGCTCCAGCGCCGACGCCGCGACGCGGCCACGAAGAAAATCCCGAACGGCAGGCCGCCGCCGAATAGCACCGCATAGTAAACACGCGGTTCGTTGCCCCGCAGCATGACCGTGTGCGGACCCATGGTTGACACAATGATGTTCGTGTTTACAACCGTAGTTGGCCCTTGCCCCGTGGCTGAGGCAGCGGAGCAAGTCGCCTCCGCCGGCAAGCCGCCGCAAGTGAAGCTGATCGCAGTCGTGAAATTGCTGGACGTGATGACCCCGACAGTGCTCGTGCCCGATAGGCCGGGACTCGTGATCGACACATTCGTCGGTCCCGATACTCCCGCAAAGCCGGGCTGGATCGTGAACGTCACCGGCGCGCTGGCGCTGCTCTGACTCGTGTTGAAGCTGGAATCTCCGCCATAGCTGGCGGTGATGCTATGGTTGCCGGCGTCGAAGCTGATAATTCCATCGCCGACGGAAGTGTTCCCACCGCTATTCAGCGGCGAGGGGTTCTGGACCGTGACGGGTGGACTGATCTGCGGATTCAGCGATGGTAACGCGCCAAACGTATCTGTAAACGTCACTGCTCCCGAGGGCGTACCGTGTCCAGAAGCGCCCGCAACATCGGACCTCACAAAAATAACGCTGCCGAACGGGTACGTGCCACCCGCCAGCGGTAAGCCATTCGGATCGAGGCCTGAAATGCTAGTGGTGCTCGCCTCTTTGTTAACAGTGACTTGAATTCCTGCAGACGTGCTCGCTGCGAACGTGCCATTTCCGGCGTAACGAGCCGTCACCATGTAGGAGCCGCCGGGGAGTTGGTTCGTCGTTCCCGAAATCACTCCGCCGCTGCCCAGCGTGAACTCGGCGACTCCAGTTTGGTTCGTGAGCGAACCCGAAAGCCCAATCGCTGCCATCAAGGCTACGTCGCCCGTCGGTGTTGTGCTGTTAGATGTAACCTTGCCTCCCACCGCAACCGGCGCACCGTGTGTGATGGTGATGGGCGTTGAGACGCCGTTCAGCGTCAGGGTCGTAGTCGTGGCGTTGAACTTTGCATTGGCCCATTGAGTAACCAGATTCGCGACGTTAACCGAACCGAGGCCAGTCGCAAGGTCATATCCGGCTGCCGCCGCATACACCCCGGTTGGATATCCAGCCTCGCCGGGGACAGAGATGTTCCCACTGGTGACATCGTTGAACACGCACGCGCTGTTGGGCGGGGCAGAGGTATTGGAGGCATCGCACTTTGTTCCTGCCGTTTGCTGCGCCAGAGCTAGCGGGTACAGGACGTAGTTCGCAACTCCCTGTGGTCCGCCCTGGCTCTGGTCCACCAGAGCCATGATGCTGGCAAAAGATGGAGCGGCAGCCGAGGTTCCCAGCACTCCGGCAAATGAGATAAATCCCTGCGAGTCGGGTACACAGGAACCCTCAAAGCAAAGCAGGTAGAAATCATGTCCCGCCGAAGTCAGTGATACGTCCGGAATGTCTCGCACCGTGTCACTGCTCGTTCCCGTCACTCCCGATTGCCACGAGGGCTTCGGGAAGTAAATGCTGGCGCCGCCGGCACCCGCAGCTAACGGAGGCTGGCCTTGCTGGCACTGCGTGGTGCAGGTTTCGTTCCAGGCATCCTCCGGAATGTAGGCCAGGGCCGATCCCAGCGCACTGCCATTGGCGGTGCTCCAGTAGGTGGCATCCTGACCGTGTTCATTAAAGAGTGTTCCACCCATGGCTACGGTGAATGGATTTGACGCAAGCACATTGATCGAGATTCCACCCACTGCGGTCGTTTCGCCGAGGTTGTCGCAACCTTCCGCTCCCGTATCTCCTGCGGAAACCATGTAGGTGATACCTTGAGCCGCAGCCTGCTCCGCCAGCAGCGAAATCCCCTGGGCGTCTGCGCTGGTGACCGCGGTCTCGCATATTCCGAAGCTCTCCGTCATGATCGCGCCCAGATTGTTTTCGATGATGTATAGCTCGGATAAATCAATGCCGTCCGTAGTATTGGTGCTTCCCGAGACGACGAAGTTGACATTGACGTTCGGAGCTACCGCGCCCGACCAGGAGGCATCCAAGGTAGCCTCGAGTTCATCGTTCCCGCCGATGTCTCCAGGATCTGGGCCATTCACGGTGATATTGAATTGGTTGGTGGCGCCGAATACATTCCGAAAGTCCGAAATGTCCTGGCCTCCATTAAACAGATTGCTCCGGCCCACCACCGCAATCGTCACCCCATTTCCACTGAACGGACTATTCACCGAGTTGTAGATCACCCGGTAGTCATCCGGAGTCAGGGCATGCAGGCCGGTACTGGAAGTGAACTCCGGACGGGACTCAACGAGCTTCGCCGGCACGTACTTCTCTGCCATGTGGACCATCGGTTTCTTCAGGAAGTTGTGCAGCGTTTTTATTCCCGTCACCGCCGGCGCCAGCGCCGCTGGAATGCTCGGGTCACCCGCATTCGCCCAATGCTGCTCGCCATTGACGACGTACTTATGAATGCTGGTATGGAACGCTTCCTTCACCTGGCTTGCCGAGCCGGAGAACTCCAGCACGGTCCGTCCCTTAGTCGATCCCACCTGGAAGCCGTGCGACTGCAGCCACGACGTGATCATTTGCATGTCGGCGTCGGTCGGTCCGAATTGCGCTCCGAATTGCTCCGGCGTCACCCACTTGTGATAGTGGGGAGAGTTCTTGTCCTGCTGATCATCCAGCAGTTTGCGGAGTGCGGTCTCCTGCTCGTCGCTGCGTTTCAAAACCAACAGCATCCGTTCCATGGGCAGGCTCGCCGGAGCCGTGCCGAGATCGAACTCGCGCCGCGCCAGCGGATGCGTATTGCCCTTCAGCACCGTGAGCCGAGACTCGTCGAGAGCTTCGGTGATCAGCGGTCGCGGAGTTGCCACGACGAGTTGTGGCTGTTCCTGCGCGGCGGCGAACTGGGGTAGGAATGTTGTTCCGAGAACTGCGGCCAGAGTGAAGCAAATTGAAAACACAACGGACTTTCCAAATGACGAGGGGAGAGCGCGCATGATCACACCTCAACCTGGGATGACACAATGCCCATCGAGATCAAACGGAAGGGAGGAAGGAGGGAATTCCGTCAGGTCTCTTCCGGCTCAACGGCCGTGGACCTGACACAGTACAGCAAGAGGTCGCTTTTTTCAAATGGATTTGCGTCGGCCACTCTGTCTGAACCGCGCGCTAGGACAGGGTTTCAGAGTGTACCAAAGAGTGTACTTATGTGTCTTGGGGCAGCAATACGCCGATGTCATACTGCCACTACACCATCCATTCTTGGGGGGGAAGTACATGAGTCGTGCATCGTTAAAGATGTTCGCGGCATTTGTGTTGGCTTTTTCAGCGGTCGCATCGGCCCAAAGTTACACCATCATCGACCTTGGCGTGCTCAAAGGTGACAACGAAAGCAACGGATTCTGGATCAACAATCTGGGTGACGTCGTCGGCTGCTCCGACATGCAGACTTCGATGGGCTATCCATGCACCGGCCTGGTCGCGGGACAGCACGCCTTCTACTGGAGCCGGGGTAAAGGGATGAAGGATCTCGGCACGCTTTCCGGCGGGTCGGTCAGCGGAGCCCTCGGCCTCAATGACTCGGGAGTCGTCGTCGGCTACTCGAACGTGAAGGGACAGCCCGCCACCGACTTCATCGCGGTGCAGTGGTCCTCAACCGGGACCATCAGCAATCTCGGCACGCTCGCGGGTGGTTCTTCCAGTGCGGCGTTCCAGGTCAACTCAGCGGGCGAAGCGAGTGGAGACTCCTTCCTCAGCAGTGGAGTGGTCAACGCGACCCGATGGACCAACAACAAGATTAATAATCTTGGCAAGCTGAAAGGCGCCATCTTCACCGCCGGCCTCGCAATCAACGACAACGGCCTGATCGTCGGCGAATCCGTCTTCAGCTACGGGCCGCCATTCACCTCGCACGGTTTTCTCTGGAACGGCTCCACCATGAAGGACTTGGGCACGCTCTGGGGAGGTTTGACCAGCATGGCCAACGCGATCAATTCCTCGGGCGTCATCGTAGGGCAGTCAGACGGCAACAGCACCCTGGGTCACTGGCATGCGGTCAAGTGGGATACGTCCGGCAAGATCAAAGACCTGGGAGTGCTGAAGGGCGGGACCTACAGCGTTGCCTTCGGCATAAACGATTCAGATGTCGTCGTGGGCTACGGCAATATTGCGAACAACGCCCCTCACGCCTTGGTCTGGACGTCGTCCGCCGGGATGCGGGACTTGAACTCGCTCATCCCTAAAACCTCGGGATGGAACCTGATCAACGCCAACGCCATCAACAACGTCGGCCAGATCACTGGTTATGGCAGCCGCAACGGGCACAACCACGCGTTTGTGCTGACGCCCGTAAACTGAGTGATGGGCGTGAGGCGACCGGGCATCGGGCTTTGTTATTTGTGCCTTGGCCTGATGAGTTTCATTTTGGGAAATCGGGAGAGTTTCGGATTACCCCTCCCCCCTCCCGGTCTATTGGGATCCCACCCTTTGTAAAAAGCGCAAGCGATGGGCCAGCTTGATTCGTGCTAACTTCGAGCGCTGCGCAACCGGGCCCATCATTTGTATTGACATTTCCACACCTGCGGTGGAAACTTCTCCTCCAGCACTGAAGTCGAACCCTCCAATTCCATCCGTCGCAGGGGCCACGTCGTTGCCATCCGAACTTATCGGAGGGGATTATGCGACGTCTAAGAATACTGGTTTGGGGCCTGGTATTCCTGGGAATCACTTCGGCATCTAGTCACGCCAAGGCACAATACGCCTATGTGGTCAATAGCGGCGCCAACAGCGTGTCGGTAATCGACACCAAAACCAACCTGGTTGTAAAGACTGTTGCGGTTGGCACGTCACCTTTCGCGGTGGCGATCAACGCGGCAGGCTCGCTGGCATACGTCACCAACACCGGCTCGAACACGATTTCGGTGATCACCACCAGCACGAATACGGTGACGGCCACCATTCCGGTTTCTTCCGGCCCGATGGACATCGCACTTAATCCCACCGGTTCGAGCGCCTATGTGAGTTGCGCGAGCGCGAACGTGGTTGCGGTGGTCAACACCGGGGCTAAGAAAGTCACCGCCAACATTGCTGTGCAGCATCCTGCCGGATTGGCCGTCATGGGCAACGGTACATACCTCTACGTGGCAAGCTCAACGACGGGCAAGGTTCTGGCGCTTTCCACCCTCACCAACACGGTAGCGGCCACGATTTCTGTGGGCACGACGCCAGTCGGGCTCGCCCTTTCCCCGGACGGCTCTACAGCCTACGTCACCAACTCCGGTTCCAACACCGTGACCGTGATTCAGACTTCAAACAATGCAGTGTCGGACACGATCAACGTCTCAGCCGGCCCCGATCGCGATGCGGTCAGCCCTGACGGCCACTGGCTGTATCTGTCGAACTACAACGGAGGATCGGGCAATATTCTCACCGTGATTGACACCAGCACAAAAACCGTCGCTGGCACCGTCGTGGTTGGAACCGGCCCACGAGGACTCGCATTCGGCGAGGACAGCAGTGGCGGCGGAGTCGCCAACGAAGGATCAGGCACGATTACGCTGTTCGATCCCGCCTCCCGCACGGTGACCGGGACGATCACGGTGGGTTCGGCGCCCACCGGCGGCGCTGCCATGGGGATCGTGCATGTCTCCACCGTAGTGGGCGGATATGTGGGTGACAAAGGCACTGCCACCAGCGCCGCCATTGAGAGCCCCAGCGCAGTCCTCGTCGACAGCGCCGGTAATCTGTACATCAGCGATGTCACTGGCAATCGCATCCGCAAGGTCGCCACCACGGGCACGATCACCACCTATGCCGGCAACGGCCTTTGCGGATTCAGCGGAGATGGGCTGGTGGCCTCTAAGGCCATGCTGTGCGCTCCCACTGGGATGACGTTCGATCATGCGGGGAACCTGGTGATCGCCGAGCAGGGGACGAACCGCATCCGCAGCATCAACAAGACCACGGGAAAAATTGCGACCCTCGCTGGCAACGGAGCCTATGGCAACACCGGCGACAACGGTTTGGCCACCAATGCAGAAACGGGCGATCCCTTCTGGCCTGCCTACGATTCCGCAGGCAACCTGTATTTCTCGACGGCAACGATTTGCGTCGTTCGGAAAGTCAACACCAGCGGCATTATCTCCACGGTCGCCGGAAACGGAAGCTGTGGGTACGGTGGCGACGGCGGCGCGGCGACGGCGGCCATGTTGAACGGCCCGCGCGGCCTTGTCTTCGATGCAAGCGGAAACATGTACATTGCCGATATGGGGAATCACCGTGTTCGCAAGGTAGACGCCTCGGGTAACATCAGCACCTTTGCCGGCAACGGCAGTGGAGGATTCAGCGGCGATGGAGGTCTCGCCACAAGCGCCAAGATTGGCAGTCCACGCGCCCTTACCACCCAGGGAAATGCCATCTACATTTCCAACGCCGGTGCCGCGCGTTACCGCTTTGTCGACCTGACTAGCAACGTCATCAATACTTATGCCGGATCGACGTCCGGTTATGATGGCGACAACCACGCGCTGCTGGCGACCCAGTTCGGTGGAGCTGGCGCGATTACGTTTGATTCGTCGGGAAATCCCATCTTCGCCGATACCAACAACAGCAGGGTTCGCAAAGCCACCGCAGGAATCGTAACGACGATCGCGGGAGGTTACATCGGAGACGGCGGCAAGGCTACTTCCGCAGCACTGGTCCTGCCGGAAGCCGCGTATGTCGACAAGGCAGGCAACATCTTCATCGCCGACTTCGACGGAAATCGGGTACGAAAAGTCTCAGGCGGGCATATCAGCACGATCGCCGGCGATGGCATCACCGGATACACCGGCGACGGCGGGCTGGGAACTCTCGCAACCCTGAACGGTCCCCAGGGCGTGGTAGAGGACTCCTCAGGAAACATCTTCATCTCGGACGCCGCTAACCACGTAATCCGCAAGGTGATCCCATCCGGCACCATTTCCACGTTCGCCGCGAATGTGAACTTTTTCGACCTATACAAAATCGCGATTGATTCGGCCAACAATCTGTACGTCGACGACGATGCGGCCTGCGTGATCTGGAAGATCACTCCAACTGCCGCCGTGAGCATCGCCGCCGGCGTGCTGAACACTTGCGGCTACAACGGCGACAACATCGCCGCGACCACAGCGCAACTGAACTCGCCCTACGGCGTAGCCTTAGACTCTTCCGGAAATCTCTTCATCGCCGACTTAACCAACAACCGCGTGCGGGAAGTAAACACCTCCGGGACTATTAGCACGGTCGCGGGCACGGGTACTTGCGGATACACCGGCGACGGTGGCTCGCCCACCTCAGCTGAACTCTGCCCCAATGGCGTCGCAGTCGACGGCGGCGGCAACCTTTACATCGCCGACAGCTTCACCCGCATCCGCAAAATTAAGAATGGCACGATGACGACTTTCGTGAGTTATGGATTTGGTTTTAATGGAGATGGCCTGTGGCCTCTGCTGACCGGCATGGACAGCGTCGTCGATGTCGCGGTCGATTCCAAGGGCGCCGTCTATGAACTGGATGACTGGGACCACCGTCTGCGCAAGATCCAGTAGCTCGGCTCGTTCCTGTCAGATGCCACCAGGATTGATGGGATAAACAGCGAAGGCTCGGGCCACCCCTCCAGGCGTCTGCCGAATCAGGGGCCAGGATTGCTCGTGTTGATCGAATGCCTACTCTTCGAACAACGTGACCTGTCGCTGATCCTCCGCGCGGCGCTGGCGGCGGGTGGTTCCAATCACGGCCAGCACCGTCAACGATTCCAGCGCCGTGCGTGGAACGAAGATGCGCTGGGTGTTCGAGCGCTGGTCGGGAGGGTTCACGAGATAACCCTCCGGCGTGCTCTGGAGCAAGTCGGCAGGCATTAAGCCTTCGAGAACTTCGCTGTCTTTGAAGCGCAGGCGTACCCACAATCCCTCGGCCCGGGGACGGGAAGTGAACGTCTTGCGGGTCAGGGACTCTGCTTCTCCGAATTCGCGAACGAAGTAGACGCCCTTGATCTCGCGCAGATCGACCGCAATCACTGTCCCGGAAGTGTTCAGAACTTCCACCTTGCCGTCAGTGACGATTTGCGTCGGCGAGACGTATCCCGAGACGGAGTCGCGGTCCATCTTGCGGACTATCACTTTCTTGTGCGTTGAAGGCATGGAAAGGCAGTGGCTAGTGGCCAGTTTTTAGCAAACCAGAATTAAGCACTCTAGTCACAGACCACTGATCACTGAACTTCCGATTCTCGCACCTTTTTCCCACAAACTCCCGGAATCCCTCTTGGCAGTAGCCAAAATATAAACGTTGTGTTATTTTCTTGAGTTTGCCAGAGAGTCTCCATTCTGTATAAGTACTTGGTATCAGGCCACTTGCGTGCTGGTGGCTCAGGGTCGGACTGGGCGGTATGGTCCGGCCTGTGGAAATGCTGTGGAAAGCTCGGCAAATCGAGCCCTCCCCCGGGGCGATTCGCGCATCGAATCGCGTTGGCCAAGGGCCTGACAGCCGCTTGAAAGCCAATGGCTGATTACATTTACACGATGGAACTCCGGCTAACCCCGGACCAATTAAAGGGCGTTGGCCTGGTGCAAGACGTAGTCCGCGCGGCGGGGATGAATCTGTACCTCACGGGCGGGGCCATCCGCGACATTATCAGCGGATTCACCATCCGCGACCTCGACTTCACCGTCCAGGGCAATCCCCTCAAACTGCAGAAGGACTTCGAAAGGGCGGGCGCGAAGATCACCGCCGTCGAAGAGGACATCCGCACGATCTTTCTCGCGCTGCCCGGCAACGCCCGCGCTGAAGTCAGCATGGCGCGCACGGAGAGGTACGAGAAAACGGGCAAGCCTCCCCTCGTCATGCCCTCGACGATCCACGACGACCTGCGCCGCCGCGACTTCACCGTCAACGCCATGGCTCTGTCGCTGAACGAAGGCTCCCGCGGGTTGCTGCTCGATCCCTTTAACGGCGTGGCCGACATCGAAGCCAAGCTGATTCGCATTCTGCATAATTATTCTTTCCTGGAAGATCCCTCGCGACTGATTCGCGCCACCCGATTTGCGGCCCGCTTCCATTGGCCGCTCGAAGAGCGCACCCAGGTCCGCTACGACGCCGCCAAAGAGGGGAAGTACATCGACCACATTTTGAAGTCTTCCATCGGGCACGAGATCGCAGCTCTGGCCCACGAAGACGATCCCCTTCATGTCGTGAAAATGCTCGAAAAGGAGGGCTGGCTCGAGATCCTGCACGACAAGTGGACCTCGGTAAAGGTCGATATCAACGGCATCACCGCGCTGATGAAGACGCGGCAGCATATGGTCGATCTGGGCTACACGCCAGACGCCGGACCGGCGGTGATGTACTTCCTTACGTCACACTTCTCGGACAAAGACATCAGCGACATTCAGAAGGTGATCCCGCGCAAGGATCTGATCGAAGCCTGGCGTGACATCGAAGATCACGCCAAGGAATTGGCCAAGCGGCTGATGGGGAAAGAAGCAGCGACGCCTTCACGCACCTGGCAACTGCTTTCGTCGGCGCGTCCGGAGATGGTGCTGTTCTTGGCGGTCACGGCGAAGCAACAATCCGTCGATCAGAAGATCAAGAATTATCTGACCAAGTGGCGGCAGGTGCAGCAGAAGATTCCGTTGCCTGAGATGACGGAATTGCTGATCACGCCACAACTCCCGATTTATCCCAAGCTGGCGAACGATGTGTTCATGCTGCTGCTGGATGGCAAGCTGCGCTCGCGCACCGAGACGTTGAAATTCCTGAAACCATTTGCGCCTCCTCCACCGCCTCCGCCCCCGGCGCCGCGGCGTGGACGCGGGGCCAAACTAGCCGCACAGCCGACGGCTAAGCCGGGTGCGGCCCAGCCTGCCGCCAAGGCGGGCAAGAAGGGGAAAGTTGCGGCTGCGCCACCGCCTCCGGCACCAGCCAAGCCCGAACCGAAAGTTCAGGAAAAAGCCGCGGCGGCGAAGCCGAAATCTGCCCCGCCGAAGCCTGCGTCGAAGCCGGCTCCCAAACCTGCAAAGAAGCCCGCGCCCAAAGCGCCCACGAAAAAATCCAAAAAGAAAAGGAAGTAGATCGGGCCGCCGCTAGGGGTGGCGGGTCATGCCGAGGTGGACCTGATGCCTGAAGTCAGCATCCCGGGCTCCTGGGGCGATCTGCCAACCTACGTGGCCACGCCGCAACGCCCCGGACCATGGCCGGGGGTTGTCGTCATTCACGATGCCGGTGGGATGAAGCCCGACCTCCGCCACCAGGCCGAATGGCTGGCCGGAGAGGGTTTCCTGGCCGCCGCGCCTAATCTCTTCCACTGGGGCGGCAAGATTCGCTGTCTCCGCCAGATCGCCCGCGATTGCATGGCGCAGCGGGGAAGATCGTTCGACGAGATCGAAGCCGTCCGGTCGTGGCTCACACAGCAGGAAGGCTGCAACCGCAAAATCGGCGTGATCGGATTCTGCATGGGCGGAGGCTTTGCCCTGCTGCTCGCCCCGGGCCGAGGATTCTCGGCGTCGAGCATCAACTACGGCGGCCCTCTTCCAAAGACCGCCGAGCAGTTCCTGGCTGCTTCGTGCCCTATTGTTGCCAGCTACGGCGCCAAGGACCTATGGAATAAGGACGTCGCCGAGCAACTGGAACGGGTGCTGACCGCTTTGGGTGTGCCCCATGACGTGAAGGAATATCCCGACGCGGGCCACTCGTTCCTGAACGACCATCAGGATGCCATCTTCAAGCTGTTGAAGATCATTCGCATCGGTTATCACGAGCCCTCGGCTCGTGATGCCCGCCGCCGCATCGTTTCCTTCTTCCATACATATCTCCGCTGACGACGAGCGCAATTCGCTGGAATACCGCGTGTGACTGCGATCACGTGTCCCGGTGATGCAAGCCATCGTCTTTTCCTAGCCCTCCGCACAGACTGAAATGTAAGGCGGTCCGTCCCGCCCGGGGCGACGACGGACTCAGCAGGTCGGGGGTGCTCTATGACCGTAACCGTGCTCACCATCATCATTGCCGTCCTGGTACTGGCAGTCGCGCTGTTTGTTTTTCGGGCGGTCCCCGGAGTCCGCGCCTTTTTCAAGTTTCGGGGAAAACGTCTGGTGACGTGCCCCGAGACGCACGAGCCGGAAGCCGTCGACGTTGCGGCCGGAGAAGCTGCATTGGGAGCCTTCCTCAACGAGCCGACTCTCCGGCTGACCGAGTGTTCCCGATGGCCTGAGCGGCAGAACTGTGGGCAGGACTGCCTGTCGCAAGTGGAAGCCGACCCGCAGAACTGTCTGGTGTGGAACATCGTGGCGAAGTGGTATGAAGGGAAGAGTTGCGTGTTCTGCCACAAGCCGATCGGGCCCCTGCTTCATCTCGATCACGCTCCCTCGCTGTTAGGCCCGGATTTCAAGACTTCAGAGTGGAATAAAGTAACTCCGGAAGAATTGCCGACAATCCTCTCCACGCATCAACCGGTTTGCTGGAATTGCCACGTCACCGAGAGCTTCCGACGTTTGCACCCCGGGCTGGTGACCGATCGTCCTCTCGAATCAAAACGCACCGTGTAGCGTGCTTCTTCGACCGAGGTCTGCGTGACAAAAGAGCTTTCACCAGAAAGGACACGAACGTAGACGAAGAAAATCGGGGGCTACCTCGTGTACCTTCGTGTCCTTCGTGGTTAGCGCAGTCTCCGTTTTCGTCACTTCTGCTGCTGAACGTTTATGCCCGGCTCGCTCTTGGGCGTTTTGCGAATTTTCCGCCGGATGTCGGGCCAGAACTCTTTCACCACCAGCGTCAGCGTATCGTAAGCGTATTGGGTGCCCCAGACTTTGGCCGTATTCGTAAGGGTGCGGTCGGAAGGGATGTAGCGCAAAATACCAGGCGTGGTCGTAGTCACGTACTGTCCCTTGGGATGATAGCTATAAGTCGAGATGGCCGCGGCCGCCGCGCCGCCCACCACTTCAGAGTAGTTGAAGTCATTCTTCCCTGAGTCGACCCGCGTGATCAGGTTCCGGCTCATGGCGTAGAAAGTACGGTGAGTGAAGCTACCATGGCCCGACTGGAAGTAGCGCGGATCCTGGTGCAGCAGGGAAGGCAGTATCGCGCCGGTCATGAAGTTTTCAATGGTGCCATCGGCAAAGGCTGCTCCGAAGCGCTTGCCGTAGCCCTCCCATCCTTGCCCGTAGCCCGGTTCGCTATTCTCTGCCTGGCTGATGCCCGACAGAAACGCGTACCACGGGTACTGTACGTAATCGAAACTGCCGCGCACGACGACAGAATATTTCTGCTTCGTTGTCAGTGGCGGAACTTGCCCGGCATTCTCGAGCGTCAGAAAGTTTGGCAGCGTGAAAAAAAGCCGGTCGTTCGACGTGCCCGGGCCGGCGCTCTGGCTCGTGGTCTTGGTATCCTTTTTGTCTTTATCGGCAGACTGTTGCGGAGAGGGAGGCTGCTCTGCCTTCGCCGCCCCTGGCGGTTGCTGCGCTTGGGCGGAGGAATCAGGGCTTGTGGTCTGCTGGGCTGAAAGCGAAGAAACAAAGCTCGTAACCAGCAAGCAGACAACGATTCTTGCGGAAAACTTGATCGACAAATGTCCCCCAGTGTTGCTGCATCTGACATCGAGTAGAGAAACAATGTTCTAATTCTATCAATGCCCGACCGCTCCCTCGTCGTGGGGCGATCCTCTTTTACAATCATTTACGAAGTGATTCTTACTGGCGAGCCGAAGGGATTTAATCGGTGTTCCAGGCTCTTGAGCGGCCTCGATGCAAAGACTGCTGCTCGAATGAAATCGTTGTTTTCGCTTTGCTGTGCTGTGCTGCGGTTTGGGTCATACCTGGAGCACATCGCCGTCGCGGGCAACCATCTCGTACAACACGGGATTGACGAAGAATCCAATGAACAGGCGGGAGATGAGGCCAGCCACGATGACGATCGCGAACGGTTTTTGCGTATCCGATCCGATGCCGGTGGAGAGCGCCGCCGGCAGCAATCCCAGACAAGCCACCAGTGCCGTCATCATGATTGGCCGGAGTCGCAATAGCGAAGCTTCGCGAGTCGCCGCCCGAATCCCCATACCCTCCCCGCGTAATTTGTTGATGTAAGAGACGAGAATCACGGCAGTCTCCACCGACACTCCGAGCAACGCCAGCAGGCCCAGGACGGACGAAACGCTGAAAGGAGTGTGAGTGACCTTCAGCGCCACCAGTGCACCCACCGGCTCCGTCATGATGACGCCCAAGGCAATGGTGACAGGGAATTTAAAATTTCCATACAGCGCAAACAGGATCATGAAAATCAGCACAATGGCCAGAGGCGCGATAACGTACATCTGGGATCTGGCCTCCAGGAGCTGGCTGTATTCGCCGCCCCATTCCATGCGGTATCCCTGCGGCAGTGACACCACCTTCTTGACTGCGGCCTGGCCATCTCTTACCGCGGTCTCTAAATCACGCCCCTCAATGCTGTACTGCACGCCGATATAGCGGGAGTTGTTCTCGCGATAAATAAAAGACGCACCACTGCCCTGGCGGATATCGGCGAGTTGGCTGAGCGGTATCTGCTGCCCGTCGGGTGTACCCACCAGCAGATTTCCGATCTCGTGCGCACTGCTGCGGAATTGCGGTTGCATGCGCACCACCAGGTCGAACAGCTTCTCCCCTTGAATCACTTGAGTGACGGCCTGCCCGCCGACTGCCGCCGAAATCACGGCTTCCACATCCGCAACGTTGATCCCGTAGCGCGCGATCTTGGCGCGATCCACGTCGACCAGCAAGCTCGGCTGCCCCAGTTCGCGCACCACGGTGAGCTCGGTGAAGCCAGGCACTTGAGTCAGCGTGTTCTTGATCTGTATGGCTTTGTCCTGCAGAACGTTCAGGTCGTCGCCATAGATTTTGACCGCCAAAGAACTCTTAAGGCCCGTGAGCGCTTCGTCGACGGCATCTTCTGCGGGCTGGGTATAATTGAAAATGATCCCGGGAAAGGCTGTCAGTTTCTTGTTAATGGATTCGATGAGCTGCTTTTTCTCGCTGATTCCTCCCTGCCAGGCCTTGTCCTTGTAGGGTTTCAGGCCCACATAGAACTCGCAGTTGAAGAAGCCCGTGGGATCCGTGCCATCGTCGGGCCGCCCCAGCTCCGAACCCACCACCGTGACCTGTGGATACGACATCAGAATGTCCCGTATCTGCGGCGAAATCTTGCTGGCCTCCTCAAAAGAAATGGTGTAGGGCATCGTAGCCCGGACCCAGAGCGCGCCTTCATCAAGGTGCGGCATAAACTCGCCGCCTATGAAGGGCACCAGCAGCAGCGTTGCTCCGAAGATCAGGGCCGCGATAGCAATGGTGGTCTTTGGCCGGTCGAGCGCCCAATCCAGCTGAACCGCGTATTTCCGCTTCATCCACTCGAAGGCGCGATTTGGTTTCTCGTGAACGCCGCTCTTGAACCAGTAAGAGGCGAGCACAGGAATCAGCGTAAGAGTGAGAATGAGCGCGCCCACCAGGGCAAATGACATCGTCTCGGCCATGGGATGGAAGAGTTTGCCCGATGGGCCCGCTGAGCGCGTAGATCGGCAGATACCCGGCCAGGATAACGGCCACCGAATAAAAAATCGGCCGGTCCACATCCTTTGCCGCCGCGAGAATGACTTCGGGCAGGTTGTACTTCTGACCCTCCCGTAGCGCCAGCTCGCGGTAAATGTTTTCGATCATCACCACCGTCCCATCGATGACGATGCCAAAATCGATCGCGCCGATGGAAAGCAGATTCGCGGCAACGTCATGCGCATGCAGCACGATGAAGGCAAATAAAAGCGACAGAGGGATGGTGAGGGCAACAATGACGGCAGCGCGAAAGCTGACGAGGAAAAAAATGAGGACGATCAGGACCAGTACCATGCCGCGAAGCAGGTTCGCCTCTACCGTTTCCGTGGTCAGGTCGACCAATTCACTGCGGTCGTAAAAAGGATGAATCTTAACGTCGGGCGGCAGGATCTGATGGTTCAGTTCCTCGGTTTTGGCTTCCACTCCCTTGAGTACGTTCTGCGTCTGCTCCCCACGCAGCATGAGAATCACGCCCTCAACGGCATCGTCGTTTTTCTGGAAACCGAATTCGCCCAGGCGAGGCGCGTGCCCGATCGTAACGTCGCCCACATCCCGCACTCGGATGGGCACACCCTTGTTGGCCCCAACCACGATGTTGCCGATATCGTCTGTGTTCCGTACCAACCCGATGCCGCGCACGTAGTAGAACTGCCCGCCTTGCGAATAGAATCCTCCGCCCGCATTCGCGTTGTTGGCCGCCAAGGCAGTTGTCACCTGAGGAATGGTCAGGTGATAGCCATAGATGCGTGCCGGATCGAGCAGCACCTGGTACTGCATCACGGTTCCGCCGAAGCCGGAGTCGTCCGCTACTCCGTGAACCGAGCGATAACCCCGCTCAATCACCCAGTCTTCGATCGTCTTCAGTTCCTGGGGGCTGCGGTCGGGACTCTCCAGCACGTAGCGATACACCAGGCCGCTCGGGCTGAACAGCGGCGCCATGCTCGGAGTTACGCCCGTCGGCAGCGTGGCTTGAGCGAGCCGTTCAAAAACGATCTGTCGCGCGAAATAGTCATTGGTGTCCTCTTCGAAGGTCAGCCGGAGATCCGACAGCCCGTAGAGCGAGATCGAACGCATCACCATCATGTGCGGGACACCGTTCATCTGGAGCTCCAGGGGCAGCGTGACCAACCGCTCGACTTCTTCCGCTGCGTGGTCGGGCCACTGGGTGATGATTTCGACCTGTGGAGGCGACAGGTCCGGATACGCGTCCACCGGCATACGCTGGAAAGAAAGGATTCCGCCGACCGTGATGAAGGCAGTCAGCATCAGCACCAGGAACCTTTGCCGCAGCGCCGCTTGGACTATTCGGTGGATCATTCAGTTGCTGGATGCCATTCTCGCCAGAGTTTTGAATTCGTTTGTTAAAGTGCGTCTGATCACGGCTAGCGCTGCAACGAGTTCGCAAATTGCAGAAACAAGCTGCCGTTTCCGATAACCCGGTCCCCAGCGTTCAATCCGCTGGTAATCTGTGTCTGCCCATTCAAACTCTCTCCCAGCGTGACCGCTCGTCTGCCAAACTGGTTTGCTGATGCCGCGGCATAAACAAAGGGCTGGTTCTCGCTGTCGCGGAGGACCGCCGAGTCCGGGAGAGCGATCGCATTGGAAATCGTGCCCGCGTTTACAGTGGCCACCACATACATATCTTTCTTCAGTTTTTCGCCGGGATTATTCGTCTCGATGCGCGCCTGCAGCGTGCGCGTGGCTGGATCCAGGGAAGCGGCCACATAGGCGATCCGCCCATGAAAAGCCTCGGGATAGGTATCGGTCTGAATCGTGACCTGATCTCCCACGCGCACGTAGGGCAAATCCTTCTGATAAACATTCACTAACACCCACACGGTGCTGACGTCGGAAATCATGAAACACTGCGTGGTGCCCGTTTGAAGTAACTGGCCCGCGGCCACGTCCTGCTCTACCACAACGCCCCCAATGGGCGCTCTTACCGGCACTTCGAAAGAAGGCGGACCCTGCACGATCGTGTCGGGATCGGTGACGCCCATGACCTTTAAGGCCGCTTGCGCCGCCATCAGGTCACCGCCGGCTTGCACCTCGGCCGAATGTGCCTGCTCCAGATTCTGCTCTGCAATCGCATGATGCTGATACAAGTCCTGGGCGCGGAGGTACGCCTTTTCCGACAGGGCATAGGCGTCCTTGGCCTTCAAATAGTTGGTGCGCAGTTGCGAGTAGTCCGGACTCGACACGTACAACATCGGTTCGCTTTTAGCTACTTTCTGTCCGGGAACGACCACGACCCGGCTGACCGGCCCGCTCACTTGGGTGATCACCGGCGTTGTACGAAAACCGTTGTATGCCACGGCTCCCGTCAGACGCAGCGATCGATTCAGCGTCGTGGGCTGCACCGTCAGCACCTGAACGTGCGACATCTGGTCTTGCGGAATGGTGAACAGTTCCGCATCGTCTGAATTGTTCGCGCCGCGAGAGTGGGCTGCGGCATTGGACTTCGACCCGTCGCATGACGAAAGCGACAGGATGATAAGAACCACGCTGGCCAGCACTGCCGTTTGCGTTTTCCGGCTTCTGGCGATGTTCATGGCAGGTTCCTCGTTCCGACCGCTGCTTTCAGTTGTTCCAGAGCATTCATGTAAGAAGCCAGGGCCTGGCGATAGGCCAGTTGAACCGACCGGTAGCTGCGCGTGGCATCGAGAAAATCCAACAGGCTGGCGGCGCCACGTTTGTAGGCATACTCGCTGATGTCGCGCGAATCCTGCGCCTGCTTCAGATAACCAGAGGTATAGAGCTGAACCACCTCGTCATTGCTCTTGACCGCCTCGTAGGCGTTGGCAACGTCGGAGAGAACTGTATCACTCGCGGCCCGCTGCTGTTCCTGGGCCTGGGTGAGCGCGTAACCGGTGCGCGCGATTTCTCCTTGATTGCGATTGAAGATGGGCAACTCAAAATTGGCGAAGATGGAGGCGGTGTTCTCGCCGGAGACGTGGGTGAAATCATAAGTACCGTTTACATCGACTTTGGCGTTCGCTTTGGCCAGCGAGATCTGGCTCGATGCCGCTCTGACCCCCAACTCCGCGGCACGATAGTCGGGACGCTCACGTAGCGCTTTCAGTTCGAGATCCTCCCGCTTCGTTTGGATGGGCTGGTACGCCAGATCGCCGATCACGTCGTAATCGGCAGGTACTGCGTTGTAGCCCAGGAATTCCCGCAGGGCGACCAGGGCCTGCACTTTCGCCAGGCGAGCCGAAGAGACGTCTGTCTGAAACTGCAGAAGCTGCAGCTTGATCTTCAGATAGTCGCCTTCGCCAATGTATCCAGCTTTGAACTGGGCCTCGCTGATGTCGACGGTTTGCTGGAAGTCCTTCAGATCGTCAAGCGCAAATTGGAGAGTGGATTCCGCCAACAAAACGCTGACAAACTGTTGGCCAACGTTCAACCCCAAGGTTCGTTCAGCATCGCTGACCTGTGCGCGCGTGACGGCAGTCTGATCGCGAGCAGCCTGCAATCGCCTTTGCCGCTTGTGACCGCGTTCGAACAAGTACCCGATCCCAACATCGAACTGCTGGGTCTGGTTCAGATTGTCGCTGGAAAAATATTGAGGACTAAAGAATGGGATGAACTGTGTGTCAAGCCCAAGACTCGGATTCGGTCGCAGGTTTGCGGTGATCTCCTGGGCCTGGTTCTGAAGAATCAGAGTTCGCGTGGCTTGAATGGAATGGTTGTGCGCCAGCGCCAGATCGATGGCCTGGTCGAGGCTGATCAGCGTCGTGTTTTGCCCGCTGCCCGCCCCCGCGAACACAAGAAAAAACATTGCGACCGGGGCGAACACTCGAAGGTGCCTGGAGCGCATAAGGGTCGAGATCAAAGCGCTGCGGCTAAAGGACGTATTGTAATTGACGGGATTCACGATTTGCGCCACCGCTATTTCCAGTTCGCGAATGCACGGCTCACGGCTGAATTCTGCACTTGGCCGGGCAGGGTTCGCGGACGCGTTGTTCCAAAGCCGCATTCTGCGCGGCCAAGGCGGCTGTCGCCTGCTGGCCCCCCTGCAGGAATGCAAAACCATTTCACGGCAGTGCTCGCAATGATCATCTTTTTCATTCGCTGATTCTCCTGCTGGCAGTCACCCGCCTGAACTGAACGATGCATCAAGGCATCATACTCAATTCGGCAGCTCGGTCCGAAGGTGTCAAGGCCGATACATTCGCTTGATACAGACCTCAGTCCTGCAACGGTGTCACCGTTCCCTTATCTGGAAAAGGAAAAGGCGGCTCCGCAGAGCCGCCTTTTTGGTTGTTAGAAGAGCCATCGTTAGAAGTGAAATCCGATCTGCGCCGTCAGTGAACGCGGTGTCACATAGTGCGTGCCGCTGAACGTCGAGAGATAGTTGTAAAGCGCGTAATTGTTGGTGATGTTGATGGCGGTAAGCTGCAGGCTCACCTTGTATTTATCGCCGTGGAACACATTGTCGTGCCCCACAGAAATGTCGAACAAACTTCTCGGCGCGACGCGCTGCGGGTTGTGGTCGTCATTTTCCTGGAACGGTTTGGGCACCTGCAGCAAGCTAGACCCAAATTGTGATGCAGGGCAGAACTGCGGCAAAGGCTGCGTCAGCGTGGCGCGCACACCATTGCAAGTGAATCCTGCCTGGAACTCCTGGTCGGCCGTAAGAGGACTCCCGACGATGGCGTTAAACATCCCGATGTCCCCCTGGGGGACCTTCGGATTTCCAATTGGAGAATCCTGCGATGAGGTAGTGAGCGAGCAGGTTGCGGTCACACCCTGGCAGGGAATCGCGCCGCTCACCAGCCCGCTGTCGTACCGCCAGTTGAATCCAAACCATGGCCCGCGCTTCCACGGCTGGTATTCCAAGTGCGTGGTCTGGTTGAATTTCTCGTCGTGATCAATCCGGAAGACGCCAGTAGCCGGAGGAATGATCGGCAATCCGGCCACTTGCGGCAGGAAGAAGCGCGCCGCCACGTGGGACATGGTCACGAGTGCTGAGAATCCGTGATAGTTCGGCACGCTCACCCGGATCGCATATCCCGGAATCTTCGAATTGTGCCACTCGATCGGAAACGCGATGGGCGTGCTCCCCACGATCCCGAAGTCATAGCCGTTGTGCGTGTACTTCCAGATGTAGTCTCCGCTGACGACCACATATCTTCCAAAGGCCTGTTGCAGGCCGGCATGAAATTCATTTCGCTGTCCGGGACGAATCAATCCCAAATTGCACGGCGCTCCCGGTGGAGGAACCAGCGTCGCTAGAAAAGGAATACCGCAGCCTTCATTGGCGATCACCAGGTTCTCGTTGAAGGGACTCTCCATGGTCCGCGCATAGGAAACCCGCAGCACGGTGTTGGTTGATTTGATGTTGTAAGCAGCACCTACGCGCGGCTCCGGTTGAATGTCGCGCACGAGTCCGTTATAGAAGTCCCCGCGCAGGCCAACGTTGAACGACCAGTTCTTCACCGTGATTGCATCTTGCAGGTAAAGCCCCAGTTCCTTCACGTCGGTATGGCCGTGAAAGAGGAAGTTGCTCCCTGGTGCGTAATTGCCTCCTTGCCCTCGGCCCCCGGTCAGGTCAAACGGCGCAAGGATCGCGCAGGCCGTCCCCGGTATTGGCTGCCCGTTAGCATCCAGGCACCCGAGACCGGGCACGAGGGTGGGATCGACGATGCCAATCCGATCATCTTCCGTGAGAAACGTCTGCTGGTAAACCCCACCCAGTTTCACGTTATGGATCCCCTTTACATACGATAGGGAAGAGCGCAGGCCGGCATTGGTCAGCTTCCGATTCTGGGTGACTGTCTCGCTTTGTAAATCTGGAGATAAATCGTTGAACGGGTTGGCGCTGGGATAATAGTTGTACTGATCTTTTCGCACATACCCACCAAAGGCAAATACGGTGGAGCTACCAATCAAGTGGGTCCATGTTGGCGCGATATTGTAGGTTTTGATTTGCGAAACCTGATCAGTCTGGCCGAGCGGCGCGCCAGTCAGAGGGTCGGTTAGCACCCCGGCGTTGTTGATGTTGTGAAACTGCTGGTCGAACGAGTTCGGGTTCTGAAACCACGAACGCGTGTATTCAAGATTCAGCAGAATCGCATCCGCATTCGAAAACTTGTAGTCAACCCGGTCGAAGAAGTTCTCTTCGTTTCCTTTGTCATGCATCACTGCAAACTCCGGGGGATCGAGGAAGCGCCCGCTGTTCAGCCCGCTCGCACTTAGGAAGTTCCCCCAGTTTTCGCCGCCGTAGCCCACATTCAATCCAACGTTCGCCGTCCCGAAGGAGCCGTACGAAGCAGACACATCCCCATGAGGCGTCTTCATTCCCTGGCCAGAACGCGTCGTCACATTGATGATCAAGCTGGTCTTCCCTCCATATTCAGCGGGTGGCGCACCCTGGATTACTTCCAGCGACTGTACTGAGTCCAGAGGAACCTGGTTGGAGAAGACTTTGCTTTGCTGGTCGGTGATGGGTTGGCCGTCGAGCGAGAACGAATTTTCCGCGTGATCGCCCAGGCCGTGAAAGAGCCCATTCGAATCGGCGGCAACTCCGGCCGTGGCCTGCGTGACCAGCGCACTGAGCGATGATGACTGGCTCGCGAGCGGAAGTCTGTCGAACAAATTCTTATCGACGTCCGTGTGAGAGATCGGATCATTCTCCACCAGATCGCCCCCTGCCTCCACGGTCACGGCCGTCACATCGCTCGCAACCCGCAACTTGATCGGGGTGTCGATCGGTACCGCCGAGCGCACCTCTACATCCTGCGCGTAGGGAGCGAACCCAGGTGCAGTTACGTTCAAGTGATAAGGGTTGAAGGGAACGTTCGGAAAGCTGAACTTTCCAGAGGCATCGGTTGTCGTGGAACGATCGTATCGGCTGACGGGATTATGAATTTCGACCGTGGCATTCGGGACAACTGCACCGGTGGGATCAACCACTGTCCCGGTGATCGACTGTGCCTGGGTTGCGGCGACGGCTAACAAAAGCGTGGCGGCAATGGCCGCTATACGCCACTGGTAAGAAGTGAACATGAGTCCTCCTGTATGAAATCTGTTTGATAGGGAAGAGGAAATGGAATTGGTCCGAGCCTGAGCGGCCCGCAACAACTCCAGCTGCAGGATCCCTATGCTGTAGGAGGACCGCGGATACCCAGATGAGATAAATCAGGCCGAGCCTCGGCAACGAGACCCTCTTCGCGAAACAGGCCGACCGCCGCGAAGACTGGTGTGCCATGCCACGTGGAAACCGCCGGGCTAGCGCTATGCGCGACCACGCAAATCGAACAGGTTGTCGATTCCGTCCGGTTCGGGTGGTTGTGGGTCGACTCGGCGGCGACTGTCCACAACATCAGGGACAAGCAGAGCCAAGCCGACCATCGTACCCAGACACGCATAGGTTTCCCGCTTTGGGTTAGATTGCTAAGAAGATTATAACGGTTATCCGCAACGCGGCAACTTTAGACAAGTTACTATAGGCAGGGGTGCGATTGGCCGATCGCCATCCATCAGACTTCATATCCCTTAAAGAGAGGCGACATGGCAGAACCGAGTTACGACGAACTCAAAGCAAAACTGGCTCAACTGGAAAAGGAAGTCGAAACCAAGAAACGCAGCGGAGACCTTATCTTCAAAGTCGGCGAGAAGGGTGGCGTCAGCGTGTACGGCCTGGGCCGCTTTCCGGTCACGTTGTACTACGAGCAGTGGAACCGCCTGCTAGGCGCCGCCAACGATATCAAGGCGTTCATGGAAGAAAACAAGTCGAAGCTCAAACTCAAAGAGCAAGGATAGTTTCGCCACAAATCCAGAAACAACAAAGGACACGAAGTGCCACGAAGGGCCCCAGGCCGAGCTTTTCCTTCGTGCGCCTTCGTGTCCTTTGATTTCATGAAACCGTCGGCTCCTCAGACCTGAGTAGACTTGGGAAGTGTCAACCCTCCAAGGCTCGGGAGAAAGGAGCCGAACATGTTGATTATAGGATGTGATTATCACCCGGGCATGCAGCAAATTGCGTGGTTCGACGAGCAGAGCGGAGAGTATGGCGAGCAAGCGCTGGAGCACAGCACGGGTGAGGCCGAAAGGTTTTACCGCGAGCTGAAGCGGGGCGGAGTACAGGTGCGGGTGGGAATCGAAGCCAGCGGGCAGACGCGCTGGTTCGAGCGGCTGCTGGCGGAGTTGGAGATGGAGTTGTGGATCGGCAATCCCGCCAAGATCGCGGCGCAACGGGTGCGGAAACAAAAGACCGACCGCGAAGATGCGCGCCTTCTGTTGCAACTGTTGCGGGAAAATCGTTTTCCCAAACTGTGGGTGCCGAGTGCGGAGAATCGCGACCTGCGGCAACTGCTGCTGCACCGGCATCGCCTGGTGCAGATGCGGACGCGAGTCAAGAATCAACTGCACGCCATCGCCCTGAACGAAGGCGTACAACGGCGGTCGCGGCTGTGGAGCAAACAAGGACGAAGGCAGTTGGAATCGTTCGCGCTGGCTCCGTGGATGGCACGGCGACGGCACGATCTGCTCGAGCTGCTGGACCAGTTGACGCCGCAGATCGCCGAGCTCAGCCAGGCGGTCGAGCAGGAAGCCCAGCGGCGGCCGGAAGTGCGGCGCTTGATGACGCATCCCGGAGTCGGTCCGATCACGGCACTGGCCTTCGTGTTGGTGCTGGGTACGCCGGATCGTTTCCGCTGCGGCAAGCAGGTGGGCAGCTATCTGGGCCTGATTCCCTGCGAAGATTCCAGCGCCGGGAAACAACGCCTGGGACACCTGAGCAAGCAGGGCAACACGCTGCTGCGCTACCTGCTGGTGGAGGCGGCGCAAGCGGCGGTGCGCTGCGACCCCGAGTGGCGGCGGCGCTTCGTGCATCTGGCCATGCGGCGGCAACGCAACATCGCTATCGCCGCCATGGCACGCAAGTTGGCAGTGAGTTTGTACTGGCTGTGGCGAAAGGCCGAGGATCCGCCGGCTGCGCCCCAGTCCGGTTCGCACGCGGGGTAGCTCGAGAAACCACGTGGTGTGTGGTCGAGCACCGACCCTTTGATTCGGGCGCCCCGCTCCCTTCCGAAGAAGGGAGTTTGCAGTCATAATCATGGTCGAAGTCGATCGGATAGATGTTTAGGTCGAACCGAAAGTTCCGACCGAACGATTAGCAGCGAGCCTGGGGGTTGACCATGGCAAAACCTTTCCTAACAGAGCGAAATGGCGCTCGTCTCCCGAGTGCATGCTGTAGTGTGCGCACAAACCACTTGACGCAGCCGACGGTTTCATAGATGTGGTTACAGCCTTTCGCCCCCGCCGGCATGATCAATCGCTGCATTCAGCCTGAGAGCCGCCAACCCAAAAGTTTTCCATAGCGCATTGTGCTTCCGGCGCGAACGGTCGCTTCGCGACCGGGACGGGCGAAAGCACCCGTCCCCACACTCTCCGGGCGCATACATTCATAAATCTTCAAACCGTGCTACGGACAGGGTGCGGCCGAAGCGGTCAGCGCCGTTTTGTCGGGATAGCTGAATGCACCACCGATCGCGTTCGAGGTCGCTCCCATCTCGAACCACTGCAGCAGGGCTTCGGTCTGGGGGTGGAAAGTGAGGATCGTTAGCCCTTCCGTCAGGGTGATTGCGACCGTGGGATTGGGCAGTACCTCAACCGGATCTCCGGTCTCCAGATTCCCTTGGCAGGAGGTGGAACCACCTGGGAACTGCCACACTGGCGTCCGGTTGGAGAGGAACGGATCGGCGTATGTCTCCGAAATTTCGTGGGACATCGCAGTCACATCCTCAAATCCGCCAAATAACCCAGGGGAGATGTAACTCGAGAAAAGAGTCAGCCAGCGTGGCTGCGGAGTGACGCCGGTCTCATAGAAGTACGTGTGGAAACCAAGGACACAGCAGTTCCCGGGAGTATTCGGACTAGCTTCGTTGGCGGAGAAGAGAAATGTGTTGGGAAGCCAATCCTGGTTGATTGCGTTGGGCGTAAAGTTGCCCGCAACGATGTCATTTACGACCTGGTTGTCGTACTCAGCGTTGAACAGCAGGTCCAGCAGGAGGACGAACGTAGATCCGTCGGCGGCGGTCCCGGTGTAGTACGCCTGCACAGGCTCAGTCGTTCCATCAGCAAACTGGACGGTCACCGAGGCGGGAATCGTCCAGGTGACATGGTTCACGATGGTCGGCCCACCCAGCCGAGTATGCCAGCTCGGTTTCGACAGGAAAAAAAATGATGCGCGGTGGACGGCATCAGCGAACTGCGTTGGCGTCTGGGACGAGTCATAGGTTGCGACGGCGTAATTGGGCGAATCGGTCATGACGTCGTCGAAGGTCTTGGTGAAATTTACAGTCATGTTGACGCTGCTATCGGGGTTGAGCAGCGTCAGCGAAACTTCAGTGATTTTCGTGGGAATCGTGGTGGTGCCACCTGCGAGCGGTTCATTTCCCACCATGATGAAGGGAAAGACATTGCCAAGCGGGAAGGGATCGTCAGCCGTAGGTCCGTTTTGTGCCGCGAACGCACCGGAAAATGTCGGTACGGTATCCAGACCGGCAATGGTGCCTTCGGCGCCAGTAGTCGTCACGGCCGATATAACAGGGCCGTTCAGCAAACGCTCGCTGGTCCCTGCCAGGGCGCCGCCTGTCCGGACGCTCAGAACGGAATGGGGCGAGAACTTCTGAACGTTGTGGACGTCGACAGGTTCCTTGCGAAGGTGTCCGGGAACCATGCGTTTAATTTTCGCATTTTGAGCGTAGCCGTTAACTGCAACAAAAAGGCACAGCGCCGCCGAGGCGACACGAAGAAGTCGCGCAGGAAATCTCATAATGGTTCTCCTTCATCGAATTGTCTTTGGTTGGATCGGGGCCGTGAAGAGCGCTTTAAAGATATAAAAAACCTACGGCAACACAAGCAAAAAAACTGTAAGCATTTTCTAAAGGTATCCGCGTTGCAAACAACTGAGCGCTGAGACCGCTATTCCCATGGGACTGCCCTTGAGTCGTCCCCCGGCAGATGCTAGGGTGGCGGGGCATGATCTTTTTGCAGTCGCAACCAGTGGCGCCTGGAGGTACAAGCGCGCACCAAGGAGAAGGCAATGTCATTGTTCGGCGTGTACAGAGGCGTGGTTGTGGACAATAGCGATCCTCAGGTCTCTGGGCGTGTGAAGGTCAATGTGGAAGGTAGACAGGCCTGGGCGCTGGCCACGCTCACAGGCCCCAAGCTTCAAGTTGGTGCGATGGTGATCGTCGCATTTGAGCGGGGGAATCCGGACATGCCGGTGGTGCTGGGGAGGCTGACGTAGGGAGTTGGATCGGGGGCGGAGATCGGGAGGTTCCGCTAGGCTTCGCCTGCGCGGGACGGACAAAGCCGTCCGTCGTCACACCAGTATCATCCAAGATCAAAAAGGGGCGGATAACCCGGAAGTGCCTGTGAGCTTCTAAGTTACAGGCTTATGATTTGGGGCTTGGTGTCCCTGGACCGGGCGTATAATCAAGCTTAAGGAGTACTCCTATGAAGCTCAGATGGCTGGCAGGCGCGCTGGCATTGGCGGCGTTTGGCGCAGCACCGTGGATGGTGGCTCAGACGCCGGGACAGGATCCGCAGAATCAACCTGGGACCCAGACTCCGCAAACGCAAACTCCACAAACCCAGAATCCGCCGAGCCAATCGCCGCAGAAGGCGCCTCCGACGACCGACCCGGACGACGGGCAGCCGAAGGCGAGCGACATTCAAAACGCTCCCAAGAAGGGGCCAGCGGCGCTGCCCACACAAGAAGACAGCCAGATCAAGCACGACGGCGGCAAGACCGACGTGGACGCGGTGGGCAACCGCAACGTGGGTTGCGGGCGGGGCGTGGGCAACTGGTACAGCGTCGAGAAACAGGTGGCCATGGGCCGCTCGTTCGCCCAGCAGGTTGAGTCGCAGGTGAAGCTGGTCAACGATCCGGTGGTAACGGAATACGTCAACCGAATTGGGCAGAATCTGGTGCGCAATTCCGACGCGCAGGTTCCGTTCACGATCAAAGTCATTGACTCCGACGTGGTGAATGCCATGGCTCTGCCGGGCGGCTTCTTCTACGTGAATTCCGGGCTGGTCCTGGCGGCTGACGAAGAGGCAGAAGTGGCGGGCGTGATGGCGCACGAGATCGCACACGTTGCGGCATGCCATGCGGCCCGCGAAATGAGCCGCGCGAACCTGATGCAGATGGCGTCGATTCCGCTGATCTTTGTGGGCGGCGCGATTGGCTATGCGGGCTATGAGGCTGCCGGCATCGCCGGAATGTTCGGCATTCTGAAGTTCTCGCGCGGGTTCGAGGCCGAGGCGGACTATCTGGGCATCGAGTACATGTACCGGGCGGGATACGATCCGTCGGCCTTTGTATCGTTCTTCGAAAAAGTGCAGGCCATGGAGAAGAAGAAGCCGGGGACGCTCGCCAAAGCCTTCGATACGCATCCGCAGAACGCGGACCGCATTCAGAAGTCACAGGATGAGATCCGGAAAATTCTCCCCGCGAAACAGCAGTACGTCGTGACGACCTCGGAGTTTGACGAGGTGAAAGCGCGACTGGCGGCGATTGAGAATAAGCACAAGCTGCTCGACGAGAAAGATTCGTCGAAGCCGAGCTTGCGGCGGACTTCGAATACGAGCGACAAGTCTGAGGACGGGAAGAAGGATGATGATGACCGTCCGACTCTGAAGCGGCGCGACGATTCGAACTAAGTTCGACGATACTGAGTGCCCCATCCTTGTGCCTGCGGTGTTTGCAGGGACAGGGAGGGGCCTTTTGACTTTTCTATCCAGGATGGGAAGTTATAGGCCGTCTCCGCAAAAAGCGCGGAGACAAGGGTGGGGACCCTCAGCGTTACTCTTTACCAAAGGTTGATATTCGAATCCGACACTCTCGTTTATAATCAATAAACTGTGCCCAAATACTCGATCGTTGTCCCTCTACATAACGAGGAAGAGAACGTTACCGACCTTTATGACCGGCTGAAGGTAGTCATGGAAGCCCATGGCGAGAGCTTCGAGATTGTCCTGGTCGACGATGGCTCGAGCGATCACACGTTCGCTATGCTGCGCGAGATCGCGGCAGTGGACAGCCGGGTCACGGTGGTCAAGCTGCGGCGGAACTTTGGGCAGACGGCTGGACTGGCGGCGGGTTTCGATCATGCCCGCGGTGAGTACATCATCGCCATGGATGGCGATCTGCAGCACGATCCCAACGACATTCCGCTGTTCCTGGAGAAAGTCGCTGCGGGATACGACATTGTCAGCGGATGGCGCAAGAATCGCGTCGACAATTTCTGGATGCGGCGCATACCGTCGCGCATCGCCAACTGGATGATGGCGAAGATCAGCGGCGTCGATATCCACGATTTCGGAACGACGTTTAAGGCGTACCGGCGCGACATTCTGGAGCAGGTGCCGCTATACGGGGAACTGCACCGCTTTATTCCGGCGCTGGCGTCGTGGCACGGCGCGACGATTTGTGAAGTGCCGATCAAGAATGTGAACCGGGAGCGCGGCGCGTCGCATTACGGGATCACGCGGACTTTTCGAGTGTTCTTTGATCTTCTAACGATCCGGTTCCTGCTGAAGTATCTATCGCGGCCGCTCCACTTCTTCGGAACCTTCGGGATGATGAGCATCTTTGGCGGCAGCGCGATCGTGGCGTGGCTGGGGGTAGAGAAGTTCCTGCGGCATGTGCCGATTATGGCCTCGCACGGGCCGCTGATGATGGCGGCTTTGGGCCTGTTGCTGGGCGGGCTGAATCTGCTGGCAATCGGGTTGCTGGGGGAGATGCAGGTGCGGCATTATCACGAGCCCAGCCGGAGAGCGCCGTACTCCGTCGATCGCGTTCTGCGCTCGCAGAACGAAGAGCACAGCGTCTCGGAATAAAGTTCCAGCTAATGCTCTTCCGCGTCCTGCAGCCGAATTGGCTCAAAATATTTCGGGATGACAACCTTCGTCTTCGGGGACGCGGCTGTAATCTCCTGCACAAAAGATTGCAACGCATCTAAGGCCGTTTGCTGTGAATTCTCATAGGGCAGCAGGAAATTGTCCCAGTGAGTGGGAAGAACCAGTGGCGGAAAGTGCAGCGCATGCATGAGGCGTCCTGCATAGTCGTAGATTTCTTTTCGTGATCCCGCCGCTCCGACGATTACGACGTCGGGCTCAAGCCCTGAGATCTCGCGCTCAATGTAGTTCATCCCGCCGAAGGCAAGGATCTGATGGCCGTGGAAGCGGATGAGATAGGCGAGTGTTCCTCCCTCGGGATGCATCTGCTGCAGCGTCAAGGGCGCATTCATCTCCACTGCAGCGGTCTCGGAACTGAAGTAGTGCTTGTGGTCGAGCGGACTATGAAGGCTGGGAATGACCTTCACTGAAAACCTTCCGAAGTCATAATCCTCTCCGCCACGCACGGTTATCAGTTGCTCCTCTGGGATGCCGTAAGCGCGCATTACATTTTCGGTGCTCTCCGTGCCAACCACGACTGCGCCAGTCTTGTGCGCGATATGAGGGACATCCAGAACGTGATCGTAGTGGGTATGGGTAACAAGTACGAAATCGGCCCGTGGAACAAGTTTGCCGATTGCCGTTAGGTCGGGTGCAGCAATATCGTTCCACCTATACGCAGGTCGCGTATCGCCAGCCAGGGGGTGGCCCGACCCTGAGGGGGGAGGGGGGCCATTGATCCGCGACACATAAGGATCGACCAGGATCACGGTCTTGCCGTCGCTAATTTCCCAGCCTGCAGTTCCCAAGTACGTCAATGTAACTTGGCTGATGGGTGTAGTCGCCTGCTGGGGCACAGCAACGGGCGCGACCAGCAGACCAAGTGCCAGAGAAACGACTAGAAATCTGGAATCGATCATTTCTTGAAATGCCTCCATTCAGCGCCACCTACGTGGCTTCGAGAATCACAAAACCCATTCCGCGAGCGGCTGTCCCTTGTGCAGCCACGCGATGAAGTCTGTCATCGGTGGGACGCCGCCCAGCTCGCGCAGCCGGGTGGCGTTCTGTCCGCGGTGGTAGTGGCTGTGCATGGCGGCCTGGGTGAGGGCTTGGCGGATGGAAATCTTCGCCGGTGGACGGAACCAGGGGATTTCGATGATTTGCTCAGCGTGCGTGGGGTCCAGGGATTTCACAAACTCATTCAAGCCCAACAAACCTTCCTGTGCGTACTTCTTTAGATCGGAGATGCTCTGGAATTCTTCCAACTTGCGGCTGGCGAATAGCTCCGAACGTGGTCCGGTGATCCAAAGAAACGCGTGCTGTACCAGGTGGATGTGGTGCTGGCGTTCGCGGATGGCCTTGTCTTCAAGCGCCGGTGGATGCGCCTCGAATACCCGCCAGTGCTCGGCATCGGCCCACTCCTGATGGGCGTAGAGTTCGTCGAGGTACGATCTCATCAGTCTCTCCACTTACGCATTCGGAGTCGATTTAAGACTTCGTCGATTCAGACTTTGCGGGCACGGGTCAACAGATAATCCTGTTTAATCAGATTGTCGCGCATGTACTGCGACACGATCGCGTCGAATTCAGTACGGTAGGATTCGAGGCGCTCGGGGTCGGACGCAGAGAGTGCTTCGATCATTTTGATGATGGGGCCGGCGGAGCGTTCGATCATCATCCGAAAGTGCTGCGGGGTGAGTGCCGGGACGAGGATATTGTCGCGATCGAAAACGATGTCTGCGACTGCGCCTCCTAAGCGCTGGGTGACGATTTGTGGATCGCCCCAGAGGATCGGCGATGGAATCCCGGGAGGCGGCGGAGGCATGTAACGGGATGCGAGCTGCATGGTGCGCCCGACGAGAAGCTCCGGCGGCCATGTGGAGAAGGCGATGATTCCTCCGGGACGAAGCACGCGAAGCATTTGTGCGATTGCGACATCGGGGCGGGGAGCGAACATGTGCGCGAACTGGCTCACGACGATGTCGAATGCGTCTTCGCGGAAGGGAAGGTCCTCGGCGTCGGCTTCGCGGAATCCGATGTCGACCTTCGCGATGCGGGCGTTTTCGCGGGCGCGGTCGAGAAGTTGGGGCGTAAGGTCAATGGCTTCGACGCGGGCTCGGAGACGGGCGGCGGTGATGGCGACAACGCCGGTGCCGCACCCGACGTCGAGGACTCGCATGCCGGGAGAGATTCCGGCGAAGCGTACGAGGCGCGCGGCGGCCGGAGTGGTTACGGTTTCCAGAGGGGCGAAATGCTTCCAGCCTTCTTTTTGTGCTGCTTTGAATTGGGCGATGCCGTCCATGAGTTTCTACCTTGGTCCTTCACGTGGGTCACGGCGACCGTGCGGCGCGCGGGGGTATAATACCCCGTTTGCGTCCTGAGGAGTTCCTGCCTATGTCGAAAGCCACCCAAACAACTTACGATCTGCAGCTTGCGCGCCGGATGTCGCGGCTCGGAACCGAGACCGCCTTTGAAGTTTTGAATAAAGCGCGCGCTTTGGAACGACAGGGACGGAACATTATTCACCTGGAGATTGGCGAACCGGACTTTGATACTCCGGCGAACGTGGTCGAGGCGGCGGTGGGTGCGCTACATGACGGGTGGACACATTATGGGCCATCGGCGGGGCTGCCTGAGTTGCGGCAGGCGCTGGCGGAGTATGTGAGCCGGACGCGCGGAGTGAAGGTCACGAGTGATGAAGTCGTGGTTGTGCCCGGTGGAAAGCCCATTATTTTCTTTACGATTCTGTCGTTAATTGATGATGGGGATGAAGTCATTTATCCGAATCCCGGCTTCCCGATCTACGAGTCGATGATCAACTATGTCGGCGGGCGGGCGGTGCCGATTGCGCTGCGCGAGGAGCGCGATTTCTCGCTGGATGTGAATGAACTCGAGTCGCTGATCAGCGAGCGGACGAAGCTGATCATTCTGAATTCGCCACAGAATCCTACGGGCGGGGTGATGGGGCGGTCGGACATTGAGCAGGTCGCCAAGGTGATTGGCGACCGCAACATCCTGGTTTTGTCGGATGAGATTTACAGCCGGCTGCTTTTTGATGGGGGCGAGCATTTCTCGATCATGTCGGTGCCGGGGATGCAGGAGCGAACTATCCTGCTCGATGGGTTCTCGAAGACATACGCCATGACGGGTTGGCGGATGGGGTACGGCGTTATGCGGGCGGACTTAGCTGCGCATATGACGCGGCTGATGACCAACTCGAACTCGTGCACGGCGAGCTTTACGCAGGTGGCGGGAATTGAGGCAATCCGCGGGGATCAGAGTTCGGTGGACCACATGCGGGATGAATTCCAGCGGCGCCGGGATGTGTTCGTGGCCGGGCTGAACCAGATCAAAGGGTTTTCGTGCCGGATGCCCAAGGGAGCGTTCTACGTGTTTCCGAACATCGCGGCGACGGGGTGGAAGTCGAAGCCGCTGGCCGATGCGCTGCTGGAGCAGGCGGGAGTGGCGGCCCTGTCGGGGACGGCGTTTGGAGCGTTTGGCGAGGGATATCTGCGGTTCAGCGTGGCGAATTCGCTGGAGAATTTGCAGCGGGCCCTGGAATGGATTGATCAGTGGACGAGGAAGAATCTATAGCATTTATTTCTTAGCAAAAAAGCATTCACCACAGAGGACACAGAGGGGCACAGAGGTTCATCTGGTTGCATTCCGGGGATTTCCATGGCGACCAAAAAAGCTAAACGGGGTTCGAAGACTCCTCGGGCTAGCCGTCCGCAGGCGGCGGGGTATGGGTTTCCAGAGAGCACGAAGGGATTGTTGGCGTGGTCGTGGGCGGAGCAGCGACTGAAGAAATCGCACAACTACTGGATTACAACCGTGAAGCCTGACGGGGCGCCGCACACGATGGTGGTCTGGGGGATGTGGCAGGATGGGCGGTTTCTGTTCTCGACGGGGAGCAAGTCGCGGAAGGCGCGGAATCTGGCGGAGAATCCGAATTGCGTTGTGTGTACGGAGAATGCGGCTGAGGCGGTGATTGTCGAAGGGATCGCCGAGATTGCGGATGTGGCGGCGCGGAAGAAATTGCTGCCGGCTTACGAGCGCAAGTACAAGTTTGACATGGGGACGATGAAGGATGAGATTCTGTCGATGAAGGAGTCGGTGTTTGGGGTACGTCCGCGCGTGGTGTTTGCAATGTGGGAGAAACACTTTCAGAGTAAATCTACGCGGTGGAAGTTCGAATAGCACGCGGTGTGCGTTTCGAAATCCCCGCAGTCATTGGAAATTTGGGAGAGGAAGTCACAGGCCCCACCCTGTCTCCACAAAAAACGCGGAGACAAGGATGGGGCACCCTCAGGGTATCGGGCGATTACTTTCGTTACTGCGCTTGCACCGCTGAGTCCAATTCGCGCAACTATAATTCCAATCAAGCCACTTAGTCATAGATCGCGACGCAGATCGCTGCGTTGGCGGAATTGTGGCTTGACGCAGCCACACCCTCAATGCACAAATCCCTACGACAAACTGAGCGGGCATCGATCGCATGGATCTACAATCCGTGGATCGATTTGATTGTGGGGTGCGGGGCGTGGACGGCGCCGCTGCTGCTGGTTTCGTATTGGACGATCGCGTCGAATACGCGGACCTGGTCGGTGGCGTTCTACGCGCTGGCGCTGTTCTTTAACTATCCGCATTACATGGCGACGATCTATCGCGCGTATCACCGCGCGGAGGATTTCGAGAAGTACCGCATCTTCACGGTGCACACCACCGGCCTGATTCTTCTGACATTGGTTCTCTGGCATTTCCGGGTGCAACTGCTGCCGTGGATTTTCACGATCTACATCACTTGGAGTCCGTGGCACTACAGCGGGCAGAACTACGGCCTCTTCATGATGTTCGCGCGGCGGGCTGGGGCGGAGCCGGATAAAGGCACGCGGCAGGCGTTGTATGGGGCGTTCGTGGCGTCCTATCTGATGCTGTTTCTCGGGTTCCATACGGGGCATTCGAGTGATCCGCTGTTTGTGTCGCTGGGAATCCCTGCTGCCGTAAGCCGGTGGGAGCAGGTGGTGCTCGGAGTGGGATTTGTCGCGCTGTCCGCGTATGGACTGGGGAAGTTGTCGCGGCAGACGGGATGGCGCCGGTTGCTTCCCTCGCTGACGTTGTTCTCGTCGCAGGTGTTGTGGTTCCTGGTGCCGGCGGCGATTGCTCTGCTAAGGCGGATGGAGATTCCGCAGACGCGGTATAGCTCCGGCGTTTTGGCGGTGATGCATTCGGCGCAGTATCTGTGGATCACGAGCTATTACGCCCGGCGCGAGGCATCGGGAGATGGGGCGAAGGCGGAAGGGAACTGGCGTCCGCTGGCGTATTTCGGTGTGCTCGTCGTGGGCGGGATTGCATTGTTTGTGCCGGGGCCGTGGCTCGCGAGCCGGGTGCTGCACCATGACTTCAGCACGAGCTTTCTGATCTTCACGTCGCTGGTGAACATACATCACTTCATTCTGGATGGCGCGATCTGGAAGCTGCGCGATGGACGGATTGCGGCACTGCTGCTGAATTCGAAGGAGCGCGTGGCGAGCGCGATGGCCGACGCCGGTGGGCAGTTCCAGACGGCGTGGCGCTGGGTTACGGGAGCCAGCGTGGGCGCCGTGCGACTGCGAATCGGGACGGCGATTTTGCTGCTGATCTGGGGGACGGTCGATCAGGCCCGACATTATCTTTCTTTACAGAGTGATGATCTGCGCGATCTGAAACGTGCGGCGGTTCTGGACTCAATCGACAGCCAATTGCAGATGCGGCTGGGGCGGAAGCAATTAGCGAACGGAAATCCTCAGGAGGCGGAGGCGGCGTGGAGGCGGGCGATTGCGGCGAATCCGGCGGATCCGGCTCCGCGGCAGGCGCTGCTGAAGTTCCTTCTCGATCAGAAGCGCTTTGACGAGGCGTTTACCTTGACCGAGGCTTCGCTGAAATACGCTCCGAAGGACGCGAATCTGCTGGTCGATCGGGGATTGCTGGCGCTGCAACGCGGACATGCGGATGAGGCACTTGCCGATTGGGAGCGTGCGTTGAAGGCGGATCCCAACCAGTCGCTGGCGTATTTATATCTGGCGCACGAGTTAGATCTTGAGGGCAAAGCGCAAAGTGCGGGTGCACACTATCGGAGTTATCTGGAGAAGGTGGCGCAGAGGCCGGAGGATCGTCCGGCGCCCGATGTGCTGGTGGGAATTGTGCTGCGCATGGCGCAGTGCCAGGTCTCGTCGTCGCAGGCGGAAGCCGCGACCAAAACGTATCAGATGGCGGAGAAGCTGGCTCAACAGACGGGTCAGGCGAAGCTGGAGAGTATGGCGGATGTGAACCAGGCGCAGTTGCTGGGGAAGGCGGGTCAGGTAAATGACGCGCTCCGGCTGTATCGGCGGGCGCTGGAATTGGACGACGCGGCGGGAGACGCCGACGCGGGCTCTGTGGACTGGTTCGCGTATGGACACTTTCTGGAGGAGTCGGGCTTTCCGCCAAAGATGGCATATGCGTGCATGGTGAAGTCCGAACGCTTAAGCCAGTCTCTAGCGAAGTCGAGCCTGGCCCCCACGGTGGCGCAGGCTCGCCAACAGTTGGAGATGAGGCTGGGAGCGGAGGCGTCGGGAATACGGCGCAATCCTGACCCTATGCTTCGGGACGCTTTGCGGGTGCAGCGGTAACGACGGAGCTGGGACCCCGCCTCTTCGAGCCAAACCTTAGACCGCGCAGATCATTGAGAAACCCCGCAGAGGTCGCGGAGGGGTTATGATTTGTGTGACACACTTGAGTTGCCCGCTTGCCGTTTGCATCTTGCGAGACAATTGACACTTCGGTTCTACTACTGAACAATTAGATATCCCTGCAATTTATTCTTTTGCTGTCCATAGGAGGAAGTGTATGGCCGATGAGGACGAACAGATACACGGAGAGAGTCACTCGAATGCCGGCAAATGGATTCTGATCATCGTGGCCCTGCTGGTCGTGGCGGGGGCCGGGTACGCTCAGTACAGCACGCACATGGCGATCGAAAAACTGACGGCCGATCTGGCCGGCAGCCAGGCGCAGGTCAAAGAACTGCAGAATCGCATGCAGACGGCCGAGGCTGAGGGCGAAACGCTGGCGCAGCAAGCCGGCATGACAAAGAAGGAACTGGCACAACGCACCGCGCAGTTGCAGGCGGAGCAAAGAGCGGCGGCAAACCGGCTGGAGCAGGAACAGAAGGCGCAGATCACCGCGGTCTCCGGGGATATCGCTGGAGTGAAGACGGATGTTGGCGGAGTGAAGACGGACGTTGCCAGCACGAAGGCCGATCTGGAGGCGACCAAAGCGAAGCTATCGAGTGCCGTAGGCGACCTTGGGGTGCAGAGCGGACTGATTGCGACGACCCGAGGGGATCTTGAGGCTTTGAAGCACAAGGGCGACCGCAATTACTACGAGTTCACTCTGTTGAAGGGCGCCAAGCCGCAGCCGGTGTCGACCGTCAGCCTGCAACTCAGGAAGACCGACATGAAGAAGGGTAAGTTCACGCTGAACGTCACGTCGGACGACAAAACGATCGAGAAGAAGGATCGCAACGTCGCTGAGCCGATTCAGTTCTACTCCGGGCGCGATCACATGCTGTTTGAACTCGTGATCTGGACGGTGGAGAAAGATAAGGCGACTGGATATCTCAGCACGCCGAAGGGCGCTCCAGTGCCGGTGACGGCGGCTCCGACTTCAGGGAACGGGAATTGAGTGGAGTGTTCTTTCCGGGCGGGCACGTGCTGCTGCAGATCGTGCTGCGCACGGGGATTATCTACCTGCTGGTGTTGATGGGTGTGCGTTTAAGCGGCAAGCGTGAGGTCGGACAAATGACCCCGTTCGATCTCACGCTGTTGCTCCTGCTGTCAAACTCCGTACAGAATGCGATGACCGGGCCCGACACGTCGCTGACAGGCGGCGCGGTGGCGGCTTGCACGCTGCTGGTTCTGAACTACGGCGTTGCTGCGGTCTCTGGTTCGAACCGGCGGCTTCGTCGGCTAATCGAGGGGGAGCCATCTCTATTGGTTCATGATGGCAAGGTCATCGAGTCGCACATGGCGCGGGAGCGCGTGAGCATGGACGAACTGCATCGGGCGCTGCGGGAGCATGGAATCAATAGTTGCGATCAAGTGGCGCTGGCGGTGCTCGAAGTGGACGGGTCGATTTCGTGTCTGAAGTATGACGAGATCAAGCCGGACGCGAATACGCATCTGGTGCGGAGAAGATTTATTCAGAAGAAGTAGTAGGGCGCGGGAATTTGAGTGTAATCGAGATTTATCGACAATCCTAGTGTAGTGTTTCATAAGTAACGTTACAATAACTGAGATTCGCAGTATAGTGGGCATCATGTGGGAAGCTGCCCAACCTCTGCGTCTCGGTAGGAAAGAGCGGGAAGTGCTGGAAGGTTTTGCGCGGGCGGGAAGTACGCCGCAGAAGATCGTACTTCGCATCCGCATTGTGCTGGGCTCGGCCGACGGGGTGGCCAATCACCGTTTGGCGGTAGAACTGGCCACCAGTCGACCGACCGTCTTGCGCTGGCGTCAGCGTTTTGAACTGGCGGGGCTGGAGGGATTGCTGGAAGATGCGCCTCGACCGGGACGTAAGCGACGGCTGACGGCAGAGAAAGAAGAAGCGATTGTGAACGCCACCCTGTACAGCAAGCCGACGGGAGCCACGCATTGGAGCGTGCGCACGCTGGCTCGCGCCCAGCGAGTGAGTCCGGCCACCGTCTATCGCGTCTGGAAGGCGCACCGCTTGCAGCCGCATCGGGTGAAAAGTTTCAAGCTCAGCACCGATCCCCGGTTCTTTCACAAGTTGCACGACATTGTGGGTCTGTACCTGAATCCTCCGGAAAGCGCCTTGGTGCTGAGTCTGGATGAGAAGAGCCAGATTCAAGCCTTGGATCGTACCCAACCGATTCTGCCCATGCGTCCGGGAATCCCCGAGCGGCAAACCCACGATTACACTCGCCACGGCACGACGACGCTGTTCGCGGCGCTGAATGTGTTGAGCGGGGAGGTGTTGGGGGGCTGCATGCCGCGTCATCGTCATCAAGAGTTTCTGCGCTTTCTGGAGCGGATCGAACGCAGTACGCCGCGTCGGTTGGCGATTCATCTGATCCTCGACAACTATGCCACCCACACCCATCCGGCGGTCGAGTCCTGGTTTGCGGCCCACCCCCGCTATCACCGGCACTTCACGCCGACCGGTGCTTCCTGGCTGAATCTTGTGGAACGCTTCTTCGCCGAGATTACTGACAAACGCATCCGGCGAGGAACCTTTCGCAGTGTGGGCGAACTGGTTCGAGAGATCCACAACTACATCAGCCGCCGCAATCGCAGTCCTCAACCTTTCGTCTGGACCGCATCGGCGCGCTCGATTGCTCGCAAGGTTAAACATTGTAATGAAGCGTTAGAAACAGGACACTAGCGGGGTCAGACTTCGTACGAGTTTGCTGCTTGAGTTATCCCTCATCAATGGTCAAGTGGACCTCTTTCATTTCCTTAATTTCCGTGATCACGATTGCATGAGTCCCAGTTCGCTCAAACACAATTCCGCTCGCCCGCACGTATTTGCCGACGAACGGCATCAACTCCCGCCGCTGATCCGTGTCAGGCATTTTGGCAGAGATAGGAAAATACAGCTGACCATCTTGGGTCAGAATAACCAGTGGTGAGCCACCCTTCACGCAGTCCTCTACGCACTTGCGGCTGAGGCTGGCCGCATGGTTGTCGAGGTTCTGAATGGGACACGCAACATCCCGAACCAGGCCCTCGATCGTTGCTTTGGAAACATTTGCCCGGGCGCCCGCCATCGACGTGCTCTGTGGAGGGTTAGACGCCGCCAAGACGATCCCGCAGCATGCGAGCACGCAGATACTCAAGGGTCGGATCATCGGTTCTCCTTTTCATTTTGACCGCTGGTCAACGAGCGCTACAGCGATTTTCACTTTGACTCAAGGATTCGAGAAACGGGCGCTTTCACCAACTCGGATACCTCCAAAACGTGTGCGCTCGGTATCCGGGCAACGGTGAAGTAGCGGGTTTCACCCATAGCAACGTAGTGGCAGTACTGAGGCCCCTTGCGAGCCAACTCTTACACTAAGCATAAATGCCGCGGTCCGCGAAACGGCATGTAGCGATACTGCCCGCCAGACGAAGGCGGTTGGTCCTCGAAATACCCCACCACCTGACCTCCAAAGAAAAAGTGGATGTTTTCGGGATCTGATTGCATTTCAGTAATTCTATGTCAGTTGACGAAGACACGCCATAGCGGTCAAAACCCCGCTAAGGCTCCGGTTCTCCTCAGCTATTCGACTGCCAAAAACTTCACGCAGACGGGCTGGCCCACGTCCAGGACTTTTCCTGTGGGCGTTAGCTTGCCGGTGTTTTGGTCGATGTGGAAGACAACGATGTTATTGGATTGCTGATTTTCCGCGAAGAGCAAAGTGCCTGTGGGATCGATCTCGAAGCTGCGCGGGGTTTTACCTCCGGTGGAAGTGTGCTCGATCGGGGTCAGCGTGCCTTTCGAGGAATCGATGGCGAAGACAGCGATGCTGTCGTGTCCGCGGTTAGAGGCGTAGAGGAACTTGCCGGAAGGATGCATCCGGATTTCGGCGTCGTCATTCTCGCCTTTGAAATCGTCGGGCAACGTCGAGATAATTTGGGAACGACGGGCCATTCCCGCCTTCAGATCAATGGAGAAGGCCGTGACCGTGGATGCAAGTTCGGAAACCACGTAGGCGAATCTTCCTGAAGGATGCAGGGCGAAATGGCGGGGGCCAGCGCCAGCGTCGAGCTTGGCGAAAGCGGGATTGTTGGGCTTGAGTGATCCCTTGGACTTGTCGAACTTGTAGACGAGCAACTCGTCGAGGCCGAGATCATCGACGAACGCAAACCGCTCGTCGGGGGAGAGATCGATGGAGTGGGCGTGCGCGGCCTCCTGGCGTTTCGGATTCAGGCCGTGGCCGGTGTGCTGGACGAAGGCTGAGGCTTTTCCGAGCTTGCCATCGTCTGATATGGGAAAGGCCGCGATACTGCCGCCCGTGTAATTGGCTACGAGAACATACTTTCCGGATTGGTCGACGGTGATGTAGCAGGGGTCGGCACCGCGGGAGGCAACTTCGTTCAGAAATGTGAGCTTGCCCGTCGCGCGATCGACGGAGAACGCGCTTACACCGCCGCTATTAGGGCCGTTGTAGTTCTGGACTTCGTTGACGGCGTAGAGAAAACGTCCGTTGGGGTCAAGGGCGACCCATGAGGGGTTGGTGGTTTCGGCGGCGAGTCCTAGAGACGTGACTTCTTGAGACGCGGCATCGTAGCGATAGGCGTAGATACCTTTGCTCGAACTGCCGTCCTGGGTGTAGGTGCCAACGTAGAAAAGATATTTACCTTTCTGCGGCTCCGCTGCGGAGGCGCTGAGAGAAACGAAGAGAGCAAGCAAACAGAAAGACACAAAGGCGCGAGGAAGATGGGATCGGGTCATCCCGATATAGAAACGCATCCGAGCACTTTCACGCAAGCATTACTTACTGAGCACGACGGGGACAGTCTGGTCGTAGGGCCACACGACTGCGGCCAGGACCTGCCGACGATTGAAGTCGTCAAGCGTCATGGGAAAGGCGACGATGATGGTGCGAGCGGTGCTTTCTCCAGGCTGGATTTTGGTTTCGGGCGTGAGTGCCGGTTGCGAGCCGTTCTTCAGAGTCGGAAAGGCCTGGAAGTAGCGGTCGAAGTCGACGGCGGAGACGGCGTCGACGGTGGAGTCTCCGGTGGGCGCCTTCACCGAAGCCTGCAGGGTATGAACGTAGAGGGTCTTGTCACTGGTGTTGTGAATGGTGAAGGTGAGAGCGACCATGGTGGAGTTTTGTCCGGGAATTTCCACGGCGACGATGTTGTCGAGCGTGCCGGAGGCTTGCGGCTTGGCGCGTTTCAGAAACGATACGAAGGCGACGACAATGCCGAGCACGATAATGGCAATAACCAGGATCCTGCCCGAGGGGAGACTTTTCTTTGCGGTGCCGAATTCCTCGCCGATGTTGATGGTGGGGCCAGAGGGCGCGGCCGGTGGTTTTGGAGTGGAGGGCGTGGAGGGTGGATTCGACATGGGATTATCCTACGCGCGATTTTACGCTTGGGGCGAGCGTGTCGTCCCCACGGGACTCGTCCTTCTCATTTGGAGGCCACCCGGCACTTCCATGCCGGGCTTTCACATGCCGCCGCTACGCGGCTTGAGAGTCGCTTGTAACGACGAACTGGTTGACGAAGACCCAGCCAATTTGCGATCGAAGGTGCATCTACCAGCTGTGTTTCATGGCTTTGGCGAACTTTGATGCGGGCAATGTGTTCAGGACGTCGTCTTTCGTAAGCCAGGCGCGGCGGGCTTGCAGGACACCGAAGCGGATCTTGTCCATGTGCGAGGTGTGGTGGGCGTCGGTGTTGATGACGATCTTCACGCCGTGTTGCTTGGCCTGCCGGAGGTTGGCGTCGTTGAGGTCGAGGCGGTCGGGATAGGCGTTCTGTTCCATGGCGACTTTGTGTTTCGCTGCCGCGGTCAGCACGGCGTGCATGTCGAAGCCGTAGGAGTCGCGACGCAGCAGGATCCTGCCGGTGGGGTGTCCGATGATCGAAGTATTCGGATTGCTGATCGCTTTTAGCAGGCGGTCGGTCATCTTGGCCGGCTCCTGGTTGAAGACCGAGTGAACGCTGGCGATGACGATGTCCATCTGAGCAAGGACGTCGTCGGAGAGATCGAGGTCGCCGTCGGCGAGAATATCGACTTCGATGCCAGCGAAGATAGTGATGCCCTCGATCTTCTGGGCGGCGGCGCGAATGCGCGCGATGTGTTCGACGGCACGCTTGTCATCGAGTCCGTTGGCGAAGGCAAGATTTTTGGAGTGGTCAGTAATGGCGATGTATTTGTAGCCGCGCTCCCGGGCGGCTTCGGCCATTTCTTCGATCGTGTTGCGGCCGTCGGTTTCGACGGTGTGCATGTGGACGTCACCCAGCAGATCTTCCTGGGTGATCAACTGCGGCAGGGTATGATTTTGCGCGAGGTCGATCTCGCCCAGATTTTCACGCATCTCGGGCGGAATGTAGTCGAGCTTCAGCTTGGCGTAGATTTCCTCCTCCGTTTTGCCCGCGACAGGTTTCTCGCCTTCGAGCGTGGCGAGACTGTATTCGTTCAGGGTGTATCCCATCTTGAGGGCGCGCTGGCGCAGGGCGACGTTGTGTGCCTTCGAGCCTGTGAAGTACTGCATGGCGGCGCCGAAGGAGTCCGGGGGAAGCAGGCGAACATCGACTTGCATGCCACCTCGCAGGTGAAAGCTGATCTTATTGTCGCCGCGGGCGATGATGTCCATGATCGGCGGATATTTGGCGACATAGTCGATGGCTTCCTGACGTCCGGCCTCGGTGCAGCAGGACTTGCCGGTGACGAGGATGTCGAGGTCGCCGACGGTGTCGCGGCCTCGGCGCAGGGAACCGGCGGGCGTAATTTTGTCGATGCCTTTGAATTGTTCGATGTAGGCAGTGAGTTTCTCGCACTCGATCTCGGCGGCGTCGATGAGGAAGCGGCCGCCGATGCGGCGATAGTCTTCGATGGCTTTTAGGAGCTTGGCCTCGTGCTTCTCGCCCATGCGGGGAAGTTCGCGGATTTTTCCTTCGCGAGCAAGTTTCTCGACGCCATCGACATCACTCACCTTGTAGGCGCTCCAGATCAGGGCGATCGTTTTCGGGCCGAGGCCTTGGATCTTGAGCAACTGCAGCATCGACGGGTGATACTTTGCAAGCAATTCGGCTTGAACGGCTAGCTTGCCGGTATTGAAGAGTTCCTGAAGGTTGATGAGCATGCCTTTGCCGATGCCGGGGATGGCGAGCACCTGCTTGGGATCACTGATGATGTCTTTGATCTGGTGCGAGTGGTTCTCGATGGCTTGAGCGGCGTTGCGGTAGGAGCGGATGCGGAAGGAATCCTGTCCGTCGATTTCGAGCAGGTCGGCGGTTTCGAAGAGGATGTTGGCGATGGCCTTGTTGTCCACGCACTCAAAGATAAACCAAAGCCTGAAGAGAGTGTTGCTGACACTTCTGCCTCTGCCGTAGTGAGTTGAGCGGCCTGGGAGGGACTGGCGGCAAGCGTCAGACGAGAGCGGAGAGAATCGGTTCGCGCGCTGGCCGGGTCCTACTGAGCTTTCACAACATTTGCAGCCTGCGGACCTTTTTGGCCCTCGGCGATCTCGAACTCAACCTGATCGCCTTCCTGCAGGCTCTTGTAGCCCTCGGAAGAGATTGCGCTGTAGTGCACAAACACATCGGGTCCATCCGCGCGACCAATGAACCCGTATCCTTTCGCGTTATTGAACCATTTTACGGTTCCTTTCATACGTTCCACGAAGAGCCCCTTTTCTGCACGGCCTCTTAAGGGCCCCGAGGACGTGCCCGCTATAAGTAAGATGCATTTTGTAGCGGTGGGGTTAGGCTGTCAAGAGATTGGATCAAAGTCCAGCGCCGAATCGCGCGGCATAAGATCGCATACAACAAAAAGGGTCTCGCTTGCAACGAAACACTACGTGGGGACATTTACAGACCACATCAACTGCAGACTGCATCAACCACAAAGGACACGAAGGTGCACGAAAGAAATCAATTTTGGAAACCCTTCGTGTGACTTCGTGTCCTTCGTGGTTGATGATTTGTGCTTCCGGGCGAATCCGCTACGCTATGGGTAGATCACGCGAAGCTTCATAACTTGCCCTTGCCATGATTCAAGACGTGGTTTAGCCATAACACCGACGCGATGGTTTTGGCGTCGCGGATGGTGCCCTTCATCACCATTTTCACGACTGTCGGCAAAGGAAGCATGCGCTTGGAGATCACCTCGTCGTCCTCGGGCTCAGCTTCTCCGGCGTGAAGGCCGGTGGCGAGGAAGACGGCCATGGTTTCGGCGACGAATCCGGGGCTGGCGTAGAACTTGAGCATGCGGCGCCAGCGATCGGCGCGGTATCCGGTCTCCTCGATCAGTTCGCGCTTGGCGGCATGGAGCTCGCTCTCGCCGGGGTCGATGCGACCCGCGGGAAGCTCCCAGAGGTAATCGTTCGCGGCGTGACGATATTGGCGCTCGAGGAGAACGCGTGGCACTTTCCTGGTGTCGTCGACTCCAAGTACGACGATGGAACCGGAGTGATGGATGAGATCGCGGCGCACCTTGATGCCGCCGGGTTCGATGATGTGATCGGTAGTTACCCAAAAAACCGGGCCACGATATACCGTGCGCGAAGAGACGAGGCGGGCCTTGGATCGCCGGGCGGGGCGAGCGTGAGTCCGTGAAGAATGTTTGGCCATGCCATCAATATAAAGCACGGCGACTGACGGCGACGCTCTACCCCCGCGTCCTCTGCTATGCTCCCCGGGATGCGGGAGAAGCCGAGTTTCGCGATCGCGGGGGCGGGGAATCTGGGGACGGCGTTGGGTCTTGCGCTGCGAGAGGCGGGTTATCGAATTGAATCCGTGATTGCGCGAAGCGGAAAGTCACTCATAGGGACCCGGCGGTTGGCCAAGCAGACGGGATCGCGGGCAGTTCTGACTACAGAAGAGGTGAAGGCGCGGATTTTGTGGCTCTGCGTGCCTGACGGCGAGATTGCGCGCGCTGCGGAGTCACTGGCAGAGGTATTTCAGGGAAGAGGAAAGATCGCGCTGCACTCAAGCGGGGCGCTCGGCAGCGAAATCCTGGAGCCACTTCGGAGAAGGGGAGCGGCTGTTGCGTCCGTGCATCCGCTGATGACATTTGTGCGGGGATCGCGGCCATCGCTTGCAGGGGTGTCGTTTGCAATTGAGGGCGATCCGGTTGCGGTGCGGGCGGCGCGTCGTATCGTGCGTGACCTTGGAGGCGAGCCCTATCCCATCAGCAAAAAGGAGAAGAAGGCGTATCACGCGTGGGGAACATTCGCTTCTCCGCTGCTGACAGCTCTGCTGGCGACCACTGAGGAGGTTGCCGCGCTGGCCGGGGTGAGTAAGAAAGCGGCGAGACAACGTATGCTTCCGATACTTCTTGGGACGGTCAAGAATTACGGAAAGCTCGGAGCGGCGGCCGGGTTCAGCGGGCCAATTGTTCGCGGAGATGTGGAGACGGTGCGGCGCCATCTGGAGGTGCTGCGAACGGCGGCTGTTCCGCGGCAGGTTTACGTGGCTTTAGCGCGCGCCGCACTGAAGTATTTGCCGGCGAAAAACAAGAAATCGTTGAACTCACTTCTCGACTCTCTGGACGGGTGGGGGTTGAAGGCTTAGGTTTCGCTGGAAGTGAACAGGTGTCCCAGCTTTTCTTTCTTCGTCCGCAGATATTCCTCGGCGTGTGGGCTGGGAGTGACTTCGCAGGGAACGCGCTCGACGACGTGCACACCGGAGCGCTCCAGGGCTTCTACTTTGTCGGGATTGTTGGAGAGCAGGCGGACCCGCGTGACGCCCAGCGCCTTCAGGATCTCGCCAGGAAGCGTGAAGTCGCGCTGGTCGGCTTTGAATCCGAGGCGCTCGTTAGCCTCCACTGTGTCGAGGCCCGCGTCTTGCAATTCGTAGGCTTGCAGCTTGGCCATCAGGCCGATGCCGCGCCCTTCCTGCTGTTCGTAGATCAGGATGCCGGCGCCTTCCTCGGAGATCATCGACAACGAGAGTTCGAGTTGCTGCCGGCAGTCGCAGCGCAAAGAATGGAAGACGTCCCCGGTCAGACATTGCGAGTGCACGCGCACCAGAGGCGGGCTGGATTTCACGTCGCCCATGACAAGGGCAACCGCTTCTTCGATGCGACGATCGACCTTTCCCTCGGAGTGTCCGCGGAAACCGTAAATTCGGAACTTGCCCCAGCGGGTGGGGAAGTCGGCGGAGGCTACCTGCTCGACTGCGTTTTCACTCACTTCTTCATTATAGCGGGGAGACCGGCTAAGTCCGCCCCCGGAACGCGTTCGCGGACGAAAACGGGCCGCCAGGATTGGCGGCCCATGTTCCGGCAGTGAACGACTAAAGCACTTCCCTCACTGCTTTTGTTTCAAGATCGACTGTGTTGTTGGCTGCCTCACCAGTGGCGTACATCAGCGTCACCGACTGTGATCGCAAGGCAATCACCGTCGATGAAACCAGGGTAATCGTACCCTCGTTTACCTCGACGGTGTAGAGGCCGGCCGGAAGCGTTACGTTGAGCAACGATTTCGGATTAACCGAGTAGGTGTACAACTTTTTCGTGCTGGTATTTTGCAGAATGAGTTGTGCGGCTGGAGAATCAGCGGCCAGCGCAAACTGGATACGGGCGTTGCTTGCACTGACTGGCGAGAAGTTGTTGGTAAATGTTTCTAAGGTCGGCGCTCCGCCACTCAACGCAAGAACTGCCGAGACATTCTTTGCTGCATTGAGGGTGACGGAACTGTCGACGATTGGCGAATTGGTGCATGGCGCCAACGTGTTCGCGACACTGATTTTGATGTCGTAAGTGCCAGGAACGAACGCTAGCGGGCCAGCGATCGCTCCATAGGATAAGCCGTGCACGCCGCAGATTTCGTCATTGATCAACACGTCGACGGGGAATTCCGGATCAGCGACGGTGGAGTAATCACGTCCAGGAATACCCTGAACCAGATACAGGTAAGCGTTGTCGGATGCGTACACGGCTGTGCTTGCGGCGCAAAGCAGGGCCAGTGCCAGAAACAGGCGAATGCGATTTGTCATAATTCTCTCCATAGATAGGTGGAGTGGCTATGGGCCAGATAGCCAGCATTCATGGGGATGAGCGCCGCTCACTTACAATTGGTGATCTTTGTGAGAGCGTCTTGCTCTCGATTGATTCGAACCCATTCGCAATGACGAAGTTCTGGATGAATAGAAAAATCTGAATGGGCAAGAATGAGCGCGAAGAAAAATCGACACGAAAGACGGGTGATGGACGAAATTAGTTTGGCAACGCGAGAGCTAGCCTCTCGCTTTGAAAGGGAAGATCGCGTCCTGCTTAGACGCGATGGGAGAACCGTTTCGCGTCGCAGGATGGAAGTGCCAATTCTCGAGCGCCCCAAGGCACTTCGAGTCGATCTCGGGACCGAGGCTCTGGAGCACGGTCTTGCTGACGATCTCGCCGCGCTCGTCAATGGTAATTTCGATGACTTCGTTGCCGGGAGCGGTGGGGAGTTGCCACGGGAAGACGGCCGGATCGGAAGTCGCGACGGGGAGCGCGGGACGGATCTCGTCACCGTAGAGTTGGCCGCGAGTGAGGGTTCCGTAGGGAAGGCCCGCCGGCGCGCCGTGTCCGAGAGCGGAAAGCGTCTGGGTTTCGGACTTGTCTTGTTGTTCCGCGCGAGCTACGGGCGCCTGCGGTGCCTGCCGTTTCGAAAGTTGCGCGGCAGCTTTCCAACTCAGCTTCTGTCCAAGGCGCTGGTGCTTGTAGCGCTCGGTGGCGAGATCGGAAGAGCTGTGACAGCTGTCGTCGGGATTTTTGCTGGACCAGAACAAGCGGGTGACGGACGTGCCATCCTGGCCGAGGGCAACGGAAACCGGAGTCAAGAGCCTCGGCTCGGGAGCGTGGAGAAGCCAGGCGAGAATCACCGCATGGGCACCGACCGAAGCAGCAAGGAGAGTACGCTGGCGCCGGGCAGTCGCGGGACTTGATTGTTCAAACATAAATTTCCCCGTCGATCCCGGTAGGGCCTAGTGCTAGTTAGACGCAGGTCGGAGCATTTCGTCAAGGTGATTTATGAGGTTCGAATCAAGCGAGAACGGAGTGCGTGTGGCTGGGTGGCCCCGGGACTCCAGGGCGTCGTAGGGCTCCGCCTTCATTTCTGCATGAAATCGAATAAAAGGCCTAACCGCAGAGGTCGCGGAGGATTCGCAGAGAGCGCTGAGAAAGCTTGGCGCGAAAACTGAAGTGCCCGGGATCTGTTTGGTACGCACTCCGGAAGGCTGATAAAATAATCAGGCTACAGATCCAACCTGCACGGGGCTATAGCTCAGCTGGGAGAGCGCATCGTTCGCAACGATGAGGTCGTCGGTTCGATCCCGACTAGCTCCACCAATCTTTCCAACACCTTGGCACCGGGTCCCGGAACCAACCGGCGCTATCCGCCGCCCCCGCCGCTCTGGTGACACTGGTAGCAGTTGACGCTGTTGTACACATACCCGTTCACGTTCTCGTGGTGGAAGTTAGCGGCGTTGTTGCCGCCGTGGCAACCCGTGCACTGGAATATCGCGTAGTTGCTGGAATTAATGTGGCAGGTAGCGCAAACGCCGTTGGCGTTGCCATGGTTGATCGAGAACTGAGTGTACTGCGTGTGATTGAATGTCGCACCCGTCCAAGCGGTCGTGTTGTGGCAATTCTGGCAGGTGGTCGGAAAGAACTGCGGCTGGGCGGCGTGGCCTGGATTGGTTGTGTTGTTGTAGTCAGTCTGATGGCAACCGATGCACGCGAGTGGCAACGTGGTGTAGTTGTTGTTGACATGGCAGTCCGTGCACACACGCGGAGGCACCATGTGCGAACCGGTAAGAGGGAACGCTGTGTTGTTGTGATTAAACGTGGAGTCAGTCCAGACGACGGTATCGTGGCAGAGTTCGCACGTAGTGGGGAATCCGGCCGCAGAGTGCGCGGGGTTGTTCGTGCCCGTGTAGTCCTTTTGATGGCATGAGTAGCACAACGTGCTGTTCAGCGAATAGTTATTGTTGACATGGCAGTCTGTGCACTGACGCGGAGGCACGGCGTGACCTCCCGACAATGGGAAACCGGTACTGCTGTGATTGAAGATGGCATTGGCCCACGAAGACGTGCTGTGGCACTGATCGCATGCTTGAGGGAAGCTGGCTGTAACGTGATTGGGGTTGGTAGTCCCTTGATAGTCCTTCAGATGACACGTCACGCAGGCCGGGCTCGACAAGGTGTAGTTATTGTTGATATGGCAATCGATGCATTGACGCGGTGGAACGGTGTGCAGGCCGGTCAGCGGGAAACCCGTGCTGTTGTGATTGAAGGTCGCATTTGCCCACGAAGTCGTGTTGTGGCACTGATCGCACGTCTGGGGGAAACTCGAGGTGACGTGATTCGGATTGGTCGTTCCCTGATAATCCTTCAAATGGCAGCTGACGCAGGCCGTCGTGCTCAGGTTGTAGTTGTTGTTTATGTGGCAATCGGTACATTGCCGCGGTGGCACGGTGTGCAGGCCAGTAAGAGGGAAGGGAGTCGCATTGTGGTTGAATGAAGCATTCGACCATGCCGTTATGTTGTGGCATTGTTCGCAGGATTGCGAGAATTGTGCTGAGACGTGATTTGGATTTGCAGCGCCCTGATAGTCCTTAAGGTGGCAGCCTACACAGGCGGTGCTCGCAAGGTTGTAGCTGTTGTTGAGGTGACAATCGGCGCACAAGCGCGGCGGAACCGCGTGCCCTCCGTTCAGAGGAAATCCCACTGAAGCGTGATCGAATTTTGCGTTTAACCAGTTGTCGGTGCTATGGCAACTCTCGCAGGTGGTGGAAAAACCGGCAGCTGCGTGGTTTGGAGTTGTGGCTGTTTTGAAGTCTGCAGAATGGCAGGAATAACACTGCGTGGGCATTGTCTGGAATTTGCTGGTAGCACCTCCCTTGTGGCAGGCATCGCAGTCCACCGTAGCGTGCGCGCCAGTCAGCGGGAAGCGGTTGTTATGCTGCTGGACCTGCTGGATGGAGACATTCCATCCACGGACGGTGTGGCATTGCTCGCAGTTCGCTCCCAGTTGCCGCTTGTGAATGTCGGCGTGACAATCCTGGCAGCGCTGTCCAACGTTGGTGAAAACCGGCCTGACGTGACATTCAGTGCAGCTCACCGACTGGTGCATGCCGCGCAGAGGATATTTCGTCTGGTTGTGATCGAATTCCGGAACTCCGCGGATTGGTTTCCATGCGGTCGACGTGTGGCAGTTCTGGCAAGGAATGCTCAGGTTGCCGTGTGGGCTATGCGTTGCTGAGGGAGCTTGCGCAAATGCACTTACTGCGGTTGCAGAAAATGCGAACATCCAAATGGCGAACAATCTGAGAACGTCCCTGGACCCGAACATGACCGCCCCTTGTTTTATGCCAGACATCAAGCATGAAACGGTATTAGGTATGAATGCGCGTGGTGCAATTCACTGCCCAGAGTGGTTGCCGGGTGCATTGCCGATAAATTGCTGCCGCCTGCGAGAGGTTGTTGGGCATTGCCCATACTCCCGATCGCTCTCCGTACGAACTATGAGTGAAAGTTTAGTTCTTCGCGTTGCCTGAGGTCTTTGATGTGGGTCAAACATGTGTACAAAAACATCGACGTGTACAAAAATCAGGCGTAGTAATTCCCGTGCGCAGCACCCTTCTTCCGCACTCCGAGCGCATGCAAAGGGGATCATACGGGGCGCTAGAAAGCGCTTCAATGACCAGGATCACAGCTCGAGGAAATCTGCTTTTCCTGGAGGTTACGCAAACGCGGAATTCGGCAGCCCTTAGGCGGAATCGGATTGCGTGTGTGCACCCTGGCAGTGTGCATCGAACTGCGCTTGCAGAGATTTCTGGTACTCTTCACGATTCGGCCGGTGGCTCGAGCCCTGGACACGGAAGGATACGGCAGGGCAGGCAGAACAGCACGCTTCGACGGGAATGTCAGAAAGCCATTTGGTAACGCGTATCGTCGGTTTCTTCATTTGACTCGGATGGGAGTGACTCCCAAGCTGGCAAATAGTATCAGAGTCTGAAAGGGCGTCCACGACGGGATGGAAGTTTGCAACGAACTATTGTCCGGTAAAGAACTCCGTCATGTCTGGGGCGGTTCCGGCGAGGCCGGGGAATCTGTCGACGCCGGACGCGGCGAGCACGAGACGCAACGTGCTCTGGTGCTGGTACTCGGTCTGGGACTGATACTTCATCTTCGATTTTGAACTAATGATGACGGTGACGACGTGGCCGCCGCCGTGATCGACGTCCGTGTCTTCGCTCTCGTCGAATGTGATGATCAGCAGGCCGCTGCTCTGAAATGTTGGACTGGCCAGTAGGGGAGCGATGTTGGATTGCAGCCAGGAATCTGCAGCGGCCAGGGTTCCATTGTGCGCGTCGTCATTCACGTCGGGCGAGATAAAGGAAAACTCGGGCAGCGTGCTGTTGGCGAGGTCGATCGAGAACTGAGAGAAGGGAACTATGTTGGCAGCTTGCGAAGTGTCATTCTGCACGTCCGAAAGATAAGAGAAGGGATTGTGGCGGCGAACGTAGGGTGCGACGTCACCGCCCAGGTATCCGGGCGAGGGAATCGATTCTTCGTAGGCTTTCCAGGATTTCCCCGCCTTGACGAGTTCGCGCACGACATTGTCGTCGCTGATGATGCCGGAAAAGTTGTCGTCGAATGTTTCCATCTGTCCCGTGGTGAGCATGAGGTAGTTGGGTAGAGAAGGATGGCCGTTGGCGAAGTACTGGGTCGCGAGGCCGTATTGCGAGGCGAGACTGTTGAGGTAAGGCATTGCGGAGTTGCCGATTACGTCCGCGTAGCTGTGATTCTCTTCTACGACCAGAACCAAGTGGCTGAACGTGGGCTGGCTCGCGGCGACGGGTGTTTGAGGGCCGAGCCCGTGGCTGCCGCATGCCAACTGGAGAACGGCGAGCGCGCCGACCGCGCCGAGGAAGCTTAAGAGTTGAGGGATGTGTACTGGTTTTAGCACTGCCGGATGAGTCACAGCGGCTTTGGATGCTGGAATCCGCACAGACGTTTGCGCGAATCTCGTCATTTCTTACTTCTTTTTCTCATTGTTATTCGCAAGATCCAGGCCAAACTGCGGTTTCTCGTAGGTTCCCAGGATGTGTACCGGAACAATCTCTCCCTTCTTCTTCTTGCGGAAGAGCGGATCCACAAGTTTCAGCAGCAGGGCTTTCGTGCCGCTGGTAGTTTTGGAGATTTTCGTGTCGACCTTTATCTCGCCGTGAAGATTAATTCTGTGGTTCAGAATGTTGTAGGTGTCGTGAAGATGAGCTTTGGCGCCGGGCACTTCGAACTCCAGATCATGAAAGTCCGCAACACCGCCTGAGAGATCGACCGTTCCCTTAAGATCGGTGAGAACAGTCTCGGGATCGTCTTTGTTTTCGCCGCGCGCTCCCGCGCTCAGTGCGTTCACGTCTTTCTGGGTTTCTGGTTTGAAGGCACCATCATCGATGCCAAATTTCCCATCCAGCTTCACGCGCTCCAGGAATGGCTGATCGCCGTGGCCGACCTGGGCGCTCGCGACGAGCGACAAGTCGCCGGACATGGGAGAACGATTGGCGGTGACAAAGAGACCGAGAACGTCTTCAATCCGGCCGTGGCGTGACGTGAAACGAAGATCGGCGAGTTTACCTTTTCTTCCTGGAGAGCCCGCGATGCTGCCTTGGGCGATGAGCGTGGTATGGCCGATGCGAGCTTCGACCCGGTTCAGGAATGTGTCGCCGTGTGTGGCATCGACATAGGCGTCGAAATGGGTCAAGAGGCGGTGGGGTTGACCGCTGGAGGTGACCACGAAGTCCGGCGTATCGGTGGTGCCCGAAACATTGATGTGCTGGAACACGCCGTCGAACTTTCCCGTCGAGCTCAGGATGCCTCCGATTCCGCCATAGACGCCGAGGTCGGCATGTTCAAAGGTGTAACTGCCCGACATAGGAGTGTCTTGCGGGTGGCCATCGGCCCAGGGTCCAAAGTCGCCTTCGGTTGAGATTTCTCCGGGGGGATCGGGATTGCGAAATTTTAGCCGGTAGTGTAGCGCACTCCCCCAGCGCACGCTTCGGAAGAACGCGTCGTGAACGTCAAAGATCAGAGGATGCTTTTGCGAGTCGGCGGAGGTGAACTCCACGGTGGTTCCGTTTGCAACGAGTTCGTCGACGACCAGCGCGGAGTGTTGCGAGTGGAATTTTGTGTTGGCTCCGAAAGGCGGAATGAAAATGCGTGCGCCTTCCGCCGTGATCCGCGGAACGTTTTTTGTGAGAATCCCGGAATAACTGCCTTCGATGATGAGCTTGTCGATCGTGATCAGCCTGAATTGATTGGCTCCGTGGCGGAACTCAATGCCCTCGAGGATGCATCCGGGAGAAGGGAAGTAGGTTGGATGATAACTGCGGATGGTGACAATGCTGTCGGCGGTCTCGGCTAGATCCTCCTGCACCGCTTTCTCGGAAAATGGCCAGTATTTCACACAAAGCACGGCCGCCACGCAGAACACGGCGGCCGCGACGAGTGGGAGGATCACGAGCGTTTTGCGCAGTTTTGCCCTGGTCTCAGATCGGTGCGCATGTGTGGAGGTTTGGTGTCCGGCAACATCGATCGACGACATGAAGCTTGGAGTGCGGTTCGCTGAGAAACGTTGGATGCCGGATCAGTAAATTTCGGGGCGGGCGCTCGTCCCGCTTTCCACTGATTGTCTTTTCGGGGAACATACCCGCGGAGAACCTGACTTCGAGTGATATGATCGTTTGTGAATCTTCTGAAGCTTGATCTCCGCCGGTACATCTGCGAGCGAATCGCTCCGGCCGGACTCTAGTTCCTTCCTTTTTGCGCTGATCTGAATTATTTGTCGTCCCAATTTTTCCACAGCAGGATTGCGAATGGACCCTGTGCGGTCGTGTCCGGCCCGAACTCCCGTTCCTTCGCCTGCAAACGCAAGTCTTATGGAGGACTAATGAAGCTGTTGGTGATTGGTTCTGGCATGATGGGTTCGGCTGCGGCCTTTGACATGGCGCGCACCCCGCAAGTGAGTTCTGTGACGCTGGCGGATAGCGACGCCAAGCGGGCGCGAGAGGTAGCGGCACGCGTCAACCGGATTACGGGCGACAGGAAGGTGCGAGCGGTTGCTCTCGACGCGAGCGATGAGAAGGCAGCAGCCAAGTTAATGCAAGGGCATAGCGCTGCGCTATCGGCGGTTCCTTACTTCCTGAACCTTGGATTGGCCCGGGCGGCGGTGGAAGCACGATGCCACTTCGCAGACTTAGGCGGCAATAACACTGTGGTGCGGCAGGAATTGGCGTTATCGAACAAAGCGGAGAAGCGCGGTGTCGCGCTGGCGCCGGATTGCGGGCTCTCGCCGGGCATGGCGTCGATCCTGGGCGGAGAGTTGGTGCGCCGGCTGGGAGGGCGCGCGGATGCGCTGCGTCTCTATGTTGGCGGCCTTCCCGAGCAGCCTACGCCGCCATTTCACTACCAGCTTGTCTTTTCCGTGGAAGGTTTGATCAACGAATATGTCGAGCCGGCGCGCATCCTGAGGAAGGGAAAGTTGACGACGATCGATGCGCTGACCGAGCCGGAAGATTTTCACATCGCGGGATTTTCTCCGCTGGTGGCGTTTCACACCTCCGGTGGAACGTCCACGTTGCCGGAGACGTTTGAGGGCCGAGTGGGAGAGTGCTTCGAAAAAACGCTGCGCTATCCCGGTCACTATGACTTGCTTTGCGAACTGAAGGAGCTGGGATTGTTCTCGAGCGAGAAAATGAAGTTCGGCAAGGCGGAGATCTCTCCGCGCACGATGATGTCGAAAATCTTCGAGGGGAAGTTCGCCTCGAAGGGGCCGGACGTGTGCATCATGCGGTTGGAAGCGCACGAGTCCGTGAATCGAGCGGGGGTGCGCGGGTTGCTCGGCGGAAGGCTGAAGGGGCGGGTCGCCTCATTCACGATGGTGGACCACTACGATCCCAAGACCGACATGAGCGCGATGATGAGGACGACAGCATTTCCCGCGTCGATCGTGGTGCAGATGCTGGCTTCGGGCGCAATCAGCAAGCGGGGCGGCGTACTGCAGGAGCTGGATGTTCCGGCAGATCAGTTTCTGGGGGAAGTCGAGAAGCGAGGAGTCAGGATCGAATACGCGGTGGAGTAGACGCAAAAAAAAGGCCCCACAATTGGAAGCTGTGCGGCCAAGGGTGAGAGGAAACGTACGAGAAACGGAAAATCTACACTTTTACGAGCTTGCGGCGGATGACGCCAGCCAACCCAACCAAGCCAGTGCCGAGCAGCGTCAGGCTGCCGGGCTCAGGCACTGGGCTGTAGCCGATAAATTCCTGCGGGCCGCAGCCGGGCTTGCCGTTGAGCGGAGTGTAGAGCACCAGGCCGGAATAGGCGCTGCTGGAGGCGGTCTGCGCGAGAGTGAGATAGGTGGCATCCGTCGCGGCGGCGCCGTAGGTCACGAATCCACTGCTGTGCTGAGCGTTCGTCGAAAAGAGTCCCCAGATTGCCCATTGCGCCTGCAAGGTCGTGATTGAGCCGGTGATCATGCTCCTGTAGATCAGGCCAGCCGCCTTGTAGTCGAGCGCTTTGGTCGGTCCAAACAAGCCATTGGCAATTCCCGCCAGGAAAGGCGATTTGGTAGCCGTCCAGGTTTCGCCATAGTAGATATGGTTGTCAAAGCTGTCGCACATCATGGTCGACAAGCTGCTGCTGCCGTTCACGGAGAAGTAGTAGTGGTCCTGATGGACAGACTCGAGCGTCAGGCTGACAGAGTTGGCGAACGCGGAGTTGCTGAGGACGAGTGCGAACAGAGTAATAAATAGGGCTAGAAAAAGACGCTTCATAAGTTTGTTGTTCAGTGACTCGAATGTTTACTGAGTTTCTATTGGGGGACTTGCTGAAGACTTGCTTTCGGGGGCGGTCTAGCTTGGTTGCCCGCCGCCGTAAAGTGACGGCGGGAACTCTCTTACGGAACTGACTCCCGTAATGAAAGGCATAGTACCAAGGAGAGGGAAGTGCGAGGAATGGCCCGGTAGTGGCGTTACTTTCGCCATAAGGATTGCGATAGAGCTATTTCGCAAGGTGGGCCAAACCTGTCAGTGGGGACTTTCGAGATACGGGCCGTCATATTTTGTGCAAAGGTGTGCACTCTCTGGTACGATTCTTGGCAGAAAAGCCCGTAAGTTCTATGATTTAGCGGAATTCGGGCTTGTCAGTAATGGCACTCGAACTGCTTCGCAAGCATTCGGGTGTGTGTCGGCCGAGCCCCAGGATCTGGGCAGCAAAGGTAGGGTAGAAGTTGTCGAATGAACCCCAGGACGGGGTGACGCGTACGGTGATCCGGAAACGCCGGAGCCGTCGCCATCGCCGCAATCGTCGTATCCGCCGCGCGCTGGTGATCTTCGCCTGCGCCGCGTTCACCTTCGCGCTTTCCTCCATAGCACTGCAGTTTCTAAGCCCGTCGCTGTTTCATACGGCAAGGAATGCCGAGCCAGACCGGAAAACAGTGGAAGCCAGCCGCAATCTTTTTCTCGCGTCGCAGAAGGAAATGCTGCGCGAGATGGATGGCCGCCCGGTGTATCGATACTCAGTCGTCGCTGGCGGTGTGAGAAATGTCCGGGAATTGAAGTGGGCGGCCGAGCACGATCCCGTCGTCGCAGCGCATTATGCGGGCTTCGACTACGATCACGCTCGAGTGGTCAAATTGGTGCTGGCGCGGACCGCATACGTCTCCTACCGCATTGGCAACCGGGTTTACTGGACGCGGCACCGGGTGAGCCTTAAGAAGGGTGAGACTGTCATCACAGATGGCAAGATGACGGCGCGAACCCGTTGCGCCAACCGGGTAGAGGAAGTTCCGCAGCAGGCAACTTCGGAATCGGAGCCACCCGCTGCGAAGTTTGATGAGCCGGTTCACCCTGACCAGGGGACAGCGATGACCGCTCCGCCAGTGCCGTTTCAATCGGCCCTCATGAATCACAATCCTGTTCCGGGATTGGGTCCTGCCGTGCCGCTGAGTTCTTACGACCCGATCTCCAACGAAGGATTCACGCCGATTTTGCCAGCGCCTTTGCCGGGCGTCTGTGGCGTTGGAACGAAGAAGAAGCCCAAAGACTCCACTGGCATCGGCACCTCATCGATGGGCGGCGACAAGAAAAAGAAAAAGGGTGACCCGTGCAGTAACGGCGGCGGTGGGGGAGGAGAAGTCCCTGAGCCGGGAACCTGGTTGCTTATGGCGTCCGGGGCTGCCGGAGTGTACTGGAAGGCCCGCCACAAGTTTTCACGGTTGACCTCGCCCCGATCCGAATCCCAATCCTAGTAAAGAGCAGTTCTCCGCGTCAGGCTAGAGATGTACCGTGATGTATCCCTTGGAGGTATTCGCCGGGATGAGCCGCTAGCCTTGCGCTCCGAACCTCACTGAAACCAGCTTTGATACCCCCGGCTCCTGCATGGTTACACCATAGAGTACGGGCGCGATGCTCATCGTCTTCTTACTGTGCGTAATGAGCACGAACTGGGTCTGGACGCTCATCTCTCGGACCAGTTCGGTGAAGCGTCCGACGTTGGCTTCGTCGAGTGGGGCATCGACTTCATCGAGGATACAGAAGGGGCTGGGCGCGTACTGGAAGATTCCGACCAGCAGCGCGAGCGCGGTCAGAGCTTTCTCGCCTCCTGAGAGCAACAGCACGCTCTGCAGGCGCTTGCCGGGAGGCGAGGCCACGACGTCGATGCCGCTCTCGGCGCTGTTTTCTTCGTCGGTCAGCTTCATGAAGGCATGGCCGCCGCCGAAGAGTTTCTTGAACGTGGCCTGGAAATTCTCGTTGATCTTCGTGAAAGCTTCTTCGAACTTTTGCCGGGAAATCTGATCGATCTCTTTGATGGTAGCGATCGTGTTCTCGATCGAAGAGATCAGGTCCTTACGCTGGGTGTCAAGGAATCCATGGCGCTCGGCCGTCTCTTTGTATTCTTCCAGCGCCATCATGTTGACCGGGCCCATGGCTTCGAGTTTCGAGCGCATGTCTCGGTAGAACTGATCCTCGTTGGCGAGTTCATCGCCCGAGACAATCGGAAGCGTGCTGTCGGCCATCAATGCAGCGCGCTCAACACCCAGTTCGTTGAGGCAGGTCTCCGACATGTATTGAGCGTCGGACTGCAATTTCGCTGCCGTGGCAGACAATTCGCCGCGGCGATCGCGCGCCTGATCGAGCAATTGGCGGCTGTTGTGCAGCAGGCCGTCAATCTCTCCAAGGCGAGCGCGGAGTTGCTCGGTCTCGAATTGCAGCAGGCCCTCGCGCGCCTGGGCAGCGTTGCGTTCCGCCTCGAGATCGGTGGCCAGTTGCGCCAGTTGCGCATTCTCCGCTTCGCGCTGCAGCTTTTCAGCGGCGGCGCCTTCGATCTGCGAGGCGAGCGTCTGGACGCGCTGCTCCATGTCGGTGAACAAGGATTCGATGCGCTGCAAAACGGCGGCAGCAGACCGATGACGTTCCTCGAGGGTGGCGACCCGCGCCGCGTGTTGCGATGTGGTCTGCGCCGATTCCTCGCGGCGGAGCCTCAGAGCCGCCAGCGATTCCTGGCCAGCCGCAAGGATCTGTTCGAGTTCAGCGCGCCTTAGTTCCAGCACTTCGATCTCAGATTGGCGGACGCACAGGATGCCTTCCTGCTCGGCGCGCTCGGCTGCCAGACGGCTCATTTCAAGTTGTGCCACATTCAGGCGCTCACTCACGCGAGTCATTTCTGACTCGAGTTGCTGCAACATGTGGCGCGACGTCATCGCCTGATGCTCGGCCTCGCGCTTTTCGCCTTCCAGACGCTCTAGCAGGGAAGTGAGTTCGGTAATTTCCCGGCCGAGGGTTAGAACCCGGGTCTCTTCCTCACGCAGGGCGCGCTCCAGATCATCAAGCAAGCGCAGGACATCGCGTAGTTCGCGCTTCATCGAGAGCGGGCCTTCGGCACGCTGTTTGCCGCCAGTGACGGTGACGTTGTGGAAGCACTCTCCGGCTTGCGAGAGGAAGAAGGCGTCGGGATTCTCGAGCGCAAGATTGCGAGCGACGTCAGCCTCCGGAACGATATAGCCGTCGCGCAGCTTGGGCAGAATCACTTCCAAAGAACGTCCAAAACCGTTAAGCACGCGGATAGAGTGCTTGAGGGGAACGATCTGCGCGGCCGGCGGCGCGGAGTGGGCGGCTTCATCGAGCACGAACGAGAACTTGGCCTGGGAATCCTCGGGATGAACCAGGAAGGTGGCGCGCCCGTCGACGTCGGTGCGCAGCATGCGCAAGCCCTCGTCGGCGGCGTCCCAGGATTTGACGACGATGTAGTTGAGTTCGTCGCGCAGGAAGTCTTCGACGACTCGCTCGTAGCGCGGCTCGACTTCGAGAAAGTCAGCGAGTACGCCGACGGGTGCCAGGCCGCTCTGCATCACGCCGGATTGAAACAGCCGGCGGACGGACTCTGTAGAGTATCCGTGCTCGGCAATGACCGCTTCGAGCGAGCCCTTCTTGCCCAGCGCAGTCGCGTACTCGGCGCGCAGGACATCGAGATTCGTCTTGGCCTGGCTTTCCTGCAGCTTCTTGGATTCGATCATGCCGCGGACGCGGGCGATTTCTTCGCTGATGCCGGTGGCTCGCTGCGTGATCGACTCGAACTCGAGCGTGAACTGGCCGCGCTGTCCGCCAAAGGCTTCAACTTGCGTGTTTGCGGTGGCGATTTCGGCTTCGAGACGGCGAGCCTCGCGCTCGCATCCAGCGAGGCGCTCTTCGGCTTGTGCGAGCTGATTGCGTAGGCGGGAAGCAGAGGAAACCGTGTCGAAGATGGAGACGCGCGACTCTTCCTGCTGGCGCTCGATTTCGGCAAGGCTGGCTGAGGCTGCGGCCGCGTCCTGCTGGCACAGTGCGAGGTCGCTCTGCGCGGCCGCGAGATCGGCTGCGGCGGATTCGAGAATCTGTCGATTGGCCTCGCGCTCGGATTCAAGCGCGGTCAGGCGATGGCGCGCTTGCGCCAACTCGGCTTCGGCCGACGCGGAGCGTATCAATAGTTCGGCGCAACGTTCCTCATTGTGGCGGCGGCGAGCCTGGGTGCGGTCGATTTCGAGCGCGATCTGGCTGATGCGGTCGCGGTTCTCGCGCAATTCGGTCTCGATCGAATATCCGCGCTGCGTGCGCTCGGCGTGCTCGGCCTCGAGTTGCTGCACTTCCTCCGACCGATGCCGCATCTCGTCGGCGAGGGTGTTGAGCTGGGCGTCGATCTCGGCGCTTTCGCGCTCGACCGCCGCGAACTTGCTGGCCAGCACCACGCGCAGCTTGGCGCGCATCTCGTCGCGCAGGCGGGCGTAGCGCTCTGCCTTCGAAGCCTGGCGCTTCAGGGAATTCATCTGCCGCGTGACTTCCTCGAAGATGTCGTTCACGCGGGCAAGGTTGAGCTTGGCGTCTTCGAGGCGTGCTTCCGCGAGGCGCTTCTTGGTTTTGAACTTGGTGATGCCCGCAGCCTCTTCAAGAATTGCGCGGCGATCTGTAGGACGGCTGCTGAGGATCTGGCCGATGCGTCCCTGCTCAATCAGTGCATACGACTCCGGACCGAGCCCCGTCCCCATGAACAGTTCTTGAATATCGCGCAGTCGGCAGAGCTTGCCGTTCAGCAGGTATTCGCTATCGCCCGAGCGGAACAGGCGGCGCGTGACGACGATCTCTCCACGATGAAACTGCTGTTGGTTGAACTTGCGGCGCCGAATTTTCAAAACGACGTGCGGCGCCACCGTTCCCATCGCTGCGTTCGTGGGCGGGGCGGTTACGTTATGCGCCGGCAGCGCGAAGATCGGCTCATCGTCAGGAAACGCGATGGCGATGGTATTGATCTTGGACCGTGGAACTTCGATTTCCTCCATCTTGCCGGGCTGCGCGTCTTCGACGGCCTGCTCGGTATCGGATGCGGCACGGGAGCGGATTGCGGCTTCGTCCCAGTCGTCGGTGACGTGCGCTCCGGCCGACGCGGGCATCTCATCTTGAATATCGACTTCGGTGGCGGCGTTCGCATCGGGGCCCCCGTAGGCTTCCGGATCGATCAAGCGTCAGCGAGACTTCCGCCATGCCGGTGGGCTTGCGATCGCGCGTTCCGGCGAAGATCACGTCTTCCATGCGCGATCCGCGGAGGGTCTTGGCCGACTGCTCGCCGAGCACCCACGAGATGGCGTCGGAGATATTCGACTTGCCACAACCATTCGGGCCGATGATGGCGGCGATGCCGTCGCCATGGAACTTGAGTTCCGTGCGGTCACAGAACGACTTGAACCCGAGAATCTGAAGCCTCTTCAGTTTGAGCAAAGCATCAACTCCAGTGGCCAGCGGTCAGTTGCCGGTGAATCGGGTGTCCCATTTCTGGCCGGTTTTGCCAGAAGTGAGATTTTCGTACATGGCGCGGCTGTTTACCAGACGGATTCCTCCTCTGGCGGATTTGTTGCCACACCACTGTGCACAGTCGTTCGCCTCGCCCCAGGCTGGATAGGGCGAGCACAAAGTTAAGCTACTGTAACGGTGAAATTGGGGTGGGGTCAAGCAATATAACACTATATGTAGTGTGGGCTTACAGCCGACCGCGCTAGGTTGCACAGACATTGCAGCAGAACCACAGTTTTATGGTGGAGACGGAAAGGAGGTAGGGAGAACCGCGAGAGCAAGATAAGGCTAGCGCAAGCAGTCAGGGAGTGCAATGAGATATAACGACTACCTTGAGTCATGCGGCTCGGAGCGGATGACGACGGGTAGAAGGCACCCTTGCAAAGCTCTTGGAGTAATCAGCCATACGGCGATGTCTGGCGAACTTGACTCGGGGACGAGGGAGTTTTCTGCGATGTCGACCGCATCTGCGACCGTCTGGAAAGAAACTCCGTCTTCGGCGAGAACATAGAGGGAGATGGTGCTCTCGAATACGATAAATCTGTGAGAGACGGTCTGCGACATTCTTCCAGTCTTCCTTCTCCTGATTAATAAACAGTTCGCCTGTATCACGGATGCGCAATACGATGGGTCGGTCGCCCTCAAGTTCGCATCGGTCTGACACCAGGCGGACGGGCAAGCCCTTTGGGCTTACATAGGGCTCGAACAACGTGTACATGGCGCCGCCGCATGCCATCAAGGGCGCCGCGATGAGTGCAAACGGAGGCAGGCCTTTGAATCGCCTTCGCAAGGGGAGCGTTTGGGCAAAGCGAAACGGCCGCGAGCTTGCCTGATCCTCGTGCGAGACCATCTCTTCCGTAGGCAGCCTCGACAGTTCGCGCTCGAACCGGTCGATGCCCGCGTGCAGGAAGTTGTAGGAGACGACGGCTGGGATAGCCACGAGAATCCCGGCAGCAGCCGTGATGAGCGTAGCGGCGAGGTTTGCAGACAGCATGTGCAGTAAAGCATTCTTTTCCATGGCAGCGCCGAAGGAGAATGCAGCTAGAATGCCGTAGCACGTTCCGGCAAGGCCCAAGAACGGCGCGATCGAGGCGATTGCTTTCAGAGTCCGTAGTGCTCCGCTCAGATCCGAGACGAGGGTTCTTTGGCTTCGCTGGAATGCACGCCAGGAGTCGGGCACCAAGGCGCGAGATGTACGGTGGACTAAGTAGTAATGGCGGGAAAAGCGGATGAGAACGAAACCGGTATAGGCCAGCATGAGCGCGAGGACGATAAAAATACCGCGCTCAATCCAGTCCGATGAACGCCACACATACCCGATACTCCCCTCACACGCATCCGTTTGCCACGAGTTGAGGCAGGCTCCGGGCATGAATGGAGGTGCTCTCGGTTGCTAGCGTCCTATAGGGAAAGACACCACGGAGAGTGTTGCGGTTCCAAGGTGGAGTTGCGCCGCGATCACCGGTGACTTGCGCCTCGCTCTGGCTCGGCGGGACAGCCGAGGCGGCTGTCCCCACATGTTCCTTTCTAACTTGCCCTACTGCTCGTATGCCCCGATGTTGATCTGTCCGCTGCCGTTGATCCGCGGGTTGCCCGGGTAATCCACACTGCCGTAGATAGACGTTCCGCTCCCGCAATCCCTACGCTGCAACTGAGGCTTGTGCTGCCGGCCTTGATGGTGGGCGAGTCAACGGGTGCGTTAGGGGGTTTCTTACTCACGGGCACGACACAGTCAGCCGATTCAGCGTATTGCCCGGCCATCCGATCGGCGAGGATACGGTGTAGTAGATGTAAAACTCCTTCCCCAGAATGCGCGGGTCGTCTCCCATGCCGACGGGAGTGACATACGCGGGCTGTTCTTTTCCATCGTAGAGCAGCATGGGAATCGACCAGTTCAATCCGTCGGAAGACTCGGCGTACGCAGCAAGCACTCCTTCACCGATGATCATTTGATAGCGCCGCAAATAGGAGTTGTAGACGACCTGAAGTTCGCCGCTATAGGGCGCATTCGGATTCAAGTCCTGAGAATAACCTCCAAGGCCCTGATCGAGGCGCCAGCCTTTGTAATACTTCTGGAATGCCACGGCGTGCGGCTGGGCCCCGAATGCGGCTTCTAAAACAGCGGCGACGGGCGCTCGGGCGACGGAGACGAGCGTGATGGTGTTCTGCCAATGTGTCGTACCGTTGGCCAGCCAATCGCGGAAATAAATGTAGAAGTACTTTCCGTCGGGAGAAATCACGAGCGGCGCATCGCCGAGGTCGAAGCCATCCATGTCAGTGCGGTACGCCTGATTCACGCGGATGATCTCGCCCAGGTCAGTCCAGTTCATGCCCTGGTCGGTCGAAGCGGCAAGAGCGAATACTGAATCAAAACTCTGAGTTTGGATGGTCGGTATCTCGGCGTGGTACACCAGCAGCAGGTTGCCGGCGCCCGGCATGCCGTCTGGAACCTTGTAGACTGGGCCGCCGCCCATATAGTCGTAACTCTGGTAGAAGGGATTAACCGCCGGGTCTGGATTCGGATTGATAGTTACGTCGACGGGAGGATCTGTACCGAGCGGGTTGTCGAGCGTACCCAGCGTGCGGGTGATCGATCCGTATTTATTGTTTCCAACCCAATGGCCTTGCCACATCTGGCGGGAGTGACTGCCGCCATCGCTGCCGAAAAATGCGTAACCGCTGTCAGTCTTGACGACGCCCATGGGAGTGTCCGGCCAGGCGAAGCCATCAGCGGTGTCAGTAAGCGGCGGTTGCGCGATATCTCCAGCGGCTTCCCGTTGCGCAGGAGTGGCCACGACCTTGTTCGCGATGACCTTTGGTGCGCACAGGGGAGTGACGGATTGAGCGCTCGCAGCGAGCGACAAGGCGGCAAGGACACCGGAGCGAACAAAAAGATTCGAGAAAAGAAATGTTTTGCGAGACCGCTGCATCGAATCCTCCGGTCGAGAGTAAGAACACGATGCCCGAATGGATGTTGCGGCATGGCTAAGTTCAGTTCTAAACGTGCTTCCAAAATGTAGGGGTCCGAGGTTCCCACCCTTGCAAAGGACGCAAGAGTGGGGCACCCTCAGTCGTGGTGGTCTCCGGAATGAAACTCGGACCACCAGTCGCGCAGGAGTGCGTATTGCAAAACTCTGGGGTCAAAGACATGGCGGCCGGTGCTCAACTGCGCCGCGATTCGCTTGGTCTCCCCGAACTTATCTTCCATGGAATAACTCACATCGCTCCCGCCACCAACGTCGTTTTCACGTTCCCTATCATCGCCATGAAGGCCGGTCCGGCGATGCCCATCTCGTTCTTCCTGACGACCATCGTCTGCCTGTTTATTGCCAACACCGTTGCGGAGTTCTCGCGCTACATGCCGTCGAGCGGTGGATATTACTCGTTCGCGACCCGCGGTCTCGGAAGCCGCATGGGATTCATTGCGACGTGGAGTTATCTCATCTACGACATTCTCGGTCCAGCCGCCTCTAGCGGTTTCCTCGGATATCTGCTCTCCGACACGTTGCGCAGCGGGTTTGGTGTTCGCGTGCCCTGGTGGCTGTTCGCCGTCGCGACGTTCGTGGTGATCTGGTTCTTCACGTACTACGGAGTGCGGTTTTCGATGCATACTACCGCGCTGCTCGGCGGCGCAGAGATGCTGATCATGCTGGCGCTGGCGTTCACGTTTCTGAGGCATCCCGGACCGGGTTCACACTACAGCGCTCCGCTGCTGCCCGCGCTTTCGCCGCACCGTTACCAGGGAATCCTCGCGGGGATGGTTTTCTCGGTGCTTGCCCTGAGCGGTTTCGAGGCTCCCGCTCCTCTCGCGCAAGAATCTCGTCGTCCTGGGAGATTTGTGGCGTGGGCGGTCATGCTCTCGTTGCTGGCTATCGGCGTCTTCTATGTGTTCACGTCCTACGCCAGCGCGATCGGTTGGGGAACGGGCAACATGGCTGCCTTCGCTGCAGATGACAACCCTTACTACGCGCTCGGCCACAAGCTGTGGGGAGCCGCCTGGTGGTTGGTCATCCTGGCCATTATTAATAGCGCGGTGGGCGCCGGGCTGGCCTGCACAAATGCGGCTTCACGCGTGATGTACACCATGGGTCAGACTGGCACGCTGCCTGCAGCTTTCGGAAGAATCCATCCGGTCCATCGCACGCCGACCTTCGCCATTGCATTCCTGCAGGTTTGCGGGTTGGTGCCGGTTCTGCTGGTTGGCGTGTTGCTTCGACCGGTGGACATTTTCAATTTTCTGGGCACCATTGCTACGCTGGCGGCGATTCTGCTGTACGCGATGGCGAACCTCGCGCTGACGACTTATGTTCGTCGCGAACTCCCGCAACACTTCAGCATCTGGCGCCACGCCGTCATTCCCTGGTTGGGAACGCTGGCCCTTGTCCCGGTTTTCTTCGTCACCATGTACCCGGTCCCTGCTTGGCCTTACAACATCACCCCTTACTGCTTTGCGGCGATTCTCGTGGCTGGGGTTGGATATATGTACTGGCTTGCTGCGCGCGATCCGGAAGCGTTGCGGCGAGGCGCAACGATGCTGGTCGGGAGCCCGACGGACGAAGCCGGCGATGTGGATTGGGATCGCACGGGGAATTGATTCGGAGAGCGGCGCCTCGCTGCGCTCGGCGGGACAGCCGAAGGAGGCTGTCCCCACATGTTTCCGAGTTGCTTTCTCCTATCCCAACTTCTCGAAGAAGCGGCAAATCGTCTCGATCCCGCGGTAGAAATTCGGGATATGGAACTTCTCGTTGGGCGCGTGCAGGTTATCGTCGGGTAGGCCGAAGCCCATCATCACGCTGGGAATCTTCAGCACGTCCTGAAAGTCGGTGACGATGGGAATCGATCCGCCGCTGCGGATGAAGACCGTATCTTTCTTGAACGTGTCGTGCAGAGCTTGCGTGGCGGCTTCGATGTACTTGTTGTCGGTGCTGACCACGCACGCAGGGCCTTTGCTCCAGACTTTTACTTTCGTCTCGATACCCTTCGGAGTGTGCTTCTTGATGAAGGCCAGGTATTTCTTCAGGACGTCGTCCGGATCCTGGTTAGGGACCATGCGCATCGAGACCTTCGCCTTGGCTTTCGCCGGGATCACAGTCTTGGCGCCGTCGGCGATGAAACCTCCGGGCATGCCGTGGACTTCGAGCGTCGGCCGCGCCCAGGTGCGATAGAGAACGGAATAGCCGGGCTCTCCGGTCAGAACTTTCGATCCGACTTCCGTTTTGCGGTAGTGCTCTTCGTTGAAGGGAAGACGCTTCCAGGCTTTCAGTTCGGCTGCGGTCGGAGCCTTCACTCCTTTGTAGAATCCCGGGATGAGAACTTTGCCTTTCGAGTCTTTCATCTTGCTGATCATCTCGATCAGGGCGAAGAAAGGATTCGGGGCTGCGCCTCCGTACATGCCGGAGTGCAGATCGGTCTTCGCGCCATAGGCTTCGATTTCCGTGTAGATCAGACCGCGCAGGCCAACGCACAACGTCGGTAGATCGGGCGCAAAGAGTTCGGTGTCGCAGACCAGCGCGAAATCGGCTTTCAGCTTGGCTTTCTGCTTGCGGATGTATTCGGCGATCGACTCTCCGCCGACCTCTTCTTCGCCTTCGAAGATGATCTTCACGTTGATCGGCAGCTTGCCCCCGCCGGATTGCATGAGGGCTTCGAGGGCTTTGACTTCCATCCAAAGCTGGCCCTTGTCGTCGACGGCGCCGCGGGCATAGATGTTGTTGTTGCGCTCGGTCGGCTCGAATGGAGGCGACTTCCATTCGTCGAGCGGTTCAGCCGGCTGGACGTCGTAGTGCGCATACATGAGGACGGTGGGCTTGCCGGCGGCGTTCAACCAGTCGGCGTAGATGAGCGGGTGTCCCTTGGTGGGGATGACCTCTACGTTTTCCATGCCGATGCGGCGCAGTTCGTTGGCGACGTAGTCGGCGGCTTTCTGGATATCAGGCTTGTGTTCTTCGAGAGTGCTGACGCTGGGGATGCGGAGAAGATCTTTGAGTTCGTTTAGAAAGCGCTGCTGGTTACTGCGGGCAAAATCGACTGCGGGAGAGGCCATGGTGAGTCCTTTCGTATTTGGACAATCTGAATCTCGGCGGGCACGGCGGGATGGCGGGCCTGGGCTCCGAGGAAACGAATCAGTATAGCGCGAAGCGGTGCTTACCACAGAGGACACAGAGGAGCACAGAGGACTTCTCAGGCATACGCGATGCGGGTGCGGCGGCGCCAGTACGCGGCTCCGAGCAGAAACACCGTCGCGATCAGGTATGGGACCGGGGTGCTCGACGCAGGCGTCGTACCCATGAAGTCGATGCCTGGGATGTGATGAGCGGGACCCATATACCACCAGATGATGTAGATGGCTTCGAAGGCCTTGCTGCCGCCAGTCCAGACACCCAAGGCCAGCGCCAGGGTGGGAATGAATAGGGCGCCAGCGAACCAGGCCGCGAGGCCGCGGTGATCGCCCGCAACGAGCAGTCTTGCGCCGACGCCACCTCCGGCGAAGAGAGCGACAAGAACTCCCGCAGAACAAATTGCCGGAAGCTGTCTCGACAAGGCTCGCGCAGAGGAGAAGATGAGAGACTCCGTCGCGTGACGAGTTTCCCGCGATCCCATGGGAGACCAGACGAAAATCGGCCATAACCATGCGGCCACCAAGACCCCGCCACGAGCCGCATCGAACGGGGCGAACAGGCAGGCAACAGCCAGACTTGCGGCGACCAGATACCACCACCAGCGCTTGCCCTTCAGCATCAGACGCAGTTCGGCGGCAACGATCCGGAAGAAGGGAATACCAGAACGCGTTTGTGGCAGCGGAGACAGATGCGCGGCGCTGAGCTGCCGAGGAAACGCGGATTCTTGCACTGGCGAAGCCGGGGGCGTGACCATTGAAGCGGCTCGGCGCTTGAACCAGGATCGTGCCGGGTCGAAACGATGGAAGAAGATCGAGGCCACGAAGGCGATGGCAACGGCCACGGCGATCCAACCCAGCCGGATTAGAAGGACGTTAGTCGTCCAGTCGATGCCGTTCCATGGAAATGTGCGAACGGCGTGCTCTCCGCCGATGGTGAGGCTGAAGTGGAAGTTGTTGTCATCGGTCGGATCAAGCGCGTGTAAGGTCTGCCGTGAACTGCGGTAAAGAAGCTGCAAGCCGGTTGGGTCGTCAAGACCGGTCGCGCCGAGTGCGAGGGCCGCCGTCCACACGAAGAAATAGACGACGTTCCCCACGCCTCCGCGCAGAAGAGGCAGAGTCTCAAAGAGCACAGCCGCGCTGGCCGCCAAAAGCATTGTAGGCAGAGCAAAGAAAATAAATGGAGCCCACAGCTTCCAGAGAGAGAAGGAATGCGCCTCGGCGCGCATGAGTTGCATGGCAACTGCTGCGACCATCAGAATTCCGACCATGCAGGCCAGCACTGCGAAATTGCTGAGAGTTTTTGCGATGGTGTAGAAATCCTTGCGCATCGGAGTCGCTGCTAGGATTTGTCCGACGCGCGTGTCGGTGTCGCGCTGCACCGAGTTTTTCACGATGTAAAAGCCCGCCAGTGAAAGGAACGTCGAGCAACAGATCGCCATCAGGGCGCCGATCCATGCGGAGTTGTAAACGCCGCGATAGCCATTGCCGACGACAATCCAGACTTCCTCGGTGGCAACCCCATAGGCGACCCAGAGAGCCCCTGCCAGGGTGAGCAGGAAACTGTAGCGGCGCACGCGCTCGAGGAAGTCGGCGCGCACCATGTGATAGAGGACGCGGGCCTGGTTCACGCCACCACCCCGGCTTCGACACTTGGGCTCACGGTCCCGGCGCGATGTTGTGTCAGGCAGAACAAATAGGCGTCTTCGAGATTCGCGGTGACGGGCTGAGCCCCGTCCGGTGGCGTTTCGCCCAGGACGCGGGCATGTACTCCGTCACTGCGCCGGGCAGTGTTGCTGATCAGATAACGCTTGGCGGGCTGCGTTCAAATCCGCGCTGGGAATCACACACTCCCAAACTTTGCCCTCCACGCGGCGCAATAGTTCCTCCGGGGAAGCGTGGGCCACGAGCGTGCCTTGTGAGATCAGGGCGATGTCGGTAGCCGTTGCTTCTACGTCGGAGACGATGTGTGTTGAGAGAATGATGATGCGTTCGCCGGAGAGTTCCGAAAGCAGGTTGCGGAAGCGGACGCGCTCTTCGGGATCGAGTCCCGCCGTCGGTTCGTCGACGATCAGCAGTTGCGGGATCGTTCAGAAGCGCCTGGGCGATGCCGACGCGCTGCTTCATTCCTCCGGAGTAGCCGCCCAACGGGCGTTTGCGGACATCGGCGAGATTGACCAGGTTCAGCAGTTCATCAATGCGCCGCTTGGAGGCGGCTGCGTCGAGACCTTTCACTGCAGCAAGGTATTCGAGGAATTCGACCGCGTTGAGATTCGGATAGACGCCAAAGTCCTGCGGGAGATAACCGAGCGTGGCGCGCAGGCCGTCGGGATTGGAGGCGATGTCGGTGCCGTTCCATGTGACATGGCCGTCGGTCGCGCGCGTGATCGTGGCCAGGATACTCATGAGCGTGCTCTTTCCGGCGCCGTTGGGCCCGAGAAGTCCGAGTACACCGGGACCAAGCTGAAGCGTGAAGTTGCGCAGGGCCCAGTTTCCGCCGCCGTAGCGCTTGCTGACGTTTTCGATTGCGAGTTGCACGAACCCTCCGGGAAAGACCTTCTAGCTTCTGCTCCTGGCTTCCAGCACATCAGCGTAGTGAAGGAACGCATAACACTCAACCGAAGTTCCCGAGAACTAGAACCTGGAGGGCGAGAAGGGCGCCAGATCGTACTCGGGATTGCGGCCCTCGATGACATCGGCCATCACTAGGGCCGTGATCGGGGCGAGCAAGATGCCGTCCCGGAAATGGCCGGTGGCGGCGTAGTAGCCGGGCATTTCCGTCGCACCCAGGATCGGGAGATTGTCTGGCGTTCCGGGACGGAGGCCGGCCCAGTCTTCGAGGATCCTGGCATCGGTAAGTTTGGGAACAAGCTTGAGCGCGGCGCGGTGGAGGCGCTGGATCGTGTCTGGATCGGTACGCTTGTCGAATCCAGCTTCCTCGACAGTTGCTCCGACCAGGAGTCGCCCGTCACTCCGCGGGATGAGATAGACATCCGGCGTCCGGATTACGTGCTTGAGCAGATTCCTCGGATGCATTGCCAGGCATAGCATCTGGCCCTTAACGGGGCGTGTAGGCAAAGGATGCGAGCCGATCTGGCCAGACCACGCGCCGGCACAGTTGACGACTTTAGAAGTGCAAAACGATGTCTTTACAGTGGTGACGCCGGCAACCCGGCCGTCGGTAACATCTATGGCCGTGACGGCATCACCGGATGAGAAATCCACGCCTCGGCTCTTCGCTGTCTTGAGAGCCGCTGCAGTCAGGGCGCGCGGGTCAACGCTGCGCTCCTTCATATAGAATGCGCGGCCGCGGATCGCGCGAAAAAACTCCTTGATCTCGTCTACGCTTTTCTCGACTCGGTACTCTTCGCGAAACGACTCGATTTCAGCGTTATCGAACACCGGCTTGGTCAGTTCAGGTTCAAGCTCCTCTAGTTCGGCCATCGATATTGCAGCGGCCCGCATCTGCGGACTCGCGAAAGCAGGATGCTCCAGATGTTCTCTCGAGAGAAACAAGATCGTGCCGTAATCCCTCAGGTCGACCTTTAGCTCCGACTCAACTTCGAGTTCATGGGCGAACTCCGGATACATCTGAGCGCTAGCTGTGGCCAGCGGCTGAAGGGCCACTGGAGTCTCAAGCGGGCAATCTACCAACATTCCTCCGGCAGCGTGAGAAGCTTCGCGTCCTGGTTCGCCGCGCTCGACCACCAGAACGGACGCACCCCGCTTGCGGAGGGCGATGGAGAGCGAGAGGCCGATGATGCCTCCGCCGACGATAATGACGTCCCAAGTCTTCACGTTAGCAATTGTAGAAGAGTGGAGACTCGGCGAACTCCACGCCTTCTGCGGTTCAAGCTTTTTACCGCAGAGCACGCAGAGAAAGGGCGCTTGCTTACAAGGCAGGTGACAGCGCTTGTCCGGCTGAATAAAATGAACCGCATGAACAAGTATCTGGTTGGGGCGATAGTGCTGCTTGCGATGCTTGCAAGCGCGGTGCCGGTTTTTGCGCAGAAAGATAAGGACGACGAGCCGACGTCGTGGCTTTACTTTGTGGTGATCAAGGACGACAACGGGAAGCCGGTCCGGAATGCGGCCGTGATTATGCATCCGGTAAACGCCAAGGGAAAGCAGTCCCGCGGAGGGTTAGAGTTGAAAACCAGTTCGGAAGGGAAGTGTGACTTTGACGGCGTTCCCTACGGTGTGTTGCGCGTGCAAGTTCTGGCGCATGGATATCAGACCTACGGCGAGGACTTCGACATCCAGAAGCCGAAGACCGAGATCACCATCAAGTTAAAGCAGCCGCAGGGACAATTCTCGGTGTATGACGATCGTCCAAGCGATGCCAACGCTGCGCCGAAGCAGGATGCCCCGCCAGCCGATCAAAAAGATAAGAAACCGAACTGAGTCAAGGATTTTAGATTTCAGATCGTAGATTGAAATCAGATTTCCCAATCTGCAATCTGAAATCTTCAATCTACAATGTCAGACCTATGGACTATCTACTGAAAACTGAACCTTCTACCTATTCTTTTGCCAACCTGCAGGGCGAGAAGACCACCGTGTGGGATGGAGTTTCGAATCCAGTCGCGTTGAAGTACCTGCGCGGTATGAAGCCGGGCGAGCGGTTGGTGATCTACCACACCGGGGATGAGAAGAGTGCCGTCGGAACAGCCAGCGTAGTTTCGGTCGATACTTCCGACGAGAGGAATCCTCAGGTCAAGATTAAGGTCGGCAAAGCGCTAGCCAAGCCGGTTACGCTTGCCGAGGTGAAGGCCAGCGATGTGTTTTCTGAATCCCCCCTGGTGCGGCAAGGGAGGCTCAGCGTGGTTCCGCTGAACGATCGACAGTACAAGTTCTTGACGGGGGAGTAAGCACTCTCACGTAGTTATCCAGACCGATTCCAATCCATTACATAAGTCACTTGCGACCCTGAAAACCGCTTACGACAATGTCTTTCCGGGGATTTCCGGAGGGGCAAATGGACGGTCTGGCGGCAAAACTGGCAAAAGAATCGGGCATGGGAGCGCCAGTTCCCACTCAGAACCCGAACGACCTGAACGGGTTGGATCCGAGAGAAGTCGTGGATGTCCGCTTCTTTCTGAAACCGGAAGAACTCGACGAAGCCGCCTCAGTCCGCAACGTCACAAGTAACCGGAAATCGCACAAAGCTCTGATGCGGACGATATGCGGACTGGGCGGCGTATATGCCGCCTTCATGCCTTACATGAAAGGCGCGACCTGGTCGACCTGGTGGCACCATCGGCCCGATGCGTTTATTTTTTGGGGAGCATTGCTGATTCTGGACGTCTATATCGTGCTAGGCCAGCCCGGAATCATGAAGCTGAATCGTATGGCCAACCGGCTCGACGTGGAGCGGCGCATCTGCATCAGCCATCGCGGCATCGATATCACGCACGGCAAGCTGCGGCAGCAGAAGCAATGGAAAGACTTCTCCTTCTTCCAGGAAACGCCGACGATCATCCTGCTCCAGACAAACAGCGCATCTTTCTGGACGCTGCCGAAAAGAGCGATCCCCGCCGGACGCGGGGATCAGTTGCAAACCCTTCTGAATGCGAAGTTGCGGCGCCGTTAAGGTCTACGGCCGTCTACGACGAGGTTCGTGCGTCGCGGTGGATCAGCGCTGAATCCAGGAAGTATCCCAAGCCCAGGGTGAACGGGATAGCGCCGAACGCGGCGGCGATCATGGCATCAGGCTCGTAGCGCGCGACGATGGTGAATGCCAGCATGTAGCCAACCGCGCCTGCAACCAGCAGAATTCCCGCACGTCGTGACTTGGCGGATTCGGAAAGTTCCGCTTGCATGGGGATCTCGACGCCACGCGCCATCGCGGCCAGACGCTCGTCGGTGCGCAGCTTGCGCACGCGGTAAAAGGTGTACATTCCAACCACTGCCATCGGAATTGCGAAGAGCATGACTACTGCTGCGAAGCCGGTGAGTTCTCCCATTTTCGTATCTCCTTCCGGTTGTGCTTAGCGCGGATGCGTAGTTCGATTCCGCTTCTGTTAGGAGGTACGCAGGCGGAAGCGCAGAAGTTCCATTCAGGTAGAAATCGAATTGCGGAGGTGTGGCGATTCCTCCGCGATTCGTCTGGGACAAAGCTCCTCAACTACAGCGATCGCAGGAAGTTCAGGAGGTCCTGCTTCTGTGAGGCTTTTAGTTTGTTGTAATTGCCAATGACCTTAATCGCTTCCGACCCACTGCTGCTGTGCGCCTGAATGGCTTGGATGAGATCGGTAGTGCGGCCATCGTGCAGGAAGAACAGGCGCTGCCCGAGTCCCCAGAGGGGTGCGGTGCGGAACTGCTTGCCGCTGGCCGCGCCTTGAGCGATGCCATCCTGCAAATCGATGCCCATCTTGTGCAGAGCGAAGTCCGAGAACGGGTTGTAGCTCACGTTCGACATGCCGGTGTAGGGCGATTGGCCGGTCGTGAGCGTTGGCGTGTGACAAAGCGAGCACCCGATGGAGGAAAACAAGGCTGCGCCATTCAAGGTGGACAAGGTCGACGGAGCAGGCGTCGGCGGCGCCGACAAGCGCGCAAACAGCGCGAAGTTGACTACATCCGAGGACATTTCCGAAGCTGTGCCGGTAGTCCCGCCGCTTCCGCTCACAACGTGAGTTGAATCTTCCGGATTGCTATTGAAAACACAGCCTGCGGCCGCGCTGCGCTCGTTGGGAAACAGTTCGTTGGAGACACCTATCTCGACGTTGTAAGCTTCACCCGAGAAAATCATCAGAGATTTGTTCTGGGCTTTCCAGCCGAAACGCGTGATGCTGCCGTCGTTTCCGCTAGTGTTGAAGGAGCCTCCAATGCCGAGTGTTGCCCGGCGGGTGGCCGTGGCGTTCAGGTTATCGATCAATGCCTGATCCGAAGTCGATTCGACTAGACCGAGTCCGAATAGGGGCGTAGGAACGCGGAAGATCACATTGCCTTGCCCCACCGCAGTAGCGAAGTCCGGCTGCGCGAGGGTGCAACCCGGCGCATCCGAACGTCCCTGAATGGTGTAGAGATCGTGCACGCCGCCGTCCGGTGTGCCGTTCGGGTTCTTGACGAATCGCGCTTCCATCATCGGGCCGTTCGGGATGATGAAAGACGGAACCGTGTTTGTCGCGCTATCAAGCGCGGCCAGGGCAATCTGTGGATTTGTGATTGGATTCTGCGGGCTGTTCAGTCCGGGGCTGCTACCTCCGGGGGCCGGTTGCGCATGACACTGCGTGCAACTATTGCCGTTGAAGGTAGGACCAAGGCCGGAGCCCGGTTCACCAGCGATCGTGCCAGAGACGGAATCGACTTCTTGCAGGACTTGTGACGCCTGGTTAAACAACGTTTGTTCGTTGCCGTTTAGGGTTGGAAAAAAATTGCCTGCGCCTGCGGGACCGGGACGCGGCCCTGGATCGTTCTGTGCGGAGAGATCCAAACTCGCGAGGAGAAGTGTGGCAAAGCAGAAAGCGACAGGGGAGAGCTTTCGGTACTGCATGGACAACCTCCTGGGGATGGACACACGTGTGCCTTGAGAATGCGGCACATTTTGCGAAGCGGCGCGGGGTCTATCCGCTGTTCTGATCAAGCTGCGAGCTGGCCACAACGAAACCAGTCTCGTGCCCCACCACGAGCAAACAGCGCGTTGGGAGGGATGGGAACCCCAAGTGGATTTCTATCCTCGAATGAGGAAAGAATGGGACAACACATTGCGTGGCAATTTAGACCAGGCACAAATTACGGTCAAGGGCCCACAAGTTCATGTTGCGCTCTGATACGAAATGATTTGGTCGAAGTAAAATCGCCCAGCCTGTTTTCAGACTGGGCGATTGTTTGTTTGTCAAACGACGAATCGAACAATTTGTTCGCGATGTAGTAGTCGTCAGAAAGGTGGCGTGAGACCCGTATAGTCTCCGTTCACCTTGGCGTCGTACGGTCCATTGAGCATATCGAAGCTTCTGCCAGCAACGCCGACTTGGCCCTGGCTCCAGGCGATGCTTCCATTGAGATCGACCTCAATGACTTGCATGTTGTATTGGTCGCTGATAAGAGTGTTCCCGTTTTTCAGGCGGACAGCGCGAGTGGGAAGCGGATTCGAAACGCTCCCGGGGCGGGCGTTCGTGACGTAGCTCCAAACGACGTTGCCGCCCTTATCCACCTCGAGGATGCGGTTGTTATTGGAGTCAGTAATCAGAGTGTCCCCGTTCGACAGGCGGCTGGCGAAAGCAGCACCGCTCAGTTGCGTGCAAGTCGCGCAACCGTAGCTCCACACGATGTTATGGTGCCGATTCACTTCGACGACGCGGTTGTTGTTCTCATCGGCGATGAGGATATGGCCATTCGCCAGCAATTCGGCGCTGTTCGGATTGTTAAGCAAGTTGAAGCCGTCGCCCGTAACTCCCGTCTGGCCGTACTGCCACACAATCTTCTTGTTGAGGTTCACTTCAATGATCCGTTCATTCGCCTGGTCCGTGATCAGAATGTGCCAGTTCGGCAGCCACGTGTTCTGCACGGGGGTGTTCAGTTGATTGGGTCCCGAGCCGGTCACTCCGGCCTGGCCGTACTGCCACCAGATTTGGCTGTCGGGGCCGACCAGCATGACGCGGTTATCGGCGCAGCCATTGGGGCAGGTTGGCTCTGCGCCCGCGGGCACGCCGGTGCCTGCAACCAGCGTGAGAAATCCGACGCGTTGGGCGTCATTGACACCCACCACAGAATTCGGCCCGGCAACGCTTGAGCCATTCCCAAAGCGCCAAACAACTTTGTGGTTGCTGGGATTTACTTCGAGCACACGATTGTTGTACTGGTCCGAAATCAGAACGTTTCCGGGAGCGTTGAAGCCACCTTGAGCCTGGGCAGTAAGGGCGCAAGCGGCGGCGAGCGAGGCTGCGCAGATCCAGGTTTTGAGACGCGAGAAATGCATGACGATCCTCCTTGCAATTCGCCGTTATCCCGCGAAATGAGGAGCAGGGAACGGTCTTTGCGGACACGGGACGCGGGCGGTTACTCCAGCGAGGCGTGCTGGAGAGGAGTCTGTGATCTCAATGGCAAGAAATTGTCAGAGGATTGTCAAAATGCTGTCACTTCTTCAAGGTCAATCCAATTGCTTGCGCAGTTCCCGTCGCAGAATCTTGCCCGAGGCGGTCTTCGGAACCACCTGGAGGAAGTGCACCTCACGCGGCTGCTTGTAGTGCGTGAGGCGATCGGCCACGAACGAGCGAAGCTCCTCCTGGAGCTTGCCGCTTTCGACGAATCCGTCTCGCAGAGCGACGAACGCCACCGGGACCTCACCTGCCTCATGGCATGGACGGCCGACTACTCCGCACTCTTTCACCGCGGGATGCTCGAGCAGCACCGCTTCGACTTCGGCCGGCGCCACGGCGAATCCCTTGTACTTGATCATCTCTTTTCGGCGATCGACGACGCGATAGAAGCCCTCAGGATCGCGCGTGACGACATCTCCCGACCAATACCATCCGTCGCGCAAGACCGCAGCCGTGGCCGCAGGCTCTTTCCAGTACCCCAGCATGAACTGCGGTCCCCGCATCACTAGTTCTCCGGGCAAGCCGGATGGGGCTTCCGTAAGGTCATCCGGTCTATCCGCGGGATCAATTTCAGATTGCGCCAGCACGCGGCAGTCGGTTTCCGCGAGAGGGTGGCCGATCGAATCCGGCCAATAGAGTTCAGGCTCCAGGAATCCGACATGCGTGACGGGAGAGGCTTCAGTCATGCCATATCCCTGGCAGACGAGAATATTGGTGAGCGCGGTGAAGCGCCTTGGAAGTTCGGGTGCGAGTGGCGCGGCACCTGACTTCACCCAGCGCACTTGATGCTCTCGCGGAAACTTTCCCGCTTCGGCGGACTGGCAGAGCGCGTTGATGGCAGGCGGCACAAGCGGCATCATCGTAATGGCCTCATCGACCATCAGGCTCGTGAGTTGCTCTACGTGGAAGCGCGGCATCAGCACCAGCTTCGCGCCCAGCACGAGCGCAGGATTGAGCATCACATTCAAGCCGTAGATGTGATAGAGCGGCAGGCAGCACAGGATGTTGTCTGCGGTGTTGAGCGCGGTCGCATTAGGGCCCAGCAATTGATAAATGTTTGCGACAAGGTTGTAATGCGAGAGCATGACGCCTTTGGGAAGTCCGGTCGTCCCGCTGGAATAGGGAAGGGCGGCAAGAGTCTGCTGCGAAGAAGATTCCAGTCTGGGACAAGCGGCGGACACCGGCTTAAGCAGATTAACGAACGGTTCGGCCGCCGCCGCTGCAGTTCGGGTGGTGTACATGTGTCGCAGGTTGGGCAATCCGGCGAGACTCATCCCAGTGATATTCCCGCCATCGGTGATCAAGAGGACCGCGCCCGAGTTTTCCAGTTGATATCGCACTTCGCGTTCGCGATAGGTGGGATTCAAGAGAGTCGGGATGGCTCCAGCAAGTTGCGTAGCGTGGAAGGCCGCGCAGAATTCCCATGAGTTGCACAGGAATATCGCGACCATCTCGCCCGGCTTGACGCCGGTGGCGGTGAGACCGCGCGCAAGAGACTCGACGATTTCTCCGTACTGGGCGTAGGTGAGTCGGCGTCCACACGAACAGTCTACGATCGCGGTCTTCTCCGCATTACGACGGCAGGAGTCTAGTACCAGGTCGTGGAGGAAGAGATTCTGCGGGTCTGCGTAGAGTTGCGTGCGCAACATGCCGGGAGGGATTGTAGCGGAAAACTCTGGCATTCCGAATGGGAAAAGGGTGGTGCGTACTGACTTAACTGGCCAGCTTCCGGAGGAATTCCTGCTCGTTCATGTGATACTTGAAGGCCTTGCGGCCGTCGATAAAAACCACAGGAACTTCATCGTTGAACTGGCGGCGGAGCTCGAGGTCGGTGTCGACGTCAACTTCTTGCCAGATGAACCCTCCGCGGCGGGAGAGTTTGGCGAGACTTTCCTTCACTACTTCGCAAAGGTGGCATCCCTTGCGGGAATAGACGATGACGTTACGAGTATCTGGCATGCCAGGAGAATTTTAGCGCGAGCCACGGCTGGTTTTCCATAAGTAAAAGAACCCTAAGGCCACAATAACGTTATGGTATTCCCTCGCCGCATCCCGCTATAGTGAGGCGGTAGAATCCACGCATGCACGTGCAGGACAGAAAACCTCTCCGCGGTAAGACAGCGCTCATCACCGGAGCGGCTCGCCGGTTGGGACGCGCCTCTGCGCTGGCCCTTGCCGAAGCGGGAGCCGACGTGGCCATCACCTTCCGCAACTCGGCCCGCGACGCGCGAGAGACTGTCGTCGACTCTGTGTGCCCTGGGCGTGCGCGCCTTTGCCCTGAAGTGCGATGTGACGGACGAAGCTAGCATCCGCGCCATGATGAAAGAGGCCGGCCGCGAACTGGGACGCATCGACATCCTGGTGAACAACGCAGCCAACTACGAGACTGCTGAGTTCGAGAAGCTGACTGTCCGGCAGTGGGATGCGATTTTTGCCTCGAACACGCGCGGGCCCTTTCTGGTTTCGCGCGAAGCCCTGAAATGGATGCGCCGCGACCGCGGGAAAAGTGCAGGGAAACTCGAGGCGAAGATCATCAACATGGGATCGCTCGGCGGGCTGCGGCCGTGGGCGACGCACGCCCACTATTGCTCGTCGAAGGCCGCGCTGCACATGCTGACGAAAGTGATGGCCAAAGCGCTGGCGCCGGAAATTGCGGTGAACGCCGTGGCTCCGGGCATGATCGATCTGGGAGAGAAGTCCGCGGCGGCATTCATGCGTCGGATGGCCAAACAGACGCCTATGCAGCGCAATGGACGGGGCGAGGAAATCGCCGCTGCAGTTTTGTTTTTTGCCACCGCCCCGCAGTTCATCACCGGGCAGATCCTAGCGGTCGACGGTGGACTCGGCTTGTAACCTGGCAGTTGCTGAAACATGCCGGCGAGGGCTTGATTTGAAAGGGCACTACAGCCGTGCCACCGGGCACTTGTTACGCCTCGGCCGATGTCGGATCGATCATCAGCTTCACCTCGGAAACACTATTGGCGGGGAATCCACCCTGGCGGGCATGTTCCCGCACCATGTCTTCATTGGGGGCGATATAGACGCAATAAATCTTGTCCTTGGTCACGTAGCTGTGTACCCACTGAATCTGCGGGCCGAGCTTGTTTAGAACACTGCAAGACTTCTGCGAGATCGCAATGACCTGATCCGGAGTGACATTCCCGATATTCGGAATATCACGCTCAATCACATATTTCGGCATTCTCTTCCCTCCAGGCAGTGTGCGATCGCCCGATTCAAGTCTGGGAAACCGCGTCGAAGATTGTAGGCTACTGGGCAGGAAATAGCCATTGCCGCCGCTGCAAGGTATATTGAGTTCGAAATGAACAAATCGAAGGTCAGTTCGTCTCATTCATCGGCCACTTCATCGAGGAAAGTAGCGAAAAAGAGCTCAGCGGGCCCTCTTCGTGTGGCAGTCGCGATCATGGCTGCAGGCAAGGGAACCAGGCTGAAATCGCAACTCCCTAAAGTGTTACATGAAGTCGGGGGTAAGCCTCTGCTGGAGCATGTGATTCGGGCCGCCGTGCGAATCGTTCCCGCGCACGACGTTTACGCGATCATCGGCCATGAAGCGGAGCGAGTACGTACGGCCATGCAGCACACTGGCGTCAACTTCGTGTTGCAGGCCGAGCAGCGCGGCACCGGGCACGCCCTCATGGTGGCGCGCAACGCTCTCGCGGCGTACGACCACGTCATTGTCCTCTCCGGGGATGCCCCGATGATCTCAGCCGAAACGATCGGCCGGTTGCGAGACTTTCACCTCGAACGGCGGGCGGCGATGACGCTGCTCAGCGCGGAGTTGGAGAATCCGACCGGATATGGCCGCGTCCTTCGCAAGAGCTCGAAAAGCGCCGAGGTGCTGGGCATCGTAGAGGAGAAGTCCGGCAGCCCTGCGCAGAAGAAAATCCGAGAGATTAATTCCGGCTTCTACGTTTTCGATGGGAACGAGCTTTATTCGCACATCGGCGAACTTTCCACCGACAACGCGCACCGCGAGTATTATCTGACCGACATGGCAGGCATATTCAAAAAAGCGCGCCAGCGGGTGGTCGCCTGGAAGACATCCACTCCCAGCGAAGTATTAGGCGGCAATACACGGGCCGAACTTGCGGAGATCGATCAGCAGATGAGGCTCGCCAAGTGCCGGCAGTTGATGGCGGATGGGACGACGATCTTTTATCCAGCGACTTGCGTGATCGATGCCGACGTCGAAATCGCCCCTGATACTGTGATCGAGCCCTATGTGCAACTGCTTGGCAAGACAAAGATCGGCGGCAACAGCCGCGTGCGCTCCTACTGCGTGATCCGCGATTCGGAGATCGGCGACGGAGTGACGGTCCGCCCGGGCTGCATCATGGAAGACGCGCGGATCGGGCGGGGAGCGATTATTGGGCCGTATTCCCATCTTCGTACAGGAAGCGAGATTGGCGAGGGCGCCCACGTCGGCAACTTCGTCGAGACCAAGAAAATCAAGCTGGGGAAGAGATCGAAGGCGAATCATCTCACGTATCTTGGCGACGCTGAGATCGGCGCGGGCGTCAATATCGGGGCGGGTACCATCACTTGCAACTACGATGGCGTACACAAGCACAAGACCGTGATTGAAGATGACGTCTTCATCGGCAGTGACAGCACGCTTGTGGCACCGGTGCGTGTGGGCAAGGGCGCATACGTAGGGGCGGCGTCGTGCATCACGGAGGACGTTCCGGAGGATGCACTGGCAGTCGCCCGCGGTCGCCAAATTGTGAAAGAAGGCTGGGTTAGACAAAAAAGGGCCGAGCAGGAAAAATCCTAGTACCTCTGCGAACTCCGCTCCTCTGCCTTCTCGGCGGTTAAAGACCTGCCGCGGAGTCCGCCGAGAAAAGCCGCGGAGAACGATGAGACCGTTGCCGGATAGAAAAGGCACCGTACGGGATGCGGTGCCTTTGCGATTTGATTGCAGTGTTTCTTAATGGGTCACGGCCGCGAACAATTCCGAGTGCATGAGCGACTGGAATTGCTGGTCATTGGCTTTGAACCGCACTTGCACGTTCTGGCCATCGGAATCGACCGATGTGTTCTCCACCGCAACCTTCTCGGGCGGGGTGGCGCTCACTTTCTTGTAGAGCATGTAGCCTTTGAGCAGGGAAGAGACGGTAGAGGCCGTCGTGGAGTCCGAGGTGACGACCGTCATGTCAAAAGTCACGCCGCTGTTGAAGTTCATCGCGTAGCGGGAGCCCATCAGACGCTTCTTGATCGTGTCGTAGTCAGCGATCTTCGAGGCATCGCCCATGGCCGAATGGAGTGCGTTCTGCGTCCCTTGCTGGTCAAGAATGCTCCAGACCGGGGCGGAATCGACGCTGGTCATCATGTCGGCCATAGTGCCGTTCGTATCCAAGCCCAGGATCTGACCATCCCGAGTATTCAGCGCTACGCGGATGGAGGTAGCATCGCCGAACAGCAGCGTGCTGTCATCGAGGAAGCTCATGACCAGGCCGCCATCCATCGGGTAGATATCGTTGTTGTTGTACTTTTTTGGCACGTACTTCTGCAGCTTCATCTTCTTCAACACGGCCTTCATGTTGAACGGTCCGGCGGCCACTCCGACAGTCTTGATGCCCTGTTTGCCCGAGCGGAAGGATGCGAAAGTGAGGGTGTCGACGTCTTTATCGGGATCGAGGCCGATGCCCTTCAGAGCTGCCTCAAACTGCTTGATGTTATCGGGCATGAGTTGCTGCTTCAACTGCATGGCCGTCGGCGAATCTTTCAGAGCGCGGTAGTCCACCGAGATCAATTGCAGCAGGTCGGCGGGAACGCAGGTACGCGCCGAAGAGTTCAGCGGCATGGCGTAGGCCATGCTTACAAGGAGCACAGAAGCCAGACAAACCCTCAGAAGTCTCATAACGCCTCGAATCGGAAAATGATCAGGATTGCGCACCTTTACTTGGATGCACGATCAGACCTTGTCGTTAATAGATCGATTTATTCTATTTTACTTGCATTCGGAGCGAAGCGAACAAAAGTACAGTGACCGTTGACCATTTAGACGCGCCCCTGGGACTGGCGCCTTCAGTTCGGCCGGGAATTCGGATCCCTAGTCGTCGTCCGGATCGCCGGGCGGAGTTCGATCGTTCAAGAAATGGCTCGCGCTTAACGACGCGTTGATGGTGTGAAAGACCAGCGGCGTTTGGTTGAAGTCGAAGCAGTCGGAAAGGTCGTCGGCGCGGGCATCGGCGTATCCGAGCGAGGAGAGGCCGAAGTTCTCCTCCATGAAGTGGAGAATGCTGCCAAAGTCATGATTGACGTGAGAGATATGTGCGGCTTTTGCGTAAGGGGAAATCACGATCAAGGGCACGCGGAACCCGTAAACATAGCCCGATCCCCAGCTGCTGCCATCGGCGATGACCTGCGGAGGAGGCACGTGATCGAACCACCCGCCCCAATCGTCCCACGTCACTATGATGGCAGTGTTGGCCCAATAGGAACTGTTGCCGATAGCGTTGACGATCGAAGCCACCCAGGAGGGGCCGCCGAGCGTGAGCTGATTGCCGGCGTGATCCGAATTTTTGCCCGCCGGTATAACCCAACTCACTACCGGCAGTTGATTGCTGGAGATATCGGTAAGGATGGGAGCGGGATTCTGTGAGTTGTAGATCACGACGTGGTTGACCCAGTCCGAACCAATGCAGGCGGTGCCGTTCGGGGGAGGCGCATTCGGCCCGCACATGTGCTCGATGGCGTTGGGCCCCGTCCATATGGAGTTGGGGCCTGGCGTGTAATAGCGCCACGAGAGATTCTTGGCGTTGAGTTGGTCGGTCAGAGCCGGGTGGTCCGTGCACGGATACATCGTGCTCGGCTCGTTGCCCTGCGGATCGACCACAGCTACGGTCGCCGCGGGATCTGCTGCGCAGCCGGCACCCACTTTGCCTTTGGGGCCATTTGGATTTTCCGCTACGAAGAGATTGCTGGTCGCCGTTGGCGCCGAGGTTCCCGAGATAATGAACTGGTGGGCGGGGAAACTCGGTCCCTCATTGGTTTGGAACATGCGGTCCCCGAAGGTGTACTGCTCGGCCATTTGAAAGTACGGTTGCACATCCGAGCTTTGTACATAGAAATACTGCGGATTGGACGGACAGGGTGCCACATAACAGACCGTGGGCACAAGGTCGGCTCCGTCCATTTTTCCGCCATCGTATTGATCCACGAAGGCCCCATGGGCATGACTCAGGTCGTAGTTGACACCCAGAGACTCCGGGGTCAACTGAATGGTTTGCCCCGAGGAATTAAGCCCGCTGCTAGCGATATCTGCGCCGGCCGCCATCAGAATCGGATCGTGAAACAGATTGTCGGGAGTCCGGTTTTCCTGGAAGATGATGACGACGTGTTGAATTTTGGACGATCCGACGGGGTTTTGGAAAGGAGTGCCGCTACTACAACCATTTGTTCCTAGAAGCATTGCTGCGCAGGCAGATCCCAACAAAAGCACATAGAGCAACGCGGCTCTTCCCATTGGAGACCTCGTGACTTGCGTGGGTGGTGCGGAATCTTGATATGAACCCCGCGAAATGCGTTTCCACTCGCACCCGGCAAAAATATTTAGGGCTTCTAAACCTCTAGGAGCGAATCTTTGAGGTTCGCTGGCGGACCTGGTTCGCAAATGCCTGGTCCTTGATTGAGGCAAGGTTAATCTCGATGTTTGCCATAGCGCCCGTGATGGCCGCCGTGGCCAGGGCAGCGGCGGTTGTCAGATCCGATTTCATGTTCGGGTTCGTGATTGGCTCTAGTGACTTGGCCAGTTGCGCGATCTGATGAGCTTTCTCGGCCACGCTCAGCGGGACGGCCGTAGCCTCTTTAAGGGCCGCTTCAATCATCGCGTCAGCCGATTTCTCGTCTGTAGCGGTCTTGGCCGCCTTGTAAGCCTTCATCACTAAATTGTAGGACTCGGCGTCGGCATCGATCGCGGCCTTGAGTTCCTCGCGCAACGGGGTGAGAGCAGCAATCGCAGCGCTGAGCTGAGACTCGTATTGCAGGTACGCCTTCTTGCCCCGCGACATCGAGGCGACCATGGTTGCCAGACCCGCTGCCATGGCACCTGCCGCAGCTGATGCGCTGCCTCCGCCGGGTGTGGCGGTCGGGGCTGCGAGTTGCTCCACAAAAGGCTCGACTCCAGAGCGCAGACCTCCTACGGCTATCTTGCCGCCCATCACGGCGGCGAGCCGATTCTCGAGAATCAAGGACGAGTCAAAATTCTCAACTTGGAGAAACCACTCGGCCGCAGCTTCCAGCGCCCTCTTCGGGATCAGGCCGACAATTTCGCTCGATACTGGCATGACGCCGTAACGCGCGGCCTCGCGCTTAACGATCTCGAACACACGGTGGATGGGCGTCTGCTCGAAATCGGTCAGGTTCATCGATACCTGAGCCTGGCCGCGCACCAGGAAACCCGCGCCCTTCAAGAAACGCAGACCGCCGCTGGAAAAGCGGACAGCCTTGGCGATCTTCTTGGCGATATCAACATCCGGCGTATTCAGGAAGAGGTTGTAGGCGATGAGAAACTTGCGTGCTCCGACGACTGTTGCTCCGGCAGTGGGGTGCACGCGCGGTTCACCGATATCTGGGCGTCGAGCAGGATTCGTAGCGATCTCGGCCCGGATTCCTTCAAATTGCCCGCGGCGGATATTTTCCAGGCCCTGGCGTTCTGGAATTCTCGCGGCCGACTCATAGAGATACACGGGAATCTGATAGCGCTTCCAGATCTCTTCGCCGACATGGTTGGCCATGGCGATGCAGTCTTCGACGGTGACACCGTCAATAGGAATGAACGGCACCACGTCCGCGGCTCCCATTCGCGGATGCGCACCAGAGTGAACGTTGAGGTCGATCAACTCGGCGGCTTTGCCCACGCCGCGAATCGCGGCCTCCTGAATGGCGTCGCGGTCGCCGACCAAGGTGATGACGCAGCGGTTGTGGTCGGCATCCATCTCGCGGTCGAGCAGGTAGACGCCGGGCATCTTCATGGCGTCAATGATGGCATCAACTTTGGATTTGTCGCGGCCTTCCGAGAAATTCGGGACACATTCGACGAGCGTGGACATAACGGATGAGGATAGCTGGCCCACGCCAGAGCCGCAACTCGGGTTGCGGGCTTGGGTAGATCAGTTCAGTCCCTGTAACAGATAGAGTTCAGAGAGTTGGCGAAGCGTGTTGTAGGCGAAGTACTGTCCGTCAGGCGTCGTGACAACGCGGGTGATGCCGAACCCGCCGGCAGGGTCGTGCATTTCCAGCGTCTTGACCAGTTGCCGGTTTCCATTGTCCACAGCAACTCGATAGATAACCGCGGACATACCGTTGTAGTTCACAACATAGATTGCCGATCCGTCGGCGGTAATCTGAATCGGCCGGTCGTTTTCCTGCCATCCTTTTAGCTCGCGGCCAGGCGATCTCCCTTCGGCCGGAAGTATTTGTGGAGGGCCGTTATCACCGCGCGCGATAAGGAACCTCCCGTCCGCCGTAACGAATCCGCGGACACCTTCGGGAGTGAGCGGCTCCAGCTTGCCAGAATCGGGATCGAACATGTAATCGCGCGCCTGATGTCCGGGTTCGTTGGCCATCACCACGACTTTACGGCTGTCGGCGGCAAAACCGAGAGGCACAATGTTCTCGATTCCCGCGAACTTCAGTTCTGTAACTTCCCCAGCTCCGGTGGGAATCAGCCACCGGTGCCGTGGATTAGTCTCGGTGACCGCGAGCACCCATTTCTGATCCGGCGAGAGCGCAATAGCATAGCCTTCGCCCAGGCGCACCGCAGCGGCTCCGTCCGTTCTTCTCAGGAAAATCGTCCCCAGCGACCCTCCACCTTTTCCGCCTTCGTGAAACAACACTTGTTTGCCGTCAGGGGACATATCGACCAACACAGCCCGGTCGAGCCAGGTGAGTTCTCTATCCTCCTTGCCCGAAGAGCTGGAGAAGAAGATTTTGCGCTCGCGATCGTCGATTGCAATGATGGCTGTACCGTCGGGCGAGACATCGTGCAGGGTCAAGTCCCCCGGAGCCGCCGCCAGAAGTCGGAACTTGCCCGACATGTTCACGGCCATCAGGCGCCGGGCGATCGTCGTGGTCGTAGGGTCGGCAGTGAACCAGACTTCGTCACTCTTCGGCCCCCAGGCCAATCCGTACAGGCTGGAAAAGCTTCCAAACGATTTCGCGTTACCTCCATCGGAATCGATGACGGTAATTAAGCCGCGATCATCACCCCTCCGGACGTGTTCGCAAAACGCGATCTGCTTGCCGTCACGCGAGATTCGCGGATGACTGATCCAGCCCGGCAGACTCAGCTTGTAGACAACCTTGCCCACCGGATACTCGATGCGATTCTCCTTGCCGACGGTCCGCACTACCAGCAGGCGCGATCCATCGGGAGACCAATCCGACCATTCCACGTTCTCCAACATCTCGCGAGGTGCCGTTCCCCCGGTAAGAGGCGTGCGTCCCAAGGTGCCCTGCATGCCGAAGAATCCCGCGAGCGGGGTGGGTTTGACCGAAACCGCAAGTTCTCCTGTCAAGGAGATTCCGAACAGGTCTACCTGACTTAGGCCGAGCGGACGCGATTCGATAACATCCGCCCGCGTCGAGTAGAGTTCCGGGGCCAACCCGGCCCATGCCGCACTGTAGATTACGGTGCGGTCGTCCGGTGCAAAACGCGCGCTCAGAACTGTTCCCTTACGGAAAGTCAGTTGGTGGTAGGTCACTTCAGACGATGTCTTTGTCCTGTGGCCGATCATGTAACCGAAGCACGCCGCCAAGGCCGCGAGCACCACCGCGATAGGCAACTGAAAACGGCGCGCCCGCTGAACCGCCGTTGGTTGACCAATCTTTCGCGTCGACGAACCAGAGCCCGGGGACAACGACTCAAGATCAAACGCGAGATCGCGTGCCGACTGAAACCGCTGGTCGGGATTCTTTTCCAGGCAGTGCCGTACGATGCGATCCAGCGCAGGAGAAATGCTGCGATTTATCTCCGTCAGTTCGGGCAGGTCTTCCTTCAGGATGGCGGTCATGGTCTCGGCAGCCGTATCCCGGCGGAAGGCGCGCTGGCCGGAGAGCATCTCGAACAGAATCGCTCCAAACACAAAGATGTCAGATCGATGATCAACCGCAATGCCGCGCACCTGCTCCGGCGACATGTAGCCGGCGGTGCCCAGAACCTGCCCCGCTTCAGTCAGGGAAATGTCTGCCGAGGTTAAGGTCTGCACACTGCTGTTCGGCTCGGAGCCGCTTCGCGTTGTTTTGGCCAAACCGAAGTCCAGAATCTTCACGAGTCCGTCTTTGGTGAGGAAGATGTTTTCTGGTTTCAGATCGCGATGGATAATTCCTTTGTCGAAGGCTGCGGCCAGACCGTGGGCCACATGTATGGCGATGTCAACTGCCTTGCGCGCGGACACAACTCCGCCCTGTAGACGTGCCCGCAGCGTCTCCCCTTCCAACAGTTCGGTGACCATGTAGGGAGCTCCGTCGTGATTCCCGATGTCATGTACAGCCAGAATGTTAGGGTGGCTGAGAGCAGCCACGGTCCGCGCTTCCCGTTCGAAGCGCTGCAGGCGGTCAGCGTCGTTCGCGAAGGACGCGGGTAGGACCTTGATGGCGACGATCCGATCGAGGCGAGTGTCGCGGGCACGATACACTTCACCCATACCACCAGCACCCAAAGGGGATTGAATTTCATAGGGACCGAGTCTTGTGCCGGAATCGAGGGGCATGGGTGGGCGCCATTATAACGTGCAGCGTCCGTTCAACGGATGCTCGATTCCCAGATGGATCGTCGTCCAACCGGAAGCGGATCGGCTCCCCACCCGCTAATCGTGTCGTCCGAAGAATTTCCCGATCCCCAGCCGTACCTGCACAGTATTGATCCCCGGATTCGGCGTTGCCAGCCCTGCGTTCGAGATGTGCATGTAGCGCAGTTCGAGGCTGACATTGTGCTTCGCACCCAGAACATGCATGCCCAGCGCCGCCTGATCCATAAAGTTGACGGTATTTGTTCCGGGCGGAACATCGTGGCTTGTCAACAGAACTCCCCCGGTCAATTCGAGGTACGGAGAAATGCGTCCGTGGCGTTGAAAGTTCCACTTCAACCCCAGCGGATCGAAGCCGACGCCGTAAGTCGTGTTCGCAGGTTGGAAGGCAAGAAACAGCGGAACGGCATCGACCGCGTACTCAAAACGGCCGCGCAGAAATCCCGGAAGATGCGGGTCCGTGAGAACCCATCCGTAGCGCAAGCCGGCGCTGAAAACTCCGGTATTGCCGCGACCGCCGCTCACCGAATGTCCGCCGCCCGCCCAGATCTGGACCTCATGGCCGCCCTTCTCCGGGGCAGCCTGAGCCGCCACAAACGTGGACGTTGCCACGAGCAGTGCAGCCAGAAAAGATCGCATAAGTTGATCCCTTTGAGCGTAAACGAAAAGTGCAGGAATTCGACCGATCACGATACAAGAAACGCAGTCGAGGCTACAACAAAAGGGAAGAGAAGACATTCTCCGCGACCTCTGCGAAGTCCCTCAGCGTTCTCTGCGGTCAAGGCTTCTTTCTAACCGCTGAGGTCGCTGAGAAAACCCGCTGAGACCGCGGAGAAAAACGGTGCCGCGCGGAGCTCTTGCTTCCCAGGAACGTCTAGTGAGACTGCCTAGCGGCTACTTGGGTCGCGAGTTCCAGCACGTCGAGGGCGGCTCGCGTGAAGTTGTGGCGAGCCACGCCGGCTTCCTCCATGTAGTCGCCGAGGACTGGAATCACGCCCATGGCTTCGATCGCCTCGAGGTCATTCACGATCTGGCACGCGCCCTCCGTCGCGTACTTCGCTTTCATTTCCTCTGACGCGGCAGTGCGATTGATCAGGGCGTAGTCAAAAATCTGGCGTTGCGCATGGCTGTTCAAGGCGCGGATATGGTCCGCGGCCGTCAGTCCCAGGCTCTCGTTGGCCTGCGTCATGAGATTGCAGATGTAAACCTTGGTGGCTTTCGATTCGACGATGGCCTCGGAAATTCCTCTTACCAGAAGATTGGGGATCAAGCTGGTGAAAAGCGATCCCGGCCCAATCGTGATCAAGTCCGCATTGGCGATCGCCTCCAGCGTTTGCGGCATTGGTTCGACATCCGGAGGAACCAGAAATAGTTCCCGAATGCGCCCTTTACTGGCGGTGATGTTGGTTTCACCGCGGACGCGCGAGCCGTCTTCCATCAGCGCTTCCAGTTCAATGTTTGAGGTGGTCGCGGGATAGATGTGGCCGCGCGTAAGCAGAATCTCGGAAGAAAGGCGTACAGCTTCGGAGAAATCCGAAGTCAGGGATGTGAGCGCGGCCAGAAAGAGATTGCCGAAGCTGTGCCCCTCAAGGCCCGATCCCTTGTCAAAGCGATGCCGGAAGAGTCTCGAGAGCAAAGCCTCATCTTCGCTCAGGGCCACGATGCAATTCCGGATGTCGCCTGGCGGCAACATGTTGAATTCTTTCCGCAGCCGGCCGCTCGAACCTCCGTCGTCGCTGACCGTCACCACCGCCGACAGATCGCGAATGACGGGCGCCCCGAGACGAGGGCCCGAAATATCAGCCGGAGTGGTGACGAAGCGTTTCAGGCCCTTCAGCAGCGTGGAGAGTCCTGTCCCGCCGCCAATAGCCACGACGCGCAAATCCCGGGTCCGGGCGGTTTTCTCCTGCGTTGCCAACCCGGCTGGTCTGGTTTCCATCAAGGACGTCCTCGCACTCGGGCTAGACCGGTTCCTCTTCGCCAACCGAATCGTCGGACTCCAGATCTGCGCCGGGATCTGGATAGAGCAGTTCCGTGAAACGCGGATCCTCGGCCAGATTCTGGAAGTCCGAATCGTTTCGCGCCTGGAAGCGCAGTTGAGCATTTAAACGGAGAGCTTCATCGAGATGGCGGAGCGAGTCTTCGACGTGGCCAGTGAGGCATTCGAGCGCTGCCAGTCCGTAGATCACGAAGTCGGTCTTGGGATTCTGCTTGAGCAGCTTATCCAGATGCTCGCGCGCGCCCACGTAATCGCCGACGTTCATCAGCGAGACGGCATAGTCGAAGTGCTCCTCCGACGTCTTGAACTGGCTGGTGGATGGGCGATCCAAGTGCTGGTTGCAGATATTGAGGTGAACCGTGGCCCGGTCAATTAATTCTTTGCTGGGTCCCGCCAGGACCTTCTGAAAATGAGGCTTGGCCTTTTCGAACTTGTGCTCCTGCATTGCGCGCAGGCCGGTTTCATAACTCTGCAGGGCCTGGACATAACGCGGATCTTCGGTGACCGTCTTCTTGTTTGGGGCAGCTTTCTGAGCCATGTGCAAGACTCTTCCTGTGCTCTTTGTGATGGCGAACTCCTTACAAGTGCGCTTGTTACTTGAGCATTCAAGTATCACTCAAAGAGTGCGTAGAGGGCAACGGCAGGGACAGCGCCGAATACCGTGTACCTGGTTCCGAGAAGCGCAATTTGGCTGGGCCTCTCGCAACTCGGTGCTTGCCGCTCGGTTCTAATTCATCGACGCGGCGGCCTGCAGATCGACCTGCTTCCACTCGCCTTTGATAATTCCGGCGCGGATCTGGGTGGCCGTCTTGCCCTTCTGGTGCTGCTGGTACGAGTAGTACAGCTCCTTCAAACAGGTTGCACACTGCGCGCCATGCGTGTTCTCAAAACAGCTATGCAGGCTGTTGTGTCCCATGCGGTCACAGTAGCAGTAACAGGGCTGCTGATGGATTACATTGGGAATCTTCGCGGCCAGTTCGTAGGCGTGCGTCTGGTAGGGAGATTGCGCGTCGGCGCCCCACAGTTCCGACTTGGCAAGAATGGGTGGCAGCTTAGTACCCTTCGGCGGAGGAGCCGCATTGTAGGCCGGAACGCCCCCCTCTTCCTGCGGTGACGACCATTGCGCCGACACGGTCAGGGTCACCAGAAAAAGGAACACCACCGTGAGGCTGCGATAGACAATCTTTCTGCGAAACAGGCCAAGCGTCATCAAAAATTCCCCTTGAGTTTTGAGATATTGTACCGCGGAACGGTTGAAAAAGGGTCGCCGCCGAACACCGGAGGTACCTCAATTCTGCCGGATTTTCTCCACGCCCTCCGCGCGAAGTCTCAGCGTTCTCAGCGGTTCAAGCGAAACCGCAGAGGCCCCCGAAAAACCCGCAGAGAGCTCCGAGACACGACAGAAACGTGAGTGACTGCCAAGACAGCCCGAGCCTCACGGTCCGGTTCTGTATACAATAGGGCAGCATGGTGGGGAACTCTACCGATCCAGGTTCCGCGGGCGAGACGGCGATTGTCACTCCGTCCGAGGTCGTTGCGGCACCTGTTCCCGTTCCAGTCGCGCCACCAGTTCGTGTGAGCTTGGGTTTCGGTGTCTGGCTGCGCGACCTGGTCATTGCTCTCGCTATTTCAGCATTCATCATCATCTTTCTGTACCAGCCGGTGAAGGTCGAGGGCACGAGCATGATGCCCTCACTGGTCGACCAGGAGCGCATCTTCGTCAACAAGTTCGTCTACCGCCTGGAACCCATCGAACGTGGCGACATCGTGGTATTTCGTTATCCATATGATCCCTCGAAGAGCTACATCAAGCGCGTGATTGGCATGGCCGGAGACCGCATCCGCATCGACTCCGGACAGGTCTATGTGAACGGCGAGGCGCTTGACGAGACCTACGTCCCTCCCGAGTACACCGATGCGCGGACGCTTTCCGAGGTTGTGGTGCCTGCGAACTCATATTTTGTGTTGGGCGATCACCGGTCCATGTCTGATGACAGCCGCAACTTCGGCCCGGTGAATCAGAGCTTCATCTATGGCAAAGCCGTTTTCGGCTACTGGCCCATGGATAAACTCGGCCGCGTGCGGTAACTTCACACCTTTTCCTTCCTGTCGCGTCTGACTAGCGGAACTGCTCATGACAAATTCAGCTAAGGCTTTCCTCGCAATCACAATCTTGCTGTGCGCGGTGTGGGGCAGCGCACAGACTTCCCAGGCATCGGCGCCTTCAAAATCCGAAGAGTGGAGAGCATCTGACCCCGAGTCCGTCGGGATGTCGACCAAACCCTTGCGCGACATGGAGGAGGCGATCCGCGGGGGACAGTTTAAGAAGATCGGAAGCGTGCTCATTGCCCGCCGTGGAAAGGTCGTCTACGAAGGCTATTTCGAAGGAGACGCCTCCACGCTGCGCGATACCCGCTCCGCCACGAAGAGCATCACGAGCGCGCTGATCGGAATCGCGATCGCTGACAAAAAGCTCAGCGGAGCCAATGCCCGAGTGCTCGAGTTGCTGCCCGAACGCGCGCGTAAGATGCAGAATCGGGATCCCCGCAAGGACAAGATTACGATCGAAGACTTCCTCACTATGTCGTCGCCACTCGAGTGCGATGACTGGAACGACGCCTCCCGCGGCAACGAGGAGCGCATGTATGTGATTGAAGACTGGGCCCAGTTCATTCTCGATTTGCCCGTGCGCGGACGGATGCATGTTGGCGAGAAGGTGGGAGCGCCAAAGTACGGAAGAAACTTCGGTTACTGCACGGGCGGGGTCTTTGTCCTGAGCGAAGTGCTGCAAAAGGCGACTGGCCTGCGAGCGGATCGATACGCACAAGAGAAGCTGTTCGGACCGCTGGGGATTACCGATGCGCAGTGGGTATACTCGCCACTGAATATCCCGCAGACCGGAGGTGGGCTGCGCCTCTCCAGTCGCGACCTGCTGAAAATTGCCGAACTGTATCGAAACGGCGGAGTTTGGAAAGGAAGCCGCTTGCTCGATGAGGCCTGGGTAAAGGTTTCCACAGAGCCACATGTCCAGATCGACGACCAGACCGAATACGGCTATCTGTGGTGGCTGAAGACGTTCAAGTCCGACGGGAAGGATTATCCCGCTTACTACATGAGCGGCAACGGCGGGAACAAGGTGGCGGTCTTTCCGGCGCTCGACCTGGCAGTGGTTATAACCAGCACGAACTACAACACCCGCGGCATGCACGAGCAGACCGACAAACTGCTAACGGACTACATCTTGGCGGCAGTTCAGTAGCGCCGCCGTCGCCGGCGGCTGTAGTGGCGGCATCTTGCGGCCACAGCAGGCACCCGATCAGCAGCTTGGATGACTTGCATCCGTTTTTTCCTCAGATTTTCTCGCCAGAAGCACCTTCTCCCCTTTCTCCCCACGAAAATCCCTGATAATATTCATAAAATCCACTCCTCGGAGCGAGAATGCAGGCTATCCTTGCGCTGGAAGACGGTAGGGTCTTCCGAGGCAAAGGCTACGGTGCCAAAGGCGAATGCTACGGCGAAGTCGTTTTTAATACTTCCATCACCGGATACCAGGAAATATTCACCGACCCTTCCTACTCCGGACAGATCGTCGTTCTGACGAATCCAGAAATCGGAAATTACGGCACCAACCAGGAAGACAACGAGGCCACGCGTCCGTGGATCGAAGGCCTGATCGTGCGCGAGTTTTCGCGGGTCAGCTCGAACTGGCGTTCGCAGCAGGTCGCCGAGGAATATCTGGAACAGTTCAAGGTGCCCGTGCTGTCGGACATCGACACGCGCGCCTTGGTGCGGCATCTACGCGATCACGGCGTGATGCGCGGAGTGGTATCGACCATCGAGAGCGACACCGAAAAGCTCGTCGCGAAAGCCCGCTCGATTCCGAAAATGGATGGCACCGACTTGGCAAAAGAAGTCAGCACCACGCGTTCGTATGTGTGGGAAGTCGGCGAGCGCTCGCACGAGCCGGTCGCCGTGGTCGGAGTGAAAGACGAACCGCCGCGCTTCCACGTGGTCGCCTACGACTTCGGCATCAAGCAGAATATCCTGCGCAAGCTGCGTGGTGAGGGATGCAAGGTGACGGTGGTCCCGGCGCAGACGCCGGCGGAAGATGTGCTCGCGCTGAAGCCGGACGGAGTTTTCCTGTCGAACGGCCCGGGCGATCCTGAGCCGTGTACGTATGCCGTCGATTCGATCCGCAGGTTGATGGGCCGCCAGCCGATCTTCGGAATTTGCTTAGGACATCAGCTGACTGGAATCGCGCTGGGAGGGAAGACCTTCAAGTTGAAGTTCGGCCACCACGGCGGGAATCATCCCGTCAAGAATCTGCAGACTGGAAAGATCGAAATCACGGCTCACAACCACAACTTCGCGGTCGATCCGGATTCACTGGCGCAGAGTGAAGTCGAGTTCACGCACAGGAACCTGAACGACGACACGCTGGAAGGCCTACGCCACCGGAACCTGCCGCTCTTCAGCGTGCAGTATCACCCGGAAGCCGCACCCGGCCCGCATGACTCGCATTACCTGTTCAAAGAATTTACGAAGATGATGGAGGAGTGGAAGAGATAGTGGTCAGTGGCTAGTGGGTAGTTGTCAGTGAACTATGAGACTACTGATGGCAATCTTCGGATTATTGAGCACGCTGTCTGCTCAGGTCATCTGCCGCCCCGTTGATGCGAAGGACGCTTTCGAGTGGTCATCGCTCGACAGTAAGAAAGTAGCGTTCACTGATAACGCCCCCCCTTCCAGAAATTACCTTGTCACGGATTACTCCTCGCAACTGGTGCGATGCTTTGAACACGTCGGCGGAACTATCGCCCTCAATAATGGAAAGGTCGTTCACAGCGCGTGGATGGAAGTGAAACCTCTCGAGCGATGGATGTCCGATGCTTCTTCCTGCTCGGCATCGCGATCCAAAGAACCGCTCTTTAGATTCGTCAATGGGATATTCGAACGGCAGGAATACGAGCCAGCAAGAAGATCGATATCAATTCCAGTGGAATTCTGCCGGGAACCGATTCATCGGCGACTGACCACTGACCACTGACCACTGATTTTAAATGCCCAAACGCACTGACATCTCGAAAATCCTCATCCTCGGCTCCGGCCCCATCGTCATCGGGCAATCCGCCGAGTTCGATTACTCCGGCACGCAGGCCTGCAAGGCGCTCAAGTCTGAAGGCTACGAAGTGGTGCTGGCAAACTCGAACCCGGCGACCATCATGACCGACCCGGAGTCGGCCGACCGCACCTACATCGAGCCGCTCACGTTGGAGTATCTCGAAGAGATCATCCGCATCGAGCGGGAAATGTCTCCCGGTGCCGGTTTCGCTGTGCTGCCCACCGTTGGCGGACAGACCGCGCTGAACCTGGCCATCGAACTGTCCGACGGCGGCGTGCTCGAAAAGTACAACGTGCACCTGATCGGCGCGAACGTGGCCGCGATTAAGAAAGCTGAAGACCGCCTCTTCTTTAAAGACGCGATGCAGCGCATCGGCCTCGACGTCCCCAAATCGGCGCTGGTCAACAACGCAAAAGATGGGATCGAGTTCGCCGGCAAAATCGGATTCCCGGTCATCGTTCGTCCATCCTTCACTCTCGGCGGCACCGGAGGCGGCATCGCCTACAACCGCGAAGAACTCGGCGAAGTGCTGGCCCGCGGACTCGATCTTTCCCCTGTTCATGAGGCGCTCATTGAAGAATCCGTGCTCGGATGGAAGGAATTCGAGCTTGAAGTGATGCGGGACACCGCCGACAACGTCATCATCATCTGCTCGATCGAGAACTTCGATCCCATGGGCGTACACACGGGCGACTCGATCACGGTGGCTCCCGCTCAGACCCTCACCGACCGCGAATACCAGGCGATGCGCGACGCGTCGATTGCCGTGATCCGCGAGATTGGCGTCGACACCGGCGGATCGAACATTCAGTTCGGTGTCAATCCCGAGACCGGGCGCATGGTGGTAATCGAGATGAATCCGCGAGTTTCACGATCATCAGCTCTCGCCTCGAAAGCTACCGGGTTTCCGATCGCGAAGATCGCTGCGAAACTCGCCGTCGGATACAGGCTCGACGAGATTCGCAATGACATCACCCGCAAGACTCCGGCGTGCTTCGAGCCGACGCTCGACTACGTCGTTGTAAAAATTCCGAAATGGCAGTTCGAGAAATTCCCCGGCGCCGACGACACGCTCGGGCCACAGATGAAGTCCGTCGGCGAAGTTATGGCCATCGGTCGCACTTTCAAAGAAGCGCTGATGAAGGGCGTCCGCTCGCTCGACACCGGAAAGAAAGTCGGCTCCGACAAGATCGAGCCGAAGATTCTCACGCAGCGGTTGGTCACGCCGCATCCCGAACGGTTGGCCTACGTGCGCTACGCCCTCCGCCAGGGACATACGGTCAAGCAGCTCGCGAAGATGACCTCGATGGACCCGTGGTTCCTCTACCAACTCAAAGAGATCAACGACCAGCAGCTTGAGTTGGAGAAGCACCCGATGGAGTCGATCCCACCCGAGGTCCTGCGCGACTCCAAACGCATGGGTTTCTCCGATGGCCGACTCGCGCAGGTCTGGCGGCTGGACGGTCAGGAAAAAGTCCGTCATCTGCGCAAGAAGTACGGTGTGATGCCCGTCTATAAGCGGGTCGATACCTGCGCGGCGGAATTCGAGAGCTTCACCCCCTACCTCTACTCGACTTACGAAGACGAAGACGAAGCGGCGCCGACCGACAAGAAAAAGGTCATCATTCTCGGCAGTGGACCCAACCGCATCGGGCAGGGAATAGAGTTCGATTACTGCTGCTGCCACGCCTCGTTCGCGCTGCGCGACGACGGCTACGAGACGATCATGATCAATTGCAATCCTGAGACCGTCTCAACCGACTACGACACTAGCGACCGCCTCTACTTCGAGCCACTAACGTTTGAAGATGTATGGGCAATCTACCAGCACGAGACTTCGAAGGGCGCCGACGTCGGCGTGATCGTGCAGTTCGGCGGTCAGACTCCGCTGAACCTCGCGCTTCCGCTGAAAGAAGCCGGCGTCAAGATCATCGGCACATCGCCGGAGTCGATCGATCTCGCCGAAGATCGCAAGCACTTCAATAAGCTGCTCGAAGACCTGCAGATTCCACAGGCGCCCGGCGTGATGGCGACGTCGATCGAAGAAGCGGTCGAAGGCGCAAACCGCATCGGCTATCCGGTGTTGGTACGACCGTCGTACGTGCTCGGCGGGCGCGCCATGGTGATTGCCTACGACGAGCAGTCGATCGTCCGCTATATGCAGGAAGCGGTCGAGTACTCGCACGACCGCCCGGTGCTGATCGATCACTTCCTGGAAGATGCGATCGAGGTCGACGTTGACGCGTTATCTGACGGCGAAGACGTCGTCATCGGCGGCATTATGCAGCACATCGAAGAAGCCGGTATTCACTCCGGCGATTCTTCCTGCGTGCTACCCTCGGTCGACATTCCGCAGCACCTGCTCGAGCGCATGCGCGAGTACACCTTCAAGCTGGCCAAGGCATTGAAGGTAGTAGGGCTGATGAACATACAGTTCGCCATCCCTCGCGGCAACGGTAACTCAGGGAACGGTTCGGAAGGCGGCAAGGTTTACGTTCTCGAAGTGAACCCGCGCGCCTCGCGGACGGTGCCCTACGTCTCGAAGGCCACCGGCGTTCCCCTGGCGAAGATTGCCGCGCGGCTTATGACCGGCCGGAAGCTGCGTGAATTCCTTCCCGAGTTCATCAATCGCCGGGCCGATCTCGACACGGGAAATTACTACTACGTGAAGTCCCCGGTCTTTCCGTGGAGCAAATTCCCCGGAGTCGATACGGTGCTTGGCCCTGAGATGAAGTCCACCGGCGAAGTTATGGGAGTCGCCGACAATTTCGGTGAGGCGTTCGCTAAGGCCCAACTGGCCGCCGGCCAGAAGCTGCCGACCGAGGGAGCTGTGTTCATCAGTGTGACCGATCACGACAAACTGCACGTGGCGCCGGTTGCCCGCAAGTTCGTCGACATGGGATTCAAGCTGGTGGCCACCGCCGGCACGGCAGACGTGATCGAGGCTGCCGGCATGAACGTAGAACGCGTCTACAAGGTGAAAGAAGGACGTCCCAACGTTGTCGACTTTATCAAAGGCCAGCGCATTCAGCTTGTGATCAACACTCCCACCGGCCAAGAGCCTTGGTTCGACGAAAAGGCAATCCGCCGCGCGGCTGTTACGGCGCGGATTCCTACAATCACGACCCTGGCAGCGGCGCGCGCGGCTGCGGAAGGGATAGCGGCGTTGCAACGAGGCGAGGTGAATGTGCACGCGCTTCAGCAGTTGCATGCAGAGCGCGCCGTCAACCGATAAAACAAGGGCTGTCACCACGAGGGACTCTAAGGTGCACGGAGGAAAATCCTAGGTTCCTTCGTGATACTTCGTGTCCCTTGTGGTTTGTGCTCTATGGTTGCAGTAAACTTATCGGCTATGCTTCTCCACGGAATTTTCCCGCCGATCACCACGCCGTTCTATCCCGACGGCAACGTCTACTACAAGAAACTCGAATCCAACGTGGAGCGCTACTCGCGCACGCCGGCGGCCGGCATCGTCGTGCTCGGATCGACGGGCGAGGCGATCATGCTCTCCGACCAGGAGCGGCGCGATGTTCTAAAAGTTGCTCGCGAGGCCACCGCGCCGAACAAGGTGCTCATAGCAGGCACAGGGATCGAGTCCGCGATTGAGACTCTGCGTCTCAGCGAGTACGCCGCCGAACTCGGCTACGACGTCGCCATGGTGCGCACGCCGCACTACTACAAGAAGCAGATGGCTCCGGAAAATATCCTTGCCTTCTACCGCACGGTGGCCGACCACTCGCCCATCCCGGTGATCGTCTACAACTTTCCGCAAGCGACCGGCTATGACATCCCTGCCGAAGTCATGATCGAACTCGCGGAGCATCCCAATCTCATTGGGATCAAGGAATCCAGTGGCGACGTCGAGAAAGTCCGGAAGATGGTAGAGGGAACGAGTCACGTTAAGCGCAGCGCGACTGTAAGCGAGACATTCGAAGCCGTCACTCCGCGGATGCTCGCTGCGGCGAGTACCCCTGCATCCGGCAATGGCGGCGAACTGGTGCAGGTGGGAGCGCTCTCAGGAGCAAAAGAGACGAAGCCGTCTTCATCCGCCGTAACGGTGGTTGGAAAGATGAAGACACGCCAGAAGGAAGTCGGATTCCAGGTGCTGGTCGGGGCTGCACATAAACTGCATCCGTCTCTTGATGCCGGAGCCGTGGGAGCCATCCTAGCCTTCGCCTGCCCGGCACCCACTGCCTGTTACGAGATTTACGCCGCATGGAAAGAGGGAGACGCGGAGCTTGCCCGCCTCAAGCAGGAGCGAATCGCGAAGGCTGCACAGCGGGTCGGCGATCTCGGTGTCCCCGGATTCAAGTACGGCATGGATTTCAATGGGTACTACGGCGGCCCGGCGCGGTTGCCATTCCTGCCGCTGACCGCGAGTCTGAAGTCCGAGATCGAGCAACTGCTGGCGGACATCCGAAACTAGGATTCCTCGTGAAGAAGGCTGAGCCTCGGCGCCATAAGCTACCACCCGTCTCCGACCAGATGAAGGCATGGTCCGCGGCGCTCGCTGTCGAGGTCGCTGACTGGCCGCGTGCCACGGCGCGCTCGTTTTTCGGTTTTAACGCCCTCTACCGCGGCGACAACATCTTTGGGGCGCTTTCTCGCACACGCAGTTTTGGAAATGGAAATCTGCTTGCCTTCCGGATTGACGACGCGACGGATCGCCTCAAGGCGCGGCTCGCGAAAGATCCCCGCATCGGCTCAATTGACCAAAACAACGCTCGCTGGTTCACTTTCGAACTTTCATCCGACGCCGACCTGCACGATGTCCTCGACTGGCTCGGTGCAGCCTACCAGGCAGGAAGCAAGCGCCGGAAATCAAAGTAGTTAACGCTGGGTTGTGATCAGGATCACACCGGAGTATACTTTCTTCGAACGAACGTTCGAATGATCTGATGAAGGGATAATGGGGAGTCCTTCCACAGCAAGACGAATCTCCGCACGCCATCAGCGCGCTGCGACGCCGGCTCCGGAAACCCGGTATGACCGGCGGTTGGCCGAGATTCTTAACCACGCCACCGAAGTCTTCTGCAAGAAGGGATACGAAGGTGCTTCGATGCGCGACCTCTCGCGCGAAAGCGGGATGTCGCTCGCCGGGTTGTATTACTACTTCGAATCCAAAGAGCGGCTGCTGTATCTCATCCAGAAACATACCTTCGCAACGATTGTGCAGCGGCTAAAAGCGCGGCTGGAAGGCGTGTCTGATCCCGAACAAAGAATTCGCATTTTTATCCTGAATCACCTCGAATACTTTCTGGCCAACCAGGCGGCGATGAAGGTCCTCTCACATGAGGACGAGGTCTTGAAGAACGGCTTTGGCGCGGAAGTGACCGCGATCAAGCGCGAGTATTATCGGATTTGCGTGGGCCTGCTGGACGAGTTGAAGCGCGACCGCGGGCTCCAGTTCTCCACCCGGCTCGCGGTGCTGAGCCTCTTCGGCATGATGAACTGGATTTATACCTGGCACAAGCCGCGGGTGGACGCCGATGCGGACTCGATCGCAGGCGAAATGGGAGATATCTTTTTGCGTGGCGTGACGGCGAGCGGCAAGAAGCATGGGGATGGACGTTGACGCCGGGGACGGCGACAGATTCCTCACTTCGCTCGGAATGACAAGGGTTTTAGTATTTAAAGAGACCGAAGGAGACGTACACATGGCTACGACAGTGCAACCGGCAGCCGGGGAAACTACGAAGCAGTTGGTCAACTATCGCACCGAGGGAGGAGTTGCAGTGCTCGAGATGTGCGATCCTCCCGCCAACACGTACACCTATGAGATGAACCGCCAACTGGACGACGCGATCCTCAAAGCCCGCATGGACAACGACGTCCATGTGATGGTTCTGACCGGTGCCGGCGACAAGTTCTTCTCCGCGGGCGCGAACATCAAGATGCTCTCCAGCGTCGACCCGACCTTCAAGTACTACTTCTGCCTGCACGCCAACGAAATGCTGTTGCGCCTGGAGCATACGCCGAAACTGGTGATTGCGGCGATCAACGGTCACTGCGTCGGCGGAGGCCTGGAAATCGCCATGGCCGCCGACATTCGCATCGCTCGCAAAGACGCGGGCAAGATCGGCCTGCCGGAAGTCAATCTTGGGGTTCTGCCAGGAACTGGCGGCACGCAAAGGCTTTCGCGAATGGTGGGGAAGAGCAAGGCGATTGAGTTGATGGTCACGGGCAACACGTTCTCCTTCGAAGAGGCGCAAGAACTCGGCATCGTGAACGACGTCTTCGAGCGCGAGGGCTTCATGGAAAACATCATGGAGTACGCTCGCCAGTTCTGTCCGCCGAACAAGGCTGCGAAGGCCGTCGGACGCATCAAGCGCGCCGTGCAGACGGGCTGGGAGATTCCGATGGAGTCCGCGCTGGCGGTCGAGCGTGAGAATCAGCAGTTGCTCTTCCAGAGCGAAGACGCGAAAGAAGGCCTGGCTGCGTACGTGGAGAAGCGCCCGGCAACGTTCAAAGGGAAATAGCAAAGTGCAATGTGGGGACGGCCGCCTTCGGCCGTCCGCCGGGCGAAGCCCGGCTTCTCGGGAGATAGGGAATGCCTGCAGCGACGAAGGTACGCGTTAAGTCCGGCAAGTTGCTGATCGACGGTCAGTGGGTCGACGGCTCGAAGAGATTCGAAACGATCAATCCGGCCACGGAAGAAGTGCTGACCGAAGTAGCGGAAGCATCGGCGGCCGATGTTGACCGCGCCGTCGATGCGGCACGCCGCGCCTTCGAAGACCGCAACGGTCCGTGGCGCAAGCTTTCTGCCAGCGAGCGCGGACGCCTGCTCTGGAAACTCTCCGACCTGGTCGAAAGAAACATCGACGAACTCGCCGAACTCGAGACCCTCGACAACGGCAAGCCGATCTTCGAATCCCGCTATGTCGATATGCCGATGGTCATCGACGTCCTGCGCTACTATGCGGGCCTCGCGACCAAAATCCAAGGCGAGACCGTCAACACGTTCGAGACGGCGTTCACCTACACGCTTCGCGAGCCCGTTGGCGTCGTCGGATTGATCGTTCCCTGGAATTTCCCGTTGCTCTTGGCGTCATGGAAACTGGGGCCCGCTCTGGCGTGCGGGAACACGCTGGTGCTGAAGCCCGCCGAACAGACTCCGCTGACGACGCTGAAGCTCGGAGCACTCGTGATTGAAGCCGGTTTTCCCGCAGGAGTGATCAACATCTTGACCGGCGGTCCGGAGACGGGCAAGGCCATCGTGGCGCATCCCGGGATCGACAAGATCGCGTTTACGGGATCGACCGTCGTTGGTAAGGAGATCATGCGCGGCGCGGCTGACACACTGAAGCGCGTGACGCTGGAACTTGGCGGAAAGTCGCCCAATATCGTATTCGCCGATGCTGACATCGATAATGCCGTGAAAGGCGCGATCAACGGCATCTTTTACGGCAAGGGCGAAGTATGCAACGCCGGATCGCGTCTCTTTCTTGAAACCAAGTTGAAAGATGAGTTCACCGAGAAACTGGTAGCCCGTGCCTCGAAGATGCGACCTGCCGACCCGCTCGATCCGAAAACGCGTTTGGGTGCGATTGTCAGCCAGGAGCAGATGAAGGCCGTGCTGGGCTTTATCGAGGCTGGGAAAAAAGAGGGCGCGAAGTTGGTGGCTGGCGGAAACCGCGTCTCGGTGAATGGAAGCAAGGGATTTTTCATCGAGCCTACCATTTTCGGCGACGTGAAGAACGAGATGAAGGTCGCGCAGGAAGAGATCTTTGGCCCAGTGTTGTCGGTCCTGACATTTGACGACATCGACGAAGTGATCGAGCGCGCCAACAGTAATCCATACGGATTGGCCGCAGCCGTCTGGACGCGGGACGTCAAGAAGGCCCACGTGGTCTCGCGCCGGCTGAAGGCAGGCACCGTGTGGATTAATACATACGGCTTGATGGACGCGGCGCTGCCTTTCGGCGGCTACAAGAGCTCCGGCTTCGGCCGCGAACTCGGCGCGCACGCGATCGAACATTACACCGAACTGAAAACAGTTTGGTTGAATATGGGATGAAAAAAGATCACCACAAACGTCACAGAGGAGCACAGAGTTTTTCCTCAGTGTTCCTCTGTGTCCTCTATGGTGAAAGAGGTTGGTTATGCCCGGCAAAGTAGCAAAAATTGGAACATTCAGTGACTGGATCGGTCTGTTTAACGACTGGCGGAAAGACATCGGCGTCAACACCGATGACATCGAAGCCTTCCACTTCGACACACTCTATGGCGCGATCGATACGGAAGACATCGAATTCGGCCATTACAAGGGCAACCGCAAGTGGGAGAACCTGCGCCAGATTCCCACGCAGCAGATGCGCGACGCCCTGATGAACATGATCGTCTACCAGGGAGATACCGAGTTCGCCAGCGTTGAGCAACAGCGCAATCTACTCGAGAACGCTCCGACCGACTGGGACCGCCGCGCCATCACGCGCGTCATGATCGAAGAGATGCGTCACGGCTGGCAGATGTGTGCGCTACTGGTCGATCACTTCGGGTACTCGGGCAAGGTCGAAGCGCAGAAGATGCTCGAGCGCCGCGCCTTCGAGAATAAACGGCTGCTTGGCGCATTCAACGTAGAGGTCGATAACTGGATGGACTTCTTTACCTACACCGACTTCGTTGACCGCGACGGAAAATTTCAGCTGCAGATGCTGAAATACTCTGCGTTCGCTCCGCTGGGACGGTCCATGTCGTATATGCTTCGCGAGGAAGCGTTCCACATGGGCACCGGCAATGATGGATTGCGGCGTATCGTAGAAGCTGGAGTTATTCCCGCCTGGCTGATTCAGAAATATCTAAATAAGTGGATTTCGAGTTCGTACGATCTATTCGGAACCGATCATTCTTCTTCTGCGCATTGGGCCTACGTCTGGGGCATCAAGGGCCGCTATGACGAACCGAAGAACGACAAGGCCGTAGATCTCGACGACCTGAATGATTACAACCGGAATCTTTATCGCGATGAAGTGGCAGGCCTCATTGAGCGCTTCAACAACTCTCTGAAGACCGGAGAACCGAAATTGTATGCGCCGGATATCAAGTTCAACCGGTTCATCGGGCGCTGGGCGAACCAGAAGTTCCACGCGAAGACGGGCGAACCGCTGGATGATCGCGCCTACGAAGAACATCTGAACGAGTACATGCCCACGGCCGCCGACAAGAAGCTGCTTCTGGACATTCTCGAAACCGAGAAGAAGTGGATCGCGGAGAAGACCGGCGCACGCGACCCGCTGGCCAGCATAGGAGAAGTGCGCAAGTCGGCAATTAATTTGTGAAGAACTCACCGCCGAAGACACAGAGGAACACAGAGCGATGGGCGTGGCATCTACGATTTCGGAACTCGGACGACTCACCACGAGCGTTGCAGGCTCGGTCGCTCGCATCGAACTGCGCCATCCTCCGCTGAACATCATTGATGTCCCCATGATGGAGGAGCTCGCGCAAGTTCTTTCGGAGATCGAGTCCAGGCAGGATATCGCGATCGTTGTTTTCCGCGGAGCAGGGAAGGTGTTCTCCGCAGGGGTTGATGTTGCAGCGCACACTCCGGACAAGGTCGGAGAGATGCTCTCCAAGTTTCACGGAGTAATCCGTGGTCTGGTTGCTACGAAGAAAGTCACGATTGCCGCAGTGCACGGTCATTGTCTCGGAGGCGGTGCAGAATTGGCCATGGTCTGCGACATCGTCTACACGACGGAAGACGCGCAATGGGGGTTCCCGGAAATCAAGCTTGGCTGCTATCCGCCGGTGGCCTGCGCGGTTCTGGCGGCGCTGGTCGGGCAGAAGCGAGCGGCTGACTTGATCCTGACCGGCCGCATTATCAGTGGAAGGGAAGCGGCACAGATCGGACTGGCGACTGATGCTGTCGGCGATCCCGAAGCCGCTGTCCAGGAATGCGTCGATAGTCTTCTCCAACTCAGCCCGTCTGCACTGAGCGTCACAAAAAAGGCTCTTTACGCGTGGGACTCGATTCATTTCGACAAGGGACTGGCTCGCGCCGAGAAAACTTACTTTGACGACTTGATGAAGACCTCCGACGCGCACGAGGGCATCCGTGCATTCATGGAGAAGCGTCCGCCGAAGTGGACCGGCCGATAACGGCATCGATATGGAATACGAGATCACCGCCGAAGAAGTGAAAGGCAAGCTCGAAGCTGGCGAGAACTTTACGCTGCTCGACGTCCGCGAGCCATGGGAATTTGAAACCGCAAAGATTTCCTGCGCCAAGCTGATGCCGATGAGCGAAGTACCATCGCGGGCACACCAGGAACTGGATCCGGAGGACCACATCGTGGTCGTGTGCCATCACGGCATTCGATCCATGAACGTGACGGTATGGCTGCGGCAGCAGGGATTTGAGAAGGCGCAGTCCTTGTGCGGCGGCATCGATGCCTGGTCGCGGCGCGTGGATGGGAAAGTACCGGTGTATTGAGAGTTGCGAATCTACGAGCGAATGAGCTGCGAGCTAAATCCAAGCACTCGAAGCTCGTGGCTCAAAGCTCATAGCTTCTTTATGAAAAAAGAACTTATCGAACTTCGCGTCAATGGACGCACCCACGAAGTGGCGACAGAGCCGAGTGCGTTGCTGCTCGACGTGTTGCGGCAGCAACTGCAACTTACGGGATCGAAGCGCGGCTGCGACGATTCGTCTTGCGGAGCTTGCACGGTGCTGGTGGACGGCGTCGCGATGATGTCGTGCACCCTGCTCGCTGCCAGTTGCGAAGGCCAGGAGATCACTACGATCGAGGGCGTGAGCGAGCACGGCAGTCTGGCAGCGATTCAGAAAGCCTACGGCGACTGGGGTGGCGCACAGTGCGGCTACTGTACGCCGGGATTCATCATGACGGTGAAATCTCTGCTCGCAGAAAATCCCGATCCGTCTGAGTCGGATGTTCGCGCCGCGCTCAGCAGCAATCTGTGCCGCTGCACGGGGTATAACCAGATGTACGAAGCCATCCGCTCGGCGATTGCAGCGGAGCGTTCGGCGGTAACGAATAGCGAGTAGGAACCGTGACTCAGCCAGCGACCAAGGACCAACGATCAACGACTGATTTCTCCATCATCGGCAAGCCCACGGCCATGGTCGACGCAGCCGAGAAGACCACGGGTGCCGGCAAGTACACCGACGACCTCAGCGTCCCCGGCATGCTGGTCGGAAAGATTCTGCATTCGCCCTATCCGCACGCGCGGATCAAGCACATCGAAATCAGACGCGCAGAGCAACTCGAAGGGGTCGTCACTGTCGTCGTTGGGAAAGACGCTCCTAACCCTTACGGCATTCTCCCCGTCGGACACGACGAGCACGCGCTCGCTCTCGACAAGGTTCGCTATGTCGGCGACAACGTGGCCTGCGTTGTTGCTATTTCCGAAGCGATTGCGGAGAAGGCTCTCGAACTGATCGACGTTGATTACGAAGTTCTCCCCGCCTACTTCGATCCCGAAGAATCGATGAAGGCCTCTTCGGACCTGATTCACGACAACAAGCCAAACAATCTCGAAAAGGATTATCACCACGTCTTCGGCGATCCCGATAAGGGTTTCGCCGATGCCGATCATGTGGCCGAGGCGCGATTCATCGCCAACGAAGTGACCCACGCGGCCATGGAGCCGCACTCTACGCTGGCGGCGTTTGAGATTGACCCGCACACGGGCAAGCCCGGACGCCTGACTGTATGGTCATCGACGCAGGTGCCGTATTACCTCCAGCACAAGTTGTCGCTCGTGCTTGAGATGCCCATGGCGCAGATTCGCGTGATCAAGCCGCTCGTGGGTGGCGGATTCGGCGGGAAGAGCGAAGTCATTCCCCTAGAGATCATCGCGGCAGTCGCAGCGCGCAAAGCGCAAGCGCCAGTGAAGATTACCTACACACGCGAAGAAGTTTTCTGGGCGCATCGCGGGCGCCCGCGGACCATCATCGACTTGAAGACGGGCGTAAGGAACGACGGCTGCATCACCGCCGTGAAGGCCCGCGTTGTACAAGACGGCGGTGCGTACTGCTCCTACGGAGTGGTCACGATTCTGTACTCCGGCGCGCTCCTCGGCGCGCTCTACGACATCCCCAACATTCAATACGACGGATACCGCGTGCTCACCAATAAGCCCGCGTGCGGTGCCATGCGCGGACATGGAACAGTGAACGTTCGCTTCGCGTTCGAATCGCAACTGGACGAACTGGCCGCGAAGATAGAAATAGATCCCGCTGAAATCCGCCGCCGCAATTTGCTGACGCCGCCCTGCATCACCGTGAACGGCCTACGCGTTCAAAGCTACGGATTGCCAGAGTGCATTGAGAAGACCGTCGATCGCTCCGGTTGGAACGAGCGCAAAGGCAAACTACCCAAGGGACGCGGTCTCGGCATGGCCTGCAGCCATTACGTCAGCGGTGCCGCCAACTCCATCATTCGCTCTGACATGCCGCACTCGACCGTAAATATCAAGATCGATCGCGACGGCGGGGTAGTGGTTTACACAGGCGCCTCAGAGATCGGCCAGGGTTCAGACACGATGACGGCGCAAATCGCGGCCGAGGCCCTCGGATGTTCGTTGTCACGCGTGCGCGTGATCGCCGCCGATACCGATCTGACTCCGATCGACATCGGCTCCTACTCCAGCCGTGTGACCTTCATGGCCGGAAATGCCACGCTGCGCGCGGCAAACGAAGTGAAGAAGCTGATCGCAGCCGCCGCTGCAAGAAAGATGAACTGTCAGCCCGACGACCTGGTTTTTCGTGAAGACGCCGTTGTGAGCAGAAATGGTCATGTGGGGACGGCCGCCATCGGCCGTCCGGCCGAGCAAAGCTCGGCGGCCACAGTGTCAGGCCGAGTCGAAGGCCAGATCTTACGGGGGTCGTTGCAGCAGAAGCGCAAGGACGAAGGCCCGAAAGATCAGATGAGCTTCGAAGAAGCTGTGGTCGCAGCCATCGATTTTCATGGCACGCTCACGGGCACTGGGTCTTACGCGCCTCCGCCCGAAGCTCGGGGCGGTAAGCACAAAGGCGCTGGCGTAGGTCCGTCTCCCGCGTACTCCTATTCGGCGCAGGTCGCCGAGGTCAGCGTTGACGAGGAGACCGGCGAAGTGACGGTGCACAAAGTCTGGGCGGCGCACGATTGCGGCCGCGCGCTCAATCCGGTTTCAGTCGAAGGTCAAATCATCGGCTCCGTGTGGATGGGTATGGGACAAGCGCTCACCGAAGAGATGGTGTGGAAAGACGGGATGCTAATGAATCCCGGGCTGCTCGAATATCGCAGCCCCTCGTCGGTCGAGTCGCCGGAAGTCGAGCCCATCATCGTCGAGAGCATCGATCCCGAGGGCCCCTTCGGCGCCAAGGAATGCAGTGAGGGATCACTCGCCGCGACTATCCCGGCCATTGCGAACGCCATCTACGATGCCGTCGGGATCCGCTTGCACGAATCGCCCTTTACGCCCGAGAGGGTGTTAGCCGCATTGCGTGCCAAGAGGAACGCGAAAGCCATGAACCTCACCGAGGGTGTCGATCCAACGTCGCCAACCCGCTTCCGCGAACACGGTGGATCGCTCTGGTTCAAGGGCAAGGGCCCGGAACGTCATCCACTAGATCCCTCCCGCCACGAGCCCGCCGGAGGTGCGGATTGAGTTTGCCGCAATTCAAATTGCTCCGGCCTCGATCCGTAGCAGAAGCCATCGAGCACCTCGTGAAGCATGCTGGCAGCATGCGCGTGCTCGCCGGGGGCACCGACATAATCCCGTCCATGCGGCAGAAGTTGTTCGAGCCGGAATGTGTGGTCGACCTGCGGGCAATCGGTGAAATTCGCGGAATCAAGCCGCAACCCGATGGCAGCGTGGAAATCGGCGCACTTACCACGATCCGTACGATCGAGCGCTCCGAATTCCTTCGCGAGCACTATCCCGTGTTAAGCGAAGCGGCCGGCACCGTTGCGTCACCCGTGCTGCGGAACATGGGGACGATCGGCGGCAACATCTGCCTCGATACGCGCTGTCTCTGGTACAACCAGTCGCTCACCTGGCGCAAGGGCTGTGGATTCTGCATCAAGAAAGACGGCGATCTCTGCCACGTTGCCCCCGGCGGAACCAAGTGCTGGGCGGCGTTTTCGGGCGATACTCCTCCGGCCCTGCTCTGTCTAAAAGCGGAGATAGAAATCGCGGGCCCCCACGGAACCCGCCGTGTCGCTCTCGCTGACTTCTATACCGGTTTGGGCGACAACTACCGCAAACTGCAAGCCAACGAACTCGTCACGCGCGTATTCCTGCCGGGGAGCTCGAAAGATTACCGCGGCGTGTACCGCAAGCTACGCGTCCGCGGATCGATCGATTACCCCCTCGCCGGTGTAGCTGTGGTGTTGAAGCGCTCGAACGGGCACGTCTCCGATGCGCGCATCGGAATCACTGCCGTGAACCCTGCGCCGCTACTGGTGAAAGGCGCTTCGGAATTGCTTGCGGGAAAAGCAGTCGATGAAGCCCTTGCCGAAGCGGTTGGCGATTTGGCCGCGAAAATTAGCAAACCTTTGACAACTTCCGCCCTCACTCCGGAGTATCGTCGCGAGATGATTCGTGTATTCACCAAAAGGGCTGTGCTGGCTGCAGCCCAGGTGGATGGCAATTAATGCGAAAGGAGTAGAGTTGCATGCCCGTTTATCACCTTGCCCAGGTAAACATTGGTCAAGTGCGAGCTCCGATTGAAGACGTCCTAATGGCCGGATTCGTCGCGCGGCTTGACGAGATCAACGCGCTCGCAGATCGCAGCGCCGGATTCGTCTGGCGGCTGCAAACACCTGTCGGCAATGCAACCTATTTCCGACCGTACCCGGACGACGACCGCATTCTGATCAACATGTCCGTGTGGGAGAGCATTGCCGCGTTGCGGCATTACGTTTACAAGACGGCTCACGCAGAACTTCTGCGGCAGAGGGAAGCGTGGTTCGAGAAGTTTTCGGGCGTGTATATGGCCCTGTGGTGGGTGCCGGCGGGACATCGTCCTGGTATGGACGAGGCGACCAAGCGCATTGCCCATCTCGAAAAGCACGGGCCCACGCAGTTCGCGTTCACCTTCAAAACACCTTTCGAGCCGGACGAGCAATTTCAGCAGGGAATCGACTGGTCATCGTTCGTGCCGTGTCCGGCGGCGTAGCCTGCGTACTGATAGAATGCCGCGCTGAGGCAAATCCCCACTTCTGTTGCGCAAAACGCGGAAGAAGTGCGACGGCCGCCAATCACGAATGATCACCGACTGCCATATCCACATCCAGCCAATGGAGATGTTCAAGCCCCACGCGCTGGAACTCATGAAGCATAAGCGCCCGAACTTCGATCAGATCGTCGAGTTCTGCCGTTCTCCGAAAGCGTTCCTCAAGTTCCTGGATGCAAGTGGCATCGATCGCGCCATGCTGATCAATTACGTGGCGCCGGAGGTCATCGGCTTCACCAGCGGCGTGAATCAATTTGTTGCGGACTACGTGAAGGAAAATCCCAAGCGCCTGTTGTCGTGCGGCAGCTTGCATCCGCGCCACACCACGAACGTCCTGGCCGATGTCGAGCAGATACTGCGGCTGGGCCTGCAGATGATCAAAATTCATCCGCCGCACCAATTGTTATTTCCGAATGATTACCTGAGCGGCGCGAAGGAATTGGAAATTATCTACCGGGCCGCAGAGGCGAATGGCGTGCCGGTGATGTTCCACACCGGCACCTCGATATTTCCCGGAGCGCGCAACAAGTACGGCGACCCAATTTACGTCGACGATGTCGCCGTGGATTTTCCCAAGCTCAAGATCCTGCTCGCTCACGGTGGCCGTCCGCTCTGGATGCAGACCGCGTTCTTCCTGGTCCGCCGTCATCCCAACGTTCACCTCGATATCAGCGGCATTCCTCCAAAGACCCTGCTGAAGTACTTCCCACGCCTGGAGGAGATCTCGCACAAAACTCTGTTCGGCACGGACTGGCCCGGGCCCGGCGTTCCTGATATCAAGAAGAATCTCGCTGAATTCCGCGCGCTGCCTCTGACACAGTCGGTGCAGGAACAGATTCTGAGCAAGACAGCTTTGACGCTCTGGCCCGCTTGAGCCGCCGCCCCATAAAAAGGCCCGCGCTCGGCACGCGGGCTTCTTGAATCGTGATTAGCTATTTTCCGGCTTTCGCCGCGGCAGTCTTCGTTCCCATGAGTTCATCAGCCAAGGCGCCAGCGCCATAGATCTTACGCAGCGCTTCCTGAATACCGCGAGAGTCCACGGAAACCGCGCGTCCTTGCGTATCGCTGTAAGCGAAGTTCCAGGGCAGCGACTCGATATTACCGTCGAAGATGATCCCAACGACCTCACCATTCTTGTTCACGGTCGGAGAGCCGGAGTTGCCTCCGATGATGTCCGCCGTCGAAACAAAGTTAAAGGGCGTCTTTAAGTCCAGCTTGTCTTTCGACTTGATCCAACTCTCGGGCAAGTTATATGGGGACTGGCTGCCGTGTTCTGCGGCATGTTGGTAGGCGCCGCCCATCGTCGTGTCAAACGGGATGGCTTTTCCGTTCTCCTGATATCCCTTCACCACTCCGTAGCTCAAGCGAAGGGTAAAGGTGGCATCCGGAGGCTGGGTGAAGCCGCTCTGCGCAAATCGAGCCTTGGCGATTGCACCACCGTCGCGCCGAACCACCGAGTCCACTTTGTCCTCGAACTCGCGGCGTGCCGAGCGGGCGTCCGGATCGATGGTGCGCATCAGCGTGATGAGCGGATCGGTGCTAGATTCAATGGCTGTTTTTCCGCCTTCATACAACTGCCTGCGGACTGCCACATCATCGAGCTTGGTGTTGGCAATCAGGTCCTTCGCCATGTCGGCGACCGTTTTCCCCTGCAGCACCTTCTGCACTTCCGGATTGTCCTTGCCGAGAGACTCTTGCATCTCGCTAAGTCCGTCGGTGAGGAGCGCGGTCTCAAGATTCTTGTAAATCGGCTCCGTGGAGAAGAGCTGCTGCTCGAGCGACGGCAGGGTGGAATCACGGAACTCGCGCATCCGGTCAGGATTCGGCTTCGGCTTTTCGTCCGCGGCACGAACCAGCGTTCGCGCAAACTGGGCCAGGTGCGAAGGGAAGGCACGCATACGCTCCAGATAGCTCAGGTTCGGAAAGATCTCCTGCTGTGTCCTGATCGCTTGTGCGATCTCCTCCCATGGATCGGTTGCATTGGCATCCTTGGAAGCCACCTTGAAGGCCGCACGCAAATAGACTTCCTGGCTGGTTTTTTCCTTCATGATCTCTTTATCGAGCAATCCGGATTGGTATCCGGTAATCGCTTTCTGCGAGTTCTGCAGCCCGAAGAGATCTTCCTTTGCAATCCTGGCATTTTCTTCCGATTGCTTGCTGAACTCCTGCAGCAGCGCAATGCGCCGCGCGTAGACTTTCAATGCCATCGGATACTGAACATCGCGCAAAAACTCAAGCTGCGCCATGGTCAGCAATCGCCCCGTGTTGCCCGGGTGTCCAGAGACAAAGATCAGGTCTCCGTCTTTCACCCCAGTCGGCGACCACTTCAGATAGTTGTCCAGATGTGCCGGCTTGTCGTTCTCGTAAACGCGGAAGAAAGTGATGTCCAGATCATATCGGGGATAGGTGAAGTTATCTGGATCCCCGCCGAAAAACGCAATATCAAATTCCGGAGCGAATACCAGCCGCACATCCGTGTACTTCTTGTACTTGTAGAGGTTGTAGACCTGCCCGGAGTAGAAGGTCACCACGTCGCAGCGAAGCCCGGTGCTGGTGGTGCAGTCTTTCTCCACTTGCGACATGGCTGCACGCTGCGCCGCTCCGGATTCCGCGGCCGTCATCTCGGGTTTCATTCCCCCGTTGATTTTGTCCGTCACATCCTCGATGCCGACCAGTTGGTTCAGTTCCAAATTCGGGCACTTGGCCTCATCGGCCTGGGTTTTGGCGTAGAAGCCCGTTTTGATGTAGTCGTGGCCTTCGGTGGAAAGCTGCTGCACGCAACCCGCGCCCACGTGATGATTGGTAAAGGTCAGGCCGTCAGGCGAGACGAACGACCCCGAACCTCCGTTATTGAAGCGCACCGACGACAGCCGCACATGATCCAGCCACTGCTGCGTAACATCAAAACCGTATTTGGCTCTGATCTTGTCCTTGGGAGCCTCGTTGTAAAGCCACATGCCTTCGTCGGCACTCGCGATCGTGGAACACACGAAGGCGTAGGCCAGCACAAGCGAGAAGAGACGTTTCATTTAGGATGATTCCTCCATGAGGAGTATGAAGAACGCGGGCAGGGGCCGCGAAATACTTCGAGCGAACCTTTAACTATACGCCGCACGAAACGAAGCTGGCAAAACCCGACCTGTTCGATCTGTGAGGTCTTTCCGCGTCCTCAGCGGGTTTTCTCTGCGTTCTCTGCGGTGAAAGCTCTTAAACGCTGAGTTCGCCGAGAACCGCCGCAGAGAACGCAGAGTAAGCCCGATTCTGAAGGCAGCGATCTGAAGACGAGCAATTGCCGATCTAAAGAGGCAAAGAGGCGCCGCAAACGAGCATCTAATCAGATGCGCCAGGATGTTACTGCGATTACGAAGGGTGGTTGGAAACTTCAGAACGTTTGAGGTATAAACGAAGGTTCCGTCTCGCGGCCCTCCTCGCGCGGTCCGGCAACGCAAAATCCAGTCAAGCGAGAACCGAATGTCCAGCGTGACTACAACTCATGCTCCCAAAGGGCTCGAGGGAGTCGTTGCCACCAGCTCCAAGATCTGCTATATCGACGGCGATCGCGGCGTGCTCGCCTATCGCGGCATCGACATCCACGAACTGGCCGACCATTCGAATTTCGAGGAGACCTGCTACCTGCTGTGGTTCGGCAAGCTTCCGACTCGTCAGGAATTGCGTGAACTGCACGACCGGCTAGCCGAGGAACGCAAGCTGGATGCGTCGATTATCACCCTGCTGCGCAACGCGCCCCGGCACGCCTTGCCGATGGATGTGCTGCGCACGGCTGTCTCGGCTCTATCGTTCTACGATCCGCAGGAGAAGAACAACGACCGCAAGGCGAATGTGGACAAGGCCATCCGTCTGACCTCGCAGATTGCGATGATCGTCGCCGCTTACGACCGCATTCGCAAGGGAAAACCGCTGGTTGACCCTGATCGTTCTCTGTCCCACGCGTCGAATTTCCTGCTCATCCTGAATGGCAAACATCCTTCACCAACGGCTGAGCGCGCTCTCGACATCGCTCTGATTCTTCACGCTGATCACGAACTGAACGCATCGACCTTTGCCGCGCGCGTAACGGCTGCAACTTTGTCGGATATGCATTCTGCCATTACCTCGGCGATCGGTGCGCTGAAAGGCCCGCTGCACGGCGGCGCCAACGAAGCGGTGTTCCGCATCCTTGAGGCGATCGACGAATCCGGTGCTGATCCCATCGAGTACGTCAAGGGCATGCTGGCGCAGAAGAAGAAGATTCCGGGCTTCGGACACCGCGTCTATCACACCGAAGACCCACGCGCCACTCACCTGCGCGTCATGTCCCGCGACTTGGGAAATTCCAGCGGCCAAGCCAAGTGGTTCGAGATCTCTCATAAGATCGAAGAGTTCGTGAAGGCCGACAAGAAGCTGAATGCCAACGTCGACTTTTACTCAGCCTCGACGTATCACACGTTGGGAATTGACGTGGACCTGTTTACGCCGATCTTCGCTGTTTCCCGCATCAGTGGATGGGCCGCCCACGTCATCGAACAACTCGACGACAACCGCCTGATCCGCCCCCGTGCGGAATACCTGGGCCCGGAATACCCGAGCCATTACCTACAGATCGACCAACGCTAGCAAAGACCATGTGGGGACAGCCGCCTTCGGCTGTCCGGGCAGCGCGAAGCGCGCCCGCCTCGCCAAACTGCATCCCTCTGACTAATCCCGTAGAATAGACGTGGGTTCTGTATGCAGCGCGTATACCTCGACAATAACGCCACCACTCCGGTTCTGCCCGAGGTCTTCGAGGCCATGCGTCCCTTCTTCGGGGAGCGCTTCGGCAATGCCTCGTCTATCCATCATCACGGGCAGGAGACGCGGGCCGCGGTCGAGGACGCGCGCGAATCGGTAGCCGACTTGCTCGGCTGCAGCGCGGCGGAAATAGTCTTCACCAGCGGCGGCACCGAGAGTGACAACCTTGCCGTCGCCGGATGGGTTGCGGCAGGCGATCACGTCATCACGTCGAGCATCGAACACCATGCCGTTCTGCACGCGTGTAAGCATCTGGAGAAGATCGGCTGCGAAGTGACCACCCTGCCGGTGGATGGCCGCGGCCTGATCGATTCCGTCGGATGTCCGGCGCGCCCTGCGACCAAACACGAAGCTGATCTCGGTGATGATGGCCAACAACGAGACCGGAGTGCTGCAGCCGGTCGAAGAGATCGGAAAGATCGCGTCTGAGGCGAATATTCTGTTCCACACCGACGCGGTACAGGCGGCAACAAAAGTTCCGGTCAACGTACGACAGATCGGTTGCGATGCCCTCTCCATCTCCGGCCACAAGATTCACGCGCCGCAAGGAGTAGGCGCGCTTTATGTGAAGAAGGGAACTCGCATCCAGCCGTTGTTCCACGGCGGCCGCCACGAGCGCTCGCGGCGGGCTGGGACGGAAAATGTCCCTGGAATAGTTGGCTTAGGCAAGGCAGCGGAGATTGCGAAAGAGGCTCTGGAGCGCGGCGATGACAACAAGATGGCCGCCATGCGCGATCGCGTGGAGCAGGGAATTCTGGCGCAAGTGGACGAGGCTGGCGTGAACGGCGAGGGCGCCACACGAGTTCCGAACACGGCCAACCTTCACTTCGATCACATCGAGGGTGAATCTCTGGTCATTGCACTTGACCTGAGAGGCTTAGCCGTTTCGACCGGTGCCGCCTGCTCTTCGGGCGCGATCGAGCCATCGCACGTCCTGATCGCCATGGGCTTGCGCCCCGATCAGGCGCGCGCCAGCATCCGTTTCAGCCTGGGCAAGCAGACCACGCGAAGCAGATATCGATTTCGCATTGAGATTAGTGCCGGAGACCGTCGCGCGCTTGCGCGCGATCTCGCCGAAGTACAAGAAGCACGCAGTTAGCATTGAACGGTGAGTCAAATTACGTTGTCATCCTGAGCGGCGAATTTTGCCGCGAAGGACCCATGCACTTTTTGCCGGCAGCCGGAACGCCGCCCGTCGCTGAGAATGACAAGCGGCGGTTCGAAAGCTAGGAGCTGAAGTTGAATTCAGATACGATCGCCGTAGCCATGTCGGGCGGTGTGGACTCCTCCACCGTCGCGGCCATGCTGCGCGCCGAAGGACACACCGTCATCGGCCTGACGATGCAACTCTGGAACCAGCGCCGCCTCGCAGGCCATCAGGGCATGCCCGAGTCCGTGCAGGGACGCTGCTGCTCGCTCGACGACGTCTACGACGCCCGCCGCGTGGCCCAGCAGATCGGCATCCCGTACTACGTGGTCAATCACGAAGAGCGCTTCGAGCGCGACGTGGTCCGTCCGTTCGTGGAAGAGTACCTTTCTGGACGCACGCCCATCCCTTGCAGTCTCTGCAACAATCACTTGAAGTTTGATCAGTTATTGATTGTGGCTCAGCAGATTGGTGCCGAGCGCGTTGCCACCGGCCACTATGCACGCGTCACCTACGATGAGGCCCGAGGCCGCTGGCTGCTGAAGCGACCCGCGGACCGCAGTAAAGACCAGACGTACTTTTTGTTCGGGCTAACTCAGGAGCAGTTGAGCCGCACGCTGTTTCCGCTAGGCGACATGATCAAGCCCGAGGTCCGCGAACTCGCCCGCAAGCACGGCCTCGCTTTGGCTGAGAAGCCGGATTCGCAGGAAATCTGCTTTGTCCCCGGCGGCGATTACAAGCGCTTTATTGATGCCTATCTGGCGGAGCAAGGGGGAAGCCTGCCGGACACTGCGGGCGAACTAGTGACTACATCGGGAGAAGTGATCGGCGAGCACACTGGAATCCATAACTTCACGGTGGGCCAGCGTAAGGGACTTGGCGTCGCCACGGGATCGCCACTCTACGTAATACAGATCAGCGGCGCGAACAAGCAGGTGATCGTTGGCGGCGACGAGCGTCTCTACTCGCGGACGCTGCGCGCCAAGCGCGTGAACCTGATCTCGGTGGATGATCTGCGCGAGCCGATGCGGGTTTCCGTAAAGATCCGCCACCGCCACGAACCCGCCGCAGCCGCGATTGAGCGCACCGGCGCTGACGAGATTCTCGCAACCTTCGACGAGCCCCAGCGCGCCATCACCCCAGGCCAGGCAGCGGTCTTCTACGACGGAGACGTTGTAGTCGGCGGCGGCTGGATCACTTAACGGAGCCGGGTGCCCATCCTTGTCCCTGCGTTTTTTGCAGGGACAGGGCCTGCCCTGAGCGAAGTCGAAGAGTGGGGACTTTGATTCTCATGCGTGCCCCAACGTCAAAAACCCCGCCCTGCTCGCGCAAACCGCGACAAGGACGGGGCACCATCAAGACCGTTTTCGCTTAGTAGTTGTGCTTAGGATAGTGGCTCTTCTTCACGCTTTGCTTGTACATCTTGTTCTGCGCCTTCTTCTGCTTCTTCATCGCCTTCTTCATGGCTTTCTGTTGCTTCTTTTGTTGTTTGCGCGCGGCAGGGTTTTCGCGGTAAGCAGGGTTGTTCGTCTTGGCGAACGCCGCAACGCTGAAGCTTACGCAGCAGATTGAGAGGCACAGAAGAGCGACCAGCCTTTTCATAAGGGACCTGACCAGCGATTATCAATCAATTCTACCTTAAGCCGATTTCCTGCCGTTGGTTACGGATGACTCAGACCGTTGGGTAGCCCGCCCGGATGCGCATCCGGTACGGCAATCGCTGTTTCCTGCCTGGACCGAGCGCAAGGTGTCCAGAAATGGCGTTCCAGTTTCCTTCAGCTTCTCTTCGAGCCTCACGGTGCAGTCGCAAGCACTGCACGCCCACGGCTCGGTTCCATTCTCATCGCGGCACTTGCGCCGGTCATGCGCATCCTGCACGCGCACCAGATCGAAATATTCTTCCCAGTACGGGCGCTCTTCCTGCAGCGGTGTCGGACAGTAGCAAACCTCGACCCACCGTGCGGTCTGGTCCGGGCAAAGCCGCGCATCGTTCATGTTGCGGAGGTATTCGCCTTCCGCGACCGAGCCTTGGCCGAGGGTGTCGTTTTCGATGGCCTTAAGCAGATCGCCTTCGCGACCGGGCTTAACGCGGGCTCGAACAAAATAACGCATAAGTCTCCCCAAAACGTGTAGCCCCGGACGCATTCGTCCGGGGTCGCGCGCGCGAAGCGCGCAATCAGAATGCTTGTAGCAAGGCAGAGCTGAGATCGATCCATCACTGCCCCACGCTCACTTCGCTCGCGGGGCGGACGAATGCGTCCGCCCTACACAAACTAGTTCAACCCAGCCGCCGCAAGCATCTGCTGAAACTGGCTGCGCGTGCGCATGTCGATCGACTGCGCTACCAGCTTTCCTTCGCGGTCGTAAACGAAACTCTTGGGAATCCCTTCTACCACGAAGGCCTCGTTCACCTTGCGTCCCGGATCGAGCAGCACGGGATAGCTGATGTTTCGCTCGGTTATAAACGGAGAAACCTTGGCCGCTTCTTCGTCGGAAATCGAGAGCACTACGAACCCCTGATCTTTGTACTTGTCGTAGAGCGCCTGCAAGTCAGGCATCTCCTTGCGGCACGGCGGACACCACGTCGCCCAGAAATTTACCAGCACGACTTTGCCTCTCAGGTCGCGCAGATGCCACGCTTTTCCCTCCAGATCCTGAGAGGTGAAGTCGGCATTCTGTCGTTTCGCATCCTCGGCTACCAGTACGGCCATTGCTTCGGCAAACTGTGGATTGATCGACGTCGCCTGCATGTGTTCGTATCGCACCAGGGAGGCCAGTTCCTGATACGCATCGTTCGGTTCGCCGGTTTTCCCGCGCGACGGAGGCTGCTCGCGCACTGCGTTCGCCAGTGTGGTGGTGACCTCCTGCAGCGTGTCGTGGCCGAAGTCTCCCTCCGTCGAAAGATGGGACAGGCGCCACTGCAAGGCGCAACTTGTTGGGAACGACCGGCAACTGCCGAATCTGCAGGGCCAGACTTTTCGTCGTGCGCGCCCGCACGCTGTCGTCGAGTTTTCGCAAGCCGCGAATCTGCTCAACGATCGGCTTCTCATGATCGCTCCAGAGGACCTTTTCTTGAGCGCAAAGAGAGAGGCAGAAAACAAAAATCCCTGCGGAGAGCAGGGTAGTCATAGTCCAATGATTTCTCATGAATGATCGACGCGGAACAGAATCGGACGTGAGCCGGGGCCTCCGTAGATAAACGTCCGCCTAGATAAACATCTCGTCCTGCGGCACCGGCCGCCGTTCCTCACGGGTGCCGCCATTCCTGCGATTGCGGCTGCTAAAGAGAAACTCCAACGCCACCGTGATCCCCTGCACCATCCCCGAAATCTGCTTTACCGGGGAGACGACCGTCTTATGCACAATCTCGGAGGTTTGCTCCACACGGTCCAGCGTGCGGCTAAGCAACTCATCCGCGCGGATGATCTGCAGACGGGCGCGGTCGATCGCGTCATTGACGGTCGCATCTACGCGCTGCACCTCCGACCGCAAAGTCGTGGTGGTGTCGCTCAGGTTCTCCACAATGGTTTCGATTTTGGGGCGCAGCACGGTGATCATGGCCTGCACCTCCACGACGGTCGGCATGACCTTGGTCTTCACATCGCCTGCCAACTCTTCCATTCGCTGGCTGCTTTTGCGCATGGCGAGGTACATCGCCAGCAGAACGCCGGCTTGTAGAAGAACGGCAATCCCTGTCAGAGCGACAAACAGCGACATTTTGTCCATAAGAATCCTCCGGCAACATCGAGCGCGCACGAAGGAAGCAGCCGGCGCGATAAGAGCTACAAATTCTTGGAGGTTCCCGTCTCCGCCGTCGCCTCGTGATACGCCTGGCGTCCAGCTTCGTATGCGGCGCGGAACTGCTCCTTCTGCTGGTTCACTACTTCGCGGCCACGACCAGCCCACTGCTCAGCCTGTTCCCGTGCTTCCCGTGCACGACCGCGGACGTAATCACGGCCCTCTTCGGCGCGCGCCCGCAGGACTTCACGCGTCTCTGCCCCAGAACGGGGTGCATAGAGAACTCCCGCCAGTGCTCCCAATCCCAAGCCAGCCAGGAACCATACGAAGCTATTGCTGTCACGATCCGACATAGCACCTCCTCGATGAAAGCGTCACTCCAGATGGTACAACCTCCCACAGGCAAAGACAATTACAGCGAAGCCTGTAAAGAGGTTGCAGATTTTGCGGAAAGAATTATTTCTTCTGAGCGGGTGGATTGGCCGGCGCTGACGACGGAGCAGGCTGCGTCTTTACAGGTTGCGACTTAACTCCCTGCAAAACGGATCCCGACGAGGCGCCGTGTCTGGTCGAATAGATGGCGAGTGTGATCGACGTGACCATGAACGCCACCGCGGACCATGTGGTAGCGCGGGAGAGGGCGCTGGCCGCTCCCCGTGGCCCAAAGGCGGTCTGGCTCCCTTGTCCGCCGAACGCGGCAGAAATGTCGCCGCTCTTGCCGCTCTGCAGCAACACGACAATTATGATGAAAAAACAGACCAGGATGTGGACAGCGGTGACGAGGTAGATCATAAGTTGAATGTTCCTAAGTTCGATGGCGAACAGACCTGAAGCCAGATTCGCTCGGATTTCCGGAGGCAAGTATATGGTGCGGAAGGGGGGATTTGAACCCCCACGCCTTTCGGCGCCACCCCCTCAAGATGGTGTGTCTGCCAGTTCCACCACTTCCGCACTTTGTAAATTACCTGTAATCAATATTTTAGCGAGTTCATCGGGTGAGGGCATTTCCAGCTGCACCGGATTTTGCACCACCCTATCCCACGCGACGCATCCCTCCGGCCGCGACTCCGCCAGTCGCGCAAACAGCTTCTGGACCGCAGCCTCGCGTGCATGTACATAGCGCATCGTCGTCTTAATGTTATCGTGTCCGGCGACATACTGCAATGTAAAGGGGTCCGTGTACTCTCCGGCCTCGGTCCGGCATCGGGATGCGTCTTGATCTTTTCCGTACCTGGCCCATCTGTTCAATTTGCGCAACTGCAACTATCGTACCGAAACCGACTACACGAATTGCTGGCCGAGTGCACAATCAGGTCGATGGGTAATGGGCTCCTAAAAAACTTACCTCCGCCCAAAGATCTCCTTAGCTCAGGATCAAAATGACACCATCGAACTGTTCCTCTCGATTTAAAGCAGTTCGGACATTGCGGAGATACCAATTCACCCACCGCACGATTCCGGGTTGCCGGCCACTCAAGGGCGCGGCCCTTTTCAGAAGATTCGTCCCAATTGAAAGAACACCCGCTCATGCCCGGCGGTTCCAACTGCACCGCCTAATTCAATCGGTCCAAATATCGTGTTGACCAGAAGGGCGCCCACGACATCACCGGGGACTTGCGACCTCGACGGCGGCCCGAAAACTTTTCCTACCTCGAACGTTCCATTGAAATAGACGCCTTCGCCGAGCAGTGGTGGAAGCTTGATCAATTTCAGGAGATAGCCGGATTGAAACAAGTAATACTGCTCTGTTAGAAGTTCGTTCTGACCATAGGCGGCGAATCCGTTGGAGCCTCCCAACAAAAACTGCGGCACCCCGACTAGTCGATTTCCAAAAGTGGTTCCTCCTCGTGCGCCAACGTAAATAGAGGACTGCTCATTCAGTTTCCAGAAGTTCAGCAATCGACCCTCTGCTACGGGAAAGGCATGCGTGGCTCCCGGATTAGCGTCCAGCCATTGCCCAGTGATGTCCATATATCGCCCCGATCTTGGGATTACCGGATTGTCGACATCATTTAGAACAAAGCGCAGTGCGGTAGCGCCGTAACGGCCGGACGCGGTGGGCAGAAGTGCAGCGTTTCCGATCTTGGGTATGTACCTGTTGTACGCGGCCGTGTATCCCAGAGTGAGTTGCGCCACACGCCCAAACTCGTAGCCGAGTTCAAGACCGCCGCCGGCACCGGTCTTACTGTACTGAGCGACGAATTGGCTCCCCTGGTATAGGGGAATGTGCGTGTAGTTGGCAAAAACGTCTGGCGCAATAAACCACTTGCTCGTGGCCGAGAACGGACGGTAATACTGGCTGTCAATCCCGTATTGCGATCCCACGATCAAATCGTTGCGAAGTTCTGCTCGGTAAGAGCCAAAGTCCAGGAACGTAATGCGCGCGCCCATGCTGAAATCGACGCCGCTAAAGTTCGATCCGTCAAGCAAGAGGACGGGCTGCACGATCGGCGGCGAATATGGCTTTTCAACCGCCGTGATCAGCAGGCCAGGCTCACCGCCCTTGGTTGTCATCTGATAGCTGAGACTGGAGAAACGTCCATCCCCCTTGATGACCATTAACTGGTGCTGCAGGACCTCGGTATCCACGGGTCTTCCAACGTTGTTCTTGAGATCTTTCTCGAGTGCATTTGTAGATTTCGAATTAGCGCCGGCGACTTCTACAAACTGTGGAATGGGCGGTGCCAGGAGGCGCGAAGAACGCTGTGCCAGATAAGCTTGCCAGCTGGATTCGTCCACCGAAAGAGTGTTGAGAAGCGCAGCCTTAGCTTGGGCTGCTTGATAACCGGCATTGATAAGCTCGTCTGCCCGGCTGTACGCCATCGAATCAAAGTGTTGCAGCGGAACCGAAATCACAATATCTGCTTTTTCAATACTGCGCAGTTCGTTGGCTGCGATCACGACGCTGATGGAACGACCTAGCACCCCGAGCGAAGACATCTCTGTTGTGGCCTCAATCTTGGCGGTTTCAAGATGGACGGCGAGCGTTAATTCAGCTCCCATGCTCTGGGCGACATCGACCGGAAGATTGTCCATGAGTCCGCCGTCGGCGAGGATATGTCCTTCCCATCTCACCGGACTAAAAATTCCCGGCAGTGACATGGTGGAGCGCAGTGCCAAGGAGAGCGACCCTTGGCGAAAGACAAACTGCTGCGATGTGACCAAATCGGTCGCGACACAGGCGAATGGAATCGGAAGGTTGTTAAAATTCTCGACCTCTGAATACGGAAGCGCTACGCTGTCGAGGATCGCCACAACTTGTTGGCCGGAATTGAATCCCTCAGGAAACTGCAAGCCTTTTCTCAGGCCAAACTCCATGTGATTCGGGTATTCCGCTGCATCCTGCTTCCGACGAAAAGAGAGATCTTGATACGGAGTCTGACCCCGCAAAACCTCGTCCCAGTTGATGGTCTTGACCAGTTCCTTGACCTCAGCCGCGGAGTGACCCGTTGCGTAGATTCCGCCGACGAGGCCGCCCATGCTGGTTCCAGCTACGTAGTTCACCGGATCCGATGCTCTTCGAGCCACTGCAGGACTCCGATATGCGCCAACCCAAGCGCCCCGCCACCTTCCAGCACCAAACCAAGTTTGGGACGTGGCGACGGCGCAGACTGGGAAAACCCAGAAGTGAACGAGACGACCACAACAAGGCTTGCGAGAACAATTTCAACAATGGGGCATCGCATGGTTCGCCAGCCTAGGCCAAACGATTGGGGCTAACTACTGGCAGAATTACGAGGCGGGGAAGCTCCCGGCCGCACAAAATCCAACTTCTCCAGACAAAGCATTGGAAAGTCATTGCATCACTCATGACGGGAGCGTCGTCCTAGTAGGGTTTCCCCGTAGATCGGCCAATGAGGAACTGCACAGGATTTTGCACCGACTGCCTGCATCCCGGGGCTTACTGGCGTCTACTGGCCCTTCCGACGGACATCACTGGAAGTGATTGAAGCGAAAGTAAGAAAATGTATTCTCAGAAGTTTGAAGAGAATTTCTAAAGTAATACAAGCAGATGGTGTGTCTGCCAGTTCCGCCACGTCCGCACTGATCTGAACCGCGACCGCCGGACAGCATTTCATTAAAGCAAAGCGGGTAGGCGGCCACGGTTGACTGCCGGTGCCACGTTGATTTGGACGATCCTCTCTGCGGTCAAAAGAAGGCGAACCGCAGAGATCGCCCGAGGTTTCTCGGAGGGCGCGGGGAATACCGGAAAGGAGTGATGGCATGACCGGGCTCATTCAACAATCGACAATCAAGAATCAGAAATTCCCCTAGAATCTTCTTGACCCTGACGCAGCGTCAGACCGTAAAACCTCGATAAGGGACAAAGTGAACCGCACCTATCAGCCTCACGAATTTGCCGAGCGGGCCGGAGTTACGATCCGCGCGCTGCACCACTACGATCGCCTCGGACTGCTCAAGCCGAGCGGCCGTACCGCTGCGGGCTATCGCCTCTACACAGATCGAGATCTGGTTCGTCTCGAGCAAATCGTGGCGTTGAAGTTTATAGGGTTCCCTTTGTCCCAAATTCGGGAGGTACTCAATCGGAAGGATGTGGATGTGATGGCAATGCTTCGCCAGCAGCGCCGGATCATCGCCGAGAAGCGGGACCATCTTGACCGTGCGATTCGTGCCATCGAGCGCGCCGAGCAGGCCCTCGCCTCAGGCGAGCAAACCGATTGGGAGCCGTTCCGGAAAATCATCGAGGTGATTCAAATGCAAACCCGCAAAGACTGGATGAAGAAGTATTACACCGAAGAGCAGCTCAACGATCTGCGCCAGCGCTGGTCGCCGGAAGTGCAGGCCGAAGCCGATCGCGGCTGGAACGAACTGGCGCGCGAAGTCGAAGCGGCGATTGCGCGCGGCGAGACTCCCGAGAGCGAAACCGGCCGCAAGTTGGCCGAACGGCGGCAGAAGCTGCTCGATATGTTCACCGGAGGCGATCCTGGCATCGTCGCGAATCTGCAGAAACTGTACGCCGACAAGGCGAACTGGCCCGCCACTTTCAAGAAGCCTTACAGCGATGCTGTGGACCAGTTCCTTTGCGACGCGGCCAAAGGAATAGTGAAAACAACTGCCTGAGAACGTTTCCGCAATGGATGATGTGCCGTTGAGGGTACCCCACTTCTCCTTGCTTCGGGAGAAGTGGGGATTTTGAAGGCGCGCCCACTCCTGCAGCCGGACGTGAGCCAAATCACGTTACTGCGTGATTCCGTTCACTCTTGAGTTCATTGACGAGCAGGATCGTCCTGCCTTATTGTGAATGGGTTCCCGCATTCGTGCCGGAACAGCCGTAGTCTCATGCAGAGTGGCTGAGGGTAACGGGCCCGCAGAAGCCACGACAACCGGATCAGGAGACAGCCTGATCAATCGGTGCCAATTCCCGCCCGGTTTGCGGGGGACATGAGATCGCGGTGAGCATGCGCCTCATCCCCAAAATCCCGGATGAGGCCTTTGTGTTTTTACGGCGCGCAGAGCCTGCCCTGAAAGCGACCCGAGGAAACGAGGGTCGCCGAATGGGGCCCAGCGCAGCCAGGCTGGAGTTGGCATGAGTTCACGCATCTATTTCGATCATTCCGCCACCACCCCACTCGATCCCCAGGTGCTGGAGGCGATGGGGCCATTTCTCGGCGGCGCTTTCGGTAATCCATCCAGCCGGCATGAGGAAGGTCGCCTGGCACGCGCGGCGGTCGACAAAGCGCGGGCGCAGGTCGCGGCCCTGATCGGTGCCACGTCGGACGAGATCATCTTCACGGCCAGCGGCACCGAGGCCGACAATCTCGCCCTGATCGGTGCCGTTCGCGCCAGCGGCAAGCCCGGACACGTCGTTACGAGTGCGATCGAGCACGCCGCGATCTTCGAGACCTGTAAGTTTCTCGCAAGCGGCGGTACCAGGGTCACCTATCTGCCGGTCGATGCCGAAGGTTTGGTTCGCCCCGACGGATTGTTGCGCGCCCTGCAATCAAGCGTCACCGTCGTGTCCGTGATGGCTGCAAACAACGTTGTGGGAACAATCCAGCCGATCGAAGAACTGGCGCAGTTGACCAAGTTGCACGGCGTCTTGTTTCACACCGATGCAGTTCAAGCCGGCGGCAAGATTCCGCTCGATGTGAATCAGCTGCAGGTCGATTTGCTCTCCCTGTCCGCGCATAAGCTGCATGGCCCCAAGGGCGTGGGAGTGCTTTATGTCCGGAAGGGAACGGGTCTCGCGCCGATCATCTTCGGAGGCGGCCAGGAGCGCGGCCTACGCTCGGCAACGGAAAATGTCGCGGGCATTGTAGGATTCGGCGCAGCGGCAGAGATCGCGCGAAAAGAGTTAGGCGGAGAGGCAGCACGCCTCGCGGGACTCCGCGAATACATCGCGACGGAAGTCCTGCGGAACTTCCCGAATGCATATTTGTTTGGCCATCGCACCCAGCGCCTTCCCGGCCACCTGAGCTTCGGTTTCCGCGGCCAGGAAAGGGAAGTCGGCAAACTGCTGGCTGCGCTCGATCAAGCCGGCGTAGCAGTTTCCGCAGGTAGTGCCTGCAGCGCAAATCACTCCGGTGAGCCTTCGGGCGTCCTGCTGGCAATGGGCTACGATGCCGAGAGCGCCCGCGCCTTGATCCGCGTTAGCCTGGGACGGTTCAACACTCAACCGGAGGTCGATCGTTTCCTCGATGTATTATCGAGCGCAGTCTCCGCGCTGCCGGGCAGTGCAGTAAGCTCGAGCCTTCCTCGGCTTGCGAATCCTGCTGAGGTAGCATTCGCCTGAGCAAGCTGCGGACCGCGCTTCTCTATGAGTGAGGATTCCGCCGATCGAATTGTCCGCTTCTACAGCGAGGCCGACGAAGCGTCACGCCTCGGCACCGGATGGTTTCAGCTCGAACAGGCGCGCACGCAGGAGTTGATCCTGCGCTATTTGCCACCGGCTCCCGGTACGATCATCGACGCCGGCGGAGGCTCAGGAGTGTACGCGTGCTGGCTCGCCACCCGCGGATATCAAGTTCATCTGATCGATCCCGTGCCGAAACATGTGGAGCGGGCGCGTGCCGCCTCAAGCCAGCAACCGGAGTCTCCGCTCGCATCCGCCGAGGTCGGTGATGCCCGCCGGCTGCAGCAGGCTGATCAGTCGGCCGATGCCGTGCTCCTTTTCGGTCCTCTCTATCATCTGATGGAAAGGGAAGAGCGCATTGCCTGCCTTCGTGAGGCGTACCGCGTGCTGCGGCCGGGAGGGCTAGTCTGGGGCGTAGGTATCAGCCACTTCGCGTCCTTGCTCGACTCGCTGGCTCACGGATTCTTTGATGATCCGCAGTTTGCTTCCATCCTCGATCGCGATCTGGAGGATGGCCAGCATCGCAATCCCACTGCAAATCCGCTGTATTTCACCGACGCCTTCTTTCACCGGCCCGGCGAACTGGCGCGCGAAGTTCAGGCTGCCGGATTTCAAATCCTGGAGGTATTGCCGATCGAAGGCGCGGGCTGGTTGGCTCGCGATTTCGATCGCCTCTGGGACGACCCGATTGATCGCGACCGACTACTGACTGCAGTCCGAAAAATGGAGCGCGAACCGTCCGTCCTTGGTGTCAGTTCGCACATCATGGCGATAGGACTGAAGCGGGCATAGATTTCCGCCTGGTTTGTGTAGGCGTGGACGCCTCGTCCGTCCTGATCTTTGTGGGGACGGCCGCCATCGGCTGTCCAGCGAACGAAGCGAGCGCGAGACCCGGCCGTCACGCCACCGCAATGTGCTGATAAATCAACCGATCGACCATCGGATTGACTAGTCGCGCCATATCCCCCCAGCTCATTCGGACCAGTTCGCGGTGTGATCCGGCAGTGAAGGTAATCTCTTCGATCTCCGCTAGGCTGACGTCGGCATAAACCGGCATGTCATAGAGATTGCCAAAAGGAGGCATCGCTCCAGTTTCGCAGTCGGGGAAAGCGTCCTTGAACTCGCGCTCGGTCGCAACCTCGACAGTCTGAGCGCCCGTCAAGATCCTCAGTCGATCGAGATCGACGTGATCCGAGGCCGGAACGAGCGCCATCGCCAGGATGCCGTCAATCTTCACGATCACGGTTTTGGCGAGTTTCTTGCCAGAAACGTGCGCCAGTGCGGCCACGCCCTGCGTCGTGTAGGCCAGAGAATGAGAAATCACCATGTACTTAACGTTATGGGAATCGAGAAACTCACGCAGCCTGGAGAGCGGCATACGACCTCCTCGGGGATTTGGTTTTGTTGAGGGGCCGCTTACGCGGTGTTATGCAGAAAGAATCTTAGCTCCGGCGCGCAGAAAATTATGTGCGCCGGATCACTGATGGTATTCGCACAGCCAATCCGCGCCCTAGTACTTCACAATCGCTGCAAATGATTTCGGATCGAGCGATGCTCCGCCCACGAGCGCCCCATCGATCTCTTCCTGCGCCATGAGCGAGGACGCGTTCTCGGGCTTCACCGAACCGCCGTAGAGAATCCGCAATTGACTGGCGAAGGCTTCGCCAAAAATCTCGGTGGCTTCGCTGCGGATGACGGCATGAGCCTCGGCAGCAATTTCCGGAGTCGCGGTCTTGCCCGTGCCGATCGCCCAGACCGGCTCATAGGCGACGACCAGTTTGGCCGCTTTCTTCGCTGAAATGGCGTGAAAGGCGCGGACGCATTGACGGCGTAGAACATCGTCCGTCATGCCGGCCTCGCGCTCTTCGAGCACCTCGCCCACGCAGCAGATGGGAGTGATTCCCGCTTCCAGCGCGGTTTTAAGGCGCAGGTTCACCGTATCATCGGTCTCGCCGAAGTACTGTCGCCGTTCCGAGTGTCCAATGATGACGTTATTGACTCCCCACGCCAGCAGCTGGCCAACCGACGTCTCGCCGGTAAAGGCTCCTTCTTCCTTCCAGTGCACGTTCTGCGCGCCGATCCCTACGTTCGATCCCTTGGCCGCGTCCAAAGCCGCAGGAATGTTCAAGAACGAGGGGCAGACGACGATCTCGTCGCGCGCGTGTCCGGCAACGAGCGGAAGGAAGTCGCGGAAGAAGTCGCGAGACTGGTCAGGAGTCTTGTACATCTTCCAGTTGGCAGCCATTACTTTTTTTCTCATGAGTTCGCCTTTTCGTATTAGATTTCGTTCTAGCTCTTCTATTCAGGTGGTGCCGTTTGCGAACGTCCACTGATCCTTACAATTTGGACCGTTTTGTGATCGCCCAAGAGCCGATCTTCAAGCGAGTACTGTCGGAGTTGCGCGCCGGAGCCAAGGTGGGACACTGGATGTGGTTTATCTTTCCACAGATCAGGGGTTTGGGGCGAAGCCCAACCTCGATCGAATACGCAATCTCCTCCCTCGACGAGGCCCAAGCGTATCTTCAGCATCCAGTCCTTGGTCCTCGTCTCAAAGAGTGCACCCAGTTGGTTCTCGATGTGGACGGGCGCTCGGCGACAGATATCTTTGGTACACCGGACGACGTGAAATTTAGATCGTCCATGACCCTTTTCGCTCAAGTCTCTCGTGACGACGATATCTTTCACCGGGCCCTGCAGAAATATTTCGAAGGCGTGTCTGACCAGTTGACTCTTGACCGCCTGTAGCTTAGCTCACTTCTTCTCCGTCAGTGCCTCGACGCCCGGCAGTTTCCGACCTTCCAGGAACTCCAGCGACGCGCCACCTCCGGTCGAGATGTGCGTGATCTTGTCCGCGACATTTGCCGCTTTTACAGCTGCGACCGAATCACCGCCTCCGACGATCGAAATCGCGCCTCCATTGTCCGCAACGGCGTGCGCGATCTTGAATGTGCCCTTGGAGAATCCAGGCACTTCAAACACGCCCATCGGGCCGTTCCACACGATCGTCCGCGCATCGGAAATTTCCTCCGAGAACAGTTCGATCGACTTCGGACCGATATCGAGCGCCATCTTGTCGGCAGGAATCGGCTGGCCTTCGCCGATTTGCTGAACGACCGCGTTTGGCTCGGGCTTAATCGCAACCACGTGATCGACAGGCAGCAACAGCTTCACCTTGCGCTTCTTCGCTTCTTCCAGCAGGCTCTTGGCGAGATCAACTTTGTCGGCTTCGAGCAACGACTTGCCGATCTCCTGGCCTTGCGCCTTGAGAAATGTATAAGCCATGCCTCCGCCGATGATCAGCACATTCACCTTGGTCAGAAGGTTCTTGATGACACCAATCTTGTCGCTGACTTTGGCGCCCCCGAGAATCGCCACAAAAGGCGCTTCGGGATGCTCCAATGCCTTGCCGAGATATTTCAATTCCTTCTCCATGAGCAAGCCAGCGGCGCACTGCTTCATAAACTTGGTCATGCCCTCGGTCGAAGCGTGCGCACGGTGCGCCGAGCCGAACGCGTCATTCACGTAGTACTCAGCGAGATTGGCCAGTTGGCGCGCGAACTTCGGGTCGTTGGCTTCTTCTTCGGCGTGGAAACGAAGGTTCTCCAGCAACAGCGTCTGTCCCATTTCCAGTTGTGTCGCGACTTCCTCCGCCTCGGGCCCAACGCACTCGGGACAGAAGCCGACGTTTTCGCCGCGCGCCAGTTCTTTGTCGAGCAGCATGCGCAGCCGCTCGGCCACCGGCTTCAGGCTCATCTTCGGATTGGGCTTGCCTTTCGGCCGGCCAAGGTGTGAGGCAAGGATCAGCCGCGCCCCATGCCGCAGTGCGTACTCGATGGAGGGAAGAGTCTCGCGGATACGGGTATCGTCCATGACGCGGCCATCTTCGAGCGGCACATTGAAGTCGACGCGCATGAAGATGCGATGGCCATTGAGCGGGAGATCACGAATGGAAAGCTTGGACATGGCTGGAGTCCTCTTCCTGATGTGTGTGGCGCGGGCACTCCTGCCCGCGCAGTCGGTCCCGGCACTGCGAGCAGCGCGGGCAGGAGTGCCCGCGCCACACTACAGTGTTTACAGGCCCTTGCTGGCAATGTAGTTGATCAGGTCGCGCACGCGGCAGGAGTATCCCCACTCGTTGTCGTACCAGGAGATCACCTTCACGCAGTTGCCGCCGACCACCATCGTACAGGGGGCATCGACGATCGAGGAGCGCGAGTCGCCCTTGTAGTCGGACGACACCAACTCATGTTCTTCGTAGCCCAGATATCCCTTCAACGGTCCTGATTCGGATGCCTTTTTCAGTGCCGCATTGACTTCTTCCTTCGTCGTCTTCTTCTCGACCCATACCACGAAGTCGACCACCGAAACGTTGGGCGTCGGCACGCGCATCGAGAAGCCGTCGATCTTGCCGCCGAGTTCCGGAATCACCAGCTTCAGCGCCTTGGCTGCTCCGGTGGAAGTCGGAATCATGTTCAGTGCAGCGGCACGCGCACGCCGCAGGTCTTTGTGCGGGAAGTCCAGAATTACCTGATCGTTGGTGTAGGAGTGAATCGTCGTCATCGTCCCACAGACGATCTTGAACTCATCCTGAAGAACCTTGGCGACGGGAGCGAGACAGTTCGTGGTGCACGAGGCGTTCGAAATGACATGGTGCTTCGCGCCATCATACTTCTCGTGATTGACGCCCAGCACAACGGTGACGTCTTCATTCTTCGCCGGGGCCGAAATGATGACCTTCTTCACCGGCCCGCGCAGATGCTTTTTGGCATCGTTGGCATCGGTAAAGCGCCCAGTCGACTCGATCACGACCTGCGCACCCACGGAATCCCATGGCAGCGCCGCCGGATCCTTCTCTTTGAACACCTTGATGGTCTTGCCGTCGACCGTGATGCTGTCCGCTCCGGCCGAAACCTGATTCGGCAGGTTGCCCAGCACCGAGTCGTACTTGAGCAAGTGAGCCAGTGTCTTGGGGTCGGTTAAATCGTTGACTGCCACAAAGTCCAGGTTCGGGTCCTTGAGCGAAGCCCGCAACACGTTGCGTCCAATGCGCCCGAAACCGTTAATCCCAACTTTAATTGCCATGTCTCCTCCGTAGATTTATGAAGGCGTAATCAGAATGCTTTTCCGATGGATTGGTAAACCAATGATGGTAACAGGGAAGTGGAATCGAGGTAAACGTTCACAACGTTACTTATGTAGGGCGGGATTCCCGATCACGTAAATGAGTGCGCAGGATCACGGAAGAGTTCGAATGAACTTGAGGCCGGGTCATGCGCGCGCTATCGCCCTATTGTGCTCAAAATCCCGGGCGCAAGGTCAAAACGTGTAATCGCCTGATTTCGACAGTTACGGATGTAAGCTGAACACGGCAGCCCCGGCGGTGTCCAATAGACTGTAGGCCTACACCGCCCTCGGTGGCAGTCCGACAGGTGTCATTCATGCTCACGCTGCTTTTCTCTTACGGTTTTTCGGCTGTCTGGAAGAGCCTCGGATTGCTATCACGTGGATTCTGTCTGGTCTTCGTGATTGCAATTATCTACTGCCTGTTTTCGGCAACGAAAGCAATGCTTCGCCTGCGCTCGCTGCGCAGGCTAAACCCTGTCCAACACCTCGTTTCTGTTTCACTGGCACTCGCGGAGGTTCGTGATCAGATGGCGAATGTGCGGCAGGTGATTAACGCCACTTTCTACTTTTTCGGTTTCCTGCTTTTCGACAACCTGCAACAAATAGCCAACTTCTCAATTCACACCAAAGCCTCCATGGACTGGCGCATCTTTCAGAACTTCATATTTGACTGTTCCCTCGCTGAGAGTGCCTTTTTCGTGTTTCTATTCCTGCATCTCAGTCAATGGTTTGTAAGTGGAAGGGTGAACGCTTGCGCGAGGCGCCTAAACGCCATTCAAAACACCTAAATCAAATGAAATGGCCGCTCTCAATTGTCGAAAAATCGCCATTTCACTCATCGTCCTGACTCTGAGCTCTGCCTTCCCAAATCCTTCTGTGATTTCAATCACAATCTCCCGCGACGCTTATCACTGTCCGAAAACCATTACCGCCCTCTAATGGATAAGCAAAGACCGAGGTGCGGAGCGGCACCGCTGTTTGCCGATTTCCCGAACATCGAGGGTGACCATGGTGAATGATGACGTCGTAAAGTGCCCGCTGTGCGGCGGGTTCACCCACATTGAGAGGCCGGATCTGCTGGCCGCGCTGAAGGAGCCTCGCATTCGCGAGCAGATCGAGAATTACATTGCTGAGCTGCTGAAGTCTCCGGTGGAGGAGTTGAGCAGCGTCGGCCCCCCCCATAGCGGACGCGATTTCCAGAAAGATGTTCATAGCTGGAATCCGTGCGTGCCCATGTGGCGGCGCAGCCCGAAGGAGTAAGGTTTCTGCTGCGCAGTTACACACAGCGCGGCCGCGATTCATAGTTCGGAGGCAATCATGTTAATCAGCAAGCAGCAGGCCCTCGATTATCACAATGGCCCGCGCCCCGGAAAGATTGAAGTCATACCGACCAAACCGTGTCGAACCCAACGCGACCTCAGCTTGGCCTACACGCCGGGGGTAGCCGAGCCCTGCCTCGAGATCCAAAAGAATCCGCAGGACGCGTTTAAATACACCGGCCGCGGCAACCTGGTGGCGGTCCTCAGCAACGGAACGGCGGTGCTCGGACTCGGCGATATCGGAGCCCTCGCCGGCAAGCCCGTCATGGAGGGCAAGGCTGTGCTCTTCAAGCGCTTTGCCGACGTGGACGTGTTTGATATCGAGGTGAACAGCCACGATCCCGAAGAGATCATCAAGCTGTGCCAACTGCTCGAGCCCACATTCGGCGGAATCAATCTGGAAGATATCAAGGCGCCCGATTGCTTTCAGATCGAGGAAACACTGCGCAAGACGATGAAGATTCCTGTGTTCCACGATGACCAGCATGGAACTGCCATCATCTCGGGCGCAGCGCTGCTGAATGCTCTGGAGGTCGTCGGCAAAGATATCAGCAAGGTGCGCGTGGTCTTTAACGGCGCCGGAGCCGCGGGCATTGCCTGCGCGGGGCACTACGTCCGCCTGGGTGTAAAGAAGGAAAACATCATCCTCTGCGACACTAAGGGCGTGGTGTACACGGGCCGCAAGGACGGCATGAACAAATACAAAGAGCGCTTCGCGCAGGAAACCGAAATGCGCACGCTCGCCGAAGCAATGGTCGGAGCCGATGTATTTGCCGGCCTCTCCGTGAAGGGCGCGATCGATGGCGACATGATTCGCTCTATGGCGCCCGACCCGATTGTCTTCGCCATGGCGAACCCTGATCCTGAGATCACCTACGAGGAAGCCAAGGCCAGCCGTCCGGACGTGATCATTGCCACTGGCCGTTCCGATTATCCCAACCAGGTCAACAATGTTCTGGGATTCCCCTTTATCTTCCGCGGAGCACTCGACGTGCGCGCCACCGCCATCAATGAAGAGATGAAGCTGGCAGCCACGCGCGCGCTGGCGAATCTGGCCAAAGAAGATGTTCCCGACTCCGTCTGCCGCGCATACGGTGTGGCGCGGCTGCAGTTTGGCCGCGAGTATCTGATTCCGAAGCCATTCGATCCGCGCGTGCTGATGTGGGAAGCCTCTGCCGTCGCGGAAGCCGCGATGCGCAGCGGAGTCGCCCAGGAACCGGTCGATCTGGAAACTTACCGCGCGCAGCTGGAGCGCCGGCTGGGCAAGGCCTACGAAGTTGCACGCACCATGATTCACAAGGCTCAGGCCAATCCGAAACAAGTCGTGTTCCCCGAAGGAGACAACGAGAAGATCCTTCGCGCCTGCCACGCGCTGGTCGAAGAGGCGATCGGCAAACCCATTCTGCTGGGCGATGCAGCGAAGATTCAGGCTCGCGCTCGCGACCTCGGCGTGAATCTCGAAGGCATGCAGATCGTCGACCCAACCACGTCCGATCACCGCGCACCTTATGTACTGGAATTGTTCCGCCTGCGGCAGCGCAAAGGTGTCACCCTGCAAGAGGCCGAGTCATTGATCAACAACCGGAATGTCTTTGGATCGATGATGGTGCGGATGGGGGACGCCGACGCGCTCGTCTCGGGAGTGACGCAACATTTCCCGGACACGATCCGTCCGGCGCTGCAGATCGTGCGCATGCGCGAAGGTCTGCACCGCGTTTCAGGCTGCTACGCGGTGATCACGCGCAAGGGCGAGGTCTTCTTCATGGCCGACACCAGCGTGAACATCGAGCCCACGGCAGAAGACTTGGTCGAGATCGCGCTCTGCACGGCGCACATGGCGCGACGCTTTGACCTGACGCCGCGGGTGGCCATGCTTTCGTTCTCGAGCTTCGGCGGCGTAGATCATCCCATCTGCACAAAGGTCCGCAGGGCGGTCGAACTCATCAAATATGCGGACCCAACGCTGATTATCGACGGCGAAATCATGGCCGACGAGGCGCTGTCACCGGAGTTGATTGAAGAGCTCTATCCTTTCAGTTCGCTGAAGGGTGGCGCCAATGTGCTGATATTCCCAGACCTGGCCTCGGCCAACCTGGCCTGCAAGCTGGCGGCAAAGGTCGGCGGTGGAGAATTGATCGGCCCAATTCTGATGGGAATGGCCCGCCCAGTACACGTTCTACAGCGCACGGCTACCGTGGAAGAGGTGGTCAACGTAGCGGCCATCGCCGTCGTGGACGCGCAGGAGAACGGGACTTACACGCATCCACACGTGCACGTGTCGGTTGAACCGGAATTAGTCGGGGAGGACTAAGCTGGGGGTAGCGTCGGCGTCTCGCCGGCTGTGCCGGGGGCGTCTCGCCCATGCTGCAGGGAGTAAGGAAATGCCTGCAGGTCTCAAAGGACCGCGGGGAGGGGATCAGGCATGTCGACGCTCTGGAAGTCGCGGTACGCGCAGCGCACATTGGGAATCAAGAGTTCCGCCATCCGCGAGCTTTTGAAAGTCACGCAGAGGCCCGAGATCATCTCGTTTGGCGGCGGGCTGCCTGCTCCTGACGTCTTTCCGGTAAAGCGCTTCGAAGAGGCTTGCCACAAGGTTCTCTCCGAGCAGGGTGCGCAAGCTCTGCAATACGGAACGACCGAAGGCTATCAGCCGCTGCGCGAGATGATCGCGCACAACATCGCGCGTTACGGAATCCTGGCTACCGCCGACAATGTGTTGATCACCTCGGGCTCGCAACAGGCGCTGGATCTCATTGGCAAGCTGCTGATCAATCGTGGAGACCGCATCCTGCTCGAAGCCCCGACTTATCTGGGAGCGTTGCAGGCGTTCAACGTTTACGGGGCCCAGTACGTTCCAGTGCCAGTTGACGAGGACGGATTGCTGACTGAGCAACTGGATCCGAGCCTGCGCGCCGGACCGAAATTCATGTATGTGCTGCCGAACTTCCAGAACCCGTCGGGCGTGACGTTGTCCGAGGGGCGACGCCATCAACTGATCCTGCTGGCGGACAAGTACGGCATCCCTATTATCGAAGACGATCCCTACGGGCAGTTGCGTTACGAAGGCGAGCACATTGCGCCGCTGGTGGTGCTAGATCGGGTGAATGTCCGCCGCGACAACGGATTCACCTTGGGTAACGTCATCTACCTGAGTACATTCTCGAAGACACTTGCGCCGGGAATCCGGCTGGCTTGGATTGTTGCGCCGGAAGATGTGATCAGCAAGCTGGTGCAACTGAAGCAGGCGGCGGATCTGCATACTTCCACATTCAATCAATATGTAGCCTACGAGGTTGCGCGCGACGGCTTCCTCGACCAGCACGTGAAGCTGATTCGGCAGGTCTATCGCGAGCGGCGCGACACCATGCTGCAGGCACTGCACGACTACTTCCCGCACGAAGTTACTTGGACGCATCCCAAGGGCGGTCTCTTCCTGTGGGTAACGATGCCAGAAGGCACGGACGCGCAGACGCTGTTGCGGGCGGCTCTCGCCGAGAACGTAGCGTTTGTGACCGGAGATTGCTTCTATCCGAACAACGATCATGAAGGTGGCCGCCACATGCGACTGAACTTCTCACACTCCCAGCCGGAGCAAATTCGTGAAGGCATTCGGCGCCTGTCGGTCGCGGTGAAGATGCAACTGCGCACCAACCACGTGATTCACTAGCCAAATCATCACATCTGGCAGGGGAGGGTGCCCCGTCCTTGTCGCGTTTGTTGCGACAGGGTGGGGATTTTGACCTCGCCGTCTTCGCAACGTAGGACTTGGAAGTCGATATCCCCACCCTGTCCCGCAAAGACGCGGGACAAGGATAGGGCACCCGCAAGGGATCAACGAGAAAATCTTACGGGCGTCCGGAATGGAGCTATAATAAGTCCTGTATGCGTCGCCTGATTTCCATTGTGGCGTTCGCCCTTCTGCTGGCTGTGCCCGTGTGGGCGCAGCGCGGGGGCGGGCATGGCGGAGGAGGCCATGTCGGTGGTGGTGGAATGCATGCCGGTGGCTTTGCCGGCCATGCTGGCGGCGGGCATATCGGTGGCGGACGTTCCTTCAGCGGCGTGCATTCGAGTGGCATGCGGCCCAGCAACGGGTTTTCTCAGGGATTCAATCATTCTTCGAATCGAACCTTCGCGCAAGGTACCTTCCATAATTTCCACGGACATCCGAATCACGATTTCAGATTCGGTTTTCGTAATAATTGCTTCGGATGCTGGGGATGGGGCAGTTGGTATCCGTGGTGGGGCGGTTACTACGATACCTGGTCGACGTGGGACGACGAAGATCGCCGCTTCAACGAGGACTACTATAGCCAGTACGAGATCGCGAACCAGTGGAACCAGCAGAATCTGGAACAGCAGCGGATGATGCGTGAGGAAGAGGCGGATGGCGATCAGGATGCGTACGCTCCGCGCTCTTCGGAGCGACGTCCGGCGTATGAAAGTGCCAGCCTGCCTCAAGAACCGGTTCCCGCGACGGTCTTGGTCTTTCGCGACCAGCATCGGGAAGAGATCAGCAACTACGCCATTGTCGGGCAGACGCTCTGGAGCTTTTCGGGCCAACGTACGAAGAAAATTCCCTTGGCCGGTCTGGATATCGCGGCAACGGAAAAGGCGAATGACGACCGCGGGGTAACTTTCCGCGCTCCGGAAGCCACCGCAGGGCAATAACGACATTTTCCGCTGTCCCTGCGGGCAGCGTTTTATCGCCATTCGCTGCAGGAAAGGGCCGTTCGCCCCTGCAGGATTTGCTTTTCATCCCAAACCCGTTACATTGAAATCAAGAACTTAGACCTGATTCGGAAGAGAGTGGGGAACCTGCGGCAGTACGGGGTGCCCGGAGCGGGATCCTGTCTGGATGCTAAAATAGTGGTACATCGACAACCTATGCCTTTAAAAACACTGTTCTTAAATCCTCCTTCGTTTGAAAACTTTGACGGGGGCGCCGGCTCCCGTTGGCCCGCCACGCGTGAAATCGAGAGTTACTGGTACCCGGTGTGGCTTGCCTATCCGGCAGGGATGCTGGAAGGGGCGCGGCTGCTGGATGCGCCGCCGCATCACGTGTCGGGCGAAGAGACGATCAAGATCGCCAAGAATTACGAGTTCCTGGTGCTGTTCACGTCGACACCGGGATTTCCGGGGGACATCCTCCTGGCGCGCGCGATCAAGGGCGCGAATCCGAAGATCAAGATTGCGTTCGTTGGACCGCATGTGACCGTACTGCCCGAGAAGTCTTTGAGGGAGTGCCCGGAGATCGATTTCGTTTGCCGCAAAGAGTTCGACTACTCGGTCGTGGACTACGCCAAGGGCAAGCCGTTGGAGGAGATTCCGGGCGTGTCGTTCCTGAAGGACGGGCAGATTGTGCACAATCCGGACGCGCCGCAGATTCAGGATCTGGACTCGCTTCCGCACGTGACCGAGATCTACAAGCGTGATCTGGACGTGACCAAGTACAACGTGCCGTTCTTGCTGTATCCGTTCGTTTCGCTGTACACGACGCGCGGATGTCCGGCGCAGTGCACGTTCTGCTTGTGGCCGCAGACGTTAAGTGGGCATCCCTGGCGGAAGCGCTCGACGGATGATGTCGCGCAAGAGATGGCTAAGGTCAAGGAGAAGTGGCCTGCGGTGAAGGAGTTCTTTTTCGACGACGATACCTTCAACATCCAGAAGGCGCGGACCATCGAACTCTGCGCCAAGCTGAAACCGCTGGGTCTGACGTGGTCTTGCACATCGCGCGTTACGACCGATTACGAAACGCTGAAGGCGATGAAGGAAGCGGGCTGCCGGCTGCTGATTGTGGGCTACGAGTCGGGCGACCCCCAGATTCTGAAAAACATCAAGAAGGGCGCGACGGTCGAGCGGGCGCGACAGTTCACCAAAGACTGCCACAAACTCGGGCTGGTGATTCACGGCGACTTCATCCTCGGGCTTCCGGGGGAGACTCACGAAACGATCAACCGCACGATCGCGTTCGCGAAGGAATTGGATGTCGAAACCATTCAGGTTTCAGTGGGGCACGCCTATCCAGGAACTGAGTTCTATGACCACGTGGTAAAGAACGGATTCATCGTCGGCGAGGCCAAGATGGTCGACGAGGGCGGACACCAGTTGGCGCACATCCAGTATCCCGGGCTGCCGGCCGATGACATCATGACGGCTGTGCACCGGTTCTACGACGAATATTATTTCCGTCCGAAGGCGGCCTTCCGCATCTTAAGGAAAGCGGTGTTTGACGGCGGCGAGCGCAGGCGGCTGTACAAGGAAGCGAAGACGTTCCTGAAGCTGCGTGCGGCGCGCAATAAGATGGTGAAAGAACACGCTCAGGCAGCCGCGGCCAGACCGGCGAGCGTCGGGATGACGGATTAACTTCTAGTACTCAGTTCTCGGTTCTCAGTTCTCAGGATTTGAGATCGGAACGGTACTCACTGAGAACTGGCAACTGGGAACTGATCTACGTGACCTTCCGCAAGTATCTTGTCCTGGCTGGAGTGACCGTTTTTGCAGCGGCGGGCGACTCCATGCTCTCCCATGGGATGAAGCAAACTGGTGCGATTTCCATCCATCATCTGCAGGGCGTCATCCTGGCCATTCTCAATCCTTGGGTTGCGGTGGGAATTGTTTTGTTGCTTGCCTTCTTTGCTTCCTACATGAATGCGCTTTCCTGGGCGGACCTGACGTATGTCTTGCCTGCGACTTCCCTGGGATACGTTTTGCTGGCGGTGGTTGCGAAATTCGCGCTGCATGAGCAGGTCAGCCCGCTGCGCTGGCTGGGGATTGCACTGATCTCGGGAGGAGTAGGGTTTGTGGCGGGAGGTCCGGCGCTGACGGCGCAACATCCTGATGAGAATTCAAAACACCCACTTCTCGCAAAAGAGGCGAGAGGTGGGGCGCCCGGTCACGCTTCGGCGGCGTCGACTGGAGCCGAATCATGAGGCACCTTTACACATGGAGCGGGATTCTTGTCGTCGTCTTCTTCTCGGTGGTGGGCGACATTCTGATTGCGCGGGCGATGAAGCAGGTGGGTGACGTACACGCCATCGTGCGGCGCTCAGGAGTGTGGACGGTGGTTGGGCGTGTGCTGTCGAATTCCAACTTCTTCCTGGGCGTCACTGCGATGGCGGTGGCATTCTTCAGCCTACTGTTCGCCTTGTCATGGGGTGATGTGAGCCTGGTGGCTCCGGCGGCGGCCTCGTTGACGTTTATCGGGAATGCGTTTGCAGCGAAGATATTTCTGCATGAGAGAGTCGATCGGAGGCGGTGGATTGCGGCGGTGCTGGTGGCGGGGGGAGTGGCGCTGCTGGCGGGGTAATCTCTGCGGCCAAAATCTTGTCAAGACCCTTTTTGTGAGCGTTTTGAGCTAAGTTGCTCATATAAGGGCGAAAATATTTCAAAAAGCTTTCCGGTTAAATGTCCTCGATTTGATATTCTGAAAGTATAGAGAGAAAGTAATGGCGTCGGCCTTTGGGCTCGCGCCATTTTCGGTTTTAGGGCGTCTAAACCGCAAAGAAGTCGCGCATTCCGTTCCTCCGCTCGTGAAACTAGGCTGCGACGGCATACTCGTAGGAAAGTCAAAATCCCATGGGAGGATATTTCACCCGTTCCCTCGCAGGAGTGATTTATTGTGGCAGCGGTGGCGTGTGGGTTGCCGGCGCGCTATGCCTCGAGAGTGGATCCGATGACGGCGCTGCGGTACGTGTAGATTTCGGTTCGGCAGAACCACATAAGGTCGCGGGTGCCCCACCCTTGTCTTCGCGCATTTTGCGAAGACAGGGTGGGGATTTTGACTTCCTCTCACAGGCCCAATTCAGGCGGAAGTTCCAGTAGGCTCCTTGGCAGTCATTAAACGTCTTGACGCTATTTAGCAAATTAGCTAAACTAGAAATATGAAAGCGGCGTCACGCACGTTTCGCGCGCTGGCCGATCCGACGCGGCGGCAGATTCTTCAGGACCTGAAAGGTGGAGAGTTGCCGGCCGGCGAGATCGCGGCGCGGTTTTCCATTTCAGGGCCTTCGATCTCGCGTCATCTTTCCATCCTCAAAGGCGCCGACCTGGTTACCGAGCGGCGGGTGGGGAACCGGATTTTTTATCGCCTAGAACCGGACCGCATCGCGTCTGCCCTTGGCGATTTCCTGAGTACCGTTTGTCCGACGCAGTTTCTGCATCGCCGCAAGGCGAAGAAGGAGCGCGGAGTATGAAGGTTGCGATCACGGGTGGCAGCGGGTTTGTGGGGCGGCATCTGGCTGAAGGGTTGCTTGGGGAAGGTCACGAAGTCGTTCTAATTTCGCGGCACTCGCGTAAGATGTCGGATTCCGTCGACCGTTCCACCTGGGTGGCCAGCGATCTTTCCGATCCCGATATTCTCGCGGTAGCGTTCACCGGGTGCGACGCGGTTGCGCATTGTGCGGGCATCAACCGCGAGCTTGGATCACAGACTTTCGAGCGTGTGCACGTGGAGGGAACTCGCCGCGTTGTTGAGGCGGCACGGCGAGTGGGCGTGCGGCGCATCGCACTGATGAGCTTCTTGCGGGCGCGTCCGGACTGCGGTTCGGCCTACCACGAATCGAAGTGGGCGGCGGAAGAAATTGTGCGCGCGTCAGGGCTCGACTACACCATCATCAAGGCAGGCATGGTTTATGGCCGGGGAGATCATATGCTCGACCATCTCAGCCACGCTTTCCATACAATCCCGTTCCTCGCTACGGTAGGTTTTCGGGAAAAGGCGATCCGTCCGCTCGCGATTGAGGATTTGGTCCAGGTGCTGCAAGCCGCGCTGATCGAAGGGCGCTTGCCTAGGAAGACGGTGGCACTTACGGGCGCAGAGCAACTTCTGCTGAGCGAGGCCGCAGGGCGGGTGGCCGCAGTGCTGGGGCGCAGGGTTTGGATATTTCCCGCTCCGGTTATTTTCCTTCGCGCACTCGCGCAAATCTGCGAGTGGACGATGAAGACTCCGCTAGTCGCCAGAGCGCAGGTGCAGATCCTGGTCGAAGGAGTGGTGAAGCCGGCTACTCCTTGCGATCCACTGCCAGCCGATCTCGTCCCGGTGCGACGATTTACTCCGGACCAGATCCGTAGTGGCTTGCCAGAGCCCGGGGCCTTCGGCATCCGCGATCTCAGGTGTTGCTGGTGACTGAGGAGCACCACGACGAGGGGCCGCCAAATCTGGACGGCCTTCTACCAGTCGTGTTCTATGACGGCGTTTGCGGGCTATGCAACCGGACCGTGCGGTTCATTCTCAGACGCGACCGGCGGGAGGTGTTTCGGTTCGCCCCATTGCAGGGTCCGCTGGCAAATCGCATTCTTAAAGCACAAGGGATCGATCCATCTGATCTGGACACGATCTACGTAGCGGTGTACTGCGATCAGGGTTCGAAGGAACGATTGCTGGCGAGGTCGGATGCGGCTGTGTTCGTGCTTCGAGAGTTGGGGGGAATCTGGCGGGTGGGTGCCGCCGTGCTGGGACTGATGCCGCGATCGGTTCGAGACTGGGGGTACGGCTTGATTGCGCGGAATCGCTATCGCATCTTCGGTCGGTATGAGACTTGTCCAATACCCAGCGAGAATGTGCGGACGCGGTTTCTGGATCTCTGATCCAGGGAACGTTACCTTCGTAAACTTTAGTGTCCTTAGTGGTTAAAGCATTTGCGTCAGCCACCATCGCAGCTCTGGACCGTGTCAACCGCTGCACGTGATCGTGGGGGAACTTCGTGCCGTTTAACTTCGTACAACTTGTGGAATGCGTAGCAGCCGCCGATTGCGTTGGCTTCTCGTTCTCATCTTCCTCTACCTTGGCCTGTGCACGGTAGGGGGCATCTATCTGGCGGACGGCACTCTTCATCCGACACGCCGCACACTGACTGACGAAAAAAGCGCTGCCTTCAAGAGCACCGTTCGTGCGATGCGGGCGATATTGCAGGACGTTTCGATCACCACATCAGATCAAGTGATTTTGCGGGGCTGGCTGTTGCGACCCACGGCAGGCAACGGGAACGCGGTGATCGTTCTACATGGCCTGACGGACAATCGGCTGGGAATGATCGGGTACGCGCAGCTTTTGCTCGCGCATGGATACACGGTGCTGCTACCCGACGCGCGGGCGCACGGAGTGAGTGGGGGAGAGCTTGCTACCTATGGGCTGCTCGAACGAGAAGACATTCACAGGTGGGTTGATTTTTTGTTGGCGGTGGCACACCCGCGCTGTGTTTACGGGATGGGCGAGTCGATGGGGGCGGCTGAACTACTGCAATCCTTGCAGGAAGGGACTCAGTTCTGCGCGGTCGTGGCGGAATCGCCGTTTTCCACGTTTCGCGAGATTGCATATGACCGCATGGGACAGCCGTTTCATATGGGCCCGTGGGTGGGAAGAATTCCGCTCCGGCCTATGGTGGAGATTGCCTTTTTGCGAGTGCGCTGGAAGTACGGACTCTATATGCAGCGGGTATCACCCGCAGACGCGGTTGCCAGATCGCACATCCCGGTTCTTCTGATCCACGGTCAAATCGACCGGAATATCCCGGTGCGGCATTCGAGGGCGATCCATGGGGCGGCTCCGCAATCTGTGCTTTGGGAAGTTCCGGGTGCGGATCATTGCGGGGCGATTGCAGTGGCGCCGCGGGAATTCGAGACACGGCTACTGGGATGGTTCGACGCAACAGGCAAGCACTCCGCAGGTTTTCCTTAGTGCACCTTCGTGTCCTTTGTAGCTAAGGCTTTTGCTAGTGGCCATCGCAGCAGGTGGCGCTACGCACGCTGTGTGATCCTAATCACATCAAGGGATTCTTCTGTAGAATAAGCTCCTGCGAATTCGTGCCCGGATTGAGGGGCACCGAACATTCCTCCGTGATGAGGTTTTTTCCATGGCCGACAAAGCAGTGATCGATCCCCAATCCACCAACATTGATTCCATCTTGCAGGAGCAGCGGAAGTTCGAGTGTCCACCGGAGTTCGCCCAGAAGGCGCATGTCAAGAACCTGGCTGAGTACGAGCGGCTCTATAAGGAGTCGGTGGATGATCCGGACACGTTCTGGTCGCGCGTGGCGAATGAGTTGCACTGGTTCAAGAAGTGGGACAAGGTGCTGGAGTGGAATTGTCCGTGGGCAAAGTGGTTTGTAGGAGGAGAGATCAACTTGTCGTACAACTGCCTCGACCGGCATGTGGCGACATGGCGGAAGAATAAAGCAGCCATTATCTGGGAGAGCGAGCCGGACGAAGTGCGGGTGCTGACGTACCAGCAACTGCATCGCGAGGTGCAGAAGTTCGCCAATGTGCTGAAGTCGCTGGGCGTGAAGAAGGGCGATCGGGTGGCGATTTACATGGGCATGACTCCGGAGTTGCCTGTCGCGATGCTGGCGTGCGCGAGGATTGGGGCGCCGCATACGGTGGTGTTTGGAGGATTTTCTTCGAACGCGCTGATCGATCGCATTCACGATTCGCAGGCATCCGCGGTGATCACCCAGGATGGGTCGTACCGCCGCGGCGCGGAAGTTAAATTGTTCCCGGCGGTGGAGGAGGCGTTGAAATCGTGTCCGTCAGTGAAGCATGTGATCGTTTATAAGCGCACTGGGACTCCGATCAACCTGCAGGCGGGGCGGGACCACTGGTGGCATGAGCTGATGGCCAAGGCTTCGGATGTTTGTCCGGCCGAGCCGCTGGACGCGGAGCATCCGCTGTACATTCTGTACACCTCGGGGACTACCGGGAAGCCGAAGGGCGTGGTGCACACGACGGGCGGATATTCGGTGGGGACGTATCTGACCACAAAATTGGTTTTTGACTTGAAGGATGAGGATACGTTCTGGTGCACGGCGGATATTGGATGGGTCACGGGACACAGCTACATCGTGTATGGGCCGCTGCAGAATGGGGCGACCAGTCTGATGTATGAGGGGGCGCCGAATTGTCCGGAGCAGGACCGGTTCTGGTCGATCATCGCACGGCACAAGGTGAATGTGTTTTATACGGCGCCGACGGCGATTCGGACGTTCATCAAGTGGGGTGATGAGTGGCCGAAGAAGCATGATATGTCCAGCCTGCGTCTGCTGGGTACCGTCGGTGAGCCGATCAATCCTGAGGCTTGGATGTGGTATCGGGAGACGATCGGCGGAAACCGCTGCCCGATCGTGGATACGTGGTGGCAGACGGAGACGGGCCACATCATGCTGACGCCGCTTCCAGGCGCGATTGCCACGAAACCGGGATCGGCGACGCGTCCGTTTCCGGGGGTAGTGCCGGAGATCGTGAACATGGAAGGCAAGCCGGTGCCGGATGGATCCGGAGGATTCCTCGTTCTAAAGCGGCCGTGGCCGGGGATGCTGCGGACCGTGTACGGAGATCCGGATCGCTATGTAAAGAATTACTGGTCGCAGATTCCGGGGATGTACTTCACCGGAGACGGCGCGCGCAAAGACAAAGACGGGTATTTCTGGATCATGGGGCGCGTCGACGATGTGTTGAATGTCAGCGGGCATCGGCTGAGCACCATGGAAGTGGAGTCGGCGCTGGTGGCGCATGACGCCGTGGCGGAGGCCGCCGTCGTGGGGCGTCCGGATGAACTAAAAGGTCAGGCGATATCGGCATTCGTCACGCTGCAGCAGGGAAGACAGCCTACAAACGAGCTGAAAGAAGAGTTGCGGAAGTGGGTGGCGAAGGAGATCGGAGCGCTGGCGAAGCCGGATGATATTCGCTTCACCGAGACTCTTCCGAAGACGCGGAGCGGGAAGATCATGCGACGGCTGCTGCGGGAACTGGCGACGAACGGCGACGTCAAGGGCGATACGACTACGCTGGAAGATTTCAGCGTCATTGCCAAGTTGAAGGAGCAGGACGAGGTTTAGGAAAATCCTCACTTCTCCCAAAAAAGGGAAGAAGTGGGACATCCCCGCTGGACCTTATCCAGTTTGAGAACACCGTCATGGTTGTGTGTTTCGAGCTTGCCGAGGCAGAGGGCGTTCTGAGCGTGACGCTCAGTGGCGCAATTACAGATTATGCCGTAATGGAATTATGGTCGAAAGGACGCGGCATAGTAGAATCCTTTCCCTCCTGCAAGAGTATTGTGGATTTGTCGGGCCTGACTCACTATAACGTCTCCACGAGCACCATCACGAAACTCGCGAGGAGCCACTCTCCAGATTTGCCTGCCCGGGTATACGTGGCGACGAAGGACGTGGTTTATGGGTCGACCCGGATGTTTCAAGTGTTATCTGAAAACACGCGCAAGAATGTACACGTTGTTCGTACCCTGGACGAAGCCTATAAATTGCTCGGCGTCGAGTCCCCGAAATTCATTTCCGTTTCAACCATAGAGTTGGATCAATCTTGAAGTCAGGCGGTCACCGTCGCAATCGCGCCAGAGAATGAAATTGCGGGGATCAGGCTAATTTCTGTTGTACGCGCGTTACTCCGCGGGTTCGGGAAAAAAGCCTGGACGGGTGGACCGCTGGGTACGCGGTTCACTTTTTGATGGCTTCCAACTCTTTGAAGGCGGGATTTGTCTGCATGTGTTCGGGAAATGCTTTTTCATAATGAGCTAATGCCGGGCAGATGACGCGGTGGACTCCTCCGAATCCGAAGAGCTCCATCTCCTTCATGGCTTCAGTGGCCGACCATCCTTCTTCCGCCATGCGGTAGGAGGCGATGGCCATGCCCGTACGGTCGTCACCCAGACGGCAGTGCACGAAAATCTTTTTGCCGGAACTCTGCTCGATTACCTTCAGGAACTTCACGAAAGGCTCGTCGGACGGGAACGGGCAATGCCAGGGAATCGAAACATATTCCATGCCCAGCTTTTCGACGGCTCGCTTCTCGTTGCTGTTGGGGCCGCTGCGCATGTCCACGACAATCGTGATGTCTAACTTCTGGAGAGTCTTCAGGCCGTCAACGCCAGGTTGTCCTCCGCGGAAGAGATGGGGTGTCACCTCACCGAAGTTCGGCAGGCCGACGGCGTTCTTGCGGCTGCCCATGGAGTGGCGGGTGGGGGGAGTGTTGTCCTGCGTCGATTGAGCGCAAACTGCAGCAACCGAGAGGAGCACTCCTGCTGCAACTGGAAGACATCCTATTTTGGGGATCACTGAAGGTTGGATGCGGCACAGCTTTGCGGCGATGTCACTCTCCCATTGTCAGTGTGTGTAACTTCGAGCGGTGGGCTGTGACAAGGTGCGGGGGGGGATGAGGTTGCAATGAGGCGGGGGACCGAACTTCTGCTCAGGATGAGGAAGTCAAAATCCCATCCTGTCGCACAAAACGCGACAAGGACGGAACACCCGTCGTTTTCTTCACCTTTTGCTATTGGGTGAGTTTGATCGCCAACTGACGCTCGGGTTGGGTCATTTCGCCCCACAGCTTTTGCAGGTCGGCTTGGACTGCCGTGTTTTCAGGATCTTTCCGCAACGCCAGGGCGAACCAACGATAGGCGGTTGGGAGGTCATGAGGCGTGCACAACCCGGCAGAATAGAGTGCGCCCATTTCGATCATGGCTTTCGGCTGAGCTTGATTCGCGGCCGGCCTTAGAAGACGCAGACCGCGATCACAATCCTGAGGAGCGCCGCGTCCGTAGAGATATTTCTGAGCTTCGGCGACGGGATCGTATGCCGGGACCGGTCGGCTCGCGGCGCTGGGTTTTGGAGCGGGGATTTTTGGTGCGGGTTTCGGCTTTTCCACCGGCTTGGTTCCAGTCGGCGGATTATCTGGTGATGTCCCCTTTGGAGGCGACGAGTCTTTGTCTCCGGTGTCTGCGGGCGAAACAGCCTTTTCCGAGTCGGCAGGTGCCGCTGCTTTCTCCGAGTTAGCGTCCGCAGGCGCGTCATTCGGTTTGGCGGTATCGGACGGCGCCGGAGTAGTCGGAGCGGGTGCAGCTTGTGCGGGTGTCGCCGCCGGATTACTGCTAGGAGGATTGCTGGGAGCCGCCGTTGTCGGTTGCGGCGGCGCGGCTGCACTCGGTTGCGGCGAGGGTTGCGACTCTGGCGTGCTACTGGGAGACGACGGGAGCGTGGTCGTCGTGTCCGGTGCAGTGGAATTTTGAGCTGCCGAAGGTTTCTTCGATGGATTGAGCCACGCAAGGCCCTGATTCTTGAATCGCAAATAGCCGAAGCCCGCGGCGAGACCGAACGCGATGAGGATGACAAGAATCTTGCCAATGCCCCAGTGGTGCGTGGGTTCTTCTTCGTCGAGCAGGTAGTCGAGGTTGGAGCCGGGCGCGGAGTGCGGGTCGATGCTCAGGCTCGCGCGTTTGCGCGGTGCGCCTCTGCCCGGAGCGGGATCGTTCAATCCTAGAAAAGATGGCCCACTGATGGAAGTCGAGGCTTCCGCGACGGAACGGGGCGGTTCCTGAGCGGGTTCCGCGACTACTCGGGCAGCCGTTGGTGCAGCGGCAACCGAGACGGGTTGGGGCTCCGCAGGTTTAGCCGGGGGCGTCGCTAATAGCGACGCGCCGCACATGCCGCAGAAGCGGTTCTGCTCCGAGTTTTCATTGCCGCAGCGACTGCAGCGCAAGAATCTCCTCCACCTATAGCTTACGATATCTTACAGGTTCGATGCAGGGTGGTTGTGGTTACGTTTGGGAGATTCCGGCATCATCGGCGGCGCTTTGCGTTTTTTGCGATAAACCTTTTGACCGCTGGAGATCGCGGAGACACATCGCAGAGGTCGCCGAGGAGAACGGCTTGGTGAGGACGGCGGATTTTGGAAAAAGTGATTCTTGCGCTCAACGTTTGCGGCCACGAACTGGAAGTGTTGCGGGTGCGCAGTGGCCGGGAGGAGGCTCCGGAGCTTGTTTTCCTTCACGAAGGTTTGGGCTCAGTTTCGCATTGGAAGGGCTTTCCGGCGCGGGTTGCCGAGGCCACGGGATGTCCGGTCACGGTTTACTCACGTTATGGATCAGGCAATTCGGATCTGCTGAGCCAGCCTCACGGTGTGCGCTACATGCATGATGAGGCGTTGCAATCGCTGCCCGAACTGCTCTCGCAGTTGGAGATCGAGAATCCAATTCTGGTCGGACACAGCGATGGCGCCTCGATCGCGATCATCTACGCGGGAGTGCATGATCGCGTGGCTGGATTGGTGCTGCTCGCGCCGCATGTGTTCGTCGAGGACTTGAGTGTCGCAAGCATCGCCGAGGCAAGGAGCAAGTTCCAGACCACCAATCTGCCGGAAAAGCTGGCTCGGCATCATCGGGACGCAGCGCGGACGTTTTGTGGATGGAACAATATCTGGCTGGATCGGGCGTTTCGGAGGTGGAATATCGAGGAGTATCTGCCACGGATCACGTGCCCGACCTTGGTGATTCAGGGGCTGCAGGATCAGTACGGGACGATGGCGCAGGTGGAGGCGATCCAAAGGCAGACTGGCGGGCCGGTGGAGGTGCTGGCGCTGGAGGATTGCCGGCATTCTCCGCAGCGGGATCAGCTGGAGAAGGTGATTGAGGCGATACGAAATTTCGTGTTAGGCATTCGCGGGAACTAACTGTTGTGCTGTGGTGTCGGAAGGGTGCAGGATCGGCTTTGTCCTGCGTTCTAGTGGAGAGTGGGCGGTTTTGCAGTTGATGGAGTTCGCCATGATACGTCACTTCGCTGTTTTCATATTACTCGTCTGCTTCGTATCGATCGCAATCACTCAGGTGGCACGGCCTCCGGCGGAAGTGCCGGAGGAGACGATGCGGAAGCTTCTGATCCGGAGGGTTGATCCGGTCCCGCAACGAGAGCCCGGAATGCGAATCCATGGCACGGTCGTATTGAAAGCGGTCATTGGCAAGACTGGTGACATCGAGAATCTGCAGATGGTCAGCGGACATCCGATGTTGGTTCCCGCGGCGATCGATGCCGTGAAACAGTGGCAGTACCGACCTTACGAGGTGAATGGCATACCCGTAAGGGTCGAAACTACGATCCGGGTCGAGTTCGTGGACCGGAGTCGGACAGAAGGTGACGCATCAGCCGCAGCGCCTGAACCGTCCCAATCACCGGGGGCTCCACTCCAAATCGTGAACCAGATGTTTGAGGGACATATCCTCAGAAAAGTGCCTCCGGTGTATCCGCCGCTGGCGCGACAGGCGCGGATTCAAGGGACAGTGGCGCTGAAAGTCATCATCAACAAGTTGGGGGATGTGCGCGATGTGCAACTTCTCAGTGGGCACCCGATGCTGGCTCCAGCGGCCATCGAAGCGGTGAAGCAATGGAAATATGCACCCTACGAGTTGAACGGAGAGTCGGTCGAGGTAGAGACGGATGTGCAGGTCAACTTCAGGCTGGCTGACGATCCTCCGCCGCAAGGAACCCCGGGGAACATCGTGGGCGGTGCGAATGGAGGACTGATCAGTGGCGTGGTTGTCAGTTTTCCGAAGCCGCTCGAAGGACAGCGCGTATCGGAAGCCGTAATGCGGCTGCGGCGCACACAGAAGGTGGACCCAATCTATCCAGGCGTGGCGGTGCCAGCGCACATTCAGGGGACAGTTGTACTGGACGTGCGCGTCAATTCTTTGGGCGGTGTGGAGGAGGTTGTGCGTATCGGCGGGCCTCCGGCGCTGGCACCCACGGCGATCGCAGCGGTCAAGCAGTGGAAGTACATGCCATACATAAGAGATGACGAGCCGATTTCCGTCGTGACCACGGTGCAGTTGAATTTTTCGCTGGAAGCGAATGAAAGCAACGGAGTCGTCGTTGAGCCTCCGCCGTCGGAGGACTCGAGTCCACCGCGCATTCCGCTGCCCCGTCGGATACGGGTTTCGTCGGGAGTGAGCCAAGGTTTGCTGGAGAAGAAAGTTGCTCCGGAATACCCGCCGGACGCCCGGGACGCGCGAATTCAGGGTACCGTGGTCCTGCACGCAGTGATCGATAACGAAGGGAATATCTCCACCGTGGATCTAGTCAGCGGGCATCCGGCGCTGGCTCCGGCGGCGATGGAGGCGGTGCGGCAATGGAAGTACCGGCCGTACCTGCTGAACGGTCAGGCGATTGAAGTGGATACGACGATTCAAGTGAATTTCGTCCTGGCGGAATAGGGTAAGGAGAGAGCCTTGCCCTTCCAAAGCCATTTAAGAGAAACGGATAGCTCTTAGTCTGCGGCGCGGCTGCTTCCTTTGAATGCCTTCTGCACCAGCGTGTAACGGGCGGCGCCAATCAGGCCACAGTCGTCGTTGGCGATGATCTGCACGGGCATGTCTTGGAGGATCGATTCCATGCGGCCTTTGTCGAGGAAGGCCTGCATGAATGTTCCGTCCTGCATCTTGGGAGCAATCTTGGCGGCGATGACTCCGCCGATGTAGATGCCGCCGGTGGTCATGTAGCGCAGGGCACAGTTTCCGGCTTCGGCTCCGAACACGCTCACGAAAATTGAAAGCGTCTGCTCGCAGATCGGCGACTTGCCTTCGAGGGCAAGGCGTGAGATCAGCGGCGAGGCATCGGCCGCCGCGTTTACCTGCGCTCGCAGATCGGCAGGCTCTTCCGCCTTCTTAGCGTCACGGAGAAAATCGTAGATGTGGCGAATACCGGGTCCGGAAAGAATGCGCTCGCAACTCACCCGCCCGTATTGTTTCTGCAAATACGCAAGCAGTTCGGTTTGTAACGGATCTCTGGGAGCGAAGTCAGCGTGGCCGCCTTCGCAGGCGAAGGGATGGTGGCGGAATCCATCCCAGAAGAGGCCGGCCATGCCGAGCCCGGTCTTGGCGGAGATCACAGCGCGGTTGCCTTCGGCATCTTCAGAGCCTTTGCTGATGGTGATGAAATCTTTCGACTCGAGGGCGTCGATGCCGTAGGCGTAGGCTTCGAGATCGTTGAGCAAGCCGACCGTGGGCAGCTTGAGTTGGGCCGCGAGTTCTTTGGCATCGATGGTCCAGGGAAGGTTGGAAATCTTGCTGCGTCCGGCGCGCACGGGACCGGCAACGCCGAAGCAAGCGCTGTGAACGGGGATGCCTTCGGTGCGAGTGAATTGCGGAAGAATCTCGCCCAATCCGCTGTGCTCCTGGCTCTTGTAAGTTTTCTCGACGACGCAATTCAGGCGATTGCCTTCTGTATCGAAGGCGGCTAGCCGCGTGCGAGTGGCGCCGATTTCTCCGGCGAGGATCATGGCTCGATTTTCCTCCATTGACGGTTGTCGGCTTCGAGCAGGTGGTCGGACTCCACGGGTCCCCAGGTGCCAGAGGCGTAGTTAGGAAACTTGCGTGGCGGAAGCGCCTTCCACACGTCGAGGACGGGATCGATCACGGTCCATCCGGCTTCGACCATGTCGGCGCGCTGAAACAGGGTAGCGTCGCCGATCATGCAGTCGTAGAGCAGGACTTCGTACCCGGTATAGGCATCGGCGCCGAAATATTTCGAATATTCGAAACTCATGTCAACCGAGCCCACTCGCAGCACGGGTCCGGGAATCTTCGCCCCGAAGCTTAACGAGATTCCTTCCACCGGTTGGATTTGGATTACGAGCGTGTTGGTATGGCCGGTGTGAAAAGGCGCGTTGCGGAAGAGTTCGAACGGCATGCGCTTGAACTGGATGGCGATTTCGGTGTGACGCTGCGCCAACCGCTTGCCGGTCCGGAAATAGAAGGGAACCCCCGCCCATCGCCAGTTGTCGATGTTGAGCTTCAGGGCGACGAAGGTTTCGGTGCGCGATTCGGGATTGACCCCGGGCTCGGAGCGGTAGCGCGGGACTCGTTCGTCGCCGATCATGCCATCGCCGTACTGGCCGCGGACGCTGTTCTCCAGCACATCTTCAGAGTTCAGCGGCTGCAGCGAATGCAGGACTTTCGCCTGCTCGTTTCTGACGGCGTCGGCGGAGAACGAGACGGGAGACTCCATCGCGGTCAGGCTGAGAAGCTGCATTACATGGTTGGGTACCATGTCGCGCAGAGTGCCGGCGCTGTCGAAGTAAGCGCCGCGGCGCTCGACGCCGACGGTTTCGGCGTTGGTGATCTGGACGTGATCGATGTAGCGGCGGTTCCATATGGGCTCGAAGATCGCGTTGTCGAAGCGAAAGACCATGATGTTCTGCACGGTCTCTTTGCCGAGGTAGTGATCGATGCGGTAGATCTGGTTTTCCTGCAGGACGCTCTTGATGTCGCGGTTCAGGGTCTTGGCGGATTCGAGATCGGTTCCGAAGGGCTTTTCGATGACGATGCGACGCCAGCGTCCGTTGTCCTGCGTAGTGAGTCCGGCGCGGCCCAGTTGTTGGACAATCGACGCGAAGAACTTGGGCGCGGTCGCCATGTAGAAGAGATAGTTGCCTTCCGTGTGCGATTCGGCGTCGATGGCGGCGAGGCGATCGCGGAGTTTCACGAACGTGTTGGGATCGCCGAAGTCGCCGCGCTCGTAGAAGAGGCGGTTGCGGAGCCAATCCAGCGCTGCAGGATCGTTCGTCGGTAAGAATTCGCTGACTTGCTTGCGGAAGGCTTCTACATCGAGATCGTCGACCGAGACTCCCATGACGGCGAAGGTGTCGGGGAGCAACTTCGCTTGCACCAGATTGAAGAGAGCAGGGATCAGCTTGCGCTTGGTGAGGTCGCCGGAGGCACCGAAGAGTACGAATACGCAAGGCCCGGCGACCTTGCCGGCGAATTCAACAGGAGTTTCGGAGGTGGCCGGAAATGTGGCGGGCATGCTGGACGCTCAATGATTCCCCAGAGGTGAGTGGAAAGCATTGTAGGACAAGTGCGCTGACTTTCACCAGCGGTCACGAGTCTGAAACAGTTCCCGCCTCGTAGTACCAGCAGCATCGTACCCGCCCTTGAAAAAGACGCAAAGACCGGGCACCCGCAGTTTCGAAACGTAAAAGAAAAACAACTCTGAAATGCCGGGCAACGCGGCCGAGCGCGAGCGAGAAAGCGGGAAAACTCTGTCTAGACAGCGAAATGCCCCACTCAAGCCAAAATCGGGCTTGAGTGGGCTACCCGTCGGAAAAGAAGAACAAATCTGAAACGCGCCGGGCCGTCCGACCAAGCGGTTTGATTGGCTGTGAATAAGTTTTTACGTGGTTGTTATCTAAGCACAACATTGCACCCCTATCGTCGATCACAGCTGCAGGACGATGAAGTTCTTCCCGTTTTCTCTAACCGTCTACCGTAAATGCCGTTCAACCAAACTTTTTGTGGAGAAGAAGAGTATGAAGAGTATGCGACTGTTCAGGTTCGACGAGCTGCGCAAGACGAGTGTTCTCGCCTTGACGATTCTGGTCTTCGCGGGTCTTGCAAACGCCCAACCCGATCACAATGGCGATCAGAAGTCGCCTACGCCGCCAGGACTCTACATAACACCAACAGCCTTGGCCAATGCCGTCCAGCAGGTATTGAACCCTGGCCTCACCAATTACCCCAATTTCGTTGCGGGCGAGGCGGTGAAGGAAGTAGTAAGTCCGGATGGCAAGACTCTCGCGATCTTGACCGCCGGGATGAATTCCCTTTACGACTCGACGGGTACCGTTGACACAGCGGCTTCAACCCAGTTTCTTTTTCTCTACGACATCTCAGGTGTGAATAAGACGAACCCGGTCCTTAAGCAGGTCATTCAGCAACTCAACGCGCACGTCGGTCTTGTCTGGGCTCCAAACAGCCTGACTCTATATGCCTCGGGCGGCTGTGACGACGCGGTGTACGTCTATGGCAACAACGGCACCAGTTTTTCGTTAAGCAACAAGATCAACCTTGGCCATGCCCCAAGCGGTTGCGTCTCCAACGCTGCCAATCGGACCGGCCTGGGTCTCGGCGTCGAGCCGAACGTGGCCGGACTTGCCGTTTCCGCCGACGGCAAGACGCTGGTAGCAGTCAACAACTACAATGATTCGATCAGCATCATCGACACCGCAACGGGGACAGTACGCTATGAATACGATCTCCGGCCCTTTGCGACGTCAGGCGCTCCGAACGGCACGAAGGGCGGGACCTTTCCTTACTCTGTCGCGCTGAACGGTTCGATCGCCTATGTTGCCGCCGATCGCGATCGCGAGGTGGTTGCCGTCAACATTGCCAGCCCAACCGCGGGATCATTCGTGGCCCGCATTCAATTGGATGGCAATCCCAACGGCATGACGCTCAGCACCGACGGCACAACGCTCTACGTTGCCCAGGACAATCAGGATCAGGTCGCCGTCATTAGCACTGCAACGAACACGGTCACCCATAAGATCGATACCCGCGCTCCGGCCTTCCTGGGTCTTCCCGCAAACACAACCGGCGCGGCACCGACCGCAGTCGCCATCAATCCCGCAAATGGAATGCTTTATGCGGTAAACGCCGGCTCGAACTCGATCGCGGTCATACCACTCAGTGGGCCACATGCTTTCACCACGATTGGCCTGATCCCGACCGCCTATGACCCGACTGACGTCGCATTCAGCGCCGACGGCAAGTGGATGTACATCAGCAACGGCAAGAGCGACACCGGTCCGAACCCCGGTTATGGCTACGGCAACTTTGCCTTCATCCAGTACATCACGCCCCCTGGCGGCCCCTTCCCGGGCGGCAATGCGGCGGAGTCCGCTATCCTGCGGGCGAACAACCAATATCAGTTTCAGCTGGAGCACGCTTCGCTGGTTAGCGCTCGGGTTCCCGATGGCGAGGACCTTTGGAGTTTGACGGCGCAGGTGGCAGGGAATAACGGATACTTCTTCGGACCAACCCGATCGGATGAGCGGGTAATGAGTTTCCTACACTCCAAAATCAAGCACGTTATCTACATCGTGAAAGAGAACCGCACCTTCGATCAGATTCTTGGTGATCTCGGCAATGGTTCCAACGGAGAACCTTCGCTGGCTCTGTTCGGCCAACCCGTTACTCCCAGCTTCCATAGCATGGCGTCAAACTTCGTCACTCTGGATAACTTCATGGATCCGGGTGACGGATCGATGGATGGTTGGTCCTGGTCGATGCGTGGCCGTGTGTCGAACACGGAAACGCTCACGCAGCAAATCAACTATGCACGCGTCAACCGAGGCCTCTCCTACGAAGGAGAAGGTCAGAACCGCAATATCCCAAGCAACTTGAATAGCGTCAGTGAACGCGACTTCTTCTTTGACCCGACGGGTGCAACGACACCGTACAGCACTTTCACCTCGTCGATGAGCGGCGGTACGGCCAATATCCTGGCCGGTGACGGCGACCACGCGGCTACCGACGGCCCCACGGGTTATCAACAGGGATACATCTTCAACGCGGTGTTGAACGCTGGAGGAACGGTGCGCAACTACGGCTGGATGGCCAACACGCCGGGCAGCATCGGAACCATCGCAAACCCCATCATTGATCCCTTCGCTGCCGGCGTCATCCAGACCACGACGGCGAATCAACTTCTCGCTCAAAACGAATTCTATGATCCATATTTCCGCGCTTACGATCAGGCCTATCCCGATCTTTGGCGGTTCAACGAATGGAACCGTGAGTTCCAGCAGTTTGTTGCAAACGGCAATCTGCCATCCCTTGAGATGATTCGCGGTCTCAGCCACGATCACACCGGTAGCTTCACTTCCGCTCTGGGAGGAGTGAATACTCCGGAACTCCAGGAGGCTGACAACGACTACGCCGTGGGATTGCTGGTTCAAGCCGTGGCGCACAGTCGATACGCGAAAGACACGTTGATCATCATCATCGAAGATGACTCACAAGACGGAGCGGACCACGTCAACTCGCATCGCGCTACAACGTACTTCGTCGGTCCCTACGTGAAGCAACATGCCGTCGTGAGTACTGCGTATAGTCAACCCAACGTGCTCCGCACCATCGAGGACATCTTCGGCACCGAGCACCTCAACCTGAACACCTATTACGCACGGCCAATGGCGGATGTGTTCGACACCAGATCATCGGGCAAGTGGAGCTTCGACGCGGTCGCATCGACGCTGCTGAAATTCACCACATTGGGGCTGGACGCAACGAAGGTCAAGTTCGCTGCTGGCCCCGACTTGAAGCCGACTCATGACGCGCAATACTGGGCGGATAAAACGCGTGGCTTCGACTTCTCAGCCGAAGACCGCGTTCCGGCCGCACTGTACAACAAAATCCTTTGGGAAGGGCTGAAGGGAACGCCTGCTCCGGCCATCCAAACTGACAACGACAAGGATGGGGACGACGATTAGGCTACATCCAATCTAGATCGGTGGGACCGCAAGGTCCCACCGAGGAAAGAGCCGGGGCTTCGAATCGCCGACACCACCACAAACCACTCTACTTCTGGCAAAGTCGGCCAGAAGTGGGGCACCCTCTTCAGGAACAGTATCAACAGAAATCAACACCATTACGCCCGGTCCACCCACCCGCCGAACCGTGTCAGCGTTGTGGCGCAAACGAGAAACCTCGCGTGAGCACTTAGCCGACCGTAATCGCCGCGACTTCGTAGTCCTCCAAACGCGGAATTGTGAACCGCAACACCTGCGATTCGATCTGGAATGGAACACTGCTCTCCGCACGCAGCAGTTCGACGGTTTTGACCCTCACTCCAGTGGGCACGGTCATACGAATGGTCTGTGCTCCCAACGGGTAGGTCGATTCCAGCCAGCCATGGTGTGCGTTCGGATTCGTATAGTTGAGCAGGTGTACGGCGTATCCGGGAGATGTCTCACAGGCAAACAACTCAACCAATCCGTCGCCCTCGACTTGCAAGACCTTCTCGTCGTGAGTAATCCAGCGAATGACGTTGTGCATGAGTCGCAGCAGATCGCCGTGTCCGGTGAGCCAGAAGGTGCGTTCGATGTCTCCGGGGAAGTAGGCGAGACGGCTCGGCCCAGTCTCGCGCAGTACAACTGCCGGTTCATCGGTATGCGAGACGGGTGGGTACGCCAATTCCGGTGGATATTGCACAAAGCCGGGGACCACGGTGAGCACGGAATCGGGCACGGGTTTAACTGGGACCCGGTTCTGTGCACCCGGCAGCCAGTTGGTGTTTGCGAAGCCTTCCAGGATTGGATGCTTGCGCTCGATGCGGCCGTAATACGCATTTCCGTTGGTGCCGATGACATCTCCGGCTTTGCTGATGCCCAGCAGTTCCGCGAGCCCGAATTCGGCGCGTGGATGAAGGTTCTCGTCGTACAGGCTGGTCTCGAAACTCGCCATGAGCGATCCGCCGAAGTGCACGTAGGCGCGGAGTTGCTCGCATTGGCGATCGCCGAGAACGGCAATGTTTGGCAGCAGCAGTGCGCGGTATTTGCTGATCCGTTCCAGATCGAGCCGGTCTTCGTGCACGAAGTCGAAGGCAAAGCGGCCGCGGAGAAGAGTCTCGTACATGCCGTGAGTCGTCTCGCGCATATACGCATGGGCATGGGCCGCTGCAGGACCCTGGTAGAGAAGCTGCGTGCTTTGTCCGACCACGACGCCGATGTTCGCGAGGAAGCGGCGTGGCTTGAGATGAGCATCGTGTTTCTTCGTCCACTGAAAGTACTCGGCGCCGACGCCTTGCCAGCGACGGTCTTCTCCGAAGCCTGCTTCCGATCCAATGAAGTGGAAATAAGGCACCATGCCGCTGGCAACAGTTTCGTTCAGCCACATCTTCGCTTCGGCGGGATTCTTCGTGGCATTCCGCCAGCGCACCGTTCCTGTCGAGTAGGCGGCGGTGACATTGCCGGCGAACTTCCCGTCCATGACGGCGCTGCAGACGCGGCCCTGCAGGCTGCATCCCCAGATTGTGGGGTCGTCGGAGGTGCGGCCTTGATTGTCGGCCTGGAACCATACTGCGGTCTTGCCCAGCAGGTCGAGATTGGGGCCGCAGCGAACGTTGCCTCCAAGGTTGGCGAAGAAAAAGCTGTCGGGCTTCTTCTCTTTGGCGATCGCGTCGTACTTGTGCCACAGCTCAAGGACGCGGTCATTGAAGGCGTGCCAGTAAGCGGTTGTATTCGATGGCGGGAGCTTGCTGCAGATGGCGCAATGGCAGTTGGGCATGCTGCCGATGGGCGGCCATCCATTGGTGTAGAAGCAATCCACCTCGTAGAGCGAATTGATTTCGCGCATGATCGCCGGAACGTAGTCGTCCATGTAGCTGGAGAACATGCAGGTGTGGAACAGGCGTGGATCTTCATCGCGGAAGAGAACAGATCCATCGGCGGTGCGCATCGCCCACTCCGGGTGGGCTTCGAGCGCGTCTCCCCAGTTCAGGTCTGGGCTCATACGCGCGACGACCCGCATGCCGCGCTTCCGCGCCGCAGCGACGCATTCGCCAAAGAAATCGCGGCCGTTCAGAAACTTTCCCTGACGGTGAAACTTTACCTTGGACGGATAGAACGCGAGGATGCCGGTCACGCTGATGAAGACGATGTCCGCTCCGACTGAGTGCCAGTAGTCCGCCCATTCCTCAATGTTCATGACGGCCGGATCGTGCTCCGTCATGTTGCTCTGGCCGACGCGGCGTACCTTCTGCTGCCACGGTAAGGTGGATGGATCGACAGGAGCGAGGCGAGCTGGCAGAGGGATGAGCTTCGGAGCGGGTCCCCTTGTCGCCACATCCGCGATCGTTTCCGCGGAGACCGCCGAGGGATGTAGAGCTTGGATGGCCGCGGCCAGAGGAAGCGAGGCTGCGCCTGCCTTGAGAAAAGTGCGGCGATTGAGCATGCCGCCATTATTGCCGATCCAGAAATCGTTTGACACCACGTTCTTACTGTCGGGGTGGCCCACTCAAGCCCGCCTTTGGCTTGAGTGGGGATGTTCCAACTCTGTCATCCCGACCGGAGCAGATCATCGCGAATCGATGATCAGTCGAGTGGCGGTGGCCCACAATTTTCGAGTTGACGTCGTGCCCTCATGCGCGAAGATCCAGTTCGATGGCATCGATCAGGGGCACGAGCCACGCGAGCAGCGCTTGATGCGCCGGATGTTGCACATAAGCATCGAGCGATGCCTTGTCCTTGAATTGCATGATGCCGCCAAACGTATAGCCCTTTCCTCGCGGTGAAATGTTTGGGCCTACATGGGTCTGAAGAAGCCCAGGGATTACGCCTTGGAAAGCGGAAATCTCTTTCGCGGCCCGGTCTTTTTGGGCTTCGGATGTTCCCGGCTTCCATTGAAATGTGAACACGTGAAAAACACTGGCTGAATCGCTTTCCGCTCTCGCGACTTCCAGCGCATTGGAAGAGAGAAGACTGGCAGTTCCGACGGCGAGACAGCCATTTCGCAGCAGGGCACGCCGTGTTGACTTTGCCATTTGCATTTCCTTTCTCACGATCCAGCCTATCGCAAAAGACGGTGTCCGCAACATGCAAAAGACGCGAAAGGGTGGGGCACCCACTTCGGCCCACAAACAGCCCAAGGTTTCGATCGAAATCCTCGCTTCTCGCGCACAGAGCGCGCGAGAAGTGGCGCACCCGGGAACTATCTTGTCGAAGCGACCTCGTATAGATACTCGACGAACGATCGCACGGCGCCGTCCATGCCTTGCACCTTGTCATTCTTCGACTCGATGACGTAATACTCGTCGGGGGCGTGAGCTCCGCTGCCATGACCGAATCCGAAATGGCCGGCGGCGAGATGGAGGGGTTCGTTGGTGAACACGTAACCGGGCCAGGAACCCGCGCTGCGCGGGAGCACGATGGGATCGATGTTGTTGCGCTTGTAGACGGCGGTCTGGGCGCGAATGAGGGCGGCGTCGGCAGGAGTGCTGTTGGGATCGTATCCGCCCGTCATGTTGACCTCGATGTCGCCGAAACCATGCTTGGCCAGATGAGCCTTGAGCGCTGCGAGAGCTTCGGTGGCCTTCATGTCGGGGACGAGGCGCATGTCGATTTTTGCAACCGCCCGATGCGGGAGAATTGTTTTGCCGCCGGGGCCGGTGTAGCCGCCGACCAGGCCTTCGATATTTACGGTGGGGCGCGACTCCAGCAGCTCGAGAGCTTCCTGCCAGCTCACATCGTGGACCCAGTGTTCGACGCCCATCTGTTTCTTGGCTACAGATTCGTCGAGTCGCTGGGCGGCGGAGGCGATCATGGCCTTTTCAGCGGCTGAGAGCGGGCGGGCCTTGTCGGCGAAGCCTTCAATGACGGGATCGTTGCCGTCAGGCGAGACCAGCGTGGCCAGGGCTTCGACAAGATGCCAGGCAGGACTATCGAGCCGTGCCTTGTTGCTGGAATGAATGTCGCGGCGTGGGCCGCGTCCCCAGCGCTCTCCACTCGATACGAGTTCCAATTCGACGACACCTTTCGCTCCGAGAGTCATCGTTACCTTGCCGTCCAACTCCTGCTCAGCAGAAGGCATGAAGATTCCCATGCACGGGCGAAGTGCGGCCATCACTTCAGGACGATTTACGATCTGCGGAAAGTGCGGCGAGCCGATCTCTTCTTCTCCTTCAGCCACCAGGACGAGGTTCACGGGGAGTTTGCGTCCGGCGGCGCGCATCGCGTGGAGCGCGGCGATGAAAGAGGACTCCGGACCTTTCTGGTTGACGGCGCCACGGCCGACGACCACGGTTCCGAGGCCGGGCTTCTCGACCAGCGACGCGGCCCAAGGTGGCGATGACCATTCGGCCGGATCCGCCTGCTTGACGTCGTACATGAAGTAGAGTCCGAGAGTCTTCGGAGCTCCGGCATCGAGCTTGGCGAAAATCCCCGGTTGGCCATCGGTAGGAATCTGTGTGACCTCGTTGAATCCCGCCTCACGAAGAAAGCGCATGGTGAGGTCGCAACCTTCGTTGACTCCGCGGTTCTCGGCGGCGATCGAAGGCTGCTTGATCCATTCCTGCAATCGCTGGACCGCTTCGTCGTGATGCTTCTCGATTTGGGTCCAGACGGGAGTAAGGTCCGCCTCAGCGGCGGCGGCTCGGTGGGGAATTGCCAAGGTGGCGGCGCCCGCTAGGGTGCCCTGAAGGAAGGTTCGTCGGTCCATGACGGGAGAGGATAATCGCTAGAGAAGGTTCTCGTCTAGCAGTGAATCCGCCAGGGAGAATGTTGTGATTTCAATTTGTGAGGGATGGAAAAAGAACTGGCGGAGAGGGTGGGATTTGAACCCACGATACCCGTTAAGGTATGTCCGCTTTCGAGGCGGCCCGTAATCCGTCGATAAACCATTCTACGTCAATGGCTTAGAGTTTTGAAGGGTGCAGTAAGGGTGCAAATAAGAAACTCGCAGCCATTTTTCGTCAGGGATTTTCTCGAAAGCAACTGCCGAATTTCGCCCGCGGGGCGCCGCTTTCGGCTGGGTGACAGCTCTTCGTCGCGCGTTTGCGCGAAATCGAAAGCTGAACAACAATTCCAGCGCAGAGAGCAGGTTTCATGGCACGCGGACGTGCGCGTTACCAAAGAGGCCGGGTGGTCGCGACCAAGGGCGGGGGCTGGGAGATCCATTACAACGTTTACCTAACCGATCCCACAACCGGTAAACCAAAGCGACATCACCGGAGCCGCGTTGTGGGCTACAAGCCGAAAATGCACCGGGCCGACGCCGAGAAGATCCTGGCCGCGGAACTGGCTGCCATCAACGGCGGTCCAGTCACCCGAGCGGCAGACGGGACCATCACATTTGGCAATTGGATGCGGAATTTCTACATCCCCATGCGCGGTGCCAACTGGCGGGACGCAACGCGCCGCACAAACCTCGACTACCTCACCAGTCATGTCTATCCAGCCCTCGAACACGTCGCGCTCAAAGACGTCACCAAGTTTCAGGTGCAGATGCTACTCAACCGGCTGGCTGCGGAAGAATACTCGTACACGGTTGTTTATCATGTGCGCGATCTGATCAAAGCGGCCTTGGCGGAGGCCTTGGACCAGGAAGTCCTGGAGCGAAATGTCGCGCGCAAGACCGTCATTCCCGAGATCGAGGAGTCCGACAAGCCGGTTCTTCCCGTCGAGATGTACGCCAAGCTGCTGGCCGGTCTTGACGGCATCCGTGACCGCGCCATCTTCCTGATTGCCTGTTTCTGCGCCCTGCGGCCGAGCGAACTCTTCGGCCTGACCTGGGGATGCTACACCGGCAATGTGTTCACTATCGTGAATACCGCGTGGCGTGGCCGGCTGCAGCGCAAGAAAATCAAACGCAAGAACCGCTACGGACGTACCAATTACCGGCTTGTCGCGATCCCCCAAGCCGTGCGCAAGGCGATCGACTTGTGGAGGGCGAGGTGCCCGAACCCGGACGCCAATGCCCTCATGTTCCCTGGGATGCAAGCGCGTGCGCGAAAGCCACTGGCGACGCCCATCCATCCGGACAATTGGCTGCGCCTGCGCCTGTACCCGGTCGCGAACACGACTCGGAATGGCATTTCATCCTACGTTTCAGGTGCTCCGGAGGAGCTTCTCCACGCATGGCAAGAAGGAAGCACACCCGACCGAGATGCAGGCCCAACTCGGACACAGCGACATTCGCACCACCCTGGACATCTATACGCAGATTACGGACCCGGAAGTGGCCAGGATGGTGAACCAGGTCACAAACCGCATACTTGGCTTGGGTGAGGAGGTTGAGCCGGGCTCAGTTCAGTGAGATGGGCGGGAAATTCGAAGCCAAGAGCTCCCCTGATAAAATAAAAGCGAAACTGGTGGGCGCGGAGAGATGGCCGAGTGGCTGAAGGCGCGCGCCTCGAAAGCGTGTATACCTTTACGGGTATCGGGGGTTCGAATCCCTCTCTCTCCGCCAGACTTTAAGCCAGGGCTGGCGCCGTCGTCCAAGCAAGGAAGTGCGGTTCCATCAGGTGTCCCTGCCATCGTCGGCTACCGAAACCGGTTCGGTTAGAACGCTGCCCTGTCACCGACTTTCCCTCCTTCGACATTGACATAAGCTTCCCGAGTAAAGCGCATCCGCGGGCGGCCTCATTGCTGTCGCTCAAAACCTTGGCGACGCCCGTTGAACCCGACGCCACCTTGTCCAACCGTGCTCGCCAATAAGCGGCCGCAATGTTCCAACGTTACTTCGCTAGCAGCTTGCGGATAGATTTCAATTCCTGCCGACGTTTCGCGGTGGTCTTGGGATATGCCATCTTAAGTTCATTGAGCGCATCAAGGACAATTTGGGAAACAATCAACCGGGCATTCTCCTTATCATCGGCAGGAACGACGTACCAGGGCGCGTGATGGGTGCTTGTCGCGTTCAGGCAAGCCTCATAAGCCTTCATGTAATGCTTCCAGTATTTCCTCTCGTGAATGTCCGCGAGGCTGAATTTCCAGTTCTTGTCCGGCTCATCAATGCGCTCGAGGAATCGCTTTCGTTGTTCGTCCTTCGACAGGTGGAGGAAGAACTTGATGATCCGGGTGCCGTTACGGTGGAGATGCTCCTCCAAGTCCACGATGGAACGATACCGCTCCTTCCAAATGGTCTTCTCGTCGCGCAACTCTTCCGGAAGCCCCTGGTTGCGGAGAATCTCCGGATGCACGCGAACGACGAGCACCTCCTCATAGTAGGAACGATTGAAGATGCCGATCCGCCCGCGTTCGGGAAGCCGGCAGGTCGTGCGCCAGAGAAAATCATGCTCCAGTTCCTCGGCGCTCGGCTGTTTGAAACTGAAAACCTCGCAGCCTTGCGGATTGACCCCGGACATGACGTGCCGGATGGCGCCGTCCTTGCCGGCGGCGTCCATCCCCTGAAAAATCAGCAGCAACGCATAGCGGTTGGACGCGTAGTGAAGCTGTTGCAGCGAACTCAACTCCTCAACGTGTTTTGCGAGGAGTTTTTGATACCGCTTCTTCGACTTGCAAAAGGGCTTCACAATCGTCGGCCACTTCTTGAGTTTGACCTTTCTCCGGCCGCACACGGAAATCCTTTGAATTGATTTTCATCTTTGTTCCTTCGATGTCCGCCGCGCGTTCGAGCCTGTTCATTTATGGGTCTCGATCTTTCCGAATCTCCTGCTCCGCCTGCTCCCAGTCCTGAACTGCTCGACCGTCCTGGCGGCCTCGCTGCTCGTACAGTTCATAGGCACGCTTGGCGATCTGCGGGGTCACATCGACCGGTTTCTTGGCCACGGCGTCAAGAACGCGCCATTTGATCATCGCGACCTTCACGGCGTCGTTCACGACCAGGCACGACGACCATCGCATAAACGAAATATCGCGAGCGTCTGCCACCAAGGCAAAGGCATGAGTCCCGGGAGACCCACGAACGTCAGGACGGTGCCCGCGAGCGCATCCGCCGCGAGGGCTGCCAGGAAGGTCTTGCTGGGCATCGTCGCCCAGAACCAGCGGCGCTCCCGCGCGGACACGACGGAGAATACGGCAAAGTAGAGCAGCATCAGAAAGCTGAAGGTGTAGAGGGCATTGTTGTCGGTCGCCAAACCGAAATGCGACCAGCCGATCCACAACAGGAGGAGCGTTTCAGCGACCATCGCGACACCCAGCACCACGGACACGGTGATGAAGCCTCCGATGTTCCATGTTTCCGGCTTCTTGGATGGCCGAACGTTGTCGGTGGCCAGGGAGATCTTCGCGAAGTCCGTCATGAAGACCAGCAGCAGCATCGCAAAGGCGGAGACGACGAACTTGCCGGTCACCACGAACGCGATGGCCACGAAGGCCGCCTTCAGGATCGTCCGGCTGATCTTGTTGATGATCCAGGTCAGAATGCGCTGGTAGATCGTCCGCCCCTGCTCGACCAGCGCCACGATGTTCGTCAGCCCCGGTTCGGTCAGGACGACGCTCGCGGCGCCCTTGGCCACGTCGGTCGCGGTGCTGACGGCGATGCCCACTTCGGCCTGGCGAAGCGCGGGCGCATCGTTGACGCCGTCGCCCGTCATGCCGGTCACGTGCCCTGCGGCCTGCAGGTGCTGCACCACGATGTATTTGTCCTCCGGATACACCTCGGCGAAACCATCGGCGCCCGCCAACAAGTCCACCGCCTCGTTGCCGGCCTGAGCGCCCGCGGCCTTCAGGTCCGCCACGCGCCGGATGTTGGGCAACCCGACTCCCTTGCGCGATTTCACTGCGCCACCGCCAGCGCGTCGCCGGTGAGCATCTTCACCGGAACGCCCAGGTCCTCGGAGTTCGGCGATGAGTTGCTTGGCATCCGGTCGGGGCGGATCATACAGCGTCACCAATCCGACCAATGCAGGGGTGCCCGTCTCGGGGCCGCGCGCCACCGCCAGCGTCCGATAGCCCTTCGCGGCCGATTCGCTGACGCGCGCCTCCAACGCCTCGATCGCCGGGGGCTGGAGTCCGCAGGCCTCGGCGATGGTTCGCACGGCGCCTTTCATCACGCGCAGCCGCTGCCCGTTCTGCTCGACCACGGCTTCGGTCCGCCGGTTTTTCGCATCGAACGGCGCGAAGGAGACGGGCGTGACCTTGGGAAGGTTGTCGAAGACGTGCCGCTCCTTTGCCGCAGCGAGGAACGCGAGGTCAATCGGATCCTGGTTGGCTTCCTGCGACGCGAGCGCGCCGGCGAACAGCACGTCGGCTTCCGTCGCGTGCTCCAGCGGGATCACGCCGGTGACGGCCAGTTGGTTCATCGTGATCGTGCCCGTCTTGTCCACGCAGAGCACGTCCATCGTCGCGGCATCCTCCGCGGCGCTGAGGCGGGTGACCAGCACGCCGCGCTTGGCCAGCTCCTTCGACCCGACGGCCATGCTGACCGTGAACATGACGGGGAGAGCGACCGGCACCGCGCTCATCAGCAGGACGAGCATGAGCGGAACCATTTCGAGGAGCGGCGCGCCGCGGATCAGCGACAGCACGACCACCACGCCCAGCAGCGCGCCGACGATGACGAAGAGCCAGCGGACGACCTTGGCCACGACCGCTTCGATGTGGAGTTTCGGCCGCGCCTCCTGCACAAGTTCCGTGGTGCGGCCAAAGTAGGTCTTCGCCCCGGTCAGCATCACCACGCCGTTGCCTTCGCCCCGGCGGACGACGGACCCCGACGAGAGCACGCCGCCTGGGGCT
>CAVTLV010000005.1:0-1352475 GCA_963735695.1 uncultured Acidobacteriota bacterium | reverse complement strand
TACGCATCGTCTTCCCACCGCTCGCCCGATCGCCTGGGACCGCAGCACATCCGCGAGTACCAAGCCCAACTCTTCACCGTGCACAAACTGACTCCCGGTTCGGTAACCAACCATCTCTGCGCCCTGCGTTTCCTCTACATCCAGACGCTCAAGAGGTCCTGGAGCATTGCCGACACTCCCTATCCCAAGAAGCGCTATCGCCTACCCACCATTCTCAGTCAGGAAGAAGTAACACAGCTCATCGAGGCTGCGCCGACTCCCTTCTATCGCACCATTTTGATGACCCTCTACGGCACCGGCGTGCGCCGCGCCGAGCTCACGCGCCTGAAGGTCAGCGACATCGATAGCCGACGAATGGTCGTGCACATTCAGGGCGGCAAAGGCGGGCAAGACCGCGACGTGATGCTCAGCCCCGCCCTGCTCGAGGAACTACGCGCTCACTGGCGACGCTTGCGCAAAAAGTCCCTCTGGTTATTTCCCGGCAACCGCTGGCACAGCGGCGATCACCCCACCGATACCAAGACTCCCTACCATGCCTGCGCCGCAGCCGCTCGCTGCGCCGGGATCAAGAAACGTGTCTATCCCCACGTGCTCCGCCACTGCTTCGCCACTCACTTGCTCGAATCTGGCGCCGACCTCCACACCATCCAGATCCTGTTAGGCCATCACGATCTGAAAGAAACCGCTCGCTATCTCCACCTCTCGCAACGGCACTTGCATGCCACGCCCAGTCCGCTGGATGCGCTGGTGCTGAAGAAAGGCAGGTCGTCCGAGGAGGAGTAAATGAGTCGGCCACAGTTCGAGGTGGCCGACATCATTCGCAGCGCAGGTACAGACTTCATCGAGCGAAACCGTTCGTGGCTCCGCTGGACCCACCTCAAGATCCTGCGGGCCATCGCGCGCTGTCGCACTGCTGCCCTCGGCGGCCATATCGATGAGTGCACCGGCTGCGGACATCGTGCCACCATCTCCTACAACAGCTGTCGCAACCGGCACTGCCCAAAGTGTCAGACCGGTGCGCGGGAACGCTGGATCGCGGCGCGTCGTCGTGAACTGCTGCCCACGCCCTATGTCCACGTCGTCTTCACCCTGCCGCCGCAACTGGCCGCGTTGGCTCTCCAGAACAAGAAGGTCATCTACGGTTTGCTGCTCCGGGCCAGCGCCGAAACTCTGCTAGAAGTCGCGCGCAATCCCGCCCATCTCGGAGCCGAGATCGGCTTCTTCAGCGTGCTTCACACCTGGAACCAGAAACTCCAACTTCATCCTCATGTCCACTGTGTCGTTCCCGCCGGCGGACTCTCCCGCGATCACGCCCGCTGGATTCGATCCCACCCACGCTTCTTCCTTCCCATTGCCGTACTGCGGCGCGTGTTCCGCGGCAAGTTCGTCGCCGGCCTGAAGTTTGCCTTCGAACGCCGTCAGCTGCACCTGGCCGGAGAACTCGCACCGCTCACCCATCCCAAGTTCTTCCCTGCCTGGCTGCGTCCGCTCTTCCGCAAAGATTGGATCGTCTACTCCAAACCACCCTTCGGCGGACCCGAGTACGTCCTGCAGTATCTCGGCCGCTATACCCACCGCGTCGCCATCTCCAACCATCGCTTGCTCGCATTGGTGGACAGACAGGTTACCTTTCGCTGGCGTGACTCCGCCGACCACAATCGGCAGAAAGTGATGACCGTCTCGCGCGATGAGTTTCTCCGTCGCTTCCTACTTCACCTGCTCCCCAAGGGCTTCGTCCGCATCCGCCACTTCGGCTTCCTCGCCAACCGAAGGCGCGCCGCCCTGCTGCCACAGTGCTTCGCCGCTCTTCACGCCATTCCACCGAAAAACGAATCGGAAACCTCGACCGCTCCTACAGCGCATCCGCTGTGGCGCTGTCCCAAGTGCGGCGGACCGATGGCCGTCGTCGAACGATTCACCGCGGCACAACTCCAACTTCGTTCTCCACCGCTCCTGGTCACAGCTGCATGAAATCACTCGCCCACAACCCCAACTGCTGGCGCGCTTCAGCGCGCTCCGCGGAAGTGTGTCTCCGTCGCCGCTCGACACCTTCCTCATCCCCCAGAATAGGTTTCGCTTCAAGCACCACTTCGCCCTTGCCCATGCGCGTCGGCTCCTCCGCCACGGACCCCGACCACTCCGACAACTTCTACAAACCTCTCTTGCTCCATTCAATTTGCATAAGTACCGCGTCCGCCGCGCCAGCGGCTTCCTTCTGACGGCTTTTTCGAACGCGACGCCTCACACCTTCTTTCAGCCTTGAGCACTCATCCCGGCGTCGCGTCCGAAAAAGCACTAGCGTCATCCGCCAAATATCGTACAGCGCGAAGTCGTGGCATGTTGTCCACGGCTCCGGGCTGGGGCTTTCATACCAAACTCGCTGATTGTCGGGCTGGGGAAGCCCTCTCTACACCGCGCTTAACGCGCCGGTGGTCAATCCTTTGAGTTCAGCCTTTGTCATTGATCCGCTCCTCCTCTGAGGAGCCTCTTGGAATTCCTACCTATTCGTCGTGTTTCTTGGGCACTGCCAAGTAGCCGTGAAAATTTCCTGCTGTGTCGATATAGAGGCCGACAATGGCCCCCGCTGGGTTGATAGCGAAGGCGTCGGTGAGAGTAGCGTTGAACGGTGGGCCAGCGGGGACGTCAATCGTAGTCGAGGTAGCCGCGCCCCAACGCTGCACGAATCCGTGCTCGTTGCCGTTGGTGTCGTCGTACAGGCCTACGAAATCCGCGGCTGGATTGATGCCCCAAATCTGCGTGGCCACGCTGCCAGGAACGTCGTATGGGTGAAATGTGCCGTCGTGCACGATGTAGCCGTGGTATTGCCCGCTTGGATCTGGGGGATCAACGTAGAGGCCGACGATAATTGATCCATCGGGAGTGCCGCCGTTGTTCATGGATCCCAACACTGACTCCGTTGGATTTCTTAGTTCGCCGCCACCCGCATCCAGAGTGATGTAGGTGTCGGAGCGGCTACGAGCAAAACCAACTTGCTGTTCAAACATCTCGATCTATAAGAGAAGTCAAGGACATTTTTCTCCCTCCACCGGAAGGATGAACTTATTCCCTTGCCTTCCATGAGAACGACTGTTGGACAAGCGCTCCTCTACTCACGCCCTACGACCAAGCGGAGCAGGAGCTACTGAAGGCACTGGAACTCGATCCCAACTTCTTCTCAGCGCTGCTCGATCTTTCGGAAGCTTACAACGCTATGGGCAAGTTCCAGGAGAGCCTGGCCCAACTTCAAAAGGCGGCAAGGCTCTCCCCCGGCGACTTGACGGTTCAGGGTGAACTCGGCTACGTCTATGCGCGAATGGGACGGACCGGCGATGCGGAGAAGATCCGCAAGGAGTTGGTCGCGGAGTCCCAGCGCAGGTACGTTTCCGGCTGCTATGTGGCGATGCTGTACATCGGACTCGGCCGTAAAGACGAAGCGATTGGGTGGCTGGAACGCGCCTACGAACAAAAGGATTATCAACTCTCTTGGATGAGTGTCTCTCCGGTGTACGACCCCATCCGCTCGGACGCTCGGTTCGCCGCTTTGATGCGGCGTGCCGATCCGCCGCAATAGGACGTCGGGACAGGCAGTCCCACTGCAACCTCAAACCGCGCGTATTCACTAGCCTGCCGGTCGCGTGAGGCGCTTCACTCAGATGCGAAGTGCAGTCATCCTAAAGAGAATGCTTCGATCGATGTCGTCACCGCGCATACTCCTCGATACGTCGTTCGTACTCGCGATAGGTCGACGCCTTCACGAGTTCGCGACGGCCGATTTTTTTCAATGATGCGTCTGCCAAACCCCTGCCGAATCAGTTTTCGAATACCGATGGTCTTGACCAACCGGCTGAGGGAAAGACTCGGCTGCACAGCGGTTCGCCCGCGCGGCTCGCCCTACGCGTGTACTCGATGGGCGTTTGATGGCATTGCATCCAGATCGTCGCCCTCCTCCCGCAATCCTGCCCCTAACACACGTCAGTGGCGCCAAGCCTGAAATGCTGCCGCAATCCAGGCATCTGGACAGGGTGGGTCAAGAACCGGAAGCTTGCCGAGTTTGCTCCGAGCGGACACGTCCAAGACTCTAAGATAGTGAGGACATCTACGATTGACGCGTTGCTATTGAAAACAAGAATGCTCCCATTCTTGGCCTGAACTGGAGGTCCGAACTTGGGGGCGCGGGAAGCAGGACGGAAGGCAACTGTGAACAGGAGAGTACGTGCCGCTGTAGCGGTCTTGTCAGGGGGGAAACTTACAAAGTGCGGCTCACGCAACAGATTCCCTATAAATCCGACGCAGACTTTCTGCTTGATGCTCCAGCGTGAACCCACCCAAAATCGTGTCGCGCGCCGCCGTCCCGAGTCTGCGGCGGAATGGTTCGTCGCGCAGAAGCATAGCAATGGCCAGAATCAATTCCTTCTCGTTGTCCGGTCCGACGAGAAACCCATTTGAGCCATGCTGGATGATGTCGGCGATGCCCTGGCCGCGATAACCGATGACCGGTTTGCCCGTCGACATCGCCTCCAGATAAAGGTCTCCCAAACCTTCGTAGCCGCTGGGCAGCGCGAACACCGAACATCGTCGCATGGCTTCGGCAATTTGTCCGCGGGATTGGCGTCCGCGAAAGCGCACATGTGGGTCGATGCCAAGTTGCTGAGCCAAATTGCGCAGGCGAGAGCGTTCTAATCCGGGGCCGATGAATTCCCAGCGCAGCGAGGGAAACTCCGAAGTGAGCGAAGACGCTGCGCGCAGTAGGGTTTCCGGTCCGTCGATTGAAGGCAGGGTCCCTCCGCTGAGGATGAGGTGCGACGCGGAAGATGGCTCCTCGCCGGGGAAAACAATTCCGGCATCCACGCCGTTATAGACCACTGAAGTCCGGCGCGTGGAGCCTATCTCCTCCAGCACATGTTCGCGGACTCTTTCGCTCCCGCAGATAACGCGACGAGAGGAGGCGTACACACGCCGGGATATGCGGCGGCACCAGGCTAAGGCGCGACCTGTAACCTTTTCCGACGAAAGGGTATCGAAGCCATGGACTGACACGACGTACGGGATGCCCAGCTCCTGGCTGAGCAGCATTGCCGCGTGGCCGCAGGGCAACGGTGTATGAGCGTGGATCAGGTCAATGGGTTCTAAGCCGTGCAGTGCCCGCACTCTCCCCACGATGCGGGCGAAGACGAAAACCCCGGCAATGGGAATCCCGAAAGCTCCAGGCAACGCGAAATGACGGAGCCAATCAGCCGAAACCACAGAATCGTTTGCACTACACTTTCCGCGATAGAGCGACTGCACCGCAAACACCGTATTGCGGACCCCCATTTTGCCGAGCCATGCGAGCGGTTCGGAGACAAAGCAACCACTCGCATCGTCGTTACGCGAGGGATAAAACGGCGTAAGAGTTAGAACGTGGATCGAACTACCGGGACCCGTGTTCATGAGGGTAGATCACGCATATAATAATCTGCTAGGAGAACCCTTCTTAGCCTTCTGTTACGAATTCCGAACAACTCTTGATCTTGTGAGCAGTGGTTTCGTCGTGTGTTAATTTCGTTGGCTGCAGCCCTGCCTCAGCCAAGGAAGAACTGCCGCTTAGACCATCGCACGGAAAAATGTTCAATAGCCTGTGCTGAAGCGTCGCACTTACATGTAAAGGATTTGACGTATGGAATTCAGTGGTACAAATAGCGCAAATATTCCAGATAGTGGCCGCCCATCCAAGAAGAAACAGCCGTACATTCGCCCGCAAGCGACCGTTGTCACCCCCGATCAGGCCCAAGAACAGGTAAAGGCCAAAGCAGCACCCGGAAGTCAGGAGTTCTTGTCCTGTTCCGAGCTCATTGCAGAAGCTCGAAAGCGCCAGAAACATGGTCGAGATTCTGCATCAGGCTCTGTCGAGCCCCGTCGTACAGACGTGGCTTGATCTGAACCAACACGTGATCTCGTACCTTGATGGCAACCAAGCGTGCCCGGCCCCGCCCTGCCGTCAGCAGTTCTCCTTACCGTGCGGTCGCAAGGCTTGTCAACGCCTGCGTCACCCGCTGGATCTGATCGTCCGTCATTTCCGGATACAGCGGAAGGGAGAGGACTTCAACCGCAGCCTTCTCAGACTGTGGCAGTGCCAGCGGCGCATGTACAAGCTGGGCGTAGGCCGGTTGAAGGTGTACTGGCACTGGATAGTGAATAGCGGTTTGAATGCCTTTTTCTTGGAGAGCCGCTTGTAGAGCGTCCCGATCATCAGTCCGCAGCGTGTAGAGGTGATAAACGTGCCGTGCCCAAGGCATCTCTGAGGGTCGCTCTATCTCGGACTCCGCTAGGAGTCGGTCATACTTGGCCCCGATCGCGCGCCGAGCCTCGGTCCACCGCTGGAGATGGCGAAGCTTTACGCGCAGAATGGCGCCCTGGAGGCCCTCCATCCGATAGTTGTATCCGCGTAGCACATGGTGATACTTATGGACTTGCCCCCAATCGCGCAACATGCGAATGGTTCGCGCGTGCTCAGGGCTGTTGGTCGTGACCGCCCCACCTTCGCCGTAGGCTCCCAGGTTCTTGGTCGGATAGAAACTGAAACAGGCGATATCCCCGATGCTGCCCACCGGACGCCCCTTGTATTTTGCTCCGTGAGCCTGGGCGGCATCTTCGATCACGAAGAGCCCATGCCGGCGTGCCACTTCGATGATCGGATCCATGTCAGCGGGCTGACCGTAAAGATGGACCGGTAGGATCGCCTTGGTGCGGGGCGTGATTACCGCTTCGATCGCAGCGGGATCGATGGTGAACGAACGCGGATCTATATCCACCAGCACCGGCCGCGCGCCAGCGTAAACGACAGCCGCAACGCTTGCCACAAAGGTAAAAGCCACTGTAATCACTTCGTCTCCAGGGCCGACTCCCGCCGCCAGCAATGCGAGATGCAAGGCACTTGTCCCGGAATTAAGGGCGATACACTCAGCAGCGCCGCAATAGGTGGCGAATTCCTTTTCAAACGCTGCAACTTCGGAGCCGAGTACGAACTGACAATCGTCTAGGACCCTGGCGATAGCCTCATCAATCTCAGGCCTGATGTTTTGACACTGCGTTTTCAAATCGAGGAACGGGACTTTAGTGCCGGCCATAGCTGTTTGCTAAATCCAAATTCCATTCTCTCATCCTCCGGGCCTAAACAGTCGCCTCGTGGCGAGGCAAAGTGCTAGATGCCTGTTTTACTGCGCCAACGAGTGGAAAGTGCAGTGCAAATCTCCAATGCACTCGCTACCGCCAATCCTTTTGCAAAAAGCCGATGGTTTTTCTGTGGTGCAAGGAGGAAAACAGGGTACTTCTGAACGAGGAGTTCGGGTCCCGGATGTATGAGCCTGTGAGCGTCGTAGTTTGGCACGAAGTAGTGGGTAACGGCCCACTTCTCTGCCGATCTAGGGTTTCTGTCGGAGCCTAATTCATCAGGCCCAGATGTTTATTTTGAGCTCAGTTGGTGACTTCCATGCTGGACTGCATTCCACAATCACAATAACGTTCATGGCACGGGCCATGTACGAGGCAGCGAACGTTCGAGGCAAGCGGGCCGAACGCCAGCTCATGGTTAGCAACGGCCATGTCAAAAGCTTGGCGGTGGTTGGAAGGTTGGAGGAGCGGCGACATACTATGCCGCTGTCCGCGTTGGAATCGGGTTTGTGCGTTACTGGAGTGCCGCAAGACCAGCAGAGGCGAATGCGAAAGTTGACCATCCTGGTTGCAGTACTACATTTCGCGAGGAACCCTCCCGAACCGAAAGCTGAGAATCTTGCGCGAAGCTATCTCTGGGTGATTCTCGCGAGGGTTTTGGCCTTCGCGTATGTTGTTGTGCTGGGAGGCAGAATCACGCTGCACCGCTAAGCTTCGGAGCAGTTTTGGGCTGTCGCGCAATTTCGGGCATCGCCCATCTTGCGGCAGGTCAAGAGTCTTGGCGCGGTTACTTTTCGCTGCGGCAGGTGAGTGTCAGATTCGACACCTGAATTATTTCAATGGCTGCGGCTCCGTATCTCTACAATCGGATACTCTATTAAAGAGGAGTTTCTTCGTGGCTTTTTCCGCCCCATCAACATCCCCCCAGTGTTGGAATGCGGCCGCCTATGCACGTAATGCCCATTTCGTGCCTGCGCTCGGGCAACCTGTGCTGGATTTGCTCCATCCCCAGTCGGGCGAGCGCATCCTCGATTTGGGCTGTGGCGACGGCGCATTGACCGAAAAGCTGGTTGCGCTCGGTGCGCATGTGGTGGGTATCGACAATTCTTCGGAAATGATCGCAGCCGCTCTTCGGCTCGGCCTTGACGCGAGGGCAATGGATGCCCGTGCCCTGGTCTTTGAGAACGAATTCGATGCAGTCTTTTCCAATGCCGTCCTGCACTGGATCAAGGACGATCCGGACGCGCCGATTGCAGGTGCATTCCGCGCCCTGAAGATCGGCGGAAGGTTTGTGGGCGAGTTGGGTGGGCATGCGTGCGTGGGCGCAATTACCGTCGCATTAGTGGCCACGCTGGAGCGCCGGGGTATCCGAGACGCGGCTTCGTGGATTCCGTGGTATTTCCCGACAGCCAAAGACTATGAACTGCGGCTGCGGCGGGCTGGTTTTGTGCCGCAGAGTGTACAACTGATTCCGCGGCCCACACCGCTGCCAACCGGAATGCGCGGATGGCTGGACACATTCGCCAATCCGTTCTCGGCCGCTTTGCCGTGTGAGGAACGCAGTGGCTTTCTCGATGAGGCTACCGCGCTGCTCAAGCCCATTCTGTGCGACGCGGACGGGCGGTGGACAGCCGATTACACTCGCCTTCGCTTTGCTGCAATAAGACCCTGACGCGAACTCGCGATGTCCTCGCTCGACAAGAGCCATCATGCTGCCCCTTCTTCCAGTGGTCCGGAAGAGACGCCACTGGCCTGTGGGCTTGGAAGGAAAATATGGAACTCGTTCCCAATTCTCAAGATTTCTATTGGCATCTGCGTCTGGCCATCAAATCGGAGACGTGGCGTGCCTTGCACGACTACCTCCAGCCGTCCCGAGTTCGTCAGAAGATAAACAGCATTTGGTCCGTTCGGCGGGTTGGCCGGAGATGTGCCAGCCGCGTCCTCTCTGTCGAGCACCCGGATCAAGAATCGAAGCGCCTCCGTCTCCCGGCGCAACTGGTAAACCTCCTCCTCTTTTGAGCGCAGAACTTCGTATAGATTCTTCATGACTGCCCCTTCGTGGGTCGGTTCGGCAACCATTGCGGAACTGCCAGTACTGGCCACGCCATACTCGAAACCCGGGGATCACTTCTCAGCGAAAGTACAGGAGAGAGGAGAACAAATCATACGACTCGCCATCGCAGCAAAGCAGTAAAGAGACTGTAAATTTGTGAGCATCATCTCTTCCTCTTGCTATACCACCAATGAAGGAATGGATAAGCGAGCGACATATCCTCGCACACGACGATGCGCCCTTCGCCCTTAGCGGAGTCTGGGGCGCTTTCTTTGGGAGATCTCTATGCCGCCCCTGTCTTCGCACTCTGCTGCGTCACCTCCGACTCCCATGTAGCCAATCGCCTAGTTCGTTTCCCTCTGCTCTGCCGCATTGCTCATACCGTTATAGTAGGCACGGAAACGAATCCGCTCTTGCTCAGAGTAAGCGTCAGAGCAACACACCTGTTCCACAGGCGGGGTCTGTGTTGAAGTCTCCGAATGCACGCAAAAACAGAATTGTCAGCGCCCAAGCGACGTACCCGTGCGGAAGTTCAGCGGTTGGTGGCCGAGTTTGTGAGCAGCGGTATGCGGCGGAGTGAGTTTTGCCAGAGTCGAGGTTTGAGCCTCAGCACGCTGGATCGCCATCTGAAGAAACGGCGTTGGAAGAGAAGGCGTAAGCCAGTTTCTTCGACCGGTCGGTTGGTGAAGGTGGAGTTGACCGCCAAGAAATGGCCGACACAGCATGAACCGAGTTGTGGGCTGGCCGTGGTGCTGCCGGGCAGGCGCCGGATCGAGGTACATCCTGGTTTTGATACGAGTACGTTCGAACGCCTGGTGGGCATCCTGGAGCGGGCGTAAGCTGTGTTTGGACTGGGCCCAGCCACACGGATCTATCTGGCTGCCGGGGTCACCGACATGCGCAAGGGGTTCGAGGGGTTGTACGGTCTGGTCCGAGATCGATTGTCGTGTGAGCCTCCGAGCGGACACCTGTTCGTGTTCTGTAACGGCCAGCGCAACCGGCTGAAGGTGCTCGTCTGGGACGGAAGCGGTCTCTGGGTCTGTGCCAAAAGATTAGAGAAGGGGCGCTTCACCTGGCCGCAGTCGGGCGACGCGCAGGGCAAGGTCATCCTGAGTCACGAAGAGCTGTCCTTATTATTGGGTGGAATCGATCTGACCCAAACCAAGCACAAGCGGTGGTACCGGAAGGCTTCCCCGGAGGGACACGCCGCCGCATAGGTTGCGTAGTTATTTGATCCTTTCGATCGACTCTGGTAAATCATTAACTCATAGTGAGTTTAGCTTCCATTCCTTCAGCACCAGCCGATCTGGAACTCATCGCACAACTGAAGAGCAAGCTACAGTATGCGGAGCTGCGGATTCGTGTGCTGGAAGAGCGTCTGCGGCTGATGCGGATCGAGAAGTATGGTGCGGGCGGAGAAAAACTTTCGCAGGCGCAAATGCAATTGTTCGAGCTTGAGCCTGTCGTCAGTGAAATGACCGAGCAGGCGGAGAGCGAGCACGCGCCAGTGCATCGCTCGACCAAGAAATCCGTCAAGCATCCGGGCCGCCAGGAGTTGCCAGCGAATCTTCCTCGCGTCGAGCGGGTTCTGCCTTGCACGCCGGATCAGCGCGTGTGCAAACGTTGCGGTAAAGAGACAGTGGTGATCGGCTCCGAGGAAAGTTCCCAGTTGGATGTGGAGCCGGCGAAGTATTTCGTGCTGGTCGCGAAACGAGAGAAGCGAGCTTGCCCGTCGTGTGTGGAACTCGGAGTTGTCTCGGCACCCCTGCCACCACGGATCATCGAGAAGTGCTTGGCGAGTGATCGGATCGTCATCGACACGGTCGTCAGTAAATATTGCAATCACACACCCCTGCACCGTCAGAGCATGATTCTGGAACGGGACCTCGGCTTGAAGATCAGCCGCGCTACGCTGGACGGCTGGGTTCTGAAAGTTGGCGAGTTGCTGATCCCTATGGTCGCGGCGATGAGACGAGAGTTAATCACCGGAACTTACATTCAGGCGGATGAAACCCCAGTCGATGTGCAGACACGCGAGGGCAGAGGTAAGAACCACCAAGCGTACCTCTGGCAATACAGTCGCCCTGGAGGAACCGTAGTATTCGACTTCCGCTTGGGTCGTGGACGGGATGGACCGAAGCGTTTCCTGGGCCAGTTCGAAGGCATTCTCCCCACGGGAACGCGGGACGCGGTTTATGGCGAGATGCTGTTTTCGATGTTGTGCGGTGTGACCGAACAGGACTGGTTTGACCTGCTCAGCCGTTGCAATGCGGTGGGCGGCGGTTTGATGTCACGCTTCAACATCATCGGCACGGAGGGCGAATACGAGAACGTAGCCAAGATGAATCCCCCGGACTTCACCGCTCTGCAGAACACGTTTCTTCCACGTATCGCACAGCTAGAAGATGCTCACGTCAATGTTCCGCCAACAGAAGCCGCTGTGAGAATTATCAGCGAGTGGGCAGACAATTTGCCCGAGGGCTCCGAGCGCATGAACATACACGCATGGCGGAGTGCGTTACTGCTTGCGTGGCTGAGGCATGAAGGGTCCATCACTGCTAAGACATCGGAGGACGCGGTGAGTTTGGGTGCGTATCAGATTGCATCGCATGACTACTACCGCACCAAGTCAGCGGACAACGCCGTTGCCAAGGTGCAAGCCAAGATAGTACGTGCCTTGGAGCTAAAGGGGGCAATGAGCAAGCGCGACCTGCAAAAGCGCACCAATGCTTACCGGGATGGTACTGACCTATGGAATCGCGCTCTTGATGGTCTGTGGCGGGACAAGGCCATTGGCAAGCAGGATGACGGGGCATACTACTTGGCGGAATAGGTGCCGTCATGCCGTCAGCCGTGCCTATGTCCTAATCGAAGTTGTTATGTATGTATGTATAAGAAAACAAATGGACACACATAAACAGGCACACAGGGACCCCTGACGACACGACTGCTTTGACGGCACTCGGATGGGTAGGGGTGGGGCAAAATGTTGCCGAGCACTCGCCAATAGCCCACACGGTATCAAAACTCTACATGGACTTTAATTTTTCAAATTTCGTGTTTTGTTGAAGGGGCAAACGTTATCTGAAGGGGAGAGACAAGGGAATGGTTCTTCACTGTGAGCCGTACATTTCACGACTCGACAGCGTTGGCGACTGCCGAATCCCGTCCCGGGCGCTCGTATGAACAGAGAGGACGCCGGATAGGGGCAAGTTCGCCAATACACAGAGCCTAGCAGACCACATCGAGGGCGTTGAGTCGGCGCTGACCGCAAGGGAACTAGCGAAGATTCTGTCTGTCTCGGCTGTCACCGTTTTCAAGATGGCGAAGCGCGGCGTGCTGCCATCCTTCCGCGTCGGCAGCTGCGTGAGATTTTGTCCGGCCGCGATCGCTCGTTGGCTGCGAGAGCGCGGCGGCTAGAGTCATGGGCTCGTCTTGCTCGACGCTTACGCTTGCTCGATTCTGTGGCAGTTCATGAACCAAGGCGCTCCGACCCGCGAGCTGTGGCGAACTGGTTGAGAAAGATGTAGCACTCAGCCTGCCGTTTCGGAAAATGCGGCCAACAGCGGCTCGTCAATAACAACCCAGCCCCAGGCTATTATTCTGAAAGATGTGAGTGAAACGCCAGACACTTATCCCAAGACTCCGCCTCGCAAGGGATTGTTCCGATTCTTTGTCCGGTGGCTTGTCATTGGTGTGGTGCTCCTTTGGTCGCTTGCCGCGCTGATCCTTCTGGCCGCACGGTGGATCGACCCACCGACAACCGCGGTGCACATGCAGCGCCGCTTGCAGGCCTGGATTCACCAGACGCCGTATCACGAACGGTACAAATTCGTTCCGCTCAGCCAAATGTCGCCCGATCTCCAGCACGCGGCGATCGCCGCGGAGGACGCGCGCTTCTACCAGCACCACGGGTTCGATTGGCACCAGATCCAGATCGCCGCCGAAGACGATTTGGAAGGCGGTCGCACTCGCGGAGCCTCCACCATTACGCAGCAACTTGTAAAGAATCTATTTTTCGGGACGGGCCGCTCAGTCCTCCGCAAGGGAGCCGAGTTCACACTGGTACCGGTGGCCGAATTCGTCCTCGGCAAGCGGCGCATTCTGGAGATCTACCTCAACGTGGTCGAATGGGGACCCGGGGTCTATGGTGCCGAGTCGGCGTCCAGTTATTACGACCGAACCGCGGCTCGGAATATCGGCCGGGAACAGGCGGCACGGCTCGCCGCGATTCTGCCGGCTCCCCTGAAGAGACGGCCCGAGCGCATGAACAACTATAGCGCGCGCATCCTTGGGCGGATGGGCCAGATGGGTTGGTAATCGCAAACTTCTTGCCAATTTAGCGCGTTTGATTTCTCTCGCGCTGGGTCTAGCCGGCTGGTAGGCAAGATTGGCAGTTGCGTCCGATTTGATCCGCGAGCGGTGGCGAAATGGCTCCGGAGCATGTAGGTCCTCGGAGACCTTCGATTCGCTACGCCAAGATTGGTTGGGAACATTTTGTCCGGGAGCGATTGCGCGATGGCTACGGGAAGCGCGGCGGCTAAGTAGAGCTAGGTCTCGCAAGTACTCAGATGCAGTTGGCCATAGTGCGGACGTGCATGGAAATCAATCGACAAAACTACTTGAAACTACGTGGCGATTTTCAGTGCATTAGTCGGATGCGCTCGCAGGCCAAACAGGACCACCGGCGCGGCATCCAGAGGCAAATGAATCAGCGATCAATCAGCGAGACTCAGGACGCGCTGGGAGTACAGTCGATGTGCGCGATCAGGACGCAAGGCTTGGAGCAAGCCAGGACAGCGACAGCGCGGAAAACAGCCGGCAGGCTGAGGACTACTTTACGATTTCTCGACAGGGATGGGTGGGTCCGCCCCCTTGATCACACTTGGAGTCCGTATGCACCAGCCGTTGCTGGTTGGCTTCACTGGACTGACTCTATGGCGCCAAGAGTCCTGTGTTGACAGGTGTTCCGCCAGAGCCGATAATCTCCGGGCCCGGTCCGCCTACCCCCAAGGCAGTTAGCCACCGGCGCATTTCTATCCCGCGAGTGTGTGCTCAAAGAGAGCCGCTTTCGCATCGTGGAGAAGCGCCAAAGAGGTATTATGCTGAAGTTCGAGTGGTCGAAGATGTGCGTCGTTTCGATCTTTTTGGCTGCTTCCGCGACTGCATCCGCCGGGCAGACCTTTACGACACTGGTAAACTTCGATCTCACAAATGGGTCCGGACCCAACTCAGAATTGGTTCAAGGTCGCGATGGGAACCTATACGGGACGACTGGGCTTGGCGGATCGAGTAGCAACTGCACCAACGGGTGCGGTACGGTATTCAAAGTCACGCCGTCAGGCACATTGACCACCCTACACAGTTTCGAGGGGACGGACGGTTCCTTCCCTACAGGAATTGTTCTCGGCGACGATGGGAATTTCTATGGAACAACCTCCAACGGTGGTTCCAGCAGCAACTGCAGCTCTGGCTGCGGTACTGTGTTCAAGATTACTCCGGCCGGCAAATTGACTATGTTGTACAGTTTCGGAGGCACAGACGGCTCCGGTCCTTACTCCGCGCTCATTCAGGGCGCAGACCGGAATTTCTATGGAACGACCGCTTATGGGGGGTCTAGCACCAATTGCAGCACTGGCTGCGGTACGGTGTTTCAGATTATTTCTTCCGGTACGTTGACCGTGCTGCACAGCTTCGATGGCAACGATGGCTCCGGCCCCAATGCCGGTCTGGTTCAAGGCAGGACCGGAATCTTCTACGGAACAACTTTTAGCGGTGGTACTACCTCCAACGGCACGGCTTTTGAGATCACTGCCAAGGGATCGTTTACCACACTTCATAACTTCAATGGCACCGATGGCTCCGGTATTTACTCCGGACTAATTCAGGGCAGCGATGGGAACTTCTACGGTACAAGCGAGGTTGGTGGCGGCCTTAATGACGGCACAGCCTTCGACATAACCCTCGGCGGCTCAGTGACTACACTACATGACTTTGGCAGCGGCGCCGATGGATCTAATCCTACTGGTTTGGTTCTGGGTAGCGATGGCAATTTCTACGGTACAGCTCAAACGGGAGGCATGTACTTTTTTGGTATGGTCTTTAAGATGACCCCAAAGGGTGTAGTAAAAACCCTACATAGCTTCAATAGCTATGACGGCACAGACCCCCAGTGCGCTCCGATCCAAGCTACTAACGGAAAGTTTTATGGAACAACTTTCGGTGAAGGACCCGGTGGTTACGGCACTCTCTTCAGCATCTCGACCGGGCTTTCGCCGTTTGTCGCCCTGAAGACGCTATCGGGAAAAGTCGGAACAAGGGTTACCATTCTAGGAATGGGCCTGACAGGCTCAACTGCCGTCGATTTTAACGGAGTCAATGCAACCACATTCTCGATACCTCAAGCCGGAGAGATTGTCGCGACAGTTCCAGCCGATGGCACTACCGGATACATCACAGTTACCACTCCGGGCCGGATCCTGCAAAGCTCCAAGAAGTTCGATGTCATTCCGCAGATCACCAGTTTCGTTCCAACCGATGGTCCGGTGGGAACCGCAGTCACGATCATGGGCGCGAGCCTGACCCAAACCACGGCGGTGGCTTTCGGAGGCGTAAGAACTAATAGTTTCTCGGTGATTTCCGACACCGAACTGACGGTTACCGTTCCCAGCGGGGCCAAAAATGGAAAGTTAGCAGTTACGACCTCCGGGGGCAGTGCCACCAGTTCGAGCACATTCAGCGTAACAAAGTAGATTACAAGTTTTCATTCTGAACAGCCGTACAGTGGAAAGTTCAATGCGCTGGCGAATTGGCCGGTATGTCCAAAATAGAATTCCACACGCGCCTTCAAACTATTGTGCGTTCCGAGAGCTGTGGTCGCAATCAATCACCGCGCACTTCCTGATAGAGTCACGTTCTGCGGACTATTTCCTGCGTCACCTTCGACACTGAGCGTCCCCTTGAACATGCCGACTGTTAAAGGATGGAAGGTTACGGTAAGGGTGCAACTGGTAAGCGCTGCGACGCTCATACCGCAACCCGTAACAGAGTAGCCAGTTGGAGCGGAAATCGACGAGATGTTCAGAACTCTATTCTGAGCGTTGGTCAGCTTAACTGTTTTGCTCGCGGCGCTGCCTACTGCTTGCAGTCCGAAACTGAGGCTCTTAGGCGACAGGACGACAGGAACAAATTCATACGCCCCCATGTCTACAATTACCGTGGAACCGTCATTCCCGTTGATGATCCGTGGATTACCTGCAACGTCGGTGCTCGGCAAGTCAGGAGCAGTATTACTACCCACGTCAATGTCTGGCGATCCGGCTTTCAAGCGAAAGTTGCTGGACGAGACAAAGCTAGGGTTGGCGGAGATGTTTCCATCGATTCCAGTTTGGTCGGTGCACATGCCTGCATAGGCTGTTCCTTTCGTACTGAAAACATCATTGTTGTAGAAATTCAACGGAGTTGGGATGGAGTTGGAAACGCAGTAGAAAGCATTGGTAGCAGTATTCGTCGCTGCGATGATATTGTTCGCCGTCACCATGGAGGAATTGAGGGCGTTGGCGACGACGATACTCGTACTGCCGCCCGTTGCGGTACGACCATCTGTAATCGTGTTATTGACGAGCACTGCTGGAGGGTTTGACCAGTAGATGCCTGCATCATCGGGTGAGCTATTTCCGGCGATCAGGTTTTGCGCAATTATAGTACCGGACACATCATTGACCATCGATATCGCGGCGCCCCATGTTCCCGTGACATTACCCTCAATTGTATTGCTCTCGATCAAAGTCGATCCGGAATTAAACAGAGCTATGCCTCCGCCAACGCCAGCACCGACATTATTCCAAGTATTGTTCTGGATTGTGTTCCCGATGATTCGCGCAGAACCGGTTCCGCGAACGCTGATGCCACCGCCACCAATTCCGCCCGATACCTGTGAAGACTGATTGTTGTTCCGGATCGTATTTCCCTGGATCAGTGGAGATGCAAAACCCACCCCTATTCCTCCACCACCATTGCTGCCCAGATTGTTCTGAATGATGTTGCTTTTGATGACGGGAGATGCTGATTCGACAGCAATGCCTCCCCCTTCCCCTTCTGGGCTGTTGAGAGCGTTGCCATTTTGAATCGTGAATCCGCTCAAGACTGACTTTGATGTCTCGTTCGAGGAAAATCTCACCACTGAGGTTAGCCCTTGCCCATCGATGATTGTAACTTTCGGTCCGTTGGAACTCTTCACTGTGATCGCTTTCCCGTTGAAATTAATGTTCTCTTTGTACGTTCCGGGAGCGACAAGCACCGTATCACCTGTGCTGGCGGCGTCAATCCCTGCCTGAATGGTCGGCTGGTCCGTTGGAACGTGGATCGTCTTGGCGAAAATTAAGGTCGAAAAAAAGGTTGGAATGAGGATCAGAGAGAGCGCGGAGTGTCGAATCATACATTCCTTTTGCTTATCGATAAATCTTGATTTACTCGAAAACCGAAGCGTCAGTGAGCTCTGCCAGATAGGCTAACCATCTGAGGAGTGTTCCCGGCATCATCCGTGACGGTCAGCATTCCCTTGAAGGTGCCTGCTGTTAGCGGGTGGAATGTGACTGTCATCGTGCAACCCTTAAGGGCCGCAATGCTGGTTCCACAACCGCTCAAGGAATAGCCCGTTGGAACCGAGTAGGAAGATATCTCCAGAACCTTGTCTTGAGCATTGGTAAGCAATACCGTCTTGCTCGTCGTGCTACCGATAGCCTGCACACCAAATGAAAGGCTCTTTGGCGCCAGCGAAACGGGGAGGAATTCGTACGCCCCCATATCAACGATCGCAGTCGCACCATCATTTCCGTTGACGATCCTAGGATTGCCCGCCAGATCCGTGCCCGCTAGATCGGGAGCGGAATTGTTTCCGGCATCGATGGCCGGAGAGCCTGCCTTTAAACGAAAATTGCTCTTTGCAGCGAATTCTGGATTGGCGGAAATATTGCCGTTTGTTCCCGTCTGATCGGTGCAAAACACATAGGCTGGTCCCTGACTGCTATAAACATTGTTGTTGTAGAAATTCGCAGGATTCGTAAGACTGTTAATGCACTCGACCGCACTAGATGCTGAAGAGAAAGCTATAATGAGATTATTTGCAACGATAGTGGAGGCATCGTCCGGAAGGAGCACGGTGTATCGAGTGCTGTAGAGTACTTTGGGGCCATCTGTTATGGTGTTGTTTACCAGCGCCGCCAGGGTGCTGTCCAAGTATAAACCGCTGTCATTTTCGGCTGCGCTGTTGCCGGTGATAAGATTTTGAGCAACAACCGTACCGGACGTATCCCCGTAGGTCCACATAGCAGCGCCCCAGGTTCCCGCAACATTTCCCTGAATGATGTTGTTCTCGACTAGAGTCGAGCCGGAGTTGTACAGCGCGATGCCTCCGCCGAAACCGGCGCCGGCATTGTTCCAGCTGTTGTTTCGAATCACGTTGCCGACGATCTGCGCCGAACCTGCTCCAATCACGCCTATCCCGCCACCACCGGCTCCAAAATCGTAGCTCGGGGACTGGCCGTTGTCCTGAATCGTATTCCCCTCGATTAGCGGCGATCCAAGATTTATTCCAATGCCTCCTCCGGCATAGACCGCGAGATTGTTCTCGATGACATTGCCCTGGATTGTCGGAGATGCATTGTTGATGAGGATGCCACCACCCACATAATTGCTGGTGGCCGTTCCACTAAGGCCGTTGCGGATCGTAAAGCCCCTGAGTACCGAAGCCCGAGTCTCTTTTAAAGAAAATATCACGACTGCGGATATCCCACCGCCATCAATGATCGTGACTTTCGGGCCCGCGGAACTCTTAACAGTTATCGCTTTTCCGCGGAAATTAATGTTCTCGTTGTATGTACCAGGAGACACTAGGACCGTGTCCCCCTTGGCGGCTGCATTTATCCCCGCCTGAATCGTCGGTTGGTTTGCCGGAATATTGATGGTCTTTGCAAACACGAACGGCGCAAGAAAGCTTGGAATCAGAATCACAGAGATTGCGAAGTGTCGGGTCATAGATCCCTCGCAGGGAAGAGAATGATACAACGACATTCGCGAGTCAACAATATGCAGCAAATAACTAAACTTTGAATCGACTATAACCCTTATTGAGCTGCGACGTTGGAGCCTTGAATCTTCACTGCTCTTTCAGCGTATGATGGGGCCGCAAGCTGTCAAATCTTCCTCCCGGTAGAAAGCAGAACCCAATGGCTGATCTAGGTGCGGCACTGGAGCATTTGAAAGCAGAGCGAGCGAAGTTGGACAAAGCGATCGAAGCGTTGAGTGGAATTGCCGGAAGCGCGAGTGGAGGCGGTAGAGGCGGGAAACGCAAGTTCTCAGCAGCAGCCCGTGCAAGGATCGCAGCGGCACAGCGAGCGAGATGGGCGAAGTTCAAGGCGAAAAAGGGTTAAGAGCAGCGACACGGTCAGAAGGGCATGCAACCCTGCGTGCCCTCTGCCTGGTCTCCGATTCTGAAGAACACAAATTGACAGAGCTTCTCCCAAGCGGGAAAATCTTTAGCGCGAATTGCAGCTTCCCAACTCTGATCAGGTTCGAGGAGAGATCATGATCCGTACTTTGTTCCACGGAACGGACGGCGATAGCATTCTCCAACTGTTGAAGAGTTGGCAGATGCAACCTGATTCGGAGCGATCGAACGATTCCTAACCCATGCAGCCTAGTTAGCAAATCATTGCCTGAAGAACAGTACGGAAGTTACGTCTGTGGCGATAATCAGGCAACTGCGCTGCGCACGGCATCGCGCACGACCTTACCTTTTACCGAAAACCGATTCTAGATCCTTTAGTTCGTTCCATCGAGATCGTCGTAATGCGTAGAATCTTGCCGCCGCGCCCTTTGTCCAGGTAGCCAACAATACGCCACAGGCTCCGTGACGGCGAGCTACAATCCTCAGTCGCTTCGCATCTTCCGGTGTGGGCTTCGCAGCAGATCCACCCTTGATCTGAATCAAGACGATCTGAAACAGATCACCACGCTTCGCGCCTGACGGCGGCTCACTGTGGTCTTTGCGAACGGCGAGCATGTCCACGACTCCCCGTGATTCGCCGCCGTCTGGGCCCGCAAATGTTAGCAGGTGCCATCGTGGAAAGGGCGCGCACGCAACGGCCTGTCGGATGCGAACCTTGGTCATAGTTACCGCCCATTTTTCCGTGTAGGCGGCAACCTCGAATCGACGCTTGTAATCTAGGTTTCTCATAGTCCGAGACTTAGAACGTAGCTGTGGGTTGGCTGTTTCCTCCCATCAGAACAATTGCCCCTGCGAAGGTGATGCTGCGGCAACAGGCGCGCTGCATTCCGGATCATCGTTCGCGGCGTGGTTGACCCTCGTGCTAACCGGGTAAGATCGCATCAGCCGCGCATCGTAGGGCTTCAACAGCTCGGACACGGCAGTCACGTCAGTAAACCCGGGATCGAGCCAGAGGTCGTAGTTGTCTGGATAAAGGATGACCGGCATCCGGTCATGGACGGCTGCTGTCACGGCATTCGGCGTCGTGGTCAGAATCGAGCATGACTTGATCCAGTTGCCGTTCGGGTCCTTCCATCGCTCCCATAATCCGGCGAAGGCAAACAACTCGCCCTCGTTAACTTCGAAACAGTATGGCTGTTTGGCTTTCCCTGCGCGCGCCCACTCGTAGAACCCATCCGCAGGAACCAGGCAGCGGCGAGATTTCAGAGCATCGCGGAACGCAGGCTTGATGGCCGCTGATTCCGACCGCGCGTTAATCATACCGGCAGTGCCCGACATGTCCTTCGCCCATGAGGGAATGAGACCCCACCGGACCAACGACAGCTCGCGGCGTGCTTCCTTCGGATTTTGGCGGATGATCGGGACGGGCTGCGTCGGGGTGATGTTGTAGCGCGGCGTCCAGTCATCGTCATCGGGGAGAACTTCAAAGTGTTCGGCGATCATCTGCTTTCGTCGCGAGAGTCGATAGCGGCCGCACATTGAAAGATTATGTCAGACCGGGCGAGTATCCCACTACACCGTCGTTTCGCATCGACACGTGTGTGCGGTTCGATCTCAGAGCGGTCCACAATAGCTGAGACGAAACTGAAACTAGGTGGTCGGTAGAAAATTTCAACTAAGAACCATTTCCGTTGTGTGTTAGAAAACCTACCCAAAATCGCTCTGGTGGAACCACGCAAGACAGGGCTTCTTAATGTCCCCTCATTGCGTCAGAAATCTGTAGTTTGCTAATCAGAAACGTTGAAACGTTCCAGCTGTGAGGAGTTTCAGTGCAGGGTTGCCAGGAAACCAGTAGTTGACGGATGTGCACGACTGGTTCGGCCGGAGGCATGGGGATGGAGTGCGAATCCTTGTCACCTAGTTTTTTCCGGTACTGTTCGAAGCATTGTTAAGGCCATCGGACATCTAGCGCGTAGATCTCCTCGGAACCGATGTCACGCGAAAAAACCGGGGAACCGTCCGGGGCGATGTTGAGATTCACCCCCCCGGTGAGCGGATCTACGGCCCGGCGAAGCTGCTTGAGACTGGTGATTGTTTCCACCTTGCGGTCGGCGAATCGGAGCCGCCGAACCTTTGGTTCCGAGCCGCCCGTCGCGAAATATAGATACTCGCCGCTTGGCGCGACCGCCCAGCCCACAAAGTCCCCGGCCACAAGGTCAGACCATTTTTGTGTCTTATAGTCAAAGGTACGGAACATTTTAGTATCTTCGGTAGCGCCGACTAGGGTGTCCTGTGCGACATACCAGCTACCGACTATTCCTTGGGAAGAAGGAATAACGGATACTTTCCCGGTGCGCAAGTCGACATTCTGGAATTCCTCCCAGTCTTTTTCTCCGGTATGTTTTCCTGGAGTCGGATGAGTAAGGACCAGGAAATTCCCGTCCGGGGACCAGACCGGGCCAAAAGCAGGTTTCTCCCCCACCAGTTGTAGCGGCCCGCCATCCATGTGGATCACATAGTTTTCAGCCTGAGAGGTCGAAACGCAACTCTGTACCATCTGGCGAAATGAAACTCCAAGCCACTCGCATTGGCGGGTAGGTCAGCTGGAATCGCTGGGTCCCATCGCTGCGGCTTCGCCAGAGAATACGGTCGGGGTAGGAAGTGTAAGCAACCCATTTTCCGTCCCGTGAAAAGGTTGGATTGACCGCCGAGATCCCCGAGAGGAAGGGCAGGAATTGTCGTGACTTTTCATCATAGTGAACCAGTTCGCTCCGTAACTTTGCTCCGATCGCAAAGATCTGTTTTCCGTCACGGCTTGGGCAGGCACCCGAGTAGGAGAGTGGTCCATTAGTGAGTCGGACTGGTCCTTGGGAGCGACGAAAAAATCCGGTCTGGTCCAAGAGTGCCCAAAGATCTTGTCTGCCCTCGTGCGAGGTGCGGTAGATGAAATACTTACCATCGGAACTCCACCTGCCGCAACAGAGTCCCTCCTCTCGGCTGAATTTCAGAATCGTGTGGAGACTGCTACCGTCCTCGCTTTCAACTAGCGATGTAGTCCCGGGAGAATACATTGTGAATACCGTCCGCTTCCCGTCTGGGGAAACGCTTGGAGACTCTACGTGCCCGGAGAGCGAAACCAGTTTGTGCTGATACGCACCGTCCTTGTCGGCGACATACAAATCCGTTCCCTTAGCGAAAACGATGCGACCATCCGGAAAAAAGTCTGCATCCACCACTTCGTCGTTGCCGAGGCGCCGCGGCTCTCCCGCAGGCAGGGGAATCGACCATAAGGCGTGGGCGATACTGTTCCAGCCGCCAACCAAAGCGAGTAACGCTGAACCATCTGGTGCCAGTCCGGCAATCTGGGGGTCGGCAAATCTGGTATCAACCAGTGCAGTACGCCCACCTGTGACCGAGACCTGTGCGATTCTCCAACTCCCGGTCTGCCCTTCGTTGAAATAAATCCGCGATCCGTCAGTCACTAATTTGCCTTGCTTTGGGTCGCCGTCGTCGGTGGAGCTGCGTGACAGACTCCACTACCGGAACGGCAAGCGGCATTCTCCACCATGCAGTGAGTGTCACCGTAAGCACAACCACAGCTCCTGCTGCCACTGCCCACATCCAACGCGAGCGGGATTCCTGGTTGATGACAGCTACCGAGGAACTGCTCGATTCCGACGAGGTTTCCAACGCAAACGCTAAGTCCGAAGCCGACTGGAAGCGTTGCTCCGGCTCTTCTCCAAACAACGATGCACCGCCCGCTGTAGCGCTGGTGGAACGTTTGTCGCGACCTGCGAAATCCCCGGCGGGTCTTCGTTCAGAATCGCGCTCATCGTGTCCGGCGAAGTCGGCTTCTGAAATGCCCGCTTCCCCGCCAGCATTTCGTACAGAATCGCGCCGAAGGCAAAGATGTCGGCCCGATGGTCGGCCGCCTGTCCCCGCACCTGCTCCGGCGACATGTAGCCCACCGTGCCCATCACTCGCCCGGCTTCCGTGCCGCTCGGCCAGCGTCGGTGCGCTGCGTTCGGAGTCCGGTTGCGGCTGCGTCAGCTTCGCCAGTCCGAAGTCCAGAATCTTCAACCGCCCGTCCTTGGTGACGAACAAATTCTCCGGCTTCAGATCGCGATGGACGATGCCTTTCTCATGTGCTGCCGCCAGGCCGCTGCGCGATCTGCACCCCATAGTCAATCGCCTTGCGCACGGACAATCGGCCGCGCGTGATCTGCTCGCGCAGCGTTTCCCCTTCCAGCAGCTCCGAGACCAGATACGGCGCGCCCTCATACGTGCCCATCTGGTGCACGGCAAGAATGTTGGGATGGTTCAGTGCCGCTGCCGCCGCGCCTCCTGCTCAAAACGCCGCAACCGGTCGGGATCTGCGGAGACAGAAGCCGGCAGGACCTTGATGGCGACTTCACGCCTGAGGCGGAGTCGCGGGCGCGATACACCTCGCCCATGCCCCCTGCGCCAATCAACGCGACGATTTCGTAGGAGCCCAGCCTGGTTCCGGAGGGCAGGATAGACGGAATTGACGGTGTTGACAGGTCCCGAGCCACCCTCTGCAATGCCGGACCTTCCAGAAAACTGGGACTCAGCTCGCGCTCGGCCGCCAGCATCTCCTCCAGCTCCCGCCGTAGTTCGAGATCACTGGAGCAATGTTGATCCAGAAACGCCCGGCGTTCCCCAGAGTCCAGCTGCACGGCCTGGTGGAACAGCTCCTGCAACTGCTCCCATCGCTCGCGGTTCATTTGAGCGTGCCTCGGCTCATTTCTTCGTGGAGCCAGACACGCGCGATGGACCAGTGCCGCTTTACAGTAGCCGGTGAGAGTCCCGTCACTTCCGCGGTCTCTTCCACCGACAGGCCGCCGAAGAAGCGCAATTCCACGATCCGGCTTTGCAGCGGACTCAGGCGCGCCAACTCCTCGAGAGCGTCGTCGAGCGAGATCAAGTCCAGAGCGCGATTCTTGGCTACATCCCCGGCATCCAGAGTGAGGTTGCAAGCCCCTCCTCCTCGTTTGGCCGCCCGCCGGGCGCGCTCATACTCGGTCAGGACCTGCCGCATCAACAGGGCGCAGATGGCCACAAAGTGCGCCCGATTTTGAAATTTTCCCTGCGGATACCGCTCCATGCGGAGATAGGTTTCATTCACCAAGGCAGTGGTCTGTAGAGTGTGATCGGGGCGGGCCTTGCGAAGATGCCGATGGGCAACCTGCCGCAGGTCTTCGTAGAGAAGGGGCACGAGCTCGCGAAAGGATTCCCGATCCGTCTCGTTCCAATTGGCCAGCATTGCGCTGACCGAAGCTGGCGCGGCATCTGCCACTGAACCCTCCCCAAACGTTCAAAAAGTATCCACAAGTGGCCTCCAAGTCAACGGTTCAGATCAAGTAAACAGCGGAACGCTCTCCATCCTTCCCAGTCGGGCTCAGCCTTTACCCAGAAAAAAAATGTTTCCCGTGCGAGCCCGTTAGAGCCATGCGCAGAAAATTAATGTTCTCAGCGTGAGCTCTTTTGATCCGGGATTTCTTTTTATCTAGGTGAGTGGGCGTGCGTTGGAGTCACGTTGCAGCTGCTCTAACCGTTCTTCCGGAGGATCGAAATGCGTCGTCACTGGACAGTCTGTGTGATGTTGGCCGTTCTGCTTCTTAGCGTCGCGTCGTTGTCGGCGCAGACCGTGTCGCTCAGTTCAACCAGCGTGAACTTCGGGAGTCAGGCAGTGCTGACCACCAGCGCCGCAAAGACCGTGCGTCTGACCAACACCGGCACGGCTCCCCTGCTGGTCTCCAGCATCACGCCCCCGAGCGCTCCCTTCGCAGATCCGAAAGGTACAGGCGCTTGTCCCTCCACGAGCTTTTCTCTGGCCGCAGGCACCTATTGCACTATCGGCGTGACCTTCAGCCCGACTACGACCGGAAGCTTCTCGGGGTCGGTCTCCGTCACGGACAACGCCAGCAACAGCCCGCAGACCATTACTCTTGCGGGCATCGGCGTGGCGCAGGCCAGTCTGTCCACCGCAACCTTGAACTTTGGAAATGTTGGAGTGGGTACAAGCAGTACGAAAAACATCACTCTTTACAACAGTCTCCCGATGGCCCTTGCTTTCTCCGGCGCAACGGCCACTGGCGACTTTGTGGTCACCACGGCGGCTACCAACCCGTGCGGATCGTCGGTCCCCGCTGTCGGGCATTGTTCGATCGGCGTCACTTTCACGCCCACACAACTGGGCGCCCGCACCGGCACCCTCACTGTGAACGACAGCGCCAACAACAGTCCGCAGACGGCTGTGTTTAATGGGACGGGCTCGACTTTGAGTGTTTCGAAGGTTGCGGCAGCCTGCGCCACTTCCACGGTTGCGGTAGGCGCGACCGATCAGTGCACTGCGACGGGAACATTTCCTGGCGGCATCGTGCTGAACCTGACCACGGCGGTGAACTGGTCTTCGTCGTCCACGAAAGTCTTGACCATCAGCAATACTGCGGGCAGCCAGGGACTGGCCACAGGTAAAGCGGCAGGCACGACTACCGTTAAGGCCGCTCTCAACGTCGGCGAAACTACCAAGTCGGGTTCAACCTCGGTTACCGTCACCGCTGGCGGCCTCATCACCCCGACCATCACTTGGCCAACTCCGGCGCCGATCACCTACGGGACAGCGCTGACTTCTGCTCAACTCGACGCCACCGTCGTCGTGAATGGCACAGCCATAGCGGGCACGTACGTTTATACACCGTCTGCTGGTACCGCCCTGCCAGCAGGAAACCAGACCTTATCGGTGCTGTTTACTCCGACGGACACAACTCACTACACCACCGCCATGGCAAGTGTGATGCTCACGGTGAACAAGGCGACGGCGACGGTGACGTTAAGCAACCTATCGCAAACGTACACGGGAAGCCCGCTGACACCGACAGCTACCACCGTTCCCTCCGGACTGACGGTCGCCTTTACCGGAGCCCCGGACACCACCGCCGGCACGTATCCGGTCACGGCGACGGTGAACGACACCAACTACAACGGTTCGGCTTCGGGATCGTTCGTCATCGGAAAAGCGACGGTGACGGTGACGTTAAGCAATCTGTCGCAAACCTACACGGGAAGTGCTCTGTCGCCCACCGTAACGACGACTCCAACTGGCCTGGCAGTTAATCTGACGGGAGCGCCGGACACGAATGCAGGGACTTATCCGATTAGCGCGACTGTAACGGACCCCAATTACTCAGGCACCGCCGCGGGATCGTTCGTAGTCAGTCAAGCAACTCCCACGATCACAGTCACAGGCGGAACCTTCACTCAGGATGGGAATCCGCACTCGGCCACGGCGACGGCGACCGGAATTGGTGGTGCTACGGTCCATGGCACGTTCGTGATCTCCTACAACGGATCAACCACTGTGCCTTCCTCTGCAGGAATCTACACGGTGAGCGCGGCGTTCACCAGTACTGATCCAAACTACGCCAGCACGGTCGGTGCGGGCACGATCACAATCTCTGCTCCCACCGCAACGCTCGACTCGATTGCGGTAACGCCTGCGAATACCTCGACTCCGCTGGGGGGCACGCAGCAATTCACCGCAACGGGCACGTATTCCGACGGAAGTACCGCACCATTGACAGCGACCTGGAGTTCCTCTTCGGCTGTGGCAACCATCAGCAGTGGCGGGCTGGCAACTGCCGCAAGTTCCGGCTGCGGCGGGCCGACAACCATTACCGCCACTTCTGGATCCGTGAGCGGATCTACTGTACTGACCGTGTCTGTTATGGGAGGCTTCGCCTGCGGCGGCAACATGACGATCGCTCGCGATCCCCACACAGCCACGAGGTTAGCCGACGGGAGAGTCTTAATCACTGGTGGTTACTCTCCGGGTTTCGCCGTCACCAATACGGCGGAAATCTATGACCCTGCGACCAATATGTCTACCGCGACGGGGTCCATGAACACTGCGCGAGCCTATCACACCGCCACGCTACTCGCTAGCGGAACGGTATTGATCACTGGAGGTCAGGACAACAGCAACAACGTGTTGTCATCCGCAGAAATCTTTGACCCCACAAAAGGTACATTCACACTGACGGGTGGCATGAGCGCTCCGCGAGAGGGTCACACAGCCACCCTTTTGCAGAATGGCAAAGTGTTCGTGGCCGGCGGGTCTGGACTGAGTTCGACCGAAATGTACGATCCGAATACCGGGCTTTTCTCAGACCTGGCGGTACCCATGCTTGTGGCAAGAACCAACCATACAGCCAGTCTTTTCCTGAACGGAGTTGTGCTTCTTGCCGGCGGCACCGACAGCACCAATAATCCGACCAACAGTTACGAAATATTCGATACCGCACAACCGATCTCGCAATTCGTCTTCGATGGGCTGGGCATGCAAGTCAACATGACAGACGCCAGAGTTTATCAGACGGCCACGCTCTTGAATGACGGGCGGGTCCTGATTGTCGGCGGCCTTTCATCGTTCACGACAACTTCGGCCGTGACCTCTGCCACTGCCGATATTTTTGACCCCGGGACCCAATTGATGATGAGCACTGTTTCGGGCCCGAATACTGCCCGCTTCAACCACACCGCGACCTTGCTGCCCAGTGGTTTGGTACTACTTGCAGGAGGAGAGACTACAGACCCGCTCAATAATTACGCTCCGAGCTATCTCTCTTCAGCGGAATTGTTTGATCCAACGGCTACAACCTCTGCTGCGTTTACGACCACACCCTATAGCTTCAACACAGCACGTGCCTATCAAACGGACACGCTGCTGGAAAACGGAGATGTCCTCTTCACCGGCGGATCCAACGGGAGCAACCCCCTCCAAAGCACGGAACTCTACACACCGGCTTCACTGGTTCCGGCTGGAATTTCCGGAGGGCTCATAGTCTCTCCCAGCAACATACAAATCCCTGTCGGGACCGGTCCGACAACTTTCACCGCATTCGCGGTGATCAACGGCGCGGCCAGGACTCAGAACCAGGTGACATGGTCCACAACGCCGGCGGGCGTGCTGAGCATCACGAATTCGATCTACGAAGGAATACCGGGCGGAGTGGCGTCCATCGTTCCCGCAATTATCCCGACGATTCCCGCCGGAGGCATTCCGGTAACGGTCGCAGCCTGCTTCGGCAGTTCCGCAGCCTGTGGGTCGGCGACAGTGACGGTAACGCCACCGGCTCTCACTTCGATAGCGATCACGCCAGTGAGCACGATATTGAGCTATCCGAGCGTGACAACGCAGCAGTTTACAGCGACCGGAACGTACACCGATGGCTCAACTGCCACGCTCTTCAGTGCGACCTGGTCGTCGCTGGATACGCTGATCGCGACGATCGACCAGACCGGCTTCGCCACAGTTACCGGGACAGTCGGCAGCGCAACGATCGAAGCGAGCGGACCTGGCGCGAATGGCACAACCATTGTGGCAAGCGCGACATTGTCCGTTACCGATAACTTCCTGTTTGGTACATTGCCGACGGCCCGCTTGTGGTCCACCGCTACCATGCTGAGTTGCGCCTGTTCAAACAACGGTAAGATCCTCATCGTTGGCGGAGCAGACAACAACTACAACGTGATCGGCCAGGCTCTTCTGTACGATCCAGTCTCTGGAGCCGTGACCTCGTCCAGCAGCAGTCTCAATTTCCCGCGCATCCGGCACACCGCGACTGTACTGGCCAACGGGCAGATTCTGATCGCCGGAGGGAACCCCGATTGGTACCAAAACACCTACGTGGCCGCTGCTGAGATCTACGACCCGACCACGGACGGCTTCACTATAGTAGGCAGCCTGAATACCCCGCGGGTGGAACACTCTGCCACGCTGTTGAACAACGGCAAAGTGCTCATCGCAGCGGGCTTCGACGGAACCGTGCTAAGTTCTGCTGAATTGTTTGACCCCACGACTACGGCCTTCACGATAACAGGGAGCCTGGCCACTGCACGAGTTGCATTTAGCGCGACCTACCTCCCCTCCGGGAAGGTGTTATTTGCTGGTGGCGCCAACGCCAACGGGAGTGCCGACAGTGCCGAACTCTACGACCCAACGACCGGTACTTTTGCAGCTACCGGCAGCCTCCATAGCAGCAAGCCGCGCAATACGGCCACCATGCTGAATAACGGGCTGGTTCTCATTGCGGCGGGAGGCTCGGCTGAACTCTACGATCCCACGAGCGGGACCTTCAGCAACAATGTCCCGCCGTTGTTGTATGGGCACTCAGCGGGCACCGCCACTCTCCTGATGAATGGAATGGTGCTGTTCGCCGGTGGGGACAGCTCCCTGACTACGGAGCTGTACGATCCCACCTCAAATACTTTTGTTTCGTCGAAATCCCTTTTGACAGCCCGCGAAAACCACAGCGCTATCCTTCTGACGACCGGAAAAGTAGTGCTGATCGGAGGCGACAACATTACGCAAGGACTGACCAGCATCGAGGTGATTTCGGCCCCGTAACCCAAAGTCCACGCCTAGAGATCGAGATAACGCCGGGTCCGTTGGCTGCTTTACGAGGGGCCAACGCTCCCGGCGCGTCCCGCATACTTAGTTCACGTTTTGTTTTCCAGATCGTGGAGGGCGGCGTGAGAGCCAGCAACGGCAACACTCCGGTGGGCCCCGCCGAAGTCTACGATCACCCGCAGGTCTTACCGGGATCACGATCACCTCAAGCGGTCCCTTTGTTCCTCTTGGGGGGCTCGCGAAGCCAAAGGAAAATATCGACCACTGTCATGAAATTGTAATGGTTGCACGATCAGAACGGATCGTTTCCAAGCAGAACGGATCAAATCGACTGATTTGTAACCCGTTGAAAAGAGGAGTAGAGTAGAAAATTTTCCAAACGGTTCAGAACCCACCTGTGTATTGCTAAACCGTTGTACGGGCTAACACCTGTACCGAGGGTTCCCTCCCTCCTGCATTGGCTACCCCTTCTTTGCAAATTCAGGCCTACCCTAGCCGAAGATCTCGTTCACTTTATTCCGCACGCGCTGGCTGCGAGACGGTTTCAAATACCGCATCGTCGATTCCATATCGCTATGCCCTAGCCATTGCTGCACCGTCCTTAGATCCACCCCTGCCCACAGACACCGCGTAGCAAACGTCGAGCGGAACTTATGAAGCCAGAAATCCCCTTTGTCGAGCTTGGCACGTTCCGCGCAGACCTTCAGGCCGTCTAGGAAATCCAGCTTCGGATTACATCCCGCAGTCGGGAAGACTAGACCGCATGCTTTGTCGGCCTTCGCCTTTCGCGCCTTCAGTTTCTTCACAAGCTTCGTGGGAATCGGAATCTCTTGTTCCTTGTACGCCTTCGGTGTCCATCCACGGTCGGGCTTGTGGCTGACTCGAACGGTACTGGCCGCCAAGTTCACATCCGACCAGTACGTATGCATCACTTCTTGCTCTCGCGTACCGGTCACCAAGAAGAACTCGAACCAGAGCCGCTCTTCTTCGTCGCAGGCCTTGAAGAACTTGTCCAGTTCTTCCTGTTCGTACATCAGCGCCTGTCTTGAGCTCGGCTATCTGTGCGCGTTTGTTGCGCTTATGTATGAGCCTGTGCGCGCCGTGGTTTGGCAGGAAGCGATGGGTGACCGCCGCTCCTCTGCCGATCCAGGGGTTCCGTCGAAGCCTAATTCATCAGGCCCAGATGGTAAGGTCCGCTTGACTTGATGACTTCCATGATGCACGGCGTGCCACAATCACAATCGCTTTCATGGCACGGGCCATCTACGAGGCAGCGAAAGTCCGAGGGAAGCGGGCCCCACGCCTGCTCATGGTTAGCAACGGCCATTTCAAAGGCTTGGCGGTGGTTAGAACAGAAGCATGGATAGAGATAAAGACTTCCATTGGCATGAATGCCGACAGTGTACACATCTTTCTTGCGTTTGGTGATTGTCATAACGACCTCATTCAAATTGAATTTGAGAAGCGAAACTGCATAGGCTCTAATACCCAAGAAAAGGCGCTGACTATAGCTGAGCTTCGGAGCGCGCTCCTTCTTACCTGGCAGGAAGACAGTCTTAATCATCCCCACCGGGTCGAAATCGTGGATGGGAGGATTCCAACTCATCGTGCTGAAATCGCCCTCGCCGCCGTGAATCGAACCGAGCTGGATAAAGCTAGCCATCTCGCCAACCCGCCATGCCACCACAGCGTGGGAAGCCTCGTGATGGCATGTGGCGAGCGCCAGCTGACGATCTATGTCAGTCAACACGTTGCCACTAGGCATAGACGGCCTCCTTGAGCGGCGATTCGTTAGGCTCAACGGGTTGCGGTGGCGCGACGTGATCGCGCTCATAACTCGCGATTTTGAGATCGGCATCTGCCCTGTTCTTGCACTCGCAGAGGATGCCTAAGGCTTCCTCTTCGCCGACCTTGTAAATCGAATACGGCCTCTCGCGTTTGCTGAACATCCAGTAGTAGCCGTTGGTGGTGGGAGCCGACTTGTCGGCAACCTTCGTCACCGGGGACTGGCCAGGATCCCCCGGCGGCGCCACTGTCGCCTTTGTCTCGGGCGGCAGAGGTTGAGGCTCGGTAATTACAACTTTGTACTTTCCGTCGTAGAACTTGTCCGCGATGCGCTGCGCGAACTTCGTCAGGTGCTTGCGGAACGATGCCTGGTCTAGGCCTGCGAATACGGCGTTAATCAGCGACTTGCTGCCAACTGCATCGGCGGACAGGAACCTGAAGAGTTCGCTCTCGTTCCCCTGGGCAAGAGTCGGAAACACCTTCGGTACTGGCTCGATCCGGTTCGCATCGGTTGCCGGCAGTTCGCTCTGCCCCTTCGCGGCGGCAGCGGCATTTCGCCTCGTTCGTGATTCATCCTGCCCCTTGCCGCCCTTCTCTTTGCCTTTCTTGGCGACAGCTTTCTTGGCCTCCAGCACCTTGGCAAGTGGCACAAGGCTTCCCGCCTTCCTCACTTCGGACGTCCCGTCGTCCTCGTACACGATCTCTACCGAAGGATCGCCGCTGGGCGCATGCTGCGTGCCATGGGCTAGTACGAGTGCCCTGCGGCCATCCTCTGCGACGACCTTCTCGCCGACGGGTGGCAGGTCGTTCTCGGTAGAGTCAAGGCCGCGGACGTTCTTGGTAGATAAGTGCGTCTTGATTTCTGCGAAGAACTTTGCGTCCTCGGTGCGGCGTTCCTTCTCGCGCTGTATGGCCGAGTAGATTGTCTTGTAGTTGAGACCCCGCTGTTTGAAGCCTTCCTCGACAGTGGGCACCCCGTTGCGGTCCTTGGCGTAGGTCTTGAACTCCGCCACGATTGACTCAAAGACTTCCACCTGGATTCTGCGTATGCCGTAGCCGAAGGCAAAGCATTGCTTGAGGCAGGCGAACTTCTCGTCTAGCGTCATGTCCTTTATGTTGGGCTTGACCCCGAGGAAGGCGAGCGCTCCCTTGGCAGGCAGCGGCATGATGGGCGGCTCCGCTGCGAGTGCTTGTGAGTCGGACGGAACTTCTGCATTTGCGGAAGTTTCGGCAGGAGCTGACGTTGTAACGTGTGTTTCTGCCGCACGGATGGGTTGTGGCCGCGTGAACGTTGCTTCTGCGCTCGACACGAATGCGTCGCTCCGGGCTGTACTACCATCTGACGTAGTTCGCGGCTGCGGCCTGGCATGGACGGCGTTCTGCGCGGTCGCAGCCTTATTGCTATTGGTTTGCATGGTTCAAATCCTCCATTTTCAGGTTCTCACCGTAGTGGAGGTTTCGGACCGACAGGAAAAAACAGAATTCAGCCAGGCAATCGCTAGGGGGCACCGCAGACGTCGCACAGCTCATGGCTGTCGGGGCGGCAACCTTTTGGCTAGATGCCCGCAGGGAGGAAGCCGGCGTGGAAGGAAGAGGATGTGTGCTCCCTCATGGCAGCGGCTGCTTGGGGTAGTAGGCCAGCAATTCCTGTCTTAGCTCGCCGGAACTCGCCTTGTCGAATGTGGATTCTCTGATTAATTCAGGCTGTATGGAATTCAGCTTGGCAAATCGCTCAACTTGCTTTTCGATTGCCTTTCTAGTCGGCGGCCATCGGCCTTGCGCGTTATACACAGCCCCCAGCAGATCGGTTACGAGCGGGAAGTTGGGTTGGCCGCTGCATGCCTCGACGTATGAGACCAATGTAAACAGTTCGTGGCCGGGAGCTAGTTCCACTGCGCGAGGCCAGAGCAGCGTCTCAAGTTCGTGATCGCACATAGCGATTAAGCTCTTTAGCGAACCGACGCTGTCGGGATTGATCGTGTCGGACATTGCTCTTAATGAAACGATGTCCACGCGCGTGACAAAGATAAGAGGTACGTCCGACTGGGCCTCCTCCAGCTCAACGGCAGCCTTCAAAACATGGTTTCGGTACTGATCCACTTTTCGGTCAATGCGGTCGTTTCTTGTACTGCCGTCTTGAAGTCTGGCCCGGGTTAGCTGCGTCAGCGTGAGCATGGCCTTCCAAAGGTGATTCCGGGACTGATCAAGGTTGCGCTTGAGCTGCTGCTGCCTCTTGCTGTCCTTCGCAAGCTCCGATTGAGTAGCGGGCTTATGGCTTGCTTCCAGGAAGGCTAGACGCAAGGCCACATCGGGATCGCATTGCACTTGTTTGAGCCTCGCCAGGACGGCTGCCGGACTTGTCTTCGCACTGGCCGGCTTTGTGTCGGCGATGTTCAGCCAGTCGCCGTGCCATTGCTTCCATCTCGAGCGATAGAACGGGTGTCGCCACCACAGTAGGGACTTTTCTGGGCCCGGGCTGCTAGGCGGCAGATTGTGCACGTTCGAAGAATACAATGGCCCCGCCCGAGTTGGCCCCTAGCCGAATAAAGCCCGTCACTCCTTTTTGCGACCTGCACCCGAGTCGACTGCTCGCCTTAGGCGTCCATATGCTCGGATTACCTACCGACCTCCAACAGTACCGAGGTCCAGAACCTAGGCTCCCGGCACTTCTTCCATGCCGGCCTTTGTACATTACACCCTATAATCTTTTCTTCTTTGTTCTTGCTCTTCATCGGTCATCGCGGCGGCGCCTGTTGCGGAGGGTTCTTTGGACGACGTCGTGTTAGTCCTAGGGTTGTACGACGAGGTCTGATCCAAGTAGTGGCTGCCCGGACCTCACATGGGAACATGCAAAGACGTCAGCCTCCTCTGACCATTTTTCGCAATCGACCACCTTCCCGCGCGGAAATAACTCGCTCTTAATCTGACTTTTTTGGGCTGGTCCGCGTTGATCACTTATGCGGGACGGGCCGGTCACAACAAGTACTTGTCTGACGTCGGGGGGCACAAGGAATGCGCCGACCGCGGTCGTTTCGTCGCCGACATGAAGTAGGTGCGCCAGGTCACCACCGATCGCAAGTTGATGGCGAAATATCCCAAGCAAGCCGAGAAAATGGTCGAGAGGGACTGGACGATGATCCAAAAGCTCGATTTCGCCTTGTTCGAGCGCGAACGCATGGAGCGGCCTGAGATCGAGGACCTTCTTGGCATCTCGATTGGCAGCGGCGGCCAGTTGAGGTCTGACTCTCGCGGTCTCTCGTCGGCTCCAACGACAAACACCTGGAATGCGTCCCGTGCCACGAGCATTTCCTGTGGTCGCAAGGTTCTCAGGAATTCTTCGCGAGCAACGGCTGGGTTTCACCCAAGGGCTGCCCCGCGTGCAGGAAGGAACGGGGAACTCATCTATCGGGGGTCTATTACGCATGCGCAAGTGCAATGCAGGGCATCCATCCCGCTCCCATCCTCTGCCCTCTCTAACTTAGGAATTGCGGGCTTCGAGTTTCCTGTCGGCGGCTTCATGCCCGAGAAAAAGAGTCTGCTGTCAAGGGTATCAACTACGAGGACTTCAATATTCCGCCGGCCGTGTAGGAGCAAGGAGGTACGACTATGTAACGTCCTCCCGAGCTGTACTCGGTCGCGCCGTGAGGTGGCACCTGGGTAGTGGCAGTTCGCCTGCGCAGTGGAGTGACATGCTCATGGATTTTGCCGCGCAAGCGGTATTTAAGAGGCAGAGAACAATATGAACAACATAAAGAGCGAAGAAATTAGGGCGAACGAATGCCGGGGCGGCCTGCCTGACCAAAACGGGGTCTTCCCAAAACCGGCGGCGGAAGTGGTCGTGCGCTTGGCTGCGCGCTGGAGGGACGGCATCGACTTCCAGCGGGGTTGGACGGCTTTGCTCGCGGGATTCGCGCCGTCGAACGCCTATGTAGCCAGGCTTGGGGACAGTGCCGAAATGGTCGCGGAGTTCCCCGACGCGGACGAGGCCGTGAGGTTCACGGTCCACCTCGAGAATGTCACCGGTGCAAGAGCGTCACTGCGGACGACGAACGTCAACTGAAAAAGGGGACAAATGCCAAGTTATGAGCCCTGCGCCGACATTATGAGGAAGCTGCAAGAGATCTTCGACAACGAGATCGAGAACTGAAAGGAGCTAAATCGACCTGATCGGAGAGCAATCTGTGAGCCGGCAAACTGTCCTGAGACACGTCCTCATCGATTCTGACACGAACCCTGTTTTCCGCGAGCGTTGGGCTATATCGATCTGAAACCCAAAAGCCTGTCGCTGATGCTGATTGAGTAAGCGGCCTGAAATCAGCGGCTTACAGTTGGCCAAAGATGAAATCTCGACTGTATACTTGCAGTATAGGCTTCTCCCAAAATTCTGCTGGGTAATTCCTTGTCTTGAAACACCGTGTGGCCTGGTTACTTCACGCGGCCGTGGCAAGCTTAATTTATCTTCGTGTTCCCCCAACAGAGTCGGAATGATGACTTGAAAAGAATAGCTGGCCAGAAAATCCAAAACAATTTCTGGGAGGAAAAGCATGCAGATCCTTCGCGAGAGAAATGGCAAGTTGCAAGGAATAATTCGAGAGATTGCCGGCCACGAAGAGCGATTATATGACGGTACAGGTAACGCGATGGCGACCTATAGACGCAATGGCTATACGTACGACAATGCTGGAGTGCGCATCGGAAGCGGCGACCGTCTAGCGGGCTTAATCGGCGAAGACGAAGAATAGTTGTCATCGGTGGATCGCAAAGCAGTTTGGCCTGGGAGGTTGGCTGGCCGTTCCGCGACGCGTTCTTTTCGCTTTCTCTGGATAAGACCTCTCCCCAATCAGCAGAGTAGCTCGGTTTGGATGCGCATGTTACGCGGCCTCGGGGAAGACTGTTCCTCCGAGCCGGCGCTTCGCTCCTAACTCGCAAGAATGAGAGGCATGAATGCATCGTCCAGCAGAAGTTTTCGTCTTAACGCGTTTGGCGATCAGGCCTGAAGGGCATGTCATCGCCGAGAACATTGGAGTGACGTTCGACATTTATCTGGCAGAGGCGCATCGAGCACGTGGCGTGGAAAACGATTTTGAGCGCCACCCGGTCTCAGCCAATTGGTTCGAAGAGGCAGAGCGGTCGATTGTTGTTTCAGCGATGCGCGAGTTCCGCCAGATTGTGGAAGAAATGCAAAGACAGGCGTTGCGCTGAAAAGTGAGTGTAGATGAAACCGCCATACATTCCTGAAGCCAGATATGCAGATCGGGCAGGGAAGGTGTTTAGAGTCGAATCGGAATGGCGACGCTGCATGGTGTGCGAGCAGCGCTTCACGTCGGAGGATGCACGGAAGCACGCTCACGCATCTTGTAGCCCGAGTTCCGCTGAACACTGAACTGATGTGATTCAACGCGGGTGCGTGATCTTGGTCAAAAAGGATGACTGATCCCCTCACCCAACTCCTCCCCCAAAGTAGTTGATCGCTAAGATCCATCGCCGGCCCCAATGCGCCATGGGTGAGCCAGATTTCTGGGGAGGAAGCGGGTTTGGCTCGCAAGACGGGACAAATCGTTGGACGTGGCCGGCGCCGGTAGCTGGTGCGCCGGTCCTCCCTCCGCCGGTCCCCACTGCGCCGTTGCTCCCCTGGGCCGGGTCCATTCTGTACGTCCCAGTCCTTTGACATCTCCGACCAACGATCTCTTGGCGCGCCGGCGACCGGAACCCTGGTCATAGGGCCACCGATTCCCCTGGCCCCGCTAGCCCGTCGGCTGGGAGTGGGCCCTCCTGCGTTCGAACCCGATCCTTGTCTCTGTCGGTCCGATTCACACCGTACTCACTTCAGTTCACTCTGACCGCCGGATCCGGACGTAGCGCTCGCCGGATTGACCGGACCTGGTCCTGCCTCCTCCGGATCCCCACTAAACTCACCCACACCGCCGCCATCACAACGTTGAAGTTCGACAATGGACGGAAATCGTCCGCTACCAAATCCCTATATATCGAAAGACCTTCGTGCCTGGCGACTTGAGATCGAGGGCGAATCGCGGCAACCAGCCGCATGAGGACATCGTATGAATGAGAATGAACTAGAAACTTGCTCGAACAGCAGCACGCCGTCGGGCGAAGAAAACCACCAATTGAGCGCCGGCGCCCAGACCACTCGCAAGCCGATATCGCCTGCCAAGCTGGCTGCCAATCGCCGGAACGGACAGAAGTCGAAAGGACCGAAGACGGAGGAAGGGAAATCCAGCAGCCGTTGGAATGCCCTCAAACATGGAGTGTTGTCACAGCGCCTGCTCGTGCTAACGGACGATGACAGCCGGACCTACACTCTGCTGCTCGAGAATCTGCGCCGCGACCTCAACCCGGGAAATGCACTTGAAGAGATTCTCGTTGAGAAGATCGCGATGGCGTACTGGCGACTGCACATCGCGTACGGCTACGAGGCGGAATTTGCGCGCTCCCGGGGGGAGTTCCTCGTTGTCGCCGATCGCATGGGGCGATACGCGAACACGATTCACCGCCAACTGCTGGCGGCGATGAACGAATTCGAACGTTTACAGCGTCGTCGGCTCGGGGAAGCTGTTCCGGCGCCGATCGCCGTCGATGTGAATATCAACGATGAAAAGGGAGAGTTGACCGACGAACTACCCGTGCCGCAAGCGAGATTGCTTTCGCTTGGTGCGCTTTCCATTCCCGCGAGCGGGCGCCTGGTCGGATCCGGGACTCCTGACGCGAGTGGTACCGTTCTGCTCTCGAACGATGAAGCCACGCCGTTTTGCGAAACGAACCCAAAGCTCGAGAACTCGCGCGAGCCGGATGCATCGTGAGGCGATGAAGCAGTGAGAAGGCTTTTGCCAAACGAACCCAAAGGAAAGTGGAAAGCCGTCGGGCTTGTGGAGGACTTCACGCTCGGTTTGACGTCATCTGAGCGGCGTCCAGTCTGCAGGGTGCGTCAGTGTAAAAAAAACGCTGTTGCCGACAATGCAATTCCGATTGCGGCCAGGATGACTCCAAGTCCCCAAAAGAATTTCCGACCAGAGAGCAAGGTGATAGACGTGATTACAAGACCAACTTCCATGAAGACCTCCGCGAGGTCGAAGCGATCCGCTCGATTCCTCTCCGTAGCGACTTCGGCCTCCATCTCTCGTGCCTTGTCCTCGATTTCCTTCTGATCGTCTTTGTAGCGTGCCGCCTCGCTGGAATATTTCTCTCGCAATTTGGCCAGGGCCGCTGCATCCGTCGTGGTCTCAACGGAGGCGAGGTCACTGAAGATTTCGTCCTCATGCCGGCGGATATTTTTCGCCTGATAATAGGCCCATTGATCCGATGCCTTGGCCTGCAGCACAACCTCTTCTGTGTGGGCGCGGTGACCCAGCAGGGTCACGACGGCGACCAGGACAGCTAGCACGGCCATGGTCACCGAGATCGGTGCCAGCGATGGATCTTCCTTGGCATGCTCAGCGTGTTCCTTCAGTTCGTTAAGTTCTTCTGACATCGCATCACTCTCCCATGACCTTTACAATGACCCGCTTGTCCCGTTGGCCGTCAAACTCAGCATAGAAAATCCTCTGCCATGTCCCCAGATCGAGCTTTCCGGACGTAATGGGCACAATCACCTCATGATGAATCAGTAGAGCTTTCAAATGAGAGTCGCCATTATCTTCGCCGGTCTCATGATGCTTGTACTCCTTGCGAAATGGAGCCAGGTGCTCCAGCCACTTGTCAATGTCTTCGATCAATCCGCTCTCATTGTCATTCACATATACGCCGGCGGTGATGTGCATGGCAGAGACAAGTACCATACCTTCCTTGACTCCACTCGTGCTCACGATCTGCTCCACCTGCGGCGTGATGTGAACGTACGCCCGATGCGTCTTCGTATGAAACTTCAGATATTCCGTGAACGTCTTCATAGACGATGGAAATTACGTCAGCACTCCAGCAACTTTGCCACTGGCGATCAGCTCCGCCGTGCGTGCGAGGTCCTTGTACATTACACGATCCTTTTCAACAGATGGACACACGCTTCGTATCGCCGCATGCGCTGCTTGCCCGCGCTTCGAGGTCTTCAGCGGAGCGAGGAAGTCCAGCGCCTGGGCAACTGCCATAGCTTCGATCGCCAACACATTCCGGGCGTTCTCGACGACCCGCCGCAACTTGAGTGCCGCGGTCATCCCCATCGAAACGTAATCTTCCTTGTTCCCCGAAGTCGTGATCGAATCCACCGACGCCGGGTGCGCCAATACTTTATTCTCACTGACCAGAGCGGCCGCCGTAACCTGCGGCAGCATGAATCCAGAGTTCAAGCCGGCTCCTGGGGCTAAGAATGGCGGCAGACCTTCACTCAGCGCAGGATTCACCAGTCTCTCGATTCGCCGCTCGCTGATGCCCGCGAGCGCGCTCAATGCAATTGCCAGGAAATCCAGTGCGAACGCCAGAGGCTCTCCATGAAAATTTCCGCCGGAGATTACGTCGCCCCCGCCGCTCCTTGGATCGGTGATGAAGACCAGCGGATTGTCTACCGCCGAGTTGGCTTCGGTCTCAAATACGGATCGGCAGTATGCGAGAGTGTCGCGGACAGCACCATGCACCTGCGGTATGCAGCGCAATGAGTAAGCGTCCTGTACTCGCCCACACTCGCGATGTGACTCGCGAATTTGGCTGCCTTCGAGCATACGGCGCAGATTTGCGGCGGTTTTTATTTGTCCCGCATGCGGACGCACCGCGTGAATGCGTTCATCGAACGCCATATCGGTTCCTTTCAAAGCGTCGCACGAAAGTCCGCCCAGCACATCAGCGGTATCCACAAGAGTTTCGGCTGCCAGCAACACCAGAGTGCCGACCGCCAGCATGGCTTGTGTACCGTTGATGAGAGAGATCGCCTCTTTGGCTTCAAGGACCAACGGCCTGATCTGGGCCCGCTTCAAAGCCTCCGAAGCAGGGAAGCGAGTTCCCGTCTCGTCGTGACATTCGCCTTCACCGATCAGAGCGAGCGCCAGATGCGCAAGGGGAGCCAAATCTCCGCTCGCGCCGACGCTGCCCCGCGATGGAATGAACGGGGTGACGCCCCGATTCAGCATTTCGCAGAGTATATCGATCACCGCTCCGCGGACGCCGGAGTGGCCTTTGGCGAGCGAATTTGCTCGCAAGAGCATCATAGCCCGAGTTTCCGCAAGGGGAAGAGGAGAGCCAACGCCGAAGGCGTGCGATCGCACTAGGTTCACTTGCAGTTCGCGGATTTGGTCGCCGAGAATCCGAACATCACTCAGTTTGCCGACTCCAGTCGTGATCGCATACGCCAACTTATTTCCGGCTACAATCTCGTCGACCACGGTGCGCGCCAGATTCACGGCCTCGCGTGCATCCGGTGAGAGCAAAACCGCCTGGCGCGACACTGCTACCTCGCGTACGTCCTCGAGCCTAAGATCGTTTCCAGTAATGTGCAGAGCGTTCAAAAGAGTCCCCGAGTTGAACTGTCATTTACCAACTGCCGCACGGAACACGCTGAGGTACTTAGGCGGCAAGGTCGAGACTTTCATCTCTGAATCCGTAACAATATGTGTGGTCTCGCCTTCCGCCAGCAGTGTGCTCGTGTTGGCCCTAGCCAATTCGTAAGTGAACTTAATCACAGATTCGCGCACCGTTTTTAGCCATGTGCGCACAATGACTTCCTCATCGTAATGAACCGGGGCGCGGTACCGACACCGGACCTCGGCCACGGCGATGAACAGTCCGTCTTCGCGCTCCATGTCACGGTACGAAAATCCCATCTGCCGCATCAGTTCTACTCGCCCCACTTCGAACCAGATCAGGTGGTTTGAGTGATACACGACACCCATCTGATCGGTTTCCGCATAGCGCACGCGCAGGCGCGTTTCGTTGGTTACAGGTTGATGGCTGGAACTCATTTCCCCGTCCAGACCGGTTTGCGTTTCTCTAAGAATGAGGAAATTCCTTCACGGAAGTCGGCCGTACTGCGGATCGCAGCATTTTCCCGTACCGCCGCATCGATATGCGCGTCTAGTTCCAGACGTGCGTGATCGGTGAGCAACTGTTTCGTGGCCCGAAGTGAAGACGCGCTATTTTCCATCAGCAATTCGGCCAATTCCCGGGCCCGCGACATCAGATTGTCGGCGGGCACAATTTCGTTGATCAGCCCCATACGCGCCGCTTCCTCGGCACCGAAGATTCTTCCCGTCAACAGCAAATCTCGCGCCTGTTTCTCTCCGACTTGCCGGAGCAAGAATGTCGACACAATGGCCGGCACGAATCCGATTCGTACTTCGGTATAACCAAACTTCGCATCCGGAACGGCCAGCGTAAAATCGCACAACAGCGCCAATCCCGTTCCACCTGCGATCGCCGGGCCATTCACAGCGGCGATGGTCACTTTCGGGAACTCGTAGAGCGATCGAAACAGTTGCACCATCGTCTGCGAGTCCTGCAGATTCTGTTCTGGACTGCGTCCTAGCAGAGCTTTCAGATTGTCGAGATCCATGCCCGAACAAAAGGCTCTTCCCGCACCGGTTACGATCAGCACAATCGCATCGGACTTCGCCACTTCGTTGAGCGCCTGCACCAGATCGTCGATCAGTTCGAAGCTGATCGCATTGCGCTTCTCCGGACGATTCAGGGTAAGCGTTGCCACCCTTCCTTCGTACGTAAGTTGAACCGTGTGGTGGCTCATAAGGAAATCCTGCGGCCAGGGTGCCTTTCTCCCAATCTTCGATTGATGGCGACTAATCCGCGGCGTGAGACTCCGAATACTTCGCCGCAATGCCCCCTGTCGCCTTCAGAAGAGTATCGAGTGATTTCAAGGCTGGCAACTGGGCGCCCCGCTGGCGAAGCGCCTCAATTACTTTCTCCGTCGGAATGTTCCCCACCAGTGCGTCTTGCGCGAAAGGACAGCCTCCCAGTCCCCCGATTGCCGAGTCGAAACGCCGGCATCCTGCGTCGTATGCAGCAAGGATCTTATCCCCGGCTTGCTCAGGGCGGCTGTGTAAGTGCACGCCAATCTCGAGATAATCATATTTCGTTTGGACCGCCTGAACGACTTCAGCGATCTGCTGGGGACTCGCCATCCCCACTGTGTCAGCGAGTGAGATCATGTGCAGGTTTTCAATTTCGAGCAATTCCACTGCGTCCAGGACTTCCTCGACGCTCCAGTGATCACCATACGGATTGCCGAAGGCCATAGAGATGTAAACCGCGACGCCAAGCCCTGTGGCGTCAGCCCTTTTTTGAACTTTCTCCAGTTCCTCAACTGCATCCTCGGCAGACTGATTTTGATTCTTCCTCAAAAACGTTTCTGATATGGAATACGGGAAGCCCAAGGTTGACACAGCCTGTGTTTCAATAGCCCGCTGTGCGCCCTTCTCGTTGACGACGATTCCGATGATCTCGACATCATCCGGCGGGTCAACTTCCTTCAACACCTCTTCGGAGTCTGCCATCTGGGGCACTGCTTTCGGCGATACGAACGAAACCGCGTCGATGTGCTTGAATCCGGCGCTGATCAAGGCTTTTAGATAGTTCGCCTTCAGATCGGCAGGGATCAGCCCCTGCAGCCCCTGCCAGGCATCGCGAGGACACTCGATCAGTTTGATGGCTTCGGACAAGTTCGTTACTTCTCTAGCGACGCTGTCGTCTGTGTGTGATGTCACTGACCAATAGCGGAAGAGCAAGGAGCAACGCAAGCATTCCAACAACTCCAACAAGACGAAGAGCACGCGTCACCAATGGAACATCATCGCGTCGATTCGCGTGCAACACACCGGTTTGGGTATCCAAATTGTAAAGAATTGGAGAACTATCAGACCTCTCATGCCTCGCTTGCGAATAGTGCTGCCATGACAACCCGATTCCAATGCAGATGACCGCGACAAGAAAGAGAATCTTTGTGTGCTTACTAATCATGGCTGTGGACGCCATATCCGCTTAATCACTCCATACCTCAATCACGCGATGACTCAAAGCTTACGTTTGCAGCACTCCAACCTTGAACTCCGGCACATCCGGATTCAACGCGGCCGCTTCCAACGCCTCGGTGATCGCTTCCCGGGTCTCGATGGGGTCGATGATTTTGTCAATCCATAAACGCGCCGCGCCATAGCGCGGATCAGTCTGCTCATCGTAAGTCCGCTTCACGGATTCGTAGAGCTCCTTCTTTTCCTCGTCGCTCAACTTTTTGCCAGCGCGCTCGAGTTGCTTCACCTTGATCTCCACCAGTGTGCCGGCCGCCGAGTCTCCACTCATAACCGCATATCTCGCCGTTGGCCAGGCGAAAACAAATCGCGGATCATAGGCCTTCCCGCACATCGCGTAGTGCCCAGCCCCAAACGAGCCGCCCACGATGACCGTAATCTTTGGGACCACAGAGTTCGAAACTGCATTCACCATCTTGGCGCCGGCTTTTATGATGCCGCTCCATTCAGCATCCCGCCCCACCATGAAGCCGTTGACGTCATGGAAAAAGATGAGAGGTATCAGATTCTGATTGCAGTCCATGATGAATCGAGCAGCCTTCTCCGCCGACTCGGTGTAGATGACCCCACCGAACTCCACCCGCTTGTGCCCTTCATGATCGGTCTGCTGAGCATGCAGTTTCTGATTGGCGACAATGCCGACGGCGAATCCACCGATCCGGCCGTATCCGCAGATCAGGGTCTTCCCGTACTCGGGCTTGTATTCATCAAAGCGGCTCCCGTCGAGAATGCGCGCCAGCACCTCCTTCATGTCATAGGGCCGAGCGGGCGACGGATCATAGATGCCATAGATCTCCTCGGCGGCCAGCGCCGGCTCGACCGGTTTCTTGCGATCCCATGGTGACATCCGTCGATATCCCCACTTCTCAACGATCGAGCGAATCCTCTCGATGCACGCCTTGTCATTCGGTTCGCGGAAGTCCACGGTTCCGCTGATCGCCGAGTGCATCGCAGCGCCGCCCAACTCCTCTGCCGATACTTTCTGTCCGATGGCTGCCTGCACCAAAGCCGGCCCCGCAAGGAATAATCCGCTACCGTCCGTCATCAAGACGTGATCGCACATGACCGGCAGATACCCGCCACCTGCCACGCACATCCCCATGATCGCTGCAATCTGGGGAATGCCCATCGCGGACATCACAGCGTTGTTGCGAAACACGCGCCCGAAATCGTCTGTATCCGGAAAAACATCCTCTTGCAACGGAAGAAAGACCCCCGCAGAATCGACCAGATAGATCGTGGGGATGCGATTATCAATTGCGATGTTCTGCGCCCGGATCACTTTCTTGGCCGTCATCGGAAAGAATGCGCCAGCTTTTACGGTCGCGTCATTTGCGATGATCATCACCAGCCGTGTATGCACCCGAGCCATCCCGGTAATGACCCCGCCCGCTGGCGCGCCACCCCATTCTTCGTACATACCGTGCGCTGCATAGATGCCAAGTTCAGAGAACGTGTCAGGATCGGTCAGCAGCCCGATTCGTTCCCGTGCCGTCAGGCGGCCCTTGGCATGCTGGCTTTCAATGGCTTTAGCGCCTCCACCCTCGCAGATCTTCTCTCCTTCATTTCGCACTTGCGACATGAGATCGGCCAGGAAGCGCATATTGGCTTCGAACCGAGCCGACGTGGGATCAACCTTCGTCGTGAGCACGGTACCCGCGGTAGACGTGTTTACGGCCAAGGTTTCATTTCGGTTAGCCATGAGGGTCTTATGACGGACTGACTACGGTATACCAGCTAGGCGGAACCGCGCAATGCAGTGTAGTCCAGATCGGAAGAGTTAGCGGATGTCGCGAATCCATCGACAGGCTTCCGCAATCGGATCCTCGGCGATCCTATCAATCAAACCCATGGGAAGCGCCTGCGCCGCGCCCACTTTCTCAGCAGCAACGAACATTGCGAGTGCTCGCGCCTGCCCGATCAATCGGGGCAGCCGCTGCGTTCCTCCCCACCCCGTGATGAGTCCTAACGCGGCTCCTCGATGCCCGAAGATTGCATTTGGCGCCGCGATCCGGCAATGACACGCAAGGGCGAGATCGAGCCCGCCGCCCATAGAGTATCCGGAAATGGCGGCGCACACGGGCGCAGGGAAGTGCTCGATCGCCGCCATCAAACTTTGCCCCAATCTTGAGAATTCCAATGCTGCCGGGCCGTTAAGCGCGGCAATCTCCTCCAGATCTGCTCCCACTGAAAAAAATCTGCTGTTTCCAGTGATGACCAGGCCGCGTGCTTCGCGCCTCAGTCCATGTAGCCTTTCGCCGAGTGAAATGACGCAGGTGCGGGTCAGACGGTTCGTGCCATCGTCCGATTTCAGTCGCACTACGCTAACACCTGGATATTCTTCGACCTGAAATGAAGTCTGCGGCATCGATGTTAACGACTGGAGCAGAAGCCTGCCTAGCTTAGCTAGTGTAGTCAAACGGATCGCCGTTTATAGTCCGAGTTGCACGACCCTTCTTCGCGATCTTCGCGGATCTTCTTTGCGAACTTTGCGGTCAAAAGCTTTGCTTTTCCGTCGTCATCGCGCACGATATCGAGAGACGTTATTCCAGACGCACTACACTAGGTCTCGTTCCCTTAATGGGAATCGTCAATCATGATTTTCACGTTTTCGATTGACTCCCATCTTGTAATTCTGCAATTCTCAAATATATGGGCGCGATCTTTGACAGCAGAGGCGGAGGTAACTCCTTGTCGCTCAAGATTTTGCCTCTAAGTTATTGAGCCCCAAGATTTAGTTTTCAATTTTCCCCCAAGCCGATGAATCCAATAGATCGGGGGCGGGGGGAGGGGGAATAACTAAAAGGTAAATATAGATTAGTCAAGAGTTCAAGTTCGTTCGATCCACTCCGCCAGCCGACAGCCATCCTCTTCCAGCAGAAACGTACCCACTCCGAAGCACTCCCCTAGAATCCGCTGCGATTCCGGCTCGCGTGCGGCTCGCGTGATCCATTGCTGCCCGACCTTATACTGCGCGGCGGTGAACCATTTCTGCGGAAGCACTTCCACCAACCCTGCCTGCAGATAAAAGACGAACAAAGCAAACGCGGGATCGTCCTGGGTCATTGGCTTATAGCTGGTCGGAACAATGAGTTCATCGATCGTCGAGAACGCGGAAGGTGTCTCTATCTTGTGCGTACCGGCAGTCAAAGACAGCGGAATTTCGAAGTCGGCAATCGGAGCCGTAGACGAGTAGATCCGCTCTGAGGATGGCTTGAACCATCCCGCTACCTCTGCCACGTCGAACGCTTTGAGCTGATCGGGGTCGAAGCACACCAAACGAATGTTGCGTCCCTCAGGACACCATACGCCCAGAAAATTCGGAGCTAGCAGAAAAGGACGGCAGTAAGTATTCAGCGCGAGACGAGCCGTCCCCGTCTCCTGCTCGAGACCGAGTGTGACGAGGTGAGCTACCGGTCCTTCGGTTCCGTGATGTGTCCACGTAAAGCGCTGTCTGGAATTCGATTGAAACGCAGGAAAGGTTTGCCAGTACCAGGGAGCCGGACCGACTGTCTCGGAGAGAATCTTCTTGGCCTGGGCGGAGTCCATGCTGGGCATCACGCCGTCGGCACGCCGGGGCCCTTCACATGCGTGCGGATAAACTTCACGATGTCATCCATGGCCGTGCCCGGCTGAAAGATCGCAGCCACGCCGGCTTTCTTAAGCGCTCCGATGTCCTGATCGGGGATGATCCCACCCACCAGCACGATCACGTCATCCATTTTGTTTTGACGGAGCAGGTTCATCACGCGCGGCACGATCGCGTTGTGCGCCCCCGAGAGGATCGACAACCCAATAACCTGTACATCTTCCTGGAGGGCGGCGGTGACGATCATCTCTGGCGTCTGCCTCAGGCCAGTGTAGATCACTTCCATCCCGGCATCGCGCAGAGCCCGCGCGATCACTTTGGCGCCCCGGTCATGGCCGTCGAGGCCAGGCTTTGCCACCAGGACACGAATCTTCGCGTCTGTCATTTGACAACCATTTAACCACAGGGGACACAGAGGAACACAGAGTTACAAGGTTTTGATATCCAAACTGCGCCACATATACCAGCAGGCGACGCTTCGATACGGCTCCCATGCCCGTGCAATCTTTTCCATATCCTTCGGCTTTGGCAGCTTGCGCTTTCTATAGTGCTTCTTGACCGCTACCTGAACGCCATAATCCCCTGTCGGCAGCACATTGGGACGCCGCAACGAGAACATCAGGAACATATGAGCCGTCCATACACCGATGCCTTTGACCTGCGTGAGGTGCTTGATCACCTCTTCGTCCGAAAACTCCGGCAGGCGCGAAAAGTCGAGTAGGCCAGACGCCGTTTTCGCCGCGAGATCTTTCAGATATGCCGACTTCTGTTTCGAAAGCCCCACGCTGCGGAGCTGTGCATCAGTCAGTTTGAGTATGCCTTCCGGCGTGATCGGCTCTCCCGCGAGGGCGGCGAAGCGCTTGAAGATCGTGATGGCGGCCTTGCCGTTCAACTGTTGATAGACGATCGCCTCAGCCACGCTGGAAAACTCCGCAGGACCAAACTCCATACGGCACGGGCCTACACGTTCGATAATCGCGCGCAGGACAGGATCGGACTTCTTGAGATGATTAACGGCCTTTCGCATGACGTACTACATCTATCACAGTCGCTATCTGGAAGGCGAACAAAATACGAATAACGCCGGCCTACTGTGAACGTTTTATCGCGATGCCCAGCACCTCGTAGTGGCCGTTGCGAAGCAGTTTGTCGGTTCCGATGAAAGCTCGCGCAGGAAAGTCCCCGTGAAAGTAAGTCTTGTAGATGGCATTGAATGTCTCGTAGAGCTTCAAGTCGGTACAGAAGATCTGCATGGAAACCACATCGTCCATCGACAAGCCCGCCGCCTCCACTGTCTTTTTGATTCCATCCATGACCAGATGCGCTTCTGCTTCGGCGTCAGCCGGAGCCATCCCGGTTTTCGGATCGAGTCCAATGTGACCCGCAATGTAAAGCGTATTGCCCACCAGCACGGCATCACTGAACGGCAAAGCCTTCGTGTCAGCGGGTCGTGGGTTCACAATGAATTTGCGGTCTCCTGCATTTGCTGTGGCTGACAACGTCAGCAACAGAACTACGCAAGCGATCCTCTGCAGCATCATAAAGTTCCTCCAAAAGTTCTTAAGTTTGTTATCGAACGGATGCCAACAACAACCCTACCATTCCACTGCCAAGTACAATCCACGCTGGACTGATGTTCCATCGCAACAGAAGTGCTAGCGACGCGACCGCAATGAGCCAAGCCGGCCATCCCCTCAGTGCATCAATGCCCAGTCGCACCGTAACTCCAGCCATCAGGGCCACGGCGCAGACGTTCACCGCATCGAGGAATGACGCAACCCACACAGATTGCCGCAACCGAAACAACACCCGAGCCAAGAGCGCCACGTAGAAAAACGACGGCAGGAATATTCCGACGGTGGCAAACACAGCTCCCGGAACGCCGCCCAAAATATATCCGATGAATGTCGCCGTAGAAAGGACCGGACCCGGAGTTAATTGCCCGATTGCCACAGCGTCCAGCAATTGCTGTCGGGTCAGCCAGGCGTGCTGTTGAACCAATCCTTGCTCGAGAAAGGCCAGCAACACGTATCCGCCTCCGTAAAGCACTGCACCTACCTTGAGAAAGAAAAATCCAATCTGGCTAATGGATGGGCGGAGTGTGAGAGTCCGTGCGACGACTGATCCCGACGCGGCGTAGACGGCGAAGCGCAGGGACTGGGGCAACCAACTCCTGCGAGGTATAGCGATGAGAAGAAGTCGAATGCCAAGGCTTGAAGCTCGCTTTACCAGCATGCCAAGAAGCCCACCGCCAAACAGAATCAGAATTGGATTCAGACCGAAGAGGAACGCAGCCAGAGAGAGCGCGCCCAAGAGGCCCAGCCCCGCGTCCTTTACCGCAGTCTTTCCCAGACGCCAGATTGCGATTGCGATCACGGCCAACACTGCTGGTTTGATTTCCCCCAGGACCGACGCCGCCTGCGGCAGAGATCCGAAACGCACGTACGCCCATGCAAACGCTCCGGTGATGAGCGCGGCCGGAAAGATGAAGCTAGCGCCCGCCACGCACAGTCCGGCCCAGCCCGCGCGCACAAAGCCAACGGTAATTGCCGTCTCGGTCGAGGTCGGACCGGGAATCAAATTCGCAGCTCCAACCATATCGAGAAACTGCTGTCGAGTCATCCACTCCCGTTTGCGGACAAGTTCGCTCTCCATGAGAGCGATGTGCGCCGCCGGTCCCCCAAAACTGATGGCACCCAGTTTCAGAAAGAGGAGCGCTAATTCGCTCAGTCGGCCGAGTTGGGTTGGTGTTTGACGGGTTTCCGCCGGACCGGGATCCGCGCTGTTCACGCGCTTGGGTGCTCGCCGCGGCGGAAGTTTTCGATCAGATGTTCTGAGGTACGGAGGGAGAACGCCAGAATGCTGATCGTAGTCGTCTTGTCGGTGCAGTTCAGAAACACGCTCGCGTCGCACACGTACAGGTTCGATACATCGTGGGCCTGGCAAAATCGATTGGTCACGAATTTCTTCGGATCATTCCCCATTCGGCAGGTTCCGGTCTCATGCAGGCTAAATCCAGGAATCTCCGGCGCATCTCCCGATTCTTCCAGTTCACCTCCGGACGCCTTCAGCACCTCGGCGCAAACCTGCTTGGACTGCTCCCACATCTTCAGTACGTTTTCGTCCCACTCGAAATGCATACGGGCGACCGGGATGCCGTAAGGATCCTTGACCTCAGGATCCAAATCCATGTAGTTGGTGTCCGATCGCAGCGTCGGCGCCTGGATCCCGAAGCTCACCGACGTGGGATAACGCCGTTTGATCTCGCGCTTGAACGATGAACCAAAACCGTCTAGCCCATTCGCGAACCAGGGAAACTCCGTGCAACCACCGTCGGGATAGACCGAGTATCCGCGAATAAACTTTTCTTCATGCGGGTCTTTCAGGTTCTGCCAGCGCGGCATCCATGCGATTGTGCTGTCAGCAACATGGTCCGGAAAACTGGGCTGTCCCAGCAACTGCGGCAGGTATCCGCGCGCCGATTCGCCGTAAAGATGGTCGCAGAGATTGTGTCCCAATTGACCGCTGGAATTGGCGATTCCGTTCGGCCAGTGCCGTGACTTCGAGTTAAGCATGATTCGTGACGACTCGATGCAACCCGCTGCCACAACGACAGCATTCCCGAACACCTCCACCTCCTGCTTTGTCTTACGATCGACGTACGCTACGCCCGCAGCTTGCCCATTTTCGTCCACGAGGATGTTCTTGGCCAAAGCATCGGTGCGCAATTCGAGGTTCTTCGTCGCCTCCGCCTTCGGCAAAAGAAAATACGGTGTCGAGAAGAACGCGCCCACATCGCAGCCGGTCGTGCATTCCCCGCAAAAGTGGCATGCTGGGTGCCCTTCGTGCGGCTGTGTGAGCTGTGCGCAACGATCCGGCAGGTACGGCACCGCCACCTTGTTGCAACCCGCCTCAAGGATGTAATCAAGGCAGCGAAACTTGAAGGGAGGCAGATAATACCCGTCAGGATTGCTCGGACGGTTCTGCACCGTGCTGGCGACGCCAATCATTTTCTCGACGCGGGTATAGAAGGCATCGATTTCTGCATATGGCAGCGGCCAGTCCACGTCGTAGCCATCGAGCGATGCCGCGCGGAAATCGATGTCGCCGAACCGTGCGGAGCTCCGGCCCCAGAAATTTGTCTTGCCTCCAACCGCGTTGCACCGTGGCCACATCCACTTCGTCCCGGGCGCTACCGTGAATGGAATCTCGTGGTCCCATGCGGCTTTGGTGTATTCGTTGTCCATGTAGCCATAGGATTCACCGCGCCGCTTCGGATCGTCGAGCCCGCGAAACTTCATGTCCCATGGCATGCGGTGATAGCGGAAATCTTTCTCCGGATCCAGTCTGCGCCCCGCGTTCAGGGCACACACTCTTAAGCCCGCTTCGCACAGCGTCTTAATCGCCATGCCGCCGCCGGCTCCCGTCCCGATCACAATCACGTCGTAGATTTGTTTCGCCATACTGGTTATCAGGATTTCGCCGGTGGCAAGTGTTTGTGCTCGCGATCATTCTTGTGCGGACACTCTGGCGATTCGGCGTAGAACTTCAATGCGGGATTGTCCAATTCCTTAAACCCGATCTCACTCGTATAGAACCCGGTTACGGTGTATTCGCGAACCAGCGCGAAGAATCTGCGCCCGTCTTCCTCGCCCGGGCGAGCCTTACTCTTGAAACCAAGAGGTACGAGCAGGGAATTCTGCTGTTCGCCCGCGAGCTCTAGGAACTTCTTGCCCGTGGTCCGCTCACTATGTGCGTTTAGCCATGTCAAACCCATTCGAAACGGATACTGCGCCTCGGGATCGCTGGCCACCATGAAATCGATAAACTCTGCAACGCCTGCTTCTTTTGCTCCAGGACTGTCGTCACTGGGAATGATCATCTCGGTGAGTCGTTCGACAATCGCATACTCCTCGGTGCTGAAAAATATCGGATGGTACGATGCAGGCCTGATCGGCACCGCCGCATTTCCTACGTGACCGCACGCGAATCCCCATTTACTGAATCCCGGAAATGTCGCCGCGGCCGCAGCCGTCCCCAGAATACGCAAAACCTCGCGCCGCTGAATTCCTTGTCCCGCCATTGCTTTTCGTTTATTCCCCTGTCACGATGTTGTTCCCCTTCAGTTGAAGGGCAGACTCTTGAAGACTAGATGCTTAAGAAAGATACTTGATCGTCGCTTCCACTAGCGCTGCCGTGGGTTTGTAGGGATCGCCTGGAGCGTCATACTCGATTGAGCAGTATCCCCGGTAACCGTGCTTCTTCAGTATCGCGAACGTCTTTGCAAGGTCAACGTGCGAAGATTGACCCTTGTCGTCCACCTCGCCATCCTTGACGTGGCAGATCCCGTAGGAATGCGCGAACATGGCTTCCATCGCACGATCTTGAAAGGCTTCATCATGCGCCGCCAGTGAATTGCCAAAGTCAGGCAGCGCGCGCAGCCAGGGACTATTGACCTTCTCAATTACCTCGACGATGAAGAACGGATCCTCGCTGACAGGATTGTCGTTTTCCAGATGAATCACAACGTTCTTCTTCGACGCGTACTCCGCGACCCGAGCAAGGGTGTCCGCTGTGCGTCCCACATCTGGCTTGGAGTCTTTTGCGTCGTCAATGTGCGTGCGGATGCTTGGGGACCCGAGTGCCACGCCTACGTCCACCCAGTGGTTGCTCGCGGCGACGGCCTTCTCGCGCTCCGTCTTGTCCAAGGCATACTGGCTATGCCCACCATCCACCGCGATATCAACGACACTCGATCTTGCCTTCTCCACCGACGCTCGGAATTGTTCAAGATACTTCGGATCAGTCGAAGGGAATATCGGGCTCCACGGCTCGATGTGATGTACATTGAACTTCTCGGCCACATGGGCCGCGAAACCTTTCAACTCCATCTGCTGCTCTCGCGGTACCTTGCTCGGAGTGTTCCCATCCCACCCCTTCCATCCGACGATAAACTCGCGAAACGGATAAGCGGCGACTGCCACGCGGTCCCGCGGGGCAGAAGGAAACTGAATCGAAGGACCCGAACTCTTCGCACTCGCAAAAGCAGGGAGGAGCATTGCGCCCGCGGCCACACTCGCGCACTGCTCGACGAACCGTCTTCTTGTAGTAGGGCTCATGCGCGAAAGTGTAGCAGAAAGTTTTTTGAGGGAAGCGATTCCTTCGCCAAGAAATGAGGAGAGTTCATGGCTCGTGAGGGATTGTTCCGATCAAGTGTGCTACTCGAACCCCGCCAGGCCCGGATCTGCGATCAGGAGGCGGTGTTTTCTGTGGCACTCTTGCGCGAAAGGCTTCCCCCCGACGATACTGGAACAACACAATAATTACTGCAATCCAAATATGAAAACGACAATTTCTTCTACTGCTCCGTCTGCACTCGAGACCGAATCGCTGGTTGCCATTGTGCTCGATTGCTCAAATGCCGCATCCAATGAGAAGGACAAGAAACCCGAATTGAAAGTAGCCGCGTCGGACCCGGCGATCCAAGCAGCCGCATCCGACTTATTGGCGAGCGGTGAGGTCAGCGGCAAACCTCTTGAAACGAATCTCCTGCATAAACCCTCTTCTTTGAAGCCGAAGCGTCTGTTGCTGATTTCGGGTGGAGCAGCGAAGAAATTTTCCAGCTACGACCTGCGTCGGAGCGCAGGGGTAGCCGTGCGCACGCTGAAGTCGCGGGGGATCCGGAGCTTTGCCTTTGTCGCTCCACAGGAAATTCCCGCTGAAGAATCGGTCCGAGCGATTATTGAAGGGGCGCACGTTGGGAATTTCGACCCTGACTATTACCGCAGCGACCGGAAAGACCAAAAGATCGAAGAAGTGACCATCATCGCAAGCGGAGATATGGGAGCCCTTCAGAAAGTGGCTAATGAAGCCCGGATCGTCGGCGAATCGCAGAATTTTACACGCGATCTCGTCAACGAGCCTTCGAACCGCATGACCCCGACGATTCTCGCGGAGCGGGCAATGAAGATGTGTGCTGAAGTCGGCTTGAAATGTGAGGTGTACGGGGCCGACAAGATCAAAGAAATGAAGATGGGAGCCTTCTGGAGCGTCGCTCAGGGATCCGACGAACCTCCAGCCCTGATTGTGATGACCTACGAGCCTGCTGGTGCGCCGCAGAAGCCGGTACTCGGATTGGTCGGGAAGGGAATTACGTTCGATACGGGAGGTATCTCGATCAAACCGGCCGACGGCATGGAGAAGATGAAGTACGACATGGCCGGTGGTGCCACGATGATTGGCGCCATGCGCGCTATCGCTCTCCTCAAGCCGAAGGTGAAGGTAATCGGCATTGTGTGCGCAACGGAAAACATGCCGTCGGGAAAGGCCCAGAAGCCGGGGGACGTGCAGATCGCGATGTCAGGCAAGTCGATCGAGATCATCAACACCGATGCGGAAGGTAGGCTGGTGCTGGCCGACGGTCTCTATTACGCGCGGCAACTCGGCTGCACGCACCTGGTCGACGCAGCAACTCTTACCGGCGCTGTCGTGGTCGCGCTCGGATACAACAACGCCGGAATCTTCGCCAATGATGACGACATGTACAACCGTTTTCATGCGGCCAACGCCAAGGCCGGCGAAAAGATGTGGCGCATGCCGCTGGACGACGAATACAAAGAGCATATCCGATCGTCCATCGCTGACATCGTCAACTCCGGCGGACGATGGGGCGGGGCGGTCACAGCTGCCATGTTCTTGAAGGAATTCGCTGAGGATACCCCGTGGATTCATCTCGACATCGCGGGCACGGCCTGGATGGAAGAGCAGAAGCCCTGGATCGCGAAAGGCCCGTCCGGAATCGCGCTGCGCAGTCTTGTGGAATTCGTGAAGAGCTTTGCATAGAGCTGTTCACGACTTTCTTGAGTGCGCGGATGGAAGACACATTGTTCAATCGTGCATGTCTGTGGCGTGCTTTCTCTAACGTACCGTCAACGTTGAGGGAAATAGAAGCGATTGCTATAATCGAGAGCGTTCCATGCGCATTCCGTTGGGCTTCAGTCGTTCCTCCCGCCAAACGGGCTGAAGCGGAGAGTTCGAGCAAGCCTCCGCCAGCGGCTCTGGAAACGTGGCCAGGTAGCTCAGGTGGTAGAGCGCAGCCCTGAAAAGGCTGGCGTCGGCGGTTCAACTCCGTCCCTGGCCACCATGTTTTAAAGGCTTTGCGTGACTCAACTCATGACCTTCCAGTCCGCTCTCAGTCCGCCTTCTTAACCATTCAATTCGGCCCGCAGCCAGGTGACTGTCGGTAAGCAACTTGAGATACGTCTTGTTCCTCAATCCGCTTTGTGCAGGCACTGCAGATGGTATGTTCAAATCCAGGCGAGGCGGACCAGTTCTCCATGGGAATCTCCTTTAATAGCGTCAACAGGCGGCGTAGGGCTGTTACCTGCTTACGCACAGAACTTTCCCCCTGCCTCTGTAACGAGCCGCCCTCTGAAGGGAGATGAGCTAACTGTCGATCTGATCCTCGGCTTCAGAAAGTCGACCAGTCTCCCATCCTCAAGCTTTTTGCTTTCGGGATTGGACTTAGTCGCTCGTGCGTCGAATAAGACCCGATAAATCTCGAAATGCACCCTGGCAAATAACTATGAAGTTCTTCAGGAGAGACCCCGGTGTTGAGTGCTGTCGAGTAGATGAGAGAGATGCCCTTAGAAAGCCTTCGGATGCGTTCCAGAGCCACCTTTCCACAAGCCGACTTTCCAGTTACCGATCCGCGCAGTCACACAGTCGAGTGGAAGGTAGACTGATAGCGAATTGGCTTTCCCGAACACTGGAGTATCGCGCATGACTACTACTCATTATTCCGGAATCGAGGCCGCTCAACGTCGGCTCAACGGTCCACAGACCACAGGCCGTACCTATCGCATACCTGTCACTGCCTGCTCATACGATGATATTGCCGTGCGGATGCGCGATTTACACTAGTGGGCAACCTATTTCCCGTCCGCACCAAGTGTACGGGGAATTTCTTCCGGCTCCCGTCCCCTTCTGAGCGACGGAGTCGGAATAGCGGCGCTACCATGAATACGAACAAACTCGGAACTCAGGCATCACCAGGACGGCATCCTTTTGGAGATGAGCGATTCCGCTGGGTTGTATCCACGGTCTTCCTTGGCCTCTTGTTCGGGATCGCCATTTGGTGGAGCACTCGCCATGCGGGAGGGTCGAAGGCCGGGAGACTGTCGTTCAACCAGACGATCCAACCGATTCTTTCCGAAAACTGTTATGCCTGCCACGGTCCAGATCCCGGCGCGCGGAAGGCCGGGCTGCGTCTGGATCGAAGCGAGTTTGCCTTTGTCGCGCACGAAAAATATGGCCCGGCGATTATTCGGGGAAATCCGGACAAAAGTCCCTTAGTGCAGCGAATTGAGTCGCAAGACCCGAAACAGAGAATGCCGCCTGCGGAGGCGCGCCACACTCTTAAGCCCGAGCAGATTGCGCTGCTCCGGCGATGGGTAAAAGAGGGCGCGGTCTATGAGGAACACTGGTCTTTCATTGCGCCGAAGCGTCCGGAGATTCCGGGGACGAAGGACCACGGCTGGGCGCGGAATCCGATCGATCGATTCATTCTTAGCCGAATCGAGAAAGAAGGTTTGAGACCTTCGGAGGAGGCAGACAAGCAGACGCTCATTCGGCGTGTGACGTATGACATAACCGGATTGCCGCCCACTCCGGACGAGGTTGCGGCGTTTCTGGCAGATGGATCGCCCAATGCGTATGAGAAAGTTGTCGATCGGTTGCTGGCCCGTCCACGTTATGGCGAGCATCGCGCGCACTACTGGCTCGATGTCGCGCGATACGGAGATACTCACGGTCTACACCTGGATAATTTCCGTAGCATCTGGCCGTATCGCGATTACGTCATCAATTCCTTTAATCAAGACAAGCCATTTGACCAGTTTGTAAAGGAACAGATCGCGGGAGACCTGCTGCCGAAGAAGACACTGGATACGCTGATCGCATCCGCGTTTTTGCGCGCCGGCATCAGTTCCGGCGAAGGCGGTACTCTCATCGAAGAACTCCGGGTGAACAACAAGCGCGAACGGGCGGAGGCGTTCGGCGCCGCATTTCTCGGCCTCACGACGGGCTGCGCTGTTTGTCACGACCACAAGTTCGATCCGATTACGCGCAAGGATTTCTACCAGCTGACTGCCTTTTTTAACAACCTGACAGAAAATCCTTCCAACGACGATCGGGAGGATTGGCCTCCCTACATCCGTGTGCCGAAGGAAAACAATCAGGCAGCTTACAAACAAGTTCTGGTGAAGCGTGCGGAGCTGGAAAACCAGATTCGCCAAAGGCGTTTCCGAGCCCACGAACTGGTGGCTGCCTGGCTTACGGAGGCCAAATCGCCGGCGCAGGGCGTAAGTACGACGGGATTGCAGGCGCGTTTCCGGTTCGATGAGCAGAACGGCGTGACATTTGGCAATTCGGCGCCGGCGGGTAAACCGACGAACGCCACCGCGACTGAGAGTCCGGTGATCTGGGGCGAGGGCATCTGGCTCTGGCCTTACATGAGGATGGATATCAGCACCCGCCTCGATTTGCCGGACGTTGGCGACATCGAGCGGGACCAGCCGTTTACCGTGGCTTTCTGGCTGCGTCCAGACCTGCATCCGCTGGAATCGAAAGACACCAAGAAGCCGGACGGTGTGATTCTGGCGCGTGCCAATGCCGAGGAGGGAGGCCGCGGGTGGAAGCTTCGTATCAACAAGCGAAAGTTGTCATTTGCGCTGACGCACCAGGGTCTACAGAATGCAGCCACGATCGAGACGAAAGAGACAGTGCTGATTGAAGGGCGCTGGAATCATGTCGTTGCGACCTACTCCGGTTCAGGAAAAGCCGAGGGCATGAAGCTCTATGTGGATGGCAAACCGGCGGAGTTGAAGGTCGTGAAGGATAAACTCGATGGTACGGTCCGAACATCATCGCCACTGACTTTCGGGCGAATGTCGCCTGACGCAGAACCGCTGAGGCAATCTGCATTCCAGGATTTTCGCTTTTACTCGCGCGAACTCGCCGCGGACGAGGCCGCACGCCTGCCATTCGAGGACTATGTTTCGGAAATCGTTCGGAAACCGCTTCCCCAGTGGTCAGAAGATGAATTCAAAGTGGTAAGCGACTTCTATTTTGCTCAGCGCGACGAGGTCGTGCCTTCTCTGACCGTGAGAATTGCTGAGCTGAACCAGGAACTGAATGGACTTTCCAAAGATGGCAGCATTACGCTGGTCAGCGAGGAAGCCCCGGGACTAGCGTATGCCGATATGCTGACTCGCGGAGTTTACGACGCTCGTACCGAGCGCGTTCGGCCCGGAGTGCCGCACTTTCTGCCGCCGCTTCCTGCCGGTGCTGAGCCGGACCGCCTCGGACTGGCAGAATGGACGGTGAGTGCGACCAATCCCTTGACGGCGCGGGTTACGGTCAACCGCATGTGGCAGGAAATATTTGGAACCGGCATCGTCGAAACCACTGAGGATTTCGGCGTCATGGGCGCGCGGCCAAGTCATCCAGAACTGCTCGATTGGTTGGCTGTGGATTTCCGGGACAGCGGCTGGGATGTTAAGCGCCTCTACAAGCAACTTGTGATGTCCTCAACTTATCGCCAGTCTGCGCGCGTCTCTCCCGAACTTGCTGAAAAGGATCCCAAGAATCGTCTTTTGGCCCGTGGGCCGCGCTTCCGCATGGATAGCGAGATGCTTCGAGACACTGCGCTTTTGGCCAGTGGACTTTTAGTAGAAAAAATCGGTGGCCCAAGCGTAAAACCGTATCAACCACCGGGAATCTGGGACGGAAGCCACGACGCCAGCAATACCCGAAAATATGTGCAAGATCACGGAGAGGCGCTCTACCGGAGGAGTCTGTACACTTTCTGGAAACGTATGGCCACGATGCCTGACATGGACACCTTCGATTCACCGATGCGCGATGCCGCCTGCACGCGCCGCCAGCGCACGGATACGCCTCTGCAGGCGTTGGTAGCAATGAACGAAACGTTGCGACTGGAGGCTTCGCGCAAACTTGCGGAGCGTTTGATTCACGAATCGTCTAACGTCGATGCTCGGCTGGATTACCTTGGGCGAATCTTACTGTCACGAGATTGGAGTTCCAAGGAAAAGTTAGTGCTGGAAAATGCGTTAACGAAATTCCTGTCGACTTACTCTAAGGATCCATCCGCTGCCGCGCGGTTGTTGAATGTCGGAGAAAGCAAGATGGACAAAGCGATCCCTGCACCAGAACTTGCGGCCTGGATGCTGGTTTCGAGCGCGGCCTTAAATCTGGATGCGGTGATGAACAAATGAAATCACAAAAACCTCAGACAGAACATTTGTGTTGCGACCTGCATGGAGAGGGGCTGTCGGTTTACGACCTGCCGATCCCGAAGGCGTTGCGTGACGAATGGCTGCGACTGGAGAGCCGCCGTCACTTTCTGGGCCGGGTGGGGAAAGCGCTGGGATGGGCCGGCTTGGCCGTCCTGATGGGCGACGGATTACTCAGCGGCGTAGCGCGCGCATCGGATGCAGGGCTGCCCGGCCCCGAATCATTGCATTTGCCGAATTTCTCACCCTCGGCGAAGAGGTGCATCTACCTCTTTATGTCCGGTGCTCCTCCGCAGATGGACATGTGGGACTACAAGCCGGGACTGGCATCTCTCTACGACAAAGACCTGCCTGATTCCGTTCGCGGAAACCAACCTCTGACCGGGATGACTGCCGGACAGGCGCGTTTCCCGATCGCACCGTCGCATTGGAAATTCGGACAGCAGGGCAAATCCGGACGTTGGGTGGGCGACCTGCTTCCCTGGACTGGCAAACTGGTGGACGACATCGCGCTGGTGTACTCATTGCACACCGAGGCGATTAACCACGAGCCTGCAATCCTGCTGATGAATACCGGCAACATGGTTCCTGGCAAGCCTTCTCTCGGAGCCTGGCTGTCATACGGCCTGGGAAGTATGAATGAGAACCTGCCAACTTTTGTGGTGCTTAACTCCGCATTGATTCCCCATTCCAATCAGCAGCCCATTTCTCCAAAACTGTGGAGCAGCGGATTCCTTTCAAACGAGTACTCTGGCGTAGCGTTCCGCTCCGAAGGTGCACCCGTCTTGTACCTCGACAATCCGCAGGGCATGACCAGAGAGACGCGGCGCACACTTGTTGATAGCGTCAATGCCATCAACCAGATGACATACGAGGATTTGGGAGATCCCGAGACTCACGCTCGCATCCAGGAATATGAGATGGCGTTTCGCATGCAGACTTCGATCCCCGAACTGACCGACATGCGCGACGAACCCGCCAGCACATGGACCCTCTATGGCGAAGACGCGAGAAAGCCGGGTACCTTCGCGTATAACTGCCTGCTGGCCCGCCGCATGGCGGAGCGGGGCGTGCGGTTTACCCAGATTTATCAGCGCGGCTGGGATGTCCACGGCGACGTAGTCGGCATGCTACCGAAGCTGTGCACGGCTACAGATCGTGGCTCCTATGCGTTGGTCACCGATTTGAAACGCCGAGGCATGATCGACGACACTCTCGTAATATGGGGCGGAGAATTTGGCCGTACCGTTTACAGTCAGGGTGGCCTCTCAAAAGCCAACTATGGTCGCGATCATCATCCGCGCTGCTTCACTATGTGGCTGGCAGGCGGTGGCGTAAAGACCGGAATTTCTTATGGCGAGACGGACGACTTTTGCTACAACATTGTTCGCGATCCCGTACACGTACGCGATTTCAATGCCACCCTTCTACATATGCTCGGCATTGACCATGAGAAGCTCACGTTCAAGTTTCAAGGGCTCGACCAGAAATTCACCGGAGTCATTCCTGCAAAAGTGGTGACTGGTCTGTTGAGCTGAGGAGGGTACGTGGCTACGAACAAACAAACTCGCCGATCGTTCCTGACTACATGCTCCGCTGCCGCAGTGGCGACGACTTTTGCGTCCTCTTTCTACATGCGGGCTTCCGACAAATCTGGCGCTCGACTGCCGGTCGTAGGCTCCGGAGCCCACACTTACGAGTGCGTCCATGATTGGCTAGTGCCGCCTGCAGGCCTCGTGTGGGGAGATACGCACGGACTATGCCAGGATCAGCAGGGAAATATCTATGTTGGGCATACGGTCCATAAATCGAGCATGCGCGGCGAGGCGATCGTAGTCTTCGACGAAAAAGGCGGGTTCCTGCGAGCTTTTGGCGAGGGATTTCGGGGAGGAGCGCACGGACTAAAACTTCGTCGCGAAGGAAAAGATGAGTTTCTCTACCACTGCGACATCAACCGCTGCAGGGTGGTTAAGACGACGCTCACAGGTGAAGAAATCTGGATACACGGCTACCCGCGGGAAGACGCTAGCTACGCAGACCAACCCATCGACTTCGTGCCCACCAACGTTGCGTTCGCTCCCAATGGCGATTTTTACGTGGGGGACGGATATGGGTCAAACCACATGCTGCGTTACTCTCTCGCCGGGAAGTTTCTAGGCGAGATCGCCAGACCCGGACACGGCGACAGCGAACTCGACAATCCGCATGGACAATGGGTCGATCCACGTGGCGAGACGCCTCTTCTGGTAGTGGCCGATCGCGGAAACCGGCGCATTCAGACTTTCACTCTCGATGGCACTCATTTGAAGACAATCAAAGACGAGGCACATCTTCGTATGCCCTGCAACTTCCACACTCAGGGGGAGTGGATGGTGTGCCCCGATCTGGACAGTCAGGTGTGCATTCTTGATCGAGAATACAGTGTGGTTGCGCAATTAGGCGACGGCAAAGCGGAAAACGGCGATGTGGGATCTCGACGTAGCCAGTCGCGCTCGCAGTTTACGGCCGGAAAGTTCATCACGCCGCATGATGCCATCTTTCTTCACAATGGCGACATTCTTGTAGCCGAGTGGTTGCCGATCGGGCGAATCACACTTCTGCGCAAGGCCTAACGGGATCAGGATGCCACTTCGAGTCCGCGCGTGGACGCTGGTTGCAGGGTTTACTTCGATTCTTCTGCTGGTGATGTTATTGCTCTACGCTCCTCCGGATGGCCAAGAGCGTGCCGAATTAGCCCAATTCCTGGGCCGATTCCATCCCCTTATTGTGCATCTTCCAATTGCCTTGCTCCTGCTCGTCCCAATGCTCGAGTTCTCAGGTGTCATTCAAGAACACCTGCGTCAGGCCGCCGGGTTCGTGCTAGCGCTGGCGGTCGCGGCGGCGATCGTAGCTGCTTTGTTCGGATGGCTTTTGGCCTGGAGCGGTGGTTTTGAAGGATCATTGGTGATCCGACACATGTGGGGCGGCGTATCTCTCGCTGCGGCGTGTCTTGTGTGCTGGGGCCTCTATGGATGGAACCGGAGCGCTTACGCCGCGGCTCTAATGGTGACGATAGGTTTGCTGATCTGGACTAGCGATCAGGGTGGCAAATTGACACACGGCCGCACCTTCCTGACCGAGCGCATGCCTCAACCGCTGCGTCGCTGGTTCGGTGTAGAGCGAAAAGTCCAGATCGACCCCACCAGTTTTTATGCCGTGCGGGTGCAGCCAATCTTCGACCAGAAATGCGTGCTTTGCCACAATGACGAAAAGTTCAAAGGCAAGCTGCGACTCGACAGTTATCAACACGTAATGCTCGGCGGCAAGGATGGTCCGGTGGTTTCCCCAGGGGAGTTGGGCAAAAGCGAAATGTATCGGCGCGTAACGCTACCGGCGGACAGCAAAGACTACATGCCAGCGGAAGGCAAGCCGTCGTTGAGCCCGGAAGAAACGAAGATCATTGCAGTTTGGATCGCGGCTGGAGCGACCATCCACATCCCCGAAGAAGCAGTCCGAGGATTGCCGCAATCTCCAGAAGAGAAAAAAGTCGCACTACCGTTGACCGCTGACTATCGCCCTCAATGGAAGACAATTACAGAGATGGAAGCATCTCTGGGGATACGCATTGTACCCCGTTCGCAAAACCCTACCGACGGATTGATTCTTCGCACGGTCAGCGCGCCTGAACGTTGCACGGACGCTACGCTGGCTCAACTCGCTCCGATCGGGAACTTGATCGTGGATGCGGAACTGGCCCGCACCAAGGTGACCGACAAAGGCATGCAGTCAATCGCAGCCTTCTCCAACCTGAGATTTCTGGATTTATCTGACACCGCCGTGACTTCGGTCGGGATTAAAGAGCTCATGAAGCTCGAAAAGCTGGAGTCGCTTAATCTTACTCAGACAAAAATTACATCCAACGCGGCGGCTGAACTGCAATCCAAACCCGGGCTGAAGCGGCTGTATCTGTTCGAGGCACACTGAAATGCATGTCCTCAGAACACTATCTTGCCTGCCAGTGCCTCGGGCATCTGGGTTCCCTGGGGAATCGACGTTTGACCGACATACAGATGTGCAAGCTTCGGTAACCTCGAGATCGCCGGCAAGGCTGCAGGTGTGACGGCCGTAGCAAATAAATTCAGCGATTCCAGTTTATCCAGGGCGCCCAGCCGCACCAATGTAGCATCGCTAATTCCGGTGTTTGTGAGCCGCAGGATGCGCAGACGTTTCATAGCCGCAAGTGTGCTCGCAGACTGGTCGGTAATACCCGTACGGGAGAAATCGGCCTCCGTAATGCGCTCAGCGAGAGGTGCAAAGTCTGCCAGATCGTTGTCCCCGAACCTTGTCCCAAGGATCGATGCATTCAACCGCAGGTCTGGAGAACCTCGCGACTCGTAATCCAATATATTCGGAAACCGCTTTTGCAGTAGGGCGACTGCCGACGCAACGTCTGCACGCACTCTGGTGACAGCGGCTGGGTCAATTTCCTGAAAAGTTACTTCGGCAACGGCCGGCGCCGCAGAATCCACAGGCGCGTCCTTTATTGCGTCTTTCGCGAGCGTTTCTGATGCGCCTGCGGCAATCCAGAGTTCGATTACCTTCACTTCGTCGGATGACAACGCTTTCTTGCCGCCTTTTGGCATGAAGTCATCGTGGTTCGCGGGCAGGGTGACTCGACGAAATAGATCGCTGCCTTGAGTGTTCCCGGCCTGAACAACTGGTCCGTCCTTCCCGCCACGCATGACTCCCTGGTACGCGTCGAGTCGAAGATTCGCTTTGTGCTTGTCAGGGCCGTGGCAGCTGACGCATCGAGTTGCAAAAATGGGTTGAACTCGCGCCCCATAGAATGTGTTTGGATCCGCCTTAGAGGAAACTGTATCGTTACGCGCCACGCCCAGAACATGACGCAACCCCGCCGGCATGTGCTCCGTGAGGTGATCTGCGCCGAGCGACAATTGCCCACCGCGATATCCCGTCCATGCGACCAGCACAACCGCCATCGCAAGTGGAATTCCGAGTAACGTTCCGGGCTGACTGAGTCTCGCCCTTAGCACCCAGCAGAGCCAGCACGTAAATGTCAGCAGAATCCCGCCCCACATGTGCTGCGTAACCAGGGCGCTGGAGTATCCGCCACTGCGTCCCAGGCACCAGCCAAGAATTGCAGCGGCAGTTGCTGAGAGGGTTGCCAGCCCCAGCAGGAAGCTGGTCGAAAGCCGTAGATAAGAAAGACGGGTGCTTCGGCCCGCCAGTTCCACAATTGAGACGAGAAGAACAAGAGCGACGGGAAAGTGGACGGCCAGAGGATGAAAGCGCCCGATGAATTGCATCCATTCTGCACGCTCTTGCCCATCGGGCGGGAGAAACAGCAAGAGCGCCATCACTATAAGAATAGGAAGCAGCGCCAATAGGCCGAAGCGGAATTCCCTGAGGATGCGACTGCCCGGCGCTGTCATGAGCAAAGGTCGCCGTCAGCGATTTTGTGGTTAGAGATGGGGGAACTGCTCACGCCAAAAGTTCCGCCACAACGCGTGCTGGTTTCACACTCGTCAATTTCTGTTCCAGGCCCTGAAAAGAATAATTGAGTTTGTGATGGTCGAAGCCTAGTAGGTAGAGCATCGTCGCATGCAGATCGCGGATCTCGACAGGATCCTTTACGATTTCGTATCCCATCTCGTCCGTTTGGCCGTGTGTAATTCCGGGCTTGACGCCGCCGCCTGCCAGCCAGATCGTGAATGCGCCCGGATTGTGATCCCTTCCCACATACTTCATCTCCTGGCCATTTCGATTCTCCCGCATCGGCGTCCGGCCGAATTCGCCTCCCCACACGATGAGGGTATCCTCCAGCATGCCGCGCTGCTTTAGATCCGCCAGCAGCGCCGCAGTCGGTTGATCGACTTCCCGGCATCGATCGGCAAAACCCAGGTTCAGTGCTTCTTTGGCATCCGCTCCATGAGAATCCCATCCCCAGTGATAGAGCTGGATAAATCGCACGCCACGTTCCGCCAGATCGCCTCGCGACCAGGCAATTGTTGGCGAAACTGGACTCGCCAGGCTTCGATCCGTACTTCTCGCGAACGGAGTCGGGTTCTTTATGAATGTCCATGGCATCGGTGGCATCCATTTGCATGCGGAACGCCATCTCGTATTGCGCGATTCGCGTGAGGGTCTCCGGGTTTCCGAACGTCGCATACGTCTGTTGATTGATTTGGTCGATCGCGTCTAACGTACTGCGCCGCAGCGAACGGCTTGTCTCCGGAGGGTTATCGAGGTACAGGACCGGCTCGCCATGGGAGCGGCACTGGACACCCTGGTAAACACTGGGCAGGAAGCCGGAACTCCATAGTTGCTTGCCACCGTCGGGCGATTTGCCCCCCGAGAGCAGTACGATAAATCCGGGCAAATTCTGATTTTCTGTGCCGAGTCCGTACAACACCCACGAACCGAACGAGGCGTATCCCAGCCGGGCATTCCCGGTGTGCACCAACAACTGCGCCGGCGCGTGATTGAACTGGTCTGTACGCATCGACTTGATGAGACAAATGTCATCCAGGTGTTGTTCTAGATGAGGCATGCGATCGGAAATCCAGTGACCGCTTTGGCCGACCTGGTGAAACGGGTACTGCGACCCCAGCAATTTCGGAACACCGCTGATGAATGCGAAGCGCTTGCCCGCCAGAAAGGATGCGGGACAATCCTGTCCGTCCAATCGCTTCAAGTCCGGCTTATGCTCGAACAGCTCCAGTTGGCTGGGCGCCCCGGCCATGTGCAGATAAATCACGCGCCGCACTTTAGCGGCAAACTGCGGCGGCAGTTCGGAAAGCGGACTGGAAGGATCGCGCGTAAAATCGAGCGCGGAAGATTCGGAGTGGGCAGACTCTTTGCCGGGCTTGGCATATTGCGCGAGTGACGTTCCCACGAAGATCGTTCCCAGGCCGCCACCCAGGCTTCGCAGGAAATGACGACGCGTTTGCGCCTGCAACGCGGCCATCCGTAGTTCGCGACACGTTTCGGCGTTAACTTCGCTCGCACTCTGATCGTTCGCTCGAAGTTTGAAATTTGACATCATCATCACCTGGTCAATGCCGCATCCAGATTGAACAGAACACTCGAGACTGCCGTCATCGCCGGCTTTTGATCTCCGGATGCCGACCTGCCGTACGCAGCTCTTTTCACCATTCCCGCCCCGGACTCAGCAAGAGCTTTCTCAAACAATTCGCGCAGCCTCCCTAGCTCATAATCGGTCGGATCGCGCGACAGAACCAAACGTGCGCCGTATCTTAAACGATCGTCGGTCTTATCAGCAGCCTTCAGCATGCGATCAGCAAGCGCTTCCGATGCTTCCTGATAAACCGGATCATTCATCGTGACCAGAGCTTGTAAGGGTGTATTGGTGGGTATACGCCGTGCCAGGCTCACTTCATGATCGGAGGCATCGAAGATGAGAAAACTCGGATAGCCGCTCGTCCGCTTGATGTAGGTGTAAATTGCACGGCGATACCGGTTTGGACCCTTCGCATCCACCCATTTGCTGTCGTTATAAACAGAGTTCCACACGCCCTCGGGCTGCGGTGGCATCACCGGAGGTCCGCCCATCGTGTCGCTCAAAAGTCCGCTGGCGATCAGAGCCTGATCGCGAACCATCTCCGCCGACAGCCTTTGCTGCGGCCCGCGCGCCAGCAACCGGTTGCGCGGATCTCTTTCGGTCAGGGTCGGTGTAGATTTTGCGCTCTGGCGGTATGTCGCGCTGGTCACTAGTTCGCGTAACAGGGCTTTCATGTCCCAGTGAAGATCGTTTTCAAAGTGAAGCGCGAGCCAATCAAGTAATTCGGGATGACTCGGCCTTTCACCCATGCTCCCGAAATTTTCCAGCGTTTCGACGATTCCCGTGCCGAAAAGTTGTTCCCAATAGCGGTTCACGGCGGTACGCGCCGTTAACGGCTGCTCTGGACTGAAGAACCACTTAGCCAGTGTCAACCTATCGCGGGGAGCGTGAGCCGGAAGTCGCGGGAAAAGGCCGGGCACGTCCGGCGTCAAGGCGGGCCCGATCTTGGTGAGAAAATTTCCCCTCTCGAACTCCAGGCTTTCGCGCTTCTCGTAGTCCGGCTGCTCGGCCATCACGGGAGTATCGACGCTTGGTATCTTCTTTAACTGCCGGGTCAGTGTCGAAAGCCGCGTCAGGTGGCTGCTATATTCCTGATCTCGAATCAGCTCTGACCAGCACGAATCAGAACTGGCGGACAAACGCGCACGCCTTACATGCGCTGGTTTATCGTTCACATTCTGTGTTTGCGTAAGCCGCATTTTTATCCGGCTACCGCGGGTCAGCTTCAACGGGCTGTCGGGAAGTCCGATGATCCAGTGCGCGCGAAACAGGTTGGGATTTGCTGCGAAACCGCCAGCCAATTCAGTCATTGGACCAAATCGGATGGCCCGAGCAATCGCGCTCCTGAGGTCGTCTTCAGAGTCGGGAACGAAATAACGGAAGCGGATCTTGTCCTGGTGGCCGTTCGGCTGGATCGCCCAGGCTTCGACCTGATCAACAATAAAACCGTCCTCCGGATTGTGCCGGGCCGCCTCTCCGGATGTGGGCGGCACCTCGATGCGCAAAGCCGTCATTGTTTGCACATCTGCCGTTGCCACTAATTCATAAACCGACTTTCCCGGAGTATTGGCAGCAGCCCGCATCTCGCCGTCTTGAACCTGGAAAGGGATAGACGTATTCGCCACCTGCGATCGCGAGCGTTTCCTGTCTTCAGTAATTGTCGAAAGCAAATACTTTCGCTGGTCCTTTTTCTCCTTTGGAGACAGCTTGTCCTTGTCCAGAACTGCAAGCTCTCGTTCTGAATTCGCCGCTTCCCATTCCAACGCGAGCGCCTCATTCGCTGAGGCGGTACTGATGGGCAATGGCATCCACTTCGCTTGGCTCTCCAGTTGTCGGCCCGAATCCACCGTCGCATAGCTCAGCTTCGCAATCTCCCGTTGCAGGCTCCATGCTTCTTCATATCTTTTCTTATCCTTTGGAACACGCAAGACGGGTGTGTCCTCAGGCAGATCAGCGTCGCGCGACGTGTTGAAAAAGGCCAGCGATCTGTAGTATTCAGCGTGTCGAATGGGATCGTAAGGATGGGAATGGCACTGCACGCAGTTTATCGTCAGTCCATTCAGAACCGACCATGTGGTCGCCGAACGGTCCATGGCTGCGATCAACCGAAACTCTTCGTCGTCTGTACCGCCTTCATCATTGTTGGGAGTCTGGCGGTGAAATGAAGTTGCGATCTGATCCTCGAAGGTTGCATCGGGCAGCAAATCACCCGCGAGTTGTGTGATCACGAACTTGTCGTACGGTACATTGCGATTGAAGGCTTGAATAACCCAATCACGATATGGCCATACACCCGGCCGCTCCCGGTCGGCTTCGTAGCCTTTACTATCCGCGTAGCGCGCCAGGTCCAGCCACAATGCAGCCCAACGCTCGCCGTAGCGCGGTGAAGCGAGCATGCGATCTACCTGTTTCTCGTAGGCATTCGGCGAAGAATCGGCCAGAAACGATGCCTGTTCCCCCAGTGTGGGTGGAAGTCCCGTGAGGTCCAAGGAAGCCCGGCGCAGCAGCTCGCCTTTATCGGCTTCGGGCGAAGGTGCCAGCCGTTCTTTCTCCAACCGAGCAAGAATGAACCGGTCCAGGGGTTGACGAGTCCAGTTCGACTGCTTCACGGCGGGTAGAGGCTGCGGCTTGGGAGCGACAAAAGCCCAATGATCCTCCCACTTGGCGCCTTCTTTAATCCACTGGCGAAGCAATTTGATCTGTTGGGGAGAAAGAGGCGGCGAGTGATACGGCATCCGTGCGTCAGGGTCCGACGAAGTTACCCGCCGAATCAGTTCCGATTCATCCGGATGACCGGGCACGATCGTCCGCCGTCCAGACTTGCCGGTGCCCAGGGCTTCCTCACGGAAAATAAACGACACCCCATTTTTCTGGCGGACGCCGCCGTGACACTGCACGCAGTTCTGATTCAAAATCGGCTGAATATCATTACTGAAGCTGACGGGCTCATGGGACATCTTTTGAGCGAACCATGCTCCCAGGGCGGCACCAGTGAGGACGACTGCAACAAGCACCACGACACTTCGCTGTCGACGGGATGGAGATGGGGCGTCAAGCATACCGCCATATCAGTATAAGCAGCATCTAGCCCGATCCAGAAAGGATTAACGCAAAAAAGATTTCACCTGTGCAGGGATTTGACCCGCGAAGCCCCGGTGCCTGCTAGTACGGGATCTTGTTCGGCTTTTCCTGCCAACTCCGAAAGGCGGCGAGCGCTTCCTCACGCATCATCTGCAGCATCGGAATCTTGCGCTGGGAGAAAGGCTGAGCGATTTGTTGGTATATGAAGGAATCGTCGAAGCCGACCTTGGACGCGTCGGCGGCAAGATTGCCGAAATGAACGCGGCTGAGGTGTGCCCAGTAGATCGCGCCCAGACACATCGGGCAGGGTTCGCACGAAGTGTACATTTCGCAATCCTTGAGAGTGAATGAGTTCAAGCGCGCGCAAGCCTCGCGGACCGCGACGATCTCAGCATGCGCGGTGGGGTCGTTGTCGACGGTGACGCGATTGACGCCCTCTGCAATGATTTTGCTATCTTTCACGATGACAGCGCCGAAAGGTCCGCCTTGGCCAGAAAGAACATTATCGAGGGAGAGCTGAATGGCGCGGGCCATGAAAGGGTTGTCCATGTGGTTTTCGCTCATTGCATCGTTGCGGCATGTTTTACGGCAACCGCGAATCCGGGCAAATGGGTCGACATGGACTCGTCCGCAGCCGTTTCGCTGAGAAGGGAGTATAAGCCGGATCGTTGAAAATAATAAGACTGTTCTGGCGATGCGGACAATCGGGCTTTTCACATTGAAAACGAGGAGCCTTCCGGATAGGCTTTACGTCCAAGTTGGGGATTCAGGAGCAGATCGTAGGTTTGCGGGCGTTTCTCTCACGCCGCATTGTTACGCCATACGGAATCCAGGCGGGCGCGATTCTTGTGGAGGGGGAGCGAATCCGAAACGTGGTTGCACAGAACGAGGTGCCGGCAGAAGCCACGCGGGAAGATTTTGGGGACGCGGCATTGCTGCCGGGATTGGTCGATTCGCACGTTCACATCAACGAACCAGGAAGGGCCGACTGGGAAGGGTTTCATACCGCGACGCGCGCTGCGGCGGCGGGTGGCTACACCATGTTGGTGGACATGCCACTCAATGGCGTGCCGGCGACGACAACTGTGCCTGCGCTAGAGGCCAAGCGGCGGGCAGCACAGGGCAAATGCCGTGTTGACTGGGGCTCGTGGGGAGGGGTTGTACAGAGCAATCAGCGAGATATCGAGGGGCTCGCGCGAGGCGGCGTCCTCGGTTTCAAGTGTTTCCTGGTTCATCCGGGTGTCGAGGAATTCACGATGGTCAGTGAACAGGATTTGCGCACGGCCCTGCCGCTCGTGACAAAGACTGGATTGCCGCTCCTGGTTCATGCGGAGCTGCCGGGACCGATCGACGCTGCGATGAAGCGGTTGCACAATGCAGATTGGACTCGTTATGAAACCTATTTGCAGTCGCGACCTGATGACGCAGAACTAGATGCTATCGCGTTAATGCTGTCCTTATGCCGCGAATATGGATTTCGACTGCACATCGTACATCTCGCGACAGCGATGGCGTTGGAGATGTTGCGATCCGCGCGGGCGGAAGGGCTTCCCGTGAGCGCTGAATCGTGCCCGCACTATCTACATCTGAAAGCGGAACAGATTGCGGACGGATCGACCCAATGCAAATGTGCGCCACCGATCCGTGGGCAAGAGAATCGGGAACAACTGTGGCAGGGGCTGCGCGATGGCGTAATCGATATGGTGGTGTCAGACCATTCGCCTTGCCCTCCGGCCATGAAGCGAATGGAGTTGGGAGACTTTCAGATGGCTTGGGGAGGGATTGCAAGCCTCTCAATGGCCCTACCGGTAATGTGGACCGAAGCGCAGCAGCGCGGATTTTCGCTTACCCACATCGCCCGTTGGATGTCCCAGAATCCAGCCCAACTTGCCGGATGCTTCGTGAACAAAGGCAAGATTGCCGCTGGTTGGGACGCCGACTTTGTCGTGTTTGAGCCCGAGTCAGAATTCACCGTGACCGCCAATCGCCTATATCAGCGCCACGCCCTCTCGCCGTACGTGGGTGAAACGCTTCGAGGTGTGGTGAAACGGTGTTATCTGCGTGGGCAGTTAAGTTTTCAGGATGGTGAATTTCCGGGAGAACCGAGGGGACGCGAGTTCCGCGCGCAAGCATGAACGCAGATCACATAGTCGGAGCGTCCGTCCCGCGCAAAGAAGGGCTGGACAAGGTCACGGGCGGGCACAATACATCGATGACATCACCCTGCCCGGAATGATTTATGGAGCCACGGTGCGGAGTAGCATCCCTCGTGGCAAGATTCGGCAAATTTCTTTCAGGCCCGGCATTGCGTGGGATGAGTTTGTAATCGTTTCCGCAAAAGATATTCCAGGGCAGAACTGCGTTGCACTCATCGCAGACGATCAGCCATGCCTCGCAGACGGCGCTGTCAATCATCCGGAGGAACCGGTTCTCCTTTTAGCGCATCCGAACCGCCACGTTCTTCACAAAGCGGTTACCGCAATCGAGATTGAATACGACCCATTGCCGGCAGTGTTCACGATCGAAGAGAGTGAATGTCAGGCAGAGATCATCTGGGGGCAGGACAACACGTTCAAGACTTATCTGGTTGAAAAGGGCAACGTCGACGCAGTTTGGGCCAACGCCGACTACGTCGTCGAAGGGGAATATACGACCGGCGCGCAGGAGCAGCTTTACATCGAAAATAACGGAGTGATTGCTGTCTTCGACCGTGAACGGGGAATCACGCTGTGGGGTTCGTTGCAGTGTCCGTATTATGTGCACAAGGCGCTGATGAAGTTGTGTAACCTTCCCGAAAACAAAGTTCGCGTGGTGCAGACGGAGACCGGCGGTGCGTTTGGAGGAAAGGAAGAGTATCCGTCGATGATCGCCGGGCACGCCGCCCTGTTGGCCATGAAATCAGGCAGACCGGTAAAAATAGTCTATGACCGCATGGAAGACATGGTCGCCACCACCAAACGACATCCATCACGAACGCGACACCGGACTGCTGTCACACGCGAAGGGAAGATTCTCGGCGGTGAAATTGAATTCGTTGTCGACGGCGGAGCCTATTCGACTCTTTCGTCAGTCGTGTTGTCGCGCGGAACCATTCATGCAGGCGGCCCCTATTATTGGCCGAGTGTTCGCATCCGCGGAAAGGCCGTTGCCACGAATGCCCCTCCTCACGGCGCGTTCCGGGGATTCGGCGCCCCGCAAAGCTTGTTTGCGATGGAGCGGCACATGGACCGCATTGCTGCGGCGGTGGGCGTTTCTGCCGTGGAGATTCGCCGCCGAAATTTCCTGAAGAGCGGTCAAACGACGACGACGGAACAGCTGATCCATGAACCGATCGATCTCGACCAGTTACTTGAAAAGGGGCTTGCGCTCTCGGACTATCGCGCGAAGAAACAACGATTCCAACGAGAAAATGCATCCACAACTCGCAAGAAGGGAATCGGCATCGCAACTTTTCTTCACGGAGCGGGATTCACAGGTTCCGGTGAGCGCTACTTGGCGTCGGTGGTCGGTGTCGAAGGTTGTGCGGATGGACGCGTGCGCGTGCTTGTATCGAGCACTGAATTCGGACAGGGAACAAAAACAGTGCTATGCCAGATTGCGGCGCAAGAGTTAGGTCTGCCGTATGACGCGGTTGAAATTGCTCAACCGGATACGGAGCAAGTGCCGAATAGTGGGCCAACAGTCGCTTCGCGAACCGTGATGGTTGTTGGGAAATTAGTGCAATCGGCCGCCCATGGCATTCGGCAAACCCTGATGGATGCTGATCTCCTTCGCGAAGGCTATTCGCGCGAGGAGTTTTGCCATGCTTGCTCGAGATACGTTGCGGAGCGAGGGGAGTTCAAATCATGGGCTCGGTATGAGCCACCTCCCGGGATTTTCTGGGACGACGAAAAGTATCGCGGTGAAGCCTATGCAGCATATGCATGGGCTGTTTACATCGCCGAGGTCAGCGTAGATCTCGCAACTTACTCCGTCGCGGTCGATGACTTTGTGGCTTTGCAGGAAGTAGGCAAGGTTCTTAATCCCGTATTGGCCCGCGGCCAGATTACAGGCGGGGTTGCGCAGGGAATCGGCTATGCTCTGTACGAGAAAGTAGTCTGGCAACAGGGCCGCATGCAGAACGGACAGATGACCAATTACATCATGCCGACGTCAGCCGACTTGCCTCCGATTCGCGTGTACTTTGAAGAATTAGGCAATGTACATGGAGCCTTCGGGGCGAAAGGAATCGGAGAGTTGCCGATGGACGGGCCCGCTCCGGCGATCGTGAACGCCATTGAAGACGCTCTCGGTCAGCGCTTCGACTGCCTTCCGGTGCTTGCGGAAGATATCTTCCAGGCGCTGGCCGCAGGCTCCCGAGAAAAGAGCAACTCACCTGTCCCGCAAGGTGTGCAATGAGCGATTCCCGTCGACAGAGCGAGATCTCGCTGGTGATCAATGGCGAGCCGAGAAAGCTGCGCGCTTATCCGATGGAGAGGCTGCTTGATGTATTGCGACGGCAACTCGGGCTTACGGGAGCGAAGGAGGGCTGCGGAGAAGGCGAGTGCGGGTCGTGTTCGGTGCTCGTGGATGGCGTTCTGGTGAATAGTTGTCTGGTACCAATACTACAAGCTGATGGAACAAACATCGTCACCATTGAAGGACTCACCGAGGCACCGGAGTTCCACCATTTGCAACAGGCATTCCTCGAGTGCGGTGGCGCTCAGTGTGGGATTTGTACACCCGGCATTATCATGGCCGCCTGCTATCTGTTGAACAAGAAGCCACAGCCCAAGCCGGACGAAATCAGAGAGGCGTTGTCGGGCAATCTGTGCCGATGTACGGGATATGCGCAGATTTGTGAAGCGGTTTCGGAAGCGGCTGCTGTTGACAATGCAAAGCGCAAGAATGCAACCGGTGTAAACGATAGATGAGAGCAGATCCTGCGGACTACGAATTGGTGGCGCCCGGCAGTCTTTCGGCGGTCGTGTCTTTGCTGGCGCAAGCGCCCAGCGAGTGGCTGCCCATTGCCGGAGGAACGGATGTGATGGTGCAATTTGCATCCGGAAAACTCGCGGCGCGAAAGCTGGTGAGTCTCTGGAATCTTCCCGAGTTGCGGCGCATTGATGTCACACCGGCCGAAGTCATCATCGGGGCTGGCTGCACTTATACCGATGTGCTCAGTCACGAGATCGTCTCACGAGAATTCCAGTTGCTGGCGAGCGCGGCGCGGTGGACGGGCGGAATTGCGAACCAGAATCGGGGGACGCTGGGGGGAAATATCGTTAACGCGTCGCCGGCTGCCGACTCGTTGCCGGCCTTGTTGGTCTATGAAGCGGAGCTGATTCTGGTCTCGGCTCGTGGAGAGCGCCGAATCCCGTACGTGGATTTTCATACCGGGTATAAACAGACTGTCCTCGCTCCCGACGAATTGATTCGCGCAGTCTGCCTCGCAAGACGATTCACAGCTTGTGTTTCATATTCACGCAAGGTTGGTGCGCGGAACGCGCAGGCTATCTCCAAGGTTTGTGTCGCCGCTTTGGGACGAGTTGTGAGTGGGGCAGTCGAAGATGTTCGTATAGGCGCCGGCAGCGTGGCGCCAACGCCTTTACGCCTGTGGGAGACGGAGCGCGCCGTGAAGGGGAAAAGGATCGATGACGCTGTTGTGTCGCAAGCGCGGAAGACCGCGGTTAGCGAGATCCGCCCGATCGACGACATCCGGTCGACTGCCGCCTATCGTGCGGCGGTGATGGGAAACCTGGTGGCGGAGTTCTTGCAACTGTTGCAAGCGGGAGATAAGAGCGGATGAGCGTTCTGGTGCGCTGGAACCTGCTCTCGGCCCAGGATGCGATCCAGGAAATTCTGGCGTGCTGCGGTTCCGAAACATGGGCGCACCAGTTAGTGGCACGAAGACCTATCCCCGACGAATCGTCTCTGGTCGCCGCTTCCGACGAGATTTGGGGCCTGCTGAGCATCGAGGATTGGCTCCAGGCATTTTCTAAACATCCGCGAATTGGAGAACGGAAAGCACCGGCAGAGGCTCCGTCGACTTCGGCAATCTGGTCAGCGCAGGAACAACAAAGCGTTACCGCCGCCGGTGAATCGATTCAGGCTGCCCTGGTTCAGGGCAATCTGGAATATGAGCAGCGGTTTGGGCGTGTATTTATCGAATGTGCTACAGGCAAGTCAGCGGCGGAGATGTTGGAGATCTTAAGCTTGCGGTTGCGGAACGACGATGCCACTGAGTTGCAGGAAGCGGCCGAAGAGCAGCGTAAGATTACGAACATTCGCTTGAAGAAATGGCTCTCGCAATGAAACGTATTTCGACCCATGTTCTGGACTTAAGTCGCGGCAAGCCGGCGGGCGGACGTCCCGGTGCGTCTGGAATGCCAGGACGCTTCTGGGCATTGGCGCTTGGTGCAGTCTGCCCACACCGATCCCGACGGACGTTGCAGTCAATTGCTTCCGAGCGATGACTTGCCATCGGGCCTCTATCGGCTGACATTTGAGACTGCGGCATACTTTGGTGCGCTCAAGATCGAGGGGCTCTACCCAGTGGTTCACATTACTTTCCATGTGCGCGAAGGTGAATCGCAGTTCCATCTTCCATTGTTGTTAAGCGCGAACGGCTATACCACTTATCGGGGGAGCTAAGAGTGGATTTCTCAATCCGGGAGTGGCTGAACCTTGCGGTTCGGTGGTTCCACGTTTTTGCGGGGATCATGTGGGTCGGCCAGACCTATTACTTCACCTGGCTGGACGGACAATTCACGAAGCTCGAAAAACAAGCGGCCGCAGGTGGCACAGCCTCGTCAGTATGGATGGTGCACAGCGGGGGCTTTTACACGGTCGAGAAGAAGAAGTCGCTTGGAGTGAGCGCAGAATCAGTACGATGGTTTCGCTGGGAAGCTCTAATGACCTGGCTTGCGGGCATGGTGCTGCTGGTGCTGGTCTATTATCTGGGTGCTGGACTGATCGATCCAGATGTGGCCAACATCTCCAAGCCTGCAGGAGTTGCGATCGGATTTGGAGCGCTTTTATCGGGGTGGTTGATTTATGACGTTGCTCTGCGCTCGCCGCTGGGCAAATCACAGCCGGGATTTACGCTGTTCGGCTTCGCAATGACGGCGGTATTTTCCTGGGGACTGACTCACGTCTTCAGCGGACGAGCAGCGTACATTCACATGGGAGCGATTTTTGGGACGATCATGACGGCGAACGTGTGGCTCCGGATACTCCCTGCGCAGCGGAAAATGCTATTCGCTGCCGCGTCGGGCACCACGTTTGACTCTATGTTCGGTGCGCAAGCGAAATTACGATCGAAGCACAACACCTTCCTGGCCGTTCCCGTGGTGTTTCTGATGTTAAGCAACCACTATCCGGTCGCGACTTACGGGAGCCGCTACGCGTGGCAAACGCTGGTCTTTCTCGTTCTCGCGGGGTGGATTGCAGCCAAGGTTATCCGGGAAGCCTAGAGAGCGAACATAGTGCATCGATATACTGGGCGCTTGTGAACGCGGAGATCGGACAACTCGCACAAGAAGTGATTGCGCGCTGCCGCAAACTCGCAACGTTCTCCGAAGACTCGGGCAGCTTGCGGCGAACGTTCCTGTCGCCGCCCATGCGAGACGTACATCGGGAAATCGCAACTTGGTTGCAGCCACTCGGGACGATGCTGCAAGTCGATGCTGTGGGAAATTTACGTGCTCTTTATCCGGCTGCGGAGCCAGCGGCGCCGCGCTTGTTGATTGGTTCGCATCTTGACACCGTGCCCAATGCTGGAGCGTTCGACGGCATTCTTGGCGTGGTGCTCGCAATCGCTCTTCTCAAAGGACTGAATGGGCGCCGCCTTCCTTGCGCAATCGAGATCGTTGGGTTCTCGGACGAAGAAGGCGTACGGTTCGCGACACCGTTTCTCGGAAGCCGTGCTCTTGTGGGCCGTTTCGATGACAATCTGATGGATAGCCAAGACTCGCAGGGAATTTCAGTGCGAAAGGCCATTCATGATTTCGGGTTGAACCCCGAGAGGATTGCAGACGCTGTCCTGGGAGACGATGTCTGCGCGTATCTTGAGTTTCACATCGAGCAGGGACCAGTGCTAGAAAGCCTCGCATTGCCACTAGCCGTCGTCGATGCGGTCGCGGGTCAGAGCCGGCTCGAGTTCATATTTAGGGGACGTGCGAATCATGCGGGGACGACGCCAATGAATATGCGTTTTGATGCCCTGGCTGGCGCGGCAGAGTGGATCGCGGCGGTCGAACGTGCGGCAAGAAGTCGTCCAGATTTAGTTGCGACTGTGGGAGCTGTGCAAGCGAGTCCTGGCGCGGTCAATGTGATTGCGGGAGAGGCTCGACTCAGCCTTGACGTGCGGCATTCCAGCGATGACATTCGTACACGTGCAGTTGAAGATCTGATCCGTGACGCGCAAGAGATTGCGCACGGACGTGGGTTGTCGGTGAGTTGGAAGGAGCACATGAACCAACGCGCCGTGCAGATGGACCCCGATCTCATCGCTCAGATAGATGAAGCAATCCGGAAGTCTGGATGCAAGCCTCACCGCATGGCCAGCGGCGCTGGCCATGATGCAATGATCCTGGCTGAGAAAGTCCCCTCCGGAATTGTCTTCCTCCGGACACCAGGCGGCATCAGCCACGATCCTGCGGAATCGGTTCTGGTTGACGACGTTGCGATTGCGATCGAGTGCGGCTTTCATCTGCTGGACCAACTCGCCGTATCGTCTGCATCCCAGAAAAGGACGTGCCGTGCATAACTTGACTCACAGCAACCTCGGACAAACCCGCAGTTCACAACACGGGAATCATTTGCTGCTAACGCCAGACACTTTTGTGCGCTCCCCGCTTCCTGGCATGAAAGGATGCACGGCCGTCGTGCATGTAGGACCCGCGCTGGGCGCGGCATTCTCGCAGTACACGGCGGAGTTCGAAGCAGGTGGGGAACTGGGCGAAACCTCGGAGCAACGTTTCTTGTACGTAATGGACGGTGCTCTCAGTGTGGAGGTTAGCGGCAAACGCAATGAAGTTGGTGCGCGCGGGTATGCGTACATTCCTCAAGGTGCAGCGCATCGAGTTACGGCGTCCAAAATCAGCCGAGTCGCTGTGATTGAAAAAGAGTACGAGGCGCTGACGTCCAACGCGGCGGGCCAGCCAATTGTTTCCAGCGAAGACGCGGTCGCGGCGCATGCGCTGAACGACGATCCCGATCTGCAAGTGAAGTGCCTCTTGCCTGACGAATTCACCTTTGATTTTGCCGTCAATACCATGGTCTACCAGCCGGGAGCCGCGCTGAGTCAGGTCGAGATGCATGTGATGGAACACGGGCTCATCATGCTGGAAGGCGGTGGAATCTACCGACTCGGCGATTCCTGGTATCCCGTAACGGCGGGCGACTTTATCTGGATGGGACCGTGGTGTCCGCAGTGGTTTGGCGCGATCGGAAAAGTCCCCGCAAAATATCTCATTTACAAGAATTGGAACCGGCATCCGCTATCTGCAACTCCATGAAGCTTACGATCGACCAGTCGCGTCTTGTTTCCGAGATCGATTCGCTCGCTGAATTCTCGGACGGGGAGCCGCCCGCGGTGACCCGGGTTGTGTTTACACCGACAGATCTGAAAGCACGCGCGTGGGTCAAGGATCGATGCGAGAGTGCGAGACTTGTAATTCGAGATGACGCCCTCGGTAACACATTCGCTCGCTGGGTTGGATCCGATCCACAAGCGCCCGCCGTCGGCACCGGATCGCACATCGATGCCATTCCGAATGCAGGGAAGTTTGACGGCGTTGTCGGCGTTTTGGGGGGACTCGAAGCGATTCGGGCCCTGCAGGCAGCGGGATTCCAGCCCAGACACTCGATCGAGCTACTGATCTTCGCCACCGAGGAACCGACACGTTTTGGGATTGGCTGTCTGGGCAGTCGTGTGCTTTCGGGCACGCTGTCTGCCGACGATACCCGCAAACTGACCGACAACGACGGTGCCTCTGTAGAAAGCGTCCGCCACCAGGCCGGTCTTGTCGGAGAGTTGGAGCAGGTAAAGCTGACCGAGGGATATTACAAAGCATTCGTCGAATTGCACATTGAGCAGGGTCCACTTTTGGAGCGCGACTGCAAACCGCTGGGTATCGTCGAAGGGATTGCCGCTCCCGCGAGTCTACGTTTGACGATTGAGGGATCAGGCGGACACGCCGGCGGCGTTTTGATGCCGGACCGCCGGGATGCGCTGTGCGCCGCAGCCGAACTGATTTTAGCCATCGAACACGCGGCACGAACGAGCGGGGCGCTCGACACTGTGGCGACCGTGGGAATTTGTGATGTATTTCCCGGCGCTGTGAACAGCATTCCCGCCAAAGCCAGATTGAGCGTTGATATTCGCGACACCGATCTTCTGCGGCGCGACAAAGTAATGCGGTCCCTAGAGGACGCCTGCCGCGTAACGGCTGCCAGCCGTCAAGTGGCAATTCACTCGGAATTGCTCAATGCAGACGCACCCGCTATATGCGGACCGGCGATCGTAGCGGCTCTAACCCAAGCATGTGAAAAGCACGGGTTCAGTTTTCTGCGCATGACCAGTCGCGCGTACCATGACTCGCTTTTCATGTCGCGGATTGCGCCGATGGCCATGCTGTTCATTCCATGCCGGAATGGTTACAGCCATCGCCCAGATGAATACTCCTCTCCAGAAGACATCGCTCGCGGCGCCCTGGTCCTCGCTGAGACGCTCGCGATGTTAGCAGCGTGATCGCGCGGCGCGGTCGTCGAGCCCGAGAATCCCCTCATGGAATATGCGGAATTTGATTTTCGCGTTCGGCCCAATGTTCGACAATGTCCCGTACAACTTTATCGCCAACAATCTGGGCGGCCTCCAGAGAAGGGATGTATGCCGAGTAGTTGCCAGAGACCATCTCTTTGAGACTCTCCGCCGCACTCGTGCCCGGAGGTTCGCGATCGTAATTGCTTACTGTGCGGAGAACCAGCACCCGTTGCAAATCCGCGCGTCCAGCCTGACTCAGGAAAGTAAGCGCCTGCAGGGTGCCGGAATCCTCCATGGCCGCCACCATGTAATTTCCTTTGCCGTTGGTGTAGTAGCGAGTCCACTCATTCGCCCAGTCATCCAACTTTGAGCCGTGCCAGAATGTACCGGCAGAGAGCGTTGCGCCTCTCGTCACGAACGGTGGTCTCAGCGCATTGGGAAAGCCGGGGAAGCGGGAGCGGAATCTGCGCAGCGTGTCACTATCGGGCAACGTGACCCGTTCCGTGAGTCGCAGAGCCCATTCCACAAGCCCCGGGTTGACGGCATACGCTTCGCCGTAGTCCGCCACCGCAGGTTGTTCGTAAGGCGTGCCTTTGCGGAGTGGAACATATCCTGTTGTCCAACTTGCAGGAATCTGGCGGCCGTCAATTTCGAACGCGAGATCACCGTCTACGACATAATCAGCCCATACGGCCGATCCCAGAGACACGTCGGCAGGATCGCCTCCTCCGATTCCCGCTACAATCCAATACGCTTTCGTGAGGTCGAATCTTGGGTCCAATCCGAGCGCCATTACCGAGGCTGCGGCCTTCGCGGTCCCAACCCCGGTCAGCATTCCCAACACGCCGTCTTTGTTCAACCGGACATGGTGATATCCCGCCGGAAGCGGAAATACCTGATCAAGATGTTCACGTTCGACCCAGAGCTGAAACTCGCCGGGAGTGTCGTCCGTATCCTCTCCTCGTTCGAACATCGTGACTACGACGACCTTTACAGGAATCGGCGGCGGAGAAGTAGTCGACTGAGCAATTAGCCGACTGCCGGTGACTGCGAGCAACAAGAGGCGGGCCCCGCACATCGAGCGAAGCCGCTCATCTCGAAGCAATCTCCCGAATTCGCGCGTACCCAGGCTTGATCGTCTTATAGATCAGGTCACAACGCTGGTCGTATGGCAGGAACGCACTCTTCATCGCATTGATGGAAATCTTCTCGAAATCATCGAGGGTAAGCCCGAAGGTTTCCGCGGCGGCTTCAAATTCCCGGGTCATCGAGGTGGCGCTCATCAAACGGTTATCGGTGTTCAGGGTCACGCGAAATTTCTGTTGGTAAAGAACCTTGAACGGATGCTGTTCAAGACTGGGCGTCGCACCCGTGTGGACGTTGCTGAGGAGACATATCTCGAGGGGAATGCGTTTGTCGAGAACATACTGCGCGAGATCACCCAGTTTGACCGCCTCACCATCGGCGATAGCGATGTCATCGATCAGGCGAGTCCCATGGCCGATGCGGTGCGCTCCGCAGTACTGGATGGCTTGCCAGATCGACTCCTTGCCGAATCCTTCCCCGGCGTGAATGGTGATGTTGAAGTTCTCTCTTTGGATGTAGTGAAAGGCGTCGACATGTTTCTTCGGCGGATACCCACCTTCTTCTCCAGCCAGGTCGAAACCTACGACTCCGCGTTCGCGAAAGTCGACCGCCAGTTCCGCCATTTCGAGCGAAACGTTCATGTTGCGCATCGCGCAGATGAGCAATCCCGCGCGGATACCGAAATCCTGGCGGCCGCGCGCCATTCCTCGAAGCACGGCCGAGACCACCTGTTGGTGCGTCAGTCCCTTGTGTGTGTGGAAAATGGGTGCGAAGCGAGTTTCGTAGTAGACGACTCCGTCGCGACTGAGATCCTCGGCCTGCTCGTAAGCGACTCGGTCCAGCGCCTCCTCGGTCTGCATCACCGCGATCGTGTGCCGAAAGCCTTCCAGGTACTTAGCCAGGCTGCCTTGGTTTGCGCCCTGATGAAACCAAGCTGCCAATTCCGTCGCATCATTGGTGGGCAATTCAGTGTAACGAGTGCTGGCGGCCAGTTCGATCACGGTGCGAGGTCGCAGCACGCCATCCAGATGCTCGTGGAGCAAAACTTTCGGCAAACTCTGAAGCACCGACTTTTCGAGTTTGATCAAGAACTTTCTCGGTTCGGCAATCGATTCGGGGAGTGAGGCATTGTATCCCAGGAGCCGTTGTGAATCGCAGAGGATTCCGTGACCGTTTTGTGCTCTGGTGTACACTACCGTCCACTCGCGCACGAATGGTATCGACAATGAAAACGCCCGGGACGAGCCCCGCGTACGGACTTCGACGTGGAGTCCTGTCCCCGATGGAAACGCTGGCGTAGTCCGTAACGTCATGGCTTCTCCGGAAGCGAGAAAGTCTTAAAGTACGCGATGAGAGCATTGAGAGTGGCGTCATCGTACCCAGGATTCGGATACATCTCAGCCCGTGGATTCTCCGCCTGCGGGTAGCGAACGTATGCGGCAAAATATTTCGGGGATGCCGTTGCCCACGCGGACAAGACAAGCCATGGATGTCGGGATTTCTGGCCACCCACCTCACCCGCGTCGTGGCACCGCAGGCAATTCTGCTGTGCGATTCGATACCCGGCTTGTACGGTTGCATCCGATGCGTTGGGTCCACGTGGTGCAATTCGCTCAAAGAAACCCGTCTCGTTCTGGAATTCCAGTCGGAACACTCCCCACGGCACTTGTGGTTCCTCACTATGCGCAAGAATCTTGAAACCTGGCTTGAATTCGGGATGGGAGATCATGTATGGGCCCATCGACTGACTCTCTCCGTCCGTACTCTTCGGCCATCGATCCGGTGCGTGTCCGTTTACTTCCAGCACGAGCATTGGATGATGACCGACGAGATAGGCGCGGGCGTAGTGTGCGTGATACTGGTCGTTGCAAATCGCGATGGCAAGATCGGAATCGGGATGAAGAGCCAGGGCGCGAATCAGGTGTTCAAGAAAAATCCCCCGAACCTGCGTCGGTTCCTTGAAATTTGTGTCGTCGCGAACCGTGTAAGTGACTTGAGGCAACGTCAGCAGGTCTTCGCGGGTCAAATAGCCGCTTGCACCTGGAGACAGCCCGTCGACATCACCTCCGATCTCAAGGTCGGTAGGCGAGGTTCGCTGATTATGCGCTTTGAGAATGGGCTTGGCATCGTGAGCAGGCTTGGGCCGGGCTAGAAGGAGGGAGACATGCAAAATTATTGCTGTGGTCAACACGCCAGCGTAACCCACGGCAGTGGCTCGGTTTCGCATGGCACATGTTAGCGGGCTCGTCCGGGATTGCAAGCAGGAATCAGGAGCGGCCTGGGTTAAAGTGATTCCACTTTTTCGAAGCTGGGGTGGAGATTGATGGCTGTGGGGACCGAGCGTCGAATTCGAGACTTGGGAATCGTGCTGCCAGCTATGCCCGTCTCTGGCTACGACTTACTGCGGTAAGACTTCTTGTGCTGAATCCCGTGGTTGGTCTCCTGGGAAATGAAGACTCTGCGCTCAACTGCGAGCAACGGGGGATCATTCGAGCTTGGCTGAGCATAGAGCGGCGAGTGATGAGAGTCGCTACTGCGGCGTAGTAACTTTGAGCCAGTCCTCGACGCTCTTCTGTCCGGGTGCGGGGCCTGCGTTTCGAACCGCTAGCGGATCGTATTTTTTCTTTTGTTCGTCGTTGAGCACTAACCGGATTCGCTGCACCGTTTGGTCCTGGAGTGCTCGCAATCGCTCGATACGAGTGCTTCCCGTGATTGACGAGTCGTGCCGCAGCTGCAGGGTCTCCTGCTGTCGCTGCTCAAGGATCCTCTTTACAGCCACCTGTTGTGCCTCGTCAAGGTTGAGGGCGGCGGCGAGCGTTTTGACGCGATCATCAAGGCTGGGGCGCCTGTGAGTCGGGTTCGTGGGCTGTGGTGTGGAGCTGGCAGGCGCAGCAGCAGTGGTTTGAGCCAGCGCGGACGAGGCAAATGAGACGGTCAACAAGAGTGCAGCTAGACACAGCCCGGCGTGCTTTGCTCGATTTCGCCGGCAGGCGGGGATTACTCTACTGTAGCTTGGCAAAGCGGGAATCCTCCAAATGCGCATTGACCGCAACCTCTTCAACTTCGATTTTCTCAGTTTGCCTTTGACTGCGTAGTCGACCAGCGGTCCATCCAGATCGGACTGCGCTGCTATCGCTTTCATCTCATCGGAAGTGAAGGACTCTACTTCGTGCCGGTTCAGGAAGGGCGGACCTTCCAACCGTGCGTGCCGCCCAAGACCTGAATTGCGGTCTCACCGCGGAAGTCAATTTCGAGACGTGATTTGCACGCACGCTTCATTTTCCAACCTAAAAGACAATTGCGTTTGCTATGCCGACCCTTCGGCAGCTGCACTCCTCCGGTCCTCACCCCCGGCCCCGGCCGAGTCGGGCTCTCGTTTCCGCCAGCTTCCATCTTACCCCTCATCGAAAGGCTTTGCACTGTGCGCCATGCCTGCAGCCCACCACGTGCGGATATCCTGAACTAACAGTAGAGTGCCCTCAATGTCATTCACCTGCCGGGCGGACATGTGTGATGGGACCGGGCTTTTAGGGAATTACGCACTTAATTCGCAAAGCTCGGTACAGAAAGTTGTCAATGGCGGCAGCAGGTTTGCAAGCCTGAGGGCAGTTGCACAGGCTTGCCTCACGGAGCGAACTCGAGGGATTAACTCAGTACGCGTTCTTGCTGTGGAACAGCCGCAAGCAGGTCAGAGTAATGATCTGTAGATCGAATGTGAGACTCCAGTTGCGGAGGTAATATAGGTGTATTCCACTCGCTTGGCGATCGATGTGTCCCCGCGCCACCCGTTGACCTGTGCCCACCCGGTGATTCCCGCCTTGAAGGTGTGGCGGAAGTTGTACCTGTCAAACTCGTCCATTGGATTTGCACGGAAAAACTGAAGAGCCGGAAACCTGATCCGGCCCCGCTTTATACATTTATGTTACCGAAACATGTCACTGCAAAGAAGCTAGCGGATGTCAGTGCCCGTTGCGTATGCTTCGCTGCGTCCTCTTACCCTATCGCCAATGGTTTGTACTTTGTCGCTGATCGTACTGCGCAGTTCAGCACCGCTCGATGGCGCTAGCAACAGTCCCGCTGCAACTCCTATTCCTATTCCGGCGGCGAAACTCGCAATATTGCGAAGGGTCTGTCCTTCGCTCGGATAGATCACGCTCCGTGTGTTCTCGGCGAATTCTGATGCTCGATCCGACACGCGATCCACCCTGTCGGCTGTCTCGTCCATGATGTAAACAATTGACTTCAGGATCGATTTCATAAACCTGTCTATTTTCATGACTGATTCATCCTTTCCATTCTCCATGGAGCCTAAGCCCCCCTGTACTGGCTGTCATTCCGGAAAACCTTGTAGTTGACCGCCGAGGTGCGTGTAGCTGGTCCTACCGTGCGGCCGTCTTGGCGAGTCGAAGTCGCTGCCGCGATACAATAAAAGCTCGGTTCAGTCTGTGTAATGTCCCAAAAGAGGCTTCAATGACGACTACTCACGCTCCTCGTCCCCAGGCTGCTGCGGAAATTCCGGCAGTGCCCTTAACCACCGAAGGCTACAGTGTCCTGCACCAGATGCTCCGCCTCCGCTGGCCGGCCTGGCGAGCGCTGCCTGCTTCCGAGAAATCCTCGATCGCCCAGGAGGCCTCGGAAGCGTTGCTCGCGATGGAGAAACATTCCCCGGGACAGTCCGCGCTCTATTCGCTCATAGGGCACAAGGGCGACCTCATGCTGATCCATTTCCGCGATTCCTTCGCTGATTTGAACCAAACCGAGCTCCAACTGGCTAATCTGCGCCTCAGCGACTACCTCGATCCGACAACTTCCTATCTCTCCATCATCGAACTGGGCCTGTACGAGTCCACGTTGAAGATTTACAAAGAGCTGATGGACCAGGGTATTGAGCCCCATTCGGACCAGTGGAAAGCAGAGATCGAGTGCAAGCTCGATCGCCACAAAGAGGCCATGAAGCCTCGCCTTTATCCGGAGATTCCGCCGAATCGTTACGCCTGCTTCTATCCCATGGATCGCCGTCGCGGAGAAGACAAAAACTGGTACAAGCTTCCTATCGAAGAGCGTGCCCGCCAGATGAACGACCACGGATTGGTTGGCCGCCGCTATGCCGGAGAAGTCAAACAGATCATCACCGGCTCGATAGGCTTCGACGATTGGGAGTGGGGAGTCGATCTTTTTGCTGATAATCCGCTGGTGTTCAAAAAGCTGATCTACGAAATGCGCTTCGACGAAGTCAGCGCAGTCTACGCGCTGTTCGGACATTTTTACGTCGGTGTGCGCGTGCCGGCGGCATCGCTCGCAAAGTTGCTGAGCGGCGAGCTCCCGTAGAGCGTTCCGCAGAAGGTGAACTAGCGGTTCTCCGCGATCTCAGCGGATTCTCTCAGCGCCCCTGCGGTAGTCTTTTTGCTGTTGAATCGACTTCATTCCGGAGACCCTGATGTCCACACTAGGCCTAATCGAATACAAAGATGCCAGCCCCGAAGTGCGCGCGATTTATGACGACATCATGGCGACCCGCAGAACGGACTGGATCAACAATTTCTGGAAAGCGATTGCCCACGACCCCGCGACGCTCAAACGCACCTGGGAAGACATCAAGCAGATCATGGCTCCGGGCGCCCTCGATCCGCTGACCAAAGAACTGATCTATGTCGCCGTCAGCGTGACAAACCAGTGCCACTACTGCATCGCTTCGCACACGGCGTCTGCCCAAAAGAAAGGTATGACGGACGCCATGTTCAAGGAGTTGATGGCGGTGATCGGCATGGCAAACGAAACCAACAAAATGGTGACGGGATATCAGGTCGAGATCGATGAGCAGTTTAAGCCCCGCCGCTAGCCTCTACCCGCGCGTTGATCCAAGGTCTGATTGCTGAAAGTAACGCCAGGTAATCTTCTTTATGAGCACAACGACCGGAAGGCCCACCCGGAAGAAATAGAATTCACCCGTTCATGGTGGATTAAGCACTTTCCCTTTCCCCTTAGGCTTCCACTCACAAGCCTTCATATCCACTTTTCGTCCCCTGAACCGCACACCTTCAGCTTCCAGGCGAAGCCGCTGCTCAATCGCCGAATCTCCGGTTAACTTGATCTCTCCGCCGGATCCAAGGACACGCTGCCATGGTAATCCAAAACCACGCCGCAACACCCTCGCCACCATCCGCGCGGCTCCGGGATACCCCGCGGCCTTCGCAATTCCACCATACGTTGAAACCTTCCCGCGCGGAATCGATCGAATCGCCCGCTCAATCTGCAGCCGCATCGTTCCCGTTTGGTCCGTTTTCTTCTTCGCTTTCTTCATTCCTGAGCACAGAAGGCCGGCTCGAAAACGAGCCGGCCCGCAAAGGTGAATCCCGGATTCGAGCGCGCCTGCTATTGCCTCAGCCCGGGTAATTTATGGACGGAAAGCGGCGAATCAAGCCGCCGTTCGGAATGCCTCCAACGCGTCATACTCGGAGTCATGCACCTCAAACACAGTTAGCAGTTTGGTCACCTGCAGCAAGTCTCCAACCCTGTGCGTCAGATTCGCCAGCTTGATCGTTCCACCGGCGTTATGCGCTGTGGTGTGGAGCGCCACGAGAGTTCCCAACCCGCCCGAATCTATGTAGCTGATCTCGCCCAGGTTCAGCACAATGCGTTTATTGCCGTCGGCGATCGCCTTCTTTACCTCGTCCCGTATCAGCGACGACTCGTCGCCAAACACAATACGCCCGCTGCATCCATACGCCAGAATTCCGTCAACTGTTCTCTTGGTAAGTTTCAATTGCATTTGAGAGCCTCCTCCGCGGCACTGCCCTTGCCCCAGCCGCATCCGCCATAATTGGTGCCGCACCAGCCTATCGTGTGCCCCGCGCCTTCGCAAGGGCCGCGACTACCGCCCCTCTGCGACAGCGACAGCCTGTAGACTTAACCGCACGCCTCCTATGCGCACGCGAGATTGTCTATGCCGCCCACTATATCTCACAGCCGTATGCGCCTTGTTTTTATCCTGCGTTTTCGCTCTCGGACAAGAGCCTAAGCACGAGCCGACACCCGATTCCCCACAGCTCCCATCCCAGTCAAAAGGATTCTTCGTCCGCTTGGCGGAGTTCTACCGCCAGGACTGGTCTGGGACAACTGCATCCTCAACCAGCCCAGCCCGCCGTGGCCTTCCATCGCCCCTCGATTCGCCACCCTTCCCAAACTCTGACTGGTCGTATGGAGGTTCGCCCGTCATCGGAGAGCCAGATACAAACAGCTATCCGCTGATGACCGCGATCAATCAGGCGAAAAGCCGCACTAAGATTTATGGCTGGATCGATCCAACCCTCAACTTCAGCACCTCCGGACGCAGCAATTCGCCGGAGGCGAATGATCTCTACCCAAATCGTCTCGAACTGAACCAGATTGTACTTTATGCCGAGCGGCTCCCTGATTCCGTACAGCGTGATCACGTCGACTGGGGCTATCACCTCACAGCCCTTTACGGCACGGACTATCGCTTCACCATCGGCAAGGGTTACCTGAGCAGCCAGTTGCTGGACGATCATCGCCAATATGGCTTTGATCCAACGCTCGAATACGTAGATATCTACATTCCGCAGGTCGCGGACGGCATGAATCTGCGGGTGGGCCGCTTCATTTCCGTGCCTGGGATCGAAGCGCAGCTGGCACCCAACAACTACATATTCAGCCATTCCTTACTGTATGCGATTGATCCGTTTACTGACACGGGCCTGATCGCGACCGTCAAGCTGAACGACCAGTGGCTGGCCCAACTGGGTATCACCGCAGGCCATGACGTCGCCCCGTGGACGCCGGACGCAAAGCCCTCCGGCACAGCGTGTGTGAGCTATACGACTAAATCAGTTAACGACAATCTTTATCTCTGCGCCAACGGGATCAACGATGGCAAGTACGCGTACAACAATCTGCAGCAGTACGACGCCACGTGGTATCACAAGTTCTCGAAGACAGTGCACATGGCAACCGAATCCTGGTACATGTATGAGCGCGACGTACCGGCGGTGGGCGGTACGATTCAGCCGGAAATTGGCGCGAATCCAGCCTTTTGCCGGCCGGGCGCACAGCGCTGCACCGCTCCCGAATATGCCATAGTCAACTTTCTGCAGAAGGAGCTCTCGCCGCACGACTTCCTGTCGTTTCGCAGCGACTTTCTTAACGACAAAAAAGGACAGCGTACGGGTTACGCGACTCGATATTCAGAGAACACTATCACCTGGTGCCACTGGATTGGCACGACGATCCAGATCCGTCCGGAATTGCGCTTCGAGCGTGCTTGGGACAGAAAGGCATACGACAACGGACACCGGCAGAATCAATTTACGGTCGCGACCGATCTGATCTTCCATTTCTGACCGTCTTTAGTTCTGCCCCTGACTTGATGGTGTTCGTGATGTGTCCCGATTGTTCACGCGTATTCCGCGTCTTCTGCGGTTTTGCTTTCAACCGGTCCCACATCCCGTATAATCAACTCTTCCGCATGAGTTACACCGTCCTGGCCCGCAAATACCGTCCGCAGAAGTTCTCCGAGGTCATTGGACAAGAGCACGTTACCCGGACGCTCCAGAACGCCATTGAGCAGGGAAGAACCGCCCACGGCTATATCTTCAGTGGCCACCGTGGCATCGGCAAGACTACGGTTGCCAGAATTCTGGCGGCTGCTCTGAATTGTCGCTCCAAGGATCATCCCGTTCCTGAGCCCTGCGGAATCTGCGAGTCCTGCACGGAAATCCGCGCCGGGAACGCCGTTGACGTCATTGAAATCGACGCCGCCACCAATCGCGGTATCGACGAAATCCGTGAACTCCGTGAAGCTGCTCGCTACCGGCCAGCCCGTGATCGCTTCAAGATTTACATTCTCGACGAAGCTCACCAGATTACTGACGCCGCCTTCAATGCGCTTCTAAAGACGCTGGAAGAGCCGCCAGATCACATCGTGTTCATGTTAGCAACTACGCAGCCCGAAGACATCCCGCAGACGATCCGGTCCCGCTGCCAGCACTTCAGCTTCCGAGCCGTAAAGTTCGACGATATCGTCGGCCAGCTTCGCGATCTGCTCACGCGCGAAAAGATCGAAGCGGACGATGATGCCCTCGCGCTCTTAGCCGAGGCTGGTGATGGCTCCATGCGCGACGCGCTGTCAATCCTCGATCAGGCGATTGCCTCGACTACGGACAGGCTGACTGCGGATTCGGTTCGCAACCTGGTTGGCGCCGCCCCCGCTCACATTCTTGAGCAGGTTATGCAGGCCGTCTCGGAATCGAAGAGCGAAGAGATCCTTCGGCAGGTCGATCATCTCATCAGCGAAGGTCATAGCCCCACTCATTTCGCGCGTCAGATGGTCCGATTCCTGCGCAACGCCACGGTGGCCAAGATCGCTGGCAAAGATTCGGTGCTCTTGCAGATTTCCAACGAAGAGCGCGAACGCGTCGCACGGGTCGCGGATCTTTTTGGGGAAGAAGACCTCACCCGCCACTTGCAGATCATGCTGCGTACTCATGGCGAACTCGGATACAAGCAGGAACAGCGGTTCCATCTCGAACTCGGACTTCTGAAGATGGCCCACGCGCAGAAATTGCTCCCGATCGAGCAATTGCTGAGCGATGTCTCTGCCGCCCCACCGGCCAGCGCACCAAAGCCGTTGGCAAGGCCGTCAATCGTGGGCAGTCAAGCGTCGGCGGGAATACGAACAGAGCAGCCCGCGCGCCCAAACTTTGTCAGCCCTTTTGCCGCGGACTCTGCCCGCAAAGGCACGCCGCGACAGGAAGATTCCGGTTCTTCCGCTTCGCCCCCCGGCCCACGCATCGTAGCGCAGGCGAGCCAACAAGAGCCCGTAATCATGGGTTCGGCCGCACCCGCAACGGCGCCACAGCCCAATGCAGAACCGATATCCGATCGTAGGGACGTAGCTAGCTACGTCTCTGCCGACGCCGCCACAGCCGCAGTTCAAGTTCCACAGCCAGCAGAGCAACCTCAGCCGTCGCTAGCAACCCATGCTCCGGAAGACCAAGTCGAAAAACTTCGTACCGCAGTCTTGCAAGCGCTGGCCGACGGCAATCAGAACTTCCTTGCCTCCTTACTTTCCGGCGGCGAGTGGACCGTCGAGGTCAACGAACTCGTCATCAAGATTGCCGAATCGCAGACCGTGCTCGACATGTCGTTGGGCAATGATGCTAAGCGCCTGGCCATCGCTTCAGCGAGTGGTGTGCTGGGCCGAGCGGTTAAGCTAAAAGTCGTCCCCGGAGCAAGCGTTGTGCCTCAACCCAAACGAAATGGCGGACCCTCATCGTCCTCCGGCGTAGGAGGCCGTGGTCGAGCCGAACAGGACCCAGTCGTGCGCCGTATGCGGGAAAAGTTCGGGGCGGAAATCCGGACTGTGATTGATTACCGGGACAAGCGGTAAGCCGGTTTCCGAGTCAAAAAAGGATAAAGAAACACACCGGTCAGTTCGTGGAGATCATGAAATTGACGGTGATGCTGGCCCGAGTTTCCACCGGTTGCGCACCCACATAGTGCGGTTTGAAGTGCCATTGCCGTACTGCTTCCTGCGCGGCGCTAGCCAGAATGGGTGGCCCGCTGAGAACGCGCAAGTCTTGAATCATCCCGTCCCTGCTTATCAACGCCTGCAAGATCACTGAGCCTTGTACTCTCATTTGCCGCGCGAGCATCGGATACTCAGGTTGCACTGACCGCATTACCATGGTCGATGCCATATCCGGCGAAACACTGGTACGTTCGGCGGCAGGAGTTGCTACCCGGAACGCAGGTTGATTTACATTGCTGGTCACCGACGCCAAGTCCTGTCTCGATGGCGCGCGCTCTAAATCGACGTGTACTGCATTACTGCCGGCGCGCACGGTTCGGTGGGCGTCGCCGGCCACCACTTCCACTTCCAGAGGGGGAAGGACGGTCCTGGTCGTCGTCACGGCCGGCTCTGGATTCGAAGGATCATTGTTGTTTTGCGACTGCTTGCTCACAGCCTCTCGCACGTGTGGCTTCTTTCGCGATGCGGGTGCGGTGGTAGCGGTAGACGGAGTGGGGGATACGGTCGGAGGAGTATCTTGCGCAACCGAAGGCGACAAGGACCGAGTCTCGGCTTCCTGCGTATCGGGGAACCAGAAGTCGCGGTCTCGATAGAGGACTAAAGTCAGAGATATCAGCAGTAACCCCAGCGCCACGAGCATCAGGCGTTGCTGCCGGGGCGAATTCGCTAACGATGCCCCGGGGAGGAGATGCTGGCCGGTTTTTGGAACTCCCGTCTTCTGGTCGGCCATAGACGCAATCTGCCTTAGTCTCCGCCTAGTATCCCCGCTTTACGCCACAAAGGCCAGCAGTATTCTACCTCAACGGTACTCGGGTGGACCTGCTGCGCCGCAAAGTTTCTAGACGAGGATTAGCCTTTGACGTAACTTTGTGGGATTCTTCGAATCCCATGGTGAGGGCGTCCGTCACTGAGAGAGATCATGGATCAAGAACACGGCAACAACGACCGGATTGAAGAAACCGAAAAAGCAGAGAAACCGTCGCGCGCAGCCGGCGATTTGAAGCCTCCTGACCCGGTTTCTGCTGCTCCGAAGCTACAGGGGAGCACGCCCAAGCGCAGGGTCCTCCGGACTGGAGTGACCGAGGTCGGCTTCTCTCGCCTCTCTCGCAGGGAACTTCTTAAGGTTGCACCTGTCTTGGTGCTGGGAGCTTTTGCCGTTCCAAGCCTGCAAGAGGCACTCCTCAAGCGGGGACTAGGCTTTAGCGACTGGGCTTCAAAGCAACTGTTTCGTCGCGGGTATTTTGCCCCTACATTTCGAGACTCTGAACTGACGCCGTTTGAGAGATTTCCGATCAATGACTACGACGTCGATGACCCGGGAGTGATCTTCGAGAACTGGACACTCACCGTCAGCGGAGCGGTACAAAAGCCAGGCGAATACAGGCTGGCGCAGATTCAGACTCTGCCGCGGATCCGTCAAAACACGCGCCATGTGTGCGTGGAAGGCTGGGATGTCATCGGCCGGTTCGGCGGTGCGCGGCTTTCCGATTTTCTTGCGATGATCGGCGCCGATACCTCAGCTCGATTCATCACCGTGGGTTGTGCCGATGACTATTATGAATCGCTCGATATGGAGACGGCCCTCCATCCGCAAACCCTGCTCTGTTACGAAATGTACGATCAACCGCTGACGCGCGCGCATGGCGCGCCCTTGCGCCTGAACATCCCTACGAAAGTCGGCTACAAGCAGGCAAAATATTTGACCGACCTGAAGGTTACGAACGTTCTCGACAAGATTGGGTATTGGGAGGACCAGGGCTATTCGTCGTTTTACGGACTGTGAGGAAAAATTGCTGATTTTTGATTGTTGATTGAATCGCCTACAGAACCGGCGCATCTGGTCTTCAGTCAACAATCATCAATCAACAATCATCAATTTCTTTTGGAGATCGCATGAGCACCACGGTAGTGGAAATCGTTCGCCAGAACGGCGAAGAAACCGAGGTCGTTGGCCGCGCGGTTTATGAGCATCCGCTGGTCGTCCGCTTGTGTCACTGGCTGAATGCGATCGCGCTGTTCGTGATGGTGGGCAGCGGCCTGCAAATATTCCGCGCATTTCCCAGCTTCGGCGCCAAGATTCCGCAAAAGGATTTGCTGCATTGGCCAAAGGCTTTTGCGATCGGAGGCTGGCTCGGCGGCGCTCTGCAGTGGCACTTGACCTTTATGTGGATCTATATCGCGACCGGACTGGTCTATCTCGGGTATCAGCTTTTCAGCGGCAACTACCGGCAGGTCCTGTTCACGCACCGCGACGTTCCAGGTGTCTGGCCCATGGTGAAGCATTACTTTTTCTTCGGACCCAAGCCGGAGCAGCGCGCGGCCTACAACCCATTGCAGAAGCAGGCCTACACGACCGTGATCATTCTGGGCGTGCTTTCTGTTCTTACCGGGTTTGCCGTCTGGAAGCCAGTGCAGTTCTCGTGGCTGGTCTCGATGATGGGCGGCTTCCAGTGGGCCCGCCTGCTGCACTTCCTTGTGATGTGGGCGATTTTGGCATTCGTCTTCGGACATCTGGTGATGGTGCTCTTGCACGGGTGGAACAACTTCGTCTCGATGTTGACGGGTTGGAAAAAAGATCCTGAGTACTGACTGCAGCGGGGCAGGATGACCGAGTTGAACGTTGTCTTGAGCAATCCGGAACAGGGCACGACGCGCGAGCAGGAGTTGATCGCGCAGGTGCAGCGCGGCCAGACCGGGCTTTTCTATGAACTCGTCCGCCCCTATGAACGCCGGGTGTATGCCGCAGCGCTGGCGATCTTGCGCAATGAGGCCGATGCCGAAGATGCGGCGCAGGAAGCGATGCTGAAGGCGCTGGCCAACATTCGGCAGTTTCGCGCCGAGGCGCGGTTTAGTACCTGGCTGATCCAGATCACGGTCAACGAGGCCCTCATGCGGCGGCGAAGGGAGCGAACGCGGATGACCGAAGCAATCGACGACCACCGCGATGACGAGGGAGAATATACGCCCCGCGACTTCGCCGACTGGCGGGAGATTCCTTCTGAAGCCCTGGAGCGCAAAGAAGTGCGGCAGAAACTGACCGAGGCTCTGGCGTCACTGGACCGAAAATACCGGGAGGTCTTCGTACTGAGAGATATGGAACAGTTGAACATTCAGGAAACGGCCGAGGCCCTCGGAATCTCCGTGGCCTCGGTGAAGACACGGTTGCTGCGGGCACGCCTCATGCTACGGGATCTGCTTGCCGGAGGGTGGGAGCAAGGCTGGTTCAGCCGGCTGCCCTTCGAGAAGGGAACCAAGCCATGGTAGTCAATTGCCGACAGGTGTGGCGAGAGATCTCGAATTACATCGAAGGCGATGTGGATGCAGGGTTGCGTGTAGCGATGGACGAACACTTCGGCACTTGCACGCGATGCAAGTCGCTGCTGGAAGGAGCTCGCAATGTAGTCCAGTTGTATGGCGACGATCGCATGATCGAAGTGCCCACAGGGTTCGGACGCAGGCTGGAACGGAGGCTTGCGCAGGGCGCGCGGGTTCGCCGAAGTAGCTGGTCTACCTGGTCGGCCTGGCTGGTTCCGGTGGCTGCCCTCGCCTTGATTACGGGCGGATTGCGCTGGGCCAATTCACTCACAGTGCCGCATCCGCTGCAATCGGAACACGCACAACCTGGACGCAACATACCTCCAGATATGGTGGTCGTCGTGTCGGCCGGGGCCAAGGATTTCCACGTCCCGGGATGTGACGTGATTCATAACAAAGACAAGATTCGGACACTGACGGCGAAGGAAGCGATCCGCGAAGGCTATGTTCCCTGCGTGAGGTGCATGCGGAAATACCTGCAGATCGCGAGCATCTCTTCCGCTTCATCGGAGCCGGTGGCCGAATTGAGCGCAAATGTCGAAGCTGTGGATCGTGCTCGTACCCGTTGATCCGAGATCACGGACAAGTGGTTTGAAAGGGCGCGGCTTTCTAGCCGCGCCGTCCAAAGTCAGAAAAGAGATGGGCTTCAGAGAATGCCCGAGAACTAACCGTTGAACGCAAGCGGTGGAGCAAGCACCACCAAAATTCCCGCCGCGTTGCGGCAGGATATGAAAGCCCGGCACGGAAGTGCCGGGTGAAGTTTAACAAATACGCGAGTCCCGTAGGGACGACAGGCATTCTCACACACACTCTTCAGCCCCTAGGGGAAGCATCCCGAGCCCAGAAACGCGACGTGGAAAGCAGACCCTGGCTTCAGGAATGAAGATTTGAAACGGGGGCGCGGGCTCAGAACCCGCGCCTCGAGCCCCTCGCTTAGTTGTTCTTCATCTCGTCTTTCTTGGAATCATCTTTTTTCATGTCGTCATGCTTCATGTTGTCTTGTTTCATATCGTCGTTCTTCATGTGATCCTTTTTTGCCGCCTTCTTGCTCTTCTTGTCCTTCTTCATCTGGTCGTTCTTCATGGAATCGTGCTGGGCATCGTCTTTCTTCATGTCGTCTTGTTTCATTTGGTCTTGAGCGAAGGCCGCTATGGAAGCCATCAGGGCACACGCCAGCGTCAAACTGCCGAAAATCTTTTTCATGCTTTCTCCTTAATTGAGTCTCGATCGGTTCAGCAGGTTCTTACCTGCATGTCGGAGATGGGATGTGAAACGCAGAAAGAAGTTACAACTGGCATTTTCAAAGCGGATACAAGGGCTTCAGCAGGCAAGCTGATCGCGCGTAAGCTTCAAACCGTTGAGGTTCCCCAGAGCTGTGACGGCGACTGATTCCGGCTTGAAGAATTCGCTTGCCAGCTTGGAGAGGTCCTCGGCGGTGACCGCTTCAATTCTTTCGATCAATTCGTCGAGATCGTAGAAGCGGTCGAAATACATCTCCTGGCGCGCCAGGTTCGACATGCGAGAGGTGCTCGATTCGAGCGACAGCATCAGGCTCCCCTTCAGTTGAGCCTTCGAGCGACGCAGTTCTTCGTCTGGAACCGACTCCGTCTTGAGCTTACGAAACTCACTCACCACCGACTGCACGACTTTCGAAGCAGAAGCTAGTGAGGTTCCTGCGTAGACTGCCAAACATCCGGTGTCGCGGTACGGATTCAGGTCGCTGTAGATCGAGTAAGCCAGTCCCTGCCGCTCGCGAATGTTCTGAAAAAGGCGCGAACTCATACCTCCGCCCAGCAGGGTGTTCAGAACATAGCCCGCATGACGCTTCTCGTGCGCAATCGGGTGTGCCGGCACGCCGATGCAGAGTTGTACCTGTTCCAGCGCTTTCTTGTTTCGCAGAATGATTCGTGACGAGATTTTCGGAGTCGACGAATGGAAGCCATTGGTCATCGGCGTCATGTGTTCGAAATGACCACTCACCAACTCGACAAACCGGTCGTGATCGAGATTGCCCGCCGCAGAGACAATGATGTTCCCCGGCGCAAAGCGATGGGCATAGGCGTCAAGGACACCGTCACGTTCGAAGCGTTTTACCGTTTCTTTAGTCCCCAGAATCGGTTTGCCTAGCGGATGGTCTTTCCAGAAGTTCTGCGTGAAGATCTCGTGGACGAGGTAGTCGGGATTGTCCTCATCCATCTTGATTTCTTCCATAATCACGCCACGTTCGCGGGCGATGTCCGACCCATCGAACACTGGATTCAGCACCAGGTCGCTGAGAATGTCGAGCGCCACCGGTGCGTGCTCGTCAAGAACCTTAGCGTTGAAGCAGATGCATTCCTTGGCGGTGAAGGCGTCCATATTGCCGCCAATGGAATCGACCTGGCGCGCGATTTCCTCGGCGGTACGGTGTTTCGTCCCTTTGAAGACCATGTGCTCGATGAAGTGCGAGATCCCGTTCCATTCGGGATCCTCGTCGCGCGAACCGGTCTGCAGCCACACTCCGATCGACGCCGACCGGATGTGCTGCATCTGCTCGGTAATCACCGTCAGACCATTGGGCAGTTTCTGACGGCGAATGTTGCGCACTTCCTGAGCCATGAGATACTTCCTGCTGAAATTCCCTCCGACTTGGGATAGGTACGCGCCGGGAAGGGCTGCAACTATTCTTACATAGGGCAGGCGAGCGTGCGAAAATAACTTTAACTATTTATAATCAATAGTTTACAGCTATCTTGCGAAGTGAGGGATGCGCCAAAAACATGATCAATCTTTCGCATCTACACATCATATAGACGCAGCCGTATATGACTCATCCAGCCCACAATTTGTTGCTCGGATTGGACCGCGGAGATCTGGTCTCTTTGGTTGCAAGCCTCGATGAGCCCGCCTACCGAGCTCAACAGCTTCTCGACGCCATCTATCGAAAGCGCCTGGAGTCCATCGAGCACGTCTCAACCTTCCCGCAAGCCCTTCGAACCAAGCTCGTGGGCGATGGTTATTCGATCGGCATGCCCGTAGTCGAAAAACGATTCGTTTCCAAGGATGGAACGGTTCGATACTTGATCGCACTCACAGACGGCCAGACTGTGGAAACCGTGTGGATGCCAGAGGGAGACGGCGGGGAGGCAGGAGACGGGTCCGAGGCTGGAGATTCCGCGCAAAATGGTCCCCGCGGTTGGGACCGGGCTACAATTTGCATTTCGAGCCAGGTGGGTTGTGCCGTAGATTGCCAGTTCTGCCTGACGGCTCTATTGGGTGTGAAGAGAAACCTTACCGCCGGGGAGATTGTCGGCCAGGTATTAAGCGTCCTCACGGATCAGAACGTTTCCCCACCTCAGGATAGGGTGAACCTGGTCTTTATGGGGATGGGAGAACCGTTCCTGAACTACGACAATTTCATAAAGGCTGTGCGACTGCTCGTCGAAGAGGTCGGTATTGCAGAGTCACGCATGACGGTCTCGACCGCAGGCATTGTCCCGCGGATCCACGATTTCGGTCTGGAGTCGATTCGCCCGAAGTTGGCCATTTCGTTGAATGCATCGAACGACGAGACCCGCACGCGCCTGATGCCGATTAATCGAAAGTGGAGCTTAGATACCTTGATCTCAGCGGCCCGCGATTTTCCGCTGCGAAATCGCGAGCGCATCACGTTCGAATACGTGCTTCTCGACGGTGTGAACGATGACACTACCAATGCCGAAGAGGTTGTAAACCTGCTGGTCGGTCTGCCAAGCAAAGTGAATCTGATCGCCCTGAATCCCGGTCCCGGGATAGGCTTCTCTACTCCAACGGCCGACCGAGTATCGGCATTTCAGACTGTCCTGATAAAGGCCGGCATCCCAACATTTGTGCGGCGGCCTCGTGGCCGGGACATCTTCGCGGCCTGTGGCCAGCTTAAGCGTACGGTTGAGATTGCCACAACCCAGGCGTTGTAGCTACCTTCTCAGTCGCCGGGGCCAGAACCGCAACCGGCAGTTCCATGCACAGCAACAGCGAACCGTCTTCTCGTCGTTCGCGAAAAACGCGGCCGCGGTGTTCTTGCAGAATTCCTTGGCATGCGCTCATCCCCAAGGCATCTTCCGGATCTAGAGGTGAGCTAACGGGCTTCTGTTCTGCACCCACGGCAGGCAGAGCCTGGGTGACAATCTGAAGCAGGCAGATGCCGCCATTCTGCTCCGTGCCCACAGTTAACACGTTACCGCCTCGTTCATTGCATACGTGCAAGCAGTTGCCGATAAGTTGAAGGCAGACTTGAAGCAGCTGATTAGAGTCCCCCAAAACTTTAGGAAGGGTCGTGTCGAAATGGGTTTGGATGTCAAATTCCAAGGCCTTCCAGTGAGGCTCAGTCAGCTTGACCGCGGTTCGCGCAAGAGTATTGAGGTCGAGAGGCGCTTTCGGAGCCGGCGCCTGGCGGGCAAAACTGATGAGGCTGGCGACCAGAGACTTGGTCCGCCGAACATACTGTCCAATCTTTGCCGCCATTGGTTTCTGCTCGGCACTTAAAGAAGTGTTGAGGAGCAGATCGGAATACCCCAGCATCGCCGTGATCGGGTTGTTGAGTTCGTGAGCCGCGCCCCCGACCAGTTGTCCAATGGACGCCACCTTCTCAGACTGCAGTACCTGTGCCTGCAGGCGCTTCAACTGCTCGATCGCGGCGCGCGAGTGTTCGAGAAGGCGTACGAGTTCACGGTCAAGTATTCTCTGCCGGGCAAGAATGATGACCCCCATCGAAAATGCTGCCATGAGGGTTAGAGAGACACGGAACATGCGGACCTTCGAAGGAACAGCTTCGTCCGACATTGCCCAGACTGCGAATAGCGGCAATGAAAATACGGCGATCATGCTGCAACGGGCAACCCAGACACCGTATGCCGAATACCCTCCAGAGGCATCGGCATCGAGGTTCTCAGCCTTGGTTCTGAGAGCGATCCAGGTCAAAGAAGCCATTGCCGCAAACAGAGGGATGTCGAAAAAACTGCCGGTATAGTAAGTCTTCCGCGCGATTGCCCAGTTGCACAGCGTAGAAGCCCCCGAATAGCAGATGCTCATACCGAATAGCCAGGCGTATATCCTTCTCCACTCGCCCTTGCTCGCAATCCAGGAGGCTAGCAACGCGGTTAGCAACACCAGTTTCTCAGCAACGTAGACGTCGTTGAGATGACGATTGTAGGCTGGCACATCGGGGACAACGTACTGCCACGGCATCACAATCAAAACGTATAGATAAAACCACCATACCAACAGTAGAGCGAAATCCAGACGCCCCACGCGAGCAGAGTACTCATCGCGCGAAAACTGAGGGCGGATGCCGAGAGCCGCCATGAGCGGAACCATGTGCAGGAAGAGAACTACGTCCCAGGCGCAAAGATCGGGAACATCGCGGTGCAGCCACACCTCGTAGTACGTCCAGAACATCTGATACGCCAGCCAGAACGTTACCCCCACGGCGATCAGTGACCAGAACAGGCGGACCCTTCCACGAGAGTGTAAAGCAAGCGGCACAAACGCCGTAGCGCCGGACAACAAAAGCAGCGACTGGATGATGTCGCTGAAAGCGGTTAACCCAAAGGATCGTGGAAGAAACGAAGCGGCCAGAATCGCGGCCACCATCAAGGCCGCCACCACCGCCAACCACACTTTGGAACTCTTGCTCAAAGACACTCCTGCCGCAGCTATTCTAGACGGGAGGATCGGTTGCGGCCTGGTTACTGTAGTAACCTAGTGGGAGCGCCATCTGGAGTGCTGTTGCCTCCTCCGTCAACTAGTTGAACTTGCCGGTATCCTTTTTTATCAATAAGATGCAGCTGTGATCGCGTCTAGGGGCGTGAACAATTGAATTTCCGCATCGACCGCTATCGCCAATCCTGGAGGATGAGAATTCCCCAGGACCCGGGCGAGACGCGCCGTATCGAACGGTGGCTCGCGACCGCCCGCGTGTTTCTGGCGGTGTCGACCTTGGTAGCGATTCGAATGGACCCGACAGATACGTTGGGACACTCCTGGGCAGCCTATGGCCTGTTTGTCTTCTACATGGCGAATGGGATCCTGATCATGATGCTGCTGCGCCGAAGGCAGCAGTCGACCTCGGCCTTTCGAGTCTTGGTTCACGCCGGCGATATTGTATGGCCGGCACTGATTTCACTTTTTGCCGAGGGGCCGAGAACTCCGTTCTTTCTCTTTTTCTTCTTTGCTCTTGCTGCGGCTGCTTACCGCTGGGGCTTGTGGGAGACACTCGGTACGGCCGCCGCCGAAGTCGCTTTGTTGTGGTTCGAAAAGCTGGTGGTCGTCGATATATGGCTGGGCCCCGGGGGTTCACAGAGATTGCGCTCCTTGACGGGGCTGACTGTCAACATGAGGGACTTTGATCCGCAGCGGCTTTTCATGTTGTCGATTTACCTGCTCGTGATGGGATTGCTTCTGGGATATCTGGCGGAGCAGCAAAAACATCTTCGAGCCGAGAAAGCTGTGGTTACAGGGACATTGTCGCGGGTGCGCGTAGAGGCAGGACTGACTGGCACCATCGAGCAGATCTTCAACGAGATTATGTCCATGTACGGCCCTTCCCGAGTGATGATTGCTTCCCAGGAAACCCGCAGTCATCGAGTTTTTGCAGGCGAAATGAGCCAGCCTAACGGAAGCTCGCCGGCGGAATTTCACTGGCTCGAGTCTGGCATCCGCGATGCCAAAGCCTACCTCGACAATTTCCCCGGGGAAGTGTGCTACGCGTCGGTAGATAGAGATCAGTGGAAGACTTTGGCACTCGATGAGACGGGGCACCAGGTGCCGATGACCAACCTGGCTCCGCTGTCTCAGTTACGGCAAGCGCAATCCTTCGACTCTCTGGTGACCGTACCTTTCTTGTTCGGGGGAGACTGGAGAGGGCGGCTATTTTTGTTCAATCCGTCGTGGCGTGGCGAAAGACAAGAGGAACTCCGTTTTCTTCAAGACCTGGTTCGTCAGGTGGGGCCGGCGGTCTACAACGTTTATCTCCTCCACCGCTTGCGGCGCCGGGCTTCAGCCGCCGAACGCGCACGCTTTGCGCGCGAACTCCACGATGGCGCCGTGCAGTCACTGATTGCCGTCGAAATGCAGGTCGACGTTTTGCGGCGCCAGGCTGAAGCAAATCGTCCGATCGATGGAGAACTAGGCCGAATTCAGAGTCTGCTGCGCGAAGAGGTCCTCAAACTGCGCGAGTTGATGCAGCAAATGAAGGCCATCGACGTTGACTCGCAGCGCCTCTTAGGCGTGCTAAAAGACACAGTCGAGCGCTTTCAGCGCGAAACCGGCATCGGCGCCCGATTTGTCACCGAACTTGACGAACTCGATATGCGGCAACGCGTATGCCGCGAATTTCTACGCATCGTGCAAGAAGGCTTGGTCAACGTGCGAAAGCACAGTGGGGCTCGCCATGCCTTGGTGCGTTTGGCATCGCTCGGGGATCGGTGGAGCCTGACCATGGAAGATGACGGAAAGGGTTTTCCGTTCACCGGTCGTTACAATGCTCAACAAATGAAAGAAGCTGGAAAGGGACCGATGATCATTCTGGAACGAGTGGGTTTGATCGGCGGGGAACTCACTGTAGAATCAAATCCCGGACAGGGAACGCGCTTGGAGATTATCGTGCCGAAGAACGGGGATTTGCCGCATGCATTTTAGAAAGCCACAACAGATTCGGCTGGTGATTGCCGACGATCACCCGATCTTCCGCGATGGCCTCCGGCGGTTGCTCGAAGCGGAAGCAGATCTCAAAGTTTTGGGTGAGGCATCGGACGGTGCCGAAGCTGTGAAATTGGCCCGCCAATTGAAACCCGATATTCTTTTGCTCGATTTGGCGATGCCCAAGCACCCAGGCTTGGAAGCGCTGCGCGAGCTGAGTATGCCCGCTAACGCCACTCCGGTCAGAGTAATCCTGCTGACGGCGGCCGCGGAGAAGAGTCAGATTGTCGAGGCTCTCCAACTGGGAGCCAGAGGAGTCGTTCTCAAGGATTCGGCCACCCAGCTTTTACTCAAAGCGATACAGACGGTCATGGCCGGAGAGTATTGGGTGGGCCGGGAGAGCGTTTCGAACCTGGTGCAGTATCTGCGGACGCTCATGCAATCGACGCACGATGAGGCGCGACAGAAGAAGTTCGGCCTTACTCCCCGTGAACTGGAGATCGTTTCGGCGGTCGTCGCCGGCTATTCCAACAAGGAAATCGCCGAATACTTCAAGATCAGTGAAGATACCGTGAAACACCACCTCAGCAACATCTTCGATAAGCTGGGTGTTTCCACGCGTTTAGAGCTGGCTCTGTTTGCCGTAAATCAGGCGCTCCCGCTGAAGCCTATTACGTGACCGAAGTCACCTCCGAGTGGCACTTACGTGCCATTGGCTATGGGATTTGCTCCGACTATAGTTCACCCTTGAGGACCAGTTTGTGAATCTGTGTGCAGTTGGCACCCAAGTATTCATCAATCCTGGGACTTATAAGGGAGCCCCCGTGGCAAAACTTCTGCAGCAGCTGTGGAACGATGAGCAGGGTCAGGATATCGCGGAATATGCAGTTATGTTAGCTGTGATTCTGGTCATCGTTGTAGGCACGATTCGACTCATCGGATCGAACGCCAACAACGTATTCTCCCAAGTCGGCAGCGCCATCCAGTAGGCGCAAGCAAAGTACTCCAGCAAGCCCAAGCCGTGCCCGGCGACCCTACCTCCAGCTCTCAGGACATCCGTTCCCCGTCCCTTGAGGCTTACTTCGGGGTCGTTTCCGCTGCCGGCGTAGTGGTTGTGAGCGCCATCTTCTCCGTCCCTCCGGTTGTCATCCGAGTGAGGTAAAGGTAGAACGGTGTGATCTCAAACTCCATCTTCTCGCGCGCGGAAGTCAGTGGCACGACCTTGGCTTTTGAGAGCTCGACTTGATCAGTCCATGGATCGACCCTGATCCGTCCTCCCAGCGGCAATGCAGCGATCTGATCCAAACGCTTCTCATCAAGTGCGGGGGCCGAGGCTAGCAAGGTCGACATGCGCATACTCTTACCGCCAGCAAGGCTGTTTCCAAGATGAGGCCGAATCAGTTTAGGCAGTTCGGGAGCATGCTGCTGAAGCGCCTTCAGGAACAAACCTGCGTTTCCAAGCTTGTCCTTGTAAGGGGAGTTCTTGAGAAGCTCCATCGCTTTCGTGTCAGCCGCCTCTTCGTCCGCTGCGGTTCGTTTGAAATCGAGACGCTGAAAGGATTCCTCATCCGGGAAGAACAGTTTGTCATTGAATGCAAGTTTGGTGTCGAAATGATGTCCGAGCACGATGTGACTGAGTTCGTGCGCCATGACCATGGCCAGTGACGCCTCATCCGGCAAAACGTCCAGAAGTCCGCGGCTTATTACGATCGTGTGGCCAATGGTGAAGGACTCTAGTGGGGATGTGAGTAGGATGCGGCAGTGGAAGTCGCTCTGCAGGTCGATGTTGTTCGTCAGCAGCAGATTGTTCACAACCGTCGCCAGAATCTTGTCGACCTCACCCGGAGGAGCGAGTAGTCCAATCTTCTGGATGCGCTCAACCGCATTATCTTCTGCCTGCTTCTCCCACATGCGCTCGGCCACAACTGGACTCGGATCGGCGGCCGCATCGCTTTGATCTCTGACAGACTGGGGAGAGTCGACCAGAATCTGCGTGAACTCTTCGTTCTTGCTTAGTCCTTTCAAGTCGTAGCCCCACAGACGAGTCTGAGCCTTGAAGTGAAGGGTTTTCGTGAGTCCGGTCTTCAGATTCGACTCTTCTGTGTAGACATACGCCGGAAGCCATGTCCCCGGGCGCATGTTCATCCGCCAGCTCTCGAAATGGAAAAAGAAATTGATTTTTGGTGCGGGATAGTAAGTTCCGTTGAAACGAACGATGTTGTAGTCCTGATCTTCGACCCAGATCCTACCCAGGAAGCGCGCTGTCTTCTCACCTTCGCGGGGCTGAACATCGATCACCAGGCATCGAACTTCACCCAGAAATTCACGCCGAACAAAATTGAACTTGTAATAGCGCTTCTGGAAATCGCTATCGAGCACCACCATCTGCGCGAATCCCATAGGCAGATAGTGCAGGGAGTAAACGCCGGTTAACTTGCTCAACATGCGGTGTCCGAAACCAGGCTGTCCCACAAAAGAGACGTCCTCGAGGCCATCGCTCATGTCCAGTCGACCCAGAAAATATTGGTCCTTGACCGGAGACGAGTTGCCGTTGGCATCGTTCTTTAAGTCCTGAAGGTACGTTTCGACCAACGGATGCATGTGTCGCATCTGTGCCATGAAATAGTGCTCGCGCTGTACGACTCGATCCATAACGTCGTTGAGCGAGAGCGCGGCAGAAGGCAGTCCCTCCGTTGGCGCGGGCGCCGTGGAAGGCGGCGGTGCCGGCGTTGTCTTGCCATCCGAAGCGGACGGCTGGGGTGAAGTAGCAGAATCCTGCCCCGCCGCGAACAGACAAGCCAGGAAAATAACCGCCAATGCCAAACCCGAACGAACCGTGTGCATAAGAACCTTTTGGGAGTCGATCACGCTAATTGGAAAATGATATGGACGACCGCTGTCGAGTCCGAGGGCTGGCCGTCCTTCAATGCGGGCTTGAAGCGAATTTGTTCAGCAGCATGGACTGCAGAGTCATCTAAACCGTGACCCAAACCGCGAACGATCTTAACCACCCGCAGTTTGCCGCTCGCTTCAAAAACCACTTCGAGAAGTACCTCGCCCTCGATTCGCTTGGCCCGAGCCTCATCCGTGTAGATGGGCGTTGGCTTGGAAAGGATTTCCGCCGGTACGATTTTTGCGGCCGCCTGCGCCGGTCGGGACTGCACGGTGGGTGGAGCGGGAACATCCGCGCTGCCGAATCCCGCCTGTTTCACGGTGCCAGAAGAAGAAGTACGGGCATTTCCGGTAGCTACGCCGTTGCCAAATCCGGTGCTGGCGACGACTCCGCGAGCACCGTTCGCGCCTCCCGTTCCATTTCCATAGCCTGGGCCAGTAGGCATGTCAAACCCGCCTGCCTGCGCAATATTTACGGCTTGAGTTTGCGTGGTGCGGGAAGGCACTCCGTTCGGATCACCGAATCCGCCAGTCTGCACGTGCTGTGGAGCGCGCTCAATGGTTTGTGGCGCCGAGCTTCCCGTCGAAAACACGTTCGTTTTTATCGTCCGCGGAATTACAGGCGCACTCGTGACCGGAACCGGGTCAAGTTTTTTGGCGTCGATTTTGACTTCTGGAGCCGGTGCGTCCTCTACCTTTGGCTTGGGCTTCGGCGCAGGAGCGGGCAGACGCAGCGCCGACGGTGGAGGGTCAATTGGATCAAGTTTCGCCGCCAGCACTGGTCTAGGAAGCTGCCGCTGAGGCGTGTGATTTACCGGAACTGGCGTGGGAACCAGTGCGATCGCGTGATAGTCCTTCTTCGGTGCTTCCAGAATCTCGGGATGCAAAACCGGGATCCAGACCAGGATTCCAATGATGACCACTTGCGCCCCGTAGCTGAGAAAGAACTCAGACCACGGCGCTCGCCACTTGGGCAACGGAGAAAACAAGATGGACTCTTGCGACGACCGACTCATAGTCACACTAATGCTCAGGTTCTAAACCCCGAGGACACTGCAAAAGTTTTCTCCCTGCCTCATAAACGAGGAAACCTGGGTTGGCAGGGCTACCAAAACGAAGTCTACTCTTTCAATCTACAGTATGCACGGGAGAGGCCATTTCGAGCCGTTCTGGACGAAGGCTAACTTGTTGAAAGTAAGTAATTTGCGTCTTTCATCCTCAGGCCTGAGCAAGCCTTCAGCGAGCCTCCATGCAAAAAACTACACTACTCGCGGGATAGATTTTCCGAAAGACCCCTACTAGAATTCGCGTTCTTCAGCAGCGTACGATCTTCGGGCTCTGTATTCCCCGCGTGGCATTTCTGCTATCCACAACTAGTTGCGCCTCCTGGACAATGTGTTTGTAGTCGTAATCGGAGTGGTCCGTCACGATTAGGACGCAATCGTACTGTCCCAGATCCTTTAATTCTGAGCGTGTCATCTGCAGGTCATACTTCCGTCCCTTGCCAATAAAGGGGAAGTAGGGATCGTGATAACTGACCTGTGCGCCGTCCTTTTGCAGGAGTTCAATGATGGTGAGCGAAGGCGATTCGCGCAGATCATCGATGTCTTTCTTATAGGCCACACCCAGCACAAGCACCTTTGCCCCATTCACGGATTTCTTGCGAGTGTTCAATGCACCACCGACGGAGGCAAGCACGTGATAAGGCATGTTGGTGTTGATTTCACCAGCCAGTTCGATGAAACGCGTCCGGAAGTCCCACTCTTTCGCCTTCCACGAAAGATAGAAGGGATCGACCGGGATGCAGTGCCCACCCAGACCAGGCCCGGGATAGAACGGATGAAATCCGAAGGGCTTGGTGGATGCGGCCTCGATCACCTCCCAAATATCGATGCCCATGCGCAGCGACAGGAGTTTCAGTTCATTCACCAGCGCGATATTCACGCAGCGGTAAATATTCTCGAGCAGTTTGGTCATTTCCGCCGCTGCGGGAGAGGAAACGGGCACCGTCCGGTTGAAGATCGAGCCATAAAGTGCGCAGGCGAGTTCCGAGGCTTGAGTGTCGAGTCCACCAACCACCTTGGGAATATCCGGACGCGCCACAGTTGTATTGCCGGGGTCTTCACGTTCAGGGGAAAAAGCCACGAAGAATTCATTTCCCGTGAACACTCCGTTTCGCGCCGCTTTCAGCCCTGCTCTGTTCTCATTCTCTAAGATCGGAACCATGACTTCTTCGGTCGTGCCCGGGTACGTGGTGCTCTCCAGCACCACGATTTGTCCGGCCCGCAGATGAGGCGCGATGGAATGCGTAGTGCTGGTAATGAAGCTAAGATCAGGCTCGTGATATTCATCCAACGGTGTGGGGACGCAGATGATGATGGCGTCCATCTCTGTCAGACGAGAGTAGTCGGCGGTAGCGCCAAAGCCATTGGTTTGAGCTGCCTGGATCTCTTCCGGGGCAATGCGGTAAATGTATGAGCCGCCTTTCGCCAGAGTGTCAATCTTCCGTGAATCAATATCGAAGCCCGTGACCTTGAACTTCTTTTCGCTGTACAACAGAGCCAAAGGGAGCCCGACATAACCGAGGCCAATGATCCCAACGCGCGCCTCTCGCTGCTGAATCTTTTTCTTTAGTTGATCAATCGACGCATCTGCGGCAGAGTAGGTCGTCATGAGGCCTCCGGCACTGCACGGAATGATAGGTAAGAAACCCTCAATTCTAGCACCCACCCTTCAGGGCCTATCCGCCACGAAAGTGGGGGACCATTCAAAATTCTGAGGTTCGACATTGATCAGTAACTGGACGGCAAGAGGTCGTGTGCGGTTCGCAATCGGGGTTATTGCTGCACTGCTGCTGATCACATTCGCGCTCACAGCCGGCAGGATACTGGTCGTCGATGCTCCCCAGTCTTCCGACCTGATTCTTGTACTCGCTGGGGAGACAGATCATCGTCCGGCGCATGCCCTCGAACTGCTGCATCAAGGTTATGGGAAGCATGTGTTGATCGATGTTCCGGCCGATGCCAAGGTCTACGAGTTCTCGCAACTGGATCTGGCGCAGAAGTATGTCCGCGATCTGCCGGATTCGGCTTCAGTGAGCATCTGTCCCATTCGTGGCTTGTCAACCCGAGAGGAGACACATGATGTTGAAAAATGTCTCACTGCCGAAAACGGCACCAGCATTCTGATCGTGACCTCCGACTTTCATACGCGCCGGGCGCTCAGCATCTTTCGGCATGAGCTCCCGAGCAAGTCCTTCTCCGTCGCCGCCGCACACAACTCCACAGAATTTGGCTCACGTTGGTGGACACACCGGCAATGGGCAAAGACCTGCACGGATGAGTGGCTGCGAACCATCTGGTGGAACGTCGTCGAACGATGGAAGTGATCAGAAATGGCTTGTCCAGAGCGGGAACTCGTCCGCTCTCAATCATAAGTTTTCCACCGAAAACTGATGCGGCTAGCACAAAAGCCATTGACGGGCAACTCCTTACGAGGGTACGATTCCCAAAACAGTCACCAACAAAGTTATTAACGGAGTGTGGGAATGGGCAGGTCCGCGTTTCGCGGTATGGTTAGTTGCGTGCTAACGGTTCTGTTCCCCTTTTCGTTGTTCGCGGCCGATTCCAATGCGGCCATGCTTTATACCAGCGGACCGGCATGGGTGAATGGTGCCCACGTACCGCGTCCGTCCTCGGCAATCTTCTCGGGCGATCTTCTCCAAACGCGTTCCGACTCTGTCGCAAACATTAATCAACCTGGCTCTACGGTCCGCGTCCTATCTGATTCCCTGGTTCAATTTGAGGGAGACTCAGTCAAAATTGATCATGGCGGGGTTTCGGTTTCCACCTCCAAGGGAATGGCAACTGTTGCAGGCGACGTCAAAGTAGCGCCGGCCTCGAGTGCGTGGACCGAGTTCAATGTAACCGATGTCGACGGAACCGTGCGGATCGCTGCCCGCAAAGGCGATGTGACGGTCAGTGACGGAAATGGAACCGTCACGCTCGCTCAGGGGCAGGAGACCACGCGTGACGAGTCTTCCGACAACTCCACCGACAAAAGTAAGCGGAAGAATCGCAAGCGGGAGGCTGGGGCGTCTCCTGGCGCGAGTGGCGGAGCTCTTAATTCGCCCATCGCGATCGGAGTTGCCGGTGCGGCCGCGCTCGGCATCACCACATGGGTGCTGATCAAAAGCGACGATCCAGCCAGCCCGGCCAAGCCGTAAGAGATTCGCGCCGCTTTTCAGGTGAACAAAAGATTCGAATGCGAGAAACACATTCTCTCGCCGTCAAGTATTGCAGAGAAATCTGCGAATGGGTCTGAAAAAGCCCTCTCGTGATCAAAGTCCAAACTCCACCCGACGCCATTTATAATCTCCCTTCTTCGAAAAGCATAAAGGACTTCCTTTGGCACTGGACGACAAAATCTACGAGTTGCGGCGCGAGAAGCTGAAGCAGATTCAGGTGCTGGGACAGCCCGTTTACCGTACGAAGTACGAGTTCACGCACACCGTCGAGCAAATCCTTGCCGACTACACTTCCAAATCGGCCGAGGAACTCGACCAGGCACGGATCAACGTCCGCGTCGCCGGACGCATCATGGCGATCCGCCTCATGGGCAAAGCGGGTTTCGCGCACATCCAACAGGGCGGAAAGAAGCTGCAGATTTACGTCAAGAAAGATGCCGTCGGCGAAAAGGCATTCGAGCTCTACAAACTGCTCGATCTCGGCGATCACATCGGAGTCAGCGGATATCTCTTCCGCACGCGTACAGGAGAACTGTCCGTTCACGTCGAACAACTCGAGTTTCTGAGCAAAGATCTGTTGCCGCTCCCGGAAAAATGGCACGGACTCACCGATGTCGAACTACGTTACCGCCAGCGTTACGTCGATCTGGTGATGAATCCCGGGGTACGGGAAGTTTTTCTCAAGCGCACCAAGCTGGTGCAGTCGGTTCGCCATACGCTCGATCGCAACGGTTTCATTGAAGTCGAGACGCCCATGATGCAGCCCATCGCGGGCGGCGCTGTCGCGCGACCGTTCGTGACGCATCACAACACGCTCGACATGGATCTGTACCTGCGCATTGCGCCTGAACTCTACCTGAAGCGCTTGGTCGTGGGCGGTCTCGACCGGGTCTACGAGATCAACCGCAATTTCCGTAATGAAGGCCTGGGATGGCGCTGGAATCCCGAGTTCACCATGATGGAGGCGTATCAGGCCTACACCGACTACCAGGGCATCATGAACGTCACGCAGGAGGTTATCACCGAAGCCGCGATGGCCGTCAACGGCAGCACCAAATCGAAGTGGACCGTGTCGAAAGACGGAAATGACACCGTTCACGAACTCGACTGGGCGAATTGGCAGCGCCTAACCATGCGTGAAGCCATTATCAAGTTCTGGCCCGACCGAGCCGGAGCGAAGCCCGAGATGAGCGACTTCTCCACGCACGAAGGAGTGAAAAAATTGGCCGAGCGTTTCAACGCCGGACACTCGCACATGCCGTACGATCCCAATGCCCCGGCAGGGAAAACGATTGCGGCGCTGTTTGAAGCATCAGCTGAGGAACACCTGATCCAGCCGACGATCATCTACGAATTTCCCACCGCCGTCTCACCGCTCTCAAAGCAGAAGCCCGACGAGCCCGACTGGACGGAGCGCTTCGAAATCTTCGCCGGACAAATGGAAATCTCCAATGGCTTCAGCGAACTTAACGATCCCGAAGACCAGCGTCGCCGCTTCGAAGCGCAGTTGAAAGAACGCGAGCGCGGCGACGAAGAAGCCCACCAGATGGACGAAGACTACATCCGCGCCCTTTCCTACGGCATGCCTCCCGCCGGTGGAGTCGGCCTCGGCATCGACCGCCTGTGCATGCTCCTCACCGACCAGCACACAATCCGCGACGTGATCCTGTTCCCCCTGTTGCGTCCCGAGAAGCCCGGCGAAACCAAAGCCGCAGAGGACGCGGAGAAGACGTAAGGGGGTTGAAAACCGCGAAACAGGAACGTCGATCGACGCGACGACACGAGATTTCGGCGAGCAAATGGGGAACTCAAGGTAATCGAACTGCTGACCGCGAGACCAGCCAGCCGCGGAGTGGCGAAATAATTTAGCCCAGGGCGTAAGCCCTGGGTAGGCTTGGTAAATTAGTCCGAGTCCCGGGACGGCACACGGTTCCCGCCAAAAACTTTATCAATCCCAGGTATCTGCGGATGCGCTATTACTAGTGCATCCGCATCCCTATACTCTTGACAGAAAGTTCAAGACTTTGCATGAGCAGCGCTACCGTAGCGTCCGCAAGCCCTGCAGGACACTGGGTCGGTAGCGCTTTGCCATCCGTATCATTTTGACTTCTGCCGCGTGCTCCTGACTGTCGTTTTCTCGTGCGCCGTCCGTGGCGCGCTGTATTCAGCTTGGGTGGGGCTGAAATTCCCGCTCAGGTAATCGATCAGCGCATCCCGATCGTTCGCATCCACAACCGCGCCCCACTTCACCATCTTGTCCACTTCCCGGGTCCATGCTGCTTTGCTCAGGCGCTGCTGCACGATGATGCGCGCTTCGTGACATTCCAGGCACGCGGTTGTAGCTTTCTGCTGCATGGTTCCGGCAGGCAACTCCTCGTTGAGCTTCGCGCTGTTCTGAGTATGGATCACTGCCGGACTGCTCAGGGCGATCAGCACAACAACGGTGACTGAGTTTTTATGCGACATGGATCTTCACCTGATCGATGGCGTTGTAAAGATACCCGCTCGGATTCCACGCCGCTTCAGTCGGCTGCACCCGACCCAAACTATCCGTGGCGCGAGACTGGATCACGCAGTCTCCCCGCTTTGCATTCCAGGCGTAACTCCACAGGCGCCACGCGTAGCGGGATTGCTCATGACCCAGCGTCGCCGGATTCCAGGTCGAACCGCCGTCGATAGAGATCTCTACTTTGACGATGTCGGCTTCCCCGGCCCAGGCGGCACCGTGCACCGTCATCTTGCCCGACTTCAAACTCGATCCATCGAGCGGCCCGGAGATCACCGATTTCACGTTCAATCCCGTGACCACATGCGTATCCTCCGGCTTCACCGAATCGCCAGGCTTAACCACTTGGTTCGGGAAGCGATACGCCGGGCTCATGAAGTTGCCCGCGAACTCCGATTCCAGGACTTTGATATCCGCCAGCCATTTACACGACGCAGCGCCGATCCAGCCTGGTGCCAGAGTGCGGGCGGGGAAGCCATGATGCTTCGTAAGGGATGCGCCATTCATATGCGTGGCGATGAGCGTGTCGGAATCCAGCGCTTTCTCGATTGGAATGCTGCGAATGAACGGAGGGACTTTTCCCGGGACTTCGTCGAGGCCGCGGAACATCACATGTTTGCCAGTCGATTTGACCCCGGCGCGATGAAGAACGTCAGCCAGCCGCGGTCCGGAAAATCGCGCCGTGCTCACCGCTCCTTTCTGCCACTGAATTCCGGGGACCTGCGGATGGTGCAATCCGCGTCCGTTGCCCGCACATTCCAGCGTATTGACAACGGAGTGAATCGGAAGCTTGGCCAATTCCTGCAACGAGAACGTGCCGGGCTTGCCGACTTCTCCGCCTACGCTCAATCGCCAGTCCTCGACGTTGAGCTCGACAGGTTCGTGCATGTGATTGCGAACAAAAAAGTGCGGCACAGGCGTCAGCCAGCTGTCGAAATACTCAACCGGCGTTTCAAGATCGAGGAATCGCAGGGAGCGCACGATCATTCCGTCTTCGCCGGGAAGGTTGATCGAGTTCGTCGGCTCGGTACCCTGCGCCCAGGCGGGCCATCCCACTAAGGCCGCCGCTCCCACCGCAGCCCCCGACAAGCTTTTCAGGAAAGTTCGTCTTGAATCCATGAGCGTTGTCCCCAACCAGATTTCAGTCAGCGTACATCAGACCGCCGGTCCGGAAAAGGAGAGAAGCCAAAACCGGACCGGCAATCTTTTGAAGATACACTTCAGAACCAGGAAATGGTCGACAGCGATCGTTAAAAGATGTAAACCGTGTCGAACTGTAAACGCGTAAGCCACGGCTCCGTGCTAGCCAAAGGGCGACCCACTAGAGCGGCAAATCCCAGTTGAACGCTCTTGTCGAATTGATAGAAGGCATCGAAACGATGCTCCGTCACGTTCGTCCCCTGGCGGATTTCGCTGTAGTTGAAGTTCCCCAGCACGGCCTCGCGCTCGATGAAGATTCGCGTATATCCGAACTGGAGATCATGTTTTTCCTGCAGACGGCCGATCCTGCCCTCTGCCCAATACCCGCGCCGCTGATGCGAGTTGCACGGTGCATTTAGCGTCTGTTTGAACGTCTGCGTGGCTGTGTTTGCGGGTGCCGCGACGATGTTTGGCAGATTCGCGCAAGGCTCGGTGTTCTGAACATAGTCGCCGATGAAGCTTAGCGGGAAGCGCTCGTGGCCGGTGTTGATGTCGATCTTAGCCAGGTTGTCAAACAGCGCGAATTTCGAGGCAAATTGCGCGTTCGTCACCGACGAAACCCCCGTCGGATACGCCGTGCCGTTAACCGTAATGATCGTGCTCGCGGTGGTGGTGTACAGCGAGTTCTGCACCGGACTGCTGGAATTCAGAGGAAGAAGTCCGGTGAACGGCGTCTGCGGATTCTTGCTGCTCGCACGTGTCAAAGCCACCGCAATTGCATCCGATCCGCGGAAATCGTAGAAGCCCGAGTAAGCACTCAGAGTGACCCGCGGACCGAGTGCCCACATGGTTTGAACCTGCCCGCCATATGTAATCTGTTGTGCGATTCGTTTGTCGGTGGACGAAGTCCCGGCGATCTCGGCAAATGGCAATTGGAATCCGACGAAGGCAATCCGCTTTAGCACAGGAGTGTCCAGTTTGAATCCCAAACTTTCCGCCGCCCCCTCCGGGTTCAAATCTTTATCCCACGTCAGTTCGGTATTGAACCAGGGATAGCGGAACTTGCCCGCAGTTAGCGTCAACGGCGTGAAGTCTTTCGGATTGAACTCCACGAAGGCCTGATCGAGAGCGATTGCCTTGCGAGTGTAAAAGCCGGTCATGTTCGCGTTGGTCGAGGTGGGATCGTTGACGTCCCCCGAGGCCAGAGTGATGCCGGCGCGGAACTGGGAACCAAGATCGGCGACCGCATTGAATCGGGCGCGGATGCGCGCGCGCGCCCGATCCAGCGACTGATCGGTCGGGCCGCCAAAGAAGGGTTCCGCGCGAACCCGCACATCTCCACTAAACGAGATCGGGCCAAGGCCTTTGATCTGGCGTTCGAGGTTGCGGATGCGTTCGTCGGAGCTTCCCGCTTGAACGTTCTGCGCGCGGGGCGCGTTCTGAGGCTGCGGCTCGTCTGCCTGGGGCTTGGCGTTGGAAGCTGGATAGGCGGTTGGCGCGGTCGTGATCGGCATTACGGAAGCGACCACCGCCGGCGGCTCTGGACTCGCTTTGCGCCCTGCCTCGAGAGCATCAATGCGCTGCTGCTGCTCGCGAACCAGCAGCTTCAGTTCCTCGACTTCTGAACGGAGTTGTTGGTCCGGCGTGGGTGCCGACGTACTGGACGCCTCGGCCGAGGGCGTTGCGGGCGCTGCATTCGACGCGGTCTGGGTTTGTGCCCAGGCTCCCGCCGTCAGTCCGGCAAGAGTTAGAGCCTTTAAGAATCGCTGGCCTGTTACTTTCATGGGAGTACGGTCCTCTCCTTTTTGGGTGTGTTGCATTTGTGTTTTTAGGGGAAACAACTTGAGGATTCCTGGCCGCTCAACAGGCGGAAAGAAATCTCTCTGACGTCGAGTGGCGCTGACAACTTGGAAGCTTGGTAATCATGTATGTATAAAGTAATACTATAAACATAGTAGACATTAAAACAAAAAATCTTCCCCTCATCATGATCGACACGTTAATTCTTCCAGGAGGAAGCAGGGAAAAATTGCTTCCCCGACTTCCTAGTTTGCTGGAGCCAACCCCCACTTGTTCTGCAGATGGCGCTCCATCCCTTTGAACACCACGCCGTCGACTACATACCCGATGGCAATGATCAGCAGCATAACGGCAATGACGGCACTCATATCATTCAAGTCACGGCCCATCATCAAAACCTGGCCCAGACCAAGGCTGAGATAGAGCATCTCGGCCGTGATCAGCGAGCGCCACGCGAACGCCCATCCCTGCTTCAGCCCCGAAACGATAAACGGCAAACTCGCCGGCAGCAAAACGTACCAGAAGAGCTTGAATCCCGTAGCGCCGAGATTGCGGCCGGCCTGCCCAAATATCTTGGGCATCTGTTTCCGGCCGTCCTCCATCGCCAGCGTGACTGACAACAGCGATCCCATAACCACGACGAATAGGATCGCATTCTGGTTAAGACCAAACCAGAGCAGCGCCAGCGGCCACCAGCAGATGCTGGGCAGGCTCTGCAAGCTGACGAGCAGGCCGCCCATGGTCTCTTCGAGGAACTTGTTGCTCGCGACACCGAGACCCAGAATCATCCCCAGCACGACGGAGATGCCGTAGCCAATCAGCACCCGCTGCATGCTGACACGCATCGCGATCCAGTAGGTGTGATCCTGGAACCCGGCGTATAGCGCTTCAGCCACGCCCCAGGGGGTAGGGAACAGATACGGTGGCCAAATCTTCAGCTCTGCGAGCAGCGTCCAGAGTCCGAGCAGTGCAGCGTAAAAGATGACGTAGCGAGCGGCGCGTTTCATGCCTGGTCTCCCGGTTTAATGCGTGGCTTGACGCCGGCGCTGTATTCAACTTCGAGCGAACGGTTGATTTCTTCCCGGAGCTCTTCGAGAACGTCACGCGCAGCGAGCGCAACCTGGGGGTCTTCCAGGCTCCGCGGGCGAGGCAGTTCGACAGGGAATTCACTCTTCACTCGTCCCGGCCGGAACGTGAGAAGGACAACGCGATCTCCCAGTCGAACCGCTTCCCGCACGTTGTGTGTCACAAAAATGATCGTACGTCCGGTATCACTCCATATCCGTTCGAGTTCATCGTGCAGCAGATCGCGAGTCTGCGCATCCAGCGCACCGAACGGTTCGTCCATCAGCAAGACATCAGGTTCGGTCGCAAGTGCTCGGGCAATGGCAACTCGCTGCCGCATCCCGCCCGAGAGTTGATGGATATAGCTTTTCTCGAACTTTGCCAGATGCACCAGGCGCAGGTAGTGCTGCATCTTCTCAGTGCGCTCGACTTTGCGCATGCCCTTCATCTTCATCCCGAACTCAACGTTTTCAGCGACCGTCAGCCAGGGAAACAGTCCGTGCTCCTGGAAGATGAGGATGCGATCGGTTCCAGGGCCTTGCACCGGGTGGCCGTCGACCAGCACCTGTCCCGATGTCTGCGCCTGCAGGCCTGCGATCAGATGCAGCAGCGTCGATTTTCCGCAACCAGACGGTCCAACGATACAAACAAACTCACCCGCCCGTACCTCCAAGTTAATGTGGTCGAGGGCCAGAAGCCTCTCGCCAGCTTGCGTGCGGTAGCTCAGGCAGATCTCACTGAGACCCACCTTCGATACTGCGGTCGGACTGTGTTCGGCTCAGGATGGACCCAACCGAAACGGGCCCGAACTTCGTCCCATGCGACGAGATGCGCGTTTCACCTGAAATCGGATAACGGCTCGGAACAGCCCGTGCATTCGTGCTCATTGCATCGCCTTTCGCTTCTTTTCGGCAAGAATCTCGTTCAACAGATTCAAATCGTAGAGCCCGGACAAGTCCGGCATCTGCCGGCCCAGGAATCCGTCTTCAAACGCCTGTTGGGCGGCAGTATTCAGGGCGGCGTGCAGCGGGTCGTATGTGGGTTGCAATCGCGAGAAGGCCTCGTTGAGAACGTCCGCTGGCAGCGCTTTATTCGTCTCACGCTGAATCTGCTCGTTCAACAACTTCTTGGCCTCTGCCGGATGCGCATTGATCCAGTCGGTCAATTCGATGTGAGCTCGAATCCAGTTCTTCACCAGATCCGGATGCGCCTTCAGAAACTTTGTATGAACCACCAGCAATCCGATAACGAACTGTCCATTGGGCCACAGCGACCGCTCGTCCACCAGAAGTCTCCCATTTCCTTCGTGAACGAGGCGTGTAGCCCAGGGCTCGGGAGCCCATGCCGCATCGAGATCTTTCTTCAGGAATAGCGTCAACTGGTCGGGATTTGCCATCGGGAGAATCTGCACGTCCCCACCCTTGTCGTTCGTCTTCAGGCCGTTCTTCTTCAGCCAATTGCGTAGAGCGACATCTTGCGTGTTGCCGAATTGTGGCGATGCCACACGCTTGCCGTGAAAGTCCTGCGGCCCCTGAATGCCGGAATCATTGCGCACGATCAGCGACGCTCCCCCGCTTGCCGCACCTGCGACCACTCGAAGTGCCTCGCCATTGGACCGGACGTAGCCGTTGATCGCGGGATTCGGACCTACGTACGTCATATCGATAGCGCCCGCAAACAGCGCTTCAATCGCAGAAGGCCCAGCGTTGAAACTGGTCCACTGAATCTTCACGGTCGGGCCCATCGCCTTCTCGAACCAGCCGTTGGCTTTTCCCACCATGGCCTGCGCGTGGGTGATGTTTGGGAAAGCTCCAACCCGGATGGTCGTAACATTTCTTTGCGCCCATCCGGAGATCGACAGCCCAAGCAACAGAAAGGCCAGAACCAGTCTCCGCAGCGCGCACGAATATTTCTGAAATTTCTTCATTTCTGGAAATTATTCCATAAACATAATTAAAGTAATAGACATTATCGACGTAGAGGGTAAAGCAAGCGATGTGCCACTCGTGCTTAGCCGGCTGGCTAGGCAACAGATCGCCAAATCAGCAACTTAAGGAGAAGGCTGCCATTCGGGGGAAAAGCCGATGTGCAAGTCGTTGCAGTTTTTCTTCCCCAATTTGCGTAGCGTTTGTGGAAAATCTGGGCAGTTTTATGTACTTTGCCACGCTCGCGGGACTCCGTCCCTTACTTGCGAGCGACGCGCAGAATGATGACCGTGACGTTATCGGGGCCGCCACGCTCCAATGCCGCATTCACCAACTTCAGGCAGGCCTCGGCCGGAGGTTCGGCTAGTGCGATCCGGGTGAGTTCAGACTCCCCCACCACGCTCCACAGCCCGTCGGTGCAAAGGACAAGGACATCGCCCTCTTCGAGCGGCACAGGCTGTTCGGGAGTATGGGGGATCACCTCGTGGCCGGATCCCAGCGCGGCGGTCAGGATGTGCCGCTGCGGGTGTGACTCGGCATCCTCAGAGCGGACAAGGCCGCTCTCCACCAGTCGGCCAACGTAGGAATGATCGCGGGTAAGCCGCGAAGTCATCCCGGCGCGAAGAAGATACAAACGGCTGTCTCCAATGTGGGCGAAACAGAGCCGGCGGTCGATGATCGAAAGGGCGGTGCAGGTTGTGCCCATTCCGGCAAACTGAGGATGCTGGGCTGCAAAGAGCTGAATTGCCTCATGGGCAGAGCGAAGTCCGGTCACCAATGCATTCTGCCGGTCGTCGCCGAAGTCGCGGTCATACACGTAGCGCACGGTTTCGACCGCGAGGCGGCTCGCCTCCTGCCCGCCTTCGTAACCGCCCATTCCATCGGCGATCACAGCCAGTCGGCCCTTCCGCGAGAATTCTTCATCGGAATCGGGCTCCCAGTACAGGCACGAGTCTTCGTTGTTGATGCGCTGGCGCCCGATGTCAGTCAGGCTCGCGACTTCGAATCCGGGTTTGGGGTTGATGCAATCAACCGGCATAAATACGAAGAGAGAGCGGCAGGGCCCGGGATGAGTTGACGAGCAGTCGTAGCCCCATGGAATTCCTCGTTATTATAGAAGGTCCCGTGACGCCGAATCCGCGCTCATTTCAGGACCCCAGACAAGAATCGTGTAGCCTATCACTTTCGGCAGTGGTTTGGACACCACGACCATCATTCTCCGGAAAAGAAAAAAACCGGGAATGCGGCGACTCTTTCCTCTACTGGTTCGAACCTGGCGCAGCTAGTTCGTCTTCACGCTGTTTTTGTCCTTGTAAATGCGCTCGCTCATGTGGTTTGCTTCGCGATTAAGCTGGCGCTGGTCCTTTTTAATCAGATTAACGGTTACCCGCGGAAGCGCTTGATTTGGCAACTCCCCGCAGAACGAGTTAACATCGTCCACTTCCGAGGACCTGTTCATGAGAGTTTCGTTTGCTGTCCGTGTGGTGTGTTTCCTCACGCTTCTATTCGCCGCTTCACACCCTTTAGCGGCGCAACAAGCCGCCTCTTTGCCGAGTGAAACGCCGGAGAAACTTGAGCCGGTCACCGACAGCTTCGATTACGTCAAGCGTGACGTCATGATCCCGATGCGAGACGGAATCAAACTGCATACCGTCATCGTGATTCCCAAGGGCGCGAAGAACGCACCCATCCTTCTGACCCGTACTCCCTACAACGCGAGTGCGCAGACCAGTCACGCCCAGAGTTCGCATCTTGGACCCATTCTCAACGGATATGACAACGCCTTGGAAGTGATCCTCGAAGGTGGATACATCCGCGTGGTGCAGGATGTCCGCGGCAAGTATGGCTCGGAGGGAGACTACGTCATGACTCGCCCGCTGCATGGGCCGTTGAATCCGACGCCTGTCGATCACTCGACCGACACCTACGACACCATCGACTGGTTGGTGAAGAATGTTCACGAGAGCAACGGGAAGGTCGGCATTCTAGGCATTTCCTACGATGGATTTCTGCCGCTGATGGCGCTGGTCAATCCGCATCCCGCGCTTAAAGTCGCCGTTCCGATGAATCCCATGGTCGATGGATGGATGGGCGACGACTGGTTCCACAACGGAGCATTTCGTGAGCAGAACATGCCCTACATCTACGAACAGGAGGCGACTCGCTCGAACTCCGAACACTGGTGGACGGATCACTTTGACGATTATGACGTTTACATGGAGGCTGGATCGGCGGGTGAGTTAGGACGGCGGCACGGCCTCGAGCAGGTCGGATTCTGGCGCAAGCTGCTTGATCATCCGAGTTACGACTCGTGGTGGCAGCAGCAGGCGATGGACAAGATCCTCGCAGCCCAGCCCCTGAAAGTCCCGACATTGCTTGTGGACAGCCTCTGGGACCAGGAAGATATTTACGGTGCGCCCGCCGTATACAAGGCACTTAAGCCCAAGGACACGGGCAATGACAAAGTCTTCCTGGTCATGGGTCCGTGGCATCACGGGCAGGAAATTGAAGACGCCAGTTCGCTGGGCGCGCTCAAGTTCGGCAGCGACACCGGCCGCTATTTCCGCCTGCATATTCTGAAGCCATTTCTGGATCAATATTTGAAAGATGGTGCGCCGAAAGCCGACGTGGCGACAGTAACAGCCTTCGAGACCGGAACGAACACCTGGCGCCGTTTACCCTCCTGGCCTGCGGGATGCGAGTCAGGGTGCGCGGTCCACGCCAAGCCGCTGTATCTTGGCGCGGGACTCAAGCTGAGTTTTGACACTCCCAGAGCCGGCGACGCTGCGTTCGACGAGTACGTTTCCGATCCCGCGAAGCCTGTGCCATATCGTGAGCGCCCGAGCCAACCGGTCGGATACGGCGGCCGTTTCACGTGGCCACAGTGGCTGGTGGACGACCAGCGCGAAGCCTCCGGGCGTCCCGATGTCCTCGCCTTTGCATCTGACGTGTTGAAGGACCCTGTGAAGATCAGCGGGCAACCGGTGGTGAATCTGATGGCCTCAACCAGCGGAACGGATTCGGATTGGGTGGTGAAAGTGATAGACGTTTATCCCGATGAGGTTCCGGACCAGGAAGAAATGGGAGGATATCAGTTGATGGTTTCCGCAGATATTTTCCGCGGCCGCTATCGCGAGAACCTCGAGACGCCGAAGCCGATCGTACCGGACAAGCCGCTGCTCTATCGTTGGACCTTGCCGACCGCCAATCATGTTTTTCTTCCAGGACACCGCATCATGGTGCAGGTGCAATCGAGCTGGTTCCCGCTCTATGACCGCAATCCGCAGACATTTGTGCCAAACATTTTCTGGGCCAAGCCAGGCGATTATAAGAAAGCCGTACAGCGCGTGTTCCATTCCCCCGAACAGGCGAGTTTCATCGAATTGCCGGTGGCGGAGGTGAAGTGAAAGGAAGGAAAGCGTTTGAAGTGATTTCCTCAACTCAACACAACGTGGTGTACACGAAACTCAATGCAGCCGCGAAGCGGCGGAACGTGAAAGCCCGGCACGGAAGTGCCGGGAAAAGTCAGTAAAGAGGAACGAGTCCGCTTCAGGGGACGGCACTCTGGCACGAGCCAATCAGGTTTCCCGCATGCAGAAGAAGGTCGGATATGTCATTGCTCTGCTGCTGACGTCCACTCCCCTGTTTGCTCAGACCAAACGTCTCTGGGTCCTGCAACCGTCCGGCGAGATGGTGGAATACAACTCGGCGACGTTTGCCACCATGCAGCGCGTCAAGGTTCCGCCGGAGGCCCTGAAATCACCGCCGTACATTTCAGTCAATCGTCAAGGCCAGATTCTATTTGCGCCCACCGTTTCTCTACCCTTATCCGAGGCAGATGCCGCCGACCCGCACAAGATATGGATCTGGAATGGTCACGCGCCAACTTCGATCGATCAGCCCGTCGAGCACAAGTCGGAAGACCATGGTTCGAATCAGGCAGTGACCGAATCCGCGCCACTCCCGTATCTCTCGGCGGACGGAAATCATCTGTTCTGGTTCGCCAACCAGCCGCGTCGCTTGCAACGCGAAGAGGTAGATCTTTCCACCACCGTCAATTTTCAAGCATGGCGGACTGATCTGGAAGGCAAGGCGCGAGAGGAAGTGACCTCCACGAAATTGCCGGATTGCCGCTGCCCCACAGGATCATGCGACGAGAGTTGTCCATCAGTTTCCGTTTGGACGCCTGATGGTGGAATCCAGGATTTCTTCCTGACGACGCAGATTGTGGCTGGGCAGACTGCAACCACGTACAAGGAGAGCACCCGATATCAGCTCGAGGGCAGTAAGTGGGCCGCGAATACCCTCCCTGCACCGCTGCAGCGAGTGCTCGATGCCAATTCGAGCGGGACCATGATCGTGGAGGCAATTCCCGACACCGGTTGCTGCGGGTGGTCGAACCAAAGCAACGATCAAACCCTCGTGCTGGTTGATGGGAAGGCTAGCACCATCTTCGACGAGCAGGCGACCTACAAGAACGCCGACTACGATGTAAGTTTCTACACCTCTAACGCGCGCTTGTCTCCCGACGCGGGTCGGGTCGCCGTTACGATAACAGCCACCACCCAGAGCAACAAGGCGATTCAGTTATCAGAACAGGGGCAAGCAAATCCCGAAGAGTCGCAGCTTATCCGCAAAGCCTTGCTCGAACTGCCAGCAGTCGAAGTCAAGAGTCTGGATGACACTCCGCGGCGGTTAGCGTTCGTTCCGCGCGCGGTGCTGGTTGGTTGGATCAACGACAAGGAGTTGCTGATCATGGAGAATCATCTGCTCGTCGCATACAACGTAGGAACGGGCGCGCGGCGAAAATCGACGATTCGTGTCGAGGATGCAGCGCTCGTGTTCGTGCGCTAAGCCGAACAAGCAGATGGTGGGGACAACCGCCTCGGCTGTCCGCCGAGCGAGGCTCGGCTCTTTCTTGTCACGCCCTCCATCTACAGGACGCCAGTGGATATCGCGCAGTAAAATCACGCGATTCTACTCTCTCTTCCCTGACCGGCCCGGTAGATCGTCCATCCAACTAAATTGGCTCCGACAACCACCAGCGCGACTTTAAGAAAATATCCCACTTTGCTTGCGACCGGGATCACTGGTTGCACTGAAAGCAGGACAAAGAGAAGAGTAACGAGGAAGCCGGTTGCTGCTCCAAGACGCATCCACATTCCCGGGCGGAGGCCTTTTTCCTTCGACGATACGAGCGGTATTGCAAACTTCACGAGATAGGCTAGACCATAAAACGTCCAGGCCCAGGTTTGCAGCAGAATGAACGATTCCTGATTGCCGGAGCCGATAAGCACCGCAACGCTAGATGCGAGTGCTACGCCCCCCATGAAAAGGATGGAATTCACAGGAGTGCGGTAGTCGGGATGGAGGCGCGTGAACCACTCGGGCAGCAAGCGGTCCCAGCCGGCGACCATCGGTAGCCGGGCATTGGCCGAAAAGTAAAACGTGTAGGAGCAAAGATAGTTAAACAGCAGAAGCATAATGGCGACGGAAACGACGGGGAGTGCCACTCCAAACGCGGCGAATCCGCTGCGCAGCGCTTGAGGGATCGGGCCGATCACATCGACGACGTCGGGGGAGACGAAAGCCAGAATTCCACTTGTGCCGAGGATATAGAGGAGGGCGATGATTGGAGCTGTGACGACGATCGAGCGCGCGATGTTGCGTGCGGGGTTGCGGGACTCCCCGGCGAAGATGGCGATGGTTTCGAAGCCCGAGAGGGCCCCGAAGGTCATTTTGCTGAAGACGCTAAGGCTGAACAGAGTCATCGGCGGAAAGAGCAGAGGGAGAGGGTGGTAAGCGGGCAGATGTCCGCGCCACACATGGAAGTAGGGCAGGAAGATAAGAACCATCAGTATAAAAACGGTAAAGATGCTTCCGACGTTGCTGACCCATTTGCCAATACTCAGGCCGAAGAGGGAGATCAGCATCATCATCGCGATCAACCCGACGGAGACCGCGACGACCGCAGCAGGGCTGGTAGCGATCCAGGCAGCGCGGGGCAGCGCGTAGGACAGGTAGGTAGTGGTCACCAAGGCAATTTGCGAGACCTGTATAGTCTGCAGGAGCCAGAGGTTCCATGCGGTGAGAAAGCCGACACGATCACTGAAGGCCAGGCGGGCCCATTCGTAGAGGCCGCCCTCGAGTGGCATGAGCCGATTCAGGTGCGCCACCACATACGCGTGCGGAATGAAGAACAGGACAATGGCCACAAGCCAGAGAACCACGTGAGCATTGCCGGCCTTGACTGCGGTGCCGAAGAACTCGGGGACGATGATGATGAGAATCTGCGCGAGTGCCAGATCAGCGATGCCCAGCTCACGGCGCAAAGCCGAGCTGTGGGATTGGACCTCAGCCGTGGCATTCCGCAGTGCCAGGTTTTCAGAAGTAGACACGGTTGGGTCAGACTACCGAGAGATCAGACTCCCCACTTCTGGCCCGACGGCAATACGCGGCTCCCCCGCTTTTACACGAATCAATGCATCATTTTTTCTCTGCTACTGCGGGTTTCAGCAGCAAATCCTGATAGTCAAAGCTGAAGTCAGCCAGCGGCGACACGGCTGCCATCTTCGCGCTGTCGATCGATCCGTCGGGATTCAGCGAGAACGTCACGAACGCATCTTCAATCGTGCGCACTCGCCAGTGCACCTTAGATTGAAGAGGGCACGGGGCATGAGCTGTTTTCCCATAGTTTGTCCGGATTAGGTTAAGACGCCGAGATTAGAACACAGACGTGGCAAATTTCCGAGTGCGCAATTCCGCGGAGTGGGAGAAGAAGGCCGGGAGTCGAGTGCTTTAGGTTGACTCCCGGCTGATGGGACAGGTCAATTCATTTGGTTCGACACTACAGCGGTGATGTAGTCGAGCAGTTGATCGATATTCAGGTCACTCTCCAGCAACTCCTGCATCTCAGAAGCGCTGAAGCCGGTTCTGGCCGCGGCTTCTTGAAGAAGGTCGCTGTAATCGGTCGCCTGGCTGCGGTAAAAGTTCATTGCGTGCTCCTAATATCCGTTGGTTATCGGTGATAAAGAGGGGCATGGCGAGAAACGGGAAATCCCCCCCGGGAGCCCAGAGACTCGCCCGACTGCCCCTCTTCCCGCTTCGCGCACACGAAGCAAGCTTGAGTGCAGCCAGCTACCAGGTTTTAGCGCCGGATGGAACGAAACAGAATGGGCCGGAAGTTGGGATCCAGATGGGCGAAGAAGACGTCGAGCTCGCGATCTGGACGCCAGAACTGAGCGATCTTGGGAAACTGGAACAACGCCGCTACGGCGACTACAGGAGGTGCCGTCGTGGCCCGGGCATGCACCAACAACGGTGCGGTACCTTGATGAAACGCGGTGTCCGGCAGATCAACGTCAGGCAGCACCACGATCAGCAGCATGATAAACACCAGGCAGCTGAAGATGACGAGCGTCGGCGCTTTGACGTTCCACCGTGACATAGATCAACTGTTTTGACAGAGTTTGATGCTGAAGTCAATCCCTCTGACGTGCCGTATCCCTTAATCGGCACGCATCAGAAACGAAAAGCCATCAACCTTGTATAGAACCTTGCCTGGCGGATCTGGCACGGCAGGAACCTTTCCGGACTGCACTTTATCGAACGCTGAAACCAGCTGCCCGAGCACGTTGGGGGACGCTACCGGAATGTTGTGCGCTCCCAGCACGAGCTTGATTTGTAGTGTCAAGGCGGCGAGCCGGCGAATCGACGCCGCATACGCCGCCAGGTCTGTTTCTGGGCGGAAGAGCCAAATGGGCGCCGGATAGTACGTGTCCCCCGTGAACAGCAGTCCATTGGCGCGATCGATCAGCGTAATTGCGTCTGGAGTGTGCCCCGGCGTCGCCAGGACTTCGAGCTTGCGGCCGCCCAGATCCAATCTATCGCCATCAAGAATGATGGCTGTGATCTTCCAGGGGCGGGTCACGTAAGTCTTGGGATCAAATCCTGCGGGGAGCGTCCCACAGATCTGATCGGGCGTCACTTCGGCCTGCGCATCTTCCCGCGATCCCATGGCGTTCTTGCGTGTGAAGTCCGTATCCATGCCGTACACGTCGGGGAACTGCCAGTTTCCTCCGACATGATCATCGTGTGTATGCGAGTTCAGCACGATGATCGGTAGCTTTGTCAGCTCCGAAGTCACTTTCTTGATATCGCTGATGCCCATGCCGGTATCAAACAGCAGGGCGCGTTTCTCGCCGACGATCAGATAACTGATAACCTCCTCAGCCTGGTGCGGTTCATAAATCGCGAACACGCCCGGCGCAGGTTTGTATACCTCAAACCACGCGTCGCTGATTTTGACACGCTCGATCCCTTTATATTCAGGCCGTGGCAGCGGACGGCACCATTCCGGGACGGAGGTTTGCGCCGCCATCGCCAGCGCGCTCAGGAAGATCGCAAGAAAAGCTGTGTGCTTTTGCATGTTGAATCGTGGCGGTAGCTCAGCGTATCCAACTATGTGGCAAGGATTCGAGAGCGATTGTCGCCTCTGAGACAAGGATGGTACGCTCACGGGTCAAGGTAAACCATGGTTTCTCGCGACTTCATTTTCTGGGAAGTGGACGTACAGCGTGACTTTGTATTGCCGGGCGGAAATTTGTATGTGCCCGGGGCGGAGAAATTGCTGCCCAACATTCGTCGCCTCACCGATGCCGCGCGGCTGGGGAAAGTCTTTCTGGTTTCCCACGGAGATTTTCATACTCCGAACGATCCTGAGTTCAAGGTGTTCCCGCCTCACTGCGTGAAAGACACGCCCGGCTCCGAACTGGTTCCCGAGGCGATTACGGAGAGTGTCGCGCGCGTTCCCAACCAGCCCGACGCGAAGCTACCCGATGATCTGACCCGTTATCAGCAAATTCTGCTGGAAAAGCAGACGTTGAGCATCTTCGAAAGCCGCCATGCTGATGCGCTTGTGAAAAAACTCGGCACTCAACCGGAGTTCGTCGTCTTTGGAGTAGTCACCGAATACTGCGTAGGGTATGCCGTCAAAGGCCTGATCGAGCGCGGCCGTCGTGTCGCGTTGGTCACCGACGCTATTGAGACTCTGAAAAAAGAAGATGGCGAAAAGACCGTTGCTGAGTTGGTCCGCCTAGGGACGAGGCTGACAACGACGGACCAGGCTCTCGCCGCGCTAGAACGCTGAGAGGCTCGTGGCTCGAGGTATGTGTAAAAATGCGAACGTGTTTTTTCTCGGAAGGTTTTGAAAGGGCGCGGCTTCAGTCGCGCCGTAAGGTCATTCAAAAAATTTGGCGGCTTTAGCCGCTGAGGGCCTGAGGATCTCAGCATTCTTAATGATGACCGCGGTCCCGGTCGTCGCGATCGTGGTCGCCATGGTTGTGGCGCCAAGTCCAATATTCCTTTTGCTCCTCAGGACGAAGTTTGCGGAAGTCGCGACCGCGGTCGCGATGCGTCTCGTCAGTCCAGCGCTGGTAGTAGACGACTTCGTCATTGTTCCACACGTGATAATCCGTGTAATACGGGTCGTACACGCGGTAAGCGTGATGCTCGCAGGCGATTCCCGCTAATGACGCTGCCAGCACGCCAGCCAACAACAGACTCCGGAACGGGTGCGAACCCAGGTTCATGGTTCCTCTCCTTTTCAGGCTGAAACACCTCAGAGACGGATTAGTTGCTGGGAATGCGACTCCGGTTTCATTGCGATTGGTGCCGCCCGATATTTGAGGCCGTCGTCGGCACCCAGTCGAGTCCCTCGCTGCGTTTGCTTGCGAACACTATTTCTTTTTCTTTCGAAATCTTTTCAATCGACGTCCATTGTAATAGACTACTGTGTCTTCTCGTGGAGGATAGGGGAGTGGGAAACCCACTGCGCACGCTGCTCGATCTGTCGAATCAGGAGCGAATCGACCGTGGCTTGGAGCACACGCCGCGCGAGATCTGGCAGCAGCCGGACACTTGGGGCACGACATTTCGCAACTGCTCGACGCGAAAGGCCGAACTGAATGACGCTTTGCACCGTGCTGGAATCGGCCGAGGCACGGCGTCGCCGGCGGTCTACCTGGTCGGCGCGGGCACGTCCGACTATACCGGCCGCGCTCTTGCGCCCCTGCTGCGTCGACGCTGGGGATGCGATGCCTGGCCCGTCCCCAGCACCACTTTACTCACCGATTTCGACGAGTTTCACTCTGCCGGAAAAGAATATCTTTGGATCTCGTTTTCCCGTTCGGGAGATAGTCCCGAAGGCGTGGCAGTTCTCGAGCGGGCGTTGGAACAGTACCGCGCGATTCACCATCTGGTGATCACTTGCAACCAGAAGGGAAAGATGGCGGAACTTTGCGCCCGCTATCCGGACCGCGCCCTGGCACTCGTGCTCGACGACGCGGTCAACGACCGCGGGCTCGCCATGACGAGCTCGTTCAGCAACATGCTCGTCGCTGGTCAGTGCGTGGCGCATCTCGACGATCTCGAGGAATTCGGCGCCGTTGTTTCCGGTTTGTCGGCGTGCGGCCGCCAATTCCTTGCAGTCGCAGCCGAGACGGCAGCCGAAGTCACCGCGCTTGGATGTGCGCGGGCCTGCTTCGTCGGATCGGGAGTGCTGCGCGGAGTCGCCGACGAATGCGCCCTGAAGGTCGTTGAGCTCAGCGACGGCAAGATCACCACGCTGGCCGAAACGCCGCTCGGACTGCGTCACGGCCCGATGTCGAGCGTGGACGGTCAAACGCTCTTCGTCGCATTCCTATCGAGCGACCCGCGTCGTCGCGGCTATGAACTCGATCTGCTGCGCGAAATCGATCGCAAGCGTCTCGGCCGCGTCCGACTGGCGGTGACAGCAGGAGACGGAGCCGACGTCTCTGAACTCGCCGACTATGTCTTGCCGCTGAACTGCCCCATGGATCTTCCAGATTGCTACCGTCCCGTGCTCGACGTGATGCTCGGCCAACTCCTCGGACTGTTCGCCGCCCTGCGCTGCGGCCTCAAGCCGGACCAACCAAGTCCCACGGGAGCCATCACCCGCGTGGTGCAGCCGATAAAGCTGTATTCGTAATCGCATCGATTCAACTACAATCCATCCTCGTCGGAGGTAGAACCATGGCGCGACCGTCCGGGTTCTAATTTCGTTGGGCGAAGCGGTAAGATGCTGGGTAACGACCGAGGAGGGCCATCATGAGCAAGGAAATATCTCGCCGTGAATTTCTCGAGAACGTCGGACTCGGAGCTGCTGCCGGAACAGGCCTCTTGCTGCTGAAGGATATGGGCAGCGCACAATCGGAGAAAAATATTCTGCCCACGCGGACTTTGGGACACACGGGTGCGAAAGTTTCGATCCTCGCATTCGGCTGCGGCAGCCGCTTCCTGATGTACAAAGACGTAGACAATGCGACTGCGATCCTCAATCGCGCGATCGATCTTGGAATCACCTATCTCGACACGGCTTACGCCTATGGCGACGGCGAGAGCGAAACGCGCGTCGGCCGCGTCATGGCCACTCGCCGGAAAGACGTCTGGCTGGCCACGAAGATTCCCGATCGCACCCGCGATGAATTCCTGCGTCGCCTCGAAGCCAGCCTGAAACGGCTGCAGACCGATCATGTCGATCTGGTCCACATCCACAGTCTCGGCCAGGCCGACGATCTCGAGAAGATCGAGGCCAAAGACGGAGCACTCAAGGGCCTGATGGAAGCGCGCGAACAGAAGATGGCTCGCTTCGCCGGCATGACCAGCCACACCAACGGCGAAGTGATGGCCAAGGCCATCGAGCGCCACGACCTCGACTGCGTGCAGATGGCGCTCAATGCCTCGCGCAACGGCCGTTTCGAAGAACTCGCGCTTCCCGCCGCCAACGCGAAGAACTTGGGTGTAATAGCGATGAAGGTGACTGGGCAGGAGTTTCTCGTCGGCGAAGGAGCAGGGAAGGCCGACATGAATTCGCTACTACGCTACTCGATGAGCTTGCCTGTAACCACCGCAGTCGTGGGGATGCCGAAACCAGAAATGCTCGCCCATAATATTGAAACCGCGCGCGCATTCTCTCCGCTCACCGATCAGGAGAAAGAGCACCTGCGTCAACAGCTCAACAACTCTCGCGAAGGCTTAGAGAAGCGTTTGGTCGGCCACTGCGATGGACCGACGCAAAATCCAGAAGTTTTCTGGGCGTAGTGCTGTACTTCTTCACGAGCCGAGCGGTGCCGAAGTCGGCTCGTACGGGCAGAACGGGTCGGTGCCAAGCGCGTCACCCGTGTAGGCGAAGGCGCGGGCGCGCGAACCGCCACAGATGTGGCTGTACTCGCAGGCTCCGCACTTGCCGTGAAACTGGTCGGGTGAGTGCAATCCGCGGAAGGTCTCGGAGTTGCGATAGACGTTGACCAGCGAATCGACGCGCACATTGCCGCAGCGCAGCGGCAGGAATCCGGAAGGATAAATCTCGCCGAGGTTCGAGACGAAGACGATGCCATGTCCGTCGCGAATCTGGAATCCGTTATACACCGAGCTCGACTTCATCTCCGGAGCATGCTTTCCTGACGTACGCATCGTCTCAATCGCGATGCGGCGATAGGACGGGGCTTCTGTCGTTTTGACCTGGAAAGGCGAGTCCTGTGAGAGTTCAAACACCCAGCGCATGATGCGTTCGCCTTCAGCGGGCGATACTTCATTTAGCGCCTTGCCGCGTCCGACGGAGATCAGCATGAACAGGCTCCATCGCATGACCGGGAATCTGTTGCGCAGCAACTCGTAGATCGCGGGCAGATCGTCGGCAGTTTCTTCGGCGACGAGCGTATTGACCTGGATCGGGAGCCCGAGGCGTCCACAGTGACGCGCGGCTTCGATGGTGCGATCAAACGTTCCCGGCACGGCGCGGATGGCGTCGTGCTTCTCGGCGCAGGAGCCGTCGAGGCTCAGGCCGAGGCTCTGAATTCCATGAGCCTTCAGCTTGTCGATCGCTTCGTTCGTCAACTCGGGAGTGGCGCTCGGAGTAATCGAGACTTCCAGCCCCAATCCGTTGGCGTAATCGATGAGCGAATAAATATCGCGGCGGCTGAGCGGATCGCCTCCGGTCAGAATCAAATGGGGAAGGGGATTGCCGAACTCGACCAACTGGTTCAGGAAGCGCTTGCTCTGCTCGGTATTGAGCTCCAGCGGATTCGCCGTGGGCATCGCCTCGGCGCGGCAGTGCTTGCAGGCCAAGCCGCAAGCCTGGGTCATCTCCCAGTAGACGAGCAGTGGATTTTTGGAAAAATCATGAGCCACATGGCCCATTTTTGGAGTAGTACCTGCCACAACCGCCATGACGAAACCCCCTTCGGCGACTAACTAGAAAAGAACACCCACAAGCAAGTTTTAGGGTAAGTTCGGGGCTGCAGAAAGGCTGTGATTTGAATCACAGGATGCGGTGACAGGTTTCGCAGAAGGAAAGTTCTCAGTACTCAGCGGGGATGGTGTTGGACTATTCTGGGAAGTTTACTGGTTGATAACTCCCCCTCCCCCCTCCCACGGTCTATTGGAATTATCGACTTAGGGAGAAATCAGAAGCAAAATCTTGGGCTGCAATCACTTAGGGGCAAAATCTTGAGCCCCAAGGAGTTACAGCCTGACCATCCGTATCCGACGGTCAGATACAGTATCGCTTGCTGAGATTTCTCAGTCAAGATGATTGAACATTCTGTGGAACTTGTTCTGTGGAAAATTCGCCTGAACATGAGCGTACAGGATGTTTCGCCCACTGATGAAGTTCTTCAGTGCGCCAGGCTCTCCGCTTCTAGCGACCCTTTGAATTTCGACGGTCCGTTACTGGTGACTTGGCCTCCTTCTCCTTGAAAAGAATCTCTGCATGTCCTCCTTTGTATTCCATGCCCCGCAATGGGCAATGACCGGATACAAGATTTAATCTTTGGAGCGTTCACAAAATTGGGGGTTCCGGTCGAACTCGAAAGCCAGGCCGTGGCGTCTGGCAATTGTACGGAGAGAACAGATGCAGGAGTTCACTTGGCCGGGTCGCACGGCGGAGACCGAGTTGGCGCTCGATCTTGAAAAAGCCGCTTTCAGGCGCTAGTTTGACGCGCCACGAGGACTTTCTCATTCTTGCTTCCGGTTGCGCGCGGAGTCTTGCGCTATCAGCCGTTGCGGAGGATGTCGCTCAGGAAGCAATGCTGCGTTCGTACCGTCGCTTTTCCGCGACTCCGCGACCGCTCACGGTTCCGGGCATGGCTGGTTCGAATCAGCTTCCGACTCGCGCTGGATCATGGACGATCCATGCGCCGTCGCGAACAACGGGAAACTGCGTGGGCCACCGACCTGCCGAAGCCGACCGCGGAGGACATTGCCGCGTCAAACGAATTCGCGCGGCGCTTACAAAAAGCGATGGAGGCACTGCCAGAAAAATCACAGCTTGTTTTATTACTCACAAGCATGGATGGTTACTCGCTCGAAGAGGTGGCGGAACTACTCCAGTTGCCTGTCGGCACCGTGAAATCGCGCCTGCATTCCGCACGGAAGCAACTTGCGGAGAAATTACGATGACCTGCGACAAATACGAGAATGCGCTGCTGCTATCGGCTGCAAGCGCTGACAAATTGGATAATCAACTTGCTCGGCACTCGAGCATTTTCGTCCTTTCGTCATTACTTGCGCTCGAGAGGGAATTGTTCTCGCGAATCGATAGTACCCTGCGCGCGCAAGTGAACGAGGATCCGCCGTCTGCTTTTCTGGCCCAGTTGCGACTTCAGCTTTCGAAGGAGCTGACGGCCCGATCTGGATCGAGTCGCGTGTTTCACGTCGCGGGAGCGGCCTTGGCGCTGATTCTTATTGCAGCGCTCTATCTCTTGGTCAATGCGCGACAACCAAGCGTGCAAGGGAACTTGGCGACGCCCGCGATCAGAGTGGCGCAGAGTGCCCGAATAAAGCAATCCGCGCGTGCCCGTGAAGATTTCGCAGCGCGGTCCCGCCATCATTTCAAGCATCCGGCGGTCCAAAGCGCAGCCCCGCGGGAACCGGAAGTTTTGGTGCCCCCAGATGAACAGAAAGCCTTTGCGCAATTCGTGGCTTGCGTCGCCCGGCGCGACGCTATGGCGCAAGCCGTTGTGACACCGGTGGCGAACAAAACCCTTAAACTGTTACACAATTGCCTCAGGTGTCTTCTGCGGATATCCTGAGTACTCAATTCGGCCGAGCTCGCTAAGAATAATTGCTCAACCAGATGAGCAGCGCAGAATGAGTTCCACCCACTTAGGCCGAGGAGGACGAATGAGAAGAACAGCGAACGCTGCAGTTCTATTGGCAGCATTGGCGATGGGAACACCGTGGGTTTCGGCACAAGAGAAACCCAAGAGCGAGGACGCGGCCATAGAAGCCCGCCAAGCGGAAACGACACCGTTGAAGATATCGGTCACCTTTACGGAGTTTGAGGGCGACAGGAAAGTGAAGAGTTTGCCGTACACAACGGTTGTGATCGCGGACGGCAAGAACCCAAAGTCGGTAGTGAAGATTGGGAGCCGCGTTCCGGTTTACGCGGGCAAAGAATACGGGATGCAGTATTTGGACGTCGGCAGTAAAATCGACTGCCAGTATCCGGCACAAAGGCGATAAGTTCGACCTCACGATGAGGCTCTTGCTTTCGTGGGTATAGGGCAATAAGATAGCAATTGCCGTTAATCCCGGTGCGTCACTGCCATCATCGGGGCAATTTGCAGAACCGATTTTGCGGCAATTCAAATCAGAGTTAAGTCTGACACTGCGCGATGGCCAAACTGTAGAAAGCTCGTTTGCCACGGATCCCCTGAGCGGGAAAGTTTTCAGGGTGGAGGTGTCACTGAATATAGTGAATGACGTACTGCTTTGAATTTATCAGGTCCTGCTCGGCAACATCCTCGAGATGATCGCAACCACGGTAGATGGTTCGTGTTGGCCTAGCTCGCCTTCGAGCGTGTAGGAGCGCTCGAAGGCGTTGGGGCCGGTGATTTTCATTTCCCAGCGATCATTCGCCTGCGAGCCCAGAATTACGACCCGCCAGTCGCCGGTGCGGTCCGCGAAGATGTGCTCGATGATGGCTTCCAATTCCCGTTGCAACGTCGGATCACCGGTATTATGCATTTCGACTGTCACAGCCATAGGCTGAGTCTACGACATACTTCTGGTCGCTTTGGGGATCATTGTGTGAATTTTCCGTTTGGGAATGGAAATAAGCTTAAGTTTTCGCAGGTTCGATCAGGGATTGCAGAGATATGCTGGTCCCAATGGGTGACGGGTTGCGCCTTTTTGACGATTCCGGTATCGAAAGGAGACGGCATCTTGAAGAACGTCAGCGCTTACGAGACGGGTGTTGTCTGAGTGGTTGTACCAGAGCCACTCAATAGTTCCACCCTGAATCTATTCGCGCGGGAACATCATGTCGAAGAACGGCGGCATCATCGGGGTATCAGATCATGGCGGTTGGGCGGTGCTGGTGACGGTGGCGCGCGATGGGACGCTTCTCGACCGCCGCCGCGTGGAACTCGTCGACGAGGGCCTGCCGAAGATTCCGCATCACAGCGAAGGCCAAGGGCTCCCGATCGAAGAGGCCGTGGCGCTGGTAGAGCGCGTGCGCGCTTTCGGCGGAGAGGCACGCGGTGATTGCCTTGGAACCGCCGTCTTCGATGGCGGTGCCGCGTATCCTCGGTATCGCCCTTCGCAAATGTCCACAGCTTCCACCCACGATTGCCGAGCGAATCAAGGACTACCGTGCGCAGAACAATGCTGACTGGGTGATGTACCGCAGGGCGCTGGCCTCGCGGCCGAGGCACGGGGTTGGCCCGTCCATTGGTACGACTCGAAGAGCGTAATGGGGGCGGCGCGGCAGGCGTTGCGTGTAGAAGACCTCGATGCTCACTTCCTCCAGGTGCGGAAGGCTGTCGGGCCGCCATGGAACAAGATCACAAACTCGCAATGGCGGCGGCCGTAGTAGCGGCGAGCGCGGTTGTGGAGTAAGCCGCGGAACGCTCCCTAAGGGCCATCGACAATGGTAATTAGCCGGCAGAGGCATGGGCCTCCAATAATTAAGGAGCGGTGTCAAAAATCACACTGGGTATTGGGATGTGCTCCTCCAAGGTCATCACTCTTCTCGCGCTGCTGCTGGCTGCCAGCGTTGCTTCTTCTACTGACAAACTCATCGCCCTTACCTTTGACGACGGGCCACGGCCCTACGTCTTGTTCGGCTCGAAGGGCGAGCATCCGGGGCCGGGGCTGGTCAGCGTGCTCGACAGTAATGGCGTCAAGGCGACTTTTTTTGTTGTTGGATGGCGGCTCACTCCTAAGACTTGGGGAGAGCGCCGCGCGGAAGAGAATGTCGGGATCACGTGCCTCGACGCGGCCGAGCAGTTGGTGCGACACGGCTTCGAATTGGAAGACCACACCTACAGCCACATCGAGCTGCGCAGCGCGGAGCGGAAACGGGGAGAGCAGTGGGTGCTGGGCGACGTGAATCGCGGAGCGGAAGCGATCAAAGCGGTTACGGGCACGCAGCCGCGCTACCTGCGCCCTCCGGACTGGATTATTCCTGACGATGCGCGCCGCGATCTCGAGCGGCAGGGCTATCAACTGCTGACCATCTCGTCGGAGAATCCGATTGCGCTGCGCGACATTAATTCGCTCGACTATCTGTGCGCTGGACGAAATCCCTCGGGATGCCCCAAGCCTTCCTTGGCGAACGGAGTGTTGAAGCAGATCGAGCAGCGGGAAAAGCATGGAGTGTACACGCACATTCTTGCCTTCCATGAGCTGTCGACGACGGCCGCGATGATGCCGGGTTTGATTACAGAGCTCAAAGCTCGCGGCTACCGGTTTGTCACGCTGAGTGAGTACATGCGGCTGGTGGCGGGGAAGTAGTAGAGACCGCTACCTCGACCCGAGTCTAGCGAACGCCGAGAGAGATTACTCCCTTCGGGCCGCCCGTTCTTCCGAACCCGGTGCACTGCGGCATAGGTCAATGAGCGCAATCGAGATGTTACGCCAATCAAGATTCTGAATTCCGTCGAAGCCAACCTTCTATCGCTCTGGCTTCATCTTCGCTCAACGACGGTGCCCCGTCTTTCATCATCTTCATGAACCACTCAATCTCTTCTGGTTCCGTGGGGTAACCGATGTTGTCACCAGTTTTTTGCCCTGGAACTGGACGCTCGGAGGTCACAATGGTGTTGCCCTGCGGATCAATGACGAAGATGAACGGGACACCCGTGCTCCCAGAGTGCACACCACCTAGCTTGACCAGAAGTTCGGCGCTGCCCGGATTGTTTTTGTGTGCGTCTCCCGCTACTTCTTCTCCTACCGCCATGGTCGCTAGTACGAAGTACCGGTCGAGAATATTGCGGACTCGTTGGTCCGCGACAAATCTGTCAAACTGCTTGCACGGTGGGCACCAAGAAGATTCGAAGACCAACAGGACATTCTTCTTCTCAGCGCCAGCCTTCGACTTGGCGTCCGCCAGAACCTTGTCTGCGTTAGGTAGCTTCGCTGCAAACGAAACAATCGAGAATAGAAGGACAAACCAGATCACAACGCCAACCTTCGCGTAATTGGTCACTTTCCCGCCTTCCTCGTCAACTACCGTTTATTCTCAGCACGATGACATTCTTCCCGCAGTGATGAGAATCACTAGCCATTAGCGGCAGCCCTCATTCAGCTCGGACGCAAATCTTATCGCACTGCTGCAACTGTCGAAAGCAACTGTTGAAGTCAGGCCGATAGCGCTCATTGACTTATCGATTGCGTGTAACCGCCGTAGGGTCGGTCAAACTCTCGCGGCGCTGGCTGACGAAAGTACCGGCTACGTCTCTAGTGTAGTGCGCCGAAAATAACGACTCTTATATCTCGCGCTGGGAAGGCAAAGCCTTTGACCGCAAAGTTCGCAAAGAACATCCGCGAAGATCGCCAAGAAGGGCCCTGCAACCCGAACTATAAACGTCGATCTGCTGGACGCACTACGCTAGGTCGATGAGCAGACGCTGTGGGGTTAAACGACACTTCTCAGGGCTAAAGCCCTCGTCCTTTCTGGCTTTGGACGGCGCGGCTAGAAGCCGCGCCCTTTCAAGACCACTCATGAGACAAGTTCTGGTGTGGCACTTGAGAAAGTGTCGTGTTTCTGCACCCTCGTTCCTGCCGCTCGCGGTATTTGTGGTGCATGCCACGACTCGTACTCCTCTTCTCGATCGTCGGATGCCTGACGACGGTCACGCACGCACAATACGTGGAAGAGTCCCCACCACCGTTCGAGGTGTATGGCCTGGCATCCGGCCTGAAGACGGTCGATGCCACCGGCACTCTCGTTGTAGTGAATCCGGGCCCGAGTTCGCTTATCGGCTTTACGCCTAGCGGACTCGCTTCCGGTGCGCGGGGAGGCTTTGTCTGGAGGCATGAGAAGGTCGGACTGGTCGCCGATCTCGGATTCCACAAGTATTCCGACCGCACCGGGACGACCTCACTCGCACCTCTGATGGTGGGACTTCGGGTTTATTCCGATGAACATTATCGAACCAGTTTCTTCGGCGAAGGGTTGGCGGGTGCGTACCGGTGGACGGTAAATTCAGGGAACGTTCACTTCACGACCGGCAAGGGAATTGTGTTGGCTGGCGGAGGCATGGACATTCGGCTGACCCGGCGGCTGGTCTGGCGGGTTTTTGAATTTCAGATCGGACTCGCCGGCGCGCGGAATGGCCCTCTTTCGACAGGCGGGCCATCCACCGGGATCGCATATCGATTCGAGGGACGCTGAGCATGGGGGTACCGCAGCATTTCTCGAATGGGGGCCGACGACATCAGCGTCAAAATCCCCACCCTGTCTCCGCAAAGAACGCGAAGACAAGGATGGGGCACCCTCGAATAGGGGGTGTTTGAGTATCTGAGTTGAAAAAATCAACAGTCATCACTGGATTTTGGAAGCGCGGACGAAATTCTTCTTGACTGGCTCGACAGCCCGAATTGATCATCGGCGACGCAACCCAGGTGAGTTGTGAGATGAAGACTCGAATCTGTTACGTAATGTCCCTTCTGAGAATCCACCGACCAGACTGTGAACACTGCATGGCTCGGCTAACGTGCGGGGACGAAATGCGAAGACGGCTGGAAGAATTGAATGGCCGGCCGCATATGTTTTCGCGCGATAAAAGAGATGCGAAGCCGGCGGTGAACGCCTCTGGCGAGTCGCCTAATTGTCGACGTCACCATTTCACTCACCCATTCAGAATTGGGCCGGATCGGGGTTAAGAAGTGAGATAGCGATGTACGCCAATAGCTAGCCAGGTTCGCCGCGCTTGCAGCTTGCGAGGATGGGTGCCCCAAGTCCGCTTTCGACGGGACTATACCGCGTTAAGGCCCTGGTAGAGCCATACACCCGCGAGTACCAGCAGAAATACTCCGGACCCGATACTGAAGACGCGCACTGGAATGGTGAGCCGGTTGAGCTTGGTAAGCAGTTCAGTCTGCTCATCGTGCATGTGTGAGCTCGCGTCATCCAGAAACAGCTGGTCATCCCTGTGCATGGTGAGGGTGCTCTTGTAGATCAGGAGGACGATCAGGCCAACTGCAAAAATTCCGAAAATCACTGCCACGACAGTCAACATCATAAGGCACCTCATCCCGATTCTACTCCAAGTGCAAGGGGTCCTTGGGGTTTGCAGAAACTCAGCTAAGAACCAAGAAGCCCGGCCCCTAGCCGCCGAGCGGCGGCTGAACGATGTGACCGTAACTTAGCGGGACCGGGCCCAATGCAGAGGTATTCAGTTTTGATTCCTCCATCTCGATTACACACGTTTCCACTTCCGCTGTCAGTGACCCTCGTCACCGTCAGGGGCCTTTCTGGACCGTCCCGTCAGTCCTTGCTTTCGGCTGAGACCGTTCACTTCTTGCGCATCCAGATGTCCCACGTCACCGGGCCGGCTTCCTCATCGGTGATTGGGTGGCCTGCCAGTTTGAGGGCGAGTTTGATCTGGCCGTGATGGTAGCCCTCGTGCCAGATCATGTGCTGGAGTAAAAGGATGGGGTGGTCGTAGTGAAGGTCCATTTCGCGGCCTGATTCGACGCGGCTCTTTACTGTGGCACGCACCACCTTTGCGCTTCCGTTTAGCATGCGCGCGATGCGGTCAGGGTTGGGTTCGAACGTCCACTCTTTTTCAGGGAGGGCTCTGGCGAACTCGGGGGCGTCCTCGGAAACGAAGACCAATCGCACATAGTGAATGTGGGTGAACAGCTCGGCGATGGAAGGGCTGCCATCTATCGGCCTGACCTCGAGCCCCTCTTCGGGGAGAGCGCGGAGCAGGTTGACCAGGATGGCATTGTTCCGGTCCCAGGAGTCCAGCAGATCGTCAAGTAGGTGTTGGTCTGGCACGTTCAACATTCCTCTACTCCATGGAATCCGCTCTAAGTCGTGTGCGGATGCGCCAGGTAGTGCTGCCGCAGCAGATCTTTGCCGTAATCGTTCCCGTTAGGCGTTCGCACCACGCAATGAATGTGCTGCCGAGTGGGTTTCGTGGGATCTGCGGCGAGCTTCCTGAGATTTGCGGGACGCTGGTGATCGAATTCAATCAGGATCACCGGGCTCTGCACGCGGTAATAAAAGACGCTGTCCGGTTGCGCGCCGCCGATCCAGGTGAACCACGTGTTGTCGAGGTGGCGGTCAACCTCGTCCATCTTCACGCGGGCGTGCCCCTCGTCCATATTGCTGACGTAGAGGTGGATGAGGTCTCGCAGGCGTTGACGGGCTGGACCTGCCAATTCGTTGGTGCGGAGTCCGGCATAGTCGATGACCACGTTGTCTTTGAACGCTTCGGTCAGATTGTTGTTGCCGCTCTTGGAGAATTCCAGGATTGCCTTTTTGCGTTGGGCTTCGGGGAGAGCCTTCAGCATCTCCAGGCCGTCGTTCTGTTCTTTTTGAAGGATCTCGATGCCTTTGTATTTGCCGGACGGGGCCTTCACCGGCTCTGAACCGATGAACAAAGGGGTCATGACGACCTGGTCGCCGAGGACGAAATAGTTGATGATGGCGTGATGGCCTTCGAGCTTCCAGCCCCACGGATCGGTGGCCGAGGGCTTGCCGTAAATCTGGATGTAGTACAGCCACTCTCCCAGGAAGTCGTGATCTTCAGCCAGTTCAGCCAGGGTTTCGTTCAGGCGCATGATGTTGCGCGTAAGTTCGAACCCCTGCGAACTGAGGGAGGCGCGCATCAGGCCGAAGGCGGCTTCGCGCTGGCGATCGGTCATGTCGGCGAAGCTCACTCCCTGGCGGGCGTAGAAATGTTGATTCATCCACTTGCGCCATTCAACGTCATCGACCGGATACATGGTTCTCGCCAGTTGCACAGGATTCAGAGTTCCGATGAATGCCAGAGCGGCATTGCGGACTGGTTCGGTGGAGACTCCAGCGGGTTTGATTTCGAAGAGTCCCGGCATAACGTCGCCGCTAGCGGTGATCCCTTTGAAGGGCGCGGCCAGGCCCTCTTTCTCGTAGTCCTCTGACATTTTGCGAAACTGCTCGGCAATCTCCGATGGATTGCGGGATTGCTGCTGCCCCATCGCCCACGGCGCCAGAATCGCGCTGCAGATTAGTGAGGAAAGAAAATCGCGGCGCGTCGGCCCCGCCGATAGCGGATGCTTGTGCACATGGTGATGATGATGAGGCTTGTGTTCCATGGGACCTCCCTGCTGGAAGTGGCGGCAAGATAGCACGAGCGGGAGAGTCATCGCAAACGATGAGGGATTTCACCCGGATTCAGAAATCACTGACTGCATTTCAAGAACAGAACGTGGTCGAACCGGCGATCAATCCGCCTCCTGGAATGCAATACGCGAACCCTCGAACCAGCGGGCGGTGACGGCTCCGAAAATAAAGCCTCCCACGTGTGCCAGATAGGCCACGCCACCGGTCTGCACGTGCGCCACCTGACCCGCGTGGATGAGTTGAGTGAGGAACCAGAAACCGATCAAGAGTGCCGCTGGAATGAGCGTTATCTTCACAAAGATGAAGATCAGCAGGACGGACTTGATCCGATCGCGAGGATAGGTCACCAGGAACGCACCCATCACGGCCGCGATGGCTCCGCTCGCCCCGAGGTTTGGAACGGTGGAGTGGGGAGAGGCGGCGACCTGCGCCAGCGTGGCTGCCAGTCCTCCCAACAGGTAGAACGCAAGGTATCGCCCTCGGCCCATCGAATCTTCGATCTCCGGACCGAAGGCCCAGAGAAAAACCATGTTGCCGATGATGTGCGACCAGCTCCCATGCAGAAACATGGCGGTCAGGATCGTGATCCAGTGGTGGCCGGAAACAATCTGGGCCGGAACCATGCACCACTGAATGACAAACTCGTCACCGCGCATTAGTTCCAGCACAAACACACACAGGTTGATCAGGATGATGAAGGCGGTGACCAGAGGAATTCGTGTGGGGCGCCTCGACGCATCCTTTAGCGGAATCAGGCCTCCCATGGCGATTTGCTCCCTTCGACGCGCAAGGCAGCGCTTGAAAAAAGAAACTCCCCGAGGCTTGCGAAAGCAACCCGTTTAGGCAGGACTATGCTGCTTTATTGATCCTCGGCAGTTCGCTTGGCGTGGCCACGACTCTGCGCACCGCCAGCGACAGAGACACTCGCGCAATGCCGCTGAGGATCATGCTAACGCCCACCAGAGTGCCGATCGCCCAGACCGAACTGGATGGCCACTGCATGTAGATCATCAGTCCCAGGAGCAGCGTAATGACGCCGTCGATCAGAACCCAACTCGATCCTCGCAGCGAGCGCATCTGGAAGAACAGGACGATATTCAGTATGCCCTCAATCAGAAACAGCGAGGCCAGTACCAGCGTAAGCGATGCGACACCCAGCACCGGGCGGGCAATCAAGTATCCGCCGATGAAAACGTAGGCCAGCCCGACGAGCAGTTTCCAGATCACGGAGCCCGCTCGGTGGGCTTGAAAAGCGAGGACAATGTGGATTACCCCTGCCAGCACGATGAGCCAGGCAATCAGCACGTTAACGGCAACAGCAGCGACGAATGGCGATGCGACCGCCACCATGCCGAGGACGATCAGCGATACGCCCCATAAGATCGACCATGTGGAAGCGTGCCGTACAAATTCAGCCGGAGTCTGCAGTGACATTGGAACCTCCTTTGACCAAACGTTCTCATCTCTTACTTCTAAGATGGCGGAGTGTCGATCATCGGGTGCATGAATATATGGCTATGAAAATGTCAAGCGGAAGAATGGGCCGAATTTTATGCCTATCGCCCCTGTGTTCGCAAACCGCAGTGGCTCTCCGGACCGTTCCTCTGGAGAAGTAGACGTGATAAGGTGCCTCGGGCGGAATTCCCGCCAGAGCGAGAACTATGCAGAGACGCACATTCATGAACATGACGGCTGGCGCGATGACGGCGCTGGCTGTCGAGCCGTTTGCGCGCGCGAGGGGCCAGAACGTGAAGAGTCCCGTGGCCTATCCTGATCCCGCGGTGGAGATCGTCGATCAGCGCCTCGCAAAATATAGAGTCTTGAGCGCGGCGGTCGAGCGACTGTATACCGGCACGCGCTGGGCGGAAGGCCCCGTCTGGTTTGGCGACGGGCGCTATCTTCTATTCAGCGACATTCCCAACAATCGCATGTTGCGATGGCTGGAAGATACGGGAGAAGTCAGCGTGTTCCGCAGTCCTTCGAATTACAGCAACGGCAACTTTCGAGACAGGCAGGGAAGATTGCTCACTTGCGAGCACGACTCGCGACGGCTCACCCGGACTGAGCATGACGGCACGGTCACGGTGTTGATGGACCATTTTCAGGGCAAACCAATGAATGCCCCGAACGATCTGGCGGTTCATGCCGATGGCGCGATCTGGTTCACGGATCCGGGCTACGGGATTATGACGAACTATGAAGGGCACAAAGCGGCCTTTGAACTTCCCGCTAACGTTTATCGTCTCGATCCGAACACGCATGAAGCAACCGTGGTGGTGAGCGATATGGACAAGCCGAACGGGATTTGTTTCTCGCCGGATGAGAAGAAGTTGTACATCGTTGATACGGGTGAACCGAAGCATCCCGGCGACCCGCGGCCGATTCGTGTGTATGACGTCGAGAATGGCACGCGGTTAAAGAACGGGCGGCAGTTCGTGAATATGGCTCCGGGATCGTCGGATGGCATTCGCTGTGACGTGGACGGCAATGTCTGGTCGGCCGCGGGATGGGGTCCCGACGGATTCAACGGAGTGCACGTATTCGCACCTGATGGCGTCTTGATCGGCAGAATCCATCTTCCGGAAACTTGCGCCAATCTATGTTTCGGCGGTGCCAAGAAAAACCGGTTGTTCATGGCGGCCAGCCAGTCGCTTTATGCGGTGTATGTGGGCACAGAGGGAGCGCAGGTGCCGTAAGCATCTCCCGCCAAACATCCGCATCACTTGCCATCAAGAAGAGGGGTAATCCATGGGATTGGATGTGAATCGCCGCGAATTCCTGAAGATCGCCGCTGGCGCCGGAGCTGCCCTGACTGTGCCCACTGTTGGGCGTCCGGTTGTCTCCTCCAAAATGATCGGTATCCAAGTCGGAGCAGTTTCGTTTGTGGATGAAGGTACCGAGAAAGTTCTGGACGTGCTTCAAGAGCGTGGCTGCGTGAATACTCTTTTCCTTGCGGTATTTACTTACGGTCGAGGGATCGCGGGGAGACAGATTCCGGGACAGCCGCTGCCCGATCACGGCAAGCAGGAGTACGACCTCAGTTTTCACGGTGGAAACTTCGCTACGCCACATCCTCAGTACTACAGAAACACGGTTCTCAAGGATACGCGCGCGCCCGACCATGGCGACCTCGACATCCTGGCCGAAGTACTTCCCGCCGCGAAGAAGCGCGGCATGAAAGTGATCTGCTGGCTCGAAGACGTATTTCGCACAGACGTGCCGAATGTCGAGAAGGTGCAGGAGCGGGACCTATATGGACGGAATGCCGACACGCTGTGTGTCAACAATCCGGACTACCGGAATTTTCTGACCGGTCTGGTTGAGGACTATGCGCGCTCCTATGACATCGACGGAATCATGTGGGGATCGGAGCGACAGGGTGCGCTCTGCGACAGCCTGGGTGCGACGCATGACACGCCACCGGTTGATCCGGGGAACGTGACTTGTTTCTGCCAATTTTGTCAGAGCAAAGCGAAAGAACGCGGCATCAACGTAGATCGGGCCCGGCAAGGATTCCTGGAGTTGGAAAAATTTGTTCGCTCGGCACGAAGCGGCAAGCGCCCTGTGGACGGCTATTACGTTCAATTCTGGCGGCTGCTTTTGCGGTATCCGGAACTGGCTGCGTGGGAGATGCTGTGGACCGACAGCCTGCGTGAGACTTACGCCGCGATTTACAAGACGGTGAAGACGGCTAAGCCGACGGTGCCGGTGGGCTGGCACATCTGGCATAACAATTCCTTCAATCCGATCTACCGCGCGGAACAGGACCTGCACGAACTCTCGAATTATTCGGATTTCATAAAAGTGGTGATGTACAACAACTGCGGCGGCGAGCGGATGGCGCTCTATGCCGACAATGCCGGGTCGACACTTTACGGCGATCTCTCAAAACAGGAGCTGCTCGAATTCAACTACGCCGTGATGGGATTGAAGGAAGGCAGCTACGACCAGATTCCGCACACCGGGCTTTCGTCGGATTACGTCTATCGCGAAGCGAAACGCGCGCTGGAAGGAGTCGCCGGGACGAAGACTCTGATCTGGCCCGGCATTGATATTGATATTCCGACCGAGCCCAACAACAGCAAATCTACGCCGCAAAACGTGAAGCAAGCAGTACTGGCGGCGTTCCGCGCGGGTGCGCCAGGCGTAATCCTGTCTCGCAAGTATTCCGAGATGCGTCTCGGCGACCTCAGCGGCGCTGGAGATGCGGTCCGCGAACTGAAGCTGGCGAATTGAGAACAGATCGCGGGCGGCTCATCCTTACGCCGCAGTTCGCGAAAGGGTAGGAATCACGGACCGCGACATCTGAGTCGCGATCGCCTCTCCTCTCGAATGTGCTCCATTTCTGTCGTCCCTCCGGGACTGGTTGTGTTTTTTTGTCCGCTACCCCGGACTTGCGTCCGGGGCTAAATTATTCCGCCGCTCTGCGGCTGGACAGGCCCATCTTTTCGCGCCTTTTGGAAAAGTAAGAAGTTCACGGTTGGGTTAGAGTATCTGGGGATGAAACGCGTTCTCTGTCTCCTTTTTCTGCTATCGAGTGTGTGCGAGGCTCGCGCTCAAGCACATCCAACGACTCCCATGTTCGACATCGAAAACAGCCGAGCGGTTCGCAAATCTCGCTCTTGCCTGTGTGCACAAAGAGTATCCCAATCACATCAGCCACACTTTGAGCAGCGATTCTGATGTGGCTCCGCCGCGGAAGCTCACGCCTGCATTCTACGGTTGCTACGATTGGCACTCTTCGGTGCACGGCCATTGGCTCCTGGTTCGCCTGGTACGAACTTTTCCCGACGCCCCGTTCGTGGAAGCGGCTCGCGATGCCTTGCGGCAGAGCCTGACGGCAGAAAATCTCGCGCAGGAGGCGGTGTATCTTCGGGGCGTAGGGCGTGCCAGCTTCGAGCGACCATATGGTCTTGCCTGGCTGCTGCAACTCACGGCTGAGTTGCGCGAGTGGGACGATCCGCAAGCCAAAGAAATGGCTGCCAACCTCCGTCCGCTGGAGCAGGTTGCGCTGGAGCGGTTGAACGGCTGGTTGCCCAAACTTTCGAATCCAGTTCGAATCGGTGAACACGACCAGACCGCTTTCGCGCTCGGCTTGATGCTGGACTATCGGCAGGAGGGCGGAGGCCAGGACTTTGCCGAGCTGGTAGTATCCAAATCGAAGCAGTTCTACCTGAATGATAAGAACTGTCCGCTGGAGTATGAACCCTCAGGCGAAGATTTCCTGTCACCCTGCCTGGGAGAAGCAGACCTGATGCGCCGTGTTCTGCCGAGCCGCGAGTTTGCGGCCTGGCTCCAGACATTTATGCCGCAAATTTCTACGTCAGGTAGCGCTGCCTGGTTGCAACCGGTGGTGTCCCCCGATCCTAGTGATCCCAAGCTGGCACATCTGGATGGCCTGAATCTCAGCCGGGCATGGATGCTGAACGGCATCGGGTCGGCGTTGCCGAAGAATGACAAGCGGCTGCCATCCATCCGGGCGGCTGCCGAGGCGCACGAGCGAGCAGGATTGGCTGCGGTCACTGGAGAGCATTACGAAGGCGGCCATTGGCTGGGTAGCTTTGCCGTGTACCTTGTCACTCATCGAGGTATTCCACGATCCCTTTGGCGATGAAGTGGAAGTGCCGTTACGGCAGAACCCCTACCTTAATGCTATTTGCCCGGACATGGGCCTTTCCGTCAACCGGATGCCGGGTGCTGCTTCCGTTCGACTGAGGCCGCGACCACTATCCTCGGAGAATCGGGCAAGAACTTCATTGAAACAGGCAAATGAGCGGAACGCCGGGAGGCTATTCTGCTTGAGGCCAGATTAGTGAACCCTGCTCTCGGCCGATTGAGGAGAAACAATGCAGAAGCGAAAACTCGGAAAAAGTAATTTGGAGGTCTCGGCTCTCGGCCTGGGCTGTATGGGGCTGAGCTTTGGCTACGGCCCGGCCGTAGACAAGCAGCAAGGGATCTCGCTCATCAGGGCGGCGGTGGAGCGGGGCGTTACGTTTTTTGATACCGCTGAAGTGTACGGCCCGTTCACGAATGAAGAACTGGTTGGCGAAGCCCTCGCTCCGTTTCGCGATCAGGTGGTGATTGCGACGAAGTTCGGGTTCAATATTGATCCGAGCACACGCAAACAGGCCGGGCTGGATAGTCGTCCAGAACACATAAAGGAAGTCGCCGAGGCCTCGCTGAAGCGCCTCAGGACTGATGTCATCGATCTGTTCTATCAGCATCGCGTCGATTCCAACGTTCCGATTGAGGATGTTGCCGGAGCCGTGAAAGACCTCATCCAGCAAGGCAAGGTGAAGCACTTTGGGCTCTCGGAGGCGGGTGTACAGACCATCCGTCGCGCACACGCTGTTCAGCCGGTTGCAGCGCTGCAGAGTGAATATTCGCTTTGGTGGAGAGAGCCTGAAGCGGAGGTGATCCCGACGCTCGACGAACTCGGCATCGGCTTCGTTCCATTCAGCCCGTTGGGCAAGGGTTTCCTCACCGGAGCCATCAAAGAAGATACGCAGTTTGATAAGACCGACTTCCGCAATATCGTTCCTCGGTTTACGGCGGAGAACCGGAAAGCGAATCAGGCGGTCGTCGATTTGATTGGCAAGTTCGCGCAGCAGAAGAAGGCGACGCCTGCACAGATCGCTCTCGCGTGGCTGCTGGCGCAGAAGCCGTGGATCGTCCCGATCCCGGGTACGACCAAGCTGCATCGACTGGAAGAGAATATCGGCGCGGTTGCTATCGAACTCACGCAGGATGATCTTCGGCAGCTCGATGTCGCAACCTCAAAGATCGCGGTGCAAGGTGCTCGCTACCCCGAAGAGCTGCAGAAACTGGTGGGCCGCTGAGTAAACGATCTTCGCGCGAGGTGTCCATGGCGAAGCGAAACGATGCTCTAAAAGACAGTCTTTCCCGAGGTAGCGAAATCAACATCAGTGTGACCGGCAGAAAGTCGGGACGCACGATTTCAAACCCGGTCTGGTTCGTGTTGGAGGGAGACAAGCTCTACCTCCTGCCGGTGAAGGGTTCGGATACGCAGTGGTACAAGAACGTGCTCAAGAACCCGTCGATTCGGATCGACGCGGGCGACGCAGAAGCTGAATTGAAGGTTACGCCGATAACTGACGCCAAACAGGTCTCCTCTGTGGTCGAGAAGTTCCGCGCCAAGTACGGGGCCAGTGACGTGAAGAAGTACTACTCAAAGTTCGACGTGGCTGTTGTTGCTCAGATGCCGTGATCGACTACGCCGCGACTTGCAATCGATTGCAGAGCGGGAGTATAGGCAGGTTAAGGCAATCCGCACAGGGGCGAAACAAAGCATTTGTCCTTGCGGGCTGGGGATCTACGGGGTTTTTCATAACAGAGTTATCCGCATTCTCAAACTGCGGTGAAGGGGGTTCTCTATGGTCACGCTCAATGTGAATGGAGTCCGGCACGAAGTAAAAGCACCTGACGACACTCCGCTACTGTATGTGTTGCGCAACGATCTCGAACTGATTGGTCCGCAGTTCGGATGCGGACTCGCACAGTGCGGAGCCTGTTCCGTGCTCGTCGACGGCAAGGAAGCGCGGTCCTGCGTTACTCCCGTTGCCAGCGTCGCGAACCAGGAAATCATCACGCTCGAAGGTCTGCCCGCAAGGTGGGCCAAGCAAAAAGGCTTCTCGGCGGACGAAGCGAAGAACACGCTTCACCCGGTGCAGCAAGCCTGGATCGAGGAGCAGACTCCGCAGTGCGGCTTTTGCCAGAACGGGATGATGATCAAGGCCACGGAACTGCTCGAAAGCAATCCGAAACCGACCTTGGCGCAGATTAAAGAGGCCTTCACTACATCCGGACCGTCGCCCAATCTGTGCCGCTGCGGAACTTACGTAGCCATCATTGAAGCCGTACAACATGCCGCCACGATTATGGCGAAGGGGAGATAAGCGATGGCAACCATGAGCGAAAAACCAGCAAATGTTATCGGCCCGACTCTATCGCGACGCGGATTCATAAAAGCGGGAGGCATCCTCGTTGTAGGATTCAGCTTCGTGGGCCCGGAGTTTCTAAAGGGCGATACAGAGAAACCAACTACATTCAAGAACTCTCTCGATCCCACACTCCCCAGTTCATGGATTGAGATTCATCCCGACAACTCGGTCCTGATACGCACCGGGAAAAGTGACTTCGGCCAGGGTTCAACCTTTACCGCCTACCGGCAGATTGTGGCCGAAGAGTTGAGCGTGCCCTTCGAAGCGATCACTACCGTTGTATCTGGACACACAGATCTCACCCCCGACGGCAGCGGCGCGTTCGATTTCCTCGGCCACGGAACGCCCAATATCCGCAAGGCCGCCGCGTACACGTACCAGGCTTTGCTCGATGTCGCGTCAGAGAAACTCGGAGTACCGAAAGACAAGCTTTCCGTAAAGGACGGCATCGTCTCGGGAGGCGGCAAGAGCATTTCCTACGGCGACCTTGTCAAGAACCAGCAACTGAAGCTCACCATTCCCGTGAAGGGAGACCTGACCAGCATCTTCGGGTTGACCATCGAGGGCAATCCGCCGATGAAGCCGGTGAGCGAGTATACGATCATCGGCAAGTCGTTCAAGAATTCCATCATCAGCACGAAAGTGGCTGCGAAGGAAACGTGGGCTACTGATGTGCGACTGCCCGGTATGTTGCACGCGCGAGTGGTGCATCCGAAGACGCTCGGGTCAACTCTCGTGTCTGCCGGTTCAGTGGACAAGACCAAGTTTCCGAATTCGCGAGTCATTGTGAAAGGCAATCTCGTGGGAGTGGTCGCGCCGACGGAGTGGGAATCGATCCAGGCAGCCGATCAGGTTGCTGCCGCGACGAAATGGACAGAGTGGAAGGGGCTGCCGGGGAACGCAAAACTCTACCAGCATCTTCGCGAAGAAGCTGATTGGAAGTCCGCACCCGTCGAGAAGAGTAAATCGTCGAAGGGCGATGTAGATCCCGTGCTGTCCTCGGCTCACAAGAAGCAAGCGGCCACCTATCAGTTGTCCTACATGAAACATGCGCCGATTGGCCCGACCGTGGCCGTCGCCGACGTCAAGTCTGACGGCACTGTACATATCTACGTGCACAACCAGAATCCGCAGGCGCTGCGCGGCGAAATTGCGACCATGCTCGGCACGACGCCTGATCACGTGATCGTGCATTCGTATCCCGGACCCGGCCACTATGGCAGGTCGAACGGCGGGAACTCAGGCGCGGAAGACGAGGCAGTGCTCTTGTCCAAAGAGGTCGGCAAGCCGGTGCGCGTGCAGTGGATGCGAGCCGACGATATGCAGTGGTCTACGCAAGCTGCGGCCGCTTTCTCCGACGTTCAAGTCGCCATCGATGAAAAGGGCAAAATGGCCGCGTATCAGATCGACCATTACATGCCAGCCATGCAGGATGATCGGCCGATTGGCGCGGTCCTCGCGGGACTACCGACCATGTCTGCTCCCGATGTCCATTCTGGTGGTGTAACTTCCACGGTCAACGGCCTTGAAGATCCGTGGGTCTATGCTCCTGTCCCCAACGTGATCGAGCGCGGTCACGGCACTTTCCAGGTAGGACAGAAAGCCTCGCCTCTCGCCGTCGGTCTGCGCGACCACAGCATGCGCACGCCGGGCCAGTTCCAGCAGAACTATCCGCGCGAACTGGCGATCAGCGAGGCGGCGGCGCTCGCGGGCGCGGACGCCATCCAGTTCCGCATCGATCACGCAAGCGAAGAGCGAGCCATCGGTGTATTGAAAGCGGTCCGCGATGCTTCCGCTTGGGACACGCGCCCATCGCCACGGGCTGATATGGTCTCGACTGGAGCAACACCGGTGCGCGGTCGCGGAGTCTCGCTGATGTTGCGCAGCGGAACATATTGGGCCTGCGTTTGCCAGATCGCTGTTACTCCCAGTACAGGCGCGATCGTAGTGGAGAAGTACACGATCGCAGTGGACCCGGGCATTGTGGTCAACCCGATGCAACTGAAACGGAACGTCGAAGGAGGTGCGGTTATGGGCATCGGGCATGCGCTCTTCGAAGAGGTCATGTTTGACGAGAGCGGAATCACCACGGAGGACTGGAATTCGTATCCCATCCCGACGATGGCGGACATACCTGAGATCAAAGTCGTGCTGCTCCACAATCCGAAAGTCGGTGCGTATGGCGGAGGTTCGGAAGCGGCGAATGCCCTCGCTGCGCCGGCAATTGCAGCGGCGCTGCACGACGCAACAGGGAAGATCATGCGGCGGCTTCCGATGAAACCCGCTAATGTGCAGGAGGTTTTGAAGAGTTGAAATAATAGCGGTGAGCAATGAGCTGTAAGCGGTGCGCAAACCCGGCTCGCCGGGGTGAACCGGCGCTCCACGCCCCCATTTGGAACTAATGTCCAGGGCAGGCGCGGAGCGGGATTCGGTGTGAGAGTTTACGGCGAACATCCCCTACTTTTTCGACCCGCTCAGGTCGCCGTGCAACTCGGGGTGCGGCTCATGCTCGAGTTGATCGAGCTTTTGCTTTTGGTCGTCGTTCAGGATAGCGCGCATCTTTTTGTCGGCAGAAAAGCGCGAGTCCCTGACTTTGCTGAGGCGGTCTTCGCGGGACATGTTCTCATCGTGCACGAGCCTTACCGTGGCGTCATGCAGCTCCTGAAGGATAGGTTTGATTTTGTCCTGCTGACCGCTGGTGAGATCAAGCTTTGCAGCCAGAACCTTCAGCTGTCCTTCCGCAGTTGGGACGCCGGTGCTTGGGGTGGCTTGTTGCGCGACCGTGGTTAGACCGAACATCAGGATGGTTCCGACTGCGAGTAAGCGAATACGGTTCATAAGGTTTCTCCTTTACCCTGTGAATGGGAAATTTAGCGGCCCGATGCCGCGCAGTCGAGGATCATTTTGAGTTGTTGAACAAAGAGGTAGTCGATGTCCAGAAACGAGCGCTCCAGGTTGCACGAACATGACGGGCAAAGCAAACATCGAGGAATGCAGCGCCGCAAACCCGATCAGCGCGTCCGGCGCACGCACGAGCGGCTTGGGGCTGCACTGGTGTCGTTGATTCAGGAGAAGTCCATCGATGACGTGACAGTGCAGGAAGTGCTGGATCGTGCATCGGTCGGTCGTTCCACGTTTTATCTTCACTTCCGCGACAAGAATGACCTGCTCCTCAGCCAACTGGAGAAATTCCTGGAAATGATGAGCTCGGCGCTGAGCATTCAGAAAGAAAAGTCGCTTCGAGTGGTCCCTGTGGCGGAGATGTTTGCGCACATCGGGAACCAGAATAAGATGTATCGCGCGCTGGCCGAGTGCGGCCGTTTGAACGACTTCTTCGATCTTGCGCAAGGTTACTTTGCGCGCGGAATCGAAAAACGACTTGTCGAGTCCGGGCGTCTCCCGAAACTACCGAAGCGTGAATTGGCTGCTCGCGCGTCTGCGCTGGCCGGCAGCTTGCTGTCTCTGCTGCGATGGTGGCTGGATCGTGGCGCGAAAGAACCACCACGCGCCATGGACGAATTGTTCCACCGGATGGTATGGAGCGGGCTCCAGTGTTGACAAAAAGAGGTATTCTCGAAACTGTGAAAACCAACGGCAAAGTTGTGCCTCTGCGGCGAGTGGCCAAGACTGCGGAACCAAACGAGGCCGCCCTCGGAAAACTGGGCCGTTTGATCGCCGCCTATGCCCCGCACGACGGTAGCTTCGATCTGCGCGTCCCTGGCGTGCACGCCATTCGTTTCTCACGCGCCAACCAAGAGTGTGTGCATGCCCTGAGCTTGCCGTCGTTGTGCATCGCCACACAGGGAACGAAGACCTTTATTGTGGGGCAGGATGTGTACGAGTACGATGCCACGCGCATGATCGTGTTTTCGGTGGCGTTGCCAGTGGCTGCCCAGGTCACACGGGCCAGCCAAGCCGAGCCGTACCTGGCGCTCAAGCTGGACCTCGACCCGCACAAGATTGCCGAACTGGCCTTGAAGGTGTTTCCGCACGGCCTGCCTCCTGCTCAGGAGAGAATCGCCGTTTACGTCACTCCGGTCGAGGACAGCGTTGTCAACGCGGCAACGAGGTTGATGGAATGCCTGCCGGAGTCCGGCGATGCTGAACTCCTCGCCCCGCTTGTAATGGATGAGATTTTGATCCGACTTCTGCGCAGCCCGATCGGTGTCCGCGTGGCTCAAATGGGTTTTGCCGAGTCGAGCGTGCAGCGCATTGCGAAGGCGATTTCCTGGTTGCGCGAGAATTACTCTCAACCGATGAAGGTCGAAGAACTGGCCGAACTGGTGCACATGAGCGTTTCTTCGTTCCACGAGCACTTCAAATCCGTGACTTCGATGAGTCCGCTGCATTATCAGAAAGTGCTACGACTGCAAGAGGCGAGGCGGTTGATGCTCTCTACAATGATGGATGCGGGTGCGGCGAGCCAACGCGTGGGCTATTTGAGCGCTTCCCAGTTTAGCCGGGAATACAGCCGATTCTTTGGCAGTGCGCCCACCAGAGACATCGCCAAGTTGCGCCAAGAGACTCAACTGTGGGCCTGACCCAATTCAGCGTGACAGGCATGACACCTCTCGGCGGTTGGCAGAACTTCTATGTCATCGTGGGATCGTCTGCCGGGGCGCTGATCGGCTTGCAGTTCGTCGTTATGGCTCTGGTCGCTGACCTGCCCCGCACGGCGGGTCAAGCGCAGGCCGGCCACGCGTTCGCGACTCCCAACATTGTTCATTTCGGAGCGGTACTGTTTCTTGCGGCAGCCCTATGCGCTCCGTGGCACGGCATCGGCGCGGCGGCCGTGTGTTGGGGACTGCTGGGTCTCGGTGGAGTTGCGTATGCCCTTATCGTGGCTCGACGCCTGCGTGTGCAAACAGTATACCGGCCGGTGTTCGAGGATTGGCTGTGTCACGCACTGTTGCCTTTCGCTTCGTACGCGACGCTTGCGGCCACGGCTTTTGTGGCTCGCACCCATGCACGCGGAGCCATGTTTGGTGTCGCGGCGGTTGCATTGCTGCTGCTCTTCATCGGCATTCATAACGCCTGGGACGCCGCAACCTACCACATCTTTGTCATGAGGCACAAGCGACAGGACGCTGAGCCCAATCGCTGAGTAAGCGTATTGAATCGCTCAGGTCGATTGACTTGCCCGATCGACCCACCTAACATTTCAGCCCAATGATCGGGCAGACCATTTCGCACTACCACGTCGTCGAGAAGCTCGGCGGTCGCGGTATGGGCGTGGTGTACAAGGCTGAAGACACCCAACTGGGCCGATTCGTAGCGCTCAAGTTCCTGCCCGATGATGTCGCCGGCAATCAGCAAGCGTTCGAGCCCTTTCGGCGGGAAGCGCCGGCAGCTTCGGCACTGAATCATCCCAGCATCCGCACAATTGACGAGATCGGCGAGCATCAGGGGCGTCCGTTTATCGTGATGGACGCGCTGGATTTGGATCTGCCGTAGAGGGTGCGCGGCAAACAAGAACCCGGGTCTGGGGGTGAGCACCTAGACCCGGGCTGGCTGTTCCGCGCGTGAGGAGAGGAAATCCGGCGGCCCGGCGATGTGCCAGATCATGCCGGCGAGCGGATCACTCACTCTCCCGTGGTCACGCCAGCTTGCGCGGCGCGACCTCGCCTCACGGAACAGCAATGCTGCTACAGAAACTGAGCTGGTCATCAACGTCTTCCCGGGTTTGCCCTCAGAGGCTAAAGCCCGGGTCGCATAGTGGCTCTCGCGGCACGCCTGAAGGCGTGACCTTTCAAACAATTGCTGAATTCGTGCGCTACAAATCCACGAAAGCGTTCTACTTCTTCTGCGCGTCGCGAATATAAGAGACAATCATCTTGATCTGGTCAGGCATGACGCCCTTATTAGCGAATGCATGCGACGCCTTCTTGTCCTTGCCGCCGTTGGCGATCATATCGGTCAAGTCGACATCCGAAACCTTCTTGGCGTCGTCGGAAACCAGACTGGGAATCTTCGCGGCCGGCTTTCCACCGAGATCGGCCCCGTGGCAGGCAGCGCACTTGGTCTTGTAAATGGTCGCCGTATCCTGCGCCCATGAGAGATTGGGCAGAATCAGGAACAGCGCCAGAGCGATCATCACGATAAGAACGAGGAGCTTAGCTGTCTTCATGATTGCGTTTCCTTCCAACTGCAAGTGTCTTGCGGGCTGTGTCCAGGACGAAGTGATGCGCGGACGGGGCCTCAAGACTCGATGAATACTCCCGAACGTCTAGCAGTTTCGATGGAAGCGCACAGATGGTCAGTGATTGTAATCACGTCCGGTCGTGATCGCGGTCGGTCCCTAAGTGGCTGGAGGCGCGGGGGATCGCGCCAAAAAACTCCTGCCGCCGCGTGATATGCCGCACTGATGCGAAGTTGAACAGTCGCTCATTCTCCCAGAGCTGCGGAAATCCTTGAAAACAAACAATTGCAACGGTCCTCCGGTTGAAACACATTTGGCACGAGGCTTGCGATTCCAAGAGCGCAACCTGCACCCGAGGTGTTCGTCTTGGAACCAACGCTCATGGTCATCGGGCTGAACCACCGCACTGCACCTTTGGCCATGAGAGAACGATTTTGGATCGGGGAGAATCGCCGGTACGAAGTCCTGCGCAAACTGAGGGCTGCCGAAGGCGTGGAAGAAGTGCTGGTTCTCTCCACGCGTTGCCGCACCGAGTTCCTGCTTTGGGCGAGTGAGCCGACCCTGGCTGCAAATTCTCTTCTGCAATATCTGACTAAGGAGCACGGCCTCAAGCTGAGCGAGTGGGAGCACTTCTACCGGCTTCTGGACGATGCCGTCTTGAGTCATGTTTTCCGGCTTGCCTGCGGTCTCGATTGCCAGATGTTGTGTGGTCTCGACGTAGTCACGAACCTTACGGCGGCCTGGGAGCAGGCGCGCACCGTGGGCGCGACGGGGCGATCTTTGAACTCGCTGTTAGAGCAGGCGCTTCGGGTCGCAGAGAGAATTCGCGCGGAGAAAAACATCGACGAAACCTCCGTCTGCCTCGCCAGCATGGCTCGTGATATTGCCCGGAGAGTTTTCGGATCACTCGAAGGACGCAAAGTCCTGCTACTGGGAGGCGGAACAGCCGCGGAGCATACCGCCCGGCTGATGCTGGAACACGGTGCCGGGCCACTCATCTTGATCGATCAGAACCCGGGCCTTGCTCAGGAAACGGCACGGAAGCTGGGTGCGACGGTCGCAACCCAGACCGACCGCTGGGGATGCCTGCTGAAAGCCGATATCGTCATCAGTGCTACTGGATGTCCGCATTATGTACTGACGCGTGAGGAAGCGGAACGAATTGCGGCGGAGCGCAATCGTGTAGCGTTGCTCATTCTCGACATCAACTTGCCGCGGGACATCGATCCGGAAGTGCGGCGCGTCGATGGCATTCTGCTGTATGACCTCGATGGACTGGAGCGCACTGCGCATCGGCCCGCCGCAGACGGTACAGCTGCGATGGCGGAGATGGAGAAGATTGTGGCCGCCGCGGTGCACGCCTTCCGCAGCCGGATGCAGGCTCAGGTGGTGGCTCCCACTGCGGTGGCGCTACGACAGCGCCTGGAAGAGATTTGCCGGCAAGAACTGGAGTCCTTCATCGTAGAGCGCGGGCCTTTCACCAGAGAGCAGGATCAACTGCTTCACGCAGTCACATCACAAGTCATTCATAAGATTGCCGGCTCCCTGGCTCGCGAACTCAAGGATCTCCCAGAGAAGGAAGAACAGGAGCAGATGACAAAAGCGGTCACGCGACTGTTTCACCTGGAACCGCCACAGCAGGCGCTTGCCGGCACCAGATCGAAGAAGGAAGAAGAAGAAGATGAGCGAAGAAAACAAACAGCCGTTGCCATCAACTACTGAACCCGGCACACCGGCCGTATGGACCAATGCGCAGGCCTACGTGCTGGCTTCATTCTGCCTGCTGCTGGGAGTTGCGCTCGGATATTTGTTTCGGGGATCGGCATCCTCGATGCCGCAAGCTGTAACTGCTACGCAGAGCACCGGAGTTCCGGTAGAGAATACGCAAGCTCAGGCGGCATTGCAGCAGTCCGTTGGGCCGCTTCTGGAAGCGGTGAACCGGAATCCCGCGGATTTCGATTCGCTGGTGAAACTGGGCGACCTCTACTACGATGGCCAGCAGTTTCCGAATGCGATCCAATACTACGAGCGGGCGCTAGCGATTCATCCGGAGAATCCCGACGTGCGCACCGACCTGGGCACGGCTTACTGGTATATCGGAAACGCCGACAAAGCGCTCGTAGAGATGGAGACATCTTTGAGATACAAGCCGGGGCACCCGCAAACGCTGTTCAACCTGGGATGGGTCAAGTGGCAGGGCAAGGCTGATGCGAAAGGCGCGGTCGCGGCCTGGCAGAAATTGCTCAAAGTCAATCCCGATTATCCGCAGAAGCAGCAGGTTGAACAGTACATCGCCAAGGCCAAGGAGCACGCTGCGCGGGGATAAGAGATCACGGTATACATAGGCGTCTTTTCATTCCCCATCCTTTGGGCGCTCCTGGGCTTCCGAAAGGAAGCCCGGGCTTTTTAGATTAGAAGCGAGTTTCAAACGCAGAGTTGAACTGGCAGCCGCTTCGTCCGGCAGCACGCTTCACCAGAGTTTGCACTCCCCAACTCTTGTCATTCCGAAGCGAAGCGAGGAATCTGCTTTTCGCCGGCAGCGGAAAAGATCTAGACAGACAAGCAGATTCCTCAACGGCGGATCGCCGTTTCGGAATGACAAAGTTTCGAGAGATTGACAGACTGCGAGGAATTCGTTACCCGGAAGTGTTCTCTGACGGAACTGAGTCCGCGGATTCTTCCTCGCCCGCAGGCACCAATTCGAACTTCTTCAGCTTGTACCGCAGAGCGTCTCGGCTAATGTCAAGCAAGCGAGCGGCCTGCGTCTGATTGCCGTTCGCCTGCCGCATGGCCAGTTCGACCATGGCGCGCTCCACTTCTTCCAATGACGTTCCTTCTTCGGGGATGTAGAGACGAGGGAGCACGCGGCCATTGGGGAGTTGTTTGCCTCCACCATCCGTTCCGGGGGCGCTGCTTGCCTCAAATGCTGTCAGGCCGCTGCGGGCGGCTTGTCCAACGGCGAATGGCAGGTACACCGGACGGAGGATCGGTTCGTCTTCCAGGATCATGGCACGCTCGATGGAATTCTTCAGTTCGCGCACATTGCCGGGCCAGTTGTGAGCCAGTAGCAGGCGGCGCGTTTCCTGGCTGATGCCGCGAACTGACTTCTTGAACTTGCGGTTGTACCAGTTGATGAAGAAATCGACCAGCGGCAGAATGTCTTCGGTGCGTTCGCGCAGCGGCGGAATGAAGATGGCGATGATCGCAAGTCGGTAATAGAGATCCTGGCGGAAGTGGCCCTCGCGAACGGCTTTCTCCAGATCACGATTTGATGCCGCGACCACGCGCACGTCGACTTGCATGTCGCGTACGCCCCCGATGCGGCGGATTACCTGGTCTTCGAGTACGCGCAGAAGCTTAGCTTGCAGCAAGGGCGAGAGTTCGCCGATCTCGTCAAGGAACAGCGTGCCGCGGTCGGCTGTTTCAAACAAGCCCTTCTTCATCGCCTTCGCGTCGGTGAAAGCGCCTTTCTCGTGGCCGAAGAGTTCGGCTTCCATCAAGGTCTCGGGAATCGCCGAGCAATTGATGGCGACGAAAGGGCCATTCTGGCGGGAACTCTCGTAGTGGATGGTCTTGGCAATCAGATCTTTGCCGGTACCGCTTTCGCCTTGAATCAGAATCGTGGTGGCCTCGCTCTCAGACACTTTCTGCACGAAGCTCATCAGTTCAGCGCTCTTCGGCGAAACAGCGACGACTTCGTGATATCCGGTGTGGCGGCGGACCTGGCCGCGAAGCGATTGCACCTCGGTGCGGAGGCGCGTGGCCTCGAGTGCGTTCTGAATGGTGACGCGTAACTCCTCGAAATCGAGCGGCTTGCCGACGAAATCGTAAGCCCCAAGTTTAAGTGCGTTCTTGACATCATCCAGCTGGGGATCGGCCGTGATCATGATGACGGGCGGAGCGTCCGTGGCCTTCTTGATCTGCTCCAGCACCTGGATGCCGTTCATGTCGGGCATGCGAACGTCGAGCAGGACCAGGTCAGGAGACTCCTGTTGGGCGAGGCGCAGTCCGGGTTCTCCCGCGGCAGCCTCCACGACCTGATATCCCCACTCTTCACATTTCTGGCGGAGCGACCAGCGAACCAGGCGCTCGTCGTCGACCACCAGAATCTTCTCGACGGGCATTGATTTAGCTTACTACGGAAGGGAAAGGAGGGCACGCAGGAGACCAATTCGCTTGGGTCCAATTCTGAGAATGTACCCGCTCGGTACCCACAATTTCGCTGTAACACGGACCTTGCGACAAGCGATTCGGGGAACGGAAGAAACCGTTGACGAGGTGACCGTGTCGGTGTATTTTGTTGCCAGTGTTGGCGGCACTGTAAGAGCCTGCCAATACCTTCCTCGTCGTATCCCCCCGGCAAGAGTCAGATTCATTCCCGCGTACGAGGAGGTCGTAATGAAGTCGCCCGACACTGACATTTTCCAGCCTCATTCAACACACCATTCTGCACCACAGCGCTTTCACCTCGACAGACAGACATGCGAAGAGGCCGGCGACCTTCTGGGTGGCGACTTTTCTAAGATATGGATCGACACTTCCGCCCAAGCGCACCGCCTTACGGCACGGGTGGGAGCGCTTGCTTTGGCTTGCGGTGAAACCATTTATTTCGGACCCGGCGCATATCAGCCCGATTTCCTTCCAGGCCGGCGACTTCTTGCCCACGAATTGGCACACACGCAGCAGCAAAAGGGCAGTTGCCTGCGGCTTGACTCCGCTCTACAACTCGAACTTGAGCAGGAAGCCGACTACGCCGCCGACGCGTTCCTGCGCGGGCGATCGGTCAGGATCTCTCCGCGCTATGACTGTCCTGACGAACTGCCTGCGCTTCCACTGCTTGTGTGGGGACTGATTGCGGCCGCCGTCGGACTCGGAATCTGGAGTGCCACCCGGGAAGACGATATCCAGGAGGACAAGAAGGAGAAGGATGACCACCTTTATGAGACCGGTTGGGGATACGTTCCCCTGGTGGGTTCGGTGGATCAGGTGCTCAATGGCCGTTCTGTAGCACAACGCGCCATCGGCACGGTCTTTCTTGTTCTCGATGTTTCCCTGGTAGGTGGAGTAGTGGTCAAAGGCGTGGCTTTCAGTCTCAGAGGTTTCGCAGGGCTCGCGCTGCGCGAGGTTGCGGCGGGAGGTGGCGAGGCTGGACAGAGAATAGCATTCAATGAACTCAGGAACGCCGGCGTCAAGTTCGGAAGCCGGGAGGTGGTAACCGCTGAAATCTTAAAAACTGCCGGCACGACTCCAGTGGTAGTGGCCAGCTCTGAGGGTTTGCTCAACCACTCCGTCACCTACATCATTAAGGCTGGCAAGATCTGGAAAATCCATGGCGGCCCGCTCCAGTTGTTCTTCAGGGAGGCTGGAGGCGCGGTTGGACGCGACCTCACCGAAGCAGAGATGAAGAAGATCATTGGGCGCTCCAACGCACTGACGATGTACAGAGTATCGGCTTCCTCTGCGGACACTGCTTTGCAGTTCTGGCAACGCGAAGTTGCCAAGGGAGGACTCTCCCTATTTTTGAAGGCGCAGGGTTGCGCAAGCACACAGGCCATGTTGATAGAGGCTGCCAATCCCGCGCTAAGGGGTCCCACGTTCACCAGATACGCACCCCTCTTACCGATGTTCTACGATAGTGGAAGGATGCTGGGACCGGGGGCGCACGAATTGTTCGCCGACCTCCCTCGATATTTTGGCACGGGAATTCAACTTGGGCTGATGGCTGGGCCCCGGGAAATGTTCTGGGGGATAAACTCTATGAACAACAGAGCAGAGGCAATAATGGCCCAGTCCCTGGCGGTCTCAAGCATCCTGCAATCGTCCGAGGATGAGCCTGTATACGTCTTGCAGGCCGACCAGGTGATCGATGATGACGACTTTGAGACCGATTTGTGGGATCCGTCTCCGATGATGAACCTGACCGGACCGATGAAACTCGCGCTGCCCATGGACGTGGCATCGGGGTCGCCTGATACGACTGCGCGCTGGGTCAGTAGTTTGACCAGTTTGAGCAGACTGACGTCCAGATTGAGCTTCCCGAACCCTGTCAATTTCAAGTCCAGCTGGACCTTTGATGGGGCGAGTTGGAGTTCCAGTGGCGGGGGCTCAGACGCGACGGTGCCTGCCAACACATCGGGAGCGAGTTCAGCGAAAAACCGTGTGATTCCCGGCAAACTCACCGTGACGAACAATACGTTCTGCATCCAGCCCAATTCTGACTCGCCAATGGTTTGCACTCCGACCCGAACAAAAACGTACACGGTAGGCAGAGGAGAGGGCTGGATGCACATTGCGCAGCGCGTGTACGGCGATCAGTCCAGGTATAAGGAGATTGCGGCTGCGAATGGGAAGAGGGAGACGGACACGATTCATCCAGGCGACGTCCTCGTTATTCCGTGACGCACCCACTGCGAGGGTTACGCCGCAGTTTTGAGTTGTGCCGCGCTCCTCTTGGAGGCACCGTAGCGCAATTTGGCAACGACGATGATGCTGGTGAGTGCTAGGGGGATTAATGAGATGGTCCGCCGCCGGGTAAGATGACCGGGCTCGGCAGAATACATCAGGAGAATCATCGCAATGCGCATCGCATCCATCGGCATCGATCTGGGCAAGACTACCTTTCACCTAGTTGCGTTGGGAGAACAGAACAAGATTCTGCTGCGTAAAAAGTTCTCACGTTCGCACACTTAGAGGCCGGATACATGTACGCGGACTGTCCCTTCGCTCAACTTCAACCCTCTTGCAGTCCGGCGGCGGACCATACATTTGCGAAAACTATGAAAGGAGCCCTTCAAAAAGAGTGCTGGCAGAAGGGCCGAAGTGTATCATCGGTACTAGGTCGTGACCATGTTTTCCATGCACCGACTGGTCGCCTTTGGTTGTCTCCTGGCCGTGTTGTTAGCAGCGCTAACCCCGGTTCCAGCCGGGTTGTTTTTTGCCATCCTCCTTCCGCTGTTACTCTTCGTGGCGGCGGTCATCATCGCTCCCTTGTGCCGCGAGTCCGAGTGCGGCAATGTTCCGGCATATCCCTTCCTTTCGGTTGTTGCTTCCCGCGCCCCTCCAAAAGCCCTAGGCGTGTGATTTGAGCGTCTCCGCGTAGCACAGCCTGAATTCACACGATTGGGCCGCGTTCGCAGGGAGTGATCCCTGCTTCTGGCGCGACGAATGCCGGAGGACCTTGTGTCGATGAAGCATCGGTTGCGCACTCTATTGATGTGCCTGCCACTCTTGATAGGTTCGGTCGTTGGTGTACCCATGCGCCCTGAACAAATCGAAGAACTGTTGCAGAGTACGAAACAACAGAAGGTCGCCGATATTATCCCTGACGAGAGCGAGAACGGCGATGGCACGATAAGGAAGGATACATAATGTTGAGAACGGGCCTTAGCACTTATTGACCCGGATAGTGCCTCTCCTGAAAAGGCTCTGGCGCCTGTTCAGTCGGTACGCCCTAAGACGCAGAGACTGGCACGGTTGCCCTCTGCAGCGGCAGCACCACGGCGAACGTCGTGCCCTTGCCCAGGGTGCTGGTGACATCGACACGGCCGTGGTGGTCTTCGACGATGCGGCGGGCGAGAGAGAGGCCGAGGCCAGTGCCGTCGCCCTTTGTGGTGTAGAACGGACGGAAGATGTTGGGCAGGTGCTCGGGCGCGATGCCGCGGCCGTTGTCTTTCACTTCGATCACGGCAGTCGATCCTTTACGCTCCACGGAAACTTCGATTTTTCCTTTGGAATCGATCGCCTGCTGCGCGTTAAGCAGAAGATTGAGCAGTACCTGGTGAATCTGATCGCTGTCATGCTCAACTTCGGGCAACGATGGATCTTTGTGCAGCGCGATCTCGATTCCTTTCGCCATTGCCTGCTGGCGGCCGAGCATGACTGCGTGTTCCACCGTGGTGTTGAGATCACTCTTCCGCACATTGGGCGGGTGAGGGCGCGCCGTCTGCAGCAGATCAGTGACGATGTGATTGATGCGGGCGATTTCCTGGCGGACGTCTTTGACCACGGCGCGGGCTGGGCTGGATGAGGGAAGGTCGCGGCCGATGATTTCGATGACGCCGGCGATTCCGGCGAGCGGGTTGCGGATTTCATGGGCCAGGCCGGTGGCCACTTCCCCGAGCGTGGCGAAGTGTTCGGCGCGTGACATCTGTGTGCGATGCAGGCGTTCGATTTCCTCGCGGCTCTCGCGGAGTTGCTTGACCATCTGGTTGAAATTGCGGCCGAGGTCGCCGATTTCATCGTTGCGACGCGCGAAGCTAACTGAGACATCGAGATCGCCGCGGCCGAGTTGAGCGATCTTCTGCTGCAGTTCGACCATTGGCCGCTGCACGGTGTACGTGAGCACGACGAGCAGAGCGCCGCAAATCACGACTGCACCCGCACCGGCGACGAGCAACACTATGTGGCGCTCAGGATCGCGCCAGGAGAGCGTCGCGAGCAGAAACAGCAGCATGCCCCCCAACAGGACGCAGGCGATCGGCACCAGCGCCTTGATTTCCCAGTTGATGCGTAGCCAGGGCAATTCGGGGTCCTCGGCCTGACGAGCGCCCACTTCGTCCATCGACGCTGACCCAGAGGCCTTAAGCGCCGGATCGCTAGCCTCGCCCGTGCTGAACGAACTCGTTCGTGACCTTGAAGCATCTGGCGACGGATCTGGCTCTACACCCAACCATGGGTTCGTCATTTTTTTCGCGACATCAAGCATAAGAATGCAATCCGTTGAGTAAGTACGTGACCCCGAAGAACGTGAACATTACGACTCCGAATCCCAGAATGGCGAAGTATGCGGCGCGGCGCCCACGCCAGCCGCGAGTAATGCGCATGTGCAGGTATCCGGCATAAACCAGCCAGGTAATCGCCGCCCACGTCTCTTTGGGATCCCAATTCCAGTAGGACCCCCAGGCCTTGTTGGCCCAGTAGGCTCCGGCGGCGATCATCAGGGTGAGCAGGGGGAACGCTATGCAAATCGTTTTGTAGGTGATGCGGTCGAGCGTATCGGCGTCGGGCAGGAGTCGCTCGAGATCTTCGCGCCGCCAGAGCAGCAGCAGGTAAAGCAGATTTGCGAAGATCCCCGCCACCAGCGCGGAGAGAATAAACGGGCTCGCCGCCAGGTTAGTCGGATAGAGACCATCGGCATCGAGCGAGGAATATCGCCCGTCACGGACGCGAATCACGAAAAACAACAGCGCTAGCGACTGCAGCAAAATGCTGATGAAGACCGCGCGATTGGCGACTGCCAGGAAGCCGTCGTTCTTCCGTACTCGCGCGAGGATGTAGAGAGTAAAGGGCGCGATCACAGCCGCGAAGACCAGCAACATCAGCCAGCCAAGATCGGGAATGGTGACGAACAGGCGCACGTTCTTGGCAAGAAAGACTTCAGATTTGTTCTCGGCATCCCATGCGATCACGTTGAATCCACCCCAACCTTCAAAGCGAGTGAGAACGGAGGCGTAGATTCCAACAGTGAAAATACTGGTTGCGGCCAGGAAGGTCTCGGTCTTTAGCTTGTCCTGGATGAGGAACATCATCGCCAAGGCAAAGCTCAAAGCGCAGGCGGCGTAGGCCAACATGGCCAGCGTGACGTGCACGTGCAGCCATGTCGACTGCAGTGCCGGGACCAGCGGTCGAACTTCGCTGCGCAACAGTTGCATCAGTACCACGCCGACGATCGCCACTGGCATAGTGACGGTGCCAATGACTTTCACGGCATAGCGCTTTTCGGCGATGAGTGTCAGGGCGGCCAGCGTCCATATGAAACTCAGCAGCATTTCGTACAGGCTGGCGAATGGGGGATGGCCGGCCTCGTACCAGCGGTGCGCCACCGCTGCCGTGTTAGCGATGAGGCCGGCCCATGTGGCCAGAGACGCAAACTTGATGTAAGACTCCGTTCCGGTAACGCCGAAGCCGAGATACAACGCGCCCGCACCGGAATAAAACACCAGCGCGGCATAGAGCAGGTTGGCTTCACTCAGGATGTCACCACTCTTGACGACATTCAAAAACGCGATGAACAGCAGGAAGGCGATGCTCAATCCCACCATGACAACCAGGGTCATTCCGGTCGCAGGATGCTGTTCGACTCTTGCTCGGGCCATATGCTGGCTTCCTTTCCTTGTGTTCTTCTATCCAATCAACCGGATCTCACCTTCCGGCGGTCGTAGTCTTGGGGAGCGATGCGGCTGGCATTTCCGCAGCTTCCTCAAATTTGGGTTTCAATTCTTTCTCAACCTGCTCGACAAATCGTTTGAAAGTTTGCTCGAAGGCGTCGCGGTTGCGGTTCGCGGACCCTCCGATCCAGAGCGCCAGGTTGCCGCTGGCATCTTGTACGGGAACCACCCAGAAGCGGACGTGGACCACGTAGAAGACGAACGTCAGACCGATTGCCATCAGAATGACTCCGGACCACACTGCCCACTGGCCGGGCTCGTGCGAAACTTCCAGTCCGGTGAAGACACCCGTCTTCAAGTCTTTGGGTTCGAAGTTGTAAGGGGAGGATGCGTTCTCCGCGACGCCGGGAATTTCCGGCAGCCAGAAGTTCACGACTTTGTTGGTTTTCTCCGAGGTGACGATCAAGTGCACCGCAGGATTGACCACATCATTACTGCGCGCGTAGACGTGTCCGTCCTGTACGACGAAGTCGGGGATGAATTCAGCGACCTGAACCTTCGTGTCGGCGTCGAGCGAGACAATCTGATTCTGGCCTAAAGAAATTTCCTGTGCCTGGCCTGCGCCGCTTCTCGGGACGGCGTTGAGCAAGAGGCGATCGAGTTTGCCGGTGCGACCAAAGCTGGCCTGGTAGAAGCGGACGCCGTGATAGACCAGAGGATCATTGACGACGATCTCCTTGCGGGAGACTTCCTGGCCGTTGTCGATGACAGCGAGCTTCGACCACCAGCGCTTAGGCGTGCCGTCGGTGTAAGTCTCTTCGCCGGTGCCGTCGCAGCGGATGGAGAAGGGCAGCGAGCGAATCTCGCCGTTTTTCATTTCGACCTGGTTGCTCGCCATGCCGGGGCTTAGCATCAGGAATCCTCGCCAGCCGTAAAACGCGTCCACCACGAAGTAACCCAGGAAAAACAGAAGCAGGCTGGCGTGCACGATGTAGACGGCCATTTCGGAAATGCGGTTGCGTTCGGCGAACAGGGAGAATCGGTCGGGGCGGACAATGCGCTCTGACTTCAGGTGCATGTGACGGAAGGCGCGCTCGGCTGCCCCCAGTCCTTGCTCTTCGTCGGTGATGGCAAGGTGCGCCTGGATCGGAAGAACTCGGCGAAAGCTCTCATCGGGACTCTTATACGGACGTGCAAAGTAGCGCCAAGCGTTGGGAAAGCGCTGAACGGAAGCCGCGATGATGCTCAGACTCACCAGCAGCATGAGGGCGACGAACCAGTGCGCGTGATAGACGTCAGTCAGGCCGGTCGCATCGAGGAAGCGCAGCACGGCGGGCGAGTACGCTCTTGCCATTTCATCCGGATCGGTCAGAGGGCGTTGCAGGATGATGGTCCCGGCGATGGAGAAGATGACGACCAGAATGATCAGTACGACGCCGGTCTTGATCGAACTTAAAGTTTTCCAAGTGTTGCGGATCGCGGGGTGAAGTGACAAAGCCATGACGTTCGTCTGCCTCACTTCGGTGCAATGCACGTACCGCGCCAACCCGCGGAAATTCTCTCAAGCGATTGGGTGTCAAGGGGTTGAAGCGAAACGGGGCGATTCGTCCATGGCGCGGAATGAGGCATAACACTCATCCCTAGCCGGACTGGCTGGGATTTCACCCACTGCGCAAACCCTGTGATTTCAATCACAAAACGCGGATTGGGGCGTGCGCGATTTCACCAGTGCCAGTGTGGGAGAAAGCCCATTCCCGTTGGGCACAAGACTTGTGGAAAATTGCAACGCTCGAGCCGGGATCATCGAACTCGTTCTGTTCTAGATAGTTGCAGTTCTAATCATTTTTCCTCGCTGCTGGCAGAAATACGGGCACGGTCTTGCAAAAGACAGGGTGGCATGCTCCCAGAGCTACCAAGTCGGAGCCCAATGACAGCGGCGAGTAGAGGTCGAGCCCTCCCCAACATACTTCGGATCACGTGCCTGTTCGTTCTGGCGGTTTCCCCCGCTTTGGCGAAGACTCACCCGGTTCCCCTCGAAAAGAATGTGGACTCCGCCAAGTGCCTGGAGTGCCACGAAGACAAGAGCAAAGGAAAGTCGGTTCACTCGGCGATCGCAACCGGTTGCCTGAGCTGCCACGAAGTCAGGGTGAACCGGGATGTGACGCGGATCAAGCTGATCACCACGACAACCCAGGCGCTTTGCCTCAGCTGCCACGACGAGAAGAAGGTGCAGGCTGGGCAGACTATCCATCCTCCGGCAGTGCGCGACTGCGTGAAGTGCCACGATCCGCATCAGTCGGACAATACGGTTCAACTTGTGAAAGCGACCTCCGGTGCATCACGGGAAGAGAACCTATGCCTGCGCTGCCACAACATCGGGGTCAATGTCCCGAAGGACGGCAGCCGTCACGCCGCCCTCGACATGGGCTGCGATACCTGCCATCTGACGCACAAGAACGGAGAGCGGGGAAAGATCGAGTTCGAGGCGCACTTAAAGAAAGATGTTCCGGCATTGTGCGTGGAGTGCCACGACACGAAAGATGCCGGCCTGCAGAAGGCGCATGACAATCAGCCGTTTGCAACCGCCAACTGCCTGCAGTGCCACAATCCGCACGAGTCGGCGAAACCGAAGCTGCTGCAGACGTTCCTGCACGTTCCGTTCGAGAGCAAAATGTGCGACACCTGCCATCAGCCTTCGGCGGACGGGAAAGTCGTTCTGACCAACAGCGACTCGCGGGCTCTCTGTTTGACGTGCCACGAGGAGCAGGGGAAGAAGATCGAAGCGGCGAAGGTGCAGCATCCGGGCGCGCTGGGCGATTGCATCGCCTGTCATAACCCACACGCCGGAAAGTCGCCGGGGTTCCTGCAACCCGATCCGGTGAAGGCTTGCCTGACCTGCCACGCGGATCAAGCAGAGCAGATGAAGAAAGCGGTGCTGCATCAACCGGCATTCGTACAGGGATGCGCGACCTGTCACGAACCGCACGGCGGCGACAACGCGCACCTGCTGAGGGCCGCGACCCCGAACAAGCTATGTCTGGAGTGCCACGGGCCGGAACCTAATCCGCAGAAGCTGGAGAGCGAGCACCTGGTCGCGATTTTCGACGGCAAGGTGAGATTGCCCGAGGACTACTTCAAGAAGGTGATCGAGCTGCCGCTGCAGTACGGGCATGGCCACCCGGTGGAGCGGCATCCGGTGATCGACATCGTCGACCCGACGAATATGAACCACGTGCTGAAGCCGATTAACTGTCTCACCTGCCATCAGCCGCATTCGGGAGGTAAGCCGGGAATGCTGGTGAAGGATCAGGCGAACGATATGGCGTTCTGCATGACTTGCCATGCTGAGCTGACTCAAGGCGGCGGCAAAGGACCGCAGGCAGCGCAGCCCCAGAGTGTGCCACCACCAGGCGGGAAGACAAAATGAAGACGCCTTTGACGCCAATCCGGTTTATGGCGGTTCTGACCGGGCTGCTGTTCTGCCTGAGCCTGGCGACGTCGCCCGTCTACGCCGACAAGAAAAAAAGGGAGCAGCCCGTCGCGCCTCCGAAGACCGTTCTAGACAGGATCGACCTGTCCAAGCTGGTGTGGCCGAATCCGCCGGCTCCCACGCGCGTGAAGTATCTGAACTACTTCTGCTGCGACAAGTACACCCCCGAGTCGGCCAAGAAAAAGAGCTCATGGATGGACCGCATGGCGGGCGCCGAGACGCAGTCGCAGAAGATGGACGACAAGCCCCTGTTCGCGTTGTGGACGCCTTACGGCCTGGCAGTGGATTCCAAAGGGAATCTCTACATCGCCGACGGGAAAGTCGGCGCGATCTTCGTGTTCAACACCGAAACCAAAGACCTGCAGATGATCAAGAACGGAGTGAATGCGCGCTTCGGCGACATCATCGGGCTGGCGATGGACGACTCCGATCGCCTGTTCGTGTCGGACACGAAGCTGCACCACATTTTGATTTTCGGCAAGGATCGCAAGATCGAAGGCTCCATCAGCGAGGGCCTGGTAGATCCGGGCGGCATGGCGATCGATAACGAGAATCGCTTCCTCTATGTGGCTGATCCGTCTCTCGACCAGGTGCTGGTCTATGACGCGGACAAATTGAATTTGATTCGGAAGATCGGCACCGCGGGCAGGAAACATACGTTGACCGAGCCGGGGCAGTTTTCAGTGCCAACCAATGTGGCGGTGGATGGCGACGGCAATCTCTACGTGACTGATATGTATAACAACCGCGTGGAGGTGTTCGACGCGGACGGAAATTTCATCCGGCAGTGGGGTAAGGCAGGAGATCGTCCGGGGACATTCTCCCGGCCGAAAGGAATTGCGATCGACGCCGACGGTCACGTGTGGATCGCCGACGCAGTGCAGGACATTTTGCAGTGCTACACGGCCGATGGGCGTTTTCTGATGTGGATGGGCGGGCATGGATTGTTCCCCGGGCAGTTCCGGGCACTGGCCGGGCTTTACATCGACAAGAACAATCGCATCTTCGCTTCGGAGCAGTATCCGGGACGAGTGCAGATGTTCCGCTACTTCACCGACGACGAGGCGCGGGCGCAGATCAAGGAGCGCCAGGCGGAGATGGAGCAGAAGAAACCACAAGGGGCGGAGGTTAAAGCAGGAGCAGCAGAGAATGCAGCGCCTGTGCCTCCCGCGAATTCTGCGGCACAGAAGCCGCAATAGAGTTTGGCTATTCCGGATAGCCGAACCGGGGCCGGTAAAAGCCGGCTCCGGGCAACAGAAGCATAGACGTCTAGCGGTAGAGGTAGCCGTAACAGCTGTTACAAACAGGAGGTTGTTAGACCTTATGAAAAAGCTATTCTTCGTGATGTTCGTGGTCGTGATCGCTGCCGGGATGGCAGCGGCGCAGACCTACACACAGGGCTCCGGGTTAGTAGGATACGACATTCTCGGCGCCCACCAGAACGGCGGCCGCGGTTGCGCAGGCTGCCATGCCCCGCACAGTGGCGCAGCGGGCGGTGGAGGCAACGTGGCCACCAACGCAGTAGCGTTCAATGATCCACTTTCCGGTTCGGAAGCTCTCTTCGGACAGGACGTAACTCCTCTGTTGGGATACCAAATCACGTTGGGCAACGGCTATGTAGAATCTTTGCCCGGCGAAGCAGCCGCTTACACCACGCAAGTGGACGAACTCCGCCAAATCACCATGTGCCTTGCCTGCCACGACGGTGTGGTAGCAAAGGGTCAGATGATGAACGGCGATTCCTGGGAGCGGAGAATGGGTCTTCTGCCCTCCACGGCATATGGAACCCGTCCAATCCCGACGCTGCTCGGCAACGACAGCGGTAACGGCAACACTTCGGGCTACGGCAATGATCACCCGGTAGGCACGCAGGCCACCCTGGGTGCAGCTCGGCTGTGGACGAACAACGCGACCACCAGCCCGCTGACCATCACAGTCGACGCGACGAACGGCATCACCAACATCGCACCGAACTCGGCGGCATACACCAGCTTTGCGGCGAACTACGGCTATCCGGCGATCGCCGGCAGCGCGTGGGGTTGGGGCGTATCCATTCCTCACGGCGACACCAATCCTGGCGATGCATTCCTGACCTGCACCACGTGCCACAACCAGCACGCGATGTATGTGTACGTAGCGCCTCGCGGCAAGCAAGCCGGCGCGGCAATCGTCGGCAACGGCACGTATCCGACGTATTTCTTCATCAACGCTCCTTATAACCCGGGCGCCGGAAACGGCAACCCGCAAATGGCGGCTTCGACGACGCAGTTCTGCCGTCAGTGCCACTTTGGGGAGTCGAACGAAGCGTTCGGCATCACCACTGTGAAAACGCAGTTCTAATTTGCTTCCTCCGGGGGAGAGAAAATCTCTCTCCCCCACTTTTTGAAAGTTTGAGCGGAGGGGACGAAATGAGGTTCCAAGTGGGTTTTGGGAAAGCGATCGGGGTGGCGGTGATGGTATCGGCGGTTGGTTGCAGCGCGCAGGTTATGGCCTCGCACGCTCCCACGCTGGTGGCGCCGAAGGCGGCGAATGCAGCTGTGGCGATGTCGCCGACGCCCGCTCCAGCATCCTCGGGAAATCCAGTCGCCCGCGTGAATGGCGCGGTGCTGACGGACCGGGATCTGATGCGCGAGATCGAAGCGATCTTTCCCTACGCGAAGATTCATAACGGCATTCCGAAAGACATGGAGCCGGAGATGCGCAAGGGCGCACTTGAAATGATCATTTTTGAAGAATTGCTGTATCAGGAAGCGTTATGGGAGAAGCGGACCGTGGCTCCGGAGCGCCTGCAGCGCGCGGAAGTGGAGTTCCGCAGGCAGTTTACGACCGAGCAGGAATACAACCAGGTGGTGCAGAACGAAGTGCACGGGTCGAAACAACTGCTGCGAGAAAAGATACGCCGGTCGCTGCTGATCGAAGACATGTTGAAAACCGAAGTGAACACAAAAGCCAAAGTGACCGAGGCGACGGCGCTGGCTTATTACAAGGCGAATCCGAAGAACTTTCAGCGTCCTGAGACATTCAGCATTCAGACCATCTCGATTGTGCCGCCGGCGAATCCGACTCCAGAGATGGCGCAAGAAGCGCGCAAGAAAGCGGACAACGCTCTGAAACAGGCGAAGACCACGAAGAGTTACCAGGAGTTCGGATTGCTTGCCGAAAAGATTTCCGAGGACGACTGGCACGTGAACATGGGCGACCGCAAGTCGGTGGAGCGCGACAAACTTCCGCCCCCGGTGGTCAATGCGGCGTTGGCGATGAAGCCCGGCCAGGTCAGCGATCTGATCCAGATGGGGCCTGCTTACACACTGTTCCGGCTGAATGCTCATGTCGAGGCGGGCGTTGTGCCGTTCGCGGACGTGAAGCCGAAGTTGATGACGGACATGCAGAAAAGCAAGACCGATCAGCTTCGCGCGGAACTGAACAAGAGACTGAGAAAGACAGCCAAGGTTGAGGTGTTGTGAGTCTACCGGCCAAAGCCGGCGCTGGTTCCGAGTGCTGTGAGTATCTCTGGCCAGAAATCAGGTGTGGAATGCGGTCGCGGAGCTTTCGAAAAGCATATCGGTTGCTAGCAGGGTTGATTCTGCTGGCGCTGCCGTGCGCGGCCCAATTGCAGGTGGGCGACAATCTAAGCATGAACCTAAACGGAAACGTTGGGTTCACGTACGCAGGCACCGACAATCAGAATCTGTCCGGCCACTCGATGGGTTTCTCGGGAAACGGCAATCTTACCGGCAGCTACTACAGCCCTAATTTCCTGAACTTTAATATTGATCCGTTCTATAACCGGGCGCAAGGCAACTCCGTTTACGGAAATCTGACAAATACCACCGGCGTCACGTCCAATGCGAACCTGTTCAGCGGCAGCCATTTTCCCGGCACGGTCTCGTACAACAAGCTGTTCAACGCTACCTCTCAATTCGGGGTTCCCGGATCGGACATCGGACTGGCGCAACACACGAACACGCAGGGCTACGGCATCGGTTGGAGCGCGCTGATTCCCGATTGGCCAACGCTGACCGCGAATTATTCAGTGAACAGTAATTCCAACTCGATTCTCGGGCTGCAGGGAAAAAATGATGAGACCGACCACACGCTCAATCTGTTATCGGCGTACAAATGGGACGGCTTCCGCATGACGGGCCAGTTCATCCATCGCAATGTGGATGCGAACTTCTCGCAATTCCTGGACAATGCGGCGCCGGTCCGGACCAACAGTTCCAGTAACAGCGTTGGGGCCACGGTTCAGCACGCGCTGCCATTGGCTGGGAGCTTCGGCGCCTCGTGGAACCATCTGACCTATGACTACGCTTACAAGGACGCATACTCAGCCAAGAACTCCGGTGGTTCGACTACGGTGAACGGGAATGCGTCGTTCCACCCGACGAACAAGCTGGGTGTGTCGTTCAACGCCAATTACAACGACAGCCTGCTGGGGAGCGTTCCGGAACCGATTCTGAATAACGGCGCAGTAGTAAACATGGCGAGCCTGGGCAGTTTCCGTTCCGAGATGGTGGGTACCGATGTTTACTATCAGTTCTTCAAGAACCTTGGTGTGCATGCCGATGTGACGCATGAGCATCAAACGTTTCTGGGCCAAAGCTATTCGGCGACGCAATTCTTCGGCAGCGCGAATTTCAATTTCGACCGCACGCTGCTGAAGGGCTTGTCGGTTTCTCTGGGAGTAGTGGATACGGCTCAGCAGACGAGCAATACCGGGCTAGGTTTCGTGGGCACGGTGAACTACACACGAAAGTTCTCAGGATGGGACGTTAGCGGCAACTTCAGTTATGCGCAGAACGTGCAGACTGTAATGCTGGTGTATACAACGTCTTCCTACAGTTACCTCGGTAGCGTGAGGCGTCGCTTAAGCGATCGTACCTATTTCATGGCGGGATACAGCGGAGCGCACAGTGGGATCACCGCGAATTCCGGTACTACGAGTGGCGCTGAAAGAGTGTGGACGACGTTCATGCATCACGGATACACGCTGAACGGGTACTACAACAAGTCCAGCGGAGAGGCGATTCTTACCGCGAATGGGCTGGTGCCGGTGCCCGGGAACCTGCCCCCACCGGTACTTGGGTCAAACCAATTTACTTCGTACGACTCGAAGGGGTGGGGTTTCAATGCCGGGGCGACGCCAATACGGCGACTGACCGTCAGCGCAGGATTCTCCAAATCAAACGGACACACCATCGATCCGCTTCTAACCACGGCGACCAACAATGAGCTTATTAATGCAGTCATGCAGTACCGGCTGAGGAAGATCTTTCTAAACGCCGGATACACACGGTTGAGCCAGACTGTCGGCGCGCCGGGCACGCAGCCGATTATGGTTACGACCTACTTCATCGGGTTCTCGAGATGGTTCAACTTCTTCTGAAGACGACCGAGAGCCGGCTTGTGCGCATCGGAATCAGCGCGTGCTGCGTTGTTCTCATGGCAACTGCGACCTTCGCCTCGAAGGCCAAGAAAGAGAAGATGGTCGAGTTAGCGCCGCCGGATGTGCTGCTGGAAGGTGGACGCAAACTCCACTACGAGCGCAGCTTCAGCTCGGAAAAAGAAGTGGAAGGCAAGCGCGGCTTCTTTACCAAGCTGGTCGACGTGATCGCCGGAGAGCCCGACCATCCGCATCTGGTGCGGCCTTACAGCATTGCCGTGGACTCGCGGGGACGAGCCATCGTCACCGATCCAGGGGCAAACGGTATTCACATCTTTGATTTCGAGAATCACAAGTACAAGTTCATCGAGCGAAGAGACAAGGGGCGCGAATCGATGCGAGCGCCGCAGTGCGTCGCGGTTGATGCGCAGGACAACATCTACGTAAGCGATTCGGAAGCCGGGAAGATCTTTGTGTTTGAGCCGGGGGGGAAGTTCCGGCGCACGATCGGCAGCCTGAAAGGTGGGGAAGGCTATTTCAAAAGGCCGACCGGAATCGCAGTGGATTCAGCGGCCAAACGGATCTACATCACGGACACCCTGCGCGACAAGATCTTCGTTCTCGATATGGACGGTGCAGTACAGCAAACCATCGGCCGCCGGGGCAACGGAGAGGTCGAGTTCAACCTTCCGACCGAGGTGCTGGTCCGCGATCAGGACATGTTCGTCGTGGATGCGATGAACTTCCGCGTGCAATTCCTGAATCGCTCGGGAGGATTCGAGACGGAAGTGGGCCGACTGGGAGACAGCAGCGGATCGATGTTTCGTCCCAAGGGGATAGGCGTCGATTCTGAGGGACATCTTTACGTCGTGGATGGTCTGTGGGGAGTGATACAGGTTTTCGACCGGCAGGGAAGGTTGCTCTATTACTTTGGAACGCGAGGCACCGGGATCGGCGAATTTCAGTTGCCGGCGGGATTGTTTATCGACCACGACGATCGCATCTTCGTGGTTGATTCCTTTAACCGGCGCATCCAGGTATTTCGTTATTTCGGCTTGCCGAAAACGGCGCAGGGAGGACCGCAATGAAACGGTTCGCCCTGATTTCCGCGCTCCTGGTGCTTGGCTCGATGTGCCAGGCGCAGATCTCCGCCGACGTGCTGGGCTCTCATAATTTGTCTTTCAGTGGAACCTCGCCGGTCAAAGGTGGTCTCGATCCTTGCTTGTATTGTCACGTGCCGCACTCCGGGGTGCAGAATACCAACGGAGCATTGTGGAGCCAAACGCTTTCCACTCAGGTCTACAAAACATATGGCAGCACGACCTTGCATAACACCACACAGCAGCCGATGCTGGGCGGCGACAGCAGCCTGTGTTTGAGTTGCCACGATGGGACGGTAGCCGTTGGGCAGACACAGCCTTACGGGCAGATTCAGATGAGCGGCAATATGTACCCGGCAGACAAGTTCGGTACCGATCTGCAGGGATCGCATCCGTTTAGCCTGAAGACGCCGCTGGTCGATGCGCCCGATCTGGTGCAGTCGCTGACCACGAGCCATACGACGGCTGATCCACTGCAGGCCGTGAAGCTGATCAACAACGATGTGGAGTGCACGAGTTGTCATTCTCCGCACGCGCAGATGATCGATCAGGTTTCGAAGAACTTCCTGGTGCGCGATAGTTCCAGCGGGCAGCTATGCCTGTCTTGTCATGAGGTGAACCCGCGCACGGTGAACGGGCAGAGCAATCCGTTGGCCCAGTGGTCGGGGAGCATTCACGCGACTGCCGGGAACGCGATTGCGAATGCGCCGATGTTGGGAAGCTATTCGACGGTTGGGCAGAATGCATGCCTGTCGTGCCATATGCCGCATAACTCGGCTGCGGGACCCCGGCTGCTACGTGGTCCGCAACCGCCTATCGCGAACATGGATTCCTCGACGCAGAACTGTATGACCTGCCACAACGGAGGGTCGAACATCTCGCCGGCGATCCCGAATATTTTTGCGGAGTTGTCCAAGATTACACATCCGGCTCCGTCCGGGATCAACACGCACGATGCGGGAGAGCCGGCACTGGTCAACAACAACCGGCACGCGACCTGCGTGGATTGCCATAGCCCGCATGCTTCGATGCAGGAGAGCTCATTTGCGACGCCGCTGCCTCCCACGATTCGTCCAGCGCAGGCAGGTGCGATCGGAATCAGTGCGACGGACGGAACGACGGTGTTGAATCCGGCAGTCAATCAGTATGAGAACTGCCTGCGATGTCACGGTACCAGCACGGGCAAGCAGACGCAGGTGATATTTGGCTACTTGCCGATGCGCGCGGTTCCCGGGCCCGATCCGCTGAACCTGATTCCTCAGATGACATCCACCGCAACCTCGAGCCATCCGGTGATCCACGATCGCAGCAGCGCGCTGGCCCAGCCGAGCCTGCTGCCCAACATGCTGAATCTGGACGGCACGACGAAGGGCCGCGCGATGGGTGTGCGGATTTATTGTACGGACTGCCATAATGCCGATGACAACCGCGAGTTTGGCGGGCCTGGCCCCAACGGTCCGCATGGATCGAAGTGGACGCACTTGCTGGAGCGCCGTTACGAGTTCAGCCAGGCTCCGTTGCCGGGACAGGCGATCACGAATCTGTTCCCGAATCCTGATTTCAGCGTGAATGGACCATACGCGCTTTGCGGCAAGTGTCACGATCTGCAAAATCAGGTCGACGCCAATACAAGCTGGTCGCTGCACTCGACTCACATCAACGACGGCTTCAGTTGCTCGGTGTGCCATACCGCGCACGGAATGGGAGCGGGCACGGCGAATGTAACTGGTGAACGGTTGGTCAATTTCGATGTGAACGTCGTGGCTCCGAACGGGACCCTGCCGGTTTCCTATGACCGCAGTACCAACAGTTGCTCGCTGACTTGTCACAATCACACGCACAGTTCGGCTGCCGCGGCGAAAGGCGTTGGGATGCGTAGTCCTGGATTGCAACACTAAGGCTTACGAAGTTCAGTCCCAGATCAGTTGGGACATTCGCTAGAATCTCCGCTTGAGTCAATTGACCAATCCCAGCATAGAACCAGCAACGACTGAGTTCGCTTCTTCGAAGGGGCGAGCCACGCTGCAGTTGCTTGCGCTAGTTGTACTTTTCTCAGCGACTGCCGTTCATGAATCCACGCACCTGTCTGCCTTGACGGGTTCTGAGGTCTGGGTGCATCTACGCACAGGGACTTGGATGCTGGAGAACCACGCAATACCTCGCACCGGGCTGTTCTCACAATATTCGAATCTGGTGTGGAATGACTCGAGTTGGGGTTTCGATCTCCTGTTGGGAGCTGCTTACAAGATTTTCGGTCTGCGTGCGATTCCGATATTGCTGATGTTGTTGAAGACGGCGGTCGCGGCGGTTACTTTCCAGCTGGCATACTCGGGACGCGGCGATTTCTGGAAGGCAGCCGCGCTATCGGTCCTGGCGCAGTATGCCATTTCGGGGCTGCAGCCGCTTCCGTATGTGTTTTCGGTTCTTTTGTTTGCGACTGAATTGCAAATACTTTTGATCAGCCGGCATTCGGGTTCGGTGCGGCGGCTCTACTGGGTGCCGCTTTTGTTCCTTTTCTGGGCCAATCTGCATATTCAGTTTGTTGCAGGATTGGTATTGCTCGGAGTGTTCGTGGTTGCTTCTCTTGTCGAGCACCGGCTGAGAGCTCTGAATGTGAGATGGCTCAGCCCGCGAACTGTCCCTCTGCCGCTGATTCAGGTCTGCACGATCGCCGTGGTATGCGTTCTCGCGACGTTTGCGACGCCCTACGGTTTCCGCTTGCTGCCGGACTTCTTGAAGAGTCAATACAGCAAGGTTGGATTCGTGCATTTCTCCGAGTTGGCTTCGATGGGCTTTCGGCGACCGCAAGATTACGTCGTAATGCTGCTTGTGATGTTTGCTTTTCTGGCGCTTGGCCGGCGACGCTCGTTAGAGTTGTTCGAGCTTCTCGTCCTTCTCGGAGGAACCGCGATCGCGTTCCGTATTCAGCGCGATGTGTGGATGGCGGTGCTTCCGGCGATTGCAGTGCTTTCGTCGGCGTCCCTCTTGCAACATCAGGAGAGCGAGGCACAACGCACGACGGGACCTGCCTGGCAATGGCCTGCAGTTGCGGCGGCGACTGCAATGGTCCTGGTGATCGCAGCTGTTCGTCTGCCGGAGCACGATGCACTGATGAATCGGATCGGGCAGAGCTTTCCGGTAAACGCTTGCGACTACATCGTGTCCAAGAAATTATCACCGCCGCTGTTTAACGAGTACTCCTTTGGTAGTTTCCTGACTTGGTATCTGCCCGAATATCCGGTGGTGGTGGACAGCCGCGTGGAGCTTTACGGCGAAGACATTCTGGCGAAGTATTTTGACGTCGTGGGAGGGAAGGAGCGGCTGGATTCCGACCCCATGGTCGCTCGCGCCGGAACGTTGCTGTTGCAGCGGAATTCGGCGATGGCAAAGGCGCTGAGGAATCTGCCAGCGCTTAGTTCGCAGTACTGGCTGGTGTACAGCGACGAGATGGCCAACGTTTTCGTGCCGGCGAATCAAGATCACAATCGATAACCACGAAGGGCACGAAGGTACACGAAGTAAATCCTTTGTGTAACTTCGTGTCCTTTGTGCTTATGGCTTTTCTTTACCAATTGCGGGCAAAGACTACTGATAATTCATCGCGATAAATCAGGCGGAAGCGGCGATCGAGGAGCAAGTGCGTCGCGATCGGTAACTTCTTCTTCACCAGAATTACGCCCGCTTCATTCAGAACCGGGTCGTTCACATAAGAAGGGTCCGCTTCCTGGGTGGAGTAATACTGCTGGTCCATCGCGTCGCCGTAGAGATCGGTGCGGCCGTCGATCGATACGGGATACTGGGGCATGTAGAAGATAAGGAATCCGCCCCAGTCGAAGCTGTTGTAGAGAGGACCGCCGACGGGATTGCGGCGCAAGAAATTCACGGCGTCGACTGGGTATTCGCCGCTGATGGCGCGGTCGAGGCCGCGCGTGGTGAAGTCGGTGCTGCGCACGCTGGCCAGCAGCAGCACGATGCCGGCGGCGGCCACAATCGCCCAGTCAAACGGGCGGAGGGGACAGTCGCGTTCTTCTTTTGACGCGGGGAAGTCAGCGATGATGGCGGCTGCGACGACGCAGATGAACCACGCGTCCCGCCACGTGCGAAAGGCGAAAACCGTGGCGAAGATCAGCAGGGCGAACTTGAAGGGATCGATTTTCTTCTTCCAGCCAATGGCAAAATAAGCAGCTACGGCCAACAGCAACTCGATGTACTGGTTGAAATACTCGAAGCTCAAAGCCTGCAACTCGCGGATGATCTTGTACATGATCTTCGATTGCGAGATGACGAATGCCTCGTAGTACAGGTGGTAGGAGTACGGTCCCACGCAGGAAGCGAGGACACACGCGGCCAGAACAACGAAGGGCGGAAGAGCAGGGAGCATGGGAGACGGCAGGAAATCTGGATGGATGCGTAATCGCATCGCGATCTGCTGCAGGAGATTTATGCCCGCAAACAGGCCCAGAACTGCAAGCCCGTAGATGAACTGAATGTGAATGTTTGCCCACACCAAGAAAACGAGTGGCAGCCAATACAGCGATTGCACACGCCCGCTGCGCTGCGCCTCAAACAAGCGAGTCAGAGTGATGGTGAACAGTATTACGGAGAAAAACACCGGCCGGGGCGCAATGTTGAACAGGAACGCGGAGTAGACAACGACCGAAAGCGCCCACGCTGCCCAGAAGCGCCCGGAAATGCGATAGAGCATGCGGAAGATTGCCAACGCGACCGCGATGGTGAGCAGCGTTCCAAATATCCCCATCCCGACGAAACTGAACCAGTTGTAAGCCCGGGAGAGCAGGACCTCGTATCCCCAACTGTAAGCCATCCAGGGGCGAGTTGCGGCGGTGTGCGAGAAGATCCCGTTGTGCGGGAACGATCGATTCTGGACGATCCAGTCGCCAACGCTCAGGTGCCACCACATGTCGGGATCGAGGACGGAAAGCTTGGTGAGGAAGCACTCGATGCCTACCCCGACGATCAGTGCCGTCAGAGCAAGCAACCGCAGCAGGCGGAGCCTGGATAGGGCGATCAGGTCTTGCGCCACGCTCATCGCCGGAAGTGCCTCGAGACGTTTATGGATAGCCCGCCAATTTGGAGGGAATTCGTCATGCAAGATGCTATCTCACAGGTTCGTAACAGAATCTACATCGCGGGTTTTTCCGTCTTTGTGCCGGCGGGGATGTTCAGGTGTTTCTTTGCCTGCGCCAACATCTGCTCGACCTGGGCCTTTTTCGGGCTTTTCGGATCAGCTTTCAAAAAGGCCTGCCAGGCTGCGATCGCGGCCTTCGGGTCGGCTTTGCCCTTCCATTCGAAGTATCCGAGATTGAAGAGTACCTGCGGATTTTTGGGGTCGATGGCCAAGGCTTGGTTGAGCGTGGCAATGCCACGGTCCAAGTCGCCGATTTTGACATAGACGAAGGCGAGTTCGTTGAGGGCATCCACCGCGGGCTTTACTGCGATGGATTTTTCGTAGTACTGCTGAGCGTTCTGAAACTGCTGCGCGGCCATGTAGGCCCGGGCGATTTTGGCGAGGAGGTCCGCGTCGTTCGGATGCTTTTCCAAGTCTGCCAGCAAGGGAGCTACCTGCTTGTCGGCCATGCGCTTCATGTCGGCGGCCGAGGGCATTTGAGGAGGGGTAGCGGCGGGCGAGGCTGGTGCCGAAAGCTCGCCGATCGATGGCGTGGCCGCCACGGCGGGTGCGTGAAGCAGGTAACCGGCGGCGATACCCAGAATCAGGCAGATGATCGCCATGCCGTACGTTTGAGCATTACTCCAGAACTTCGGATCTTGGTCGCTCACTGCGATGGTCTCCTTCACTTGCACTTGGACGAAACGCCGAAAAAACACATGCAGCCACCTGTTGCGGATGCACGTGGATTGCCAACGAACTGCCGCGGTGACTGTCTGCAAGGTGCGTGTATTCAGTGACTTATAGGGTTTGGACTGGTGCTGCGGAAGTTGTCGGAGCACCATGGCGGGGGATTCCCCGCCCGTCAGTGGGTTATCACCCAAAGAACTCGCTCAGGTTCACCGATTCGCGGACTCACGGCTGAGTGTGATTTCAATCACACCCTGTCGGCGAAGGTCACGGGAGAATACCTGTGTCTGTGGATTGGGGAAAGGAGATCTGTCATGGAAGGCAAGGGACCTGGTGCCGGGCAGTGGACTAGCACGCAGGCGTATGTGCTCTCGGTCATTTGTCTGCTGCTTGGGGTAGCAGTGGGATATCTCGTGCGCGGCTCTGCCCCGTCGAACAACACCGCGACGCAAGCTCGCGCAGCTGCAACGGAGCAGTTGCCCGTGCCGGTAGGGGGCGCGCAACAACCCACCCCCGAGCAGTTGCGGCAAATGGCAGATACGCAGGCGCAGCCTCTGCTGAAGCAACTGGAGAGCGATCCGAAGAATTCCGCATTGCTCGATCAGATCGGGAACCTTTACTACGATGCGCAGCTATATCCCGAGGCGGTGAAGTACTACGAGAACTCGCTGAAGATCGATCCGAAAGCGACGGACGTTCGCACCGATATGGCGACCGCGTATCACTTGATGGGACAGCCTGACCGGGCGATCCAGGAGTACGATGCTGTCCTCAAGATCGACGGCAAACATGCCAACGCGTTGTTCAACGAAGGCATGGTTAAGTGGCAGGACAAAACGGATTTGAATGGGGCGATTGCGTTGTGGAAGCGGTTACTGGAGGTGCATCCGGACTACGCACAGCGAGATCGAGTGGAGAAGCTGATCGCCCAGGCCGAGCAACACACGACGATTAAGCCGGGGAGCGGGGCGGCGAAGTAAAGCGTGACTCCTCAGGTTCAGAGTGCCGACGGGAAGGTAGAGACGCAAACGGAGCGGGGCACGCCTGCAAAGCGTCGTTGGTGGATTCTACAGACAGTCGCCGCCGTTGTCGTCCCGGTGGTGGTTCTCGTGATCGTTGAAGCCGCCCTGAGGATATCGGGCGTCGGCTTCAGTACCAGTCTTTTGTTTCCGTGCACGGTGAAGGGAAGTCCTTCCTCGTGTTACAACCTGTTCTTCGCGACTCCCTATTTTCCGGCGGGAATGGTGCAGACTCCGAGACTTTATTCCATTCCCGCGACGAAACCTCCGGGCACATACCGGATTTTCGTGCTCGGCGAGTCGGCGGCGATGGGAGATCCCGACAGCGCTTACGGGTTCAGCCGTTACCTGGAAGTCATGCTGCGGGAGCGGTTCCCCTCGATGAAGTTCGAGGTGATCAATACCGGCAGCGTCGCGATCAATTCGCACGTGGTGTTGCGGATTGCCGAGGGCCTGGCGGATCAGAAGCCGGATCTGTTCATCATCTATTCGGGAAATAACGAGGTGGTGGGGCCGTATGGTCCGGGCACGATGCTGACTTCGGGAGGCATGAGTATGCCGCTGGTCCGGAGCAGCATTTTCTTCCGCTCGACTCGCATCGGCCAGCTGCTGACGAGCCTTGGAACAAAGAAGCGGGAATGGCACGGCATGGAAATGTTTCTCGATCAGCAGGTACCCGCTGACTCGCCGCTCATGCAGCAGGCTTACTCAAATTACGAAGAGAATCTGCGGGACACGATCAGGGTGGCTCAGGCCGCAGGCGCGAAGGTTGTGGTTTCGACTGTAGCGATCAATTTGAAAGACTGTGCTCCCTTTGCTTCGCTGCACGGCAAGAATCTTGGCCAGGATGATCTCAAGAAATGGTCCGCGCTGGTGCAGCAGGGAAGTGATCTTGATCGGGCAAATTCTCCGGGGGAGGCGCTGAAGCAGTATCAGGCGGCGGCCGCCATCGATGACGGATACGCCGAACTCGAGTTCCGCATGGCGCGCGCGGCGTGGAAGCTGGGAGATTACAAAGCTCCTCGCGAGCATTTCTTGCGGGCCCGGGATCTCGATACACTCCGTTTTCGTGCCGACAGTAAGATCAACGACATCAACCGCTCGGTGGCGGCTTCATCCCGCGTAGCTCTGGTCGATGCGGAGAAGATTCTTTCGGAAGCGGCGCCAGACGGAATCATCGGGACCGATCTGATCTATGAACACGTGCACATGACGCCGGAAGGGAACTACCTGCTCGCACGGGCGATCTTCGGGGAGATTGCGCCCGCGCTTCCACAGGGAACTCAGGCGTCTGAGCCGCCATCCGAAGCTGAGTGTGAGCGACTACTGGCGCTCACTGGATTTGATCGCTGGCGGATTGCCAACGAGATGTTCGGGCGGTTGCAGAAGGCGCCGTTCACGAATCAGTTGAATCACTCGGAGCAACTCTTCCACTTTGCCTGGGCTGCCGAGCCTCCGAAGGAGAATCCCAACGACACGGTGGCGCAATATCAGTGGGCGATCGCACAACATCCGAAAGATCCGATGCTCCATCTACGCTTCGGCGGTTTCCTGTTTCCCTACAATCGCAACGCCGCGGCGGAACAGATGGGAATGGCCCAGCCCTGGGATGGGTACCCGATGTTTCTGCCGGACGGAACGCAGATTCGGTAGGCGTGTGCTCAGGATTTTGCCGTCCAGCAACAGTTTCGTCTTCTTCCGCGTCTTAACGCTGCCAATAGGCTTCGAACGACACCAAGCATCGGGCGCGAGGAGGAAGGTGTTTAACTCTCCGGCAGCCTGGCTGCGCCGGGCGGACAGCCGAAGGCGGCTGTCCCCACATTTCCCATCCACGGGCAGGCTGCCGGGCGCTACGTCTTTGGAGCTTCGACGCTAAAGAGTTCCGCTTGCTGGGGACCGGCAGCTTGGGTTGATACGCCAGCGCCTGGGAGAAGGATGAGGTCAGAAATCCCGAATTCGCGGCAACGTGCCACCCAATCTTCACGCGAGATCTTTCCTGCCATAAGTTGATTGATGGCGTCGAAGGGATTTAATTCCTGACCGCCGCGGTGAATGCGGAATACGGCGGGCGCCACCTGAAGCTCCCATCCGGCGCGAATCATGGCCAAGGCCAAGGCCGAGGCGAACAAACCTCCGGCCCGTGCAGTGCGCTGAGGCGGCGAGAGCAACATGCCTTTGGGGTCGCGAATGCGAGAGCCAATCTCGCGGAACTTGTCCATGTGGTCGGGTACGGATTCAGCAGTGACTCCCTGCAAGGGCTCGGAGTACTCGTTGACGAACTTCTGCCAGGCGGGAATTCTGACGCGACTGACAACGTCCTCCCAGCCGACGTACCGCAGGGAACCCGGGCGCATATCGGGAATGCACGTTTCCACGAATTTCAGTTCGGTGGCAGGCAGGTTCTGGAGCAATGTACTCGCGGGTTGCGCGTCCTGAGGCGCAGTGCCTTCCGATAGCTTCTCGGCGGCGGCAATGCGGTCGCGAAGCGGAGGATGTGTGTCGTATGGCTGGGTTCTTTCCTCTTGCAGGCGCTTAGAGAGATCCTTCGAGATTGCCGAAGAGACGTCAGGCACCGCCAGGAAGCGCTGAAAGCCATCGCCGACCGCCACCAAACAGCCATCGTCCAACGGGGGCGCGACCTCATTGTTCCAATAGAAGCTCCAGGCCACGGCGGCGCGGTGGATCGCCTGCAATCCGTCGATCAGATTCTGGCGGCCCGCGACGAGACACGCAAGCTCATCGGCGCGATACTCCTGCTTGCGCGAGATAAGATTGATCACGCGCAGGAATGCTATGAAATAACCTTTCAGAAGAGTCGCGACCACCATATACATGACACCCAGGATCGCGATGCGGGCGAGTTTTCCGACGGAGCCGATGTTTTCAAAGATACGAACGATCGAACTCTTGGTCTTGTACACCCACGGGCCGAGACTGGTGTCACCGCCGTAATAATGCGCGAACTCGTGGGCGAGGACGGCACGGAATTGAGACACCGTGAGCAAAGAGAGAAGAGGCAGGCCCAGTCCCATCATGCGGCGACTGCCGAATCCCATGACTCCGCCGCGATCGGCGACGAAGGCGTTCGGGGCGCCGATCAGGTAAACCTCGCTGGGAAGAGTTTCGTTCAGAGCGCTGGCAATGCTTTCCAGTTCCGAGAATAGCCGAGGCTGGGTCTCGCGATCGAGCAACATCCCGGGAGCCTCAAATTTGTCGCGGCGGGGAATCAGCGACCAAAGCATCGCCACCGCGATCACTATGCCGAACAGCAAAAGCAGCCCAATCTGAGGAGAAAATGAATCGGAGTTAGCCAGAATCAGGTACGGAATGTAGACGCAGGCGGCGGCCAGGAGGAGCACAAACAGGTACGACCCAACGACCATGGCGATGGCGGAGACTGCGAATAGAGCCATGGAGGGACGGCGCCGGATTTCAACTTTCGGAAAAGACATTAAAGGGCGGCATCATACCACGATGGCGTCCAAGAGAGCTTAGAGCTTGCCGGGGCTGTTCTGGTGAGTTTGTGCGGGGGTAATGCTGCGGGAGCTTGAAGGGGCTTTCGCTGGGACCAGGTCGCTGGCGAATGCGGTTATGCTAACTATGCACACTGCGACGCTCCAGATTGCGAAGAACAGCCAACCGGCATCGGCGAAAAGGGAATCGCTCATCATGATTTAATATCCTCCGCGTCGCGAGGCTGCCGCAAAGGGCAACCTCGCGCCGTCGTGACGAATTCTCGGTCCCTGACGGAGAAGTTAGCGATAGGCTACTGCTCGGGAGGAGCAGGCGCTTCCTGATTCATGTGCTTCTGCATGCGCGCTTGGTGACTGGCCTCCATCTGCTTGAGTTGGGTTTTCTGGTCCGCAGTCAGCAGTTGGTACAGTTCGTTGTGAATGCGAGTCTGCTGGACGGTGATGGCAGCCTGAATCTGTGCCTTCTGCGCGGCCAGCGCGGCAACCTTCGCCTGATCGAAGGTGCCTTCGACGAACTCGCGAAGCTGCATGTCGATCTGGTGCTCCTGCTGGTGAAGCGGCGTCATGGTCGGGTGTTCTTTCTGCATGAGGGCCTTCATCTGGGTCTTCTGGTCATCGGTGAGATTGAGCTTCGCGGCCATAAAGTGTAGATGGCCTTCCATGCCCATGCCCATACCGTGGCCGTGCATCGGGGGCGTCGGAGCAGCGTCTTGAGCAGTCTGCGACTTTGCCACGACTGAGCCAAGCAGAACCGCCAGGAAGGCTGCCAAAAAGCGAAAACGAATCGATTTCATGGGTAACTCCTCTTTATCGGGTATCCGGGACATTGCGTACATTGATGGAAACACGACTTGGCCGAGAAAAGCGGTAAAAAGTCGGTCAACCGGAGTAAAGTTTTGTAATAGCGGTACCCGGTTGGAACAGGATCAAGGGCTCGGTCCGACGATAAAGGCGTGGCGTGAAGCTGACACGACAGCCGGCAAGCTGCGGGCGTTACATCGAGCGAAGCCGGGTTGACAATTCTTTACCACTGTCCAGGGATTGCGGGTGCACAATTAATTGCAATGGATCGCATTCTTGTTATCGATGATGACGTCGAACTTTGCCACCTCGTTGGGGAATACTTGCGCGCCGAGGGATTTACCACCGAGTGCGTGCACGACGGCGAGAGCGGTCTGAAAAAGGCCACGGCGGGAGAGTACTTGCTGGCGGTGCTTGACGTGATGCTGCCAGGGATTAACGGATTTGAAGTGTTGCGCAGAATTCGGGCGACCTCCCGATTGCCGGTGCTGCTGCTGACGGCGCGTGGAGAAGATGTCGACCGGATTGTAGGACTGGAAATTGGTGCGGACGATTATCTGCCGAAGCCGTTTAATCCGCGGGAACTGGTGGCCCGCATTCGAGCCGTGCTGCGCAGGACGCGTGGCGATGGCGGCGCGCCCGACGCTCCTGAAACGGTGACTGTCGGCGATGTGGACCTGGATCCAGCGACGCGCACGGTCCGGCTGGAGGGGAAACCGATTGACCTGACATCGGTCGAGTTCAACCTGCTGGAGGTGTTATTGCGCGAGGCAGGTCGCGTGGTGCCGCGTGAGAGGCTGGTGAATGCGGTGCTGAGCCGGAAGTTCTCGCCGTTTGACCGGAGCATCGACATGCACGTCAGCAAGGTGCGCAAGAAACTGGGCGACACGGAGAACGACGAGCACATCAAAACCGTGCGCGGGGTGGGATATATTTTTGCGCGGCCGCGGGAGAAGGCTAAAGTCTAGGGCGTCAGGCATCAGGCATCTAAGATACGAGCCGCTCGACAATGCGACAATCCGGAGTCATGCGTCTGAGGTCTGGAGTCTAAGTCAGAAGTTGAGCCTGAACCCTGACGCCTCTTTTTTTCGGAGCTGATCGATGAAGAGTCTTTTCTTACGAATCTTTTTGTCGTTCTGGATCGCACAGGCACTGTTCCTGGTGCTGGCGATCCTGGTGACGATTGTGTTTCGGCCTCGTAATTCCACATGGGAGGCTTTGCGAACGACCGTTCTGAACGATGCGGTGAGTACTTACGAAGAGGCCGGGAACGAGGGGCTCCGCGATTACCTGGAGAATCTCGACCACACGCAGCATGTGCGGGCGTATCTTTTTGACGAAAAGGGGAACGAACTTTCGAATCGTCCGGCACCGGACTGGGCGATGCGGGTAGCGTCTGGGGGGCCGCGCGCTCCACATGACGGGTTTCTATTTCCCGCGCCGCCGGTGCAGCGAGACTCAAGGGCGTCGTCGGACGGCAAGCATCGCTACACCGTTGTGCTGGGGCTTCCACCAGGGCCGCGGGTTTTCATCGGCCCGAGGGGAGTACCGTTCACAGGGCTGATTATCGGAGTGGTCACGTCGGGGCTGGTGTGCTATCTGCTCGCGTGGTTCCTGACCAAACCGATCGTACGTTTGCGAACGGCAGCGCGGCAACTGGCGGCGGGAGACCTCACGGCCCGAACTGGCGCACCGGCAAGCATGCGGCGCGATGAGGTGGCCGGGTTGATGCGCGATTTCGACACGATGGCGGAGCGGATTGAAACGTTGCTCAAGGCGCAATCGCGGCTGCTGAATGACATCTCGCATGAGTTGCGCTCGCCGCTGGCTCGGCTGAATGTGGCGTTGGGATTGGCGCGGCAGCGGGCAAGCGTGGAGAGCGCTGACATGCTGGACCGGATCGAACTGGAGGCGAGCCGGCTGAATGAACTGATCGGGCGGATTCTTACTTTGGCGCGGCTGGAAGACGGAGAGCAGATCGTGCCCCAGACTCCGGTGGCGCTGGACGAGATTGTCACGAGCGTGACTGAGGATGCCGAGTTCGAGGCGCAGGCACGGCGCTGTCACGTGCGAGTATCGATTCCTGAGGGCGAGTGGAAGGTGCGGGGTAATCCGTCGCTGCTGCACAGCGCGGTAGAGAATGTGGTGCGGAATGCCATCCGGTACACGCAGGAGGGAACGTCGGTTGGCGTGGAGCTGACGAGCGAAGCGAAGGCCGGGGGACATGAGGCCGTACTGCGTGTGAGCGACTCGGGGCCGGGGGTTCCGCCGGATGCTCTGGGAAAGCTTTTCGAACCTTTCTATCGCCTCGATGACGCGCGTGGCCGCCAGACCGGAGGCGTGGGACTTGGATTGGCCATTACTGAAAGGGCAGTTCGTTTCCATGGCGGAAGAGTTGCCGCGTCCAATCGAAACGGAGGCGGGTTAGCGGTTGAGATTCGGTTGCCTATGATCTCAGGCGGAGTACCAACGCAAGAAGTGGAATCACTTGAATCGGTGGTGAAGGTATAGGCGTCAGGCGTCAGGCGTCAGGCGTCAGGCGTCAGGCGTCAGGCGTCAGGCGTCAGGCGTCAGGCGTCAGGCGTCAGGCGTGCGGGGGATGCATGCAAACGTCCGCGTGTTGCTTCTGGGCTGACAGCCGCAACCAGCGCATTTAGCATTCGGCCGATCTCGCCCGACGATTGCAGCAAGGGTTCTGCTTCCCTCCGATGCATGTAGTTCAGTTGCTGAGCGATCAGAATCTGAGTTTCCAATTCTAACAACGAACCCCTTGCCTGAATGTAGAAGTGGGCTCGATCGCGATCGGTCGATCGTCCTTTACCTTCTGCGATGTTGCTGGGAACAGAGACTGCGGCTCTCCGCATTTGACTCACCAGTCCATACAGTTCTTCCTTCGGAAACTGGTGCGTAGTCGCGTAGATGCTGAGTACTAGATTCATTGAGCGCTGCCAGACTCTGAGATCACGATAGGAAACACCCATTGGATTGTTTCACCTCGGTTGTCAATTCTCTTAGTCCCGTGAACCAACCGGCAAGGGCAGATGTCACAAATCCGTGCGCTTCCCCTGTGGAAAACTGTTTTTTGCGGGCGCCTGTATCGGGTGGCCCGGCGCCTGACGCCTGACGCCCAAGTCCAGGCAACTCCACCAGCCCCGGAGGGTTCCAACCAACCGGGCGGGGAGATTGCTCTTCCTGCGCATTCCTGATACACAAGTAGATTGAGAATTCCTGCACTTCAGACAACAAACGCCCGGACGGCGGGCACCGGGTGCGTGCGCTCGCGCAAAGCTCACCTCAACATGGAGACGAACGAGAGAATGTCGAAACGATTTTGGCTGCTCGGGTTAGCCGGACTGATTTCAGCAGGACTGCTGGTGGCTTGCGGAAGCAACTACAACTCCTCGACGAATGGACTGGTGCTGGTCGGCAGCCAGGGGTCGTCAGTCATTCAGACGTTCAGCTTCAATCTAAACAGCGGGAGCGTGGGGTCGATTGCGAATTCGACCAACGATACGGGGAGCAAGACGTGCATTTTGAATGGGTCGCCGGGTCAATGGTCGTGCGATCCTTCCGGGCAATATGCGTACGTGATCTTCAACAAAAGCAGCCAGTGCCCCAACGCGACGCAGTTTGGAATCGCGGTTTTCCAGAGTCAAATCCGACGGAACTTTAGCGCAAGTCGGCAATATAGTCTCCCTGATTCGAATCCAGTTTGATAATCGCAGGCTATCCACCGCCGAACAATACCCAGTCGGCGACAGTGAACCCGAACACACTATCAGTTGACGCGGCTGGGAAATTTCGTGTTCTGTTGCGAACCGTGCCACCACACTAATCACCCCAGATGGCCTAACCCATAGTGTCCCGGGTTCGGTCTCAGTGCTTGCGATCGGGAGCGGGGGAAGTTTGACCGAGGTGGCGGGGACTCCATTTTTTGTTATTACGCCTGCAACCACAGTGGGTCAGGTCACCAACGACTTTGTCAGTGTCGCTGCAACGCCGACAGTTCTTCCCGAGCATCGGGATCAACGGGACGCAAAACTCCGGGTGCTCGGTTCCAAGTAATCCTCCACCTACCGTGGAGTTTCTTTACGCCGTCGATACGGTGGGATCTCGTTGTTCGAGTTTCAGGTGGACACTTCCTCGGGCGCATTGACGGTTCCGAATGCGCGTCACGGCAATACCGTCATTTCCCACGGATGCTGTTCCAGTGGGTGTGGCTGTTGATCCCTGTGACCGATTTCTTTACGTTAGTGGCAGCTTGCATAATAAGATCAATGCCTACACGATTTGTACGACGGTGATTACGAACGGCATTTGTCCCTTTGTCAATGGGAAGTCTGAACGAGGTGCCGGGTCGCCGTTTGTCGGTCTCGGGTAGCGCGAACGGATTTAGGGCCGCTGGTGGTCGACCCTACGGCAACAATGTTTATACCGTTGGTACGCTTTCAAACACACTTTCGGGCTTCAAGATCAGCCCGGTGTCCGGGAGTCTGACGGCGCTTACTCCGGCGACGGTCACGACCGGTTCTAATCCCACATCAATCGCCATTCGCGGGGATGACAACTGGATGTTCGTGACGAACTACCAGTCGGCATCGGTGTCGCAGTATTCCATTACGCCGGCGACGGGCGCTCTGTCGGTGCAGTCCACGATTACGACGGACAACTATCCGTTTGGCGTGGCAGTGAAGTGAAACAGGGGTCAGGGCTGGAGCCGATTAGGAAATTGTATAGTACTGTTACGGTGTCATCCTGAGCGGCGTTGTTGGCCGCGAAGGACCTATGAACTCCTTGCTCCGGCGGTGCTGCCAGCGAGTTGCATAGGTCCTTCGCCGCAAAAGACGCGGCTCAGGATGACATCGTTGTTTAATGCTGCAAGCTGAGAACTAGCCCCTGACCACTAGCCGTAGTCTTACGTTGGCACCTTCAGGATCAGGTATCCACCTACCAGAACGAAGATCAGATCGGGGGCCCATGCCGCCAGGGCGGCGGGAAGCAGACTCTGATTTCCCATCGCCTCGAAGAATCGGGTGACCACGATATAGAAAACGACGACTCCGATGCCCACGGCGACGCCGGTGATCGCTCCCCTTTTTCCTGTCGACAGAGAGAAGGGAATCGCGAGGATCGCTACGATCAGGGTTATGAGGGGATAAGAGAGCTTCTCGTGCAATTGCATTCTTAATCGCACCACATCGAATCCGCTCTGCTGCAGATCGCGAATATAACGACGCAGTTCGGTGTAGTTCATTTCGGTGTACTGCTTCACTTCCTTCTTGAAGTATCCCGGGTTCTCGTGCAAAGCGGGGAAGGTCGCTACATCGAAGGGGCGATAGTTCAGGATCGCCGAGACGTTGAGCGCACGCTCCCAACCTTGTTCAAACACCCAGCGGTTCAGATTGTCGGCCCAATGGGCGCGGTCGGCATGGATGCGGCGGGTAATGGTGAAGCTTGCCTTATCGAGCTGAAAGACGCTGATATTGCCGAACTGATCGCGATCCGGATCGAAAAATTGATAGTAGTAGATGTCGTTGTTCTGGCCGAAAATCCACTTGCGGTCGGGGCGCAGATAGGTTTGTGCAGGCTTGCCCTTGATCTGGTTGTGGAGCGCTTCCTGCCGCTTGTTGGTATGGGGCAGATAAAACTGGTCGGCAACGAATAGCGCTCCGGCCAAGACCGCGGCCGCTGCGATCACCGGGGCGACGATGCGATAGATGCTGGTTCCAGTCGCCTTGATCGCGGTGATTTCATTGGATCGTTCCATCAAGCCGAACGTAACAAGAACGGCCAGCAGCATGACCAGTGGAGCCACGTTGTAAAGCAGGTAAGGTGTAACGTTCAGCAAGTACTCGGCTACCACCAGAGTGGAGACCTTATTCCGTAAAATATCGCCGAGCAACTCGAAGAGAGTGAATACTAGAAGCAGGACAACGAATGTGGAAAGGATCATCCCCAGATAGACGAAGAAGTCGCGAAGCACATAATCATCCAGCAGCGTGGGAAAACTGGCGCTGAAGACGCGGCGGCGGGTGGAGGCGCGCTCAAATGCGTTCTCACGGCGGCTGCGGCCGAAGCCATTGCGCAACGCGGGGTCCTTAGGTTTCCAGAAACGGAACGATGCCAGCTCGAAAGGCCGCTTCTCGGCGCGAAGAAGCAGAAACACTGCGAGGCCCATGAACACTAGATCGGCAAGCCAGGCGCCGAACCATGGTGAAACCTTTCCTTGCCTTGCGAGCGAAACCCCGACCAATGACACAACGTAATAAGCGAATACCAGCAGGATGGTGAGGACGAATCCACCGGACTTGCCGCTCTTCTTCGAGGAGAGTCCTAAAGGAATTCCCACCAAAGCCAGCACCAGGCAGGCAGTCGGCAGCGCGAAGCGGCGATTGAGCTCGATCGAGTACCAGCGGGCGGAGATGGGATCGGAGCTGATGGCTCGCTGATGTAGCGTGCGGGTGTCCATTTCGCCGGCAGGCTGAGACTCTTCTGCCCTGTTCTCGGCGGACGGCAGTTCAATGGGAATGTCGGTCTGTTCGAAGGTTGAGATCTGATAGTGATCGGGATTCTTGGGATCGGTCTCGTGTTCCGAACCGTCGATTAAGTGCAGATGAAGACGGTCGGGTGCCTCGCTGATTACGATTCCCTCTTTCGCCAAAGTGATGCGCGGATTCGCGGCGTCGGTGAGATCGGCCATGAAGACGCCCTTCCAGACGGCGGCTCCCTGTGCATTCTTGACGTCCTGGACGTAGACGACGATCTTGGGGAATCCTTCGTAGAAAACGCGTGGTTGAATCTCGAAAGAAACCTGTGAACCTTTCAGGCGATCTTCGAGACGGCCCAGAGCTGCCTGAGCTTTGGGCGCCACATAGACGCCATTGCCCAGTGCGAGCAGCCAGGCGCCGAGGACGAAAATCGAGAGGATTCGCAGGAAACTCCATACGCCCATGCCGCTGGCGCGCATAGCCGTGATTTCGCTGTCGGCGGCGAGGCGGCTCAGGCCGATGAGAATTCCGACCAGAACACTCATTGGAAGTGTGTACGTGAGGGCGAGCGGGATGGTGTAGGAGAAGATTTCGAGTACGCTCGGGAGCGGAGCACTGGCTCGGACGACTAATTCGAGGATATGACCCAGGTCGCGCGTGAAGAGGACGAACGTGAAGATGGCGACGCCGATGAAAGAGTGCGCCGTGACTTCGCTGAGGACGTAGCGGGTGAGAATCCGCATGCAAGACCAGTTAAGGCGAGGATAGCATGGGAAGCTTGTGCGACGGGGAGATGCTGTCAGAGGTAGTAACGAGCGGGGGCTCGGCTGGGCTGGGGTAGAAGGCTTCACCACAGAGGGCACAAAGGGACTCTAGACGGGCTCCGCTTGGCTTCGCCTTCGCGGGACGGCCGAAGGCGGCCGTCGCCACATGACATTTTTTGGTTTACGCGGCCTTGAAGAACAATGCCGCCAGAGGGGGCAACGTCAGCTTGAGTGAGAACGGGCGGCCGTGCGTTGGAATCTCTTCGGCGTGGACACCTCCCATGTTACCCATGCCGCTGCCGGCGTATTCGCGAGCGTCGCTGTTGAGCATTTCGCGCCAGTAGCCGCCATGGGGGACTCCAACGCGATAGCCCGGACGAGGCACCGGCGTGAAATTACATACGACCAACACCGTGTCTCGTGGTGACTCGCTCTTGCGCAGGAGGGAGACGGTACTGGTGGCATTGTCGTTGGCGTCGACCCATTCGAATCCGGCGGGATTGTTGTCGAGCACGTGCATGGCGGGTTCGCTGCGATAGAAGCGGTTGAGTTGCTCCATCCAGGCTTGAACTCCGCGATGAACCTGATATTGCAGAACGTGCCATTCAAGACTGGTGTCGTGAGCCCACTCGCGCACCTGACCGAACTCGCAGCCCATGAATAAGAGTTTTTTGCCAGACTGGGCATACATGTAGCCGTAGAGCAGTCGCAGGTTGGCGAACTTCTGCCACTCGTCGCCGGGCATCTTGCCGATCAGAGATCCTTTGCCGTGGACGACTTCATCGTGCGAGAGCGGAAGGACGAAATTCTCATGCCATGAGTACAGCATGCGAAAGGTGAGCAGGTTGTGGTGGTACTTGCGATGGATGGGATCGTTTTCGAAATACTTCAGCGTGTCGTGCATCCATCCCATGTCCCACTTTTCGCCGAACCCGAGGCCGCCGACGTAGACCGGCTTTGAAACCATGGGCCAGGAAGTCGATTCCTCGGCGGTGGTTTGAATGTCGGGATGCTCTTTGTAAGCTTCCTGATTGAATCGGCGCAGAAAGTCGATGGCTTCGAGATTTTCGCGGCCGCCGAATTTGTTGGGGATCCACTCGCCTTCTTTCCGCGAATAATCGAGGTAGAGCATGGATGCGACAGCATCCACGCGCAGGCCGTCGATGTGGTACTTGTCGAACCAGAACATCGCGCTCGACATCAGGAAGCTGCGGACCTCGGGGCGGCCGTAATTGAAGATGTGCGTTTTCCAGTCGGGATGGAAGCCTTGACGGGAGTCGGCGTGTTCGTAGAGATGGGTGCCGTCGAAATAGGCGAGGCCGTGTGCATCGGAAGGGAAGTGCGACGGAACCCAATCGAGAATTACCCCAATGCCGTGCTGGTGCAGGTAGTCGACCAGATACATGAAATCCTGCGGCGTACCATAGCGCGATGTGGGTGCGAAGTATCCAGTGGTCTGGTATCCCCAGGAGCCGTAGAACGGATGCTCCATGACCGGCAGGAATTCGACATGCGTGAAGCCCATTTGACCGACGTATTGCGCGAGGCGAGGTGCGGTTTCACGGTAGGTGAGGGGGCGGTTGTGCTCTTCCGGAACGCGCATCCACGAGCCGAGGTGAACTTCGTAAACGGATTGTGGTGCGCGCAGGGAGTTGCGCTCACCGCGCTTCTGCATCCAATCGAGGTCGTTCCATTCATAGTTGAGATCCCACACGACTGAGGCGGTGCGGGGAGGTTTCTCGTGCAGTAAGCCGATGGGATCAGCTTTGTCGACACGGTATCCGTGACGCTGTGACTCGATGTGGAATTTATAGAGCGCACCGTGGCTGGCGCCGGGGACGAAGCCCCCCCAAATGCCTGAGGAGCCACGCGGGCTGAGCTTGTGAGTTTTGGGATCCCATCCGTTGAAACTGCCAACCACCGAAACGGAGCGCGCGTTGGGAGCCCACACGCTGAAGACGATTCCAGACTGGCCATCGTGGGTGACGAGGTGCGCGCCCATCTTGTCGTAAATGCGGTAGTGGCTGCCCTCGTTGAACAGGTAGAGGTCATTGTCTGTAAGCAGCTGGGGGGCGGTACCAACAGTTCCTGGGTTCATGGGTTTCAGGGGGATAGTGTACCGGACCAGCATGGAGTCTGAAACTCAGGTGGATCCCTGGGCCGAAGGGCTGTCCGCCGGGGCTAAGTTCCGCGGCCGTAGCGGCGCGATAGGAATAGCCGAGGATGCCCCATACTACGAGGTTGCCCCACACTAAACGCCGCGCCTTTTGCGACGCTTAGTGTGGGGACTCTCTCACTCACCTCCGAAGAAACAGGTAGCGCCCCGTTTGCCGCCACATTTTTCAGCCTCCGATGAGCCAGCCACCTGCGTTCCTGGAACATCGGATCCCTGAAACTGGAGGCGGAACCATCTGCCATTTCGGGGACGGTTCCACCCGGCATCACCTCACTTGCAGATCTTTCCTCATGGCACGATCACCGCATTCACCTGAGTTTCGTTGTCTGTTGCGCCATTTCCCGTCCTGCCATAGATCACAAGCATGCAATCTCCGGGATTTACCTTCACCGGAACGGAGAAAATATTCTCGACCTGGTTCTGAAGCGCTCCCTTGCTCGTTGTGCCGGGCACAATCCGATCGATCTGGGGTACGCTCGCAAGGAGCAGCGCATCGTGGGGAAGCCAACTGTGCAGGGTTGATAGAGGTGCTGGATTCGGGAACCCTTGGCTGTTGACGTTCTCCTCGAATATCCCGCACCCTCCGGGGAGCAGGTAAAAATTATTCACTGAGCCCCACGATTCTCCGGTCGGAAGTGGCCCGTTGCCGTTTTTCCCATCGAACGTACTGTCACTAATATCTCCAAAGAGCTCCACCAGGTGCCCGGCCGGCAGGTTGATCGGAACTGCGAAACCTTCCTGGTCGATATCCGTAGCATTCTGACAGCCCCAATTTTGGCCAAAGCAATATTCGCCGCCCACACCGACCACTACGTTTGGGCTTGGATTTGTCACTGGCCGGTACCTCAGCCTCAGGTCGGCCGACATCGTGGCCTTGCCTTCAAGCAGCGGTCCACCGCCATAGTAAAGACCCACGCATCCAGTCATCGGCAGGGGATGCGGGAAGACCAGATTCACATTCAACGTAGAGTCCGACTGTGAGGGGTTCTTCACAATGTCGATCCACAAAGAACCAGCAGCTTCGGTCAGATTGATGTCATGGGCGGGGCATTCGCCTTGCCAATAGACCAATATCCATAGGACTTCGCTGAACGTCGGATCAAAATTCTTTAGCGAAAGGGTTCCGGTCAGCGCGAGAGCCTCGGCCTGCGACTTCGCGCCATCAAGCACATGATACATCGCTAAAAAGGTCGGAAAGCCATTCTGTGAACCCTGTGAAGTCGTCTGCGTTTGCTGAATATGCAGAACCGCAGAGGTTTCGGCGGGTGTTCCGGCATCCTGTCCCCACAATTCGCACGTTCCGCAGCCCATCAGCGTAAAGATGGCTGCAACACTTATCATTTTCCAGGTCGTTCTCACATTTCTCTCCTTAATTAGATGAGGCATGTTGAGCTTGACGGTCTGTAAGACAGATCAAGCGATGGCGCAAGACATAATGCTGTTGTTCTGCGATGTTGCGATGAGTCGGCATGTGACAATGCACCCTATGTAAACGAAAATCTCCTTCGAATCTTCGCTGTGATGTTTTGCGAGGTGCGAGGCGCCCTGGCTCTTTCATGCGAAGCCACGAGCTCTGTCGGACAAAGGCATCGAACCCACAATTACGTTGAAAGTTCCGGAACAGGCGCGCTGCCTGTCGATTCCACCGGGGTCGGTGGATCCACGCCGGTGTCTATTTCACTTTCGAGCCGCGTCGAGTTCGTGAATAATGTGCGGGACGGTTGGACGGGTGCCAGAGGCTTTTGCCGGTTGAAATCTAGCCAGTAACATTGTTCTGAACTTGAAACTTCAAAGAGTCTGGGGGACGCATGGCCGCATTCTCGCAGGATCTCCGCTTTGCATTTCGGCAACTGAGGAAATCGCCGGGGTTCACCGTGACCGTCGTCCTGACGCTGGCTCTTGGCATTGGCGCCGCGACGGCTATCTTCTCGCTGGTTGAAGGCGTCCTGCTGCGTCCTCTGCCATTCAGCGGTCCGGATCGGCTGGTGCTGTTGGGAGATCATCTGGCAGAGGGACCAGGCATTTCCGTGACTGCTCGCGAGATCGGCAGTTACGCCAACGAGACGAGCGCCTTTTCCTCCGTTGGCGGCTACATCTCCACAAACTATGAACTTTCCAGCGGAGCAATTCCTGAAGAAGTCTATGCTGCCCGGTTCAGCGCGGGAGTCTTCCCGACGCTTGGCGTTTCCCCCACGCTGGGGCGTGTGTTTACGCAACAGGAAGAAGATGGCCATCAACCTCTCGCGGTGATCAGCTATGCGTTGTGGACGAACCGCTACCACCGAGATCCGCGTGTGTTGGGGAGTTCCATCGTTCTCGATCGCAAGGTCTACTCAATCATCGGCGTGATGCCGCGCAGCTTTGAATTTCCTTTGGAGACGGGACACCTCGACCAGGCGCAGCTGTGGGTGCCGATGAGCCTTACTCCCGACGAGCTTTCAGACCAGCACATGGGCTTCTGGGGATACCATTTGGTCGCTCGCCTCAAGAGTGGCGTCAAGCTGACGCAGGCAGCGCAGGATGCTGACCGCGTGAGCCGACAGATCATGCGCACGTTTCCTGCAAGCATGGCTGCGATCCACATCAAGGGTGATGTCGCACTCTTAAGCGAGTTCGACGTTGCGGATGTTCGACCATTGCTGCGGACCTTGTTCATGGCTGTTTCTGTCGTGTTGCTCATTGCTTGCGTCAACATTGCCGGACTGCTTTTGGTGCGCGCCATCCGTCGACGTCGAGAATACGCGGTACGGTTGGCTCTGGGTGCTCGTTCCGGCGTCATCGTCCGCGAATCTGTCTTCGAGGGATTGTTGATAAGTCTGGCGGGAGGAGTGGTCGGGTTGGCATTCGCGGCGGTCGCCATCCGAACGGCCCTGCATCTTCTGCCGGACTCCATGCCACGCATCGACTCGATCTCGATTGACGCGAATGTGGCGGCCTTTGCCCTGCTTCTGGCTCTCGTAACCGGTGCTCTTTGCAGTCTTGCACCTGCCTTCGCCGCGTTGCGGACGAACTTGACGGAGAGCCTGAATGAAGGGACTCGGACGGGTACGGGATCGTCAAGCCATACATGGTTGCGATCCGCATTGGTGGTGTCGGAGATTGCGATCGCTTTGGTGCTGCTCACCGTATCGGGTGCGTTCCTGCGCAGTTTCCAGAAGATGCGCGCTGTCGACCCAGGATTTCGTGCCGACCATGTGCTCGTGGCCGAGTATCAGTTGCCGCTGCAGCAATATGCCACCGACACTTCCGCGGACTCCTTCAACCATGCGGTCATCGACCGGCTCTCAAGCAAGCCGGGAGTCATAGCCGCCGGGAGCACGAACGGGCTGCCCGCATCCGACGGCGTCGGAAGGGCCGCATACACGATCGAGGGCGAGCCCGCCGACAGCTGGAAGTTGAAGTTCGCCATGTTCGCGACGGTTTACGGCGATTATTTCCATGCCTTGGACATTCCGCTGATCGATGGCAGGTACTTCACCGTGGACGACCGCTCCAGTTCAGTCCTCGTTGTGATCGTCAACCAGTCGATGGCGGCACACTGTTGGCCAGGTCAACGCGCAGTGGGCAAGCGGATGCACGTCGGCAATCCGCAGAAGGGATACCCATGGGCGACCGGGGTTGGCGTCGTCGCCGATACGAAGATGGGATCGCGCGATGAGCCCAGCGAGGATCAGTGGTACACGCCTGCGGAGCAGCCCGCGACGCTCAACGGTTCGGATTTCACGGGAAAGCTTACGAGTCCTGCCAGCGGATACGTCACGCTCCGCTCCGCGCTGCCTCCGGAGCAGATGACGCAAACACTGCGCTCGACTGTCGCGGAGGTCGATCCGATGCTGGCTTTGCAGCAAGTGCAACCCATGGATGATGCGATGTCGAATGTGGAAGCGCCGCGCCGTTTCAATACCGACCTCATCACGGCATTTGCCGTGGGCGCACTGCTGCTCACTATCACCGGCATCTACGCGGTGGTGGCATTCTCCGTCTCGCTTCGAACCCAGGAGCTTGCGATCCGCGTCGCGCTGGGCGCGCAGCGCACGGGTATTGCGAGGCTGGTATTGATTTCGGCCGTGAAGCTGACGCTTCTGGGATGTGGCCTCGGTGTGCTCGGTTCGCTCGCCGTATCACGTCTGGTCAGTTCGTTTCTCTTCGATGTGAGCGCGACCGATCCGTTCATCTACATGGGCAGTGTTCTGCTGATGATGATTGTGGCGCTGGTTGCGTCGTTACTTCCCGCGGTGCGCGCCGCGCACGCGGACCCGACGAATGCCCTGCGTTCGACTTAGAGCGCATTCACGTTGCAGGCATCTGCTACCTGACTGGCAAGACTTGCGGAGGTCGTTCAACCACGCTTGCGCGTGATCAGCGATTCCGATTTTGTCTGATCACTGCGTGCCGGCTTGTAAGAGAGCGAAATGGGCCCATGCTAGACTGACTGCTCCAGCCATGCCCTCTTTGCGTGTCATCCTTCTTTGGCATCAGCACCAGCCTTTTTATAAGGACCTGGTTACGGGCGAATATCGCCTGCCGTGGACGCGCCTGCACGCGCTCAAAGATTATTACGGCATGGTGAAGTTGTTGGACGAGTTTCCTAACGTTCATCAGAACTTCAATCTTGTGCCTTCGCTCGTGGTCCAGATTCAGGATTACGTTGCCGGGACGGCGCAGGATCCGTTCCTGAACGTCGCGGCCAAGCCTGCCAAGGATCTTTCGGAAGAAGAACGGCGGTTCGCGCTGCAATACCTGTTTCAGGCGAATCCGCAGAATCTGATCGGGCGTTACCCGCGATACCGCGAGTTATGGGAGCGATTTCGTGAGCATGGCGACCATCCGGAAAGGGCAGAACGTTATTTCCAGCCGCAGGATTTTACAGACTTACAGGTGCTGTCGCAGATTGCGTGGTTCGACGAATTCTTTCTGGAAGAGAAAGATGTCGCAGCGCTGGTGAAGAAGGGACATAACTACTCGCTAGACGATCAGAAATTTGTGATTGCGCGCGAGCGAGAGTCGTTGGGCCGCGTGCTGCCGGCGCATGCCGACGCTGCGAAGAAGGGCTCGATCGAAATTTCGGCTACGCCGTTCTATCACCCGATTCTGCCACTGGTGTGCGATACGAGTGCGGGGGCGATCTCGACGCCCGGGCTTCCACTGCCGCAAAACCGATATCGTCATCCGGAGGACGCCCGCGAGCAACTGGTGCGGGGCCTCGATTTGCATGAGGAGGTTTTCGGCGTGCGACCGAAGGGAATATGGCCCTCGGAGGGCAGCGTTTCCGAAGAGGTACTGGCGATCGCGCATAACATTGGCGTTCAGTGGATGGCTACAGATGAAGGTGTGCTCGGTCGAAGCACTGGACTATTCTTCGCGCGCGATGGAAACGGGCGGCTTCCGGCGCAAACGGCGGAGAAGCTCTACAACATTCATCGCTACGAGAACGGTTCGACCGCGATGCACCTGGTGTTTCGCGACCATACGATTTCGGATCTGATCGGATTCGTGTATTCGGGTATGCCCCCGGCGGATGCGGCGCGACATCTGATTACCAACATCAAAGAGGCGGCCAGGCCCGTGCTGGAGAAGGGACGGGATGCCGTCGTGTCGATCATTCTCGATGGCGAGAATGCGTGGGAATACTATCCGAAGTCGGGGCGCGAGTTTCTGCGCCGGTTCTATGACGGCCTGCAGCGGGAACCGGGACTGGAGGCAGTGACGATCTCGGAGGCGATTGCTCGCCATAAGGACTTCGGGAAAATGACGTCGCTGACCCCGGGCTCGTGGATCAACGCGAATTTCAATGTTTGGATCGGAGCGCCGGAAGATAACCGCGCCTGGGATTATTTGCACCATGCCCGCGAGTATTACGCGCAGAATGCGGCGCGCGCGACCGAGGCACAGCGCAAACTGGCTTTTGACGAGATTCTGATCGCCGAAGGCAGCGACTGGAACTGGTGGTACGGACCGGAGCATCATTCAGCGAACGACCGCGATTTCGACGAACTCTACCGCAAGCATCTCTCCAACGTGTATCAGGCATTAGGCGCCTCTCCGCCCGATTACCTGGCGCAGCCGATTACCGGGCAGGAGGTTCGGCCATCTTTTGTGCCGCAGACGGCGTATATCCATCCGCGAGTAACGGGCGACAAAGTTCGGTACTTCGAGTGGATGGGCGCCGCGGCTTATACGGCCGACCATCGTGCCGGGGCAATGCACGGCAAGCAGTTTTTGCTGGATTCGGTGTACGCGGGGATCGACGCAACCTTTCTTTATGGGCGCCTCGATTTTGCAGGAAACGTCCCCGTCGCCGACTTCGAGATTGTGGTCAATGTGGAGTCGTGGGCGAGTGGTGAGCCGCGTCCGCGGCGCACGTTGCGAGTGGATGCCTCCGCCGGTTCGGGCAAACTCAAGGATTGGCGAATCGAGAATGGAGTGGCGGAGCGCGTTTTGGGGTCCTCAGCTCAGGCTGACGAGCACGTCAAGGTCGCTCTTTTGCGGAACTTCGAATTCAAAGTGCCGCTCAACTGGCTGTTAGCGGTGCCTTCCGATGGATCCGAGAAGACCCTGGAAAAGAAATCCGGCGCACCGGTTGCTGCCACCAGCAAAGTGCGGCTGCGATTCAGTCTGTGGCAGAATCGCTTGCCGGTGGATTCGTTGCCGCTGGAGGGCTGGATTGAGCTGCAGGTCGTCAGCGAAGGGGAGTTGCTGTTTGGAGCGTAGTGAGGACGGAGTCAGCGATCAGGGATCGGTGACTGCGAAAAAAGGAGCCAGGCGGAGCGACCATCCGGCTCCTTTTGGTTTGTCCAAGATTTCTTTTAGTTGCTTCCGCCGCTCGGCGCCGAAGCGGTGACTGCCGGGGCTGGCATCGCCGGACTCAGCGTCATCGGGCGATTCAGTTCCAATGTCAATTCGGTACCTATCGGCAGAACGGCGGAACGATGCTTAGCAAGCCAATGTCCGGTAGTTGCACCCGCACCAACCGCACCACCAATCAACATTCCGGGAGGGCCGCCGATCAATCCCCCGACGAGCATGCCACCAGCGGTCCCGGCGCCTTGTTCCACAGTATCGCGGCGATCGTGGCCTGATCCCTTGAACTGGCCCTCACGATTCACGTCACTGCCTTTGACATTCGCGTCCGTGAGCGTGGCGTCGAGGTAGTAGCGTTCGCCGGTGGGAAGGATCACAGCTTCAGGAAGGATACCGATCGTGGGTTTGCCCGAGATGCGCCGGGGTTCGCTCACCTTCGTGACACGGCCTTCGACCGTGGCGCCAACCGGAATTATGGTTTGGCCGTTGACCACAACCGGCTGTGTGATGCTCCCGTGGAAGGGGTCGCCGACTTTGTTGCTGAAGGTTGCAAGAGTGGTGTCGAGACGAACCATCAGCGCCGTTCCGGCGGGAACTGGTGCGGCAGTCTGGGCGGCCAACGTTGTGGCCAGCAGTGCGCAGGGCAATAGCATCCACGGTTTCATGAGTACCTCCAAAGTCCGAAGCTCCCTTTGACTCTAGACCAGGTGTGCCCGGGGTACAAGCGACGGTCGGTACATGGGGAACCAGCGGCGATAAGAGGCCTTGGAAGATGGCCGAGTGGACTGGTTCCAATGTGGAAATCGTACTCTTGATTGTGTCCGCCGTCACATTTCGATGATGTCCATCCGATATAATCGTGGGTTTCACCAATGTATCGGAAAGGCTATGCCGGTGTCGGTTACCTGACTGGCCGCCGGATGGCTTTCAACAGAGATCATCCCAGCCGGTTATGGGATCCGAATAGTGTCACCGAAATCATAAAGTCGAGGAAGAAGAAAACATCTATGTCAAATATTGCAGGCATTCATGCACGGGAAGTTCTGGATTCACGGGGTAATCCCACGGTCGAAGCCGAGGTCTTTCTAGCGGATGGCTCCATGGGTAGGGCGATTGTGCCGAGCGGAGCGTCCACGGGCGAGCATGAGGCGGTCGAACTACGCGACGACGATACAAACCGCTTCATGGGCAAAGGCGTGCTGAAAGCCGTCGAAAACGTCAATGGTGAGATTGCCGAGGCGCTGGCGAACTGGGATGGCTTCGATCAGCGCGGTCTCGACGCCAGGATGATCGAACTGGATGGCACTGAGAACAAGGGGCGTCTGGGAGCGAATGCGATTCTGGCGGTATCGATGGCGGCGGCGAGGGCGTCGGCGTATAGCCTGGACATCCCGTTGTATCGGTATCTCGGCGGAGCGGGCGCGAACACTCTGCCTACGCCCATGATGAATATTCTGAACGGTGGCGCGCATGCGGATAACAACGTCGACTTCCAGGAGTTCATGGTCATGCCGGTGGGTGCGCCAACGTTTTCGGAGGCCTTGCGCTGGGGAGTTGAAGTTTTCCATACGCTCAAGGGCGTGCTGAAGAAGCGGGGATACAACACGGCGGTGGGCGATGAAGGCGGATTCGCTCCCTCGGTGAAGTCGAACGTTGAGGCGATTGAAGTCGTGTTGGAGGCGATTTCGAAAGCTGGATTCAAGCCGGGAGAGGAAATTGCGATTGCGCTCGATCCCGCCGCCAGCGAGTTCTATCAGGATGGAAAGTACGTATTCAAGAAGTCGGACAAGTCGAGCAAAAATTCCGACGAAATGGTGAGGTACTGGGCGAAGTGGGTGAATGATTATCCCATCGTGTCGCTCGAAGACGGATTGGCTGAGAACGATTGGGACGGATGGCAGAATCTGACCAAAGAAATTGGCGGGAAGATACAACTTGTGGGCGACGATATTTTCGTGACCAATATCCAGTTCCTGCAGGAAGGAATCGACAAAGGTGTAGCGAACTCGATCCTGATCAAAGTGAATCAGATCGGCACGGTGAGCGAGACGCTGGATGCGATCGATCTGGCGCGACGGAATGGGTATACGTCTGTGATTTCGCACCGCTCGGGCGAGACTGAAGACACGTTCATTGCCGATTTGGCTGTGGCCACTGGCGCCGGCCAGATCAAGACGGGATCGGCTTCGCGCACGGATCGCGTAGCCAAGTACAACCAATTGATGCGAATTGAGCAGGAGTTGGGCGGGACGGCAAGATTCCTGGGGCTGAGTGCACTGAACTACAAGGGATGATTCAGAAATCAGTTCGCAATGGAGGTAGTTTATGAAAAAGGTTCTTGCAGTTGCCCTGTTTCTGATGTTTGCTCTCGCTCCAGCACTCGCACAGGACGCTGGGTCTGACAACACGCCCGCTACCAAAGACGACATTGATGCGCTATTTGTCACGATGCATATCCGGGAACAAATGCGAAACATGATGGATCTCATGGCGAAGCAGTCAAAGCAGATGGGCATGGACAGCCTGAAGAAGAAGATGCCAGATATCAGTCAGAAGGATCTGGACAGAATGGACGCGATGATGGATCGCGTCCTGAAGGATTTTGATGTGAATGGAATGATCGACGACATGGTTCCCGTCTACCAGCGTCATTTGACAAGAGCGGACGTGGCCGCCATGGCTGGTTTCTACAAGACGCCAACAGGACAGAAGATGTTGCGTGAGCAGCCGCAAATGGCAGCCGAAGCCATGAAGGCGGTACAGCCGCGCATGGAGAAGATGATGAGCAAGGTGATGGACGAAGCAGAGAAGATGGCTAAGGAAAGCGCGGCGGAGCCCAAGGATTCGGAGAGCAAGACTGCGAAATGAATTCTACATCTCGTCCTAAACCGCTTGTTCTTACCATTCTTGACGGCTGGGGATATCGGGCCGAAACCAAAGCCAATGCTATTGCCCTGGCACGCAAACCTACCTACGACCGGTTGCTGCGCGAGTATCCAAACACACTGATTCACACCAGCGGGCCGTATGTCGGACTGCCCGAAGGACAGATGGGCAACAGCGAGGTCGGGCATCTCAACATTGGTGCCGGCCGCATCGTGCATATGGACATCACCCGGATCGATTTGATGATCCAGAATGGGGAACTGTTCTCGCATCCCGTGCTGCTTGACGCCATGAAGCATAGCCGTACGGGTGAGCGGCGACTGCATCTGTTTGGACTAATATCGGACGGAGGAGTTCATTCGCAGCAGGCTCATCTTTACGCCCTGCTGAAGATGGCGAAAGAGAATGGACTGGATCGCGTATTCGTGCACGCGTTTATGGATGGGCGTGATACGTTGCCCACGAACGGAGCGGGATATTTGGAGCAGTTACAGCAGAAGATGCGCGAGTACAACTGCGGCAAGATTGCGACGGTAAACGGACGCTACTACGCCATGGATCGCGACCGTCGGTGGGAACGCATTGCCAAGGCTTACAACGCCATGGTCTTGGCGGAGGCCGAGGGCGGCAAGCAGTCCGATCCAGTGCAGGGCATGAAAGATTCTTACAACAAGGGAGTGACCGACGAATTCGTGATCCCGTTTGTCTGTACCGACAGCCGCGGGCAGGCTTTGGCTACGATTCGCGATGACGATTCATGCATATGTTTTAACTTCCGCGCCGACCGCGTTCGACAAATTACCCGGACGCTCACGCGTAATAGTGGGCTCAACGAGAAAGGCGGCAGCGATTTGCCAGGGGCGGTGGATCTCGATAACACGATCCCACGCGACCGCGTGCCGAAGAATCTGCATTACGTCTGCATGACCCGGTACGACAAGAATTTCAGCCTGCCGGTTGTGATTCCCCCGGAGTCGATGGCGAATATTCTCGCCAACGTCATGGGCGGGTTGAACATGCGGAACCTGCGTGTGGCCGAGACCGAGAAATATGCGCATGTGACGTATTTTTTCAACGGAGGAGTGGAGCAGCCATTTCCGGGAGAAGACCGTGTTATGGTGCCATCGCCTAAGGTAGCGACGTACGATCTGAAGCCGGAGATGAGTGCTTCCGGAATTGCCGATGCAGTCGTGAAGGCGACAGAGGACGGAACGTTCGATGTGGTCATCGTGAACTTTGCGAATGCCGATATGGTAGGGCACTCGGGCAAGATCGAGCCCACCGTCAAGGCGGTTGAAACGGTGGATGCCTGCCTGGGTCGAATTGAATCGGCAATTCGGGCAAAAGGTGGCGCAATGCTGATTACTGCCGATCATGGGAACGCCGAGCTGATGATCGATCCTGCGACCGGGGGGCCGCACACGGCGCATACCACGAATCCTGTGCCCTTCATCGTAGTTGCGGAGAATTCGAGTCAGTTCACCTTGAAGCCGAATGGATCGCTGCGCGACATCTCGCCGACAGTTCTGGGGATGCTTGGCGCCGATGAACCGAAAGAGATGACCGGAACAGACCTGCGTGTGTTTTCGAAGTCACCGCGCTAGAAATTAGTGGAAGAAAAAGAGGATGCTTGGGCATCCTCTGTCATTCTTCAGGTCCAACTAATTCGTCATCAGCGCCGGAGCGGTAGCCAAGAGTCCAGCGACCAGTTCCAGGTCGTGCAAGTCTTCGCGACTGAAATCTTGCGCAAATTTTGAATCGAGCGCTTTGCGCGAGATCTGAATCACACCGACCACAGCCGAGTCCCGGTCCATGACCGGTACGGACATGAGTTTCTGAATCGGGGCCGGTGCCGCGTTTTCGTTATCTTCGGCTTTGATCGTTTCAAAGATACTTGCATGCTTGACACGAGCAAAGTTGTTAAAGATTTCTGGCTTCTTGCTGAGAGCCGTGTGCGCCGCCACCGCTTTGCTGGAGAGCGGAATCGCTCCCGTGGTGCGCAGGTATTCCGGGAAAACAAAGCGCAGCAACCCACCCTCGAGGCGAAGCAAGGCAACCTCGGTGTACTGCACCCGGAAAATCTTGGCAAGAACCATACACAAATCGAGCGCCGATACTCCCTGGCCCAGCACTGATCCAAGGGGAAGCAGATGTTCGGGAAGGACGATTTCTTCCATCATCGCCTGATCGTTATTTTGGGTCATAAGGTTTTCCGCACGGCCCCAGTCTCGTCGGGGCAGACACTGACTGTATCGCATTTTCAACGCCATCAGGTACTTCCCAAAGTAATAGCTCGAGGGCGCGTAAGTGCCTTGTTTTGTGTGGATATCCCAAGGAACGTACGGCCCTTGGGTAACGTCGGGTTGGCCCTTACCCGCCGCAAACAATCAATCCGCTGACACTTTTTGTCACTAGTATCACCACCTGCCTGTTTCTGCGGCCGAACTCGTTTACACTTCCAGCCATGAATAATCCGACTCAACCGAACATTAAGTTAGTCAGTGATCCGTCGTACCGCGAGAATTATGCGAACAGCGTGCAGATGCGCGTGAATATCTGGGACTTTTTCCTCATTTTCGGCACGTTGCAGCAGCAGAGTGAAACCCACGTCGAGATCCGCAATTTCCAGGGGATTTATTTGAGCCCGCAGCAGGCCAAGGCGTTGCTGGGGTTGTTGCAGCAGAATGTTGCGAGCTACGAAGGCACGTTCGGGGAAATCAAACTCGATCCGCGGATGTCGCCGGGGCCGGTGCACTAGAGCAGTGCGAGAGACGTTGCAAGCAACGTCTCTACAGATAAAATGACTTCGCCCATGCGATCGAGCTGGCATCCTGGCTTGGTGTTCGTTCTCATCTTTGTTGCGGTCTTCCTGCTGCACGCTGCTCTGCTGCAATTGCCGTATTTCTGGGATGAAGCTGGCTATTACGTTCCCGCTGCCCGTGATCTGCTCCTGACCGGGAATCTTATTCCTCACACGACCGTTTCGAATGCCCATCCGCCGCTCGTCTTGGCGTGGATCGCGCTGTGGTGGAAGTGCTTTGGCTACGCTCCAGCGGTGGCGCGCTCTGCGATGCTGGTGATCGCGTCGTTTTCCTTACTCGGACTATTTCGATTGGCGAAGAGCGTGGCGAATACCCCGGTCGCCATTGCTGCAACCGTGTGTACGGGGGTGTATCCGGTTTTCTTCGCGCAGAGTTCGTTGGCTCAGGTGGATTTAGCGGCCGCCGGGCTGACGCTTTGGGGTCTGCTGGCCTTTATCGAAGGTCGATGGAGAGCGACCGCTTTCTGGTTTTCACTCGCCACGTTGGCTAAGGAGACTGCGATTCTTGCTCCGCTCGCGCTTGTGGCCTGGGAATTGGTCGGTCACCTTGCGCAGAACAGCGGAAAGTTGCGAGGACTCTGGCGGACACCCGACTCAGAACCCGATCGGAATCGGATTCTGGGGCTTCTGATTCCCGTTCTGCCGCTCGCCGCCTGGTATTGCTACCACTACGCGCGCACCGGGTATGTGTTTGGAAATCCGGAATTCTTTCGGTACAACGTCGCCGCCACGCTGAATCCGCTGCGCTTCGTGCTGGCACTGATGTTGCGGCTGTGGCAAACCTTCGGCTATATGCATCTGTGGCTGCTGACGGGCGGAATGCTGCTGGCGATGTGGCTATCCCCGCTGAAAGATGGCGGCATCGAGCGCCCGCGGATTGCGATTCCGGTGCAGGCAAATTTCTTTGTAGTGATCATCGCCTACGTGGTCGCGATGGCGTTGATTGGGGGCGCGGTGCTGGCGCGGTATTTGCTCTCTGCGGTCCCGCTGGTGATCATCCTAGCTGTCTCCACACTGCGACGGCGGCTTCGATACTGGCCCGCAGCAGTGGCCGCGGTTGGGGTTGCGTTTGTGGTGGCTTGGTTCTGGAACCCGCCGTATGGATTCTCGCCGGAGGATAATCTGGCCTATCGCGATTACGTCGTCTTGCATGAAGAAGCGGAGCGCCGTCTCGAAGCGCGGTATCCCATGGCGCACGTGCTGACGGCGTGGCCGGCCTCGGATGAACTGGCTCGTCCGTGGCTGGGTTATGTAACGAGACCTGTGCAGGTCGTGCGCATCGAAGATTTCTCACTGGAACAGGTTCTGTCGGCGGCAGATTTCCGCTCGAACTTTGATGTTGCCCTGGTGTTTTCCACGAAGTATGAGCCTGCGCGTCCGATGCTCGAACGATGGCAAGAGTGGACGGAAATGAAGCGGCGATTTTTTGGGTATGAGCGGGACTTGCCGCCGGAAGCTGCGGCGCGGATTCTTGGCGGGCGGATTGTTTTCTTGGAGGAGCGCAAAGGGCAGTGGGTGGCGGTGATTGAGATGGACAAAATAGAAATCCTAAACGCACGTCGTTAGGATCGCGGCCTGCGAATTGTCTCACCCTTCAACCGGCGTGGCTCCCGTGTCGAAAGTCACCTACTTCCCAATCGCATCGAGCACTGCCTGATTGATGGCGTACACCGTGCCGTCTGCTCCGATGATTGTCGGAGTGTAGGCTTCGCCGATTCCTCTGGACAATTTGATCACCTCGGATAGGGTGTTGCTAGTGAGATCCCAGCGGTACAGCTTCCCGTCTTCGCTGTTGACGATCACGGACTTCGTAAATGGGTCCACCGCGGCAGTGTTGATGCACCACTCGCGTACCGCGCCGGGAAACGTCGGGAAATTGGGATCCGGAGTAACGCCGAGCTGCGTAACGACCTCTTTCATCACTTCAGTTGTGAGGATGACGGGATCGGCCTCGGTGTCGTTGGGGTCGAGGATGGCAACTCGATTGTGTCCATCGCCCGTGTTGATGCCCGCGTAGTTATTGTATTTCGTCATGAGCAGATACTGCGAGGTGCCGTGATAGCTGGATACGAGGGATGCGTCGACGATGGATGCCGTGTCGTCCCATCCAAAGCTTCCGGGAATCTTCTGTTGCGAGAGGTCGCGATTGAAATGAAGCAGCCAACCCCGGTCGTTGTGGAGCGGGAAGGGGTTCTCCAGGACCCCGTAGTACACGTCGCCGTCGGGGCCGACGGTCGGAGTCGCGCTGCTTTCGTCGGTCATGATGGCGTCGAAACCTGATGACGGATCGGTGAGCCGGACCCTGTTGATCACTGCCAGGGTCCTGCTATTGAGCGCGAGCAGATAACCGAATCCGAAGTCGCCGCTGCTGACTGCGACGTAGAGAATGCTACCGTCGAGGGAAAGGGCTGGTGCGCAGCTCATCGACACTTCGCTAATGGAAAGATCTCCGCTAAGGAATGCAGCTGAGGCCCATGTTCCTGTGCCGTCTGCAGCAATGCGGGCGAGACCGCTTTGCAGGCCGATGGGCGTCGGGCCAACCGCTAGAAATCCGAAGAAGAGATTGCCGTGCGCGTCGACCGTGAAAGGCGTGTTGATCTGAACGCTTTGCTCATAGGCGGTCGGGTTTGCCTGAAAATTCTTTTGTCCGTAGAAATAAAGCTCGCTGACTTGACCCGTGGCCAGATCCGGACTTCGTCGCACCATGACGCGACCTGCGCTGTCAGGAATGAAAAGCCGGTTTTGAAAGAGCGTGGGGCCCATGCCCGGCAAGAACCCCGCAAAAGGCGCCTGGTAACTCGTACTGTGCTTCCACAGGATTTTTCCGGTCGCGCCGTTATGGGCCACTATGCGAAAACTATCCGTTCCGATTTTTAGTGGGACGATGATGGTGTTGCGGGCCGTGACCAAGGGCGAGCCGTAGTGGATGAAGATTTCGCCGGCAGGAACCGCCAAGTCCACCGGCGTCTTCCAGTGGATCTTGTTGAGTGGTTGCGACTGCATGGAGGAGACGCCTGAGTGTTGCTCGTCATGAGAGTGGGTCGGCCACGCGGAGGATTGAGCCTCGCAGTACGAGAGGGAGAACACGATTATGAGACAAAGGAAATGAGCCGTCGAGGCGTGTGCTGTCGGCCGATGAATGTGTGTCATAAGCCCTCGGAAATTGAATTGAAAGTATCAGGAGTGGAAAAAGAGATTGTTTGGAAATTGTCAAAAAATCGTCAAGCGATAGGCTGCGAACGCCCCGGCATCAGCGCTGCATCAGGTGGCACGAGTGCGTCTTGATCACAAGCCACACTTCCTTGCCCGGAGCGAGTTCCAGAGAATCGCGCGCGGCCAGAGTGAGGTGAACCTCCATCTCGACCCGGCACTTCACGCGGGCGGAGATGATCACATCACGTTGCTCCAGCGATTGGATACGGCCCGGTATCAGGTTGCGGGCGCTGAGTCCGATCGGCGGGGAAGTCGCCAGCAGAATATCTCCGGCGCGAATCCCGATGCGCAGCGTTGACCCCACTCCGCCGCGTACGAGAGGGGTTTCGAGGACAACCCCACCCGCATCCCCGGCAATGCGGCAGGTCATGGTCCCGCGCTCGGGACGCACCGCCTCGACGGCGGCATCAAAAATATTCTCGAAGCCAGCCAACTGCGCCACGGTCTCCATGTCAGGCGCACTGAGTACCTCGTGTGGTGTGCCTTGGGCGATGACGCGTCCGCTGTCCAGCACTATTAGTCGCTCGCCCAGGGCGAAAGCTTCATCCCGGCTGTGAGTGACATACAGGATGGGTATGTTGTGCGTGCGATTCCACTCGCGGAGATCGTCAATGATACTTGCCTTTCTGGGCGCGTCAAGGGCGGCCAGAGGCTCGTCCAGCAATAGGAAATCCGGATCAGTCACTAACGTTCGTGCCAGGGCGACGCGCTGGCTTTCTCCGCCGGAAATATCACGAGCCTTACGGCGGGCGAGGTGAAAGATCCGGAATGCTTCAAGCACTGACGTTGCACGGCGAGTGCTTTCCTCAGACGACAGATGCGCCAAGCCGTAAGCCACGTTCCGTTCCGCGGTCATGTGCGGGAACAACGCCAGACTCTGAAATACGTATCCCACGCGTCGCTGTGCTGTCGTCACATTCACCCGGAGGGAAGAGTCGAACAACACACGCTCAGCGAGCGAGATGCGTCCTGAGTCGGGCGTAGTGAGTCCCGCCAGGCAATCGAGCAGCGTGGTTTTGCCGGCGCCCGATGCCCCGAAAAGGATGGTGAAGCCGGGCATAACGTCAACAGCGACATCCAGAAGAAATTCGTTGCCTCGTGACTGGAGGTTCTTTTGAAATTTCGCTTGTAACGGAGCAGCAGTCGGGGTCGGAGTGTTACGCGGGGTCGCGGCTAATTCGACAGCAGTGCGCATGTCGCTCATTGCACTCTATTTTATGGGATGAATGACCCAGGCACGACGATTTAGTCCGTAAACCAGCGCCAGAAGAGCGAAGCAAACAACAAGAAGAGCCAAGGCCGTCTGATTGGCGCCTGCGTAATCTGAGGACTGTACCCGATCATAAATATCGATAGAGACCGTGCGTGTGATCCCTGGAATGTTCCCGCCTACCATAAGCACCACGCCGAATTCGCCCATCGTGTGCGCGAAAGACAGAGCAGCACCGGTAATTAGCCCGGGCGCGGAGAGTGGGGCGATCACGCGTAGAAACGTGCGCAGGGGGGAAGCACCAAGCGTTGCGGACGCAGAAATCAGCCTCCTATCGACCGCTGAAAACGATGCGGCGAAGGGTTGCACGGCGAAAGGAAGGCTGTAGAGGATCGATCCGATTACCAGACCCGTGAAGGTGAAAGCCAGGGTGTGTCCGGTGAGGGCAATCCACCAACGCCCTAACGGGCTGCGAGGGCCGAGGGCGACCAGCACATAGAACCCCAACACCGTTGGGGGAAGCACGATTGGCAGGGCGATCACCGCTTCCAACAGGAACTTCCATCGCCAGCTCGAGAAGGCGATCCAATAAGCGATGGGGAGGCCGAGCAGCAGCAGAATGAGCGAGACAGTGAACGCGAGTTGCAGAGTCAGGCGGAATGTCTGCCAGTCGATGCCCATGCGATGCGCTGAATGATAGCAACAAGGGAGACATTTGGAGAAATCTGGAGTTGCCGACCATGGCCTCTCTGAGGCTGCCTTACAAAGTCAAAACCCCCACCCTCTTTCGCAAAGAGCGCGAAAGAAGGATGGGGCACCCTCGCTATCTTTATCGACTAAGTGAGCCCGGCGCTACCGGCTTGCTGGGGGGATGATTCCGTTCATCCGTAGATATTCGACCATCTGGCCATAGTGGTCGTATCCATGCCAGGAAACAGAGCAGGCAAGTCCCAGGCGCGAAACCTTTCCTTCGCCAAATGGGCTTCTCACCGTTTCCACGAGATTGGTTTCATTGATCGTCGCGATGGCTTTGTGGACGTACGCAAAAGAGTCCTTCAGATACTTGAGAATGTCGGCCTTGGAAGTCACCGATGCGGGACCTGCCTCGCCGTTGACATCCATGGGCGGCTTCTCTTCTAAAATGGCCGCGCCCAATTCGTAGTTCACGGCGGCGACGTGCTTGATCTGTTGAGCAAAAGTGCGGACGCCCTTGAATTCCCCGTTGGTCGGCGCGTATCCGAACTTATCCTCTGGCATGGCCTCGGCCGCGGGAATGAACTCCATCTCCATGTTGTAGACGGTGCGGTCGAGGACCTGTGTGACAGTACGGCGCTCTTCCTTCGGTTTCGTGGCTTGGGCAGCCATACCCGCGATCAGCAGAAAAGCAATTACTGTCACTTTTGCTTTCATCATTCCCCCTATTAGTCTCTGACGACCGCCGGAGCCATCTCCAGCTCTGCGGCTGTCAGTCGATGCCGGCGGATAGTAGAAAGCCCCACCACCATCACCAGTGCCGACCATGCGAGTGCCTCAGGGACTCCCTGACGCGTCGCCACTGCTCCCCATAGTGCGCTGCCGATAGCCATGCCTCCCTGCAGAACCAGCAGATACATCGAAACCGCCCGTCCCCGCATCCACGACGGACACATGGTCTGAGCCACTACATTAAAGCAGGCCAGAATGCCAATCCACGCGGCTCCAGCCGTAAACAATACCAGACACAGCCACTCAAAGATATGGACTTGTCCGGCTGCGAAGGTCATGATAGCGAACACGATAGTCGCGCCAGCGACGAGGCCATCGACCGAATATTCCACACGCAGTCGAGGGAGAACCGCAGCTCCGGCAAGCGCTCCAAGCCCGAAGCAGGTCAGCAGTAATCCGTATCCTTGTACGCCGTGAGGCTGACAGACGACGGGAAGCAACGCCAGCAGGGAACTGGCGCCCAAGCTGAAGGCGCCGGTGCGTATGAGAACAGATCTTACCTTGGGAGCGCCTTGGACGTAGCGGAAGCCCTCTGCGATGGCCGCGCTGATCCCCCGGCTAGGTTGCGGCACAATAGGCGTACGTTTCCACGTGTACAAGAACAAGATCACTCCGAAAAACGACGCTGCATTCAGCAGGAACGACCATCCGGACCCGGCGGCAGCAACCACCATGCCGCCCAGAGCGGGACCTGCGGCACGCGCCACGTTGAACCCCGCCGAGTTCAAGGCGACAGCGGATGCATGGCGCTGGGGCGATACGACCTCAGGCGTGATCGCCTGCCAAGCCGGATCATTCATTACAGCGCCTAGGCCCAACAGGAGCGTGAATAGAAGGAGGACCCACGGACTCACCGCACCTGACAGCGTCAGGATGCCTAGAGCGGCGGCGGCAAGAACCATCCAACCCTGGGTGACTAGAAGAAGCCTGCGGCGGTCGACCATGTCGGCCAGTGCGCCTGCTGGAAGCACGACGAGAAAAACTGGAACTGCCGCGGCGGCCTGAACCAAGCCCACCATGAGAGGGGAGTCGGTGAGTTGGGTCATGAGCCAGCCGGCGCCCACGTTCTGCATCCAGGTACCGGTGTAAGAAACGACGGCGGCGATCCACAGCGAACGAAACAAAGGTTCACGGAGCGGCGCCCAAGGCGAGTCGGGGCGCTGACGCTGCATTCCTACCGCAGGAATTGAGATGTGATCAGCCAACGGTACTTCCTCTGAGTCCTTCTGTGCTCATTAGCTAGGTCTTTGCCGTGCGAAACGGCCACTCCGAGTCCATCCAGGCTCGAATCATGTAAATGAGAACACCCGACAGGAGGATCACAACCGCATATCGCATCTCCTTCTGCCAGTTTTCCCGTTTGAACAATATGAAAAGAAATCCAGCGCTCGCAAGTAATGCCGGTAGCGGATACAACCACATGCGAAACGGCCGTGGAAGCTCCGGTCGGCGGATCCTGAGCACAATCGAACCCACCGCCTGCACCAGGAACTGCAGAATCAGGCGGATCACGACGAGCGCGGCGATGGCGTCCTTAAGCCGCAGAAAGCAGAAGGCTGCCGCCACGACGCCGAGCGCAAGCAGGGAAACGTGCGGGAATCGATGCACCGGGTGGACTTTGGCAAAGGCCCGGAAGTAGTTGCCGTCTTTCGCCGCCGCGTATGGAACCCGGGAGTAGCCCAGCATGAGCGAAAAAACGGAGGCAAAAGCTGTAGCGATTACGAGTCCTGTAACGAGTCGGGCGGCCCAGCTTCCGTAAATCCTCTGCATGAACAATGACACAACATACAAACCAGTGTTGTTCTGTCCTGCGGTCAACATTTCGCGCCAGGGCACGACGGCCAGAATGCACAGGTTCATCATTAGATATAGACAGGCTACGAGGAGAATGGAAAGCAGCAGGGCCCGTGGAATATTCTTCCCAGGGTCCTCGATCTCGTCGCCGAGAAAACTAACGTTGTAGTATCCCCAATAATCGTAGGCTGCGACCAGCAGGGCCAGGCCGAGCCCATTCCAGAAATGATGCGAGAGGGTGAATGCGCCGGGGGGGAAATCAAAGGCGCGCGCTGCGTTGAAGTGAGTCAGACCGGCGAAGATGATCCAGAGGATCGTTCCCATCACCGCAAACCACAACACCTTCGACATGCGTCCGATCACAGTGATCTGCCGGTACAGCAGAAACACCGTCAAGAAACAGACTACAACCGCGACCGCTGTTCCCGGAGTTACGATCCAACTCGCTTGCAGTGTGCCCGCCCACGGCAAGTGGAGCGCTGCCTCGTGATGAGCGTACACGGTGTCGAGTTCCGGCCAGTAGTACGCCGCGTAGCCTGCCAACCCGATGCAACCGGTGGCAATTGAAAGTGGAGCGCTGAACGACACCTGCCAGATGAACAGGAAGGAAATCAGGCGTCCCCATTTCTGGGGGCCGTATATTTCGCGGAGGTAGCGGTACGATCCGCCGGACATCGGCAGAGCCGCTCCCAGTTCGGCGGTTAGCAATCCGTCACAAACGGCGAGCAACGCGCCTGCAATCCAACCCAGCAGCGCCTGTGGGCCTCCCATGGCTGCGATCACGAGGGGCATGGTGATGAAGGGCCCGACGCCGATCATATCGATCATATTCATCGCGGTGGCGCTCCAGAGGCCCATGCCGCGGATGAGAGTTGGAGACGCGGATTGTGTTGGCGCCGTTGAATCCATATTCGCTGAGGCGTTCTTTGACCGCGTACATGCTGCGACGAACGAAGACGTAGCAAGCTACGTCTCTATAGCTGGTGCTGGCCTGCGCTGAGAATATTAATGAACAGCCGTACGGCTCCTGGAACGCCCGCGGGAAGTTGGCGGAAGAACGCGTATCCGGTGTAGATGTAGGTTCCCTTACCATATTGCGCGCGCAACAGGCCGCCCTTCTGCGGCTCTTCTCCGGGATCATGACAGGCCAGAAGCGGTGTGAAGTGATCGTCCCATTTGCTCATGAAGTAGAGGCCGCGTTCCTGCACCCATCCGTTGAAATCATCCTGGGTGATGGTGTTCGGGTAATGAAAGATGGAGTCTTGCGGTGCGAGGATGTCGACTGGAGCATCCTCGACCGACACCCGAGCGCGGCTCAAGTCCGCGGGATACGGCATGAATTTCCCGCTGAAGTCTCCGGCGGTGGTGTTGTATTGCACGACGAGTGTCCCGCCGGCTTCGACGAAGTCGAGCAATTTCTTGTTATTCGCAATGACATCTTTCTGCGTGTCGTACGCGCGGATACCGAGGACAACGGTTCCAAATTTGAACAGGTCTTCCGTCGCAAGATGCTCAGCAGGAATCATGGTGACGTTCATCCCAACCTGTTTGAGCATGGTGGGAATGTCATCTCCGGCGCCCATGATGTATCCAACTTTCAGGTCGTGGGGAACTTGCACATCCACGATGCTGACCCGCTGCCGCGCCGGTTGATAGTAGTAGAAGCTGCCGAGATCTTCGCGCGCGACGAGAGTGTAGCCTTCGCTGTATTTCTCGCCTTCCGACTCGAGGATTGCTCGGATGGTGGCGCGGCCTTGCTGCTGCAATCCGGCGGGAAAGACTTTGAACTCGATTTCCTGCTTTTCTCCGCGATGCGTCAAACTCACCGGCGTTTGGGCGGGCTCGGAGCGCCAACCATCCGGCAGCTCCAGGCGCAAATCGCCGTGAACGTTGCGAGTGAGATCGCTGATGACGCCGACGGTCACCGTGGTGGTCTTTCCATTGTGGGTGGAAATCACCTGCGTGCCCGGCTCAAGGGCCACAGAAAAAGAGGGTACTACGGCCAATGGGCGCGACCGCTCTTTTCCGGTCTCGTCTAGGAACGGAGTAACTACGGGCACAGCAATACCATTTCGTGCGCGATCTTCTTTGGCATCCCCTACGGAGTATTCCACCCGTGCCTGTAGGGATGGAGGGGGAAAGGGAAGTGTCGCGTATTGTTCGTTGTCGACGTGATGGATGCTGTCGGTATCGGGATCGTCGCGATGCCAGTATGGCCGCGTGTAGGCGGTGTCTTTCGGCACATGCAGGCGGAAGTCGGCGTGAAGGTCTCTGCCGGGAGCAACGGTCTCAGGGCGGGTCTTTCCGTCAATCGTATTCCATCCCGCGGGCACTTCGAGCTTGATGTGATCAATCGTCAAGGGCAGCTTCGAGCCGTTGTGGAGAGTTACGCCGACCATGAATTCTTGTCCGGGAGAGACGGTCGTCAGCGCGTCGTCTTCCTTCGGAATGCCTGCCTTGAGGCCCTCGTTGGAAGAGACATTGGCGGTAAGTGTTATGCCAAGGGCCAGATTGAGCGCCGTCTCGGCTTGCTGCTGTTTCTCGGCGATGCGGGTCAGCAAATCGAGCTTCGTGGCAAGGGGCGAATTGCTGGTGTTGATTTGACCGCTCAGCTTGGTCAAGTGCGTGACAAGTTTCGTCAAAGGCCGAGCCGAAAGCGATGGATCTGTGCCGCTGGCTGTTTTTGATGCGTCGGCAACCAGCTTTGCGATTTCGGCCAATTGGGAACGAAACCCGGGTACATCGGCTTCCGAGATGTCGAATCGCAAGGCAAGCGCTTGCCAGGCAGTGTCGATTCCGTCGAAGAAGTCCTGTTCGTGTCCAGTTTTCTGGTCCCGCAAGACGGAGTCCACGCGGCGATAGAAGGTGAACCGGTCGCCGTCGTCGATGGTCCAGTTGGCTGCGCCTTGCGAAAGCTGATGCCGGAGACCCTTCATCGCGAACTGAACGTAGGACATCCCGAGCTCTGCGTTGCGTTGGCCCGTGTTGAACTTCACGGACCAGTCCGGATCGGGGCAGGTCATCGAGCCCCAGGGGCAGACGTTGCCGATGTAAAGCTTCTTGGGTTGCCATGGCTCCAGACCTTGCGCGATCTGTTCGGGAAAACGCTTGGGATCGGCCGCAGCATGGAACGCTTCTTTCGTCAGAATGCCTGATGCCTGGTGGTTTCCATGACCATCGCGCTCGGTGCCAGAGAAACGCGCGACCAACACGTCGGGGCGAAACGTCCGAATGACGCGAACCATGTCCGCGAGAGCGACGTCATGGCCGCCCCATTTGGTGAAAGTCTCGTCGGGGTTCTTCGAGAATCCGAAATCCGCGACGCGCGAGAAGCGGTCCTGCACACCGTAATGCTGGTCTGAGGCGAGAAGTTCCTCGGTTCGCAGAACGCCGAGAACGTCGGACAGGTTGCTGCCGATCTTGTTTTGGCCGCCCTCGCCGCGATTCAACGTCATCAGGAGCGTGCTCACGCCGTGACCGCGGGCCTGAAGGGTCAAGAGGCCGCCGTCTTCATCGTCAGGATGCGCCACTACCTGCATCAGTCGGGCGGTAGTGCCAAGGCGCAAAAGCTGGAGGCGTAGACCGGCAACACCTTCGTCCTGGGGGATATCCGAGGGAACACCCTGATACAGAAGACCGGGAGGCTCCGCGAATCTGTCAGCGATCGTGATAGCAGAGGGGGCGTGTTGTGTACGCTCTTTGCTGCTCGCAGTTGATGGGGCCTGAGCAGGCGCGGTCAGAGCGAAGATGGTGATCAGGCAAACGTGCTTGAGCCCGGAGAGGTGCAAGCACTGAAAATTGACTGGAACGCAGCGGGGAGATTGCCGCAGCAGGCTGACGGGTCCGGAATGTCTCACGTTACAAGGATGGGGCCTACCCCCGCTCCGACGCAAATTCTTTCCGCTTTATTGTCACATATCATTAGACTCGCCGGGAAAGAGGCGGTTAGAGGGGCAACTCAGACGTCGCACAAATCGGTGGCACTTTTCAGCGAAGCCAGTGGGTCCGCCGTTGGGATGAATTCGTGAGCGACGTACCCTCGGAAGCCCGATCCGGCAATGGCTCGCATCACCGCATCCCATTGAATTTCCTGGGTGCCGTTCAATTCATGGCGGCCGGGGACGCCACCGGTATGAAAGTGCCCGATCCACTGGATGTTGGTGCTTATAGTTTCGATCAGGTCGCCTTCCATAATCTGCATGTGATAGATGTCGTACAGGAGCTTCACGTTCGGCGAGTTGACTTGCTGCGCCACGCGCACGCCCCAGGCCGTGTGATCGCACATGTAATCGTGGTGATCCCGCTTGCTGTTGAGCAACTCCAGGCAAATGGTCACGCCATGGTCTTCCGCAATCTTTTTGACACGATTCAGGCCGGCGATCGTATTGCGCGCGCCCTCCTCATCCGATAGGCCGGCGCGGTTGCCCGAGAATGTAATCACGTTGGGAACGCCCGCCTTTGCTGCCCGCGGAATGTTCGCGCGAAAAGCCTGCTCAATCGCGGCGTGATTCTCAGTGCGGTTCAGAGCTTTGTTAATCTCCCCGCCGCCCGCATATCCCATGGTGCAAACCAGACCGTAGCGACGCGGGACCTCGTAGTCGTCCGGTTGCAACAGATCGACCCCTTGCAGGCCGATGCTTGCCGCGGACTGGGCTAACTGGTCGATCGACATTTGCCGGTAGCACCACTGACAGACCGACTGACGAATTCGCCCCTTGCGGGTGATGTCGGACGCCACCGCTGTTTCCAGGGGAAGCTGGGACGCGGCCAGGCTTATGACTGAGGATTGGAGAATCGCCCGTCGGGTAAAGTTTCCCATTGAAATGTTTACTGACGGTTTTCCTTCAACATCGCCTGGCAATTGCTCGCCTGAGTAAGCACCTGGTTAAACGCTGTTTCCTTGCGCAGGTCTTTGAGCAGAGGGTCGTCTAACAATGCCCCATAGGCGCAGTAGTTCTGCTGCACAGCAGCTTTCAGGAGACGCAGAGCTGGTTCGCTCTGACCGCAGGCTGCCATCAGCGCGCCGACGTGGTACCAGTTCTCGGCATCAGGCTCGATCATCACTGATGATTCGCTGTCGCGGACAATTCTCGCCAGATCCGCAGGACGAGGCGTCGCGGTGCAAGCCTCCATCAACTCACGATGATACGACGCGGCTTTGCCCATGTTCTTGGCGGCGTTGTGCGCTTCGGACACATTGCCCTCCGCCAGATAGATGTAGGGCGTGACCCATGCCGCCCATTCCGATCCGGCATCCAGATGAACGAAATCCATGGCGCGATCGGTTTTACCCATCTCCAGGAATGACCATGCGCACGAGCGGAAGAAGAAGTTGCCAGGATCGAGTTGCCGGGCGGCATTGCATTCCTGAGTCGATTGGTCGAGGATGCCGGCATAGCGCAGGACATACGCCAGAGCGAAGTGAGCATCGGCGCTTTGTGGACGCCGCCTCACGAGATCGGTTGCGGCGTCGTATGCACGCCCGAGCTCACCGCGCTCGACGCGATTGGTGATCAGGCTGCTGGCGGCCATGACTCGGTTCGGGTCCAGCGAGATCGCGCGCTCGTAGGCTGAATTCGAGCGCTGGAACATCTCCTCGCCGCCGCCACCGTAGGTTGAATCGAAGTAGTACCGCTGGCCTAGGGCCTCCCACGCGGGCGCATAGGTTGGATCGATCCCGACGGCCCACTCAAGCATCGTAATCGCTTGTTTGTTGGGCGCGGGGTCGTGGGGGACAGCAACACTGCGCAAATAGAAATCATACGCCTGCTGGTTCTTGGGGCGAGAGGCAGCGGCTTCGACCGCGCCTCCGGCACCGCCCAAAATTGGCAACAAGCCGTGCTGGACTTGGGTGGTCAATTGCTCCTGTAAGCCAATCAGGTTGTCACTTTTTTCGGCGACGGTTGTTTGCCAGAGCAGACGGTCAGTCGGAACGTCAATCGCCTCTAAGGTGACCAGTAGCTGGTCGCCTTGCTTGCGGAAGGACCCGGTAAGTATCCTCCCTACCCGCATTTCCTGTCCGACCTTCTTAGGATCGAGGTCGATTTGGACATACTTCCGAGTCACTGATGAGGGGCGAACTTCGAGCGTTCGAGAATATGTCAGCACGCTAGTCAGTTCGTCGGCCAGAGCAAATCGGAGATAATCGACGTTGAAATCGCCATTCATGTTTTGCAAGGGAAGAACTGCAATGGCATTTCGCTGCTCCGCATTGGCGAGTTCTCGATGCTTGTACCACCATGCACCCACCGCGGCGAGCACGGTCACCAGCAAGGCTGCGGTTCCAATCAGCAGATAGGTTTGCAAACGTGTGTTACGGCCGAAAGTCTTCGTCGCGGCGCGCAACCTGGCAGTATTGGTTCCGCTCTTTACCTGGCCCGATTCGGATTCACGCTTCAACAACGCCAAATCCGATTTCATCTCGGCTGCGCTCTGGTAACGATGGTTGCGGTTTTTCTCCATCGCCTTGCCGATGATGCCTTCCAGTTCGATGGGAATCTTCGGATTCAGATCGCGCGGCGGTGTAGGCTTGGCGTGCAACACGGCATCGAGGGTGACCAGCGAATTGGCGCCGGTGAAGGGTTTCTTACCCGTGCACATCTCGTAGAGGACGACGCCGAAGGAGAACAGATCGCTGCGGGCGTCAACAGTCTCGCTGCGGGCCTGCTCTGGCGACATGTAGACGGCGGTGCCCGGGATGACGCCGATCGCAGTCAAAGAATTGTCGGCGCCGGCGTCATCTTCAGTTCCGAGGTTATGGACGAGTTTGGCCAGTCCGAAGTCGAGTACTTTGACCTGGCCAGACGGAGTCAGAAAGATGTTCGCCGGCTTGATGTCGCGGTGGACGATGTTCTTGGCGTGCGATGCCATCAGAGCGTCGGCCACCTGGACACCTACGTCGAGCACCTTGTCGACAGGCACGGGGTGCCCGGCGATATGCTGTTTGAGGCTCTCCCCTTCGAGCCTTTCCATCACAATGAAGGGATGGCCGTTATTGTCTTCGATCCCGTGAATTGTGCAAATGTTGGGATGATTGAGCAGAGAAGCGGCCCGGGCTTCGCGGGTGAATCTCTCCAGAGACTTAGGGTCGCCGGCCAGATTTTCAGGGATGAATTTCAGAGCGACGTGCCGCCCGAGTTTCAGGTCCTCGGCCTCATAAACCACACCCATACCTCCTCCACCGAGCTTGCCGAGGATGCGGTAGTGGGATACTTGCTGGCCGATCATATGAGCGCTGGACGCTGCCCGGCGGTGGTCGCGGTAATGTTAGGCCGCTCGCCTATTCCGGTCAACTGCCATGTTCGATTGCCCCTGCAAGACATGAGAACGGTTAGGCTTCCGGCGAGTGCTCCCTGTTTGGAACGCCGGTTCAACTTTCCTGAAATTGGCTTCCACTACGTCCGTTGGTTTGATGCCAGGAGACCCTAGCATGGTTTGGAGGGACTAACATGAGATTGGACACCCAGCATTGCGCGAAAAGGGTCCAGCAAGGAGAGGTCTCACTGTGGACACTGACCTTTTAAGCGACTCGCCGACTTCTGTTTTTGCGGCAGATTACCGTGAAGCGACCCGTCGCCGTGCGGAAGAAATTTACGTTCAAAGCGGACGGATTCCAGGCCGTGACGTGGAGAACTGGACACAAGCGGAGCGCGAAATCCGGGAGCAAGCTGAGAACCGAAACCGGCGTGCGGCCATTATTGTCAGGGTCAATGGAGCGCAATATGTGGGCGAGTACTGCCCAGAATCGGCAGATGGTTACGTACCTGGCGAGATCGGCGCGGGCTCTTCGGTCCCCGTCCGGCTAAAAGGCGACAAGATGTACGTGAAGCGGCCGAACGGCAGGGAACTCGAGACCACGATCGTGCAAAAGATCCGTTAGGCTTCACAGGGAGTTCCAGGAGAAGTTGATATATTGCAGGCATGCTGAGCCTGCTCGCCCCGCTCCGTAAACCGCGCGCCCATCCGACGCTGCTCACAACGTTGCGGCATCTGGGAGCGGCAGGTCTTTTCTTCCTGGCAATACTCGATAGTTCGCCGCTCCCGACATTTGGCGGCCCCGATATTCTGACTGCTGTACTCGCGGCGAGTCATCGCCCGTTATGGTGGGAATATGCCGTTGCAGCGACGGCCGGATCGGTCATTGGTGCATTTCTGACTTTCCGCATCGCGAGAACTGCCGGTTCCGCATATTTGGACAAGAAATTCAAGCGGGGCAAGCTCTCGAAATTTCTGAAACTGTTTCAGCATTGGGGCACGGGAACCTTGATTGCTTCGACGGCGATTCCGCTGCCCTCTCCGACCTCATTGTTTTTCGCGGCTGCAGGTGCGGGGGATTATCCGCTGGGACGATTTCTAGCAATCGTCACGGTTTGCCGGGGAGTCAGATACTTCACGATTGCCTACGTCGCCGGCCATTACGGGCGGCACTTGCTGCTAGTGCTGCGGCATCCGACGCAGCATTGGGGATGGATCGCGGTTGCTGTGATTTTGGCGATGGTTCTGCTTGCGGGTGGGCTTCTGGCGAGCCGGCGTTTGGAAGCCGCCTCGCCACCGGGAGCAGCCAAGCCTGAAGTGCTTGCCTAGCCCTCATCCAACGAAAAACTCAATGGGGGCGGGCGACCACGTTAGCCGACATGGATCCTTGCGGGCGTCGCCTGACGAAGGCGGGTGTACAATCGCCAGCTATCGGTAGCAACGAGTTCTTTCGGGGGAAAACGGAAAGCCGAGGTCGACGGAATGAACGCCAAAGCAAAGTTCCTTGTTGGAATACTGACTCCTCTAGCCATGATGTTGCTGACATTTGCCCTGCCCAGAGGGGGCGCGATGCGGGATGCCATGGTGGTGCAGTTTCCCATGACCGTGGGAATCTGGGCCATCTTCGTGCTGCTGTTTGTGAAACTGAAGTGACATTGCACTGAAATCAAGCAGCGGCGTCGAGGCCTTCACTCTACGTACAAGCCAGCCGAAGCCCCGACCCATTCCATGTTCTTGTTGTGATCGACGCCCATCATGAGTCCGCGGCCCATGCGGATAATCGTCATCACCGCCGTCAGTTCTTCCAGCCAGATGTACATCACCCGTACCTCTGCTTTCGTGCCGCCGAAAGGGGTTTCGATCACGGGTTCGAAATTCAGGCGCTCCTGCAGGATGTAGTACGGACGTTTGTCGTCGGGAATCGCCGCAATGTCTTCCTTCTTCGGCGCAATTACAACGCCTAGACCTGCAAACGAATAGAGCGGCTTTAGGGCGTAATTCCCGAGATCGGAGGGGATTTCTTTGAGTTGATCGAGGAACCAGGTTTTTGGTACCGACTCATGTTTCAGGTATGGGATGGAGAATTTACTGATGCGGAAATACCAGTTGGGGTGTCCCGCCCATTCGACGTTGAGATCGTCTCGCCAGTCGAAGGCCATCTTTACGTTCTTGCGTTCCAGTTCGTCGACGATGGCACGGTTATAGATCCGCTGGATCGGAATGCGCTTGCCGTCACGCTCGTAGTAAAGACGAGAGTCATCCTTCTTGATATCGACAATATCGACTGCGCGGACGCCTAACATTTTCTCAGTGAGAAGGAAATCGGGGAGCGTCTTCTGATGCGCAGGATCGATTTCCATCAGAATCACATTTTCGGGATCGTGCGTGCCCACGATTGCGCGCCGGAGAAGTTCGCGGTAGGAGTCCGTTTCCAGTCCGCTCAACAGGTACTTCAGTCGGCCGGAGTCCGGCTTCAGACCATAGACGTCGATGTAGGCGTCTGCCAACGGTCCCTGGTACGCGTAGAGAGAAGGGAAGGCTTGCAGTTCGACCAGTTTGGGTTTCAATTCGCCGCTGGCGCCACGCACGAGTCCGAAATCAACCTGCACGAATATCGGATGGGGAGCTTCATTCGGAACCTTAAACTCCGCCGGAACGGCCTCGTCCGACGTAGCGCGATATTCTGGGTTGTCGACCAGTTGCCGGATCAAGGCCTCGCCGTAGCGCGCCATCTGATCGATCAATTCTTTCGGGAAGAAACACGGGGTCTCTGAGAGCCGGAACTGCACATGGGTCCCGCATTGCTGGTCAATGCGCCGTAGAAATGTCTGGTATTTCTCCGGGGTAAAGTTGTGATTGAACTGCCTGCGCAGCGAGGGAATCATAGTGAGGCAGTATGGAACGGCTTACTCGCGAATGTCCATGCTTTGGATCAAACCATGGTTCAGGGTGTAGACGTGCTGGACCGTGCGATCCAGCAGTTGTTTTCCAGTGAGGTCGCGTACGACTTGATGCACATCGACCACGATGCGTCCGGATTCGTCTTCACTAAATTTGACTGGCTCGACGTGCGGATCAACCATGCCCCACTGGCGGGTCCAGTAGGCGCGGATGCCCTCGTGACCCTGGACGGTGCCGCCCTCCATGCCGTTGGGCCATACCACGTCAGGACTCATCGTCGCCAATGCGCCGTCGATGTCGCGGGCGTTGAAGGCGGCATAGGCTTTTTGCAGCAGATCAGTGCTCGATGGCGGAGCACTCTTAGAGCTTGAACCGATCGTTCTCATTTCAATCACGCTAGCATTCTAAGTTCGCCGTCGAAGGACTCTTACCCACGCGGCATTTCGTCAGGGTCAGTACGCTGTACAAGGAGGATGTTCCCTTTGCCATACCGTTTTTCAAGCAGTTCCTTCGCGCTCTCACCGTTTTCGGCATATATGCCGACACATTGACGTGAGGGCCCACGGAGAATAGCAATATAGGGTTTTAGGAGTTCGGACTCCCGCACAGGATGACGCTCACTCATCACCTTGCCAATTGCCGCATTGAGTGTGCTTGCTCCATGACCAACAGCACCAATCATCCCTAGCCGAGCGTAAGGCTTTTGATTAATTTCGTCGTCTCCGTGTCGAGCTTTTCCCATAGAATTCGCGAAGCGGGAACGATCCCGCTAAGCCTCCACCAAAAACTTTCCCTCGCGCATGATCTGTCGGTCATCGACCCAAATGTTGAACTTCCGGCCGACTACGTCGATGTGCGTAGTCGAATCCCAGTCCGCGCCTGTGTGAGCGCCGTAGGGATTTCCGAAGGCTATGTGAACGCCGGGATACTTCTCATCCTGCAGGATCTGGCCGATCACATCTTTCAGATCGATGTTCGTGCCGATGGCAAACTCACCCACGCGATCACTGTTGGCATCAGTGTGCGTGTACTTCCAGAAGTCGTCTTGCAGTTCTCGATTCTCGGAGTGGGCTTCGGTCAGGCGGTTGCCCTTCATGCGGATCGTGAGGGGAGTCTCGAGCAGGTTGCCGAACTTCGTGCATAGATAATCGCCGACGACTCCGTCGATGACGAAAGTCCCATTCACTTCTCCAGGAGTCGTAAAGATCTCACCGCCGGGAAGGTTCCCCCACTTTTCCGGGGAGATAATGCCGCTGGTCTTGAGCCACTTATAGTTCGGATTCAGATCGGCCGTGAGATCGGTGCCGGCCGCGGTGTTGGCGCGAATCTTCGAAGCCTTGCGCACCATCTCGACCACTTTTTGGCTCAAGCGATCCACTCGCTGAAAATCGGCGCGCATGCCTTCAAGCATGATCTGGCGGTTGATGTTGACCATATGCGCATGACGGATTTTCCGTCGGTTTACGACGTCGGTCATCTGAATGCGCGAGCGCAACTCATTGCGCTGCGCTTGTACAGCAAAGATCGACACCTGGCTTTGTTCGAGGTCTTCAAGAATCTCACGAGGCAGGTCCCTCAGCGGACGGTCTGCCAGTTCCTCCATCACCCACGCGTGATACGGTGCGCTGAGCTTCTCGAGCTCTGACACGATCGAGGCCGCGATCTCCAGCGTAGCCTCATCAGTGATGACGCAGACACGCTCGCTCGGCTGAATCCGCAGGCAGACATTTACGGCATTGCGAGCCCCCGCGGTGAATTCCGGATCGAAAGGAAGTTGGTTCAGTTTGATGTGATTCGGACGTACAGAAGTGCTCATTACCCTGCTTTCGTTACGGCTGCCGGTTCTTCGCTTTCTGCCAGACCGGCTTCCGTCTCCCCAATGATGTAATCGACTACTTTTTTCAGATCTCCCGTTTGCTCGAAGATTCGCAATTGCCGGTCGGCGCCGCTGCCGGTCTCGAGAATCTTGTGGATGTATTCGAGTTCCTCGCGCGAATCTAGTTCATCGACCACATCCTCGACGAATTCCAGGTATTCATGAATCAGGTCGCGAGCGGGAACCTCTTTCTGCTTGCCGAAATCGATGAGCTTGCCGTCGAGTCCATAACGAGCGGCGCGCCATTTGTTTTCCATGATCAAGGCGCGGCGATAGAGCCGAAATCCCTGATTCGCTGTATAAAGCTTGTAAAGTTTCGCTACCGTGGCCTGAATCAGGGCGGCAATGGCGATCGTTTCGTCCGCCCGCATCGGGATGTCACAGACGCGGAACTCGATTGTGTTGAAGAAAGGATGCGGCCGGATGTCCCACCAGATCTTTTTGGCGTTATCGATGCAGTTGGTCTTGATCAGCAGCTTGATGAAATTCTCGTACTCGCCCCAGCTCGGAAAATAATCGGGAATGTTGGTGCGCGGAAACTTGTCGAACACTTTGCAGCGGTACGATTTCAGGCCGGTATTCATGCCGAGCCAGAAGGGAGAATTGGTCGAGAGCGCGAGGATGTGCGGCAGGAAGTAGCGTGCGTGATTCATCATGTGAATCGCGGTCTCGCGATCTTCGATCCCGATGTGAACATGCAGGCCGAAGATCAGGTTGGCGCGCGCCACCAGTTGCAGGTCCTCGATGATGTTCTTGTAACGCTCGTCGGGATGAATCTCCTGCGTCCGCCAATCCGAAAACGGATGCGTGGCCACCGACGCCAGTTTCAATCCATTTTCCCCCGCCAGCCGAATAATATTGCGGCGCAGCGTGCGTAACTCTGTCTTCGCCTCTTTGATGTTCTGGCAGACGCTTGTCCCCACCTCGACCACGGACTGATGCATCTCCGCCTTCACCCGCTCCTGAAGAATCATCTTGCCCTTCTCCAGAATTTCGGCGTGAATGTGCGAGCGCAGGTCGCGCGTGACCGGATCTATGGTTTGATACTCTTCTTCGATTCCGATAGTGAAGGTCGGCGACATAAAAAGTATGACGTGCCCTCAAGTTCAATTCAGGATGTGCGCTGCTTCCGAATGCCCTATCGTAAGTCAATGGGCGAGACTAAGCCCCAACATTATAGCAACGACGAAAGGGCATGTTGGGGCAGAATCCATCAGTCCCATTCCCGGTTTTCCTTGACTCGCGCCCGCACGATCTTCTTCAGCAGCGCATCCGGTAAAGGCTTATCCGACGGAAATTGAATCGTGCCTTTGGATGTGCGGTAGCCCTTCAGTTCTTTCTCGAACTTATCGAGCACACCTGATCCCGTCGGGAACAGGCTGCAGTGGTTTTTGAATGCCGCGTACCCGACCAGCATCCCGTTGTACTTGAACATCGGCATCCGGTAGCTGATCACTTCGGCCGTCTCTTTCGGCACGACGGACTTAATCACGGCGCGAATGTGCTTCAGGGTGCTGCGGGCTGGCTCCGGCGTGTTGGCTAGATATTCATCGACCGTCTTTGCGGCGGCACCAGATTTCATTGCGGTAGCCCTTTCTAGCGATCTGGTTCGGGACGAGTGCTCGGCATAGCTTGCGCTTCAAAGAGACCCAAAGTAACATCTCGTCCGCAGTGGCTCAACCTCGAATGTCCGTTCTTGACCTTCTGAACCGATTGGAGAAGTTCTATGGCCCGCAAGAGCCTGCCTTCCCCATAGAGCCTTATGAGTTTCTTGTATGGTGGCACTGCGGGTATCCGGCTAGCGATGCGGTTTGCGAGAAGGGCTGGAAGAATCTGAAGCAGCAGGTTGGGATCGAACCGCAGCAACTGCTTGCCGCCAGTCCTGCGAAAATCGCGAATGCGCTCAGGGCCGGGGGCATGGTCCCTGAATTGCGTGCCCAACGCCTCAAGGAAATTGCGATGCGAGTCAAGCATGAGTTCGGAGGCGATCTCCGCTCAGCTTTAAGAGGACCTCTCGCCAAAGTGCGGAAGACTCTGAAGAGTTTTCCTGGAATAGCCGACCCGGGTGCCGATCGTATTCTCCTTTTCGGTGGAATCTCACCCATTGCCGCCGTTCCCTCGAATTGCGTGCATGTGCTCGATCGTATTCTGCATCCAAGCGAGAACAAGAACTACTCAGCCGCCTATCACGAAACCCAACGCGCCCTTGCGGCGGAACTGCCCGAGAAGTTCGATTCCCGCACGCGAGCTTACTTGCTGCTGAAAAAGCACGGGCTGGAAATTTGTAAGCGCACGAAACCCAAATGTGAAATGTGCCTGGTCAGTTCCCAGTGTGCTTTCTTCGCAGCAGTTTGATGAGGTCAGCGGACAGAGGTGTGTTCTAGCAGGCGTCGGCCCCAGAAAAGGAATGCGCATATGAGGGACAATGTCACTGCGCTGGCGACGATGGATGCGGCGGCAATTAGGCTGCGCAAAATGTGTGTACTCGAAAACGAACGGCACAACCACACGATTGCGGCAATCTGGGATATGAGAATTGCTGCGAGGCCCCACCACACTAACAGTTCGAGTATGCCTCCGGCCACCGCCGAGAGTCCTGTCGCTTTAGAGTTAGATATTCCGATGAATAGGTAGCCGAGGCTAATCAGCGTAGGAACCCACGGTGCCCACGCGAGTAACAGACCCCACCAGAAGTGCTTCTTGCTGAGAGCATCTTCCATTTACTTCGTCGCCCTCGTACCTCCCGCAAGAAATCCCGCCCAGCGCAGTTCCTTTACCGGACTTGCCCCGGTCTGCGCCAATTTGACGGCCATCTCTGCGACGGCATTCACGATCCAGTCAAAATTCTCCTGCCCCACGGACGTAATTTCCGCGTCCGGCGCGGGGTTCAGGAAGTCGATCGCGTAGGGCACGCCCTTTTCGACGGCGAACTCCACAGTGTTGAGGTCATACCCTAACGCGCGACATAGTGCCAGTGCGTCCCTTTCCATGCGATCGCGCAGCGCTGCAGACGACGGCGGCGGGTTTCCCTTTACATAACGCTCATGGTGAGGGGCTTTGGGGTCGTACTTCATAATGTGGACCTTCTCCTGGCCCACTACATAGCAGCGATAGTATTCCTCAAACTCGACCCCGTGCTGCAGCGTCATGCACAGGTCGCCAGTCTGGTTGTAGTGATGGAAAAATTCCTCCGGAGAATGCACCTTGTAGACGTGCTTCCAGCCGCCGCCGGAATAAGGCTTCAGGAAGGCAGGAAAGCCGACATAGTCGAAGATCTCCTGCCAGTTCAGGGGGAAGATCAGGTTACGCATCGATTGCTCGGTGGTGCCTTCGGGATGCTTATTGTGCGGCAGGATCACCGTCGGTGGGATCGCGACGCCCATCTTGTGCGCTAGAGAGTAGTTGAAGAACTTGTCATCGGCCGTCCACCAGAACGGATTGTTCACAACGATTGTGCCATGCAGTGCGGCGTTCTTCAGGTAGGCGCGATAGAACTGGATGTCCTGCGAAATACGGTCGATGATGACGTCGTACTTCTTCGGCTCATCCATGCGGATGCCGCCGATCTTCACGAACTCCGCCGTGACACCGTCGATCTTCATCGAATTGATCTTCTCTACCAAGGCGGGCGGAAAGGTGTTTTCCATGCCAAACAAAATGCCGATCTTCTTCATTACTCACTCCGTAGAGACGTTGCTTGCAACGTCTCCTGCTCGTGGACTAAGGAGACGCAGCAAGCTGCGTCTCTACGAAAATCAGAAATATTTCCCCGCCATCCTCAGCCACAGCGGCCAGTCGTGCTTGGAATTGTCATTCCAGACGTCCAACCAATGCGGAATCGCTTTGCCGTTCAGGGCGGCCGATAATTTTACGTTCTGGTCCAGACACATATCCCAGTCTGCCGATCCGAGCACGATCTTCATCTTCCGGTATCGACTCAGAAACCAGTCGTCGGTCAGATTGGGGATGAAATCCGGAGGATTGTTGAAGTAGCAGTCGTCGTCGTAGTAACCATCAAGAAACTGATGGATGTCGAATGCGCCACTCATGCTCACGCAGTGAGTCACGACGTCAGGATGCTTCAGCGCAAAATTCACGCAATGGTAACCGCCGAAGCTGCAGCCCGTCACACCGAGCTGCCATGCCTGGTTCTTCCAGCGAATAAACGGCAGGAATTCGTGCAGCAGGTAGCGCTCGTACTGGAGATGGCGCATGACCCGCACTCGCGGATGCACGCCCTTGTTGTACCAGCTTTCGGTATCGACCCCATCGGGGCAGAACACCTGAAGCTCTCCGCGCTCGATCTTTGGCGCCAGGGCGCCGATCATGCCGCGGTCTTCGTACTCGAAGAACTTCCCCCTTGATGTGGGGAAGACGAGGAGAGGCGTCCCGGAGTGCCCAAAGACGAGTGCCTCCATGTCGCGCTGCAATTCCTGGCTGTAGCCTTTGTGATATTCGCGATTCATCTATGAACGAAACGAGCGCAGACGCGCCCCTAGCGAAGTGCATCGTGCAGCCGAAGTATATTACCCGATGGCAGGCAGAAACCCCTAGCGCGGAAAACCGGGGCGAGCTCGCCTTCGTGCACCAAAAAGCCCGCCCCTTACGAGGCGGGCTGTGACAGGGGACCAACTACGACCTATGATCCGTTCGAGCAAACGAACAGCGACGAATTACCTTGGAAGCTGAACCAGTGATTTACGGACGTGCTGGCCGGGGCACCGAAGTAGGGAAGTGTGACCAGGTCCTGGAGGTTGTAGGTGAACCCGTGCAGCACGTAGGGGAAGGCTCCGTAGTTCGGGAAGCCCTCTTCCGGATCGCCGACCTCGAGAATGCCGCACGGCGTGTTATTGCCGTTGAAGTTTACGGTCAGAGGATCGTCAGCCCACTCCCCGATTTCATGCGAAAGGGCCGACACGTCCTGCGAGAAGGCACCGACGTGATCGACGTAGGTGGCCTCGGCATAGGCTTGCGGGTTGCTGACGCTGCCCTCTGAACTGTGATATCCGCCGATGCAGCAGCCCCCTTGCGTGAGATAGGTGTTGTAGAGCAAGAAGATGGGGAACTGGTTGGGCTGAATTCCCAACTTTGTGATGAGAGTGGGAATCTGCGAGTCAAACCAGTTGATATCAACTTCTGCAGCAGTGAAGCCGAACGGGCTGCCTGTCTTGCCATAGGTTCGCGAGGGACTGAGGCTCTGTTCCGCCAACATCGTCGTACTCAGCAGCAGATGCGAGTTCGGATGGGACGAGACTGTACCCCAGAAGTTCGCACGTTGAAAGGCATCGATGTACTGGGTTGTTCCGACATTGACGCCGCCCTGAACATAGGTAGTCGTCGCATCGAAGAGTGGGGATTGCAGCGTGTTGTTCGTGACCGTCTTCCCATTCGAAAGCACGTGGGACGGATCGAACGTAGTCTTCGTCCCGTTCCGATTCGTGATCGTGATCTTCACGGGAATGATGTAGGTGGTGATGGCCGCGGTGGTATTTGCGGATGGCGCTGTGCCAACCATGTTGTACGTGTATTTGGTTCCGTTATATGTGAACGACCCATTCCAACTCTGGAGCGAAGCCGGAGGAGGAGCAATTGCGGGATGCAGGTGCGGAGGCATGACCGCATACCTCGCACGCGGCTTCTCCACCGGCGCGTCTTGGGCAAGCGCGCTTCCGATCAGACTCAGGCAGGTCAGCAGACACAGTACGATGATCAAAGTGGGGGAGGCACAACTTCTTCGAGTCATAGTTTGAGTTTTCTCCTTGGGAGTTTCGTTCTGAACGAAGCAGGCGAACCCGGCAGGCTGAGACCCCGTTGGATCGGCAGAAGATCCAGTTCCCAGCTCAGGCCCGGTGCAGACTTTAACTGATCCAGAGTAGAACGCCAGTGCATGTGCAAATGTTTTAAATTTGTTTTTTGTTCTGTTTTTGTAAACAGCCTTGGGGTATTACAACCACCGGTTCAAATCGGCAAGAGTAATGGGCGGGAACTTGCAGAAGTTGCTATGCCGTGGGGCGAGGTTTGCGGACGTAGCCCACAGCGGGTTGGAAGGGATCACGAGGAATGCGAAGGATCTCCGCCAAAACTATCTCGGTTTCTGGTACCAGAAGATCGCCAGAGCCACCAAGGCTACCGTGATGATCCAGAGAATGATGTCTTTAGCCCGATTTTTTTCTTTCTCTTCAGCCATAGGTGCAGTACAGCATACCTGAAATCACGGTTCAAGTGCTCTTCTGATTTTCCGGAAGGATATGCCTTTACGGTTTTGATACCGCAGTACTGGCGGGTCCTCGCCCCTTATAGTCCTTGAACTTCACGATCTCGCGCAAATGAATCGATTGCACTCCGAAACGAAGCGTGTCATCCACTCGCGCGTACGCCGGGAACCAATAGCCGTCAACCAGTTGCCGGTATCCGACAAACGTGGGACGAATCTCAATGGGATCTTTTTTCTTGCGCCGAATTTGTTCGGGTACGCTCTTGCCGCATAGCTTCACCACCTGTAAATCACGACTATCGACCCAGATTCGTCCCTGGAAGTAACGTCTCTCCTTTTCCTCCTTCACAGGCTCCACATGAAAGACGTAGGTGTCGAGATCGTCGACGTGCTGCTGGCCCGCGTAGGTGATTTTGTAGTCTGGCAATTGATCGGCGGTCAAGATCCAAGGCATGAATACGCGGATGTCGTCCATGTCACTTGCCGAGATCTGTACATCGCGCAAGGTGGACACTTCGGAAAAACTGACATTCTCAATGCGCTTGCCCTTTTCGTCGTACGAGATTTTGGTGATTTCGTGGAACTGGCCATCGACCGCAGTGCCGTTCAGCGTCTGTATCAGCACATCTTGTGTGTAGGTGTAATGGGATCTTGCATCTTTGACCTTTGATTCCTGTGCCGCAAACTTCTGAATCAACTCCTGGGTTGTCATCCCTTTCAGCGGAGCGTTGTCAAGAACACCGTTTCCGTCGGCACAGTCAGTCTGTGCCCGCGTAAAACCAACTAAAGCGTAGACGACCAGAACCGACATGGCGGCGAATCTGAAATGGCCTCGAACATATTGCGAAGGCGACTGCGCGCATTCTCTACTCCAAGGGCTGGGGTCAGCGGAAACATACACCGAGTGGCGCACAGCAAGCAACTGGAGGAAAAGTGAAGGCATGGCGAATGTGCAAAGTCTTGCGTCGTGCGTAAAGAATTAACTGCAACACTAAGCAAATGAAGGATTTGCGGTTGGTATTCGGACTGCTCTCTCGAGGGTGAACTAGGACGGAAAAATTTATGAAGCCGCTACTACTGTTAGCCGTAATTCTTTGCTCAGCCGCTGCCTTCGGTCAAGCCTCCGCACTGTCGAATCAGGTGACCCCAATCCAGATCGTGGATCATCCTCTGCATGCTTCGCCCACTCCTATGGCTTGCGAGCGCCCACTCGTAGGCGGAGCGCCGGATACATATTCTTACGCTCAGGGAGAGCGTCCGTTGTGGGAGTTTGGGCCAGTTTCTGAGCCGGTGTCGCTGGGCGACGTCGCTCGTGCCTACCGCAAGGAAAAGGCATCGGCGAAGAAAGCTGAACTCGTTTTGGAAAAGCAGGGATCGTAACCCTCAGGCCCGGCCAGTCGCTTCGACTCAGGAGCGGACGAAGACCCGCAGCTGTGGACCAAGTACCTGTCCTACGGGCAAAAGCCCGTTTCGTTGCTATACACAAAACGATTCCCCCTTCTTCCGCATCCCACAGATAGAATCAAAGGTTCACAGATAGAATTAAAGGTTTGGACCAGCCGTTCTCTGTCTGGTATCTGCGGAAACATTCACTTTTCCCAAAAGGGAGGAAATGCAGGGATGAAGCGCTGCAAGACGCACTTGGTGCGCGTGTGTGTGATCGTATTGGCCGCGGTTCCGGCTTATTGTCAACGAGGGACCTTTGGAATTGATATTGGGCAGACATCGGACAAGTTCGACGCGCTGTCTTCGGTCAGCGGTCTGGAGGTCGGTATCGACGGCCAGTTAACCGTCCTTAAAAGCAACACGAAGCAGGGTCGCCCCAGTATCGTGGCTGGGGGCGAGATTCGCCTGCCGGGTGATACCGGGAATCACGCTCGGGAGTATGCCGTCTTTGGGGGACCTCGGTTTCAGGTTCGCGATCTCTCCATTGGGTTCAACGTTCAGGTCCGGAAGATCGTTCTTCCCACGGCGAACGTGAACAATCAGTTCTTTGCCCGCGACACCATGGAGTTGCTGGAGCTTCCGCTGGTTCTCAGATATAACTTCCTGAGCAATAAGCGCGCATGGGTCGAAGTCCAAGGTGCACCGGAGTTTACGCCGCGCTTCCACAGGCCTTCTTCAACCCAGGTGATACTGCCCAATCCGCGTTTTGATCACGGCTATCTTGTCAGAGGAAGCCTCGGCTACACTTTCGGCAAGTGGTATGCGAAGGGGACGTACGAGAGCCGCTATTTCAAATTCGTGCCCGATCCGGGTAACCCCAATAACCTCTACAACTGGAAAAGCAATCTCATCTCCGGCGGGATCGGGTTCTCCTTCTGAACTTTTCAGGTTGCGGTAAAGATAGAGTACTGGTGTGTCGCGGCAATCCGCTTCAGGCGGCCGATATTGTTCACGACGGTCTCTAGTTGGGGATTGTGGTAGATCACATATACCAGTCGAGGATGTGCGTCCAGAGACTGTTCCAGGTTTGCCAGGGAGCGCAGCAGACCTGATTCTGGAAACGGGTTGAACAGGAAGATTACGAGGGCGTCGTCCGGTAACGTAAACGTGGTTGCATCGGCGCAGACGGACTCCATCGCGAAACATCTCTGCGAGTCGCTGTGATACTGAGCCAGATTTTGCTGCGCGATCTGATTCAGCGATGGAAGGAGTTCGACGCCCAGAATGCGCCGAAAGGGATAGTCCGAAGCCATCAGCAGAGTTCGCCCCTTGCCGGAACCAAGATCAATGAATGTGAAGTCTTTGAAATTAATCTTTGTGTGTTGCGCGAGAGCGTCGATCATCTCGTGGAACAAGTCACGTTCCGTGGGCTGGTAGGGTGAGTTGAAAACGCCCAGCAGGCGATCACGCCAGCCAACTGCCCCGCTGGTCGTATTGACCCGGTAATCCCAGTCGTAGTCGGCATCACCAAAACGGGAGCGCAAGCGGGAGGGCGTGGAGTCGCGAAGGAATTGCCACAGCGCCGCGAGAAAATTCCACGAACCGCGAATCAGACCCGAGCGGCCGACGCAATCAGTCCAGTAGCTGCGGGCGGCAGGGAAGATTCCTGGTGTCGAGGCCATTGGAAAGTATTGTCCCAGAAAACTCGGAGACTAATCTTGATTTCCACTCACTGATTCCATGCATCACAACGCTCGCTGCGCTCGCGGAGCGAACCCTTCGACTGCCCTCAGGGCAGGCTTCTGCGTACGCTTCCACATATTTTGTGCAGAAATAGCGACGGTTTAGTCTTTTGCGTGGAATTTTGGGGCGCCCCGTTTGTAGTCTGGGGGCATGCCCTTCGTGATGAAGAGAAAATCGTCAGGGTTCGCCGCCAGCACCTGGCCGTCCAGTGACAGTTCATACGGGTTGCCGTCCGGGTCAACGGGAATGCCACGCAAGTGCTCGGCATTGACGACCTCCCAGAGGCTGGTGGGAATGCGTCCATTGGACTGGACAAACCGTGCGACGGCATTCTGGAGATTGGTCACGTCTTCATCGACCTGGATCGATCGCAAGTGCTCGATGGCGTTCTGTCGGATACTTTTGTCCTGGCTCGACTCATAAGCGGCGCTCCACAGGAGACGGGCCGTGTTGAAATCCTGCGCGTGCTCAGCCATATTTGCGGCCAGGATCTTCATGAAGGGATGCGCACCCGGAATCTTTGAACCCTCGTCGAAAACTTCCTCCGCCTTCTTGAAGTCGTGAAGCTCGGTGTAGTAGACAAAGCCGAGATCGTAATACAGCCGCCAGTTATCGGGGTTGTGCTCGATTCCGTAGCGCATCAACTGAACCGCGCGCTCCGACTGGCCTGCTCCATTAGGAGGAGCCGGAGCAAGAAAGTTAGCGCCAAACTGATACGCAGGCAAAAGGTGGGGATCCAATGCCGCCGTAATTTCAAGCAGCGGCGCCAGTTCGTTATAAGTGTGTTCGCGATTGAAGTGACGATGTCCGAAATATTGCACCGTGCGCGTCCAGTAAATACAAGCCATCAATCCGTTAAAGCCCAGGCTGGCGCGCTGCAGCATTTTCGGAGAACTGATGAACAGGGCGTCGTCAGCGATGTCGTGGGGCCTGATTCGATCGATGTTCTGCAGCAGGATGACGCTGCCGAACAGTGAGACAACCAGGGAAATTCCGGCTACCAACGTGGTACGTTTCCGGGAACTCATTTCAGATCCCTGCGGTCGAAGATGAGAACCGCTCCGCTCAACGCCATCGCCGTGTAGAACAGCGTGTACAACGTATTCTGCACAACGAGTTCCCATCTGATCGGTTGCTGGTGGGCTACCGCACTGATCACGTTCAAGGCCGAGAAGTTGGGGACGAGGTACGCCGCGCCAGTGGCAACCCAACGCGTCAGGCCATGGGCCAGTGTCGCGAATCCGCGCAGGTCGTCTGCGAAGCTTCCGATGATGAATAGCGAAAACGCGAACACGGCCGACAGCAACGGAGACGAAAACGATGAGAACAGCAGCGCCAGCGCGCAGATAATCAGGAATTGAAGAATGATGAAGTACAGGGCGATAAAAATCGAGGAGTCGGCGCCGGAGAATCGGTGAGCGACATAGAGCAAGGCTCCGAAGACTCCTAGTGCCATGAAGAACGTGTTGACAACCAGCGTCCCAGCCAGCCCAAAGAATTTTCCAACGATGAACTCCCACCGCCGGACCGGTCGCGAGAGCACAGTGTAAAGCGTGCGCTTCTCGATTTCCTTCGAGACCAACCCGATCCCTATGAAAATGGCGATGACCACGCCGAACACGGACACGGCGGTCAGGCCGAGATTGATGACTACCAACCGCTCGATTTCGATTGAGATCTGTCCTATGAAAATAGCCGCTGCAGAAATCAGCACGGCGAATGCGATGAGGTTATAAAGAACGCGATCGCGAACGGCTTCGCGAAAGGTATTAGAAGCGATGTGGGCGATACGCGCGTTCATGCCGAGGTCCCCGCAGTGGTTTGAGAGTGCTGTAATTTCTCGACAAAGTAGGATTCCAGCGATGTGCGCAACGGGATGATAGAAATCAGACGCAGGCGTTCCCGGCGAAGTGCGTCGATGGCCGCGTCCTGCTGGTTTTCCGCAATTACGGCTCGGACGGTATCACCGGTCACATGGAATTCAGCACCCAGGGCTTTCATCGAGGCAGGGAGTTGTGTTCCTTGCCAGACCACTTCGACCTTGCCTTGCACGGACTTGGTTAGTTCTTCCACTGCTCCCACGCCCCGCAACTCCCCTTTGTTAATGATGGCCACGCGATCACAAAGAGCTTCGGCGTCGGAAAGAATGTGGGTCGAAAAAAAGACCGTTTTTCCTTCTTGCTGCAATTGCAGAATGAGGTCTCGAACGTCGCGCCGCCCAAGAGGATCGAGGCCGGACATCGGCTCATCCAGGAAAACGAGTTTGGGATTGTGCAGAATGGCCTGCGCGATGCCTGCGCGCTGCAGCATGCCTTTCGAGAATTTGCGCAGCTGTATGCCTTTGATGTCAGTCAGTCCGACTCGCTGGAGAACTTCCTCGACCCGATTCTTTCGATCTTTGCCGGGAACCCCGGAGAGCTGCCCGTAGTAATCGAGCAGTTCATGCGCGGTCAAATAGTCGTAGAAATACGGCTGTTCCGGAAGAAAGCCAATCTGTGCCTTGACCTCGGGATCGATCCAGTCTTTGCCCAGGATTCGTGCCGTGCCGGCGGTGGGAAACACCAACCCCATGAGCATCTTCAGAGTCGTAGTTTTTCCGGCGCCGTTGGGGCCGAGAAAACCGAAGATTTCTCCGTCTTCCACCGTCAGATGCAACGGTTGCAGAGCGCGCTTCGGACGTTTGCGCCAGAAGCCCACCATGTATGTCTTTTCCAATCCGAGAATTTCAATAGCAGCCATTGTTTATGCGTGATTGAGTGACTTCGAGGAGATTATAAGCGACCAGGCAGGGCGCAGAACCCGGCGTTCGGTTACGAGGGTCACATATTGCTTAAGGAAGAATCGAACGGGCCCAGATTCGTCTTCTAGCAAATCCAGGAACTCCTTGCTGGACGATTCTCAGTTTGATATGAGACTCAATGTTCGCATCACTGAGCCACCGGAAAAGCAACGCAGGCGGGGAGATTGGCTACCGGCACGTCGCCAGGATTTCCCATCTGCGAGCGAAGGACGCCGTCGTTCGTCGAGCAGAAATCACGATTTCCGCTCGAATGTACAATCATCGGCGCTGCGCCGATCACATACGCCGTGTTGATCGTGGCTCCTCCGGTCATAACCCCCGTTGCCAGAAAAAAGTACCCGCCTTTGCCCGAACTCCCGGGAATGGCCGATGACAGGCCGCTGTCAATGAGACAAGCCGTGGTTGCCGCCGGAGTGCAAGGAGGCGGACCTCCGAGCGAGGCAATGTCGGGCGAATAGCCAACGGTGGGGTAGGCCGTGTAATAGGCCGCCTCGGCACTCCTTGTCGCGCTCAAGCATCCCGCGGCGGACGATTCATGAGCTGCCATCCTGGCCTGCAAGAGGCTAGGAATTGCGATCGCAGCGATGATCAGAATGATCGCCACCACGATCAGAAGTTCGATAAGTGAGAATCCCTTATGGAAACGCATTCAATTCTCCTGAGAACGTGAATCGATCTCGGGCGCGGGGGTGGGGCCGCAAATTATTCTGCAGTTGTTTTACCAACCTGGAAGTTAGGGCTGTAACCTTGGTAACCAGTGACCTTGGCGGTGCTGGGAAGAAGATGAATCAGGAAGGGAAGAACCAACAGGAGCGGCATTTCATCCGCCGCTCCTGGCCTTTTGTCGTGATCGAGATTACTGATTCAGTGGATTGAAAGTCTGAATCCCAGCTTCAGTATTCGAACAGACGCCCGCCGGATCAATCCGGATCACAGCGTCCTCTTCGGCGCAGAAGGCGCGGATCCCGGTTTGGTTCACAGTGATGGGCGCAGCCTGAATCGTGTAACCGATGTTAACCCCGCCTGCGACCGATCCTGCTCCCGTGACAAATCTGTAACCGCTCTTGCCACTGCCGGCGGGATTGCCGTTGTTAGCCAGGACTGAGTCGATCAGGCAGCCGGTGTTCTGGCTCGGAATGCAAGCCGCACCGAGAGGGCCACCCAGATTCACGAGCGCCGCGGCATAGCCCACGGTCGGATATGTGCTCTGGTACGTGATTTCTCCGGTGGTTATGGTGCGGACCGATGCCACCGCAGATGACTCGTTGGCGGCCATGCGGGCCCGCAGAAGGTTCGGAATGGCTATGGCGGCAATGATGAGAATGATCGCCACCACAATCAGCAACTCGATCAGTGAAAAGCCTTTTTGTTTTCGCATTTTTTCCCTGGGATGTTTTCAGCCCGCCATCGATTTCCTGGCCTAACTCTCAGCCGGATTTTGATCCTACCGTTTGGATGTAGACAGGCTACTTTCCGCGCCCAGCAAGGCGCACCGCGTAATTGTAACCCGTCACCGTGCGCTAAGGGAGCGAAAAGTGGAGGTGTTCTGAGCCCCACTTCTGGGCCATAGACAAAGAACGCGAGAACCATCAGTTCTTGCAGGTAAGATCGGGGATTCGCGCCCGAATCAAAGACAAAGACCCAGAAAAGACAAAGAGCAGCGAACTCGCGCTCGCTGCTCCGTGGCTTTGTACCCTTCCCCGAGGTACTTCGCCTACAAATCCAAACCTTGCCGTTACTGGTTAAGAGGATTAAAAGTCAGGATCCCGGCTTCAGTACTGGAACATACCCCGGCTGGGTCGACGCGTACTACCGCGTCCTGTTCAGCACAAAAGGCACGCACACCGGTCTCATTGAGGATTAGTGGCTTTGCCAGAATCGTGTAGCCAACATTAAGTCCGGCCCCGACCGTCCCTACACCCGTCGTGAATGAATACCCACTCTTGCCGCTGCCACCCGGGTTGCCGTTGTTGGCAATCACGGAGTCAATCACGCAAGCTGTGGCCTGGGAAGGAACGCAGGCCGCTCCGAGAGGGCCGCCCAGATTCACCAGACCCGCAGCATAGCCGACTGTCGGATACGTGCTCTGGTAGGTGATCTCTCCCGTGTTGATGGTGCGCAGCGAGGAGACCGCAGAAGACTCGTTGGCCGCCATACGAGCGCGTAGAAGGTTCGGAATGGCGATCGCCGCAATGATCAGGATGATTGCCACTACGATCAGAAGTTCGATAAGTGAAAAACCACGTTGTTTTCGCATCAGTTTGCCCCGAAGATCTTTCTGATATGTCAGTGGCATTTGCCGTGCCAAACCCGCAGCCCGTCGAGTTCGCTAAGCCATTCATTTTTAGTGGGTTCAAACTTGAAGTGGAAGGAGTACCGGATCCCTGCATTGTCGTGAATTGAGAGTTCCGACAATTTGTGTCATCTGCGCGAATGAGCGGTTGGGGAGGCGGAGCGGGACAGGCCGAACAATGATTTGGAGCAAAAAAACAAAAGAGCAGCGAACTTGCGTTCGCTGCTCCCTGGCTTGTACCCTCCCCCAGGTACTTCGCCAAACTGATTGCTTACTGGTTGAGCGGGTTGAAGGTCAGGATGCCCGCTTCAGTGGCGGAGCAAACGCCAGCCGGGTCGACGCGAACCACTGCATCTTCCTCAGAGCAGAAAGCGCGAAGACCAGTCTGGTTGATCGTGATCGGAGCCGCCCTCACGACATAGCCAACGTTAACGCCACCAGCGACTGTTCCAGCACCGGGGGTGAACAGATAACCGCTCTTGCCGCTGCCGGCCGGAATGCCGTTGTTTGCAAGCACGGCGTCAATCAAGCAAGCCGTGGCTTGTGCAGGGACGCAAGCCGCGCCGATCACGCCGCCAAGGGCGAGCAGGGTCTGAGAAAAGCCGACCGTCGGATAGGTCGAGTTGTAGGTGACTTGTGCTGTGTTGATGGTACGGAGCGAAGCGACAGCAGACGACTCGTTAGCCGCCATGCGGGCGCGAAGCAAGTTTGGAATAGCGATTGCTGCGATGATCAGGATGATTGCCACCACGATCAGCAGCTCGATTAGTGAGAAACCCTTCTGTTTCCGCATCTCGATTTTTCCCCTCGTAAGTTCTGTTTTTAAAGTCTCTGCGAACATCGCAGCCGTCCTGATGTTTGCATCTGCCTCGCCAAAGCTGCCAGTTACCTTGGTTCTGGGTACCTTTTGGAGAAGAGCTTTGTTTTCAGTAGTGGGGCAAACTTCGGTGGTATCGGCCCATGCTGGATGGCCAATGTTCTGGCAAATTCCGTCGCGGGAACTGACAATTCGTGTCAATCCGTTATTGAGGCGGTCTGGCTTTGGAAAGCCCGGATGCTGACTCGTTATGCCTTAGAATGTTGCCGCGCCGCTCCCCGGGCTAATCATGGAAATCACTGCCGACACCTTTCGCGTGGAGAGCAACATAGAGGATGCGTGGACGCTGCCGTCCGCTCTTTACACCGATTCGAATGTATTCGCTGCAGAGAAAGAGAAGATCTTCTCGCGAACCTGGGAAGTCGTGGGACACAGCCGCCAGGTATCGAATCCCGGAGACTACTTCACAACGGAAGTGGCTGGCGAACCTCTGCTGTTTGTGCGTGGAGCCGACGGGAAGCTGAGAGGTTTCTACAATGTGTGCCGTCACCGCGCCGGCCCTCCGGCGGAAGGTTGCGGATCACGCAAGCTGTTCCGCTGCGGTTATCACGGATGGACCTATGACCTTGATGGCACGCTGATCAGCGCCACCGAGATCGAAGGCGTGAAGGGATTTCGTCCAGAGGACTTTGGGCTGGCTCCGGTACGAACCGAGGAATGGTTCAATCTCGTGTTCGCGAATCTTGATCCCCAGGCGGCGCCATTGCTCGAGACTTTGGGTGAGTTGCCCAGCCAGGCTGCCAAATTCTCCTTCGCGGAGATGAAACTCTTCGCGCGCCGCACCTATGACATGAAGTGCAATTGGAAGACATACGTCGATAACTACCTGGAGGGTTACCATCTGCCGAGCGTCCATCCGGGATTGAACCGGGAACTGGATTTCAACGCCTACGTCGTCGAACCACATGCTGGGTACGTGCGACAGTTCAGCCCCATTCGCGGAGCTCAGTCCGGCGACACAACGCCGCGCCGATATCAAGAAGCGCGCGAGGATCTGACTACCGACTACTTCTGGGTCTTCCCCAAGTGGATGCTGAACTGCTATCCCGACAACGTCTCGCTGAACATTGTGCTTCCGGTCGAACCGGAACGGACGCTGGCCATCTTCGAATGGTATCTGCCAGAGAAGGATCACACCTCAGCAGCGGCGAAGGCGTCGGTAGAATTCAGCCATCAGATTCAAATCGAGGATGTTGGGATCTGCGAAGCTGTGCAAAAGAATCTGCGATCCCGGAGTTACTCGCGAGGTCGATTCAGCGTCAAACAGGAAAAGGGAGTCCACGCCTTTCACCGCATGTACTCGGCGGCGATGCAGAGTGCGTAGGTGGCCGAAAACCACCAGCCTTGGCCAACCTCGGCCAATTGGGCAGGTTTTGGTTCCTCTGATTACATCCTTCCAATTGAAAACACAGGACTTAGTTTCCTCCCCTTTGGCACGGCAGTTGCGATTCTCTGGATCAGAGGATTTTCGCACTCATGCAACTCAGGGAAAGTGCCAGGCGGGAGGGCGTCATGAAAGACAGGCTCGCGGGTAAATTCGCAATCCTGGTTTTAGCGCTGTCGGGAGCGTTGTCAATCGGCGCATTGGCGCAGACAACCGAAGAAGGACCCGGACCTTCGGAGCAGCCCAGCGCTCCAATGGAAATCGGACAGGGACAGGGGCCGGGACCAAATTCCCAGCCCTATGATGACTCCAATGCGCAGCCGACGGAAGCGCAGCCCGGCGGCCCGTCCGGTGAGGCCGCGGCATCGACGGATCAGGGAGTGGGGCGCATCAGCCTGATCCACGGAGATGTCTCAACGCAGCGCGGCGACTCGGGCGACTGGTCGGCTGCGGTTCTGAATCAACCCTTGATGACGGGTGACAAGATTTCGACGGCAGACTCCGCCCGCACGGAAGTGCAACTCGATTTTGCCAACACCCTCCGGTTGTCGAGCAACACCAAAGCTAACGTCGCAAATCTAACAAAAAAGAACATTCAGATTCAGTTGGGCGAAGGTCTTGCGACGTACACTGTCTCAAAAGATAGCGAGGCAGAGCCCGAGATCGATACTCCGAATGTCTCCATTCATCCCTCGCATCACGATGGTGTGATTCGTATCGAAGTGCACCCGGATGGCGACACAATCGTGATTGTGCGCAAAGGCGAAGCGCAGATCGCCACACCGCAGGGGAGCACCGAAGTACGCAGTGGCGAGATGGCCACGATTCGCGGCACCTCTGAGTCCGCGCAGTACAAGATTGCATCCGCTCCCGATCGCGACGATTGGGACCGCTGGAACAGCGATCGCGATCACATCATCCGTGACGCAAGTTCCTGGCGTCATACGAATCGCTACTACACCGGCGCGCAGGATCTTGATACCTACGGCCAGTGGCGCCACGTCGATGACTATGGCGATGTCTGGTATCCGAATGAGACGGGAGACTGGGCTCCGTATCGCAATGGCAGCTGGGTCTATGAGCCTTATTATGGCTGGACGTGGGTAGGCTATGAGCCTTGGGGCTGGGCACCGTATCACTACGGACGCTGGCTATACAACGGGGGCTGGGGTTGGTGGCCGGGACCGGTATACGGCGGGTATCGCCCATTCTGGGCGCCGGCCTATGTATCGTTCTGGGGCTGGGGCGGTGGTTGGGGTTTCGGTGTTGGGTTTGGCGGCTGGGGCGGATTCGGGTGGCTCCCACTCGGACCTTGCGATTGGTACCACCCGTGGTGGGGTGGATACCGCGGGCGCTTCGGCTGGGTAGGTCGGGGTGGATGGGGTGGCGGTCACTACGGCGGGTTCCATCCGCTGCACAACGGCATGCGATTCTCGAATCTGGCGAATCTGCATGACGTGCATGTTGGCCGCGCCATGTCGACAGTCAACGCAGGCCATTTTGGAGCGGGCAGGGTGAGTGCTGTAGCGGCCCGGCCCGATCAGTTGCGCGGGGGCCGGATGATGGCGGGCAACCTTCCTGTGGTTCCGTCGCGGGCAAGCCTATCTGCTAGCGGACGTGCGGCATCGCCGGCGACGATTCGCAACGGTGGCGCGCAGCGTTTCTTTGGAGCGCATAACAACATCGCACGCCCCGCCTCGTTCCAGCAGCAGACCGCCAGCCTGCGGCAGACGATGCAGCAGAGCCGTGTTGGTGCCATACCGGCTGGGGGACGCTCCAACGCTGAATTTGCCGGACGTGGTTCCAGTGCGGGTGGAACTATGCAAAGGCCAAGTCCGGGAGTTGCGAACCGACAGGCGGATAGCTTTGCTAACCGGAATGTGCCGAACCAGAACGCGCCGAACAGTTTTAATCGACCCTCCGCTGGGAGCAACAGCGCATCACGACCTGAGCCGCAGCGCGGAACCAGTCAGGCAGCGCCGGTTCAGAACCGCGGTGGCTTCCGGCCATTCACGCCGCCAAACGAGAACAACCGCTCCTCTGGCGGAAACAGCAGTGCTTCGCGGCCAGAGCCGCAACGTGGAACAAGCCAGGCAGCTCCAGTTGAGAATCGGGGCGGATTCCGTCCGTTCAATCCTCCCTCGAATAGTGAGGTGTCGCGGGGTGGTACGAGTAGCAGCAGCGGTGGCGGGTATTGGAATCGGACTGCTCCCAGTTCGAGCGGGCAGCAGCGCAGCTACTCAGATGGCTACGGGCGAGGATCGTCACGGCCGCAGCTCGACATGCGTCAGCCCATCGTGAGAAGCCCGTCTTACGGTGGAGGCGGATATCCGCGGGGAGGTTATAGCGCGCCCAGCTCCGGTGGATCTCGCAGCGCGCCGGGCTATTCGCGGCCGAGTTATGGCGGCGGTGGTGGCTCCCGGCCAGCACCCAGCGGCGGCGGAGGCCACGCGCCCAGTGGCGGAGGTGGTGGTCACTCGAGCGGCGGAGGCGGAGGTCATTCCGGAGGTGGTGGACATTCCGGCCACCACTAAACGCGTTGATCGCAAGCTGATGTAAAACCAAGGGAACGATAAAGGCGGGAAAGGGCGTGCTCAAACGGCACGCCTTTTCTCTTGTGTGTGAGATTGGGAGTTTCAGTAGTCGGGAAGCCAGAGTGTTGAGACCTTCGCCTACGGTCTTGCGTATGCTGGACTGTCGGGTTCGGGCCGGTCGTAATCGTGCCCGTATTTGTTCTTATGCACCACGGTCACGTCAGACTCAGGCAGGGCGAAAGTCCCCAGGGTTGTTTGTCCTGAAGTGATGGTGATCTCTCGCACCATGGCGCGGAGAGCATCAGGTGCCACACCCGCGTGAAAGATCTGTAACTGATATCGTCCTGGCGGGACATCGGAAATTGCTAAATCGCCACGAGCGTTGGAGATGGCGTAGTAAGGCGTTGCCACGGCGATCACCACCGCGCTCATCTCGGCATGAATGTTGCAGAAGATGAATGAAATTCCTGGCTTGTCGAATTGAACGAAGCGCGTTGTTCCACTCTCATAGAGCCCGAGGTCGAAACGTTTACCCTCAAACAAAGAAAATACATTGTGAAAAAAAGGATCGCGGTTCGGGAATTCCACTTTGCCGCTCGCTGGTATCACCAAGAGTGAAGGCTGGAAGCTTTTGTTCTTTTGAACCAGTTGAGGGATCTGCGTCTGTTGTGGCGGCTGTACTCCGGTTCCCACCGGTGTCAGCCAGATTACCGCTTTGGAGGAATCTTTCAAGCGGTGCCCGGCCTTGGTGAGATCGACGTGTGCGCGCAGAGACTCCTGCCCGCGCGCGCAGCTAATCAAGAGGAGCATGGAAGCGAGCCGTGCCGCTAAAGCTGTGGATCGTAGCTTCAAAACAGTATTCCTATTGAGAGATTCACCTGGTTAGTAGAATTGCTACTGCCATAGACGGGGAAAGTGCGAAGACGTCTGAGTTCTGCCGAAAAGACAAGATCAGAGCGAGGGCGGAATACGACATTGCCTAGCGTTCCGCGGTTCCGGCCAATGATCAATCCGGAATTGTTCTGGTCCGTGGCGAACCCTCGAATCCCTGCAGTAAATGCGTCGTCTTGTGCGACAACCCCGTTGAATTCGATTTTTGGCGCGAGTTGAAACTTGAGTTGCGCCCATCCTCCCGCTGTATTTACGCCGCGGAGTGGGCTATACGGCGCAGAGCCACTGAATACGACGGAGGTTCCAATGCCGCCTCCCAGGCCGCCGATTCCGCGCCCTCGATAAAACTCACCGGACAACTGAATACGCGGAAGAATGGGTACCTGCCAATCCGCCATGCCGGCCCAGGCGTCAACGTATCTACCCCATGTCCAATCTTGCCGCCCGTAGTACCCTGCGACTCCGATGCTTAACGGGTGTTGTTGCACTGGGCGCGACCACGCCGTGCGAAAAGCGTATGCGGGCTGACCGGACATTTCTCCCGCTTGCGCGGTACGGTCAAAGGAACTGTAGTTTAACTCCCAATCGAGATTGTCGATAATTCCCGCCTGCACCGTAATGGTCTGCTGATCCGACACCGAGAAACGGTGTTCCGCTCGCAGTTGAGGTGTCCAACCCCATAGATTTCCTGCGAAAGCAAAGGTGGGCGTAGCCAGGGAGGCGAACGAAGTTGGCGACAAGGGAGAAATGAAAAGAGAATCCTGCCCTGCGACAACCGAAGTGTGATCCCAGTCGAGCCGCACATTCGCTGTTTGCAGCCGGACGATGCCGAAGTTTGCGCCGTTTCCGGTTGCTGGAAATCCGCCGGCAAAATCAAACTGAACATCTGCTGAGGTTTTCGCGCCAGCGACATTAGGACCAAAAATCTCCAGACCGATTTCTGATTGTCGCAGAGTCGCCCCGACTGTGGCTCGAGAAACGAAATTGCGCACCGGCAGCGCGTAATCGGGGAAGTCCAGACTGTCGGAGCCGCCTACATTCCGGAACGCGTTCATCAATACGATGCCGTGAAGGCGTGCGCGATACTTCGATGCGGTTTCAACTTTCGTTTGATATTGTTCGTCGATCTTCGAACCGATCAGCGAGGTCGATTCTTCCAGCTTCTGTACTCTTTGCTCGAGAGGAGTCGAGGGTTCGACGGCTGCGGATGTGTTGCTCTCTGGCACCGTCTGTGCAACCATCTCGGAGCTTTTGGGTGCGGAGGGCTGTTCCAGCAACGTGCGCGTTGCCTGCAGGTCCTGGCGCAGTTGGTGCATTTCAGCCCGGGACTGCGCATTCTCGGTGCGCATCTCTTCGACCAGTTCCTGGAGCTGGCGGACTTGATTCTGCAACTCGCGGATTGCCGGGTCGCCGGAGCCTGTTGCGACTGCCTCTGATGCCTGCTGGCCTGAGCCAAGCGAGTGGAACAAAACGATAGCGGTAACCGCCAATGCGGCCCCGCGAAGTGTAGAGGTCATAGGGCTCATCACAAAGTCCTCCTGCTGCACTCACCCGGAGCCGGATACTTTTCACGAAAACAGATTCGCTTACACCCCCGGATGCGAAACCGAATTTTGGGTGGCACTCTGCTGCGCGGGTATAGCGGGAGACTCCTCTACGCTGAAATCGCTGATGCCCCGCATTGCTTCCTGGGCGCGGCCCCGCAGCACCATGCGGAAAACGGTTTTGCGTTCCGCAGTGCGCTCTACGAAGATTTCACCGCCGTGATCCTGAACGATCTTCTGGACCACCGCCAGTCCTAAACCCGTGCCATTTTCTTTTCCATAGCTCACGAAGGGATGGAACAGCTTTTCTCGGATCGATTCGGCAATACCCGGCCCGTTGTCCGACACCGCGATTGTGATCGCTCCCGAGATCTCGCCCGCTGTAACCTCGACTTTACCTCCGAGCGGCGGCGCCGCTTCACAGGCGTTGAGCAACAGATTGTACAAAGCGCGTTCCAGCTTCCGCTGATCAAACCATCCCGAAACATGAGGCCCGCAGTGCACATCGATGGATCGAGCATGGTGCCGGGGATGTAGACGCGCTGCCTGGACGGCCCGCTGTATGGTTTCCAGCACATTGCCGTAAGCCGGATTCAACGATTCACGGGTGCGCGCGAACTCAAGAAGCGAGTCGATCAAATCGGTCATCAAGTTCACGCCCGTGCGCACTTCCTGATACAGTTCCTCGCGCTGAACTGGCGTGAGGTGACTGTCAACCAGGAACTCAGAGTTGGCCACGATCGCAGCCAGCGAGTGACGGAGGTCATGCGAAATCGAACTCGCCATCCGGCCGATCGTTGCCAATTGCTCCGACTCCAGCAAATCCCGCTGACTTTTGAGCAGGCTGCTACGCATGCGGTCAAAAGCGCGCGTCAGTTCGGCGACCTCATCTCCTCCACGTTGATCCAATGGATGGTGGAAGTCGCCGCCTTCCAGCGCCCGAACGCCCGCGACTAAACTACCCAAAGGCCGGGTGAATGTATGAGAGATAAAGAAGACCAGTCCGCTTCCGACCAAGATTGCTGCAAAGCCGAGCAGAATGAGATAGCGATTCAGCTGGTCGAGAAATTTCGTCGCTTGATCGTAAGATTCGAGGACGCTTAGGCGAACCGGCGTCGTTTGCGATCGGGACAAATCCAGCGAAGTTGCCAGGAAGCGTTCTTTGCCGATCTCCACATCGTGCGGCGTTTCCTGAGGCGAACCGGTGATAAATGCCCTCAGGCTTCCACCTTGCACCTGCTCCGGTGGCAGCGTGGTGGCGATCACTTCATCTCCGCAGGAAAAAGCGACCTGGCTGCCCGCAACCTTGCTTACCGATGCGGCAAGACGGCCGTTGATCTCGTAGCCGACCACCAGAAATCCCAACAGTGTTCCCTCGGTGCGCGAGCCTCGGTAAATAGGTTGGATGAATGTCTGATACAGGTGATGCTCGCCGAGCCACCAGTGGCTGCTCTCTCCGCGGTCTTCCTCCAGTGATTGCTGGAAGTATTTCTCCGCAGCTTCTTTGGTGAAGCCGGGAGTGCCGGTGTGCAGAGCTACCACTCTGCCGCTTTCGTTCACCAGCACAAACAGGTCGAAGGTGGCGGTCTGCCAAACATCGCGGGATGCGTCCTGAATGGTGAACGGATCGGAACTGCTCATGATGTTGCGGGTGATCGGCAGGTTCGCCAGAAGAGCGACATCGTTGGTCAGCATGGTCTCGCGCTCGTGTCGAAAATCCTGAAATGCCGACACGGAATCGCGCAGGTTGATCGCGATACTCTGCCGGACGTGCGTCTGCACGCTACGCTGTACCAACATGAAGCTGGTGATCGTGAGGCCGGCCGTGATCACCAGCATCGAGATCAGGAATCTCGTCCGCAGGCGCACGCGAGGCAAGAGTGCGCGGCCTGCGGGCCCTGAAGCGTTGGCAGACGAATGGAATACGGGCTCAGAGGAGGGGTTCACGGGATCAGCGAACGAACTTGTATCCCATTCCGTGTACCGTGCGGAAATGTACCGGGCTCGATGGGTCTTTCTCAAGTTTCTGGCGCAGTTTTAGTATGTGATTGTCGACGGTTCGCGTGGAGGGATAATTCTGGTATCCCCAGACCTCGTTCAGCAATTCGTCGCGGCTTATGACTCGCTCCGCATTCTGCACCAGGAACTGAAATGTCTTGAATTCCTGAGCCGTCAACACCACCGGCTTCCCGTCGCGCTTCACTTCCATCTTCTTGAAATCGGCAGTGATGTCGTCGAAGCTGACAACCTGCGCCTCCGGTACGACGCGAGTTGTGTGGCGCAAGGCGGCACGGACTCGGGCCAGAAGCTCTCGAGGACTGAAAGGCTTTGTAACGTAGTCATCGGCACCCAGTTCGAGCAACAAGACTTTGTCAGAGACATCGCTCGCCGCGCTCAGAACGACAATTGGCAAGGTCGGGGAAATCGCCTTGATTTCCTTGCAGACATCCCGGCCGGAAACCTTGGGAAGACGCAAGTCCAGCACCACAGCGGCTGGCGGCGAGGCGTGAAAACTGTCGACTGCAGATTTGCCATCCGATTGCGTTTCTACTGCATAACCCTCGGTTTCAAAAAGCCGGCGGAGCGCTTTTTGAACAGCGGGATCATCCTCGACAACCAGGATGCGCCCGGTCGGCTTGGCTGCAGGGACTGGAGTAACAGTTCTACCGATACCGAATGGCGTTGCGAGATTCCCCATAGAAAAACCTTCCAATCTGTGTGAGGGAAAAAACCTCCGGACTGCGTCGCGCCTTCCGGAAGCACCACTTACTTTTTGAAAGCTTACAACGCTTTGACGATAGTTCCGGTGAAAGGCCTCAGCATTTGACATTCTTTTTACAAGGTCAAGATGATGTTAAAAACGAGTACGGAGGGCGGCGTGCAGCGAGCGTAAGCTTCCGTTGGTTCGGTCTCGTGCGAGGCACAGCTAAGGAAGGAACTCAGGGAGTCATACCATTTCCACCCTATGGCGAACTCGCGCCAGAAAACCTTACTCTTGGCACGCTCTTCCCGGGAATGTCGGCGTTACCAGCGGCAATCCCGCCAATCGTCTGCCAGGAGTTCCTCGATGAAGTCCGCCACTTTAGCGCTCCTTCTTTCATGCTTTGCGCTCACGAATCTCGCAGCTGCTTCTAACACGATTGATTTCAGCAATAGCGGAGGTACGCTTTCGGGTACAAACGCGGGGCTGAGTCTTTCCGGGTCTACATTAGTTGCCGTCATTGGCTTCAATGGCGGAGGCACCATTACGGGTGACTTAGGATCAGTATCGTTTGCCACCGGGGCGCTGATCAGCGGTTCTTTAACGATGGGTGGCACCTTGGCTGGCGGCGGAACGTTCACCATCAATGGCAACGGTACCGGCGGAATTCCCAACGGGGTTCTGTTCTCCGGCACATTCTCCGGACCAATAACTTGGACTCTGACTACGCTGGCAGGTGGCACTCACAGCTACACCTTGACCGGTGTTTTGACGGGAATGCTAGGCGGAACCAGCGTGAATGCCGTTTCGGTTCAACTTACCGTCAACACGGGTGCCGGATTCTTTACCGGCTCGGCCTTGATTTCCGGCGGAGATACGACCGTGGCGTCTGTTCCGGAACCGTCTACACTCGCTTTTTTCGCGACCGGTGCGATGAGCATGATGGGCATGATGCGTCGGAAACTCCTCGCGCCATAAATGAAAGAATCAGTTCGGGGGAAACGCGCCCGACTCAGGGCGCTTTTCTCCTGCCGGTACGCCAAAATTGCCTTGGCGTAGAATGACGGCTTGCCTGCCGGAATTTCAGAGCTAGACCAACTGGCGGTCGTGCTGGTGCGACCGCGCAATCCACTCAATATTGGCGCAGCCGCGCGGGCAATGAGCAACTTCGGGCCTCGGGATCTTCGCCTGGTCAATCCCTACGCTGTTGCATTTCGCGAGGCGCGCTCTGCCGTGGGAGCCTCGGCCTTGCTCAAGAACGCCCAGGAATTCGACTCTGTAGCCGAAGCTGTGGCGGACTGTTCACTGGTGGTCGGAACCACCGCAGTCCGCAATCGGGCTTTACAGCATCCAGTGCGACGCCTTAACGATGAATCGGCAAGCGCCATTCGAACAGCATTAAGATCAGGTAGGGCCGCGCTGTTGTTCGGCTCCGAGAAGATCGGATTGACGAACGAGGATTTTACCCATTGTCACTGGCTGCTCTCTATTCCGACGGATAAACAACACATATCCATGAATCTGGGCCAGGCTGTAGCGGTTTGCCTTTTTGCACTGTCGCGGAACGTGGTCGACGACGCGGCGCCCAAGAAGTCTGAGCCGGCCGAATCCGGCGAAATCGAGAAGATCACGCAAGGGCTGTACGAGGCTCTGAAGATCAGCGGATACGTAAAACCGGGCAACGATGCGGTGAGTGAAAAGAAGGTCCGCCGTCTCATGCTCCGGTTCAACCTGCAAGCCATGGATGCAAAAGTATTGCTGGGAATGGTGCGGCAGATCTTATGGAAGCTTCGTCAGGAAGCGAAAAGTTATCCGTTCACTCGTTGAGGCGAAGCCTGGATCGACGTTTTCTTGAATCGGAACTGGAGCAGCCACGTGCTGGCTGTCGGCTGTCCGCCAACTTCCGGGGCAGAGAACTCCCATCGCTCGGCCGCCTTGAGGGCCTGATTCGCGAAGTATCGGCTGGAGCCGGACGACTTCAATTTCGCCGCAGTGACTTTTCCGGAAGGATCCACTTGTACCCGTACGACCACCTTGATCGTGCCCCTGATCGTGTTTTGTGCGCTGCGGGGAACGTCGGGAAGCACCTGACGAAGGACCTCGCCCCCCGGTACTCGAGGCGGCACCGCGGGCTCCGCCGGCTTGGGGGCGGCGGTTGCCGGGGCAGGGGCGGGTTCGGATACTACCGGTTTCGTCGCGTTAGTCGTCTGTTGTGGAGATCTGTTTGAACGGGGATACAACACTGCTAATACCACGCCCAGCACAATGATAATCGCGGCTGCTACCGCAAATACCGGCCGGCGGGTTGAGGAACCAGCGGGGATCGGCGCTGGCTCCGGAGGTGCAGGCACGGAACGCGCCGCCGGCTGCATGCGCGCCTGAATTTCCTTCAGTGAGCATCGACGGTTCGGATCGAGCTGCAGGCATTCCCGCACGATTCCACGAAATGGATCCGGGATGGCCTCAGGCAAATCGCGATTCGCGGGTGAGGCTTGCTCGGCGGCGGTCACATTCTGAGCCAAGGCCGCGAGCAGTGTCACGCCCGCAGACCAGATATCTCCCGCCGGCGAAATAATTCCGGCTGCGGTCTCGGGCGCGTCATACACATCGCGGCGCCTGCGCCCTCCGTCCTGCTGTACTACCGGCGCAACCTGGTCCGAGGATAGCTTTAGTTGATCGCCCGCAGCGAGCACGTTCGACGGCTTAACGCGGCCGTGAACAAATCCATTCTTGTGCAAGTAGGAAAGCGCATCAAGGACCGGAGGCAGTAAATCCGATACTTCCGAGGGGTCCAGCGGCCGTTCTGGCAGAATTCTGGAAAGATCGTCGTCGGCACATTCCATCAATACATAGACAAATGGCGAGCCGTCCAGACGGCAAAGGCCGCTCTCAAACGTGCGAATCAGATGGGGATGAGAAAGCTTTGCGGTGGCGCGCAAACGCGACAGACGCGTCTCGGCATTGCCTTCGTCCACCTGAATCAACTTGATCGCAGCCCGCTGCGTGTGATGGTCTGCGAATTCGGTCAGAAAGACTGCGCTGTGATCGGAACCGCCCAGCCACTGGCGAAGCGGAAACTTTCCTTTGATCACCAGTCCTTCCCACGACTTCCATGTGTCGGGTTTACTCATTTGCTGCTAACCTGCGATCCAACATTCTATGCCATCGGCGATCCGTTAGTGGCCAGTACGTTGTAATCGCAGGTGCAGCCCTGCGTCGGGCCTTTTACCGACTCTTGTAGCTGAAGGTAACCTTAGTCTCCTCGTCGAGCACCAGTGGCCGGACGAAACTGAACGAAGTGCCCGCCCTCGGAACATCGATCGCTACGGGCAAAACGCCGGCGACACGTTTTTGCAGATTCACAACGTTGGCGGAAGCGTTCTGGCTGACTGCTCCGGGAGCGAGCGGCATTATTTTGCTGAAGTTCCTGCCATCGACAGCCACCAAACTCGACTCCGTATTAAGCATGGGCGCTGAAGCTGTAACCTCGACGGTTTCGGTCGCAGCACCGACGTTCAGAACACCTCCAAACATTGAAGGTTGGCTGGAGTCATACCTGACGTTGTTCACGCTGGTCTTGAAGCCCCTGCTATCCAGCTTGATTTTGTAGTTTCCTGAAGGTAGTCCCAGAATCGTCCAGTGTCCGGAGGAGTCGGTCAATGTACTGCCACTCATGCCGTTTTCTGACGACGTGACGGTAATCTGCGCATTCGCAATGACTGCTCCGGTGGCATCGGTCACATATCCTCCCATCTGCCCCGCCGGTGACTGGATACGCGCTCCTACATCATTTGAGTTGTTGTAAGAACCTCGGTCGCGCTCCAGCTGTCCTCTCGTAACTGCTTCTTCACGCAGCGGTTCCGGCACCCGATTGGCGGCAATTACATCTCCGCCGAAATCTTTCACTTTGTAGCGCTCTGGCAGAAATACCTCCCAGTTCAGCAGGCTGATGGGGATATCCATGCTCGGCAGGCTCAGGTCGGCACCGCCTTTTTTCGCAAAGGGAGTTCCGGAGTGTATGAACACAAACGACACCGTGTAGGAACCGTTCGGACGGAATCCCGGTCGTAACAGCGGCACACGATTGCCATCCGTACCTTGCACCGGCTTCACGCGTTCTCCAGCGACTTCAGCAGAGAGGATCGTCGCCCCAGCGGGTAGCGATACTTTCAGGAAAGGCTGTGCTTGATTCTTCAAGGTTAATTTCACCTCGGTCAGCGATTTGCCTTCCGAAGTGACCATGGTGGTGACGTCCGCGCTCTCGGCCACGGCGGCGAGCACGCTTCCGTCCGGAAACCGCACCCAGTTCAAGGCGAGAGTAGGAGTCTCACTTGCCTGCCGGTGATAGCGGAACGCGGCCTGCGGCGGGAAGTGCGCCAGTGACCGCAGATAAGGGTTCGCTTCCTTCACGTCCATACGTTTAAGGCCGCCGCCTTCGGTCGCGGTAATTTCCATTGTGCCAGCGCCCTCAACCAGCACTTCACCAGTCTCCCTTTGCGCTCCCTTGAAGCTCACGAAAGGCGCGTCTGCCTTCGTGTCATTGATCGAGCGCTCCATCGAGATCAGAAACTGATGATTGCGCAGCCCGGGGTTGCTCACGGTCAGGACGATATAAGGATGAGTAGGTTCGGTCGTGCCGACCGGTCTCACGTTCACCACCTTGGGCTGAGTCTCAGCCGAATCCAGTGTTGGTCCAGTGACACCCGTCACCTCGAAGCCTTCAGGAATCTGAACCTGGAATGCGGAGGTTTCTCCCTGCACCATCGTGATATCCGCCAGAACAGCAATTCGCATTTCCGCTTCACTCACGGAGACGAGCGTCTTCGAATCCGCCAGGAACCGCACTTCGCGCGGAGCAGTGGGTGCGACCACTTCGCGCGTGGCCCACCAGATGTTGGCCGGTTGCCCCGGGACCAAGGTCGCTTCGATCGCGGTGTGGCCGTTTTCCGATTTGCGGCTGGTGATAACTCCCGGGGTGATATTGGCCAGTGTGTGCTCGCCCGGAATCAGCAGGCTCATTTGTACGCTGCCAGCCACCGGAGCCGGCAGGCTGAACGAAGCCCGCCCGGCGTCGATCCTTAACGGCAGACCGGTGTCGATCGAGATCGAGAAATCCCCCGCCGGAAGGAGCGCTACGTGAGTGCCATTCTCTTGAAGCAAGGGCACCCCTTTTCCGTTCTGATGAGCGTCGAGGATCGTCATTCCACTAGTTAGCGGTACCTTGCTTATACCTTTGTGGAAGACTTCTCCCTCGAGTTCCACGGATCCCATCACGCCGTTGTTCTCAACCCGCAGTTTCAGATCGGCATGCTTGATGGAGTAGGGAAGAGGCGCCGCGTCTGGCTTCTTTGGTGGCTTCGCCGCCCGTTCGACCAGCCTGTTGTATTCATCCAGCGTGAGCGTGACGTTGCCGGGATCGGGCAGGGGCAGTGCGGATTTGTCCTCGGCCCAGCACAAAGACATCAAGCAAACACATCCGACCAACGATGTAGCGAGTCTGTTCCTCATCGCGCACCTCCCTTTTTGTCATGCTGAAAGCTGAATTCTGCTACGGGGGACTGGTTCTCGCTGGTAAGTTCGGAAACCAGATAGATCGATGGACCAAACGCGGGGAAGTCGATGTTGACCGGTACGATGCCGGTCACTCTGCCCGCCATCGACTTCGACTTGAAACTGTCGAGCAGCGCCTGGGTGGAGTCTTTCTTTTCTTTGTCGTCGTTGCTCTGGAGTTTGGCGTATTGCTCGAGGCGATCGAACTGTGGCAGTTGCGGGGGCGTTGGCCCGTTCATTACTACTGTGCCACCAACCGCAGCTCCCGCAGAAAACCCGGCCACCGTCGCGCTCTCATCGTTCGAGAGGGCCGCTGAAATCGGGCCTTGGTACTCCTGCGTGCGGAACGTCCCGGGCTCCGCCGCCACGCGGAACATGGGCGGGTAATAGAAGAGCACTCCTGTCCGAGAAATCGGCAGATCCAACGCTGGTAGCGTGACGGTCTGTTTCCCCTTCTCCTGCCACGCGGGTGCCTTCGTGACGTACATCAGTTCGACCACGAACGCTGGCGCGTCCTCACCACCCCGTGATTTCTCGAGCGGCAGAAGCAGGCTTCCATCCGGCGACTGACCGGGACGAGCCGGCCTTCCGCCCAACATTGCGCTCCATACCGACGCTCCCGGCGGCAGCGCAATCTTGACGAAGTTCCGCTGGTTGTTGCGGACGGCGTATCGGGCCTGCACCAGTTCCTTTCCATCGGCGCTCATCAGAATGTCATAGCGAGCCTCCTCGATGTTGGCCATCAGCACCGCCTGCTGGTCATAGCGGGCCACGTTCACGCTTAGCGTGCGCGTGGTGCCGGCCTCACCAGCGCGTGCGCGGAAGGCCGCCAGGGCTGGCGATTGGCGGCTGGCGATCATTTCCCCAAGGTCGCTTGCGTCGGCGTCTTCGAGCCCTTGCGCTTTCTGGTCTTTGATCTCGCCCGCTCCCAGGATTTCCACCGCGACTCCACCGCTGTCGCGTTCGGTGTGGAGAAGCCGGAGCAAAGGAATGTCGATGATTCCATCGCGCGGCAGCCGGGCCTCGCCGTTGATCACAAATCGTGCGCTATGCTCTACCGGTTCGAGGAAGGTGATCGCCAGTTCGCCGTTCTTCATCTCCCAATCTGCGATCATCGCGCCTGACACCTGATTGATCGTGACCTTCTCAGGCAACTGAATCCGCACCTCGCGCGCCGCGCCCTGCACGATTTCGAAACTCGCTTCCGCATAAACGGCGGTCGAATCCTCTCCCAGGCTGGTCAACTGCGTGAGGGATCCCCGCATCCGCAACGGCAGTTCGATGTGATGATCTTCGGTCTTCTTGCGCCAGGTAAGGGTGAGCGCTTCGTTGCCGCGTCCGTAGGCAAGCCACTTCGTTTCGCCGGACGTTTCCGATTTCTCAGACAGAATTCCTCCGTCGACTCTGAGATCAATTCCTTGCCGTGGCAGTTCTACCGATGCACGCGTCACACCCGATTCCGTAGATGGCAGGGAAATGCTCTCGTCGGTGGTGGATGCTGTGACGGGCACATCGACGTCGAGCGCCAGAACCCAGCGTCCGGGATGCGAAAGGAGAGCTGATAGGTGCCCCGCACTTTTTCCTTGTGGTGCCGGCACGAGCGATACCAACTTGCCGTCGAGTCGTGCCTCGCGAACCAGCAATCCTGCCGGAACCGGAACGCGCACCCAGCCATCTTTCAAAACATCAACTGTGAGGTTGGCGCGTCCGGCCGCCAGTTCGCCCGTGACATGCAGGTCGTAATCGACTCGCGTCAAAGTCGCGTCAAGCGGTGGTGGCTCAGGATCGTGCTCCACCGGATACGCTTTCGCGCGCAACACACGGTATTCTTCAACGGGGATTACCACCCATCCTGCAACATGGCCAGGCTCAGCAGGCTTGTCTTGCGCTCTCGCCACAAGAACGGAACAAATACACGCGGCCAAAATGCAGGGAAGAAATCGCCTCAAGTGTTCTCTGAGGTCCAAAACTACAGAGAGAATCGACATTTTCATGGTTCAACCCTCACTCCAACAGTTCTGCTGAAACGCTGAATATTCCTGGGGGATATGCGGCGGCAGCAGCCGCTCAGAGTAAGAATGGTGGGAGACCGGAAAATTGCAGACAATTTGCGCTGGTTACTTTGGGAACTCAGCTCCGGCTGGCGGTAATGGAGTGTTGTTCTGCTGTACCATTGCAGGTCGATTCAAGTAGCGCCGCCGTCTCGGCGGCTGTCGGGGCGGCGTCTCGCCGCCCCAGTCGAGCGCTACAAAGAGCCGGAGGTCCGATTGGCTTTCAACACAGAGGAGTCACGTCAACTCTACGAGCGCACCGTGGGCGTGCTGATTGAGGCCAGCAGTTCCTCCTCTCGCGGCCCGGCGAACTTCGGCAAGTACCCCATCTTCATGGAGCGAGGCCGGGGCTCGCGCATTTACGACGTCGATGGCAACGAGTACATCGACTGGATGATGGCCTTTGGCGCGTTGCCATTGGGCCACGCGCATCCCGAAGTGGTGGAGGCCATCACCGGCGCTGTGGCGACCGGAGCACACTTCGCTACCGCAACGCCAGTCGAGTTGGAAGTGGCCGAGATGCTGCAACTCATGGTGCGGAACGCCGAGCGCGTGCGCTTCGCGAACACCGGCACTGAAGCAGTTATGGCGGCGATCCGTCTGGCGCGCGGCGTCACCGGACGTCCGAAGATTCTAAAATTTGAGGGCCACTACCACGGCTGGCACGACGACGTGCTGGTCAGTTCCAACGTGATGCCGGTGAGCGCTCTAGGATTGCGCAGCGATCCGGTGAAAGTTCCCGATAGCTCCGGTCTGAATCGAAGCGCTCTCGACGACACGATCGTCGTCCCCTGGAATGATCTGCCCGCGCTGCAGCGAGCGATTGAGAATCATCCCGGCCAGATTGCGGCGATCATCACCGAGGGCATCATGGCCAACATGGGAGTGATTCCTCCTGCAAAGGGATATCTGCAGGGCCTGGAGGACCTCGCGAAGGCCAGTGGAATTCTTTTCATCCTTGATGAAACGGTGACCGGATTCCGCATCGCGCCCGGAGGCTGCCAGGAATACTACAGACTGTCTCCCGACCTTGTGACATTCGGCAAGGCGCTGGGCTGCGGCTTGCCCGTCGCTGCCCTATGCGGCCGGGCCGAAGTGATGGACGCTCTACAGTGGGGCGGCGTTCTGCACTACGGCACCCACAACGGATCGCGCATCGGGATGTACGCCGCGCGCGCCAACCTGCGCGTGTTGACTCGGGACAACAACGCCGCCTTCCGCCATACGTGGCGCATCGCGGAGCGGCTGTGTGAGGGGTACAGATATCTGTTTCAGAAGAAGGGCATCGCGGCCATCGTGCAGAATGTCGGCCCGATGTTCCAGCTGATGTTCACCGAGCAGCCTGCAATCCGGGATTATCGCGAGTTCTGCCAACATGTGGACCGCGTGACATTTCAGAAATTTGTGTTGTCGCTGTTTGAGTTCGGTGTGTACGCCTCGCCGTCGGCCGCGCTGCATTCGATTGTCACCTTGGCGCACACGGATGAAGATGTTGACCGCACGCTGGAAGCGGCAGGGAAGGCGCTGGAAACTGTTGCATGAGCGCGCGGACGGCCAAAATCGCGGAAAGCACCACCAAACTTCTATCCATGGAGGGCAAGGTGGCCATGATTACTGGCGCTGCCTCCGGAATCGGGCGCGGCGTCGCGCTCCGCCTCGCTGAGTTCGGCGCTTTCGTCTCAGTCCTCGACATCGATGCTAAGAAAGCCGAAGAGTCTGCGGCGGAAATTCGAAGCCGGGGCGGGGAAGGGCTGTTCACCAAATGCGACGTCCGCAGCGCCGCCGATTGCCGGCACGCTGTCGAAACCGTGATCAGCCAGTGGGGTCGTATCGATACTCTCTGTAACTGCGCCGGCATCGCCATCCGCAAAGATGTGGTCGATCTCAACGAGGACGAATGGGATCGCGCCCTCGACATCACGCTCAAGGGAATTTATTTGCTCTCGCACGAGGTCGTGCCCCACATGATTCGCGCGGGCCGAGGTAGCATCATCAACATCGGCTCCGGCTGGTCGCTCAAGGGAGGCCCTCGCGCCGCCGCTTACTGCGCCGCGAAAGGCGGTGCCGAGAACCTGACGCGAGCCATGGCCATCGATCACGGTAAGCACAACATCCGCGTGAACTGTGTCTGCCCGGGAGACGTCGACACTCCTATGCTGCGGAGCGAATGCGCTCAACTCGGCGAAGATGCGGAGACGTTCATGCGGGAAGCAGCCAACCGTCCGCTGGCTCGGGTCGGAACGCCCGAAGACGTCGCGAATGCGGTCCTGTTTCTAGCAAGCCCGATGTCGAGTTGGATTACCGGCGCCGCCCTGGTGGTCGACGGCGGGGGATTGGCGTAGGGCCGGCGGAATCGCATCGATCACCGAGTCACAGTAACGCAGAAGAGAATGTCAGAAGCGCAACAGATCCCTGGTCTTCTCAGTGCTCTCTGCCGTCAATCAGTTCCCATAGCGCTCGCGTATGAACTCTGCAATTCCCGCATACGCCTTCGTTAGCGTCGCCTCGTCCGGCAGGAACACGATGCGAAAGTGCTGCGTGCCGGGCTTCTGTCCGAAGCCGGAGCCGTGCACGACCATCACATGCTTCTGGCGGATCAGTTCCTTCACGAAGACCTCATCACTCTCGGGAATATCGATGCGCGGGTACGCATAGAATGCGCCGCGAGGTGCCACGCAACTTACGCGCGCCGTGGCCTCGCACCACTTCTGGGTGAGGTCGCGGCGAGAGCGCAACTTGCGCCTGACCTCGGCGAGATGATCCTGCGGGCCTTCGAGGGCAGGCTTAATGGAGTACTGCTCGGGATGATTGGCGCACAGACGCGCGCGCAAGAGTCGATGCACGCCTTCGGTGTACGTCTTTACGGCAGCAGCCTCGCCAGAGACGATTCCCCAGCCGACGCGCCATCCGGGAACGAGATAGTTTTTCGACATGCCGCCAAACGTGATGCAAGGCACGTCGGGCGCAACTGCTGCGAACGCGATGTGCGGAGTGTCTTCGAGAATCAATTTGTCGTAGATCTCATCCGAGAACACGATCAGGTTGTGGCGACGTGCCAGTTCGGCGACTTGCTCGAGCATCTGCCGCGTGCACAGCGAGCCCGTTGGGTTGTTCGGATTGATCAGCACGATGGCGCGCGTATGCGGCGTGAGCTTGCGCCGGATGTCGTCCAGTTCCGGCTGCCACCCGTCGTCTTCGTTCAGGTCATACGCATTCAGACGCATGCCCAGCTTGCACAGTACCGCCGAGTAAAGCGGGTAGTCCGGGCTCGGTGTGAGGATGTCTTCGCCCTCGTTGAGCAGCGCCGTCAGGCAGAGATCGACTGTCTCGCTCACGCCTGAGGTCACGAAGACGTCGCGGACCGTGGTGATCCCCTTACGCACCGCTTCGCCGCGAATTGCCTCGAGCGCTTCGGGAATTCCCGGAGAGGCGGCGTATCCGTTCTTGCCGTCGCGCATAGCTCTATAGACCGCCTCGATGATGTGGGGCGGAGTGTGGAAATCGAAATTAAGCGGATCGCCGACGTTCAGCGGCAGGACTTTATGTCCTTGGGCGATCACTTCATCGGCAACGCAGGCAAGGTCGCGAATGGCGTAGCGGACGTTATTTAATCGAGAAGCAGCGGTGATCTCGTGAACCTGAGTGGTCGGAGCCATGCAACCCCCACTGCGACGAACTTGTAGCCGCAGTTAAAGAGAAATTCTAATGCATGGCGGCTGGCCGCAAGCGGAAATTGCGGTTACCTCGCCAATGCCGCAGCGAAAGGAGCCAGACCTTACCGTGGAGTCATGCTGAAGTTGAAGACCACTTGCTCCACAGTTTGCTCGGGTGCTGGAGCATATTTCCACTTCATCAGCGCCTTGGTGACAAATCCAGCGAACATCGGGTTGCCGCCCCTGATCTCGACACTGGAGACGTTGCCATTGGGGAGCACGGTCGCCGCTGCGACAACGCGTGACTCGAAGTGGCCATTTCTGAAGAAATCCGGATACTCGGGTTCGACCCGTACGAGAACCTTGCGAGCGCTCTTGGCGGGCGCCTGGGCAAGTACGTGTCGGGACTGAACCGATAAAACGAGAAGCATCAATACCGCGATGACGAGAAGCTTGGCGATCCGGGCATCGTTGCGGAGTGTGCGATAACAGAGATGCATTGGGCGACCCGCAGAGTCAGAGTTGAGGGGTTGGAGGGACGCCTCGTTGCCAAGGTAGGTGGCGGTCGGAGATCAAACAAGATTACCTAGGTACTTCGATTTGATCGTTGCAGCGACGGCAACTCACTCGAAAAAACAAAGAGCCGTCAGTATTCCTGACGGCTCAGAACTGCGGTTTCAGCTTCGATCTAATCCTCGCGGTCGATCTGCGCCTTCTGCAACTTGTCGGAGTAATCGACGTAGACCGACTTCCACTCGGTGTAGAAATCAAGCGCGCCGACACCGCCCTCACGGTGTCCATTGCCGGTGGACTTGGTCCCGCCGAAGGGCAGATGCACTTCGGCGCCGATCGTGGGCGCATTGACATAGGTTATCCCCGCATCAAGGTCGCGGACCGCGGCGAAAGCCCTGTTTACATCCTTTGTATAGATCGCCGAAGAAAGACCGTACTGAATTCCGTTGGCGATTTCGATGGCATCTTCCATCCCGTCGCACGGAATCACTCCGACCACCGGCCCGAAAATCTCCTCCTGCGCGATGCGCATCTTAGGATCGACGTCGATGAAGATCGTCGGCTCCATGAACCAACCGTACTGGTACTCGCCCTTGTCGAGGCGGTGACCACCGTAAACGAGCTTCGCGCCTTCGCTCCCACCGATCTTCACGTACTCGAGGTCCGTCTCCAGTTGCTTCTGGTTGATGGCAGGGCCCATCTGCACGGTTTCGTCGAGGCCATTGCCGACTTTCAGCTTCTTTGCGCGATCCACAAGGCGTTCGACAAATTCTCCGTACACGCCTTTCTGCAGGATGATCCGGCTGGTTGCAGTGCAGCGCTGACCGGTAGTGCCGAAAGCTCCCCAGAGCGCGCCTTCGATGGCGAGGTCGAGGTTGGCGTCGTCGAGAACGATCATCGGATTCTTGCCGCCAAGCTCGAGCGAGCAGTGCTTGAAGCTCTGGGCTGCGATGCCGCCGATGATCTTTCCGACGGCGGACGAGCCAGTCAGGGATACAGCGCGTACCTCTGAATGCTCGGCCAGCGGAGTGCCCACCTCAGCGCCGAATCCGGTCACGATGTTGATGACGCCTTTGGGGAGGCCTGCATCCGCGAGGGCGCGAACGAGATTGAACGTGGAAAGGGGAGTGTCCTGCGCAGGCTTGATCACGCAGGTGTTGCCGCAGACGATCGCCGGAAGCAACTTCCACGACGGAATCGCCATCGGGAAATTCCAGGGCGTAATCATGCCGCAGAGGCCGACCGGCTGGCGCACGGCCATGGCAAACTTGTTCGGCATTTCTGACGGGACGGTCGGGCCGAACATGCGTCGCCCCTCGCCGGCGTTGTAGTAGGCTGCGTCGATAGCTTCCTGTACGTCGCCTCGAGTCTCGGCCAGGACCTTGCCCATCTCGCGGGTCATGTCGCGGGCGTAGTCTTCCTTGCGCTCGATCAGAATCTCGGCTGCACGGAATACGATCTCGGCGCGACGGGGTGCCGGAACAAGTCGCCATTTGGCGAAGGCGCGCTTGGCCGCGTCGACGGCGGCGTTCACATCAGCTCTGTTTGATTTCTGGAAGATGCCGACCAGATCGCGGGTGTCCGCGGGGTTGCGGTTTTCAAATGTTTCTCCGGTCGAGGATTCCACCCACTCGCCATCAATGAAATTCTTGAATACGCGGGTTTGCGTGCTGCTGAGGTCTGCGGGAGTAGCTAAAGTGTCGGTCGCCATGATGACATCTCCTTACGCTCGGAACGATGAATGCCCAAACCTTTTGATGCTACAACTTGCGGGGAAGGAGCGGCAAGCGTGAGTCGGCGCGTTGTTTTCACTCTTTCGCGATTGTCTCCGTGCACTCCGCACGGCGTTCTTGGCGATCTCTGCGGTTCAAGACCTTTTAAACGCAGAGTTCGCGGAAAAGATCCGCTGAGAACGCGGCGGGCGGTTGTCGACGAATTCCGCGCAGATGATACAGTTTGAAAAACTGCTAGAGGTCAGTCATGCAAGAGTCTTCAGGAATCAAGATTCCAGGATCGCTGGAAGAAATTATCACGCCGCAGAATACGGCGCTGATCATCTACGACATGCAGGTGGGGATCACGCGGCAGATCCGCAACGGCCAGGAAGTTACACAGCGCGTTAGCCGCGTGCTGGCCGTCGCCAGGGCTGCCGGCATGCGCGCTTTTTTCACACGCCACATGTCTCTGCCCAAGGAGTTGATGGGAGCCTTTCAGTGCCGTACTGCCATGGCCTGGCAGCGAACGGACTCCATGGAAAATGTCAAACCGTTGTTTCTGCGTGACAGTCCTGCCTTTCAGATCATTCCAGAGTTGGAGCCGCGTCCAAGCGAGGGGATCGTCGACAAGATCACGATGTCGGCCTTCGAGGGAACTTATCTCGGCATCGCGTTGCGCGATTGCGGGATCCGCAGCTTCATCATCGTAGGCATCGCTCTGGAAATCGGCATCGATCCTACGTGTAGGCAGGGATCCGACTTGGGTTTCTGGCCGATCCTGGTTCAAGACGCGTGTGGCGCCGGCAATGAAGAGGCGGCGAACCATTCACTGGCGTCGTTAAAGCACATGGGCGACACCACGATCACCGATGTCGAAACAGTCTGTGGACTGTTGGCGAAGTTCGCGCCGCAGAGGGCTTAGCGCCAGCGTTTCAGGCGCGGCCAGACGTTTGCCCAGGAGTCGAACTTCTTTCCCCTGCAGAGGAAGACGGGAATCTGCTGCTCGAGCGCGTAGGGGTTCGGAGCGGACCTGCCGATGAACTCCACCTGGTTCCAGTAGCGCTCCAGGACTTCCTTGCGGTCATCAAGCACGATCATGCAATTGCCGGAGTACCCTCGCGGGCCCCAGAGCCAGTAGGTGCGGTCGCCGCTCATCGCGCTGGGCAGGCCTTCGCGCCGGCCGAAGAAGTCGATGGCACCGGCTTGGCCGTAATCCTGGGCAAAAATCCCGCAGTCGGTGCGCTCGGCCGCCGGGATGCGGTTCCAGGCCACGGCTGTTTCATCGGCTATTTCCTTCCAGCCGAACTGGTCGGAGTACCACTGCGGTAAGGGGGCCCGGGCGTGCGAGTGCTCGTTGACGGGCAGTTTAAACGGCAGAGTTTTCGCATAGGCCAGGAATCGGTCCGGAGAAAACATCGGAACGACAATCGGCGACAAGTACGCGCCGCTTACGACGACTACAGCGGCAATCGCCGGCTTTAGCCAGGCTCGGCGGGACGGGAACTCGCCGAATGCGGCATCGATCGCGACCGCACCAGCCGCGAACAGCATGGGGTATACGGGCGCGAGGTAGTAGTTCTTCCCATGCTGAAGAAAGATGGCTGCGTAGCTGACGAGATAGCTCCATCCCAGCGCGCGATAGGGGCGAAGCGGGCGCCAGAACAGCAGCGCCAACAGACCGGTGAGCCAAACTGGCGCGGCGAAGGGATTCACGACTAACAACTGCTGGAGAAAGAACTGCAGCGGCCCCAAGACCACATCGCGTCCTTCGGCCCGAATGGCGCGGATTAACTGCAGGAATGGCCAGTCGTAGTGCAGATTCCAGAGCAGGTTGGGTAGAAAGACAAGGAATGCGGCGAGACCTCCCAGCCAAATCCAGGGATTTAGGAACGTTCGCCTCTGCTCGGTGAGCAGCAGGCCGACGACTACTCCTAATCCGAAGACGGCGATCGTGTACTTCTCCTCCATGCCGAGGCCTGCGACGATGCCAAATCCGATCCAGTAGCGCGGCTCGTTGCGCTTGATGGCCAGAATGACGAAGTAGGCGCAGCCCAGCCAGAGATTGGGCTCAAGAATGTTGGTGCCGAGCAATCCTCCATTGGAGAGATACTGCGGCGCCAATGCGACGCAGAGCGCCGTTAGAAGCAGGGAGTAGCTGCGGCCGCCGAGTTCGCGGGCGACGGCGGCCGCTTGCACCACCAGCAGCGACGATGCCAGCGCGGGAATGAAGCGGATGGCGCGCAGCGAGTCCCCAAGCACGGCCCGGCTGATGTGCGTGAGGAAGGGAATCAGCGGAGGTTGGTCGACATATCCCCACTGCAAGTGGTCGCCGCACGACAGGTAGTCGAATTCGTCGCGGAAGTAGCCGTAGCGGTTATTGAAATAAATGTGGAACAGAAGCTTGGCCAGGGCAATGCCCCAGATGATGGCCATGGCGGACGAGAGCGGGGTACCCCGCTTGGGGGCTTCGACCGAAACCGGAGAGGCAGCCATTTTGGGCCACCAGCATAGCCGATTTCGGTTGCCGTTGGTGAGGCGGCTACAAATGGCCTGAGCGTCGCGCCGCCAATGTCGATCCATTAAAGCGCATTGGTTCATCGGCGCCGGGAACGGGATTCAAGATGCAAGACCTGAGCAGTTCCACGGCACGACACTTCGGTAACCCCCAAGACTGACTCTCGTGTGTGTCCACGGTTTTTCCTGTGCTACCGTTTTTCTTTAGCGATATTCACGAGGTTTTTCGGGCAAAAGTGTCTTCCAACAGTCGCAAAACGGGGGTCCACATTGCGTGGACCACGATCACATACCGCAGTGTGGCTCTGCTCGTCCTGGCGGTGTGTGCGATCTTCTTTATTGCCATGCGGGTGGCGTTTCCGCAGTTCACGCAGAACACTCTTCAGAAAGCCGACGATGTTGCCAGCAGGGTGCTCGAAAAAGTTGCGGGAATGGCGCCTGCGCCAGGGACCGGAACTATCACCGCGCAGCAGGCGCATTTTACGGCACTGGACGGTACGGTGCGGGTGAAGAAGGGAGACAGCAACACCTGGGTCGCCGCCGACTATCACATTCCTCTGGAAAAAGGAGATGTGGTGCAGACCGGCTCAGAGGGCATGGCCAAGGTCGTGTTCAACGACGGCACCAGTTACACCGTGAAACAGGATTCCCTGATCGTGATTCAAGAGAACTCGGCCAACGATCAACAGCAGACCAACGTGGCCGTGGCGGTCAGCACTGGAACGGTGGATCTTTCGACTGCTACTTACAGCCAGGGATCGAAGTCGCAGGTGATCGTGGCGGGTGCGACGGCATCGTTGGCTCCGGAGTCCGCGGCGCAGGTGCATAACGATCCGAAAGCAGACCAGCACGAAATTCTGATGACCAAAGGTACGGGCGAGGTCACCAAGGGCAACGAGACTGTGAAGTTGGCCAACTGGGAAAAAGTTAGCTTCCAGGGAGAACAGGCGCATTTGGAGAAGGCCAGGGAAATCGGCCCACCCACACCGATCGCGCCGGCCAACATGGCACCGCTGTTCTCTAACGGTGCGCCGACCAAGGATGTCGAGTTTTCCTGGACGCCGATGGCGAATGCAGTTGGTTACCGCCTTCGTATCTCCCGCAATCCTTATTTTTCCTCTACACTCGTTGACAAAAAGGTGAATACGGCGGCTGTGACCGTCACCAATCTCGGCGAGGGCGTTTACTACTGGGGGGTCCAGTCTTACGACACCGCCGGGAAAGAGTCGATGGAGAGCGAGAAGAACCGGTTCAATATCATCTCCACGGGTAAGTCAGCCGAAGTGATCGATCTTGAACTAGACCCGTTTATTCAGCATGGGCACGTGATCGAGGTGACGGGCAAGACCCAGAAGGGCGCGCGCGTGATGGTGAACGGCAGTGAAGTTCCGCTGCTGACTGGGGATGGGCAGTTCCACTATTTCACGCCGCCGCTGCCGCCGGGAGAAGCCGTGATTACAGTAACCGCGCAGACGGCACAAGGCGGGGTGAATACGCAGCAGAAGAAGATCGTGATTCAGTAAGGAAGCGAGCCAAGCGTGCGATTTAAGCGTCCGCAAAAAACCGCGACGCTGCGCGCGACTCGCCCAGGTCCTTCGGCACGCAAAAAGCGAGCGGCCTCAGGATCACAAGCAAGCAGCATGACAGGGCACGCAGGGTTGGCTGGCATCACGTAGAATAGGTGTAGCCACCCCGAACAAGATACGGTGCCGCCTTGAAGTTCCCGGGCAGGCATCATTGTGAGAGAGACGGACTAAGTCGTCATGTCAAACAACGGATTCCACGGCAGCTCGACGCGCAACCACAACCTCCGGTCGCTGTTCAGCATTTTCTCCAGCGATCTGGCCATCGATCTCGGCACCGCCAACACGCTCGTATACGCGCGCGGAAAGGGCATCGTCGTCAATGAGCCCTCTATCGTCGCCATCAACAAGAACACGGGCGAGGTAGAAGCTGTCGGTAAAGAGGCGAAAGAGATGCTGGGGCGCACCCCGGGCAACATCGTCGCCATCAAGCCGATGAAGGACGGCGTAATCGCCGACTTCAAGGTCACCGAGAAGATGTTGAACTACTTCATTCAGAAGGCGCACAACCGCAAGATGCTGGTGCATCCCCGAATCGTGATCGGCGTGCCGTCGGAGATTACGCAGGTGGAAAAGCGCGCCGTCATGGACTCGGCTTATCGCGCGAAGGCGAGCGAAGTTCATCTGGTCGAGCAGGCGATGGTCGCCGCGATCGGCGCAGGACTGCCGATTACTGAGCCTTCCGGAAACATGGTCGTTGACATCGGCGGCGGCACAACCGACATTGCAGTCATTTCTTTGAGCGGCATCGTTTATTCGCGTTCCGTGCGTATGGCCGGCAACCAGATGGACGAGGCCGTTATGAACTATCTCAAGCGAAAATATAACCTGCTCATCGGTGAGCGCACTGCCGAGCAGATCAAGATGGAAATCGGATCGGCGCACCAGCTCGACAAGCCGATGACGATGGAGATCAAAGGCCGCAACCTGATCGAAGGCGTGCCGAAGACTATTACCGTCGATGACGGCGAAATCCGCGAGGCTTTGAGCGAATGCGTTTCGACCATCATGAATGCGATTCGCGTCGCGCTGGAACGGACGCCTCCCGAACTCTCGGCCGACATCAGCGATCGCGGCATTGTCCTAACGGGCGGCGGAGCCTTGCTGAAGAATCTGGACAAACGCATCCGCGAAGAAACCGGGCTGCCGGTCTCAATCGCTGACGATCCACTGTGCAGCGTAGTGCTCGGCACCGGCAAAATGCTGAGCGACTTCAAGCTGCTCCGCAAGATCTCAATCGAGTAACTGCGAGTTTGGAGCGGCAGGGCAATGATTTTCGCTAGTTTCAGTCCGCCCGATATGTTGGCTTTGCCTGATGCCTTTAGTTTTTGGGTTGTCCGTGTAATGCTCCTGATGGCAGCAGCGCTCGGTGCATGGCTGGCGTTTGATACGCGACGTGCTCTGAAAGTCATGGTTGCCTTGGCTGCGCGTCGATCGCCCCCCAGCCGACGTTTGTCCATAAATCCCGAGAAAGTGGGCTGGACATGGTTCTATCGAATTGATGGCGCCGTTGTTCTGGCAGGGGTCGTTTGGATGTTTGCTGAGCACTATCTCGCGCGATGAGAGAATGCGGGGTTCTCACTAAGAACTGAGAACTGAGAACTGACAACTGAGAACTGCTTTATGGAATCCTTCCTCGGCCGCTATCGCAATCTCATCATCCTGATGGGCGTGTTGTTTCTGCAGGTGCTTGGGCTTGCGGTACAGGTTAAGACCGGTGCCAACGAGGATAAGGATACCCGCCTCATCCGCATATGGGCTCTGGGCGCGATCACTCCGTTCGAACGCGCGCTGGTCTGGATGCAGACCTCTACCGGGAATGTGTGGCACAACTACTTCTATTTGCGCGGAGTGCGGGCGGAAAACCGGCAATTAAAAGAGCAGATCGAGCAGATGCGGCTGGAGCAAGTCCGGCTCAGCGAAGATGCCGCCCAGGCTCGCCGGTTGCAGATGATCCTCGCCTTCAAGGAGCAATTCATCTCCAAAACCGTGGCGGCGCAGGTGATCGGGACCAGCGGCAGCGATCTCTCGCGCATCGTCACCATCGACAAGGGCGAGAACGCGGGTATTGCGCGCGACATGGCGGTCATTACGTCCGATGGGATCGTGGGCAAGGTTTTGTTTGTGTCTTCCAGAACCTCGCTCAGGTGCTGCTGATCAGCGATCAGAGCAGCGGCGTTGGGGCGCTTCTCGATAAGTCCCGGCTGCAGGGCGTCTTGCGCGGGACTGCCAATGGCGAAGTCATGCTGGAACGCGTGATGAGCGACGAGCAGGTGCAGCCGGGCGAGGCTGTGCTGACCAGCGGCGGCGATCAGGTATTCCCCAAGGGGCTGCCCGTTGGGACAGTGACCAAGGTTGGGAGCGGCAAGGATCTGTTCCTGAGCATCAGGATCAAGCCGGCCGCGAACTTGGGCAAGCTTGAGGAAGTGCTGGTGTTGACCGAGAAGCAGGAGCGCGAGTCGGTGGCGGACGACCGTGTGCGGGTTCGCGCGGCGGATATCCTGGCGCAACGGCTGCCCTCGGTTCCGGACAAGCCGGCGACTGCCGCGACTCCCCCAGCAGTTGCTGAGGGAGCCTCGCCGGGGCCCGGCGGGGCAAATACCACACCCAAGCCCGCTGGCACGACTGCCAGCAATGCCGCTGGCGCGCTGAAGAGCGTGTCCGGGATTACTCCTGCAAAATCCGCTACGGTGCCAGTCCAACCGGTCAAGACCGCTACTCAGGCATCGACTACACCGAAACCTAAGCCGGTGAACAAGCCCTCGACCGAACCCAAGCCGGAAGGCGCCCAGGACCAGCCCCCCGACCCAACCCTCGGTCGTCGAGCAAAAGCCTGCCGTCGAGCCAAAGCCTGCGCCGGTTACCGCTCAACCGGATACGCCGCCCCCTGCACAGGACAATAGCCCACAATAGCGTGCCCATCACTTACACATCGGGGGAGCAGGTTGAGGTTTACCGGTTCAGTCTGCCGGTCACCATCGGAGTTCCGCTCCTGGCGCTCATTGTCCAGGCTTACGTGCCCAAATATTTCCCCAGTTTTGCCGTGTATGTGGACCTGCCGCTGCTGGTCACGATCTTCTTCGCAATGGCTCGGCGTAATCCGGTTGCCGGGCTATTTACCGGAGCCATCATTGGCCTGGTTCAGGACATGCTCGGGTCCAGGGAGATCGGCATCTACGGCATTGCCAAGACGGTCGTAGGCTATGGAGCGTCGTCTCTGGGAGTGAAGCTTGACGTGGAGAACGCCGGAGCGCGTCTTCTCGTAACCTTGGGCTTTTACCTGGTGCATTCCGCTGTCTACATCACGGTCGCCCGTGGATTGGTCAACTCGACCCAGCATTGGAGTTTTTGGCACGGAATTCTCGCCCCCGGCCTAGTGAACGCGTTCCTTGGGCGTGATCCTGTACTTCCTGCTCGACCGATTCAAGCAGAGGACTTGAAAAGCAGCTCTCAGTTACGATGGCCTTGGACCTTCCTATTTCCTCTTCAACCCGTGACCTTCGTTATCCCTCGCTTTAACGGAATAGTTGCTTGGTGGCGGACTACAATAGCAATAATCCGACCTCATTCACCGCACGATGTGCCACAGTGAGGAAGCCTTCAGAAGAGTACACTCACCGCTTTATTGGGCACTCGGTACTGGGTACTGATAATGATGTTTGGCCGCGACGAAAAAGTTTCTGCGCTTCGCCTGACGGCGTCGCAGTACATCATTGTCGGCATCTTCCTGATTCTGGCGTGGGGATTGTGGCGCCTTCAGGTGATGCAGAGTGATTACTACTCGCTCGCAGCGGAACGAAACCATACTCGCAACGTGCCTGTGCTAGCGCCTCGTGGAAAGATCCTTGATCGGGAAGGGCGCATCATTGTCGACAACTATCCTTCATTTTCTGCGCTGCTGTTGCGCGATTCCTCGCGCGATTTGAATGGCGACGCCGACCTGATTGCGCAGGGTCTGCATCTGAATTCCGATGAAGTGCGGACGCGGATCAAGCGCTTTGCTTCCATGCCGCAATACCAGCCGATCTTTCTCAAGGAAGACATCACTCCCGACGAATTGCAGTTTATCGAAGCGCATCGCAACGAACTGCCCGAACTCGACACGATCATGGCGCACCGGCGCCTGTACCCGCGCAACGGATTCATGGCGCACCTGGTCGGGTACGTGGGAGAAGTCACCGAAGACATGCTCAACCAGCCGCATTTGAGTTGTATAACCCGGGTGACATGGTGGGCATTTCGGGAGTGGAGCGGCAGTACAACACGCTGCTAATGGGCAAGAATGGCTCGCGGCAGGCACTGGTCGACAGCCACGGACGTGAGGTTGGGCGCCTGGGCGAGACCGAGGCCGTTCCCGGGAAGCAATTGAAGCTGACCATTGATCTCGATCTGCAGATTGCCGCGGAACAAGCGCTGGAAGCCGGAAGAACGGCGCCATCGTCGCCATGGATCCGCACTCGGGCGAGATTTTGGCGATGGTGAGCCGTCCAACCTTCGATCCGAACGATTTTGCGGTGCGCGTGTCGCGCGATCAGTGGAACAAGTTGGTAAACGATCCCGACAAGCCGCTGCTGAACAAGGCGATTCAGGCGCAACTCGCACCCGGGTCGACGTTCAAGATCATCATGTGCGCTGCTGGCTGGCAGGAACATGTTGCGCAGGATCATGCATGTGAACTTGCACCGGAGGCGCGGATTTCTATGGACGCCACTTTGAGTGCTGGGTCTCAGCGTGGGCACCAGCTCATGTCACGTCTGGCATCTACAAAGCGGTCTATCAGTCTTGCGATGTGTTCTTCTACACGCTTGGCGAACAAGCTTGGCATTGACCGCATTGCCAAATACGCGACCGATGCTCGGCTTGGGGCAAAAGACTGGGATTGATCTGCCGAAGAAGTCAGCGGAGTGATGCCGTCGGAAGAGTGGAAGATCCGGAATTTCAAGCAGAAATGGTTTGCCGGCGAGACCATTTCCGTCAGTATTGGACAGGGCGCCGTGGCCGTGACTCCCGTCCAGATGGCTGCGCGCATTTGCCGCGATCGCCATGGGCGGCACATGGTTCGTGCCGCACGTCACGAATCCGACGGACTTGCCCCCGGGCGTCGTGCAGGCGTCGGGCGTCCCGGATGCGGTAACGGTCCCCCTCGATCCGAAGACTTGGGAACTTCATCACGGATGCCATGGCGCGCAGTATCGTTGCCCAGTCGGAACCGCTGCTTTGCGCAGTTCACGGGTGTCGATATGGCCGGCAAGACCGGAGCGCCCAGACCATTTCAGCAATATGCTGAAGGCCAAGATGAGCGCGAGCGAATAGGCGTTGGCATCAGGACGATGGCTGGTTCGTGGGGTTGAGCCCAGACGGAATCCAGACATTGTGGTTTGCGCGTTGTTTGAGGAAGGCGAGCACGGAGACAAAACCGCGCATGTTGTCGCGCAAGTGATTAAGGCCTTCGTAGACAAACAGCACCGCAATCCGCAAAAATGGCGGAAAGCCACAACCAGCCGGAAAGGTAGACATCGGCGCCGTGTGGAGCGCAGCCGAATGCGGCCGAGATATGAGCAAACTGCAGGCGTGGACATTTCTTCCTGATTGATCGACAAGAAGCGTGCGATGCTGGCGACTGCGGCGCCGGGGATGAGGTAGTTGCAAATTAACCGGGAGATAGTGAAGAAGCATTTGAGGGATGTCATCCTGAACCCGGCGTCAAGCCGGGTGAGGGATCTTACGACGGCTGGCGTCGGCGGAGAATGGTCGACGTAGCGGGCACAATGCAGGCGGATTCGGTGATCCTGTTTGCGTACGCGATGCTGGCTGCCTTCGTACGGTCCCTCGCACCGGCTTCGCCGCTGCTCAGGATGACATCGCGTTTGCGGGGAACTGAGAACTGACAACTGAGAACTGATTTTGATGTCACGTTACGTTTCATATCGCGATTTTGACTGGCTGCTGCTGGGTTTTGTGCTCCTGATCTGCGGTCTCGGCGTCATGGAGATCCACAGCGCCACCGAACACACCAAATTCGCCGGATCGCACATCAGGCAGATCTATTGGGTGCTGGCCGGCGTGGGCGTCATGTTCCTGATGAGCCTGGTGAACTATCAGGCTCTGCTGGACCAGATTCACTGGTTCTACATTGCCTCGATCGCATCTCTGGTGGCGGTCCTGCTAGTTCGGAACGAAGGCGCTGGGGGCGAAACGCTGGATCAAGATGCCGGGTGGCAACCATTTCCAGCCGTCGGAGTGGGTCAAGCTGGTTCTGATCCTGGCGGTAGCCAAGTTCTTTGCCGAAATGCGGCAGAGAGAACTTTCCTGGGCAGACTTCTTCAAGGCGGGAGCGATTGTCGGCATTCCTATGCTGCTGGTCCTGAAGCAGCCTGACCTGGGTACGGCTCTGACCTATCTGCCGATTGCGGCGATGGGGATGTTTCTCGGCGGCATGCAGTGGAGGCAGGGAGTGGTGGTGTTGCTGGCGGCCGTGATCGGGATCGGAGTGGTGTTTTACGTCCCGGCGGTCCACGTCCTGAAGGGCTACCAGAAGCAGCGGCTGACCAGTTATCAGGATCCCGACTCAGATCCGCAGGGCGCGGGGTATCAAGTTAAGCAATCCATGATTGCGGTAGGTTCAGGCGGCATTTGGGGCGGCAAAGGCACGCAAACACACGGGGCTTTCCTGCCTGTTCCCCAAACGGACTTCATTTTTGCGGCTTTTTCCGAGGAACATGGGTTCGTAGGCGCTCTCGGGGTTCTGCTGTTATACTTCATTGTGCTGATGCGTTTGACCCAGAACGCGCAAACAGCGCCCGACCGCGCTGGAACGTTTGTGGTGATGGGTGTGGTGGCTGTGCTTAGCTTCCATATCCTGGTCAACGTCGGCATGGTGGTCGGCTTTATGCCGGTCACTGGAATACCCCTTCCGTTAATGAGTTATGGTGGGTCTTCCGTGTTGTTTATGTTCCTGGCGCTGGGGATGGTCATGAATGTTCGTATGCGCCGCTTTGTAAACTAAGCTAACGGACCGGGTGAACCGGTTGGGCAAACGTCGGGAACAACGACTTGCGAAACAGGGAAGACGGTAGGGTGCAGTTACTGCGCTTCGTCCGGTGCAGCCCGGAAGCGCGGCCCAAAAATATCGATCGCCCTCGCGTGAAGAGGGCATTTCACCGGCCAGTCAGTGGTCAAAGCCGGGCAGGATTGAGCGGTTAGCCGGGGAGGGAACGGCCCCCCGACCGAAATGGTCTGAGAGTGCGGTCACAACTCCGGCAGAAATTTAAGCGATAACGTGCAAAAGATTTCCCAGTTTTTGCAGCGGACTCGGCTAGAAGATACTCCTTCCAGCTCACGCCGTCCCCTATGCGGGGCAGCTTCGCACCTCTCAATCCTCCCGCGTACTTGCTGACCCATCCGGTGAACCCCGTCCGGCTTCCTCGACGAATCCGGCGGGACCGGAGTGTTGCATGAATAAAGAATTGTTTGTCTCCTCGACTCCTCACGAGACCAAAGTGGGGCTAGTTGAGGATGATCTGCTCGCGGAAATCTATCTTGAACGCGAGAACGAGTACACCTTAGCCGGATCCATCTACAAAGGACGCGTTACCCGCGTGCTCCCCGGAATGCAGTCGGCATTTGTCGACATCGGGCTGGAGCGCGATGCGTTCCTCTATGTCTCCGATTTCATGGAACTAGAGGAGCATGACGACGATTTAACGGACGTGGTTCCAGCCAATCGCGGAGTCCCTGATCTCCGTCCGCAGCCGGCGAGGCTGGAAGCCGCGCCCGGCAACCGGGAATCCGCTGAACCCGCCGGCATGGTGGAGAACGAGGCCACGTCCGATGAGGGAGATGAATCCAGCGACGGCGATTCCGAGGTTAGCGCGCAGGCGGCAACGTCGGGCGGTGAAACCGCAGAGCCTGGAAATGGCAGCGAATCTGGCCGCGAACGCGGCGGATGGCGTGGACGCCGTCGCCGGGGGCGTGGTGGCCGCCGCGAACGCGGATTCGAACGGGGTAGTGAACGCGCTGAGCGTGCTCCTGAACCTCGACTCTCGCGTCCTGTAGACGCCGCACCTTCACGGCCTGCCGGGCCACCCGCCGGATATACGCCGATTTTGCTGCCCGGGGAATCGATTTCGAAGTACCAGCGGTTTGCCCAGCAGGCGCCAGTTCCCGAAATGATATCGAGCGAGGCTGGAGACGAGGGTTCGCAGGAGCCCTCAGCCGAGCGGCCTGCCGCGGTAGCCGCGACCTTCCCTGAAGATGAACCGATCTTCGCTGCGGGAGAAGCCAGTTCGGAGCCCTTGCATGAGGAGCACGAAGACGTTTCTCCAGCGGCTGAGGAGGCCGTCGAGTCGGCTGCGACGTCAGCGAACTGGAATCGAGAATTCCGGCGTCCGGAAGAGGTGAGTGCTCCCGCTCCTTCCTGGACTTCCGCACCGGCCCCACCGGGTGAAACCGAGTTGGTGAGCGAGGAGGTCGAGAAGCCATCCACGGACGACCAAGAGACGGATCACCTGCTGATTCCGCTCGCCGAAGAAATTAATCCGCCTGCCCGTTCATCCCGCGAGGAACAGACCCCTGTCTTTGCCGCTCCGGGAACGATGGAAGAAGAAACCATCGATGAGGAAGAGGCGGACACGATTCATTACCAGTCTTCATCCGATGAGGGCTATGAGGAGTTTGAAGAAGAAACGCGAGCTGCCGACCAGCTGAACGGCGATGCCCGCGACGCCGTGACGGAAATTCACATGGCTTCGTTGGCGGAGTCGGGCGTGAGGCAGCCTGCGGAGGCGACTCCTGCGGAAGGTGAAGAAGACAGCGAGGAAATTGAACTGGAGGAAGCGCAGGCGCAGGCCGAGGCACTTCTCGATGCGGAAGCTCGGGGCAACGGTACGGTCGATGCCAGGGCCGAGGTTCGAGCCCCAGCCGCGACCGCTGGGTACACGCAGCGGACCCAGCGTCCGCGTTTCGAGCGTCCCGGGTACGAACGCCGAGGTGGTGATCGTGGCCGCCGGGGTGGTGGCGGAGGAGGACGCCGGTTCCGCCGTCGCGAATCGGCGCCGGTTCCGCTGATCAGCGACCTGCTGAAAGAAGGGCAGGAGATTCTGGTTCAGATTGCCAAGGAGCCCATCGGGAAGAAGGGCGCACGCATCACCAGCCACATCGCGCTGCCCGGACGCTTCCTGGTCTACATGCCGACGGTGAACCATACCGGCGTGTCGCGGAAGATTTCTTCCGAGGAAGAGCGGCAGCGGCTGAAGCGGATCATCCTGAGCGAGCGCGAGAACGGACACGGCGGATTCATCGTCCGCACCGCAGCGCAGAGCGCTTCGGAAGAAGAGCTGCGTGCCGATATCCGATTCCTGAAAGGTCTCTGGCAGGACATCAAGAACCGCGCCGAGGCCTCGAAGCCGCCGGCGCTGATCTATCACGACTTGAATGTGGTGGAGCGCGTGCTGCGCGACCAGGTTACGTCAGATTTCAACGTGATCTGGGTTGACACAGAAGCTGAGTACGAGCGCATCCTGCGCTTCTTCAACCGTTTCCAGCCCGGGATGGTGAAGCGTGTCAAGCTCTACACGAAAGAGACGCCGCTGTTCGAACAATTCGGCCTGGCCGAGGAGATGAACAAGGCGCTCAAGTCGAAAGTATGGCTGAAGAGCGGTGGCTACATCGTCATCAACCAGACTGAGGCGCTGGTCGCGATCGACATCAATACCGGCAAGTACGTCGGGAAGACTGCGCGACTGGAAGATACGATCGTCAAGACCAACGTGGACGCGATCAAGGAGATTGTCCGGCAGATTCGGCTGCGCGATCTGGGCGGCATCATCATCATCGACTTCATCGATATGGATGAGCGCCGCAACCGGCAGCGCGTGATGCAGGCTCTGGAAGAGGAACTGCGCCACGACCGGGCACCCTCGAAAACGCTGCAATTTAACGATTTCGGGCTGGTGGCGATTACGCGCAAACGCGTGAAGCAGTCGCTGGAACGGACGATTGGAGCGCCGTGTCCGTACTGCCAGTCGACCGGCTACGTGAAATCGGTGACTACGATCTGCAACGAGATCTACGTGGAGATGCGCAAGATCGCCAAGCACCTGGAGCATGAAGACGTCATGCTGCGCGTGCATCCGGATATTGCGAAAGAACTGAAGACAAACAATGCGAAGCTGCTGAACGAGATGGAAGAGATGACCAAGCGCACGATCATTGTGAAGAGCGATCCGGCGGTGCACCAGGAGCAGTTTGACATTAACTAGCTGCGAGCGGTGAGCTATGAGCAGTGAGCAGTGAGCAAATGACGGGCGAGAAATCGCCCGTCTTTTTCTTTTTCCTTTAGCATTTGGGAAACCTGGAACGACTATTAGGAGAACGTCGAGCATATCGGGGAAGAAGAGTGTAATGCGATGTTTCAACTGTTGACCGCCGCAAAGAGGTCAGCGCCCCTTTTCGAGCCCCTAAGTATCGACCGACGAACGGCAGCCTTATGCCGAGATTGCAGCTTATGGAGCACGATCGAAAAGTCATTCAGATCGTGGGTCGGCACTGCAGCGGTCAAGGCACCGGTCATTCCGACCTATGGAAAACCTCCTTGTCGGCCAACGCTGAAAGGGCGGCGAGCTGGAACGTTGTCCTGAAAGAAGAGGCAGCGGCAAACCAGAGTCATCTCATTGGACCTCGACTTTTACTCGCATCCACGGATGAAGGCAGCATTGAAAGTAATGCGTGCCCTTCGACAGGCCTGTGACCAGGGAGGTGCTGCCCTGGATGATTCGCGTCCGGGCCACGTTTACGTCAGAAAAGCCGGCGGCGCACTCTGGAACAGGCGTCTGGCCTGAGTTAAGACCTGCGATGAAACCTCCGCCATATTGCTTTACCTCGGTGAAAGTGTGAGGCTCGCCGCCCTGATCAACCACGGAGACCACGGTCCCCTTGCTGATGTGGAGCGTATCAGGTTCAAAGTCCCAGTTCGGGTTGGGGGTTCCAGCCGCTGCCTGCGCAAACAGATCCTGAATCGTAGTCGCGTAACCAAGCACGGCTAGGGAGACGTTCTTGCAAGCGTCTGGCCCAATGGCCGCGTTAAAGGTGGTAGGGTCGCATTCATCCAGCGCAACGACTTGCGCCACGCTCGCATGAGGATCATCCGACGGCTGCATCGCAGCGGCACCGACAAATACGAGAGAGCCAATGGCTAAGCCAATCTTCAATACAGATGTTTTCATCGCAGTTCTCCTTTTTCGGGCGACGATTCGAGCGTCGCGGGAAACGCCACGCATATTGGGGGAGGCGACTCCGGCAACTCAATAGCGGGGACCTGTTGGCCGTCTTAATTTTTTATGTCCTCGTAAGTAATAGATAACAGGCAGGATGCTGCGAAATCGAGATTTGGGAGTAGAATTGTCGCCGCTTTGTGGGGGATATGCAGTGGCTACTAAGCCAGTCCCAATCCGGCAGTTGCTGAAGTTTGGAGAGGACTTCGAGTTCGACCTGCGGGCTTACGAGCTGCGCCGCTGTGGTGTGCCACTCAAGCTGGAACCTACTCCGTTTCGAATCCTGGATCTGTTGCTAGAACGGCGCGGCGAACTGGTTAGCCGTCAGGAGATTGTCGAAAAGATTTGGGGCAAGGGCGTTTTTGTCGACACCGATAACAGCATAAACGGTGCCATCCGCAAGATTCGTCAAGTTCTGAATGACGACCCGGAACAACCGCGATTCATCCAAACGGTTACGGGCAGAGGATATCGTTTCGTTGCACCGGTAATCGAAGCGGACGAAGAGGTTCATCGGCTCCAGGTGGTCGAAGCAGGAAGCGATAAAACCGGCGGAGTACCGATAGACGTAAGGCAAACGAAATCGCGCCCGTATCTGGCTCTTGCCGTTGTCGTTGTTGCCGTTGCGCTCGCCCTGTGGCTCGTGCCGGCGTTTTCGCGTCACACCAGCGCCGCTCCGCCAATTCGCTCGATCGCCGTGCTGCCGCTTGAAAACCTGTCCGGCGATCCCTCCCAGGATTACTTTGCCGATGCCTTAACGGATGAACTGATCACCACTCTCGCCAAGGTGGGCACACTGCGCGTCATATCCCGCACTACCGTTACCCTTTACAAGCACACGAACAAGAGCCTTCCCCAGATCGCGCATGAATTGAATGTGGATGGGATCGTCGAAGGATCGGTCAACCGTGAAGGATCAAGAGTTCGAATCACTGCCCAATTAATTCACGCCCCTAAGGATCAACATCTCTGGGCCGAAACCTATGAGCGCGAACTTGGCGATGCGCTCCGAATGCAGAGCGAGGTGGCCGGCGCCATCGCCCGACAAGTTCGCGCCCAGCTGACTCCTGACCTGCAGACTCAGTTCGACTCGGCGCCCCCGGTGGATCCGCAAGCTTACGACGCCTACTTGAAGGGAAGCTACTACCTCTATAACAGCGATATCGGGGTGCCGGAGACGCTGAATAAGGCCAAAGGGAATTTCGCGGAGGCGATTCGAAGGGATCCCAACTTCTCGCGCGCCTATTCCGGCTTGGCCAATGCTTATCTCTATCTCGTATGGTTCGGACAAGGGCAGCTCTCGGCGGAGGAAGGCTATAAGCTCGCCAAAGAAGCGGACCGCAAAGCTCTCGAGTTGGATGCAAATAACAACGAAGCCTACGACGTGCTGGGCGAATTGAATTGGCATGTCGATTTTGACTGGAACGCTGCCGACAGGGCATTCAATCAGTCTCTCAGCCTAGCGCCGAGCTACAGCTGTGCGCACGAGGATCGCGCGCTGTTTCTCGCGTTCATGGGGCGACGCTCCGAGGCGCTGGCGGAGGTGGAGAAAAGCAAGGCGGTCGACCCGTCTACCGGGGTTGAATTGGGGGCTTATTTCCAGCTGCGAGATTGGCCGCGACTGGTCGAAACCGGAATCAGAGAGGTCGCCTCGGATCCCAATGATTGGATGGCCCACTCCAGCCTGGGCGCGGGTTATGAAGGCTTGGGTCAACTGCCGGAGGCGATCGCGGAGTATCAAAGAGCTGTTGAGTTGTCGAATGGGAATTTCAATGCGATGGCTTCTCTCGGACATGCCTACGCTGCGATCGGAAATAAAGTTGAAGCAGAAAAGATTCTTCGCGGGTTGCTGCAAAGATCCAAGCAAGGTCAAGCTTCACCGTACCTCGCGGCAACCATTTATGCTGGGCTCGGCAAAAAGGACAAAGCCTTCGAACTGCTTGAGGCGGCGTACCACGATAAGTCTTTGGATGTTCCCTGGGTTCTAAAACCCGATCCGCGAATCGATAATCTCCGTTCCGACGTTCGTTTTCAAAACCTGCTTCGCCGCGTCGGACTCACAAACTAAGTCCCGTATGTGTTTCTGATCAGCGGCAATCTGGAAGTTGACCCCGATGGTTGTAACCAGCGTTAACGCAAGCTTGCGCCATTTGTTCGCCGCGAAAGGCTCAAAACAGCAAGGCTGACGTTGATGGGGTGGCTGTTTGCATTTGAAGACGAGTTGAGGAGACGGAGGTGCTTCAGCTCACGTTGGCGAGCGTTTTCACCGCAACATCCGACTGGTTGCGCAGCTTCTTCACTGACTCGTGGACCGCGCGGGCGGCGGTGCCGGAGCCGTTCTGCTCGGCGTTTTTTGCGACGCTGCCGGCTTCTTCCGTGGTGGTGCTGGCCATGTCGAGCAGGACAACCACCGAATCGGCATGCAGCTTCCAAAGCGAGGACATCTTCTGGCTACGCTTCAGTTCTTCCAGTTCGGTGCTGATACGTCCCGAAATCGACACGATACGAATGAGCGTGCGGGCAACATCCGCGCGCAAGCTCTTTTCTTCGAGAAAAGCGGCGTTGTACGCGTCAGCCTCGGCGGCCGTCAGCGTCAGGTTGAAGAACCGCATGGGGACCACCTGGCGATACTTGGGGTCGGCCACGCGCACAAACACACGAATGGATTCTTCGACGCGGCGCAGTTTGCTCTCTTCGGCCGAAAGTTGTTGCGCCGTAATCGCGGGCGGCTGAAACACAGGAACTTTCGCAGGCGCCTTTGCCGCCGCCGCAGCTTTGGCAGCCTTGGGTGCAGCGGCTGTGCCTCCGACCGCGCGTGTCGTATGCGCAGCTGGATTGAGTAAAGACCGCCGGATCGGCGGTCGGCGGTCGAGTTCCTTCTTCAGCTTCGACACGCGCCGGAATTTTTCGAACGTACTGCCGTAATCTGCCTGCAAGAGTTGTTTCTCTTCGATGGCGGCCACGTGCTCGACGGTGACCTCTACGCCATCGACCGTGGTCAGAATTGTTCCGCCCATTTCCTCGAGCGCCTGGCCGAAATTCTTGATCTCGCCGAGCGCCCTTACGAACAATTCGTCAAACTTCTTTCCGAACGCCGTGTTGTAAGCCGAAACTGTTGCCAGGACTCCGGGGTGATAGAACGACGCATCCAGCCACTGCTTCAACTCGCGTACGCGCCCGATCATGCCGGAATCGATCAGCGAATTGAAATCGCGAAAGCGATTCACTTCTTCGACAAATGGATCAAATCGGCGCAGCAGTTGCACGTGTTCTTCGGGAAGCGAGGGAACATCGGTGTCGGCGAGAATTTCGATGAGGGCAATTTCAAATGGGGAAAGCGGCAGCGCGCCATCTAGTCCGTACCCGCTCTGTTCCCACTGTCCCGGTACCCGCGGATGGCGGTAAAGAAAAGTTGCAATCAGGTCGGTCTTGTCGCGATTGACGTCGCTGGGTTCGCGCCGCCGCACGAAATAGCGTAGCAGAGCTTCAGCAACTTCAGAATCGGTATCAGGAGTGAGGGCCTGGCGCAGCATCGCGGGCGTGATCGCCATATCCAGCAGATGCAGCCAGCGATACATCCGCGTGAGCGTGTTGGGCAATTCACGCTCGGAATGGCGCAGGGCGTCCTCGTCGAGACCGCTCGGAATCGGCACATCGCCGCCGAGCGTATCCCGCAGGAGCTTCTGGTAGAAGCCCTGGACAGTCGCCAGAATAGCTAGTTCAAACCGAAGATCTTCGGCCAAAAATGCCCCCGCAACTCCTTATGCTGATAAAACTTTACTCATGTCCAAGTAAAGACGAAAGGTTACCAACGGTGCAAGTTACCATCGGAGTGGAATTTCAGAACGGATCGGAGATGTGAAAACCTGGAAGTACATGGACTTTTGCGGCAGGTCTCAAACGACTTGTCATCCCGAGCAGCGGCGCAGCCGGTGCGAGGGACCGTACGTCGGCGGGCAGCGTCGGCGCTGTCGAGAGGAACACCCAAGCTGTCGTCAGTGCAATTGAATCCTGCGCACTGCATCGTTGGTACCAACTGTCGTAAGGTCCCCCACCCGGCTTAGCGCCGGCTTCAGGATGACAAGCTGGTCAGGTGGCTTTCAGAACACTACAGTTTTGTTGCCGTAGACGAGCACGCGATTCTCCACATGCGATCGTACTGCGCGTGAGAGCACGACTTTTTCGAGGTCGCGGCCCTTGCGGATGAGGTCTTCGACAGTGTCGCGATGCGAGACGCGAACCACGTCCTGTTCGATAATCGGGCCGTCATCGAGGATCTCCGTTACATAGTGGCTCGTCGCTCCGATGAGCTTCACCCCGCGCTCGAAGGCCTGATGATACGGACGAGCGCCAACGAAGGCGGGAAGAAAAGAGTGGTGAATGTTGATGATGCGCTGCGGATATCGATTGACGAAGTCGTTGGACAGTATCTGCATGTAGCGGGCAAGGACCATGAAATCCGGCTTATGGTCGTCGATCAGCCTCTGGATCTGGTTTTCGGCAGCTTGCTTGTTCTCTTTTGTGAATGGGACAACCGCGTACGGGATCTTGTAGAAGTCCGCCACGGCTTGATTGTCTGGATGGTTGGAGAGGATCAGCGGTATCTCACATGCCAACTCACCACTTTGATGGCGGTAGAGAAGATCGACCAGGCAGTGGTCGTATCTCGATACGAAGATGATCATGCGCGGACGATGCGACGACTGGGCTATTCGCCACGTCATGGCGAAGGCTTCGGCCACCGGGGAGAAGTGTTTCCCAAAATCTGCGAGAGGGATGTCGAAGTCTTTCGGATCGAATTCCACGCGCATGAGGAAGAGGCCAGATTCATCGTCACCGTGCTCATCGGCGTGCAGGATGTTCCCTTGGTGGCGGTAAACGAAGTCGGCAATGGCAGCGACTTCCCCCTTGCGGTCGGGGCACGAGATGAGCAGGATGGCTGAATTCTTCATTTGCCAGAGAAAATCGTCAACCACAAAGGGCACGAAGGGACACGAAGTCTTTCAGCGGCGAGGTTTCCTTTGTGTACCTTCGTGTCCTTTGTGGTTCAAGCTTTTTGTCGACCCAAGCGGCGGACTAGCCCTTCAACGCCCTCAATATCTCACGCGCCGCATTCGCCCCCGAACCACCGGTCAGTCCCGCGCCGGGATGGGTTCCACTCCCACATAAATACAAATTCTCAATGGGCGTCCGGTACCGAGCCCAATCGAGCAGGGGACGCATGGTGAAGAACTGATCGAGCGCCAGGTCGCCGTGGAAAATCTGCCCGCCCGTGAGGCCGTATTTCTCTTCGAGGTCCTGCGGTGTGATGATCTGATGCGTCAGGATCAACTCCGGCAGATTCGGAGCGTACTGCGCGAGCGTCTGCACGACTGTTTGGCCCAGGGCTTTTCGTTGCGTTTCCCAATCGCCCTTCAACTTATAAGGCGCGTATTGCATGTAGACCGACATCACATGTTTGCCCTCGGGAGCAAGCGTCGGATCGGTAAGCGACGGAATCGTGGCTTCGAGATATGGCTGACGCGAGAAAGTGCCATACTTCGAATCGTCAAAAGCGCGCTCCAGATAGTCGATCTCGTTGCCGATATGGATGCGCCCCCGTAGCGCGGCGGAGTCGCCGTTCGGCAAAGCAGTAAACTTCGGCAGCCCCGATAGTGCTAGGTTCACTTTTGCTAACTGTTCCATTTCCGCGATAATGCTGCAGCTTCTGCACGAAGTCGGGTGAAAGATGAAGAGGGTCAGTCAGCTTGAGCAGAGTGCGTTTCGGGTCGGCGTTGGACACGACAGCCCGGGCAAGAATCTCTTCGCCGGTTGAGAGCAGAATGCCCGTGGCGGCGCCGTTCTTGACATGAATCTCGATCACCTCGACGCCGGTTCGGATTTCGACGCCGGCCGCCTTCGCAGCCGAGGCCATTGCTTGCGTGACCGCCCCCATTCCTCCCACGGCGAACGACGCTGAGCCTGCGGGGTGAGGATCTCCTGCGGCCCGAATCAGCAGTACCAGCGCGCTCCCAGCGGACCAAGGGCCGAGAAAGGTTCCAAAAACGCCTCTAGCCGCAATCACTGCGCGCAGAAGTTCGGTTTCGAAGTATTCAGAGGCGAGGTCCGCAACTGCCATCGGTCCCCAACGCAGCAGGCGGAACATGTCTTTCTTGCCGAGCTTGCGGATCGCGCGGCCGGTCTTCAGCATGCTCCACAAATCGCTGCGGCTTGGATCGTCGATATCGGGCGGCGTGGTGGCCAGCGCATCAGCGATGACCTTCGCGATCTTTCCCAACGACTGCGCGAACTCTGGATATTTCGCCGCATCCTTCTGGGAGAATGAGGAGATTGCCTGGGCGGATTTTCCCACGTCCTGGTACAACGACAGCGCGCGTCCATCGGGCGAAAGCGCGGTCACGCAGACATCGGGCGTGATCATCTTCAGCCCATGCTTCTCCAGTTGCATGTCAGCTACGACGTCAGGCCGGATGGGCCCCGCAGTGTGGGCTAACGTCGAGCAGTGGAATCCCGGATGAAATTCGTCAGTGACCGCGGCCCCGCCGACTTGCGAGTTTCGTTCGAGTACCAGTGGCTTGAATCCGGCTCGGGCCAGATAAAAGGCAGTTACCATGCCATTGTGGCCGCCGCCAATGATTACGACGTCCCGCTGGTTGCTCTCCGACATGGCTAGGCCGCTCCCTTGATGTCTTTCAGAATTTCCAGCGCTGCCAGACGGCCATTCGCTCCCATAATGCCGCCGCCCGGATGCGTAGCCGATCCACACATGTAGAGGTTTTTGATGGGCGTGCGGTACTGTGCCCATCCGGGGACGGGACGCAGGAAGAAGAGCTGTTCGAGCGAAAGTTCACCTTGGAAGATGTTGCCTTCGCTCAGGCCCCACTCGCGCTCGAGATCGAGCGGCGTGACTACCTGTTTCTGAATGATGATGTCTTTCAGGTTCGGTGCGTACTGCGAGATCGTATCGACGACCGTATTGCCGAAGGCTTCCTTCTGGTCGTCCCAGTTCAGTCCGGGCCGCAACTTGTAGGGGGCGTACTGCACGAAGCACGAGAGCACATGCTTGCCCGGAGGGGCGACGGACGGGTCGGTCAGTGAAGGAATGACCATGTCGATATATGGGCGGGAGGAGAAGTTTCCGTACTTTGCCTCGTCATAGGCTTTTTCCATGTACTCGACCGAAGGCGAGATGGAAATCGCGCCGCGGAGATGTGCGCCCGGTCCCGGCATGCACGTGAAGTTCGGCAGGGCATCGAGCGCCATATTCACCTTGCCCGACGAACCGCGGAATTTGTACCGGTTCACTTCCTCGAGAAAATCACCGGGAAGATGCTGCGCGTCGATAAACCTGTTGAAGGTCAGCCGCGGATCGACGCTGGAAGAAATGACGTCGGCATAAATCTCGTCTCCGTTGGAGAGGACTACTCCCTTGGCCTTGCCATCCTTAACGATGATCTGTGAGATTGCAGCTTGCGTGCGGATTTCCACTCCGGCTTCGCGGGCCGCGTCGGCGATGGCGTTCGAAATCGCACCAGTGCCACCGCGCGCAAATCCCCAGGCCCGGAACGCGCCGTCGATCTCTCCCATGTAGTGATGCAGGAGCACGTATGCGGTGCCCGGAGAACGAACTCCAAGTAACGTCCCGATGATTCCCGAAGCCGACATCGTTGCCTTAAGTACGTCAGTCTCGAACCACTGATCGAGGAAATCAATGGCCGACATCGTCATGAGTTGGACCTGGTTGTACTTGTCGTAGCTCGACATGCCCTGAAAGCGGCGTCCGATGAAAAGCAGTTTCATCAGTTCGCGCGGATTCAGCGTCGTGGGATCGGGCGGAACCATGCTGAGGATCGGCTTCACGAATCGGCACATCGCCTGCATCGCTTTGCCGAACTCGTCGTAGGCCTCCGCGTCGACGCGCGAATGGCGTGCGATCTCGCGATGCGTCTTGCCGTGGTCATTCACCCGCCAGAGATAGTCGCCGCTGGGCATGGGAGTGAATGTGCCATCCAGCGGAAGAATCTCCAGGCCATGGCGGGGAAGATCGAGGTCGCGAATGATTTCCGGGCGCAGCAGCGAAACGACGTACGAGCAGACCGAGAACTTGAAGCCGGGGACAATTTCTTCGGTGCAAGCCGCGCCGCCTAGCACGTACCGGCGCTCGAGCACCAGAACTTTCTTGCCGGCGCGCTGCAGGTAGGCGGCATTGACCAGTCCGTTGTGGCCGCCGCCGATAACGATGACATCGTATTTGGAACCAGCCATTCGCTGTTAGCTCCTAGCTTGAATGCAGACGTGTCAGGAAACGCCATGATACTCGCGTTCACGAGAGGCGGGAGAGAAGATCAGAGCCCGCTGGGGAGAATCGTCCAGCTTCGGAGCAGACTGCACGTAATGGGCAGGACGGAGCGCATGGTGACTTGAAGTCGAATCGGTATTCTAACGGGAACGGCTCCGTTTGTCTGCATATCTAATTCGTGTGTTGACTGAGAGTCACCAGTAACTAGTTTGCCGCACGCCCAGTGCGTGAATATAATCCAGCATCTGAGATTTCCTTCGTGAACCTTCGTGCCCTTCGTGGTTAGCGCTTTTTTGAAAGCACGAAGGACACGAAGGTTCACGAAGAAAAACCGTGAGGACATCACTTTGCCCATCGGAACCGCATTTCACGAGCGCACGCTTCCCCTTTGCCACAGCCTGAACTACCGCGAATGGTCGGGCTACTACACGGTCAGCGTGTACGAGGTGCATCATGAGCACGAGTACAACGCGATTCGGAACGCGTGTGCTCTGATCGACATCTCGCCTCTCTACAAGTACCTCATCACCGGCAAAGATGCGACCCGCCTGGTCAACCGGGTGATCACGCGCGACATCAACAAAGTGAAAGTCGGGCAGGTGATTTACTGCTGCTGGTGCGATGAAGAGGGCAAGGTCATCGACGACGGCACGATTTCGCGACTTGAGGAAAACGTCTATCGCTGGACGGCCGCCGACCCGAGCCTGCGCTGGTTTCGGCAAAACGGGCTGAACATGGATGTGCAGGTCGAGGATATTTCAGAGAAGGTTGCAGCTCTGGCCCTGCAGGGCCCAACTTCGGCAAAGTTGCTGAAGGCCTTGGCTGAGGCCGACATCGCCAACCTGAAGTATTTCCGTGTGACGCGCGGAAAGATCGCTGGCGTTCCAGTCGACATCTCGCGCACGGGCTACACCGGCGATCTCGGATATGAGATTTGGATTCCGTGGAAAGACGGTGTCAAGGTTTGGGATGCACTCGCTGAAAAAGGGAAGCAGTTCGATTTGCATGCGGCCGGCATGCTGGCTCTCGACGTTGCGCGCGTGGAGGCAGGATTGCTGCTGATCGAGGTGGACTATACCAGTTCCAAGAAGGCGCTGATCCCGTCACAAAAATTTTCACCTTATGAACTGGGTTTCGCCAAGATGGTGCATCTCGAAAAAGAAAACTTCATCGGCAAGCGGGCCTTGGAGCACGATTCCAAGACCGGTGTGCCGCGGCAACTTGCGGGATTAGTGATCGATTGGACGGACGTCGAGCAACTGTACGAGCGCTACTCCCTAACGCCAGCCGCTCCCGCGCAGGCATCGCGCGTCGCAGTGCCGGTCTACTCCGGCGACAAGCAGGTCGGCAAAGCGACGACGACCACATGGTCTCCAACATTGAAAAAGATGATTGCGCTCGCGAGTCTTGAAACGGAGCACTCGAAGCCGGGCACGCCGCTGCAGATGGAGATCACGATCGAAGCGATGCGGCTAAAGGCAAACGTGAAAGTGACCACACTGCCGTTCTTCAATCCGCCAAGGAAGACGGCGACGCCGGTCTAAAAGATTGAATGTGGGGACAGCCGCCTTCGGCTGTCCGCCGCGCGCAGCGGGGCTTAGGTTTTAGAAGCCAGCAGCGTCGAACGGGCCGCCGAGGCGGCTGTCGCTACGTGATGACTGCTTGTGCTGCTCTTCGCTTTCCCGCGACATAGAGCCAAACTCCCACCAGCAGCAGGGCACCGCAACCACCGAGAATCTTCAGTAACGCGAGCGGCTTATTTGGTTCATCAGGCTGCGGGATCAGAGACAGCGCGATCGTTACTGCCGTGGTGACGAATCCCAGCATGGCCACCAGCTTGGCCATGACTTTGCCGCCGGGTACGCGGATCACATCCGGGCCGGCTGCTTCGCCCTGCAGCTTGATCATCGCTGCGAACAAGTAGAGATATGGAATGAAGTATGTGATCACGCCCATACTGACCAGCACATCGTAGGCGCCTTTCACGCTGGTCCCGGCTTGTCCCAGAAAGATAAACACAACTCCTAGTGCGAACTGAGTGAGGAGCGCGACCCACGGTGTTTTCCATCTTGGGTGCAGGGAGCCGAACGCGGGCGGCAGAAAGCGATCGAGGCCCGCGACGAACGGCAGCCGCGCAACTGCCGCGAGATATGCTCCGGCCGCGCCTATGTTGCTGAGCGCGATTAGAAACGCCGCAAGGGGCAATATCCCGGGAAATCCAACCCGCGCCGCGGTGGCAGAGACTGCCTGCACCAGTCCTTGCAGACTATTCACCTGTGTCGAGGGCAGCGCCAAGAGAACGCAAATCGTGCCCAAGATATAGCAGATGGTGACGGTCACGCCCGCGGACAGCAGGGCGAGAGGAATCGTGCGCCGCGCGTTCTTGATCTCCTCGCCCATGAACGACGCCGTCTCGCAGCCACCGAAGGCGAACGTGAGGACCGACCAGAAAATGATGTCGTTGAGATGCGTGCTGGGCGTCATCGAGTGCAGGGTGAATTGAGTCGCCGATCCGAAACGATGCCAGGCGATACAGCCCATCACGATCACGATCCCGACGGGGATCCACATGGCGAGCGCGCCGATATTATGCAGCCACTTGCCCACGTCGAGGCCGACGATGTTCAGCAGCGTGGCCGCGCTGAGAGCGAGCAAAGCAAAAACGATGTAGAAAGTCGTGTTGCCTGAAAGGTGCTGCCAGTTCGCCTCGCGCATAAACAGCACGTTGCTGGCGGCGAAATACAGCACGGCGGGGAAGTAGGGCAGGTTGCTGGTCCAATAGGTCCAGGCCGACATGAATCCGGAAAAGTCTCCGAAGGCACGTTTGCTCCAAACATAAAGGCCGCCTTCGTTCGGGTAGCGTGATGAGAGTTCCAGAACCGAAAGGGCCAGTGGTGTATAGAAGCAGAACCATGCGCCAATCCAAATGATGATCGAACTGGGCCCCGCAGCGGCAGCGGTGGCGATCCAGCGCAAGCTGATCCCGGTGATCACATAGAAGAGCACCAGATCGCGGAATCCCATCACCTGGCGTGGACGATTGGGATCTTCGATATCCGCGATAGAGACGCCTGGAGCGAGGAGCCCGATACGATCTACTTGCCGCAGCGGGTTGAATTCGGCCAATGGAGTGTCCAGGGGTCAGCGTTGCTTGCCCAAGAATGAAGAGGAATAACACCGACGAGGACGGGCGGCAAGTCGAAAGTTACCACGGGCTAGCGCGCGAAGAGCATCATGCACGCCCCGCCTTCTCTGAATACCGCTCGAACATTGACTTACTCCGAGATGGCAGCCTTGCGGTTGTTTCGCTTCCAGTAGAGGTAACCGGGGATCCCGATGAGCACGATAGCCGTTCCCCAGAATGCCTCGTTGGGGCGCGTGACAATCGTGTTCAACGTCCATGCCGCGCCGATGAGCACATAAATTCCCGGCAGCCATGGGTATCCCGTGCATCGGTAAGGCCGCGGTATCTCGGGCCGCTTCCAGCGCAGCCAGAACAAGGCAATCACCGTCAGCGTGTACGAGAGCACCATGCCATAAATAACGTACGTGTACAGCTGATCGTAGCGGCCGCTCAACGTCAGCGCTGCCGACCAGATGCCCTGGCCGATCAGGCTGAACGCGGGTGTCCGCCACTTGGGATGGACTTCCGCCATCCTTTTGAAAAAAGCACCATCCTGCGCCATGGCCATGTACACTCGCGCGCCTGAGAGAGTGCAGGTGGCTGCGCCGCTGAAGCAGGAGACGGCGATCATGAGCGAGAGCCATCCAGCAGCGCGGGGTGAGAACAGCGCGGCGGCCGCAGCGTGCGCGATGGTCTCGTGCGCGGCGATTTCTTTCAGGGGCAGCGCGTACATGTAAGTCACGTTCATCGCGATGTAGATGACCCCGACCGCAAGGACTCCCAGCACCATCGCGCGCGGAACATTCCGCCGCGGATCTTTCACTTCGCCCGCCACCCAGGTGATGTAAACCCACCCGTCATAGGCCCAGAAGACGGCGATCAGTCCAACGCCTAGCGCGGAAATCAGCCCTGTGGGCCCCATGCCGAGGGTCAGCGAGGTTCCATTCGCGCGGAAGTTCGACCAGTTGCCTTTCCCGATCGCGAAACCCAACACTACGAACGCTGCCATCGCAGTGAACTTGGTCCAGGTGGAAACGTTCTGCAGCAGTGCTCCCCAGCGCAATCCCACGACATTGACCAGTGTGAGAATCGCGATCAGGAACAAACCGAAGAGATGAGCGCGCGTGAAAGCGACGCCCAGCAGAGTAAACATCACGTGTGCTTGCGAGACAAAAGGCACAACCTGACCGACGTAGGCAGCCGCAGCGACTGATAGCGCTGCGATCGTTCCGCCATTGGCGACAGCGAAGAGCATCCAGCCGTACAGGAAGGCGACCAATTCGCCATAGGCCTCGCGCAGGTAGATGTATTGCCCCCCAGAATCAGGAAACATGGAACCCAGTTCTGCGAAGGCGAAGCATGCGCAGAGCGAGATCAGGGCACCCAGGACCCACACCAGGAGAAACAAAGCCGGCTGCGGCAGTGGAGTCGCGATATCTTTGGCTGTAAGGAAGATCGATGACCCGATGATGCCGCTGACCAGCAGCAGCACGGAATCGAGCAGGCTGAGGCCTCGGACGAGTGTGGGTTTGGCGTCGTGGGAGGCGGGCTCCAGATTGACTTTCGATGGAGTCAAAACCGGGGCGGGTTCCATCATCCGATTCCGAGTTCGTCCGGAGACTCGAGCGGTGTGCCGCAGCGGCGACAGATCACGGCCGAGCAATCGCCACAAGTCAGAGGATCTGTGACTTCCTCCGCGCAGTTTGGGCAGTAGAGAGGGCCGGGCCCGGGCGCGGGTGGCTGAGGATGTGTCGCCATGAGGAAGGAAACTGTAGCACAGTGCCGTCATCCCCGGGGCTGAATTTCCTTCGTGCTACTTCGTGTCCTTCGTGGTTATAGAATCTAAGGCAGGAACCACGAAGGACACGAAGTTCCACGAAGGGAAGCAATGCCTGACAAGCCCCAAACTCCCGACGAAAAGTTGCAGCAGGAATTCAACCGCTGGGCCGCCGCCGGAGAAGGCCCAAAGATGGAGCAGCATCATCTCGATATCACAGAGAAGACGATCCGGCTTATGAATTTGCGGGCGGGGGAACGCGTGCTTGATCTCGGCTGCGGCTCTGGATGGGCCACTCGGCTTCTCGCCCGCCTGGTTGGGGACGGACCGGAAGGCTTCGGTCAGGTCGTCGGTCTTGATGTCTCCGACGAGATGGTCCGTCAGGCGCGCGAGTCGTCGAGGGACTTTGACAATATTCTTTACGTTTGGGGATCGGCACAGCAGATTCCCTGGGAAGAAAACTTCTTCGACAAGGTGCTGTCGGTGGAATCGTTCTACTACTATCCCGATCAGGATCGCGTCCTGATGGAGTTATTCCGTGTGATGGCGCCGCGCGGCAGGCTCTTCATCCTCATCAATCTCTACAAAGATAACCAGTACTCACTGCAATGGGTGGACAAGCTGAAAGTTCCTGTGCACGTGCATTCGGCGGCAGAATATATCGAAATGTTGAAGAAGCACGCGTTTGAGAACGTCGACGTGCGCCGCATACCCGACGATACGCCAACGCCCGATGACTACAAGACTAAGTCATTCAATAGTCTGGAGGACCTGCGGGCGTTCAAGCGCGAGGGCGCGTTGCTGCTGATGGCGTCCAAGCCCGATCTACGCACGCCGGCGCCGGGATACACGATCTACTAGCGATCAAGGTAGCTGTGTCCCTTCGAGTCCGCGCGGGCAAGAGTGCCTGCGCCACACAACTAGATCTCGCTGCCGTCGTCATCCTTGTCATGATGACTTCGGTCTTTCACGGGGCTCATCGCGCGCCCATCCTGCGCGTGACGGATTTCGATTCTGCCGTTCACGTCCGACAGCCGGATATGCGAGCCGCCCTTGCCGAGTTCGCCGCGCAGATCGTGTCCGACGAAACGGTGATCATTCACATGCAACCCGAAGTCGTTACTGATACCGCCGGATACAGTACTGGCATCGACTTCGGCGTTGGAATCTGAAGGGATGGTCAACTCCAGCGAGCCATTCACCGAATTCAATTCGACGTCCTGTCCGGAGAGTTGTGCGAAACGCGCATCCAGGCGGCCGTTGATCGTCGACAACTTCGCGCGTCCGGATAAATCATGCGCCTCCAGACGCCCGTTGATGCAGGAAGCGCGCACTTCTCCGGTAATTCCCGTCAAATCGAGAGCGCCATTGATTAACTTGATCTCGTCAAGGCTCGCGGCGCGGGGAACGGTGAGTGTGTATTCGACACTGGCGGGATTGTTGTGCGAACCCCAATTCCAATTGTTGTTGTGATCCGGATACTTGGTCCGAATGGACAGGTAGTCCTTTCCGGAATCAATCTCGATCTTGGCTTCGTCCAGCCGCTCTTTGGTATCCGCACGCTTTACGGCGTCAACCTTCACTTCATTGCGGTCCCAACTGGAGATGTGAACCGGGCCATTGATGTTGTCCAGTTCAATGCGGCCACCGGATGTGATGGCATAAGTCTGGTGAAACTCCTCGGAGAGGGCACCACCGTGATCGGAAGCATGTGCGCCAACAGCGAGGGCTAACAAGGCGCAAACGCTTCCAAGGGCGGCTCCCAACCACGTTGCAGGGCGGCGATGATAGATCATGACTCCCTCCGTTTCAACACGTTAGACGTGTCTGGTTCAAAAGGGTAAGGCCAGCGGCCAGGACAAAGGCCGATATTTCTGCGGGCGGAAGGCCATTACCTCGGTGATGTTTCTTCCGGTGCGGGGCTAAAGCACAATTCCGCTATAGCCTTTGTGGGGTTTTGCCGTGTTGTACCTGTTGCGAGAAACCGCGCCCGCGCGTTGGCGGAGGACCGTTCTCTCTGTCATCGTACTCTTTTCCTTGCTATCGCTTGCGCCCCGGGTTTCGGCACAGGACGAGCAAGATAAGCCGATCCCCATCCTCACCGGCAACATCGGCACGTTCAGCTTTGTCAGCGCTGGACAGAATCTCATCGACACCCAAATCAACCCAGTGCTCCTGGTTCCCCTGGGAGATCGATGGCTGATCGAGTCTCGTGCCGAATTTGAAGGACAGTTTCAACGTCCGCCGGGTGGCGGGCCGTACGCGGGGCCTGTCAACAAGCATGTGGATTACGCGCAGGTGGACTACATTGCGAACCCGTATCTGACCGTGACGGCAGGGCGTTTCCTCACGCCGTTCGGCATTTTCAACGAGAGGCTCTATCCGGTTTGGATTCGCTTCCTGCAACCCGATCCTTTGATTCTCCCGATCCGCACAGCACCAAGTGATGGCGCCATGTTCCGCGGAGGCTTCCCAGTCAGTGCCCACGCCAATATGAATTACGCGCTGTATGTCTCGGCCACCAGTATCGGCATCGGGAGCGTCGATGCGGAGCGTCACGTTGGCGGTCGCATGGGATTTTTCTTCCCAGACCCGCGGCTCGAGGTTGGTGGTTCCTGGCAGAAGACTCTTCCGGACGACCGCAAGAACGCCTTCGGCTTCCACATGAGCTGGCAGCCGTCGAAGCTGCCGCTGAGCGTGCGCTCCGAATACGCGCACGCGTTTGAAGGCAGTGGTTATTGGGTAGAAGGCGCGTACCGGCTGAACCAGGTCCGGTTCTGGCAGAAAGCGATGCGGCGCACAGAGTTCGTTGCGCGCGGTCAACAGTTTTTCGTCGGTGCAATCGGGGCCGACGCGGAAGATGCGCTCGGGCTCCCCGGCGCCAACACCCGCGAGGCAGACTTCGGCGTCAACTACTTCCTGCGCGACGGGATGAAAGGGATTTTCAGTTACGGCCGCCAGTTCAGTCCTGCGGGCAATTTCAATCAGTGGAGCTTCGGTCTCGCCTACCGCTTCCTGATTCCGCTAGGCCCTACGGGCGCTTCGCCGGAGGCCAAATGAACTCGAGTTTTCGATGGACAGCTCTGGCTGCGCTGGGCATGTTGGCTCTGACGTCCTCCCTGTTTGCCGGGTCGCCTTCGGCAAAAAAAGAAGCGAAGGAAGCTGAAAGCACAGCAGTCGTACACCTGTCAGACGCCGGCAGCATGCGGGTCGAAGGCGAAAAGCGTTTTCACTCTAACTGCGGACGTTGTCATGCAGCGCCGGAGAAATTTCCGCCGCGGATGATGGGCACAGTTCTCCGACACATGCGCGTCCGGGCCACGATTACGGAAGAAGACTGGCGAATGATCCTGTTTTACATGACCCAGTAACCACCCAGGTGACCTCACACGACCTATGAAGAATCACTTGAGAATACAGCGTATCTTTATAGGATTTGCAGTTTTCGGCATTGTTCTGGGGTGCGAATCGCTGGTTCATGCTCAGGCCCGAGTTATCGAACTAACCGCCGACCGCGACAGCCGGTACAAGATTGCGGAAATGCGGGTTCCTGAGATCACGGCGAAGGCAGGAGAACACTTGGTTCTCCGGGTAACGGCGCGGAGAGGCAAGTCATGGAACCGCGACGGCTCCGTCCATGGTTTCTCGCTGTTGCGTGCCAGGGATCGGACCAAGGTGGACGGATGGGATCTGTTTTTCAAGCCCGGCACGCAGGAGTTTCAGATGACCGCTCCTGCGGAGCCCGGGGAATACGTAGTTGTTTGCACGGTGATCTGCAGTGAAGAGCATGAGGGCATGCACATGAAGTTCACCGTGTTGCCTTGAGGAAATCACTATGAACCGATTCATGATGCAAATGTGCATTCGCGTGTCTCGTCCTTATTGCGGCGAGCCCTTGGGCAGAATGCGCAGACTTTTCACGGAGAAGTCTCCGACAGCCAGTGCGCTCTTAATGTCCACTCGCTGACCCGCTCGCACCAGGAAATGCTTAAGTCGAAGTCAATGGGCGGCACGGCCAATACCTGCGCCGTGTATTGCATTGAGCACTTGGGCGGATATCTTGTGCTGTCAGCGGGGAAAAATGTGTATCGCCTGGACCGTGCCGACCTGGTGCACGGGTTCGAGGGTCGCCGCGTCGTGCTGACGGGTGTCTTCGATAGCAAGCTGAACCAGATTCACGTGCTCAAGATCGATCTGGAAGAGAAGCCGTAGATTTCTTGCCCGCCTCGGTCAGCAGGAAGACGCACAGAATCGCCATCTCAGGCTCGATCGCGTGCCGGTAGCGCGGAATCGCGTAAACGAAATAGTAGATGGCCGGATACAACAGGACCAGCCAGAACATCAGCCACGCGCCCGGCCTGCGCTGCCTCAGAGCTCTTGCTAATCCCCAAAACATCAGCACGGAAGACGCGAGGAACAGAGAGTCTTTGGCGGGACCTAGCCAAGCGGGATCAGTGATCCGCGGTGGTCCGGCCCAAAAACACAAAAACCGTTTCATGCTAAGAATGGCGAAGCGGCCGTAATCCGCCTTGATATAGCTGAGTGCCTGCTCCTTCCGCATAGCGATGTAGTTGAGTTCGCCCATGGTTTGAAACTGATGCATAGCGTAGGAATCATGCGGCGGGTCGAGATAGAGCATCAGGGTGCCATCAGCGCCATTCCCATTGCCCAAACGAAGTTCCGCGCCGAAGTTATCGCGGATGAAGATGAACCTTCCGAAAGTGCGATAGTTCCTCACCAGCCACGGCGTGATGCACGCAAAAAAGACGATCGAGGCCAGCACTACACCGGAAAATGATCGCTCGCTGCGTTTTGCGCGCCGATACCAAATCCACAATCCGGCGGCGGGAAGGAATGAGAGCAGGGAAGTCCCGTTTAGCGCGATCAGGCCCCAAAGACCTCCAAACTCGAACCACGGAATCCACCCGTCGCGGTCCTCGAGAGTCAGGGCTAGCCATATAACGGTGGTGAGCAGCAGAGCCGACAAACTCGTCTCCCAGACTGCGCGCGTGCACCAGAACATTACATTAGGGAGCAGCGCCCACGCCCATGCTGATATCACTGCGACTTTCTCTGAGAACATCCGCTTCGCAATGAGAAAAATAGGAATACACGTCAGTGCTGAGAAGACACTATTGAGTACGAGCAGCACAAAGGCCGAAGCTTTCGAATAGATTCCGAAGACCAGGAACACGCCGGCAGTGAGATACGGATAGAGCGGAGGTTCCCACGCTGTCGGGCCAGTGGGCGGGCCAAACGGACTGCTGAAGCCGTGTCCAGAGGCAAGCGAAGCCGCGATGCGCCCCATCTCCCAGCCGAAACTGAAATTGTCGTCGCTGGACTTGAACTTGTAGGTATGGCCTAGAACGATCCAGCCCACCCGCAGCGCGAGGGCAATGGTTGCGATCCATAAAGGGGAATTGCGGACTCGGCCCCACATTCGGAACAGCGCATCGTAAGCACGCGCGCGGTCCGCTAATGCTTTTTCCATGAGTGACTCTATTTGTAGCCGAGCGCAGAGGTTCGGGCAACTCGGCGTGCATTTACCCAGAATTGACCTCCGGGGCGTAGAATGCTGCAACCGCACGGAGGTGCACGATGATTCTGGGGATGAAAACATCAACGTTCACTTTGCTTCATGTTCTCATCAGCCTTGTGGGGATTGGTTCCGGCTTTGTAGTAATGTACGGACTTGTCACAGCCCGACGACTGAATCGCTGGACTGTGCTCTTCCTAGCCACCACCGCGGCGACCAGCATCACTGGTTTCTTGTTTCCCATCGAGCATGTGACACCGGGGATTGTCGTCGGCATCTTGTCGATGATCGTGCTGGGTATCGCAGTCGTGGCTCGCTACAACTTGGACCTGAAAGCCATCGCTCGGCCGGTGTACGTGGTTTGCGTCTCAGTGGCCCTGTACTTCAACGTCTTCGTACTGGTCGTGCAGTCATTCGAAAAATCTCCGGCCTTGAGGGCACTGGCACCGACACAGAAAGAGCCGCCCTTCGCGATCGCCCAGTTGCTGATACTGGCCGCGTTTGTGGTATTGACCGTAATAGCCGTCAGACGATTCCGGCCGGACGCTTCGCTGGCTGAAAGGGTCAGCGGAGGTTCGACCCCTTCGAACCAGGAGCGGGCCGCCTAAGGCCTGCGCTTTTCGGCAGACTAATCGGCTTCTATACCAAACAACCCGCGGGACTCCAATGGCGCGCCCCGTTTGCCGTGATGCTCCTGCACTTTATTGCCCTTTATTTCAATAGCTTACCGCCACCCCAGCGAATTTCTCTTGACAGCTACGAACGCTGCACAGTAACTTAACTGTGTTAACTTAACATCGTTAATCAAGGTGCCATCGTTATGGGTGTCAAAGAGAGACGCGAGCGCGAGAAATCGGAGACGCGAGACAAGATCCTCGATGCTGCCCGCGAGTTATTCGTTACCGAAGGCTTTGAAGGCGTCTCGATGAGGAAGGTCGCAGAGAAGATCGAGTACTCGCCGACCGCGATCTACGTCCACTTTGCGGACAAGCAGGAACTCTTTCGCGAGCTCTGCCATGAGGATTACGCCCGCTTGGCCGAAGTCTTCCAGAGTTCGGCGATATCGACGGATCCGATCGAGCGACTGAAACAGATCGGTGCGATCTATATCGATTTTGGCACGCGATATCCCAATCACTACAGGTTCATGTTCATGGCCCCGCACCCGCCGCACGAGCCGGATGAGGAAGATCGCGAAATGATGGGCAATCCTGAGATGGATGCCTACGCCTTCCTGAAGTGGGCAGTGCAGCAGGCGATCGATGCGGGCTGCTTCCGCGAAGAGCTAACCGACGCCGAGCTTATTTCCCAGACGCTGTGGGCGTCCGTGCATGGAGTGATTTCACTGCACATCGCCAAAGGGTGCGACAAGTGGGTCGACTGGCGCCCGTTGCGGGACCGGGCCGAGATGATGCCGGACATTACGCTGCGCGGACTTGCTCGGCAGCGCGGCGGAGAAGGGAAGTAGCTATGCCTCCGTTAGCACAAAGGAATCTCTTTCACGACAAAGTACGGCTCACCGTGACGCTGACGGGCATCGTCTTCTCGGTGGTTCTGATCGTCGTCCAGTTGGGACTGTTTCTCGGGTTTACGACCGCGACTTCGAATCTGATCGACCACTCGGGCGCCGACCTGTGGATCACCTCCAAGAACGTGCCCTATGTGGAGCAAGGCGTGGCCTTCAGCGAGCGCAAGCTGAATCAAGTGCGGGCAGTGCCGGGCGTCGCCGATGCGCAGAAACTCATCGCTCGCTGGACTCAGTGGAAACGCCACGACGGTGGGCAGGACTCAGTGCAGATCGTCGGGATCAATGTGGATGACACGATGGAGCGTCCTTGGAACCTGGTCCAGGGCAGCATCGAAGATCTTAAGTCTCCCGACGCCGTAATTCTTGACGAACTCTATAAGCAGAAGCTGGGCGTGCAGGGCATCGGTGAAGTCTTCGAGATCGGAGGCCACCGCGCTCGCGTTGTGGGCTTCACGCGCGGCATTCGTTCGTTCACGACTTCGCCGTACGTCTTCACGACATTCAAGAACGCACAGAACTATACCGCGCTGCGTGAAGACCAGACGATGTTCATCCTGGTGAAGGTCGCGCCACGGGCGAGTCTTGAGCAAGTGCGTCGTGATCTGCTCAACAATGTGAAGGACGTCGAGGTCTTCAAGACCAGCGAGTTCAGCCGCATGACGACGTTTTACTGGATGTTCACCACCGGCGCAGGAGTCGCAGTTCTGATCGCTGCGGTCCTTGGATTGGTGGTTGGATTCGTAGTCGTGGCGCAGACGATTTATGCGACCACAGTCGACCACATCCGCGAATACGGCACGCTGAAAGCGATGGGCGCGCCGAATAGCTATGTCTACAAAGTCATCATGAAACAGGCGGCCATTGCCGCAGTGATGGGTTACGTGCTGGGAATGATCGTCAGCGTTGTCGTGGTGCATGGAAGTCAGAAGGGCGGTGCCGCGATCCTGATGCCGCCTTCGATGGCTGTGGGCATGTTTTTCCTTACGCTGCTGATGTGCGTGGGGGCAGCGCTGGTCTCGATCAACAAGGTCACCAGGATCGATCCCGCAATGGTATTCAAAGGGTGAAAAATGTTTCTCTGTGTTCCTCTGTGGTGAGATTTGATGCCTTCACCACAGAGGACACGGAGGAATATCCAGGAGTCGAATATGCAGTCCGCAATCACAGTTCAAAAGCTCACGAAGAAATACGAAGAAGGCTCGACTGGGACACTAGCCCTTCGCGGTGTTGACCTAGACGCACACCCGGGAGAGTTGCTGATGCTGATGGGGCCATCCGGCAGTGGCAAAACCACTCTGCTGTCCATCATGGGATGCATTCTGACCGCGACTTCTGGAAGCGTCCGGGTGGCGGGAAGGGAAGTGGTCGGGCTGAGTGAGAAGCAGTTGCCAGCGCTGCGCCTTGAGCACATCGGTTTCGTGTTTCAGGGATTTAATCTCTTTCCTACACTGACTGCAGGGGAGAACGTCGAACTGATGCTCGATCTGAAGGGCGTCTCGACGGCAAAAGCTAAAAAGCGATCGCAGGAACTCCTGGAACAGGTTGGTCTCGGTGAAAAGTACAGCGCCTTTCCTGCCGACCTGAGCGGAGGCCAGAAGCAGCGAGTGGCGATTGCGCGGGCTCTGGCGGGAGATCCCGGAATCATTCTTGCCGACGAGCCAACCGCCGCGCTTGATTCGCATACCGGCCGCAACGTGATGGAGATGATGAGCGGCCTTGCCCACACTCGTGGACGTGCAGTGGTGATCGTTACGCATGACTCGCGTGTTCTGGATTTTGCGGATCGCATCGTGACGATTGAAGACGGATCCATTGCCGGCCATAACGAGCCGGGAATGGTTCCTTCTGGAGTCCTATTGCACAACCTGCCCCAGGCCGCGATTGGCTTGGTATAGAAAGTGTTCGAACGTAAAGAAGTGGAGAGAGTGATGAGTAACTTTTCGATTCCGACTCTGAGGGGCCGCGTGATCTTGATCGTTGGCCTTAGCATTTTTCTTCTGACCGCATCACTGGTGGTCGCTTCGCGCCGAACGCATGAATTGACCCCCGCGACCGCCGCGTCGGCTCGTAACACACCGCGCACGATCGCTGGCCCCGGTCGCGTTGAGCCATCTTCGGAAGATATCAAGATCGGTTCTGAACTCAGCGGACGGTTGAAGGTAGTCAATGTCGAAGAAGGCGACGCGATCCGCCGCGGCCAGGTGCTAGCCGAACTTGAGAATGCGGACTACCGCGCGCAGGTGGACTCCGCGCGGGCAAATGTCATCGCGAAGCAGGCCATGTTGCGCAAAGTGATCAACGGCGCCCGTCGCCAAGAGCGGGATGAGGCGCGGTCCTCCGTGAACGAGGCCAAGGCTGTCACCGAAAATGCCAAGTCGGAATTACGCCGCCGCCAGGAGTTGTTTTCGGCGGGAGTCGTGTCCCGTGAGGAACTGGAACGATACGCGCGCGAGGCCGACGTAGCCCAGGCAAAGTACGAGGCTGCTGTGCAGCAGCATGCCCTCGTCGACGACCGTGCCCGGGAAGAAGACCAGTCGCTTGCGGAGGCCGACCTGAAACTGGCGCAAGCTCAGCTCGATGAGGCACAGGCCCGCTACGACAAGACATTCATCCGGTCTCCCATTGACGGCACGGTACTGCGCAAGCATCACCGCAGCGGTGAGAGTGTTTCGAATTCCTCAACGGTCCCCGATCCCGTCTTGACGATCGGCGACCGCAAGACGTTACGAGTTCGCGTCGATGTCGATGAAACCGATGTCAGCAAAGTGAATGTCGGCCAGAAAGCCTACGTCACCGCCGACGCCTTTGGCACGCAGAAGTTCTGGGGACATGTGGTGCGTGTTGGCCAGCAGTTGGGGCCGAAGAATCTCCGCACGGACGAACCCACGGAGAAGGTGGATACCAAGATCTTAGAGACGCTGGTTGAACTCGATCCTGGATCTCATCTGCCCGACGGACTGCGCGTGGACGCGTTCATCGTGCCCGAAGCTGGGGAAGTCGCACAGAACCACTGATCCCCTGCGCCTACCACGGAGGCATTGAGACAAGGAGAATCTGAGAAAATAGTTTTTTTCTCCGTGACTCCATGTCTCCGTGGTGAATCCATTCTTCCGTCATCTTACGCGGGCGGTGGCGTCTCTTGCTGCCGGGGTATTGACTCTGGGCGTTGGTCTGCTGCGGTCATCAATCCGGTAGAATACTTGTTCCTTACGGGGACGCCGGCTTGATGACTGAACTGACACTGACTGCGCACCTTGCGGCGTTCACTGCGCCAAAGGGCATTGGTCCGTACATCCGGCAGCATTTTCTCGATACCACGTTTCGGGGCCTCTACCACGCTAACGCTTTTGACGTGGCGTTGCTGGTGCCGTACTTCATCGTGCTGATTCTGCTTGCCGGATACGGAGCGCATCGCTACGTCCTGGTCTATCTCTATTACAAGCATCAGAAGAATCGAACAACCGAGCCGTCCGCCAGATTCGAAGAGCTTCCACGCATCACGGTGCAGTTGCCGATCTTCAATGAGCAGTATGTGATCGAGCGTTTGCTGGAGGCTGTTTGCAAGCTGGATTATCCACGAGAGAAACTCGACATCCAGGTGCTCGACGATTCGACAGATGAAACCGTTGATGTGGCGGGTGGACTCGTTGAGCGCTACGCGGCTTTGGGCATTCCCATCAGCTATCACCACCGCACCAACCGGCACGGATTCAAAGCAGGCGCGCTGGCGGAAGGTCTGGACTTCGCGAAAGGTGAATTCGTCGCCATCTTCGACGCCGACTTCACTCCGCCCGAAGATTTCCTGATGCGCACCATTCATCACTTCACCAATCCGAAGATCGGGATGGTGCAAACCCGATGGACTCATCTCAACCGCAACTATTCTTTTTTGACCGAGGTGGAAGCCATTCTGCTCGACGGCCACTTCGTGCTCGAGCACTCGGGCCGGGCGCGTACAGGACTATTCTTCAATTTTAACGGCACCGCCGGCATGTGGCGCCGCGCGACGATCGACGAAGCGGGAGGATGGCAGCACGACACACTCACCGAGGACACGGATCTCTCGTATCGCGCACAGCTCAAGGGATGGAAATTTATTTATCTGCAGGACGTCGAATGCCCCGCCGAGCTCCCGGTCGAGATGACGGCCTTCAAAACCCAGCAGGCGCGCTGGGCCAAGGGACTGATTCAAACGGGTAAGAAGATTCTGCCTCGTGTCCTGAAGAGCGATGCGCCGTTGCATACCAAAATTGAGGCCTGGTACCACCTGACCGCAAACATCAGCTACCCGCTGATGATCATGCTTTCTGTGTTGCTGCTGCCCGCCATGATCATCCGCTTTTATCAGGGCTGGTTTCAGATGCTCTATATCGACCTGCCGCTCTTCATGGCATCGACATTTTCGATATCGAGTTTTTATCTGGTCTCGCAGCGAGAGTTGTTTCCCCGGAGTTGGCCGCGGGCGCTGTTGTACCTGCCTTTCCTGATGGCACTCGGCATCGGACTGACCATCACGAACACCAAAGCCGTGATTGAGGCCCTGATAGGCAAGCAGAGCGCATTCGCGCGCACGCCGAAGTACAGCGTCGTGAGCAAACAGGACAGGGTCGGCGCGACCAAATACCGCAAGCGCCTGGGATGGGTTCCCTGGGTGGAACTGCTCATCGGGACATATTTCGCGCTCACGGTCTACTATGCAGTCGAGAACGAAAACTACATCACCGTTCCATTCCTGCTGCTCTTTGTCCTGGGGTATTGGTACACCGGGCTGATGTCTTTGTTGCAGGGCCGCTTTGCTGGATCAGCGAGAAGAGCTACCACGCACACGAAGCCTTTCCCGGTCGGAGTGTAGCTCTTAGGCGATGTAACTTTTCTCCGTCACGGTCATCGGATTCCGGAAGAAGGACGGAGATCCCGATGAAACTTCAATCGATCATTATTTCCTGGATTACCCTTTCGGCGCTCGCGTTCGCTGGAGATCATTTGAAGTTGAATTCGAAACTCGACTACACGAGCGACAGCCAGGATGGGCCCCTGATCACCGGCGAGCACATGGACGCAGGTTTCATTGCCGGCAAGCCTGCCTATCTCATCCTGTACGGTGAGGCTTGCTACAACTCCAAGCGTCAGGCGCGACGCACGGTCGAGCTATACAACAAATACAAAGATGTAGTTCAGTTTGTGATCGTCGATCTTGATCACCACTTGTCGCCATCGCAGGACGAACTGAAGAAAAAGTACTACACCGGCTACATCCCCCACGTGGTGGTGCTCGATAACGCTGGCGCTCCAGCTCTACAATTCGTCGGGAGAGATCGATTCATCGGTGATTTCGAATTTGCTCGACAAAGCCCTGCGCTAGACCTAGCCTTCTCTTGACTCCTCGTTTACAATCCAGTCGCCGAAAATTGTCACTTCCCTGTGATCATTTCCAAAGGAGGATACGATGCTCCGCTCGCATAGGATTCTCCAATCCGCTGCCGGTGCCGTGCTCTCGCTAGCGCTTCTCAGTTGCGGCAGTGCGCACACATCCGACGAGTATTTCATTCTAGTCTCCACCAATTTGCAGTTGCCCTATTGGAAGACGGCAGGCAGTGGCTTTTCAAACGCGGCCGCTCAATACAAGGGAGTGCGCTTCGATTTCGTCGGCCCGCAGAATTACGATCCCAAGGCCGAACGCGATGTGTTGGATGACGCCGTCCAGAAAAAGGCAACCGGAATTTTGATCTCGGTCGCCGATCCTGCAGGGCTTAAAGAGAGCATCAATAAAGCGGTGGCGGCCGGCATTCCTGTTATCACAGTGGATTCCGACGCGCCCTCGAGCAAGCGCCTCTTCTTCATCGGCACCAACAACTACCAGGCCGGATTCACCGGTGGGCAGCGCCTGGCGAAGGAACTCAAGGGCAAGGGCAACGTCGTAGTCTTCACCATGCCCGACCAACAAAACCTGCAGGATCGTCTGCGCGGCTACAGGGACGCGCTCGCGAAGACCCCTGACCTCAAGATCACGCGTGTGGTCGACATTCAGGGCGACCCGCGAATTGCCTTCGACACGGCGACACAAATCGTGGGCAAGGAGCGCGACAAGGTCGATGGCTTCGTTTGCCTGGAAGCGCAGTCAGGCAAGGAAGTGGCGGGCGTTCTCAACAGTTATCACGTCACGGGAAAAGCCGTGATCGCAATGGACACAGATCCGGAAACACTCGACTGGATTCAGAAGGGCGTCATCGCGGCGACGATCTCGCAGAAGCCCTACACCATGGCTTTCGTCGGCATGCAGATGCTCGACAATCTCTACCACCACAAGCCGCCTTCCTTGGACAAAGATTGGTCGATCGACAATTACTCTCCGATCCCGAGTTTCGTGGATACCGGGTCCGACTTGATCGATAAAAGCAACGTTGAGTCCTTTGTTCAGGCGGGTAAGAACCTGGCTGCGCCGAAATGAGGCGAGACCTGACGACTGACGGGACCTATTGATCCTCGCAGAATATTGGCACACCCAAATGAATTGTCATTCCGAACGAAGTGAGGAATCCGCTGTCAGCCGACACAACAGATTCCTCGCGCCCAAAAGCGGCGCTTCGGAATGACAAATTTGTTGGTGAACCATCTCGCAAGACGTCAATGTCGTCACTTAATAAGTAATCAGCAATCCTCGATAATCCAAAACTGATGCTGGTGAATCCAGTGAAAGTGCTGCATCCATTTTTTCCGAAAGCAAACGCGAGTTTCGCGACAGCCAGAATCGTTTCAGGAAATGTATTCGCGGATGTATTCGTCCTTCGTAGTTGCCAACTGCCGGATGTCGCCATCAAACGTCACTTTCCCGTCGCGCAAAATGAGGAAACTCATGGGAGCGTTGCAGTACTGCCCGCGCGGCAGCACGCGAACCGTATTGGTCTTCTGATCGAACTCGTGGGTGGCCAACGTGAAGGCGTCCTGCAGACGGTGCGTAACCAGCAGCGAACTGGTGCGATAGACGTCGCGCTGCTTCATGATCAACTCAATGATCGTGTTGGAAGTGACCGGATCGAGTCCGCCGGTCGGCGAATCATAGAGCAGTAACTCCGGCTGCGTGATAATCGCCCGCGCAATCGCCACCCGCCTGCGCATGCCTCCCGACAGTTCGGCAGGATCGAGATCGAGAGTGTGTTCCAGTTCGACGAAGCGCAGTGTTTCGCGTACCCGCCGGTCAATCTCATCGTCATAAATCCCATGCTCTTCCATGAGACGGTAAGCCACGTTCTCGCGCACAGTGAGCGAGTCAAAGAGCGCGCTCTCCTGAAACACCATTCCCAGGTGGGCGCGCATGGGGAAGAGTTCCTGCTCCGGAAGTTGTGTGACTTCATTGCCGAGAACGGTGATTCGCCCGGAGTCAGGCGGAAAGAGCCCTAGCGCGAGCTTCAATATGGTGCTCTTGCCCGAACCAGCAACCCCAAGCAGAGCCTTGGTCTCGCCGAAGGGCAACTGAAAGGATACACCGCGCAGAACCTGATTATCCTCAAAAGAGAGATGCACGTCCTCGAAGACAACAGCAGCGCCAGATGGCGGGTTTGGGACGTCAGTGGGGCACTCGATGGATAGCGAGGACATAGTTAGTGAAAACTCAGCACCGAAATCAACAGCTTGGTCACGAAGAAATCAGTCACAAGAATCAGCACGGACGAAGCGACCACGGCTTGCGTGGTCGCCCGGCCTACACCCTGAGTTCCGCCACGCGCGGTCATTCCGTAATAGCACCCAATCGTCGCGATGATGAATCCGAACAAAGTCGGTTTCAGCAGCCCCATGAACACATCCTCAAAGACCAGAACCTGCCACGCATTGTTCCAGTACTGGCGAGCGTCCAGGCTGAGGAACAGCTTGGCGACCATCAGACCGCCAGCCAGCCCTACGAGATCAGAAATAATGCTGAGGAAGAACAGCATGAAGACCGTCGCCGTCACCCGCGGCGTGACTAGCTTCTTCATCGGATCGGTGCCCAGCGCGCGCATGGCATCGATCTGCTCGGTCACCACCATAGACCCCAGTTCGCTGGCCATACCAGAAGAGTTCCGCCCGGCGACCATCAGGCCCGTGAGCACGGGCCCAAGTTCGCGCACCATGGACGTCGAAACCAGTTGACCTATCAGGGTTATGGAGCCGAAGCGTTGCAGCGTGTTGGCGGTTTGCAGGGCCAATACGCCGCCCGTGAAAAATCCGGTCAGTACCACGATGGGGAGCGAACCCACGCCGATCAAATCCGCCTGCTGCACCATGTCCGCGAAGTACAGCGGCTTGCGGAAAAGGTTTGCCACAGAATGCACCGCAAGCAGCGTGTATTCCTGAACCGCTTGCACCTTCTGCTTGGCGATTTCCGTGGGCGAGATCAGTTGCATGCGGATCGAGTTCCTGGTGTCATGCTGGAGCGCAGGGCTTGAACGCAATATAACAGAGAATGCTGTCAGCCATCAGCCGTCAGCTTTCAGCTGGGACCGCTTTAGCAAGGGCTTCTGGTCAATAGGTGAGTTCGCGTGATTTCGACAGTTGTGGTTCCGGCGGAAATGATCGGAACCTCGACAGGATATTAGGAACTACTTGCGCAAGCGCGCTATTAAGCATCAGATATCCAGTTAGGGGGGGCCGATTCCTCGCGTAACGATCAAGACAGGGTTCCCGACTCCGGACGGACGCGAAGAACTGCTCACCGAGTATATCTGCGACCACCCCGGCTGTCCCAACATTGCTACCCATGCGCTCGGGTTCGTGAGAGAGGTCGGCGTTATGGCTGCCGTCTGCGATGAGCACGCTCCTAAACCTCAGTCCTGACGAGCGTTCCTCTCGAGTCAAATTCGTTCGTGCGCATCTCGCTTCCAGGCGAGGGTGTGGCGCCTGCCTCAACGTCGCATAATTCCCCACTGTACGTTCTGACAGTTGCTCCGCCGAAGTCATCGTCCTAGCTTTGGTTGAATCCAGGTGTGTCCTCAAAGGAGTAAGAAGAAAGGAAGTTCTTCTATGAATGACCAAGACAAGATTCCCCGAACCGTTCTTCCCATCCCGGATCAACCAAAGACCGGCCTGGTCTTGTATGACGCCAAGGATCCGGAAAACAAATATCCACCAATCACCCAGTTGCGCCCGCCCCAGGGTGCGCCCAACGTTCTGATCATCCTGATTGACGATGCGGGCTTCGGCTCTTCGAGCGCCTTCGGCGGACCCTGCAACACGCCGAATGCGGAACGCCTCGGGGCGGGTGGCCTCAAATTCAACCGTTTTCATACGACTGCGCTCTGCTCGCCGACACGACAGGCCATGCTGACCGGTCGCAACCACCACACAGTTGGCATGGGCGGGATCACGGAAATCGCCAGCGGATCGCCCGGTTATAACTCAATCTTGCCAAACACGTGCGCACCTCTCGCCCGGACACTCAAGCTCAACGGTTACGCGACCGCGCAGTTCGGCAAGTGCCATGAAGTGCCGGTTTGGCAGACCAGTCCGGCCGGACCGTTCGATGCATGGCCAACTGGCGGAGGAGGGTTCGAATATTTCTACGGCTTCATCGGCGGCGAGGCACACCAATGGTACCCCTCCCTGTATGAGGGAACCACGCCGGTCGAGGTGAAGAAGACGCCCGAAGAGGGCTATCACTTGGTGGACGACATGACCGAGAAGGCCATCAACTGGATTGGGCAAGAGAAAGCGCTCATGCCCGACAAACCCTTCTTCGTCTATTTCGCGCCGGGCGCGACCCATGCTCCGCACCATGTTCCGAAGGAGTGGGCGGATAAGTACAAAGGCAAATTCGACCAGGGCTGGGACAAAGTGCGCGAAGAAACCTTCGCACGGCAGAAGATGTTAGGGGTCATTCCACCCGACTGCCAACTCACGCCGCGGCACAAAGAAATCCCGTCCTGGGATGAAATGCCGGCCGCACTGAAACCCGTGCTCATCCGGCAGATGGAGGTTTACGCCGGCTTCATGGAGTACACCGATTATCATGTCGGCCGTTTGGTGGATTCCATCAAGAGGCTCGGCATTCTCGACGACACGCTGATCTACTACATCATCGGCGATAACGGGGCGTCGGCCGAGGGCACGCTGAACGGCACCTACAACGAAATGATCAACTTCAACGGCGCTTCGGCACTGGAGACGCCGGAGTTCCTGAGGGCGCACCTCGACAAACTGGGCGGGCCGGAATCCTACAACCATTTTGCCGTGGGCTGGGCGCACGCCATGAACACGCCGTACCAGTGGACCAAGCAGGTCGCCTCGCATTGGGGCGGCACGCGCAACGGGACGATCGTGCACTGGCCCAAGGGAGTTAAGGGGAAAGGCGAAGTCCGAAGCCAGTTTGCTCACGTGATCGACGTAGCCCCGACCATCCTCGAAGTAGCGGGTCTGCCGCAACCGCTTTTCGTGAACGGTATCCAGCAACACCCGATCGAGGGCGTCAGCATGGCGTACGCATTCAACGACGCCAAGGCCGCCGAGCGCCATGAAACGCAGTACTTCGAGATGTTCGGCAACCGCGGCATCTACCACAACGGCTGGACCGCGGTTACACGGCACAAGACGCCATGGCTCCTTATCGGCGAGAAAACCCCGCCGTTCGACGACGACGTTTGGGAACTCTATGACACCACGAAAGACTGGAGCCAGGCGAACAACCTGGCCAAGCAGATGCCCGAAAAACTGCACGAGTTGCAGCGCCTCTGGCTGATCGAAGCGACACGCTACAACGTGTTGCCCCTCGATGACAACCTCGGTGCGCGGTTGAACTCCGATACCGCGGGACGTCCACAACTGATCAAGGGCAAGTCCCAAATCCTGTTCGGCAGCATGGGTCGTCTGTCCGAGAACTCCGTGCTGAATCTCAAGAACAAGTCCCATGCGGTGACAGCGGAGATTGTTGTCCCCAAAACCGGGGCTGAGGGCGTGATCGTCGCTCAAGGCGGCAATATCGGGGGCTGGAGTCTCTACGTCAAAGCAGGGAAGCTCAAATACTGTTACAACCTGCTCGGCATTCACCAGTTTTATGCTGAGTCCAGCGGGCAGTTGCCTACCGGTCAACACCAGGTGCGCATGGAGTTTGCGTATGCCGGTGGTGGCCTGGGCAAGGGTGGCACCGCGTCACTGTTTGTAGACGGCAAGAAAGTCGGCGAGGGCAAGGTCGCGGCCACGGCGGCCATGGTCTTTTCCGCCGACGACGGTTGTGACGTAGGAGTGGACACGGGATCTCCCGTCTCACCAGACTACGGGTCGCGAGGGAGCGAGTTTACGGGTCAGGTCAAGGGCGTCCAACTCGCCATTGCCGAGGACGCCGTAAGCGTCGATCACCTCGTCTCGCCGGAGGAAGCCATCCACATCGCGATGGCGCGACAGTAGTAAAAGTCGTGAGGGTCAATGCCTTCAAAGCCCGTCCGAACTCCGTTTTGGGCGGGCTTTTTTGGTCGGTCGGAAGCTGAGTGTTCGCATTGCTGACCCACGAGAGGGTGCCCCATCCTTGTCCCTCCGTTTTTTGAGGGACAGGGTGGGGGTGTTGACTTTGATGGACCGGGACTCGAGAATCACGCTGGGTTCGTTTGGGATGGGTCTTCACGAGCCACGTGCGTTGTGGGTGTGTGTGCTGAGAACTGAGAAACTGATTCATACCCCCGCCCCTTCTTCTTGATCTCAATGTTCAGTCGGCGAATCTTCCGGTTCGGTGTCGAGAGCGGCACGTTGTTCGACGGCACTTATTCTCTCACCTTGCACGGCTGGACAGCCGAGAGAGTTCGCGGTCATGTCGGTCCTTGCCGACCCGCTTGACCAAGGAAGCCGGCTTGTGCAAATGCCCTACTCAGAGTTGACTCGTTTTCCTTGCGTTCGGTATGCTCTCAGCACTTCAAGTCGCTCGCGCTTTTCGTCCAGTGAGGTAAGCTCCCGTGAAGAATCTCAGGTTGTACGCGATTTCGCAGGCCATTCTCTTTCTAACGGTCTATTGCGCCACACTGGCGGCCGCCTCCGAACAAATCATCTTCACTTTTCCGGCAGATGGTTCGGGGGGTAGCATTCCGACTGGAGGCTTGATCTCAGATGCTGCCGGAAATCTGTACGGCACAACGGACTCCGGAGGTGCAACCCAGCACGGCGCGGTGTTCAAGCTGTCGTTCGAAAACGGCACTTGGACAGAAGACGTGCTATACAGCTTCAAGGGCGGACCCGATGACGGCTGGGGTCCCGAATCTGCTTTGCTCCTCGACAGTGCGGGAAATCTCTACGGGACGACAGCAGCCGGAGGGCCCAGCAACAACGGCACAGTCTTCAAACTTTCGCCCGATGGCGCTGGAGGATGGACCGAGACCGTGCTCCACGCTTTCAAGGGCCCCGACGGAGGTCTGCCGCTCCTGGCTCCGCTGGTTGCCGATGACCATGGCAACTTATATGGAGTTACCCAGGGATACTGTTATCGAGGGACGTGCGCCAACGGCACGGTCTTTGAGTTGAGCCCTCGAACGAATGGCAGCTACAGTTTCAAGGTCCTACATTCCTTCGGACACATCGGCCTGCCAGACGCCGGCGTGATTCTGGACAAGGCCGGCAACCTCTACGGCACAACCACCTCCGAGGGGCCTAAGGATTGCGTCGCTGGCCTTTCTGGGTGCGGCACCATTTACAAACTGTCGCCCGGCGCAAAGGCCTGGACCTTCACAACGATCCATGCATTCACTTACGCCAATGGCGCTTATCCCATGGGTAGTTTGATCATGGACAGCTCTGGCCACATCTACGGGAGTACCAATGGGGGCGGAAGCACTTACAACGGGGGAGTTGCCTTTGAGCTCTCCCCAACCAAGACTGGGTGGAAAGAGACTCTGTTACACGTGTTTGGGGCGCCGGGTGACGGACAAGGGCCATCGTCGCTGGTCTTCGGTAGTTCCGGGCACCTGTTTGGTACCGTTCCAAGCAGCACAGATGCCAACTTCAACTTCCAGAACGGCTACGTATTTGAGCTGTCTCGCAATGCAAACGGCACCTGGAGTGAAAGCGTTCTATACGCGTTCCCGCAGGGTAACGCACCTCCATTTCCCAACTCGAATCTCATTTGGAACAGCTCAGGCACGGGTCTTATGGGCACAATCGGACCTTACACGGACCCAGCAGGAGCTGTGTATGAGGTAACTCCCTAACAGGGAAGCCAGCGGAAATACAAAGAATAACGCCCGGCGAAATCTACGTGCGGATAATGCTTGTTTGGCTGAAGTCTGACTGACGCCTGATCCTACCCACGCCCCTTCTTCCTGATCTCGATATTCAGCCGGCGTATCTTCTGGTTCAGCGTCGACAGCGGCACATGGAAGCGTTCCGCGGCTTCGGTCTGGTTCCAGTTGCAGCGCTCCAGCATGTCAGTGATCACCCGCCGCTCGACATCTTCAACAATTTCGAACAGCGACGCATCCGACGGCGGATCGTGCAGCGCGAGCGATGATCCGCGTCCGATCAACGAGTCGGGCAGCAAGTCCACATTAATCTCTGGACCTGACGAGAGTACGACCGCGCGCTCAATGACATTCTCGAGTTCGCGCACGTTCCCCGGCCACGAGTAGGCCATCAGCGGCCGCAGCGCTTCGGGAGTCACGCGCGGAACAGTCCGCGCGTTCTCTTCCGCGTACTTCTTCAGGAAGAACTCCACCAGCAATGGAATATCTTCCTTGCGCTGGCGCAGAGGCGGCAGTTCGACCGTAATGACATTCAGCCGATAGAACAGATCTTCGCGGAATCGCCCTTCCCGCACCATCTGCCGCAGATCAATGTTCGTGGCGGCGATGATGCGGACGTCGACCTGAATCTCCTGAATCCCGCCTAAATGCATGAACCGGCGATCCTGGAGCACACGCAGAATCTTTGCCTGGGTCTCCAGGCCCATGGTCGCGATCTCGTCGAGGAAGAGCGTGCCTTTGTCGGCAACTTCAAACAGGCCCTTCTTCGAGGCGATCGCGCTGGTGAAGGCTCCCTTCACGTGGCCGAAGAGGGTGGACTCTAGCAGATCCGTCGGCATCGAGCCTGTATTCACCGGGACGAAGGGCTTGTCGCGGCGCGGGGAGTTCAGGTGGATCGCCTTGGCGATGACTTCCTTTCCCGTCCCGCTTTCTCCCTGCAACAACACGGTGGAGCGGCTGGTCGCTACTTGCGCGACCAGATCGAAAATCTTGAGCATGGGCTCGCTTTTGCCCACGATGTTTTCAAAGTTGTAGCGCTGCTTGAGGGCGCGTTTGAGTTGGACGTTCTCCTCTTCAGCACGCCGCCAGCCGACAGCGGCCCGGACATCAGCCAGAAGCTTTTCGTTGTCCCAGGGTTTCTGAACGAAATTGGCGGCACCTGACTGCATGGCACGCACCGCATTCTCCACGGTGCCGTAGGCGGTGATCATGATGACCGGCAAGCGCGAATCGTGCGAGCGAATCTCCGACAGAATCTCCATGCCATTACGGCCCGGCAACGTGAGATCAAGCAGAACGAGATCAAAGGGACGGTTCGCCATCTGCGACAGGCCATCCTCGCCCGTTCCGGCGGTGTCCACGTCAAAGCCTTCCAATTCCAGCAGGGTCTGAAGAGACTCCCGAATTTCCACTTCATCGTCAACGATCAACACCGAACCGCCCACCGGCGATCCGCTGACCGCTCCTCGAGGTATGACTGCTGCTTCAGACATGGACTGCCTTCCTGCTCAACGGGAAATCTAGAGCGAACGTCGTGCCTGCGCCGGGGTCGCTCTCGACGCGAATCTTGCCCGCATGTTCCTGGATGATGCCGTAGGTGACGGATAGCCCAAGCCCAGTGCCGCGGGTCTGGCCCTCTTTCGGGGATGTCTTGGTGGTGAAGAACGGATCGTAAATGCGCTGAATGTGCTCCGGAGCGATGCCCGAGCCGGTATCGCTTACGCGCACGCTGATCACTTCGCCATTCGCAGTAGCCACCGTCAGCTTCCCGCCACCTGCCATCGCATCTTTCGCATTAAGAAAAAGATTCAGGAATACCTGCTGTAACCGGCCCGGATTTCCGTGAATCGGAGAAAGATTGGGGGTCAAATCTGACTCAACCGTAATCTTGGATACTTTGAACTGATGCTCAAGCAACGCCAGTGTGTCGGTGATGACCTTGTTGATATCCACGTTGGCGAATTCGGTTCCGCTGGTACGCGAGAAATTCAGCAGGTTGTTGACGATCTCCGACGCGCGGAACGTCTGCCTCGTAATCTTCTCCAGCAGCCCTGATTTCTGGGGATCACCTTGCAGTTGTTTCGCGAGCATCTGGGTGTAAGACGAGATCACAGCCAGTGGCGTATTCACCTCATGAGCCACGCCCGCCGCGAGCAAGCCGATCGATGTTAGTTTGTCGGCTTGAGAGAGTTGGCCCTCGAGTTCCACGCGCTCAGTGATGTCGTCCATGATTACGAGGCGACCAATGACCTGGAACTTGCGAGTCACCAGGGGCGCAATCGCAACGTTGACGGTGCGTGTCTCTCCCGCAGGGGTCGACAAGCGAAACTTGTACAGATTGTTGATCCCCGCGTTCTGCCGCACGCGATAGAACTCTTCGACAAACTCTCCCGGAAAGATGCTGCGCACAGGCTGCGTCAACGCCTGCCAGCGCGGCAGGGCGTACATGACTTCCATCTGCGCGTTCCAGCTTTCGATGCGGTCTTCCATGTCGAGGGCCATCACTCCCACGTTGATCGACTCGACGATGTTCTCGTTAAAGTCCTTAAGGCGCTCGTACTCCGCAACCTTCTGCTGCAACGACGCATAGAGGCGTCCATTCTGGATCGCAATCCCCAGATATCCGCCCAGCGTTTCGAGCAATTCGACGTCCTCGCTCGAGAGATAGTCGCCCTTAGTAGTCTTTCCCAAACCCAGCACCGCAACCGTCTTCTGCTGTGCGCGGCAAGGGATGTAGTAATTGAGATCGAGCCGGGCGATCGCTTCCTGTGATCCAGGAGTCTCTCGTGGAACCTGGTGCGTGTTCTCGAAGAACATGTGGCCGGCGGCCCCGGGACGGGGTGCGCTCAGAAACGTCAGATCAAGCCTCGACGTTGGATTCATGCCGATCGACTTCGACAAGACGAACTGTTCGGAATCCTCTTCCGCGCGCAGGAAGATCGCGATGCGATCCACCGCCAGCGTGCGCGAGAGGCGGTCCACCACCGACGAGAGCAACGCGTTCAAATCCGTCTCGGAGCTGAGTTCGCGTCCGAACTCGATCAATGTGCGCCGATAGTCATAGACCGTGCGGTAGAAAAGGTGGTCGACGCGGTCTTGAATCCATTTCCGAACCGGATCAAACAGCAGGGCAGTGACCACGACCGCGAGGATTAGTCCCACCGGACCGGTGCTTGGCTGCCGGCTGTGAACCAACGTCGCCACACCGGCGACCAGTCCGAAGTACAAACCAACTACGGTCCCGGCAGCGAGCGTATAAACGACGCCCCGCTTGAAGATCAGATCCACATCCATCAGCCGGTAGCGGAAAATAGCGTAGCCAAAGGTCAATGGCAGCACAACCAGGGAAAGCACTGAGAGCTTGATCAGTGCCTGCGGCACCCAGTCCATCCGGTGTGGGAAAACAAAGTTCAGGACGTAAAGCAGGGTGTAAGGCGCAATGGCGAGGATTGTTCCCCGCGTCACCCACTTCAACTGCTGGCGCAGAATAGTGCTGCTGGCCTTTGAATAGCTGTACCACAGGAATGTCGCTGCCAAAACAAAGAACACCGCGCCATAGGACAGGTCCATCCGATCGACGCCGCGGCTTAATCTGCCGCTCGCTTCCAACAACCGCATCGCAGCCAGGCGCAGGCTGAGCAGGATTGCGCCCGGGACATAAATCAACGTCAGGAGCCACGGATACTTCCTGACGAACTGTCTTTTCTCGGGGAACGTCAGCACAAAATGCAGGAAGAGCGCCGGCAATAGCACCCAGGCCGCGACATTGCTCCAATAAACTTCCCAGTCGAACGCGTCCAGTTTGCCGGTGTAGTGGAACGAATACGCGATGAAGGAAACCAGGCAGAAGATATAGAAGTGCGTCGAGCCTTGAGCAGTCCAGCGCCGCAACAGCACATAAACTCCGATTACCAGATAAATCAGCGCGATCCCGCGCAGATAGTTGTTCAGAGTGCGGTTCGCAGGCTCCAGAATCACGTTGGAATCAAGCGCAACGGAATGCCGAACCAGCGAGTACGAGGCTTTCTGCCAAACGCCAGTGCTGTAGAGTTGCCGCTCCAAGCCGGAGGTGTTCTTGACCTCTTGCCCGTTCACCTCGATCAACTGATCGCCTAGCTTTATCCCGGCTCTAGCGCCGGGGCCGTCGGGTTCAACATCGTCGGCTACGAGCACGCCCGAGTGCTCCACCCAACTCACGCCGTCGTTGGGTGCGGTCGCTTTACGTTCTGTCTGAAAATTGAACCCGGCAAAAATCATCGCAGCCAGCGTGAGCAAAAACAGCACGATGGCAACGGAACGAGCTTGGCTTTCCCGGTTCATAGACTTCCGCTTTTGGCCCGAACCCAAGTCGGCTGAGGAGCCGGGGGAGGTCAACTTCCCTATACTGTCACTTTGCAACTTCACTGCCACCCCTAGTCGAAGCCTCTGACCTGCTAAGTGCCTTAGATAAAGCAACTTCCAAAATTATAGATGCACTTTCGAACAGCAGCTATGCCTTTTTGGATGTTTCTGTGAGATTCGGTAGCCTTCCATTTTCACAAAACCATGGGTTAGAAGGGCTTCAGGTTTGGCCGAATGCAAGCGTCTGTCAATTAATAGGATGATTAAGAGAGGCTCTACCGGATACGGAAGATGGCAAATTGTAGAGAGGGGGGCTGGACAGACCGGACTCTACTGTCCAGACCCAGACCCCTTTGCTTTGGAAATCTCTGTGGGCTCGTCATCCCAGTCAAACGACAACGCCCGGGCCGTCGTTTCGATCGGCTCCAGTTCTGGGATATCTTCGGCAACCGACGCCCCCAATTCGGCGAACTTCCGCGCTGACACGAGTACCCGACTCTCCAGCGATCCCACAGCCTGGTTGTAGGCGTCCACCGCTCGGTCTAGGTTCGTCCCAATACCCGTAATGTGGGTAGCCAGTTTGCGCAGACGCTCGTGCAACTCTCTTCCCAGCGCGCTGATTTCCTGCGCATTGCGTGCCAGCTTCTCCTGGTTCCATCCATAGTTGATGGCCTTCAGTAGTGCAATCAAGGTCGTCGGAGACGCGGGGATGACCCGGCTGAGCACCCCGTGCTCGATCAACCCGGTATCCTGCTCCAGCGCTGCGCTGAAGAAGGTCTCTCCCGGAAGAAACATCACGACGAACTCCGGCGTTGAGTCGAATTGTTCCCAGTACTTCTTGCTGCTCAGAGTGTTGATGTGCTCGCGCACCTGGCGTGCGTGATTCGCGAGGCAAGTCCGCCGCACTTCTTCATCCGTAGTTTCGAAGGCATCCAGAAAAGCTTGCAGGGGCGTCTTGGCATCGACAACGACATGCTTCCCACCAGGCAACTTCACAACCAGATCGGGCCGCAGGCGGCCACTCTCGCCGAAAATTGTTTCCTGCTCTGCGAAATCGCAATATGGAAGCATTCCGGCGATCTCGACCACTCGCCGCAACTGAATTTCTCCCCATCGACCGCGAACGTTGGGTGTCCGCAATGCGCGCACCAGATTGCCAGTCTCGGACTGCAGTTCTTTTTGCGTAACGATCAGGGATTGCACCTGGGCCTTCAGGTCGCCGTAGGCCTCGCCGCGTGCAATTTCCATCTGCTGGATTTGTGCATCGACTTTGGTGAGGGAATCGCGCACGGGCGCCACCAGATCCGCTACCGCTTTTTGCCGGGCTTCCAGATCGCCTTTGGCCTCGCTTTGGAAGCGTTTCAGCGTCTCCTGCGCGATTTGGAGGAAAGATAGGTTATTGCTCTTCAGCGCGTCCGCGGCCAGCGCCTTGAACGCGTTCTGCAGATCCTCGCCTGCTTTGGTCAACAATTCGATCTTTTCGTTGCTGGCCTTTCGTTCCAATTCCAGTGCGGATTCCAGCCTGGCCCGGCTCTCGAGCAGCCCCTTCTGATCCTCCAAAAGCCGCGCCAGATCGGCCTTTGCGGCTGCTAATTCCTTCTCTCTCAATGACAAATGAGCCTGCAATGTGGCCGTACGCGAACGCAGCGCCAGCCAAGCAAGCAGGCCTCCAAACAACAGGCCAATGACCCCACTGATCCCTAGTTCAATAGTCACAGGTAACTTCTTCCGCTCTTCTCCAACCTCTAGCCTAGCACCAGGAACACAGTTTGAGCCTGAACGAACCTCAAGCGGAAAGGGCTTGAGGGCACGATCCCTCCCAGGATCCAGTAGGCACAAACTGGATGCTTAAGTCTTCCACACGACTACTCGCACTGGCGCTCGGCGCAGGGGTGATGACCCTGCAACCGGCGGTGCACTTGGCTGCGGCCGATGGCTCTGGGCAATCCGCTCATCGCGCCACGCTGAAGACGGCTTCCGCTAACGCTGCCGACATTCCCTACGTGGAATACGAGTTCCAGGTCGAACAAGATATGCTTCAACTGGCCAACCAGTCGCGCCAGCGAGCCGGAGCGCCCAGCCTCGTTCTCGACACGGGCCTGACCGCTGCCGCCCGCGCCCATGCGCAGGCCATGCTCGATGCTCATCAACTTTCGCATCAATTCGCTGGCGAGCCCACTCTCGTACAGCGCCTGGCAGCCACCAGCAGCCTGCAACTCGATCAGGCCGCGGAAAACGTCGCCCTCGATTTCAGCGCCCAAGGCGGACACGAACATCTCATGCTTTCACCCCCGCATCGCGCGAACCTGCTCAATCCGGCGTATAACACGGTCGGGTTGGGCGTCGTTCGTAGCGGAGATCGCCTGTACATCGTCGAGGATTTCGCGCATGCCCTCCCCGCATACTCTGCCGACGAGGTGAAAGATCGCATTGCCGCGGCCGTGAATCAGGCGCGCCGCCAAGCCAGCCGAAATGCGCTGCTTCGCCGAGATTTGCAGAACGCAGATGAAGCGGCCTGTTCGATGGCACACGCAGACAGACTCGGGACTTTGCCAGTTCACCAGTTTGCCCGGCGGTTCACGGTTCTCACCTATACCAGTCTGCGTCCGCAAGCCCTACCCGCCGGCGCATCCCACGCCATCAACAGCCCCAATCTGCAGAACCTCTCCATTGGCGCTTGCTTCGCGCGCACCGATACCTATCCGACCGGTGTGTACTGGATCGTGCTGTCGCTCGACTGATCTTTCAGATCTGACCAGCAGAATTCCGGACATTTCCTCACGTCGTTAAGAAAACATCTGTACGCCCCGCTTTTCGCCTTCTCTAACTCCTTTGTTACCAATTCCCACCTCGCGGCCCGCCGAGTGCATTAGCAAGGTCAACTTCGCCACTTCGCAGTTGGGGCCCGCACTAAAAACTGTTCGCTCAGGAGATTGAATATGAAGACGCGAATTATAGGAGTGCTCGCTGTGGTCCTGGTGGCTGGCGTCGTGCAGCTGCTTGCATCCTCGTTAATTTCTAAAGCTCAAGCGGAGAAGGACGCTCTCGCGGCTGTTGGCGGAGGCACCGTGATCCAGGCCGTCCTCGACACCAACATGGGCAGGAAGACATGGTCGGTCGACATTGGCGGCACAACTCACGAGTACGAAGTATGGGTTGACGCCCACACCGGCGCGATCCTGAAGATCATCACCCAGCCGCTCGCAGTCGGTGTTCCCATGATTTCGAAGGCTCAGGCTGAAAGCGACGCGCTCGCGGCGGTTGGTGAAGGGACGTTGCTGCAGGCTGTCCTCGACACCAACACGGGGACGAAAACGTGGTCGGTCGACATCCTTGGTGCGGCTCAAGAGTACGAAGTTCGGGTCGATGCGCATACCAGCGCAATTCTGAGGATCGTTACCCAGCCATTGGCAGCGATGGCTCCTTGCAGGTACATCAGCAAGTCGACCGCACAGAAAGATGCGCTGGCGGCGGTCGGGGGCGGGAGAGTGCTGTCGGCGGTTCTGGAAAAGACGGACAATCCCCCGGTCTGGTCCGTGAACGTGGTCAACGCGAAAGGAAGCGAGTACGAAGTGAAGGTCAACGCCTGTACCGGAGCGATTGCCGCCATCATTGTCGGAGGTTAGCGTCGATCAGGTGGTCGCATCGGAGCGTCGTCGCAAAAGCAAGATCACTCTTTTAGCTGCTCCCCCCAGAGCACCCTCGGGGCCGGACCCTCCCACTCGGCCCCGGGGATTTTTTTGATGACATTAATCTTCCTGCCCACATGATCGTGAAATTCATTCTGGGGCGTCGCCTCACTTGGGGAGGATCACATCTAGGAAAACGGACTGAGCCAAACTGCGCCGATCCTTACTTGGTGGGGACCGAGTAGTGCGCCGCGACCAGGCGCCACTTGCCGGATTTCTTCATCCAGACATCGGTAAAGCGGTCGTGATAGTCGTACGTTCTGAGATTGTCCACGCCCTTTTCGTGATAGATACCCGTTACGACCGCGGTGTCGCCATGCATTCGAATTCTCATCTCGGAAATGTCTGCTAATTCCACATGCGTGGAAGAACTGGCACTGTAGCTCAGGTAGCCTGTTTTGCTGTAGGTGCTCCCGTCCTCGAACGTAATCACGAAGTCCTCATCCAGGACAGCGGCAAAAACCTCGACCTGCCGGTGCTTGTAGCAATCCAGCAATTTGAGTTCGAGAGTTCGAATTTCGGCGGTGTCTGTTGGTTCTTGCGCCCTAGCCGGGAGGTGCGGCAGAGCGACCATGCACAGCACCGCCGTTATAAGGGCATTTTTGCGCATACCCCACAGATTGTTCACGTTCCCGCGATAAGCGGCAAGGTTCCTTTGGTCATGCCGTCCTGTGCTACGCTTTCGGCTGGCGCTGGGCGCTTTTGGCATGGGACCTCCCGATCCAGACCGTAACCCGGAAGCGGGAAGTGAGGCTTCCGATCCATCCTCGTCCATCCGCATCGGCACCGCGGGATGGTCTTATAAAGACTGGGAGGGCATCTTCTATCCCCCGGGCATGCGGCAGCGGAAAGTGCATCCGCTCGAATATCTCGCCCGATTTTTTGATACCGCCGAGATCAACACCTCTTTTTACGGGCCGCTGAAGCCCGAGTTGGCCAAGCTGTGGTCGAAGAAGGTTGCTGCCATCAATCCGCGATTTCTGTTTACAGCCAAGCTCTACCGCGCATTCACTCATTCGCCGATTGCAGTGATGGAGCCGACCTCTGCCGCGACCATTCGCCCCTCTGACGATGACGAAATCAAGACCCGCGAAGGACTGGATGCGCTGGCCAACGAGGGCAAGTTAGGAGCTCTGCTCATCCAATTCCCAGTGTCTTTTAAGAATACGTCGCTCAACCGCGAGTATCTCGAACGCCTGCTGCGCCAGTTCATCGAATATCCGCGTGCGATCGAAGTGCGCGACTCCAGCTGGAATAATGCTGACACACTGGCGGAGTTCGCGCGCCATAACGTCGCCTTCTGCAACATCGACCAGCCGGTGATGGGGAAATCTCTCGCTCCGACCGAGCATGTTACAGCGCCGATCGCGTACATACGCATGCACGGCCGCAACTACGATCAGTGGTTCGATTCCGACAATCGCAATGACCGCTACAACTACCTCTACAAAGAACGCGAACTCGAGGACTGGAAGGAGCGGATTGAGAATGTCGCTGACAAGGCGCAGACGACGTACGTGATCACCAATAATCACTTCGAGAGCAAAGCCGGAGTGAACGCGATTGAGTTGAAGTCGATGATTGAGGGCAAGCGCGTGCCCGCGCCGCCGACACTGATTCAGAAATATCCGGAGCTGAGAAAATTCGCTGATCCCGCCAACGATGCCGAAGGTCCTGCCCCGGGTCAAATGTCACTGCTCGCGTAGTGCGTCAGACAGATTGACATTTATAAGTCGCCGGTTTCCCCTGTGATCCTCTGTGCCCTCTGTGGTTAAAGCCTTTGACTTCCTCGCCGACACCACGGATCACGCGGACCCAGACGCAATACTTAACGATCACTATTTCCGGTGCACTACACTAGCTGAGTCTCTCACTTCGGCACGAAATCAAAGCTCCGAATAATGACAGACTGATTCTCTCCCGGCGTCGCGCGGAAGCACCATAAGTTGATGCCCACCGGGAACGCTTCTTGGGGAATGTTCTTGGCGGTCGAAGAGTAGGTTTCAGTCTTGATCACGTCCGCGGTGTTGCCGATCGCGTGAGCGCCATTCATAAGAGTGAATACGATGTGGTCCGAGGCCCACTCCATCCGCGCAGTCGTCAGAGTTCCACCACTGACGTGGAAGTTATCCTCCCATGCATCGAATGCCATTTGGCTTCCGGTTCCCGGTGGAGGGATAGACGGTGAAATCCGCATTGCAGCCGTGACAGGTGTTGTTCCACTTGGAAAATTCAATGTCGATTTCATTCTCTGCGTCGACGCCGATGTGATGAGTCGGCCCGTAGGGGAAGAGACCGAGCACTGTTGTGGGGTCCATATCGTAGACGTTCCCCTCAACCACCCACTGATACGTTCCAAAGCCCATTCTTTCGGCCGTGAACAGCTCTGCCGAGGTCCATTTTCCGTCACGCTTCGTGATGTTGAGATGCAGGTATCCTTTGTCGTCGATAGTGACGTTCTCTGGATTCCCACGGGCCACCCCGGCCATTCCTCCGCTGGTGACTTTCCATGTGCGGCCAGACCATGTGATTGTCTGAGCCTGCGCCGAGTGACAGAAGCAGAGCAAGAAGAGGGTGATGATGGGTCGAGCCAGCACGATTTTGGAGGCGCATCTCATTTTTCTGAATCACTCCTGGCGGAATGAAATATCTTAATCGTTGCTTGACCGGAGGTAGAAAGTTGGGACTCACGCGAAAGATTAGCACGTTGGCGCTTCTGTTCTGTCTTTTGCAATCGCCATTCTCATTTGGTTGGGGAAACGAGGGACATACAGCAGTCAATTTGGTGGCTGCGCGGAACATCCCAACCACAATGCCGCGCTTTCTGAAGCTCGCCAGCGCCGAAATTGCGTATCTCGGCCCTGAACCCGACCGCTGGCGCAGTCCTTCCGAATTCGCACTGAAGAATGCGCAGGAAGCGGATCATTTTATCGATCTGGAGCGCGTTGACTGGATGAATCCGCTACCCGCGGGACGATATGAGTTCTATCGAAAGCTGTACGAGAAGCGCGCCAGCACACAGGGCAGTGGAGACGACTATCTCCCCGAACACGTTGGGTTGCAACCGTACATCACGATGGAGGTGTTCGGTCGCCTGAAAGCCGCATTCCGCGAGTACCGGCACCTGCGTGAACAGCACCAGCCAACCGTCCCCGTTGAGAGGGCGATCGTCTTTTACGCCGGATGGCTCGGGCACTATGTAGGGGACGGCTCACAACCTCTGCATACGACGGTGAGCTACAACGGCTGGGTGGGCCCGAATCCGAGCCACTACTCCACAGAACCGGGCATTCACTGGCGGTTCGAGGGGCCTTATGTGGCGGCAAACATCCACGCGAACGATTTCGCCGGGATGGTGCATGCCCCAGAGCACCTGGCCGATCCGTTTCACCAATACCTGGAGTATCTCGAAGATTCCCACAAACTTGTAGAACGAGTGTATGAGCTCGATCAAGCGGGCGGCTTCAAGGAGAAAGGTTCTCCTGAGGCGCGGACGTTTACCGAACAACGACTTGCCGCGGGATCACAGATGCTGCTGAACCTCTGGTATACCGCGTGGCTCGACAGCGCCGCTCCGGAGCCCGAGCACGGAAAGCCTGCCCCACCCAAGTGAACCAAGTAAACCCAGATCAGGGCTCTAGCCTCTCAATTGGTCGGCGGTGGTGGCGGGTCTTGCGGTGGCCCATTCAAGCCCGGGTTTGGCTTGAGTGGGCGCGTGGCGGGTCTTGCTTGCGTGGGCTCTTTCGGAAGCGCCGCGCTTAATTCCATTCGAAACAGTTGGCCCACTCCAGGCCGCCGGGGTTTTGAGTGCTATGGCTGTTTCTCAACAGTTATCATCATGAAGCATATGGGGAACGACCCGGATTGGATCTTCTACCGCCATAACGGACCCGTTGAGGCAGATGTCATGCCGCGTCTAGTCGCGGAGTTCCCGGCATTTCGACCCCGGTGGGACAAACACCTAGAATACTGGGAAGGCAAACCTGCGGGATACTACAACGACATTACCGAATTCGTTTATTTTGTCGTTAGAGACCTGTATCCGAGCGGACAAATCGAAGAAGTGCACCGCGCGCTTGACATGATGGAGGATTTGCTCAAGAACGGCAGTAGCGCAGTTCAAGAGTTGGTTGTGATCGGATTTTTTGAAGACCTTCAAAATCTCGCGTCCAGGCAGGCGTTCGGAAAAGAAGCATTCATCCCGTTCCTTGGGCCCAAGTCGCGTGAGGCATGGGATGAACTTGAGAGATTTTGGAGTGGCGAGGGCAACGTTCGCTGAGGTGGCTTCCGCAGCGCAGGTCATTCACAGGTGGCACAACATCCCGATGACACTCATCATCGACTCGAGCCGGAGCAGGTTGGCGCCCTCAATCGCACCCACCCAGGGCAAAGTAGACGATGAGGATCGCCAGAACTATCCTGCCGTAAATCGCTACTCCTTTGCCCGAATTCGGAGTCCACAGGTACAGTGCAATCACCAGTACAGCAACGGGTATCATCAAGAGCTTCATGCTTCCCGAGAGGGTACACCAACCGTGGTCCATAGGTAGTTGGCGAAACATCTCTATATCGCTCATCGACCCCATTGCGCAGGGTTTCTGAGCGCTATGGCCGTTTGCAGCAGTTGGGTTGCCGATGACTACCTCTTAGGAAATAATGCGGACGAGGCGGTCGGAATGAAATCGCCTACAAAATCCGAACGGAATCGGGCTATCGTCTATTGGATAACCACCGCTCTGCTCGCTTTCGAACTCGGCCTTGGAGGAGTGTGGGACGTTTTGAAGGTGCCGCAGGTTCGTGGACTTATGGACCGTCTAGGCTACCCCGCTTATTTCCTTGTCATTTTGGGGGTCTGGAAGCTCTTCGGTGCCATTGCGGTGATCATTCCGCGCTTTCCCCGGCTGAAGGAGTGGGCCTATGCAGGTGTAGTCTTCAACCTGACGGGCGCGCTCGCATCACACATCGCATCGGGATTGATCGACTCCGGCACGCTGGTGTATCTGGTTGTGATGATGGGAGTCACCGCTGCCTCTTGGGCTTTACGCTCACCATCCCGCCGCAATTTCCCGGCTAACTGAGCCGCCGTGACGTGTTGCTATAGTTCGCACGGCTAGGGAGCTCTGGGTTCTAAAGTGTAATGGCAGTGTTTCTCCCATCTACGGCCCCAAAGCTAGCCAGCTACTACCTTCCCCTGATCAATTTCCCGCTGCCTTCCCATCAATAATTAAGCGACTCCGCCCACAGACTCGCCTCTCTTAAGGAGTTCTTTGTGACAACACCGCGCATCCTTCTCGCCCTCACCATTAGCGCTCTATTCACCGCCGGAACGGCTTTTGCTTGTTCCCCACCCTCGCAACCCGGGGCTGTTCTTTGCTACCCCACATCCAATGCGAGCGTGGTGCCGATCCTCAACATTGAGGGAGCGGCCAAAGGAAACAATTCGCCCATCGTCGCAATGACCCTTTATGCCGACAATCAGAGGATCTATCAGGTCAATAATGCTGACAGCTTTGTTTTCCAGGACTACTCGTATTGGCTGAAAGGCAGTCACCATTTAGTGCTGAATGCGTGGGACTCGGCTGGCAATTTGTTCCAGGCATCGACGACGTTCAGCATCGAAATCAGCATCAACACAACTTACGCGACATGCAGCACGCCAGCGACGGGGGTGAATCTTTGCGAGCCGGTGAGTAACACCTGGTATCCCGAAAGCTTCGCTCCCTTCTTTGCCACCGGCAACTCTTCAATTGTCACGATGAAGGGATACGTCAATAACCAGGTCAGGGTTTCGGACGAGAACGGCAACTCGTTTCAGATCGGCATCGGAGCAAATCCGACTCCCAGCGGCTATACCTTCGTCGCCAACGGTTGGGATAGCAAAGGAAACGTCTCTTCCGCAAAGGCCACCGGCATTCATCTTTACTATGACGGAGCCTGCATAAAGAACTGCGACCCGGGAATTACCATTCAGGAACCAGCCGCGGTCACGGACCAGCCTTCACCCTTCAGTTTGAACGCCACCGTGCAGCAACCGCAGGCAACGATCACCGAGATGAAGGCCTATGTCGACAACAGCGTAGTGGCCACATCAGGCGGACCCACGATTCTTTCCAACGTGACTGCAACTCCGGGAACGCACTTGCTGACCGTGCAGGCCTGGGACGCGAGCGGGAATTTATACAAGAGCGAGGTGACGGTCAACGTTCAGTAAGGTTCTATGAAAAATGTCAACAAGGAAGGACTCTTCGCTTTAGCGGGCGAGGAGTCCTTTCTGCTAGTACGAACAGGTATGCCAAAGAGCAGGCACACAGAGCGCAGATCATCGGAGGGTCGGAGCAGTCAGAAGCGAGGCTGAAGGGGAAGCCGTGGCGCGAGGGGCAGGCGTGTCGCAGCACACGATCTACGTCTGAAAAGGCGAAATAACATTTGGCGCCAGTTCTTGTTAAACCGCCATTGCATCAATCGTCCCGATTCGGGTACGGATTGTGCGACAGCTAATGATGTGGGCAGGATGAAAAGGAACTCGGAACAAAAAATGAATGTATTTAGCTTCCTTCGAGGCAAACCCCGAGCGACCTTCGCCCGCGATCACTTCGCCGACAGGAGATACAAGTCGTCATACCCGCCGGGACGCGCGAACACAACACTCGAGAGATCAGGGGCTACCGAATATGCATTGCCCATATAGTCCTCCCGCAGAGCGAAGGGAAGTTTGACGGCGGGAACCGGGGCTCCGACGGCCTCGCCGTTGCGCCAGGGTTGGCGCCAGATCGTGGTCTCCCCGTGCGACGCGAGAGAATAGACGAACGATTTGCCGTCTTTGGCGAACATCGCGAGATAGGTCGAGATGCCCGACTTTAGCTTTGTGCATTTCTTGTCGACGAGCGAATACTGGTAGATCCCCGGGTTCTCGCCCCAGATCACTCTGCGGCCGTGACTGTGTGACTTTCGCCAGCCCGAAGTCGAGCACCTTCGCATGGCCGCGCTTGGTGACAAAAATGTTCGCGGGCTTGATGTCGCGGTGAACGATTCCCTCGGCGTGCGCGGCATCGAGCGCGTCGGCAATTTCGACCGCGAGGTCGAGGATGCGGGCGGTCTCCATGGGCTGGCCCCCGATCAGGGTTCTGAGGTCCTGGCCTTCGAGACACTCCATGGCAATGAAGGCTTCGCCATGTTCCTCGCCGATGTCATAAATCGTGCAGATATTCGGGTGATTCAGCGCGGATGCCGACTTGGCTTCGCGGCGGAACCGGCTGAGGGCCTGAGCATCATTGGCCAGATCCGCAGGGAGAAACTTCAGGGCGACGAAGCGGTCCAGGCGCGTGTCCTGCGCTTTGTACACGACACCCATGCCTCCACCGCCGAGCTTCTCGACGATGCGGTAATGCGAGATGGTCCGACCGATCATTGGGCTGAAATGTTAGGGCTCCAGATTTAGCAAGTCAATCCGCAAGAAGGAGTTGGGCGAATCAATGCGAAGTCCGTTGGCGAAACATCCCGGCTACACTCATCGGCACATCGGCGAACGCCTTATCGTTGTCTTTTGCTCTTCATTGCTTTCCGACTAATTTGCCGGAGTACAAGTCTTCGGCAATTTGCTCGGGATCGTCCACATCTGTATCCATGCGAACCGTACCAGTTAACAAGTACAAGACCGCAAGTGGCAGCCCTATTCCGGACACGCAGAGCAACCAGAACCACCACCAACTTCCCATAAACCTGTAGCGAACGATTCTTGACATGTGACTCCCCTTCAACAACCACGCGTCGGCATCATAGCGCAGGAGTCAGTTGGCGAAATATCTCGATTCACTCAAGAGATTCGCGGCATACAAGAAAAAGCGTGACCACAATTCACGCAGCCCACTACCCATTGTTGACGAAAATTGACGCGATTTCACTCAAAACCCAGCCATCGAAACGCGGGGAGGAGGGGGCTGGCCCGCCCTTTCGTAAAGTCCTACCGTAGAGGGTGCCCTGCCCTTCTCGCGTTTTGTGCGAGAGGGCGGGGATTTTGACTTCCTCATCTTGTTCCCGCTTCGGAAAACAAACTTGGAAACCTGAGGATGTTCACCAGTTTCTGAAGCGAACGTGAGAGAAATCACAGCCCGATGTGACACCTGCCCTTGCGCTCAGAATCCTTAAAGCAGATCATGGCCAAAGCGAAAGCGGCGTAAGCAGGCATGGTCAGTGGGACCTAAGTCCCTGCGGCTCAAGATTTTGCCCCTAAACGCTTGAGCCCCATAGATTATTTTAAGATTTTCCGCTAGACCAATGATTCCACTAGACCGGAGGGGGGAGGGGGTACCCCGAAATCCATCTGTTTCCCAAAAACGAAAATTTTGGGCCCTTCTGTTGTGTCCTTGTGTGGAGAGCGCAGACAAGGAGCGACCCGCCACATACGAGAGCCAAACGGCATGAGGACTGGCAACTGGTTACTGCCAACTGGCTCCTGGGTCTAGGCTCTCGCCACCGCATGATCGGCCATACGGCGCTTACTGTAGCGCAGCGCTACATTCATGAAGACGTTGCCCAGGGAGGTCTCGAACAAGATCATCAGTGCCTCGGTGTCTTCGCTGGTCTTGTCGCCCTGATCGGCGGTGAGCAGCAGCGGGGGATGAACGCGGAAATGGAAGCCCTGGTCGTTAAGCGCCGAGATGGCGTTGCCAACGACCTGATTCGCCAATTCAAAAATGGTTTCCTTGATAAGCGCGTCGGATTCGGGGAGGTCCGCGCCAGCGTAATGGCTGGCCACGCGCACGGCGGTCTGCGGCTCGAGATCGAGGATGATGCGGCCCTCGATGTCGCCCGTCAAAGCAATCATTCCCGCCACGCCTTTGCGGCGATAGGCTTCCTCTTCCATGGTAAGGTTGCCTACCTTGGTCGATCCCTGCAGGCCTTGCGACAACACGGCGTCAGCCGCGTTGATGAAAGGCTGGATCAGTTCCATCTTCATTGAATTAGACTCCCGCTCCTGCGGCATTCGCCACTGCGCCGTCTTCACCGAGCACGTACTTGATCACTTCATATAGCACTTCCGGCTTCACGGGTTTCTGCACGAAATGGCGTGCGCCCCGTTGCAGCGCGGCGACGATGTTCTCCTGGTATCCGACCGAGGAAACCATCACGATGCGTGCTTCCGGATGCTGCTGGACGATCCGTTCGGCTGCTTCGATCCCTTCCATCTGCGGCATGGTGATGTCCATGAGTACGATGTCAGGATGCGTGCGGTCGAACTCGCTGATGGCGGTCAAGCCGTCGCCGGCTTCAGCTGCCACCTGCCCGCCGAACGTTTCGATCATGCGGGCCAGGTTCTTACGGGCAAATACCGAGTCGTCCACGATTAAATAGCGGACCGGTTGCCCGTCTTTGCTGCGCTTCACTGGTGCAAACTGCTCCATACAGACCTCCCCTGTCTACTGCATATCACGGACCGTTAGCCGTAACCAGATGACCCTGGTCATCGGCTTTTCGTGCCCCGATCTTAGCTTCCGGCGCGCACAGCGCGTCCTGCGGGACCGCCTTCGCCGCGTCCACAAAGGGCTTGCAGCGTCGATCCCATGGTGTCGAGCCCGACCACACGAATGGCGTAGCCACGCTCGATTGCCGCCTTCGGCATGCCATAAACCACGCAGGATTCCTCGCTCTGCGCAATGGTCATGCCGCCTTCTTTCTTAATCGCGCCTAATCCTTCCGCGCCGTCATCGCCCATCCCGGTCATCAACACGCCGACCGCATTGCCCCGGAACTCCTCGGCGACGCTCCTGAGAAGGACGTCGACACTGGGCCGATGTCCGTTGACGCGCGGCTCGTCGCTAAGCACCGCAATGTCGCCCAGCGGCAGCCGCTTGACCTTCATGTGGCGGCTTCCGGGGCAGATCAGCACCCGCCCGGGGAGAAGCATGTCGCCCGACTGCGCTTCTTTCACACGCAGAGGGCAGACTTCGTCCAGCCGCCGCGCAAACATTTCGGTAAAACCGTCAGGCATGTGCTGCACCACAGTGATGGCCCCGGGGAAGTCCCCGGGCAGCGATGACAGCACGTACTCCAGAGCTTGCGGTCCTCCAGTTGAAACGCCGATCGCAACAATCTTGTTCGGGGATCCCACCGGGGCAGGTGGCTTTTCCGGTTTCGAAGGTAGCCCCGCTATCATGCGCGGCTTCAACTTGCAGTCTGCGGCCGCCTTGACTTTGGCGATCAACTCCCGCGCGGTCTCTGCCATATGCGCGGACGCATCCTTGGGCTTGGTGACGAAATCGAACGCTCCCAACCCCAGAGCCTTCATGGTTACAGTTGCGCCTTCGGTGCTGTGCGAGCTGAACACGATGACCGGAACCGGATTGTGCCGCATGATCTCTTTCAACGTGTCGATGCCGTTCATGCCCGGCATTTCGAGGTCGAGAGTTACCACGTTGGGCTTGAGTTCTTCGATCTTTTTCAGGCAGAACGACCCATCCATCGCGGTTCCCACGACGTTAATGGCCTCGTCGACGGCCAGCATCTGCGGGATCAGCTTGCGCATGAGCGCCGAATCGTCGACCACCAGCACCCGTACCTGCTTCATACCTGGCCTCCGACTTCCGGAGTGAGCGCCAGACGCATGCGATCGGTGTGCGTCAACAACAGGCCTGAATTCGCCTGTCCCATCTCCTGTGGCCGCAAACGGGCCACGTGCTCTACCACCGCGGGCAGGTTGAGGATGAGCACGACCCGCCCATCTCCCAGGATCGAAGCGCCGGAGACCAGATCGGTCGAGAAGGTCTGATCGTCCAGGGCTTTGATGACCAGCTCTTCTTCGCCTTCGAGCGCGTCGACTATCAGCCCGTATTTTTTTTCGCTGACGGTGATGATGAGCACAAAAAGCTTGGTCTTGCGGTCTCCCTGCGGCGCCGGGCGTCCCAGGCGGAGCAAGGGCAGCACTTGGTTGCGGAGTTGCAGAACTTCGTAGTTGTCGACCTGATGCACTTCCCCTTCGAAGGTGCGCGCAATTTCCAGCACCGCGTTCAGCGGGATTGCGTACAGCCGCTGCTCGACCCAGAACAGGAGCGCCTTGATGATGGCGAGAGTCAAAGGCAGCTTCAGGCGGAACGTTGTCCCCTGCCCGAGGCGGGTGTCGACGCTGATCGAGGCCTTCAGCCGGTGCAGGACGCTCTGGACCACATCCATGCCGACGCCGCGTCCCGAGACCTCGGTGACCTGCTCGGCGGTCGAGAAGCCGGGGCGGAAGATAAAGTTTAGAACCTCCAGTTCGCTCAATTTGGAGGCATCTTCCGGTGTGGTGAGGCCAAGTTCGAACGCCTTGGTGCGGATTTTTGCGACGTCAATGCCGCGCCCGTCGTCGGTGACTTCGACAATGACTTGGTTGCCCTGGTGATAGGCGTTGAGACGTACGATGCCTTGGCTGGGCTTGCCGAGTTTCCGCCGTTCCTCAGGAGACTCGATGCCGTGACTGATCGCATTGCGGACCAGATGTGTGAGAGGCTCGGCGATTGCGTCGAGAATCCCTTTGTCGAGGTCGGTGTCCTGTCCGCTCACCGCCAGTTCCACTTCGCGCCCACACTGGCGTGCGACGTCGCGCACCATGCGCGGGAATCGCCGGAAGAGTTGATCGACCGGCACCATGCGAATCTTCATGACCGAACGTTGCAGATCATTGAGGACGCGAGCCTGGAAGGCCATAGCGTCGGCAAATTTTCCGCGCAGCAGTTCTTTCGGAAAGCGCTTGGAGAATTCGTTCAATGCCTGCTGCAGCATCGACTTGCCGATAATCAGCTCGCCCACCAGGTTGAGAACGCTATCGATCCGTCCGGCATCGACGCGCAGCAGATTTTCCTGCGGCACTGGGACGGTACCGGCAGGCAGCATGGCAGCAGCGGAGGACTCAGGCAGCGCAGTTTCGATTGCAGCAGCCGCATCGGGCGCGCCGGTCTCGGTCAAAGCTTTCAGCGTATCAGGCTGCGGCGCCGCATTCGCATGCAGCAATACCTCGACAGTCACCTCTTCGACGATGGTCGGAATCTTGCATTTGGCCGCAATTTGCTCCCGGGTTTGTACCGTGGCGACTACAAACTCGATGAATTTCGCGGCTGCCGGAGACTTGGCATCGGGGCGAACGGCAATCACCGGGCCCATGGTGCCGATCGCGTTGTGAACCAGCTGTCGCCCCGCGATGGGCATGGCACAGTGCGGGTCGATTTTGGTGACAACGTGCAGTACGTCCTGGCCCGAGGCTTGCGCCTTCGACATGGCGAGTCTTTCGTATTCGGTCCACTGTACAGCCGCTTTGCCCGACGATTCGCCGACTGAGGCTTTCCCCGCAGGTTCTTTACTTTTTGTTGTCTTGCCGGCCGTCTTCTTGCCCCGCGTCTTGCTGTCTTTCGGCGCTGCGGTCAGCTCCTGAATCTTTTTGCTTAAGTTCTTGGTGGCTGGGAGCTTAGTTCCATTGCGATAAGCCGCAATCATCTCGCTGAAAATGTCGGCGGTAGCGAAGGCGATTTCAGCGACGGCGGCATGAGAAACCGTACCCTCCAGTGAAAGCGCGTCTTCGAACTGATGCGCCAGTTCGCTCAATTCTCGAAGGCCGCAGGCGGCTGAATCTCCTTTTAAGGTGTGCACCGTCCGCCGGATCGAGCGCACGATCTCCTCGTCGGCGGGATTCTTCTCCAGCTTCAATGCTTCTTCGTTGAGCGCCTGGACGAGTTCCTGCGAGGTCTCATAGAAGAGTTCCCGAAGTTCTACGGCGCGCTCATCGGGGGAATTGCTCATGCTTACTCTTTCACCTCAAGCCGCTGATAGGCTGTCCCGCTATCCTTGTGCACCATCTGAAACTTCTGGGTAAGACCCAGCAGGCTTTCGGCATGGCCGACAAAGAGATAGCCGTTCGGATTCAAGCAGCGGTAAAACTTTTCGATCAGCCGCTTCTGCTCGGCTTCATCGAAGTACATCATCACGTTGCGGCAGAAGATCACATCGTTGCGCTGAGGCAGGTACTCGGTTTTCAGGTTGTGAAAGTCGAAGTGCACCATCTCCTTCAGCGCCTTCTTGATGGCGTAGCGATCGGAAACCTTATCGAAATAACGCAGTCGGTAGCCGTAGTCGACCATCGACATCTGATGCTCGCTGTAGGTGCCCTCCTGGCCGTGCCGCAGCACGGAATAGCTGATATCGCTGGCCAGAATCTCAACCCGCCACGGTGCCGGTACCAGCGGCTTGGGCAGAGGCATGTCGATCGGCAGGGGATTGCGCAGGTAGTAGTAGGCGAGTGCGTCGGTGACCAGCATGGCCAGGGTGTACGCTTCCTGTCCGGTGGAGCACCCCGCGCTCCAAATCCGGATCGAGTACTCCCGGCGCGCACTTTTGTGCTTCAACAGTTCTTCGAGAACGGTCTTCTGGAAAAGATCGAGTTGCGCCTTGTGGCGGAAGAAGCTGGTTTCGTTGACCGTGAGGTTCTCAAGCAGCTTGGCGAGTTCTTCCTTGCCTTGCTGGCTGATGAGCAGGCGATAGTAGGCATAGAAAGAGTCGGCTCGGCACTCTTTCAACCGGCGCAAGAGCCGGTCCTGAAGGAAATGCGTGCGGCGTTCGTCGAAGGCCATGCCGCACTCCTGGTAAATGAGTGCCTGCAACAGCTTCAGTTCCGCATCGGTAAGTATGGGAGCGGGTGCCGCTCCGGATGTGCTCATGCGTTTTCTCGCCCCGCCAGCCGCTGAATTGAAATAACGCCCACCATTACCCCGCCCCGGCCTTGGCTGCTGTTTTCTTATCCTCGGACTCGCCCTTGCTTACCAGGCTCGCAGGGGCCAGCAGCTTGCTCATATCGAGAAGTACGATCAACCGCCCTGAAACCTTTCCCAGGCCGGTAACACAATTGAGTCCACCTTCCTGAAAAACGGCAGGCGGAGCTTCCACGGCATCGGCTGGAATCTTCAATACTTCGGAAGCCGAATCTACAATCAGGCCGGCCAGCCTTCCGGCGTGCTCGACCACCAGGATGCGATTGTTCCTCTTGACGGCGGCCTGCTTTTCTCCAAAACGCTTGCGCAGGTCCATGACAGAAACGATCTTGCCGCGCAGGTTGATGACACCTTCGAGATAGTCGGGGGCGTCAGGCACGGCGGTGATTTCGGGCACTCGTACGATCTCGTGCAGGGAAGTGATGGGGACGCCATAGGTCTCGCGGCCCACCTGGAAACCCACGATATGGAGTTCGCGACTCATGGTCTTGGGCTCCTGAGGTTTAGAACTGCGCCCCGGCTGCGGCGGCGCGCTTGGAAGTGCGGCCTGCCGGATCCGCCGCCTTCTCCCGCAGAGCTTCCGCCAGTGCGAACCGGTCCATAAAGTCCAGCAGGCTGCGTGACATCTTTGACATCTGCTCGGATGAAGCGGCCAGTTCGGTGGAACTCGAGGTCGACTGCTGCACCAGTTCCCGCATGCGTTCCATTGCCTTGACAACCGCTTGAGCACCGGACGCCTGCTCTTCGACGGCCGAGTTGATTTCGTGCGTGATTTCGTTCAGCCGCGTGGTGGCTCGCGCAATCTGCGAAGATCCGTGCGACTGCTCGTTGGTGGCCGCGCCGATTTCCTGCGCGAACTTGTAGACTTCGGTCACAACGTTTGAGATCTTCTTTAAGGCTGAATTCAATTCGGAACCCAGATCCAGTCCCTCGTTCACGATGGCGGTGGAGCGATCCATGTTCTCGACCGCCTTGCGGGCTTCCTTCTGAATGCTCTGAATGAGTTCCGAGATTTCCTTCGTGGATTGTGCTGACTTTTCCGCCAGCTTGCGGACTTCGTCGGCGACCACAGCGAATCCCAGACCGTGCTCTCCGGCACGTGCGGCTTCAATGGCGGCGTTCAGCGCGAGCAGGTTGGTCTGTTCGGCCAGATCGTCGATGACCTCGATGATCTTGCCGATATCGTCGGCACGCTGACCCAGTGCTCCGATGATCTCGCCGGACGAGGTGATCGTCGTGTTGATGCGGTTCAGGCCGTCAGTGGCCTTCTCCATGGTGCCGATGCCGCTATGGACCTCTTCGCGCGAGCGGTTGGAGATATCTAGCAGCACTTTAGCGGTATCGGCGACGCGCTGGATCGAGGCCACCATCTGGTCGATCGAAGCCGAAGTTTCACTGACGCTGGAGGCTTGCACCTGCGTGCTCTTCACCATGTTCTGCACGTTGACGCTCATCTCGTGCATCGTGCTGGTGACTTCATCGATGGCAGACGAGGCTTGCAGCCCAATCTTGGCCGAATCGTCGGAAGCTCCGGCGACCTGGTTGGAGGCGCTGGCGACTTGCGACGAGGCGTCGCGGACGCTCCGCACCAGCCCGGCAAGTCCTTCGACCATCCTGGCGAAGGCGTTGCCCAGGGTGTCGTGCGAGGAGCGCGGCTTTACTTCGAGTGTCAGATCGCCCCCGGCGATGGCTTCGGAAACGCCCGCCATCTCCTTGAGGTAGGTGACCATCTTGTGGAAGGTGCGGGCCAGTTCGCCGATCTCGTCGTCACGGCCAAGGTCAATGTTATGTTCCAGATCGCCAGTGTTTCCGATGGCGCGCGCCACGTTCATGAGATTGGTCAGCGGCTCGGTGATGGACTTGGCGGTGCGATAGGCGATGATGACGCCGGCGATCACTGCGATCAACGTACTGATCAAAGAAATCGCGATCGTCCAGTTGGCTGCACTCTCGTCGGACTTGCGGCTCTCGCCGTCGGCGATATCAAGGGAATCGGTCGAGTTCTTCACCCAGGAGGACGCATCTTTCTGCAGGTAATAGATCTGTAGTTCAGCGACCGTCGCATTGCCGGAGTCGACGTCTTTGCGCTTCTCGATCAGCGGCTGGGCAAATTCCTTGCCCCAGGATTGCTCGAGTTGCTGCACCTTCGCAAGTGAGGACCTGACCTGGTCCGAGTTTGCCTTGTTCGTGCCCTGTTCCAGCTTCTCGTTCAAGGTGCGCAATCCCTCATTCATGCGGTCAACTTCGCGGGTGTCGCCGCTCAGCAAGTAGTTGCTCAGGTAGAGGCGGTTTTGCATCATCTGGAAGCGGACGGCGTTGGTGGTATCCGCCAGATCTTTGGCCGCGTGTTCACGTCGCACCGCAGACCAGTTCACCAGGAACAGCACAACCACCATGGTGAGGATGATGCCGAAGTTCACGTATAACTTCTTGCCGATAGTCATGCCTGTCTCCTCCGCGGTGATCCGAGTTACCGCGGCTCGAACTTGAACTCAATGACGCCCGTACTCTCTGACGGCGCAGGTTCAAAGCGCCACTTCTTCGCCGCGTCGAGGGCAGAATTGGCCAGAACCGGGTGTCCGCCAACGATGCGAGCTTCTTTCACCGTGCCGTTGGGGGCGACTGTTACCTCGATCTTTACCGTTCCCGCGATATTCATCTTGCGTGCTAATTCCGGGTAAAAAGGCTGTACCTTAGTCTTCGCCCGACGATTGATTTCGTCACTCTGCGTTGTCTGGGCACCTGCGTGGGACAGACTGAAAGCCGCCACAATCGTTATGCCTGCTAGCACTGCGGCCGCGATTCGCTGAGACACAAATCCTCCTCCGATTCCAAGAACTGGGCAAAGGCAAGCGTGCAATGCCTAGGCCAACGGAACCTTCTTGGAAAAACCAAAGTAATGGACAGTAAACGATTGAAAAACAAAGCGTTACTTCAAGGCAGAGGGGTGCTTTTCGTGCGTGCCCGCAATTAGCGTTGTCTCATTCGGCAAAAACCGAGTACTGTTTCTCACGGTGAGACAAAATCTCACTCCGAGTCTCGGGATTTCACATCAAGGCACCCCATGATCCATTTCCCTTGACTCAAATTGAGATGACAGTTAGTTTCCCAATAGATTCAAGCACTTGTGAATCGCGAAAACTATTTCCCCAGCGCCGGTGCAGATGTCAGTGCTTCTGTTCGTAGTTCGATGGTTCCTCCGGGAGACCGAGCCTTCTCCGGTTCCGACGAGGGCTTTCAGAAGCTGCTGCTCCGTATTGCTGCCAAGTCCGGCGAAAGACCACAGCCCAACCAGCTGATTCAGTTGTTCTGCCAGGCCACGCGTGAGTTTTTTGACGTTTCCGGAGTCTACTTCTGGCGCTGCCAGTCTGGGGACGAGCTCGTAGGGGAGCAGGCCGACGGCAAGATGTCCCAGCGTTTCGTCGGACTTCGTTTGCGTCCGATGGAGAGCACCGTGACCGCGGAAGCGGTGCGGCAGCGGCGTACGATCTTCGCGAATCATGTGAATTCTGCTGCGTTCCCTGCAGCTCGGGAGTTTGAAGCCCGCTCGCTGCTGGCAGCGCCCTTGCTGGTCTTCAATGAAGTCATCGGTGCGCTTACCTTCCTGCACGACGCCAACGATGAGGCGTTTAATGAGGATTTCGCCGCCAAAGCCACCATTCTGGCGGGCCAGCTGGGAAGTCTTTTGGAAGCGGCCCGCCTGGGCGAGGCGTCACGGGAAGAGCATCGCCGCGCCGAGATTCTGGCGGACGTCGCCCATGCTCTGCATGGAAGCCCGGACGTAGGCGCCGTGATTGAGGCACTTGCCGACCGGCTACGCTTGCTCTTGCGGACGCGACTGGTATGTGTGCTGCTGCGCCGGGAAGGACCGTTTGAACTAAAGGCGGTGTCGGCGGAGACTCCGCAACTAGCGACTTCGGCGCGTGCGCGGCACGATCGGCAAACTTTGCGCTTCGCGGCAGATCTTGCGCAGCGGGCCGTGGCGGCGGGAGAGCCTCTCACACTCTCGATCGGGGCGGACGTACATTCGCTCGGGAACCTGGTCTCTCCCGGGATGCTGATTGCCGCACCCTTTCGTACCGCGCGTACCCAGGGCGCGATCCTAATTTATCCCCGGCAAGACGGGATCTTTACCGCCGAGGAACGTGCGCTGGTGGCAGCGATTGCTGGTTTTGGCGCCGTCGCGGTCGCGCACGCGGAACTACATGCCACTGCGCGTTCCCAGGCGCAGGAACTTCATCAACTGCTTGAGATTTCGCTGGAACTCAGCGCCAGCGAAGATCTGAACCGTTTTCTACAGGCGTTTGTGATCCGGGCTTCGGGGTTTCTCGGCTTCGGGCGATGCTTCATCGCGTTGCTGGAGAATGACCAGTTCCAGGTGCGCTACGGAGTAGAACAAGGACAACCGCGGCGGGTCGACACCATTTTCCCGGAAGGGGTTGCTACCAAAGCCCTGCGATCCAAAGAGGTTTTTTGGACGGACGAGGCCAGCCGGGTTCCAGGCGCCAATGTTGAAGTCGTTTCGAAGTACAAAGTGCATCAGTTTCTGGCGGTACCGCTTCTGGGAGCAAGCGGCAAACTGCTGGGGATGTTCGGCGTCCTTGACCGACTCGATAGTACAGGGATTTCGCAGGAGGACATACGGCGCGCCCGCGCCCTGTCGAACCAGGCGGCGGTTGTCTTGGAAGTTGCCAGCAATTTGCATCTGTCGGAACAGCATCGGCGGCGGGCCGAGGCATCGATCGAACTGGCGCGGGACATTGATGGCAGCCTGCACTTACCCGAGTTTGCATCCCGCTTTGTTCGCCGCACGGTGGAACTTACGAGCTCACGCGGTGGACTGCTGGCTTTGCATCAGGACGGCCGTTGGCAACCGGTTGCGCTGCATCAGACGCAGCTATCCCCTTTGACATCGGAAATCGACCCGTTATCCGAAGAACAAAGGGTGGAGGGCTCCTCACAAAGAGCTGAGGGGAGCCTGGTTAAGAGAGAAACCCAGACCGTCTCTTCCATGGATCGTGAGAGTGAGCGAGACCTGGGAACCACGCTTGGCGAGTTTGTCGTTCATCACGCGGAAAAAGTGACCTGCGGCTCTGCCCAAGAAATCCTGGGAGTGGAACCCGCCGCCAAACTCGGTTGGACCGACTGCACATTGGTGCGGCTCACTGGTGCCAATGGTGAACTTGCGGGAATTTTATGTCTTTCCGGCCGCGCGGGAGCCTTGAACCAGGAGGATCGGGTTTTCCTGGAGACGATGGCGGGGCATGCCGCTATGGCCCTGGACAACGCGCGGCTGTTCACGCAGATCGAAAAGTCGAACCGTCACTGGGTCGAAATATTCGATGCCATTTCGGACTTCATTGTCGTGCACGACCAGTCCGACAAAGTGTTGCGAGTGAACCGGTCGCTGGCCGAGATGATTGGAGTGCCCCCGGCGGAGTTGATCGGACTCAACATTCGCGCCCTGATGGCTTTGACCAGCGATTCTGCGTCGTATTCCTGCCCGTTCTGCCGCTCGATGGGGGATGACTCCGGCGAGTTTGCTCACCCGGTGTTCGACCGCACTTACCTGGTCTCAACATCGCGCGTGCACGGCGCCTCCGGGGAAGGCCTGCAGACCATTCACGTTCTGAAAGACATCTCCGACCGTAGCGAGGCCGAACGGCGCTACCGCGAACTCTTCGACAATATTCAGGAAGGTCTCTTCTTCAGCACGCCGGGCGGGCGATTCGTGGAAGTCAATGACGCGATGGTGCGGATGCTCGGCTACGGCAGCCGCGAAGAGTTGCTGCAGATCGATATCTCCACTCAGCTTTACCTCTCCCCCGAGCAGCGGCAGCAACATGCAAAGGTCATGGAGGAACAGGGTAGCCTGCGCAATTTTGAGGCTACTCTACGGCGCAAGGACGGCTCGCTGATTCACGTGCTGATTAACGCCTTCGGGATGTACGACAACCAGGGTCACGTGCTGCAGATTCGCGGACTGATGCTGGATGTCACCGGCTTGCGAACTTTCCAGTCGGAGTTGCATCGGGAGCGCGACTTCTCGGGCAAGATCCTCAACAACACGCAGAGCCTGATTCTGGTGGCCGATACCGCAGGACTGATCAGTTACGCGAACCGGCGCTGGTACGACGCCGGATTTGAGCAACGGGAATTGCTGGGGCGTCCGCTGCTCGAATTGGCCGCACCCAACTTTGCGCAGGCATTGGCCGAAGCTGTGCACAGCACGCTGAACGGTCAGCAAGTGGACAACCTCGAACTGGAAATCGTGCGACGTAGCGGCGCGGCGGGGAAATTCTCGGCGAACCTCAGCCCGATGCGCGACGAGCAGGGAACGGTGACCAGCATCGTTCTGGTGCTCACCGACATTACCGATTCTGCCGTAATGCGCGACAAGTTACTCCACACGGAAAAGATGGCGGCGGTCGGGCAGTTGGTCTCCGGTGTGGCGCACGAGGTGAATAACCCACTGACCGCGATTCTCGGTTTCGCCGACTTGCTGATGGAAAATCCCGATTTGACCGAGGCTGCGCGGAAAGACCTGCGAGTGATCCTGCAAGAAGCGCAGCGCACCAAGCAGATTGTGCAAAACTTGCTCAGCTTTGCCCGTCAGATGCCGCCGCAACGCAATCCTGTGCAACTCAACGGGATTTTGCGGCGCACCATTCAGCTACGTTCCTATGACTTTAATAGTCACGGCGTCGACGTGGTCGAACATCTGGACGAAGGACTTCCCGACGTGATTGGCGATGCACACCAGTTGCAGCAGGTCTTTCTCAATATCTTAAACAACGCCTACGACGCGGTGCGCGAGGTCGGGCGTCCCGCGCGCATCGAGATCATGTCGACCAAGTCCGGCGATTCGGTCGAAGTTTCCTTCTCTGATAACGGAAATGGAATTTCACATCCTGACAAGATTTTTGATCCATTCTTCACAACCAAGGAAGTGGGCAAGGGTACGGGTCTGGGCCTAAGCATCTGTTACGGAATCGTGAAAGAGCACGGTGGTGAGATTCTCTGCCACAACAATATCGGGGGCCAGGGAGCGACCTTCATTGTTCGCTTGCCTGCAACGCCTCAGGCCGCCTCTCTGGGCGTGGCCGCAGGAGTGACACAACCATGAGCCTGCCAGCCTTGAAACCTCAAGCTTTGCCGGTCTTGCTCATCGAAGATGAGCCGGCGGTGATGGCCTACGTGCAAGCAGCTCTGGAGCGCAGCGGATATCCGGTTGTGTGCTGCGAGTCCGGCGTTGATGCCTTGCGACTGCTGGAGGGGGGATCTTTCCTCGGCATCGTCTCTGACATGCGTACCCCCGGCGGCGTCGACGGCGGACAGGTGCATGACTGGATCGCCAGGCACAGGCCGGATCTGGCAAATCGCCTGGTTTTCATCACCGGCGATATCGCGAATGAAGAGACGGTGGCAACCTTGCGCGAGACGGGCGCTCCTTGCGTGGAGAAGCCTTTCCGCGTTCAGCAATTCATTGATGTGATCTCGAAAACGTTTGGAAAGGTCGAGTAGTGAATATTGCCGGTAAGGAAGATCTCCGCATACGCCTGCTGATCGTTGATGACGAGCAGACCATCCGCAAGCTGTGCTCAACGGTAGGCGAGGCGCTCGGATTTGTTTGCCTGGAAGCCGAGAGCGGGGAGTCGGCTTTGGCTCTTCTGGAAGAGCAGTCGGTGCACATGATTTTGTCCGATATGGTGATGCCGCACATGTCAGGATTGGAATTCCTGGAGAAGATCAAGAAACTTCTGCCCCGCACCGAAGTAGCGCTGATGACCGGACATGGCTCGATTGAAACTGCCGTGCAGGCGATGAAATTGGGCGCTTACGACTACATCACCAAGCCGTTTTCACCCCTGGAAGAATTGCGGCTGTTTCTTCGCCGCATGGCCGAGAAAATCCGCCTGGTCGAGGAAAACGAGTTCCTGCGACAGCGCACAGATTCGGAAACTGCTGTGCATGGGATTGTCGGTTCGTCCACACGCATCCAGGAAGTGATGCGCCTGGTGGCGCGATTAAAAGATACGCGCACGCCTGTGCTGATTTATGGCGAGAGCGGCACCGGAAAAGAGCTCGTCGCCCGCGCGATGCATTTCCGCGGAGCTTTTGCCGGCCGTCCGTTCGTCGCGGTCGATTGTGGATCTCTTGTTCCCACGCTCATCGAAAGCGAGCTGTTCGGCTACGAGAAAGGGGCGTTCACCGGCGCTTTGAAGTCCAAGCAGGGACTGTTTCAAGCCGCAGACGGCGGAACCATATTTCTCGACGAAGTGGGCGAGTTGCCACTGGAGTTGCAGGCGAAGCTCCTGCGCGTCCTGCAGGAAAAGGAAGTACGCCCGGTCGGCAGTAATCAGCGGATCAAAGTAGACGTGCGGGTCATTGCCGCCACCAACCGTGACTTGGAAGCCGCTTACAAGAATGGGACCTTCCGCAAAGATCTCTACTTTCGGTTGAATGTAGTCACGCTTTTCGTCCCTTCGCTGCGCGAACGCCGCAGTGACATTCCGATGCTCGTGCACTGGTTTTTGGAGCGCTACGCCCCTGGAGGCGAGCAGCATGTCTCGAGCGCGGCGATGAAAATGCTTATGCAGTACGAGTGGCCGGGAAACGTCCGAGAACTGGAAAACTGCGTCGAGAGAGCTGTGGCGTTAGGAAATGGGCAGATCATCGAATTGAGTGATCTTCCTCCGGCCATTGCCTCGGGGGTAGGTTTGGCAACCACTCCTGTGGTGCACACGAGCAAACCGCCCGTTCTAGATCCGGATCTGGCAGAAGCCGCGGTTGCGGTGGCGCCCCGAGCGCCGTTGTCCACAACCGATCTGGAGGATATCGAACGCGCCACAATTCAGCGCGTTTTTGAACAGGTCAACGGCGACAAGGCGCTTGCCGGAAGAATGCTCGGTATCAGCCGCGCGACGCTGTACCGTAAACTGAAGCGTTACAACATTGGGGTGGGACCTTCGTCGGGGGTCAGTGCATCAAGCCACACCCTGCAGTGAGGGCCGATTTCGCGAACTCGACGAACCGGGAAAGTATGCTTCAATCCTACTGCGGCTTGGCGATAAGCAACTTCAGTCTGTCATCGTCCGCCGTTTCGAGAAAGGTAAATCGCTCTGGATTGTGGCCGTAGCAAACAAAAGCCAGACCGAGCGGCTGCTCCCCGTTGACGACAGGCTCGTCATACGTCGCTATCTCACGACCCTTCAAATCGACGACCTTAATAATCTCCTCCCCGGTTTGCGGCTCATGAAACAGCACCGCAATTCTGTCACCGGCAAGGTGCATCGTGAAGGGCATGAAATCTTCCTTGCCGGGGTCCACCGTAAAACGCCGAACCACCTTTCCGCCAACTGAGACCGCATAGAAAATCGCGGGAGAGAGTCTCCGCATTAGGTAGACGTTACCGTCCGGCCCAGTCTCCGCTGCCCCCCATGTCACCGCATGATTCGAGGAGGGATTACCTGCGGACGTTACTCTGGGGTCACCTGATGCACCCATGGAATGGATCATCTCGTCATCCTCGAGTACCAGCTCCTTGCGCAACAATCCGTCGTTCGAAAAAACACCGTTGAAGGGCCACATGACGCGTTTATTTCGGTCCTTGTCGTACTCCATGCCAGTCACGAACAGGTCTCCCGATGGAAACACTGCAAGCCGATATGGCATGAATGCAAAACCGGGCTGCAGTTTTATCGTCGACTTAAGAGTCCCTCTTGCGTCGTACACTAGTACATAGCGGGAGATCTCGTGAGGATAGACCAATTCATACACGTCACCGTCCGGTGCGATTGAGAAGTAAGCGGAGAAATCGATCTGCAGCCCCGCTGACCTCGGCTGAAAGAGAGCGATGCGCCTCCCGTTTGCATCTAGTTTATGTATCGCGTTGATGCCGTCGGGAGTCGTCTTGAGGTAGAGGTTGCCTTCCGCGTCGCAGTTCGGTGGTCCGGCAAGCGCTTCCGCGACCTCCGAGGGCGCTCTGATCGTCTCGATGCTCAAGTGGCTACCGCTCCCTGCACCCGTCGGCCCCCCCGCTATTTGCCCGGCAGCGGCAGATTCTGCTGCAACTGTGGGCCTTGTGATCGGTGGTTGCGTAGTCGCCGCCTGCGCCCAAGAGTTAACCCGCGCTGGGGCTAGGAGGCACATCAGGACGCACTGATTAAGCTTCATATTCATAACCCACCGCTCGCTGAATGTCGGGACAACGTGGAACGTGCGGGTGATCGCTGTTGATTCAGGTTCTGCGGGTCAAGGACCCCGAAGGTGTGTCGACACCGGTCTGGCACAAAAAAGATCGCATCGAACGGCGGAGTCCGCTTGGGCCACCTCCCGCTTGTAACGGCGACGGTTGCGGAAACGGCCGAACTCTGAGGCACGGTTCGGCCTTTTCTCACGTGAGACGAAGCGTGGCGTCTAGCAGGCGGGCAGTTAAATCCGCAGTCGTAAAAAGGATTACAGTCAGAGGTGTCTACGTTTAACGTTGTAAAATGCGACTTACAGCAAACGCCATAGCCCGTCGTAATGCAGTAACCATAGGTGCAGCCTGGAACGCCGCAAATCTCTTGATAATAGAAGTTGAACGTGCACCCGCTGCAAGGTGTGGGATTGCCGTCCCAGACCGCTTGACAGCCGCATCCGAATGCAGGCACAGAGGCAAGCACAAGGCCCAAGGTCAATCCGGCGAAGAGCATCGGTAGTATCGTCTTCATAATTGCCTCTTTTGGCACGTCTAAGTTACCCACCAGAACATCGATGGTGAAAGAATTCTCGTTGCTGTTACGAAGCCCGAAAATTGATGTCGGCGAACGAGTCTGGAATGCGGATTCTCATCCCCGGGCGCTAGCAACGAGACTGTCCTGCATGGCGTTTGGGGAGGAGGGGGAATACCTTGGCGGAGCTGGCCCCTAACGGAAACGGCTGCGCTCTTTATGGTTACAATCCGCCAAGGCGACACATTAGGGTGGTGCAAGGGCTTTCGAAAATCGTGCCCTGTTATCCGAGCCCCTCTCCAACACGATTTGAGACTCCTGTCTCACGCTGAGACGCTATCGCTTTCGACCTTCACCAATAGCCTTGGGAGAAGGGTCCTAACCTACTGAAAGCCCGTTCCCCTCAGTGCTAGTCCTTCCGTTCCGCGAGATGGTGCCCACCTTGCTTGAATTTCCTGTGAACCGCGGATACCGGCTCCCCAAAGCTCTTCCAAACCAGGAAGAGGGGGAGCCCGACCGCATTCAACGGGACGACGAGTCCGGTTAAAGAGTCTTAAGGTTAGAGGATCTACATCAATTGGCGCAGCAAGCCACAGCTACCGCGCGCTACGCACAAGACGCCAGCCCCGTCGCGGGCCTGGCACGTTTTTTCCCGGACGCGACCGCCATGCGAATGCCGGTGCAGTTCGCTCGCATGGTCGAGTCCGGCCAGTCGCCGGATTTCAGCGAGAGTATCGTCATTGAATTTGGCACCCCGCGCGAAGTCCTGTTTGCCTGCAAAACTCCTCTGGAATTTGCCGATGTTCTGAGGTTGCGCAATTCCGACGGCTCGTTTGAGGAGGATGCTCGCGTGGTCGCTGTGCAATATCACCCCGGGAACACACTCGTGGCCGCGCGGTTCAACCGCGAAGTGCCTAACTGGATCGTGAAACCATGACTCCAACCACCCCCGTGCAAGATCTCGCCACGCAATGGAATTTCGCGCGCAAGCTCTATCCCATTTACTTCGAACTGGCGCGCGAGTTCGCCATCGATGTGAAACCGTGCGCCGAACTGGAAGCCGGCGTGGAAATGCCCGGCAAAGAGACCGTCGAGCAGGCCAATCAGTGGCTTGACCACATGGATGGAGCCATCCAGGTGCACCAGCTCCGACAATTCCTGCAGACCAGTTCGCTGGTGAGTCAAGAAGGGATCGTCGAGCTGTTGCAGCATTTCCTGGCAAAATCTACCAAGAGTGATGCCATTCGGGACAAGATCGACTTCCTGCTGGTGCAGTACTTCAGCCAGATTGCGCCGGCGGGACTCAACGATGCAGAGGTTGATCTCGCTTATGTGGCTCAAGCGATGGAGACAGTGCTGGGCCCGATTGAGTTGAAGCCCCCGGTATGGCTCAACGCGCTGGACCGGGTGCTCGACGCCGCCCGCAAATGCAAGTCGCTCGACGAACTGTTGCACGGCGGAGTTCTCGAACAAGGCCGAAAGGCCAAGGGGCTTGCCGGAGAGTTGTTCTACCTGCCAGTCGCATTGGTTGCATTTACCCGGTTCGGCTATCTGATGCGTCGGGCGTTTTTCCGGCTGATGCTCGGCGACCTGAACCTGATTCTCGATGGCTTGACCGAGCTTGAAGATAAGGGGATAGAAACGATCGACTGCCGCCGCGCGCAATTCTCAGCTCAGGAGCCGATCATCCGGTTGCGTATGATCTGCCAGTCTTGGAAGGTGATGTTCCAGGCGGAATATTCTTCCGGATCACCTCTGCGCATGCTGGTCGACCTGCGCGCTTCGGTGGAGCACGCTCTGGGACGCGGCAAGGCCACGGAGGCAGATGGCAAGACGAAACCGCTTGCTGCCGCTGTGAAACCCGCTGTGCCCGCGAAAGCTGCGGCACCGCCGAAACCGGTGTCGGCAACTCTTGCCAAGGCTGCTGTCCCGGCCAGCAAGCCGCCAGCGCTCGCGGCGAAAGCTGCTGCGGCCGCAACCGCACCGAAACCCGGTGCAAAACCCGCGGGTGCGCCCACGGCTAAGTCCAACAAACCCGTCCCACCACCGGCGGAAGCTCCTGAGTTTGAAGTCTCCAGTTCGCCCGGCTGGGATCCGGATTCGGCGGCGCCGCCGCCAAAAAAGAAATAAGCGGATAGGGATTGTCCGTCGCTGCACGTACGTAGGTAAAACGAGGAAACTGGCACGTGGAAACGCCCACCGTTCTCATCATCTCCGACGAACCCGACTTCTCGCGGCGCATCACTGCCCGCTGGCAGATGGAACGGAACGTGCCCACATTCACTCTCCTGAGCGGCGAGCTCTGGCCCCGCTTTGCCGCCGATGTGTTCGACGTCGCTATTGTGGGGCAGTTGCGGCGGGATTTGCTTTCAGTTGTCCTCGAGCCTTTACATTCCACGTCGCAGCCGATTTTCTGTCTATGCCACGATGCGGCCACGGCGCAGTTGGTGCGAGACCGCTGGCCTCGTGTGATGCTGTTGCGGCCGAGCGAGCATTGGCTTGAGACCCTGGTGCTGGCGGCCTCGGAAGCCGTACACCGCTCGCGAGCCGAAACCCGGGCACGTGCTGCGGAGTTTGCCTGCGCTGCACTCGAGCGTCAGGCCACGCTTGGACGATACATGCTCGAGATGCGCCACAATCTGAACAACGCACTCACCTCGGTATTGGGAAACTCGGACCTGCTGTTGCTGGAGCCCGGCAGCTTCTCTGCCCACACCCGCGCACAGATTGAGACCATCCGCAATATGACGCTCCGCATTCATGAGATCATGCAGCGTTTTTCGTCCCTGGAAAAGGAAATGAATGTGGTCGCGCAGCAGGCAGGGCAGGATTCGGGCAAGTCGTACGCGGCCGTAGCTGGAGACTGAGAGTGAGAAGCCAGAAGGCAGGCAGAACCGAAAGCTGAGAACTGAGAACCAAGAACTAAGAACTGAGAACTAAGAACCAAGAACTAAGAACTGAGAACTAAGAACTGAGAACTAAGAACTAAGAACTGAGAATTCAGCCCCCTCTCCTCCCCCAGGCGACGGCCTCATCCGCCGCGCTTTTTGAGGAAAGGACTTATGCATCGACTTATCGCAGGCGTCACCATTCTCGAGCACGAACTCTCTGAACTGCGCCTGCTAGTGGAGCGCCAGACCGGGATTCTGCTTGACTGTCCCAACAGCGCATTGGCGGCGCACCTGGCCGATTATCTGGAAGCGCATGAACTGGAATCGCCCGCGGCCTTGCTCGAGCGGTTGCGCGCCTGCGATCTCGATCCTTCCCAGCTTGCCGAGTTCCTCGATGGCGTGCTCAATGCAAAGACTGGATTCTACCGGCATCCTGGAGCCATGAATGCGTTGGCGCGTCACGTAATGCCGCAACTTTACGCCCGCAAAGCGGACGACGCTGCGTGCACCCTGCGCATCTGGAGTGCCGGGTGCGCCACGGGTGAAGAGGCCTATTCGATTGCGATGGCGATCTGCGAAGCCATGCCCAATTCTGGAGGCGGTGGCGCAAGCAACGGCTCAACGAATGGAAACGGCACTAAAGAGTCTAAAAGTCCGAACCGCAGCGGAGGAGTGTTGGAGACTAACGGTTCGGCACAGGCGACCCGGGAATGGTCGGTTCACATTGTAGGCAGCGATTTGCTGCCGTCTTCGATTCAGGTTGCCGAGCGCGGACTGTATCCGCAATCAGCCCTGAAGGGACTGCCGCCGGCGATGATCCGCGCCTGCTTTTCGAAAATTGGAAGTCCGAACGGAAATTCGAATGGCTCGGAAGAAACAGCGATTGCAAACTCCGCCAACGGCAATTCCAACAATGGCAACTCCAATAATGGATCGACTAATGGCGCGCACCTTCTGGTGAAGCCGCGCCTTCGCAGCCTGGTCACGTTCAACACGATGAATCTGACCAAGCCGGTTTATATCGGCCGCTTCGACTGCATTTTCTGCATGGACGTCTTGCCGCAGCTTTCCCGCGCTCAGCGCACCGCGCTGATGGAGCGGTTGCACCTCTATCTGGAACCCGGCGGATATCTCTTTCTCAGCCAAACCGAAAAGCTCTGCGCTCCCAACCTGAACTTCCGGCAAGAGAGTTACGACGGGTACACAATGCACCGGAAGCCGATGGCCGCATCGGCCGCGTACGGACGGTGAGCTCGCGGTAGAATCGGCGTGGGGACTCAAATCAACTTCTCAGGATGTATGACGAATGGATTCACCACTTCGACGCCGTCGAAGTCCTGACCTGCCTGCAAGTCTTCTGTGAGTAGATAACCGCAAGACGCAGTCTTCGATGCTGCAACGATGAGGGAATCCCAATAGGAAAGGCGATAGCGGTCCTGAATGTTCCAGCCCAGTTCCAGAAGTGCCGCATCAGTGACCACCGGTTGCCACGCCAGCAAGTCGCGCACCTCGTCCCGCGCCTCAGTTGATCCGTCAGGCCGTATCCGCAGCGCGTTAACGTAGAACTCTCCCAGGACTTGAAAACTCACTCGCCCCAGACGGGACTTCCACAGAGCCCCTCGCCATTTTCGCGCTGTCTCCTGTTTCAGCGGGTGGGCGTTATCGAAGGCGTATAGGAAAACATTGGAATCAACGAAGACGGGCTCGGTCATGAGCCTCCTCGCGGGTTAAGTATCGGCTCTTGCTGTGCAGGAAAGGCTTTCTGTGCAGCGCCCTTTTCATCGCTCGCTCGTACAACCGGTCAGCTGCCATTTGTTTTTTCAGTAATCTACCGAGGAGTTGGGAGACACTTGTATCCTGGCGGGCGGCCTCGATGCGCGCCCATCGGGCCACTTCCTCCTCGAGCGTCACGGTCACATTGCGCAATTGAGTCTTCGGTGTCACGAAAACAGTGTAACACGAAATCCGTGTCAATTCCAATAATGCTAAAGCGATAAGCTGCCAGCGGCAGAAGGATGCCATCGCGGCAAGTAACTTCCAAGCGCTTCTACTTTACTTTAGGTTTAACTTTAGTTAAGATATTAAATGTGAGCACGAAGTCGTACACGAAAGCCTTCGACGACGCAATGGCCGAGCTTCGACGGTTACTGGATGCGCGTGCACAGATCAACGAGCGCATTTCCCAGTTGCGAGACACTGTTTGTGCCCTCGCTCACAGCCTCGAGCAAGACAGCAGAAGAAGGGAACAGCTCATGCACACTCTCGACGAACTCAGCGTCTTTACACCACGACTAACCGATGCGGTCAAGGACGCGTTGTACTCAGCATTTGATTCCAAGGGGCACCGCAAATTGCCTGCGATCCAGGTGAAGGAACTGATGGAGGTCAGGCGCTTCGATTTTTCGAACTTCCCGAATTCACTCGCTAGCGTACACTCCACCCTCAGACGCTTAGTTGATCAGGGCTCAATTGGCTCAGCCGTTCAGATGGGGTCTGCAGTGTACTACTGGAAGGGGCCTCACTGTGGCGCACGGAGAAGGCTAGCCAACATGCTCGCGACGGACGCCGAGCAGCTAAAGCAAATGGCTCACAAGATACAAAGCCGGATCGATCAACACTTGAGCAGGTCGGGAATACGGCGAGTCGGTGCGACAAAGGGTTGACAGGTTTTACGATCCGCATCGACATCTGAGCGCGTGGTTTACGCGAACAAGAACTCCTTGGTTCGCAACTCCTTGATCGTATCTCTCAGCTTGGCCGCCTTTTCGAACTCGAACCGCTTCGCCGCCTCCCGCATATCGCTCTCCAGGTTCGCGATGTAAGCGTCGACCTCTTCCTGCGACTTGAACTCGGGCATGCCTTCGGCCTCCCCGGCGGTCAGGTCGGTGTAGTCGGCCGCAACGATCGCCGCCAGAGTCATGTCCAGCGGACGCACGATCGACTCCGGAGTGATCCCGTGCTCCTCGTTATACGCCGTCTGAATCGCACGGCGGCGCGACGTCTCGTCCATGGCGCGCTTCATAGAGTCGGTTTGCCGGTCCGCATACAGAATCGCGCGCCCGTTCAGATGGCGGGCGCAGCGTCCAATAGTCTGAATTAACGATCCGCTCGACCGCAGGAATCCTTCCTTATCGGCGTCGAGAATCGCGACCAGGGATACTTCCGGCAAATCCAGCCCTTCGCGCAGCAGATTGATGCCGATCAGCACATCGAACTCTCCCTTGCGCAGATCGCGCAGGATCTTCACGCGCTCCAAGGTCTCGATCTCCGAGTGCATGTAGCGGCACTTCACGCCTACCTCGGCGTAGTACTCGGCCAAATCTTCGGACATCCGCTTCGTCAGAGTCGTAACCAGTACCCGCTCGCCCTTTTCCACACGCGCGCGAATCTCGTGCAGAAGATCGTCGATCTGTCCCTTCACCGGACGCACTTCCACCGGAGGATCAATCAGTCCGGTCGGTCGAATGATCTGCTCCACCACCACGCCAGCGGATTTCGTCAGCTCATAAGGCCCGGGCGTCGCCGAGACATAGACAAGCTGGTTCGTCCGATGCTCAAACTCCTCGAATGTCAGCGGACGGTTATCGAGCGCCGACGGCATGCGGAATCCGTACTCGACCAGCACTTCCTTGCGCGATCGATCGCCAGCGTACATCCCGCGCAGTTGCGGCACGGTCTGGTGCGATTCGTCGATGAACATCAGGAAATCGCGCGGAAAATAATCGAGCAGCGTCGGCGGAGGCTCGCCCGGCAGACGTCCCGTGAAATGCCTTGAATAGTTTTCAATCCCGTGGCAGTAGCCCATGGCCTTGATCATTTCCAGATCAAACATGGTGCGCTGATGAATCCGCTGCGACTCGACCAGCCGTCCCTGCTTTTCGAGTTCGACTTCCCACCAGGCCAATTCCTTCTTAATTGATTCCACCGCCGACGCGCGCGTTTCCTCTTTCATGACGTAGTGCGTCTTGGGATAGATCGGCAGCCGCATATACTTCTGCTTGACGGTGCCGAACAGTGGGTCAATTTGCGAGAGGGATTCGATCTGATCTCCCCACATCTCGATACGATACGCCATGTCGTCGTAAGTCGGGAAGACCTCAATGACGTCTCCGCGCACGCGGAACGTCCCGCGGCGGAACTCACCGTTCGTGCGCTCGTAGAGGATATCGACCAGCTTGCGGGTAATGTCCTCCCGCTTTACCTTCTGGCCCTTTTCGACAAACAGCATCATCCCGTAGTACGCCTCGGGCGATCCCAAACCGTAGATACAGCTCACAGACGCGACGATCAGCGCGTCGCGACGTTCGAATAGTGACCGCGTGGCCGAAAGCCGCAGTTTGTCGAGCTCATCATTGATGGTCGCTTCCTTCTCGATGTAAAGATCCGCAGCCGGAACGTATGCCTCGGGTTGGTAGTAGTCGTAGTAGGAAACGAAATACTCGACGGCATTGTGCGGGAAGAAACTCTTGAATTCGTGATAGAGCTGCGCCGCCAAAGTCTTGTTATGCGCCATGACGATCGTTGGGCGGTTCAGCGCCTCAATCACCTTCGCCATGGTGAAGGTCTTGCCAGACCCCGTGACGCCCAGCAGCACCTGATGCTGCTCGCGATCAAATAGACCGCGGGTGAGCGCCTGGATGGCGGCAGCCTGGTCGCCCTGCGGCTTGTAACTGGAAACGAGTTTGAAATCCATGAAAGAAGCTCTTAGCTTTCAGCTGTTGGCTCTTGGCAAAACCCAACGGCCTACGAACACTAGCGCGAATTGAGGACACTTTCTGTCCTCGATCCGTCAGGCATTTTGTCATTCCGAGCAAAGCGAGGAATCCGCTTGTGTGGGGACGGGCGCCTCCGCCCGTCCGCCGAGCACCGCGGCCTGGTTTCGCCGGCAGCACCACAAAGCCAAATTCCGCCGCCAGAGAATCCTCTATTATAACGCTTAGGAAAAGGCGGAAGACTTCAGGCAGAAGCTCGCAGGACGAGTCAGTTGCCTCCACAAACTGTTGGCAACTGATAGAGGGAGAGGATTCGATCTGCCGCAATTGCCACCAACGCGCCTGAGGGTGAGATTGCTGCAGTCCGGGTAAGGCGGCTTTCAGTGCCCATCGGGAACTTTCGGTTGAGATCAAAACAAATTGCCCCGCTAGTCGTATCAACTGCGCGGATTTCTTCTCGATTGTCGTACTCTTCTCCCACCGCCATTCCGAGAGTTGCGAAGACAAGCATGACCTCGCCCAGATTTCGAAAGAACGATACCTTCCGACTCGTGCAGTCAAACAGCAATCGCTTGCCGTCAGTCGACCACCGGTCGAACTGGAACCACCTTTCGCAGTCGCCCTTGGGTTGCTGCAATATCAATTCAGTATTCCCGTCGAAATCGACTATCCGTATGTCCTTACAAGTGTCGAGGTACAGCCGACCATCACTGGCGATCCCGGCCGAGTTGTAGCACTTTGAATCAGAAGGGACAGAGAAGTATCCGAGCGGCCCTCCGCCGAGCGACTCTACCCGCATCGAGATTCCATCCTTGAACATAACGACCTGATCCGAAGCTGAGCGCAGGCTGCCTCGGCCGCTCCGAACTAGATGCAGCTGTGGGTCCACCCCATAAAGCTCCCACTTGTCCTTCGTCGACTCGCCCAGCGTCTCGCCGGAATGCGAGACGTAGTGCAACGGTTTCAGTTCCCAGGTCGCGGACAAATTTGCTGAGTACAAAATCGTCGGCGACTTCCCGGTGGGCATGGCCAGAATCTTGTTCCCTGCTGAGCGATGCAAATTCATATTGGTCCGTCTGAAGTCTCGCGTTGCGGCTATGGGTCGCAGTGTGCCCTTTTCCCATTGGAGAAGAGACAAGCAACAAGACGTTTCATCGTATCCACGACAGAGACCGACTGCGATTGAAGAGTCTGAGACGAATGTGACGGTCCAATTCGTCATCGTTGCAGAGCCGGCAGGAAGCAACTGAGACAATTCAAAGGATGCGATTGGACGCTGCCCGGCGGCTGCTGCGGAGGTAGGTAACACAAAACCAACAAGTACAACGAAAACGCCCAGTAAGTCGCGCATTTTCTGCACTCCTTAGCGCTCGATAGGTAGAGCGTAAGGCGAAGGACTGCCGCAAAAGCCGAGCGATGTGACAGTTTTGGGATTGTACCGGCGGTTCAAGGTACTAGACCGAGGGTTCAACAACGGATTAAGTGAACCAGTCGTCGAGCCTTAGAATCCGTCCGGCCGCTCTGCCTCGACCTCGAATTCCCGCTCCAAAGTCATCCCGGCCGTTCCTAAAGTCCCCTCATCGAAAAGACGCCCAATGAGCGTCACCCCGTGCGGCACGCGTCTGGGCGTAGCAAACGTCGGCAACGGATGCTCCGGGTCCGGAGCCCAATCACTTCTCGCTTGCTGTACTTCGACGAATCCCGCGCGCAGAGTAAGCGAGGGATGTCCCGTGAAGTTCGTGATGACCAGCATCTCGTCGCGGAGAGAAGGCACCAGCAGGAGATCGACTTCCGAGAACAGGCGGGCCATTTCGTTGGCGACTTTGCGACGCATCCGATCAGCCTGTACGAAGTCGACCGCCGACAGGAATCTTGCCTGGCGGAAAAGATTCGGCCACGCATCGGGAACTTGCGCTTTCAGCTCGCGAAGGCCGCCGATTAGCGTGAGTTCCTCAAAAGCAGCCGCACCTTCCGCGAACAGAATTAAATTCAGACAGTCATATGGCCAATCGGGAATTGAGACTTCGACCAGTTCGAAGCCGGCTTTCTTGGCCGTCTCCAGCGCAGCCCGATCCACATCGGTTGCCGGACGCTCCTTCATCCAGCCAGGGAAGTAGCCGAGGCGCAGCCCCTTGACCGCGCGGGTCGCGTCGAAATCGAGATGGCTGGGCACACTCGCCGTATCGCCCGCGTCGGGCCCTGAGATGGCCTGAAGTACGAGCAGGGTATCTTCCACGCCGCGAGTCATTGGACCCAGCTTGTCGAGCGACCAGCAAAGCGTCATCGCTCCGGTGCGCGGGACGCGTCCATACGTGGGGCGCAGCCCGGTCACGCCGCAGCGCATCGACGGGCTCACGATGCTACCGCCCGTTTCGCTGCCGATCGAAAATCCCACGAGTGCCGCCGCCGTTGCGGCTCCCGGACCGGCGCTCGATCCGGACGATCCTTCTTCCGGCAGCCATGGATTCATCGTCTGCCCGCCAAACCATATGTCGTTCAACGCGAGTGCACCCAGGCTGAGCTTTGCAATCAGTACGGCGCCCGCGTCGTGAAGCCGTTTCACCACAGCGGCATCTTCTGAGGGAATTCGATTGCGATAAGGTTCCGCGCCATACGTGGTCGGGATTCCCGCGGTGTCGAGCAGATCTTTCCCACCCCAGGGAATTCCATGCAGCGGACCGCGATACTTGCCATCCGCAATCTCTTGATCAGCCTGCGTGGCCTGTTTCAACGCCAGTTCCCGCGTGATGGTGATGGCGCAACGCAGCCTGGGATTGAAGCGCTCGAGCCGATCCAGATAGATCCGCGTCAGCCGCTCCGAAGTGATCTGTCGCGTTTCGATCCAGCGTGAGAGCTTGGTCAAAGGCGCGTAGGCGATATCCTCGTCCTTCGCGGGCAGGGAACCGGGGGCCGCTTCACTCCTTACGAACCGGTCCTGCCGTACCACGATATTCAAGCGTGGCAGTGCAGGATCCCAGCGCGTGGCTGGTGCCAGGTTGGATTCAAGCGGCAGTTTGCGCGGGCCCGTGCGCCGCTCGTACACCGACGCAAGGGTTCGGCGCCACGTGGCGGCAGCCATAGTGCGTTCGGCGTCGGTGAGTGGAAACTGGACCAACTTCTCGGCTTCGGCAAAAGTGGTCACCGACACTTCGGGCCCAAAAGCAGGACCCGCGCCGAATGCAGGTGGCGCTCCGGGCGGCAGAGTGGAAAGATCCTGTGCGTGAATTCGCGATACTGCTGCAGCGCCCAGGATTCCGAGCGATGTAAGCGTAAGAAAGTCCCTGCGCGATTTGGCCATACTTTCCCCAGTAGCGCCGGCGTTACGCCCGTTGTCGCGCGGGCGCCTCCCCCCAAGCATCGCGGCCGCTATCCCACGCTCGGCCGCAGTTCCACCCTCTTGGTTGTAATCGTCACTTGCGTAGGCGGAAGCTTCGGTGGCGGCCAATCCCCAGTGTGCGCCTCAACCGTAATGCTCCCCGGCCTTCGATTCCCTTGCACGATTACTTGCGCAAGCCCGTTGAACAGGCTGCGCTTCGGCTCTTTATCGGATTCCTGGCAATTCGGATCGCCGTTCCCCACGCCGATTAGCTCACCTTCTCCAGTCACCTTGAACAGAATCGGAACGTCGGCGGTAGGAACCGGGCGTCCTTCGTTGTCGAGCACTTCCACGCGCAACACGCAGACATCTTCGCCGTCCGCATTGATCTCCGCGCGGTCGGGAGTCAGCCGGATCGTTTCAGGATCGCCAGTGGTCTCCCGCTTTTCGGTAAGGACGACTTTCCCATCTTTCATGCCTCGCGCCTCGAGCACTCCGGGCTCATAGGGAACTTTCCACTCCAGATGCGTGTAAGGCTGTACCTTCTGCGAACCGTGGCTCTTGCCATTCAGAAAGACTTCCACCGAATCCAGGTTCGAATGCACCCACACGGAAATCGGCTCGCCCTCACGCTGTTCCCAATTCCAATGGGGGAAGAGGTGCAGCACTGGATCCGATCCCCACCATGCTTTGTAGTAATAGAAGTTGTCTTTGGGAAAGCCGCACATGTCGACGATGCCGAACTGCGAGTTGATCGAAGGCCATCCGTACGGGGTCGGTTCACCGCGGTAATCGAAGCCGGTCCAGGCGAAGCCGCCGGAGAGCCATTCGCGCGTCGCGTAGAACTTCCACCACTCCTCGGCGAGCTGAGACCACGAAGTGTGATTCAAATCGTACGCGCTCACCCAGTTGCGCAGCTTGTCAGTCGAATAAATACCGCGCGTCGAAACCGTGCTAGCCGTCTCCGAGCCGACGGACGGCGTCTTTGGATGGGCCCTGTGCCACGCGTCATGCACCTTCAGGTTGTAGTTAAAACCCATCACGTCTAATTGCTCAGGGAATGCAGTTTTGAACGCATCGTTGACGGCGGCTGAGCAGAGGCGCGTGGGGTCGAGTTCATGCGTGCGCCTGATCATGTCGTCGATGACGCGTACGCCTTGTGGCTGGGGCATCATCGTCCACTCTTCGTTCCCCATGGACCAGAGAATGATCGAGGGCGAGTTGCGGTAGCGCTTCACCATCGTCTCCAACTGCGCCATGCCCTCGGGGTTGGAACTCATCAGCCGCGTTTCGCACATCATCATCATACCCATGCGATCGCAGGCCTCGACCCACTCCGGCGTGGGCATGTTATGGGAGGTGCGCACCGCGTTCCCGCCCATGTCTTTGAGCACCGCCATGCGAAACGCCTGCAAACGGTCGGGAAGCGCCGCGCCGACGCCCGCGTGGTCTTGATGGTTGCAGGTGCCTTTGATCTTGACCGGCTTGCCGTTGAGGAAGAATCCTTTGTCAGCGTCCCACTTGATATCGCGGATGCCGAAGCTGATGCGCTCGGCATCACGCACCTTGCCCTCCGACTCAACTGTGACGACCGCAAAATAGAGATTCGGGGAATCTGGCGACCACAGTGCCGCGTTCGCAATTGTCGTTATGGATCTGAACGTCACGGAACCGTCGTCTGTAATTGATTCCGGCTGCGTTACAGCGGTAGCGACGGTCTTTCCGGCAGCGTCAAGAATCTGCCAGCGCACGCGGCAGTTCTGCGAATCTCGACTATCGTTCTTTACGACTGTGATCAAACCAAGCCCCGCCCTAGCACCGTTGACCGCTGGAAGGACGCAACTCTCCCACTGCTCTAAATGCAGCGCGTCCGTTTTCGTAAGCCACACGTGACGGTAGATGCCCGCTCCCTCGTAGAACCAGCCATCACCAAAGCTGGCGTCCATGCGGACCATCAGATAATTTTTGCCACCGTAATTCAGGAAATCAGTCAGATCGAAACGGAATGGTGCGTAGCCGTTGTCGTTGCGTCCGATGAAGTATCCATTGAGAAAAAGTAGCGCGCTGCGGAATGCCCCGTCGAATTCCACCACAATGCGCCGGCCCGAATCTTCCTTAGGAATATCGAAAGTGCGCCGGTACCAGCCAACGCTGGTTTCGGGATACCGCCTCCCCAGAGGCTTGTACCCATGGCTGTTCTGCTCTTCATCGCGCACGAACGGCAACTCAACCGCCCAGTCATGCGGCAGATTCAGATCGCGCCATGTCGAGTCATCGAACTTGGGGGTCGAAAACCAGAATTCGCCGCTCTTGGCGAAATCTCCCTGTCCCTTGCCAAATCCGAGATCGCGCGCCGGATCGGAGGCATGCCCTTGAAAGAATTTCCATCCGAAATCGAAGAGAAGTCGTTCGCGCGGAGCGAGAGTGACTGAGGTCCCCACTGCGGGATAGCGCGCGAGCAGTGCATGTGCACGTTGAACAGTCCCGGGAAGCAGGGTGGAGGCCGAAAGAGCCAAGCCGGAACGAAGCAGATCACGACGGGTGAGGGAAGTCATCTGGACCTCGTGAGGAATTCGACTGCAATGTCTCAGCGCGACGGAGTCAGTTCACGCGAGTGCACTCGCGTTGGGACCTCGCATTATAAAGCCTGAGTGGTGGTTGTGTGGGGACAGCCGCCCTCGGCTGTCCGTCGCCCGAAGGGCGACAGGTTTGTTCGGCGGGGCCAATCGGCCGCTCGCGCGGCCGGACAGCCCCTTCGACTTCGCTCAGGGCAGGCTACGCCGGCTGCCTCCACAAATTCTGAAACTCTTCCGGAGAAACAATTCATTTCGGCTCCTGCACTTCTCCCATCCCGACAATTCTCGATGAGGTGCGAAACTTCCTGTAATCGCGATAGGTCTGCTCGCCGTCGATGTTGTAGCCCTTCAATAGTGCGACCCGTGCATCGAATCTAAAGGTCAAGTGCTGGGGCAGCCAGATTTCGTCGCTCATCCGCATCTGTTCATACATCACGCGCGTTCCTTTGTGAATGCGGGCGACAATCCATCCGAAAGAAGCCGTGTCCACGGCCTCAACGTCCGTTTTCACCAGTTGCATGTCATCTTTATCGATCCACAGGCGTCCGCGAAACTTGGAGACGAACTTTGCACCCTTGTCCTCTGATTCAAAACCGGGCCGTGGTTCGCCATCGATGACCCAGGCTTCGCGGCCATCCACCAGCTCCGTTCCAACCAGCCGGAAGTCGTGGGAATCCGCAACTGCGCTGACAAATTTGCGGCCTTCCTCCCGTTGTTTTGTTTCCTTCTCAATACGCTTCTTCCGATCGTCCTCAGATTCATTCTTGTGCTTGTCGACGATCTTCTGTATGCGTTCCTCTTCTTTCGCCGCCTCCTTGGCGTCGAGAGCCTTGTCATCTTTTTCGATCAGCCGCCGCACCTGTTCGCCATAGATTTCAACGATTTCATAGGTTCTTATTTCCGTCGACTTGACCTGTCCATTGCCACCCAAGGATTTATCGACATCACGCTCGATGTAGGTGTAGTCGCGCTGTTTCTTGTAATTATCGCGGTAGTTCTGCGCAACCACGCGCGTCAACTCGCGCATCTGCTCCGGTGAGAGCTTGCCGTTGGCATCAGGCGTGAGATCGGGCCGTTCCCGTGGAGTCGTCGGCTCAGCGCTCGAAGGCGCCTTGCTGGCATCTGCGATCGGCGGGGGAGAATTGGCGGGAGTTCCGGATGGTGCATCCTGCTGCGCGATCGCGCTCAAGCACGCGAGCGTGCAAATGCCGATGGGGAGGAGTCTCACCCGCATAGGTCTCATCTTAACCTCATTGGGACGTGATTGTGTCTTGGGAATGCAAGGGGAGCAGAATTAGATGGACACGAACTCTTCAGCTCTCCAGCCTGCCGGACGTTGACTGCGAAACATCCAATTGCCGGCAGGCGCGCTGAATGATCTCGAGCTGGGAAATCGCTTCCAGGAATTGAAAGCCGTAACGGAAAGCATTCTGTTGCCGGACGAGAGCGTGAATCTGAACCTCACCGGTGGGCACAGTGAACTCCAGTCGCACCACCTCGCCTACCGGTACCTCCACGCGCAGCATGGCGGAAATCCCGGACTCGCTGATGTCGACAGAATGCCCGCGAACCACCTGGGAATTGCGCGGGTAGATCCGAACCTCAACTTCCAGCTTGTAACGAGGGTGACGGCGGGCTTCCATTACTGACTAGTCCCGATCCTTATACGCCTTCCCCAAGCACTCTGCCTGAAATAGCCTTTCGTCGACTCGGTGCAGCCGCTTCTCCTGCGCCTTGGTGAGCAGGGAATAGTGCTTCACATCGAACAGATGATAGACGATGAACCAAACGGGTTTGTCAGTGGTCATCCAGTTCTGCGAATCGAAGCGCTTAAGGCTGACGGGAAGCGAGTATCGCCGCAGCGTTCGCTCACGCCGCAGGTTGAAGTAGGCGTTGAAATAACTCAGCGCCAGTTCGCGCAGGTTGCGATAGATCGGTTCCCGCCAGCGGCATCCCGTGTAATTGGACTTCGCCACCGCACCCCAGCAGCCGTCCTGGCGAAAAATCGAAATCACGTGGTCGGTATCATGCTCGGCTTCGAAATCCAGCAGCAAAGGCGGGTATCCATTCGCCCGCAGAGCTGCCGCGCCGAAGATGGCTCCTTCCAGACAATGCGACGACTGTTCGGCCAGCACTTTGCGCGGAGACCATGCCGTGTCTTCCAGGTGGTACGGCATGTCGTCAAGAAACTTCTGAATGCCGTAGGGATTCTTCATGCTGCGCAACTTGCGCAGTTCTTTTGGGGTGAAACCGAAGTTGTCAGTGGTCATTTGTCGTTGGAGCGCGCGAAATCAATGTGGGGACAGCCGCCCCCGGCTGTCCGTCGAGCGCAGCTCGACTTCCTTACTAAAAACGCTACCCAATTCCTGGGGCGTATCAACCTCGAGGTCTGGAGCCTCCGCCTCAAGCGTGTGTGGAGCAAACCCATAAGTGACGGCGACAGTCCACAATCCGGCATTGCGACCGGTTCGTATGTCCACATGAGAATCGCCGACAATTGCCGCCTGCTCCGGGCGCACACCCGCTTCACTCACCAGTTTCAGCGCACCCTCGGGTTCCGGTTTCTTGGTGGCGAAGCTGTTCCCGCCATAAATCTGCGAGAAGAACCCGCCCAACCCCAACGATTCCACGATCGCTCGCGAAGGATTCACCGGCTTGTTCGACAATACCGCCATCTTCCGCGGCACGCCGTTGCCGGAACTCTGAATCGCGCCGAGCGCCTCCTGAATCCCGGGATACACCGTCGTGTGGTCCAGTTTGTGCTCGCGGTAGTAGGACAGGAAGAATTCCAGCCCCTTGCGGACCAGAGCCTCGTCAACTTCTTCGCCTCCCAATGCGCGTTGAATCAGAATCGGCGCCCCATCGCCAACGTAACTGGCGATCACCTCTTCGGGCAATTCGGGACGGTGAATGTGGCGCAAGGCCGCATTCACCGAATGCACCAGGTCGAGGCGCGAGTCGATCAGCGTGCCATCGAGATCGAAGATGACAAGCTTTATAGAATGCGGATCAAACGCCCGGCGGATTCGAATCATGTGTCTCTTTCAGAATAAAGCACGCGGCACTCAGCCGTCAGCAGTCGGCAGTTGGGTTTGCCGTTCGTGTGGGGATTTGTGTGGGGACGGGCGCTCCCGCCCGCCCGCCGAGCGAAGCTCGGCTTTGACACTTGCAATCCGTCGGTATTTCTAGTATTATCGAAATATGACGGCTACGAAAGCGCCCTCCCCGACCAAGTCCGCCGAGCGCGTCGCCAAATACGCCGATATGTTCTCCGCCATGGGCACCGAGCCCAGACTGCGAATCATGCAGTTGTTGCTGACCGCACATCCCGAAGGACTCGTGGTCACCGAGATTCAAGAAGAATTGGAGATCCCGAATTCGACTCTTTCCCATCACCTCGACAAATTACGCACCGAAGACCTCGTGGCCGTGAAACGGGAGGGAACATTCCTCCGTTACACCGCCAACACGGAAGCTCTGCAGGAACTGCTTCAGTTCCTTTATGCCGAATGCTGCACTCGTAACAAAGCCCTTAAACCGCAAGACATCATCCAGATCTGCAAATAGGAGTCATTTCATGAGCACTGAAACAACTGATATCAAGGAAGTCGTAAAACAGAAGTACGGCGAAGCCGCTCTCCGCGTGAAGGCCGGAGGAAGTTCCTGCTGTGGCGCCACTGCCAGCACTGGTTGCTGCGATCCCATCACCACGAATCTGTACGACGCGTCGCAAGCTGGACAGATTCCCGAGGAAGCGTTACTCGCCTCGCTCGGATGCGGCAATCCCACGGCCCTGGCTCAATTGAAACCGGGAGAGACCGTGCTCGATCTCGGCTCCGGCGGCGGCATCGATGTTCTGCTCTCCGCCCGCCGAGTCGGTCCCACCGGCAAGGCCTACGGCCTCGATATGACCGATGAAATGCTTGCCCTGGCCAACGAAAACAAGCGCAAGGCTGGCGTTGAGAATGTCGAATTCCTGAAGGGCGAGATTGAGAACATTCCCTTGCCGGATAATTCAGTCGACGTCATCATCTCGAACTGCGTCATCAATCTCTCTGCCGACAAAAACAAAGTCCTGCGCGAGGCTTTCCGCGTGCTCAAGCCCGGCGGCCGTTTTGCCGTCTCTGACGTGGTAACCCGTGGCGAGATGCTGCCCGAGATTCGCCAAAGCGTGCTCGCCTGGGTGGGATGCATCGCCGGCGCGCTGGAAGAGAACGAATACCGCGCCAAACTGGCGCAGGCTGGATTTGAACAGATCGATATCGAGCCTACACGGGTCTACCGCGCCGAAGACGCGCTGGAATTTCTCTCGGGTCAGCAGATTCCCGTGAAGCTCGACCCCGCCGAGATTGACGGAAAGTTCTTCAGCGGCTTCATCCGCGCCGTGAAGCCAACTGGCATACAGCAGCCTTGTTGTGGTCCGGCGTGCTGCAACTGAGAAGTATCGAGAGGGTGGGATGCAACGACACTACAACGTCCTATTTCTGTGCACCGGAAACTCGGCGCGGTCGATCCTGGCCGAGGCGATTCTAAACTTTAAGGGGCGGCCAACGTTCTCAGCTTTCAGCGCTGGGAGTCATCCGACCGGCAGGGTCCGCCCCGAAGCTCTTCGCGAGCTTGAGATTGCGCATCTTTCTACTGAGGGCCTGCGCAGCAAGAGTTGGGATGAGTTTGCGAAGCCGGGGGCACCAGCTCTCGATTTCGTGTTTACGGTCTGTGACAACGCGGCGAACGAAGTGTGTCCCGTATGGCCCGGGCAACCCATTTCGGCGCACTGGGGCGTTCCCGATCCCGCCGCAGTCCAGGGAACCCAGTCGGAGGTAGAGCGAGCCTTTCGCGAAGCATTCCTCACCCTCGAGCGTAGGATCGGCCTGTTTTTGAGTCTTCCCCTGGCCAGCCTTGACGGCCTTGCGATCAAGAAGGAAGTCGACCATATCGGGCGGCAGTGATTTTTTGACGTTGAGGACTGGAAACAAATGAGCAACCTAACCTCCCGTTTGAGCTTCCTGGACCGCTTCCTGACGGTCTGGATTTTCGCCGCTATGCTTGTCGGCATCTTCGCCGGATGGGCGCTCCCCGGCATCGTGCCCTTCCTGAACCGCTTCAGCGTGGGCACAACTTCTGTCCCCATCGCCGTGGGCCTGATCCTGATGATGTACCCGCCGCTGGCCAAGGTCCGCTATGAGGAGATGGGCGAGGTGTTCCGCAACAAGAAAATTCTCGCTTTGTCGCTGGTGCAGAACTGGGTGATCGGGCCCCTGCTCATGTTTGCCCTGGCGATCATTTTCCTGCGGAATTATCCGGAGTACATGGCGGGCCTGATCATGATTGGCCTCGCCCGGTGCATCGCCATGGTCATCGTGTGGAATGAACTGGCCAAGGGTGATACCGAGTACGCCGCGGGTTTGGTCGCATTCAATTCCGTCTTTCAGGTGCTCTTCTATTCGGTATACGCGTGGGTTTTCGTTACCAAACTGCCCGAGCTATTCGGACTGCATGGATCAGTCGTTGACATTTCGATTCGCGCCATCGCCAAAAGCGTTTTCATCTACCTGGGAATCCCGTTCATCGCCGGGATGATCACGCGCTACCTGCTTGTCCGCGCCCGGGGAAAGCAGTGGTATGAAACGATCTTCATCCCAAAGATCAGTCCTATCACGCTCATCGCCCTTCTGTTCACCATCGTCGTCATGTTCTCGCTCAAAGGCAGCTACATTGTTCGGCTGCCGCTCGATGTAGTCCGGATCGGCGTGCCGCTGCTGATTTACTTTGTGGTGATGTTTCTTGTCTCGTTCTATATGGGGCGCAAGCTGGGAGCCGATTACTCGAAGACGGCGACCCTGTCCTTCACGGCCGCGAGCAATAATTTCGAGCTCGCGATCGCGGTGGCGGTGGCAGTCTTTGGAATCAATTCGGGGGCGGCGTTCGCGGCAGTGATTGGGCCATTAGTCGAGGTTCCGGCACTCATCGGACTGGTCAACGTTGCTCTTTACTTTCAGCGTCGCTATTTTGTGTCCGATACGATGGGCGTCGGTAGCGCGGCGGTGTTGGCGCAGACGCGCCGCTGAAGTGTGCGTCTGCTCCCCGAAAATCCACAGCTCCGGCGACTGCGGCCGCCGAGGCTGCGACTTTTGAGTGAGCTCGTTCAGTGGGGAGGACCACAAAGTCAATAACGCGCTCGCGGAGTAGCACTTTAAGATGTCGAACAAATTGCCGCTATGAGCGACATCACATTTTGGTATGCTTCTGGTCACATGGTCCGACCACATACAACCACCCACCGGACCTACAAGAAACTCCTTACTTTTCCAACCCAGCCTCACCATATACAATCCAACAAGTTCAATCCCTCAACGGGAATCGAGTTGCGTCTGGTCGGAATCTAAACCTATAGGAACCAATTACCCGGATGGCGACCACAAAAACCGACCCCAAGCTGCCCCTGGCGAACGGAACAAAGAAGTCGAAAGTCCAAGGCGGACTCTCCCGCGAGCAACTCATTCAGGCCTACCGCCTGATGTACACCTCCCGCCGTATCGACGACCGGGAGATCCTCCTCAAACGCCAGCAGAAGATCTATTTTCAGATGTCAGGCGCCGGACATGAAGCCATTGGCGTTGCCGCCGGACTGGCGTTGAGGCCGGGCTATGATTGGTACTATCCCTATTATCGTGATCGTGCCCTGTGCCTGGCTTTGGGTGTTCAACCCTACCAGATGTTCCTTCAGGGTGTCGGTGCCGCCGACGATCCCAGCTCTGGCGGACGCCAGATGCCCTCGCACTGGAGTTATCCGTCGCTGCACATTGTGACGCAGTCTTCGCCGACCGGTTCACAGATTCTGCAAGCGGTTGGTTGCGCCGAAGGTGGACGCTACTTCGCGCGTCATCCCAATGCCGCTGATGTTCCGGCAGGTGTCACCGATTACAGGCTGTTCAAAAACGTCGGCTTCCAGAACGACGAAGTCACCTACGTATCGCTGGGTGATGGCACGTCGAGCGAAGGTGAGTTTTGGGAGGCAATGAACGCCGCCGCCTTAGGCAAACTTCCCATCATTTTCTGCGTCCAGGACAACGGCTACGCTATTTCGGTTCCGGTCGAAGTGCAGACCGCGGGCGGCAGCATCTCGCGCCTGGTCTCCGGATTTCCCAATTTCCACTTCGAAGAAGTCGACGGCACCGATCCAGTTGCCAGCTTCGCCGCTTTCCAGCGCGCCGCCCGGTACTGCCGCGAAGGACTCGGCCCAGCCTTTGTCCACGCTCACGTCATTCGGCCATACTCGCACTCTCTGTCCGATGACGAGCGCCTCTACCGGCCGGAATCAGAGCGGGAGCGCGATGCACAGCGCGATCCAGTGACGCGCACGCAAATGTATCTTCTCCGCGAAGGCATTCTCGACGACAAAGGTATCAATCAACTGGAGAAGGAAGTTGAGGCGGAACTGCAGGTTGCGGTCGATCGCGCGCTGGAAGCGCTTCCACCTCCGCCGGAGTCGGTGATGAATTTCGTTTACTCTCCGGATATTGACGTAACCTCTTCGACGTTTGACAAGTCTCCGGCCGCCGAGTCCTCGTCCGACGGCAAAAAGGCGACGGCGAAAACGATGGCCGATCTGATTAACGCGACGCTCCGCGATGAGATGAAGCGCGACGAGCGCATCGTGATCTTCGGCGAAGACGTTGCTGACTGCAGCCGCGAAGAGTACCTCCGCCAGAAGTTAGTCAAAGGAAAAGGCGGAGTGTTCAAGCTCACCTTCGGCCTGCAGAACGAATTCGGCAATGACCGCGTGTTTAACTCTCCGCTGGCAGAAGCTGCAATCGTTGGCCGCGCTACCGGCATGGCCACGCGCGGACTCAAGCCCGTCGTCGAGATTCAATTCTTCGATTACATCTGGCCGGCGATGATGCAGATCCGCGACGAACTCACCACGATTCGTTGGCGCTCCAACAATGGATTCTCATGCCCGGTGGTGATTCGCGTCGCGATCGGCGGATACCTCACCGGCGGCGCCATCTATCACTCGCAATGCGGGGAGAGCATCTTCACGCATTTTCCCGGCCTGCGCGTCGTCTTTCCTTCGAACGCGCTCGATGCCGCCGGACTTCTCCGCACTGCGATCCGCTGCGACGACCCGGTTCTCTTCCTTGAGCATAAGCGCCTGTACCGCGAGTCCTATGGGCGGGCCCCGTATCCCGGGCCGGAGTACATGATTCCCTTCGGCAAAGCGAAGATCGTGCACCCCGGGACGGATCTGACAGTGATCACATACGGCGCTGTCGTACCCCGTGCCTTGCAGGCCGCGCAGAAACTGGAACGTGAGCAGGGAGTCAGCGTCGAACTCATCGACTTGCGAAGTTTGAACCCATTCGATTGGGATACAATCGCCTCCTCGGTAGCCAAAACCAATCGCGCGCTAGTCGCCTACGAGGACACGCTGAGCTGGGGATATGGCGCCGAAATCGCCGCCCGCATCGCCGACCAGCTCTTCGACCAACTCGACGCCCCGGTCCGCCGCGTCGCAGCCAAAGATGTGTTCGTCGCCTACCAGCCGATCCTGGAAGACGCCATCCTGCCGCAGCCGAATGATCTGTATCTGGCGATGAAGGAACTGGCGGAGTACTGAAGCGGAAGCTCTTGTGGCTGAGGCCGTTGCCGGGTCAGGCCTGAGGTTTCCACAGTGTTCCCGAAGGAACATTTTTCTTACAGTTTTGTACATACATTTCCTGAAATTCCCGCAGGTCGAACCGGGAGAACAAGATAGGAGAGCGCAAATGGTGACCGCGGGTCACAAGCGCGAGTCCCAGAAGGGGGCGCGCGATGGTCATGCCTGAGCACATTCATCTTCTGGTCAGCGAGCCGAAGCGAACTGCCCCACTCAAGCCAACACCGGGCTTGAATGGGCCACCGTCGTTGAAGGTCGATGTCCGACGGTGGCCCACACAACGTGATGTTCGTTGTGTGGGTAAGTGGAAGGATTCTTAACTGAGTTATTCCGACGTTGGCCGGGTGCCCCATCCTTGCGCGTCTTCTTGCGCAAGGGTGGGATTCCACGAACCTCAAGCCTTTGGATTTTGATTTCCTTAGGAGCACCCGGCGAGCTGGGAAGGGCACGAGTTCTACTCGTGCCGCAAATCGTCCGCGAAGACACCGCGCTTCAGCGCCTGAGGTGCGCCTCTGACTTTGTCATGCGCGAGAGAATCAAAACCCCAAGGAATTGACCACCGTGGAATCCCACCCTTGCAAAGAACGCAAGGATGGGGCACCCGGCGAGCTGCCGTTAAAACCGTGGGCAGCGTGCCGGCGGGAAGATTTGCTGGGACTGCTGGCGATGTTAAACCAGCAGGTCGGCAAACTCGACGGCGCAGTGCAACAGGCGGCAGAAGCAAACCCGCAATCGCGATTGCTGATGACGCAGCCGGGAGTGGGACCGAACACGGCGCTGGCGTACGTCCTGACCATCGGCGATGCGAGCCGCTTTCAACGGGGCAAGCAGGTGGCCAGCTATCTGGGGCTGATTCCGCAGGAGAACAGTTCCGGAGAACGGCGGAGAACGGGCGGGATCAGCAAGCAAGGCAACCGCATGCTGCGCTCGCTGCTAGTGGAAGCGACGCAGACGGCTGTGCAGCACGATCCCGGATTCCGTAAAGACTATTTGCATCGCTGTCATCAAAAGCCCAAGGCAGTGGCCAAGGTGGCGGCGGCGCGCAAGTTAGCGGTACGACTCTACTGGATGCTGCGCACCCAGACCTGCTATCCAGAGATCGTTCGCATCGAGAGCAGCCCGCGGGTGCCCCTGGTCGGCGCAAGCTAGACCGTAGGATTGATTGGGCGCTCTCGCATCCCGTAAGAGACGGGATGTTCGCATAGAAGAATCATGGCCGAAGTTTAAGCCGAATCGATGGTTGGTGGAACGATCTTCCACCGAAAGTGATTCAGCGTGAGATTTCCAGAGTCTTGGTCCTCAACCTCTCTGGCAAACCAGGCGGTGCTTGCGCACCGCCCAGGACAACTATGCCCTTGACAGAGCCTTCGCTCTTATCGAGGGGCACCCGGCATTACATCCTCGATCAAGTCGCTGGTCGGACGCCCGCTCTTGCTGGCGAGCTCCTGCAGGCGGGACTCGGTCTCCGGTCGGAAATTCACTTCCATGTTTGCCCAGTCTAGAGCGGAGGATGGGCGGTGTCAAAGCCCGTTGAAACGACGGCTGGATGAAGCGGCGTTGGAAAAACCGTCACTGCTGGCTGCATCGCGCCCACCCTTCGAAAATCACGAAGGATGGGGCACCCACGGTGTGGTGATGCCGGCGAGATCAAAAGCCCGGACCACCCGCCCCAAATCGTCAGTGGTTTCCCCCAGAAGCGGCTGTCTCCGCCGGTTTGGGCTGGAACTCCGGATCGCCGAACTGCCATAGGAAGAATGACTGCATATCTGCATTAAGTTGCTCGTTTTGCGGCTTCGTCGAGCCCATACCGTGCCCCGCGTCGTAGTCGATACGTAACAGGATAGGCTTGCCGCTTGAAGTCGCCGCTTGCAGCCGCGCCGCCATTTTCCCCGCCTGCCAGGAATCCACTCGGGGATCGTTGATGCCGGTGGTGACCATCACGGCCGGATACGGCGTCCCATCTTTGATGTGATGATATGCGCTCATACCGTAGAGGCCCTTGAATCCATCTTCGGTCTTGGTCGAGCCGAACTCGGGGACATTCGGCGGTCCATTGGGAGTAGTTTCAAAACGCAGCATATCGGATGCCGGTACGAGGTCCGCCGCCACTGCGAACAACTCGGGGCGCTCGGTGATGGCGCCGCCGACGGTAATGCCCCCTGCGCTCCCGCCGCGTATACCCAGACGCTTCGCAGAGCTGTACCTGTTCTCGATCAGGTATTCTGCGCACGCGATGAAGTCACTGATGGTGTTTTGCTTCGTCAACATCCGACCAGCATTGTGCCAATCCTCGCCGTATTCGCCACCGCCGCGAATGTGTGAGACCGCGTAGACTCCCCCGCGCTCGACCCATGCCAGCAGCATCGGTGAGAACACCGGGTCTTGGGTAATGCCGTAGGCGCCGTAGCCAGAGAGGATTGTCGGCGCAGTGCCGTCAAGCGGCAAGCCACGCTTGAAGACGATGGACAGGGGAACCATAGTTCCGTCGGATGACTTGGCCTTCACCTCGCGCGATTCAACCTGCGAGACATCCACGAGCGGAGGCAGAGCCAGTTTCAGGTCCACCATCGCTGCGGTCTTGGGATCATATTGTAAGTGGACCCGAGGCTTCACCCAGGACTCGGTTCCGACAACGATGCCAGGTGCGCGCTCGTCGGAAAAGAACTCATTGATCGCTCCCTCGAAGGGCAACGCCACCCGCTCGGCCTTTCCGCCTGCATAGGGCACACGCAACAGACGACCGATCCCGCCATCGAGTTGCAGGACATAGAGAGCGTCTGAGGCGACCGCCACGTTCTGCTGGACCGCCTTTTCTTCAGGGACAATGACGCTCGCGTGCGCCACGTCCGGCTGTGTAAGGCTGGTGCGCAGCACTTTATAGCGCGGGGCGCCGTGATGCGAGAGTAGATAGACGTCGTTGCCGTGCACGTCGGCGGCGATGACGTCGTCATCCACATCCAGCAGCTTGCGCCAAGGAGTCTTCACTCCCGTGACGCTGGCGAGTGGAGCAAAGTACAGAGTGTTCTCTCTGCGCACGCCATGCACGATTGCGCCCAGCACCCAATCTGACCCTGGAACGAACAAGACAATGGGAAAATCTGTATCGGCGAACTGCACTTGCGGAGAAAGCCCATAGCCGAAAACGACTTCATCTTTGTCCGGGTCTGTGCTCAGTTTATGCAAGTAGTTTTTCGCGCGTAAGTATTTAGCGGTGGGTGGATCGCTGGGGCCCAGCTTGTTCGATCGCATGTAAAAGAACGAGTTGTTGTCGGGCCGCCAGCTGATTCCGGGGTATTGCGTGCGGTCGATCTTTTCCGGCAGCTCGCGGCCGCTATCGACCTCGAGAATGTGGATTACGCTTTCTTCTGAACCGCCAGGAGAGATCCCATAGGCCACCTTCTTACCGTCGAGAGAAGGGGTAAAGTAATCAATGGAATAATGATGGCCGTCCTGCGTCACTTTCTCAGGGTCCACCAGCAACCGTTCCTCCCTCCTCTCGGCGTCGCGTACGTAGAGTTTGTAGTTCTCTTCGTTGGGTAGTGCCTTCATGTAGAAATAACGTCCGCCCCACATCTGAAAATCGCGCACCTGTTCGCCGGCGTTATCAAGTTTCTGGATGCGCTCTAGCAGCTTATGCTGCCCCGGGATCGATTGCAGGATGGCTTTGGTGTAGTCGGCTTGCCCTCTCAGCCATGCCTGGAACTCCGGGTCCTTGCTATTCTCCATCCAGCGATACGGGTCGACGATCTTGGTGCCGTAGTAGTCGTCGGCCACGTCGCGTACGGGGGCCACTGGCGGTTTTTGTTGGGCCTGGATTGTGCTAGCGGTCCACGCTAGTAGTACCAGCCAGAAGATCGGTTTCCGCATAAGAACCTCCTCAGGGATTACTGGACTTTCCACTCTCCTCAAGGCAAAACAAAGTCGCAGGGTAAGAGAGACTTGGGTATGAATCAGGCGGAGGTAAGTCTACACCCGATGACTAGCGATAACATGATGAGGGGAGATGTGGGGACAGACGTGACGTCCACCGGTTTTCTAGGAGCACTCCCGTGTTTCTCCTCACGCTGTACTGTGACCGCCCACACCGACGCCCTTGATCATTTTCTGAGAGCTTAGAGTTGCCACAATTGTGGCTTGCCTCCACGGACTCAGACTCCGCTGGGGGCTTTGTGTTTAGGCGTAACTCAAACCAACGATCTTTGAAAATCTAGCGGTTGGGAATCGGCCTTGCCCTTTGCCTCGCGGCGAACCGCGAGGCGGGCGGAGCGTCGTCTGCAAATTCGGGTGGCCCATTCTAAGCGTCGGCGTTGTGTGCGACGCCTGGAGGGGGGACGCTCATGGCCGGCAAAGTTCGCGGGAGAGATCTTTGAGACAATGAAACCTTGAAACCTCTTTCTTTTCAAGATTTTCCCCGCATCTCATTGCAGCCCAAAGATTAAAATGCAATTTCCCGATAACCTGATGATTCCACAAGACCACCCAGGGGGGAGGGGGTAGGACCATCAAAATCCCCACTTCTGGCAAAACCGGCCAGAAGTGGGGCACCCTTCTGTTCTTTGGTTCGAGCTTTCTTGCTCGCAAATTCTTTGAGCCCACCTATTTCTTGTGCGCCGGTTCAGCGGTTTCTCCGGGATGCTCTCCGTTGTAGGCCTTCCATGCGCCGTCGATCACATACGCATGAATCGCATCCGCCTGCTTTGTACTCATGCGCAGATGCGGGAACGCGAATTTGGGTGGATTCGAAAATCCGGGCATGCCCTTGTCCCAGTGCGTGCCGGCTAGCACGATGCTGTACCACTGCGCGTGCACATCGGGCGGAGCGTAGCGCAAATCCGGAATTGCTCCGTTCAGTACCCATGCGCTGCTTCCGTCGAGATGCGGCGAGTGGCATCCATCGCAGTAGAAAGTCTTATACAGCTTCTCGCCTTCCGCGATCGTCGCTGCATCGGCGGTTTGCACCGGGGGCTTCGGCACGGGCGGAACTAGGTCAGGCGGGGTCGGGAAGGGAACGTTCCCTCCCAGCTTGAACGCCAGAATCCGTGACGGACCGCGTTTCGAACGGGGAGTCCCCATCGTCCAGGAGGGAGCGAACAGCCGCGATCCGGATCCCCATCCCACCGGCAGCAGCACGTACTGCTCGCCATTCACCGAGTAGGTCACAGGAATCGACTCGATCGCTGACCCTGTATCGATCGACCAGACTTTCTTTCCCGTGTCGGCTGTATACGCGGCGAACTCTCCGTTGCCCTGGCCTTGAAACACAAGATTCCCGGCAGTCGAGATCACACCGCCGTTGGTCGCAATTTCTTCTTCCGCCGACCAGCGTTCCGACTGATTGACCGGATCCCACGCGATGAGCTTTCCTTCGGTCTGCCCCATCCACTCGCCGGTTTCCACCTCTGCGTGAGAATTCGGCTTGCGATCAGTCGCCGGAATGTAGACGAGTCCCGTCCCTGGGTTGTAGCTCATCGGCCACCAGTTGTGAACGGTCCACTGCTTGCCGCCACCTTGCGACGCGGGGACCTCGAGTGCTTTTCCGGTTGTGAGATCGACCGACGTGGCCCAGTTCACCTTCACGATCGGCTTGGCGGAGAGTAGCTTTCCGGTCCAGGCATCGAGCACGTAGTAGAAGCCATGTTTCGGTACGGTCATGGCCACGTGATGCTTCTCGCCGTTGATCGCGAGATCGGCCATCATGATGTGATTGTTTTCCGTCTGCAATCCCGGCGAACTCGTCTGATAGTGCCAGACATATTCGCCGGTGGACGCCTTGACGGCTACGATGCATCCGGCGAAGAGCTTGTCACCCTGGGCGCGGATCGCCGAGAGTTCTCCAAAATCGGCGCCTGCTCCTGCGGTTCCAAAGATCACGAAATCGGTGACTGGATCGTAAGTAATCGCCGTCCATACATCGCCGCCGCCCATCTTCCAAGCATCCCCACCCGGCCACGTCTTGGCCGCGATTTCCTTCAGGGCTTTCGATTCGAAGGGTTTCTTGGGATCGCCCGGAACCGTCCAGAATCGCCAGAGTTCTTTGCCGGTGTTGGCATCGTAGGCGGCAATGGCGCCGCGCACGCCGTCGTCCGACCCGTTGTAACCCATGAACACCATGCCCTTCGCTACATGGGGCGCGTTCGTAATGCCGGTCTGCGTCGGTTCGCAAACCAAGGACTCCCAGACCTGCGTGCCCGTAGCCGCATTGATGGCGACCAGGCGGCAGTCACCCGTCCCGACGAAGACTTTGCCCTCCCACACCGCCACGCCCGCGTTCGTGCGCGCTGAGTAAGAACCGTTCAATGCCTGATCCAACCGCACCTTCGGATCAAATTTCCAGATCAGCTTCCCCGTTGCCGCCTCGACCGCGTACACCTTCGACTGTGGCGCGCTGATGTAGGCCACACCGTCGACGACAATGGGCTCGGAAACGATGCCCATGCCGCTGTCGACCTCCATGTACCAGGCGAGCCCCAGTCCGGAAACATTCTGATCGGTAACCTGCTTCAGCGGGCTGAAGTGATGCGATTCGAAGTTACGCCCGTTGAGGAGCCAGTTGGCGCCGTCGGTGTCAGCGGCAACGCGATCCGCGTTTACGTTTCCAATCTTGGCAGGACTGTCGGCCAGCGTAGAGGAGAGGATGAACATCGCTGCGGCGAAAATGAGTATGGTCAGCGAAGGAATTCTAAGTCGGGCAAGTTTTGATGGCGTGGGCACGGTCACCTTCTTCGAAATTTCCAAAAAGTCGTGGCCACGGATGTTCACGGATTTGCACGGATAATCGATAATCTCAAAATTCATCCATGGCAATCCGCGTGATCCGTGGCCGACTGTACTTGGACTAGCTGACAGCCTGAGGAACTCGCGTATCTTTTTCGAGCGCCGCTTGTACTTTTCCCTTGCCTCCAAACAGCGCATGATAGGCCCCAGCGCCGATTGCACCACCGATCAACGGCGCGACCCAGAACATCCACAACTGCTGTAGCGCCCAGCCGCCCGCAAAGACAGCGGGGCCGGTGCTGCGCGCCGGGTTCACCGACAGGTTCGTCACAGGGATTCCGACCAGGTGAATCAGCGTCAAGCAGAGTCCGACGGCAATGGGCGCGAATCCCTTGGGCGAGCGCTCATCGGTCGCTCCCATGATTACGATCAGGAAAAACGCGGTGAGCACTACCTCGGAGACGAAGCCCGCCAGCAGGGAATAGCCATTGGGAGAGTGGTCGCCGTAACCGTTCAGCGCGAACCCGTTGTGAATGTCGAAGCCGACATTTCCGCTGGCGATGATGTAGAGCACGCCCGCTGCGGCGATTCCGCCCGCTACCTGAGCGATGACATAGGCCAACAAGTCAGAAGCAGGGAAGCGTTTCCCTACGACGAGCCCCAAAGTTATCGCGGGATTCAAGTGACATCCGGAGATGTGTCCGATGGCATAGGCCATGGTCAGAACGGTGAGGCCGAAGGCCAGGGCGACACCGGCATATCCGATGCCGACGCTAGGAACCCCAGCCGCCAGCACAGCCGCTCCGCATCCGCCGAAGACCAGCCAAAATGTTCCAATAAACTCCGCCAAAGCGCGTTTACTCATGGGCATGGGAACCTCCTCAAACTCCGGTCTTGTGGACAACTGGAAAAAGTCTTTAGCTTGGGAAACCGAGAGGGCAAAAGCGTAGCACATCGCCCGGCAGTTGGCACTTGACACTCCGACCGGCCGGTTCAACCCGCAACGCTGAGGGAGTGGTAGGCACGTAAAAGCCATAACCACTAAGGACACGAAGGATCACGAAGGAAGGTCAGGTTTCCTTCGTGTACTCTCGTGCCCTTTGTAGTTCACGAATTTTGTTTGGTGGTTACGAACGCTTTCCTTGCAAGCCGTTCCCGATTGTCCGTTCTGGCCGAGGATGCTAGGCTCCAATCCAGTGGGTTCTGCCGTTACCAATCCGCTTCGATCGGACTCGTCCGCTTCCAGTCGTGTCGTACATTGGCTGCAATCGGCCTCGGCCGAAGTGTGGATCAAGTTCCTGCTCGCGCTCCTGGGATTAGGGCTGGCATTCGCCTCGGCCCTGTTCTCAACCGTGTCGCGCGATTCCGGCAATCTCTGGGCTACGGTCATCCTCGCGTCAGTCTCCCTTGTTCTCGCCACGCTGGTCGGACTCGTGACCGTACCGTACCTCGCGCGCCGTGTAGCCGTCGAGCGGTTGCGCGAGTCGTTCGATTACGATGTCACGCGCGCCGGCATTATGTATGTGCTGGTGACGCTGGTGATCGGTATTGCAGCCCTGAATACTGGCAACAATCTACTTTATATCGTCGTGGCGGCAATGCTGGCTGCGATCGTCGTGTCGGGATACGTCTCCGCCCTGGTGCTGCGCTATCTCGAACTCGATATTCACTTGCCCGAGCACGTCTTCGCCGGTCGTCCGGTCCTTGGTCGCATTGTGCTGCACAATCCGCGGCGCGTATTGCCATCGTTTTCCATCCGCGTCATCTCCACCCGTAAAAAGCGAAAGAAAGTCCCAAAGCAGTGGCACTGGGAGGCTACGACTTTTGCTTTCCCCTTTAATCGCCCGAAAGAAAAGCAGTGGCTGCGTCTGCCCGACCGCCGGTTGCGGCGCGTGACGCTGATTCCGCCATCGCCGGGAATTTTTCAGGCAATGGCGTACTTTCCTTTTCTTGCTCCAAAAGCTGACGCTAGCGCGGACCTGGAGTTGAAATTCGACCACCGCGGCTGCTACCGCGAAGACAGCTTCGGCTTGGCGACCCGGTTCCCATTCGCTTTTCTTACCAAGACGCGCCATGTTTCACTGGCGCGCGAGATTCTGGTATACCCGCGGATTGAGCCGACCGACGAAGTCTTCGACATTCTTCCCCTCGTTCGCGGCGAGTGGGAAAGCTTCGTGCGCGGTCGCGGATCCGACCTCTACCGCATTCGCGAATATATGTCCGAGGACTCCGCCCGCCACGTGGATTGGAAAGCCACCGCAAAGTCTGGATCGCTTAAGGTGCGCGAATTCGCCCGCGAAGACGAGCGCAAGTTGTGCATTGCCTTCGACAATCCCGAAGCCAGCTTGATTTCTGAAGCCGCCTACGAAAGGGCAGTAGACCTCGCGGCCTCGCTGGCCTGGCACTTCTCCACCCAGGAAGCCGAAGTATCCTTCCTGATTCCGGGACGGCCCCGTACCCGCGATCTGCACGAGTTCCTGGCGTGGCTGGCGGTTGTCAAACCAGTGGGAGCTCAACCATCCACGGATTACACGCCTCAAGCGGCTGGCGATCCCCTGCACGAACTCAGCCGCGGCGCCTTCGACGAGTACAACATCGTGGTCACCGCGCGTACTCGGGGAACGGTGCCTACTGCGTTGTGGAACTCCTCCTACTTCGTGTTTGTGGGTGAACCGGAACCGAAGGCGATCTAGCTCTCTTCCTTTCCCAACCTTTTTTCCTTTATTTACATCTCGTCTGCGTCATATACTCGCGACCCAATAAGATGCATTGGGCCGGCTCGGATTCCTGCAAGCCGGGAGGTGTCAAATGCGTATCTGCGACCTGATCAAAGATCAGGAAACGTATCAGGCGGACATGGGCCACACCGTCCTGGAAACTGTGCGGGCCATGGTCGAGCGCAACATCGGGGCCGTCCCGGTCATTCACGGCGGAAAACTTGTTGGGATCTTCTCTGAGCGCGACCTTATGCGCAGGGTGGTAGCCGAAGGCCTCGATCCACGTGCCACCTGCATGGCCGAGGTCATGACGGATGATCCTTTAGCCGTGGGAACCGGAGAAGACCTTGAAACCTGCATGGCTCTAATGCGTCGCCACGGCTTTCGACACCTGCCCGTTTGCCACGAGGGCCAGCTCGTAGGCATGGTTTCACTGCGCGATATTCTGCTCCACGATCTGAACGAGAAGGATGACGAGGTCCGCATGATGCGGGCCTACATCCACTCGATGCCAGATGCCTGAAGACGCAAGGTTCCCCATTCTTGCTGTGTAGACGCGAGAGCTGCTTCCGGTATTTTTTGTCTCTCATCACATCCGCCCTCATTGCTATGAATGGGACGACCCTGCACGATGGTGGGGGAGGCCCCCCCACTTTCCTAGCACGAAGGTAACCTTGCCCCGAAATCCGTGCAGGGGTAACGTTACTGACGATTACTTCAGTCCATTGAACGCCAGAGTGCGAAAGGCTAGCCTAACTCTGTCAGTGCCAACCACGCGCGCGTGGAAGGTCGCCCTTTGTCCCTGTCCGGCAACCGCGTTGTCCTGCCGGTAGAGAACGTGTCCGCTGCCCTGAGATCAGACGCTTGAGCGAAAAAACCAAGGTTCTCTACTACATGCTGTGGCTCATGCATCCCGTCATTGAGATGGGAATCGCCGGCCTCATGATGCATCGCGGCCAGCTGCGGAATTTCAAGTTCTTTTTCGGCTACATCCTGACCCAATTGCTGACCTTCGCAGTGGTTTTTCCGGCCTATGTGTGGCGCAGCTACGACGCTCTTTTCTACCTTTACTGGGCCTGCAATGCCATCAGTGTGACCTTCGGTTTCCTGGTGATCCACGAAGTGTTTGTCGACGTTTTCCGCATGTTCCACACCCTCCGCGATTTGGGAACCGTACTCTTCAAGTGGGCGGGCCTCGTAATGCTGCTGGTTGCGGCGGTGGTGTCGGTTTCCACGAACTCGTCCGACATGCCTCCCTTGTTGCAGGCGATCGTGACCTCACAGCGCTGCGTACGAATGATTCAGGTTGGGATGGTGCTATTCCTGCTTTTCTTCGCACATTATGTTGGCGTGAGCCGCCGTCAGCATAGCTTCGGAATCGCGCTGGGTTTCGGATCATTCGCCATGATCGAACTGATCCTGATCAGTTCCTGGGTGGGCAGCCATCTTGACGGGCCTTGGATGAGCATTGCGAATATGGCTGCCTACAACTGCAGCCTGGCCTTGTGGCTCGGCTATGTAGCCGTGAAACGGCCTGCACGTGACAGCTCCCGCTCGCTGCTGCAGCCTCAGCGCTGGGAGCAAAGCCTGTCCGATATTCATCATCCGGTGCCCGCCGATTCGCTCATCCCCATGTTCGAGGGGATGGTGGATCGCGCGCTCTCTCGCACTCAGTCTCCCGCTCCCCTTGCGGAGGGTGCTGCAGCAGGAGCAGACGGTGCCGGTACTGGCAGCTTTGCCGCTCTCGTTCGTGCCGCCTCGAAGAAGTAGACTCCAGCTTTCCTTGCAGATTCTTATGGTAGTGTCCTGTCGCGCACATTTCGTTCGTGGGTTCGAGGGGTTGGTAGCAGAGGTGAACCGCGTCTCCGCGGCCTCTATTTTCTAAGGTTTTTGGCCAGGCCGCGGGGAAGCAGAGGCTTTAGACCGCGGAGGTCGGCGAGAACGGCGGCGAAGAGCGAAGGGAACGGCAAAATGACTCCGCCCTAGTTGAGTCTGTTGAAATTAGGACCGCTGCGTTTTCACGCTAACGCTTTCTGCGCGACTATCCACTAGTGCGCTAGAGCACTTCAGGTGCGTCCGGTTTTCGTAACAACAGTTCCGGCAAAAATCCTGGCGTGCCGGACGGTCGTCTCCGCAAACAAAGACTTCCTTTTTTGTTTCTAGCACTATGAATTTAAATAGTTTGCTGCTGAGGTGGTGTCGGAATCTTGCGCATCTAGTGCACGGGAAGGGTATAAGGATGAAAATCCTTGCACACGACGCTTGACAAGTGCCCTATAATGCGTCGTCCGCGTTGGGGGGTTGTTTGAATCAAATCCTGCGCGGATAGGAGACGAACCCATGAAACGTACAATCAGGATTGCGATCCTGATCGTCGGACTAGTGGGCACATTCATGGCAGCGGCCGCGCCTCTGGTTCCCGCCGCGGACGGCGGCCCGCTCATCCTGTGCCCACCCAGATCAACTCACTGCCAATCCAGCTTGCCGACCTAAATTATGGGAAGCAAGCTGTGGCTGCAAGGTAACCAAAGTAACCTGTCGTAACTGGGCCAGGTAACAAGGCTTGCAATTTTTGGGCTGACGGAACTTATAAACCGTCAGCCTCTATTTTTTTAATTCCGCTTCCGCCATGTGCTGACGGCCTATTCTCCCTGCAAGGCCGCCCGCACCGTTTCCCGCAACCCGCTGGCGTCAAATACTGGTGCCTGGCAGAAAGATCCCGAACAAACCACCGCGAACGACTTTCCCGAACTTAGTTGCGGAATATGGGGAAGGGTTGCCGCTAACATCGGAGGGAGATTCGAAGGAACCACCTGGTTCGCCGCCAGCCGCAAGCTGGTCCCTTTAAACCTGAATTGAGCCGTCGCCGCCTCTTCCAGGGAATCGCCATTCCCATCCTCGCCGGAGATCACGACTACCTGCACCGGTTTGTCGAGAAGATGGAGAACTGCGATTCCGTAGGTTGCGGCGAAGATTCCGAACTGTTCTGCCACACCGGCGAATGTCTCCAGCGTTTGCTCTGCCTTATCGCGGTACGCTTCATCGCCGGTGTAGTGGTGCAGTCGCATCAAGGCCACAGCCGCCATAGGGTTTCCCGCGGGAGTGGGCGAATCCTGCAGAGGTTTCCTACGGGTGGCGAGGACGCCAAAATTGGTGCCGTCGGCTCCGGGTTCCCGGTCGAAGAAGCCTCCGGACGTTGCATCGAAGAACCGGTCGATCATGGCGTCAGCGATGGCTTGTGCGAACTTGAAATAACTCAGATCGGACGAAGCTTCATAAGCATCAAGACAGGCAATCGCAGTGAATGCGTAGTCCTCGAGCAATCCTGCGACGTCTCGATGCTCGGCGTTGGGATCCGAATAGGCGACGACGTGGAGCAGCGATCCTCCCGCTGTTGCTGATGCCCCGTCCGCCGGTCTCTTCCACGTGTGGCTCAGCAGGCGATCAAGAGAGCGCAGGGCAAAACGTCGGGCCTCGGGCAGCTTCAGTATGCGTGCCGCCTGCAAATAGGCCGAGACAGCCAAACTGTTCCACCCCACGTAGACCGTCTTGTCGACAAAAGGTGTGGGCCTCCGCAAACGCGCTGCGTACATCTTCCTCTTGGCCGACTCCAGCAATTCGCTGACTCGATCCAGCGATAGTTTCATCCGTGCCGCGATCTCGTCCAGCGATGCCCGCACATACAACACGTTCTTTGCCGGATTGTGATGCATCTCACCGATTTCATTGATGTCGTATCGCAGCGCCGCTACCTGCGCTTCATCCTCTGTCAACACAGCGCGCGCCTCGTCGAGAGTCCAGGTGAAGTAATCACCGTCATCGTCCATATTGATGTCGGCGTCCTGCGATGCATAGAATCCGCCGCGCTCGCGATCGCTCAGCCACTCGTCCATCCAGCGGATGATGTCTCGCGCCACCTCGGCAAAGAACTCGTCACCCGTGGCCTGATACGCGTGGACGTAGTTCTTCAGCAGTTCCGAGTTGTCGTACGACATCTTCTCGAAGTGCGGCACCACCCAACGCTCATCCACGGAATATCGATGAAACCCGCCCGCAAGCTGGTCGTACACCCCACCGAGTGCCATGTGCTCAAGCGTGGTAACGATGAGATTTTGAAGCTCGTGGACTCTTGTGGGGACAGCCGCTCCCAGCTGTCCGGCGGAGCGAAGCTCCGCTGCGCTCGTGTAGGGGCGGACGCCTTCGGAAGCCTGCCCTGAGCCGGGCCGAAGGGCCCCGAGGAGCGAGGCGGCGCGTGCATACCTCTCAATCAACAAGTCCAGCGCCGACGGATGCGGAAACTTCGGCGCCGACCCAAACCCTCCATGCTGGGCATCGAACATCTTGAATGCCGATTCCTGAATCACCTCGACGACGTTCCCCGAAACCCGTCCGCTACGCCCATGAAACGACTCGGCCTGCACAATTGCGTTTTCGACCATCGCGGCTTGCTCGACCACATCCCCATGCTTCTCTTTGTAAGCATTCGCAATGCTCAACAGCACGCGACGAAAACTCGGCCGCCCGTATCCATCAGTCGGCGGAAAATAAGTGCCGCCATAAAACGGTTTTCCATCCGGCGTAAGAAACGCCGTCAGAGGCCATCCCCCCTGCCCGCTCACCGCCTGCACCGCGGACTGGTACCGGCTATCGATATCGGGACGCTCGTCGCGATCCACTTTGACGGCGACGAAATGCTCATTGACGATGGCCGCAAGCTCAGGATCGTCGTACGACTCGCGGTCCATTACGTGACACCAGTGGCACCACACCGCCCCGATATCCAGCAGCATCGGCTTGTTCTCGCGCTGCGCGGTGGCGAATGCCTCCGCCCCCCACTCATGCCACCGGATAGGCTGATGCATCGCCGAGCGCAGGTAAGCAGAGGAGGCGCGGGAAAGGGAATTGAGTGTTGCGGTGGTCATCCTTCAAGTCTAGCTGATCTGTCAGACAGGCTGTGCTTACCATCAACGGTTGCGTGCTATGATTTCCGCGTTGAGACCCCTCAACGGTCCTTCGTATGCATCGATTGATTGCGAAAGCACTGTTCTGTGTCTTCTTCGCCAGTTCTGCTGCGCTTTGCAAGGACGTCACCATCCACGGCTTCGTCACTGCCGTCAACTCCCCCACAAGCTTCGAGATCGACGACTACAAGGTTACTCGCGACAAGACGGTCTCGCTCAATCTGGAGAAGCAAGCCGACAACTTCCTCGATGCGTTCAGGCCTGAAGACATTCGCGTTGGCGCGGAACTTGAGATCAAGGGCGACTACGACGAAGCCTCAGGTGAACTGAAGGCCAGGTCGATCAACGTGTTTTCCTATGACACCCTGACGGTCAAGCGGACCGCTCTTTTGGAAAAACTCCCGTCCCTCACAAAGAACGACGCAGGATGGACGGGAATGATCTATGCGGATGGCCAGAGAATTACCGTCACGCCGGCGACGGCCGTGTCGTTCAAACCCAACCTGGCGGAGCGAAAAAATTCCCTGAAAATTAAAAACTCCGAAGGCCCGAAACTCCCCCCCGATTCCCTGAACCTCGACACATTCGTTTCCTACGAAGGCGTGCGCCAACCCGACGGTTCCATTCAGGCCCAAAAAGTCGAATTTCAGCACGCCGAGATATCCAGCAGCGAAGCCAGGATGAGGAGGCGCTTCGCACCCAGAGTAACCGAGCCGGATTACGCCAGCTTTCAGCCCGGCGAACTCAAGATGCGCTGGGCCACGTTCAAGATCGTTCCTGACCACGAGGTGCAGGACTACATTTCCCGGTTAGGGAACAGCCTTATCCCAGCCCATCAGAAAGAACTGCCCGACGGTGACCCTCTTAAGATTCCGTTCAAGTTTTTTCTGGTCGACAAGAAGAACTTCAATGCAGCGAGCTATCCCAACGGGGTCGTGATCGTGCACTCGGGCGTTTTCGACGTGCTGGAAAATGAGGCACAACTCGCCTTTGTTCTCTCGCATGAGATCTCACACGCCGTCGAGAAGCATATGTGGCTTCAGCATCAATATCACTGGAACGAATTAGTCGCTCTCAGGGCCGGTGGAGCGTTCATACCATACGGCGGATCATTCGTCGCCGATCTGCTCGCTTCGGGCATACGCAGCCAGTACTCGCGCTCGCTGGAGAATCAGGCCGATCGCGTGGGTCTGGAATGGATGCTGGCCGCCGGATATGACATTCGCGAAGCGCCGCAATCCTGGAAGGCAGTCTCCCGGCAAAAGGGAGATTTAGCAACCAACCCGTTTTGGTGCAGCCACGACAACAACACGACACGCCGTTCTTACCTGATGTCCGAGCTGAGAAATAACTACACCGACGTGGACTATTCGAATCTGAAGAAGGACACTGATGAGTTCCACCGGGTCGCGAATCTGGTGAAGCTGGCGGAAGGCGACAAGAAGCCAGATCGTGCCAAGGCTGGGGAGTAGACCAGACTGCACCCTTCTGAAGTCGTCCGCAAAAAGGTCCTGCTGAAAGACGTCGATTTCGAACGTCGTTTCCATCTGGCGCAGGCGCTCCCGAGGGTGTACGATTCTGTATCTTTCTAGAAGTGATCTGAGTCACCGGCCTTATCGTTAGGAAACTAACAGGCAGCCCGGGAATCCTTTCTCGGGGCCGTGGCGCATATCGAGAGGCACCTCGCCCTCCGCATCGGATTTCCCGTGAGCGATGAGGAGGTGCCGTGCCACTCAGCCAGGAAGCCGCCATCCGTTCGCGGCGAGTGCTCAAACTTCTTTCAATCCCTTTCTTTCTGCTCGTGTGGGTGCCGCTCGGAGTCTCACAAAAAGCAACTCCAGCAGACAGCAGTCTGCCCAAGTACGACCTTCAGACGGAGGCAAAGACCGACGGCATAGTCGATGAAGTGAACCAACTGTCGGTCGGGACCAGGAAGGATTTCACGGAACTGATCATCAAGAGCGGCGCTGACAAACTTCACATCTACGTGTCCCCCAAACCATTTCAAGAGGAGATCGGTGTCAGTTTCGCCAAGGGAGACCACGTGTCTGTGACTGGCTCAAAGGTAAAGCAAGATACATCAGAGGTGATCCTGGCGCGAGAACTGGTGAAGGGTACGGACACGCTTATGTTCCGCGACAACAAGGGTAACCCGGTGTGGGATGCGCGTACCGGCAAATAACTGCAGCAGTGGGGAGGCGTGATGAAACTCTCTGACTCGATTGCGTCGATTCTGAGGAGCAAAGACGAGAACCGAGTGTTATCTGTAACTCCGGAACAGTCGGTCTATGAAGCGATTGAGAAGATGGCCGAGTATGCAGTGGGCGCCTTGCTCGTTATTTCCGGCGAGAGACTGGTGGGCATCCTTTCGGAACGTGATTACGCACGCAAGGTGATCCTGAAGGGCCATTCGTCACGCGAGACTTTGGTTCGCGAGATCATGACGTGCCCGGTTGTCTTTGTGAGTCCGCAGCACACCGTGGACGAGTGCATGGCCATCATGACCAAGCATCGCTTTCGCCACCTGCCCGTGGTGCATCAGGATGCTGTAGTGGGAGTGGTGTCCATTGGTGACCTGGTGAAATGGATTATCGACGGCCAGGCGCAGACCATTCAGGAACTGGAAGGCTACATTACGGGAGCTTATCCCGGTTAGGAGCTTGCCATGGGGAAGACATTTGCGATCGGCATCGGAGGCGCGGCAGGTCAGGGTGTAGCCACGCCGGGCGATATTTTTGCAAAGATTTTCAGTCGCCGCGGTTTGCACCTGAATGCTTATAACGCCTACCAGTCGATCATCCGGGGTGGGCACACGTTTCTCACGATTCGCACCGGCCCGGACAGAGTCACAAACATGGGCGATCGCATGGATCTGCTGATTCCTCTGAATCAGGACGCGATGGATCGCCACCTTGGCCTGCTTACCGAGCGCGCTGCATGCCTCTATAACTCTGAAACCATCAAGCCGGGCATCGCCGCACAGGGCGTGCAACTCTGTCCACTGCCTGTTTCCAAACTGGCGGATGTCACCCGGAACAAGGTGGCCCAGAACACACTCGCCGTGGGCGCCGGTCTCAGCATGATGGGCATCGGCTTCCAGGCACTGGAGCAGGTTCTGGCCGAGCAGTTTAAGAAAAAGGGTGATGCCGTTGTATCGGAGAATATCGGCATCGCGCGAGCGGGGTACGACTATGCTGGCGCGAATTTCAAAGCCTTTGCCTGGCCGCTCCCGATGACTGCAAACCGCTATGCCGTGTTGAGCGGCAATATCGCGATGGCGATGGGAGGTGCGGCAGCGGGAGTGAAATTCTATTGCGCGTATCCTATGAGCCCTTCGACTGGCGTTCTGCACTGGATGGCAGCTCATGCGCGCAAAGCCGGCATCATGGTTCGCCAGGTTGAAGACGAAATTGGCGTAGTGAATATGGCGATTGGTGCGGCTCATGCGGGCGTCCGGTCCATGTGTGCCACGTCCGGTGGCGGGTTCGCGCTGATGACTGAGGGCCTCGGTCTCTCTGCCATGATGGAAACTCCCGTGGTAGTCATCGACTGCCAGCGGGCCGGGCCATCCACGGGCGTGCCCACCAAGACGGAGCAAGGCGATCTTTGGCAAATGCTGGGGGCTGGCTTCGGCGATTACCCTCGTGCCATTGCCGCACCTCTCGATATTGGCGACTGCTTCAAATTAATCCCTGAGATTTTCAATATCGCAGATCGCTTTCAGTGTCCGGGCATCGTGCTCTGCGATCTGTTGCTGTCGGAAGGCAGGCTGAGCGTTGACCCGAAGGATCTGGATTTTACCGCGTCTATCGACCGCGGTGAGTTGATCACGGATGCTCCTGCGACATCTGGGGCAAATGGGGACGGTGCCTACAAACGTTACAAGATCACCGAAAGCGGCATCTCTCCGCGGGCCGTTCCCGGGGTCCCGGGTCATACCCACACTGCTGCGAGCGACGAACACGATGAAGACGGAGTCCTGATCAGCGACGAATTCACGAACCCGACCAAGCGCCGCGCCATGATGGAAAAGCGCATGCGGAAGGTTGCCGGTATTGAAGCTGCAGTGCCTCCGCCTGTGCTGTGGGGTCCGCGTGATGCTGACGTCACGCTGATCGGATGGGGATCGACCAAAGGCGTGATCGAAGAGGCCTGCGAGATACTCACAGAGCAAGGCATTCCCGCCAATCAACTCCAGATCCGCTGGATTGTGCCGCTTCACGGCGATGCGATTCTCGACATCCTCAAAGGTGCCCGGCACACGATCATCGTTGAGAACAATTTCAGCGGACAGTTCGCCCGGTACCTGCGCAGCGAAACCAGCTTTGTGCCGGATGGACACATTCGAAAATACGATGGGGAGCCATTCATGCCCCACCACATCGTCGAAGCGGCAAAGGAACAACTGGCGGGCAAGTCTAGGCTCTCCGTGCCCGCGCATGAAATCCTTGTTTGATGAAATCGAGTTTGAGGAGAACAGAAAATGGCGACAGCTCTAGCGGCGACCAACCACGTAGCAATGTCGGACCTGAAAGGCAAAGTCGATCCCGATTGGTGTCCCGGATGCGGGGACTTTGGTGTGCTCGCCGCGGTCCAGAAGGCCTTGGTAGATCTGCAGATACCGAACCACAAGGTGGTCACCATCAGCGGTATCGGCTGTTCGTCAAACTTTCCCGGCTTCATCAATACCTATGGCATGCACACCTTGCACGGCCGGGCTCTGGCCGTGGCCACAGGCGTCAAGCTTGCGAACCACGAGCTGACGGTACTGGTGACTGGGGGTGACGGTGACGGTTTTGGCATCGGCGGCAATCACTTCGTACACAGCATGCGCCGCAACGTTGACCTGCTCTACATCGTGATGGACAACCAGATTTATGGCCTCACGACCGGCCAGACTTCGCCCACCAGTCGCCTCGGCATGAAAACGAAAAGCATGCCGTTTGGAAGCATTGAAGCTCCGGTGAATCCAATCTCGCTGGCTCTCGCCGCCGGAGCGACATTCGTGGCCCGCGGGTTCAGCGCGGAACAAAAACATCTGACCGAACTGATCAAGCAAGGCATCCAGCATAAGGGCTTCTCGTTTCTGGATGTCTTCAGCCCGTGCGTCACCTACAACCACGACAACACCTATCAATGGTTCCGCCCACGCGTGAAGAAGCTCGAGGACGAAAAGGGATACGATGCCGCGGACTGGATGGCGGCGATGGGGAAATCCCTGCTGTGGGATGAAGAGATTCCAATCGGCAAGTTTTTCGAACGCACCGATGTGCCGACTCTCCACGGAGCAGAGCCCGTGCTGGATGGCGGTCCCTTAGTACACGCTGACGTCCGGATTCCCAAGGACGTGACCCGGACTTTCATAGAGGAATTGATGTAACGAGCACGACCGGATGCGGGGTAAATGAACGAGAAGGGGAAAGAGTGGTGGAGGCGGCGGGAGTCGAACCCGCGTCCGAAAATGTTACTGGTCAAGAGAACTACATGCTTAGTCGTGTTCATGCCCCAGGCATTACCCTGGGACGTTCGCGCCCCGCGCTCAGAACCGACAAGAAACGCGTTTCGCTAGCCTGTGGTCTTAGCCTCTCATCCCAGACGTAGAAGAGAAGAGCAGCCCGCTGTGTGACGTCCTTCGGAGGCCCACGGGCGAAGCCTCTTGGGACGGCTGCCTAAACTAGTTAGGCTGCGTATGCCATCTGTTGATTGGCAATTATCATTTTGCCCACGATTACGGGTGTGTGCACCCCGGCATGCCTCTTGGCCGCAAGCATCTCCGTCGAAGCCGTGACGCCCCCACTGGTGGGTTGGGCCTTGCAAAGATCCACTTCCAGACTAGGTTGCCCTGCCATGGAAGTCAATGTATTCGATGCTCTCGGCAGCCCTTTGGTTCCAATCTGTTGCGACGTGTTATTAGCGCGATCGGGGTTTCGCATCCCCAGCGTCACGATGACCATCCGAAAAATACAGCGACCAACCCAATCGTGTCGATAAATCCATGGGCCAATATGCAGACCCACAGATTCCGTCCGGATAGAACGTAGGCGGCTCCCAGAATGAGCCCCGCCATCCCGGAGTCTACGATTCCAGCTGGCCCCTTATAGTAATGCCCGTACCCGAAGAGCACCGAGGCCAGAACAACCGCAACCCAATACGCAGCCTTCGACCGGCCACCGGCGTCCGCCGCCCGGTTCAGCAGATAACCTCGGTATCCAATCTCCTCGCCAAACGCGGCGAAGGTCCAAACCAGCAGAAACCACTTGAGAGCGTCGATCCAGTGGCCCGCAATGTCGTTCATGCCATCGGGTGCAACTGCTGGCGGCCAAAAGTGGGCAGTGACAGGCTCAATCACCAGAGTGCCGACCATGATTCTTAAGACAGCCGCACCTAGCGCGATCGATATAATCCGCCGCCACGACACTGGCCAACGCAGACCGAGCGCACTCCATCCGTCGCGCAGCCGGAACGAAATCAGCGCGAGGACGACAAGAATCGGCACCTCATTCGGGACGACGCGATACACGTTGTGCCCGATGACAATTGCACTCCCCAGCAAGAATTCTCCGCAAGAAATCCATCTCTGGCCAGTCGGCAGTCGCTGAGATGACAGACCAATGGTGGTGCCACCTGTAACAGCCGCTGTACTCGCGGAGATCGATGTGTTCATTCGTGATACCTCAACTCGCTCACGTAAACGCGCTCATCCGCGGCCTGGAAGCGCTCGCGAGTTGCGATAGAACCGCACGCACCAGAGCCCAAAACGCGTGGTCAGAGTCAATAGGAGGCAGCCCGCCAGTAATCCGATCGGCACGATCCACCAGCCGAGCACTTCGCGGCCCGCAACTGGCGGGTATCCAAACCCCATCCGGAGAGAAAAAGACAAATCGCCAGCCCTGCCTCGAGACACCCACAATCCCGCCGTTTCCGGGTGAAACGGTCTCAGCACTGCAACTAAGAGGAAAACTACTCCAAAGAAGTACCCGGTGACCGATCCGAGCAACACAAAGAATCCCGCGATGCTCAGACTTGCCCAGCGGAACAGACTGTCGAGAATACGCAAGGGAGACCGGCTCACTTCGGCACGCGCCAGTAGTTCATCAGTGACGTACTCCCGGGCCAACTCCTCCGGACTGCCCAGCGATTCCAGCGCCGCATCCACTGCGGCTCCCGTCATCCCGCCCGCCGCGGCCTTCTCCAGGAGGTGACTTCGCAACTCTTCGAGAATCTCGCACCGCTCCTCCGCCCTCACGCCGCGTAGTCGGCCGCGGATACGATTCAGGTAGGCGTCAATCTTCTGCTGTGCCTCGTCCGCCATCGCCATCTATTTCTCCTCCCTCAACGGAGTAAGCAACCGGCGCATGCTGGAAGAAAACCGCGTCCAGATCGCAGCCATCTCCAGCGCTCTCTGCCTCCCCGCCGCAGTCAGCGCATAGTATTTCCGCGGATGCCCCGCATCGGACTCCACCCACTCGCTCTGCACCAACCCGAGCGCCTTCAGTCGACTGAGCAGGGGATAAACGGTCCCCTCCGACACGATCAAATCCGAATCGCTTTCCAGCCGCCGCAGCACTTCGAGCCCGTAACGCTTTCCGCTCCACAAGGCAGCTAGAATCGCCAACTCTAGACAGCCTTTACGAAGCTGGATTTCCCATTTGTCGGTGATTGAATCGGAGCCGGTGACGTCAAGCACTGGGATACTATGTAGTACAAGGTATGGTGTTGTCAACAGTTAAAAGGTTTCAAACAGGAGACATTTGCTTTTTGTCCGCCACCAAATTCTGCAGATGCTTTCAGAAGGAAAGATCAGCGCCGACGAAGCTGAACGTCTCATCGCGGCCGTCGAAGCACCGGCCTCTCCCGCCTCGTCCGACAGTGGATCACCAGGCTAGGGAAGCCGGGTCCCAAATATTTACGCGTCCAATGACGCCATCTAGGAACAGGGCCTTCCCATCGACCTGACACAAATCAAACCGGAGAATCTGGAAGAAGTGGTCGAGCACCTCAACGACCTCTCAGTCGACGTCGATCAGAAAGGTGCAAACACCAAAGTCAAGATCAGAGTCTATTGTGAATAGCGAAATGTGCGATAGCCGCGGTGGCGTCTATTTTCTCTGCCCGACTCCCCGACGCCATAGTTCCAGTGATCGAAACTTGGGGCTTCCCAAAAATGAGAAATATGATTCCGTGCGGTTCATTTCAGGGCAGACTTGGACCAGGCTGTGGCCTGAACTCGCCTTACCGCGTGAACTTCGCCGTCAGCCGCTCTTTTGCTTCTGGCCATTCGCTGTCCAGAATGCTGAAATACACGGTATCGCGCACGCGTCCAGTCCATGTAAGTGTGTGGCGCCGGAGCGTCCCCTCTTCTTTCGCTCCGATCCGCAGGATTGCGTTGCGTGACTTCTGATTCAGCGCATCCGTCTTCAATTCAACCCGCATGCATCCCCACACCTCAAACGCATGCCGCAGCATCAGGTACTTCGCTTCAGTGTTCACAGCCGTTTGTTGCCACGCTGGAGCGATCCAGGTCGATCCGATTTCAACGCGCCGGTTGGCGCGATCGATATTCATAAATCGCGTGCTGCCCACCACCCGTCCCGAAGTGCGGTCCACCGTGGCGAATACGGCCGACTCCCCGCGCTCCTGTTCCGCGAACGCCTTGTCGATGAGCGTCCGAAAGTCCTCCCGAGTCTTCATCGCATACGGAATCCATCGAAAAATGTCGTCCAAATCATTCTTGGCCACATCCCAGAACAATTCCGCGTGCTCGCGCCGGATCGGTTCCAGCCGAACAACCGATCCTTCCAAGGTCACAGGAACAACGATCTCAAGCGGGCTGACAGCCAGGCTCATTTTGTCTTTCCTTCGTGGTACTTCGTGCCTTCGGGGTTTATGATCTCGCTTCCATTATCTTGCATCTTGCGTCTATTTCAGGCATCTCAAGCATGAACGGCATGGTGTGTCCCTGGTAAGATCGCGCGAATGCATCGGCACTGCTCTCAAAACATGACCTCACGCGTCCAAACAAAGACCTCGAAACCATGTTGGCAGGAGCGTTGTCGGTGAAGGCCCACTGTATCCCATTCTCGCAAATCCCGCATACCACAAGCCTTTTCCAAGATCTCCTGGCCTACACTCCCCAAATTCAAAGCTTTTATCCTCGATCCCCGTATTTTCATGAGTGGCTGAAAGAGGAAGCGGGAGAGATTTCCTATGAACCTTCGCGCCGCGAGCAAGTGACCAATATTCTCGAGCGGCAGAACCGCTCCTGGGGCGCCTCGGAAAAGACGCTCGTCAATCTGGACCGCCTGCGCAAGGGAGCGGCCGCCATCGTTACGGGACAACAGGTCGGACTGTTCGGCGGACCCACGTTCTCCCTCTACAAAGCTCTCAGCGCGGTGAAACTTGCCAGTGAAGCGACTGCTGCGGGAGTTGACGCTGTTCCGCTTTTCTGGCTTGCCACCTACGACCACGATCTGGCTGAGGTGAATCACGTTTCACTACCTCGGGCCGATGGCTCGCTAGAGGTCCTCACGACTGCAAGCAAGGACGTACCGGGGGCTCCCGTCAGTTCTGTTCGCTTCGACGACGAGATCAAGTCCGTAGTCGAACAAGCCGCCGCATTGCTGGGCGACACCGAAGCATCCCAGATCTTGCGCGATTCCTACCGCCCGGGTGAAACCCTCGGCAGCGCTTTCGCGCGTCTCTATGCCCGCGTCTTTGCCGAATGGGGCGTCATTCTGCTGGACCCTTCAGATCCTGAATTTGCCCGCCTCGCAGAACCAATCTATCGTGCTGCCATAGAACGCGCGGACGAACTTGCTGCCAAGCTTGTTGACCGAGGCAAAAAACTTGAGGCCGCAGGCTACCACCAGCAGGTGAAGGTCGGCGACTCTTCGGTGCTGTTATTTACCACGAGGCTAGGCGCCCGCACGCCCATCTCGCGACGCATGAACGGAGACGTTACTGAGTTTATGATCGACGGCGAGGCCGCAGCTGAGAAACTCTTGCCATCGCAACTCCTTGCGGAAATCAGCTCGCATCCAGAGCGATTCAGTCCCAACGTGCTCTTGCGCCCCATCATGCAGGATTTTCTCCTGCCCACGCTCGCCTATACCGGCGGCGCCGCCGAGGCTGCCTACTTCGCTCAAGCCGGCGTGGTGTATGAAGCACTTCTCGGCCGTGTCACTCCGATCCTGCCGCGCTTCTCCGCCACCATCGTGGAATCGAAAGCCCAACGCTTGCTCGAGAAGCATCAGGTCGCCATCACCGATGTCTTCGATGGTCCGGAAGCATTACGCCGGCAAATCGCGGCAAAGAACCTTCCGCGCGATCTTCAGGCTGCTTTTGACGCCGCCAAGAATTCCTTCGACGCCAACTTCTCTGCGGTCAAAGAGAAATTAGAAAAGCTGGATAAGACGCTGGTCGATGCTGCCGAGACCGCGTGCTCAAAAATGCAGCATCAGCTAGAGAAACTCTACGCGCAGGCTGCGCGCGCCGAGGCGCTGAAGGGCGAACTGGTAAGCCGCCACGCCGAAGGCCTGAGTCAGGCCCTCTACCCAAACAAGGGCCTCCAGGAGCGCACCATTGGTGGTGTCTACTTCCTGTCCCGCTATGGCCAAGACCTGCTGCACCAGTTGTACGACACCATTAACTCCAGCTGTCACGACCACCAGATCGTCGAACTGTAGTTCCGACCGCAAACCTTCAGTGAGGCAAGAAGGTTTGAATTTCTTTTCTTAACTGCTCGTACGCGGCGTCACTGAACGGCCCGTGCATTTGCCGAATGATTTTCCCAGATGGGTCAAGCACTACGAGGTAAGCGTCATCCGGCTCTTTGTAGCTGACCAACTTCTTCAATTCTGATTCACCCTGAAATATGGGGACGAAATGGTCGCGCATATTCTCCTTGATGCCTTTTTTCATCCCAGAGATCACCATGCCCCGAACGAAGCGCGGGACGTCTTCGAGCACGGGCAGTTGATACAACTCGAATCCTGCTTGCTGGCCGAATTCTGCGAAGATCTTCTCGCCCCATGCGCTCGTGGGCCCTTTCGATGCCTTGGTGAATCCGAACACGAGCACTGCGATCTTTCCCTTCGCATCGTCAGGGAGCGTCACCTTATGCCCTGCAAGGTTTTCTCCCTCAACGCGAGGCATCGGCTGTTGAGCGTACGCCCATCCCGAAAAGGAGACAGCGAGCAAGCAATAAAAAAGTTGAGCAGCCCTGAATTGTTTTCGCATGGGTAGCGCCGGCCTCCGGGCTGTCGTGAGGGCATCTTGCCCTCGCAATGCTGGCAACACTACCTACTCTCGCTAGTTGCCAGGTAAGTTCCCAACCCGATCATGATCGTCCCGGTAACTGTTCGCTGCCGGCGTCGGAACGTGGCCGAGGCCCGAATCCGCTCCCCGAGCGGCCCGGCCAGCGCAATCACGATCAAGTCTGCGGTTGTGTTCAGCACGACCGAGATTGTTCCCAGAGTGACGAACTGCAGAAAGACGTGCCCGCTTCCGCGAACCACGAATTGCGGGATGAACGACAGAAAAAACAGCGCCGTCTTCGGATTGAGCACTTCCGTCGCGACGCCCTGCCAAAGCGGATTGCGAGCCACTTTGATGTTCTGCGGAATCAAATCTCCGGCGCTAGTGTCCTTGCGCGCATCGAGTATCATCCGCCCGCCGAGGACGCAGAGATAGGCTGCGCCGACATACTTCACGGTGGCAAAGGCCACGGCGGACTTGGCAAGAATGATGGAGATGCCTAGCGCGGCAGCGAAGACATGCACCATACCACCTAAGAAGGTTCCAAATGCCGACAGCACGCCCTCACGCTTTCCGCCCGCAAGGCTGCGGGCGAGAACATAGAGCATGCCTGGCCCAGGAGCGACGGCGAGCAACAAGGCTGCCGTGAAAAAGAGAAAAAAACGTGTCTCATTGAACATGAAAACCCCACTCTGTTTAGATAACCCCAGCTACTTAACGAGCCAGCTTTCCAGTTCCGCGAGTGATTCCACGCGTGGCAAGCCGCGCTCCCGGTACGTCCCGGAAACATCGAACAGCACCGCATCCATTCCCGCGTTGCGTGCCCCTATGTAGTCCACCGAATACACATCGCCAACGTAAAGGCTCTCAGCAGGATCAGCCTTCATCTCGCGCAGCGCTGCTGCGAAGATTTCCGGATGCGGTTTTTCATGCCCGACGTTACCCGAGTCGGTGATGCTCGCGAAGCAGTCGCCGATACCGCAACGGCCAAGCACGGCGTCGATTCGGCCATCTGCATTCGAGATCACGGCAATCGCGTAGCGCCCGCGAATCCGCTCAAGCGCTTCGCGTGTGCCCGGAAGAATCTGGTCCCAATTGGCAGAGTTCTGTGTGTTTTCGACCAGTGCGTCGCGGACGATTTCATCGAATGCGTTCAGTTCGTTCAGCAGGTAAGTGTGAAACGTCCACCAGAAACCGCGATCGATCTTCCCGCCGATCAAGCCTTGATCGAACTCCTGTTTGGTACGGCGCTCCAGCGCCTGCCACTGCTCAAGGCTAGGATGCTTTTCCGCCACGATAGGCGCCAGCATGCGCGCGCGGTTAGGGAAGAGCAACGTGTTGCCCACATCGAAGAAGATGAAACGGCGCTTCGGCATCAGTCCATATTACCCAACATTACCCAACGTTGCCCCAGGGCGCGCGCTGGTTGAGGGATTGACGATGCGTCCCGAGGACGATGTAATATCGAGTACTCAACTATTCTGACTGAGGTTCTTAACGCTCGATCCGATGGCAATCGCTTTCGTCTCAGGGTTTGCTCGAACCACGCGTGCGGTGCTGGCAATGTATCCGATAGCGCGCGCCTCGGTCGCCATGTTGCCAGGAGTCGCGGTGGCGTTTTTCTCGCGCGAACCGCGGCAGGACATCTACAACATTCTCTGGGCGGTGGTGTTCGGCTTTGCCACGCTGAATATTCTCAGCCTGGCAACCCGGCGCATGGAGCCGGGCCGGCGCCGTATGACATTCGGGGAATTTATGGCTGTGATGGTTGTCGTGGTCTCGGTTTTCCTGCTGGGTTGGGAGATGCTCAACGTCTTCCACATTTTCCCTATCAAGCTGAAGCATTAGAAGGATTTACTCGCCACGGGCCGGAAGATTTCCACAGATGTCCCTGAAGGAACACTTTTCTTACGGATATGTACGTACATCATTATGCGTACGAAGCAAGTTCATGCTGGTCATGAGTTTAGGAGTGAAAATCAATTTCAATGTGCCCGCGGGTGAGAACGCCTCAACTGGCGGTGCCGTCGTCGCCCCGTCTAAGCGATTTTGGGGTATGATTCGCGTAGATGGCCAAGAAACCGCCCAATTTTGAAGTGACTTGTCCGTGTTGCAGCGCGGTGCTGAAGATCGACACCGAGACCGCCTCCGTCATCGCCCATACGCCTGCGGTCAAGCCGAAGACTTTCGCCGACATGGAAGCTGCGGCCAAAGCCATGCGCGAGCAGGACAGCCGGCGGGAGTCCATATTTCAGCAGTCGGTGGAGGCGCAGAAGCACGCTTCCGATCTCCTCGAGAAGAAGTTTCAGGAAGCAGTCAGGAAGGCGAAGGAGACTCCCGACACGGGCAAGCCGATTCGCGACTTCGACCTCGACTGACTCATGCCGGCCCCCACTCGTCCGCTGCTGCTCGGGCATCGCGGGACGCGCGCCGTCCGATCTATTCCTGAAAACACACTGGAGTCATTCGATCGCGCCCTTGCGGACGGATGCGACGGATTTGAATTCGATGTGCGGCTCACCGAGGACGAAGAGGCTGTGGTGTGCCACGACGCGAAGGTCTCCGGATATGGGGTTTCACGCACGCCGGCGAAGCAGCTTTCCCGGTTGCCGCGGCTACGGGATGTGCTGCAGCGCTACCGCGATTCGTTTCTCGATATCGAGTTGAAGGTTAAGGGGCTGGAGAGAATTACGCTCGACCTGTTCCTGAGATACAAGCCGCGCCGGGGATTCGTGGTCTCCTCTTTTCAGCCCGGAGCGCTCAAATCGGTGCATGCCCTGGACGCCACCGTTCCACTCGGTCTCATCTGTGAGTTCGAGAATCAACTTCGGCTCTGGAGTGAACTTCCCGTCCAGTATGTGATCCCCCACCATGCATTGGTCGACGGAGAGCTGGTCCGCAAAATAAAGGGAGCCGGAAAGAAAATTCTTGTCTGGACGGTCAATGCGCCCGCGGATATGAGGCGCTTCGCAGACCTGGGCGTTGACGGAATCATCTCCGACGACACGAGCCTGCTCTGCCGGACGATAGGCGCGCAGCAATCGAAAGAAACCGAAACGTGAGTGAGAAGGCCTGCTTTCGTCAGCCTGGTCGCCCGCAGTGGAGTTTAATTGGATTATGATCCGTGGCATGATTCGCGTGCATGTCGTGATCTTGCTCTTGACAGTAATCTGCTTACCTAGCCCGTGCCACTGTCAGGACAGTCAGGACCGCGCTGCCATCGCTTCCATTCTAGACGTGCTGCGTCGGGCTCATCTCTCGGGCTCATTGGAGTACTGCAATCTTGCGGTAAACACCACTCCTGCCGGTCCCTCAATGCCGCCGCTTCAGGCCCTTCGCGAAATGTTGGCGGATAACAAGGACATGCAGGTTACGCAAGACCCGGACGGGACCATCAGAATGGTCGAGAAAACGGTGCCCCAAGACCTGCCGAATGTGAAGATCGGACACATTTCATTCGACGAGGAGCAGAAGAAGAAACCCAACTTGATGTATTTCGACATCCATGTCATGGACTTCATTACCGGGACACCTGAGGTGAAGACGTTCATGAAAGACCACAGTATTAGCTTCGGGCCAAAGGTGATCAATCGCGCGATGTCGCCACATCCAGGTTTTTCAGGAGAATTGAATAACGTGACACTCGCCCAAGCATTGGATTACATGTTGAAAACCTTCCGGGGTCTGTGGATTTACGAGGAATGCCCGGGCACTATTGGGAGCAAGAGAATTGCGTACTTCTTCTTCTACGGCACCGAATGACCCCGTGGGCACGCCTTATACAGCAACCATTGGCTTAACATCGTCATTACGCTCACAGTCACTGACCACCCGCTATCCCTTCTCGTTCCAGCGCTCCTTCACTCTATACTGGAAAGAGCCGAGGATCAGGGAGGCATGCGTCGGTATCGGCTTCCTCTGGCAGCCTGCTGAAAACTCCTTTGGCATGCTAGACATGACCTCGGCGGCTAAAGCCGCGATTAATTTTTCTGTACTTTCGGCGCGGCTTGAAGCCGCGCCCTTTCAAAACCGAGGCGCTGATCGGGCTTTTCGGTATCTGCTAGAGGACTTCATGGCCGCGCTCATTGACGCGATTGCTGTCAAACGGAAGACGTTTTTTGAGTTTGAAAATACTCCCTTCTGCTGCCTGGAAGCAGAAGTGAACACGCCCACCGCTCGTGGCGGTCAAACCCTGGTACGCCTGAAGATGCGCAACCTGCTTACCAACGCGGTCTTTGAGAAGACCTTCAAGGCAAGCGACAAATTCAAGGAGCCAGACCTCGAGTCGGTACAGGCTTCCTACCTGTACAGCGATGGGGATGGTTCTCATTTTCTGGACCAGGAAAGCTACGAGACCCTCACCCTGAACGGCCAGATGGTCGGGGATGCATTGGACTTCCTGATCGAAGGCGCATTGGTTGAGCTGCGCAAGTTCAACGGCAATCCGATTGGTTTAGAGCTGCCAATATTCGTCGAGCTGGCCGTTGCCCAGACGGAACCGGCAGTTCGAGGGGACGCGTCGGGCGGCGGGACCAAGGCAGCTCGGCTGGAGACGGGCCTCGAAATCCGCGTGCCCCTTTTCATCAAAGAGGGCGAAAAGGTGAAAGTGTCCACGGAGAACCGGGAGTTTGCAGGGAGAGCATGAGTCCGTTCGCTACTGCGCGCCGGCGGCAATTGCGTTTCCTGACGAAAGCGCGGCCTTGGCTTCTTTGATGCCGGCCTGAATCAATGTCTCCCAGTCAAGATGCGGAACGGATGATGCCGCGGCTGCCTGATAAATTGCCAGAGCATCTTTTGGACGGTTCAACTTCTTGAGGCATAGCCTGGCGGCGCTGAGCTGTGCGGTGAGCGATTGCCGCTCGGCTGGATAGGCCTTCGCCAGTTCCTGATACTCGGCGAAGGCGCGCTCGAACTCATGCATCTCCTCGGCGCCCTTGCACAGTTCCAGCCAATTCGCCGCGGGCATCTTGCCCCCGCCGTTGTCTACGAACTCTGCATAGTCCTGAAACGCCGCTTCGATCTGATGTGCTTTCAAGTGCAGCGCGCAGGTCCTGACGGTCGCATCGAGGTACGACTTCGTGTCGCTCTGCCGCGTATAAATCTGGCGTAGGAGAGCCCAGGCATCGAGCGAATTCGGGTTGGCAGCGACGTAGCTGGTCAGCAGGGTTTGAGCCTCGGAGAGCTGGCCGTGCTCCATCATCGAGCTGGCTTGCTCGAGCTCGGCATCATTGGTCCACGCGAGTTCCTCCTCGATGGCCTTGTTGGCTTTCTGCTCGATGCCGGAATAGCGAATCGCAACCGCGGCCAGCGCTCCGAAGACAAACCCGCCGACGTGCGCCCAATGCGCCACGCTGCTGACCGATCCAAACAGCGTTCCATAGAGGATTTCGACCCCGAGCCACAGCGGCAGAAGCCAGTAGGCACTGGCCTTGAATCGCCACATGCGGAACGGATTGCCGGTGCGCAGAAGCCGTATCAAGCTGATCCACCAGATCCACGCCATCTCGATTTTCATCTTGGGGAAGCGGACCAGGAAGGCTCCCATCAGCGCGGCCACGGCTCCCGACGCGCCAAGCGTTGGCGTGATGCTGCCCGGATTGAGCCATGCATGAAATTGCAGTGCGGCCGCGCCGGCGATCAGGTAGAAAGCCGAGTACAGCCATCGTCCCCAAACATCTTCCAACACGAATCCCGCGAGCCAGAGAAACCACATGTTGCCAATCAGGTGCATCCAGCCGCCGTGGAGGAAATTCGCGGTCAGATAGCTCAGTGCGCTGGGATGCGCCGGAATAAATGCGTACTGCTCGGTGATGGAAGTCGACGAGAGCTTTACATATTGCTCGTTCAGAGAATCCATTTCCTCTTGAAGCTTCTCCGGATCCTCCATCAGTTTGATCTTGGCGTCGTAGGTGTTGATGACGTCGCGGTAGGGGCTCTGCACCTTCTTCCACTGATCCGGATGACTCTTCTTGAAACCCTCGACCAGCCGCTCCTCGTCGGGATGCATCTTCAGTTCCGGGTGCACTGCGGCCAAGATCAGGATGTCAGACTTCACCTCGCCCAATTGCGGCGCCTCGTCGCTCATCGACATCATGGTGAACAGGAAAACGACCGTGTTGATGGCGATCAGGGCCAGCGTGACTACCGGCCAGCGGCGGGCCGCCATGTTTTCGTGCTTGATGGGAATTAACATCGCACTGCCCCTCAGACGCAGAAATTCAGCTGTGTCGGCGACAGTTTAGAGGTGGAACGGGGCCTTTCCCAGATGACTCACGGTCGTGTCCAATCTTTAGTAACTGGCGAAGGGCGGGGTTAATCGGACCGTTGGGCGGCATCAGGGGTCGTTGGCAACGGACAAGGTGACAGGCTAATAAGAATGGAGCACTGAGGGTGAAGGGTGGTGGGAATTACCCCTAAGAGGTTCAGGAAGAACTCCTGAATGATGTGGAAGAGCGGCCCTTTAGCGCCGCGTAAGGAGCGCAGAATCAACAATGGGCTTCAGCCCCAGTGGTCACCTATCGCGGCGATCGGAGTTTTTCCGCAACTTACTAAGTGCCTTGCAGGCGTTGGATCGCACTCACGTCCATGCTCTTACTGCTGCCCGGGAGATCTATGCAACGTCAAATGAGTGAGATGGCGATTTTGCACCGATCAAGCGATTGACTCTGGACCCTTTTCTCTTTCGGCACTGTCTTTAATGCCACTACCTGGCGCCGTCGCACAGAGTCATAAGACGCTATTCTCGCGTGCCGCTTTCCATTGCAAGTATCGACCTTTCGATCTACACTTCTCGTGTCCCCCTCACAGAACAATCTGTCTCTCAGCTTCTCCGAGGTGAAGTATGGGAAAGCCGACCGCCCAAGGAATTTCCAAACTCTGTAACAACCAGAACGCGGTTCAGTTTGTAAAGGACTTCAAACCCGAAGCCACCGACATCGCCAAGCGCTTGAACGTTCCGGTAGAGTACATCCTCGGCCTCGTGGCCCAGGAGACTCAATATGGTCTCGGAGACGCCGCGAAAAACGATAACAACTACTACTCGTTGCACGCTCCGCCCCAAAGCGGAGCGCGGCATGCCAAGGGAGATCCCAAGGTGATGATCGCGCAATTTGATAATCCACACGAATCGGGTCTTTCGTTCATTAAGAAGTTTGGATCCTTCGTGCAAAATGCGTCCGATCCGAAGGATTTCGCTACGAAGCTTGTGAAGGCCGGCTTCAATTCCGGAAGCAGCACGACTGGTGGAAGAGACGGATTCGTGGACTATCTGGTCGACATTATCAGCAACGTGAAGATCCGCATGAGCTGCCCGTGAAACTCTGGCTGCTGACCTTGTCGCTGGCTTTGGCGGGTGCGCAGCTGTGCCGCGCCCAGAAGACGCTGGATCCTGGTCAGATTTCCCCCAACGGGTTATCGCGCGAGCAGGCCCGGGCTGTGCTCCTGACCGTCCTGCAGCAGCGACACTATGACCCTGCGAAAGTTGGGATGAGCGTCGAGGTCCTGCAAAGAAAAGACGGCAGCGACCCTCATCCTGGCTACTTTGATTTCGGGTTCTCATATGACAGTCCGGACGCCGGAGCGACGCAGGTGCTGGGTGCCTACTCCATAAGCCGATATACCGGGGATGTTTGGGAAACCAATCTCTGCAAGCGATTTACCTCGCGTGATCTGAGGAAATTGCAAAAGATGATTATGAAAAAAACGGGCAAGACTTTTTCCAATGAACGAACAGAACGCTCAGGGTTGGGGTGCTCTGCGGACTAATGGGTGACGTGGATCCCGCCGCGCTGTTAGGTCGAGGCTGGTTGCTGCGAAACGTTCGAGGCCTCAATCAGCGCCACCGCTTAGGTAGAACGAAATCGGTCCAGGAACAGTATCTGCCGTAGCGTGACGCTGGAATAGTTCAATCTCGATGAGTGGAATTTCGACAGGCGTTAACCAACCATACGTAGCACCTGGACTGGTAGTCTAAGCACCGGGTGCGAAACCGATTGGGGTTTCATCCCGGCCCTGCTGTCACGTCCAGAGAGTTTTCTCCCAAAGAATTCTTGCCCCGCAAACAAAAAGGCAAAAGGCGATGCGGACACCCTCTAGACTTTGGCGGATTAGGGACACTTTTCAGGTGTAAAGCGCGCGCCTTTTCGGGTTTGGAAGGACGCGTCTTCGAAGCCCGCACCACTCCAACGCCAGCCGTGAGACGAGTCCAGCTAATCCGCTGCGGCTTCCAGAGCAGATCCGGTGCGTGCGGGGCGTTGCAGGAAGGCGGTGCGTTCGGTTTCAAACTGCTCCAGGTTGGCTCCAAACTCCTGCTCTTTCCATCCCATCACCGCGCCGATGCGCAAGGCCGCTTCGCGGCTGCAGGATTCGGACCAGCAAGCACCAAGCGCGACGGGAACGCGCCTGAGCAGCACGTCGCCCAGAGTGACGGCGTATTCGTTGCGGTAAGCCTCGACGACTTCCGCCACGATGTGAGAAGTGTGGGGACAGATGGGCGCCCGAAGATCGGCGCCGACCAGGGCCATGCGCGCGATATCCATGGCATGCTCGCCGTGCCATTCCATCATGCCGCGGGCGGTTTCTTCGCTGACCGAGCCGGCGCGAGCGATTTCGATGACTTCCTGATCGAGGAGCGGATCGAGCGAGCTGCCCGGGCCGATCGTGACCGCTTTGGGTTCTTCGACCGAGATCCCGATCTTGCGCGCACACTCGCGGGCAAGCGAAGCGGCGGTCGTGAGCTTTCCGCCGATCACGGAGATCATGCGCGAGGCGCCTTCGTCACTGTGGTCATGCAGGAAATGACGACGCGTCACGGCAGACGGCTTGTCACCCGGCGAGTTCGGCAGCGGCCGGATTCCCGCGAAGGCGTACTTGATGTCATGCGCCGAGAGCTTTGCTTTGGGGAACAGCCCAGCCGCGGTTTGCAGCAAGTATTCGATCTCCTGCTGAGAGGCCGAGGTTTTTCCCGGATCACCGCTATCAGGCACTTCGGTGGTGCCGACAAGAATCTGCTCGTTCCACGGCAGCACAAAGACCGGGCGTCCGTCGGCGGCTTCGGTGTAGAGGGCGGCGGTGGGAGCTCCGGAGAATCTCGGCAGAACGATGTGCGATCCGCGCACGCCACCGATCATCGGTTTCTTCGTGCGCACCGTCGAGCGCTGGCAAATGCGGTCCGCCCACGGCCCCGTGCAGTTGATAACCCAGCTGGCGTCGACCCGTTGATCCTTTCCCGTGGTGCGGTCGCGTAAGAGCACGCCGCGGGCGCGTCCCTGACCGATATCGACGGCCAGTACTTCGCAATGATTGCGGACGACTGCGCCAGCTGACGCGGCTTCCAGCATCCACTCCGCTACAAGGCGCTCGGGAAATTCGCACTGCGCGTCTTCGAAGTTGAGCATCAGCCAGTGATGGCCGGCATCGAGCGCGCGTTGCACTCGAGCCATCTCCATTTCACTCAGGTCGGGCGACCTCTTCTTGGCCATCCGTTGATAGAGCCAGAGACCGGCGCGAACCTTCATGGCACTGCGCTGGCTGTTCTCGTTCAGCAAAAACAGGAAGTGTATGGGGTGTACCAGATGAGAGCGTTCGCGGAGCAGGCGTTCGCGCTCGCGAACCGATTCGCGCACCAGATCAAGTTCACCATGCTCCAGGTACCGCAGGCCGCCGTGAATAATGCGGGTGGACCGGCTGGTGACGCCGGAGGCGAAATCGTTCTGTTCGACCAGCAGGGTGCGTTTGCCGGCGCGGGCACACTCACGCGCGATAGCCACTCCATTGATGCCGCCGCCGATGACCACCACCTGAAAGTGTTGGCCTTCCAGCGAGGATCGAGGTTTTATGGCTAAGGTCATGTATTTACGTCAGATATGGACGTCTCACGAACCGCATGGAACCCCTTCTGCCGGGGAGAACACGTTTACCTGTGTTCATTTTGCGCCATCGGATGAAGGAGATGAAAGTAACGATGGTCCATTCGACCGCGGCGCAAAACCGTCCCCTGAAATGATACCTAAAGTAACAGGGTAGTGCCCGGATGGGATCTGCAGCAGAATCCGGTGATGATGAGTTTGATCCCTTACCACGAAGGACACGAAGTAACACGAAGGGAACCGCCTACTAGCAAGCCCCCTTCGTGATTCTTCGTGTCCTTTGTGGTCAATGATTCTTCAATTTCGGGATCGAACTGAGTCACTACCCAGGATTCGCGTGCGTTGCTTCGTGGCTCGGCTGTCATTTACATTGGTTGCCGAATGCCCACCACAGGAGAGCGTTTCGAACGAGCGGTCGCCATCATGGAACGTCTAAGGGCTCCGGGCGGCTGCCCCTGGGATCGGGAACAGACCTTTGATTCCATCAAGCCCTACACCCTGGAAGAGACCTATGAGGTTTTGGAGGCGATCGATAATCGCGACTGGCCCGAGCTTGCCGGGGAACTCGGCGATCTGCTGCTGCAAGTGCTCTTCTATGCCGAGATGGCGCAGGAACAGTCGTCGTTCTCGATTGACGATGTTCTCGACCAGCTTTCTAACAAACTGATCAACCGGCATCCGCATGTGTTCGGCGATGTGAAGGCCGATACCTCGGATGAGGTCAAGCGGAATTGGGAAGCTTTGAAGCATGAAGAGAGGAAGCAGAAAGAGGGAAGTGCCGAGGGCGCCGCAAAGCCGGAAAAGAGTTCGATCCTTGCGGGTGTTTCGTCGAAGATGCCGGCGCTGCTCGAGGCGCAAAAAATCAGCTCACGCGCGGCACAGGTTGGATTCGATTGGCCGGACGTTGAAGGACTCTTTGACAAGCTGCACGAAGAAACCGGGGAATTGCGCGAGCAGCTTAAGGAATTCCCCGCGCCGGGACCGCGTCCGCAGGGACGTGGCGTTGCCGGGTCGGGCCGCACTGAGGTCCCCGAAGCGTTGCAGGATTGCTTGGAGGAAGAAGTCGGCGATTTATTCTTCGTCCTGGTGAACATCGCCCGCTACCTCTCCGTCGATCCGGAGTCTGCCCTGCGCAAGACCAATCGCAAGTTTCGGCGCCGTTTTCAATGGATGGAGGCGCGACTCCATGAAGCGGGACGCTCCGCCGATGGAGTATCCACGGAAGAACTCGAATCGTTGTGGCAACAAGCTAAAGCCCACGAGCGAGACGCCGAGGAGAAGAGCGCTTGAGCGCGACCATCGAACTCCGGCGATGTCACGGCATTGAGGAGTTTCGCGCGTGCGTTGCCTTGCAGAAGGAAGTCTGGAACTTCACGGATGCGGAACTCGTCCCGTTGCGCATGTTCGTAGTCGCCGACAAGGTGGGCGGCCAGGTCATGGGCGCGTTCGACGCCAACGTGTTGGTAGGGTTTGCGTTGTCGGTTCCCGGCACGCGCACCGGACACGTCTATCTTCACTCTCACATGCTGGCGGTACGCAAAGATCATCGCAACAGCGGCCTCGGGCGACGTCTGAAGCTGATGCAGCGCGAGGATGCGATGGCGCGCGGTATCGAACTGATCGAGTGGACGTTCGATCCTCTGGAAATCAAGAATGCATATCTGAATCTCGAGAAGCTGGGCGCGATTGCGCGCCGCTATAACATCAACCAGTACGGCATCACGTCGTCTCCTCTGCAAGGAGGCCTCCCCAGCGATCGGCTGATCGCGGAGTGGTGGCTGAAATCGAAACGTGTGGAGACGTTACTGGAAAAAGGGAAGAACCCTGCGATTCAAGCCGAGTCCTCTATTTCTGTTCCCGCCCAGATCTACGACTGGAAAGCGGCTACAGAGACGCGGGCCAAGGCGCAGCAAGTGCAGGAGCGCAACCGCGAGCAGTTCTTGCGCGCCTTCAGCCACGGATTAGCCGTTCTGGGATATGAGCGGGACGCAGAGGGCAATGGCAAATTTTTGCTCGGACGGTGGGATGAGAGGTGGTCGTATGCCTCTGAAACTTGATTTACCACAGAGGCACAGAGACACAGCGGAAGACCGTGAAATTTGTTTTTCTCTGTGCCTCTGTGCCTCTGTGTCTCTGTGTCTCTGTGGTGAATTAGATTCTCCCGACATCCATGAAAATCGAAGCGATCACGCTGCGCGAAATCCACATGCCGCTCGTCCATTTTTTCGAGACGAGCTTCCACCGCCTCTATCATCGCCGCATTCTTCTCGTCACCGTGCACAGCGAGGGTGTCGACGGCTGGGGAGAGAGCGTGGTTGGGGAAGATCCGTTCTACAGCAGCGAATGGATCGAGAGTGCGTGGCCCACGTTGACGCAGTACCTGATCCCGGCGCTGCTCGGGCAGAAGATCGATTCCGGGCGTGAATGTCCAGCCCTGTTTGCCAGAGTTCGCTCGCATCGCATGGCCAAAGCGGCGCTCGAAAACGCTGTTTGGGACGCCGAGGCCAACCAGAAAAAGTTGCCGCTCTGGAAGTTGCTCGGCGGAACGCGTCGTGAAATCCCATGCGGCGTTTCCATCGGAATTCAGGATTCAGTCGAGCAATTGCTCGAAAAGATTCAGACTGAACTCGCGGCCGGCTATCGCCGCATCAAGGTCAAGGTCAAGCCCGGCTGGGATCTGAACGTGCTGGAACGAATCCGCTCGCGCTGGGCCGACATCACTCTCAGCTGTGATGCGAATTCCGCCTACACGCTCGATCAGGTCGAGCATCTGCGCAAGTTCGACCAGTTCAACCTGCTCATGATCGAGCAACCGTTGTGGAACGACGATATCTACTATCACGCGCGGTCTGCAGAAAGAATTGCGTACCGCCGTCTGCCTCGATGAATCGATCGTCAGCGTGCGCAGTGCCGCCTTTGCCGTCGAAACCGGCGCCTGCCGGATCATCAATGTCAAAGTGGGGCGTGTGGGCGGATTCTCCGAAGCGTTGAAGATTCACGACCTCTGCCATGCCCACAACATTCCCGTCTGGTGCGGAGGCATGCTCGAAACCGGCATCGGGAGATCGCAGAATATCGCCCTTTCGACTCTGCAGAACTTCAGCTTGCCTGGAGACGTGTCCGCGTCCAAGCGCTATTGGAAGGAAGACATCGTGGATCCGGAGATTGAAGTTTCGCAGCAGGGAATGATTGCGATCAGTGACCAGCCGGGCACAGGCTATCGCATCAAGCCAGACCTCATCGAGAAGTTGACGGTGAGGAAAGAGACGCTGCGGGCTTGAGATTCGGGCAAGCCGTCCCTCAACATCGCAAACCACAAAGGCCACGAAGGAACACGCTACCTTCGTGAACCTTCGTGCCCTTTGTGGTTCTCGGCTTCCGACTTATTGTGCGTCTTTTTCAGCCGGCGCGGCCTTGGGATCGTGATTGTGTGCCAACTTCTCTTGCTCGATCTTCAGAATGTCCACGGCTTTGGCGAAGGTCAGATCATCGGGCATAGGATGAAAGTCGCTGAGTTTCTCATCCGAGATCATGCTGAGGCCTTTGAACAAGAGAATCTTTCCCGTGATCTGCAGGCTCATAGCGGTGATCTCCCAGTCTCCTTCGCCGACATCCGCCTGCTGGACGCGGAAGTGCCCGCCTTTGTCGAGGTGACCGAAGAGTCCCCACCCGAATGAAACTTCACGAAACAAGGTGCCGTCGATTCTGGCGATCCGATGTGCGGTGGTATCGATCAGCAGGTATCCCTGCATGCCCTCGAGCACCTGCTCCACTCTCGATGGAGGCGAGTAGGCCGGGTTGGGCGTGAATTCTAGTCTCACCAGTTCGTCTCCAGTCTTGCCCAAGTCCGGGCCGCTGGCCTCAGTGCCTGCGTATTTGTAGCGGAAGGCATCGGGCAGAGCTTTTACAATGCGAAGCGTGCGGTCGGCATCTTCTTTCTCGCGCGCACGTTTTTTTCGCAGTTGTTCGGGATTGCCTGCCAGCCAGTTCAAGTGATCGGTTTCAGATTGTTGCTGCTGCGGAGTCAGCGGCTGGTCGTTGATCGCAATCATCATCCCCGCCATGGCGTCTTTGGTTTCGACGTAAAGCCTGGTCTGTGATCCCTTGGGCGTCTGTTTTCGGGATCGGAACATTTGCTTCTGCGAAGGCTGATTGGCCGCGGCCACTTCCCGGGCTACCGTTTGACGCACCATGTCATTGGGAGAAATCTGCGGCAGCGCCTCCTGGCCACGAAACAGGGCTGGTGCGATCCAGCAGATGGCCGTGCAAACCACGAGTTTGTTTCTCCGGAGGAGCATGCACGATTAGTGTAGCAATCGCCCGCAAGGGGTTGCAGATGCAACTTCTAATGCACCTTCTAGTCAGATGCCCGCTCACGCTGGCTTGCCGCCCACTCTGAGAGTTGGGTATAGTCGATGCAGCGGCGGCCGTCCCGGTAAACCTGCCTTCCCAGAATTCCGGTAAGCAGTACCCGCTTCCTATAAAGGAGAAACATCCATGAGTGCTCCGTTGTCGGCAGACTTGGCGCAGATTGGCAAATCCGTGGTCATCAAAGGTGAGTTGTCGGGCAGCGAAGACCTTTACGTTGATGGTCAAGTAGAGGGCAGTATATCGCTGAAGAATCACAGTTTGACCGTGGGACCGAATGGGCAGGTGAAAGCTTCGGTGGAGGCCAAGGGAGTCGTGGTGCAGGGAAAGCTAGAGGGCAACGTGCAAGCGAGCGACCGCGTCGAATTACGCAAGTCCGCCGTGGTCACGGGAGACATCAGCACGCAGCGCATCGCCATTGAAGAAGGCGCTTATCTGAAGGGTAAGGTCGACATTTCGGGCAAAGCCGAGAAGGCCGCAGGAAAGTAACTACTTGCAGAGTGCATCGCAGGTTAAAGTTTTAGTTGCAAAAGTTATTTCAAGTCCCAGAGCACTCGCTGCCTCGGACGTTCCGGAGTAGGTCTGATGGCAACGGTGGCGCAGAACTTCATGAAGCTTTTTCGCGGTTCATCGAGCGGTTCACCGGCGGAGACGCCGCAAGTAGCGCAAAAGCTGACGCGCCGCTCCAGCGGCCTTGGCGAACTCGCGCGTCTATGGGAGTCGGAGACACCGCTCTGCGTTCTCGATCTCGGCTCGACCTCGCCTACCAACATCACCTTCTTCACTGGCCGCGCACACAAGATCTACAGCGAGGATCTTCTGGTGGCTTCGACAGAACCACATCTTGTCACCAGGGACGAGCAGGGGAATGTGACCCTCGACAGCCGCAAATTTCTGGCGGATAACCTGCTCTATCCGGCCGCACACTTTGATGTCGTGCTCTGCTGGAACTTAGCCGACTATCTCGATGAGAGCCTGGTCCGTCCGGTCATGGGAAGACTGTGGTCGGTCCTCAAACCGGGCGGAATGCTGTTAGCCTTCTTCCACACTAAGGATGCCGGGCCGGATTCTCCCTGCTACCGCTTCCACATCGTCGGCAAAGACACGCTCGAGATGCAGCGCATCGTCATGCGCCGCGAAGCGCGCCGGGGGCCCACTGGAGCTATTCACACCGCCGTGATTGACGGCTTCCGCCTGCAGCGCGTCTTCAACAATCGCCACATCGAAACCCTCTTCCGCGACTTCGCTTCCATCAAATTTTTCCTTGCCCGCGACAACGTGAGAGAGGTGCTGGTGGTCAGGTAGTTCTCGAGCCTCAGATTTCGTTTCCGTGGGGATTGACGTTTGCGCATGTAAGACGTTCCAATATGTAATTTGATTGCGTACTGGTTCTGGCAACCCCAAGCAAGGAGTCGAGGGCCGGAATGAGGTTCTTTCGGATCGCCAAGCCAATCTTTCTCAGGCGTCTGCCATTCTTCTTCGTTGCTTTGCTTGTAATCGCGACGCAGAGTCTCGGCCAGGCGGCACGATCTAGCGAACCGCAAAGCGAAACCGTGCGCGGGACCGTGATCAACGCAGTCACCCAAGCGCCTATCCCGCGTGCGCTGGTCGTTACTTCCGACGATCGCACCGGGGTCCTGACGGACGGAGAAGGTCACTTCGAAATCACGCTTCCCTCTATTGAATCCGGGTCTGCTGGCGGCGGAATGATTTTCAGCGGTGGTCATTCAGGACGGCCTTGGCCCTACGCAAGACACGGGAATGCGTACTGGTTCGATGCCCGCAAGCCGGGTTTCCTGGACGATCCTAACGGGAGAGCACACCTCGCGCCCCCGTCCGGCGATGACCTTACGATCACCCTCATCCCCGAAGCGATCATCAAAGGACGGATTACTCTCGCTTCCGGCGATGTCCCTCTTGGCGTGATGGTTCAACTCTTCTCGCGCCAGGTGCGCGAGGGGCTTCCGCGTTGGACACCGTCATCGACAGTGCGTGCGAACTCTGCTGGAGAGTTTCGTTTTGCGGAACTCGAGCCGGGTTCCTACAGACTGGTGACGCAAGAGTACATGGACAACGATCCCCTTACCAATATTCCCGGTTCTCAGCTATACGGGTTTCCGCCGGTGTACTATCCGGGCGGTTCCGACTTCTCCGCCGCATCGACCATCGAACTTACCGCGGGGCAGGAATTTCAGTCCGACATCTCCCTTGCGCGGCAGCCTTACTACCCGGTCAAGATTGCGGTTGCAGGCGCCGAGACTAGAGGCGGGTGGAATATTTCCGTTCAGGGCCAGCGCGGACCGGGTTACCGCTTGGGCCAGAACGCCGCTCAGCAGGCGATTGTGGGGTTGTTACCGAATGGCATTTACGTTGTGCAGGCCTCAACGTTCGGCCAGAACTCCGTGAGTGGCAGCGTAAGCATTCGCGTCAATGGAGCGGCAATCGATGGACCTGCACTTACCCTGGTTCCCAAAAGTTCCGTCAGGCTGGATGTGAGAGAAGAATTTACAGATACAAGTTCGAACACTTCTGCAAGCTGGAATGACGGGAAGCGCACATTTTCCTTGCACGGTCCTCGAACCTACCTGCAAGCAACGGTTGAAAGTGCAGACGATTTAGAGCAAGCGCGATTCGGATCCATTCGTCCGCCAACCGGATCGAATGACGATAGTTTGGTGATCGAAGATCTTTCTCCGGGGCGATATTGGCTGCGACTGCACACATCGCGTGGCTACATTGCTTCGGCGACACAGGGATCCACAGATTTGCTGCGGCAGCCGTTGACGATTGGCTCAGGCACAGCCTCTCCGATTGAAGTTAGAGTGCGTGACGATGTAGCGGAACTTGACGGGACCGTCGCAGCCCTTGCCCTGCAATCAGCGACAGCGCCAGGCGACGGGTCCGCCGAAGCTGCGGCTGTCTGGATATACTTGGTTCCATTGCCTGGCGGTTCAGGAGAATTCACCGAGCTCACGGTTTCGAGCGGCAGCGAATTCACCTCTCCAAGGATCGCCCCGGGCGATTACCGCGTGTTGGCTTTTTCCACCGCGCAACCACGCCTTCCTTATCGCGATGCCGAGGCGATGAAAGCCTACGAGTCGAAAGGTCCGGTCGTTCATCTCGCAGGGGGTCAGAAGACCACGGTACAGGTAGAGATGATTTCGAGCGAGTGATCAAACAATGTCGATTTCCTCCATATCGAGGTGTGCGTTCGTGCTCGCTGCGTGCAGTGCATTGCTCGCCCATGGATTCGCAGCGGCGCAAACCACAAATTCTCAAGGATCTGCTAACGCTGCCGCAGTCTACAGAGTCGCCGGAACCGTGGTCAGTAAGACCGATGCGCATCCACTCGATCGAGCGCGCGTCACACTGCGAGACGCGAAGGACTCACAGAAGTTCGAATCGATTGTCACTGCGGAAGATGGCAGGTTCGTGTTTGAGAACGTTACAGCGGGAAAGTATTCGCTCAGCGGTGCGAAACGCGGGTTCATTACCGCCTCGTATGATCAACACGATCAATTCTCGACGGCAATCGTCACCGGAGCGGGACTCGATACCGAAGCGCTGGTGCTGAAGCTGGCGCCCAATGCCTTGATCTGGGGCAAAGTGCTCGACGAAGCCGGAGAACCGGTCCGACATGCCAGCGTTATTCTGTACTACGACAATCACCAGGAAGGCGTGGACCAGATACAACAGCGGAACGGTGCCCAGACCGACGATCTGGGGACCTATGAACTGTCAGGGTTGATGCCAGGAACATATTTTCTGTCGGCACGTGCGACTCCCTGGTATGCGGTGCATCCTCCCTCGACATCTGGTACGCGGGAAAAAGCCACTGTTGATCGGTCGCTGGATGTAGCGTATCCGGTCACCTACTACCCAGACGTGACCGACTGCGACAGCGCCGCGCCGATTTCGTTGAAAGGCGGCGAACGCTCGCAGGTCGACATTCACTTGAACCCGGTTCCTGCCCTGCGCCTGCTCTTTCGTGTCCCGGGCGATACGCACCGCGGATTCGCGTTTCCGCGATTGGAACAGCCCGCCTTCGAGGAGTCGACGTTTATCCAGCCCAGCAGCGCATCTCAGGTTTCGCCTGGCGTGTTTGAAATCACCGGGATTCCGGCAGGGCATTACAACCTCTGGCTGCAAGGGCAAGGCACAACCGTGCGGATGAACGGAATCGATGTCAGCAAAGATGGCGAGCAGATCGATGCCGCTACCGCTGAACCGGCAGGCAACCTGAAAATTTCGGTGCAAATACCGGGAGAGAGTTCCATTCCCAAGGGATTTTCGGTCGGGTTGCGCTCGAAGGGCAAGAGTATGAATGGCTTTCGCGTGCTCGATGCGAGGGGAGAGGCGGAGATCGATCAGGTTCCGCCCGGACGTTACGACGTTCTGGTGTGGGGAGCACGGAAGCCATATTCCATTGCACGGATGACGGCCGAGGGAGCCGACGTTTCGGGGCGCAGTGTTATTCTCGGGCCGGGCGCGTCGGCCTCTGCCTCGGTCACACTCGTTGCGGGTAGCGTCGAAGTCGAGGGAGTCGTGAAGAAGGCCGGCCAGGGATTTGCCGGCGCGATGGTGGTGCTGGTTCCCAAGAGCCCTGAAGAGCATCGCGATCTCTTTCGCCGCGATCAGAGCGACCTTGATGGCACGTTCAGCCTTTACGGAGTTGTGCCAGGTTCCTACTATCTGGTGGCGATCGAAAACGGATGGGACTTGGATTGGTCCCAGTCCGTGGTGATTGCGACATATGCGCAGCACGGTCGGTTGATCGAGGTTCGCGATTCGGGCAAGCCGTTGAGCATTGCCGAGGCGATCTCGGTGCAATCGAGATAGCAGAAGGAACGTTCTGCCATTGCTGCCCAATCCACACCATCACACCCATCCGGAACCAGCAACCGCTCAACATTTCAATGGTGGGGTGAGGGTGGCTAGGCTGCGGAGGCGTTGAGGGACTGGCACTCGGCTTTCTGCGAGGGACGATCTTTCCAGATGATGATTCCCATGCGGAAGAGGTAGTGAGTCGAGATCTCGACATTCCCGGCAGTTCTCGTTCCATTGGTCAGAATCCGGCGTACTTCTTCGGGGACATACGCCCTCCTCACCGAGGCGACTCCGTCGAGGCGAGAGATATGACTGCGCATCAGGGGAAATCCCGCGAACACCAGCGCCAGGTGCAAAGGATGGCGGATCAGGTCATTGATCAAGACTGCACAGCGGCTGACGCGAGAGGCTTCGTCCACAAACCGGGCTAAGTTCTCAGGATCGAGATGATGTGCAAAAAGGCTGCAGCTTACCAGGTCGAAGCTCTCGCCGCGGAAGGGAAGAGCCAGCGCATCGGCGACCAGCGCACGATGCCCTTTCCGTAGGTGCGAAGGGACGCGGTCGAGATCGGTGATATCCAGCGTGATTCCCTTTTTCGCCAGTTGCGCCGCCGCGACTCGCGGGACTTCGCCATGTCCGGATGCAACTTCCAGCAGCGAGAAGTGCTTTTGTCCAGTGGAAGATGAGACGCGCTCAACCAGGTTGCGAGTAGTGGCTACGCCTCCGAACCATCGATTGATCCGGCACAAATCCCGCAGGGAGGTCTCCGCATCGGGTACGGGACACTGATCGGAGTCGAGGATTTCTTCCGAGTCGACGCGCTGCATGCAGAGTTTCGGTTAGCCCCAGTTGCCGAGAGTATAGACGAAGTCGCGAGTCCGGATGTCAACTGTCAGTCGTTTGCTCTCGAGGATCACATTCGGGCCAAGAGATCTATCGGGTTCGACGTACACGGACGACAATCGTCTCGGCGATTCGGTCATGGACGGTTTGCTTGTTCGGATGAACCGCGTACTGAAAGAATCCGGAACCGGCTTCGAGCAGCGATGCGCCGTAGCCGAGCGCCCGCTCGATCGAATGCCAGAGGCTCATGCGCTCATGCGCCAGTGAAACGATCTGGATGCCGGTCAGCCATTTCCCTAAGGTGCGTCCGTTGGTTAGCCAGACTGTCAGTCCGCAGTAAACCACCGGCAGCAGGGTGCTGTACCAATTCTCAAAGGGATTGAAGTTGAGGTGAGCTTCGATCTGGTGCTGCTTGTCCCACAGAGCGATTGGAATGGCGACCGCTGCGAAGATGACCAGAACGGCTACGAAGTCGATGGCGATCGCCGCGGAGCGGCGCAAGAACGAGGCCAACTCCACCCCTTCCAAAGCAAGCACGCGGATGGTTCCGTGAGCGTTGTAGTGTCCGCCTTGCCAGCGGCTTAGGGGACGAGTTGCTTCCGACGTTTGCATCAAGGCGAGATTCCTTCCGTGATTGGGGCTTGGCAGAAGAAGTAGCGCAGGCATTTTGCCGACTGTCGGGGGAGGCCATCTTGGCCTCCCGCGTGTGACGTGCCCGCAGCGACCGTCGTCACGAAGGCAGGACTACTGGACTTCAGCCAATTCTTCTTCCAGCAGCTGCTTGTTATACAGGTCGCTGTAGTAGCCGTTCAAGGCGAGAAGTTCGTCGTGAGTGCCGAGTTCGACGATGCGTCCGCCGTGCAGGACGGCGATGCGATCCGCATTGCGCACGGTGGAGACGCGGTGCGAGATGAATATCGTGGTGCGTCCCGCCATGACGTCGCGCAGGTGGTTGAGGATCTTGTCTTCCGTGTGGGTGTCGACGCTGGAGAGCGCGTCATCAAGGATCAGGATTCGCGGATTGCGGATCAGCGCGCGAGCAATCGCTGTACGCTGCTTCTGCCCGCCTGAGAGCGTGATGCCGCGCTCTCCCACCAGGGTTTCATAGCCATCGGGGAAACCTTCGATGTCGACGGCGATGTTTGCGGCGTCGGCGGCATCATGAATATCGGAGTCGGTGGCAGCGTCGACTCCCAGGGCGATGTTCTCGCGAATGCGGTCACTGAACAGGAACGTCTCCTGGGGAACGAACCCGATGCTGCGGCGCAGGGATTCCAGAGAATAGTCGCGGATGGGGCGGCCATCGATCAGCACCATGCCTGGGTCGGCGTCGTATACCCGCGGAATCAGATTGACCAGAGTTGTTTTGCCCGATCCGGTCGGGCCCACGATCGCGAGGCTGCTGCCTGCCGGCACGCGCAGGTTCACGTCGCGCAGAACCGGCTTGCCGTCGTAGCTGAAGTTCAGGTCACGGAACTCGATCTCGCCGTTGATCTCGCGGGCCCGAGCATCTGGCGCGTCCTTGATCTCCGGCTGCTCTTGCATGATCTCGTTGATGCGGATCAGCGATGCGGTCCCGCGCTGGAAGATGTTGATGACCCAGCCCAGCGCAATGATCGGCCAGGTGAGTTGCATCATATAGGTGCTGAATGAGACGAATTGGCCAACGCTCATCGAGCCGTCGAGCTTCAGGGTCGTGGTAATTCCGGGATAGGTCCCGACGAGATTCGTGACGCGGGTCGACGTTAATTGTCCCGTGAGCACTTCTCGTCCGCCGAGCCACAAGACTAGAACCACCGCACAACCCAGCATCAATTCCAGGGTGGGCCAGAGCATGCCCATCAGGCGCACCAGCTTCAGGCTGCGGCGGATGTACTCCTTGTTCTCGCGCTCGAACGCTTTGATCTCGGCCTCTTCCTGAACATAAGCGCGGATCAGGCGAGCGCCGGAGAAATTCTCCTGGGCACGGGCGGAGATGTCGGAGAACATCGCCTGGATGCGTTCGAAGCGCTCGTGGATACGGCGTCCGAACGTCTGAATGACGACGCTCACAGCTGGCAGCGGCAAGAATGTGAGTAGCGTCAGTTTCGGATTGATCGAGATCATGAACGCCAGCGCTCCGGCCGTGTAGACGATAGTGTTGGCCGAATACATGATCGCCGGGCCGAGCAGCATGCGGACGGCGTTCAAGTCGTTGGTGGCGCGCGCCATGATGTCGCCGGTGCGGTTGCGCTGATAGTAGGAGTAACTCAGTCCTTCGAGGCGCGCGAAGAGATCATTGCGTAAATCGAATTCGATATCGCGCGAGACGCCGATCACGACCCAGCGCGTGAGGAACTGGAATATCCCCTTCGTGAGGGCGATAGCGAGCAGCAATCCGGCGTAAACCAGAAGCTTGTGGCGCGTGACGCTTGCCGTCAGATCGGCGGAGGACTTCAGGTCATCCGAGGCCTTGCCGATGACCAACGGAAACAGCACCCAAATGCCGTTGTGGAGCAACACGCAGACCGTGCCTAAAGCGTATCCCCAACGATATCGCTTCAGGTAGGGCAGCAGCGGGCGCAGGCTCTTAAGAAACATGCAGACTCAGTAGATGAATTCTAGCAGGCAGGGTCGCAAGAGTTTGAAGCCGGGCAGCTAGAAACTGCGATACATCATCTGGCCAACACCACCCTGTTGCGTGAGCGTGATCATCAGCACGACGAGCAACGCTAGAGCATAAACGGCGGGAAGCCAAAACCAGCGCGAACGAGCCATGAGCGGCATCAAGCGCGAATGCTGGCGGGATTCTTCGGAAGGAACCGTGATGAGGTCGAGAGCATCACTGACCAGCAACACAACCGCATATCCTGCGGAAAGGATCGCGATCAAAAGATAAAGGCTGGAACTGAGGTAGTGAGAGGCGTAACTTCCGGGTGAGGCGACCGCCGCCAGCATCTGGCGCGCCTGTGCCGCCGAATTCGCGCGGAAGAAAATCCATCCCAGGCTGATGAGCGCAGCCGTCACGAGCCAGGAGAGCGGAGTCCAGAGTTCGGGTGGTTGCCAGTTGAATCTGCGTTCGATCTGCTGCAACAGGCGTTGCGAGACGAGCAGTACTCCGTGATAGCAGCCCCAGATCAGAAATAGCAGAGTCGCTTTGTGCCACAGGCCGAACACGACCATCGATAACGCCAGTGCGAGATTGCGCCACCACATCTCGCGGCGAAGAGGTGCGAGCGGGAAGAAGACATAGTCGCGAATCCAGAACGACAGCGACATGTGCCAGCGCGTCCAGAAGACCGATGGGGTCGTCGAGGCGAACGGCCGCTCGAAGTTTTCAGGCACGGTGATGCCCAATGCCTTGGCCGCGCCCACCGCAATGTGTGTGTAGCCTGCAAAATCGAAGAAGAGTTGCAGGCCGTAGCCGAAGGCGAGACACCAGACGTCGGCCCCGGACCAACGCGTTGCGCTGTCGAATCCGCTGACGATTCCATCTCCCGCCAGAATGCCCTGGCCTAGCAGTTTGCCCAGTTGCATCATGAACACGCCGATTGCGATTCTTCGCAGTCCCAGCCCGACGTCGCTCCACGCGGTTGTTTCTTCGGAGCGGAATTGCGGGAGCATGTCAGGCATGCGGCAGACTGGGCCCGAGATCGTGACGGGGAAGAACGCCATGTAGAGGGCGAACTCGGCGACCGTGGGATCGAGGTCCTCTCCGCGGTAAAGGTCAAAAAGATAACTGAGGGCTTGAAAAGTCCAGAAAGAGATTCCTAGCGGCAGTGCGAGGCGAGTCGCTCCCAGCAGTGACAACGGCAAAATGTGGAATGTGAGTTGAGAAACATATTTGAAGGTCGCGAGCAAGGCCAGATTGAAAAAGATCCCTGCTGAGAGTGGCAGCCAGTGCGCCTTCGCGCGCAGCCACTTGCCAAAAAGGAAATTGGCGACGATCGATGTGAGCAGGACGGCCGCAAACCAGGGCTGCCAGGTCAGATAAAGGGCGACGCTCGAAGCGAGAAGAATCGCTTGTCGCACGATCCGCGATCGAATTTTCGCAAGCACCACGACGCACACCAGGAAGAGCAGCACGTAACAGACAGCTTGAAACAACATGCCCCCGATCTCCACTCAGTACGCGCCCCCTTTTCTGTGGATGATCTGCTGCCGCAACTGCAGAGCGGCAGAATTCGACGGGTCGATGGTGAGAGCTTTCGCTATGGAACTTTCTGCGGCGCTGTAGTTCTCAACCTGCAACTGCGCTTCCGCTTCTTCCGTGAGGCAAAGCAGCGCCATGTCTCGGTTGGCAGTGTAGCGCAGGGCAAGGTCGTATTCGCGGATGGCTTCATGGGACAGACCGCGTCCCAGGAAAATGTGGGCGATGTTGTAGTGGCAATATTCCGTCCGCGCCTGAATCGCGCACGAAGCCTGATAGTGCTCGAGCGCTTCGTCGATGCGTCCGGCGGAGAACAATGCATTGCCATAAAGCTGCTCGAGCCACATGTCGGGTTGACCCCACGCCGCTCGCGCATGGGCGAACAATGTCACCGAGTTTTGCCACGCGGGGAGGTAGCGTGCTGTGGTGACACTCAACGCGATCGCAATGCTAAACCCGACCACAGCCAGGGAAGTCCGCGCGACTGGGACCATCTGGACGGCATCGGCTACACCCCAGACCACGGCGATCATCAGGCCGATTGCAGGGATATAAGTGTAACGGTCGGCCATTCCTTGAAAGCCAACCTGAACAATCCCGATCACCGGAATCATCGAGATGACGAAGAAAAACCATCCCACGGCGATGTATGGTGATCGGCGCAAGTACAGCGCCAAGGCACTGACGGCAATCAATATGGCTGCGGACGCGATCGCATCACCGACGGGTGGAGAAAATCGCAGCGGATAGTACGTCGCAAGTTTCGCCGGCCAGAAGATCTTGCCTATGTAAGCAACGTAGGAAATGGCTGCGTTCTCGATGCGCGTGGAGACCGGCAGAAGCGACAGGCCCATCACCGAGCCTCCTGCCCCTTGCGCCATCTCGGTGAACACAGAACTCGCGGTGCTCATCGCGAACAAAGGCAGTTTCTCCAGAGTCAGATTGGTCCAGCGGCGGGGCGCGGCTAGTTCCTCATAGCGGCGTAACGGCCAGTAGTCGAACAGGAGCAGCAGTAGGGGCAGGCTGACCGCCATTGGCTTCGACATCAGTGCGAGCGCAAACAGGAAAACGAACGGGAGATATCGATTCCATCCACCGCGGCGAACATACCATCCGTACGCGGCCACTGTCAGCAAAGAGAAAAATGCGCTGAGCAGACTTTTTCTCTGCGCGATCCAGGCGACGGTCTCCACGTTCATCGGATGCACGGCGAACAGCAGAGCCACGAAAAAGCTGCGCCACACTGCGCCGGTCGCCTTCTGCAAAATCCAGAACAGCAGCAAGACATTCGCCGCGTGCAGCAGCACATTCACGCCATGCTGTGCTGCGGGATTAAGACCGAACAACTGGCAGTCGAGCATGTGCGAGAGCCAGCTCACCGGATGCCAGTTCGACTGCTCGAAACTCGTAAACGCCCAGCGCATATTGGCGAGCGTCAATCCAGTGCGCACGTGGGGATTGTCGGTGACGTAGGCATCGTCATCCCAGAGTCTGAGGAAATCGTGTTGCAGCACGGAACGGTAAAGCAGCAGTGGGATGACGAGGAGCAGTGCGCCGAGCAGCAACTGGAGTAGTCGTTGGTCGTTTGTCGTTGGTCGTTGGCCAGGACCAGACAGTTGCATGAGGGAACGCTCTTGAACGGGAACCTACGAGTATACGGGCGTGAAGGCGGCATCAGTTAACGGAGCCCGCTGACTTGGTCGTCTACAATGTCGTTTGCTTCCCTACACCAATCTGATTGAAGCGCTTGAGGCGGCGCCTGCCGACCGTCAATTCATCACGGTGTGGATTGACGAGGACGAGCGCGAGACAATCACGTTCGGTGAATTTCGCCGGCGCGCGCGCGCCGAGGCTGCCGCACTCGCTTACCAAGACGTCGAACCCGGCGATCGTGTGGTTCTTATCATGCCGCAGGGAATTCCCGCCATGACCACTTTCGTTGGAGCCATCATGCTGGGTGCGGTACCGGCATTCCTCGCCTATCCCAATTTCAAAGTTGAGCCGTCGAAGTATCGGTCGGGATTGACGGGCGTCACAGCCAATCTCCGCGCCAAGGCGGTCGTGATCGATGAGAATTTTCCCGACGATATGCTGCCGTGCGTATCTCTCGGCCCTGAGACGAAGCTCATTCGCGCGGGACAGAACAAAGGCAACGTTAAGAAGTTGCATGACGGCGTACACTCCGCGCAGATCCGGCCTGACACCCTGGCCTTCATTCAGCACTCTGCCGGCACCACCGGACTGCAAAAGGGAGTCGCATTGACGCATGCAGCGGTACTCCGTCAAGTGGACCATCTCTCGGAGGCTCTGAAGATCAAACCTGCCAGTGATCGTGTTTACAACTGGCTGCCGCTGTATCACGATATGGGGCTGATTGCGGCCTTCATGTTGCCGATGGTCTGCCATGTTCCGATGGTGATGCAGTTACCGCTCAATTGGGTCATGCAGCCGGAATCGATGCTGCAGGCTGTGAGCGAATGCAAGTGCACTCTGGCGTGGATGCCGAATTTCGCGTTCCAGTTCGTTCCCAGGCGCACGCCGCAGAGCCGGTGGGCAGACTACGACCTCTCGTCTCTGCGTCTGCTGATCAACTGTTCGGAGCCGGTGCGCGCCAGCAGTATGAGCGAGTTTCGAAAGGCGTTCGGCATCAGGGAAGGCGTGCTGCAGTCCTCGTATGCAATGGCCGAAAACGTCTTTGCGGTCACACAATCCGATATCGAACAAGGTCCAGTCACGATCTGGGCTGATGGGCAACAGTTTCGCGGTGTCCACCGAATTGTCGAGGTGATGCCCGAGGCTCCCGGCGCGGTTTCGTTTACGTCGTCCGGTCGCCTGCTGCCGAACCAGCTAGTGAAAATTATCTCGGACTCGGGTGAAACGTTGGCGGACGCCTGCGTCGGTGAGATTGCCATCAAAGGCGATTGCCTGTTTGAGGGCTACTATAATCGCCCGGATTTGACCACGCCGGTCCTTGCCGATGGCTGGTACCGCAGCGGAGATCTTGGTTTCCTGCTGGATGGCGAACTATTCGTTGTCGGTCGAAAAAAAGACCTGCTCATAATCGGTGGCGAGAACATTTATCCGCAGGATATCGAGGAGATTGTGAGCGCCCATGCCGCGATCCACGACGGCCGCGTGATCGCGATGGGTATATACAATCCAAGCCTGGGCACGGAAGATGTCGTCGTAGTGGCCGAGGTGGAGAAGGCAGATCAGTTGTCGGATGCCGTGCAGCTCGAACAGGAAATTCGCAGCCGCGTGGTCGCAGGACTGGGGATTGCGCTGCGTACGATTATCCTGAAACCTCCGAAGTGGATTGTGAAGAGCACAGCCGGAAAGGCGGCACGATCCGCTACACGAGAGAAGCTGTTGCGGGAACATCCGGAATTGAACCCTGAGGCGTAAGAGACGTCGCATCCGGGGAAGACCGAACAACGATGACTCCCGAAGCCCAGCAAATGGTCGCGTACATCGTGGAGCTGATCCGCAGGCCGAGTGTGACGATCGATGAGAGCACTCCGCTGGTTTCCTCGGGCTTGATCGACTCGATGTCGCTGGTCGATCTGCTGCTGAAGCTGGAAGATCTTACGCACAAACGAATTCCGGCCGGGAAAGTGCAGCCGAGGGATTTGGACACGGTTGCGAAGATGTTTGCGACCGCGGAGCGGGTAGGGAAGCCGCGAAAGTGATTCCAGCCCTTGTGGTGCCGTTTCACAGACTGTACAGTTAATGTTCGAGTCAGCCCCGGTTCGTCCCAGTGTCATGCCGCAATTGTTGCCAACTGTTTCCTACGGTACGAAAGCTGCTTTGCCAGGAGCATTTGAGCTAACCGTCGTCTTGCCTTGTCTGAACGAGCGGGAAACCGTGGGAACCTGCGTGCAGAAGGCGGTCGCAGCTCTCAAGAAAGCGGGCATTCACGGCGAAGTTCTCGTCGCCGACAACGGGTCTACCGACGGTTCGGTTGAACTGGCGCAATCTGCGGGCGCGCGCGTGGTGCATGTTGACCAGCGCGGATACGGGAATGCTCTCCGCGGCGGCATCCAGGAGGCGCGCGGCACGTACGTGCTGATGGCGGACTCGGACGACAGCTACGATTTCACCCATATTCCCCGGTTTGTTGAGCAGTTGAGAAATGGTTCTGACCTGGTCATGGGCAACCGGTTTCTGGGGGGCATCAGCGATGGGGCTATGCCGCCGCTGCATCGCTATCTCGGCAACCCTGTGCTCACCGCTATCGGGCGACTCTTCTTTCGCTCTCCGTCACGCGACTTTCACTGCGGCATCCGCGCCTTCCGCAAAGAGAGTTACGAACGCATGGACATCCGCTCCACCGGCATGGAATTCGCCAGCGAGATGGTGGTCAAGGCCAGCCTGCTGCGGATGAAAGTGAGCGAAGTTCCGACGACTCTTTCTCCCGATGGCCGCAGTCATCCGCCGCATCTGCGCACCTGGCATGATGGCTGGCGGCATCTGCGTTTTCTACTGATGTACAGTCCCCGCTGGCTGTTTCTATTTCCGGGGATTGCGTCGATTGTGGTTGGCCTCGCCACCTGCATTTGGCTCATGCCCGGTCGACGGAGAGTCGGCGGAATTGTTTTCGATTTTCATACTCTGGCTTACGGATTCGGCGCAATCGTGGTCGGATTCCAACTGCTGGCCTTCGCAGTTTTTACCAAGGTGTTTGCCATCACTGAGGGGCTGCTGCCCGAAGATCCTCGCCTGAATCGCATGTTCGAGTACATCAAGCTGGAAACCGGATTGTTGGCCGGCGCACTTTGTGTGGGGCTCGGAATTGTGGGCTCACTGCTGGCGGTCTCGACCTGGGCGCGAAGCAGCTTCGGCCCGATCACATCCGACAATCTTCTGCGGCTGGTCATGCTCTCCGTTTTCGCGCTCATTCTAGGTCCGCAGATCATCTTCAGCAGTTTCTTCCTCAGCATTCTGGGGCTTCGCCGGCGCTGATATGAGCCCAGCCGAATTCGATCGCTTCGCCCGCAGCTACGACGAGGACCTGGCGAAATCGCTGGTGGTCACAGGAGAGAGCCGGGAGTTCTACGCGCAGAAAAGAATCGACTGGACCGCACAATGCGTGGCGCAGTTGGGACATCCAGTGCGACGTGTTCTGGATTACGGCTGCGGCGATGGCGTCAACGTTGCGATGCTGGCCGCGAGGTTTAACGCCGAGCATGTGCTGGGCGTGGACGTGTCGGCCGAATCGATCGCGGTCGCGCGGCAGTCGAATTCGTCTCCGGGAATGCAGTTCCTATGCACCAGCGAGTGGACGCCCGACGGCACCATCGATCTGGTGTTTACCAACGGCGTCTTTCATCACATCCCGCCGTCGGAGAGGCCGGCGTGTCTCGATGGGATTCGCCGCTCCCTGCCGCCCGGAGGCCTTTTCGCTTTCTGGGAGAACAATCCCTGGAACCCGGGGACCCAGTTCGTGATGTCGCGCTGCGCCTTCGACGAACACGCGATCAAGATCAGTCCGCGGGAAGCAAAGAGACTTCTCTCCAACGCCGGCTTCAAGATCCTACGGACGGATTCGCTCTTCTACTTCCCGCGCCAGTTAAGTTTTCTGCGCCCGGCAGAAGCGTGGCTCCGCCCGTTGCCGCTGGGCGGGCAGTATGTGGTGCTCTGCCAGAACGCTGACTAGAGTTGATTGCGAGGTCGTGTGGCGCCCGCCTTGAAAGAGTGCAGTATGTGGGGACAGCCTTCGGCTGTCCGTCGCCCGAAGGGCGCCTGTTTTGCCCACACTGCGCCATGAGAGCCAAGCTTTCCCTGCTCGGTACCCGTCATCTCACCGTTGAATTCCTGATGCAAGGGCGAACACTTCCGCTCGCGCGTCCGGACAGCCGCGGGCGGCTGTCTCCACAAAATTCTTCAACTCTCCTTAAGGCTACTCTCGCGTTCGCAGGGCCACATTGGTATCCGTTGGGTGTGACGGGTTATTCATCTGGTCGGTGATGTGTTTCTGGATGAGTTCCCAGTCTGTGCGCAGAATCATTTCCTTGATGTTGAACTTGCTTTCGCGGCGGGCATCGTCGATGCGCATGGCCAACTCGTTCTTGTTGAACCGAAAATCAACGACGTCGGCCAGTGGAATGAGCTGGTCGGAAGACTTCCCGACAATCACGAACACCACCTTGTCGGAGATGAGCGTGTATTCGGGGCACACCTCAGAGCTCATCTGAGTCGGGGCGCCGCCCATCGCGACCATGAAGCCGTGATGCACGGGCAGGCAATCGACCATGCGCATTCGTACCACCGTTCCATGCTGATAAACTCCGGCCCACGCGGCTTGGCAGCAGAGCGTCAGCGCGATCCCCAGCGTCAATTTCGCATATCTCGTGTTAACGACCTTCGTCATAGAAGTACCCTCGTCGGCAATGAAACCGCAGGTTCAGATTGTGTTTGGGAACAATACGGAGCGAGTGAAGCCCAGCCATCCGGCTAGGGAGTGGATAAGTGACAACGTATGACGCGCGCAGGTCGGCCAGCGCGACCTCGAGGACATCGGCGGCGTCGTCTTGCGCGGAGAAGCTTCTGCCTCCGGTAGCGTCGGCCATTTCCTGGAGTACGAGGCTGCCCTTGAGGTCGCGAGCCGTTTTGTTCGGGTTGATGGTATAGAGCAAAGCCCCGGTTCCGATCACAGAGTCCAGGGCCTGGCGAGCCGAGGTTCCGCTGATGGTGTCGTTGCCGTCGGAGAGCAGGATCAGTACTTGCCGTACACCTGCTGTGTGCCGCTCTGCGATGTAACGTGCGCTGAAAGCCAGTGAGTCGAATAGTGGCGTAGACCCGGCGGGGTTCAGGGAGCGAATCTTGCTCTCAGTGGAGGCGCCGCCGCACTCAGCACTGCAGAGAACGGCAGGCCTCAATCCCGAGAACGTAATAATCGAGAGGTCATCGCCGGAATGATTGCGCGAGATCAGCCGCTGTACCTGTTCCGCGATGGCGCGAAAACGGGGAGCGACCGATTCGCTGGTGTCGACCAGCACGACGATGTCGAGCCTGGTTTCATCCGACCGGTTGAGGCTGCGAAAATCGCGGATGACCATATCGCCGTCGACTACAGCGAAGTCATTCCGATCAATGCCTTGTACGAGGCGGTTGTTTTGGTCGGTGGCAAAGAACGTGACCCGTACTTCGGAAGTGCCTGTCCGATAAGTGATTCCGGAAGTGTCGTTGTCTGCACCAGCACACAAAAGACAGGGGAAAACGGCGATCAGAACTGCCAATGACCAACCCTGCCAATGAGACAGCGATGCCATTGCAAGGTACTTCGACAGACGGGCGCAGCACTCAAGCAGGCAAAGGTATATCGGCATAACGGACGTCACATGAAATTTCTAAGAATGCCGGTTCCCGGATACCCTGCCAAAATGCGGAATTGGATGCAGACCTCCCCGGCGGAGTTGCGCAATTTGTTTTGACCGTGGATCTCCAGGTCGCGGTTGCGGCCAATCACCGCGGGATGTGAGCCGACTCACAGCGCATGAAAACCAGTTCCGGCTACTCTGGTTCTGTCTTCCCCCCGGTTCTCTCTACGTCCCAGGTTCGATCTGGCGACGTTCGTTTCCCCCATTTTGAGCGAGGCTTTATGCTGAGCCTCTGGTCGGTGCCGATTCGCGCGTTCCGACGGAAGGTGAGTTTCCGGCCGTCTCCCCTGGCCAACTCCCTTCGCAGACAGATCCCTGATTCTGCGACCGCCCCGATCGCGATGCTCAGCTATAAGTCCGCGGCTCTTCCGGTTGTTCGGACCTCGTAAGTCCGAGGAGGCGGGCTATGAAGTGGCGATCTCTTTCGTTCCTTGTGACCTTGTTGACATGCGCTCCGGCGTGGGCAGCCGGTAATCCGAAAACGAATCCCAATCAGAACCTCGACCGGATCATCGCCAACGAGCGCGCGCTGGCCGACACCATGCGCAGCTATAGCCCGATGGTCGAGACCTACCTGCAGCGCATGCAGCCCGATACAGCCTTGGGATTCGTTCCGAGCGAGGACCACTACTTCCTCGGCCGAGTCCAGTTCCAGCAGTCGAAGGAGGAGTTCTACCTCGACAAGCGATTGGTGGAGCGGATGGCGGGTGCGTTCTCGAAGCTCTATTCGCTGAGTCCGGTCGGCTTCTCGAGCATGATCTTTGTTGATCGCACCGGCTTTGACCACAAGAACTACCGCTTCCGCCCGATGCATAGTGAGTTTCTCGGAGAAGTGAAATGCCTGGTTTTCGAGGTGAGTCCGAGCAAAGACCAGGCGGGACGCTTCCGCGGCGCGATCTGGGTCGAAGACGAGGGATACAACATCGTCCGCTTCAACGGAAGCTACGGGACGTTCCACATCGATAGCTGGCGCATGAACCTGCGGCCCGGCGTGTGGCTGCCGGCAGTCGTGTATTCCGAAGAATTCGACTCCAACAAGCCGCAGACGGGCAGCCCCCGCCTGAAAGCACAAACGCGGTTGTGGGGTTACAACCTCGCGCCGGCAGGGCGCGAATCGGAGTTCACGGAGATTACGGTGGATCCCGAGGCTGCCAAAGATCTGTCGCAGACTCCCGACAAGAGCCCACTCGACATCCAACGCTCGTGGCAGCGGCGCGCCGAGGACAACGTCCTGATCAAGCTCGAAGAGCTGGGACTGATCGTTCCTGAGGGCGAAGTCGACAAGGTTCTGCAGACGGTCGTCAACAATCTGGAAGTGACCAACAAGATCGTGCTCGATCCCGAGGTGCGCTGCCGGATCATTCCTACGACGCCTATCGAAGTCGCGACCATCGGCCATACGATTTTTGTGAGCCGCGGATTGCTGGACGCGTTGCCCAACGAAGCCGCACTGGCCGCGATCTTGTCGCATGCCCTTGCGCATGCGGCCCTGGGCCACGATCTCGACAGCAGCTTTGCCTTCAATGATCGCCTGGTCGTGCCCAGCCTGAAGCAACTGCCGCTCTTCGATTTCAAACACAACGCAGAGCAGGAAGCGGCTGCCGACGCGCTTGGGATGAAGATTCTTGCTAACTCTCCCTACAAAGACAATCTGGCCGAGGCCGGGCTCTTTCTGAAAGCGCTGGCCAAGTACGGGCGCCGAGTACCGAATCTGGTCAAGGCGAACTTGGGCGAGAGCCTGGTGACCGATAGTCGAATCACGTTTATGAGCGCGGTGGCCGATGGGGCGCCGCCCCTGGAACTCGAGAATCCACAGCAGATCGTTGCCCTGCCGCTGGGCAGCCGGGTGAAACTCGATCCGTGGGCGGGGCAACTGAAGTTCGTGAAGGCCAGTCCGCCGCACATTTACTCGGCCAAAGATAAGCTGGCGCTTGAGGTGACGCCGTTTTCGCCGTACCTGGTGCGGATCAACACTGCGGCGAAGAGTGAAGGGCCGGCGCCGGATTCAAGTCAGAACCGCTGATCGGGAGGATGATGCGACGCCCGGGGATTCTCATCGTCATTGCAGGAATGTTTGTCGCGGGAATCACCGCTCCCTGGTGCTACGCGGGTGCGCATCCGGCTCGCGTAGATGAGCACTCGAACTGCATCGAGTGCCACGCTGACCACGCCGCTGGACAATACGTTCATCCGGCTCTGAAGAGTGGGTGCATCTCCTGCCACCAAGTCGAGAACCATGATGACGTGAGCTACGTGGCAGTTCAGCCGAAGGAGTCGAACGGCTGCCGCGAGTGTCATGCATCCGCGCCCGTGCTGCACCCGCATTTCCCGTACGCCTCCGGGATGTGCACTCGCTGCCACGATCCACATGCTTCCAGGTTTCCCGGGTTGCTGCGGGCGAGGGTGAACGATGTCTGCCTGGACTGCCACCTGCAGGGCCGGGTAAAACACCCGTCGCGATATCTGCCGACCATCGAACTCACCCCAGACTACCGCTTCGGACACCCGTATGCCCGGCACCCGGTAAACGGATCGCCGGATCCCATCCGGGGCGTCGAGATGTCGTGCATCAGCTGCCACCTGCCGCACGGAGGAAACAAGCTGCACCAGTTGAGAATGGGATCGGAGATTCCAGAAGACGCACTGAATCAGAACACCGAGACCAAGGACATGTGCGAGACCTGCCACATGAAGCTGTGGGGGATTGACCGCTCATCGGGAAGGAAGAAAAGGTCGAAGCACTAACATGCCCGCTGCCTGCTGATAGGATAACGTCTTCATAAGGGAAGTCGATGACCTGTACCCACCGCCCCGTCATCCTCGCGTACGTTGTAGCTGTCCTTCTCACAGGGGCGTTTGCGAATCAGAAGGACGATGAAGCTAAGGCCCTTGTCGGGCGCGCCATGAGTATGTCTGCCATACGAGAGGAGGGATCCCCGCCATTCCGGCTCAAGGCGAACGTGAAGGTCACGCAGGAAGACGGCTCGACTGTGGAAGGCACGTACACCGAGACTTGGGTTTCTAACACCCTGTGGCGCCGGGAGACTGCTTTGGGCGATTTCCGCCGGACGCAGGTCGTTGCGGGACGAAAAATCTGGACGTCCGACAGTTCGAACGTAGTCCCAGAACGCCTCGCGGCTGTAGCCGCTACGTTCGATCCGTGGCTGGGGTTCGCGAATACCTGGAAGGCGGACAAGTTTGAAGATCGTCAGGTCGATGGCAACACGGCACATTGTTTCCGGACCAAGCGTGAGCTGTGGGGAGTTTCGGAGCTGTGCTTCGAAAATAGTACGGGCGCACTAGCCGAGAGGGTAGTGCCTGTTCATGTGAGGAACAAAAAAGTTGATGGTGTGTGTATCTACCAGGGCTATCAACCGCTGGGAGACCGCAAGGTGCCGACCTCGTACTTGTGTTCCGAAGACAAAAAGCTCTGGCTGCAAGCCCAAGTCGTCGAATTGGCACTGCGTCCGCAAGTAGATGATCGTCTCTTCGCGGCCCTACCTGGCGGCAAAGAGACTGTTCACTGTCCAACGCGACAGCAGCCGCCGACTGTGATTCACAGTGTTGAGCCACCGGTCAACGGCAACGACGGAGTTGTGACGCTAGCGTTGCTGGTGGGTGTCGACGGCCGACCACATGATTTGAGGGTCGCCAATTCCCTGGACCCGACGTCTGATAACGCGGCATTGGAAGCCGTTCGTCAGTGGAGATTCTGGCCAGCTACTTGCGAAGGTCAGCCCATGGAGGTCGAACTTGCCGTAGAAATCGATTTCCACAGCCTGCCTAGGTAATGCTGACTTCCGTGTACGTGCCGTATACCTGCCGCAGGGCTTCGCAGATTTCGCCCACGGTGGCGTAGGCGCGGACCGCATCCACAATGTAGGACATCGTGTTCGCCGACGAGATTGTGCCGTTCGCGGAGGCCTTTGGCTCCTGCGCCGCGGCTTTCTTCAGGGCATCGAGAGCGCGGCGCACTTCATCGTTCGAGCGGCGGGCGCGCAGGTTCTTCAACTTCTCTGTCTGCTGGCGGGCGACCGTCTCGTCGATGTAGAGAGTGTGCGGCGGTTCTTCTTCGATCGCGAATTCGTTCACGCCGACAACGACCTTTTCTTTTGCTTCCACCGCGCGCTGGTACTGATACGAAGACTCGGCGATCTCTTTCTGCGGATATCCGCGCTCGATCGCCTTCACCATCCCGCCCATCGCGTCCATCTTGCCGAAGTAGTCGAAGGCCCCGTTTTCCATCTGCAGCGTCAGGTTCTCGAGAAAATACGACCCACCCAGCGGATCGACCGTTTGCGCCACGCCCGACTCGTAAGCGATGATCTGTTGCGTGCGCAATGCGATGCGCGCGGCTTCCTCGGTAGGCAGGGCGAAGGCTTCGTCGTAGGAGTCGGTGTGCAGCGACTGGGTGCCGCCTAGTACCGCAGCCAGCGCCTGGACCGCGACGCGTGCAATGTTGTTCATCGGTTGTTGCGCGGGCAGCGAAACTCCCGCCGTCTGCGTGTGGAAGCGCATCAGCCAGGTGCGCTGGTTCTTCGCGCCGAAGCGGTCTTTCATCACGTGGTACCAGATCTTCCGGGCGGCGCGGTATTTAGCGATCTCTTCGAAGAAGTCATTATGCGCATTGAAGAAGAAACTGAGCCGGGGGCCGAACTCGTCGACGTGTAGGCCTCGGCGTCGAGCCCACTCCACATATTCGACGCCGTCATACAAGGTGAATGCGAGTTCCTGCAGCGCGGTCGAACCGGCCTCGCGGATGTGGTATCCGCTGATCGAAATCGTGTTGTAGCGCGGCGTGAACTTCGAGCCGAACTCGAAGGTGTCGATCACCAGCCGCATCGACGGCGCCGGCGGATAGATATATTCCTTCTGCGCGATGTATTCCTTCAGGATATCGTTCTGAATCGTGCCTGAAATCTTCTTCCAGTCCGCGCCTTGCTTCTCGGCGACGACCAGATACATCGCCCACAGCACCGATGCAGGGGAATTGATGGTCATCGATATCGTGGTCTTCTCCAGGTCGATGCCGTTGAAGAGAATTTCCATGTCTTCGAGCGAGTCAATCGCCACGCCGCACTTGCCGACCTCGCCTTCGCTGGCGGGATGATCGGAGTCGTAGCCCATCAGCGTAGGGAGATCGAAGGCGACAGAAAGCCCGCTGCCGCCGTGCTCGAGCAGATACTTGTAGCGCTGATTGGTTTCCTCCGGCGAAGCGAAGCCGGAGAACTGGCGCATGGTGTAGAGCTTGCCGCGATATCCCGTGGCATGAATTCCGCGCGTGAAGGGCGGCTGGCCGGGATATCCGAGATATTGCTCGTCGCTCCAGTCCGCGGGCAGATCGGCTTGCGTGTAGAGCCGTCGAATGGGCACACCGGAGATCGTCGTGAAGCGGGCGTTGTCGTGTTCGTCCACATTCACGCCCGATGGCGCGCCGATCGGTCGTTCAGGAGCCTTTTCCAATGTGGGCGCCAGCGTCTTCTCGGCCCATTGCTTCTCGGTGTCCGAAGGGTGACGCTTCTCAAAAACGTCAGCCACAGGACTATCAACCACTTGCGGCTTGTTGGCCGGATGAGACGGCTTCTTTTCCATGCAATCCCCAGTTCTTCTTTGATGATAGGGAAGGGGTGCAGTTGGAGCAAGGTGGCCAGCCGCGATCAGAACGACCGGTCGGTTTGCAGACGCGTCCGTTGCTGTCTCTTGCGAGTCACTACCTTAAACGGAGCATGTCACCCAACGGAGCATGTCATGCAACTGAGAATGTCATCAAAGTAAGCATGTCATCCCGAACCCGGCGTCAAGCCGGGTGAAGGACCGTACGACGTTTTCTGCAGCGATGAAGGCGCGAGGTTTCTTTGCGCTGTGTCCAGAGTAGGAAGTCCTGTTTACCGCATCGAAGAGCGGTGACTGACGTACGGTCCCTCGCGTCGGCTTCGCCGGCGCTCAGGATGACAACGTGGCTTTCTGTCGGCTCAGTTCCCACGCCTTAGCGTACTTCCACGACACGTAGAACGCGTGGTACAGGTGCAGCAGCAGTCCTTCACGTCCGTCGAGAAATCCGAGACGGAAGAAATAATTGTAGATGAACGTGAATAGCGGGCGCAGGACGATGTTGATGAAGCTGAACCGGACTTTGCCCTTGGCCATAACCATCTCCGCCCCCAGCGAGGAGTAGCGGTTCATGTGCTCGATGTAGTCGGAGAGGGTGGGGTAGGAATGGTGAAGGAGAGCGCCGCTTCGGATGCGGCCTACCTTGCCCTCGACGTGAACGTCCTCGTGCACGAGTCGACTCTCGAACCGTCCCGCACCGCGCCGGAATAGCCGCAGCTTAGGATCGGGCCAGAACCCGCCGTGCTCGATCCATCGGCCCATGAACTTGTTCCTTCGACGTATCCAGCAGCCATTGACGTCGGCAGTAGTAACGGGTATACCCAGCGCAGTCAGTAGTTCTTGCTTCGGGTGCCGTGTTGGTTCCGAAGTTACGTACAGGATGAGCCCGGGCAAGTCACGGTCCAATTCCTCATCTGCGTCCAGGCTTAGAATCCACTCGCCCGTCGCCTTATCGATCGCCGAATTCTTCTGGGCCGCGAATCCCTTCCATTCCTCAACGAACACCCTCGCACCGAACGATTCCGCGATTTCCACCGTGCGGTCGGTCGAGCCGGAGTCGACGAGGATGATCTCTCCTTTGCCGTCGGCGACCAGCGGTTGCACGCTTTGCAGCGTGCGGCCGATGTTGGCTTCTTCGTTGAATGTGATGATGACAACGGATAGTTGCATGGCGCTGAGAGTGTCGGCGAACTCAAAATTGTCTCACAGGGGAATGCAGAACTAAGAGCAACGCCGGTTTTACTTCTGCATTCTGACTTTTTCCTTCTGACTTCGTACTGCTTCCGAAATCAGAAACACAATCAAGATGACCAGCTCCGGCTCGATCGGATGCCGATACCGTGCATGCGGAAAGACGAAGTAATACACCGTGGGATACGTGAGCACCAGCCCCGCGAAGAGCCACGTCCCAGGCCGCTTCTGCCGTATGGAGCGGCCAAGTCCCCAAAGCGCCAGCACAGAAGTTGCTAGGAACGCCGACGTGCGGAAGTCCACCGGCGAAACGCTGTTGCTCTCTCGGGGCACGCCGTTCCAGTAATAGAAGAAGCGCTTCAGGCTGATGACGGCAAATCGTCCGGGGTGCGCACGAATCCAGGAGAAGGCTTCTTGCTTACACGACTCGCTGTACGCAAGTTCCCCCATCTGCTGGAATTTCTCCCATTCCAGCTTGTTGTGATGGGGCTGAAGGTACGGCATCAGCATACCTTCGGCGTAAGGACCATTGCCCAAACGGAACTGCAATCCGAAATCGTCGCGAAGCAGGAAGTGTCCGAAGACCGCGTAATTGCGGAGCAGCCACGGCGACAACGCCGCCCAGAAGACGACGGAAGCGATCACGATCCCGCCGATCGACGCCAGACCTCGGCGATATCGCTGCCGCCAGATCCACAACCCGCAGAAGGGAAGGAATGTAATCATCGTGGGATTGGTCAGCACGCCCATCCCGTAGAGCGCGCCGAACAGCGCCCAGCCTTGCCATCCCGGCCAGTCTTGCAATTCCAATGCGAGTAGAAATATGCAGGCGAGGATGAAAGGCGTAAACGTCGTGTCCCAGATCCAGTGAATCGACCAGTACCACACGTAGGGATTCAGTCCCCAAGCATAGGCCGACCATTTCGCGATGTTGTCGCCGAACGTTCTGCGAGCAATCAGAAAAATGGGAAGGCACGTGAGCGTTGCGAAAAGACTGTTGATGCTCAACAACACCCACGCCGAGGCCTGAGTGTAAATCCCAAAGAGCTTGAAGACTCCGCCGATCAGAAATGGATAGGGTGGCGGCTCCCACGCAGTCGGTCCGGTATTGCCGTCATACGGACTGCTGAAGCCTTGCCCCTGAGCGATAGAGCGTCCGATGCGGCCCATCTCCCACCCGAATTCGAAATTGTCATTGCCGGGACGGGTTCGATATTGATGAAAGATTCCGATCGACGCGACTTGCAGCACGAACGAGAGGGGCACCAGCCAGAGAAAGAATCTTGGAAGCGCGCGCCGGGGGCTGAATTCGTGGTTCTCCAATCCCTGCGGCGCCAGAGCGCCAGTCTTCTCTGTCACCATCGCAGCGTAGTGTATCAGGCAAGCCGGCCCAACTTTCTTCGCGCTCTTCGCAGCATTCCTTCGCGTACTTTGCGGTCGAAGACTTTAAACGCGAAGTTTGCAAAGAACTGCCGCGAAGGTTCGCGAAAACCGGGACTTACTGCCCGCCAGGCTGGACAGGTTGGGTCGACGGCGCACTCGGCTGGGCGCCGGGTTGCACATCCGGCCGCGGAGCTACATACGGCACGTTCGGCAAATGCGTGACCTGCCCTCGGGTGGCGTCGGCGATGTCGATGCCGGCATTTTCCAGCAGCAGTCCAGTCGCGCGGTCGAGTTCGAGACGCGACTTTTCGTACGCTGCCTTGGCCGACACCAGGTTCGATTCGCCAGTGGTCAAGGTGGCGGCGTCCTGCAGGATGGTCACCTGCGTGGTGAGTCCTACCTTCAACTTCTGCTGATCCGCATCCAGAGTCTGCCTAGCCAGATCGACTGCGGACTGCGCCGCCTGCACCGCGGTCCGGTTCTGTTTCACATCGAATTGCGCGTTGCGCACTTCGATCCGCACCTGATTTTCAAGCTGGTGCTGTCGCACCTGTGCCTGGCGGTATTCCAGTTGCGCCCGCACCTGGTTCGACTGCGCCAGCCGGTTGCGAATCGGAATACTAAGTGTGAGGCCGATGCCTTTATCGGGCGCCGTTCCGTTCACGAACTGATTGAGCGTTCCGCCGTAGCTCACGGAATTCGCACCGTGAAATATCGGAGGAGGTGAGCATGCGTTGCCTTGGAATGTACACTGCGAATTCAAATCTCCGCCCACGCCAGAACCTCCGTAATAAGCGAACGCATTCAGAGTGGGCAGCATGGCATTCCGCACGGCCTTGTTGTTGATGTCGCGCGAGTTGAGATCAATGCGCGATTCCACCAGTTCGGCGCGATGCTGCAGCGCGTCGTTGATCAGGTCCTGGATCGGAATCACCGCTTCTTCTTGCGGAACCTGCATGACCGAGGTGGGAATCACGTCGGCCTCGGCCAGCACTGGATCTTCAATACTGCGGCTGAGCGCATTCTTCATCAGCAGTTGCTGCAGTTGCAGGTTGTTTTGAGAAACAATCAGGTTCTGCTGGTCCGTCGCAACTGTGCTCTGTGCGCTGACGACCTGAATTGGTGGAACAGTGCCCACCTGTGCCTGCCGTTTCGCGTCATCCAATGCCCTCTGCGCGTAGGTAAGAGACTCCTGCTGCACGCGCAGATTTTCAAAGGCATAGACCAGGTCCCAATACATGTTTTCGATCTGATCCACAGTGGTAATGATCTGCAGCCGGAAGGCGACGTCGGAAATTTCGCGATTGTTTTTTGCAATGCGAATGAATCGCGTGTTGGGCAGCGTGCCGAATCCTTGCAGCAGGTTTTGCGTGACTCTAAATTGAAAATTCGAGCCCAGTTGTGGGGTGAGCAGGTTCACCGTGCTGTTGGTGGCCAGATGGGTATTGTTGAAAACCGCGGTCAGCGTGGTTCCCCACTGAAAACCTTGCGTGTAGCCGAAGTCCGCCGTGTAGGTGTTTTGGGCAACGATGCCTCCAGGTGCCGGACTAAAGACGCTTGTGGATGCCGTCTCGTTCTTGTCGAGTTGCAACGTGCTGGTCAGTTGCGGGTCGAAGCTCGTGATGGGAGATCCCACACCTAACGTGGTACTGACCAGACCGTTGGTGCCGGTGCCCGCGCCGCCCGCGGCGACGGTCGTCCCGCCTGTTCCTGAGCCGACCGTGCCGCCTAGTCCACCCACGCCGCCGCCGGGAGTGTTCTGCACGATGCCTGTACTCACGCCGAGAATATTGGCCCCTGACTTAGCCCGGAGCAGGTCGGCGTCGGCGATGTTCAGGTTGTAACGGGCGAGGTCGAGGTCGAGGTTGTTCTCCAGCGTCAGGGCGATCGCGTCCTCGATCGAGAGATAGATCTTGCCATCGCGCATCAGCGAATCGATGCGCGGCGAATTTCCAAAAGATGGCTGCGCCAGCTCACGCGGCAGATAAGGCTGCAGAACATGAGGGAAGGCCGACCGCGGCTGCGAATAATCGACGAGATGGACGGGATGAGGCGGTGCAGGCTGCGGCGAGGCAGGAGGCGCTGACTGCGACGCTGCCGCTGGCGAACTCTGTTGCGCCGCGAGCGAGAACGGTACGGTTGCGATCAGAAGAACGGCAGCGCAATGCCGCGCTACTGACCTGAAAGTAGAAATCAGACACGGGAAGGACATGAGCTTCTCCTTGCGGCTAGAAATAAGGCAAAGCATTGCAGGATCAGAAATCAGAAAGCGCAAAGTTTGGATGCAGAACGCGAAAAAGCGTCACTTCATCTTAGCGGCAGAAGTTTGCTACGCGGGGTCGAGGATTGTAAAGAATTGTGAGGAAAAGAAAACGCCGCTGTGCTGGCACAGCGGCGTTGAGATTCGCAGAATTGCCTTACTGTTGCGGTTGCGCAGCCGGTTGGACCAAAGGCAGTTCCTTGCGAGGTGCGACGTACGGGATGTTGGGCAGGTGCGTGACCTGACCGCGTGCGGCATCGTCGATGCTGATGCCGTTGTGGTCGAGCAGCGAGCCGGTGGCGCGCTCCAGCTCAACTCGCGACTTTTCGTAGGCAGCCATGGCCGACATCAACGTTGACTCCGCCGTCGCCAGCGCACTGCGAGTTTGCAGAACAGCCGTGGTCGTCGAAGTACCGAACTGATATTTTTTCTGCTCGGCGTCGAGCGACTGTTTTGCATAGTCCACGGCAGCCTGGGCCGATGCCACGCTGGCACGGTTTTGCTCGACCGCGAACTGGGCTTGACGAACTTCAATGCTTACCCGGTTCTCGGTCTGCTGCAGCGCCATTTGTTCCTGGCGATATTCCAGTTGGCCGCGGATTTGTATGGCTTGAGCGGCCCGGTTCCGCAGGGGTATGCTGAGTTGCAGACCGACGCCTTTGTCGGGAGCGGTGGAATTGATGAGCTGATTGAGGGTTCCCCCGTAGCTAATCGGCGAAGCTGGTGTCGTCGAACAACCGAAGCCGGGGTTATCCGGGTTACCACAAAGGTTGGTAGGATTCTGCGATCCGCCTAACCCATAGCCGCCGTAGTAGGCATAGGCATCCAAGGTTGGTAATAGAAGGCTGCGCAGTCCCTGGTTGCTGATTTGCTGGCTGTTTAACTGAATCCGCGACTCTATTAGCTCCGCCCGGTGCTGCAGCGCCGCATTCACCAATTCCTCGGTCGGTTGAACTTGCTCGTTTTCCGGAACTTCCATGGTTGAAGTAGGAACCACATCGGCATTTGCCAGTACCGGATCGTGCAGCGTGCGGCTGAGCGCGTTCTTCATGATCAGCTGCTCCAACTGGAGGTTCGTCCGGGCAACCGTCAACGCCTGCTCATCGGCTGCGACCGTGCTCTGTGCGCGCACTGCTTCAATCGGAGCGAGGCTGCCGATCTCCACCTGCTTCTTGGTGTCAGAAAGAGTCTTCTGCGAGAAGGTCAAAGATTCTTGCTTCACCCGCAGATTTTCGTAGGCGTAGACCAGATCCCAGTACATGTTCTCGATCTGATCGACGCTGGTGATGATTTGCAATCGGAACGCTACATCCGACAGCTCACGGTTGTTCTTGGCGATCCGGATAAAGCGGGTGTTGGGAGCGAATCCGAATCCTTGAAGCAAGTGCTGTGTCAGTTTGAACTGGAAATTGGAATTCAACTGCGGACTCAGAGGAGTGAAAGGGGCGTTGCCGACTGTGGTGCGACTGTTGTTGAAGCCGACCGACAAGTTGGTTCCCCACTGGAATCCCTGATTGTACGAAAAATTGGTGGTGGTTGTGTTCTGCGGCGAGGCTGGACTGAATGTGCTTGAGGGCAGGATGTGGAAGTGGTCACTTTGAAAAAATCCCGTTAGCACTGGGTCGAAGCTGGTGATGAGCGGCCCGAAAAGTCCGCCTGCTGTCGAACCGACAATACCGCCAACGCCCACACCGGCTCCGCCAGCGCCAAGGGAAGTTCCGCCTGTGCCGGAGCCAACCTGCGTTCCGATGCCGCCCACGCCGCCGCCTGGAGTGTTCTGCACAATGCCGACATTCACGCCCAGAATGTTCGCGCCGGCCTTGGCACGCAACACATCAGTATCTGCGATGTTCAGGTTATAGCGCGCGATGGCGATATCAAGATTGTTCTCGAGGGCAAGGGCGATTGCGTCATTCAACGAAAGATAGAGCTTGCCCTCGCGCATCAGAGAGTCGATCCGCGCCGTGTTCGCCAAATTCGGCGGGTCCACCTGACGCGGCGTATAAGGGCCAATGGGATTGGGAAAATGCTTCACCGGCTTGCTATAGTTCAGCGCCGGAACCGGCTTGGTTTCGGGAGTATTCTGTGGCGTCGGCGCGGCGGGCGGCTCCTGCGCCCAACAGGCCATAGTCAGCGTTAAAAATAGACTTGCCGTGGCGGCGAGCCGGATGGTCGAGGTTATACGTGCAAATGGCATCTACTCATCTCCGATCGTAAAAACCACGTTGATTAATGCTTGGTTACGAAAAAAATTAAGTTCTGCCGGCTGCAGTTTTCCTGACACCAAATCCCTACTCAGGCATTGGTACGCAAAGGAGCGGCGGAAGGTTCCGGAAAGCTGGACAAACCAGGACTCTTTCTTGTTGCCTTCGGTTCTGCGGACTGCAGCGTTTCGAGGCCGAGCTTCGACCGGAGTGTCCAAGATCGAAGCCAGGTTTCCGTGGAAACCGTTTAGTATAGCTGACCGAAACGCGAAATCGCTTCCGCCCCATCCGTTTAACGGGATCGCCTGCATGGATTTAATTGACTTCGATGATTCGAAGCTTCCGCCGGACTCTAAACTTCGCCGGCGCAATCTCAAATTGATCCTCTCCTACGATGGGGCGGAATTCTCCGGGTGGCAGGTGCAGCCTGACGCAGTGACGGTGCAGGGGACACTCGCCTCAGCCATTGGACGAATCACCGGTGAAAAGGTATTGCCGCAAGGCTCCGGCCGCACCGACGCGGGAGTGCACGCGCTGGCGCAGGTTATGACATTTGTCACATCGTCGCCGGTGCCCACGGAGAATTTCCTGAAAGCGTTGAACGATATCCTGCCGCCCTCGGTGCGCATTCTGGATGTGAAAGAAATGCCGCTGGAATTTCATGCGCGCCACTCGGCGCGCGGAAAGACTTATCGATACCGGATCTATCGAGAGACGATCTGTCCGCCATTCCTGGCGCGATATGTGTGGCACTATCCATACCCGCTCAAAGAGGAAGCGATGATCGGTGCCGCTGGCTTGGTTATCGGAGAGCGCGACTTCACCTCGTTCGCCGCGGTCGATCCGGAACGGGGACGCGAAGGCGAGCCGGTCTCGAATGTGCGGACGATCTTCTCATCAGCATGGGAACGCGTGGGCGCGGAATTGGTCTACACGGTGACCGGCTCCGGATTTCTGCACCACATGGTACGCAATCTGGTAGGGACGTTCATACTCGTGGGCCGCGGCACGGTGCACGCCGACGACGTTACGCGGATTTTGGAAGCTCACAACCGGTCGGCGGCGGGAGCCACAGCACCTGCTGCGGGGCTGTACCTGCTCGAAGTGGAGTACTAGGGCCATCTCGCTCGACATTCCGAAAGATCCGAAGAATTTTGTGGAGACAGCCGCCTTCGGCTGTCCGGCCGCGCCAGCGGCCGTCGTTGCCCCTTGCACCGAAATTCAGCCCTGCTGTCCCCACACAATCTTCCCGACACAATCTAGGGATCGACTTCTTAGGTTGAAGAAGGCTCCAGACAAGAAACGTGCCTAGCTACGTCTCTACGGAATACCATTACTCCATGGCGACCGATCTGCAAATTACGGCTCGAAAGATTTCCTCCGTGAATCCCGCCACCGGCGAAGTGCTGCAGGAGCTGGAGTGCGCCGGCGATGCTGAAGTCCATGCCGCTGTCGAACGGGCTCAGGCGGCCCAGCCGGGATGGGCCGAACTTGGATTGCGAAAACGCCTGGCGGCAATTCGCGAGTTCCAACGAATGCTGCATTCACGAAAGTCGCAAATCGCGGTGGCGATTACCCGCGAGGCAGGCAAGCCGCTGACGGAAGCCATGGTTACAGAAGTCCTGGTCGTGCTCGATGCCTGCCGATTTCTTAGCGAGAATGCTTTTGCCTTCCTGCGCGACGAGCCCGTTCCCCACGGAAATTTGGCCACGAAGCTGAAGGCTGGACGCCTGGTGCGCGAACCGCATGGCGTGATCGGGATCATCTCGCCGTGGAATTATCCTTTTTCGATTCCGGCGACGGAGACCCTGGCCGCGCTAGTGGCCGGGAATGCTGTCATCCTGAAACCCTCAGAGTTGACGCCGCTGGTGGCTCTGGAACTTGCTGCCCTACTTCACGCGTCGGGCGTGCCGCAGGACGCCTTTCAAGTGGTTGTCGGCGAGGGCGCGGCGGGGGCGGCATTGGTGCGTTCGCCAGTAGACAAACTGGTCTTCACCGGTAGCGTCAGTGCCGGAAAGTGCATCGCCTCAGTCGCTGCAGAACGGCTGCTTCCCGTCGTCCTGGAACTAGGTGGCAAAGATCCCATGCTCGTGTTGGATGACGCGGATATCGACGTCGCATCCAGCGCTGCCGTTTGGGGAGCCTTTGTCAATGCCGGCCAGGCCTGCTTGTCGGTCGAACGCTGTTACGTGCATCGCAGCTTGTATGAAAGATTTCTTGCGGCATGCGCGCAAAAAACGAAAAAACTGCGCGTGGGCCACGGGGAAGATCGCGAAACCGACGTCGGGCCGCTGATCCACGACAGGCAGTTGCGGATTGTCGAGTCGCATGTGGAGGACGCGAAGGCACGCGGGGCACGGATTCTCAGCGGAGGCTCGCGGCTGCCAGAGTTGGGACTAAATTTCTACACTCCAACGGTATTGGCCGATGTGACGCATGAGATGCGCATCATGCGCGAGGAGACCTTTGGCCCGGTGCTGCCGATCATGCCGTTCGACGACGACGAACAAGCCATCTGTCTCGCCAACGACTCAGAGTACGGTCTCGCCGCCAGCGTCTGGACGCGCGATTCGGATCGGGGAGAGCGCCTGGCCCGCCGCATTCACGCGGGCACCGTCATGGTGAACGACGTCATTTCGTGCTTCGGCATCAGTGAGGCTCCGCATGGCGGCGTCAAAGCCAGCGGCCTGGGCCGAACTCACGGGCGTTTTGGCTTGGAAGAAATGGTCCGGCTGAAATATATCGACACCGACCAGATGCCCGGTATGAAGAAAGTCTGGTGGTACGGCTACGGCGACGCTTTCCGAAGCCAGATGGAGGGTTTTCTGGATATGCAATTCGCAAGCAATTATGACCCGCGTCTGCGCGGAGCACTCCGCGCAACCGGAACGCTCTGGCGCAACCGGCTATGAATCGGCCCTGAATCGTGAAACCGCGGGGATCGGATATTTCAATTAACGATGCCCGTGGCATACTCAATCGCGGAGTGGATTTATGGTGCTGGCTACTTCAATCTTGTATTTTGCTTTGCTGATATTTGTGGCTAGTTTTGCAATCTTGTGGTCAAACTGGCCAGAAAAGCAAGGTGGTTGGCTTTTGGCGACGAAGCAGAAGATGCCGCCAATAGTGCAACTGTGGCACCCCAAGCATGTGTTCCCAATTTACATTTTGTGCGCGGTACTTCTTCTACTGTTTACCTACCTCGAATACAAAGCTCTAGACGGTCTGGGGACGCGGTAGCAGGATGTTCGTGCCAAACGATCTTTAGCTGCCGCCAGAGGCAATAACAATTATTGACCGGGATAAAAGGGTTGCGTTTTGGCGCGGATCGCAGGCGACCGAGTCATAGGCACGTCAATTTGCGCGGAATCGGCAGAATACAACTGTGAACCGACCGTGCAGCCTTACTCCGTCCACTTGTCGCCATGACTCGGCGGATGTGAGATCACCAGCAGCCGCAATGGGCTCGAGGAAGGATTGCGAATCTGGTGGCGCACGCCCGGCATGATGCGGATGCCGCTTCCCGCCGGCACGAGCACAGGATCTCCGTCCACTTCCATGATCGCCTCGCCTGAGAGGATGTAGAAAAACTGCTGCGCCTTCTTGTGATAGTGTCGCACCTCCGCCGCGCCCGGAGGAATGAGTTCCTCGATCACCGTCAACTGCGGATCTTTGACCAGATGCCACGCATCGCACTCGTGTCCCCATCGGTAGTGCTCGGCGTTGACCCGGCTGACAGCGCCCACGCGAGCCACGAGTGATTTTTCCGGGCCGGCCTCTCCCGAAAGACTTGCCTTCTTCCCCATGTGTTCCGCCTCCACGCTTCAGTGTAAGCTGGATGGCCATGAGTGAGCCGACCGAATTCCACGCCCAACGTCATTTACTGCGCCACACCTTAGCCACGCTTGCCTACCGCTGCGGGAAGACGCTGCGCGGCGCGCCCGCCGGGTTTGCAGAATTCCAAGCGGGCGGTGGTGCACGTACGCCGGCCCAGATCCTTGCCCACATCGGCGACCTCATGGACTGGGGACTGTCGATGGCCAACGGCGAACGCAAATGGAATGACTCCAATCCGCTGCCATGGGATGGCGAGGTGAGCAGGTTCTTCGCGGCAGTGAAGAGATTTGACGACTATCTGGCGTCCGGCGCACCCTTGCAGGCGTCGCTGGAGAATTTGTTTCAGGGGCCGGTCGCTGACGCCTTCACCCACAGCGGTCAGATCGGCATCCTGCGGCGGATGGCGGGCGCTCCGGTGAAAGCGGAGAACTACTTCAAAGCCGAGATTGAGGCGGGACGCGTGGGCGCGGATCAAGTCGCGCCCAAGCGCGAGTTCTAGAACTCGCGCATTGTCATCCTGAGCCGCGGTTTTGGCGGCGGAGGATCTGTGCATTCTGCCGGCAGCTTTTGTGTTGCGAGCAGGTTGCACAGGTCCTTCGCGGCAAACAGCGCCGCTCAGAATTACACGGGGATTGAGAGTCACACGGTTCGGTTGCGGTAAAGCGCCCCGTCAACCTGCTGCGCCATACTCCTTACGTTCAGGGAAATCTCCAGAAACTCGGCAATTTTCCGGCTGACTTCTTCCGGGTGCTCTAGCGCGTCGTGGTATGAAACCCGAATCGATTTCAAGTAAGGTTTCCCGTCGAGCCAGGCATAGACATCACGCAAGTGCTTCTCAAAGGCCGCAGCCATCGCGGCCGGATTCGCGCCCTCTTTATAGGTGCCACGGCGCCGCAACATCTGATCCTGGGACGCCAGAACTTCCGGCAGCGGCCGCTGCATGAAGATCACCCGGTAGTCGTGTCCGGCAGGCAGTGACAGCAAAAGCCGCGAGATCACCTTTACGACCTTGCCCTCGGCTTCGGCAATGCAGCCAGGATCATCGGGAAGTTGCTTGATCTGCTCCCACTCGAGATACCCGCGCGGATTATCGGCATCGGCCGTGCGCTCGCCGTCAGAAAGCGGAGTCATCCCACCGGCGACCAGCATCTGCATCATCAAAGAGGTGCCCGACCGCGGAAGGCCAGAAACGATCGTGATCATGAAGTTGTCATCAGACTAGCAGATCAAAAGCCTGCAACCACGAAGCACACGCAGGTACACGAAGGAAGACGTTTGCTGGTTTTCCTTCGTGCACCTTAGTGTCCTTCGTGGTTATTGCTCTCGCAGTTTCGGTTACAATGAGCGCATTAGGCCGAATCCGGCGGCGCGAAAAGCCGCCCGAATTGAGGGTATGTCCTTTGGCGACTGGCGAAGTGACCACTTCCGGCTCCGTGAATATCCCGCAGCTTCCCAACCATAAGGTAAAGATCAAAAAGCAGGGCCAGCGTGCATGCAACGAAAAAGATGCCAAAGGCAAGTTCTGCGGCGGGCATCTAAAGCTCTGGTCCTACAAAACCGACGTGGTCGAACGTGAATGTGGAGACGTCGAGAAGGCCTGGGGCCCGAATGCCGAAGTCTACCGCTGCGAAAACTGCAAGGCGCTGTACCTGCCCACTCCCGGGGAGGGCAAGGTCAACGTCGCGGGCACGGGGATGATCTCGGTCTTTGGATTGACGCTGCCGCCGAAGGAAAAATAAACAAGCTTTTAGCTATTAGCTCTTAGCTGTTAGCTTGAAACTGTGTGGGCTCGGCGATGGGGACTTCTGTTACTGCAGGCCATTTCATCCCGGACGCGTGCTGCCTCATACGGAGCTAAGAGCTAAAGGCTAAGAGCTAATAGCTGTTCCATGAACACCTCCGACCTCATCTACGACTGGAACAAGAACTTCCCGCCGGGCCTAAAGCCTCCCGGACCGATTCTGCTCAATGACGAGAGTCTGCGCGACGGGCTGCAGTCGCCTTCGGTGCGCGATCCTTCGATCTCCGAGAAGATCGAGATTCTTCATCTGATGGAGGCGCTCGGGATCAACTCCCTTGATCTCGGGCTGCCCGGAGCGGGGCCGCGTGCCATTGAAGCCGTGACCGCGCTGGCTCGCGAGATCGCTGCGCATAAGATGAAGATTCAGGCCAACTGCGCCGCGCGTACGCATGAGAACGACATTCGACCGATTGCTGAGATCGTGCAGAAGACCGGCCTGCGCATCGAGGCCGCGACGTTCATCGGCTCCAGCCCAATTCGCCGCTTCACCGAAGGCTGGACCGACGACTTCCTGCTGAAGACGACCGAGAAGGCCGTGAAGTACGCGGTTTCGCTCGGGCTCGATGTCATGTACGTCACCGAGGACACGAGCCGCTGCGATCCAGAAACAGTGAAGCGGCTGTACAAGACGGCGATCGAATGCGGCGCGCGGGCGATTTGCATTTGCGACACCGCCGGGCATGCCACTCCCATGGGCGCTTTGTCGCTGGTGCGATTCGTGATCGCGGAGGTCGTCAAACCCTCCGGTGAGAAGATTCGCGTGGACTGGCACGGTCACAGCGACCGCGGGCTTGCGATTGCCAACTCCATGGCGGCGATCATTGCGGGGGCACATAGCGTGCACGGCTGCGCCATCGGTCTGGGCGAGCGGGTCGGCAACACCCAGATCGACCAGATGCTGGTCAATCTCAAGCTGATGGACATCGCGCCCTGGGACCAGCAGGACCTGACCAAGCTCAAGGAATATTGCGAAGCGGTATCGCGCGCGACCGGCGTGCCAATCCCGCGCAATTATCCAGTTGTCGGCGATGATGCATTCCGCACCGCAACCGGCGTGCATGCGGCGGCGATCATCAAGGCGTATCACAAGAATGATGTTGTGCTGGCCAACACGGTCTACTCCGGAGTGCCGTCCCACGTGTTCGGGCTTGACCAGATCATCGACGTCGGCCCGATGAGCGGCAAGTCGAATGTCCTGTTCTGGCTGGAGCGGCACAACATCCCGGCGTCCGATGACATTGTCGACCGCATCTACCAGCGCGCCAAGCAGAGCGATCACACGCTGAGCGAGGCCGAGATCCTCGAGTGCGTGCCGGTCTCGGCGCTGAAGAAATAGCCGCATGCCAGCCCTTCGACATGCGATTCTCGGTGTAGGCGGTGTCGGAGGCCTGATCGGCGCCTCTCTCGCCCGATTGGGCGATTCAGTTACCGTCGTAGTTAAGCCCGATTCTCTGGCGTCTTACCCCGAGCAACTGAAGCTGGAAAGTCCCTTCGGAAACTTTACTGTGCCCGTGGCGCGCAGCGCGGAGGTACCACCTGTCGACGTGCTGTGGATTGCCGTCAAAGCCACTCAACTGCAGGACTCCCTTGGCGCGGTAACGCATCCGGAGTCGGTCGGCGCCATCGTTCCTCTGCTCAACGGCATCGATCACCTCGCGTTGCTGCGAAAAAGATTCGGTGATGAGTGCGTGATCGCCGCCACCATAGCGGTCGAATCCGAGCGCGTGGCCCCCGGCAACATCGTGCACCGCTCGCCGTTCGCCATCTTAAACGTGTCCTCTGCCGGGCGGACATTACTGAGCACCACGCTCGAGCAGTTCCAGAAGATCGGCTTCGAATGCCATTTCATCGACGATGAGGCCACGCTGATGTGGACCAAACTCGTCTTCCTCGCCCCGATCGCCCTGGCGACCACGGCGTTCGATCAGCCCGTAGGCGGAGTTCTGAATAACCCCGAGTGGAAAGCTCAGTGGGCGTCCTGCGTGCGCGAAGCTTGCGCGGTAGCCGCCGCCGAGGGTGCGAAGGTCGATGCCAACATTGTTTTTTCGGGCATGAGCAGGGCGCCCTACGGCATGCGCAGTTCGATGCAGAAAGATGTCGATCAGGGCAACCCGCCGGAACTGGACGCGATCGCCGGCCCGATTCTTCGTGGCGGCTCTCGCCATGCTATCGACGTTCGCGCCACTAAAAGACTCGTGGACGCCGTCGATGCACGCAGCGCTAGCACAAGAACCCGCAGAACCTCCTCAAGCTGACGCGAGATCCCTACCTAACAGGCTGCGGAAAAAGTCGATCCGTCAATCGTTTTGGTGGCGCAGCGCTTTCACAGCTTGCGGAAAATGCAGTTTTGTAAACCGTTTTGAAAGGGCGCGGCTTCAAGCCGCGCCACTAAGTTCCACAAAATCATCCGGCTTTAGCCGCTGAGGGACGTTGTCAGCATATAAAACGAGTTTTTTCCGCAAGCTCTTTCAGCGCTGCGATAACTGCGTGGTTTTGAGTGGCGGCTTTACGCGATGCAAAGTGTCAGTAAACTACCGCAGCGCCTGTTCATCGACTTCGAAGCGCTGTCGAAGCATCATCCGCCCGTGCTGCAGGCTGGGAAGTAAGCCCGCGCAGACAGCCTGCGTGCCTGCAGGCGGATCGCAGCGCGAAGGCGCGGAACGCTAGGATAGGCAGGCTGAGCCAGTCAGTGGGAGCAGACGCAAAAAGCGCCTGAAACCCCTTTGCGGGGTCGATAAGTGTAAAGAGATGTTACAACAGCGCTCAACGTATAACGCTTCACGATCCGAATCTTCTGCCTTGTTTGAGAGTGGCACATTTCAAGGCCACGTATAATCGTCGGCATGAAGCCAAGTTCCCCAGTAATTTTGGCCCTTGCTGCTTTGTTTTTCTCGCCGATCGCTCGTTGCGCCTCAAAGGAAGAAGCCGCAAATCCCCAAACATTGGTTGCGAAAGCGCGTTCACTGCAGGTCTGGGATGAACGAACGCCGGCGCTACGCTTAAAGGCAGAACTCGGGGTTACAGGTGCCAATGGCACCACTGCTCAAGGCGACCTCATTTTCGACTGGGTTTCGCCAACGGAATGGCGCGAAGAAATCAAATTTGCAAATTACGAGCGGCTGCGGGTGCGCGATGCCAAGGGCTACTGGCAGAAAAACACGCTCGACTACCAGCCGATGCTTGTTTATGAGCTGTCTGGAATGTTGCATCTGAAGGATGCTCTGAGAGTACGCTCCGTGCAAACTCTTGGAAAAGTGAAAAGCCGGGAGAAAGAAGGAGTGCGACAAAGTTGTGTGGCAGTGAACTGGGCAAAAGCTACAGATCGAGTTCTCTGCTTCGACGAGAGCGATGGTGCGCTCGTCGGTGTTGAGTACCCGCAAAAGGACCGTCAAGCAACGCCTCCGATCTCCCGCATCGAATTCGGTGCCTTTCATTCGGTCGGTGCCAAGTTAGTCCCTTTTGAGATTCGAGCATTTCAAGATGGGAAGACCGTCGCCACGGTGAAGGTTCTGGAAATAACCGAAGTCAAGGAAGTCAACACGGCTTTCTTCAATCCGCCATCAGATGCCGTGTTGTGGCCACAATGCGACGATATGCAAGATGCCGAGCCGGTGGAACGGGTTCCCCTGAACTATTCCCCCGCTATTCGCTCGATGGCTGCAAAACGGGTCATCCTTTACGGAATTGTCGAAGTGAATGGGTCATTGTCACACGTGACAGTCATCCAAGGCGCAAATCCGGATATGAACACGGCAGCGTTGGAAGCGTTTCGCCGTTGGCGCTACAAACCGGCGCAGTGCGGGCAGACGCCAATCCGTGTGGAGACGTCGATGTATTTCGATTTTTGGCGCTAGCACAAGCTGATTGGCGAAAGGAAACTGTTCGGATTCAATGTGACAGCAGCTTAGCGTTCGCAGCAGACAAGGCTCGAGATCGTTGCACGCGCACGGCTGTTATCAGGCCATTACACGTTTTGACCGCTAGTCATTGAGCGCTAGGGTGTTTTGCGCCAGCTACAGAGCCGCTGAGGTCAAGATGTGTGTCGCGGGTGTGGGTTTTTCCGCAGCCGGGTAAGGCCCTATAGGTAGCTTGAACGATTGGGTAGGTGTCATTTGGACGGCATCTATTCTGCTTGTGCTGCGCTGAGCGCTTCGGCCAACTCTTGCCGTCCAGGCTTGTCACCCCGAACCGCAACTTCGAGCAATTTCTGGAAATAAGTCTGCGCCGTGTGACGATCGCCAGCCAGCTTCGCCGCTTCGGCCGCTCCGTACAGTGACCGAAAGCGGTTGGGTTCCTTGGTCAGCGTTGCTTCAAACTCCTTGAGTGCCTCCGTGGGTCGCTTTAATTCCAGTAATAATTCCGCCAGCACTTCGCGCGCCGGCGCAAGCGGACCAGGAGTGATTACGCTCTTTTCGGTCTGATCTTCTCGTCCCGCAGCCGCACGCATTCCGATGAGAGCTCCCTCGCTGTCGCCATCCGCAATGGCCAGCCAAGAAGATACTTCTTGTCGCTGAATGTCGACCTGGTTGGCCCAATAATTCTCTTTCATCGTCGTCAGTTTTTCGCGGATCTGTTTCAGAGACTCGATCGCCGAGAGCGCCGCAGCGCGATCCTTAAGGTGCGCGGCCGCCAGGCCACGCGCGAAGTACGTGATGGCGTCGGTGTACGGAAATGGGCTCGAAACGGTCTCCAGCTTGGCTGCCTCGGACCATGCTTTCCGTTCCAGACAGTAGCGGGCAGGAATCGCCGCGCGCGCAAAGTATGCCGTAGCGGGGCTGGCCGCTCCGGTGTTCGGAGAGGCCGGATCAAGGTGGGCAAAGGTTTCAGCGGCCGATTCCACCAGATGCTTCGCAGCGTTGTCCTGACCGGTTTGCAAGTAGGCGTAGACCATGTAGTCGGTGGCGTGCAACTCCTCGGGCGTCTGACCCGCTTTTCGTGCTGCTGCCGCAGCGGCTACGTTGGCGTCGATCGAGGCTTGCCAATCTCCAACGCGCGTGAACGTATGGGATGGCATGTGCAACGCGTGCGGCGTGGAAGGTGCGATCTCGCCATAACGTTGCGCCGCTCCGATCGCCCGCCCCGCCAGCGGTGGAACGTCGTAAGCGTGAATGATGTAGTGAGCCAATCCCGGATGATCGGGATACTTGGCAAACAGGCTCTCCAGGATCGCTCCGGCTTTCAGTTGCTTCGCATACGTTTTATCGGCTGGATCGGCATCGGCGGCGACAGCCAGCGCATAGAAGATGACGGCTTCCATATCCTCGGGATGAGCGGCGCTGAGAGCGGCCATAGCGCCTTCGTATCCCAGCTTTCGTGATTGCTGGTCGGTGGTCGCGGTGTTGGTAAAGAGATATGCGACCGCCTCTACATAGGCACGCTCACGTTCGGTCTTCGGAGGGCTCACTCGCGCCTGCTCGATCGCCTTGAGTCCTTGCTCGAGCTGTGCCGTGGACTTAAGCCCTGCGGCGAAGGGGTTACCCCAACTACTCAGCGCGATGCCCCAATATGCGGTGGCACAGGATGGTTCGGTTACGAGAATCGCGTCGAAGGCCTCAATGGCGTTTCGAAATTGAAACGAGTGCATCAGAGCTACAGCGCGATTGAACTGCGGTTGAACTGTGCTACTGCACGATGTGTTGAAAACTACGCTGCCCAGCGTCTCAGGTTGGTGGTGGTGGTCAGCCTGCGCATGACCCACGGTCGATGCCAACAGTGCAATAGTCGCAACAAACAAGGTAAGGCGTATTCGCATCGTTGCCCCTGAACGATCGACGCTATACAGGCATTGTACTTGGACGGTCTGCTGACCCCTCACGGTTTCCGACTTCGGTAATGCCCAGATGTTTCAAACGCGTTGTACACTGAAGAACCTATTCGTCTCATGAGCCTGAATGTTCCGCACGGGGAATCGCCTGACTCCGGTCCTGCAGTGAAGAACGCTGCGGGCAAGGAGGTCATGCAGCGTGAGGTGGCGCGCCTGGCCGCCTCGCCCGAGGTGCGTTCGGCCTTCAACTGGTTTCGCGCCAACGAGCCGCAGCTGCTGCATTGGCAGATGGAGATGGCGCGCATCCCGGCGCCTCCCTTTGGCGAGTCGGCCCGGGGAGCCTGGCTGGCGGAACGCTTCCGCGAAGTCGGGCTTGACGATGTCCGTATCGATGACGTGGGCAATGTCTTCGGCACGCATCCCGGCTTCGGCCGCCGGTACGTCTCGCTCAGTGCGCACATCGATACCGTGTTTCCCGCGAACACTCCGCTAAACATCCGCAATCAGGGAAGCCGCATATACGGTCCGGGAGTTTCCGACAACGGCGCGGGCGTGGCGGCGCTGTTGGGAATCGCGGCCCTGCTGCGGTCGGTGCGCATCCGGCATGCGCTGCCGTTCGTTTTCATAGGAAACGTCGGCGAAGAAGGGGAAGGCGATCTGCGCGGTATGCGCCATATCTTCTCCACTCCCCGCTGGAAGGATTCCATCGCGTACAGCCTCGTGCTCGACGGGGCGGGCGCCGACACCATCGTCGCCGAAGCCCTGGGCAGCCGGCGTTTTGAAGTCATCGTGCGCGGCCCGGGCGGACATTCCTGGAGCGATTTCGGAGCACCGAATCCGATCGTGATTCTGGCCAAGGCCGTTGCTACATTCACTGCCACGACTGTGCCGGATACCCCGAAGACCACATTCAACATTGGAGTAATCCGCGGCGGCACGTCGGTGAATTCGATTCCTGAATCAGCCAGCATGAAGGTCGACATCCGTTCGACCTCCATGACCGAGATGGAGCGCCTCGAACAGTCCTTGCGGCAGGCCCTCAACCGGGCGGTAGAGGACGAAACCATGTCCGCGGAGATGCGCTCCCCAGCGCAAAAGCGACCGGCAGTGAGCTGCGAAGTGGTCGTGATCGGAAACCGCCCGGCGGGCGAGTTGCAACCGGGCGCGAGGATTCTGCAAATTGTTCGCGCTGTCGATGTCCAACTCGGCAATGCCGCACAAGTGCAGCGTGCCTCGACCGACGCCAATGTTCCGCTCTCGATGGGCAGGGAAGCGGTCGCGATCGGCGGCGGCGGATCGGGCGGCGGAGCGCACACGCTGCAGGAGTGGTTCGATTCCAACGGGCGCGAGCTTGGCCTCAAGCGCATTCTGCTGACCATGCTGGCGCTGGCGGGGGTGGGAGAATGAGTCTGTCAGGCAAGGCGAGTCTGGGATCGGCTGTGCTTGTTAGCATTCTCGCCGCACTGAGTGCGGGGCAGACCAGCGCTCCCGCGGCCGACACCAAGCCCAAGGCAGATGTCATCTTTGTCCACGCCAACGTCTATACCGGCGTGCCCGCCAATACTCCTTTTGCCTCCATCGAACGCCAGGAAGCGATTGCGGTCAAGGGAGACCGAATCCTCGCGGTTGGCAAAACCCTCGACATGGACAAGTTCAAGGGCCCGCAGACACAGATCGTTGATCTCGGCGGACACTTCACCATGCCGGGTTTCAACGACGCGCACCTGCATCTCGATGACGCCGGCCAGACCAAGCTCAGCGTCGATGTCACCGGAGTGAAGTCGCTGGATGAACTTCGATCCCGCGTGGCGAATAAAGTTCAGGAATCCCGGGCTGGGGAATGGATCATGGGTTCGGGATGGGATGAAACGCTCTGGCCCGTAAAGGTCACTCCCACGCGCTGGGATCTGGATGAAGTTTCCGCCGGGCATCCGGTGTTTCTTGTGCGAATTGACGGCCATATAGCCGTTGCCAACACGCGCGCCTTGCAGCTAGGCAGCGTCAATCTTGCAACCCGCGATCCTCAGGGCGGACACATCGACCGCAACGAGAGCGGAGAGCCCACCGGCATTTTGCGCGAGACGGCGCAAGGGGCGGTGCTTGCAGTCGTGCCCAAGCCCAACCATTCTCAGCGCCGTCAGGGGCTCGAACTCGCGCTCGCCGATCTGGCTGAGCACGGCGTGACCTCTTGCCAGGACTACTCCCCGACCTGGGAGAATTTTCAGATCTACGAGGAACTGGAAAAAGAAGGCAAGCTCACGGCGCGCGTCAGCGACTGGCTCCCCTTCGACGAGCCGGTCGAATCGTTGACCAAGAAGCGCGATTCCCATCCGCAATCTGACTTGATGCTACGTATCGGAATGCTGAAGGGCTTTATGGACGGCTCTCTCGGATCACACACTGCGGCGATGCTCGAGCCGTACGCGGACGATCCCAAGAACTCCGGCTTGCCTCGCTACGATCCGATCAAGCTGAACGAAATGACAAAAGAACGCGTGCTCGCCGGATTCCAGATTGGATTTCATGCCATCGGCGACAAGGGTGTGCAGATGGCGCTCGACGCCTTTTCTGAAGCTGAGAAAGCCGCGAAGGAAGGCCACATCAAAGCCGCCAACGGCGGCGACGACTACCGCCTGCGCATTGAACACGCCCAGGTGACCACTCCGGCGCAGATCGCGCAATTCAAGCAGTTGAAAATAATTGCGTCCATGCAGCCCAGCCATCTGCTGACTGACATGCGGTGGGCGCAGGATCGGCTAGGACCCAAACGGGCCGCAACCTCCTATGCCTGGCTGGCTTTCCTCAACAAGGGAGTGGGTCTTGCGTTCGGCACCGACTATCCAGTCGAACCCGTGACACCGTTCCGTGGGCTCTACGCGGCTGTCACGCGCAAAAGCGAAAACGGAAAGCAGGAATATTTTCTCGAGCAGCGCATCACCATGGATCAGGCCATTGCCGCTTACACGCAGGGCTCCGCTTTTGCTGAGTTCGAGGAGAAGGAAAAGGGAAAGCTTGTTCCCGGCATGCTCGCTGACTTCGTGGTGCTCGACCGGGACCTGACGGCCTCATCGCCCGAGAAAATCCTCGCCACCAAAGTCCTGCGGACGGTTGTCGGCGGGAAGACGGTGTATGAAGCCAAGTAAGCCGATACCCGCTACATGCGAGGGATTGCTCTCCTGAAGACTCTTCCGTCATCAAACGATTTGGGCTATTCCTGCGTCTAATAGCCAGACAGCCTCCGTGTAAACCCCCGGCCTTGAGCCGCGATCGCTGCACCGGTCACGTTGTGCGAATAGGTATACTATTTAGGATTGACGAGTTTGGAGGGAAGGTAGACATATGGATTCGGGCGCAATGTGGATGCGCATGAAGGCTCATCGTTGGGTATACACGTTGAGCATCTTGGCGACGCTATCGTTGGGCATATTGATTGGAACGCTCATTTCTTCTGAAGTGAAGGGGAAAGAAGGACAGAAGGGGGATGCCACCCCGCTTGTGCTACCTGCGGCCCAGCCGACAAATAATCCCTTGTCGCAGGCATTCGCGCAGATCGCCAAGCAGCTTGAGCCGAGCGTCGTCAACATCAACACCGAGTCGACGATTAAGAACCCTCACCGCCGCCGGGCTGTTCCGGGACAGGGGCAGGGCGACGACGATGACAATGGCGGCATGGACGATTTCTTCAATCACTTCTTCGGTGGTCCCGGCCAGGGACCTGGACAAGGCGACGGAGCGATCCGCGAGCGCTCGCTGGGTTCGGGCGTGATTGTCGATCCCAAGGGCTACATTCTGACCAACCGTCACGTGGTCGAGAAAGCCGACCGCATCCGCGTGCGCTTTGAAGATGACCCGCCTGGAGTCCAGCACGACGCAAAAGTCATCGGCACCGATCAGGAAACCGATCTCGCCGTGATTAAAGTTGAAGTAGACCATCCATTGCCCGCAGCAAAGATGGGTAACTCCGATGGTATGCAGGTCGGCGACTGGGTTCTGGCCATTGGCAGCCCATTCGGACAGCAGGGAACTGTGACCGCAGGCATCGTTTCAGCCAAAGGCCGCGATATCGTGCCCGGCCGGCAGTTCCAGACTTTCATTCAGACGGACGCAGCCATCAACCCCGGGAATTCCGGTGGGCCACTGGTGAACCTGAACGGCGAAGTCATCGGAATCAACACCGCTATTCTGAGCGAGACGAATGCCTACGCAGGCATCGGCTTCGCGCTGCCGTCGAAGACAGTGGTTGATGTCTACAACCAGCTGACCGGGCCCGAGCACAAAGTTTCTCGCGGATCGATTGGCATTATGTTCGATGCAGTCGAGAATCCCGCGATCGCCCGCGTTTACGGCTCAGGCAGTGGCGTACCGATCTCGAGTGTTGTCGCCGGCAGTCCTGCCGATCAGGCCGGACTGAAGGTGGGTGACACCATCACCAGCGTTGATGGCAAGAAGGTCACGAAGGGTACCGAGTTGGTGGCCGACATCGCCGCGCGCAAGCCGGGATCAAAAGTTACGCTTAGCTTCCTGCGCAACGGAAAACCGCAGGAAACGAGCGTCACCATTGCCGATCGCGCCAAATTGTTTGCGGCGCGACTGGGAGAAGATCAGGAGAACGACGACGACAATACTCCCAAGCCAAGCAAATTCGGCATAACGGTGCGGAAGGTAACTCCGGAGATGGCCGATCGCCTGGATATTCCCGCTGGCAAAGGCGTCATCGTGCAGGACGTGAAGGCCGGATCATTTGCGGAAGATGTCAACCTGGCCCGCGGAGACATTATCCTGGAGATCAACAAGCAGCAGGTCAACAGCGAAGAGGACTTTGCCCGGATCGAGTCGAGCATGAAGAGCGGCCAGGATGTGGTCTTCCTGGTTCGCCCGCGCGGCTCGTCGCGGCAGGATGGAACCATCTTCGACGCCGGTACACTTCAGTAACGGTCAATTGCCCAGCCGGAACTGGTACTGTCGCAACAGATCAGCGATGATGACAGAGCCGGTTCCAACGGCTGGGTTTTATTTTGTTGGAGCAGAGTCACAGGGCATGATTCGGCCGGGCGCAAAATTTCGCAAGCCACACTTCAGCGCCGTTTGCGCGCTGACGCTCAGTTGTACGCTGGTGGCCGCGGCCAGTCCTCAGCAAGATTCAGCTACGACTGCATCCGCCAAATCCACGTCCACCTCATCGCACACGAGCCATTCAGCTTCGAGCAGTTCCAGTGCCGTGAAGAGCTCTTCAGGCAAAACATCCGGGAAGCGCTCGCGCCGGAAGTCCTCGCGCCTCCGGGGCCAGCAGAAAATTGATTCCGAACGCGCACACGCGATTCAGGAAGCGTTGATCCGCGAACATTATCTGAACGGCGGTCCCACCGGAACGTGGAACCAGGCCAGCGAAGACGCGATGCGGCGCTACCAGGCCGATCACGGATGGCAGAGCAAAACCGTCCCCGATTCGCGCGCTCTGATCAGCCTGGGTCTGGGCCCAAGCAAGGATCATCTCCTGAATCCGGAGAGTGCGATGACGACCGTGCCGGATCGTCCGAAAGCTCAGCCCACGAGGCCAACATCTCATACTTCTCCGGCCACAGCCGAACCTGTACCTACGACAAGCTCAATGCCCGCTCCCACATCAACACCACCTCCAAGCGAGGCAGGCAGTCCGCAGTAAGCGGACCGCCGGAGCTGCCTCAAAACCTTCAACCACGAAGGACACGAAGTAGCACGAAGGCTTCGCTTGCCGCTTTCCTTCGTGCGCCTTCGTGTCCTTCGTGGTTGACGAATTGAAAGTAAGGCGTGCACCGATATTAGTGCACCGGGCTATAAAGGGTTCGCGGGCAGCAGCTTACCGGGAATTGGAGCTGTGTAAAATAAGCAATAGAAGCCGTTCTGAATCACAGACTTACAGCCAGAAGTTAAATCGATTTATCTCCCTCGTGTGCATCAAGAAGTTTTGCCCGACCTCAGGCCTTGGGTGAAGGGTGAAAGTCTCACAGCGGGGTTCTGAATCGCCGCGCAGCGCACTCCAGCAGATGAGCAGATCGACCGGGCGCCCGCTCTGCCAGCTATTTTTTTCGGTAGCTGCCGATCGCCGACGGACGCGGGAAAAACGGCAGCGGCTGATCGCCGAGGATCGCACCCGGATTGTCGGTGACCAGCGCTTCCGCGACCTCATCTCCGACGATTTGCGCGGCCGCATCGCGAGAAGTCGAAAGAATCGGTACACGCTTCTCCAGATCGTGCGCGTCGGTCGCGAGAACATGCACGGCCTGGCTTTCGAGCAGCCACTCGGCGGCGCGGCGAGTGCGCTCGCCCCAGAATCCGGTGAGCGCCGAACCCGTCATCTGAATGATGCAGCCCTGCTCGGCCCACTCGACCACACGCTGCAGGTTCTCGCGCAGAATTGGATTGCGCTCAGGATGCGTGATGACGGCGGTGATTCCGCGATCCCCGAGTTTGTGGAAGGAATCCGTCGTGTTCTGCGGTACGCCGTAGTTGCTGAACTCCACCAGCAGGTAGTGGGTTTTGCCGATGACGTAGCGCGAGGGGTTGGAGAACGCGTCCTGCAAATTGTCGTACGAAAGATGAAAGTCGCAGCCCAGCGTGATCTTCGGCGTGTCCCCCACAAGTTCTTGCAGGTGGGCGACGAGTCCCTGCATGTACTCGCGATCGTAGTGATACCGGTCGTTGGCATGCGGACTCGCGACCATGTGCGTGATGCCGTCAGCAGCGGCCGCCCGGCACATGGCGACGCAGACGTCCCAGGATTTCGGTCCGTCGTCTACCTCCGGAAGAATGTGCGAATGAATATCGACCACAAGTTAAGGGAACACCGGCACGCCCGCGGTGTTGCGCTAAGCTTGATTTAAGCAGATTCGAGGGGAAAGAGAAAGCTGCGGAAGAACTGGTAGATTAGTTTCCGCGCGGCTCACAATGGCAGCAGGCGAATCCATGTCGAACCCGAACCCACTCGCCCTGGCGACGCTGGCCGGGGTAATGCTCTGCTGGGTATTCTTCGCCGGAATTTTCCTCCTCCGCAAGCGGCCACCCAAGGCCGCAGAGGCGAAACGCGACAAGTTCGCCAGTCTCGGCATCTTTCTGCAGATGATCGGCTACTTTCTGGTTTTCTTTCAACCTCCGTGGCGGCCATTTCTGCCGCCGGTCGCGGCGCTCTCAGGCATGGCAGGAATCGTGTTTGGAGTCATGACAGTGGGTATCGCGGCTATGTCGGGATGGCTGATCGAGTCGGCGGTCCGAACGCTCGGCAAACAATGGGCGCTGCGGGCGCGCCTGGTTGAGGGCCATCAGTTGATTACCGTCGGACCCTATGCGCACCTTCGGAACCCCATCTACACGGGCATGTTGGGAATGCTGATCGCGACGGGCCTGGCGACGGAGCATTGGATTGCGCTGATCGCGGCCATTGTCATTTTTGTGATCGGCATGGTGATCCGGGTGCGCAGCGAGGAGAAGTTGCTGCGAGCCGAATTTGGCGAGGCGTTTGAAGAGTACGCGAGGCGCGTTCCGGCCGTGGTGCCGGGCATTTATTGATCAGGCTCCGCCACTCCCTCGCTGCCGTGCCGCCTCATACAGCACGATGCTGCCCGCGACGCCGGCGTTCAGCGATTCGACTTGCGGCGAATGCGGAATCGCGACTAATTCATCTACCTGCGCCATGAGATTGCGCGGGAGTCCCGAGCCTTCACTTCCAACAAAGACCGCCGATGGTCCGGTCAGGCGTGCCTGATCGAGCGGCGTCCCTTTGTGTGAGGAGGTCGCAATCATCCGCACATCTTGAGCGCGAAGCTTCGTTGTGATCCCTTCCATACCGCCACCATTTTTCGAGAGAACCACCGGCAACCGGAAGATCGAGCCCGCCGATGCCCGGACCACCTTCGAATTAAAAGGGCTCACCGTGCCTTCTCCCAACACCACGCCGGCGCTGCCGAATGCCTCGGCAGAACGCAAGATCGTCCCCAGGTTTCCCGGATCTTGTAAGCCAACCACCACCATGACCGGTCCGATTTGCAGGCGTTCCAGAACGTCGTCTACTGAAAAGTCGCGAAGCCTGACCAGGGCTGCGACTCCCTGCGGCGCGTCGCTGGGAACAGCGCCATCGAAAATTTTGTCGGGAATCAGCAGAGTTTCTACATGCGAGCCGATCTGCGGCAGGAGGCGCTCCGCAATGCCCTGGGAAGATTCTCTGAAGAAGATCGCTCGAAACTTCAACCCGCTCCGGATGGCCTCCTCCACCACGCGCAGGCCCTCGATAGCGCAGTCGCCGCCGTCGGTGCGCTCCCCGCGCGCAAAAGCCTGGCGGACTTCCTTTACCAGGGGATTGTGGCGTCCTTCGATCCGGCGAAGCCTCTGCTGCTGACCGGATTTGAGATCGGAACCTCTAGCCATAGGTTTGTTTTGAGCGAGCGGCCCCGGCGATGCCCTTCCTCAGGGCAGGCTAAGCGTACACGAAGTCAGGGTTTGTTCGCGCAACTTGGTGCTCTTCGTGGTTCTCAAATGCCGTATTATGATAGGTTCCGCCGTCAATCTTAATTTGCTATAGCAATTACAGAAGGAGCGCCGTGCGCGCCGAAATCGTAAAGATCAGTTCCGAGACTCCCGAAACCTCTCTAGTGAAGTATGCCGCCGATCAGATCAGGTCCGGCGAAGTGCTGGGCATGCCCACCGACACTTTTTACGGGCTTGCCGCCGATCCCTTCAATCTGCGCGCTGTGGACAAGGTGTATGACATCAAAACTCGCTCCCGCCATAAGCCACTTTCACTCCTGATCGAGAGCACCGATCAGGCGGAGGAACTCGCCAAGCCCCTGCCGGAAGAATTCTACGTGTTAGCTCGTAAGTTCTGGCCAGGTCCGCTGACCATCATCGTCAAAGCCGGCTCGCGTCTGCCTCTAAAGGTAACGGCGAATACGGGCAACGTCGCTTTGCGCATACCCAACGCGAAGATTCCCCTCGCCGTTGTGAGCGCTGCAGCTATTCCGATTACTGCAACGTCCGCTAACCTGAGCGGTGCGGCCGAATGCACCAGCGCCGAGCAGGTGCGCGACCAACTGCAGGGACGTATTAACATCATCGTCGATGGAGGCAGTTCTCCCCGCGACGTTGCGTCTACCATCATCGACTTGAGCGATGAGAACGCGCGCTGGCGGATTATCCGCGAAGGAGCCATTCCCGCGGACGAAATCTCGAAATTTTTCGCTCAAGGATGAGCGCGAGGGCTAACCGTAGAGGATGACCGACGAATCTGCCAAACGGCATCGTCCCCGACGCTGGTGGCTTCGTCTGCTGCTTCTGGCGATCACTGTAGCTCTCGCCTTTCTAGCCGTCACAGCCGCTCATATCGTCGCGGCGGCCTCGCAGCAGGATGTACCTCACTCGGACGCAATCGTGGTGTTTGGCGCCGCGGAATACTCGGGCCGTCCCTCTCCGGTCCTGAAGGCACGACTGGATCACGCCCTGGATCTTTTTCATCGCGGAGTGGCTCCTGTGGTCATTACCACGGGCGGCGCCGCCTCCGATCCCAAGTTCAGTGAAGGTGGGGTTGGCAAGGACTACCTGATGCGTCACGGCATTCCCGAGCGCAGCCTGATCGCAGAAACCCAGGGCCGGGACACGTCCGAATCGGCGACGCGCGTGGGAGTCATCATGCACGCCAACGGCCTGCATAGTTGCGTCGCCGTGAGCGATGCGTATCACGTATTTCGCATCCGCAAACTGCTCGAGCATGAGGGAATCGGTCCCGTCTACACTGCGCCACGGCCGGATTCGCGGCCGCGCAACGTCTTTCAGCGCATGTTCGCGGTATTGCGCGAGGCGACGAGTTATATGCTCTGGCAGATTGGAATCACTTGAGACGCGCAGCCTGGTTCAGAACTTGTCCACTCCGTTGGTCGTACGGACTTTGAACCAATCATAGCGAAGATTATTCATCATGAGCGCATTGCGAATTCTCATGAATGCCTGCTGGATGCGCGATTCCACATTGAAATTCTTCGCGATTTGAATCTGGTCGTTGCGTGCCCCGCGCTGCTCGGCCATTTGCCGGTTGTTGCACTGCTGGTAGTCCCGGCTCTCCATGCACAGTTCGTATCCATTGCTGGTGTTCGCGTCGCGAAGGACTCTGGTTTCGATATTGTTCTGAATGGCTGCCGCCAGGATTTCGTCGTAGCGCTCATACCAGATACGCACCACTCGTTCTGTCTGCTCAGCCGTGTGCTTCGCCCTGTATGTGGTAATGGCCGCCATGATCTCGTCAGAATTCTCCGTGCCCTCCATTTTCAATCGCGGCAAAGGGCCCGACCATGCTTCCATGTCTTCGTCACTGAAGACCTTTTTGGCATGAGCTTTTTGATTTTTGGAACTTCGCGCGGCGGCGGCGATGGAATCGTCGGAACTCGACGGTTTCTTTTCGTCTGGGGCCTGACACGAGCCGCCCGTATTCTGGGCTGCCGCTTCGAAAACCAGAATAAGAATGCAGAGAATCAAACGGTACTTTATAAGAATTGTTCGACCAGATAAGTCCATCGCGTCGATGTTAAAGTCCCGGTACCCGCCCCGAAAGATGACGGAAGTTTCCGATGAGAAGTTCCTTTCTTCCCAGGCCTCATTCGAAATTTGTGATTCGCGTCACCGGCAACGGTGTGATCCGAATCACAATTCGCTAGAGCGGAATTCCGTGTACTGAGGCAACTTCATAGTGTGATGCTTTGGTGTCGTACCGCGCCAGATATTTTCGGCGCTCCTCAGGGATGATTGCGGTCTCGTAATCGTCGTGTCCAGCCGCAACCCGAAGCGCATCGATCGATTCCCACAGCAGGATCGTGATGAACTCCACCTCTGCTCCGAGATTTCTCCGAAGCAAATAACTCCCCTTGTACCCTTTGGCTTTGCTGATGCCCGGCAGAAGCTCGGGCTTTAACATCGCTTCATAGGAATCCGCGTGCTCCGGCTTGGTGTACCCGTGCCACACTCTCGCGATCATCTGGCTGGTCCTCGTGCCGACAAGCTACCACGACATCCGTTTGCGCAGTTCTGTAACGTGAGCCACATGATGGGGCCCGTGCCATGCATAAAGCGCAAGCGTTTTCTCCAGGGTCATCGGCCCCATCTCAGGATGGCGGAAGGTACGCTTCCATTGTTCTGGAGTCAGAGACCGCAGCAGGCGGACCCAACGGTCGTGCAGGGACTCGAGCAGCGTTAAGGAAACTTCGATAGGAGTCGCCTTGGAGTCGGCCAGCTCCGCCCATCGATCCTCAGCGTAAGGCTTGATCGTGGGAGCATCTTCGGTCAGGGCGAGTTTGAACCGGACATACGAGTTCAGGTGGCTGTCGGGAACGTGATGCACCACTTGCCTCACCGTCCATCCGTCCGGTCGATAGGGAGTGTCAAGTTGCGCTTCCGACAGTCCCCGAACCGAGGCTCGCAGATTTGCTGGTGTCTTTGCGATCTCATCAAGAAACGCCTGATGTTGTTCCGGGCTCGGAGAGCCTTCGTAATGGAATTTGCCGACGGGATAGCGAAGATCGGACATTTTTTTCTCCAACGTGAAGAGGGTAATGCACAGATGAGAGATGGACGCGAGAAGGTTCAAAGAAGTAAGCAGGCTGGCAGGATTCAAGTCCTTGGAAATTTGAACGAGGCCAACGGCAGTCTTTCATTTTCCAGACTATAATCGTGTAAACTTACAGTAGGATATATGCTTATATGACTAACAATACACCATCCGAACAGGAAAACACGCGACTGACTATTACGTGGTCCAAAGAAGCGGATCATGCACTGCGTACGTTTCTCGGGGCCCAGGGAATGAAGAAAGGTGATTTGTCGAAGTTCATCGAGGAGGCTGTGCGATGGCGCATTTTTCAGCAAACTGTGCGTGATGCTCGCGCCGCCTTTGCCGATGTTACTCCAACCGACCTGCAGAAGATGATTGACGAATCGGTCGAGGAAGTCCGGGCGAAACACTACCGCCGCCGGGCGCATCGGCCTTGATTAACATCATTCTCGACACCGATGTCCTACTCTCGGCATTGTTGTCCCCGGTTGGGTCCCCCGCCCAGCTGCTGGAGGCGTGGGAGCGAAAAAAGTTCATCGTTGTAGCTTGCGAAGATCTCATCGCGGAGCTGCGGGACGTTACCAGCAGACCCTTTTTCCAGGCCAGACTTCGAGGGAGTACGATCGAGTTGCTGGCGGCAGGCCTGCGGGATCTCTCGGAGTTCTGCCCGGACGTGCCCCAAGCGGTTTTCGCACCGGACGCCAAAGACAGCTTTCTACTCGCACTGGCAGAAGCAAGCCATGCTGATTTCCTCGTCACCGGCGACAAGGGACTCCTTGCCCTCAAACACCACGGACCTACTCGAATCATCACTCCCATAGCGATGATCCAGGTCTTGAAGAGCGGGGAAGGCGAATAGGAGGCGGCGAGTCCGCTTCACCTCGGGTAGAGACGAACCTACTATGTTATCCCCAACTAATTGGGGTTCCATCCACTTCTATACTCTTTGGCTAGCTTCGAATTTCGATTCCCCATTCTTCCAGTTTGGTGCATCCAATTGAAATCTAGGCTAAACTCTCTGTGCCGTTGAGTTTAGCACCCACCCCCGGGCTGGTTGTGGGCCGCCTGTGGGTACACCTGTGAGGGGTACAATGCCTGCTTCGGTCTGGTCTGGTCACTTAACGTTCGGACTCATTTCCATGCCGGTGCGTCTTTTCTCCGGCGCACGCAGCCAAGGTATTTCCTTCAACATGTTGCATCGCACCGACAAGTCTCGCCTGAAGCAGCAGTATGTATGCCAGGCTGACGGTCAGGTCGTTGAGCGCAACGAAATCGTCAAGGGATACGAGTTTCGCAAGGACGAGTACATCGTCATCGAACCGGACGAGATCAAGAAGATCGAGCCTCAGACAGCCAAGACGATGGAGATTCTCGAATTCGTAAAAACCAGCGAAGTCGACCCGGTTTACTTCGAGTCGTCGTATTACATGATGCCCGAGGAAGCGGGCCGCCGCCCCTACGCGCTGTTGACTAAGGCGCTGGAAGAAAGCGAATACGTCGCGATCGCCAAGATCACCATGCACAACCGCGAGTACACGGTCTTCCTGCGCCCGCACGAAGGCGGAATGATGCTGCACACCATGTATTACGCTGAGGAAGTCCGCAAGGTAGAGGGCTTCGGCGCACCAGAAGTGGAACTGAAGGAAGCCGAAGTGAAGGTGGCGCATCAATTGATCGAGGCCCTCGCCGACGAGTGGGATCCGGAAAAATACAAAGACAACTTCCAGGAAAACCTGAAGAAGCTGATTGAAGCCAAGCTGGAAGGCGGCGAAGTTGCAGAAGTGGAAAAGCCGAAGAAGTTAGCTCCCGTGGTCGACCTGATGGCGGCTCTGAAGCAGAGCCTGGCACAAATGGAGGGCAGAAAGAAGCCCGCTGCGACCACCACGTCGGAAGAGCCCGCCGCCGAACCAGCAAAGCCCCGCCGCAAGCGAGGCTGACCGCAACGATAGCGTTTTGTCCTCGAGCGTTCTGTCATTCCGAAACGGCGATCAGCCGTTGAGGAGTCTGCTCGTCTGTACGCTGCATTTCCGCTGCCGCAGGAAAGCAGATTCCTCGCTACGCTTCGGAATGACAAGGCTTTGGGATTTGTAAGAACAATTTGCAAGGACAAGGGTTCCAGCGCTGGAGTGGCGAGTTCAAACGCTCGCAATCCGAGGAGGCATCCCGCCCAACAATCCGCGCATCCTCAAGCTAGAAGCTAGAAGCTAGAAGCTAGAAGCTAGAAGCTAGAAGCTGAGAACTGGGAACTGAGAACTGAGAACTGAGAACTGAGAACTGAGAACTGAGAACTGAGAACTGAGAACTGAGAACTGAGAACTGAGAACTGAGAACTGAGAACTGAGAACTGAGAACTGAGAACTGAGAACTGAGAACTGAGAACTGAGAACTGAGAACTGAGAACTGAGAACTGAGAACTGAGAACTGAGAACTGAGAACTGAGAACTGAGAACTGAGAACTGAGAACTGAGAACTGAGAACTGGTTCCTCATCTCTAGCGCACAAACCCAGCAACCGCTACAATACTTGATTCCGATTTCGTACCACAATCTTCTCTCGGAGTGCCGATGAGTCTTCGACGTCTGGGCTGGTTCACCGCAATGTTGGTGGCAACGCTGATTTTGATGTCTTGTGGTGAGGTGTACCGCCCTGTAGTGATTCCGATCTCCAACAACCCGCCGAACCCGGCAAATGCCCACGCCGTTTTCGGGATCAGTACCAATGTCGCACCCAATCCGGGGAGCGCGTTGCAGATCGATGTTGCTGGAGACAGCAACATCGGGGTGGCGCACATGGGCATCAACCCGACCCATGCCGCGATTCAACTTATCGGAAACTCTTCCCGCATTTTCGTCGCTAGCGCAGGCAGCGTGGTGAACGGCGACCCCGATGTTATTACCGCATTCAACCCTGCGTTCAGCAGCGGCATCGGCAGCCCGGTTACGTTCTCGCTGCCGAATGTCGGGCCCAATCAGAGTTCAGCCATTACAGCGATCAGCGAATCAGGCAATGTGGTGACGGTCACCCTCGCATCCGCGATCAACTCCGCCACGATCGGCGGTCCGATCGTGATCTCAGGTGTCATAATTCAAGGCGGCGACCCAAAAAAGCAGGGCGCGTACAACGGCAACTTCACGATTACCTCAATCAGCGGGAACACCATTCAGTATTCGGACTGCGTCACTACAGTGAGTGGTCTGGTGTGCACGACAGGCCTTGGCTCAACCACTGGTGGAACAGCTACAGTTCCGCTTCCCATGTTCTGCTCGTATCAGCCTGATTTTGTGACCACAGCGCAGACCAACGCGGTTTATGTCGCGAACTACGGGCAGGAAAACGGTACCAATTGCAGTCTGGCCAGCACCGATTCCGTTGCGGCACTGAACACAGGCAACAATACCGTTGCCAATATCAAATACTTATCTGCGGGTTCGCACCCGGTCCTGATGGCCGAGACTCCCAATGCCTTGAATCTCTATGTGGTCAACCAGGGTGACGGCATTAGCCCTGCGACCGTCACGAATCTCTCCCCGGTGGATCTGTCCACGATTGCGACGATTCCGATTGGAGTGAATCCGAGTTGGATCGCAACGCGCCCCGATGGGCAATTTGTTTATGTCGTGACGCAGGGTGACGGGCAGCTCTATACGATCAGCACCGTGTCGAATACGGTAATGTCGGCGCCCCAATCGGTGGGCGTCGGCGCGAATTACATTCTGTACGACAAGAGCATGAACCGCTTGTACGTGACCAGTCCCGCCAGCGGGCTGGTTTATATATTCAGCGCTACCGGCAATACTCCGGCGCCGCTGCCGACCCCGTCGGGGAACCCTCCGGGAGCCCTTGTGATTCCTCCTGTGCCGCCGTGCGCCGCCGCACCCGCCACCTGTGGGCCGGTCACTCCTGTCTCAGTGGCCGCTTTGCCGGACGGCTCACGCTTCTACGTGGCTAGCTACCAAATCCAGACGCCGTGTTCCGATCCATATGCCGGCACCGGTCCATGCATCATTCCAATGGCGACAGTGTTCGACGCGCGGAGCCTGACGATCAGAGCGGCGTCTACGTCGTATTTCGGCGCGGAATTGGCGCTGTTGAGCGGGCCCCCATTTGTACCAGCAACTTCCACTACGCCGCCGCAATATGCCATTCCGGTGGCCCCGTCGTGCACTCCGGCTGCCGTCTACTCGCCGAGCGGCACGCGCTTCCGCATGTTTGCTACTGCCTCCGCCGACAGCAGCCACGTGTACGTGAGTATTTGCGATGCGGGCGCAATCGCCGACGTCAGCACGACGACCAACACGTTGAATCAAGGGACGAACGCGGATGACAGGCTGGTGATCGATCTCCTGGCACCCTTCAGCGCCGGAGCGCCTGGTCCGAACAATCAGCCGCCACCGCAGAGTCCGGTGTTCATGCTCGCGGGACAGTAATCTTCGAAAGCACGCTCGATCCTGTTAAGCTTTGCAGAATGTTGTGACGACCAATCGGTTGTCATTCCGAACGAAGTGAGGAATCTGCTGCGGGTCGGAAATAGCAGATTCCCCGCGCCCAAAAAGCGGGCGCTCGGAATGACAATTTGTTGAATCTAGACCTTGGCGGGAACTTCTTCCTTTGCAGAATCCTTCGCTGCGTAGTGGGAGTCCACGTAGTCGTCGAGAATCTCGATAAACTCGGCCACGATCCGGTCACCCTTCAGCGTAGTGAATAGCCGTCCATCGACGTAAACGGGAGCCTTCGGTTCCTCGAATGTTCCGGGCAGGGAAATGCCGATGTTGGCGTGCTTTGATTCGCCGGGGCCATTGACCACGCAGCCCATCACGGCCAGCTTCATCTCCTCAATACCTACGTACTGGCCCTTCCAGGTCGGCATCTGCTCGCGCAAGTAGGTCTGAATCTGTTCCGCCATTTCCTGGAAGAACGTGCTGGTGGTGCGTCCGCAACCCGGGCAGGCGGTGACTTGCGGAGTGAAGCTGCGAATCCCCATGGATTGCAGAATCTGTTGCCCCACGCGCACTTCTTCAGTGCGATCGCCGCCGGGAGCCGGCGTCAGCGAGACGCGGATCGTATCCCCGATGCCTTCCTGGAGCACCACGCCCATTGCGGCGCTCGAAGCGACCACACCCTTGGCGCCCATGCCGGCTTCCGTGAGTCCCAGGTGCAGCGGATAGTTGCAACGCACCGCGAGCGCTCGATAAACATCAATCAGATCCTGCACACCGCTGACTTTGGCGCTGAGAATGATCTGGTCGGGCCGCAGCCCATATTTCTGCGCCAGTTCCGCTGAATTCAGCGCGCTGACTACCATCGCCTCCATGGTCACTTCGCGCGCATCTTTCGGTTCCGGCAGCTTGGAATTCTCATCCATCATGCGAGTCAGCAGCACCTGGTCGAGCGATCCCCAGTTCACCCCGATCCGCACCGGCTTCTGATACTTCACCGCCACTTCAATCATGGTGCGGAAGTTCGAGTCTCCACCCTTGCCGATGCTGGCGTTGCCGGGGTTGATGCGGTACTTCGCCAGATCACGGGCGCATTCGGGATATTTGGTCAGCAGAACGTGCCCGTTATAGTGGAAGTCGCCAATGATCGGAACGCGAACACCGATCTTGTCGAGTTGCTCGACAATGTGGGGAACGGCGGCAGCAGCGTCGTCGTTGTTCACGGTGACACGGACCAGTTCCGACCCTGCTCGCGCCAAAGCGGCAACCTGTTGGACAGTAGAGGGGACGTCGGCAGTGTCGGTGTTGGTCATCGATTGCACCACGACTGGTGCATCTGACCCCACGCGCACACCTCCGACCACGGTCGTAACGGTCTTTCTGCGATGAATCGTAGCCATAGTTGGAACTTCTAGTTTATCACGTGAAAACGCGGGTATCGGGCCAGCCTGCAACCTCGTACGCGAACAATGTCGTTACGGATTTCGTAACAAGAAATGAGATCGAACCCGGCAACTGAGGGTTTTAGCGTCAGATGCGAAATCTCCTGTGGATCGTTGTTTCTGCGAACCTTACCCCCGCGCATCATTTCGGAAGACCGGATTTCGTAAACGTCCGGCAATCTATGTCCTTCTGGCCAATGAGCGGGCTAGCATTGGCACCCTCTGTGGGTTGACCCACTGAGTCCGGCCCCCCTGAACTACCGGTCAAGCGCTTCCCCTCTTCAGCGTTTAATCTGTCCGCAATGGAGGGCATGTCGTATGAGTCATCGCATCAAACCACCGCACACCGAAAAAAAACCAGTCACTACCATCAAGCGTGATGCGCAAGTCGCGCCTGCATGGCCCAGCTATCAGGGTACCTCGCAATTCGTGGGAACCAGTCCGAGCGGACGGGTGACCATCTACGTGGATCCGTCGCTCGGCGGCCCCGCCCTGCAGAATGCCCAAGATCTGCTTAACGACGCCGATCGGGTCGCCAATGCCAACGACGGAATCTTTGGCACGACGGGCGGGCCTGTCAGCGTGATTGTCTTTGCTCTGAATGGCGCCACTGACGGCACTGGCGGCGCCGACCACATGGGTTGCGACTACGTCAACGGCGCCGCCATCGAAGTGGATGCTTCCTTTGGCAACTCGGGACGCGTGTCGGCGCTGTTCGAGGCCGAACTGAGCGAATGCTCCATGAACGGAAATCTTTGCGGGGAGAGCACGGGCGAGGCATTGTCGCGCTGGTGTGCCGCCTTCGTCAGCAACAACGCGCTGGCGGATTTTGCTACGGCCCCACAATGGGTCGCCGATGGAATGCCGGATTTCGTAAACACCACCGACAACACCGATCAAAGTGCCGACAGCACAGGCTGCGGCGTGGCCTTCATCTCGTGGATGATCAGCCAGGGTCACAGCCTCTCGCAGATTGCCCCTGCCATGGTCAACCTGGGCGATGGTGGGACCTTCGCCGAACTTTATGGCAACCTGACGTCCGACGATCCGGCCAACGCGTGGCCGAATTTCCAGAATGCGATTAACAGTTTGCCGAACGGCGTTACCAACGACGATCCCTTCAATGGGTTAGGTCAGCCCACGCAGATGACCCACGTATCTCCTCGCTCGGCGGAACTGGTGGGCAGAGTTCTGGCCACGATCATTGCTGATTTGGCAGCAGGACGCCAACCGGAGCAGCTCGCCGCTAATGTGCGGACAGCGCTGCTTCCGGCTTCGAGGCCGATTGCTCCAACCATCTGCAAGCCCGGTTCGAAGAGGCTGTTGCCGCCGGGCAAGACGACAAAACGCTCCATGACTGCTTAAGCTGAGATCCGTTTAAACGAGGAAAAGACAGACCCCAAAAGCCTTGTCATTCCGAGCCAAAGCGAGGAATCTGCTTTCCGCCGGGAGCAGAAATGGTGCAGGCAGACAGCAGATTCCTCAACGGCTGACGCCGTTTCGGAATGACAAAGGTTTCGGGAGATTTGCCACGGTGTGGAAGACATCGTCATGCAGAAGACGAAGCATGCAGAAGACGAAGCATGCAGAAGACGAAGCATGCAGAAGACGAAGCATGCAGAAGACGAAGCCCCGTGGCGTTCCCGGCCGAAAAACCTTGCATTACGAACGCCCACAGGCAGGCAACAGAAAAGGGCCGGAGCGGCCCTTTTTCCAACTACGAATTTTTCACAGCGACGCAGCTTCCGGCATTCTAGAAGCTTCTAAGGCAGCCGATCCGCCAACCCCGGAATGGTCTTCATCAGGTCGTTGTAAATGACCATCACCGCAAACAGCACCAGGAACACGAACGCCGCCTGATAGACGCGTTCTTTGATGTTCATGCTGATGTCGCGCCGCATCAGTCCTTCGATAAGGAGGAACAAGATTACACCACCGTCGAGGATCGGAATCGGCAGCAGGTTGAAGATGCCAAGGTTCAGGCTGATACCGGCGGTGAGTTCCATCAGCGGAGTCCAGCCCTTTTGCTGAGCTGCGTAGCCCGCTTCCTGGGCGATACCGATCGGACCGGAAACGGCACGCAGGGAAATCTTCCTCTGCACCAGTTTCTTGGCGAGCTCGAGAATCATCAACGAGTACTGCCGGTTGCGCTCGAGCGAGAGACTGAGGGCCTTCGAGAAGGGAAGGGTGGTAACTTTCACCTCTCCCTTATTGGAGAATCCCAGCCGATAACGGTTTTCTTTGGGATCCTCGGTCTTTGACAGAACCGGCGACATAGTGAAATGCAGGGTCTGACCGCCGCGCAATACCGTAAGGTCGACCGGCTTATCTTTTGTCTGTTGCAGGCTGTCGATCACACTCTCCAGCGAGTGCACCGGCTGGCCGTTCAGCGCAATTATCCGATCCTCTTCCTTGATGCCCGCCTTCGCTGCCGGAAGCTGGGGTTCGACTCGTCCGACCACCACTGAGTCTTCGGGGAACCATCCCGCCGAACCGACTTCCGAAGATGTCACCGGCTTAGGCACGATAGTCTTTTCAAGAACTTGATTACCCCGCTGCACGGAAACCGTCAGAGGCTGGTTTGGGCTCAGCCAGACGCGAGGTTCCAGTTGCTCCCAAGTCGGATTCTCAATGTTATCGACTTTGATAATTCGGTCTCCGGCCTGGAATCCAGCCTGCGCCGCTGCGGAGCCTGGCTTGACTCCGTCGAGTACGGCTGGCTTATCCAGGTACACCGGATACTCGTAGTGCACCATGTAGACCGTAGTCAAAAGGAAGACCGCCAGCAGAATGTTCATTGCCGGGCCGGCGATCGCGATCAGGAAACGGTGCCAGCGCGAGTGGTTCATGAATTCGCGCGGATCATCCGTGCGCTGATCCATGGGATTCTCGCCGCTCATCTTCACGTAGCCGCCCAGCGGAATGGCGTTGATCCGGTAATCGGTCTCGCCCCACTGGAAGTGAACCAACCGCTTGCCGAATCCGATGGCAAACTGCTCCACCCGCACCCCGAGCAACTTGGCCACGGCGTAGTGGCCGAACTCGTGGATCAGAATCATGAACCCCAGAACGCCCACAACCGCAACGATTGAAGTCAAAATGTCAGACATATTCGAAATACGTTACTCCCCACTTGTTAGATTCCTAAATTACACAAAAGATGTAGCCCGCGGCCGCTCCATTTTCCTGGTGGCAGCCACCCGCTCCCGGGCAAGTCGACGGGCTTCGGCGTCGGCCGCAAGCACCGCCTGAATAGACTCCGGAGCACCGGAATCCGTTTCAGCCAGCACGTCTTCGATCACCCTGGGGATCTGGTCAAACCTGATCTCGCCTTCGAGGAAGGATGCCACCGCTACCTCATCCGCTGCGTTCAGCGCTACTGTTTTTGCGCCGCCCGATTCGACAGCCTGGTACGCCAAACGCAGGCAAGGGAATTTTTTCAGGTCCGGCGGGGCGAAGTCCAGATGACGCAAGTCACTCACTGGAAAACGCATATCCGATTCAATTCGGTCCGGATATGTTAGCGCGTAAAGAATCGGCAACCGCATGTCCGTCACTGAGAACTGAGCAAGTATACTGCCATCCACAAACTCGACCATGGAATGAATCGTCGACTGGGGATGGACGATGACCTCGACTTTCGAGGGCGGCATGTGAAAAAGTCTGCACGCTTCGATGACCTCGAAGCCCTTATTCATCAGAGTTGCCGAGTCGATCGTGATCCGTTTCCCCATCTTCCAGGTGGGATGATTCAACGCCTGCTCCACCGTGATAGATGCAAACTCCGACGCTGGAGTGTTTCGGAACGGCCCGCCAGAAGCCGTAAGCCAAACGCGCTCGACCTCCTCCATGCGTCCGCCGCGCATGCACTGATGCACCGCATTGTGCTCGCTATCAATCGGGAGCAGCGCGACTCCTCGCTTGCGGGCTTCCGCCGTGATCAACTCTCCGGCGGCGACGAGGCACTCCTTGTTGGCGAGCCCCAGAGTCTTTCCAGCGCGAACCGCCTCATAGGTCGCCTCGAGGCCGGCGACTCCAACAATCGCGCTTACGACGAAATCCACTTCAGCATGCGTCGCCACGCGGACCGTTCCCGCCGCGCCGTGAACGACCTCGATCTGGCTGAATCGTTCCTTCTTCAGTCGAGCGCGAAGCGTATCCGCATCCTTCTCGGCGGCCACCGAGATTACCCGCGGCTTCCAGCGCCGTGCCTGCTCGAACGCAGCGTCCAGATTGCTTCCCGCAGCCAAAGTCACGATCTGGAAGCGGTCTGGGTACGACTCGGCGACACTCAAGGTGCTGCGCCCGATCGAACCGGTCGACCCCAGGATGGCTATGCGTTTCGTCATTTTAAGAGCAAACTCAAAATCTATTTCGTGAAGGCAGGAGAGTAGCGCTCAATCCATTCTCGCTGTTCCGCCGTCTCGGGCACGGAAACGCCGCGTGCCGCCGACACAGCCTCAACAGCCGCACCAGGACTCATGCCATTCTTAATCAGCAAACAAGCTGCGACCAGCCCGCTTCGCCCCACTCCTTGGCGGCAGTGAATCAAAACATTTCGCCCAGCCGACAGAGTGTTGTTTATTTTGTCCAAAACTTCACCGAGCTTTACCTCGGACTTTGGAACTTGACGGTCCGCAATTGGAAACGAATAAAATTCCAAGCCTAACCTTCTGGCCTCAGACGCTTCGTCGCGAAGATCCAGGTCGCGCTCCTCTTCAGGTGTGAGTAAGGAAACGACGGCGTGAACGCCCTCCCGTTTCCAATTGGCGACCTCATCCGTGAGCCAGTCCCCACCGCGAGGACGCGCCACCAAGGCGAGTTTTCCTGGCCCTTGCCCATTCAACCAATGAAGTTCGGGCAAACTCAAGCTATTCCTGCTCCTTCTCTATGACGTCGCGGGGAAGACCGTCTACATTCACGCCACGGCGTCGGAGAATGCATATGCGGTGGTGTCCATCTAGTATAGTTCCATCCCGCCGAGTTTTCGGGCACCCTTCCTGATGATCGGGCAAAAGTGACGCCAACAGAGCTTCCGTCGAAAGGCTGTCGAATTTCAACAGTTTTCCTGCATTGAGAGAGCTGTCAGGATGAAGCGGCTTCAGGGGAGGTGGCTGCGTTAAATCCAAGATCTTGTTACTGCATTACACGCCAAGCCGCATAGTACCATAGCACCGGCGCCGCAAAGAGCAGGGCATCGATGCGGTCCAGCATGCCTCCATGCCCGGGCAAAATCGTTCCTGAATCTTTCACTCCCGCCCCGCGCTTGATCAACGATTCCACTAGATCTCCCAATTGCGCCGCGACATTCAGCAGAATCGTCAGCAAGATGACTGGTCCCATGCCCGGTTGCTCCAGTCCGAAAATTCCGTCCCTTCGCTGGATCAATCCGGCCCGCAACAGCGCCGAACTCAGGGGCACCGCGTAATGAAACAAAAGCCATCCGACGCCGACGCTGGCCGCGAGCGAGGCTGCTGCGCCCTCCCAGGTTTTTTTCGGACTGATGCGTGGCGCCATCAGATGCCGCCCCATCGACTTGCCGACGAAATAGGCAAAAATATCTCCCGCCCAAACCACCAGCAGCAGATACAGCAGATAAAACGCGCCTGCCCACTGCTGGCGAAGTTGCACCAGCATTCCCATCGGCAGGGCAATATAGGTGAAGGCGAAGACGGACGCCGCGGCTGCGGGATAGCCGCTGCTCAGATCTTCGTTCCGCATGGCGCGCGTGAGAAAGATAAACGGCGCAATCGCAGCAGCAAAGCCCAGGCAATAGACAAATACAGCCGTCGAGAGTAGTGGCTTCTCGTTGCCGAAGTTAAGCGCCAGCAACAGAAAGAAAATGCCTGCGAAGATGTAGGTCAGAATTCGAAGAGGCTGCACGCCATAGGATTCCGTGAGTTTAAGAAACTCGTGAATCGTGACCAGTGCCACGATGCCGGCCACAACCGCCAGCACCGAAACGGGCGCTCGCAGAATGAGCACCAGCACGATCGGAATGAGTACGACAGCAGTGGCGATGCGTTTGAGCAATGGAAGTGGTCTTTGAAAGGAACGAGCAATTATAACGACAGAAAGCCACAGAGTCTCACAGAGCATATTTCTCCTCTGTGTACCTCTGTGGCCTCTGTGGTTAAGTCTTTACGATTTCGGCCGCCGCACGCGAATCATGGTGGTTGAGCCCGCCGTATCGCCGGTCGCGTTTCTGATACTCCGCAATTCCCTCAAGCAGATGCACGCCGCGAAAGTCGGGCCACAAAGTGGGCGTCACGTAGATCTCGGCATAAGCGAGCTGCCAGAGCAGGAAGTTGCTCAGTCGCATCTCGCCGGAAGTCCGCACCACCAGATCTGGATCCGGCAGATGGCGTGTGTACAGGTGTTGCGAAACCAGGTCCTCATCGATCCGCAGATGATCAATGCCGCCATTCTGCGAAGCCGCTTGAACCATCGATCGAAACGCGTCCACCAGTTCGCTGCGCGCACTGTAGTTGAGCGCCAGTGTCAGCACCATGCCGGAGTTGCGTGCGGTAGCCTCTCGCGCCCAGGCCATACGTTCCTGCACGGCTGCCGGCAACTCGTGCTGGCGCCCGATGTACTCGAGGCGGATGTTGTTCTCGTTAAGGGTAGGAACTTCGGCCTTTAGATATCGGCTGAGCAGCGACATGAGAAAGCTGACTTCGCTGGCTGGGCGCCTCTTCCAATTTTCTTCGGAAAACGCGTAAAGCGTGAGCGCCGGAATGTGAATTCGCGCCGCCGTCTCCACGGTCGACCGCACAGCCGCCACCCCGGCCCGGTGTCCGGCAACCCGCGGCATATGCCGCCGCCGCGCCCAGCGCCCGTTGCCGTCCATGATGATCGCGATGTGCCTGGGGAGCCTTGCTGGATCCAGATGCCGGTAAACTTCCGCTTCCTTGCGGTCCAGGCCCTGAGGCACTTTGTCGTGCAAAGTGGTCACAGGTTAGAGGCTATCACAGCAGGGAAGGGTATGCAATGACTGGAAGCCTGTGTGTCGTTAGCACATGATATGTCCGGTTGAGATAGCACGTGATCTGTCCGCTTTTCAGGCGGCGAGAGTAGGAGAACATGCCAAGCATGTTCTCTTACACCAAGGCCGCGATGGAGCGGGCGATGAAAGTACAGGAAGTGATATTGCGAGCGATGGCGAGGAAGATCACGTGGTGGCAAGCGGCCGAGATCATGGGCATCAGCGACCGGCACATGCGGCGCTGGCGGGAGCGCTATGAGGAATTCGGCTATGACGGGCTGTTCGACCGGCGGCGGGGACGGCCTTCGCCCAAGCGGGTACCCCTGGCGCAAGTGGAGCAGGTGTTGGGGCTGTACCGGGACCGCTATGGCGATCTGAACGTGCGGCATTTTCACGAGAAGCTGCGGGAGCAGCACCAGATCGAACTCAGCTACAGCTGGGTGAAGCAGGCGTTGCAGGGAGCAGGGTTGGTGGCGCGAGGGCGCAAACGCGGGGTGCATCGCAAACGGCGACCCCGGCGGCCACTGCCGGGGATGCTGCTGCACATCGACGGCAGCCGGCATCGCTGGTTTCAGGACGAGCGCTGGTACGACCTGATCGTGATTCTGGACGACGCCACAAGCGAGATCTATTACGCGCGACTGGTGGAGGAAGAATCGACGCAGACGGTGATGGCGGGGCTGAAAGAGGTGATCGAGCGCCAGGGCGTGTTCTGCGCACTGTACAGCGATCGGGGGAGCCACTTCTGGCTGACGCCGAAAGTGGGCGGGAAAGTGGATCCGCATCGTCTGACGCAAGTGGGACGGGCGTTGCGCGAGTTGGGCGTGCAGATGATTCCGGCGTACTCGCCGCAGGCTCGGGGACGAAGCGAGCGCAACTTCGGCACCTGGCAGGGCCGACTGCCGCAGGAGTTGCGGCTGGCCGGGATCACGACCGTGGAAACGGCCAATGCCTTTCTGCGCGAGCATTACCTTGCCGAGTTCAACCGCCGTTTTCAGGTGCGAGCGGCGCAACCGGGCAGCGCGTTTGTGCCTCGTCGCAGCCGGGATCTGGATCTGATCTTCGCCTTGCAGTTCGAGCGCACGGTGAATCGCGACAACACGGTCAGCTTCCAGAATCTCCAGTTGCAGATTGAAGCGGTGCGCTGGCGCGCCAGCCTGGCGGGTTGCACGGTGACCGTGCATCAGCATCTGGATGGATCGATTAGCCTGACGCACGGGCCGCACCGACTGGGTCGATACAACCGGCAAGGTGTGATCTTGGTCGACGACAAAATGCGGCGCGAACGGGTTGTGGAAAAGACGCGAGCTGGAAAAGTCCAACCCCCGACTTTCCCACCTCGCTTGGAAATCCCGCAAAAACCGCGGGATTCCCACTTTCCCACAGCCCCGACGGCGGCTGGTCGTTTAACTCAGACCGGACATGTCACGTGCTAAGAAAACCGGACATTTTAACTTGCTAACAACATGACTGGAAGCCTGTGTAATTGTGTGGTCGCGGGCGCTCCCACCCGCGACTGCCTGAGCAATAGAGGACCGATCAGGAAAGCGCACTGTAGGCAACGAGATCATGTGGAGACAGCCCCCATCGGCTGTCCGGGAGCGGAGCTCCCGCTTGTTTAGACGGCTTCGCGGGCGGGAGCGCCCGCGCCACACAAAATCTACCGCGCTTCCTCCGGCACCACCTTCAAGTCCAGCTTCTCCGTCCACCGCAGTACGGTTAGTGAGGAACTCACCCCCACGCGTACTTCCGTCAACAGGCGATGCAGGTCATCCACTCCAGCGACAGGCTGACCTTCCAGCGCTACAATGACGTCGCCTTCGCGCAGTCCCGCCCGCTTCGCCGGGCTGTTCTCTTCAACCGACTGTACGAGTGCTCCGGACTCTTTCGGCAGATCGTAAAAGCGTACGATCCGCCGGTGCAGCGGCACCGTCTGACCGGAAATCCCCACAAAGCTGCGCCGAATCCTCCCATCCCGTAGCAAGCGGCTGGCTACAAACTTCGCGGTATTGATCCCGATTGCGAAGCAGATACCCTGCGCCGGCAAGATCGTCGCTGTGTTGACCCCGATCACACGTCCGGCAGAATCCACTAGCGGTCCACCCGAGTTGCCCGGATTCAGCGCCGCATCCGTCTGGATCACGTCGTCAATCAGTCGCCCGGAATACGAACGCAGGGACCGTCCCAGAGCGCTGACCACGCCCGCCGTGACCGTGGACTGAAATCCATAAGGAGCGCCAATCGCAATGGCGATCTGTCCCACCCGCAGCTTCTGCGAATCTCCCAACTCAGCCGCAACCGGCCCCGGTTCGTCGAATTGCGGCCGTTCCAGCCGGATCACCGCCAGATCGCTGGCCGGATCCTCTCCAATCAACGTTGCCGGCATGTGCTGGCCGTCGGCAAGAGTGACCGCAATTCGCGCTGCATCATGGACCACATGGCTGTTCGTCAGGATCAGGCCGTCGGGCGTGAAGACAAATCCCGAACCGCCGCCCTGCCTTTCGCGCGGTTCGCCAGACCGCGTCCGCCCGGCCTTCTGATGGACTTCGATGTGCGCCACCGAGAGGCTGATCCGCTCCACCGCACTCGTTACCGCGGTGGAATAAGCGTCCAGCAGCAGCCTATCCGATGCGGCAATTGGCTGAATGCCAGCTGCATTGCCGCTCACAGTTTCCTTTTCTGAGGTTGCGTCCAAGTGCGACGCACTCAGAACTCCCCAGGAGACACTTCTGTGATTTTCCAAATCCATGCCAGATAGATGCCGATCAATCTAATTGGGATTCACTGTAGCCGGAAAACAAAAAGCCGGAACCATTACTGGTCCCGGCCTTCTGTGTTGGCTGGTTGCCCGGATAAAACTTGAGGCGCTTAGCAGGCGTGACCCTGAGCGAGTCGAAAAGGCGAGCCTGCTGCCGAAATCCTGAGGCTGCGACTTTTGCAGCCGAAGGATCTTGAAACCGTGAAAACTCTTAATCCTTCGCCTAAGCGCTTCTCCTCGGTCTTACCGTCAAGTCGCGGACCTGCGTCAGGATGCTCGACATCTGCATCCCGTTGAGTTGCGAGACAAAGGGCAAGATTTCGGCAATAAACTGATCTTTCATCAGTTCGCTGACTTCTTCCTGACGGCTGCGTTCACCGCCGCTAAGCAGTTCGGGCACAGTAACCTCCAGTGCACGCGCGAGCCGTTCCAGGGACGACAGCGTAGGCGTGGCCTTCTCGTTTTCGATCTTCGACACGTACGTACGCGGCACGGCCATACGTCCGGCGAGTTGCCGCTGGCTAAGCCCGCTGCGCAGTCGCAGCGAGCGGATCGAGGTCGCCAGGTTCAGGTGTCCGCGGCCGTTAGTCGGCACGGGCATCATGACCGGCGGTGCGACCATGATCGGTTCCGGCTCCGGTTCCTCGTCCAGGGACGCGTGACAGCGCCGGCAATTGTTATTGGATGTGCGGAACTGAACTAACAGGCAATGATCGCAACGAACGACTTCCCGTGAATCCACCGGGGCAAGAGTCGTAGCCATCGGGTTGTGGGAGTGCCAGAGCGGGCCCTCCTTACAGCCTAAACCACAGAGCAGGAATGACTTGGGGGAGATTCCTGCTGGCAGTCTCAATCTGAGCCACCCAGCCTGTGGAAGTCAAGGGAAAAATGCACTAGAGACGCGGCACAGTGACGACGCGAGCCGGAGCGGGCTTGCAAAACCCGCGCGATTACTGGCTATTCGGCGGGGATTCGCGGAAATTTGCGGAGGTGTTTACTATCTGGATTCCCGTGCTGCCACTCGCGTTTTCACTTGAACATGGGATGCGGAACGAACGCCGGCGCAGCCTCCATTTCGCCCCGCAATATCTCAGTAGGCTTGTAGGAATATTCGGTTCCGCAGGCGTCACAACGCACCGTGACTTGCTGAGTCAGCATGGGAAGGGGCGAGAAGGCGTCGGTTTCCGCCAGCACGATCTGGTGCGAGTATGAAGTGTTGCCTTTGTGGTGAAATCGATGATTTTTACAGAGAACAACCCAGAAATACTCTCGGTCGTTGTACATTGCTAGTCCCTCCAAGCCCCCACCACCTGGAGAATTTCGCTTGCGTTAGTATGCTGCACAGAGGTCTTAGGAGTTGTAATTAGTCTGTAAAGAAGTTGTCAAGAAGAGAACACCGCAGAGAAAAACTCTTAAGTGCAGGTGGCCCGGAACATGAAATGAAATCACCGCGAGAAGCCGCCTGGAATCTGCTGACCGAATTCACGCAATCTGAAAGTCTACGGAAGCATGCGCTGGCGGTCGAAGCCTGCATGCGCGCTTGCTCCCGGAAGTACGGCGATGGATCTGCCAGAGGCCGAGAACCTGTGGGGAATCGTCGGCCTGATCCATGACTTCGATTACGAACGCTGGCCCAGTCTCGAAGATCATCCTTATCGAGGCAATGAGATCCTTACCGAACGCGGATGTCCCGAGCAGATCCGCCGAGCCATCATGTCGCACGCCGAATACACCGGCGTGACCCGCGACACGCCCTTGGAGAAAGCTCTTTTCGCCTGCGACGAACTCGCCGGATTCATCACTGCAGTCGCGCTGATCAAGCCCAGCAAATCGCTGGCGGAAGTCGACGTGAAATCCGTGCGCAAAAGAATGAAAGACAAAGCCTTCGCCCGCAAGGTGAACCGCGAAGACATCGTTCAAGGTGCTGCCAATCTGGGAGTCGACCTGGACGAACACATAGGCTTTTGTGTTGAAGCGATGAAGGGGATCGCCACAGAACTAGGACTGGACGGAAGCGCTGCAAAGACGTAACACCGTCGCCCCCAGGTTTCGCCACGGTGGACTACTATTGGGTTTTATTTTGAGGCGGCCGTGCAACTAGTGCCCCAAATACCATTGAGCGTTATTCTTGTCGGTTGTGTCATGGGAACTTCAGCAGTGGTCGCGAATCTGGTCTACCTCGATATGGTAGAGAAGATAAACGAAAAACTGCCCGAAAGTGAGCGAATCTCCTATTTCTCAGGGGGAACTGAGGTGCGAAAGAGATTCAAACAGCTCTACCCTGAGAATAGACTCAGGCATCTACTCGATTCCTGCCTAGTCGTGATGGTTCTCTGCTTCATTTTCCTGATTAGGTTCTGGGTATTCGGCTGAGATGCCTGGTGCCCATCCTCTCGCGTTCTTTCGACGGGGTGGCTGGCCTTTGACCTCGCGGGTTACTACCACACAAATGGGTGCCTGGTCCTTGCGTTTTTCGCAAGGGCGGGGACCCGACTGCCCGTAACGAGAGATTTTGAAGCCTGCCGACTAGGCTGGACGTTTTCATCGGCTTCCAAAGCGAACGTGAGAGAAATCACAGCCCGATGTGACACTCACCCTTGCGCACAAGGTCCGCAGGAGCAGATCATGACCACAGGGGAAAGCGGTGTAAGCACGAATCAGCCGATGGGACCTAAGTCCCTGCGGCTCAAGATTTTGCCCCCAAGCTCTTGAGCCCCATAGATTATTTCGAGATTTTCCGCCAACTGCATGATTCCAACAGACCGGGAGGGGGAGGGGTAACCCCGACGTCCACCCGTTTCCCAAAATGAAACTCGACCTTTCGCCGCTCGCCGCCTGATTTCGCGCAATGAACTGACCTAGCCTACCGCTTCTCCGCCAACCGCTGTTTCTTCTGCCGTTCCCTTTCCGCCTTCATGTCCTCGACACTCCGCGCCGCCAGCGGCGAGTACAGCGCCTTGACCCATTTAGGGTTTTCCCACTCCGGCTGTCCCGCAACCGCGCGGTCGTAGTCGCGTAGAGCACTGTCTGTCTCATGGGCCTGCCAATACGCGACGCCCTGCGCCATCGCTTTCTCGTTTGGCAGACCCTGATCGTAGCCGTTATTTACGCTCTGAATGGCGTCACTGTAGCGTCGAATCTCGATCTGCGCCCAGGCGCGGCGCACCCACAGCTTCACATCACCCGGACGCTGCTGCACGGCATCGCCCAGTAACTGAGACGCGCGCGCGTAATCCCCGGCAAGGTAGTACCACCAGCCCAACTCTCCGAGATAATCCGGCGCCCATCCGTCGGCATTGCTCTGCAAGTCAGCCTCGTATCTGCGGGCCGCGGCTATGTCTCCCGCGAGCAAATTCAATCCAGCCAGCTCGACGTCGGCATTTCGCGGTTTCTCACCCTCTACTGACGACAACCAGTTGCGGAATTTGCCCGGCGCGCTCTCGCGATCTGCGGCCTCCAAAGCCATCGCGAAGGATTCCACGGCTCGCAGATTTCTTGGTTCCAGCTCCAGCAGTTTGCGATACGAACCCGCCGCCTCGGCAAACTCCGCCTGCGCGAACTGCGCCCGCGCCTGCAAATCCCAAGCCTCCGGTTGGTCGGCATGCATCTTGATCGATCGTGCAGCCAGTTGCTCCGCCTCGGAGTACTTCTTCGAAACGATGGCCGTGTTCGCGCGCGCCGTCCAGAATATATACGCGACCGCAAGATCACGCTCCGATCGCGCCGGCCAGTTTTCGGCGGCAATCATCTTTTGAATCTGCGCAATCCGCTCCGCCGGCAGCGGATGCGACCGGAAATATCCCTCCAGCGTCTGCATGGCCACATCCGACAATTCCTCTTGCGGCGACGCAGCCCGCGTCTTCTGCAGTCGATACTGCTGGTATCTACGGTCAAATGCCTCGAACATGCGAATCGCGCCATTGGCGGAGTATCCGGCCTCGACCGCCAGCCGGGTACCTTCGCGATCCGCCTCGAGTTCCTGATCCTTGGAGTAACCGGCTTCGAACACAAATACCGGGATGGCGACCAGCCCTCCCAACGGAATGCGCCGCAGGGCCTGCTCCTGCTGCGCCCGATCGGCGCAGTGGTAGTGATCGATATGCTCGATCTCATGCCCGAGCACCGCGGCCAGTTCGTCTTCGCTGTCCATCATCGCCAGCAGCCCGGCACCGACATAGACATGCCCGCCCGGCACGGCAAACGCGTTGATCATGGATTCATTGGGAACATAGTGAAAGCGGTAGGGCAAGATGCGGTGAGCGTGGAGCGCCAGCTTTCCGCCCACTTCGCCTAAATACTTCTCAATTTCGCTCTTTTTCTTTTGCTGGTCTTCCTCGACATTGCCGCCGTACATCTTGGCGATCTCATCACCAATGCGAATCTCTTCCGCATCCGGCATGCGCGTGAAATGCACCGGCATGCGCGTCAATTCCTGTTCGGTATCTGCGACCAGATACAGCATGGCGGCAGGACTTGCCTGCACGTCCACCTTGCGCCGCTCGCTCCACACGATGGCGGCCACGCCCAGTACGATGACCCCCGCAAGTGAGATCCAGCGCGTCATAAATACCGCCGCATCGCCTCGCGATTTCGCGTATATAGGAAAGACACAAACAGCAGCGCGGAACCCAGCACGATGAATGTCAGATAGCGATCCCGCGGATGCAGGCGCCACACGTCGTCGACCACAATCTTCCCCACGCAAAGTAACAACAGCCCCAGCCCCGTCAGCCGGAAGCTGCGCTCGTGCACCCATAGCGCCAACAGAAATACCGCCAAGCCTTCCAAGCCCCACGACAAGGTGACCATCCCGTGCCGCATCTCGATCCCAAGCAACACCGTCAGCAATCCAACGGCAATGAAAAAGAAAGGCTGTTCCGGACGTCTCGCCAGATTCTGGATCAGCAGCACGATCCCACTCTCCTCGCTGGGCTCGCCCTTCCTGCGGATCTGAAAAGCGAACGGCAACGATGCCAGCAGCAACGCAACCGTGATCGCCACAATTACCCAGCGGCTTTCCACGGTGATCCATTGGTTCGCCCATAGAGGCGAAGGGAAGTAGCTGCGTTCGTAGAAATTGTGCAGGACCGTGCGGAACAGCACTCCCGCGATCACCAGCAGCGCCTGGTACAGAAACAATTTCTTCCCACTGCGCCACGCGATCACGATCAACGCGAACGCTAACGCCGCCCAACCCGCAGCCACCCAGTCGGCCTCCAGTTCGAACCGCATGAGAGATCCGATCGTGATCGTTCCCATCCAGCAGCAGATCTCTCCGGCTCGAAATTTCATTTCCAGGGGACTCAACTCGGCCTCATGCAATCTCCAGTACGCGTAGAAGAACGCGAGCATGATAGGCACAACGGTATAGAACCGCGGGCTGACTTCACCTGGCAAGCCGCTGGCGTTCAGGTTCACAAAGAAAATTCGCAGGAACGCGGCGAGCAGCGCGACGTAGCCCTGCAAACGCAAGTTCAGGCTCTTGCGCGAGAGCCCTATTTCCAGGAATATCAGCCCGCCGATGACCCACGCCTCGGCGACTCCGACGGGCCGCAGTTCGTACCACGCGAGCAGAGCCAGCAGGAACGACCCTGCCCACGTATAAGCTTCACCGGCGATCCACTCGAACGACCAACTGTCGTCTGTTGGTGTTCTCCAGCGGGACGTCACATAGAGCAAGACCGCAACCAGCGTGATCGTGATCAGCCGCAGCGTTAGCGCGTGGAATTTCTCAGTGGCGCCCAGATTGATGCCCAGCACGCGAACGATCGCGATGCCGGCAAGAAATGCAGCCTGATATTCCAGTTCTGAAGCCGCGAGTCGCCTCGCGGCAACGATCACGGCGAGCCCGAGCGCGCACCACGCGACCGCCGTCCAGGCCTGCGGGAACGCGATCCATGCCGCGATCACCATCATGATCGTGCCCGCGTACGACAGCCGCTGCATGACCGTCCGGTCGAATTCGTTGGTGAACAACTGGGCCCATCGGCGCACTACCCAATGCGCATTCAAATAAAAGATCGCCGCGGCAACGACGAATAGAACGGATAGCGCATAGTCCGGACGCAGATCCCCGTCATCCATGCGCCTGCCGAAGATTTCGGCTGCGTCATAGGCAATCATCTGCCCGGCGACCAGCACCGACGCGATCATCCCCAACCGCCGGTAGACGATCTCTTTTGTCCATACGCCGATCAGCAGCAGAGCCTCAGCTTCCGCCAGCCAAAGCACCGACAGTCGCGTACCGGAATAGCGGAAGGGGAAAGCCGCAATGAGCAGAACTACCCCCAGCGTGCTCAGCACGATGACGGCATTGCGGCGGCGCCGTGTCGGTGGCGCCTGCGCGAACGCTGCTTCCATTGCGCCAACTGCCAGCAGCGCCCAGAATGCCCACTCCGGATGCACGGACTGGTACTTCAGCAAGGCCAGCAGCAGAGACGTATTCAACAGCGCCGCGGCCGTCGAGATCCGTTCCTGATATTCGTCGGACTGCCGAAATACATACGACACCCGGAAGATCAGCCAGTAGAGCACCAGGATCCCGGCGCTGGCCGTGAACTCCGGAAAGGGGTGGTGCTTCCCCTGCATCGGCTCGATGATCGGTCGCAGCCACAGGAAGTGATTCAGATAGCTCGCCAGAATGCCGAACACTTCCAACTCAAACCACTGCATGCGCCCGACAACCACCACCAGTCCCGCCGCCAGCACGGCACCGGCCGCCAGGCTGTAAACGTTCGAGTGGTTAATTGCGATGGTGACAAATGCCAGGAGGAATGACAGCCCGGTCACCACCTGCGAGCGATAGCGCAGGGTATGCGCAACCATAGAGCCGGCGACAGCGAGCATCAACACCATGTCCAGCGATTGCGAGTCGAGCACGTGTGCCGCAGGCACGTGATACATCGCGTACGTGGTGAAGAATAGCAGCGCCCATCCGCCGCCGATTCCGGCACGCGCCAGGATGCGGTAGCGATCTCCCCGCTCGAACCAGATGCCTGCGCCCAGCAGCACCACTGAGGTGACGAATCCCACGAGCACTTTGCCCGCAGGGCCCATCGTTTTCAGTTGGTATGCCAGGAAAAACGCGACTCCCAGAACTAGCAGAATGATTCCCAGTTTGTTAAGCCAGTCCGTGCCTAACATCTCCTCGATGTCGAGCGATGATCTGAACTGGTCGAATAACGAAGGTCCAGTCTCGGCTGTCGCAATGGTTGGCGCAGGCTGTGAAATCGAACGCGCAGCAGGGCCTCGGCGGAGGCGCGGATTTTGGCGCGACAGGCGGGGATATGACACGCGGGGCTTCGGCGGGCCTTCGCGTGACCCAGGTTTCAGCGGCCACCTCGGGTCGGAGTTTTCGGTTCGAGTGGTGCAACGGGTGGTTGAACTGGAGGTGCAGGCGCGGGAGTAGTTGAGGCCACTTCCTGTTTCTGAGTCTGCGGACCAACCTGCGCCGTTCCCGTGGCGCGCAACTCCCTCAGTTCCCGCTCGAGGGCTTGAATGCGGCCTGTAATGTCGGCCCAGCGGAGTTGATCTTCCAGTCGGTCGCTCTTGCGCCGGGAGTTCACCCGCCAAAGCAGAATCCAGGGGCCGAACAAGACGAACAGCGCGAATCCGATGTAGAAGAGGACTTCCATCAGGGCTGAAAATTTACGGGAACATCCAAATCTATCCGGGACCGCGCGATTCTACTAGAGACCGTGTTGATTCACTATGATTTCAAGGCGATGAGAAGGGGGTCAGTCTGAGGTTTAGCAACCAGAAGAATGCTGCCCGCCGGCAAACCTGTGCTAATATTTTGCAATCATCCAGTGAGCGGTCCCGGTCGTTGAACGTCCCCCGAAGTCTCCTGGTCGTTACCGCAGTTTTCTGAAGTGGAGCCGTGCAGTATGCCGACAAACAGCACCGTATCTTCTGCAACAAAGGTCATTCTGGGGTGCAGCAAGTGCGGAGCGACATTGCCCGATGAGGCTCAATTCTGTCTGAAGTGCGGCAAACCGGTGAGTCTGCCCCTGAAAGAACCAGTCAAGATTGAGGAGACCGTTGTGGAACTGGCTCCTCCCCGCGTCAACAAACGGCGCATCGTGCTCTGGGTCCTTCTGGGACTGGTCATGGGAGCGTTCCTCTGGGCGGCCACCAGCGACAATCCATTCGCGCAGGGAGTCCAGGAACTCGTTGGATGGAAGCATGATCAGACGATTCTCGAAACTCCGTTTTCGGTAACTGCCCACAATTTCCGGTATTACAAGTTCGATCTGCCGGAAGGCTCGACCAATGTTTCCATCATGGGGCAGTTCGCTGTGTCCCCTGCCGAGAAGAAAGCTGGAAGCGCCAAACCCAACACAGCCGAAACCGAAGACAGCGACGTCGAGGTCTACGTGCTCAGTGAGCCGGCATTTGCAGTCTGGCAGAACGGTTATGCGACCAGTTCCGTGTACGAAAGTGGCAGGGTCTCGCAAGGAACCATGCAGGCGGAACTTCCAGGGGGCGCTGGAGTGTATTACCTGATATTCAGCAACAAGTTCTCGCCCAAGACAGCGAAGAGCATCAACGCAACCGTTCTCTTGCGGTACAAGAGCTGGCTGCCGGACTCGGTCCGCCGGATGAAAGAACGCTTCTGGAACTGGGTCGGGCTCTGAATTCCTTGTAACACGCTCTTTTCCTGCCCGAAGTGCCCGTGTCACTCCCCGTGTCCGTGCCCGGTCAGCCGTCCGGTAAAAGCCACGAATTGGTCCAGCCACCCAACCTTCCAATTGGCATCTGCATACCACAAGAAGTGTATTAAAGTCAGTAAGTTCAGGATTCTAAAGGGATAACTTTTGGGTTACTAGAGGACACTCATTCTAGTGTCTTGCGAGGCAATCCCAAGCACGTTTCAATGGGTCCGAAAGCAAATTTACCATCCAATCTTTTAGGAGGGAAAACGTGCGCAAAATAGCTTTTGTGGGACTTCTCGTAGGACTCTTTACGCTCTCGGCCGTGGCAGCTGAGTCAGACCATCCGAAGGCGGAATTATTCGGTGGATATCAGTACACGCGTCTGGAAGGCGGAGTCAATGCGAATGGCTTCAACTTCGGAGCGACTAGGAATTTTGGCAACTCCTTCGGGATTACGGCCGATTTCGGCTCCAGCTTTACAACCCAAACTGGTGTCAGCGTCAACAACTACACCTATACCTTCGGGCCTCAGCTGGCGCTCCGCGGTCACAAGGCCTACACGCCTTTCGTGCATGCTCTGATCGGTGGAGATCATGCTACGGCCTCGGTCGCTGGGGCTAGTGGCTCCGGCAACGGTATGGCAGTGTTCGCCGGCGGTGGAGTCGACTTCAACTTCAACCGGTATATGGCTTTCCGCGCCTCCGGTGACTGGATGATGCTTCACGGCAATGGCAGCACCAGCAGCAAGAACTTCCGCATGCCGATCGGCGTCGTTTTCAAGTTCTAAGCAATAAGCCTGCAAAAGTGAAGGGCGGCGAAGAGCCGCCCTTTTTTGTTCGTATGAAGCAGCTGAAGATAGATAATCCGATTGCAAAGAATTCGCGCAAGATTGGGCCTTTTCCTTTGCGAACTTAGCGGGTGTACTTCGCGATCTTAGCGGTTAAGAGCTCTTGATCGCAAAGACCAGGCATCGAGCCACTATGTTTGGCAAAGGCTCGATAAACTCCTACCGCATCGACTCTTCAATCTCGGAAATCCAGTCCGGGCGCTTCAGGACTTCTCGCGGCTTCGGACCATCGGCGGCTCCGACAATGCCGTCCTGCTCCATCAGATCGATCAGGTGCGCGGCGCGTCCATAGCCGATGCGCAACCGCCGCTGCAGCAGGGAAGTGGAGGCTTTGCCGAACTCCACGACCAGCTTCACGGCTTCGCCATACATCGGATCGCTTTCAGCCTCGCCAGCCTCACCGGGTTCGCCACCATTCGCGGCAGCAGCTGCGTCGCGCTCCTCTTTCGGAGGCTCCAGGAAGTTATGTATGTATTCCGCTTGTGCCTGCGCTTTCCAGAATTCGACGACGGCGGCAATCTCTTTCTCTGTAACGAATGGGGCATGCAAGCGGTGAACGCGGGCTGATCCCGAGGGCAGATACAGCATGTCGCCTTTGCCCAGCAGGGCTTCCGCGCCGTTCGCGTCGAGAATGGTACGCGAGTCAACCTTGGTAGCCACCCGGAATGAAACACGGGCAGGGAAGTTCGCCTTAATCAATCCGGTGATGACATCCACCGACGGCCGTTGCGTCGCCAGCACCAGGTGAATTCCGACCGCGCGCGCCATCTGAGCCAGGCGCGTGATCGATTCCTCCACGTTCGAGGAATCGAGCATCATCAGATCGGCCAACTCGTCGATGATGATCACGATGTAGGGAATCGGCTTCTCGTCCGATTCCTCGTCAAACAGGCTCGGCGTACCGCCCTGATCGAAGAGCTTGTTGTACTGGTCGATATTGCGCACGCCCTTGGCGGCGAGCAGCTTCAATCGCCGCTCCATCTCGCGCACCGCGTTGCGCAGCGCGTTTGCCGCGAGCTTAGGCTCGGTGATGATCGGTGTATAGAGGTGCGGGACACCTTCGTAGTTGCCCAGTTCCAAGCGCTTCGGATCGACCAGGATCAGGCGTACCTGATCGGGAGTCGCCTTGTACAGGATCGACATGATCATCGCGTTGATCGCGACGCTCTTTCCGGCTCCCGTTGATCCTGCGATCAGCAGGTGCGGCATTCCGGCAAGGTCGGCGGTGACGATGCGGCCGTTGATGTCTTTGCCCATCGCCATCGTAAGCTTTGACCTTGAGCCCATGAACTCCTGCGACTCGATGTTCTCGCGCAGGAAGATGATTTCACGCTGCCGGTTCGGCACTTGAATGCCAACTGTGCTTTTTCCGGCCATCCGCTCAATCAGAATGCTCTCTGCCTTCAGCGCCAGGCACAAGTCATCGACAAGATTGGTGATGCGGCTGTACTTGATGCCCGCTTCAGGCTTGAACTCGAACGTGGTTACGACGGGACCAGGGTTGATCTGCGAGACCTGTCCGTGAACATCGAACTCGGCGTACTTTTCGGTCAGCACCTGCGCCAGCAACTTGAGTTCTTCGGCATCGACGGCCTGGTGTTCGTCGGGACGCTGCAACAGGCTGCTCGACGGCAGTTTGTAGCCGCCGGCCGCGATCCGAGGCATCGTCGTCTTGGCTTTCTGACCGCTGTCGCCGCGCTCGGTGACTTCGGGATCGGCAGCCTCCTCTTCGGGAGACGATAAAGATTCCGGCAAAATCCCGCCGGTCTGAGCCTTGGCCTTTACTGGCTCTTCTTCGGCGAGCATGCGCTCGATTCCGGTGCGGCGCGGTTCGGGCACGACCTGAGGCGCGGGCGACGTTGGACGCGACTGGATCAATTGCGTCTTCACAATCGGCTTCGATATCCGGCGCTGTTCCAACTCCTTCGCCTGCCGCTTGCGGGCGCGCTCGAGCCGCCAATCTTTGTAACGGCTCCAGAGTGCGGTTACGAACGCAAACCGCGTTGGAGCCCAAACCTGAAGCGCAGAGAAGGAGAACGCGGTGGACAGATACAAAGCCACAGCCAAAACCGTGGCGCAGACGATGTACGCGCCAACCAGATTCAGGTAGTGAATGAGGAAATCGCCGATGACGCGGCCCAGCAACCCCTCAATGGGAATCACATGCATCCAGCGCAACTGTCCGGGCAGAAGAGCGAGCATCGCTGGAACGAACATCAGCAGCCAGACTGCGCCCAGGCTTTTGGCCAGCGGAGACTGTACTTTCATTGAGCGGAACCAGCGCACGCCGAGCATTGCCGGGAAGATGATCAGCAGGAATGCTCCAACGCCGAGGAACTGCAGCATCGCGTCCGCGGTATAAGCGCCGACGATGCCGATCCAGTTGCGGGCGGCGTGCGATCCCGTCAGGACCGAGGCGCTATTCCAGGATGGGTCCAGCGGCGAGTAAGAAACCAGCGCGAGGAGAAGGAGGAGCGCGGAGACGCACATCAGGAATCCGATCAGCTCGTTGAGCCGCCGGTTCCCAGTGGGGACAAAAATAGTTGTCAGATAATCCATGAAGGCTGATTCATCGCCGAAGACACGCCTTCGGCGCCGTAATCGGCCAGAGCGTATCTATTATCACAAGAAGCGGGAGTTCCGACAATGAGGGAATTCTGAGGTGGTGTTTACGTGGTTATCTGGTAGAGGAATCAGCTTGTTTGCAGCAATTGCAGGTGCAGTGTGTCAGCCTTGATCTTCCTGCGTTCCAATGTCCTCATGCCGAAAAACTAGGTCAAAACGCGCTAACGCTGTTAACGACAGCTACGACGGACGACACGCGTCCACTTTTCGGCTTTCGGAAAGATGACTGCGAGATGAGGAAGTTCACTGATACTGGTAGCTACCGTCTCCCCAAGGAAAATCTATACCAATCTTGCAGGACTTTCCTGACGCGAAGAATCGAGCCTTGCCGGACCGCTTTCCTTTTACAAAGGGGAGAAGCGCGGCGTTGTACGCACCTTGCGCATCTGCTTTGCCTTTCGATTGTCCGCCTTCATTTTCGGATTCCTGCTCAATACTCAAGTCTTCATCCGGCTGAAAGCCTGTCAACCTGATTAGGACGCCATAGTAGTAGGGACCTGTCTCAATAAACGAAAGGTGGCACGGACCCGCAGTTTTCTCTAGCGGAAATGGGACAATCTGCGTGAATGCGCGTGACTGGTCATCATCAGACACTAGGGCGAACTGGATCGGCTCGCCTCTCCCGCCAAAGACCTTAGCGTTAATGGGGTCTTCGGAAACGTGATGCGCGGGATCAGCCAGCACGTTCACAACCTTGCCGTCCCCATTCAGATATACGTCGGCTACGGCCTTCGGCTCGCTACCGACGTTCAGAATGCACAGAACGTAATGCTTGTCCTTGGGCAGTCCAGCCGCGAAGAGGTTATATGTAATTACCGTTTTGCTCTGAATTGTGGCCCTTTCGATCTCTTTATAGGACAGCTTTGCACCGGGCGAGTTGAACGTCTCGCTCCAATGATCCCTGCTTGGGACAGTCTGCGCGTGACTGTTCTCAGTGGAGAACTGAAAGCAGCAGACTACCCCTAAGAACAGGCATGGCAGGAATCTGATGTTCATGACGAGAGTGAGTATAGCAACAACGTTGCACCCTTAATTGGCGGTAGTTGGCGATGAATCGCTATTTCACTCAGGTTGTCTAGGTCAGTTTAGCGGCGAAGATCAGCACCAGTGCTCCCACGATAATCCGATACACAGCAAACGGAGCGAAGCCGCGCTTGCGGACGTATCCCATGAACCAGGCGACCGAGGCGTAGGCAACGATGAATGAGACCACGAATCCGATGGCAAGCACGATCCAGCCGTGCGCGTCGATCTGCGCGACGCCGATTGGATTTTCTCCCTTTCCGCGTAACGACTTGTACAGCGTGTAGAGAGTTGCTGCGGCCATGGTAGGTATGGAGACGAAGAACGAGAACTCCAAAGCGGCGGCGCGCGACATACCTGCAATTTGCCCGGCTGCGATCGTAGACATGGAGCGTGACGTTCCGGGAAACACCGCCGAAAGAATCTGGCAGAGGCCAATCCAGATCGACTGACCGAGGCTCATGTCTTCCATCTTCCAGGTGCGAATCTTGCTGTTGCCGCTCGGGCCGGCGGCTTCGGCCTTGGCGTGGATGGCGTCGACGATCCACATCACGACTCCGCCGATCAGCAGCGACCATCCGATGATGACGATGTTCTCCAGATGCTTGCCAATCACCTTGGTCAGCAGGAACGACGGAATGGCTGTGACGACGAACGCGACCATCGTCAAGCTGAGAGGGTGCGTAAGAATGTTGCGATTTCCGCTTTCGCCGTACGGAAAGGTCGACATGAGCTTCCTAATGCGGCTCCAGAAGTACACAGGCAGGCACAGGATCGCGCCCAACTGGATGACGATGGAGTACATCTTCCAGTAACCATCCGACAGATTGATGTGCAACAGTGCTTCGGAGAGCCGCAAGTGCGCCGTGGAACTGACGGGCAAGAATTCAGTTAGACCTTCCACTACGCCAAGGATCAGTGAGAGCAGGTAATCGTGCAATCTTCCTCCCGGAAAATCGGAAAGCTAGTATCTCAGAAATGTTCGTAGGAAAGTTGGAGAAGCGTTGAACCTGTACACTCCTCTTATGGTGTCATCCTGAGCGGCGTTCTTTGCCGCGAAGGACCTCTGAACTCCTTTGCTGCGCCGATGCTGCCAGCGAGTTGCACAGGTCCTTCGCCGCAAAAGACGCGGCTCAGGATGACATTGTTATTGATTACAGTTAGGAGAAAAACTAATCCGGACGCTGCAGGCGTCTGCTGACGAGCGCGCGGACGGTGGCATAGAGCCCTGCATTCAGGAGCGCAATCACGGTCCACAGAAAGTAATAGTTGTTCGTGCCGACTTCTGGATTGAAGGCGATGGACAACAGCGATGGTGGGCACAATACTACGAACACCATCATCAACGCGGAATCTCGCTCGATAGGAGATTGCGAATCGGTGAGCAGTTGGTAGGAAACGAAGGTCGCGGTAATCGCGAATCCGAACATAGCCGCAGTGAAGTGACGACGCCCGATCGCGTTCATAGGATTAATCGCCGGCGTTACCGTACGTTGGGACGCCTTGCTGAATGTAGTAGACAAGTGTCTGCGCGCGCAAAGCCCACGGGCTCTGGGCGTACTGGCCGACGATTCGCTGCGCCAGATCGAGTGCGCGGCTCTTCGCGGCTTCTGACTTTTTCTGATTGGCCTCTGTTTTGAAAATTTCTATCAACGCCGATTGACGCCAGGCGGCGTAGTACAGCGCCTCGGGAGCAGCGGACGACTGTTCGTGATCTTTGGCGTATTTCTCGTACATGTCGGCTTCTTTTTCCGGGCACTTTGACGCGGCTTGCCAATCGCCGCAGAGTTTGTTCTCGAGCAGGTGGAAGGCGGCGAGGTCGGCCCATTTCGTGCCGGAAAATTTCTTTATCACCAGTTTCATCCACTGCTCATCGATCTGGCCGCGCATGTAGGCGTCGCGCTCGCGGGCCGAGGGCCGCGTCATCACATCATTACGATCCATCTGCCAGCGGATGTCGGCGGCGCGATACAGGCCCTCAGCGGCTAGAGGCGATGTGGGAAACAGATCGTAGACGCGGTAGTAGAGACGCATTGCGTCCTGGGCGGCGTCGCGACGGCCGCGGCGACGGCTGGCTTCATCTTCGGAATTGGCGGCTTCGCCGAAAATGATCTTGTCTCCGTTGGGAGTGTTCTGGCCGACGAACGCTTTGGTCAGAACCCATCCAGTAATGGTCTTGCCCTGGGACTCCTCGTCGTCATCGCTCTCGTCTTTGCTGGGTTCACGCAAGATCGCTTCGACGTGCGTCCAGTCGCGGTTGCTGTCGATGACGATGAGTTCGTGGCCGCGCCCAGCAGTGCCGAGTTTGGCGGTTTCGGAGCTGGGGGAAACGCGAATCGTCTCTTCGTGAACCAGAGTTCCGCGCTGGGCTTGGGCAAAGGCTACGCCTGTGGAAAAAAGCACGGCTAGGACGAGAACTGCGAATTCCCGAAATGGGAATCTGGTTGTGGGTAGGGGTATCCCCCCTCCCCCCTGGTCTATTGGAATCATGGAGTTATGGGAAAATCTCGACAAAATCCTAGAGCCGCAATGAGTTGCGGGCAAAATCTTCAAAACAAGAGAGTTGGCGCCGCTCTCCCGCATCGGGCAACCTCGGTAAGCATCAAGGATGGCGGGTTTAAAGGTTGAAGTCAAGGATTGATGTCACAGTTCGCCAAATTAATACACAGAGGACGCAGAGGACGCGGAGCTTCCTCATTTCTTTTTATTCATGGCTTGGATCTGATCGACTAAGGCATCGATGTCAGCCGAGGAGAGCTTATCGCCAAACTTCGGCATGTGGTGCTTGCCGTTCGTGATGATGGTGCGAAGGTCGTCAGCTGACATGGCGGTCGCCTTCCCTGAAAGCAGCGACGGGCCAGCCATGAATCGTCCTTCGGCGGTTTTGCCGTGGCACTTGGCGCAGTTTTGCTGATAGATCGGATTCGTGGTCAGGGAACCTTCAGATTTCATTTCCTGGCCAGCGGCGGCGAGAGTGAGACAGAAGAGTATGGCGGCGAGTCTGAGTAAGCTCAATTTTTCCCCCCAGGGCCTGTGTACCTTTAAGAGAGTCTCACGTCCACGGCTTGGGTTGTATTGGTGAACAAAATTCTGCGGGAATCCGGCGAGAGATGTCTATCGCCTTCTCATCCTGAGCGGGGTTGTTTGCCACGAAGGACCCATGGAACGCCCTCGCCACACCGCTGCTGCCGGCACGTTACATGGGTCCTTCGCCGCAAAAGACGCGGCTCAGGATGGCATTGTTGTTATGGATTACAGCAGAAGCAAGAGAGGGCTAGATCAAATTAGCGAAGTTCCTTCAGCATTTCCGGTTCGATGTTGCCGCCCGAGATGATCGCGACATTGAGCTTCGTCTGCGGGAGTTCTTTGGCGTGAAAGATGAATCCGGCGGTCGCGACCGCGCCGCTGGGTTCAGCCACGGTGGCGGGATTCGCGCTCAGATATTTCATGGCCTGGCGGATTTCGTCTTCGGTCACGGTGATGATGTCATCGACATAGGCGCGGATGTGCTCGAAGTTGATGGAGCCGATGCTTTGGGTACGAAGCCCGTCAGCGATGGTGCGGGAAACTTGCTCGGCGGGGAACTGGATGATTTTGCCGGCGCGCAGGCTGGCCTGGGCGTCGGCGGCGAGTTCGGGTTCGACGCCGATGACTTTGACTTTGGGGTTCGAGAGCTTGATCGCCGCGGCAACGCCGGAGATGAGGCCTCCGCCGCCGACGGGCGAGAGGATGGTTTCTACCTCGGGCAAGTCTTCCAGGATTTCCAGGCCGATGGTGCCCTGTCCGGCGATGATTTTTTCGTCGTTGTACGGGGGAACGATGACGTATCCGTGCTGGGCGGCGAGTTCCTCGGCTTTGTTCTTGCGCTCGTCGGACCCGGGCCCGACGAGGACGATCTCGGCTCCGAGTTTCGCAGTGGCCTCACATTTGATCGCCGGGGCGTTGTTCGGCATCACGATGACCGACTTTACGTTGAGGGCGCGCGCGGCGTAGGCGACGCCTTGGGCGTGGTTGCCGCTGGAATAGGAGATAACGCCGCGCTTGCGCTCGGCTTCTGAGAGCGAGGCGATTTTGTTGTAGGCTCCGCGGAGTTTGAAGGCGCCGATGGGTTGTTGGTTTTCGGGCTTGAGCAGGAGGCGCGTGCCGCGCCGGACAGCCGAAGGCGGCTGTCCCCACATGTTTTCGGGAAACTCTATGAGATTTGTGTGGACAGTCACGCCTTTGAGGCGCGATTGGGCGGCGTGCAGGTCGGAGAGGGTGATCATGCGTTTCAGTTGTGCCTACGGCACAGAGTATCGTTAAGGGCAGCTTTCCCGCCACTGGAAGTGGCGGGCTACTGTCACCGGTCCCTCCGGGACCGGCAAGGGCGGAGGCTCTATGGCGCGGCGATTACCGGATTCCCACGGTATCAGGAGTGATTCTTCGGCTGAACTTGCCACTGTTTTGATCGAGACTTACTCGGTCAACGACGCGATGAACCAGTGGCTGTTGGCGCATCTTAGTCCTCGGGCTTGGCGGGCGGAATTGCCCGGAAGCGGGCTTGGCGGGCGGACGATTGCAGCGATCTTTGCGCATCTGCACAACTGCCGGTTGGTTTGGCTGAAGGGTTCGGCGGCGCATTTGAAGTGTCCGGCGCCGCTGGATCCGGCGCGGTGCACCATGGCTCAGGCCGCTACCGCGCACAAGAGGAGCGCGGCACAGTGTGTACGCATGCTCACGGATGCGCTATCGGGCGGGGCGAAGCGGCGCGTGACGAAATTCTGGCGCGGCAGTTGGACGCGGACCTGGCCTGCGGGAGGGACGATGTTTGCCTATATGTTTGCGCATGAGGCGCATCATCGGGGGCAGATCTTGATGCTGGCGCATCAGTTGGGTTATCGGCTGCCGCAGTATCCGGGGGTTTGGCAGTGGGATCGATTGTGGAAGGAGCATGGGTTCGGGACTCGGCCGCGGTAGTGGAACATCCAGGGGTCGAGGAAATGCCTTGACGCACCTTTGACCCCTTCATCATGAAAGGGATCCTTCGACTGCGCATTTGCGCTCGCATTGCTCGCGCAAATGCTTCGCTCAGGATGACAGAATTCGAGAGTGTGCTCGCGGGGCGCTCGGCTTCGCCTTCGCTGGACGGACGAAATGCGTCCGTCCCCACACGCTTGGACAGCCGAGGCGGCTGTCTCTACGTGAGCTGATCAGATTTCCAGGATTACTGGCATGATTAGCGGGCGCTTTTGGCTCTGCTTGCTGATATAGCGCTTCAGGTCGGCGCGGATTTTTTCTTTGATTACGCCGTAGTCGGCTTTTTCTTCTTCGCTGGAAAACGCCAGCGTGTCTTCGACGATGCGTTTGGCGCCTTCCATAAATCCGTCTTCGCCGACGTTGAAGCCACGGGTGACAATCTCTGGCGTGGTTTCAACCTTTCCCGACAACTTGTTGATGGCGATGATAGGCAGCACGATGCCGTCTTCGCTAAGGTGGCGGCGGTCTTTGATGATCAGGTCTTCGACCACGTCGGTGCGGTTGCCGGAATCGATGCAGACGCGACCCACATTGACCTTGCCAGCCTTGCGCGCACCCAGTTCGTCGAACTCGAGAATTTCTCCGCTTTCGATCAGCATGACTTTGCCAACCGATCCGCGCATGGCGGCGGCCATTTCCGCATGCAATTTCAGTTGTCGGTACTCGCCGTGTATGGGAATGAAGTAGCGTGGCTTGACCAGGTTGATGATGAGCTTGAGCTCTTCCTGGCTGGCGTGTCCTGAGACGTGGACCGGCGGGCTGGTGCCATCTTCGTAGATGACGTGGGCCTCGCGACGAAAGAGGTGATCGATCATCCGGTAGATGGTTTTTTCGTTTCCGGGGATGATGCGGCTCGAGAGAACGACCGTGTCGCCTTTTTCGATTTTGGCGTGCTTGTGATTATCGACAGCGGCGCGGCTCAGGGCCGACATGGGCTCGCCCTGCGTGCCGCTGATCAGTACGCAGACTTTTTCGGGCGGGAAATTCTTCATCTCGCCGGGATTGATTACCAGTCCTTCCGGCATCTCGATATAGCCCAAATCCTCGGCGATCTCAGCTGAGTTGTTCATGGAGCGGCCGATGAAAGCGACTTTGCGTCCGTGCGCATGAGCTAGTTCGACGGCCAGATTGATGCGGTGAATCGAGCTGGAAAAACAAGAGATGAACAGGCGGCGCTTGGTGTGCGCGAAAACTTCATCGAATTTGCGGCGGACGGCGCGCTCGCTGGGCGTGTAGCCCTTGCGCTCTACGTTGGTGGAATCCTGAAAGAGGGCGAGGACGCCTTCTTTGCCGTACTCGGCGAAGGTGTGCAGGTCGAAGAGTTTGTTGTCGGTGGGTGTGGGATCGACCTTGAAATCACCGGTATGGATGATGACGCCGAGCGGGCAGTGGATGGCCAGCGCGACACAGTCGACCAGGCTGTGCGTGACGCGGATGGGGTGGATGGTGAAAGCTCCGGCCTTGAAGCGCTCGTTGGGGCGCATCTCGCGGAGGTCGGCGTCGTCGAGCAAGCCGTGTTCGTCGAGTTTGTCTTCGACGTAGGCGAGCGTGAACTCCGTGCCCCAGACCGGCACGTTGAGTTCGGAGAGAATCCAGGGCAGGGCGCCGATGTGGTCTTCGTGTCCGTGCGTGAGGATAATGCCGCGCACGCGCTGGCGGTTTTCAGTCAGATACGAAATGTCGGGGACAACGATGTCGACACCGAGGAGTTCGGCCTCGGGGAACATGAGTCCGCCGTCGATGACGATGATGTCATCGCCCCAGCGCACGGCCATGCAGTTCATACCGAACTCGCCAAGGCCACCGAGAGGGATGACTTGCAGTTTTCCGCTGGGCATGGAGTCAGGAGAATGCTAGCACAGAGTGAGCGGGTGAGCTATGAGCGATGAGCAATCGGGCAATGAGGGCGAGGAAGAGTTTTGCTCACTGCTCAAAGCTCACAGCTCATGGCTTCACCTGATGGCATTCTGTTGCGCGCTGCGGTAAGGTAAATTCTATGGCGGGCGAGCGGAAATCATGGCTGCGACGGCGGGTGGAGCGGGCGATGACTCGAGGATTGACACGTGCCTACTCGACGGTGCGCGTGGATCCGGGAAAATTTCTGCTGCAGTTGCGGTTGGCGTATCGCCTGCCGATCAGCGGATATCACGGCGTGTACTCGCTCGAAATGCATGAACTCGACTCGGTGGCTGACTCTATTATTCGCAGCGGAATGAAGGTGGCGGCGGTCGAGGGCGCGGGATTCGGACTTGGCGGGTTGCTGACGATTGTGCCGGATCTGGGGATTCTTTCAGCGATTACGATGCGCACGATTCAGAAGTTGAGCCTGCTCTATGGATTTGAATACAACACCGACGACGAGATTGCCGAGTTGTGGGTCGCGGCGGCCAGCGCCGCGGGAGTCGATTTGAGCCGCGAGCTGCTTGAGAAAGAAGTCATCAATAGGTTTGTGCCGCGGGTCATCCAACGGATCGCGGCGCGAGCCAGCACGGAAGTGGTGGAGAAGTGGGCTGGGCGGGTGATCCCGCTGGCCAGTTCGGCGATTGGAGCCGGGTTGAACTACTGGTTTGTGCGGGCGTGGGGACAGCGCGCGCTGGTGCACTTTCGGCAGCGGCATTTGTCGGTGCGGCAGCGGGAATACGCGGTCCGGATCATCAGTGGTGAACAGGCGAGTCTTCCTGCGGGGAACCCTTAGCGTTACCGTCACGCGCGGATTCTGTCACTTCAACTTGCGTGCTGAATTCTTGACCAACATTTGTGGTCGTAGCGCTCGGCTTCGCCTTCGCTTGGACAGCCGAGGCGGCTGTCGCTACATGTGCGGTGCGGCTGTTGCTGCATCCGTTGTGGTACAAAGAATATGGAATGGCTACGTTTTCCTGCGCTGCAATTCTTTTTGATCTGGATGGGGTGCTTTGCGATTCGACGCGGCAAGTGGACCGCGAGTGGCGGGAGTGGGCCGCGCGCAAGGGTGTCGACGGCGATGCAGTGATGGCCATCGCGCATGGCGTGCGGACGATTGAAGTGATCCGGCGGGTGGCGCCGCATCTTGATGCTGAGTCGGAGGCGGCCGCGATCGAGGACCATGAGGCGCATGATCAGACCGGAGTTGTCGTAATGCCCGGCGCCTTGAACCTGGTGCAATCGATTCCCGAGGGGCGGTGGGGCGTGGTCACGTCCGGATCGAGGCTGCTGGCGCAAAGTCGCTTGCGTCATTGCGGGTTGCCGGTGCCTGAAGTTTTGATCACCTCTGACGACGTTATCCACGGAAAGCCGCATCCGGAGCCGTATTTGAAGGGGGCGGAGGGACTGAGATATCGTGCCGCAGAATGCCTGGTCATTGAAGACGCACCTGCGGGAATTCAGTCAGCGCGCGCAGGTGGGATGAAGGTATTGGGGATTACGAGTACGTACGCGGCAGACTTTCTCAGGCACGCTGACGCAGTGATTGGGAAACTGGGGCAGATTCGGGTTACCTCGAATGGATCGGGCAAGCTGGCAGTTGAAGTTCAGTAGCGGAATTCTGCCTACCGGTGAATTGCGTGATAAGAAGTTCCTAGTTGCTCTGGCTTCCTGTGATTGGCATGGTTCCCTTCAAACCGGCGTAATAGCACTCTTCGTGCATGGCGCGACCGTTTTCATCGGTTTTCGCGTCTTCGAGTTTGACAGGTTTACGGCAGCGCGGGCAGACCGGCGAATATGGGGTGGACTGCGCTTCGAGCATCTTGGGAATACCCCCTCAACAGCAATACACTTCGGCAGTCCGTTAATGGATATCGAACCTCGCGCACTTCGCGCAACCACACTCGAATCGCGGATTCGAGGGTTGGACTATGTGTCCACAGCCGGTGCAACGGTGTCCTTCTCCGGTCGCATGGCTGCTCATCGCCTTGAAATTGCCATCCTCGACGCAATACGGGCATCGGACGACGTGTCGACCCTGATTCTGTTCTCGTGGAATGTACGAATTCGCCATGGACGACCTGTGGCCTGGATCTCTTTTTCGCGAGACAGCGAGACACCCCAGGGTCTGTGCTTCGTTGGCTGAATGATACGCTCGAAGCGAAAGATCATCTGCACGGCGAGTGCCATACATGTGTGCGATCGAGTACATACAAGTGTCCGGGATAGGAGTAGGGTGGGGTTGTCTCTTCCAGCATCGTTCCGCCTTCGGCAGTCCGGGCAACGGTCCCTTGCGAAATCAGACATATCTGTCACGCAAGGAGTCGCTATGCCTAGAGATGGTGCTCCTCGTTCCTCGAGGGGCTTCAGTACTCCCCCCGCCAGAGAAAGTGGCGATGGGAAAATCGGCAATTTCATTCTGCGCAGCCTCCCTCGCAAGGAAATTAGCCAGCTCTTTTCCGAGATGGAATTTGTGCGCCTCAAGCTGCACCAGGTATTGCACGAACCCGGAGAGGTGATAAGGTCGGGATATTTCTTGAATAACGGACTCGGTTCGTTGCTCACGACCCATCCCGACGGGAAGACTGTCGAAGTAGGCTTAACCGGAAACGAAGGGTTCATTGGTTTGCCCGTAATCTTCGGGTTCAAGACGAGCGCGCTTCGAGTGGTTACCCAAGCCGAGGGAACTGCCTATCGTGTGGAAGTAGATACGCTACTCAGGCTCTTGCCGCGCTGTCCTGAACTGGAAAAGCAGTTGCAGCGTTTCTCCATGGTCCTGGGAATGCAATCGACGCAGTTGGCAGCTTGCAACCGTCTTCACGACGTCACGGAGCGTTTGGCGAGGTGGCTGTTGATGAGCCACGACCGCATTGGCGGCACCATCCTTCCTTTAACCCAGGAATTCCTGGCACAGATGCTAGGCACGCGTCGGGCGAGCGTCACTGTGGCCGCGGGAACTTTGCAGAAAGCGGGGTGGATCGAGTACTCGCGGGGAAGCGTGCGCATTATCGATCGACCGAAGCTGGAAGAATCATCTTGCGACTGCTACGAAGCTATTGAGCGGCAAAAGACCCGATGGCAGGGAGAAGCGAACTAGCGATCCTTCCACGAAAAGTCCAACGTGCGGTCAGACTCTTCGCTTAGTTCTGACAGATCGCGCTCCAGTTCGATGATGCGATCGCGCCTCAGATCGTAGGCCGCCCGCTCAGCCAGAGACAATCCCCCGAAGACTTCGTCCGCTCGCGCTTCAGCTTGCTGTGTGCGAAGACGTTCCAATTCGAGTTGCGGCGCTTTGCTCGTCATGATGCCGCCTGGCCGCTGATCTCATCCGGTCGGTTTCGACTTGGAGGGAGTAGCTGTGTCCAACCATAGTCTTCGGTCGGAGGGATGAAATACCCTGAACACTGTACGCTAGCGTACATACGTAAGCCCGGCTGAGCAACTCTTTGTGACCTACCGGAGCCAGTCTTCCAATTCGATACTGCGGTCGGTTTTGTCGTCGCGGTACTTCACGATCACCGGCGTGTAGAGGGAGAGATTCCAGTCTGCGGCTTTGCCTTTTTTGACTGCGCGGGAGCCTGGAACCACAACCGCATTCTCCGGGACTTCCAGTGGAGCATCAGCGGTCGCGCGGTAGACTTCGCCTTTTACCAGGTCATAGAGCGGAGTCGAGCGGGTGAGGATCGTTCCAGCGCCCAGAACTGCTCTTGCCCGCACCAGCGTGCCTTCGAAGATGCCGCAATTGCCGCCGACCAGGACATCGTCTTCGATGATCACGGGGGCGGCATTGACCGGTTCGAGCACGCCTCCGACTTGCGCGGCGGCGCTCAGGTGGACGCGCTTGCCGATTTGCGCGCAGGAGCCGACCAGGGCGTGCGAGTCGACCATGGTGCCTTCGTCGACATACGCGCCGACGTTGATGAACATCGGGGGCATGCAGATCACCGAGGGCGCAATATAGGCTCCGACACGGGCCGACGATCCGCCGGGAACGACTCGTACCCGGTCGGCAACAGTGAACTGGCGGGCAGGGAAGCTGTCTTTATCGACGAAGGAGAGGCCGGCTTGCATTTCCTGGAGAACCCCGAGACGGAATCCCAGGAGGATACCTTGCTTGACCCAGGCGTTGACGATCCAGCGGCGGTCAATCTTTTCGGCGGCGCGGATTTTGCCTTGCGTGAGTTGATCGCGGAATTCGAGGAATACTTTTCGCGCTTCAGGATCGCGCTCGACTTCGCCTTGCGTGGAGAGGCGCTCGATGGAGGCTTTCAAAAGATGGGCGTCAGGCGTCAGGCTTCGGGCGTCAGACATGGCTTAGGCTTCGGTCACGCATTCTTGCAAATTCTCCAACAGTGAATCCGGCAAAGGGAAGGATAGCAGTCGAGTGCGTTGACGCCCAACGCCTGGCGCCTGACGCCTGTCTTACACGCACTTGCACTCGCTGCGGATGAGAACGCCGGTCATGGCGTGGGCGACTTCGCGGGCTTCGGGGAGAGTGGCGTAGGGGCCGTGCCACTTGGCGTGGTTAGCGTCGTGGCCGGAGGGACGGCCTTTGCCGTGGCTGCACTGGCCGCAGGTGGCGCGGTGCAGGACGATCTTGTGCGGACCTGCGGCCCAGTTTTCGTAGATAAAGAATGCGGCTGCTTCCGGGACTGGCCCGGCGGGCTTGGTGATGAGTCCGACGTCGGTGACAACTCTCTGCAGCTTCGAGCGCGTGTCGCGGCGCATGGGAAGGAGCGGCAGGCGGTAGACCTCTTCGATCTTTCCCATCATGGCCAGGACTGCTTTCACCGGCAGGGGGCTCGACTCGATGAAATTGGCCTGCATCAGAGGCAGGTATTTGCGGTTCAGCGTACGCGCGGTGGACCAGTCATTCGCGAGGGCAGCGCGGGTGAGGGCGGCCATTTCGTGGGGGATTTCGTTGGCTGCGACCGAGATGATTCCCACACCACCGAGCGCGATCACGGGAAGCGTGACGGCGTCGTCACCCGAGAAGACGAGAAAATGTTCCGGAACTGAGGCGATCGCTTCCGCGATCTGGGTCATGTTGCCGCTGGCTTCTTTGACCGCGACAATGTTTGGAATCTCGGCGAGGCGCGCGAGCGTGGCCGGTTCGAGATTGGCCGAGGTGCGTCCGGGGACGTTGTAGAGGATGACCGGTGTGTCCCCGATTGCCTCGGCGATCGCTTTGAAGTGGCGGTACTGGCCTTCCTGCGTGGGCTTGTTGTAGTAAGGATTGGCCGTGAGGATGGCGTTGACGCCAGGGCGTGCGGCGAGTTCCTTTGCTTTTTCTACCGCCTCGTGTGTCGCGTTCGAAGTTGCACCGGCGACGATGGGGACGCGTCCGGCGGCAACTTCGATGGTCGTGTCGATAACGTGCAGCCACTCGTCGTGGGTGAGTGTGGGAGTCTCTCCGGTCGTGCCGCATGGGACGAGGAAATCGATGCCGGATTCAATTTGCCACGCGATCAGATTGCGGAGGGCGGCGTCGTCGATGGAGCCGTCTTGATGGAACGGAGTGACCAGAGCGGTGCCGCATCCACGAAGTTGCATAGGGATAAGATAGCGCGAATGAGCGAGGAGGGAAAATGAGTGTGAGCGGGATCACATAGCTTGCCCCAGGCAAGATGTCTTGCGCACCGCGACTATGCTCTGGCGCATGATCATGTTCCCCCATAGTCGCGCCCAGGTTGCGTTACCGTCGAAGTTGGGACTACAATGTAGGTACGTTGCTACATTGAGGACAAGATTCATGGCGCCTGTCAAGTTTTCAAGCCGCGAATTTAATCAGGACACAAGCAGGGCGAAAAGAGCCGCCAAACGCGGCCCCGTCTTCATTACGGACCGAGGGCGTCCATCTCACGTACTGCTTACGGTTGCGGACTACCAGAAACTCACCAACAAGCAGAGGAACATCGTAGATCTGTTGGGCATGCCGGAGGCTGCTGAAGTTGAATTTGAGCCACCGCGCCTGAAAGGCGATCTCCATCAGACGGCGGACCTGTCCTGATGTATCTCCTCGATACCAATGTGGTTTCCGAGTTGAGAAAAGCGAAGAGGGCGGATCGCGGCGTCAGAGTATGGGCCCAGGCGCTTCCTGCCGCGAGTCTCTATCTATCCGCGGTTTCGATACTGGAACTGGAGATCGGAATCCTTCTTATCGAACGGCGTGACCGGAAACAGGGCGCTGTTCTGCGCGTCTGGATGGATGGCCATGTTTTGCCTGCATTCGATGGGCGCATCCTTCCGATTGATACTGCTGTTGCCCAGCGGTGCGCTGCGCTCCACGTACCCAACCCTCGCTCCGATCGTGACGCTCTCATCGCCGCCACTGCGCTTGTACACGGCATGACGGTTGTCACCCGGAATGTGGATCACTTTCAATCCACAAGTGTGAGCGTGGTCAATCCTTGGCAATCCTGAGCGCCGTGGATCGGTCCGGTCGACCCGGACGGGCGTCCGCTGCACTCGGTCCACCGGTTCTCACGGACGGCGTCGTCGATGGAGCCGTCTTGATGGAACGGGGTGACCAGGCCGGGGTCATTTCAGATAAGGACGCGACGTCAGATGGCTTGCATCTAAAGACGCGCTGATTCCTACAACTCGCGCCAGACGTCCTTGAAATCGTAGAAGCCCTTCTTGCCCATCAGCCACTCGGCGGCGCGGATTGCGCCTTCGGCGAAGGCGCGGCGGGACTTCGCATCGTGGCAGAGATAAATTCGGTCGGCAGGGGATTCGAAGACCACTTCGTGCAGGCCCACGACTTCGCCTTCGCGGAAGGATGTGATCTCGAGATCTTCGTGCTTGCCCGCGGTCTCGCGGATGATTCGCCGGATCGCAATCGCCGTGCCTGAGGGCGCGTCTTGCTTGTGGGCGTGATGACGCTCGAAGATCTGGCCGGAATAGTCGTGATTCAAGGCAGCGGCTGCGGTTCGCGCAATATCGAAAAACAGATTCACGCCAATGGAAAAGTTCGCGGCGTAGATGAATCCTGTTTTGTGGCGCTCGACTAGCGTCCGCACGTGATCCATCTCGTTGTACCAGCCGGTCGTGCCGACCACCATGTTCTTGCCGGTCTTCACACAGGCTTCGATGTGCTGCAGGACGGAGTGCGGGGCGGTGAAGTCGATGACTGTGTCGAAGGGGGCGAGATTTTCCGGAGTGAGTGCAACGCACTCGATGTTTTCTTTCGCGCCGACGGCTCGGGCGTGATGTTTGCGTCCGGCGGCGACTTCGGCTACGAGCGATCCGGTTTTGCCTCGGCCGAGAAGTAGAAGATTCATGGGCTTTCCTTCCAAAGATTTAACCACAGAGGGCACAGAGGGGCACAGAGGCCAGTCAGCATGACGAACTGAAGGGGCGAGAGCGGCTGCGGGCGCTACCTGCGGGAAATACCTGATTGTTTCGGTCCTCATTATCACCGAAGTGCGCTTTCCACAGCTGGTGTGACTCGTTACTGACAACAGCGATCATTCGCCCCGCATCCCATAGCAGCGCCGCGGAGAGGAATATTTATGGATCAAAATCGAATGGCAGTTGTGATTGCAATTGTGGTGATTGGGGTCATTGCGGTTGCGGCAATTGCGTTTGTTACGTCCCGCAAGCGACGCAGCCAGAAACTGAAGGAACGCTTTGGGCCGGAGTACGACCGCGTACTGCGGCAGGAAGGAGATTCGCGCAAAGCCGAAGGAGTGCTTGAGTTCCGTCAGAAGCGGCGGGAGAAGTTCAATATTCGTCCGCTATCGGCGGCGAACCGGTCCAGTTTCGCCGAGCGCTGGAGCGAAGTGCAGGCGCGGTTTGTGGATGATCCGCAAGGAGCAGTCACGTTGGCCGACAGCCTGGTCACCGACGTCATGCAGGCGCGGGGATATCCGATTGGAGCGTTCGAACAGCGGGCCGCCGACATTTCGGTGGATTATCCGGTGATTGTCGACAACTATCGCGCTGCGCACGACATTGCGTTGCGCCACAGCTCAGGCAAGGCCAGCACGGAAGATTTGCGACAGGCGATGGTCCACTATCGCGTGCTGTTTCAGGAATTGCTCGACGAACCTAAAACCGAGAGAAGAGGAGCGTAGAAGATGGCGACGCCGTTGAGAAAAGAGCATCCGGAATTTGATGATGAACAGGAAATCACGACCGCCGATCTGGCGCAGGGGAAACGTCCGGTATCGGATACCCTTGGGCCTCAGGAAATCACGACCGAGCGAAATTTCGAGCAAGGCACGAGAACCGAGGACGCTGCGACGCTGACCGCGAACGACGAAAAGGTGGCTGACAGCAGATCGAACGGAAGCACACCGCTGTTTCCGGGCGAAGAATTGGAGGGTCTGCGCGCGCGGTGGAAAGAGATTCAGACTGCGTTTGTGGATGAGCCTCGCAAGGCTGTTGAACAGGCGGACGGGCTGGTGGCTTCGGCGATGAAGCGTCTGGCGGAAGTGTTCGCGGACGAACGGTCGCGACTGGAGCAGCAGTGGGATCGCGGAGACAACGTATCGACGGAGGCTTTGCGAGTCGCGTTGCAGCGGTATCGGGCCTTCTTTGATCGGCTGCTGTCGGTGTAGGAACCGTGTGGGCCCGGACGCATTCGACCGGGCGGGCTTGAGGGTGCGCTCGCTACTGCGCATGACTGAGGCTGTGGTGGCGCTACACGCCCCCGTCGCTTCGCTCAGGGTCGCGGGGCGGACGAATGCGTCCGCCCCCACACAATCCAGGCGTCCGCCCCCACACAATCTAGGCGAAGACTTCGGGGTCTAGTTCTGAGAAGAAGGTTTTGTGGAGGCGCTGGATTACTTCGGGAACTTCGTCTTCTTCGATGACGAAGGTCAGGTTAATTTCTGACGCGCCTTGCGAGATCATGCGAATCTTTTTGTCTGCTAGCTCGCGGAACACGTGGGCGGCGACGCCCGGAGTTTCTCGCAGATTTTCTCCCACCAGGCAGACGATGGCTTTGCGGCCTTCGTATTTCACGTCGGCTAACTTGGCGAGATCGGCGGCCAGAGCGGGAATGGCCTGATTCGAATCGACTGTGAGCGAGACGCTGACTTCAGAGGTCGACACCACGTCGATGGAAACCTTGTGGCGGTCGAAGGCTTCGAAGATAGAGCGCAGGAATCCGTGGGCCAGCAGCATGCGTGGGGCGGCGACGTCGACGATTGTGATGCGCTTCTTGGCGGCGATCGCCTTGAAAATGTTTTTCGTGTGCGGGGCTCGCGTCGTGATCCGCGTGCCTTCGCACGAGGGATTGCGCGAGTTCAGCACATACACCGGAATATTCTTCTGGATGGCCGGCAAGACCGTGGCGGGGTGCAGGACTTTTGCGCCGAAGTAAGCAAGCTCGGCCGCTTCGTCGAAGCTGATGACTTTGATCCGGCGTGCTTCCGGACAGATGCGGGGATCGGTGGTGAGAATGCCGTCGACGTCGGTCCATATTTCGATCTTGTCTGCGCCGAGTCCGGCGCCGAAGATGGCGGCGGAAAAATCGGAACCGCCGCGGCCGATCGTTGTCGTGATACCGGCGCGGTTGGAGCCGATGAAGCCGCCCATCACCGGTACTTGTCCCGCCTTGACGAGGGGGAGAACCTTTTCCTGAAGCTTGAGATTCGTTTCTTCGTACTGCGGGACGGCCTGCATGTACGCGCTGTCGGTGATGAGCACATCGCGGGAGTCGACGTGAGCGCCTTTCAGCCCGCGGGCTTCGAAGGCGGCGGCGACGATCTTGCTCGAAAGCATCTCGCCGAAGGCGGCGACGTGGTCGGTGGTGCGGGGAGTGATTTCGCCGACGGCGGAAATGCCGCGGAGTAGTTCGTCGAGAGATTCGAAATCCTGGCCGAGTTCGGAATGGAATTCCGTGAAGCGCGCGGTGCCGAGGAGTTCACTCGCCGCGTTGTAGTGGCGTTCCTGCAGCGAGCGGCAGAGTTTGAGCGCGGTCTTGCGCTCTCCTTCGCCGGCGGCGCGAGCCATGGTCAGCAGCGTGTCGGTGACTTTGGCCATGGCGCTCACAACAACGATGGGTTGCTGCGCGAGACGTCCTTGGACGATCGAGGCGACGCGGTCGATGGCTTTGGCGTCTTCGACGGAGGTGCCGCCGAATTTCATGACGATCATTCGGCAGGCCTCGAGTGGAATGATCGGCCTTCGGAATGGCACGGGCGTGCGGAGCCGGGAAGCCTCCGCCACACTTCGGCTTTGCTCAGTGCAGGCAGCCGGCAGGATGCCGGCGCTACTTTTCTGGCGCCGGGAGTCGGATTCATCCCAGGTATCCTTTGGCTTTCAGGAGCTCGGCGTTCAGGACGGCGGCTCCGGCGGCTCCGCGGATCGTGTTATGCGATAGGACAGTGAACTTCCAGTCCAGAACGCTGCACGGACGGAGACGGCCGACGGCGGTCGTCATGCCGGCGCCCATGTCGACGTCGAAGCGCGGTTGTGGACGGTCAATCGCTTCGAGGTAAACTACCGGCTTTTCCGGAGCGCTGGGGAGCCTTAATTCCTGCGGCTCGGCTTTGTAGCTGTTCCATGCGGCGATGATTTCTTTCGCCTTCGCTTTCTTCTTCAGGCGAATCGAGACCGACTCGGTGTGACCATCTTCCACGGCCACCCGGTTGCACTGTGCGCTCATGGCAAATGGGCCAGGTATGACTCTTGAGCCATTGAGATTCCCCAGGAGCTTCTTCGTCTCCTCCTCCATCTTTTCTTCTTCGTTCTTGATGAAGGGAATCACGTTGCCAAGGATGTCGAGCGAAGCCACGCCCGGGTATCCCGCGCCGCTGACGGCTTGCATGGTGACCGCCATGACGGTTTCGAGCCCAAATTCTTGATGCAGGGGCGCGAGCGCCAGAACCAGGCCGATCGCCGAGCAATTGGGATTGGTGACGACATATCCACCGGATTTCTTGCGCCATCCCTGGATGTCGATCAGCTTGATATGGCCGGCGTTGACTTCAGGGATGACCAGCGGGACATCTTCCTGCATTCGAAGCGCGCTGGAGTTGGAGACAACGGCGCAGCCTGCGTCGGCGAAACGCGGTTCGAGTTCAGCAGCGATGGCGGAGTCGAGAGCGGCAAAGATAATCTTCGGGGCGCCTTCCGGCGTTGCCGGGGACACCTTCATTTTCGCCACGGTCGGGGGAATGGGCGTTTTCAGGCGCCAGCGCGCAGCGTCTTCATAAACTTTGCCCTCAGAGCGGTCCGAGGCCGCCAGCCACGCGACTTCGAACCAGGGATGGTGCTCGAGCATCTGGATGAATCGTTGTCCGACTACACCAGTAGCGCCGAGAATGCCGATAGGAATCTTCTTGTTCATGTGAGTACTTGGAATTTTATAACAAGCGCAGAGTTCGTTCTGTGCCCGGACCCGTCAGGGTGTTACTAAAGCTTCAGGAATACAAGTCGTGCCGTGGTGGGAGGGCGAGACGCCCTCCCCGGCAGCCGGCGGGACGCCGGCGCTACTTTCGATGACCGCCCGGGCTGCCGATCGAGTATTCCGCAGTGAGGGGGCCGAACTTCTTTTTCTCGGTGTAAAGACGCCAGCGGCGGAAGACGATGCGGAGACTGGCCATTACCGGAATGGAGAGATAGATACCCAGGATTCCGGCGATTTCCGCTCCCGCCATGACTCCGAAGATCGCCCCGAGGGGATGCAGTTCCATGCTCTCGCCCATGATGTGGGGTGAGGAGACATAGTCCTGGATGCCGCGCCAGACGAGGAGAAAAATGACGATCACGAGCCAATGCTGATAACTGGTCAGAAGTACTACCGCCAGAATCGTGACCGCGGCGACCAGCGGACCAACAACCGGTACGAACTCCAGCATTCCGGCGATGGTGCCTAGCACCAAGGCATATTGAACACCCATGATGCCCAGAAATGCGGAGTAAACGATCAGGGAGAGTGCGGCCAGAGTCAGCTGGGCACGGATGAAGTGCGCCAGCATCTGATTCAGATCGTTGAGCACATTCTCCAGGAATTCCCGCTGCGGGCGCGATTGGATCGTGGAGAGCAGGAACTCGCTGAACCCTCGCCCGTCCTTCAGAAAGAAGATCGAGAGCAGAGGAACAACGAACAACAGCCATGCCTGCTTGGCGACATCGGCCACGCGTACGCCGATCCGTTGTGCCAGAGCTGTGATGTCATCCTGGTGGCTTACCAGAAACGCCCGCACCGCCTCGGTGGTGTTGTGACTCCAGTGATGCTGCTGCTCCAGTTGGTTCGTGATCTCGCCGGAGCTGACCTTCTCAAGCAGGCCGGGCAAGGCCTGGCCGAGTCGTGCAGCTTCTCGCGTGACTTTCGGACCGACGATCACGAAGAAGACGACGACCAAGGCGAGCAGCAGCGTGTATATCACGGCGATGGCGCGGCCGCGGCCCTTGAGCAGTTTCTCCAGGTTATTTACCAGAGGGCTCATCAGGTAGGCGAAGAAAATGGCGAAGAGGAAGGCGATGAGGGTAGCGCGCGTGACGTAGAGGAACCCCAGTCCCAGGGCGAACAACAGCGCCGTGATGATGACCCGAGCCGTGCGTGCATCAGCCAGTAGCAATAAGTTTTCCAGGGGCGGTCTCGCTTCTGCCGCCGGGCAGTTACAGCTAATCCCGGACTACTTCGGTGTTATCGGCAGGGATCGCCACTCGTATGAGCTTGAAATGATCCTGTTCATCGACCCAAAGTGCCCAATCAAAATCGTCGCCCTTTAGATTCAGGCGCATCAGTTCGCGGTCGGTTCCGCGGACGGGTATTTTTTCTTTTCCAACCAGTTCCATGCGGACATGCATGGAAGTGCTGTCCTGGGGAACGAGAACCCCGAAATCTCCAGGGTCCTGCTGGCATTTCAAAGCGCCACCTTCGGGCTTGCAGGCTGCGGCCAGATATCGCCAGATCAGAACCTCGCGGTGCACGAAAAAGTTGTTGTCGAGAATAGCGGAACTGCTCGGCATCAAGAAAGGCTTTTCGGCGGGTTTTGAAGAGGAAGCCGTGCTGATCTTCTCCAGCAAGAATTCGTTATTCGGGAACACGGACAGAGAACCGCCGGAGGACTGGCTCCATTCGTAACGAATCAACTCGCCTGCGGCAGTCATTTCGAGATCACTCTTCTGGCTGATCGGATCGGCACCCACCGTTTGTTTCAATTGCGACTTGATAACACTGGAAGTAGTTTGCTGCTGGATGCTGAAGGTCTCGGTGGCGACACGTTGCCCTTTCACAAATATGCCGAAAGATCCCGAATCGACGGTCTGGGCGGGGGCTGTTTTGACCTGGTTCTTTTTGTCGGACGCAGAGGCAGAAACCGTTAGAGAGACAGCGGCTAGCAAGGCGACGGCGCGAACGATCCGCAAATCAAACTTCACTCGACTTCTCCTTGTTGGGTCCGGATCTCGATCCTCTTCAGTCCCAGCGTTCCGGCGATCTCGGCGGCGATCTCCTCGAAAGCGCGTCCTTCAGTTTGAATCTTGTGAGAGGCCTGCAAGTAGTGCTTGCGCCTGGTTTCATAAAGTTCACGAAATTGGTCGATGCTGCGCAGCAACGGGCGTTCCGCCCCTGTCTCGCCGGCCTGTTTCAAGCAGCGTTGCCAGAGTTCCTCGACCGGTGCATCCAGAAAGACCGTTGGCACGCCGGACGCCCCCAGCAGAGCCGCATTGCTTTCCTGGACAAACGCGCCGCCGCCCAAGGCCACGACTTTGACTGCGCCTCCCTCCAGTTCGCTCAGCACATCACGCACGGCCGCATGTTCTGCCCGGCGGAATTCGGATTCACCGGAATCGCGGAAGATCTCAGGTACTGTGCGGCGTTCGAGACGCTCGATGCGGTCATCGAGATCCTCGAAAGCCCAGTTGAGGCGCCGCGCCAGAGCGCGGCCAACACTGGTCTTGCCAGCTCCCATATAGCCGACCAAGAAGACGCCCGAAAGACGGGATTCACGCGGAAGCTGGGACTGCACGCGATGACGCCCTTTCGCGCCCACCGTCTTGCCAGAACGCTGCTTCAAACGGTCCGGATTTCTCTGATTCGCTATTCGGATGCGCGTTTTCTGAGGTGGATTTTACCACTGAAGCTACGCAGCACCACCGTGGAGGAGACGGCGGCTCGCCCCATGGTACCCCATAAGGCAACGCCTTCTTTCAGGACAAAAGAGGTGTGCTGCTTGGGCTGAAGCGGGATATCGTCGTGCACTTCGCCGCGGACGGAGCGGGCGCTCACATCGGCGGAAGTGCTGCCTGGAACAACTGCTTCAATGTCACCACTGTGGCTGGTAAACCGGTAATCGCCGTGGTCACCGAAATCCCCCGTGTAGCTGATTCCGCCGCTGGTGGAAACAACCTGTACCAGGGGACCGTTGACGCTGCGAAGAGTTACGTTGCCGCTGAGAGAGTCGATTTCGATGTGTCCGTCCTGCACGTTGGTCAGAGTGACCGGACCATTGAGAGTCTTGATGTGCACGTGGGCGTTGGTGATGTCGCGTACATCAACGGTTGCGGCCGCGCCTTCCAATGAAACGTCGCCGTGAATCTTCTCGGCGCGCAAGCTACCGCTGCTGGAATGCAGGGTGATGCTGGCGTCGGCAGGGGCGAGAATCTCATAATCGACGCGTCCGGACTGGGCATCTGCGCCCGGAAGCAGATGGGACTGAACCTCAACTCGGTTGCCGACCAGGGCATTGTCGACTTCGACTCTGTCGGACGAAAGAATGGCATTGATAACGACGGTGTTGCCGGTCGAAGGCTTTACCGAAACCGAGCCATAGGGATTATTGACGGAAACTCCGGCTCTCGGCCCGACATTAAACCGGTACTCCTTGTGAGTTTCGGCGAGCAGCGTTCCGGACATGATGGTTCCGGCCAGAACAGCGCTGATGGTGGCGAGTTGAATTGTGTGCCCGCTCATAAAGATTCTCTGATCCCCTTGTTTGTCCGCTGCACGACACATTTCAAATTACTGCAGAGAACGATCCAAAGCCAGTTCGAACAGCATGGCCTTTTCCTGGTAAGCCTCCATCAACGTACGGCGAGCTTCCTCGTCGTTCGGATCGGCGGCGACGATGTTCTTCGCATCCTGGATGTACTGGTTCACATGGCGCAGATTGTCGGCGTACTGTTCCTGCAGAGCGGGAGATTGCAGGCCGACCTCCTGCAGCAGGTCGTCGTCGTTCAGCCCTGCGATGGCCGCGTCGGGAACGGGCGTTGGTGCAGTGACAACGTTCTGGGCCCCAATGCCGGTCGTTTGCGAGTGCTGCCGGAGGTAAATGCCGAGACTGACCAACAGAAGTGCCGCCGCCGGTACCATCCAACGAGCCCAACTCCATTGACTACCCAAAGACGGAAGAAGGGAGAGGTTTCCGCGTTGTGGGCGGATCAGCCCCTCCCGTCTTAAAGAAGCTTCGATGGATTTCCAAACGCGGGGATTCGGTTCATGCGCCGCCCGCAGATCGCCTGCAGAGCAGGCGATGACCAACAGTTCGGCAACCAATTTCGCGCATTCGGGACAATTTCTAAGATGATTCCGCTGTTCGGCGCTGCTGCCGCTTTCGTTCTCCACCAGGCTTTCTTGCAACTCAACGCAAGTCATACAGCTCTCCCCAAGCCTCTGCTGCCTCAGTGTACTGCCACTTCAAATGCTTGCACGTTCTGTCTGACCGCCCGCCGCCAGTCTTCGCTGGCTTTGTCTACTACTTTGTTGCCTGTAGATGGGCTTCAGGATTTCTCAGTTTTTTCAACTTTTTCTGCCCGGTTCATTTTGAGCAGATCGCGTAGCTTCATGCGAGCCTTGTGCAACTGGGACTTGCTGTTCCCGATCGAGCAGCCCACGATCTGGGCAATCTCATTATGTTCGTAACCTTCGACGTCGTGAAGAACAAAAATCGTCCGGTAACCGGGGGGGAGATCGTCCACTGCTCGCTGCAACTGCAACCGGTCAATGGATCCGGCTAACGCGATGTCTTCTGCCCCGAAGTCTTTCTTCGGTGTATCGTCTTCGGCACCACCCTGTGTGGTCTCTTCCAGGGAAACCACCGGGAGGCTCTTTTTTCTGAGATGCATCAGCACTACGTTGACGGAGAGCCGATGCAACCAGGTCGAAAATGCCGATTCGCCGCGGAACGTCGCGATCTTGCGGTATAGCTGAAGAAAGGCCTCCTGGGTCAAGTCTTCAGCTTCGGCGGTATTCGACGTCATCCTCAGGCAAAGCGAATACACACGCCGCTTATGCTTGTCGTAGAGGGCCTGGAACGCGTGGGCGTCTCCCAGCTTCGCCTTCTCGATCAGCTCGGCTTCGACTAAGTCGCCTGCCTGCCGTTGCTCTGGGTCGGTCAAGTTGCCTTTTCCGGCCGCACCCCGTGAGATGCGGCTAACTATCTTTATGTTGTACGGGTTGCGAGTAGTTGCCGGGGAACGAAAGTAACTCATGGATTCCACTTTTGAAAGCTATTCTACCGTTCTTAGGATTCTGCTCACCTCTTCCCGGATCGCGAAAGCCCTTTGGGTGTACGAGGTTAAACAGTTGGACGCTATAACCATTTAACCCTATCCCAAATTTAGAGTCGCGTTCTTCGTAATTTGGTAATTTCTAGGTCTCTAATTGGTCACGCTTACCCGGTAGATTTCGCGGTCGTGATGGTCTCCAATCCATGACCGTGGGGACCGAGTTCCCGCTGTCGAAGCAGAAAAGCAAACGTCAGACCAAGGAAGCCCACGATGGAGAAAATCCACATTCCCAGGTTATAACCGCTCGGATTGCCCGCCCCCGCATGGCTGTGGTCATTGGCCCAGCCGACCATTAGGTTGAATCCCGCCAAGCCGATGTTTTGGATCATGGTCATCAGGCCGTAGGCCGTACCGAGTTTCGATTGCTCCACCAGATACGCCACAGAGGGCCACATTACAGCAGGGATGAGGGAGAAGGCGACACCCATCATGGCCATGGTCAGGAGCAGGATTGGGGGCAAATGGTGGGCTACAAGAGAGAAATGGCCATCCGCAGACGAGGGAAGATGAACGGTTACGTAGTTTGCCGAGCGGATGTACGCCATCATCAGGTAAACAGGGATCAGGAGCACGGATCCCAACATCATCAACAGAGCCCGCTTTCCGAGTTTGTCTACGAAAAGGCCGAAGATCGGTGTGCCGAACATAGTGAACAGCGTGAGCATGCCAACCAGATCTCCGCCTGCTTCGCGAGTAACGTGGTGAGCATCCATGAAGAACTTGTAGGCGAAGGTCTCGAAGGGAAAAATAGCCGAGTAGAACGTGACACAGAGCGCAACGATGTACCAGTAGGACAGACCGAAATCCTTAATGTCACTGAATACGACTTTGTCGGTTGCTCCCGCCGCACCCACCTGGTAGCGCTTCTCGGCATAAACTTCGAGAGCCCAGTAGATCATCGCCCCCAGGATACAGAGCGCAGCGAAGCCCACGGAAATCAGCAAAGGGTTGCGCCAGTAAGAATAAGCAAATCCAGCCCAGGAAGGAGACTGCTGGGCAAGCAGGGTGCCCGCCCTGGAGATCATCAGATTGATGCCGAAGGCGAAGCTGAGTTCCTTGCCGCGGAACCATTTCGCGACTGCCGTGGTGACGGCGACGATCAGGGATTCGGCGCCGAGACCGAAGATTAAGCGTCCTGCTGCCATGACGCCCAGCAGGTGGGAAAGTGTAGTCACTCCTGCTCCCACGAAGCAGAGAACCCCGAAGATGAAGATGGCTTTTCTAGTCCCGATGCGATCGACGACATATCCACCGATCAGCACCATGAAAACATTGGGAATGCTGTAGATCGCCTGGAGCAGTCCGATATTGGAGTCGGAGAAACCTAGTTGTTTGGTGAGGAGGTCTGCAATGGGGGCGATACAATCATAAACATAGTAATTGCCGAACATCGTCAGGCTGACGAAGATCAGCACCAGCCAGCGAAAGAAGCGGCTCGGCTCAGGACGAGTGGTGTCGTGCATCAGGCCCCTTTTGAAATGGACGAACGAAACGAAAAGATTAGCAGAGATTAGTCAGTAGCTGGTAACGAGGCCGGTATCCTCGCGGGTAGGGATGCTTCGACTGCGCGGTGAGTCGCCGTGCTCCTCACCACTCCGCTCAGCATGACAAATCACTATTCAGCTGCCTATATAGCGCGCGTACAGGCTGCGCGCGACGGCGGTGTCGGTGGTGCCTTTGATGATGGCGCGGCCGTCGGGGAAGAGTGTCATCTCGTACGGCTCGGGCCAGAATTTCAGGACGAAGTCGTTGTGGCGGACCATGCCATGGGGCTGGAGGCGGCGGTCCATCTCTGCGAAATCGATGGGACGTTGGCGCTCATGGATTTGCACGGAATTCCTGCCGCAGAGCGTGATATGCGGTCGGCCTTCACCGGCTAGATGGATGAAGTCGCGTTCACCGCAGGCGCGGCAGCCCGCGCGGGGTTTGGCGGCGGAAATCTCGGCGTGCTCGTTGGTCCAGAGATCGAACGAAAGCAGCGTATGCCGAAGAGTGGGGGCAGTTTCGTCGGCGACCAGAAACTTCAAGGCTTCGGTCGCGGCGATTGATGCCACCAGGTTCACAGCGGAGTTCAGGATGCCCGAGGTTTCGCAGGTCTCCACCATGCCGTGTGGCGAATCGGGGAAGAGACATGCCAGGCAGGCGGTTTGCCCGGGCACCACATTTAGCGTGACTGCGTAGCTTCCTACGGCGGCGGAGTAGATCCAGGGCAGCGACCGCTCGACGGCATAGTCGTTGATCAGATAGCGGGTCTCGAAATTATCCGTGCCATCGAGGATCAGATGGGATCCTTCAAGCAGGGCTCGAATGTTTGAAGGCACCACGTCCTCAACCTTTGGCTCAACGACAATCTGCGAGTTAAAAGCGGCGATTTTGCGCGCGGCGGCGATCGCCTTGGGAAGCGATTCGGCAGCGTCGGACTCGTCGAAGAGCGATTGGCGCTGGAGGTTGCTGGGCTCGACGTAATCGCGGTCGATGATGCGCAGCGTGCCCACACCAGCGCGAGCCAGCAATCCGGCAAGGGCCGAACCGGTGGCGCCGCAGCCAACGATCGTTACCTGGGCGGCCTGTAGCCTCTGCTGTCCCGCTTCGCCGATACCGCGGAAGAGAATCTGGCGGGAATAGCGATCGTTCTGCAGGGAAGCCGGGCTTGAGTTGCCGATGCTGTGTCCTGTTTCCTGTGCCAAAGAGGTCACCAGTGCCGCGCTCTAAAACAATTATTATAAGTGGCTGGGCCGAGTAGAGCTTAAGAGCGTCGGTTTGCGGCGAATGTCAATTCTTAAACCACAAACGGCACGAAGGTGCACAAAGGAAATGCGATTCCTGCCTCCATGTCTTTCGTGGTTTGAAAAGGATTTCTGCGTTCACGCTTGACCTTAACTCAAACAACGAACCGAACGGGCGTGCGTGTGGAAGTCACAGAGCGCCTGATTCCAAGGACACCTTTGCTGAGACGGTACGCGACATGTCTGACCGCGATAATGTTCGTCTGGGCGGCGGCTTTATCGCATGGGGCGACCCCCGTTTCAGGTGCAACGACAATGTTTTCTTCCGTCCTGCAGGAGTCGACTCCAGGATCAAGTTACGAGGGGAAAACGGTTGTGGCGATCGATCTGCCTGGTGTGGCGGAACGCGACCAGAATCACCTGCTTGAATTGCTTCCGCAACAAGTCGGGAGTCCGTTGAATCGGGACCAGGTTAGCGCCAGTATCCGCACACTCTATGGGACCGGTCGCTTTGCCGATATCCAGGCGGAGGTCACGCCCTCGGGAAGCGGCGTCGTGTTGGCTTTCGTCACCACGCCGAACTACTTTGTGGGCGCCGTTGACGTTGAGGGGGCGCCCAACCGTCCGAATGCGAACCAAATCGTTAATGCCTCGAAATTCCAACTGGGAGAGCGTTACAGCCCGGACAAACTGGATCGCGCGCTCGAAAACGTCCGGCAGGTGATCCAGGAGAACGGGCACTACAAGGCCCGCGTGACCGCAGAAAGCAGCTCCAATCCCGCTACTCAGCAGGTCGACATTCTGTTTCACATCGATGCCGGCCCGCAAGCGCACATCGGGGAAGTGAAGGTGACCGGGACCTCGAGCCTGTCTTCAGCTGAGGTGCAGAGGATTGCCCATCTCAATACTGGCGATCGCGTGACCGCCGCCCGTGTGACGGACTCGTTGCAGCGGCTGCGCAAAAAGTTCCAGAAGCAAAAACGCGCCCTGGCTCAGGTCTCCATCGCCGCACAAACCTATCGGCCAGAGAAAAATGTGCTGGATTTTACCTTCCAAATCGATCCCGGCCCGGTGGTACTGATCTCGGTGCGCGGGTATCACGTTAGTCGTGGCGTGCTCAAGAGGGAGATCCCAGTTTACGAGGAGAACGCGGTCGACGATGACCTGCTGAATGAGGGTGAGAGGAACCTGCTCGACTATCTACAGACCCGGGGTCACTTTGACGCCAAGGTGGAGATCAAGAAAGAGAACGATCCCCAGACACTCAGAATCATCTATGAGATCGACGCCGGTCCTTCGCACAAACTGGCTCTCATCGATATTTCGGGCAATAAGAATTTTCTGGATACCGCGAAACTTCGTTCCTACCTACAGATTCAGCCTGCCAGCCGGTTTTTGAGTCACGGCCACTACAGCGAGGCCCTGCTGAAGAGCGATGTTGCGACTCTGGAAGCCCTCTACAAGAGCAGTGGTTTTCGGGCGGTGAAGATTGAGACCAAAGTGGATGACAACTACCAGGGAACAGCGAACAAACTTGCGGTACACATCTACATCGAAGAAGGGCCACGAACGACGGTTGGCGAGTTGCATGTGGTCGGCAATCAGAAGGTGAAGACCGGCGAGTTGCCGGAGTTGAGTACGCAACCCGGGCAACCTTACTCAGAGCAGGATCTGGCTAACGATAGAGAGCGGATCCTGGGCTACTACTTCGATCATGGCTTCCCCAACGCATCCCTTGAAATCGCGACAAATCATTCCCCTACAGAGCCGAACCGGGAAGATGTGAGCTTTTCCATTCAGGAAGGCGAGCGCTTCACCGTCGATCAGGTGATGGTCGGAGGTTTGGAACATACGCGCGACTTCGTGGTGCAACGCGACCTGCAGGTGCATGCCGGGGAGCCGCTCAGCCAGCGAGACTTGCTGAACACGCAGACCCGGCTCTACGACCTCGGCATCTTCAGCCAGGTGGATGCGGCGGTGCAGAATCCGGAAGGCAGCGATCCGCTGAAGAACATTCTGATACAGGTTCGTGAGGCCAAGCGTTACACGTTTACCTACGGACTTGGACTTGAGTTTCAAACCAGCCAGCCCGCGGGTACGAGCGCGCCGCAGGGCAAGACTGGCGTGAGCCCGCGGGTCGAGTTCGACGTGACACGCCTGAACTTTGCCGGGCGCGACCAGACAATAACGTTCCAGTCGCATGTCGGACGTCTGCAGCAGCGTGGACTGATCAGTTACACGGAGCCGAAGCTACTCAACAGTGACAAGTTCAAACTCATTTACACGATCTTCTACGACAACAGCCTCGACGTCGCCACGTTCACCTCGCAGCGCCTGGAAGGGAAGATCGATCTGCGGCAGCAATTCGGGAGTGCGGGGACGGAACCAGGCACCCGGCCCGGACCGGACTCGATCACCTATCGCTTCGAGTTTCGGGCGGTCAAGGCCAGCCACTTCGCGACCAATTTCTCCCCGGGTGAAATTGCTTTGTTATCGTTGCCTGCCCGTGTCGGCGGTCCTGGATTTACCTTCATCCACGACAAGCGGGACAACCCGCTGGAAAGTACGAAGGGCGACTACTTCACTCTGGATGCATCCGTGGCGGCGAGTATTTTCGGATCGCGCTCGGAAACGCCGGTCTCCACGCTGCCCACGAATTTCGGCAGGGTTCTGTCGCAGTATTCGACCTATTATGCCTTCGGCAAGGGTAAGCCCGATCATAGGTGGGTTTTCGCGCGCTCGACGAGCATCGGACTGGAGCAGCCTTTCAAAGGGACGCGAGTTCTGCCGCCCGGGTCTTGCCCTCTAAACTCGGCCGGGGAGCCGACCTGCGAATTCGCCACCATTCCATTGCCGGAACAATTCTTCGCGGGCGGCGGCAACTCCCATCGCGGATTTGGGTTAAATCAGGCAGGACCGCGCGATCCGTCGTCCGGTTTCCCGGTTGGTGGCACCGCGCTGTTCGTCAACAATGTGGAACTGCGTTTCCCGCCGGTTTCGCTGCCTTACCTGGGAGGAGGATTTGGCTTTGCCATTTTCCACGACATGGGGAATGTCTTCACTGCGCCGCACGACATGTTGAAGGGACTGATGAGGTGGCATCAGCCCGATCCGGCGCAGTGCCTGCCCAGTAGTACAACGAACACTCAGTGCATTATCGACTTCAATAACTCCGGGTATGATTACACTTCGCATGCAGTTGGAGTTGGCGTACGATACAAGACGCCCTTAGGCCCTTTGCGGTTTGATTTCGGATATAGCCTGAATCCGACGAAGTACTTTCAGTTAGATACGACTTCGACACCTACGGTAATCAAGCAGCAATTGCGGCGGTTTAATGTATTTTTCAGCATTGGGCAGCCATTCTGATGACAAAAGTTTGCACTAAAGTCACGATCGTCGCCGCAGTCGTCCTTTCCTGGAGTTCTTTCGTGCGTCCGGCCTGGGCGGGTGAGGTGATCGACCGCATTGTCGCCACCGTCAATGGCCACATCATCCTCCAGAGTGACTGGACCAATGCACTACGCTATGAGGCGTTACTGAGCGCCAGGTCCACCAGCGACTTCACAGAGGAGGACCGGCGGTCGGTGCTCGACCGGCTGATCGACCAGGAGTTACTGGGAGAGCAGATGAAATCGGCGCTGATCAAGCATGCCTCGGAAGAGGAGGCGGCGGCGCAAGTTGCGAAGACGCGGCAGCTTTATCCGGGTGCCACCAGTGATGATGGCTGGAAAGCGGTACTGGCGAAATTCGGGCTGACAGACAAGGTACTGGTAACGCATGTGCAGGAACAGCTCGATCTTATGCGACTGGTGGATGCACATCTGCGTCCCACGGTCCAAATCGATTCCAAGACAATCGAAGCCTACTACCGCGATCGCTTCGTTCCGGAATTGAAGCAATCGGGTGCTGGCGAGGTGCCGTTGCAGGAAGTCTCCGCCAAGATCCGCGAACTTCTCACCGAAGAGAAAGTCAGCGAGCTGATGGTTTCCTGGCTGCACTCGCTGCGCTCTGAGAGCAAACTCAGCGTGCCCGGCGCGCCCGAGCCTACCGCCCAGGGAGTGCAGACCCGGTGAAGCCGCGTGCCGCCAGACCTCCGCGCTGGTGGAAATACATTCTGATCACCGCCGGGGTCCTGGTTATCGCCCTGCTGGCGGGACTCTGGTACACCACTACAAATTCATTCCAGAATTACGTCCACCAGCGGATGGTCAGGGAAATTGAACGCATCACTGGTGGGCGTGCGGAGATCGGCAGCTTCCACGTCGTTCCCTTTCACTTACAGGCCGAGATCCGCAATATCACCGTGCATGGCAAGGAATCTTCCACGGACGCTCCGCTGCTTCACGCCGACAGCGTGGTCGGCCAAGTCAAAGTCATTTCATTTTTGCGCACGCAATTTGGATTTCAATCGCTAGCGCTCGAACGTCCTGTAATCCATGTTGTCATTGGGCCGGATGGCTCAACCACAAACATTCCAGCCCTGCGACAGCTACCGACAGCGCCGGGCCCTTCGCCTGTCGAGGAACTGTTCGCGCTTTCCATCGATCACCTTTCGGTTCGGAACGGCGAGTTGCTGTGGGCGGATCAGAAGGTTCCCCTGAACTTCGACGTACGAAACACGAACGTCGAGATGGATTATTCCTTCCTGCGAGGAAGGTATGACGGTCACCTGGCGCTGGGCAAGGTCGATACCGCGATTCGGGATCTGCGGCCATTTTCCTGGATGACGAGTATCGATTTTAGCCTTGCTCCTAAATTCGCCGATATCAAGTCTCTGAAATGGAGTTCGGGTCGCTCATCCATCGAAGCCGGCGGGCGAATCACTAACTTCAGCGAACCGCATCTGGATGGCAGCTACGATGTGAAGGTCCATTTCGGGGAAGTGGCGGCCATCGCCCGGCGCAACGACTTACGTGAAGGCAACGCGGAGTTCAAGGGGAACGGACACTGGTCCCTAAAGGAGTTCACGACTTCGGGAGCGCTGGCGATACGGGACCTGGGCTGGCAGAACGAGCAACTCGCGCTCAAAAAGGCAAGTGCGTCTGCTGACTACTCGCTCAGTGACGATCAGATCAAGCTGTCGAAGTTGCAAGGGAAGTTGCTGGGCGGCGCCTTTACCGGCGACGCTGAGGTGGACAACTGGTTGCACAGCGTTCCCTATTCTGCGGAAAAAGAAAAAAAGCCGGACCTGCCCCGGATCGGAGTATCACGCCCTTCAGCGAAGAAGGGTGAAAAGGTGAAGTTACCGGGAGTGCAGACTGGTGTCGTACACCTGCGTGTACGGGACGTCTCCGTTGGCGAGGCTGCTTCTGCCATGGACACTTCAGCGCATCCCCTGGACGGTTTTCATCCGGCGGGAATTGCAAGCGGGAGCGTCGATGCCATTTGGAAGGAAACCCTCGGAAATGCCGAAGTTGGCGTCAGCCTTGAAGTCGCTCCTCCGGCTAAACCAGGGACTCGAGAGTTACCCATCACGGCTCACATCCAGGGGAAATATCGCGGGACCAGTGACTCTCTGGAACTCGCGCAGTTCTCGCTTTCTACACCGGCTTCCAAGATCGTATGCGCCGGGACGCTGGCGGCTTCCTCAAAACTGCATCTCTCAGTTTCAACTTCCAATCTTGAAGAATGGCGGCCTCTGGTAAAGGTTTTGGGTGGGCCTACCTACCTTCCATTTCAAGTGAACGGCAACGCGACCTTCAGCGGCGCGGCCGGCGGAACGTTTTCCTCACCGAGAATCGCCGGAACGCTGGTGGCGGAGGACTTCGAGTTTACGGTGCCCGCCACCTCACGCACTCCGGAAAAGTCTGTGCATTGGGACTCTCTGGGAGCGAGCGTGGATTTCTCGTCACGTGAACTGCTGCTGCGTGGTGGCAGTCTGCGGCGGGGAGACACCAGCGCCGATTTTGAGTTCACTGCGAGCCTGGAGGAAGGAAGACTGACCGAGAACAGTCCATACTCGGCGCGGATTAACCTGCACAATGTCGATGTTGCATCGACCGCCGCGCTCGCCGATCTGGAGTATCCACTTACTGGAACGGCGGACGTAAGCCTGCAAATCAACGGAACGCGCGCCCATCCGCAGGGGCAGGGGCATATTCGCGCGACGAATGCCTCGGCGTACGGCGAGGAGATCGAGAAGTTCGATGCCGACCTTCACTTCGGCAGCGCCGAGACCACACTGAGCAACATTCGTCTCACACATCAGGACGCTGAAGCCACAGGCGATGCTACGTTCTCGCCCTCCACGAGTGGATTCCGGCTGGATCTTGCAGGCAAGAATTTTGATCTGTCGCGAGTGCGACAGATTCATCTGGACGAGTTGCCGATTGAGGGGCGCGCCGACTTCACGCTGCAGGCTTCCGGAACGATGGATACTCCCGGGATCAATGCAGCCCTGCATGTACGCGATCTGACCTTGGATCGCGAACTCACCGGCGACGTCTTCCTTCAAGCGACGACGAAGGGGCGGGAACTCGTGGTGAGCGGACATTCTCAGTTCCCCAAGGGCTCGCTGACAGTGGAAGGAACCGTCGGGATGCAGGGGGACTATCCGGCCAATATCACAGCGCATATGGATCATCTGGACCTGGACGCACTGTGGCGCGCTTACCTCGGTGATCAACTGACGGGTCACTCGGCCGTGGTTGGCAGTGTCACGATGCAGGGACCATTGCGCAACACGCAGCGATGGAGGCTGGACGGGAATCTGACTGACGTATTCGTCGATGTCGAATACGCCAAGCTGCACAATCAAGGTCCGGCACGGTTCACCTATGCGGATCGCATTCTTCAGATTCCGGAAACGCATATGGTGGGAGAGGGCACCGATGTAACGGGACACGGCGCCATTTACTTTGCTGAGGCGCATCGGCTCGATATCGCGGCTGACGGGCTGGTCGATCTGCGGCTGCTCGGTGGCATCGACCCAAACCTCACTGCGGGCGGCCAGGCGACCATCCACATGACTCTCGGCGGCACGGTGCGAGATCCGCTGCCCCAGGGCACGATTCAGATTAAGGATGGCACGGCAAATTACGCGGGCATCCCCAGTGGCGTGAGCGACATGAACGGCACGCTCCTCTTCACTCGCGATCGAATTTACATCGAACAACTGACCGGCCATGCTGGCGGGGGAACGCTCGATCTCAAGGGAGAAGCCACCAACTACAATCAGCAGCTCAATTTCAACCTCACCGCCATCGGTAAAGATGTCAGGCTCCGCTATCCGCCGGGCGTGAGCTCCATGGCCACGGCGGAATTGCATTGGGCTGGCACGAAGTCGGCCTCGACGGTTTCGGGTGACGTGTTGGTGACGAAACTTGCAGTAACGCCGGGATTCGACTTTGCGTCGTATCTTGAACGCAGCCGGCAATCAGGAGCCATCACCGCGGCCAATTCGCCTCTGTATAACGTGAAGCTCGACGTTGGGGTCCGGACGGCGCCTGAACTCCAGATGAAGACGGCGGTAGCGCGCCTTTCAGGAGATGCTGATCTCAGACTGCGTGGTTCTCTCGCACGGCCCAGCGTGCTGGGACGCGCCGACATCCTCGAAGGCGATGCCACATTTAACGGGATCAAGTTCCGTTTAGAGCGCGGCGATATTACTTTTGCCAACCCGGTGGCCATCGAACCACAGGTGAACTTGCAAGCCACCACGCATGTGCGCAACTACGACCTGGATGTGACGGTGACGGGTACTCCCGACAGGCTGAACGTGAACTATCGCTCCGAGCCGCCACTGCCAAAGTCGGACATCATTGCGTTGCTGGCGCTGGGACGGACGAGTGAAGAGTCGGAACAGTTGCAGCAACAGTCAGGGCAGACACTGTTCAACGACGAGGCGACGAATCTGATCATCAATCAGGCGATCAACTCGGCGGTCGGCAACCGCATGCAGAAATTGTTCGGAGTCAGCCGGATCAAAATCGATCCGCAGGGATTGGCCACAGAAACCAACCCCACCGGCCGTGGGCCGCAGATCACCATTGAGCAGGAGTTTGCCAACAACCTCTCCCTCAGCTACAGCACCAACGTATCCCAGAGTTCACAGCAAATCATCCAGGGCGAGTACTACATCAATCGAAACATATCGGTGCTGGGCACGCGCGACCAGAATGGTGTGGTCAGCTTTGATGTGCGCGTGCGGCGGAGGAAGAAATAGAATATAAGTAAATCGGTTCACGAACTTTGCATGACCTTCCCGGCGAGTCTCGCCTTGTATTCCAGCCTTCGGCGCCAGATGGTGGATTCGCAGCTACGGCAGCGCGGCATTGCTGACGAACGCGTGCTGGCGGCGATGGAGCGGGTGCCTCGCCACGAGTTTGCGCCAGACGAGTACCGCGGCCAGGCGTATGAGGATCATCCGCTGCCAATCGGGGAAGGACAAACGATCTCGCAACCATACATTGTCGCGCTCATGCTGGAGGCTTTGAAGCTGTCGCCGATGGATAAGGTTCTTGAGATTGGAACCGGGTCGGGGTACGTCACGGCTTTGCTCGCGGAGTTGACGGGGAGTGTTATGTCGATTGAGCGCCACGAGTCTCTGGCGGAGTCGGCGCGTGCGCGGCTGGCGGCACTGGGGTACTCCAATGTGAAGGTTGTGACTGGCGACGGGACACGAGGATTTCCGGAGGCGGCGCCATACGATGCGATGGTCGTATCAGCTGCGGCGGCAGAGGTGCCTCCTGCTCTCATCGCGCAACTGGGTGAGGGCGGGCGCATGATCATTCCGGTAGGATCGGAGAATTCACAGCAGTTGCGGTTGGTTCGTATGGAAAACGGTCAGCCGCAGATTGAGTTTCGTGAGCTTTGCCGCTTTGTGCCTCTGATCCCCGGATTCGGGTTTTAGGTGTTGGGTCTTGGGTCTTTAGGGTCACCCCATAAGCGCTACCTTGGTGGAATTTACTTCCGGGTGGCCGACCAACCATCCAGAATCTTCTCAGCCGGCTGCAACGTGCGGCGCGGGACTATAATGACGCGCGGATGGCCCTCACCTCAGGCTCAAGACTAGGCCCCTACCAAATCGTCACGTCCCTCGCTGCCGGGGGCATGGGAGAAGTGTATCGCGCGCGGGACACGAGGCTCGACCGCGAAGTCGCGATTAAAGTTCTTCCTTCTCACTTAAGTGAGAACCCAGAGTCTCGCGCTCGTTTCGAGCGTGAAGCTAAGACCATTTCCGGCCTGCAACACCCCAACATCTGTGTCCTCTATGACGTTGGTTGCCAGGATGGCGTCGACTTTCTGGTGATGGAGTACCTGGAGGGCGAGACTCTGGCCGACCATCTGCGCAAAGGTCCGCTGTCGCTGGATCAAGTCCTGAAAGTCGGCACCGAAATCTGCAAAGGTTTGGAAAAAGCGCACCGCAGTGGCGTAGTGCATCGCGACCTCAAGCCAGGCAACATCATGCTCACTAAGAGTGGCGCCAAGCTGATGGATTTCGGCCTGGCGAAAGCGCCCGGCGCTGCGGTGGGAAGCCTATCGTCATCGAACTCACTGGCCACGATGTCCAAGGCGCTGACGACGGAGGGAACCATCGTGGGCACGATTCAGTACATGTGCCCCGAGCAATTGGAGGGAAGGGAGGCGGACGCGCGCAGTGACATTTTCTCCCTGGGAGCGGTTCTTTACGAGATGACAACGGGCAAGCGAGCGTTCGACGGAAAAACGACAGCCAGCACGATCGCGGCAATCCTGGCAGTCGAGCCGACGCCGATCTCAACAATCCAGCCGATGTTGCCGCACGCCCTCGATCACATCGTCACGGCTTGCCTGGCCAAGGACCCCGACGAACGCTTTCAGACCGCCCACGACGTCGATCTGCAACTCGGCTGGGTGGCAGAGGGGAAATCGCAGTTGGGAACTCCCGCCGGAGCACTCCAATCTGGCCGCAACCGAGCGTTGATCACGGGCGGGGTTGCAGTTCTAGCCCTGTGCGCTGGTTTCGCGCTTGCGCACTTGAACCGCACTGTCGAAGTACCATCCGTTATTCGCAGCTCGATCGTTCCTCCGGAAAAGACCAGCTTTGCCGACGGTCCATCGGAATGGGCATCCCCGGTTCTTTCTCCTGACGGATCCCGCATTGTGGTGGGAGTGACCAATCAGGCAGGCCAGCAAACGTTGTACATTCGCTCGCTCGACGCCCTTGCGGGCCAGACTCTGCCTGGAACCGGGGGAGCCGTTTTTCCATTCTGGTCGCCCGACGGGCACACCATCGCTTTCTTTGCCAACGGCCAACTCAAGACGATCGACGTCTCTGGCGGACCGGTCCACGATCTCTGTCCAGCGCCTCAACCACGCGGCGGCACGTGGAACAAAGACGGGGTGATTGTCTTTTCGCCTTCCCCATACACCGGCCTCTTCCAGGTAGCCGCAACTGGCGGTCCTTCGGTTCCTTTGACCAAGCTGGACATGGCGCGCCACGAGGACAGCCACCGCTGGCCCGAATTCTTACCTGACGGCCGGCATTTCATCTATCTCGGCAGAACTTCCGATCGGGTCGGGAGCGAGATTCGGGTTGCATCCCTCGACACGCCCGAGCCGTCAACGATCGTACGGGCGAACGGGAATCCAGTCTATGTTCTCCCAGGATTCTTGCTGTTTCCGCGTGGGAATACTCTGGTCGCTCAGCCCTTCGATGCCGCTCACTTGCGCACCTCCGGCGAGCCCGTCACGATTTCCACTCAGGTCTCATCGAACGACAACGTCGACTACGCCTCGTTCACCGCGTCCGCCAATGGCCTACTGGCCTATCTGGGGGTAACTGGGGAAGGTTTTTCGGAGCTGCTTTGGACCGACCGAACGGGAAAACCTCTTGGGAAGGTCGGAGAGCCAGCGCTATATTTCGGTCCCAGCCTCTCCCCGGATGGCCAGAGGTGGCCGTCGCAGTCGTCGATCCCCACAATCAATCCAGCAGCGAGATCTGGATCTACGACTTGGTTCGAAACTCCAAGGCCCGATTGACGTTCTCTGATCCGACGACTCGCAACAGCCTTCCTGTGTGGTCGCCTGACGGCAGCCAGATCGCGTTCACGTCGGACCGGAGCGGGCAAGGCGCCCAGATCTATGAAAAGGCAGTAAGCGGGATGGAGCCGGAACGTGTCGTCGCCCCAGGAGAGGGCTACCGCTATCCGAGCAGCTGGTCTCCCGACGGCCGCTACGTGGTAGGTATACAGCAAAGCGCGCAAGGCGGCACAGAATTCCTGGTCCTGCTGATGGATCGGACGCGGCCTGCAATGAACTCCCTGCCCGCTGTCCCAGCACTCTCGCGCTTTACATTTCCGCAAATCTCACCGAACGGCAAGTGGCTCTCCTATTCCTCGTTCGAAACCGGTATTCAGGAACTCTATCTCTTATCATTCCCCAGCGGGTCCGGTAGGTGGCAAGTGTCCACCTCTTCCGGCACAGAGGCTCATTGGCGGCGCGACAGCAAAGAGCTTTTCTTTAGCACGCTAGACGGTAGTGTCGTGTCCGCCGAGATCACGGCGCAAGGCAGCACGCCAGTGATAGGAAGGATACGGCCGCTATTCCAGAAGCATGCAAGGCCGTCCCCCACTGGACCTTTGACGTGTCTCCGGACGGGCAGCGCTTCCTGGTCAATACTCGTCCAGCCTTCCACGTCCGAGCCCATCACGCTGGTTACGAATTGGGATGCAGAGCTGAAAAAGAAATGACCTTGGCCACAGGCCTCAACAACTCTCAGATCGATTCTTGCTACCAGCATGACTGAGAATGCAAAGCGCGGCAGCTCAGAACACGTCTGCCACCTTGTCGATCGTGCCCGAGTGACGGACTACTCTGAAACAATAGCTGCTTACGGGGTCCACCCCTGCAGGCAGACACTTCCGCCAGAACGGTTGACGCAACGCCCAACAACTAAGACCTAAGACCCAATACCCCTCTGTTTTACAATCGACTCGTGGCGGTTCTGCATAACCTGCGCGTAACCCTGGAGATGATCAAGTGGGAGCATTCCATCTTTGCGCTCCCGTTTGCTCTCTGCGGCGCGATGCTGGCGGCAGGAGGATTTCCAACCGTCCGCCAACTTTTGTGGATCGTCGTGGCTATGGTCGCGGCACGCTCGGCCGCCATGGCGTTCAACCGCTGGGCAGATTCCGCGATTGATGCTGCGAATCCGCGTACCAGCACTCGCGCCCTTCCTGCTGGGCGTCTCTCGCCAGCATTTGTGGTAACGTTCGTCGTGGTTTCCAGCCTGGTTTTTGTGCTGGCAGCGAGCCGGCTCAATCGTCTTGCGCTGGCGCTCTCGCCGGTGGCACTCGCCGTGTTGCTGGTCTATTCCTACACCAAGCGAGTCACGCGCTGGTCTCACCTTGTGCTGGGCTTCGCGCTCGGAATCGCCCCTGCGGCGGCGTGGATCGCGGTGCGCGGATCTCTTGATCCCCGAATCTTGCTGCTGACTGCAGCCGTCACCTTCTGGGTGGCGGGGTTCGACGTTCTCTATGCCTGTCAGGACTATGAGTTCGACCAGGAAGCAGGATTGCACTCCATTCCGCGCTATCTCGGTATTCGAGGGGCGCTCTGGGTCGCCCGCGTCTTGCATGTCGTCATGATTGGATTCCTCGTCGCCCTGCTAATCGTCTTCGGAATGGGGAAGTTTGCGGCGGTCGGCGTCGGGGTCGTGATCCTGCTCCTGCTTTACGAACACTCCCTGGTAAAGGCCAACGATCTTTCCAAACTCAACGCTGCTTTCTTCACGATGAACGGCGTGATCTCGGTGCTGTTCTTCGTGTTCGTGGCCGCCGACCTGCTGTGGAGAAAGTAGCGAGAGTCAGTTTCCGCTGGAAAAAATGGCGCACGCAAACTCGATTTGCGTGCGCCGAAATTTATTAGCGGAACAGGCTCTATTGATTTACCCGCAACAGCATGAAGGTTCCTTTCTCGATCTTGACGTTGTTTTTCTCGGATGTCAGTAGCGATCCCTGCTGCGAATTCTGCGAACCCGATTCCAGTCTTACGTCAGACATGCCAATGACGCCCTGAGTGTTTCCAGTGATGGGCGGCTGCGGCCCGCCCTGAGCCGAGGATTCGGACGCGGCACCTGGAGGATAGTTCTGCTGAGATGATGGGCTTGCTCCTGAGGCTCCCGCACGTGATCCGGCCATAGGAGAGTTTGCCGAGCCTCCACCGGCGGCTGAAGGTGGCGCTTCCTGAGTCGCCGCGCCCGAATAGTTCGAAGCCGGGGCGATCACGGCCTGAATCGACATCGGCAACTGCATCTGGTCGCCTTTCACCACCGCGTGATCGAAGGCGATGCCCAGTTCGGATTGCTTCTGCTCTTTGTTCCGCGACTGAACTTCCGTCACATGTCCGATCACCTTCGTGTCTTTGGGCACGAGCACATCGCCACTGTTGGTTGTCATGTCCTGCGTTACCGTGGCGACGACCTCGTCGCCCGTTTTCGCCTTCTTGGCATCGACGGTTTTGGACAACTGCACTGGAATCACGCTTCCGGGTGCAATCTTGAGAGCACCCGAATTTTGTCTCTGATTCGCGGCTGGTTGGGTGGAAGACTGGCCCTGTTGCGTGGGCTGATTGGGTTGTTCGTCGGGTTTCGGTGGTGGCGTTTGCTGTGTGAACCCGGCTCCGCACAGCAGGGCCACCGAAAATAGGGCCGCAAGAATGCTTCGCATGATTATTCCCTCCGTCTGCTGAATCGGCGCGCAAAGGATTGCAAAGACTTAGATGCCGTTTTGCTCTTGCAGGATGGGCGATGATTCTCATCCGGCGACAACCGACTCCAATCTTGTGGCATCGGAATACCATGATTTCACGCGTCTTTTTTGCATCCGTGATCCTTTCCTTAGGACTTGGTCTAGCTTGTACGAATCAGAGCCCGGATCAAATCCGGCAGAAGACCGCCGAAGAAACCGCTACTATCAAGCGGGATACTAAAGCAGTTGCCCAAGGAGTAAAGGAAGGGCTCAGCAACAAGAGAACTGTCGATCTGAACAAGGCTTCGAAAGATGATTTGGCGTCGCTGCCCGGAATCACTCCCCATCAAGCCGACCGCATTATTGCGGAGCGTCCCTTTGCAAGTTCCCACCAAGTCGTGACCCGCCGCATCCTCTCCGAAGACGAGTACAGCCGAATTCAGGACCGGGTGGTGGTGAGCCGCTGAACGCTGTTTTGATGAACCTGGGGAGCGCTACTGGTTCACCTTCAAGAGCAGAATAGTGCCTTCTTCCAGTCTGACGTTGCCTTTTTCACAAGTCAGAACGGAGCCTTGCACGCTCGACCCGGGGGCGAGCTTCACGAAGGGAATGCCGATTACGCCCTGAGCCTGCCCATTATGGGAGACATTTGCGGCGAACTGGAACCGCTCGAATTACCGGGAGCCGATTGAGACGGCCCGCCAGCCGAGCTCATACCGGTCACCGGCAACGCGACAGAGCTTTGTCCGCCGCCATTCAGGCCGTCGTTCTGCATCCAGATTACTGCTTGAATGGACATCGGCAACTGTACAGGTGCGCTCTTCAGGACGACTTGATCAAAGACGATGCCCAGATGAGATTCCTTCTGTTCTTTGCTGCGGGCCAGCGCTTCGGTCACATGCCCAATCACCTTCGCCGACTTCGGCACCAGAAGCTCGCCTTCCTGTGTCTTCATGTCCTGTTGGACCGTGGCGACCACCTGGTCACCAGTTTTTGCTTTCTTTGCATCGATCGTTTTGGACAAGTCCACCGGTATCACGCTTCCGGGGGCTATCTGCAGTTGGTTAGCGGCCGGTTGACTCGTGGCTGGAGCGGCCGGGGATTTTTGGGCGACCGAGGTCAGCCACATCAACGTAGTGAACAGCAATGCGGCAACAACTTGTTTCATGACTGGTCTCCTGACGTGGAAAGGTGGGTGTTCGTTGGTATTGAGAGGCAGTTTCGCGGCAGCTGGTGGGCTGCGATCCTCGCCGCAAGAACTGAACCATGTTCAAAATCGAGAGGACACATCCATTTTGATATCATCAGAGAAATGAGTTCCACGCATTCTCTTCGGTCCCACGCTTTTCAAACTGACGATCCGCGCCTGCAGCCGATCTGCGACAAGGTACTGGCCGGCGCACGTCTCAACGCCGCCGACGCGCTTGCCTTATACCGTACCGGCGACATCCTCGCGGTAGGCTGGATGGCGAACACTGTACGAGAGCGCATGCACGGTGACAAGACGTATTTTAACGTCAACCGCCATATCAACCCCACGAATGTTTGCGTTGCCGCTTGCCGGCTTTGTGCTTTTGGCCGCAAGAAGGACGCGCCCGGCGCCTATACCATGGCGCTGGAAGAGGCCTTCGAGACCGCGGCATCGGGATATTCCGAGGCAGTCACGGAATTCCACATTGTCGGTGGTCTCCACCCCGACTTGCCGTTCCAGTATTTCCTGGACCTCTGTTCGGGCCTGAAGCAGCGTTTTCCGCAGGTACATCTCAAGGCGTTCACGATGGTGGAGGTTGCGTATCTGTCGCGGCGGGCAAAACTGTCGATTCGCGAGACGCTGGAGCAACTCAAGGCCTCAGGTGTGGACTCGTTGCCCGGCGGTGGCGCCGAGATTTTTGCGGATCGCGTGCGGCATATCATCTGCGACCACAAGATCGACGGCGACCAGTGGTTGGAGACCGCGAAGCTTGCCCATCAGATCGGGCTGAAGTCGAACGCGACCATGCTCTACGGCCACGTAGAGAACGACGAAGACCGCGTGGACCATCTGCTCAAGCTGCGCGCCTTGCAGGATGAAACCGGCGGCTTCCAGACTTTTATCCCGTTGGCGTTCCATCCTGACAACACGCCGCTGCAGCATCTGCCAAAGACCACCGGCATGCTCGATATCAAGCAGATCGCGGTCGGCCGGCTGGTGCTCGACAACTTCCCGCACATCAAGTCGTACTGGCAGATGATGACCGCCAAGATCGCCCAGATCTCGCTGCGCTTCGGCGCCGACGACATGGACGGCACAGTCATCGAGGAAAAGATCTACCACGACGCCGGGGCGACCACTCCGCAGGGCATGCGACGCGAGGAATTGGAGCGCCTGATCCGCGCTGCCGGCCGAGTCCCCATCGAGCGCGATACGCTCTACCGACCGGTGACAAGGACGGAGACGTCGGTCACGGTTGCGGTCTGAATCCTTTCACCTCAACTCGCAGCGTGAGCGCGGCGGGTCCGTTTCGTCTCCCGGTTGCCCTTCGCACTCCTTCCGCCGGAGTTCGCCATCGCGTGCCGCAGGAGCAAATTGACCCGCGTCTGGTAACCGCGCCCGTACCCTTTCAGCCAATCGAGAACGTCGGTGTCCAATCGAATCGTTATGGCTTTCTTTGGCGGGCGGTAGAACTTGCCGACCTCCGCCCCGCTCCAATCCAAGACGATGGGGATATCCGAAAAGTCAACGTCCTCGTCCTTCATGGCTGCGATGGCGGCGATGTCTCTTTTTTGCTCCTTGCTTAGCTTCTTCATAGGCTCTCCGTTCATGCCGCGTTGCTGCGCGCGCCGATATGATTCTTATGACTTCTTCGCCAGCATGCTCAAAGCACGTGTAAACGACGAGAAGTACGGCAGCCGGTGCGATCGATCCCAGCGTAATCCAGCGATCTTCCTCGTCCGTTGTTTCGTCGCGCTGCGTCAATGAGTTGGCGTCATCGAATACCAGGACCGCGGTTTCGAAACGGACTTTGTGCTTCGCCAAGTTCCGCTGACTCTTCGCTTCGTGCCACTCAAAGCGCATAGCAGCGCCATCTTACAAGCTCGATGTTAAGCGAGAAGATGTGATTATGTCAATACAGTTGTACATACAGCACACATCCGGACACGCGCCCCACAGCGCGGCTCCAGATTCTTTAGTGAGATGAGGGCTCGACAGTCAATTTGTGCAGTTCGTCGGCCGAGGTGCTCAGCAGATTGCGCAAGACTGCAACTTCCGCAGTGATCCCCGTGTGTAGCGCTGGATCAAGGTCGGGCGCAAACAGGGGAGAGTGATTCGAAGGCAAAGGATTTCCCGATGCTTTGGCCTCGGCGAATTTTCCGGGATCGGCCCCTCCCAGGCTGAAATAGAAAGCTGGAACGCCTTCCTCAACGTAGTAGGAGAAATCTTCAGACGTTGTGATCGGCTCGGCGATGACAACATTGTCCTTGCCCAATGCGGCTTCAAGGGGCGCCCTGAGTCGCTGGGCGAGCGCGGGATCGTTATACACCGAGTTGTCACCCTGATAGCGATCGATCAAAGGTTCGCGAGGAGCACCGGCGGCAGCGGCTTCCCCTTTTGTGATGCGGGTGATGGCAGCGAGAATCTGCTTGCGTACGTCCTGTTTGTAGGTCCGCACGGTCAGCCCCATTTCAGCCTGATCGGGGATGATGTTGTTCTTCGTTCCGGCATGAATATAGCCGACCGTGACAATCGCCATCTCGCCCGGTTTTACCTCACGGGAAACGATCGACTGCAGCGCGAGAATGGTGCGCGCGGCGATCACGATGGGATCTATCGTGGTGTTGGGCGACGCTCCGTGCCCACCCTTGCCGTAGATCGTGATCCGAATCGAGTCAGCGTTTGTGTTGTAAACGCCGGGCGTGACTCCTACTACACCCGCCGGAAAGCTGTTCCCGACATGCAAAGCCACAGCGACGTCCGGCTTGGGAAATCGCGTGAACAAGCCATCGGTGATCATGACTTTGGCTCCGCTAAAACCTTCTTCGGCTGGCTGGCCAATCAGCATGAGCGTCCCATGCCAGGTGTTCTTGCTGTGCGCCATGATCTCGGCGGTGCCGACAATCGCAGCCATGTGCAGATCGTGACCGCACGCATGCATCACGGGAACGTCGCGTCCGGCATCGTCTTTAGTATGTACTTTGCTGGCATAAGGCAGGCCGGTCTTCTCTTCGACTGGCAGAGCATCCAGTTCGGTGCGTAGCATGATGGTTGGACCAGAACCATTTTTCAGAATGGCGACGACCCCAGTCCCGCCAACGTGCTCAGTGACGTCATAGCCGGCGCTGCGCAGGTGAGCGGCCAATTTCTCAGCAGTTTCAGTTTCGTGCATTGAGAGTTCGGGATGCTCGTGCAGATCGAGATAGAGTGCGTGAGCGTCGGGATAAACGGCTTCCACTTCTTTGGAAGCCGGAGTCTGAGCAATCGATACAGCGCCGAGGAGACTAATCAAGAAAATCTGGTAGCGAGTCATGGCAGGGCATCATAAACGGCGGGAAGAAAAGGCTGCAAACCTTTGTCGTGAAACTGGTGTTTGTACCAGCTATTCCCTAACTAAATTATTGTCTCTGGTCTGCCCGATTTCTCCGCTTGCCTTCTTTATACCGGGTGTACAATTCGGTTAAGAAAGCACTTGGTTGCGCGACCTTCGTACAGCAAGGCCGAGGCGCTCATGAACGTTCACGTCAGTTATCGTCTTCCTAAAATTCCCGCCGTCGAAAAAGATGTTCAACACCAGATTGAAAAACTAGACAGGAGACTGCAGGTGTTCCGGCCTGATTTGGTGCACCTTCGGGGAGTTGTGGAAGATATCTCGCCCAAAGAAGGCACCAGTGTTTCGTTGAACCTACGGCTGCCCTCGGGACAGATGGCTGTGCAAGCCAAGGCTCCGACGGCGGCAGCAGCGGTGAAGACGGCGTTCGAAGATCTGCTGCAACAAGTCAATAAGCATAAGGATCTGCTGCGCGCATCACACAAGTGGCACCGCGGACGCCGCGGCAACAGCGCGCGTTCCGCGCCCCCCGTGCAAGAAGTTCCATTTGAGGAGACACTGGCGGTGGTATTTCCCGCCACTATTTCCGCGGAAGATGTCCGCTCGTACGTGAACGCGAACCTGGCGCGCCTTGATCGCTTTGTCGAGCGCGAGATCTACTTCCGTGAAGCGCAGCAGACCATCGAGCCCGACTCGATTTCCAAGGAAGAAGTGATCGACGAAGCCATCGCCTCTGCCCTCAGCGACGGGCAGGAGAAGCCCGAGAAGCTGGCGCTGGAGCCCTGGCTCTACCGCCAGGCTCTGCTTGCATTGGACGAACTGTCGCGCACCGATGAAAGCAATGGTCATGCTGTGCACCTGGAGGAATCGGCGCGGCGGCCGAATGTGAAGGGCAGTGACGAGCCGGAACTGCAGTTCCATCAACCCGATGAGTCGATTACGGGAGCAACCGTAATTGCTGACTCACGGATTGCGACTCCGGAGCAGATCATGGCTTCGGATGAACTCCTTCGGCTCATCGCTTCCGCGCTGCGCGATCTGGGGTCGGGACCACGAGAGGCGTTTATTCTCCACGCGGTCGAAGGCTTCAGTGTCGAAGAGATTGTGGTTATCACTGGCCAACCGGCGGATCGGGTGCTCGGCTTTGTTTCCGCTGCGCGCGAACATCTGCGCAAAGCACCGGCATTGGCCAAGCAGTTCGAAGGCCGCTTCGCTCCAACTGGCGCAGCCTAATCCAAATCATTAATCAGTGGGGAGATTCCATGAGCATGACTCGCGAACAAATCCGTGAATTGGCTGAATTTCAGGATCAAAACTCATGCGCCGTCACTTTTTATTTTCAACCGTCCACACCGCGCAATAAAGCACACAAAGAAGACACGATCCTCATCAAGGATCTGGCGCGCGAGGCGATACGCGCGCTCGAGAGCAAAGTCAGAAAAGACGGCGCACGAGCCGACATTGACCGCGTCGTCCGGCTCTCCGGGGAACTGCGTAGCAATGGCACGCATGCGAAAGCGGTTTTTGCTTGCTCGGCGCAAAATGTCTGGCGGGAATATGACTTGCCCCCGACTCTGGGTAGCACGCAGCTTTTTGTCGACCGCCATTTTCATTTGAAGCCTTTGGCGCACCTGCTGGGAGCGTCACCTCTTCTCGCCATTGTTCTTCTGGACAGACATCGCGCCCGCATCTTCGATCTTCGCCTTGGCGAACTCACCGAGCGCGAGGACCTCTTCCACCCGCTGCCCCGGCGCGGACGCAGCGACGGATTCGCCGGATATGAAGGCGGCCACGCCCAGCGCCGCGTCGAAGATGAAGTGCGCCAGCACTTCAAGAACATCGCTGAAAACCTGAAAGAGTTGATGGATAAAGGTGTCTTCGAGAATTGGATCCTTGCCTGCCAGGACGCGCATCGCCCACTGTTCGAGCCGCAGCTCCATCCTTATGTAAGTGAGGCGCTGATCGGGCGGTTCCATGCCGATTTGGCGCGCGCGACGCGAGACGAAATCCGCAGCCGCGCGCAGGAGATTGTCGAGCAACGGCAGAACGAGCGTCGCCGCGACCTGGTCAACCTTGCACTCAGCCATGCGCGCAGCAATGGGCGGGGCGTTACTGGTCTTCGGCGCGTCTTGCGGTCCCTCGAGTTGGGAGAGGTGCAAACCCTTCTCGTCGGAGAAAATCTGCAGGGCCACGCCGTCGAGTGCACTGGTTGCGGCCACATCGATGCCCATCTGGTCAGCTACTGCCCGGTCTGCGGGCGGGCCACGCAGGAAATTGTGGATGTCGGCGAGGCAATCCTGCCCTGGGTTGTTCGGCGCGAGATCGAAACCATCTATGTCAAGGACGATCCGGAGTTCGACAAAGTGGGGAATATCGCCGCGCTTCTTCGGTTCCGGACGGAAAGAGTACAGCCTATCAGCACGACAGCCGCCGAACGCCTGCAGAAACAAGGGGCTGAATATCCAGGCAGGCTTCGCCGGTTTGCTCGAAGGTAAATTCGAAGTTTCGGTGCGGCTTCTAATCAGGGGCGGGGACGCGCCCGTCCCTCGATTGAAAATGGGATTCCTCTAGAAGTTTCCTCATCTGACTACGAACGGTATGCTCCGTGGTATTCTTCGCCTTCTGCGTTTCAGTAACCAGGGAGAACTCATGACTTTTTCGCGCCGTGACTTCGTGAAGACATCCGTGTTGGGTGCCGTTGCCGGAGGTATTGCAGGCCGGGCAGTTTCAAGCTTCGCGCAACCCGCCGGACAGGGGCATGCCTCCGAAAACGATTCGCAGAAGCGGCCGATCATCATCTGCGCCCACAACGGCTACGCTTACGTGGAAGCAGCGTACGCTTTTCTCAAGAGCGGAGGAGACACGCTCGAGGCGGGAGTCCGCGTGGTGAAGGGCCCCGAGGACGATCCCAACGATGATTCCGTCGGTCTGGGCGGCCTGCCCAATGAAGAGGGTGTCGTCGAACTCGATGCCTGCTGCATGCATGGGCCCACTCGCCGGGCTGGTTCCGTGGGTGGCGTGCGCAACATCAAGAATGTTTCGATGGTTGCCAAAGCCGTTATGGAGCACACCGGGCACGTCATGCTGGTGGGCGAGGGCGCGGAGCGATTCGCGGTGTCCATGGGTTTTCCGCGCGAGAACCTGCTAACCGATCGCTCCCGTAAAATTTGGATGCTGTGGAAGGAATTCAATTCAGACCGTGACTGGTGGGGGCCAGGCATCGCCGATCCCCATTGGCAAGCGCCCGCCCCGAGTTCCAAACCACAGGCGGATTTGCTGCGTGACCGCATCGATCAACTGAAGCAGCGCGCCGCCGATCTAGGCATCGAACAGGAGTTCCTGCTTTCCGCGGTGCGCCGTGTGCTGTTCCCACCGACCGGCACGATCCACTGTTCTGTGTTGAATGAAAAGGGGGAAATGTCCGGCATCACCACGACCAGCGGACTTGCTTTCAAATTGCCCGGCCGTTGCGGAGATTCGCCAATCATCGGCGCTGGATGCTATACCGACCAGGACGTGGGCTCCGCTGGGGCGACAGGCAGCGGAGAAGAGAACATCAAAGTTGCGGGCGCTCACACCATGGTTGAGAACATGCGGCACGGCATGTCTCCGCAGGAAGCCGGCATTGATGCGCTCAAGCGCATCGTACGCAATTACAACGGCGACATGAACAAGCTGCGCTTCATGGATATGATTTATTACGTCCTGCGCAAAGACGGCGCCTACGCCGGTGTGAGCCTGTGGGAAGGATACTCGGCCGGCAATCCGCATAAGTTCGCGGTACATGACGGAACATTGCGGTCGGAAGTGGCAACGCCTCTTCTGAAGGGATTTTCGCAGGAATGGCCGCCATTCCCAACAATTCCGGAGGAACTAAAGAAGGATTCGGTGTACCTAAAGTAATTGCTAACGAGCAACGAGTGACGGCGAAACGACTGTCCTACGAGAACCTGACCTTAAAGTCTGGATTCTTCTCCAGATGGATGCTGTCGACGAATCGCACTTTTCCCGTGCGCAGAGTCATGATCACCGATGACGTCCGCGTGCCCTCGCCGAAGAATCGGACACCCTTCATCAGCGCGCCGTCGGTCACTCCGGTCGCGGCAAAGATCAATTGCTTGCCGGGTGCGAGGTCCTCGGCCTCATAGATGCGGTTCTTGTCTTTGATTCCCATGCGTTCCAGGCGCTCTTCCTGATCAGGCTTCACGACTAACCGGCCCAGCATATAGCCGTTGAGGCAGCGGACTGCCGCCGCCGTAATCACTCCTTCGGGCGCGCCACCGGACCCCATCACCGCATGTACACCGGTTCCGATAACAGCGGCGGCGATTCCGGCCGAAAGATCGCCGTCGCCGATCAATCGAATACGAGCGCCCGCCGCGCGGATATCCGCGACCAGCTTCTCATGGCGCGGGCGGTCAAGCACCATCACCACCAGGTCCTCCACATCGCGATCCAACCGGCGCGCTATGTTCTTGAGATTGTGCGAAACGGGAGCATCAAGATACACCGCGTCTTTGCAGGACGGGCCGACGACGATTTTTTCCATGTAGCAATCGGGTGCGTTGAGCAGTCCGCCGCTCTCCGATGCAGCGAGCACTGTAATCGCCCCGGGAGCTCCGGTGGCGCACAGGTTCGTTCCTTCCAGCGGATCGACGGCGATATCAACTTCGGGGACTTCCGTGCCGTCGGGGAATTCGGCTCCCACTTTCTCGCCGATATAGAGCATGGGAGCTTCATCGCGTTCGCCTTCTCCGATGACTATCGTTCCGTGCATCGGAATCGAATCCATGGTCTTCCGCATGGCTTCGGTGGCCACCTGATCGCTCAGCTTGCGCTCGCCTTGCCCCATGGTGTGAGCCGATGCAATGGCTGCAACTTCGACCACGCGGAGGAACCGTGCTGCGAGGTCACTTTCAATGTTCTCCCCGTAGGTGCGGGCTTTGCCTTCCGGCCGGGTCTGCGTTGCCATGCGATCTCTCCTGCGCTTCGGAAATGTTACGCGCCGGGGTGAGACTATATCGCACTCGCGAACAGAATGAAAATACAGGATTCACCGAATCGTTTTTGTCCGCCGAAAGATCGAATGCGTCCGCGACCGGTGGGCATGGTATTCTCCTATCCCTGATCCGAAGCCACGCCTATGCCCGAGAAGCGTCCGCTGACTTTCCTCTGCATCACGACCTACGAAAAAGGGCAGGAGTTCATGCGCGAGTGCAAGCGCCAGGGATGTCGGGTGCTCCTGCTGACCGCCGAGAAGTTCCGTAACGCGGACTGGCCTCGCGAAAGTCTCGACGATACTTACTACCTTCCCGAAGAAATTCCGCTGGCCGATATTGTGAAAGCGGTGACGCATCTTGGGCGCAATGAAAAGCTGGACCGAATCGTTGCGCTTGACGAATTCGACATGGAGACGGCCGCGACCTTGCGGGAGCATCTGCGCATCCCCGGCATGGGCCTCACTACCATGCGGTATTTTCGCGACAAGCTGGCCATGCGAATGCGGGCTCTGGACCGCAATATCTGCGTGCCTGACTTCGTCCCAGTTGTGAATCACGGAGACATCCAGTACTACCTGGATCACGTGTCCGGGCCCTGGGTGCTGAAGCCGCGCCAGGAGGCGTCGGCGATCGGCATAAAAAAGATCCATGCCGGGGAAGAACTGTGGCCTTTGCTCGAACAGCTCGGCGATAAGCAATCGACTTATCTGCTGGAGAAATTTGTCCCGGGAGACGTGTATCACGTCGACTCGGTGGTTTCGGAAAACGATGTGGTCTTCTCAAATGTCAGCAAGTACGGCAAGCCGCCGATGAACGTGGCTCATGGCGGGGTGTTCACGACGTTTACTGTCCCTCGCGGAAGCGAAGACGATTCGGCTCTTCGTGCCATCAACCTTGACCTGATTGCGGCGCTCGGGCTGCTGCGCGGAGTGGCGCACGCGGAGTTCATCAAAGCGCAGGCCGACGGTGAGTTCTATTTTCTGGAGTGTGCAGCGCGCGTCGGCGGAGCGTACATCAACGAGATGGTCGAGACGGCGACTGATATCAATCTATGGCGTGAATGGGCCCACATCGAGGTTGCTGGCGGAGACGGCAGCTACAAACTTCCACCGGCTCGCGAGGACTATGCAGGAGTGATTCTCTCGCTCGCCCGCCAGGAGAATCCCGATACTTCGGCGTACAACGATCCTGAAGTGCACCTTCGCATTAAGAAGCACCATCACGCCGGGTTGGTGCTGAAGTCTTCCGACCCGCAGCGAGTCCCGCTCTTGTTGGAGAATTATGCTCGGCGTTTCGCAGAGGAGTTCATGGCGGTCGAACCGCCCCGCGATAAGCCAACAGCGTAATGTGCGGACGTTTGAAGAGATTGAAGAAGTCTCCGCGGTCCCCATCGATCTAATGGGTCTGCATCGCCCAAATTCTCTGCTAGTATTTGCCCATGACTCCGACGACCGAACAATCTGCGGCGGAACGTCCCGAGCGGCCGGTAGCGGAACGGAAGGAGCCGACCTTCCTCTTCACCGAGAAATACGTTGCCGACAAGAGTGAACTCGCCCGCCGCTTCATCGAGACGCGTGCCAGGCTGAACGCGAACGTGGACAAGGCGAATAACTTTCTGGTGAAGCGCTATTACAACATCGATCACAACACCTACCTGGAAGGCGCCCTGCCGGCTAAGACGAAAGAGTTGATGGGATTGGTTGCCTCAGCCTGCCTGCGTTGTGATGACTGCATCTCCTACCATGCGATCCAGGCATATCGGCTCGGAGTACCACGCCTCGAACAGGAAGAGTCATTGAACGTGGCATTGGTGGTGGGTGGCAGCATCGTTATCCCACATTTGCGGCGGGCGTACGAGTTGCTGGAAGAGTTGTATGGCTAGTCTTCTCAATATCGCGAATCGAAGCCCTTTACTTGAATGCGTGAGCCAGGCGCGAGATGTCCACCGACAGGCCCATCCGCGCTTCCGAGTCAGTTTGATTGATCTGTGCGATTCTGTTCGCATATCTGTACGCCAGCGGTAGTTCGACGCCGGGTACCAGCGGGATCGTCAGCTTGGATTCGAAAGTGTATTGTGGCTTCTGGCCGGTCTGCCACTTGCCCTCTCCGCTGGAGGTGAGCGTAATTGGGTTTTTCCCCCACGCTGAGTCGTGGCTGTGTGAGATTTCCCTGGAAGCTGGTTGCGAACCTTCCGCCTTTCGAATCCGATGAAGTCTTGCGATCGGTATAGTCTCCACTGGCGTTTACCGTCCAGTTGATTCGCGGGCTCAGCCCGTAGTCGAAAATCAATTCCACCCGATGATAGTTATTGACTTTGGCATCGCGGATGTCCGCCGTGTATGAGACAGACAGTTGCTGCGCTTTGCTGATTTCATCGTATTTCTGTTGAAAAACTGCCCGCTCCTGCGAAAACGCGGCTAAGGAATTTTCAATGAGAGTCTGAATCCGCTTCTTCGTCTCCGTGCTCAGGCTGCTGAGAGTGGCTTGGAAGTTAGCGTCGCCAGCCAGGTGATCCCTGATAAATGCAGCGAAACTGTCGAGATCTGAAGGTTCGCCTTTGGCATCGACGGAGGTGGTGTTGAGTGCGGCGAAAATCAGTTTTTTGACCTCAAGCTTCAGGGCAGCAGAGGCTTTGGCAGCGTTGGCATTTGCATCTTGAGCCTGCTTTATTCTGGCCAGATTCGCTTTGGTGTACAACTCCCGGGCATTGATCAGAAGGACCTTCGCCCCGTACACCGTTGCTGGCGTGTCAGTGTTGTCGGTCGCCAGAGTGGATGCCGCGGTTCCGATGGTAAACGAAAATCTACGGGGGAAGACATGCTCGGCATAAAACTTTGGGTCCGTCGGGTTCACTTTGTTCAGCCCGGCAAGCAGGGCGTAGAGACTCGCTGTCGCCGTGGTAGAGCCGGCAGTGCCGCCGGTATTTCCGTTTGTTCCTGTCGAGGACACGAACTGCGATAGGCCAGGCGTAACGGGAATGATATTAGCGGCCACACTGAAGAAGTCGGTCCCGGAACTCTGGTCCACTAGCGACGTTGACCTCGTATCAGCTGACGGCGACTCTCTCTGCTTGTCGGATCCTTGTCCATTTTGTCCCACAATTTGTTTGTCAAGAAGCTCGTCAATCTGCTTGTCAATCCATCCGTTCACGCCCGGCTCGCCCTGCCCCCATGCGGAGAGAGGAAGGCAGAGCATTATCACTGCGAGCAATACCCGCCCTCTGTTGATCTTTCTCATTGAATCACCACCGTGAAAGCTTCCGGCGCTTTGTCCATCGGTGTCCCGGTGTAGTCGACTTGCAGGGCTACCGTCGTATTGCCAGCACCGTCGTTTAGGTCGACGGTGTATGTGTACTTAGCATTCGTTAGGAAAGCGAGGCGTAACTCCAACTCCTCCAACTGCTGGATGTCAGAAGGGTTCTTCAAGTGGTCCCACTCGTACTTGGTATTGGGGTTCCCAGGAAAGTCGCTCGCTTCGTACAACACGCCCTTGGCGCTGCTGGCAAATGTGAAAATGGAAATGGGACCACCGGCGTCAACGGTGAAATGCAGGTATTCACCCTTACTCGTCGCGACTTTAACGACGCCCGGGTTCTCGACTGTGGGGGTCCGAGTGACTGCCATAAAACCTCCATCGCGCAAAAAGATTCACCGTATGGAGCAGGTCTAGTGAGGTTGGTGGCACCCGTGTTCGAGCGCGCTGCACGCCCGGACGAAGCCAAGCTTCGGGAAAGATAACTGCGACGCAACCCCACGCCCCATGGGTGGTCAAGGCAATGAAGAAGATTGAGAAGAAGAACCGCAGCCTTCTGGGGGAAGGCCCTCGCCCCGACGGACGGAAGGCTACACTAGTACCGAGTAGTGTTCTCGAGGAAGCAGAAATTGTTACGGATTTGGAAATTCGCTTGAATTCTCCGGCCATTTCGAAGAGGTAGGGCCCTGGAAGGTGTGTAGGCATCTGGCTCAAGGCAGACTTGGAGGAGCCATTTCTGCGCAGCGATAGTGGTACTGGCATGTTACGAAAACCGAACACCTGCAGGGGCCGCACAACTCTACTCGAAACTGACAGTCTGGCAAGCCAACCATCAGCCGGTGACGTACTGCTGCCTAGAACGCGTCGATCCCGGTCACGCTCTGGCCGATGATCAGCGAGTGAATGTCGTGGGTGCCTTCGTAGGTTTTTACCGACTCCAGGTTCATCAGGTGGCGCATGATCGGATAATCATCCGCCACGCCGTTCGCGCCAAGAATGTCACGCGAGAGCCGGGCGCACTCGAGAGCCATCCATACGTTGTTGCGCTTGGCCATCGAGACGTGCTGCGGTTCGACCTTCCCCGCGTCTTTCAAGCGTCCTACCTGCAGCACCAGCAATTGCGCCTTCGTGATCTCGCTGATCATCCAGGTCAGCTTGTCCTGCACGAGTTGGTGTGAGGCGATCGGTTGATCGCGCCATTGCTTGCGGAGCAGAGAATATTGCAGAGCGCAGTCGTAGCACGACATCGCCGCGCCAATCGCTCCCCAGGCAATGCCGTAGCGCGCCTGATTGAGACACATCAGCGGAGACCGCAGGCCGCCGGTTTTGGGGAGCAGGTTCGACTCGGGCACGTGCACATCCTGCAGCGATAGACCGGACGTCACTGACGCTCGCAGCGACCACTTTCCGTGAATGTCGTCAGCCTTGAATCCCGGACGGTTCGTCTCTACCAGAAACCCGCGGATGCGGTCATTCTCGTTCTCCACCTTAGCCCAGATGATGGCCACATCGGCGATCGTGCCCGATGTGATCCACATCTTTTCGCCGTTGATCACGTATTCGTTCCCAACCTTGCGTGCCCGCGTACGCATCCCGCCCGGGTTCGATCCGAAATCAGGCTCGGTGAGTCCGAAGCATCCCAGCTTTTCGCCTTTTTGCATCGCGGGAAGCCACGTGTCTTTCTGCTCGTCGCTGCCGAATTCGTAAATCGGATACATGCAGAGCCCCGACTGTACGCTGACGAAACTCCGCACTCCCGAGTCACCGCGCTCGAGTTCCTGCGTCATCAGGCCATATTCCACGTTGCCCATGCCGGCGCAGCCGTATCCCTTAAGCGAGGCGCCGAAGAAGCCCAGTTCGGCCATCGGCTTCACCAGTTCACGCGGGAAGCGTCCTGCGCGATTGCATTCCTCGATGATGGGAATCAGATTGTCTTCGATGAACTGGCGCGTAGTGTCGCGAACAAGCTTCTCTTCGTCCGTGAGCAGGGAATCATATTGAATAAAATCGACACCACGAAATTTGATGGCAGACATGGAAAATCTCCGTAGTTATGAACTTTGGACCCCGGCGCGCGACCACATCACGGTTGCCGCCCACAGAGTCTTCCGCACGCGAGAGGGCAAACTAATGACGGTAGCAGGATGCGGGGATGCCGGTCAACGTGGCGAAGGGACTGACAGCGTCCTGAGTCGAAACCAAGACTCAGGACACCATCAGCGAGATGATCGAAGCATTCGGTTGCACTGTGAGAGCCGCATGGTTGTCGTTTCTATTCCACGTTTACAGTTACGGGAAGAGACGCAATGCCGTTGCACACCACGCGTAGATCGCTCACACCGGTGGGAATGTTGCCGGTTACATCGAAATTGGTCGATGCGGTCGAAGTGTAGGCAATGCCCATCGTGCTGTGGTCGTGCGTCCGCGCGTAGGACACCTGACCGCTCGCCCTCTGGGTGATTTGCACCAGGGGATAGTTAGTGGCTCCCTGGATGTCGTCACCGTATGCGGCGCCTTGCGAGAATCCGTTGAAGTTCAGGCCTGAGACAACATAAGTCTGCCCACGCTTCACGGTCGTAGGCGCCGAGAGGATCTGTGGGAGCCATGCGGTGTTGGGACTCCCGCCATTCTGGAAAACCCACACGTTGCCGAAGTCGGTGTACAGGACCGCGCCCGTTGGCAGCAGCAGCATGTTCCCCCAGTACGAAGAAATACTCGGAGCGTCCGTGTTACCCCATGTGACGTCGGTATATTTGGTTCCATTCCAGGTGAAGAACCTGGAACCGGTGTTGAAGATGCCGGGGCTGACCTGGAACAGCACGCTCCCGCTCGGCAGCAACGCCGCTGGTGCATCAGCAGCATCCATGCCGTCGGGGATGTCGGGTCCTGCGGTCCAGGTCTTGGTATTGGTGTCGTAGGTGGCAGTGTGCCCGGCTTGTCCGGGAGCACCATTTGCGCCCAGGTAGAAGACGGTCCCGTCCGGTCTTAGAACGCCCGGGCCAAGTTCATACGAAGCATGATTTGCGTCGGGATAGGAATCCCAGAGCTGCACGGGCGTGCTTCCAGGGCTTGTCCACTTGCCGGTTGATGGATGATAAATCTCATAGCGCTTGCCGTTCTTGGCGTAGGCGAACACGTAGGCATCCACGGTCAGCACTGTGCCGTCTGGCAGAAGAGTCCAACCCTCCTCGTCGTGCACATCCCTCTTATTCTTGCCGGTGATTGTCCAAGTCAACGTCGTCGGATCGAGCAGAGCACTCTCCGTGCTGCAGCAGTTGGCTTGCATGTAGGTGCCATCGGCCAAAACAACGCTCTGGGCGTCGCCGATTGATTGCCAGCCTGTCGGGGGGGCTACCATCGTCCACTTATTGGTTTTCGGGTCATAGATCGCGCCCTGGGTGGTCCAGACCGGTTGGCAGTTCCCCTTGGTCGCGTTGTATTCTCCGCCGGCCATCATGACACGGCCATCCGGCAACACCGCAGATCCGAAGTAGAGAGGAGCGTACCCCGACGGCAATGGGGCGATCTTTTTCCATGTTCCGTTGACGTAGCTTCCGAATGCATCTGGAGTCAGGCGCCACCATTGTGGACCGCAGGCTTGGTGAAGGATGACTGTGCCGTCTGTGAGCAAGAGAGGGTTGCCCAGTCCCAGGTTCGCGTTGGGCTGATTGGCGAGGGGAACCCAATGTTGTGCGGTTGAGAACTGAGAGGCCGCCAATAATAGGCTGACGGCGGCAACGAGAGTGCGCAAGTTTGTCATAGGAATTCTTCTCCGGCTATCTTCTTTGTGTCAGGCGACCATAGGACTGCGTTCTGCGAAGCGTGAGTAGTCTGGCCGATTTCCTGTGCGCTTGGATCCCCAGGCGGAACGCCGTCTCCCGGTCGAAGAGCGGTGAGCATTGTACCCCGATTTTGTTATTTCCGTTTGTCAAGAACTGTATTCGTTTTGGATGATCGGACCCAATGCGACCGGAATAATCGCCGCACGCCCTAGTGTTTAAGCTCTGGCAAGGGATTTCGGTGGTATCCTGTTTGCGATTTTCCGGGCTGTTGAATCGTTTCAATAGAAGGACCACTTTTATGCGGGTGGTCCAGCTTGCGAGGGCGGAGGCTAACTTGCGTCTCGAAAAACGTCTTCTTCCAGTTCTTGTCGTCGCCACTGTTGTGATGGCGCTTTCACTTTCCTTGGCGGCCCAGAAGGTCACGGTTGATTCCGATCCTGCGCACGTGGCCAACACATTCAGCCCTGTCCACTCCCTGGGCGCCGCCATTGACCGCCTGCGTACCGGAACTCCCGATCATCTGCTCAAAGATCCGCTGTTGAAAGAGATTCTCGGCGCCGGTTGGCAAACGGTCACCTACCGGCAAAACACCGAACTAATGGTGGAAGCCTGGCATTGGAATCCGGCAGGGAAGTGGAGCAACTCTGAGAAGCAGGAAGGCTACTTCGTCGGCAACGCTGAGCCTGGAGAAGAAATTCACAGCTCGTGGGCCTCTCCTCTGCCGCATCGCGGATTCAGCCGTGGCGACGGCAACGGATGGTCACGCCTGACCGACGGCGATATTCACTCCTACTGGAAGAGCAATCCTTATCTGACGAAAGCCTATACCGGTGAGGACGACTCCCTACATCCTCAGTGGGTGATGATCGATCTCGGCACGAAGATTGATGTGAATGCCATCCGCATCGCCTGGGCCGATCCCTACGCCAAAAAATACGCGGTGCAATTCTGGACAGGAGAACTCGAACCCTTCTACGACGGGACGATGAAGGGCACATGGCAAACGTTTCCGCTGGGCAGCGTCACCGAAGGCAAGGGCGGCACCGCCACGCTGAAACTGGTCGATTGGATGATTCCCGTGCGTTACCTCCGTATTTGGATGACGGAGTCTTCCAACACATGCGACACGCATGGCTCCGCCGACAAGCGCAACTGTGTTGGCTATGCAATTAACGAGCTGTACGTGGGCGCGCTCTCTGAGGATGGTGCCTTCAACGACTACGTAACGCACTTTCCCAGCCGCGATCAGACGATTACATGGCCTTCCTCGGTCGATCCCTGGCACGCTGCTTCTGACGAGGATCACAGCCGGGGCGATCAAGTGGGATTCGACTTCTTCTTCAACAGCGGCGTGACGCGCGGATTACCGACGATGGTCCCGATCGCCATGCTCTACGCCACGCCGGAGGATGCGGCGAACGAAATCGCGTATCTCTACAAGCGGCACTATCCAATTTCGTATGTCGAGATGGGAGAAGAAGCCGACGGCCAGCACATGCTGCCTGAAGACTACGGCGCCTTGTATCTGCAATTCGCGACTGCCATCCACAAACTTGTGCCCGAGGCCAAGCTCGGAGGCCCGCCGTTTGAGGGCACATTCGGAGACGTCGAGGTTTGGCCGGACGCCAATGGCAAAGTCTCATGGATCGGGCGTTTTGTGGACTACTTGAAGGCCCACAATCGTCTCAACGATTTCACTTTCTTTTCCTTCGAGCACTACCCGTACCAGGATCGTCCGAGTTATTCGTGGGCCGATCTCTATCCCGAGCCGGAATATGTTCGCCACATCGTGCAAGTCTGGAAAGACAACGGCGTCCCGTCGAACATTCCGTTCTTCATGACCGAAGGCAACATTGGAGGCGGTGCCCCGCCTTCGACCGTGAAAAGCGGCTTGTGGCTCGCCGATTACGTCGGAAGCATGATGGCGGAGGGCGCGGGCGCGACCTATTACTTCCACTACATGCCCTATCCTCAAAACGCTTCAGGCTTTGGAAACTTTCTGTTGATCGATCAGAACTACAAGGTGGTGGGTTATCCGCCGCAGTATATCGCCGCACAACTGATCACGAAAGAATGGGTGCAGCCCATCGACGCGCCACACAAGCAATTCAAAGCCTCGAGCGACGTCACCGATGCCGCTGGACACGTTCTGGTCACCGCTTACGCGGTGGAGCGTCCGGATGGCCAGTGGTCGGTAATGCTGGTCAACCGCGATCAATCCAACGATCATGCCGTGAAGCTTGCGTTCGGTGGAGGCAAGACTGAGCGGCACTTTTCCGGCCAGGTTGACCGCATCACCTTCGGCTCGAATGAATACCAATGGCATCAGCAGGGGCAGAGCAGCCACGCCGATCCCGATGGGCCGCCCTCAAGGTCGACCGTTCAGGGAGGCGCCGATGTCCTGTACCAGCTTCCAAAGGCATCGATCACGGTTTTGCGGGGCCATGTCAGCCCGTAAAAAGTGGCTGTCGTCCAGATTAGCTACTCGACTGCGTACTCCTGAGAGGTAGCCTTTCTGAGAACTGAGAACTGAGAACTGAGAACTGAGAACTGAACTCCTTCGCCCGCGATCCCACTTCGTCTAAGTGAGCGCCGGAGTTATTCAGAGTCGTGGCAACCAGCGCGGCACACTTCTCTTGTATTTCTCGTAGGACTCGCCAAATTGGCGCCGCAAGGTTGGCTCCTCGTACGAGACCACGAAGATGTGAGCGATCAGCAACATCACGCACGCGTACTCTGCGACGTGAAGCGATCGGAATATGACGGCTTCCCCGAGAATGGCCGTTGCCACGCCGATATACATCGGGTTGCGGACGTAGCGGTGGAGTGCGGTCGTAACCAGAAACTTCGTCGGCGCGATAGGCGCGGGAGTCCCCAACCCGCGAACGGCGAATTCCCAGGCGCAGCGGAAGTAGATGGCGGCCCCGATCAGGAACACGGTGACCCCGATCCACGTCAGTGCACCGCCCGGCGGCCTCGCGAACCCGCCCAGCAGCCAGCGCGGTATCAGGATCGCAACCGTGCCCGGAACGAAGATCGTGAACAGCAGCGTATTCAGAATCGGCCAGAATCTCCGCGGCATCGTATTGGGCCTCGCCCGGCGGCAAGACAGCCGGCACAACGTTACTGTAAAATAAATGTCGGCGGAAGAGCACAAAGACGCAGCTCCAGATTCTTCCCGAGTGGATCCAGACAATTCCATCCACATGGTGCCGAGCGGTTAACGCGGAGCGCTGCGCACACATTCGAAACATCAGGAGAGATTCATCATGGCAGTAGGCGCCAAGATCGCAAAAACAGCCGACCGCAAGAAGGTCATGGATACCACCAAGAGCACCGATTGCCCCAAGTGCGGCAAAGCGACGCGCATCGTGAAGCGCGTGAAGGACCGCGAACGCGGTATCCCGGGCGGGATTTACATCTCGTGCTCGGCGTGTGAGTTCTTCGAGAAGCTGTAGTTCCTTCTCGTTTTCTAGTCTGATGGCCGGATGGCGAGGAAGTTCCTCGTGTCCGGCCTTTCGTTCCTGCCGTGCTCACTCCAATGGAATTCTTATCCGCGGATCTGCCCCAGAATCGCTCTTGCCTCGGCCCCAGGATCGACCGCCCCGGTGATCGGTCTGCCTACCACTATGTGGCTCGCGCCGGATGCGATAGCCTCTGCCGGCGTGACAACACGAACTTGATCCGCCACGCCGCTGCCTGCCGGACGCACGCCCGGAGTGACGAGCGCGAAGCGGTCACCCAGCTTCGACCGCAGAGTGGATGCCTCGCGCGCCGAGGTCACGACGCCCTGGCAGCCCTGTGCCAGCGCGATCGTAGCCAGCCGTACCACGCTGTCTTCAACGGATCCGCGAATCCCAATCGTTTCCAGATCGTGTCCATCCATGCTGGTGAGGACGGTGACCGCCAGAACCATCAAATCGGGCCGCACCTTCGCCGCCTCCACCGCGGCTCGCACCATCTTCGTGCTTCCAGCAGAGTGGATCGTCAGCATGCTCACGCCAAGCTTCTCTGCCTCGGCGACAGCCGCCCCAACTGTGTTCGGAATATCGTGATACTTCAGGTCGAGAAACACCCGCCGTCCGGACGCTACGAGATCGCGCACGACCTGCGGTCCTACGGCAGTGTAGAGCTGCATTCCCACCTTATAGGTCAGGGCGGAGTCTCCCACCGCCGCCACGATCTTCTGCGCGGCGGCGGCGGACGAAACGTCAAGCGCAACGATGAGCCGCTGGCGCGGATCACCACTTCGATAGCCAATGCTATCGCTCGGGATGCGGTCGGGCAGAGCAGCCGTCATCCCGGCTAGTGTACGGTGTTTTACGGGAGTTGCGCTACAGGGGGATGGTTAACGGCAACTGTCTGGTAATCCGGCTTCTGTTGTTGCCGGGATTTGGCGACACTGGTCGACTGAACCAGATCCAGACGTACGCGTTGCAGCCCGTGCGCCTTCATCTGAAGGGCCTGGGCGGCACCATAAGAAAGGTCGATGATCCGGCCCGGGACGATCGGTCCACGATCGTTGACCCGGACGATGACAGCCTTCCCATTACGCAGGTTCGTTACCCTCACGTAGCTTCCCATGGGAAGCGTAAGATGGGCGGCGGTCATGTCGTACATATCGTACGGTTCGCCGCTAGCGGTCGGTTTACCTTCGAAGTACTGCCCGTACCAGGACGCTGTTCCAACTTGATACGGTTTGGTCTTGCCGACCTGTTTGCGGACTTCGGACTTCGCTTGAACAGAACTAACTGGAGCCGGTGTCGCCTCCGAGATGTTCGGTCCCTGAGCCGCTCCCAGGCCGACGATCAGAAAAGCGATCGCCAGTCCATGAGCTATACGTCTTCGCATTCAGTTCTCCTCGCATACTCAAAAGTGCCCTTTGGCCTAAGGCTGGTCTTGCCTGCAGTTCGTAGATGCTATCGGCCTGCCAAACGGTGTGTCAAGGTGAAAGGACACGTCCAACCGTACCCTCCTAGTAATGGAAATCTCACGTAACATGCTGGAAATTTATAGGGATGCGGACAAACACCTTTATTTCAGAAAGGTTACGCATTTACCAATCAGTAAATAGCACGATGGACGTCGGCGAGTAGAATTTACAAGTCGAATGGAATCAATGAATTACGGGAAACTGTCCCGTAACTTACATGGAATCATGTATTTACGGTAAACACCCGTCGATTGATCTCAAAGAATTTTTCTCTCGCGGGGTGCATATAGTCAAATCCGAGGCTTTGCCGATATGAGATTCTGTGCCAAAGTCTGGGCAGCAGAGGAGCTTTCGAGAACGGAAGGCCATGGCCGAAAAACCACCGGTGGTGCTCACGATCGCTGGATTTGACCCTTCATCCGGAGCCGGCGTCACTGCCGACATCAAGACCATCGCGGCCCATGGCTGCTATGGTGTGTCCTGCATTACCGCCATGACGGTGCAGTCGACGTCAGGGGTGAAGCGGGTGGAGGCGGTCGATCCTGCGCTGGTCACGGACACGCTTCAGGAGCTTGTCGCCGATCTAGAGATCGCCGCCGTCCACATCGGCATGTTGGGGACGGGAAAAGTCGCCAAGGCTGTTGCCGACTTCCTTAGGCCAATTGGATCCGACAAGGGTCGGCTGCCCAATGTTGTTCTCGATCCCATCCTTAAATCTTCCTCCGGAGCCAACCTGCTCGATGCTGCCGGAATCCGAATTTTGATCGAGCGCCTGGTTCCGTTGGCGGATGTTGTAACTCCGAATGTCGATGAAGCGGCAATGATTACGGGGATGAAGAGAGTAGAAGAACTGGACGAAATGAAAGCCTCTGCCGTCAAGTTGCATGAGATGGGGGCATCCGCCGTGGTTGTGACGGGGGGGCATCTCGAAAAGGCGACGGATCTGCTGAGCTTTACCACCAAGCGTGGGATAGAACAGGAAGCCTTCAAGGCCGAGCGCCAGCGCTCCAAGTCCACGCACGGCACCGGCTGCGCTTTTGCCACTGCCATGGCATGCCACCTGGCATTGGATCGCGGGCTGGCCGAGGCTACTCTCCTGGCGAAGACCTACGTCACTGCCGCAATCTCCAATGGCCAGCCGTTAGGGAAGGGAATCGGACCGGTACACCATCTTTATCGGATGAGCCAGCAGCGCCGTGCCGCCGGCAGCGGAGGCGAATCTACCTAATCGTGGGAGGGCTTCTTCAGAAGGATTCCGGCCACGAATGAAGCGGTGGCCGCCAGCAGGCACTCCGCCCGGTAATACTGAATCGCCTGAAAATCGTTCCAATTCTTGACACTGTATATGAGGCCGACCAGCAGGGCTCCCGCCACGCAAGACAGACCGATCACGAACGCGATCAGTGAAGCGGTCGAAAGGCCTAGCCGACTCTTTATCTCGTGAAAGTGCAAATGACGGATCCAGGAAGGGAACGTAATCTTGCTCCAGGGAAAGCCCGCGATGCCGGCTTGAATCCGGTAAATGGCGCGGTCCCATAACCCGGCTAGAACTGCCGCATCGGCTCGGGCGGAGGAACTAATCACTGCGGGGCGTCGTCCGCCACAGGAGTGACAGTACTTCGAGCCCAGCAGGAACTCGGTCCCGCAGCGGGGACAAGCTTCCGCCATCGCCGGATGGGAATCGCGAACCGCGACTTCCTCATTTAGAGTTGGCGGGCGCCAGAACTCTTCTTGCGTTCCTTGTGCTACCTCTGCCATAAATCGGGACCTACCCGAAACCCCTTAGATCGCACTCCAAGCACCAAAACGTTGCAGATGCAACATATTGAAAAATAATAGTTTACAAATCGACGGCTTTTCGCACCGGGCGCGCCGCAAGCAATTCTTACGTGCTTAACTGCGTAAACTTGCGTCAGTTACGAAAGCCATGGGACTCAAGAACACCCCAAAAAAAACACTGAACGATAGCGGAAGTTCTCGAAATGCCGAGGCCCCAAGTCTTAGCCCCCGGCGCTGGCCGCGCCCGCACGATCCCCCGAGCTCCATTCGGCGAACCGGGTCGCAGGCGATTGACGAGTCCTTCCGCTACCTTCAGTTCTGTGGCTGATCAGAGTATAGGAGCGCTTTTCGCCGGGTTGGGAGTAGCGGATGCGGCACGGAGATGACGCTCTTGATTCCCGCAGAATTGAGGGTCTGGCCGCGCCTCAGATCGGCCCGAACGGGCACGCTTCGTTTAGACTAGGCAAACTGGGTTTGTGGATCCTCAAGCGCATGAATCTCCCGCTGTATGCCCGCCTCATTACGCTCCTCGTTCTTCTCATGCCGAACGGCCCGTTTGCCGGGGCGCAAACGATACCCGACCCCAAGCCCACTCACGGCGCGCCGCACGATCCTGAAACAGAGGCGGCATTCGATCACTTCTACAACATGGACTACGTCCAGGCGACAGGGGAGCTTGAGAAGATTGTTGCCAAGCATCCCGACGACGCGTTCTCGGTGAATCATCTCCTGACAGTGGTTCTCATGCGCGATCTCTACGAGACGGGTGCGATGAACACCGGAGACTACACGAACGATAGCTTTATTGGACACGCGCCCCGTCCCACGGATGTCAAGACTAAGGACCGCATCAAAGAGCTGGCGCATCGCGCCTTGAGCCTGGAAGACAAGCGCCTCAAGGCCAATCCAGCGGACGTGAATGCGCTTTACTGCCGCGGCGTTACACGTGCCGAGTTTGCGGTTTACACCGGACTCGTCGAACGCGCCTGGTTCTCGGCGTTGCGCAATGCTGTGGGCGCACGCCATGACCACGAGCGCGTGCTCGAACTCGATCCCTCCTACTCCGACGCCAAGATGGTGGTCGGCACCCACAACTACGTCGCCGGAAACCTGCCATGGAGCTTAAAAGTCGCTGCGGCTCTCGCCGGGCTGAACGGATCGAGAGATAAGGGCCTAAGCTACCTGCGTGAAGTAGCGAAGGGCAATGGCGAGAACTCCACCGACGCCAAAGTGATCATCTCCCTGTTCCTTCGCCGAGAGCACCACTACGACGAGGCAATCGGATACATGCAGGAGTTGACCGCGAAGTATCCCGGAAACCATCTGTTCCCGACCGAAGTCGCCAACCTCGAGCGCTCCGCGGGGCGCCTCAATGAAGCTGAGGCGGAGTACCGGAGAGTTTGGCAAAAAGGCCGGGAAGGGAAGTACGGCAAGCTTCACTACGAACTGGCAGCATGGGGCTTGGGTGAGTTACTGCGCAGCAAGAAAGACTTTGATGGGGCCGCAGCCGCCTACGAACTGGTCAATGAAGCCCCCAACCCCGATCCCGACATTCGTCAGAAAGCCAATCTTGCAGCCGGAGAAATGTACGACCTTCTCCAGAAACGTGATCTGGCGATGAAAGCCTACGAAGCAGTGCTTGCTGGCCGCGCCGACAGCGGACAGGCCGACCAGGCCCGCCGCCACATGAAAGAAGCGTACCGGGAATAGCGTTCCTCTGTGACCTCTGTGGTGAAAAAGAATGCTGGAACATCGAAGTTGCGCCTTTCGTAGAATAATTTGAGGGCGGAGCTATGTACTGCAACTATTGCGGAAAAGTGATTCAGGACGATGCCTTAGTGTGTGCCTACTGTGGGATCCGGGTGGGAGCCTCGTTGGCCAGGATAAAACTGGTCCGTCCGCGCCTTGGGCGCAAGGTCGCCGGCGTTTGCCTCGGATTCTCCGAGTACTTCGACATTGACGTCACCCTGATCAGGGTGGTGTGGCTGATCGTCGCATTCATGACGGGTGTCGGTTTCCTCTCCTACGTGATTGCGTGGATCATCATGCCGGAAGAACCGCTGCTGCTACCCGCCCCCACCTGGGTGCAGCCGGTAACAGACACGCGGTTGTAGACTCAGCTATTTGGCACCCGAAGGTGCGTCGGGGCCCCCTTACGGTGCTCGTGTTTTAATGGCTGCCATGGCCGCCAACCCTTCTTATCGTCTACGCAGCGATGACGCGGAAATCGTCTACTGGGTTCTCGGCGACGGTCCTGCAGTCGTCCTTCTCCATCCCTTTCCCGCCCATCACGAATTCTGGTTGCCGGTTGCCGAGGCCCTGGCATCGCGCTACCGGCTGATCCTTCCCGATCTGCGTGGACATGGAGAATCGGGCGCAGGAGAAGGTCCCGCCACCATGGCCAAGCATGCCGCGGACATCGCGCGGGTGATGGACAATGCCGATGTTGGCCGCGCACCGATCATCGGAGTGTCGATCGGCGGATATCTTCTCTTCGAGTTCTGGCGAACGCATCGCAGCCGTGTCGCTGCGCTTGGCCTGTGCAACACCAAAGCTCCTGCCGATAATCCCGACGCCCGCGCCGCACGGGTGCAGGCCGCTAACGATGTCCTTCAACGTGGTGTCGAGCCGTTTCTGCAATCGATGGTTCCGCGTCTCTTTGGCGAGACCACGCGTGAGACGCGCCCTGATCTCGTTGAGGGTGCACTGCGCATGATGCGTCAGATGTCGCCCGAAGGCATCGCACAGGTGCAGCGTGGCATGGCCGAACGGCCCGATTCGATCGATACATTGAAAACCATCAATGTACCGACCTTGCTCGTAACTGGAGACGAGGACATTCTGACCGGCATCAATGAAGCCGAACTCATGCGCCAGCACATTGCAGGAAGCCAGTTGCGTGTGATTCCGAAGGCCGGCCACTATTCGCCATGGGAGCGGCCGGACGAAGCCACCAGTCTCCTGCGCCAGTTCCTGGACTCGTTGTGAGAGGAGCCCACCCTTGTCGCGTCTTTGGCGACAGAGCTTGCCCTGAGCGCAGTCGAAGGGGTGGGGATTTTGACTTTTTGCCCCTGGGTCAATCAAGCATGATCCAGGGGTTTCGCTCCATAAGGGCTTCTATGAGACGGCTGATCGTGTCAAGTATGCACCGTGCATTTCATGGTGCTTTTGTCTTTCATCTTCTCGCGGTTTCATCTCGGGCTTCTATTCGCACTCTGGTGAGTCCGTGGGACTCGGTGCATGTTGGTGTCCGATAGTGATGAAGCGGTGCTGCAATCTAACTTACGGCCTTGTGTTTCGGGCCAAGCGCTTAAGCGCAGTCGCCGCAACGCGAGATTTGCATCCGGTGCTGGTTGTCCGATCTTGTCCCTTATGGAGTAAACACTTGGGTTCCATTCGGAAACGGTCGATAATATTCGCCACTCCGCCAGAGATGGTGCAACAGAACCGCCAGTTTGCGCGCTACGGCAATCACTGCGCGCTTTTTTCCACGCTTGGCTCCGCTAGCGGCCAGTTTCAGGCCCCACCGCCGTAGTTCGGAATCCGGTCCAAAGCGTCCCAATACATATTGCGCCGCTTGTACCAGCAATCGGCGCAGATAGGAGTTTCCCGTTTTACTGATCCGTAGCTGCGGATCGCACTCCCCCGATTGGCTTTGCCGCGGCCGTAATCCCAGGAAGGCGCCCACCGCCCGGCTCTTTCCCGCCGCCCCGGGTGAGTCCAGCGTCAACACGTACGCGGCTGCAACCACCGGCCCCACGCCGGGCACGCTTCGTAACCTCACGACTTCGGGATATTGTTTCCCCAGTGCTTCGATCTGTTTGTCCATCTTCCGGATGTGCTCCGTCAAACTCGCTACTTGCTCTAACAACGGCGTGAGCGCTGGCTCCATGCCCGCGGGAATCGTTGTCCGCACTGCCCTGGCAAACGATTCCGTCGAACACTTTGGTAGTCGTTGCCCGGCGCTCTTCACCAACCCACGCATCGCATTCACCAGCATGGTCCGTGCCCGGACCAGCGTGTCGCGAGTCTGCAGCAGGTTCAGATCTCGCTGTCGTTCCGGGCTACGATGTTGAATCGGCGACAACAACCGCACATCGTAGGCGGCGAACCGCGCCAACTTCTCCGCATCGTTGCGATCATTCTTCGATTCGCTGCCCGTGATCGCCCGCACCTTGCGCGCGTTTGCCACCAACACTTCATGCCCCATGCTCTGCAACAATCGACTCACCCATGGCGAATGCGTCCCGCATTCCATCGCAATCCGCTGCCTTTCCCCAGTGAAATGTCTCTCCAGCGCTGCCCTCGTCGTTTGTATCCGACCCTCCTCGATAACTTCGCCCTCCTGGTTCACCACACAATATCGACTGAACCGATCGCCTAGATCGATCCCCACAGTCATCCCAGGCTTCTCCACATCCGCTGAACGTCTGCTATTCTCTTGCATCAGGCTGGTCTCCTTTGCACCTCATCGAGTGCGTGCGGACAGCTTATCTGTTCCGCGAGACCAGCCGTCTCATTCCATCTAACTTAAGAATTGCTTCCGGTTTGCTCGTTATCTGCCCGTAATCGGCAGCCAAACACAGTGCCGCGGGAAGCAATTTAGTTACGGCAACTTCTGGTACTCGGCTTTTGCCTGTTTCAGTATAGGAATGTCGGGGTCGGCGTCTTTCCACAATGTCAGAAACTCTTCGTAAGCAGCGCGGGCGTTGACGGTGTCGCCTAGTAACACGTAGGCGCGGGCTATGCCGAGATGGGCAAGGGCGCCGGTCTCGCAGGATTTCACAATTCCTCGGTGGTCGAGAATCTTCTGAAACTCTGTCGCTGCAGACGAACCATCTTTCATTGCAAGATAGGCCTGGCCGCGTACATACGCGGGGTAAATACAACCTCCTAGCGCGCTATCAGTCAGTTCGTATAGACCGGTCGCATGGAGCAATTGGATACTCTTGTCCGGGGCATTTCGAGAAAGTTCAATGCGGGCTTGAACCGTGGGCACAATGACGAACTGCACCAACGTTCCCTTCGGATATCTCTTCGCCAAGGTGTCCAACAATGACTTGGCGTGCGCGATGTCCCCAGCCGTAGCGAGGGCAAGAGCCGCAGACGACTCACCGTTATCACCCAGTTGCGGTCGAGGAACCGACGCAATTGTCTCGCGTGCTTCTAGCAGACTTCCAAACTGTGCTTCACGCAAAGCCGCAATCATGATTTCGGATGAAGCTCTTTCTTTCTGCCCCGCGCGCTCCAGAGAATCCGCAGCAAGATGGCTCAGATCGAGTGACTTGCGCAGGTATCCGGAATAAGCCTCTGTCTCAGCCTGTAGCGGTAGGATGTCTAGCATCGCTTCCGAACTCTTGTTGCCCCAAGCTACCTGCTCGCTCATCGCCTGCTTGTCGCCACCCAGAAAGGCGAGCGTGTACAGTTCAGCATGCAAAAGGCCTGAGTCGAGTTTCGCATCGAGGGCGCTCCGTATGGTGGACCGGGCGTCAGAAAATCGATTTAGCGACATCAGCGTCCACGCGTAACTACCGTATCCAAGTACGTTGGCCGACTCTTGAAGAGCCTGACGTTCTAGCTCGGCTGCCTCCTCGTACTTTCCCATTGCTTTATAAGCAATGGCCAGGTTTCCAAGCGCTACAGAACTGTGCGGATAACTGTTCAGCCATTCACGATAGACGCGGATAGTATTTTCCAGCTCGCCGGTCACGTACTTGTAGTACATCGATTCGATGTCGAACTTCTCTCCCTCGCTGGCATGTTCGCGCAACGAAAAAGCCTTGGTAAACAATTCGCGAGCCCGCGTGAATTCGCGCAGGTTCAGATAATTCTTCCCGAGAGATACATAAGCCTCGGCGAAATCGGGGTCGAGTTCGATCGCGTGCTCTAAAAAAGGAATGGTGGCTCTTGTGCCCTTCTCGCGACTGTTTTTCCTCCCTAGACTATAGGACTTGAGGGCTTCGAGAGAGGAAGTAGTCGCTAGTGCCAAGGGAACGTCGAACTTTTGGACGCTCGGCAAAGATTCGCCCAACTCACCTCGCATTTTGACAGCGGCTTGGCCTAGGGCATCGAGAACCTTTTCTTTCGTCGCTGCCGTGACCTGTTCCTGAACCAAGATGTCTCCGCTCTGGCAGTTCACTGCTTTCAATCCGATGACATATTCACTCCCAATACCGGATATGGAACCTCCAATCCACGCCTTGCCTTCGGAGCGTTGGCAAATTTCGCGTGCGATTTCAGGCGTAAGACGAGTATCGGGCGGACGCCTCATGAATTGCAGCGTTGTAACGACTCCGCTTTCTGATAGAACATTAAGGTACGGCGATTGTCTGAGGGCGGTCGTCAACGCCTGCTGGAGCGTGTCGTCAAAAATCGAATCACCGGTGGAATTTGCAAAATCGGCGAGCACAATCGTATCTTTTTCGGCGAGTTTGGGAGTGCGGTGTAGATATAGGTAGCCTCCCGCCGCGAGTAACACGACGGCCACAGCCGAAGAAACGAGTGCCTTCCGAACTATTGCAGAACGACGCGATACGGGAACCGTATGTGTTGGCCAAATGGAAGATTCCGTATCGCGGTTCAAGCGTTGCAGGTCGGTGCGGATGTCGGAGGCGTGCTGGTAGCGAAGGTTGCGGTCTTTCTCCAGACACTTGCTGATGATTTCTTCAAGCTTGGGTGGAACCTCGGGGTTGATGCGAACCGCAGGCACAGGTTGGCGTTCCAAAATGGCGTGGAAGATCAGTGCTTCCGTATCGCTCCGAAATGGCAGTGTTCCGGTACACATCTCATACAGAACAGCACCAAATGAAAACAGGTCGGTGCGAGCATCGAGTTCCTTCCCTCGAACCTGCTCCGGGGACATGTAGGCGACCGTGCCCAGCGCACTGCCGGGACTGGTCAGATGTTCCCCTAAGTCGACGGTCGCGGCGCTCATGGCTGGGCTTTCCGGCTTGGGGGTGAGCTTTGCCAGCCCGAAATCGAGAATCTTCGCTGTACCTCGATTCGTGACGAAGATGTTTGCTGGCTTGATGTCTCGGTGCACAATACCTTTCGCATGCGCCGCGTCCAGCGCGTTGGCGATCTGAATTCCCAGATCGAGCACCGCGTCGATTTCAAGGGGCTTGCCTGCTATCCAGTGCTGAATCGTCCGACCCTCCAGCAGTTCCATGGCGATGAAGCTTCGCCCGTCGGCCTCGTCGATTTCATAGATCGTGCAGATGTTCGCGTGGCTCAGCGAAGACGCCGCTTTGGCCTCACGCTTGAAGCGGCTTAGGGCTTGTTCGTCGTGAGCAAGTTCGTCGGGCAGGAATTTCAGGGCAACGTGGCGCCCGAGCCTTAGATCTTCGGCCTCGTACACAATGCCCATCCCGCCTCCCCCGATCTTGCGGAGGATGCGGTAATGGGAAAGCGTCTGCCCCAGAGGTTGGGAGGGCGTTACCATTCGATCTGAAATGGTAGGTTCCGACTAGCGGGGAGGTCAATTGTCAGGAACGCTAAAATTCCTGCATTGTCGGCAAACCAGAAGGAATTCTGCTTAAGTTAGCGTTCATGGAGTTTCGCCCCCGATCTCCTAAAGACTAGAATCAATCCGCCATGAAGAACCTTATCCTCCTTCTCATCTGCGCCGCTCTCACGCTCTCCGTTGATGCCCAGAGCAAATCGACGGAGCGTCCCCGCATTACTGGCATCGATCACGTTTCTTTCTACACCACCGCACCGGACGGCGTGAAAAAGCTATACGTCGATATCCTCGGCCTCCCGTCCGCGGCCCCGATCGAACCGGGTGAAACGGTCCGTTACATGTCGGGCAAGCAGTGGGTTGGCTACAGCCCCGCGCCCGATCCCAAAGCTACCGACCGCATGGATCATGTGGCCTTTACCACGGACAATGTCGGCGCTCTCCGTCGCTATCTTATCGAGAAGGGAATCAAGCCGGGGCAAGTCGAAGGCCGCCCCGACCACAGCCTCAGCCTGATGGTGAAAGATCCGGAAGGGCATCGCATCGAGTTCGTCGAGCGCAGCAAAGACGACACGGCTCCTCCCGCTCCCAACGCTGTGTCGCACCGCATGATCCACGCCGGCTTCCTGGTATATGACCAAGCCGCCGAAGACCATTTTTATCGCGAGATCCTCGGCTTCCGTCCCTACTGGCATGGGGGGATGAAAGACACCGAAACCGACTGGGTCTCTCTGCAGGTTCCGGACGGCACCGACTGGCTGGAATACATGCTGAACCAGCCCCCGCATCCCGATCTCGAGCTGACCGGCGTGATGAATCACATTTCCTACGGCGTCGCCGACATGAAAAAGGCGCAGGCGCTCATCGAATCGCATGGCTGGAAGGAACATGGCGGGGAGCACTCGCAGATGGGGAGAGACGGCAAGCGGCAGCTCAACGTGTTCGATCCTGATTTCGCTCGCATCGAACTGATGGAGTTCAAGCCGGCACAGAAGCCCTGCTGCAGCGACTTCACCGCTCCGCACCCGTCGGAGTAGGTCTCTGTGTTCCTCTGTGCCCTCTGTGGTGAGTATTTAGGAGCTAGGCTCTCACCGAATTTGCTAGAATCTCCGGCGATGACAACTGCCATAGCCGAATCCGTTCTGGTTCCCCCCGGCACCGTCGCCACTGCCAAGGGCGACGGCCAAGCCATCGATCTCAGTGGCGCTGCAAGCCGCGTATTCCTCGGGACACTCGCCATCACCAGGATCATCGAGCAAGAATCGCTGGACGTCAGTATCTTCGGCTCGGCCGACGGTTCCACCTGGGAGCCCAAGTCCATCGGCGCCTTCCGGCAGGAGTTCTACGCCGGTGAAACCCCTCTGCTGCTCGACCTCACCGCGCATCCCAATGTGAAGTTCGTGCGCGCCCATTGGGAAGTAGCCCGCTGGGGACGTGGCACCGAAACCCCCATGTTCGAATTCGGGGTCACGTTGAAAGAAATTCCAGCCGAGATTCTGAAGGAAGTCTCGACGAAGGCGACCGCGTAATCAATTGTTGATTGGTGATTGTTGAAAATTGAATAAACCCTTCTCGCCACCGACCTACGACGGTTTTCAATCAACAATCAAGAATCAACAATCAACAATCAACAATTCCCTCGTCCCCATCCGTTATATTGATCAATGAATGAAAGTCCAATCGAGCGTAGTCGTGCGCCCGGCGCGCAATATCCGGGGAAGTGTCGAGTTACCCGGAGACAAGTCGATTTCCCATCGCTACGGGATGCTGGCGGGAATTGCCGAGGGCCCTTCGCGCATCGAGAACTATTCCACGGGAGCCGACTGCGCCAGCACGCTGGGCTGCATGCGAGCGATGGGTGTCAAGTGGGAACGCAAGTTTGAAGATCATAATGTCATAGAAGTGCAAGGCCGCGGCCTCTCGCTCGCCGCGCCGGCAACGCCGCTCGACTGCGGAAATTCCGGTTCCACCATGCGGATGCTGAGCGGGATCGTTGCTGGACAGAACTTCACCACCGAGATGATGGGCGATGAATCCCTCTCCCGCCGCCCCATGGAGCGCATCATCAAGCCGCTCTCAGCTATGGGCGCCCAGATCGAGTCGCAGCAGGGAAAGCCGCCCTTGCGGATTACCGGTGGACCGCTGAAGCCAATTGATTACAAGATGCCCGTCGCCAGCGCCCAGGTGAAATCGTGCCTGTTGTTCGCCGGACTCTTCGCCGACGGCGAAACCCGAGTCGAAGAATCGGTGCGCACGCGCGATCACGGTGAGGTGGCTCTGCGCGCCTTCGGAGCGCAATTGCAACGCAAGAAGGCCGACGGAGGAAGCGAAGTTCGCATCCGCGGCGGCCAGCATTTGCACGGCGTTGAAGCTCGCGTCCCCGGAGACCTTTCGAGCGCGGCGTTTTTCCTCTGCGCTGCGGCTTTATTCCCAGGATCACAACTGACTTTGCCCAACCTTCTGATGAATCCTACTCGTGCGCGCCTGCTCGACATCCTGATGCAGATGGGCCTGCACATCTCCGTGACCCAACTCGAAGAGATTCACGGCGAGATGGTGGGATCGCTCCAAGTTGAAGGCGCGACACTGAAGGGCGTCACAATCGCCGGAGCCGACTCGGCCAAGCTGATCGACGAAATCCCCGTGCTGGCCGCCATCGCGCCCTTCACCGAGCAGGGAATCGAAGTGCGCGACGCGAAAGAATTGCGCGTGAAAGAGTCGGACCGCATCTCGGCGGTCGCCACAAATCTGCAGAAGATGGGTGCGAAGGTGGAAGAATTCGAAGACGGCCTGAACATCCCGGGCAGGCAGACCCTCCACGGCGCCGAACTCGATGCTTTCGACGATCACCGCATCGCCATGGCCTTCGCCATCGCGGCCCTGCGCGCCCAAGGGGAAACAGTGATCCAAGGCGCAGAGGCGGCCGCAATTTCGTACCCCGCGTTCTTCGATACCCTGGAAGGGCTCACCGCCCGCTAGGCCTCTGTGCCGCTCTGTGGTGATTGGTTTTCGCGGTAAGCAAATTCAATACAGTATTCTCCGTAGTCCACCGGTAACTTCCGTTCTATTACGGAAGTGACCTGCCATCTCTCGCCACCTCTGGAGAGAATCCTTGCAACACGGGCGGAGGCCCTCGATGCCTCGTAATGCCCGTTCGTTCATTTTTTCTGGGGAGATTCACATGCGATTCAAGATGTTGTCTTGTGTATGGTTGCTCGTGGCGTCGATGGCATACGCCAAGGAGCCCAAGCCTTTTCAAACTGGCAAGCTCTTGCAGATGGATTCTGTCGCCTGCGGTATGGCGGAGAAGGACGGCAAGAGTCTCGCCGGCGAAATGCTCGGCACCGATTCCGGCAGCAAGAAGACGCACGAACTTCTTTGCCAGGAATATCTGCTGCAGTCCGAACACGTGATTTACCGCATTCGTCCCCGGGACGAGAAGCACCCCGTGCTTCTGCCCGTTGGCGAGCAGGCGCAGTTCCGCATACAGAAAGACAAGATGCTGCTGCGTGTGGAAGATCTCGACAGCAAGGAGCGCGAGTACATCGTTGTATCGATGACTCCCCGCAGTGACAGCAGCACCGCCGATGCGGCTCCGTCGCGAGTCAGTCATCTCCAATAAGTTAGCCTGACGATTCAACGAAGATGGCGCGGGAAATACTCCGCGCCTTTTTTACGCGACTCAGGTTATCTCTGTAGCTGGCGCGGAAGCCTCATTTAGCAGGTCTTCCGCTCTCCAACCCTGCCCAATCGTTCCGCATCCATATACGCGATTCGCAGCTAGGCGTCCGCTCGTTGTGTGGGCCGTGCCGGGAATGCGAGCGGCACGGAGAATTTTAGGAGGAGTAACACTAACCATGAAACACTATCTAGGACTCATTCTAACGGCACTTTTCTTCGCTAGCCCTGTGCTGGTCGCTCAGGAAAGCGGTCGCTCGGATCACGCGGAAGTCGGCATCTTTGCCGAATATTTCCGCTTCGGTGACCCCGGACCCACCAGCAACTACATCGGCCTTGGCGGACGAGCGGCATTCAATGTCCGCCCCAGCGTCCAAATCGAAGGGGAAATGGGCTACGACTTCGAGCGAAACTACACCAGCACCTTCAGCAACGGCGTCACCACGGCGACGGTGCAGAGCAGACTGCGCACGCTGCACGGACTGTTTGGTCCTAAGTTCCAGACGGGCTCCGGTCCGCTCCGCGTCTTTCTAACCGGCAAAGTGGGATTCGAGAATTTCACCGTGACGAACCAGGGCGCGCCGACCGGCTTCCAGACGGCCGTGGGCTTGGCCAGCGGTGCAACGTACTTCGCAGTGTATCCGGGCGGAGGTATTGAGGGCTTTGCCGGCCCCATCGGTGTCCGGGCGGAAATCGGTGACGATATCTTCTTCAACAACGGGGTCCACAACAACATGCGCATCAGCTTCGGTCCACAATTCCGGTTCTGATCCGGAGTATGCCTGGGAACCAACCGGTGGCCACAATGGCCGCCGGTTTTGTTTACAGCGAACCCATCGGGTGCCCCATCCTTGTCGCGTTTTGTGCGACAGGGTGGGGGTTTTGACTTCTTGACCGCACCCTCAGGTCTCCTTTATGAGGGTTGCTGCCCCGATCCGCAAAAACGATTGCCCCGTTGTACAGACGTTGCTTGCAACGTCTCTCTGTCCAGGAGCACCGGCCTCAATCTCCTCACTGTCCATTTTCCTGCGCGGTCTTGGCCGAAAACCCGCGATTCCCGCCCTGAGCCTGTGGTACAGTATTGCCCACTCACTTCATGTCGGCCGTGGAGGCCGGCTGCATCCTGAGATTCCCCTTCGCCCGAGGACCAATCGATGACTACTCTCCGCGAGCTGATAAAAGACCGCAGACTCTATTCCGTCGACGCCAACCGCACCGTGCTTGAGGCCGCGCGCTACATGCTGGAGCACAACGTCGGCGCACTTCCCGTTCTTCGCGACGGAAATCTCGCTGGCATCCTCTCCGAACGCGACATCATGAACCGCGTAGTTGCCGTCGGCCGCACGCCCGGCACCACCGCCGTTTCCGAAGTCATGACCGCGAACCCGCGCGCTGTCCCCGCCGATGAAAGCATCGAAGAGTGCCTGTTCATCATGCGCGAATTCGGATTCCGCCATCTCCCCATTGTTGAAGGCAAGGAATTGAAAGGACTGGTCTCGTTGCGGGACGTTCTGATGCACCAGGCGGCCGAGATCGAAAAACAGACGAGACGAGCGGCATCTTAAAAGCGGGCGTCTGGCGTCAGCCCTCGGACCTCAGGCTTCACACAGAACGACAATCGAAATGTACGTGGGGAAATTTGCGGACGCCCGATCCTGAGGTCGAAGGTCCGAAGTCTGACGCCCGAAGTCTGAAGCATGACGCCCGACGCCTAACGCCCGACGCCGCTTTCCTCACTCCCGCTTCCGCAGAATCGTCTCCCCCGGCTTCGGTGGCAGCCGGAAGGGGAACTCGAAAACCTTTCCCGCCAGCGGCACACGCAGGATGAACTCTTCCTGCTTCTTCCACCGGCTGATCCACTTGCTGTCGGTGCTGAACAGGACCCAGCCGCTGGCCTCGGTTTTCCCGGGGCTCAGGCGCGTTGGCCGCAGGCTGTTCTTGCCCACGAATTCCTGCAGTTCCGCCGAATCCTTCAGGAACGCCCGCACCAAAGCTTCTTTCTGCTCCTTCTGCTCCGGATGCTTCTCCACCTGCCGCGCGGTCTCATCGTTCAACGTGTCGGCATCGCTTTGCACTTTGTCGGAGAAGTCATCCGGATCGAGCGCGGTCTGCATCACCTGAAAATGTTTCATGAACTGCAGCGAGATGTTTTCGGTTTCAACCTCGAGTGACGTCTGCCCGCGATAACGCACCGTCAGCAGCACCGCGAAGAACGGCTGGTGCCTCCGGTGCACTTTCTCCAGTTCCTGCGAATCGACCGCCACCACGATCCCGGCCTCGTCCGACCAGAGTCCGTAACGGTACTTCCCGTCCTCGCCGCGCGAGAATGTACAGCCGGGATTGCCCTCCGCCCAGCGCACCGCAGGAATCCTATTCTTGTCTTTGTTAGACGCGAAAGCCGGACACGACAGCAGGGAACCGACCGCGATCGTCAGCACCAGCAGCTTCAGCAGCTGTCTCATAATCGGCTTTGTGAAGGCGACGGATTCCGCGGTGCCGCTTAAGAATGGTTTCGGGAAGGGCACGGCATCAGCTGTGCCGCTTCGGCTCGCAAAAGAGACGGGCTTCAGCCCCTGAGGTCCAGACCGGCTCATGGCTCACGGCGTTTTGGGAGGCGCGGTGACCGTCAAGCTGACGGTTGGCCCGCTGGTGCTTGTGGTCGTGTTGCTCGAAACCACTCCGTTGGAATCAACCCCGACAATCGTGAACGAATACGTGTTAGCCGGCGTGATCCCGTTCGGTGTCGTGGTCGACGTGGTGTTGGTCGCGCATCCCGGAATCAGAATGAAGGCTCCGCCGAGCACAAAAACTGCCAGCATGCCCCATGCCCCTCTCAATCGTTTCCCGCTCGCCGCGGCACCGAAGCCGACCAGTCCGATAAGCGGCAAAGAGAACCAGAAGCCCATGACGTTGCGCGAACGGGCTCCGGCAGGGATTGGTCCAAACGTGCCGATGGTCAGCGTAGCGCTCGTGGGTGTCCCGAACACATGCAGGCTCGGCGCATTTTGAGGATAGGTGAACGAGCATACCGGAGCGATCGTCACCAGCGGAGTCATGGACGCGCACGAAAGCGTAATGCCGCCGCTCGTCGGAGTGACGTACCCGAAAATCGGATTCACCGTGACCACAGCCTGGGCGCCGCTGCCGGCAGGCACGCTGGTCGGCGCCACCGAACTGGTCACGCTGATGGCGAACTGCGGGCTCACCGCCAGAACGGTGAGTGGAAGTTCCGGCGTCGTGTAGGTGGTAGTCGGCCCCGTGCCGGTAATCATGATCTCGTAAGGCTGCGTGCTGGTGTCGCTATTGGTCGTCACCGTCGCGGTCGCGCTCGCCGGAGCCGTGACCGATGGGGGACTCACCGTGCATACCGGAGGATCCGTCGCCACCTGCTGGGACGTGACCTGGCAGCTCAAATTGACGGTGCCGCTGAATCCGTTGACCGATCCTACCTGAATCGAGGACGAAGAAACACCGCCCGGCGCCACGGCAGCCGGGTTGAGCGCCCCGGGCTCGATCGTGAATTCCGATGTCCCGCCCTGAGCCAGCGCCGCCGGGGTGAAGCAAGTAACGGCCAAGGCCGCGGCCATCAGGCACAGGGCAGCAACCCCGTGATGCCTAAAGGTAGATTTCAACTTGGATTCAGACCACTCGGATCTCAACATGAACGGGTTCTGGTTCAACTAGCTTCGATTCCTGGGAATGCAAAAACGCTGCCCGCCACCCGGGCATATCGTGTTCTGTACGGTTCGAGGTCACAAGGCACAGGTCAGATCTCCTCGAAACCACGAACTCTGAATTTCCATACTACCATTCCCGGCGGTGGATGATTCGGACTTGAACCGTTGCGGAAAACAGAAACGGCCGCCCCCGGATGGAAGGCGGCCGTATGCCAGCTGCCTAGTTGATCGTGAGCGTGAGTGCCGGGGTGCCCGTTACTACTGTCGCCCCATTGGTGCCAGTAACGGTGATAGTGTACGTGCCGGTAGGCGTCCCGCCGCCACCGCCGCTGCTACTGCCGCCGCCGCAAGCTGGCAGCAGCAGGAGACACATCAGGACCATTCCAAGGACCACAAGCCCGACGAAATTCCTGCGGCGGGTACCCGAAGGCTGAACCGCGGCGCCCAGTAACGTGAGGCCGAACACCGGCAAGAGCAGAGCAAATACGACACCAGAGCGCCGGCCGTTAGCAGGACGTACCAGCATCGCACTCGCAACCGTCGTGGCTACATTAAGGGTGGAAGTTGTTGTGCTATTCGCAGGCGGAGTGACGCTCGCGTTGCTGAAATTGCAAGTCGGCCCTTTTGTCACTACGGGTGAAACGGCGCAAGTCAGGGCTACGGGTGCGTTAAAGCCACCTGTGGATCCAACTGTGATCGTGGCGGTCGCCGACACGCCCGCGTGCCCCGACGTGTTCGACAGTGCGCCATTGCTGACGGTGAAACTGCCGGATGCAGAGCCCGTACTGTACTTCGCCACGAACGCATCCGTGCCGCCACTCAAGGTTGTCTGAAGAGACCCGGTAATGATCGGAAAGTGAGTAGACGCCGTATTGCCGGCGACGTAGATGTTGGAGCCGGCGCTATCCACGGCAACCGCCCCGACGGGATTCAGGGGGTTCGACGCATTGGTGTTGTCGTTGAGTTCGCCACCGAGGTAGGTCGAGAAGACCAACGAACCTGACGCGCTGATCTCCGTGACAAACGCGTCCGCCAAGCCGCCCAGCGTTCCCTGGGTGGCGCTCGCTAACGGAAAATTCGTGGAGGAGGTCGTTTGGCCGGTGACATAGGCGTTCTTGCTTCCGTCCACGGCGATACTACTGCCAGCATCATCAAGGGAACCGCCAAGAAACGTGGAATACACCAAAGCAGTTCCGGTAGGGTTCAACTCCGTGACGAATGCGTCTTGAGTTCCCCCCCCGAAAGTACCCTGTAGGGCCGACTTCAGAGGGAAGTGCAGGCTTGATTGTGTTAACCCGGTGACGTACGCGTCTCCTGAACTATCGACCGCAATACCGAGACCCTGATCCTTGCCTTCTCCGCCGAGGAAGGTTGAATAGACAAGCGCTGCTCCTGATGAGTTGAAGACCGTCACAAACGCATCCTGCAAACCGCCGTCGCAGGTTCCATTACTGCCGCAAGAAGGTTGAACAACGCCGTTTGTTTTGGGAAAAGTCGGAGTCGAGGTGGCACCCGTCACATAGGCATTACTCGAGTTAACGGCAACCGCGGCTGCGAAATCGTTCGGCCCGCCAAGATACGTCGAGTACGCCAGCGAACTTCCTGATGTGTTCAGCTTGGTGACAAAGGCGTTCGAACTGCCATTGAGAGTGCCTTGGAATGCGCCTTGGAGGGGAAAATTGGTCGAGGCCGAGCCCACCACGTATACGCCCGTGGTGTCTACCGCAACACCGTTCGCGACATCATCACCAGTTCCTCCCAGATACGTGCTGAAAATCAAAGAACCGCCAGAAGAGGCTAGTTCGAGGACGAATGCATCGACGGATCCCCCGCCAAAGGTCGCTTGGAATGCCCCTGTCGTCGGGAAGTTCGTGCTTGAAGTTGTTCCGCCGGCGACGAACGCGTTGCCCGACCCATCCACTGCAATCGCATTCCCGCTGTCATCCCCACTGCCACCAATGTAGGTGGAGTAAACGAGACTAGAGCCATTCGCCGCAATCTTGCTTACGAATATGTCGAAGGAGCCAGAGTTCGTCGCATGATAGGCACCTGTCACGGTTGGAAAATTTGTTGACTTAGTCTGCCCAGTGACGTAGGCGTTGCCGCTCCCGTCGATTGCGATGGCGTAGGCGTCGTCTTCAGCAGTTCCGCCAAGATACGTCGAGTAGCTCAAGGACGGATCAATCACCAACTCCTGCCCGTGATCGTAGTCGCCAAGATTCAACCCAACGTCGTTCCCGCTCTTCACTTGGAAGGCCGCGGCAACAATCTCCCGCTTGCCGTCTTTCTCCTGATACGCCACAGGCTTGTGCAGGACGACATCGCCCGCAGACGAAGCGAGCACAAGGTTGCCGCTGGCGTCAGTAGACAGTTTCTGCGCGCCCTTGAATCCCAACCCAATTGTCTTCGGATCAGCGCCGGGGCTTACCACGAAATCAAACTCCAGTTGCCTTTGCGCGCCGTGAAACACCATGTTCACGCCGGGATAAACCTCCCGATAGGAAACGGATGAGTACTGCTTCACGCCGGTGTGCCAATTCTTCGGATCGCTTCCGGCGTAGTAGTTGATGACACCGGGAACTTCATTACCGGCGACAATTTCCGGTTTCAGGTTTCCGCCGACCAGCCGCATGTCGATGGCCGCACTCTGAACCTTCTCGGTCATTTGTGGCTGCGAGTGCGTGCCCGGAATGCGCGATGGCCGCGCTTCCGAGTGCTTCGCCGAACTGATCGCGAACACCGTGTCGCTCGCCGTCAGGAATACGGAATATCCGTTCCCCCGCGCCGTGTACTTCACCTGCGGATCGGTCTGTCCCTGGTTGGCTTCGAAGGCCAGCGGCAGGGCGTCCAGGCTGGCGCGCACCTGTCCGCGCTGCTCGGCGCCAACCGGCGTAGCCTGAGACTTTTTGGCGCTGTGATTCATCACCTGTGCGTTCTTCGCACCCGAGGTGGAGAACAGAGCTGCGCCCCCGGCGACTGCGACCGTCAACACGGCTATCGCAGCAACCCATTTGGAAGGCATCTGGAATTTTGCAATGGAAGGTTTAGACACGACGATCCTCCTGAAAATGAACCCTAGTCTCTTGTGTGGGGGATAGACTCGGCTACACAAGGAAAATCCCGTGCGCGCCGATGCTTTGAGATCAGCAAGGTTCTAAAAATTGTAAAGCTTAGCCGTGAGTATGGAGTGGACCAAATAGCCTTGTCAATGAAACTAAGGTACCTCTTTGTGTACCGTACATCTGGACCCGCACTATGCCCAGCGGGTGCCCATCCTTGTCGCGTTTTGTGCGACAGGGTGGGGATTTTGACTTCCTCACGAGGGCTCATCACGCCGGAGTTTCGACTAGAGTGAAGTCGAAGGGGTGGATATCTTGACTTCTCGAGTCGTTAAGCCGTAATTCAAAATCCCCGCCCTGTCCCTGCAAAGACGGCAGGGACAAGGACGGGGCACCCTCAGGTCCTGTATCAGGGTCGCTGCGGTGATCCGCAGAAGCGAATTGCCCGTCATAGCGACGTTGCAGGTTTGCAGGAGTCTAGGTTCGCGCCGTCCCACGAGGTCCTTACGGAACGGTGATGATTATCCCGGTGCACGGTCTCTGCCCGCGCCGCCGATAGCTGTGTTGCACTGCCGAATCGAAATAGATCGCGTCCTCGGCCTCCAGGGAGAATTCCTCACCGCCGATCTTCATGGTCAACGACCCCTTCATCAAGTAGAGCAATTCCACCCCGGGATGCTGATGCGGCCGCAATTTCTCCGGCGCAATATCCTGGAATTCGGCTACAAACACACTCATCTTCCGTTCCGTAGCCGTGTAGTCTAAGCTCTCAAAAAAGTAGGGTACCTCCTGCGTGCCGGGACGCTCCGGGAAGCGCACCCGGTCCTCTTTCCGCACCACGCTCACCACCCTCCGCTTGCGCTCGTCGGAGAAAAAGTATTCCAGCCCCACCGAGTACACCATCGCAATCCGCAACAGGGTGGGAAGCGTCGGGAACAACTTTCCTCTCTCCAGTTTGGATAACAGCCCCGCCGAAAGCCCCGTGTGCTTGCTGAGTTCCACCAATCCCATGCTCTTCCGCAGGCGCAACGTACGGAGCTTTTCGCCGATCGAATAGCGCTCCAGGCCTTGGGAAATACCGTCAGGAGTCCGGCTCATAGTTTCCGGATGATAAAACAAATGTGCATGACAGTAAACCTAGCGGCGGCGTCCCGCCGGCTGTCGCCGGGGCGTCTCGCCCCCGAAGACCCGATACGAATGGAGCCTTTTGTTCAGAAGAGAAGGGGAAACTCGAAACTGCTGCTATTTCGGCGGCGGTTTTTTCTTACCGAACAGCCCTATCACGCTGTTAACCGGATTTTGCTGCTGCTGATTGTTGCCCTTCCCCTGATTCAGATATCCCTGCAGCAGGCCCGTGGCCATTCCTTTCACATCGGGAGTGAACTTCGGATCCGAGGTTGTTCCCCCGACGCCAAATGGAACTACCAGGCCCACCACGTCAGCTTTCATTTTGAAAGCAAGTTCATTCGAGGGACTCACCGTGCCCGCGCCTGTGAGTACACCAATGGCCGGAACGGTGAGATTGACGTTGTTCGCCTCAGTACCCGCGGGAGACATCTTCACATCGGAGCTGAAGTTCTGAATCGTGGTGTCATTGCCAGTATTCTTCCCGGACAGGGCTGAGACAGCCGTACCCAACTTCTCGCCGAGGTTGAAGTTCGCCAGTTGCGTGTTTTCCATCTTCACCGACCCGGTACTAACCAGCTTGTCAACAGGCCCGGAACTGACCACGTTCACGATCAAGTCGCCGCCTTTCAAAGTTGCCTTCGGAGGCAATACCACCCCCACCGCGGGTAGCATGGCTTCCAGGTCGTCCACCGGCATCTTGTCGCCAACGAGTTTCAGATTCACCGATGTAACCTTGCCGTGGGCATCGTAGGTCCCGGTCAGATGCGCAACCGCCTGTCCCATGGAGACGTCGCCTTGGGTGATGCTTCCGGTCTCCCGCTCCAGGTTGTGCACCACGGCGAACTTCACATTTACCGGCCGCCCCGCCGGCGATCCCTTCTTCACGACCACTAAATTCGTGGCTTTCAGGTTGCCGTCTACCTTGGCCTCATGACCGTCGGAAACGAGGGTGCCGTCGAGATCGGCGACACCGGCAATTCCCGCCGCAGGATCGATAAATCCCGACTTCGCCAGGTTCATATTTTGAACCGAGAGTTTGGCATTCAGAGGCGTGAGCGCTGCGTCCGCCGGGTTGATAGGGCCGGCTGTGCCTGACAGTTTCATCGTTCCGCCGGAGGGAGTGTTGCCCGACATCGTGAACGGAAACGATGAACCGAAAGAGAAGTTTTTTACCTCGATATTAACCTTATCGTACACGCGCTGAGCTTCGGTCGAGTCAGCCTTTGAGACCGTAAGCCTCCCGTCGTTCACATTCAGCTTGCCGACCGACAGATTCGGATTTCCGCCGCCAGCACTTGTTTCAGCGGAAGTCTTTGAAGAAGTGCTCGGGGCAGCCGTCTCTGTCGTGTGCGCCGGCGCCGACGGATTCTTCCCGCCGAGGCTGGAGAAGTTCCACTTCTCACCGTTCTCCGATTTCACCAGGTTGATCTGCGGCTGATCCAGCGTCAGTTGCGTGATATTCAGGGTCCGCGAAAAAATCAGCGGGATCATCTCCACCCCAACTTTGAACGACTTTGCCTGCACGAACGCAGCTTTGCTGAACTGCGGATCGTCGGCGATCGAAATGTTGTCCGCCGTCACGCCACCCGACAGCAGCGACAGCGACAAGTTGCCCACCTTAACTTCCCGCCCCAAAGCGTCGGTGAGTTCCGCCTCCAGCTTCGGACGGAAGGTGTTCGCGTCAATAAAAAATGGAATTGCGATGGCGATCACAACCAGTACCGCAATGACAATGGCGACAATCTTCAAAAATCTTTTCATGATTTTTTACCTCCTGTGGGAACGGCGGTAGCAACCGAATTAAAGGAAGTTCGTGCGGCGAAGAAAGTGTATCACTGCGACTCCTGCATCAGTTCGGGAGAAGGCACCGAAACTTCCTTCCTCGGATTGGCGGCCGCCGCCATTTCTTTCCTGGCTTCCTCTTTTCGTCCCAGTCGCAGAAGCACCTGCCCGCGTACGTAGTGCGCGTCCGTCCGTTCCGGGTCCAGTTTCACCGCTTGATCGGTTTCAATCAGCGCCGCCGGATACTTCTTCAGCCGTTGATAAATCCTTGCCAGCCCTAGATGTGAACTTACCAGCCGGGGATCTCTTCGTATCGCCTCGCGATAACTCTTCTCGGCGTTGGCATCGTCTTGCATCTGCCAATAGACTTCTCCCAGCTGGTCGTAGTTCAGCGCCAGGTCTGGTTCGATCGTTACGTCCTTCAGAAACTCCTCCCGCGCCTGGGGATACTCCTGTTTTTTCAAATACGTTACTCCCAGATTGAAATGGATGAATGCCAGCTTGGGGTTGGTTTTCGCCGCAGCCTCAAACTCCGCAATCGCCATGTCATATTCCTCGCGATTGAGATGATATTTTCCGGCGAAGAGATGGTACTCGGCCGAGTCATTACCGATTTTCAATAGTTGCGACGTCGCGCGGTCGTCCCATTCTGCCTGGCCCGCCCGATGTGCCGCATTAGCCAGCACGTACAGGTACGGCAAATTCTCCGATTCCTGCGCCCATAACGGTTCCAACGTGGCAGCCGCATCGCTCCAGCGCTCGGCGAAAAAGTAGCAGAGCCCCAGTAGATATCTCGGCTGCAACGCCTCCGGTTGCTCCCGCACCACCGCCTCGAAAGCAGGGATCGCTTTCAGAAATTCATTCTGGCGGTAGTATGTCAGCCCGATATTCAGCCGGATCCCTGCCACATTCGGCATCAATTCTTCCGCTTTGTTCAGCGCCTGCAGAGCCTTAGTCCACTGCTTGCCCCGCATATACACGACCCCCAGATTCGCATAGGCGGGCCCAGCTTTAGGATCCATCTGCAGGACCTGGCGAAAATCCCCCGCGGCTGCTTCCAACCTGTTTTCCTTAAGGGCTAACTCCCCACGCTGAAAAAGTGCCGCCGGGTCCGCTGCTTTAGCGTCTGCAGATCGCCTATTCGGCGCGCCTCCGGAAGGGGTCTGCCCAGCAGCGTCCGTGACCGTGCCTGCCAGCGCAAGCAGCAGAATGCAGCTGATCGATGTGATCCGGGTGCTTGACACTCGCATAACTCTCTGCTGTAGTGTCCGCCAGCGATCGCTCGAAATTCAAGCGATGCACCCGGTGAATTTCGGGAAACGTTATCCGCCGGCGAGAGGCGTAAGCAATGAGCAACGAGCTTTGAGCACCCCATGGTTCGCTCCCAGCTCATAGCTCACCGCTCACCGAAACTCTGAAACTAAGAAGTGTGAAGCCCTGAGTCATGGTGACGATTCGAGATGTGGCGAAGGAAAGCGGATTCTCGTCGACCACCGTGTCCATTGTTCTGAACAACGCGCCGCTGGCGCGCTACATTCCCGCTGCCACCAAGAAGAAGATTGAGCGCGCCGCGGAGAAGCTCGGATACCGTCCCAACCAGTTCGCCCGCTCACTCCGCAGCAAACGCAGCCACACCGTCGGCGTCATGGTCTTCGACATGACCGACCCGTTTTGCACAATGATCCTCCGCGGCATTGAAAACACTCTCTACCAGGCGTCGTACCTTCCCATTCTCACCGACGTGCACAACGAAGGCAGCCGCTTCGAACGTTATCTGGAGATGCTGCTCGACCGCCGCATCGAGGCCCTGATCGTCATCGCCAACTGGGTATTCCTCGATATCAACCTTCTTGCCGACCTCGAAAAGAGCAGCATCCCCACCGCGATGATCGGCTGCGAACTGAAGACGGATTCCATCAGCTCGGTCATCGTCGATAACGAGGTCGGCGGCCATCTCGCGCTCGAGCATCTATATTCCCTGGGACATCGCAAAATCGCTATCATTCGTGGTCCGAAGGCGCTCACCGACAGCTCGCCGCGTTGGCGCGGCATTCGCAACTTCGCCAAAGAAGCCGGCCTCGAACTCGATGCCCGCCTGATCGTCGACATGCCCGAATCCAGCGATCCGATTTCCAGCTTCGAATCCGGCTACAAACTCACCGAACAACTGCTTCACCAGAAGCGTTCCTTCACAGCCATGCTGGCTTTCGACGATATGAGCGCGTTTGGCGCGATTCGCGCCCTCAGCCGCGCCGGGATACGCGTGCCCGAACAATGCTCGGTCATAGGCTTCGACGATGTGGCCACTTCGGCCATCTACACGCCGTCGCTCACCACGGTGCGCCAGCCCATGGAGACCATGGGCGCCTCTGCCGTCGGCGTAGTGCTCGACGGTATTAACGCCGTCCTCGAAAAGCGCGAAGCTACGCCCAGCCATCGCAAGGTCACCCCCGAACTGGTAGTTCGCGAATCCACCCGAAGACTGCCTTAGTCGCGGAGAGTCGATGGAACGCACGCGGTGGGGATTTTCGCCGGAAGGGAATCAAGACGAGACGGTCCCCGGATCCTCAGTGCGTCGCTTTAACAGTGCCCGCCACTTCTGAAAGCCCAAACCGGAAACGTTTTCGAGACAAAAATGCCGATCTGAATCCCCTCGCGCAACGTTTTTTCTTGACAGTGGATGCCACATAAACGCACTATTCATACGTTTTAATAACCCCCGCCATGGGTCTCAATCCGCAGGGGAATCAGTGTCCGAAAAAACACAGCTCGAGCCGCGAGGCTCGGATGCACGGTAAAGCCGACTGAACCAGCGCAGGTAAAGCCCTGCGCCGAATGGGGAGCATTCACCATGAGATCTTCTCGTGTTCTGTTAGGAACGTTGCTGGTCCTGATGTTGTGCGCCGCCGCGTGGGCCCAGACCGGGTCCATCACCGGCACTGTCAAAGATCCGTCGGGAGCCGCGGTCGCTGGAGCTACCGTCGTGGTGACCAGTCCTGAGCGCGGCATCAACCGCGAAATGGCAACCAACTCGACTGGAGATTACAACCACTCCGCTCTGCCGCAAGGCAGCTACGATGTCATCGTGACCGCAACTGGATTCAAGAAATTCCAGGCCAAGGGCGTGGTCCTGGACGTCGCGCAGAAAGCCCGGGTCGACGTCACTCTCCAAGTCGGCGCCGCGACCACCGAGGTCATTGTCGAAGGCGAGAACGTCGCCCAAGTCGAGACGCAATCCTCGGAACTTGCCGGCACGGTCACGGGCAAGCAAATCACCCAGCTCGAATTGAACGGCCGCAACTTCACCAGCCTCGTGTCGTTAGTACCCGGCGTTAGCAACCAGACCGGTCAGGAGGAAGGTACCGTCGGCATCAACGGCAGCGTCAGCTTCAGCATGAACGGCGGCCGCACCGAATACAACAACTGGGAACTCGACGGTGGCGACAACATGGATAACGGCAGCAACGGTACGCTGAACGTCTATCCCAGCGTCGATGCCATATCCGAATTCAAGGTGCTGACCTCCAACTACGGCGCGCAGTACGGCCGCAACGGCTCCGGCACTGTCGAAGTCGAAACCAAGAGCGGCACCAGGGCTTTCCACGGCGATGCCTATGAGTTCGTGCGCAACGACATGTTCAACTCACAGAATTACTTCAACAGCGCTGCGGCTGGCGGCTCGGGCGTGGTGCCTCCTTACAAGAAGAACGATTTCGGCTACACCCTGGGCGGCCCCGTGTATATCCCCGGTGTGTACAACAAAGATAAGCAGAAGACTTTCTTCTTCTGGTCGCAGGAATGGCGACGCGATCGCGTTCCGAACGCCTTCAACGTCCAGGTGCCGTACAGCGCCGAGCGCACGGGCGACTTCACCGATGTCTGTCCGAACACAGCCGTATCTCCAAGCTCGATGGCTGACTGCCCCATCAACCCGGCGACCGGCCAGCCCTTCACCAATAACCAGGTACCGGTGACAACGCAGGCCCAGGCGCTACTGCCCCTGATTCCAGTAGGTACTAAGGATGCGCCGGCCCAGTCCATCTATAATACAAACGTCAGCCTGCCGACGAACTGGCGCGAAGAGTTGGTTCGAGTAGACCACAACATCACCGAGCACCAACGTCTGACTTTCCGCTACATCCATGATTCCTGGACGACCTTGGAACCGGGCTCCATCTGGGATACCGCCAGTTTCCCGACTTCGCAGACCTTCTTCACCGGCCCTGGCGTCAGCGTGGTGGCGCGCTTGACCAGCACCATTTCGCCCACGCTGCTGAACGAGTTTGTAGCGAGTTACACGACCGATCACATCTCCTTCAAATCGCAAGGCTATTACCAGCCTCCGTCGGGTTTCTCGATGGGTTATCTCTACAACAACGGAGCTGGCGGTAAGCTCCCGGCCATTATCATCGGTGCGGGCACCAACGTTTACACTTCCTCGTGCGGAGCATGCCCCGGCGGCACAGGCTTCGGACAGGATCCCCAAGGCATCTGGCCTGAGGGGCCTTACAACTCCAATCCGACCTATACCTTGCGCGATAATATGACGAAGATTGTCGGAAGGCACAACTTGCAGTTTGGCGTTTACTTCGTCGCGGCCCAGAAGAATGAGCTGAGCAGTGTGCAGGTGAATGGATCGCTCACTTTCGACAAAGTCTCCAGCAGCGTTACCGTTGGTGGCCAGCCTCTCGGCACGGGCAATCCCTTTGCCGACTTCCTGATGGGGAACGTCGCAAGCTTCAGCCAGGGCAGCAACCAATTGAAGTTCTACAACCGCTACAAAATTGTAGAGCCCTATTTCCAGGATGACTGGCGCGTGACCGACCGACTCACTCTCAACCTTGGCTTGCGGCTAAGTCTGTTCGGAACCTATCGCGATCGTTATCACCACGCCTACAATTGGGATCCAGCCATTTTCGCTGCGAACGCCGCCACCGCTCCTCAACTGGCTGCTGATGGCTCACTAATTCCGGCTGTAGGCAACCCGCTGCTCGGTCTGGAGCAGTGCGGAGGTCCGGGCGGAACCTACAACTTTGAAGGATTCGGAAATACCGTTGTGGCCGGCAATTCGAACCCAGGCTGCCTCCAGGGTCATCTCTTCAATCCTGCTCCGCGCATCGGCTTTGCCTACGATGTATTCGGCAATGGCAAGACTGCGCTCCGGGGAGGATACGGCTTCTTCTATGAGCATGCCAATGGAAACGAGGCCGACACCGAAGGAATGGAGGGCCAGACGTCACCTCTTATTCAGACGGCGACCCAGAGCAACGTTCAGGGCTATAACAATATCGGAGCATCGACTGGAACTCTGTCCCCCAGCTTTCCATTCAGCTTCTATTCCATTCCCACGAAGGCGATCTGGCCATACATGCAGCAATGGCACCTTGACATTCAGCACGAACTGCCTAGCCATACTGTCGTGACCGTTTCCTATGTGGGCAGCAAGGGAACGCACCTGGGACTGCAGCGCGATCTGAACCAGCTCTTTCCTGTAGCCGCCAGCCAGAATCCGTACAAGGCGGGCGAACCGATCGGTGGTGGATTTGACGCTAACGGCAATCCTCTCCATAACGACTGTGGAACCATGACAACGCCCAGCGGAGTCGCCGTCACTGGCCAGGCCGCCATAAACCTGAGCGTGGCCTGCGGCACGAATGCGGACTTCTACCGCCCGTTCCTCGGGCTCCATACAATTACGCGCCTGGAAAATCAGGCCAACTCCACCTACAACGCGCTGCAGATCTCAGGGCGGCGCAGCATCGGGTCTTTGAACTTGACTGGTGCTTACACCTACAGCCACTCGATCGACAACGCGTCGGACCGCTACGACACCACCTTCGTCAACTCCTATAATCCGAACTTCACCCGCGCCAGTTCCAACTTCGATCAGCGCCATTTGCTGAACATCAGCTGGGTCTACGATCTGCCGTTTTTCAAGAAGCCGGGCCTTTCGCATACTCTGCTTGGCGGGTGGGAGTGGTCTGGTATCCAGTCTTTCTCCACCGGAATTCCTCTGACCATCACCAACGCAACTACCTACGGCGACAATGCCGGTGTTGGCAACGCCGTCGGAACGGGATCGTTCCCCGACCGTATCGGCAATCCGAGTTCGGGTATTCCGCCGGCAAGTCAGGTGTCGTCCGGCAGCTACTCCAAATTCCAAATCAACCCCGCAGCCTTCACGCTTCCCCAAGGGCTCACCTTCGGTGACGCTGGACGCTCCGATGCTCGCAATCCCCATCGCATCAATTTCGACATGGGAGTCTTCAAGCACTTCGCCATCAAGGAAAACACCGCCCTTGAGTTCCGGGCCGAGGCCTTTAACATCTTCAACCATCCTCAGTTCTACATTGCCTCCGCCTCGGGTACAGGGCAGACAGTTGGCATGTCTTGTCTCATGCCTCCTGCCAGTAATGCCGGTAGCTGTATCGGGCCAGGCGGTTCCAGCTTTGGCCAGATCAGCAGCGCGCACCTCGCCCGCGTCATGCAATTCAGCCTGAAGTTCCTCTTCTGACCGAGTAACCGAGTTCAACGCTAAACGACAGAAACCCGGCCTCGCAAGGCCGGGTTTCTTTTTGTGTGATCGACGCCTGAACGTGGCTTCGCTAGCAGGACGCCAACGGGATGGGACCCATTTTTAGGGGTTCAGTTCGCTCCTCAGCCGCTTCGACAGCTTCTCGATCCGCTTAAGTTTCTCAATGATGTCTTTTGGTAGTGTGCCTTGACGGACAGCGGCCATATCCGTAGGGATGGTTTGCGCGCTACGGGCCAGGTCGTCGGCGTCCTGCTGCAGTCTCACGAGATCGATATGATGCTGCGGCAACTTCGGTTCGTCCGGAACCGTCTTCCCGTGATCCCGGTCCATGGAGGCAGGTGGAGGGGGAACTCCCGGAGTATACGCGTCCTTAATCTGAGCGCGGACGGGGAGCACGCTGACGAGCAGGACAGTGGAGAGAAGAGCAGGTCTGATCACGGTATGCCTCCGGATCGAAGAGCGAATTTGCGGCTTATTATACCCTTCCTATCCCACCGAGACCGACTGCCTCGCTCCCACCGCCTCCAGCGCTCGCTCCAGATCCTCGATCTGATCTTCCACACTTTCGATCCCAACCGACAGCCGAACCATCTGCTCCGTCACGCCCATTTCAGCCCTCTGCTGGGCCGAGATCATCGCGTGCGAAGTCAGGACGGGAATCGAGACCAGCGACTCGACTCCACCCAAACTTGTCGCCAGGGTGAACAGCTTCATCGCCTCGCTTACTCGCCGTGCGTCGTCGCCCGAGCCCTCAACCTCAAACGTGACCATGCCGCTTCCGCCCGACATCTGTTGGCGGGCAATCGCGTACTGTGGATGGTTTTTCAGAAACGGATAATGCACGCGCCGCACCTTCGCGTGCTGCTCCAGGAATTCGGCTACGCGCAGCGCGTTCTCGTTTTGTCGCGCCACGCGCACCGCCAGTGTCTTTAAGCCGCGGATCAGCAGCCACGCCGCATGCGGATCCATGCAATTGCCCAGCGTTTTGCGGGTCTCGCCGACTTGCTCGATCAAGTCGCGCCGTCCACTGATCACCCCGCAAGTCAGGTCTGCATGTCCGCTCAGGTATTTCGTACCCGAATGCATCACCAGATCGATCCCGTATTCTGCCGGATGCTGGTTGATCGGCGTGCCGAACGTGCTGTCGATCATGCTGATGAGCCCGTGCTGCCTGGCGAGCGCCGCCATCTTCTTCATGTCGATGATGTGCAATGCCGGATTCGTCGGCGACTCCAGATACAGCAGCTTCGTATGGGGACGAATGGCTCGCGCATGCTGCTCGTATTCGGTCGTATCGACCAGCGTGGTCTCGATGCCTAGCCTCGGCAGCCATTCGGAGAAGAACTTCGTCACTCCGCCATAGAGGTCGCGCTGCGCGACGATGTGATCTCCAGCCTTCAGCAGCGACAGAATGGTCGTCGTAATGGCTCCCATTCCGGAGGCAAACACCAGCGCAGCCTCGGTACCTTCAAGTACTGCCACGGTCTGCTCGGCGAGCGTGATCGTCGGATTTCCCCAGCGCGTGTAGTAGCGGTCCGTCGTGGTTACGCGGATCTGTTCTTCGTTGTCGGCAACCTCAAAGGTCGAAGTCTGATAGATCTCAGGCGCGACCGGACCGTTCTTCTTCTGCATCTCTGACGCGCCGCGCACTGCGGCGGTTTCAGGACGACGTTTGCGCTGTTTCATGACTCCCTCGCGTCTCCAGACTAAAGGTCGCTTTAGTGTTGTAGCAAGCTGACATGTCGTAGCCGGTTTTCCTTCGTGTACCTTAGTGCCCTTCGTGGTTTCCGCCTTACTTCGTGGGTCTTGCACGGCGCAACCATTTATAATGCCGAATTCACTCCGCCATGGATCTGGGGATCAAAGGTCGTGTCGCGATCGTAGCCGCGTCCAGCCAGGGAATCGGACTGGCCACCGCCGAAGCCTTCGCCGCAGAAGGCTGCCGCGTTGCGATGTGCGCCCGCAACGACCGTACACTGCAAGCCGCCGCCGAGAAGGTTCGCCGGCAGCACGCGGCCGAAGTCTACGCCGAAGCCTTCGACGTGACCGATCTCGCAGCCGTATCGCGCTTCGTCGCCGCAGTGGCAAGCCGGTTCGGCAGCCTCGACATCTGCGTGACCAATGCAGGCGGTCCGCCGGCCAAGGGATTTTTAGCCGCATCGCTCGAAGACTGGAAGAAAGCGATCGAAGCCAACTTTCTGAGCAACGTATATTTCGCTCACGAAGTGATCCCGCACATGCAGCGCAAAAAGTGGGGACGCATTATCACCATCACGTCGATCACGACCAAGCAGCCCGTTACCGATCTCGTGCTCTCGAATGCTGTCCGCGCGGCTGTCGTCGGTCTGGTCAAGAGCTTGGCGAACGAGTTCGGGAAAGACGGAATACTGGTCAATAACGTCGGCCCAGGATTCACCGCGACTGATCGGCTGAAGGACCTGGCGAAAGCCCGCTCGGCAGCGACAGGTAAGCCAGAGCAGGAATTTCTCGACGCGTGGGCCGCTGATGCTCCGGTGAAACGCTTAGGCGATCCTCGCGAAGTGGCGGAGACGATTGTCTGGCTGGCATCGGAACGCGCGTCATACATCACGGGGCAAACGGTGTTGGTCGACGGTGGAATGTATAAAGGATTGTGAGCAGCGAGCAACAAGCCACGAGCTACGAGAGCCAACTGGCCACGGATTACAAGGATTTTCACTGATAGATCTTTTAGATGTTTCAGTTGGCAGTCTTATCCGTGAAAATCCGTGCAGATCCGTGGCGAAAAGGGATTGTGGTGGTAGCTCATGGCTCTAGGGAGATTCATGCGATCGATTGCATCACGAATGTCGGTTATGAGTGGCGAAGGCGCGCTGTCGGTCTTCGCGCGGGCCAAGGAACTTGAGGCGCAGGGGCGTTCGATCATTCATCTTGAGCTTGGCGAACCCGATTTCCATCCGGGTCAGTCCGTCATCGATTCGGCCTCAAGAGCGCTGGCCGAGGGTAGAGATCGCTATTGCAACGTGATCGGCGTTCCTGCACTGCGGCAGGAAATTGCCGCGTATCTGGCCCGCACGCGCAGCATTCAAGTCCTGCCCGACAACATTGTTATTGCTCCCGGATGCAAGATCGCACTCTTTCAGTCGATGATGGCGTTGCTGGAGCCGGGCGATGAAGTCCTTTACCCGAATCCCGGCTTCCCGGGCTATGCTTCGATCTCGCTCGGCCTCGGAGCCGTTCCGGTACCTTACACGCTCTCAGCGCGGAATCAACTTCAGCCTGATCCAGACGAAGTTGCTTCGAAGATCACTCGGCGGACGCGAATGCTGCTCACAAACTCTCCGGGGAATCCGACGGGAACCGTCTACACCGATGCTGTGCAGCGCGCTCTCGCAGAACTCGCAGTGAAGCACGATTTGTGGGTGCTCTCCGACGAGATTTACGCTCGCATTATGTACGGTGGGGAATATCTGTCGATGCTGCGCTATCCGGGCATGGCTGAGCGCACGCTAATCATCGACGGATTCTCGAAGAGCTTTGCGATGACAGGATGGCGTCTCGGCTACACGGTCGCTCCGCCCGGAGTTGTGTCCGCGCTGAGCCTGATGGTGGTTAACACCTACACATGTGTCGCAGAGTTCACCCAGTACGCGGCGATTGAGGCGCTGCGCGATCGCGAAGGCAACACGCCGCGTATGGTCGCTGAATTCGTGCGCCGTCGCGAACAGTTCGCACGTGATCTGAATGGCGTTCCTGGTTTCCGCTGCATGCCGCCCGATGGTGCGTTTTATGCCTGGGTCGAGATCACCGGAACCGACATCAGCGCCGAGGAGCTTTGTCGCATTCTGCTTGAGGACGCCGGTGTCGCTGCAATTCCTGGTGCGGCCTTCGGTTCTTCGGGTAAAGACTTCATCCGATTCTCGTTCGCATCATCGATGGCAACGTTGCAGGAAGCGGTCGAGCGCATTCAGAAAGTCTCGCCGGCGTGGCAGGCAACGGCAGTTCGGTGAGCAGTCCCAGACTTAAAAGGTGGGTTCGAGGGCATCCCATGCGAGATGGAATCAGAATTGTCGTGGTCATCTTGTTGTTAGTTGGCTTGTGTGCGGCGCAGGCTCGTCCCTTTCCAGGCGGAGATGTGCAGCAGATCTATCAGCGCCTGCTTCCCCAGATCGAAAAGATCGCGGCCTTCGATCATCACGCCCATCCTGGGTATGCCGACGATCCTGATGTTGACGCTATGGCGGCTCCTCCAAATGCGAGCGAGGCTCTGCGAACGCGTGACGACAACCCTGAGTTGGCAGCGGCAGCCAAGGCGCTGTTCGGATATCCGTACAACGATCTCTCCGCGGAGCACGCGAAATGGCTGCTGAATAAGAAGACCGAATTGAAGAAGCAGCTGTCCGGCACCGCTTACTTCAACTCCATTCTCGACAAGATCAACATCGAATCGTCAGTGGCGAATCGCGCGATGATGCCCGACTATCTTGACGCCAAGCGTTTTCCCTGGGTATTTTTCGCGGATTCGTTCATGTGGCCGTTTAATAATGAGCGAGAAACCGGGCGCAATCCTGACGAGGGAGTCTTTATTCCGTTGCAGGAGAAGATGCTCCACCGCTGGATGCAGCAGGTAAACGCCACGAAGCTTCCGGTGTCTTTCGCCGATTACCTGAGCTTTATCAGCCGCGTGCTCGAGGACAACTCCCGGCGCGGCGGAATCGCCATGAAGTTTGAAGTGGCCTATTTTCGACCGATGTCGTTCACTGATCCGACAAGCTCGCAGGCTGAGGACATCTATCGCAGGTACATCGCGGGTGGAATACCGACGGAAAAAGAGTACCGCACGTTTCAGGATTACATCTTCCGCTACCTGGTTCAGGAAGGCGGGCGGCTGCACTTGCCGGTGCATGTTCACACGGCAATCGGCATCGGTGACTACTTCAATCTCTCGCAGAGCAACATCATGAGTCTCGAGAGCGTGCTGCGCGATCCCCGCTATGCGTCGACAACATTCGTGATGATTCACGGGGGATATCCACTGGAGCGCGAGGCGATCTGGCTGGCGGCGATGAAGAACGTGTACCTGGACTCTTCGTTTGGGGAGCTCGCGCAGTATCCGTCGGAGTTCAAGCACACGTTGAAGATGTGGCTGGAAACTTTTCCCGACAAGATCACCTTTGGCACCGACTGTTTCCCGTACAATCAGGTCTTGGGCGCGGAAGAGAGTTACTGGCTGGGCGCGTATTCGTCGCGAACCGCTTTGGCTGCAGCGTTAGCGGAGATGGTTTCTGAAGGAGAGGTTACCGAGTCGCGCGCGCTGGAATTGGCCCATGCTTACCTTCATGACACGGCGGTGAAGCTTTACAACGGAAGAGTTCACTGACAGGAACTTTAATATGGCGAAGGGATACTGGATCGCTTTCTACCGTTCAGTTTCGAATCCGGCTGCGTTGGCCGAATATGCCAAGTTGGCGACTCCCGCCATTCAATCCGGAGGAGGACGGTTCATCGCACGAGGTACTCCCTACCGAAGGTATGAAGCGGGACTGGACCAGCGGACTGTCGTAATCGAATTCGACAGTGTGCAAGCTGCCGTCGCCACCTATGAAGGTCCTGCATACCAGGCGGCTCTGAAGGTGCTGGGAAATGCTGCGGAACGGGACCTTCGCATCCTGGAGGGCAGTTGAAGACTGTCGAAGGTTGAGCGCTTGCACAAAAAGCTTATGCCAAAATCGAAACCCAAATCCAAATCAACATCGCTCGCGAAAGCGAAGTCCAAAAAGCCCGCCAAGCAGGTAGTCGCAAGGCAGGCTGCCTCTTCCGCTCCGCTGCAATACATCCCGTGGCATACGATTCCGCTGGAAGATCTCAATCCTCTGCTGCAAAGGCAGTTCGTGGTCGGTCAGGAGATCATGCTGGCGCGCGTTCTGTTAAAGAAAGGATGCATCGTCCCCGAACACAGCCATCACAACGAGCAGTTGACGTACATCGTCGAAGGCGCGCTTAAGTTCTACATCGATGGCAAAGAGATCGTGGTGCATGCCGGGGAAGTGCTCTGCATCCCGTCGAACATGCCGCACAAGGCCGAGGCGCTGGAAGATACGGTGGACCTCGACGTGTTCGCTCCGCCGCGCGCGGACTGGATCAATAAGACCGACGCATACCTGCGGAGAGAGAAATAGATCGCTCTCATGTCATCGGTCTCCACTTCCACTCCGGGTTTGCGCCAGGAAAACTTCCGGTTCCGCTGCATTTCCTGCGGTGATATCAGTGATGCTGCGAGCCAGGACTTTCGCTGCGGTCAATGTGGGGACTTGCTCGAAATCACTTATCCCATCTGGAACGAAGAGAAGCCTGACGCGGCGAAGCTAAAGTCTGCGTGGCAGAAGCGGCGCTTCTCGTCGAGCCCAGTGGATCTGAGCGGGGTTTGGCGGTATCGCGATTTGTTGCCTGCGCTCGATGACGATAAACAAGTCATCACTCTCAGGGAAGGGAATACGCCGCTTTACGACTTGCCGCGGTGCGCACGTGTCACAGGTGTGCCGCGCCTTTTTGCCAAGCATCAGGGAATGAATCCGACGGGATCGTTCAAAGATGCCGGGATGACGGTTGCGGCGACCTTTGCCCGCCGTGCGGGATTCCGCTGGGTAGCGTGCGCCTCGACAGGGAACACGTCGGCATCGATGGCGGCCTATGCAGCGCGTGGAGGAATGCGCGGCCTGGTGCTGGTTCCGGAAGGAAAGATTTCTTGGAGCAAGCTCTCGCAGGCGCTCGATTATGGCGCGGTGACCTGCCAGTTACGCACCGATTTCGACGGCTGTCTGAAACTGCTGCAAGAACTGGTTCGAAAGGCGCCCGTCTACCAGCTGAATTCAATCAACCCGTTTCGGCTGGAAGGGCAGAAGACGCTCGCGCTTGAACTACTTGAGCAACTTGATTGGCATGTGCCCGATCACATCATCGTTCCTGGCGGGAATTTGGGGAACAGTTCCGCCATTGGCAAGGCGCTGTTGGAAATGCGTGAGCTGGAATTGATTTCGCGCTTGCCGAAGCTGTCTGTCATTCAGGCAGAAGGGGCCAACGCGTTGGTTCGCACGCTTCGGGAAGCCGGCGGCAAGCGCCTGATCAGCGTTCCCGCGGAAACGCGAGCGACTGCGATCCGCATCGGCAATCCGGCGTCGTGGAAGAAGGCGGCGCACGTGCTCGAAGCTACTGGTGGCGCGTGTGAACAGGTGTCTGAAATGGAGATCTCGCAGGCCAAGGCAGAGATCGGCGCGGAGGGCATTGGGTGCGAGCCGGCATCGGCAGTCACGTTGGCTGGGCTGAAGAAGCTGGTGAAGCAAGGGTTCGTGAAAACGGACGAGGCCGTCGTGCTGGTGCTGACGGGGAACTTGCTGAAGGATCCGGATTTCACCATTGATTTCCATCGCGGTGAGATGTTTAGTGGCGGATCAGAATCTGGGGCATTGGATTCCTTGCGGCATCCGCCGATCGTTTTGGACGCGTCGCTCGATGCGGTGATGCGCACCTTGGAGCGATTCAATTAAGTTCTGAAATGCGGGCGAGGGAATGTCTTGCCCGATGGTGCGAGCGCAAGATGCGCTCGCCACAGCCGGCGGGATGCCGGCGCTACTCTGATGCCTGCGAAAAAATTGCGACAATCCAGCTTTCGTATCGCGCTGCCCGCTACTTCTGCCAACCTCGGGCCGGCGTTTGATGCTGCGGCGCTGGCCATGGATTTCTACATCCGGATTGATGCGCGTCCAGCCGACAATTTTTCCATCGTGGCCAAGGGGCGCGATCAGGACATCTGCGGGAAAGCGGAAAATCATCTCATTCTTAATACGTACCGGGAAGTGCTGTCCGGAAGCGGTCGGGTGATCACACCGCTTTCGCTGCGCATTGGCAACGAGATTCCAATCGGGAAAGGGTGCGGCTCTTCGGCGGCTGCGCGGCTGGCGGGGATTGCGCTGGCCGTGCATTTCGGACGGCTTAAATGGACTGATGCGCAGATAGTCGGCGAGGCATCCCGGCGCGAGCACCATCCCGACAACGCTTCGGCGTGCTGGATGGGTGGGCTGACCGTCGCGAGGATGTCCGGAGAGGCCGAGGCGCAGGTCGCCGTCATCCGGCCGAAAGGGAAGTGGCCTCTATTGCTGGCCATTCCGGATCAACCGCTGTCAACGGAGGAAGCCCGCCGGGTGCTCCCGCCGCAGTATTCGCGGGCGGACGCAGTGACCAACGTCCAGAACTCAATGCTGCTGCTGGCGGCCTTCACCCAGGGACGCCCAGATTTCCTTGGTGCGGCTCTCGACGATCGCATCCACCAGCCCTATCGGGCAGCCCTATGCCCGTTGCTGCCGTGCTTGCAGGAACTGAAAGGGCAGGCCGGAATCCTGGGAGCGGTGCTTAGCGGAGCGGGGCCGTCGGTACTGGTGTTCCTGGATCCGCGGACGTCGTCGTCACGGGCGCGCAAGAAGGTCGCCACCCATCTGGCGACCAAGGGTTTTTCTGCAGAACTGCTCGAAACTTCCATTACCTCACGTGGTGCGCGGTCCTAGCTCACAAAGATGTGTTTTCAAGTTTTGTTCCTGGCCTGAACGTGCCATTTACCCCCGACAGCCGATGGAGTAGGCTGACAATTCCCCCTTCGAACAACTAATTTGTGCCGAAAGTGTTCTAAGAGTTGCGCATTAAGGCCTAAGAACAGGGTGGGGTCTAGTAGTTCCGGCGGGCAGGTGAGTTGTGATGAGTGCAAGAAGGTTTCGACGAAGGAGGGACCATCGTATGTCGGGGAACGAACAGGTTCTTGAGGAGATGCAGACTTTCCTTCTGGCGCTTGCCTCTTACGCGGATCGTGTTGCTGCCGATCCCAAAGTCACTTTTCAAGAGCACCACGTCAGCCTCATGGGGCTTTGCCGCGCCGAATCGCAGCCTTTGGCGAGAGCCGCTCGTGTTGGCTCGCGTTAACCCTCGCAGGTTCCTCTAATTCTGGGGCAGCGTAAATCCGTACTTGCGAAATACATCAGACGCCTCCTTCGTTTTCAAATACTGCAGAAAATCTGCTGCTTCCTTCTTGTGTTGTGACCTATTGAGGACTATCACGCCTTGCTCCAGCGGGGGATAATAGTCCGCAGGAACGATCCAGAACTTTCCCATGCTCTTTACCGCTGGTGACAAAGCGTGTGCGAGAGCGACAAATCCAGCTTGCGCATTTCCTGACTCGGCAAACTGCGCCGTCTGCGAGACATTCTCGCCCATGACGAACCGGTCGGCCAGACGGTCGTAGAGTCCGGCATGCTTTAGAGCTGCGACTGCAGCTCGGCCGTAGGGCGCGTGTTCGGGATTGGCGATTGCAATTTTCTTGACTGAGTCGTCGAGGAGAGTCGCCATGCCCTGGCGTTCGACGTCGAGGGGCGAGTTTGAGGGAACCCAGAGGACCAGCTTACCAAGGGAATATTGGTAGAGGCTGGCGGCGTCGGCCTGACCATCGGCAATCAAGCGCTTGGGATAGTCCATATCTGCTGAGAAAAATAGATCGAAGGGGGCTCCATTCTCGATTTGTTGAGTGAGCGCTCCGGATGCTCCGAAGGAAAGCTTAATCCGGACGCCAGACTTCTTCTCGTACTGCTGAGCGAAGTCGTGGAGCGCGGGGTTCAGGTCGGCGGCAGCCGCTACCAGCAACTCCGACTTCTTATCTTTCTCTTGTGTCCACGAGCGGGTGGAAATCAGAGCGAGACAAACTGCCACCGCAACGCAGAACCGCAGCATCGAGCTAGCCTCCACGATTTTCAGGTCTTCTTCTATTACAGCACGAGCGGCGGATTCCCAAAGTGGGCCAACATAGTTGCGCGACGGCGGTTTTACATTGAATCGTCCGGCGTTCCTTCTGATACTGGCAGGTGCGTAAGCGTGTTGGACCAAGCCGATGGCACGTTCGGCCCCTGCCTTTCCTCATACTGGCAGCGACCTTCTTTAATTCCCTCTCTATAGCGCACAGTCAAGGCCCAAAGCAGACTGGTGCTGAGGTGTCCATATCCGATTCTGACGCCGACCACGTCAGGGAACGCAACGAATGGTTCTACCGCGGGCGCGTTGTGAGCGGTCTGTCTTCTGCAGAGTTGAGGCGGCGTGCGTATCAGGCGAAGCTCCAGTTGCGCGCGCAGCGGGCAATAGCTCTGCCGCACGCAAGCCCGGCCGTGCCGTTTTCTGTGGGATCGTGGGCGCCGTTGGGCCCGGTGCCTTTGGCGTCGGATGCGAGTGGCAACGGTACACAGGACTATCACCAGGTCGCAGGCCGTGCCACGGCGGTAGCTATCGATCCCGCGGATTCGACCGGCAATACGATCTACATCGGCGGGGCGCAAAGCGGGATCTGGAAGTCCACGAACGCCGCGAACGCGGTGGCGAACAACGTTGTCTGGACGCCGATCACGGACAATCAGGCGACCCTCTCGATTGGGGCGATCGCGATTCAGACGGGCAACAGCGATCCGGCGAAGAGTCTGATTCTTGCGGCGACGGGCGAAGCGAACAACTCGGGGGATTCCTACTTCGGACTCGGTATTTTGCGATCCGCCGACGGTGGCAATAGCTGGAGTCTGATTTCTACAGCCAATAGCGGGGCGCTCCCATTCACGGGTCTGGGAGGAACCCGCATGGCTTTCGGCACCGCCAACGGTCTGACGAGTACGGCGGTCGCGGCCATGGGCGCAAGTTCAGAAGGCCTGGTGGATGGCGCCATTACAAGCGCGACGAGACGAGGACTCTATACGTCTCTTGATGCCGGGCAGAGCTGGACGTATGACGCCTTGTCCGATCCGGGAGGGGCTACCGACGCCACATCCGCGACTTCAGTGGTCTATAACGACGGTGCAAACAAGTTCTTCGCGGCCGTTCGCTATCACGGGTTCTATTCGTCGCCGGACGGCGTCACCTGGACCCGCCTTGCGAACCAGCCGGGCGGTGCGGTGCTGAGCGCGGCGGCTTGTCCGCCGCAGTCAGTTTCTAACAACTACTCTTGCCCGATGTACCGCGGGGAGATCACGATCGTCCCAGGCCTAAATGAGATGTACGCGTGGTACGTCAATTCTTCGCCATCGGGGGACCTAGTCGATGGCGGAATCTGGCGGAGCGTGAATGGCGGGGCTTCGTGGCTTTCCATTTCCAACAGTGGAATCACAAACTGCGGCGACGGCTATGGCTGCGGGGTGCAGCAGGGAACATACAACCTGGAATTGCTGGCGATGCCCGATGGAGGCGCTACCGATCTGTATGCGGGAGCGATCAATCTCTACAAATGCCAGATCAGTTCACTGAATCCAACTTGCACGGTGTCCCCATTCATTAACCTGACGCATGCGTACGGATGCATTCCGGTGGCGGCCCCGTCTCACGTGCATCCGGATCAGCACTCTCTGGCCGCGATGATTCCGAGTTCGGGCAGCGATTCGGGCAACGCTCTTTTGTACTTTGCCAACGACGGCGGGATTTACCGCGCGCTGGATGGCTTCCACGGCCTGGTGAGCGGCGCTTGTTCGGGGATCAACCAGTTCGACGATCTGAACCAGAAGCTTGGGTCCATGGCGCAGTTCGTGAGCTTCTCGCAGCATCCCAGCGATCCCAAGACGATGCTAGGCGGCACGCAGGACAATGGGTCGCCGGCAACGGGTCAGGCGACAACGAATCAAAGTTGGACGAATGTTCTCGGAGGCGATGGCGGGTACAACGCCATCGATCCGATCATGAGTTCGAACTTCTATGCATCGAATCCCGACATCCCGCCGGAGGGGCTCGGCATTCAGCTTTGCAGTGACGGCGTGTTCTGCAACAACGCGGGATTCAACTACGTCGTCACCAGTAGTGGCTTGGATGGGGACGACGGCGGGTTTTACTTCCCGTACATACTCGATCCAGGCTCGGGTACTTCCATGCTGGTCGGCACGTGCCGCGTATGGCGCGGACCCCGCACAGGCGGCCTGTTTACCGCGGTGAGCCCGAACTTCGACACTTTGGGTGCGGCGACATGCACTGGGAGCGAAGTGAATCAGGTGCGCGGATTGGCTGCCGCGGGAAAGATCGACAGCAACGGATCGGGGACGATCTATGCCACCACTAGCGGACTCGGTCCTGTTGAGGGGCCCGCACACACTCCAGTTGGTGGCCGGGTCTGGGTGACAACGAATGCTTCGGTGGGACCCGCGACGTTTCTCGATGTTACTGAAAATGGGCCGCAAGGAAGTATCAATCCGAATCAATATCCGATTTCGGGCGTCGCCATCGATCCGTCCGATGTCTCGGGGAACACCGCTTACGTCACCGTGATGGGCTTCACTGGCGGCGCCGGGCACGTATGGAAAACGACCAACGCCGGTGCGAACTGGAGTGACTTCACCGCCAATCTTCCGGATTCACCCACCAATGCCGTGGTCGTCTATGCACCCATGTCGCAGGTGTTCGTGGCTACCGACGTGGGCGTGTTCGCGACTCCGGTTGCTGCGCCGAATTGGACGGAACTGGGGCCGAACCCGAGCACAAATCAGGCGGGATTTCTTCCCAATGTTGCGGTCACGGCACTGGCTGTGTTCAATCACGGCGGACAACAACTGCTGCGTGCCTCCACTTATGGCCGCGGCATGTGGCAATTCAACCTGGTGATAACTCCGGATTTCCAATTCTCGATCGAGAACACGCCGCTCACGGCGTTTGTGGGACAGACGGCATCTTTCAACGGCACAATGACTGCCGTAAACGGATACACGAGCTCAGTGACCCTGAGTTGCACCGCCGGTACGACTGCGCCTCCAAGCACCTGTACTCCATCTCCTGCGAGTTTCACACCCGGTAACCAAACGCCGTTTACCTTGGCCGTGGCTGGGGCGGCTGGAGACTACAGTTTCAATCTGAAGGCCACGGGGGCCGACACAAATCACATCACGCACACAATCCCGCTGACTCTTCATCTTCTGAACTTTGGAATCACCACGCCCTCTCCAACCAGCATGACGGTCTCGCGTGGGAGTACTTCCTCTCCAGTCAGTTTTCAAGTCACGGCTGCGGGATCATTCAGCCAGAGTGTCACGGTTTCATGCACTTCATCTATCCCCAGCGCCACCTGCAACCTGACTCCTGGCGCAACCGTGAATCCGAAATCGGGATCTCCGGTGAACATGACTGCGAGCGTTGTGGTTCCGGCGGGGGCCGTTGCTGGCTCGTATCCGGTAACCCTGCAAGCGACGACGAGCGGAGCTGCGGCGCCTTTGACCACTTCGTTCAACTTGGTCGTGACCGCAAATCCTGACTTTGTAATGGGCGAACCGAGCGCGTTTCCCGGGGTCAACGCCGGGAGCACGGGCGTGAATGGGCCGATTTCTATTGCTGCGCAAGACGGTTTCAGTGGCATCGTGACGTTAACTTGTCCAGGGACGTATGGCGCGGGAAGTTGCAGCGTTAATCCGGCGTCGGTCAGTAGCTTTCCTGCGACCGTGACTCTTACCATCAAGGGCTCTTTCTTTGCGGCTGGCACATACATACTTTCTATCAGTGGAACTTCGGGATCGGTCGCTCACACGCTATCCGTCCCCTTCACTGTCAGCGATTACTCCATCTCAGGTACGCAGACGCTCTCGGCAAATCCCGGGGCGCAGGTGAAAGCCAATCTCCAGTTGACTTCCACTTTCTCTTACGGCGGAAAGATCAACGCTACTTGCGATGCCAGTTCGCTTCCGGGGGCGATGTGTACGCTCACCCCGGCGAATCCGCTCACTGTCGCGAGCGGAGGAACGATGAGTCTCACCGCTTCGATCAATGTTCCCAACGATGCGAACGCGAGCCAGTACAACATCCAGATCAATACCCAGGACACGACCGGAACTCCGAGCCATAGCGCGAGCATTGGGCTAACGGTTGCGCAGGACTTTCTTGTGACTTCTTCAACGACGAGCCAGACGGTAACAGCGGGACAGACAAGCGGAGCTTATGCGCTGCGGGTCCTGCCAGTGGGATCGTCTTTCAATGGTGCCGTTTCTCTTACCTGTAGCGCTGGGCTTCCGACGGGGGCTCAATGCATCTTTAGTCCGTCAACGCCGGTGACTCCGGGGAATTCAGCAGTCGACGTAGTCTTGAACATTTCGACGAGGGCAAACAGTGCCCACTCGGAGACGCCGGTCAAGGGAAACTTTCCTCCACCGGCGATGTGGATTCCTCTGGCTGCGATTGTGATTGGCGCGGGCGCTTCGGGAAATAGAACCGCGGCAAAAGCACGGCAGTTGGTCGGTTGCGTCATTTGCTGCCTTATGTTGATGGTATTCGTCTCGTGTGCCGGTGTGAGCGGAGGGGGCGGTGGTGGACAGCCGCCTCCTCCCGCGACCTATCACATCACGGTTACCGGTACCTCTTCGGGCACGCCCCCGGATGCCGGGCAGGGTGCCACCGTGACACTCGTCGTAAACTGAAGGGTTACGTAGCATACGATTATGCGGTCGTGGACGTCGCTCCCAGACCGTCGGCATGACCGATTCTCACTACAACGTAATCATCATCGGTGGTGGCGCAGTCGGCCTCGGGGTCGCGCTCGAAATCACGCGACGGTTTCCGCGGCAGAAGCTTCTGCTAGTGGAGAAAGAAGATAAAGTCGCACGCCACCAGAGCGGCCATAACAGCGGTGTCATCCATTCGGGCGTCTACTACAAGCCAGGTTCGCTGAAGGCCCGTTTATGCGTTGCGGGAGCGGCGGCTATGGTGGAGTTCTGCCGCGAACACGCGATTCCCCACAAAGTATGCGGGAAGGTGATCGTCGCGACGGGCGAAGACGAGCTTCCGCGGCTGGAGGAACTACGCAAACGCGGCGAGGCAAACGGACTCACCGGACTTCGCTTGATCGGCTCACCGGAGTTACGCGAGCTCGAGCCGCACGCGAGCGGATTGCAGGCACTCCTTGTGCCTTCCACAGGAGTGACCGATTACGCCCTGGTCTGCGAAAAATATGCGCAACTCATCGCGGCGAATGGAGGGACGGTTCGAACTTCTGCGGCCGTCACGGGAATTAAGCGCTCCGCACAGGAAATCGTAGTCGAAACCAACAAGGGTGCGTTTGCGACGAGTTCGCTGATCAACTGCGCCGGCCTATACAGCGATCGCATCGCGCGCATGGCGGGTGATGATCCGGGAATCATGATTGTCCCGTTTCGAGGAGAGTATTACGACCTCACTCCCGAACGCTCGTCGCTGGTGCGGGCGCTGATCTATCCGGTACCGGACCCGCACTTTCCATTCCTGGGCGTGCATTTCACACGCCGCATAACGGGCAGGGTCGACGCGGGTCCGAATGCGGTGCTTGCGTTGGCGCGCGAAGGATACCGGCACAACGACATCAGCGCCCGCGATCTGGCGTCATCGCTGGCGTTTCCCGGATTCTGGCGTATGGCCGGAAAGCACTGGCGGAATGCGCTGGGAGAATGGCATCGCTCCCTCTCAAAGCGGGCATTTGTTCGAGCGCTGCAACGATTATTGCCTGAGATCCGGGAAAGCGATCTGGTTCCGGGCGGGTCTGGAGTTCGGGCGCAGGCGCTCAAGCCGGATGGCGCGTTGGTTGACGATTTTCAGTTTGTGTCTTCCGGCAAGGTACTGCATGTTCTCAATGTTCCTTCTCCTGCCGCGACGGCTTCACTCATGATCGGCAAGACGATTGTAGACACTGCGGCCGCGAGTCTGGGTCTGGCTTAACACTCGGCGCTCCATTCCGTTCTAGAAGAAAATTCAATCAGTCACAATCGAAAAGAAGGAGGCGATCGTCAGCGAGCCGTGCTAGCGTAATTGCAATAAGTGTGGAGTTCCTACGGTGAGGTTGGGAGTTTTAACATGAGAACCTGCACGAACGCGAAGTGTGTTGGCTTCGGTCATATCGTTTTTTCGGTCACCACTCGCTGCCCATTATGCCGGTGGGACTTGCGTAGAACACTGCCGGCCAGCGAAGTCTCTTCTTCAACCAGGCCCGCGCAGCCACAACCATCGACGAATTAAAGACTCCGCCGCACAGGCTCTACTTGCCGATATCTTCATTCCACAAATCCGCATGTTCCCGTATGAACTGCCGCATCATCTGAATGCATTCGGGATCCTGCATGACGGTCAGATTCACGCCGTGCTGGTGGAACAGTTCTTCCGCACCCAGGAAATTCCGATTCTCTCCGATGACCACTCGCGGGATTCGATATAGCAAACTTGTTCCGGTACACATCACGCAGGGACTCAGCGTACTGACCAGGGTCAAATGAGGCCAGTCGCGCCGGCGGCCGGCATTACGGATGCAAACGACTTCGGCATGCGCGGTCGGATCGCCGCTCTGGACTCGCAAGTTGTGGCCACGGGCTAGAATGCGCCCCTGGAGGTCGGCGAGCACCGATCCGATTGGCAGCCCACCCTCCCGGAGTCCGATCCGGGCTTCCTCCAGAGCCGCCCGCAGTAGGGTTTGTAGATCCATATCAGTGCTCCCGTCCTTCCCCGGGATCTTGAAGTAATCAAAGATTTTGTTACTGCCGTACCAGGACCCGTCGAGCCCAGTCGGGTTAGTCTAATTCCGGGAAGAATCCCCCCAAGAGTGCTATTTCCCTCCCCCGACAGTGTAATTGACCATGACTTGGGGTGAGCGCATTCTCAGATGGCCACATTCCGGGGTAAGTGTCACTGGCTGACGAAGCCGCCTCGAATCGGTGCGTTGAGTTCACGAACCGGGCCAATTGTTCTCGAACGACTGTTGTCGAAGGACTGGGGGAAACCTAAGCGTGCTGAGCGAAAAAATCAAAATGGCCAAGCAGTTTGCGCTTTTTGCGGAAGTTATTCCCGCCGAGCTTGACCTTATCCTCGGGGCTGCTCGCGAAAAGCGTTTTGACAAAAAAGAGACGATCTTCAGTGAAGGCGATCCTGTCCGTCACGTCACGATGGTAGTTTCCGGAATCGTAAAAGTGACGCAGATGGGACTCAATGGCAATGAAGTAATCCTTCGCCTGAATGCTGCCGGCGAGATCGTGGGCTCCTATCGCGTCTGCGTCAACTGTAGCCACTGCGCGACGGCCCAGGCGGTACAGTCGTGCGTCGCCCTGGTGTGGGACGCGGCAGTGTTTGAGAAACTGCTGGCCCGGATCCCGACGTTCCGCCGAAACACGGTGCGGGCTCTCGAGGAGCGCTTGCTCGAGATGGAACAGCGATTCCGGGAAGTTTCCACGGAAAAAGTAGGGTCGCGGTTGAGCAGCGAACTCGTTCGGCTTTCCGATCGTCTGCGCCGCTGTACCGAAAACGGTCTTCTCGAGATCACACTGTCGCGCGCGGAACTTGCGCAATTGACCGGGACCACGCTATTCACCGTGAGTCGTCTTCTCTGCCAATGGCAGACCCAAGGCATCGTTAGGGTGCGGCGGGAGTCTGTTCTGGTCCAAGACTTCGCGGCCTTGGCACAGATTTCTCAAGCCGACGAGCGCTCTGCATAGATCCGCAACACAGCCCAACAATCAAGCCGACAGGGAGCTCTGCTTCAGAGTTCCCGTGGGCGTGCGTCCTGGTACTGCCTCTCAATCAGCCTAGTTGAGAACTCCATAAGCGGAGTGCCAATGGAGTGCATTCCATCGGGCAGGATCTGCGTAGATGGACTGGAGTTGGACTGTTCGGGTGGTTCTAGCGATCGCTGGGTAGCTTAGGCATACAGCCCACGATCAAGCGGCAGGAAATTCTGCTTTAGAATTCAGGTCGCCCTGCGTCCTGGCACTGGCCTACTTAGTCAAAAGCGCAGTTGAGGACTCCATACTGGGTGCCAATGGAGTGCATTCCATACGGGCAGGGATCCGCGGCCGCCTCGGTAGAACGGGGCTTAGCCCGTTCCGGTGGTTGGAGCGATAACCTTTGTTCGTCGGGCGTTGCCTTGACCGGACGGACTAGAGTGGTTGTGGTGGCAGCGCTGGGGATCTGCGAGGGCGCTGGTGTCTTTGACGGTTCTGGCTTCGGAGGCGCCGCGGGCGGAGTGACTGCCTTCTGCGGTGCGTTGCGATTCGGAGAGTTCGGAGACGCCGTCTGCTCCATGGTGTTCGGGGCACGAGCCGGAGCAGTCCTTCTTGGATCAGTGTGTCCCACCGTGACTGAGCTCCCACGGCCGAGGTCGACCAGTCGCAAATTGTCGTCAGTCACCTCTTGTGAACGGACGATGTGAGGAGTGATCGCGAAGACGATCTCGTTTTCCTGCCTCTGCTTGTCCTCTTGCCCGAAGAGGTATTTCAGGATGGGTATCTTCGTAAGCCACGGATATCCAGCGAGCGAATGGGTTTCCGTGTCTTCCAGGATGCCGCCAACCAGGTTGACTTCTCCATCACGCAGGCGGGTTTCGTGCTCGATGCGCCTCTGTCCAATGATGGGCTGACTGATTCCGCCGATGTTCTGCGTTCCACTTACCGACGAAACTTCCAAAGTCATCTTTAGTGTGACTTCATGGTCCGAGTGGATATGCGGGGTAATGTCGATGTTTACACCTACGTCGAGATACTGGAACTGGGTGTTGACGAGTGCGCTTACGCCGCCGCCACCCGCCGCGGCTCCGAAGGATCCGGTCGCGACTGGAACACGATCGCCAATCTTCAGTGTCGCCTTTTCGTTGTCGAGGGCGCGGATTTCCGGGTTCTGAATCAGCTTCGTATCGCTATCGCTCATCAAATACGACATCGATGCGCCCGGAATACTTACCTGGAAATTCGTGGCATTCAACGCTCCCAGCGAGTTGAGGGTGAAACCTCCGGATCCAGAGCCGCCGCCACCACCGAGCGTGCTGGGCACCATCACAATATTCGCCGAGGTAGGCGGATTGACTCCGAGAGTCCGAATGCGGCTCCGGCTGACCTGTAGCACGGCGATCTCGATGACCACTTCGGGTTTCGGTTTGTCGAGATCAGTCAGCAGTTTCTGCGCGAGAACCATCTGGTCGGTTGTTCCGCGCAAGATCAGAGCATTCTGATTAGGAACCAGCTGGATGCGGTTGAGATCAAGAATACTCTTTAATGTGGCCGCAGCTTCCTGCAGTTCGGCGGGAGTAGAAACGTTCTTGAGGTAGAACGTTTTCATCACCGAATTTTCCATGTCTTTGCGTTTCGCCGTAGTATCTGCCGCGATCAGGATCGTGTTGCTGGAAACGGGAGTCCAAAAAGTCTTTGTCTGCAGGGCGACTGTGTTCAGTGCTTCGCGCAGCGTCACGTCGTTCAGTTCAACAGTGATCTTCGGAGGTTTGTAATCCTGATCGAATAGAACATTGATTCCGGCGAGGTGCGCGATGGTCTTATAGACCATGGTCGCGTTTTCCGTGAGTCGCAGGCTGATGAGCGTATTGGACAGCTGCTGCAACTCCACGGGACCAGCGGCTTCCTGCGCCATCTTGTCGAGAGGCAATTCCTTCTTGGGCGTTTCTTCTCCGGCGTGTAATTGCTTCTTGATGATCTCTTCGGTGCGGTGCGCTTCGGTTTTAGCCGCAAAGTTGGTGGGATCGATTTCGCCGGCGCGCTGGAACTCGGCAACTGCCTCCTGGAGCTTGCCACTATCGCGCAATGCCTGTGCCTTGCCGACGTGCTGCACAGCCGCATAAAAGCGCATGCGGGTGAAAGACGTGAAGTATTTCGCGTCTTTCGGCTTCAGCGAGTGCGCCTGGCTATAGGCCTGGAAGGCTCCATCGTAATCGTTCTTGCTTTCGGCCTGAACGCCCTTCTTGAACGCGGCGCTGGCCTGATCCGCGTGAGCGGCCACAGAGAATGAAACCAGAAGAATGAGAGCTGCGAAAATTCGCGCACGTTTCATAGTGTCCGTTTGTGTACGTCCAATTTAGGAATCGGATGAGGTCTCGACGTGCATGCCTGAAACTCTGGGGTTCATCGCTTGCCGTGCCGAGACAACCTGGGGGAGCATTTTGATAGCACCCAACGAACCGGTTTAGCCGTGGGTACACACAATAGTCATTCAGTGATAAATCACGCCGGGGTCGTGGTATTTGCTCTGGAGCAAAGAAGAGGCTCTTAATATTCGGGCCTGGTTAGGGTCGCCCGAGGAACGGAAATTCTGCCAACCGTCCAATCGACAGTAAGCACATCGGTAATATATCTATACATATTTTACAAGTAACTTATAAATTTACAAATATTTACATTTGTATTTGCCTAATCGCAAAGAGTTACAAATACCCCCCTTGTACTGTGACGCAACGGGTTTTGGGGAACAAAATCCGTCCGAGTCCCCCAAGTACGTGGAAGATTGGGTTCATCTTCCCGTCATCGGACGGCGCACAGACCCGCCCCCATTAAAAGCGTAGGTGCACTGGAGCGGAGAGACAACTTCCGCCCACGAAGGAGGCTGCAAAGCCATGAGGAATACGTGTCGGTATTGGTTGCCCATTTTTCTCCTAGGTTTCGCGACGGTGACTGTGAGCGCGCAGTCGTTCCGTGTGCAATGCCCGACGAGCACGATCACCCACCCGAACGCAGCAAACAACAATACGGAGCCGGCGTACACCGGGCCCGGAGTTAACGGCGCCATCAAGTGCCAGCAGATATCAGGCGGAGATGGCTACTCCACGATGGGCGATGGGACCCAGACCTATATGTTCTCCTTTGGTCCGTTATCGGGACTGGCGGACATTGCGGCCGGGAAGCCTGGAACACAGTTCCCGAGCGTGTTCAACACGACCTTTGCAGGGTTCCAACCTGGCGACCCGGCGACCACGGATCTCAATGGCACTACTCCAATCCCTGTACCGCCCAGTCAGTTGACATTTGGCTACAACGGAGCGGTGGGGTTGGCCCTCGACGTTGCGAACACCGTCACGATTTATGACATCGCGGAATTCACGAACACTACCGCCAACCCAGTTGCGGGATGCCCGCCAAGCACGTCCTGTGTTTACGTGCAGACCAATGCACCTCTCGGCCTGAATCCGGGGGACTCAGTGGTAATTGCAGGCACGGGCACACCTCCCGCCATCGGCCCCTACGACGGAACCCACACGATTGCGCCCCTCGGCACAAACTTGACCAGCTTCCCGAGCGGGGTCACGAACTACGGATTTTCCGCGCCAGACAACTTCATGTTCACGATCGGAACCACCGGTCTGCCTGATGTGAACACCTCATCGACTGCTACGGCGTCGACGCCCAAAGCTCTCGATGGTCACGTCGATCCGCGTCAGATCATGGATGTGGGCGTAATGAACGGGAACATTCCCGCGCCGCTGATGGCGATCGATGAAGACGACGAATTCTTCCTCACCCTGACTAACGTCGGCATGATCATGCGGCCGGATCTCTTTGAGCAGCACACGGTCCACTTTCACGGATATCCCAACGCTTCCTCCTTCTATGACGGCGTGCCGGACGCTTCGGTCGCGATCAACATCGGCGCCAGCTTCACCTATTACTACCTGGCGCCCGATGCGGGCACGTACTTCTGGCATTGCCACATCACCCCGCCCGAGCACTTGCAGATGGGCATGGTGGGCCAATTGTATGTGCGGCCGCGGCAGAACCGAGTCCCAGCAGGAACAGATCTGGGTACAGCCTTGAAAACCCAGCAGGGAGACAACCGAACCAAGTGCGATTCCACTGCCGATATCCTGTGCTCCAACCCGATGCCGGCGGGCGCTAACACGACTAGTGGTGCCACCGGCATGGCACAAATCGCCGGCGGCATGTACGCCTACAACGACGGCGATGGCTCGACCCGCTACGACGTCGAATATCCGATTCAGATCCACGGCTTCGATCCGAACTTCCACTTTGTGGGCATGACGTTCAACCCAGAAGGGTTCGCGGACATGAAGGACAAGTACTTCCTGCTGAATGGACGGAGCTATCCAGACACAGTGACGCCGGGCCCGCTGTACACGATGTCTTCGGACGGCAGCAATCATTTCTCGCAGCCGCTGTCGGCGATCATCAACATTCCAGCCGGAAAGAAAGCCCTCCTCCGCATTTCTGATCTTGACGTCTCGGAGTATCAGACGCTGGCCTCGCTGGGAATCCCGATGCAGGTGATTGGCTACAACGCCAAGCTGCTGCGCGATCAGGCGGGAAACAACATGTACTACACGACCAATTCGATCACGCTGGGGGGCGGCGAGTCCCTCGACGTGATCCTCGATGCCTCGGATATCACGAAATATCCAGCGGGCAGCGTGTTCTATCTCTACACCCCCAATCTTGATCACCTTTCCAACGACGCGGAGAATTTCGGCGGATTGATGACCGAAGTTCGCGTGAATTAGGAGCGCAGCCATGAGGGCGACGAACATGAAGAAAGCGATCGTTAAGACACAAATACTTCTGGCGGCGATGGTGGCCGTGATCCTGTTGTCCACGGTCTCCGCATATGCAGCGGCTCCAGGGATCAAAGGCACGTCCTTCAGCCTGGTCGCCAGCCCCGCATACCTGAACCAACCAGACGGACAGGCCGTGTATTCGTGGGGTTATGGTTGCTCAACCACATTTACGCCGACATTCGCGCCCGCAAGTTTGGGCCGGACGGGCTTCTGCGGCCCCATGCAGGTACCGGGGCCAACCTTGATCGTCACCGAAAATGACGTGGTGACGGTAACGCTAACCAACAATCTGCCAGCGTCTGCCGGCAACACCTCGATTCTGTTTCCCGGTTTCAATGTAACCACCAGCTGTTCGGCCACCCCGGCCGCGGGTCAGCAAGGCCTGTTGACATGCGAAGCGGCGCCAGGCGCCAGTGTCAGCTACACATTCACCGCATCCTCGCCGGGGACGCGCGCCTACTACAGCGGCACCCAGGGAGACCTGCAGGTCGAGATGGGCTTGTATGGCGCCATCATCGTGCTTCCTGCGTCCGTTCCCACGGCATGCACGGCAGCCGGCACTCCCGGGGCTAAGAACCTTCAAGCGGAAGCCGCCCATGGCGAATCTGACTACCGGCTTTCGCAATCTGCCTACGATCATCCGGACACCTGCTACGACCGCGAATACCTGTTCCAGTTCGCTGAGATGGATCCGAGAATTCACACGCAAGCAGAGGCGCAAGTAAATGCGGCGGGAATCAGTTGCACGCCTGGAAATCCGGGATGCAGCCTCAATGTTCCAACCGAGCCTTATCACCCGGCGTACTTCCTGATCAACGGACGTTCCATGCCGGACGACATGGACCCGAACTACGCGACGGAGTATCCGCATCAGCCCTATAACGGCGATCCCCACATGCATCCGGGAGAATTGACCCTGATCCGCGTGATTGGTCAGGGACGGTGGCAACATCCCTTCCACGAGCATGGAAACCACGTCCGCATTCTGGGGCGTGATGGGAACCTCATTCTGAGCAGCACCACAACTCCGATCAGTTACGCGAACGGCGGTTCTGCCGTTGGACTGGCCGGACCCCTGCTCTTCACCACGACGACAACTCCGGGGTTGGCATTTGACGGGATCTTCTACTGGACGGCAAAAGGGCTGAACTGGGATGCCTACGGTCACAATGCGGCTTCCTCAGATCCCCTGGCCACACTCACTTGCACGCCGGATGTGAATGGCTACAACACGGGCGATCCAACCGCGATCAACTATTACGAGTGGTGCCAGGATCACGAAAAGCCGGTGGAAAAATATCCCTTCGGTGATGTCGCGGGCGGTGGTCCGGCAACACTGCCGGATGCGAATTTGTTCACCAATGGTCCCTGGTACGGCGGCAGTCCGTACCTTGGTCCGGATGCAACGATACGCGCAACAGGCTGCAACACGGGTGCGCAAGCCAACGGCCCCGGCACAAATTGCGGCGCAACCGGCTCCACTCCTCCCTCGGGAACTATTGCAAACTCCCCGAGTTCCGAAGCCGGTTTTGCCTTCATGTGGCACTCGCATAACGAGCGCGAAATCACCACCAACAATATTTTCCCGGGCGGAATGCTGATGATGATGCTTGTCGATTCCCGGGAATACGTCATCGACGAGACCAACTAAGTGAGGAGAAGAGCAATGCGATCCAATTATCCCAAAACTCTAAAGACAGCTGTAGTCGCGGTGACATTTCTCCTCCTTGGAGCGTGTTTGTCCGTCGCCCAGCAGGTCAATTTGACCGCTGGGTCAACCACTCTGACGATGCCCGATGGCAACACAGTAGCGATGTGGGGCTACACGTGCGGCGACGCGGGCAGCGGCGGCGCGACCTGCGCTGCCTTGAATTCCACCGGTACATGGTCTCCGGTCGTGATCACGGTTCCGACGGGCTCCAGCCTGAAGATCGGGTTGACGAATAACTTGCCAGCTGCAGTGGCAGAGACCTCGCTGGTGATCGTGGGCCAGTTAGGCGGCGGGTTAGGTTCATCGGCAACGTCTCAGATGAGTCCTGACCATTCCATGTCGCAACAGATTACATGGCCGATCCCTGCGCCCGGAGCAGCGGCGAACACGCCTCCAGCGCAAGGAAACCGCGTGCAGTCGTTCGCGACGCCTGCGAAAAATGGAAGCGCCGTTACGCTGACGTGGAGCAGTCTCAAGCCGGGCACATACCTCATTGAATCCGGCACCTATCCATCGATCCAAGGGCCGATGGGTTTGTATGGAATGCTGGTGGTGACGACGGCGCCTGCGGGCAGCACCGCGGGAACAGCGTATCCAGCAGTAGGGACGACGACTCCGCCCGTTGCGTATAACGCGGAAATTCCTCTGCTCCTTAGCGAAATCGACCCGGTGCAAAACAACACCGTGAGTGCTGCGGTCGGCACGGCGGGTTTCAGCGAGCAAACGGTTTGGAACGGTCAGATTGGTGGCTGCGGCAATCCGAAGTCAGGGGCGACTGTCTATCTGACCTGCTATCCACCGGCAGTGAACTACACACCTCTCTATTACCTCATCAACGGCGTGGCGTTCAACAAGGGCGCCGCCGCAGCTTCGACGTTCGCTGCGTTGCCAGGAACCTCCGCAGCTCCGGTCACCGGAACAGTGTTGGTGCGGCTGGTAAACGCCGGACTGCGCATGCACGTGCCTTCAATCGTCGGATCGCAAACGGGTACCTCGGCCGCAGCGGGTATGTCGCTGATCGCGGAAGACGGCAACGTATTGCCGGGCGTCCCACGCGTGCAGAGCGAAGTGTTCATGGCCGCGGGCAAGACCTACGATGTGATGATCAACGTGCCCGCAACTGGCGGCACCGCGCTTCCCATCTTTGATCGTGAGTTGAGCTTGTCGGGCAACGCCGTTTCGCGTGATGCTGGCATGCTGGCTTACATCGGCGTCAATGGCGCGGGAGCTCCAGCCTTTACCGTAGCCACGGCAAACGCTGTCGCTGACGCTTACAACGTGCTTACGTGCGCTGCGGCTCCGTGCACTCCGCTGAGAGTCGCGGATCCATCGAGGGGCGTGATCGCCAACGACACCGGTGTATTCAATGTCAGGGCAACGGTGCAGCCCACGCAAGGAACGTTGACGCTGAACCCGGATGGCACGTTCGTATATACGCCAAATCCTGGCTGGAGCGCGCCGGACAGCTTCACCTATCAGGCCAATGGCACCAGCGGCCCAACGGCAATTGTCACCCTGAACGCCTGCGCTGGTAGCTGTCTCGAGGCGAACACTGGCATTGCGATGGGCAACGCCGCTTTCACATCGAAGGTGGCCACACACCTAATGATCGCTCCTCCGGGCATACTCGCGTATGACAAGGATGGTGCAGGTTATCCACTGACAGTGAACGCGGCGAGCGTTGTCGCGTCAGCGGGCCTAACTCTCTCGGTCGATCCAAACGGCGGATTCGTCGCAGACGTTCCTTCTTCGACTATCGCCAAGAGCTACACGTTCACGTACAAGGCACAGAACTCGCAGAACACGGTGAGCTCAGCAAGCGCGACTGTGACCCTTACCTTCCTGCCGGCCACTGGCCTTCAAGTAACGGTCTATGACCCAGTTACCAAGGCACCAGTTACCGACTATCGCTGGGTGATTGAAGAAGACCGGACGTTCTATGTAGACCCAACCAACACTACGAACACCTGTCCACAGGGTTCAACGTGTCCCATCGTTCCCACGTTTGGGACGAACTTCCACACCAGCTACATGCCACTTGTAGCTACGGGTTGCACCGGGTCCCTGTCTTGCGAATCAGGCCAGACGGTGCTCGGACAGCCTGCAGTGTGCGACATCGGCAACGGTGTTTGCCGTACGACAGGCAGCCAGGAGACCGCGGTTGATCCCAGCCAGGTTTCTCTGGATCCAAAGAAGCGTTACTACATTTCGGTTCTGCCGGGTGACGCAGCGAATCCGTTTATCGGTGCGAACACCAGCACTCCGTTCTGCACCACAACGATAGTGGGTGGCGTAAACGTCATCGATACCAGTAATCCGGGATGCGGCCATGGTATGGGCGGCGCTCCGATCGGGATCGATCCGAATACACATGTGCAGCAGACTGCGGTCACGATTCTGACGCAGCCGAGTCCGTATCCACCGTCCAAACTCTCGGTGTTCGTGTTTGAAGACGACTTCCCACTCAACGGTGAGCAGGATGGCGGCGGTGGAATCGACGTTCTGTCGCCCAATGAGCCGGGACTAGGCGGATTCAACATCACCCTGTTCGACGATGCCGGTGGCCCTGGTGACGCGACAGGACAGATGACGTACGACATGTTCAACATGCCGTTGGGGAACAGCCTGGCGGGAACCATCGACCCAGCAACGCACCTTGACGCCTGTCCGATCGGAGCCAATGGAGTGGCCGCTGAGCAAACTGGCGCGATTCTAGACCCGATAACTAACAAGCCAATTAGGGGCACGTTGGGTATCACGGGCACGATCGTGACTTGTCCGAAGTATGAAGCGGACGGCACGACCCTGTCTCCTCTGGCTGGCCAAGCGGTAGTTGCCAACCTGATGCCCGGACGCTACGGCGTAGTAGCTACGCCCGCTGCGGACCGGATTGGACGCGGCGAAGAGTGGCTGCAGACCAATACTCTGGACGGCCAGAAGGCGCACGATTCGTTCCTGCGAATCGGCGAGCCCAGCTTTTTCCAGGAATTTGGACCAGCCGGATACCACGTATCGATCGGCTTCGCCAACCCTGGGATCATCAACGCTCGCAAACAGTTCGTTTGCAACGGCTCGGACCCGAACAGCCCTCAGCCGGGTACGCCTTACACCTGCAACAACACCATCACTGGTATGGCAACGACGGAGCGCATGAGCCGTACTCCGGATGAGCGGCTGTTCAGCAGCGGCGACAACAGCAGCTTCGGCTTCACCCAGTGCTACGTGAGCTTCGGTGATCCGGACGCTGAGGACTTCGCATTCACGAAGTGCAACGCCGACGGCAGCTTTACGCTCACCGGCTTGCCTGAAGGGGATTGGAGAATCACGGTCTTCGACCAGTGGAACGACATGCTGGTGGATGGGCTGTCAACTCCGGTCCGCCTGGGTGGCGGGAAAACGACGGATTTGGGCCAGATTGCCATGAACCAGTGGCAGGCGAACATCTACACCAAGACGTTCTTCGACGCGAACGGCAACGGTATTCAGGACCTAGATGCAAATGGGAACCCGCTGCCGGGCGAAGACGGGCTAACGCTGGTGGCGACGAACAACCGCTTCCGCGACGGCAGCTATTCCAACTTCAACAATACAGACCTGGCTGGGAATGCGGGCTTCAACGAAATCTTCCCGCTGTTCAGCTGGTATGTAATCGAGACGGATACGACCCGGTACAAGAGCACGGGCGCACACGTCGTTTACGACGCGGGCGGTCCTGCTGACGGTACACCGTGCGGAACGGCAACGAACCCGCCGACGGCGCCGTGCGGCAACTCAAACATCGCCGGCAACTTGGCGAACACCGCGGAAGTAATCTCTGTGCCCACCGACCTGAGGGTGCCGGGTGCACGGTACTGTGCATCGGCGGACTGCCCACCTGGCGACACGGCTGGCGGGTCTACCGGCCGAGTCGATCCTGCGACTCCATTTGGAAGTTATGGCTGGCAGGGATTCTCGGGACAGAACAATTTCATCGAGTTCGGAAAGAAACCCTATGCACCGACTGAGACCGGTGGAATCCACGGCGAAGTGATCTATGCTTCGACGCGGCCATTCGACGACCCAGGCTTGCTGATTCACACCAGTTGGACGCCGGACGTACCTGGCGTCACTGTCAACCTGTACAAGGAAGGAACCGCCCCGGACGGCACCACCAGCCTCACGCTGATCGACTTCACTACGACCAGCAGTTGGGACGATTGGGCGCAGGGCTTCCATACCGGGCCCAGCGGCTCGTTGGTTCCCAACATGAACTGCCCGGGGCAAGGAGCAGCTTCCGGTACGAATGCGGACCTGTTCTTCTTCACGTTGTACAACCAGCCGATGTGGCTGGACGTGTACAACAACGGCGGTACGCCGGTCAACACGATTCCGTCCAACTCGCAGTACAAGTGCTATGACGGCATGCACAACTGGAACCAGGTGCAGCCGGCTCCGTACGACGGCTACTATACGTTCCCCAGTGTCACCAGTGTCAATGCGGCGACTGGAAAGTTTGCCACCTCGAACTGCACGGGGTGCGTGCCCAACCCCGACACCACCGATCCAATCCGTTCCGGAACCCCCATGCTGCCTCCGGGCAAGTATGTGGTGGAAATGATCGTTCCGCCGGGTTACGAGTTGGTGAAGGAAGAGGACAAGAACATCCTGATCGGCGACAACTACATCGCGCCGGTCACGCAGCAGTTCGCCGGGCTGGGCAACGTATTCATCCTGCCCGACCAGGCGGAAGTTGCGGCCTCGACGTTCTCGACGACTGCGGGATGCACCGTGATCCCAGCGTCGGGCACGAACCCCGGATACGCCTGCAATCCACAGAACGGCACCCAGAGTCTGGGCCGCACCACTCTCCCGAGTCACGAAGGTGATACAGGAAGCGTGGAGTCGTTCTGGCCTTGCGTAGGCGCATCGCGCATCGTTCCTGATTTCATCAGCCTCTTCCCGCAATCCGGCGAAGCTTCGCCGTTCGCGGGTGCGACTCGCAATCTGTGCGATCGCAAAGAGGTAACTCTGACACCGCAGGAGTCGGTCCTGGCGAAGTTCTGGATCTTCACCTCGGCCCACGTTGCCGCCCACTTCACGGGCGTCATCACCGACGACTTCACGTCGGAATTTGATCCGTTCTCGCCGCAATTTGGTGAGAAGTTCTCGCCGCCGAACCTACCCGTTTCGCTGAAGGATTGGTCCGGCACGGAGGTCTCACGCGTCTATGCCGATCAGTGGGGAACCTACAACGGCTTGACGTACTCGACGTGGGAAGTGAACCCACCGAACCCGACCGGATATGCGCCCACGATGATGGTGGTGTGCATGAACGACCCGGGTCCGATTCTAGATACGCGGGCGGGTTCGCCGACCAACGGACAGATGATTACAGATCCGTTGTTCAACCCGCAGTACAGCCAGTTCTGCTACGAAATTCCGTTCATGCCTGGTCAAACCCAGTACATGGACACGCCGGTGGTGCCGACGTCGGCATTCGCAGGCGCAGGCTACAACAACCCGGACTGCGCATATCCGGATGCAACACCAGCTGTCAGCGAAGTCGATGGCGATGGTGTTGGACCCTGGGTGAGCGCACAAGGCAAGACGCTGACGATCCATGCGCTGGGTGACCAGCAAGTACCGAACAATGCTTACTCCGGACCGAGTGCTACGGGGGCTCCGTTCAACGCGAAGACGGTACTGCGCCACTATGGGTTTGGAGCTACTCAAGGCACCGGTAGCGTAACGATCGGAGGCGTGGCGGCGACAGTCACAAGCTGGAGCGACGCGCAGATCGTAGTCACGGTGCCGTCGACCGGCGGCTCAAGCGGTATCCCGCTGTGCGCAGTGCAGCAACAACAGCAGTACAGCCACCTGACTGGTTCCGCGGGCAATACATACTGCGGACAGCTGCTGATCACTGCCGGCAATGGCAAGCAGTCGATTGACGCAGTGACGGTGACAGTTGGAGGCAGCGGCCCGAAATACGTGGTGGGCAATACTCCGATGTCTCCGACTGGAGTGGGCTCGATCCAGCAGGCCATTGACGGCGCCAATCCTGGCGATCTGATCATTGTGCCTCCGGGTACGTACTACGAAATGCTGCAGATGTGGAAGCCAGTCCGGCTGCAAGGCGTCGGAGCTGCCTCCAGCATCATCAACGCCAACACTCAACCCGCCGGCAAGATGAATACGTGGCGGACACGGATTGACTGCCTGGTCGGCCTGGACGTTAACGGCTCGCCGACTAGCTATAACCCGGCGTGCGGTTCTGGTTGGACGGCATTCAAGCCGACCAAAATCAATCCGCAGGTCGATCGCCTGCCTCTCGAGGCTGCGGTCGGCTGGGATGCAACCCTGAACGGTAACCTGGCCGAGTTGCTGCAAGAGCCATCGTTGATGGGAGCGTTAGAAGGCGCAGCCATCACAGTGCTGGGGAAAGGCGTGAACTTCCCATCGAGTCCGTGGGATACGACCCTGGCAGCTGGCTTCCCGACTGGCACAACACTGCTGACGAATAGTAATCAGAATTGCGGCAGCGGAAGTGGCACCGGCGGCAGCGCCAATCCGTTCCCGAGCAGCTTCTGGTGCAACCCGTCCAGCATTGACGGACTGGGAATCACCGATAGCTCTCAGGGCGGCGGCGGCCTCTTCATCCACGGATGGGGTCATAACCTGCAGGTTGCTAACAACCGGATCACCAGCAATGCCGGAACGCTTTCCGGCGGCATCAACGTAGGCCAGGGTGAATTCCCGCCCTCCTACACCGGTGGCGGAGCCGCAGTGAACGCTCCTCCGGGCTCTTGCCAGACCAGCAACGTAACCGGTCTGCAACTGCCGTACTGCTTCGATATGAACATCAACATTCACAACAACTACATCACCGACAACTCCTCCACCGGTGACGAGTTGTTCTCAGCGACGCCAGCGGGCGCAGGAGCTGTCAGCTTCTGCACCGGCAGCGACTACTACGCCTTCGATTACAACTGGGTCTGCGGAAACCTCAGCACCGGTGACGGCGGCGGAATTGGACAGCTTGGGTTTGTCTATCACCATAATGATCAGGGGCACCCGACTGAGGGTATCCGTCACAACACGATCATCTTCAACCAGAGCACCAATCCCACGATTCCGGCCAATGGCGGCGGCATCCTGGTGATGGGTGCGCCAGACGTAGATCCGCTCTGCGGCGCTACCACGGACCAGGATTGCGTACCTGCAGTTGGTACGGTCGGACCCAGCGATGGCGCTGGTCCGGGCCTGGTCATCGATGCGAACCTGATCATGGGCAACGCAGCCGAAGCCGGTAGCGGTGGTGGCGTGCGGTTGCAGAACCTCAACGGCACTGACGTGATCACGTTCCCGACCAGCCCGACTCGTTGGTGGGACGTTACGCTGACCAACAACGTGATTGTCAACAACGTCGCAGGCTGGGACGGCGCTGGCATCTCGTTGCAGGATGCGTTGAACGTCAACATCATCAACAACACGATCATGTCCAACGACACCACGGCGTCGTCGGGCGTGCTCTTCAACACACTGGGTGCACCGTTGGCCAGCAGCGGCGGCCCGACATGCACCACGAATTGCGGCACAAGTTCGGCTCCCCAGCCGGCTGGCCTGGTAGCGATCCAGAACAGCTCGGTGCTTGAGTCGAATCTGCCGGGGACGATTACGTGCCCGCAAGGTCACTACGCTCCTGGTACCAACCCAAGTAACGGGACGTGCCGGACGGTCTCATACCCGGAACTGTATAACGACGTGTTCTATCAGAACCGGGCGTTCTACATCGGTGTGGGTTCACTCGGTACTGGAACTCTGAATCAGCAGAACGTGGTCGCGCTGTACAACGCGTTCACCACGACGCAGGTTGCGAGCCAGACCGTTACCGGCGGTTGCCCAGCGGCTAGCTACTGGGATATCGGCGTCCGCGGCGATACCGGCCCGACGAATCACGGCTCCACCGTGACTTTGTCGCCCGAGGCGTCGCTGATCACCGACATCACCGGTTACGCTGGCGGAGGCACGGGCTTCCGGGCTAACACCAGCTCCAACCCGGGGGTAGTGAGCCAGTACTGCAACGGTTCGCGTTGGCCACCGGAGTTTATGTCGGCAGGCTACCAGGTACCGCCGGGAATTTCCGACGCGACGGTGCCGAACCCAATCTTCAACCTGACGCCGGCGGCAACGGTGGACGAGGGCAACAACTGGATCAACATCAGTTGGGGTCCGCTGTCCCTGACCAACCCGGCCGGGACCACGGTGCTTGGCAATTACGCCCCAGCATCGGGCTCGCCAGTCGTGAATTACATTACGCCGGCCCTCTCGGCCACGACGTACGCTGCGGCACCAGCAACGGACTTCTTCGGTAATCTGAGGAAGGCCAACAACGCGGTGGATATCGGTGCAATCGAATTCCAGGGTGTTGCGGCAGCTGTACCGACCCTGACTTCGATAAGCCCGGCAACTCACACTCGCGGCGGCGCAGGCTTCACCGTCACGCTCACCGGTACGAACCTGACCGGGGCGAGTGCAGTGACTGTGACGCGGCCTGGCGGCGGCGGAGTCGGCATCACCGTCACCAATGTCACGGCAGTCAACGCCACTACGGTGACGGCGACATTCACGATTTCAGGCACCGCTAACCGAAGTGCGAGGAACGTCACGGTAACCACACCGGGCGGGACTAGCAATGCGGTGGTGTTCACGATCGTTCCCCCGGTACTGAATAACGTCAGTCCCAGCAGCGGAAATCGCGGTACGTCGGTTCCGGTAACTCTCGCGGGCACCGGCTTCACTGGGGCCAGCCAGGTCACAGTCAGCGGCGGCGGCGGCGCCGCCGGCGCAATCGGAGTGAGCGCGTTCACCGTGGTTAGCGATACTCAGATCACGGCAACGTTCAGTATTCCGGCTGCGGCTACGCTCGGTGGACACAACGTCGCAGTCGTATTGCCTGCTGATACCACCGGTAACGTGACGTTCACGGTAACCGGAACAATCGCGCTCACTGGACCAACCCCAGCGCTCACGACCGGTACAGCGAACACGACCACGAAGGCCGGGTTGGTTACGATCACCAATGGTGCGGCGGCAACGGGTGCAATCACCCTGAACGCACTACCAACAGTGATCAAGACCGCGGGCCCAGCGGCATCGGCGTTCTCGATCATCGCCGGTGGAACCTGCACAGCGACCACCGTCCTCAACCCGGGACAGAATTGCACCGTCAACGTGCAATACGCTCCGGGAGGATCGACGACAACCTCGACGGCGCACGTGCAGATCACGGGTACGGGGTTTGCCTCGCCGCTGAACGGGCCGAACTTCAACGGTAACTAACGGAAGCATTACCATGCCGGACATCCAGAAAACCAACTGGATGTCCGGTTTTTTTATGTTTTACAAATTCGTTCCTTGTGGTAGAATTCAAACTCCTCCCCGTAGCAGAAGAACAATCCCATGAACTGGCGTAGTATTTTCACCGGCGTTCTGCTGTGCAGCGCTCTGTTTGCCCAGAGTGCAGCACCTTCCAATCAGCCAGGAAGCAACGCATCATCTGGCTCCACTCAAAATAAGAACGGCGCGGCAGCACCAGCTGCGACCCCAACAAAACCAACTCCAGCGCAGCAGCACTATCGTCCACAGCGTTTTGCGGGACGAGCCGGTACGTATTACCGCCTGGTGTGGGGAATTGAGGGTCTGTCGGTGAAGTCAGCCGAGGCCGGGGAAGTAATACGGTTTACTTACCAGGTATTGGACGCGAACAAGGCGACGGCGCTCAATGACAAAAAAATCGAGCCCTCCCTGATCGACGAGCAGGCGCACGTGAAGCTGGTGGTGCCGCTGATGGACAAAGTGGGAAAGCTCCGGCAAAGCAGCCCGCCGGAAGCAGGGAAGACGTATTGGATGTTGTTCTCGAACAAGGGCGGACATGTCAAGCGTGGAGACAAAGTCAATATCGTGATCGGAAAATTTCGCGCTGACGGACTTGTAGTCGACTGAAACTGGTAACTCCTCCATTCGAATCTCGTGAAAAGTGGTTCGAAGCCAAAGCACTAATTTGAAAAAAGGGGATTCTCAATGAGACGGAGAGCTTTGTCCTGCACAGCTGTTGTGCTTGCCTTTTTGCCGGTGGTAATGGCGGAGTCGGGAACCGCGCCCAATGGGAGCGCGCCGCGGCTCACGGCGACTGAAATCGTTGAAAAAAATGTAGCGGCGCGCGGTGGCCTGACCGCATGGCGTTCCGTGCACACGCTGGAAATGAAAGGCAAGATGGATGCGGGCGGGAATAACCGGCCGACCCTCCAAATTCCGGGTCAGAAAAAGCCCACCGTTGATCTGCCCAAGAGGCCCACGGAGCAGGCGCAGTTGCCATTTGTGATGGAACTTGAACGCGGGCGCAAGATGAGACTGGAAATTCAATTCAACGGCCAGACCGCGATTCAGGTGTATAACGGCGTGCAGGGCTGGAAGCTGCGTCCGTACCTGAACCGGCACGAGGTCGAGAATTACACTCCCGATGAGCTGAAGAGTGCTTCGACCCAGCCGGATCTCGATGGATTGCTGATCGATTACGCAGCCAAGGGATCGAAGGTTGAACTTGAGAGCGTCGACAAAGTGGAAGGCCGCGACGCTTACAACCTGCAGGTTACTGACAAGAATGGTTTCGCGCGCCACGTGTGGGTGGACGCTGAGAGCTTTCTCGAAGTCAAGATCGAAGGGACGCCGCGACGCTTGGATGGCAAGTATCATCCGGTGGCTACCTACCTCCAGGACTACCGTCCGGTCAACGGGCTTATGATGCCCTATTTGATGGTGACGGCAGTCGATGGCGTGAAAGACAAAGAACGGATCGCCTTCGAGGAGATCGTCTCAAACCCCAAGCTGGATGATTCAAAGTTTGCAATGCCGCGTTAATCGGCGGCCCCTCCCCCACCATCATTAGAAGATCACGCCTGACGGTTGCCGATTGCGGCGCCGTCGGGTGCAGTAGCTGGGAAGACCAAGATCATGGTGAGTTCGAGTCCAAGGAGAATCAGATGAAGCTTAGAAGTGCAGCCGTCCTTTTGATCATTGCGGCAACAGGCGTTTGGGCCCAAACAGCAGCACCGACGAGATCCATGGCGGGACGTCAGCGTTCGGTCATGGCCACAAGCACCGATGCTGACAGCAAGACGGCCGAGATGCGAGCCAAGGCAGCAGTGAATCAGCGCGTGCAGGAAATGGAAACCACGCTGACAAAAATGCATTTGCTGCTGAAACAGATGCAGGCAAGCCCTGCCGTCAAGAACTCCAAGGATCCGATGACTAAGGCGAACCTTGAGATGTGGGGCCTCATGCTCCAGCAACTGGACAAGCAGTTTGACCAGGTGAAGGTGGCCGCACGGGAGCGCGAAGATCTCGAGGCACGGCGGTCTGCAATGTATAAGCAAGCACAGGAAAAAGCCGCACAGTCCGCACGGAACGCGCAGGCGCAGGCGCGAGCCAACGCGGAGGCGGGGCAGAGCAGTGGAGCGAATGCAAATCCGCAAAGCGGATCGCAGCCGGCAGCGGCAGAGGCTCCTCAAGCGGCTCAGAGCGGATCACAACCGACAACAGCACAGGCTCCTCAAGGCGCACAGACGCCCGCGTCTTCGTCTCCAAACTAAGTTGAAAGAAGGGCAAAGTAATGCACCTCTGGGGTAGGGGCACAAAGCAATGAAAAAAGTATTGAGTGGAATCCTGATTGGAACATTGATGCTTGTGTCGTACTTCGCGGGAAGGAAACATACCCAGCAATCAGGATCATCGGCGGTGGCCAACGGTGGCCGCCGCGTGCTGTATTGGGTCGATCCGATGCATCCCGATTACAAATCGGATCATGCTGGAGTAGCTCCGGATTGCGGGATGCAGCTGGAGCCTGTCTACGCGCAATCGATTGCAGCTCCCGGTGGTTCCACTGGACCAATACCACCGGGGATGGTGGGCATCGACGCGGAGAAACAGCAGCTTTTTGGGATTCGCGTTTCCACTGTCGAGCGATCGTCCGGGAACGAGAACGTGCGTGTGCTCGGGCGCGTGCTTCCGGAAGACACGCGGGTCTACAGACTCAACGCCGGCATGGAAGGCTTTATCCGCCAGACGTTCAACGATTCTCCCGGAGAACTCGTTAAGAAGGATCAAAAACTGGCGACTTATTACGGCGGAGACATACTCGCCGTCGCTTCTGGATTCCTGGCGGCGACCGCGGGAGTGCCCGGTTCGAACGGCAAAGATGGCTCGCGCACCGTGCCGTTTCCCGGCGCGGTATCGAAGCAGGGGCAGAGCAGCGTGCAAGGCTACACTGACCGCCTGCGCAATCTCGGGATGAGTGATGCGCAGATTCAGGAGATTGCCGAAACACGTCTTCTTCCCGACACTATCAACATCGTTTCACCCGTTGACGGGTTTGTGCTCGCGAGGAACATCAGTCCCGGCCAGCATTTCGAGCATTCCACGGAGTTCTATCGGATTGCTGACTTGAGTCACGTGTGGATTGTTGCCGATATTCTGGGAAACGAAGCACAACATTTTCGTCCTGGAACTTCAGTTCGCGTTCTGTTGTCGGGGCAAGAGAAGGCGTTAACTGCGCGGGTGAGCAATGTGCTTCCCCAGGTGGATCCCGCCACACGGACTCTGAAGCTTCGCTTGGAAGCAGAGAATCCCGGCTTCGTTCTGCGGCCAGACATGTTCGCGGATGTGGAGTTGCCCATCGCGATGCCAGCAGGCCTGACGGTCCCGGTCGATGCGGTCATTGACTCCGGACGAGAACAGCGAGTGTTCGTCGAACGGTCCAATGGCGTCTTTGAACCGCGCAACGTAGAAGTGGGGTGGCGGTCCGGTGATCGCGTGCAGATTGTAAAGGGACTCAACGAAGGGGAACGCGTGGTGAGCGCGGGAACCTTCCTGGTGGATTCCGAGAGCCGGCTGAAATCGGTGGAATCGACGCCGAAGGAACAGCCACAGCCGAAGCTTCCGCCAAAGTCGAACACGAGCACTGCTGTTAGTGCAAACACAGTGAAAGACGCGGCCTGCGGCATGGCGATCGATCCAGCCAAAGCCGTCACGGAAGGCCACACAATCAGCCGTAACGGAGTCACATACTATTTCTGCTCCGATCGCTGCAAGCGGAAATTCAGTGAACAGCCCGACCATTATCTCGCTGCAAATCCTTCTGGGCCCCATTCATGATTAACCGCATTATCGATTTCTCGGTGCAGCACAAGTTCCTTGTGCTGGTCTGCGCGGCATTGACCTGCGTTGGCGGATGGTGGTCCATGCAGGCGTTGCCGCTCGATGCCATGCCGGACCTCAGCGAGACGCAAGTCATCATTTACTCGCGCTGGGATCGCAGCCCCGACATCATCGAGGATCAAGTAACCTATCCGATCGTCACCGCGATGGTCGGCGCGCCCAAGGTCAAGACGGTGCGCGGAGTTTCTGATTTCGGCTATTCCTACGTCTACGTGATCTTCGAGGACGGCACGGATCTCTATTGGGCCCGCTCCCGGGCACTCGAATATTTGTCTGGTGTGCAGTCCCACTTGCCTGACGGTGTGAAGGCTGAGATTGGACCTGATGCGACTGCTTTGGGCTGGGTTTATCAATACGCGCTGGTCGACACCTCCGGGAAGCACAGCCTTGCGGACCTTCGCTCCTATCAGGATTGGTATCTCCGCTATTACCTGCGCTCAGTGCCGGGCGTGGCTGAGGTTGCGCCCGTCGGCGGATATACGCGGCAGTTTCAGGTCAACGTCGACCCTAACCGGCTACAGGCCTATGGCATACCGATTCGACGAGTGGTAGAGGCGGTGCGCAGCGGCAATGAAGAAGTCGGCGGACGCTTGCTCGAGTTCGGCGGAACCGAGTACATGGTTCGCGGCCGCGGCTATGCCAAGACCCTCGAAGAGTTTGGCAACATCGTTCTTGACGCAAGCACGGAGGGAACTCCGATTCGCATCAAGGACGTGGGCCAGGTGGTCGAAGGTCCGGAATTGCGACGTGGTGTAGCGGACCTGGATGGCAAGGGTGAAGTTGTTTCCGGGATCGTGATCATGCGGAGTGGCGAGAACGCTCTGGCCGTGATCGACCGGGTAAAACAAAAGATCGGCGATGTAACACCTTCTCTTCCTGAAGGCGTAAAGATCGTGCCCGTCTATGATCGCTCGGAGTTCATTCATCGCGCGATCAGCAACGTGAATTCGACGATCTTTCAGGTTATCGTCACCGTCGTCCTGATTATCCTGATCTTCCTCTGGCATTTTCCCAGCGCGGTAATTCCGATTGTCACCATGCCAGTGGTAGTGCTGGCATCGTTCATTCCGTTCCATTATCTCGGCATCAGCGCCAACATCATGTCTCTGGCAGGTGTGGCGATCGCTTTCAGCGAGTTGGTGGATGCATCGATTGTGGTGGTGGAGCAGACCCACAAGAAGCTGGAGCTCTGGGAAAAGGGAGGACGGCGCGGGGACTACCGAGCAGTGATAATCGCTGCCGTCAAGGAAGTTGCCGGTCCTACGTTTTTTGCATTGCTGGTCATCGCGATCAGTTTCCTGCCTGTGCTGACGCTGGAGGCACAGGAAGGGCGCATGTTTAAGCCGCTTGCCTACACCAAAACTCTCGCGATGCTGATTGCGGCCGGTATGGCAATCACGCTGGACCCAGCGCTGCGCCTGCTACTGGCGCGGGTCGATCGTTTTGATTTTCGTCCGACATGGCTCTGCCGGATTACCAACGCGCTGCTCGTAGGGAAAATCCGCCGGGAAGAGGACCACCTGCTCAGCCGTTGGATGATCCGCATTTACGAGCCGGTTGTGCGCTGGACACTGCGCCGGAAATGGGCTGTGATTTCGGGCGCTGCGGCGCTGATTGTGCTGGCCGTTCCGGTTTTCCTCAGCTTGGGTTCAGAATTCATGCCGCCGCTCGATGAGGGCGTGATCCTGTACATGCCTTCCACCATGCCCGGCATATCCATCAGCCAGGCTCAGCAACTGTTGCAGACTACCGACGGCATTCTTGCGCGTTTTCCAGAAGTTGATCGGGTTCTGGGGAAGGCGGGCCGGGCGGAAACGGCGACGGATCCGGCACCACTGTCAATGCTGGAGACAGTGATCGTACTCAAACCCCGATCGGAGTGGCGGCACGTCGATACCTGGTACTCCTCCTGGTCACCCGAGTTCGTAAAGCCCCTGTTGCGCCACATCACACCCGACACCATTACATCCACGGAGCTCGTACGTCTTCTGGATGAAAGCTTAAAGGTGCCGGGTGTCACAAATGCCTGGACGATGCCGGTCAGGGGACGCATCGACATGCTGACGACCGGGATGCGGACTCCCATCGGACTGAAGATTTCCGGCGCAGACCTGGGCGCGGTCGAGCAGATCGGATCGCGCATTGAGTCGATACTGAGTCGCGTGAAGGGCACTCGCGCGGTTTTCGCCGAGCGGACGGGCACCGGCTACTTTTTGGATTTCGATTGGAATCGTGATCGACTGGCACGCTATGGTTTAAGCATCGAAGACGCGCAACTCGCCGTTGAGAACGCGATTGGTGGCGAGGATGTCACCACTGCCATCCGAGGACGCGAGCGCTACCCGGTCAACGTGCGATACATGAGAGATTTCCGGAGCGACTTGGGATCGCTTCAGCGAGTGCTGGTTCCCGCCGGACAGCGCCAGATCGCGCTGGGAGAATTGGCCGAGATTCACGCCACCAGTGGCCCAGCGATGATCCGCGACGAGAACGGAATGCTGACAGGCTATGTGTACATCGACCTCGCAGACCGTGATCCCGCGAGCTATATCGCCGAAGCGGGAGGCCTGCTGCGCGACGAACTGAAGCTTCAGCCCGGCTATTCTTTCGCGTGGGCGGGACAGTACGAAGCAATGACGAGGGTGAAGCAGCGGCTGACGCGGATTATTCCCCTGACGCTGCTGCTCGTAGTTTTTCTCTTATACCTCAATACGCGCTCGACCGTGAAGACGATGATCATCCTGCTGGCGGTGCCGTTCTCCGCCGTGGGCGCGATCGTCTTCCTCTACCTGGCCGGCTACAACATGAGTGTGGGCGTCTGGGTGGGGCTGATCGCTTTGCTGGGCATCGACGCCGAGACGGGCGTATACATGCTTCTTTATCTTGACCTGGCTTATGAGGAAGCGATCCGCCAGGGCCGCCTTCGTAATCTTGGAGATCTGACAGAAGCCATCGTACAGGGCGCCGCCAAGCGGTTGCGTCCCAAGTTCATGACCTTCGCCACGATGTGTGTTGGGTTGTTGCCGATTCTATGGAGTACAGGCACCGGCTCCGAAGTCATGAAGAGGATCGCGGCCCCAATGGTCGGTGGCATCTTCACTTCATTCCTACTCGAATTGCTCGTCTATCCGGCCATCTACGCCGTCTGGCGGCAGCGGTCGATCACAAGCGCAGCCGAGCCGGCGTTTATTGCAGCGCAAGAGGAGCCTGCTGAAATGAGAGAAGGCAGCTTCGTCAGCCTGCAGCCGTAAAAACCGCCCCAAGTCCATCTACCTCGACTTAGTTTCGAAGAAGCAGGCGCCAACGTTCGACTTCGGAATATCGCGGAGTTGACACAAGTCATTGTGAGGGTGAACCCAAGTCCATGGTCTTCGCGATGGAGTACGTGCGGTTTACCGCCCGAACTCTGTAGCACGTACTGGCCCTGAAGTTGTGTACGCGGACCCAAGGGTCGGTGGGATGTTCGCTTTGTTCTTACGTGAACTGCCCCTCTACTTGGCCATAATATGCCTGGCTGACGTTAGGGGTTGACCAGGAAGATAGCCGAACGAGCGCCCGTTTGCAGCGCCAGAGGGGCCCGCTGAGCCGTGACAAGGCACCTTCGTCGGCCGACAGCCGCGACTGCACCAGAAGTCATGCTCGATCGGGAAGGGTTGATCTTCTACTGACTATTTGGAGTGTTGGTGTGACGATGATCGGCTGCAGGGGCAGTCGTCCCGTCGGCGGCTGAAGCCGGAATGACGCCGCCACAGGGCCCGAGTTCTTTCTCGCCGGGGGCTTTCGGGCGACGTGAATCCACTTCTGCCTGGCACTTGTTAAATGCTTTGAGTTCCTTGACAGGAATCAGTTGCGCCAAGGCGCGATCGGTGTCGGCATGAATCTGCTCAATTTTGTCGTGCTTCTGCTGCGCTGATGTCGAGGGCTCGGTGCACACCTGGGCGATCCTCATCTTCTGCTGATCTTCGAGTTCCCAGCGCCGGTTGACCATATCAGGAGTCATCTCTGCCTGCCGCCAGCAAGGAGTCTGAACCCGTGCGCGATGAGGGACCGGCCGGTCCGCAGCGGGATCGTTCTGGGTAGTTTCGGTCGATTGGGCAAATACGGGCAATCCGAGCGCCAGGAACAACAGCGCAATCGAGCTATTTCGCTGAACCAGCATTCTCCTCAACTCCTGTGTGGGATGGTGTTTACTCTTCACGGGACAGCTCTTGCAGAGCCGGCACATCATGCACCAGCACAACCTCGCGCCTCGCGCTTACTATACCTTGTGTCTCCCATTGGCAAAGCAGGCGGCTGACGGTGAACAGCGTCGTGCCTGTCAATTGGGCTAGTTCCCGCCGCGACAGAGCAATCTCGACGCAATCCTCGATTCGCCGTCCGACTTGGCTCACCAGCCGAACCAGCAGATTGCTCAGCCGTGACGAAACCTTTTCCGTGGAGACTTCCCGATACCGAATCTCCAATTCGTTCAGATGCTGCTCAAGGATGCTCGCGATGTTTCGCCGCAATAGCGGAAAACGATCCACCAATCTCTCGAAGGCATCCATTTCCCAGACCAAAGCAAGAGAAGGCTGCACCGCGTAAGTTGTGTATAGGTGGTTCACTCGGGCTTGATTTCCCAACTTGCCGAGCAGATCTCCCGGCCCGTTAAGCCGCAGGATGACTTCCTGTCCCTGAGTTCTGCCCTGGGTGATCTTCATGCAACCCGACAACAAGAGAGCGATCCGGGTTGCGGGACTTCCTTCGGAAAAGATCGCGGAATGGCGCTGGAACTGCATTTCCTGCGCATCCGCTACGATGGCAGCGCAATCGGAACCTGGAATCTCTGAGAAAGCCTCAAAGCGTTGTACCGAGTCCACTCGCCGTTTCAGGATGCTGTTGAACCCCGGCACGGCCACGCGGTCTTGAATTCCCGAAGTGGCGGACACATGCCGGACGACTCGATCTGCGGAAGGGAATACTACTCCCACTAGCGCAGCTTGACCCATGTTTACTCCCCCTGTCGAACTCGCAGGGAATTCATTGTTCCCTGTCTTGTGCTACGCCTACCTACTTGCAATAGCTTCGCTTGGGATGCGAAGCCGCCTGCGACCTGCAAAATGTTGGGGGACCGGATACAAAAGAGCTTGCGGAGGAAAAAGACTCGGCACCTGCTACGTCGAACTGATCGGCCAGAAACTTCTGCGGCAAAGACTGTCTTAACACGACGCCGATCAATCGCGGCGAAAAATTCAAGTGTGTCATCCTACCCCGCCATTGCCCCGAAAAGTGGCGCGCTCCGGGGCTACACCCAGTCATGATTGCTACACTGTTCAGGAGGACAGAGAGCCTGAGACTCCCATGCCGCCCGAGCTGTTGTTCTTAGAACCGCGAGTGGGGAGGGGGAACTCGCGCGTAAATAATGGCAGGCCTGGGCAAATTCAACCCAAGGCAATCCCACAGTCGTTCTACGATGCCTCATCCCCGGAGACCTCTCTTTGCGCTAGCGCAAAGAGAAGCCGGTATTTTTTACAGCATAAAAAAGATTTCTTGACACGGGGCATTTGATCTTCAGCAAACAGGGAGGCGGCATTCGCTGCTAAAAGTAAGTAGTCGCGGTGCAGAGACCGTGCTAAACTAGCTTCCCAGCGCGGCTCCGGGGAGCGGGTGGTTCTTTCGGTTATGGCGCGTTTTTTGGCCGCGAGAGGGGTCAAAGGGGTGGCCGAAGTTCTTCGTTCCGGGTTCGCGAAGTGGCTTACTTGCCGTCGAGGGACTTTCCGGCGCAAGTCTGCCGCGCTACTCCTTGTGCTGGGATCAAGCCTCCTCATCCAAGGCATGTCTGTGGTTGGACAATCGGCCCAGCCTCCTCACGCCAAGAAAGGCGCCGCAGCTGGTGCCAATCCGCCTGCGGCCGAGCCCGCGGCTCCAGCGCCAGCACCGCCTCCGGCTCCGGTGGTGCTTCCCCCGGAACAGACTCCTTTTCATGCGCCCGTCATTGCATGGGATGGGCAGCTCCTTACGGTCGATGCGGAGAACTCCTCGCTCTCCGATGTTCTGCTCGGAATTCGATCTCGAACTGGCGCTTCTATTGAGATGCCTGCGAGCACGAGTCGGGAGCGAATTGCCGTCCACCTCGGGCCTGCGCCGATTCGCGAGGTGCTCTCTTCGCTGTTGTACGGAACCAATTTTAATTACGTAATCCAGTCCGCGGAAGACGATGACGGCGCTCTTGGAAAAGTCGTTCTGACGGCGCGAGATGGCGATCAGAGTAGTGACACGGCGGCGAGCGATACCGTGGCAGTCGATGGTCGCACCAATCCGAAGATACGGCTTATGCCCGGATATGGCGCGCCTGGCAAGCGCGATTTCGAGGTGGCTCATTCCAACGCTGTCGATGACAGTGCATCGACGGCTGCAGAAACTCCCGCCGCTCCGGATTCCTCATCTCCAAATCCGGACCAGACCGCCGCAGCGACGGACTCCAACGCGACAAATCAGGCCGACGCTGCTCCCGCCACCGCCAAAGCTACAGATAACACTCCTCCCACTGACGCGACTACCTTGACGGCGGCAGAGCAGCCAATCTCGGGCAATGCTGCTGGCAATGGCGGGGTACCTTCCAGTGCGGGAGGCTCGTCGGCGCTCTCACAGATGGAACAGAACCTGCAGCGAATGTATCAGCAGCGCCAACAACTACAGGCCCAGCAAGGACACGCTGGTCAAACGCCCGCGCCGTAAGAATCCGCCCGCGATCCAAGTCATATTCCTGGACAGAATCTCGGTACAGAGGCATGTTCCTCGCTGGCTGCGGAAAAACTCTCACCCGCCGACATCTCAACCTCAGCGGCTAAAGCGCCATTCAAAACAATGCGGTTTTCGCAGCGATGAAGCGCTGCGCCACCCAAAATCGACAGCCTGATCGACTTTTTTCGCAGCCTGTTAGGGTGTGATCAACAGCATGGCCGAATGCGGAAGCTGCCCTTCTTAGCTTAGTTGGGCGAGATCGCTCTCATGAACATCGCACACAACCGCACACAGCAAGCGGAGATCTGGTCGCGAATTGTCCGCATCAGCTCCACTAGAACTTGACCATGACCGCGTACCTCAAGCTCGGTTCGTCTTTCCGCAGATCGGGGCAGAACCCCGTGGCTCCGGCCACGCAGGTGAAGCCAGGGGTTGCTGACAAGAACGGTCCCGGCACGAAAGTGGTGCTTCCCACGACTGAACCTGCACTTGGATTTGGGACCGTGCTGGGAGTTAAATTGTCCCCGGGCGTAATCCCACCACGACCTGTCCAATAGGGGACATTTGCATGGCGATATCCATACTCTGCACGGAAGGTGATGTACTGTCTGGGCATCCAATCGAAGGTGAGGGAAGCATCCCACGCTTTGTAGGGGTCGCCGGGATTCTGCGTGAAGTAAGGTGAGCCTGTGATGGCATCGGCTCCGTTGATGGGTGGAAGGAGTGTCAGGTAGCGGCCGGGATTTGCCATCGCACCGCCGCCAAGAGTGATGCCATACAAGTCCTTCTTGAACCACCAGCGGTTGTAGAGCATCCAACCGGCGAATGTTTGTTTACTGCTCGTCGCACTATTGTGATGGCAATTCACGTTGTTGTTGATGACTCGACCCTGTGCGCTGACGAAACTCCCCCTACCTCCGTATTCGCACCCCAGATCACCGGTGACAGAGAATGCCATCTTGTCTAAGAATTTTTCGGGGTGATCGTAGTATTTGACTTCCACACTGTCGTCAGTGTGGATGCGCGAGCGGCCAAAGTGGCCGTCGCCATTGCCCAGCGTATCTTCGCCCATGCCGTAATTGTTGAAAACGAGCGACAACCAAGGCTTCGGGCGATATATGATCTGACCTCCGAGACCGGGCTTGCTGCCCATCCGGCCGTACGACTGCCATCCGTTGATGATCCAGGGCTCGATCTTCAGCTTGTCCGTGGGGAACCACTGAATTCGAATCCCGTTGAAAAACCAAGGTGTATTCGAAGACACATAGGACGGCTGATAGGCCCAGTTATCGAAGTTGTAGTAACTGAAGAGGCCGATATAGGAAACAAAGATTCCAGCGTCGAAATTCAATCCATGGTTGATGTCGAAGTGATAGCCGGCGTTAGCCTCGGATACGTATTTGTAAGCACCGCGCAGGTCCCACTGGCCGCGACCGGCACTGGCATCGTTGCGCGGCGTTGTGACACCGAACATCCCGTTCATCGTCAGGATACGGGCATTGACGTTTTGCCAGTGGAAGTTCCCACCAAAGCTGATCTGCTCAATCTGAAGTTCGTTGGAGCGGAAAATCTCAGTTGAGCCTCCCATCGTATCGTCGCGCGGGTGATTGAAATCCATGATGTAATGCGCGTCAAAGCGGATCTCGGGCGTGAAGAACTTGGAGTCCCACACGACATCTTTGTTGCGGGCGTTGCCGTTCAGCCAAGTCCAGTCTGCAAAGGCGAAAGGATCTGTAGCCTTAGGTTTTTCAGGCACGCCCGTGCGTGATTGCGCGGCATCAGTGGACGCGCTCACGGAGGCTGGCTCGACCGCTCTTGACTCCGCAACTGAGGTGGGCGCAGCCGGTGTCGGCGCAATCGCTGGAACCGTTGTCGTGGGCACGCGGTTCTTCAGTTCGGCTTTAAGTTCCTCAATTTCTGCCTGCATCGCTGCAAACTGCTTCGCCACTGCCGGCGATATTTCTGGATCGGATGCGATCGGCGCAGGTGCCGTCTTTCCAGCCCTATTGGGCGCTGAGCCTTCTGCCAAACTTGTTTCTCCCGGATCGGAATCATGCTGCACGGCTACCGTCGTGCTAGTCGAGGTTCGCGTTTGTGCGGCACAAATCTGAAGAGAAACTGCAGTCAGGCTGAGAATTAGAGCGGTTGGCAAAGCGGCGAACCGTAAGGCTTTGCGCGATTCAGTTCCAACGGTCATCATGTACCTGGTCTCCGGCGTTCTAGAGGTTGGATTACATTGATTCGAGCAAGCGCACTCGGGTGCGCCCAACCTTGAGCGGGCATAATCCGACACTCTTTTTGCGATCCTTCCAATTCGAACACCAAAATCGTAAAAATTGCGTAAAGAGTTCAGCAAGAGTTCATAAAAAATGAACTGGATCTTTGGCTTGTTGCGCGCGGAGCGTTTGGCCGGTATCGAATAGGCGCTGCTTAGAAGCGTTTTTGGGGAACTCGGTGATGACGCGGACCACCAGAGCCGGGAGCGTAGCGACTACGAAAGTAAAATGGGCCCCTTCGAAGCGGGTGGTGATGGAATGAAAAGGTTTTTGCCGCCCGACAGTTTGGCGTTACTGTCGGAGCCTCATCCTTTCCAGAACGAAATAACCGCGCCGCCAGCCAGAATCATGAAACCGCCTACGAACGTAGGGAGGGTGGTAGGCTGATGGAACCTAACCTTGGCTATGATCTGCGCGACGACGAAGAAGAAAACCACATACACGCCCAATAGCTTTCCAAAATCCCACCGAGGCAAGTTGACCACCAGTCCGTAGAGGGACAGCGTACCTCCTCCTGCAGCCAAGAAGATCCATCGCCACAATCCGGACGAGCGATGAACCGCTGATTGAAAGAACGCGTCTCCCAATACTTCCATGGTCGCGGCAGCCAGCAAGAGAACGAACGTAGTTCCTGGCAGAGCAACGATCTGTTCCAGAGATCGCATAGGTTCAAACCCTCGGTTAGTAGGAAGTTGTAACGACCGCGTCCTCTGGATAGCCCGGCATGCCAAACTCGGGAACATCCAGGCCTTCTTCCTCGGACTCGGGCGCGACTCGCATGCTCTTGACTTTGTTCACAATCCAGAAGACCCCGAACGTCAATCCGAACGCCCAAACTGTGTACAAGGTCGCACCCATAAGCTGAACCCAGAACTGCCGGGTGTCGCCGTGAATCAGCCCGGTGACGCCTTGACCAGCGTGTCCCAGGTAGCTCGCCGCCCCCACTCCGTTCCAACCCGAGCCGTATGTTCCGTCGGCAAAGATGCCCACACAAACCGCTCCCAGCCAGCCGCAAAAACCGTGGACGGAGATTGCTCCGCATGGGTCGTCGATTCTAAGAACACGTTCGTTGAAGAGGACGCCTCCACACACCAGGGCGCCAGCCAGCACTCCGATGATCACTGACGATGTAGGAGACACGAACGCGCAAGGAGCAGTAATCGCGACTAGTCCAGCTAACATCCCGTTACATGCCATCGTAATGTCAGGCTTCCCGAAGAGGAAATACCAGATGAGCATCGCCGTCGCTGACCCAGCTACCGCTGCCAGGTTGGTGTTGACCGCAACAACAGAAATCCGCAGATCCGTAGCGCCGAGCGTGGAGCCCGGGTTGAACCCCATCCAACCAAACAGCAAAATGAATGTACCCGTCACCACATACACGACGTTGTGAGCAGGAAAGACCCGAATCTTTCCGCCGGGGCCAAACTTCCCAAGCCGCGGCCCCAAGATGATCGCTAATGCCATCGCACAAAATCCGCCCACGGCATGCACGACGGTGGATCCTGCAAAATCAACGTAACCGTGACCGAGATTCATCGTGGATCCCAGTTGGGAAAGCCAACCGCCTCCCCATGTCCAGCAGCCGGAGATGGGATAGAGGATTGCACCGATAAACAGTTCACAGAGCAAGAAGGCCCAGAACGAAATGCGCTCACAGATTGCGCCGACAATAATGTATCCAGCGGTCTCCATGAACACGACTTCGAATAACGTCAGACAATTACTTCCCGCGTCATAGGCAGGGCCGACAAGGAAAAAACCCTTACCGCCCACGAATCCCCATTGACCGTGGCCGATCAGGAAATGATTCAAGGCCGGCGTTCCACCCAGATTGCTGGGTGCTGCGTTGATGGCAATCGCTCCGAACTGGAATGCATATCCGACCGCATAGTAAGCGAGAAAAGCGAACACATAGGCCGCGAAGTTCAGCATCATCAAATGAGCGGCATTTTTCTTGCGTACCAATCCGCATGTGAGCAGGGCAAACCCTGCCTGCATGAACAGCACGAGATATCCCGTATTCAGTGTCCATGCGAAGTTGGTCGCGATCCGCACGTGGCCCATGCCATCGGCCAGTTTTGTCGCCAGAGGCTCTTTGGCGGCCTGAGCCTGGTAGTCGTCGAAATCCTTCTTCTTCTGGGCATAGTCTGGAGCTGACTTATCGGTGGGTTCCGGAGGGACGAAGGGATTGCCCGCAGCATCGACTACGGAAGTCTTGTCTCCAGTGGCTGTGCCTGCGGGATCGGGCTTGGGGCCATCATCAGCAAGAACAACTGCTCCCAGCCACACTATCACCGCAAGGATTAGAAGGACGGTGGTGCCAGCGGACCTGAACGACAGGTGCAGAGAGCGCCTCTCTGCTTGCATAGTCATTGTTGAATGCTCCTTTTGCATGTCCCTCTTACTACTTTCTTCGTTGATACGCTCCGCACAATCCGGCCGTGCCGTAAAGAAGCAACGCCATCCCGCCAAGTGTGAGCAACACTCCGCCGAGTGGATAAGCCGCCAGTGCGAACAAACCACACACCAGAGCGGCGAATGCACACAATGACGACCCCACATAAACTGCCAGCCGCGTTGCAGCCAACTCTGTTCGCTCCTCGCATAAGAGGTTCACTGGAACGCGCCAAGTACTGGTAGTGAACAGCTTCCGCAATGCCAGGTATGGTGACTCAAGCCGACGACGGGCGAGTATCAGCCGTCACCCGGCGGCGCGGTCTTCTCCGTGTTCCCATGTGCGTCAATCGACTTCAGTTAATGCGCGAAAGTAAATCGAGGGTTTCTTCGCGTCCAATAGATATTTCTTATCGCCATCATTGAAAAAGTAGGTAGATAGAAGCGGGTCAGCGCGAGGGAACAAACTGCAGGCGGGGAAGTGAAGGCGGGTTCCGGCACAGCATTGAAAAGGAAACAATTCTGGCCGTTTACTGCATGCTGGCTCGCTTATTCGCGGGAAATTGTTGGTCGAGTTCCAAGTTCAGCTCAAGTACATTGACTCTCGCTTCACCAAGAATTCCTAACTGCCGCCCCTCGGTGTGTTTGGCCACCAGGGCGCGTAGCCGGTCGACGGTGGCGCCGCGTTCTTTGGCGACGCGGGACAATTGGAACTCCGCCGCCTCCGGTGTGATGTGCGGATCGATGCCCGAAGCCGAGGTGGTCACGAGATCAATCGGCACGGCTGTGCCGGGATGATCGGATTGAGCGGTCGCAACGTCGCCTTTCACCCGATCAATGAGCTTCTGGTTGGTCGGTCCTAATTGAGAGCCATTCGTATTTGCGGCGTCATACCCGTTGCCCGCACTCGACGGCCTGGAGTGAAAATAGGCCGGACCTGAAAAGCCCTGGCCGATGATCCTGGAGCCAACCGTCTTACCATCGATGTGGATCAGTTGACCATTTGCCTTCTCGGGAAACAGAACTTGAGCGATTCCTGTTACCAAGAGAGGATAGACAGTCCCGAGCAGAATGGTGGTTGCGATTGTCATGAGTACAGCGGTAACCAGGTTCTTTTTCATATCCATCCTCTAGGCCAGTCCCACACGCGTAATGATGACGTCGATGATCTTGATCCCGATGAACGGCACGATGATTCCGCCGACACCATAAATCCAAAGATTGTTTCGCAGCATTGCGGCGGCGGCCATCGGTTTGTATTTCACTCCGCGCAATGCCAGGGGGATCAGCGCGATGATGATCAGCGCATTGAAAATCACGGCGGACAAGATGGCGGACTCGGGCGTTCTCAGATGCATGATGTTCAACGTGTTCAAAACGGGGAAGGTTCCGGCAAACATCGCTGGAATGATCGCAAAGTATTTCGCGACATCGTTCGCGATCGAAAACGTCGTGAGCGCGCCACGCGTCATCAGCAGCTGTTTGCCGATTTCGACGATCTCAATGAGTTTGGTCGGATTCGAGTCCAGGTCGACCATGTTCCCGGCTTCTTTAGCGGCCTGCGTGCCGGTATTCATCGCGACGCCCACATCGGCTTGTGCAAGAGCGGGAGCGTCATTTGTGCCGTCACCTGTCATGGCAACGAGCTTGCCATCCGACTGTTCCTTCTTAATCAGGTCCATTTTGTCTTGCGGAGTGGCTTGAGCTAGAAAGTCGTCAACACCGGCTTCCTGGGCGATCGCGGCGGCCGTCAGCGGGTTGTCCCCCGTGATCATGACGGTCCGAATTCCGATTGCCCGCAACTGGTCGAATCTCTCTCTCATCCCTCCCTTGACGATGTCTTTCAGTTCAATCACGCCGAGAACGCGGCTCTTTTCAGCCACCACGAGAGGCGTGCCTCCGGACCGTGCAATTTCCTCCACGGTGGACTTCACCTCACTCGGCAGCTTGCTTCCGCTCTGATTCAAATACTTGGTGATCGCGTCGGTCGACCCCTTGCGGATTTCGAATCCATTTAGGTCCACTCCAGACATCCGTGTCTGGGCGCTGAAGGGAACGAAGTGCGCGTCGTGAGATCCCAATTCTCGTCCCCGCAAACCATATCTCTCCTTGGCCAGCACCACGATCGACCGCCCTTCCGGAGTCTCATCCGCGAGTGACGACAGCTGTGCGGCGTCGGCCAGTTCCTGCTCGGTCACACCGGGTGCGGGCACGAAGCGCGATGCCTGGCGATTTCCAAGGGTGATGGTTCCAGTCTTATCCAACAGAAGCGTGTTAACGTCGCCTGCTGCTTCCACGGCCCGGCCCGACATGGCGAGGACGTTATGCTGCACTAACCGGTCCATACCCGCGATTCCGATCGCGGAAAGCAATCCGCCAATCGTGGTGGGGATCAGGCAGACGAGCAAGGACACCAGAACGAACACCGTTTGTGGCGAACCTGAGTAAATTGCAAATGGCTGCAGGGTCACAACCGCAAGAAGGAAGATAATCGTCAAACCGGCCAGCAGAATGTTCAGCGCGATCTCGTTGGGAGTCTTTTGCCGCGAGGCTCCCTCAACCAGGGCGATCATCCTGTCTAGGAATGTCTCTCCGGGATTACAAGTAATCTTCACCTTGATCCGATCGGACAAGACACGAGTCCCCCCAGTGACTGCTGATCGATCTCCTCCGGCCTCGCGAATCACCGGAGCCGACTCGCCCGTTATGGCTGACTCATCTACTGACGCTACGCCCTCAACTATTTCACCGTCGGATGGAATGAACTCGCCCGCTGAGACGAATACCAGGTCGTCGGTGCGAAGTTTAGAGCTGGGCACTTGTTCGGTGCGCCCGTCGTTGTCGAGAATGCGGTTCGCCAAGGTTTCAGATCGTGCTTTTCGCAGCGTGTCCGCCTGTGCTTTGCCCCGGCCTTCGGCCATGGCCTCCGCGAAGTTCGCGAACAGGACCGTGAACCACAACCATAGAGTGATCTGGAGATTGAATTTGAAATCTGCGCCGCCCTTGAACAACAGTGCGGTCGTAATCACACTTCCAATTTCCACCACGAACATGACGGGATTGCCCATCATCTTTCGTGGGTTCAGTTTGAGCAGCGCATCTTTGATCGCATTAAGAACAATCTTCCACTCCCAGACTGCTTTCTTTCTCGGCTTCATTGGAGAGTGTCCGAGCCGCAGCGTCTGAGCCTGGGGAAGCGTTGCTGGTTGCATTGTCATAGCCATCGCGAATCCTCTAGAAAGTCTTTCCCGCGGCCATGAGCAAATGCTCAAGGATCGGTCCCAGGCTTAGTGCGGGGAAAAATGTAAGCGCGCCCACAATGATGATCACGCCGATCAGAAGCACCGTGAACAGCGGAGTTGTCACCGGGAAAGTGCCTAACGAGGGCGGGACGTATTTCTTCTGGGCAAGGTTGCCGGCAATCGCCAGCATGGGGATGATCATGAAGAACCGTCCGATCAGCATGGTGATCCCGATCGTCGTGTCGTACCACGCTGTGTTTACCGTTAATCCGGCGAAGGCGGACCCGTTGTTCCCTGCGCCCGAAGTGAACGCGTAGAGAACTTGGCTGAGCCCGTGGGGCCCGGGATTTGAAATACCTGCGGTACCCAGTGGATGAATCACCGAAATCGCGGTGAAGATCAGAATTACCATCGGAAACACGAGGACGAACAACATTGCCATCTTGACGTCATAGGCCTCGATTTTCTTGCCCAGATATTCGGGTGTGCGTCCCACCATCAACCCGGCGATAAATACAGCGAGCACTACGTCAATGAGCATTCCGTACAGCCCCGAACCTACTCCGCCGAAGATCACCTCGCTCATCATGATGTTGGCGAGGGGAACCATTCCGCCGAGTGGCGTGAAGGAATCGTGCCAGCCATTGATTGCGCCGCAGCTTGCATCCGTGGTTACGGTTGCGAACAGCGCACTGTTGGCAATTCCGAAGCGTACTTCTTTGCCCTCCATGTTGCCGCCGGGCTGTAGAGCACCGACTTTCTGATCGGTGCCCGCAAACAGCGGGTTTCCTCGAGCTTCTGCCCAGTACGCTACTGTGACTCCGGCTAGAAAGAGGATTGCCATGGCCGCCCACACAGCCCAGCCGTGACGTTGTGAGTTCGTCATCCGGCCTAGCGTGTAAGTGAGACCGCTGCCGATTGCGAAAATTGCGAAGAGCTCAATGAGGTTAGTGAGGGGCGTCGGATTCTCAAACGGATGCGCGCTGTTGGCGTTGAAAAAGCCGCCGCCGTTTGTGCCGAACTCCTTGATGATCTCCTGCGAAGCGACCGGGCCCTGAGCAATTGTTTGGTCGGTTACTGTGTCTATCACCGGCTTGCCCTGGCTATCGACGACGGGTTTGCCGTCTGGGCCGACCCTCTGCACTTGCATGGGTTCGACCAGTTTCGCTGTGTCATAGGGCCTCAGGTTCTGAACGACGCCTTGCGATACAAGAACCAGCGCCCCTATCAGGCAGAATGGCAACAGCACCCAGAGGGAACAGCGGACCAAGTCAACCCAGAAATTGCCGATAGTCTGCATCTGTCGCCGCGCGATGCCTCGAATCAATGCGATCGCCAGTGCAATACCGGTCGCAGCCGAAATGAAGTTGTGGAAGGCCAGGCCGGCCATCTGGGTGAAGTAACTCATTGTGGTCTCACCCGAATAAGCCTGCCAATTCGTGTTCGTCGTGAACGACGCCGCCGTATTGAAAGCCAGGTGAGCGGGAGCCACCGCACCGAATTTCTGCGGATTGAACGGCAGATATCCCTGCACGCGTTCCATCAAATACAGCACCACCATGGAAACCATGCTGAACAGAAGCATTGCAATTGCGTACTCAGTCCAGCGCATCTCGTGGTTTTCGTCGACGCGCGTAACGAGGTATAGAAACCGTTCGACTGGCCGCAAGACGGGATCCATGAATGTCTTTTCGCGGTTGAACACACGCGTCATGAAAATGCCCAGAGGTTTTGTCACCAGGAATACGAGCAGGAGAAACAGCAGTATCTGGAACCACCCATTCGCGGTCATATCAGAACTTCTCCGGACGCAGCAGTGCGTAAATCAAATACACGGTCGTCAGCACGCTGACGGAAAGCATAATGATCGATTCAAGGCTCATAATTCGTCCCTCATTTCACCCGTTCACAAAAATGGACGTACGCGATCGCGACGGCAAAAAATGCGACGGCAACCATTATCCAAAGGACGTCTTGCATAAATGTTCTCCAAGGCAGAGCCGTACTATTACTCCATCATGATCTTCGTTTTCACGCAGGAGGCCCGTGCCTAGTGACACACCTACCCACCCTTCATTCAAACGTACGGGCCGTAAAACTGGTCTAAAAAGTTCGTAAAAAATTCGTAAAGACGTCCCTTGAATCCACGGGAGGCCGTGCGCGTCAGCAAGCTTTGTGTCGTAAAAGAGAAGCTCGGAGGAGTGAATAGCCCTCGTGACCTCACAATGTCGTGGACTCAGCAGCCCCACTCGGCATTGCCGGGCTTCGCAAAATAGCGCCGCGAATCCTCGCACTCCTGTGCAATCGCCGTCAGTTCCAGCAGTGCCAGCCGCGCCGCTGCGACAAGTCTGTTCTTTTCCTGCGTTGGTACCTGGTCCCACGTTTCGGACGGCTTACTCGCGCATTGGAAATCTGGGGCAAGTGCCTGGTGATAGTGGTGAAACAATTCTGCCAACTGTTCGGGCGCTACTTCTTGGATTGACATTAGGTACGGTCCCTTCTTACTCACGAAAAGTCGTGTTCAGCGGTGATTCGGTGATCTGCAATGCTGCGCGCGAGCGGCGGGGTCTGGACGGCAACCGTTTGCGGGTCCGCTTCTCCTTCAACCGCAGCCGATGAGGCTTGCGATAGTTAATCCAACGAGGAGAGAGCTCTTTGCAAAGGGCAAACAGGAACCGCGCGTAAAACGCGATACCTGCCGTACACAACGTCGTGATTACTGAAATCACCAGCATCACAATCTTCCGGCTCGATCACGAGCGATATGACGCTTTGAAATCGGCCTAATGATGGGATACACGAAGCCCCGTAAATTCCGAATAAAAGGTTCATAAAGAGTTTGTAAAAGGCGACCGATCGACTACATCAGGAGGCAAAGGACTGGCACCAAGCTAAACGCTAATTCTGTCGAGCTCACTCGCCGGGCTGAAACCGGTATCCCACCCAAGGTTCCGTGACGATGTAGCGCGGGACGCTCTCATCCCTCTCGAGTTTCTTTCGTAGATGTCCGACACACACACGTAGGTATTCCGTTTGCTCCAGGCTGTTCGGTCCCCAAACTGCCGCGAGGAGAGCGCGGTGTGTGACGACTCTGTCAGGGTGCCTCGCGAGGTACACGAGAACATCGAACTCCTTTGGAGTAAGACGCACGTCTTGATGTCGCACTTCCACCCGCCGACCGGGAATGTCGATGTGGAAATCGCCGACATCAATGACCACAGCCTCCGACTGTTCGTCAGTATGAGTTCTACGAAGGGCTGCTCGCACTCGGGCCAACAATTCATTCACGCTGAAGGGCTTTGTTACATAGTCGTCGGCGCCTGCATCGAGTGCTTCCACCTTAATCGATTCTTCGCCCTTTACTGACAATACGATAATCGGAATACGAGATTCGCTTCGGACCTGCCTGCAAAGCTCTAGTCCATCCATGTTGGGCATTCGCAAATCGGTGATGATCAGGTCCGGAGTCCAGGTTTTCATTTCGAGAAGGGCCTGCATGCCGTCGGATGCAGTTCGAATTCCGTAGCCTTGAGCCGACAGAGACGTCTTGAGAACTCGGGTAATCTGTGCCTCATCATCGACCACCAAAATGTTCCGTTTTCCGTCTGGATTGACCATGTGGCTCACTTCATTTCCTGCGTGACGATGTGAACGTCGACTGGCGGAGCATCGCGCAAGAATTTGTGGATCGCCGAAAGATAGAGATACCGCTTCCATCCCTTCTGGGCTGAGCGTCCGAATACGACCTGGGTGATGTGGTGCTCTCTTACAATCTTGGCAACTTCTTCTGCGACGTTCTTCCCCTTTGATCGAATCACCTTGGCTCCGAGGTTTTCGGCAAATCGTAAGTTCTGCGCCAGGCTCCTTTGATCCTGTGGATCCTCGTCGGTGCCCACATCGATATACAGGACGTAGAGCTCCGCATCGATCCGCCGCGCCATTCGCCCCGCTCGCGCGATGAGGTATTGTGCCGCCGGACTGGAGCTGACACAGACCGCAATTCGCTCGCGCAATGCCAGATTCTTGTTTAACCCTTCGCGTTCCAGGTACGATTCGAGGCTTCGGTCAACCGCCCCGGTAACCTGTTGCAACGCAAGTTCGCGAAGCGCGATCAAGTTGCCAGGCCGGAAAAAGTGCCCGAGCGCTCTCTCTGCACGGTCGAGTGGATAGATATCCCCGCGTCGCATCCGCGTCTGCAGCGCCTCCGGCGTCAAGTCAGCAAGCACGATCTCATTGACCTTCTGCATGACCCAGTCCGGCACAGCCTCGCGAACCTGCACTCCGGTAATGTTGAGAACTGTCGGAATCAGGCTCTCAATGTGCTGCACGTTCATGGTCGACAGCACGTCGATTTGCGCATCGAGTAAATCCATCACGTCCTGGTATCGCTTGGAATGTTTGGTGCCCTCGATATTGGTGTGGGCCAGTTCATCCACCAGTACAACCTGGGGCTTCCGCTGCAGGATGGCGTCCAGATCCATCTCATCGAAAGTTGCACCTCTGTACTGGATCTTGCGCCGCGGAACCGTTTCTAACTTCGCCGCCAATTCCGTAATTCCCGCGCGTCCATGAGTCTCCACGACCCCGATGACCACGTCTTCGCCGCGGCTATGGCGCCGGATTCCCTCGCTGAGCATGTTGAACGTCTTTCCCACGCCAGGCGCGTAGCCCAAGAAGAGCTTGAAAACCGGCTGCTTCTTGCGTGGCGTGGTTTCTTCCAGCCACTGTTCGGGTGTCTTTGGCATGCGTATGTATTATCCTCGTAACCGTTCAGAAGTCGAGTCGGAATCCTCGCACGTGAAGCGACAGTTTAACAATCCGGTCCTGCGGCTATTCGCTTGCCTGTTGATTGTCTCGGGAATTGTGTTGCTCTTTTCGCGGTGGCTGCATGTGAACCCGACGACGGTCGGATTCTGTTTCCTGCTTGCCGTCTTGTTGATCTCTACCACCTGGGGCTTGCGCTACGCAATCTTTACCGCGTTTCTCGCAACCGCTGCCTACAATTTCTTCTTCTTGCCGCCGCTCTTCCGCTTCACCATTGCTGACCCGCAGAACTGGATCGCGCTCGTGGCATTTCTTGTAACCGCTGGCGTGGCCAGCCAACTCTCGGAGCGAGCCCGGCGCGGTACAGAGTATGCCGACCAACGCAGAAGGGAAGTGGAAAGGCTATACGCATTTAGTCAACAGCTGTGGTTGAGCGAGAATGTTTTCGAATTGCTGAATGTCATTCCGAGACATCTCGTGGACGCATTCGACGTCAGCGGCGCGGCCCTTTTTCTTGAAGGAAAGCAGGAAACGTATTTTCTGGATGATCGCAGCCGGACTCTGTTCCCGAGTGACCAGCTGAAATCGATCAGCGATCGTGGAGAACCGGTTCTGGATCGTCAGCAGCATGTCTGCTATATGCCTGTGCGCATGGGTGTGAGATCTGTCGGCGCTCTGGGGCTGGCAGGGTGCGATCTCTCTCGCGAGAGCCTGGAAGCGATCGGCAGCCTGGTCGCGATCGCGATCGAGCGCGCCAACACTGTCGAAAAACTAACGCGAAGTGAAGCGGCCCGCGAAAGTGACCGGCTTCGTTCGGTCTTATTGGACTCGGTGACTCACGAGTTCCGCACGCCGCTAACTTCGATTAAGGCGTCAGCCGAAACGCTTCTCTCTGATGCCAACCTGGACCCGGCACAGCGTACCGATCTGCTTCAGGTAATCAATGAAGAGAGCGACCGGCTGAACCGCCTGGTCGGCGAGGCCGGGGAGGTTGCGCAACTGGACGCTCACCAACTCCATTTTCAGTTCGAGGAGCATCAGATGCGGGAAGCCGTCGATCAAGCCGTTAAGAATTCGCAGCCGGCATTGCGCAACCATCCCCTCGAAATTTCCATTTCTCCGAACCTCCCCCCGGTGCGAATGGATCTCGAACGAATCACCGAGGTGATCTCTCAGCTTCTGGATAATGCAGGAAAATATTCCTCGGCGAAGGCCCCTATTCACATCACTGTCGAAGCGGAGGGATCGGAAGTGGTCACGAGTGTGGCGGATCAAGGTCCTGGCATCGACCAGATGGAACAAGAAATGATCTTCGAGAAGTTTTATCGCGGCCGAGATCAACGCATGCTGATGCCCGGCACGGGTATGGGACTTCCGATTGCGAAAGCGATCGTCGAATTGCACGGAGGCAAGATCGGTGTGATCAGTCAGCTCGGCCGAGGCTCCGTCTTCCATTTTTCGTTGCCTGCGGAGTAGCCATTTGTGGTGCCAGCAAAAATGGGGAGGTGCACCCCGTTTGGGGTGATGGCAGAAACAGATCTCCGGACAAGTGGACAATACAAACGATGACGACGTAGAGTCTGCACGTGATCAGCCGCACCAGTCGGGATCTTCTCTATGTTCACGCCGAGCGGCACGGCGGAAGGACAGCGGTCGTCGATTCGCAGGGAACGTTCACTTATCACGATCTGCTTGATGCCTCGTCACGCGTGGCCACCGCGCTACTTGCCGGCCAGGAGGATCTGCACCAAGCTCGCGTGGCGTTTCTGGTTACTCCGGGATTTCCGTGGGTTGCGGTGCAGTGGGGCATTTGGCGGGCAGGTGGCGTTGCCGTTCCGTTACCGATAAATTCCACGAAGCCTGAGCTGGAATATCTTATCGACGACAGCGCATCATCGACATTGTTGTTCGACGCTTCTGCAGTCGCTCTTCTGGCGCCGATCGCCGCCACTCGTGGGATTCGCACATTTCCATGCGAGCATCTCCTCGCTTTTCAGACGGCGCGATTGCCGGAAGTCACTAGCGAGCGGCGCGCGATGATTCTCTACACCAGTGGCACGACGAGCCGGCCGAAGGGTGTGGTCACTACTCATGCCAACATTACTGCGCAAATCATGAGCTTGGCGCTAGCTTGGGAGTGGTCTGCTGACGATGCTATTGTGCTTTGCCTGCCGTTGCATCACGTGCACGGAATCATCAACGTGGTGTCTTGCGCGCTGTGGTCGGGGGCGACCTGCCACATGCTGCCGCGCTTCGATGCGAACGCGGTCTGGGACCGCATCTCCGGTGGCAGACTCACCTTGTTCATGGCGGTGCCGACGATTTACGCGAAGCTCGTCGCTGCCTGGGAGTCGGCTTCGCCGGAGCACCGCGCGGACCTGACACAGGCATGCGCCAAGTTGCGCTTGATGGTGTCCGGTTCAGCAGCGTTGCCAGTGAGCATTCTGCAGCGCTGGAAGGAAATCAGCGGTCACACTCTGCTCGAGCGTTACGGCATGACGGAGATCGGCATGGCCCTGTCGAACCCACTACGGGGCGATCGTGTTCCGGGCAGCGTCGGTATACCGCTGCCGGGCGTAGAAGTTCGGATTGTGGGAGACGATGCTAATCCGGTTCCTCCCGGAACGCCGGGCGAAATCGAAGTCCGTGGTCCGAACGTGTTCGCGGAGTACTGGGGCCAGCCCGACGCAACACGCGATGCCTTCCGCGACGGCTGGTTTCGCACTGGCGACACTGCGGTGGTCGAGGGCGGTGTCTATCGAATTCTGGGCCGGACGAACGTGGACATCCTCAAGACCGGCGGACATAAGGTGTCAGCCCTCGAAATTGAAGAGGCGTTGCGCGCACATCCTGCGGTGGCGGAATGTGCCGTCGTCGGCGTGCCCGATCCAGAGTGGGGAGAGCGCGTCGCTGCAGCCGTGGTTCCGAACGATGCCATGAATGAGCGCAACGCCTTGGATCTGTCATCTCTCCGTGCCTGGGCCAAGGAATCACTAGCCACTCACAAACTGCCTTCCCGCCTTCTCGTGCTGGATGAGCTTCCTCGCAATGCGATGGGGAAGGTAATGAAGCCCGCACTAGTAGCGATGTTTCAGACCTCGGTAAGCGATCCCTCGGCCTAGATATTCCTGCTAACGATGCGTGTTATGCTCCTGCCCACGAAGGAGAAAAGCGTGGCGCTTGGAGTAGCGAATCGGCCGATCCGCACGAATCTCTCACGCGAGCAAATCACTGGATTCTGGGGCGCGTGGGCTGGTTGGACACTCGATGGCATGGATTCAGTGATCTACGCACTGGTCCTCAGCCCCGCACTCATAGAACTCCTTCCGAGGTCTGGCTACGAAGCCACTCCAGCCAATGTCGGGTTCGCCGGATCGATTCTGTTTGCTCTGTTCCTTATGGGATGGGGACTGTCTCTGATTTGGGGGCCGATTGCGGACAAGTTCGGGCGCAGCCGCGTGCTCGCCGCCACCATCTTTGTTTATGCGACATTCACGGGCCTGGCTGCGTTATCGCAGACGGTGTGGCAATTGGGATTGTTCCGGCTGCTCGCGGGGATTGGAATCGGCGGCGAGTGGGCCCTGGCGGGAACCTACGTTGCCGAAGCGTGGCCGGAAGACCGTCGCAAAATGGGCGCGGGATACTTGCAGACTGGCTATTACGCCGGTTTTTTTCTGGCCTCCGCCCTGAACTATACGATCGCAGCACGCTATGGCTGGCGTGCCATGTTCTGGTGCGGGCTGACGCCAGTCGTCGTGGCTGCCTTGGTTCTGTCCCGAGTGAAAGAACCCCAGCGCTGGCAAGAAAAGGCCAAGGTGAACGCCGAAGGCGGACTTTCGTCTCTGCGCGGAATCTTCAACCCTCCTTATACAAGGCGCACCCTGGTCAACACTCTTCTACTGGCGTCGGCCATCTGCGGCTTGTGGGCGGCAGCCGTGTATGCGCCGACGGCGGTTGTCAGCCTGGCAAAACGTGAGGGCATGTCACAAGCGCAAGCTGTGCGGACGTCTTCTTTCGGAATGGGGTTGCTATCGCTGGGGACGATCCTTGGTTGCCTGGCGGTTCCTCCATTGGCCGAGCGAATGGGCCGCAAGCGAACTCTCGCTTTCTATTTCCTTGGTATGGCGGTCTGTATCCTGCTCAGCTTTGGCTGGGCGTTCTACTTGCCGCACGGATTGCACCCATTCATCACGGTGCTGTTCTTCCTGGGTTCTTTGGCGGGAACTTCACGATCTTCAGTCTTTGGCTGCCGGAGCAATACCCGACCGCGGTTCGTGCGACCGCATTTGCCTTCACTACTTCGTTCGGACGTTTCATAGCCGCCGGGGTGAACTTCGCGCTTGGAGCGCTGGTCAGCCGGATGGGGACTCTCGGTAAGCCGGTTGCGTTTACGGCGATTGCTTTTGGAATTGGTTTGTTGGTCCTTCCCCTCGCAGTGGAAACTCGGGGAAGAGTTCTGCCTGACTAAAGAGGGCACAGCAGATTTTCTTTCGAAACTAGTGCGCGGTATTCGCTAACCCAAGATAGTTGCCATACCCAACAATCATTGTCGACGCAACCAGCAGAAACAGTGCTAGAGCAAGAAGTGATCCGGCGCGAGCACCGGCGCCTTTCCACTCCTTGAATCCGATTCCCCAAAGGCTGCTGAAGATGATGATGCTGGCCATGTGCAGCGTCCAACTGGAGAAGCCGTAGCGTCCCATCTGGCTCTCACCCATGGTGTAGAAGAAAAATTGGAAGTACCAGGTGGTGCCTGCCAGAGCGCAGAGAAGATAATTGCGAAGCATCGGCGCTTGTACGACGACCGGCGACGGTGCTTCCGACATCAGGGCAACCCGGGTTCCTCCCGTGTGCGACGAGCCGATATGCTCCACCACTTCGCGGCTGGGCGCGTCGACGGCCGTTTCGATGATCGGCTCGTCCTTAGGCCCGTCCACCCGAACCTGCGAATCGAAAAACTGGTACCCCGTTTTATTGCGCGTGAAAAGGATCAGGCACCAGATGAAATTGGTGAGAAAGCCGCCCACTAAGACTACGATCAGCACGGGCAATCCCTGCCAGAGTTTGGCAGTGCCGTGCTGCATTGTGAGAGTCTTGATCGGTTTGCCGGCGTCCAGGCCATAAGCGAAGCAGGCGCTCATGACACCGGAAAGAACAGCGACGCCAATCCCTTTGCGCAGATCAAACTCCTGTATGGCGGCTCGTTGCTGCTCGGGAGACATGACGCGCTCTTTGGAAATGCCTGCCAGTCCAGCCGATGTAATCCCTGCCAGACAGACAAAAATTCCAAAAAGAATCACGCGGCCGGAGCTTGTCCCCACGACATGAGTCATGAATTCGCCATGGAAAATGGGGGGGATGAGCGTGCCAAAGGCAGCGCAGAGTCCAAGCACGACCGCCATTCCCAGTGAAAGTCCGAGATACCGCATGGTCAGGCCGAAAGTGAGCCCACCGACTCCCCACAACAGTCCGAAGAAGAAAGCCCAGAAAAGCGCGGAGGCAGGCGAGCTTGACCCAGCACCGCAAACAGATCTTTGGTGAGGAGCGAAGCCAGAATCCACGGGGCAATGATCCAGCTGAAGAATCCCCCAGCCAGCCAATACGTCTCCCATGCCCAGTGCTTCACACCCTTATAAGGAACGTAGAAGCTGCCAGACGCGAGGCCGCCTAGCCAGTGAAAAAGGACCCCCAGTGCCGGGTTTGGATTCATTCATTCCTCAAGTGTGACTTAAAGGTGGAACACTTCTTCTAAAGGACGCATTGCGCGATCGGGGAGAACTCCGTCGGGCTGAACAAAAAAGTCGCCCATCTCCCGTTGCCATCTTTCATTCACCTCGCGCCGAGCCATCCCCGCCCGTGCGCGCTCAAAGTCTTCAGTCTCCAGATATCCGACGAGAAGGCCGTCATCGCGCAGGAACAGCGAGTAATTCCCCCACCCGGTTTCACGGAGCGCCGCCTGCATCTCGGGCCACACTTGGCGATGGCGTTTTTTGTACTCTTCAAGCCGCTCCGGCTTGACTTGCAACACAAAGCAGATGCGCTGCATCTTCTAGCTCCCTCAGAAAGATCGCCTATCGAAGATAGGCTTCGGATAAGCCCCCATCTACCGGGATCACGTGTCCTGTTGTTTTGCCGCTTTGATCGCCGGCCAGCCAGACGATCGCATTCGCACAGTCTTGCGGCAGAATCGGACGCTTAGTCAGCGTACGCTGAGCGTAGAAATCCGCCAGCTTGCTGCGCAGCTCTTCTATCGTTTCAGACTCGGAGAATTCTATCCCGTACTTTTGCAAGGATTGCATGACGCGATCGCGAGGGAACATCGTGGATCCAGCGACGACGGTTGCCGGGGCAATTCCGTTCACACGCACATGCGGACTGAGCTTGATGGCGAGTTCCCGGATCAGGTGATTCAAAGCAGTCTTGCTCGTGTCATAGGCCTCGCTGCCTTTCTTGGGTACAACTGCATTCGCCGAGCTTGTAAGTACCATCGTGACAGGCAGATTTTGATCTTTGAATACCCAATCCGTTTGGCGGGCTAGAAGGTAATTTCCGGTTACGTTCACCTGGAACGTTTTAGCCCATTGCGCTTCCGAAAGCTCTCCGTCGGGACCGGGCACAGGATAAATCGCGGCGGTGTTCACCACGATGTCGATACCGCCGAACTTCGAAATCGTGAATCGGACTGCCTCGGCTAGAGACTCCGATGAACTGAGATCAACTACGGTCGCGGCAACGAACTCGGAGGACGAGACTGCTCCGACTTCATCGGCTACTTTGCTGGCGCCTGTCTGATCGAAGTCGGCGACAACAACGTGGGTTCCCCTGCGGCCAAGGAGCAGGGCCACTTCACGGCCGATTCCGCTGGCCCCGCCGATGACGAGCGCAATCTTCCGGCTGAACTCTGCTTCGGCGGGCATGCGCTGGAGTTTGGCTTCTTCCAGAGCCCAATACTCGATGCGGAATGCCTCCGATCTTGGCAAAGCAACATAGTTGTGAAATTCAGTGAATTGTTTGGACTGCTCTGCAGTCCGCGCCTGTGGCAGCGGATGGGAGACCCTCCCGTCCTCCAAAGCAGTAGCTCCGACCATCACGTGAATAGCATTGATAAAGAACTCAGTCGTAATCCGGGCTTCCTTTTTATTCTTGCCAAAACCGAAGAGGCCTAGTCCGGGGATGACAACGACCGAAGGATTGGAATCGCGAAGTTTCGGAGACTCGCTGGTAGCCCATTCTTCGTAATACTTCTCATAACCAGCACGGTAGGCGGCGACCTCATTATGGATGCGGTTCTTGAGGGCCTGAACGTCTTCTTTCGCAGGATCCCAATCGATGAACCACGGACTGACTCTGGTTCGCAGGAAGTGGTCGGGACAACTGGTTCCAAGAGAGCTCAATTCCTTGGCCCATTTCGACCCGGCAAAGGCTAGCGCATCGTCATCATCAGCGTAATGCGCGACGACTCGGCGGTTCGAGGATACCGTGCCGCGCAATGCGGGAAGAATCTGCGTGGCGATGGCCCTGCGGTCCGGAACTGGCGAGTGCTCGACTCCTCCGAACAGAGAGCCCTTCTTTGCCTGATGCTGTTGGATGAATTCACCCATCTGGTCGATGGTGTGGACGCTGTTCAGATAGCAGTCCCGTTGCGTCATTCCCCACGTGAACAGGCCGTGGCCTCCGAGGATCAGGCCTTCCACGCCCGGGTTCTCTTTGACGGCCCGTTCGATAAGAAGTGCCAGTTCAAAGCCTGGCCGCTGCCATGGAACCCAGACGATTTTGCGTCCGAATTCCTTGTTGAATTGATCCAGCTTACGTTTGCCATTTGCGCTGGCAGCCAGCGCAATCGCCCAATCGGGATGCAGATGATCGACGTGCGCGAAGGGAAGAAGCGCATGCAAAGGAGTATCGATGGAAGCGGCAACGCGATTCTCGCCAAATGCGGAGAGTGGATAGTAGCGGACCATCTCATCCTCATACTTCTCCCCGCGGTACAGTTCCTTCAGGTGCTCGAGGCGATCGAGATAAAGAAGAGCGAATCCAGACTCGGTAATCGAGCCAATGTCGCCGCCACTGCCCTTAACTGCCAGTACACGAACAGGCTTTCCGGTAAACGGGTCAGGCAGTTCGATTTTCGAACTCGTGTTTCCACCGCCGAAATTGGTGATGCGGAGATCCGCGCCCAGCAAATTCGAGCGGTATCGCAAAAGCGCCAACTGATCTCCACCCAGATCGCGGGCGTGCTGTTCGTTCCACAGGTCTTTCAAATACGTTGTTTCTTTGATTTCAGGCATAAGTCATCTCGCAATACTGTTCAAATCGCTCGGTCTGGCGCTCCCACTTGTCGCTCTCCACGGGCTCGAAGACCTCCGTTGGAAAGGATCGATCAATGATGCCGCGCACCTGCTGAAGTGACGAAGCTTCGCCGGTTGTCAGGATTTGTATAGCGATGTTCCCGAGAGCGGTGGCCTCGGCGGGCCCAACCAGCACCCTTTTCCCCGTCGCATCCGCGGTGAACTGATTGAGCAATCGATTCTTCGAGCCGCCGCCGATGACTCGAATCTGGTCGATGCGCTTTCCGCAAAGCCGCTCGAGACTGCGCAGAACGATCCGATACTTCAGAGCCAGGCTCTCGAGGATGCATCGCACATAGGCGCCCGGAGTCGCGGGCACCGACTGATGAGTCTTCCGGCAGAATTGGTCAACGGCGGCGAGCATATCGGTTGGATGAAGGAAGGCTTCGTCATCGGGGTCCACGAGATGAGCGAAGGCAGGTTCGCGACTCGCCAATTCGACCAGTTCCCGATAGTCGGAATTTTGACCGCGTACGCTCCAGCAGTTTCTGCAACCCTGCAGCATCCAGAGTCCCATCACGTTTTTCAGCAGGCGCGTCGTTCCGTTGACTCCGCCCTCGTTGGTGAAGTTCAACCTGAGCGCCTCGGGAGTGACGACGGGAGCATCAAGTTCGGTGCCAATCAGCGACCATGTCCCGGAACTCAAGAACGCAGTGCCATCGCGAGCTGTAATCGCCGCCACTGCAGATCCGGTGTCATGGCAGGCGGGAGCAATCACCGGAGTTCCGGCAAAAGACGAGTTCTGTGCTAAGGATGGGAGCAGCGTGCCTAAGATCGAGCCCGGCTCGACGATGGGTGCCGGCAAGCTGGAGTTCAGACCCACCTGTTGCATGAGATCCGCTGCCCAGGTGCGTTTGACCGGATCGACGAGTTGGGTCGTGGTTGCATTCGTGAATTCGCAAACCGCGTTTCCGGTCAGCCAGTAATTGAAGAGATCCGGAATGGTGAGCCAGGTTTTCGCTGCCGCGATTATTGTCGGTGTGTCGCGCTGGGCAGCGTAGAGCTGGTAGAGCGTGTTGATCGCCATGAACTGGATGCCTGTCGCCCGATAGATCTGATCCTTCGCGACCTTTCGAAATACGTCGTCCATCAGGCCCTCGGTGCGGCGGTCGCGATAGTGATACGGATTCTGAAGTAATTCACCGCGCTCGCCGAGCAAAGCGTAATCAACGCCCCAGGCGTCCACGCCGATCCCCGCCAATTCCATCTGCTCTACAAGACTCAAAGCCTTCCGCACCTCGAACCAGAGGCGAGGAGCGTCCCAGTGAAGGGAACCGCTGTACTCCACGGGCTCATTCCGAAAGCGATGGACCTCCTCGGTCGTCAGAATGCCGGACTGCAAATGCGCTAGAACAGCGCGTCCGCTTTCGGCTCCGAAATCGAAGGCCAGATAAGGCTTCGAGTGAGTGGGGCTAGGCATACGAAGACACATTGTGGGAGTTCTTCGCCGCCCGCTCTTTTGTGATGCGCTCCAGGTAGCCGCTTTGCCGGAAGGCTTCCATCGGATCTTTGGGCAGTCCCTTAGACTCTCGCCACTGCTGGATTGCGGGACGAACGTCGGTGGCAAAAGCATCTTGCAGCGCCGACTCGGCGTCAACCAGATTGCAGTTCTTCTGGGCTGTGGCGAGCTTCTTCGAATCGACCAACGCCGCTTTGGCGAAGAGTTGCTGCGCCATGGTCACGGTCTGAATCATGGCTTCCATCTTGCCTTTCAGGTTATGGCTCTGATCGACCATGTAGGCAATGTCGGCGCGCTGGCCGGTTTCCCATTCAAAGAAGTGGATCTCATGGAAGATGCGAAATACCTGATAGGGATCGATGGAACCCATGGTCAGGTCGTCATCGGCATAGCGGCGATCATTGAAGTGGAAGCCGCCCAGCATGTTCTCAGACAAAAGCCAGGCAACGATTTGCTCGATGTTTTGCGCCGCGTAGTGGTGTCCAGTGTCGACCAGAACCTTAGCTTGCGGGCCAGCCGCGCGTGACAGCAGCAAGGCCATTCCCCAGTCTGCGATGTCCGTGTGATAGAAAGCGGGCTCGAACGGTTTGTACTCGACTAGTATCCGTTGGTCTGGGGACAACTGCTGGTGCGCAGTTTTCAAGCCGTCGGTGAACCATTCTTTGCGCTGCCGGATGTTGGCGGTGCCTGGATAGTTCGATCCATCCGCAAACCAAAATGAAATGTCGCGGCTATTCAGCCGCCTTGCGATTTCAATGCTGTCTTTGGTATGCCGCATGGCGCGCTGGCGAATTGCTTCATCCGGATTGCCGAACGATCCATATTTGTATTCTTGATCCTGGAAAAGATTGGGGTTGATCGAACCTGGGGCAACGGCATAACGGCTCGCAAACCGCTTAATCTCATCTGTGCTTTGCACACCCGCAGGGCAGTCCCACAGGACATGCAACGCCACTGTCGGACAGACACCTGTCAGAAGGTGCAACTGGCCCGCATCGCTGAACTTTTCCTCGGTAGTGGTGGCCGCTGCAGGTTGAATGAATTTTCCGAAACGGGTGCCGGTATTGGCGAAACCCCACGATGGCAGCTCAATGCGGAATGTCTCAAGGGCGGCAAAAACCTTGTCACTCGTGGACGAACCCATGCAAACCTCTCTTAGCGACGGAAGATTACATTCGATCTCTCACGCCGTCACGGTTTTCTTTGGCAAATCTTAGTGTTTCGCACAGCGAAATGCCTTAACAGCACACCACGCGAGGCAAAGAGTGGAGAAGGCAAGATATCGATTCTGACCCCGATCACGTGACTAGCCAACCTCTGAGTGCAGGCAGGCGCAGCGATTTCGCGTTGTAGAATCGAACTGTCCATTGCAGTTTGACGCGGAAGGGAGTTGCCCCGCAAATTCCGCGGCGTACACAGCATAAACGATTTTGTTGAGCGGCAGCGAGGACGGTCAATCCTTTCGCGCAAGCATCCCTGGGCAATAACAAATGTCTTGCAGCGGACCATGGCCGGGGTGCGTTTGTTTGCCTGAGGGCTCTGCCAAGGTCGCTATCGCAAATTTCGCTTTGCAAAATGAAAAAAATGGATCATTATGTCCGCACATATGAGCCCCGCCGCTCAGACACGAGACCGATACCTGGTCAAGTCGATCATCCATTCGTCTCAGCTCTTAAGCGCATTTCACTCGCCCGGGGAAGCCCTTCCGCTGAAAGAGATTTGTGCGCGGTGTGGCCTGCCAAAGACGATGGTGTTCCGGCTCCTCTACACGCTCGAAAAGTGCGGCATGGTCGATAAAGTGGGACAGAATCTTTATCAGTCCCGCGTCCGCCCATGGAAGCAGCGGCTCTACCGTTTGGGGTATGCGGCGCAGGGCACCGATTATCAGTTCTCTCGAGATGTGTCCGAAGGCTTGCAGCGAGCGGCGGCTGCCGAAGGCATCGAACTCATCTCTCTCGATAATCGCTACAGCGCCAAGACCGCGCAACGAAACGCTGATCTGCTCGTGCGCGAAAAGGTTGACTTGGCGATCGAGTTCCAGACCGACGAGGAAGTTGCACCGATCGTCGCGGCGAAGTATCGCGAGGCCGGCATTCCGATGATTGCGATCGATATCCCTCATCCCGGCGCCACCTATTATGGCGCCAACAACTATGAAGCCGGATTGATCGGCGGCCGTTACCTGGGCCGCTGGGTCAAAGAGCACTGGCACTCGGAAGTTGACGAGATCCTCCTGCTCGAGTTGAAGCGGGCAGGGAACCTTCCGCGCATGCGATTGTCGGGATTGCTTGTAGGAGTCAATCTGGTATTGCCGAGCGCCGCGAACTGTCGCGTGACTTACCTGGATGGCGACGGAGAACTGGGGCCCAGCTTTGAAGCGGTACGAAGACACCTCCGTTCCTCGCATGCGCGGCACGTGCTGGTGGGAGCGATCAATGATCCCAGCGCACTCGGCGCATTGCGTGCTTTTCAGGAAGCGGGCCGTTCGGAGAACTGTGCCGTTCTCGGTCAAAATGCTTCGCCGGAGGGAAGAGCGGAATTGCGTCAGCCTAAAACTCGATTCGTCGGGTCCGTGGCTTACTTCCCCGAACGGTACGGCGAAAACCTGATTCGAGTCAGTCTCGACATTCTGAACCAACGTCCGGTCCCGCCGGCAGTGTTCGTTGAGCACAAACTGGTGACCCCTGGGACTGTGGATCATTACTATCCGAACGACGCTCTGGCGAACCTTGTTCGAACCGATCCTTTCGACTCAGCCCGCGCACCGATGGCCCACTGAATCGAGCGGTTCAATAGAGCCTGCCGTCGTTTTTCCGGAATTCCGTTTGACGCACCCGGCTCACGCGTGGGCTCCGCGTGCTCTAGCACCCGCCTGAAAATTTTCTGCAATGCAAAACGAAATAGGCCGCGAGGTTGCTCTTGCCGCCCAGAAAAAGCAATGAAGCTTACGCTTGAATCGATTGCTAAATAACGATTTGGCACTCGCGCCGTCCGCTATCACGTCGGTTTGTCACCGCGAAATGCGGATGGTTTCCCGGTTGCGAGTTGACGATGCTCGGCGGTCAATGGGAGCATCCACCCCCAGTAGACGGCGACGTGGGTTTTGGGGCTGGGGAAAGTTCCATGATCAGGTTTGTGAGACGCGGGAATGATCCCTATTCCACGAGTTGCAAACGTCGCGAGGAGAAAACATCATGTCCGCGACGACACGCATTCTCTCACTGTGCTTGATTGTGATTTCGGCGGCAGGTCTTCTGTACGGTCAGGGTGGTGCCTACGGAACCATCCTCGGAACGGTCAAAGATAATTCCGGAGCAGTGGTGACGAAGGCGAGTGTGGACGTCACCAACGTTGCAACTAACGTGACCAAGCATACGGAGACGACCTCTTCTGGCGATTTCACTGTTCCTTATCTCGCGCCGGGAACCTACAGGGTGACGGTTCAGTCGGCGGGCTTTCAGAAGTCTGTCGTGGACAATGTCGGCTTGGTGGTGGGCCAGGAAGCCCGGGCCGACGTTACGTTAAAGGCGGGCGCCGTGACAGAGAGCGTGTCGGTCGAAGCCAATGCCGTCGCCCTCGACACCGAGAACGCCGCTGTGTCGCAACTGGTGAGCGAGAAGCAGGTCGATGAACTGCCGCTCAACGGACGCAACTTTCTGAACCTGCTATTCATCGGTGCGGGAGCGGTCCAGACGGTCGGCGAGCAAGGTCAGATGCGACAGAACGAAGGGAACGCCATCAGTATCAACGGTGGTCGGCCGGAGTCCAATAACTACACTCTGGACGGCTTATCCAATACGGACACGGCCTTGAATACGCCTGCAGTTATTCTTTCTCAGGACGCGATTCAGGAGTTCAAGGTCCAAAGCGAAACCTATACAGCTGAATACGGCTTCAGTGCCAACCAGATCAACATCGTAAGCAAGAGTGGCACCAATCAATTGCATGGATCGCTCTTTCTCTTCGACCGCAATGATGCTTTTGATGCCAAAGCTCACTTTCAACCTGCGATCCCTGAACTACGGCAGAATCAATTCGGATTCGTTGCAGGTGGACCGGTATACATCCCCAAGCTCTACGATGGACGAAACAAAACATTTTGGCTGGCGAACTATGAGGGCTGGCGCATTCGCAATGGATCGAATCAGTTCTACAACGTTCCGACGACGGCGGAATTGAACGGAGACTTTTCCGCGCTCAACTTGCCGCCTTACGACGCCACGCCGAATTCGCCGTGCCAGGTAGCTCTGGCCAGCAATAATCCATGCATGCCCGTCGATCCGAATACTGGTGCGGCTTTCTCAGGGAACATGATTCAAAGCAGCCGGTTCGTGAAGCTACCCAACGTGGCGCTCGGCGCGAACATATTCTCGGCTCCAAATTGTATCGGGTGCAGTCTGGGTAACTTCCACTTGGTCACAGGTCTTCCGACCAATACGGACCAGCAGACCTACAAGCTCGATCAAAGTTTGGGTCGTCTGGGCTCCGTTTTTTTCCGGTATACCAAAGCGGATTACTCCCTGGAAAATGCCGGCACAGCATCGCTCGGCTACGGACTGAATACCTTTACAGAGAACTCGACGAGTTGGGCAGTGTCACACACCATTACACTCGGACACAGCGTGGTGAACAGCTTTCGGCTTGGCTACCTCCATGCCACGACTATCCAGGGGGCACCCGCGACTTCCTCAGCCGATATAACAAACCTGGGGTTGACGGGCATTTTTACAACGTTACCCTCCTATGCGGCAGGTTTTCCGCAAGTCACGTTCCAGAATTTCTCTACTTTCGGAAGCCCGGGTAACGTTCCTACCACCAGCGATATACCGATGTGGGAGTTCTCCGATTCACTGTCAATGGTGCGGGGCAAGCACACCATCGGCGTGGGCTTTGACTTTCGCACATGGGTTCAGAAGCGGGATCTCTCCACCAACTTCCTCGGCTCCTACACGTACAACAATACGACCATTCTTCAGAATGGCCAGGGCGGAACCTGTTCGACTCCTTCCGGACTCTGTGGAACTGGCAATGCAGTGGCCGATTTTCTACTCGGCTATTACGGTCAAGCCAGCACCTTCCAGCCCGGACCCTTCAGCACTCCAGGTGTGGCGGGCAATTTGAACCAGTATCACTTCAAGTATTTTGCTCCGTATGTTCAAGACGAATGGAAAGTCACGAACCGGCTGACATTAAACCTGGGCCTCCGCTGGGACTATCGCAATGTCCCGTACGAGACGAACAACAAGTTGTTCTGGATCAATCCTGCCAATACCTTAGGGGGCTTGTGCTTTGCGGACAAAGCCCTGCTGACGAACGGGATTGCGCCTGCGGGCAACGGCTTCTATGACTATTGCGGCAGCAACACGCCGGCGAAGGGATCCAAAACTCCATTCGCTCCACGTGTCGGCTTCGCTTTCAGACCGTTCGGCGGAGATAAAACTGTGGTCCGAGGCGGCTACGGGATTTACTGGGATTCTTTCGAAACTCGTGAGATGGATGACTCGGGCGACTTATATCCCTTTGTGGAGCGCACCACCTTGACCCCGACCGCGCAAACGCTGGCGGTCGCCCCAAAGTTGACTGATCAATTGTTCCCTCCGCTAACTGCACCTTTGCCGGTGACGATCGCAGCCCAGGGCGGACAATTCATCGCGGTTATCATTTCGGAGCATCCACGGAACCCGTACGTGCAGCAGTGGTCGCTGTCCGTGCAAAGGGAACTGTCCCGCAACACCACGTTAGAAGTGAACTATGTCGGCAACAAGGGAACCCACCTGCTGGATCGCACCAATATCAACCAACCTTTCCCGGCTTCAAACCCGGCTGTTTGTCAGGCAGATCCGACGGCGGGAGACTGTCCCATCAACGACCGGAGACCGTACGTGAATTTCTCAGCCTTTGCTACCCTGGATAGCCATTGGGACGGATATTCGAACTACAACGCGGCCAACGTAAAGCTCGAACGCCGAGCTAGTGATATGGCGTTTACCGCGGTTTACACCTGGGCAAAAAGCCTTGATGACAAGTCGGCTGCGGCTGGCATCGGCGCCACGAATGGGTTCGCCGGGCATATGAATGACCACGATCCCAGAGCCGATTATGGACCCTCCGATTTCAATGTAGGCCAGCGGTTTGTCGGAAGTATCGTCTACAGCCTGCCAATCGGGCGCGGCAAGCGCTTTCTGGGCGGCGCGAACAGAGCGGCGGATGCCGCCATCGGCGGCTGGCAGCTGACCAGCATCACAACATTCCAACAAGGCTTCCCCTACTCGGTACAGGCGAGCGACACCTTCGGACTCCTGAACGGATTCAATCAACGTGCAGACTTGGTTCCAGGATGCAATCCGAAGAGCGGCTTCACCAAGGGCATCAACGAATGGTTCAATACTGCTTGCTTTACCCAACCCTTGGCAGGTGCATTCGGCACCAGTGGCCGTAACATACTGCGCGAGCCTGGTATCAACAACTGGGATGTGGGCCTGGGCAAGACTTTCAAGTTCGGGGAACGGGTTGCATTCCAGCTACGCGTTGAGACCTTCAATACGTTTAATCATACCCAGTGGGGAGTCGACCCTGGCTCCCCGACGGTGGCTGCCAGCGGACCCGGCACAGGTGCGATTGACCGAAACGTGAATGACGTGCCGCCGAGTCCGAATACAAACTTCGGGAAGATAGTGTCGGCCCGTCCCGGCCGCATCGTTCAACTCGGAGGAAAAATAACTTTCTGACCTCCTGCCACGAAGCAGTTGGAAAGACCGCCAGCCCAGTCCGGCTGGCGGTTTTTTTGAGGTACACTCGCACCGTGAAACGCCAACTTGCATTGGGCTGGATCTTACTGGTCGTACTGGCTCTCGCCGTATTCGTGGCTTTAGGGCAGGACACAAGTTCAGTCGAGCGCTACGCAGAAGAGGGGGAATCCGCGCTGGCAGCAGGGCGTTATGCAGAGGCTGAGAAGGCGTTTGAAAAGCTGCGTCAGCTTGAGCCCGGGATGGCGGAAGTTCATGCAAATCTCGGCTTGATCTATTTCCAAGAGCGCAAGTTTGAACAAGCCGTTCCCACTCTGCGGCAAGCACTGAAGCTGAAGCCTGCCCTAACCAAGACCGACAATCTTCTCGCGATGTCGCTCTCAGAACTTGGTCTCTACGAGGAAGCCGTCCCGGGACTCGAAAGATGCCTTCATCATCCTTCCGACACTGAGATCAAGCGCATGTGCGGCCTGGAATTGCAGCGGGCCTACACAGGCCTTAAGAAAGACGACAAGGCGGTCGAAGTTGCGATGCGGTTGAACCGACTTTTCCCGGACGATCCCGAGATCCTATATCAAACCGGAAAGATCTATGGGAACTTCGCTTTTCTGACCATGGAGAAGCTGGCGCAAGTTGCTCCAACGTCGGTTTGGAAGCATCTTGCGGCGGCGGAAGCGCACGAGAGCCAGGGCTCTTACGATCAGGCGATAACGGAATATAGCGAGGTGCTGAAGTTGGAGCCGCAGCGGCCGGGGATCCACTACCGCGTCGGCCGAAGTCTGCTTGGGCGATATTGGCAACGCCACTCGGCGGACGATCTTACGGCAGCGGAAAAGGAATTCGAGCAGGAACTACAGGCCGATCCCGCCAACGCCAATTCTGCGTACGAACTTGGCGAACTCCGCCGCAAGGCCAATCGATTCGACGATGCGCAACAATACTTCGAACAGGCGTTGCGACACTATCCGGATTTTCCCGAAGCACAACTGGGCCTCGCGGCAGTGTTGCAGGCGAAGAAATTGAATGACCAGGCTGTGATCCATGCGCAGCGGGCGGTTGCTATCGATCCCGAGAATGAAGTCGGGTGGTATCGGCTGGCCCAAATTCAGAAAGCGCTCGGGAACAATGTCGAACAGGAAAAAGCACTGGCCGAATACCGGCGCTTGCATGACAGGTCAAGCCAGCAGCGTGGACTGGAACCGGTGTTCTCTCCCCGCGAGGTGACGAAGCAGGAAATCGAACCAGCCGCGCAATGAGCCTCACGCATCTAGGGTAGCGTCACAACTGCCACAGAATATCCGCCCAGACTTGTCGTGTCGCTACTCAGCTTCGTCATGGCTGGAGGCTGGAAGCCCGTGGTTTGGTCGACGAACTCCACTTGTCCGCCGCTCGCGCCTGTCACCGCAACATCGAATTTCCGATCGCGCTTGTTAACCAAGAGCACGCGGTGTTTGCCGTCGTGCGTGACAAAGGCCAGAGAATAGACATACGTATTGTTCGGCGCGGTTTCAATCTCGACCTGCTTGTCGCCTGGGCCGAAGTGGTCGTGAAGCAGCTTAAGCACCCAGAAGCGTGCGTTTGGCTTCCCGTCATTCCAATCAACCATAGAGACGCTGGGAAATTGGGTGGGAAATCCGACAAGCTGTGACTCTCCGGCAACATCGATGCCGATCTGCGTAAGTTCTCCGAAGAGGTACGCATACATCGCACCGGCCAGGTTCCAGTAGGAATTCGGAATTGGCTGAGCCACGTGTCCCGGAGTACCTTGAGCAAGATCGTCAGCCGAAATCACACCGAGTTCGTCGATCGTCGTCTTCGTCTCCGGAGACAACCGCTTCCGGATTGCCTCGATGTAGCGAACCGTCTTGAGGAATCCGTCGGCCTGAGCGAAGTACGTGAACTGCTCCACTTCCGGGGTTTCGTCGATCGATGGAACTGCATAGAAGTGGTAGGAAATGAAATCCAACGGCACTCCGGGCTTGTGGTTCTTGTGATCAAGAAAATACTCAAAGTAGTGCGGTTCGATCGGGATAGCCAGCGCCATTCCGACGAACTTCATATCGGGCTGAACCTTCTTCATTGCCAAGACGACTTCGTCATACAGCTTGGTGTAGGTTTCTGGGGAAATGTGGTGCTCGAAATCGATTTCGTTCAGCACCTCCCAGTAGGGTATTGAGTAGTGGTATCCAGATTCGTGACGCTTTCCGAATTCATCAGTGAAGCCACCCTGCGTGTACCACGAGGCGAGCCGGGCAAAGTAGTCGGCGACTTCCTTCATGCTGGGATCGCGGAGTTCCGTGCCCTGCTCGTACGTCCAGGTCACTTGCGCCGGGTCCGCGGGATACTCGACGGGCTTGTCGGTCTTGTACATCCACTGTGGGATGGTGCTGAAGTTCAAAATGACGGAGTGTCCCTTCGTCGCCTCGAGGAAGTCAATCGTTATGGGATCGATCGGTGTAAAGTCCCAGGACGTTTTCCCATCCTTTGGAGGTTCGAGCTCCGCGACCCCGAGCTTCGGATAGGGAAGCCATGGAACGTAACGCACATAGTCCGCTCCCAGATCATGCAACGCCTTGAAGGCATTGTCGTGCACCGGTGTGCTCCGCTGCAGAGGAGGATTGACGACAACCTGCAGCGTCGGAGTTGTCTGGGATGTGTGGATGACCTTGTCCCAATGCGCCGTCACTTTGATCGGCTGTTCCTGCGCAGAGGAAACCAAAGCGCAGAATATGAGAACAGTGAAGTTCGTTATTATTTGTGATGCCAACCGAATGCTCATGCAATTCCTCCAGGGGGACATCGAACGCCTCTCAACCGGCAAGTATCGAATGCTGCACCAGCCTGTATTCGACGTCAACGCTCAATCTACAGACTGAAGCTCATTTCGTCATAAGAAACAATGGGGAATGGCATCCAAGCGGTTGAAGATGCTCTTTGCCAGCGAACACTTGTGCAAAGGGCATGCCATCGAAAGCCGCTACTTCTCGGAGCTGTTTCGGTATAGACTCGCGCGTTTCGCACTTCGAAATGCCGCTTCAGGTAAGCGACAGGCTTGTGGCTCGGACGAACACGGGCTATGCTCCCGATTCACAGGTTTTTCTGAACGGGACATTTTTTGGAATGAATTCGACAGACGAGCCACTCAAGGTCGGACTCTTCGGCATCGGTTTGGATGCGTACTGGGAACAGTTCCCCGGACTCAGAGATAGACTCGTTGGATTTACCGAGCTACTGGCACGAAAGCTCGAGAGTTCAAGGGTGAAAGTAGTCAATCTCGGACTCGTCGACACTCCTGAGAAGTCCTTTGCAGCGGGACATGAGTTTCGCAAAGCGGATGTTGATCTGATTTTTCTGCACGTCACGACCTACGCTCTGTCTTCGACCGTGCTTCCGGCTGTCCGCCGCGCGAAAGTGCCGGTCATCATTTTGAACCTCTCGCCCGCGCCCGCCATTGACTATGAGCGATTCAATCTTCTCGGAGACCGCACCAAGATGACCGGTGAATGGCTTGCCTTCTGCCAGGCTTGTCCCGTTCCTGAGATCGCTAACGTTTTTAATCGCTGCCGCATTCCGTTCTTTCAGGTGACCGGAACACTCGATAACGGTCCTGTCGCCTGGGCTGAGATTTCCGATTGGGTCGAAGCCGCACGCGTAGCGCAGGTCATGGAGCACAACCGCCTCGGAGTGATGGGCCATTACTACGGAGGCATGCTCGACATCTACTCCGACCTCACCCAGCAATGCGCTTACTTCGGAGGCCACATTGAGGTCCTCGAAGTAGAAGAACTAGCCGCTCTGCGACGCGACGTCAATGAAGCCGATGCGAATCGCAAGGTCACAGAGTTCAGGACTACCTTCGATGTACAGCCCGATTGTTCAGAGCAAGAACTTTTTCGCGCCGCTCGCACTTCTGTGGCTCTGGATCGTTTGGTCGAGCGCCACAATCTCGGCTCGCTCGCCTACTACCACAAAGGCGCAGGAAGTGAGGACAGCGAGGACGCGATCAGTTCGATCATCCTGGGCACAAGCTTGCTGACCGCGCGTAGCGTGCCGGTCGCCGGGGAGTACGAAATCAAGAATGTTCAGGCCATGAAGATACTCGACACATTCGGCGTTGGAGGCTCTTTCACCGAATACTACGCCGTGGACTATAACGACAATGTCATCCTGATGGGGCACGACGGCCCGGGTCATATTGCGATCGCACAGGGAAAGACAAAAGTTCGGCCGCTGGACGTATATCACGGGAAGGTGGGCCACGGACTCTCGGTGGAGATGTCTGTGAAGCATGGTCCTGCAACTTTGCTTTCTGTCGTCCAGACCGTGGATGGCAAACTCAAGTTTCTGACAGCGGAGGGAGAGTCTGTGCCCGGACCGATTCTGGAAATCGGCAACACCAATAGCCGGTACAGATTCTCTCTTGGCGCGAGAAATTTCCTGGATCAGTGGAACGCGCATGGTCCGGCGCATCACTGCGCGGTGGGAGTGGGGCACGTTTCCGGCAAACTGAAGAAGTTGGCCGCACTCCTCAGGATGGAGTGCATTCAGGTTTGTTAAAGCCAAAGCCCAGTCTTTCTCAGTCCTCCTGTTCTGCAATGCGAAATATGGCCGACCTACACCAAGAACCAGAAAGGACCTCACCAATTCCAATTGCGCCCTTTCTGCATGGTCAACCAAGTTTTCGGCGGTTATTCAAAGCCAGTGGTTTTCACAGCGCGAAATGCCAGGGAACGGGAGTTCGCAAGTTGACACGAGTGCCTGCCCGGTGAAACCATCCCGGCCATTCGACGATAAAGCAGCAATGTCCACATCTGCTCGTCACGACACAGCGAATGCCTTCACGGCCGCGGTCGATCCCGACAGGAGAATCGCTTGAACCACCCGACTCTGCTTAAGATGTTCGTCGCTCTTGCGGTCACGGTTAGCGCCGCTTCGGCAGCACCTGTTCACTTACGCTGCGAATACCGTGAAAACCCTCTGGGGATCGATGCCATGTCGCCTCATCTCTCATGGCAAAGCCACAGCACCGAGCGCAATTGGAAGCAGGCGGCCTACGAGGTATTGGTGGCCAGCAGCCTCGATGGTTTGCGTTCAGGGAAGGCCGATGTGTGGGACAGCGGTAAAACGAACTCAGACGAGTCCGTCGGAATAGCTTACAAAGGCCCGGCTCTCGAATCGCGAAAGCGCTACTACTGGAGGGTTCGTGTTTGGGATTCGTCGGGGAAGAATTCGGATTCCGTCGAAGAGGCGTGGTGGGAGATGGGCCTGCTTCACCCGGAAGACTGGAAGGCCAAGTGGATCACCAGGAAAAATCCAGAAGACGAAGCTGACCGTAAGGATATCCGCTGGATTTGGGTGAAACGACAGGATGCCCTCGCGGCAGTTCCGAAAAGTTCGGTAAGTTTCCATTTGAATTTGCATCTCGCGAATAAACCCCGCGCTGCTGTGTTACTCCTGGCAGTGCGTGGAGATTACACCGCAAAGGTGAATGGGCGCGAGGTGGGTCACAAGCACGAATGGGGAACGTTCGATCGACGGGACATCGCGGGCGAACTCAAGACTGGCGACAATCTTGTGGAGATCAAGGTCACCGCGCCGGATATTCCGCGGCGGGGCCCAAATGCCGACGCGAAGAGCGCGAAGGCTGCGCTCGCCGCTCTGGTAAAAATCACCGAAGCGAATGGCTCCATCAAACGGTTCCCGTCCGGAGAAAGCTGGAAAGCGGCCTCAGAAAACGATTCGTCGTGGCAGGCCGCCAACGTCGTCGCGGATTTGGGCGACACGCGACTCGGCGATCCCGGCCCTTTGCCACAACCCGCAGCGTCCTTCCGCCGGGCCATCGATGTGTCGAAGCAGGTTCGCAGCGCCCGCCTCTACGTCACCGCTCTCGGCAGCTACCGTGTGTACCTCAATGGAAACCGCGTCAGCAGTGACGTGCTCACGCCCGAGTTCACCGACTATCGCAAGCGTGTGTTGTATCAGACCTACAACGTCACCGAGTTTGTAAATCGTGGCAAGAACCAGATCAGCGCCCTTCTCGGTGATGGCTGGTATGGCAGTCCACTCACCTGGGTTGGAATGCACTTCTTCGCTCCGCCGGACCGTTTTCAGGCTCAGCTTGAAATCAGCTACGCCGATGGCACTCACGACGTAGTTGTCACCGACGATTCCTGGAAGGCGGCAGCTTCCCCCATTCTCGAATCCCAGATTTATGGTGGCGAGACCTACGATGCCCGCCAGGAAAATGCAGGCTGGCAACAATCGAACTTTGACGATTCGCATTGGAGTCCAGCGTCGATCGCCGACGCGCCATCGATTGCGGTCACAAGCCAGATCACAGCGCCGGTGCGTGTAATCGACACTCTGTCGCCAAAAGAGGTGAAGCCCCTGCCCGATAAAGCCTACGTTTTCGACATGGGCCAGAACATGGTCGGATGGGTCACCCTGAAGGTAAAAGGCGCCGCGGGCACGAAAGTACGCCTGCGGTTCGCGGAAATCGTGAACCCCGACGGCACGATCTATACGGCAAACTTGCGAAACGCCGACGCGACTGACACATACATTCTCAAAGGCGGTAGTGAAGAAACCTTCGCGCCTCATTTCACGTTTCACGGCTTTCGCTATGTCGAGGTGACTGGATATCCGGGCAAGCCATCTCTCGACGCGATCAAAGGACAGGTTCTGAGCAGCGTCAGTGGTGAGCCTGCTGCCAAGCTGACGACCTCGAGCGACCTCGTCAATCGCATGTGGGAGATCGGCCTGTGGGGCCAGCGGGGAAATTACCTCAGCATTCCGACCGATTGTCCGCAGCGCGATGAGCGTCTGGGATGGATGGGCGACGCCGGTGTTTTCTGGCGAACCGGAAGCTACAACTTCGACGTGGCTGCCTTCTCGCAAAAGTTCATTCAAGACATTGTGGACGCGCAAACCAGCCCGGGAGCATTTACCAACGTTTCTCCCAATACGCTTCCATTTGGCGGAGGAGAAACTGAGGGCACCTCGGCATGGAATGAAGGGATGGTCGGCGCACCGGGATGGGGCGACGCGGGCGTGATCGTTCCATGGACGACCTGGGTCCAATACGCCGACAAGTCGGTGATCGAAAAGAACTGGGACGCGATGCAGCGCTGGATGGAATTCATCCAGAGCCGCAATCCCGATTTCATCCGCAAAAACGGAGTGGGACCAAACTTCGCCGATTGGCTAGCTCCTGATCCCAACACTAACAAGGATTTGCTGGCAAGCGCATATTGGGCGTTGATTGCGAACATGATGTCGCAGATGGCGCACGCCGTGGGCAAGGAAGACGATGCGAAACACTACGACCAAGTAGTGCAGAACATCAGGTCGGCTTTTCAGAAGACTTACATCAAAGATGACGGGACAGTCGGGACCGGAACGCAGACCTCTTACGTTGTCGCGCTCTATACGAAAATGGCGCCGGAATCGCTCGAACCCGCGCTCGTCGAAAAACTCGTAAAGGACATCGAGGGTCACAACTGGCACCTGTCGACCGGATTCCTCGGCACTCCTTTCCTGCTCTTCACTCTTGCGGACCACGGCCGGTCCGATGTCGCCTATCGGCTGTTGCTGAACGAGACCTATCCATCGTGGGGCTACATGCTTTCCAAAGGCGCAACCACCTGGTGGGAGCGCTGGAACGGCGACACCGGAGATCCTTCGATGAACTCGTACAACCACTATGCATTCGGGTCGGTGATCGCCTGGGTATACCGCTACGCGGCCGGGATCGACACGACGCTGAGCGCCCCCGGATTTAAGGAAATCGTGGTCCATCCCCATCTGGATTCGCGCATGCCTTCAGCGCGGGCTGAGTACGACTCGGTTTACGGCAAGATCGTCAGTGACTGGAAGGGAAGTTCGGCCGGGCCATTCTCATTGCGAGTCGTCATCCCCGCAAACACATCAGCGAAGGTGTTCCTGCCTGCGATCGCAGGGGCGAACGCAACCGAAAGCGGAAAATCAGTCACTACGCAGTCGGAAGGTGGGGAGAACGTAGTCCATGTTGGTTCCGGAACCTATAACTTCGAAGTGAAGTGAGCGGAAGCGCAGGACCGTTATGACCATGAATCGCAGAGAATGGATGCAGAAGGGCGCAACTTTCGCGCTCGGAGTCGGACTAGGCGAACGATTGGTCGCCTCAAGTGGCAAGCCATTGTCGTTGGGCGCGGTAACGCCCGCTGGCTCTCAGAAGTTTCCGCCAAAGTTCCTCTGGGGAGCCGCTACCGCGGCTCACCAGGTCGAGGGCAACAACGTCAACAGCGATAACTGGCTGCTCGAACGCGCCCCCAACACCATGTACAAAGAGCCCTCGGGCGACGCGTGCGATCACTATCACCTCTACGAGCAAGACATCAATCAACTCGCTGATCTTGGATTCAACGCTTACCGTTTCTCCATCGAGTGGGCACGAATCGAACCGGAGAAAGGATTCTTCTCGCGCGCCGAACTGGAACACTACCGGCGCATGCTGGAAGCATGCCATAAACGTGGGCTGACTCCGCTGGTTACCTACTCCCATTTCACCCTGCCGCGATGGTTTGCCTATCAGGGAGCGTGGGAGAATCCCGAGTCCGCTGACCTATTCGCGCGGTACTGCGAAAAAGCCACCGCGCATCTCGGCGACCTCATAGCCTACGGCGCAACTTTCAACGAACCGGATATCCCCTACCTCTTCCATTGGATCAATCTCCCCAATGCTCCGGCAGGCATGGATCTTGCGGGAATCATGGCTGCACAGAAGGCCGGCCTGCGCCAGAAACTAAATGCACCGCAGTTCAGCAGCTTCCTGATTGGTGATGCGGAAAAATCTCGCGAGAACATGATGGCGGCGCACACGAAGGCCAAAGCCGCCATCAAGTCTGCAAAGAACATTCCGGTGGGTCTTACCCTCGCGATGGAGGACGACCAGCCAGAAGGCCCGGACAGCCGTTTCGCAGAGAAGCAGGCAGATGTTTATGTTCCTTGGCTGAAACTGGCTAAACAAGACGACTTCATCGGGGTGCAGACGTACACCCGTTCGCGAATCACGTCGAAGGCACTTCCCCCACCCCAAGGCGCCGAACTCACGCAGATGGGGTACGAGTTCTATCCCGAATCGTTGGAGCATACGATTCGTTTTGCCGCAAAAGAAACGCGTGTGCCGGTCATCGTCACCGAGAACGGAGTCGCCACCGAAGACGACACCCGCCGTGTCGAGTACATCCGGCGTGCTCTGGCCGGAGTGAAGCGGTGCATCGATGATGGCGTGGATGTTCGCGGATACATCCACTGGTCGTTGCTCGACAATTTCGAATGGATTTTCGGCTACACCCCGAAATTCGGACTGATCGCCGTCGATCGCGAGACCCAAAAGCGGACGGTGAAGCCGAGCGCGATTGCGTTGGGAAAAATCGCGAAAGCCAATTCATTGTGATCCTTTTTATCGTCGAAGCTGGCGAATTTCTATCTGGGATTTGCAAGACAACTGGAATCCGAGGAACCCTCGATGAGCAATTCCCGCACGACACGCATTCTTGCAGTCGCACTTTCAGCACTAACCGGAACCCTGTCGCTCTCATCCTTCGCGCAAAATGCACCTGCCTCTCTCGAAGATGGATTCAAGAATCCGCCGAATTCCGCCAAACCGCGCGTGTGGTGGCACTGGATGAACGGCAACATCACGAAGGAAGGTATCAAACTCGACTTGGAATGGATGAACCGCGTTGGAATCGGCGGATTCCAGAACTTCGATGCATCGCTGACCACTCCGAAGTTGGTCGACAAGCGCTTAGTCTATATGACGCCCGAATGGAAAGATGCATTCCGCTACGCGACAACGCTGGCGGATCAACTCGGACTTGAGGAAGCGATTGCGGGATCTCCGGGATGGAGCGAATCGGGCGGTCCATGGGTCAAACCAAACCAGGGTATGAAGAAAGTGGTCTGGAGTGAAATCCGAGTCGACGGTGGAAAACCTTTCACGGGCGTGTTGCCGCATCCTCCGACTGTCAGCGGCCCTATACAGAACATTCCACTTTTTGATTTTCTTGCCATGATCAGCGGCCAACCTCCAACCGGGGGAGCGACTTTCTATGCAGACACGGCGGTAATTGCTTATCGCGCGCCCGAAAATGATGTCCCGGTAACCACACTGCAGCCCAAAATCACTTCGAGCAGCGGCACCTTGAATTTGGCCATGCTCGACGATGGTGACCTGGTCAAGACGACGCAATTGCCCAAGGCTCCGGCAGGCCAACAGGCGTGGGTACAGTATGAATTTGCGTCTCCGCAGACCATGCACGCCGTAACGCTAGTGCTCAATGATCCGGGCGCGGCGGCGGCAAATATGTTCGGAGCGGCACCGTCGATTGCGGACGTGGAAGCGAGCGACGATGGCCAGACCTTCCGCAAACTCGTCGACATCCCCAATGACGGCGGCCAGGAACACACCATCGCGTTTTCCGCGACCAGCGCGCGATTCTTCCGCATAGCGTTTTCCGATAAGCCACCCGCCGGGTTTAGCGAAATGACATTCGACGTGGAGAACCCATTCGGCGACTTCAGCGGCATGAAGCCTGATCCGAATTTCGAGATTTCGGAACTCGTACTTCACCCGGGCGGACGTGTAAGCCGCTTCGAGGAGAAGGCCGGCTTCGCCAATCTCATCGGCTTGGATACCTTTCCCACGCCGCCAGTTACAGCAAGTGATGCCATCCGCAAGACCGATATCGTCGATCTGACTGCCAAGATGCGTCCTGATGGAACTCTGGACTGGACGCCGCCGGCAGGGAACTGGGTGATCCTTCGCTTCGGCTACTCGTTAACGGGAGTTACGAACCATCCCGCATCACCGGAAGGTACGGGTCTTGAGGTCGACAAGCTCAGCCGCGAGGATGTCAAGGAGTACATGGACAAGTATCTTGACAACTACAAGAGCGCGGTCGGCGACCTGATGGGCAAGCGTGGACTGCAATACGTGATCAGCGATAGCTGGGAAGCCGGGACGGCGAACTGGACCGACAACATGATTGCCGAATTCACCAAGCGGCGTGGCTATGACCCTCGCCCATGGATACCGGTCCTTGCAGGCCACGTCATCGAGAGTTCTCAGGACAGCGATCGCTTCCTTTGGGACTTCCGTAAGACACTGGGCGAGTTGCTGGCCGAGAATCATTACGACCAGATCAACGACATCTTGCACGCGCGCGGCATGGGCCACTATGGCGAATCACATGAAGAAGGGCGAGCTTTCATCGGCGACGGGATGGAGGTCAAGCGCCACAACGACGTGCCCATGTCGGCCATGTGGACGCAGAAGCCCGGAGTGAACAACGAGCAGTATGGATATAACGCTGACATTCGCGAGTCCGCTTCGGTCGCTCACATATATGGCCAGAACCTGGTGGCCGCGGAATCTCTGACTGCATCCTCCGGCGCATGGGCATGGTCACCCGCCACTTTGAAACCGACGGCCGACAAAGAATTGGCGATGGGCCTCAACCGCTTCGTCATTCACACTTCAGTGCATCAGCCACTGCTCGACAAGAAACCGGGCCTCGCCCTCGGACCGTTTGGACAGTGGTTCAACCGCAACGAAACCTGGGCGGAGCAGGCCAAGCCGTGGGTGTCGTATCTGGCCCGCAGTTCCTACCTGTTACAACAGGGACGCTTCGATGCCGATATCGCCTATTTCTATGGAGAAGACTCCAACCTCACAGCTTTGTTTGGGAAGAAGGGCCCGGACATTCCCGGCGGCTACAACTTCGATTACGTCAACGCGGATGCTCTCATTCATGTCCTCACCTTCCAAGACGGACAGCTCGCTACTCCCAGCGGCATGCGCTATCGCGTGCTTGCGCTCGACCCGCATAGTCAGCAAATGTCACTGCCGGTACTCAAGAAGATTCGCGATCTGGTCCAGGTTGGCGCGATCGTTGCGGGCCCGAAGCCAATAGACACCCCAAGCCTGAGCGACGATTCGAAAGAGTTTCACAGCCTCGTGGATCAACTCTGGGGTTCAGGCAGCGGAAATACCGTAGGCAAAGGAAGGGTGTACGGAGATAAGAGTTTGGGCGATGTACTTACTGCAGTCGGCGTCGCTCCCGACTTCGACTACACGAAACCCGAAGGCGATACGAATGTCCTTTTCGTCCATCGCAAGCTGGCTGACGGCGATCTCTATTTTGTCGACAACCGCAACGACCGTGATGAGAATCTGGACGCCAGTTTTCGCATAACAGGAAAGGAAGCGGAACTGTGGCATGCGGATACAGGCGCGACGGATCCGGCCTCGTTCCAAATCGCCGATGGCCGCACGACCGTGCCTCTTCACTTGGAACCTTGGGGAACGGTGTTCGTCGTATTTCGCAAACCTGCGAAAACGCCTTCTCGCAACCTGCCAAAAACGGTTGAGACCACGCTGGCAACCGTGGGCGGTCCCTGGGATCTCAGCTTTGAGCCGAACTTGGGAGCGCCCGCGAAGATCACCCTCGACAAGCTGACCTCATGGAGTGACAGCTCCGATGAGGGAGTCAAGTATTTCTCAGGAAAGGGCACTTACGCAAAAACGATCGATGCGCCAGCTGACTGGTCTGCCAAGGGCGCCCATGTGTGGCTCGATCTCGGCGACGTGAAGAATCTGGCGGAGGTATCTGTCAACGGCAAGCCGCTCGGAATCGTATGGAAGACACCTTACCGGGTCGATATTACGCCAGCTCTAAAACCGGGGAAGAACGCAGTTGAGATCAAAGTCACGAACGCGTGGGTCAACCGCATCGTTGGTGACCGTCAACCCAATGTTACGAAGACCTATACCTTCACGTCGCCGAAGTTCTACAAGGCTGATTCCAAGCTTGTAGCGTCGGGATTGCTGGGGCCCGTGAAAGTCGTCCGTATAACCAGGGAATAACGAGGAATACGACAAGGAGGTGCCGACAGGAGGCTTGTCTAGTCCCGGACCGGCGTCGATCCGGCCGCGATCAGCAACCAGCTATGGCTTTTGTAGGCCCAGGTATCGACGAAGCGCCAGCGCGTGAATTTGCGCATACCGCCTTGGTGCTGTGTTTCCCGATAGCTTCCAGTAACGATGGCCGTGCTGCCGAAGACGCGCACCGTGATGGGTTCCATGATGATTTCATCGGTGGATGGATCCTGGTGTTTGATTCGCAAGAGGTAATCCGCCTTGGTCACCAGTCGACCGTACTCCACATAAACAACGGTACTGTCGAGAATAAGGTCTAAAGCCCGATTGTCGTTGTGGGACTGCGCTTCAACCCATTCATGCTCCAGCGCGCGAATTGCGCCGGAGGCGGCTGCGTCCAGCTGTTGCGCCGATAACCAGGTCGCCGTGGAGGTACCTAGTAGAAGGATCAAGCACATCGCTCTTACGATGCGCCAGTCGCTGATTAATCCTGCGCGGCTCATGTCAGTGGCGTCGATAAACTGGCGATGGCGACCCATTTGCCCTCCTTCTCGAGCCAAGTGTCAACAAATTGGCCGCGCCGTTCGATACTTTTGCCGGCCACGACTCCGTTGAGGCGATAGGTACCGGCCGTCACAATCGCGGTACGTCCATGTAAGCGAACGGTCATTTCACCGGTCAGGTATCGCAGGGATGTCGCCATTTGTACATAAGCCAGAACTTGCGCCTTGTTCATCACCGCGCCATCCTGATCCACTAGAACGAAGTTCTCATCCAAAACTTCGTTCAGCATCTTCAAATCTTTCAGCTGAGTTGCCTGCAGTTTTCCAACCCGCTCCAAAGCCAGAAGCTTTCCTTCAATATCGCGACGATCGATGTCTTGCCCTGCGCCCGGAGACAGGAGCACAGCTAATAGCATCGTCAAAAGTAGTCCCCGCCACATACTCGACCTCACTACGTTGTTATCGGCGGGATTAAGTTCTGCTTGATGTGGAGCTCTGTGTCTTCTGGCTGAGGACCCGATCTTCCGCAAGTCGTTCAATCGCTGAAGACCTGACCCTGTGATTGATGTCACCCACGGTTGTGCTTCCGGTGACAGAGTCTGTTTGTTGAAAATCGCTACATTGGAACAAGCGCCAATACATCGCGCGGAGGAGTGTCAATGCCAACACCCTCGGTTGCAAGCATTCCTGCCGACGAGCAGGTATTCATCGACAAACTGATTGCCACTCGCCGTGGTCGGCCCGGAGTGTTGCTGGGCGTTCTCGAAGCCACGCAAGAGAGGAACCGCTATAAATATCTTCCGCTGGAGACGCTGCGCTACATCGCCGCCAAGATGGAGATGCCGCTGGCCCGCATCTACAGTGTCGCGACCTTTTATGCACTCTTCAATTTACAGCCGCAAGGTGAGAACACAATCTGCATTTGCCGCGGTACTGCCTGCCATACGCGCGGTTCGCGCAACCTGCTGCAAGGCGCGCGACTTGAATTAGGGCTCGGCCTTGTCGGTGGCGAAACTGATGGCAATGAGGCCGACAAACTCCTGCTCACCACAGCTGATCGCCAGTTCACCGTGCGTACTGTCGCCTGCTTTGGGCAGTGCGCCATGGCGCCGGTCGTCGAAGTGAACCACCACATCTGCGGACACGCCACCGAGCGCACCCTGCAACGCGAAATCGAAACCATCCGGGCCGGAGAGTAAGCATGCCTCGAATTCTGGATTTTGGAGCCTTCAACGCGGTGCGGGAGGCTGGGATGGCCAAACTCGTCCCCGCTGTGCCTCGTGTTGCCATCGGGATGGGAACCTGCGGCCGTGGCAACGGAGCCGAGGGTCTTTACCATGCGTTCGCACAAGCGATCGAGAACAGCGGAGACAACCTGGTCCTCGCTCCGGTCGGTTGCTTTGGAGCCTGCTTCCAGGAGCCGCTGGTGAGTGTCCGGCTGCCCGGCAATCCTCTCGTCATGCTCCGGAAGGTGCAGGCGAACGACGCGGGACGATTGCTCCACGACATCACCAAGGGCAATCTCACTCCCGACCTCATCTGCTGCAAAATTGAAGAGTGGGACCATATCACCGGCCATGTGCGTTACGGACAGGGATACCCTGAGGTTCCTTCGTGGAACGAGGTCACGTTCTTCAAAGGCCAGAAAAAGATCGTTCTGCGGAACTGCGGGATCATCAACCCGGACGACATTGAAGAATACATCGCGGTCGGTGGATATCAGGCGCTCTATAAAGTTTTGATCGACGCCAACCCGGGAGCCGTGATCGAGCAGATCAAGGCTTCGAAACTGCGTGGCCGTGGTGGCGCCGGATATCTTACCGGCAACAAATGGGAGTTTCTCGCCAAGGCGAAAGCCGAGCCCAAGTACATCATCTGCAATGCGGATGAGGGCGATCCCGGCGCCTACATGAACCGCAACGAGATCGAGAGCGATCCGCACTCGCTGCTGGAAGGGATGATTATCGGCGGCTACGTGATGGGCGCAACCGAAGGAATCATCTATGTGCGAGCCGAGTATCCGCTCGCGGTTCATCGTTTGAATCGCGCGATCGAGCAGGCAAGGGAATACGGCCTGCTGGGGGAGAACATCCTTGGCCGTGGATTCAAGTTCGACATCGAGTTAGTCGAAGGCGCTGGTGCGTTCGTCTGTGGAGAGGAAACCGCGCTGATTGCCTCACTGGAAGGCGAAGCCGGCAGACCGCGTCCGCGTCCTCCGTTCCCAGCGCAAAAAGGTTTGTGGGGAAAGCCGACAAACATCAACAACGTCGAAACCTGGTACAACATCGCGCCCATCGTGACGCGCGGCCCGGCGTGGTTTACCGAGACCGGGAGTGCGAAGAGCTCTGGGACCAAAGTGTTCTCCCTTGTAGGCAAGGTGAAGAACACCGGTCTGGTGGAAATGCCGCTCGGCACGCCCTTGAAGACGTTCATCTACGACATCGGTGAAGGCGCAGTCGGAGGGCGTCAGGTAAAAGCCGTCCAGACGGGCGGGCCGTCCGGCGGCTGCATTCCGCAAGACATGTTTGATACCGCGGTGGACTACGAAAATCTGGCGCAACTCGGATCCATCATGGGCTCTGGCGGCATGGTCGTGATGGACGAAGACAACTGCATGGTTGATGTCGCCCGTTACTTCATCGAGTTCACCCACTCGGAGTCATGCGGAAAATGCATTCCGTGCCGCGTCGGATTGAATAAATGCATGCGTATTCTAAACCGTGTCACCGAAGGGGCAGGAACTACGCATCATCTTGAGATTCTGGACGAACTGAGCCGCTACATCCGTGACTGTTCGCTGTGTGGGCTGGGGCAAACCGCTCCGAATCCCGTACTTACGACGTTAAGGCACTTCCGGAACGAGTTCGAAGACCACATTCTGGCGCACCGCTGTACAGCCGGCGTCTGCGAGGAACTGGCTCTCTCACCCTGTGAGAACAGCTGCCCGCTGCACATGAACATTCCCCGTTTCCTGCAGCTCTACAAAGAGAGCCGCCTGGAAGAGGCCTTTCTTTCGGTGATTCTCGACAATCCGCTGCCTTCGTCGACGGGGCGGGTCTGCCAGCATCCGTGCGACAGCCGTTGCCGCCGACAGACGCTGGATCAGGCTGTCAATATGAGGGAAGTCCACCGCTTCATTGCCGATTCGATCTTCTCATCTGATAAATACGAGTCGATGATCGGTCAGATCACCGCTCGCAAGTTAGAGGCGACCGGACGCAAGATCGCCGTGGTAGGCGCTGGACCGGCTGGTCTTACGGCGTCGTTCTACCTGGCCATGCTGGGCCACGAGGTGACGGTCTACGACAGCAAGTCTGAGGCGGGTGGAATGCTCCGCTTCGCTCTGCCCGAATACAGGCTTCCCAAGTCGATGCTGCGGCGCGAAATCGAACTGATTGAGCGCCTGGGCGTGAAGTTCACCCTTAACACGCGAGTGGGGGTCGATCTGGCGTTGAACGATCTTGACGACCACTTCGACATGACCTTCCTCTCGATTGGTACGTGGAAGGAGTCCTGGGTCTATCAGTCGGGCACTGAGTTAAGGGGAGTTTATCCGGCGCTCAATTTCCTGGAAGCCATCGCCTCGGGTCAGGAGATCAACCCCGGAAAGCGGGTCGCCGTGATCGGGGGCGGCAATGCGGCGATCGATTCGGCACGAACTTCTTTGCGCAAGGGCTGCGAGGTTACGGTCTTCTATCGTCGCGAACGTAAGGACATGCCGGCGATCGAAGAAGAAACCCGAGCGGCAAAGGACGAAGGCGCGAAGTTTGTCTTCCTCGCCGCGCCCCATCGGGTGATCGGTGACGCCAAGGGCAATGTGAAGGCGATTGAGATCGTTAAAACCAGGCTCGGTGAATACGACTCCTCCGGCCGCCGAAAGCCCATCGCAACCGATGAAATTCAGCGCTTTGACTGTGACTCGGTCATCTTTGCCATCGGAGAGACGGTGGACCTGGATTTCTGCAGAGCCTCGGGACTGGCCTTGAAAGAGAGCGGAACCATTGACGTGAACCGGTTCACGCTAGAGACGAGTCGTCCTCGGTTCTACGCCGGGGGGGATCTCGTAACTGGCGCGTCCAACGTTTCGAACGCGATGGCGTACGGCAAGCAGGCCGCTCGCAGCATCGATCTGCAACTGATGGAGGCGGATCGCTGGCAGAACCTGTATCCCCAATTTGATTACGAACAGACTCCGCCAGAAGAGCCCAGCCCCAATCGCCGTCACACCGGGCAGGCACTCGCGGCTGCCGTGCGCGTCCGCTCGCAAGAAGAAGTGGTCGCCGGCCTCAATCAGGAAGAAGCCATGGACGAAACCTGCCGCTGCCTGCGCTGCGACGTCAAGACCGCCAACGTGAGCTAGCTGTGAGCCGAAGGGAGTGAACTTTGCCACAAAAGAAAATATCGATCCGAATCGATGGAGAGTTGATCAGCGCCCTCGAAGGTCAGACCATCCTGCAGGCCGCAAAGGCCAATGGCAAGTATATTCCCACATTGTGCGACCTTGATGGATTGACCTCCGTAGGAGCCTGCCGCATTTGCTTGGTGGAGGTGTCCGGCTCCGAGCGCCTGTTCCCAGCTTGTACCACTCCGATCCAGGAGGGTATGTCGGTCACGACCAATTCGCCCAAGCTGACTCGGTATCGTCGAATCTCACTCGAACTGCTTTTGATCGAACGAAATCATGTCTGCGCGGTGTGCGTTTCGAACGGCCACTGTGAACTGCAGACTATGGCGAGCACGTTGGGAATCAGCACGGTGGGGTTGGCCTACAACTTTCCGAAACTCTCGATCGATATGTCGCACCCGCGCTTTGTGCTCGATCATAACCGGTGCATCCTTTGCACACGGTGCGTGCGCGTTTGTGCCGAATTGGAAGGTGCGCATGTTTGGGAGCTTACCTCGCGTGGCATTCACGCCCGCATCGTGAGTGAGATGAATGAAAAGTGGGGCAAGGCAACCAGTTGCACCAGTTGCGGCAAGTGCGTGCATGCCTGTCCGACCGGCGCGCTCGCAGAGAAAGGCTGGGCGGTAGGAGAGATGGTGAAGAAGATCGAGGCTGTCACCGCTCTGGTGCACCAGAGAGGAGTTCAGGTATGAAGAAGGTGAAAGTGGCCACGGTCTGGCTCGACGGATGCTCTGGCTGCCACATGTCCCTGCTCGATATGGATGCGGCCATCATCTCCCTCGGCCGGAAGATCGACCTGGTCTACGGCCCGCTCGTCGATGCGCAGGAGTTTCCGGAACACGTGGACGTCACTCTGATCGAAGGGGCAGTCAGCTCTCAGGACGATCTGAATAAGGTGCAGAAGATCCGCCAGCGCACCAACATCCTGATCTCGCTGGGAGATTGCGCCGTTACCGGCAACGTTCCTGCCATGCGCAACTCGATTCCGGTTCAGAAGTTGTTGCAGCGCATTTACGTGGACGGGGCAGATGAGAAAAAGGGCGTGCCTTCGGACCGTGTCCCCGCCTTGCTGAAGCAAGCCAGGCCGCTACGTGAATTCGTGAAAGTGGATATATGTTTGCCCGGCTGTCCGCCTCCTTCGAAAACCATACTCGGAGTTATCAATGATCTGCTGGACGGCAAGAAACCCAATGGCAATCTGAAGGTGAAATTCGGATAAGGAGCTTCTGATGAAGCGCATCACCATCGAGCCCGTAAGCCGCATCGAGGGACACGCCAAGATCACGATTCATCTCGATGATCTCGGCCACGTCGCCAGCACAGAATTCAGCGTCACTCAGGTACGCGGCTTTGAGAAATTCACCGAGGGCCACCCGTTTTATGAAATGCCGGGAATCACAGCGCGGATTTGCGGTATCTGCCCGATCAGTCACTTGCTGGCTTCCGCCAAGGCTTGCGACGCGATCATGGCGGTGCGCATTCCTCCAGCCGCCAGGAAATTGCGCGAGCTTGTGCACTTCGCGCAAATCGTGCAATCGCATGCTTTGAGCTTCTTCTATCTTTCGGCCCCGGACTTTCTTTTAGGGATGGATTCTGATCCGGCTTCGCGCAACGTGCTGGGAGTCATTGCCGGCCACCCGGAACTCGCGCGTGAAGGCATAGAGTTGCGCAAATTCGGCTTGCTCGTCGTCGAAGGGCTGGCCCAGGAGCGCGTCCATCCGGCATGGATCGTGCCCGGTGGTGTCGCCACACCGCTTGCCAATGCAACCCGGGACCGCATCCTTTCAGAGTTGCCCGCGGCCAAGGGAATTGCCCAAAGAACGCTGCAATTCTTCAAGAACGCGCTCGATAATTATAAGGAAGAGATCGAATTCTTCGGTTCCTTCCGAACCATGTACGCAGGCATGGTCGACGCGAAAGGAAACCTGCAACTATACGACGGCGGCCTGCGGTTCCGGAGCGCCACGGGAGACGTCGTTGAAGAGTACATTCCCGCCGAGGAGTATGCAAATTACATCGGTGAAGCCAGCCTGCGGGACTCATACCTGAAAGCGCCCTTCTTCAAGCCCGTCGGATACCCGGGCGGTGTATATCGCGTAGGTCCGCTGGGTCGACTCAATGCTGCCAGCCAGTGTGGCACACCGAAGGCCGACGCCGAATTCAAGGAATTCCACCAGCGATTTGGAACGGTGGCGCACAGCGCATTCCTGTATCACTATGCGCGGCTGATCGAAATCGTCTACGCTCTCGAAAAGATCGAAACTCTGTTGGACGATACGCGCATTCTCGAGACCCACACTCGGGCTACGGCCGGCGTCAATGCTCTCGAAGGCGTAGGGATGATCGAGGCTCCTCGGGGTACTCTGATTCACCACTACAAGGTCAGTGAAGAGGGAGCGATCACCTGGGCCAATCTGATTGTTGCTACGGGCCACAACAATCTCGCGATCGGCCGGAGCGTCCAGCAGGTCAGCGAGCATTTCATTGACGGAACAAAGCTTACAGAAGGTATGTTGAACCGCGTCTCTGCAGTCGTACGCGCCTATGATCCGTGCCTCAGTTGCTCAACCCACGCCTCCGGTTTGCTCGCGATGCAGATTCGCTTGTTGGATGCGAACGGGACCGTGCTCGACGAGTTGACGACAGATTGAGACGACGCGGCGGGGTTTAACGGGATCCTCGGTCCGACACACGTGCAATTCCACACGGCTAGGCAGCCGCTCAGAAACCCGTTTTCGCGCTGCCTGTTTGCACGTTACCGTTAAAGTCAGCTGTTCCGAGTTTCACCACCGTCCCGCGCGGCTGCGGCTTGGCGTCCTTGCCTTCCTCTGGTTTCTTCTCGTCGGATACAGGCGGCGGTATGGGCTTCTCCGTCCAAACGCCGTAGACCCTCCCGCCGTACGCAGCCAGCCCGTTGTAGTCGCCGAAGAATAGTCCGCCCGCCTCGAAGGCCTCATCAGTCCACGCATAATTGTTGAAGGTGCGAGCTTGGTCGGTAGAGCGTGCCAACACCACGATCTGCTTGCGATTCTTGGGATCATTCCGCCGATCGTAGAAGATGACATTCACCGACCCGTCCACAGGGTCCACCGCCAACCACTGGAAAAACTGCTCAGCTCCATTGTGCACCGGATCATTGTTCACCCTGGCCGCAGGGGTCCAGTGCTTCCCGCCATCGTCGGAGCTCGAGATAAATACATCGAGATCGCCGTTGCGATAATCGCTCCACGTAACGTACAGGCGCTTGCTCTTGGGATCCACGGCGATCTGAGGAAATCCGTTGGCGCGGTCCAACGTGTTGATCGCGAACATGATAGGTGCGGTATGAATGATAGGCCGAGCCTTGGAGAACGACTTTCCGCCATCTCGCGAAGAGGTGAACATGAGGTCGTAGTCCTGGCTCCATATCACGTAGAGCATGCCGTCGGGGCCGACTGCGCCATCGAAACCTTCCGCGGCTCCATTGTCATCGCGGGGCAATCCAGGATGGTCGTCGACTTCGACTGGCTCGGACCAGGTTTTCCCGTCGTCGGTCGAGCGAGAGATCACCATCTGCGAGTCGGTTGACCGCCAACGCGTCCAGCCAACATAAAGGTTCCCCGCAAATTTACTCTTCGAGTTGTCGACGACAATGTACGGCTTGTCTTCGAAGGGAATGCCTTCCTGGGACGGCTGCTCCGATACCGGGATATGGTTCGCCTCCCAGGTCTTGCCACCATCGAGCGAGCGCCTTACAAAGATGCCGTTGCGCGTCGCGCCATGTGCCCAATAATTGAACGTTCCAAGCTTATCGAATGCGATGTAGCAGATGAATGCATGACCCTGGTTATCGAAGGCGGTGGAGACGTCGCCCGATACCCTGTAGTTCTTCGGATCCACTCCCTCGGCGACCTGCCAAGTCTCACCTGCATCCCGCGAGTAGGCAGCGTGGGCATTGTCCTGAAACACCGCGACTACCTGCTGTGGGTTCGCGGGGTTCACGGCAACACCTGGCTCGGTGAAGTATCCGGGCGCAGGAGTGAGAGCGAAGACGTGCGCTTGCGGCGCTTTCGGCAACTCCTGTCCTCGCAGCATCAGACTGGTGCCAAAGCAAACAATGAGTGCGGGATAAATGATCCGTACACAAAAGCGGAATAACCTGGTCATTCGTGGTCCTCTTGAATTTGCGATTTCAAGCATCAAACAGGTTCTCTGGAACACAGCGCCGCGCCGCCGGCAATTCCTGCATCAGCCCCGTAATGCGCCATCAGCAACGGAATTTCAGACGCCCGCGGATTTACGCACCAGTCCGGCAATCCGCGCTTGATCTCCTCAAAGAAACTTCTCAGCATGGCAGCCACTCCGCCACCCACGACAATGACGTCCGGATCGAGCAGGTCAACAATGTTCCCCAACCAGATGGTCAGGAGGTGGACCGTGTCTTCAAGGACCTCGCGTGCCAACGGATCGCCCGACTCGAATGCCTTGCCTACGTGCTGACTCGTGATCGAGCTGATGTCTCCTTTGACCAAATCGAGAATTATCTTTCCGCGCGATGGTTCGGCGGCGACTTTCGCCCGCGCCCGCCCGCCGATCGCCGGGCCGGCAGCGAGGATCTCGATGCAGCCGCGTTTACCACATAGGCAGACGGGCCCTCGATAGTCAATGCTCACGTGGCCGCCCTCGCCCGCCGATCCGGTCTTTCCGTGATAGATGGATCCATCAAAAACGATGCCGGTTCCGATCCCGGTGCCAATCGTTGCGTAGAAGACGTAACGGAAACCTTGCGCCGCTCCCCAAAGCGTCTCGGCCAGTGCTGCGGCATTCGCATCATTGTCGATCTTCACGGGCACGCTGTATTTCGCGCGGATCTTCTCGGCTAGTGAAAAATTCCGCCAGCAGGGAAGGTTCGGCGGATTGAGAACGACCCCGCTCTTCGGATCGAGCGGCCCAGGTGCACAGATACCGATACCCTCGATGCCCACCGTGGAGGTGGACAACATCGAATCGATCGCGCTGACAACGGCGTCCAAGGCGGCTTCCGGCGTTCCGTTGGCAACCATTGGCGTGCGTCCTTGTGCGAGAATCTTGCCGGAACGGTCGACAATTCCTACAGCGATCTTTGTTCCTCCTATATCGACTCCCAGTACGCTTTTGGAGCCTCCCGTCATTGCCGATCCCCTGCCGCTTCAGTCATGCCAGAGAATCCCACTTTAATTGTCTTAATCTCGTAGGGTTTCGTGGGCACTTTCACCTCTCCGTTTGAAAGCTGCAGGTTGCCCAACGGTTTCTCCATCAGATCCGTGTCCGAGGCCGATACTGCGCCCGTTGGAAGCTGAATCGCCACATCGCCCTGCTTTCCAGCCCATTCATAGAATCGGACGATCAGTGCGTTGTCATCTTCAGCCTTCTTGACTGCAGTCACGATGACATCGTCGGCTTTCGCTTGCAGGAAGGAGTGTTCGGCCAGGAGACTCCCCTGGTGTTTGCCGCATGATGGAACTGCAATCAGTTTGTAATTGAGCTCGTAACCACGGCGAATCGTCAGTGCGTCCTTCCATCCTCCCGCGTGCGGATATAACGAATAAGTAAATTCGTGATGCCCTTCGTCAGCGTGTGGATCAGGCCACTCGGGCGACCGCAGTAAGGATAGCCGCAGCACGTTACCCTTTGCGTCGTACCCGTACTTGGAATCGTTCAAAAGGCTGAAGCCGTGCCTGCCATCAGAAATATCAGCCCATCGATACGCCGGAACCTCAAACTGCGCCTGCTCGGCGGGCGTATTGCGCGTCGTCGGGCGCTCCACCGACCCAAAGGGAATCTCGTAGGTAGCCTTGTCACTGTGCGCGCTGACCGGAAATGCGACCTTCAGCAGAATGTGCTTTTCATGCCACTCCGCCTCCATCCTTACGTCGACGCGCGGTACACCAGCATACAAAATGATGTCCCGCACAAAAGTCGAATTCTGAAAGTGGTTCTTCACGCGAATGATGGAACGCAGCGGACCACTCTCAACGAGCGTGACCTCGTCAGCCTTGTCCAGATCCCAGTGCTGTTTCTCGAAATCCGCATCGATGTTCCATGCGTCCCACTGCTTGGGCTTATCGACGAACGTCTGCAGAAGATTGCCGCACGTCGCGTTCCTCGGGCCACCCGTATCGGTCTCTGCAGGAGCCAGCGCTTCCGTCCCGCTCCGTTTGTCGTACAAGCTAGTCATGCAGCCTGTCTGAGGATCAATCTTCACTCGAATGAACTCGTTTTCCAGCGTATCCCCAGAAGTACCTACATGGGAGGCCCTTCCTGGTGCGCTTTGTCTCGGCCGCACAAAGTAGGTTTTGTATCCAAGTGACGGAGCGCTGGCCATTAACAGGAAGCGCGCGCGATGGGTGTCTTTGTCGATGGTAAGCAATTGTGATAGGTACAACCCGCCGGTCGAATCCACGACTTCGATCTGATCCGCCGGCGAAGCAAGCTGTGCTTCCACCTCAGTGACCTCTGTCCGAGGCCACGATAGGGAATTGAACAACAGGAAAGGCGTGCCTTCCCCTTCTGTATTCACGTGGGCCGCAATCTCCCGCAAGGATGCAAGCGTGATGTCATTCGCAGCCCGGTCCACATTCTCCAGGTTGCGCTTGGCATCCAGATAGTTCACGGCAATGCCCGAGCCCGGCATGATGTCGTGGAAGTGATCAAAAAGCAAGTTCTTCCACGTCTGCGTCATCACTTCTTGCGGGTAAGGGCGTCCGTAGAGCAAAGCGAGTGATGCGAACTTCTCCGCGTTCAACACATTCTCTTCCGAGCGCCGGATTCTCCGCTTGGTCTCCGCCTGTGTTGTGAAGACGCCGCGGTGATATTGAAAGTAGAGTTCCCCATCCCAGGTGGGCACCTGCATTGATGGCAACTTCTTCTCCATGTCGCTGAAGAACTCGCTGGCAAAACTGAATTCAAGCCTGGGGAACACCGCATCGGGAGCTCGGAGTTGCTCGGCATGATCGAGCATTACCCGAGTCGGACCGCCGCCATGATCGCCAACGCCATACAGGTGCATCATTTCCGGCTTGTCGGGGATCTTCGGGCCGTAGATCGAAGGCATCCATTGCGCCACCTGATTCCCCAGAGGTTCCGCATCAATAGGATCGGCATAATCATGGGGGAAATAGGTCAGCAGCCGGCTGCCATCCGGCGCCTGCCACCAGAAGAACTTGTAAGGGAATGTGGTGAATTCGTGGGCCCACATCAGCTTCTGGGTCACGAAATAGTCCATGCCTGATCGCTTGTAGATCTGCGGCAGCTGGTAGTTGTAACCGAACGAATCCGGATTCCATCCGATCTTCACGTCCACGCCAAAGTTTTTCTGGAAATAACGCTTGCCCACCAGGATCTGTCGAACCAGCGACTCGCCGTCAGGCATATTCAGGTCAGGTTCAACCCACATGCCGCCGACGATCTCCCATCGACCCTCTTTCACGCGCTGCTCAATCTGATGGTAGATATCCGGATACTTTTCCTGCATCCATTCATAGGTCCGCGCCGAAGACATCGTGAACTTGAAGTCGGGATACTCGCGCATCAAATCGAGCACGCTATTGAATGTATTGCGAACCACTTCAACCGTCTCGGTCCATGGCCAGAGCCACGCCATGTCAATGTGAGAGTTGCCGACCGCGCGAATCGTGAACTGCTGCAACCAAGGTTTCAGAACTTCCAGTTTGGCGTGTGCCAATTTGAGTGATGTATCAAACGCCGCTTGATCCCCCTTCTCAAGCGGAGAGAAATCAATCGCGTGAACCGCCGCCTGCAGTTGGCAATCGCGTTCTGCTTTCCCATCCTCATAAGCCGCGATAATCGGACGAGAGGCCAGAAGCTCCAGGCGCAGTCGGGCGGGATCCGGGCGCGATTTCGGAGCATCGATCGTGAGTTCGCTGTGAAAGAACTCGGACTGCACCGTATCTCCCCCAACCACGCGTGCGGCCACCAGAAACTTCTGACCGGGCTGCGCACTCTCGGTCAACAGCACAGGCAGGATGTTGTCATCATCGCCTCGGTAGAGCACGGCGCCGTTGGAGAAGACCGTGATCATCAGCCGGCCCGGGCTGCCGAACCGCAGATCCAGCCAAACGCGTGCTCCCTGAGTAGCGTAGCCGTTGATCTTCTCCGGGATCTGAATCCAACGCCGGAAGACACGGGTCCCGGACCAATGTTCCTCATTTGCGTGTTGACCTCCCGGACCCGACACATTCTTCACAGTCCAGACGCCCCAGTCCGAGTCGTTCAGGCCGGGATCTTCCGGATGTGGAATGTCGTCATGAAAGCGCCACCCAGATTCGGCTTGATGAGTGAGCGAGTGGAGCCGGTCTAGGGTCGCCTTGTAAGGATCGGCAGCATTGTTTTGGCACAGCCCCGCGAGCAGCAAAGTGGAGTAGAAAGAGAACGAAAAAAGCGAAACGCTTCATAATAAGGACGCTACCTTTCTAGCCAAATGAAGGTGGGATACAAGCTTCCAAAGCAACGAAAGATTATCACTGAGCCGCTCGCAAGGAAGCTAAGTTGTTGATTTTACAGTGTCGCGAGCTTGGTGCGTCCTGGGAAGCAAAAATTCTGATTCCTTTTATCGAAATTTTGAGTCTAAGTTCGTGAACAGTAATGTTGACGGGCGCCAGCCGGGCCCGTAAAATCAAACCTCGAATGTCAGTGATCTCCAATCTTCGCGCGGTGTACTGCTGCATCTGTTGTTGTTGTTGTGGATGCGTGCGCTCTGGCGCGGGGAGGCTGCTGACTTAAGAATTTCTTCTTAAAGTAAAGCATTCATCAACCCACCGCCAGACGGATCTGGCGGTGGGTTTTTTATTGCCCAGAACAGCGATGACCAACACGAATTCACACACGAAAAAAGAGACCGCGGCGCAGCGCGCAGAGCGCCTTAAGCGCGCGATGAATCCTTGGGAAGGATTGGACGAGATCCGCCGCTTTGCGCGTGAGGGATTCGATTCGATCCCGCCCGAGTGGATCGGTACCTATTTCCGCTGGTGGGGCGTTTACACCCAGGGCGATGGTGCTGGCGTCACCGGCGGCCAGGGAGGCGTGGGGCGCGCGTTGCAGCGTTTCATGGTTCGCATCCGCATCCCCAACGGCATCATGAGCTCTCATCAGTTACGCGCCATCGCAGACCTCACGCGCCGCTACGCCAACGGAATCGCCGATCTCACCGTTCGTCAAAACATTCAACTGCATTGGGTCACGATTGAGTCCTTGCCAGAAGTTCTTGAGGGCCTCTGGCGCGTGGGACTCAACACCACTGGAGCATGCGGAGATGTCGTCCGAAACGTGACGGGTTGCCCAGTTGCCGGGGTTGATGCTGACGAGATTATCGACGCGTCACCTCTGGTGCTCGAAGCATCGCAATTGCTCGCAGGAAACTCGAAGTTCTACAACCTGCCTCGGAAGTTCAAAATCTCGATTGCCGGATGCCACTCCTGGTGCTCCTATCCAGAAATTAATGACATTGGCCTGACCGCGATTACGCGCACTGTCGGCGGGAAGAAGGAAGTTGGATTTTCCCTACGTGTTGCCGGCGGCCTATCGGCGGAACCGTATCTTGGTGCGCGCCTCGACGCATTTGTTCAGCAGGGTCAGGTCGTGCCGGTGATCAAGGGCATTGCCGAACTTTTCCGCGACTCCGAAGTTCTGCGCGAGCATCGCGAGCGCGCCCGACTGAAGTTCCTCTTCCTGCGTCATGGATGGACAGCTGAGCACTTTCTTGAGGAGTTGCATCAGCGCTTCAGTTTCCGGCTCGATCCCGCTGCCGAAGAGCATCCTCCCGACGATGTTTACCGCGACCACGTTGGCATTCACGCACAGAAACAGCCCGGTCTTTCTTACGTCGGAGCGGTAGTGCTGCGGGGACGAATTACAGCCGACCAAATGCAGTCGGCCGCGGAAGTGGCCGAGCGCTATGCAAGCGGCGAACTCCGCGCCACCACCATGCAGAACCTCCTGGTCGTCAACGTCCCCACGATCAATGCGGATGCATTGGCCAAAGAGCTTGACGCTATTGGATTCCAGGTGAGCGGATCAGCCTTCGCGCGCGGCGCAGTAGCTTGCAGTGGCACGGAATTCTGCAAGCTTGCTATCACGGAGACCAAGAGCTTCTCGCGATGGCTGGTGGAGGAGATGGAAGAACGCCTGCCGGGATTCGATCAGCACCTGAAGCTGCACGTCACAGGATGCCCCAACAGTTGCGGACAGCACTGGATCGCCGACGTAGGCATCGAGGGCAAGAAGATTAAGGTCGACGGCCAACTTGCGGACGCCTACTACTTCTGCGTAGGCGGGGTCCTCGGCCTCCATCAGTCGACGGCGCGACCGGTCGGATATCGCTGCCTCGCCACCGAGGTGCCTGCCGCGCTGGAGCGTTTGCTCGGGCGATATCTGGCTGACCGTAATCCCGGGGAGAATCTACGCAGATTCTTTTCCCGTCACAGCGATTCCGAACTGCGCGAGTTTTTGGCGGGCGAAAACGTGCCTGCGGTAGTACGCGATTTGCCCTCTCCCCAAAATTTGGTTCACTTGGCAGGAGGTATCGGTGACTAGCTTATTTCCAATGTTCATGAAACTGGAAGGCAAGCAGTGCCTGGTCGTCGGGGCAGGAAAGGTGGGCGAAGCGAAGATCGCTGGCTTGCTCGAAACCGGAGCGCGCATTCGCGTTGTCGCTCTCGATCCCAGCCCTGCCGTTCGCGAATGGGCACGCTCGGGGAGGATCGAACTCGAACTGCGCGCCTTTACCAACGACGACCTGCACGGAGCGTTTCTGATCGTCGTCGCTACAGCTTCGCGCACTCTGAATGAACGCATCTATCACGAGGCTCAAAGACTGGGCATCCTCTGCAACGTAGTCGATGTCCCGGATCTCTGCGACTTCTTCTATCCCTCGATTGTTCGCCGCGGCGATTTGCAGATTGCTGTTTCGACCGCGGGAAAGAGTCCCTCGTTGGCGCAGAAGATCAGGCAACAGCTCGAAAAACAGTTTGGACCAGGCTACGCCGCCTGGGTGGCCGAGCTAGGTGAGACCAGGAAACTGATCATGGAGAGCGATATCGACAAGGAGCGCAAACTCGACCTCCTTCACTCACTGGCAAGCAGGGAAGCGGTTGAAGCGGCCCTGGCCGAGAACGCGCGAACTGGCGGGCGCACTCGCTGAGCATGGAGAGAAATCATGAAGGGGAAAGTTTCTTTAGTTGGGGCAGGACCCGGAGATCCAGAGTTGCTCACGGTGAAAGCCCTGCGATTGCTTCAGACAGCCGACGCTGTGTTGTATGACGAGTTGGTCTCTGCGGAGATCCTGAAGCTCATTCCGCCAGCGGCGGAACTGCACAACGTCGGTAAGAGATGCGGAACCAAAAGGATCCAGCAGGAAGAGATCAACTTTCTGATGATCGCTCTCGCAGACTCGGGCTTGAAAGTAGTCCGGTTGAAGTCAGGCGACCCCATGATCTTCGGTCGAGCCGGCGAGGAGATCGAAGCTCTTCGCAAAGCGAACATTGAGTACGAGATTGTCCCGGGTGTGACGTCAGCGCTGGGAGCCGCCGCATCGGTGGAGATACCGCTGACGCATCGCCGTGAATCGTCAGCCGTCGTATTCCTCACAGCGCACCAGGCTTCGAACAGCGAGGCAGCCGACTGGAGCAAGCTGGCCGGAAGCGGCGCTACTCTCGTGATCTACATGCCCGGACACAATTACGCGGACATGTCGTCCAAATTGCAAGCCGCGGGTCTGGCAAGTGACACGCCCTGCGCAATCGTTTCTCGCGCGACCACGCCTGACCAGCAGACGTTCCGCACAAGCGTCGGAAAACTTCAGCTCTCCCCAACATTGCCTGCTCCGACTCTGCTTGTAGTGGGTGATGTCGTCCGACATGCCATGGACGAGCAGTTCCAATTTGCTTCGAGCGGCAGCGAAAGTTTTATCCCTGGTGAATTGGTTTCGGTTTTCCGTGCAGAGTCCATTCAAGAGGAGCCAGTCGCGTGAAAGATCTCATTCAGCCCTCCACCCCGATCGACGGCCAACTTCAGGTTGCGCAAGTGCAGGCCGTCGCGGAAACCTGGTCTCCGCAGCACGTTCTAAGTTGGGCATTCCAGACCTTCGGCAAGAATGTGGCCATCTCGTCGGCGTTCGGCGCGGAAGGAATGGTGCTGATCGATATGGCGTCGCGCATCAGCAAGGACTTCCGCTTGTTCACCATCGATACGGAGTTCCTTTTCGCTGAAACCTACAATCTGATGGACCGGATCGAAGAGAAGTACGGAATCGCGATCGAAAGGGTTTACTCCACACTCTCGCCAGAAGAGCAACAGCGAGTGCATGGAGAGGCTTTGTGGTCCCGCAACCCCGATCTATGCTGCAATCTGCGCAAGGTCGAACCGCTCCGCCGCAAGCTTGGCGAATTGAGTGCGTGGATCACGAGCATCCGTCGCGATCAGACATCAGTACGTTCGGGCGCGAAGCGAATCGAGTGGGACGCCAAGTTTGGCCTGGTGAAGGTCAACCCAATTGTGGACTGGACATCGAAGCAAGTCTGGCGCTACATCCATGACCATGATGTCCCGTACAACGCGCTTCACGACCAGGACTATCCCAGCATCGGATGCACTCATTGCACCCGCGCTGTCAGGCCCGGAGAGGACCCGCGCGCCGGCCGTTGGCCCGGCTTCAACAAGACTGAGTGCGGGCTGCACATTATCGAGCCGCTTCCAGCAGCGTCACAGGTACAAGCGGCGGTCGCAGAAGGCGGCGATTAACACACCGAATCTATCCGGCGTCACAAAACGCACTGGAAATTCCTCCCCAGTCGCGTGCGGGCTCAAGCTTGGGAAAGAAGACGCTGTGCAGGCGCCGCACCGATTCCTCAGCCTTCGACTCGTCGACCAGAAACGATAAAGTCCGTTCCGATGCCCCCTGGCAGAGGACTCGCACATCCATGTCGGAAACCGCCGCGAAGAGTTGGCTCGCCACCTCTGGCTGACGCCGGATATTCTCACCGACGAGGCAAACGAGCGCCTTATGATTTTCCCATCGCACGTCGGCGACTTTCTGCAGCTCCTCGACAATCTTGGGCAAAGCGACGTTGGAGCCCACCAACAGTGAGACTCGGTCCACTGAAGTTCCCATCACGTCCACCGCACAGGTGTGCTGCTCAAGCACTCCGAACACGGTATTAAGTAAAGCAGCATCCACGCCGCGCCGGGACTGAATTTCGAGCGAGACAACATTCCGTTTTGCCGTGATGGCACTCACCCGGTTCCCCGTGCTCGCGCGCGCCATAATCTCAGTGCCATGCCCCTCGGGACGGCGCGAGTTCAACACATAAACCGGAATGTTTTCTCGCATTGCAGGCGCAAGAGTTGCCGGATGCAGCACCTTGGCTCCAAAATGCGCCAGGTCAGCAGCTTCATCGAAGCTGAGCTTGCGAATGACGCGGGCGTCAGAACAGATCTTCGGATCCGTCGTCATGACTCCGTCAACATCCGTCCAGATTTCGACTCGCGATGCACCAACGGCCGCTCCGACAATAGCGGCGCTGAAGTCCGATCCGCCGCGCCCCAGAGTGGTGGGAACGCCATCGATGGTGGATGCCATAAACCCACCAAGAACGGGGACACTCCCCGACTGCAGCAGAGGGTTCAACACGTCTCGAAGTCGTAGATTGGTTACGTCCCACAGCGGGCTTGCCTGTCCGTGGCGCGCGTCCGTGACGATGTATTTGCGAGCATCGACATGTGAAGCTGGCAACCCGGCTTCACAGAGCGCCCAGCTGACAAGCTTGCTTGAGAAGCATTCCCCAAAGCTCAGCAATCGGTCCTGTGCTTTGAGATCAAAATGCCGCGACGTTTCGAGATCGTGCAGAAACGATTCCAAAGCCTGAAATTCGCCACGCAGTTCGCGGTCGAGTGAGCCATACGCTGAGGCACTGAGAAACGAATCGGCAAGCTCTTCGTGGCGCACGTAAATGTTTCGAACGCCCGCGAGAGCCGATCCCAAATGCCCCTTAGCAGCCGCGTTCCCGGCCTCGAGCAGTTGATCGGTAACTTGCGCTAGGGCGCTGATAATTAATACCGGGTGTGCGCCAAGTCTGCCTTCAACGATGCTGATGAGTCGCCGAATGGCGGCCGCGTCCTCGACAGACGTCCCGCCGAACTTCATCACCACCACATCCTCGCCACGCTCAAACCTGCTTTGTTGCTGTGGACTGCTCATGTTCTTTCAGCTCCATTCTTGCCAAATCGCCCAAAAGCAAAAACCCACCGCCAGATCGCTTCTGGCGGTGGGTTTCGGTGATCTTGCTAAGATTGCTTTACCTCATCATCCGTTCCCGTCCTCCAGAAGACACGTAATTCGTGTCGACATGCTTGTGCCTGTCGATGTAATTCGCTTTGCCGTCTGGATGAGGATACTCATGAAATTAGGAAGTACAAAAACGCATCCTGAGAATATCGAACGGATGCCGTTCAGGTTAAATTCAAAATTGTGATGTTACAAATCGAAATTTCAGGTTCCGGCTGCTAGGCATCCACCTTCTTCATCTGTGTCGCAAACTGTCGTAAAAGTGCTACAAATGCAGTCGATGCCACCGAAAGCGTGCGGTCGCGACGATAAGCCAGTCCCAGTTCACGATAGAGTTCCGCATCTTCAAGATCAATCAACTTAACGCGACCCGCGTCCACTTCATCGCGAGCAAACGACGCGCTGATGAGTGATACACCCAGATCGGCCGCCACGAAGCTCTTGATCATCCCAATACTCGGTAACTCCATCCGCACCTGCAGTTCGGCGCTGTGTGGCCGGAAGAGTTTGTCCAGAAGCCTGCGCGTGTGGCCGGTCTTTGGAAACAGCAGCGGATGCTTCACGATTTCGCTCACCGGCACGACTTTATACTTGGCCAGCGGATTCTTCGGGCTCACCATCAGCATCAGTTTGTCGCGGAAAATCGGCTGGATCTTCAGGCTGGGAGACTGAATCGGCAGCGTAAGAATGCCCACTTCCACGGCGCCATTTTCCAGCTTTTCCACGATCTTGTAGCTGAAGTTTCGATAGATGCTGATTTGCACCGGGGGATACCGCCTGCAGTATTCCGCAAAAACCTCCGGCAGAACATACAAACAAGTGGCCTCGTTGGCGCCGACGCGCAGAGTTCCACGGGGAGTGGTGCTGTGGTCCGCAACTGCTGTGAGCGACTCATCCCGCAGATTCTTAAGGCGCTCGGCATATTCGTAGAAAATCTGTCCAGCGGGTGTCAGCTTCACGGTTTTGCCGGAACGGTCGAGCAGGCGGTCACCGTACTCCTGCTCCAGTTGGCGGATCTGCGCGCTGACCGCGGATTGTGAACGAAACACCTTTTCCCCCGCGCGGGAAAAACTGCCCTGTCTGGCGACTTCCAGGAACGTAATGAGTTGATCAAAGTCCATGGGTTGGCGGAATTATAGCGGAGTCCCCTTGAAATAGCGGTTAATTCCTGAACGATCTGGCACGCTGCGGCGCGCCCGGAATTTTGCATGGGAGCCATCGAAATTCTGCATTGTACTTTGGGGCCGTAAGCCTTATTAAATAGAGTCGGAACCATAGTCCTGAGCAGAAGTGTGCCGTGTAGAATAGCCTCGCCGGTACGCCTAAGAACAGGTGATCCAGTCAGCTTTCAATCCGCGCGACGGAGTCCATGATGACGCGTCTAAACCCAACCAATGGCCTGCCTTCGGCGCAGGGTCTCTACGACCCGGCGCATGAGCACGACGCCTGCGGCATCGGGTTTGTCGCCAGCATCTCAGGTGTAAAGAGCCACGAAATCATCAAGAAGGGCATTCAGGTCCTTCTGAACCTCGCGCATCGCGGCGCCTGCGGCTGTGATCCCGAGACCGGTGATGGCGCCGGCGTTCTGATCCAGATTCCTCACAAATTCGTCGCGCGCGAGTGCGAAAAGCTCGGCTTTGCCCTACCCAAACCTGGGTCGTACGGCGTCGGCATGACCTTTTTGCCGGTCGAGAAGCATCAGCGCCTCACCTCTGAAGGCATCCTCGAGCGAATCATCAAGGAAGAAGGATTGTCGGTGCTCGGCTGGCGGGATACGCCGGTGTACGCGTCAGCGATTGGCCGCGTGGCGCGCGCTTCGCAGCCCTACATCCAGCAGATCTTCGTGCGCTGCGCTCCGGGGATGGACGAAGATGCTTTCGAGCGCAAACTATACGTTGTCCGTAAGCGCGCCGAAAGCGAAATTCGCGAGTCCGGAATCGAAGACGCGGAGATGTTCTACATTCCGTCGCTCTCCTGCCGGACGATCGTTTACAAAGGGCTCCTGCTCGCGCAACAGATCACGAACTTCTATCGCGAACTGGCCGACCCCGATGTTGTGAGCGCGTTGTGCCTGGTGCACCAGCGCTTTTCCACGAACACGTTCCCAAGTTGGCAGCGAGCTCATCCCTACCGCTACGTCGCACACAATGGCGAGATCAACACGCTGCGCGGCAACGTCAACTGGATGCACGCGCGCCAGTCGCTGCTTAGTTCACCTCTCTTCGGGGATGACATTAAGAAGGTCCATCCGATCATTGCGCCGGACGGCAGCGATTCCGCCAATTTCGACAATGCTGTCGAATTGCTGCTGCAGGCGGGACGCAGCCTCCCGCATGTCATGGCCATGCTGATTCCCGAGGCTTGGTCCGGGAATCCGCACATGAAGCCGGAGAAGCGCGCTTTCTATGAGTACCACGCCTGCTTGATGGAGCCGTGGGATGGTCCAGCCGCTATTGCATTCACCGATGGTCGTGTGATCGGGGCGACACTTGATCGCAACGGCCTTCGTCCTGGCAGGTATGTCGTGACGCACGATGGCCTGGTCGTCATGGCTTCCGAAGCAGGCGTGCTTGACATCGCTCCCGAGCAGGTGAAGAAGAAAGGCCGCTTGCAGCCGGGCAAGATGTTCCTCGTGGATACCGTCGAAGGCCGCATCATCTCCGACAAAGAAATCAAGCAGAAGCTGGCCTCCCGACATCCCTATGCGGATTGGTTGAAGGACAATCAGATCACGATCGACCAGCTGCCCGAGCCCTCGCGCATGCATTTTCCCGATGCCGAGACGCTCCTCCGCCGACAACGGGCGTTCGGTTACTCCGACGAGGATCTGCGCATGATCCTCAGCCCGATGGCAACCAAGGGCGAAGAGCCCATCGGTTCCATGGGCACCGATACTCCGCTGGCATGCCTGTCGGACAAGCCGCAATCCCTCTTCAACTATTTCAAGCAGTTGTTCGCCCAGGTCACGAATCCTCCCATCGATCCGATTCGCGAAGAGATGGTCATGTCGCTCATCAGCTACATCGGCAGCGAGCGCAATATTCTCGAGGAGGCGCCCGAGAATTGCCACATGCTGAAGCTGGCGCATCCGCTGCTGACGAATCGCGAATTGGAAAAACTGCGCCGGGTGTCGAACCGTGATTTGCTGGCGACTACGTTGCCGGCTCTCTTCCGGGCTAAAGAAGGCGAAGCAGGACTAAAGCGCGCCCTCGATGAGTTGTGCCAGCGTGCTTCATTGGCCGTAAAAGCTGGATACTCGTTGATGATCCTGTCCGATCGCGGAGTCGACAAAGATTACGCACCCATTCCGTGCTTGCTCGCACTCGCCGCCGTGCACAATCTGCTGGTGCGAGAGGAAACGCGAACCCAGGTGGCGCTGATTACCGAATCTGGCGAGCCGCGCGAAGTCATGCATTTCGCCTTACTCAGCGGATATGGGGCCAGTGCGATTAATCCTTATCTTGCGCTTGAAAGCGTCGAGAACCTTGCGTGGCGCGGGGAGTTGGGCGAAGGCGTCACTCCAGATGTGGCAGTCAAGCATTTTCTGAAGGCGATCAAGAAAGGCTTGCTCAAGACGTTTTCGAAGATGGGAATCTCTACGCTCCAGAGCTATCAGGGAGCGCAGGTCTTCGAAGCGATTGGCTTGAACAAAGATCTGATCGACTCTTATTTTGCCGGCACGGCTTCGCGTATCGAGGGCGTCGGCCTTTCCGTCTTAGCGAATGAGGCCCTGTCGAAGCATGAGTACGCATTCCGGCCCCTGACTGATTTCGAAACTGAACTGTCTGTTGGCGGTAACTATCACCAGCGGGTTAACGGCGAATACCATCTCCTCAATCCTCTGACCATCAGCAAGCTTCAGCACGCGGTTCGGCAGGATAGTTTCAAGACTTTCCATGAGTACACCGAGCTTATCGACAAGCAGAGCACACAGCTCTGCACGTTGCGCGGGCTGATGAAAATAAAGAAGAGCGCCGCGCCAGTCCCGTTGGAAGACGTCGAGCCTGCGAAGGAAATCGTCAAGCGCTTTAACACCGGTGCGATGTCGTTTGGATCGATCAGTAAAGAAGCCCACGAGACGCTGGCCATCGCCATGAACCGCATTGGCGGCAAATCGAATACGGGCGAGGGCGGGGAAGATGAAGAGCGCTTCAAGCCCGATGCCAACGGCGATCTCCGCCGCAGTGCGGTCAAGCAAGTCGCATCGGCGCGTTTCGGGGTCACGGCAAATTATCTGGTGAACGCAGACGAACTCCAGATCAAAATGGCTCAGGGCGCCAAGCCTGGCGAGGGCGGGCAACTTCCGGGGCATAAGGTGGACGAGGTCATCGCGCGGCTCAGGCACTCGATCCCTGGTGTAGGACTGATTTCTCCTCCGCCGCACCACGACATCTATTCGATCGAAGATCTCGCGCAGCTGATCTACGACCTGAAGAACGTCAATCCTCACGCCCGAATTGCGGTGAAGCTGGTCGCGGAAGTAGGCGTCGGAACGGTTGCAGCTGGCGTGGCTAAAGCTCACGCGGACGTTGTTCTCATCAGTGGAGACAGCGGGGGAACTGGTGCGTCTCCCCTCAGTTCCATCAAGCATGCCGGGATTCCGTGGGAACTTGGCTTGGCCGAGACCCAGCAGGTTCTTCTGTTGAACGACCTGCGCAGCCGCATCCGGGTTCAGACCGACGGCAAGCTTCAGACTGGCCGCGACGTTGTAATCGCTGCGTTGCTCGGCGCCGAAGAGTTCGGCTTCGCCACGACCCCGCTGATCGCCATGGGCTGCGTCATGATGCGAAAGTGCCATCTCAACACCTGCTCGGTTGGCATCGCCACCCAAGACCCCGTGCTTCGGCAAAAGTTCCAGGGCCAACCTGAACACGTCATCAATTTCTTTTTCTTCATCGCCGAGCAGATGCGCCAGTACATGGCGGACATGGGCTTCAGTTCGATGGACCAGATGATCGGCCGTGTCGACATGCTTGAAGTGGATGCGGCGGTCGCGCATTGGAAAGATCACTGGAAAGCCCAAGGACTAGATTTCTCGTCGATCCTCTATAACCCGCCGGTTCCTTCCCGCGTTGTGAGACGCTGCGTCCATAAACAGGATCATGGATTGGAGCAGGCGCTCGACCACAAGATCCTTGGGCAGGTCCATGACACTCTGGAAACGCTCTCCCCCATTGAGGTCAAGTTGCCGATCCGCAATATTCACCGCTCCGTCGGCACGATGCTGAGCGGCGAGGTTGCCCGCCGTTATGGATCCGCCGGACTTCCAGACGACACCATTCGAGTCCATCTTTCCGGATCTGCTGGCCAGAGTCTTGGGGCCTTCCTTGCCAAGGGCGTCACGCTCACGCTGGAAGGCGAAGCGAATGACTACGTCGGTAAGGGTCTTTCTGGCGGACGGCTCATCGTCTACCCGCCGCGTGGATCGGGCTTCGCCGCTGAAGAAAACATCATTGTCGGCAACGTCGCGCTGTATGGCGCTACCAGTGGGGAAGTCTTCTTCAACGGTGTGGCGGGCGAGCGCTTTGCGGTTCGCAATTCCGGATCGACGGCCGTGGTGGAAGGCGTCGGCGATCACGGCTGCGAGTACATGACGAATGGATTGGTCGTTGTGCTGGGCTCATGCGGGCGCAATTTCGCTGCCGGAATGAGCGGCGGCATCGCGTATGTATTCGATGAGCGTGGCGACTTTACCGAAAAGCGGTGCAACGTGGAATCGGTAGACCTTGAATCTCTCACGGAAACGAAGGACGTGCAGGTCGTTCGTGAGCTGGTTCGTCGGCATGCGGAATTTACGGGCAGTCAGCGCGCCAAGTGGATTCTTGAAAATTGGAACGAGGCCGTGTCCCGTTTCATAAAGGTGTTCCCCCACGAATTTAAGCGTGTGCTCGGAATTCCACGAGCCGGGCAAGCTTACATTCCAGGCGAACCCGTCGCGGTCTTGGCCAACGCGGAGCAGGTGCAACATGGGTAAGACCACCGGATTCATGGACTATTCCCGCGAGTTGGCTCCACGCAGGCCTGTCCTGGAACGCGTAAACGACTGGTTCGAGATCTATCAGGATTTTCCCGAAGAAGAGCTGCGCAAGCAGGGTGCGCGATGCATGGACTGCGGTGTGCCGTTCTGTCAGACGGGATGTCCAGTCAGCAACCTTATTCCCGACTGGAATGACCACGTGTACCGCGGAAACTGGAAAGAGGCAGTCCGTCAGCTACACGCGACCAACAACTTCCCGGAATTCACCGGCCGTATCTGTCCCGCGCCTTGCGAAGCCTCATGCGTTTTAGGCATCACTGAGCCTGCGGTCACAATCAAGCAGAACGAGAAGAACATCGTCGAGCGAGGGTTTCTCGAAGGATGGATTCATCCTGTTCTGCCGAAACATCGTAGCGGCAAGAGCGTAGCAATCGTAGGCTCGGGTCCGGCTGGGCTTGCGGCCGCGCAGCAACTCTGTCGCGCAGGGCATGCGGTAACGGTCTACGAAAAATCGGACCGCATCGGCGGATTGCTACGTTACGGCATTCCTGAGTTCAAGCTGGAGAAGCACATCATCGATCGCCGCCTCGAGCAGATGACCGCCGAAGGCGTGAAGTTCGTGACCAATGCCCACGTCGGAGGGAACGTTGCGGTCGAGGATCTGCGTCGTGACTTCGATGCGATTGTTTTAGCTGGCGGCGCCGAACACCCTCGCGAGCTTAAGATTCCGGGCCGCGCGTTGAAGGGAATTCACTTCGCCATGGAATTCCTGCCGCAGCAGAATAAACGCTGTCACGGCGATGCACTTGATCCTGCAATTGACATTCTGGCGACGGGCAAGCGCGTCGTCATCATTGGCGGAGGCGATACGGGCGCGGATTGCCTCGGTACCTGTCACCGCCAGAAGCCGATTTCCGTTCACCAGTTCGAGATCATGCCAAAGCCGCCGGAGGAGCGTTCTCCGCAGACGCCCTGGCCGTTGTGGCCGATGCAGCTTCGCGTCGAAGGCGCTCACGAAGAAGGCGGCATCCGCGACTGGAGCATTGCTACGACTAGCTTCACCGGAGATGAGAACGGAAACGCGAAGCAACTTCACGCCGTACGCGTCGGTCCGCCTCCGAAGTTCGAGGCGATCGCTGGCACCGAGTTCACCATGGATGCCGATCTCGTCCTGATCGCCATGGGATTCCTCGGTCCCGTCCGCAATGGAATGATCGAACAGTTAGGCGTTCAGCTGGATAATCGCGGAAACGTCTCTACCGACCAGAACTACATGTCATCGGTTCCCGGTGTTTTTGCCGCCGGAGACATGCGGAGAGGGCAATCGCTTGTCGTGTGGGCGATTTCAGAAGGCCGCAAGGCCGCGGCTTGCGTGGATCAATACCTGAAACGGCTTGGCGTTCAGCCGCGCGTCGAACCCGCACAGATCTATCCGAACGCTATTCGGATCGCATAGCCGCTTCGACTTCGCCAAACAACCGGGGAAGCTGGCGCGCATCGTCTGCAGAGTTTCCGAAGCGCGCTGACTCATATACATTCGTGAACTGTTCTACTGGCAGACGAAGCCGGCTGTCCTCGATCTTTCGCACGAATTCCTGTGGAGTCTCGGTCTCGTTCTTCTGCATTCCGCGTCGCGCCAGAATCCTGGCCATGCGTTGATACCACATGGACGCAGCTTGTTCCGGGGAACGCTCGGGGTGAGCTCCGAGCCAGTGTTCATGCAGGGCACGCAGAAGGCGTCCGAGGTTCGCCAAAACAATAAAGGCCAAAACGATTCCGCCTGCGATCAGGATCCACCGGCGAGGAGAATCCTCAACCCGATCCTGGCTGCGGCGCGCCCAATCGAGCATGGACGCATAACGTGTACGAGCCCACATGCGCGCGCCTTCCCACATCCCGCGCGAGGTGTTGATCGCAGCTTTACCCAAAACGTATTGGTTCGAGCTGTCATAGCTCACGACCCAATCTCGCCAGAAGGAGGCGGCAGCATCCATGTACAGCGAAAGTCGCGCCCATCCTTGTGGAGTGCCAGCGGGTCCTGCAGGTGTGGGATCGAATGTCTGCCAGCCGTAACCGGGGAAGTAAGCTTCGACCCACGAGTGCGCATCTTTGGCTCGAATAACGTAGCTGCCGGTGATGTCGTTGAATTCGTCACTGCGGAATCCATTGACCACGCGCGAGGGAATTCCCAGGGTGCGTAACATGACAGCCATCGAGGAAGCGAAGTACTCACAATGTCCCTGCTGGCGCTCGAAAAGAAAATTTGCAATGGGATCTTTAACCTCGCTTTGTGGCAATTGCAGCGTGTACCCGAAGCGAGTCCGAAGATAATTTTCGATGACCACCGCTCTGTCGTAGTTTGTTTTTGCTGAACTTGTGATCTGTGACGCCAGCCGAGGAATTCGCGGATCTACGTCCGGAAGGCGGAGGTAGATGTTGGCAATACTCGATGGGTAGTTGCGTCCGGCTGAGCGCAGTTCAGGCGCAGTGGGCGTTGCGATATCCGATGTCGCCTCATAGCGAGTGATGGCGCGCTGGAAGTCATAGTCGTAGATGCTGCCACCGGAATCGGCGTCAATCTGACGGTAATCGCCGCGCAGACTGAAAGCCCAGGGGGCGAGAAAGAAGACGTTCGTCCCAATGGGCTCCATCAACACCTTGTAGTGGATGAGTTTCTCGTGCTGCAGGCTGGCGGTCGCGTAGGATCGTGGAGCGCGACCGTCGATGGGCAAGGCAAAACTCGTATCCGGTCGCCGAGACAATGGGGAAGCGTCGCGTGGATTGGTCCACGTATGTCCATCGAAATTCGCCAGCGACACTCCGCGCCAATGGAGATCGTATAAGCCGGCTTGGTCTCCGTCGATCTGGACGTGCATCACGACTGAGTTGGATTGTTGAATCTGGCCGATCTGTCCCAACTGGACGTGATCGCTGAAGCCGGAAGAAAAGTCTGTACCGTAGGAGTATCCGCCCAAGTAACCGGCTGACATGCGGGGCATGACGAAGAACAGCGCAGCGGCGCAGAAGAGAATCACCAGCATGAGCGCGGGCACGAAACGGACCAGCGCGAACGCAAGATGCCGGTGCTCCTGCGGATCGCTGGAATGCCTGGCTTGAATGTTCGCGGCGATTCCCGATTGACGCATTTCCATCAAGACAAATGTGGCGACAGCCATCAGCATGAACGCGGCGAACGAAAACAGAAATATGCTATCGACCGTCAAAACTGCCGACGCGAGAACCATCAGGAAGGCGAGAATCGCGAGCATGATGTGATCGCGCTCGCGGCGAATGGAGAAGGTTCGGACTACGACTCCGAATAGCGCGAGGTGAACCGTAGCGGAAAGAAAGCTACGGGAGACTACAAGATAGTCGATCGCGAAGAAGAAAAAGTATAGGATCGACAGGGGCGTGGTCCATCGCTCAGAAATCACAAAACTGCGGCGCTTGGCCAGAAGGTATCCGCGAATGGCCAGGGCAATCGCCACCAGGATGACGGAAGGAAGATCAAGTCCACCTGTTCCTGCCAGTGTGCCAAATCCAGTCAAGACAAGCAGATACAAAGCGAGTTCGAAGTAGTGGTCGATTGCTCGCTGTACGGAAATCACGCCGGAATTTGTCGAGGGCGACGACATTGGGGATAGTTTTGCGGTGGAACTCTATTGTTCGATAGATCGCTCAAAAAAGGGAAGGGTCAGAGAAGGAATTCTTGCACCAAAAGTCACGTGGGGGAACGGAGTTTATCCCGGCCTGCGCAAGACCTGAGTTTGTTCCAATTTGGGACTCGGGGAGTGTGCAGGGTATCCCCCTCCCCCCTGGTCTATTGGAATCTTCAACTTACGGGGAAATGTCGACCTAATTCCTGGGGCTCAATGACTTAGGGGCAAAATCTTGAGCCGCAAGGAGTTACGGTGCGATTCTCTGATTTCCAAATCGCAACTATGCAGCCATCATAGCGGCTTGGCGAACAGGGTCAAGAGATTCCAGTGGAATATTTGTGTTGTTTTCCCAGAACGGGAAATGCGTCTTTGGTGAAACCAATGTCTTGAACGGGAAAACACCGGGCCGGGATTAACCCTAGCGGGTTGCGGAAAAACTCCGATCGACCTGACAGGTGACCACTAGGGCTGAAAGCCCATTGTTGATTCTGCGCGCTTTACGCGGCGCTCAAGCGCCGCTCTTCCACGGTACCACCGGCATTTCAGGAATTTTTCCGAAACCTCTGCGGTCGACGGTCGAAAAGGGGATTCGAGTGTATTTGTCTTGTTTCGACCGTTAGCCGTTCGTGCTTTCATCGGCTGTCCGCGGCATGTATCCTGCACCCATGCCCTCCACAAGGTTTCGTGATTCAAGACGAAGTACTCGCGTCCCGCTTAAAGTGATAATCGCAATCGAAGAGGGCCATGAGAGTTTGTCGTGTGAGGGCGTGACTATCGTCGTTAACCTGCATGGAGCATTGATCGCAACCGCAATTGGGTTGAGCGCTGGAACGAAAATCTCGGTTCATGTCCACTTGACTGACAAGCAATCTGCGGCTCGGGTTGTGTACGTCGATCCTGGGAATCTGCTGCACTGCGGTATCGAATTGGAGAAGCCTCGAAACATTTGGGGAGTGTCGTTGCCGCCTGTTGACTGGGAAGAAATCGCGGCTTCGGAAATCAGGCCCTGATCCCGGTGTCAGCGACAGCTCATGGCTCGTTGACCGGAGCGGCCTCTTTCGGTCTGCCAGGTGCGCTAGTGTCCGGTCATATCGCCAGCAAAATGCAGGCGACGTCAGCAAAGCTCGGGGCGAGAGGCGCGACGCGTTAGGATCATGCAGCTCGTGCGTATCGACGGTCGGCCCAAACCAGGATAGCCATCATTTCCTCGAGCGTAACTATGTCGAACTCTGGTATCGATTCCGTATGCTCCAGCCTGTCCCGCACAGATTGTCGAGGATTGAACAGCTTAAGTCGAATGCCGTGGTCGTACGCCCATCGCTGCAAAGACACGAGCATGTCTAGACCCCCACCTTCGATGGTTTGGACCTCCGAGAGATCAAGCACAATGATTCGGGCATGTCTTTGGGAGCTGACAGCTTCGCGCAATTTGAACGCGGCTTCACTCCGGACAATTCTGCCTGCGCACTCGATGACCGCCATTTCGCCGATATTTTCAATATATACACTCATAATTCTCTCCCAGAGTTGTTCGATGACGCTGAAACACGAGCTGCGCCGTACGCGACGCGGACGGCACCTAGCCAAGCGACGCATCCTAAGGTTCGCGAAGATGGCGCCGCTTGAATTGTGCCCTTGTTGCTTTAGAGGCTAGGCGGCTTTCCTGTTAGCAAACACATTGCCCAGCTTAGTGAAGCGATGGATGAAAGCCACATGTGACATCTGACCTGATTCCGCGTCATCGTGTCCCGAATCGCTTCTTTCCATGACCGAGAAGTGGACGTAATCGTAGATGTCAACGTCTTCCACCATGACCTGCAAGCCGGTTGGATCTCGGCAGATATCACCTCTGGCAAATTGAAGATCGTGCATCATCGGATACCTCCAGTTGGTTGAGAATGTAACCACCAAATTTCTCACGACCGGCGAGCGCTGGTTGAGAAAGGCTGGAACCTTCGTAATTCTTGGGGTTCGAGGGCGCTGTGCGCTTTGCCAAGCAAGACGGAAATGTTCTCAGACTTTGACACCAGCGCCCATACGCCGGCGGAACGGGCTGCTTTCTCGGTCGAAGAATCACCGAACGCGCTGTACATGATGACTGGCACTTCCGGCATCATCCGCTTGAGAATCCGGGCAGCTTCCAGACCGTTCATCACGGGCATCGAGAGGTCTAGCAGAATCAAGTCAGGGTGCAATTCCTGAGCTTTGTCGACTGCTTCCTTTCCGTTTTCTGCCTCTCCGCAAACGCTGAAGTCGTCTTGCTCGAAGAACTTACACAAGGCTTCTCGAATGAATAGACTGTCATCCGCGATCAGAATGGTGTGAGACATATGCAGCCTCCGGGCCCTTGGCAGGCTGCTGGCCGCGCCGCAACGTACAGGCCGACGGACGGCACGAGGAAGGGTTCACATCGACCCTACACACCCTGAGCTGCGAGAGTAATCCGGGAAAGACCGTACTACAACGTACATTGGCTGGTACTATACCGTACTCGCAACCGCTGTTGGGGAGCGGCGCTCTTCTCTAACTCATAGCATAGAACGGAGTAATCACTTGTCTCGCATCTGCTAGCCGAAATGCTCCAGTGCTTTTACATCTGGGACAGACCTTATTGACATCTGCCGAACACGTTGGAGGGCTAAGCAGATCGGTGCGCTCGACGATTGCCTCACGCCGCGGCCTGCGGCAATGCTGACTCCTGACCGTCAATCGCGTCAAAAGTAAAAAACGACGGTGCCCGGGGCAGATCCCGAGCACCGCGAGAGAGTGGAGCAAGCGTTAGCAGATCGCCGCGGCGTGGAACGCCTGGTTGATGAGACCGCTGCCGAAGAAGAGTAGATTCCGGACCTGGATTCCGCTGCTGTTGGACACCGGGCCGGGCGTGATCTCGACCGTGGCCGGGCTGAAGGGAACGCTCTTGTCGACCGAGCCGCGCGTGCCGATCATCGTGCAGGCGGCCAAGCTCTGGTTTGTGACAATGACGTAGTTGCCGGTTGTGAGGTCGAAAGAGCTGGTCAAGCCGGCGCCGCGCTTGGCCAAGCCGTTGGCCATGACGACCAAGGGCTTGGTGCTTTTAGCATTGGGACAGACGACCGCCAGATGGAACGGGATCCCATCCGCGAGGCCGCCGCCCAGGTTCTTGGTCTCGATGTAGACGGCGGTGGCGGTGGGGCCGCTACCTGTGTAGACGCCGTTTGGGTTGAAGACGAGGGCGTTGCCGGGGTCACCGACGGTGGCGAGAAAAGCGCACCCCGCGACTGCGGCAGTGAAGTTGACATCGTATCGGCCGACGCCCAGATGGGTCAGCGTTGCTCCTGGCGATGAGCGGACCAGGTTGGCGGTGTAGCCGACGACGGCGAAATCCCAACCCGTTATGTTGCAGGCGACGGCGAGGTCGAAGGGCCCGTCCATCAGGCCACCGCCTTGGTTCTTGACCTCCACGTACACGCCGCTGGCGCTCAGGTGGCCGCCAGCGGTGAAGCTCTGGATCGCCTGCGAGAAGGCGTTTTGCGTGGTCGAGACGTAGGCGCAGCTGCTCAAGTCAGAGGTGAAGGTCACCTCGTACTGCCCGGTGCCGATGTTGTGGGTTATCGAGGAGACGCCGTTGCCGTTCACCAATGTGCCGTTCGCCGCCACCGTGGCGAATAAGTTCGGGGAGGCCGCCGAGGCGGTCGGCGCCACCAGCGCCGCGGCTACCGCGAACGCCATCCCGAACAAAAGAGCCCGCAAAGTAAGAATCTTCATAGTGATCCCTCCTTCAAAGGAATCGAGATTTTGAGTTTTGGTGTTTCCCCGAATCGGGATTTACTTTCGCTGGGACCCCGGGTGGTTACCACTCGTTGGCAAGACAACAAGCATTTCTTTGACCAATTCAGAGTATGGATTCGGCTTCTACATGGAAGCGGCAGTGGCAAAGAACTTGTTACTACTTGTGCCAAAAACCATGGCCTCGACACACGGGTTTTGAACTATCCGTTTGGATAGCAAGGGAAAAAAAAGATAGCCATTCACTTATGAACAGGTTCGCCGAGGTGTCGGTGAAAATAAACTGGCAGGTATACCCGGAGCAGTCAAAGCTCTTGGTATCGGTGCAGCGGGGACAAAGCAGTTGACTGGATCACCGGGCAATTCCCTGGCTAAGCTGAGTTGGCGTAACATCTCTCGATTACGCGCATCGACCCCAGAACGAGGGTTTTGACTTGTGATGGCATGGTTTCACCAACTATTCAACCCTTCGTGCCTTTTCGCAGCGGAAGATTCCGCGACATCTCGCGCGGGGTTCTCCGCGGCCTCTGCGTTTTAAGGTTTTTTGGCCAGGCTGCGGGGAAACAAAGGCTCAGACTGCGGAGGTAGCCGAGAACGGCCGCAGAGACCGGCAAGATGACTCCGCCGTAGTTGAGTTTTTGAAATTAGGACCACTGCGTCTTCACGCTAACGCTTTCTGCGTGATAGTCCACTAGTTCTTCATGCTTGATTCGCGTAGCAGGACAACGTCGCCTTCCACGCGCTCGCAGAGTACTCCGATGTTCTTGCCGTCGGGGGACCAGCGGAATGAGCGGATGCGGTCGGTTTTGAAATTCGTGAGTTGGCGGCCGGGGGTGCCGTCCAGCGGCTGGAGCCAGAGATTGTCTATGCCATTCTGGGTGATCGAATACACCAGAGCTTTTCCGTCGGGCGTAAATCTCGGGCCGTCAGATATGGCAGGATTCGGATCAATCAAACGGACGTGCGGCTGCGGTCCGGCGTCAAGCGGGACGACGGCGATCATCTGGCCGAGACTTTTATCTCCCAGTTCGATGAGTAAAGCGATCGACTTGCCGTCGGGAGCAACATCGGGGAAGCTCAGGCGGCTGCCCTTAACAAAGGCGCGCGGAACGGGCGTTCCCGGGAGGGTCTCGGGCGTGCCACCTTCCACGGACACGCGGTTGACTCGATTCGCGTTCTGATCAATGTAGTAAGCCCATTGGGAGTCTGGAGAACACTCGGGGCCGATATCACTTTGTCCGGTTGAGAGCTGCTTAAGGTTTGTGCCATCTGCGTTGGCGCGCCAGATGTTGGTTCCGGTGGCGCCTCCCTGGCCTACCAAGGCGAGAAGCAAGTACCTTCCGTCGGCGCAGGCGGAGAGGGAGTAGATGGAAGTCAGGGTCGCAAGGTTAGTTTTGTTACCTCCGTCGGAGGAAATGCGCACCAGGCGATTATCTTCCGCGAGGAAGAATCCGTTATTTCCGGCCCAGGTGAAATTCAAGGATCCTTTTTGCAGTTGCGGTACGGCGGGAGCGGGAGGGTTGGCTCCGTCTATCGTAGAGGGAACCGCATAGAGGCTGAACAACCGTTTCGACTGAACTGTGGTTAGGGTTTTCGCATCGGCCGAGAGCGACAACGACTCGTAGCTATTGGTGTCTTTGGTGATGGCGTGAAACTCGGCGCCGGGATAGGAGATAAATCCGATTTGGTTGTGATTCAGGCCAGCACGCAGATCCTGATACTGGGTGAGCAGTCCGCGCGCATCGGGCAGCCACTCTGACTTGTAGAACACGACACCCGGCAGGCTCACGAAGTCCGCTGCTTTGGCGGACGCAACATCCATGAATTGAATCGGGGCCGGGTCCCCACCTACATCTGTCAATGCGATCCGCTTGCCATCAGGCGACCATGAGAGGTAACGGTGCGCGGATGCGATAGGACCTGTGGCGATCATTTTCTCTTCCGTGCCATCGGAATTGGCGATGAGAAGCTGGAACTTGCCAACCTCGGGATCATTATTCCGATAGAAAGCAATGCGCTTTCCGTCAGCCGAAAAGGCGCCATTCGAATCGATTCCGCGCAGCAGGATCTGCGGATTGCCACCGAGCACCGAGGCGCGGTACAGGTCAAAAGCGTCGTGGGCTGAAGTCCGTGCTTTGCGGAAGTAAAGGTAATTGCCATCCGCGGAAAACTCGAGATCGGGATAATAGGTTTCGGCTGGTGCAATGACCTGGGTGTCGGTGTTGGTCGGAACGTGGCGCAACCAGAGGCTGGCTTTGCCGGCATCATCGATGACGCTCAGAATATATTTGCCGTCCGAAGAAATGACTGCGGCTTGCGATTTAGCGTTGTCCGTGATTTGCGTGATGGAATAATTTTGGAACGGAACCGGTTTACTGCTGAACAGCAGATACAGGCCGTAGCCCGCCGCAGCGATCAGAATAAGCGCGACGCCTGCCGTGAGACCCTGCTTGTAGCGTCTCGCAGCCTCGACAACCCCACTGCCAGATGGATGCGTCTGCACATGGACGCCTGAACCGCTCTCAGCCCGAACGGCGTGGCGAGGATCGGAACCGGCGCCTTCGGCTGCGGATGACGGTGCCGGATGGGTCTCTCTCGAATCGGCGCCGTCATCAGGTTCGGTGAACGATGCTGACCTGCCCGTATCCGAATCGCGTTTCAGTCGCCGCAGATCCGTACGCATCTCGGTGGCGCTCTGGTAGCGCAGCTTGCGGTTCTTCTCGAGCGCCTTGCTGATGATCCGTTCCAGTTCTGCGGGGATGTCCGGATTCAGTCGCACCGGCGCGATGGGCAGTTTCTCGAGGGTGGCATTGGTGACGACGCCCGAGGTCTCGCCCCGGAACGGCAAAACACCGGTCCCCATTTCGTAGAGAACCACTCCGAACGAGAAAAGGTCGGTGCGTGAATCGAGTTCTTCACCCCGCACCTGTTCGGGTGACATGTAGGCTACCGTGCCGACGGCAGTTCCGGGATTGGTCAGTAAATGGTCCGAGACATCCGTCAGGGTGGGGCCGGCGGAGTCCGGCGCGCGGCCTCGTCCCTGGACGAGTTTGGCAAGGCCGAAATCGAGGATCTTCACCTGTTCGCGCTTGGTGACGAAAATGTTGGCGGGCTTGATGTCGCGGTGAACGATTCCTTCAGAGTGCGCGGCGTCGAGAGCGTCGGCGATCTGAATCGCAATCTCCAGCAGTTCGGCCACAGCGAGCGGCTTTCCCACGATGCGATGCTTGAGGGTCATGCCCTTCATCAGTTCCATCGCGAGGAAGGGGTGGCCATCGTGCTGGCCGATTTCATAAATGGTGCAGATGTTGGGATGATTCAAGGCGGAAGCGGCACGGGCTTCGCGCCGGAAGCGCTCGAGGGCCTGACGGTCATTCGCGACATCGTCCGGCAGGAATTTCAGCGCAATGTGACGGCCAAGGTCTTCGTCTTCGGCCTCGTAGACCACACCCATCCCGCCACCACCGAGTTTCTCGAGAACGCGGTAGTGTGAGATTTTTCGCCCGGAGAGTGAGGACGATTCGGGCATTGGCGCGAATGTTACGTCGCGCCCTCACACAAGTCAAGGGTTACGCAATTACATTTGTGTACTAACAAATTTCGATTTGGCAAAGAGTAACTGATTGCCCAGGCGCACTTGAAACACCGTCCGCGCCCTCATGCCGGAATCCAACTTTCGAGAAATCAGCAAGATTCGCCCTCAGATCAACTTCAGGCGGAACTCATTTGCCTTGTCAGTCGAGGGGACATAGCATCGCGGCGTTTTAGCTGAACGGAAGTTGCGCTGTGAGGCTTTGGGCAAGCAGTGCAAGCCCTATAGTCACAAACGGTGTAACGCTATTCGAGATGAGTTCACTATGAAAAGGAGGAACCATATGACTTGGCGCGGAAGAATGAGGTCACTCTTCGTTTTCGTCGTTGCGCTGGCCGCATTGGCCACTGCAGCAACAAACCACGTCCTGAAGGGAACGTATATCGATTCGAACGTAGCCCTGACGGCAATCCCAGCGGACACACTCACACCTATCGGCAATGCGGTGACTGTCAACTGCCCGGGCACAACTGGGACCTGCACGATACAGGCCGACATGCTGGCTCAAAATGGCGGAGCTAGCACTGCGGGCAACCAATTCGAGGTGTGTTTGTATGTGGACGGCAAGGAGGTCGATCCCTACTGTTTCGGCTATGCGGGAGTGACGCCCTCCGATGGGACCTATCTGTTGGGATCGAGTTCCCAGACCCTGAGCGGCGTGGCGGCGGGCAATCACACGGTTCAGGCTTACTTCTGGTCAGTGAATGGCTGCAATGTGGTTTACCGCCATTTCACCTATAGCGTGTACAAACCTTGACTGCCCATTGAACAGTGCTGGCGAGGGGGCCCAAGTCACTGCGGACCAAATCGGCAGCAGAGGCTCCAGTCCCCCTTGCTTTTTGGAGACCGGCTCCTATCCCAACTGTTCAGGACTGTGCGTCCCCCAGTCAGATCAGACCGGTTAGTCTATTGGGGACGATGAACTGGCTGGCGCATCTCTATTTGTCCGAACCCAACGCGGAGTTTCGGGTGGGAAATCTCTTGCCGGATCTGACCTCCGCGCCCCATCTCAGGCTTCTTCCTGAACCATATCAGCGAGGGATTCGCTGCCATCGCCGGATCGATCTTTTCACCGATGCACACCCCCGGGTGCGGTCTTGTGTGCGGCGTTTTCCACCGCCCTACCGGCGATTCGGCGGCATCCTGACGGATGTTTATTTTGATCATTTTCTCGCTCGCGACTGGAGCGAGTATTCCACCGTGCCTCTGCCCGACTTCATCGGCGAATTCTACCGCGACATTGAAACTTGCTCTGCTGTGATCCCCGCCGAAGCGAAACAACGGCTGCATCGAATGCGGGACGAGCACTGGCTCGGGCGCTACCACCACCTCGAAGGCGTAACCGAGATATTAGGGCGAATCGGTCGCCGGTTCCGGCGACCCTTAGATCTGACGGATTCGCTGCCGATATTTCAGGAAAATGAGACCGCCTTTCTGGACGACTTCCAAAGCTTTTTTCCGGAGTTGATGGCGCACTTGCGATAAGCAAGAATCGTGAATGTCGAAGCGCAGTGGGTGATCGTTGGTTTCTGATTCCGAATGCTAGAATGATTCGGGTCAGGTATCGGTCTCACGCGACGTACTCTCGCCAACCCCGCCAGGTCCGGAAGGAAGCAACGGTAACGGGCTCTTGCGTGTGCAGTGAGTCCCCGGTACCTGACTTAATTGTTTTCCACAGCAACCTCCCAAAGGTCCTCAACCTCTGATTACCCGGTTTTACGTTCTTTTACCTACTCTTTGCGCAGGAAATGCCTTTTCGGGCCATCTATAAGAAGTGAGAAGTTGAGATCGACCCGCCCGAGGAGAATTTATGGAACGTCGCAATACTTCCCCTGAATATCACGTCACCATCCGAGTATCCGGAAAACTGTTCCAAGGCCACTTGGAGTACCTGGACCAGCTTGTTCGTTCCGCGACCGAGTGCCATCTGTGGCCCCTGCTGAGTCTCACCCTCCTGGAGGAATTGGACCGCGACGCCCTCTTCTACTTGATCAACGGCGAGAACCGGGAATTCGGAATCATCTCTTGCCCTCATTTCATTCGTGAATGGATGGATCACGAACGGGAGAGAGCAGCGGCTTGAACCAAGGCCCTGAAAAAGCTAACCGCGGAGAAAGCTGAGGACTTGCAGCGTGCGCGGAGAAGTTCACGAACAGCGACGCGCAACGCAGGTCGCCTGCAGGATTGTGCTAGCGCCCTTTGGCACTTTGGTTGAAGTGTGGAATCTTGAGCCCTCCTCTGCTCACCGACTGATGCGATACGTTAGACATTCTGGGTTTAATCCTGCAAAATACAGGGTTTTCTATTTGCCAGGAGCCCTGATTGACTACTACGCGCGCCAAAATCACCGCGCTGGGGAGTTATGTTCCTCCGCGGGTTCTCAGCAATGCTGATCTGGAAAAGATGGTTGATACCACGAACGATTGGATTCTCGACCGGGTCGGGATTCGCGAGCGTCACATTGCCGACAAAGGCGTGGCGGCCAGCGATCTGGCGGTCGCCGCGGTAAAAAATCTGCTACAGACCCATCCATTCGATTTGCAGGAAGTGGACCTTATCCTGGTCGGCACCGTCACGCCTGACATGATGTATCCGTCGACGGCTTGCCTGGTGCAGCACAAGCTCCGAATCGAAAACACATGGGGGTTCGACGTTTCGGCTGGATGCTCCGGCTTTGTCTATGCCCTGAACACTGGCGTGAAGTTTGTGGAGTCAGGCCAGTACAAGAAGGTTCTGGTGATCGGCGCAGATGTTAACTCTTCGATGACCGACTATACGGATCGCGCCGTGTGCATCATTTTTGGAGACGGAGCAGGTGCGGTTCTGCTTGAGCCGTGCGCCGATGGTGAGGGCGTCATCGATCACGTGGCGCAGGTGGAGGGCATGGGCGGACAGTACCTTTATATGCCAGGGGGAGGGAGTCTGAATCCCGCGAGCCATGAAACGGTCGACCAGAAGATGCATTACATCCATCAGGACGGGAAGAATGTGTTCAAGTATGCGGTGAAGAAGATGGCGGAGATGACGGAGCGGGTCCTGGAGCGGAATAAGCTCACCGGAAAAGATGTGGACTGCTTCATCGCGCATCAGGCCAACCGCCGGATTATCACTGCGACCGCTGACCGTTTGGGGATGCCGCTGGAAAAAGTGATCATTAATATTGATCGCTTCGGCAACACTACGGCGGGCACGATTCCCATCGCCATGCGGACGGCGATTGACGAAGGGAAACTGAAGAAGGGCGACATGCTGTTGATCGCATCCGTGGGGGCTGGGTTTACTTCGGGAGCGACGCTGATGCGATGGGCATTTTAAAGCAGGCGGCGGGCGTCAGGCGTCAGGCCCTCGGACTTCTTCGTGCCGCAGCACTCGACCTGTAGCTTGTTCACAGGCTTGCTTGGCCTGACGCCTGAGGTCTGACGCCTGCTCTTGCGGTTAGACATTCTTTCGTCAATCCTTCACAATAAATAATCTCTCTCAGGGGTTCTATTTGACCAAGCCGATCCGCGCCAAGATCAGTGCTCTGGGCACCTACGTGCCGCCTCGTCTTCTTACCAATGCCGACCTTGAACGAATGGTCGATACCAACAACGAATGGATCATGACGCGCGTGGGCATCCGCGAACGTCACATCGCAGAGAAGGGTGTGGCGAGCAGCGATCTGGCAGTGGAGGCATCTCGGAAAGCGCTGGCTCAGCGCGGGATGGAACCTAGCCAGATTGAGGCGATTGTTCTGGGCACTGTGACCCCTGACATGTTCTTTCCTTCGACCGCGTGCATTGTGCAAAGCAAGCTCGGCGCAAAGGGAGCGTGGGGATTCGATCTCTCTGCGGCGTGTTCCGCGTTTCTCTATTCATTGCAGGTGGGTGCGCAGTTCATTGCCAGCGGCGCACACAAACGCGTGCTCGCGATTGGTGCAGACGTGATGTCGTCGATCATCGACTACACCGACCGTGCGACGTGCGTGATCTTCGGGGACGGAGCGGGCGCGGCGATTCTCGAGCCAGCGGAGAATGATTCGGAAGGCCTCATCGATTTCATCCACGAAGTGGACGGCTCGGGCGGTCAATTTCTTTACATGCCGGGCGGCGGCAGTTTGCATCCGACGAGCAAGGAAACGATTGAGAAGAAGATGCACTACGTCCACCAGGATGGGCAGCAGGTGTTCAAGTTTGCCGTGCGGAAACAGACTGAGCTCTGTCTGAGACTGCTGGACAGGAATGGGCTGAAGGGATCGGACATCGATGTGTTCATCCCGCATCAGGCCAACCTGCGGATTATTAACGCTACGGCCGAGCGGCTAGGGCTGCGTCCAGAGAGCGTGATCGTCAATATCGACCGCTACGGCAACACCACGGCGGGCACGATACCGTTGGCCATGGGCACGGCGATAGAAGAGGGCAAACTGAAGAAGGGAAGCCTGGTGCTGCTGGCATCGGTGGGGGCGGGGTTCACGGTCGGGGCAACGTTGCTGCGGTGGGCTTACTGAGCGTATCGTCCTCGACATCAGGCAGCACTTTGCGCGCTCAGTGTAATTATCTGAAACAAAATGACTTGTACGAACGCCCGAGGTGCTCGGTTGGCGTGACGTTCGTAACTCTCCGAAGTGTATTTTCGTAGCGTCGCGCGGATTTCAGCTGGTATTGTCGTCGAACGTTTGCCTGCACGTTGGGATGCCGGTGGGCGTCTACTCGCATGACCCGCACCATCTCCTGTTGCCTTCTGTTAGCCTTCAGCGCGGTCAGTCTGGCTGCGCAGCAAGCTGATCCTCGCGAGAGCAAACTCATGGTTCTTGAGCGCCTCTGGAACGAAGCACAGGTCAATCGGGACTCAGCCGCCCTCGACGCCCTGGTTTCCAGCCGCTTCGTTAACACGGAGTGGGACGGCGAAATCAGCGACAAGCAGAAATTTCTAGCCGATATCAAAGATCCCCGCTTCAAGCCGGCGCAAGCGAACATTCAGGCGTTGAAGATGAACTTCTTCGGGGAGACCGCCGTGGTCACCGGCATTTATCATACCCAAGGCACGTATCAGGGCAAGTCCTACGATCACGTCGGACGGTTTACCGACACATGGGTTTTCGACCAGGGCAAATGGCAGTGCGTTGCCAGCCATACCAGCCTGCTGAAGAAATAACCCTGGCTAGTCCGGTTATGATTTGAACCATTTCGGCTTATACCCCCATAAAATCTTTTTATGCGGTGAGGCCGCGTCGGCGCGGAAGAGCAGTGATCTAATCAGGCTGAAGCCAACGCTTCGCGGGATTGATCATGGAAGTTGCCTCTACTCCTCGCGCGTGGAAAGTGCTGCTCGCCTTCGCCATCATCTACTTTGTGTGGGGATCCACTTTCCTCGCAATCCGGGTTGGCGTGCGCGAGGTTCCACCCTTTCTGCTGGCGGGCCTTCGGTTTCTGATAGCGGGATTGGTTCTGTTTGCGTGGATGCGCGCAAAAGGGACGGTCTCGCCCACCAGTCGAGAATGGTTCTCGGCGACACTGCTGGCTATGCTGATCTTTGTTCTCGACTACGGGCTGCTCTTCTGGGCTGAGCGCCGCGTGCCATCTGGGATCGCAGCGGTGATGATGGCAACGATTCCGGTGTTCATGACGTTGTCCGAGATCGTATTCCTGAAGACGCAACGCCTCACTCCTCGGCTGGGCGCCGCGCTTCTGGTGGGTATCGGTGGGGTGCTGGTACTGGTCAGCCGGAGCATCAGCTTCGGGGACTCCCCTATCGATACGATCGGAGCCATCGCGCTGATCGTGGCTGCAATCGGCTGGTCTGTGGGGTCCGCGTTGACGCGCAAGCTGCCCCTGCCTTCGTCAAAAGCTATGAGTTCCGGTGCGCAGATGTTGGCGGGAGGACTGTTGCTGATGCTGACATCCTGGCTTCTGGGAGAGTTCCATGGATTCCGCGTGCAGGCGGTCTCTCTTAAGGCTTGGCTTGCGCTGGTATATCTGATTGTGGCGGGATCGATTATTGCGTTCACGGCCTATGTCTGGCTGATTCATCATGAGTCGCCGACGAAGGTTGGCACCTATGCGTATGTGAATCCCGTGGTGGCGGTGCTGCTGGGATATTTCCTCGGTGGAGAGGGGCTATCTCTGCGTACGATCGTGGGGACAATGTTGGTGCTGGTGAGCGTGGTCGTGATTACGACTACGCCGAAGAAGCAAGTCAACACCTTAGCCCGGGCACCCGATTCGGCTGAAGCTGTGTAATAAATGTTGAACGGTACCTCGCGGCAGCCGCCAGTGTTGTGGTTTGCGGTTCCTGACTAGTGTTGTGCCGCACTGCAACCGAGATTCTGCTCGAATGTCATTTCGGCGGTTTTCACGGCCTCAGCAACCGAGATGGTGTACACGCCGCCACACGCGCTCCGCCAATCATCATAGCCAGCCTTGAAATCCGGAATCTCAGTATTCTCCTTGAGCAGTTTAGTAACACTGCGTTCGATTGCCTCACGTGCAAAGGGCATGTGCTCGAATTTGTCAGGCTCGGGACCTCCGGTGCAGTTCTTCAACCGCACGCCCTCTACGCGAATGTGGATGATTATCCCTTTTGGTAGGGATTCGACCCTCAATATCGTCAAAACCGACTTCTCTTCACCCGTCCGCGTCTTGTATTGCCAGACCTGACCGGGGTGAAATTTGGGATCCTGCGCCGGCTTCGGCGCGGTGCAGTTCTTGTCTCCAGCTCGACAGATGAAAGCCGGCACGAGCAAGGCGAGCGTGAGCGCTGCGACTTTGGAACAACGCATCTTCTGAATCACGGGTGCGTCATCCTCTCCGGCTTCACCAGTTGATCGAACTCCTCACCCGTCAGATATCCGAGCTTCAGCGCTGCTTCGCGCAGGCTTGAATGCTCGACATGCGCGGTGTGCGCGATTTGCGCTGCCTTGTCATAGCCGACCTTGGGAGCCAGTGCCGTGACTAGCATCAGTGAATTCTTCACATACCAGTCGACCTTGGCGCGGTCGACCTCGATGCCTTTAATCATGTACTCGACATACCCGTGGCAGGCATCGGTGATCAGCGTGACGGAGTGCAGGAAGTTGTAGATGATCACCGGCTTGAAAACGTTGAGTTCAAAGTTGCCCTGCGATCCGCCAAAGCCAACGGCGGCGGTTGCGCCGTGCACTTGCACGCAGACCATCGTCATGGCCTCGCACTGGGTCGGGTTCACCTTGCCCGGCATGATCGAAGAGCCCGGCTCATTCTCTGGAATCGACAACTCGCCTAATCCGCAGCGCGGGCCGGAAGCCAGCCAGCGAATGTCGTTGGAAATCTTCATGAATGATGCTGCCAGAGTCTCCATCGCGCCTTGTGCGAACACGATCTCATCGTGGGCCGAGAGCGCTGCAAACTTGTTGCCGTGCGAGCGAAAGGGAAGTCCGGTGAGTTCGGCGATCTTCTTTGCGGCGCGCTCGGCGAACTCGGGATGCGTGTTGAGGCCGGTTCCTACTGCGGTCCCGCCGATGGCCAGATCGTAAAGACCCTCAAGGGTCTGTTCCAGGCGCTTGATATCGCGCTCCAACAAGCTCGCCCAACCGCCGAATTCTTGCCCGATGGTCAGAGGGACCGCGTCCTGCAAATGGGTGCGGCCAATTTTGACGATGTCGTGAAATTCCTTTGCTTTGGCAGCGATGGCATCGTGAACGCTCTTGACCGCGGGAATCAGCGCATTCTTTACTCGTTCCGCCGCCGCGATATGCATAGCAGCGGGAAACGTATCGTTCGAGGACTGCGACATGTTGACGTGGTCATTGGGATGGATCGGCTTCTTCGATCCAAGTTCGCCGCCCGCAATCTCAATCGCGCGATTCGAGATGACCTCGTTCACGTTCATGTTGGTCTGCGTTCCGCTGCCGGTCTGCCATATGCGGAGCGGAAACTGATCATTCAGTTTTCCGGCAATCACTTCGTCAGCCGCTTGTGCGATCAGCTTTGCCTTGTCAGCCGGCAGTTTCCCAAGATCCTGATTTACGAGCGCGCAGGCTTTCTTCAGAATCCCAAAGGCGCGGATCAATTCAGGAGGCATGGTGTCGCGCCCGATGTTGAAGTGCAGCAACGATCGCTGCGTCTGCGCTCCCCAGTAGACATTCGAGGGCACTTCGATTTTGCCCATGCTGTCGGATTCGATGCGAGTCTTGGCGGCGGGTTCGGTGACGGTGGACATGAGTGCTCCTGAAGCGAGCGGAGATATGAAGGTAACCGCAAATTATAGCGCGGAGTCTGGGTATGAGAGGCTCGCGATGGCCGTCGAAGCTCCGCATGCTAGAATCAAAAGTTTCCGACTGCGCTCGAACCCTCGTCGACTCGAGCTGTCCGCCCCGACTTCATGCCTGAATTTTTCGCCGCCGAAGATATCGACACTCTGCCGAAAGCTAAGGCCAAGCCTCGCGCAGAGATGCGGACTGACATCATTGTGATCGGAGCTGGACCGACGGGGCTGGCCTGCGCGATCGAGGCGCAGAAAATCGGATTGAGGGTCATCGTTCTCGACAAAGGGTGCCTGGTCAACTCGCTGTTCCACTATCCGGCGAACATGGTTTTCTTCACCACGCCGGAGTTGCTCGAAATCGGCGATATCCCATTCACCACTGCCCTGCAGAAGCCCACGCGAGAGGAAGCGCTCGAATACTACCGCAAGGTTGCCGAGCACTATCATGTTGACGTTCGCCAGTATGAATGGGTCAAGACCGTCATGGGAGAAGATGGAAATTTCAGCATTACCGCGACGGATCGCGCTGGCCGTCCCCATGATTATCTCGCGAAGAAAGTGATCGTATCGACTGGTTATTACGATCTGGCGAACCAGTTGAGCATCCCGGGCGAGGACCTGCCAAAAGTGTCGCACTATTACGGCGAACCTCATCCCTATTACGACGCCGACGTGCTGGTCATTGGAGGCAAGAACTCCGCAGCGATTGCGGCGCTCGATCTGTGGCGTCACGGGGCGCGCGTATCGGTGGTGCACCGGGAAGCGCAGCTTCACCATCACGTCAAGTACTGGATCAAGCCTGACCTGGAAAACCGCATCAAAGCGGGAGAGATTGAAGCGTACTTCAACAGCTACGTGCAGGAAATTGGGATTGACCACGTGGTGGTGGTTACGCCGAGGGGACCCATTCGCCTGAAGAATGACTTCGTGCTGGCCCTCATCGGGTATCACCCCGACTACGATTTCTTGCGGAGTATGGGAATCGAATTGTCAGAGCAGCAGTGCCGGCCGGTCTGCGATCCGGTGTCGTTGGAAAGCAACGTACGTGGAATCTATGTTGCGGGTGTGATCGTGGCAGGCTCGCGCACCAATGAGATTTTCATCGAGAATGGGCGCTTTCATGGAAAGCAGATCGCTGAAGACCTAAAGAGGAAGCTGCGCTGCTGAGTCTCAGCTAGCGGAGCGCGAAAAATCCCCCAAAACAAATCCCCACTTCTCCCAAAATCACGGAGAAGTGGGCACCCATGCTTGATGAGATGCTCGGGCCGCGTTCATATTTTATTCATTTTTCGCCGCACCAGGGCTGGCTAGAGCGATCAGGCCAGTTCCGAGGAGAGTCAAAGAAGCAGGCTCGGGTGTAGTCGTTGTACTTGTCATTTGAGAGCAATTCACTGCACACGGTACGGCGCACTGATTCAGAAGATGCTCCGGCGCAGGCAGTAAATCTTATTGGATTAAAATCCGGCTGCATTGAACCGGCTTTGCTACAAACAGCTGCTGACGATTACCCTAATCATTCTTTTACCCAGCCATTCCTTATGGAACCCGAACCAGAACACGGCGCGGCTACGATTTCCGTCGCTTCTTACGTGCGACTGATCGGCGCGAACCGCAATTTCCGGCGGCTCTGGCTGGCGCAGATCGTGAGCGAGATTGGCGACTGGTTCTACACTCTTTCGATCTACACGCTGTTACTGCAACTGACGGGACACGCCAGTTCCGTCGCCCTCGCCCTGGTGCTGCAAGTTCTTCCTCAAACCCTGGTCGGGCCGACCGCCGGGGTGGTGAACGATCGGGTGAAGCGCAAGTACGTGATGATCGCCGCCGACCTGGTGCGCTTCGTGATTGTGCTCTCCATGCTTCTGGTACGTTCGAGGTCGATGGTGTGGCTGGTTTATCCCCTGCTCGTGGCAGAGACGACCATGGCTGCATTCTTCGAGCCGGCGCGCAGCGCGGTGATTCCCAACATTTCTGAGGCGAGTGAGGTTCTGGTGGCCAACACGCTCTCGTCGGCGACATGGTCGGTCAATCTGCTGATTGGAGCGTCGCTGGGTGGCGTGGTCGCGGCATTCCTGGGGCGAGATGCGGCATTTGTCCTGAACGCGCTTTCGTTTCTGACCTCGGCGGTGCTGATCAGCGGAATGCGGTTTGCAGAGCCTCATGCCGAAGCCGCTGCTCCGCTGCGGCCGCGCGATCTAGTCGATTTCTCGCCGGTGATGGAGGGTATCCGCTATATCCGCAGCCACCCGGTGCTCGTGCCCGCTGTGTTCGCCAAGGCGGGGGAATTGATGGTGGGGCCGAGTTGGGTGATTTTTACAGTGATGGGGGCACGGGAATTCGCGGTCCATGGCAGAGGCATCAATCCCGCAGGCGGAGCCATGCTCGGGATGAGTATTCTGCTGGGCGGGCGTGGCCTGGGCGCTCTTTTTGGTCCGCTGATCTCGGCACGATGGGCGGGCCAAAACGATCATCGGTTGCGACTCGGCATCCTGTTCGGATACCTCACCATCGCTTTGGGCTATGGGCTCATTGGAGTCAGTCGCAGCGTCTGGATGGCAGCAGCCTGCGCGATGCTGGCGCACGCGGGAGGCTCGACCGTGTGGGTCTTCTCGACTACGCTGCTGCAACTCCGAACAGAAGATCGTTTTCGAGGCCGCGTTTTTGCGGCCGACCTGGGGCTCGCCAGTTTTACGTTTGCCACTACGGCATATTTGTGCGGCCATTTTCTCGATCTGGGTATCCCGGTCCGCACCATGGCGGTTGGAACCGGCTTCTTCATGCTGATTCCGGCTGCTCTGTTGGCTTGGGTGCTGCGCGCTCCTCGTTTCCGCCAAAATCAGATCGCGGCATGAGTTGCCGCGTTCCGGATTTTCACTTACACTCGCGTGCTAGGTGTGCTCTTCCCCCCCGGGCTGTAATCCCTGTTATGCAGTCTTTTGCGTTTGAAGTCGTTATCCGCTGTCCTCTTGAACTCGTTTTCGAGATTTATATCGACACCGATCGCTGGCGGAACCGCAGCATTTTTGGCGAGATACGCTGGGTAAAGGGCAGTCCGTGGCAGGAAGGCAGCCGGCTGACCATCGAGATTCGCGTGCCCTTTCGCAGCATGGTGGATCAGGTGGTTCAGCACTTCAGAGCAAATGAGAGTGTCAGTTATCTAAGTCACGTCCTGGGAATCACATCGGAAACACATGTGATGTTTGTTCGAGTCTCTCCTGGGGAGACTTTGATTCGTGTGAGAATGAACCTGGTGGGCAAGGTTTCGCGTGTTCTCGGCTTTGCAATCGAGCCTACGATATTGAACGGCACCAAGCGGTTCTTTGCGGATCTCGCCCGGGAATGTGAGGCTGCTGCAAAGGATGCAGGAGCCCAGGCATAGCTCGAGGTCTAGAGCTTTTCAATCTTCGCGGCCATGATGAAATCGCTCTCGGTCAGGCCGTCGATCTTGTGGGTCCACAGCGTGATTTCCACCTTCCCCCACTTGAGAAGAATGTCGGGATGGTGTCCCTGCTTTTCAGCGATCTCGCCCACGCGATTCACAAACTCCAGCGCCTGCTTGAAATCGGGGAAACGGAACTCGCGGTGGAGGTGATGCTCGTTGGTGACCGTCCATTGCGGCAGGTCCGCTTGGAGTTTCGCCAATTCATTTCCACGCAACGGCGGCACACCGCCTTTGCAGGGCACGCATTGCTTGTCAGCAAGTTCAGTCATAGATTCCTCATTTGCGCGAAAGGTGTCGATAGAACAGGCTCACCGCTCTCATCTTAACAGTGGTAATTGCAGCGAGAATTCAGGAGTTTCCCTGTGTACAATGAGGTACTCTCAGCCGGTTCGCGACTCGATTCATCGGAAAGGAAACGATAGTGGTCGTTCTAGTCATTGGCGGCGCTGGATACATTGGAAGTCATACCGCACGGGCGCTAAAAGCTGCCGGCCACGAAGTCATTATTTTTGACAATCTCAGCACAGGGTACGAATTCCTGGCGGGAGGCTTCAAACTGGTCAAGGGAGACATCCTCGACAAAAGTGCTCTCACCAGTGTTCTGTCACGCTGCGAAGCGATCATGCACTTCGCGGCCCATGCGTATGTGGGAGAGTCGGTCACGAATCCGAGAAAGTATTTTCGCAACAATGTTGAGGGAGGTTTGGCGCTGCTTAACGCAGCGGTTGATGCCGGAATCAACAAGATTGTTTTTTCCTCTACGTGTGCCGTGTATGGCGTTCCAGCCAAGGTTCCGATCGAAGAAAACATTCCGCGCCAGCCGGTGAATCCTTACGGCGTGTCGAAATTGTTTTTTGAGCAGGCGTTGGAAGCTTACGACCGCGCCTACGGTTTTCGCTACGCCAGTCTGCGATATTTCAATGCCGCGGGGGCGGACGAAAGTGGCGAGATCGGCGAACTGCATGAGCCCGAGACTCACCTGATCCCCTTGGCGCTTCGCGCCGCAGCAGGCGTTGGACCTGCGCTTCAGGTCTTTGGATCTGACTACCCGACGCCGGACGGGACATGCATCCGCGATTACATACACGTGAATGACCTGGCCAGTGCGCACCTCCGGGCACTCGATCATCTGGCGGCAGGGAAGGGAAGCTTCGCGGTCAACGTCGGGACGGGAGCGGGCGCTTCAGTGCGAGAGGTAATCTCCGCGGTGGAAAGGGCTACGGGCAAAAGCGTGCCGCACACAGTGGTGCCGCGCCGGCCTGGAGATCCGCCGGCACTGGTGGCGAATCCAGCCAAGGCGCAATCCTTGCTGAACTGGAAGGCCACGCGCGGACTGAACGAGATCGTGAGCACAGCATGGAGTTGGGAAGAGCACCGCCGGGGCGCAGAGGTCCGGTGAAATGCTGCGCTCGTCTGGGCTCTCTGTCGTGAGATTTTGAAATCGAGAAGGGGAATCGTACGTACCCATGGCAAATGACCTGACTGGGAAAAAGGTAGCGTTTCTGGGCGCCGGCAAAATGGGCGGGATCATCCTGCAGGCGTTGCTGAACAATGGAATGCTCTCGGCGAAATCAACGCGCGCCACTGTTGCCCACGAGGAGCGCGCCAAAGCATTGGCGGCAAAATTGAAAGTGAAAGTCGGCACCAATAACGTGGAGGCCGCAAAAGGCGCCGACATCATCGTGGTTGGCGTGAAGCCTCAGGTGGTCGAAGACGTTATCCGCGAAATCAGCGAGCACGTTACTCCAAAGCAGGTGATCGTGTCGGTTGCGGCTTCAGTGCCCACCTCGATGATCGAGAAGAATCTTCCTCCGAACGTTCCAGTCATTCGTGCCATGCCGAACACTCCGTGCCTACTGGGCGTGGGCATGACGGCGGTTTGCAAAGGCAAGTATGCGAGCGCCGAGCATGTCGCCCTGACCTGTCACATGTTCGATGTGGTCGGACGTACCGTGGTGGTCGACGAAAAGCACATGGACGCGGTCACTGCGCTTTCGGCGAGCGGCCCAGCGTATATCTACATCATTCTCGAGTCGCTGGCGGAGGCGGGCGTGAAGGTAGGTTTGCCGCGAGATATCGCGACGCTGCTGGCGGCACAGACGACTCTCGGCGCCGCGAAAGTTGTTCTTGAGACCGGTGACCATCCGGCACTCCTCAAAGACGCGGTCACGACGCCGGCCGGCTGTACTATTGACGCGATCATGGAACTCGAGGAAGGTAAACTGCGCGTCACCTTGATCAAAGCGGTAGTCAAGGCTGCCCAGCGCGCAAAGGAACTCGCGTACGGATAGACGCCGGAACTTCCGATCAATTTACTCGACCACCGGACCGTATGAAGTCGAATTCAACTCCTGACCAGCGCTGAAACAACTGGAAGGCTTCCTACTGGTCACGAACTTTATTCTCCCTGACTCGTCCGCGCAGAAAGTCTTTCCCGTTGAGTCAGAATCAATCGGAACTGCGGCAAGGTGATATTTCGAGGCCGGAGGTCCGCCACATCCGTTGAGAGTGAATCGATAGCCATTCCACTCCTCACTCCCTTGCCCGGGATCAAACGACGTGGGGGTGCGTTCGGTATCCGTAGATTCTGTTTTCTGCGGCACCAGACTGGACAAAGTGCAGGCATAGCCGATCTCCGGATGAGCAGCGATATAGGCCTTCTGGCCGTTGACGATCATGTTCATGCGCATCTGGGCCATCTGCTCATTGGCTTCGTCCTGCTGCTTCCGCAGTCCTTTGAGATAGTCCGGATCGGTCAGGGGTATATGACCGGCAACCGTGATTTCGGTCAGTTGCCAAACGTCCTTCTCCTGCTTCATGGTGAAGATGAGGCGGGGGATGACCGGCAAATTTTCTTCCTGTCCGTCTTTGTAGCCATGAATCGACAGTTCGATCTCGTCCTGGTCTCCCATGAGGCTGTCATGTTCGACAGCAACTTCGACCCTTTCGTGGTCCGGTTCCTCGGTGACGAGGATGTTTGGGCCCGTGTCGAATGTCTCGACGGTTCGTCCCTGTCCGGCCATCGAACGGCCGAATGCCGCAATGCGAAGCACGATGGATGATTCCGGTGATTCATCTTTGCGGATCAATGCCTTACGAGTCACGTCGGGCAGATGTTTCGCTAAGTCGTTTTCCCCCTTACCCAGGAACATCTCTATCAGGGCCTGACGGGCGGATTGGGGTGGCGGTGTTTGCGGATTTTGTGCAGTGAGAGAGGTGCCAGCCAGAGTAAGTGCCAGAGTGCATAGAGCTTGTCGCATACTTCCTCCGATCGCGACATCCTGCTGCAGCTATCTTACAGTCCTAAGACTCCGCAGAGAGTGTTCTGGTTCCTTAGCAGGACGCTGAAAAATCGTGCTTCGATGGGATCCGGTCCACTTAGTTCGTGATTTTATGAGCAGCTAGAGCGTGTGGATTTGCCAGATTAGGCTCGCAATGACTGTTCTCTCGCTTCTTCCAAAGTTTCAGGCACACTTCGGCATCAGCGTCCGCATGCGAACTAAGTTGTAGGTCGCCGCTGCCAGCGTGAACATCCAACCCACTCGCTCTAACCCACGATGTCGCAGCTTGCGCAACAATCCGACCGTCTTCATCCAGCCGAAGACTTCCTCGATCCGCTTCCGCTTTCTTTGGCTTACCTCATAACCGGGGTGCCGAGTCGTGCGCCGGTCCACCCGGCTCTTGCGTCGACTCTGGTTTTGCGCCACATGGGGTGTGATTTCCATTTGTCGTAGCTCGTCGATGAACTCGCGTTGGTCGTATCCTTTATCTGCACCCAAGGTGACTCGTCCGTGCCCCGGCAACTTCTCCGCCATCACCAGTCCGGCATGGCATTCCGCTGCACCGTAGGCCGTGGTCACCAGCGTGTTCACGACCAGCCCGTTTCTATTCTCCGTCATCAGGTGTCCGTGGTAGCTCAACTTGGCTTCCTTGCCTCGTCCTTTACGGGCCAGCATCGCTGCCGGATCCGTTGTCGAACAGTGCGTCTGATTGCTGCGTTTCTCTCCCCGATAGTTGATCGTGGGGTTGTTCTCGTCCCACCGCGGCGCCGGCGGTTTCGGTTCGTCGTCCTTCTTGTCCTTCTTATCCTTGGCCACGGCATCAACGGGCCGGAAGCTCTTGTGCGATGCCCAGGCCTCCAGCAGCGTCCCATCCACGGTAAAATGTTCGTCGCTCAGCAGTTCCCCGGCTCGCGCTTCTCCCAACACCCCCTGAAAGAAAGCTTCCGCGATGTCCCCTTCCAGCAACCGCGCCCGGTTTTTGGAGAACGTGCTTGCATCCCACACCTCATCATCCATACTCAATCCCACGAACCACCGGAACAACAGGTTGTAATCCAGTTGTTCCATCAGCAACCGCTCACTTCTCACCGAGTACAGCATCTGCAGCAACAACGCCCGCAGCAGCTTCTCGGGTGCGATCGACGGCCGCCCCGCTCTCGCATAGAGTCGATGGAACCGCGGTGAGAGTTGTTCCAACACTCCGTCGACTAGGCTTCGAATCATCCGCAACGGATGGTCCTGCGGTACTCGTTTGTTGGGTGAAATATAGCTGAACATCCCATCTTGCTGCTGATCGTCTCCACGCATGCTGTCACTAGTAACATGTCATCCTGTGGATTGGAAGTCGTTTTTCAGCATCCTGTTAGGGGTCACTGGCACGGGTTTCGGCGCCGTTTAAGTTCTGTGTTTAAATCTCCATACCTATGAAACTGTTGATTGTGATCCATCACCGCTTCGAGTTATGGAGAGCGCCGGGGTGGTTTGGACAGCGGTTGGCTGAGCGCTTTCCGGAACTGGATGTCGTCCAGCGCGACTCGTACGAAGGCATCGACGAGCATCTGCGCGATGCTGAGATCGTCTTTACGATATCCCTCCGGCCAGAGCAGTTTGCCATAACGCACAAGCTCCGGTGGATTCATGCTCCGAGTGCGGCGGTACACCAGTTTCTGTTTCCGGAGTTGGTCGATAGCGATGTTATTCTGACGAACTCTACTGAAGTCCATGGGCCTGTGGTCGCCGAGCACGTCTTGGCCCTGATCTTCGCTCTGGCAAAGAAGATTCCCCAGGCGACAGTCCTGCAACAGAAGCATGTCTGGGGCAAGGAGGCCATATGGGAAGAGGGATATCGCCCTCGCGAAGTCGCGGGGTCAACCCTTGGACTTATCGGTGTGGGCAGCATCGGGCGCAGAGTCGCCCTGATGGCTTCGGCAGTTGGGATGCGTGTGATTGCAGTGCGCGAGCACATCGACAAGGGCGCGCCAGATGGAGTGGAGGCAGTTTTTGCGCCATCAGAACTCGACAAGCTTCTTGCACAGTCAGACTTCGTGGTCATGGCAGCGCCGCTCGTATCCGCGACGCAGGGTCTTTTGAACACCGAACGCATCGCTCTGATGAAGCCGGATTCCTTCCTGATTAACGTGGGTCGAGGCCCGCAAGTAGATGAATCCGCGATCGCAGATGCGCTTCGCAGTCGCCGCATCGCCGGCGCCGCGCTTGATGTATTCGAACATGAGCCACTGCCACCGGAATCACCATTGTGGGATCTCGAGAACCTTCTGATTACTCCTCATACCGCGGGGCTGACGGTGAAGCTGTGGGAGCGTCACTACGACTTGTTCTCGGCAAATCTTCGCCGCTATCTCTCGCATCAGCAGCTCCGGTACGTTGTCGATAAGCGCAAGGGCTACTGAACTGAGCGTTCATGCTACAGTTCTGGGAGAGCCCTCATCTTTATGGAACCACGCCTCATCCTGATCAATTTGCTGATCAAGTTGGGCGTTGCTGCGGCCGTTTCCAGCACACTGGTGCGTTCTAAGGAGTTCAAGTCCCTCCTGTTTCGCGAAGAGCGCACATTTCGGCAAAAGATGTATCTGGTCCTCTGGTTTGCTCTTCCGATCATGATCGGCGTCTGGATTCGAATCTCGCAGACCAGTTTCCAGGCCAGCGATCTGAGTTTCGAAACTGCGCTGTTGCTGGGCGTCATCGGGGGGCGCTGGGCGGGTTCGCTCGGCGGCGGGTTGATGAGTGTTCCCGCTCTGCTACATGGAGAATGGGCCGCTTTGCCGTTTCTTATTCTCTGCGGCTTTCTGGCTGGGCAGTTGCGCACCATGGCGGTAGACAAGGACGATATCTGGTCGTTTTCGCCGTTTATTGATCAGAGCATCTTCCGCCTAATCAGGCGCAACCTGCCACGTCCTCGCCTGTTCGACTGGCAGATCATGTTTTTCTGGACGGTAGTGGGATTGCGCTTCGTGCAAACGGAATTGGCACAATATTTTCCGCATTCCATCTTCAGTATCGAAAGTCCCGACAACTGGTGGGTATATAGCGCAATCTACGCGGCGAGTGTGACGGCCATTGGAATCGAGCTGAAGATTTTTAACAGCGTGCGCATCCAGATCAAGCTGGAAGAGCAGGAGCGCCTTCTGCTGCACGCGCGCATGGAAGCGCTCCAGAACCAGATCAATCCACACTTCCTGTTCAACACTCTGAATTCGATTTCGTCTCTGGTGCGCTTCGATCCCGACACTGCCCGTGACATGATCTTCAAGCTGGCCACCATTCTGCGCCGCCTGCTGAATACCAGTGAAGCATTCGCGCCACTGCGGGAAGAGCTCGAATTTATCGACAACTATCTCGACATCGAAGTGGTCCGCTTCGGCAGGGAGAAACTCCGTGTGGTGAAAGAACTCGATCCCGCGTCGCTCGACGTTGTGGTTCCCAGCATGCTGCTGCAACCGCTGATCGAGAACTCCATCAAGCATGGCCTCGCTCCCAAGATTGAAGGAGGCAGCATCTTTCTGCGCAGCCGGGTTGCCAATTCACGGTTGATTATTGAAGTTGAAGACGACGGTGTGGGCATGGGCAGCGCGCAATTGGATGAAAGCAGCAATTGGTCTGGCATGGGAATCGGTATGGCGAATATCTCTGAGCGCCTGCAGGTTCTTTATGGGGACACCGCGCGGATGACCATCGACAGCCACGAAGGGAAGGGAACTCTGGTTCGGATCCGACTGCCTCTCATCGAGGCTGCGAGCTCGGTCCCGGAAGGTTTTTACGCGGAGCGCTCGAGCACGCGACGATAGAAGTCTTCGTACTGCTTAACGATGTTGGTCGAGGAGAAACGCTCCATAGCGATAGCCCTTGCCCGCTTTCCCATCTCGCGCAGCTTCTGTTCATCACTTAGAAGTTCAATCGCATATCGGGCCATGGTATCCACGTCGCCCACGTCGGCTAGAAATCCGCTTATGCCGTGATCGATCACTTCGGGTACGCCGCCTGCGCGCGTCGAGATGGGAACGACCTCGCACGCCATGGCCTCCAGCGCCGCGAGACCAAATGATTCCAGTTCGCTGGGCAGCAACATGATGTCGGCAATCGAAAGCTTCTCGTAGATCTGATCCTGCTTCCCGAGAAACAGAACATCGTCATGAATGCCCTTTTGCACGGCAAGCCATTCCGCGACCGACCGGTCCGGCCCATCGCCGATCAGTAACAACCTTGAGGGAATCTGCTTGCGGACGCGGTCGAAGATCTCGATCACGTCGGTGACACGCTTTACGGGGCGAAAGTTGGACAGGTGAACCAGCACCCGTTGATTGTTCGGCGCGTACTCACGGCGCAGTTCTTCGGCGATCTTCGGATTGCGGTAATAGATGTCGCAATTCACGGAGTTGTAAATCACTTCGATCTTGTTCTTCACGTCGAACACGCGTTGTGTCCGTTCGCGGAGGTAGTTTGAAATTGCGGTGACTCCATCGCTTTGTTCGATGGAATAGCGGGTAATCGGCAAGTAAGACCGGTCGAGCCCCACGAGAGTGATATCTGTTCCGTGTAGCGTCGTGACGAATGGCAAGCGCCGGCCGCGTGGTCCGGAGGCCAGCATCTGCCGCGCCAGCATCGCGCTCACCGAATGCGGGATGGCGTAATGGACGTGCAGCAGGTCCAGATCGTAGAGCTGCGCGACCTCGGCCATGCGGGTCGCCAGCGCGAGATCGTACGGGGGGTAGTCGAACAGGGGATAACGAGAAACTTCGACTTCGTGATAATGGATGTTGGGCTCGGCACCCCGCAACCGGATGGGCTGGGCGTAGGAAATGAAGTGAATATCGTGGCCTCGCTGGGCCAGTTCCATCCCCAGCTCGGTCGCCACCACGCCACTGCCACCGTAGGTTGGATAACAGGTAATCCCGATCTTCATGCGCGCCCGATTTTCATTTTGCAGAAGTTCGCCGCTTGCTTGGAGATTCGATGGCCGGAACTAGCGGCGGATGCAGATTCTACACGAGTATCTGATGCAGAAGCGGTGGGCGGGGCCGGTCAGTGGCCGTCTTTCGGGCCAAATGCATTGCCGGGATCGAGCTTGTCCAGGTGTGCCTGGAACTTCTTCTTCGAGTCCTCAGGCAATCCGGTGAACTCGATTCCCATCCCGACCCCAGGGTCGCGGGTGCGAACCACAGCACTCGGTGCGATCCGCTCTTCCCCCATCCAGAGATCGACACGCAGTGCGGTACCGACGGACAGCGGCATTACGGTCTCAACATAACAACCATTGCCGCTGATGTCCGTAGCATTGACCCGCAGCGGGGTGTTGACTCGTTCATCGCGCAGTTCGAGTGGGAAAGAAATCTTGTGCCGCAGGAATTTCCGGCGATTATCCTGGCGAATCTCCGTCCGCTCCTCGGCCTTCAAATCCGCGGGAAGGGCAATCGCCCAGGGACAATCCTGGTCGGCTACCAACTGCACGCCCGCCTGAGTCTTCTTCAACGCTCCAGCGTCGACGACCCAGACTACCTTGCAGCGGGCCTTTTTGCCCTCATACTGCACGCCGATGACGTCGCCAACCTTCAATTCAGGTTCAATACCGTAAATGCACGCACCAGTCGCACTGATGTTCTGGGCCATGGCGTTCTGGAAGAAGGGCTGATTGTTCGCGCCCATTCCCCACACCTTGACCTTCAAGTCCAGAGTCGCACGCGGAGCTGACCCTTGGGCCGACATGAGTGCTTAAGCCTCCCAACGAACAGAAAACGTTGAATTGTAAACTAATCTTACTACTTGGAGCTAATCCTTGAGGTTACGAGAGTACCCAAGCCGTCCGTGTACGCACCTTTCAGGGGCCCGAAAGACGGTTGGTTAACCTACGGATTTACGAACAAATCGCGATAAGAGATGAGTTGAACGCCCGCCTGTGCCAGCACCTCGCGGGCCGCGGGCATGGTGAGCACCTTGAGTTCGAGTTGCCGAGACTCTAGCAAGCGCGTCTTTGCGGCTGCGAGGTCGGCATCGTTGTAACCGGGATGACAAACGAACTCCCAAGTCCCGTCGGGAATGCTTTGGACAATGGCTTGAAACAGTCTCTCATCCAGTGTTCCGGTGACCTCGATGCCGAGTGTGCCATCCGGTGTTACGAATCCCTCCCGATCGACGGCGCGGCGGAACTGTCCCGCAAAGCGGCTCAGAATACGGACCTCAGCGAAGCGCGTCCACAGATTGGGCTGAGACAGAAGCTGGATCGAACGGAGTGGAAATCGCGGGCCGAACGGATTCCGCAACGCGCGTACGCCACAATCACGCGCCGCTTGCAGCAACGGCCGCAGGATTTGGGGAAAGATGTGTGTGTGCTTGTGCGTGTCAATGTGAGAAACCGCAATTCCAGCAGACTGAATCTTTTGAATCTGTGCCCGGGTCTCACTCTCGATTTCACGAGGATTCATACGCCGTGTAAGAGCACGCGCAGCAAAGGTCTTGAGTCCGTCGCGAAAGTTTCTCGAATCAGTAATCGTTGAGAGCATGGAGGGGTCAAGTACCGGTTCGCCATCGATCAGCACGATATGGCAGCCGACACTCAAAGCGGGAGAGGCCTTTGCCAACTGTGTGGCCTCGCCGAAGGCGGGACCGTTTGCCATGAGCGTGGATGAGGTAACGATTCCGTGCGTGTGCGCCTCGACGATGGCGCGGTTCACGCCGGGAGTAAATCCGAAGTCATCCGCGTTGACGATGAGCCGTCGCAAACAGCCAGTCTAGCAGGAGGTGCGAAGGAAGCTTGCACCGGCGAATCCTCTGAGGCCAGCGGCACGACGTCATTCAGTCGGGCCACGCCGTTTGACCGGTTTTTCGGCCGCCACGTATACTCAGCAAGGCGCGGTTCGCGCGGATGCCGCTCATTGTGGTTTCGACAGACCGGCTATCAGGTCGCGCGAGGGCGTGAGGGGCGGTTAGCTCAGTTGGTTAGAGCGCCTCGCTTACACCGAGGAGGTCGCAGGTTCGAGTCCTGCACTGCCCACCAGCTAGATCCACAACTTCGCGGCGAAACAATCCGCGATTGATTGTGGGTTGTTCACTTCTAGGTCAATTCCTTAATGCTCTCTCCTTTTCGCAAGTGGATGACTGCGAGGACTGCGTCAGGCATCTCCCCGCCGTCACGCATCACTCGTATGCAGTCGTCACTGACGTGCTCCAGCAAGTCACCCTCGTAGGTTTCGACCGGGTCTTTTTCGCCATCGCGGAATCTACCGAACTTTGCCATAGGACAATTCGACCTCCGGCGTTTATGTCATCACTCGCTGGCGTTAGGTGTATGTGATTGCAGTCACGCTGGCCGCTAAAAACCTTCCAGTGCGGCTGGCGTGATAAAAACGTGATTGGAGGAACATAAGGACTTGGACTCCTCATCGCGCCACAGTAGCCGGATATTCCTGCTCTCGCCCGCAAATCTGGGAGGGGTGCGGGCAGGGTACGTTATGGCGGAGAATGCGGAATCGGACCTTTCTCGCCGCCTGCGCAGGGATGGGGTGACATTGGGAGAGGTGTTCAGCTTTATCAGCGGGCTCTACTTTCGCGGCAAGTTGGCATATGTCCGAGCCTTCTCCTCGCCACCAAGCGGTGTATGTGGATGCTACGTTATTACCGCGGGCGGAGGATTGGTTCCTCCTGAAACAGTGGTGAATCTGAACAGGCTGCGGGAGTTCGCGGTCAACGCAATCGATCCATGCAACGAGCGCTACCGGGCTCCGCTTGATCGCGATTGCAGCTCACTTTCGGAGACCGCAGGAAATTCCTGTGAAATCGTTCTTCTCGGCAGTATCGCCACCCCGAAGTATGTAGAGCCCTTGCTACAGATTTTTCGGGAGCGCTTAGTGTTTCCTGCGGACTTCGTAGGGCGTGGAGACATGAGTCGAGGTGGTCTGATGCTGCGATGCGTCGAAGCGTGCCGGGAACTCGACTATAGGCCGATCCTCACTGCGACACGGCGGGGTTCGAGGCCGCCCAAGCTTTCGCCATTAGTAGTGAATCCGCGGAAACAGCGTCAGGACTCGAAAAACGGCGTCACCGAGATACCATGGGGCACTTTAAGACCCAGTCGACAAAATTAAGACGATGAGCTCCAGAGAGAGGACTGCGGATGGAGTGTGTGGTGCTTCGCTCGGACAACGAACTGGCGGCGCCGAAAAATGATGACATGACCCTCGTGATCAACGAGGTTCAGCCGGAAGGCTGATTCGCCCGCACTGTTTCCCGTAACCGACATCATCTAAAGGCAAAGGTTTTGGAGCATCAGGAGAGTCGACTTCCGGGACCCAAGATTCGCTCTCACTGCTTCTCGTAGACACCCTTCGTGTATACATCTTGTCCGGACCGGTCCTTAGATTTTGTGGTAATGGTCATCAGCCGCCCATTTCTGGAAACAACTCGTCGACTTGTGGCCACAAGTTGCAGCCCGCGCGTGTACGAGGCGACCACTGTGTTGGAGTCAATCCGCTTCAATGAGACCGGCAGGAACATGCCACGACCGGTCACAACCATGGCCTGCACGCCGTTGTAGTCGCCGGTATAAGACGTTTGAATGGTTCTACCGTTCTCATAGGTTGTTTCTGAGCGATACTGAACTCCTTGTTTGGCACTCGACATTTCTATCACCATCTTTTTTGGACAAGTCCCAGCTGGATATTTCGATTGCTTCACATTGAGTTTCCACTTGCCGACAAATGGGTCCGTCGAAGCTGCGGCACTGGTGATCAGTAAGGTGGCGGCAATCAAAAGGTAGATCATCTTCATAGCTCTTACTCCAAAAGGGCTTCCGTTGCCGGAAGCCCCGATTTTGAAAACTACAGCGATCGCAGGAAATCCAAAACTGCTTGTTTGTCAGGTTCGGATAGTCCGTTAAAGCTTTCCACGACATCATTGGCCTCGGAAGGTCCATAGGTATAGGAACGAAGATCCTTCGCCGGGTTGTCACCGCCATCAGAAAATCGTCGTGAGATGTGATCTTGAATCGCCACTCTCAGGTCACTGGTGCGCCCGTCATGAAGGAAGAACAATCGGGTGCCGAGACCCCACAACGGTGTGGTTCGGAATTCGTCCGGGCCGGCGCTTCCTTGGGTGATGTTGTCAGCCAGCGTTGCACCCATGTGGTGCAGGAGCAAATCTGAAAAGAGATTTACAGTGTGGCCACGCAACGCTACAGAGTGAGGCCCAATCTCCTCGGACGGGCTGCTGGGATTGGCCGTGCCCGCGGTCTTGAACGACGCCGTGTGGCAGAGCGCACATCCGATTGTGTTGAACACATCCTTTCCGTGCTGCGCGCTCGCCGACATGGGTGCGGGCTGCGGGGCGTCGACGAACCGCATGAACTCAGTAAACATCAGCCATGCGGGCATGATTTTCAGTGGGTTGTTGTACAGGGTCGGATCGGTTCGGGGAACGTCAAAAGGTTCGTAGACTGAATTGCAGGTTGGATCTTCGTTGCGACCGGCGGGGAAGGCATCATTGCTGATGCCCATTTCCACGTTGTAGGCTTCGCCGGCGAAGATGGTGATAGATGCATTTTGCGCCTTCCAGCCAAAGCGGCTGATGGTGCCGTTATTGGGAACGATGTTTGGATGTCCACTGATTCCGAGTTCGCTCTTGCGGTCTTGATTCGCCAACATATTGGCGCGGATTGCGGAGTCCTGAATGCTCTCGATCAAGCCCAAGCCGAACAGTTGTAAGGGGATGCGGAACGCGATATTGCGATCACGCACGGCTTTGTCGAAATCCGGCTGTTTGAGAGTGCAGCCAGGGGCGTCTGAACGGCCTTGCATAGTGAAAAGACTGTGAACGCCGCCGTCACGGGTACCATCGGAGTTGTACTTGAAACGGACTTCTCGAAACGCTCCGTCCGGCGCTTCGAAATCGGGTACGATATTGGTCCCACCCAGGCGATGTGCGATTTTTTCCGCCGGGCTGTGCGCCGGCGAGCTGCCCCCAATGGCCGGTTGCGAGTGACAAATAAAGCACTGATCCGCATTGAATACGGGACTCATGCCGGCGGAATTTACCAGTGAAGTTGGCGAGAATGGATTGTTCGGATCAGGATCGATCGGCATAGTATTTTGCGGTTGTTGTACACAGGTGTCGCACGACCCTTCCAACTCCGAGACACGAAGAAGGCTCTCGTTAAACAACGCAAGCTCACTGTCATTTAATCCCGCGATTGGGATTGGAATGGCGGAGGGAGGATTCGGTCGTGGGCCCGGATCCTTTGCTCTAAACCGTCTTTCTGCGTTTTCGGCCAACATCACCGATGTGGCAATCAAGGCCAAGGCGCACGCCCAGGCGGTTGCATGTTTTGTTCTCACGTTTATCCTAAGTCGTTTCATTTTGCCCACCTCCTTACAACGATTTGCAAGTAAGAGCGTCTTCGCAGGAGCGTTGGAGAAGCGCGGGTCACTGGTGGTCGGGCCATTTGGTTGCGAATATCATCGCTACCCAGTGGGCGGCCGTTCCCGGTTTCTTGCTCTTCACTACTAACTGCGAAAAAAGAACTCCCAAAAGGTCCAAAAAAAGTGATCCCACACTTTTCTTTCTGGGATCGGCCGCGGAGAAAGAATTTGACGAAACTGGACAATCTCGCTATCTTGGGCCAACGCTGTCAGTGGTCCTCGTGGGGCGCGTGTCGCAATCTTCTCAACCGGTTAAAGAGCTTCTCGTTCGATGGCAGGCGGGAGACCAGGAGGCGCTTCAGCGCCTAATCCCATTGGTCTACCAGGAATTGCGCGAGATCGCTCGCCGTCAACTGCACCGCGAGCGTCCAGGACACACGTTGCAGAGCGCCGCCTTGGTCCATGAGGCCTATCTGCGTTTGGTTGGTCAGCATCCCTTTGATTCCCGCGACCGAGCACACTTCCTGGCGGTGGCATCCCGCTTGATGCGGCAGGTTTTGGTCGACCATGCTCGCCGAAATGGCGCCGCAAAACGCGGTGCGAACCAAACGGTCGAGTTGGACGCCTCTTTCGTTCTACCGCAGGCGCCGCGAGTAGAGATGACTGCCCTGGACGACGCCCTCGTTGGGCTTGCGAAACTCGATGAAAGACAAGCCCAGATTGTCGAACTTCGCTTTTTTGGGGGGCTCTCCGTGGAGGACATTGCTGATGTTCTCGGGAGTTCTCGATCCACCGTCAAACGAGACTGGAATGTAGCCAAAGCCTGGTTAAGCCGGGAAATGAAGAAGGCGAGCCATGACAACACCCGAACAGTGGCCAAAGATTAAGGAAATCGTCGGAGCGGCGCTAGAGCTCGAGCCGAGCCAGCGAAGCGCCTTCCTTGATCAAGCTTGTGCGAAACATGGAGAGTTGCGGGCGGAAATTGAATCCTTGCTGGCGGCGGAGGCCGATGCGGCCCACCTATCCGAAGCTCCTTGGGGCACCACGGTGACGGATCCAGTGGGCGAGACCAAAACAATTGGCCGATACCGTCTGCTTCGCGAGTTGGGCGTTGGTGGGATGGGGCGAGTCTGGCTGGCCGAGCAGACCGAGCCGGTGCGGAGGCGAATTGCATTGAAACTGATCAAGGCGGGAATGTATGACGCTCTGGCCGTTCAACGATTTCAATCGGAGCGGCAATCGCTGGCGATCATGGAACATCCGGCGATTGCCAAGGTATTCGACGCTGGAACGACGCCCGAAGGCCAGCCTTATCTTGCGATGGAGTATGTCAACGGTGTTCCCATCACCGAGTACTGTGATCACAAGAAGTTGAGCATCCGAGAACGCTTAAGACTGTTCATGCAGGTGTGCGAGGGAGTACAACACGCGCACCAAAAGGCAATTATCCACCGAGATCTGAAACCTTCCAACATCCTGGTAGCGGAAATTGATGGTAAGCCGACGCCGCGCATCATCGACTTTGGACTGGCGAAAGGGACAGTGCAGTATGCCTTGGGAGAGAGCCTGCACACGCAGATCGGTGCGTTCCTCGGAACGCCCGGCTACATGAGCCCCGAGCAGGCCGATCCACAGGTACTGGATGTTGACACGCGTACCGACGTCTACTCTCTCGGTGTCGTTCTGTACGAGTTGCTTACAGGGTATTTGCCATTCGACACGAAGCTTTGGAAGCAACATAGGCTGGATGAAGTATTGCGGCAATTGCGGGAAACCGAGCCGGAGTCCCCCAGTACAAAAGTTAGTACGAATCGGGAAACTGCAACCAACCGGGCTGAAGCTCGCAGAACGGAAGCGAAGCAGCTGGCCACCCTGTTACGCGGAGATCTGGATTGGATGGTCATGAAGGCTCTGGAGAAGGATCGCGACCGCAGGTACGGCACTGCGTCAGACCTCGCAGCCGACATTGAACGCTACCTGGAGAACAAGCCGATCGTCGCGCGCCCTGCAAGCCGCACGTACCGGTTACGGAAATACGTGCGCCGGCATCAAGCCGGGGTTGCGGTGGCAGCGTCCACGTTCGTCGTGTTGGTAGCCTTCGCGGCCACGCAGGCAGTGCAGTTGAGGCGGATCACGCGAGAACGCGATCGCGCCGATCGCATCACTGAGTTCATGGCAACGATGTTCCAGGTTTCCGACCCGGGCGAGGCGCGGGGGAATAGCATCACAGCACGAGAGATCCTGGACAGATCCGCGAGAGAGATCGACCAAGGGTTGGCGAATGATCCGCAAGTGCAGGGGCCCCTGATGTGTACGATGGCCCGAACTTACGAAGGACTGGGGCTGTATCCGCGAGCCCAGACGCTATATGAGCGCGCTGTCGAAACAGAACAACGAGCGCTGGGTTCTGACGATCCCAAAACTTTGAACTGCATGCGACTGCTGGCTTGGGATTTGAGACAAGAGGGACATCTGCAGGATGCGGAAAACCTGCTTCGCAAAACGTTGCGATCGCAGCAGCGAGCGCTGGGCGGGAAACATCGCGACACGCTTGCCAGCATGAATGCTCTCGGCTGGACGTTATCGCAAGAGGGCCATTACGGAGAGGCAGAGCAATTGCTGAAACAGACACTGGACTATGACCGCGCAGTAATCGGAGCGGAAGATAAGGAAACACTCTCGGTCATGCATCATCTAGCGAGCAATTTTGCGCAAGAAGGGCATCTTGCCGATGCTGAAAAAATGAAACGGGAGCTCCTCGACATCGAGAAGCGAGTGCTTGGCCCAGAGAATCCGCTGGTTCTCACGACCACTAACAATTTAGCTTCTACGTTGCACGAGGAAGGACGGTATGACGAAGCGGACGCAATGTACAGGAATTTGTTCGAGATGCAGCAACGAATACTCGGCCCAGAACATCCTGACACGATCTGGACCATTCGAAATCTGGGCGTGAACTACGAATCACAAGGGAAGCTTGGTGATGCGGAGAAAAACTATCGCCAAGCTCTCGAACTGATGAAACGTACAACGGGGAAGGAAAACCCAGACACTCTGTCTACGACGAGTGACCTCGGTATCCTTCTTCGCGAGGAAGGGCAAAATGAGGCCTCTGAGAAGATTTTGCGCGAAGCACTGGAGGTTCAGCGACGTGTGCTGGGGCCTGAAAATCCTACGACATTGGATACCGCCGCAAATCTCGGGACCACCCTTAAAGCAGAAGGGCACTACGGTGAGGCAGCGAAACTCCTGCGCGCAACGTTGGAAGCAGACTTGCGAGTCCTGGGTCCCACTCACACGAGCACCCTTGAGGCTATGGAGAACATTGCCGAGTTGCTCCGGATCGACGGAAAATGCAGCGAGGCCGAAGCGTTATATCGGCAAAGCCTGGCCGCTCAGGTGCAGGCGAACAATGCTGACGATCCTGGGACCTTGGAGACGCTTGGTGGTTTGGCGGTCGCTCTGAGCTGCGAAAAACGTTATCCTGAGGGTGAGAAGCTCTTACGTGATGCTCTGGCTCGCGTGCGTGACAAGAGTCAAAGTGCAGATATTTCCCGTCTCTGGTATTCGTTGGCGCGCGCGGCTGCGGTCGCTGGGCAGCGTAAAGAGGCTCTGGACGCTTTGCGGCATTGTTATCAAAACGGTTACACCGGCTTGTCCATCGTCTTGGAGCCCGACTTGAAGTCACTTCGAAGTGATCCCGACTTTCAGGTGCTGGTGGCAGAACAGAAGAACCTAGTGGCCGGGGCCCCTGCGCACTAAAACGACCTTCGAGCGCCGTCCATTTCTTGTGCACCCCAGGGCATCCTCGAGTGGTGCATCTTACGATCGGTTCTCTGCTTTTGTACCGTTTCGTCCTCCCATCTAAGGGTCGCGCGTTAGGGTTGCGAAGGAGCTCAGATCGGACCAGAAAGGACCAGTCCTGACAAATGCCGTTGTGGAGTGCAACGGAACGTTTCCGATCAGAACTGGAAACTGCATTGTGGGGTAGAGGCTTTCGCGTTCTGGAAGAAACTGTTAGGATAATTCTGCGAGGGTTTTGCCTTTATTTTTTACTACAGTCAACGCGACTGTTCTTGGATCGGAACGTACCGCGTGTGAGATTTGTAGGCGGGTTGGGGCGGTTCGGACAGGAATCGCGCTCTTTTGGGCAACAAAGGCAAACTCGACGGACTATATGCAATTCGTGCAATGCCGCATAAACACTGGCGATTGCGCACCTCGTTGATTTGGCGAGTGGGGACGTAGTTCAGTTGGTTAGAACGCTGCCCTGTCACGGCAGAGGCCGCGGGTTCGAGTCCCGTCGTCCCCGCCATTCCTTCGAAGCACTTCCAGGGAATCGGCGATTTCCTTCATGTGACCCACTTTCGATAAACCCTCTCGAGAGACCACAGATTACTTCCAGGTAAACGTAGCAAGAGCTCCCGCTGGCAGGGTGTAATTGAATGACTGATCTTTGAAGCGTGCGGTGAAGGTTCCGGCTTTGCGGGCGGAGTTCAGCACCAGCAGGACGATCGACCCATCGGGATTCTGAAAGGCGACGTCTTCTATGCTGCCGGCGCCGAAAGTGTTCGAGTCAATTCTGTGCGCGCCCGGAAGGACGAACTTTCCCAGATGTCCCAGGATGTAGTACTCCACGTTAAGAGTGACAGTGGCAGGCGAAACCCTGTCGTCGATCGTCACTACTCCTCGGCAGTTGGAGCAAGTGCCGTTCTTGGGGCCAGAGTTCTGATCGAGAGCTAAATTCCAAAGGCAGACGCTCCGGGCCCAGTTGCGCGTGCTGCCGATGAGCAAGTGCTGGGCGTTCCACACGAGGTCGCCAGCGAACGTACTGGAAGTAATGCCGGAGCATTCCGTGAACCAAATGTCCTTGGCGGGAAACGACGTTTCGACGGTCGACTGTGCGCTGGGGTCGCCTGCGTAACAATGAAACGAAGTACCGGCGAGATATTGCGCGGCAGAACTCGCGAGCTCTGACTCAGGGTAAGCGGTGTTGTCCCAATTGTGTTCGTAGCCGAAGATCTTCACATTCGCCAGTCCGGCTGTGCTCAGGGCAGGGCCGAGATTATTTGCGATGAAAGCGGATTCATCGCTCGCTGCAAGATGTTCGGAAGGGTATCCCGTAGTCGAGTAGAGTGGTTCGTTCTGCACGGATAGGGCGTAGATGGGGACGCCTTGCTGCTGGTAGGCCTGCACGAAATCAACGAAATACTGCGCCAGGCTGGAGAAGTAGGCTGGGTTCATGTCTCCGCCATTCATCGTTCCGGTCGATTTCATCCAAGCAGGCGGACTCCAGGGCAGCGCGACCACCTTGATCCTCGGATTGATGGAGAGAGCCTGTTTGACCAACGGGATGATGTAAGCGGCATCGTGGGTCACGGAGAAGTTGGTGAGATTGGGGTCCGTCTGGCGCCCAGGCATGTCGTCGTAACTGTAGTTGCCACTCGCCGAAAAGTCAGATGCGCCCATGGGCTGACGGAGAAAACTGATTCCGATGCCGGCGCTCGGACTAAAGAGTTGTTGCATCAACGTATTTCGTTGCGAAAGGTTGAGCTTGTTCCATATCAACCAGGCGGAAGAATCCGTGAGGGAACCGCCAAAGCCGTCCATCTGCTGATACTGGGTCGCGTCGTCGACGGTGATGACGAGCCCGCTGGAACTTCCGCCCGCTGTGAACAAGACGCTAGGCTGGGTCTGCAGAAGCTTCGCATGATCGCCTGTCGTTTCAACGATCTGTACACTTCGACCCGTCGACACGGATTGTGTGGTGGCTGAATTGGGACAGCTACTCAGGAAGAAGCAGGCAATCCAAACCAACAAGAGGTAGAAAAATCGAGCGCGGCTGAAAGGTCGGTTGTTCGCGCGAAGATTGAAACAATTTATGCGCATGGCTTCCGAAGTCGTCCCTCTCGCTAGCGATCACTGTCAGGAAGAATCGTTGCCGACAAGAATCTCATGCGTGTCAAATCGTGGGGTGTTCTCTGAACGGTCCTGAAACTTTCCCCCGCTGCCGGTTTGGGCTACCCTAGGGCGAGCAGCGGGTCAAAGGACTCTTCGCGCGTGTGCCTGAGCGAGAGTGAATTCTGTTCCATCCTCCGGAAGCGATAAATGAGGAGCTCAAAACTAATTCGTATTCTGGTCGTTGACGATCACTTCATGGTCCGCATGGGCCTGTCTGCGTCATTGAACGTGGAACCCGACATGGAGGTCGTCGCAGAGGCGGGCAACGGCAATGCCGCCCTGGAGGCTTACCGCTATCATCGTCCCAACCTGGTGCTGATGGATCTTCGGCTGCCGGGGATTAGCGGTACCGAGTGCACAGCCGCGATCCTTCACGAATTCCCGGATGCCCGCATCCTCATGCTTTCCACGCACTCCGGCGAAGAAGAGATTTATCGCGCTCTGCAGGCCGGCGCCCAAGGTTATATCGTCAAGAGCATCATTCGGGAGGAGCTTCTGCGGGCCGTTCGTGAAGTTCATCAAGGACGTCAGTATGTGGATCCGATCGTGGCTTCGCACCTGGCCGAGCGCCGGACCCGTCGCTCCCTAAGCGCCCGCGAGATGGAAGTGCTGCGGATGGTTGCCAAGGGACTCGGGAACAAAGAGATCGCGAGCGCTCTCGATATCGCGGAAGTAACGGTGAAGCTGCACGTGAGCCACGTCCTCGAGAAGCTCAGTGTGAAAGATCGCACCCAGGCTGCTACGGTCGCATTGCAACGCGGAATTATCTCGCTAGAGTGAAGAAACGTAATCGTTTACGGTCTCTCAGCTGTACAAAAGTATAGTTGACACCGTCCTCCTAGTTGCATTCTATTAGTGCGTTTGGATTAGCTATGGTGCGATCAGGTTCTGGAGGCAGTTCCATGTCGAACTTGCAGCGATGCGTCCTACCCCTCTTACTGATTCTCGGAAGCGGAGCATGCTTTGGGCAGAGCACCGGCTCCGGTGACATTCGCGGCACGGTCACCGACACTTCGGGAGCCATCATTCCCGGGGTGACGGTGAGCGTTATGAATGTCGATACGGGCGTGTCGAAGTCTTTCACCACCAACGACGCGGGTCTGTATGACACGAATTCGATTGTCACGGGCTCTTACACGGTCACCTTCTCGAAAGATGGATTTGGGAAGTTGCTGCGCGGCCCCGTATCAGTGCAGGTCGGTCTCACGACAGTCAATGGCGAACTGAAGGTTGGCGCTGAGACTCAAGAGGTGACGGTCACGTCTGACGTACCCCTGCTCAAGACCGAATCGAGCGAACAGAGCACCACCCTGGAAGCAAAGTCCATGGAGCAGCTGCCCCAGGTCGCCGGAGGGTCCGGGGTGAGTTGGGAGAACTTCATGATCCTGCTGCCCGGCGCCACGGGCGGGACGGGATCATCCCAGGGCACATCGAATCCAGGCCAGGAAGTGGCGATCAACGGGAACCTGCCGTACAGCAACATTCTGGCGGATGGCGCGTCAACCACGCTTTCGCATAGCCAGAATGCCAATCCCGCAGTGTTTGAGACCGTTTCCGAACTGCAGGTCAACACTTCGTCCTTTTCGGCGCAATACGGTATTGGCGGGGCTATCTTCAACCAGATCAGCAAGGGCGGCACTAACCAGTTCCACGGGTCGGTCTACGATTACTTCCAAAACGATGCTTTGACTGCCCATTCGCAGTTCCAGACTGGAAAGATTCCTTTCTTGCGCTTTAACAACTTTGGCTTTTCAGTGGGCGGGCCGATTCTGAAGAAAAAGATGTTCTTCTTCTTCGACTACGACCAGATCGTCGACCACGGCAACAATAGCAGCACGAGTAACATTCCTACCACCAACATGATGAGCGGAGACTTTACGCGGGATCAATACCCTCTACGACCCAACCACTCAAACATATGCGACAGATGCTCTTGGTCACCTATACCCCGTCCGGCAGACCTTCGCCAGTGAATATCCTGCGCTAGGAAACGGTATCCCCTCGGCTTTGTTCGATCAGGTAGCGTCAAAGGAGCAGGCATTCTTCCCGACGCCGACAAGCCATATCGGCGGTGCGACGTTTCTTCCCGGATCGATTGGTTCGGAAGGGCAACTCCAAAACAACTACTACGCCAGCATAGTGCAATCCACGCCATACCGGAAGTACTTCGGCCGGTTGGATTACGACATCACGCCGAGCAATCGCATAACCGTGTCGGACACGCAGAGCGACACTCCGGTCGTCTACCCGAGCACCGTATTCGCCTGTCCCGTCACTTGCCAGTCGGGGGACGTGGACAATAACAACGCGCAGATCACGGACGTATGGAACATCAGCCCACGCACGGTCAACGAAGCAAGAATTGGTTTCACCAGCCAGCTGAACTACTTTGCGGACCTTGCCCTCAACAAAGGCTACGCCAGCAAGTTGGGCTGGCAGTTCGCGAAGGCGGATGATTTCCCGGCGATCATCACCCCCAACTGGCAGTATCCGTTTGCCTGGATCACGCCGGGGTCGAACTCGGTGTACAAGGAATTCACCTGGGATCCGTCTGACGTCGTGACCATGATCCGCGGCAAACACATCCTGCACTTCGGCGGAGAGCTTCTCACCTACCAGAACAACTCTACAGCCTGGGGCAACACCAATGCCGGCCAATTCACTTTCTCGGGCCAGTACACCCAGGGGTGGACGACAAACCCAGCCGTGTGTGGAGCGAGCGCGAACGGCGCTGCCTGTGTCGATCCCAAATTCAGGCATGGAGTACGCCGATTTCCTCCTGGGCTACGCGCAGAGCTGGAACGCTGCGGCCTCTCCTGAATATGGGGCGCGCATGAAGACTCCGCAGGTCTTTGTTCAGGACGATTGGAAGATACGTCCGAACCTTACTATCAACCTTGGTCTTCGCTACCAGATCAACCATGGCTGGAACGAAGTTCACAACAACATGTCCAGCTTCGACCCAACCGTAAGGAACCCGGCTGATGGCACATTGGGTGCTTATTGGTTCGGTCCTACCCACGCCAACGGCCGCACCTCCCTTCAAGCCAATACCTTCAACACTTGGCAGCCGCGAGTCGGCTTCGCCTGGGCTTACGATTCGAAGACAACGCTTCGTGGTGGGTTCGGACTTTACTCGTACACATGGAGTCTCGACACTTACGGTGGAAACAACACAAGCTATGGAGTGGGCGCTGCCGTCAGCTCCTCCGGTAGCAACACAGATCCGACCAACGGCATTATTCCGATCACGAAGCTGGATGGAACCGGCACAGTTTTCGGAACATGTGGCGCGTCATCGTGTTCTCCCGGCGTTGCCGCGCTACCGTACAACGCTGGCTCCAATGCCCCCGACGCCTACAACGGGCAGGGCGTAGGCTACATCCAGTACCACACCCCGGTTCCCAGAATCATGCAATGGAACCTTTCGGTTCAGCGCGCCCTCGCCACGGATTTTGTGGCTGAAGTTGCCTATGTGGCCAGCCATGGATCGAGCCTGAACTTTCCGACCGACCTCAACCAGGTGCCGCAGAGCAAGTGGTCAACCAATGATTCGGCGTTTCGCCCCTACCCGCTCTTCCAAGGCATCAGCGGCAGCACCAATAACGCGATCTCCAACTACAACTCGCTGCAGGCGTCGATCACCAAACGCATGACCCACGGACTGAGCCTGAGCTTCAATTACGTCTGGGCGCATATGCTGGATGACCAGGATTCCTCTGGGTGGGGCGGCCGCGGCGGTTCGCAGGATTATCAAAATGCGTTTAACCCCGCAGCGAACTACAGCAACTCCAATTTCGATGTTCGGCATGCTTTTAAGGGCTATGCCGTGTATCAACTGCCGTTCGGAAAGGGCAAGCAGTTCCTGAGTGGCAGTCGCTGGCTCGACGAGGCAGTCGGCGGCTGGCAGCTTGCCGGTACGGTGATTCTCCAGACCGGAAATCCATTCACTGTTTACGGCGATACCGAGCAGCCGAACTACTCGCTGGCGGGGAGAGTGTTTCCAAACTGGAACCCAGGTGTGAGCTGGAGGCCATCCGGTGGGTCAACCATCCAGGAGTGGTTTAACCCAGCGGCATTCCTCCGTGCGCCGGATGGAACGTGGGGCAACGTGAGAAGGAACAGCCTCTATGGTCCAGGCATCAACACTTTCAATCTTGAGGCGGCCAAATCCTTCACGATTCCGTGGAGGGGGGAGGGCATCGGCATTCAGTTCCGGGCCGATGCGCAGAACGTGTTCAACCATCCGTGCTTCAGCCCGCCGGGCAACACCGCCCTCACCGGTTCTTCCGGGCCAGGCACTCCTTATTCAGGAGGCCCGGCACTTACCCGATCAGCAGCACCACAATCGGCGGTCGCAACCTGCAGCTTGCGCTGCGCGTGAGCTTCTAGCCACTGGTTGATTTCTGCTTCCCCTAGCAAGAGACGGCGATTTTCGCCGTCTCTTCTTTTTTGGCTCATCGTTTATGATTTGCCTGACAATAGAGTCTGGGTGGTCAGAATGATTGCGAAGGTTGGAATGGCTGGGATCGTCCTCCTGGCGGGCGCTACGTTATGTCTCTCGCAGGGGACAGATGACAAGCAGCAGGAGTTTACGGCGCACATCCAAAAGGCACACAGCTACCTCGATCAAAAGCAGCCCGCCCTGGCGATTCCGGAGTTTCAGGCCGCTGTAGCCATCGATCCTGAAAGCGTGGATGCGCAGGCTAACCTCGGTGTTCTGCTGTTCTTTCAGGGCAAAGCGGCCGACTCTATTCCTCACTTCCGCGCGGCGCTGGGTACGCGCCAAGACGAGGGGCAGCCTGGCCTGGCGAAGATTCAGGGGCTGCTGGGCATGGCCGAGATCCGCACCCTGGACTTTGCCGATGCGCGTAAGGATATGGAAGCCGCCTTCCCGGCGGTCCAGGACCCACGCTTTCAGATCCAGCTTGGTCTGGAACTTGTCGGCCTCGATACGGAAAGCGGCGACCTGGAGAAAGCCGCGGCCGTCATCGCGCAGTTGCGGAAGGCAGCGCCCGATAGTCCGGAGGTGCTCTATGCCGCCTACCGCACCTACTCCGATCTAGCGGGTGAGTCGATGCTCGCTCTGTCGCTGGCTGCGCCCGACTCGGCGCAAATGCATCAGTTGTTGGCCCACGAAGATATCCGGCAGGGAAATACCGTCGCCGCCATCGCGCAATATCGCAAGGCCATTGCCATCAATCCGCATCTTCCGGGCGTTCATTTCGAATTGGCCGAACTGCTCCATACCTCCACAGACGACAAAGTTAAAAAAGAGGCCGAACAGGAATACTACGCCGCGCTGCTGGAAAATGCTCAGGATGAGAAATCGATACTGAGGCTCGCGGAGATCGACGCGCAGAAGGGGAATCGAGAGCAGTCTTATCAGGAATACACGAAAGCCGTCGCGCTGCAGCCCGCCGATGCCGATGCCAAGCTGGGGTTGGCGAAGACGCTGATTGAGATGGATCAATCGGACAAGGCGCTGGCTTTGCTCGAAGAGGCCGCGCAACTGGAGCCCACCAACGCCACGGCCCACTACCGACTGGCGACGCTCTACAGAAAGATGGGGCGCGCGGATGACGCCAAGCGCGAAATGGAGCTGTACAAGAAATTCAAGGAGATGAAAGAGAAGCTGAGCGCGCTCTATAAAGAATTGCAGGTTCAGCCCAAGGAGATTCGTGCGGACGAACCGGAAGAACCGTAGGATCGGAGCGCGAGTCGCTTCCGCAAAGCAGGTGCTGCCGCCTGCCTTTTTGCGACTGTCTGTCGCTATCTTTATTATTATCTGCCTGAGTGCGGGGGCAATGGCGCAGATGGGAACGCCGACCCCGTTGCCGCCTGCAGAGCAAAAAAAGGCGGAAGCCGAGAGTAAGGCAACCGGGAGCCTGGCCAACTATCCGCATTTGGTCGACATTACGGATTCCACCGGTATTCATTTCGAGCATCTGTCAAGTCCTGAGGCAAAATTCATTGCGGAGTCGATGAGCGGCGGCGTCGCGCTGATCGATTACGACCGCGATGGCTGGCCGGATATTTATTTCACGAATGCGCAGAGCGTGGAAATGGCCCTGCATGGAATCAAAGCACGGAGCGCCTTATTTCATAACAATCATGATGGGACATTTACCGATGTCACCGACAAGGCAGGGGTAGGCTATCCTTGTTGGGCGATGGGCGCAGTCGTTGGCGACTACAACAACGACGGCTGGCCCGATCTGCTGGTGACCTGTCTGACCGGCGTGGTGCTCTATCGCAACAACGGCGATGGAACGTTTACCGATGTAACTAAAGGCAGCGGGCTAGCCGGTGATTCCGGGTGGGCGACGGGAGCGGCCTTTGGAGATTATGACGGCGATGGCTGGGCCGATCTCTTTGTGTCGCATTATGTGGACTTTCACCTGGACGATCTACCCGCATTCGGTTCCGGCAAATCGTGCAAGTACCTTGGACTCGATGTGCAGTGCGGTCCGCGCGGGCTGAAGGGATCTCCCGACAATCTTTACCACAATAACGGAGACGGAACGTTCACCGATGTATCGAAACGATCGGGAGTCGACGATCCGGAGCGCCGGTATGGCCTGACCGCCATATGGTCGGATTTCGACAATGACGGAAAACTCGACCTATTTGTCACCAACGACGGACAGGCGAACTACCTCTACCGTGGCGACGGCAACGGAAAATTTGAGGATGTCGCCCTTACTTCGGGCGTGGCCGCGAACGAAGACGGATTTGAACAGGCGAATATGGGAGTTGCTCTCGGCGACTATCTGCACTCCGGGCGAATGTCTCTCGTGCTTTCACATTTTGATGTTGAGTACGCTGCCCTTTATCGCAATGATGGAGCGATAAACTTCACCGACATGTCGATCGCTTCCGGTATTGCCAGGGGCACGCAAGGCTATGTGGGGTGGGGAGACGCTTTTGTCGACTTTGACAACGACGGCTGGCAGGATTTTTTCCTGGTCAATGGGCATGTGTATCCCCAGGTGGACAGCGCTCACAGGGCCACCAAATATATGGAGCCGAAGCTACTGTTCATCAACCAACGAGACGGAACTTTCAGGAACGTCAGCAAGCTGGCTGGAGACGCACTTCAGAATCGCGCAAGTGAGCCGCGGACTTGCCGTGGGCGATCTTTTCAACGACGGCAAGATGGAAGCGGTGATTGAAAACCTGGTGGGCCAGCCCATGATTCTGCGTCCCGAGGGAGGCCCGCAGAACCATTGGGTGAGCTTTCAACTGGAGGGCGTAAAGAGCAACCGTCTGGCCTTGAATGCGCGCGTACGAGCCACAACCGGAGACCTGGTGCAGCTGGGCGAGGTTCTCAGCGGCGGAAGCTACCTGTCGCAGCATGATCTGCGCATCCATTTCGGGCTGGGCAGCCATGGACGTCTCGATCAGGCGGAAATCTTGTGGCCGGATGGAAAAAAGGAAACGCTCACGAATCTGGCTGCCGACCGGTTTTATGTGGTGCGGGAAGGCCAAGGAGTGGTCTCCAGCACAATGCCCGAGTACCGCGTCAAGCTCCCTTAGTATGACCATCAGCCCATCTTCAAATCGTCTCTGTGCCGTCCTGCTTTTGACAGCGCTGTTTACGACAGGAGGAACCGCTGTTCAAGCGCAGAACACGCCCCGTTCCACCGAGTCTCCTCTGATGCCCCAATTCCACGAGGCGCTCAGCCTCGCCCAGCGCGGCGACAAGCAGGGGGCAATGAATCTTGTCCTGCGCTTGCTTGAGCAGCATCCGACTTTCGCGCCAGCACTCAAGCTGAAAGGCATGTTGCTGGAAGAGGCAGGTCGCACTACGGAGGCGGCGGCCGCCTATGAAGAAGGTCTGAAGCTGGCGCCAAATGACGGGGATCTCTTACTGAAGGTAGGCATTTACAAATTGGCTGCGGGCCAAAAGGAAGAAGCTCTCAAAGTGCTGCAGCACTGCGTGCAGGTTCTTCCCGGCGACGGAGACGCACAGTATTACCTCGCCCAGGCCTATCACCTGAATGGGCAGGACGATCTGGCGCTGCGAGCCATCCGACAGAGCGCGAAGGCGGAGCCCGATAATCCTTCGGTCCTGCAGAAGTATGGAGAACTGCTTTGCAGCACGAAGGATGTTCAGGCAGGACTCGACTGGCTGCTCAAGGCGCAGCGCCTCGACGCAACCCTGCCGCGGCTCGATTATGACCTCGCGCGGGCGCATTACACGTTGATGGATCTCGCCGATGCCGAAAAGTTCGCCGCTCGGGCCGCGGCGGCTTCTCCCAGTGATGTGAATGCGCTGCGTCTGCTCGCCGAAGTGAGGCTGAAGCTCTCGAAATGGCAGGAAGCCGAAGATGCTTTCCAGCGTGTCCGCGCCCTGAAGGCGGACGATGCCGAACTGCTGTTGGGATTGGGACATTGCCAAGTGGAGTTGAAGAATTATCCGGCCGCTGTTGAGACGCTGCAATCCGTTTTGCGACTGGAGCCTACGCAATTGCTGGCGCATTTCTACCTGTCGCGAGCCTATGCCGGCATGGGCAGAACAGCAGACGCCGAGCACGAAGCCGCACTCCATCACCTCATGATGGACCGGGCGACGTTCGTTCGCTCTGTCACGGAAGGAGAACGGGAAAGTGGCATCAGAGCGCAAGTGCGCCAATGCCTCAAAGAAAATCGTGAGCAGGATGCGCTGCGGCTCTACTCGAACTACCTCAAAGGGACGTCAGCCACGCCTGCGGACGCGTACGTTTTCATCGGGATGATGTATCTGTTCATGGGAAACAACGAGGATGGTCTTCGCAGCCTTCATCAAGCACTGAAGCTCGACCCCCACGTTCGAGGAGCTCACACCTATGAGGGAATTCTTGCGCTGAAAGAAAATGACCCGAACAAGGCCGAGAGCGAATTCAATGCCGAACTGGCGAACGATCCTAACTACCAGACGGCGATCGCTGAACTGGGAGAAGTCCGCTACCATCAAGGACGGTGGGCGGAGGCGGCGGATCAATTTGCCAAGTCGCAGACCATGACACCGGAACTGCTTTATCAGCTCTGCGACTCGTACTTCCATCTCGGGAAAACGCAAGATGCCGATCTGACTGCCGAACTGGTAGCGGCGTACGGGCGGAATAATCCAGAGCTCATGAAGGAATTGGCAGAACTGCTCAAGAGCAATGGGCAGGGGGACGTGGCTCAGAGGCTGGGGTTGTGAGTGCGTACCCTGATAACGTCAATTTACTGTAGGGAACGCCGCCGGCTCACATCCCACTTTCGGTCACGGTAAGAATCTGATCTGCTTTCACGTTCTTCAACACCTGTTGGATTCCGCTCGGCCATGTCAGCTCAATTGAATCGATCACGGCCGCAGACCCCAGGCCAAAATGCACGCGCTTATCGCTGGAGGAGTTGTAGCCCACCGTCGTTGTCGCCTCGTTGTATTGTGATCCGAGGCCGGTGGTTATTTTGAGTTTCGTGCCTAGGCCGTCGCGATTCGATTTTACCCCGACCAACTTGAGAATTATCCAATGATTAGTGTTCTTCGTGCGATTCATCAGAATCTTGGGCGGACCATTCAGAACCGTCACAACAATGTCAACATTGCCGTCGTTATTGAGATCGCCAAATGCCGCGCCGCGATGCGGTGCCGGGACCGAGAAACCGGGACCGGCCGTTGAGCTCAGGTCCTCAAACGCCAGATTGCCCTTGTTACGATACAGTCCGTTGGGGAGCGCGAACGGTCGGTGCGCTACTTCCATGGCGTTATCAAGAATGTCGGCATTGGCGGTGAATAAGTCCTTGTACCCGTCATTGTCAAAATCATATTCGCCAGCTCCCCAAGCGGTTAAGCGGCTAGTCATGGCCGACATTCCTGACGTGGCGGTGACGTCCTGAAACTGACCGTTCCCTAGATTCTTGTAAATGGGAAAGCCTTCGCCGTACATTGCGGTCTGGAATATGTCGGGCTTGCCGTCGTTGTCGAGATCTCGGAAATCCGTGCCCATGCCGGCTACGACGTTGCCAAATGCGTTGTACGCAACTCCTGCCGTGATGCCGACCTCGGTAAATGTACCGTTGCCGTTGTTGTGGAACAGGTAATTCTGGAATGTATCGTTGGAAACGAAGATGTCGGTAAATGCATCGTTGTCATAGTGGGCAAACGACAGTCCCATCGCTTTGCCGACGTATTGGGAAATGTGAGACTGCTCGGATACGTCAGTGAAAGTTCCATCGCCGTTGTTGCGATAGAGAATGTTTGGTGTTCCCATGAAACCGATCGGCGAGCAGTAAGCGGGAATTCCGGCCTGCATGCAGTGAGTCGCAGTTTTCATATTGTAGTTCAGATAGTTGGCAACAAACAGATCGAGCAATCCGTCGTTGTTGTAATCAAACCATCCGGCATTTGCCCCCCAGGCTTTCCCATACTTGGGGATCACCCCGGTCACACCAGCTTTTTCCGTTACGTCGGTGAAAGTGCCGTCCCCATTGTTATGGAGAAGCTGATTCCGGTTCACGCCGGTGATGTAGAGATCAACGAATCCGTCGTTGTCATAGTCGCCTGCCGCCACTCCCATCGCATAACCGACGCCCTGCAAGCGTGCTTTCTCAGTCACATCGGTGAAAGTGCCGTCGCCGTTGTTGCGGAAGAGCCGATTTGAGTAGCTGGCATCACTTTTTTCAAGCGAAGGAATGGCCGCGCCATTGGTAAAAAAAATGTCCAACAGACCATCGTTGTTGTAGTCGAAGAGCGCTACGCCGCCAGCCATGGTTTCAAACGTGTACCGCTGGGGACTGACGGAGTTCCTTAGGGTGAACTTGATCTTCGATTGTTCGATGACGTTCTCGAACTGGATCGCCGCCGCCGCCGTCACCGAGGGATTGGCAGACTTTTTTCCAGCAGTGGCTCGGTGGGGCTGTGTTGCCTGATGGGGCGCAGGCTCTGAGGCCGGAGCGGCCAGCGGAGCTTGGGCGATGAGGCTGGCAACGCCGGAAAGCAGGCACAGGCTTAACTTAGCAGCGAGACTGACTATGGTTGCGGTTCCTGTCGAGTCAGTGTGTGCGGTGCGCGAGACGACCTCCAAGTTGCGACCTAGCAGATGTTGGCGCGGATCTAACTCTATATCGATACAAATCAAAATGCTCGCATCGACTGGAGTTTGCAGATGGAGCCGGTTCGCAGCCCTTTGCTTGTCTGTAGCGGGAGCTAAGGTCAGGGACTGCCGGAAACGTGCCGCGTAGGCAAAGATACAAGCATGGCAGCGGTAGCGCAAGGAGCGGATGTTTCTGGAAGATGCGACGTTGCCAGGCGAGTGCTCCAACGAACTGTTAGCAACGGACACGGAGATTCGCTTGTGACTTGGGATATAGGCCAGCCGCGGAGCCATATTACTCAGTGCCGCGGCAGTTTGGCAAAACGCATCAGGTCTGGGACGTGGTTCGCCGTGTCATCTGCGGGAGCAGGATCAGGACTGATCCGTAGCACAGAAGCGACACCACGAGCGATGCGGCATTGCCAAATCGCAAGTCCTCCAGCAGAAGCTTGAGCGTGCCGAACGCAACCGCGGCATAGGCAACCCACCGAAGTTCAACGTGCTTGGAGCGCGCGTCCGCAAAGCCAAAAGCGAGAGCCAGAAGGCAGTTCACAATCGTTCGGATTACCGAGAGACGGGAAGGCGTCAGTTCCATCCGACCAGCGGCAATTCCAGAGATCGCGACGACGAGGATTGCAGCGCTGGCGAATCCGACCAGCACCGCAGGAACAAGCCAAAGCAATCGGCGTTGGCTGCGATCCTCCCGGACTTGCGCGCCAGCGAGATAGCACAGCAGTGCCGAAACTCCGACAATCCAGACATTCCAGCCCGGTGCGGCAGGAACCGATCCCGCCAGAGCATTTCCCACGTAAACGGGAAGCGGGGACACAGCCGTGGCGGCCGACAAATAAAAGGACGCGTGCAATCCCAGGCTGAACTTCCGTGTGCGGAAATACAGGAATGCCCCAAGCAATGCCGCGAGGCACAGGAAAGGCACCTGAAGGTTTACGTTGAAAACGAGGAAACTTCCGCCAAGCAATAAAGCGGCAGCCCAGGTGGCGCTGACGCGCCGGTTGCGAGCGGACTCTTCATCCGCAAAATATGACAACGCGCCCCAGTAAAATGCAGCCGACAACAGCAGGAACAAGATGCCAAGGGCCCAGGATGCGGAACCTTGCGTGGCGCGAAGAATGCCGAACGTCGCAAGCACGAACGCAAGAACGCCTTGTGCGATTTCGAAAACCGAGATCCGTTGACGCAGAGCGAAGCTGCGAACTCCGATGCTGCCGCCGTAAATAGCGAGCAGCGCAAAGCACAGGATGCTGATGGTGAGCGGGCGCGCTGGATGATAGCCTTCCGGCACACCTTCGGCAGATGTCATCACCTCAACCAGCAGCCAGACGCCGAAGTCTGCTGCTATGGCGGGCACGGCGCGCAAGCTGAGCCGGTGTTCGAGGCAAGCGGCAATTTCGGTGATCGCAGCCACGGCCAACATGGTGGCCGTGAGAGGTACCAGGTCGCGAGTTGCGATGATCAACGCGAGCGCGGTGATCACAACCGCCAAGGTCGCGATCCACGGAATCAGTTCGAGTTGGCGCCTCCAGGAGAGTGTCAATACCAGCACGATGAACGCGATCAAGACCGCTGCGGTAAAGACCGGCGAGATCACCTGAAAGCGCATCGTGGACTCCCACAGAAGCGGTGCCAAGATGAGCACGGACGTGACGCCGTAGGTCGCGCTAGCGAAGCGGTTCGCGTCGTGAGTTCTCACTGCCCATACCATCCAAACAGCCGCATAAGCGATGGCCACGAGCAAGATCGGCAACTGTGGAATCGGACCTGCCTCCGCGATGGCGCGCAGCAAATAAGCGCCGGCGATTCCAAGAACCGCTTTCCCCAGCACCGGTACGGCGCCGCTGGGCATCTCGACTGGGGGAAATCCTCGCCACGTGGCAGGCGGTCTCGGCCTCTGCAGCGCTGTGGAGAGCGATTCCGCCCGTAGCGACTGATCTGTGACTGAGTTCGGGGAGTGTCCTTCCAGTGCGGCGACACGCCGTTCTAGATCGCGCAGACGTGCTGTGACTTGCTCTAACTCGTTGATGCTGTCCGCAGCTTGCGGCATGGCGCATCTCCGCATCCGCCCCGACTGGCCGAGGCTTAGCTGGTTCCGTGCGCCGGTGTTGCGCTGGAGACGGACAGAGAGTCCGCGTCCGGCCAAGGCGGCAGGAGTTTTACCAAAACCCACAGAATGAGCAATGGGAGAATCATCAGAACGATCGCAGTCAGCAACCCCTCCCGCGTCGCGAAGGCCATCTTGTACGTGGTGTATCCCAGGAAACTCTTGGAGAAAAGCTGACCGCCGATGACGACATTCCAGCGCATGGCGAAGATGCCGATCACCGTGAGGGATCCCGACAACGCGTAGATCCGTTTGCGTGCCGTCTCGGTGAGCTTAAGAATCTGGGTGAGACCAAGCAGTGCGATCGGCGTCACCGTGCCGAGCAGGATTTGCACAATCACTTGAGACTTCCAGAGACGCGTGTGCACCATGAAATCGAGGCTGCGGAACGATTCGTCGGCCTCGTAGATGCGCTGGAGCAGATCCAGCATCTCGAGACTGAAATCGATCACGAAGGTGTAGAGCAGATACTGCGCAATCTTGTCCAGACACCGGATGTCTATGGCACGTCCTCGAAGCCGTGTGGAGACCATGTACAGCAGCATCACCGCGGCAATGCCCGACACCATCGCAGAAAAAATGAAGACGATAGGCATGAGCGGTGACGACCACCATGGATTCGCCTTGACCGATCCGAAGATAAAGCCGACATATCCATGCAGCAAGAAAGCGGATGGAATACCCACGAGTGTAATGAAGTAGCCCAGTCTTTCGTCGATCCGCAGCGAGCGCTCACTAATGTTGTCGGATCCCAGCGTCAGCAGGCGATAGACAAAACGCGTCAGACCTTGTGCGCTCTGCGACTTCAGTACGATGTCGCGCCGGTAGTCGAGCCAAACTTCCATCAGCAGCACTGCCATGAGGTACCAGAGGTAAACGAAACCGAACATGGCCATCGCAGAGGAACGGTGCGGCGTGAAGTACATCTCAAACGACCGCTCCGGATGCCCAAGGTGCAATTGCAATGGAAGCGGCGCAACCAGGAGAAACGCTAGTGCGGTGAGCAGCGCCAGGCGGTAGGTTGGCTTCACGGCTTGCACGCGGAAGACACGCTCCAGTGAAGCCAGGATGAACGCCCCTGCGACAAGTCCCGTAATGAAGGGGTAGAGAACGATCAGAACGCTCCACTGGAGCTCCACTTCGTTCGGATACATGAAACCTTCAACCGGAATCTGCACAAGCCTCCTTATCGCAATGAACTCATCTTCTGTTACCTCACCGAACCATCCATGCCGTTGTAAAAGACCTTTGCGCCTGTGGCCATGTGCGGTTTCAGAACTTGCACAGTATGAGTTCGCAGAAACTCATGAATCGGATCCTTGGGGTTCTTCAAGTCTGCGAGCAGGCGAGCTCCCGTTGGGCAGACTTCGCAGCACGCAGTCGTCAGGCCCTTCCTGATCCGGTGATAGCAGAGCGTGCATTTCTCGGCAGTATTGGTCTTTGGATTGATGAACCGGCATCCGTATGGGCAGGCCTGTACGCAATAGCGGCAGCCAAGACAGTACTGTTTGTCGACCAGGACAACACCATCGGGCGTAACGAACGTTGCCCCTACTGGACACACCTGGGTGCAGGGAGAGTCTGCACAGTGGTTACACAATTTCGGGACGAAGAAATTCTTTCCGCCACTCTCTTCGTTTGGCGGGAAACCCTGCTTACCGCCGTCAGGTGATTCCACCTCCGGTTTTTCAATCTTCCAGTCGGCGACGTGATAGCGCTCAACCCAAGTCCGGAAATATCCGTCTGGAACCTCATTTTCCTGCGCACATGCGCGCACGCAACTTCCGCAGCCGATGCACTTGGGGATGTCGATGAGCATCCCCCACCAGTGCTCGGTCAATTTGTAGTTTGGCGCGGACTCAGGCGTTCCGGCCAGGACGTATTTCCAGGCGACAGCAGCCGACGGCAACAGCAGGAGCAGATGGCGGCGGGTGATTTCCATTATTTCTTGACCTCCGCAGCCTTCTTGTCCGATGACTCGATGCCCGGCTTATGGGGCTGATGGCACGTGTCACAGGCGATTCCACCCGAATGATCGGCTGTCACGACCTGTGGAAACGTGTTCGGCTTGGCGCTATTGGCCTCGTGGCAACGGGCACATACCACAGCCGTATCAAGCTTGGGGGGAGTAACCGATGCCGGATCCTCGGCGTGGTTGGAAAGTGCTCCATGGCAAGCCTCACACGGAACCACGGTGTGCTTACCCAGCTTTTTCTGGTCTACGACCTCGGTGTGGCAACCCTCGCAGACCTGGTGTCCAGCAAAAGCAATCGGACGAGCCGCGATCTCGGCGATGGCATCTGCGCGATAGTGGCCGTACTGCCCGAAGCTGCGGGGGATCACAGCGGCGCGAACAAAGATGAAAGCCACCGCCGCAATGGCCATGACCAGCGCCAAACGAATGAGATGTTCTATGTCCTTAAACACTAAACACTTTCGTCTTCTCGTGCTGAAGCGCTCGTTGCGCAGCAAAATGCCTGATGCTCATCTTTACGTTCTATTCGATTTGGAACGATGATCTGCCTCACAGGAGCCTGTGACGGCGGTCACCATGCGAGACCGCCGACAATGTGGGGGGAGGGAGACGTTCGCGATGGCTGTATCGAGCAACTCCATGAACGTCGCGGGCGTCACTGTGAAAGCAATCAGCCATGGATTGACCGCCTCTGTCTGGTCAATCGCCGCCGGGAGTGCCACAGTCGCCGCCGCCATGTGTCCTCCGCAGCAATACTCAGATGGTTGACGATCAGTGAGCCATAACTGCACGAACTAGCGCCACGTGCCTTTCTGCGCGACGGTGCGAAGCTCGCATTTCGGCGGCAACGTTTACGGATTGACGCGCGGCTCAGGCGCTCGCGGCGCTCCTACGGCACAGTTTGTGCCAGAACATCGGGGAACCCTTGGAGGCAGAGAGCTTGGCTTTGACCCTAGTGCAGCGGGAACTAGGGCCACGCACAACGCACACAGCAGGAGCAAGTATCGGGCGGCAGCGCCTGGTGGATCGGGTCAAGCTCGTGCCAGCGAGTGATCTAGCGCGACGATGGCCGCTCACCCTCTGAGTCTCGACAGTCGGCGATGCGACGTTAGCCCTGTCGGATCGAAAGTTCTAAAGATCAGGAACGAATTGTGGTGCACGTCGAGCTACGGCAGGTAGTAGCGGAACGAGGTCATCACCATGTTCTCGATGCCTTTCGGGGTTCCGCCGGTGCCCGCCCATGCGTCGCGGCTCACGTAGGAATACTGAGGGCCGAACTGAAGTCGTCCCTTGGGACCGCTGTGCAGCTTTAGCCAGAATCCGACCGTGCCTTCGATGACCCGCTGAGTATCGGCGTTACAGTTCAGAAGAGGTCCGAACGAGAAGCCGCTTCCCGAAGCCGGCAAGGTTTCAGTGAAGCAACCCGACGTGATGAACAGCGGCGAGCCATAACCCACAGGTTTGAGCGAAACTGGGTCGATCTGCCAGCGCTTTCCGATGTATTCCTCGCCAGCATTCATGTACCAGTCGAATCTCGGAGTATGCCACTCTAATGTTCCCAGAGCCTGATAACTGCGCAACAAAGCCAGCGTCCCGTCGGCATTTACGGTTGCATCTGGTAAGCCAGCGGTGCCGTACCGTCCGACCCCGTTGCCGGCGAGACCATGAACTCCCAAATCCAACTGCTTCAATAGGGTGATACGGGCATTGGCGCCGAACCCTACTCCATTTCTGGAACTGATGTACGAGGATTGAGTCGACGGTGGATTCCCATTGCAGCCGCCGAGGGGCGGCTCGGCGCAGGGATAAACCCGGTCGCGGAACCGGCTTCCGATCGCGAAAAGCTCGTAGTGTCCGAAACCTGGCTCGAAGGCTGCCTTGATGATTACATCCGGAGTTGCATTGAAGGAGTAGTTGGCCGTGGAGTTGTAGAGGCCACCGCCATTTCCGGATCCTCCCAAGGCGAAGTTTGCGGCATTGCCGCGGGCTGAGAACGTGGTGGAAGGATTTTCCACCGAGGCTCCCACCCAGAAATGATCATTGAACTTTCGCACGACGCGTATCCCGGGCTGCCGCTCCCAGCTGAAGCCCACTGTGTACTGCGGATCAATCGTCATCGGTAACGCTTCCGAGCGATTGTCGAGGCCCTTCCTGGTTTCGGTGGCGAGACTCCACATTTGGCCACCGGTAATCGTCCAGTCGTGATACGAAGCTTGTCCCCACACTTGCCGTTGGCGCAGAGTGTAGCTGTTGCTTTGATTGTTATTAGAGGTGACACCAGCAGAGAGAAAATCTGCCTCTACGTAGCCCGAGAGTTTCGCGTCGTTCAGCTTGCCTTCGGCCAGCATGGAGACTCGCGATTGGCGGCCGGAGGCATAAAACTCCGAAAGTGCATTTTGGCCACTACCGGGAAACTGGATGCTATTGAAAGGAGTATTGATATCCGCCCCCAGTGCGCGGTTGCGGTAAACGGTCTCGAAGGCCATAAAGCCTCCCGGAGTGATCGTGACTCCCTTGAAGTGGAGAGCCAGGGGACTCTCAGCTTGTTCTCGAGCCGTTTTTTGCGTCTCTTGAAGGTTGAACGCCATTGATGTAGCGTTGCCCTTCAGATCGTCCACATCTCTCTTCACCTGATCCAGTTGCTCGACGGGTGCGCTTTTAGCGGCAACCGACTGGGACTCCTGGACAGCCTCTTGGACGGCCTCCTTCACTGCAGCCTGGGTTTGCGTAATTTGCTGCTGGAGCTGCTGCAGTTGAGCGTCCCGGCCCTTCAATTCGTTTTCCAAGTTTCGAATCTGTTGTTGTTGAGCCTCTAAGGCTTTTTCCATTACTTCCAATCTCGCAGAAACGTTCGCCTTGCCCGAACTGTTCGCGGTTGATCCACCGTTCTTCGTAGCGGACTGGCCTAGCATTCGAGTTGGGAGCAGCACAAGTGCAAGCCATAGTATTCCTGCAATGCTTGTTTGCCTCATTTTGCAGATTCTCCTTCGCCGTGAAACAGCTCGCGGTGATCAGAACGACATTCAACAGTTAAGATTCGAAACAACTGACGGAAACAGTTGATCAAGCCCCGAATTTTCAAGAATCGGGATCGAAGACGGTCTTTTTTGGGTAAAGCAAACGAACTTATTGGCTAACGCTCGCAACTCTGGGCCTGGCAAGAGAAGAGCTTGTGAAAGACCGCCCATGATAGACAGCGTTTGTTACAGTTTTGCTACTGTGAGATGAATACTCGATGACAATCTTTCTGTTGCCTAACCAGTCCGGAATACTCTTTAGTATTGCGGCAAGTCCGCGGAAGCGAAAACACCTGGATAAAACGAGTATTCTTAACACGCCCCTCTATCGCTCAAGATCCTGCAAGTAGGGCTCATGCTCACCGGCCAGCCTTTGGATTGTTCCGATTCTTTGTTTGGACTGGTGAGCTAGTGCGCTCCAGTTGCCGAAAGTGACTGAAGGCCACCCTCGATCCACTTGAGGTTCGTGCTGTGGGGAAAGTCCTTTAGAAACTCTGGTATGTCTTTGTACTGCACCATGGAAGCGCCTACCGGCACCGCCGAGCGCAACTTCTCTTTTACAGCCGTGGGCGTATCCAACTCAAAAGTATTCTGCCTAAAACGGAATTTCTTTGCCTGAATCTTAGGCAGCCACTCGAGCGGATCAAGAGGCGCAACTTTCTTCAAGAATTCAGGTTTCACGAAATCAGCGTGCTCCTCCTCCGGAACGAAGGGAGAAGTTGTCATCCAAACGGGCCAATCTCCCCACGGATCCAGGACATCCAGCACCTTGATGCGCGGGTCCGCTGCAGAAGCCAGAATAGCGATGCTGGCGCCCGATCCCTGGCCAAACATTCCCACGCGGTTCATGTCTAAATCCCCGCGTGATGTCAAATAGTTCAAAACCATCTGCACATCGTGCGCCGACTTCGCCAGGCATTCCTGTAATTCGCTGAGGAACCATTCCTTCATGGGCCGATCGTGATAGCGATGTCCGGTAAGTGCGGATACAAACCCCACCGCCGCGAAACCTCCTTCGACCAAAGCCTTCTGGAAGATTTCGTTCTTGTACGGTTCCGTGTCAGCGGGGTAGCCATAGAGATTCAGAATTACTCCCGGGCGTTTGACTCCCTTAGGCTTGATTACATAAAGGTCGATGGGATCGCCCCAGCGCCATTGCACCTGCACGAGTTCCACGGTGTATTCGGGATGGGAATCATCAACCAGGGCGACCGGCTGAATCGGGCTCAGGTTACTGCCATTCAGAGAGGGCGTGTTCCAGTCTTCCTTGACGTTCTGGAATCGAGTGTCCCGCGGATCGGCGATCGGTGGACTGGCTGGTAACTGCGCGGCAGCAGGGACCAGAAAGGCCGTTAGTACGATTCCCGACGCAACGGTTCCGATGGATAGCTTCACAGGTGGTCGAAACAGGCGCAACGATCGTTTTCTCCAGGAATGGGAATGTGTTCGGCAGATGTTCAGGCGCAAGATGGCGGGCCGATAACCGGCCCGCCATTTTGTTTCTTGCATTCTCTCTCTGTGACTTAGTTGACAGCCGGTCCCGGCCGGGTAACCGGGTTCAAGCCACCGTCGGGCGTGCTGCTCTGAACCAGCGAGCATCGCTTTTCGGTGACAACGCCGATCGTGGTCGGGATGATCAGTCCGCCCATATCGCCGCCTTTTTCTGGCACGTTGCAGGTATCTGCAACGGTAGCCGCTGTTCCGAGTTTCACGCTCGCGCCGTCGTACTGTTGATAGTGCGAGCGAACCAGTTTGAGGCCCAGATCCGCCACGGTTTTGCCGAGGCTTCCAACCGCACTCACTGCCTTGTAGGGTACGTAGTCAGGCGTATTGATGACGACGTATTTAGTGGACGCGGTGACGAGAGCCGTCACAGCGGCGTTGGCCGTTCCGGTGCTCACCAACCTCAGGAGAGACCAGGAGCGATAGGTGCCGTTACGCAGGTTGGGGAATGAGAAGCCGTTTCCCCAAATGGCGTCCTCGGAGCAAGGGAATCCGGTGGTGCAAACGGCAGGCAGGTTCGCTTGGGCGGGCAACGCTCCTTCGACGGTGGGCTGGCCGGGGTCGATGGACTTTCCAGCGCTGTAGGACTGGAAGATCGGGTCGACGCCATTCAGTGCAATGTAGCCGTAGTTGATGTTGTTGGCGATCGTGCTCACGTTGCCATAGCTAAAGAAGGTAAAGCTGATGCCGTCCTGAGCGACGGGAAAGGTCGCTGCAGCATTGGAATTCAGGACCGACTTGACCACTTCGCCGGTACCGATCCCGCGGAAGCGTTGACCGCCGCCACTGCAAGTGCCAGCCTGTCCCGCCAGCGGATTGTTCGTGCCGACGTTCTTCTCCATACTCAGACCCGCGACTGGAGTTCCGGTGATAGCGTTCTCAGTGTAGGACGTCGGGTAGCGCATTACAGTAGCTTCCGTTGTGTTGTACGTGCCCGAAAGCGGTTCGCGCAAGAAGATGTTGATGTTTCCGGCGGGCAACCCAAACGCACTGGCATTGCAGTTGGTACCTGAGAACACTTGCTGCAGTTGTTGCTCGGTCGCGGTGCGCAGATTCTTCAGCGCACCGGTTCTTGCCGTAATGAACACGATCGGAGCCGCGCCTACGGGAGTCACAGTGTAGGAAGCGGGCAATGTCGTGCCAGTGATGGGGTCCTTACCGGTGAGGTTGAATGCCAGTACGTTTGACTTGGCAGTCGATGCTGGATAGCCGCTGAGGATCGGGTTTCCTAAACCTTTCGCCTGGGCCGTGGCGGCATTGAAGACCGGACAGACCCCGGAAGCGTTATTGGTGTTGTAGCCGAGGCCGTCAAGTCCATCGCTGTTTGCGCCGCCTGCAGCGCTGGCACCCAGTGCCGAGTTCACACGGCAATCCGCGAAGGCTGCGTCTTCCGGACGAATGTCGGTCGCGGCTGCGTTAATCGTCTGCGATGAGGCGGTGAAAAGAGCGGCCACGTCTGCCGGTGGAACGGTGTCTGTACTAGAGTCCGGCCAGACGGTGATTTGATTTCCAACTGGCGGTATGGCGCCGCCGGGAGCCGACAACGAGCATTTAGGAGCTGCGAAGTAGCACCTATTCCCTTGAACGGAATCGACGTTGATATAAGCCCAGACGTGTTTTGGGCTGGCGCTGTCCCAGACGATCCAGATATGACCCGTGTCTACCGTAGCCACGGTGGACCTGGTGTCCACCATGTTGAACTTCCCACCACTGGCGGTCGTATTCGTATAATGAAACGTCGCCCCACCACCGGCGACGATGCTTGTTCCGTTGTTATAGGCACCCAGAGCCGTAGCTTGCCACATTGCCGTCGAGCCCGCGATCATTAGCTCCACGGTCTGCGCCTGCGATTGAGGCACGATGCCCACTACCGCGGCCAAACACATCGCCGCGAAGACAACTTTGATTCGGTTCATGCGATATTCCTTTCGATTGGTCTGAACGGCCGTCGAGCGCGCGTGAGGCGTCTGTGCCACACGCAAGGAACTTGCGTCTTAAACTTGCGAACAACCGTAAGTTTTAGCCTGAGACTTGGGATTTGCAGAGGGAGAATAGCGTTTTGAAAGTGTCGCGTGCATCACAGCTATGTGAACATTCGGATAAAAATTTGTTACAGAACCAGTATCGTTCCACAGCCCTCACCACACTATTCACATTCTTTTAATGTGCCGTCTGTGGTTCGGCCTCTACAATCACGTCTCACTTTTAGATCCAGGATAGCCAGTACGGAGAGAAGCAATTGTGAGTCGTGTCCCCGGGCCTGTCGTCGCTCGCCTCAGTTGGTTGCTTGTGATCGCTATGGCGAATCCTCTGCTGGGCTCTGCCCAAGAGGTTGCGAAGGCAGATAGCAAGGCACTCATCAGCGGGACTGTCACGGATCAGACTTCCGCGGTGGTGACTGACGCAAAAGTAGTTCTGACAAACACCACAGGTTTGCGCCGGGAGACCCAGACTACCGCAGAGGGCACGTACTCATTTACCGACCTCGATCCTGGAACGTATACGTTGACGGTCACCGCCCCCAACTTTGCAGACAAGATACTCGACAATATTCCGTTGAGCGGCGGTCAGACGCTGACATTGGATACGGGGCTCGAGCCCGCCGGTGAAAAGACGGAAGTCAATGTGGAGTCGTCTGGGCTGGGAAAAGTGGAGGCGGAGAGCGCAACGGTCTCAGGCACGATTACTGAGAAAGAGGTTGTGAAAATCGGTCTGAATGGGCGCAATTTTACTCAATTGATTGCTCTGGCACCGGGAGTCAGCAATCAAACCGGCCAGGACGAAGCCAAAGTCGGCGTGGTGGGCAGTGTCAAGTACAGCGTGAACGGGGGACGAGTCGAGTACAACACGTTCGAGGTGGATGGCAGCGACGTGCTAAACACGGGATTGAACGGAGCCGCCAGCACCCTGATGGTCTATCCCAGCCTGGATGCGATTCAAGAAGTGAAAGTGCTGACCTCGAATTATGGAGCTCAGTTTGGGCGCACCGCATCAGGTACTGTCCAAGTTACAACCAAGTCAGGCACCACCGCTCTGCACGGGAACGTCTACGACTTTGTCCGCAACGAAGCGTTTAATGCCCGCAACTACTTCGATGTAGGAACCTTCGTGGTCAACAAATATGGCCAGACGGAGGTGATCAAGAAGGCGCCTCTCTATCGCCGGCAGGACTTCGGCGGAACCATCGGCGGACCGCTCTTCATCCCGCGTGTGTACAACACGAAACGAGACAAAACCTTCTTCTTCTTCTCGGAAGAGTTTCGATTGGAAAAGTCGCCGACTGAATACAACCAGGCGGTTCCCGGACTGAAAGAGCGCGGCCTGATTATGACGCCGCAGGGAACCATCCAACCAAACTTCCAGGTCAGCCCCAACACGGGTGCTGTTTACCAGGATTTCGATTTCAGCGACGTGTGCGCCCCGCTCGGTGCAGCCTTCGCCCGGGCTCAGTATCCAGACTGTCCGTCGTTCAGGCCTGCTGGCGGCGGGCTTCTCAATCCCGCAATTCACTTGAATCAGCCGGCAATCAATGGTGTTGCTACTCAAGGCGTGGATAAGAATGCCACACTGATTTTGAACTCCGGCTTGATTCCGTTGCCCAACGCTCCGTTCGGCTGTAACTTCTCGCTGCCTGGTTTTACCGGGAACATCGCTGATCTCGACCCGACTGATCCATACCGTTGCTACAACACGACGGTGTCTCCATCGACATACTGGCGCGAGGAGCTTGGTCGTATCGATCAAACCATCACGACGAAACTGAGGGCATCGTTTCGCTACATCCACGACGAGTGGGACACAACGGTTCTAACTCCGCAGTGGGGGGTGGTTCGCAATACATTTCCGACGATACAAAACCGTTTTGTTGGCCCCGGGATCAGCCTTGTGGGTCGATTTACATACACGATAACGCCCACACTGCTGAACGATCTCGTGCTCAGTTATTCAAATTCAACCATAACGCTGGTAGATCAGAACGGGACCAGTAGTACCCAGTTCCAGCGAAATCCCGCGCTGGACCAACCTCTCGTTGTCGACCCGAGCGCTCCAGGCCAGTGCAATCCGAACCTCAGCGTGGATCCTGCAACTCTTCTGCCCCAATGCGCGATGGGTCATATCTTCAACAATGGCTTTGGCGGGAAGATGCCGGGAGTAGCGTGGTTGGGTACGAACGCCGCTTACGGAGGCAGGGGATTCGCCGCGGATTCAGCTTACATGCCGTGGGAGCATACGAATCCCACGTATGCAATACGGGACGACATTGGCAAAGCGCTTAACAAACATACGATGACGTTCGGCGCCCAGGTCGTCCTCGCGCAGCGCAATCAGACCAACAATGCAATCGGCGCAGCGTCCGGTGACCTTCAGGGTTTATTGAGCTTCAGTAATCTGGCGCACAGTACCGGGAACGCCTTCGCTGATTTCCTGCTTCAAAATCAAACCCAGAACGGATCGAACCTCACCACAGGATTTATTCAAAACTTCACCCAAGACTCCGCCCAGCGCCGCTACTATCAGCGCTACTTGATCGCCGAGCCATATTTCCAGGATGACTGGCGAATCACGCCGAGACTTGTATTGAACCTTGGGCTAAGAATAAGTCTGTTTGGAACCTACCACGAGAGATACCACAACGCGTGGAATTGGGAGGCCAACCGCTTTAATCCATCAAGATTCGGCGTGGATCCCTTGTACGGCGAGGTTCTTGATAAGAATGCTTCGTTGTCGCCGATAGCGTTCGATCCCGCCACGTTCCAACTAGACCCGGGCGTAGTGACGGATTTGGGGCTGGTCCGATGTGGGGTAAGTGGCACTCCCGACGGCTGTATGAAGGGACATCTTTTTAATCCCGCACCGCGAGTAGGCTTTGCGTGGGATCCGGTTGGAGATGGTAAGACTTCGATCCGGGGAGGGTACGGGATCTTTTTCGAACACGGCACCGGGAACGAAGCGAATACCGGCTCTCTGGAAGCAAGCGCACCCTTGGTCCTTAGTATGACGCAGCAGCTTCCCGTGAACTACGCGTGCATCGGCAATGTGGGATACGGATCTTCCTTTGACCCAAGTAATGGTGCGTGTGCTAGCGTCATAGATCCTACGCGTCCCGTACCTCCCAGCGGATCGCTTTTTCCACTGGACCTTACGGCCGTTCCGACGCAAGCCGTGTGGCCGTATGCGCAGCAGTGGAGTTTTGGCGTCCAGCGTGAGTTGCGGGGTGGCCTGGTCGCGAATGTCGCGTACGTGGGGAGCCAAGGAACGCATTTGACCGTCGAGCGCCAACTGAATCAACTTCCATCTCTTTCCGCGAGCGAAAATCCCTTCGGGCCGAATGAGCCTCTAACCATCACGGACTGCACCGTCAACCCTGTGGGAAACAGCGCTCCCGGGTCCGCCGGTACTCCATTCTTCTTACAAAATGGAACGGTTGTCACGGAGCAGAGTCCTGCATACGTGCGCTTGCAAGCGGCATGCACGAACCCGAACCTGCCAAACGTGAATTCGCTGCCCGGGAGGCAGTATCCAGGTCTGGGACGAGTCCTGTCACTGCAGAACGTAGCGAACTCTACTTATCACGCTTTCCAGGCAACACTTCGACAGACTACTGGATCGCTGACGACAGGGATTTCCTACTCCTACAGTCACTCGATAGACGAGGCATCGGATCGCAGCGATCCGGTGTTAGTCGATTCCTACAACCTGCGTGCCAACCGTGCGAGCTCGAATTTTGACCAGCGCCATCTCTTAAATATCAGCTATGTGTATCAGTTGCCCTTGCGTCGCTTTAACGATTGGATCAACGAACGGGATGCGCAGAACAAAACGGCGGAGCCCGCGTCGCTTTCCTCAATCGCGAGTCAAATTCTCGATGGTTGGGAGCTTTCAGGAGTAACTACTTTTCAGTCTGGGTCGCCATTCACCATAATCAACAGCGCAGGAAATACGGGCATTTCTCTCACCGACAATGCCGGGGTGTCGAGCGGCTTGGGCATTGCTGCTTCGTACCCGGACGTAGTTCAAGGACTACCGTCGCCGGGATCCAATGCTCGGAGTTTTGGCCCCCTCATAGGCAATCCATCACAATTCGTGGCTCCACGAGGGCTCACTTTCGGTAATGCCGGCCGGAACTTTTTCAACAATCCTTCACGACTCAATTTCGACGTTGCGGTCTTGAAGCGGTTTGCGATTCGTGAAGGCACCGCACTTGAGTTTCGTGCAGAAGCCTTCAATGTGTTCAATCACACTCAATTCCGAATCTACGATCCAGATAATCCCGGCAGCAGCGGTAACAACATTGTCAGTTGCTATGCAGGCCCAGAGTACTCTGCGGGATTCCGCGGAACCGGAGTCGACTGTGCCACTGGGGCTTCCTTCTTGCATCCGCTCAATGCGCATCGACCCCGCACAATCCAATTTGGCCTCAAGCTGGCCTTTTAGGGGCGGAAGACCATGCTGAGACGAAGCAATAAGAAATCATTCCAGATGAACCACAAAGGTTGCGAAGGCGCACGGCGCCTCTGGATTTTGTCCCTTGCCGGAATGTTGGTGCTGTGGGGCTGTTCGAATCACGTCCCGGATGTACCACCGTTTGGCCCCCAGCTCTCAGGTAACTGGCAGTTCACGGTGGCCAATCCTCCCGACCAGTCGTTTGTGGGCGGTGTGCAAGGAGGATTTCTCGTTCAAAGCAACAACTCCTTGACCGGCAGCGTTGCTTTTTCGATCACAGATTCGTCGGCGTCGGTTTGCAACAGTGGTTCCGCGGGGATTACGGGAACGATCAACGGACAGAACGTTAGTTTCACCGCTGTTGCAGGCACTCAAACTTTCACTTTTACCGGATCAATAAGTACAGATAACTCGACGATGGTCGGCAGCTACAGCTCGACTGCGGGGACAGCCAACGGCACAGCCTGCGGAACCGCTCAGACCGGATTACCCTGGAGCGCAAATTTTGTACCCCCTCTCGTCGGAGCGATCGAAGGGAGCTTTCACAGCACAGGCGGAAATTCCGGGCTCATGAATCAGCAGTTCCCAGTGACGGGATTAATCACTCAGGCAGCGAACAGCGGCGAAAGCAGCGCGGTTGTCACGGGTACGCTGACTTTCGACGTGGATCCCGTCTCGTTGCTAAGTGTGTATCCGTGTATAGACACGGTCACACTAAACGGACGCATCAGCGGCAACACAGTAACCTTACAGATGATTGGGAGTGACGGTTCAAACGTGGGGCAGATCGGGGGAATTCTGCCGACCCAACCGGTTACGTTCGACCGTTTTCACGGCGGCAATGTTTTGCATGACATGGCCGGAATGGGATATGCATTCAACACCCAAACATGCCCCGGAACCAGCCTCATGCAGGCTGGAGACTTTGGGAATATCTGCCTTGGAGTTGCAACCTCCAGTGCTTGCTCGCAACCAATTTCTTTGTCTCCCGCGGCACTTATCTTTCCGCCTCAAGCGCCGGGTGCCACCTCCGCTTTGCCAGTATATGTGCAGAACAATACGCAGTCGACGCTCAGCGGCATAGCGGTGACGCTTGTGAACACGTCGACAGCGGGAAGTAGTTTTGCCATCGTTGGAGCTACCTGTGACGTGCCAGGAGATCCGGTAGCCGTTCCGACTCCTCTTCCACAACCAGAACAACCGTTTGATTTGTTGGCCGGACAGACATGTACGTTTCCAGTGTCGTTCACTTCCTCGGCAGGTGCCGCAAGCAGCGGGATCCTTAATGTCACAAGCCCAGCCAGCGTCGACACCAACAAGGTTTTTGCCGTGCCCGTCTCGGGGACAGCAAGTGCCCAGCTAATTTGAGCGCCAAGGACATTCTGGAAGTTGCGTGTGTCCAGGGGAGTTGTTTTTTGTTAGATCAAGCGGGTCGTCAGAGGGCCTTGGTGGGGCGAAATAAGCGGGCTATTGCCAGCAAGGTAATCCTATGGTGATTTCGAATATTAAACTTCAGCTGGCTTCACTGTTGGTTGTGGCTGCCACATTGACGGCTACCGGGTGCGCAAATGGGTCGTCGCACGGGGGTTCGAACGGCACTACTACCTTGTCTGGCAATTGGCAGTTCACTTTGCAGAGCCCCACGGATCAGTCATTTGTGGGAGGCTTGCAGGGCGGATTCCTGCTGCAGAAGAACGGCTCGATTTCAGGTTCCGCGGTGTACGCGCTCTCCCAGCTACCACAATCCGGCGGACCCCCGGTTGTATGCAACGGCGGATCTGCTCCCATCACTGGAAAAATCGACGGTCAGAATGTGACACTCTCCGCGATCGCCGGATCCCAGACATTTGTTCTCGCCGGTGCGGTTAGTGCAGATGCGTCAACTATGACGGGTACCTACACGTTATCCGCAGACACATCGTCGAGTTCCTCTCCATGCGGGACTGCCCAAACAGGCCTGAACTGGACGGCGACGTTAGTACCGCCGCTTACCGGTTCCATTCAAGGAGTGTTTCACAGCACAGCATTAACTCTCGCCGATCAAGTGTTCGCGGTAACTGGATCTCTGACACAGGGAGAAAATATCGGAGCGAGCACTGCGACTGTGACGGGCACGTTAAGTTTCATCGATCCGGTTAGTCTTTTGAGTGATTATCCCTGTTTAGCTACGGCTTCGTTGAACGGCCAAATCAGTGGCAACGCGGTTGTTCTCCAGATCATTGGAATAGACGGACTCAATGCCGGTCAGATCGGTATTCAGCCGAGTCAGGTCAACCAAGGTGGAAGCGGATTTTATCCCGTCACGTTCGATTCCACATCCTCCGGGCACATTTTACATTCGACCGGAACCGGATATCTGGTCAACACCAAAGCGTGTCCCTCAGGCAGTAGCGTGAACTTGGCAGACTCTGGAAACATCTGTTTAGCATTGGGAACGTCGAAGGCCTGTCAGGCGCCTGTTACCTTGACACCAAGCTTCCTCAATTTTCCTCCGCAATTACTGGGATCAGCTCCGACGACGCAGACCGTTACGGTCGCATATAACGATCCGTCGGGAGCTCCGCTGACAGGGCTGACATTGGATTGGGTGGCGGAAACCGGGTTGGGTTCAGAAACGGGGCAGACGTCCTTCAACGGCCAGCCTAATTTCACCCTGGCGGACACGGTGCAAGGGGATCCCTGCAACGTTCCGATCGGTTCAACGTTCTCGCTCGGCGCGGGACAGTCTTGCACACTGACAGTCATATTTGCTCCTCAGCAGAGTTGCACATGGCTGCCCAACCAGGGCGGAAGTCCGCCCGCGCAGTGTCCTCTTCCGCTCACGGCAGTCTTCAAGGTCGTAAGTCCCACCAGTCCCGACAACGATCTCGCATTTCGTATACCGATCACCGGAACGGGACTCAGCGCGCTCACTCCCTCAACAGCTGAACTCGATTTCGGAGCAAGTGCAGGGGGCGAAGCCAGCCTTCCTCAGGTGGTGACGTTCACCAACGGCAGTGGTCAGCCAGTACAAGTATTGCCGGTAGCGCCCTGTGTAAATTCTGTGGCCGGGCAGTTTTTCACGCTGCCGCATCCGTTGATTCTGGGAAGTCCTGTCGCGGGCTTGCAAGTGGTTAGCGATCTGAGACAAGACGCTGTGAACTCCACGATCGACTACAGTTGTGATAGCGATCCCACTCCACCCAACTCGCCCAATTTCCAGATTTCGGCCGACACCTGCTCGGGGACGCTGCTTGCTTCCCAGGCAACGTGCAGCCTACAGATTGCGCTGGTACCACAACCTTCCTACGCGTCTTTTCTAAACGGTCTGGACTATTTTCTCGAGTTAAACACAGTGCAGTGTGTTGCGGGCACTGTAGAGTCCAATTGCGAGTGGGATGGCGGACGTTTCCCGGTGGAGCTAAGAGCTAATCCGCCGAGTCCGCTGCGAATGTCTCCCGGAGCAGGTTTGGATTTCGGCTCCCTGAAGGTCGGCACTAGTAGCGCTAAGCAAACGATCACGTTGTTCAATGATCCGAATGATCCAAACGGAGGGGTCCTGAATTTTGTCGGCAAGTTTACGGTGAAGGGCGACTACTCCGAGAGCGACGACTGTCCTGTCAGCCTGACCCCCGGCAGCAGCTGTACCGTGACAGTTGCATTCAAGCCGAAGAGTGCATCGTTTATTCCGGGTTCAGTTACGATCGCCTATAACAACGGCTTGGTGCAGACAATCTATCTGCGAGGTACGGGGCAATGAGTGTGGAAGAAGTTAGAGGACTTCGTGCTGGATCTAGCACCTTCCAACTTCGGCAGGTGAGGGAATGGATTCTCTTTCTTCTTTCAGTGTCGATAATGTTAGGACTTGCCGCGTGCGGTGGGACAAACAATGTACAAAATCCGCCACCGCCGCCCGGGTCGAATGTTTCCGTTGCATTTAACCCGATGCCTGTCAGCGGCCTGTTTATCAACGCCAGCACGGAGATCACTGCTGTTGTGGATAACGACCCGAACAACTACGGTGTCGATTGGTCAGTAACCTGTAACAACAAGGGCAGTTGCGGTTCACTCAGTGCGCAGCATTCGCAAAGTGGTGAGGCTGTAACGTACACCCCCCCGCCGGCCATGCTCGGTAACGCTGAATCGGTCAACATCACTGCGTTCGCAAGCGTTGACCACACCAAGAATGTCGTGGCCCCAATCGCGCTTACCGCATTTGGGAACGTTCTAAAAGGCACATACGTTTTTGAGACTACCGGCTTGGATGCCAATGGCCTGAATTATCAACTCGCAGGTGTCCTTACCTTCGACGGGAGCGGCGGAATTGTTTCGGGCGAGCAGACCATTAGCAGCATCGCGGGAGTCCTCACTTCACAAGTTGGGCAAGGCAGTAGCTATTTCGTTGGGGCTGATGGGCGGGGATTTATCACCCTCAACACAACGGATCAAAGTGGACAGACTATCACCGAACACTTCAGTGCTGCGGTAGTGTCGCCTATGAAGGCATTGATCGCGAGCGTGGATGCTTCGCAATCCTCGGTCGGTACTCTGGAAATTCAGTCAAGTACGGACCTGCCGACGGGTGGATATGCTTTTGTCGTTAACGGCATTGATGCGACGGCGACACCCACTGCGATCGGAGGAGTTGTTAACATCGACTCGCCGGGTGTTATCTCGGGAAACGGGAGTTTGGCGGACCAGGACTACAACGCTGCTCTCCTGGTGTGCGGATCTCCTAACGGGTTAACGGGAACCGTAACACAACCCACTTCTGCTCCTGCGGGCAAGGTTGTATTCGATCTGACCGGGACGAAATGTTTCGGGTTTGCCGAATTCACCGGCTACATCGTCGATTCCACGCACATCAGGCTGATAGAGACCGACGGCCTATATATCACAGGTGGCCTGGCAATCAGCCAGGGGGCTGCGCGAGGTACCTACACCAGTGCATCATTGGCCGGAACATACGTATACGGCGTAGCGGGAACAGATTTGGCAAGTTTTCTTCCGACAACATTAACAGGAGCTGGCTTTGTCACGGGCGACGGCCAGGGAAATCTCACAAACGGCAACACGGATTTCTTTCTGCTTGGTGCTTTCGCTGAATTCAGGGAACAACACACCGGAACCTACACTGTCGACACGAACGGGATTGGTAGATTCCGCTTGGCATTCAACCATCTTGCACCAGCACCTCAGACAAGCTTTCGGCCGAAACTCACGTTTTATCTGACCAGCCCGGGCGGGCCTGCACTTGTTCTACATGCCGGAGGTGAGGAACTCTTTACACCTGCCATCGGTACAGGAATAGCGTATCCACAGGGGAGCCCACCGTTTTCATTCGGTGGAAAATTCGCAACCAGTTTCACACAACAGAACGGGGGCGAGAATGACGGCACAGGCCAAATGACGGCACAGCCGGCCTCGACTCCCCCGTCTCTATCCGGTGCGGTGGATGACAGCGCCAATGGCGTGGGGAACTCGACACCATTGGCTGATACTTTTACCTTGCCGGACTCGAACGGTCACTTCACCGGAACGTTTCTTGGAAGCAATGCTGCTTACTATCTCGTAGATTCGGGGCGTGGTTTCCTCGTGGAAACCGACTTAGTGAATCCCGGATCGGGGCAGGTGGCGTTTGGCTACTTCACGGCTCGAACTCCCGTTTGCGACGGTTGTCCATGACGGCAAAACCGGGCGTGTCGCTTTAGGCCCGCGGCACAGCGGGAAACAGAATCGCAGGGCAAGTTAAGAGGGAGACCCCACTTTGAACGCGGAATTCCTTCTTGAGATCGAAGCCGGCAGCGATTGTCCACGCGATTCGACTGATGTCGACACTTTTGGAGTCAGCACGATTTTCATCTGGAATGCTCCCGACGCTCTGTCGTCTTCGCTTGTACTGCGCAAATTGCTCGATTCATAGTTTTATTTTCCTGCGGCCGCGAGCCCGCTGGTTCGATGAACTCAGTCCCAAACATAGCGCTCATTTGAAAGAAGGCGGCTGGCAATATTCCGCCGCCGGGTGACCGCATCGGTAGGATCGTAATTGGCAAGGGTACCCAGAACTGACATGTTCCGACGCAACGTGTCACCCTCGAGGCAGGCGCCGAAAACATTCCTGCAAGAAATCTCGACTCGTTCCATCGCCTGACGCAAGAAAACGGCGCACACATCGGCGGCAGTCTCGCCTCTAACAGATTCCCCAAATTTGCGACTTCGAAGCAAGGTCGATTCCATCGCCAGCACCTCCATGATGATGTCGGAAATGCTCATCAGGACCTCTTGCCGCTGTTGCTGCTCCGCCCGGTATTTATGATCTGCAATTCCTATGCTTAGCAGTGCAATCTTTTTCGCGTTCTGCACCAGCCGCATCTCTTCATTCCTGTCTCCGGATTCGGGTGTGCTCGTGAATTTTCCGTTCATGACCGCCTGAACGGCGGGGAGCAGCGCCAGTCGACCCCGGGCGGCACGTTTCAGCAGCATCCCGGGTATGAGCAGACGGTTGATTTCGTTCGTGCCCTCGAAAAGACGATTGACGCGAGAGTCGCGATAGGCGCGCTCGACCAGATAGTCTTGATGGTAACCATAGCCCCCGTGGATCTGCACTCCTTCATCGACGACGTAGTCCAGCATTTCAGAGGCATAGACTTTAATCATCGAGCACTCGGCGGCGTATTCCTCAACCGCTTTGAGTTCCGTTCGTGAGGCATCGGACTTGTCCTGGGGAGCCGCTCTGAGCTGATTTTCGATTAGTCCCACCACTCGCCACACCATCGATTCCACGGCGTAAATGCGAATAGCCATCTCCGCCAGCTTGTGCTGCATGGCGCCGAATTCCGCGATGGCCGAACCGAATGCCTTGCGCTCTTTGGCATATTTCAGGCTGACCGCAAGTACATTCTTGGCAGCACCGAGTGAGCCCGGGCCGAGCTTCAGCCGCCCCAGGTTCAGGATGTTGAAGGCGATGATGTGTCCTCGGCCGATCTCACCCAGCAGATTTTCGGCCGGCACCTGAACGTTATCGAAATACACGGCCGTGGTGGAGCTTCCTTTCATCCCCATCTTGTGTTCTTCCGCTCCACTACTCACGCCGGGAAAACTGCGCTCCACTAGGAATGCTGTGAAGAGTTCTCCTCCCACCTTGGCGAATACGGTAAACAGATCGGCCGCACCGCCATTGGTGATCCACATCTTCTGTCCATTCAGGACGTAGTGCTTGCCGTCTGGACTTAGGTCAGCTCGGGTACGGATGGCGAGCGCATCCGATCCTGCCAGCGGCTCGGTCAATGCATAGGCCGCCAGTATCTCGGCCTTCGCCAGGCGCGGCAGATACCTTTGTTTCTGTTCCTCGGTTCCAAAGAAGAGAATCGGCAGCGTGCCGATGCCAGTGTGCGCCGAGTGCCAGGAGCCATAGGAACCATCTCGTCCCAGATGCTCACCCACGATCATGACGGAAGCCAAATCCATCTCCATTCCGCCGAATCGTTCTGGAATCGTGACTGCGGTGAGTCCGAGGTCAGCCGACTTGCGTAACACTTTGAGCGCGACGCCGGGTTGTTGCTGGCGGATGGCCTCGAGATGGGGTTCGACATCGTTCGCCCAGAATTCATCGACCGTCCGGCCGATGGCACGGTGCTCTTGGCTCAGATCCTCCGCCGTGAAAACTTCTTCGGGCGAGAAGTCTTCGATAAGAAATGCTCCACCGCTAATCTTGGAAGACGTTGCTGCCGCTGTTGTCATCGTTCCACCCTAGTGACGACTCGGTTGGATCCTCGTGAAGGCAGTTGGAAGCGATGGGACCGCACATTCGCCATCCTCGTAAATTGTGTTAGTCTATATCATCTGTTAGTAGATAACGTCAAGTCGAAAGCGCGGAGTGAAGCCCGCGTGAACTTGGCTTGTCAGTTCCTGTAGCGGCTTGGTGTTCTGTCTGTAACCGCCGGCGGAATATTAGAGTAACGGATCATGCTGCGGCGCGCGACAACGTACCCCCGAACGAGTTCAGGAGATAATTGAGACTATGGCCCCTGCCACCGCTGCCAGATCACGCGTAAGGACACAAAGTCGACCAAGCTTAACCAGACAGAAGAAGTCAGCGTCTGCGCAGCAGACACTGGGACTTCGCGAACGTAAGAAGGCACGATTACGGGAGCAGATCGTCGAGACCGCGCTTAGACTTTTCCGGAAGCATGGGTACGAGAACACCAGAATCGACGATATCGTTAACATTCTCGAGATCAGCCAGCCTACCTTTTTCCGGTATTTTCCCAGTAAAGATGCGGTTCTGCGTGACGTCGGCAAGCGCGGTTTCGCGTGTATCGTTGAACATCTCAAGTCGGAACTCTCCAGTGAGGCCGACACGGCAGCGCGCTTGCGCCGCCTATATCGTGCAATGGCGCGCGAGGTGGAAGCAGACCGTTGGCTCTGGGAGGCCGTGGTTCTGTCAGGCGCGATGGATCCCGTACGTTCTCCGGAGATGCGCGGACCCGAAGGAATTGCGATTGGCTTACTGCGAGAGATGCTCGCCCAGGGCCAGCGGCGTGGGGAGATAACGCGCGTTTTTCCGGTCCTTCATCTCGCCGAATTCATGGAGGGACTCTATCAGACCGTAGTTCGGCAATGGGCTGTGGATCTCACAGGTCCTCATAAACTTGGGGAACGCGTCGATAGTGCCGTCGAGTTTTTCTTGCGCGGCGTCCAGCCCTGATAATTCATATACCGTTCTCTCTGTTGTCCTTCCCCCGAAACGTGAGGCGAAATGCATGAAGGCTGCTGTCCTGCATGAATTCAAGAAGCCGCTCGCGATAGAAGAAGTCGGCCAACCGCAGCCCGGAACTGGCGAAGTCCTGATACGCGTAGAAGCCTGCGGTGTTTGCCATTCCGATGTGCACGTCGCCGATGGAGACTGGGCGCAGTTCGCCAAAATCGTTAAGACACCATTGATTCCCGGTCACGAGATCGCCGGGGTTGTGATCGAAAAAGGCGCGGTGGTGCAGGATCTGCAAATCGGCGACCGCGTCGGAATACCTTGGATTCACTGGACCTGCGGCGAGTGCGAGTTCTGCCGTGAAGGAAACGAAAACCTCTGCCGGCGACAAAAGATAACTGGTGTCACCGTCGATGGTGGCTATGCCGAATTTGTCAAGGCGCCGGCAAGCCATGTGCTCACAATACCCGACAGTCTTCCTTCACTCCAGGCTGCCCCCCTTTTCTGTGCAGGCGTTACTGTTTACCGTGCCCTCAAACACGCCAACATTCTGCCCCGGCAGCGCCTGGCGGTCTTCGGTATCGGCGGCCTTGGACACCTGGCTCTGCAGTTCGGGCAGGCGCTGGGAGCAGAAGTGGTGGCAGTCGACATCTCCGAGGAGAAGCTAACGCTTGCCCGATCGCTCGGTGCTTCTACAACAATCAATGCTGGGGACAAGGATGCGATCAAGGAACTGCGGAATCGAGGCGGAGTTCACGTGGCGCTGGTAACATCGGCAGCGCGAGCATCCTATGACACGGCGTTCTATTGCCTTCGGCCCACGGGTACTCTCCTGGTTGTGGGCTTGCCGGCTGACCCGATATGTTTTCCGCCTATTTTGATGGCTGCCGGAGAAATCCGCATCCAAGCTTCCACCGTCGGAACCCGGCAGGATTTGCTGGAGGTTCTGGCAATGGCTGCCGCCGGCAAAGTGCGTTGCCAGGTAGCAGCGCGCCCGCTTGCCGACGCGAACGAGGCCTTGAATGAACTCCGCCGCGGGCAGGTCTCCGGCCGGCTTGTTCTCGCTTTTACCTGAGGCTGCCAACTTCAGGTCCCTGAGAAACCTATGTGGGCTCTCTGTGGTCGAAACGGCCCGTGCCGCCTGATTCCGCGTTGCCCACTATTCCCCTTGCCGATTTTCCATCTTGACGTTAGTAACTATTATGTGATACTCACTCTCACAATCTTGGGGGCTGTGGACTTCTTTGGCTTTTCCAAGGCCTCCTTGCCGCAAGAGAGATAGGCCTCTCGAGCACTCGGCTGCGATCCGACGTCGTCAGGGCAGCAGGAATGCCCGAGGAACTGACCGGCAGATGGACTTACTCGGAATTACTCCGGCGATGTCCCACGTATCCAGAAGGAGAATCCTATGAAGTCACTGGCATGCGGTCTTGTGTACTTCCTGTTCGCGACCCTGATGTCTTATGGGCAGGGTGTCGGTACGTCGGGAGAAATTACTGGTACCGTGACGGACGCTTCCGGAGCGGTTATGCCGAAGGTAACTGTCAATGTGGTCGATACACAGACCAGCCTGAAGCGCGCTGCGGTGACAAACGGCACAGGTCAATTCCGAGCAGTAGGGCTGCCGCCCGCAACGTACGATGTCAGCGTGGAACTGCGGGGCTTTGCGACGGAGATTCGTAGACGCGTTACTGTCGCCATCGGGCAGACGGTCATCGCTGATTTCAAGATGAAGCCGTCGCAGGTTGCGACGGTTGTCGAGGTAACGGACCAGCCGCCCGTGGTGGAAACCGAGCGAGGCAGCCAAGCGGACAGAATCACACAAGAGTACATCACGGATCTCCCCATCGACCGGCGCGATTACCTCACGTTCACCTTGCTCGCACCGGGTGTCTCGGATTCGACCAGGTTGGCCGGGGACCAGGATTTCAGAGTCAAGCAAACACCGCAAAGCGGGCTGTCGTTCTATGGCAGCAATGGCAGGGGAAACAGCGTCACGGTCGATGGGGGTGAAACCTCCGGCGATAGCGGAGGCCAGCGCCTTACGTTAAGCCAGGACGCGGTGCAGGAGTTTCAGATCAATCGCAGCAACTACGCCGCCGACCTGGGATCAGCCACAGGAGCTTCCATCAATATTGTTACCAAGTCCGGGACCAACAATGTTCATGGCAGCCTGTATGGATTTTTCCGCAACGATGCGATGGACGCGCAAAATCCGTTTTCGTTCAGCCAGGCATTGCAGGCCGGTCAGACCTTCGATCCGGCCAATCCTGACTCTCTGGGTTCTCCGGTTAAGGATAGTTTGAGTCGTCAGCAATTCGGTGGAACGCTGGGTTTCCCGCTTAGGAAAGATAAGACATTCTTGTTTGTGGCTTTCGAAGGATTGCGGCAGGATGCGCAGAACGCGGTTCCTCTGCTGACGAATACGAATATTTTTCGCCCGACAGCTGACCAGGATGTCATCATTGCCGCGCTGGCGAATTCATCGGCGCCCAGCGTTACTTGCTTCACGGGCGTACCACCCCTGCCACCGGCTACTTGCGCTTTTGCTCTGCAGAGCATTCTGACCCTGAACCCGAATCCCGGCGCGAACCCATTTGTATCGCCCACCCAGGCCGCGCTGAATGGCTACCTGCTAAATCAGTTTGAAACTGAGGGCGGTCTGTTTCCTTTCAACACCCGCCAATACCAAGCGTCGGGGCGCTTGGATCATCACTTTAATGTGAACAACGCGCTTTCGCTGACCTACAGGTATGGGTACGATCTGGAAGAGTCGCCGGACGTAAACTCTCTAACCGCTTTTTCGGCGGGAAGTTCGATCCACACCTACGACAACAATTTGCAAGCCACCTGGTACCGCCAGATCAGTCCGAACACGCAGAATGAGGCCCGGGTACAGTGGGACTACTACCACTTCAACGTGATTCCCAATGTGCCAGCACAGGTCGGGTTGCAGATTCCTAGCTTTATTAACAATATAGGATCTAACATTTTTCTTCCCAACCTTACCATCTTGCGGCGTTACGAATTCGCTGACAATCTCACCACGATCCATGGCAATCACACCCTGAAGTTTGGCGCCTACGAGTTGCTTCGCGGCAATCACACCGAGTCGCACACCTTCTTTCCCGGTCGTTTTGTATTCGGGTCGCTGCCCGGATTTCTGGTAAGCCCACAGCTTGCCAGCACCACCATAAATCCGCTTCAATCGGCAACCTTGGGGCTGCCCGAGATTTACCAGCAGGGCTTCGGAAATCCGACGTACCCGTACTACACTCGACCGCTGACGGCGTTATACGCGCAAGACTCATGGAAAGTAACACCAAGCCTGACCCTCAACTACGGGCTGCGCTACGACCTGGACACGCAATTCGCCCCGTTGACCACGTATAAGAAGGATTTTGGCCCCAGGGTTTCGTTTGCCTGGGATCCGTTCAAGAATCACAAGACGGTGATTCGGGGTGGATATGGAATCTTTTTCGGACCGGTGGACGTCCAGATTCCGGACGTCGATTACAGCCTGGGGGTGCGGAATGCCAATAATTCTGCGGTCGGGAACAGTGTCGCAGGGAATCAGGCCGCAAACGTCACCGGAATCTGTGGAGTCTCCCAGTTCGGGACAACGATAATCCCCGGTAGCGGCGGCAGCCCTTGTAACCGAGAGATTTCCATTTATGCCGATCCAATCGGTGGAGTTCCCGCCTTGGGCATAGCCGGAGCGGCAACGATTTTCCAGACACTGTTTGCCAATGGGGCGCCGGGTAACGCGATTGCCTGCACAACACCAGCTGCGGGGAACAATGCCTGCATCACCCCGACAGCCATGGCTGGCCCGTTTCCGGGTACCCAGCCAGTTGGCATCGACGTTACCAATAGCGGACCCCTTTCTCCGTTGCAGGTACTCTTCGTGAACCAGCCGGGTTATCGGCCCCCCATCGCGCAGCAGGCATCCTTCGCAATTGAGCGTGAGCTCGCACCGGGGTTGTCGATTTCTGTCAGCGGCATCTACTCACACACCCAGAGACTTCCCATTGCCATCGACACCAATCTGCTGCCGGCGCCGTTCACAACGGTAACCCTCGGCAATGGCCAGCAGGTTTCGTATCGCAACTGGAATACTACGGCGGCTGGAGCAGATCCGCTGGGTGGAGTTGAGGGCCTGCCCTGCGACAGCACCCAATGCTTCGTGAATCCGCTGATTGTGCAGAATAACCAATACAGCTCCCAGTCGTACGCCGTCTACGAAGCTGGTATCGTGCAGATTACGAAACGATTCAGCAATCACTTCTCGATCTTTGGGAACTACACCTTCAGTAAAGGATTCGATACGTCCACTGACTACAACACGGACTACGGGCCACAGGATCCAACAAACATCAATCTAGATCGTAGTCTCTCCGAATTTGATGAGCGGCACAAAGTGGTGATCGCGGGGGTGTTGAACAGCCCTTGGAAACAGAGTGTCCTGTCAGGTTTCGAGCTAGCTCCAATTTTCTCGTACCACAGCGGACATCCTTTCAATCTGCTGGCAGGAGGAGAGGTGAACGGCAACAATCACACCACCAATGAACGTCCCATCGGAGCCCCGCGCGACACGGGTCTCGGTCCCAACTACGTCGACCTTGACATGCGTTTGAGTTGGCGGCATAAGCTAGGCGAGAAGGTTAGCCTGCAGCTTACGGCCGAAGGATTTAATCTCGCGAACCGGACAAATTTTGCCAGCGTAAACAATGAAGTGGGCCCATTATTCGGTTATTGTCTTGTTCCAGGCCCGCCGAATGGCTGCACCGTGCCCGTTACCCCGGGATTCACGACGTTCAACGTGCATGGGATTCGACCGTCCCTTGCGGGCGGCGGGACCGCTACGCCCAGCACGCCCCTGGCTTTCACCTCGGCACTGCCCAAGCGCCAGATCCAACTCGGCGTGCGCATCTCGTTCTGAGTGGGAGCATTGAATGGCGTTTATTGACAATCGGGAAGCCAGAATTTATTGGAATGAACAAGGCCAAGGTGAGCCGCTTTTACTCATCATGGGACTGGGGTATCCGTCCGCCATGTGGTATCGAATCCGGCCCTCATTGTCAGCCCGGTATCGGACGATTGCGTTGGACAACCGCGGTGCCGGACGAAGCGATGTACCTCCAGGTCCCTATTCGATCCCGCAAATGGCCTCCGATGCCCTGGCAGTCTTGGATGCCGCCGGCATCGAGAGCGCGCATGTGTTCGGTGTTTCGATGGGCGGAATGATCGCGCAGGAGTTCGTGCTGCAATACCCGCAGCGAGTATTGTCGCTGATTCTGGGCTGCACCGCGGCGGGCGGGCCATCTGCGGTGCGCGCCGAAGCGGAAGCTACCCGGTTGCTGATGAGGCGCGACAAGATGAGTCCTGAACAAGCTGCGGAAGCTGCTGTACCGTTTATCTACGATCCGACGACTCCGCGCGAACGGATTGACGAAGACTTGGCAATTCGCAGGCCATGGTTTCCAACCCCAGAAGGATACGCGGCGCAGTTGCAGGGAATCCTTGCCTGGGAGGCATACAGCCGCCTCGGCCAGATCGTAGCTCCGACGCTGGTTATTCATGGCGAGTCTGACCGGCTCGTGCCGCCAGCAAATGCGAACTTAATTTCAGAGAGAATCCCGGGTGCGAAACTGGTCATGATTCCGCGCGCCAGCCATCTCTTCTTCACGGATCAACCGGGAGTTGCCCATCGCGCGATTTTTGATTTTCTGGCGGCTCAGAGCACAGCGATAGCAGTCGGTGAGGATCGAGAGCGGCGCGAGGGACAACCTCCCGCTGATTCTTTGCCTCAGAACGTCAGCGAACAGGAGAAAGCTCAATGTTGAAGGAGGTCGCCGACACGGCGCCGAACGCATCCAGGAATGTGAAGGATCTATTCAATCTCACTGGCCGCGTCGCAATTGTCACTGGGGGCTCCATCGGGTTGGGACGTCAAATCGCAGAAGGGCTGGCGGAAATGGGCGCGAACCTGGTGCTCTGTGCCCGCAAGAAAGAGCGCTGCCAGCAAGCCGCGGAAGACTTGCAGCAACTGGGAGTAGGAACCCTCGCTCTAGGCTGTGACGTCAAGAATCCGGCCGACATACAGGCAGTGGTCGATGCCGCGTTTTCACAATTCGGTCGAGTCGACGTTCTGGTGAACAATGCCGGAATTTCCTGGGGCGCCCCCGTGGAAGAGATGCGCTTAGAAGATTGGAATAAAGTGATCGAGACGAACCTGACCGGGACCTTTCTATGCGCTCAAGCCGTGGGCAAGGTCATGATCAAGCAAGGTCGCGGAAAGATCATCAATATCGCGTCGGTGGCTGGATTGGGTGGTGCTCCGGCCGCACTCCCGGCCATTGCATATCATGCCAGCAAGGGCGGGGTCATCAGCTTCACCAAAGACCTGGCCTGCAAATGGGCAACGCACAACATCCAGGTCAATGCAATTGCTCCAGGCTGGTTTCCCACACACATGTCGAACCGGGCGCTGGAGCACAACCGTGAATTTTTCCTCTCCCAGATTCCGCTGCGCCGTTTTGGCAGTGAACATGACCTGAAAGGAGCTGCGGTGTTTCTCGCTTCTGACGCTTCTGACTACGTCACCGGCCACGTTTTGGTGGTGGATGGAGGTCAGTCCGCCTGGTAGCACGACGACATCATGAATATCCCTCTCACTCCTGTTCGTTTCCTGCGTTATGCCGAGCAGCAGTTCCCGGGCACAACGGCGATTGTCTGTGGAGACCAGAGGTTCACTTATGCACAGTTTGCACAACGGGCGCGCTGCCTGGCTGGTGTTTTACGTGAAGCAGGAGTGCAAGCCGGGGACCGGGTTGCGTTTCTCAGCCTTAACTGCCATCGACTGCTCGAGGCGTATTACGGTGTCTTAGAGGCCGGTGCAGTATTGCTTCCACTGAATTTCCGGCTCGGTTCCCATGAACTGGCCTACATTCTGAACGATTCCGGGGCGAAGGTACTTTTTCTCGAGAAAGAGTTCCTGGAAGTCGTAAATTCCTTTCGGGACAGCGTTCCCAACCTCCAGACATTCATCTTGCTCGATGCGCCGACCCAGGCGCCATGGCTTTCGCCGAAGAATTATGAAGAGAGCTTGGCGTGCGCCAAACCCCACGGCGCAGACATCACGGGAATCGACGAAGATTCCCTGGCCGAGCTCTTCTATACCAGCGGCACCAGCGCCAATCCCAAGGGAGTAATGCTGACCCACCGGAATATTTATCTCCATGCCCTGTCGGTGTCTCTTCGATTTAACACGAACACCGATAGCGTGGAGCTGCACACCATTCCGTTATTTCATGCCAATGGTTGGGGTGCCGCCCATTCCGTCACCTTTGCGGGTGGCCGTCATGTCATAATTTCGCGCTTCGTTCCCGCCGAGGTCTTTCGTCTGATCGAGCGGGAGAGAGTGCGCTCCCTGAGCCTTGTGCCCATCATGGCGCTTGCTTTGGTCAATTGTCCCGACCGGCCAAAGTACGACCTGAGCAGTCTGGAGTGGATTTCCATTGGCGGGGCCGCTTCCTCTCCAACCCTGGTGAGTGAGGTCGAGGAAAAATTAGGCTGCACGTGCTTCTCGGGCTATGGCCTCACGGAAACTGCTCCCGTGCTATCCACTTCCCAGATCAAGCCAGGATTGCAACCCGAGGGGGGGCAGCGTTTTGTAGTGCAGGCCATGACCGGGTGCGCCATTCCCGGGGTTGAACTTCGGGTCGTGGATTTCGAAGACCACGATGTGCCTCGCGATGGCAAGACCATGGGCGAAATCATCGCTCGCAGCGACGGCGTCATGGCCGGCTACTGGCAACAGCCCGAGGCCACCGCCGAAGCCCTGCGCGGAGGATGGTTTCACACCGGAGACATGGCCACCATCAACGAGGACGGATACATCCTTATTGTCGATCGCAGGAAAGACATCATCGTGAGCGGTGGAGAGAATATTTCATCGCTCGAAGTGGAGAAAGCTCTTGCCGCACATCCCAACATCTATGAGGCTGCTGTTATTCCGGTCCCTGATGAAAAGTGGGGTGAGGTGCCCAAAGGGTTGGTGGTCCTAAAGCCAGGGTTGCAGCTGAGCGAATCGGAGTTGATCGAGTTCTGCCGCTCTCGTCTGGCCCATTTCAAGTGCCCGCGTTCCATCGAGTTCGTAGAGGCTCTGCCCAAGACCGCAACCGGAAAAATCCTGAAGGAGAATCTGCGCAAGAAGTACTGGACTGCGCAAACCAATGTTTCGCCCCAATTTGCACAGCGCAAGTGAACCTATGAGGTTCATCCACTGTCAGTTCTAGAACTGCATACTTCAGACCAGAGTGCGCCTGCTATGAGCGATCTCGTTCAACTCACGAAAGATAAAGACGTCGCGATCATCGCCATCAACAATCCTCCGGTGAACGCCATCGGCTCGGCCGTATCCGAAGGTATTTCGCAAGCTATCAAAGAAATCACTCGAGACGAGAGTGTCAAAGCTGCAGTACTCATTGGCGCTGGGCGCACTTTCGTCGCCGGAGCGGATATCAAAGAGTTCGGCAAGATAACTTCGGGGAATACGGCGCGCGGAGCCGGCCTCCTGCCTCTGCTAAGACAGATCGAAGATTGCCCGAAACCGCTGGTGATGGCTATTCACGGTACGGCGTTCGGTGGTGGCCTGGAACTGGCAATGTCTGGCCACTATCGGGTGGGGGCTCCGGGTGCGCAGGTCGGCCAGCCCGAAGTGAAGCTGGGCATCATTCCGGGCGCGGGCGGGACCCAGCGGTTGCCTCGGTTGGCGGGTGTGGCCAAGGCGGTCGAAATGTGCGCCCAGGGCAATCCAGTTCCTGCACGGGAAGCGTTGGAATCCGGAATCCTCGATCGGCTGATCGAAGGCGATCTGCTGAGTGGAGCTGTCGCCTTCGCGCGCGCAGTTCTGGAACAGCCGGCGCCTAAAACTCGTGAACGCAACCAGAAGCTAGGTACCCACGGACAGAATGGGCCCATCTTCGCCGCTGCGCGTGAGCTTGCGCGCCAAAAGCAGCGTGGCATGATGGCTCCGTTAGCCGCCATCGACGCTGTGGAAGCTGCCACCCGGCTGCCCTTTGAGGAAGGTTGCGAAGTCGAGAAGAAATTGTTCAACGACTGCCTCTTCTCGGAGCAGTCCAAAGCGCTCATTCACGTCTTTTTTGGTGAGCGCGAAGTGGCTAAGATCCCAGACATACCGAAGGAAACCGCGATTATCCCAGTGAACTCAGTAGCCGTTGTGGGCGCGGGAACGATGGGCGGTGGAATCGCCATGGTGTTCGCCAACGCCGGTATCCCCGTTTTGCTCAAGGACGCCGACCCGCCAGCGCTCGATCGTGGGATGGATGTCATTCGGAAGAACTATGCGAGTTCAGTCAAGCGCCGCCGCTTCACGCAGCCATTCGTGGATGAGCGTCTGCGACAGATTAAGCCTGTGCTGAACTATGACGATTTTGACAAAGTGGACCTGGTGGTCGAGGCCGTGTTCGAGGGCATGCAACTTAAGAAAGAGGTATTCGGGCAATTGGATCGCGTGTGTCGACCAGGCGTTATTCTGGCTAGCAATACGTCGACCATGAGTATTGACGAAATAGCCTCAGCCACAGCTCGGCCTGAAGCCGTAATTGGTACGCATTTCTTCAGCCCGGCGAACGTGATGCGCCTGCTCGAAATTGTGCGCGGCAAAGTCAGCAGCAAAGAGGTAATCGCAACCTGCATGCAACTTTCTAAGAAGCTCGGCAAAGTCGGCGTGCTGGTGGGCAATTGCCGCGGGTTTGTTGGAAATCGGATGTTCGGTCCTTACCGCCGCGAGGCCCAGTTTCTGGTCGAGGAAGGGGCAAGCGTTGTAGCGGTGGATCGGGCGCTCTATGATTTCGGTATGGCGATGGGTCCGCTGGCTACAGGTGATCTCGCCGGCTTGGATGTAGGGTGGCGGATCCGCAAAGAATTTAGGCATCTGGAAAAGCCAGGATCCCGCCAGCCGTTTGCCGAAGATTGTCTATGCGAACTGGGACGTTACGGTCAGAAGACCGGTGCCGGCTGGTACAAGTACGACGAGAACCGTCGCGCGATTCCCGATCCCGAAGTCGCTGACTTGCTTCGCAAATGGTCTGCCGAGTCCGGCATTCCACAGCGCAAGATCTCACCGGAGGAAATCGTCGATCGCTGCATCCTGGCCCTTGTGAATGAGGGCGCGCGCATTCTTGAGGAGGGCATCTCCCTGCGTGCCGGCGACATCGACATTATTTACCTGAATGGCTACGGATTTCCGCCGTATCGCGGAGGCCCGATGTGGTACGCCGACACGGTGGGGCTGAATAAGGTCCACGACCGCATTTCGGAATTCCACCGACAGCAGGGCGAGCTCTGGGAGCCAGCTCCTCTGCTCAAGCGATTAGCTCAAGAGGGCAAGACCTTCGCCGAATACCATCAGAGCCAGGACATGACGGCCGCATGAAAGTAAGTGCCAGGTTCAAGCATCGAGAAAAGGCTAAGTGACGCATGGGCCGACTTCTCCTGATTCGACATGGGCAAGCCTCTTTTCTTGACGAGAATTACGACAAGCTTTCCGCCACAGGCGAAGCACAGGCTCTCCGCTTGGGGCAATATTGGGTGCGAAAAAAGATGGTGTTTGACCGAGTCTGCTCGGGGCCACGTGTCCGGCAAAGGGACACCGCCAGGATCGTGGCCAAGGTCTATCGCGATGCGGGCCTCTCCTTTCCGGAGCCGGTGGTGATGCAGGAGTTCGATGAATATCAGGGCGACGCTGTGTTGGAGAAAGGCCTCCCTCTCCTGCTCGAAAGCAATAATGAGATTCGAGAACTCCACCGGGCGTTTCAGGAATCGACCGTTCCCGGTCAACGATTGGCGAATTTCGAGAAGATGTTCCAGATGGCGATAACCAAGTGGGCCGAGGGCGAAGTCGCGCTCCCCTCGGTGGAATCATGGGCAGAATTCTGTGCCCGCGTCGACGGCGGCCTAACCCAATGCATGTCCACGAGCGGGCGAGGGCAACAACTGGCGATCTTTTGTTCGGGTGGCCTACTTGGGGTAGCCATGCGGCGTGCTTTCCACCTCTCATTACGAGATGCGCTTCGAGCAACTTGGATGGTCCGAAATTGTTCTTACAGTGAGTTCTTGTTCTCCAACGCTCACTTTACCTTGAGTTCCTTCAACGCCTTTCCACATCTGGACGACATCTCGTTGTTGACTTATAGATAGCGCTCGTGCCACCCGCAAGTGAGGTGTGATTCTGGGAGTTCAAGAGTCTGACATGGTGGACCTTCATGACCATCCAACTTCCGTACGAGCCGGGGAAGAACTCGATTTGTCCCGGCTAGAACCGTTCCTGCGTGGCCATTTTCCTGATGACACCGGTACTCTCAGCGTCGCTCAATTCCCCAGCGGCCATTCCAACCTGACTTACCTGGTGAGTCTGGGAGACCGCCAGATGGTGCTGCGTCGTCCTCCCTTCGGCAGTAAAGTCAAAACCGCCCATGATATGAGTCGGGAGTACCGCGTACTCTCAAAACTACACCTCGTTTACCCGCAGGCTCCGAAAGCACTCTTCTTCTGTGAAGACGCATCAGTGCTCGGTTGCCCGTTCTACCTGATGCAACGGATACAAGGAGTCATTCTGCGCAGAGATCCTCCCGAAGGGCTTGGAACGAACGCCCAGACCGTCCGCCAGTTGAGCGAAGCGTTTGTCGACAATCTTGCACGACTTCATGGCCTGGACTACACGGCCATCGGCTTGGCCGATCTCGGGAAGCCCCAAGGTTACTTGGATCGTCAAGTGAAGGGCTGGATCGACCGCTACCACGGTTCCCAGACTCACGAGTTGCCGGAAGTCGAGAGCATCTCTGTCTGGCTGAATGAATGCAAGCCCGGAGACGCTTCCTACGCACTGATACACAACGACTACAAATATGACAATATCGTGCTGGATCCAGCCGATATCACCCGGATTGTGGGCGTGCTCGATTGGGAGATGTGCACCATCGGAGATCCACTCACCGACCTCGGCACAGCCCTGGCGTACTGGGTCGACCCACAAGATCCCGAAGAACTGAAGCAAATCCGCTGGGGCCCTACAACATTGGCTGGCACCATGACGCGGTCAGAACTTGTCTGTCGCTACGCTCAAACCACTGGGCGTGACGTCAGCAACATGATTTTCTATCGCGTTCTCGCGCTCTTCAAGGTGGCCGTCATTGTCCAGCAGATCTATTACCGCTATCATCAGGGTCTGACCAAAGACACTCGCTTTGCTTCTATGCCGGAAGTAATCAGGATTATCTTGGGTGCTGCCTTGCGGTCAGCCGAGCACGGTTCGCTTTGATCGGGGTATGGATCGGAATTTACAGCGAGCCACCCGGCTAGGAGTAATAGCGGATTACCCATTCCGCAACGCAGCAAGGCTTATCCGAATTCTCACCCTCGATGACTATCGAAAACGTGGCTTCCAGAGCGTCGGCAATGTCCTTGAGCGCCTGCAGCGTGAAACGGGCTCGAATTCTGGAGCCTGCAGGAACCGGAGACGGAAAGCGGACTCGATTCAAGCCGTAATTGACCCTCATCCTCACGCCGCTCCGGATCTGAATTGCTTGCTGCAGAAACTGACTTAAGAGAGAAAGCGTCAAAAACCCGTGCGCAATTGTGGTGCCGTACGGTGAATCCCGCTGTGCCCGTTCGCGATCGACATGAATCCATTGCCGGTCCTCGGTGGTCTCGGCAAACTGCTGAATTCGGTCCTGGGTAAGCAAGAACCATTCCGTGGTTGCGATTTCGTGGCCCACGAAATGTCTAAGGGAACGCGGGTCTTCCACGACCATTGGCGGCATGGAGTTCTCCTTGAAGCCGGGGCGGATCAGTGTGGTGGAGATTGTTCATGCGGCTTGCTCCACTTTCCCAGTTCCAGCTTGGCAACCGCTTCCGTGTGCACTTCATCCGGGCCATCGGCCAGTCGCAGGGTACGAACGTTGGCCCATGCGCTGGCGAGAAAGGTATCTTGCGAAACGCCGGCGGCCCCGTGCGCTTGAATACTCCTGTCCAGAACGCGTAACGCCACATTGGGTGCAACAACCTTGATCATGGCGATCTCAGACCGCGCTGCCTTGTTGCCAGCCGTGTCCATCATATAGGCAGCTTTCAAAGTCAAAAGACGAGCTTGCTCGATCTCCATGCGTGAGGTGGCAATGTGGGCGCGCAGGGTTCCCTGTTCGGCCAGCGGTTTGCCGAAAGCCACGCGCGATTGCACACGTTCGCACATGATTTCGAGGGCGCGCTCCGCCACCCCGATACACCGCATGCAGTGATGAATGCGGCCAGGTCCCAGCCGTCCCTGCGCGATCTCAAAACCCCGCCCTTCGCCCAGCAACATATTCGAGACCGGCACCCGGACATTCGTAAAGACGACTTCGCCATGGCCATGGGGCGCATGATCATATCCAAACACCGTCAGCAGCCGTTCGATCTTCACTCCCGGAGCCGACATCGGCACCAAGACCATCGACTGCTGTTGATAACGCTGAGCCGAAGAATCCGTCTTGCCCATGAAGATCGCGACCTTGCAGCGCGGATCGCCCGCTCCCGAAGCCCACCACTTACGGCCATTCAGGACATACTCGTCGCCGTCCCGAACGATGCTCGCCTCAATGTTGGTCGCGTCCGACGAAGCTACCGCAGGTTCGGTCATCGCAAAACACGAGCGGATCTCCCCGGCGAGCAGCGGCTTCAACCAGCGCACCTTTTGCTCCGGTGTGCCGTAGCGCGCCAGCGCCTCCATGTTCCCGGTGTCGGGCGCTGAGCAGTTGAATACTTCGGGAGCCATCATGCTGCGGCCCATAATCTCGCATAAGGGCGCATATTCGAGATTGGTGAGTCCGGCGCCGTGCTGGTCATCGGGCAGGAACAGGTTCCAGAGAGCCGCCGCGCGCGCTTTCAGCTTGAGTTCTTCCGTTACAGCCGTCGGCGACCACCGGTTGCGCTCAATCTCATCCTGGAATCGCTGTTCGTTAGGATAGATGTATTCATCCATGAAAGCTCTCAAGCGGCGTTGCAGGTCTTCGACCTTCTTGCTGAATGTGAAATCCATGTGCTCTATCGGCGTTTCCGCTCAAAGTTCAAGTTCGAACCACTGTGTTGAACACCATGTTCTGCCGAGGATCAAACGTAGTCAAAGAGGGCCATGAATCCGAAATCCATGTGCAACTGCTGGTGACAGTGAAATAAGGTCATGCCTGGGTTGTCGGCGACGAAGTCTACCTCTGCTTCCTGGTAGCCTCCTAACATCATCACGTCCTTAAGCACTCCGGCTGTGGGTTTTCCAGCCAGGCTTGTGACCTCGAAGCTATGGCGGTGCAGATGGATCGGATGAATATCGTCACTAGCATTGCGCATGTGCAGCCGATACCGCTTTCCCTGCTTCAAGTGAAATTTGGCTGGCGCGGGTTCGCCTGCCATTGGATACGCCACGCCGTTGATCGTCCACCGGTTGAAGCCCTCCTCCGCAGCGTTATCCTTTGCGAACGTCATCTCGAACGTCTCATCCGGTTGGGGAACGGTCGCTCCCGGTTTTGCAAAACGTGCATAGCTCCACTTCAAAGGGGGAGGAGCCGTCCATTGCGCCTTTCCCGTCTGGCCCGCATATTCCACGACGATTCCCATACCATGTCCGCGATCGCCGTCATCGAGATCACCCAGAATCCAGATGCCCGGATGATTCATGTGCACTATCGCGGAGATGCGCTCCGCCGTGCCAATCCATAACACCGGAACGGTTGTCGGATTAGGAACGGGATTTCCATCGAGCGCGACAACTTGAAATGAGTGGCCCGGTAGGGCGAGACTGCGGATCTCAGTAGCACTTCCGTTCAACATGTGAAACAGGACTCGTTCCCCCTGTTTTACCCGGACCGGCTCTCCATGGCCCAGCATGCGCCCGTTAATCGTGAACGAGCGATAGCCCACTTCGTATCCATGTGGCATGCCCTTGGCGAGCGACGCCTTCATCGATGACTCGCCGATTTTCTTCAACTCGTCATTCGGCTCCGTTGGTGACAGGAAGTCCTGGGGCATGTCCCCGCCACGACTAAAAGTAGGTTCGAACTCTTTGAGCACCAGAAAGACTTCATGGTCATACCGGCCCGGCTCCTGAGCCGGCTCGATGTAAACGGCCCCGACTTCGCCACCGTATTGCCCGGCAGCCAGATTTGCCCCTGCGCGATTGTGGGTGTGGTAGAAGCGGAAGCCAGACGGATTCGGCGTAAATGCAATTCGTCGCTTGCCATGCGGAGGGATGAACGGGGTCCCTTCCTCGGCGGCTCCATCCACATCAACCGATACTTTCTGACCATGCCAGTGAAGTTGTTCCGGCGTATCTGTCTCGTTGTAAATGTCAACCGTCACTTGGCGGCCCTCTTTGAAGCGAAGCAGTGGCCCCGGAAAATACCCGTTGTAAGTAATAGCTGAGATGATTCTCTTGGGGGCGATTTCTATTGGAGAAGTTTTGATATGCAGTGTGCAGTCCGCTGCCTGGTTCTCAAGCTGGGAGGTTGAAGCCAGAAACCCGCGCGCAACACCACTAGCGCTGGCAATCCCTAGACCAGCAAGGGCGCCAGCGCCAGTAACGAACCTGCGACGAGAAATATTTGACGAATTCATATCCAGCTCCGCTCTGGTGACCCATCTCGGCCTCCCGAAAACCGACCTTCGATGATCGTTGACGGTTGTTGTCGGTAGGGAATTCTAATTGTCATTGACAGAAACTAAATTATCGCCGATCCGGTGTTCAGGCAGATGTCGATAATGCGCTCCTCGCCCGAAGAAAGGGCGCTTCCGGAAATCGGGCGCCGGGTGGCCCACTCAAGCCCGCGTTTGGCTTGAGTGGGGATGTTCACGCGTCACCTTATGGCGCCGCGCCGGGGCCGGCGGATCGCTCTGACCTTCCCCGTCTTTCCTCCGCCGCAAAAAAATTGGTCGGAGCCATCGGATTCGAGCCCTGAAACGTTGACGCCTGGCGGCATCTCGAGGCTCTCAAGAACCTCGCCCGTTTGAGGATCGATGCGCCTCAAATCACTCTCGTCGCCTTCCCAGGTGGCGTGCCATAACTCTCCTTCGACCCAGGTGACCCCGGTGACGAAACGGTTGGACTCGATAGTGCGAAGAATCGCGCCGGTGTCGGGATTGACCTGATGGATCTTCCGGTTCCGGTACTCACCGACCCAGAGCGTGCCTTCGGCCCACGCGAGGCCTGAGTCGCCACCGCCGGCGTTCGGCGAGGAAGGCGAGCACTGCGCCATGTTCTTCTTCGACAGGGCGTGCCAGCACGACGACCTCGCGCCGGCTGCGAGGCTTTAGCGCGAAGCCTCGCCGCGTCGCGGTGATGGCGGTCAGCGGGCGAAGCATCCTGCGCAGGCGTCCGATTTCGACGCGCAAGCGCGCGCGATGCGATTCATCAACGAAACGTGCTCCGAACGCGCGCGCAAGGAGAACATCTCTTGGCACGTCGCTGGGCCAGGCTTCGCCTAGCGCACGTGCCAGGGCGAACAGCACCGGACGCGTTGTCAGGGAAACAATCTCGTTTGCATTGCGCACGACATTCCGACAGGCGTCGATTACAAGCACTTTCGATGAGAGGAGCGCCTCGACTTCTTCGAGCAGGAGGAGGCAGTCCTCGCCACGCGCAATCCGGCGTGCCGCCGGGGTATTCAGGATGCGGCAGGCGCTTTCCACTTCTGCTGTCAGCGCCGGGATGCGCGCTTGGCGTGCGGTTTGCTCAGCCCGCGTTAGGGCGGCTCGCGCCTCTTTCGTCCGGAGGCGACGCAGCGCAATTCCTGCAATGACGAGTTCGTGAGCTGTTCTCAATGCAGCGGGAAATGGTGCGGAATCGAGATCCGCGAGCATACGCTCGACGTCGTCGAGATGGCCGATCAGGAGCAGACGGCGGACCGCGAGATAGCGCGCGAATGCGGCGTTCAAACGGTCGCCGTGCTGTTCGAGCGTTGCTCGCGCTGCATCGAGCGTTTTAGCGGGCCAACTCAAGTCGCGCGACGCGAGGGCAACCTCGGCCTCGGCCACCACGCATCTCGCGCGCGCGACGGATTCTTTCGCAGTGAATGCGCGTGCAGCACGTCGCAAGAGTTCTTTCGCGCGTGGAAAATCCCCGAGTTGTGCCATCGCGGTGCCGCGCAGCGCGAGAGCAGGCGCGTCGTTCCGCAGGGCCACTCGCTTCAAGGCGCCTAGAGGATCACCGGCCGCAAGCGCACGTGCTGATGCTGTGATCAGCGAGTCCATCGAAATCCCGCCACATTTGTCACTCCCACCCCTTCGACGCCCCGCGCTATATATAGCTCATGGTCACGAACGGAACGGGCCATCGAGAGCGAACGAAAAAACAAAGACATGGACAAAGGAGAATCGTATGAACATCGAACGAATAGAAGGTCACCGGAGGGACATATGTGCCCGGCATGCATTTCAAGCACAGCAGTGATGGTCGCCGCAGCCACATCCACGGGAGGAATTCTGGCGGTGTGCATTGGCAAGTTCAGAAAAATGTTCACAGCGAGTGCTCTCGGTCTGTTTCAGAAAACAAAGGAGAAATGATATGGCAACAAGCAAAGAGAGAGACAATGAGCAACAGAAAGGGCATATCGCGATGAACACACCCCCGGTCGTGTCGCAGCAGGAGTGGGAGGCTGCGCGGCAGCAGCTCCTCGTGAGGGAGAAGGCCTTGACCCGCTCCCGTGATGCGCTGGCCGCCGAGCGTCGACGAATGCCATGGATGCTGGTCGAGAAGAATTACGAATTCGAGGGGCCCAAGGGTAAAGTAAGCCTGCTCGACCTGTTCGAGGGCCGCAGGCAGTTGATCGTCTATCGCGCCTTCTTCGAGCCCGGAGTGTTCGGCTGGCCTGAGCACGCCTGCCGGGGCTGCTCCCTGGGTGCCGATCAGGTCACGCACCTGGCCCATCTGAACGCTCGCGACACCAGCCTCGCATACGCCTCACGCGCGCCCCAGGCGGACATCGCGCGCCTGAAGACGCGGATGGGCTGGGAGATGCCCTGGTACACAATCACAGACAGCTTCGACAAGGACTTCGGAGTCGATGAATGGCACGGCCACAACGTGTTCTTCCGTGACGGCGAGCACGTGTTCCGCACATACTTCATCAACAGCCGCGGGGACGAGGCGATGGGGACCACCTGGAGCTACCTCGACATCACGCCCCTCGGCCGTCAGGAGATTTGGGAGGACTCGCCTGAGGGTTACCCGCAGACTCCGCCCTACAAGTGGTGGAACTGGCACGACGACTACGACGCCGAGGCGTCGCCTAACCCGAAGTGGGTGGATATCATAACCGACCCTCAAGCAGCTGCCGCCCGCAGGCGCGACGAAGAGGCGAAAGCGAGCTAAAGACGCGACCACTTCGCCGTCTTCAATTCGATCGGAGCATCTTCCAGGCCGAGCTGGCCGCACTGACTGGCCCGTTATGCTGGATGCGTTTCCGGCACAACAGGTCGATTTCCATGTTGCAGAAGAATGCGGAAGGCGATCCCGTGCGTGATCAGTAGTAGCGGCACAATGACAGTCGGGAGGAAGTAAGTGGCTCCCAACTGCCCCGCTAAGAGACCGGCGTGATTGGCCTGGTAGAAAGCGTTCAAGAGATCGGCTGTGCCCCAGAGATTCGCGAGGAACGTCTGTTTGGTCCTTTTGTGTTAAACGCTGGCCCAATTCGATTGTTAAATCGACGAGATGTGCCGCTGCAAAACTGCCCGTTGTTCAATTGCTGATGCCTACGACCTTGCGGATTGAGGCATGATTCTCCGCTACCTTGAAATGTGCGCGACGGGACACTAGTCGTCGTTTCCCGCAAATCTCTAGGGTTCTTCGATACGATGGATTTTATTGGCGGGTAGATCTTTCAACACTTGGCGCGTCCCGCTTGGCCAGCGGATTTCCAGTTGCTTCACAGTCTTGAATACTCCCAGACCGAAGTGCGGGCGTGGATCGCGCGATGCCCCGTATCCCGCGCTCGTCGATACGATGTCGTACTGACTGTTGCCATCCTCGGTGGTCAACTTGAGCTGCGCCCCGATCGCCATACGGTTACTGTGCGTTCCGACCAGTTTGAAGGTGACCCAGTTATTGCTGTTGGACGATACGTTGCGGAGAATCCTTGCCTTTCCGTTCAATACTGTGACGACCATGTCCAGGCGACCGTCGTTGTCCAAATCTCCGATAGCGGCTCCCCGGTACGGTTCAGAGATCTGCATGTCGGGGCCCGCCTGGGCTGTCACGTCCTGGAACGTCATCTTGCCCATGTTGCGGAAGATTGAATTCGGCTCACCGTATGTGCGGCTTGAGAACTCGGCGATGTTGTCGAGCACGTTGCCGCGCGCGACGAACAGATCTTTCAATCCGTCGTTGTCGAAATCGGCAACACCATTGGACCAACCCGACATCTGCAGAGTCGGACGTGCCAGACCACTCCGGCCTGTGACATCGATGAAGATGCCGTTGCCGCGATTCCGAAAGAGTGGAAAGGTTTCCAGTTCAGTGGCTGTGTGCCAGATGTCCGGCAAGCCATCATTGTCCAGGTCGCGAAACTCCGCCCCCATGCCCGAAACGGCCTTGCCATTCTCTGAGTACGCCACGCCCGCATCCATGGCCACTTCTTCAAAGGCCTTACCTTTGAGATTGTGGAAGAGCGCGTTCGGCATGTTGTCGTTGGCGACGAAAATGTCGGTGAAGCCGTCGCCATCGTAATCGTTAAATCCTATCCCCATTCCCTTGCTGAGATGCTTTGAGATACCGGTTTCTTCTGATACGTCGGTAAAGGTGCCGTCGCCGTTATTTCGATAGAGCGTGGACGGCAGTGGCTCGTAAAACTTGGGATGACAATAGGCTCTGAGTCGGCCCCCGCTCAAGCACACCGGATCTTTGTTCACTTCCCATTTGCAATAGTTAGAAACAAAAAGGTCTAGCTTGCCATCATTGTTATAGTCGACCCAACCCGCGGCGGCGCTCCACATTTTTTGGCCCTTGTAGGTGGGTGCGCCGACTCCTGCCTTGTCGGTTACGTCCGTGAAAGTGCCGTCACCGTTGTTTCGATAGAGATGATTCTTGGTCACGCTGGCGACGTAGATGTCTTCCCATCCATCGTTGTCGAAGTCACCGACCGCAACCCCCATGTCGTAGCCATCGCCCGCCAATCCGGCCTTTTCCGTGACATCCGTGAAGGTTCCGTCGTGATTGTTGTGGAACAGCCGGTTGTAATACTTCGAGGATTCTTTCTTGAGAGACGGCAGCGCCGCGCCGTTAATGAAGAAAATGTCTAGGTATCCGTCGTTATCGTAGTCGATGAGCCCAACGCCCGAGATCATTGTCTCCGGTTGGTTTTTGTTCGGGGTCGGACAACTATCCGCTACAAACTGCACACCTGACCGGCTAGTGACGTCTTCGAAGCGGATGGTGCTACTGATTGTGTCTGCCCAGATCTCAATCGTCAGTGCGAGAGCCAGGAGTCCAACTATAGCGATGAAGGGCCGAAGCATTGATCGCGCCAGTCTAGCATAGGGTGTTAGCCTTCGAGGCCGTCTGTCAGCGGCTTGCGGCGTCGCTCAATGCTTTCAGGCGTGTAAACTCCGCCCGTTCACGCGCAGCCTCGTCGTTGCGTCCTGCCTGAGATAAAGCCTGAGAAAGCGCGAAGTGCGCGTCCGGACTACGGGGAGCGAGCTTGACAGCGGTTCGCAACTCCGGCAACGCTCGATCCGTTTTTTCCAACCCCAGCCACAACCTGCCGCATGCCACATGGGCCACAAAGTTGTCCGGCGCCAATGCGACCGCCTCACGGGCATATTTCAGGCCCTCCGTGTAGTCCGCTGTACGAAGAAACTCAAGAGCGAGCTGAATTCGCGCCCCATCGTGGGAGGGAGAAATTTCGATCTCGCGGCGGAATTCATCAACGGCAAGAGGTGGATGCTCTTTCAGCAGAAACACACCATAGACGTAATGCACACCGGGGTCAGATCCATACGTGGCGAGGACTTGCCTCAACTCTTCTTCGGCGGCGACTCGGTCCTGCAACGCGACCAGCGCCTGCGCGTGTCCCACTTTGCGAACGACAGGCTGTCGCGCCGCCGGAACATTCGTCGGCAGCTTCCGAATTTGCAGCGCGGCGGTCCCGAAGGCGTCTAGCAATTCGACATCGGAGAGTACTGCGTCTTTGGGAGCTTCGGGGTGCGCGGCTGCTTCCAGGTTTGCGATCAATGTTAAACGTTGAAGCGCTATCTCGGGATGGCCCAACAGCGCGTTCACGATCGCATCGTGATATAGCACCGCTCGGGTGAAATCCGGATTGGTCCCCAAGCCTAGCTGCGTGCCCCGTTCCAGATCTGGTAGTGCGCGGGTGTAATGCCGCAACTGGAATTCGCTCAGGCCAAGCATTCCGAAGCCGGGACCTGGTTGCTTCCGCTCGATCCGCACAAAGTCTGCGAAGGCATCGCGTGCTTCCCCGAATCGCCTTGCGTCGAACAAGAGGGTCCCCAGATGCCACCATCCCTCGCTCCAATCTGGGCGGAGTTTGGTCGCCTGCATATAGAGGCGGATTGCTTCCGGAACGCGGTCGGCCTCCATCGCCGCCTGTGCATCCCTCGCCAACGCCTCAAACGATTCCGGCTTCCCGTCTCCCGGCACCTGCTTGTGGTCGTCACTGCCGGTAGCCCGGTAGCCGGCGGCAGCAGCCTCCGAATTCGCGATTTCGCTAGGAGAATTGACTGGCGTTTCGGAGTGCGCGTTCAATCGAGTCACGTCGCCAGAACTCTCAGCGTACCCTTTTTGATTCCCGCATAACGAGCCGACGATACACAGCAGAATAATGCAGGTTCGACAGACGGTATTCCTGCAGGAAGGGTTCGAATCGCGCATTGAGGAGATGCCACAGGTGAAAGCGGCGCAATGGTTAAGCCTGTCCATGTTGTCAAGAACGATCTTAATGCTAGCCACGGCGGCGTGACATCCCTTGCCAGCTTTCGGTCGCCAAATGGCGAATTTCATCACAACGAACTTAGTGCTCAAGTGCTCGTTTCGTGGGATAATCCCCATTTTGGGGACCGAGCTTTGGCTTCTGAAGTAAATATCGCGACGACCGGAAAAGTCGATACGGTCTTGAGTCTCGAAGACCCAACGGTCGACGCCACAGATCCGCGCGAAGATTTAGTGCGCCGTGTTGTGGCGAGCAGCACATTTGAGAGGTCTCCCAAACTCCGGGCCTTCCTGGTTTACGTCTGCCGGTGCGCTATCGACAACCAACGGGCGGCCGCCACCGAGCAGCAGATCGGGATTCATGTCTTCGGCCGATCGCCGGGATATAACCCCAACGAAGACAATATCGTTCGTTCGCAAGCCCGCCTTTTGAGGCTCAAACTGGAGCATCATTTCGCTAACGACGGCAAGTGTGAGCCAGTGATCATTACCATCCCAAAGGGCCGCTATTTACCCTCCTTTGAGACTCGGCCAGAGCCGTTAGGTTTGCAGCAGGCGCCATCGTCCTCAGAGTTTCAAAGAGGGTCTCATCGCAGATCCCACATCGCGCTGCTGTTGGCGCTGACTCTACTGGTGGTCGCCGCGGCGGTGTGGCTTATAGTCGGGCCGCGGTCGAAGAAATCCCAAGCCTCGACGATTTCTGCCACCAGCGCGAGCGCGGACCTGGCCAAGTTCAATTCGCCAGGTGGTGGGAACGCTGCCCGTGCGGTGCCGGTCGCTGGCGAGATTCGCATCGCTGCTGGAAGAGCCGGAGATCCTTACGTCGACATCTGGGGCCGACGCTGGGAGTCCGACGAGTTCTATGAAGGAGGCGTTTTCAATTCCGGCCCACCAGATCTGTTTCCACCCGTGCCCGATCCTAACCTCTTCAAAACGGTCAGGGAGGGGGCTTCCGTGGAATCGGTGCTGGCGCAGAGCGGGTTCCGATACGATATTCCTGTCCCTAACGGTGTATACGAGCTCCGGCTTTACTTTGCAGATCCTATACGACATAAGGTGGTGGCGGACGGGCAAGATGCTCAAAATGTCCGGCACTTTCAGGTCGATGTCAATGGACACCGGATCCTGTCGGGCTTCGACGCTATTGCAGACGCGGGTTCGGCCGCAGTCGATGTTCGGGCTTTCAAAGATATTTCCCCTGCGGCGGACGGCAAAGTGCATCTGGAGTTTATCCCGTCAGCTGAGAGGCCCTTCGTCAGTGCGCTGGAGTTGACTCCGGGGATCCGGGGAAGGTTGAAGCCGATCCGGCTGTCTGCTCGCAAGTCCGATTTCGTTGACGGTGACGGTACACGATGGAGCGGCGACACCTATTACATTGGTGGACGGGATGGCGCATTTACCAACCCCGGTGCGGGCCTGAATGTTCCAGAACTTTACGCCGCCGAGCGCTTTGGCAACTTCAGTTATGCGGTTCCTGTACCAGCCGGCAGCTATACGGTGAAGCTGCACTTCATGGAATCATTTTTCGGTCCACTAGTGCCCACCGGCCTCTGCCGGGGTCCGGGGTGCAGAGTCTTTGATGTAAGTTGCAATGGCTTGATGCTCCTGAAGGATTTCGACATCTTCCAGGCTTCCGGTGGTGCGTTTCATCCAGTGGTTCGCACGTTCAATCACCTGCACCCGAATGGGCAAGGGAAGCTCCTGCTTTCATTCTCGCCCAAGGTCAACTACGCCGAAGTCAGAGCGATCGAAGTGATTGATGAAGGACAGTAGGGAAGGGAACGCGGACAGTTCGAACGCCAGCAAGCCTGATCTCGCGATCTATTGAAATCAAGAGATGTTCCAAATCAAGTATCGCCCATCCGCTTTCCAGGCGTGAATTTCAGCAATGCGGACGGGGTATACACCGTGAAATCCCTGAAAAGATATTGCGGGTTGTACTAGACTCTGCTTGATTTCTCATTTGGATTTTCCTTTTCTCTTGCGTCTTGTTAAGGAGGCTGAACCATGAATCGCCCGTTCGCTCCGCTCGCCGTACTCATGTTCCTGATAGCCACTCCGCCGATGCGAGGCCAATCCCAACAGGTCGCTTCCGATCAGACGACCACCCCCACCGTTCGGTCGAACGTACAAGAGGTCGTACTCGACATGGTCTTCCGCGACAAGAAAGGTAAAGCGATTCGCGACGTGCGGCCAGAAGAGATACATGTCCTTGAGGATGGCGCCGAGCAGAAACTGACGTCATTTCGCCTCGTGGAAGGCACAAGTGCACGCTCTTTTAGTTCGGGGGGGCCAGAGAGTGGTCCTGTGCCCCTGGACCCCATGCGGGAAATCCGGCTGGTTACACTGGTCTTCGAAGGGCTCGATCCTGATAGCAAGCGTTTCTTCCGTCAAGCTGTGAAGGACATCCTGGACTCGTCACCCGAGCAGAACCTGTACTATTCGATCCTGACCATCGACCAGAAACTGCAGTGTATCCAGCCTTTTACTGCCGACCATGCAGAATTGCTGAATAGCTTGGAGCGCTCGTCGATGTGGTCTTTTGTCCAATATTCCAACCAATCCGCTCAGATCAAGCAGAATCTGAAGCAAGTTGTTGATCAAGGCGAGCCAGCGCTGTCTTCCACGGCAGGCGCCGGGGGAGGTGGCCCAAGCCAATCCCAACTTCAGGGCTTCGTCACATACAAAATGGCCAAGCTGCAATACGACATGCTTCAGTCGGCCGACACTGCGGATCGCGAATACGACGCTCGTGCCACTTTGGATGCATTGCTCGCTTTGGTGAGGGCACAGTCCCAATTGCCTGGCCGGAAGGTTGTGTTGTACTTCAATCCATGGTTTTCGGTCCCCGAGACTGTCAAGGAGCAGTACAGCACCATGATCGGCGTGGCCAACCGCGCCAACGTCAGCTTCTACGCGGTTGATCCCAAAGGTCTGACGACTTGGAGCCAGGGTAGTGGCGGGCGTGACATGCTGGCTGGCGCAGCCGGAGAAATCCGCGATCAACAAATGAAGGGAGGCGTCGGGGAGGTCTCCACGTCGCAGGCGCGTGCAATGGATTCCGCCGAATCCGCTCTGCGCTCCAACCCGCTGCTCTGGTTGCGTGACCTATCTCAGCAAACCGGCGGCGCGACGATTGCTGAAACCAATGACCTGAAGGCGCCGCTCCGGGTCGCGATGGACGAAGTGCGCACCTACTTCGAAGCAGCTTACAGCCCGCACATCTCTTCATTGGACGGCAAGTTCCGGAAAATTACGGTCCGGGTGGATCGTCCGGATGTCGTCGTGCATACTCGCAGCGGCTATTTTGCCCTGCCACAGCTCAAAAGTGGACAGCAGCTATACGCTTACGAGATGCCCCTGCTGAACGCGTTGAACGCCACGCCCGGTCCGGCGGATGTGGTTTTCCTGACTGCCGCCGAACGTTTCAACGATCACGGAACAAAAGTCGAGTACATGTTGACTTTAGAAGCGCCTCTAAAGGAAATGGAGTTCGCTCCTCTCCCGGACAAGAAAAATGCTGGTGTGGATGCGGCGATTTTGGCGGTATTGAAGGCCTCCAATGGCGAAATCGTCGAGAAATTCAGCAAAGACTTCGCCGTGCAGGTCAGTCTCGATAAGGTCGATGCCTATAAAGCAGGAAACTTGCTTCAGACCTTCCGAACCGAGCTGGTTCCGGGCACATACACGTTGGAAGTTGCATTGATGGACCGTAATGTCAACAAGGTTGGCGTGAAGAGGAGCACCGTTACAGTTCCGCAGCCGTCCAGCCGATTGTCCATCAGCAATATTGTGGTGGTGCGTCGGACGGACTCACTCAAAGACAATCAGATTCTTGACGCGTTCTATTTTCCGGGTGGCAAGATTGTCCCCACTCTCGGCGACACGCTCAAAGGAGGTCCCGGGAATGTCCTGCCTTTCTATTTTTCGATCTACCCGGACCGCGCCGTCGCCGACCATCCTAAGCTCAGCATGGCGTTCTATAAGGAGGGCCAGTACCTGGGAGCAGCCGAGGCGCCCTTGCCCGACGCGCAAAAAGACGGACGGATTCCGTACATCGCAAATCTGCCGGCCGACAAATTTACTCCGGGCGCCTATGAGATCCGCATCGGTGTTGCCCAGGGCGAGTCCAAAGCAGAAGAGAAAGTCGATTTCCGGGTAGAGTAGTTGGTCTCGAAGGTCGGGCCCTTGGAATATACTCACTCCGGCGTGGGGAAATTCGTGTGGCGATGGATTCTGGTGGCCGTGCTAAGTGTGGCTTCCGCCTTAGCCCAGAACAACTCCGGCCAGGAGTTGCTCAGTCGCGCCGTCGAGTTGCACCAATCCGGCCATTACGCAGAGGCGATCACTGCCTATCAGTCTTACCTGAAATCTCATCCTGAAGCGGCTGCCGTTCGTTCCAATCTAGGTGCGGCCCTGGCTCATGAATCGCGCTACGCCGAAGCCATCCGGGAATATACCCTGGCCCTGAAAGCGCAGCCGTCGAATTACGGCATCCGTTTCAACCTAGCCCTGGCTTATTACAAAACCGGAAACTTGGACGGAGCGGTAAGAGACTTCGAGGCCGTCTATGCAGTCGTGCCGGCCAACGATCCACAAAGGCGCCAGGTGTCACTACTGCTGGCGGAATGTTATCTGCGCCAGGGAGAAGATGAGCGCGTCGTTGCAATGCTGAGTCCGCTCGCAGATGCAGACCCAGACGATCTTACGGTGGCTTACTTGCTCGGTACCGCGTTGCTGCATCGTGGTGAGGACGAGCGCGGCGCGCTCATGATCCAGCGCATCCTCGGCAAAGGCGACACTGCTGAGGCTCACATGCTGATGGCATATACACGAATGAAAGCCAACGATCACAAGGGCGCGACGGCGGAATTGGATCGTGCCATTGCACTGAATCCTCGGCTCCCAGAGGCGTTCAGTTTACGGGGACGGCTGGAATTCATCGACTCCAACCTTCCCGCAGCCGAGACCGCATTGCGCGCGGCTTTGCAGCTGGATCCCAACTACTTCGAGTCTCTCTTACTGTTAGGGACTCTCCTCCGCCAGCAAGGCCGGCTCAAGGAGTCGCACTCTCTGCTGGAACACGCGTTCCATCTGCAGCCGAAAGAGATCCGCGTCCGTTATCAGTTCGCGATTCAGTACTCGACCGAGGGCAATGACGCGCGCGCTGCGGCTCTACTCGAATCGCTCATCAAGGATGCTCCGGAATACATCGAGGCACATCGCAGTTTGTCGACAATCTATTTTCGGTTGGGACGCTCGGCGGAAGGCCGAAAAGAGCGCAAAGCTGCCGAGGAATTGGACCTGGCCCTGCAAGGACATGATCAGGAACTGGGACGGAGCCTGAAGAAGTGATGCCACGAATCGTCCTCCTGATCTTCCTGGCCTCACTCGCGTTGGGGCAGACCCCGCCCAACACATTCGAAGATCTCTCCAGCAGGGCGCGGCAGGCCTACGAAGCGAATCACACCGACGAGGCAGTCGATCTCTATTCCCGGGCCGTGAAACTCCAGCCTGACTGGGCCCAAGGCTGGTGGGCCATAGGCATGATCGAATACCAGCGCGATCACTATTCCGCATGCCGCGATGCCCTGACTCGCATGGTAGCGCTGGACGCTTCCGCGGCTGCCGGCTGGGCGCTGCTCGGCCTCTGTGAGTTCAGCACCAAGCAATATGACGCCTCCTTCGATCACCTGAAGAAGGCTCACATGCTGGTATCGGTGCGGCAAGCGGGCGGAGAATTGCTCGACATCGCCGACTACCATCTGTCCATGCTGCTCACGCGGCAAGGCGCCTTCGAGGTCGCGCAGGAGGTTCTCGTGCGCGTCGCGTTGAAGGTTCGCAGCAATCCCGACATGATGTTTGCCGCCGGCCTGACTGGGCTGCGCATGCCAATCCTTCCGTCCGATGTACCGGCGAACCAGCGTGAAGTCGTGACCATGGCCGGCAAGGCCTTCTGGGACCTGGCCACCCAGCCACCGGCCGAGGCCGAGGAAGATTTTCGCACTCTCCTCGCGAAATATCCGAAGTTTCCGAATGTGCACTATTTTTATGGCACCTACCTGGCAGCGCGCCATCCCGAACAGTGCGCCCCGGAGTTCTTGGAAGAATTGCGGGTAACGCCCGACAGTGTCCCCGCTCGAGTCCAGTTGGCTCTTCGTTATACGGTGGAAGGAAAACTCGAAGAGGCCGTCAAAATGGCTCGCGAAGCCGTAGCTCTCAGCCCTGATTCGGTGGGCGCACAGTTGGCGTTAGCCGACACCCTTCGCGCCCAAGGCAATGACGAAGCAGCCTTGGCAGCCTTCCTCCAGGCCAGGAAGCTTGATCCGGTTAGTCCAAAGATCCGCCTGTTTCTCGTAAACGTTTACCGTGCTCTCGGCCGGGTTGAGGATATGCGTCACGAGCAGTCCGAGTATGAGCGGCTAAAGGCGGAACAATCGAACTGGCCGTAGGCTAATTCCTGGCTAGAAATCCCAATACGTGTATGTAACATATGTTAAAACGTATAAAACGTAGGGCACACGTGTGCATACACCGTGAAAGCGACGTGAAACACCTTGCTGTTTCATATTATGTTTGCTTTGATTGTCGCCGGAAAAACGTTTTTGTGTTTCCCGAGTTCGGAAACGTTTACGCAACACCGTCCTTGTACGACGCAAACGTAGCAAAGTGTGCGACGGATGGGCTTAGAAGCCCGGTCCGATTTGAGTGAAATCGGCAGCTAAATCAGTCAAAAGAGAGGCTCAGATCCATGTACACGAACCGACGCCCCGTTGCGCGGATCTTAATCATCGCGATTGCCGCCGCCCTAACCCTTCTGATCTCACAGGCAAGTGCGCAAACCACCACCTCGGTGCTAACCGGAACGGTCTATGACGCGTCGGGTGCCGTCATCCCCAAAGCGAACGTCGTCTTGAAGAATGAAGCGAGCGGAGACGTCCGACGCACGGTCAGTAACGGGGACGGATACTTCACTTTCGCCGCCGTCCCGCCCGGTGGATACTCCGTCCGCGTTGAAATGGACGGCTTCGATAGTTGGGAAGTAAAGGGCGTCGTTTTGAACGCTGGTGATAAGCGAAATGTGTCAGGAATAGCGCTAAACGCTGGCGGAAAGAAGGAGACGGTCGTTGTCGAAGCATCCGACACTCCGATTACTCCGATAGATTCCGGTGAAAAGTCGGCCCTTATCACGGAAAAGATTCTACAAAACGTCGCGATCGTCGGGCAGAATGCGGCGGAATTCGTCAAGATTATGCCGGGCATGGCCTTTACCGGGAACGCGCTGAACCAGAGTTCGTATGCAGCCCAAGATGAACGCACCGGCAATGGCCCGGTCGGCAACTTTTCCGCAAATGGACTGCGCACAGCAGCCTTGGACATCACTTCCGACGGCGCCCATATCATTGACCCTGGGTGCAACTGCGGTCAGGCTATGAACACCAACGCCGACATGACAGCCGAAGTCAAGGTGATGACCTCGAACTTCGGAGCTGACTCTTCCAAAGGGCCGGTCGTGATCACCGCCATTGGCAAGTCGGGCGGCCAGCAGTTCCACGGTGAAGGCTACCTGTATGCGCGCTATTACAGTCTGAATGCCAACGATTGGCTCAATAACAACGCCGGTTTCAACTCAGTGGGCCAGCAGATAGCCCCCCGCCCGCAGACGAAATACTTCTACCCCGGTGGCCAGATCGGCGGCCCGGTGATTATTCCGGGGACAAAATTAAATCGCGACCACAACAAGATGTTCTTCTTCTTCGCCACTGAATACTACAAGCAGGACGTAGACAATGGCATCTACCGTGCGGTGGTCCCGACCGCCAACATGCGAAACGGGATTTTCAACGATCTGAGCTCGGCCCCCGCTAATGCTGGCGGATGCCCAGACACCGATCCGAGTCACAATTCCCAAAATACGCCCGGCTATCCGAACGAGAACTGCTACGTACATAACCTCAATGGCTCCGCCATAACAGGCGTGCCCAACTCGGCGGGCTTTGTGAACGGAGTCCTCCCCTCGAACCTTATCGATGCGAACGGTCTGAGATTAATGAATACCTATCCGCTGCCCAACGCGGATCCGTTGGCCAACCACGGAGTGAACTACATCAACGGCCAAACCCGGTTTTCAAACATGTTTCAGATTCGGGCACGCGTCGACTACAACTTTAATGATTCAACGAAGTTGTATGTGACTTACAATCGGCAGCGGGACAATGCCCAGGAAAGCTTGGATACCCTGTGGACCGGGAACGGTCAAAGCTGGGCGTCGCCCACAACGCCTTATCCCTCCCCCCTCGTCGAAAGCACGCAATCCGATGTCGTGTCGGCGAACTTGACCAAAGTATTCAGTCCCACTCTGACCAACGAACTTGTCTTCACCTACACCTACCTCAACCTGCCAAACCACTTTGCGGATCCGAGCAAGGTCAACCGCGGAGGGCTGGGCTTGGACTACCAGCTGCTGTTCAGCCATCCCAATCCCGACAAATTGATTCTCCCGCAAATGACCGGATGGGGCGATGGAATTTCGAACATGCTCAACGCTGGATTTGAGCTTAACGGTATCGTATACGCCAAGAAGACATTGCCCTCCATCGCGGACAATGTCTCCAAGGTCTGGGGAACCCACACGACCAAGTTCGGTTTCTACTGGGAGCGTACTTGGAATTCTCAACCCGGCAATAGCCCCGTCAACGGCACGGCGATCTTCAGCAACTGGGGGTCAAATAGCAGCGGAAATGCGTACTCTGACATGCTCATTGGGCAAACGACCCAGTATTCGGAGACCAACTTTAACGTGGTTCCGGCTTTCCGTTACTTGTCGGAAGAATTTTATGGACAGGACTCCTGGAAAGTGTCGCGCCGACTGACCTTGGAATACGGCCTGCGCGTGTCGCATCTGGGTCCATGGGTCGATACCACAGGCTATGGCTTTGCGGCTTGGTATCCGAACCTGTACGCCAGCGGAAAGGGTGGTAGTGTGAACGGTCTGACGTTCCCGGGCATTGAATGGAACAAAGTCAACCCTTCGACTCCGCTCTCGGGCTCTGCCAGCAGGGCTTTCTTCTATACCCCGCGCGTCGGTTTTGCCTGGGATCTCCTTGGCACGGGTAGAACTGTGCTGCGCGGCGGCTACGGGATGTACCGCTACCACGACGAGCAGAACGTTCAGAATCCAGCCTACGGCATCTCACGGGGCTCTTTCTCGAGCCCAACGCTCTGGAGTCCGACTTTGGCTTCGCTTACTCCTTATAACGGTAATCTCAGCACGCCGAGCGCCGTCACCGTGCTGGATCCGAAGGACTCCGCGCAGCCGAGAACGCAGAGCTACAGCTTGACCGTGGCCCAGCGCACTCCATGGAACAGCGTGCTGGAAGTGGCTTACGTCGGCAGCAAATCTGATTACCTCAGCAACTACAACAACAACTTCGACCAGATCAACGACCTGCCGCTAGGAGGGATGTTCAGCGCTACGACTTGTGCCGCAGCGGGAGCAGACGGCACATCCGCAAACGGAACCGGAAGTACCTTGTGCGGATGGCTGCCAAACTGCGATCCTACTCTCACAAACGGAAGTGGCGCTTCTTGTGACCATTCGGATGGCAACCATGGCAACGGTTACAGCGCCAATCAGGTAACCAACGCACGCCCGCTGTCCTATGGAACGTTGAAGATCATCGACCACAAGATGTATTCCAACTACAACAGCTTGCAGGTGTCGTGGAACAAGCAGTCAGGACACTTCACCTTCATGACCAACTACACGTACTCTAAAGCGCTGGGCATTCGCGGCGAGAACGGTTCGGCCAACGGTGATCCAACCACTCTCAGAAATAACTATGGCACGCTTCCCAACAACCGCACCAACATCTTCAACATCGCCTATGTTTATGAAGTGCCCAAGCTAAACTCCGGCAACAAATTCGTAAAGGGCGCGGCCAACGGTTGGCAGATCTCGGGCATCGCGCAATACCAGACCGGCGTAGACTTGCAGGCTGCGGTAAGCTCCAACTTCAACTACGTGGGCTTCATTCCGGCCCAAACGACGTTCATGGGCAAGACTACCGCTGTCGCTATCCAGGCGGGTGCCCAGAACACTCTTGGCGCCCCAGACCTGACTCTGATGCCCAAGGTGACTTGTAATCCCCGGGCTGGGCTCAAGGCGAACCAGTACATCAACGGGGGCTGCTTCTCCCCTACTGTCACGCCCGGCGAACAAGGTACCTATGTGTTCCCCACGTTGACTGGCCCCGGGTTCTTCAATACCGATCTGTCGGTGTTCAAGAATTTCACTTGGGGTGCGTCTGAAACCAAGAAGATCCAGTTCCGCTTCTCGGGATACAACTTCATGAATCACCCGGTTCGTACCTTCGTCCAGAACGATCCGGGCCTGAACCTGACATTCGACTCGGGCGGAAATCTCCTGCAAAGCGGCGGTACAACGTTCGGATACGCCAACAACAAGACTGGCCACCGTATCCTGCAAGCCGTAGTGAAATTCACGTTCTAGTTGGAGCAGTTGATTTCAGATAACTTAAAAAGGGGCGGCTTGGCAGCCGCCCCTTTTTCATGATTTCATGCATAGTGCAGAATGTGATGACCCGCCGCGAGTTCCTTGCCCTTGCCGCCGCAGGAACCGCGGTGGCCCGCGTCTCCCATGCCCAGGAATCAGGTGGTATGGCGTCGCGCGGCGTTAAGCCCCAGCCGCGCGGGAAACCCTCAGGCCTGCCGTTTCATGCCCGCTTCACCGACGTCGCCGCCAGCGCTGGCTTGCGCGCCCCGATCATCTACGGTCCCCCGGGCCGCATGGATTACATCCTGGAATCGATGGGCTGCGGGGTTGCCTTCCTCGACTACGACAACGACGGCTGGCTCGACATTTTCCTCCTCTCCGGGACGCGCCGCGAAGGCCCGGTCGAGGGCGCGTCCAATCGCCTGTACAAGAACAACCGCGACGGCACCTTCACCGATGTGACCGCGAAGGCGGGCCTGCTGCACCAGGGCTGGGCCTGCGGCGTGACCGTCGCCGACTACAACAACGACGGGCGCGACGACATTTTCATCACCGGCTGGCCTCGGAACATTCTGTACCGCAACAACGGCGACGGCACGTTCACCGACGTGACTGAGGCGGCTGGCCTGCTGCATCCCGGCAACCGCTGGGGCACGGGCTGCACCTGGGTGGACTACGACCGCGACGGCCGCCTCGATCTGTTCGTCTCCAACTACCTGGTTTTTGATTTCGAAAAAATCCCAGCTACAGGAAAGGACCCGCGCTGTAATTTCAAAGGTGTCCCTGTGAATTGCGGACCGCGCGGATTAGTTCCTGAGCGCCCCATGCTCTACCACAACAACGGAGACGGAACCTTCACCGACGCCACCGCGCATTCCGGTATCGGCGCGGCACCGCCTGGGTTCGGTCTGACCGCAGTGGCGGCGGATCTGGACGGCGACGGCTGGCAGGATATCTACGTTGCCTGCGACTCCACTCCGAGCCTGTTCTTCCATAACCGTGGCGACGGCACGTTCACTGAGCAAGGCATGCAATCCGGCTTGGCCGTCAATGAGGACGGCAACGAACAGGCCGGCATGGGAATCGCCATCGGCGATTTCGACCTCGACGGCCGGTTGGATGTGCTTAAGACCCATTTCTCCGAAGACACGGTGGCTCTATACCGGAACGCGGGCCGTCTCTTCGACGACGTCACGTTGCGCTCGGGATTGGGCGTCGAGACACGGTATGTGAGTTGGGGAAACGGCATCGTCGACCTGGACAACGATGGCCTCCCGGACTTGTTCTGGGTAACCGGAAGCACCTTCCCCGAGGTCGAGCGCAAGCATCCCGAGTTTCCGCACAAGACGCCGCGAGTGTTGTTTCGCAATCTGGGCGGTGGACGGTTCGAAGAACTTCTGGACGCCGCCGGTCCCGCGATCGCTGAGGCTCATGCCAGCCGTGGCGTGGCGTTCGGCGATTTTGATAACGACGGCGACCTCGATATTCTGATCATGAACATCAACGAGCCCCCGTCACTGCTCCGCAACGATCTCGGTGGCGCGGGGCACTGGCTGAAAGTGAAACTGATGGGCACACGCTCGAACGCCAGCGCTATCGGTGCGGTGGTTACAGCCGTGTACGGCGGACGTCGACAGGCGCAGGCAGTGATGGCATCGTCCGGATATCTCTCCTCAGGAGACCGGCGCTTGCACTTCGGCCTTGGAGATGCTTCCACCGCGGACCTGGAGATCGCTTGGCCGAGCGGTGCCCGTGAGCAAGTGAAGGGTGTGCAATCCGACCAGCTCGTCACCGTGAAAGAGGGCGCTGGAGTAGTCGACCGGAAGCGATTCTCCCGATGATTCGGACCTTGGCAGCTCTGCTGTTGATCGCCGCAGGAATGTGCCGGGCGCAGACTCAGCAGCCCAGCGTTGAGGCCCACCTTGGCCGGGGAACACAACTCATGCAGGACCACTTGTTCGAGGCGGCCGCAGCCGAATTCGAACAAGCGCTGGCCGTCAATCCGGCCGAGCCCCTCGTGCACTCTCAGTTCGCGATATGCCTGTTTGCATTGGGCCGCAATGACGAAGCCCGCAGCCAGTTCGAGCAGGTGCGCAAGCTGGCCGGAGAATCGCGCTATGTCACTTACTACCTCGGGCGGCTCGATCTGCTGTCCAACGATTACCCGGCGGCCATCAAACGTCTCGCGTCGGTGGCCGAGGACCCACCGTCCCCAGACACGGCGTTCTATCTGGGAGTGGCGAACATTTCGTCTGGAGACGTGCCCGCAGGAATCAAGTGGCTTGAGCGCGCGGCCAAGCTCTTGCCGCGCGACTACCGCGTCCATTACCGGCTGGCGCGAGCATATACCAGCGCCGGACGCGATCAGGACGCCGACCGCGAGTTTAGCCTCTACACCCAGTTTCGGGACGCACACAAAGACACGGAAAAGGACGCGCGTGACTGCACCGCTGCCTTGCAGACCGGACCGCCCGCCGCCGCACGCGATGTCTGCCACCGCGTCTTCGACCCCAACGACCCGGAAAAGCTCACTCTGCTCGGCCAATTATTCGGCGACGCGGGCGCTTTCGAGGAGGCACTCGATCCGCTGAAGCGCGCAGTGCAACTCGACCCGAAATCGTTCGAGGCATGGCACAACCTGGGACTCACCTACTTCCGCTTGCAGCGATACGCAGACGCACGCGCGCCGCTGGAGACGGCTGTGACCTTGCGTCCAGAATTCTACGGTTCGGTGGTGCTCCTGGGTGCGACGCTCTACATGTTGGGCGAAGACGACAAGGCGTTGCCAGTGCTCGAGCACGCTCATCGCCTCAACCCGTCCGACGCTCAGACCACGGATGTGCTGAAGAAGCTTCGCGCGGAGCGTCAGAAAAAATGAACGTTCATGCCCACGATTTGTAATGCTTCGCCTTCCCGAGTAAGATTCCGAGTTTCTCGCACTCAAAACTGCTTTCCGGGGGTTCATCAGATGAGAGCTCTTTTAGCGCTCGCAGTTTTCCCAATTCTAAGTGCTCTATTTGTTCAAGACGGAGTTGCGCAATCAAGTCACGATCTGCGCTCGCCGGATGGGCGAATCGAACTCAGAATCCGAACCACGGATAGGATTCGCTATGACCTGATTCTGAAGGGCAGGGCCGTACTGGAGAACGCCACGCTTTCGCTGGACGTGGAGCATAACAAGCTGGGTATGCAGCCCAAGGTCGTCGATGCAAAGACGCACTCCACGGACCAAGTGGTCGAACCCGTAGTTCGTCAGAAGTTCGCCAAGATTCGAGATCATTACAACGAGTTGCGCCTCAAGATGGACGGCGGATATTCCGTCGTATTCCGCGCCTACAACGAAGGCGTGGCCTACCGCTTCGAAACATCGCTGCCGCAGGAGAAAGTGAAAGTTTACGGCGAAGAGTCGGCGTTTAATTTTCCTTCGAATTTTGTTGTTTATTATCCGCAGGAAGACAGCTTCTATTCCCACAACGAGCGCAAATACCTGCCCCAACATTTGAGCGAGATCGCTCCGGAATTCATCGCCACTCTGCCCGCCATTGTCGACGTCGGACAGGGAGCGAAGCTCGCGATCGCCGAGTCTGATCTCGAGGATTACCCGGGCCTCTGGCTCCACGGGACGGGTGGAAACGGACTGGCGGCGACCTTTCCACCGTATCCCTTGAAGGAAGTGCAAACCAGCGATCGCGACTACAAGCCGGTGGAAACCGCGGATTACATCGCCGTGACATCAGGAAAGCGGGCGTTCCCCTGGCGCGTGATCGGGATCGCCGACCACGATGGCGATCTGCTCACGAATCAGATTGTGTATTTGCTGCAGAGGCCATCGCAATTCCAGGACACATCGTGGATCAAGCCCGGCAAAGTAGCCTGGGATTGGTGGAACGACTGGAACATCTACGGTGTCGATTTTCCTGCTGGAATTAATACGAAAACCTACGAGTACTATGTTGACTTCGCCTCGAAATACGGAATCCCTTACATCATTCTCGACGACGGCTGGTACAAGCTCGGCAACTTGCTCGAGGTCACGCCGGAACTCAATATGGAAGAGTTGGTCTCCTACGCCAAACAGAAGAATGTCGGAATCATTCTCTGGGCGTCGTGGAAAACCCTCGACGACCAGTTGATCCCAGCGCTCGATCAATTTGAAAAATGGGGCGTGAAGGGAATCAAGGTCGACTTCATGCAGCGCAGCGATCAGATCATGATCAACTATTTTTACCGCGTGTGCCGCGAGGCCGCGAAGCGCCACATGCTGGTGGATTTTCACGGAGACCAGAAGCCTGCCTCCATGACCCGTATTTGGCCCAACCTGATCAACGCCGAAGGTGTGCGCGGGATGGAGTGGAGCAAGTGGAGCAGGGAATCGGAACCTGAGCACAACGTGACGCTGCCGTTTACCAGAATGTTCCTCGGTCCGATGGACTACACGCCGGGCGCGATGCGGAACGCGACCAAGGCCACCTTCGCTTCTATTAACAGCCAGCCTATGGCCATGGGCACGCGCTGCCATCAGTTGGCGATGTACGTTGTGTATGACGCCCCCTTGCAGATGTTGTCCGACAGTCCGTCAAACTATTTGCGTGAGCCCGAGACCATGGAATTTCTCGGGCCTGTTCCAACCGAGTGGGACGATACCAGGGTGCTAGACGCGCGCATCGCGGATTACGTAGTGGTTGCGCGCAGGAATGGGAAAGAGTGGTACATCGGAGCAATGAACGACTGGACTCCGCGGAGCCTCGATATAGATCTGTCTTTCTTGCCTGATGGGAACTTCACCATGGACGCCTATCAGGATGGGGTGAATGCGGATCGCAATGCGAGTGACTATCGCAAGACCACGACCCAGGTGAGCCGAGCCACGAAGTTGAAGTTGCAACTCGCGAGCGGCGGAGGCTGGGCCGCGAGAATTCATCAATAGATCAACGAGTCTCGGGCAGCGCACGCACGGCACCGGTCGAAATGCCGCCGTCGACGAGCAGAGTCTGGCCGGTCACGTAGCGGCTCGACTCTGCCGCGAGAAAAACTACTGCTGATTCCAGGTCATCAGACCTGGCCCGGACGCTTCACAGGAATGCGATCGGAAAGGTATTCGACCCATTCTCTATCCTCGTAAAGGATCTTGTTTTGCTCGGTACGGAACCATCCTGGGGCCAGGCAATTCACCGTGATTCCGTGCCTGCCCCAGTCATCGGCAAGACTCATTGTGAGTTGCCGGATGCCTCCGCGGCTTGCGCCGTAGGGAGCGAGGCCAGCGTAGCCCGCGACACTCGTCACCGAACCGATATTGATAATGCGCCCGTACCCACGCGGGATCATGCGGCGCGCTATAGCCTGCCCCACAAAGAAGCTGCCGCGAAGATTCGTGTCAAGAATCTGATTCCAGTCTTCCCATGTGACATCGATCGCCGGCTTACGAATGTTGCATCCTGCATTGTTGACCAGGATGTCGAGATGCCCGAAGGCATCTTCTGCGGACGCCACCATGCGCTCGATGCTGGCATGGTCCCGAACATCCATTTCAAGTGATAACGCACGACGGCCCAGTGCTTGTATCTCGACCTCAAACTCCTTGAGGGACGCGCCATTGCGGCTGGTGAGAACAAGATCAGCACCGGCGCGCGCAAGGGCCCGAGCAAATGTCTGCCCGAGTCCGCGGCTGGTCCCGGTCACGATCGCGACTCGCCCGCTCAGATCGAAGAGACCGCGATCCGTTGAGCGCTGGTTCACGATGGATTCCCCGGCGTCAGCACGACCTTCATCAAGTTCGGTTCCCGGGCATAAAGCCGCTCGAACCACTGTGGACCATCAGCGAGCGGTGCCACCGCGGTGATAAGCGGCTTTACCTGAATCGCTCCCCTGGACATGAGTTCGATTGCCCTCGGATATTCGCCGGCTGACGCGCACGATCCTTGCAGACGCAATTGCCGCGAGACCACTTTCTGCAGCGGAAGTTTGACCTCGGGAGTAATGTTGCCCACGAGAACGACCGTTCCACCTTTGTGGACACACTCGATCGCCGTACTGATGGACTCTGTTTTCCCCACGGCTTCCACGGCTAGGTCCACGCCCATCCCGTTCGTGAGTTCTCGAATCCGTTCCACGACGTTCTCAGAGATTGTCTCGGTCGCACCGAGCTTCTGGCTGAGAGCGAGGCGTGTGCGATCCGGGTCGGCTACAAAGACACGCGAGCAGCCTGCCACCCGCAATGCCTGTTGCAGTAAAAGCCCGATCGTGCCGGCACCCACTACCAAAGCCGTGCTGTCGGGCGGGATCGTGGCCAACGAGATCGCATGCAAGGCTACTGCAACCGCCTCGAGCAGCGCCGCTTCGTGAAACGACAGATTCTCCGGAAGTTGATGAATGATTCGGGCCGGCACCGACACGAACTCGGCGAACGCTCCGGCGCGACGGTAATCGCCGCAGGAGACGCCCAGAACTTCTCGACGATCGCAGAGATTGATCTCGCCGCGCAGGCAGTTTGGGCATTGGCCGCAATAAACCGTCGAGTCGAAGGTGACGCGATCACCTTCCGAGAAACCGCTGACTCCTTCGCCGATCCGGGCGATAATGCCTGCCGCCTCATGTCCCATGATGATAGGCGGAATCCGGCGTCCCGACGATCCGTCGTAGCCGTGCACATCGCTGCCGCAGATTCCACAGGCCGCTACTCGGACCACGACTTCTCCACGCTGCGGCTGCGGCGTTGCCACATCCGTCAGTTCCAATCGGCGATATTCCGAGAGCAATAGAGCTTTCATTTGGCAGACTTCGTTGGCGAAAGGGGCGGAACGATTCCGCTACCCTCGCGAATCGTAAAGATCTGGTTCGCCTTCACCTGCGTGAATCGCTCGATCTTCTGAGTGGTGGGCCATTTTACTTCAATCACGTCGATCGTTTGCGCCTTGCCCAATCCAAAGTGGAGACGCAAGTCGCTTTGCGACATGACGCTCGATCCGCTGCGAACCTCATCGATCTGCGAGTGACTTCCTGTGACGACGCGTATCCGTGCGCCGATCGCGGTGCGATTGCACTTGGTCCCCACGAGTTTGATCTTGATCCAGTTCTGCTTGTTGCCGCCATCATTCCGCAGCAGCGACGGGACATCGTTCATGTTCAACACCAGCACGTCGATGTCGCCATCATTGTCGAAGTCGCCGAAAGCCGCGCCCCGGCTGGAATAGCGCTCGGCAATTCCCGGACCCATGCTGGATGAAACGTCCTTAAATTGCCCATTGCCGAGATTCTTATATACCAGCCGCGGGTTCTTGAATGTCTGTCCGATGGCGTGCCCTGCGATTTCGGGATACACGTGCCCATTCACCTGGATGATGTCCGACCAGCCGTCGTTATCGTAATCGACGAACCCACAGCCCCATGCGACATACTGATTGTTGATGCCGATGCCCGAAGCAAACGTCACATCGCTGAAGGTGCCATCGCCGTTGTTGTGATAGAGATTGCAGGTGTCATCAGCGAAATTCGTCTTGAAGATGTCAAACCAGCCATCGCAGTCATAGTCAGCGACGCCCACGCCCATGCCAGCCTGCTCGTGGCCATTTTCACTGTAGGCGCACCCGGCCATTACGGCCACGTCAGTGAAAGTTCCGTCATGATTGTTGCGGAAGAGAATGCTGGGCTCGGAGTCCACGGCAACGTAAATATCCGGCCAGCCGTCATTATCGAAATCCGTGCTTACCGCGGTGATGGAGTATCGGGGTCCAGGCTTAAGAATGCCGGCTTTCTGCGAGATATCAGTGAACGTGCCGTCACCGTTGTTGCGATAAAGGACATTCGTGTCACCCGTGAGGCCGCGCGGGCCGCACATCACCGGGATCCCCTTCCACTGGCACGAAGGTGATTCTCCGGGCGAGCCCGTTGTTTTCGGATCGAGCTGAATGTAGTTGCAGACGAAGAGGTCCAGATGCCCGTCACGATCGTAGTCGAGAAATGTGCAGCCTGACCCCCAGCGCACGCGTTCGTCGTACACACCGGCCTTGCGCGTCACGTCGGTAAACGTGCCGTCGCCGTTGTTGTGAAAGAGAATGTTGTGTCCCCAGAAGCAGCAGAACAAGTCGTCCCACCCGTCGTTGTCGTAGTCGCCGACGCAAACCCCGGTCTGCCAGCCGGTGCGCGCCAGCCCGGATTTTGCCGTGACGTCGGTGAAAGTCCCGTCGCGATTGTTCCGGTAGAGATGGGAGGTTGGTTCCTGACCGGGCGCCCATTTCTCATCGAAACGCGTTCCATTGGTCAGGTAGATGTCGATCCAGCCGTCCTGGTCGTAGTCGAAGAATGCGAGGCCGCTCCCCTTGGCTTCGATGATATAGCGCTTGTGATCGGCGCCTCCCCAGACATTGGGGATGGTAAGTCCGGCCTCACGGGCGACATTGACGAACTGCACCGCAGATTCCGGAGGGGCAGTTTGCATTGACGAAAGAGAAAGGCTGCGGTTCCACCTCCACAATGGTGTGGTGAGAGCATCGAGCAAACTGTTGCTGAGAACGACCAGAGACGAGCCAAGAAAGCGGCGGCGGGGAAAATTCATTTCGAGCTCGGAATCCTCGGAAACTGGCGCGGGATAAGGCCTGCGCCCTCTTTTACAGTGATGATCTGGTTGATCGGCACGTTTGTCAATCGATCCACCTGCCCGCTGGGCCACGTGATTTCAAGCGATGCGATTTTCAAGCGCTTGCCCAGTCCAAAATGAATCCGTGGATCGCTGGCCGACATGTAACTCATCCCACCCTTGGCTTGTTCGACTTGCACAAAGCCTTCAGAGGTGAGTTTCAGCGAAGCGCCAATGCCGTCACGATTCGATTTCGTTCCGACCAATTGCACAGTAAGCCAATTGTTCGCATTGCCGCCGTCGTTGCGCAGCAGGGAAGGGAAGTCGCCGCGATTATTGGTGACGATGTCAATATCGCCATCATTGTCGTAATCCGCAGTTGCAAGTCCACGGCCGACAATCGGACGCATAAAGTCCGATCCGAGCGAATCGGAGACTTTGTCAAACTCGCCTTTGCCTAGATTGCGGTACATCAGCAGAGGCTCTTTGTAGGAAACCTCGCCATGGTAGAGCGCGACATTATCGAGCATGGCGCCATTCAATTGCAGGATGTCGTTCCAGCCGTCGTTGTCGTAGTCGAGGAACTTGGCCGCAACCCCGCTGAGCAGAACAGCCTTGTTCCCGATCCGCGATCGAAACGTCTCATCGGTGAATGCGCCATCCTGGCTATTCCGGTAAAGACGGTTGAGTTCGAAGTCGAGATGCGTAATGTAAACGTCCATCCAGCCGTCGCCGTCCACGTCGGCGGCATCGATTCCCATACCCGCCTCGTAGCGTCCGTCTTCACTGGCTGCCAGACCGGAGACCAGTGAGACGTCTTCGAACGTCCCGTTGTGTTTGTTGATAAACAGAAAGTTCGGCCAGGAATCATTGGCGATGGCAATGTCGGTCCAGCCGTCGTTATTGAAATCGGCGAGCACCACGCCCATCCCTTTGGCCTCGGGCTTGCCCACTCCGGACGCGTCGCTCACGTCGGTGAAAGTTCCGTCGTGATTATTGTGATAGAGCTTGATACGCTGTCCCTTGTAGTTTCCCGGGTGGCAGTAGGATCGATATCCCGGCCGCCGTTCACCGCACCAGAGATTATTCTTAGGACTCCACTCAATGTAGTTGGTCACGACCAGATCAAGCCACCCGTCTTTGTCATAATCGAACCATCCGGCGCTGGTCGACCATCCTCCCTCGTCAGCAACACCGGCCTTTGCCGTAACGTCGGTAAAAGTGCCATTGCCATTGTTGTGATAGAGGATCGCGCGTCCGTATCCCGTGACGTAAAGATCGGGATAGCCATCATTGTCAAAGTCGCCGACGGCAACGCCCTGACCGTAATGACCTTCACCACCGACGCCAGCTTTTTCCGTGACATCAGTAAAAGTTCCATCGCCGTTATTGTGATAAAGTGCGCTGCGAATCGGATGTGGTGGCTTGTAGAGATCCGTGGCGCCGGACTGAACGAAGTACAGATCCATCAGCCCGTCCTGATCGTAATCGATCCACGCGACACCGGTTCCCATGGTTTCGAGATAATACTTCTCCTCCGTTTGCGTAGAGTCCTGCTGGAAGCTAATCTTCGCACTCTCACGAACGTCGATGTAGTGCACCGGAATGGCCGGTTCGGACGCTTTGGAAGATTGAGCGGCAAGAACGCGCCTATGCAGTGCTAAGCCGCTTGACAAAACGAGAATGAGGATCGCTCCCACAGGCCCGATCAGCCTGCGAAAAGTTTGTTGGTATGTAGCTGTATGACCCATTCTCACAAGCTGCGGTCCGCAATCAGCAACGCAAATTGAAGCATCTGTTGGCGCGCTACCATTGGCATTTGTTGTTCAGCTGGCGACGATTTTGCAGGAGCCTTGGACAATGCCTCTTCGATACGGCTGATGTCCAGCCCTCCCGCATTGCTGCCTTTAAAACGGTTGAGTACTTCACGAGCTTTTTCAAGCTGGCCCGTCTGATAGTAGAAAACACCCAGCGTCGAGTAACTCCCAGCCCATTCTGGCAACAGATCGACAGCGCGTTCCAGTCGCTCCGCAGCTTGCTTCGTATTGCCCTTCATGACAGAGATCAGTCCTTGCCCCCAGACGAGTTTTCCTGAGCCCGGAATGCGGGTCAGCCCTCTCTGCAGGGTCTGCTCGGCGCCGGTGAGATCGTTGCCGCGAAGCTGAACCAGAGTCAGCGACAGGTAGTACTGGTCGTTGTCGGGATTGCGCGCGATCGCGGAGCGGAAGATCTCCGTTGCTTTGGCTGCATTGTCCAGGTGGGCTTCGATGTCCCCAAGCAGCGCGAGAAAAGCATCGTCCTGCTGGCCGGCGGTAGAAATGTTCTGCGTGGCCGCGAGGGCATCTTTGTATTTGCCCTTGCGGAAATACGCATTCGCTAAATCAAACTTGACATCGTCAGAGTCAGGATTTGCATGCAACGCATTCTGAAAGTGCTCAATCGCATCATCGTACAATCGATATCGCGCCAGCAGCACTCCTGTTCCGGTTTGCGTGCGATAGTCCTCCGCGCTTACCTCATCAAGCTGCGCAATCGCCTCGCGCGCCTTCGTGACATCACCCAACTTGAGATAGGTTTCCGCGAGCAGGTAAAGATCCTGGGTCTGTCCGGGATGTTTCTTGATCTGCTCATTCAGTTCCGCGACGTCCAGTTCTTTACGAGCCTGCGCGGAGAGTTGCGACCGGTTATCCAGATAGTCAAAGAGATGTTGGTACGGCATCGGTCCGGTCGATGAATTCTTCGAGAGCGTTTGAAAAACGCTGAGATCCCGCTGCGCGGCCGCTGTTTGATGAAGGCTCCTCTCGACCATGGCGAGTTTGTAATAGCCGGTGGCAACATCGTGGCCAACCTTCACATAGTGGCGAAGAAGTTCCACGGCCTCGGCATACTTCTTGTCTTTCATGCGAAGGTTGGCCAACTCAAGCAGCGCATCGGAAAAATCGGGGTTGGAGCGCAGCGCCTGCTGAAACAATTCATCGGCTCGCGCCGAGTTGCCCTGACGTTCCTCAATATAACCGAGGTTGTAAAGGCACGAGGCGTTGTGCGGATCCAGCTTCAAGCCTTCGTGGAAATATTTCGTAGCTTCTTCGAAACGACCCAGGTGTCGGTAAGACAACCCCATGAATGCATAAGAGCGCGCAGATGGATCCATGGCAATCAGTGCTTTGAACTCATCGATCGCCTTCTCCGCCTTGCCAGACATGAAGTAGCTTTCCCCCAGAGCGGCATGCAGGTCCACACGTTGCGGAGCAATCTTCAGACCCGACTCAAGCAAGGGGATCGCGTCCTCGAAGTAGTTCTGCGTCATGCTGACCCGCGCCAGCAAAAAGATGACGTCCGCATTTTCAGGCGCCGCCTTGTGCGCGCGCGCGAGCAGTTCAAGAGCATCCACCGGGCGGTTCTGCTCGGAATAAACTTGCGCCAGCAAATACAGGGTCTCCACCGAATCAGGCTTCAGCTTCAGCGCGCGACCCAGACTGAGATCGGCCTTGGCATATTCACGCTCGCGCAAGTATGTCTGCCCGAGATTGTGAAGGATCTCAAACGTCTCCGGATGCAGCGCATTGGCCTGCTCCAACTCAAACTGCGCCGCTGAGTATTGCTTCGTAGAGGCGAGTACCAGGCCGAGAGTGAAGTGCAGTTGCACGTCCTGCTTATGCGCGGCAGAAAGTTCACGCGCCTGGGCGAGCGCCTCTGTGTTTTTCCCTGCGGCAAAATATGCACGGACGATATTGAATCGCGTTTCCACGGTCTGCGGATGGATTCGCTGAAAGTGCGATACGGCCTGAAGCGGCGAACCTTTGGCCATCAAGAGGAGACCGAGATTGTAATTGGCGTCACGATTGCCAGGAGAAGCCTTCAGGACAGTGTTGAATTCCTTCTCCGCCAAATCGAGTTTCTGCTGGGCTACATAGAAATTGCCGAGGTTGTTGTGAGTCGTCTTCGATCCGGGATCGAGCCGCAACGCCTGTTGGAAGGCTTCTTCGGCCTGGTTGTAGTTTTTCTGGTTGGTCTCGATAATTCCAAGCAGGTTGTATGCCTCGACATCGCTCGGGTTCAGCTTGAGCTGATCGTCGATGAGACTCTTTGCCTGCTCAAACTGTCCATGCTCGATCAGTTCTCGGGCTTGAATCAGGTTGGAAGTGGCTTCGGATTGTCCCGCGTTCTTATTTTCGGAAGGTTTCTGTTGGGCGTAACCCGAACTGCAGATCAGCAACACGACGAATACAACAAGCCTTTGAGTTCTGCAACGTAGGCTTGGTGGTTGCATTGAAGCAGTCTCCGACATCCCCCGAATGCCACCTCTGAGCCATCAATATAGCAGTTGCGGCAACTGCTGAGGCATCTTGTGCAACGCACACATGCTCGCGGCTTCATGGGGTTCCAATCATTGCGGACAAGGCCCAGAAGACTCTCCAATCACCAGTTCCGAGGAGATTCGATATTCTTTGCCCTGCGGGCTTACCGTGCTCGACAGTTCATGCAAGGCGTCGGCGGCCAGGCGGCCGAGGGTTTCACGATGTATGTCTACAGTGGTAATCGATGGGTTGCAGTACTCGGCCAACCGGGTCTTGTCGAATCCAGTCACAGAAATATCCTGAGGCACGCGGCACCCGGCATTGAGCAAGCCCTTGATCACTCCAACTGCTGTCAGGTCGTTAACGGCCACGACCGCAGTCGGGCGGGGCGACAATTTGGCAATGGCTGCTCCCGCCGCAAATCCGCCTTCGAACCGCAGGTCGCCTCGAAGCACCGGGCCAGTCTCCAATCCTAACTTTTTCATCGATCGCTCATACGCCTGTAGGCGCTCCACGTTGGACTTAAGCCCAGGGCGGCCCGCTACGAAAGCGATGTGCCGGTGCCCGTTCTGATGTAAATAATTCACGATCTGTTCCACACCCGACAAATAATCGATCCGCAGATTACTCATGTATCCCTGGACCGGAGCCAGGTCGAGAAACGTTACCGCGATTTTTCGGCGGGCGAGTTCGTGCACAAGCCGAAGGCTGATTTCCGACGTCATAATGGCAACGCCGCGGACCTTGTGTTCCATCATGCGTTCCGCAGCCTCGCGCGTTCTTCGCGGGTCGTAGTTGGTGTCACTCAAAATGGCGTCGTATCCAAGCTGCCGCGCTCGAATCTCGAAACTCTTGATCACCTCCGGGAAAAACGGATTCTCGATGTCGGAAACGATGATGCCCAGAGTCCGTCGATCGTGCGAAGCCAGATGGCGAGCGTGGACGTCGCGGATGTATCCCAGCTTTCGGACGGTGGAGAGCACCAGTCGCCGAGTCTCGCGTCCCACCTTGCCCGTACTGTTCAGCACGTTCGAGACGGTTGCCGTCGACACTTTTGCGGCTTTGGCAACGTCGTGAATCGTTACGCTCATGGCGAGTGTTCCATCTTCGCGCGACCGAATGTGCCGGACCCGTTAGGACTGCGCGGAGTATAGACGACAAGAAAATTCTTGACAACGCAACGAACGCCGTGATATTTCCCCTCACACGGCAATAATGCGTTTGTACTAGTGTCAGGGTAGGTTAAGCGGTTAATCCGAAAAGTGCAATTGATCGGGTGACGCCGCCGAACTGGGGTCCTTCAACAATTTTGGTCGCCACGAGCGGCTCTTGCTCGACGATCTTGTGGCCGTATGTGTCGCTTGGCTCGCTCGGTTGCGAGCTTGGGGAAGCTCAAAGGAGAGCTCATGAATCGACCGGCATACTCCTGGATTCTGCGCAGTTCATTCGTTCTCGCAGTTGGCGTCCTTCTCAGCGTTCTCCCACTTCAAGCCCAGGTAGACACCGGTTCCATCACCGGCACCGTCACCGATTCCTCAGGTGCCGTGGTCCCCAGCGCGAAAGTCACGCTCACGAACGAGGGCACGGGTGCCAGTCTGACGGTCAATACCGGCAACGACGGGACTTACACTTTCAGCCCGGTCAGGATCGGCAGCTACAAAATCGACGCCTCCGCTCAGGGTTTTAAAACCGTGACTCAGTTGCACGTTGTCGTCAACGTCAGTAGCAATATGCTCGTCAATCTCAAGCTGCCGACTGGCAGTGTGACCGAAACCGTCGAAGTCACCACATCCATCCCTGTGCTTCAAACGCAGGACGCCTCCGTCGGGCAGGTAATGGACAGCCGGAACGTCAACAACCTTCCACTGAACGGCAGAAACTTTACCTTCCTGGCGCAGCTTTCTGCTGGTGTGAACTCTCCGCAGGCCGACACTCGCGGTAACGCTTCGACGGGCGCTTTTTCGGCCAACGGATTTCGTCCAGCACAGAACAACTACATGCTCGATGGAATCGACAACAACTCCGACACGGTCGACTTCCTGAACGGTACGAACTTCGTTGTGTTGCCTCCTGTCGACGCCATTCAGGAATTCAAAGTCCAGACCACCGACTTCAGCGCCGAGTTCGGCCGCTCTGGCGCAGCTGTGCTGAACGCCACTGTCAAGTCGGGCACGAATCAATTCCATGGCAACGTCTGGGAGTTTTTCCGTAACGACAAACTCGACGCTGCGGATTACTTCGAGCGAACAATCAATAATGGCGTTGTGCAGACGCAAAAGGGCGAGCTCCGCCAGAACCAGTTCGGGTTCACCATCGGCGGACCGGTGGTGATTCCGCACGTCTTTGACGGCCGAAACAAAATCTTCTTTTTCGGTGACTACGAGGGATTGCGACGGCGGCAGGGAACAATTCAGTCGGGTGCGGTACCGACCGTCGCGGAGCGGACCAGCGGGTTTACCAATTTGCAGGATGTCATTACGGGGCAGGGGCCAGGTGAATGCAGTTCCCCACCGTGCACAAACTACCACTCGGACATATTAGGACGAGCGGTTCCGATTGGGACGGTTTTTGATCCGGCGACCACGCGAAGCGTCGGCTGCGGAGTTGCAGATTCCGTTACCGGCTTGCCAGGACCAAACTGTGGCACAGGTGTGACAGCAGGAACGGTGGTGGGATTTACCCGCGACCCATTCGGGACGTGTCCAGCCAGCACGCTCCTTTTCACGCTGTCCGGCTGCAATCTGAATATGCTGCCAGCGGGAAGGTTAGATGCCAATGCGATAGCGTTGCTTAATCTGTTCCCGAATCCGACTAGCGGAAGCCTGACTTCGAATTACACGAATTCGCCTGTCCTTCGCGAAAATCGCCAGTCGTTCGATACACGATTGGACATTAACTTCACGCAAAAAGATCAGGTATTTTTCCGCTTCAGCTTAAGCGACGATCCACAGTTTATCCCTTCGATTTTTGGAGGTGTTGCCGACGGAGGTGGGTTCTATCAGGGCAATCAGACGGCGCTGGCGCAGCAGAGCGCGTTAGTTTGGAATCACGTGATTTCGCCGACGACGGTCAACAATGCCCGCGTGGGGCTGAATTATCTGCATACCACGCGAAATATTCCTGAAGCTAACAATTTGAGCGATCTGCCTTCCCAGTTCGGGATTCTGGGGATTCCGCAGGAGCACGAGAACGGCGGGCTTCCCGCATTCGGCATCAATGGCTTGCAGACCCTCGGCGGCAACGCCTTCCTGCCATCGGACGAAGTGAGTTCGACGATCCAGTTCAATGACGACTTCACCAAAATCTATGGCAAACACACCTTCAAAATGGGATTGGAGTGGCAGCACGTAAAGTTCTCCACCCTGCAACCACCATGGTCCCGCGGGCAGTTCAACTTTGACGGCACATACACCGACATTCCAAACGTAGGCGGAGGCAACACCGGTCGCGCACAGTTGCTCCTGACCCCCTGCGCAGCGGGCGCGGATCCTTGTGCGACTGTTCCTCGTTCGGCTAACACAGTCGATTACGTGGGCGGTCCGAACAACGTATACGCCTCCAACATATCGCTGAGTGATAACGGAAAAAACTACTACGGAACTTACTTCCAGGACGATTGGAAAGTTTCGCAGAAGTTGACAGTCAATCTGGGTATTCGGTGGGACTATTTCGGTCTTGTGTACGATCACTTCGCGAAGCAAGCCAATTTTGTCCCCGGTGGTGCCCCAAGCGGCGGTCCGCTGTACATCATTCCTCCGGGCCCTTTGGCGAACCAACTATCAAGCAGTTTTCAGTCGTTGCTGACAGCAGACGGTATTGGCTTGGCGATTACCAAGCAATACGGCAAGGGGCTGGGTCGTTCGCAGACCAGCAACTGGGCTCCGAGGTTCGGATTCGCCTATCAGGCTACCCCGAAGTTTGTCGTGCGTGGTGGCGCGGGTATGTTCTACAACGGATTTGAGAACCGGGGCTATTCGCCAAATCTGGGCGAAAATTACCCGTTCCAATTCTCGTTCCAGTTCCAGCAAAAGAACGACGCCACTCCGATCAATCAGTTCGCCGGGTGCCAGACGGCGACTCCAACGGGTGGAATGACATTGGAGACGGGCTTCAGTTGCATCCCGTTAGACCCGTTGGCGGTAAATGCTTCGGGACTGCAGCTCAGGGGAATTCAGTTCGATTATCAAACGCCGTATTCCATCGGCGCAAACTTCACGCTGCAATATCAACTAACACCCTCGCTCTCGGTCCAGACCGGCTATGTGGGCACCTTTGGACGTCATCTGGAGGTGTTCCCGAATTCCAATCTGCCGACGGCCCTCTTGCCACCAAATACGACTCTCACCAATGGGGCCAACGGAACTGGAGGCCTTCCTGCGTCAAAGGGAGGGCTGCCGTTCCCGGACTTTGCCCAAGGCGCAAGCTACGCGATGACCGCAGGGAGCAGTTACTATCATGGCCTGCAAACCAGCGTGAACAAGAAATTTGCCAGGGGACTGGACTTCCTGTTCGCATACACCTATTCGAAGGTCCGATCAGACTCTTCTGATTTGCTGAACGGCTTCGCCAGTGCTGGTGGCTATCGTGCTCCTTACATCCCGGGAATGGGAATCCATGCCGACTATGGCTTGGCCAACTTCGATATCCGCAACGTAGTGCACTTCAGCGGTAGCTACGAGTTACCCTTCGGCAAGGGACAAAAATTCATGGGAGACGCCAAGGGAGTTTCAAACGCCCTTATCGGTGGCTGGGCGGTGGTATGGGCCTCAACCCTGCAAGGCGGTCAGCCCTTTCAGCTAGCCTGTCCGTCAGGGACAGCTGCGGGTACTCAATGTCTGTCATTTGTTCTACCGGGAATTAACCCACGCACGTCGTTCCAGAAGACTTCCGATGGAAACGTGAAGATGTTGAACGCTGCAGCTTTCGCGCAGCCGTGCGAAGTCGGATCGACAACAACTCCCGCTAATTGCGTCCCGTTGCCTGGTGTGGGCGCTCTAGGAGGTGGAACTCCCACGCAGATCGAGGGCCCCGGCTACCATCGGCTGGATTTTTCGCTATTCAAGAATTTCCAGCTGACGGAACGCATGCGCATGGAGTTCCGCTCTGAGTTCTTCAACATCTTTAACCATCCGAACTTCAACTATCCGGGATTCGGCGGCAATGGTGTGGTGGCTGTCTCGGGATCGACCAACTTTAACAATTCCACCTTCGGCGAAATCGGATCGACTCGCGACGCGCCCTACGGTGCGAGAGAGATTCAGTTTGCCTTGAAGTTGTATTTCTGAGCACGATTTTGTTGGAGATCGAAGGCGCTCCTGGCGGGCGCCTTCGACTGCTTTGGCATCGGCTTGGTTGCCATCTGTTTTAGGCGTGGTGCTACCATAAGGACGCCGTGATCTCGCAATGTCGGCTCTGCTGCACCGTATTAACTGCTTTCCTTGGGTGTACCTTGGTCGCAACCCACTCAGTCGCTCAGAATGTCTCCGCCGCCGACGGTCGGTACGACGAACTTAACCGCCAGTTCCAGTCCGCCGTAGCCCAATACGACGCAGGACACTTTCCCGAGGCCGCCGCACAATTGGAGAAACTGCTGCGCGAGGTTCCCGACAGTTTCGAAGCTCAGGAACTATTGGGCATGGTCTACGCCGGGCAGTCGCAAGATGAACTGGCAAAGCAGCATCTCGAAGCCGCCGTTCGCCTGAAGCCGACGTCGGCGGCGGCTCGTACCAACCTTGCCGCCAACCTGATTCGTTTAGGAGATGTGGAAGGCGCTCGAGAGCAGCTCAAGAAAGCTGTGGTCCTGGAGCCCAAGAATTATGATGCCAACCACAATCTGGGCGAAATCTACATCAAGCAGGGCAAGTTGCCTGACGCCATCCCGTTTCTCAAGCAGGCACAGCAAATCAATCCCTCGTCCTACGACAACGGCTACGACTTGGCTTTAGCCTACCTGCTGACGGATCATAACGATCCTGCACGCCAAGTTGTCCGCGTTCTTTTAAAAAGCAAGGACACCGCGGAGCTCCACAACCTTCTTGGCCAGATCGAGGAAAAGGAAGGCAACTTCGTGGTTGCGGCCAATGAATTCGAGACTGCAGCCCATCAGGATCCCAGTGAATCGAATCTTTTCGACTGGGCCAGTGAACTGCTCCTGCACCGCACCTTGGAGCCCGCGATTGAAGTCTTCCGCAGCGCCGCAGAGCGCTACCCGGCTTCTGCGCGGCTGGCGATCGGTTTGGGAATCGCATACTATTCGCGCGGCATTTACGACGCCGCGGTCAAGTCTCTGCTGCGCGCTGCCGATCTCAATCCGTCGGATCCCCGCTGCTATCTCTTCTTGTCGAAAGCCTACGACAGTTCGCCGAGCCAGGCCGACGAGGTGATCCAGAGGTTCCGACGATTTTCAGAGTTGCAGCCCCACGATGCCCGCGCGCAATACTACTATGCCATCAGCCTCTGGAAGGGCAAACGAGCACAGGATCCCGCCGTCGATTTCACGCAGATCGAAGCGTTACTGACAAAAGCCATTGCACTCGATCCCAAGCTTTCTGAGGCCCATTTCCAGCTGGGCAATCTCCTGTCGGATCAAACTCATTACGCCGAAGCAATTCCGGAGTATCTGATGGCATTGGACAGCGACTCCAAAATTCCCGACGCGCACTACCGGCTGGGCCAAGCCTACGTGCATACCGGACAGAAGGACAAAGCACAGGCTCAGTTGGCGCTGTACCAGGAGCAGCGCGCCCAACATCTGGCAGATCTTGATAAGCAGAGGGCGGAGATTCGCCAATTCGTGTACTCCGAGGAGAGCCGTACATTAACGAAGCAGTAACCATAAGCAGTTTCATCAGGAGTTTGTGAAGGGCACGGCTTTAGCAGTGCCATAGGCTTAACGATTTTGGGTGGGGCACGGCTTTAGCCGTGCCATTCAAGGACGCCAAAGACGGGCTTTAGCCTCTGAGGGACTGCGGAGGAACCTATCCGGCGAACTTGTACCAGGAACAATGCAAAATGAGAATGTTTTCCAGCCCTCGCGAAGTTAGCCTGTTCGTCGCTCGCACCCGTCGCGATTTCCTGCGCGATGCCGCGGGCGTGGCTCTGGGAAGCGCTCTTTTTCGCCCGGCCTGGGCAAAGGCCGCGTCGTCCGCTCCCAAGCGAAAAGTAGTGGTCGTGACCTTCGGCGGCGGAGCCCGCGATCAGGAAACGTTCATGCTGGAGGGGCAGGAGAACATTCCGCACCTGATGAGCGAACTAATCCCGCAAGCCAGCTTCTTTACGCAAGTCGTCAATCATGGAATCCTGGGGCATTACGTAGCGACGGCCAGCCTGGCGACTGGCGTTTATGAAACTTTCAACAACTTCGCCGCCGTTTCCCCCGAATCTCCTACAGTCTTCGAGTATTTCCGAAAAGATTTGAAGCGGCCATCCTCCGATGCCTGGGTCGTCGCGCCCAGCAACGGTTTTAACCGCATCGGAGAGAGTAGTCATCGCTCTTACGGGCCTGGCTTCGGCGCGCGGGTGATTCTGCCCAAGCGTCTGTTAGCGGCAGCGACTTCGAGGGGCAACAGCGACTATCAGCATCTGCTGCGCGATAACTATGAAACTCCGTATTTCACGCCCGAACTGGTGGGCAGCGAGTTTGAACTACAGCAACTCGAGACCATCCTGAAGCTCTCCGTGGACGACTTCAAGACTCACGCGCAGACACTCTCGAGCCCCGATGAACTCTCCGTCTACATTGCGCGCCAGTTAATGCGCCAGGTCGCACCGACGCTTCTGTGGATCACCCTGCACGACATCGACGTGGCCCATGCCGGCGCGTACTCGCTTTATGTTGACGGAATCCGCCGCTGCGATCGCCTGTGTGCCGAACTGTGGAAGGCCATTCAGACCGAGCCGGAATATGCCGGCAACACCACCCTTTTTGTACTGCCCGATTTCGGCCGCGACTCCGACGACGACGCTGGCGGCAACGGATTTCAGCATCATCGCACCGGCGACACTCTCTCTCGCACAACGTGGATGCTGGTCGCAGGCCCCGGAGTTCATCAGGGCGTGGTCTTTGACCGAGCCGTCGATTCCATGGATTTGGTGCCCACACTGGGCGCGATGCTGGGCTTTAATGCTTCGCTCGCGCAGGGAAAACCGATCCACGAAGTCTTATAGCCCCCATGCTGCCGAGTGATCTCAAACCCGAGAAGTTCGATAGTTACCCGCCGGAAGCGCGCAAGATCGTCGTCAACTATCTCTCCACTCTGCGGCAACTGCCGCTGAGCTTTGTGCCAGGGCTGCTGCGCGAACTCATTAATTACGATTTCAAATTTCCTGCTGAGCGCAACGCGCACGAGAGGGAGCTGGATTATCTCGGCTCACTCTCCGCCGGCCAGTTGAAGGTATGGTTTCAGGGGTTCGCGCAAATCCAACTCTCGTCGCAACTGGAAGACTTCGACTGGGTGAAATCGCCCGCTCAGTTTGTGGAGCGGCTGTCGGCGCACCTATGGAGCACGCATCAGCTCGACGCATTCCGCCAGGTTTCGAACGATTACGCCGATCGTTTACGTGCGTCCGTGCCACCCGAACCGCTTCCCGCTCCTCGATTGGGGATCAGCGTCATCGGCCAGGGTGTCGCTTCCTATAGCGATCCCTTGTTCCGCAAACTGCGCAGCCATGGCGCATATTATGCGCATATCAGTCCCGAGAACGGGCTTCGATACCTGCTGGATGCCGTTGCCGCGAGGGCTAAGGCGCATCCTGCGCGGTACGGACACTGGTATATCGACGGCGGTGAATCAGTCGAATGTGATCCAGCCCTCACGTGCGTCTCTTACAAGGCGCTCGAGCCAGCCCGCACCGCGCTTCTGCGAAAAATGCAGGAACAGATTGACCGTCCCGGCATGGGCCCCGAAGCCTTGCGCACAATTCTGGCCCAGATGCGTCCATCGGATCTAGGTATGGACGGCGGCCCCGGCCCTCTGCACGATGAAATACTGGAAAGATTCGAAGTAAGTGTCCTGACCGAAGGCTCCGGCACTCAGATCTTCGGTACTGTTTTTGCGCAGTGGGCGGCCAGGGAAGCATTACGCCGGGCCCAGCCTCTCACGCTTCTTGTGCGATTCGCTCCACGCCAGCGCCAGCGCCCGATGAACGAGATGCTTTCTGCCGACGCCAAGGTTCCGCCCGAACCCGACTTGATCGGTTCGCTGATTGATGGCGATTTCGCCGCCTACTACAACTGGCTGAATCAACAACGCCTTCCCGGAGCGGAGAAATCTTCTTTCTTGGTTTGGTTCGAAGGTCACAACCAGGCGTTGGCGATCGGTCCTTCCACGCCGCGTGGCACAGAATCCGCGTCATTCGCGGATCTGCGCCAGGTGCTCGCCTGGACGCTGTGAGCTTTTCAAGTTTTTCGCGGTTATTGTGTGCAATCGAAGTTGGGAGCATAAACAGACATGGATCGACGCACGTTTCTGCAACAAACCGGCACACTCATCGCCGGCGCAGCTCTTACACCCTACGCTCTTTCCGATTCTGAGCAGTCTGGCTCAAACGCTACCGGACGGCTGATCCTGCCCATCAACCGCAAATGGCGATACAGTCGGACCCTTGTGGAAGGCGGTCACGACAAGACCTTCGATGACTCCAAGTTTGACCAGATCGTCATCCCTCACACCAATGTTCCGCTTCCGTGGCACGGCTTCGATGAGAAATCGTATGAGTTCGTTTCCCTTTACCGCCGCCGCTTCAAACTTCCTCCCGCGGCCAAAGGCAAGCACGTATTCGTTGACTTCGAAGGTGTTATGACCGCTTCCACCGTTTGGATCAACGGTACTCGCCTCGGCGAATACAAGGGCGGCTACACGCCGTTTTCTTTCGATCTGACTCCCCACCTCGATTTCGACGGAGAGAACGTCCTCGCCGTCGACGTGGATTCCTCCGAGCGCCCCGACATCCCTCCCTTTGGCTACGAAATCGATTACCTCACCTTCGGGGGCATTTATCGCGAAGTGTCGTTGCGCGCAGTACCCCCGACCTTCATCGAGAACGTTTTCGCCCATCCGAAAGATGTCCTTACCCAGACTCCAAGCGTAGATGTCGATTGTTTCATTCAGCGCATGAACTCTGTGCGGGAGTCGTTGCAGCTAGAGGTGGAACTTCGCGACGGCGATCGCGTCATTGCGAAGAACAAGCAAGCCGTCCCCGCCACTGCGACGACAGGTTCAGAGCCTGTAAAGTCCACAGTCCATTTAGAGAAGCTGGGCGACATCAAGCTGTGGAGTCTCGAGCAAAGAAACCTCTACACCGTTCACGTTCGTCTGCTGAGAAACAACCAGGCCATCGACGAAGACTCGCGCCGTTTCGGCTTCCGCGAAGCGCAGTTCACAGATCACGGCTTCGAACTGAATGGCAAAGTCATCAAGCTGCGCGGACTCGATCGCCATCAGACGTTCCCGTGGGTTGGTCAGGCAATGCCCGGCCGTGCGCAACGTCGAGACGCCGATATTCTCCGCAACAAGCTCAAAACCAACATCGTTCGCACCTCGCATTATCCCCAGTCACGCCACTTTCTCGATGCCTGCGACGAGATTGGCTTGCTTGTCCTGGAAGAGATCCCCGGCTGGCAGCACATCGGAGATAAAGACTGGCAAGACATCTCGGTCGACAATGTGAGCCGCATGATCCGCCGCGACTGGAATCATCCCTCGATTATTTTGTGGGGAGTGCGCATCAACGAGTCGCGCGACAATCACGATTTCTATACCCGAACGAACGCGGTGGCGCATCAACTCGATCCCACCCGGCAAACGGGAGGCATCCGTTATTTCCAAGAGTCCGAATTTCTCGAAGATGTTTTCACCATGAACGACTTCGGCTTCCCGCTAAAGCCGCCGAATCATCCGCGCTATCTGAATACCGAATTCGTAGGACACACCTATCCGACCAAGACCATCGATCAGGTCGAGCGCCTCACCGAACACACGATGCGACATGCCCGCATTCATGACCAGCTTGCGTCCAACCCGCAATATGCCGGCGGAATCGGCTGGTGCGCCTTCGACTACAACACCCATGGAAATTTCGGCGCCGGCGATCGCATTTGCTACCACGGCGTTACCGACATCTTCCGCGAACCCAAGCCAGCCGCGGGATTCTACAAGTCGCAGTGCGATCCCTCAGAGGAGATCGTTCTTGAGCCTGCGTTCCATTGGGCCCGCGGCGATGCCTCGGTCGGATTCTCCAAAACCGTCGTGTGCTCGAATTGCGATCACTTGAAGCTCTACATCGACAACAAGCTGGTCGCCGATGTCGATCCCGATCGAAAGCAATTCGCGCATCTTCGTTATGCCCCGTTCGTCCTCGAGATGGGGGAGTTATTTCACAAATGGGGAGACCTGAAGATCGAAGGCTACATCCAGGGAAAACTGGTGACGACGAAGCTGATGTCGGGAAGCGGTGTCGATACGAAGTTCCTGCTTCTTCCCGATGACACTCGATTGCTCGCCGATGGAGCCGATTCAACCCGCGTCGTCCTGCGTGTGACTGATGAATTCGGCTGTGTGCGCCCGTTTGCGAACGAATCCATCAAGTTTGAACTTCAGGGCCCGGCGCAGCTGATCGGCGACAATCCCTTTTCTCTGGTGGGCGGAACCGGCGCCGTCTGGGTTCGTGCTCAGGAGCATCCCGGCAAGGCGGTCTTGAAAGCGGTTCATCCGTTCCTCGGCGCGCAGCAGGTCGAGATAGAGATCGCTGCGGAACCCGACGAAGCGGCATGAGGCGCGGTCATCTTTCGGTGTCATCCTGAGCGGCGTCCTTTGCCGCGAAGGACCTATGAACTTCCTCGCTGCGCCGCTGCTGCTGGCGATTCGCATAGGGCCTGGCCGGAAGAGACGCGGCTCAGGATGAAATTTATGGACTACATCACAAGCGAAAGCGCCCTTACTGCGTAGGCGCCGGTTGCGGACTGGTCTGCGGCGACGATGTGCTCGGACTTGAGAAGTTCACCTTAGGTGCGACGCGTGATCCTTCCGAAGCCTGGAAATAGGCATCATTGGGCTTGAACCCCGCCCAGCCGGCAAACAAGCTGTTGGGGAACTGCTGGACGTAGGTGTTGTAATCCTGCAGCGTGTCGTTGTAGCGTTTGCGCTCGACGGCGATGCGGTTCTCGGTGCCGGCTAGCTCATCCTGCAGTCGAAGGAAGTTCTCGTTCGACTTCAATTGCGGATAGTTCTCAACGATCAGTAGAAGTCGCCCTAAAGCTCCGTCCAATTGTCCATTGGCGGCGATCTTTTGCTGCGGTGTTCCGGCCGAAAGCAGCGCCGAGCGCGCCTTCGCAATGTCTCCAAAGACTGTTTGTTCCTGCTTCGCATATCCCTTCACGGTTTCGACCAGATTCGGTATCAGGTCTGCGCGCCGCTGCAGCACGATGTCTACCTGCGACCATGCGGATTTAACCGCTTCGTTCTTGGCGACCAGGGTGTTCTTAGTGCTCACATACGTTCCAAAACACACCACTCCGATCAGCCCCACGATCACAACTAAAACGACTACGGCGATCAACGCTTTACCCATAAAGCCCTCCTTCGAGTCTATCAAGACCGTTTCGATGCGCTCTCGTCGAGCGTCAGGTCAACAGCGGCTGTGACCCGCTCGACCGCAGCAAGATACCGCGCAGCCAGTTCACGGATTTCCAGCCCCTTGCGTTCGAGTTTCCTTTCCCGGACATCCAGCACTTGCAACAGAACTGACAAGTCAAATCCTAAACGTTTTGACAGAGCCTTGACGGCATCGGGCCGTGTGGCGTGCGATGCGTCGCCGAGTGCGATCAGTGAATGGCGGAACAGTGTGGCGAACGATGGCGCCGATCGCAAGAGCACATCCCACAACCGGGATTCGTTCTGCGCTGCCACCAGCACATGCTGCCGCAAGAGAATCAATTTCTCTCGCAGTTCGTACTCTACTTGCACGCGATGAAGATCCATCGGAATCTGCAGGCCGGACAGCATATCGTCTCCAAACAGAACGCGGTGGTGCTGCTGCATATCCAGCAGTTCGATGGTGAAGACATCTGTGGACCGCTCAATTTCTTTGCGCGTCATGCAGAGTGGCGGCGGTTGCTTCTGCTTATCCCACCACTTCGCTGCGGGTTCCAGGTCCCGCAGGGCCTGAAAGGAACTGTCCCGCAAGACGCAAAGCAGGTTGAAATTCGAGAGCCCCGGATGATAGTCGCCGGCCACCGCCGATCCGAAAAGAATCACGCTCTCAATGTTCGCTCCGCCGGCTTCGCGCACGCGCCTGACGAATTCGTCAACGATCGACATAGGAATCATGGCATCCTCGCCCGCTACCAACTGCTGCTCGCTCCACCACCTCCGGAGCTGCCTCCACCAAATCCTCCGAAGCCGCCCCCGCCGCCGAAACCGCCGCCTCCTCCACCGTCACCCCAACCGCCACCGCCGAATCCACCGCGTCCCCCAAAAATGTTCGAGAACAGCAGCCAGAACAGAATGCTGCGGAGAGGAGTGACGAGAATGATGATGAAGATGATGACCAGCAGTACAATTCCGCCAAGCGAAATTCCTCGTTCTGGTCGCTGCACAGGTCGCGTCGGCGCGCGGGGTTGGGCATGCGTAAGTTGGACCCCTGCGTCCGAAGCGATGACATCAGCGACTCGGGTAGTGACCAGCGACAACGCCTGGCTGTAATCCCCGTTGCGCATCAGCGGGACGGCTTCGCGCTGAAAACTTCCCGTTTTGCCGTCGGGCAGGATGGGCTCTAACCCGTAGCCCACCTCGATCCGGGCCTTACGATCCTGAATCGCATAAAGAATCAGGACGCCGCGGTCGGTCTTCTTCCCGCCGATGCCCCATTTCTTCAACAGGTCAACGGCATAGCTCTCGATGTCTTGGCCGTCCAGAGTATTGACCGTTACAACGGCGATTTGGGCGTTCGCCTTTTCGTCAACCTGCCGGCAAATGTCCCCGATCTGGGCCGTCGTCGCTGGGTTGAGAACATGAGCAAAATCGTTTACGTATCCAGTAGGCTGAAGCTGAGAGACGGGTTCTGCCCTGGCCAGAATGCCCGTGATCAACATTAGGGCGGCCAGGCAGGCTCTTGCGCGGGCACTCACAGTCAAATTGTACAGGACCGTCAGATCTACTAGCCCCTCAACCTTTGTCATTCCGACGCGGCCCGCAGCGCCAAGGAGGAATCTGCTGTCCTCTCTACGATGGCCCCTGCAACCAGGATCCTCCTTTGGCATCAATGGTTTCGCCAAGTCTTCGAGTGTCGGTCAGGCAGCCGGGACCTTTCACTTTGGTAATTTGCAGTGAGGTGGGTACAAAGATAATGATGGGCAACGATGACGGATTCTAATAAAACCCGCCGTTGGGATCGCCTGCCCGTCGATCTGCCCGTTCGCGTCGTCACATCGAAAGGCTTTTCGACCACTGTGGTCGAGGGCCGTGGCACCGAGATGAGCGAGGGCGGGATGACGCTGTACGCAGGCATCCTGCTTAATCCGGGCGACCTTCTGGAAATTGAGTTCGATACTCCCGTGCACTCGCGCATGCCCGCCATCGTGCGCTCGAAGAGCGGTTTCTGCTTCGGACTGGAATTCATTACTCCCTTACCCTCCTGATTTTCCTGCGCTTACCTTCCCAATAGCATTGGGTCGCAATTTGGTCTAGCATCTTAGGCGCGCTCGGGTGTCGCCTATGTACTTCGAACAGTTCTATCTAGGATGTCTCGCCCATGCTTCCTACCTGCTGGCGTCTGATGGCGAAGCGGTGGTGGTGGATCCCCAACGCGATGTGGACTTATACCTGAAAGCGGCCACCGAACACGGCCTCGCGATCCGTCATATCTTCGAAACTCATCTACACGCTGATTTCGTCTCGGGGCACAAGGAGCTCGCGGCCCGAACCGGAGCGAAGATCTACATGGGGGCGCAGGCCGGAGCGAAGTTTGCCCACGTGCCGGTCGGCGATCGCTTCGAGTTGAAATTTGGCAAGGCCTCAATTCGCGTGCTTGAGACGCCTGGGCACACTCCAGAAAGTATCTGCCTGGTGGTCACTGACAAGGAGAAGTCGATTTCGCCGTGGGCTGTTCTCACAGGAGACACGTTGTTCATAGGCGATGTCGGGCGGCCTGATCTCTCCCCGAGGCATACGCCCGCGCAGCTTGCGGGCCTGCTCTACGACAGCCTGCATACCAAGGTTCTAACCTTGCCCGACAATGTGCTGGTCTATCCGGCACACGGGGCGGGCTCCCTCTGCGGCAAGAACATGCGGGCCGAGCGCTCCTCGACGATCGGCACCGAACGGCTGACTAACTACGCGCTGCAGATTAAGAGCAGGGAAGAGTTCATCGCGCAGCTGACGAGTAATCTTCCGGCGCGGCCTGAGTATTTCCTCAAAGATGCTGAGATCAACCGCACCGGTGCAGCCGCGTTGTCAGAGCTGCCCGCGCTGCGCGCCATCACGCCGCCGGAATTGGAACGCATGTTGCGGGATGGTGAACTCGCGCTCGATGTGCGTTCCGGAGACGAGTTCGCCGCAGGGCATGTGCCCGGCTCCGTCAATATTGCTCTGTCAGGCCAATTCGCGTCATGGGCAGGCACCGTGCTGGGATTGACCGCGCATCCTGTGCTGATTGCGGACATAGATCAGCAATTGGAAGAGGCTCGCGTGCGGCTGGCTCGTGTGGGCATGGAGACACTCGACGGCTATCTTGCCGGCGGCGTTGCCGCCTGGAAACAGGCCGGGTTCCCTGTGACGCAGACCCATCTGATCACAGCGGAAGAGCTACATTCGCAATTGCAGGCGCGTGGCATGCAGGTACTCGATGTGCGCCGCCAACCGGAATGGGATGCGGGGCACATCGAAGGAGCGACTTGGTGGCCGCTCGACAACTTCAAGATAGCGCCACCAGAGATCGATCGGGACGCCCCGCTGGCCGTGCACTGTAAGAGCGGATATCGCAGCATAATCGCCAGCAGCCTGCTTGAACGCGCCGGCTTTCATCGCGTCCTCAACGTGACAGGTGGATTCGACGCCTGGCAGCAAGCCAAGCTGCCAGTTGTGACTGCAATCATAGCCTAGGCCCGTCCATTAACCCGTGGAAATAGTGTTCCCGAAGGAATATTTCTCGTATACATATTTGTACGTACACCGTTCTCGGAGTGCCAAGCGCCTGTATTTTTAACGAGGTAGGGGCGAGACCGCCGCCTCATTCCATTTGACATAAGAATTACTTCCGGCTTGCTCGTTATCCGTTCGGAACTCGGAAACTTCGGGCCGCAATGCGGCGATTACGCAAATCCTTTGAGTTGCGTGTAGGATGGTGCCACCAGCCTGCGGCTCTTCAGGTCAGAGCGGGGCCTATGTACGGATTCATCGGGGATGCATGGGGCATCGAAGCAGGTTTCGCCCACGATGAACGAAGATCCGACAATTTCGATCGGCGCGGTCGGCGGGAAGCAGAAAGGCCCGGTGGAGCAAGCCGAACCAGCTGCAGTCGCGGCCACATGGGGCAGTTTTTCTTTGCTGGCACGGGTGGGCTCCGGCGGATTCGGCGAAGTGTACCGCGCGTGGGATCCGCATCTGCAGCGGGAGGTGGCTCTCAAACTGCTGCTGCCCAGCGCGGTCACAGGCGAGGTGGAATACGAAGCGATGCTGCGCGAAGCACGCGCGCTCGCGTCAGTGCGCCATCCCAACATCGTTCCGGTGCACGGCATCGATCGCCACGATGGCCGGGTCGGTTTCTGGACCGACTTTGTGCGCGGCAAAACGCTTTCCGTGCTGGTGCGCGAACAGGGAACCTTCGGCGCCCGCGAGGCGGCGATGATCGGCCTCGATGTTGCGCGCGCGCTGAGCGCAGTTCACCGCGCCGGCATGTTGCATCGGGACATCAAGGCTGAGAACGTGATGCGCGAAGAAGGTGGACGCATCTTACTCATGGATTTCGGGCTCAGCGCGCTCGAGCTGCGCCAGACTAACATCGCGGGTACACCGAATTACATGGCCCCGGAGCTCTTTGAAGGCGGCCGCGGCACGGTGGCAACCGATATCTATTCCATGGGCGTGCTGCTCTACTTCCTTGTTGCGGGAGACTACCCCGCACGGATCAGCGGACTGACCAGGAAGGAAGCGCTGTCCGAGTTTGCCAGGCGCAAGCCGCTGATGGATCTTCGGCCCGATCTTCCCGAACCGCTGCTGCGCACGGTGAGCACGGCCATGGAGATGGATCCGGCGAAGCGATTTACCAGCGCGGGACGGCTGGCCGTTGTGCTGGCCGAGTCTCTGGGCGCGCAAGCGCCGGCGGAGGTAGCGACGGCGCCTGCGCCAGCCGGACGAAAAGCAACGACAAAATGGGTTTCCGTCGGCTTCTTATCGGCCGCTGTGATTCTGACCGCTTTGCTGGTCTGGCTCGGTCGACACAAATCGCCGCGCAACGCGAGCGGTTCCGAGGCCACGCTGTCGAGTCCGACCGATGACGAATTTTTGAAAGCACAGAACCTGCTGCTGGCTTCGTACAAGGAATCAAACCTCGCCGGGGCGGTAAACGGCTTTCAGACCGTATTAAAGGCAGACCCGACCAATGCGCTGGCCGCGGCGCGGCTGGGGGCCACGTACTTCGCACAACACGGCTACAAGCACGACCCCAAGCTGCTGCACGAGGCCCGCGATTGGTCCCACCGGGCCATTGCGCTTCAACCCGAGTTGGCGGCCCCGTATATTACGCTGGCGCGCATCGCGGCGCTCGAACGGGATACGGATCAGGCGACACAGCAGTTGAAAAAAGCCCTCGACTTTGAACCGCGCAGCGCCGAGGCCCACAGCGCCCAGGGCGAAGTCTTTGAAGCGCAAGGCCGTGACAAGGAAGCCATCGCCGAGTACCAGCAAGCCATTAACCTGGCTCCGGAGGACTGGCGCTGGCCGATGTCGCTCGGCGTCGCCGAGTATAGGCAGGGCAATCAAAAGGAAGCCCTCTCCCAGTTTGAGCGCGCAGCTGCTCTAGAGCCCGACAATGCCATCTCGTTCTATGATTTGAGCATCATGCACCGGCAATCGGGCCAGTTGGAGCAGGCAAGCAAGGAACTGGACCGCTCGATCAGTCTTGACCCAACCGACTGGAAGTATGCCGCACTGGGTTCGCTATTGTTGTTCCAGGGCCAGTACGATAAGGCGGCAGAGATGGAACAGAAGGCAATTGCATTGAATCCCACCAGCTACCAGGCGTATGAGGATCTTGGAGCGGCCTATTCATGGAGCGGAACCAATCACGACAAGGCTGTAAAGGCTTACCGCAAGGCAATCGAACTGGAGGAAGCGGACCACGCCAGCAAACAGGACCCGGGACGGATAGCCGAACTGGCTGATGACTATGCTGCCGTGGGCGACGCAGGAAAGAGCCTCGTTCTCGCGCGCCAGGCGCTCGCTCTGAAGGCCGACGATCCCACAGTCTTATACAAGACCGGAGAGGCTTTCGAACAACTGGGCCAGCGGGTAGCCGCTATTCCGCTGATCGCCAGTGCAGTCGCGACGGGCTACAATACCTATGAATTTGAACACAGCCCGGAACTGGCCGGTCTTCGCGCCGATCCGAAATTCATCGCCGCGCTGAATGGCCTGAAGGGAAAAAAGCATTAGACGGCTATTGAGAAATTCAGCCTGTTATGGGCATATTGTCAGCTACTCGGAGGTTACCGCAACCTCCTCCAAATGGCCTCTGAATCGTGCCAACGGCTTCTGCCAGCAGCCGGATTCTTGCCGCAATAAGGCTGATCCGGGAATGACGCGCAGACGAACTCTGCCGCTCTTGCGATGAGCGTTTGGTATGCATTTTTGCTGTCTTCCCTTGATGTCAGGAACTCGGATTCGAACAAGAAAGCCGCGGTGGGTGGGGAGCGATCAAGCTTTGCGCAATCCGAGAATCAGGGCAACCACGCCACCGCCGATGAGGATGATTCCCACAGCAGGGGGCAGTTTCTCACTATCTTCCGTCTGGATGCTGAACTTGGCATCGCCGACCTTGATGCCGTGCTTCTCCTGATGGGGCACAGGCACAACGAAAGACAGCACGCCCAAAACTATTAGCAGAACACCCACAATTGGAAGAGCCTTCATCAGAACTCCTTTTCGAGAGAGCGGACAGCCCCACTGATCATACAAAAACACGGCGGATGCAGCGATCGTTTTACCACATAAACTGAACAAAAATTGCTATCGTGGGAGGCTAGGGTTGCGCCATAGGAGCGGATATCGATGAAGACCGGCAAACTCGCCAAAACGTTCCGCGTCGAAAGCGGAAAGCATTTTCGCCTGAAGGATTTTGATCCCGCCGACACAGGCCACTGGAAATCCAAGGACCATGCGACCGAGGCTCTGGTCGGGGGTATCGCCCGGACGGCCGAACTGCAGGACAAACTCTACGCGCAGAACAACTGGGCACTGCTTCTCATCTTTCAGGCCATGGACGCGGCCGGGAAAGATGGCGCCATCAAGCATGTAATGTCGGGCGTGAATCCGCAGGGCTGCCAGGTGTATTCCTTCAAGGCGCCATCGGAACTGGAGTTGCAACACGACTTTTTGTGGAGGACGACGCGCGACCTGCCCGAGCGTGGACACATAGGGATCTTCAATCGTTCCTACTACGAAGAGGTGCTCGTGGTGCGAGTGCATTCCGAGATTCTGAAGAGCCAGAAGACGCCGCCATCCTTGGTCGGCAAGAAGATATGGGACGAGCGGTTCGAGGACATCCGCAGTTTCGAGCGGCATATGGCGCGGAGCGGTACCGTTATCCGTAAGTTCTTTTTGCACGTGTCCAAGCAAGAACAAAAAAAGCGATTCCTCGAGCGCCTGGAGCAGCCGGAGAAGAACTGGAAGTTTTCAGCCAGCGACGTGCGCGAGCGCGCGTGTTGGGATGACTATCAGGAAGCCTACGAGGATATGATCCGCAACACCGCGACCGAGCATTCGCCCTGGTACGTGGTGCCGGCGGACAACAAGTGGTTTACGCGGCTAGTGATCTCGACCGTCATCGTGGATACGCTGGAATCGCTCGATCTGGAATATCCGAAGGTGGATGCGGCAAAGCGCAAAGAGCTCGACGCGGCGAACAAGGGGTTGTTAAAGGAATAGTGCCCTGGGGCGAGACCGGAACCAGACTGTCCATCGAGGATCTTCGAAACCAGTTCCAATCCCTCCGCGCCGCCAACCGTGTCGCTGGTGTAGTTCAGGTCCATCAAAACGGCGTCGAATGTCTCCGTCTCCAGCGCGCGCAAAACCCGCGACGGATGCGTCACCGTCTCCGTAGAGAAGCCCGACCCGCTCACCAGCATCTGCAAGGCGAACAGGACATGCTGCTGGTCGTCTGCAATCAGAACACGGCCGGTAGGTGGCTTGAGGGATTCGGTTGCACGCATGGATTGCACGTTCATACCTCCATCCATTCATCCGGTGATGCCCACATAGATTGTTGATTTCACAGGAGTCTAGCGAGCCTTCGCCGAACTCGACCGAACAGCGAGATGTGCACTCGTGGAATCGAATGTCCGGAAACGGACAAGAAAGAAGACGCTGGAATAGAGCAAGTGAAAAGGCGGATACCTGATTGAGTATCCGCCTTTGTTTGTTAGCGTTCTGTTATTGTCCGGACGGCGCTCCGGCTGGAATCGCCTTTGCCATCTGCTTCAGCGGATGCGACGGCACGTTGAAGTGCAACGTCACCCCGCACTCGGCGAGTTGCATCGTCGAGACGTAACTGCCGTCGGCACTCGTCTCCAGCAGCAGTTGGTTCGAATCCGAAGGCTTACTTTCTTCGGAGTTGATGACCAGCAGCATGAACCCCGTTCGCGTTCCGCTGAGCTTGCTCAAGGTCAGCACCGGCTTGGACTGGTAGGGATCGTAGGAGAACTCATAGTCTCCCGCCGGCACTACCGCTTTGCCCCAGTTGACGTTGTGTTTGAGTGTGAATTTGCCGTGGGCCGGTTCCTGGGCTGCAGCCAGGCTGGGCGCGAAGTTCATGGCAGTCGCGGCCAGCAGTGCGGCGTAAACGAATTTGCGAATTGTGGTCATGGAATCTCCATTCTGCCCTGCATGTGAGGGCACGTCTGATGAGCACGCTGTCCGCTGGACACACACGTACGGTCACGCGGATCGCATGGGCTCAGGCTGTAGTGGAGAACGACTGGGTCAGGAGATTGTCGATGCCGCGATCTTGGCTGGCACGCAATCAGCGACTCCGCTGGGACCGGCAAACTTAGCTGGGACGCGAAGTGATTCCACTATGCAACAGCAGTGGTGCATCAGTCCAATTCAAAGAATTTATGAGAGCGATCAGCCCACATTCGGTACCACAGTAACCTCGAGTCGAGTTTACGGCCTCGCTCGATCACCGCATTGACATCGTTCCGCGGGTGGACCACAATGGCGCAATCATCTGGGGCCTCTGATTTCCAATCACTGTTTGCGGGACAATGTGAATGACCACGACGCGTCGCGATTTCCTGACCACAGCGGCAGCGACTGCTGGAGCAGCGATGACTCCCAATCTCCCCCAGGAGCATCAGCACGAACACGATCATGACCACGAGCACCAGTTGGTGCCGTCCGATCCAACCCTGCGCGTGAAGGCGCTGGAATCCTTGCTGGTGGAGAAGGGCATCGTCGACCGCGCAGCGCTCGATGCCCTGGTCGATACCTACGAAAACAAGATTGGCCCGCGTAATGGTGCGCGCGTAGTGGCGCGGGCGTGGGCGGATCCTGCATATAAGGCCCGGCTGCTGGCCAATGCCAACGACGCCATGGCTGATTTTGGGTTCCTCAGCCGCCAGGGAGACCGAATGGTGGCCGTTGAGAATACGCCCAGGGTGCACAACGTCATCGTGTGTACTTTGTGCTCCTGCTATCCGTGGCCGGTGCTCGGATTGCCGCCGGTCTGGTACAAGTCTGCTCCCTACCGATCGCGGGTGGTAATCGATCCCCGTGGCGTGTTGCGCGAATTCGGATTGCATCTCGCGGAAGATGTCGAAGTGCGCGTCTGGGACAGTACGGCGGAATTGCGCTACCTGGTTCTGCCCGAGCGCCCCGCGGGAACGGAACGAATGAGCGAAGATGAACTGGCAGGCTTGGTGACGCGGAATTCAATGGTCGGCGTCGCCAAAGTGCTGCCGCCATCGAAGGTGCAGTCATGAACGGCATCCATGACATGGGCGGGATGCAGGATATGGGCCCCGTTCAATACGAGAAGGACGAGCCGGTCTTTCATGCCGCGTGGGAGTCTCGCGTGTTCGCGATGTTTCTCGCCGCAGGCGCTTGGCGCAAGTGGAACCTCGATGCGTTCCGGCATACGCGAGAGCTGCTGCCACCTGCCGACTATCTCGAGGTCAGTTACTACGAGCAATGGTTTTCCGGACTACAGGATCTGCTGGTGAGGCGAGGCCTAGTCACGGAGGCGGAGATTCAGACCGGAAAGCCCGCACCCGGGACGGCTCGCGCCACCCCGCCGCTGACGCCGGAGAAGATTCCCCCTGCGCTTCCCAACCGCATCCACGCGCAGCGCGACATGCCGGGACCTTCGCTCTTTAAAGTCGGACAGCGAGTGCGTGCCCGCAATATCAATCCCGTGGGCCATACCCGGCTGCCGCGATACGCGCGCGGTAAAGTAGGAACCGTCGATCGTGACCACGGCGTTTTCGTTTTTCCGGACACCAACGCGCATTTCCTCGGCGAAAAACCGCAGCATGTGTATTCGGTGTGCTTCGCGGCGCGTGAACTGTGGGGTGCGCAGGCGCCGGAGCGAGATTGCGTCTACTTGGATATGTGGGATGATTACCTTGAACCAGCCTGATCCATTGCAAATCTCCGACAAGCTGAGCGCGCTGCCGCAGCTTCCGCGCGACGAAGGGGGCCCCGTGTTCGCCGAGCCCTGGCAGGCGCAGGCCTTCGCCATGGCTGTCAGACTGTCTGAGCAGGGGCACTTCACTTGGAAAGAATGGGCGGCCGCCCTGGCCGAAGAACTGAAGTCTGCCGCAGACCGCGGTGAGCCCGACGACGGTTCACACTATTACGACCACTGGCTTGCCGCTCTCGAGCGCCTGGTGACCGCGAAAGGCCTCTCCGACCCGGCCGCGCTGGCTGCCCGCAAAGAAGCCTGGGCCGAAGCCTACCGGCACACACCTCATGGCAAGCCCGTGGAGTTAAGATCCAGCACCGGCAATTCGTAGTTCTGTCCGCAGCTCTCCCAAAAAGTGGACCGCGTCCTGCCTTCTGTGCGAGACGAGATCGCGAGATAACTATGCCTGCCATCTGGAGTTAGCCAAGGATGCGGAATTGCTGTCAAAACGACAGCAGAGCTATTGATCTAGAACCTGCGCGGTGTCATCCTGCAGCGCAGAGGGGAGCGATGCTGAGGCTGAAAACCGCGGTCATGCACTGCCTGATCATCTGTGGCCTGACCTACGTCGGGGCGGCGCAGGAGAAGCAAACCACCGAGGCATTCGATCGCTACACTACCGCGGCCGAGAGAAGAATCATGCAGGCGAGAGGGAAGAGCCGCTCGTTCTTGAGAATTGACGCACTTAGCGCCCCGCAGCGGAAGCAGGTGATGGAGCGGTTGCGGCAAGGCGAGGTCGTCATTGAGAAACAAGGGGAAACGCCTTCGGAGATTTCCCGCGGACTGATCCACGACTGGGTGGGCACGGTGTTGATTTCGAAGGTGACGGTGGCGCAGGTGCTGGCCCTGGTCCAGGACTACGACCACTCAAACCAGCACTACACGCCTGACGTTGTGAGGTCGCGGCTCGTCTCGCACAACGGCGACGATTTCCAGGTCTTCATGCGACTGCATAAACATAAGGTCGTGACCGTGGTGCTCGACACCGACTACAACGTGCATTACGGACGTCTTGACGCCACGCACCAGTTCAGCTTGTCGCGCAGTACCCGGGTCAGCGAGATCGCCGATCCTGGATCGTCGAACGAGCGCACGCTCGCCGCTGGCCACGATCACGGCTTCATGTGGCGGCTGAACTCTTACTGGGCCTTTGAGCAAGTCGATGACGGCGTGCTGGTCGAGTGTGAAGCGATTTCTTTGACCCGCGACATCCCCACGGGCCTGGCATGGATGATCGGCCCCTTCGTCAACAGCATCCCGCGAGAGTCCCTGCAGTTCACGCTGGACGCGACGCGCAAGGCCCTGGCAGGAAAAGCCCCGGATGCGAGGCCATAGAGAATCCATCGCGGAAGAAGACCAAAGGCGTGGACCACGAAGGACGCGAAGGTACACGAAGGAAAAATCCAACATGCGAAGTCCTTCGTGAACCTTCGTGCCCTTCGTGGTTAAAGCTCTCCGCGGGGAATCGCCCCAGCCGCATCGGTTTGCCAAACCCGCCCCGTTCATGAGACCATCGCCAGTTGATTTGGTGACGGTGGCAGTGGCAAGCCACCGCCACTATGAAAGGGACTCATGTATCAGAAGAAAGCGGGAGTATTCATGGCCGACTGGTGGGACGCCGACGGCCGCCGTCATCGCAAGCAGTTCTCCAATTCCGCCGCCGCGCGTGAGCACGAGCACCGCGAGACCGCGCTGGCGCACGCCGAACGGGCCAGCCGCGAGATGAAGCTGGCTGCGAGAACAGGTGGCGTTAAGCGCTCCCAGTCGAAGCCAGAGACCGGGACGATGGAACCCGCCAAGGGCAAACTCGGTGTAATGATCCCCGGCATGGGCGCAGTCGCGACCACGTTCGTGGCGGGCGTCGAAGCCATCCGCAAAGGCCTCGCCAAGCCGATCGGATCGCTCACGCAGATGGGCACCGTGCGCCTCGGCAAGCGCACCGACGGCCGCTCGCCGAAGGTGAAAGAATTCGTCCCGCTCGCCGGTCTCGACGATCTGGTCTTCACCGGCTGGGACATCTTCGAAGACAACATGTTCGAGTCTGCGTCGAACGCAGGCGTGCTCGACTACCGCTTGCTCGAGCAACTGAAGCCGTTCCTCTCGTCCATCACTCCGCGTCCTGCCGTCTTCGATCATAACTATGTGAAGAAGATTGACGGTCCGAATGTGAAGAAAGGCAAGTCTAAGATGGATCTTGCCGAGCAGCTGCGCGACGACATCCGCGAATTCAAGAAGTCGAGCGGTGCCAGTCGCCTGATCACCATGTGGTGCGGATCGACCGAGTCCTACATCGAGCCCACGGAAGCGCACCAGTCCGTGAAAGCTTTCGAGAAGGCGCTGCGCGAGAACGACGAGATGATCGCGCCCTCGATGATCTACGCCTATGCCTCGCTGATGGAGGGCGTGCCGTTCGCCAACGGCGCGCCGAACCTCACCGTTGACTTACCCGTGATGCTCGATCTGTCGCGCAAGAACGAAGCACCCATCTGCGGCAAGGACTTCAAGACCGGACAGACGCTGATGAAAACCGTCCTCGCACCCGCTTTCAAAGCGCGCCTGCTCGGCCTCGCTGGATGGTATTCCACGAACATTCTCGGCAACCGCGACGGCGAAGTCCTCGACGATCCCGGTTCGTTCAAAACTAAGGAAGAATCGAAGCTGGGCGTGCTGGAGCACATCCTGCAGCCCGGCCTCTATCCCGAACTCTACGGAAACATCTTCCACAAGGTCCGTATCAACTATTACCCGCCGCGCGGCGACAACAAAGAGGGCTGGGACAACATCGACATCTTCGGATGGCTCGGCTATCCCATGCAGATCAAAGTCGACTTCCTCTGCCGCGATTCGATCCTGGCCGCGCCCATCGTGCTCGACCTGGTCCTGTTCATGGATCTCGCACAGCGCTGCTCAGAACTGAAAGGCCTCGGCATCCAGGAGTGGCTCAGCTTCTACTTCAAGTCCCCGATGACGGTTCCGGGGCTGTATCCGGAGCATGATCTGTTCATCCAGCTGATGAAGCTGAAGAACACCTTGCGCCACCTGAAAGGCGAGGAGCTGATCACGCACCTGGGGCTGGAATACTACGACTAGCTTCTAGCAGGAGTGATGGGGAGCAGAAAAACACACCAGATTTTTGCTCAGTTGACGGGCGACCTAGCACGGGCAACCTCAGAATTCCCTGGCAGGATTCTCTGTCCGCTTTGCCTGGTCCCGCTATCGAAAGAGGGGATTGATTTACCAGATCCTCTCATTACTGAGGAACACATCATTCCCCAGCGTCTTGGTGGTCGGCTAACTACACTAACGTGCAGATCCTGCAACAACACACATGGTTCTGACCTTGAGTCTCACTTAATCCGGATGGTCCGATGTGCTGAATCTCTTTCAGGCATCGGAACGCGACCCGTTAGGGGATGGATCGATGTCAGAGGTTTACACCTACCAGTTGATTTGACCTTGTCGTCGAATCGGTCAGAGGTGTCGATGTCGGTACGTCCGTTCAATCCTGCAGTGGTCACTAACGTTAAAGAGACCCTCGGCAAGCAATCCGTGGAAAGTATCGGAGTCACGCTGAACATGGATTACATTCCTATGCGAGCGAACCTTGCGTTGTTTAGGATTGCCTATCTAGCCATGTTTCAACGTGGTGGATATCGATACATTCTCTCGCCGGCAGCAGACGTGATCAGAACAAGAATTCTGGACTTCGAGAGTAAATCAAACGAACTTTGCTACCCCTTGGTCGCGGAAATCAGAAACATCTCCCCGAGACCGACCAAGAGCTTGCAGGTCCACTGGATCAAGGAGGGATTAGCAGTTAGCGTGCTGATCAGGTTCAAAAGTATCTACGAGCGATACTACAGCGTCACGATGCCTGATCCGAGGCTCAATCCGGACAAAGTACTGAATTCTCTACTCGAAGCGGGCAATCTCGTCGTCACCCGCAGGAAGGTAGGTCCGTGATCTACGGCCGCTTTCAACTATCCGCCCTTTGAGTGCGCTTACCCGATCCTTTTCTCCTTCTTGTATTCGTCGAACTTCGCCAGGAACCGATCAATGTCCTTCTTCTGCAAATAATACGGCGTTGACAGCCGTAGCTTGTGCGGATCGCCGCCGCGGATGCGGATCTTGTGCGTCTTCCACAGCCAGTTCTCCAGATCGGCGCGCTGAATCGGGGGGACGTTCACGCTGACGATGGCGCAGCGCAGAGCTGGGTCGGGAGACGTCCACGACTCGGCGCCGCGCTTCTGCATCTCGGCGAGAATATAGTCAGCCAGCGTGCGGTGCCGCTTCTCTATACGATCCATCCCTATGTCATTGGCGAGCTTGATCGAGGCGCGCAGGCCCCACAGGGCGGGCACATTGGAGCTGCCGATGCGCTGGAAGCGTTCGGCGCGAATCTTCATGTCGTCCCAGCCTTCCGTAGCGATTGTGTTCCACAAACGGTCGATCACTTCATCGCGCACGTAGAGGAAGCCCGAGCCCTTGGTCGACTGCAGCCACTTGTGCGGGCTCGCGGAATACATATCGCAGCCGAGGTCGCGTACGTTCAACCGCATCATCCCGGGCACGTGGGCTCCATCGACGGCAGACAGGATTCCTTTGCTGCGCGCCAAGGCGGCGAGTTCCTTCGCCGGCAGCACTACTCCGGAGAACGTAGTGATGTGGCTGAAGAAAATGATGCGCGTACGGGGCGTAATCGCGTCGTTGAATAGGTTAAGCACCTGAGCGGCATCTTTCACGGGGCGGGGAAGCGTGACCTTTTTGATGACGATGCCGTAACGCTTCGCCTTCAAGTCCCACGGGTGCTCACCTCCGGGATGCTCCTGGTCGGTCATCAGCACTTCATCGCCGGGCTTCATGTCGATGCCGTTGGCGATATAACTGTTCGCTTCGGTGGCGTTGCGCAGCAGGGCGATCTCGTCGCGCTTGCATCCCACAAAATCCGCCAGCGGATCGCGGAATTCGTTCCACGCGGCGTATCCCCAGATGGGATAGTCCTCGGGATCCTGCTGATCCATTTTCTCCGTCGTGGTGTAGCCGTCAAAAATGGCGCGAAGGACGGGCGCGGGGCTCGAGCCGACCGTGCCGTTGTTCAGATAGATCTCGTCCTCCGGGATGAGGAACTGCTTTCGCATCTCGGCCCAGTACGCGTCCTCGTTCTTGTCGAGCAGCGAATGGTCGGGCAGGGACGGAGTCTTCTCGATCTGAGCAAAGAGATTTCCGTGCAGGGCCAGTGAAGCGGCAATGCCGGTCGTGGCGGTGGAGACAAAATGGCGGCGGTTGAGCACAGGGGACCTCCCGAGGTCGCGAACGTTATACCACGCGGGCGGCAGACTTCAGAGCTTAGGGTGACAGGCTCACCGCAGAGGGCACGAAGGGGCACAGAGGACTGCTGGAAGCTTTGAATTTTCGCCTGCGGGCGTCCGGCATGAGAAGTGTTAGCTAAGACCCGGGTGGAGGGTCGGTGAAAGTAAGTCGATGAGGCAACGATTCAGGTCAGGAGGCAAATCCTCAATCAAACTTCACCGCCAGGGCGGAGTCGGGTTGTACTCGCATTGAGAGTCTTCACCAAAAGTCGCGCCGGCACTGATCTTTCGATCAAACGCCTTCTTTTCAAACACGTCGCCAGCTTCTTCATTGTTATAAAGTTCAGGCTTACCTCCGACATCGCGCGCCCAATGAACAATCTCGTGCAGCACCGTCGCTTCCCACGGCATCCAGTCAAACCAATGGTACTTTTCTTTTGCACGATCCCACATTCTTTGCTGCCGATGCGTGTTTTTTTCATAAAGAAGCGCGACCATGGGATGGATGAAAACGGTTTTCTGCTTTGACCAGTATTTGCCCTGTCCGCCGGCCAGGACACACCCGATGAAAACGAGAGGGCCCTTTCCATAGGTCACACCATCTGTGGCCAATGCTTTGCTTTCGCAAATTTCACAAAATGCATCCCAGACTTGCGCGCGCTGCTTCAACATGTCGGGTGCGAGGAAATACTGCAGGTAATGATCGCAGGATGGAAATTGACTAGCTTGGCGAAACTGCATACCACCCTCCTGTCAGGGCCCGAAGCGATTTGTTCCGCCAGTCAAAATAGTTTGTCGAAGTTAAACGCACTCGACGTGGGCGTCAAGTGAGATTCTCGCGCAAGAGAGTTATCGGGCGCCGCAATGGCATAGTGAAACCAATCAGAGAAACGTTTCGAGAAATTCCGCCTAAAACGGCGTCGGCAGCATACTCAAAATGAAAAGGTACGGAAGCTCCCCCAGCTCCCGTACGCCTGCCGTAATATCTCTCGGATTACATTCATCTTCCGGCTACTGACAAATGCTTCAGATGTGAACTGAATCGAAAGAAATCGAAATTTGAGTGCTAAGGCCCGATAACAGCAGTCGTGCCTCTCGCCTTGACATGAAAACCCAGTAGCAGGAGAATCTTTTTGGTGGTTTAGGGCGTCTTTCTTCGGCAGCTTTACCTTCCTCGAATGGGCGTGAAATAAGGGGCTTTTCCTAAAAGGGTCAGTCTCCGGGCTCCAGTCGTCACTCTTCAACACTGAGGCGGTCATGAGATTCAAACCTAAAAGGCTACTGGGGACGGCATTACTTATAGATGCTAGTGCCGCGACGACCATCATTGACGGCAAAAGAAGTTCAACGGTCGTCACAATTTCCAGCACCGCTCATGTCACCATTTCCAACGTGACCATCCGAAACGGCGTTGGAACCTTTGCTGGCGGAACCCGTGAAGGTGGAGGCATTCTCCATCAAGGAACGCTCCGGCTCATCATCAGCACCGTTAGCGGGAATACGGTAGTCCAGATACAAGGGGTACTCACGTCCCCACAGAAGGGAAGTGCGTAATGCCTAATTCGATTATTCTCGATACCAACGTCCTCAAGCTCGTTTCGCAGGGGAATCAGAACGTCGCAGACGCCCTGACGCGTTACTTGAAATCTGGCGCGCAGGTCTACATCTCCAAAGCGGCATACGAAGAACTCGTCACTCGCGCGAAGACTCCACAGATGGGGGGCCAATATCGAGAGATGCTGGCCGACTTGCGCATCAATGTCGCCGATTCGGGCAAAATGGCCGACCGGGTCAATGTGTATGCTGATAACATCTATCTCACACCTGCTAAGAACGCTCCCGGGCAGATCACGGAATATGGCGGCAAAGGCCACAATGACCCGACCAAACCCGGCGACGTGTTTGTAGCCGCTCAGGCCAAGGCAATTAAAGCCAAGCTCTGGACCTTAGACGCGGGACTGGCCAAAAAGGCCCCGCAGTTTGGCGTACAACTGGTTCCGGAATGCGGTCTCAAGGTAGTTAGCACCCCAGACGAACGTCCCGACGAGGGACGTCGGCTGCTTGGTCTCAATCCCAAGCCCATCGGTCCGAATGGCATGCCGCTTCCCCCGAAAGGTGGTGGCGGCGGTGGCACTGGGGGCGGCGGAGCAGGGGGATCGTATTCTCTCGTCGGTGTCGCGGATAACACGGTTCCCGAGGTCGGCGGATTATCTCCGAAGGGCGAAGCGATCGGTGCCGGGATTCAGATCGCGCTTGAGGGACTCAATTTTGTTCTAAATCTGATCAACGATTACGTCCAGAAAAACAAGGTCAGTGCCGCATTGGATCCGATCAAGGCACAGATCGCCAGAGCGCGTGCTAACAATCCTCGCATGGGCGTCATCATTCTGTTCTATTACACGCAAGCCCAAGTGCCGGATGAGAGTCCCATTAAGCCAGGTGCAAATTTCGAATATCTCATCTGGGGTGTCGGAGCCACTCCGGACGAAGCTACCGAAGATGCCCTGCGTCCCGGTAGCATCTCACGGTACGGGCCGAATGAAAGCCGGTTCAGTCAGCAGGTTTGGATTCCGCCTCTGCAGAAGAGCAGCATTACGACAGCGAGATGTCCGTTTCCACCCGTGGCTATTGGTCGCTTTGTTCTCACCAAATCGAACCGAGCGGTCTTTCAAGATGTATCTTTCGACGTGCTGGGAGGATTCGATGACGTTACCGAATCCAGCATTGGTCTGCCGGAAAAATCCAATGCAGATTTTGCGATCCTGAACCCGCCCGGCGAGGTCTACTGGTACTTGAACGGGAAGCAGACGGTCAAGGTTCCTCTCAAGGATGCCAAGACATCGAACGGCAAAACCATTAAAGTCGTGGACCTCGATCCCTGGCTTCCTTTCGACACGACCGCCGCGATGGTTTTTCCCGTGGACGACTGGTCGGAAACAGTCTTCGCCAAGATGAGTTTGACGCTGGGGTGCTCCATTCTGGCGTACCTCAACTTCACTATGATTCGCTGGGTTCGTCCCGAAAATATTCAGTTCGTCCGGAGCCTGTAACTATAAACGCGAGGCAAATTGACGATTTGCTCGCAGCCGGCAATGAGTCTAATGGCCTGCGGGTGTGCACATTGACCGGGATCGGCCAATTCTCATGAGTGAAATCCGCCTGTAACAAGTGACAGTTTGCACTGATCCGCGCATGTGGTGCACTTGCAAAACCATGCCGGTTTTAACCGGCGCAGGGAGAATTCATGCGAAGAAATCGGATCGTCACCTCTACCTTGATGCTTCTACTCTGCACCATTGCCATTTCTTCGGCCGGAGCCCAGGTGGCTAACAATCGTCGCCTACGCATCGATCGGGCGATTTACGGCATGAGTGGCAAAGGCAGCGACGTCACCAACCGTGTCCGGAGCATGGTGCGTAACGACTCGCTCGATTTTAAGGTGAACAATACCAATCTGGGCGGTGATCCGAATCAAGGGACGAAGAAGACGCTCAAGCTCTCCTACACATACATGGGACGGCAGCAAGCCAGAACGTTGAACGAGGGTGACCGCTGTCGCATCCCCTAGCCCGCCAGAAGGCCAGAAAAAGATGTGTGTGTACGCGCCGTCGCCTCGTACGTTCGCTTTTTGTGGCTTCTACGAGGTAGGTTCTTATGTCCTGCGCACGGGCCGAAGCTGGCAAGCAGGCGGAGCTTGTTAAGCAAATACTTCCCAGGCCCCGAACTTTGGACATTGATCCCGAACACCTTTTTCCCACGCATGGCAAGCCGTTCTCAATCAACCGTCACAACGTCACGACCACCCTCATCGACCCGATTCGTCCACCCTTCGTGGCGCGCATGATAAAGAGGAATCCCGAGTCCGTGAAATACGCGAAGAATTGAGAACGCTTCGCAACCGGGGACATGGCCAGCGACGCAACTACAAGGACACTACCTTTTTCCGCCTAATCGAGTAAGAATGCTGACGCCCCCCGCTTAGGAGGGCACGCCATGAAAATCCGCTCTTTACCCCAGAGAATTGCCTGGCTGTCACGAAGTCCGGGAAGTCTGCGGCAAGGGCAAGGACTCCGTCTACCGCGCCGACGAAACGGTCGTGCGCCGGGGAAATGATGTCAATGGTGTCATCAAAGGGCGGCTGATGGCTGGAGCTTTCGATCCGGATCGAGGAGAGTCACATTTGAACGCGCAAGGCGACGGGCGCAAGACACGGCTGGGGGATCCTGCGCAACGTCCACAATCGACATCCAGATTTGACCTTCGGGGTTAAAGCGATTGGAGAAAAGAAGCGACCAGCAAACCCGCACCGAATCCAAAACGCGGCTCGTTGAGCAGATCAACAGCTGTCTGCATTCGGGCGACTACGCTCGCGCCTTGGATTTGCTGCGAGGCACCGCCGCCGATTTCCCCAACGATGCGGAGCTGTCCGAACTGGAAAAGCTCGCCCAGGATGGCGTTCAGCGCACTGCCGAAGCCAACCGTCTTATCACCGAAAGCCAGGAACTGTTTGCGCAGAGGAAGTCCGCCGAAGCGATTCAGGTGTTGCGCAAAGCCTACGAGTTGGATAAACGCAATACTCTCGCCCGCGCCATTCTCGCCAATGCCCTCGTCGAGCACGCGCATTCCATTCTAGAAACCGATTGGCTGCAAGCCGAGACGCTAACCAATCAGGCGCTCGCCTTGAATCCTGCGCATCCCACGGCTAAAACGATCCTTAACCTGATCGTAGACAGAAAACAAAAGAGCTCGGTGGAAGACTGGGTTTCGCAAGCCGGCAAGCTGCAGTCCTCCGGTGATTTATTCGGGGCACTGGCCTGGGTTGCGGAAGGACTGGCGGTTCATCCCCACGATCCCAAGTTGCTCCAGATCCAGGATGCAATCCAGCGCGACCAGGACGCTCGCCGGCGTCAGGCCCGCCGCGGCGATTTGGAAGACCTGCGGCGCTTGCAGCGCGAAATCGATGGGGCTGCGGACGTTGCTGCAAAACAAGCCTTAGCCGTGCGCATACAAGGGGTGGCCGCCAAGCATTGGACGGATGGCGAAATCTTGTCCATCGCCAATGCCTTGCTCCTCCGCTTGGGATTGGTCCCGCAGGAGAGTTCCAGCTTGTCGCCACGCAGCAAAGGCGCGACCGTAATTCTTCACGTCCCGCGCCCCAGCGCTCCAAAACCTGCGCCCGCTAATACGAGCCCGGCTTTGCCAAGCCCGGTTCCGCCAAGTGAGGTTCCAGCCAGTCCAGATCTGCCGAGTCAGGTTCCGGCGAGTCAGGGTTCGACAAGTCCGCCTCCGCCGAGTCTAGCGTCGCCAAGCTCGGTTCCAGCAGGAGGCGCTCCCGCCGCCATTGTGCGGCCAACCGAAGTCACGCCGAGCAAAGTTCCGCTCAGGACTGCGCCCCGGGGCAAAGTCCGGAGGACTCCGCCATCGCCGCAGGTCACCCCGTTACAAGCCGCCCTCCTTCCTGCCGCCGAGCCTTCCGACACGGCGGTCAAAGCCGTATCCCCATCATCCCGGCCAAAACAGCGCACGAGGTCGAACTCCAGAATGATGATCCTCGTCTCCGCTGGCGCGATAATCCTGTTCGCAGCGATTTCCTTTTTGGCGCGAAGACATCAGGCTCCGCCAATCGCGAAGGCCCCCGCAGCCGTTCCAGCCGCTTCCACCATTGCTGCTCCAGCCGTCTCCGTCCCCGCCGTTTCCGCCCCCACTGACTCCGCTCCCGCACCAACAGCTCCCGAACCATCTGTGCCTGCTTCGGGTCTTGCTTCCGACACCGCTGCCGAAAAAGTCACGCCCGATGATCAGCCGCCCGCCGAGTCCCGCCACAACCTGGGCACGCTCCTGGTCGTTGCCGGTCAAGACGACGCCAGAGTTTTTCTAAACGGAAAACTTCAACGGAAACTTACTCATGCCGGCCAGGTGCGCCTACCGAATCTCGAACTCAAGGATTACGTTGTACAAGTTTCCAAGAGCGGCTTTCAGGACCCTCCTCAACAAAAGATCCGCATGCGCAAGGGAGAAGAGGCCAAGCTTATCTTCAACCTCCAGCCGCAGCCTCGCCTGGCCTCGCTGACCATCCAGGGCGGCGCTCCAGGAACCGCGGTTCTCATCGATCAAACTCTGGTCGGCACTATTCAGCCCGATGGCACGCTCTCCGTTTCCACCATCAATCCCGGAGACCATACCGTCGAACTGCGCAAAGAACGATTCAAGCCCCGTCAGTTCAAGAAACACTTCGTTGCGGGCGGAGCCATATCTCTCGCTCCTGCGGATGCCGCGCTGGAAGCCGCGGCCGGCGAATTGAAGATTACCTTCGCGCCCGCCGACGCCAAGGTTGCAATCGTGAAGGGCGACCTTCTTACAATAGTGAGCAGTGGTGTTCCGCTCAATCTTGCCCCCGGTACCTACACTCTTACTGCGCGAACCGCCGACAGGTTCACGCGCTCGACCACGCTCGACGTCATCGCCGGTCAATCGAAGACCCTGGATTTGTCTCTCGCCCCGAACGGTATGTTGAAGTGGGATGATCCAGGCGCCTGGAAACATGAGGGAGACTCGTTCACTCGCAAAGGCGGGGACTTCGCCCTATACCAAGTCGTTCCTGCCTCGGGCACATTTGTTTTTTCCGCGATGCTTACCAAGGGTCGCCTGTTGCAGTGGGTGCTCAACTACACCGACTCCAAAAACTACGTCCTCTTCCAAATGGATGACAATAATTTCTACCGCAGTGTCATTCATAACGGGAACAAGACGGACGAAATCATCGTTCCGCATAAAGGCGAGAAGAAAAGTTTCCGCGCGCTCCACATTCGCGTTACCCCCACCGAACTCGTCCACCAGATCAAGCAGGGTAACAGTTGGACGGTCCTCGATCGCTGGACGCAGCCCGGCGCGAATCTCAGCCTGGGCAAGTTTGGCTTCTACATACCTGGCAACGACCAGGTAGCGCTCTCCAGTTTCGCCCACTACGCTGACCTGAACATCCGCTAGCCGCCTGTGTCCCTCTTTATCCTCCCCTGCGTTTTCTCAGTGGTGTTGAAATGACGTTGATTTCGGCACCCCGCAAGGAAGTTAGTGTACAATTGCCCCCGTTTTTTAGAGTCCAACAGAAGATTCCGGTTCGACGGAGACCGCCATGGGCAATGCGGACATACCAGTTCTGATCACACGACCTGAAACAATCGTCCCGAAGCTCGACACTGGTACGATGCTGAACATTGGCGGCATCTGGGGCACCGTGAGGTCGGGACAGACCTGGATCGCTTCCGACGGCAGGCGATTCGTTTGGTCAGCTGATGGGCTGCAGGTTGTCTACTCCATCGATGGCAAATTCTTCGCGCAGGGTTCCCAAGGTTTTATCAATGAAGTCCGGACCCATCCCTTCATAGCCGGAGTAAGCAGCGCCGAACCGCTGGTGCGACTGGCACAGATAGAAGTGAGTTTCCTCATGGGATTGCTCGCCGGCGCGAGCACCGCCGGATTTTTCATTGTCGTCGGCACGGAGGTAGCCGAGTTCGTTATTGAAAATCGAGATGAGTTTTCGGTGTGGTACCACCAACTTGAAGCCGTTCTCAAAGCTCGCGCCTTGCTGAAAGTACACGCGCCGGTTCTCTATGACAAGGTCTTCAACGCCGTACTGAAGCAGGTGTACAAGGACGTCAAGGGGAACATTCCCGATGCAGTGACGCCCCAAGTCGTTTTCTTTGGCGTCGGTGTGATCGTGGGAAGCGTAGGAAAGAAAATTACTAAAGGCAAATTCACAATGCTCGCACTGGTTGTTGTCGTGCTTGAGCAACTTTGTGTGCGCCTCCTGCTTGGGGTCGTGCCCAAAGCCATCAAAATTACTGAGGCAGAGTACCGCAAGATGGCCGACGAGATCATCGCGCAGCTTCGCAGCGCCGGCGTCGCGATTCACGACAATGATATCCAGGCGATCGTCAAGGAAGTTCAGTCGCACCCCATCGAGGTAAAGAAGGCACTGGACATGATGCACGATGCATTCGAAGAGCTTACCGTTTCGGCTGGCAAAGTAAGATGAGTTAGGGAATTGCCGCTCACTCGGAACTGCAGCGGACCCTCACGGATGAATTGCACATCAAGTGCATACGACTCATTCTCCAACAAACCCAACTGGCCAAATACATTGGGAACCTAATAAGGCGCTCGCCGCGACCAGATACAGTGTTTCCCTTAGGGTTCTACCGAAAATACCTAATATAGTTTCCGGCTGTCGAGAGGTAATCCTTTTAGAGTCCATTCTGCTGAATGACTGTGATCTTGATCGTGGAGCCGACGCGGCTCTTCGACGTCGTGGGGCCCCTTAGAGTGAAACCACATTTCCCAGGAGAACGACATGCGCGATGTATACGAAGTTCTGCGAGCCAAAGAAATTCTCATCGAGCAACTCCGTCGAGAGATCGAGGCTCTTCGGTTGGCGGCTCCGCTGCTCAGCGAAGATAGAGACAATGGGTCGCTCGCTGATGCAACTGGTAATCGAACGGAGTCGGACGCTCAGAGCCTTCGCTCGATAAAGCGCTCCGGCAGAGTACGCCTGCCTAAGGAGGCAGATCGCGAAAGGACAGTGGTCACAGACGACGAGGCCGCAGGTGCCGCTCAGAGAATCTCCGGTCGCCTGAGACGACTGGCGAGACCCGTGCTGGATGCAGTTAATTCTATGGCCAGCTAGCTCGAAGAGCAGGTTGAGTACCCTGAAAAACCCAGTCTTTTGAGGGCGGTGCAGAGAGAACCGCCCTTTTTGCCCTATTCCTTTCGGGAATCCCGGCGGGGCCTTTCGGAATCCAATGAAACGTGCACCGCCGAAAGACTTTCCTAACCTTCATCGCAATCGTTCAGATCGTCCTCTTCCTCACTCATTACTTTCTCTACCAGACATGGACCTTCCGCCACGTGCCTGGTCGTCCGGGCATGCTGGAAGCAACCCTTGGCCTGCTGTCCATCAGCTTCGTAGTTGCCTCTGTTCTGGCGTTCTCCTACACCAGCGGACCGGTACGCGTGCTCTATAAGGGCGCAGCCGCGTGGATGGGCTTTCTGAGTTTCCTGTTTTTGGCGGCGCTCGGTTCCTGGATGCTGCTCGGAATCGCCACCTTGGCCGGCGTGGGAATCAATTTTCACCGGATGGTAGAGGTACTGTTCGCGCTCGCCATGGCGCTCGGATTGTATGGCATCTGGAACGCCAGTTGGACCCGCATCACTCGCGCCCGAGTAAAGCTACAGAATCTGCCCGATGCCTGGCGTGGGCGTAAGGCAGCTCTCATTAGCGACGTGCACTTGGGCCACGTACGCAATCGCGGATTCCTGCAGCGCCTGATTGCCGCAGTCCTGCGAGAGGCTCCTGACCTCATCTTCATCGCCGGCGATCTGTTCGATGGCACGGCCATCGACGCTGCCAAGGCCGCCGAACCGTTGAACCGGTTGATTGCTCCGCACGGGGTCTTCTTCGTGGCAGGGAATCACGAGCAGTTCGGCGACGACAGCAAATATCTGGATGCGATTGCTGCCACGGGCGTACGCGTTCTCAAGAACGAGCGCGTCAATGTCGACGGGCTGCAGATCGTAGGAGTTCCATATCGCGACGCTGCAACCAACGGTGGGCTGGCGTCTGTGATGCGGAGTGTTCCGCTCGATCCCAAGCGCGCCAGTATCCTGCTGACCCACGCGCCTGACGATCCCGCCACCGCCGAAGCCCTCGGCTTCTCGTTGCAGCTTTCCGGGCACACACATCTGGGCCAGTTCATTCCCTGGAGCTGGATGGCTCGCCGAGTCTATCGGCAGTTTGTCTATGGACTGAGTCGCATCGGGAAGATGCAGGTGTTCACCTCCAGCGGAGCAGGTACCTGGGGCCCGCCCCTGCGCCTAGGCTCGAACCCGGAAATCGTCATGCTCGAATTCGAGTGATCTGGGGTGCCCCACTTCTCCCTGATTTTGGGAAAAGTGGGATTTACTGTCGCTTTGCCAACGACGCGATTCCGAACCGCCAGGTGCCATCCAGTCACAGGAATCTGTGATTTAAATCACAGATCGATTTGAGTAACCGCCATAGGCTCGGCTATGCTTGTTGTAATCGCGCTCGCGTAAAGGCGGAAACCTCATGCCAGAGAACACACTCACTATCACCGACAATCGCACCAATAAGAGCTATACAGTTCCGGTGGAGAACGGAACGATCCGGGCCATGGACCTGCGCCAGATCAAGACCGGTCCTGACGATTTCGGACTGATGACCTACGATCCCGCCTACATCAACACCGCCTCGTGCAAAAGCAGCATTACCTACATCGACGGTGACAAGGGCATCCTGCGTTATCGCGGATATCCCATCGAAGTGCTGGCGGAGCGCTGCACCTTCCTGGAAGTAGCGTATTTGCTGATGTTCGGCGAACTGCCAACAGAAAAAGAGCTGAACAGCTGGGTGTACGACGTCACGCACCACACCATGCTGCACGAGACCACCAAAAAGTTCATGGAGGGTTTTCGCTACTCGGCGCATCCGATGTCGATGTTCGTGAGCACCATTGCGGCGCTGTCCAGTGTGTATCCCGACGCGAAGCTGGTCCGCAGTCCCAAGGACCGCATGCACCAGATTGTGCGTCTGATCGGCAAAGTGCCGTCGATCGCGGCTATGTCGTACCGGCACAACGTGGGATTCCCCTACGTTTACCCGGACAACGATCTGAGCTACACCGAGAATTTCATGAACATGTTGTGGAAGATGGTCGAGCCCAAGTATGTCGCCCATCCGGCGATTTCTCGGGCGCTCGACATTCTCTTCATTCTGCATGCCGACCACGAGCAGAATTGCAGCACCAGTGCAATGCGCTCGGTGGGAAGCTCGGAGACCGACCCCTATCTCGCGGTCGCCTCGGCGGCATCGGCACTGGCTGGCCCCTTGCACGGTGGCGCCAACGAAGAAGTGCTGAGAATGCTGGAGGAAATCGGAACGAAAGACAACGTTCCCGCTTATATCAAGCGCGTCAAGGACGGACACTTCAAGCTGATGGGCTTTGGACACCGCATCTACAAGAATTACGATCCGAGAGCGAAGATCATCCGCTGGTGCGCCGAGCAGGTCTTCGAGGTCACGGGACGCAGTCACAAACTCGACATCGCGCTCGAGTTGGAGCGCATCGCGCTGGAAGACGAATATTTCATAAAGCGCAAACTGTATCCCAACGTCGACTTCTACTCCGGGATCATGTACCAGGCCATGGGATTCCGGCCGGAGATGTTCACCGTGCTGTTCGCGATTCCGCGAACCGCTGGCTGGCTGGCGCAATGGGAAGAGCTGATGAAGGATCCGGAGCAGAAGATCGCGCGCCCGCGACAGGTCTATCTCGGGCCCGGCGAAAGGGAATTCGTTCCCATCGACAAGCGCGTGCCGGTGCCGATTCCGGCGGAATATCCCTCCCGCTAAAAGCAATAACCACGAAGGACACTACGGAGCACGAAGGGAAATCGAGTTTCCTTCGTGACCGTCGTGCCCTTTGGTTAAAGCAGTTTCTACGCGGCGTGCTTAGCCAACTCGGCCAGCCGCTCGCGATGACGCTCGGGGGAAGTAATGACTTTCATCTCTTGCCAGTCGTACGGGAATTCCTTGCCACAATCGAGACAGGCAACATAGGTTCCAGTCAGGGAAGCAGCATGGGGGCGGCGCTTGGCGCGACGAACGGTTACGGGAAAGCTGTAGCGTACGTGCCTGCAGCCAAAGAAATAGTTCACCAATCTTTCAATCATGGACCCCACCTTCCACACCTGAGCGTGTATGCCAGTACCTGGGTTATAGTGAGTGATTCCCCCTCCGCCGTTACTTCATCACTCAAATACTTAGATTCATGGATTGTCTAAAGGGTTTCGGTTTTCTCAGGCCGATTGTTCCAGAATGGAACCGGATGATCCGATTGAACCGAAACAACTTAGCTATAGTCTGACCACCTGATACCTCCAGCCGCATCACTTTCATAAACACCGAAGCGTAACCAAACACTCGATGCGGCTAATTTTTCACGAGCAGGGCAGCGAGGCTTCGTGGGATGGCAGGTCCCTCGGTGGCGACAAAGCCCGCGGTGGCTGCGGCCATCAGTTCGGCTTCGAACCCTTTATCGCCGACGTGGCCGCGAGGTTCGGCCAGCAACACGCGCGCATTCTGCTTCGAAGCGCGTGCCACTTCCGCGAAGAAATGTCCCGCATCAGGGAACTCGTGCACCATGGCGAAGGCCAGAGTGAAATCAACTTTTCCTTCCAGATCGCCGATGCCCATGGTCTCCGCCGAAGTCACGCGTGCATCGATACGAGCCAGTAGATGTGCCTTCGCGGCACGCCGCTTTAAACTCTCAATCATTTTCGGTTGCAGGTCGACAGCGATCACTCGCCCCGAGGAACCGACGAGGCGCGCCAGCGGAATCGTGAAGAATCCCATACCGGGGCCCGGCTCCAGCACAGTCATGCCTTCACGAACGTAAGGGGAAAGAATTCTGACTGGATCCTGTCCCACCCAGCGGCGAAGAGGACTCGCCAGCAGATAACCGATCCACCAGGGACAAACACGATGCGCCATATAATTGCCGATTGCAGAGTGCCGATTGGCGATTTTTAGTTCGAAACCTACATCTGCAATCGACCGCTGCAATTTGAAATCAGCAATCGGCAATCGAAAACCGGACTCAGACGCTCTGCGGGCCGCGTTTCCGTTGCTGCTGGCACTTGGTCATGATGGCGGAACGGAGCCGGCTGCGGAGGTCTTCAGGAAGTTCGTAGAGTTGAGAATCGCGGTAGATTTCAATGGTCTTCTTGGTTGTGTCGCAAACAACGTAGCAGTTGTGGCACCACGAAAGATGATTTTCCAACTCGCTTTTGGTTTTTTCGTCGAGGACGCCGTCCAGGTAACTGGTCAGCTCACTCAGGAATTCAGAGCATTTCACTGGTCGCCATCTCCACTCGCCACATCTTTGTTTTTGACATCTTCACTTCTCGCACCGGACTTGCCATCGCCCGGCTCGCGCCGCTGGAAGTAGCGTGACAAGCGCTCGCGCAATTGCAGCCGTGCCCGCAACAGGCGAGATTTTACCGCAGGAACACTCAATTCGAGCGCCGCTGCTGTTTCTTCGGTCGAAAGCCCTTCTACGTCTCTCAGCACAAAGACCGTCCGGAAGCCCGGAGGCAATCCCTGGATGGTCTTGCTCAAGATCTCGCGCAATTCCGCTTGCGTGTACTGCTGCTCCGGATTCGGGCTCCAGTCCGCGATCTCGCGCGGCAGGGAGTCGTCTTCCGTCTTAATATCTTCGTCGAGCGATACAGTGCGTTCCGGCTTTCGCCGGCGCAACTTCATCAACGCTTCGTTGACCGCAATCCGGACCAGCCATGTATAAAATTTCGACTGCTCCTGGAACTGCGCCAGGTTGCCGTAGGCTTTCAGGAACGCTTCCTGCACCACGTCTTCCGCGTCTTCGCGGTTTTGCGTGATGTGCTGCGCGATCCGGAAAACGTTGCGGTCGTAACGACGGACCAGCTCTTCGAAGGCTGAGTCGTCGCCCCGCTTGGCCGCCTGAACGAGTGTCAGTTCCTCGCTAACAGGCCCTGTCAGTTTGTTTTGGATGGCTCCCATGGTTCAAGCGATTCAGTATTTTCCGGTGAATATGGCGCTCTCGAAAGCAACCACCATTCTATCCGGTGAAGGGAAATCTGGCGAATCGGGTCACGGTCTGTGTAGGGGCGGACGCCTTCGTCCGCCCCGCGATCCCGAACGAAGTGAAGGTACGGACGAGGAGGTTGCGACACAAAATCGCGACATTAGGAACTCCGGGCTTGCACCCGGCCCCGAAACTATTCTTATGAAACTGAATCCGCTTTCTCGTCACAATATGAAGTAGAATTACGCCGCTCCCGCTTGGGTGCGCCCAACTCTGTGCCGGAGGTGTGACATGGGTTCTCTCGATGATCCGAAACTGTGGGATTTGCACAATCAGCTCCAAATGTCCCTGCAGCAGAGCTCCCCTCCTGACTGGCAAAAGGCCTGCCAGATCCTGAATGGCATGAGCATGCCAGACATGCTCGACGAACTCTGGCGCATCAAGGCCGCGTCCAGGCTGGATGGCCTGTCCGTATTTGCGCCCAAAGCGAGCGGGGTCAACATCGCGCGGCTGCGTGCGGGAATCGGAGCGCATCAATTCCAGCCTCCGGGCGACTTCGACGCTCTGGTGAGGCTGTTGCCCGACGACCAGCAGTGGGCGATCATGAGCGTATGCGCGGTGACCCATGCGCCTGCTAATCTTAATCCGTCCATGTGGCCCAAGTATTACTGGACGACTCGCTCGTTGCCCAAGCTCAGCCTGACCGCGAATTTTTCCCCAGAAAGCGGCGACGACTCGGATCAGGGTAAAGACGATGCCCATCTGGCCGCCGATATCGCCACCGGCGCAGACGCCAATTACCGCTACCGCCCGGGATCGGATCCCGCGACATATACCGTGACTGTGATTTATCGGAACTTCGACAAGTGGAAATTTGGTGACGTCGACGACGACGGCACCGAGCTCGATGTGATTCACGAGCCGAATATCAGTGTTCAAATGTCACCGAACCCCAACAATCCCACGACCTACCAGGCGGCTTTCTCGCTGGTGAATCTGCATCTGAAGCGCAACTGGGGGCTATTCAAACCGGATGTCGAATTTAGCTTGTCGCCCCAGCTCAGCACGCCGGGTCTGGGAGGCGTTCCCACGGCGGCCCTGCAAGCGCAGATCGAGCTTCATGTGACCTCGACGATATCGCTGACTGCACAAAGTGCCGTCGGCTTCGGACCCGCACCGAGGCCGGGTGATCCGCCCGATTACGGCGCGTTGCACTACGGAAACGTGAGCTTTTCACCCTTCATGATCGGTATTCTGGGCCACTGGGATCCGCCGGGTTCAAAATGAGCGATTCAGAGCTCCTTATGGGTACAGTCCAGCGCGTGGCCCACTTCTAGCGTGGAAAAGTGGTGCCCCCGTCCTTGCGCTTTGCCAAAGGCGGGCAGCGATTCTGCCTGCACGTGTGCGCGCTAAGAATTGAGGAAAGGTAAGAAAAGATGGTCGGCCTTAGAGGATGATTCTAGAACTCTCATTGCTTCTGGCTTCGAGCCTCCCGAGCGATAAAGTACTTCCGCTTGCAGTAGTGCTGGGGGCGGAACCCGTCTGCCCATACTATGACCTCGCACCGGCTTTGAATTGGCCTGTTAGGGAAGGCGATCCTGCAGTCAGTAAGGCCCTCAAGGATGCCACACGTCCGTTGTCGTAGCATCTCTATTTCACTCATAATGCTGGCGAATGAACCGCCTCAGTCCGCTACTCTTGTTTTCAATCTGCGCCGTCATTGATTTCGTTTGGGGTTGCATCAAGTGGCATTCAGTTGCTGCAGGTCTTGTGGCCATCGTTGGTGGCTTGCCATTGATTGCAGTTCTTTATTTTCTTTTCAGCGCATTCCGCAGACGCTTTCTTTTCAGTGTATTCCGCAAAGGCAAAGAGGACTCCAACGCTCCCCGTACCTGATTCGCGTAACATCTCCATTTCACTCATCCTCCCGCGAAACAGGCAAGTTTGAGCTGTAGTCGCTTAACGCCCCGTTGAAAAAATGCTTTGCGGCCGCCCCGGTGTCAAGATGAACAATCCTGCTCCCCGCGATCCTGCCGTTGATCCTCAGGTGATTGCTATAGAATCGAAACTTGACGTCGCCGTACCCGGGCGAACAGGGTACTTCGGTACCCTGCTGCGGGCGTGAGAGTACCCCTATAATTTGCAATCAGGGCAGTGTCCTTTCGGTCGAAAAGGTAACGCTCGAGCTGTTGAGATAAGAATGGTTCTCTGAGAATGAGCAAGGAACTCCAAGAAATCGTTGAGCGTGCCGTAGCGCAAGCACTGGAACGGCAGCTTCCCAAGCTGCAAGCGGAGTTAGTCAAGTGCGTACTGGCGGAACTTCCACCTCCGGCTGCGGCTGCGGAAGGTGGGACTGCGAGTGCCATGCCCGGCGGCCTGGTACAGGCGGTTGCCGGTATTCATGCGGGAAGCACGCAAAAAGAAATCCTCAAGGCCCTGCTCGATGCGGGTACGTCGTACGCCTCTCGGGTCGCTCTGTTCGTGGTGAAGGGAGGATCCGCCAGTGGATGGCAGGCTCGCGGCCTGGCTGAGGACGATCAGATCAGAGATTTTCCGCTCGATATGACGGCTGGTCCCGCGTCGCATGCCTATCAGAATCGCGTTGCGACTCCGGCCAACATCGCGGAAATGGATCGCCGCTTCGTGAAGCAGTTTGGTGGCCCGTCGAACGAGCAGATTGTGATCCTGCCCCTGGTGCTGAAAGACAAAGTCGCGGCGCTGCTCTATGCCGACGGCGGCGCGGAGAACCTGCTCGACGCCGGTTCGCTCGAAGTTCTGGTGATGGCGACCAGCGCCTGGCTCGAAGTCGCTTCGCTGCGCAAGCAGGCGCAAATGAGGGAAACGGTTGAAGCCATGCCTAGCATGGAACGGCCGATGCCTCCACCCGCGCCGGCGCGATCGGTCAGCTCATTTTCGGATCCGTTCGCCGCTCATAATCCGAAACATATTGCCAGGGCGCCTGAGCCCGAACCAGCGCCGGCCGCCGAGGTGGTCGAAGTGGCGGCTTCCGCGGCATCGGCGAGCGCCGCCGCAGCGCCGGCCGCCGATCCATTCGCCGGATTGTCGGCGGAAGACGCTGATACGCATCGCAAGGCGCAGCGTTTCGCGCGGCTGCTGGTCGATGAGATCAAGCTCTACAATCAGGCGAACGTCAATGAAGGCCGCCGCAACAAGGATTTGTACGATCGCCTGAAGGAAGACATCGACAAGAGCCGCACAACGTTTCAGAAGCGCTATGGCAGCACGGTGGCCGCAAGCGGCGATTACTTCCAGAAAGAAGTGGTTCGCAGCCTCGCAGAAGACGATTTCTCAGTGATGGGCGCGAACTTCAAGAAGTGAAGTGGGATTTCCTTCGTGCACCTTAGTGTCCTTTGTGGTCAAAGACCTTGAACCACTAAGGACACGAAGGTCCACGAAGGAGACCTTGATCCTCTGAAGCAGACAGGTTCTGGTTGGCGCGTTCTCCGCGCATCGAATAAACGTGGTACGAATGGGTCTCAAGCTGTGGTGGGTGCTGGCTCTTGCCGGCGTATGCGGGCTTCCGGGCAATGCGCATCCCGTTGCGCTGGACCATCCCCAACAGTCGACCAATCCTGCTGCGTCCGACTCTCCTGATAAGCAGTCTCCTACTGCACCCAAGACTCCACCGCCGAAAACCGAGCCGGATCAATCGGGAGCGAAGACTCCGCCGAAGAAATCCACGGGCAAGCATGCCGCAAAGAAACCCGGCTCCTCCCGGGCGACCCCAGCAAAAAGTAAGAAAAGGCCGATTTCTCCTCGGGTGCGCCGCATTCGGCAGGCCTTCGTCGCCTCCACCACATTGCGCCCGATGGCGCAGCAACTTATCCAGGACCGCACGCCTGCTGCCTATGCCGGGGTTGAAGCCTACGCTCGCGCCCATTCCAAAGAAGATGCCGGAGCGCTGGCGTGGCTCGTCGTGGGATACGCTCACTTCCTCGACAAGGACTATGCCAGAGCCATTGAGCCACTGAACCGCGCCAAGCCCATGGCGGGCGATCTGGGCGACTACATCGCCTATTACCTCGGCACCTGCTATCTGCAGACTGGACACCAGGCCGAAGGGATGGCGGCGCTGGCAAACTTCGAGACGACTTATCCCGATTCGCTACTCATCCGCGATGCACACGTTAGCTATGCGAACGCATTGCTGAGCGAAGGACGCGCCGCCGAAGCCGCTGAACTTCTTGAGAAGGGTCGCCTGCCCGCGCGCTCTGATATCGAGCTGGCGATCGGCAAAGCCTACGCCGCAATAGGGCAGGGCGCGAAAGCTTCCGACGCGCTGGGGAATGTCTACTACAACATGCCGACTTCGGCGGAAGCCGACGCGGCTTACACGGAACTGAAGAAGCCTTCGATCGCTACCCAGCCCACGCCGGCGCAACGCAAGACGCGTGCTGACTTGCTGATGAAGGCGCGGCGCTACAGCGATGCGTCCGACGAGTATCGCGAGCTTGCCAGCCACGCTACGCCGGCGGATCGTCCGGCGGCGGAGCTGGCGCTGGCCGACGCCTTGCATCGCAGCGGTCGCAACCGCGAAGCCAAGGCCGAACTTTCAACGTTAGTTGGTGCGACGCCCGAGCAGAACGCGCAGCGGTTTTACATTCTCGGCGAGGTCGCTTGGGCCTCCGATCAGAACGAGCTGTTCTATCAACTGGTCGATGAGCTTCGGCAGATGGCGCCCACCAGTTCGTGGCTCGAGTCGGCGCTGCTGTCGGTCGCGAATCTGCATCTCGTGCATCACGAATACGACCAGGCGCTCGATGCCTTCCGCGAATTGCAGCAGCGCTTTCCGAAGGGATCCAAAGCTTCGTACGCTCACTGGAAGGCCGCGTGGCTGACGCTGCGCATGGGCCGAAACGACGAAGCCAAGAAGCTGTTTGAGGAACAGATCGCGGCTTACGCCGGGGGTAATGAGGCGAACGCAGCTCTTTACTGGCGTGCACGGCTCGCCGAAGAAGATAACGATCCGGCGATGGCGCGCGCCTTTTATCAAAAGCTGTCGGACCGGTACCGCAACTACTATTACGCGGAGCTGGCGCGACAGAGGCTCAAGAAGCTTCCCGCAGGGACGGACCCGCCGGGAGAGTATCCCTTGCTCGACCGGATTCCGCCGCTCGAACACGGGGAGAAGATCACGTTGGCTGAGGCCCCGCCCGACGACCTGCATTACCAGAAGGCCAAGCTTCTTGGCAACGGAGGCCTGATCGACCTTGCCGTGCGCGAACTCGATAAAGCCGCCAGCGACGATCAGGACAAGAGCTGGGGTCCGGCAGAAACTGCGCAGCTCTACACCGACACCGGCCACTACGACCGCGCCATCGAAGTGATGAAGCATTCGGTGCCGAGCTATTTTGCCGTGGACATCCCGACGCTGCCGCGCGAGTACTGGGACGCACTCTTTCCGCGTCCGTACTGGTCGGATTTGAAGAAATTCTCCGTCGCCAACGGGCTCGATCCGTACCTGGTGGCGTCGCTGATTCGGCAGGAATCGGAATTTAATCCGGTTGCGGTGTCGCGCGCGAATGCCGTTGGGCTCATGCAACTGCTTCCTCGGACCGGCAAGCTGGTCGCGCATCAGGTGGCGATGAAGCGCTACAACCCGAGCCAGCTTTACACCGCGCCCGTGAATCTGGAACTGGGCACGCGCTACTTCCGCGGCATGGTTGACCAATTCGGGGGCTCGTTTGAGCAGGCTCTGGCCGCCTACAACGCCGGTTCCGATCGCGTCATCGAGTGGATGGGGCAGGGCAAGTATCGTGACGCGGCGGAGTTCGTCGAGTCGATTCCATTCACCGAGACGCGTGAGTACGTGCAGGCCATCATGCGGAACGCGAGCGTGTACCGTCAGCTTTACGGGGCGCCTTAGCTTCACTCCTGCGAACTTCCTTGCCACGGATTTACGCGGATTCTCGCGGATTTTTCTTCTGATCTTCTACGATCCAAATAGGGGCGGGGGACTCTTGCAGGACAAAGTCAAGAGCCTTCCGGCAGGCTACTGCACCATTTCCGGTGCACCATCCGCAAGGTGCTGAATGCGCAGCCGTTACTGTCTTACCAGCTGTGCAAAATGCAGCCAGCAAGTCACTTGTAATCAGTAATATACATTTGACAGTTAAACCGATTTAACGACCCCATGAAGAGCAGCGGTGGGGCCGACGACCTCTGCTTTGGCTAGACCGCTGGTCGTTCCAAGGACGGGTCGGTATGCGTCGCGGGAGGCATGTCTGGCGGCGGGCAGATAATCCTTTGCGCATTTAATTTCTGCTGTCTGATGGAACGAACTCCACCTCTTCGGCGTACTTTCCTCTGAGGAAGGTGTGCCCATGAGAAGCCTGTTCACCCTGTTGCTGCTCAGCACCGCTTTCGTATTCGCACAGGACACGAAAATCAACGAACTTGGTAAGAGCCCGGTCGAGGCCAAGTTTGTCTCCGGTGGCCATATCCGCATGGACCTCTGCTCCAGCGGAATTGAAATCGTGGGTACCGACGACTCGGCGGTGCGCGTCTCGTACCATCCCGACCGAGATAGCGTGCGAGTCCGCCTGGAAATCTCCGGCGATCACGCCGATCTCAGGCTGACTGGATGCCCGCATAACAATTTCCAGGCCCGGATTGAAATTCCGAAGTCCTCCGCCTTGTATGTCCGCATGCTTGCCGGGCAGCTCGACGTGCGGGATGTTACCGGAGACAAGGATGTCGAACTGAGCTTCGGCCAGCTCGATCTGGATGTGGGCAAGACCGAGCAGTACGCGCACGTGGATGCGTCGGTGAACAGTGGTCAACTCGAAGCCTCGGCCTTTGCCGTTTCCAAGGGAGGGCTGTTCCGCTCGTTCGACCAGAGAGGGCCGGGGAAATACCGGCTGCATGCCCACGTGGGAGCGGGCCAGGTGGATTTGCGCTAAGAGATTTTGTGGAGACAGCCGCCCTCGGCTGTCCGGCCGCGTAAGCGGCCGTCGCTGCAAGCCAAGCAGATTCCTCCCTTTGGTCGGAATGACAAAGTACGAAAGTATGGAAGAGGGTTTCTTCTTCGTCCCTACCCTTGCACCGGAGATTCAACCTCAGATGATGGATATATCCAGTAGGGAAGGGCTTTCATGGCAACAGTCGCAGGCAAAATGGTCGCCCTTCGGGCGACGGACAGCCGAAGGCGGCTGTCCCCACACAATCAAAAGCATCCGATCAGCTACTCTAGGTCGCGCTTGTGGTCTTCGGCTGGCCGAAGATGATCTCCAGCACCAGCAGGCTTGCACCGATAACAATCGCGCTATCGGCGAGATTGAACACCGGCCACTGATAAGTCTTCACATAGAACAGCAGGAAGTCGACGACGCGGCCGCTGGCCACGCGGTCCCACAGGTTTCCGACAGCGCCGCCGAGGATCAGTGAGAGCGCGATCCCGGTCATGGTCAGCGCGCGCGACTGCTTCCACAGCAGCACCGAGACCACGATCATGGCTAGTACCGAGAAGCTGATCAGCATCGCCGTCTTCCAGTGCGAGGGTGAGTCGGCGAAGAGGCTGAACGCGGCTCCGGTGTTTTCTGTGTGCGTGATCCGGAAGAAGCCAGGGATGACCTGGATGCCATGGTTGTATATCGGGATGTGAGCGGCGACGAGTCGCTTCGTCCAGCGGTCGAGCAGCACGACGAAGAGTGCGAGAAGAAAATGTATGGCGCGCGCGGAATGTTTGTTCATCAATCGAGTGTTCGCTTCCAGTCTTCGGCCAACCAGGTTGTCTTCGCGAACTTCGCGATCCTTCGCGCCCTTTGCGGTTTAGAGTTCCCTTACCTTAGAGGACGGCGAAAAAGCATTCAACCGCGAAGGACGCGAAGAGAAGCCGCAAAGAGCGCGAAGAAATGTTCAGCAATCTCCAAGTTCTTTCAGCACCGCGCTGCAACGCTCGCAGACTGTGGGATAGTTCTTGTCCTCGCCGACGTGCGAGGAGTAATTCCAGCAGCGCTCGCACTTCGCGCCGTCGGCCTTCTGAATCGACACTGTCGCCGCACTCGCGCCGTTGTTCGACGAGCAATTCAGCGAGACCAACGACACGATGAACAGGTAGCGCATTTGACGCTCGAAGCGTTTCAAAAGAGAGCAAAAGTCGCCGGAGGCATTGATCACAACCTTAGCTTCAAGGCTTCCCCCGATCTCGCCTCTGGCACGCACGGCTTCAAGCTCTTTCATGACACCTTCCCGAAAGTGCCGAAACTGAGCCCATTCTCCGTCAGTATGGGCAGATTCCCCGCTGTTAGTACCGAGAATCTCATCCCGCGCAGGGAACTTCGCCAGGTGCACGCTCTCTTCGCGCCCTGCGACTTTCGGCAGATACTGCCAGACTTCTTCGCAGGTGAACGTCATGATGGGGGCGAGCAGGCACGTGAGGGCTTCGCCGATCCGCCAGATCGCTGTCTGAGCGCTGCGTCGGGCTTTGGACTTCGGCGCAAAGATGTAGAGCCGATCCTTCAACACGTCAAAGTAAAACGCGCTCAGGTCCACGATGCAGAAGTGATTCAGCCGGTGGTAGATCTTGTGGAAGCCGAATTCCTCGTACGCACTTCGCACATCGGACGCGAACGAGACCGTCTGCCGCAGCATGTATTGGTCGAGCGCTTCCATCTCGTTGTAAGGAACCGCGTCTGCCGCAGGATCGAAGTCTCCCAGGTTCCCGAGAATGTAGCGGAACGTGTTGCGGATCTTCTTGTAATTCTCGCCCACGCGCTGCATGAGCGCTTCGGAGCCGACTACATCTTCGCGGAAATCGACGGACGCGACCCAGAGCCGCACGACTTCGCCGCCGAGACGGTCTGAGATGTCGACCGGATCCACATCGTTGCCGCGCGACTTCGACATGGCCTGGCCTTTTTCATCGAGCGTCCATCCCGGCGTGACTACGCCTTTGTACGGAGGCGTCTGGCGCGCGCCCATTCCGCAGAGCAGGGAAGACTGGAACCATCCGCGGTACTGGTCGCCGCCTTCGAGGTACAGATCGGAAGGCCAGGGATAGCTGGGTTCGTCATCCATCAGCGCGAGATAGCTCGCGCCCGACTCGAGCCACACGTCGAAGATGTCGGTTTCTTTCTCAAACTTCGTTCCGCCACAGTGCGGACACTTCGTTCCCGTAAGAAGAATCGTGTCGGGCTCTGGCGTGAACCACGCGTCAGCGCCGGACTTGCGGAACAGTTCGACGACCTTTTTGTTGACTGCCTTGTCGTTGAGCGGCTTGCCGCAACTTTCGCAGAGAAAGACGGCGATGGGCACGCCCCAGACACGCTGCCGCGAGATACACCAGTCGGGGCGTGTCTGGATCATGTTCGAGAGACGCTCTTCGCCCCACGCCGGGTCCCACTTCACCTTCTTGATCTCTGCGAGCGTACGCGTGCGCAGGGTATCGTTGTTGCCCGCGCCGCCAGGCATGGGCGTCTCCATCGAGATGAACCACTGCTCGGTGGCGCGGAAGATCACCGGATTATGACAGCGCCAGCAATGCGGATAGGAGTGCTCGGTCTTCTCGCTGTGTAGCAGCGCGCCGCGCGACTTCACCAAATCGATGATCGGCTGGTTCGCGTCCCACACGCGTTTGCCGGTGTACTCCGGCAGGCCGTTGCGCAGGATGCCTTTTTCGTCCACGTTGCTGGTTGCATCCAGTCCGTACTTCATCCCGGTGATGAAGTCCTCGGCGCCGTGCGAGGGTGCGGTGTGAACGACGCCGGTTCCGGTGTCCATGGTGACGTAGTCGGCCAGCACGCCGAGAACTTTGCGATCGAGAAACGGATGCTGAAAATTCAGGCGTTCGAGTTTGCGTCCGGCAAAGTGCGCCAGCGTTTTCGGATCGGCAAGGTTGCACGTGCGAGCGACTTCATTCGCCAGCTTCGACGCGACAATGTAGACCTCACCTGCCGATTCGAGCGCGACATATTCTTCGTCGGGATGAAACGCGACGGCCATGGAAGCGGGCAGCGTCCACGGAGTTGTCGTCCAGATGATGGTTGAAACTTTCTTTCCCGCAAGCACGGGATCGATCGCGCCCGGATCGTCGAGCAGAGCATATTTCACCCAAACGGTGCTGCTGGTGTGGTTCTGGTATTCGACTTCGGCTTCGGCCAGTGCGGTCTCGTCGTGCATGCACCAATAGACGGCGCGCAGTCCCTTGTAGACGAATCCATTTTCGTAAAACGAAAAGAACGTCGAGAGCACGACCGACTCGTACTGCGGATTCATGGTGGCGTAAGGCCGGTCGAATCTTCCGAACACGCCAATGCGTTTGAACTGGGTGCGCTGCAGATCGAGATATTTCTGCGCGTACTTGCGGCACTCGGCGCGCACCGCCGTGGGCGCCATCTGGAGTTTCTTGCCGCCGAGTTCCTTGTCGACCTTGATTTCGATGGGCAGGCCGTGGCAATCCCAACCGGGCACGTAGGGAGCGTCGAATCCGGCCATGGTTTTCGACTTGACGATGAAGTCCTTGAGGCATTTATTCATCGCCGTGCCCATGTGGATGGGCCCGCTGGTATAGGGCGGACCGTCGTGCAGGATGAATTGTGTCGCGCCTTTGCGCGCCTGCCGGATGCGGTCATAGATCCGCATCTGTTCCCAGCGCTCCAGTGTCTTGGGCTCGTTCTGGGGCAGGTTGGCCTTCATGGGGAAGGCGGTTTTCGGCAGATTGAGCGTCTTCTTGAGATCGAGTGGCACTCAGTAACATCTCCCAAATGATTGAATCTTTTCATTATAGGGAGCCCGGCGGGGAACGTCCACGCGGCCCGCCAGACGTAACCCAACTTGGAACCACGTAGGAAGTACATGTCTATTCGGCAGCGAAACTGCACAAGGAAATGCACTGTAAGAACCGGCCGAGTAGAGTTACAATCGGACGAGCAAGAAGAAACTCCGACCGAAGGTGTTCGCGGAGGTCCTAGCTGCTAAAATCCGGTCGGATTGGAAGCAACTTGTGACAGGCCTCGCTCATCTGTTGTAAGGAGCAGGTTTTCAAGTAGTTTAGTAAGATTTTTCCGCACAAGGCAGCAAGGACTCCGAACTGGGAATATGGGATCCGAACAACTTAACCCGACTGGCCCCGGACCTGAGCCGGAGCTTCACCTGCTCATCACCGACAAGCAGTTCGAAGAGCCGCTGTACCGATCCCTGTTTCGCGAGCTCGATGAATTTTTCTTCCCAAAAAAGCTGCCGCCACTGAAGCTCGAGTGCAAGCCTGCGCCGGTTAAAGACATTTGGGGTTTCTACGATTACAAAAAGAATGGCGCACTCGGTTCCACCGGAGTTCACATCCTGCTGGCGGGAATCATTGTGGGAGGAACGCTGCTGGGACGCCACGTTGTGGTGGCCGGCACGAGACCGCAAGTTACCGTGACGCTGATTGCTCCGGATGAATTGCCCGCGCTCAAGCCGGCGAAGACGCAGGTGGGCGGCGGTGGCGGCGGTGGTGATCGCGACGTATTGCAGGCCAGCAAGGGTAAGCTTCCTAAGTTTTCCATGCAGCAGATCACGCCACCAGCAGCCGTGATTCGGATTCAGAATCCGAAGCTGGCGGTTGAACCCACGATCGTTATTCCGCCCCAGGTGCAATTGGCGTCGAATAACCTGCCGAATCTGGGTGATCCCATGTCGCATGCAGTGCTGCCCTCGAACGGAACGGGATCGGGCAGCGGCATCGGCGAGGGCGAAGGTGGCGGCGTAGGGAAAGGCAAAGGTCCTGGATTTGGTCCGGGAGAAGGCGGCGGCACTGGTGGAGGCATCTTCCGAGTCGGAGCCGGAGTTTCCCCGCCGAGAGTGATCTATCAGCCTGAGCCGGAATTCTCCGAAGAAGCCCGCAAGGCAAAGTTCCAGGGAATCTGCACGCTGGCACTGGTCGTGGGCGCCGATGGACGGCCCAGCCAGATTCGTGTTCAGTCCAGCCTGGGCATGGGCCTCGACGAAAAAGCGATTGAAGCCGTGAAGAATTGGAAGTTTGAGCCGGCGATGAAAGACGGTCATCCCGTGCCGGTTGCGATTGCGGTTGAAGTGGATTTCCACCTGTACTGAGTTTGTGCCGTCCCTGCGGGACTCGCGCCTTTTTTTTCCACCTTACCCGGCACTTCCGTGCCGGGCTTTCATTTGCTGCCGCTTCGCGGCTTGAATTTTGGTAGATCATGCAACCGCGCACCTGTCAGAGATTGCGAGAATCGTCGCGGGTTTGCGCTGCGCTTCGCAGGATCGCGTAATGTCCTTCCCGTCTCTGTGGAAACCCAGTCGCTCATAGATCGCGATGGCGCGTGAGTTGTCACCTCTGACGTGCAGGAAGGGCTTCTCCCCGCGCGCCCGAATCGATCGCATGATCTCTGTCATCAGCGCGGCGGCATGGCCTTTGCCGAGATTGTCGGGATGGGTACAAACGGCGCTGATCTCTGTATAGCCGGGGACCTTGAGCCGTTCTCCCGCCATCGCGACCAGCTTCCCGGCGTCGCGAATTCCGATGTAGTAACCCAATTCGTGAGTGCGTGGGCCGAAGGGCCCAGGTTTCGTCAGAGCTGTAAGTTCCAGCATTTCGGGAGAGTCGCTGGTGCCGAGCTCGACCATTTCCGGAGCGGAAGAGCTCGTAGTGGCATGGCCGTTCTCGCAAACCATCTGCAGCAGAGGGGCGCCAGCGATGTAATCCCAGCCGTCTCGCGGTTCGTAGGGTTGATCGAGGAACACGGCGGCAGTTCCGCCCGAACCAGCCAGTCGAGCCAGAGATGCGTAGCCTTCATGGTTGGGCTGGTCGAAGGCGCAGAGGGAAGTGACTTCCCGCACGAATCTCCGAGCACTGTCGCACGACTCCGCGAAGTGAGCCTGTCGCGTGGTCAACGCCTGCCAGATGACGTTTTCGAGTGGATGCATGGGATTTCGTGTACTTCCTTTTGATTGGCTCAGGGCCCGAAGGACACACTAAATGCGCTGACGGAGGGTGACTATCCGAATCTTGCGGGGAATTCGTCACGCGCAGGCACGCTCCCCTTCGCTACGCTCAGGGTCGAGGGGCGGACCCCTCGACTTCGCTCAGGGCAGGCTGCGTCCGCCCCTACACAAACTAGTTCAACCGCGCTTATTCCTTCAGGTCGACGTGCTCGACGTTCTCGATGGGAAGACCCAGGAATCGTTGTCCCAGGCGGCGAAACTTTTCGGTGGAGTCGGTGGCAAAGAACTTCAGGCGCGGCGCGGAACGGCGCTCTTCCGCGGAATCAGAATCCGGCAGCAGTTCTTGAAGGTGGGTGGAAACTGCCCGAGCGGTTGATTCAGCGGAATCGACGATGCTGATGTGATCGGGCGCCACGCGGCGCAGCAGAGGCTTCAACAACGGATAGTGCGTGCAGCCGAGCACTATCGTGTCAGCGTCGTGAAAACCGTCAGCAAAGGCTTCAGCCAGATAAATTCGCGCCACCTGTTCGGTCACGGAATGTTCGACCCATCCCTCTTCGACCAGCGGGACGAGCAAGGGGCAGGCTTTCTCGCGGGCCTGTAGTCCCCGTTCCTCAAGTGCCTTGCGATAGGCGTGACTGCTGACGGTGGCCTCGGTTCCGATGACGACGACTTTGCGATTCCTGGTGGCGGAGGATGCGGCCTCGGCACCGGGTTCGACGACGCCTAACACGGGGACATGCGCCGCGGCGCAGATTCTGTCGAGCGCCAGGGCGGTCGCCGTGTTGCACGCGATGACCAGCATCTTTGCGCCCTGAGATTCGAGAAAGTGCGAGGCCTCGACGGCGTAACGCGCAACGGTCTCGACTGATTTGGAACCGTAAGGAAGGCGGGCGGTGTCGCCGAAATAGGCATATTCGGCGTCGGGGACGAGTTCAAGTAAAGCTTTAAGGACGGTGAGGCCGCCGAAACCGGAATCGAATACGCCGATTGTGGGACGGCGAGGGCTCATGGGTTTCCATCATACGGCAACCGGATCTGCACCTCGAGCAGGCCCGATTTCCTTCGTGTTACTTGGGGTCCCTTGATTTCATGAAACCGTCGGCTCCTCAGACCTGAGTAGACTTGGGAAGTGTCAACCCTCCAAGGCTCGGGAGAAAGGAGCCGAACATGTTGATTATAGGATGTGATTATCACCCGGGCATGCAGCAAATTGCGTGGTTCGACGAGCAGAGCGGAGAGTATGGCGAGCAAGCGCTGGAGCACAGCACGGGTGAGGCCGAAAGGTTTTACCGCGAGCTGAAGCGGGGCGGAGTACAGGTGCGGGTGGGAATCGAAGCCAGCGGGCAGACGCGCTGGTTCGAGCGGCTGCTGGCGGAGTTGGAGATGGAGTTGTGGATCGGCAATCCCGCCAAGATCGCGGCGCAACGGGTGCGGAAACAAAAGACCGACCGCGAAGATGCGCGCCTTCTGTTGCAACTGTTGCGGGAAAATCGTTTTCCCAAACTGTGGGTGCCGAGTGCGGAGAATCGCGACCTGCGGCAACTGCTGCTGCACCGGCATCGCCTGGTGCAGATGCGGACGCGAGTCAAGAATCAACTGCACGCCATCGCCCTGAACGAAGGCGTACAACGGCGGTCGCGGCTGTGGAGCAAACAAGGACGAAGGCAGTTGGAATCGTTCGCGCTGGCTCCGTGGATGGCACGGCGACGGCACGATCTGCTGCAACTGCTGGACCAGTTGACGCCGCAGATCGCCGAGCTCAGCCAGGCGGTCGAGCAGGAAGCCCAGCGGCGGCCGGAAGTGCGGCGCTTGATGACGCATCCCGGAGTCGGTCCGATCACGGCACTGGCCTTCGTGTTGGTGCTGGGTACGCCGGATCGTTTCCGCTGCGGCAAGCAGGTGGGCAGCTATCTGGGCCTGATTCCCTGCGAAGATTCCAGCGCCGGGAAACAACGCCTGGGACACCTGAGCAAGCAGGGCAACACGCTGCTGCGCTACCTGCTGGTGGAGGCGGCGCAAGCGGCGGTGCGCTGCGACCCCGAGTGGCGGCGGCGCTTCGTGCATCTGGCCATGCGGCGGCAACGCAACATCGCTATCGCCGCAATGGCACGCAAGTTGGCAGTGAGTTTGTACTGGCTGTGGCGAAAGGCCGAGGATCCGCCGGCTGCGCCCCAGTCCGGTTCGCACGCGGGGTAGCTCGAGAAACCACGTGGTGTGTGGTCGAGCACCGACCCTTTGATTCGGGCGCCCCGCTCCCTTCCGAAGAAGGGAGTTTGCAGTCATAATCATGGTCGAAGTCGATCGGATAGATGTTTAGGTCGAACCGAAAGTTCCGACCGAACGATTAGCAGCGAGCCTGGGGGTTGACCATGGCAAAACCTTTCCTAACAGAGCGAAATGGCGCTCGTCTCCCGAGTGCATGCTGTAGTGTGCGCACAAACCACTGTTGTTAGCAAGTTAAAATGTCCGGTTTTCTTAGCACGTGACATGTCCGGTCTGAGTTAAACGACCAGCCGCCGTCGGGGCTGTGGGAAAGTGGGAATCCCGCGGTTTTTGCGGGATTTCCAAGCGAGGTGGGAAAGTCGGGGGTTGGACTTTTCCAGCTCGCGTCTTTTCCACAACCCGTTCGCGCCGCATTTTGTCGTCGACCAAGATCACACCTTGCCGGTTGTATCGACCCAGTCGGTGCGGCCCGTGCGTCAGGCTAATCGATCCATCCAGATGCTGATGCACGGTCACCGTGCAACCCGCCAGGCTGGCGCGCCAGCGCACCGCTTCAATCTGCAACTGGAGATTCTGGAAGCTGACCGTGTTGTCGCGATTCACCGTGCGCTCGAACTGCAAGGCGAAGATCAGATCCAGATCCCGGCTGCGACGAGGCACAAACGCGCTGCCCGGTTGCGCCGCTCGCACCTGAAAACGGCGGTTGAACTCGGCAAGGTAATGCTCGCGCAGAAAGGCATTGGCCGTTTCCACGGTCGTGATCCCGGCCAGCCGCAACTCCTGCGGCAGTCGGCCCTGCCAGGTGCCGAAGTTGCGCTCGCTTCGTCCCCGAGCCTGCGGCGAGTACGCCGGAATCATCTGCACGCCCAACTCGCGCAACGCCCGTCCCACTTGCGTCAGACGATGCGGATCCACTTTCCCGCCCACTTTCGGCGTCAGCCAGAAGTGGCTCCCCCGATCGCTGTACAGTGCGCAGAACACGCCCTGGCGCTCGATCACCTCTTTCAGCCCCGCCATCACCGTCTGCGTCGATTCTTCCTCCACCAGTCGCGCGTAATAGATCTCGCTTGTGGCGTCGTCCAGAATCACGATCAGGTCGTACCAGCGCTCGTCCTGAAACCAGCGATGCCGGCTGCCGTCGATGTGCAGCAGCATCCCCGGCAGTGGCCGCCGGGGTCGCCGTTTGCGATGCACCCCGCGTTTGCGCCCTCGCGCCACCAACCCTGCTCCCTGCAACGCCTGCTTCACCCAGCTGTAGCTGAGTTCGATCTGGTGCTGCTCCCGCAGCTTCTCGTGAAAATGCCGCACGTTCAGATCGCCATAGCGGTCCCGGTACAGCCCCAACACCTGCTCCACTTGCGCCAGGGGTACCCGCTTGGGCGAAGGCCGTCCCCGCCGCCGGTCGAACAGCCCGTCATAGCCGAATTCCTCATAGCGCTCCCGCCAGCGCCGCATGTGCCGGTCGCTGATGCCCATGATCTCGGCCGCTTGCCACCACGTGATCTTCCTCGCCATCGCTCGCAATATCACTTCCTGTACTTTCATCGCCCGCTCCATCGCGGCCTTGGTGTAAGAGAACATGCTTGGCATGTTCTCCTACTCTCGCCGCCTGAAAAGCGGACAGATCACGTGCTATCTCAACCGGACATATCATGTGCTAACGACAGTGTGCGCACAAACCACTTGACGCAGCCGACGGTTTCATAGATGTGGTTATGGAAATCAAAGGCGGGAACCACGAAGGACACGAAGGCTCACGAAGGAAGGCGTAGGGCTATTTTGATCGCATTGCTTCTATTAGTCTTGCTCCGGATGTGCTGGCTGTGGCGCAGCAGGGGCCGGGTGGGATCGGTGCGCCGTGAGGGCAAGTGCGGGGATGGCCCAGGAAGGTGCAGATTTTGTCGGTTGCCTCGGGGGAGAGGATGTGCTCGAACTTGCAGGCCTGCTGTTCGATCTCGGTCTCGCTGTCCATGGCGAGACTGTCGGTGAAAAGGCGCTCGGCGAGGCGGTGACGACGGATGATGCTGCCGGCGCGCTCGCGTCCGCGTGGAGTCAGTTCGACGATGAGTGTTCCGTCTCCGGATGACGCAGCGACCGGTTTCAACGCCTCGTGGCACGGATTCACGAACGGCTTGTGATCGTGCGCCTCCGGTGGATGAGGAGCGGAGACGACGAATCCCATTTCGATCATCTTCTCGATCGCAAGACTCACGGGAAGGGCGCCGTGCACTTCCATGCGCTCGACTTCGGCGATTTCGCCGTTTTCGGCGAGCACCCAAAGCTCTTCCAGAACCTCATCCAGTTGCTCTTCATCCGCCATTGAGAAGATTTCTTGCGAAGCGATCTTTCCGTGATGGAGTTCAATGCGGCGGTCGGCGAGCCGGGCAACGACGGGGTCGTGAGTGACCATGACAATCGTGCGGCCTTGTTGATGGAACTCGCGCAGCAGGCGGAGAACGATTTCTTCGTTCTGTGCATCGAGATTACCGGTCGGCTCGTCGGCCAGAATGATTCGCGGATCATTGATCAGGGCGCGCGCGATGCACACCCGCTGCTGCTCGCCGCCGGAAAGCTGAGAGGGCAAATGATGCGCCCTGTCTCCCAACCCCACGCGCGTCAGCGCTTCGGCGGCTTCCTTCTGGTCCGTCATGCTGTGGAAATACTGCGCCAGCATGACGTTCTCGACGGCTGTAAGAAAAGGGATCAAGTGAAACTGCTGAAAGATGAATCCAATCTTTTCACAGCGCACACGATTCAATTCAGCTGCGGAAATTCCGGCTACGTTCTGGCCGTCGAGCCAGATCTCTCCCGAGGATGGGCGGTCGAGACATCCGATCAAGTTGACCAGCGTCGATTTGCCGGAGCCCGACGGTCCCATGATCGAGAGCCATTCGCCCTGAGCGACATGCAACGAGATGTGGTCGAGCGCGTGAATCGAGCTGGCGCTATTGTCCTTGCCCGTGCCATTGCCCGACTCTTTGGCGGGATAGAGTTTGGTGACGTCCTTGATGTGAATCATTTCACTCGCCCCTCAGTATGACCGCAGGCTGCACGCGTCGCAACAGAGAGATCGGAAGAATTGCAGAAATCAGGGTTACTGCCATGCTACCCGCCAGTACGATCGGCAGCACGCCGAGGCGAGGCACGACCGGAGCGTGGAAGTTTGCACGGCCAATCCAGGCGGCGATGCCGATGCCGAAAAGAAATCCGATGACTGCGCCAGTCGCGCCCAGAGCGGCAGCTTCAGCGGCGAAGAATCCGTTGAGCAGGCGTTCGGAAGCGCCGAGCGCCTTCATGATCGCGAAATCGCGGCGGCGGTCAAAGACCCATCCCATGAGCGTGGAGAGCACGCAGAGTGCCGCGGTGAGAATGATCAACGCGGCGGCTGCCAACAACGTGGCCCGCGTCTTGCCGAGAACACGCGCTTCGCCTTCCATGATCTGGCGCACCGGCCGGACATCAGCGGCAGGAATGGCCTGCGCCAGCTGAGTCATGACTGCCGCAACTTCGGCTGCAGAACCGCTGGCGGCGACTTCAATCGTGGATGGTTGGACGCCAGTCCAAGAGATGAAGTCCGCGAGCGAAACGTAAATGCGGCTGTCTTCCGCCGCTCCGGTTTGCACCGTACCGGTCGGAGTGACGTGCAGAGCACGTCCCTGGAAGCTGAGATCGAACGGTTGGTTCTTCGGTGAGACCAAGGGCAACGCGCGCACGCCAACCAAAGCCGGGTGCCCCACTTCTCCCTGATTTTGGGAGAGGTTGGGATTTTCTGTTGCAGGCCATGCACTCACCGACCACCAGCGGTCTAGTTGCTTCACGCGATCAAAGTCGGCGCCGGCTACCACGATCGGTTGTCCATCGCTGGTTCGCGCGACGACTAGTCCGAAGGGCGCTGCGATGCCGCGTCCGGTGAGCGCGGAATCGACTAGAGAGAGAGTTCCGGCGGGAAGGGAAGCACCGTCTTTTCCAACCAGGATGATGTTCGCGCCGTAATTGCGAAATTCGCGCTGCAGCTTAGACTGCACGTCAACATAGAGGTTGAGCATGGCCGTTGCTACCGCAGCCGCGACCACCATCGCAAACAACGCTGAGGCCGCCCGGCCGCGCCGCAGGACCGCGGCACGCACCAGCATGCGCAGGAACATCGAGGTGTGCGGAGCGTGGGCCCGGCTAGCCGCAATATCCCGCGCCTGATAAGACATGGGTGCGCTCACAGTTCACCTCGCAGTGCGAATACCGGATCGAGGCTGACGGCGCGCCGGATGGCCATGGCGCTTCCGGCGAAGGTCACAATCACGGCGATGGCGAGGATCACCGGCAAGAGCACGGGAGAAATCGAAATCTGGGAATTGAAGATTGATTGCCCGATTTGATGGGCGAGAGCCGAACCAATTCCAAAACCTACGGCACCGCCAATCAGGGCCATCAATGCAGCCTCGGCAAAGAATACCGACGCCACGGCGAGCTTGCCTGCGCCCAGGGCTTTCATTAATCCGACCTCAGCGCGCCGTTCGAAGATGGCAGTCGCCATGGCGGCGGAAACGGCAAGTCCGGAGGCGAACAACGCGGCTAGAGTGATCAGGAAGATCAGGCCCTCGATGCGGGTAAGAATCGCACCTTCATTCTGCGCTACCTGGCGAATTTGTTCGGCGTGGGAGTGCGACATGGCTTCGGTGAGTTGCAAGGCGATTGCCTGCGGGTACGGCGTGCAATACCAGCGGTCGTAGATCGCGCCGGATAAGCTCTTTGGATCGCGACGGGCGAACGCATCTTCCGGCTTGGTGAGGGCGCTGACGTAGACGCGCTTCACGGCGCCGGGCTTGCCAAGGATCTCTTGCGCCAGGCCCAGGGGCGCGATCACTTCGTCGTCCTCCGCACCGCCGGTCGAAAGAATCCCATCGATGCGCAACTGGCGGCCAGAGATAGTAATCGTATTGCCGGGTTTCGCGTTGAGTTTGGCAGACAGTCGTTCGCCGATCAGGACGTCGCGTGAGCTGTCGTCCGGCCACGCGCCCGAGACTTTCCACCAGGGATAGAGAGTCTTGGCTCCGGTGACGAAGTCTTCATTTCCGTAGGAAACCTTCTTGGAGAAGTAGGTTCCGGTTAAGGTGACATCCTGCGGTTTTCCTTCAAGTTGAATCACGGCGCTCACGGGAAGGATGGGCGCAAATCCGACGATGTTGTTGTGCCAGAAAATCCCTTTGATCTTGGGAAGGTCAGCTTCACTGAGGAATGCGCCGTCGGTGGGGGGCTTCAAGTTGACTCCGCCGATTTCGAGGTCGAGCGAGTCCTCCTGCGGAGTGACCACAAGGTTGGCGCCGATGGCCCGGAGTTCGTGATTGATTTTGTCGCCGATATCGGTGGCGACGGCGATCATGGCCGTGGCTACGGTGACGCCAAGGGTAATCGCGGCTCCGGCCAGGATCTTGCGCCGTTTCTGCCGCCGGAAGGATTCGTATACGAGTCGGACGAACATCGGTTACTGTTGCGCGAACATGCGGCTTCCGCCCGCGATGTCGGCCTCCTGAATGATGATGGCGTCGGCGGTCTGCACGGCCTTCAGCGGCACCGGATTGCAGCCGCCCGCCGTGCCTACTGACTGCGGATTGATCGGAGCAGCGCAGTTCTTGCAGATCACGCCATTGCCTTTCTTATAGAAGCCCACCGCGCCGCAGATTTCGCAGGCGTCGAATACGGTGGCGATCTTGCCGTCGGGCTTCTGATAAAGCCAAAAGCGGACTGGTGTTCCGTTCTCCTTCGCAAGATACCGGTGGAGATCGCCGTCGGCAACCTGCGAGAGCGGAATTTTGATCTCCCCGTTCGTGAAGCTCACTTCTGTCGCGGGAGACAGCGCGCTGACATTCTTGGTGTAGACGAATTCGAGCGTGACCATGGCGATCAGCACAAACGAAAACGTGTAGACCGATCCCATCCAGAGGCGTTCGCGACGGGCCGTCCACTCAGCCTTGCGACGCTCTGCCGGGGACGCCGAGGCATCCAGAACTGGCGCGCGACGCTTGGCCTCAAACAACACCATCAGCGCCGCCATGGCGAAGATGGTCACGAAGAAGAACCAGTCGTTGCTGACGATGGGGCCGATGATGGCCATCTCACGCTTGGAAGAGGCGATGAAGCCTGCTTCGGAAAGTTCGTGCAAGCCGGAGATGATCAACTGGGCCGCGACCAGGAACATGATCGCGGTGGTGACGCGGAAGAATTTCTGCAGGTTGATGCGGACACTGCCCTTGACGAACATCACGCCGAAAGCGATCGCGGCGATGAGGCCGAGCAGGGTTCCGAGAAAGCTCATCAGTTCGGTGGAGTTCAGGCTGACGCCGGCCAGGATGAGCACAGTCTCTGCGCCTTCACGGAGCACCATCAGGAAGATGAAGATGAAGAGGCCGAACCAGGCATCGTTTCCCGCCAACAGGCCGACCTTGCCTTCGATCTGACCCTTCATCTTGCGGCCGGTCTTCATCATGAAAACGACCATGGTCACAACGAAGAAGGCGGCGATGAGCTCAACCCATCCTTCAAAGACGTCCTCGTTCAGATGGGCGCGGGAGATCACGACGGCGACGCCGATGCTGCCCAGAAACGCCGCGCCCAGGGCGGCATACACGGTCTTGCGCAGCTCTGCGCGCCCGATCTTGGTCAGGTAGGCCAAGAGTGATGCCAACGATTAGGGCTGCCTCGACCCCTTCGCGCAGGGTGATGATGAAAGCCTGTAACATGCCGTTAGATCTCGTTCCTTCCTGAATTTAACTCTTCGGATGGTGCCGGGACTTTCCCGGTTTGGACGTACCCGGAGAAGCCGCGGAAGAGCGGGTTTCAGGCCCTTATGATTTTGAAAATGAATTTCAATTTCAACTTCAAGGATATGCTTCTGCGGCCAGAACCGTCAATCCGGGTGCGCACAATCCGGCGTGATTAGGATCACACGGTAGGATTTCCTGCCTGAGTGGGGATAGGGTGCAGCGGGGGGATCGGGAAGTCATCGGAGCGTCTAGCCCACGCCTCGGACTGGCGTCCTCTGTGGTCCTCGGTGACCTCCGTGGTGAACCCTCTGAGCCTCTGCTCACCACAGAGGTCACAGAGGACCACAGAGGGAACTCAACTCCGGCAAAGTCAAAATCCCCACCCTGTCGCACAAGATGCGACAAGGGTGGGGCACCCGGATTTACTTAGTGGACGAGAGTCATCAGGCTGCGCAGATTTCCCGTGGCATGGTCCGTGTCTTCCTGCGGGGCACGGCGCATGATGGGTGCCCTGGGGTCCTCGTCTTCTCCGTGGCGACGCAACTGCACTGCGCCCTGGAGCGACAGGAGTCGCGTCTTGATGTCCTGAAATTCGTTGGTGTCGACGATGTAATCCTTGCGGTCGGGAAGGAACGTCGTGATCTCCGTTTGCAAGCGGCGAATGCGTTCTTCCAGGAGCGGATAGTTCGACAAGCCGCGGGCCACTTGCGAATGGAAGGGCAGTTTGCTGACGAAATGATAGCCAGGAATCTTGGCGAACATCGCCGCACGGCTTGACTCCAGTGCATGCAGTTTTTCGAGAGCGGAGAGCAGTGCTTCGGGGTCGTATCCCGCGGTATATGTGTATTCGATGCCGAGCAGGTCGGCCTCATACTCGGAATCGCGGCTGAACTTCTTCACCGAGAGCGGACCGGCGACACCGCTAGCATCTTCCAGGACTACCCCAACCGGCCCGGCTAACAGAGAAAGGGAGCCGGTAAGGTTGTATAGGTCCTTGCGCGTAAGGGCGCGGGTGGCATGGCGGGCGGCGACGTGGGCAATCTCGTGGGCCATCACGCCGGCGAGCTCTGCTTCACTCTCAGCGGCGAAGATGAGCGCGCTATCCACATACAGAAAGCCGCCGGGAAGGCCGTAAGCGCGCGGGATTTCACTGGAATCGATCAGCCTTACCGTGAACGGGATCTCGGCATCGGAGTTGCGCACAATCTTCTGCGCGAGACGGTTCACGTAATCATTCAGCACTGGATCGTTGACGATTCTGGAACTGCTGTCGAACGCGGCAGCAAGATTCTGCCCCAGTTGGTGCTCCCGCTTCTGGGAGTAAATGTTGAAGCCGTGGCCGATGCCGCGGTGACCGATGTGGTTCACGTCGTATTTCGCGATCTTCTTCGGATCTTCCGGGCGCACCGGGTCCTTCTGCTGCGTAGGGTCGGTGGAATCTTCGTCGGGGTCGGACGTCGGCGTCTGTGCATTCGAGCCAATGGCTGCAACGAGCACAGCGAATACGCACAGGAGGTTGAAAAAAGTTTCCCGGTGGCGGCTTACATCGAGAGCGGAACAGAATCGCATGGGCCCACCCCATCTTGGGAGAGGCGAGGATTTTACAACGGGTTAGGAATTCTGGGAACGAAAAAGTGCGCCAGATGGCTTAATTCTCGCGGCTTTTGGAGGATTGGAGGTTACAAGCGCTTCAGGAAGGCATTGGCGTCAGCGACTCCCGGGAAGAGCTTTTCCTCAGCCTGAAACTCCGACGAGTGGACGCATCGGCGGCTGCCGCGCAACTTTACCGGATGCTTCAGGTGGAGCATCTCGTGGTAGACGATGTATTCCAGGACGTACCGGGGCATGGCGGGATGATCGAAGATGCGGCTGATGACGATGGCGTTGTGAGCGGGATCGTAGTGGCCGAGAATGCGGCGGGTCTTGGTTTGGCTCCAGCTCATGCGCGGACGGGCCATCAGGCCATGGAAAAAGCGGCGGTTGAGGTCTTCGAAGATGGTATCGAGATCGTAGAAGTGGCCGCGGGGGGAGCGCAGCAGCTTGCGGCCACGCATCTGACGGACCAGATGGGCCTTGCGGACGATTTCGTGGCTGGCGACATATTTGCGGTAGCGGGCGGCATACCCACGATCGATGGGGCGTCGGTACATCTTGGCCAGCAGAATGTGCGCGATAGCCTTCAGAACTGTGTCGGGAGCGCCTTCCAGCAGGTCGGAGAGGCGGACCAGCAGGCGACCGTCGCGCAGCCGGATAGTGTTGTTGACGTTGGCAAAGGCGAAGAACTCGATTTTCAGTTCGGGCAGGAGAGTGCCGGGGCGAAGTTCGGTGTACGTTTCCTGGAAGATTTCGAGGATGCCGGGACGCACGGTGAAGTTAGGTTAGCACGGGAAAAGCAGGCGTCGGACGTTAGGCGTTGGATCTCGGGCCAAGGAAAATCTTCACCACAGAGGACACAGAGGAAACCTGCAGATGTCCAGCTACTCCGGGCTTACTCCTGTTCCCTTCGACGGATCCTTGACCAGCTTCTTGTGTTTGGCCAGTTCTTCCTGGTCTTCCAGCAGCTTGCGATGATCCTCGACGGAACTGTCGACGGTTTCGATTGCGTTGTTCAGAACAAATTCGTACTGCTGTGATTCGGCAGGACGAACATCGGCGGCATCCTTCAGGGCGCGCAGCTTAGCCTGGAATTCGGTATCGGCATCGACTATGAGTTTCAGGGGCTTGCGGATATCGTTCTTGCGGTCGACGTAGGTATCGATGTTGTCGTTCAGTTCGTCGTAGAGAAGCTGAAAGTCGTCGAGCAGGTCGTGCGTCTGCTTAGCTCGGTCTTTGGTCTTGGGGTCGCTTCTGATCTCTTCCATCTTGACCAGGCGGGCGCGCGCAAACTGCAGGTAGAGGGGCAGGCGCAACCTCGGCTCCCAGCTAGTGTCGCGTACCTGATTGATCTCCGCCTGAGTCAGGGGATCGCGATGCCGCTGCGCGAACGCCAGGGCTGGAACAAACATCAACAACAGTCCACAGACGAGATGGGATCGTTTCATTTGGTACCTTTTGGAAACATAGCCGCGAGCAGATCGTCGCGAACGTGCTCGAGGTGTTTGAGCGCTTCTTTGACCGGGCCTTGTTCCTCATGGCCGACCACGTGCAGCAAGTCATTCAATTTGCGCGTCATCGACCGGATGGCGATTTCTACCTGTTTTTGATGCTTGTGGGACTGTATGGAGTAGTCCCGCGCCAGTTCAGAGAAGGCCACCACATCAGTCAAGCTGGCTTGGGCCTTCTCCATATCATCGGATGCGTATAGCTTGTCGGTTGCGACCAATTGCTTCTCGGCGATCTCGACGCAAATCTTGGCTTTCTCGCCTACGTTCGCCGAGGAAACACGCGCCTTCAGTTCGTCTACGGTGGGTTCCGTGTGCGCGTTAGCCAAACTTCCGGCGAGAACGATGGCCAGCAGGAAGACGTTCGATAGCAGCCGGCGAAGCCGTGAGACTGGGGCGTGAGGGGCATGACATCCAGAAAGGCGCCTCGAGTTCGGTTTGCGGAAATTTCCGAACCGTCGTGAGAAAGTCAAAATCCCCACCCTGTCGCACAAAACGCGACAAGGATGGGGCACCCTCTGGCTTTTCGTCGGCGAGCCACTCCCATTCGCGGACGAAGACACCGAGTCCCGTCGCGAGCCTACCCCGCACCCCACTGAAACATGCACCCCAAGCATGCCCGTTATCCACAGCTCACTTCTTCGGTTCGAGAGCAATCAACCGATGCTTTGCCTGCCACTCCTGATCAGGATACTTCCCGTGCGCCCCTTCGAGGAAGAGGTGATAGTTCACCACCGCTTTTTTGACGTCCCGCAGATGATCGTAGGCCGAGGCCCGGAGGAAATAAGTCATGGGAATTTCCGGGAGGAGTTTCGATCGCGTGTCCAGCGCCTTGAGTGTCAAGGCGTAGTCTTTGTTCTCGCTGGCCGCGAATGCCAGATCACCGTAGGCGGATCCCAGGTCTGGCTTGAGTTTTACGGCGGTCAGGAACTCCTTCTGCGCGTCGGGAAACTTTTTTTGGCGCAGCAGGGTTTGGCCGAGTTCATGGTGCAGTTCGGCATCGTCAGGATGGGCGGTCAGGAGCGCACGATATTCCGCTTCGGCCTTCTCAGGTTTCCCGGCGCTGGTGTAGAGATCGGCGAGATCGCGCTGCACGGAAACGTCGGCCGGAGCCAGCTTGGCGGCGGTCTCGAGTTCGGCGATCGCAGCATCAGGCCTGCTGTCCGCGGCGAGGACGCGCCCCAGCTGAATGCGGTCAGCGACAAGTTCCGGATGCGCCGTGACCAGCTTGCGCAATTCGGCGGCAGCTTCGGGAAAACGTCGGCCGTGCATGTAGATGTTGGCGAGCCCGGTGATGGCGTCCGAGGAAGCGGGATCGATGGCGAGCGCCTGTTTGTATTCGCTCTCCGCGTCGGAGAATTGGTTCTGCTTTTCCAGCAAGAGTCCGGCGGCCAGGTGAGGTTCGGGATCTTTGGGCTGCAACGCGGCTGCCTGGCGATATGCGGCCACGGCTTCGTCGGGCTTGGTGGATTCGAGCACATGGGCCAGAGAGAGCCATGCCCGGGCTTTGCCTTCGGCAACGTGGCTTGTCGGCTTTAGTTGCGTGGCGGCATGCAGAAATTGCTCGGCTTCCGGCTGGCCGGCTTTGGCAAGTTGTAGGCCCAGGTTCAGGTTCGATTCGAAAACGTCGGGCTTGGCGGATACGGATTTGCGGTAGGCGGCGATGGAGTCGTCGGTTTTGTTTAGCGCATTCTCGACGAATCCGAGATCAAACCAGGCGACGTAATTGCTGGGGTCCGTCTCGACTTCTTTTCTCAGAAGGGGCTCGGCGTCCGCATAGTTCTTGGTCTGGATCAGTGCTTCCGCTTTGGTGAGTTCCGGAGATGGCGCTGCTGCCTCGGAAACTGTGGTGTGCCGAGTGGTCTGGCGGTGTGTCTGCTGGCTCGAGGAAGACTCTTGGGGAGGTTGCGACTGAACGTCGGTGTAGAGCGGCGGCTGAGAGTGCTCCGCAAAACCAAGTGCATAACCACAAAGGACACTAAGGGACACGAAGGAAACCCAAAGCACGACCACTACGACGTTTCGATTACTTCCGCCCATTCGAGCCTGACGCTCCGTTGCCATTCAGTACCCGTGCCAGATATTTGCCTGTGTACGAACCGGGCAATTTGGCAATCGCTTCGGGAGGCCCAACGCCGACGATTTTGCCGCCGCGATTGCCACCCTCGGGGCCCAAGTCGATGACCCAGTCGGCGGTCTTGATGACTTCCAGGTTGTGCTCGATGACGACAATCGAGCCCCCTGCTTCAATCAGACGGCGAAAGGCGGCCAGGAGTTTGCTGACGTCGTCAAAATGCAGTCCGGTTGTGGGCTCGTCAAAGATATAGAGCAGGCGGCGCTTTGTCTTTTCCCCGCCGGATCTGCCGGCTTCGCGTGTCGCCGGCTGCAGGTGGGCAGCCAGCTTCATGCGCTGGGCCTCGCCGCCGGAGAGCGTCGTTGCCGACTGTCCGAGCCGCAGGTATCCGAGACCGACTTCTTCGAGCGTGCGCAGCTTCTCGGTGATCTTGGGGGCCTCTGCGAAGAACTTCAGGGCCTCCTTGACGGTGAGGTTCAGCACCTCGTGAATATTCTTGCCGCGGTAGCGCACCTCGAGCACCTGAGCTTTATAGCGGGTCCCCTTGCATTCTTCGCAGATCAACTCGACGTCGGCCAGAAACTGCATTTCGACTGTAACCGTGCCGTCTCCCTGACAGGTCTCGCAACGGCCGCCGGGAATGTTGAAGGAGAAATGTCCGGCGCTGAAGCCGCGCTTCTTGGCCTCGGGCAGGGAAGCAAAGAGGTCGCGAATGGCGTCGAAGGCTTTGATGTAGGTCACGGGATTCGACCGCGGCGTACGGCCGATCGGAGACTGATCGACGAGAACGACTTCGTCGATGTACTGGTCGCCTTCCAGGCTCTCCCAGGTGGCGGAGGTGGTCGCGGCTGTGCCGTTGCCCGCCTGCTGCTTGGCTTGAGCCAGGGCCTTGTAGATGACCTGATGGAGCAGGGTGGACTTGCCGGACCCAGAGACTCCGGTAATCGCCACCAACACGCCGAGGGGAATGTTGATGTCAACGTTCTTCAGATTGTTGGCGCGGACACCCTTTACCTTGATCTGCTGTAGGCCGGGCTTGCGCCGCTTAGCTGGTTGTTGAATGCTTAGATCTTGTGACAGGTAACGCCCGGTCAGGGAAGCGGGATTGTGCAGGATCTCGTCGTAGGTTCCGCCGGCGATTAGCTTGCCGCCATTCTCGCCAGCGCCGGGGCCGAGATCGAGAATGCGATCGGCGGCTTTCATGATGTCGGGATCGTGCTCGACTACCAGGATCGTATTTCCGAGGTTGCGCAGGTCGTGGAGAATCTTCACCAGCCGGTGCGTATCGCGCGGGTGCAGGCCGATGGATGGCTCGTCGAGCACGTAGAGCGTGCCGACCAGGCGCGAACCCAGAGACGTCGCAAGTTGAATTCGCTGCGCTTCACCGCCGGAGAGGGTGGAGGAGAGCCGGTCGAGCGTCAGATACTCGAGGCCAACATCGTTCAGGAATCGCAAACGCTCGCGAATTTCCTGCAGCAGTCTGTCCGCGATCTCCGCTTCTGCAGGAGTCAACTTTATCTGATCGAAGAATTTAATAGCATCTTCGACGGTCAGCGAGCAGACTTCGCACAGGTTGCGGCCTTGAATCTTCACTTGCCGCGCTTCCATGCGTAGACGGCTTCCGTTGCATTCGGAGCAGGTGGAATATCCGCGATATCGGCTCAAGAACACGCGGACGTGGAGCTTGTATTTCTTGCGCTCGAGGTGGTTGAAGAATCCGCGCACGCCGAGGAATTTACCTTCGCCGTTGAGAATGAGATTGCGGTGCTCTTCGGCAAGATCGATCCACGCGATATCGAGCGGAATTCCGGCAGCCTTGGCGTAACGCTTCAGGTCGGTAAACAGCGGACGGTACTTGGGCTTGGTCCAGGGCTCGATTGCGCCTTCGCCCAGGGACTTCAATTTGTCGGGAATGACGAGGTCGAGATCGAAGTCGATGGTGTTGCCGAAGCCCTGGCATTTGGGGCATGCGCCGTAGGGATTGTTGAAGGAGAAGAGGCGAGGCTCGGGCTCTTCGTAACGGATGCTGCAGAACTTGCACTCGAAGCGCTGAGCGAAGCGAAGCGGTTGTGTGCTTGTACTCTCGTCGCCGGGAATTTCGAAGATGACCTCTCCAGATTCGCGGTAGGCGGTTTCAATCGCATCCACTACACGCGTGCGGGAGTCGGCCGAGACTGCGAGGCGGTCGACTAGCATGAACACCGGTTGCGCGAAATTGATGTCGAGCAGGGACTCAGGGGTTGAGAACTCGAAGATCTGCCCACCCTGAACCAAGCGATTGAATCCAGCCTTGCGTAAATCGAAGAGGCGAGTCTTCAGGGCGTCGGAAAGCGGTTCGTTGGCTTTGGCTGCGGATTTCTTCGATTTTGCCGGACGCGCCGCTTTTTCGGCAGGCCGCGGAGTTGTCATTCCGGGGCGCTGCAGTGGAAAGACCACCTGCAATCTGGTGCCGGGCTCTAATGCCTGAATCGAGTCGGCGACCTCGTCCACCGTGTCCTTCTTCACCTCACGGCCGCAATTGATGCAATAGGTCCGGCCCACTCGCGCAAACAGAAGGCGCAGATAATCGTAGATCTCGGTCGCGGTGGCAACCGTGGAGCGGGGATTCCTGGTCGTATTTTTCTGGCGGATCGCGACTGCAGGGGCGATGCCGTCAATCGAGTCGGCGTCGGGCTTTTCAATGCGTTCGAGGAACTGTCGCGCATAAGCCGAGAGCGATTCGACGTACCGGCGCTGGCCCTCGGCGTAGATGGTGTCGAAGGCGAGCGACGACTTGCCCGATCCCGACACTCCCGTGACCACGGTCAGGGTGTTGTGGAGAACCTCAATATCGACATTCTTGAGGTTGTGGACGCGGGCGCCGCGAACAACGATGCTATCTGTCTGCGTCGGATTAAAGGACATCGAATCTGGGCCGAAACCATACCGGAGCCAAAGGGCACGCGCTCAGAGGCGTCCAGAGGGACTAGTGAATCTTTCTATTATAAGGGATTGTTCGAAAGGACGTTGACACTGGAAAGCCGTGGTGGCTGCACGCTCCCTTCGCTGCGCTCAGGGCCGCGGGGCGGACGAAGGCGTCCGCCCCCACACAAACCGGTTCGCGCGCTACTTGATACCCACGTACACATCCACTTGCAGATTTTGGGGATCGCGCGCGCGTTCGTCGTAAATTTCATAGTCCGCGCGATAGAGCCGAGCACCGACTGCATCTTGGGGCAGGGAATTGATCTTCATCCAGGTGGCGGGCACGACCTGCGGCGCTGGGCCTTTGTCAGACGTAAACACGGCGAACTTCCCACCAGGAATTTTCTTCGCTGCCATCCCTTCCGGCACTTCCGCATCTGAGGTCACGCGCGCTCCGAGCAGGTAGGTGTATTCCCCATTGTGGTCGCTGGCGTAATCGGTGTAGACCGCAATGATGGAAGCATCCGCTTTGTTCGGAATCTTGCCAAGCACGCCTTCCTGAAAGATTCGCATCCATTGTTTACCGATCACTCCATCCGGCGTCATTTCCTTCGCATTGCTTGTCCGTGCCGTAATGCCAATCACGGTGAACCCATCCTCTGACACGACCTTCGGATTCATCGCCTCACCCTTCAACTTCTTCAGTTGCTCGACTGCGTTGTTATTTTTCGGATTCATCTGCAGCGATTTCTCGTAGTTCTGGATCGCGAGGTCTTTCTTGCCTATTTTCATGTAGGCCTCGCCGAGACTGTCGTACACGTTCGACGACTGGGGATACTCGCGCACATTCTTCTCGAATGCCTCCACCGCATCCTGCTCTTTTCCGCCGTAAAGCAGGCGGTAACCCAGGTTGTTGAGGATTTGCTCATTTACCTTCGAACTGTTCTGGGCTTTCGAAGCGTCGTACTGTAGCAGGGCAACGTGGGTTCCCCGGAGCTTTGCCAGCAGGAACAAGTCGCCGGCGACATCCGGCTCCATTTTGTAAGTCCAGGCATATTCCTTCACGACGCGGCGCAGAACGTAATTCATGACCGAGATGCCGTTGTCAGAGTCGGCCATCAAGGCGATGCCATTGCCCGTGTCGGCATTCATCGTAAGCAAGGCCTGGAAGCCTTCATCGGCGCCGTTATGCCCGAACTGGCCTGGGTTGTCCTTCTCCATAAAGAGGCCGAGCCCGACTTCGTCTTTGACGGGGGTGAGCATTTCTTGGGTCATCTTCTGGGACAGGATGTGATTCGCCTTTCCTTGTTTGGATAGGGCGATCTCGATGGCGAACTTGGCGAGGTCAGTGGGTGTCGTCCACAATCCAGCCGCGGCCATCTCGGGATAGATGTGCCACTTTCCGTGGACGGGCTTTCCATCGCCATAGGTGCCGCCAGCAGTCATCGCAGCGCGCGCCGGAGGCAATGGCTGTTCGTAGCTGCTGTCGGTCATCCCGATCTTGTCGAGCACGAGAGCGCGCATCAGGGCAGGGAACTGCTTACCCGTAACATCCATCATCATCAGTTGCTCGATGGTGACTCCGCCGCCGGAGTAGCGCGACTTGGTTCCGGGAACAATGTCGACGCGAATGGGATCGGAGTTGGCGGGTTTCTCACCGTTCAGGACCTGTACGATCGAAGGCACGGGAGCGTCCACGTCGTAGCCGGGAAATCCGTGCACTGTGAGTCCCGCGGTATGCGACATGAGCCGCCGCAGAGTGACCTTTTCGGTTTGCGTAAACTCATTTTCGGGAACCTTCCAGGTGGTGAGATTGTTGTTCACGTTCTCGTCGAGAGACAACTTGCCTTGCTCGACCAAGGACAGGGCGGCCGTTGCTGCCACGGGTTTGCTGATGGATCCTGCCTGGAACAGCGTCTTCGTCGTCACCGGAGTGGAGGAGCCGGGCGCAATGACGCCGTAGGCCTTCACATCGACGATCTTGTAGTTTTCGATGACGGCGATGCTGAGGCCGGGCACATTGAAGGCCTTCATCAGTTCAGGCAGGTTTAGCCGCAGGGGCTGGTCGGCTCGATCACCGGGCAATTCGACGGCGATCTGTTCCACTCGTTGCAGCCGCGCGGAAGGCTGGGCGGGCTTCGCGGAATCCTTGGCCAATATGCCGGCGCCTAGAAACGCGACGAGGATGAGCGACAGACCTACTCGGTTCTTAAGTGGCTTTGCAGGAATAGGTGACATGAAGGTTCCTCTCCGGTTAGAAACTCTACTGGAACGGATCACGCAAGATATGCAGCAAGATTGGATTCAACCATTACAGACGGAGCAGGAAGTCATTGGTCAACCAGAATTGCAACTTGCTCTGTCCCGCGGATGAGATTGAGCGTGGCCGGTTACATCCTGCCGAGGAATTCCGTGATGTCGGGTGCAGTCCAATCGACTCCGCCAACGAATTTTCGCCGCATCACGCCGTTGCGGTCGATGACGTAGGTCTCGGGAAATCTGAAGGTACCGTAGAGCGCGTTGCTCTTCTGTCCCGGGTCGCGCACGGTGAGCAGATTGACGTTGTGTTCTTTGAGGAACTGCAGGTACGCGCTCTGGTCGACGTCCACACTGACGGCGACTACCGTGATGCCTTTGGCTTTCATCCGACGCTGCATTTCTACCAGCGAGGGCATTTCTTCCACGCAGGGCGGACACCAGGTGGCCCAGAAGTTCAGAACGACGACTTGTCCGCGAAAGTCGCTGAGTTTTACGGAGCGATCAGAATCCTGGACGGTGAATTCGGGAGCGCTGGAGCCGATACGTGGCGGCCGCGATCCGGTGTGACAGGCGGTGAGTGCGGCCAGGAGAATCAGGACCAGCGAGAGACGCGTGGAGCGGGAGAGAGGTCGCACCCGGATATAATAAAGGATTCCTGCGCGGTGGAAGAGCCGAGCTCTGTTTTCCGCGCTGAGTCCACACACTGCTGGATTGCGACCATGATCGACTATGCCGGTAACGGAAACATCTGGGAAGCCTGAAGTTTCGGTGATTATCCCTGCGCGCAACGAGGAAGCGAATCTTGGTGCGTGCCTGGAATCGCTGGTTTCGCAATCGGGTGTGGAGTTCGAAGTCATCGTGGTCAATGATCATTCGACCGACCGCACTGGGGAGATCGCGGCGTCATTCCCCGGAGTTCGCGTGATCGAGGCTGGAGCTCTTCCGGATGGATGGACGGGGAAGAACAATGCCGTCGCCTGTGGTGCGCGGGAGTCTCGGGGCGAGTGGCTGCTGTTTACGGACGCGGATACAGTTCATTTGCCGGGATCACTGGCGCGGGCAGTTGCAGAAGCCAAGGAGCACAAGGCCGAGATGCTCTCGTATTCGCCGGAGCAGATTGCTGTCACGTTCTGGGAGATGGCGATCTTGCCGGTTGTGTTTGCCGAACTGGCGCGTCAGTTTCCGCCGGCGAAGGTGAGTGATCCGGCTTCGCCAATTGCGGCTGCGAATGGACAGTTCATATTGATCCGGCGGGAGACGTACGATGCGGTCGGCGGGCATGCGGCGGTATCGGGAGACATCCTTGAGGATGTGGCGCTGGCACGGCGGGTGAAAGGCTCGGGACGAAAGATACGTTTTCGCTACGCCGCTGACGCGGTGCGCACACGCATGTACCGGAATTTTGCGCAGCTTCGCGAAGGGTGGACGAAGAATCTGGCGCTGCTGTTCCCGAGGCCGGGCTGGCTGGCGGCGAAACTGGTCGTTCTGTGGATAATTCCCTGGACAGCAGTCGCACTACATCTATCCGGTGTTTTGGCAAGTCCGTGGTGGATAGTATTTGTCGGCAGCCCTGTTTATCTGGTCATGAGGACGAGCCGCGCGAACTTTACGACAGACATGAGTATCCTGGCATCATTCTTCGGTATGCCGATGTTCGCCTATCTGTTGCTCCGATCGAAAAGAATGCACGGGAAGGGCACCGTCGCCTGGAAGGGCCGCACTTATGGAAGCATGGACGACAAGACGAATAACGCTGTACCTGACCGAAACCATAAGGCTCTCATGAAGCCTCTCGTCTCGATTTTGGCAATCCTGTTCGGCATCGTGTTTAGCCATATTCCACTCCGCGCTCAAATCGCGGAGGAACCGCGATTCACCAACACCATGATTGAACCCGGGCATAGCATGGGCCCGCTGAAACTCGGAGACTCCCTGGACCACGCGCAAGAATTGTTCCCGAAGAAAGACATCGATCAGGAGTGGGACGACGCTTGCGGGTCGACCATTGATTGGACGGACTCCAACAATCCTGAGGGCCATGGCGAGGTCTTCATCCGACTGAAGAAGGGAAAGGTATTTCAGATCGAGTCTTCGTCAACACGGTTTCGAACTGCTGAAGACATCACCACGTTCGATCCGCCGGAGAAAGTTGAGAAATCGTACAAGGACATGCGTGCGTGGGTGCTGTTGACAGCCCCTTCGCCGGCGATGGGTTCGCGTCCGCCCGTGTTCTGGATCGACAAGAAGAAAGGAATTGCTTTTGAACTCGCATACGATGCTCCGCACCGCAAGCGGTACGTTTACAAAGTCATCGTATTCGAGCCGAATAAAACGTTCTGTCCCGAGCAGGAGACGGTGAATTCCTTGAAGTGGCAATCCATTGACGCATATCGCGTGGAGCCTCCCAGGGAATTGAGCCCTGAACCCTAATGCGGACAGTGATCGTCCAATAGGAGAATCGTCCGATCGAATGGTGCGCGTGTATTCGCGGCCCAGACGTTAAGTTCGCAGAACGACTTATGGTTTATCTCACCCGCAAAGCCGAGTTTTCCGCATCGCACTACTACCACAGCCCGGACTTCAGTCCGGAAGAGAACCAGCGCATCTTCGGAAAGTGCAGCAATCCCAACGGGCACGGGCACAATTACACGCTGGAAGTCACAGTGAAGGGCGAGGTCGATCCCCGCTCGGGGTTCGTGGTGGACTTGAAGCAGTTGAAGGAGATCATGCATCGCGAGGTGCTCGATGCCATGGATCACCGGTTCTTGAATAAGGAAGTGCCGGAGTTCGTGACGAAGATTCCGACAACGGAGAACATTGCGATTGCCGTGTGGCGGCGGCTCCAGCCCAAGTTGCAACGGGCGCAACTGCATCGGGTGCGCGTGTACGAGACGCCGGATTTGTTCGTCGATTTCTACGGGGAAGAATAGGGGCTAATTGCCGATTGTCGATTTCCGATTGCCGATTATACAAATGCTCTGGACCCAGTTTGTTATTCGGCAATCGGCAATCAACCAATCGAACATTCCATGAAAGCTCACCTCACACGCCGCTACCTGTTTTCCGCGTCACACCGGCTACACAGCGCTGAAATGTCGGCGGAAGAGAACCTGGCGACTTACGGGAAATGCAATAATCCGCACGGGCACGGTCATAACTACGCGCTCGAAGTTACTGTGAGCGGGCCGGTTGACCCGACTACCGGGATGGTCTGCAATCTGGTCGATCTTGACGAGTGCGTGGAAAGGGAAGTACTCACGCGCTACGACCTGGAAAATTTGAATACCAGGAAAGAATTTGTTGTAACCGTTCCTACTACGGAAAATCTATGTATAGAGATATTCGAAATATTGCAGCGGTCCTTCCGTCCTGCTCATCTCGAACGTGTAAGACTGGAAGAAACGATGATGAACTCGTTCGAATATACGGGCGATAACGGAGCGCCGCGGTAAAGGCTAGAACCTGATGAAGACTATCCCAACCGAGAAGTCGAAAGAAGCACCTACGCTGACCAGCGCCAGCTACGAAGAACTGATGCGCGAGATTCTTGTGCGCCTGGGGGAAGATCCGGCGCGCGAAGGCCTTGCGGCCACACCTGAGCGCGTGCACAAGGCGATGAAGTTTCTGACCAAGGGCTACCAGGAAGATCCCGAAGCCCTGCTGAAAGGCGCGCTTTTCACCGTCACCTATGACGAGATGGTTATCGTCAAGGACATCGAGATGTTCAGCCTGTGCGAGCATCACATGCTGCCGTTCTTCGGGAAGGTGCATGTGGCGTATATCCCGAAAGGGCGGGTGATCGGGTTGAGCAAGATTCCGCGCCTGGTGGAATTGTTTTCGCGGCGTCTGCAGATTCAGGAGCGGCTGACCACGCAGATTGCGGAGACGATTCAGAAAGTGATCGAGCCGCAGGGAGTGGGTGTGGTGATCGAGGCCCGGCATCTCTGCATGATGATGCGCGGCGTCGAAAAGCAACATTCAGCGGCGGTGACCAGTTCGATGCTGGGGTGCTTCCGGAATGAGGAAGAGACACGCAGCGAATTCCTGTCGCTGATCCGCCAGCGACCGAACGGAGTGTAGCGCCGGGGACGGCGCCTCCTCGCCACTAAGCCATTCGGTTCGTGTCATACTTTGACATGCAACTCCGGCCCGCCGAACCAGATGATGCCATGGCTGTGGCTCGCGTGCACGTCCGGTCATGGCAGGTGGCCTACCGCACCCTTCTTCCTGATGACTATCTCGATCAACTCCGGCCTGAAGATCGGGCAAAGACGTATGATTTCGCGAATCTCGATCCCTTAAAGCCGCGGACGATCGTGGCGGCTGACGAAGGGATGATCCTTGGGTTTGCCACAACGATGCCGTCGCGCGACACAGATCTGCCGGAACACGGCGAGCTTTGCGCGCTTTACGTGCACCCGGACAAGTGGGGCCAGGGTATCGGTGCAGCCCTTATAGCAGCCGCGCGTGCCAACCTTCTCGCGCTTGGATATCGAAAGGCTCTTTTGTGGGTCTTGGTTGGCAACACGCGAGCGGAGCGCTTTTATCGAATCGATCAATGGGTAGCAGACGGCCTCCGCCGAACAGACTCGGGCTGGGCGGGGATAGTCATCAACGAAGTCCGCTATCAGCGTGGACTTTGAGCCCCAGTTTCCAGAATTGACGAGAGCTGCGAAAGCGACGATCATGCCCACCATGATCGCTTCGGTTTTCATTGGCACCAGCGTTGACGGCTTTATCGCTCGACTAAACGGTTCCTTCGACTTCCTTCCCGAGGGCGGTGGTGAGCCACACGGTTACAACGAATTCTTCGCCAGCGTCGATGGTCTTGTCATCGGCAGGAAAACGTTTGAGATTGTGCTCGCGCTTCCGGAGTGGCCGTACGGGGACAAGCGAGTCATCGTTCTAAGCACTCAGAAATTGGATTTATCGAAGGTTCCTGCAGGAAGAGTCGAGCAGATGCAGGGACCTCCGCGCGAAATCGCTTCTCAACTTGAAAGCCGGGGCATGCGCCATATTTATATCGATGGCGGCGTCACGATTCAGCGGTTTCTACGCGAGGGACTGATTCAGCGGCTGATTATCACGCGCGTGCCGGTTCTGATCGGTGAAGGGATTCCCTTGTTTGGGTCGTTGCCGAAGGATATTCGTCTGGAGCATGTGCAGACGCAGCACTACGCTGGTGGGTTGGTCAAAACAGAATATCGAATTGTTTCATGACAGGCAGGTCAGGGCTCGATGTTTTCTCCACGGACAGGAGTTACCGCCTCGTTCTGGCATTTGGCCGAATAACATAACAATAACAACTCGAAACATAACAATAACAGCAAACGCGATAGCGGCGATGGAGGGCGGCCTTACCGTGCTCGCCAGAACTCCATCGAACCCTCAAGTGATACTTTGAGATCGCGCCTCCTTCATCTATCACTTCATCTTCATTCAAGTTGTTCCTAAATAAATCCAACACAGGGTCCGACCACGACAGATAGGGTGCGCTGAAAGGCCTTCATGTAGCGCTTCACTGCTGTTCAAGTACACCTTAAAGAAACGTCACACGTCCACCGACCACAACATATAGTGGTCGGCGGAGAGCACGAAGCCAGCACCGGGCACGTTAACTCAATGATAAACAGCCGGTCTGTATTAACTATAGAGTAACTACTATATGTAGAGTCTGCCGCCGCTGGGTTGTTTAGGAAGTCGCTGCATATCGCTGAACACGAGGCTCTTAGTTAGGTGAGGTTGCCTGGTTTGCGCGCGCCCCGTCTACATTAAGGTTTAAACCTGGTTTAACTCTTGTTGACCCTCGGCCAGGATACTTTTCGCCGGGGGACCTTAACGCGAAGGGGAAACGAGGTTGGAAGGCCTGAGCCATAGGGACTGGAGCCATGAGGCTGGTAGCGGGCATGGTTGGGTCACGCTTGATTTAGGGACCCTTTTGTCCTCCTGGGTTCGGACAGCGGTAGGTTAAGCCATCAGTAGCCTTCAGTAGTTTGAGCAGACGTAGCACCGCCGGGACAAACCGAAGCAGGATGTACGGTTCATCCGATCGGGGAACAGTTCAGAGCTACGACGAGCAACTCGACCCGACTCTGGGCGGTCGAAGGCGAGGGGCAACGGCACAACGCCTCGTTTATGGGGCCATCAGTAGACCGGCATGCACAGCGCTCGGACTATCTGAGAGAAGAGGGGGCTGGCGTTCTATAGACAGCGCCGGCAGACGAGCGGATTCGTAGGCTAAACGGAGCGCTGTCAGTATGTCTGTCAGACAGTATGTAAGACATCTTGTCTTACAGGCCCTCGCCGCGAATGTACTAGCTTTTAGGGCGTCCGCAGATCTGCGTGTCGGAGGATGGTAGGGCGTGATGGACTACGGAACCATAATAGTTACTCCAATCCACAGCGGTGAGGGCAGTATGGTGCACGTATGGCGACGATCATAGCGGTTGCAAACAAGAAGGGCGGGAGTGGAAAGACCACCACGACCACAAATCTAGCTGGAGCATTCGTGGCACGAGGCTATCGCACCTTGATGGTTGATGCCGACGGCAGTCAGGCGAGTGCTTTCTCCTGGAGGAGAACTGGGGAAAGTGCTGGCTGTTCGTACGAAGTTCTGGGACTGCAGTCCACTAATGTTCGGAACTTTCTGAAGGCCGCGTTGGCGGTGGATCCCTACGATGTAGTACTCATCGATTGTCCGCCACGGGACCCGGGAGAGAAAGACGGGGAAGTGCTTCGTAATGCGGTATTGGTGTCGAACGCCGTTCTGATACCGGTTATGCCGTCAGGGCACGACTTGCGAGCACTCATCGGTTTCCTGCAGTGGCTCCTGGCCATTCGCGAAAATACAAAACCTGACCTCGACATTCTTGCGTTTATTAACAATCGCGACGCCCGTACGAACTCGGCAAAGGGTGCCCGGTCTCAACTGGTGCTTAACCTCGTCGGACTGCCAATTCGCGTTTTGGAGAGCGAGGTGGTGCATCGTGAGGACATTCGGCGGACAGGTGATGCCGGGCTCACCGTCTTTGAACTCGCACCGGAAAGTAAAGGGGCAGTCGAATACATATCTCTGAGGGAGGAGATTCTGAAATGGCTAGCAGCAACAAGCGAGAGGGCAGCAGCGGTATTAACTTCGGCGCAGACTTCAGCGAGCTCCGCGAACGTCCAATTCTAAAAGGCGCCGATCTCGATTTGCCAACGTCGATGGAGGTTGCCCCTCCATTGGAGGGCGGGTCTGAGATGGGCCCAGTAGAAAGCAGGGAAACGGTGACCGCAGGAAAGGCCGTTGATCTTGACGATGACCCGCTCACCAAACTCCTGACTGCCGCCGAAAAGGAGCGGGGGCTGCCTTATACTTTTCGGATACCAATCAGCATGGACAGGGAATTTCGAACCATGGCCAAAGAGTTCGATCTGGACCTTTCCGATATCGCCAGGTCGGGTCTTGAGATGGCTCTCGTGAAGCTGCGCCAGATGTCCCGGGCAAGGAAACGACCACGCCTCCAATGAATACAATCGTGGAGGAGGCGCTTCCTGGTTGCACGGATGCGTCCGACCTCCACAAATCTTTCTGGAGATCTTTCCGGTATGATGGGCTCCGGTTGAGCGATGACGAAACGTTCACCAGTGAGCCGACTCCTCGGCCAAACCGCTCTCATCACCGGGGCCAGTCGCGGGATTGGTCTTGCCATCGCGCGGGCGCTAGCCTGCGAAGGCTGCAATCTGATTTTGACCAGCCGCGATGAAAACGCTTTGGCCAGGATCAGCAGGGAACTGTCGCGTAAGAAAATCCGAATTCTCACCCGTCCCTGCGATGTACGCGACCCTTATGCTGTGGATGATCTTTTCCGCTCTATCCGGCACCAGTTTCGCCGGTTAGACATTCTCATCAACAATGCCGGCATCGCTCACGCGAGTCTTACCGTAGAGAAACTCCCGTTTCCGGTCTGGAAGGATGTTCTGGCCACAAACCTCGATGGCACGTTCCTCGTTACGCAGGCCGCGCTGACCTTGATTCCACGGGGCGGGACGATTGTGAATAATCTGTCGATCGCCGCCACGCGAGTTTTTGCCGGATCGGCTGCTTACAACGCCTCTAAACATGGTGCTGTCGGGCTTACGAACACGCTGCGCGAGGAGCTTCGTCCTAGAGGCATTCGCGTGATCGGACTCTTCCCGGGAGCTACCGATACCGAAATATGGAAGACACTCTGGCCTGCGGCTCCGCGGAAGAAGATGATGGCGAGCGAGACGGTGGCTCGGGCTGTGGTCAACGCGGTTGTTTTGCCGTCGAATACGACTGTGGAAACGCTGGAGATTCTGCCTAGTAGCGGCACACTTTAAAGCAAGGCATAAGAACGGCAACAGTCAGTGTTTGCGAAACGCTGGCGCGGTTGAGAGGCCACGCTCCTTCACTGCGTTCAGGGTCGCGGGGCGGACCCTTCGATTTCGCTCAGGGCAGGCTGCGTCCGCCCCTACACAAACCTACGGGCCGACTATGCTGGTGACTTGATTGGTGAGGGTCTTCATGACGCAGACGACCTGGCCTGTGCCTAGAGGAGCGCAGGCGGGGGAGCCAGTGCCGCTGCCGCCGACTTTGCTCCATCCTGACCAGGAGGAGCCACCCCAGACATTGGCGTAGAACGCGTTGTCTGTAACTACAGTGGCGCCGCAGACCAGCAGACCAGCTGTGTGGCTCGTACAACCGGCATTGTCGTTGACGATGCCGCTCATGGCGCCGTAACCGCCCCAGCGGGTCGCGGCCCATGCTCCTCCAAAGAAGCGGTTGCCATAAACTCCGGAGGCGTAACCTTTGGCGAAGCAGACGACGTTGCCGTTTTGATTCATCGAGGTGCAATCGGGCTCACCGCCGGCGATCCCGCTGAGATCAAGGAAGCCTTCCCATGCGCCGTTCGAGTAGCGGTTTACCAACGTTGCGCCGGCTTTTGTGTAGAGAGAGCAGATCACGCCGCTGTTGTTGTCGGTGGTACAACTCGGGTGAGAGATGGCAGTGGTGACGAGATTCTTGATGGCACTCCAGGTTGCACCGTTATAAAGCGTGTAGGCCAGCCCGCCGGTGGAGTTGCGAGCGACACAGAGCACCTGCCCGACGGTGTAGTTCGCGCAGCTGGGCGCGGAGTACAGCGCTGCTGTGACGAGGGCGGGGTTGGTCCACGTGGTGCCGTTGAACAGAGACCACTGCAGCTTGCCGCTGATGTCGGTGGCGGCGCAGATCACGTTGACGTTTCCATCGCTGGTGCAGCTGGGATCCGAACTCACCGCTCCGGCCAGAGTGGTCCAACTGCCCCAGGAGGTCCCGTTAAATTCGTTGACCATGACGGCATATTTTCCGCTGCGAACCGCGCATACGACGTGGCTGGTTGCAACCTGGGCGCACGATGGTGTGCCGATAGCCGTGCCAGCACCCGTCGAAATGAACCTCCCCCAAACCGCCCAGGCAGAATTGCTCAGGCCCAGACATGCGGGCAACAGAAGCAAAGACATCAAGAGACGTGTCATGGGGAATTCCTCTTCGAATGGAATCTGGAGCGGGGGGAGGGACAGCGGCAGGATTATACAACGTTGCTGGCTGCTAGCAGCTAGAGGCTTCCGTCGTTATACTTGCTCTATATGTCTGGGGTTCGCGAACAAGCAGCGCAGAAGACTTTCTACCTCGAGACTTTCGGCTGCCAGATGAATGTCCATGACTCGGAAAAGGTCGTGGGGACGCTGGTGCAGGAAGGATATCGGCAGGTGGAGACGGTCGAGCAGGCCGATCTCATCCTCTACAACACATGCTCGATCCGCGACAAGGCGGAACAGAAGGTGTTCCATCGCCTCGCGGACTACAAGAAGCTGCAGGCGCAGGGAAAGAAATTCGGCGTGCTGGGATGTGTGGCGCAGCAGGAAGGCGAAAAGATTTTTGAGCGAGCTCCACATGTGTCGCTGGTGTGCGGATCGGCATCGTATCGAAACCTGCCCAGCATGCTGGTACAGCTGGAAGCAGGGAAGTCCCCTGCCGCGGGCACGACACCGGTTCGCATCACGGGACTCGATGACCGGCAGACCGATGAGTGCTTCGAAACCGAATTCACCGCCCGTACGAACCCGCATCGCGGATACATCACGATTATTGAGGGCTGCGACAAGTTTTGCGCCTACTGCGTAGTGCCGTTTACTCGCGGGAAGGAACGCAGCCGGACTTCGGAATCGGTGCTGGCGGAAGCGCGGCAGATGGCGGATCTGGGATATACGGAGATTCAACTGCTCGGACAAAACGTGAATTCTTACCGGGATCCTTCTGGAAATAAATCGTTTGCGGAGTTGCTGGCTGCGGTGGCAGAGGTTCCCGGAATAAGGCGAGTGCGGTTCACAACCTCGCATCCGCGCGACTTTGGACGCGACATTGTGGAAGCCATCGATGCTGTGCCGACGCTGTGCGATCACGTGCATCTGCCCGTCCAGAGCGGATCTACTCGTGTACTCGATGCCATGCAGCGGTTGTACGCGCGCGATGAGTACCTGGAGCGGATCGCCTGGATAAAGGCCGCGAAGCGGGAAATCAGCATCACAACCGATGTGATTGTGGGATTTCCGGGAGAAACGGAATCCGACTTTGCCGAAACTCTGAGCTTGCTCGATGAGGTGGGATATGACAGCGTGTTCACGTTTAAATACTCGCCTCGGCCGAACACACCCGCTTTAAGTCTGGAGGACGCCATCGCCGAGGAGGAGAAATCCCGCCGTTTGGAAGTTCTCATGGCTCGGCAGCGGGAGATTCAGATATCACGCTACAAAAAATACATCGGGCAGCAATGTGAAGTAATGGTTGAAGGTAAGAATCCGGCGCGCGGGCAGTGGATCGGCCGCACCTCACAGAACAAGACGCTTGAACTTCACGGTCGGAGATTCGCAGGAGCCTAAGGTAGGAAGCTATGTGCCGGTGCTGGTCACCGCAAGTTTTCCTAATAGCCTGGTCGGCGAACTGGTAATGTAGTCGGAATTGGAGGTCACGATGGAAGTGGAGATGACAATTCGCGGTCTGATGATGGATCCAGTGAGCAATATGCCCATCGTGATATTGAAGGATGTTGGGGGCGAGACGGTACTGCCGATCTGGGTTGGAGTTTACGAAGCGAATGCGATTGCGCTGGAGATGGAGAAGGTCAGCACACCGCGGCCGATGACCCACGATCTCATCAAGAACGTGCTGACAGGCCTGGAGACGCTGGTGCACAAGGTGGTCGTCACCGAATTGAAGGAAGATACGTTTTACGCGGTGATATGGCTGGAGCGCAGTGGCGAAGTGATCAGCATCGATTCACGCCCGTCGGATGCACTCGCGCTTGCGCTGCGGGTGGATTGCCCAATCTTCGTGGAGGAGACCGTCCTCAAGACGTCCAAATTGGCCGCCAATATGTCGGACCGGGTCACGAGCGACGAACTTCGCAAGTGGCTCGAGGGACTGAACGACGAGGATCTGGGGAAGTACAAGATGTAGTCCCGGTGAGATTCAGGCCCGTCTGCTCACCAAAAATGAACCTTAGCCGCTGAAGCCGCAAACCTATCGCCGCGCTGCGCTATCGCAATTACACAAGGGCGGGCATGCGAGGAACCCGTCGCATGCCATCCAAGACGTAAATCCTTGCATCGACGTTACGGGCCAGAGGCCACCGTCAGGGTCACTGCACCAGACGAGTAGTTCACGGCAAAATGTTCGGCGGAGTTAATTGTGGCGCCATTGACGGTTGTGAATTGGCCGCTGACGACGCTGCCTGTCAGGATCGTGAAGTTGGTTCCGATTGCTGGAACAAATCCCGCCTTCCGCTTGATGTTGAGGATGCCGCTGAGACTGGCTCCGTTCGAAACAACCACCTGACCATATTGCGTTCCGGCAGTAGCGCCGCGGACGGGGATATCGAGCGTACCGGTCGCGTTTTGTGTGTAGCTGCCGTTGATCGTCAAAGTACCCGGCAAAGTTATAGAGTCTCCCGCCACGAAGACGGCGTTGGAAGTGACAGTCGCCGCGATCGTCCCCTTGCCCTGGATGGTTCCTTTCGTGAGAGTCAAGCCAGTGTGCGCCGCGAGGGTGCCGTCTACCGTTGTGGTGCCGGCGGATTGCGTGAAGGCGCCTCCCGCTGTGAAAGTACTGCCGGCGCCAACGATGAGTTTCGCCTTGTTCGCAAAGTTGCCTGCGGTGGCGAGGGATTGTCCGGTCTGCACGCTCAGCACTCCCTTGCCGATGTTTGAGGTGAGGGAAGCCAGAGCATTCACGCCGTGGAAGGCGTCGAATATCTGAGCGCCGGAACCCGCCAGAGTGAGGGGCGCAGCAACGGTGACGACGGAGTTCTGCAGGTCGAGAACGCCGCCTACCGAGTAGGCTCCGCCGGTCAGCACGCCCTTCTTCAGATTGTTCAGGTTACCCGTAATGTCGAGCGTGCTGCCTGGGTTCACGACGAGCGTGCCGGTGTTGGTGAAGCCAGTGGTATTCGGAGTGATGAAAAGCGTGCCTCCGGACTGGTTGGCGATGATCGTGCCCGCGTTCGTGATCGGCATGGGGTTGGAGTCACCGATGGTACCCGCGCCTTCGATGGTGCTCTTATTGATGAACGAGAGTCCGGCCCCGAAGATACATCCAGTCGAACTCATGGTCAGAGTACCGGTGCCGGTGAGCGTCGTAGGCTGGTTCATAATCATGCAACCACTGGTGATCGACATCGTGCCGTTGTTGGCGATCGTGCCCTGCGTGAAGAGGTCGAAACCGTTTACTTCAAGCGTTCCTGTGTTGGTGGGTATGTTGAGGGTGCCATCGAGTTGGCCGTTCTGACTTTGGATAGTCCCGGTCCCGCTGGTGGAGAGCGTGCCGCCAGAGCCACTGAAGCCGCTGGCCAGGATGACAGTCGATCCGTTGAGCGCCTCGATGTTGCCGCCGGTGTTATTGGTCACGGATGCCAGTTGGAGTGTGCCGCCGCCGCTGGCTTCGAGAGTACCTGTATTGGTGGTTGGACTCCCACCAGTGGAAAGCATTGCAGAGGAATTGTCGGCATTGATGGTGGCCTGGTTTGTGAGAGTGATCCCAAAGAAGCTGCCGCTGCCGTGAATCAGTTGCTGGTTAACCAGAGAGTTCACATTCAGCCCATTGAATTGGCCCGAATTCATCAGGACGGTTCCGCTGCCTTTCAGGGTGACGGTTCCGTTGGTGAAGATTTGGCCAAGCAGATTGAAAATGCCGGTGTTCGTGATCGTGCCGGTCCAATTCAAGCCGGAGCCCGAGGTAACGTTGAACGTTCCCGCATTGGTCAGGCTAATGAGGCCTGCTCCGGCTCCGGGTGGAGCGAGTGTGTAGTTTCCGGTGCCCGCGGTGGTGATCGTGCCTCCGGTGATGTTTGCCGCCACCAGAATTGTGGAGCCGTTCAGGGCATTGATCGTGCCGCCGGTGTTGTTAAACGGGTTGGCGCCGATCAAGTTGATCGTGCTGCCGGATTGCGCCTGGATGGTGCCGGTGTTGGTCAGGCCCGCGCCAGCGGGCTGAATATTGAGCGTTCCTCCACTGGCCGTGATGGTGCTCTGATTGTTCAGAGCCAGTCCGAGGATCGAGCCCTGGCCGGTGATGGGTTGCTGGAGGTTCAGGGTTGGAGTACCGTTTCCGCCCCAGAATCGGACGAAGGAGTTGTTCATCTGCACACTCCCGGTGCCGCTGAGTGTGCTGGTGATGTTGCCTTCAAACTGAAAACCGTTGCCGCTGGTCAGGATGATGGACCCATTGTTCACGACGCTGGGGCCGGTGATATCGACGTATGCGGTACCGAGTATATTGAGTACATCGCCGGTGCCAATGCTCAGATTGACCACCGCCGCGGCGGTGGCATTCACGGGGCCGCCCATGATGACCGCGTTGTAATTTCCGTCTGGGTAGGCAGGCGTACTGGCGTTACACGTGTCCCAAAGTGCGGTCCCCATTTGGTTGGGGCAAGGCGACCAGTTTCCGGCGCCTCCGCTCCAGGTGGAAGTGACTTGGGCAATTGCGGGCGTGCTGAGCAGCGCGAAGACGATCAGACTACTGAGCAAGCACGAACCAAGAGTCGACTGCGCACCGAACCTCATTAAAATCGGTTTTGTCATGTCCTCTTCCTCGAATACAGCGACAAAAATACGGGGGTCACGTACAGGGAAAGAGATTTTTGGGATGGGGAACGTTCTCGGGGCCGAAAAGCGAGTGCGAGTGTACAACGCTTCAGATCTTCAGGACAGTGGAATGAGAGTAAATTGTGATTTACAACCGTGGCCTGGCCTATTATTTTACATAATACCTGTTATCGGACATTGAATTACGTTTCTGGTCCAACCTACATGAACCCTCTTGCCGGCGCGATTACGGGCAAGTCGTGCCCTACCCGGCCTCGTACCTTCCGTTGGTCGTAATCAAACTTACTTTGCTTGCGCGGTGTCCAGCCTGAGGAACCTGGCGGCATTGTTGTAGAGGATGTCGCGCTTCTGTTGGGGCGTGAGGTAGTCGGCGTTCTGGATGATGCTGATCGAGTAGGCCATCAGCTTGGGCCACAGCAGTTGATCGGTCCCGAACATCACGCGATCCTCGAATCCGGCGTCGACCAGGCGCTCAATGTAGCGGTTCACCTCTTTGATTGGATAACTCCAGATCAGTCCGGCAACATCGACGTAGACGTGAGAGTTTGCCTGCAAGAGCGTGAGCATGTTGTCGATCATGGGATAGCCGGCGTGCATCACCTGCACCCGCAGCTTCGGGTGGCGTGCCAGGAGTTCCTCCAGTAGAAGAGGATTTCCCATGGACCCGCGGAATTTCGGCATGGCAACGTTGGCGCGTCCGGAACCGCCAGTGCCCATATGGATCGCCACGGGAATATCGAGCTCCTCGGCGAGGGCGAAATAGGCGTCAACGGAGGAATCGCTCGGGGACAGGCCTTCGTATTGCAGGCCGATTTCACCCATCACTTTAAAGCCGTCGGTGGTGAAGCTCTTGCGTAACTCGTCGACAGCAACACGCTGACCAGGGACGAGGCCGTTCTGGAATGATGTGCCCGGAATCACGCGATGGGGCGCGGCGTCTTTCCATTTCTGAACGCTCTTGGGGTCACCGAAAACGACCGCGGTCACGTTGAGGCGCTCCATCTCAGCGAGCACGTCTTTCATGTACTCGCCCGGAGCCGATGGGTACAGCGCGGGAGTGCATGGTTCCTTCACCCAGCCGAACGGGTCTTCCTTCCCTTTTGGATCAGAGGCCGTGAACTTCGAAGTGTTCGGGCACATGGGAGCCAGCCCGGGAAATGACGCGTCCATGGCATGGACGTGGACATCCAGTACCGGCGGAAGCTTGGCGACGTCGGCGTTCTGGGCGGTACAGAGTGCTGAGGCGAGAACGAGGAGTGCGACGAAATGTATCAGCCCATGCAGCGAGATGCGATCGGAAAGCTGGGGAAACATGGAGAATCTCCTTAAAGGTAAGGCTTAAGTCGACGCCATGGTACAGCTGGAGCGTCTATTAAAGAAACTCTGCGAGCGTTTAACGTCAAAAGTCAAAAGCCCCACCCTGTCTCGCAAAAGGCGCGAGACAAGGATGGGGCACCCGAGGATGGGCACCCGGCTTTTTTCAGCGGGTAATTCAGCCAGCCGAGAGGACTATCTTGGGATGGAAGAGCGTGCCGGCTATACGCGTGGCAATGGCGATGAGGTCGTGCTGCCCGGAGAAGACTTTCACTTGCCGGGCGCGGGAAAATTCGGGCAGGTTTACGGTGCGTCCGCTACGGATATGCGCTGTCGCCATTTCGTCGGCCGTGACAGACGGAAATGCCGGAAGCAGCTTACGGGGATGGACAACGTAGCTGTCCAGAGATTCTGAAATTCCGAAACTGCCGTCCTGTTTTCCGGTGAGTTCTTCAAGAGTGTGGGCCTCGGCCCGGGTGAATTCGGCGACGCTGGTGCGGCGGAGAGATTCGAGGTGGGCGCCGCATCCGAGCGCCTGGCCCATGTCGTGAGCGACGGATCGCATGTAGGTGCCGGAACCGACGCGGGCGCGGAAGGCGGCGCGGTCTGCCTCCATGGAAAGAATCTCGAACTCTTTGATCTCGACCTGGACCGGTTCGAGCCGGACTTCTTGTTGTTTGCGCGCGAGCTTGTAGGCGGGAACTCCTTTGATCTTTTTCGCGGAGAACGGCGGGGGCGTCTGGGAGATTACCCCGCGAAACTTGCCTGCTGCGCTTTCCACCTCTTCCCGGCTCAGCGCCGGGTTCGTGGGCGCGCTTGTGGGTTCGCCTTCGGCGTCATAGGTGTCGGTGGAAAATCCGAATCGGATCGTGCCCTCGTAGGTTTTTTCCGAGCTCAAGTAAAATTGCGCCAGACGCGTGAAACTTCCGATCACCAGGGGAAGGACGCCGGTGGCCATAGGGTCGAGAGTGCCCAGATGTCCGACGGAGCGCTGGCCGAGGATACGGCGAGCGTGCTGGACCACATCGTGCGAGGTCAGGCCCGAAGATTTATCGATTATGAGTACGCCGTTCACGAGGATTTGGTAATTTTGTAGTGGAGTAATTTGGTAATTGAAAGTTGGAAAGCATCCTCTTCCCAGTGACCTCAACGTCGAGGCCCTTCAACTTCCCAATTACAAAAGTACCAAATTACTAGAACTCTGCCATGTTACCGATCAAAGACGATCAGCCGCGCTACAGCACGCCCTATGTGAACACGTTTTTGATCGTTCTAAATATCCTGATTTTCTTTTATCAGTGGACGCTGGGACCACGGGTGGGAGAGGCTTTCGCGCGGATCTATGGCGAGGTTCCCGCGCATCTAGCGGCATTCCTGTCGGGCTCTCCGCAGTACACGCTTCCGGACGTCGTGGTTCCCTTCTTCACCTCCATGTTCCTGCACGGGAGCTGGATGCATGTGCTCGGCAATATGTGGTTCCTGTACATCTTCGGCGACAACATTGAGGACTATCTGGGGCATTTCAAATATCTGATCTTCTATTTGCTCTGCGGATTGCTGGCCATGGCGACGCAGGTGGCCATGTATCCGCATTCGAACGTTCCGACGGTAGGAGCAAGCGGGGCGATCGCGGGAGTGCTGGGCGCTTATTTCTTGCTGTATCCGCGAGCGCGAGTCCTGACGTGGTTCTTTGTCTTTGTGCTTTATCTTCCAGCGTGGATCGTGCTGGGAGAATGGTTTGTGCTTCAGTTCGCAGCGGGGACGGCGTCGTTGTCGTCCGCGCAGCCGGGACGCGATCTGGGCGGCGTGGCGGTTTGGGCGCACATTGGTGGATTTCTCGCGGGAATGGCGCTGATCAAGCTGTTTCCAGAACGGGCGAACCGGCATCCGTACGCCTACCGGTAACCTGTGGAGAACAGCCGCGTCAGGATGGAAATACCCTCACTGGCCGTCGCAATAACCTTCAAATTTTTGTCATTCCGAGACGGCGTTAGCCGTTGAGGAATCTGCTCTTCTGCCGGCAGCACTGCCGCTGCCGGGCAAGCAGCAGATTCCTCGCTGCGCTCCGGAATGACAAGGTCATGGGATGCTTCGGAATGACAACGTCATGGGATCAAGTTCGATTACTTCTTGGGGCGTGATTCCGGCGGGACCAACCCTGACAGGCGGTAGTAGCCCACGAGTTGTCCATAGTGCTCGCCGCCGTGCTCAACGAAGCCGTAAGCGTAGTCGATCACGCGGACCTGTTGGTGGGAGAAAGAGTCCACGAAGGTGTCGTTGATGCCCTTATCGCCCTTGGATTTGATGGCGGCTGCGCCATCGGCATAGGACTTTTTGACGAAGGCGACGACGTCCGCCTTGGTCTTGTACTGATCACGCTTGGGGTCTTCCGCGGCGGGGGGCTTTTGACCCATGACCGGGTTGATGAAGAAATAGTTGGCACCAGCCACGTGGAGCAACTGCTCGGCAAAACTGCGCTGGGCCGGTGTGGGTTTGAAGTCGTACTTGTCTTCGGGGAAATCTTCGGCCATGGCGATGAGTTTGCGTCCGATGTCGTTCCAGGAATCGAGGACCACTTTCGATTCAGGATCGGCGGGTTTGACGGCCGCGTCTTTCTTGGTTGCGTCCTGAGCGTGGCTGGGGAGCGCAAGGGCTACGGCAAACAGGGCAGCAGCTAGAAACGGAGATTTGCTCATAGATTTTTTCTCCAGGGAGTGAGTTGCGGTGGACATTGTACTTGGACGGAAACAGAGAAGAAAGGCGAGCACTAGTAGCGGTTCTATTGCGCTTGAAAACATGGACCGCTTGAAGATGAAACAAGGTACGGATCCCAAGACCTTGTCATTCCGAAGCAAAGCGAGGAATCTGCTGCTTGCCGGCAGCGGCAATGCCGCAGACAGAAGAGCAGATTCCTCACCGGCTAACGCCGTTTCGGAATGACAAAGGCTGGATTGGTCGGGCGGGATTGGTCAAGCGGGATTGGGCCCGCCGGAGTCGGTTTTTATGACGAAGCCCTCCAGCCAGCCGAGCACGCGCTTCCAACCGTCTCCATGGGCTTTGGCCTGGTCGAGATTGCCCGCAAAGCCTTCCTGCGTGACGCGTACCAACGTGCCAGTGCCCGATTTCCTCGGACCGCTGGGGTGCAGAGCATTTACGGTTTGCGGCTCAAGTTCCCATCGGACGATAGTTTTCTGCTTGCCGGTGTAACTGCCGACCCACGTGTGGACAAGCCTGCGCGGAGGATCGACTTCAAGATATTCGCCTTCCACGTAGAATTCTGTGCCGTCGGCGCCTCGTCCATCGCTACGCCATTTACCTCCGGGCCGCACGTCCATGGTGGATTTGGTGACGCGGTACAGACCATCTTGTCCCCACCAGCGCGGGAGTTGGCTTGGATCGCTGATCGCCTGAAAAACGCGCGCCGGCGGCGCGGCGATGAAGATCTCAGCGATGACGGCGTTTTGATCCGGCGTAATTGCGGCAGTGGCCATGCGCTTTCTCCTTAGTTCAAAGGGTTCAGGGATTAGGGATCCGGGGGCAGGGACTCGTTGTCTCAAGCGCTGGGAGATCAGTATCCTGGCCCCTGGCCCCTATCCCCTAATCCCTGCCTTCTACAAATTTCTTCAACATCTCGACGACTTCGGGCCAGCCTCCCGTGTAGTCCTTACGGGCGACGGGCAGGTTGCTGAGGCCGCTGTGCGTGACTCTTACGTGGGTGCGGCTTCCCTTCTGCGTGAGTTCCCAACGTACGACGGTGCGGCTCTTGGGATCGTCGTGCCAATTGGCGATCCATGTGTAGACGAGCAAGCGCGGTGGGTCGCACTCAAGAATTTCTCCCTGGCATTCGAACTCGCTGATTCCGTTCACGACGATCGATCCTTGCTGGGTGGCGTATGAATAGTGCCCTCCGACGCGGGCATCCATCGTCCAGAACTTCACTGGGCATTCGGGACCGCTAAACCAAGACTGGAGTTCACCGGCGTCAGTGAGAGCTTTAAACACACGTTCCGCCGGCGCAGCGATCTGAATCTCGCTGACAATCGCGTCTTGACTGGGGGTAATGATCGTTGTGGGCATGAATGTCTCCGAAAAGCTCAAGTATTTAACAGTCCCGACCGGCCTGCGTGGGGGCGAGACGCCCCCACCACAGTCGGCAGGATGCCGGCGCTACGATTTGCGGCGCAGGTCGAAGATTTCCTTGTGCTCCTTGCCGTGGTCAACGAGCGTCCACTCTTCAGTGTGGTGGTTGTCGTCAATCATGGTGAGGATCATTTTCTGCATGTGTGCGGCGTCGGGGGTTGCGAGATTGGTCGCGTCCACGTACGTGAAGGTGATCACTTTACCGTCAGGCGAGAGGCTGGCCTCCATGCGAGGCTCGTTCCCCACCGCGCAGTAGTGAGTCAGAAGAAGCCGGCCTGGCCCGTCGAGATTGAACATCGAGATCATGTCTTCTTTGCCGAGGATCTCGCTCATCACGGCCGAGCCGCCGGCAGTCACTTTGAACGTGACTTGAACCGGCCCCATGCGAGTGTCTGCCGCCCAGGTTCCTGGGAGTGTCTTGATGGTGGTGAAGGCCTTCTGGGCATCGGTTTGAGCCAACGCTGAAGCCGTCATCAGGGCGAGGGCGGCGATCAGGATGCGGGTTGAGGTGCGAGTGCGTTTCGTCATAGGAGTTTTCCCTTCTAATGGACGGAAATGTCCGTCGCGAATTCTCATTTAGGTTTGCGGGAGTCAGCTTCCAATTCCCGGGCGTATTCGGATTCCACAAAAGATTTCAGATTGTTCAGGCTCGTCGACCAGAACTGGCGGTACTGCTCAATCCAGGAGTCGACAGCGCGCAGCGGTTCCGGATTCAATTGATACACACGATGGCGCCCTTCCCTGTGCTCGCGAACCAGGTGAGCACGGCGCAACAAACGAAGGTGCTTCGAGATGGCTGGGCGGGAAACGGGGAAAGCGCTGGCGATCTGGCCTGCAGGCTGCGCGCCCCGGCGGAGAAGATCGAGAACGGCGCGGCGGGTCGGATCGGCGAGGGCCTGGAAGGTGGCTTCGCTGTGGCGGGCCGTCGAATATGTAACCGAACGGTGACGCATAATGCGTAACTGTACGGTTACACGACTCGCGTGTCAAGAGATTTCTTCTGACATTCTTAATTGATGATCCGCGTTCGTCGAAGTCGTAACAGCGAACCTCAGCGGCTCATAGCCGACCATCCGGCAGGCTGATGTGACGGGTTCCGCCACGCTTCGGCGGGACAGCCGAGGCGGCTGTCTCTACATGGTTCGTGGTGGATGCCTAAGTCGGCACAATTGCAAGGTGTGCTTTCACAGTTTTGGCGCAGAAAGATTTGTTTAAGGCTTGCCGTTTGAGACCAAATCCAGGAAGGCCTGGTGGACGCGAGGGTCGTCGGAGAGTTCGGGATGGAAAGTTGCGGCCATCGCTCTTCCCTGCCGGACCGCGACGGGATCGGCACCTTCGGTGGCAAGCACTTCGACGCCCTCGCCAACGTGCACGATTTTGGGGGCGCGGATGAACACCATCTCCAGCGGCGAAGAATCGGGCGCATCGAGCTCCTTCAAGTGATGCTTTAAGTCACTCAGAAACTTCCCTTCCCGGATGGAACTGTCGATCTGGCGGCCGTAGGCGTTGCGGCGGATGCGGATGTTGATGGCGCCGAGCCCGGTCTGCGGGGGGTTCTCGACTTCGGATGCCAGCAGGATTGCGCCGGCGCACGTCCCGAACGTGGGTTTGGCCTGAACGAATTGTTTTAACTTTTCGAATCCGGCATCGCCGAGGAGTTTAAGGAACGTGCCAGATTCGCCGCCCGGGATCACGAGTCCATCGATCTGATCGAGTTGCTCAGGCTTCTTGACGAGCACAACCTCGGCGCCCAGCTCTTCGAGCCGGCGGCGGTGCGCGTCAAAATCGCCCTGCAGGGCTAGGACTCCGATGATCATTGCGAGGTCGTTGGTCGTTCGCCGATTGGTCCTCGGCGAAGACGACATTCTCAATATTGATTCTAGCGGATACGACTTGAAGCCGGCGATGAAAGCTACGCGGACCGACTAGCGGGGAGGCGCCAAACCACTGCGATCACCAACGCGACGGCAATTCCCAGAGACACTTCGATGAAGCGATGAGTCGCGACGATCCACGCTGGCCGGTCGTGCGTGATCATGAGGACAATGGTGAGCGTGATTGCCGCGAACCTATACGCCGAGCCCAGCCGAAGGATCGAACTGAGAATGCCGCAGAGGAAAATTCCGACGCCGTAAACAATCCAAGTCGGATGGAAGTACATAGCGATAAGAGCACCAAGAAACGCGCCGAGCGCAGTTCCGACGAAACGCTGCCAGGCCAGGGTCAGCGGATTGATTGTGGATAGCAGGATGACGATTGTGGAGATTGGCGCCCAGTAGGACTCGGGCATCTTCAGGCTGCGGGCAAGGAGCAGCGAGAGAACTGTTGCTACAGCCGTGCGGACCGAAGAGAGGATCGCCTCCCGGTTGAATCCGAGTCGTTGCGCCCACATCGACATAGGCGTGTCATTTTATCCTGAGGGGATTTACTGAGGAGAAACAAAGGCTTAGACCGCGGAGGTCGCCGAGAACGGCCGCAGTGAGCCCAGAGAATGGATATTCGACACAGGCCCGACTATCCAAAAGAAATGAGCCCACTCTCTTTCGCCAAGAGCGAAATTTAGAATGGGCCCTCGGTTCGACGCTATTGGCTGATTGCTACTCCGTTGAAGGAAGCAATGCCCACTGGGTCTGAGGTTGCGGCGAGAGACAGATCGCCGTAGGCATCGATGGAAAAGACAGAGATGCGGCCGCCGCTTCCATCGGAGGCGGTGAAGATCACGGCCAGCCACTGGCCGTCGCGCGAAACAGTTATGTCGGTTGGCGTGCCGGGCAGCGAGACGGATTTATAAAACGTTCCTCCTTGTCCGTCGCTGAAGAAGATGGAGATCGCCTGTCCCGGGCTGTTGCCGGTGTACCAGATGTTTCCCGGTCCTTTGGCCAGCCAGCAAGGAGCGTTGCTGGGAAATGCGGGTTGCGGGCCGAGGACCGGGAATACGTCTCCAGTTTTGTCGACCAAGGCGAAGCTGTCAGGGCTGTGAGCCGGATTGAATCCGAGAATGTCTCCCCAGAACGCGGCGCCAAGAGGAGTATTGTTTGCATCGGCTGGCAGGGTTACGGTTGAGCTGGTGCCATTCAATGCACCATTCCCCGAAAGCCCGAGCGACAGAACCGAGCCTGATTTAAGGGTGAGCGCCGCCCAAGTCTGGCCTGCGACGATTTGAGCTGCCGAGTTGTCGGAAAGTGAAACCGTGCCGCCATCGAGATTGCCAGACGGCCAGGAGTGACTCTCGGCACAATTCGCACCCACGACGAACGCATGGCGGTCGCCAAGGGCAACAGATACAGGTTGAACGCAATTCGCAGCAAGCGGGATGTTACCGGCGATCCGGATGGAGCCGTCGTCGCGCACCAGGTGGCTGACAGTGTTGGAGCCGTAGTTTACGACCGCGCCATCCACATCGCGGAATTGTACGGAACCTGCGTTCCCACCCGCACCACCTTTGCCGCCGGTAGGCAGGGTGTTTACGAGTGCCAGTGATGGAGTGGGTGAAGAATTCAGTTGGAACACCACGACTTGATTAGCAGTGGGATCGTTCGAGCTGGTTAGGACGAAGATATCCTTGCCGGGATGGCGATCGGCTGCAGTGGCTGCGGCTACCGCGAGAAACAGAATGGTCAGCATTCCGCTGACGCGAAACAGCTTGGTATTCACAGTACTCTCCTGTTGTCGTTCAATTCTGATTGCAGTTGTGGTCGACGGGGCACAGACCTGCGGCCGACGGTCGACTCGAGAGAAACCAGAGCCGGCCGGCAGAGATCTGAGACAGGGATTCCCGCTGCTTTTTAGTTCAGTTGTGCGCCTGCATGCGGCGGCGGTAATGGGATGCGGGAGGAGGTGGAAGGTTACAAGAGGAAATTATCATTGTGCTTTTTTTCCCGAGAGACGCTGCGCCACCCAGAGCTGTATCGGTCAAACCTAGCCACTGTGGAACCGCACACGAGAATCCCCCGCCCCGCTGGCTAAACCCACCAGTGAATCTCACCATCCCCTCGTCTGCAGCATGTGAGCCTCATCCAAAGCGCTTACGGCGAGGCCTTTCATCGCGCCCTGCAGATTTTCACTCACTTCAAGTAATACTTTAGGGTCTTGAAAGTGGGTGGCGGCTTGCACGATCGCACGTGCGCGCTTCTCAGCTTCTGCAGGATCGGCGAACGTTGTCGAATCCTTCATGAAGATTCCGCTGCCTACGAAGACAGCTTCGGCTCCAAGTTGCATCACCAAGGACGCATCCGCCGGCGTGGCGATTCCTCCGGCGCTGAAATTCGGGACCGGGAGCTTCCCTGCTTTCGCGACCATCTTGATCAACTCATACGGGGCTTGGTGCTCTTTGGCTTTGGCGTAGAGTTCTTCTTCGCCGAGCACCGTGAGGATTTTCATTTCCTGCACAATCTGGCGGATGTGCTTGACGGCGTGGACCACGTCTCCGGTACCGGCTTCACCCTTGGTGCGGATCATGGCGGCGCCTTCGGCGATGCGGCGCAGGGCTTCTCCGAGATTGCGCGCGCCGCAGACGAATGGGGTCTTGAAGGCGTGCTTGTCGACGTGATGAGCTTCGTCGGCCGGGGTGAGGACTTCGGATTCATCGATGTAGTCGACGCCGAGTTCCTGCAGAATCTGGGCCTCGGCAAAATGTCCGATGCGGCACTTGGCCATGACCGGGATGGACACGGCGGCCATGATCTCGCGAATCTTTTTGGGGCTCGCCATGCGGGCGACGCCGCCTTCGGCGCGGATCTGCGCGGGCACGCGCTCGAGGGCCATCACGGAGACGGCTCCGGCTTTTTCGGCGATAACAGCCTGCTCGGCGTTGGTGACGTCCATGATGACGCCGCCCTTGAGCATCTCGGCGAGGCCAGTCTTGAGGCGGAGAGAAGTGGTGTTGCTGCCGTTGTTTTGGGACATTTTAGGAACCCTGTGGATACCTTTTCGCAATCGCGAAGGATGGGCCGGGGGCAAGGCCAGCGGCGCTAAATCTATTTTACAGCCCCTCCCCCAATTCGCGGTACTGGTGAGGGAAGTTCTCCGGCCCGCGATCAGACTCACTCCTGTTTTACGCAAACTTTGCGGCTCAGATCCGTACCACCGAGAGCAGAACCAAACCACGCGACAAGGGCCGCAACCACGATCCAGAGCGCAGCGCCGTAGGTGAAATACCACGCGGTCTCCTGAGCGGGAGTCACCTGGAATGGACCGAAGATAACCAGCGCTCCAGTCGAACTGATGTGCATGAACTGCGCCAGCAGTACGCTCTGCGTGTTCTCATAGATCCAGCCAATAAGCACGCGCATAGCAGTCATAGCCGTTGCGAACGAAAGAAAGAACAGGGGCAAGTAATTTCCATGGGGTGAAGCAGCGCCGAGGAAATCGATGACGGGCAGGTGCCAGGCGCTCCACAGCAGGCCGAGCAGGACTCCAGCCTGGAGCGTGCCAAGACGGGCTTGCATCCTCGGAAAGGCGAACGCGGTCCAGCCGATTTCCTCGAGGAGCCCTGCCGGAATACCGAAGACGACGCCTAAGAAAAAGTGATTGGGAGCAAAGGCGGGGGACACAAACGTCTTCAGTATCAGGAGAACCGCTAGCACGGCCGCCGGCGGGAACAGCAGAATGCTGTACCAGCCTATCCCCACGCGCATGCGAACGATGCTCGAAAACAATTTCCGGATACCGGCCCGGCCGTCTAAGAGGCGAATCATGAGGACGCCGCTCGCGACCGGTCCAAGCAGCATTGCGGGGAACATCAGGATTCCGGAGAACTTTGGGATCGGTTCTCCGTGCAGGAGTTTAGGAGCGACGATCGCGAACGCAGCCGACCACGAAATCGCAAAAGTGAAAACGAAATAGGACGTGAGCGGCCGGTGGGCGGCGAACGTGGTGTTCATGATTTTCTTTACGCTTGTGAATGCTTAACGGTTCCGCGCAGCGAAAAGGGAGTCAAAATCCCCACCCTGTCGCACAAAACGCGACAAGGATGGGGCACCCGATTTGTAATGCTGACAGGCTATCTTTCCACAAATTTCCCAAACATTTTTTCCGGGTCGATGGCGATGAAGACGCCGCGGCTGCGGGCCAGCACTTCTCCTTGCTCGTTCAGGATCTCGGCGGCGTTGATGTGCTGGCGGCCATGGACGCTGACTTCCCTGCCCTCGACGTGCAGCGGTTTGTGCAGCGGGACAGGCTTCAGGTATTCGACGGTCATTTCTTTGGTGAGAGCGATGACATGGTGGAGTTTGTTCACTTTCCCCATGGCGTCGTCGAGGATTGTGGCGATGATGCCGCCGTGGCAGTGGCCCGGAGGTCCGGTGTAGCGCTTCGACAAACGAAAACGGCAGACAAATGTTTGGCGCTCTTCGTCGAGAACGAATTTGAGGCGCATGCCATCGGGATTGTCCTGGCCGCAGGCGAAGCAGTAGTTCTTCTGGAGCTTGTGGTATGCGGTTTCGTGTCCGTGGATCTTGGGGCGCATGGAACGTCATTCTAGCGCGGGAAGAGCGTTCACCACAGGGGGCACAGAGGAACACAGAGTACACCCTCAATGATGGGTGAAAGTTCTGCGCGAATCCTGTATACATACGCTTTCCAAGGGGCGGCTTGGCTCGCGCTGGTGTGCCGCACGCAAATTGCACAGGTCCTTCGGCGCAAAATGCGCGCCTCAGGATGACAACGCAGATTTGAATTGGATTGGAGTTCTGATGAGATTACTCGCCACATTCGTCATCGCAGCGGTTCTCGGGTCCTTCAACCTCTTTGCGCAATCTTCGCAGGGACAGAAGACACCAGACAAAGACGCCGACAAGAAGCAAGCCGCAGCCTCGGCGTCGGCTGGCAAGAAAGATCAGAAGAAGAGCACGATGGACGAGAAGAAGGAAGAGCCCAAGAAAGAAGAAGAGAAAAAGCCGGGGATGAACGCGGACACCTTCGCCGGGCTGAAATTTCGCTCGATCGGGCCTGGAGCGGAATCGGGGCGCGTGATGTCAATTGCGGTGAATCCGAAGAAGACTTCGGAGTTCTACGTGGGTGTGGCCTCGGGCGGAGTTTGGAAGACCGTGAATGACGGTACGACGTGGACTCCGCTGTTTGACGGCGAAGGATCGTATTCGATCGGGTGGGTGGCGCTCGATCCGAATGATTCGTCGGCGGTGTGGGTGGGCGCCGGCGAATCGAATTCGCAGCGCAGCGTCGCTTATGGCGACGGAATTTACCGGTCGGATGACGGCGGGAAGAGTTGGAAGAATCTGGGGTTGAAGAAGTCCGAACACATTGGGCGGGTGGTGATCGATCCGCGAGATTCGAAGGTTGTCTATGTAGCAGCAGCAGGGCCGCTGTGGGGACCGGGCGGAGATCGCGGACTGTTCAAGACGACCGATGGCGGGAAGAACTGGAAGGCGGTGCTGACGATCAGCGAGAACACCGGCGTGAATGACGTCGTGATGGATCCATCGAATCCCGACATCCTGTACGCATCGGCGTATCAGCGGCGGCGGCATGTATTCACCTTCATCGATGGTGGGCCCGAGAGCGCGATTTACAAGTCAACCGATGCGGGAGCGACCTGGAACAAAGTTACTTCGGGGCTGCCCTCGGTTGATATGGGACGCATCGGGCTGGCAATTTCGCCGGCCGATCCGAATGTGGTGTATGCCGCTGTGGAGGCGGCGGACGGCAAGGGAGGAATCTTCCGTTCGAGCGACAAGGGCGCGAATTGGGAGCGGCGCAACGAGTTCGACGCAGGAGCGATGTACTACGCGCGAATCGTGCCTGACCCGAAGAATGTGGACCGCATCTTCATCATGAACGTGGAACTGCGTGAGTCCACCGATGGCGGCAAGACACTGCACAAGATAAACGAGATCAACCATCACGGCGACAATCACGCCATGTGGATCGATCCCAATGACACCCGGCACTGGCTGCTCGGATCCGATGGTGGGATGTACGAAACCTGGGACGACGCGAAATCGTGGCAGTTCAAGGCGAACCTGCCAACCATGCAGTTCTATGACGTCGCGGTCGACAATTCCCTGCCCTTTTACAACGTGTGCGGCGGCACGCAGGATTACTTCTCGTGGTGCGGACCGACGCGCACGCGAAACATCAGCGGAATCGTGAACAGCGATTGGTTCGTGACTACCGGCGGAGACGGATTCCGGTCTGCTGTCGATCCGGTGGATCCGAACACGATTTATTCGGAATCACAATATGGCGTGCTGATTCGCTATGACAAGCCGACCGGGCAGGAATTGCTGCTGCAGCCGAAGGAAGGCAAGGGCGAGCCTCCGTTGCGCTGGAACTGGGATTCGCCGATCATCATCAGTCCGCACTCTCACACGCGGTTGTACTTTGCGGCCAACAAGTTGTTTCGCAGCGACGATCGCGGAGACACGTGGAAAGCCATCTCGGGCGATTTAACGCGGCAAATCGATCGCAACAAACTGCCGGTGATGGGAAAGATATGGGGGCCGGATGCGGTGGCGAAGAGTGCCTCGACCTCGTTCTACGGGAATATCGTTTCCCTGTCGGAGTCACCAAAGAGAGAGGGACTGATTTACGTCGGAACCGACGATGGATTGATTCAGGTCACCAGCGACGGTGGGGGAAGCTGGACGAAGTACGATAAGTTTCCCAGCGTGCCGGAGACAACATATGTGAGCCGGCTCGCGGCCTCTTCGCATGACGTCAGCACTGTCTACGCGGCGTTCGAGAATCACAAGAACGAGGACTTCAAACCCTACCTGCTGAAGTCTACCGACAATGGGAAGACCTGGACTTCGATCGCCGGCGACCTGCCGGAGAATGGTCCGGTGCTGGCGTTTGCGGAAGATCCTGTCAATGCCAATCTCCTGTTTGCGGGGACAGAGTTCGGCGCGTTCTTCACCATCAATGGGGGCGCGCACTGGGTGCAACTGAAAGGCGGTCTGCCGACGATTGCGGTGCGGGACATGCTGATCCATCCGCGGGAAGGCGATCTGGTGATTGCGACGTTCGGGCGAGGGTTTTATGTGCTGGATGACATCACGCCCTTGCGGCAGATGAAGGCCGAGGCGACTCAGCAGGCCGCAGCTCTGTATCCGGTGAAGGATGCGTTGATGTATGTCGAGCGGCATCCGCTGGGCGAACCGCATAAGGGATTCCAGGGGGATTCATACTTTGCGGCGGACAATCCCCCATATGGCGCGGTGTTCACTGACTATCTGAAAGAGAAGATGAAGACGAAGAAGGAAAAGCGTCAAGATGCCGAGAAAGAGGCGGCGAAGAAGAACGAGGCGTCGCCCTATCCGTCGAATGATGAATTGCGCGCCGAGGCAGAGGAGGCGAAGCCGGAGGTTTATTTCGTGGTGTACGACGAGAGTGGGGCGCCGATCCGGCGAGTGGAAAGCTCGACCGATGCGGGCTTCCACCGCGCCGCATGGGACTTGCGCTATCCGGCGGCGAAAGTGGTCAAGCAGGAGGAGGATACGGCGGGATTTTTTCACGACGCGTCGGATCAGGGTCCGTTGGCGCTGGCGGGCAGCTACTCGGTACGAATGTTCGAAAAAATTGGAGGAACTGTCACGGAGGTGGCAGGGCCGCAGTCTTTCAAAGTCACCACGGAACAGTCGGCTTCCATGACGCCAGCGGATCGGGCGACGCAAGAAGAATTCCTGCGCAAAGTGTCGCGACTCTACCGCGCTGTTTACGGCGCAGACCGCACCGCGGAGGACGCGCAGGAGCGATTGAAGCAGATTCGTGAAGCTCTGCATGAGACTCCGGTGGCGGAGAAGCAGTTGGGGACTATGGCGGATTCGCTCGAGCAACAGGATCGCGAAATCCTGCGCGCGTTGCAGGGGGATATTGAGATCGCCAAGCGGAATGAGCCGATCCCTTCTTCGATCGGCGACCGTGTGGGCACCATCATCGAGGGCGAGCGATTCTCGATGGCCAAGCCGACGCAGTCCGACGTGGAGTCGTACGGGATTGCGGCGGGCGAGTTCGCGGATCTGCTGGCGAAGTTGCGGACACTGGTCGACGTCGATCTGGTAAAACTCGAGAAGGACATGGAGGGCGCCGGGGCGCCTTGGACTCCGGGGCGGGTGCCGGAGTGGTCGGAGAAATAAAGATCTTTCACCACAGAGGGCACAGAGGGGCACGGAGGAAAATTTATATTCCCCGGCCCTGTAGAAAAAATAAACATAGCACCCTGATCTATTTCTTTCGGGTGTACTTCTGAAGATTTTGTTCCCCAACCCGCTTGCATTTTGGGCGAGTGGCTGTGTTACACTCGCCGCCGACTGATGCTCGCGTTGTGGGACGCGACACAGCCGTGGGGAGAGATCCTTTTGTGCCGTCCTAAGGCTAGGGGGACTGGGAATGGGCCTCGCGTTAATGGTTTTGATCTGGCTGATCACTCTGATCAGCACATACTTTTTTGTCGCTAAGACCTGGTGGCTGCCTGTGGGCGCTTCCGCCGCTACGGCTTTCATCGACAGACAATTCACCATCACCTTCATCATCATGGGAATTGTTTTCCTTGCGGCGCAGCTGGGGCTGGGCTACATCGTGTGGAGATACCGTCAGACGCCATCATCTCCGCCAGCCACTTATTCGCACGGGAACACGACACTTGAAATGGTGTGGACCACTCTGACCACGATATTGTTCGTCGGACTGAATCTGATGGGCAGCAGTGTGTGGGCCAGCCAGCGTTTCGACCCTCCGGAGGCAGGTGCGGTGCAGGTGGAGGCCACGGGCATGCAGTTTGCCTGGTACTTCCGGTATCCCGGGCCGGATGGCACTTATGCGACGACGAAGATGAGTTTGATGGATCCCTCGGCGGGAGGCGAAGCGGCAGTGGGGCTGGACACCTCAGATCCTTCGGCGAAAGACGATGTTGTGACGGGCACGATGTATCTGCCAGTGAATCGCGATGTCGATCTCAGCCTGCGCTCGGTAGATGTGATTCACGACCTGTTCGTACCCCAGTTGCGTTTCAAGCAGGATGCGGTGCCGGGCTTGAACATCCACATGCATTTCAAGCCCACTGCGATCGGCGAATATGAGATTGCGTGCGCCGAACTTTGCGGACTGGGTCACTACAAGATGCACGGTATGGTCCACGTCGTCAGCCAGGAGGATTTTGACAAGTGGCTGGCGGCACGGGAGGCTGAGAAACAGTAATGGCGACCGCGGCTACGGTTCATTCGCACGCTCCTCAGGGATTCATTCGGAAATACATTTTCAGTCTTGATCACAAGGTTATCGGGATCCAGTATTTCTTCCTCGCGCTCACAGCGGTGTTCGTTGGAATGTTTCTGTCGCTGATGATGCGGGTTCACATGATCTGGCCGACCGCGAACTGGCCGCTGGTGGGAGAGATCAAGCCAGAAACCTATCTTGCGTTTCTGACCATGCACGGCACCATCATGGTGTTCTTCGTGCTGACCACGGCGCCGCAGGGCGGATTCGGCAACTACGTGCTCCCAATTCAGATTGGCGCGCCTGACATGGCGTTCCCTGTCCTGAACATGCTTTCGTTCTGGACGACGTTTGTAGGGTTCATCGTGCTTTTGTGCGCGTTCTTTGTGCCGGGCGGAGCGCCGCTGCATGGATGGACAGGATATCCGCCGCTGAGTGCGATTCAGTCCGCCGGACCAGGCGAAGCGCTCGGAGCAGATCTGTGGATCACGGCGATCGCGATCTTCTGCGTGGCGTCGCTGATGGGCGCGTTGAACTTCATCACCACGACGCTCGATCTGCGCGCCAAGGGCATGACGATGATGCGCATGCCACTGACCGTGTGGTCCTGGTTCATTACGGCAATCCTAGGATTGCTCGCGTTCGGCGTGCTGCTCTCCGCGGGAATCCTGCTGCTGATGGATCGTAATCTGGGAACCAGCTTCTATGTGCCGCTGATTGTGGTGAACGGCCAAGTCGGTGCTCACAAAGGCGGCTCACCGCTCCTGTGGCAGCACTTGTTCTGGTTCTTCGGACATCCCGAGGTTTATATCGCCATCCTGCCGGGCATGGGCGTGGCCTCGCAGGTATTGTCGACCTTCTCGCGCAAGCCGATCTTCGGGTATCGCGCCATGGTGTACGCGATGCTGTCGATTGGATTCTTCGGATTCATGGTCTGGGGCCATCACATGTTCATGAGCGGGATGAGCCCCTACTCGGCATTTGCGTTTTCGATTCTGACCATGTGCATCGGCGTGCCGTCGGCCATCAAGACCTTTAACTGGCTGGGCACGATGTGGAAAGGGCGCATTCGCTTCGATACTCCGATGCTGTATGCCATCGGTTTTGTATCTCTGTTCGTGTCGGGCGGGTTGAGCGGGCCGTTCCTGGCGCAGCCGGTGCTCGACATACAGTTGCACGATACCTACTTCGTCGTGGGACACTTCCACCTGATCATGGGCGTGGCGGCAATCTTCGGCATCTTCGCGGCGACCTACTACTGGTTCCCGAAAATGTTTGGCCGGATGATGAATGAGACTCTGGGCAGAATCCACTTCTTCATCACACTCGCCGGCACGTATGCGATCTTCATGCCGATGCACAACCTGGGCATGGCGGGACAGACACGCCGCTACTCGCAGTTCACCGAGGTTGCCTATCAAACCAAGCTGCTGCCGCTGCAGACGTTTATCACGTTTGCGGCGATAGTCACAATCGCGGCGCAATTCATTTTCGTTTTTAATCTGTTCTGGAGCATGTTTAAAGGGCCGAAGGCCAGCGACAATCCGTGGGATGCGACCACGCTGGAGTGGACGACTACCACTCCGCCGCCGCACGACAACTTCGGCGGGAAGACTCCGGTTGTGAACAATGGGCCGTATGAGTACGGAGTGCCGGGAGCGCCGAAGGACTTTGTGATGCAGACGGATCCGCCGACTGAGCCGAAACATTGAGAGTCAAAACCCCCACCCTCTTTCGCAACGAACGCGAAAGAAGGATGGGGCACCCGCTTCTTGGGTTTACAGGTTCGGCAACCCGTTGGACGCAGTGGCGCACTAAGTAGTTATGGCGACGTATACCCCAAACACTCCGATTGATGATATTGGCCACAAACCTCCTGCGCCTCCGATTACGGGTGGAGGAGACGATGGACGCAGCGGCGATGTCCCGGATTTTGGGGCGCGGCTGCGGCGGGCTCGGCTAGGACTGATTTGCGGAATCGCGACGGTCGGGATGGTTTTCATCTCGCTGACCAGCGCGTACATCTTCCGCCGGGGGCTGCCCACGTTTGAGGGCGAATCGAACAGCTACGTCCGCGACTGGGGCAGCGTGGATTTGCCCTGGGTGCTGCTGGGGATCAATACGGCGATCCTGCTGTTTAGCAGCATCACGATGGAGTTGGCGCGACGGAAGGCCGCGCGGCAAGCGGCTTTGGCCCCGGTTAGTTCGATTCCCGGGATTTCGCTGGGAGATGAGAAGAACTTTCCGTGGCTAGGCATCACGGTCGTGCTGGGCTTTGCCTTTCTGATTGGGCAAGGACTCGCATGGTCGGCGATGCACACGCGGGGATTCTTCGTCTATACGAATCCGAGCAGCTCGTTTGCATTTCTGCTTACGATTGCGCACGCGGTGCATCTTGGCGGCGGGATGATCGCGTTGATTTGGGCGGCTAGCGCTTCCCTGCTCCGGAGGCCGGTTGAGGCGCGTCGGATTGTTGTGGATATCACCGCCTGGTATTGGCACTTCATGGCGGTGTTGTGGATTTACATTTTCTTGCTGTTGGGGCTGGCTCGATAGATGCAAAGGCAATAACCACTAAGGACACGAAGGTGCACGAAGGAATTCCTTAGTGTTACTTCGTGACCTTTGTGGTTGATGGTTTTAGTTTTTTCCGGCAGAGAGAAAGGGGAACTGGGGAATGGCGGAAGCTACGATCGAGCATGATGCGGTGCAGCATGGAGCACCCGGAGAGTACGAGGCGCCGCTGTTCGGGGCGTACTCCAAGAAAGTCGGGATGTGGCTCTTCCTGGCCTCGGACTCACTGACGTTTGGCGCTCTGCTGTTCGCCTTCAGCTACAACCGGATCTACACCAATCCCTGGCCGACACCATTTCACGCCGAGAGCATCGCGAATGCGACGGTCATGACGGCGTGCCTGCTGTCGAGTTCGCTGACCATGGTGCTGGCTGTGTTTGCGGCGCAGCGTGGCGACCGCCCTTGGATGCGCAACTGGCTGCTGGCTACGATGGTTTTCGGTACGGCGTTTATCGTGCTGCACGCCATGGAGTGGAGCAAACTGATTGGCGAGGGATTGACACTTTCAGGGTTCCAGACCATCCTCGGAGTCTCCAAGACCGCGACTTCGGGAGAACTGGCGGATATCTCAAAAAACGTCCCGCAATTTCCGCAAGCATTTTTTGGATTGACGGCGATGCACATGCTGCACGTGACGATCGGCGTCATCTATCTGGGTGTTATTGCGTTTCGTAAGTGGTTTCTGCCGGCGCTGGCGGTGATCTGGATTGCCGGAGCGTTCATGATTCCGTCCGGCAACGTATTTCACTATCCGGTACACGCACTCGGTATCGGACTGCTCGTAGCTGCCGTCATCGTGCTTCTCAAGCCGAAGGACTACGACGCGCACGACGTTGAAGTTTGCGGGTTGTACTGGCACTTTGTCGATCTGGTGTGGATGTTTATTTTCCCGCTGGTTTATTTGATGTCGACGAAAGTTTCGTAAGAGCATTCACCACAGAGGACACAGAGGTACACAGAGGATCTTGACTATGCATGACGTCGCGAAACACGATGACAGCAAGGGGCAGTATTTCTGGGTATGGGCCGCACTGCTGGTACTGACTGCCATTGAGGTCGTGCTGGGGTACAGGCAGGTCTTCACTCCGGTCCGGATGCTTGAGGTGCTGCTGCTGTTGTCGGTGATCAAGTCGGCGCTGATCATTGGCTACTTCATGCACCTGAAATTTGAAACCGCGCTGATGCGCTGGCTGCTCGTGCTTTCCGTGGTGACGTGTTTCGTCATCATGTATTTCTTCTTCTTTCCCGATGCGGAGCGTATCAGGCAGCTCGGAGTGCAGTAGGAGGCGTGTAGTGCGCAGGCCCTGGTTAACGGCGTTACTTCTTGCGGTGTTCTCGAGCGCTCCGGCGCTGGCTCAGGGCTGCGCGATGTGCAAGGCGAATGCGAAAGCCACGCCTAAAGAAGGTCAACAGGCAATTAATCGCGCGATCCTTGTCATGCTAGTGCCGCCGCTGGGGATTCTGTCGCTGGGACTTGGATTTGCCGTGCGCTACGGCAAGCGGCGAGATGAAGAGAACGAGCGCAAGTCGGACTCGCCCTGACCCCGCAGCCACCAAATACTTTCGGCCCTGTTATTGCGCTTCGCGCAACCCCGGACGAGGCCCCCGGGGCTACATCTATCTCTTCATAGCTTCAGGTTCCGTAACCGCAGTGCGTTGGTGATGACTGACACCGAACTGAAGCTCATCGCGGCGGCTGCGAGGATCGGGCTGAGCAGCACGCCAAAGAACGGATAGAGCACTCCGGCGGCGATGGGCACTCCAATCGCGTTGTAGATGAAGGCGAAGAAGAGGTTCTGACGAATGTTGCGCATCGTAGCCTGACTCAGCTTGCGGGCGCGAAGGATTCCCGTGAGGTCCCCTTTGACCAGAGTGATGCCGCCACTTTCCATGGCGACATCAGTGCCGGTGCCCATGGCGATCCCGACGTCGGCTTGAGCAAGCGCGGGTGCGTCGTTGATGCCGTCGCCGGCCATGGCGACGACTCTTCCCTGCTCTTGCAGTTTCTTGACGACCTCGGATTTTCTTTCGGGCAGGACTTCGGCTTCGAACTCATCGATGCCGAGCTTCTTGGCGATAGCAGCGGCGATGGGCTTGCTGTCTCCGGTGAGCATCACGATGCGAAGATGCTGATTCCTGAGATCGCGCAAAGCATCCGCTGCGGATGCCTTTGGTTGATCTGCCACCCGGATGTTGCCCACATACTTTCCGTCCACGGCCACCGAGAGCCTTCCGTCGTCATAGCGCGGAACTGAATCGATACTCGGTGCCTGTAAAGCGCCCAGCTGAACCATCAGCGCAGGATTGCCCACGGCGATCTGGTGTCCATCGACGATGCCGACGATGCCTTTTCCAGTGATGGACTGGACTTCCTGCGACTGGGAGAGCTTGAGCCCCTTCTCAACAGCCGCGTCCACGACAGCTTTCCCGAAAGGATGTTCGCTGGCGCGCTCGAGACTGGCAGCGAGGCGCAATAGTTCGGGATCCTTTTCCAAGGCGTCGGAGATGGCGACGACCCCAGGTCTGCCTTCGGTGAGCGTTCCGGTTTTGTCGACGACGAGGGTGTCAACTTTCTCTAGAGTTTCGAGCGCCTCAGCGTTCTTGATGAGCACCCCGGCGTGAGCGCCGCGGCCTGTGGCGACCATGATGGCGATCGGGGTGGCCAGACCGAGGGCACACGGGCAAGCGATGATCAACACTGCGACAGCGTTGACTAGAGCGTTGCCAAGGCGCGGCTGGGGTCCGAGTAAGAGCCACGCGAAGAATGTGATCACGGCAACCGCTACAACCGCCGGTACAAACCAGGCAGCAACGCGATCGGCAAGGCGTTGAATCGGAGCGCGGCTGCGCTGCGCTTGTCCAACCAGCTGCACGATGCGGGCTAGCAGAGTTTCGGAGCCGACGCGCTCGGCTCGCATCACGAACGAACCGGTCGAGTTGATGGTCGCGCCAATGACTCTGCTGTTCGGTTCTTTCTCGACCGGGATCGATTCGCCGGTGATCATCGATTCGTCCACCGAGCTGCGGCCTTCGAGCACGGTGCCGTCTACAGGAATCTTCTCTCCCGGACGTACGCGGAGCTTGTCACCCGGTTTCACCTGATCGAGTGAAATGTCTTTCTCTGTGCCGTCGAGCGATACCCAGCGCGTAGTCTTTGGGCTTAGATCCAGCAACGCGCGGATTGCGGAGCTGGTCTGGCTGCGTGCACGTAACTCCATGACCTGACCGAGCAGTACGAGCGTTGTGATCGCGGCCGCCGCCTCAAAGTAGACGTCGGGATATCCGCCCATCCGCCGAAGCGAGGCTGGGAAAATCTGGGGAGCGATGGTGGCGACCACGCTGTATCCGTACGCGACTCCGGTGCCCAGCCCGATCAGTGTGAACATGTTAGGACTTCGGTTGACCAGCGAAGTCCAGAAGCGCTGAAAGAATGGCAGACCGCACCAGAGAACGACCGGGGTCGCCAACGCGAATTCGAACCAGGGCAGCCGCGGCCCGGACAGCACCTGCATGAACTCACGCGGCCAGATCATGCTGCCCATCTCGATGGCGAGCAGAGGCACAGTGAAGACGACGGCGACCCAAAATCTTCGGGTCATGTCGCGGAGTTCGGGATTGTCTTCTTGCGCCGATGTGACGGTCCGTGGCTCGAGCGCCATGCCGCAGATCGGGCACGAACCCGGCTCGGAGCGGACGATTTCTGGATGCATCGGGCAGGTGTATTCGGTCCGAGTGGCGGCGAGCGGCACCTCTGGTTCTAAGGCCATTCCGCATGAGGGGCACGCACCCGGCTTAGGCTCGCGCACCTCGGGGCACATCGGGCAAACGTAGGCTCCGGCGGGAGGACTTACCGGCTTCGGCGCAGGCTGGAGCACGCCTCCGTGAGCGGCAGTCGCGGCTCCACTCAGATACTTTTGCGGATCTGCTTTGAACTTCCCGGCGCATGAGGCCGCACAGAAGTAATACTTTTTACCGCCATACTCATGAGTGTGCTTCGCCGTGGCAGGATTTACACTCATCCCGCAAACGGGATCGCGCTCCGTCTGGGCCGCGGGCGCGGCTACGGGCATCCCGAGTGAAACGAGACCGGACGAGGCGGGACGGTTCAGATATTGGCCAGGATTTGCAGCGAACTTTTCGAGGCACGCACTGCAGCAGAAGTAGTACCTCTTTCCCGCATGGTCGCTAACGTACTTGGCCATAGCGGGATTGACGTTCATCCCGCAAACTGGGTCCTTCTCTAGCTGTGCCACAGACGCGGCGGTCTTCGCTGTCTGACTTCGATCGTTGCTCATCATCTTCGCCAAACAAGAATGCTTCTGTCCTGTTGGATTGGGAATGCTCTATATTGGATTCACCCGGCACATCAGGCCGGCATTCCAAAATTCATCATACAGAAGGACTAGGGATGACCTATCTCGACGTGGTTTTCAACTACGGGTCTTTGCCGGGGGAAGACGAACTGCGTGCCATCGACACCATGCGCGAAGTTTACGGCATCCGATCGGTGCGATTCGACAACAAGCAGCGCACGGTGCGCGTGGAGTACGACGCGTCACGCATGAAGCAGGATGCTGTCGCGAAGCTATTGCGCAGTGCAGGGATCGATGTGAGGGAGCCGGTGGCGCTGGCCTGAGTTGGAATAATGAAGAAGCAGAACGAAACTTAGATGGCCTTTAACCTCGTATTCCTAAGAAGACGAGGGTTGGGGGAGGGCCATCCGAGGCGCAAGATAAAGCAAGGGGTGCTCACAGAAAACCTCTGGCCGAAGTTATTCTCTGAAGCACCCCGTTGCGCGCCACTTCGTCTGTTCCTGAATAGTGCAAGAATTTAGCCATTCCTAAGTGATTGAAAACGAACGCCGATCGGGATCGACTCGTTGTAGGAATTGCTCTCAACGCGGAAAGTTTTACTTCGCTGCCGGTAGGCGAAGAAGGGGGCATCCCGATGGACCACAAGAAGGCCCGGTTTTTCTCCATCGCGCGCGACTTTATTATTGCGGGCCGCTCGATTCGCGACAACTCGCACACGTTGGAGCTCCAGGGAGCCGTAATTTCCGAAATCAATTCTTGTTATAATTCAAAAGGATTTTCACCCTCCATTCAGATCTGCGCCCTTAGCTCAGTTGGATAGAGCGTCTGGCTACGAACCAGAAGGTCGGGAGTTCGAATCTCTCAGGGCGCACCATTCATCTTGATTTCCAAACTGCCGCTCAACCGTATTTCATAACTACCATGGTTCGCGGCTGATTCCGTTGAAGCACGGGTTCTGTTAATCTCCTCCCAGCCCTGTTGTGCCGTTAAACCGCCGCCGGACGTCTCCGGTCATCGAGCCAGCGCGCCATGTCGAAAGATACACAGCAGCAAGATGTTGCAGTACTGTTGTCGGCCAAGAACGGGTTAGCCTATCTCACGGCAAACGATTGGGCCCTGATCTCCGACAAGGCTACCCGCATGCAGTTCAAGACCGGAGAGCAGTTCGTGCATCGTGGCAAAAGAACCCATGGCCTTTACTTCCTGGTCCAGGGGACGGCATCCGTGCAGATTGCGGGACACGGAACACCGCGGGAGATTGGCGCGGGGGAAGTTTGCGGAGAGATTTCATTTCTGGACGAGCTGCCGGCCACGGCCGATGTCGTCGCCAGCGAACCCGTTTTGGCGTACTATCTCGATCGGCCGACGCTGCTGTCGCTATTCGAGTTATTCCCTCATTTGGGATCCCGCTTCTATCGCTCTCTGGCTTCGATTCTTTCCCGACGCCTGCGCGAGCTTATCGATCGTCCAGTTCCGCCCAAGAAAGACCTCGCCTAGTGGCGACTGCGTCGCATTACTTGTGCTAGCCTAGGACTCCGGTCAGCCCGCGAATTTTCTTACGGCATAGCTGAGGCTGGAGCCATCCGACACAAATCGTCGAAGGCGCCGCGTCCTGGATTCTCAATCTCGAATGGCTGACGTTGTTAATCTGCGACTCGCGTTAGGTTCCGCCGCTCTCTTGGGATTCCGGCATGGCCTGGACTACGACCACATTGCAGCCATAACCGACATCAGCAGCGTACAAGCCCGCCCCCGCGACGCCATGCGTTACGGCTTGCTCTATGTGGCTGGCCATGCGGCCGTTGTAGCCGTGCTGGGCAGTGCGGCGGTCATATTCCGCGTCTCCTTGCCTCCAGCCAGCGACCGCTGGGCAGAACGGCTGGTTGGGGTTACTTTACTGGTCCTGGGACTGTACGTTTTGGGAACGTTTTTCCGTCCTTGGGCACACAGTCATGCACCTCGTACGCGGATCACAATCCTGGCCAATTGGGCGTTGTGGGTCTACTGGCGATTGAGTCGCGTATTCGGCGGCACGCGCGTGGATCCGCCCCAGGTATTCAAGGACGGATACGGGAATACTTCTACATTCGTGGTCGGAGCGGTTCACGGACTCGGCGCGGAGACCCCGACTCAGATCCTGCTCTTTCTTATGACGGCAAATTTGGGTGGCACCGGACTGGGGCTACTCGGGCTTCTGATGTTCATCGTAGGCCTACTCTTCATGAATACGTTGCTTTGCGCTTCCGCTGCAGGGCTGTTTTCGGCGAGCCTGGCCCGCCCGTATGCCTTGCGGGCGCTGACATTGGCCACGTCGGCTTATAGCATCGTCGTCGGGGCGATATTCCTGCTGGGTTCAGCGGGTCGGTTGCCTTCGCTGACTGGTTGAACCTGCTCTAGAAAACCCCGGTTCCTGAATCTGGAAGTCGCAACAAAGTGGATTCAGTGTGCAGCACTTTGCACTCAGGTGTTTGCTGGGGTGTGTGCTTAATCATCTAACTCATTTATAAACAATGGGTTGATGGATTAATGAATTTGGCATCCCGTGTGCTCAATTACCGGCGGGATAGTTTCGCTCTACCTGCGCTTCAGCTTGCGGGATGAACCGCAAGAACAAGAAAATAAAAAGCGGTCGATCGTGGGAGGAAGTAGATATGAAACGGACGATGTTGCTGTTCTTGCTAGCTCTGGCGCTGCCGATGGCGGCGTTCGCAAATAACTCAGTGGACTTCACGAACTCGGGCGGCACCCTGAGTGGCAGCAGCGCGGGCCTGAATCTTACCGGTTCCACGCTAATCGCGATCGGAAGCGGGGGGGCGATTACGACCGGCGATCTGGGCACAATCGCATTCTCGACGGGCGCATTGAGCGGTGGAAATCTGCAAATGGGCGCGACCTTCGCCGCCGGCGGAACCTTCACCATTACCGGCAACGGGATGAATGGAGTCCACAACGGCACGATATTCACAGGAACTTTCTCTGGGCCGGTTACCTGGACGCTCGTCACGCTCGCCAATGGCACCCACAACTACACGCTGAGCGGCGCCCTGACTGGGACGTGGATGGGCGGTGCGACGGTGAACGGCGCAACCGTACAACTCACCATCAACACTGGCAAAGGCTTCTTTAACGGATCCACGACCATCTCCAGCGGAGACACCAACATCGTGGTTCCTGAGCCCGGCTCCCTCACTCTGCTCGGCACCGGACTCGTCGGACTGGCTGGCGTCATCCGGCGAAAGCTGAAGGCATAGCGAAACTCCCCCGAAATCTTGCCCCGCCCTCTTTGGGCGGGGTTTTTTATTCCCGCCTGAGCTGTTTTTGAGCCCATTTCGTCCCTCCAACCGCCATTACCCCAGTAATCGAAGCCGGGGGATTACCGTTGACCGGCCTGCCATCGGCTTCTTACAGTGCCAACAGGGGGTGGTATGAAGGATATCCATGAGGTCCTGCGGCAAAAGCAGGCAAAATACGCCCAACTTGGCAAACAGATCGAAATGCTCCAGCAAGCGGCCGAGAAGTTGCGGGAAGTAGCACCGCTTCTAGCTGAGAGCGACGAAGAAGATAACGTCGTGCTGGCTGAAGTAGATGATGCCGGCTCTGCTGACGCACTTGCAGCGAAGGCAGGCGCCAGTGGCGGCGGTTCAACAGGGTCGAAGGCGGCGCGGCCCACAGCGCCTCGCTGGCCGTAAAGCTGAGGGCGAGAGCCCATTCCGATCGAAGCTATGAATCTTCAGGCATTACTGGTCTCGAGCGACGACTCCGCCGCGGACGTGCTGGGCAGAGTTCTGTCCGGTTTCGGCATCGCAACGGACCGTTCCAGCGATCCGGAAACTACTCTGGCGCGTATCCACCAGCAGAAGTTCGACGCCCTGATCCTTGATTTCGATGATCAGAAGGTGGCAGAAGAGGTCCTGCTTCAAGCTAAGAGACTTGGAACCGGGCCGCTCAGCGTAGCTTTGGTAGCCGACACGGCAAAAGTACGTCATATTCTTAGCGGCGGCGCTCACTTCGTCCTCTACAAGCCGATTTCCGAGGAAGCGGCGCGAGCGGGATTGCGCGCAGCTGCGGCACTGTTGACTCGCGAACGGCGTAGGGCATTCCGAGTTCCGGTGCAGGCAGCGGTCGAAATCACGCTGCCCGATACCCGGAAAGTCGACGGCATTCTCCTTGATCTCTCTGAGACTGGAATGGATGTGCTCACGGCGGAAGCCCAAGTGCCAGGTTCTCTGCTGGCTTTCCACTTCCAGCTGCCCGATGGAGCTGTAGAAGTTGATGGTCACGGACAGGTGGTCTGGGCCAACCCGAACGGGCAGACGGGCGTCCACTTTGTGGATGTACCGGAGACCGTCAAGGAAAAACTCAAGACTTGGCTGAGAGCTGCGGCCGTCGCAGCTGGTGCCGAGGATGACGAGATCGTCCCCCACTGCAAGCTCACAGACCTGAGTTTGGGTGGCTGCTACGTCCAGACAGACGCACCTTTTCCCGAGAGCTCACTCGTTGATTTGTGCTTCAAGGCCAACGAACTCGAAGTTCACACCGAAGGTATGGTTCGCGTGGCCCATCCGGGACAGGGCATGGGACTCGAGTTCCCTTCCCGCACACCCGAACAGCGCGCGCAGGTCGCGACTCTAATCACCTTCCTGCAAAACAACTCCAATGCTCAGCCTGAGTTAAGCATCTCTCCAAAGGCCCTGGTCGCCGACCTCACACAATTTGAGGCTGCCGGCAAAACCGGTCAGGATGCGGAGGACATGGAAGATCCATTGCTTGAACTCTTGCGCCGCGGTACTTCCCTGCAGCAGGACGACTTCCTCGGCGAACTTCAGCACCAGCGCAATCCCCAGGACGTGGCAACGGCATAAATCGTCGTTGGTCGTCGGTCGTTGGTCGTTCGCCAAATCTCGGAACAAACTAGTCACATTTCGCAGCACGACTCTCCAACCCCAACTCATTCCAGATTCCTCATACATCGGAAGCCTCTTGAGTGTAATGAGTTCGTTTTTGCCAACGGTTAACGACCAGCGACTAACCACCAGCGCAAAGCCTCTCGTTGCAGGTCATTTTCAGCGGAGATTCTTCTGGGCAGGAAAACAAGGCTGGACTGGGCAGTGCGGCGAGAGCGCGTATGGGAAACGAGAGGCTTCGGCAATGGTTACCGAAGAATTGAAGAACCCGAACCCCGTCTCTGGTGCGGATCCCTCAATTCCTCGTGGTCTGTTCCACCCCAATGCCACTAAGGTAGCGCCTTAGCGTTGCTCAGTGGTTTCAGCAGTGTTAAATCTGGGTTAAATTGGAGCGACCGAATTTTGCATTTCGGTGGAATCTCTTAAGCTGGAAGAGGACACTCTGGGAAGCTCGGCCTCGATTCTTGACGTGCGGACCTCGCGAGAAACTTGCAGCCTGTGGTGGAAGCCACTGCTGGCGATCGCCTCGGCAGTCTTCGCGGCCGAGATTCCATTCTTTTTCTTCGGCACTCCTTCCGGCCACGACGTTGAGTTTCATCTGTACTCGTGGCTGGAGGTGCTGGGGCAATGGAAGCACGGAAGTCTTTATCCGCGTTGGGCAGCGCTCGCGCACTTCGCCTATGGAGAGCCGCGCTTTGTGTTTTATCCGCCAGCTTCGTGGACGCTGGGCGGAACGATCAGCAGTGTTTTTCCCTGGACGATTGCGTCTCCCGTCTACATTTGGATCGTGCTGGTGCTGGCAGGAATTTCAGCGTTTTTGCTGGCGCGGCAGTGGCTCGACCGACGTGATGCGATCTTCGCCGCCGTATTGTATGCGGTCAATCCTTACCATCTGATCGTCGTTTACTGGCGCAGTGCCTTCGCGGAGCTGCTGGCAAGCTGCCTTGTGCCGCTCCTCGTGCTGCTCGTCTGGAAGGCGGTCAACGGCGAACGGCACGTGGTGGTGCCACTTGGATTGCTGCTCGCAGCGGCATGGCTTACAAACGCGCCGGCGGCAGTGATGATTCATTACTCGCTGGCCCTGCTGATGGTGTTCTTCGCATGGAACGGCAGATCGCCGAAGCTTTTGCTGATCACTGCCGGCGCGGTGGCGCTGGGCGCCTGCTTGTCGGCCTTTTACCTGCTTCCGGCCATCTATGAGCAAAAGTGGATTGAGATTGCAAATGCGGTCTCGGCGGGTTCCCGTCCCTCGGATAATTTCCTGTTCATCCACACCACAGATGCGGACCACGACGCGTTCAACCGAATTGTTTCGTGGCTCGCGATTCTGGAAGTGGTGATCATTCTTGCGGCGGGGATCGCCGGTAAACTGTGGAGAGACGCCAGACGTGAGGTGTGGAAGGCTTTGTCCGTGTGGGCCTTGGCCTGCTGTTTACTCATGCTTCCAATTTCTGCGTTTATCTGGAAGATTCTTCCCAAGCTGCAGTTCATGCAGTTTCCCTGGCGATGGCTGCTTTGCCTGAGCATGATCTTCACTCTCTTCGTGACAGTCGGGCTGCGGCGTTGGTGGCAGCGCAGTGCTGTATGTGCCCTGTCGCTGCTGGTTATAGTTGCAGCTTGGCGATACGTGCAGGCTCCGTGGTGGGATACCGCCGCCGACCTGCGTGAAATGCAGGACAACATGGCCACCGGCGTGGGTTATGAGGGCACGGATGAATACACCCCCGTCGGAGCCGATTCGTCAGCGATCGACAAGGATGCACGCAAGGTTACGGTCGTTGGCCCGGCACATGCCGCTATCGACGTGCTGCACTGGGACGCTGAATCGAAGGAATTCACTGCAAAAATGTCTGCCTCCGATCAGGTCGCGTTGCGGCTCTTTCGCTACCCTGCATGGCGAGCGATAGTCAATGGACGCGAGGTGGAGACGAATGCGCGCGAGGATACGGGGCAGATGCTGGTCCCGGTCTCGGCGGGAATGAATCGGGTGGAACTCATGTTCGTGCGAACGTGGGATCGCACCGCCGGAGGGTGGATATCCGTCGTCACGGCGATTTCTACTCTCACACTAGTCCTTCTTTCTGCACGACGGCCTCGAACCTCAGCTCTCGCAACTCAAATCCCGGCTGAGGTCAGAGATCTGAGATCCCCTATACGCCGAGTTCTCATTGCCACGTCCAATCCCGGCAAGCTGCGCGACTTCGCGGGAGCTGCGGCTGTGCACGGAATCGAGATTGCTGGAATCCCGACCTTCTCTTCCCTGCCGCTCGTTGTCGAAGATGGACACACCTTCGAAGAGAACGCTCGCAAGAAGGCGAATGAATATAGCCGGTACGTGCCCGGAGAGATCGTGGTCGCTGACGATTCCGGATTGGAAGTTGATGCGCTGAACGGGGCTCCGGGGGTACATTCAGCGCGCTACGTCGCCGATGAGCCGCATCTGGCCGACGCCAATACCGATGACGAAGCCAACAACGCCCGCGTGCTGCGAGAATTGAAGAACGCTCCTCCTGAAAAGCGGACGGGACGGTTTGTCTGCGTTCTGGCCGCGGCCCGCGACGGCAAAACTCTCGAAACATTCCGCGGCGTTGCCGAAGGGGTCATCCTCGACGTGCCCCGCGGGACGAACGGCTTTGGCTACGATCCCCTCTTCTACTTCCCCAAGATCCGGAAGACATTCGCGGAACTTTCCGCCGAGGAAAAATCGAAATACAGCCATCGTGGAGCCGCCTTCCGGCAATTTCTTGACTGGTGCGAGAAGCGAATTTCCGAAAACGCAATCTAAAGAGCCTGTGACCATCCCATCGCCTGCAGGACTGATCTTCGATATGGACGGCGTCTTGATCGACTCCGAGCCGCTGCACAAAAGGGCGAAAGAACTTGCATTTGCCGAGGTCGGGATTGTTCTCTCCGATTCGATTTACGACAGCTACAAGGGGCGGCCGGATGCGACCATCCTCCCGGAGATTCTGACGGCTCGAGGATTCTCGACTGAAAAAATCAAGGAAGTGTCGCGACGCAAAAAACAGATCTACGAAGAACTCGAGCACGGCCTTAAGGGCGTAGACGGTGCGGTCGAGTTCGTGACTTGGGCTGCATCTCGTTACAAAATTGCGCTGGCTACCTCCGCCACGGCGCGCAATCGCGAGGCAACTCTCAAACTGCTCGGCATCTGCAATCTGTTTCACGCCGTGGTGGACGCGAGCGGACATCAGCGGCCGAAGCCTGATCCGGAAGTGTTCTTGATCGCACTGCACAATCTGCAGTTGAAGGCCGCAGAGTGCTGGATCATCGAAGATTCGGTGAATGGATTGCGCGCAGCGAGAGCTGCCGGTTGCTTCTCTGCCGCGATTGCGACCACTTTCGACAGGAACAAGCTTGTGACCGCTGGCGCGGACATCGTGGTGGATTCTTTCTCAGAACTGCAAACAGTCCTGGAGCACGCATAGTCGAGCTTCGCTCGACGGACAGCCGAAGGCGGCTGTCCCCACATTCAGTTGATCGATATTCAATTCTCTGCTCCGTTCCGGCCCTCACTTACAAGTGGTCCCTGTTCCTTGACTTCCTTTCTCCGCACACAAGATAATCAAAGGTTATTTTGTCATCATTGGGGTTCATAAGGAGCTTCTGTGGCGTCAGCCAGTTCTTCTGCTCCCGTTTTAGAGCACGGAGTCGCGCCGTTGCGTGCTGGTCAGGGGATATCGTTCGCGCTTCGCAGGCTGCATTCCCTTACCGGCATCATTCCGGTGGGCGCGTTTCTCTTCGAGCACATTCTGATTTCGAACTCGACTGCGATCGGGCAAAATGGGCCTTCGGCTTACGCCCGCCAGGTTAGTTTTCTGGCCAATCTGCCGCTCGTGTTCTTCCTGGAGTTGTTTGGGATCTGGATCCCGATCGCTTTTCACGCGCTCTACGGCTTTTACATCTGGTATCGCGGAGAGGGCAACACCGTTTCGTATCCCTGGTCGGGCAACTGGATGTACACATTGCAGCGCTGGACCGGCGGTATCGCGTTCATCTACATCGTGTGGCATACATACACCATGCGCTTCACGGGCATCGACCTGCATGACCACCCGCTGGCTTCGTTCGGCAAGGTGCAGGGAGAGGTTATACACACGCCCCTGTTTCTGTTCTATGTTGTTGGACTCGTGGCGGCTTCCTGGCACTTCGCCTACGGCATCTGGCTGTTCTCGGCGAAGTGGGGGATTGTCTCCGGCGATAAGGCACAAAAGAGGCTGCTTCGAGCGTGCCTGGCGTTTTTCCTTCTGCTCTGCGGTGTGGGTTTGGCGAGTTTGTACTCGTTCCGCTCGCGTCCGGTCGCGGACGATGACCAGAACCGTGCCATGATTCAGTCCCACGAGAAGCCAGGCGGCCAGGCGACCGACCGAAAGGGGGCACGATAATATGGCGGCTCCCAAAATCATTGTCGTGGGCGGCGGGCTCGCAGGGCTAGCGGCGGTCATCAAGATTGCCGAGATGGGCGGCGAGTGCGACCTGTTTTCGATCGTTCCGGTAAAGCGCTCTCATTCGGTCTGCGCTCAGGGCGGCATCAACGCGGCGAAGAATCTGAAGGGCGAGGGCGATTCCACCTGGAAGCACTTTGATGACACGGTGTACGGCGGCGATTTCCTTGGCAACCAGCCTCCGATCAAAGACATGTGCGAGGCGGCACCGGGGATCATCGACCTGCTCGACCGCATGGGCGTCCCCTTCAATCGCACGCCGGAGGGATTGCTCGACTTCCGCCGCTTCGGAGGAACTCTGTACAATCGCACCGCCTTTGCGGGCGCTACCACCGGACAGCAACTTCTTTATGCGCTCGATGAGCAAGTTCGGAGATACGAGTCCGAAGGCAAAGTGAAGAAGTACGAGCACTGGGAGTTTCTCTCGGCTGTGCTCGACGGGCAGAAAGTCTGCCGCGGAATCTGCGCGATGGACCTGCGGTCCATGGAAGTGCGCACCTTCCCGGCCGACGCGATCATCATTGCCACCGGCGGCATCGGCGCGATTTTCGGTAAATCGACCAATTCGGTGGTGTGCACTGGTTCGGCGCAATCAGCGTTGTATCAGCAAGGTTGCTATTACGCGAACGGTGAGTTCATACAGGTTCACCCGACATCGATTCCCGGCGAGGACAAACTGCGGCTCATGTCCGAATCGGCCCGCGGTGAGGGCGGGCGTGTGTGGGTGCCGAAGAAGCCGGGCGACAACCGCGATCCAAAGTCGATTCCGCAGAGCGAGCGTTGGTACTTCCTCGAAGAGTGGTATCCGAAGTATGGAAATCTCGTGCCGCGTGATGTGGCGACGCGCGCGATTTTCAAGGTCGTCTATGAACACAACCTCGGCATCGATGGCAAGCCAATGGTCTATCTCGACCTGACCCACATCGACCGCAAGATTCTCGACCGCAAGCTGGAAGGTATTCTCGAAATCTACGAGAAGTTTGTGGGAGACGATCCGCGCGACACGCCGATGAAGATTTTCCCCGGCATGCACTACACCATGGGCGGGATGTGGGTCGACTACAAGCAGGCGACAAACATCGCTGGAATTTTCGCGGCGGGCGAGTGCGAGTATCAATATCACGGCGCGAACCGCCTGGGCGCGAATTCGCTGGTTTCCTGCATCTACGGAGGAGGCATCGCCGGACCAAACGCTGTGAAGTACGCCCGTGGGCTGCAGGGCTCAAGCGATGGCAGCAGCCACTTCGAAGCCGAAAAGAAGAAGCAGGAAGAGAACAATACACTCTTAATGAAAAACGAGGGCACTGAAAACCCGGTGAAGTTGTGGCGTGAACTAGGTGAGCTGATGACCAAGGACTGCACAGTCATCCGCTACAACAAGAACCTGCAGCAGACTGACGCTAAGCTGGTGGAGTTCCTGGAGCGTTATCGCAAGATCAACCTGAGCGACCGCACGCTGTGGGCGAATACGACGGTGGAGTTTGCGCGGCAGCTCTACAACATGCTGCAACTGGCCCGGGTCATCGCGCAGGGCGCTCGCATGCGGGATGAATCGCGCGGGGCACACTACAAACCGGATTTCCCGGAGCGCGACGACAAGAATTGGATGAAGACAACAAAGGCTTACTTTGCGCCGGATGCAGATGAGCCGAAGTTTGAGTTCGAGCCGGTGGACGTGTCGCTGATTCCGCCGCGTCCAAGGAAGTACTGAGGGAGTGTTAGATATTTGATCGAGGGTGCCCCACCCTTGTCGCGCTTTATGCGACAGAGTGGGGCACCCGCAAGAGTTTTGAGCTAATTGCTAAAGGCTAACTGCTAATGGCTGATAAAACCGTCATCATAAAAATCAAGCGTCAACTCACTCCGAACGGCAAGTCCTACTGGGAAGAGTTCTCCGTTCCCTACCGGCCGAACATGAACGTGATCTTGGCGCTCATGGACATTGCCGCCGACCCTGTCACACGCGACGGCAAGGCAACCACGCCCATCACCTACGACTCGAATTGTCTGGAAGAAGTCTGCGGGTCGTGCGCCATGCTGATCAACGGCAAAGCGCGCATGGCGTGCTCGGCGTTGATTGACAATCTCGAACAGCCAATCCGGCTGGAACCGTTTTCGAAGTTCCCTGTCGTCCGCGATCTGGCGACCGATCGCAGCGTGATCTTCGAAAATCTCAAAGCAGTGAAGGCGTGGGTGCCGATTGACGGCACTTACGATCTCGGCGCCGGCCCACGCGTGTCTCCCGAGGAGCAGGAAGCGGCCTATCCGCTCTCGCGCTGCATTTCCTGCTGCTGCTGCATGGAAGCTTGCCCGCAATTCAACGAAGATACCGGCTTTGTCGGGGCTGCTACCATCTCGCAAGTCCGGCTGTTCAACACGCATCCCACGGGCAAGACGCTCCAGCGCGAGCGTTTGGCCGCCCTGATGGGCGATGGCGGCATCCAGGAATGCGGCTATGCGCAGAACTGCGTCGAAGTTTGTCCCAAGGACATCCCACTGACCAAGTCCATCTCCGAGGTCGGCGGCCAGGTCATGAAACAGGCGTTGGGTGACATGTTGCGGCGCTAGATTTTGTCATTCGAGTACAACCGGGGCGCTGGCTCTTCACCCAAATCGCGCCAAGTCGTAGCAGTGAGCCCACATACAAAGGCGCAGAAAAACTCATCATTGGCCCTTCAACTGCCGATAGACTCCGTGAGCCTTTGCGTTGGACCGCTCAGTAACCGGCAGTAATGAAATGGGGTAACTGGCCTGACTGAGGTACCCAAGTAACAATCCGCAGGCCGGGTCGGGTTGGTAGGCTTGACAGCATGGCTTAGAATAGCCGCACTCGTGGACAGAGTCGAAAGACTCCAGTCCCAAACGAAAGCCACTTCGTGAAACGAATATTCGGATTTCAATTCGCGGCTGTCGTTCTTCTCGCGCTCGTATGTGGCGGGATGACAGGCACCGCCTTTGCGGTAAGCCACGCGACGCCGCAGCACACGCATCATCGGCTCCGCTGGCTGCGCTGGCATCCGATGTTCCGGCCTTCGCACGAATCGCTCCTGATTCAAAACGCAGAAATCGACCGGCTTGAACTGCCGCGCATTCAGGACGAGACCGAGCTCGAAGCCCTGAAAGCCGATGGTTCGCTGGTACCGATCATTCCCAGCGAGACTTTGCGCATTGAACACTCGCTGGACCCGTCGCGGCGTTATTGTCGTCCGTGGACGCGAGATTTTGTCCAAGATCTCAGCCAGGCTTACTACCATCGCTTCCACGACCAGATTCAGGTGAACTCCGCGGTACGCACAGTGAAAGTGCAAAAGAAACTTCGGCGGCATAATCGCAATGCTGCTCCGGCTGAGGGCGATACCGCGTCTTCACATCTCGCGGGCGTGACGGTTGATCTGCAACGCCGGGGCCTAAGCAAGGAGCAAGTGCGTTGGATGGAGCACTACCTCTTCTACATGAAGTCGCTCGGCCTGGTGGAACCTGAAGAAGAGCGGCGCCACTGGTGCTTCCACATCATGGTGGGCGGACGCTACGATGAGTGGCGCGAGACTCAAACGATCATTCCAATCGACCGCCCCGAACAAGATAAGCCGCAAACCCCGGCGCCAACGCAGACCGAAGTCGCGCTCGGCGGCGGCACGAAATAGACTCGGACTTCAGCATCCTTCGCTAGCCTTCCATACACCGATTCCTCTACGATTTCCCCATGATCGTTCTTATGGCGGGACTGCCTGGCACGGGTAAATCCACCCTGGCGCTCGAATTGGCTCGGCGAACCTCAGGACGCGTCTTGAGTAAAGACGAATTCCGCCACGCGCTCTTCGCCCCCGAAGAAATTGAATATTCCACCCGCCAGGACGATTTCTGCCAAGAGTTGATGCTGCAGACGGCGAGTTATCTTCTGGCACGCGACCCGGCGAGGATTATCTTTCTTGACGGCCGCCCGTTTTCGCGCCGCTACCAGATCGCGAATGTGATCACTGCGGCGGATTCGCTGCATCAGCGGTGGCGCATTCTCGAATGTGTCTGCTCTGCCGAATCCATTCGCCGGCGCCTGGAGGAAGATGCGAGCTGCGGTGACCATCCTGCTGGAAACCGCGATTACGCACTCTACGCAGAAGTAAAGGCTCGCTTCGAGGAGATTCTGCATCCCAAGACGATGATCAATACCGATCAGTTACTCGATATCTGCGCTCAGGTCGCGATGGCCGCACTAGCAATCCCGGATTGAAGCTTTTCCTTCGTGTACCTGTGTCCTTCGTGGTTGATGCTTTTTGTCACCCACACAGAGAGCCTATACAATCGAAATCCTGCTCTCCCATGACAACAATGACAAAGCTATTCTTCGCGATCACTCTGATCTGCTCATTAGCCACAGCCCAAAATACAGCAAAGCCCTCTGAGCCGATCGTCAGCCCGCGCGCTCAAAAGATTCACGACTCCGCTCTCGTCATCGACACGCACGCCGACACGCCCCAGCGCTTTCTCGACGAAGGCTTCGACATTGGCTCGATCGATCCCAACGACATCGGCCACATCAGCCTCGACAAGGCGCGGCGTGGAAACCTGGACGCGGAATTTTTCTCCATATGGGTCGAGCCGGAAACGAATCAAGGCCACTTCGCCCGGCACACGTTCGACCTGATCGATTCCGTGTACGAACAAGCCGCGCGCCATCCGGATCGCATGATGATGGCCTTTTCAACCTCCGATATCGAGCGTGCCCACCGCGAGCACAAATTCGCCGCGTTGATGGGCATCGAAGGCGGACACTCGATCGAGGCCGACATCCATCTCTTGCGCGACTACTACCGCCTCGGCGTACGCTACATGACGCTTTCCTGGTCGAACACGAACGAGTGGGCCGACTCCTCCGGCGACATCAACGATCCCAAGATTCAGCATCACAACGGGCTCACTGACTTCGGCAAACAAGTCGTACTGGAAATGAATCGGCTGGGCATGATGGTCGACATCTCGCACGTGGCCGACAAAACTTTCTGGGATGCGATCGCGACGACCAAGGCTCCGGTGATCGCGTCGCACTCTTCGGCGCGCGCACTGGTGGACGCTCCACGCAACATGACCGATGACATGCTGAAGGCGGTCGCGAAGAACGGCGGCGTGGTGCAGGTGAATTTTTTCAACGGCTTCATCGACGAAAACTTCCGCAAGGCCGAGGAAGCCCAGCGCGCCGACCAGAATGCCGCCCGGGTGAAATACATGTCGCAGATGAAGAGCGAAGGCAAGGAGGTCAACTACATCGAACTGGACCGCATCGAGCGGGAGTGGATCGCGAGGATTCCGCGGCCACCGCTGAAGTCGCTGATCGACCATATCGATCACATCGCGAAAGTTGCTGGAGTGGATCACGTTGGGCTGGGCTCCGACTTTGACGGCGTCAGCGGGGCTACGCCGCAGGGCATTGACTCAGCCGCCGACCTGCCTAAGATCACCGAGGCGCTGCTTGATCGAGGGTACAGCGCGGAAGACCTTCACAAGATTCTCGGCGGCAACCTGATGCGAGTCTTTCGTGAGGTCGAACACGTGAGCCATGAGATGCAGCAAGGCTCGAAATAAACTCAATCGTCATCCTGAGGCGCGTTTTGCGCCGAAGGACCTATGCATTTTTCCGGCACCATCAAAGGTGCATAGGTCCTTCGCGGCAAAAGACGCCGCTCAGGATGACAGGCGCAGCGACCACAAGTTCTCTGCCGCTGTCGTACAATGCAACGTTGCGACTCATTCAACAATCCCCGCTTCGTTTCCAAGGAGCATCCATGCATAAAGCACTCGCAATTCTCGGAATGATAATGATAGTGATATCCGCATCCATGTCATTCGGCCAGGCGGCCGCAAGCAAGCCCGCCGCGCCCGCTAAGCCCAGCACAGCGGCCAAACCGGCGACGACGGGAGCAACCGCGGCTAAGCCCACCGCCATCATCGACACAGCGGCGGGCAAGATGACCTGCACCCTCTTTCCCGACAAGGCTCCCATCGGCGTCGCCAACTTCATTGGCCTCGCAACGGGAACGAAAGATTGGAAGAATCCCGTGAGCGGCGCGATGAAGCACGGAGTGCCCCTGTATGACGGCACGATCTTTCACCGGGTGATCCCGCAATTCATGATTCAGGGTGGAGATCCGGCCGGCACAGGCTCCGGCGCCGATCCAGTTGCTCCCTTCAAGAACGAGGTCTCGCCTGATTTGAAATTTGACCAACCCGGCCGCCTGGCCTATGCGAACGCCGGGCCCAATACCAACACGTCGCAATTTTTCATCACGGAAGTGGCGCTCACTGGGCAGCAGGGCGACATGCTCAACGGCAAGTACACGATCTTCGGGCAGTGTGACGAAGCAACCGTCGCTCTGGTGAAGCAGATCGCCAGAATGAGTACGGATACGAATGATCGGCCATATCGGCCGGTCAAGATCAATCACATCACGATTCAGAAGGCGGGGGCTTCGCCGAAGCCGGCATCCACCGCGGCAAAGAAGCCGACTGCTGCCACGACCCCGAAGGCTGCTACGACACCGAAATAGTATCTGCGGCGCCGCTCGCTTTGCTTCGCGGGACAGCCGAGGCGGCTGTCTCTACGCAAGCTTGCTCGGCTAACGACCAACCACTTAACGACCGATTTTGAAAGGATCTTATGACGCGTCAACCTGGAATGTACGCCACGTTTGAAACCACCGAAGGCTCCATTGTCTGCCGCCTGTTCGACAAAGATGCGCCCAAGACCGTCGCCAACTTCGTCGACCTTGCCGAAGGCAAGCGCGAGTGGAAGCATCCCGCAACGGGAAAGAAGTCGAACGATCGACTGTACGACGGCACCATCTTCCACCGCGTGATTCCCGACTTCATGCTCCAGGGCGGAGACCCGCAGGGCACCGGCACAGGCGGCCCGGGATATCAGTTCGAAGACGAGACTAAGGGCTCCCCGCACAAGTTCGACAAGCCGGGCAAACTGGCCATGGCCAACGCCGGCCCGAATACCAATGGCTCGCAATTCTTCATCACCGTGGTTCCGACAGACTGGCTGACAGGCAAGCACACCATCTTCGGTGAGGTGGTCGAGGGCCAGGACGTGGTCAATAAAATCACCAAGGTGCCACGTGGGCGCAACGACCGTCCGAACAAGGATGTCGTGCTCAAGAAGGTAACGGTGGAGAAGACGTAGTCTGCCACAACAACGTTTACAGATTCGGTAGAACCGAGATCCCCTTCGCACCGATGAGGTTTCGATCGGCAGTGACCAGGGTAAAGTTGAATGCCTTGGCGGACGCTGCCAGGAATAGATCGGCCGGGTCTGCGTGCGGCAAAGTAACTGCCGTAAGGTTTCGAGCGACCTCAAATGTCAGAGGAGCTTCGCTCACAGGTATTGCAGCGAGTGCGCCACTTAGCCAGCTGTCAAAATCACCGGCAATATTGATGCGTCCCTTACGAATGAGCAAGAGGGCCTCCCAAATGCTCACGGGCGACAGCCAAAGGTGATTGGCTCGGTTATCCAGTTCCTTGCTTATGCGCCGGGACAACCTGTGAGGATCACCGATGCTCCACAGCCAGATATGAGTATCCAAGAGGAGGTTCATTCCCGCCAGGCGCCCCAATCTTCAAAGCTACCGGTAGGACCAACGATGTCCCCGACGATCTTCATCGTCCCGGCCATGCCTCCTAAGTGCCTTCCCTTGCCTTTTTCCGGCGACGGCGGGACCACTTCGGCGACCGGCTTTCCAAATCGCGTAACGCGGATCGGCCGTCGCGTTTTGCGCACTTCCTCGAGGATGCCGAGGCACTTGGCTTTGAATTCGGAGATGGCAATTTCCTTCATAAAAGACATTTGTACCATGGTCAAAGACCATGGTCAACTTTGATTTGGGCTTCCGTCGAATCCAATTACAATCTCCCGATGTTGTTAGCGACTCTCCCAGTACCGGTGGACGGGCTGAAGTTCCTATTGCTGGTGCTTGTCGGCGGAGGACTGCTGGCTCTCGGCCGCTGGAGTTCGCGGCTCGGCCCGACTGTCTCTGGAGACGCCCCCCGCATTACGCCCACGCCTGACAACACGGAACTGTCGCCGGGTGAAGGGTCGAACCCGAAGGTCTGGCCACCATCGGCGGAGGAAGTCGCGGCTTCCCTGCCCTTTGATCCAGCCCTTGGGAATATTCGTGTCCGTAAGTTTTATTTCAAACAAGCCGATGCGATTCCCGGCCCCGACGATCCGGAAGTGTTCGCCGACGAGTTGAACGTCGAACTCTACGACCCGGATTCAGGGCACGCCTGGTGGCAATCTTATTTCGTCGCCACTCCGCAGGGATTGGCGAAACACCTACGGGAAAAGTCTTGGAGATATTTGTACGCGCCGGAGATTTTAGTTTTCCCTCGCTACAACCTGGAGGAAATCCGGCGCGCAGTAGTCAGCCGCATCAGCGCCGACAACGAGCTCTTCAAAGGCAAGCAGCAGGCGGATGAGGAATCGCTCTGACGACTTCATCGGAAGACAAGGCTAAAGGCTGTAGCTAAACTCCAATCACTCCGCACAATTCCTTCACCGCCGCCGCGCTCTTGTCGAGCCCCGCCTTTTCCTCTGGCGTTAGCTTGATCTCGATGATCTGCTCGATTCCTTTCGAGCCGAGTTTCACCGGCACGCCCACGTAGAGGCCGTTGATGCCGTACTCGCCCTGCAGGTACGCGGCGCAGGGGAGAATCTTCTTCTTGTCTTTCAGAATAGCTTCAACCATCTCGGTCGCCGCGGCTGAGGGAGCGTAATAAGCCGATCCCGTCTTCAGGTACTTCACGATCTCGGCGCCGCCGTCGCGCGTACGCTGCACCAGCGCATCCAGTCGACTCTTCTCGATCAATTCCGTGATCGGGATCCCCGCCACGGTCGAATAGCGCGGCAGGGGCACCATCGTGTCCCCGTGGCCGCCGAGCACGAAGGCCGTCACGTTCTCTACGCTGACTTTCAGTTCGTCAGCAATGAAGGCGCGGAAGCGCGCGGAATCGAGCACGCCTGCCATCCCGATCACGCGCTCGCGAGGGAATCCGCTGAGTTTGTAGGCGGTCTGCGCCATGGCATCCAGCGGGTTCGAGACAATGATCAGAATGCAGTTTGGTGAATACTTCACTACTTCGCTGACCACCGCCTTCATAATGTTGTAGTTGGTGTTGAGCAGGTCGTCACGGCTCATGCCCGGCTTGCGCGGTATGCCCGCCGTAACCACAACAACGTCGGAATTGGCCGTGTCCTTGTAGTCGTTCGTTCCGCTGACGTAGGAGTCGCGCTTCTCGATCGGCATGGCCTCGAGCAGATCGAGGCCTTTCCCTTGCGGGACGCCCTCAATGATGTCGATCAAGACTACATCCGCGAGTTCCTTCGAGGCGATCCAGTGAGCCGCCGTCGCGCCCACGTTTCCTGAGCCTACGATGCTGACCTTTTTGCGCATGAAATGATTCCTTTCGACAAATCAATAACCACAAAGGACACTAAGGAACACGAAGGAATTCCAATTCACTGGATTTCCTTCGTGTTACTTCGTGTCCTTCGTGGTTCAAGCGGTTCCCTACACCAGCACGCCTGCTCCCATATTCTCAATCATGTACCCAGCAAACTCGCTGGTCTTGACCTTCGTCGCACCCGGCATCAGGCGCTCGAAATCGTAAGTAACTTTCTTCTGTTCGATGGTGCGCTCCATGCTTTGCTCAATCAAATCGGCGGCTTCGTTCCAGCCGAGATGGCGGAACATCATCACGCCCGACAGAATCACCGAGCCTGGATTGATCACGTCCTTGTCGGCATACTTGGGCGCCGTGCCGTGGGTGGCTTCGAAGATTGCATAGCCATCGCCGATATTCGCGCCCGGAGCGATGCCGAGCCCCCCCACCTGAGCGGCCGCGGCATCTGAAATGTAGTCGCCATTCAAATTGGGCGTCGCCAGCACCGAATACTCCTCCGGACGGGTCACAATCTGCTGGAAGATCGAGTCCGCGATGCGGTCGTTGATCATGATCTTCTTCTTCCACGCGCCGTTGCCGTGAGTGGAATAGATCGCGTCCAGCACCTCTTTGACTTCTTTTTCCACCGACTGGCGGAACGCCGGCGGCGCGAATTCCATGCCGGGTTCGATCATCTCGGCGTTCTGCGCCACGCTCAGATTCGGATTCTTGTCCTTGTTGTCCAGAATCCAGCTCTCGCGCTCGGTGACGACCTTATCGCGGAATTCTTCGGTGGCGATCTCGTATCCCCACTTGCGGAAAGCGCCCTCGGTAAACTTCTGGATGTTGCCCTTGTGAACCAGCGTGACGCTCAACAGACCATTCTCCAGCGCGTGCTGGATCGCCATGCGGACCAGGCGCTTGGTTCCCGTAATCGAAATCGGCTTGATCCCTACTCCCGAGTCGAGCCTGATCTGCTTCTTGCCGCCCTTCAGCATGTCCTTGTTCAGAAATTCGATCAAGCGGGCGCAGTCGGCGGTTCCCTGCTCCCATTCCACGCCGGCGTAGACATCTTCTGTGTTCTCGCGGAAGATAACCACGTCCATGCGCTCGGGATGCTTCACCGGCGAGGGCACGCCGCTGTAATACTTCACCGGACGCACGCAGCAATAGAGATCGAGAATCTGGCGCAGGGCGACGTTGAGGGAACGAATGCCGCCGCCTACGGGGGTCGTGAGCGGTCCTTTAATGGCCACCCGGAATTCGCGGATGGCATCGACGGTATCGTCGGGCAGCCAGGTGTCAAACTTGGCTTTGGCCTTCTCCCCGGCAAACACTTCGTACCACGCCACGCGGCGCTTGCCTTTGTAGGCCTTCTCCACCGCGGCATTGAAGACGCGAAGCGACGCCTTCCAGATGTCGCGGCCGGTGCCGTCACCCTCGATGAACGGAATGATGGGATTGTCGGGAACGTCGTACTTGCCGCTGGTATAGCCAATCTTCTTACCATCGGCCGGTACCGCAACACCGTTATAAGCGCCTGACATCAAAGACCTCCCTGATCAGGAAATTCAGCCCCATGATGCAAAAACTGTCATTATATAGAGAATTTCGCGCAGGGCCCGTGATTTCACCCACAGACAAGCAGACGGTTTTATGGCTTTACAGCTTGTGGGATAATCTCCACCAGAAACGATTTCAGGTATTCCGCGTTCCACGGAGGATCTATGGGGTTCTGTTCTGTGCGCTGGATGTGTTGTCTTTTGTTGGTGTCTGCCTTCGGAATCCCTGCCCTTGCTGAAGGTTCCCACGACCGAACTCAATTCGGTCATGACGTCACCGTCGGAAGCGATGAGAAAGTCGCGGAAGTGACCTGTTTCGGTTGCAGCGTTCGGATTCGCGGACGCGTCGATGGCGACGTCACCACCTTCGGCGGTAGCGTTGTGGTGGAGCGCGACGCCATAGTCGGAGGCGATACGACAACGTTCGGCGGAGATGTGCGCCTCGACGCAGGCGCGAACGTTAAAGGTTTGACCGTGTTTGGCGGGCGCGTCCGTCGCGATTCCGGGGCTACCGTGGGCGGCGATGTCACTACCTTTGGCGGCGGTGCGGCGTTGTGGCTGTTTATCGTTTTCGGCTTGCCTTTCTTGCTTCTGGGAGCGTTCATCGCACTCATCGTCTGGCTGGTTCGGCGCTTCACCCGGCGAGCGGTACCGGTGACAGCGCGAGTTTAGCTCGCTAGCTTTGCTCGCTACCAACGACGTGTGCCGAACGTTTTGCGGACGCCAAGGCTCATATAGCGTCCCCACGGGCCATTGTTTCCCAAGTCGGCAACACCAAGATTTTTGTTCCGTGCGCCCAGCCGATCGAAAAGGAAATGCTGTGTAACACGGAATTCGAAACCCCGGGTCATATAGATCCCCACTCCCCATGAGTGTTCGATGCCGATTGCGTCTGGCGACCAGGTATAAAGCGTTTTGGGGACGTTCTTGCCGAAGAGAAATGACGGAGCACCCCATACCATAAAACGACGCAGGGGGCCGCGCCCAAACGGGCGCACCTCCAGAATGCCGGAGAGCATGTAGCGGGCGAACATATTGCAAGGCGCATTTGCGCCCCCGTCGACATAAGAATTTCCGGCGCACAGGTTGGGATCGATCTCATTGTGGGGAGGCGCCAGGTCAAACTGCGCCCAACCCCACAACATATCCTTCGGAAAGAACATCCGGTCGTTCGGACCGGCCTCATGCCAGATGCCTGAACTAGCTGAGGAGCCGCTTCCGCTTGTGCTGGTTGATGCCGAGGTCTGCGTTTGCGCTATGGCTATTGAGATTAAAACCGGAACGGCCAGAATCCAGGCCCACTGTTTCATTGCGCCTCCCAAGTTGAATAGAGCGTCACATTGTAAACCTTCGGTAAAATGCCGCCCCGCCCGCAGCTTCGTCATGCTGCCTCGCGGGAACAGGAACAGTAACCGCTGTCGCGTAGCAAGCGGAGCAACATCTGAAAAGCGCCTCCTTCCAGAATTCATATCTCATACGGGAATTCTTCCATTCACCGTACGTTTAACACTGTGCGAATCAGCCTAAGCCACACCAAACTAAAGACCTAGCGGTTTGGTGCGCCGATTGCACTATACGAAAGTACAGCTTAACCCAGGACCCCTATGCCCCAAGAGATCTCGGTGTCGTACCAAGCCATCAAGAGCAAGGTTTACCGCCTGATTGACGCACTCGTGGTGGGAGAAAAGAGCGAAGCCGAAGTGCAGGAGTCGGTGCGGCGCTGGTGGTCCCTGATCCACCCGGCCGATCGCCCAATCGCCCAAAAGTATCTTTTGATGGTATTGGGTCGTTCCAATTCTGCGCTCGATGCAATGGGAACCGAACTACTCTCTGTCAGCCGCTGCGAACCCGCGCAGCCACGCATGACAGATCCCCTGCTCCCGACCAAGCGCATGCGACTGGTAGAGCGCACAATGAAAGAAAACTCCGTGCGCACCGCCATCTAGCCAGCTTTCTGACCGCAAGACATACAATTTACATTTCCCAGGTTGCACGTCGTTGTCTCTACCCGAATCTTTGCCTTCATCCCCGACTCGTCTGTGGGAGCTTGGTTCGGCTTCCGAACTGTCGAGACACTGAGAATCCATCTAAGGGACGTTTTCAAAGGGCGCGGCTTCAGCGACTGAGAGACACCCTCAGTCACTAAAGCGGGGTTCGTTTGAAGTCCCTATGGCACGAATGAATTAGTGCCCTTCCCGGTTGCGAAACGAGAGACGACAGAGCGTTGTGACTGCATCCGTTGGCGCGCCTCGCTTCGCTTGGCGGGACGGACCGTTCGACTGTGCTCAGGGTAGGCTGCGCCCGTCGCTACGCAAATCGCTCAGATACCCGCGTACCAGGCGTATCCGCCCTCGGGCGAGGACGAGCCCAAGCCCTTGCCAAAAGGCTTGAGGGTATCGGTGAGTGTCAGGCGGGTGATGTATTTGACGTTCTTGTAACCGAGCTGGCGCGCGACGCGCAGGCGCAATGGACCTCCGAAAGGCACAGGAAGGTCGGCTCCGTTCATGCGGTGAGCAACCACGGTTTGCGGGTGCATGGCATCAGCCATGTCGATGCTCTCCCACCAATCGGGTTGAATAGAGCGGTAGACGACATAGCGGACCTGGGGCAGTGCGCCCACCCGATCGAGAATGTAGGAAAGCGGGACGCCGGTCCATTCGGCGATGTAGGTCCACCCCTCTTCGCAGCCGATCATCGTGATCTGCGTGCTGGTGGGGAAACTCCGGATATCCGCGAGAGAAAATGCGGTCGGACGGGCCGCCATGCCATCGACCGTCATCTTCCAGTCCGCAAACTTCCCTGTCTGTAGCCGGTTGAATTCGTCGCCCAAGCGATCGACTTCATTGGCAAACGGATTGTTCGAAATCTCGCTGCGTGAAAATTCCCTCGCCATGGAATGGCGGGTCAACAGCCGCTGTGCTGCATAGGTTAACGTTTCGCCGGGTCCGTAGACACCGCTCGAGTCTGGCGGAATCAGTCCATGACGGCGGACGAGTGTGGCCGCCACGGCTACGCTGGATATTCCGGCCGCAGCCACGATACCGCCGGTGATGAGTTTGCGTCGAGAGATCTGGGTCATAATTCACTCCGTCGGGGGCGTAGCGCGGCCCGTGATCATGGCGTTCATCCGCGCTCGGAATCCCGCAACAACAACCATCAGAACGTGAACCAAAAGAAACAGCACCAGCAAGATTGTTACGATGAAGTGCAGCGAGCGCGCCGTCTGGTGACCTCCCAGGAGCCGTACCGCCAGCGGAAATGCCGCATCGAAACCAAACGACATCGCCAGCCCCGTCCAGATCATCAGCGGGAATAACACGAAGATCACCACCACATATGTGATCCGCTGCAGCACGTTATACGACCACGCCTCTTCGGCTGCTGGCCGCTTGAAGCGCAGATGCTCACTGATCGACGCGCCGACTCCAGTGAAAGAACGCGGAACGAGATTGCGCCGGAAGTGCCCGTTGAAGAGGCCCCACAGCAAGTAGAGCAAACCCGTCGCCACCGCGACCCACGCAGCCTGGAAGTGAAGATAGCGGCTCCATCCGTTCTGGTCGGGCAGCACATAACCGTAGCCGGTGGGCACCGTGCCGCGCGAGGACGGAAGATGTAAATTGAGCCACGGCCGCATGTTGACGTTGCCGGTTTCTCCCCAATAAAAGCGCGGATGCGAGAGAACGATCTCACCTCCACTCAGCAGCAGCGCGAGGAACGCCAACGTGGTGATCCAGTGCGTCGCTCGGACTAGCGCAGAATGGCGCTTGCGCGCAGTGCTCGCGGGCACTGCAGTCGCGCCGACGGCATCGCTTCCGGCGATCGGCAGAGTTGCATTCATGTTGTAGGCCCCATCCCCGTGGTGCTCATTCTCCCCGGTGGTTGGGATTCTACATCTTCGCAGCCGCCACTGCGATGGAGATCATTCAACCGTGTTCCCAGGCCTGCAACGTCCGGCGCGCCACATCGAAGGATGTGCAGGCATCTGCAGGTAACGAACACTATAGAACTCTTCCGTCACTTCGCCGCCGCTCTGGAGTAGTGGAACGTTGCGTATATCGCAGGCCCAACTGAGAGTGACGGGCTGATCGTCTTGAAAACCAGAAGGTCCATCCCGGTCATAAACGCTGCTGCGGGATACTCAGAATGCCCTTGTTCCTTGCTGGTTTGATGATTTCTGACGGCAATCACCGTGGAGGCCCACATTCCCGCATGCGCCGCCGCAAACAGCATCCAGGATTTTTTGTCAGGGTGGAGTGCTCGCCGGGCATTCCCGAAGGTGAAAAAGTGGTCCGGTTGCCGGTTCCAGCGCTCGGTCCCATCGATCGGCGGATACCGTCCAATGAGCTTATGCACCCATTCAGGACATGGTTTCCCGGTGTTCTGGGTGCAGTTCGACTGTTGCGTGACTGACGGGGCATCGACCAGATTCGTCGGCTTGGGGTTCTGCAGATCTGCAACTGGGACCTGCCCATCTTCACTCGTTAATTCTGCCGCAGATGAGACGCCTGCTAACGGAAGTTGTGGCGGGGTGCTCTGATTCGAGATTGGGCCTTGCCCAAGTACAAAGGTAGAGAAAAGTCCCAGGCACAATACAAAAAGGAATCTCATGAAACGCTCCTCAGAAATCCGGCTTCATCACGGATCGCTGTGGAACGGTGCAATCGAGACACCGCGGGAATCGATCTAGTACATTCGTGCGGACATTGTCTGTGACGGGATCACGGTACAGCGTGAGGGGAAACGAGCCGCGGCGCTTTGGCTTCGGCTCTCCCGGTGGAGGTGGCCCTGCTTCGCTTCGGCCGGACAGCCGGGGCGGCTGTCCCTACGTGGATCGTGGTGATTCCCAACAGAAAACCCCACTTCTGGCAACTGCGGCCAGAAGTGGGGCACCCGTTCTTGCTGATAGCTAACAGCTGACAGCTTCTTAGTACATGTCGCCCATGCCGCCGCCGTGTCCGCCGGGTGCGGGAGCTTCCTTCTTTTCAGGAATCTCCGCGACCAGGGCTTCGGTGGTGAGCATCAGGCTGGCGATCGAGCCGGCATTCTGCAGCGCCGTGCGCACGACCTTCGTGGGATCGAGCACGCCGGCCTTGACCAGGTCCTCATACTCGTTCGTGAAGGCGTTGAATCCGAAGTTGGTTTCCTTCGATTCCAGCACCTTGCCCAGGATCACTGCACCTTCTTCGCCGGCGTTCTCGACGATCTGGCGCAGAGGCTCGGTGATGGCGCGCTTCACGATGTTGATGCCGATCTGCTCATCGCCGTCGGCCTTCACCTTGTCGAGCGCTGCGGCGCAACGGGCCAGAGCGACTCCGCCGCCGGGGACAATCCCTTCCTCCACGGCTGCGCGGGTGGCATGCATCGCGTCTTCCACACGGGCTTTCTTTTCCTTCATTTCGGTTTCGGTTGCGGCGCCGACTTTGATGACGGCTACGCCACCGACCAGCTTCGCCAACCGCTCCTGCAACTTCTCGCGGTCGTAGTCGCTGGTGGTCTTCTCGACCTGACTGCGAATTTCCTTCACGCGGCCTTCGATCTCAGCGTGCTTGCCCTTGCCCTCGACAACGGTTGTGTTGTCTTTGTCGATGGTGATCTTCTTGGCCTGGCCGAGGTCGGAGATCTGGACGTTCTCGAGCTTAATGCCGAGATCTTCGGTGATGGCCTTGCCGCCAGTCAGGATCGCGATGTCCTGCAGCATCGCCTTGCGGCGATCGCCGAATCCAGGAGCCTTTACGGCCGCGACTTGCAGCGTACCACGCAGCTTGTTGACGACGAGGGTGGCGAGCGCTTCGCCTTCCACGTCTTCCGCGATGATGAGCAGCGGCTTGCCGCTCTTGGCGATCTGCTCGAGCAGCGGGAGCAGGTCCTTCATCGAGCTGATCTTCTTTTCGTTGATCAGGATGTAGGCGTTCTCGAGGGCAACTTCCATCCGCTCGGGATCAGTCACGAAGTAGGGCGAGAGGTATCCGCGATCGAACTGCATGCCCTCGACGACTTCGAGCTGTGTCTCCAGCGTCTTGGACTCTTCCACGGTGATGACGCCGTCCTTGCCGACCTTCTTCATCGCTTCGGCGATGATCTTGCCGATGGTCTCATCATTGTTGGCCGAAATGGTCCCAACTTGCGCAATCATTTCGCCGGTGACGGGCTTGCTGAGTTTATCCAGTTCGCCATTGATGCGGTTGCCTTCTTTGTCGAGCTTGCCGGCGATTACGGTGACGGCTTTCTCGATGCCGCGCTTGAGAGCCATGGGATTGGCACCGGCAGCGACGGTCTTGACGCCTTCGCGATAGATAGCCTGGGCGAGAACAGTTGCGGTGGTGGTGCCGTCGCCGGCGACGTCCGAGGTTTTCGAAGCAACTTCGCGGACCATCTGGGCGCCCATGTTCTCGAGGCCGTCCTTCAGTTCGATTTCTTTTGCTACGGTAACGCCGTCCTTGGTGATGGTCGGCGAACCGAATTTCTTTTCGATGACTACGTTGCGGCCCTTGGGGCCGAGTGTGACCTTCACGGCGTCGGCCAGAAGGTTGACGCCGCGGAGGATCGCCTGCCGGGATTCTTCTCCGTGAACGATGTGTTTTGCCATTGCTTGTATCTCCTTATGAATTCATTGAAGCTGTCAGCCTTTCAGCTGTCAGCCTTCAGCTAGAAGCTTCAGCTACTCGCCGCTAGCTAAATCTCTTGTCATCCTGAGCAACGCGCAAAAGCGCGATGCGAAGGACCTTACGAGCCGCCAGAACCGGCCAATGCCGTTTCCGGGGTCGAATAAGACGAGGACACCCTTACTTCACTTCTTGCTGCCGGCTAGTTCTTTCTTTGCGGGAGCGGCGGCGCCGGTGAGGATGCCAAGGACTTCATCTTCTTTCATGATGATGAACTCTTCGCCATCGATCTTGATCTCGGTGCCGGAGTATTTGCCGAAGAGGATGCGGTCGCCGTCTTTGACCGCCAGCGGGAAGGTCTTGCCTTCGTCATTGGTGCGGCCTTTGCCGGTCGAGATGACTTCGCCCTCTTGCGGCTTGTCTTTGGCCGAATCGGGGATGATGATGCCGCCGCGGGTGGTGGTAGCTTCCTCCACACGACGTACCAGTATGCGGTCATGGAGCGGTGCAAACTTCGCCATGGTTTGAAACTCCTTTCAATTAGGTAGAAGGTTAACGTGCTTTGAGTGAATCTCTGTAACCCTATGATTTGGTTGGTCCAGACGGTGCTGTTAGCACTAACGCCTGTCGAGTGCTAATTGTAAGGAAGAGCGATACCGGTTGTCAAGGGGAACCGGAGACCCGCTAATTCGCAAACTCTTGACGGTGGCGAAACAAACACCAGTCGCTTCCAAGGTATAACATCCGCTTTCTCGCGGGAGATTTGAGTGATGAAACGCATGCTTTCCGTCTTCGTGCTTTGCAATGCCGGACCACATTTTGTCAGCACGACCCGTGGCGATCAACGGAACGGCTGCCAGTTTCAAAGTGCTGACCGCGAATTTCATCCGCGTGACCGTGCCGGACGGGGCGAGTTCGGGACCGATTTCGGTCACCAATGCTGGGGGAACCGCTACCAGTGCGAAAGCGTTCACGGTGCAGTAAGCCCAGCGCCAGTTTTTGGAATGCTTTTAGTAACAGGCACACCCGCCCGACACAGCGTATGATCAAAGAGATGCCTAATATCAAAGATCTCCTCTCCGGCCTTCGCCAGGAAATCAGCGACCTCCAAAGCATGAATGCGCGTTACGCGGGAAAGCGTGTGCACAGCGAAGTGGAGCAGACCGCCCTCGAACTTCGCACCACTCGTCTGCGTGAGATTAAGCAGGAATTGTCGAAAATGCTCGACCGTCCCCAGGACGCAAAAGTCTGGTGGGAAAAATCCCGTCGATCAAGCGGTGTGGCGATCGCGGAATAAAGAGACGAGTTGAGCCAGTGCCCGCCTTGCGCGGCCATGCTCTGTTAATTAAGAGACGACGCTTCAATCGGCATCGCTGTTCTTGCCCGTGATTGAGTGAATTCTCTGCGACCAACAGGCTCGCCGCTGGTCGCGCAAAACTCACTTCGTAACGTTCAAGTCACCGCCAATATACTTTTTCGTACAGCCTCCACCACGACCCGAGCGGCAGTATGCCGCCCAAGCCCAGTTCACGCTGACGGTCACGAATGCTCCCGTGGAGTCATAACCGCTGGCAGTGCCCTGCACCTTCACGTCGTACTGGTTGGTGAAATTCGCCGAACCTGCGAAGTTGGTGAAGTTCGCCGTCGTGCCATTCGGCAGCACATAACTCAGCGTGTATCCCGAGAATGTCCAGTCCGGACATCCCCCGTAATAGCAGCCGCTGCCCATGCCATATGGACTGACAAACGAGCCGCCGAGATCGAGGTGTCCGGTCACCGCATTGCCCGGACTGACTGTTCCCGAGCTTGATTGATACGTGGTTGTGGTTTGCGCGAAACTCGCCAGAGACATCAGCAGGAACAACAGGGGGAGGACTTTCTTCATCGCTTCTGCTCCTTTGCAGATTTCTCGTTTTGGTAATCAGGGACTCATGGCACGCAAAGCAACGGTGATCGTTTGAAGTGATTGTTCTTGAACTGCGGTGGCGGACCGGTTCGCTCAATATGCCGTGTGGGCGCGTTCTCGGCACATGTGGGCTGAATCAGCCTCAGACGACTCGGTGATTGGGAGGCTGTCCAGAAATGGAGAACCAATTCGCGAGTCAGATGCGGAGTCGGATTTCCTAGTTGTTGTGGGTGCGTGCTTTCTTGGCGGGGACGGCGAATAGGAAGGTTTAGCCCTAGTGCGTAGGCCCCGCTTCTTTCGTTTGGTCGCACGTTCCGTTGGTCGGTTGCGGGGCAAGCACCTGCGTCCACGGTTGGCCGTTGGGCGCATTCAGCATTGCCGGCGTCGAGAAGTCGAAGAACTCGCTCATGTCGCGCGAGGGATCTTGCCAGTAGGCGTCACGCGCGCTGAGTGAGGCGACACCAAACTGCTTCTCAATGAAGGCGAGAATTGCCGTGTAGTCGCGCGGAATATGCGAGACGAAGTTCGGTTTCGCATAGGGAGAGATGACGATCAGCGGCACGCGGAATCCGGTCAGGTTGAAGGTCCCTCCGAGGTTTCCAACCAGGCAATATCCGGGAGAACCATTATTTGGATCGGGGCATTGTCCAGGGGCGTAGCTGTCGGGCAGAGGAACCACGAAGGGCGGAACATGGTCGTAGAGGCCGCCGCCTTCGTCGTAGCTGAGCATAAATACGGAATCCTTCCAGGCATCACTCTTCATGAGCGCTGAGATGATCGACTGCACATATGCGGACCCGGTTTGGACGTTGTTATCGGGATGTTCGTCGAGCCCGCTGCTGCCCGATGCGCTGTCGATGAAAATGACCTGCGGCAAGGCCTGATCGGGATCGCACGGGCCGCCGCTGCAGGTTCCGGCGAGACGGTTCATCAGATCACTATCCGGAAAAACCTTCCCCTGAATCTTGGGATCGAAGAAGTCCGCGAAGTTCGCGAGGAACACACCGTCATGGTAGTAGTACAGCCAGCTTACGTTCGCGGTGTTCATGGCGCGGAAGATCGTGGGAGCTGAGTATTGCGGGTGTCCCGAAGAACCGTCAGGATATTCGTGGCCGAACGAGGTGCCCGCCATCAGGTACATGCGGTTGGGAACCGTGTTGGCGAGCACAGGCGAGTGCCAGGCGTCGCTGGTGGGGAAGAACGTGGCTAGATCGTAATAGTAAGGAAGGTCCGTCTGGTTGTAGTAGCCGAGGACGCGGGTACCGTTGGAATCGTACTGATCGGCGACTGAAGTCGTGGTATCGAGAAATCCCGACATTCCGAAATCGCTATTGGAAAAAGTAGTGATTGTGACCCAGGCTCCATCGCCGCCGTTGAGCGTTGTGTCGTGATGGCTCTCGTCCCACGCGGGCGTGAGGTTTTCGATACAGACAGTAGGTTCGTGGAAAGGCTGCACCTTGGCTCCGGTGTGAGCGTTGGTGAGCGTGACGTTGGGATCGAATGCGTCGATGGTCTGCGTATCGGTGATTCCGAACTGGGCAAGCCGCGAGGGACGGTACGCGCCGAGCTGTCCGAGATACATGTCGAACGAGCGGTTTTCCTGCAACAGGAAGAAGATATGTTTGATCACGCCGGTGGTTACGGTGCTGACTGTAACGGTTGCCGATTGCGCGATGGGAGTGCCGTCGCTGGCGGTCGCGGTTGCTGTGTACGTGGTGGTTGCGGCCGGAGTGACTGTCGCGCTTCCCTGCGTCGGCGAGCACGGACTGCACACCGAGTTGTTGGATCCATCGACGAGTGTGAATGCGGTGGCGGCGCCTCCGGTGATTTGCCAGGAAAGCGTCGAGCTTTGTCCGGGCGTGATGGTGCCGGGCGACGCGGTGAGGCTGAGAGTAAATGGAACTGTGACGGTGACCGTTTGGGGACCCGCAGTGCCGGCAGGACCTGTCGCGGTAATCGAATACGTCGTCGTCGCGCTCACCGGTACTGTGGCCGAGCCAGAGGTGGGGAGCGGGCCTGAATCATCTCCGACCGGGATGGCAGGACTGATGGCGATCGACGTGGCGTTGGTGGTTGTCCAAGTGAGCGTGGTGGTTTGTCCTGTGCTCACTTCGGTTGGCTTCGCGGTGAATTGCGTAATCTGCGGGGGCACGTTCGTCGCGACCTGAACTGTCGCGGTCTGTGGCGCGCTGGAGCCACCTGGTCCGGTCGCAACTGCGGTGTAGGTTGTCGTCTGTGTCGGCGAGTCTTGCGCGCTGCCGGAGGTTTGCGATCCGCTGACGATTGTTCGACTGGACGAACCGTCGGACGCGGTGATGGTTACCGACGTCGAATTGAAGGCCTGCCAGTTCAGCGTGACACTCTGGCCGCTGCTAATCGTGGTGGTGCTCGCCGAGAAGGTGATAGTTGGCGCAGCTTTTTTTGAAGAGCTAGCACAGGAAGAACAGCCCCAGATCGCAGCTATCAGAGCCCCGCAGGAAATCCAGCGAACTGCTTGGTATTTCGTTCTCAGTGTGTAGTCCCCTCGCCTGACGCAGCGCGGAATTCAGATGCCTCAGCGGGCCTGGGAGGTTGCCGTTCGGGGCAAGCGACCGCGAAGAGCGAAACCACAAAAGACACGAAGGTACACGAAGGAAATCCCGCACAACGGGACGTTGTTTGCTCGCTAGACGCTGCTTACCCGGCCGATCAGGTGGCGTGCGGTGTCCATACTTCCATGACCAATACGTTACTTTCGGACTCCTTTTTCCCGGTGCAAGTTTTGTCGACAGGTACGTTCTCACGATGCCCGACAGTGAGGTGGACGATGAAGCGATCTTTAGTGGCTGCGATGGGTTTGGGGTTCGTGGTTTTAGGTGCGATCAGTTGTTCGCATGAAACTGGCGGCATTTCGACGAGGGTTCCGACAGTTCACGCTGCGAATCCGGCGAAGGAAGCGGCAAAGACGATGACGGCGTTTCATTCCGACGCGGAACTGGCGCGCTATCTGCGCGAGGTGGCGGCGAGGCAGCGGCGCGTAATGCGGATGAACGGCATGGCCTCTTCCGACGCGGTCAACTCGCAAGCGGTTCTTGCGCCTTCCGCACCTGCAAACGAGATGAAGGCTTCTGCGGGCGCTGATAAAGAGGAATCCATCACCAACGTCCAGCACGCTGGCGTCGACGAAGGTGGAATTGTCAAGGCGCACGGAAATTATCTGGTGGTGCTGAGGCGGGGACGATTGTTCACGGTGTCGATCGCGGATGGAGATTTGCGGCCTACTTCCATGGTCGACGCATTCGGGCCGGACATCAATCCCAACGGCACGTGGTACGACGAAATGCTGGTTTCGAAGAACACGATTGTCGTGATCGGGTACAGCTATGAGCGCGGTGGCACCGAAGTTGGGCTGTTCAATATCGACGACGCGGGCAGCCTGCGGTATCGGTCGACCTATCATCTGCGGTCGAACGATTACTACTCGTCGCGGAACTATGCCAGCCGGCTGATTGGCAGCAAGTTGATTTTCTATTCGCCGCAGTATGTGAATCCTGGCGCAGAAGATCCCTTCGGAGCATTTCCGGCGGTACGCAAGTGGCACAAGGGAGCGAACGCGGGCGAGTTCAAGCGGATCGTACCCGCAACCCAGGTGTACAAGCCGGAGTACGCGCTCGACTACGACTACAACGTGGCGCTGCACACGGTGACGGTTTGCGATCTGGCGAGCGGGGACTTCGACTGCAAGGCGACTTCGGTGATCGGGCCTTCGGGGCGCGTGTTCTACGTGTCGCCGCATGCGGTTTACGTCTGGATGACGAGTTGGACTTACAACGATAAAGAGGCACACACGAAGTCGATGGTGTACCGCATGCCGCTCGACGGATCGGCGCCCAGCGCGCTGAGGGTTTCCGGAAGCCCGGTGGATCAGTTCTCGTTTCTGGAGAGCGAAGATGGTTTTCTCAATGTGCTGGTGAGATCGGACGGCGTCGGCGATGGCATGTGGAGAGCGGAAGGAACGCGCGGGATTACGGAGTTGATGCGGGTTTCGATCGACTGCTTTACGGACGGCAGCACGGAAGTACCAGCGGCTGGCTATCGCAAGCTGCCCACACCCAACGGCTATGTGTTTCAGAACCGGTTTGTCGGCGACTATCTGCTCTACGGCACAGGCAGCGGTTGGGGAGAACCGCAAAACTCGCAACGCTCTCGGCTGTACGCTGTGCGATGGGCACGTGGCGATCTGCATCGGGTGATTCTCGAACACGGCGTGGATCGGATCGAAGCGATGGGATCGGATGCGGTCGTCGTGGGATCCGATGGACGCGATCTGCATTTTACGGCGGTGCAGTTGGGCGACGTGCCCTCGGCAGTGGACGATTATGTGGAGAAAGGTGCGTCGCAAGGAGAGTTGCGCAGTCATGGATTTTTCTACAAGCCGGAGGACGAGGACTCGGGGATGCTGGGATTGCCGATCAGCGTGCCGGGCCGCGCTGGATATCGGCATCTGTTTGAGAGCTCTGCGGCGATTGTGTTCCTGCGGAATGACGCATTGCACTTCGAAGAACTCGGCCAGCTTGGCGCGCAGCCGGAGAACGCGAAAGATGATGGCTGCCGCGCGTCCTGTGTGGATTGGTATGGCAATTCGCAGCCGTTGTTCCTGCGCGGGCGGGTTATCGCGCTGCTGGGATACGAGATGGTCGAGGGCAGCGTGGAGCGCGGGAGGATTCGCGAGATGCGGCGCGTGAATTACGCGTCGCCCGAGGTGAGAGTGTCACAGCGGTGAGGCTTTGTTCACAGTGGGTGTTTGAGGGTTTTGTGGTCTTTCACTTCACGTACACTCGCGTGTTCTCTGCCGCACCTCGGCTCTGGCAAAAATCCCCACTTCTCCCAAAAGCAGGGAGAAGTGGGGCACCCCATCTTCATTCTCTTGTTGGGCTAGACGGCATGATGGCCGGAATCTACGTGAGTACTTGCGACCTGCAGAGTGGCTCGTCGAGATTAGACGCAGTATTTCCAGGGGGGACATTTGCAAGCTATGCTCTGTTTGCGCTGCAGGCGCGAGATTGAAATGGGGGACAAGTCGGTTGCCGTTTACATGTTTGCGCAAACCGTGGGCGTTAGGCCACGGCAGAAGTCGACGGCGCAGCGGATCTGCTTTTGCCCGCAGTGTGCTGTGTCGCTGGCGATGGGGCTGCCTCCCGAGGGTGCGCTGAATATGGCGGCGTGGGAGATGATTCGGGATCTGGTAAGCGCGGAGCCTTCGCTGAATGAAGCAGCTTGGGAGAGTCTGCGGGGGATTGTGGGGCTGCTGGGATCGGGTAAAGAGGAAGGTGCGGGCGGGCGGTATCGGCGGGCGGGTTGAGGGCCAGATACTTGAGATCAGCCTCGGCCGCTCGCTTCGCTTTGCGGGACAGGCGAGGCGCCTGTCTCTCCGAGCGTGGTTCTTAGATTTTGTTGTTCGCTTATTCCCCAATAGAGTCAAAATCTCCACCCTGTCGACTTCAGGGCAGGCTCTGTCGCACACACGCGACAAGGGTGGGGCACCCTCTGGGTCTCGAAATCAGTACTACTGCGTTTTCGTGTCGGCGTCTTTCTTCTTGGCGAAGGCGCGGACATAGTTCACCAGGTCCCAAACTTCTTCGGCTTTGAGGCGGGGACCTTCGGCGGGCATGTTGTTGTGGCCGTTCTTGATGATGTAGAAGATTTCACCGTCGGTGCGGTCTTTCAGTGTATCGGGATTGGTGAAGTCCATCATCGGGAGCTTCATTTCCTTGGCGGTCTCCCCTTTGCCGTCACCAGCCTTGTTGTGGCACATTTCGCAGTCCATAGCCCACCATTTTTTCGCGCGGGCGGTGGACTCGGGCGACGGCTTCACCGGATTCTGCTGCTTGGCCGCTTCGACGGGAATCACGGAGTAACCCGAATTCTGTCCCGTTGCGTTGGGGGAAGACTGTTGCGGTGTCAAAACAGGGGCGGCGACGAGCAAAAAGGCCGGAAGAACCAGTGCCAATTTGTACACAGGAACCTCCTTTAAATTAAGAGTGAGTTACTGTAAAGAATAGCGCTGCCGCTGGATAGCGCTGTGATTAGAATCACACCCGAGTGTGCGGCGGGGAGGCAGTGCATATCGGACAACCTTGAGCAAAATCTTAATTCGTGGCCGCCGCCCACGATGGACTGTGGCGGCGGCCTCCCGCCCGGCCATTCGATTTGGGGGAGGGCACAGCCGAGCGAGAATCATTCTTCGTGGTCTAAGGCCTTGCCGTCCGGTCCGACCTGAATCTCTTTCTTCTTTCCGTTGGCTTCAACTTTGGCCTCATAGGCCACTAGTTTGCCGTGCTTGGTGAGGCTCTCGACTTTAAGGATCTTTCCCGACCCGGCTTTGGCTTGGAGTCCGCTTTTCACAGCGGCCGGAAGGGTTTCCAAGGCGACTTGCTCTTCGACCTCGACAATGGCTCCGTCTTTGCCGATGAGGACGTCTTTGCTGTGGCCATTGACCGTCATTTCGGCTTCGTAGTACGTCTGGCCGTTCTCTTTTTCCTCGGAGAAACCTCTGACCGTGGCACCCTGGCTCTCGGTCGCGACTGTCTTTTCGACGGCCTGGGGCAGGTCGGCGCGCCGGATCTTCTTCTCCTGTTCCTGAGCGAAAGCTATCCCGAGACACATGGTGACGCAGAGTAGAAGGGTGGAAGTCCGCATGGCATTTTCCAGGAACGAGGGCGGCTTTGTTGCAGGGCTGCCGCCCTCATTCAGGATCGTTTACACAACGGAGTGCATTAGATCAGCCGAACCTGAAGATTGAATGAAGAGCAGGATCGTCAGGCATGGAGAGAGGCCGCTGCTTCTTGAAGAGCAGATTCGATTCCGGCTGCATTGGGGACACCGCCCTGGGCCATGTCTTTGCTGCCACCGCCGCGGCCGCCCAGTTTCGACAGCGTTTGTTTCATCAGGCCGCCCATGTCGTGGGGCTGTCCGGGGGATTGGGCGAAGACGAGGGATGGTTGGGGCGATGTAATGGCGAGGAGAGCGATTACGTTGGTCGCCCGGCGAGTCAACTTTTGGGCCAGGAGCTTTAGCGAATTCATGTCGCGGTCCGCGAAGGTGCGGACTACGAGTTTGCGGCCGCTGGTTTCGGGAGTTTCGGCCAGGAGCACGCCGGCTTGGGCTTCGGCGAGTTCTTCCTGGGACTGCTCGCACTGCTTGCGGAGGTTACGGATTTCTTCCAGCGATTTGCGGGCTTGCTGCGGCACGTCGTAGATGTGGGCGGAGAAAAGCGCAGCGGTGTCGGTGAGAGTAGTGAAGTCGCGACGAGCGGTCGCGACCCCGCGTTGTCCGGCGACGAATTCTACACGCCATCCCTGGCGGACTTTTTCGGTCTTGCGTAAGAGGATGCAGCCGATCTGTCCGGTCTGGTTGACGTGTGTGCCGCCGCAGGCGCTAAGGTCGAAGTCGTGGATATCGATGAGGCGTAGTTCGTCGCGCTCGGCGGGCGGCAGTTTTCGGAGGCCTAACTTCCCTGCTTCTTCGCGAGTGACGAAGCGGATATCGACCATTCGGTTCTCGAGGATGATTTCGTTGGCGAGACGTTCGGCGGCTTCGATTTGATCTTTGGAGAGCGTCGGCGTGTCGAGGTCGCTGATATCCAGATCAATGGAGCAGTAGTCGTCGGCCATGTGGAAAGAGACGGTAGGCATATTGAAGAGGCGCACGAAGGCGGCGGAGAGGACGTGCTGTCCGGTGTGTTGCTGCATGTGGTCACGGCGGCGTGTGGCGTCAATCTGGCCGCGGATTTTGCTTCCCGGCTGCAGGGATTTTGGTGGGGTTTCCAGGTAGTGGACGACGCGGCCGTCTTCGGTGTCGGCGACTTCGGTGATTTTTAGCTTTTCGTTTTCCGTTGAGATCACGCCGATGTCGAAGACCTGGCCGCCGCTGGTGGGGTAGAAGGCGGTGCGGTCCAGGATTAGGGCGGGCTTGGGATCCTCTTGGACTTCACGTACTTCGGCTTCGAAGTCGTAGAGGAAGGAGTCGTGGTAGTAGAGGCGCGTGGTCATGGCGAGAGACTATTTCACCACAGAGGACACGGAGGAGCACAGAGGGGGAACGTTTAGTAGGGGCCGATGATGCCGGCAATTTGGCGGGTTCCGGACTTGGCTTGCGCTGCGGGCTTCGCGGGCGAAGCGCCCGCGGCCACACGGGTGTCTAGCACGTCGAGATACTTCAGGCCAGTGCCGGTATTAAACAAAACTACTGTGTCTTCCGGTTTGAAGAATCCGCCGGCTCGGAGTTTGCGGTAGGCAACCAGGCACGCGGCTCCTTCCGGGGCGGCGAAGATTCCTTCTACTTTCGACCAGTGGCGAGTGGCTTCGAGGATTTCTTCGTCTGTCGCACTGACTGCTGTTCCCTTGCTCTTCTTTAGTATGTCGAGGATCAGATAGTCGCCGTACGGCTTGGGAACGCGCAGGCCAGAGGCTAGGGTAGCCGCATTGGTCCACATTTCGACGGACTTCTTCCCTTCATCCCAGGCTTTAACAACTGGGGCGCATCCTGCTGATTGGACAACGATCATTTTCGGGCGCTCCGGGCCGATCCAGCCCAGGGCTTCCATTTCTTCGAAGGCTTTCCACATGCCGAGCAGGCCAACGCCGCCGCCGGTCGGATAGATGATGCCTTGTGGCATGCGCCAGCCGAGTTGCTCGGCGACTTCGTATCCCATGGTCTTCTTGCCCTCGACGCGATAGGGCTCTTTCGTCGTGCTGACGTCGAACCAGCCGTCTTTTGTCCACGAGTCGGAATCTTTCAACTCGGCGACCTTCTTGGCGCAATCGCTGATCAGGCCGTCGACGAGCGTGACGTGCGCACCGTAGTAATCGCATTCAATGCGATTCGCGGCAGGGACATCTTTGGGCATGAAGATGTGAGCTTCGACGCCAGCTGCGGCAGAATAGGCGGCCAAGGCTCCGGCGGCGTTGCCGGCGGAGGGTACCGCGAGTTTCTTCAAGCCGAAGTGGCGGGCCATGGTGACGGCCGCGGAGAGGCCGCGGGCTTTGAACGATCCGGTAGGGTTGAGGCCTTCGTCTTTGATGTAGACATTGGGATATTCGCGGCTGGGGAGCATGGGAGTGAAGCCCTCGCCGAGAGAAACGGGATTGGCCTCGGGAAGGACGGCGTCGTAGCGCCACATCGTGGGCGCGCGCAGCGCGAGGCGGGCAGAAGAGAACGAGCGCTTGATCGTGGCGAGATCATAACGCGCGTAGAGGACGCCGCCGTCTTTCGGACAGACGGTTTGCGGACGGTCGGCGGGATAGTGCTCGCCGCAGCGGGTGCATTCGAGATGCGTCAGCATGACTGGCGAGTTTAGCAGAGTGAAGCAGGTCTCAGGTCTCAGTTCTCGGTTCTCAGTTCTCAGTTCTCAGCTCTAGGTCTTTGGTCGTTTGTCGTTAGTCGTTTGCTTCTCGCTTACGGCTTCGCAGTTGGGTCGTCGTCTTTTGACGACATCGCGCTCTTGAAGCCGCGGATGCTTTCGCCGAGGCCTTTGCCTAGTTCGGGGAGTTTCCTGGGGCCGAAGATCAATAAGGCTAGACCAGCTATGACGAGTAGGTGCATCGGTTGAAAAAGACCTTCAAACATGGATTCTCCTTGTTTGCTTCTCAGTAAAACTGCATTCTGGCAGCTGGCTTTCGAGACACCTGCGGCAGTCGCACTCTCCCCTTCGCTACGCTCGGGGTCGCGGGGGCGGACGAAGGCGTCCGCCCCTACACTTGCGGTTAGCGACGGGCTGCGTCGGCGTCTGCGGCCAGGTCCTGGAGCAGTTGCGTGAACTGGCTCGATTGGCCAATGAACAGGCCGTCTGCGGTCAGGGCATTCGCTGCACCCATGGCGGCGCCAGCGGTTTCTGTCGGACGAATGATCGAGCACGGGGGAAACTGGCGGCTGAGGAACGTTGTGGGCTCGGGCATGATCAGGTTGGTCTGGAAATTCTCGCCACCAAACGGTGGAGAATTCAAATCGGGGAAAGTTACAGAGACGCCGGTTACGGGGTCGATCACATTGGGCAGCGGAAGAATGTTGCCTGCCTTGTCCTGCCAGGTTTGGAAATGGCAGATTTCCGTTCCGCCGATGCTTAGGAGGACGCGCAGAACTTCTACATTATTTGCGCGCTGGGCAAGCATCGGGTACAGGCTGCTCCCTCCCTGCTCGATCCATGGGAAGTGAAAACCTGCCGTATAGCCGACTGCCTGGATGAAATTGGCATTGGCCGTGTCGGCGTCGGTTCGGGGAATGGCGGTATGCAGGCCCACGGCGAGCGTGGGAATGGCGTTGCGAAATTTGTCGCCGAGATCGGGGTTGCCTCTGCGGCTGCGGTATCGGGTCCAGAAATCGGTGTGAACGGTGAGTTGTGTGAGATTGGTGAGGCGTCCGAAAGTTTTGTTCGACCCTGTGGCCTGGCTCGAAGGCAGAGTACGAAAGACATCAAGATTGACCGTGTCCGCACCCTTCGAAGCGAGGTAGGCGTTCAGGAAAACTTCGTGGCTCAGTTCATCTTCAGTGTTGTCGGAGATGTACTGGTTCATATCTGAGTCGAGTTGCAGGATGGCATTGGTGTAAGTGGCATTTCCTCCGGTGGTCTGAGAGGGATATCCGGGAATCAACTTGCTGGCGAGTTTGGAAACTTCGCCGTCCTGGACACCTGCGAGTTCGTTGTATTGCAGCCAGATGTCGCTCTCGATGATTTCCGCCGCGGCGACGAAACGAAGGATCGCGGCATCGCCCTTACTGAGCGAGCCACTCTTGTCTTGAGCGAAGGCGGGCACGCCCCTGCTGAGGAGGACGCTCCCGGCGGTCGCTGCGGCGCTGGCGACCATCGTGTTCTTAAGGAACGAGCGGCGATTCGATCGACTGGCCGGCTTTGCCTCGGTTGAAGATTGGTCTGCAACTGGGATTGAGCGCGTTACTTCTTTGCTCATGATTCCACACTCCAAATGCTTTGATCAAATTCCGCGATTTCAGCAGGGATTCGGGTCACGGTTTGGCAAGAGTAAGTCCGGCCCGGCGGAGGCTTGTCATGAGCGAGTCGGAGGATTGTAAAAGGTTGGTCGAGATCGGACACAGCCTCGGCACAAGAAACCAATCAGGGCGAGTTGGCGGAAGGGTCAGGCTGCTGCGAGGCCGCGAAGTCGTTCAAGGAAAGCGCCGGAATCGAGGCGGGTCCCAGTCATGGGAATGGCAGAGGCCACATGGAAGACTGCATCGTCGAGGGCCGTGCCGTGCTGCCACTCTGCGAGCAAGCCCTGCCGGTAGAGAGAGCGGAGCTGGGTGTGGCGCAACCAGACGGCCGGCAAGTTCGCTGCCGGACTGCAGGCCCGGGCGGTCATCTCGATGCTGATCACTCCATCCTTGCCGCAATAGCGCTTCGCTCGTTCCACGCACAAATCATGCAGAGCTTTCAGATCGTGCTCATCGACGGGTGGAATAGCGGCGCCTTCTTCGGCTGCCTGGATGAATGCCCGGAAAGACTTCAGTAGTGCCGCCTGCTGATCGGACATGGTTACGCCTCTTTGCGGATGCTTAACAGAGTTTATCGCGAAGGCTCCCGGTGGGAACGTGATTGAAAGCACAATGGCAACTTTCCTGGTCAAACGGCTGAGATTGCTTCGACTTCGCGGCCGCGGGGGCTTTGAGGTAGTATCATGCTCGACCGCATTCCACAGGAGATCATTGATGGGAAAGTTCCTTTTCGGATTGATTGTCGGCGTGTTATTGCTTCCTGCTGTTGTGTATCTGTATTTCTCAAAGGGGATCGCACCCGTGGCAACATCGGCGCCGCCGATGCCATTTGAGAAGACGTTTGCGAAGATGGCTCTGCATGCGCGACTGGACAAGGAAGTTCCGAAGACAGTGCCGATTGCCGCCGATGACGCTGCCTATCTCGCGGGCGCGCAAGTCTACAAGGAACATTGCGCGGTGTGCCATGGACTGCCCGGCCAACCGCAGTCGGCGATCGCCCGTGGGATGTTTCCGGATCCGCCGAAGCTGATGGATGGAAAAGGCGTGACGGATGATCCTCCGGGAGAGACGTATTGGAAGGTATCGGGAGGCATCCGGATGACGGGCATGCCGGGATTTGAGAAGTCACTCTCGACCACTCAGATGTGGCAGGTGAGTCTGCTATGCGCGAATGCAGATAAGATGCCAGCAGCGGCGAAGGATATTTTGACCGGAGTTCCGCCGACGCCCGCGGCCGCGCCGGGGGTGAAGAAGTAAGAGAGTAAGGCCAGCGGTTAGAGAAGCATTCCTTGAGTTTCCGGGCGCACCTTCTGCGCGCTATCGTGCGCGTTTAAGCATGGGATCATTTCTGTTGTTCGCGTTTTCGTGGTGGGCGATCGCGCTTCGGATCGTGGCCATCGTCCACTTCATCCGGCGGCGGCCGAATTTCTTTTGGATCTGGGTGATTCTATTTCATTGGGTGGGGGCGCTGATTTATATCGCGGTGGAGGTAATTCCGGACGCGGGGCTGCTTCGAAACTCGCTGCAGATTTTTCCACGGCGGCGGAGGATTCAGGAGTTGGAGCGAGCCATTATGGACAATCCGTCCGCCGGGAATTACGAGGAACTCGGGCTGTTGTATCTGGATGACGGGAATTTTGCCCGAGCACGGGCGTGCTACGACCGGGCCATCTCGTCACGGACCGATCATGCGGATCCGTTCTACCGGCGCGGGATTGCTGAGATCGAGTTGGGAGACTTCCCTGCCGCGGTGCCCGACATGGAGAGAGCGGTGACGTCTGATCCGGATTACGACTTTCATCGAGCCAAAGGGCTGCTGGCTTGGGCGTATGCGAAGACCGGGCAGAACGACAAGGCTGATGCTATGTTTCGCGAGGCGACGCGGATTTCGACTTTGTCGGAGACGTATTACTACTATGCGTTGTATTTAGAGTCGCAGGGGCGGAAGGCGGAGGCCCGCATCTGGGCACAACGGATTCTTGAGAAGAAACCGACGATGCCGGGATATTTGCGGCGGCGGGAGCGGCCGTGGTTTCGGAAGGCTAGCGGCTTGTTGGGGAGGTTGCCGGCGTAAACGGGAAGACCATTTGAAATGCTCCCTAAACGTGTTACCGGCGCTGGATCTTAGCCCGGGTCTAGCGTTTTCTGCCCGGCACACGAGTTAATGAATGAGATCGGGATGTTACGCCCAACTGACAAACGCACGGCGCTTTATCAAGACGCAATTCGTCCCCCCGGGGGCAAAGCCCACACATCATGCTGTGAGTCTTCTCCTTATTCTGGCGGCCAATCGTAGGGGAAAGCCTTGCCTGCTTCTTCCGAACTCAAATTTGCACCCAGCGACTGTACGGCGTGGGCCAGCACCGGATCGCGCTTATTCGCCAGGTCGTCCGCGCCGGGCAGGATCAGTTCATCGGGCGTTACGCCGACGTGCTCCAGGCTCTTGCCATCGGACATGATCAGATCCCATTCGGTGATGGACGCTCCATAGAATACGACAGTATCGGCCCCCGATCTTTCCTCGTAGCGTCTGGCTTCCATGACAGCGCCTTGGGTCCGGTCGCCCATGACCAAGCCGCGCTTTTCGAGCTGGATGATTCGTGCGAAGAGCTCTGCGGCAGACGCCGACCTCGCATCCACCAACACGATAAGCTTGCCGAGATAGGGATTGCGCGCTGGTTTGGCGATCTCAGGCTTGCTCTCTTTGCGCCCGACGCGGTCACTGATCTTAATTTCTCTGTCGAACATCCCGCCCACCAGCCACTTGAGCGACTCGACAGCGCCGCCGGGATTGCCGCGCAGGTCCAGGATCAGGTTCGGATGTTTGCGCGCCTTGTCGAGCATATCCTCAGCCTTGGCTCCCGAAAAACTGAACTCAGGTACCTTGATCACGGTCACCTTATCGGAGTATTGCACCCAACTGGGCCGCGTCAGGTGTTCTTCGGTTTCTTCCTGCCGAATCAAGTCCCAGATATCGCCGCCTTGGCCTCCGCCACTTAGATCAGTCAAACGTTTGGTTTCGCTGATTTTCGCCATGACGTCCACTTCCCGCTGATTCCCCGACGGGTCCTTCAGCCCAAGTCGCAAGCCTGGTTGTGGGCGCAGGATGCCAAATGCGTATTGCATCTTCCAGAGATCGTCGCGGTTCACGGCAAAGCCGTTGATGCTAAGAATTTCATCGCCCGGCTTCACGCCCTTGGCCTCAGCATCACTTTTGGTCCGGACATTCGTGACGAAACAGCGGTTGCCGATGATCTGATGCTGCATTTCAAAGCTGTGCCGGTAGGCGTGCTGGGGAGGCAGGAAAAAAGTGTGCGAGTCGTTCAGTGCGTCCAGCACCGATGCAACCAGCGACATCGACATGTTGAATGAGGTCGCCTTCTCGATCCGCTGCTTCGCATCGGTTGTCTTGGCGTCTAGGTCCACACCGTGGAACTTAGGATCGTAGTAGTGTTTCTTGACCTCACTGGTGATGACCTGCAGAATTTCTAACGCGCGCGCCCTTTCCAGACCTGATATGGGTTGCTGTGCCCAAATCTGCCCGGCCAGCAGCGCGATGCTGACGATAAGTTCGGTTATAAGTCTGCAACGAATTCCCGGTGCTAACATGGCGCTGCCCTCGGGCCTGGCTTGTTTTTTCTCGACACCGAGCTATGCTTCAGGCTTATCGAACACCTCTGCGAGCCACTCATCATAGCGCAGGAGCTGGCCGCAGGCGGTGTCAACTGTTGCCACCAGGCGTTTACACGTTTTGACCGCTGCCAAGTCAGTTTGTGAAATCAGGGATATTTCAGCAACTGCAAGATTCAGCCGGGATAGAGCCTGCCCCGAGCGAAGCCGAAGGGGTGCATTTTGACCGTCACGAATGTGTGCCCGGTTGCGCTTCTGAAATATCATAGTCGTTCCCGCGACAGCGTAAGAGTCGAGACATCCCTTATCTTGACGGCTGCATCTTTTGCACATAACAATCTCTTGCGGTTTCGATGTTGGCAGAGGGAAACCTCCGATGAACCCGAAAACGACGAAGCTCTTCTTTGGGGTTGTACTGATTTCTGTACTCACCACGAATTTACTCCACGCGCAAGATGTGCCAGAGGCGCAGGCCACGCTCTCGGGCACGATCACGGACTCGTCCGGCCAGGTTGTCGCCAACGCCAAAGTCACAGTTAGGAATTCGTCCACCGGTCAATCGGCCGAGACGCTGACCGATCTTGCTGGACTCTACACGGTTTCCAACCTCGCCGCGGGAGAGTACGAAATCTCGGCCGCCGCTGACGGCGTTGGCGCTGCCGTCGCGAAAGTGACGCTAACCGCCGGAAGCCCGCAAACACTTCCTCTAACTCTGACCGCTGGTCTGGCGCAGCAGGCGCCATCCGAAACCCTGCCGAACGCCCCGTCTCCCAACAAGACCGAGCCCTCACTCGAAGACTTGGGCTTTTCCAAGACCGAGACGCAAAGCAACGCCGCCCAACAGGCCTTACTCGATAAGCGTACCCACATGCTGAAGATGCACCAGCGCTTCGGATTGATCACGACCATTCCTCTACTGGCCACCCTGATCACCTCGGTAAACGCCGGCGGCAAGAGCACCAGCACGACCTCCCGCGATGTGCATCTCGCTCTGGGCGCGGTCACCGGCGACCTGTATGGCATCACTGCCTACTACGCCATCCGCGCTCCAAGAATAAAGGGCACCGAGACGCGCGGTCCCATCCGCGTGCACAAAGTCCTAGCCTGGATTCACGGTCCGGGCATGATTCTGACCCCGATTTTGGGGGCGATGGCGTACAGCCAGAAAAGCAACGGAGAAAAAGTCCATGGCATCGCCGCTGCACACGGCCCGGTCGCGATCGTCACTGCTGGAGCCTTTGGGGCTGCACTCTTGTCGGTATCACTAAAATTCTAGGCGCATTGCGGAATGACTCCCGGAGACATGCAGCGAACGGGAAGGGCACGACTCAGTCATGGCGTTAAGCTGTGCAAAAGGAATTGCGGCTTTGGACGCCGAGGCCCAGCTCGATTCAAGCCTAGGCTGGAGAATCCATGACTAAGAAATTCCTACCGCTGCTTCTGCTACTGGCCCTCCCCCACCTTTTCGCCGCGGACCACCAATGGATCCTCAAGGAGAGCACCCTCAGCTACCACGTCTCTCATCCTCTGCACCAAACCGACGGCGTGAGTCACGCCGCCCGCGGCAAAGGCATTTGCCACGACGGGCAATGCGACTTCCTGATCGCAGTCCCCGTCAAGACCTTCGATTCCGGCGATAGCAACCGCGACCTGCACATGATCCAGGTCACGCGCGGAGCGGAATTCCCCATGGTCACTGTCCGTACGCGATTGCCAGAGTCGGCCTCCACGTCGGCAACCATCCAGGCCGATTTGGAAGTCCAGTTCGCCGGCCAGACGGCTCATTACCCGCATGTCGCTTTCGAGGTCGTGAGGCAGGGAGGTGAAACACGAATCTCGGGAACCATTCCCACCACGCTGACCGATTTCAAGATTGATCCGCCTTCGCTCCTGACCCTCCCAGTAAAAAACGAGATTCCCGTACGCGTCCAGATGACCTGGAGTTCGCAATAACGCAAGAATATCGCGCTGCCGGGAAATCAACAGCATCGTTTGACCGAGTGCAATTAAAGAAAGAATGACCCAGATGGGCCATTCTCACACCTGGCAATCTTGGGCAAAATACTGTGCAGGATGAACCTCTTCCCAGGGGCCTGTGATGAACAAATCGAATGTTGGTAACCTGCTTCCGGCTGGCCGACCTTTGAATGCTGTCGCACTGCAGTACGCCGTATTGTGTGCTGAATGCGATGTCGTCAGCGACAGCCCGCATGACATCTGCATGGTTTGCGGTAGCAGTTCATTGGTGAATATTTGCCAGATTCTGGGCGGCAAGATGCCGAAGAATCGCGCAAAGATATTGAAGCCGGAACCGCTGATAATCACCCGGGAGGTTGTGCTGCACTTCCCGAGAGCTCATCGAGTGCGTCGCCGGCTGTCCGTTTGAACATTTCGCAAACCGAGTGGCCAGTTCGCGGACCTCGATGCGTTCTATGGGGATTTATCGCCGGTCGAGAGCCGACTCAGCATCCGGTTCGGGAACAAATCAGAAGCCTTGATAAGGTGTGCGGCGCAAAGACTAGCTGCAAGCGGGTGTTACCATGAAGGATGGTGACGCTTTCCAACATCCGACTGCTGGCGACCGATATCGACGGGACGCTGCTGAATCCAGAATTCAAGATTTCCGAGGGCGATCTGACCGCCCTGCGGCGGGCGGACGCGGCCGGGATCGAGATCGTGCTGGTGACTGGACGGCGGCACACTTTCGCTCTGCCGATCGCGAAGCAGCTGGGATTTGATCTGTGGTTGATCAGTTCGAATGGCGCGGTGACGCGGTCGCTCAGCGGGGAGACCTTTCATCGGGACATGATGCCGGCCGAGACCTGCCGCAAATTGTGCGGGGCCATGCAAGAATTCCGGGGAAATACCGTTCTGACCTTCGACCGGGAGACCAAGGGCGCAATTGTGCTCGAGAGGATGGATGAACTCGGGATCAGCATCCGGCGCTGGCTCGAGAAGAACATGGAATACATCGAGTTCATGGTTCCGATCGAGAAGGCGTTGGTCACAAATCCATTGCAGGCAATGTTTTGCGGGACCATGGTGCGGATGAATACGGCTCTAAGGGCCCTGGAGCAGGCGGGGATGGACGGGATGGTCACGGTGCTGCGGACCGAGTATCCGGAGCGGGATCTGTCGATGATCGACGTGCTGAATGCGGGCTGTTCGAAAGGGCATGCCCTGGAACGCTGGGCAGCTTACCGGGGTTACCGGCGCGAAGAGGTCATGGCCGTCGGTGACAACCATAACGACGTGGAGATGCTTGAGTTTGCCGGGCATCCGGTTATCATGGGAAATGCGTGTGAGGAGCTCCGGGCCCGGGGGTGGCGGGTGACACGCGGGAACCATGAATGCGGAGTGGCGGCGGCGGTGGAGCTGGCTTTGGGGCAAAGCGCCGTTAGTCGTTAGTCGTTTGCAACAGGGGAAAGGGATCGGCCGCTTTTTTGAAAATCCCTCGCTGTTTTCGAATGAAGGTTCGCTTATCACAATCCGTTGCGTGGATCGTCACGCTCGTGCTGGCAGCACTTCCCTGCTTTGCGGGTGAAGTTGCAGTGCTCAAGAATGGGTTCGCCATCAAGCACGAGCGGCGGGAGATTGTTGGCGAGTTGACGCGGCTGTACGTAAGCGCGGATGGATCGAGTTTCATAGATGTTCCGACGTCCGAGATAGAACACTTCGAGGCGGCTCCTGAGGAACCGGTCGAGGAAGTACTTTCCGCCGGCAATGCAAAGGGTGTAGGAGCTAAGCCGGTCTCGAGTGGCAGACCTGCTGCCTTTTCTGCAAGGCCTGCGACTGATCTTTCGCAGGTTGTAAATGAGGCTAGCGGGCGGTATCGACTGGATCCGGATCTCGTGAATAGCGTGATCAAGGCGGAGAGCGGGTTCAACGTGCGAGCGCTGTCGCCGAAGGGCGCGCAGGGCTTGATGCAACTCATGCCGGGAACCGCTTCACAACTGGGTGTACCCAACGCTTTCGACCCGCAAGCGAATGTTGATGGCGGGACGAGGTATCTGCGAGAGTTGCTGGAGCGGTACAACTTCGACCTGGTCAAAGCTCTGGCAGCCTACAACGCCGGGCCGCAACGCGTGGAACAGTTTGGCGGAGTGCCTCCTTATTATGAAACGCGGGCTTACGTCGCCAGGATCGTGAAGGACTTCAACAAGAAAAAGATTGCGCAGGGGAAAGCGGCGGCCCCGGAGAACAATGTTACGCAGAAAAAAAGCGGCGGGACGAAACCAGGTGCCGCAGCGAAGAGCACTTCCAAGAGTGCGCCACGGACGACCGTTGCGGCGAAGAGCGAATAATTCCGATTTCCTCAGGATCAGCATCAAAGTCAAAACCAGCGGGCAGGAGTGCCCGCTCCACACGTGCCGGGTTTGACCCTGATGGTCCGCTCGTTTACCTTTGTGGTGCCGTTTCCCACTTCGCGTTGCGGGGCCGCGGCGCGGAGCCTTCCCTTTCATGGATAAGAAGAGAATTCTGGCCAGCCTGGTCGTGTTCTGCATCCTGGCAATTCTTGTTTATCTGCAATACCGGCACTGGCGCACATTTGATTGGGGAACATTTTGGAGCCAGACCCATCGGATCAAGAAGTGGCACGTTTTCCACGGGATCGTTCTAATTTATCTGGGCTACGTGGTCCGGGCGGTTCGCTGGAAGATCTTCTTGAAACCCGTGCGATCACAGACCAAGGTGAGCGAATTGGTCTCGCCTACACTCATCGGATTCACAGGTCTGGCACTCTTGGGGAGGGCAGGGGAATTCATCCGCCCTTATCTCATTGCTCGACGTACGGGTCTTCCCTTCTCTTCCCAGCTTGCAGTTTGGGCCGTAGAACGCATCTTTGACATTGGAGCTTTCGGCGTTCTGATGGCACTGGCGATTTTCCTTCCAAGCGCGCTGCAGTCGATTCCGCATCCGGAGTATTACCAGCGGTTTCGAGAGGCAGGATTTTTCCTCATTGCATTCGTGGTAGGGACGACGGCGGCGGCGGTCGTCATTCGCCGGAATGGAGACGCGGCGGCACGATGGGTCGAACAGCGGTTCGCTCACCTGTCGTCGAATTTGGGGCTCAAGCTGGGAGAGAAAGTGCGAGAGTTTGGAATGGGGCTAAACACCATCGATGGGCCGGTGTCACTGCTCTCGCTGAGCGTCGTTTCTGTTGGAATGTGGTACATGATTGCACTGGCTTACCATGAGGTCACACACTCTTACGGGATCGATGCCCTGGAGATTCCGGTTTCACAGCTGCTGATTTTGATTTTTGCCAGCATGCTCGGTTCGATGCTGCAATTGCCAGCCGTGGGCGGCGGATCCCAGATGGCGACGATCGCGACGCTTTCCAGCGTGTTTGATGTGCCTCCGGAGATGGCAGCCAGTTGCGGAATTCTCTTGTGGCTGGTGACGTTTGCCGCCGTCATACCGCTGGGACTGCTGCTGGCACATCGGGAAAGGCTGTCTCTTCGCAAGCTGTCGGTCGAGAGCCACCACACCGAGGAATCGGACCTTCCGGTTTCGTGAATCGTAGCTTTATTTATTTCCCCAGCAGGCCGTAGATATCCAACTCACTTACGGTGCCGACAAAAACCTTTCCCGCTGAGGTCAAAGCTGCTCGGCCTACAAGCAATACGGATTGACTGAGTCTAGCCAGCATGAGAGACTTTGGTGCCACTTCTGCTTTATGACCCGTCGTCTTCCACCGCGGGCACGTCATCGACTCTGGCGATTGTTGGCTCTGCTGCTCCTTCCAGCGTTGCCCATCCCTCGCGCTCAGGGTCAACATGGCGACGTTTTCAATAACATCGGAAGCACAACGAGTAGTTCCCCGGGTTATGAAAACCGAGGCGGCACTCTATTGCGCATCACGGTTTTTGGCGATTCAGCTAAGACAAGGCTCGATCGGCAATCTCTTGTGAAACTCAGCAACACGAGTTCACAGATTGTCAGTTGGCAAACTACCGACGAGCGTTCCGAGGTCGGTTTCGGCGATCTGCCGCTCGGACACTATGAAGTGGAAGTAAGTGCAGTTGGCTATCGCACGGCAACCAAGGAATTCCAAGCACTAAGTTCGTTTGCTCCGATTAACTTAGAGATTGTTCTTGAGAAAGATCCGGCAGCGGTGCAACTCAATGTCAGTGAGGGGATGCCACCGAAGGCTCGTAAAGAAGCGAAGCATGGGGTCTCGGCGCTGAAATCGGGGAAGTGGGACGAGGCGAACAAGCGACTTGGGGCGGCGTATAAACTCGCTCCAGAAGATCCTGACGTTAATTTCCTGCTCGGATATCTCTTCTACCAGAAGAGGGACTTCGGTCGAGCCGCGGAGTTTCTTGGGAGTGCTACGAATCTGAGTCCCCACAACGTGCAGGCTTTGACGTTGCTGGGGCGGGTAAGCTTGCAGCAGGAGAACTACGGCACAGCTGTTTCCAATCTGGAGAAGGCAGTTCTGGCGGATTCCGACTACTGGGTAGCACATGACCTGCTGGCGGCTTCGTATCTGAGGCAGCAGAGATTTGATAAGGCTCGTGACGAGGCGCAGCTCGCCATCAGTAAAGGTAAGGGAGGTGCGACAGCGTCACAATTGGTTTTAGGACAGGCGCTCGTCAATCTCGGGCAGCGACAGGAAGGTATACAGGTTCTCAAGGATTTCGTGGCCGCCTCCCCGAAGAATCCGAGCGTTCCACAGGTCAAGGCGCTGATCGCGCAACTGGAGGTGCCAGCTGCACATTCGAACGCAAACGCGGAACAGGGCTCAGTCACAGCTGCGCCGGTCGTGGGAGTAGATCCGCTAATTGCTGCCGCCGAACCAACGTTTTCTGTACGGCCATGGCAGCCTCCGGCGATCGACCTCAACAAACCATCTGTGGCGGCGAATGTGACTTGTCCGGCGGACATCGTTGAGATGACCGGCAAACGCGTTGAAGATTTCGTTGAAGACGTATCGCGTATCGCGGCTATTGAGCATCTGTTGCACGAGCAGCTCGATGAGATGGGCGATGCGATCACCAAGGAAACGCGCACCTTCAACTACGTCGCTTCTTTTGCTGAGTCCAAACAGGGCTCGATCGCGGTGGATGAGTATCGGCAGGAGCACCTTGGACTGGCCGACTTCCCCGATCAGATCTCGAGCAACGGATTTGCGACGCTGGCGCTGGTATTTCATCCGAAGATGCGGGACAGCTTCGAGATGGTCTGCGAAGGACTTGGCGATCTGCGGGGTCAGCCGACATGGCTGATTCATTTCAAACAGCGCGAAGATCGCCCGGCACAAATGCACGACTACCGGGTAGGCGGCGATCTGTACTCGCTGAAGTTAAAGGGCCGGGCCTGGATAACCGCGGACAAGTTCCAGATTGTGCGGATCGAGTCAGAATTGGTGAGTCCGGTGCCTCAGATCCGCCTGGCCGGAGAGCACCAGGTCGTGGAGTACGGCCCGGTACCGTTCACGAAGAAGAAGGTGCAACTCTGGCTTCCGCAGAGCGCGGAGATCTATCTGGATTTTCGGCGGCATCGCTACTACCGGAAACATAGTTTTGATCACTACATGCTGTTCGCCGTGGATGCGGACGAAAAACGCAAAGAACCGGCGGCGCAACCTACCGACAGCAAGCCCCAACCGAACTGAGATCCGTTCGGTCACTTCCCATAATTCCTGCCGGGCGCAGTGCAAGGGAAATCTTTGCGCTAGCGCAATGAGCAAGCTTTTTCACTTCCTAGGTTAGCCTCCTGATGTAAATACCCCGCCAAGTGTCCCCTCCGCCTAAGTCTTTTACAAGCCTTTTACACGCCCTTTGCGGCTCACCAACGACCGGAGAGGGCTAACTGGCATAGTGCAGACTTAGGCATTCTGCAGGGACAACGAAGGAGCAGTTTGAGCAGTGCTACGTCACAAAACGAAAACATCACGTTGGTACAAGGATTGACCCTTTTCTCGGACATTTCTGCCGGCGATTGCAGCGCGATCATTTCTGCCGCACGCGAAGAAAACTTGCCGCGGTCGCAGACGATTTTCTCGATAGGCGATGCCGTCGAACAGGTAGTGTTGCTGCTCTCCGGATGGGTCAAGATCACACAGCCAGGGCCCAGGCGCAGTGAAGTGATCCTCAGACTCATTGGGATCGGTGAAGTAGTTGGCGCATTTGGGTGCTGGTCAGACCACAGACATCGCTCGAACGCTCAATCCGTTCGGCCTTGCGCAGCGCTCGTCTGGGATGCAGCAACCTTCGACAAGATTCTAGAGCGCTTCCAGTTGTTTCGGCGCAATACGATTCGCGCTCTTGAAGAACGATTAGAGGAGATGGATGAACGTTTTCGTGAGGTCTCAACCGAGAGTGTTGGCTCACGCCTGAGTAGCGAGTTGATCCGTTTGTCGAAGCGGTTCGGCTCTGCCGTTGATGAGCGCCGGGAAATCTGTCTCTCGCGCCAGGAATTGGCTCAATTGACCGGGACGACGCTGGCTACCGTAAGCCGCCACTTATGCCGCTGGCAGGCGCTGGGAATCGTCAGCATAGGCCGGGAGATGGTGCAGGTTTGCGACATCGCTGCCCTTGCGGAGGTTTCTGATGCGGAGTGCCCGCCGGCCTCTAATTTATGAGTCAGTGGAACCGGTGATTGAGCTATCTCCTTTATGATCGTGCGTCTTGTTTCCGGCCAAATGTTGGCGTGGCATCCCGAGCGCTTCGCGCAATATCTTTTGTACCCACTCGTAATCGTACATGTCTTCCTTTCGTGCTTGAATCTGACAGGCAATTCTTAGATCCCGATCGAAAGGACGTATATTCCAGCCCTCCGCTTTCTTCTTGTCGTCCGTTCCGGGATCGTCAGGCATTGGTTGTCTCGGTCACTTGTGAAAAAGAAACCCGTTGATTTCGTATAAAGCCAGTCATTGTCTGCATTTCGAGCGCTCGGCCCAATCCCGACCCGGAGTACTAAGCGTCGGCCAGACCGCACCCCTCAACAGGCAACAGAAAGAGGGCCGAGCTAAATACAAGGTTAGTTTTTACCTCGTTCGATGTCGTTGCGCTGCAGCAAAGCCCACACGGACAAGGTTCTTGCAGCTTATAAATGCCTGCCCGAAGTGCGGTACAGGACTCGCCGGCCGAGATTGGGCGCGTGGGCCCAAGATGGTCCGCCCGGGCCTGCATGGCGCAGTTCAAGGCGGTGCAATCTTAGAGAACTGGCACCCTGGTCAAGAGTAGGTGCGTATAACCTGCGCGCGCCGGATGGGAGTGGGGGCCCCGGGCAGAGTCGAACTGCCGACCAACGGTTTAGGAAACCGCTGCTCTATCCATCTGAGCTACGGGGCCAAGCGACGCAAACTCATTTTCTCACATCAGTTTACAGGTGCGGCTTGAGCGGCCACTGTCCCATTTACTGTCCGATCGATGTCCAATGAGCCTGAGCGGCGGTCCAGGACAGTACGGTTCTTACGGGTCTTGCCATCAGTTGCCGGTGACGATCATCGGTTTGGCGATACGCTATTCAGATTTCGTAAATTTCCTGAGTCCTAGAACCTCTTTGAGACCCGCATGAATGCGGTAGTTCAGTGCCGCCTCATTGAACTGGGAGCGAACATCCTTGTACTTCCAAATGTATTCGGATCCGCCAAAACCTCCGCCACCCGGTGAGTAGTAGCCGACCAATGAGAAATCGAAAAGAGTTGACAAGATTGTCAGATGCTCAATATCAGGGGGTAGGGACCTTTGGCGCTTCTCGCAAGCCTCCACGAAGTCCGCCAGCGTGAATTGCAGACTCTCAAGAGATTTAAGGATTTCAATATACGTGCGAAATTTCGAATGATGCTTCAGAATTTCGTCGTCGAGCTCGCTCAAAAGATAAGCAGAGTACTCGTTCCTCGCAACTTGAACGTCGCGGTTGTTGAACTTCGTGCGAGGCTTCTCCGTAACCTGCGATTTCTTGAATGCGTCGAGAACTTCGTTTGTGAACTTGATCATATCTCGCGGTCGCAGGAACGTTCGATCCAGCATGTGACGATACTTACTCTGTCTCCCGGTCATCTCTTCTTGCTCATCGAATACCTGATCCCAGGCATTCTTCTCGGGTATTGATACGACTTCTGCGAATCTCTTTTCCATGAGCTGTTGAAGCGTTCGTGAGGTTCGCGGAGTGTCCCATTCGATCCGAGACGTATAGTTTTCCGTAAGCTTGTTCTTGTCCTCGAAGTTCAGAATCTGATAGATGTCATCGCGCAAAAAGACCAAGACGGAAAGCTTCTTGCCAGCGTCACGCGCTTTGACATTGATGTCGCGCGCAGCGATCAATAAACCAATCAATCGGCTTTTGTAACCACTCGAATTATCGAATCCCAAATCTAGCTGGTCAAAACAGACGAAGTAGTCAAACTCTGGATTCAAACTCTCAATCACGGCATTCGCGAGATTTCTGTTAACTTCTTGAACGATAACCGGAAGCTCGGACATCGGCACACCTTCTGCGCCGAACGTAATCTTGAATGCAGGAATTTCAAAGGAACCCTTAAAACGGAGTTGGCGAGCCGGTGAGAAGATCTGCGCTATATCGGGGTCTCGCGAAGAATAGCTATCGACGACAAATCGCTCCAGTTTTGCGAGTGCGTCATTGGCGCCCTCACTCCACGGCTGAGAGTGATCTTGATTCAGCAGCACCTTGGATAACGTCATCAAAATGAGATAGCGCCAACTCTGAACGTAACGTTCTTCCTCGGGTACTCCGGCGCCTGCCTGTTTGTCATGAAGGGCCCACGGATAGTCACTGAAATCGTGGCCGAACGAAAATCTGTCGAACTGCTTCTCCCTAAGGAGCTTCTTGTATATGGCCGTTTTCCCGCTCCCCTTTCGGCCTATCACGAGAAACTTCTTGTGAGCTCTTGCATCGAGATATGCTTCGTGGTCTTCAAAACATTTTTCGAGAAGCCTGTCAGCATCAGCATCCACAGCTCCAAAGGATTCCACGTCTCTCAGTGACTTCATTCACGCGTCTCCAGTGCTCGGCAATTTTAAGACAAATTCCCAAACCTGTTCGTACTGTCCATTAGCTGTCCTGAAAACCGGAAATGAGATGGTTCAGCGAGGCCTACAGCCCTCTGGATGGCTGTAAGTCGTTGAGGTTACGTCGCGTGGCCTTGCTTCCGGCATTTAGGAAACCGCAGCTCTATCCATCTGAGCACGGGGCCAAGCTCGTGGCCCCATTATCGCATGACGATAACGATGAATTAAGAATTTGCCGCCAAGTCATCGGGCGACTGTGCATGCGTTGCGCAGTTGCGGAGTGTGACGAATCAGAAGCTAGATGCAGGCTTCAAAAGCAAACGCAGATTGCGTGGTGCACTGATGGTATGACCTGCGGCCATGAAGAGAATTAATGGCACCGAGGCCATTCAGCAACATTCAATGCGTCGTTTCTTTCCTGTTGCGTTCGATGGGGATCCTGTTTATGCCTGTGCGGGTGCCGTCTGCTCTGCAACGCTTCTCCGAACCAACACTTCAAAAACCTGCTTTTTGGTTTCCCGTTCGGAAACACAGGCAACATCAACCAACTCGCCACTCGGGTCTAGCTGTCGCAGCAAAGAGGCAACACGCACGAAGTGCGTCGGCTTGTGAAGAGGCTTACGACCAGCATGTTTCAATTGAGTGCGTAGGGCAGCAGATTCTTCGGTCAACAAACCAACCAGCTCCATCGTGATTGATTTTTCTTCCTGCGTCATGAACCACCCTCCCTGCTCTGATGATCGCCTGAGCCTGGTGTGATGGGAATGGCCTGTCTGGTGGTGCGAATGGCCTGTCTGTGGTGGAAACGACTTGATAAACAACTGAGCAACCACGGACGGCAGCTGCCAATCGGACAGGACCCGACCCCATCGAACTATTTTCGTTTGCTTATATAGCACTTTTAGCGGTTTCTGGCGGCGGCTGGGCTACAATTCGTGGTGCAATTCACAAACAATCAAAGTGAGGCGGTAGGTTCATACCGCACGTGCGGATGTGAACGACAAATATGATGATGGCTCATATGACGACGGGCGATCCATCGGTTCTCGATGACAAGAAAGTCTTCTACAACCGCTTTCTTCTCATTGTTGCAGGCCTCGGAGGGCTGCTGTATGGCGTCGACGTCGGCATTATTGCGGGCGCGCTGCCGTATCTGGAGGCAACGTCAGGGCTGAACCGCGGCCAGCTTTCGCTGGTGGTTGCAGCCGTGTTGCTGGGCAGCGTGATCTCGACTCTTTTTGCGGGACTGCTGGCTGACTGGATGGGTCGGAAGCCTCTGATGGCGCTGAGCGGGGTTATGTTCGTCATCAGCATTCCGATGATTGCCCTGGCGCACGGCTATGGGCCGCTGGTCTTTGGACGTCTGTTGCAAGGAACGAGCGCGGGCTTGATCGGCGTGGTTGTGCCTCTGTATCTCGCGGAGTGCCTTACGGCGTCAAGTCGTGGCAAAGGAACCGGAATTTTCCAATGGCTGCTCACGGCAGGAATAGCCATCGCCGCACTGATCGGACTGTTGTTCAGTTTCCGATTGGATCACATCACGAAACTCGGGGATCCGGCAGCCATCTTCGCCTTTAAGAACCTAGCGTGGCGCGGTATCTTCTGGGTTTCGTTGCCCCCGGGAATCCTGTTCGTGGTCGGCAGCGTCATGCTGGCGGAGTCGCCTCGTTGGCTCTTGCGCCATGGAAAAAAGGAAGCTGCATACAACGCCCTGCTCCGGTCCCGAACCACCGAGCAGGCGGACCTTGAACTTGGCGAAATGCAGCAAGTCACTGCCGTGGAGAATACGCGCAGTGCGGCCGGAACCAGGGAATCTCTTCTGCGACGGAAGTATGTAATCCCCTTCATTCTGGCCTGCATCATTCTCGCCTGTAATCAGACGACCGGGATTAATTCGATCATCGCTTACAACACCAACATCCTTTTGCAGAGCGGACTCTCCGACCTTGCCGCCCACGTCGGATACGTTGTCTTCACCTTCGTGAACTTCTTCGTCACGCTGGTGGGAGTTGCCTTGGTCGACCGTAAAGGCCGCAAGTTTCTGCTGGGTATCGGCACTGCGGGTATCATCTTGTCGACGGTCGCCACCGGGTTCCTTTTCCGCGAGACGGAAAGGTCGCGTGTCGACTCCAGGGCTGCCGTCCAGTCCATGGTCCCGGCCGACCAGAAGCTCAACTTGACCTACAACGGCGCGATGGCCGGCAAGCTATTGAATTCCTCGCCCAACGGCGCGACAACCCTGGTAGTGATCTATTCCTATGGCGACTTCCGGGCCGCCAGTCAGGCCGTGCGGTCTGACGACCCCGCTGCCAAGCCGATCGAAATTTCGCGCGAAGACAGCGTGCCTGGCAATAAGGTCAATGCCTTCTTTTCGAACCCGTTCGGCGACCTTGAGGCCGCGCGTAACGCTCCGCTGAAAATCGAGAATGCATTGATTACGCCGGTGCCTTCCCCACGACATGGTTGGATGGTGGCCATTACGCTCTTTATCTTTATGGCGTTTTTTGCGGTCGGGCCGGGAGTCTGTGTGTGGCTGGCGCTTTCGGAATTGATGCCGACGAGGATCCGATCGAACGGGATGAGCATCGCGCTGGTGCTCAATCAGGCCGTTTCGACTACGATTGCCGCCGTCTTTCTACCAACAGTCGGCGAGTATGGGTATTCGACGATGTTCTTCGGGTTCGCGGCTTGCACGGTGATCTACTTCGTCACTGCAACATGGTTCTTGCCGGAAACGAAGGGGAAAACGCTGGAGGAGATTGAGGCGCACTTTGAGGGCGCGGCGAAGGCATAGCTGATTGCGAGTGGCTGCGGGGCCAAGACTTATCCTGAGCGGAGTCGAAGGATGGCCCCGCCACAGCCGGCGAGGACCCTTCGATTGCGCTCACGGCAGGCGCCGACGCGCTACTTTGGATCCAATGCGCCGCATCATTTAGTCTTAGGTTCTTGTTTTTAACTTTCATCATCATTTATGCCAACTGACAAACATACGAACGGTTCCAGCGATAACTTTGCTCACGCGATGCGGCGGGAGATTTATGAGCAGCCTGACGCGATTGCCCGGACGATCGAGAAGCATCTCAAGGACGACATCATTTTTCCGGGCGAACTGCAGCCCATCGAGAGCGCGCTGCTGACATTTGAGAAGTTGATTATCGCCGCCAGTGGGTCAAGTCGCCACGCGGGGTTGGCGGGCGAAATCATGATTGAGGATCTTTCCGGCGTTGCGGTCGATGTCGAGTATGCCAGCGAGTATTGCTACCGTTCAACGCACGCCGCGGTCGACCCCATCGTGATGGTCATTACACAATCGGGCGAAACGGCTGACACGCTTGCAGCGCAGCGCGAGGCGCTGACGCGGGGCGTGAAGACCATCGCGATCTCGAACATGCCGGACACGACTATCGTCCGCGAGGCCGGCGCGGCTCTCATTACGGGAGCTGGGCCCGAGCGATCGATTCCGGCGACCAAGAGCTTCACTACGCAAGTCACGATTCTCTATCTCATGGCGCTGTTTCTTGCGCGTAAGCGGGGACGGATGACCTCGGAGGTAACGCGATCGTACCTGAAGCGCTTGCAGCAACTGCCGGAGGCAATCGAAAAGAATCTTTCTACCTGGGATGGCCTCTCGGAACAATTCGGCGGAGTACATTTTCAGGCCGAAAAATTCCTCTACCTCGGACGAGGCGTGCATTACGCGATCGCGCGCGAGGGAGCCTTGAAACTTAAGGAGATATCGTACGCGCACGCGGAAGGATATCCGGTTGGAGAACTGAAGCACGGCCCCAATGCCCTGGTCGACGAGAACCTCCCTGTTGTGGTCTTGGCGACGTGTGATCGCAACGATCCCGATTCGATGCTACGGTACCGCCGCACACTCGATGTTATGAAAGAAGTACGGTCGCGACGCGGGCAATTGGTAACAGTGGCAACCGAGGGTGACCATGAGGTTGCCTCAATTGCCGAGCGGGTGTTCTATGTTCCGGCCTCTCCGGAGTTGCTGCTGCCGATTCTGGAAGTGATTCCTCTGCAGCTGTTCGCGTACTACGTCGCCGTGAAGAAGGGGTATGACGTTGACCATCCGCGGAATCTGGTGAAGGCGGTTGTGACGGAGTAAGTTTCATCTATAGAGCAGATAAACACGCTTTCGGTCTGCCAACGCCGACGGGAAGGCGGCTACGGTTTTGATGGGCTGGCGGGATCGTCGGGGCGACACAGGACCCAACATGTCACCGCCCCTATCACGGCCGTCCCGCCCCATATAGCATATGGTGAATTCATCAGGGCACCTAAGCCCGCCACGTTATCGCCTTTCATGTACGCAGCGCCACATTTCTCTTCGCGAGACTTCTGCTCGCTTTCGCGCACGATATCGCGGGTCGAGCGGGATGGATTTTTCGCTTCCTGCGCCTTCTTCGCTCGACTATCGAGGTAGACATCACTCTTAGCGGCGTTGACCGTTACTTTACCGTTTACATCCGAGACGTCGTATTGCGTCAACTGTGAAAGGTTCACTGGAGTGATGGTCACGCAGCCCACTCGCACGCGCAATCCTCTCGTGGTGCTGACCGAAAGGTTGCCGTGATCAAGAACGAGTTCGTCGCCCTCAAACTGCACCACTGTATCGGCGCTAATGTCGGCGGTGGATCCGCTGAGTTGAACTCGCGCCACCGCGTTGTGGGGAGTTTCTATGAGGTCGTTCGGAAACAGCGCAATCGACGTTGGAGCAGGATTCCCGTTGATGAGAACGCCCGAACCACTGCTGCGCAACATTGCCGCCGCAGTCTCATCGGCGGCGAGAGACGCCGGGAGAATGACGGCCATGGAAATGCAGACGAAATGGCTCCATCGCAGCAAGGAATGAGCCCAAATTTTCCGCACAGACTGCTGTATTGAGCTTAGCGTCGGAATCTGGGTTCGACTATTAGCTACTCAGGTGCGCTGGCGAACCTTGGCACTAAACGTGAGTGGTCGAGGTGGCTCCTAGGCGCGGGCGAAATCGATGTATCCCTTGCTCACATCCGTGCGAATAAGCTTGGCTTTCAGTTTGTCGCCCACGTCGAGGCCTTGTGCCCCTTGGGCGAGCAGCCCCTCAACATGCGGCTGAAGGACCCGGACAAACGTGCCGCGATCGGTGACTCCGGTGACCATCGCATCGAAGGTTTCCCCTACGCGACGCTGCATGGCGACAGCAGCCAGACGCTTGGTCATCTCACGTTCCACTTTTCTAGCCGCGTCTTCTTTCTGCGTGCAGTTCGCGGCAACGGCGGTCAACTCGTCGTCCGAATAGGGATTCGGTTGGCCCGCAAGCATTGCTTTGATCAGCCGTTGCGTAACAACGTCGGCGAAGCGGCGGTTGGGGGCCGTGGAGTGTGTATAGTCCTGCACTGCCAGGCCAAAGTGACCGGGTGCGGTTTCTCCGGCGGGCTCCAGGACATACTCTCCGGGACCGATGAGTTTGATGACCGCAAGCGAGAGGTCGGCAAAATGGTCGGGATCGGCAGCCTTGCGCCGCAGCAGAAGATCGTTCAGGGCTTTCGAATCGGGCTGGGCAGGCAGCTTTTCGCCTTTTGTAGCAGCGAGTTGAACAATGCGATCCCAGCGTTTGGGCGTACGTACGATGCGGCGCAGGGATGAGACATTTTCCAGCAGGCGGGCCACGACTCCGTTGGCGGCCACCATGAAGTCCTCAATCAACTCGGTGGCGCGATTCTTCTGCTGCTTCACCACATCGACTACCTGCTCGTTCAGGACGAGCGGATGCACCTCGTCAGTCTGCAGGTTGAGAGCACCGTTCAGGAAGCGCTTGCTCTTGAGCTTCTGCGCGACGTCACTTTGAAGTTTCAGCTGATTCTGTAATTCGCTCGACGCGGCGACCTTAAGCGGAGCCGCGGCACTTTCCTCCAGCCACGCGCCCACAGAGTTGTACTGGAGTTGGGCTTTGTTTCGAACCAGGGCTCGATATACGTCGGACGATTTGAGGCTGCCTCCAGTGTCGACGACAAATTCAATAACAATGCTGAGGCGGTCCTGGTTCTCGAGGAGCGAAGTAACACCGGTTGAAAGCTGCTCGGGCAGCATGGGGAAATTTCGAATCCCCGTGTAAACGGTGGTTGTTTCGCGGGCGGCGTGTTGATCGATCGGAGTCATCTTCGCCACGAAGGCATCGACATCGGCTATGCCCACCATGACTTTGACATCGCCATTGGATGCAGTCTCAATAACCTCAATCTGATCGAGGTCGCGAGAGGTATCGTTGTCGATGGAGGACCACAGGAGGTTGCGCATATCGCGGACATCACGAGATGGCGAAACTTGCGGCAGCTGCCCGAGATTCGCGAGCTGCGTGGAGACCGGCGCAGGAAAATCAGGCTCGAAACCATACTGCTGCATGATCTCTTTTGCTGTAGCCTGTAGATCCAAATGCGAAGGATTCGCCTCTTGCATAGCTCCTCATGCGAATGGAAGTGGGTTTCAGGCTAACATGAACCAGCCCCTTCAGCGTTTAAACACTGAATGAGATGGAGAATCGACATGCACAGGTTACGTTATCGTCTTGCCTCTGTAATTTGTGGGATGTTGGTCTTTGTAAATCTGTGCTCTTCTCAGGAGAAAGCCATGGGAGATAAGCTCGGAATGACATCACAGGAGCCAGCAACGCGCGCGACGATCGATCGGTTTAATGAGGCGTTCAATCGCCATGACGCTGACGCTTTGGCGGGACTTTTGACCGAAGACACAGTATTCGAGGACACCTCGCCCGCTCCGGACGGCCGACGGGTTGAGGGAAAGCAGGCGGTCGTCGAGTTTTGGCGAGCGTGGTTCGATCGGAATGCGGACGCGCGATTCGAAGCCGAAGAGATCATCGTGAGCGGCAATCGAGCGACGGTATTGTGGGTCTATCACAAGATGCGCAACGGCCAGCCATGGCACCTGCGAGGAGTCGATGTCTTCTCTGTGAAGGACGGCAAAGTATCGGCGAAGCTCGCCTACGTGAAGGGTTGACGCTAACCGACTGAGGCTCCGCTTTGCAGCGGAATCGCCTCAACTCTGGAAGCTATTTCCGCGGATGCACATCGGAGTTAGTGAAGACGCGGGGAGCACTCCGTTTGTGGGATTTCCAGAACGCGGCGACATCTCCAAGAGGTAGTCCGTAGCCGCGCGCAAGAAGCAATTGCGCGTTAGCCGTGCCGGTCACACCTACGTCCAAGATACTCGAGGGCAGGTTCGAGGGGAATTGAGCACCTGAAAGTTGTATGACGCTGGATCCGGATGAACCCTCAGCGCCTTCTGCAGTGACCGTTGTCAGGGCAGACACAGATTGGCTCGCAACCGCATTCATATACCAGGCCGTATCCGAAGGGGTCATGCTCGGCGTTTCCAAACGTCGCCCAACGATTTCAGTGCTTCTGTGTTCTCCCCAGTAGACGTCGCCTAGAAATGAATCGCTCGCAGATGCCGACGAAGGCGCGGTCTGCTCGGCGGTAGTTTCGTTTGTGCCGGCGTTTACCGCGATGGGCTGCGTTTCACCCAGTGAGAGAGATGGGGTCGCGATGGGACGAAGCAGCATGGGCGAACCCGTTGTGACGAGGTACTGCGGTCCCGCCGAAAAGTTTGTGTCTTGCGCGAAGGAGAATCCGACCAGAGCCAAAAGCACGAGTAGTGCACGGTCAAGGCGCATATCCACCTCCTACAGGCGAAGCTTATTCTCGGCAATTATGAACCGGATGGGCGCGGTTTGCCATAGGAATTCGTCCCACAACCCGCTCCCCGAGCGGCGTTCGGCCTAATGGGATGGAGGCATGGCATTCCGCCTCTCGCGCCGATTTTCCAGAATGACATAGAGCATGTAGCAGACAATCGCGAGGTTCCCGATGAGCAGAGCACAGCGCCAGAAGATTATTCCTCGGAAGAGCTCCCGAACTTCCAGCGGCAGCAGAAGGGTTCCTGAAACGAGTGCGACCCACTCGGCCCAGGTTCTTGCCTTCCACAAGCCGTAGGCTTCTGTAAATCGCAACCCCGCGTAAGCGAAGGCGATGCTCGCCGCAGCCCAGAGGCGCGCATCGGTCACGCTGTCCGCGAAGTCGAGAAATATTTGCGCCGAACGCCGGTCGGTGCTCATGTGAAGCCGCGACAGCAGACTTTCGGCGATGAGCCACGCGTCTTTGTGCACAAGGGCAATGGCGCAGATGCCCATCAGCACTACGAAGACGCCTTTGAAGAATTCCAAGGCGGCAACGGCTCGGAGCACGCGCCGCTGATTGCGATGGGGATCAGTTGTCTTTCCGCCTGGGCGCATGAACGCTGACGAGTGCAAAGATGCAGGGTATCACGCCCAGTCAGGATCGCCCAGATGGGTTCCTAACTCCGCTTGATCATTAGGTTCGAACTTACCTCAGTAACTGGATGAAGCACTACGGACATGTCAGGATCACGGCGAGGAAATCATCATGCGAAGAGTTGTTTGCATAATCGCGATGGCGGCGATTTGGAGTGCGGCAGTGTTCGCGCAGGAGGCTTCGACTCCGCAGACAGCGCGACAAGCGCTACTGGAAATGTTCTTCAGCAAGACATCGGGAACTTTTGCCAAACACCTTCCAGCCGTCACGCTGACCGCTCTCGAGAAAGCCGGGGCACTGGCGAATCTGCAGCAGTACTCTTTGTTAGCAGGCCAACTGCAAACACAGGGAACGAACTATCAGACCTTCGAAACCGGGTCAGTGCTTTTGTCAGGTGAAGATCCGAAAACTGGGCAGAAGCTGGAAGTGACCGTTGAGAACGACGCTCTCCGCGCGGAACAAGACGATATCGAATTATCTTTCCAGACCTACAAGAATGGCCAGGCGCAACGCACTCCGTTCATGCCACGCATGACATTCACGATGAAGCAAGAAGCTCGAATCTGGAAGCTAAACGAGATTTCGGTCACGATCCGCTTGCCCCTGGCGGATCCGGACTTACTGAAGGCAATGACTGAAAGCATGAAAGCTCGGGAGACCGCGAACGTCTCCGTTACTCCCGTCTCCGTTACACCTCAAACACAAAGCGCTAGGTCATCAGTGGGAAGCGATGCGCAGGTATTGGCGGCGATGCGGACGATTCTTACGGCGGAGATCACCTACGCGACCAGTTATCCGAGAGTTGGCTTCACTTGCACGTTGTCGGACCTCGACGGCTTTGGAGGAGGAGACCCGAACGAGCATCAGGCGATGCTGATCAACAGTGGATTGGCCAGCGGGAAACGGTTTGGATTTGTGTTCACGCTTTCGGGCTGCGGTGGTGCGCCCGCCACAGGCTTCCATTTGTCGGCTGCGCCCAACGTAAACACATTCGGACGAAAAGCATTCTGCGCGGATCAGTCGGGGACGATCCGATCATCGGATGACGGGAATCCGGCTAACTGTTTCGCCAGTGGGATGCAGGTTCAGTAGAACAAAACGACCACAGAGGACACAGAGGGAGCACAGAGGTTGGTCAACCCCTCTTCTCTCGGATGGCTGCCCGCAACTCCGCGACGATTTCCTGCGAAGCTTTGATCGCTGCGGCGTGCTGATTGACGTTGAATGAGATCGCTCCGACGCGAGCGTGACCGCCGCCGCCGTAGCGCTCGCAAATACGCGCGAGGTTCACCTCAGGCTCCTGCGGCGCCCACGGATTCGATCCCACCGAGACCTTCACCCGGAAGCTGCTCTTGCTGAGTCCGACGCTGTACACCGACTCGGGATGCAAGTAGTAGGGGATGAATTTGTTGTAGCCCTCGAGGTCGTGATCGGTCACGTCGAAGAAGATTGTGCCGTCCTCGCACTCGGACCGCTCCTTCAGAATTCCGATGGAAAGTTCGTGGCGCTTGAGGAGCGGCGGAAGCAGGGGCGCCACGAAGGGCTCCTGCAGAATCTCTCCCAACGATTTTGTCGCGAGCAGGGGGATCAGATTCGGCACGAAGCCGTGGTCCGGGGCCGATTCGATCACCATGGTCAACTTCATCGCGGGAGCTTCCATCTCGACGGCAGTCTTCGCGTCCGGATAAAGAGCTCCATCGATCACGTCTGTCCAGTGCACGAGATCAGCTACTGATGAAGGATCGAAGCCGAAGCGCTGCTGCGCAATCATCGCAATGAAACTGGTGCACGATTTGAACGCGGGATCGTAGAACTTGCGATTGCTTTGATCCTGCTCGAAGTGCCCGGCATCGGCGGGAGTCAGGAATGCGCTCTCGTGATGATCGAACCACCAGGTAATCTTCGGGGAGCTGGAGTACTTGAAATCGACGATGGCGTTTTCGTCACCGTCGAACTGCTTCTCATCAAACAGCGCGCCGGCCCGGTGAACCAGTCCGGTGAATTCGAATTCGACGTCACCGCGGATGCGCTCGCGATAGAAGCGAGAGAACAAAGCGGCCGAAGAAGCTCCGTCAAAACACTTGTCGTGGTAGAAAACCCGGACTCGCAATGAATTCCCCGTTCGTTCAAGATTCCGGCCCGCGACCACCTAGCAATGGATGGCTCACGACGCAGGTAAAAGCTAATAGGATTGACAGCTTATGGGACGAAAGTCAAGGGGTGGAGTGAAAGACGGCACTGACGACGATCACATATAGAGTCGAGCGAAGCGTTTGTAGCCCCCGGTGTCCTTGTAGTGACTGGTGCCGCTTACATTGCGTTGGCTTGCTTTTCCGCCAAGTCGCCGATAAAGGGCAGTTTGTACATCTGCCCCTGATTCGCCTTGATCACGAGGATGATCCAGACGATAAATCCAGCGAGTCCTATCAGCGGCCAAATCAGGATACTCAACCAGCCAAGGATAGGAATGTGCGCAAAGATGCTCAAAGCGATCCACAGTGCTATCCACGCTCCCGCGAAGAACAGACACTGGAACGCGTGGAAGCGGATGAATCGATTCCTGTTGTAAGGTTCCATTACCAGAAAAATAATCGCAGGAATGATGGTGAAATAGGCCAGCATCCCGACAACATTGTCGGCCATGCCTTGAGCCGGGGCAGAGGCCGTGGCAGCGGGAGCAGCAGGAATCCTACCGGCGCAGGCGGCACAAGTGGTGGTTCCGTCGGCAATCTGTGCGCCACACATGTTGCAAAAGGCCATAGGGATCTCCTCCGAGTATTGTGGGACAGGATCTGAGACTCCGCTCCCAAGCAGCGTCGCGGCAAGGTATCAAAAAAACAGTATCAAAGCAATCGCCAATTTCACTAACAAGGGCTTATGTCACGCCAGAATATTGGTCGGACAGATTGCCGATCAGTGGAAGCGCAAATCTCTCCCCCTGAAAAGCTTTGACGAGGAGAACGATCCACGTGAAAACTGCCGCTAAGGCCACAACCACCGCAACGAGAACCGCAAATAAAGGACCGACGATCGGGATAAGGAGCAGGCCAAGGAAAACCATTCTGACAACCACTGTTAACGCGACACACACAAGCCAGAACAGGAGACACTGTATCGAGTGAAAGCGCACAAACGGGTTTTTCCGGTAAGGATCGACTAGAAGAAACACAAGCGCTGGGACGAACGATGCGTACGCGAAAGCGCCTAAGAAATTATCGCGGAGAGCGCCCGGTTTCAACTTGGCTACTGATTCGATCTGCATCGAACGGCCACAACCGGGGCAGAAGGCCGCAGAATCGGGCATCTGGGCGGCACACACCGTGCATGACTTCAATCCAACAGCGATCTGCTCCATTGCGGGCAACATATCAGACCGACGTGCCCGGGACAAATCGCAGCAGATCAATTCATTCGCTCATTGACGGAGACGATTGTGAAGAGTATGTTTCGTGCAAATTTGATTCGGAGGCGCCATCTCGCGCGCCCGGAGGGTGAATGAGCACGTTCTGCATGCGTTGCGGCAGCAGTATCGATGACCACGACCAGTTCTGTCGCAAGTGCGGAGCGCAGGCTTCCGCGCCCGCAGCACCCGCGAGCGCAATGCCGCCAGTCACCGCCGGTCCGCCGCAGACCAGTGGAAAAGCCATCGCCAGCCTGATCTTTGGGTTGTTGTTCTTCGTACCGTTCGCTTTTGTCGCCGCTGTGATTCTCGGCCATCTCGGCTTGTCGGAGATTCGAAAAAGCGCGGGACGGCTAAAAGGAGACGGCCTCGCCATCGCGGGGCTGGTCCTCGGCTACATGTGGGTGGTGAGCATTCCAATTATCTTGATTATTGCGGCGATCGCGATTCCGAACTTGTTGCGAGCGCGCATGGCAGCCAACGAATCGTCGGCCGTGGCGGCGGTTCGAACCATAAACACCGCTCAGATGACGTATTCGGAGTCTCATCCTGAAGCCGGGCATGCTTGCTCGCTCTCTGCGTTGGGCGAGGGGCGGATGATTGATAGTGCATTGGCCAGCGGACAGAAGAATGGATATCGTTTCGAAATCAAGGAGTGCGAAGCAGAAACTCAGGGCGGGCCTAACAAGAAGTACCAGGTGGTCGCATATCCAATCACAGCGAACCAAACCGGAGACCGTGCGTTCTGCTCGGATGAATCCGCAGTGATCAAGCAGCACTCCGGAGGTTCGGGACAGAACTGTTGGGAAAATGGCGCCGTCCTCCAATGAGACTCTCTGCAATGCACCTCTGAAGAACCTTCTGTTCAAAGGGGGATTCCGGTGAGCTCGTTTTGCCTTGGTTGCGGCAACAGTCTGGCTGAGGGGGAGCAGTTCTGCGGAGCTTGTGGTCGCGACTCGCAGGCGGGCGCAGGCGTGGCTCCCGTCGACCCGCAGGTGGCGTTCGGGCTGCCTCCCGAGACCAGCGGCAAGGCAATCTTCAGCCTGATCTGCGGGATCCTTTTCATCATTCTTCCTCTCTCAATCGTGGCGGTGATCTTCGGATACCTCGCCCTCTCCGAGATTCGCAAGAGCCCTGGGCGATTGAAGGGCCGCGGCCTGGCGATCACTGGAATCATGCTCGGGTACCTGGGGGTAGTGTTCATTGCAGGGTTCATGGGGCTCGGGTTTTACGAGGTTCGGAAGACGGAGAAGGAGTTCAATAACTCGGCAGCTGGAATCGGCAAGGCGTCGGTCGTTTCTTCGATGCGCAGCGTGAATATGGCGGAGATCGCCTATGTGCAGGCGCACCGCGAGGCGGGCTACACCTGCGCTCTCTCTGAGCTTGCAGCAAACTGGGGAGCCCGCAGTCTCGCTTCCGGCAGGAGCAGTGGATATATTTTTGAGCTCAAAAACTGCACCAGGGAGAAACCCGACGGCCCTATCTCGAACTATCAACTGCTCGTCTACCCGGCGCAACCTAGGTCGGCGGCAGCCCGTACGTATTGCACCGATCAGTCTGACATTATCCGCGTACTGAAGAGCGGCGATCTGAAGGACTGCTTCACCGTCGGTACCGAGTTATCGACGAAAGAGATTAACGGTTCATAGGAGCCGGGACTGACATCATCGAGCGCACGCCATCTTCATGTCCGCTGCGCGTCGTTCTTCTTGCGGCACTCTTCGCAAATCCCGTAGATCTGGAAGGTGTGGCGGGTGGCGAGGTAATGATATTTGCGGCCGATCTCCTGCTCCAACTGACTGACTTCCGGAGAAAAGAACTCGACCGAACTGCCGCAATCCGTGCAAACCATGTGGTGATGGCTGCGACGGTTGTACTGATGCTCATAGCGGGCGATGCCATCGTGGAAAGCAACTTCGCTGGCCAGCCCGCATTCAGCCAGTAACTTCAACGTGCGGTAAACCGTCGTGTACCCGATGCCGGCATCCTTCTTCTGGACCAGGCGGTGGAGTTCGTCGGTCGATAGATGGTCGCGGGTCTCAAGGAAGGTACGCAGAATCGTGTCGCGCTGGGCCGTCTGCTTCAGGCCGACACCCTTCAGATGGCGGTGCAGGATTTCCTGGGCCTCGCGAACCATCTGGCGGGAAAGGGTGGGCTGATCGTCGATGCGTTTCTGGAGCATTGGCTGGCGATTCAGAATACCACCCGGGCATATTGAAAATGAAATTCATTTTCAACCTCGCCAGAGCGCCGCTGGCATACAATCAAAGATTCTTTATGAGCACCATGGCAGAAGTCAGGATTCCTACCGCCCGCCGTTCCCCCGTGCTCCGCGTTCTTCTTTGGCTCTTCCTGGCTGTGCTTTTGCTGCTCGCCTGCGGCGCCGGATACGCCTATTACGTTGCCCACTCTGCACTTCCCCAGTTGGATGGACAGTTACAGATTTCGGGACTTTCCGCACCGGTCACCGTGACCCGAGACACGCACGGGGTGCCGACCATTGAGGCGGCGACTCTGGAAGACCTTTTCTTCGCCCAAGGTTACGTTACGGCCCAGGATCGCCTATGGAAGATGGACGTGATGCGACGTTTCGCAGGCGGCGAACTCTCGGAGATACTGGGCGAAGAAACGCTGAAGCTTGACCGGGAGCAGAAAATTCTAGGCCTCCGCGCGGCGGCACGTAAGCAGCTTGGGGCGGCGAGCGCGCGTGACCGGAGTTACTTTGAAGCCTATGCGCGAGGAGTGAACGCCTTCATCGGCACACACGGCAAGCGGCTGCCCATCGAGTTCCGGATCCTCGGCTATGCGCCGAAGCCATGGTCCTCTGAGGACTCGGTGGTAATCGGCAATCAGATGGTCAAGGATCTGAACTATCACTATTTTTACGATGCGCTGGCGCGGGAGAAGATCTTGGCCAAGCTCGGTCCCGAACTTACGGCGGATTTGTATGTAAACGGATCGTGGCACGATCGTCCGCCCACAGTCATGCGTGAGGACGTGAATGAGCCGGACAGACCTGCGGGGGACTCTGACGAAGAGGATGATGATTCGCCGGACACGTCAGTGACCCAGACTCACTTCCAAACGGATGCCCTGGCGAAATCTCCTTCCGAAGCATTGCCGGTGAACGGCTCCAATGACTGGGTCGTGTCAGGCGCACACACTGTCACCGGAAAGCCACTGCTATCGAATGACATGCACCTCGGTCACCAGATGCCGAACCTGTGGTATGAAGCGCATCTGCATTGTGGCACGTTCGACGTTGCGGGCGTAACGCTGCCCGGGGTGCCATACGTTATTGTGGGCCACAACCAGCGCGTGGCGTGGGGCTTCACCAACGTGGGCCCGACCGTGACTGACATTTACGTCGAGAACTTTAGCGATCAGGGCGCGTATCAGACACCCAAGGGATGGGTGCAACCCGAGCATCGGCAGGAGGTTATTCACGTCAAGGGTAAGCCGGACGTAAACATCGACGTTAAGATTACTCGCCATGGGCCGATTATCACGGATCTTGTGCCGGGCGAGACGCGGCCTCTGGCATTGCGTTGGACTCTTTACGATGGCATGCGGGTTCCGTTCTTTGACGTGGATACGGCCCAGAACTGGGAGGAGTTCACGAAGGCATTCTCGCAACTGGACGCTCCCGGACAGAACGTGGTGTACGCCGACGTGGATGGAAATATCGGATATCACACCACGGGCAAAGTCCCGATTCGCGCGTCCGGGGATGGCAGCCTGCCGGTAAGCGGCGCCGACGACGCGCACGAATGGACATCTTACATTCCGTTCGACAAGCTGCCGAACACCTACAATCCGCCATCGGGAATCATCGCCACGGCGAACGGGAGAATTACTCCGGACAGGTATCCGAATTCGGTGAGCGCGGAGTGGGAAGCGCCCTGGCGGACGGAACGTATTTATCACGTGCTGGAATCGGGCAGAAAGTTTTCACCCGCGGATATGCTGGCCCTGCAGACGGACATTCACTCCGAGGCAGTCCTGTTTGCCGCGGAGCGCCTGGTTTACGCGGTGGATCACGCCTCGAAGCCCTCCGCACGAGCCAAGCAGGCCGCGGACCTGATGCGCAGCTGGGATGGCCGCATGCTGGCTACCTCGGCAGCACCCACAATCGCGGAAAATGCAATTGGTGAACTGCGCCGCCTGCTTCTCGAACCGAAATTGGGAGCGGCTCCGGCGCAACCCCGCAAGGATGCGGACTCCGAGCTCTTTAGAGAAACTCAAAAGAACGCCATCGACTGGAAGACCTATAAGTGGCTACAGAGGTCGGTGTGGATGGAGAACATTCTGCTTCATCGCCCAAAGCGGTGGCTACCGGGCAACTATCCGAATTACGACGAATTGTTGACCGCCGCCGTGGAAGCAGCCGTGAACGGTCCGGGTGCACCCAAAGACCTGGCTTCATGGCGATGGGGCGCGTTCAACGCGGTCGAGATTCAGCATCCGGTTCTGGGGAAGATTCCTTTGGTGAAGTATTGGGCGGGACCGGGGGTGCAGGAGCAGTCAGGGAGCGGCTATACCGTAAAGGCGGTGACGCGGTATCACGGCCCTTCGGAGCGATTCACGGCGAACCTTGCCGATCTTGACCAGTCAACTCTGAATATCGTGACCGGTCAGGCTGGAAACTTCCTGAGCCCGTACTATATGGATCAGTGGAAGGCGTGGTACGAGGGCACGACGTTCACCTTGCCCTTCAGCGCGAAAGCGGTGGCAGCAGCGAAGGCCCACAAGTTGGCGTTGGAACCCGCGAAGTAGCGGCATTCGCGCCAATTCCCGCTTCTCAGAGCTCTAGAAGAAGTCGATTGCCTTCACGTCGCCCACATAACCCACAATATCGATAGTTCCCTGCGGCAGGAAATCGTTGATCAGAAGAATGTCTTTGGTGGTGTCGTACACGCGAAGCTGGCCGCCCTCGGCTACGTATTCCACGAAGCGGGTGGTAAAACCCTGCAATCCGGTCACGTCACCGTTGTCGGAAGGAAAGAGCACTGATCCGTTCGAGATATTGTAAATCGAGAGACAGCCGCGTATTTCGCCACCGGTGGGATTGTTTACGTTGCCAACGTTGGTGCAGTTGCTCGAGCCTATGAAGATCTGGCCGTTGGTCGTCAGATCCATGCGGCTGTGATATCCGTCGGTAATGGAAACGCTGCTGGTGACGGTTCCAGAACTAAGATCGACGATGTCGAGGCGCCCGCAGATCGTCGCCGCAGTTGTCTGATTCGTGCAGGAATTCGCTGGAGCTGTTGGCGGAGTGCCCACCACGTACAGCGTCGACCCGTTCAAAAGGGCCATGGTCGCGGCATCCACCGGAATCGTCTGCGTGATCGAGAGGCTCCCGAGATCGAAGACCGCCACGCTGGCCTGTTGCGTTCCACCGCATTGCGCACCGCAGTTGAGGATATAAGCAGTGGTTCCATTGATGATGGCATTAACCGGACGGCTAAAGCGCGCGTCGTTCACAATATTGCAGGCCGAGTTCGGAGGATTCGTATTCGTGGGGTTGGTGTAGCAACTGGTATCAACTGGCGGCACCGCCGCGCCGGGGAACAGAACGGTTACAGCATCAGAGTCCGGGCTGAAGACCAGCAACTGGGTCCCCTGCGAGTTCGACACCACGGTCTGGGCGTTGCTGGCGGCAATGGTCGTAAAACTGTTGGCAGAGAAATTCAAAACCTCGACCGCACCAAGGAATGCGAAACCATTCACCGCGGCAGTAGGGACGGCGGCATACACCGTAGGATCAGAGGTAGGCACAGAGATGCTGGAACTCGGGCCGGGGAGATGCACATTCCCGATGGAGGTTTGTCTGCTTGTATTCACGGCGAAGACACTGTTCGAGCTCGAATCGAAAGTTGCTGCAATATTCCGAGTCGGGGATACAACGATCAGTCCAGGAGAATTTCCGGCGCTCAGCGGAGATACGCGCGGGAGAGTGTCATTCTGACCGTTGACGACGACTAGCGAACCGAACACCAGCGTAGCGCTAACCCCCTGAGACGCGAGAACCCGATTGGGCAAGATCGGCGTGCTGCTCGACGATCCTCCACACGAAAGGAAGCTCAGGCTGGTGCACAACCCAACCACCACGACCAGAATGCGTTTCTTCAAACGGCGGGCTCCTAAGAACATGAAAAAGGTAGATTTAACTGTGAAATCGTGGATTATAACAGACCCGAACCGCGCCCTCCGTTCGACGCACATTGGGGAATGTGGCAATGCGTGCCCGTCTGCCTTGGGATGCGCGAACCGGGCCGCATCCTGTATTCTCAGCAATCATGGCGGTTGACCTTCTATCCCGGATCAAACAGTCCCCCGTGTTGTGCGACGGGGCGATGGGTACGTTGCTGTATGCCAAGGGCATTTTCATCAATCGGTCGTACGACGAACTGAATCTCTCACAGCCCGACCTGATTCGCGGCATTCACCACGACTACCTGCAGGCTGGCGCCGAAATTATTGAAACCAACACGTTTGGTGCGAATTCGTTTCGCCTTGGCCGGCACAGCCTGGCTGACAAAGTCCGGGACATTAACCGCACCGGGGCACGTCTGGCTCGAGAAGCCGCCAAAAGCTTCGATGTGTGGGTTGCAGGATCGGTTGGCCCGCTGGGAACCAGGATTGAACCTCTGGGCAAAACCTCGTTCCAGGAAGCACGTGACGCCTTCCGCGAGCAGATTGAGGCGCTCGTGGAGGGCGGTGTCGATTTGTTGATCCTGGAGACCTTCGGATACCTGGAGGAAATCCATCAAGCCATCCAGGCGGCGCGCGAGGTGGCGCCTTCGGTGCCGCTGGTTGCGCAAGTGACTATTGATGAAGACGGGAACTGCCTGGACGGCTCCGATCCGGAGACTTTCGCGCCCAAACTTGCAGAATGGGGAGCCGACGTCATTGGCTGCAACTGCAGTGTTGGTCCCGTGGCCATGCTGGACGCCATCGAGCGGGTCCGGGCCGCGACTTCCCTTCCCTTGGCAGCACAACCCAATGCCGGAATCCCGCGCTCAGTGGACGGCAGAAACATTTACCTGTGCTCGCCCGAGTACATGGCCAGCTACGCGCGCAAATTCGTCGCCGCCGGAGTTCGCGTCGTGGGCGGATGCTGTGGCACCACGCCCGACCACATACGAGTTATGAAATCGGCGTTGCGTGCGGGCGAGGCTCGGGGAAAAAACACCTCCGCGCACGTGAGTGGTGGTCCTGCCCCAAAGGCAACTCCGGCTGTGCCGATCGAGAAACGGTCAGCCTTAGGCTCGAAGCTGGCTCGCGGCGAGTTCGTAACCATGGTCGAGATCGTGCCGCCCAAGGGGACCGACATCAGCAAGGAAGTTGAGGGCGCACGGTTCTTGAAATCGGTCGGTGTGGACGCGGTTAATATTCCGGACAGTCCGCGCGCGTCGGCTCGCATGAGCAACCAGGCGCTTTCATTGCTCATTCAGCGCGAGGTCGGCATCGATGCCATCCTGCACTACACCTGCCGCGACCGGAACGTGCTGTGCATCCAAAGCGATTTGCTGGGGGCGGCGGCGGTCGGAATCAGGAATCTGATTTGCATTACGGGCGATCCGCCGAAGATGGGCAACTATCCGGATGCGACGGCAGTTTTCGATGTGGACGCGATTGGGCTCGTGAACATCGTCCGCAGCCTGAACCATGGACTCGACCTCGGCGGGAATCCGATCGGGACCGGGACCGGATTTGTAATCGGCGTGGGTGCGAATCCCGGACTCACAGACCTGGATGAAGAGATCCGGCGCTTTGAATACAAAGTCGAGGCTGGCGCAGAGTATGCGGTGACTCAGCCGGTATTCGACTTGCGCTTGCTGGAGAACTTCCTGAAGCGCATTGAACATTGCCGCATTCCGGTAGTGGCCGGGATCTGGCCACTAGTCAGCGTGCGCAATGCTGAGTTCATGAAAAATGAGTTGCGGGTGTCGGTACCCGATTCAATACTGGAGCGCATGGCGCGCGCACAGACTCCAGAGTTGGCAAGAGCCGAGGGTGTTGCAATCGCCCGTGAAATGCTCGTCGCTGCGCGTCAGATGGTACAGGGAGCGCAGATCAGCGCGCCGCTGGGGCGATACAGCTCAGCCGTAGACGTGCTCGAGGCGCTCGGTGGGAGTGATGCTGCAGCGACGGCTTAACGATCTCTCATTGCTCATTACTCACATTCTGCCAAATCGATCTTGCAGCTGTATGCCTTGATTGGCGCGGCTTTTACAAATTCCTTACAGCATTTCCGTACTTGTGCAGTTCCATATCGGAACATGTCACTCGCGGTTTTTTCGATGCATTGCACAAAAAAGACTGGACACCTTCAGGAAATAGTTGCATTACAATAGAGACACGGAGCGAAATCCCGTTGGCCAAATTTGAAGAGTGTCTCCAGCGACTGGAAAAGATAGTTCAGGAGCTGGAGAGGGGAGAGGTTCCCCTGGAAAAGTCTCTGACGCTCTTCGAAGAAGGAATGCAACTTTCCTCCGCCTGCCGGAAGGAACTTGAGCAGGCAGAAGGAAAAGTGGAAGTCTTGCTGAAGAAGAACGGGAAGCTCCAGGCCGAACCATTCGAGCCGTCGGCAGAAAAGGCGCCCATCCGCCGGTAAGCTGCCGCGACTCGAGAATCCAATAGCTGTCTGTGGCGTTGTGGTTTTTCCCAGCCACCCCGCAGCCTAGTCGAGCGTTGACGACCAGCCGTTGACGACGATTGAAGATCGGGGGAAGTATGGCTCAAAACGTAATAGTCCTTGAAAAGGATCCGCGAGTGGCGCGTTCATTGGCCGGTGGACTTCGCCCTCATTTTTCCGTAGATGTAACTGGCTCCCGCGAAGAATTGCGGGACAAGGTAGAACGAAATAATCCCGAGGCCGTGGTTCTCAACATCGAGTACTGGCGGCTTACTGACGTCGAGAGTCTGCACCGCGACTTTCCGAAACTGCCAATCGTCTGCACCCATCGCATTCCTGACGAAGAGATGTGGATGGCTGCGCTCGAAGCGGGCGCCAGTGACGTTTGCCCCACCGATGACGTGGGAAACGTGCTGACCTCCGTGCTGCGGAGCACCGCTCTGTCCCGCAGCGTCGCGGCTTAACTATATCGCGTGCGAAAGGACGCCTGCGGGCGTCCTTTTTGTTTTCGTGCTTTGGGAGCAGCATCACCGCAGTTTCCCTGCCCCGCTTGTTATACTGCCACCTCATGTTGAAGGAAACACTGCTGGAAGGACAGCAACTGGCGGACGCCGCGCTTGACCGGCTGATTCCTCTGGAGACCCAACATCCGGTTTCTATCCACAAAGCCATGCGGCACAGCGTATTCGCCGGCGGCAAACGCTTGCGCCCGATCCTGTGCATGGAAGCCGGGCGGATGGTCGCCGGTTCATTGCCGGCGGGGATCGAGGAGCTTGGCGCCGCGCTCGAAATGCTGCACACGTATTCGCTGATTCATGACGACCTCCCCGCTCTCGACAACGATGACCTGCGGCGCGGGCGTCCGACGTGCCACAAAGCATTTGGGGAGGCGCTCGCGATCCTTGCCGGGGACGCGCTGCAGACGCAGGCCTACGAAGTGCTGTCGCTCCTGAAATGTCCGGCGGAAGCACGGGTTCGGATTATCGAGGAGATTGCGCGCGGCACCGGTACCGTGGATGGCATGATCGGCGGTCAGGTAGTCGACTTGGAGGCCGAACACACGAAGCCGACTGCCGAGATGCTGGAATACATACACCGCTCAAAGACGGCGGCGCTGATCACTGCGAGCCTGGTGAGCGGCGGGTTGTACGCGGAAGCGAAGGACAGCGAAGTGGCCAAGTTGCGCGCCTTCGGGTTGGGAATTGGACTGGCTTTTCAGATCGTCGACGATGTGCTCGACGTCACCCAGACTTCCGAGCAACTGGGCAAGACCGCCGGTAAGGATACCGCTTCTGAGAAGGCCACTTATCCTGCGTTGTTTGGCATTGAGGCCTCCACACGCAAGGCAGATGTTTTGGTCAACGATGCATTCTCGGAGCTGCAAAGTTTCGGTGAACGCGCGGAGACTTTGAAGGAACTCGCGCGTTTTCTGGTGGAGCGGAAGAAGTGAAAGGCGTCAACCACGAAGGGCACGAAGGTACACGAAGGATTTCTCAAGCTTGCATTCCTGCATGTTCCCTCGTGTCCTTTGTGATTAAATGATTTTGACGGCGATGGAGTTCGCCATAACCGCCTGCACGGCTGATAACTCCTACAGAATTGGAATCTATTTTTGTAGGAGACTCGCGCTTGAAAGACTTCCTCGCTATATCCGTCGCCGCAATACTGGGCGCCAATCTCAGATACCTGCTGAGCCGCGTAGCCGCCCGCGAGTTCGGGGCGGTGTTCCCGTACGGAACCCTGATCATCAACATTCTTGGTAGTTTCATTGTCGGCCTGTTCGTGATCTGGACGACGGAGCGCGTGCTGGTCGATCCGCGCTGGCGCCTGTTGGTTGTAGTCGGCTTCTGCGGATCGTTCACCACATTTTCAAGTTACGCGTTCGAGACCATGTCGTTCTTTGAGCAAGGCCAGTGGGGACTGATGCTGACGAACATCGTGGGCAACAACTTGCTCTGCCTGGCGGGAGCCTTGGCCGGCATGGCACTGGCGCGGGCGCTGTAGAATGGCGAGTGTCATGGCTGTGCAAGTCACGATCTACTTGAATGAAGGCGACCAGTGGCACCATCGGCCGCTGCACATGGAGATTCTCGCCTACCTCCGTAAGGAAAGTGTGTATGCGGCAACGGCAATCCATTGTGTCGCCGGATTTCTGGGACGACATCAGGTCGAGACCGCGCACCTGGTCGAAGCGGGAGGCAAGCTGCCGGTGATCATCATCTTCGTCGACACGGATGAGCACGTGAATCGCGTTCTGCCGACCTTGAAGGAAATGGCGGCCCACCGGCTGATCGTGCGGGAGAACGTGGTGCTCGAGCAGGGGAATCTCGACTAGGATGACTTCCCTTTCGCAGAACCAATGCCTCGACATTCTTGCCATTGCCGCGCACCGCGATGACGTGGAGCAGACCTGCGGCGGCACGCTGCTTAAAGCAGCCCAGCGCGGGCAGAAGACAGGCATCCTTGATCTCACTCGCGGAGAAATGGGCACGCGGGGTACAGCCGAGGATCGCGAACGCGAGGCGAACGGCGCCGCAAAAATTCTAGGCGTAAGTTGGCGGTGCGCGCTCGACATCCCTGACGGGCGGGTGGAGAACACGTGGGAGAACCGTCTGAAAGTCGCGGCAGTTATTCGTGAGACTCGGCCGCGCGTGGTGATTCTGCCCTACTGGAAGGGCCGGCATCCGGATCATTACACCGCTTCGACTCTCGGCTATGAGGCTTGTTTCTTGGCGGGATTGGCGAAACTAGGGACGAGTGGTCAGGGACCAGGGGCCAGTACGGGCAACCACGAGGTTTCTGCGCTATCCCCTCACCGGCCGTTCAAGATCATCTACGCTACGCTCTACTACGACATCCGGCCCACCTTCGTCGTCGATATCAGCGATCAGTTTGAGGAGAAGTTTGCCTCCATCCTCGCCTACAAATCGCAATTCAGCGATCAGGAAGCTGGCAAAGACCTGTTCCCTGCTCATGAGGAGATCCGCGCTCGCATCGATGCCATGGCTCGCTTTTACGGCATGCTCGGGGGCGTGACCTATGGCGAACCGTTCCTGCAAAAAGAGGTTGGATTGGTCGACGACCTCTTGGCTATTCCCGTCAAATCCATTTAGCATGGCTGAACTCGTTTACTGAAAGGAAGGCTATACCTATGAATCGTTTCGCGTTTGTCCTAACGGTTGTTCTGGCGATGGCGGCCGCTGCCGCCGCGCAGGCTGGTACCTGGCAGATCGATCCCAATCATTCCGCCGCGCAATTTTCGGTGCGGCATCTCGGCGTATCCACTGTCCGCGGTGCATTCATGAAGGTGACTGGCTCGGCGAAATACGACCCGGCCGACCCTACCAAGAACTCTACCGACGTGTCGATCGATGCCAACTCGGTGGACACTCGGGTCGAGATGCGCGACAACGATCTCCGCAGTCCCAACTTCCTTGACGTTCAGAAATTTCCCACGATCACGTTTCATTCGAAGCAGACAAAAGCTGCGGGACCCGGAAAGCTGCAGATCATCGGTGACCTGACGATTCACGGCGTGACCAAAGAGGTCACACTCGATGTGGACGGTCCTTCCGCTCCTATCAAAGATCCATGGGGCAACCAGCGTATCGGCGCATCGGCCTCGACAAAGATCAATCGCAAGGATTTCGGCGTCAATGGCGCGCCGGGCGTGGTAGGGGACGATATCACCATTACGATCGACACAGAATTGATTCAGCCACCCGCTAAGTAGAGAGTAGACTTAGCAGCACTGAACACAAGTTCTCGGTTCTGGGTACCGTCTTTTTGGGGGAGGCAGGTATGCGGAGCGTGTCGAGATTCAGTTCCCTGTTCTTCATTCTAGACTGCGTCATGATCTGGGCTTCGCCCGCGGCGATGGCCACCATCACCGTGTCACCGGCTCGTGCCGCGGTCGTGATCAGTACACAAACGCAGCAGTTCACGGCTTCGGTGGGCGGTGCGACTTGGAGCGTTGACAACGTCGTCGGTGGAAATTCGACGGTTGGCACGATTGCTAGCGGCCTTTATACTCCTCCGGCCAAAGCCGGCACTCACACGATTACAGCCAGCAGCGGCGGTTCATCAGGATCGGCCACGGTGTACGTCACCGATCTCAAAGGTGTTCTCACCTATCACAACGACAACGCCCGAGATGGCATAAATACCAGAGAGTTTGCCCTGTCGAGCTCGACCGTCGCCACCTCAACCTTTGGGAAGCTTTTTTCTTGTCCCGTGGACGGCGCCGTTTATGCCCAGCCGCTATGGATGAAGAGCGTGACCATCGCCGGGGGCACGCACAATGTAATCGTCGTGGCGACGCAGCACGACAGCGTGTACGTGTTCGACGCGGACGCCAATCCATGCGTGACCTACTGGCAAGTGAGCCTGCTGGACACCCTGCACGGCGGCACACCGGGCGAGGCTCCGGCCACCTGGAACGATGTGGGCTACTGCTACGGCGACATCTATCCGGAGATCGGAGTAACAGGTACGCCCGTGATCGACGCGAATACAAAGACGATTTACGTCGTGAGCGCGTCCGAGAGCAATGCCAAGAACTCCGGCAGTTGTATTGGGGCTTCCGGGAATTTCTATCATCGTTTGCACGCCCTGGATGTGGCCACGGGCAGCGAGAAGTACAACGCGCCCGTAACGCTTGCCGCTTCTGTTCCGGGAACCGGCGATGGCTCGGTGAACGGGATGGTCTCTTTCGACTCTCAACACCACCACAACCGGTCAGGTCTAGCGGAAGCTGGCGGGAAAATTTACGTGGCATTTGCCGCACATGAAGACGCTACGCCGTATCACGGTTGGCTGATCGCCTACAGAGCCTCCAACGTGCAGCAGCAGATGGCGGTCTTGAATACGACGCCGAATGGAGTCAACGGGGCTGATGGAGGAATCTGGGCAGGAGGTAGCGCACCGGCGATCGACAACGGTGGGGATATCTACGTTTCGACTGGAAACGGAGTCTTCGACGAACTGCCGCCACCGCCGAATGACGACTACGGCGACAGCGTCCTTCGTCTGCATTATGTGACGGGCAGTACTCTTAACGGCTTGAACTTGAGTATTTCGGGCTATTTCACGCCATACGATCAATTGACGCTAGCGCAAATCGACAGCGACCTGGGATCGGGCGGCGTGGTCCTGTTCCCAAACCAAAAGGGTTCGGGGCCCACATCCTTGCTGACTGAAGTCGGCAAGGAAGGTGTGGTCTACCTCATCGATCGGAACAACATGGGTCAGTACAACTCTGCGAACAATAGCCAGATTGTGCAGAGTTTCAGTGGACCGCCCTACGGTCTCTGGGGTGTGCCTGCACTCTGGCACAACAATCTTTACGTCGGTGGCCAGTACGACGCCATCCGGCAGTTCACGTTCAATCCGACGACTGAGTTGTTCAACACGAGTGTGACCTCCCAAACATCATCAAGTTTTGGATATCCGGGCGCGGTCCCATCGGTTTCCTCGCAGTCGGTAAGCCATGGGATCGTGTGGGCGATTGATTCCAGCCTGTATGGGTACGCGAGTCCAAATGCGGGAGTAAACTGCTCGGTTGTACCGCTGCCAGCAGCGTGCACCGGACACGCTATCTTGCATGCCTACAATGCGAACAATCTGGCCCAGGAATACTGGAACAGCACACAAGCCGCTAATAATCGGGATCAGGCGGGAAACGCTGTGAAATTCGTCCCGCCAACCATCGCGAATGGAAAAGTCTATGTCGGCACGCTCTGGGAAGTGGACGTGTACGGACTTCTCGGAAACTAGCAACTCCTATTTCTTCAACGCTACCGCCAGTCCATCGCGGATGGGCAGGATGGTCGTGTAGAAGTCTTTCGAGTCGTGCAGCTTTCGATTGAACTCCACAATCGCCCTGGTGTGCGAATCAGTCGGATTTTTCTCGGCAACCCGGCCGCTCCAGAGAACGTTGTCGGTAATGAATAACCCGCCCTTGCGCAGGCGCGGGGCGACAAGGCGCAATACGCGCGGATAATCGTCCTTGTCGACGTCATTGAAGATGATGTCGAATTCCTGCTTTTGTTCGGAGAGCACTTCCAAAGCATCTCCGGTGTGCAGAGTGATCCGATCAGACACGCCGGCCCGCGCGAAATAGCCCCGGGCACGCTCGGCATTCTTTGAATCCCCGTCGGTGTAGATGACGCGCCCGTTTTCGCCGACGGCCTGCGCCCACCAGATCGTCGAGTATCCGATCGCGGAGCCCAATTCAAAAACGCTGCGGGCGTTGATCATGAGCGCCAGTTGCTGCAGCACGCGCGCCACCGCGGGGCCGACAATGGGGACGTTGTGCTCGGTCGCATACTCTTCCATTTCGACGAGAACATCGTCGCGCTTCGGCAGCATGGAGTAGAGATAGTCGTCCACCGGTCCCGCTGTCGTCATATCGTAGTGGCGCCAACTGGGGCGCGAGCTTTTCTTGGTCGGTGTCACGTGCTCCTCATTTCGTGAGAGATCAACTGAGAGGGTTATCCGCCGATGGTCTGACCCGGTTTCATCTCCAGCACCTGCACGCCGGGCACGAGTTTCTGCAATTCGCTCGGTCGTCCTACGAGGACGGGGAAAGTTCCGAAATGCATAGGGATCACCGTCTTCGGCTTGAGAAGATTGCAGGCGTATGCCGCTTCCCGTGGCCCCATGGTGTAGTGATCGCCGATGGGCAGCATGACGATCTCCGGCGCATATAGGTCACGAATGATGGCCATGTCGCCGAAGACGTTAGTATCGCCCGCGTGATAAATCTTCTGCCCGCTGGGAAACTCGATGACGTATCCACAGGCTTCGCCACCGTAGACCATCTGGTCGCCATCCTGAATACCACACGAATGATCGGCGTGGACCATGGTCACTTTGATATCGCCGACGGTCTGCGTTCCACCCTTGTTCATCTCGGCGAGTTGCTTGGCGCCCTTCTTTCCGAGCCAACGGGCAAGTTCAGGGATCCCGACGACAATCGGATTGTGCTTCTTACATATTTCCACGGCATCGCCGATGTGGTCGCCATGGCCATGAGTGCAGAGGAGAATATCCACCTTCTTCGGGTTTTTCTCGGAGTCCGGGCACATCGGATTATTCATCACCCAAGGATCGATAATGACGGTCTTGCCTGCGGGAGTCTCAATGCGAAAGGTTGCGTGGCCTAACCAGGTGAGTTTGAAGCCTTTCAAATTCATGCTGCAATCCGGCAATCAGCACTCAGCAATCGGCATTCAGCCAAAGATGCAGTTCTACGGACGATAGAGGGCTGAATGCAGAGTGCTGATTGCCGAGTGCTCAATCCTTTCTATCAGTGCTCCGGCTAGTTTAATATGAAACCCCATGCCAGAACTGAAGGTGCTGATTTCACGGCAAGAAATTGCAAAACGCGTAAGCGAATTAGGTGCGCAGATCACGAAAGACTACGCCGGCCAGTCGGTCATTCTCGTGGGAGTTCTGAAGGGCGCCACAATTTTCCTCTCGGATTTGGCGCGGCAGGTGCAATTGGACGCTACCTTCGACTTCATCGGGGTATCCAGCTACGGCAACCGTCCTACGCCAACGCAGGAATTGAAGAGCGGTTGGGATTCCACCGGTGAAGTAAAGCTGACCAAAGACGTCGATCAGACCATCAAGGACAAGAACATCATCCTGGTCGAAGATATCCTCGACACCGGACTGACCATGACTTACCTCAAGCGATTGCTGCAGGCGAGGCAGCCGAAATCGCTGAAGGTCGCCACCTTGCTCGACAAGCCGTCCCGGCGGAAACTCCCGCTGGAGGGCGACTACGTAGGCTTCAAAATTCCAGATGAGTTCGTCGTGGGTTATGGCCTCGACTATGCGGAGAAATATCGCAATATTTCGGATATCTGCGTCGTGCCGCGCGAGTAAACAACCAGTAACGCGCCTCGTCTTTAAAGCTAAGCCATAATTCACTGGGGCGGCTGCTATCATTACGAATCAATGGGTTCTGTTATCTCCAAGCCGGATCGCTTGCCGGTCGAGTCGTTGCTGCTCGATGTGGCCGATGTGTTGGCAACGTCGCTTGACCTCGACACTACCCTGCGCCGTGTGGCGGAAGTCGTCCGCAAGGTCATCGATTACGAAATTTTCGCCATTCTCTTGCTTAACGAGAAGACACAGGAGCTACGCTTTCGCTTCCAAGTCGGATACCCGCCGGAATTCGCCGAACGCAGCAGAATTAAAGTCGGCCAGGGAGTCACCGGCATCGCCGCGCAGTCGCGCCAGCCTGTGCTGATTAATGACGTTCGCGAGGATTCCCGCTACATCGAGGGCGTCCCCAACGTATGTTCGGAACTCGCCATTCCACTGATCACCAAGAACCGGGTAATCGGCGTGATCGACATCGAGGCACGCGAGCCCGGCGCTTTCACCGAGGAACACCTTCGCATTCTGACCCTCGTTGCCTCGCGAATGGCGGCGGGCATCGAAAACGCCCAGCTCTATACGAGGACGACCAAGCAGGCACGCATCCTACTTTTGTTGAATGAGATCGCGCGCGAGCTCACATCGATCCTGAATCTTGACGAATTGCTGGGACGCGTCGCCGAGCTGGTCCGCCGATTGATTGACTACCAGATGTTCAGCATCCTGCTGCTCGACTCTACCGGGGAAAAGCTGCAACATCGCTTCTCGTTGCGCTTCAACGAGAATATCCACCTCAAACACGAGATTCCTTTAGGGCGCGGGCTCGTAGGCTACGCAGCCCAGAACAAGCAGGCGGTGCTGGTTCCCGATGTGACGAAGGATCCTCGTTACGTGGAGGCGAATCCCGAGACGCGGTCAGAACTGGCTGTTCCGTTGATTTATAAAGGCAAAGTCGTGGGGGTGCTCGACCTTGAGCACACGCGCCGCGGCTTTTTCACGGAAGAGCACCAGCGCACCATGAGCACTCTCGCGGCGCAGATCGCGATTGCCCTCGAGAATGCCCGGCTCTACGAAGAGATCGAGCGCCAGGAACGCAGGCTGGAGCGCGATCTCTCACTTGCCCGTGAATTGCAGGGCCGATTGCTGCCGCAGTCGAACCCGAAATTAGCGCATCTAGACGTTGCCGCGAAGTTCGTCCCGGCCCGCGCTATCGGCGGCGATCTTTACGACTTCATTCCCTATTCCATGTCGCGGCTAGGCATTGTGATCGGAGACGTCAGCGGCAAGGGTGCGCCTGCCGCCATCTACGCTGCGCTGGTGAGTGGGATTATCCGCTCCCATGCTCCGATCGAACCAGCGCCTGCGGAAATGCTGTCTGCCGTGAACTTGTCACTCGCCGAGCGCCGCATCGAGGCTCAATTCGTATCAATCATCTATGCGGTTTGGGACGACCAGCACCGAACGTTGACCGTCGCGAACTCGGGACTGCCCCGCCCCATCTACTTGCATGGCGACAAAACTGAGGTGATTGAAGCCACAGGACTGCCGTTGGGACTTTTTGACGAAGCCGATTACGACGAATTCGAGTTCCGCACGAAGCCGGGAGACATGTTCGTGTTCTTCAGCGACGGCATTCTCGACGCGCGCAACCGCAAGGGAGAGCTCTTCGGGAGAGGGCGGGTCGAAAAAATCGTTGCGGAATGCCGCGGGGGCTCGGCAGCCGCCGTGGTCGAAGCCCTGTTCAAGGCTGTCGCCGAACACTCGGCCGGCGTGGAAACCTTTGACGATCAGACCGTGGTTGCCATTCGCGTGCATGGCGCGGCGCACGGCTCCGCCAAGAAGAAATGACCTCCCGTAATCAGAGTCTTCCCGGGCGCCCGCCCGGATTCACTTTTCACCAGACCAGGCGCGGACTCTTGCGTACAAAAGGTCCACTGGTACTGCAATGCGAAGACATTCCCGTCACCAAGCTCGCCGCGAAATTTGGCACGCCACTCTACGTATACTCCAGTGAGACCATATCGGAACGCCACTCGGCCTTCGATCGCGCGTTTCGAGACATACCCCACACAATCTGCTACTCGGTCAAAGCAAATTCCAATTTGAGCATTCTCCGCCTGCTGGCGAAGAAGGGATGCGGCTTCGACGTCGTGTCGGGCGGGGAGCTTGAACGGGTAATGACCGCCGATCGCCGGGCGGCAAAAAGGGTCGTCTTTTCCGGCGTAGGCAAGACCCGCGAAGAACTCGCAGCCGCATTGAAGGCCGGCATTCTTCTATTCAACATCGAGAGCGAATCGGAACTCTGGGCTCTGGCGGAGTGCGCGGGACGCCTTCGCGCTACAGCTCCCATTGCGTTTCGCGTGAACCCCGACGTTGCCGCGGAAACGCATCCCTACATTTCAACAGGACTGCACAAGCATAAATTCGGAATTCCCATCATCGAAGCTCGATCCTTGTACGCGGAAGCCTCCGGGGTCCGATACCTCCGGGTCCGCGGCGTGAGTGTGCACATCGGATCGCAAATTACCGACGCCGGCCCGTTCGGAGAGGCGATGTCGCGCATCGCAGACCTTGTGCGCGAATTGCGGCGCGACAGTCACGAAATTGACTATGTCGATGCGGGTGGAGGGCTCGGTATCTCCTACGATCAGCCCGAACCTGGCACATTTCCCCAGCAGGTTGCAGCCTACGCCGCCGCTCTCGTGAAGCCGTTGCGGGAATTGAAAATACGTTTGTTGCTGGAACCGGGTCGATCGATCGTTGGCCCTGCGGGCGCATTGCTGACCTCGATCGTTTACAAGAAATCGAATAACGGAAAGAAGTTCCTGATTGTCGATGCCGCCATGAATGATCTCATCCGGCCCGCCCTCTATGGAGCCTTTCACGCGATCGTTTCCGTTACGCTCCACCCGGACCAGATCGCAAAGTCGGAGACCACGGACATTGTCGGGCCGGTCTGCGAAACGGGAGACTTCTTTGCGCGGGATCGAACACTCCCCATCATGGAAGAAGGCGACCTGCTCGCGATTCTCGATGCGGGTGCGTACGGAATGGTGCTGGCCTCAAATTACAACACCCGGCCCCGCGCAGCCGAGGTGCTGGTGTCTGGCAAATCGGCTAAGCTAATCCGGAGGCGGGAGAAGATTTCAGACCTGCTGCGCCAGGAACTTTAGCAAGGCATTCGTCAGAACGTAGATATGCGAATTGGCATCATCATCCTCGTAGTTTCTTATGTCAGTGCAGCTCAAACTGCCAGACGCATAACCGGCGACTACAGTAATCCAGCCCTGGGTTATGAGGTCAGCGTCCCCGAGGGACTCGTCGGGATAACTGGGGACCGGCCCGGAGCGAGGATTCACGGTATCTCTACCTTCCGGTGGGACCATCACGGTCTACGGTAAACCCAATAGTCTTGAATGGAAAGCTCCGATTGACGGTATACGGCATTCCCTCGGTCTCGAGAAATGTACCTCCGACCGGAGGCAGGCAACCGCATTTGCGCGCATGGGCAGAATAACCGCTACAAAAGGCACTCTTGTGTGCGACGACCGGCTGCTGGAGATGTTATTGGCGTTTCACCCGGGAGGCGGGCCCATCTATTGGATGACACTGCGTACAAGTCCTCAAAAGAGAGTTGAAGACGAGGCTGCATTTAACAAGTTGGCAGCGACTTTTCGGTTGATTCCCTGGCAGTAAGGGGTGATTGAGCGACGCTTCAAAAACAAGCTCCGGCGATAACGAAGCAATTTCCTATGGGCAAGGCACGCGTTCCTGGTGGCGCGATCACGCCTGGCGTTCTCCCCACTTCAACTTCCGGCGCAATACCTGAAAGAAATCCGATCCTGTGCGAAACAGATTGACGGTATGCTGGGATCGCCGGCATCGCACCCGATCGCCATCACGCAAATCGAGGCCGGGTTGTCCATCCAGGCTCAGATAAGCCACTTCTTCTTCGCTACGCAAAAGAATCTCGATCTGGGAAGAGTCAGGCACCACCAACGGCCGGTGGGTCAGCGAATGGGGCGCAACCGGTGTGACCAACAGTGCGCTGACGCTGGGCATGACCACCGGACCTCCCGCGGAAAGCGAATACGCAGTCGATCCCGTCGGAGTGGCGACGATCATGCCGTCTGCGCGATAGCTGGAAACAAAGACGCCATCAATGTACAGGTCGTAAGTATTAAGCCGCGCCAGAGTGGTCTTGTTGACGACCGCATCGTTGAAGACGAGATAACTGCCCCGCACCTGGTCACCCCGCAGCAGTGTGCATTCCATCAGAGCGCGATGCTCAACAGTGGCTCGGCCCTGTGCGATCGCGTCCAGCATCGTATATAGCGATTGAAGCGGAACCTCAGTCAGAAATCCGAGCGAGCCAAGATTTACGCCGAGCAGGGGCACATCCACTGGGGCCGTGGCTCTCGCCGCCGAGAGCAGGGTGCCGTCACCGCCCAGCACGATGACCAGATCGAGTGGCATTGATCCTAGTTGTGAGCGCGGCACCGATGGCTTCCCGCCGGCAAATTTTGAGGTTTCCAGATCCGTCACAACGTCGTAGCCATGCTCGCCCAGCCAGCGGAGAAGACCGGGCACGATCTGCGCAACTTCGGGACGATCTGGACGCGAAATAATTGCTGCCGTCTTACCCGGGGCTTGCGACTTGCTTGTGGCCATGATGAAAGAGTGATTGTACCGAAATGCGCGGTTCCGTACAGGTTGACGGGTCATGCATGCTTAGAATCGGGCGTAAAGAAGGAATTCCCGGTTCCCTTCCGCTCCAAGGATCGGCGAATCAATGCTGTCAGTCTGCTTCGCGCTGAGTTCAGTCAAGGCGGCCCTGACCTTCTCCAAAGAAGCCAACTGCGCATCGGCGTCGCGAACAATGCCTCCCTTGCCAACATGTTCGCGGCCTGCTTCAAACTGAGGCTTCACCAGTACCACGATCTGACCTCCCTGATCTGCACGAAAAGCAGAGGAGAGAACCGCGGGAAGGATCAGCGTCGCAGAGATGAACGAAACATCCATGGCGATAAAGTCCGCCGACTCGCCGAGCGTCTCGTGTGTGAGATAACGGGCATTCGTTTTTTCGAGCAGTCGGACTCTCGGATCCTGGCGCAACTTGAAATCCATTTGGCCGTAGCCGGTATCGATGGCGATCACTCGCCCGGCCCCGTGTTGGAGCAGGCAATCGGTGAAACCTCCTGTGGACGCGCCCACATCGAGGCAGGGCCTTCTATCCACATCGATGTCCCAGTGCTCCAGCGCACGCTCGAGTTTCAGTCCGCCGCGACTCACGTATTTCAGATCTTCTCCGAGCAGGCGGATCGCGCAGGCTTCGTCAACTTGTGCGCCCGACTTTTCGATTTTCTGTTCATCGACCAGCACTTTGCCGGCGAGAATCAACGCCTGCGCACGCTCACGAGAGGCAGCGAGGCCGCGATCAACTAGAATTTTGTCGAGTCTGGATTTCACAGAAAACTTTTTCCCGAAATGGGGCACGAAAGTGCCAGCACTCACTCCAGTGCAATCTGCTGAAGCATCTCCCGCTGAATCACTTACGCTGTTACTTTGCCTGTTTTGCACAAGATTTTCCACGAACATGTTGAAAACTTCGGCCGGAGAAGTGCCGTGAAAGAAAAAGGCCGCCCCTTGCTTGGGCGGCCTCAACATTTCTGAAGAAGAGCAGACTATCCCGCAACTTCTTCGAGCAACTTCTGGTCGATGTCGAAGTTGGCGTGCACATTCTGCACGTCGTCATGCTCTTCGAGCGCTTCCATTAAACGGATCATGGTGTTGGCAGCCTGTCCTTCGAGCTTGATGTAGGTATCGGGAATCATGCTCACGCCCGACGAAGCAGGTTCGATGCCAGCCCTCTTCAGGGCCTCGACCATGCCTTCATGGGCGGAAGGCGCAGTCAGGATTTCCCAGTTCTCGCCATCGTCAATGGGCTCATCCTCGCCGTTCGCTTCGATGATGATATTCATCAGATCGTCCGCTTTGGCCGCCGACTTGGGGATGATGATGTCGCCTTTTTTGTGGAACATATACGCGACGGCACCGGCTGAAGCCATGTTGCCGCCGTTCTTGCCGAAGACGTGGCGAATTTCACTGACGGTACGGTTGCGATTGTCGGTATTGATGTCGAGCAAGATCGCAACGCCGCCCGGGCCGTAGCCCTCGAGGCTGAACTCTTCATAAGTGGCCCCGGGGAGTTCGCCGGTACCGCGCTGGATCGCCCGCTTGATGTTGTCGGCAGGCATGTTCTCGGCCTTGGCCGCGACGATCGCGCCGCGGAGGCGCGGATTAGTATCAGGATCGCCTCCACCGTTCTTCGCGGCGATGCTGATTTCCTTAATGAGACGGGTAAAAATCTTGCCGCGCTTGGCGTCAAGCGCGCCCTTTTTGTGCTTAATTGTGGCCCATTTGGAATGGCCGGACATGGTTCGACCTCGTGTTTAAAGAACTTGGATGGCGCAGGATTCGCCTTCAGACGAGATCACGGAGTTGCCTCAGTAAGAAAGCCTCGATCGGAATGCAGGCGAACCCAAATTATAGCACGACCCAACAAACAAGTTTTCACACCTTCGGCGGCTTGATTTTATAGCCTTGCGGAATCTGAAACACCGAGGGATGGGGGTCATCGCCCGAAACCGGTTTGCAGTATGTCGATTGCTCGCCAGCGGATGTGCTCACTTTCGTGAGGACCGGCGCCTTCAGCTTCACGCTCGTCCAGACCTCAGTCACGCTGGGCTTCGTCGGCAGCTTTGGGGCTTGCGGCGGGGCGGGTGCGCCTGGCGCTGCAGGAGTTTTTGGCGCACCAGGCAGGCCGGCTTTAGGGGCGCCGGGCATCTTGGCTTTCGGCATTTCAGGCTTAGAAGGGGGTGAAAACGGCGGCAGAGTGAACCGCTTTCCCTCCACCTCATGGCCTTCGATCGTCGACTTGCCTAAGTCCTCTACCTTTACCGGCTGAACCTGCCCCTGTGCTGCCGGAATTTGAGGAGAACCTGGCTTTGCACTTCCGGAAGGAGCGGGTGGCATGGGGACAATCGTGGCTTCTTTCTTCACATGGTCCAGAAGGATCGTCTTCTGCGAGGCTGGGTCGGTGATGACGCTGGTCTTCGGGGTGTCCAGACGAAACTTTCCGTCACTCGACCGCCACATTCGCGATGCCGATTGGGCAGGAGGCCCGCCACCGGCCGGCTGAGTCTTCGTCGCACACTCGGAGCAGAAAGGCGGCGCGGGCGGTGGTGTCGGAGCTTGGCCCATGGCGCCGATCAGTTTAGCACGCAGCGGCGAGCAATACAGCTGCTGATTGGATCGACTCCAAAGCTATTGACGCCTGCAAGCTGTCCCCCTACCATTCCAAGCTACAGCTGTTGGAACCACTTATGATCGGGCAGTTAATCGGGCACTATAGGGTGCTCGAGAAGATCGGCGCAGGGGCAATGGGAGAAGTCTTTCGGGCACGCGACGAAAGACTCCAACGGGATGTCGCCCTGAAGCTGATTCGGCCCGCCTCTAGCGATAACCCTGATCTTCTCCGCCGCTTCGAGCAGGAAGCTCGTGCGGCAGCAGCCCTCAATCATCCCAATATTGTTGCGATTTATGACGTCGGTTTCGAGGGGACCACTCCCTACATCGTTGCCGAACTGCTCGAAGGCACAACGCTGCGCCAGCGCCTGGGCGAAAGCCCCATTTCCGTTCGCGAAGCCGCCGAATACGCCCTCCAGATCGCTCAAGGCATGAGCGCCGCCCATGCCCGCAACATCGTGCACCGCGATCTGAAGCCGGAAAATCTGTTTCTCACGAACGACGATCGCATCAAGATTCTCGACTTCGGAGTAGCCAAGCTTCAGCCCTCGGCAGAGGACCAGCGCTCCGTCGAAAACCTTCCCACGGTTACAAAGCACGGCACTGTCATCGGCACCGTGGCCTACATGTCTCCCGAGCAACTCCGGGGAAAGACGGTCGATCACCGCAGCGACATCTTCAGCTTTGGCGCGATTCTCTACGAGATGCTGTCGGGCAAGCGTGCCTTTCACGGCGAGACCGAAGTCGACACCATGACAGCCGTACTGCGCGAAGAACCCGCCGATTCAAATCTAGAGCACGCTGCGATCCCGGCGCCATATCAGGACATCGTCCACCACTGTCTTGAGAAGGAGCCCGAGAATCGTTTCCAGTCGTCGAAGGACCTGGTATTTGCGCTGCAGACGGTTTCGGGTTCTTCGCCGGTAAGGATTGCATCGTCCTCCGCGCACAAACGACCGAAGTCACCGGCGCTGCCGTGGATGGTGGCAGGACTCCTCGCCCTGGGCACCGTCCTGCTGGCGCTGGCCGTATGGCTTCGGGCTCCATCCGCGCCTCCCAGCTATCGCCGGTTGACGTTCGAAGCCGGCACGATCTACTCGGCTCGGTTCGCTCCAGACGGACAATCCATCGTTTACGGGGCCGCATGGAACAACAAGCCGGTGCAACTGTTCACCACCGTCGGCAACACATTGCTTTCGCAGCCGCTTGCATTCACCGATGCCGTCTTGCTCGGCATCTCGCGCAGTAACGAATTGGCGCTCGTGGTTGGGGGCACGCATACAGGGCAACTGGAAGCTGCCAACGGCATGCTGGCCACCGGCCCTATGGCCGGCGGCGCTCCAAAAGAGGTGCTTTCGGATGTTCGTTGGGCCGACTGGGACGAAAAAGGCGGACTCGCCGTGGTTCACTACGTTGAAGGTCAGAGCCGGCTCGAATATCCCATCGGCAGGGTCCTCTACCGGAGCGGTGGATGGATCAGCAACATTCGTATCTCGCCGCGAGGAGAACTGATCGCTTTCATGGACCATCCGGCGCTTTGGGACGATCGCGGAGTCGTCTCGGTGGTCGATTTGTCAGGACATGTTCGAACGCTCAGCGGAAGTTGGGAATCCGAGAGCGGCATGGCGTGGCGGCCTGACGGCAAGGAAATCTGGTTTACCGCGGCGAAGAAGGGCAACAACCTGAACCTGATGGCGGTAAATCTTTCCGGCAAGGTTCGACAGCTGCTGGATGTTCCCATGGGAATCGTATTGCAGGACATCTCAGCTGATGGCCGCGCTCTGGTTGCTCTCACATCCAGTCGGCTCGCCATGGGCTTCACACGCTTGGGCGATAAAGAAGATGTAGACCTCTCCTGGCACGACTGGAATTCTGCCCGCGATATCTCTGCCGACGGTAAATCTGTCCTGTTCGAAGATGCCAGCGATGCCGCCGGGCCCAACTACGCGGTTGTGGTCCGGCGCGTGGATGGCGGACTGCCGATCCGGTTAGGAGAGGGCAGTTCAGGTAGCCTATCGGACGACGGGAAATGGGCCGCTTCAGTGTCGATCAGTGAGCCGGCGCAAATCAGGTTGCTTCCTGTCGGCGCCGGCCAGCCGCGAACGATCCAGGTCACCGGACTTCAACACGCGCATAGCGGTTGGGCTCGCTTTTTGCCGGGTGATCAGCAGCTCGCTGTCAGCGGAGACGAGGCTGGTCACGCCGCCAGATGCTACATCGTGAACCTTTCCAGCGGACGAGCAACAGCGGTGACACCCGAAGGCCTCGTCTGCGGTCCCATCTCTCCCGATGGCCGATTGATCATCGGCAAAGCGAACAGTGGGGCGATCTCGGCCTTTTCAACGGGCGGTGGCACGCCAAAGGCAATCGCCGCCAGGAACTCCAACTTCAATCCGGTGCAATGGTCTAAGGACGGCTCTTCTCTGTATGGCTATCACGTCGGAGAGTTTCCGAGTAAGGTTTTCAGCTTCAGTCTCGCCACTGGTCAGGAAACTCCCCTCCAGGAACTCAAACCGCTATCTCCCGCCGGCGTCGTCACGATCGCACCCGTTGTTGTGAGCCGCGACGGCAAGAGTTTTGCGTACAGCTACAATCAGACCCTCTCGGTCCTCTACCTCGTTTCCGGATTGCACTAGAAGCCGGCTTATAAATGGGTTTGGGAAGGCAGGGCTTCAGCCGTGCCTTCGAGGCCCGTTTGCCAATTGGTGGCTTTAGCTGTCTGCGGAAAAACTCGCTTCTTGGGTGGCGCAGCGCTTTAGCGCTGCGATAAGAGCTTTTTCTAACCGGTCTTCAGCCCCTGAGGTCAACGCGCCAGCATGAGCACGTTCTTGTTCGGGGCAGCCTACTCCAACGATCCCATAAAATCCGCAGCCACGTAATGGAAAAAAATTGAGGTAGACGTTTGACCTTTGCCGAGCGGCGAACGGTAATGCGGCAAGCGCGTTCCACGATAGGCCAAGCCGTCTCCCAGCGCCTGGTAAACGGTCACGGTGCCAGTTGGAGTATCCAGCCGGATGGGCCATGGCGTCGCAAGTGCTGGCTCTGGCGAAAAGTCCAGACACAAGGTGATGCTGAATTCGCATTGTTCCCGGTCGATGTGCTTTTTCAGTTCCGCCCCGCTCAGGTACGAGGCCAGATAAACGTAGGAGGGCGTGACCGGCTCGCTGGCAACGACACTCAAAGTGGTCGCGATCTGCTGATGAAAGAATCGCGCCACCGGCTCATTGTAGGAAACGTAGCGGCGTGAACTCTGGCCATCCCCGAGCGGAACCCTGCCGGTGCGGATCAGATGCCGATAGTAGCGGCGCAGGGCAGCGATGTGAAAGGGATGGATCAGGCCATGTAGCGGAGCGTAGCCCTTCTTACGGAATAGCTCGGCCGCCCGTTCCAGCGCCTCTTCCCTCTCGGTACGTTGATGAGCGATAGAATCCGCGTAAACCAGGATTCCGGCACTCTCCAGAATAAATCGCGCCCACGCCGGAACAGATTCTGGAATCGGTTCTTCAATTCGCAATCCCGTTACTACGGACTCCAGTTTCGGTCCCAGCCAGAAGGGCATCAGAGAACTGGTATTCGCGTCGTGCACCCATGCAATAGTTCCTTGTAGTGCGAACGCCGACAATAGTTCCTTCTGCGATGCAAGCTCTTCCGGCAATTCTTCTCCGACATCGAACCTGCATTCCGGATTCAAGAAAAGGTCGCGACCGCTCCCCTGCGACTCCACCGCCCATGCCGACCGCGGCACGAGGTGCAACGGCAACTCGTCAAGCAAACAGTAGAAGCGGTCCCGGGGGAACGTCGCGGCGCAGGTCTGCCGTGACACTCCTCCCATAAGCCCCGTCACCCATTCGAGCCAGGCCGAATTGTTTATCGACGAAGCCATCCGTTTAAGGTGAATCGACTGTCGGCGAAGTGTTGAGACCCACACTGCACCGGAGTGATTTCATGCACCAGTTCGCAGGGAAAAAAAACGATCTGATTCTGCTGAGGAACAATCGTCTGGTAGCTTCCATCGCTGACGTACCCGGCGTCCTGCAAATGCGCATCGTGAATGCGAAGTTCTCCACCTTCGAATTGACGCGGCTCGCGGTGGAAGAAGTACACAAACGTCAGGTGCCGGGACGCAACTCCCTCACTTCCGTTGTCGTCATGGCAGTGGAAGAAGTCGCCATCGTTGCTGGCCGTAATCTGAGCTTCTACATCCGCGATGCTAAATTCCTCCATCCCGAGTCTCTCCAGCACCTGCGGCAACACGGATTTGATGCGCTCCAGAATCCTTTCCTGCTGTTCGCCCAATTCCATCAGCACGCGAGAACGCCGAAAGTCATCGTTGATGACTCCCTTGTCCACGCTGGGCGAGTAGACCTCGCTGTTCTGAAAGTCAGCCTCATGTTCCATGGTGAAGCGAGTCAGTGCCTCCAGTTCCTGCGGCGACAGGAATTCGTCGAGGACCACGCAGTTCGCCGGCAATTCCTTGGGACGTTCCGCCGCCGCGACGCTGCTTCCCGTGACGACCTTCCGGGTGATGGCGCCTCCGGGATGCTGCGGCTGTGGCGAGGGCGGAGCGGGCGTCGTCATCGGCGAACCCGGGTGCTGGGGCTGCGGCGAAGGCGCAGGCGTGTCGCGCAGCGGACGATGGGGCGGCTTATGACTCGGGGGCTGCGGTTCCTTGCGCGGCGCCTTCACTCCAGGGTGTTCCGGTTGCGGACCCGGGGGCGTCGGTGTGCCGAGCGTGCTCCGCGGCCTATCCGGCAATAGAGTTCCATTGGCCGTCTCGCCCGCAGACAATGAACTGCTCTCGATGATTCGTTCGACGATACTGCCGCCGAGGACCGAGAAGGCGCGCTGCGCCACGGTCTCGCCGATCGCCGCCGCAATCACCGCCTTCACTGCTTCATTCGTCTCGGGGTTGGCGCCCGCCGCGGTCTTGGCATGTTGCAGCAGGTTCGCAACCAACGCTCGCTCTTGAGCGCTCAGAATGCGCTCATCTCGCATTAATGTTTCGGAAAAGGAATCCAGGATTTGCTTCGGTGTCATTGAAGACACGCCTCCCTGCGTGTAATTGCCGAAAAGTAAGTTCCGGGCCTCAGGGGAAGAAGCGACGACGATATACCGAAAGGCTGTTGATCGCCAAGAAAATTCTTGCGGAAGAGCAATAACCACGAACTGCGCGAAGAAGAGCCAGTTCTCCTTCGTGCACCTTCGTGTCCTTTGATTTCATGAAACCGTCGGCTCCTCAGACCTGAGTAGACTTGGGAAGTGTCAACCCTCCAAGGCTCGGGAGAAAGGAGCCGAACATGTTGATTATAGATTCTCTCTTGAAATTCAATTTGTTTTCTCTCTGGAGAGGTGCAGGAGAACCTCTCTCTTTTTTGGTTCAGTCAAGCACAAGCAGCAATGGCATTGCCAGCCATGTTGACTGCGCAACACAGCTTCGATCCGTCGTACGGTTGATTGGTGCGGAACATGGCAGACAGAGCATGCAGCAGCTTTCGCATAACCGCTACGACGGCTTGCAGCCGAGCTTTGCCGCGAGCTAGTAAGTTTTGATAGAAGCATCGCAGATAAGGATCGCGACGCAGAGCGACCAGCGCTGGCATGTAGAGAGCACGACGCAAGTGACGACTACCGCCGCGGCTGATCCGAGGCCGCTTCTCGACCGATTTCCCTGACTTGAAAAGCCGCGGATCCAGTCCGCTGAAGGCCACCCACTGGCGCGCGTCCAGCATGTCGGGCAGCACGGCCAATTCGCCCAGGATCTGCAGAGCACTGGTCTCAGCGATGCCAGTCGTGGTCAGCATTAGACGGAAGCGGCGGTCCAGTTCGGAATCGCCGGCGATGAGCCGCAGAGCTTCCCGCCGCAACCGTGTCATGCGCTGCTCAAGATATTTCTGATGGCGCTGCATCTCCTTGACCACCAAGACCGGCAAGGCTTGGCTCGCGGCCGAGGCGTGCGCACGATTGTTCTGCTGAGTATGGATAACCGCCAAGTCGGCAATGGCACGCGCCACAGCCCGCAAGTGTAGGGCGACTGAGCTGGGCGGTTGCCAAGCAACCCAAGGCATGCGAGCGGCATACTCGCAGAGCACGCGGGCATCGACCGGATCGGTTTTGCTGCGCTGACCGAGCGATTCCGCGAAGCGTCGTGCCCGCCGCGGATTGATGACACTGATCTCCACTTGGCGGTGTGCTTGCAAGGTCAACGCCAGATCCAGGCTGTAATTCCCGCTGGCCTCCAGGCAGACCCGCACTCGCCGGCCGCCCCGAAACAAGTGGGTGATCAGGGCCTTGTGTCCGGAAGGATGGTTCGAGAACTTAGCCATGGCGGGCTTGTCCTCGCCTTTCCCCCGGCGTAGGGCGACACTTAACTCGCGTGCGCTTACATCGATTCCAGCAAACGTGTCGACTTCCGTTTCAGGCATGTTGAACCTCGCAAGTCTGGATTAGACTGAGCTTCGGCTCCCCGACCCTGTACCACCTCTCTCGCCGTCCTTGTATGCAGGCTCTCGCGGCCTGAGATTCTCCACGGCGTTGAGAAAGGAGGGCGGGGGGCCTATCTATAATCCAGGCTGCCAACTCACTGCGCCTAAGGATGTGAACGGCCTCCCGCCGAATCCCGATCCAATCCCCCACTAACACAGAGAGACCGAATCGGGCAGATGCAAACAAGATACAAGGATGTGATTATCACCCGGGCATGCAGCAAATTGCGTGGTTCGACGAGCCGAGCGGAGAGTGTGGCGAGCAGCGGCTGGAGCACAGCACGGGTGAGGCCGAAAGGTTTTATCGCGAGCTGAAGCGACGGGGCGTGCAGGCGCGGGTAGGAATCGAAGCCAGCGGGCAGACGCGCTGGTTCGAGCGGCTGCTGGCGGAGTTGGAGATGGAGTTGTGGATCGGCAATCCCGCCAAGATCGCGGCGCAACGGGTGCGGAAACAAAAGACCGACCGCGAGGATGCGCGGCTTCTGTTGCAGTTGTTGCGGGAAGGTCGTTTTCCCAAACTGTGGGTGCCGAGTGCGGAGAATCGCGACCTGCGGCAACTGCTGCTGCACCGGCATCGCCTGGTGCAGATGCGGACGCGAGTCAAGAATCAACTGCACGCCATCGCCCTGAACGAAGGCGTACAACGGCGGTCGCGGCTGTGGAGCAAACAAGGACGAAGGCAGTTGGAATCGTTCGCGCTGGCTCCGTGGATGGCACGGCGACGGCACGATCTGCTCGAGCTGCTGGACCAGTTGACGCCGCAGATCGCCGAGCTCAGCCAGGCGGTCGAGCAGGAAGCCCAGCGGCGGCCGGAAGTGCGGCGCTTGATGACGCATCCCGGAGTCGGTCCGATCACGGCACTGGCCTTCGTGTTGGTGCTGGGTACGCCGGATCGTTTCCGCTGCGGCAAGCAGGTGGGCAGCTATCTGGGCCTGATTCCCTGCGAAGATTCCAGCGCCGGGAAACAACGCCTGGGACACCTGAGCAAGCAGGGCAACACGCTGCTGCGCTACCTGCTGGTGGAGGCGGCGCAAGCGGCGGTGCGCTGCGACCCCGAGTGGCGGCGGCGCTTCGTGCATCTGGCCATGCGGCGGCAACGCAACATCGCTATCGCCGCAATGGCACGCAAGTTGGCAGTGAGTTTGTACTGGCTGTGGCGAAAGGCCGAGGATCCGCCGGCTGCGCCCCAGTCCGGTTCGCACGCGGGGTAGCTCGAGAAACCACGTGGTGTGTGGTCGAGCACCGACCCTTTGATTCGGGCGCCCCGCTCCCTTCCGAAGAAGGGAGTTTGCAGTCATAATCATGGTCGAAGTCGATCGGATAGATGTTTAGGTCGAACCGAAAGTTCCGACCGAACGATTAGCAGCGAGCCTGGGGGTTGACCATGGCAAAACCTTTCCTAACAGAGCGAAATGGCGCTCGTCTCCCGAGTGCATGCTGTAGTGTGCGCACAAACCACTTGACGCAGCCGACGGTTTCATAGATGTGGTTAATGGTTTAGTTATCGTGAAACCAGGGCGCCGACCATCGATTGAAAGATCTTGACCCCATCGACGCCGCCCAACTCCGGCTCCGCCGAACGCTCCGGATGAGGCATCATGCCCAGCACGTTTCGACCGGGACTGCAGATTCCCGCGATATTGTCCAGCGATCCGTTGGGATTGGCCAGGGGCGTAGTCTCGCCCGAGGGTTCGCAGTACCGAAACACAATTCGATTCTCTTGGTGGAGTTTCTCCAGGGTGTCCGGCTCGCAGAAGTAGTTCCCTTCCATATGCCCGATCGGAATGGTCAGCACTTCCCCGCCGCTGCAGGTATTCGTGAATGGAGTGTCGGCATTCTCCACCCGCACATGGACGGGCTTGCAAACATACTTCAACCCGACATTGCGCATGAGCGCGCCCGGCAGCAACCCCGACTCGCAAAGGATTTGGAATCCATTGCAGATGCCAAGAACCAGTCCACCCGAGTCCGCAAACCTGCGCACTGATTCCATGACCGGCGAAAACTTCGCGATGGCTCCTGTCCGCAAGTAGTCCCCAAAGGCAAACCCGCCCGGGACGATGACGGCGTCGCAATTCTCCAGATCGTGGGACTCATGCCAGAGGAACGTTGCCGGCTGCTTGGCAACGTGCTGGATAGTCCAGTAGGCATCGTGATCGCAGTTGGAACCGGGAAAAATGATAACCCCGAATTTCATAGACGCCTCAGATTCTTGGGATGGTTTTTAGTCTAGCACGGCTGTGAATACGGCCTTCCAAGGAACCCCAGAAGGCACCCTCGTATGGCGCTAGTGATTGACATGCCATCCTAATTCCGCCTGAGGGGAAAGATGGACCATGTAGGGACAACCCCTCGGGCCATGTGGGACAGCCGCCCTCGGCTGTCCGGCGGCCCAGGTGTATCGGGCCGCAGGCCTTTGTCTTCCGGATTGTCATCCCAGTGGAGCAACTGGCAGAACGAGAACCCACTAGCGCAGTCGAAGAGCTGAAGCCCGGAAGATATGGGCGGGAGCATCGGATTTTAGTGTGACTGTGGCCACAGACAGCAAGCCGGTTCTATGTTCCTATCTCCCCTTTGAAAGTCTTGACAGGTCCACGGTCTAAATGTATTGTCTCGACCAATAAGTCGAGTGCTTGCTTGGCCGTTTAGCAAGCACTGCAGAGCTACCCTGGCCCCCCTTCCCTCTTCAGGCTGGCGGATTCTGCAGCGAATCAGAACGCCACAGGTGAAAATTGCCATGTCCACGCGTTGGGGATCAAAGCTTCTCCCATTTGCCATCCTTTCCTTTCTGATTACTCCCGTCTCCAGGGTCTGGTCCGTCAGCTTTCAACCCGTCTCACCGGAAGAACTGAAGATGACCAGCGAGCCGAAAGCTCCGGGAGCGCCCGCCATCATTCTGTTCCGGGAGGTCAATCGCGACGACCGCGGCCTCACCGCCCATGAGGATGTCTACTTCCGAGTCAAGATCTTGACAGAGGAGGGGCGAAAGTACGCGGATATTGAAATCCCCTTTTTCAAGGAACAAAGCAAGATCGTCAATATCCACGCGCGAACTATCAAGCCGGACGGCACAATCGTCGACTTCAGCGGCAAGGCGTTCGATAAATCGATCGTGAAGGCCAAGGGACTCAAGTACGTGGCCAAGACCTTCACTATGCCGGATGTCCAAGTGGGAAGCGTTCTTGAGTATTACTACACCGAAGATCTCGCGGAATACCAGATCATCAACTCGCGTTGGATATTAAGCAACGAGCTATTCACAAAAAAAGCGAAGTTCACTCTGAATCCATACACAAGCAACTACATGTCCATAGGCCTGCGGTGGACCTGGAACATGTTGCCGCCAGGAACTACTCCACCGGCACAGGCACCGAATAAAGTTGTCTCGCTCGAAGCGGCCGACATCCCTGCGTTTCAGACGGAGGACTATATGCCTCCCGAAAACGAACTGAAATCCCGCGTGGATTTTATCTATAGTGACGAACCCTTCGAAAGCGATCCCAACAAATACTGGAAGAAATTCGGCAAAAAGCACAATGACCAGATGGAGAGCTTCATTGGCAAACACAAGGCCATGGAGCAGGCAGTAGCCAGCATCGTCTCACCGGGAGATTCCCCAGAAGTAAAGCTGCAGAAGATCTACGCCCGGGTACAACAAATCCGCAACACGAGTTACGAGCAAGAGAAGACCGAACAGGAACAGAAAAGAGATAAAGAAAAAGAGCCCACCAACGTCGAGGCAATCTGGAAAAAACAGTATGGCAATGGCGCCGAACTGACCTGGCTTTTCCTCGCCCTGGTTCGGGCGGCTGGATTTGAGGCATCGGGCATATGGGTGGCCGACCGTCGTAATTACTTCTTCCACACCAATAGCATGGACGGCGGGCGCCTGGATGCCAATGTCGTGGTCGTGAAGGTCAACGGGAAAGATGTCTTCTTCGATCCGGGAGCTGAATTCATACCATTCGGTATGTTGCCTTGGGTCGAAACCTCCGTCCAGGGACTGAAGCTCGACAAAGACGGCGGAACCTGGGCCCTAACCTCTCTGCCGGCCTGTTCTGAGTCGGCCATCCAGCGCAAGGCCGAACTAAAGCTCAGTGATACCGGCGAGCTTGAAGGCAACCTAGTGGTGACTTACACAGGACTTGAGGCTTCCCAGCGCCGCTTAGACCAGCGCTTTTCAGACGAAGCTGAGCACAAGAAATTCCTGGAAGATGAAGTCAAAGAAGCCATTCCGATCGGCAGCGAGGTCGAACTTACCAAACAGCCGGATTGGAAGAACTCCGCATCGCCATTGGTCGCTGAATACACTCTGAAGGTACCCGGCTGGATTTCAGCAGCGGGGCGCCGCGCTCTTCTGCCGGTTGGGCTATTCAGTGCACCGGAAAAGCACCTTTTCGATCACGCGAATCGTGTACACCCTATTTATTTCGAATTCCCATTTCAACGGTCGGACGATATCACCATCGATCTCCCCCTGGGGTGGCAAATTTCCAGCGTGCCCGAACCGCAGAAGCTTGATGCCAAAGCGATCACCTACAATCTCGAAGCCAAGAACGAAAAGGGAGCGTTGCACCTGAACCGAGTGCTAAACGTCGATGTCGTGCTGCTTCCGAAGGAACACTACGACACACTGCGGAAAATTTTTCAAGTCGTGAGGACTGTCGATGAAGAACAAGTCGCATTGTCGCCTGGCACATCCAGCGGCGGTAATTGATATAAGAACCTTGCAATCGCTCGTGTTCGCTGCCGTCTGCGTGCTCGCCCTGGTGCGTCCAGCCTTGGCTGGCGACGCGCCTCAGTGGATGCATGCCGTAATGTCCGTCCCACTGCCGCCGCACGACGAGAAGACGGATGCGGTGCTGCTGTACGCAGAGCGAAACGTCAACGTGCAATCAGTGGAGAAGATGAAAACGCACGTCCGGATTGCATACAAAATCCTTCGCCCGAGTGGCCGCGACTACGGAATTGCCGCGGTTTCGTTTAACGCGCACAGCAAGATCAATGGCCTGCGCGGTTGGTGCATCCCGGCACAGGGCAAAGACTATGAAGTGAAGGACAAGGAAGCCATTGAAGTCTCTCTTCCCAAAGTTGCCGGCAGCGAACTGATCTCCGATGTAAAGGACAAATTGCTGCGGATACCCGCTGCCGATCCCGGGAATATTGTCGGTTACGAGTACGAGGAAGAAGAGCAGCCCATGGTGTTGCAGACGGTCTGGATGTTCCAGCGTGAAATTCCTGGCCGTGAGCTTCATTTCTCGCTGCAACTTCCGCCCGGATGGGAATACAAAACCTCGTGGATCAACTATTCCGAAGTGAAGCCCACTCAGAACGGTGGCAATCAGTGGGAGTGGGTTGTCAGTGACATTAAGGCGATTCGGCAGGAAGCTGAAATGCCGCCAATTGAAGGGGTCGCCGGTCAGATGGCGGTCTCTTTTTTTCCGCCCGGCGGTGCCTCAATCAACGGTTTCAAGAGTTGGCCGGAGATGGGTAAGTGGTATCTGAACCTGACGAACAGCCGCCGCGATGCTTCACCGCAAATCAACCAGCAGGTCGCCAGTTTGACGGCTTCTGGCAAGACTCAACTGGAGAAGATGAAGGCTATCGGGTATTTTGTGCAGCACGATATTCGTTATGTCGCGATCGAGCTGGGTGTCGGCGGCTGGCAGCCGCATGCTGCGTCCGAAGTTTTCACTCATCATTACGGCGACTGCAAGGACAAAGCAACTTTGATGAGTTCCATGCTCAGCCAGATTGGAGTCGAGTCATTCTATGTGCTCATCAACGTGGAACGCGGCGCCATATTCCCCGAGACCCCTGCCCGGATTGGCTTCAATCACGCTATTATCGCGATGAAATTACCCGCGGGCCTTTCCGACCCCTCGCTTGTCGCCACCGTTCAGCACCCTCGCCTTGGCACGCTTCTTTATTTCGATCCCACGAACGAACTGACGCCCTTTGGAGAAATCGGTGGTTACCTGCAGGAGAATTACGGCTTGCTTGTGACTTCGGAGGGTGGAGAACTCGTCGAACTGCCCAAACAGGCACCCGCCATGAACAGCATCGTGCGGACCGCGACGCTGACCCTTGAACCTAGCGGCACATTGAAAGGGGAGGTTACCGAGACCCGCATGGGAGATCGTGCCTGGGTCGAGCGCGCACGCCTGCGGACCGTAACCAAAGATTCAGACCGCGTCAAACCGATTGAGGATCTGTTGGCCGGTTCTTTGTCTCTTTTTCGGATTACCAAAGCCACGATTACCAATCTCAATCAAACCGACCAGCCTTTTGGTTTCAACTACACCTTCGAAGCCGAGGGTTATGCGAAAAATGCGGGCGGCCTGATACTGGTCCGCCCGCGCGTTCTCGGAGTCAAAACCAGCGGCGTGTTGGAGACGAAGGAACCACGCAAGTTCCCCATTGAATTTGAGGGTCCCTCGCGCGACACCGACACCTTCGAGATCACAATTCCGGCGGGCTTGGTAGTCGACGATGTGCCTCCACCCCTTGATGCCGATTACGGCTTTGCCAGCTATCACTCGAAGACCGAAGTGAAGGGCAATGTCATTCACTACAGCCGTACTTTCGAGGTGAAAGAGCTCAGTGTGCCAGTTACCAAGGCCGACGAACTGAAAAAGTTCTACCGCCAGATTGGCGGCGATGAGCGGAACACCGTTGTCTTTAAAGCGGGACCAAACTAGGTCGGTGGCCCACTCAAGCCCGGCTTTGGCTTGAGTGGGGCAGTTCAGGCGGCGTTAACCTTGGAAACCCAACTGACAGAAGGCGCTGTCTCACCAGCGCTTTAGATGGGTGCAGAATCACAGCCCGATGTGATCTCGGCCGTTGCGCGCGATGTCGCAAGAGTCGATCATAGCCATGGCGAAAGCGGTGTAAGCATAAATCAACCAATAGAATCTAAGTCCTTGTGGCTCAACATTTTACCGCTAAGCTATTGAGCCCCATAGATTACTTTGAGATTTTCCGCTAAATGCATGATCGCAATAGACCGGGAGGGGGGAGGGGGGTACCCCGAAACCCACCAGTTTCCCAAAATGAACCCACCTTCTCGCTCCTCCATCAACGCAAATTTAAAGGTACCGGAAAACAGCGACCGTGCCGTGAAGCGGCTATGGATGAGGTTCTTCTGAGATTGCGCTTGCGTTCTTGGCGTCGCCAGCCTCTACGGACACAGCGGACGGAATAGACTCCTTCCTCACAGGTTCTGTCACAAGCGGTTTTACGCTGCTGACGTATGTCTCCGGCGGATAGCCCTTGGCCTGGACAATGGCCCAGTGCCATTCTTCACCGGGATCGAGTTCCAATTTTAGTGGTGCGCTAAAGACCGCATTGGACCACGGCGGCGCGGGCGCCCGCATCCGGTAGATTACGGCGACATCTGGCCTCTTCTCGGGACGAACTTGCTGAAACGCGTCGGCTCCTGTCTCTCGTGCTAATGGCGGCGTGATATCCCCAGAAGCGGAACTCGCGCCATCCTGGTTCCAGGGCACGACGGCCGTTCTCGCTTTCTTGACCACCGTAAATGCGACTGCGAGCTCGCTCAAATGCCATTGGGTGCCGTTGAACACAGGCACGGTTAACGCATCCCCTTCCACCACTGCCTTTCCTTCTATCTTCGCCATTTCTGTGGGTGGAAGATCCATTTGGTCATACTGGCTGGAGAGCAGGGATTTCACGTTCGCGGTGAAGGCAAGGCTACAGGTCACGTCGGGCGCAGACACTTGAAAACCCTGGCTATCGCGTGACATGAGAAACCGGAATCCGGAGCCGGCGTCATCGTGACTGTCGACCTGCTGCATGACTAGGGGCAGATTGTCGTCATCAATGACGGGCTTCGCCGGAGGAGTCTTCTTGCGAATGCTGCGGGCAACATCTCCCAAGGGCACCTGGTCAGGATCGTCCTGCGCCGTCGCCCGGATCGCCCCGAGAGGCGCCAGGATAACAATCAGAAGAAGCAGCCGAATTGCGGAAGGCCGAAACATGACGCGAACGGACCAGTCCCTGAGGGATCACGATCCCCGAAGAGAGTTCCTGCAGCAATTGTATGGAGCGTGGGATGAAACAGGGATGATATCGGGAAACGTTGGTAACAGTACCAAGGGGGGAAGCGGGGCGCGCGTAGGACGAAATGGAGGCGCAACGGGTGCGCGCGCCCGAGCTTTTCGAGAACCGTCTACAAAAGGCCCTGTGACCGAAAACGGGTAACCGGGTCTACGACTGGCAATGCTTGCCGCCGGAAGATCCAACGGGCCACCGCAAAGCCTATTGCCGCATAGCACAGATGCATCATTCGCATATCACGCCCCCCAATCCGGCTGATTCGTTCACCTTCAGGGGAGGAACCTCACTAACTCTATCGGCACAATATCAACGCGCATGAAGAAGGAACAGGGCACAACGGTGCTAGAGCGTGGCACGGAAGTAATAGGAGTAATCCGGAACGGTACTGCCTTCGATGGCGGCGCCATCTTTAGAGCATCAGGATCTTGGGTCTTAGAGCCTTATAGGAAATTGTGTGCTCCTCTACCCTTCTCATCCTGAGCGGCGTCGGTGCTGCCAGCGAGTTGCACAGGTCCTTCGCCGCAAAAGACGCGGCTCAGGATGACATTGGAGCGGGCCGTGGCTCGGGAGGCCGGCCTAACACGCTACGCGCAAGACGTAAGACTTCCCGTCAGTGCGCGGCAACAGGCTCCTCGGCAGCCCTTCCTGCTGGCGGCACCATCACTGTCGACAGGCTGCCCTCCGCCGTCATCTTCTGGAATGCCGCCAGATCTCGGCGTTGCAGGTCTTCCCATTTCGCCAGCAATTCCCCGCTCTGCCGTTTCAGCTTTCCAGTTGCCGCTGTTCGGCTTCGGTCGGCGCTGAGTCGGCGGATCCCGGCATCCATCGCCAGGAAACGCCAGCTTGGCGTCCAGTTGCGGAGGATAGGCCAGCGAGTCTTCGTTGGCACTGATATCCAGATTCAGAATCCCATCGCGAACCGCGACCAGCTTCTTTTCCAGGTCGTCAGCCGCCGCGACGATGTTCTTCGCTCCGGTGTTCTCCGGCAACCGCCGCTTCAGCCCTGACAGCTGTCCGCGGACATCCTGAATCTGGTTGACCGCGTCGTACACCCGGCTCAGCTCATCGCGCGTCTGGAGCAGCAGGTTGAATTGCGCTTCGAGATCAGCCTGGCTGACCTTCACTCGCGGATCCAGCTTCAAATCGAAGTCCGCAGTCTGGCTCTGCCCGCCCACCGTCAGCCGCACCTGATAGTGCCCCGGCGCAGCCACCGGTCCTCGTGCACCGGCTCCGTATTCCCAGAGGTAATAGCCGGGCACCCGTCGCGCCTCCTCGTACCGCAGGTCCCAGACGAAGCGATTCAGCCCAGCGTCCGGCTTCAGTTGCTTTTCCGGCTTCTTGTCGTCGGGATCTAGAGGCTCCTCGAGCGGATCGTATTCCGTGCTGGAGTACTTGCGGACGACTTTGCCTGATGCATCCAGAATCTCGATTTTCGCCTCCACATCTTTCTTGGGGGCATCCTTGAGGAAGTAGTAGATTACGGCTCCTGCGGGCGGATTCTGTCCTGTCCGCTTCGAAGGATGCCGCTCTCCTCCCGCCCCAGCCTGCATGCGGTACGCCATCGACGGCTTGTACAAGAAAGCATCCTTGGCAGCGATCTCGTCGCTGTACTGCCGTAGTGGGCTCAAATCATCGAGAATCCAGAAGGCGCGCCCGTGTGTCGCAACGACGAGATCGTTGTCTTTGATCACGAGGTCGTGGACCGGCGTGGTGGGCAGATTCAGCTTTAACGGCCGCCAGTTCGCGCCATCGTTGAACGACACGAAGATGCCGGTTTCGGTCCCGGCGTAAAGCAGGCCCTTCTTCTTCGGATCTTCCCGCACTACCCTGACAAACGTTGTCTCCGGAATCCCGTTCCCCAGCTTCGTCCAGGTCTTGCCGTAATCGCTGGTCTTGTAGATGTACGGCTTCAAGTCGTCGAACTGATGCCGATCGACGGCCACATACGCGGTCCCCGCATCAAACGCCGATGCATCAATCTGGCTGATGCGGCTCCACTCCGGCATATCTTTCGGAGTAATGTTCGTCCACGTCTTGCCTTCGTCCTGCGTAAGCTGGATCAGGCCGTCATCGGTTCCCACCCACAGCAATCCCTTCTTCAGAGGCGACTCCGCCAGCGCGAAGATGGTGTCGTAGTACTCCGTGCCCGAGTCATCGAGCGTGATATCGCCGCCCGACACCTTCTGCTTGCTCTTGTCATTGCGAGTCAAGTCTGGGCTGATCGCCTGCCAGTGCACTCCGCCATCGGTCGTCTTGAACAGGACTTCGCCCGCGTGGTACAGCGTTTCCGGATCGTGCAGAGAAATCATGACGGGAGCGGTCCACTGAAAGCGGTGTTCCAGATTGGCCGCGCCGTGAGCATCCGAGAGTTCGGGCTGCTCGGTGATTGACTTCACCTGGCCGATGTGCCGGTCGTAGCGCGTGATGTTTCCCTGGTAATCCGCCGCGTAAACGACATTCGGATCGGGCGGGTACGGCGCGATGTAGCCCGCTTCGCCGCCACCCACGTCATACCAGTCGTTGCGGCTGATGGAGCCTTCGTCGCTCCGGCTGGTAATGGCCACGGTTCCGGAATCCTGCTGAGGCCCATAGACGCGATAAGGAGTCGCCGTGTCGGTCGTCACGTGATAGAACTGCGCCGTCGGCTGATTGTCTTGCGGCGTCCAATTCTTTCCCCCATCCAGGGTGACGGTGACACCTCCGTCGTTTGAGGCGATCATGCGCTTCGTGTTCGCGGGATCAATCCACAATCCGTGGTTGTCGCCATGCGGGACGCGCACTTTGTTGAAGAGATGCCCGCCATCGGTGGACTTGTAGGCGTCCACATCCATGATGTACAGAACGTTTTCGTCGCGCGGATCGGCAATGACGTGCATGTAATACCACGGCCGCTGCCACAGGCTATGGTTGGGGTTTACCAACTGCCACGACTCACCGCCATCGTCCGACCGATACAGCCCGCCATCGGGATTATGGGCCTCGATCAGCGCATACACGCGATCGGAATTCGCGGCTACTGCGACCCCGATCTTGCCGTACGGTCCCTTGGGAAGCCCGTGCTCCTCCAGATGCTTCCAGGTGGTGCCGCCGTCGTTGGAACGGTAGATGCCGCTGCCGGGGCCACCGCTGGCCATGCTCCACGAAGTGCGGCGCGCCTGCCAGAGCGCGGCGAAAAGTATGTTGGGATTGTGAGGATCGAAAGCAATGTCGATTCCGCCGGTGTTCTCATCCTTGTAGAGGACTTTCTCCCAGGTTTTTCCTCCATCAATTGTGCGGAAGATACCGCGCTCCGGGTTCGGCCCAAACGGATGCCCCAACGCCGCTACGAAGGCAATGTCAGGGTTCGTGGGATTGATGATGACCTTGCCGATGGCCCGGGAGTCGCGTAATCCGACGTTCTTCCACGTCTTTCCGCCATCTAAAGTCTTGTAGACTCCGTCACCGTGCGAGATGTTGCCGCGAATGCAGGCCTCGCCGGTACCGACGTACACGACATTGTGATTCGAGTTTGCCACCGCGATGCTGCCAATCGCCGATGTTCCCTCTTTGTCGAATACAGACGACCAGGTCATCGCGGCATCCGTCGACTTCCAGACTCCTCCGCCGGTCGCGCCAAAGTAGTACGTTGTCGGATCGCCCGGAATGCCCGCGGCCGTCAGCGACCGCCCACCGCGGAATGGCCCGACCAGCCGGTACTTCATCCCCTTGAAGGCTTTCTCTTCGGGCTTGGACTCTTCCTTATCGGTGTCGCTCGCGCTCGGGGAAGCGGCCGCACTCTGCGCCGACGGAGCAGTCTGCGCCGATTGCGCTGACTTGGCGGCCTTGGACTGCCGCTCCGGCTTGGTCTGCGCATGAGCAGCGATGAGGCTAAAACCGGCAAGGAAAAGAGTAAGGATTAAACGTCCAGCCGACGACGCACTGCTACGAAAACTGAGTGGACCCATGGTCAGATAATCTCCGGGGAAGTTGTAAACAATGTTACCTATGGTAATCCGACGACGGCTTGCTGCAAAGAGCCGCCCTCGTCAAGTGGGGACAGCCGCCTTCGGCGGTCCGTCGAGCGAAGCTCGACCTCGTGTGTCACGTCGAAAAGCGGCCTTCAGTGCCGCGTTAGGGGTAAGCAAGTCAGGGGGCATTGCCCCATAGGCGCTTCTATGAGACGGCTGATCGTGTCAAGTATGCACCGTGCATTTCATGGTGCTTTTGTCTTTCATCTTCTCGCGGTTTCATCTCGGGCTTCTATTCGCACTCTGGTGAGTCCGTGGGACTCGGTGCATGTTGGTGTCCGATAGTGATGAAGCGGTGCTGCAATCTAACTTACGGCCTTGTGTTTCGGGCCAAGCGCTTAAGCGCAGTCGCCGCAACGCGAGATTTGCATCCGGTGCTGGTTGTCCGATCTTGTCCCTTATGGAGTAAACACTTGGGTTCCATTCGGAAACGGTCGATAATATTCGCCACTCCGCCAGAGATGGTGCAACAGAACCGCCAGTTTGCGCGCTACGGCAATCACTGCGCGCTTTTTTCCACGCTTGGCTCCGCTAGCGGCCAGTTTCAGGCCCCACCGCCGTAGTTCGGAATCCGGTCCAAAGCGTCCCAATACATATTGCGCCGCTTGTACCAGCAATCGGCGCAGATAGGAGTTTCCCGTTTTACTGATCCGTAGCTGCGGATCGCACTCCCCCGATTGGCTTTGCCGCGGCCGTAATCCCAGGAAGGCGCCCACCGCCCGGCTCTTTCCCGCCGCCCCGGGTGAGTCCAGCGTCAACACGTACGCGGCTGCAACCACCGGCCCCACGCCGGGCACGCTTCGTAACCTCACGACTTCGGGATATTGTTTCCCCAGTGCTTCGATCTGTTTGTCCATCTTCCGGATGTGCTCCGTCAAACTCGCTACTTGCTCTAACAACGGCGTGAGCGCTGGCTCCATGCCCGCGGGAATCGTTGTCCGTACTGCCCTGGCAAACGATTCCGTCGAACACTTTGGTAGTCGTTGCCCGGCGCTCTTCACCAACCCACGCATCGCATTCACCAGCATGGTCCGTGCCCGGACCAGCGTGTCGCGAGTCTGCAGCAGGTTCAGATCTCGCTGTCGTTCCGGGCTACGATGTTGAATCGGCGACAACAACCGCACATCGTAGGCGGCGAACCGCGCCAACTTCTCCGCATCGTTGCGATCATTCTTCGATTCGCTGCCCGTGATCGCCCGCACCTTGCGCGCGTTTGCCACCAACACTTCATGCCCCATGCTCTGCAACAATCGACTCACCCATGGCGAATGCGTCCCGCATTCCATCGCAATCCGCTGCCTTTCCCCAGTGAAATGTCTCTCCAGCGCTGCCCTCGTCGTTTGTATCCGACCCTCCTCGATAACTTCGCCCTCCTGGTTCACCACACAATATCGACTGAACCGATCGCCTAGATCGATCCCCACAGTCATCCCAGGCTTCTCCACATCCGCTGAACGTCTGCTATTCTCTTGCATCAGGCTGGTCTCCTTTGCACCTCATCGAGTGCGTGCGGACAGCTTATCTGTTCCGCGAGACCAGCCGTCTCATTCCATCTAACTTAAGGATTACTTCCGCTTTTCCCTTTACACGGACAAGTGAAACAAACCGGACGAGTGAGCAGGCTACAAGCCCGCCTCTTTTCTGGCTTTCGAGTCGGCGTCGGTGTTACTTTGCCCCGCCAATGGCGGCAACGGGCCCGGGCGATCGGGGCAGTAATCGGGCACTACCGCATCCAGCAGAAGCTCGACTGCCAGGGCACGTTTAGTTGCCGATGTTGTCATGGGCAGCCGAAGGAAGCGCCATCGATCGCAGGCGCTCTGCGAACCGCGGGTCAGCTCGGAGGCTGTCCCAATCCGGTGCGACTGCCAGGTGAACGAGTGCTGGGTCGCGGTACGCGATGGCCTGATCAAGGCAGTCGAACGCTTCATCGAGCCGGCCTGCCGCCCCATACAGAGCGGCGCGGAAGAATGCCATCTTCAGCAAAATGTCGAAGTCCAGTTGCGGGTTCGTGATCTGATCCACCATGAATCTTCTCACCCCGGAGAGGCCGGCCGTCGCGTACACCTGCTGCGTGTTCGCGGTGACCTGCTTCAACACCGCTACTCTCTCTTCGGAAAAGCCCCACGCGATGGCCTGGCTGATGGTCCAGGCCGCGAATCTACTGACGTCCCCGATCTTCCAATAGACGTGGTTAATGAATTGGCACGCGAGCACATGCTTCGGGTCGACGTCGAGCGCTCGCTGGGCCCAGACAAGCGTGTCGTCGTACTTCCGCTGATGCCAGTAAGAGATGGCGATCTGCACCAGAACGCCGGGCGATCGCGGATCGCGCGCGAGCGCCTGTTGCTTGCAACGCAGCCCATCGTCGAGCCGCCCGAGCGCTTCCTGTAGCGACCCATACTGCAGGAGCGCCTCGGTGTGATCCGGATTGATTTCGAGCGCACGTTGCAGGCTGCGCTCCGCCGCCGTCCAGTCCCACTCGCTGAGAAAAAGGACCGTGCCAAGGGCAACCTGCGCGTCCGCCGAAGCGCTGTCCATCGCCAGCGCGCGTAAGGCAGACGCCTTCGCCTCCGCAAACGCTTCCTGGTGCGGCACCGCGCGAAACACTGCTTGCACGCACCGTGCGCGCGCCAAGCCGGCCTGCGCCGGTGCATAGGTCGGATCGATCTCGATCGCGGAACGAAAGGCGTCCACGGCGGCAGGCAGTTCGAAGTACGAGCCTGACAACAGGTGAGACCGGCCGCGGCCGACTAGCTCGTAGAGCTCGACGGGTCGCGTCATGGCGCTCGGTGTTAATGGCTTCTCGTGGGCCAGATCGCAGGTGACTGCAGCAATGAAGCGGTACCCTGACCGCGCCACCGTTTCGACATAGATCGGCCGGTGGGCGTCCTCGCCAAGCGCCTTGCGCAGCGCTGACATGTGAACCGTGAGACTGCCTTCCTCGACGAATGACTCGGGCCAGATGCGCCTCAGCAATTCGTCCTTCGTGACCATGCGGCCTCGCTGCCGCACCAACGCCACCAGCACATCGTAGGCCTTCGGTGATAAGTGGACGGCTTCCGCGCCGCGCAGGAGACGCCGTTCTTGCACGTCGAGCGTGAACTCGTCGAAATGAAATACCTCACGGCCGGCCATCAGATTTAGGCGAATCTTAGCAAATCCTTAAGGACACGTCACGGACGGAGTCGTAGCGTTCATTGACAAAAAAGAGCGCTTCGAGAAACCTGATCGCGCTTTCGAAGGAGAAGACAATGAGCATACGATCGTCGGGCGCCGTCATTCTGATCTGCGGATTCACAGCGCTCTCACTCGCACAAGCTCCACCAGAGGGCCCGAAGCCAGGCCCCGAGCACAAGAAGTTGGAGTACTTCCTTGGCACATGGAAAGTGGAAACCGAGATTAAAGCCAACGAGTATGTGCCGGCCGGTAAGGGTGTCACCACCGCGACAGTTACATTGGGTCCGGGGGGATTCTGTGTCGAGAGCCGCGCTGAAGGGCAGATACCGAGGACCGACGCCATCATCGCCTACGACAGCGATGCGAAGGTCTATACAGAATTCTACGCGAGCAGTGCCGGACTCGTGGGTAGCGGCACAGGAACGGTTAACGGAAATACTTGGACGTGGATGCTTGAAGACAAGGTGTTTGGCAAAGCCGCCAAAGGAAGAACTACAATCACGATCTTATCAGCCTCTCAGTATACGTCGAAGTATGAAATGCTCGACGCGAACGGCCGTTATGTAACCCTCACAGAAGGAACTGCCACCAAAGTCGTGCCTTAGAGACGCAATCGTAGGAGGCTGCTATGGCAATCACTCGCCGAGGGGCACTCGTTTCGGGGAGTGCAATCGCGGCTCTCTCCACGCTTTATGGCGCTCACGGGACGGACGACTATCGCCAACATTGATCGCACCGTGATCTGGTCGTAGTCGGTTGATGCAAGCGGCCTCGCAACATTGCGGCGACCGCTTTCAGGATGACGCCAGCATGATTGTGCTGAAAGCATCGCCCAAGAGGGAGGCGCCGAATGATCAGCTGGTTGCAGGTCGGGGTTAAAGTGGCCATCCCGGAATGGCTTGCGGTTCTTCGTTCCTGAGGCTTGTGCGGACTCTACGTGGGCTGCACCTGCGAATTCCCGCGCACATCATCGCTGAGGACGATGGCTTCGGCGATTTCCTTCATCGGTTTGCGCTTCTGGCGGCTCTGGCGCTGGATCGCCAGGTAGGCCTGCTCTTCGTTCAGGCCAAGATCGCGCTGCAGAATTCCTTTCGCGCGCTCGACGATTTTTCGCGTCTGCAATTGCTCGGTTAGCGTGGAGTTGGCTTCTTCCAGGCGCGCCAGTTCAATTTCCGCTCCCACCAGGAATCCCACGGTGGAGATCATACGAATTTCGCGGCGGCGATACACATGGTGCTGCCGGTGCTGCAGATTGATGACACCGACCACGCGACCCCTGCACATCAGGGGCACGGAGAGAAAAGCCTCATAGCTGTCTTCGGGTAGTTCGTGGAAAAACTGGAAGCGCGGATCGTGCGCGGCGTTCTCCGGGATCGCCACCGGTTCGCTGTGTTCCGCGACCCATCCCGTGATTCCCTGACCGACACGCAGTTTCAGGCGATCGACCACTTCCGGGTGGGGATTCTTCGACGCACGCAAGACGAGTTCGTCGCCTTCGAGCACATAGACGAGACAGGCATCGCACTTCACGAGCGCGGTGGCAAAATCGACAACCCGGGCAAGAACTTCGTGGAACCCATCCGCCGCGTTCAGACGGACCGTAATTTCATGCAGTACGTCTACATGTGAATCTTCAACTGTTAAAGAGGAGTCCATAACAGACATTATCGATTTGGCAGCGGGAATGTCTAATTCCAAATTTTGATCGTGCCGATAAAGGAATTTCTTGCGAGTTGTTATTAAGATTTAACATCGCGCGAGCAGGTACGCGCATCGCGAAGGGGGTGCGAGGAGACAAGGAGGGTCCTTCAGCGTGCTCTTCGGCGCAAAATCGCGCTACTTCGCCGGAACTGCCAGAAACCAGATCAGCAATCCGAACAGGAACAACGCCCCAAGAACTGAAAACAGCGTATGCATGGGATGAAACTGGAACAGCGGATTGCGTGGTAGCCGATGCCTTGTCGCCAGCATTGAGACCTCCTAAGGACGCGCTTTCGCGGAGGCAACAGACAGCCTGTTACCGTTATTTTCCCACTTTTCACCGCGGGGTTCCAGTCGTTCGTAAGTACCGCCTTCGGCATGGAAGACTTATGAGAATGTGATCGCTTTCTGAAGATCGATCAAGGTTAGAACCACAAAGCTAGAACCACAAAGGGCACGAAGGTGCACGAAGGACTCGCAGTCCTTCCTTCGTGTACCTTCGTGTCCTTTGTGGTTGATGCCTTAAGGTTTGGCGTCTAGATCGACGGTCTTGATCGGCAAGTCCCAGTGGGCGTCGAGAATTTCGAAGCGGCGCTGCTCTTCGCGCGTATAGCTTTCTTGGTCGGGCCAGAGCTGCTTCTTAAGCGCATCTTCATCAAAGGCTTCGTTGGCGACGGCGGCGTTCTTGAAGACGATGGTCACGCGGAAGTCCCAGCGCCCGTCTTCGGTCGTGTGATAGCGCGGCTGGTCCATCCAGACCTTCACCATGCGTCCCATCTCGACTTCTTTCCTCAGCAGGGGATAGTGATTCCTCTTGAACAGCTTCAGGAACTCGTCGGCGTGTCCCCACTTGGTCTTGTAGTAGTACTCGACGACGAAAGGATGGTCGGAAGTCGCCGACTGAGCGCGGGCGCTGATGGGGACGAGGATGCTGACGAACAGGACGGCGGCGAACAAGCGGCGAGTCATGGAATCTCCTTGGAATGAGCGCTTCTGCTTTTACATCAGTACGGGCGTTGGATCAAGGTCTGAAATGCTGGCAGGGATTCTTCGACTGCGTTGCCGTTCGCTGCGCTCGCGGCAACTCCGCTCAGAATGACAGGTGTCTGGGTTCTACTGAGGGCTGAGGTCCGACGCTTGACGTTTGATTCGATTCTGCCAATGACTCCAGATAAACCAGATTGCGGCGACCACGATGATCACGCCGATCACGGCGTCGAACTTGTGGAAGTATTTGCCCAGTTCGCGCCAATTTTCGCCGAGCTTCATCCCGAGATATGCGAGGCCCAGGCACCACGGCCACGATCCGAGGAAGGTGTAGATGTGAAAGCGGCCGCGGGGCATGCGTGCGATTCCGGCGGGCAACGCAATAAAAGTGCGGATGACTGGCAGCAGGCGCGCGATGAACACAGCCAGATATCCCCAGCGCGCAAAGAAGCGGTCGGCCCAGTCGAGTTCACGGCGGCCCATCAGGATCCAGCGTCCGTAACGCTCCACCAGCGGACGCCCGCCATAGGCTCCGATTTCGTACGCGACTAGCGAGCCGAGATTGCAGCCGATTGCGCCGGCGGTGGCGGCCCACCAGAGGTTGAAATGGCCTTGATACACCAGATATCCCGCAAAGGGCATGATCAATTCGGAAGGAAGCGGAATGCAGGCCGACTCAATCGCCATCAGAATAGCGATCCCGGCATAGCCGGTCGCGGCGATGATTTTGCTGATGAAGACGAACAGGATGGCAAGGATCTTTTCAGTCACGGAGCAGTTCTCAGTTCTCGGTTCTCAGTTAAAGACTGCTGCAGACTGAAGAGAACGAAGAAGTAGTAGTTGCCCTTCAAGTTTATCGGAAATCGTTGAACTGCACGGGCACGCGCCGGCCCTTACTGAGAACTGAGTACTGGGAACTGCTTCTCAGAATGACCCTTCTTGCGTGAAAGCGTATCCGGGAAGCGTTGCGCCCTGAGGGCTCTTCGAGACTTTCACGCGCACAGTCGGCGCATCGGGAGCGGTGATGCCCGCCGGACGAAGCATCGCGTACTGGCTGAAGACTTCGTTGTAGACCTTGGTGACGAGGTAGTCCTGGCCATCGGCCTCGCTACGCCACACCTGCCCGAGTTGGATGAAGTTGACTGCCACGTTGTTTAGTCCTGCTCTGGTGTAATTCAAGAGTACCGAGTGCCGTTCGTGCGGTCAATTCCCAAACAGGTTACCGAGGGCCATGCGCGGCAATGCCGAATTTCGGTTGGCGATTGCCGATTGGAAATACGTCATGCTCGGTTGCTATGATGGGCGCTCATCGAGCACTGGAAAGGAAGAGCCATGCCTCGTGGATTGGTTCCCCGTCAGCCTGCGCGCTCTGGGCGCCAGGACAAGGTTCGTGTGGCGCGGGCGCTTTCGCCCGCGAAGGCCGATTCTAAGCGTGTCTCGAGAAGCGTCAAATCGCTCGACCGAAAGCCCCCGGTCGCAGGGGGTAAAAAATCTCCGTCTCGCCAAAAAGCGGGCACGGCTCCCGGCAAGCTGACCAAAGGCTACAACCCGATCGCTCCGGAGCGTGTTGCCGAAATCCTGAAGCGGCTGAATGACCTCTATCCTGCCGTGACCTGCGTACTCACACACGCAAGCGCCTGGGAACTTCTGGTGGCGACGATTCTCTCTGCGCAGTCGACCGACGTAAATGTGAACCGCGTGACCCCGGAACTGTTTCGGAAATACCCCACCGTAGAAGCCTTCGCTGCCCTGACGCCCGAACAATTGGAGCCCGACGTCCGCTCGACTGGATTCTTTCGCAACAAATCGAAATCGGTGGTGGGCGCGGCCAAGAAGATCGTTGCCGAGTTTGGCGGACAGGTTCCGGAAGACATCGACAAATTGCTCACGTTGCCCGGCGTAGCAAGAAAAACCGCGAACGTCGTGCTGGGCACGTGGTTCAAGAAGGCCGAAGGAGTGGTCGTCGATACGCACGTGCACCGCATCTCGCGGCGACTGGAGTTGACAAAGGAGAACGATCCGCAAAAGATCGAGCAGGATTTGATGAAGATCATCCCGCGTGACCGGTGGATTCTGTTTTCACACCAGGTCATCTGGCACGGGCGCAAGCTATGCATCGCACGCAAGCCGAAGTGCGCCGAGTGTGCGTTAGAGAACCTCTGCCACGCCGGGGATAAGACTTGGAGCACCGTCGAGACGCACAAAGGGGCGAAGGCGTAATGCGAGGCGTGCTGATATAATGGTCACTGGAGTGACCACATGAGAATTAGCTCGGTAAGGGAGTTTCGCGATCGCGCTACGACCATGCTTCGCTCGGACGATCTGATTCTGGTTACCCGCCGTGGTCGCGTAGCTGGCATATTCCTGCCTTGGCGGGAAGCCTCGCTCCCGGTCGACCTCAAGCGGGAACTTTTCGCCATGCTGACGGCTGATATCGCCCGGCAGCTCAAGAAGAAGCGAGTGAAGGAATCGGAAGTACTCGCCGACTTCGCCCGGTGGCGAAAGGTGCGCCGTGCGGCTCGCCGGGGACGCTAACGTACTGCTCGCGGCCGTGCTCGGCGGCCGGGCCCGGCTGGTTCTCAGTCATCCTCAGATTGAAGAAGTCCTCACTACCGAAGCGAATCTAGCGGAAGTCGAGGAATACGCTCTGCTTCTGGCCGAGAAGAAGCGTTTACGCGGGGATCTGCTCTTACTGGCTGTCGCATCGTTGCCGATTACGGTGGTGGGGCGCAGCGAATATTCCACTAGTCTCCCGGACGCGCGCCGGAGGATAGGTCTTCGCGATCCGGATGATGCAGAACTCCTAGCTCTCGCGCTTCATCGCAAGATTCCTATCTGGTCGAACGACCGCGATTTTGAAAAGCTTCGCGTCGAACTGTTCACGACTGAGGACTTGCTTCGGCATCTTGGCATCATCGATTAGTCTTCCTCCTCTGCTAAACTTTTCCTTCCTCTTCGAAGGTTCACGAACCATGCGTGCTTTCGCCCGGTTTGCTATCGCCATCTTCATGAGCGCTGTTGTCGCGGAGAGTTCTGCCCAGACCCTGCCTGAGCCGAAGGCCATTACGGATCCGAAACAGATCTCCTCAAAGCCTAACGCTCAGGTCGAACCGCGCAGCCTGACCATCGAGAAGCTGTACATGACGCGGCAGATCGGGCGTCCGACGTGGTCGCCGGACAGCAAGAGCATCGCGTTCATCTCGAACATGAGCGGGCGAAACAATATCTGGATTGTTTCGGCCGAGGGCGGATTCCCTAGCCAGCTCACGGTCAGCGATCAACGGCAGTCGGGCATTACCTGGTCGCCCGACGGCAAGTGGATCGCATATCAATCCGACTACGACGGGGACGAACAGTGGGACATTTTTATCGTCTCGCCCAAGTCCGGCAAGGTCGTGAATCTGACGCAGACGCGCGAGATTGCGGAGACCGCTCCGACGTGGTCGCCGGACGGTCGCTATCTGGCGTACGAGGTGAAGCCTAAGACCTCGGCGGCCGTCGAGATCGACATCTATGACATGGTGATGCGAGAGGTGAAGCATCTCACGACGAACACTGCCCAGGACAAACGGAACTTGAATCCCATCTGGTCGAAAGATGGGAAGTACATTGTCTATACGCAGGAGCAGGCCAAGGGGACGGATTCGAACATCTTCATCGCGGACGTGGCGACGTTAAAGAGCACACTGCTCACACCTCACGAAGGAGAGCAACTTTATTTCGCGAATGACATGTCACGCCCGGTTCCCGATGGAGGACAGATCTTAATCACCTCAAACGCCGCAAATGGCTATGACAACATCGGGATTCTTGAATATAGCGACAAGGGCGAATCCATCGCCGGGAAGTTAATTCCGGGGAGAATCAAGTGGCTCACCAAGGATAAATGGGAGATCCGAGGTCACGAATTTTCACCCGACGCCAAGCGCGTCGTGTTCAGCGCCAACGTGGATGGCAATGAAGACATCTCCTTGTACGATTTCGCAACCGGCAAATCGACTGCCCTGCCGATTCCTAAAGGCGTCAATGAGCCTGCGGGCGGCCAATCTGCCTTCAGCGCCGATGGCTCCAAGCTTCTCTACTATCACAACGGACCGACCGCGCCGGGCGATCTCTGGATCTACCATCTCGCTAACGGTAAGTCGCAGCAGATCACGCATTCGCTCGTGGGCGGCATTCGCTCCGAGGATATGGTCGAGCCTTATCTCGTTCGCTATCCGAGCCGCGACGGCAAGTGGACCATCTCGGCTTTCCTCTACGTACCGTTCAACATGGCGCGCAATGAGCAGAATGCGGCGATCGTATACCTCCATGGAGGCCCGACGTCGCAGACCATGAATTCCTTCAACCGCTTCGTGCAGTTCGCGGTGAATCAGGGATACATGGTGCTCGCACCCAACTACCGCGGCTCAACCGGATACGGCAAGGAATTTCAACTGGCGAATCTCTTCGATATGGGTGGCGGCGATCTGCAGGATGTGCTGGCCGGCGTGGATTGGATCAAGCAAACCGGCCATCTTGATCCGAAAAAGATTGCCGTCATGGGCGCGAGCTATGGCGGCTATCTCAGTATGATGGCCGTCAGCAAAGCTCCGGAGGTCTGGGCCGCAGCCGTTCCCATCGTGCCCTTCGTCAACTGGTTCACCGAAATCGAGAACGAAGATCCGGTCCTGCGCGAGAGCGATCTGGCGACCATGGGCGATCCTGTCAAGAACAAGGCACTATACGAAGACCGGTCGCCGATCAACTTCATCGATCAGATCAAAGCCCCGCTGCTGCTGCTTGCTGGCGGGCACGATCCGCGGTGCCCGAAGTCAGAAACGCAGCAGGTGGTCGACGCCATCAAAAAACGCGGCGGGACCGTCGACTACAAGGTCTACGAGAACGAAGGCCACGGCTTCGCCCGCGTCGAGAACCAGATCGATGCCTACAAGCGCGTCGCCGATTTCCTGCTGGCGCACGTGGTTCCGGCCGACTGTAGCTGCTCGCTCAACGAATAAAGCTTGTTGTCGATACGATTTTCTCTGCGTTCCCCGCGCGGTATTTCTCGGCGTTCTCTGCGGTAGCGCTTTTACCGCAGAGTTCGCAGAGAATCGCCGCAGAGAGCCGCAGAGTAACCAACGCAACTCGGGATTAGGCCTTCTCATTCGTTACCTTGGTCATGACTCATCGTTTTTCACAGCTTAACTGCTGTGAAGTTCGTATAAACTCCCTCCACCGCAAGAAAACAATTCCTTCCTGAAAGACCGTCGTGCATCTGTGTCGTGCGGGCGGAGCAAGCGCAAGAAATAAATTGAGGGGCGTTTCCATGATTCTGCAAAAGGTACGGAGAAGTGTGCTTGCTGCCGCCGCACTGGTGTGCCTCGTCGCAGCAGCATTCGCGCAAGTCCCAACATCCAAGCATGTCGTGCTGGTGATCAACGAGAACACCAGCTACAACGATGTGATGGCCAACATGCCTTGGCTTACCGGCGAGGGCTATACCCACGGTTACGCCACAGACTATCTGTCCGACAATGGCGGCTCGCTCATGGACTATCTCTGGCTCGCTTCGGGCAGCTGCCATTCGAAGGCCAACTGCACGCTGCCCTCGGGCACGCACGATTTCAACTGTAACGGAAACGATTGTTATTATCCCGGGACAGCTACAACCGATCCGATTACCGACGACAACATTTTCCGTGAAATGAACAACCACGGAATTTCGTGGAAGGTCTACGCGCAGTCGTACGCAGCGGCCGGAGGAACTCCCACTACCCCGGACAACAATCACGGCACCGCCTATTATCGCCGCCACAATGGCGCCACGTGGTACAGCGACATCCTGAACAACACCAACGGATCGGCGAACCGCATCGCCGATCTCTCGCAGCTCACCACCGATCTGGCGAAAGGCGCCCTCCCCCGCTTCATGATCATCGTGCCTGACGGGAATCATGACGCGCATGATTGCCCGGTCGGCATGTCGAGCTGCACTACCGAACAAAAACTGGCGGCTGTCGATGCGTTTCTTAGTGGCACGCTCGGCCCGATCCTAACCACGCCGGACTTTCAGCCCGGAGGCGACGGATTGGCGATCGTCACCTTCGATGAATGCGGAGGCGGCACCAACGCCGGTTGCGGTGCGTCGGTCTACACGGCGCTTATCGGCCCGAAAGTCACGCCGCACACGGTTTCCGGAAAGTTGTACAAACACGAGAACGCGCTGCGGACCATGCTCGATAGCCTGGGAATCCGCAGCTATCCCGGCGCTTCGGCCACGGCCTCCGACATGTCTGATTTCTTCAGCACCGGGGGAATCAAGCCGCAGGTGATCGTCAGCGATCCCGCAAGCGGCTCGACGATGAGCTCTCCGGTGCCGATCCAGGCCACGGCGCAGGCCAGCCCCGGTCACTCCGTTTCAGGATGGTGGATCTATGTCGACAATGTGGGCGTTTATAACGGCGGCGCAGTCTCCACCATCAACCCTAAAGTCGCCATGAGCACAGGGACGCACAAAGTCATGGTTCGTGCATGGGATTCCTCTGGGAACTTCGGCGATCAGACGCTTAACCTAACGGTGAATGCCACGAAACCGGCGGTGAAAATCACGACGCCGTCGAACAATGCAACTGCCGGGTCGCCGGTAAATCTGCGGGCGTCGGCGATACCTTCCAGCGGACAAACGATCACCGGATGGCGGGTCTACGTGGATAGCAAAGCGACTTACCACGGCCGCGCGACCAAGGCGATCAGCATCAATCTGAAGATGTCGACCGGTAAACACAAAGTTGTGGTACGCGCATGGGATACGTCGGGGAACTACGGCGATCACAGCATCGCTGTAATTGTTAAGTAGGCACTGCGGCGGTGAGGAGCTCCGCCTTCATTGCCGTGGCGTGGTTATCTCTTTGACTTCGCTCCATCGTCTTGCCCGTAAGAAATGCTGGGACGCAGTCAAAGGGGAAAGTCAAAATCCCCACCCTGTCGCACAGAACGCGACAAGGGTGGGGCACCCTCAGGACTTTATTTGCACTGGCCGCGCGGCTACTGCGGTCTGGATTCACTGCTGTTGTTGCTGTTCCTGATCGACCCGCTTCGCCGTATTCCGCACCAGCACTGGCCTCGACCGGACTACGAAGCTTGGGGCGGGCGGTTCCACTGGTTCTTTGTCGGCTGGACTTACTGTAACTGTCACGCTTAACTCGCTCTGCGCCTCTCCCTTGTACACGCCGCGGGTCGGAGGAACATCGGCGTAGTCGCGACCAATCGCGACGCGAATGTGCCGGTCCGCACCCACCAGATTATTTGTCGGATCGAATGCCAACCATCCTAAACGCGGCACCATTGCCTCAACCCACGCGTGGGATGCGCCTTCGAGCGAGCGGTGTTTCTCGTTCTCTTCCCGGTGGAACATGTATCCGCTGACGTATCGGCACGGAATCTTCAGCCGGCGCACCAGGGCGATCATGATGTGAGCAAAGTCCTGGCATACGCCTTGCCGGGTCTTCAGTGCTTCGTCAATCGGAGAGTCCACCTTTGTGCTGTTTGGAACGTAGGCAAAAAGTGTGTAGATGGCGTTGTTCAGTTCAGTCAGCAACTCCAGCGGATTTCCCCGCCGTTCACACTTCAAAGCCTTCGCCAGATCTTCCAGATCCGGCGTAGAGCAAGCGAAGTGGCTGGGGAGCAGCATCTCCCAATAATCGCCGCCGGCTACGAGCGCATCCAGATCAGACCAGTCGCCGCAATCGGCGGTTCGCGGATTGGGAGCGGTTTGTACTTCGACCGAAGACTCGGCCGTGACCGTTACTTGTGAGTGAGCGGCGGCGATGTCGAAATGGTGGACGGTATTCCCCGCGAAATCGCGGTACTGCATGATGCTCGCGGCCGGATCGGCTTTCAGCGTGAAGTTCAGGCATCGCTGGTCTCCGTCGCTGCGAGGTTGCAGACGAACCTCCATGATGCTCTCGCGCACCGCGGGTTCGTAGCGGAAGATCGTGGTATGACGGACGGAATAGATCAACGGAACCCCCAACGGGATTGAGTAATTTTGTAATTGAAAATCCACTTCGTCGTGGTTTGTGGTTTTCAAATTACAAAATTACTAAATTTCCCAATTACTCAATTTCTAGGCCAGCGCCGACTCTACCGAATAGTCGAAGTACACCTGATGAATCGCTGTGTGCGCCTGGGCGCATTGCCAGCGCACGCTGTCGACATAGGCGCTTGCTCCCGATGCCAGAATCTCATCAATCTGGCTGAAGTTCAGGGTCGCTTGCAGGCGTCCGGCCAGGCGTACCGGCTGTTCGGCTTTGCGCTCGGTCATTTCTCCGATACGGGCCAACGACGCGTGCACCATGTCGACCGAGAATCGGACCGAATGCGGAAACTCCGGATTCAGCAGCAGAAATTCCGCTACCCGTAGCGGGCGCATCTCTGCCGTGTACGTCTTGCAGTAGGCCTCGAACGCGGCGCATGACTTCAGCAATCCGACCCACTCGAGATACTCCTCGCTTTCCACGGCCTGATCGGGGGGCTGCGTGAGGCTTCCGAAATGCGTGCCGATCAAACGCGCGAGCGTGTCGGTGCGCTCGACGTATCGACCGAGCTGGATATATTGCCAGCCTTCGCCGTGCGACATGGTCGAGTCGGTGACGCCCTGGAACAGGTGAGCTCCCTCCAGCACGGCGCGAAAGAAGATGTGCGAATTCAGCAGCCACGCCTCGGCCTTGCTGGTATTGCTCACCTGAAGATAAAGCCGGTTCAATTGCTCCCACATTTCTGTGCTGCACTGCTCACGCACCTGGCGGATGTTCTCGCGAGCCGCCGCGACACAGGACAGAATCGAAGACGGATTGGTGCGTTCGAGCGTCAGCAGTTGAGTGATCGACGCCGCGTCGATCCGGGCGTCTTCCGGAACCGGAGTCTGCAGGGCGTTGAGCAGCCGGAGCCAGCGTCCCGCGCCGGATTCCGGCGACTGATCGAGCCGCAACTGCAGGTCGACTTCGATCAGCCGTGCCGTATGTTCCGCGCGCTCAAGATAGCGGCTCATCCAGTACAAACTGTCGGCCACTCGGGAAAGCATGGCTGTTCGGCTCCTCTATGAGTTCAGGGGTCAGGGACTAGGGGTCAGGGGCGGGGGACCAGTACTCGGTACTAGCCCCTAGCCCCTGATCCTTGGCCCTAGCCTCTTAGCACCCACGTATCTTTGCTTCCGCCGCCTTGCGAGGAGTTCACTACTAGCGATCCGCGGCGCAGCGCGACACGGGTCAAGCCTCCGGGCACCAGCGTGACGTTCTCCCCGTACAAAATGTAAGGACGCAGGTCCACATGCCGCGCCTGCACTTCTCCTTCGAGAAAGCATGGCGCACGGGACAGGCTCAGGGTGGGCTGCGCGATGTAGTTTCTGGGCTCGGCCTCAATTCTGCCGCGGAACTCTTCCCTTTCCGCTTCGGTGCTGTGCGGCCCGATCAGCATTCCGTAGCCGCCCGATTCGCCCACCGCTTTCACGACCAACTCGTCCAGGTGTTCGAGTACGTAGCTTCTCTGCGAACGGTCGGTGAGCAGATAGGTTTGAACATTCGCCAAAATCGGATCTTCCCCGAGGTAGTAACGGATGATGGCCGGAACATACGCATACAGAGCTTTGTCGTCGGCTACACCGGTGCCGATCGCGTTGGCCATAACCACGTTGCCCGCGCGATATGCATTGAACAGGCCCGGAACCCCGAGGCTTGAATCCCGCCGGAAGCACAGCGGATCGAGGAAGTCATCGTCGACGCGGCGGTAGATCACGTCCACACGCCGCAGTCCCGCGGTCGTTCGCATATAGACGACGTTGTCGTGGACCAGAAGATCGCGGCCTTCGACTAGTTCGATGCCCATCTGCTGCGCCAGGAAGGTGTGCTCGAAATAAGCAGAGTTGAAGACGCCCGGCGTCAGCAGCACGACCTTGGGTTCGTGGCGGGCGGAAGAGTTGGGCGCCAGGCCGCGCAGTGTCGAAAGCAGCGCTTGTGAATAGTGATCTACCGGGCTTACGCCGTAGTCGCGGAACAGGGTGGGAAAAACTTTCTTCAGCACCTTGCGGTTGGCCAGCATGTAGGAAACACCGCTGGGCACGCGCAGATTATCTTCCAGCACGGCAAAGCTGCCGTCAGGCAGACGGACCAAATCCGTGCCGCAGATGCTGACATAGATTCCGTTAGGCAGCGACAAACCACGCATCTCGCGCCGGAAGTGGCGGCAACTGTAAACCAATTCACGTGGAACGATGCCGTCGGCCAGAATTCGGCCGGCATGGTAGATGTCCTCGAGGAAAAGATTGAGCGCCGCAATGCGCTGCGTGAGGCCAGCCTCGATCTTCCGCCACTCGTGGTAAGGGATGATGCGCGGGAGCAGATCATTCGGAAATACACGCTCGGTCCCCTCGTCGTTGCCGTAGACGGTGAACGTGATCCCTTGGTGCAGAAACGAGAGGTCGGCGGCCTGCTGGCTCTTGCGCAATTCTTCGGGCGGAAGCTCCAGTAATCGCTGGAAAAGAGCCCGGTAGTGCTCCCGCGGCACACCCGGCGAGGCGAACATCTCGTCGTAGGCGGAGTCGAACTGGTAATTGCGAAAGGGGGGACGAAATAAGGTCAGCGGCACTTCCGGAGGGCTGATCCGGTGCACGAGTCCGCGGGTTCGGGTACGACTGGGCTGCACTTTTAGGACTCTAGGTTCAGTCGGCTGATTCGTCCAATCAAAATTGTCTATAGGAGGCATTCAGAAATCGGGAAGGTAGCGCCGGCAGGATGCCGGCGTTACAGCTACTGCTTTTGTCCCGATGTGAACACTGTCCAGGGACCTGCTTTCATGTCCCGCAGTAACGGCTTCTGCCAGGAATACTCTGGATGGTGCTCCAGGAACGGCTCGACCAGGAAGTCCGCGCCGCAGGGATGCCCCGCTCGAGCCACGAAGCTCATTTTCGCAGCCATCGAACTGTCGGCCGCTTTGCCCTGCACCGCGCCCCCGGGGTTGTATGCACCCCACTCCCATTCCTTCACGCCTCGCGAAGAAGTGTCGACGTGCCCGCAGAGACCGCGTTCATTCGTCTGATTTTTCTTTTCGAAGGTATCGATGTGATCCGACAAGAACTGCTGCGCCATCGTAACGTCGATCTTCCCTTTCGCTTCCTTCATCAATTCTTCCCAGCGAGTGTGCCGCGCGTTGGGAGACGACGATGCGTCATTTGGATCGAACGTCGTCTCTTCTTGGATGACCTTCGGATCGCGCGCGAAGTTCGAGCTCACAAAGTACCCGTCCTTCGTGCGCCATAGCGGGGTATTCTTCAACCCTAACTCGAGATACGCGATCTCTCCAGTTTTGCGATCGCCAATCAGCCAGTCATTCGCGTAGCCCCCATTGTTCCCTTCTTTAATGATGCGCACGTAGTCGTCGATGCTGTTGGCGTACTGCAGCGCCTTGCGGGCACGCATGAATTCCGGCTTTCCGTTTGGATCCCATCCTTCGAACTGAGTGATGGTGGTTTCGGTGATCATCAATCCGGCCGAGTTCACCCCGAAGTCGTCGTCGCTGGCGATCACTCCCGGAAAACCATCCATCAGGATGCGGTTCCCATGCTCTGGCTGGATGTCCAAAATGATCACCCAGCGTTCGCCGGCCAAATAGCTTGTCCAGTTATTGTGGGCGATGACGATCTGGTGGTCCTTCGTCATGGCGCCGGTCGCGATAAACGCGCTGCAATTTCCCGGGGCCTTCAGCTTGGGATTCTCCGCCGACTTGTTTTGCTTGTTCAGCCAGGGCAGATAGTAGTCCGGGACTTCCTCAAAAGCGTTTAAGGCGACGATGTCCCACACATCCAGATCGACGCCATGCGCCTTTACGCCATCGGCAATGCCCTGCAATTCCTGCTGGTACTCCTCATCGATATGCGGCCAGAGCATCTGGCGGGCTGTGGTGCGGAAGAATTCCCAATCGCGTCGCGACTGATGCGTGTCGAAAAGCTTGATGGCCTCGAATGCATCCTGGATTTCGGGGGCAAGCAAGTATCCGTGTTGATAGCCAACGTCGGAGGGCGGTCCCTCCAGATGAACGTACGTCCATCCGCCCTGCTGAAAGCGGTAGGCTTTTTCCAGGCGAGCATCAGGTCTAGCGGTGGCAATCGCGACGCAAGTGACGAGACAGCTCAAGCCGCAGACCAATGCACGAACGAATCTGTTCCCCATGGGTTCCTCGAGAAATCACCGTTTTAAGTGCCGGAACATTCTAGCCGATATCTGCGCAGGTCAGCCTAGGCAACCTTGTCGTTCCGGGCACAGACAACCCTTGTCATTCCGAGCGAAGCGAGGAATCTGCTGTTGCTGGCTGTCGGAACGCTGCAGGGGACAGCAGATTCCTCGCGGCTGCGCCGCTCGGAATGACAATGACTGGTAGGAGCGCCTAAGTTCAGATATTCGTCCGTTGCTCTGGATGGCGGCTGAGGTACCAGCACGGCTGCATCCCTGAATGCGGGAATAGAGCCTTCACGCAGGTCTCAGGTGTCGGCGGATCGAAGATGAACTGGGTCTTTCCGTTCTTCTGCTGCACGGCGTAGGAACGTCTCACCACGACCGCGCCATAGGGATTGCGTTGGGCAGCGACGCGCAGGCGAAACACACCGAAGTCGACTCCGAACGTCAGAATGGCCGTGCCCAATACGAAGACAACCGTCCCCAGAAAGATTCGCCTGAGCCGCTCCCTGAGTTTGGCCGCTGTCAGCCCCACGGGGCCTGATTATAAGCCCGGAAAACCTGCGGAGCACCGCAGCAATCTCTCGGGCTGCGGCCCGCAGCATTCGCGCGGACTCTCGTTCCTCTTGACCGGAATCGTTGACAATTCACGTTCCGACAGGCAAACTACCGCATTCGCCGGGAATCTCATGTGGCGAGCGTCTGGAGATGGGATTGCGGCAATTCTCCCTTCCAGGTCGTATACTCGTACTTCACTTCGTTCATGGCTATGACCGAGCAACGGGTGTCTTATACGCTCGACTCCTCATTGGAGACGATTGACAACGCTGAAGAGAAAGCTACCCGTTTTGCTACCGACCTTGGCTTTGCCGAAGATGAAATCATGCAGATTTCCATGGCGGTGCGCGAAGGTGCAGTCAATGCCGTACTGCACGGCAACGCCTATGCCCCGGATAAGAAAGTGATTCTCGCCTTCGAGCGCACCAGCAGCGAATTAGTCATCACGATTCGCGACCAGGGCAAAGGGATGGATTTGAGCAAGATTCCCAATCCCCTGGCGCCGGAGAATCTGCTCAAAACCTCCGGGCGCGGCATTTTTCTTATGCGCTCGTTTATGGATGTAGTCGAAATTCGCCCGTCCTCGACGGGCACCGAACTCAAACTTATCAAGCACGTCCACGGGCCAACCGCGGGCGGCAAGGAGGCTTCCCAGTGACAATGAAGGTTGGTAGTCGGCAAGTGGATGGAGTCGTTATTGTGGATTGCAGCGGCCGCATCACGCTGGGCGAAGGCAGCGTGATTCTTCGCGACACGGTCCGCGACCTGCTCTCGAAGGGCAACAAGAAGATTGTTCTAAATCTTCAGGACGTCAACTACATTGACAGCTCGGGAATCGGCGAACTGGTCAGCGCCTTCACCACTACCAAGAACCAGGGCGGCGAACTGAAGCTGCTGAACCTCACCAAGAAGGTCAATGATCTCCTTCAGATCACCAAGCTTTACACGGTGTTCGACGTGAAGGACGACGAAGCCTCCGCCGTGAAATCGTTCAAGTAAAACTTTAATTCTGCTGGGACCCCATTTCTCGCGAGTGTTGAGGGCGAGAAATGGGGAACTTCAGAACTGTTAATTGATGATTTTTGATTGTTGATTGAAAACTCATTTCGCAGTTCCACAGTTCCATTCCGGAACGATCGTGAAAATAATTCCTTGCGCATCACAGACTGCAGCTTCTCGTGATTCCTAGAATCACCCTATGCTTCTCTGGAATGCAGCAGCCACCAATGGTCATGTAGGGACAGCCGCCTCCCGCTGTCCGGCCGGGCAAAGCCCGGCAGCGCGCTCCCATGCCCTGCGCAGGATTACCACCCACGTCGCGCTCCTACTCTTTTTGTTTGCCGTCCCCTCGGCCCGCGGAGCCGACTGCATCCCCATCCACCAAGCCAGCCAACACGTCGGCGAAACGAAGTGCGTCACGGGAAAAGTCATCCGAGTGAAAGTCGGGGCCAAGGGCGTCCATTTCCTGGACTTCTGTGAAGACGCCATGGCCTGTCCTTTCACGGTCGTCGTCTTCTCTAACGACCTGAAAGATGTTGGCGACGTCCGCCGCCTCGCGGGACGCACCATCGAGATCCATGGAGCGCTCAAAGCCTACGACGGCCGCCCCGAGATCATCCTCAGCCGCATCAGCCAGATTGAAGGCGGCGCCACCATGATCCCCCCGCTGCCGAAGAACTACGATGTCGAAAACCGCGGCCACTTCAGCGCCGGACGACTGCGCCCGACGAAGAAACCAACCAAGACGAAGGCCAAGCCGAGCACCACGGTGACGTTCGGCAATGATGTGGAAGGGGATGACGGGCGGTAGCCACTTCGGACGGGTTGCCAGGAGAGTGGCAGCCCATTGCTTCAGTTCACAGTCCGGCAATCGAAGGTGTGGTGGCTCATAAACCCAAGGCCTTCACCTGCTCCTCGGTCTCGTAGCCGAGCCAGTGTGCAACCTCGTGCCAGACCACCCGTTTTACTTCTGCCCGCAAGTCTCCCTTTGAGCACCGCAGAATGGGACCACGAAAAACGAAGATCAAATCGGGGGCATACTGCAATTGGGCGAACGAGCGTTTCGTCCTGAATGTGCCGCTGTACAACCCCAACAGCTCAGTTCCACGGCGCCATTTCCTTTTCTTCGATATGTCTTCCAAAACATCCGCGGGAGGCTCGTCCATTACTTGAATACCGGGGAAATCTGGCAGGTCTCTGACCTTCTTGGGCAACGTGCTGTAGGCCCACTCCACGAGGTCCTCGAATCTTTCCGAACTCGTGGCGTCGGCCATAAGGCCAACTTTACCACCAGCACATGCCTCTTCCCGCGTGCCCGCTCACACCATCCCTTTGCGCAAGTCTTCCAACGGATACTTCGTCCCTCGCCACATGATGCCGTCGTTCCATAGCGTCAGGAACATCGACCGTAGCAGTGTGTAGATGAACAGCATCGTGCTTACCGGGTGCAGCAAGACGTAATACGGCGGCACAGACGAACGCCACGACATGCCGATGTAGATCAGAAGAAGTGATCCGAGGGCGACCGCAAACGGCAAGCGCTCCCATCCGTGAGCCAGCCAAATTCCAAGGAAAGGCCCGAGATTGATGAACGCCAACCCAAAGGCGGAGAGCAGCGTGCGCCAGGATTGAAAGGAGAGCACGGCGAAGAAATTCTTGGTGAGATTGTTGACGATGCCGAACGCACCGTGTCCCCATCGGATCGAGATCAGATCGCCACCGAAGACATTGCGCTGCGCGAACCCCGCATTCTTGACGACCTTGCCCAACTTCATGTCGTCAAGCACTTCCATGCGCAGCGCCTCGTAGGTTCCGACGGCATCATAGACGCGGCGACGCACCAGGTTGAACGCGCCTACGCCCATGTGATCGTCGGTGCTCGGGTCGGCGACCTTCCACGGACGGTGGCCGAACATGAACATCGTCTGGAAAAACGCAATCATCATGTATTCGCCGGGCCGCTTCATGATCATGCGTGGGAACAGCACAACGTGATCGGCAGGCTCGGCTTCAGCGTAAGCGAGCGTCCGGCGCAGTGAGTCGGGCTTGAACATTACATCCGCATCGGTGAAGAGGAGCCATTCGCCCGAGGCCTGATTGGCAGCAGTCCACATCGCATGCGTCTTACCGAGCCATCCGGGAGGGAGTTCTGTGTGATGAATAAGACGGATTGGGTGCCCCACTTCTCCCCGGTTTTGAGAGAAGTGGGGTTTTTGACTTTGATTGAGTACGGATGCCCCACCCTTCGTGCCCCTCGACAGCTGGCGATTTTGACTAACCCGCTCCATGATCTCGCCCGTCCGATCGGTCGAGCGATCGTTAACGGCAATCACTTCATAGTTGTCGTAATCGAGCGCGAGCAATGTCCGCAGCGCCTGCTCGATGGTCTCTTCTTCATTGCGTGCAGGAACGATGATGGAAACGCGAGGATTGGCTGAAGGCAGCACCGGATTGCGGTCCCACTCAGGACGTGAAACGTCCGCCACCGAAGGCATGCCCAGCGCGGCATCCACGATGCGGGAAAACCAAGCGAGTGCAAGAATGGCCCCGGTAATCCAATAAAAGTAAGTCATTCGGAGTACTTCGTGATCCTTCGTGGTCTTAGTGGTTGATGCTCTTGGGACCGTCCGCCGCCACCGCCGGCGCGAACCTCATCCCGTAGAACAGTATGGCAGAAGAAATCCCCATGGCGATGATCGGCAGCACAAAAGACGCTTGCAGTGAGCGCCGGTCCGCGACCCATCCCATCATGGTTGGCGATGGCACATCGCCCAGAATGTGAATGATGAAGATGTTTATCGCCAGTGCAGTTGCGCGGATATGCGCACCCACGGAATTGATAACCGCAGCGTTCAAAGGCGCGGTGTTGAGCAGCAGAAAGAATGCCGCCACCCCAATCGCCGGAATCATCATCTTCCCTTTCGAAAACAGCGCCACGATCATGACCGGCACGCCCAGCGCCATGCTCACCGCCGAAACAAGGTAATAAGAGCTCTTCATCCGCGGCAATAAGTAATCTCCGAGCCAGCCACCGGCCAGAGCGGCAAGAATCCCGTCAACCACAATGATGATGCCGAACATCAAATTAGCCGACTCCAACGTGTAGTGACGCTCCGTGTTGAGGAACTGCGGCATCCATACCTGAATACCGCCAAGAGAGTACGTCATGAAGGCCATGCCCAAAGTCGCGGTCAGGAAGGCGGGATTCTCGAGCAGAACAAAAATGAGACGGTAAAGCTTTCTCAGGTAAAGGAGAATGATCAGGAAAAACTCCTTCACAAGTCCGCCTTCGAACCCTTCAGGCAACAGATCTTCCGTCACAGCGTCTTTCACTGAATCAAATTGTCCGCGCTCTGGCTCCTTCAGGAAAAGAACGGTCAGTGCAAGCAGAAAACCCGGCGCTGCCGCAATGTAGAACGGAAAACGCCAGCCGTGATGCGGAGCCAGGTACCCACCCAGCAGATATCCGGCAGCTGATCCGACTGGGATTGCCAGATAGAACACACCCAGAATGCGCCCACGCTGATTCTGACGGAAAAGATCGGCCACAAAAGTAGGCGCGATCGTTACAAACGTCGCCTCTCCGACCCCGACGAGTGTGTGCCGCACCAGCAGTTCGGTGTACGTGTGCGTCACCGCGGTCAGAAGGGTGAGCCCGCTCCAAAAAATCGCGCCGATGACAATGATCAGCTTACGTGAGTAGCGATCGGCAAGGGGTCCGACGAAGGGCGCCGCGATCATGTAAAACCCTAGAAAGGCGCTGGTCAGGAGCCCGATCTTCTCTTTGGAGACGTGGAACTCCGCCTGCACCAGCGGCTGCACCGCGAACAAAACATTGCGGTCTGCGTAGTTGAGCAGGTTGAGCGCCGTTAGGACCATCAGCGCGGTCCACGGGTGCAGATCATTTTTAGCCATGTGGTCGAGCGAATATAACACGACTGGAAACGGCCTGGCCCTTACTGAGTCCCAAGCCGCGCCAAGAGCTTTAACCACGAAGGACACTAAGGTACACGAAGGAAAATCTCGAGACGTCTTCCTTCGTGATCCTTTGTGTCCTTTGATTTCATGAAACCGTCGGCTCCTCAGACCTGAGTAGACTTGGGAAGTGTCAACCCTCCAAGGCTCGGGAGAAAGGAGCCGAACATGTTGATTATAGGATGTGATTATCACCCGGGCATGCAGCAAATTGCGTGGTTCGACGAGCCGAGCGGAGAGTATGGCGAGCAAGCGCTGGAGCACAGCACGGGTGAGGCCGAAAGGTTTTACCGCGAGCTGAAGCGGGGCGGAGTACAGGTGCGGGTGGGAATCGAAGCCAGCGGGCAGACGCGCTGGTTCGAGCGGCTGCTGGCGGAGTTGGAGATGGAGTTGTGGATCGGCAATCCCGCCAAGATCGCGGCGCAACGGGTGCGGAAACAAAAGACCGACCGCGAAGATGCGCGCCTTCTGTTGCAACTGTTGCGGGAAAATCGTTTTCCCAAACTGTGGGTGCCGAGTGCGGAGAATCGCGACCTGCGGCAACTGCTGCTGCACCGGCATCGCCTGGTGCAGATGCGGACGCGAGTCAAGAATCAACTGCACGCCATCGCCCTGAACGAAGGCGTACAACGGCGGTCGCGGCTGTGGAGCAAACAAGGACGAAGGCAGTTGGAATCGTTCGCGCTGGCTCCGTGGATGGCACGGCGACGGCACGATCTGCTGCAACTGCTGGACCAGTTGACGCCGCAGATCGCCGAGCTCAGCCAGGCGGTCGAGCAGGAAGCCCAGCGGCGGCCGGAAGTGCGGCGCTTGATGACGCATCCCGGAGTCGGTCCGATCACGGCACTGGCCTTCGTGTTGGTGCTGGGTACGCCGGATCGTTTCCGCTGCGGCAAGCAGGTGGGCAGCTATCTGGGCCTGATTCCCTGCGAAGATTCCAGCGCCGGGAAACAACGCCTGGGACACCTGAGCAAGCAGGGCAACACGCTGCTGCGCTACCTGCTGGTGGAGGCGGCGCAAGCGGCGGTGCGCTGCGACCCCGAGTGGCGGCGGCGCTTCGTGCATCTGGCCATGCGGCGGCAACGCAACATCGCTATCGCCGCAATGGCACGCAAGTTGGCAGTGAGTTTGTACTGGCTGTGGCGAAAGGCCGAGGATCCGCCGGCTGCGCCCCAGTCCGGTTCGCACGCGGGGTAGCTCGAGAAACCACGTGGTGTGTGGTCGAGCACCGACCCTTTGATTCGGGCGCCCCGCTCCCTTCCGAAGAAGGGAGTTTGCAGTCATAATCATGGTCGAAGTCGATCGGATAGATGTTTAGGTCGAACCGAAAGTTCCGACCGAACGATTAGCAGCGAGCCTGGGGGTTGACCATGGCAAAACCTTTCCTAACAGAGCGAAATGGCGCTCGTCTCCCGAGTGCATGCTGTAGTGTGCGCACAAACCACTTGACGCAGCCGACGGTTTCATAGATGTGGTTAATGCTTTTTCGGTCGCGGCCACCGTGCCACGATCGTCGTCGAGATGCCGCCCCGCGGACGAAATTCTCCTCGCACCTCGGCCCACACCGGCTTGGCCCACTTCACTACATCTTCCAGCACCTGGTTGACGATGTTCTCCTGAAAGATCCCCAGATTGCGGTAGCTCTGCAGATACTCCTTCAGCGACTTCAGCTCCAGGCAATGCTTGTCGGGCATGTAATGAATCTTGAGGGCTCCAAAGTCCGGCAACCCGGTTTTCGGGCACACCGACGTGAACTCCGGATCATCGACAACGATTTCGTATCCCGGAAACTGGTTGGGCCAGGTCTCAATCTCGGGAAACTTGGCATCCAGGCCGGCAGCGGCGTGCTCCGGCGTGTAGCGAGGCGATTTCGGCATCCCTCTATTGTAGCGGCACTATTCGTAGAGACGTAGCTTGCTACGTCTCGGCCGATAGCGCTACGAGACCAAGCGACGGACGACGCACAGGCCTTCGTGCAGCCGCGGACCTTCTCCCGGCATCAAATGAAGTACCGTGCCTGGATCGCTTGTTTGTTCTGTCGCGGCCTCCGGAATGGTAAATTACTGCTTACAGGAATTCCTGCCGCACCCTGAAAGACAACAGGTTGGCATTGACTGAAAACTCGCACACGCCGTCGCCACGGCGGTGGATTTGGATCGCGTCCGCAATCGTTCTACTTCTCCTCATCCTGTATTCGTATTTCCACCAGACTCCGCTGAAAGTACACGCGCTCACGGTAAAGCGCGGTTCGATCCGCAGCCTGGTCTCCACCAATGGCAAGGTTGAGCCGATCCAAAATTTCGAGGCTCACGCGCCCATCGCCACCACCGTAAAACGTCTTCTGGTGAAGGAAGGCGATCATGTCCGCAAGGGACAGCTGCTGCTGGAGCTGGATGATTCCGATATCCGCAGCCAGGCCGCCCGCGCCCAGGCACAGATCAAAACCGCGCAGGCCAATCTCGCGGCCACGAAGAACAGCGGCACGCAGGAAGAATTAATCACCCTGAGCACGCAGCTGATCAAAGCTCGCAGTGCCCGCGATCGAGCACAGCGCAATCTTGAAGCCTACCGCCGTCTACAGCAGGCAGGCGCCGCATCTCCGGGCGAAGTTCGTCAGGCGGAAGAAACCCTGCAAAGCGCGCAAGCCGATGTCAGCATGCTCGAGCAAAAGCAGAAAGACCGCTACTCCCCACCCGAGATCGCACGCACGGTAGCCCAGGCTGCCGAGGCTCAGGCCGCTTATGATGACGCCGTTGATGCGCTCAGCAAATCGAGCAGGCGCGCTCCCTTCGATGGAACCATCTATTCCCTTCCCGTGAAGCAGGGCGCCTTCGTACAAACTGGCGAGCTCCTTCTGCAAGAGGCCGACCTTTCGAAGGTACTGGTGCGCGCCTTCGTGGATGAACCCGACATCGGCCGGCTGCAGATCGGCCAGCGCGTCGAAACCACCTGGGACGCCGTCCCCGGCCGCATCTGGACCGGCACCGTGAGTAGCGTGCCCTCCACCGTCAAGCCTCGCGGCAATCGCAACGTGGGCGAGACAACCTGCCTGATCGACAATCAGGATTTACGCCTGCTGCCCAACATCAACCTCGGTGTGACGATTGTTGTCGCCGAGCACAACAACGTGCTCACGCTGCAGCGCGACGCCATGCACATCGACGACAGCGAGCCTTACGTTTTCAAAATCATGGGCGACCGCATCAAGCACCAGAATATTCAGTTCTCGCTGCAGAACCTGACTCGGGTCGAAATTACTTCTGGCCTCTCCGAAGGTGACCAGGTTGCGTTGCCGGCCGACGAAATGAAACCGATCGTCGATGGCGCGTCTGTGAAGGTAGTGCCCTGAGTTATGCGTGGACCTTGGATCTTTTCCCTTGTGCCTTCTGTGTTCCTGTTGATGGGCGCTTCTCTCGGAGCATCGCCCCAGGAATTGCTTGCCTCGGGTCACGTCGATGAGGCGGTCCAAGTGTTGGAGCAGCAGGTGCGGCAATCTCCCAACGACGCTTCCGGCTACAACCTGCTCTGCCGCGCATATTTCATGATGGAAGAGTGGGATCGGGGCATCGCCAACTGCGAACGCGCCCGCAATCTCGACCCGCAAAAGAGCCTTTACTATCTCTGGCTCGGCCGCATTTATGGGGAGAAGGCCGACCGCGCCGGATTCTTTTCCGCCGCGGGATTGGCGAAGAAAGTTCGCTCCTCGTTTGAGCGCGCGGTTGAACTGGCTCCGAACGATTGGGAGACGCGCGTCGATCTCGGGGAGTTCTATGTGGAAGCCCCGGGCATCGTCGGTGGCGGCAAAGATAAAGCTCGGGAACAGGCGAACGCTCTGATTCCGATCAAGCCCGGCATGGCGTATTGGCTTTTGGGCCGCATCGCGGAAAAGAACAAAGACATGGCGGACGCCGAACTGCAGTATCGCGCCGGCATCGCGGCCACCCACTCCGGTGCGCGCGCCTGGCTCGAACTCGCGATCTTCTTCCGGCATGCCAACCGTTTCGATGATATGGAAAAGGCGGTTCGTGAGATCGAGAACGCGCCAGTGGATCATCATGAGGCTCTGATGGACGGCGCCAGTCTGCTGATGCGCACCGGCCGCGATCCGGCACTGGGAATTCGCCTGCTGCGCCGCTATTTCTCGGCTGGTCCGGTGGAAGAAGGCCCGGCCTTCAAAGCGCACGAATACTGGGGACAGTTACTCGAACGGCAGGGCGACCATCGCGCTGCCGCCCAGGAATACCACGCTGCGCTCGCGCTCTTCCACAACTTCCGCCGCGCCGAAGAAGGCCTGAAGCGCGTTGAGCACTGAGTACGACCGGGCGCCCACCCCTGTCGCGGGCTGCGTGCGTGCCTCGGGACTTAATTCAAATCGAGGAACGAATGGTTGGGCCCTTGTTCGGTCCGGCATTTAGAATTTCTCATGCATCCAACTTGTTGATACGAACTGCTGAAAGGGACGCAATGAAACCTGCGAGCCGCGGTGCGCTGACCCTGTTCTGTACTATTGCAATCGTTCTCTTACCCGCATCTTTGCCGGCTGAACCGGTTCCCCTCCGGCGCGTGGTCGAACTTGCCCTGTCTCACGCCACGAGCGCGGGAATCGCCGCCGCCGATGAACAGCGCGCCGCCGCCGGATACCGCGAACTGCGCGACAGTTACATCCCGCAGCTCTCGACTGGGGCGGGACTCGGGTACTCGCGCGGTTTCCCGCTCTCACTGGAAGGATCGGCCCCGGCGCTGTTCAACATCAATGCTCAGTCGGCCCTGTTGAATCCGTCGCTGCGCGAATTTCTGAAGGCGGCCAAGGCCGAGTCCGCCGTCGCCTCCCTGAAGACTAAAGATCAGCGCAACCAGATCATTCAGGACGCGGCCCTCAGCTACGCAGAGTTAGCAAAGTGGGAGCAGCGTCTGGCAAAGATGCAGGACACCCAAGCCGACACCATCAAGATGGAAGCCGCCGTAGCCGAGCGAGTCAAAGAAGGCGTCGACAGCGAAGTGGAAGGAACCAAGGCACGGCTGTCCGCGGCGCGCGTTCGCCTGCGGATTGCCGAAGCGCAGGGCGCGGCTGACGTATTGCGCGAGCATCTTTCCAAACTCACCGGACTGCCAGCTGCGAGCATCCAAACCGATGCTGACTCGATTCCCGCTCCTCCGACGCCGCCTACGTCAGACGATGCACCGAAAGCAGCGGCCGACTCCAGCCCCGGTGTCCAAGCCGCCGTGGAACACGCCCGGGCGCAATACCTGCGCGCCCAGGGAGAGCATAAAGCGCTATGGCCTAGCATGGATTTCGCTGCGCAGTACGCCCTCCTCTCAAAATTTAACAACTTCGAGAACTACTACATTCCTTCGAAACCCTGCACGGTAGGCGGCGTGTCCGTGCTCTGCGTGACCAATACGTTCCAGCAGAATAATGCGACCGTGGGCGTGAGCATCCGCTTCCCGCTGTTTAATTCGCAACAGCGCGCTCGCGCCCAGACCGCCGACGCCGACGCGCTGAAAGCGACTAAGCAGGCCGAGGCTGCCAAGAATCAGGTATCGGAAGAAACGCTGCGCCTGCAGCGCTCCGTGGCACAGTTACAGGCCGCGCGCGATGTGGCAGAACTTGAAGCCGAAATTGCGCAGAAGAATCTGACGGCCGTCCAAACGAAGATCGATGCGGGAACGGCGAACCTGCACGATCTCGACGATGCGCGATCGCAGGTGAGCGAGCGCTACATCGTGCTGCAAGACGTAACGTTTGAACTGCAGCGCGCGGAGTTGGGATTGCTGCGTTCGACGGGAGATCTGGAGAAGTGGGCGTTAGGGCGGTAGGGTCGTCCTTCGAACCGCTGTCAGCAAACAAAGCCGGTAGGGATCCTTCGACTGCGGGAACGACCTGCTTCGCAGGCCATTCCTTTCGCTCAGGATGACAACTTTGAACCTTTTAGAGTTTCCCGCGAAGCATCTTCACCACCTGCCGGATCGCTTTGTCGTTGCGCCGGTACCACCGCCATTGGCCGTGTTTCGTGGCCTCCACCAGCCCGGCTTTCGTCAGAATCGCCATGTGATGCGATATGGTCGGCTGCGAAAGGTGGATGCGCTCCTCGATGTCCCCGCCGCATAGACAGGACGTGTGAACATGTTTAGGTGCGGGTGTATTGCTCTCTACGCGTTCTTTCAGGACCAGCAGAATACGGCGGCGGGTAGGGTCGGCAATGGCGTGCAAGGCGCGATCCAGCGGAATCTCAGAGGACATGGGGATTACAGATATCGCGGAAATCGATGGATGTCAATGTACAACTACTTCTTGAGAATCGGGCTGTACCCATCTCCGATCAGCCGAGTGCGCATGGCTTCCGCCTCTTTGGCTTCTCCATAGGGGCCCAGTTGGACGCGGAACAGCTTGTCGGTGGTGGCTTGCGGCGCGACAAACGCCGGATACTCCTTCTTTTTGAGCGCATCCACGAGCGCTTCAGCGTCGTCCTGCTTGCTGACGGCGGCCACCTGCACAAAGTATCCGGCAATCGGAAGGGCCGTCGTAGAATCATTAGGATTTGCGGCAGGAGTTGGGGCTGTAGTGGTCGTCGTGGAATTGGTTGCAGCCGCCGCAGTCGAATCGGCCTTGGCATCAGCGGGCGCCGTGAGTTGCGGGTTCGCATCTTTCTGCTCGACCGCTTTGTAGAAGGTCATCGGAGGGGCAGAGTTACCTGTCGATCCGCCAGTCGCCTTGGTCGTGTTTGACGAAGTTTGCGGAGTAAGCGCCGCGCTGGCGGTCGCGACCGCCGGTTCCGACTTTCGACCCAGCGAGTATCCCAGCGCGAAAAACAGCGCACAGACGCCCACCAGGCCAAAAAACAGCACCAGAAGTTTTCCAGTCCCCAGTGTTATCTCAGTATCTTCCGACGAAGCCATAGTTCCACTCCCCCAAATTGCCATTCGGCGGCTGTTGGAAACGGCCGCCGCGCTTCGCGCTGGCGGGACGGGCGAAGGCGCCCGTCGCCACACGAGCCATTACGCCGTCTTCGCTGGCTTATCATCGCCTGACTTCCCCAGCAACTTCTGAATTCCTGAAAAGAAGTCCACCGGCACCGGGAACACGACTGTCGTATTCTTCTCGACGCCGATTTCCGTCAAAGTCTGCAGATAGCGCAACTGGACGCTGACCGGTTCGCTCGAAAGCAAGTGGGCCGCATCGACCAAGCGCTGCGCCGCGGAGAACTCGCCTTCGGCGTGAATGATCTTCGACCGCTTCTCGCGCTCGGCCTCAGCCTGCTTCGCCATGGCACGCAGCATCGACTCCGGCATATCGACCTGCTTGACCTCAACGTTGGTCACTTTCACGCCCCACGGCGACGTGTGCGTATCGAGAATGCTCTGCAGCCGCAGATTGATTTTGTCACGATGTGCCAGTAGTTCGTCCAGTTCCTGTTCGCCCAGGACCGATCGTAACGTGGTCTGCGCGAACTGCGAAGTCTGATACACGTAGTTCGAAACTTCCACGACCGCCTTGCGCGGCTCGATCACGCGCAGAAAGATCACGGCATTCACCTTCAGCGTGACGTTGTCACGGGTGATGATGTCCTGCGGGGGCACTTCCAGCGCTTCCTGCCGCAGTGACACCCGTACAATGCGATCCAGCGGCGCAAAGACGAAAATCAGGCCAGGGCCTTTGGCCGCCGGTAGCAAACGCCCGAGACGGAAAATAACGCCACGCTCGTACTCCGCCAGAATCTTGATAGAACTGAGAAAGTATATGACGACGATGACTGCCGCGACGGTGCCAAGTCCACCGACCATTTCAAACATGGTGCCTCCACGCAGGCGCGAGATGCCCCTACCGCGGATTGTATAGCAGCCGCGCGGGCCCGGAGAGCAAATTGCAAAAGGGGAAGTTGCTTGGCTTGATGCGGGACAGTTCTTCCTGTTGCAGGTTTTCAAAAACAACTGTCATCCTGAGGACCGCGTAGTTTGCGGGCCGAAGGACCTATGCAACTCGTCGGCGGGCTACATAGGTCCTTCGGCGCAAAGAGCGCGCCTCAGGATGACAAGGGCGTTCGTGGTGCTACTGTGCTTTCGCCATCTGAATCCGGCTGGCGTCGACCTTCACGTCACGTTGGATCTCCATCTCGATGGAGGTGCCAACCGGGAGCTTCACTTCCGGACCATGCTTCAGGAGCGCCCACGCCACTCCGCCGGCGATTCCCGCCAGGCCTCCAATCCGAGCACCGGTCAAGCCTCCAGCGGCAACACCGCCAATGCTGCCCACCGTTCCACCGACCGCCGCGCCTTTGGCAGCATCTTCGATCCGCTTGCTGGTGTCCTTGTCCTGCTGAATGGTGCCTTCCGAGTCCTTTACGCCTTTGTCATCGGCTCCGGGCGTGTTATCGATTGAGCCGGGGAGCATCACCGTGTAGCCGCTGGGATAAATCATCGACGTGAAATGAATCAGCAACTCAGCACGCTTCTTGGAGCGGCCGGCGTGCTCGGTGTGCATGATCCTGCCCTGGATATAAGTTCCGGCGGGAATCAGGATGTGATCATTCAACACGAAGGGAAACGCGGTCTGGGCGTACACGGGGTCGCCTTCCCGTGCGTTCTTGGTGGAGATGGCCTGCGCGAGCAGCAGCGGCACTTTGGTCCCAGATGGGATCACAGCGACGTTGGGATCGGCTGCCTCATCGATGCGGGCGGCAGCCGGAGCCGAAGTCATGTCGGCGCCTTTGTCACTTTGAGGTGCGTTTGTGTCTTGGGGAGGCAGCTTCGCCCTCGTTTGGTCCGTGGACTGCTCAAACGCCATTCCTGAAACCAGCAGCAGTGTAAAAATTATGCGCATCCCGCACCTCCAGGACGTCGATTGTATCTCCCAAGCTTACTACGGCTTTAGCCGCTAGGATGCAGGATTACAAGCCCGGAGTTATCCGCCGAAATGAAGGACCGTGTGGGCGCGGGCGCTCCCGCCCGCGAAGTTTCCAGTCACGAACCAGAAACACGGGGCTGCGAGAGGGTGGTTACCACGATTCCAGGTAGTAGCGAGGCCCCGCGGTGCCCGACTCGCCTGTCTTTGACGTCATTGATTTTCGCAGCAATCCGGTTACTTCCAGGTCGAGTGCGTGGAGTTGTTCCTCGCCAAGGTTGGTGAACCGAAACGGCTGCAAATATCCCACGCCACCACGCATGGGAAACATCATTTCTGCGGTGGCCTGCACCGCCCCGGAACTGAGGTAAATGGTCAAATCCACCCAGGCGCGTTCTTCGAGGTAGACCCCAAGGTCCAACAATCCCCCTGTGATGGAGAGTTGCCTTAGCCTGGCGGGCAACTGGCGACCGTTCTCCAGCCGAATCACGGCTGAGATCGTCCCACGAAGACTCACGCGCGGGGCCCGTCTTGAAGGGCGGCGTTGAAAGAAATAAGTCATGACATCTTCCAGCAATTCCGCACAGCGCGACTGCTTGCCCAGGCCCAATGTTCGGGCTAGTGCGAGAGACTACCGTGCAAGTCGGGTTGGACGGCCGCCACGAGCATGCGGTTCGTCCGGTGCATCATTTTCCAGTCGTATTCATAAGCCGTTCCGCAACCCAGGCATATCTGATAGTGACGTCCGCTGTCGTCAATGCGCGGCCAAGAGAAACGGTGCGTACAACCCTGGCGAAGTAGCAACTTCAGGAATTTCACGAGCTCACCTGATTCCGGTTCTTCCATTGATCGATCCAACGGGAGAAAAAGGGTTTATGTTGATCGCCCAGCAATCCTTGCAGCTTGGACAAAAGGATTTTCGGTGGCTGCGACTTGGTCAAAAACGAGTCCACGGCGCGGAGCTTGCTCTTGGGCAATGGTCCGTAGGCAGATAGGAGCATGATCGGGACATGCGAGTTGATGCGCTTGATCTTCTCGGCCACCACGTCCCCGTTCATCCCGGGCATCTGATAGTCGACGACGACCGCATCCACGTTGCGCGAGAGAAAAAGCTTCAGCCCTTCGTCTCCACCGCTGGCTTCCAGAACCTCATAACCGTTCTGCTCGAGCAGCATCTTCCGGCCGATGAGGCCGTTCCAGTGGTCGTCAATGCAGAGAATGGTGGCTTTCGCGCGAGACATGATTTCTCAGATTCCTAATCAGGCCAGAGTGGATTCGTTCAACTACGTCACTCCCCGGCCAGGAAGCTACGATGGCTGAACTACGAAGTGGTGGGCAAATAGATTCTGGATCCGCCAGCGTGCCTTTTCAAATTACGAACGGTCACCTAGGAGAACAGTTACCCTGTCAAGTTGGAAGAGCGGGGAAAGGCGAATATCCGGATTAAGCACGCTTGTCATCCTGAGGCCCGCGCAGTTTGCGGGCCGAAGGACCTATGCAACTTGCCGGCAGGTTACACAGGTCCTTCGGCGCATAGAACGCGCCTCAGGATGACAACCCATATTTACTTCTGCTCTGACTTGAGCTTGGCGATTTTATCTTTGGCCGCTTGTTCGAGTTGGGCTTTGAATTGGGCGCCGTTCGTGTCGGCGGGAAGCAACTCCAGGCATTTCTGCTCGGCAGCCAGTGCAAGGTCATTCTTTCCGGCGGCCAGGTATCCATCGCTTAAGCTGTCGTGGGCATTCGCCGAGGCGGGATACGCCTCAGTATTGAGCTTGAATAGTTCGATGGCTTCTTCCTTATCGCCGGCCTGGAGCCGCGCATACCCCAGCAGATTCACGGGAAACTCGGGAAAGACATAGACCTTCGGATCACGCTGGCGCGCCTCATGAAAAACGGCCGCCGCTTTCATTGCGCCTCTCGGCTGGTTCACCAGCGCCCAGAACTCGGAAGCAGCCGTCTTGCGCGGCGTGACCGCTGCCTTTAAGTCCACTGGAGATGTAACCAGCGTGTCGACCAGGAATGCCGCGATCTGATCGACCAACTCCGGATGCGGACCGAAAATCTCCGTGCCATGCCGGCCATCCTTGAACCCTGAAAACTTCGTACGTGGATTGCCCGAGAGCTCGCTGAACCACTGCATCAGTTGCAAGGTCGCCGGGTTGTACTCATCGTCGGCGGCAGCAGCCGTGAAAATTGGCAGCTCCGGCTTGTGAGCGATGTAGTTGATGCCCGCAAGGTCAGTGCCTCCGGCCAGCAAGACTAACGCCTTGATATCCGGATGATGCTGGGCTAGTGTGACCGCGTTGCCGACGCCGCAACTGCCGCCTCCGACAGCGATTCGCGTCTTATCGACCCCGGGCTGAGCGACCAGGTAGTCATAGGCTGCCTCGAAATCTCCGGGCCACTTCTCGTTCAGTTGCTTCAACACATCCGGGGATGCGCCCTCAAAGCGAGGCCCGCCGCTCTCACCGAAGCCGCGATTGTCGATGGTCAGCGCGTTGATGCCGTTCTCCGCGAGTTTCTTCGCAACGGGCTCCCACGACTTCCGCGCCGTGTTGCACATGTGCAGCAGCAGGACGCCTGGCCCGGGCTTGGCGGTGAAAAACGTCGCACGAAGCTTGGTGCCATCGGGTGGCGTGACGTCGACGTTCGTAGGCGAAGGCGTTTGGGCAGTTACGTCAAAGGCGGCACTCAGCAGCAGGGAGAATAGAAGGGTTGAACGAAGCATACGGTCGTGCCTCCGTCAGAAATACAGGATACAGCGACGGAAAGACGAATCGTGTCTCTCTAATGGCGTTTTTCAAGGACAACTATGACTGCGCCCGGAACTCGGTTCTCCCATTGGGAAGCGAAATAGAAGTATCCGTTCGGAAATTTGTTAAGCGAGGCGCGTGACTCTATCTCCGCAAGGTGAGGCTTGACTTCCTTTTTCCAGTGTTCGTGGCAGTTTTCAGTGGGAGTCCATCGTGGAGGGCTTCCGACATCGACCGTGACAAACTCAACATGTCCCGCTCTCAGAAGAGATCTGATTTCGTTTTTACCAAGAGCACGAACGCGACTTGTTGTAGCGAAACCGTCGGGCCACCACAGCTCTTGCAGTGGCAAACGAGTCACGACTCTTAAAACAGAATCCATTCTCTACCAATTAGGTGTGAGGGCCAAGCCTGGCTCATTTGTAAATCAAATACTTCTCCCGCACCTTCCCAAACTTCGCCAGGTCCTCCATCCATTCTTGCGAAATGCGTCGTGGGTCCTGGCCCGCCATGAGCGCGTCGTACGCGCCCTGGTTCACCAGCAATCCCTGCATCTTCTCGATCTTGAAATCGGCGGCGTAAAGCTTGTGCAAAGCGGCGGCTAGCTCAATGCCAAGCTCCGGTGCGTCGAAGCCGTTGCGGTCCGTAACAACGATATTCACTCCCTGGCAAACTTGGCCGCTGTAGTTGCTTGACGTGGGCGTGAACGTGGTCGCCACAAATCGCACTCCCGCAATCCCGCGCGCGTTCAGGTAAGCGGCCAGTTCCCTGCTCTTCATCCAAGGCGCTCCGACCAACTCGAATGGCGTGTCTGTGCCGCGACCGACAGAAACATTCGTGCCTTCGATCAGCCCCACGCCCGGATACAGGGCCGCCTCGGTCACGCTGCGCAAATTGGGTGACGGATTCACCCACGCGAGCCCGGTCGAATCGAACCAATCGCCGCGCTGCCAGCCGTCCATGGGAACGACGGTCAGCTTCGCATCGATCCCGCGCTCGGTGTTGAACATCTTCGCCAGTTCGCCCATGGTCATGCCATGACGCACGGGGACGGTCCAGTAATTCGTAAAGGTTTCATGTCCAGGGTCGGCCGGTGGACCCTGGACGAACGAACCCGTGATCGGGTTAGGCCGGTCGAGGACAATCATCTCGATCCCTGCTTTAGCCGCGGATTCCAGGAAATATCCCAAAGTCGTTTCGTACGTGTAAAAGCGTACGCCAGCATCCTGAATATCGAAGACGATGGCATCCAGGCTGCGCAGCACCTCCGGCGGAGGACGCCGGGCCGCATCGCTCCCACCATAGACGCTATAGACCGTAACGCCAGTCGCCGCGTCCTTCGAATTGTTGACGTCGGTCGTGTCGAGTGTGCCGGTGACGCCATGTTCGGGACTGAAGATGGCGTCGAGCGAAACTCCCGGCGCCGCGGCGAGTACATCGATGGTGCGCTTCCCCGACGCGTCGACCCCGGTCTGATTCGTGACCAAACCAATGTGCCGCTTAGCCTCCGGGGCCGCCCCAGCCGGCGGCTTCAGCACATCGAAGCCGTGCTCCTCGAGCACGTCAATTCCGCTCTTCACCGTGCCATTGCGCGCACTGACGCGCCGTGCCGCGCTGAAGGCTTCGTTATAACCCGTAATGCTCTTCCATCGCAGCTCTTCTTTTTCGTCGGGGGTCAGTGCCAGCGCCGCCGCGACTTCAGTTGCGACCTTCGAGCGCAGGCCGATCGCGTTTCCCTTTCCTCGCGGATGCACGGAATTGGTCAGCAGAATGACATATGCATGCGTCGTCGGATCGATCCAGATCGATGTTCCTGTGAACCCGGTGTGTCCAAACGAGCCCACCGGGAAGAAATCACCACGATTCGACGAAAAGGGAGAATCGATGTCCCATCCGAATCCGCGCAGAACGGGCGCCGACGGTGGCTGTTCGGGGGAAGTCATCTTCGCAACCGCCTCTGGCGACAGAATGCCATCGCCGCCATCCAGAAGGGCCTGCGCGAATTTCGCCAGATCGTCCCCGGTCGAAAAAAGTCCAGCATGCCCAGCTACGCCACCCATGCGCCGCGCCGTGGGATCGTGCACCACGCCGTGCAGCATCTTTTCTTTCTCGTCGTACTGTGTGGGCGCAATCTTCGCCCGCCACGCTGCCGGAGGCACATAGCGCGTATGCGTCATCTTCAGTGGCGTAAAGATATGTTGCGCCGTGTAGGCATCGAGCGTCTCTCCCGAGACCTTCTCGACGAGCGCACCCAGCATGATGAAGTTGATGTCGCTATAGACAAAGCCCGACCCCGGAGTCGTTTCTGGAGGCATGACACACGCGAGCTGATAGGCTGTCTGCTTCCCTTCCCAGGCGGTTTCCAGATCGAGATCAGGCGCAAGCCCGGAATAGTGCGTCAGCAGCTGCCGTATGGTGATGTCGTCTTTCCCGTTCTGCGCAAACTCGGGGATGTACTTCGCGACAGGATCGTTCATCCGCACTTTGCCCTGCTCCGTCAACTGCATGACCGCCGTGGTGGTCGCGATCACCTTGGTCAGCGAGGCCAGATCGAAGATGGTGTCGAGCGTCATGAGCTCGCGCTTCGGCTCGAGCGAGCGATGGCCGTAGGCCTTGCGATAGATCACCTTGCCATCGTGGCCCACTACCAGCACGGCGCCGGGAATGTTGTTGTCGGCAATCGCCTGCTGGATAACCGCATCGACCGCGCTCAATTTCACCGGATTCGAGGCTGCCGCAGATGCGGACTGAGTCAGGCCCGACGCGAGAAGTCCAGCGGGATTACTCTCTTCCGCTTGAAGGGCCGGTGCGCACAGGGCGCAGGCCAACAACGGGCATAAAATGACAGTGGAGAACGAGAGGTTGCACCGTTCATACATGAGAACGAAAAAAGCTTGGGGCATCGAGTTGAACCTGAAGGAAGCGATGCTTTGACTTTACACAACCTCGCGGCAAGCCTCAACAAACGCAGGTAATCGCGCGGATGCATCTACCTTCGGCGGACGTAAGATGGCTTTACCGTGCTCCTGCAACTCTGCTATAACCCGCGAGGATCAGAATTACTCAAGCGAGCAAGCCGATTCCCAACCGCACCCCAACTCTAGTCCCGGCGTTTGAGCACCAGGAGCAGCAGTTCTCGTCTGCTTTTGCCCTACTGCGTGATGCGAGAGCACAACGCGCGTTTCCAGCCGCCTCGCTGGCCGTGACGCACGCGGGCAAACTTGTTGTGCTGGAATCCTTCGGCAAGTATGTGTACGAAGAAGACCTCGAGGGTGCCCCGTCCTCGTCGCGTTTTTTGCGACAGGGCGGGGATTTTGACGTTGGGGTGGCCACGCTATTCGATCTGGCCTCGCTCACCAAGGCAGTCGCGACGACGACCATGGCGATGGTCCTTTACGAGCGCGGCCTGCTGGGACTGGACACTCCCGTGTCGGGCACTCTTCCCGAATTTCTGTCAGGCGACGACGCACGACGGCATGAGGTGACCTTCCGCATGCTGCTGGCGCACTCATCGGGGCTTCCGGCGTACGAAAAGCTTTTCCTGAAGGCGTCAGGCCGTGACGAGTTACTCAAGGCGGCTATCTCTATGCCGTTGACCGCCGTTCCCGGGACGCGCGCAGAATACAGCGACATCGGATTCATCATTCTCGGCGTGGCGCTCGAGCGCATCGCGGGAGAGCCACTGGACTCGTTCTGCCGCCGCGAAGTCTTCGGGCCGTTAGGCATGTCGAACACGACCTTCAACCCGCCCCAAGACCTTCGCGCCAAGATTCCACCGACTGCCGATGAGCGCGAGGAATGTGGCGCGGGCGCTCCCGCCCGCGAAATGCCGGCAGCAAGCAAGCAGTCCGGCGGAGGCCGCCAAAAGGCGCGCAGCACCTTCCGCAACCGCGTTCTCCAGGGGGAAGTACAGGACGAAAACGCTTTCGTGCTTGGAGGCGTAGCGGGACATGCGGGACTTTTCTCGACCGCCGAAGATGTCGCCCGCTTCGCGCACGTCATGATTTCGGGAGGAAGTCCCATCTTGCGGCCCGAAACGATCGAATTGTTCACGCGGCGCGAGGCCACTCCTTCTGGAACATCCCGCGCGCTCGGCTGGGACGTACCCTCCGCTCCCTCTCAATCGGGCACGCACTTCGGGCCTCGCTCGTACGGCCACCTCGGGTACACAGGAACGTCGCTGTGGATCGATCCGGATCGGCAATTGTCGATTACGCTTCTAACCAATCGCACCTGGCCGGATTGCTCCAATCAGGCGATCAAGCAGGTGCGCCCCCGGATCCATGATGCGGTCATGGAGAGTGTAGAGACCTTTCTTAACCGCGGAGATCGCTGAGAGGACTTGCCGAGTTCGCGAAGACAGTCCAGATTCCTTCGCTCATGAATCCTCGGAACATCCGCACTCACTTCAGCGACAGAGAGCGGCTGCGATACACTACTTGGCTCTCTGCTTCCGGGAGCGGTTTCACTCTCGAAAGGCATGCAACCTTGACTCGATCCCGGCGCCAGAAGTCTGATCTCCGGCAACTCCCCACCGAACAAATTCTCAGTACGGCGACGAATCTCGACCAGATGTCGACGCTCGAAATCGTGCGACTCATCAATGAGGAGGACGCGACTGTCGCGGCGGCAGTTCGCCGAGCGCTGCCGCAGGTTGCGCGCGCCATCGACGTGGTAGCCGATGGCCTGCGGCACGGCGGACGCCTGATCTACGTTGGGGCAGGTACCAGCGGGCGGCTGGGGGCGCTCGACGCATCGGAGATTCCGCCGACGTTCAACACTAGCCCTCGGACGGTGCAGTACATCATTGCGGGCGGAGCGAGGGCGCTTGGGGCGTCCACCGAGGCGAGCGAAGACGACACGGCGATGGCCGTGCAAGAGATGAAGAAGCGGAAACCCGGCCGGCACGATGTGGTTCTTGGTATCGCGACCAGTGGGCGCACACCATTCACCATCGCCGCGGTCGAATATGCCCGCGGTCGTGGAGCACGCACGATCGCGCTCACCTGCAATCGCAATTCTCCTTTGGAGCGTGCTTCGGAATTTGCGATTGTGACTGAGGTCGGGCCTGAGGTCCTGGCCGGGTCGTCGCGCATGAAAGCGGGCACGGCCCACAAGATGGTGCTCAACATGATCTCCACGGGCGCGATGACGCGACTGGGCTATGTGTACGGCACGCTGATGGTGAACGTGTGGACGAAGAACGAAAAGTTGGTACAGCGCGCGATACGCATCGTCGAGCAGGCGACGGCAACAGATCACCAGACCGCTGCGCGCGCCTTGCGAGATAGCGGTAACCGCACACCGGTAGCGGTCGTGATGCTGGCAGCAGGTGTCTCGCGCTCCAAAGCAGCAGCTGCATTGAAGAATACGCGTGGCCATGTCCGCCAAGCCATTGCGATGGCCAAGTCTGACGAGTAATCAGTGACCTATGAGGGGATTCCTCTCCAGCGCTCGCAGATACGCCTCGACTTCCTTCTTCCCCGCATAGGCTGCCCATCCCGCGGGTGTCCCGCCGAACAGGATGTCTTTCACATCCAGTTTCGCACCGCGTTCGATCAGAAGCTTGACGACATCGAGATGCCCGTTTCCGGCCGCCTGGTGTAATGGCGTCGAGTGGGAATGCCCGCCGATCGGGTTGAACCGATTCGGATCTTCCGCAGCATCCAGCAGGAGTCGAACGATTTCCAGGTGTCCGTACTGCGAGGCGACGGCGAGAGCCAAGTGGCGTTTTTCCGGGTCACTGTTTGGAAGCAGTCGGCGAGCATCTTCTGTACGGCCGAGTGCCGCGGCCAAGGGGAGGGTGATCTGGGCTCCGCGGGTCAGAAGCGCTTCGACGGCCTGCAATTCGAACAGGACGGCCGCGCTCTCGGCGGCGCTGTCCGGATCCGCTCCACGGTCGCAAAGCTGGTTGATTAAATCAATCTGCACGCCGCATTCGCGAGGAACGCTCCCGGTTGCAACCAGCATCAGCGTCTCATTGAGTGAAGATTGCTCTACTCCCGCGTCTAGAATCACTTCCGTAATCTCTGCGATATTGTCGGGTAACCTCCCGTGCCGCGCTGGATTCTCGGCCACAAATTCCAGCAGTGTGGGATTGCGGAAGTAGTTTCCACCTTCAAACGCGACGCGCCGACGTGCGAGACCCGGGTGCCGCTTGAGATGCGCTCGCAAACCTTCCACATCGCCCGCGTCGAGCAATTCGACTGCGCGACGAAATGTGGCGTCTTCAATTCGTTCCTGATGAGGAAGGTTGAGTTGATCGCAAGGCGCGGGTTCCTCAACGCGCCGCTTCAGTTTCGTCCAGCTCAAAAATCCGGACTCACGCGCAATCGCGAGTTGGGCATCGCTCAGGCTCAGCTTGGCCGCAAATATCTCGGCATCCGAGGCTTTGGCCCAGCGCGGATGAAACTCCCGGATTCTCTGAGCTACGGCGGGGTCGTGCAAGGCGTGACCTTGAAGCAAGTCCTTTGCTTGGTACTTGAGGTGTTGGAGGCTGGGCTTTTCAGGAAGAGGTCTGACGGGCATAACGAACTTCCTTTCGTGCGCCCGAGGTCCGCATGATTCCGGGCAGAAAGTAAGTTCGTAACGTGAATTGTCGAATGCAAGGTGGACTTCTGTCCTCTCCGCGGACCGGCAGCGCCCTTTTGCGCTGTCGAGATCGTAGCACATTCGAAAGACCAAACCCTCCCGTGCTTTCCGAATCAACAACGCCACTCGACTCCTCCGCTACAATCCAGTTAAGGATTTTCCGATGGATAAGTTTGTGATTCGCGGCGGAGAGCCGCTCTTGGGCACGGTCCGCGTGAGCGGCGCGAAGAATGCAGCTCTCCCCTGCATGGCGGCCGCACTGCTGACCGATCAGCCCGTCGTTCTTGAGAACATCCCTCAGGTCCGCGATATACAGACCACACGTAATCTGCTCGCGGCAATGGGCGCCGAAGTCGAACTGGGTTACGGACGCGCCCAGCATCGGACGACCATTCAGTGCGAGAATCTCGCCGCTCCAGAGGCGTCCTACGAATTGGTGAAGACGATGCGGGCATCGACCCTGGTTCTCGGGCCGCTGGTCGCCCGTTGCGGCCGGGCGCGGGTTTCGCTTCCGGGAGGATGCGCGATCGGCGCGCGACCGATTGATCTCCACATCAAGGGACTGGAACAACTGGGTGCAAAGATCACGCAGCAGCATGGCTATATAGAAGCCCGGGCCGACCGGCTCAAGGGAGCGGAGATCGTTTTCGACAAGATCACCGTCACCGGCACCGAAGACCTTCTCATGGCAGCTACTCTGGCCGAAGGCGAGACGATCCTGCAGAACTGCGCACGCGAACCGGAAGTCGCCGACCTCGCGGATCTGCTCAACAAGATGGGGGCAAAGATCGAAGGGGCGGGTACGGCTACGATTCGGGTTAAGGGTGTCAGTAAGTTGAAGGGGGCGAAGCATCGGATTATCCCCGATCGCATCGAGGCTGGAACGTTCATCATCGCGGGCGCAATGACCGGAGGCGATCTGAACGTGGCGGGATGCGAACCGTCCCACCTCGACGCGCTGCTCAGCAAGCTGCACGAAGTAGGAGTGAAGACGAAAACTTCTGCCGAGGCAGTGCGCGTGATGGGAGACAATCCCTTCATCGCGGCCGACATGGCTACTGAAGAGCATCCGGGGTTTCCGACTGATTGCCAGGCGCAATACATGGCGCTCGCCACACAAGCGGAGGGAACGTCGATCATCGCGGAAAATATTTTCGAGAATCGGTTCATGCATGCGCAGGAACTGGTCCGCATGGGTGCGAACATCAAGATCGAAGGCCGGCGCGCTGTGGTGCGTGGCAAGACGCAGTTGAGCGCTGCCGCCGTTCTGGCCAGCGACCTGCGCGCCTCGGCATCCCTTGTACTGGCAGCTCTGGTGGCCGATGGTGAAACGATCATTGACCGCGTGTACCACATCGACCGCGGCTACGAGCACATCGAAGAAAAGTTCAAAGGCGTCGGAGCGCAGATCCGCCGCATCGGAGAGATGTTTCCCAAAAAGGCCACCGCCGCAAAGTGATCGCTGTGCGATGTGGCGCGGGTACCCCTGCCCGCGAGAACTTCAACGAGTGATATGGCGATATTGCAACAACTATGGACCGATCGCAGGCGGTGAAAAGCCGAGAAGTTCTTTCCCTCGAGCAGAAAGTAAATCGCCGTCGAAGCTGCCCGATCCCCGCCAAAACCTGCGGGCAGCGCCTCACGCGCGATCGTCACCTCCGACCGATAGGTTTGCCGGAAATATCCGCCTTCCGGATGCGGCTCCAGCCGCAGCAGCTTCACCCAGTACGTCGCGTCTTTCTTGTCCAATATCTCTCCTCGCGCAAACAGTCGGCAGGGACCTGCCCGCGCCGAACCCAGATTCTGCAGAATTTCCAGAAACGTTTTTGCCCCCTCTCGCACTATCTCGATATTAAGGGGTATTACTCATGCGGGTCCGCCCAATCGATCTTGCTCACGAACTGGATGCTGCCTGGATTATCGCTCTCTGGTTAGCCATCCACGGAGGCAATCCGAGGCCCGAAGTCATCGCGGCTCAATCCGTGGCTGCCGCCGCTCACTACGTCAACGGTACGGGACGTCCGTTTTTCGGTTTCGAACAACTGAAGGCGCAGTTCGCAGAACTCGGAGTCACCGTGACGGAACGCACCAAGTACGAGGTTTCCTCCGCCAAGCCTCAGCCCCAGCAAGTCGATGATGGCGAAGCACGCGAGTTCCGCATTCACCAATATTGTTTCAAGTTCGAAGGATCGACCAACTGCACCAAAATACCCGTCCTTACCCATTTGCGAACTGCGGCCTGAAGCGCCAGTGGGGTCCCACCTGCAGGACTCCTGCCTTACGCGGAGCGCTCCCACCCTTGCATCTTCGGCAAGGGTGGGATTCGATTCTTCTAGCCCCGGTCTTCATCCATTCTTCGCGAACAGTCCCTGCAATAGCAGTAGCATCATCACTCCAAAGACCAAGTCCAGATTCCAATCCGATAAGTTCTCCCGACAGGGGCCATGAGTGTTACTCCCCGGGCACGGCCTTTCAGTTAGAATGTTGCCGCACCAGAGAAATCCACATAGGGTCATGTCAGGAAGGATGCCATGAAAACGGCGAGCCTTGCCCATACGCAGTGCGCAGCAAATAAGAGCGACCTGTCAAGGAGACTGCATAGGGGAAAGCCCCGCTGCATTCGTTCCATGGGGATTGCTGCAGTTCTGATCTTGTTGGCATTGCTGACGGCTTGCTCGTCGGACTCCAACAAGCCCACTGAAGAAGCGAAGCCCGAGGTTAAGGGTCCAGAGTTGTTGACGGCGCGTTCGGCGTTTCAGAAGCAGTACGTAGCGGCGCGCGGCTGGAATCAGGATGCCCGGCCGTACCGGATCGATTCGGTTGTAACCAGTGATGGTAATGGACGCGACGGCAAATGGGCGGAATGGCGGGGCGGCTTCGCTTCCGCGGCACAGCGCTCGGCCAAAACTTACGTATGGTCGGGCAGCGCGGCAGAAGGTGCGCCGTCACGCGGCATCAATCCCGGAAACGAGGACAGCTATAGTCCGACCAATGCGTCTATGCAAACGTGGGACATACAGTTCCTGAAGATCGATTCAGACCAGGCGCTGGCCACTGCCATGAAACACGGTGGCGACAAGGTTCTGGAGAAGGCCCCGGACACCCCGGTCACTTATGTATGTGACTGGAACCACAACACAAATCAGCTGATCTGGCACGTCATCTTTGGAGCGAGCCGGGAAGGCTCAAAACTGACAGTTTCAGTGGACGCATCTACGGGCGAGTTCATCCGGGTGGAGAAATAGACCTTCATCCAACCCGGAGGAGCCACTTTTTCTACCGCCTGGAGTCTTCGGAGTGTTTGAGCTGGACCTCAAGCAAATTGAAGAAGCGATAGAGTGCTTGCGCGGACGTAATCGCCTTTTTTAAGGTACTGCGCTCGCCGAAGGCAACGATATCTTTTGGTGAATATTGGAGGCGAACGCGATCGGCGGCGCATTGAGCGCTGAGGATTTCGACTCCCGCGGCGGCTACATCGGCCTTGAGGCGGGCAACGTCAATCTTCTTTCCACTTCCGGACTGCATTCTGCAACAGCTCCTTTTCGTTCGTAATTTTTCGGAGGGCACGCAGGTGGATTCCGGGATTCTTATGGGAGGACTGCCGTTCGGGAATCCAGCGGAACCCACGCTGCGACATCGTTTATTCGGTTGTTGGTATTAAGTATACATTGTTACTAATACAGTGTGGAAGTAATAAGTTACCAAAGTTCGCTGGAGGCAATGTGCCACGCCATCCCGACCCTGACCTGGAGAAACGAATTCTGACAGCGGCGTCGCGCCTGTGGGCCCGCGGCGGAGAAAAGAAGTTAACCATGCGGGCCATCGCGACCGCGGCGGAGACAACCACGCCCACAGTGTACGAGCGGTATCGTGACCGGGCCGACATTCTGCGCGCATTGCGCCTGAAAACGCGGCGCGAACTTTTTGCTGCCTTGAGTCCGACGCCCACCCTGGCGGAGGCAGTTCACGCATACCTGGACTTCGCGCTCAACAACTCACACCAATATGAGGTTTTGTTCGATGGCGTAGGAAGGCCTCCTTCGCTGTATGAACCGTGGCCGTCGTTCAACCTCATGCGCCAGCGGTTGGCGGAAAGACTTGGGGGTGCGCCGCGGCAGCACAACCGCCTGATGCTGGCGATCTGGTCGCTGATGCACGGAACAGCGATGCTGATCATCCGCGGCGGTTTCGAAGGGGTCCTGCGCTCACAGGCGATCCACGCCTGCAATGACATGATCCAGGCGATTCTTCGAGTGGCAGCACGGCCGAAGTCATTCACGCATTCCGGTCCGAAGTGGCCGGCGAATCTGGTTCTTGGCGAAGCGGAACGCAGTTCGGTAGGCAGCGGCGATCAAAAAAAGAAGGTCCGAGTCGGTAAGCGCCGCATGTGAGCGAAATTCCGCCTTTAGCCAGAGGAAAGACCTTGAGCACACCGACCTGATCTTATGTGCTTAGACGCGTGTCCTTAAACCCCAACAGATTGCCATTCCGAGTGCCGCCCTTTTGGGCGCGAGGAATCTGCTGTCTGCCAAGCTCAGCCAGAAGCAGGTTCCTGGCTTCGCTCGGAATGACAAGGCATGGTGCTGTCACAAATTCTGCAAGGATCAGTTAATTTGTTTTCACACTGGCGGCCGGACTCTTCAGGCGCTCGATGGCCTTCTTTGCTTCCGCGGCCTCGGGGCCGGACGGAAGAATCTTCAGGTAGGTTTCGTATTGAGCTAGGGCCTCGTCGCGACGATTCATCTTCTCCAGGCAGACTGCAAGTTTATAGAGGGCAACCGCGTCGTTGTTTTTGTAGAGAAGGGCCTCGCGGTAGCGGCTCTCGGCGCCGATGTAATTCTTTCGCTTGAAGTAGTAATCGCCGACTTCAATGTCTTTCGCCGCTTTATGCGGGTCCCAGAGATGGAATTCCGTGGTATCGCCACTGCCAGAAGAGTCTTCGTCGCTGAGAATGTCGGAACTCTTGGGATGGTCCTTCGTGTCGTTCGGGGGCGGGCTTAAATCAATCTGTGTGTCTTTGCTGGAACTGTCGCCGCGATCGTCCCCGAGAGAGGCGGCGTCGACGCTGTCTGAACGCGGAGGCGCAAGGTTCGGATTCTGCGCCGACGGCTTGTCCGGCGCGGACGAGGTGGAGTTGGGCTTCTGCGACTTCGCGGGGTCAGACGGATACGAGTTCTGCGCGACGGCAAAACCGAAACCGAGAAGCCACACCATCAGGAAACTGCGCATAGGTCTATGTTAACTTCCTTCGTGCGTCTTGCGGAATGCCTCGAAGCAGCGGCGCGCGGTTTCTAATTCCCCATACCTGCTGCCTTCCTGCTCGATCAGATAGTATTCGATTCCTCCAACGCTCTCGGCGGCCTGGAAGATCGCTTTCCAATCCGCCTTCCCTTCCCCAAACAGGGTCTTATAGCCGATGTTGGGGTCGGGAGACCAGTCCTTACAATGGATGGACCGAATGCGTCCGGGGTTGGCTCGGATCCAGGCGACGGGATCGGCGCCTGCTTCGAGGCAGGTCCCCACGTCGAGTTGGAGCATCACGTCCGATTTCGTATTCGTAGCGAGAATCTCGATTGGCCGCTTTCCCTTCCACTGGTTTCCATTCGGCATCGTGGTTATGGTAGCCAACTTTGAGTCCGGCAGGCGCCAGCTTCTCGGACGCCGCATTCAGTTTTTCGGCGAGATTCTTCCATCCCTCGAGAGTGGGCTTTGGGTCGCTCCAGGCTTGTACCACATACTTCGTGCCCAGAATTAAGTTCAGGGCCTTGGTGTGCTCGATTTTAGCGGCGGCGAAATTGTCTTCGTCATTGTGCGTTGAAAGACAGCGGATGCCAAGGTCGTCCATCAGCTTGCGCATCTCTTTCGCCTGTGGCTCGGACCACTCGAAATATGGGCCGTAAAACTCCACGACCTGATATCCCATTTGAGCCACCGCGCGGACGGTGCCTTGAGGATCTTTCTGTAGCTCGTCACGCACGGAATAGAGTTCGAGGCCGACCGGGATGGATTTTGACGAGGGCACGCCAAAGGCGATTCCGCGAAAGGCCCACGGCAATGCCGCTGACATGGCGAGAAATGATCGCCGGGAGAAGTTGAAATATGGCATGGCTGAAATATTACGCCTGCGAGGCAAGAGCGAGCAGTGACCGATCTGCTGTGCGCACAAAGCTAAATTGTGTCAGGGGCGTTGGCGTGACTGGCTGGTGACGAGCGCTACCGTGAACAGGACGCCGACGATCGCGGGCGCCAGGATCCACCAAAAGCTGTAGAAGAATGCCGTAATGATGAAAAAGATCCTAGCGGATGGGGGAATCTCCTGCACGCCCTGTTCGACATAGGAGAGAGCAAGGTGATAGCCAGCGCTACGCAGCACAAACATTCCGCCAATGAGTACGACCGATAAGATTGCCGCAGTCCGTAAACGCAAATCACACCTCCTCCGGCATTCTCTATGACTTCTGGGGAAAGAGCTTGGTCAGCCGCTCGGCCAGCGTTTGGACGGCCTGGTTCAATGCGGGCAGTCCGGGCGTGTCGAAGTCGAGGTCAAGGCTCTCCAGATCGCGCGCAACATCTTTGACCAGCTGCGTGGTCATCTCGACCCTCTGCTTCATGACCTCATTCATGAGTTGGTAGGGATCGTTGCCTTTGCCCTGACTCTCAAGCCACTTCTGGACGGCGGCACTAGCCTGGCGGGCCCGCTCCGAAGCAACGCGGAAATCCATGAGGACTTTCACGTTGATCATCCCGGTTTTCACAGAGTCCTGCAGTTGTTTCAACTCGTCGTTAGACTTTTTCAGACGAGAGGAGAGTTCCGGGTCCTGGTGCGGTTTGGAAGCCATGCCTGCGAAATCCTTTCGCGCCGGCACGACTGGAGAGGTGCGCGGACGCCGTTTGTTTAGCGTAGTTCCCTGCGCCCACAGATGTCGATCTTACTTCGGTCACTAGACCCGTCTCATCATCCGAGCCGGACATGCTTCCCTGCCTCACCCGCGCTTTTCTAGAGACATCTTTGCTGGAATCGATCGTCGGCGCATCGAACGGTGCTGGCCTGCGCTTGAAATTCTGTGGCCAAAGACCAAAGTAACTGGAAAAAATGGCCAGTCCCGCTATTCTGAAGGTGCCTCTCTCAGGCTCGCAAACATGCTTATTTTCGTGTGTTTGCGAGGATCGTAAGAGAAATTCATGGATTTGCCGACGCCGCCACAGAACTCACCCGAACTGCAGGAGGGATCCATCGAGGGAGAATCTCTCGAAGGAGGCATATCGCTGTTTCTGCGTTTGTGGAGTTATGGTGGTCCAACACTGCCACCAAGTGGATTGGCTTTGGAGCAGGATGCAGAGATTGCTGAACTCATCCAGGAAATTGTCGCTGAGGGAAGAGGAAAAATTGCACAGCGGCAGCCCGAACTCTGGTCGGCCCGCTTCCACGATTCGCCGCACGCCTTGTCTACGGCGAAAACGCTGCAGCAACGGTTCCTCACCTTCCAACGAAAGACAGAACCGCGCCAGGTGGTTCCTTCCATCTTGATCTACCCCACAAAAGGAGACGAACCCTCCGGACCTGACGGGGCTCTCCCAGAGGATATGCTGGCGAATGTGACGTCGGCACAGATTCTGATCGCCGAGTGCATCTACGAGGTGATGAAGAGTGTGCCCGGCTTCCGGTTCAATTCCACGCCGCTGCGGGAAGCAGGAGAGACATTCGGCCCGGAAGGCATCTACGAGATGCTGTGGACCGATGAGTCGACCTATGGACATCTCCGGAAGGCGAGCCGGGCAGGCCTCAAGACCGTCGGCCGGTACCAGATCCAGGAAGAATTGGGACGTGGTGCGATGGGTGCCGTTTACAAAGCCTACGACGAACGCATCGGACGCACCGTCGCACTGAAAACCATTTCGATTGATCGCAACGCTCCCGACCGCGACGAACTGATCGACCGGCTCAAGCAGGAGGCCAAGGCGGCCGGAGGGCTCGATCACCCCAACATCATCACGATCTATGACGTCGGACAAGAGGACGATGTCGTTTACCTGAGCATGCAGTATGTGAAAGGGATCACGCTGGCAACGTTACTGGCCGACGTAGGAGTGCCATCAATGGTGACGTTCCTCTCGTGGGCTGACCAGATCTGCGCTGCGGTCGGATTTGCGCATGCTCGCGGCGTGATTCACCGCGACCTGAAGCCCGCAAATCTGATGGTGACCGATGAGGGCGTGATCAAGGTGCTCGATTTCGGAATCGCGAAAATCGAAAACACCTCGCTTACTCAGACCGGGCTTGTCGTGGGAACGCCGAGCTACATGTCTCCCGAGCAACTGGTGGGCAAGAAGGTGGATCAGCGCTCCGACATCTTCTCGCTGGGGTCCGTGTTCTACGAATTGGTGGCCCGTGAAAGGCCATTCCGTGGCGACGTGACTACGATTCTCTACAAGATCGTGAATGAAGATCCGGTGGCGCCATCGCTGATCAATCCCGCGGTTCCGGGCGGAATTGACGCGGTGATCCGGAAAGCGCTGGCCAAGGAATCAAAAGAGCGATTTCAGACGTGTGAGGAATTACGTGCGGCGTTCGCCGAGCAGGCGGCGCGCATGAACATGAATGTGAGCCCCGCGGCCTTGGGTTCGGCGGCGATCCCGGTGCTGAAAGCGAAAGCGCAACCCGAGCCTGCGCTGCCTAGTTTTCTTCTGACCGAGCCACCGCCGAAGCCTAGAAACTGGTGGCCTATCATTTTCATGCTGCTCTTTCTCGGCACCGCCGCCTGGGCTTTTTATATCCACTCGACGACAGGCTCTTACCCCGCTTTCGTGAACAAACTGACGGCCGGCGCTCACCAATTGCCGCAGACGCTTCGAGAACTCAAGCCAACTCCATCCGGCGAGCAAGATAAGACGACGCCTTCGGACCAGAACACGCAGGGCAACACCAAAAATGATGCCGCTACTTCGGCGAACAACGCTGGCGGGCAGCCGGGAGCAACGCCCGACCATTCGCCGGCCATTGTCTTACATACCGCGCCCGATGGTTCTGACGATGCAACCCCATCCACTGGGACGCCCGACGGGCAATCGATCAGTCCAGCGGAAGGCACCGGCACGCCCGTGACGACGAGTCAGACTCCCGCGCCAACAGCATCGCCACAGACAGGGCCCGTTCCATCGACGGCGCCGGGAGGCGAGCCAAACACGGACCATTCGGAAAGATCGCCATTCTCGCCGGTTCGCAAAGATGGCCGGGAGAATCCGGCCATGGCTCCGCAAACCGCTAAGAGACCGCTGCACCAGCCTGTCGCAACCGTGGACGGCTTTAGCCGGAAGAACATTCCTGAGTTGCTACGGGTGGCGGACACGGCTGCGCGGCGTGGGGACTATCGCCTGGCCTCGTACGAGTACAACCTCATTCTCAAGCTCGACCACACGAACACCAGAGCGCGTGTCGGACTGCGCCTGATCCAGTCCTCGCAACAGGTTCGCTGAGACAAGCTCGGCTGTCTGCAACTCCAGTCAATTTTCATGTCGTCACGGCGGGCGTGTCACGTGACCCTCAATGCGCATCGACATGGCCTTGCAAGATTCCCTCCTGATCTCGTTCAAACAGAGAGTGACGCGCACGACGAATATGCGAAACATGGCGAGTTGCACCGTGCTGGTGCTCGTCCTGATCCCAGCGCTCTCCCGTGCGAACCCGCATGGTGATGACATGCCATCGTCAGTCTACGGTCTTGAGACGCTGAACGCGGCACAGCGGGAAACTGTCGACAGGTTCGTGCTCGAACACGAGCGGCCTACCGGCGAACTCAAGATGCTCGCAGAACGCCGTGGCATTGCTGTCCGATCCTCAGCTGCGCTGCGCCACCTGTTCCCGCACTCTCGATTCGTCGTAATACCGTGGAACTTCCAGCTCGATCCCGCTGCAAAACACCTGTACTCGGTCCCGGGGGGAATGTACGACGTGCTAGCCATAAGCGACGAAGGACGGCAAGAGTCCGTTTTCCATAGTAGCGGCAATCACGAAGAGTTTGGCGTCTTCCTTTGTCACCACCGCGTGAAGGTCAAGAACAAAACGATGGCGTGTGAGGTATCAAGGGCGCGCGCCGACATTTACGGATCCGGACTGTCCCCTTGCAGCGATGTAAGGCGTAGTTCATCGGAGTGGCTTTTAAGCTATACCGAAATGCCGTTTCGGCCTATCTCCTCGTACGAGGAGGTTCGGGAGGCCTATTACTATCGCCTCCGGGTCGATACTCATGGTGTCGTCCTCGATGGAAAGCTGATTGATGAGACTTTGGAACGACGCAAGATCGCCAACGCGGAGTCTGCCGGCAATCACTGACGCAAGGTGCAATGCCTTAACGCTCTAGGACGATCCCCCCTTTGAGAGCTGGAACCACTGGCGTTCGCTCTCGACAGCATTCGCTGTAAACTGTCAATAGTCTGGGGTCCCGCTCAAAAACTTTCTGCATCAGAGAACGCAAGGCTTGAGTGCCGATGAATCTAAGAGATGCATCAATCATGGTAGTGGCAGCCTTGTTAAGTGCGCCATTGGTGTTTGCCCATCACGGTCTGGCGCGCTTCGATACCACCCACATGGTGACCATGCAAGGCACAATTACCAGATTCGACTGGATCAACCCGCACGCCTACGTATATGCCGACATCACCGACCAGCACGGCAAATCCGCCAACTGGATGCTGGAGTGCGGCAGCCTCGGGATGCTGACCCGGTTTGGCTGGAGCCCCGATGTGTTGAAGCGCGGTGACAAAGTCACGCTCCACGGATTTTTGGCCAAAGACGGTTCGCCCTACATGGCCCTTCAGAAGATTGATCTCCCGAACGGCAAGTCGCTGCCCGGGGAGCCCTAACCTCCGCATGCTCGAATTCTGCCAATGGCTGGACCAAACTGCGGTGGGCTCCACTATCCGCCAGTCTCTCTGGCTCTTTCCGGCCATCGAGACTGTGCATCTGTTCGGTATGGCGTCTCTGGTTGCAACCATCACCCTCCTCGACTTGCGCTTGCTGGGATGGGCGATGCCGCAGCAGCGAGCCTCACAAGTGGCGGCGCGGCTGATTCCCTGGGCCTGGCTCGGTTTTGGCGTGCAGGTCGTTACAGGTGTTATGCTGTTCTCGTCAGAAGCCGTCAAAATCTACGGCAACCCCGCGTTTCGGTTGAAAATGCTCCTGCTGTTGTTGGCTGGAATCCAGGCCTTTGATCTTTCAAACAGTCGTTTCCCGCAAACTACCCGCATGGGATGACCGGCCAGCGCTGCCCGTCGCGGCGAAGGTCATGGGCTTGATCTCCATCCTGTTGTGGGTTGCCATCGTTACCGCAGGACGCTTCATCGGGTTTGTGTAGCTTCCTAATCGCTCGACTCTTACTCACTACTCCAGGTAGCGATGTCAGGCAACCGCCAACACACAAGGTTCTGCTCATTGCTCGCGACTCGTAGCTCATAGCAAAAAAAAGCAGGCCGCTCTGGGGGAGGCGATGAGCGGCCTGTTGGCGAAGTCCTCCGGGGAGGAGGGTAAAATTGTGCCGTCGTTACATCGACGGATTGTTCTGGCCTGTGGTGGTCGGCGTAGACGCTGGAGCGCTGCCGCCCACGGTGTTGGTCATCAGCCGGACATCGACACGTCGATTGTCGGCGCGGCCAGTAGAGGTCTTGTTCGTCTCGACTGGTTTGTCTTTGCCCAGGCCGATCACATAGATCTTGTGCGCAGGCACGCTGTACTTGGTGGCCAGGTACTGGATCACCGAGTTGGCGCGCCGCTGGCTCAGATCGTAGTTGTAATCCGCCGGTCCGACCGAGTCCGTGCCGCCTTCCAAAGCGATAATGTAGCCCTTGGTCGACGAGATGCTGGAGGCAAGCTGATCGAGAGCTTCCTTCGCCTTCGGCGTCAGGTTGTCCTTGTTGAATCCGAACTTCACTGAGGTCTCGGCGACTGCGTGATAGTTGTCGAGATTGGCTACCGTGTTGGTCAGCACGCCGACGCGCCCGTTGGCGGCGTCAGCCATCTGCTGCGCCTGGCCCGCGTTTTGTGCCGCGCTCTGCGCCTTCTGCTCGACTTCGTCCGTCTTGGCATTCACGGCCTGGATGCCGGCCTGCGCGCGGGCGTCGACGTCCTTAATGTCGCGGGTGTTCTTCGCTGTGAGGTCGTCGAGTTCGTTGGTTTTGTTGATCAGTGGCGTCGTCTGGCTTTTGACATAGTTCTTGCTGGAGCAACCGACGGTGGCCACCATGCTGGCTGCGAGGCAAATCACTAACGAAGTGCGGTTCATAGGGTGAGGCTCCTTGTCCGATCTCTTTCTTGCTTCTTGCGCCGGGCTTACCCGGGCGAAAATCCACTATTCAAGTCCTGGGAATAGCTTACGGCAGTACAAGTCCCAATTCTCACTTGTGCACGGTTCATGCCAGTTTTCTGAACTCGACCAGCCCTCCCTAAGTATAAACCTTTTCAATGGCTTGCGACGCAATGGGGAGTGGTCTTACCGCCATACCCAGTTACCCCGCAACGCAAAGCCCACATCATGAATGGAAAATTTATACGGTAATGCTGACGGGCCGGCTAATGGAGGCCCGGAGGACAAAGCAAAGGTATCGCCTCGCGCTTGTTGCGCCGGTAGACTCGAAAATCGCTTTCATCCACTGTAATCACAGTGTGGCGCGGATACAGTTCGCTCATTCGAATTAGACAAAGGTCGGCGAGGTCAGGGTTCCGGTCGGCATAGCGTCGCGCCAGTTCGGACAGTTGCGCAAGATTCTGAGAACAATCAAAGGACACGCGCAGTAAACCGTCCTCTACCAACGCCAAGACGAAGGCACTCGATCGAAGATGGAAAGCCGCTTCAGCGAGAACTGCCTCGCACGTAAGCAGCGGCTCAGTCACAGAGCGGGCTAAGGTAGCCGCCCACTCATGATGGCGATCATCACGGTCCCCGGCAGCCACAATGAAGCCTGTATCCGCGATGCCCTTCATTTCCTGGAAAATCCCTTGCGCGAAGACACGTCAGGAGAGCCCCCGCTGATTGTCCCGAGATGACGAAGAAAACGCTGCTTTCCCCGGCTGGCCTTCGCGCTTTCCAGTTGCTGCCGGATAAGGCGTCCTACAGGGATCCCAGTCTGGCGTGAGGTTTCTTTCAGCCAATCCAGCAGTTCTGGTGTAAGGCGGATTGTTAATGTATGACTCATTATGCTTAAGTGTAACACACGGTCATCATTTCGGATTTTGGAGAAACATTCTCATTTCCAGATTCCCGTGATCGGTTCCGCATCTCGATCGTTGGCGGTCAGAGGTTCGAGGCCGAAATTGTCTTCAATCGTGCGCAGAACGCTGTAGTGCGTGTAGCGTTTGCCGAGGGCTGACGGATCCTGCTGGTTCGCCGGCTTGACCATGTCGCCAAGAAACACAGTGTAGATGCGGTTATCTTCGTTCCCGCCTGACTCATCGAAGGTCACGACGACGAGCGTACCCTTCCGCAGTTTCTCTGGGAAGCTTTCATCGAGGAATTTCTTGACCCACGCGCCAGACACCTGCGCCGTCGTGTCGTGGCCATCATGGTTCATGTTTGGGGTGTAGAAGGAATAGGCGACCAAGCCCTTCTTCGCGTCCTGGACGAAAAAATTGTCGGCCTTTGCCGAGTCGACCTGGATCACGCGGTCGCACCACTTTTCCTGCACCTCGCGGAAGCTTAGAAAAGGCACGTGGCGCCGCACATAATTTCCGCGCTTGTCGGCAACGTGCAGGTCCATTATGTTCCACGGACAAGTTCCTGCCGGCATCTCCTCCGCATACTGTTTAAAATCCAGGCCTGCTGCGATCAACCGGTCGGCGATGGTTCGATGCGCCGAATCGTTGGGAAAGTTCACCTGCTTGTCACCGAGATAACTTCCCCGACGGTGCAGCCCGAAATCGGTGCCCGCAATTATCGCCAGGTAATTCGGATACGAGGGGTGAAACAGGGCGTGAAAGTTGGTGAAGCTGGCTCCCTGCGTTGCAAGAGCCGCGAGATTCGGATCTCGCATGGCGCGGTCATAATCGGTGTTCTCGAGCACGATGATGACGACGCGGTCGAAATGATGGGCCTTGGCACGGGCGGCGGCACGCTCCGCTTCTTCCTGCTTCCCGGCCTCCGATTTTGTGATTTGCTGCTGTGCGGACTGGTTGGGCGCAGGAGTGATGCTTTGCCCAGTGGCAGCACTGCCGACGCCCGAGAGCAAGCTCATTCCAGCAAGTAGGTATCGCGACAAAGTCCTGGACGACGATCGTGGGCTCATCTGCCCTTTTTGTAGCACATCGCTCGTACTAACCATCCAATAGAATAAGTACACCGCTCGATAAATGGACCTGCAGGCCAAAATCCGCACCATCCCGACTGAGCCCGGCGTGTATCTCTACAAGAACGCCGAAGGGGAGGTCATCTACGTCGGCAAGGCGAAGAACCTGCGTAGCCGGGTGGCGAGCTATTTTCACGAGGGACGATGGGAAGACGCCAAAACAGGCACGCTCGTGCGCGAGGCCGTCGACGTTGACTACATCGTCGTCGCCAATAACAAGGAGGCTCTCGCCCTCGAGAATAATCTCATCAAGCAGCGCAAGCCGCGATTCAACATCCTGCTGCGCGACGATAAGACGTATCCGTACGTCAAGCTGACCCTAGGCGAGCGCTGGCCACGGGTGTACGTGACACGGCGCCTGCGCAAAGATGGCAGCGCGTATTACGGCCCGTACTTCCCTGCCAACCTGGCATACCGCATCACAGATCTGATCCACCGCAATTTCATGATTCCGTCCTGCAAGGTGGACCTCACCCGCTTTCATCCGCGGCCGTGTCTGCAGTACTACATCAAGCGCTGCCTCGGTCCGTGCGTGAAAGACCTGACCACGACGGACACGTATCAAGAGGCGGTGCGCGACGTGAAGATGTTCCTGGAAGGCCGACCGACCGATTTAGCCCGTTCTCTGCGGGGGCGGATGGAGCAGGCTGCGGCGGCGCAGGAATATGAACGAGCGGCTCGCTATCGCGATCTGATCTCCACGGTCGAGCAGTTACAAGAGCGGCAGCGGATCGCCGCCGCCGAAGGTGACGACGCCGACGTCTTCGGCTATCACTGCGAGAACGGAATGCTGGCGGTGAACCTGTTCCACATGCGCGGTGGCAAGATGGTCGACCGCCGCGAATTCTTCTGGGAGGACTTGCCAGAGTTCGCAGAGAGCCCGGACCTCGAGCCTTCCAAGGAACATGTGGGGACAGCCGCCCTCGGCTGTCCGGGCGAGCAAAGCTCGCCAGCGCAGTTGGCCGACGCAGCCCAGACGCTCGAAGCAAGCCCCAGCCGAGTTTCACTCGGCACGAACGGCCGAGGGCGGCCGTCCCCACATGAGATTTCGCAAGCGCAAGCCGCGTTTCACCCCGGCGAGTTCTTCTCAGCCCTACTGAAACAGCTCTACATCGGCCAGCCCTACGTCCCGCGAAATCTCTACGTGCCCGTGGACTTCGAAGACCGCGAAGAACTCGAAGACCTGCTCTCTGAACAAGACCTCGGCGCTCGCGCCGCGCGCGTACACATTCTGGTTCCCCAGCGCGGCGACAAGCGCTCCTTGATCGACCTGGCGGGCAACAACGCCAAGCAGTCCTACGACCAGCGCTTCCGCGTGCTGAAGCCGAATGCGCGCAAGATTCAGGAGGAATTGCAGGAGGCGGCCGGCCTGCCCGATCTCCCGAAGCGCATCGAATGCTTCGATATCTCCCACATCCAGGGCGCTGAGACCGTTGCCTCGATGGTCGTGTGGGAAGACGGCAAGATGAAGAAGTCGGACTACCGCAAGTTCATCATCCGCACCGTGGAGGGTGTCGACGACTTCGCGTCCATGCGTGAAGTCGTCACGCGGCGTTACAAGCGCCTGCAGGATGAAAAGAAGGCGATGCCCAGCCTGGTGCTGATCGATGGCGGCCTCGGCCAGTTGCACGCTGCCGCCGAGGCGCTGGAGAAACTCGAGATCATCAATCAGCCTTTGGCGGCAATTGCCAAGCGCGAAGAGATTCTCTACGTCTACGGTCAGGAGAAAGACCCGATCGCGCTCGATCACCATTCTCCGGTGCTGCACCTGATTCAGATGATCCGAGACGAAGCCCATCGCTTTGCCGTAACTTTCCACCGCAAGCGTCGGCAGATTCGAGATCGCTCAACGGAGTTGCTGGAAATCCCTGGCGTGGGCGCGAGCACGTCGCGGCGATTGCTCGAGCACTTTGGCAGCGTGCAAGCCGTCAAGCAGGCCGATGCGGCGGCGCTGTCGTCCGTCGTCACGCGGGTGCAGGCCGAGGCCATTCGCAATCACTTTCACAAGTGAATTCGGGGCGATAAGATTCTTATCCAAAACTGGCGCCACATGGAAAACAACAAGCCTGAAAAGCACATCATTTCAGCGTCGGCTACCATTCCTGCCCGGCGCGAACGCGTTTATTCTCTGATCGCCAATTACAAGGATGGCCATCCGCGAATCCTCCCCAAGCAGTTCACGAGTCTGGTCGTCGAGCAAGGTGGAGTAGGGGCGGGCACAATCATTCGTTTTCAGATGCGTGTGGTTGGAAAGAAGCAGACGTTCCGCGCCGCCATTACCGAGCCGGAACCGGGACGCGTTCTAGTCGAGACCTATCTGGACGCAAACAAAGCCGTGACAACGTTCACGGTGAATCCTGGCGCTGCCCCCGCCGATTCGCACGTGACCATCTCAACCGAACTTCGAATGAGAAGCGGCGTGCTAGGGAAAATCGAGAGAAACGTTTCGACTCTGCTACTGCGCCCGATGTATGTCCAAGAACTGGAGAACCTGGCGCGTGTCGCCACCGGACCCTTTGCCGGCTGACGTGCTTCTGTTTTCCCTTCGTGTACCTTCGTGTCCTTTGTACCTTCGTGTCCTTTGATTTCATGAAACCGTCGGCTCCTCAGACCTGAGTAGACTTGGGAAGTGTCAACCCTCCAAGGCTCGGGAGAAAGGAGCCGAACATGTTGATTATAGGATGTGATTATCACCCGGGCATGCAGCAAATTGCGTGGTTCGACGAGCAGAGCGGAGAGTATGGCGAGCAAGCGCTGGAGCACAGCACGGGTGAGGCCGAAAGGTTTTACCGCGAGCTGAAGCGGGGCGGAGTACAGGTGCGGGTGGGAATCGAAGCCAGCGGGCAGACGCGCTGGTTCGAGCGGCTGCTGGCGGAGTTGGAGATGGAGTTGTGGATCGGCAATCCCGCCAAGATCGCGGCGCAACGGGTGCGGAAACAAAAGACCGACCGCGAAGATGCGCGCCTTCTGTTGCAACTGTTGCGGGAAAATCGTTTTCCCAAACTGTGGGTGCCGAGTGCGGAGAATCGCGACCTGCGGCAACTGCTGCTGCACCGGCATCGCCTGGTGCAGATGCGGACGCGAGTCAAGAATCAACTGCACGCCATCGCCCTGAACGAAGGCGTACAACGGCGGTCGCGGCTGTGGAGCAAACAAGGACGAAGGCAGTTGGAATCGTTCGCGCTGGCTCCGTGGATGGCACGGCGACGGCACGATCTGCTGCAACTGCTGGACCAGTTGACGCCGCAGATCGCCGAGCTCAGCCAGGCGGTCGAGCAGGAAGCCCAGCGGCGGCCGGAAGTGCGGCGCTTGATGACGCATCCCGGAGTCGGTCCGATCACGGCACTGGCCTTCGTGTTGGTGCTGGGTACGCCGGATCGTTTCCGCTGCGGCAAGCAGGTGGGCAGCTATCTGGGCCTGATTCCCTGCGAAGATTCCAGCGCCGGGAAACAACGCCTGGGACACCTGAGCAAGCAGGGCAACACGCTGCTGCGCTACCTGCTGGTGGAGGCGGCGCAAGCGGCGGTGCGCTGCGACCCCGAGTGGCGGCGGCGCTTCGTGCATCTGGCCATGCGGCGGCAACGCAACATCGCTATCGCCGCAATGGCACGCAAGTTGGCAGTGAGTTTGTACTGGCTGTGGCGAAAGGCCGAGGATCCGCCGGCTGCGCCCCAGTCCGGTTCGCACGCGGGGTAGCTCGAGAAACCACGTGGTGTGTGGTCGAGCACCGACCCTTTGATTCGGGCGCCCCGCTCCCTTCCGAAGAAGGGAGTTTGCAGTCATAATCATGGTCGAAGTCGATCGGATAGATGTTTAGGTCGAACCGAAAGTTCCGACCGAACGATTAGCAGCGAGCCTGGGGGTTGACCATGGCAAAACCTTTCCTAACAGAGCGAAATGGCGCTCGTCTCCCGAGTGCATGCTGTAGTGTGCGCACAAACCACTTGACGCAGCCGACGGTTTCATAGATGTGGTTAAAGCTTTTCCCGCGCTACACTATCCCCCATCCCTATGAAACGAACCCTTCGATTGACCTCGATCGCCCTGGCTCTCGGAGCCGCGTCGTTGGCCCAGACTGCGCGCGTCCCCGACATGGCAACGCCGCAAGAAAAGCATCTGCGCAACGTTCATCAACTGACATTTGGGGGATCAAACGCCGAGGCCTACTTCTCCTCCGACGGGAAAAAGCTGATCTACCAGTCGACTCATGGCGACGTGAAGTGTGACCAGATCTTCATCATGAACATCGACGGCAGCGACCAGCACATGGTCTCGACCGGCAAGGGACGCACCACTTGCAGCTTTTTCTATCCTGACGGCAAGAAGATTCTCTACGCCTCAACCCATCTGGCGAGCCCAGAATGCCCGCCGAAACCGGACTATTCCAAGGGTTATGTTTGGGGCGTGTATGCGGGATATGACATTTTCACCGCAAATCCAGACGGCTCGCATCTCAAGCGATTGACCGACACGCCAGGATATGACGCCGAGGCAACAATCTCGCTCGACGGCAAGAAGATCACGTTCACTTCCGTGCGCAACGGCGACCTCGATATCTACACCATGGATGCCGACGGCAAAAACGTGAAACAACTGACCAACGAAATTGGATACGACGGCGGGCCAACGTTCTCCCCTGACGGAAGATGGATCGTTTACCGCGCCTACCATCCTAAGAGCGAGCAGGACATCGCCGACTACAAAGAACTGCTGGCGAAAAACCTGATTCGCCCAACTTCGCTCGAAATCATGCTGATGAAAGCCGACGGTAGCGACAAGAAGCAGATCACGAATCTGGGTGCAGCAAGTTTCGGTCCCGCGTTCACCGCGGACGGAAAGAAGATCATCTTCTCGTCGAACTACGATCCGGAAACGCATGCCACTGGCGGTGAGGGCAATTTCGAATTGTGGATGATGAACCCGGACGGCAGCGGCTTGGAGCGCATCACGCACAGCGATGGCTTCGACGGCTTCCCGATGTTCTCGCCGGATGGCAAGAAGCTAGTTTGGGCGTCGAATCGAAATGGCAAGGCGCCGCACGAAACGAACATCTTTATCGGGGATTGGGTGCCGTAGATTGCCCTTTGTACTTGTCATCCTGAGCGAAGCAGCAAGCGCGACAAGCGCTTGCTGCGCAGTCGAAGGATCCCTACAATCGTCGTGCTCCCGAACTCCGAGAGGAATTTCACTTCGCGACGCTTTCCTTTTCCGCCTTCGCTTTCTTCGTAGCCATAGTCTTATCCACCCAGTCGTCCGCAGTCTTCAGGTCTCTATTCCGAGCTGCCGCATCCGCGCACTCCAGATCCGCTCTCTCCCGATACATCAGATTGATATAAGCCATAGCGTCGTCATAGTCCGGACGAAGCTGGATCGCTTTGTCCAAACTGCTGATCCCATCCTCGATCACTGACCAGTTCTTTGCCCGAAGCTCGTCGCAGACCTTTTTCTGCTCGGGATTCTTGTAATTCAAACGTGCATCCGGCTGCATGCCGAGCCGCGCTCGCTCTTCCATGCGAGGCTGGTAGCACTGCATCCAGTCGATCACTCCCAGGGAGTAGTAGTTCTCCGGATCATTGGTATCGAGGTCCGAGGCTATCTGGTAGTACTTGCGCGACTCGTCCCACTGCTTCATGTTCAGGTAGACGTAGGCGATCCCCTTGGCGCTGTTTATCTTCTGCTGGTTGGTAGCGTTCAGATCAAGCACCTTCTGATACTGAAAGATGGCGCTCTTTGCCGTCTCGTTATTGTCGTCGCTGTAAACACCCGGGATGTATTGGCTGACATAACTTGTCGCCAGATAGAGGTGCGCGTTCACATTGGCGGGATCGAGTTCGGTGGCCTTCTGGAAGTGATGGATAGCCTCATCGTACTGGTTATTCTTGTACGCGGCCACGCCCAGTTTGAGTTCATCACCCGATGTTTGCGAGAAAGTTGAGACGGATGCAACGAGGAGAACTGAACCAAGGACCAATGACACTTTCATGAGCGCCCCGATCTACAAAAATGCTTTGACCGATTGTATCCCTTTATGTCTTCGACACCAGATCGCTGTGAATCGGATCAGCGAACCTTAGCTTCTGACCCCACGGCGCGCAGTCTCCAGGCTAGCCATGCGACGCAAGCCAGCATCCCGCACCAGCCCAGAATCCGCACCACCAGCCCGATCTTCGTGTCGTAATCAAGAACGCCCAGGCTGGAGAAGATTGCATGAAAGTCGTGCTCCACGAAATCCGGATCTCCTGTCGTGACCAGGGGCAACTCCTGCGCACGCGCATCCGCCATGTAAGTCGCCGTGTAGAGCCAGTTCTCGAAAAAAAAGAACAGGCAGAACACAAAGCCGCTCGTTTGCCGCTGCGTGAAGAAATATGCAGCCAGAAGAAATGGCACGAGCCACTGCAGCAGAGTGCCTCCCCAAAGTCCAAGCGTCGGACCAAACCAACCGAACAGATTGTGGCCCCCTTCATGAACAACCAGGTTGGCCGAGTCGATAAACAGGAATCCGCCATGTTCTGCCAAAGCATAGGCCATGAATCCGCCGTAGAAAACTAGCCACGCTACCACCGCCGGACGCGAAACCGGTTTCCATGGCTCTTCCAGAATGGATTGCAGATACTCGAGCATGTTCGGATGTAGTTATCTTAGGCAGCCGTACTCATCACAGCAGGTTACGAACGTGTGGCCCGTCGCAGCCTGCGACATTTTCTTGTAGAGTGGAGAATCATGAAACTACGGCAGTGGATAACGGCGATTGTGTTGCTGCTGCTCGCAGCGGCGGCTGTCGCCGGTTGGCTGTGGACGCGCGAGTTGCCGGCCCCAAGCGAAGAGGCTGCTACGACACCCGGCCGTCGGCTCCTGGGACGCAAAGCTTCAACTCCCCAGCGCCAGCTCGTAGATCTGCATCCTCTGGAGACAGCCCGCCGAATGGCAGCCTTGGCTGGCACGCAAGAAGAGCAGGCGCTGGCGCATGAGGCCGAAAAAATTGGGGATCACGAAGTCGATCTTGCCTTCTACGACGCGCTGCGCCGCGTGCAGGAAACTCCGGCCAAGCTGTCTCCCGAAGCAAAGGAAATTGCCGATCGCAAGACCAAGGCCGAGCAGGCCGTCAAAGACGATCAGGAAAATATCAAGGTACTCACGCGCAAGCTTGCATCCGCTCCCGAGGCGCAGAAGGACAATCTCCAAGATCAGCTTGACGTCGCCAAGGCACAGCTCGAACTCGATCAGGACGAATTTGACGATGCCTCCGAGGATCTGGAGCAGGCTGGCGGCGATCCCGAATCGAAGATCAAGCGCCTGCAGGAACAGCACGAGGCCGGCGATCACAACCCGGTGCCCGTAGGCTCTGCCGTGAATCCGCACGAGCAGGATTACCAGGCACACACCTTGTTGGCGGCCGCGCGGGCGTGGCGGGCTCTCCGGGAAAAGAAAGCGCAATTAGAAGACGCCGTCGAAGAGACCCGCACCAAGCAGCAGCGTCTGAACCAGCGGCACGAAACGCTGGAGGCGCAGGTCAAGAAAGAAGCTGAGAATCGCGAAGGCGCAAAGCAACAGGCGAAAGAATTTTCCAGCAACGGCAAGGCTGGCAGCCGCGAGGAGTCAAAGGCGACGTCGAAGGCAGCTCTCGATTCGCTGAAGCAGTACACCCGCGATCAGAAAAATCTGGCTGATCTCGGACGCCGCGTGCAGGATGAGCAAGGTCTCGGAGACATTTACGCCAGCTGGATAGTACTCATCGAAAACCGCCAACGCGCGGCCATGCACAGCATGATCGAATCCGGCCTCTGGATCCTTCTGGCTCTGATTGCCGTGTACGTAGCCAACCGGGTTATCGAACGCCTCTTCACCGGCATGACCGCGGAGAACAAGCGTGTCGACACCTTGCGATCAGTAGTTAAGTTTGCGGCGCAGGCGTTGGGCGCGCTGGTCATCCTGTTCGTCATCTTCGGGATGCCCACGCAGACCACGACTGTCCTTGGCTTAGCCGGCGCAGGACTCACTGTCGCAATGAAAGATTTCATCGTCGCCTTCTTCGGCTGGTTCATCCTGATGGGACGCAACGGCATCCGCGTGGGCGACTGGATCGAGATCAACGGCGTAGGCGGAGAAGTCGTCGAAGTCGGCCTGCTCAAGACCGTGCTCCTTGAAACCGGCAACTGGACTGATTCCAGTCATCCCACCGGCCGCCGCGTGTCGTTCGTGAACAGCTTCGCGATCGAAGGACACTTCTTCAACTTCACCACTTCCGGCCAGTGGATGTGGGACGAACTTAACGTGCAGATTCCTCCCGGACAGGATCCATACCCGGTCATCGATGGCATTCAAAAACTGGTCGAGGAGGAAACAGCGAAGAATGCCGGCAAGGCCGAGGCCGAGTGGCAGGAGACGACGACGAAGTATCGTGCCAAGACCCTTTCGGCGGTGCCAGGGATTTATGTGCAGCCAACAGCAGCCGGGATCGAGGTAAGGGTGCGCTACATAACGCGAGCCTATGAGCGGCACGAGGCGAGGAAGCGGCTCTATGAGGCGGTCGTGGAAATGATGCACGGCAAACGGGAAGCGGTCCCGTCGTAGCTGAAGTCCGGAGGGTTTCCTTAGTGTACTTTCGTGTCCTTAGTGGTTAAGAGGTTTTCCTGCACATTCAAACGAAACCAGAAGCAAAGGGCACACTCATCATAACCGGCGCCAGCCGCGGCATCGGAGCAGCGATCGCCCGGCTAGCAGGTCAACGCGGATACGCGGTCGCGGTGAATTTCAGCAGCGGCGAGGCCGAGGCGAAAAAGCTGGCAGTGGAAATTCTCGCTGGCGGCGGCCGCGCGCTCGCCATTCACGCCGACATTTCTCGCGAAGATCAAATCCTCACTCTCTTCCAAACGGCAGAACGGGAACTGGGCCCCGTCAAGGCTCTCGTAAACAACGCGGGGGTCACCGGGGGGTTCGCGCGAGTTGAGAACCTGACGGCAGAGGCGATCGAAAAGACATTCGCAGTCAACGTCACGGGGGCGATGCTCTGCGCGCGCGAGGCGGTACGACGTATGTCTACACGGCACGGGGGATCGGGAGGTGCGATCGTCAACATTTCCTCGCGAGCAGCACATACTGGCGGCGCGGGCGAGTGGGTGCACTACGCCGCATCGAAGGGCGCCATCGACAGCTTCACGATTGGTCTGGCGCGGGAGGTCGCAACGGAAGGAATTCGCGTCAATGCGGTCGCTCCCGGACTGACTGATACGGATCTGCACGCCGCCAACGGCGAACCCGGCCGCTTGCAACGGCTGATGCCAACCATTCCCATGAACCGCGCCGGATTACCGGATGAAATCGCCGAAGGAGTTCTCTGGCTCTTATCGCCCGCGGCATCGTATGTAACAGGTGCAATTCTAGAAATCGGCGGCGGCCGCTGAAAATGACGCAGTACCGAGTACCAAGTACTGGCACTGACGCGCAGGGCACAAAAAGTCTTTGGGTGGGGCACGGCTTCAGCCGTGCCATTGAGACCCGGAAAAGGCGAGGGCTTTAGCATCTGAGGTTCGCTCTTGCCGCATCACGAGGTCACTGCCTAGAACTGATCACTCGCCACTCACTTCCCTTTCCTTCCGCAGCTGACTCTTAATCCTCTCCGGCAACCGCGACGCATGCAGGATGTCCCGCAATTGCCGTGGTGGGATGCGCCGCGCAAATTCGAGCGCTTTGACCAGCGGAGTGTGCGCATTCCGCAGGAGCGCCACTTGGACCTCATGCCGCACCGACCATTTGGCGTGATGACTGACCCCTTCCACGAAAGCCCGCGTGCCCGTGGGACGCCGCAACGCTTTGACGATCGCGGCTTCGGTCAACCGCGCATTATCCAGCGCCAGTTGCCAAACCTGCGGTTCCTTGTCGAGCAGCAGCCCTGCGGCAACCACAGTCGAAGAACGTCGGGCGAGGGAGATGCGTTCGCCTAGCGTGACGGAAGGAAGCCGCGAGAGTAGTAATTCGTCAGCGATCCGTTTCAAGTCGGCCGCAGCGCCGGGCCTGAGCGCAAATTGCATCAACTCGAAGGTGTAAAGTTCACGAACGATCCGCAACGCGATACGGCGCGGGGTGCGCAGGTGCGAAGCCAACGCCATCCGAACCTTGCGGGACTTCATCACACTCGCGTTGCGGCTGATCTGCTCGACGGCATCGGAGCTCAGATCGGGATCCTTCAGTTGCGCTAGAGCCAGGTCTTCGGTAATCGCGGTATCGTTCGACTCTTCCCGTCCTTGGGCAGGCGGGGCTGGGGTAAGCGTGTCGACTTGGAGTTCATCCGGCATCAGCTATCTACTAAGTACCCTTCCCCGCCGCCTTGCGAGCCATTCGCAACGCCCCCTCGACGGGCTCGACCACCTGCGGCATCACGCGCGCGCCAGGTGCAAGCGTTTGCAATTCATTGTAAAAAGCCTCGCGTGCCACTGCCGCATAACGAAAGACCCCTCCGATCATGGCCACCGGTACGGATGCTTGGTTGTCCTCGCAGAACAACCGGCGGATCACCACCGCTGCAACGTCGGCTAGTTCCCTTCCCGCTTTGCCGAGCACCTCCCGAGCAAGTTCGTCGTCGCTGGCAACGACGGCACGAAACAAAGCTGCGAAATCCGGCGCGGGAACTGAGTTCGCCGCGCGTGCCAGATCAGAGAGCGATGAAACTCCCCAGGCTTTGAATAAAGCTTTTGCGAGGGAAGAGAATGCCACCTTATCCGCGTCGCGGTCGCTGGCGCGGAGTACCGCACTCACAGCGGCGCGTCCAATCCAGTGCGCTGAACCTTCGTCGCCAATTTCAAATCCCCAGCCTCCGGCGCGGAGAGTCTTCCCCGATTTGTCTCGCCCATACGCAATCGAACCCGTTCCTGCGATGACGATGACGCCGAGCGCATCGTCGAAAGCCGCTTGCAGAGCGATCTCCATATCGCCGACAACATCGATGGGTGTCGGAAGTATCTCGCCGAGGATCCCTCGCACGATGGCCGCCAACTCGGGACGGGCAGCACCCGATCCGCCGATGCACGTGCGCACCACCTGCCGGGGCGCAATACCCGAAGCTGCACAAGCCTGATGCACCGCCCGGTGGAGGGATTCCCTCGTCTGGGCCTCGCCAACGCGCACGATGTTGCTGGGACCGCCCGTGGCGGTAGCGATCAGGCGCGTCTCGTCGCCGACCGCGCACGTGGTCTTGGTTCCGCCGCCGTCAATGCCCAGGTAATAAGGCACGAATTTATTTCTAACACAGAGGCGCGGGTGCTCGTATCGGTCGGCTTCACATGCGGTGCGAACGGACGGAGTATCCGAGTTGTGGCTGGTGGCAATCTCCTCAGACACGTATGATCCGGCTGAGACCGTGGCGCGCAAGGTCGTTTGATTGTCCTTCGTGTCCTTTGTGGTTGACGACCTGACTACCGCATGGGCCTGAACAAACTCGATTTTGCCATCATCGCGCTTTATCTTGCCGGTATTACGCTCTTCGGCCTGCGCTTCCGTAAGAAGCAGCGCACGCTGCGTGACTACTTTCTCGCCGGCCGCGACATTCCATGGTGGGCTATCGCGCTCTCCATTGTGGCGGCCGAGACCAGCACGCTAACGATTATCAGCATCCCTGGTCTGGCGTACGACACCAATCTCACCTTCCTTCAAGTAATCGTCGGATACGTTGTCGGTCGCATCGTGATCAGCTTTCTGCTGCTGCCGCACTACTTCCGCGGCGATCTCTACACTGCCTATGAATTGATCGAACGCCGTTTCGGAAGCAGGCTGCGTTCGTTGACGGCCGGCCTATTTCTGTTAACGCGGGCGGCTGCGGAGGGCGTGCGAGTCTATGCAGTGTCGATTGTCGTGTCAATCGCACTGGGGACGGGCGAAGTAGCGTCGATCGCGATCATCACCGCCTTGACGCTAATCTATACGTTCGAAGGCGGATTGGCTGCCGTGATTTGGACCGACGTCGTGCAAACGGTGATCTACGTTGGCGGCACTTTAATTGGATTGGTGACCATCCTGCACCTGGTCCCCGGAGGATGGACCGCCATTCACTCCGCTGCGGCCGCCGCGGGCAAGCTTCAAGTATTCGACTTCCGGACAAGCTTCGCAATCCCGTACACATTCTGGGCCGGATTAATCGGCGGGACTTTCTTCACAACCGCCAGTCATGGCACCGACCAACTGATCGTGCAGCGATTGCTGGCAGCTCGTGGACAGAGGCAGTCCACCATGGCGCTGATTTCCAGCGGCCTGGCCATCCTGTTTCAGTTTGCCCTCTTTCTGACCGTCGGGGTCATGCTGTGGGCTTACTACCGCGTGCCTTCTGCAACGTTCGGGCGAGCGGACCGGATTTATCCCACGTTCATCGTCAGCCATATGCCCCACGGAATCTCGGGATTGCTGATCGCCGCTGTCCTGGCCGCAGCGATGTCGAACCTGAGCGCAGCGCTCAATTCCTTATCGTCGAGCGCGATCATGGATTTCTATGCCCGTCTGAACCCGCAAGCGGATGAGAAAAAAAAGATGCGGCTCTCGCGGCTCGCAACCGTTCTATGGGCTCTAGTTCTGTTTGGGCTAGCGGTGATCGCGTTGCACAAGGCCGGCCGGGTGGTTGAAGTTGGCCTGCAGATCGCCTCCGTGGCTTATGGCGCTCTGCTGGGCGTGTTCCTGCTGGGCGTGCTCACGCGAAAAGCAAACCAGACGGGCGCGATGGTCGGAATGCTGTGCGGCTTCGGAATCGAACTCTACCTATGGCTGGGAACCAGGGTGCCGTGGACCTGGTGGGTCATGATCGGGACTGGAGTCACATTTTCTGTTGGCTGGGTCGCCAGTACTCTGCTTACGCGCACCGAAGGCACAGGTTCTAGCTGAGAAAGCTTTTAACCGCAAAGATCGCGAAGAAAATCCGCGAAGGACGCTAAGAAAATCAAGCCTCAACGAACCGTGCGGAAAAACAGTTCGTTCTTTCTTTGCGTCCTTCGCGGCCTTTCTTAGCGATCTTTGCGGTTAAAAGCTTTTCCTAGTCCCATTATAGGAATAACTCGCAAATTTTCTGTCTCCTCTTACTCGTCGGATCTCTAACGCAGTTTAAAGTACTACGTAGATTCGAAATGTTCCACGACAGTACGCCCCAGATCATCGGAGCTGCGATCAAGGTTCATCGCCGCCTCGGGCCTGGCCTTCTGGAATCGGCCTATGAGGCTTGCCTGGCTTATGAACTAGAGCAGTTAGGATTACGTGTCGAGCGCCAAAAGGCAGTCCCGCTTGTGTACAACTCGGTGAGGTTGGAGTGTGGGTTTCGAGCGGACCTGGTGATCAATGGCAAGGTGGTAGTTGAGATCAAGTGCAAAGAGGCACTTCATCCGGTCGATCAGGCACAACTCCTCTCCTATCTCCGGCTGCTCGATTTGCAGGTCGGACTTCTTGTGAACTTCCACGTGGTCGCGCTGAAAGACGGCATCAAGCGGATGGTGAACCACTATCAGGACGTCCCGGACGCCGCCGCCGAAGAAGCAATGCAAACAACTTAACCGCGAGGCCCCGAGAATCCCCGCAAAGAACGGTGAGAACACAACAATTCCGAGGTCATTTCTCGGCGATCTTTGCGGTTCGCTCTTGCAGGAAACCTCCGCGAACGTCCCATGTTTCACCCCCTTTTGTCCGCTGTCTCAGGCCAGATTCGCCAAAATCACCGCCCCTCAGCCGTTTTAGAACTTTTCCCCGATAGGGACGAGCACCGGTTACCTAAGGTCAAGAGCCGTTGACACGTTTACCCCCTGTCCTATCTCCCGTATTTTTAAGTCTCCAAGCTCCCGGCGTCTCCCCGACCGGGTCCCAATGGAAGGAAATTGCATGGCGGGTTATCGTGGATTTCAATTAGGACTGCTGCCTGAACCGAAGGTCAATAAGAAGGCCGTCGCGACGGCTTACGGCGTGGTTGCGTTGCTGCTGCTCATCGTCATCAATCTGGAACTATTGATGCCGGAGAAGCTGCAGCTCTCGCAGTATCACGTAACGGAAATCATTCCCATGCCGTCACTGCGTCCCGAGCCGCCACCGGTGCAGCCGAAGCCGCAGGTGCACGCCAAACTGCTGCCGGCGGTCAAGATTCCTGTTCTCGAACAGCCCAAGCTGGTCGTCCCACACGAGGTTCGGCGGGAACTGGCCCAGCCGGTCGAAGCGCCCAAGGTAGTGGTGAATCAATTTGCCGCGCCTCAGCTCAAGATGACTTCCGGTGGAGCGCGTCCGCAACTGCTGCACACCGGGGACTTCGCCTCCACGGGAAGCTCGCAGACACCGACCGTGAACGCTCCTATTCAAAAGGTGCAGACCGGCGGTTTCGGCGATCCCAATGGATTGCCGGGCACGGGCAAGCAGGGCGCGAAGCTCTACGCTGCCGCCATGGGATCGTTCGACATGCCCGCTGGCCCGGGACAAGGCAATGGCTCCGGCGGTGCCAACGGAATTAAAGGTACGGTCGCCAGCGCCGATTTTGGTACTGGTGTCGCCACTCCCGGCAAAGGCGACGGCCGCAGCAACGGCAAGGGCGGCATCGCGACCGGCGGCTTCGGATCACAGGAGGTTGCCCATCAGGGTCCGAAGATCGCGCAGGCCGAGACTGGCCCGGCGACGACTCCGGTGGAGATCACCTACAAGCCGAATCCGGTCTATACGCAGGAAGCGCGCGACCTGAAGCTGCAAGGCGAAGTCCTGCTGGAAGTGAGTTTCGCGGCGAACGGCACACTGCACGTGAATAAGGTAGTCCGCGGCCTCGGCCACGGCCTGGATGAAGCCGCAGTTGCCGCGGCTAACAAGATCCGTTTCAAACCAGCTCTGCGTTACAGCCAGCCGGTCGATTCCACGGCGGTCGTACACGTGATGTTCCAGCTGGCGTACTGAAGGTTATGGCGAAGTAAGTTTGGCTGTCAGGATTGAATGAACTTGGGTCACAAGAACTTGGAGAAAAGAGTCATGCGCACTTCGAATTGGATTCTCACCGCGGCTCTGCTGGTTACGGTCAGCGCTGCCGCTCAACAGGCGACCGACTCGCAACCCCCGGCACAGCCGCAGGCGACCGATGCTGCGCAGACGGCACAGCCGTCGCAGCAGCCCGCTCCCGCTCCGGCGCAGGAACAATCGGCGCCCACGGCTGCGCAACCTGCCGACGCTGCAACTCAACCGGCGCCCGCGGCTACGATTGCGCCTCCGGCGACCGTTGCGGCTCCGACCACGATGGACCAGGTCGTGAACCTGTTCATTGAGCGCGAGCACGGCCTGATCAAGGCGCTCTCGACCCGCACCCCGGTGGTCGAAACATATCTGCAGAACCTGACCGCCGATCCCCAGCTTGGCCCAGTGCCCAGCGAAGATCACTACTTCCTCGGCCGTCTTGACATGGGCGAAAACATCGACCGCAAGGACTACCTGAAGGAACAAGAAAAGAGCATGCAGCAGCGCCTGCTCGGCGGCTTCCAGAAGCTCTACAAGGTCCAGTACCAGCCCATGGGTTTCTCCTGGATGGTCTACGCTGACCGCACCGACTTCGACCGCGAGCACTATGATTTCCGCTATGTCCGCCGCGAATTCCTCGGCGACGTGCGCTGCCTGGTGTTCGATGTAACTCCCAAGCCGAAATCCGGCCGCGGACGCTTCCTCGGACGCCTCTGGGTCGAAGATCAGGGTTTCAACATTGTGCGCCTGAACGGCACCTACTATCCGGCGCCGCGCAACTCCTACTTCTTTCACATGGATAGCTGGCGGTTGAACCTGATCCCCGGCTACTGGGTACCTTCCTTCATCTATAGCGAGGAAGGCGACTTCAGCGCTGGCGTGAAGAGCAAAGTGGCCTTCAAGGCGCAGACCCGCATCTGGGGATACGACCTGAAGAAGGGTGGCAAAGACGACGAGTTGACCAACATCCGCGTTGACTCCGTGCAAGACAGCAGCGCAACTGCGCAAGACGCTTCTCCCCTGCAAGCCGAGCGCGTGTGGCAGCAGCAGGCGGAAGACAACGTTGTCGAGCGTCTGACTTCTGCGGGCCTGCTCGCTCCTGAGGGCGACGTCGACCGCATCCTTCAGACTGTCGTTAACAACCTCGAAGTTACCAACAACATTGATCTGCCGCGCCCGGTTCGCACCCGCGTGCTGCTTACGGCGCCACTCGAAACCTTCAGCGTAGGCAACACCATCGTCATCAGCCGTGGTTTGGTGGACGTTCTACCCGACGAAGCCAGCCTTGCGGCCGTGCTCTCTCATGAACTCGCGCACATCGTTCTCGGGCACAATCTGGGATCGAAGTTCGCCTTCAACGACCGCATGCTGTTCTCTGACGACGCGACCTATCAGAACCTCGGCTTCAAGCACATTCCTGAAGAGGAGACTGCGGCCGACAAGAAGGCCGTCGACCTCCTGAAGAACTCGCCCTACGCGCAGAAGCTCGACAACGTGGGCCTGTTCCTCAAGGCGCTGCAGCAGCGCGCCGGAAGCCTGAACGCGTTGCTCACCACGCACCTGGGCAACCCGCTCGCGGAAGGCGGACAGGTCAACCGCCTGTTGGCTCTCTCGACGCAGGGCCCGGCGCTCGACAACAGCAAGCTCGACCAGATCGCAGCTCTGCCATTGGGCGGACGCGTGAAGGTTAATCCCTGGGACGACAAAGCGGAAATGGTGAAGACAGCTCCGGTCGCCATCACCTCAGCGCGTGACAAGATGCCGTTCGAAGTCACGCCCTTTTTCCCGCGCCTGTCGCGCTACGGAGGCAACGCGCCAACCATTGCGCCGACCACCGCCGCGAACGGCACAACGAACCCGGGGAACTAAAACGGAACATGTGGGGACAGCCGCCTTCGGCTGTCCCGCGAAGCGCAGCGAGCGGCCTTCAACAGCCGCACATCATGGAAGAGCGGCCCTTTAGGGCAGCGTTAAAATCCCCCCGAGATGCGCTTTAGCGCCCGACTCTAACTCCAAGTTGAACGAAGACACAGGCCGGGATCCGGAACACTCTTCCGGGATACCCGGCCTGAGTTCTTTGATGACACTCCCGGGATGTGTCCACTCCATCCATCCCTAGTCAACATGTTCGCCCTCCTCCATGAACCGCGCTTCGGCTGGGGGAAGCCGGTCCGCCGGGCCTGCAACCCAGCAGTACACCGTCGGCAAAAGAAAAACGCTGATCAGCAACTCAAACGTGAGACCGCCTACGATGACAATCGCAAACGGCCGTTGCGAGTCCGAGCCAATATCGTGCGACATGGCCGCAGGCAACAGTCCGAGCGTGGCAACCAGCATCGTCATCATGATAGGACGGAGCCGCAAACTCGCCCCTTCTTCGGCCGCTTGCCGCACCGTCCGCCCACGCACCCTGAGCTGGTTGATGTACTCAACCATGATCACGCCCGTCTGTACGGATACTCCGATCAACGCCAGAAATCCAAGCCCTGACGATACGCTGAAATGTGTTCCGGTTATGAGCAGGCTGAGAAAGCCGCCCATAGGCGAAAGCGACACCACCGCCAGAATTAACAAGACCCACTTCCACGACTTGAATGCCGAATACAGGATGAACGCCATCAGCAGCAGCGTGATCGGCACGATCAACGCCAGCCTCCGATTCGCGCGCTGCTGGCTCTCGTATTCGCCTGTCCAATCCAGGTGATACCCCTGGGGAAACGAGACCTTACGCGCGATCTCGTCGATCGCCTGCCTGACGGTGCTACCCAGATCGCGGCCGCGCACGCTGTACTTGATGGCGATATAGCGCGAGTTTCCCTCGCGATAGATTGTCGACGCGCCGTCGTCGAGGCTGATATGGGTTACCTGGCTCAAAGCCACGCGCTCGCCCGACGGAGCCAGAACTCGAATGCTTCCGATGTCCTCCACCGTTTCGCGGTACTGCGGCTGGTACCGGACCGTCAGGTCAAATCGTTGCTCTCCAATCAGGATCTGGCTCACAGCCTTGCCGCCCACCGCGCCTTCTACCGCATCCTGTATGTCGGTGACATTGATTCCAAACCGGTCAGCGGCCGCCCGATCCACCACCAGATTCACGTTCGGCTGCCCGCGCACCTCGAAGGTTCCCAGGTCGGCGATACCTGGGATCCGGCTCATCACACTTTGCATTTCTTCGGCTTTCTGCTCCAGCGTCTTCAAATCGCGGCCGAAGAGCTTAACCGCCAATTCGCCTTTCACGCCGCTGACAGCCTCCTCCACATTGTCGGAAATCGGCTGCGAGAAATTCCAGATCACACCCGGCAACTTGCTCAACGACTCGTCCATGGCGGCGATTAACTCGTCCTTCGTGCGATATTCTTTCCGCCACTTCTCTCGCGGCAGCAGGTCAACAAAGAACTCGGTATTGTAAAAACCGCTGGCATCGCTACCGTCATCGGGACGCCCCACCTGGCTGACCACTTGCGTGACTTCCGGATAGCCCGCGATGATCAGCCGAGCCTTCTTGGCGAGGTCGATCCCCGCGTCAGGGCCAGTGCTGGGCGCAAGCGTTCCCCGTACCCAAATCGCTCCTTCATCCAGATGCGGAAGAAACTCAGACCCGATGAATCCGCCAAACCCCACGACCAGCATGGCAATCAACAGGACGACACCTGCACGTACCGTTCCCTTCAAGTGGTCGAGACAAAACTCCAGACCGTGCTGGTAACGCCACAGGACCCACTCAAAAACCGGGTTGCGCCATTCCTTCACCTTGCCCTGGAACAGGAACCCGCTGAGCACAGGCGCGATCAACAACGAGAAGATCAGCGCACCCAGCAGCGCGAATGAAACGGTCCAGGCCATGGGATGGAACAGCCTGCCCTCTACCCTCTGCAATGTGAAGATAGGCAGATAAGCCGTAATGATGACAAGAATGGCGAAGAATACCGGCCGCTGCACCTCGTGAGCCGCATCGCCGATAACTTGCGTCAGCGGCCGATGCGGATCCACGTGCGACTCGATGTGGCGCAGGATGTTCTCCACCATCACCACCGCCCCATCCACGATCATTCCGAAATCGAGAGCGCCCAGCGACAGAAGGTTCGCCGGAATGTGGTTCAGGTCCAGCAAGATTGACGCGAATAGCAGGGAAAATGGAATCGTGATCGCAACCACGAGCGCGCCCCGTACATTTCCCAGGAAGAGAAACAGGATCAAGGTCACCAGCAGTACGCCATGCGTTAAATTCCGCAGCACCGTGTGGCTGGTGTATTTCACCAGGTCACTGCGATCCAGATGAGGTACAAATTTCACTCCGGGCGGCAATAATCCGTTGTTGAGTTGCTCGATTTTCTCGTGCAATGCTGCCAGCGTCGCCTGCGCCTCAGCGCCTTTCCGCAGCAGAACGATGCCCTCGACCACATCATCGTTGTTGATGACCGTTCCATCTTCGTGCCGGATCGCCTTTCCCAACTGCCCCAACCGCACCTTCGGCGCCTGCACCACCGCACCAAGGTCGCGAACTCGAACGGGCGTGCCATTGGAGACCTTCACCACAGTGGCGGCAATATCGTCTGTAGTCTGCATCAGGCCGACGGCACGCACATTCAACGCCTGCTGTCCCCTTTGAATGAACCCTCCACCTGCATTGGTATTGTTGTTGATGAGCGCCTGTTCCACCTGGCTCAGCGACAGTCCGAAGGAAACGAGTTTGCCCGGATCGATCTGCACCTGGTATTCGCGGGTCGGTCCGCCAAAGATGTTCACATCCACCACGTTAGGCACCGACTTAAGCTGATTCAGCACGAACCAATCTTGCAGCGCTTTCAACTCCATCGTGTCGTATTGCGGGTTGGTGCTCTGCAGGGTGTAGAACATGATCTGGCCCGTCGGACTGTAGTCCGGACCCAGACCGGGGTTTACTCCCGGAGGCGTGGTGGCTTGTGCCAACCGGTCCAGTACCTCCTGCCGAGCCGTGAATGTCGGGATGTCATCGTCGTAGATGATTGTGATGACGGACAGCCCAGCCAGCGATACCGATCGCAGATGGGTCAAGTGGGAAACACCGTTCAGCTGCACTTCAAGGGGAACTGTAATCTGTTGTTCCACCTCCTCGGCGGCGTGCCCGGGCCACTGCGAAATGATCTGAACGTAGGTGTCCGCAACGTCCGGATACGCTTCGATGGGAAGGTTGTGGAAAGAGATGATGCCCCAGATAAAAAGGACCAATGCAAGACTCAGGACCAGAATGCGATTGTTCAGCGCCAGGTCAACCAGATAGCGGATCATCTTGAACTGGCCTCGAGTTCGGAGAACTCGATCGCTTCGTCTCTATGGGGCACGAGGCTTTTCTATCGGTGAAGCCGGCTTCAGTCGAGCCACTCAAATGCCTCAGGGCGGCGATATTTTGATTCCGGTTGCCGAACTGTGATCTCCAATCGCGCGATTCAGGAGTGAGCCCTTTCGGCAACTGGAAAGACCGCTCCAGTATTGGCTCGCGATCCGGCGGGTCCTCAACTGCCAATCTTGCGGACAAATCTTTTGATTGTGTTCCTTGCGCGTTCCAGGAAGTGAAATAATGCGGGCACACTCGAAAGATGTATATGCTTGAACGGATCTGGGAAGAACGCAGCCGGACCGCCGTTTTGGCCGTCGCCGCGGTTGGCGTTCTGGCAATTGCCTTCTTGGATTGGCGGACGAAACCCTATTTCTCCATGGGGTTTTTGTACTTGTTCCCTATCATGCTGGCGGCTGGATTTCTTCCCCGCTGGGCGATTGTCATTTTGGGGATTGGATGTGCGCTACTCAGTGAACGCTTTAGCAACCTGGACCCGTCGGACTCCACGATCCGACTGACCTTTGAGACCCTGGCCCTGTGCGGCTGCGGACTCTTCACTTCCGAGGTGCTCCGTAACCGCCGACTGAGCCTATCGTCCCAGGAACGCCTGCGAGTGCTGGTGGAGACCAGTCCGGCCGCCATTGTTACCATTGACGATCGCGGCTTCATTGAACTGGCCAATCGGGCTGCCATCGAACTCATGGCTCCCCGTGACGGACAGGTGATTGGCTATCCCATTGCGGCATTCCTACCCGAACTGCACCACGCTTTACGCTGGGAAGACCGTCCGCAGTTCAGGACATCGATGCAATGCCGGGGACACCGGGGCAATGGCGAAACTTTCCTGGCAGAGGTCTGGTTTTCCAGCTACAAGGATGGGGCGAAGCCTAGGCTGGCAGCCATCATCGCCGACGTCACTGAAGAGCAGGACCATCCTGCGTCTTCCAATTCAATCGTTGCCGATCAGCAGGAGCGAGCCCAACTGGGCACCCGCGAACTGGATGCACTGCGCCTCGTGGTTCAGGGCCTGGCAAACAAGGAGATCGCGGCACGCATGGAGATCTCTGAAAGCGCGGTAAAAAATACGCTTCAGCAACTGTTCGCCAAAACCCAGGTACGCACCCGCGGCCAGTTGGTTCGAGTGGCCCTGGAACGTTATCGGGATCTACTTTAATCAAGCGGCAAGGGTCAACTTGTCCTTCTTCCCCTTGCGATACGGCTCGAAGTCAGACCACACACGCTCGACCGTTGCGGTTTCCACCGCTTGCGTAATCGGCGTGTTCGGATCCTTCTCCGCTCGTCACATTTGCTCTTCGCTCGGCATCTCCATCCAGAGCACCGTCACCGTGATGAATCTGTTCGAGAGACCGCAAAAAGCGCTGCAAGCCTTTTGGGCTCAAGATTTTACCCCTAAGTGATTGAATCCCGATATTTTAGTTTTGTACTTTCCGCTAACTTGCTGATTCCAAAGGATCACTCAGGGGAGGGGGGAGGGGGAGGGTACCAGATGGTTAACCCGTCCCAAAAGGGGAATTTCGAAATTCAGAGCGCGCTTGATTAGGCAAGATTGCGAATGCAACCACTCGCGAAGTACAGAAGAAATCTAGCCAGCCGAACGCTCACTTCCCCTTGTCCTTTCCAGGCAGACCCGCGGGATTTTCATGAGTGCGTTCCCGGAAGCTTCCCCTTAAACCGGACGCGAGGCCAACACTGGACTCACCGAACTTGTCGCGGAGCTTGTCCGCAGCAGTGAGAACGTCTTTCCAGCGCTGCTGGCGATTCCCTTCCAGGAGATCGATTTGTCCAGACTGCACGGTGAACGAAGATGCGTGTACACCGAGCAAGCGGACTTGCATTCCCTTCTTCCAGTTCTTGCGAAACAGAGCTCGGATGTGCTCGAAGATTTCCGTATCCAGCTCTGTAGGATTCGGTAGCGTGTGCGCTCGTGTAATGGTCGTGAAATCTTTGTAGCGTAGTTTGAGCTGCACTGTGCGCGCGTGAAAGTTCGATTCGCGCAGGCGACGTCCGACCATTTCCGAGAGACGGATCAACGTCGATTCCAGTTGCGCCTGATCAGCGGTGTCTTCGTTGTAGGTGTGTTCGTGGCTGATCGACTTGGCATCGTGCTCGGCCGCAACTTCGCTGTCGAACCATCCACCAGCATCTTCACCGCGTGCCTTGCCGGCAAGAGCAAGGCCCCATTTTCCGAAGCGTTCTTCAAGTTCGCCTTCTTCCAGCTTGGCAAGGTCGCCGACCTTCTTAATGCCGAGCGCATGAAGATGGCTCTCCATCACTTTGCCCACGCCGGGAATTTCGCGGACCTCGAGAGGAGCGAGAAACTTTGCCTCCTCGCCCGGCAAGATCCAGAGAACGCCGTTGGGCTTGGCTTGTCCGGACGAAACTTTCGCAATCAGGCGTGAGCTGCCGATTCCAACCGAGCAATTCAATCCGGTCTCGGACTTCATGCGCTGATGCAGATTGTGCGCAGCCTTAAGCGCAGGACCGTGCAGCCGTTCCGTGCCCGTCATGTCGAGATAAGCCTCGTCGATGGACGCCATCTCGACCTGTGGCGTGAACGTGCCGAGAATTTTATAGACCTTCTCGGAGCATTCGCGGTAACGCTCAGGATGCCCGTCGACAAAGATGGCATGCGGACATTGCTTGGCTGCAGTGCGAAGCGGCATGGCAGAGTGGACTCCGAACTTGCGGGCTTCGTACGACGCTGCGGAAACGACACCGCGCTCGTCGCGCTGTCCGCCGACAACGACTGCCTTTCCTTTCAAAGAGGGATCGTAGAGTTCTTCCACCGAGACGAAGAAGGCGTCCATGTCGACATGGAAGATGGTGCGGGGAAAAGCGGGCTGTTGGGCAGCAGCCATGCTGCAAGAAGTTTAGCAGCAGCTGTTGCACCGGTCAGATCGGATCAATCAGATGTGCTAGCGCTCGAAGCCGCTGTTAGAATCCGCCTCATGCCGGGACGCGCTATCAGGGCTACATCGCGCATCGCGTTTCTTCTTTGCGGACTGATTTCGCTTTTCACCGGCGTTCCTTACGCGATGCTCCGAGGCATTGACCTGCCGGTTCAGAGCGAATGGGTCCTATTCGTGGTTGCCCTCGCGGTGATAGGCATTTTCAGTGTGACGCTTGGGGTTCTGCCCCGCTCGTGGATCGCGAAAGCATGCAGAAAGGATCAGGACGATCAGCGGTTGTTTTCAGTGCCGCTCAAGGTGCTTGCCATCTTCGCGGCGATTTCGTATTTCGTGGCAGTATTCGCCTATTTCTCTCCGAACCGATGGAACCTTAATCCCCAACTCATGCTTGCCGTATGTCCGATGTATCTCGTGAAGATGACGTTCGATCCCTCGCCCTTGGCCATCTTTTTCCTGCTTGCTCCCATGAACGCGGCCGTATTCGGCTCACTCGGCCTCACCTTGGGATACGCATGGTTGTGTTTTCATGGACGAAGATCCAGTCAAGGCCGTTGAACGAGTCTCGGTCGCGACGAATCGGCGCGATATTGCTTGCCCCCGAAACGGATGGAAGGAAAAATGCGCGAACGGTGTGCCAATGTCCTCGCTTCGCTTCGGCGGACAGCCGAGGCGGCTGTCCCTACGCGAGCGGTCCTGTGTGGAAGCAGTATCAGGAAGACACGCTTGCCAGGGACTTTTCCGGCGCGGGCGCTGAAGCTCGCATGAGGCGAACCTTCTCGTAGATCTTGCCGTATTCGCGGGCGCTGGCGTTCCAGGAAAAATCCTTGTTCATGCCGTTGCGCATGAGGGCCTGCCATGAGGTCTGGTCGCGGTACGCCTGCAGAGCTTCCTTAATGGTCTTCAGAAGCGCCTCGCCGTTGTATTCAGTGAATTTGAAGCCTGTTCCCTTGCCGGTGCGGGCGTCCCAAGGTTCGATGGTGTCGTCGAGTCCGCCTGTGGCGCGGACGATTGGGACGGTGCCGTACTTCAGGCTGTAGATCTGGTTGAGGCCGCAGGGTTCGTAGCGCGACGGCATCAGGAACATATCAGCGCCCGCTTCGATCTTGTGGGCGATGGCGTTGTCGTATGCGACTTTCACGGCAATCTTGTTCGGGAATTGTTTGTTGAGGCGCTGGAACATCTCTTCGTAAGCCTTATCGCCGGCCCCCAGGGCGACGATGATCATCTCTTCGCGAGCGAGGCGATCGGCGATCTGGGCAATCAGGTCAAATCCCTTTTGCGCAGCGAAGCGGGAGACAATTCCGATCACGGGGAGTTTCGGATCGGCGTTGGCGACGCCGAAGGCCGCGAGAAGATCCTGCTTGTCTTTGGTTTTTCCGGAAAGATCCTGCGGCGAATATTTCGCGACGGTGAATTTGTCGGTCTGCGGACTCCATTCATCGTAGTCGACGCCATTAAGAATACCGGTCACGGTGGAGGCTCGGTCGCGGAGGACGCCTTCCAGGCCAAATCCGTATTCTGCGGTTTGAATCTCCTGGCTGTATTTCTTGCTGACGGTGGTGATGTAGTCGGAGTATGTCAGCGCACCCTTCAAGAAGTTCACCTGGCCGAAGAATTCCATCTTCGACATGGTGAAGAGATCCCACGGGAGCATGAGCAACGGCAGAGTCTCCGGCGGGAACAAGCCCTGGTAGCCCATGTTGTGGATGGTGAAAACCGTGCTTACTTCTTTGAACGCCGGGTCGTCGGCGTAGATGGTACGGAGCAGGACCGGAATCAGAGCCGACTGCCAATCATGACAGTGAAACACGTGCGGCGTGCCAAGAATTTTCGAGGCCTCCAGCACGGCGCGCGAAAATAGAGCGAAGCGTTCGGCGTTATCGGGATAGTCCCCTGCGGGAGTGCCGTACAAAGCATCGCGGTCGAAATACGGAGGATATTCGACAAAATAGAAACGCACACCGCCCTGAACTCCTCCTGAAACGACGGAGGGGAAACGATATTCGTCATCGAAGGGCACGGTGATGCTACGGACGACAGTGGCGGGATCAGTCAGTTTGGTTTGCCGGTAACGCGGGAGATAAACGCTGACCTGGTGCCCGAGGGCGGCGAGGGCGCGGGGCAGAGCGCCTACGACGTCGGCCAAGCCGCCGGTCTTGGAAAAGGGGACGCCTTCCGAAGCGGCAAATGCGATATTCATGAGTGCGGAACCTCCTCAGGACCGTGCGTGCGCTGGACACGATATGATGAAATGAGAGTAGCTCTCAGGGCCCGGGTTCGAACCATCTAAGATGCCAATGTCGACTTGCCAGTCTACTTCCGGAGGAAGAGAGGGTCAACGTGCCAAGAGCAGTTTCTGCGCGCCGTCCGAAAACTAAGCCTAAATTGGGACAACATTTTTTAGCCAGCGAAGACGTGGCGGCGCGAACTGTGGATGCACTTGGGGATGTATCGGAATCAACGGTGCTGGAAATCGGTCCCGGCCGCGGGATCCTGACTTCCCTGCTGGCCAGGCGCACACCTCGGCTGATCGCCGTGGAACTGGATCGGGTGCTCGCGGCGCAACTGCGGTTGAAGTTCGGGATGGCTCGGAATGTGGAGATCCTGGAAGCGGACGTACTGGCAATCGATTTCGATTCCCTGTTTGGGCCCAAGCCCGGGCTCGGACGGCCGGGTATGGAGTTCAAGCCGCAGCCGGTGCGAGTGGTTGGCAATCTTCCTTACTACATAACGTCGGACATCCTGCTGCGGCTATTTGAGTTCTCGAAGTATTTCGAGAGCATAGTAATCATGGTGCAACGCGAAGTTGCGGATAGGATTGCGGCCGCACCCGGAGGCAGCGAGTACGGCATCCTTTCCGCCACGGCACAGCTTTATGCCCGCGTGGAGAAGCTGTTTATAGTGCCGCCGGGGGCATTTTCACCTCCGCCGAAGGTGCAGTCGGCGGTATTGCGGCTGACGATTGATCCGCAGCAGGAGAAGCTAGGAATCGCGGGAGATGGATTCATCGATTTTCTGCGGCTTTCCTTTGGTCAGAAGCGCAAGACCCTGTGGAACAATCTGCGAGGGAAGTACGACGAAAAGGGGTTGAAGCGCGCACTTGCCGTGGCCAATGTCAAGCCGACGGCGCGGGCCGAGACGCTGGAACTGGCGGAGAGTGCGGCGGTGTATCGAGCCTTGCGCAACGCACATGAAGGTTCATAGCATAGTCTCAGATCGTCGCTGACGAAAGCTTTCACCGCTGAGATCGCTGAGAAAACCACTGGTGGCTCGCTCGGCATCACGGAGTAGGCTGGCTCACCGAAAGGAGGGCCTATGAGCACTACCATCTTTCGTCATCCCGCTGTTGCGGGACGTTTTTATCCAGAGGATCCCGACGACCTGCGAACGGAGGCGCTGGGATACCTTTCGCAATCAACTTCGAGCACTAGTACCCCGACTAAGGCCATTGGCTGTATCGCGCCTCACGCTGGCTATATGTATTCGGGACATGTCGCGGGGGCGGTGTTCTCGCAGATCGAGATCCCGCGGCTTTGCGTGGTGTTGTGCCCGAACCACACGGGCATGGGCCGGGCTCTCGCCATGATGAGTGAAGGCTCATGGGAGACGCCATTGGGAGAAGTACCGATCGATTCTGAGTTTGCGCTTGCTTTGCAGGAGCGATTTCCTGATCTGCAGAGTGATCCCGCGGCGCATCGGGCTGAACACGCAGCCGAAGTCGAGCTTCCTTTCCTGCAGTTGAAGCAGCCGAATTTGCGGATTGTGCCGATCGCTCTCGGGACCGGGCAGTTCGAAGTGCTCGAGCAATTGGGAGTGGCCTTGGCTGACGTCATAGCGGGCCGAGGAGATCCGGTGCTGATTGTCGCCTCCAGTGACATGAACCACTATGAGTCGGACGTGGTGACGCGAGCGAAGGACCATCGCGCGATCGAGAGAATTCTTACCATGGATGCGCGCGGGCTCTTCGATGTGGTCACGCAGCAGAAGGTCAGCATGTGCGGCTTTGGGCCGGCAGTGGTGATGTTGACGGCGGCGCGACACCTGGGAGCGAAGTCGGCGCGACTGGTGAAGTATGCGACTTCGGGAGATGTCTCGGGGGATCGGGAGATGGTTGTGGGGTATGCGGGCGTGGTTGTGGCTTGAGTCACGAATGGGTTTGCCCTAAAGGGCGATTCTCGGAGGGTTCTACAGGGTTCTTCTTTTCCAGCGGTCGTACCTCATGACACCTCCTAACGCGGGCTTTGCCCGCGGGACGGACGAAGGCGTCCGTCCCTACACTTGCGCTTGGCTTCGCCTTCGCTGGACAGCCGAAGGCGGCTGTCCCTACAACGTCACACCAAAAAATACCGGGCTTCACTTTCGTGAAGCCCGGTTGCAATAACTTCGAAGGTTTAGTGGTGCACTGGGCCGCCACCGGCGGCATGGCCGGCTGGAGCGCTGTGCCCGGCGGAGGACGACATGGAACCGCTGCTAGACGGAGCATAGCCACCGGACGATTGGGTTCGGCTCGCGGAGCTGGCACCGAACTGTGGAGCCGGCCGCACCTCGGCGGAGCCGGTCCTCGCCACTTGTTGGTTCAGATGATTGAGATTGTTCACCGAACCACGCGGAATCCCCATGCCGGCTGAACCCGCAGTTACGCTACGGGAAGCCATCATTGGCGACGTGGTTACAACTCTTCCAACCGTAACGGTCTTCACTGTACCCGCTGCCGGAGGGGTCAGAGTAGTTACACGCGTCAGTGTGGTCGGGGTATAGCGCGGTACATTTACCCAAGAGTTCCACATGCCGGGCTGCCACATCCAGCCGTAGTTGGGGACGAACATCCAGTTGCCGTAGCGGTACGGCATCCATCCCCAAGGATAGGCGGATGCGAACATGTAGCCGTAGCCGGGATAAAAGCCCCAGGCTCCGTTCATGAAGGGATCCCAACCCACGCCGGTAAAGTAGGGCTGCCACATCGAACCGTAGCCAGGCACGTTCTGGTAGGCACCGTAGTAGTTCAGGTCGCTGACACCGTAACCGTAGGGCGAGTTATTGTTCTTCGCGTACTGGTCATGGTAGGACGTAGCTTCCTTGTCCCAGGAGTCAAGCGGCGCCTCCTGGATTTTGTTTGAGAGGCTTGACTTGTCGTTATCGGCGACATCAAAGGTGGCGCTCTTCTTCTTCTCGACCGCGAGCTGGCCGGACGGGCCTTCGACATCGACATTGCCCTTGAATACTGCGAGATCGGCTGCCTGAGCGGAAGTGTCGACGCGGAAGTGAGCGGCGTGGTTGAGCGAAATTGTCTCGTGCGAGAAATTCATCGAGACGTCATCTTTCCCGAGCCAGTTGACGTACGCCATGCCCTGGACGAGGTTGATTTCGGAGATGCGCTTGCCGTCGTCACTCAGTCCTAGTTTGTTGAATTGGACCGTAGTGTTGGGAGTGAGGCGCATCGAGCTGCCGTCTTCAAACTCCACTTCCGCGCGGCCCCGGTCTCCGGTTTTCAGTTGTGTCCCCTGCGTGATGGGCAGGTTGATGAACGCTTCTTCAAATCCCAGGCCGGTGTTCTTATCGATCTGAACGGAACCCTGAACGTCGCTGAGGCGAACGATGCGAGCTTGCGAGTCGGCGAAAGCGGGCAGCGCGAGGAGCACGCAGACTGCGGCCGCAAGCAAAACGAACGTAATCCTGGACGGTGAAGGTGTAGACATGACAACCTCCGGAGACGTGTACCTATTAGAACACGGTTTTCTGTAAGGAGTTGTAAAAGTTAGGTCTCCTGTGGTTCCGGGAGACAGGATGGTCGGAAGGCTTGGACTTGAGGACAATGGCCGGAAGGTCAATGCCCAAGCGTCTCGGATCACTTTCCGGACGGGAGGGGTTGCATTTCCATGATGCGGTGGGCGCGGGCCCGGACCACGTTGATCACCGAGGTATCGTCGTAAATTTCTTTTAACACAGGACTTACAGCTTGCAACTCGGCCAACTCCCCGTGCTTGGCCTGGTCTTCCATACGCTTGAGTTCGTCGTCGAGGGCGAGCTTCTGATAGCGGTGGAAGTAGGTCATACGGCGGCCGAATTCCATAGTGGCAGCGAGGCTTTGAAACAGGGTTGTTAGCTGCTGCACTGGCGGTTGCGGCGAATAATTGTAGTCGGCCGAGGAACTCCGTTGACCATCTTTGTAGACGAGTTTCTTGGCGCCGGTGAAGGCCAGCTTTTTATTGCCGGAGTCCACCTTGCCGGAGAAGTAATGGGCTTGCGCGGCGAGCTCGAAGATGCGAGCGCGGGTGGCATCGGAGAACGTGAAATCCGTTTCGTAGTCGTCGCGCGCGTCGGAATCGGCAGAAATCTTGCCCGTAGATTCGTAGTGAGCGTGACCGTCCGATTGGACTGCGATGGAATAGTGCTCGGGACCGGAGTTGGGGAAATCGAGAGAAAAGGTGACGGTGGCCGGGTCAGCGGCAATGCACAGCGCTCCCGAGAACAGGAGAAACACGGCGAGCGCCGGCCAGTGGTGCAAAGATCTAGTCCGTATTCCTGCGGTATTGGCGATCTGAAGCTCCCTGACGGTCATGGGCTAGACCTAAAGATTATGCCAAATAATCCCGCGCACGGGCCGCTATCGGGTCGTGTCGGCGAAGACCCAATTACCACTGAGGACACTAAGGTCCACGAAGGAAAACCGGCCTCGGGTCCACCTAGCGCGCTACGGCGCGCTGCCGTTCGAGAGTCGCGATCGTGTGCAGATGGCAGATGGCGATGGCCAGAGCGTCGGAGGCGTCCATGGGTCTCCGGGGGCTCAGCAAGTTCAAGCAGACGTGTCACCATGTGCTGGACTTGCTGTTTCTCGGCGCGGCCGTAGCCGACGACCGACGACTTGATCGTCAGCGGCGAGTATTCGGCGACTTCCAGTCCGGCGGAGGAGGCGGCGAGCATGGCAACGCCCCGGACCTGCCCCAGTTTCAACGCCGACTTCACGTTGAGCGCATAAAAAACGTCTTCGATCGCGACTTCATCGGGCTGGTGCTCGGAGATAATCTCGCCGAGATGCGTGAAGATGCGGGAAGGCGCGTGGGCAGCTTCTCTCGCGGAGACAGCTTGATGGCGCCGCAGGTCAGGCAGCAGAGCTTTCCGTGGAATGCATCTCGACTACACCGTAGCCGGTGTACTCTCCGCCGCAATCGATTCCCAAGACTCGCATGGGAGCTCCAGTTTATCGCGCAAGCCGGGCATCCTAGTGTAGGTGGGGACAAATCGTCAACCACGAAGGGCGCGAAGGTACACGAAGGAAGCTCGGCGCTGAAAGCGCCGCATACGGGTTGTGGCGATCTGCTTCACCACGCCCAGGCGTAGGCATCGACGCGAGGATCGGCGCCGGCGCTGAGAACGCCGGTGTTGGCGTCAATCACAATTCCCGCGTTCGATCCTAGCGACCATGGCGGTGCGACGCGCAGTTTGTGGCCGCGGTCAATGAGCGCCTGCCGCGTGGCTTCTGGGATGCGCGACTCAACCGACATGTCGCCGGGATACATGGTGTGCGGGAAAGGAGAGGCCGGGAAGGCTGCGTGAGGACCAGCGCGGGGCCTCGATGGCCTGCTGGATGTTCATGCCGAAATCGATCATGTTGATCAGCGTCTGCATGGTGCGCATGACCTGATCGTCGCCGCCGGGGCTGCCCAGGATCGCGTAGGGCTGGCCGTCTTTCATGACCAGCGTGCTTTGCAGCGTGCTGCGCGGGCGCTTGCCGGGTTCAAGGGCATTGGCTTCGCCGCGAACCAGAGAGTAATAGTCGCCGCGGCAATTGAAGATGAATGCCGGTATTGCCCATGACGACGCCGGTGCCGAACAGGCTGTGCAGGCTGGGCTCGAAGCTGACCATGTTGTGGTCTTTGTCGACGACGGCGATGTAGCTGGTGTCGCCGTCGTGGCTGGCGTTGCCGTCGAGGACCTCGTGCACTGGGCGGTCTAACGGAGATGCGTTCGCGGCGAACTTCTCGGGCGAACCCGGACGCAGTTCCAGCGAGGCTTTCGCGGGATCGATCAGCTTTCGGCGTTCGCGGGCATAATCTTTCGAGAGCAAGCCGTCGTAGGGAATCTTGATGAAGTCCATGTCGCCGAGATATTTCTCGCGATCGGCCATGGCGAGCTTTACGGCTTCCACGTTGGTGTGGAGGAATTCGGGGCTGTTGTGGCCTAGAGCTTTCAGGTCATAGCCCTCGAGAAGATTGAGGGCGATGAGTTCGGTTGGTCCCTGGCTGGCTGAAGGATTCTTGTAGATCTGATAGCCGCGGTAGTTGATGGAGACCGGGGTCTCGACTTCGGCGGTGTATTCGGCGAAATCTTCGTAGCGGAACAGGCCGCCGTTGGCCTCGGAGAATGCTGCTAACTCTCTGGCAATGTCGCCTTTGTAGAAGCGGTCGCGCGCGGCTTTGAATGCTTCGTGTCGGCCCTTGGACTGTGTTCGCCTTTTCGGCTTCGACCAGCTTCTTCAAGAGTGCGCGCCAGGTCGGGGTTCTTGAGAATCTCGCCGGCCTTTGGCGGCACGACCGTTCGGCAGATAGATTTTGACGGTCGTGGGATACTTCAGAATCTTCTTCGACTCGGCGATGTAAGAAGCGCCGTATTCGCTCAGCGGGAAACCATTTTCGGCGAGGTCGATTGCGGGCTGCAGAACCTGCTCGAAGCTCATCGTGCCCCAGCGATCGAGCAGGGTGTACCAGGCGTCCACGACGCCGGGGAGCCCGCCGGAGAGCAGGCCGTCGCTCTCGGGAATTTTTCCTCCGTTGTTTTTCTCGTACCACTCGATGGTCGCGAGCTTGGGAGCGCGGGGCTCGGCGTTGATGGAATAGACCTTCTTGTCGCGAGCGTCGTAGACGAGAAAGACGGCGTCACTGCCGATGCCGTTGAGCGAGAAGTCGGTGACTGCCAGCGCGGCCTGGCCGCCGACGGCCGCGTCGAAGGCATTGCCGCCCATGCGCGAGAATCTGGCGGGCGGCCTCGGTGGCCTCGGCTTTCATGGAGGCGACGGCGGCATGGCGTCCGCGAATGACGGGGCGCATGGTCTGCGCAGTCTCGCTTGGCGTGGAATTGGGGACGATCGCAGCAAGAGAAGCCGCCAGTAGAATGCTTACGGATGATTTTCGTGACATCGTTTGCGCCTCATTTGGCGTTTCGTTTCGGGAACCACCTTTCGCAAAAGCGCGAAAGATGGGGCACCCGACATTTCTAAGAGTGAACGATTGCACTTCAAAACCGGTGGACAGAGTCCGCCCACACAGCTTACCGAGGTCTAACAGCATTTTGGGCGCGGGTCTTCGCCTCTTCGATTCTGGCGGAAGGCGGCGTAGGATGCGGGCGACGACGCCATCTGCTTTCGGTAGAGAAAACGATCGTAGGCGGCTTCGTCGAAAATCTCGCGCAGTGTGTGCACAGAATGTGAACTGCTTGCTTTAAGTGAGTCATCCTCTCTCCTCGCCAAGCGGGTCATCACGAACGGAGATTCTCTCACTCGCGCCTCTTCCGCTGCCGCTAAGAACCCCGACCCACTGGCGCACGGATTCGATCAGCACTAATGCGACCATCACCAGGAGAAGTCCAGTCACGGCGGCATCCAAGCGGTTGTTGAAGATCAGGCGCGCAGTGGCGCTCGTTGCCGGACCAGAGGCCAGAACTCGCGCCTGCGCCAGAAATCCGACTCGCGGATTGGGATCGAAAATCTTGTGCCAGGACGCCGTGAATGTGACTGCCACCAGCCAGGCCAGCGGAACGAGCGTGACTGCGGCGTATTGTGCGCGGTGCATCTTGATGATGATCGTTGTGGCCACACACAGCGCCACTGTCGCGAGCAATTGGTTGGCGATGCCGAATAAGGGCCACAGCGAATTGATCCCGCCCAGCGGATCCTTCACTCCCTGCCAAAGGAAGAATCCCCACGCAGCGACGATCAGGGCGCTCGTAGCAATAATCGAGGGATACCAACTGGTGCGGCCCAGTGGTTTGTAGATGTGGCCGAGCGCGTCCTGGATCATGAAGCGGGCGACGCGGGTGCCAGCGTCGAGAATCGTCAGGATGAACAGTGCCTCGAACATCACAGCGAAGTGATACCACAGAGCCATCACGGTCCCGCCACCCAGAGTCTGGGAGAAGATGTGCGCCATGCCCACGGCGAATGCGGGCGCGCCGCCGGTGCGATTGAAGAGTGTTTGCTCTCCGACTGCGTGAGCAAGGGCCTGCATGTCAGCGGCGGTGACGGGGAATCCCCAATTGCTGATGGTCGTCGTGGCAGCGGCTGCCGGTTTGTCCGACAATTCCCGCTGGACTATTGATCGCGAAATATATGCCTGGCTGTAGTACGCAGGCAGCAATGATGGCCATGACGGCCACGGCCGACTCGGCCAGCATGGCGCCATAGCCCACCATGCGCGTCTCGGTTTCGCGGGCGATGAGTTTGGGAGTCGTTCCGCTGGAAATCAGGGAGTGGAATCCGCTGATGGCTCCGCAGGCGATGGTGATGAAGGCGAAGGGAAAGATCTTACCGGCGAAAACGGGACCGGTACCATCCACGAAACGTGTGAAGGCCGGCATGTGGAGCGTGGGATGAATCGCGACGATGCCGATACCGAGGAGGCCGATGGTCCCAAGCTTCACGAACGTGCTCAGATAGTCACGGGGAGCAAGCAACAGCCACACGGGCACGACCGACGCGGCGAATGCGTAGATGATAATCGAGACCGCGAGCATCGGTGCACTCAGCGTAAATGCGCGGGCTGGCCCCGGATGCAGGGAGATCCATTGTCCTCCAAAAATAGCGAGGAGCACGAGTATGAAGCCGAGGACGGAGACCTCAAGCACTTTGCCGGGACGGATACGGCGCAAGTAGATTCCCATCAGCAGTGCGATGGGAATGGTCATCGCGATTGTGAAAGTTCCCCAGGGACTATCTTTCAGAGCATTCACTACGACCAGAGCGACTACGGCGAGAAGGATGATCAGGATGGCGATCACCGCGGCGTAGGCAACGATGCCCCCTACGGCCCCGGTTTCTTCTTTGGCCATCTCGGTGAGCGATTTGCCATCGCGGCGGACGGAGAACAACAGAATCACAAAATCCTGGACGCAGCCGGCGAAAACGGCTCCAGCCAGCACCCACAGCGTGCCGGGAAGATATCCGAACTGCGCGGCGAGCACGGGACCGACTAGGGGACCGGGACCTGCGATGGCCGCGAAGTGGTGTCCGAAGACGACCCATTTGTTGGTGACGAGGAAGTCACGGCCATTCTCGAGGCGTTCGGCGGGTGTGGCGCGGAGCGCGTCGACGGCGAGAATCTTGGCGGCGATGAACTTGCTGTAGAAGCGATATCCCAGGGCGTAACAGCAGGTGGCGGCGACGACAAGCCACAAGGCATTGATCGGTTCAGAGCGGTGCACCGCGACGACAACAGTCGCTCCTGCGGCGACCAACGACACGGCGCCCCACACGAGAATCGAAAGAGGCTTATTCATACCGTCGAGCATTGTGTCGAATCTGCGAGCCGAGCGCAACGGGCAATGTCGGCGAGAAGTCCGATGGGACCTGCCTGATCGATTTTCTTCGATGTGTTCTTCGGTTTGAGAGCGGTTCGTTTAATGTTAATCTATCTGTTCCAAAAGATTGCGATCCCGCGTTTTGGGCCATTTCGTCGCCCCTGCACCCGGGGTGCATTCCACGGACTCATCCTGAACTCATACCAACGAGGAGCATACGATGAAGATTGGCATACTAACTGGCGGGGGGGATTGCCCAGGATTAAATGCGGTGATCCGGGCGGTGGTTCGCAAAGGGGTCTTCCATTACGATGACGAATTTGTAGGATTTCTGGAGGGCTGGCGGGGATTGATCGAGAACCAGAGCATGATGCTCGATCTCGATGCGGTGAGCGGCATTTTGCCGCGCGGTGGCACGATTCTGCGAACGTCGCGGACTAATCCTTCCAAGCGTCCCGACGGCTTTGACCGCTGCATGGCCACAATCGCCGCCCACAAGATTGACGCCCTGGTGGCGATTGGCGGTGATGACACGCTTTCCGTTGCGCAGAAGCTGCATGAAAAGGGGGTCAAAGTGGTTGGAGTGCCAAAGACGATCGATAACGATCTCGGCGGCACGGACTTTACATTCGGGTTTGACACGGCCTGCAACATCGTCTGCGAGGCCATTGACCGGGTTCACACTACCGCCGAGGCGCACAACCGCGTGATGGTGGTCGAGGTCATGGGACGCGACGCGGGATGGATCGCCCTCTACAGCGGGATTGCCGGCGGAGCCGACGTGATCCTGATTCCCGAACGGCCGTTTGATGTCAACAAAGTCGCTGAGTCGATTCGCCAGCGCCATGAGCGCGGACGCTACTTCTCAATAGTAGTGGTGGCCGAGGGCGCGAAGTTTGCTACCGGCGCGGGGGCTCCGGTGGTTCAAGATATGGGCAAGGACGAGTTTGGCCACGCCAAGCTGGGCGGCATTGCTAACATTCTTGCGCGGGAAATTGAGAATCGTACCAAATTCGAGACGCGAGCCGTAGTGCTGGGGCATATCCAGCGTGGAGGCTCCCCCACCGCGTTTGATCGTGTTCTGGCTACGCGCTATGGGCTCGGTGCGATTGACATGGTGCATCGCAGCGAGTTTGGCTGCATGGCCGCGCTGCGGTCGAACAAAATCGTCTCGATCACGCTAAAAGAAGCCATCTCCAAGAATCGGGTTGTCGACGATGAGATGATCGAGATCGCGGAAGGCTTGTTTGAAGAAATCGGCGCGAAAGAAGTGGGCCAGTAACTAACCTTTGACATCGGGCCTCCCCCTTCCGGGTGGAGGCCTGTTTTTGTTTGATCCTGAATACGCGGGATTTGATCGATGAAACCTTGGGCTTGGCTTTTAGCCGGAATTGTCGCCACCGTTGTCAGTTGGACCTACATGCACCGCATCCTGCTGCCGTGGGAACACTACGTTGACGTAGAGTACGGGGTGGTGAAGAAGCCGATGGACGACCTTTATCCGCGGTGGGTAGGCACTCGCGAACTGCTGCTGCATGGCCAGAATCCCTACGGAGCGGAGGTCAGCCATGAGATCCAGATGGGGTTCTATGGCCATGCGGTGGAGCAGAGTTACGACAAGCCTCAGTCTGAAATCATCGATGAGCAGCGGTTCGCGTATCCGGTGTACGTCGTATTCCTGCTCGCTCCCACGATTCACGCTGACTTCGCGAAATTGCAGGTCTGGGCACCGGTGATGCTTGGCGCGCTGATTGCGATCAGCGTTTGGTTGTGGCTCGCGGTGTTGCGATGGCGGCCGCCACCGTGGGTGATCGTCACACTCGTACTGTTGGTCCTGAGCAGTCCGCAGATTGCGCAGGGACTGCGACTGCGTCAGCTTGGACTGTTCGCGGCTTTTCTTTTGACGATGGCCGCCTGGTCTGTGATACGCAATCGGCTGTTTGTGGCGGGCGTCTTGCTCGCTATGGCGACAATCAAGCCGCAGTTGGTCGCGCTTTGCCTAGTTTGGTTTCTCGTATGGAGCCTGGGCGATTGGAAAAAGCGCTGGCCGCTAACTGGAGGATTTGCTCTGACGTTAGGACTGCTGGCGGGTGCGGGGGCGATTCTGGTTCCGCGCTGGGTGCGCTACTTCCTTGAGGGAGCAGAGGCCTATCGTCATTACTTTCCACTCGGTGCCAAATCGATTGTTCGACTAATCCTCGGCGACTGGATCGGCGGGATTGTTTCCGTCATAGCGGCGATCGCTTTGCTGGTCTATGCGTGGAACAGGCGGCAGGCCGCAGCAGAATCGGCGGAGTTCACGCAAGTACTGAGCCTGTTTTTTGTCACCGCGACATTAATCTTTCCGTTACTGACTCCTTACAATCAGGTGCTGCTACTCTTGCCACTCTTGATACTCATTCGCGACTGGAGACTGCTGCCGCGGTGGGACCGCATGGGGCTTGCTCTACTCTTGTCTTGGCCGTTCGTAGCATGGGTGGTGCTGCTGGCCTATCCGCCGCAGTTGGATTCCTTGCGCCGTATTCCGCTACTGCCTTCGGCATTGCTGCCTCTCACACCTTTCCTCGTCTTGTGGCTGATGTTCAAACGTTCGCGAGAAGCGCCTGAAATGATGCGTCCCATGTCGGAAATTCCTAGCGGTATGATGAAGCGGCAATGATGAATGTGGATCGCTGGCTGACGTTGAGGCGCGTGCGCGCACACGGACTGCTGCTCGCGCTGACCATCTGGGCGTTCTATATCTGGACGATTGCGACTCCTAGTCTCCGCGACCGGAACGGGAACCTGAAGGGCACGGATTTTCTGCATTTCTACACGCTGGGGTCCCTGGCGATTGCGCACCAAGGCGGTGAGTTATACAACATGGACGCTCAAGCAGCCATGGCAGCGCAACGCGTTCCCAACGCGGCGGGCATCCGCTATCTGCCGCTGTATCCTCCACCGGTTTCGCTTCTATTTGCGCCGCTGGCGCATCTCTCTTACGGCCGGGCGCTCGCATTGTGGTGGTTGTGCACGGCCATGATCTACGGCGTTTGCTGCTATTGGATTTGGCGAGTATGTCCGAACCTGCGTGACTTCGGTGGAACTGTCGCTCTAGTGGCGATCGCTTTTCCTGCTTTCTTTCATCTAATTGCGTGGGGGCAGACCAGCGCGCTCGCGCTTGCGTGCTTCACTGCTGGTTTCCTGCTACTTCGGGACAAGCGCGAATTCGCCGTGGGTCTCGCTCTTGGATGCCTTATTTTCAAACCGCAGCTAGGATTGGCAGCGGGACTCGTGTTCATAGTTGCCGGAAGATGGAGGCTCATGGCAGGGGCGGTACTTTCGGCGGCGGCACAAATCGGGGCGGGGATTGCTTACTACGGCGTCGAGCCACTTTGTTCCTGGCTACGAACGTTGTTGCATGTGCCCGCATTGTTCTCGTCCTTTGAACCAAGACCGTATCAGACGCATTGCCTGCGGACATTCTGGTCGTTGCTTGTGCCGTGGAGCGGAGTAGCTTTCGGCCTTTATGTCGTCAGCGCCATCGTTGTTCTCGCTGGGACGATTACAGTCTGGAGGCGCCAGGAGTCGTTGTCGCTGAAATATTCTGCGCTGCTGCTGGCAACGGTGCTGGTTTCGCCTCACCTTACGATTTACGATCTGGTGATTCTGGCGCCAGCGATCCTTTTGCTGACTGACTGGCTAATCTCTCACCCCTCAGCGCCACAAGGAACTGGAACTCTCCTTTACCTTGTTTGTGCGCTTCCGCTGTTGGGGCCTTACACGCGCTGGACTCATCTTCAGTTGTCGGTCGTCGCGATGGCCGCCTTGCTGTTCTTGCTAGGGCAACTGCGGGACAACCGCGATTCCGCGCTGTCAAGCCGTGTCGCGAAAGCGAGCATGGTAAGGGAATAGGAAACGGTCCGGGAAAGCTTCCCTCAGGCGCTAAAGCGCGTGCGTTTCTAATCGTGTTAGACGGCGCGGCTTAAAGCCGCGCCTTTTCAAAACATGTCCCAGGCGAATTTCCCAGCAACTGAGACGTTACTATTGCTTCCCGAACAGGAACGCCAGCGCATCCGGGAAACGCCGCGCCCATGCTGATTCGTGGTGAGTGGCGCCCTCGTCGATCATCACCCGAAGGCGGCGATCGTCAAGGCCGGCACGACGGAAAACGCCCGCGAGCTCGCGAACGTCGTCGATCACGCTTCGGTCCCGATCCTCGCGCCCCGCCTCCGCGGTTCCCGTCGCCAGAAAGATCCGCTCAGGCCATTGCATGATGGTGCGGCTGTCTTTGATCATCTGGCGATTCGATGCCCATAGGGCCGGACTCTCGAGCAGCAACTTGCCAAACCAGCCTGGATGCACAGCGACCGTATAGAGGGAGATTAAGGCACCCAGAGACGATCCGCCGAGGCCAGTATTCTCCGGTCCAAAGGCGACTCGATAATTTCTCGCGACAAATGGCATGACTTCCTTCATCAGGAAGTTGGGGTAGCGATTGCCCTGCACGCGAAGCATCATCGGATTGAGCGAGCGGTGTGGCATGTACTCGCGGAATCGTTCCCTGCCGGCGTTATCAATGCCCACGATGATCATGGGCGGCACCTGCCCGTCGCGAATCAACCGGTCGGCCGTTTCGTCCACCTGCCACTCCACTCCGGTGAATGACGTGGAAGGCTCAAAAAGATTCTGCCCGTCGTTGAGGTACAGAACGGGGTAACGCCTTGCGGAATTCTCGCTGTCGTCGTATCCGGGAGGCAGCCAGACGCGCAGGAATCTTGTATTGCGGAAGAAACGGCTGCGGAACTCGTGCAGGCGTAGATCGCCCGTCGCCGCCTCCACGCGTATGACGCCGGGAGCGACACCGGAACCGCTGATTTCAGTTTTCTGGGTTTCTTCCATCCAGGAAAAGCGCTTTCTTAGAATACAACGGCGGACCGCCTCATGCCTTCGCGCTTCGAACCTTTGCGATGATGGCCAACACCGTGATCAAAAAGATCAATACCTGCGAGGCCACGCACAGGATGCACCAGGTCTTTAGTTCGTAGGCCTCTATGTAGGTCAGGCACAAAGCAAAACCTAATCCCGCAATAGAGGCCGCCAGCAGGCGGTTGGGAGTCTCGGCGCGGGAGTTCCAGAACGTGGAGAAGGAGAAGAGCACTGCGTATCCGAGCACGCCAATTGCGGCCACAGGAATCCCTTGTACCTCGGAATATTCGCTGCGGTTCACGATATCGCAATTAAACTTCTGGCTAAAATCGCAGAACTCGGTGGCTGATTTTGCATAGTGGCGCTGCAGAGAAACCGCGGAGAGGATCATTCCGGCGAATGACAAGACTGCGATGACGACGAACCACAATCGATTGCGCGTCGCCACCTCGCTCACGGCAGGCTGCACCCTGTCGTTTGGCTGAGCTCCTGCAAAGTGAGCACGCCTTCTTTCGGCGGATCCGCGCCGAACTGCCAACTGGGGAACAACTTCACTCCGGCGGCCTTGCAGGCTGGGGTCAACTCATGCGGATCGTTTTCACTTGCACACTCGATATAGGGTACGTACCGAAATGCAGAACCGAATTCACGTTTCTGGTCGGCGCAGTGTGGACACCAGTAGAGGCCATACATCCTGGCATTCTTGGTGGCAAGGCACCTGGCAAAGGAATCATATTTATGGTTCTTGTAATAGCGGCCCGCAAGATACGCTCCGGCAAAGAGGGCCGCAATGACGACGTAGAGAATCATCTTCTTCGCCTTGTTGCCGTCACTCTTGCTCGCCTGTTGCCGCTTTCGACTCTCTTCGGACATGACTTTCCCTTATATCACGGCATGCGGGCGACTACGTTCAGCGCGCCGGGAAGCACACTCAATTCCTCGCATTGCAAGGACAGCACTTCGCCATCGACCATGACATCGACGGGAGCATCCAGCTTGAATTCGACGCGTTGAACCGACTTGCACTCGGCCAGCGGATGCTGGATGTGTGTGCCGTCGTATAACCCCAGAAGATTGCGGATTAGGCCAATCCTCCCGATCGGTCCCCAACGGACGTATTCCACCAGGCCATCGTCTACCTGTGCCTTCGGAGCAATCATCATGGTGCCACCGGTGAATTTGCTGTTGTTGAACGTGACGAAGAGGCAGCGGCGGTCATCGAACTGTTCTTGTCCTTCGACCCTGGTCGGGAAGGAACGCCGGTTGAATCGGGCCAACGTCAGAAAGATGGATATGAAATATCCAAGCTCGCCCCAACCGCTGAAGCGGTGGGCGCGAAGAGCTGCTACGTCGGCGGAAAAACCCATACTGAGCAAATTGATGTAATAGAGCTCACCGCCCTTGTGCCTCATGCGCATGACATCAACGGGCCGGCTCTCCCCGGCAAGAAGCCACTCGGTTGCGGCATCAAGACCACGGTCGGTGAAATCACGCAAGAAGGAGTTACCTGTACCGAGGGGCAAGAAACCTAAGGTTGGCGGCTCGTTGCCGACGGCTTGCGGAAACAGACCGTTGACAACCTCATAAGACGTGCCGTCCCCGCCGAAGGCGATGAAATGCCGTGTCCCGCGCCCATAGGCATCTCGAGCAATGTCGGAGGCTTGTCCGGGCGCGCGGGTGGTGGCGACCTTGATTTCTAGACCGGCGTCGCGGAGGCGTTTGAGCGCCGGGCCAAGCAGTTTGGCGCTGCGACCGCCTCCCGCGGCCGGATTCACAATAGCTAGATAAGTTTGCCCCAAGTTGTTGAACCCAGTTTAGAACAAAGGCACCGTGGTTCTTCCGGCGGTGGTGCGGTAAGATGCCGCACCGACAGCCGGCGGGACGCCGGCGCTACAACTGCTTCACTGCGCTTCTCTCGACTGCTTTGCCGATCTCTTCGGCCAACACTTGCCTTTTGATTTTCATCGATGCAGTGCGGGGGAAATCTTTTTCCCAGACCAGATAGCCGCTCACCCGCTTGAAGTCGGACAGTTTGCGATTGCGAGCTCCCATATCTTCCAGCAGAACGTTGTCGAATCTCTGGTTCTGCTCCAGGCGCAGTATGAGTATCAGGGCTTCCCTGCCCAGATCCTTTTCGGGCCAGATATAGTTCCTGGCGAAAACGGTATATTCCTTTACTGGCAGACCATCGAACACGGTTTCGATGTCTTCGGGATAGATATTCTTTCCACCCTCGGTAACGATCATGTTCTTCTTGCGCCCGAAGAGTTGCAGATGTCCGTGGCTCTCGAACCGGCCCAGATCGCCCGTCAGGAGCCAGCCATCGACGATCGTTTCCAATGTCAGTTCGGGATCGTCGAGATAGTGTGACATTACGGTCTTGCTGCGGGCCGCAACTTCGCCGATTCCCTCAGCGTCGGGATTCAAGATTCGCAACTCGACTCCTGGAAGCGGCTTGCCCACGGTGTCAGCCCGGAATGGCTTTAGATCGTTGAGCGTCAGCGCAGTGCCTGTCTCGGTGAGCCCGTAGCCATTTACGACCGGAATACCGAGATCGTAGAAGAACTGCATGGTGGAGGGTTCCATGAAGGCGCCGCCCGTGATCAAGGCCAGCAATTCGCCGCCGAATCCACGGTGAATATTGCCTAGCAGCATGCGGCTGAGCTTGACGTTGGGGCGTCGACGAGTCAGAGCGCGATTGACCGCGATGGCTGAGTTCAGGAGCGCCCGCTTCCAGGACGGAAGTTCGTCGAACTTGGCGCGCAGGCCGCGCTCCAGATTCTTCAGAATCATCGGGACCAGTGAGACGTACGTGATGCGATAGCGGACAAAGGCATCGCGGACGAACTCCGGACGCAACGTGCGCAGATGCACAACGCACGCTCCACAGACGAACGGACCGATAAAACCAACCATGAAATCGATGGCGTGATTCGTGGGCAGAATGCTCAGATAGCGCACTCCCGGCCAAAACGGGTACCACGCGGTGAGCGAGCGGCACTGCTCCAGATAGTTCTCGTGCGTCAGGACGCAACCTTTTGGGCGGCCGCCTGTTCCCGAGGAGTAAACGATGCAGGCCACATCGTCCTTCTGACGCATCACGAAATCGGGTGCGCCTTTCCGTTTGAAGTCCTCCCAGCGAAATGCGCCCGCGAGATCGGTGCCCAGAGGGGCTTCGGTGACCAAAACAATTTTGGTTCCGATGTTCTGAAACCCGGGCTCGCCCATGATCGCCCGCCAGAGGTGGTATTCCACGACAAGGATTTTCGCTTTCGAATGAGCCAGCAATTGCAGATGTTCGGCGGCGGTGAGCTTGTAATCGAGAGGAACAAGGACGCCACCGCAATAGAAAATGGCATAGGCGGAAATCAGCCATTTCGACTGATTCGTCATGATGATGGCGGCGCGGTCGTTGGCATCGAAATCAGCGTCCTCAAGAGCCCGGGCAAGCGGCAGAGCAACTTCCTTGAAATCGGAGTAGGTCAGGCGAAGTTTTTCGCGGTCGCGCTCGGCCTCGATGAGACACACTTCCTTGGAGAAGTGGTCGTGAGCGTCACGAAGAGCCGCGCCGAGGCATGTGTATTGACGGAGATCGAGCATGCGAAATTGCTGATTTTAGATTGTAGATTGCAGATTCGACAACTCTCTGATCCCGCTGGAGGAGCATTCCCAGCCGTTCAACCGTGTGGCGCGATTCCAGGGATCTCCTTTTTCTGTGATGTCATTCCGAGCGTAGCGAGAAATCTCTACCTCCGGCAGCGCAGTTTGGGTTGGGATGCTTCGACTCCGAACGAGTTCGCTTCGCGATCTCGGTCTGCGCTCAGCATGACAGAGTGGATGCAGCCGAGCTTCCCGCAGCACGTTACAGCCGAACCTGAATCTTGCTGGCTAAGGCCCGAAAGTCGGTTACGCCTTGCAGTTCGTAATCCGGTAACTCCACACGAAAGTGGTTCTCTAATTTCGTGAGCAAGTCGAGCGCCTGCAGGCTGTCGATGCCGAGCGTCTTGAAGAAATCGTCGTCAGGGGAGAGCTTCTCGCGCGGCACTTTGAAGTGGGCCGCGGCAAGAGTGAGTATCTCGTCTAGCGTCTTTTCAGCGGTTGGCATAAACAGTCATTCTAATTCAACTTGGCTTAAGGCAAATAGGGTTGGGCGTCTGTGCTTTCCACGAACTTCTTCAGGTTGGCCCGCACTGCAGGGCGCGAAAACAGGTCGCAGAAGATGTCGATCTCGCGCTTCAATTCCTCATAGGGAATCGGCTTGATGAATTGCTTCGCGGTCGCGGCCGTCTGATGGTCGAATTTCGCCAGCTGTGCGGCCGTGGCACGAGCGGCACGCAATGCCTCTCCCTCAGCGACCACCTGGCTGACGAGCCCCGTCTGTTGCGCCTTTGTCGTATTGAAGCTGCGCCCGGTAAGCAGCAAATCGCGCACGACTGCATTGCCGACATCGCGCTTCAAACGAGGGATTCCACCGAATCCGGGAATCAGGCCTAGTCGCAGTTCCGGGAAGGCAAAGCGGGCCGTTTTATCGGCGATGATGAGATCGCAAGCGAGAGCCAGTTCGAATCCTCCGCCAAACGTTACGCCGTGGACCGCCGCGATTGTGGTTATGGGAGCCGAGTCGATCAGGTTGAGCGCGCGGTGAATGCGTTCCAGAAAGTCGCGGACACCTTTGGCGGCTTCATCTTTCGCCATCGCTTGAGATCGCTCGTACAGTTCGCGCAGGTCGGCTCCGGCGCAGAATCCGCATTTCAGATCGCTGTAGATGATAAGGGCGTGCGTGGGTTGCTTCAGACTCTGCAGGCTTTCGGAAAACGACGCGAGCTCTTCGAGCGACTGGGAACCGATTTCGTTGCAGGGATTGCGATGCAGGGCAAGTTCGATAAGACTGTCTTTGTACTCGACCGACATTGCTTCGCCTTTGCGACTCAGGCCAGCGTTCATGCGGTTTTCACCGTCCGGTACATGTCGTCGATTTCATTCTTCATAAGCGCGGAGACCAGATCCCGCCTGAGCTTGCCATTCGCGGTCAGCATTCCGTTTTCGATGGAAAATGGCTCTGTCCGCGTGACGAACGCGCGTATCTGTTTATAGTGCGGAAGGTCCGGATTTACCGCATCGAGGGCGGCTTGCACCTGTTCCCTGTTCACATTTCCAGTCACGATGGCCGATAGATATCCGCGGCCGTTTCCGACGATAACGATCTGCTGCGCGCCCGGCAAATGGTTCGCAACTTCGTCCTCTATGGTTTCGGGCGCGATCTTATGGCCGGAGCCGAGAACGATCAGATTCTTGATGCGGCCGACGATCTTCCATGTTCCCGTCTGGTCTAATTCACCCTGATCGCCGGTGTGAAACCATCCGTCGTGCAGCACCTCGGCTGTCTGCTGGGCACGGTTCCAATAGCCGGGGAATACATTGGGGCCGCGGACAACGATTTCGCCATTCTCGGCCAGCCTCATCTCAACTCCGCCAATGGTTGGGCCTACGCGGCCGGGCACGGGATCTTTAGGATCATCCATAGTGCAGATGCCGGTGGTTTCGGTCAGCCCATAGACCTGGAGCACAGGAATGCCGAGCATTTTGAAGTAGTCCTGTGTTTCGGGAGTAAGCGGCGCGGAACCACAGATCAAGGCCTTCAAATTTTCGCCCATCATTTTCTTGCGAATCGCGGGAAAGACCAGCAGGTTCGCTAACCAAAGCCAAAGCGAATCGCCAGCCTGAAGTTGCTTGGCTTTGCGCGCCCATGCTGCTTTCGCGCGTGAGTAGACGGTTTGCGCGAGTCCTCCCTTTTGCGCGATCTGCTCGTCGACTCCGCGGCGCATGCGCTCAAGCAGTTGAGGGACATTGAGGAAATAGTGCGGAGCGACAGCCGGCATATCGCTCGCGATCTTCGTCAAGTCGGTGTTCAGCGTGACCAGGCTTCCACGCAGCATGAATGTCAGAACGGCAATCCATGACGCGCAGAAACTTAACGGCAGGTAATGGAAGATGCGGTCTTGCCCGGTGCGGCCGTCCATCAGTTCGTCGAGCCTGGCTGAAGTGCAACCCAGCATGAAGCCAACGTTGGCCGCGGTGAGGATTACTCCCTTTGCTTCTCCCGAGGTGCCGGAGGTGTAGATGATTGTTACCGGATCTTCATCGCGTACCTGAGGGCGCTCGAGCGAAATTCCCTCCACGACCTTGAAGATTTCATCGAACAGCGGAAGCGGCGGAGACTGAGGCCATGCCTGCTGAATTCCGTCGCGAAGTGTCGCGTCGCCGCAGCAGACCAGTGCCGGCGTACTGTCTTTCATCATCGCAACCAGTTCAGCGGGGGACTGACGGTAATAGAGCGGAACCACGATCAGGCCCTCAGCCATTGCCGCCAGGTCCAGCGCGATCCAGCGGATGCTGTTAGGCGCCAGAATGCCGCAGCGGTCCCCTTTTTTCAGGCCCTTCGACGCAAGAAATGTTCGCGCTTTGCGGACCAACTCCAGCAACTCGGGCCCGGTCACACCGCTGAACTGACCGTCGCGGATCTCTTGCAAGACCCGGATATCGGGCGCAGCTTTGAGTTGCGAAAAAATGTCACCAACGAAGGGCATGATCGATTCTGGGACCAGGGACTAACTAAAGGCTGATACCAACTGCCGTAGCGACTCGTTCATTGGCGGCAAGTAATCCTCCCAACTCCATTCGCCGGTGCGCGTCGGGAATTCGGGGTAGCGCCGCTGCACTTCCTCTTCGAAGAAAACGCCCATCTGCGCCATGACTTTCAGATTCTTCACAACGGTGCGCGCGATCCCGTCGGAGATACGCTCGCCCTCCGTGGCCAGCACGTTCAGCGCAGCCAAGAGCCTCGGTTCTAGATCATGGTCGTCTACAGTCATCAGCAGTTCCTGATGTCCACGCTCGCGCATGAGGTTGCGGATACGTTCGTCCATGGTGATTCCGGCCGATGGAACGAGTGAGGGCATTGATGTCACGATTCCGTGATAGCGGGAAGAGACCATCATGTGACAGGAGCACAGAACACTGACCAATTCGTACATGTTGTACTGATCGCTGCTCAGAACCGGGACTCCGCCAAGCTTCTCTGAGATCTTGTTCGCCGGACGCGCGTCGAGCCGTTCGGTGGCCGCGAGGATCACAAAGACGTTGCGCTGTTTGCGGAATGCGGCGACGGCATTGGCGATCGACGTCAGGTAATGCTGGTACGCACGATCTGCTGCCGGTCCTGAGTTATGGAAGTAGACGGTTCGGTAATGACTGTCTTTATAGGCGCCGGTAAGACTGTGCAGCGCGTATTTCGCGACCGAGGCTTTCACCGGCCACTCGAACGGATTGATCGGGCAAACGACTAGCACCGGCGTCTTGCCGTCCCACCCAACCTGGCGCAACACGCTCTGGCCGTATTCCGCTGGCTTTGGCTCAAAGGTCCAGGCGGTGTCGGTGCCAAGTTGAGTCGGGACTCCGAGTTCGCTCAGGATACCGCGTGACTCTTCGTTTCGCGTGATGACCAGAGAATTCTTGCAGTAGCGGGCGCACATTTTCGCGACCAGTGGATCCATGTGGCCGGCTTCGGCGCCGTAGCCGACAGAAAGCTTGTTCTCGACGGCGGCGATCCCCAGAGAGCCAATCATCATCGTGGTGAGTGCGTTCGCGAATTTGCTTTTGAACATCGAGCCTTCGCATGCGACGACGCCGTGGTGCCTGGGAACTTCATCCGACAGAAACGGCGGAAAGATATCGGGCAGATGAACTTGTCTGGTGCCGTCGAAATATCCCTTGGAACGCTCGAAGCTCTGGCTCATTACGCTGAACTCGACGCGGTCTGCGCCGAGGATGTGGCGGATCTGTCGCAGCATCTCTTCGACGCGCACATCAGAACCCGTGTTACGGGTGCCGTTGTATCCGGCGAAAAGCAGTTTCAGTTTCTCTCCGGGCTGCCACGGCTTGTTGCCACCCAGCATCCAGCGTGCTTTGGCGCGCTCGATGTTGGCGCTGACCCACGCCTCCAGAACGAAGTCCATCATGCTGCGGTACCTCCTCGGGCCGCGGGCCAGGGCTGATATTGGTATTCGAAATTGTTCTCGCGGCTGAACTTCAGCAACGGAAAGCTGTACTGAGAAAACGGAACCGGCCTGCGGCCCAACTCAGACGTCACGCGCGTATTGTCGAAAACTGTATTCCAGACGAGATACGGCATGAAGACTTTCAACAGAGACGCCCCGTGACCCATCGGGCCCTTCCGGTTTGACAGGAAATTGACCGAACCCGCGAAAGGCTTCTCGGTGAATGGGAGAAATATCGGGCAGCGCTTCTGCTGAGCATCAGCGAGAGCAGTGGTCAACTCGCGAAAGGTCTGCGATGATGTGCCGGACGAGAGATGATAAGTGTCGAACTTCGGTTGATCTTTCAGGTGCAGGGCGGCGATGGCGTCGGCGACGAAGTCCACGTTGACGATGTCGATTTTGTCATTCGGCCGGAACGGCAATGCAGGCAATCCCGCAAGGAATACGAACGCCTTCACCATGTCGAACTGACTGGTCTCCGCATGGCGGCTGTCGCCCAGGACAATACTGGGACGGAATATGGTCTTCGGCGTGTCCGGAAGCAGAACGTGAGCCATGTGTTCGCAAAATTTCTTGGTGCGGGCGTAGGGATCATAGTCGGAGCGATCCCATTCGATGGACTTGTCTTCGGTGACGACTTCGTTGCTGCGCTTCCCTGCCACCGCTACGGTGCTGACTTCACTGAAGCGCCGCAGGCCGTGATAATGCTCGGCGTTACGAGCGAGCGTCAACACTTCAAGAGTGCCGCGCAGGTTTACATTGAGACAGCTCTTTTCCGATTTGCGGTTCAGCGACGCCGCACAATGAATGACCGAATCCGTTGTATGCAGCAGGCGATCGTATTCGTCGCGTCCCAGGCCGAAACCAGTCGAGGTAAGATCGCCACAAAAGATTCTCACCTTGGTCTGCAAGTATTCGAAGAAGGCTGGAAACGGAAGGTGCAACTGCAGGGCGCGCCACAGGCGCAACTGGGCTTCTTGAGGATCACGCGCGCGCACCAGCACGTTGAGCGAGGCGCCATAGCCCTGTAGAAGATTGGAGGCGACATGTGCGCCGATGTATCCGGTCGAGCCGGTCAGGAATATCGCCACGTTGCTCCGTTGGTCCCAGTTCTGACGGTGTCTACGTTTGCGGGCGCAAGCTGAAAGCTGCGCGGCGGCCGCGGTTCCAGTGGCCGGCCCTCAATCAGAGGATACGTCCAGCGCCGCAACGCCGGGATGTGAATGTTGATCCAGTACTCCCACCAGTCGAGCGAGCGCGTGTCGTAAACGAATTGTTCGCGCTCTTCGGGGACGAGCGCATACGACAGCTTCTCGATATTTTCCGCGGTGAAATCGTGTTCGTTGAGCAGAATGAACGGCTCGAATAGTTCGATCAACTTTTCGAGGCGCTCGAGGTTTCGTTCCGTCTTCACCAGAGGGGCGCGTCTCAGGGGCAGCGGCGACATGATGCGTTGAATCGATTTCACGATCGCTTTCTGTGCTGGCGCCGACATGCGGTTATAGCGCTCTTTAGAAACTGGGATGGCATCGAATCGCAGCCGCAGCCACGATTCCAGTCCTTCCTGTGCGCGGTAGTGCTTGCGATGGGCGAGGGAGGTCAATTCGATGGACCGGCCCATATCGCAAGGGTTTGTTACCGAAGTCGCCAACTGATAGAGGGGCTCATGGCGGCGCTCGATCACCGCGGCGGCGATCAGCGTCATTCCGCCACAGACCGCATCCACAGGGATGATATCGAGACGCTTGCTTTCCTTCGAGGGCAGCTGGCGGAAGTAAGTCCCCAGCAGATAAGAGAGCGAGGCCGATGTATTGATGCCTTCATTCCATCCCGCGAACGGTTTCGCGACGGAAGTCTCGACGATGGCGGGTCGCACGACGGCAACCGGCAGCCCTGCTCCGTGCTTAATAATCAGGGATTCCGCAAGGCTCTTCGAAAGAGTATAGGTATTGGGCCAGCCTAGTTCTCGGGCGCGCCGGGTACCGGCCTCAGTCAGATAGGTCTTCAGCCAGCGCACTCGGCCCTTGCGGATCTGGTTTTCGAGGGCCGCGCCCTGCAGGTTCTTCGCCGCATGTTCCTTGGACTGGGCCTGCATGCGCAGACCGGAGGTCACCTCGTCGCTCTCGGCGCGTTGCTCAGCCTCGCGGACCACCTCATGCAGGGAACGCCATTCCTGTTCGGCATCGAAATCGGCCAGGTCACGTGGGTTGTAGTTCGGGATCAATTTCTCGCTGACCCGGCCATCTTGCTCTCCGGCTACGTAGCAGGTGGACAGATGCACCAGACCTGCGTGGTCGGAGCCGCGAACGAACTCGAGAACGTTGAGGGCCGCGTCAGTATTCGTGGCCAGAGCGTCGCGAAGGTCGGGATTGAAATCGGTGAGGCCTGAGCTATTGACGATCAGGTCGAGACTCTTCTGCAACGAGCGAGCGATTTCAGGACTCAGACCGAGCCCAGATTGGGTGACGTCGCCCTCAACCACTTCGACCTTCTCGCGCAGGAATTCGGGCAGGCGGTCGCCGTGGCGGTCAAACAGGGGGTCGAAAACTGGCGAGTCTTCGATCATCTTTTCGAAGCGGCGTTCGCCCGGATTCGACTTTTGACGGCGAATCAGCAAATAGATTCGTTTCACTTCCGGCAAATCCAGAAGGATGTTGGCTAGCCAGACTTTGCCGATGAACCCCGTCACGCCGATCAGCATGATCTGCTTGCCCGCAAAGGCGCGCCGTACCGAGAATCCCGGAGCAGCTTTCTGTCCGTCGAAGTGTACGACCGGGCGCACCGGAGACGGGCTTTGGCGATGTGCAGGAGTAACCGCGGCCCGCAATTCTTCCAGGGTGATGTCGAGGTGGCGGGCCAGCGTTTTCGGAGCCCGGCGTCCGTCAGGCATGTTTTCGCGGAAAGGAGCGAAGGCGCCGCGAGGACGAATCACCGGATCGAGCAGGCGGCCGGTCGCGTTACCGTTGCGAAATTCCAGGCGGTTCGCAACGATGCGCTTGACTCCGAGGTGCTGCGCCAGCGGGCGCATCAGGTGGTCGAGCGCCTGACTAACCAACACTACGTCAGCGCCTGACCGCACCAGCTCTTGAACCGCCCGAACTCCTTCTGGCTTCAGGCGAGGCTTGAGCTTGTACTCGAAATATTCTTCCCCCAAAAGGTCTAGCCGGTCGCGGGTCACGCCGCGCAGGACCGTGTGGACGACCCGCGTCGCGAACTTTCGGTTAGTGGAATAGAGAAAGGGGCGCAGCAGGGCCATCAGAAAGATTAGTCCGCGACGCCGGAAGCGCTCGGCGAAGGTCTGCGCATTCCAGGTGAAGAACGCCACCGGCCTGACGACAGTCAGGTCAAGCAGACTGCCCTCAACCCGCCAGTAGACGGTGGGGGCCGTACTGGAGTTGTGGTTTGACGGTTCCAAAATCTATTCTTGCCTCACAAGGCTGAATACCCGGAGCCTGAACGAAACCTCTATTGTAAACAATCTATTCAAGTTTGAGTCATTAACCCCGCAGGATCGAGGGAAAGGACTAGGTGGCGTGGGCCGTTCAACGCATTGGTGAAGTTCCTTCGGCAAGAACTACGAGTTCGCCGGACGAGGTAAGCGATCGGGTTGCACACCGAGCAAAACGGCCACAACGCCGCTTACGATCAGAACGGCGGCGATTGCCAGCAGGCCTCCTTTGAATTCGCCGTTTGCGGTGCGAAATTTACCGATGATGTCGGGGCCAAAGTAGCCGCCTAAATTCGCCAGCGAGTTGATGACGGCGATCCCTGCGGCTGCGGAGAGCCCGGCCATGCGCGAGGTCGCCATCGCCCAGAAGGGGCCGCACATGGCCTCTGCAAAAGCCATACCGATAGCGAGCCCCGTTACGACTACGAGTGTCGAGCCGCCATAGGCTGCGATCACCATTCCGGCAGCCGCGGTAAATGCCGGAATTGCCGTGTGCCAACGGCGCTCGCCAGCCCAGTCGGAGTGGATTCCTACAACAATCATCACGACCACCGAGATTAGAAACGGCAGGACAGCGATGGCACCGGTCCAGAAATAGCTCAGCCCTGAGAATGATCGAATCACGCTGGGGAGCCAAAGAGTGACTCCATACATCGTCGTGGAAACCCCGAAGTAAACCATCGACAGTAGCCAGATTCTCGGGCTGACGAGAACTTGCCAGAAATCCGCCTGCGAAACTGCGGCTTCCGAACGCTGCTCGGTGGCCAATTTATCGAGCAGCCATTCTTTCTCTTCCCTCTTTAGCCAATCTGCTTCCTGGGGATGATCGGTGAGCGTCCAGAACACGGCGGCACCGAAGACGATGGCGGGCAGGCCTTCGATGAGGAACATCCACTGCCAGCCCGTCAATCCGCCGCTGTGAAGCCCCAGCAGGGCACCGGAAATCGGGCTGCCCACGACTCCCGCCAGCGGGTTGGCCGTCATGAACCAGGCCACGGCGCGGGCGCGTGCGCTTGCCGGGAACCAGCGCTTCATATACAGGATCATGCCGGGGAAGAAGCCAGCCTCGGCTGCGCCCAGCAAGAACCTCATCGTGTAGAAGCTGATCGGGCCGCGGATGAAGATCATCAGGCAAGAGACCACCCCCCAGGTGACCATCAGGACGGAAATCCAGCGGCGGACCCCGAATCTCTCCAGCACCAGGTTGCTTGGAACCTGAAAGAGAAAGTAGCCGGCGAAGAAGATTCCTGCGGCTCGGCCATAGACGCGATCGCTGAGGCCGAGCTGCTCGCGCATCTGGAGGACGCCGAAGCTGACGTTGATGCGGTCGAGATAGGCAATGATATAGAGAAGGAACAGGAACGGCATCAGGCGCCACATCAACCGGGATACGACGGCGGGTTCGAGGCGGCTGGAGGTGGTTTCCAAATGCAGTTTCCGATCACCCAGAGTGTTTGCAGTGCTCACGCCGGCGCTACAGTGGAAGGATTCTACTCTATCGCGAGCGCCCTCTTGATTTCAGCCACGATTTGCTCGGGCGTGTCACTTATATCTACTGTGATGGCTTTTTCTGGCTCTTCCAGATCTGCCAGTTGGCTGGCGAGAATCGACTCTCCGGCGAAGTGTCCGTGGCGGGACCGCAAGCGATCGGCGATCAAAGCAGCTCTTCCCTTCAGGTAGACAAGGCGCACTTGCGGACCCAGAACAAGTTTCTCCCGGTAGGCGCGCTTGAGCGCGGAACACGCCAGGACCACGCTTTTTCCTTCAGCGATCCAGCGGGCGATCGCCTCTCCCAGCCTGTCAAGCCAAGGCTCCCGATCTTCGTCGGTGAGAGCAATGCCGTGACGAATCTTCTCTACGTTCGACACGGGATGAAAGTCGTCCGCATCGGCAAACTCCCAGCCAAGCTGCGAAGCCAGTAGCTTCCCTACCGTCGTCTTCCCTGCGCCCACGACCCCCATGACGATTACGATCATGGCCGTGGCTACTTCTTGGGATACTTCTTCTCGTTGCCGGTGCGTGTGTTCGTGAGGGTGAAAGCACCATCCGATTCGGCGGTGACCTTGAAATACTTCCCTTCGCAGTTCTCCTTTACGTTGGCGATGTGGTCGGGATCCATATTGTGATCGCGATCTGACTCGGCTGCGTAATGGAGTTGCCAAAGATCTTCCAGTCCGGGAGCATCGTGCACGATCTGCCAGGCTCCCGGGCTGGACCCCTTGCGGGCGCCGTTATCGATCACCGCGACGCGCGGATGCAGCGCCCAGACCAACGCCTTCGGATTCGAAAGGTCAGCACCGTGGTGGGTTACGAGGAAGAGATCAACCGTACCGAGAAGATTGTTGGGGCAGGCCAGTTCCAACTCCTTCTTCTTCGTGAGGTCGCCGAGGTCGAGAAAACGAAATTTGCCGTACGTGATCAGAACGCCCACCGAACGGGCATTTTCGGTGGCATCCTCCGGGGCTGCCGGCTCCGATTTGCAATAGGAATTTGCCTCTCCCGCACCGGCCAACGGGGCTGTGTTGTGCTCGCCTGCGGCACTCAGCACCCGTACGTCTATTCCTTTGATGGGAAGCTTCCACCCCGGCTTAACGACAACATGCGCGTGGCCGGCGATGGCTTTCTCGTAAGCGGCATAGTCGGTGCGCGTAACTTGCGAGTCCTCCTGATTTGGCCCGTGATCGATGAAGGTTCCGACTTTAATCCCATCCACCAAGCCGGGAACTCCGCCGACATGGTCGCGGTGATAGTGCGTGATCAGGACATAGTCGAGTTGCTGCAAGCCCGCTTGGTGGGCCGCGGCAAGAATGCGATCGGCGTCGCGACCTTCATTCCCCGGCCAGCCGGCGTCGATCAGCAACGATTGGCCTGACGGGCTCACAACGAGAGTGGCCTGTCCGCCTTCTACGTCGATGAAATAGATCTGCATGGGCTTGGGGGCCGTGGGAGTGCCACCAGAAGAGCACGGCTGCACAAGGGTAGAAGCGCTGAGAACTGCGATTAGGAATTGACGCATCGGGGCACCGGATTATTTTGCGAGGAATTATGACACGGGGAGGGGTTAATTCGCAGAGATGTTCTGGAGCAAAATCAAAGGCGCTAACCGCTAAGGACACGAAGGTGCACTAAGGGAAACCTGGGGCCTGTTCTTACTTCGTGTCGTTTGTGGTTAAGGGTTTTTCAGCTGGGACTACCACTCGTTCGCCGAGTTTTCCGACTTCCTGTCGTTGGTCCGGTTACGCTTCCTGTAGGCAAGCACCGTAATGCCGACGGACATAAACATCGGAGGAACGATCAGGACCAGGATCCCGGTGCGTAGACCCTGAATGAAACGGTGTCCAGCGCCGGCGGCCTGGGTGTAGCAAAGAGCGCAGCTTTGCGCATAAGCGGCGGCGTTCGACGCCAAGATCAGCGCACTCACTAGTGCCGCCCTAGCGCGAAGGGTAAGCTTGAATCCTGGATACTTCATGACGCCTCCTTACTTCGCGAACGGCTTCATCACGGCCAGCCGGAAACTATCGGCCCAAATCATATTCATCATAACCAGCACAAACAGTGTGCCAGGGATCAGTGCCAGCCGCAGCGTCGGTTTCTCGTCGCGAAGATGCATAAAGAACATCACTGCGAGATAGGCCTGGATCGCCGCCAGCAACAGCATGCGCCATAGGGATGGTCCCATTGCCATCGCGGCGATGACTTGCACGATGGCAATCAACAGAATTGCACCGTAAACCAGATAAGTGGATGTCATGCTGCCCGATGTCGATGCTTGACTCATGGCCGATCTCCTTTAACTTATTTCGCTTACCGCTTCATGTTCAACAAGTAGACCAAGGGCACCACGAACATCCAAACCAGATCGACGAAGTGCCAGTAGAGCGCCCAGATCTCGATATGCCGGGCTGCATAGCGCCCAGAGCGGTAGCTCAATCCGACCACGATCAAGGCAATCACGCCTCCGACCACGTGGGCCATGTGCAGTCCGGTGATGGAGAAGAACGCCGCGCCGAACATCGGCGATCCCCAGGGGTTCTGGAACAGACGCGCGCCCTGACCGATCAGACTCAGCCATTCCCGGATATGCAGTAAGGTGAAGAGAATGCCTCCAGCGGCGGTGATCATGGTCCAGCGGAATGCTCCAGCACGATCCTCGGACTGCGACGCTCTCACAGCAAACAACACGGTCAGGCTGGTGGTGACCAGGATGAAGGTCATCAGCAGGGCGTTCCAGACGCTCGCCGACTCAAAGACCTGAGGCCAGTCGGCGGCAGAGTTCCGGATGTAGCCATAAGCGAACAGCATTGCGCCAAAGGTGCAGGCATCAGAAATAATGAACAGCCACATCACGAGTTTGCTCGATGGAATGGCAAAAGGACTCTCTTCCATCACGCCTGCGCCGTGTGCTTCAGCACTGTGTGCTGGTACGCCCTCCATCGCTAGATTGGCCTTACTCATGGTGCCTCCGTTGAATTGACCTACAGCTTCAGCCACAGAATGAATAGCAAGTAGACCCACAAAAGCCCCATGAAATGCCAGTAATAAGCGGTGGCATCCAGAGTGCTGCGGCGCAAGGGATTGGTTGCGCTGCGAAACTTCAGCATCACTCGGCTCAGGCCACCCAGACCGCCCAACACGTGGACCACGTGCACTCCAGTCAGAACGTAAAAAAAGGAGCTGTTGGGATTCGTCGGGAGATACAGGCCCTCAGACCTTAGCTTCAGCCATGCGAAGTACTGACCGACGACAAACACCAGCCCTAGCAGCATGGTTGCGTTGAGCCACAGCATGGGCACGGAGCGGTTGCTCTGCTCGCCACGCATGAATGCTGCCACACAATGTCGCGCCCGCTCCAACGTGATGCTGCTTAGGACCAGAGCGAGCGTGTTGAAGAATAGGATCGGGGGAAGGCTGATGTGCGTCCAGTCGGCGTAGCCACTGCCTTCACGAACGTAAAGAGCGCTGGTCAAGGCGGCGAAGGACATGGCAATCGCAGCCAGTCCGACCCAGATGCCGGTGCGAGTTGGTTCGCCGGAGGGATCTTTTACCAGGCGCAAAGCTCCGCCGTCTGGCGCCAGGTTGCGGAAGCCTCCGCCGGCGTCCCCGGTCGTCTTTCGCGGTGGTTCCTGCTCGAATTCGGCTTGTGGCGGTTGCAGTATCGTTGCCATGACTACTCCATTCCTGCTGCGTTACGATGCCGCTCCTGGTTCCGGGGAAGTCTGCATTATGTAGTCCCCGGTCGAACTCTTCACCCCATATTGATACGGATCGTGGTGAACGACAGGATGCTGTCCGCCGAAGTTGTCGAATGGCGGCGGAGACGAAGGCGTCGACCATTCGAGGGAAGTGCACTCCCATGGATTAGCTGTCGCCTGCGGGCCTTTAAAGCGGCTGTAAGCCAGATTGGCGAGGAAGATCAGCTGCGCAGCTCCGGTGAACAACGCCGCGTACGTGATGAACTTGTGCACAGGGATCAGTGGCACCAGGAAGTCATCCTGGAAGGCCGAATAGCGCCGAACATTCCCTGCCAGCCCCAGATAGTGGAATGGCATGAAGATGGCGTAGGTCCCGATCAGAGTAAGGAAGAAGTGCCAGCGCCCCAACGTCTCATTCATCATGCGACCGGTCATCTTGGGGAACCAGAAATAAGTTCCGGCAAAGACCCCCATAATGGCCGCCACGCCCATCACCATGTGGAAGTGCCCTACCACAAAATAGGTGGCGTGGAGATAGATATCGATCGAAGGCTGAGCCAGGAAGAATCCGCTGACCCCGCCACTGACGAACATGGAAATGAATCCCAGGCAGAAGAGCGAGGCGCTGTTGATGCGCAGGTTCGATCCATAGAGGCTGCCCAGCCAGATCAGCGTCATGATGGTTGCGGGAATCGTGATCATCAGCGTGGGAAAGGAGAACACCAGCGCCGAGAACGGATTCATGCCGCTCAGGAACATGTGATGTCCCCAGACCATGTAGCTGAGAAAGCCGATGGCCATCATGCAGTAGATGAGAACTTTATGGCTCAACATGTTCTTGCGCATATTGCAGATAAGGATGTGGCTGACGATCCCGATCGCCGGCAGGATTGCAATGTAGACCTCGGGATGTCCGAAGAACCAGAACAAGTGCTGCCATAACAGCGGAGATCCACCCTGGTGTGGCTGGATATGGTCACCTACGTTCAAGCCTGCAGGAATAAAGAAGCTTGTGCCTGCGACACGATCCAGGATCAACAGCAGGCAAGCGGGCAGCAGAACCGCAAAGGCAAGGAGCGCGATGCAGGACGTGATGAACCATGCCCAGCTGACGATCGGCATGCGGGAGAGAGTCATGCCCTTCGTCCGCAAGTCCAGCGTCGTCGCGATGAAGTTCAGAGATCCCAGAAGCGAAGCAATACAGAAGACAAAGATCGAAATCCCCCACAGACTTTGGCCGATTGCCTGACCAGGGCCGGCGTCCTTGCCGACCGCGCTGAGCGGCGCGTAACCTGTCCAACCGGAAAGCGGCGGCCCGTCACCCACGAAGAAGGCCGAAATCAAAATGCAGAAAGCCACGAAAGTCGTCCAGAACGACATCATGTTGAAGCGGGGGAAGGCCATATCTTCGGCGCCAATCTGGATCGGCAGAAAATAGTTGCCGAAGGCTGCGAACGGAGCGTTGGTAAGTACAAAGAACACCATGAGCGTGCCGTGCATGGTCATCAACTGCAAGTAGTACTCGGGCGTAACCACGCCACCCGGCGCTCCTACTTTCGCAAGCGCACCCAGACCGGGAATCGGCGCATTCGGCCAGACTAGATGCACGCGCATGATCCACGACAACACCATCCCGGTCACCACCGCTACCAGAGCGAGCGCGTAGTACTGCAGGCCGATGATCTTGTGGTCGAGGCTGAAGACATACTTGCGGATGAAACTTGTGGGTGCTCCGTGAACCGTTGCGTGTATCGACGTGTCCGACATGGCCTTTACCTCGCGATGGAGTGGCACTCGCGTCCCGGCGTTGCGCTGAGGACGACGGAAACTAGTTGGACTGCGACTTCAACCACTTGTCGAAATCTTCCTGCGACATCACGGTTAAGTACGACTTCATGTTGTAGTGGCCGAGGCCGCAGAGCTGCGTGCAAACAATTTCGTACTTTCCTACCTTAGTTGCGGTGAAATGAACGGCGAGGTCGAGGCCCGGCACGAAGTCCTGCTGGATGCGCAATTCGCGCACATAGAACGAATGTCCGACGTCCTTGGCGTGCATCATCAGATTAATTTCTTTGCCGACGGGAACAACGAGCTCGCCGGCTGTGATGTCATCGCGCGCCGGAATATCGTTCTCCGGATCAAGGCCGAAGAAATTTGAGTTCCCTTCATCAATTTTGTCGGGATGGATCTGCCCGAACTTGCCGTCGGGGCCGGGATAGCGGAAGTAGAAGGCAAACTGTCCAGCCTGAGCCTGCACCGGCAAGGCGTCGGCAGATGCGGGCGTGAAATAGACCATGCCCCACGCCTTCGAGCCGACCATGCCTAGCGCCAAGACCTCAGCTCCGACGAACAGAACAGCGACGATCACCATGGCGGTCGCACCGCCCGGGAAGTTCTTGGTAGCGCCTCCCTTGCGGTTGGCGAACTGCCACACGAACAGTCCCAGCACAAGCTGTGCGGCAAGAAAGGAAATGCCTGCCTCGGCCATGGTGACCGACAACTGCTCGTCGATCGCCTTTCCGTGCGTCGAGATATCCTCGGGCGGGGTTACGCTCGCGCCCAGAAAAGTGTGGTTGATGATGGGAACTGCCGAGGCCAACGCAATGATCACGATCAACACAGCAAAAATCTTGCCGCCCATGTTCCCTCGCTCGCCCGTCAAATTTGGGCTGTCGGCGCGGAGTCTACCCGTCCCCCGCAATATCCGGAGGCGGACAGCCCGCGAGATTCGCTCTTTAGTACGCTTTCGCTTTGAAACTGAAGTCGACTGACTTGGTTTCGTTGCCGCTAATGGTCACATCCTGGGTTTGAGTTCCGTAGTCCTCATGCCAGGCGGTGATCGTGTACTTGCCCGGCGGCAGGTTCGGCAGAGTGAATGCCCCGCCGTCGCCGGTAATGGAGTAGTGATTTGTTTTGAGTACGGCGAACCATCCGTGCATCCAGGGATGAATCTGGCACTTCACGGAAATGAATTCGGGATTGTCGAACTTCTGCACGATGGGCGGCGCGCCCGGTGGCTGCGATTTGTTCCACTCCGGGTTCGACTTCGCCATGGGATGGATATTGTGAGAAGTTTGGTCGCTATTCACAACGTGCAACTCTTGCCCGGTGTGCAGCGCGATGACGTGAGGAATGTACTGGCAGCCTTTCTGCGTGAATGTGACCGCCTGAGCCGGAGCTTTGGCATCGTCCCCGCCGGCCGAGATATAGACAACAACGTTTTCGAGTGTATTGTTAGCGCCAGTCACTATTGTTTCCGTGTTGACCGGAGTCGGATGCTGCTTCTCGCAGCTCGGCTCCTTGGCCATGCTGATGGGCTTCTGTTTGACGGGTGTACCGGTGTAAGTGACCTTGCCGCTGACCGTGCCGGCGAACATGAATGCCGGGCATAACAGCACAGTGGCCACGGCGATGCAGGGGTTGCTCGTACGCATTCGCTGCCTCCTCGGGCTCAAACTTGAAAAGTGGCTTCTACTTGCCGCCTCCAGCAGCTCCGCTCGACGGCTGAGTGGCCGGCGCTTCCGAAGGCTTTTCCACATAGGGTGGAATCTTTCCACCTGCCGCCTTCAGCACGTCGTTTTCCTTGCCGTGACGGTGCACCTGAAGCGTGCGCAAGAAATGTACCAAATCCCACGCGTCATTGGGCTGAATGGTGTCGGCGAACGAGGGCATCGGAGTGCCGTCGACGCCGGTCATGAAGATCTTGTAAATGTCCTCATTCGTTGAACCGCATTTGAAACGGGAATCGTCCTTGCCAGCCGAGAAATCGTAGGGCCGAATCGGTTGATCCTTGCTATCAGTGAGCGTGGGCGCCGAAGGGCCGTCGCCCTTGCCTTGCGGACCGTGACACTTCCAGCATTCCAGCTTCGTGAACAGGGCCTTGCCGTGAGCGATGCTTTCGATGGTGACCGGGGGTTCGGCGGGAACCTTGATGGGCTCGCCGGCCTTTTCCTTCTCCCATCGGGGCGAGAACGTCTTGATAAACGCGACCAAGTCAGCCCGCTGCTGCTTGGTGAACGTGTTCCAGATCGGCATATTGGAGTTCGTCAATCCGCGACCGATGGTGTTGTACAAATCCTGGTCTGTAGGCAAAGTGCCAGTAAGAGTCGAGCGGCATTTGAAGGTTGCGATGGTGAAATCGCGGGGCTTCGGGTCCAACCATTGCGCGTTTTCGCCAGCACCGTCCCCCAGGTCGCCATGACAGCCCGCGCAGTATCGCCGGTAATCGCTCTTAGCATCCTGCGAATGGCCGGTAATGTTGCCGATGTGACTCTCCAGGTGTTTCGCCGGCCCCGGAGGATGGGGGCCAACGTCGGGGGCGTCTTGCGCCCGCACCATGCTGAAGCCGGCGGCGAGAATGAAACCGATCACCGCATTCCTGCAACGCACTCGCTTGACGATAGTCATATATTTTTCGTCCTCAAAACGATTCGCGGGCGAAATCAATCCGCGAGCAGTTTCATTCCATTAGAAGTCGAAATCAAAGCCGAACATCAGCTCGCTGGTATTAATTCCCGTACCATTGGGCGCCGTTCCGTCCTGATGAAGCCAGTTGTACTCGTTGTGCCACGCGAATCCGGCACGGCTGGTCATAAACGGGTTATAGCGATAACCGACGGTGTAGGTCGAGATATTGCCCAGGTTGGAGGGGTTGGTGGGCGTTGCCTGCCGCGACATGCGGATGGTTTCGTAACGTCCGATAAAGACTAGTTGCGGGCTATAGATGTAGTGCGGCTCGAACAGAACTCCGTTCCATGTTGGGGCTTGCGAGCCAGCGGGCAGAGCTGCAGGCGGAGTGTTGTTCTGGCCATTCAGCAGGTCGGGCAAGTCACCGTACCCTTGACCAAACCAGGCGTTGTCCCAGCCATGTTGGGTAACAACCTGCAGGTCGAAACGCTGTCCGAAATAAAATTGTCCGATGATGCCTTCGCGATGGAACGACTTGTTCCCCACCCCGGAGCCCGCCACTGGTCCATTGGGCCCACCGCTGGTGAGCCAAGTTGTGGGAGCTTGCCCGATCATGGCATACGCTCCAATGCGATCCACTCCCATCTTTCCGGCATCGAAAGCCTGGCTGAAGGTGAAAAATCCCGTGTAGGAGTTTGCGCCATATACCAATCCGGGGGTACCGTCAGACGAACTTAGCAGAGACGCAGAATAGCGGGTGCGGTCGTTATAGGAATGTCCCATCAACTCCACACCAAGCTGGTTGTCGCCAATCTGGCCGAAGATATTGCCGTCGCCCACCGGGATGAAGTGGTACAGCTGATAGATGCCTCCATTGCCGGTCAGCGTCAAAATGCGCTTTTCCGAAAGCAAGTTGTCGAGTTCAAACTTGCCCAGCTTGACGTTGATCCAAGGGCTGCCGAATACGTTGTCGAGCCGCGCCATAACGGTCTCGAAGTGAAATGAGGCCGCGTTGTCGGAGGACGGCAGGAGGTAGAACGAGAAGTTCTTTTCCAGTGTGCCGCCGGTGTGAAAGTCGAGCCCGCTCAGGTCAAAACCGGAAGAAGTGACCCGGGTGATGCCATTGCCTTGGTCCACGGCGACCTTGCCGGTGCTGACGCGGTGCCACATGGGCGTCATGCGCATCGTCACCGGCCAGTATCCCGGGTTCTGCCAGATGGGGGCGTCCTTGTCGTTCATCAACTGGTAGCCGTTGTCTTTGAATTTCTGGCCGAAGTAATTCAGCATCGGCCAGGATTCGTGGCAGGCGGAACAACGAAGGCCATACTTGCGGGCGAAGGCCGGCAGGGCGTTCGCCGATTGGCTGCCGCTCAGGACCACGAAGGCGATCACTAGAGTGGCTGTAAAGAAATACCTGACACTGACCGGTACTCCCCTCTGGTTCGACTGCATTCCCATATGCATGCCGCACTCCTCGGGCAATTGTGTTATTTAAAAAATGCATTCCCACAAATGCAAAGGCGAGAAAACCGCAGCGAACCCGACTCTGGAACCCCTTCCAGGACGGGTCGCGTTGGAGGCAGAGTCTAAACCGATTTTTTAGGTTCAGGTCCTACCACCGTACCGGGGCGGAATCCTACTACGCGGGCAAAGCAACTTGCAAGGGGTAGAAAAAAGTTTTTTTACATTCTTTTTACAGCGTATGAACCGAGGAGGTTCCTCTTTGGCAGGCAAAATCCGCGCGGAGAGCCGGAGTTGACACAAATGGGTAGAATTGAGACTCTTTGTCGAACACGGCGACGCCTGTGGAAAAGTCAGGATTTCCTTTTCAAACTATCTCACCCGGAGAGCCTCGAGGCTTCCTTCGCCGATTCGCGCGCCCTCTGTTTGCCATCTTGGGAGTGGTGCTGGCAGCCGGTTTCGCCGGGTGGCCGGGCAATCTGGAGGCGCGCGAAAAAGACGCCACTCAATATGGGATGGGATTTATCGTGAATCTCCCGTTTCCTGAGGCTGAGGTGTCTCAGGTTGTTCAGGAAATTGTACAAAACGGAATTATTCGGGGTACCAAAGAGTACAACAAGGACGAATTTGTCTCCGGCGCCGAGGTGGCTACTTCTACTCGCGGGTTCCCAGCCTGGACCGAGTCTGGAAAAGTTTTTTACAAGGTTCGTCGGAACGCACTGGACCCCCGGAATTTCAAAAACGGCGGTGATGTTGGAACCTTGGCCGTGCGGTACGTGGTGCAACCTCAGGACGAAAAGCACACGGTTCTTCGCATTGATGCGATCTTCGTTGAGGATTTCCGCCACGTGGCACATGCATCGAATGGCTCTGTCGAAGGTGCGGAATACAAAGACATCCACGACCATCTTGATTCCATCGAGTTGATGAAGACCGAGGCTGCCGAGGCGGAGAAGACAAAGCAAGAATCTTCTTCGAAGAAACAGCAAATTGCATTCAGGGACGAAACCAGCGAGCCCTCGATCCAGCCTCCGTCCAGCCCCAAAGTCAGCCAACCGACGCCGACTCCGCCGCAGAGCGTTGATCCAACTCCCGCGGTGAGTCTCGAACGGCGCGTGCACACCCTCAAGCAACAAGTCGAGAGGATGGTCAAGGCGCCTGGAGCACCTCTGAAGTCTGCGCCGTTTCATTCTGCGAGCACGCTGCAAGCTCTGCCCAGCGGAGCTGAGGTTTTAATCGTGATCACCACGCCCTATTGGTTCGGTGTGGAAACTCACGACGGGCAGCATGGATGGGTCCGGCGCGACGAGTTGGAGATGTTGCCATGAAACTCCGCTGGGGCGCTCGCGATTACGTACTCGCGCTTTGCGGATGCTTGGTGATTCTTTCCACCATGGTTGCGTGGACGCAGTCGAATCCAGCCGAAAGAACGTTCCCACAATCGAAGGCTGCGATCGAGAAAGCCCTCAAGGCGATGCAGGCCAACATGGCCGGACACCTGCCGATCCTCGATGGATTCGCTAACGCCGGAGACCATCCTCTGGATCGCTACCAACGTGGCTACTATCAGGCGACTGCCGAAGTCGTTTCGAATCCCTCCGGCGGTTCCCTGGTAAGGATCAAGGCCAAAGTAACAGCCTGGTACTCGGATCCATCATCATCGCAATCCGGATATCAGTTGCTCACTTCCAACGGGCGACTGGAGTCGGACCTGCTGGATCAACTGGCGGAGCAACTCGCCGCTACTCCTTCCGAGAAAGTGGTGACCAGTAACAGTGCGGTGAAGGCCTCACCGGAGGGTTCCAAGGACGAGCGACCGTCCGCTCCGGAACCTACGCGGAAATTCCCGGAGACAAACAGCACGATCTCTTCGTCGGTGAAGGAGTGGGCGGCTTCGGCCTCCACCCCGGACAAGTCTACTGAGCCATCCCCGAAACCAGATAGTTCGTTGCAGGCCGAGGCTAACAACCTTGAAGAGATTCTGAAGAACACGGGCCATCCGAAGAATCTGGTGGCCGTCAAGAAATCAGGCACTCCCGTCGTTTCCAGTCCGAGCCTGTCGGCCAAACCTCAGTTTCTTGCCAGCCTGCACGACGAATTCGAGTTGCTCGACTTCAACGGCGATTGGGTTCACGTACGAATTTCGGGCCTGTCGCGAGGATGGATCTGGCGCAACAGCGTGGAGATGCCAGAAGGCATTGCGGATAACGCGGCGTCCTCTTCAGGTGCGCCCAACGCTGCCGCTGACTTGTTTCACGTGGTTCGCGAGGAGACCGCGCCCTTCCCCGGAGATTGGGAACCCCTTCGGGGCAAGAACGTGAAAATAATCTCCGTCCAGAAGATCGACGAAGCGGAGAAAAATACAGGGTCCAAGGAGAGGTTGGAGTACACCAAATTTCTCCTGGAGAAGAGTTACACCGAAATCGCGGAGAAGAGGTCTGAACTCGCTGGAGTCGTCGTAGTTTTCGATTCCGCTGACGGCGGAATGATCGCGGCTACCACTCCGACCCTTCAACAGTGGAGAGCCGGTACCCTCACCGATTCGGCCCTGTGGCATAAATGCTTTTTCGATCCGCCGGAGACTTTTGACTCCGCAGGTTCGTCCGGAAGCAGGTAACTGTTCGCAGCCTCGTTTACATCGAATGTGGTAGCCTGAAAGTAGCGACGCATTTCATTTTCGCTTGACTTTCGAAACTGATCAGCGTACCTATGCTTTCCTTGAGCCGTTCCGGATGGGGTCCGGGGGCTCGATTGGTAACCCAGGTTTCCTGAAGACACGGCCTAACTCATGAGCTCGATGATCCTGCCTCTCGCCGGTTTCCGCACGCGGGCAACTTCCCTTTTTCGCGACTACGCCGAATTGACCAAGCTGCGGGTCACCAGTTTGATTGTGATGACAGCATGGTGCGGCTATTTCTTCGGTGCGCACAAGGCCGGGGAACCTTGGTTTAGCTTTGGGCTACTGAACGCCCTGATTGGAATTGGACTCGTCTCCAGCGGCACGGCCGCGCTGAACGAAGTGATGGAACACGATGTCGACGGTCATATGCGGCGCACTGCGCTGAGGCCGATTCCAGCCGGCCGTATGAGTTTGTCTCATGCGATGATCGTCGGATTGCTCATGTCAATCGGCGGATCGTTTTACCTGGCGATTTTCACCAATCCTTTAACAGGATTGCTCACTTTCCTGACATCAGTGGTTTATCTAGTAGCCTACACTCCGTTGAAGCGTGTTTCACCGATTTGCACTTTCGTGGGCGCTTTTCCGGGAGCGATGCCGGGTGTTCTGGGCTGGACCGCCGCTCGTGGACAACTGGAATGGGGAACATTCGTCCTGTTTGCGATCCTTTTCATATGGCAGTTTCCGCACTTTTTCTCGATCGCATGGCTATACCGCGAGGATTATGAAAAGGGTGGAATCAAGATGCTGCCAGTCGTGGAAGAGGATGGACGCTCTACCGCCCGCCGCATCCTCGCCTACTCCGTTATCCTCATCCCGGTCAGTCTGCTGCCCAGTTACATGGGGATGGCGGGAAAGATTTATCTGGTTGGCGCATTAGTCCTGGGATTTGCGATGCTTTACTTTGGGATTCGCCTTGCCTTCCTCAACCTTCCGTTGGCAACGGCACGTTCGAAAATGCGCGCGCGGCACGTGCTGCAAGCGACTGTAATTTACCTTCCTCTGCTCTTTGCGCTGATGATGACCAACTCTGTAAGGCCCTGATCTATCTGCACGCGTGACGGTAGCTTCTAGCTATTGCCCCCGACATTAGAACCTCGCCCCGTGTTCAGAACCGTCCGTATCCGAGCACTAACTACCCACTTCGGAACACGCAACTCTGCTGAGCCGTCGTAAAATGCAGCGAGGCCGAAAGCTTGAAGCTGACTGAAGATCCGCATCGCAGACTAAACCCGCTTACCAACGAGTGGGTGCTGGTTTCACCACATCGCGCAACCCGTCCATGGCAGGGAGAAGTCGCCCAGCTTCATACGGGAAGCGAACCGGAGTACGATCCCAGTTGCTACCTGTGTCCGGGGAACGCCCGGGTTGGCGGCGTTCGGAATCCACGATACGAATCGACGTTTGTTTTCGACAACGATTTCGCGGCCCTGAAACCTGGAACGGAGCGCGAACGCCTCGATGTGGAAGGGCTCGGCCTGCTCGTGGCGCAGGGCGAGCCAGGCATCTGCCGAGTGATCTGTTTTTCTCCACGCCACGACCTTACGTTGGCCACGATGACTCCCGAGCAGATCGAACCCGTCGTTCACACGTGGATGGAACAGTTCCGCGAGTTGGGTAGCCTAGAAATCATCAACCATGTGCAGATTTTCGAAAACCGCGGCGCGATGATGGGAGCGAGCAATCCCCATCCGCACTGCCAGATATGGGCGACATCTTCGATTCCGGTCGAGCCGCGGAAGGAACTTGTGGCTCAAAGCTCGTACTGGCGGGCGAAGCGGCACTGCTTGCTTTGCGACTACGTTGCAGTCGAACAGCGACAACGGGAGCGCCTGCTCTTTGAGAATGACGGATTTACGGCCATGGTGCCCTTCTGGGCGGTTTGGCCCTTCGAAATCCTGATATGTAGCCGCCGTCACATCGGAAGCATGAACGACTTCACGCCGCAGGACGCGCGTCTTCTCAGTCAAATGCTGCACCGCGTTACCTCAACCTACGACAAAGTGTTTGGAGTTCCCTTCCCGTATTCGATGGGCTTTCACCAGGCGCCAACTGACGGCAACGAACATGCCGAATGGCATTTTCATGCGCACTTCTATCCACCGCTTCTGCGTTCAGCGACCATACGGAAATTTATGGTTGGATTTGAAATGCTGGGGAACGCTCAGCGCGACATCACGCCTGAGATCGTAGCAGCGCGGCTGAGGGAATTATCAGGCCTCTAGCCCGCGCCCATCGCGTGTATGCTTTGGACGTACGCTGATAACACCTGGATTCATACTTATGAGAACTGCAAAGCGCTATTCACCCCTGTTCCTGTCCCTGGTTTGCCTGATCTCCACTTCAGCATTTGCGCAGTGGAGTTCCATTGCGCCCGGTCGGCTGATCAGTCCGGAGGATCTCGCAAAGATGCTGCAGTCCGGCAAAGAGAAACCGTTAATGTTGCAGGTCGGATCTCACATGTTGTTTTTGCAGGCCCATATTCCCGGGTCCGAGTACGTTGGGCCGGGAGCAAATGAAGCGGGACTGCAACAGCTCCGCAAGCGGGTCGAATCCCTGCCCCGCAATAAGTTCATTATTCTCTATTGCGGATGCTGTCCCTGGAACCACTGCCCGAACGTCAAACCCGCCGATGATGCCTTGCACAGCATGGGGTTCACCAATGTAAAAGTGCTGTATATCGCCGACAATTTCGGAACCAATTGGGTGGATAAGGGCTATCCGACTGCCAAGGGAGATTAGCTTCTGCGACCAGGAATAAAGTCAGCCGCTATAGTCCTCATCGCAGCCGCCGCTGTGGGCGTGGGGGTTTATTCATACAGGCACGCGACGGGGTCGCGACCTGCCTCGGCGGTCGCAAAGCAGCATCGGCCGGCACCGGATTTCAACCTGCCATTCGATCGACGGCGGACAGCTCCGCTTATCTTCCTATCGGGGCAAGGTTGTCCTGCTGGATTTCTGGGCGACCTGGTGCGTTCCGTGCCGTGAAGAAACGCCGCACTTCGTCGATTTGCAGCAGAAGTACGGCGGCGAGGGTCTGCAAATCATCGGCGTCTCGATGGACGACAGCACCGACCCGGTCCGCACTTTCTATCAGCAGTTCCACATAAACTACCCCGTCGTGATGGGAACCGCTGATGTCGGCGCAGCTTACGGGGGAGTCCTTGGCCTGCCGATTGCTTTCCTGATCGACCGCGAGGGACGCATTTACGCCAAGCACCTAGGCGCCACTGATGCTGCGGTATTCGATAAGGACATCACTGCGCTTTTGCAGACCCGATAGCCTCGCTTACTTTCTGGCCAACCACTTCCATAAACCAAATCACCCACCGCTGCAACCTTTCATGTAGTCCAATCACAGACCCCTGTGATTCCAGTCGCGGCTTGGGTCTGGGCCGCCAGTTAGCCTCAATGGTTCCCCTCGGACACCGGTATGCGAGAGACCGTCAAGCGGCTTTGGCCGGAGATCGACTGGATTCAAGATCCCCAATTGCGTGAGCAAGTTACCCAAACCTGGATCAAGGCGTTGGAGCGCAGCCCGCTCAAACCCGACGATCTGAACCAGATTCCCTTCACGCTGCTGGTCCCGAACTGCCCGATCACTTTCATGGAGCACAAGCGCTGCGTGGTGCACATCGCCCGCGACAGTGCGACGGCCATGCAATCGTTCATGGGCCGCGCTCTGCCGGTCGACCTTGACGCCGTGATCGCTGGCGCGATCCTGGCCGACGTCGGCAAGCTGCTGGAATACGAACTGGGCCCCGACGGCAAGAGCCGCCAGAGCGAGCGTGGAGAAGCTCTGCGACATCCGTTCACCGGAGTTGCGCTGGCGCTCGAATGCGGAGTTCCAGATGCGGTCTGCCACATCATTGCGGCCCATGCCGCCGAAGGCGACCTGGTCAAGCGAACCACAGAAGCCTTCATCGTGCATCACGCCGACTTCATGGCGTTCCTGCCATTCAAGAACCCGAAGAACCTCAAGGTGAAACCACAGGAAGGAGGCGCGCTGTTGCCCCACACAAATGCAACCCTTGCTGCGAAGGAAACCGTAACAGCGAAGATGTCCCGCTGGGCGGCGAGTCTGCAATACAAAGACGTCTCTGCCGATGCTGTTTACCAGGCAAAGCGCTTCCTGCTCGATTCCCTCGGTTGCGCGCTGGGCGGATATCAGCAGCACGATGTGAAGATCGCGCTGGACGTTCTCGACGAGATTGCGGCGATCGGCCACGCAACAGTAATCGGAACGGGCGGCGCATCGATCCGGTTTCCGCGTCGCTGGCCAATGCGCTGATGATCCGCTGCATGGATTACAACGACATTTACTGGAAGCAGGACCCATCGCATCCTTCTGACATTTTTCCGGCGGCGATTGCGTGCTGCGAACGTGCCAGCGGCAACGGGAAAGAATTGATTGTCGGTCTGGTGCTCGGCCACGAATTCGAGATGCGTCTTTGCGAAGCGGCCTTCCCTGGGATTCGCGAGCGCGGATGGCATCACGCCACGCTCACGGCGTTCGTCTCACCGATCGTTGCCGGACGCGCATTGCACCTCTCCTGGGAGCAAATTCAGCATGCGATCGGCATTTCCGCCAGCCGGCATTGCACGCTCGGTGCGGTGACCGCCGGCAAGCTGACCATGATGAAGAACACGGTCGATCCCATGGCAACCCAGAGCGGAGTTTTCGCCGCGCTGCTGGCCGAGAAGGGATACTCCGGGCCGGAACACGTGATCGACGGCAAGGAGGGGCTGGCCCACGTCTTCAAGCCCGATTGGAAGCTCGATCTGCTGACTGACGGTCTGGGGGAATCCTGGCGCATCACGCAGTGCGGCATGAAAGCCTTCCCGACCGAGGCGCTGACGCATACGCCGATCTCGGCCGTGCTCGATCTGGTCAAGGGCAACGACCTGCGCCCCGACAATGTAGAGAAGATCCAGATCCGCTCGCTCGCCCGTGCCGCCGACATTCTTTCCGATCCCAGCAAGTACGATCCCGCACACCAAAGAGACGGCGGACCACTCTCTCCCTTACGTGATCGCGGCGGCATTGGTCGACCGTCAGGTCACGCCATTGCAGTTCACCATGGAAAAGATCGTGGAACCGAAGATTCGAGAGCAATTGAACAAAGTCGAAGTGGTGGCGGATCCCGAGATCGAGAAAGTATTTCCGGCCTTACAGAGGGTAATCGTGCAAATCCAGACCAGAGACGGACGAGCGCTCCAAAAGCAACTTGACTTTCCCAAAGGCGATCCGCGGAATCCGCTCACGGATCAGGAAATCGAAGAAAAATTCGCATCGCTGGCGGATGGCGTGCTCTCGAAGCCAACGCAGAACAAAGTGAAAGAAACAGTCTGGAACCTCGAGCGCGTCGGCTCGGTCAGCGACCTGATGGCGCTCATGGAGTCTGACATTCGCAAAGCGAAACCCGGAACGATGGACGGCAAGGCGCGCTCGCGAGGCAAGAATTCGAAGAGCCGCAGGTCGGTGCTCGTCTATCACCGTAAACCGTCGTGATCGTGCTGATGCGAAGGAGATTTCATGCCGCAAACGATTGTCGAGAAGATCGCGCAAGCCCATCTCACTGATGGCCCGAACCGCCCGTTGCGCGCGGGAGACTTCGTCTCCATTCGGCCGTCCCACGTCATGACCCACGACAACACGTCGGCTGTGATGAGCAAATTCAAGTCGATCGGCGCAAAGCAAATCTACGACCCGAAACAACTCGTCTTCGCCCTCGATCATGACATTCAGAATCAAGACGAGGCCAACCTGAAGAAATACCGCTCGATCGAAGCCTTCGCCAGAGAGCACGGAGTCGATTTCTATCCTGCCGGCTCGGGCATCGGGCATCAACTCATGATCGAGCGCGGATACGTCGTCCCCGGATCGTTCGTCGTGGCTTCGGACTCCCACTCCAACATGTATGGCGCGCTGGGTGCCGTCGGCACGCCAATCGTGCGCACCGATGCCGCCGCGGTATGGGCGACGGGAGAATTCTGGTGGCAGATTCCGCGCACGATTCAAGTTGTGTTCGAAGGCAAACTGCCAGAAGGCGTGAGCGGCAAAGACGTCATCATCACTCTCTGCGGCCTGTACAACCACGACGAGGCCCTCAACGCCGCGGTGGAATTTTCTGGCCCAGGCATAGCCAGCCTCCCGATGGATGCACGTTTCTCCATCTCCAACATGAGCACCGAATGGGGGCCGATCGTGGGCTGGTTCCCGGTGGATGAAATCACCATCCGCTATTTGCGGCGCACGCGTGACCGCCTGCTCGAACAAGGAGTTGAACGATTCACGGAAGCCGACATTGAAGGCTGGATCATTGATCCGTCCGCAGCCAGATCCAGCCGCGGAGTATTCCGCGCGCATAGTGCTTGACCTCAGCCAGGTCACGCCTCATGTCTCAGGCCCGGACACCGTGCAAACCATGCAGTCCGTTGCACAAATCGAAAAAAAGCACGTTGCGATCCACAAGGCATATTTGGTTTCCTGCGTGAACTCGCGCATCGACGATCTCGAAGCCGCGGCGCGGGTGCTGTGCGGGAAGAAGGTCGCGCCGGGCGTAAAACTCTATGTCGGCGCGGCCAGCGCATGGACGCAGCAGGAAGCCGAGAAGCGCGGGGTGTGGCAGGCGCTCCTCGCCGCCGGAGCCATTCCGCTTCCACCAAGCTGCGGACCGTGCATCGGACTCGGCACCGGACTGCTGGAAAAAGGCGAAGTCGGCATCTCCGCCACCAACCGCAACTTCAAAGGCCGGATGGGATCGCGCGAAGCCCAGTGTTATCTCGCCAGCCCGGAAGTTGTCGCCGCATCGGCTATCGCAGGCTACATCACCGGACCTCGTCAGTTTCAGGATCGCACGCCGGTTCGACAACTACGAAGAATTCGCAACCAACGGACGGCACTGCCGAGCGCGTCGAGATCCTGCCGGGATTCCCCGAGCGGGTGCGAAGGCCGTCTCGTCTTCCTGCCGCAGGACAACGTCAACACCGACGCGATCTACGGCAAGGACTATACCTATCGCGACGACATGACGCATGAAATGATGGCGCGCGTCGTCATGGAAAACTACGATCCGCAGTTCTCGCATCGCGCGCACACGCGGAGATGTCATCGTTGGCGGATTCAACTTCGGCACCGGATCCAGCCGCGAGCAGGCCGTCACTTGCCTGAAGGCGAAAGGCATTCCGCTAATCATTGCGGCCAGTTTCTCGCAAACCTATCTGCGCAACGCCTACAACAACGGCTTTCTTGTGCATCGAGGTTCCGGCACTGGTGAATACGGCTTCGCGAGCAGTTCACGGCGGAGATTAATCGCCAAAAGAAAAAACGATCATTCCTGGCGAGAAACGTGGATATCGATTTCACCGCCAGCACTGTGGTTTGGCGGCGGCGAGCGTTTCGTGTTTCCCGCCGCTCGGTGCAGTCCCGCAGTCGCTGGTCATCGCAGGCGGAGCGGAGAACGTAATCGCGAAGAAGCTGGGACTCGATCGCAAAGCACAGTATCCAGAGACCGTCGACGTATCAGGAGACTAAGCAATCATGGCAAAACACACCGTCGTCACCATGCCCGGAGATGGAATCGGCAATCAGGTTCTTCCCGAGGCTTTGCGGATCCTCAAAGCTGTCGAGTTTGACGCCGAGTACATCCATGCCGACATCGGCTGGGAGTGCTGGTGCCGCGAGGGCAATGCCCTGCCGAGCGCACGGTCGATCTGCTGGCCAAGCACAAGCTGGGACTGTTCGGCGCCATCACCTCAAAGCCAAAGAAGCAGGCGGAAGCCGAACTCGCGCCCGAACTGCGCGGGAAGGGCTATTCCTATTTCAGCCCGATCGTCACCATGCGGCAGCGTTTCAGTCTCGACACCTGCATCCGGCCGTGCATCTCGTTCCCGGGCAATCCGCTGAACTTCATCCGCAAACAGGCCGATGGAGGCTTCGAAGAGCCGTTCGTCAACGTCGTGGTGTTCCGGCAGAATACCGAGGGCCTCTACGCCGGTGTCGAGTGGACCAATCCGCCGGAGCAGGTTCGCGCCGCGCTCGCCACGCATTCCAAATTCAAGCCATTCGCCGCGGTTCCCGGCGCGGACCTTGCGATCTCGGTGCGGATCATCACCCGCAACGCCGCGCGCAAGATCTGCAAAGCAGCGTTCGAATGGGCAAAGAAGTATGGCTACAAGTCCGTCACCATCTGCGAGAAGCCCAATGTGCTGCGCGAGACCTCCGGAATGATGGAAGACGAAGCCAAGGCGGTGGCCAAGGAGTACCCGGGCATTGCGCTGCTGGTCGACGAACATTGACGCGCAGACCATGTGGCTGACCAAGAATCCCGGAGGACTACGGAGTTGTGGTCGCCTCGAACCTGTTCGGCGACGTAATCTCCGATGCTTTCGCCGGCCTGATCGGCGGCCTGGGCTTCGCGGCATCCGGCAACATCGGGGATGAAGTCGCCGTTTTCGAGCCAACCCATGGCTCCGCGCCCAAGTATGCCGAACTCGATCCGCCGATCGTGAATCCGATCGCCATGTTCCTGTCCGCCGTCATGATGCTCGAGCATGTGGGCGAAGTGGAAAAGGCCCGCCGCATTCGTGACGCGATTGCTGCAGTAGTGAAAGAAGGCAAAGTTCGCACTTACGACATGATGCGCATTCCTGGCGGCGCAAATGCGATCAGCCAGGGCGCGGCCAGCACCATGCAGATGACCGATGCGGTGCTCGACCAAGCTGGTACCAGCAGAGATCTGGCTGTGCGCAGTTTCGACGCGGGAGTCGAGCGTGAAAACGAATCCCCGAATGGAAATGCTTCTACGACCGAGATTCGAGACGAGAACCTCGACGACCCAAGAGCCTTGCCGCAGAAATTACTCGCGCTATTGAACGGAGGGATTCGTCGAGGAAGAAGAGCAGTGCGTCTTTTTCTCACGCCTCAAGAAGAAATCCCACGGTCCAGACGGACTCGATTTTCCCGATCGCACAGCGATATGAGTGCTTCGTCAATCACGTTCATGTCGAGGACTATCTCGAGAATGGCGGCCTTCCTCCGCTGGAGATTGTTAGGCCGCGGGATTGGCCTTCGCCCACGAATTGGCCAACCTCGGCTTACGCCACCTCCATGCTGCACCAAGCACTTTCGAATCATTGTCGCATCTCGGATGGCGGTGTCAGTCTGCACGGTCCGCTTTCACACCGATCAGGCCCGAAGAAGACTGGGTGGGATAAAGACTCTGGATGGCTTCAAGGAAGTCGCAATCCGGTAGCGATCCTGGAAACGCAGGAGGTTGGAGCCATGAGCGCATCGTAATCGACGAGTCAGCGTATCGCCGGCGAGGCCGGGCACTGCGGGGCCTGAAATCCGATCTGATCTGCACGTGACGCATCGAGCCCCGCGAACGCGGCGGATCGAGATCGAACTCGAGTCGCGCGTCAGAGCCCTACTACGGCGACTCGATCCGCAGGCAGGCCGAAGAAGTGCTGGAAGCGCTTGGCGTGCGGCATGCTCAGGTGGAGATCCACGATGAAGGCGCTCTGCCCTTCGTGATCGCGGCGCGCATCGAAGCCGCGGCGCGGCGCGCCGGACTGGGCGAGGGCACACGCGTGCTTCCCGACCGCATCGCCGCTTCCTGAGCCTTCCGCGCGCGACCGCATGCGGCGCTCGCGGCTTTATGTTCCCGGCAGCGAGCCCAAGTATTTCATCAACGCCGCTCTGCACGGGGCCGACGCCATCATTCTCGACCTCGAAGATTCGGTCCACGCTGAGCGAGAAAGATGCCGCGCGCCTGCTGGTGCGCAACGCGCTGCGCGCTGTCGACTTTCTGCATTGCGAGCGCATGGTGCGCATCAACCAGCTTCCGCTCGGACTGGAGGACCTGGATGAGATTGTCCCCGAATCTCCTGACCTGATTCTGATTCCCAAGGTCGAGAGCCCAGATCAGATCCTCGAAGCCGACAGCGCGCATCGCGGAGATCAAAGCCGATTACGGCATCACTCGGCCGATCTGGCTGATGCCGATTCTTGAATCGGCGCTGGGAATCGAGAACGCCTTCGCGATCGCCAAAGCCAGCGACAAGATCGTCGCGCTGACCATCGGACTGGAAGACTACACCGCCGACCTCGGCGTGGTGAAGACCGCGGCGGCGCGAGTCGCTCTATGCGCGGCAGCGGGTTGTGAATGCTGCGCACGCGGCTGGCGTGCAGGCCATCGATTCGGTCTTTGGCGATGTCGGCGACTGGAGGGCTTGCGCGCCTGGGCGTTGAACTCGCGCGCTTTGGGCTTTGAAGGGATGGGATGCGTTCACCCGTCGCAGATTGCGGTGATTCACGAGGCGTTCGCGCCTACGGCGGCGGAGATCGAACGGGCGCGCAAGATCGTCGCTGCCTACAACGAGGCGCAGGAAAAGGGCCTGGGCGTCGTAAGCCTCGGCTCGAAGATGATCGATCCTCCGGTCGTGCAGCGCGCCCTGAAGCTGATGGCGCGCGCGCAAGGCGATGGGACTGTCGGTGAATCGACTGAGCTGAACGCTGGGCAGTCGTGTGTTGCAGGAGTGTCTGATGGCAATCCTTGAAAAAACGAACTGGTCGCGAACGCGGCTGGGACGCATCGTTCCGGAGACCGTCAACGGACGCCCGCAGGTTCCCTACATGGGCGTCGGCAAATACCGGCCGCTCGGTGGCAAAGGCTGCGCCCGCCGATCCGCACCGCCGCCGACTATCCCGCAAACGGCGACAAACGTGTTGCCGATCTCGAAACCGCGCTGCGCAAGTGCGGCTTGCGCGATGGCATGGTCATTTCCTCGCATCATCATCTTCGCGATGGCGACCGCGTCGCGCTGATGGCGCTGGAAGCCGCGGCCAGGATCGGCGTGAAGGATCTGACGTGGTTCCCCAGCGCATCGTTTCCTTCGCAGAAGAGCGCGATCGCACTTGATGGAAGTCCGGCGTCATCGACCATATCGAAGGCAGCATGAATGGCCCGCTGGGCGATTACTGCACGCAGGGCAAGATGCGCGGCATGGGCGTTCTGCGCTCGCACGGCGGGCGCTGGCAGGCGATTCAGGATGGCGAAGTCCATATCGATATTGCCGTGATCGCCGCGCCTACGGCGGATCCGTTCGGCAACTGCGACGGCTCGCACGGCAAGTCCGCGTGCGGCTCTCTCGGTTTTGCGCTGGCTGATTCCATCTACGCCGACCATGTCATCGCCGTTACCGACAACCTGGTTCCCTTCCCGTGCGTTCCGTGGCAGATTCAGGGCAACAATGTGGATTACGTCGTCGAGGTCGACTCCATCGGCGATCCTGCGAAAATCGTCTCCGGCACGACCCAAATCACGCGCTCGCCTGACCGTCTGCGCATCGCCGAGTTTGTGGCGCGATTCCTGCGCGATGCCGGCATCATGCGCAACGGCTTTTCCTTTCAGGCAGGCGCGGGCGGAATCGCGCTGGCGTTCGTCAGCTATCTCAAGCAGATGATGAAGCAGGCTGGCGTGAAGGCCCGTTTCGTGCGCGGCGGTTCGACCAAGTATCTGGTCGAATTGCTCGAAGAAGGACTCACCGACTACATCCTCGACGGGCAGACGTTCGACCTCGACGGCGTGCGCTCCATCGGCAGCAATCCGCGTCATGTCGCGACTTCCCCATTCACTTCGTACAACTACCACGGCAAGGGAAATTTCGCGTCGATGGTGGATGCCGTCGTTCTCGGCGCGACCGAAGTCGACACAAACTTCAACGCCAACGTAGTGACCCATTCCGACGGACGCCTTCTGCACGGCATCGGCGGCTGGCAGAATTGCCTCGCCGCAGGATGCACGATTCTGGCGGTGCCCTCGTTCCGCGACCGCATTCCTGTGATTGTCGATGAAGTGACGACGCTATGCGGGCCGGGAGAATTGATTGACGTTGTCGTGACCGAGCGCGGCATCGCCATCAACCCACGGCGTCAGGATCTTGATCGATGCGGTCAAAGGATCGAAGTTGCCGATTCGTCCGCTTGAGGAAATCAAAAAAGAGGTCGAGCGCATCTGCGGAGGGAAACCGCGCCGTCCACAACGAAGTGAAAAACCGGTAGCCATCGTCAAATGGGTGGATGGCACGGTGCTCGACACCGTCTGGCAAATCGCCTGATCACAACCGAGATCAACGGTGAGCTAGGCTGTAAAATCCCAGCCTTCATCTTTCATCTTGCGGTTGGTCCAGTGCTGCAGCTGTTCGAATAAGGCGGGCTCGATTACGGCGAAGCGAATCCCAACGCGTCCCTCATCCCCCACCCACATAAGCCGGGCCTTGGCTTGAAACTGGACGTCGCTATCGGGCAGCAGGAAGCTCACATCAACCATGCCGGCGAAACGCAGCGGCTCCGTCAGGCCGTCCAGGCCCATGCCGCCCGTACTGAGATTCTTCCCCTGCACCTGAGTTACTTCGCCTTGAGAATTCCTGATGGTGACTGGAATCTCCACGCGAGCGCGGAAGAATTTCTGCTGCTCGTTGCTGATGAACCCGAGAGAGGCGGTCGTGTCCCCGGGAGCAAAGCTGATGTTGTATTCCTTCAGTTTTCGGCTGAGCGTACGACGTGAGATTCCCAACTGTTCCGCAGCCAGCGTTCGCTGTCCGCCGGTGCGCTCTAAAGCCTTGATGATCATCTGCTCTTCCATGCTGTCGAGATTGCTCACGGGCATGGAGGCAGTTTGACGAAGCGCCGAAGGCTCTCCCGTCAACGCGGCTGTTAACTTCGAGAAGTCGATCTCTGAGCCGGACGATTCCATCGCCATTCTGGCGACGAGGTTGCGCAGTTCTCGGATGTTGCCCGGCCATGCATGTGAAAGGAGGGCCGAGATGGCTTGCTCGGAGAAGTGTTTCCCCGGCGCCTTTAGAGTTAAGAAGTGCTCGGCGAGAGCAACGATATCTTCTGGGCGCTCGCGCAGCGGCGGAACCCGCAACTGAAACTGGCCGAGGCGGTGAAACAGATCCTGGCGGAAGCGGCCTTGGCTGACCGCGGCCTCAAGGTCCTGGTTGGTTGCGGCAACAATACGGACGTCAACCTTGATCTTGCGATGCCCACCCAGACGGTAGAAGGGTTGCCCATCAAGCACGCGCAACAGCTTCACTTGTGTCTGCAATTGCAATTCCCCGATCTCATCGAGGAACAGCGTGCCTCTGTCCGCAAGTTCGAACAGCCCCGGCTTGGATGCGTCGGCGCCGCTAAACGCGCCCTTCTCATAGCCGAACAGTTCGCTTTCCACCAGGTTTTCCGGAAGGGCGGCGCAATTGATGTCGACCCATGGACGGCTGCGGCGGTGGGATGACTGATGGATCGTCCTTGCGATGAGTTCCTTGCCAGTCCCCGTCTCGCCAGTGACCAGAACTGTTTCTGTGTGGCCGGCGACCCGGTCGACGAAATCCATGAACTCGTGCATAACCGGGCTGGCAAGAATGAATTCAGTACCGTCAATCTTGCGCGAGATAATGCTGCCAGGCCTGTTCACCGGGGACGATGTTGCCTCGCTCTTTCCAATCTTTGCAGGTACAACCACAACCACGATCGCCGCGGGCGTCGAAGCAGCGTCACGAAGCAGGGTGGCTGAGAATTCCACCGCAAAACTGGCGCCGCTCTTGGGCTGCGCGAATAACTGAGAGCGATAATCTCCTTCGGACAGTGTCGTGCTCAGGATCGTCTTCCGCAGCTGGTCCTTGTTTTTTCCAGTGATTTCGCTGCCTAGCGTGAACAGTGCCGCAAAGTCGCGCCCGATCACGTCGCACGCCGCATAGCGGAGCAGGCGCGTAAAACTGGAACTGCAAGAGCTGAATTGTCCTTGAAGGTCAGCGCAAAATACAGCCGGGCCGAGAGCTTCGGAACCAGCCACACCTTCTGTTTGAGGCGTTGCGAGTGAACTGGACGGCCGCGAACTGTAGCGCGAAGTCGACATGATAGTGCGTTTGGGATGATGGTGACACGCCAACTCCAGCTTCGCCCACAAGGGTATTCCAAAGGACGTAACGAAGGTAACCGATTCCCATCGCCTGATAACGAAATACACGATTCAGTTTTTCCTCATCCTGAAAGCCCTGTATGACCCGCGCGTGTTACCAAAGTAAGCTTCTGAAAGCCTAGCGTTTGCAATACGATTCGTGCGATGCCCGAAGTGGGAGAAGACCGTCTTCCGGGCAATGTGCGGATTTACACAGGTCTCGATAATAAAGTCTGTTTGCGGCTTCACGGCAAAGCCGAAGTCGCGGCAGGTGCTGCAACGGCTCAAGCGGGTAAGGCGCAAGCATGAAACCGGAAGCCAGCGGACTATCGATCCAGACAAAGGCCTTCGTTGGCGTCACCGCGCTGGTCGGCGCGGTGGTGTTGGGCTTTAGCCTTTCGCACTGGCAATCGCAGGACCCCACGCGATTCGTTTGCTATCTCGTCGTCGCCCTCCTGGCGTCCGGCCTGAAGGTACAACTACCCGGCATCGACGGCACAATGTCGGTGAACTTTCTGTTCATCCTCCTGGGCGTTCTTGAGCTGAGCCTTCCGGAAACACTTGTGATTGGCTGCACGGCCAGCCTGGCGCAGAGCGTATGGCAACTGCGCGGCCGACTGGACCCGGTCAAGGTCTTATTCAACGTCTGCGGGATGATGGCCAACGCCACTGCCCTCACCTATTTGACCTATTACTCCCTGGTGGGGCGATTCGGAGCGAGCAAGCCCATTCTACTGATGGTTTCGGCTTTGATGTTCTTCTTTGCGAACACCTTGCCGATCTCGATTGTGATCGCCCTGACAGAGGGAAAATCGAGCCGCAAAGTCTGGTCCGAATGCTACTTCTGGTCTTTCCCTTACTACCTGGTGGGCGCAGCGGCGGTCGGTCTGGTGGGAATCATAAACCGCAGCGCGGGATGGCAAACATCTCTTCTGGTTCTTCCGCTGATTTACTGGGTATATCGCTCTTATCGTCTCTACCTTGGTCGCCTGGAAGCGGAAAAGGAACGGGTCGAGGTGGAGAAGCGGCACGTTGAACAAATCGCATCGCTCAATATGCGCACCATTGAGGCGCTCGCGCTCGCCATCGAAGCAAAGGATCACACCACCCATACCCATCTGCAGCGTGTCCGGACCTATGCCGTCGAGGTGGCAAAGGAACTAAGTCTCGCCGAAGAGCAGATTGAGGCATTGCGCGCCGCAGCGCTGTTGCACGATATCGGAAAACTCGCGGTTCCGGAACAGATCATCAATAAACCGGGAAAACTGACGCCGGAAGAATTCGAAAAAATGAAGGTGCATCCGCTGGTCGGCGCGGAAATTCTCGACCGGGTTGCCTTTCCCTATCCCGTCGCGCCGATTGTGCGCGCGCACCACGAACGTTGGGATGGTTCCGGATATCCGGAAGGACTCGCCGGAGAAGGTATTCCTATCGGGGCGCGCATCTTGGCCGCTGTCGATTGCCTCGACGCACTCGCCTCCCATCGCCAATATCGGCCAGCTTTGCCCTTGTCAGAGGCCATGGCGAAGGTAAAGGAAAAGTCGGGCACTTGGTTTGATCCCAAGATCGTTGCCATTTTGGAGAGCCGGTACATCGAACTGGAGCGCATGGCGCAAATGTCGGAAGACCCGGCAGTCGCAGGGCTGTCGAGAACGGTTCGAGTGGAGCGCGGCCTGGCTCCCGCTGCCGGATTCGAGCGTACCGAACCGACCCACGGCCCCGTCGACAACGCGGACTTCTTGACTTCGATCGCGTCCGCCCGGCAAGAAGCGCAGACCATGTTCGAACTGAGCCAGGATCTTGGCATCTCGTTGAGCCTCAGCGAGACGCTCTCAGTTTTGTCGATGCGATTGAGAAGAATGATTCCCTTCGACTCGATTGCCGTCTTCGTAAACCGCAATGGGTGGTTGCTGCCTGAACTCGTCAGCGGCGAGAATTTCCGCGCCCTCTCTTCCCTTAAAATCAGAGTTGGCGAGGGATTGTGCGGCTGGGTCGCAGAGAACTCCAGGCCGATCGTAAACGGAAATCCGCAAGTTGAGGCCGGATACTCTGCCGATCTAGTAAAACATACGACCTCGCTGCAATCGGCCCTGGTCGTGCCTTTGGAGGGCCTCAACGGCGTAGTGGGCGTTCTCGCGATGTATCAGACGAATCGCGACGCGTTCACGCCTGATCACTTGCGAATTCTCCTCGCCGTCGCGTCCAAGGTTGCCTTGTCCGTGGAGAACGCGCTGAAGTATCAGCAAGCGGAAAGCTCAGCCACGACTGACTACCTCACCGGCCTGCCGAATGCGCGCTCGCTGTTTGTACATCTGGCGCAGGAAGTAGCCCGCTGCCGCCGCATGAAGAGTTCGTTGGCGGTGCTGCTGTGCGACATCGACGGATTCAAGCAGATCAACGATTCTTTCGGGCACCTAGAGGGCGACAAACTGCTACGCGAATTCACCACCCGTCTGAAGGATGTCTGTCGAGGGTATGACTACGTGGCGCGCATGGGCGGCGACGAATTTGTCATCACGGCCCCCGGACTAACTCCGGAGGCGGCCAAGGAAAAAGCGGAACGGCTCAACCAGGCAGCTATCGAATCTGGCCGTCACGTCTGTGGACGCGATTTGATTACCCTCAGCGTCGGCATGGCCTTCTGTCCTGAAGACGGCTACGACGTGGAACGTCTTCTCGCGGAAGCGGACCGCCGCATGTACTCGATGAAGCAGGTCCATCACGCCGAGGCCGTTGCGCGCGAACAGAAGAAGCTCGGCGCGACAGCGAACTAGGAGGATGACACCATGCTCGGGCGGACAATTGCGCGGCATGGGCTGATTCTGGTTGCCACCGCATTGCTAGGCGGATTCCTTTCCGTCGTAATGGTCCGGCTGGCTCCCGGTTTCGATACCGATGAAGCCGCTCTCGATCCTCACCTGAGCTCTCAGAGTATTCAAGCGTTACGGCAGGCTCGAACCGAACAGCACAATATCTTTCGCTTTTATCTTCATTCCTTGCAGCTGGCGACGCACGGCGACCTGGGAACTTCGATGTCTTTGAAACAGCCAGTGAGCGTCCTTTTTCAGGATCGTTTTCCACTCACATTGCGATTGGTCAGCCTAGGTCTGCTGATGGGTTGGGCGGCTGTAATGGCGTTGGCTTTCACGACTGCCTTGCTGCGAGTAACAGCCTACGATCTGCTTGCAACCTTCCTCACAGGCCTGCTCATTTGTATTCCCGCGGCGGTGCTGGCCCTGTTGTCGGTGCTTTGGAATATCCCGGGAGCCCTTGCGATCGCCCTGATCATTTTTCCCCGCGACTATCGGTACGCCCATAACCTCCTCAACAAAGCTTATTCCCAGCCGCACATCGTCACTGCGCGAGCCAGGGGTCTAAGTGAATTGCGCATCCTCTTCTGGCATGTTGTTCCGTCTGCCGGCCCGCAACTGCTGGCGCTCGCCGGGGTCTCGGTCAGCCTCGCCATTGGAGCGGCCATTCCGGTTGAAGCGTTGTGTGGACTGGCAGGCATCGGACAGCTTGCATGGCAGGCAGCCCTGGCCCGTGATCTTCCCCTGCTGATGAACATTACAGTCCTGGTGACGCTGGTAACCTTGCTCGCCAATTCCAGCGCAGATGTAATCGGACATGTATGGCGAGGCCAGCAAGCATGAGCTTCTGGCGCAGAGTAGCGTGTGCCGTGCTGTTGCTCGTGCTGGCTGTGTCTTTGGCAGCGAATTGGCTGGCACCTGGCGGATATGCCAAGCAAGATCGTGAGGCGGCAGGGGCGCCACCGTCGCACGCACACTGGCTGGGAACCGATGAGATTGGCCGGGACCGTTTTGCCCGCGTGCTCTACGGTACACGCATCTCGCTGTTTCTTGCGCCAGCCGCAGCGTTGATTTCCACGCTGCTGGCTGCGCTGGTCGGTGGCCTGGCGGGGTATCTGGGCGGTGCCTGGGCTCGCGCAGCCATGACGGTCACAGATTTGTTTTTGTCTCTGCCGTGGTTGTTTCTATTGATCACGGTGCGGGCCACGTTGCCGTTGAACGTTTCGCCTGCGTTCTCGGTGCTCGTTACGTTTCTGATTTTGGGCCTGTTAGGTTGGACCGCCGCAGCGCGGGTCTTGTGCGCAACTGGCGGGTCGCTGCGGAACTCCGATTTCGTGCGGCAGGCACGCGCTTCGGGAATCCGCGGCACGCGGCTGTTTTGGATTCACGTGCTGCCCAACATGAAGCCCGTGCTCTACGCGCAGTTCTGGATTTCCATTCCCGCGTTCATCTTGAGCGAGGCGAATCTCGGGATCCTCGGCTTGGGTGTGGCGGAACCGTTGCCATCCTGGGGAAGTTTGCTGAAGGAATTAGAAGGACTTGTATCGGTGGGAGAAGAGCCCTGGAAATTCGTCCCTCTGGTTTTACTAGTGGTAGTCGTGACGTCGTTCCAACTTGTGCTTTCGAAGCAAGATGAGGTGGCCGCGTGAGCCGTCAGAGAAGTTGCCAGTCCGGAATTTGCAGCTCAATGTTGACGAAGTTCGGAAAAGCGATCGCCGTTGCAGCGTTCTGCCTCGCGGCGTTGACAGGTATCGCACTGGCGCAGGGCCAATTGCGTTTCTGTTTGCGTTCGGAACCCAAGACCTTCGACCCTCTGAAAGTGGAAGACGACGCCTCAGTTGCTATCCGGTATCTGACCGGCGGTGTGCTCGTCCGGTTGAACCGCCAGACGCAAGCGGTTGAGCCGGGACTGGCGACGTCGTGGAAGATCTCGAACGACAGCGAGCAGATCACCTTCAAGCTGCGCAGCGGAGTTTCTTTTTCCGACGGCACACCTTTTTCCGCTGAAGATGTTGCCTTCACAATCCATCGGTTGATGGATCCCGCACTTCACTCAGCCACCGGAGACGCATTCCGGTCCGGCTCCGGCAACGTGGAAACAAAGATCATCTCGTCGACCGAAATCTCCATCACGTTCCCAGCCCCGGTGGCCGGACTGGAGCGTCAATTCGATCAGGTTGCGATCCTTTCCGCGCATTCGCCCAAGAAGGAGATGGCCGTACTCGGCCCCTTCATGGTCGCCGACTACAAGCCGGGCGCGACCGTCCTGCTGCAACGAAATCCGAACTATTGGAAAACTGACGAGCAAGGTCGCAAGCTGCCTTATCTCGACTCCATCCAGTTAGACATTCAACCGAACCGCGACGTAGAGATGCTCCGCTTCAAGCAAAATGAAATCAACTTGATTAATGCCCTCGATAGCGAGTACTTCGACAAACTTGCTTCTACATCGCAGAATGTCGCGCATGATGCAGGACCATCTCTTGACAGCGAGCAAATGTGGTTCAACGAGGTGGCCAGAGCTCCCATCCCCGGGTACAAGAAAAACTGGTTCCGCTCGGCAACGTTCCGGCGCGCCGTTTCTCAAGCGATCAATCGCAACGATCTGGCGAGGGTCGTGTTTCGCGGACATGCGCAACCGGCGGTGGGACCTGTATCTCCGGCGAACAAGTTCTGGTTCAACTCCAAACTGAAACCCGAAGCATGCTCGCCCGACGCGGCGCTCAAAGCGCTGCAAAAAGAAGGTTTCCACCTGGAGAACGGCGCGCTGAAGGACATGCAGGGAAATGACGTCGTCTTCTCGATCATTACGAATTCAGGCAACAAGTATCGTGAGCGCATGGCAACCATGATCCAGGAAGACCTGCAGAAAATCGGCATGCACGTGAACGTCGTGACGCTCGATTTCCCTTCTCTACTCGAGCGCATGACTCAGACTTCCGACTACGAAGCGATCCTGCTGGGAATGACCAACACGGGCCTCGATCCTAATGAAGTGATGAACGTATGGCTGAGTTCGTCGGAAAACCATCAGTGGAATCCTTCTGAAAAGAGCCCGGAGACTCCGTGGGAAGCCGAGATCGACAACCTCATGCGGGCACAGGCCTCGGCAGCTGACCCAAAAAAGCGGAAGGAAAGCTTTGACCGCGTGCAGGAAATCGCCGTCGAGCAGGCGCCTTTCATTTATCTGGTAAACCGCAATGCCCTTTCGGCGGTTTCCGCCAAAGTTCAAAACGCAAGCCCGGTGATTCTCGTCCCACAAACGTACTGGAACGTGGAGCGACTTTCGCTGAAGTAAGAGTGCAGTATTTAGAAATTATTGTTCCCGTGACGACAGAGTCTTGACTGAGACATCTCAATGCGACGCTCTCCTCTCCGCGCACCTCTCGGTGCAATATGGCAATAAACCGCCTGTTCTGCGGGACGTTCAGCTGGAAATTCAGCGCGGCGAAGTTCTTGGATTCGTTGGTCAAAGCGGATCTGGTAAAAGCACTCTGGCAATGGCTATCCTTGGACTAATCGATCGCAAGAGAGTGGACGCTCGAGGGTCGATTTTCTTCGAAGGATCTGATCTGCTGACTCTTCGTGAGGCAGAGCTGCGCAGCTTGCGAGGGCGGAAGATCGCCCTGGTATTGCAGAGCCCACTCTCCTCGCTGAATCCAGCCCTCAAAATCCGGACTCAGCTTCGAGAAACCTGGCGGGCCCACTCTTCCGGATCATCCAGCGATTGCGACTCCACGATTCGCAAGGCTCTGGAAAGTGTCAGCTTGCCCTCTGACGATGATTTTTTGCGCAAGTACCCGGCGCAGATGAGTGTCGGCCAGGCACAACGAGTCTTGATTGCCATGGCGGTCGTACACCGGCCAGCACTCCTCATTGCCGACGAAGCGACCAGCGCTCTCGACGTGATCACTCAGGCCGAAATCCTCAAGCTGTTTCGCGAGTTAAATCAGAACTCGGGAATGGCCATTCTTTACATCTCACACGACCTGGCCTCGGTCGCGGGAATTTGCGACCGAGTAGCCATTCTTCATCAGGGCGAAATCGTAGAGTCGGGCAGTACACAGCGCGTTCTCACTACTCCAAGTCACGAATACACGCAGCGTCTGCTAGCCGCAATGCCGCGAATGCCGCAGGCCAGTTTCGCCGCCAAGGCAGCAGCACGTTAGGCCCTCTTCCGCGTTTTTGCATATCGTCCTAAACGTGCTCCATCTCAGGACCCGTCGCACGTGTCGAGTAACCACCCTACTGATACGAAGGTCATCGTCCCGCCTCGAATCTTCGACCGGTACTTCGGGACAACTTGTCCCATGCCCCCTCTAGAGGACAGATTGGCCCAACCGGAGCTCGACAACCACCTCCCAACCCTCTTGTTTTCAATGATCTAGCACAAAACGATTGGCTCCTCCCGTGCAACAGGAACACCGGTACGTAGCTCGACCTTTCCCCCATTGTGAAGAAAGGGTGAGATTTCAATGGTGACCAGACAACGAAAGAAAGCTGAGGGCCGCAACGAACGACATAGTGCGGCTTGGGGTAAACGCCTCAGCTCGGTATTGGTCCTGGTGTTGGCCACGGGGATGGCATTCGGACAGCGCTCGAGTAATCCGACCGCAAACGGCCGGCTCTCGCGCATCGCTCCGGAACTTTCGGATCTGCTGTCCAGGGCGAAGCAGGGATCTGCCAAGACACAGACGGTGAGAGTCATCGTGCAGTACAAGCAGGTTCCCACGTCGGCGCACTATTCCACAATGCAGGGCCGCGGAGCACGTCTCCATGCGAAGCTGCACATGATTAAGGGCGCGGCTTTCACGATTCCCGTGAGTGCTCTGCCTGCCTTAGAGGCCGATCCTAATATCGCGTCGGTGACCATCGACCACCCGATGAATGTGATGGACGACATCACTGACAATGTCATCGGGGCTTCCTCGGCGTGGAATTCCGGCTTCACTGGCGCCGGGGTCGGGATTGCCGTTATCGATAGCGGCATCAACGACAGACACCCAGATCTCTTTGACACTACGCAAACCTCTTCGCGCGTGGTCTATCACCAGGATTTCACCGGAACAGCGACCAGCAACTCGAGCGGCGCAAACTATGACCTCTACGGTCATGGCACGCACGTCGCCGGCATCATTGCTGGCAATGGTTATCTTTCGGGTGGGCAATATCAGGGTGTCGCACCTGCCGCGACCTTGGTCGATCTTCGTGCGCTCGACGCTAACGGCGGCGGCACAGACAGCACCGTCATCGCGGCCATTCAGCAGGCGATCGCTTTGAAGAATGTGTATAACATTCGCATCATCAACCTCTCGCTCGGCCGCGGAATTCCTGAGAGCTACACTCTCGATCCTCTATGCCAGGCAGTAGAAGCAGCCTGGAACAATGGCATCGTGGTTGTAGTAGCCGCAGGCAACTATGGCCGCCTGAGCGTGAACGGGAGCAACGGTTTCGGAACGGTTACCGCTCCCGGCAATGACCCATTCGTGATCACCGTTGGAGCAACCAAGAACAACGGGTCTTCCGCGTTGTCCGCTCAAACCAAAGCCAGCTACAGTTCGAAGGGGCCGACGACTTACGACCACGTAGTGAAGCCTGACATCATGGCACCCGGGCACGGGATCGTCTCTCTTGCTGCTCCAGGAGCAACTCTCGAATCACAGTTCTCCAGCGATCTGGTCACCGGAACCGACGGCAATGCCGATTATTTCCGGCTCAGCGGCACCAGCATGGCGACTCCTGCCGTTGCCGGAGCCGTCGCGCTTATATTGCAGGAGCAAAACACGCTCACTCCAGACCAAGTGAAGGCTCGACTGATGAAGACCGCCCACAAGATGGGTTTGATCTCCACATCGGCGTATGTACCTCACTTGTTGCACTCCTTCGTTGATTTCTACGACCTGTTTTCGGTCGGTTCGGGACTGCTGGATGTACAAGACGCAATGACCAACACGGACCTGGCTCCTTCCAATGTCGGAGCGGCCCTGTCGCCGTCAGCGTCGTACAACCCGAGTACTCACACGGTTTCGATCGTATACGGGAACTCCAGCGTAGCCAGTAATTCGGTGGTTTGGGGCAGCTCGGTGGTCTGGGGTAGCTCAGTGGTTTGGGGCAGTTCCGTCGTGTGGGGATCGTCCGTCGTCTGGGGTAGTTCGCTTCCCTGGAATGACAATACCACCAGCGCATTCAGCGTCGTATGGGGATCAAGTACCGGCACCGCTTCAGCCACAAGCGTGGTCTGGGGTTCGTCGGTGGGCAACGCCAATAGCGCCTTCTCCGACGCCGGAGACGATGAACAATAGCTAGCCGTGTGAACCGAGAAGAAAGGAGACGATATATGAACAACTCACGGCAAACCAAGACCTTCATCGGAGCAATGATGCTGACAGGCCTCAGCGTCGCCGGGTACGCGAGTTTCGCGAGTCACACTCCGCATGCATACTTCGCGCTGGCGGTCCTGGCGTTGGCTGCGGCAACTTCGCGAATGAAAGTGAAGCTGCCCGGAATCAATGGGAACATGTCGGTCAACCTGCCATTCCTTTTGACCGCAGCTGTGAATCTGAGTGCTGTCGAGGCGGTGGTGATTACCTGCATCTCAACGATGGTGCAATGCTGGCCCCGAAAAGACGCTAAATTCAACCCGCAGCATATGGCTTTCAACCTGAGCATGATGGTTTTTGCCACTTCTGCGGCAAGCCTCGTTTTCCATGCGGTGGCTCAAAGCCCGATGTTGTGGAAATCCTCCACGCTAGGACTGGCTCTGGCAACCGTTAGTCTGTTCCTGGGACAAACCGCTCCGGTAGCTGGGATAGTAGCAGTCAGCGAGGCGAAGTCCGCCGGGCACGTCTGGTTGAGCCTGGCTCAACTCTCGTTCCCGTACTATGTCGTAAGCGCGGGCGTGACTTCCATGGTCCAGGCGATGACGCCCCATCTCGGATGGGGACTCGCGCTTGCGGTCTTCCCTGTGATGTACTTCATCCACCGCTCCTATCGTCTGTACTTCAATGCGATGGTTGAAGCTCTGCGTCCTGAAGTTTTCGTCAGAGCGGCAGGTGCCGGAGCTTAACGTAGTTCCAATTTACTCACTCAGGTGGCACGGCGTTTTCAACGCCGCGCCACCTAACTTTTTGGGTGTAAGTTTCGCGACCTGTTCTCTTCAACACCTGGCACACGGCCGAATCCTGAGATGCCTTTCAGATCTCTGTGGAGGAGATGAGATTCACTGGAAGAAAGAAGGGTTTTAGGCGGAAGCGGCCGCTGCTTTTGGCGCCGAGAATACGAGCCATTCCAGACTCGAGAATGGCAGGTAAACGCTGGGTGCATCAAGATTGGCCATTATGCTCCCGGTACTCTCCCGTAAAGCCTGCACCATGTCGTCGCTCTGAAAACAGAATCCGGTTTCATCCGTAGCGGCAATCGTGCCGGAGAAGGCCCGGCTAAAAAGAGAAACTTTCACGATCACGCGCTTGCCCGCAAGGTTAGCTTTGAACGAGGGTGAGCCTGCCAGCGCCATATTCCTTCAGCAAATGCCTCTGACAATAGGTTGCAGCCCGCACTTCGATTGAACAAGCCCCGTTTAATACCTGTCGTTACGAGGGTAATCAGTCGCGGGCCAAGTCCACCGACGAAAATCATTCATTGCGTCCGGCGGGGAGAGCGCCATCCGCCGGGCCCTCAACTGCCCGTATCGATTTGGATCATTCGCAGTTGGTGGTCCCCGGTGCGCTGCGTGCAGCAGACAGCCCCCCGGGCCACCAGTTCCAATCGCCGGCAACCCGAAGCAGCGCCGGTCCAATCACGATGCGAACCAGAGTTGCATCAATGAACACGGCTACCGCCAGCGTAAATCCGAGCATCTTTACCACCAGGAAGTTCCCAAAGGTGAATGCCGCGAATACCACAATCATGATCGCGGCGGCGCTCGTAATCAGTCCTGCGGTTTTGGCTAGCCCCTCGGGGATTGCCTCCAATTCGCTCAGACCGCTCCTCCTTGCTTCAAGGACTCGCGCGACCAGAAACACTTCGTAATCCATGCTCAAACCGAAAACGATGGCAAAAGCGACGATGGGCACGATAGGAAATATGCTGCCCGTTCCCTCAGGAACTCCGAAAAAACGACATCCGTGTCCGTCCTGAAAGACCAGAACCAAGGCTCCGAAGGCAGCCGCAACCGAGAGCAAGTTCAGAGCAATGGCCTTCACTGCAGCAAAAAGCGATCGGAACCCGCCAAGAAGCGCTATGAGCGTCCCGCCGACCACCAGCGCGATTACCGAAACGAACCGCTCCCGGACAATGGTCTGATAGTCGGCAGTCAGCGCCGGGATGCCTCCAATGCGCAGAGTGGCGCCGGGTACTCCCGTGAGAGCTACCGCGCCGGTCTTCCGCAGCTCCCGCACCCAGTTGACCTGATCGTTCAGGGAAACGGAAGTCGCGGGTAACACTTCAATCAACGCCGCCCGCCCGTCGCGACTCAGGAACGATCGACGAGTGTCGCGCGAGAGGTTGCCAAGGCCAGACCGGTCACTCTCAGCAATCGTCGTCAGGGAGATCACGCGGTCGGAACGAGGGTCGCTCGCGAGCCGCTTGCTGAAACGATCAAGTGCACTCCAACCCGCGTCCGTTTGAACGATGGAATCTGTTGGAAGTTCGACAATCACGCGCAGCGAGTACACCATGCCAACCCGATCCATTCGTTCAAGGGCGTGAAGCGCACGAACCGATTCCGCCTGTGACGGCAGCCAATCCCCTTTGGGGACGTTGGTATCGAACCGCGCGGCCTGCGAGGCGAGCAAAAGCAAAGGGGCCCCTGCCAGAAAGATGGCGAGCCATGGATGCGCAACAATCACTTTCCCCCATCGCCTCCAGCGGTTTTCCGTGCGGGCTGCCCGATGTTCATCCCAGCTTGCAATAAAGGGTACCCGCCCCGCATTGATTCGCGGACCAAGAGCTGCCAGCACTGCCGGAACGAGGGTATTCGCCAGCAACACACTCATTCCTGCAACCAGGAATCCAGCCACACCGATGGAACGGACTTCGCTGATAGGGACGGTCAAAAGGGCCAGAAATCCGATGGCCACAGTCGAGGCTGAAATCAAGAGGGTACGACCTGCCTGACGTGCCGCGATGGCCGAGGCTTTGACTCCGTTTTGCTCGGTGGCAATCGCTTCCCGGAAGCGGCTCACCATCAGGAGTGCGTAGTCGATTCCCAAGCCTAGCCCAAGCATCGTGGACAGATTCTGAACCAGGATGGACAAGTGCCAACGCAGGGCCAGGAATCCTGCAATCGCCAGAGCGGTGGCGATGGCAAGCTGACCAATGGCTACTGGAATCAAGGCCGCCACCAGGCTTCCGAAAGCCACCAGCAGAAGCGCGAGTGTGCCCGGAATCACGAGACTCTCGGCGTGTTGCACGTCGTCGGCGCTGGCTTTTCGAATGTCGAAATTAAGTGGCGTCTCTCCCGTCAGTTCGAGCTTCACCGCCGGATAGCGGCCCCGCAATTGGTTTTGAAGAGAGTTCTCCAGCTCGTGAAGCTTTGGAACGAGCGACTCCACGGGACCCTCGGTCGAGGCGAGTCCCACCAGAATAAAAGTTCCTCCTCCCTTGCCCAGGAAAATCGGATCGCGAAAATCAAGATGGGACACAACTCCGGACACGCCGGGTTCCTCTTGCAGCGCCTTTTCGATTGTCGCTAACGCTTGCTCGCCCTCCTCAGAATCGGCAGGAGGGAGTCCCTGAACCACCAAGACCACGCGGTCAACGAATGGCGAACGAAAGCGCGTGGCCAACTCCTGCGGAACCCTTCCCGCTTCGCTACCTTCGATGCGTGTTGCAGTCTCCAGATGGCGCTCGGCATGAAAGGAAAATGGAACCAGCACAAGAACGGCGACAAGGACGACCCCTGACAGCCAGAAACGTCGCACATGCATGAGATTCATAGTGTCACGCGAAATCGAGAAGTGGGCTAGTTCCCATCACTCAAAATCGTTACTAAAGAGATTCACATCGTTTTGAAAGCTGTGTTGCCGACCAACCCGTGCGGACGGGTTCCCATTTCGGACGGGTTCGTATTATTGTTTGTACAGATATACAGCCTCCAGGAGGACCATTGCACAAACTCGTGTTGTTCGGGTTGTTTGCCGCCCTTCAACTTGGTGCCGCAGACCCCCGCACCGGCTCGTGGACGCTCATCTCTGCGCAGTCTTTCATGGATCCCCCCAACAAGCTATCCATCACATCTTTACGCGGTACAGTGCACGTCGTGATGTCAGGCGACACTCACCTTGATTTTACGGCGAAGTTGGACGGCCATGAAGCGTCCGTACCGGGCAATCCGGCATTTAATCAAATCGAACTGCGGAGGATCGATAAGCATCAAGTCGAAATCAAAGAGAAGAAAGATGGAGCCCTAGTGGCGACGATTCACGACAAGCTGTCGAATGACGGCAACGAATTAACGAGCAGAACTTCACAGAACGCCCGCGCTGACCGGATCACGGTGTGGACGCGAACTGGAGGAAAGAAGGCTGCCAACGACTTATTCGGCGGTGAGTGGACGCAGGATCCTAGTAAGACTCGATTGCGGCAAGGGATGGCGCTCAAGATCGAGGCGGTTGGAAAGGATGGAGTTCACTTCACGGGTGACTTCAGCTACAGCGCCCGCTTTGACGGTAAGGAATACGATCTGAAAAACTCCACCAACGATACCGTGACCCTTCAACTGGTGGACGCTCACACGGTCGATTCGATTTACCGCCGAGGTGACCAAATCACTCAGACAGATCGGTGGGTGGTTTCCGCCGACGGAGCCGAGATGACGCTGACCACGGCCGGCACTTTGGAAACCGGACAGCGAGTAAAAGAGACAATGATATTTCGGAAACAGTAAACTCGCTGTGCTACGCCCGGTGATCCGCGCGGGTGAACTGCCTACCGGCTACCTACGGCATTGAACTCACGAGTCGCAACCGAGATAATTCCCTTTCGCTGCATGAATCGCAGGATGCCACTGACCGTATCTTCGAGAGAGGGATCTGGCTTGCCCCATGCGGAAGCATCTCGAGCTGCCTGATAGCAGGAACTGTCGTAGCGTTTGAATTCCATCGCCGAAATGTTGTCCACGGAGCCCACCAAAAAGTCCAGCAGTGGGAAGAGCAGATCTTCTTTCCGGCATCTCCTGATCAGCTCGGGAACGAAGTCGGACAGACTAAACACTTCAAACTGCCGGCCGGTCGCCTTTGTAATCAGCCCGGTAATATCCAGCATGTTCGCATAGTCGTCCCTCGTCACGTGATAAGTCTTATTCTCCGTGCCGGGAGTTGTGGAAATCGCAACGATATTGTTGGCCGTGATGTCTGCGGGTACGAAACTCACCTGGTTCAGAGCATCGACTCCAATGCCGTGATTCACCATGAACGCAACTAAACGAACGGCGATGTCGAAGTTGTTGCCTCCGCCGGTAATGGAGGGACTGACCAGTGCGGGCCGAAAGATCCGAGTACTAAGCCCTTTGCGGCGCGCGTCCATAACCACTTGCTCCGATACCCACTTGGACTGGCTGTATCCAAAATCGAGAAGCTCCATATTCTGGTTGAAGTCGGTCTCATATAGAACTTTCTTAACGGCCCAGCCAAATATGAAGGTAGTCGAGACTAAATTGAAGCTCTTCGCCCGTCCTTCGAACGCCAGTCTCAGAACCTCATTCGTCCCCAGCACGTTCGCGTCACGCATCCGGTCGTAATTGAGCAAGTAGTTTACGGTTGCACCGTTATGGAACACCGTATCGATTTCACTCGTGAGGAAATCCCAGGCCTCCCGCGTCAATCCCAGTTCCTTCTGGCCAAGATCTCCGCAAACGGGAATCACGCGAGCCTCGAACATCTGCATCACTTCCGCCGGGCAAGGTCCCATCGATTCCATCGCAGCCCGGAGTCTCTGCTTGCCCTGACGCTCCTCGGACGCCCTGACGAGAACGTGGATATTCGCACGCGTCTGTTCCAGCAAGCTTTTCACGAGGAACGGTCCGATGAAGCCGGTACCGCCGGTGAGCAGAACGTTATTTAGGATCGGGGTTTCGGGCAATAACGCAGGCACCGGAGGTTCGAAGATGAGCTTCGTATCGTTGCTCATCATCAGTTGTTCTGCCGCCCGCTGCTCATCGCGGAAAGCCGCCAAGGACTGCCGCAGCGGAACCAGCGCTTCTTCGGGAGCATGCTCCAGTTGTTCGGCTAGTCGAAACAATTCCGCTACGCTGACACGCTGAATGAGACCGATATCCACCTGCCTCGCCAGCATATCGGCGTCTTTATTTTTTAAGAGTTCCTTGATCTCGTGCATGAACACAACAAGATCCATGGAATCCAGCCCGGCTTCGACGAGGTTGTACGATTCTGTGCCGGTCAGGTTGTAACGGGCTTTCAATACGTCAAAAGGCGACTGGCCTGCAGAATCGGCCGTTGACGGCTCAACGTCCTTTTCTCGCGAAAACTCCGACAGAACGGTAAATTGACCTTGCAACCACATGTGCTTGGTTTTGTGGCGCATGATCTTGCCCGAACTGGTTCTCGGAATGGCGCGAGGCGCAATAAAAGAAATCAGAGCCACTTCCACGTTGAGGTAATTCCGGACGGCGGCTGCAATCTTCAAGGCATCGGGAAGCGCCTTTGGATTTTTCACCTCGGCGACGATCGCCAGCGCCGGCTCGCTGTCTTCATTAATCTGAAACGCGGCAACGCAATTCGTCCGGATCATGCCGGACGCCTTCTCCACCACTGCTTCGATATCCTGCGGGTAGTAGTTTTGCCCGCGGATAATAATCATGTCCTTAATACGGCCGCAAACGAAGAGTTCGCCGCCGTGTAGGAACCCCATATCGCCGGTGCGAAGGTAACCATCGTCGTAGGGACTGTCATCCACCAGCCGGGCATGAAAGAGCTTCAGCGTGAGTTCCGGATTATTCCAGAATCCCGGGCACTTGCTGCCCCCAGCGATCCAAATTTCGCCAATTCGACCCGGCTCCAGAGCGACGTGCTTTTCTGGATCCACGATCTTTACCGTGAGGCCTGGCAGCGGAGTTCCGCAGCTGACAATCTGAGTTGCCGCGCCGATTTCCGAAACCTCCGTAGTCATGCGGGCCTTCCCCAGCGCAACAGCGTTCTTGTTGACCGAGATAATACTGCGGCCACGAAGCGACACCGCGAGCGTATTTTCCGCCAGCCCGTATGCCACAAAAAAGCTCTCCGACTTGAGTCCATGAGGCTGAAAGGCCTCCAGAAACCGCGTGTAGGTGTCCGGTTTGACGGGCTCCGCCGCTACCATGAGCAACCTGAGCGAGCTCAAATCGCAACCCTCCAGGCTCTCCTTCGAAACCCTCCCGGCACGCAAGCAATAGTCGTAGGCGAAGTTTGGCGCTGCCGAGGCGCTGGCCTCATAAGTCTTGATCGCGTCGAACCACAGGGTGGGGCGCTGAATGAAATCGTTTGGAGCGAAACCGTAGGTCGTGCCGCCCGTGAGCGCGGGATAAAGGTAGCACCCAATCAGCCCCATATCGTGATACTGGGGAAGCCAGGATACGACTACCGGATCGGGATGGTCGATCACGAGTGGGCAGTTATGCAATATGTTTTCGTGTGTGACCATCACGCCCTTAGGATCTCGAGTCGACCCCGAGGTGTACTGGAGAAACAGAATCTTTGAAGCGCCGTTGAAAGTTTCGTCCGAAACCTTATCGACGAAGTCTTCCGTCACAACCCAACGAAGATTGGAAATGTAGTCGACGTCGACTCCGGATGCCGAAACACCGCTTCTGGCAAGATTTGTCCTCAGGGAGCCGAGGTAGTCTTTGCTGGTTAAAATGCCGGCTGCCTGGCAGTCCTTTGCAATGTGGACCATTTTGTACAGGGCGCCCTGGAAGCCACGAGAACTGGGGGGATAGACGGGAACGGGGATTAATCCTGCGCGCACGCAGCCAAAAAATGCGCAAATCATTTCGAGCCCCGGCGGGTAGGCGAGCAGAAGACGGTCCTGCGACGAGAACCCGTGCTCCTTGCGCAAATGTCCGGCGATCACCTTGGTTCGATGAAGAAACGACTCGTAGGAGTAGCCTCCTATCGGATTGCCGTTCACATCAATGTAGGAATAAAGAACTCTGTGCGGGTGCTGATCCCCTAGACTGTCCACCTTGCCTAAAATCGAAGCTATCATAGATTCGGATCGGTCTCATGGCGGTGCACCGCCATTCGCTAACCTCCTACGTTGAATGAGAATACTCCGTTATTAAGAGAACTAAAGTCTCGCTGCTCCCCATGCGCAGGGGCAGACCGACTACGAGAACAGCGGCACAGCCGTTCCGAAGACCATGCGTCTCTCGGTCCAGTGAACGAACCCCCGCCCCGCGCCGGATCGTCCGACTCAAAGCGTCTTGGTTCCATACTCCACAGAGTGGTGATCTTAACAGAGATGTGCGATGTTAACAGAGATTTGGAAACCTGGGAAGGAGAGTCAGCCCTTGTCATACCGAGAACATGAGCCGTTACGCAAGCTCCTTGTGATCCGAAATTCCCTTGATCTCACTTAAGTCTTAGGGCTAACATCGATTCCTGACGCCTGCGACAGAGAGCGGTGTCTGCGCAACAGGAATCCGCCCCCTGGCCTGGTCGACCCGAGGGATGCATGGGGCCCAACCTAACATTATTGCACCAGTTACGTCCGAGACGAGGCGGTTATTAGTCTGAACCCGGAGATTGATGATCTTGTTCCATCGGAGGCCGCGCTGCGGCACTCCGTTTTCGACGCCACGAGTGCGTCCTCATTCCCTAAAGTCTTGCGCCGCCGCCTGGACGATTTCTTTTCCGAGGGGAACATTTCTCCCAAAGCCGACCGTACCATGTGGGTCAAAATCGCGGTGGGGCTGGCTGTGCTGGCGGCCAGCTGGATTGCTCTTTACACGTTCAAGCCGGATTCCTGGAGGTTCGTCGGCCTCTACCTTCTAAATGCCATCGCACAGACATTCCTTTTACTGAACATTGCGCACGACAGCAACCACAACGCCATCTCCTCGGTGCGGTCGGTAAACAAAGCCTTGAACTACGTCTTCGATGTCTGCGGAATCAGTTCCTACATGTGGCGGATCCTGCATCATCGAGGCCACCACTCCTGCATCAATCTCCACGGTGAAGACGACGCACTTACGGGACGCCGCGTCTTACGGTTTACGCCCCACGAACCCCGGGCACGCCTACAGCGGTTCCAGCACATCTATGCGCTATTCCTTTACGCGCTATTTTCTCTCGATTATGTGTTCCTGAGGGACTTTGAGTGCTTTTTCTTCCCGTCCCACGACTACCTGAAAAACACCAAACATCCGGTGCGAGAATACGTCATCCTGTTTGCAGGTAAAGGATTCTACGTCACCTACATGCTCATCTTGCCCGTCGTGTTGCTGGGGAAATCGCCTTTGCTGGTCGCTTTGGCTTTCGTGCTTTCGCATTTGATCATCGGTTTGAGCGTGGCCCTTGTATTTCAGACCACGCACTCTGTCGACGGCACTTACTTTCCCTTAAGTCGCGACGAGTTTGACAACGGGATCTATCACATTTTCGCGACCACGGCCGACTACGCGACGACGAAGCCGCTCGTCGGTTGGCTTGCTGGTGGGCTCAACCACCATATCGTCCATCATCTGTGCCCTTTTGTTTGCCACACTCACTACGCTTCGCTGACCAGGATTGTGAAGGAGACCGCTGAGGAGTATGGCGTTCCCTATCGGCAACATCCCACAATGCGACGGGCGATCAAACATCATCTGCTACTCTTGAAGCAACTGGGAAATGAAGATCAGTTTTCGCGTACTTAATTTAGACAGATGATTAAACCATCCATTCAGGACCACCTGGGATTTCCTGCAGTGATCCACACGCCCCTGGATAGCGAGGCGTGACTACCTTGCCACAAAGCGTCCCCGCCGTCTCCCGATTCCAGTCCTTTTTGGATTCGCGCGCGATGGCCCACAATCCCGTTCGGGTTCTCACGAAGTACATCGAACTCCATGGCGACACCTTCCGGTTCTATTTTGGCGGCGTCAAGGAGGCGATTGTCACCATCAATCCCCTCGTTATTCAGCACGTGCTGAAGACGAATTCGGAGAATTACCATAAGTCCGAGATCCAAAAGAAGCGGATGGGTCATTTCCTGGGCAAAGGTCTTCTCACCACTGAGGGGGAACCTTGGCGCACGCAACGGCGCCTGATCCAGACGGGTTTTGAGCGAAAGCAACTCGAAGTTCTGTCCTCGATCATGCAGGACTCTCTCGCCGACTCGGTGCGGGACTTCGACCGACAAGCCCGGCTCGGCCCTGTCGATATCTATGCTCTCATGATGAAGATTACCTTCGCGATGGTGGGTAGATCTCTGTTTGGCGCCCGCTTGAAAGAGGAAGACATCGACCTCATCAGCCTGGCCATCTCGACCGTCCAGGAATTTATGGTTCGGCAAACCATTCAGCCCTATCTGAATCCCTGGTTTGCCGTCTCGGGCGAACTGCGCCGGCACGAGGAAATGCGAGCCCGCGCGTTCGGCGTTCTGCTCGACTACCTCCAGAGGCGGCGCAAGGAGGCCCCTGGCCACGATCTACTGCAGATCTTGATGGATGCTCGTTACAGCGACGGCGAAGGCATGAGCGATCGAGTTGGTCCTCAGCGAGAGCATGCAACTGCTGGTCGCCGGCCATGAAACGTCGTCGAATGCCTTATCGTGGCTTCTCTACCTTCTGAGTTCGCGCCCGGATTGCGTCGACAGGATTCGGCAGGAGTTCGATTCTGTGCTGGGGGACAAGCCTCTGAGTTTCTCGGACGTTCCCAAGTTCGAGTTCACGACTCAGGTCATAATGGAGGCGCTGCGCCTTTATCCGCCGTTTTGGATGGTCGACCGAATGGCGATCGCAGACGACCATGCAGGAGATCTCGATATACCTCGGGGATCGACGGTCGTTGTGTTCATCTACGGCGCGCACCATTCGCCGCAGTACTGGGAGAACCCGGAGAATTTCGACCAGGAACGCTTCGCCAAAGTAAATGAGAAGCTTCATACTCCATTCGCTCATTTGCCCTTCGGGGCTGGGCCGCGGGGCTGTATCGGCGGCAACTACGCCATGCTGCAGATGCTCATGATTCTGAGTGTTCTGCTCAGAAAATACGATTTCTGTCTGGTTCCGGGCCAAACCATCGAAGCGCGCCCCATGGTGATCTTGCGACCCGAGCACGGAATCCGCATGACCTTCACCGAGGCAATCCCACGCGGCGTCAGCAGACTGTCCGACTGTTCGGCTTGATCTTTATTTCGCTGATTAAGCCTTGATCTGACATCTCCTAAGGCGTACTCTCGCGCTCACGCCGATGTCGGTGCTTGCAACGATGCGTCGCTGCGCTTACAGCCGTGACCTGGTCTTACCTCGTCTTGGCCAGAGGAGCCTTCTGGCGTACCAAGAATGCTAACCCCGACGCCAGTGACAAGGCGGGATTTTCGGGCGGCGTCGTTGCCGTAGTTCCGGCCCGCAATGAGGCAGAACTGATCGGACCGGTCATCACATCCTTGTTACATCAGTCCGTGGCTATGCCCGTCGTTCTCGTGGATGATGAGAGCACAGACCGCACCGCGGATGTGGCGCGGCGCGCTGCGGAAAAAGCAGGTAAGGCGGATGCGCTGATTGTGATTCGGAGCAAGCCCTTGCCGGCGGGGTGGACGGGAAAACTGTGGTCGATGAACCAGGGCATTGAGCGCGCACGCGCGTTAAATCCCGAATGGCTCTTGCTCGCGGACGCTGATGTATTGCACGATGCAGAGACAGTAGCGAATCTAGGTCTCATTGCTTCGCATGGTCATTACGATCTGGTCTCGTTTATGGTGAAGCTGCATTGCGAGAGCCTCCCTGAAAAACTACTCATTCCCGCCTTTGTGTATTTCTTTTTCATGCTCTACCCGCCAGCCTGGATTCGCGCCACCCGGCGCTCGACCGCTGGCGCAGCCGGGGGCTGCATGCTTGTGAGAGCAGAGACTCTGGAACGCGCAGGAGGACTGGAATCCATTCGCGGCGCCGTTATCGACGATTGCTCGCTGGCCCGGCTTCTGAAACAGCGCGACGGGAGATTATGGATAGGATTAACAGATCAGAGCCAAAGTTTGCGAAGATACGAGACCTTCTCGGACATTGAGCACATGGTTTCGCGCACCGCCTTCAACCAATTGAAGCACTCCTCACTGCTGCTACTGTGCACCATCGCGGGCATGGTGATTACCTATCTGGCGCCTCCACTGTTATTGCTCTCACGCAGCGGGCTAACGATCTTTATGGGCGCCGCTGCCTGGGCGGCCATGACGATCACGTACTCGACCATGGTGCGCTACTATCGACTGAATCCAGCATGGGCACTGACCCTGCCGCTAGCGGCTCTGTTTTATCTGGGCGCGACGCTGCATTCGGCGGTCAAGTACTGGAACGGCAGTGGCGGCGACTGGAAAGGAAGAGTCCAGGACGTTCAAGACCACCATATTACCGAACCTCCTCTCTGCTAGATCAGCAGAGTGCGTCGAGCATGCTGAGCTGGCGAATCCCGCCCGATTTATTTCCAAGCGTTGCCCAGAGACTTAGCACGGCAAGATTTCCTTAGCACCCGCTGAATCTTATCGACTTCTCGGCGAATTACTCGGATCGATTGCTAATTTTTGCCGGGTGCGCTCTCTGCTTTCAGCTTGGCTCGCCACTAAGTTCGACGGCGAGTACAGAAATCGCAAGTTGAGGCGGTGGGCAGTTTTCGACGGGAGACTAACCCTCCAAATAACGCCACAACTCATTCAGAACGAAACGAAAGGGTTAACTGGTGCCGGGAGGGGGAATCGAACCCCCACAGTCCTTTCGGACCTGCGGATTTTAAGTCCGCTGCGTCTGCCAATTTCGCCATCCCGGCGATGCATGAAGTTATTGAAAATACTACATCAATTCAGAGTTCTGATATTCAGGGAAGGTGTGAACAGACTGAGTTCGGTCACGGTCGGCTCTTGCCGACCGCAGCTTCCCGAAGTTCCGCTTGACGCGGTGTTGTACCGAACACACTGCGCGTTTTGTGGACGTTGATCTTCATTGCGAGTGCTACAGGAGTGCCACCACGTGGCATGTTTCGCACCGCGCTGCGTCGGAGACCATGGAAGGCGAGTCCCTGAGAATAGAAGGTCTTCCCCTGACCTAGCCAGACTGCAATCCATGAAAATAGTTTTGAAGTTGGGATGCAATAGTTCCGGAACTCGGGCGACTGTCCTGCAGGTGGTTCTCTTGACACACTTCGATAGCGCAGTTCATAGTGGGGAGCTGCATTTGGCACTGATTTACTTTTGCTGGATTACTCCTTAAACGGCCGACTCGTCGGCGCCAAACCTGTTTCTCCTATGCGACGGGAGAGCGTTAAAATCCTTGGCTTGTGTGAAGCGAATCTCGACATTGCCGCGATGAGCGGGGCATGGTTCATCATTGCGCGATCGAGGATGCGAGGACGAAGCGGTGGTTCTTACTAAGCCAGATTTTGATGTTGCGATTATTGGTGGAGGGCCGGCTGGATCCTCGATGGGGGCCTATCTGGCCAAGGCCGGGGTAAGTTGCGTGGTGTTTGAGCGCGAGTTGTTTCCTCGGCCGCACGTTGGGGAGTCGTTGGTTCCTGCTTCGACGCGCGTCTTCAAAGACCTCGATTTTCTTCCTCAGATGGAAGAGGCAAAGTTTCCGCACAAGTTTGGCGCGGTCTGGACTGCGGACGACAAGCAAAAAGTTCCCTATCAACTTGGATGGGAGGGCCTGGCCGCGGATTGCCATGCCGACATTCGCTTCGACGAGCGTGACCAGGCGGGTGTCGACAAGAATTACACCTACCATGTGGATCGCGGCAAGTTCGACCTTATGCTGTTGCAGCACGCCAGCAAGCTGGGAGCGGCGGTGTATGAAGGCGTAAGCGTGAACGCCGTCGATTTCGGCCCCAAGGAGCCGGTTGTGCGTTTCACCATGGGGCGGAACGGGAAAGAGATGGGCGTCAGCGCAAGAATGGTAGTGGACGCCAGCGGCCGCAACACTTTCCTGGGCAACCAGCTCAAGCTCAAGGTGCAGGATACAGTGTTCGACCAGTACGCTATCCACACCTGGTTCGATAACTACGATCGCAAGGTGTTCTCCAAGAAAGACGACCACCGCGATTACATCTTCATACATTTCCTGCCTATTTCGAACACCTGGATCTGGCAGATTCCGATTACCAATACCGTGACCAGCCTGGGCGTGGTAACGCAGAAGAAGAACTTTGCGAAATCCAAGAGCGATCGGGAAAAGTTCTTCTGGGAGTCGGTCGCGTCCCGGCCAATGCTCGAAGAAACTCTGCGCAAGGCAGACCGCGTCCGCCCCTTCAGGGACGAGGGCGATTACAGCTACGCGATGAAGCAAATTTGCGGCGACCGGTTCGTGATGGTCGGCGATGCCGGGCGCTTCGTGGACCCCATCTTTTCCACTGGAGTCAGCATTGCGCTCAACAGTTCGCGCTTCGCGCACAAGGACATCCTGGCTGCCCTGGAGAAGAATGACTTTTCGCGGCAAAGTTTCTCCACCTTCGAGAACACGCTTCGGGTAGGAACAAAGAATTGGTATGACTTCATCACGGTTTACTACCGGCTGAACGTGCTGTTCACCTACTTCATCAATGATCCGAAATACCGTCTGGATGTGTTGAAGCTGTTACAGGGTGATGTGTATGACGACGCTGCGCCTCCGGTCCTGCAGAAGATGCGCAGCATGGTCGCGGAGGTCGAGAAGAACGAGACCCATCCCTGGCACAAGATGCTGGGCGATTTGACATCGAACGCATTCCGTCCCGAGTTCTAACCCTGGGAGACGAAGAGCGCCTTGTCAGAGTGATACAATTTCGGCGGTCGTTACACGACCTCCAAAATACCTGCCGCAATTGAGGAAACGGATCTTTAAACACCACAATAAGGAGAAAGAAATCATCTTATGAAACGCACTATTGTTATCGCAATCTGGCTGGTCATCGTCGCTCTGCCGGCGCTCCTGATGGCCAAGCAAAAAGCCGCCCCGGTGGACCTGAAGGGCATGAATCGCGTTTTTCTCGGATGGGTCGACGTGAGCCCCGACGACTATCATCACCAAGGTTACTCCACCCGGGAAGAGTATCTCGCCGTGATCAACCACGCGAACACCGCATTTCAGGAAAACTGCCAATCCAAAGCCTTTTCCGGACGGACGATGACCGCAGCCAAAACCCGGGGCGACGAAAGCACCGCGGGAAACGATGTTTATGTCAAATTTTCTGATGTGGTTTATGACCATGGATATCGCCTTCACCTCTCGGTTCATTTCATCGACCTGAAAACCAACACCGAAATTGGATCGATTCCACTAAAGACCTACAAGGCGCATCTCTGTGGCCTTGAGAGTTGCATGATCAAGGAACTGGACCAGGTAAGCGAAGAATTGCAGAAAGAGTTTGCTGCCGGAAAATAGATAACGGAGATAGAGACGATTTAGAAATTTCAGTTTCGCTTAGTGCACCGGTTTTTCTGCGCCTTTCCCATCATGACAAAGTCAGCTATCGGCGCAGCTGACGTCAGAGCTGACGGCAGCCTCAACGGGACCTACTCAAGAGGCTTCATGAATGAGAAATCGAAGGGCAAGCCCATGGACCCGACAAAACAGTAAAGAAGGTCGTCAAAGCCCAACTTCGTTTGGCGGAAATGCGTGCTCCCTGGAGGCCCCATCGAGACTAAGAAGTCCGCAGGCGCAAGATCGCTCAAGATTGCGTCCTAACCGGCTGCGGAAAGACTCTCACCCTGCGGACATCCGAACGTCGGCGGCTAAAGCCGCCATTCAAAACTAAGCGGTTATCGCAGCGCTGAAAGCGCTGCGCCAGCCAAAAATCGATTAATTTTTTCCGCAGCCTGCTAAGGAGTTCGGTATGAAATTCCGATTGAGCACAGGCGTGGCACTGTTGTTTGTTTTATTCGCGCCCCTCGTGGCCAGGGCGGAGTTGTCCAAGGAGGATCGAGACGCAGCCAAGCGCATGATTGCCGGCACCTTGTATCTGCGTCTCGACGTTCCCCTCAAGTATGTTATGGGTTCATTTGGATGGGGGCCGGAAGCCGTGCTGGAGGTATCACCCACCGGGCATGACACCACGCGCATACTCAGCTTGCCAATAAAGAACCCGAAGAAGGCAAAACTAAACTGGGTATTCTATCCAAATTACCCGGTGCGTTTCGGAAAGCTCTTGTTCAAGGGCGATACGGTTTCGGTGTGGGCTGAGGGTGTGAGTCCCAACGACTACGAGATCATGATCGACTTCATTCAGATCAACTCGCTTGACGATTTTACCAAGGCTTTCAACCAGACTTTCTCCAAGGTTCCACTACAGGACGAACATCCGGAATGGCCATCAGACGTGCGGAGCGGCATTGCGGAACACAAGCTGGTTGTCGGCATGAGCAAGAATCAAGCGTTTAACGTGGTGGGCACCCCGCTCGACACAAAGATCGAGGAAGAAAACGGCGTCAAAGTGGAGACTTGGTCTCCTCGCCAGGACGGGGGAACCATCGGTGGGCGAAACCGGCAGAAGAACATGAGCACGGGTTTTCCCGTGCTCATGAAGTTTACTGACGGAAAGCTGAAAGTGATCGAGCAGACGCCCAGGACTCCCGACCCTGGAGCGAGGTAAGAAAAAGGAGTTTTCTTATGAAACGGCTGGCGATAACAGCGGCATTGCTGTTGCTTTGTATTTCCCTTCCGGCGTCTCTCGAGGCGCGCCATAAGGTACCGCGCTACCTGAATAGGGAATCGACAGTTGACATGAGCAACATGAACCGCATCTTTGTTGGATGGATCGATTTGGGCGCAGACGATTGGGCTCTCTACGGCTATGAGAACAAGACTGACTGGGCGGACATTATTGGGTCGTTAAACTCCTCGTTTTCACGAAACTTGGTGCCTGGTCGGACCATTGCCTCCGCCAAAGAAAAAGGGGACGAGAACGCGGCAGGCAACGACCTGTACATCAAGTTTTCCGATGTCCGGGTCGACTACAACAACTATCACCTGATTCTTTCGATACATTTCATCGATCCAAAAACCAACTCCGAAATTGCTGCGATTCCGGTGAGACCTTATTACGGCAACGCTTGGGGCCTGAAGAATTACCTGAAAGCCGCACTGGACGAGGTGGGCACGAAGGTGCAAGTGGAAGTCACGGGCGTGACGCCACAGAAAAAACAGAAGTAGGCGACCAGATCAAAGGCCGTCGATCTACCATCGGTTATTACCCGCAATCGACCCTCTTGGCCGCTCGCGTTCCTGCAGAGTTGACGGTTAGTCCTCGGTGCGCCGAGTGGCGCCGACGATCACCAATGCGGCACCCCCACCCATCCAAATAGCTCCCGTGGCCCTCCATGCGATTTCGGTACAGGTGCCATTGCTGCAGGCTACCTGAGTATTCTGGCCGTGAATAAGCGCTGCCGTGCCGGCGCCGATCAAACCCGCGCCGATGACCGTCATAATTTTCCCGCCTTTGCTCCAGTGCCGGTGGGCCGCGGCGGTCTGGCTGGGTGGATCGTTTTGCGTATCGAGTGCCAGATGCCGGTTTGCAGCCTCCGCCCGCAACTCGGACGCAGGAGGTAACAGCTTAGGAGAAACCAAGTCCTGAGCCAAAACTGGCAAACACCCGCCTAGCATCGTCACGACAAGGAGCACGGCCCAACATCTGCGTGTCATAGCAGTATGTCCTCCAGAAACTGAATCCATCTCGCTGAGAAGAAACGTGAAAATCTAATGGCTCTCTGTAAAACTGTCAAGATATTTCGCAGATCATTTGCTAGTACAGTTATACTTGCGGGCAACTTTGGACGACGTTTGCCGGAAGATCCAAGCCGAAGTCACGGGAGAGTTGCCCGGGAAAAAGAAGCAGTAGACGAATAGATCGCGCGCCGATGATTTGCTATCGACGTCACTCCGCAACCGTTCCAGTTCCAAGTATCGGGCCGACTCGGGAGGGCTTCTGACCAGGGGGAAGAATGAATAAGCTTTGATTTGGAGGTAAATGAAGATGAAAAAACGCTTACCGCCGATCCATATAGCAGACCGCCGACAGATACCGGCGGCGCAGTCGGCAATACGAAAAGCTCTACCGTTTCTGCTGGTCGCCTCGCTAATGTATGTCCCCGTCGCGGCGAAGGAAAAGTCCAAGAGGGATCCTCAGGATCCTTATGCTACGGCGGAACATGAGAGCGCCCCGCCCCTCCAAGCCGCAGACTTGGCCTATCGCACGATCCTATTTGAGGATTTCACCGTCCCCGCCGAATGGGAGGAAAAAGCTAGAAGTGTGGTGACCGCAACACAAAATCAGGCAATCAGCCGCCTCTCCAGTACGCAGGCCTTCAACCGAGTTGCCAAAAAACAGGATCCAGTGCCCCACGATCCGTATCTTCTCGTGAAGTGTACGCTTTTGAATTATCGAATGGTGTCAAAAAAGGCCCGCATCTTCGCGGGCGTGGCAATGGGCACCTCCTACATTACATACAAGACGCAGGTCTATGACGGCAAGACCGGCGCTCTGCTGTTTCAGCGGGAGATTTCCACTGAGAATAATGCCTTCGCTGCCGCATTCTCTTTCAATGACAAGAAACTCCCCGCCTTCTTGGGTAATGTGCTTGGCGACTATCTCGCGCTTCGCGCACGCAAGGATAAGGGCGTGAATGTGCTTCCTTTCGAGGATGTTGCTCAGGCCGGGACTAGCGCTCAGCCAAAATAGCTGGTTGCCAAGTTGCTTGGCAGATTTTCTTCAGGAATTTTGGCGAGCTAGTGTTGCCGGGCATAGAATGATGCCGAATTTCGGAGGATACGCTTCGCCCGAAATTCGCGACCCCGACCTCGAGGCTCCTGTCGAGTCTTTGCGATTCCCGTGCGCCTTGCGCCGATGTTAAACTGACTCTCCCGATTCCCATACCCTCCCCGGGCCTGGGACAACCCATATGGCGAGGTCGGCAATCTTTTGCTTGTTGTTTCTTGCGACTAACGCATCCCTGGCTATTCTCTATCCTTTTACCCTCTCGCGGTTTCTGCTTGCGGCCTCGATTTACACGGTGGGCACGTTGCTCATGCTGTATCTATTGTTTCATCCGCGCAATCAGTGGCTGGTTGCCAACCGCAGCCGGGTAGAGGGCGCGGGTTGCGTGGCCCTGACTTTCGACGACGGGCCCAACCCCGTGGACACGCCGAAGTTACTCGATCTACTTCGGGAAAAAGGTGTGAAGGCGACATTCTTTGTTGTCGGCAAACGCGCCGACCAATATCCGGAAATCGTCCGGCGTGCCTGGGCAGAAGGGCATCTGCTCGCCAACCATACCTGGTCGCATTATTCTCTATTTTGTTTTCTCACGCCCGCCTGTCTGCGGGCAGAGATCGAGCGCGGCGCAGAAAGCGTGCGCCGCATTTCCGGGTTCCGTTCGCGTTTGTTCCGCTCGCCGGTGGGCCAGCGCCATCCGCTTCTGCGGCGGTATCTCGAGGATGCCGGGCTGGAGTACGTTTCCTGGAGCATTCGCAGCCGCGATACGCTGACCTGGAATTCCGGCGTTCTTGCCCGGCGCATCTTGAAGCAAGCGGCAAGCGGGGACATCATCCTGCTGCACGATCATTTGCCGGGTGGGGCGCGATGTCATGCTGGAAGCTTTGCCTAGGGTAATCGATGAGCTCAGGGCGCGGGGATTCAAATTCGTGTTGGCCGGCCCGCGTGAGGATGCCGGCGTCCAAGCGCCGGAACCCGCGGCATGCAAATCCGCGGGTGATTGCGGCAATCGCGAGTCTGCACCAAGCTAAAGGTGTTCAGCGAGACAATCCCAAACCCTGAACCAGTGCCAGAAAGGCGCGGCTGGCCGATCCCACCGGATCGAGCAGCACTCTCCGTCGTTCGAGCATGGCGGCCACCGGTTGTCCCTTATAACTGGCGATTTGCCGGTAGCGGGACATGAAGAACAGGACCCGCAGGAACAGTTTCCACTTGAGCGGGGCGAAGTAATCGGGCGTGATGAATGGCACCGCGTGCCCATCCTTCACTTCGGCAATAAAGTCCTTGAAGGTTGCCCCCTGCGACAGCGAGATGATGGAGCTGGCCACCAGCAGATGACTATCGCCTCCGCCCACCACCGGCTTGCGCCACTGGCGGGCGAGTTCCAGAACGCGGTTGTTCTCCTCGCGACGCCGCATCCCGTTTACCTCCAAAGCGTGAATCGCCCACCCGTACCGAGTGAAGAGTTCTGCAAAGGGAATCGTTTCCGAGCCCGGTCCCCAGGCGACGAGCGGGTGATTCAGGACGACCAGGCAGCCGCTGGCGGCGAGCGTTTCAAACAGTTCGTCGTAGCGTCCGCCCCGGGCGGCCGATTGAATCCGACTGTGTGTCTCGTCGATTCCGCTCTCGGGCAGGCCGCTGAGCCCCAGGTGAAACAGGTGGCCCTGGTACCACAGAGACAGCTCTTCGCTGATTGCAATGCGGCCGTTAAGGTCGGGCCGGCCGTGGATAAGAGCGAGGTTGCCGGCGAATTCGTCGTGATCGGTGATGGCCAGGTGAACTCCATTGAAGCCCCACCGGGCGGCCGCGGCGGACTCGATCTGATAAACGTCTTCGGGAGTGTAGGGCGGGTTGTAGGTAATCTCTGCGTAATTCAGGTCAGAGACACCGCCGAGACCGAATGCGCTCTGAAGCACTCCACTCAAAGGGCGCATGAAGGCCATCTTCACGACCAGGTTTAGGGCTGCCAACTTTTCTACGGAGTGGCAGGAGTGGTTGTGCAAAGAGACCGCGTAGCCGAATTCTCGTTCCGGGTGCGAACACTCGCAGTAGGTGTAATTCTCAATCTTCCAGGCTGACCGGCGTCTCATCGCGTTCTTAAATGGGCGTCCGCAAGTGCAATTTCACCGGCGCGATGCCTTCCAGCCGGGCTCCCCGTCCCTTGTCCCGCCGGGTTTCCCGACTGGTGGGTTGGAGCGTGGTTGAGGATACCTAGGAGTGCAAAACAACGCCACAAAAAACCACGGTGCAGGGGTTCCGCTTCAGGCGCCTCACAGCAAGAAGGTGTTGTCGCAGAAAATGGTATCTGATAATCTTCGGCAACGGGTGGGGTAGGTCTCCGAAGGGCTGGCAACCTGCAAGATTCAAAGGGGGGACGGGGCGTGCTGTACACCATTGATTCGTCAGCGCGAAAGCCATCAAACGACGTGCTCGAAAGATTGTCGAAGAGCCGTCGCGTCTTGTTGATCGAGGCCAACGATCAGCGACGCTGGGTCGGTGGCCGGGTCACGCCCGAGGTCCATATCCCTCCGGTTGGGCTGATGTACGTGGCCAGCAGTGCGCAGCGGGACCATCCGGATGTACACATCCAAATCCTTGAAACATCGTTGGACGGGCGGTCCGACGATGAGCTGGTCGCGAAGCTTTTGGAATATCGCCCCGATGCGGTTGGAATCCGCAGTATCAGCCTGTTCGAGGATGAACTCAAGCGCGTTGCCGAGTTGACACGGAGCGTTCTGGAAGTCCCTATCGTGGCTGGCGGCCCCATCGCCACCGCCCGGCGCGGAGCCGTTCTGCAAGCCATCTGCGCAATCGATCTCCTGGTGGTCGGCGAGGGTGAGTTGACGTTTTCGCGTCTCCTCGCGGGCACCGCCACCAACGGTCTGGTGTTTCGCCATGGCAATGAGATCGTCGATTTGGGCGACGGGGATGTCGTCGATAATCTGGACGAACTTCCCTTCCCCGACTACGGCCTGGTCGATCTGGCGCGGTACGAAGAGCACCTGAGTTATGCCTATAACCACCGGCGGCAAGGCGTCCTGCTCACCAGCCGGGGTTGTCCGTTCTTATGCACTTACTGCAATACCTTTGCCGGCAAGACGGCGCGGCTGCGTTCCGCGGAGAACGTGGTCGCTGAGATGCAACAGATGTCGCGCGACCATGGCATCGACGACTTCTACGTGGTGGACGATATTTTCAATATGGACCGCAAGCGCACCGAGGCCGTGTTCCGCATGATTATCGGCCTTCGCAAGAATTGGCGCCTTTATTTCGTGAATGGATTGCGGGCAGACATCATGACACGCGAGTTGGTGGACCTGATGGCCGACGCTGGAACGGTATGGGTTACCTACGCGGTTGAATCCGGAAGCCAGCGCATTCAGAAGCTAGTCAAGAAGAACATGCACCTGGAGAAGGCCGCGGACATCATCAACTACTCCCAGGACCGCGGGCTGATCGTCAATGTAAATACGATGTACGGTTTTCCCACAGAGACCGGGGATGATGCGCAACGAACACTCGACTACCTGGCCCAGTTACACATGCCATCGCTCCTTCCTTACCACTTTTGTCTGCGGGGATACGATGGATGCGAAATCGTCGACCAGGCGGCGGAAGCCGGCTGGGATACTACCGCCTTCCTAGCGGATGGTGCGCTGTCCTATCACGACATGCCCAGGGGAACTGCGACGTTTCCGAAAAGCGAGATGATGAAGCACCTGATGGACTATCATACGCAGTTCGGCATGCACAACCACCAGCATCTGCGCCGGTCGATCGAGGTTCTAAAGGTAAACGGCTACACGGATAGCGATCTAGTCGATATGTACAGTGTTCTTCAGAATCGTTCTTTACGGAATGTGAACGAAATTGTGGCCGGCTCAACGCCGAACGCCAAGGCAGGATTTGCTTATCCAGTTGAGCACACTGCGAGTCCCAGTTAAGCTACCTACTTCGCGGTGCAAGGGTAAACACGGGAAAAATGCGTCAGCCCATCAAATACCTTGAAAAGGCGATGTCGATTGCTGCGAACGGGGCGTGGCGGATATTTTGTTTGACGAACGACCTCGTTCCTGAGAATCCCTCCTTCATCCCCAGGTGGTCGGACAAGCCGCTGCTGAAGTCCCGCGAAAAGTCCAAGCCTCCGCTGGGCTGGCCGCGGGAAACCGATTCCTTGTGCCCTCGCTGTGTGCCGGAGATCCGCCGGCGGATCGTCGACGGCAAAGAGGATTACAGCATCCTGCTGAACGAGAGGCCGGGTGAAATCAAGGCGCAGATCATCGAGTGTGACGGCAGAATCCTGATGGTCAAGGACTGTCCTGTCCATGGGCATTTCGAGGATGTCATCTCCATCGATCCGGCGTTCTTCCGGCATCTCGAGGAGACGTTCCCCGGCCGCGACATTCGTGCTCACAACGACGAGAAGTTGCACAACCACGGTAGCAGCACCATCAAGCACGGGCGGGGATCGGTTCTCACCATCGACCTGACCAACCGCTGCAACATGATGTGCGACCCCTGTTTCATGGACGCCAATCAGGTGGGCTTCGTACACGAGTTGACCTGGGATGACGTCAAGACGCTGCTCGATAACGCATTTTCCATCAAGCCCCGGCGCCAGATGTCAGTGCAATTCTCCGGTGGCGAGCCGACTATGTCGCCACATTTTCTGGATGCCATTCGCTACGCCCGCCAGCTCGGCTACGACAGTGTGCAAGCAGCAACCAACGGAATCGAGTTTGCCAAGAGCCCGGAGTTCGCGCGCCAGGCCGCGGAAGCTGGTTTGCGCTACGCCTATCTTCAATTCGACGGCATCGGCAACCCGGCGAATTCCCATCGCAACGTCGGGAATCTGTTCGACGTGAAACTGCGGGCCATCGAAAACCTGCACTCCAACGGCGTGGAAATCGTGCTGGTGACGACCGTGGTCAACGGGATCAACAACGAGCAGGTGGGCCGCGTTGTGCAATTCGCGCTGGACAACCCGGACAAGATAGCAATGGTGTCATTCCAGCCGGTCTCGTTCACTGGCCGCGACGAGGCCATAACCGACGAACGCCGCATAGCCCAGCGCTACACGCTCTCGCACCTCGCCCACGACATGAAGAACCAGTTGAACATCGGAGAACCCGTCCGCGACTGGTTTCCGCTCTCATTCCTAGGCACTTTTTCGGACTGGGCCGACCTGGTTCATGGCCCCGAAGCCGCATGGGGCCAGGTCGCCTGCGGTTGCCACCCGAATTGTGGAGTTGGCATGGCAGTTATGGTGGATAAGCAGACGCGCGAGGCGGTTCCGGTCACTGCATTTCTGGATGCCGATCAGTTTGCCAAAGACATTGCAAGGATCAACGATTGGGCTCGCAGCAAGTGGATGTCCGTTGCGGGGATGGCATTGGCTCTGGTGCGGAATTACAACGCTTTCCGCGCGCCCACCCATTTCCACGCTTTCGATATGTTGAGAAAGCTCGACAAGGGACTGGGCGCAACCGGGCGCGATTATGGCGACGTCTCGGGCAAGCGGACGATGGATGACATCCTCCGCCGCCGGCGTGATCGCTGGAACCTGCTGTTTGTGGCGGGCATGTGGTTCCAGGATCTGTTCAATTACGATTTCCGCAGGACCGAGCAGTGCATTATTCCCTACGCCACGCAAGAGGGGGAAATTTCCTTTTGCGCATACAACACCGGAATGGGATGGCGGAACATCATCGAGAAGATGCACATGACCGCCACGCTGACCAAGTGGTACGAGGAGCACGGCCGGCATGAGATTTTTGCCGGCGGCAAAAGCGTCAACCTCAGCAGTACCGAACATCATCTGGTTTTGAACGACGACATTGTCAGCGACCATGCCCAGCACGACCTGGAGCGACTCGGCATCGCCAAGAACGCGCGCGAGGAGAAGATGCGAGCGCGAGCCGAGCGGATTAAGCTGGACGCTCATAACCAGCGCATGGCAAAGCTCTACCGCGAGATTGTGCTGAAAGAACGATCGGTTGCTGATCTGGTGCAGATCGGAAGGCCAGCCGCGACAGCACCTGCGGAAGATTGCCTAGGCACGATGGGAGACTGCGGCGATTAGGACTAGAATCAGGCTCCGCGCAGGGCGCCGGTTGAGACGGTGTCGGCTGGGGATTCGGAAGCAGGGGGCAATGTTCTCGGGCCCAGGAGACTTGTCTCCTGCAAGTAAGCCTGGGGATCCATCAAGGTTTGGGTGCGCGCGAGAATCTGGGCCAGGCGTGGAATGTCGCGCAATCGAACCTGGTTGAGCCACTGCCACCACTTCTTCTTTCCCGCGATGTTGAGAACACTACGCCGCCAGGACTCACAATAAAGCTCGAAGAAGCGATCGACCGGCAGGCGCGGCTGCCAAAGCAGGTGGTGCAGGTCGTAGTGGGTCCAGTCGAATACGTCGATTTTCTTCCTGCTCTTTTCGAAGTAGTAAGTGCCCGGCAGGGGCGTCAGGATAGTGAATCCCACGCGATACAGTTGGTGTTCGTCCATAAAATCCCACAAGCCTTGAAAATCGGCCTCGGTAAAATCCGGATCGATAATGAAATTCCCGGTGACGCCATACCCGAGTTCGCGGGCAATGCGGACGGCTTCTACGGTCTTGTTGATGTCGGCATCCTTGTTCAGCGAACTGAGGCCCGGGCTGGTGTGGGACTCCAAGCCGAAGAAAATGTCGAAAGACTTGGCCAGCGGACGCCACAGCTTTAGCAGGTCCGCATTTTCCGTGACCAGATCCGCGCGGGTTTGCACCAGAAGCAGGTTCTTGCGTTCGCTGGACTGGAGCAAAGTGTGGCCTAACTCTTCGCTGCGCCTGCGGTCGGCCCAGAACAAATCATCGACCATGAACAGATTGCGGCCTGTAGCCTCGAAGTCGGCACGCACCTGATCGGGGGCATGGCACCGGTAGGTGCGCTTGTAGAGTTGCCACACCGAACAGAAGTTGCACCGGTAGGAGCACCCGCGGGCCGTTTCCATTGTCCACATCGGCATGTAATTCAGACAGCAGTAGCGCTTCTGATAGCGAGCCACCACGGACCGATCGGGGAGGGGCATCTGGGCCAGATCCAGCCATCGGCCCGGCTTGGCAGTCGTGCCCTGAAAGCGGCCGTCACCGTTGGGAAGCAGCAGCGATGGAAGCGTATCCAAGGCGCGACCGTTGGCGACGGCGTCGCACAGAGCGGGCAGCAGCGTTTCCCCTTCGCCGATGCAGATTGCGTCAACAGAGCGGTTGCCATCCACAGCTTTGGGGTAGGCAGATATGGCGTGGCCGCCGAGGGCGACAAAAATCTTCGGGTTGTGCGCTTTGATCTGGTCCGCCACCTGGAGCGCGGCAGGCGCCTCGAGGATGTGCAGGCAGGAGATGGCGACTAAATCGGGTGGCCACTGGCGCAGAACCTGAGTGATGCTGCGCCGTTCGAAACGCATGTCGGCCAGGTAGACGGAATGCCCCGCCGAGCGCAGCGCCGCGGCCAGGTACATCAAACCTAATGGTTCGGTTTGAAAAAAAGGAGCCAAACCGAACTGAGAGGTTTCAGGGTACGGCCTCAGCAGCAGGATTCGCACCGGCTACCTTTCTGGCACAGTCTTGGTTCCACTACCGCCTTTGGAAATTTAATGATCACGGATGGATGACTCATTGCATTCGCTGCGACGCTATGCTAACAAGCGTATTCCCGGCCTCCGATTGCCCCACAGGTTGCCTCTTGGGGAGCAAAGAAGCAGTTACAACCGGCGATGGTTCAGGCCGAGATGCGGGCGTGTGCGGCATGGCCAGCAGCTTTCGCCAATCGAAGCGCAAACGCTTCTTCAGCAGAGAACGACGGGTGTCGCGAAATGGGTCGTCTGAAGTGCCGTAGACCGGATGGTAGCTGTCTTTCCTCTCCAGGCCGGGGACTTCGATGCCGAAATCGTTGAGCTGCATGAAGTGCCGCATCTGCAGCTTGTAGCGGCCTTCGATCCCGAACAGCAGCTCCAGCATGCGCTCGTTCAGCCAAATGATATAGCGCAGGCCGAACGACCAGACATAGGTGTAACCCTTAAAAAACTTCCAGTCGCCTTTCGTGGGCCGCCACATGCCAATGATCTCGCGGCGAATCTTCCAACGGGCGAAGCTGAGTTCCTCCGGAGACAAATTGGAAGTCCGAACGTTGGCGAAGTAGCCGTCATACCAGCGGAAGTCCGACAGGTTCTGGATTTGACCGTCGCGGAGCATGTTGTCGCGCAAAGGGGTCTTGGGATAAGGGGTCATGATCTGATCCATGATGCTGCTGACACCCTGCTCCTTGATGAAGCGGTAGTTCTCGCGCATGCTCTCGGGATCGTCGTCGGGGAGCCCGTTGATGAGACCGGCAATGACGACAATGTTCTCTTTGTGCAACTCGGCGATGGCTTTCTTGATGGCGGGGAGTGTGTTGGGCTTTTTCATGGCCCGCAGGTTTTTCGTTGAAGCGTTTTCAATGCCGAGGAAGATGGAGACGAAACCGGCCTTGGGCAATTTCTTGATAACGTGCGGGCGCTGGGAAAAGCCGATCACGGTCGCCTGCGTGGTGAAGTGCAGATTCTTGAGTTTGAGCGAGATCACGCCGTCGATCAGTTCCTCGAAACGATCCATGTTCTGGGTGATGTTGTCGTCGGTGCAAAAGATGTGGCGCGCACCGCGGCTGTAGGCGTCCTCGATATCGGCGAGCACGCGTTCCAGAGGATACTGGCGGATCGAACTTCCGTACATTTGATGGATACTGCAGAAATTGCAGTGGTAGAGGCAGCCGCGGGAGGTCTCGATGACGTCGGCCCGGCGGAAGTACATGTGGAAGTTCTTGATGATGCGCTTATCGCGGGCGGGAAGCTTGATCTTGGTTACATCCTCGAGCGGACGTGGGGCGTTGTGATGAAACTGGCGGTTTTCGGTCTTGTACGATACGCCCAAGACGTTGTCCAGTCCGCGACCTTGCGCATCGAGCGAGTCTAGAAGTTCGCCGAAGCTGAAGTCGCCCTCGCCGCGGACAATGAAGTCCCAGTAGTCGGCCCCCTGTGAACCCTCAATGGTGTCGTAGGATAGCGTGGCGTGGTAGCCGCCGAGGACAGTCTTGATGCGGGGATTGAGTTGCTTGGTGAGGTAAGCCATCCGGAGATTGCAGTCGTACTGAAAGGCCATCCCGGAAAAGCCGACGACATCCGGGCGCTCGTTCTGCAGCGTCTCCATCAGAATTGGAATGGCACGCTTCCGAGTGGGAGCCAGGTCCAGGACTTTTACGTCGTGGTTATCAATTTGCGCCGCAATGGTGGCCAACGCCACGGATGGAGGTTCCCACTGCCTTCTTGGAACCCAGGGTGAGGTTGCGGGGCATTGCACGAGCAGTGCTTTCATAGTCTTTGCGTCCTAAATCAATTTTGATTGCGCGAACTTAAGCAGACTGGTGAAACGCTGGTTCCCGGGACATCCCCATTGTCGCGACAGGTTACTTTACTTTGAGGGTCAACTGCAAGGCCAATTGGCAGCATTTACAGTGTCCTTTTGGCGGAGAGAAAAATCATGAACCACGAAGAGCACTAAGGTTCACGAAGGGCTTGCTAGCTGGGTTTCTTGGTGTGGTCCGACGGTGATACACTCACTGCGAATTCCAGCGTGCTGTCCCGGCGAACCTGCACCCACGCTGAAACCTGCTGCATGCGAACCTGCGCGCTCATTCCGGCATTCAACGAGGTCTCTTACATCGCCGACGTGGTGAAAGGGACCCAACCGCATGTCGAAAAAGTCGTTGTGATTGACGATGGTTCCGGCGACGGGACAGGGCAAGTTGCCCAGGCTGCGGGAGCGATGTGTCTTCGATCGCCCAGGAATTGCGGCAAGGCTTCGGCGCTCCGTCTGGGCATCGAGTTCGCACGTGCCCAGAACTTTACCCACGTGATCACTCTGGATGGCGACGGCCAACACCTGCCAGAAGATATTCCTGGCTTGCTGCGTGTGGCGAAAGAAACAGGCGCAGACCTGGTGATTGGGGCACGCTCGTTCGATCGCGACTCGATGCCTCGCTCTCGCTATTACTCCAACACGATTGGCAGCCGCGTAGCGTCGTCGCTGGTGGGCCACGAGATTCGCGACAGCCAGAGCGGCTTCCGGCTGTTCCGGCTGGATAAACTCCATGGAACCCGGCTGCGAAGCCGCTATTACGAATTAGAGATGGAAATGTTGATCAAGATGACGCGGTCGGGCTGCACCATTGCGCACGCTCCCGTCCACACCGTCTACCACGATGGCGAGGCGCGCTCGAAGATGAAGCCGGTGCGAGACACAGTGTGGGTTTGCCTGTGGTCGCTGGCGTTTCGCTTTCTGGGGGCGTGACGTGGCCCTGCGAATCCGGCAGTCATGTGCGCTCTTTCTCCTTGCGTCGATGATATTTCCGGCAGTGCTGGCCGGCCAGAGCGACGATCTGCTGAGTCGGATTTGGGAAGGGGTTCAGCAAGCGCAGAAAAAATACACCAGCAGCTGCGGGACTATTGTTGAAACCCGCACTTCCACCCTGATGGTGAAACCTCTGGTGCTGCGCGGCAAGTTTTGCGCCGAGGGTACCAAGCGATTCGCGCTGGAGTACTTCGAGCCGTCGAAGATGCGCATTCGCTTCAACGAGGACTATCTCAACGTAACCACTGGCGGCAAGACGGAGGTCATGGAAGTTGGGGGGAACGTTCGCCGCGCGCAGTCTTATTTCAGCCGGGAGAGTTCCATCGGGAACCTGAAAAAAAACTTCACCATCACTGTGCGAGAGGACGGCCCGGACTTCGAGATGAAGCTGGTTCCTCGGACGGACAATTTTCGCCGCAGGCTGAATTACATGGTCGTTAAGCTGGATAAACGGGACTTCCTGCTGCGGTCGCTGGAGGTCGACGGCAAGAGCGGTGTGAACAGTGTGTTCGTGATCGACGTCAATTCGCTGAACCCGAAGATTCCGGCAGAAACGTTTGAGGTCTACAAACCAAAGTGACTGAGCGAAGAGTAATCGAGCGGAGTGAAATCGAGACGATGATTCCTCATCGCGCTCCGTTCCTGTGGATCGACCGGGTGGAAGAACTGGAGCCGGGAGTTCGCTGTGTTGCAGTGAAGTTCGTAGATCCCGCGGACCCGATTTTTACCGGACATTTTCCCGCCAAACCGATTCTGCCGGGGGTTTTTCTGATTGAAGCGGTGGCTCAGACAGCGGGAGTGATGCTGGGATCGGCGGGACAGCAGGGGCCTGGGGCAGGAGTGGCGCTGCTCGCGGCGGTAAACCGGTTTAAGTTTCTCAAGACCGTCACTCCGGGGCAAAATCTGCGCGTTGAGACCAAGAAGCTGACCGAGGTTGGGCAGATGGCGTGCATCGGCGGCACGGTGTGGGTGGATGGGGAGATCGTGGCGAGCGGTGAGTTGTCGGTGGTATCGGCCTAATGGACGAACGAAGGGCCAGGCAGACGATGGCAACTATTTGATCCGAAGATTTCAGACTCGCGCGCGGCAGTTCGTAGCCGCCTTATTGAAGGAGAGGCTTGAGCCTGGCCGAGCGGCGGCCGCCGTGTTCCTGGGGATATTCATCGGGATCGTGCCCATCTACGGTTTTCAAACCCTGGCGGCAGTGGGTGCGGCTTTGTTGTTCAGGCTGAATAAGCCGCTGACCGTGGCTGGCACCTTCATAAACAATCCGCTGCTCCAGCCCGCGATTATCGTGTCTTCTGTCGAGATCGGGTATTTTCTTCGAGGCGGCTCGTTTCGTCCGTTTCATCTTTCCGCACTCACAGGCGTGCATATGAAGGAAGAAATGCTGGCTTTTGTGATTGGGAGCGTGGTGCTGGGGGTGCTGGTTGGCGGCGTGGGAGCGGCGACTACTGCTGCTGTGATCCAGCTAAAAACGCCCGCCAATCCAGGATTGCGGGACCGAGTTCGTTTTGTGAAGGCGATGTTTGCCCAGTGCGCTTGGGCTGACCGTGAATTCGTGCGGTGGAAGCTGCGGCTGGATCGGATCTTCGGGTTGCTGGCAGCTGAAAACTTGGGGTCGGGGACAGTCGTGGACCTTGGTTGCGGCTACGGGATGGCCCTTAGTTTCGCAGCTTTCGGTGATTCCACCCGGCGCCTGGTTGGTTGCGACCTTAACGGGCATCGCATCGCGGTCGCTCGCCAGGCCCTCAGCGGGATGAACGCGGACCTAAGCGTTGCCGACATTCGTGGTTTCAGGTTTCCACCAGCGGGTTTGATTCTAATTTTGGATGTGTTGCAGTATCTGGGCGCCGATGAGCAAATGACCCTGCTGCAACGATGCTGTTCTGCGCTCGAGCCCCAGGGAGTTTTGATCTTTCGGGTCCACGATCGCGAGCGCGGTTTGTGGTCGACAATCACCATGGCTTTCGACCGGCTGATATTCGCCTTCGGGCCCGCAGGCATACGGCCCCTTACGCTTCCGGCCGCCGAGTACCGCAGTGTGCTGGAGAAGGCCGGTCTGCGGGTGGAAGAATGCCGGTTCCGAAACCGTCTACCGCTGGCTCATATCTTATTCATCGCGAGAAAACCTTTGGCAGAATCCGCAACATGATGGTCCGATTCATGCGCCTGGTGGGCGGCCTTGTCGTGGGTCATCCATGGTTAGTGACGGCTGTCAGCCTGGTTGTGACCTTACTGTTGTATGCGAACATCCACAACCTGCGAACCGGGACGGACCTGACCGACCTGTTTGGGGATCGCGATCCTCAATGGCGAGCCGCGAGCCAGATCGGCAAAGAACTGGGTTATGGCAACCAGCTCTTTGTGCTGATCGAGGGCCCTGATGGAGACGCGGACACGACCGCGCCGATGGAGGAAGCGGCCGACCGTCTCACCGCTGACATGCTGACCAGCGGACTGTTCCTGCATGCGCGGTGCGGCTTGCAAGAGGACGAACTGCTCAACATCGTGCGGTATTTCACCTGGAATTTCCCGTCGTTTGCGGGGGCAGATGAAACGGACGATCTTAAGCGGCGGCTCGATCCGCAACAGATTCATCAAAACGTTCGCCGCGCCGCAACTGAGCTGGTCACGCCGTTCTCGTCTTTAGGGACGAATTACTTCGTTGCAGATCCTTTAGGCCTTATGGAAGTGGAGGCTCGCAACAGCGGTGGGTTTTCGCAGTTCGCCAATTTCGATCTGCAATGGGGATCCGGGAATCGATTCTTCAGCAAAGATCACAAGGCCCTGCTCATCATTGCCGAACCTCGCCAGTCGGCGATGGATTATAAGTTCGCGGAGCAAGTGGTGCGATGGACGCGGGATCACATCCAGTCGATGAACGCGGATCCGGCCTTCCGTGACTCCGGAGTGCGGGCTACTCCGGCGGGCGCTTACGTTTACGCGGAGCAGGAGCACCAATTCATCGAGACGAACATTCGCCGCATTTCGATGATTTCGATCGTGGGGAATCTGCTGTTGTGCCTGGTGATCTATCCGAGGATTCCGCTGCTGCTTTTGTCGTTGCTCCCGGCCGGCCTGGGCATTCTTTGGACAACGGGCGTGGCAAGTTTCTATCCGGGAGAAGTAAATCTCATCAGTCTGTCCTTTATCGCGATTCTGGCGGGGCTCGGGAGACGACCAAGTCGTACATTTCTTCAATCGCGTACCGCAGGAATGGGCCAAGGGCGGGACGCTGAATGATGCGGTGCTGCGCGCATTCGAAACCACTGGATTTAGCGTACTCCTCTGCATCATAACGGCGGCGACCGCTACCGCCTCGCTGGCGACTTCCAGCTTCAAGGCATTGGCGGAGTTCGGGTTCATCCTCACTGTCGGAATGTTCATGATGGTCCTGCACACTCTGTTGACGGTTCCCGCGCTGATGGGGCTATGGTGGCGTTTCTCCAAGCCGCGGGCGCCAGAGACCATTACCTTCCGTCTGCTTCCGTGGGTAGCGCGGAAATCCGTTGATTTTGTGGGACGGCATGCTCGCCTGGTTGTCAGTTTTGGCGCGGGAATGTTCGTGCTGTCATTGGTGTTTCTGCCGACCATCAAGATGGGCGCCCGCTTCGAGATCACTGGCGCGGATAATCCTGCGGTCGCCGCGCAGAATCGGCTTTCCGCAAGGTTCGGCATTGAGGGAAGTCCGCACGTGTTTTTGGTCGCGGGTGGCGAGCAGGAAGTGCTGGGCAGGGCCGAGGAATTGACAGCCGGGCTCGAAGGGTATCGACAGCGCGGAATCATCAAGTCCATCTTCTCGCCCACAACCCTGCTTCCTTCCGCCCGCACACAGAACGAGCGGGCCAGTTTGCTGAAGGGTGTCAATTTCGCGGCTTCCGCTCGTGCCCTGGAGGAGTCGCTGCGTGAGAATGGTTTTCGGACCGAGCCGGTTCAGCCCTTTATCGACCGACTGCGAACCCTGGGACAAAACAATGATCCGGTCACCCTGGAAACGGCCGCGAAATTCCTGCCGCCAGGGCTGCTCGACAACAGCATTCGCAAGACGGGGGACGGCAGCTACGTGGCGGCCATCGCGTTCTATGGCACGGATCCCGATGCGATCGATGTAGTTCCGGAAAGCGTCATCGCGTCCTGGCGGAATCAATCTGGTCCGTTCGTGGAGTTCTCTTTCGACAAGATGAACCGCGACATGCAGAGCCAGGTGCTGCATGACAGCCGCAGGGCATTGGTGTGGACGGGAGCCGGGATTCTGTTGATTGTCTATCTTTGTTTTCGCAACCTCCGCGTGTCGCTCATCGTACTGATCCCGATCGTATTCGGGATTGTTGGAACCTTCGGGCTATTGCTGCTGGTGAGGCACCGCTTCAGTTTCATGTCCATCACGGCGATTCCGCTCATCATTGGCATTGGGATCGACAACGGCATCCATCTGGTCCGCCGTTATCTCGAGAACGAGCGCCTCGGAATTCTCGCGATTGCGAAGGCTACCGGCCCGGCTCTGATTCAATCGAACCTGACGACAATTGTCGGATTCGGGGCGCTGATGGCTTCCAGTTTCACGCCGCTGGCCGAGATGGGGCTGGTGACTTCATTGGGTGTTGCGTTGGCGTTGGCCGGCGGGCTGTTGTTAATCCCTGCGGTTATTTTGTTGCAGGAACAACGCGGCAAAGGACTGGGCGAGCGAGGTTGATTGGGATTGAAGGTCTTCTTAGTCTCGGCAGAGTTGGGTAGGCCTAGTGTAGTGCGCCGAAAATAACGACTCTTATATCTCGCGCTGGGAAAGCAAAGCCTTTGACCGCAAAGTTCGCAAAGAACATCCGCGACGATCGCGAAGAAGGGCCCTGCAACCCGAACTATAAACGTCGATCAGCTTGACGCACTACACTAGAGTGCAGGCCCGTAAGGAAACGTTTCGTATATACTTCAAACGCAGTACGTTCGCGAAGCCGAGTCGACACGATCTTGTCCCAGGGCGCACGACAAATTCCCTTCCGTGATCGTGGTCGATGTCTTTCGTCCCAAGTTGTCGGACTTAATTTCATGAAATTCGCGCTTTGCTCGCCAACGCAGTTCTTTTCTGGATTCTTCTCCCGAGCGGCAGGTTTACGGCGGATTAGCCCTGTCCTGTTGTGTTCGGGTTTTCTGTTTCTACCGCTGACGGCGGAGGCTGGCCTTCCTCGGGCTGCGATCTCGATTCCGACAGACCAGAACCTGGCTACGGGCTTAAAGTCGGCCGAACAATGTGAAGCCCCGGGCAAAGTGATCGTGCTGCCGCCGCTGTCCTTTGATTTCGCGGGTGGTGGAAGCGCGGCTAGCGTGATCGAAGAGCAGGCGCAGGCCGTTCAGAGCATGCCCGAGGGATCCGAGGTCTGGCTGCATGTGGTAGTCGGGGCCGGTTCTCTTGCTGGCACTGATTCCGAGCAGGAGATTAACGAGAGGGTCGGAGCGTTCCTGAAATCACTGCCGCTCTCGGCAGCGGCGGTGCGCGGACTGATGGTGGAAATCAAGGAACCGCTCACGGCTCCGGATCTATTCGCGTTCGGCCTGGTGCGCCTGACGCTAAGCGCGAAAGCCAGCAACGCCGGCTTGCGTGTTGCGTTTATATTCCCGCCCGGGTTTGTCAGCCAGCATGGCGATATTGTCAAACGGCTTGCGACCTATTCCGATCTGCTGGGAACGACCTATTCCGAAGGGTGGCGCCAGGACGCGGCGTGGATTGCAGAGCAGGCGCTGAACAAGCCCCTCGTCCTCAAGCTGGACTCCCCCAAGTTAGACGCCGGAGAATCGGCGACGAGTTCGCGGTTTCTGACCGCGATCCTCGCGGCTAGCGGTACTTCTGTCGAAATCGTCTGGTCAGACCCGCCAGACGCAAAGGCCGCCAACGCCGTGTGCGCAGCCAACACCTTTTTGGCGCATTACATCACCGGCAACATGTTCGCAGCGGATTCCACTGCCTCACCGTTCTCGGTTGCAGTGGAGGGCGTAGGAAGCGGCGAGAACTGGTCGTTCGGCGGCGGGCCGTCGGATCTGGTGATGGTGGTGCGCGTCAATGGGAGCCCCGACTCCCCGAAGACAGTCAGGCTGCAAGGTGTTAAGTCTGGACCATTCGAGATCAAGTGGTATGACCCCGTCACTGGCGCGTCGCTCCTGGCGGGCGAGGTCAGGAAGACGGACAAGGGACTCGCGCAGACATGCGCTTGCACCAGCGAGTACGCCTTGATTTCCGTCCATAAACAAAGTGAGGCTGATGAGACGCTGTATAACACAGTGGAGGTTAAGGGCGGAATCGAGCTGAAGCTTGAGGAAATAGTTGCGCGCTGGCAGCAGAACCGAGAAGCTCAGAAACAGAAGCTGGAAAATTATATGGCCTCCAGTTTCATGAGCCTGCACTTTGAAAACACTAACCTGGGCCCAGGGTTCGACGTCTCGATGCAACTCAAGGTGTTTTTCAGTCGTGACGGCCACATGGAGATGGCTCAAAAGGAGATGTACGTCAACGGCGTGAAGTTCGGCAAGAACCATGAATTTCCGCTGCCGCAAATCGAGCCGGAAAAGGTGCTGACCCAGCCTCTCGAATTGAAGCTCAACGAACGCTATGTGTACAAGCTGCTGGGCACGGAAAAAATCGACGGCGCAATGTGCTATGTGATTGGAGTCGAGCCCAAGGTGGTGGACGAGGCGCTGTACAGTGGCAAAGTGTGGATCGATGGCGCTACTTTCCGCGAGGTGAAACAGTACCTGACGCAACGCGGTGCGAAGAACGTCCTGGTGAACGTCGAGACGCAGAATTTCGATTTATTCCATGACGACAACGGCAATCATTTCAACTTGCTGCGGTCCATCACTGCCCAGCAATTGCTGAATGCGGCAGGACGCGATTTTGTGTTGCAAAGGAAGGTGCAGTTCTCGCGCTACGTGATCAACACCGCCGAATTCAGTGGCACCCTCGCGGCTGAACATAGTTCAGACGACCCAATGGTCCGCGACACCGACCAAGGACTGCGGTCGCTGAGAAAAAAGGGCGACGAGCGCGTTTTAGTCGATAGCAGCGTGAAGCGCATACGGTCTCTGATTGGCGGGGCGATGTATGAAGGAACGTTTAACTTTCCGATTCCGTTTCTCGGTATCAGCATTGCAGATTTCGATTTTCGGCACACCGGCGCGCAGCTTTCTACTTTCTTTGCGGGGCCAATTCTTTTGACAGACCTCTCGAAGCAGTACCGGCCCAAGTTCCGCTTGGCGCTGGATTTGTCGCTTAACGGTCTACCCGGCGAGAACCGCGTGTACAGCGGCAACACGGAGCTGGTGCAAGGGCAGGTGTGGACATGGGAGCAAACCACCGGACTGCGAGCCTCATGGCAGGCTACGACCCATCTCAGCCTGACGGCTTCGAATTACTTCGCGTACGACAACTTCCTCCGGACCAGCAAGGCGGACGAACAATACCAACTTCCGCGCAATGGCTTGACCATACTTCCGGGGGTCGAAATAAAGTACAGCCGTAGAGGATATGTGTTCCATGCGCAAGGGACACTTGGTGAACGCATCAACTGGAGACCGTTCGGATGTGCTTCACTCGATCCGCCTCCTGTTGGATGTGGTTCTACGTCGGCGAACCCGCCACCGCAAGACACCTTACTGTTCCGGCCTCCACAGAAGGCATACACGCTCTATAGCGGCGAGTTTAACAAGGATTACTACATAGGAAAGTTCACCAAGGGCGGATGGGATCTTTCTTACTGGGGTGGAAACCAACTGGATCGTTTCTCCCGTTACTTCCCTTCGTTTCTTTCAACACCGCGCATGCATGGCATTCCCGGCGGCACAGATTCTTTTGACGCCATCGCTATGGCGAACGTGCACTATGGTTTCAATGTGATGGAATTTATGAAGGTGGACGGGATGTACAGCTATGCGCGCGCCCGCAATCTGGATGAGTCCTTCAAATTCCGCAAGTTTGACGGCTTCGAGGTGAACTTCAACACCCCGGGTCCCTTGGGCACCCTGGTGCAGGGCACAGTTTCCTATGCGTTGAACGGGAACATCCCCCGCTATAACTCACGTTGGGGAGTTTATGTCTTGATCTTCAAGCCGTTAAAGTGATTCGCGCATATGGCTGAAACGCGGCTGGAAGATCAGACTGAAGACAGCGTCAAGGACGCGAAAACCGCTCTGGTGACGGGCGGCTCGGGAATTATAGGGGCAGCCATCGCGCAAGCCCTGGGTAGCGCCGGGTTTCGCGTTAGTCGTGCACTATCATCACGGGAAAGAGCCGGCGTCCGGGGTAGTGGAGCGAATCATGGTTGGGGGCGGACAGGCGCTGGCGGTGGAAGCCGATATCTCCCAGCAATCGAGTGTGGCGGCCATGTTCGAGCGGATCGAGCGGGAATACGGTCCTGTCGATTACCTGGTAAACAACGCTGGCATCAACCGGGATGTCCTGCTGGCTTTCATGTCGGAGGAGCAGTGGGATGAGGTGATTGACACCAATCTCCGAGGTACATATTTGTGTTCGCGTTTAGCCTTGCCGGGCATGATGCGTCGGGGGGCCGGGGCGATTTGCAACATCGTGTCGCCTAGCGGAGTTCGCGGCCAGGCCGGCCAGTGCAATTATTCGGCCTCCAAAGGCGGTATTGTCGCTTTCACGAAGGCGCTAGCGCGTGAAATGGGATCATTCCATATCCGGGTCAATGCCGTCTGCCCAGGCGTGGTTCCAAGTCCCATGTCCGCCAAGTACATACAGAAAGAGGAGAAACGACTACTTTCTGAAATTCCTTTGGGGCGCTTTGGTATGCCCGAAGACGTGGCGCCGCTGGTGGTGTTTCTGGGATCTCGGGAGGCAAGCTACATTACAGGCCAGGTAATCGGAGTTGACGGAGGATTGCAATAAGACCGTTCATAAATGGATTTGGGTAGAATAGAGTTGACTTCGCAGGCTGGCAAAAATCAGTGGCCCACCTGATTCTGAGTGGCACGGCGTGTACGAGAGACCCCTTAGGGCTGTGCTATACTGCCGCCAATACGCATTATGCCGACCGTCAAGGAACAACTTAAGCCCATTATATTGAAGAGTTTGCGGATCACGGATATGGCTCCGGAGGATCTGCGCGACGATCAACCGCTGCTCGGTGGCGAACTGGAAATCGATTCCGTCGATATCCTTCAACTTGTGCTTGAGATCGAGAGGCATTTCGGTATCAAGCTGGTGGAGGCCAACTTCGACCAGAAACATTTTGAAAGTCTCAACACTTTGGCATCGATCATTGAATCCAAAGTGGCGGCAGTCAGGACCTGACCCCTACACTCCCCCAGTAGGCAATTCCACATTTTTCAAGCAAACATGTACAGCATTGAGCCTGAGGTCCAGCGCGGTCTTGCGTGGAGCAGCGATGCCTTGCTCGGTGGAATTGGCACCATCCGGAGCACCGGGTACTGCGATCTGGAAATCGTTGGCGTGTGGCCGCTGTTGAAGAGCAGCGGGACTCGCAACGTGGGCTACTTTATGACGGCAGGCGGAAAATGATGCGCTGGTACGAGCACCGGTTTCACAACATCACAGCGCAGCGAATTATATTTGTCATCATACCGAGGGTGCCGCGCCTCCTTCATCCTCCCATCGCAGTGGTCACGGCCATGATCTTCTTCATCATGCTGAAGCGGGAACGGCGAGCAGTAGCCGGTAATCTGCGTCGAGTCTCAGGTAAGCGCGGGCTTGCGTTGCAATGGAAGGTTTATTGGGTGTTCTATTCGTTCTGCGATCTCATGGTTTCTTATTGTTATGTCCCGCAGGCCTCACACTCCGAACTGCTCGGCATGTTGGTGGACCCGGAACGCGGCGGGGCCAAGATCGACCAGTGCCTGGCCGCGGGGAATGGGCTTATTGTGTGGACGGCGCATGTGGGGAATTGGGAATTTGCCTCACGTCTTCTGGAAATGCACGGCCGACCCGTCAACGTGGCGCGCGTGGTCGAAGACAACCCGGCAGAAATCAGCCTGCGGAATTTGATGGCCAGCGAACGGCTCAAGATTGTGGATCTCAGAAACGGCGCGCAGGCCACTATCGAACTGTTACAGGCCCTGCGCCAAAACGAAATCGTAGCGATGCAGGGAGACCGCGTCTATCAGCGTCACAGCGCCGAGGTCCCTTTTTTTTCAGAACCCACTCCGTTTCCGCTAGGTCCCTTCTTGCTTTCGCAGGTTTCGGGTGCGCCGGTGCTACCGGGCTTCGTGGTTCGCCAAGGTTGGCTGCGTTACCGAGCTGTGATGGGCGATCCGATCTTGCCAGTTCCAGCGCTGGCCGGATTCGAAGACGCGGACGCCGGCTTGCAGGGAGCTCTGTGCCAGGCCGTCCGCTTCCTGGAAAAAACGTTGATGACCCATTACGATCAGTGGATGAATTTCTTTGATTTTTGGCCGGTTGACTCTCGTGACTGATTCCCGGAAAACGATTGTCGTCACAGGTATCGGGGTGGTCAGTCCCTATGGTATCGGCGTCGACTGCCTGCAAGCGGGCATGCTGTCGGGAAAGTGCCGTCTGGCGCACACGAAGGATTTGTATCCTGGCTTCGTGGGAAGCACCGCACATGTCAGTGGATTACCCCCTCTGCAAAAAGACGGCCCTCAATATTCCCGCAGCGACCGACTCGCGATGGTGGCGGCTCGAGACGCCGTAGTGAATCTTGACTCCGAGAGCACTGCCCGACGGGGAAGTGGCGTCTTCATGGCCAGCACGGTCGCGGGCTTGAGCGAGATCGATCCGGAAATCGCTGAGAATCCAAGTGCCTGGTATCAGCGTGGCGGTCTGGCGAGGGCAGCTTCGTATCCTCCGGCGCGCGTTGCCGACGCAGTGGGGGAGTACCTCGGCGTCCGCGGACCACGCTGTGCTATTTCTGCGGCGTGCGCTTCGAGCGCGATGGCCATCGCCCTCGCGGCAAATATGCTTCTCGACGGGGCGGCACCCATGATGTTGGCAGGAGGCAGTGACGCACTGTGTCCGTTCACGCTGAGTGGGTTCAACTCGCTGCAGGCATTGGACCCAGACCCGTGCCGTCCTTTTGACCGGAATCGAAAGGGGTTGAACTTGGGTGAAGGAGCCGCCGTGCTTGTGCTGGAAACGCTCGAGCGAGCTGAGGCTCGTAACGCCAACGTTCTGGCCGTGTTGCGGGGTTGGGCGATGACGAACGATGCATTTCATTCCACCGCCCCACAGACACAGGGGAATGGGCTGGCTGATTGCATGCGCCTTGCGATGGAAATGGCGGAGGTCAGTGACGACGATATCGGCTATGTGAATGCCCACGGCACGGGCACGCCTCTGAACGATGTTGCTGAGACGAATGCGTATGAGACTGCCTTTCGCGAACGCAAACGTCCGATTCCCGTCTCTTCGACAAAATCTTATTTCGGACACTGCCTGGGAGCGGCTGGAGCGTTGGAGGCAATCATCACGATTATCGCGGTTCGCTGTGGCGCGCTGCTGCCAACGTTACGGCTGACGGATCCCATTGAGAGCCCAAGTGTGGATTGGCTCCGTGGAAAAGTTCTTTGGCAGGAACTGCCGCTGGCAATGTCCGTTTCGGCTGGGTTTGGTGGCAGCAACGCGGCGCTCATATTTGGGAATGGACAGTTCGGGAGCGCACGCTGATGACTTCGAATTTGGCGGCTATTACGGGCATCGGTTCTGTGAGTCCCTATGGCACGCTAGCCGGCCTGATCCCACCGTGCGCTTTGGAACCCGAAGCCATTACTGCGTGGCCAACCTCCGGACTACGGCGAGCATTTCTGGTGAAGCCATTTCGTCCCGCCAGCGTGGTGCCGGGTTTGAAAACGAGGCGTCTGGATCGCCTGTCGGCGTGGGCCATGGTGGCTTCCTCGCTGGCTATTCAGGATGCCGGAATCGATTTGAGCCAGGAGGACCGCTCCCGGGTTGCGGTTGTGTTCGGCACTGGCCTCGGCTGCGCTGAACTTACGGAAGCTTTCTTCCATAGTGCTGCCGCGCATGGCTGGTCCGGGACCGACCCCAGTCCCTTCCCGGAAGGGCTCGCCAACGCTCCGGCAAGTCATGTGGCTTTATGGCATGAGGTGCGAGGGCCAAACATTACGATCGGCTGCAGGGGCTTTGCCGGCGAAAGCGCGCTGATCCAGGCGGCTTCGCTGCTCCGCCACGGGCAGGCGGATTTGGCCATCGTGCTTGCCGGTGATACACTCACGCGCGCCGTCTACGAATGGTACGAGGCGGCGGGTTTGTTGTCGCCGTGCTGCTACAACTCGGAGCCCTTGGCGGATGGTAGTGGGTTTGTGCCGAGCGAAGGGGTCGCGGCCTTGGTGCTGGAACCAGTCGGTCGCCGTGAAGTGCGCGCGTATGCCCATTTCAGTTCAGGGCGCTGGTCGGCCGACGGAGAAGCTGTGGAGACCATTCGCCAGATGCTCGGCGGCTCCGTACCGAGTATCACCATTTGTGCAAGTAATGGTGCGCCTTGCGCCACCAGCAGTACATCTGCCTTGGCCGGCGAGATTTCGGGAACAAGCTCGGGAATCGTTCCGGCTCAGCCTGCTGCTGCGGGTCTTACCGATACCAGCGCTCTTCTGCACTTAATCCTGGCGTTGAGCAACCGGCCGCCCAGCGGACAGGCGCTGTTGTTAGGAACATCCGGCGAAAATGGTTTTGCCGCACTTTTGCTGGAGTTGCCCTGAATATGAATGTGCGAATTGCGGCAGCAGCGTTCAGTGTTCCGCCCGAAGATGAGAGCGTCGAAGCGGTTTTGGAGCGGGAACGAGATCGAGTGGAGGCAACGCTCGCTCCGTTGAGCCCGAAGGCGCGACAAAGGGCCACGGAAGGTCTCGGACTAAGCCGCGTCCGGGTGTGCGGCCGCAAGCAACCTTACGATTTGGTTCTCGAAGCCGCTTCAGCAGCGATGACCGAGGCTGGAATTACGGGGCAGGATGTCAATCTCATACTGGATTACAGCACTTTCCCTGGAGAGAACTCGCAATACTTTTCGTTCGCCCACAAACTCAGCGATGAACTCGGGGCCGATACTTCACTCAACTTAAGTTTCAAATCCGGCGGTTGTGCAGCGCTTCACCTCGCGATTAAGACCGCACTGGGTTGGATGAGGACCGATGAAAGCATTCAGACTGCTCTGCTGGTAACGGGTGACACCGCGCCTCACGGCAGCCGCTCGTTGCTTCCGATTACCGTGCAGGGCGACGCCGCTAGTGCGGTTATTCTGAGGCGCGAAGGCGACGAAGGACCTTTACTGCTCAGCGTGGAAGCTATGACCCTCGGCCATCTGCACGAGGCCATTGCATTAATCAAGACCAACGGGCAGCTCGAGATTAAAGTGGATGCTGCCTGCATGGAAAACGAGGTGATGCCGGTCTACTATCTGAACTTGCTCTGGGTGGTGCAAAAAGCCCTGGCAGCGTCTTCCCTGACCTTGAAGAATATTGATCATTTCATCTACTCCAACATCAGCCGGCGGGACCGCGATGGTTTCCGCAGGATGGTGGGACTGCCCGAGGGCGGTTTGCCGCCCACTCCCATGGCAGAGTATGGTCACACTTTTGCCAGCGACTTAGTCATCAATTATGTGCACCTGCGGCGCGAAGGCCGAATTCGTCCGGGGCAATTGTTGCTGTTCGCTTCCGCAGGGATCGGATTCACCTGGGGGGTAACGCTTGCCCGAGCCTGAACACCCCAAACCTGAAGGTGACGAGCCTGAAAGTGACGTGCTCTCAGATTGGCTCCGGCACACCGCAGCGGCCACGCCAGATGCGCCAGCCGTAATCGAGGCAGGTCCGGGCGAAGAAGATCGCGTCACGTCTTTCCGCGAATTGTTCGAGCTGGCGGCGTCGCTAGCGGTGCAGTTTGTCGAGCACGGCGTCCAAAGACAGGATCGTATCGCTTTGGTGCTGCCGAAGACCACCGAAGCACTCATCTCGGTTTTTGCGTCCCTTCTGACTGGTGCGATCTATGTCCCTATCCATCCGCAGTGGCCAAGAGAGCGAATCGAAACAACCTTGGCAAATTGCGGGGCGCGACTTGTGATCGAGGTTGAAAACGATTCTTTACCGCGCATCACTGATCGCCACACTGGCGGCAGCATCCTCTGGCCGGGCGCACCCTCGACTCCTGGCGACATTTCCAAGTTAGGCTCGCTGCCACGAGCAGATGCCTGCGACTCGGCTCTCATTCTGTTTACCTCGGGATCCACGGGTCAGCCGAAGGGAGTGCTCCTCTCTCACAGTGCAGTAAGCGCATTCGTAAGGTGGTCCGCGCGCGAGTTTCAGATAAGTTCAGCCGATCGCATTGCATGCCCATCACCTCTGAGTTTTGATCTCTCCACTTTCGACATTTTCAATATGGCATTGTGCGGCGCCACCTGCGTCCTAGTCTCCGGGCACAGCGTGTGGATGCCGCGCTTTTTGGTACAGTTTTTGCGCGAGGCACGCATTACTTGCTGGTATTCTGTGCCCTCGATCCTGGCTGGCATGTTAGAAGAGGGACGGCTGGCGCAGCATGATTATCCCGGCCTTCGACTGGTCCTGTTCGCTGGTGAGGTTTTTCGTGGTCACTACGTGTCGCAATTACAAGCGGCACTCCCGCAGGCGGATTGCGCGAACCTCTATGGTCCAACCGAGACGAACGTGGTCACGTGGTGCCGCGTGCCGCGCGGCTTCGACGGATCACAGCCGCTACCGATCGGCCAGCCCTGCCCCTACGCAACGGTGACCGTGGACGCGACCAGTGGCGAACTGCTCGCCGGCGGCGACTCCCTGATGACCGGATATTGGAGCCGTCCTGAAGATACGCAACATGCTTTCGTCAGCTTGGATGGCAAACGCTATTACCGCACCGGAGACCGTGCATCGCGGGCGACTGACGGCAACTACCTTTTCCTCGGACGGCTCGACCGGCAAGTGAAACGCCGCGGTTTCCGGATTGAACTGGGGGAGATCGAGACTGCCCTCGCTGGCTGCGAGGATATACTGGAAGCGGCGGCGGTGGCCGTCGAGGACGGGAAGAGGGGAACCGCCATCATAGCGTTTGTCCGCACCCGTTCCGCCGGTGCCATCACCCTGGTCGAGGTCAAAGCCCACTGTGCGCGGACACTGCCCCTGTATATGGTGCCCGACCACATCGTATTTTTAGATGCCATACCTACAGGAAGTAGAGGCAAGATCGATTACCTGGCTTTAGCCAGAAAGGCGAAAGCACTGGACCATGCAGGATCAGACCATGCAGCACCAGACCATGGAGATCAAGACCGCAGTCCGGCAATTCATCGCTGAAAACGTTCTGCTCGGTGTGCATCAGACGACCATCGGGGATGCCACGCCGCTCGTCACCGGCGGTCTCATCGATTCGGTCGGCATGTTCGGCCTCGTGGCTTTCCTCGAAGCGCGCTTCAAAGTCGAATTTGTGCCCCGAGAAATTAACGTACACAGCCTCGATACGCTGGAGCAGATCGATGAATTGATCCGTAAAAAGTTGGCCGCCCGGAAAACTGACGCTTCGCCGAGCGGGCAACAAATTCGATGAGGTGTCGCGGTGTGGAACCGTTGGAGACTGCAAGGACTGGCACTGGTGGCGGCGTTGTTTTTGCCTGCGTGCTGGCAACATAAGGAAGCGTTCGAAAAGGCGCCACTCAACCGCGGCGAGATCCAGGTCGCGCGTCTCTCGGAGCGCAGCAACCTTGTCGTAGAACGCGTTCGTTTCTGGTCCAACGAAATGAACGAGCCGCGCTTTTTCCTGGCCCTGGTCCCCAAGACTCAGGTGGCCCCCTCGGAAGTCTTCATCTTGAATCATGGTTGGCGCGACCGTCCAGAGGACCTGTTGATACACCTCAAGGTGGACCAGGTATACGATCAACTTCTCGGCAGGCACGAGGTGCGGCCCGCGATTGTGGTTCTGCCCGACGTTCGCTTCAGCAACTTTTACCGCGAGTACTCCGACCGATTCCCATTCCCTAACTATCTAACTTTGGTGGCGGAGGAGGTAGCGGGAACGGTTTCGCGCCACTACGCCGTCCCTTTCGAACGACAGCACTGGGCGATCGGTGGTTTCTCTTTTGGTGGTTATCTGTCGATGGATATAGGACGGCGCTATGCCGGACGGTTTGCCAGCGTCAGCGTGATCAGTGGACTCGTGGATTCAGAGTGGAGTTACTGGCCAGCGCAACCACCGCCGCCCGGGCCCCTCGACTCCCAGGGGCGAGGCAAGCATACGATCGTGGTCCCCGGGCCTGTTCCGAGACTCTTCCTGGCTTGTGGATCGGATGATCGTCTTTTCTCAACAATGCGCGACTTGCATGCAAAGCTAACTGAGATCGGCATCCCCCATATGTGGTCGACTGCGCCGGGTGGGCACACTTGGAAATACTGGTCCTCGGTTCTGCCGCTGATGTTCAAATTTCATCTGGCGAGTAAACAAGAATCAGGTTCAGGGCAACCGATCCCCGCAAAAACCGGCTCGGATTCCAGGTAGATTTCGGCGCCTTCCTCACCGTTGAGCACCCATCCATTCAGCGTGTTGGCACGCGCGAGGCGGTGCGACACACAAACGGACGAAAGCCCACGCGATGTACGACGGCCGCGAACTCGGCGGGTTTCTGCGCGGCCTCTGCGTTTTAAGGTTTTTGGCCAGGCTGCGGGGAAACGAAGGCTCAGACCGCGGAGGTCGCCGAGAACGGCCACAGAGAGCGCAGAGAACGGCAAAATAACTCCGCCGCAGTTGAGTTTGTGGAAATTAGGACCGCTGCGTTTTCACACTAACGCTTTCTGCGCGACAGTCCACTAGTAATACGAAATGGCGGGGGCTGAACAAACAATCTACGGCAGAAATGTCAGGCGTGAGCTGCAGCTGCTTGTGCGCTCGCAACTACCGCCGGGATGGCACGTTGTTTGCGCAGAGCTTCGTGAAAAACTTCGGCAGAAACGGGTTCCCCATAGAAGAGCTGGAGCAGCGGGTCCTCGATATCCGAAGTTAACGCAGCGGTTCTGGGGCTCTCCACCTCGAGTCCCTCTGGCTCGACGAATAACTCCGGCAGCAGAGTGCGATTCTCCGTCAGCACGTTGAGGAATTTCTCCAGCGCGGCGCGATGCTCGCGGGTATTTTGCGTGAACTCGACTCCCATGCCTCGGTCGGGATGCATAATTCGCACCACGCCCTGTGCGCGAAGTTCGACTCCAGCCGCACGCATGGAGAGCACCAACCGGCTTGAAACCGGAAATGGCGATGATATTTCCAGATAGCATCCGCCCACGCTCAGATCGGTAAGTTGACAGCGGATCGGAGGATCATCTTGCTCGGCATCGGGAGAATTCTGTTTCAGCCACTCGCGGAGCTGCAAGGCCGCCTCGGGAGGAGTCCGCAGGAACCGAATGCCAGCCTGCTCTTTCGTCCCCTCCCACGCGAAGTCGACGGGGATCTCCAAGGGCGCACTTGTTCCCGGCAAAGTAAAAGCAATCTGCCAACGGCCGGTGGGGCGCTTGCGGCTCGGCAGAACAACCGCCATTCCACCTTCGCTCAAATCGACGGTGGTCACCTTCATGTTCGCGCCGGCTTCGGAACCTCTCATGATCACGGGAATCTGCACTGCCACCCGGACGTTGCGCCGTCGTTCGCTCTTCATCAACGCCCGCGCCGCGCGGAAACTGGACTTTGCCCGTTCGCTCGATACCGGCCGGTACAGGACAAAATGCGCACCTATATCGAAAACTGCCTTCAGTCCGACGATCGGTTCAACGATAGCGACGGCAACCGCCTGCTTGTTGCACGGGGCTAAGCGAGCGCTTCGCAACACATCGATCGCGCCGTCATCAGCCATGTCGGCGATAATGCCTTCAAAGCGCTGCCGGGTTAGTTTCCTCAAGGCCGTGTCGGAGTTAAGGCACAAGTCCACTTCGATCTCGAGGTCGCCGAGAACGCGCCGCAGCACCCGCACAATCTTTTCGTCCGAACACAGTAATAGTGACTTCAGGCCCATGGGTAAACCATTCCGAATGAATGGGACAGGCGTCGCTTGCCCGCTGGCGAACGTGAAAAACGACGCCCCTGACTGAACTCTAGTTCCATCGACCAAACCAGAGCAATGTCCACACCCCGTGGGCTGATTACGGGCGTAACCACAGGGATCGGCGCCGCTGATACCAATTAACTAACCAGCGCCACTCAAGCTAAGCCCCCGACTCCAAGCTGATATAGACGGGTAAAGCACTATGTCACAAAGACTTACGGCTGCTCTGCTGGGAAACCCACCCTCAGAATTTCGTTGACTTTTTAGATAAATTGCCGATAAGATACTGGGTCTCCTAATTAGTATTGCGGCTTCACGCGGACAGTGAGGAAAGACTTCGTCTGTGGGGTAGTTTTCGGAGAATCCCTGAGCCGCCCCGGAGAATCTTATAGTTGAGAGGGTTTTGTGTCATATTCCCCCCAAGCGGAAAGGCAATAGTTCATGGCAAAGAGACGCGGAAATCCAAACTGGGGCAAGCCGGAGCCAATCGGCCCCATTACCCCCACGATCACCGAATTCGAACAGGTTGTGCGTGAGTATAAGCTTTCCCCTGACCAGTATCTTCGCTCGACTCGTCTTCGGGAGTGGGCTCGCCGCAACAAGAACTCCAAGTACATCCCGGAACCTCTTCTGGAAGCATGGGGTTTCGAGATCGAGTCTACGCTCTAGATGTAGGCTGAGTACGATTCAGGGTCGCTCCCCGGAGCGGCCCTTTCTGCTTCAGGGTGTTCTCAGCATTTGTGGGGACAGCCGCCTTAGTCTGTCCTGCCGCGCAAGCGGCGTAAGATGAAAGCGGCTCTACCGCGTCATCGTTTGCTGCTTCGACCGATGCTCGACGTCCTCAAAATTCCGACGGCTGAACTCTTCGCGCTACTTGTTGCCATCGGCTTCGCGGCAGGTCTCAACCTCTACGCCACTGTCGCTGTCCTTGGGCTTCTGGCACGCTTCGGTCACCTCCCGCTTCCTTCTGGACTGCAACTACTTCAAGGCTGGCCGGTAATCATCGCCAGCACTGCCCTGTTCGCAGTGGAGTTCTTCGCCGATAAGATTCCTGCCTTCGATCTGATCTGGAATGCCCTTCACACGTTCATCCGAGTCCCCGTCGCCGGACTTCTGGCCTACCGCGCCACCAGCCAGCTCTCACCAGAACATCAACTCCTCGCAGCATTAGTCGGAGCCCTCGTCGCCCTGATCGCGCACGGCGGCAAGACTGCCGCTCGCGCAGCCGTCACACCTTCACCGGAGCCGTTCTCAAACATCACCCTAAGCCTAGGAGAAGATGTGCTTGCGATCGTTTTGACATGGCTCGCAACAAGGCATCCCTACGTTGCAGGTACACTGGCCGCCTTGCTTATCGTGATGATCGTGCTGCTCACGAAGCTCGTAATACGCGCCATGCGCGCCTTGTTCCAAGGCGCAGAAGACCAAGTCGCGGCCTGATTTCGCTGGCGGCGCGGAGTTGAATCCGGTTTTAGGTGCTCACGCGGGTCCGGCGCTCGCCAGGAATCGGGGCGCTTGCCGTGCATTCGTAGCCTGCTCAAAGGAATAGGCGAGCTTAATCAGGGTGGGCTCGCTCCAGGCGCGACCGAAGAACGAGATGCCCACCGGAAGTCCGAAGATAGACCCTGCAGTCACATTGATGTTGGGATATCCGGCGACGGCCGCTGCATTCGAACTACCTCCCGCCGAGTGATCTCCATTGATCAGGTCTGTAAGCCACGCCGGTCCTCCAGTCGGAGCGACCAATGCCTCCAAGTGATGCCTATCCATAAGCGCGTCGATACCTTCGTTACGAGCCAACTGATGGTTCTTGGCCAAAGCGTCCAGATATGCTTTCTCGCTGAGCGGTCCCTTCCCTTCCGCCTTCACAAACAGGTCTTGGCCGAAATACGGCATCTCCTTCTGGCGATTGCGATCATTGAATTCGATGATGTCTTTCAGCGTGTGCACTGGAGCGCCGGGTCCAAGGCGCGCCAGATAGGCGTTGAGGTCAGCTTTCAGTTCGTACATGAAGACCAGCAGTTCGCTGTCATCGAACTTTCCGAAAGTTTCGATCTCGGCGGGATCGACAAGCGTCGCTCCCTGTTTTTTCATCACTTCGAGCGCCTCTTCCATGAGGGCATCCACAGCGTCGTTGAAGCCGAAATACTTGCGTGCCACGCCGATACGCGCGCCCTTCAGTCCATTGGGATCACAGTATTGCGCGTAGTCGGTTAGCGATTTGCCGGCGCTCGCGGCTGTCGCCGAGTCTTCCGAATCGACCCCGGTGAGGGCGCCCAGCAGAATGGCGGCGTCGCGCAGGGTGCGGCACATCGGTCCGGCGCCATCCTGACTGTGGGAGATCGGAATGATCCCGGAACGACTTACCAATCCTACCGTCGGCTTGATCCCAGCAAGTCCATTGGAGGAAGACGGGCACACGATCGAGCCGTCGGTTTCGGTGCCAATCCCGACTGCAGCGAGATTTGCGGAGATGCCGGCGCCCGTGCCGGAACTGGACCCGCAGGCATTGCGGTCGAGCGCATAGGGATTTTTCGTAAGGCCGCCACGTCCGCTCCAGCCGCTGGTCGAATGACTGGAACGGATGTTGGCCCACTCGCTGAGGTTCGTCTTGCCAAGAATGACAGCACCGGCTGCACGTAGTCTTTGCGCCACAAACGAATCCTTCGGCGGCTTGGAGCCGACCAGCGCCAGCGAACCCGCAGTGGTCATCATGCGGTCAGCGGTGTCGATGTTGTCTTTGATCAGGATGGGAATACCATGCAGCAGGCCACGCGGTCCTTTGGCTTTGCGCTCCTGATCGAGCGCGTCGGCAATGGCGAAAGCGTCAGGATTAAGTTCGATGATCGCGTTCACGGCGGGACCGCGCTTGTCGATTTCGTCAATTCGCGCCGAGTATTTCTCTACCAGCGACCGCGCAGTAAACTTGCCGGACTTCATCCCTTCTTGCAATTCGGGTATGGTGATTTCATCGAGGTCAAAAGGCTTCACATCGGGCGTGGGCGGCTTCGCAGGTGTGATCTCGCGGGCCGCGCCGAGAGCGGGATAGACGGCAACAACGGCGCCAGCATTCACCGCATTCTGCAAAAACTGGCGGCGCGAAGGTTTGGTCGAGCGCATGGTTGTCCTTTGGGTCCAGAGAGAATTCGGTTATTTAAACACGAATGGCAAGGTGGATTCACGAACTGAACGCCAAAAACTAGCAACCATAAAGGACACCAAGGACGACGAAGAAAGATCGTTTGTTTTTTTCCTTCGTGGTCCTTCGTGTCCTTTGTGGTTGAAAGGGGTTGCAGTTGTGAGGCCCTATTCCAGGTGATAAGCTAGTTTCGTTCACGGCTGAGCGGGAGTAGTTCAGCGGTAGAACGCCAGCTTCCCAAGCTGGGTTTCACACTACAAAACCCCTTCTTTATCAATCACTTAAAAGTTGTGGTCAACTTTGAGTCAACTATTTAGAATGGGATCGGTGTGCAAACGTGGAGCGGGAGACGGGACTTGAACCCGCGACCTTCGGCTTGGGAAGCCACTGCTCTACCACTGAGCTACTCCCGCTCATAACCGGAGAGTTTACATGAAGACGCAACACGGAACAATCTTGAAGAAGTCAGGATCGTGGACAGGGCGCTACTCGCGTTGGGTAAACGATGCAGCAACGGGGGAGAAGAAACGTCTTCAGAAGAGTTTCGTAATCGGCTCGGTCGCGCAGATGACGAAGAGTGAGGCGAGGCGTCTGCTGCGCATTCGCATCGAGCAGGAGTTGAATCTGCGATCCGACAGCCGTATCACGGTGCAGTTCTTCATCGAGCACAACTGGCAACCGCTGCGTGAGGACACATGGCGTGAATCCACGAAGGAGACGAACCTCTGGGTTCTGTCCCACATCAAGAAGCAGATCGGTGTGGTTCCTCTGGAGGACATCGACTCCGTAGCGCTGCAACTGTACCTGAATCGCTTGGCGAAGACTCACAGTGGATCGCTGGTGCGCCACGTTCGCATCTTTCTGAAGTCGATCTTTGCTGAAGCAGTCGAGCAAGACTTCCTACGGAAGAGTCCGGCGCGATTGCTTCGCGTTCCCACACTGAAGCCTGTAAAGAAAACTGTGTTGACGCCAGAACAGGCGAAGGCCCTACTGAAAGAAGCGAAGGGCATTGATCGCATCATTCTGCGGCTACTGCTTGCAACTGGATTGCGTCCTTCTGAACTGTTCGCTTTGGAGTGGCGTCACTTCGATGTTACGAACAAACTGCTGGAGATCGCTCAGTCGGTTTACCGTGGCAAGCTGCGCGACTTCACCAAAACCACTGATGAGGATTCGGCTCAAGAGCTAACGCAGGTGTTTCTGCCGGACACAATCGTCACTGATCTACTTGCATGGCGCAAGGTACAGACTGAGTTCAACACTGACACCGATTTCATCTTCCACAATGATGTGAACGGCGATTGTCTTTGGAAAGAGAACTGGCAGCAGCGCAACCTGAACAAGATCGTGTGCCGCGCCTTTCACGACGGTACATGTGCCGAGGCTGGCACCGCGTGTAAGGGTGAAGGAGTTCCACTGGTGAACTTCCAAGTGTTTCGCCGGACAGTTGCAACGCAGGTGCAGACAATGGGCAATGCGAAAGACGTGCAGACGATGCTACGCCACACCAAGCCGGATACCGCGCAGATCAACTACGTGCAGCCTGTCGAAGATTCCGTGCGATCTGCCGTGGACAAGCTGGCAAGCACACTGCTGGGTTGATTTGGGAAGGTTATTGTCGTAACCCCTCCGCTATTCTACCGAAATACCAACAGGCGAACAAACGACGAATCTGATACCATGCCGCATCATGGATGAAGGCCGGAAGCACGTGGTTGGTATCATGGCCGCGATCCTTGCGAGTCTGCACATGCGGACGGCAGACGATCTGTTTGGAGGGCCTCAAGGTAGTCCCCGAACTGACAAATTGATCACTGCTTCAATTCAGTGGGCAGAGAAGATAACCGACCGACGGCGATGCGTCTCCTTGGGAGCGCTCATGCTCGGCAGTTTTGTCCTCTCGATCCCACTCATCAAGCATCTGGAAATTGCAAAAGGAGTGCGATCTCTTCCTCGCTCAGCTCATGCGCAGGCGCTCCGTGTTCCTTGTTTTGATCGGAGCGCTGATGCGCGAGGTTTACGGCCTCCGTGTTTCTTCGCAATTGCGTTACGAAAGCCGGACGAATTCACAAGCGCGGACGATTCGATGGGTCGATTCGAACCTTTACTTTGGCTTTAAATTCCGGATTTTGTAACAAATTGCCACTCGCAATTGATTTCCACAAGCGATCGAGTAATGTGCGACGCTACCAATCAGCGAACAGGATCGGCCAGTTAGAGCGGCGGATTCTCAGTCCCGTTAATCCTTCCTCGCTGCTTCCTTCAGCTGAAGCCATCGGCGTTTTTCTTTTGATCCGTTCGCATTTCGGGCACAGACTTCTGTGTTTGGGGGGAATTTTCGAATGTCCAAGTCTCTACTCCTGCTATTTGTTATTTCCGGCATTGGTCTTTCGGTACCGTTAGTCGCAAAAACGCAACCCTCAAGCGACCCACAAGCTGTAGCGTTCGCGGCGCAATCGATCGCCGCAATGACTGGAACGATCAGCATCAATGATGTGACCTTAACTGGCAGCGTGACATGGAATGGAACGGAGAGCGGAACCGCCACGCTAAAGGCTTTAGGAATGGGAGAAAGCCGAGTGGATCTCGTTCTGCCCGAAGGTACACGCACTGAGATTCGCGATGCGCAGACAGGGATTGGAATCGGACAGTGGATTAATCCAAACAATTCGACGGGTCACTTCGCGTCCCAGAATTGCTGGACCGATGCAGTCTGGTTTTTCCCTATCCTTGGTTCCTTATCACCGGGACAAAACGCTGTGCTCTTTTACGTTGGCCCGGAAACGCGAAGTGGAGCGAGCGTGCAGCATCTCCGATCCTACCTGTATCAGCCAGTGCCGACACCCTCATCAGTGGTACCTCCAGTGGGTCCACAACAGTTCAGTACGATGGACTTCTACTTGGATGCAACCACCTTGCTCCCCGTGGCAATTACTTACAACGAACACCCAGACAACTCCTGGACGACGACTCTACCAGTTGAGGTGGACTTCGCGAACTATCAGAACATCGGAGGCGTGACTGTTCCGACCCACATCCAGCGATACCAGCAAGGGGCCCTTATGGTTGATGTGACCGTTTCTGGGGCGGCCTTCAACACTGGTCTGCAACTGTCGATATTTGCCGTCAACTAGCCGAGAGATTGAACGAAGCGGGGGAAAGACGATGAGGCTGTCACTGAAGGAGTTCGCATTGATCACAACCCTTCTGGGTGGATTCGCAGCAGCGCAGCAGGTATCAACCGGTACCCCGCAATTCGCAAGCTTTGGAGGCGGTCCTTTCGACGGCGTGAATCTCGGGAATCTGAATGTGCATTTCGCCATCCCGGTGGTGCACAAAGCAGGGCGTGGAATACCCTTCAGTTTCGACCTTGCGTATGACAGCTCCATTTGGACACCCACAACCTCAAATGGCATCACTCAATGGACGCCAATCCCAAACTTCGGGTGGCAGACCGGTTCGCCGTTCGGGTATATAACGTACTCAGCATCATCTTGGACTTGCACTTACATACCTCCGCCTCCTGCCCCGCAAAATCCGATTCTTGCGTACACGGTTTACCAATACCAGAACTGGACCTTCGTGGATCGTTCAGGAACCACGCACCCATTCACGCTGGCCAACCCTGGATATACCAGTTCCTGGAACGGTGCAACTGTTCCAAACACGACTTGTAGTACGGTTCCCGACACCTATCCTTCTGGGTCGGGCACTTCGACAGACGGAACGGGCTACTCTATCAGCATCACCAATGCGACTACTCCGATAGTAACTTCCCGAAATGGTGCCCAGGTTGGACAGACGACATTCACAGATACGAATGGCAATAAGATAAGCTCCAACAACTCCGGGCAGTACTTCGATACGCTTTCTAGCACGTTACCAGTTCTGACCGTTTCGGGGACAGCGCCGAGTCCCACGACGTTCACTTATATTGCGCCTTCCGGTACTCAAGCTTCCTACATTATGTATTATGTGAATTACACGGTAGAAACGGCCATGGGCTTCGGTGCCGACAGCGGGCCAATCAGGGAGTACGGCCCGCTTGCGAAGTATTTGGTGGACCACATACAACTGCAAGACGGGACTAAGTACACATTCTCGTATGAGGCTGGACCAACTGGCTGTGTGCTTCAAAACGGCACTTCTTCCTGTGTGACAGGACGGATAGTTTCGGTGACACTGCCGACTGGGGGCACGATCACCTACACGTACATTGGTGGACAGCACGGCACAGGCATAAACCGTGACGGTTCGACGGCAGGTTTGACCCGAATGCTGAGCCCCACGACTTCATGTGCCGGAACCAATCCGAGTGGTTGCTGGCAATACTTGCGTTCATTAACAGGCGGGACGCCAGGACCTGGTTCCACTTGGACAACGACAGTTACAGACCCCGTCGGAAATCAGAGCGTTATCAATTTTGCCGAAGACGGCACGACAACAACTTCGACAACGACGGCCACATACAGCATGTTTGAAACTCAACGGAAAGTCTACCAAGGACAGATTTCGTCTAATAATTGCTCTACGGCTGTCCCGACGAACTGTCTTCTCAGCACGATTGTCACGACCTATGACAAGTTGAATACTCCGATCGGCTACAAGCAGGTCACAAAACAATCTCCGGACTCCACGGGCTTCCAGTCTTACGTGGGCGTGTGGTTCAACAACTCGGGACTGCCGTCGATAATAAGAACTTGGGGTGCATCCCAACTTCAGCAAACGAGTATTTCTTATGCTAGCCTTGGAAACAATATTGTCGACCGACCTTCCTCCGTATACGTAAGTGATGCTTCGAATAATCTCCTTTCGCAAACGACGTACAGCTATGACGAGTCCAGTTATCCAGTGCAACCCAGTACGAGCACTCCTCAGCACACCAGCATCAGCGGCTCGCGTGGAAATGCCACCACGATCACCTACTACACGGCAGCATCGACGACTTTGTCGAAGCACTTCCAGTATTACGATACCGGGACTTTGTACAGGTCCTGGGACGTAAACGGATCATCGACGAGCTATACTAGCTACTTCTACGACACAACGCTGCAGTCGAACGGCAACTACACAAATTCCTGCGGAAACAGTTTCGCGACAAAAGTCACGTCACCGCCAACTCCAAACGAACCGTCTGGAATGAGCGGGCTGACTTCTTGGAACTGCACCGGTGCGGTTGCAACTTCCAGCACGGACCCAAACGGAAATTCCGTGAGTACGACGTACTCAGATCCGTATTTCTGGCGGGCAGCATCAGCTAAAGACCAACTGCTCAATACGACAAGCTTTCTCTATACACCGGCGAGCGGCAGCATTCCCGCAAGCGTCGAGAGCAGGATGCCTTTTAACGGAACTACTTCTATTTCAGAGCAGCTCACCACGTTGGACCCCTTCGGAAGAGTCTTGATCTCGCAACAAGAAGAGAGCCCTACATCTACGAAATATGATTCAACCCAGGTGACATACGACACGGTTGGCAGACCCTATCAGACATCAATGCCATACGTTGGAACCGCAGGTCAGGGTACTACAACCGCGGCGGAGACGACGGCGTCATACGACGCTCTCGGGAGGGTGACCTTGGTGCAGGATGGGCAGAGCAGTCCCGCTGGTTATGTTCAGTACAGTTACAACCTGAACGACGTGCTACAGATCAACGGTCCTGCACCCTCCGGGGAGAGCCTGAAGCAGAAACAGATGGAATATGACGCGCTCGGCAGGTTGGTGTCGGTCTGTGAAATCACTGCAGGGACAAGCATATACTCTTCTGGAAACTGTGGTCAGCAGACAGCATTGCCCTCACCTCCGGGGAGTGGATACCTGACGACCTACACCTACGATACAACCACGATCAATTCCGTGGTCTACCTGAGGATGAGCGTGGTCCAAAACGCACAATCGTCCACCAATCAGCAGAAGCGCCAGTATGTGAAAGATCTTCTGGGGCGCTTGATCCAGGAGACGAACCCCGAGACGACAAATAGCGGATTGCCGGGCATCACGAACTATACATACGACACGGATTCCAGCAACACATGTCCCGGCCCCTACTATGGCGATCTCGTGAAGAAGGTCGATAATCGGGGCAATACTACCTGCTACACCTACGACTCGCTGCACCGGATTCAGACGATCACGTATACGAGCGGAAGCCCGGATTACGCCAATTCGGCAGCCAAGACCTTCGTATACGACGCGGCCAGCTACAATTCGACTGTGATGTCGAATGCGATTGGACGTCTTGCCGAAGCATACACCGGCCCATCGAGTTCCAAAACCACTGACGAGTTCTTCAGCTACTCTGTGCGTGGGGAACTGACCGACGTGTATCAGCACACGCTGAATTCCGGGACGCCCTACTATCATTCGACCGCCGGATATTGGGCGAATGGGGCGGTATCGAGTCTTGCGCTTGTGAGTCCCGCTAACGTGCTGCCCAGTCAGACATTCGGCGTTGAAGGTGAGGGACGGCCATCCTCTGTGACCTCTACTCAGAGCCAGAATTCGAACGTAGTCACCAGCACGAATTACAACCTCAACACTTATAGGACGACTGTGACATTTGGTTCGGGCGATTCGGATCTCTATACGATGAGCCCGACCACCGGGCGGCTGACAAATTACACCTTCAAAGTCGGTACTACGTCAGATGTGGGTGCCCTGAATTGGAACAAGAATGGGTCCTTGGCTTCTCTGCATATCACAGACACCGTTCCGGGGACAACTGATTCGCAAACGTGCAGCTACACGCACGACGACATGGTCCGCATCGCGAGCGTGAATTGCGGGAACAGCATCTGGCGTCAGAATTTCGGCTACGACCCGTTTGGCAATATTGAGAAGGACTCGACTGGCTATGTGGGGCTGACCTTTAACCCCTCCTACTCGACCGCAACGAACCAGTTCACGAGCCTGGGAGCTCCCTCTACGGTTTATGACGAGGACGGCCGAATCAAGTACGACGGCGTGAATCACTACACGTGGGACGTGGACAGTATGCTGCACACGGTTGACACGTCGCCTGGCACGACGGTGACCTACGATGCGTTAGGGCGGATGGTTGAGAAACAGGTCGGAACCACATACACACAAATTGTGTATAGTCCGCTCGGGAGCAAGCTCGCAGTCATGACCGGTCAGACGCTGCAAAAGGGGTTTGTGCCCCTTCCGGCAGGATCGACCGCTGTCTATACCTCATCAGGTTTGGCGTATTATCGGCACAGCGATCACCTGGGGAGTTCGCGGCTGTCAACAACCCCGAGTAAGACTTTGTATTCTTCGACGGCATATGCGCCGTTCGGTGAACAATACGCGCAGAGCGGCACGATCGACAATTCGTACACGGGCGACGACCAAGACACCGTGGCGCAAACGACACCGAACGTGCCGGGAGGTATGTTTGACACTCTGATGCGGAAGCACATGCCCGTGCATGGCCGGTGGCTCTCGCCCGATCCTGCAGGTCTTGGAGCGGTGGACCCGAGCAATCCGCAGACTTGGAACCGATACGCGTACGTTATGAACAATCCTATGAGCCTGATCGACCCGTTCGGGGAAGATTGCTACTCCGCAGGGTCACCAGGGTCACAAGACTGTGGGAATGGTGGGGGGTCGCTAATGTGGCAAGATATGTCCCTCCTGTTCTCCGATCCGTTCGTCGCAATGGGTTTGAGCGCGACACAGATCGTAACTGGCTACCACTGGGAGGAGGTTCCTTACGGCGACCCAGTGAAGGTTTTCGACTTTATGACCATTTACAACCTGGTTTTCGGGGGCGTTCCTCAAGGGCCGACTCCGCTGTGTGATATCCAGTGCGTTAAGGAATATGTACGGATTACGATCAAGAATAATGGGACTTGTGCGGCTCTCTTTGGCGGACTAAAGAGCGCCGAGAGCTTGCTCAACAAGATGACAATCTACCCCGTCCCCAGCCCATATTCCGGCCGGTTTCAGGGGGCGTACGACGTCGTTACCGCCAGCAATAATGGAGCCCTAACGGGCTCTGAAGGCCTAGCGGCCACTCAGTTCTATGGCAACCAGAATGGAACTTGGAACGGTTCGCAGTATGGAACATTCGTGGGCAACAAATTCAATGCCCTAACCATCAGTCAGCAAGAAACCGCGTTGTTCCATGAAATGGCACATCCTTACCAGGCACCGTTCAAAGCCTACGTCGATGCCCCGGGAGGGCCATATTGGCCCTATGACGGTATTGCGGTGGGTGGGGGCATCACAGGCAATTGTGGAACGGAGCCTTTGCCGTAGGTACCTCGCTAACGCGGAGCGATTTCGGTTGAGCGAGAAACAATGAGGCATTCTGGAGGAAAACGATGGCTAACATTCTCACTAGGCGAGAGTGGGCGGTGGCTGCCCTCCTAGGCGTCTTTTTTTGGGCTACACCCTTGCAAACACAGAGTTCCTCCCCTGACAAGGAGGGACCACGAATATCGGTTCGAATCTCTATTGGGCGTACGCGTTTTCAACCTGGAGAAGACATCCCCGTCCACGTCGAGATTTGGAACGAGGGTGAACGGGACGTGTTCGTATACAAGCAAGTAGCCTGCTTTCCGTCCAATGCCCTGGCCAAGATCGATCTGACCCTTAATCGCGGAGGCCAAGTTATTAGACCGAAATTCGTGATGATTAGCGATAGTTTCAGCAGCGAACGTTCGACCTACCCACCGTTAGTAAATGAGCTGCCGAGATACTGGATTGCCATTCCTCCCCACCATTTCTATGGCGGGGATGCGGTTATGGAAGGCTCTTGGTTTGATCTGAAGAAGCCCGGAAGATACCTAATACAAGGAAATTACAGCTCTCGTGGCTTTCTGGCGCAGGACATAAACAACCCTCTACTGCATTATGCTGAAGAATTGAAACAATTGCCGTACGAAGCCTGGGTAGGTGAGGTACAAACGAACTCGGTTTCGATAGAGATAACTAATGCGCGTTAGAAGACAGTCTGAGGGCCGGGTGCTCCACCCGCCCTTGCGTTCTTTGCAACGGTGGGAACCACAGACCTATAACTTGAACTTCGAGTCTTGCCACAGAAGCTTTCTCCTGAAGAGGTTGGCCCACTGGTCCCGCTAATCCGCAAGTTGGGCATGTCTACCTCAGCGCTGGTGGCAATCTCCGTTTTGACTTTTCTCGGTTGTTTAGGTGTCGCCGGCATGCTGCACGAACCGTTGCCGCGCATCAACGACGAATTCAGCTATCTCTTGATGTCGGACACGCTCGCGTCGGGCCGGATGTCAAACCTTTCACCACCGTGGCCGGAGTTCTTTGACACGTTCCATGTCCTGGTTCATCCCGTATACACTTCCAAGTATTTTGTCTTCCAAGGTCTGTTCCTGGCGCTCGGGCAAAAATTCACGAACCATCCTGTCATAGGTTTGTGGCTGAGTTCCGCACTAGCCTGTGGGGTATCTTTGTGGATGCTACGCGTCTGGATTGGTCCGCCTTGGGCGCTTCTAGGTGCCTCGATCATGGTGGTCCAGTTCGGCGTCTTCAGCTACTGGAGCCAGAGCTATTGGGGCGGCATGGTAGCAGCCGTTGGCGGAGCGCTATGCTTTGGCGCTATCCGGCGATTGTGGAAGCGAACGTCGTGGCAAACCTCCCTTTGCCTTGGTCTGGGTCTCGTGATTCTGGCAAATAGTCGCCCGCTCGAAGGCTTGATTGCAGTCGCACCAGCAATCAGCTTCCTGTTGCTGCGAATATTGCGCGAAAGCTGGTGGACACGGAGTGAGTTCTGGCGAGGGCTTGTGGTGCCCGCTGGATGTGTCCTTGTCCTGGGGGCTGTCACAACCGGAGCCTACAATCGAGCGATCACGGGTTCTGGGTTGAAACCTCCATATCTACTCCACGAGCAGCAATATCAGGAGAGTCCGCAGTTCGTCTTCATGCCCCTGCGTCCGAGGCTGACCTACAGTAGTCCATGGATACGCTACCTGTATGAGGTGATGGAGATGCGACTGTATATGTCGCAGCGAACGCCCGTGAACGTTATGATCACGGCGGCACGGAAGCTCAGAGACTGGTGGAGTTTTTATTGCGGCATCCTGCTTAGCGCACCGCTGGTGTTGGCTATATTGCTCAAGCGTGGCGGGACACGATACGGCCAGATTGCTCTGCTCGGCGGATTCATTCTCATCGCGGCATTTTATAGTCAAGACTCGACATTTCTACGCATCGCGATTGACTTGTTGTCCGTGGCTCAGTTCGTGCTTCTGTGGTACACCTTTGACGAATTTTGGCCGCGTCTTGCCCTCTCAACGATTGGCCTATTACTACTGGAGTCCTTCCTGTTGAAATACGCTTTCCCCCACTACTTCGCGCCGACTGCCTGCCTTGTTCTCTACCTCCAGGTCGAAGCACTGCGACGAGCTTGGCATTGGCAAAAAGAATCCCCGGCGACACAAACCATGAGCCGGGCTCAGCGGCGTTCCGCTGCGAGGCAAGGGCTTGGTAAACAAAGCACCCGATATCCACTGCGCGGCTTCGTAATTTTTCTTCCTATAGCATGTTTCATCATGTTGGTCGTGCGAGTGGAGGCCAGAGCCAACGATTGGAAGATCGATTCCCACGACTCTGATTTCGATTGTCTGCCGATGCACGATTGGAGCCTGCGTCGTGCAGAAATCCAAGACTGGCTGGAAAAACAACCGGGTCCACAGTTGGTATTCGTGCGCTACTTCCGGCAGCACGACGTAAACCAGGAGTGGGTCTGGAACCGTGCCGACCTGATGCACGCCAAGGTAGTCTGGGCACGCGACCTCGGATCGGAACACAATAAGCTTCTTCTTGACCTAATGAAGGATCGAACGGTGTGGTCCCTGCTACCAGACCTTCCAAATCCACGCCTCGTGCCGTATTCCCAGGTGCTGGCCAATGCGCCGAATGGTATCCTGCCTCCCCCAGACGATCCGCCATTCCCGCCGGAGATGCACTGATCATAGTTGTGCGCGGGAGGAACGGCGCTTCTGGGTATCGGTGCCTGGTGCTGCTGCGGCGAAGCGGCGAGCAGATCAACCACAAGCGACTGCATCGAGTATAGCGGGAGGCCGGGTAGTACTTCTGCGAATCCATCTGGATATTCCTCTACCTACTCCCTTGCGAAAGCGTCCGCAACTTCACGCGTTTTGAACAAACGAACGGCGCAATCGTATCCTCCCGGACGAAAGTCGATATGCACTGCGTAAACGCATTGCTCTTCCTTCCGTTGAGGAATGATTGAAGTTTAGTTCACTTCGATCTCGACCACTTGCGCGGGGTCTTCGTCGTTAAACAGCTCATTGCAATTTTTGGCTGCCAGTTCAGCAGTCTCGCGATTTGTGTATTGGCCAACTTCTCCTAGATCAAAGAAGTCTCTTACTGGCAGTTTTAAGAATAGATTTATACACGTTCTGCCGTGTGTCTTCCGATGGGTTCATTGTGCAGACTCCTATCTGCCGCATCGCCCTCAGGGGTCACATCAAAAGCGGCCAACGGTGGTCACTTCAAAACCGGCCAACGAAAGTGGCCTGGGACTAGGTTGTTTTACTCCGTCGCCTCCTGAGGAGGCAAGTCTGTTTTCGTGCGCCAACTCCGTGGACCGCATTTGAGTACATGACCGTGATGGAGGAGGCGATCGAGCATGGCGGTAACGGCGGCGCTGTCGCCGAGCAGTTTGCCCCAGTCGTCCACCGGTCGGTTCGAAGTGAGCAGAGTACTGGCGCGCTCATAGCGCCGCATTACGATTTCCAGTAAGTCCTCGGCGGCAGTCATGGGCAACTTGCGCATACCCAGGTCGTCGATGATCAGAAGCGGGACGGAAACGAACAGTTCCATGCATTCTTTGCGGGTTCCATCGATGGTGGCTTCGGCCAAGTCATCGAGTAGTTTGTGGGTTTCGCGATAGAGCACGCGATAACCCTGTTGGATTGAGGCTTGTCCGATGGCCTGAGCGAGATGACTTTTGCCAGTGCCAGGCGGCCCGAGAAACAAACCGTCTTCGTGGCGAGCGATGAAGGCACCGGTCGCCAGATCGAACACCAGACTGCGATTCATCTTTCGGTTGAAGTTGAAGTCGAAGTTGTCGAGAGTTTTCTGAGGGTCTCGGAACTCGGCCTGTTTTTTTCTGCGCTCCAGCAGTCGCTCGCCCCGACGAGTGAGTTCGTCGGAGACAAGGCAGGAGAGGAAGTCGATCGGGGGCATGGCTTCGGCCTGAGCTTGGCGAAGGCGGGTTTCGAGCACGGCCGCGATTCCGCCCAATCGTAGTTGTCCTAAAGCTCGGTTCAACTCAATGAGGTTCATCTTCTGGCTCCTGAGTTCTGAGGTTGATGAGATCGCGGTAGTGGACCAGCTCGCGAATGAGCGGATCGACTTGCCGCAAGGTGAGTTGTGGGGCACGTTCGAGATAGCGACGAACGAAGCGGTACTCATGCACTCCTATTTCCAGAGCAGCCGCGCAGGCATCCTCGACCGCGGCCGTACCGAACTTCTTGGCCAGCGAGAGCACGCCCAGGATGCGACGAATGCCGGCTTCTCCGAGTTGGCTATAAATAAGGTGGCAGAGCGTACCGATGTGAGAACCGGCTCGTCCGGCTCGCCACAGTAACTGGGAAACCTGAAGCGGCATGTGCTGGGGACGATCTTCTTTCTTAATGCGATACCAGCCACGTTTCTGCCGTACGTGCTCTCGCAGCAGCAGTCCGTTTTTGGGATCGAGGATGCGAACATAAAGCTCATCCCACTGCACATTCACTTCTCGTCCGATCCAGCCCGGCGGCAGGCCGTAGTAGGCGGCATCGACTTCGACGCAACCGTCCAGATTCACGCCCCGTTTGCCATGCTGGTAGTAGCGAAAAGGTTCCAGGGGAAGCGGCAGCAAGCTTGGTTTCTCTTCGGCAAACATGGCGGTGACTTGTCGTTTTGTGGTGCCATGAATGCGGGTATCGGCACAGCTTGCCTCCCAACGATCCAGATGGGCTTGGGCTTCCTCCAGGCTCTCAAAGCGTTTTCCCTGGAGCGCTCGTTGCGCGTGGCCGACGCCGGATTCCACTTTTCCCTTTCGATCTGGATCCTTGATCCGACAGGGCAGGGCGACCGCGCCATAGTGCGCCAGGACGTCACGATAGAGAGGATTCAGAGTGGGATCGTAGATGTCAGGGACGAGCACGCCCTCGCGCAGATTATCCAGAACCACGACCCGCGTAGCGCCACCCAGGCGACGGAATGCTTTCTCATGTAACTCGGCCCAGATGCGCGAACTGGAGCGAAACGTCAGAAAGCGTGCTGCCTTGCGGCTACAGCCGAGCACCATCACGAACAGTCGGGTACGGCGATATTTTCTGGTCTGCGGATCACGGACCATCGCGCCCGTGCCGTAGTCCACCTGGGATTCTTCTCCTGGTCCGGTCCGAATCACCGCGCGTGCCTGCAGTGGCTGCTTGCCACGCAACTTGCGCACGTAGCGCTTGACCGTCTGATAGCTACCGCTGAACCCGCTCTCCGATACCAGGTCTTGCCAGATTGCGGTGGCAGTGCGACCCCGGCTCAGACCTAACTCGATCGCTTCACGAAATGGTTCGCAGACACTTCGTTTAGCATCGGCCGCTTCCAACTCCACGCCAAACCCGGTGGTCACTTCATTGGCCGGTTTTGCGCCTTTCGCTTTTGCTCTTTCCTTAGTAGAAAGGTTTTCGGGGTTGGGGTCGGCCGTTCTCTCCACTTGGCCTGCGTCAGAGCCGGTAGTCACTTCGTTGGCCGGTTTTGCCGGCGCCCGCCGCCCCCACGCACCCGGCAGACGCACCCCGACACCGGCCGCCTTCAGATAGGCGCTAGCCGTTTCTCGCCGCACCCCGGTCTCCTGCTCGATGCGCCGCAACGGCCATCCCAGTCGTCCCAGGGCTATTACTTGTTGTCGTTTCGCTTCGCTCAAGACGTTGCTCATGCCGACAGAAGCTACAACACCTCATGTCGGAATCAACGTCCCAGGCTCTTACTCTCGTTGGCCGGTTTTGAAGTGACCCTCATTGGCCGGTTTTGAGTGACCCCTAAGGTCGCAGCCTGCGTACGCTGTAACCACCGTGGACGGTGTAGATTCGTCTCGGTTGGCGAAGTCGGAGCATGCCCGACTCGCTCTTGATGCCTGACTATTATGACACGGGATACGGGACGAAGCAGGTTCAAACACCGCATTGTCGCGCAGCTGCATGTAGCTACTAGTAATTGCACCTAGCTATGCCTAGCTGGTAGAATCCATGATGCCGGAGGAACGCACATGAAGCCAACCGCAGTCAAACACAGCAAGTTTAAGCTGATTGACGTTCTGTACAACGACGGAGATTACACCGTCGCTTGGGGAACGTGGGAAGGCACCCAAAAGGTGCTGGCAGAGAGGTGGAATGGTGGCGAGGATTCCGACCCCGGATGGCCGCGTCAAGGCAAGTATCCAACTTGGATGAAGGTGGGCGATGCCTTGACGACAAGTCGCCTTAAATCTCTGCTTGGTCTCCCCCATTCGAAAGATGCAGCGATTCTCAGGGCGCTCACGGAGCTTTGCGGGAAGGGTCGCTTATAGAGTATTCGGTTTTCTATTTCTAGCGTTACGGATGTACAGTCAGCAACTGGATTCGGCCAGACCATAGGATGCTTCGCGCAACTACCACAACGCAAATTCGATTTGCTCCCGCCGTGACATCCATGCGGGATTACTTGGAGCCACACCTGCCGTGGCTAGAAAAGGTGGTCGGCTGTACATATCCCCGAACGGTGACACTTGAGATCGACTTGCCGATTAGCAGAATTGTCATCGACGATTTGCTGAACGGAGTTCCGCTCGATGACCAAACCGAAGCGCCTGTCGGCTTGAGGTCAGAAATCGACCGTTGGGAACTGGCGGGAGGGGCGAGCCCACGTATATGTCTTACCCCCTCGCGCAAGCGGGGAACTTCTATCGTGAAGCGCCAAGCCGCTTGGCACACCGAATGGCAGGAGTGCCCCATTGCAGTTTGGATGAAGGGAGAGCCTAGAGCGTTTGTCATTGCCAATGTGCCGTATGTCTCCTTCCAACAGGGCTTGTCTTCGAAGTGGAAGAGTTGGCTGATAGTCAACCGTGCTTCCACCACATCTTTGCTCAATCGACTGCTATCGTTCCCGCACAGCCCTTCTAAGAAAGTGAGCGTATGGGGCGGGGATCATCTCAGCTTCGACCCACGATATGACTGGGATTCGGTTGTGCTCGACCCCTCTGTCGTTCTGTTGGTCAGAAAAGACTTCGAATCTTTCTTCGAGCGTGAACACTGGTTCCGAGAGCACGGGCTTCCGTTCCGGCGCGGCTATCTGTTCTATGGTCCTCCGGGCAACGGCAAGACCACCGTTATCAAAGTCATGGCTTCGCATCCTGCGATCACGCCTCTCACTTTTGATTTTGGCAGTGAGTCCGTGAACAATGACTCCCTTTCTGGCTTCTTTGCGGAGGCGGCCCGGAAAGCGCCATCACTGCTCATATTCGAAGACCTAGACCGAGCCTTTGTGGCCAAGGACGAACGCGACCACGGTCTGAAAATAACGCTCCAGCACTTCTTGAATTGCCTCGATGGTATTGGCACCCAAGACGGCCTCATCGTTGTCGCAACGGCCAACGATCCTTCGACTTTGGATGCGGCAATCCTCAAGCGTCCGGGCAGGTTTGATCGGGTAGTAGCTTTTAATCTCCCGGACCGAGACTTGTGTGCTGATTACTTTCGCCAAATAGGTCGTGGCACCTTTGATCCCGCCTCTTTGACGAGCATCGCTAGAGAGGCAGAGGGCCTGTCCTTCGCGCAGCTTCGGGAAAGCTATATCCTTGCAGGGCAGCTTGCCTCCGACTCTCAATCTTCAATTGATATGCAGCATTTACGTGAAGGACTAAACTCCGTTCGTTCACAGATGAGGGACATAAAATGGTCGCGAGCGCTGACGAAAACGGGTTTCGCAACCGACCACGAATCAAGGCAGCAATGAACTCATCGGATTCGCCAATCTTGGAAGGTCGGACATGAGTATCCACCGACTGCATATTAGACCCACTGGTGGACGGGGAGACCCATCCTTTTCCTTCGCGTATTGTCTGCGAGAAGGAGTTCTGGGAGTTGGCTGGCAAGTGGCGCCTCCATCGGAAGCTCCGCTCACATGGGAAGAGTATGAGAGCCTCGCTGTCGAAGAGCATGGGGGCACTGATGAGATCAGTCGTGTACGCTACCTTCACGACTACGTGAAGCCGGGCGACCTCATTTGGACACGTGATACGGAGGGAAAATACTATCTGGCAAAGGTTAGTCCAACGAAAGGCAACTCCGAGTCTGGTTTGGCGTGGGAGTATTTCGGTCCACCGGAGGCATGTGATGCAGATATCGTCAACGTCGTGCGATGTAGCATACTTCCCGTTCCGCAGGCTGATGATGTGCCGGGCAAGATTGTCGCGTGCTTTCGTCCGAGCCGTGTGATTCAGTCTATTGTCGATGAAACAGCCGTCCTGTACTCACAGCTTCTATGGAACCAGATGGTCGGATGTGATGAGTACACACTCCCATACCTCCAAGACTGTGATGTCTTTTCCTTCCTTGATGCTGAGAGCACGGAGGACGTGATTTTTATCTACCTACAATGTGAAGGTTGGATTGTCGTGCCCAACTCACGCAGGGCCGACACCATGCGCTACGAGTTCATTGCCATTCACTCAAAGACAGGCGAACGCGCTTTGGTCCAAGTCAAGACGGGAAATACTCCGTTAGAGACTGACACTTGGAGTCGCTTCCAAGAGAAGGTTTATCTTTTCCAAGCGCACGGAAACTACACGGGTTCTCCGACAGCGAATGTGATTGAACTCTCTCCGAAAACGATTAAGGAGTTCATGACGGCCCGCCTCGAAATCATGCCTCGTGCGGTGCGGCGATGGGTTGATTTTGCGGTGAAACTGAATTCTTCACGCTGACGGACTCAATGTCACGCGCCTTATTAGAGTCGCAAAGGGGGGCGTAGTCAACGACGACAAAGGGTGGCCCGCACCCGTGGAACTCGCCGAGATTCAGAATTCTATGTTTTCGTTGTCGGACTATCGGACTAGTGCAATGTTTGCGTCAAGCTCCCCTTTTCCTGCACCCCTATCCTGAGAAACCTTGCCCACATCGACTGATAGCGATACTGAAATGATAATATGCAGTTTCTTCCCCAATCGCATGGCGCTACTACGCTGTTTCCATGGCCACTCAGTCTTCAGAGTTCGGTATTGCTCCCGTCCCCGAAAAGGGGCAGCTCGTCGTCGTCCGCCAGCGCACTTACACGGTTAAGGTCCTATCATCTTCCTGTCATCCGCAATCCGAAAGTGACGGAAGTGATCGCATCCCGATCTGATGACTATGGTGAGAAAGGACCAATTACCTTGGTGCTGCCTTCGGCGTGAGCGGATCGCTGAAGAGTTTTCTCCAGTGAAATCAGGTGAGCGTGAGATGCCAAGGAAATCCCGCGCCTATCGGGGCAAAATTGTCGATGATCGTTCCCACTATTTTTCCATGGGTCCTACTTTGGGTGTGCCTCCGGGTCGAAGTCTGCCAGAAAATTCTTGCAGTCCGTTCAACACAAACCTTTTCTCACCATGTTCGATTGATTACGTTCCGAAACTTTCGGGCCATTCCAACAGCTCGCCGAAGCAAGTAGAATGAATCAGCATCAGGACAGCGCAAATAGCGCGACCAACCGACGAGACCGAACGGTGGTTCAGCCATAGGCTGGATGCGGCATAGAGTGCAAACGGTCTCCACGAGCCGCCTGATTGTGGGCGGCGTTTCTATTTCGGTCCCTGATGCCCATCTCAACTAGGAGCAATGGGCATGACACCTTCCAAGGAATCCTGCACCAAACCTACGATCCGTGCGGCCCTCTACGCTAGGATCAGCACGCTGAACCACGGCCAGAATCCTGAGGTCCAGCTTGGCGAACTGCGCGAGTACTGCCACCGCCGAGGCTTTGCGATTGCCCACGAGTATGTGGACATGGGGATCAGCGGCTCGCGTGAGAAGCGACCTGCGCTGGACAAGCTGCTGGCCGACTGCCGGAAGCGGCTCGTGGACGCCGTCGTGGTGTATCGCTACGACCGCTTTGCTAGGAGCCTGCGACAGTTGGTTAACAGCTTAGAAGAGTTCCGAGCACTAGATATCGAGTTCATTTCGATTCACGAGGGTGTTGATACCAGCACGCCCAATGGTCGGCTCGTGTTCGGCATCTTCGCCAGCATTGCAGAGTTCGAGCGGGAACTGATCCGCGACAGAGTTCGCTCTGGACTGGCGGCAGCGAAGGCCAAAGGCAAGCGCATGGGCCGTCCACGTGTAGCCGTAGATGCTCGGAAGATCGAGTCACTGCGGCGTCAGGGGCGATCATGGGCCGAGATCACGCGGGAGACTGGGATCAGCAAGGGCACAGCGCAACGGGCGCAAGCGAGGAAGTGATGAAGCTGGTAGGGTTTAAGGGGGCTTTCATAACCGAACAGCAGTGCCTAGCCTACCTGAAGCATAGCAGGCTGACCTTCGAGAAACTGACAACCTAGTCTCTTCTTTGGTCATCTGTCCGCCTCGATCTGCTGGCGCGTTTGCGGCGTCTTTCTGGCAACTTCTTCTCGTGTTCCCAGAATGCGGAGAGCATATCCCTGCCGATCTGCGTCTTTTGGTCCTCCATCTTTTTTCGTGCCCACAGCCCCATCCTGAGAATCCACTGAAATTCCTCCGGCGAATAGAACCAGCGACAACCGTTGCACAGCCCATGAGCCGGAAGGTAGTTGGCAAGTTTGTGTTCCCCGCCAGCCGCGTGGGAGAGAACGTGATCGGCTGCAAACTTGCTCTCTGTGATCTCGCCGCCACAAAGATGGCAGCGAGAATCCGTCTTGTGGAGCACGTCGGCCCGTTGTTCGGTGGTTAATGAAAGTCGGCGTGGTGGACGCGGGAACTTTTTCCGCTCCTCATGGAGAAACCGCAGGCGTTCAACTAGTTCGTCGGGCGATTGTGGGAGACGGAGCATTTCTGGTTATCCTCGATTTCAGTCATTCTCATCTGGTAAAGAGAATGTAGCGTTTCCGGCAGGTTGCCCAAAACCCCTCGTGCAGGCACCTCTCCAAGTGCTTGATTCATCAGCACTCGAAAGAACGGAATCTGGTCGCCCAAAACCGAGTGGTTGTGGGCAGGGTCCCGTCTGCTTCGCTGCGATAGTTACGCTCGTAACTAGGTTCTGCAAACGATGTCGGCCATGATGAAACTCATGTCATCCGTCATCTTTAGATACGCGCTCGCCGCACTACTGCTCACGTCTTTCTCCTTTGGACAGACTCAGCGTCACGAAATCGGGGAAACGTTGCCTCATTTCCTCGCGTCCGAGCACGTTCGCCGGGATTGCATCGTTGGGCGCACGCCAGAAAAGGGAGTGTGCATCATAATGTTGGCAGCGAAGGCGAAAGCGTACTACACGTTCCGAGGCGACAATCTCGTAGAAATAGAAGTGTATAACTGGCAAACCAGTTTCGAGACTGCCGTCCAAGACGTCATTGGGCGCTATGGCAAGAAACCCAATGCCCAACAGCCGTACTTTCAAATTGACAACGTCTTTGCGTATACGTACGCGGCGTCTTGGGAACTGCCGTCGTCCAGTGTCGTGGTGTACAAAGTGCATAATTCCACCTGCGAATGCGATGGAGCAATAATCCGCGCCATCTCGAACGACGAACTTCGCAGACAACGTGGCGACGATAACCACACGACGTTCTGAATCTAGTCGAGGAAAGCGTCCGGCCTGTCCGATCCGCCGCACTTTGCACGGCCAGTCCCTTAGCGTTCTGCCACCTCAACACCAGACCAACTCACAGCAGAGTACCCGGATTATCAATGACGGGTTCGTTGAAAACCGCGTTCCGAACGGGTCAATGAGTGACGGGTGCGGCAACCTCGGGTAGGTAGACTTCAAAGCATGCGCCCCGTCCAAGTTCCGAATCCACTAAAATTCCCCCGCCGCTCCGGCGCAGCGTTGCGGAGTTTGAACGTGAACTGATCCGCGACAGAGTGTGCTTACTGGGTCTTCTCGATGTCCTTAATTACGCCAGTAAGTAAACGGCCGCGTGCATTGATAGCACGTAGAGCATTGCCCAAGTTTGTGCCGAATGCCGAGTTGGGATCGCCGCCTTCCTGAGTTGCATACAGATGGTTACGTTGTCCAACAACGCCACCATTGGAATCGTAGGCGGTGGCGAATAGCGTATTCTCCTGCATCGTGTACGATACGGGCACCGACGACGTACTAGTCGTTGTTGCCGACCCGGAGTAGGAGAAATTCCAGCTTTCCCCACTGTTGTTGGTAGCGTCTCCACTACCTGTGAAGTTCGTTGTGCTTGTGTTGGTTACACTGACCAACTGTACCCCACTGAACTCAACAGGGTGGTCGGACACCACGATCACGAAGTTGGACACACCCGCCATAGGCCGCTGGTTGAAGCACACATCGGAGTGCTTCTCCTGATTCTTCTTGATCCAATTCTGAATCCAGCCAACCATGTACGGATGAACACCATCTTGCATGGCCGCTGAGAAGGAGACGTTCTTAGTGCACGGGCCGCTTGGCTCATGTTTCTTGCCAGCGAAGGATGTGCCAACTGCAATAAGCACGAACAGCAAAGCTAACCGTTTCATTGCTTTACCTCATATCAAATTCCCGCCACAGGAATCGGAGGTGTTGCTGGGAGAATCCTGATCCTTGTTGCCTCAAACTTGGCACGCAACCCAGCACCAGTATGGGAGTATGGGTGGCGAAAAACACATTACCCGGGTAACGCTCCCCGAAAACGCCTCGTACCAACGCACAGCGGATTGCCCAGATGCCCTGTGGATGCCGTAGGACGCGCGGAATATACCGTGTAGGCTATACGGGAGCTATTCGCCACTTCTTCGCCCACCAGCGAGTCTAGGAATCGCCGGAAACGGCCTTCTGGGCGCGGGTTCTGCCGTGGGGTTCTCTGGTCGTGCTGGGCCGGGAGCCATGCTCGTACCATGTGAGCAGTATGCGGAGGCTACCGACCGATCCCGTACGTGAGGAACATCAAACTGCACAGAACTGGGGGTCTATGCACGGCGAATGCCTCGCAAGTGCTTGTAAATACAGGGCAGTCTGAAGGTCATCCATGTTCAAAAGTCGAGCATGGTTGAGATTCGCCTTATCTTCTCCCTTTTCAATACGATAGATAGGTTTCAACCATATGGTCCTGAACATGGCAAAAACACGGTAAAAGCACGGTTAGGAACATGAAAGGTACAAACCGGACGCACGGTGAATGCATGACGAATGGCTTGGCCGAGCGGCTTTGCTCTCCTGCTTTTCTGTTCTCCCCTATGCTGCTACCACTCACGCGCCGGAATCTGTACGCATCTTGTACACCCATGGCGCTGTGCTTGGCGGTGTGCTTAGAGAATACCCGCGTACATATACGGATAGGGAGGCAGCAAGGCGCACGCACGGCACCCGCAGAGCACACGGCTGGGTGGCTGCTCTGCTCTCCTGTCTCTTCTCTCCCCTCGTGGCACTCCTACTCCGGCGGCACATTGCACCCGCACATTTTTACGGCTCTGCCAATGCGGGGAGTGATGCGGAGGAGACTGCAGTGCCATGCTGGGGCACTGCGTGGTTGCTTCAGTCTCCGGCAACAGGCCTAACCCAGCGCGTACGCGGAGGGATTTGTGGTTATGACCCAACCCCCGAAAACTGGACCATCTAGAATGAGAGTTCTCCCCAACCCAGGAAAGGAGAACCGCAATGAAAGGCACGCGACACAGCGAAGAGCAGATCATCGCGATCCTGAAGCAAGGCGAAGCAGGATTGACCACGGCGGAGTTATGCCGACAGCAGGGGATCACGGAGCAGACTTACTACCGCTGGAAGGCGAAGTATGGCGGGATGGAGAGTGGCGACGCGAAGAAGATGAAGCAACTGGAGGACGAGAACCGGAAGCTGAAGCATGTGGTGGCGGATCTGACGCTGGATAACCGGGCGCTGAAGGACGTGCTCTCAAAAAACTGGTAGCGCCTGCGGGACTTCGGGCAGCCGTGAGCTATGTCGAGGTGGAGTACCAGGTGAGCGAACGGCACGCCTGCAGGCTGTTGGGATTGGGACGAACGACGCATCGCTATCGGGCGCGCAAGGCAGAGCGAGACGGCGCACTGCGAACCCGTTTGAAAGAACTGGCCGCCCAGCGCATGCGGTTCGGATATCGCCGGTTGACGGCGATGCTGCTACGCGAAGGAATGCCGGCGAACCATAAGCGTGTGTACCGACTGTATCGCGAGGAAGGATTAGCGATGCGGATCCGACAGCGGCGGCGGATCCGCTGGAGTGGCGCGGTCGTTAAGCCTGCGGCGAGTCAGCCGAACAAACGTTGGTCGATGGATTTTGTGAGCGATTGCGTGAGCCACGGGAAAGTAATTCGCATGTTGACCATCGTGGACGATTGCACGCGGGAATGTCCAGTGATCGAGGTCGATACTTCACTGGGCGGACTACGTGTGCGTCGAGTGCTGGATCGGATGGCGATCGAGCGCGGACTGCCGGAAGCGATTGTTGTGGACAACGGGCCGGAATTTCGCGGTCGGGCACTGGCGGCTTGGAGCGAGGAACGTGGGGTGCGGCTGGAGTTCATTCAGCCGGGCAAGCCGGTACAGAATGCCTACATCGAAAGCTTCAACGGACGACTGCGCGACGAATGTCTGAACGCGAACTGGTTCACGAGTCTCAGCGATGCACGGCGAAAGATCGAAACCTGGCGGCGGGATTACAACGAACAACGTCCACACAGTTCGTTAAATTACTTGCCGCCCATAGAGTTTGCACGGACAGCAACGGAGATGCGGGCATGAGGAAAGCTAGTCCAAGGCTGCCAGAGCAGGGGACTCAAACGCCGTCCCCTGCTCCGGACCTCATCCCCGCTGAAACCAAGAATCAACCGAGAACTCACATTGGGATTGGTACAGCAAACGGGGGCACTTCAGTTACTTCGGTTACACGATCTGATGGCAAATTGATTCCACTTCGTCATCTCCGGGCATCTGATTAGAAGAGTGGAGTGTGTGGTAATGCGGTTCTTACGATCATTGCTGACATCGCTTCTAGGGATTCTGCTCACTCCTGACAGGGCGTTAACACTGAAACCTGCTGTCATGCCGTACGCAGCCACGCGAACTGGTCGAACGTCGCTCGTGCCATTGGCATCTTCTGAACCTGCGGTCCCCCCCGTGCCGTCTGCTGTACCGACTGGATGTGACGTTTGCGGTGCGATGAACACCTACTTCGATAGGTGGCTGGACTTCAGCATCTGTAGGAAATGTGGAGCACACGAAACTGCGGCTGGGTGGCAAGCCCCCGGAGCACCAAGTACCCGACTCCAAAAGCGATCCGCATAGGTGTAACGATGAAACAAATCGATTGACCGAGCGCGGCACTTGTTCCTTGAGAAACTGCGAACCTTCGCCGTAGAGGTCAGAAGTGGTTGCGTCGCCTGCGCTACTGAAGCGAACTGGCGACAGACGAGAAGGCATTATTCGCGTTAGAGCCAACGAGACGAACAGTGCCAACTACTAGTACCAAGATCACCGCCAGCATCACTGCATATTCGGCGATATCTTGGCCTTGATCGTCCGTCCAGAGTCTGAGGAGCGGGTTGCACATCGGGAAAGTTCCTTTCACCGCAAGTTCGATTTGTCATGCCGAAGGGTCAGGCTGCTTCATCCTGACGGGAAAGGAACGAGCGCCTGATGTGATTACAGTGTGCTCGCGGTGCCGACGCCTGTCAAACATGCCGCGCTCCTCGGACAGGTGTTCGCGCCAGACTGCACTACCAACTTCATGGCGGAGTCCGCCGCTAAATCGGAATGTCGGCGAAGGACCGTTGGCGGTAGATGACATCTCCCTGTCCGACAGCCTCTGTCCACTCCTCTGCGATCCGCTGCGCCAGTTCTGTTTCCGTATGACCAGCATCGAGGTACTCGGACACATCCTTAAATCCGTCGAATGTGACGACGCAATACTGAATCTGCATCATCTCCAACGAGGCGACAACTTCTTCCTTGTACTTCAGACCAGCAACGTCGGAATCTGGCATGACGATCACGCGCTTTCCACGCAAACGTTCGGCCAGTTTATCCGACCAAGTATCGGAGCCGCCGGACGTGGTCGCCACCATCGGTGACCGGGTACTGTCCAGCAACTTCAGGCTGGTCACGCGGTCTGCGTCCTTCTCCCCTTCAGTAATGACCACCGTGTTGGCAAACTCTAGCTCTGGCAATTTGTAGAGTAAGGGCTTCACCCCTTTAACGTCGTACGCCCAGCCGTTGGGGATAGGCCGTCGTTGGACAAACTTCTTATCCGGGTAACGGAGTACCTGTTTGAGCAGTCTTCGCTGTGAATCCTCGTAAGGATAAATCGCTTCGGCTTTAGAATCTGGATCGTGGTACTCCACGTCCAGCCCGGCGACTGTGGCTCTTTGCTGGATTGCTTCCCCTTTACTGATGCCCTGCAACTTCATCGCAAGCTGGGTTAGGGTGCCTTTTTCTTTGCAGCCAAAACAGTGAAAGCAACGCTTCTTGGGACTAACAGAGCACGAAGGATTCGAGTCGGCATGAAAGGGACAGCATATTTTCAGGTCGCCGTTTTCTTGGTCAATGACTGTGGCTCCCGGCGGCAAGCACGCTCTGATCCACGCCTCGGCTTGGGCTGGATCACCGCTATTGAGATTGACCTTTTTGCCTCCGCACTCTGCCGAATGAAAGTAGCGTGCTGGGTCATCTTCTGGATTCCCAGTGAACTCGTGAACTGGCTCCCCAGTCTGAGGATCACACAGTGTAAACTCCTTGCCTGCGCCGTCCGTCAAAATCAGGCCGCGTCTTTCCAACTCATCTAGGGCCTTGTTGAGCGTGGGTCTGACTAAGTTGCACATCTTCTTCAAGTCCGAAGCCTTGTCCTCGATTGTGTTGCTGCCCTTTTTGTTTGCTAACCATGACAGCGCCACGTACACCGAAAGTGCAGACCCGCTCAACTTTGCAATCGACCAGTTGGCCGCTGTTTCTCGCACGATGCAAACCGGAAGGTTGAAATATGAGGCATGGTTGGCATAAAGGAATTTCACCCCCGGCCTCGTCTTGAACGGGTCGCCTGTTAACGGGTCGCACAAGATGTACTTGTTCCCCGCGAACTCGCCACGCTTTTTACGCTGCTCTGCGATTTTGATGAATTGCTGGGCTTCTAACTCTCGCACAGCATTGGTGATGATGTTCTTTGATAAACCAGTTCTTTCGATGAGGAGTTTGTGTTTAAGGGTGACACTGGCTAACGGGTCTGAGTGTTTCCCTTGTAAGCCCTTAGCAATCTCATAGAGCACGAGCAGGATTGTGAGAGGCGACGGCCTTAGCGTTAACGCTGGTGCAGTTTTCAAATTGGGATTGTTTGGGAACAGTGGCTCAGATTGGAAGATAGCGCAGGGTGCTTGGAAGCCCCTGATGCTTCCCCATCGAGTTGGTTTGAATACTTTCACAACTGGAAATGCTCTGGGTGGGAGGTTCATTGCACAGCAATTACTCCCCTTGTACTGTGTGTCTAGACCTAAACTATAGAAAACATTGAGTAACACTCACTCTGCGCTCCCAGTTTTTGTACATTGCGTTACCAAAAACCGACAAAAACAGGGACTGGACCATTCCCATTCTTTGCGGATTTGGACGCCCTTCGCTAACGCCGTGGCGAAGGTGGGTGATCGCGCATCAGTTCGATCTTCCTAGCTTCCCAGTCTCGTTCGGCTATCCGTTGGCGTTCGGTCTCGCAAGCCCGGCAATAGCCTCCCGATCCAGTTAGCGTTTCTACTCTGTCGTTCGGGCCATGTCCGCATGATGTCTTCGGTCCAACAGGCCGTGAAATTGGTTCGTAGGACGATGGACGTAGACCCCTGAACAGCGACCCCAGCACTCCGCCGATGACCCCTGAGGCCATGATGACGATGACCAGTGCGAGAAATCCAAAAACGATTAGCTGGAAGATGTGAAGCATATTGTGCGTGTCACGCGACACTATGACCGCGAAGTCTTCCGAGTACCGTGCTACTCGATTTCCCGCGCTGTAAGAGGAGCGTGTTCTATGCCTCCATGGTCACGCTGTCGAAGGCTCAAGGCAAGGTTACCGACGGGTGTCTCAACAGCTAAACGAACGATCTCAGCCGCAGCCGCAGGAGAATCGCAGCAGCGCAACGCGCACGCTGGGCGAAATCGAAGAAGAACAAAGCAGCGTAAACCTGCTGAGCTTACGGGGTCGGCTTCTTGGTCGGACGAGGTGGGGTAGTCTTCTTGAGGTCTTCAGCCATTTTGGGAAGCACGTACACCGCATGTAACAGGTTTTCGACAATATCCATGACCGCGTTGACCTCATCCGTCTTTGGTACGTGTCCTCGGTGAGCAGCGGCGTTGCCAACGTCGAGTGCCACAGCCAGAACTTCTCTGTTGCGCGAACTGATGACACCCAGGCCTTCTAGTTTCTTCAGTTTCTCCGTAAACGTGCTAACATCTCCCACCTTGTCTACCATGAGGAGGTCAATCAGTGTTCTTGCTCCCATTATCGGAAGGCTGCGATTGTTAGCATCGAGTGACCTGTAGACTTCATCAATCACATCCCACATGTCGGGAGGGCATTTATGACGCCAAGAAGGCGGATGCCTTGATACCACTGGGGGGAAATACTGAATCGAGTCAAAATCGTCAATCCCTGAAACCATCGTCCGGCGAAGTACTGCCATTCCACACCCACAACACTGGAAGGTTTCGTGGGTTATCGTCCACTCAATCGAAGGGAAACCATCTAGTTCTTCAATCTCCGTATATACGTTCTTGCATAACAGTTCGTGGCGCGTTTTCTGGCGACAATCGTTGCAGTGGATGCGCTCTACGTTGGCTTCGGTTGGGTCTTCCGCCATCGCGCATATTGTACGCTCGTTGATGTTGGCGTCCCATGGATGCGGACTGCTATTTCTTCTTCACTTCCTTCTCAGACTTGATGTTGTAGGCGATTTGAAGCCCTTTTCTGTCTGACGGGTAACTATCGAAGAAGATGAATTCCGCACCAACCTCGACCATGTAATCATTATGGGAGTGTACGCGAGCACAAAGGACGTTGGAGGTGGAACTGTTCGGTTCGACCATAATGGTTTCAACACAGTCAAGAACGTATTGGATGCTGGCATCTTTGTCCGGCGTCGTGTAGCCCTCGACTGTGAAGCGTGTCGCAGAGCATTTGCCTGTCGTGCAGTAGTCAGTCGCCTCGCCTTGCTCTACAGTGGTTACGTGGAAACGTACCTTATCCTTCTCACCCTTGGTGACTTGCCCAATGAATCCGACGAGAACGATTGATGCGAGCGCGAAGTATTTCATGCCATGGATTGTGTCTCTGACGCGAACCGAGTTCAACGGTTGGCGGCGTTTGGCTTTTCCTAGCGCGGGAAACAAGTGAGGTAGATGAGGTCAACAGTAAAGTCAACTATTCGACACCGTGTTTTGCCTGAAATCACCGAATATCGCAGGAAATCAACAAATCAATTGAAGCCTAAGCCCCTAAACTGCTAAGTTCCCAAGCTGGATGTCGCCGGTTCGATCCCGGTCTCCCGCTCCATTCAGTTTTCCGAGTAGCTTGCCTGCTCGGTCTGTTCTCGTGCAAAATACCGCATCCTTGACTTTCTGACAGGCATCTTCTCTCCCATGCGCATCCTAGAGCACGGTTTCACCTGACGGCGCTCCCACTAAGACGCCCGTGTGTCGTTAACGGCATCTCAGTACCGTTCTCAGCCTGAAAGGAATCAGCACATGCTGCGCAAGATCTCTGCATACCTATTTCTCTTCGCCTTATCCGTTTCTGCATTCGCACAACAGTCTCGCGAGTTCGGGTTCCGTTATGCATTCACCGTGAAGAATGTACCGGTGGGCAAGAGTGTTCGTCTTTGGATTCCCATCGCCCAGTCCGATGATTATCAGGAAATAAAAATCGTTTCCGCCAATGGGGATCTTCCTCTGAAAAAGACACGCGAATCCACTAATGGCAACCAGATCTACTTCACCGAGACGAGCAAATCAACCGCATCGGAACTGCACTTCGACATCGAGTACGATGTCACCCGCCGCGAACGCATTGCGCTGAATCCCACGGCCAAGCTATCTGCGGTTGCGCTAGGCAGCAAAGAGCGAAGTCAGGACCTGCAGCCCGATGCACTGGTTCCGATTACCGGTGTCCCTGCCGAACTAGCGGTCAAAGTCACCGCAGGCAAGAACGATCCGCTGGACAAAGCGCACGCGATTTACGACTACGTCTTCACGACGATGAAATACGACAAGAGCGGCACGGGATGGGGTCACGGCGACGTCCTCTACGCCTGCGATGCGAAGAAGGGCAACTGTACAGACTTTCATTCGCTGTTCATCGCAATGGCCCGTTCACAAGGTATTCCGGCGCGCTTCGAGATCGGCTTCCCGCTTCCGCCGGACAAGCATTCGGGCGAGATCGCCGGATATCACTGCTGGTCCGATTTCTATATCGACGGCAAGGGGTGGATTCCGGTTGACATCTCGGAGGCGTGGAAGCACCCGGAGAAGCGTGACTATTTTTTCGGGTCACATGACGTGAATCGCGTGCAGTTTACGATGGGGCGCGATCTGCAGCTGAGTCCGGCACAGAACGGCAAGCCTCTGAACTACTTTGTCTATCCCTACGTCGAGGTGGATGGGCAGGAGTATGGCAACGTTTCGTCTGCCTTCTCCTTCACCGATATCGCGCCTACCGTCGCAGCAAAATAACGCGGCGAAGGTTTCGACCTACGCATACTTCGTGGCTGGGTGTTGCGGCGGGATGCTGCCATGCATCCGCCGGGGACATGCACGCAGACACAACAGATTCCTCGCACGTCCTCTCCGCGCTCGCGCGCGTCTGCGGACGGTTCGGAATGACAAGTTATACAACGGTTCTACAACTTGGCAAAAATCCTAGCGTCGGCCGACCATATCGCCTGGTCCAGGATCGTGAGGTGGTGACGGCATATCGGGAGGGGTCGCTGGCGGCATGGGGCCGACGCCATCGGCAGGTTTAGGCACGTTTTCAGAGTCCTCGCCGGGACGCCGCAGGCTGGGAGCATTTGCCGGACGATCCTGTTCTTCCTTCTTGGCTTCAGCTTCTTGATCGGGCTTTGCGAGAATCACTTCTTTCTCGGTGCGGACAATCTTCTCACCGCCAACTTTCATCGTCTCGATCCGCACGACTTCATCGCCCACAATCCGCACGAAGTCGACGTCCGCCGGGGGTTCGCCATAGATCCATTCTTCGTACTCAGTGTCGCCGTCTTTCTCGCGCACTTTTTTTGGAGCTTTGCCCTTGGCATGCATCACCATCTCTGTGTTCATGCCGACCAGGACACGATGCGCCTTGATCGCGTCTTTCACCTTCGGCGGCATGGTATCGAGATAGGCCTCTTCCTTGTTCCGGGCATTGAAGTCCAACACCGGGTAGAGCAGCGCGCGCAACTGCGCCGGGCTCATCTCGGGAACATACTTATCGAAGTACACATCGAGGTAACTTCCATGGGGATTGTCGGTCGATTCGTCCCTGGATAGCGGTACAGAAGCACCGTTTGCTCCACCCACCTCAATGTGCTGATACCACTTCTTGCGGTGCACCGGGCCGCCATTGAGGTCGAAGTGAATGTAGTTGTCCTTGATCTGCACGAAGGAAATGTGGGCCGGGTCGCCTGGTTTAATCGACGGTCCCCACAGCACGATGAGCTGCTGCAGTTCCTGACCGTTGGGTGTGGGGATGCCGTCTTTTAGCTTCAAGCCTTTCGATCCCATCGGGAATTCGGCTCGGGAGTAGACGAGCTGCGTCTCGAAATCGCGGATGATCTCGTAGCGCGTCTGCTTAGACATATGGGGGGCATTGGCTGGAATCGTCGGCGACTCCGGAGCAAACTGCGACGTATCAGCAGCAAGCGCGGGTGCTGACTTCGGAGCAGGGGGGGGATTAGCGTTTTGCCCGTAACTTGGCGCAATGATGAGGAAAAGTCCGAGGAATGCGGCCGGGACAGGTCGTTGCATAAAGCGCCACTTGACTTAGATGTCATTATAGCGCGTGGGAGATACCAGCAAAGATGGAGTTTTGTCGCTTTGAAATAGGCGCCCCAAGCTGGCTCGGCAGCTGTCCAGGTGCGTGTCCTAACCGGGGCGTTCTGTGGTTTAGCTGAGCGCCATCGAGACGGCTTTAGCTCTTGGTTGCCGCTGGGATTGGTGGATAGTTGGGACACTGGTTAAAGAAAGTCCTTCTGAGAGATTGACATACTGGGAGTTTTAGGCCAAACTCGCGCTAATAGCGCGCTTTCCGCTGTGCGGGCGGTTTCGTCTCTGGCCAAAATCTCTTCCACAAGGCGACTAGGGCCATGGCTACTGCTTCGCGTCAGGCGTCATCGTCATCCGTTCCCTCGAATGGCGACTTCCCCCGTCCGCTTGATTCCGAACCGGCAACGGTGGAGGAATCTCCGAGTGATCTCGATCTGGTCAGCATCCTGCGCGAAGCGGCCTCAACTGGCTCGCAACCGCTGGCGGCCATCGTCGACGCCGTTGCCGATGCAGCTCGGGTTTTGAGCGGCGCCGATGGCACCGCCCTGGGGCTTGAGACCCGAGGGCTCATCATTTGTCGTGCGTGCAGTGGGGACATCGCCCCGCCAATCGGCGCACCCATCAACACCGAATCCGGCATCTCCGGCGAGTGCTTGCGTACAGCCACTATGCTGGTTTGCCACGACGCGATGACCGATCCGCGCGTGGACACTGAGGTATGTCGCAGGCTGGGAATCCGCTCGGTGGCCGCGGTTCCCGTGCGCGGGCCCGGAAGGGCGGCGGGAATCCTCGAAGCCTTCGCCGCCCGACCTAATGCCTTTGACGGTGACGCGCTCGGCTCGCTGAGGGATCTGGCCTTGATCGCCGAAGCGGCCTACATGCGAGAAGCGCGCGACCATGGACTGGCGGCCAAGCCAGTGCCAACATTCACCAGCCCCACAACCTATTCGACACCACCGCTGGCAACCGAGGACATCCTCGACGGGTTATCGGAGCCCAGCAAAAAACGTCTTTGGATCGTTGGGGCTGCCGCGCTCACCTTGCTACTGACCATTGCAGTGGCTTGGTGGAGCTGGCATGTCCCCGCAGACGAAGCTACGATCGGTGGGCAGAGCGTACACGCTGCCGCCGCAGAGCCGGCGCATCCTCAGCTTGTCCGCGAGACCACTCCTAAGCCAGGACCGGGAGTACCCACAACCCGTCCTGAGCGCTCACGGCCCCAGATTGTCCTGAATGCAGCGGATCTAAAACCGATCGAAGTGAGACCCGACCCTGTTTCGACCTCTCCAACATCGACGTCTCCAACAGCAGAGAGCACCCCCGCGCCAATCGCCAAGAAGACAGATTCCGAGGATTCGGTGATTGAGCCTCCATCCGTCGAGCTGGCACCCTCAATAAAACCCGAGCAACTGGCTCAACTCTCATCTATACCCGCGCAACTGCCGTCGGCGGGGCCACGTGTGTCGGAGGGAGTTGTCGAGCCTACCCTGATCCACAAAATTGCGCCGGGCTACCCGATGCAAGCACGCACCGAACGGATCAGCGGCAAGGTAGTCCTCTCGGCCATGATTGGCGCCGACGGATCTGTGGGAGAGATCTCGGTGGTTAGTGGCTCGCCGATTCTCGCGGAAGCTGCGAAACAAGCCGTTCGGCAGTGGCGTTATGACCCGGCTAAGCTGAATGGCAGCCCGATCGTGATCCAGAAGCAGATCATGTTCCTGTTCACCCTGCCGTAAGGAAGCCTAAGACTCCGGGATTCAGGACAGGTTTAGCGCCTTGCGGATCGTGCCGCGCTCCCTCTGAATCTTCTCCTGCAGAAGGGTGATCGCGTAGATCAACTGCTCGGGCCGCGGCGGACATCCGGGAACATAGACATCGACCGGGATGACCTGGTTCACGCTCTGCACCAGCGCGTAGTTCTGGAATACGCCGCCTGACGTAGCGCAGGCGCCCATCGACATTACCCACTTAGGCTCGGGCATCTGCTCCCAGAGTTGCCTGATCACTGGCGCCATCTTATTGGAGACGCGGCCGGCAATGATCATCAAGTCACTCTGGCGAGGCGACGGGCGGAACACTTCGGCGCCGAAGCGCGCGATATCGAAGCGCGAGGCGCCCATCGACATCATCTCGATGGCGCAGCAGGCGAGGCCGAAGGTCATTGGCCAGATCGAGCTCTTGCGCATCCAGTTGACGGCGGAATCAAGAGTGGTCAAGACCACGCCCTCCGGCGTCGGATTGCCGAAAGTCAGGTCTCTGACGACCTTCTTGCCGTTTTCGACGTCGACATAGGGGCCAAAATTGAGTTCGCGGGACATGATTGAGATATTTTAAACCAACGGGCGCAGGCTGGGCCTCTCGGGACAGACCACAGAAAGATCCGCTGCTGGACTCTCAAGGCGCGGCGTTTCGAACAGCCCTCTCAGCCCCTTCAGGAAGTCGGACCGGGATAAAGTAATCTTCCGGATAGAGGTAATCCTCCCCTGATTCGTCAATGATACGAATCTGATGGAGCTTCGCCGCAATCCGGTCTGCTACGACCTGATAAAGCTTCCTCAACTCAAGCGACGCAGGATAATGCTTGTTCTTGATACAGACAACGAATTGCGGTTCTGGTCGTGTCATTGAACTTCTAGAATACTCTTTATCTTGAACTCTTTGGCTCCGACGCCGTGCGCTTCATACCAATGCAGTTCGGCATGACATATCGTACCATCGGCGAGTTCGATTATCGCCATCCCTTTCAGCTTCCTCCAACTGTGTCCGCCGTAGAATTTCCGAAGACGCCGCCTCTCGCGGATGCCTTTTCCTGAGGCGATCGTTTCAACGCCGGAGATGTTGCCAATGATCTTGAAGAACACGCGGTGACCATTTTACGTCAGGCCTTGTACTCGGACCCGCATGAAACAAGGTATCCTCAAGGATTTACAACCACCTTGCCGAACATCTGGCTCTTCTCAAGGTATTCATGAGCGGCGCGGATTTCGCTCAGCGGGAAAGCGCGATCGGCCACCGGCTTCAGGCGGCCCGCGAAAACGTGTCCGAGGACTTCATGGAGTTCACCCATGGTCCCCATATACGAACCGAGAATACGCAACTGCCGTGCGAACAGGTGCCGCAGGTCGATCCCGACGCTTGGCCCGGTCGTCGCGCCGCAGGTCACGAGCGTCCCGCCGGCCTTCAGGCATTTTATGCTTTCATCCCAGGTGGCCGCGCCCACGTGCTCGACCACTATATCGACACCTTCTTTGCTGGTAATCCTGCGAACTTCTTCTGCGATCTTCTGCTTATAGTGATTGATGCCGTGATCCGCGCCGAGAGCTCTTCCCTTTTCGAGTTTGGACTCATCTCCTGCGGTGGTAATGACACGGCAATGGAACATCTTTGCAATTTGAATTGCGGCGATGCCAACACCGGAGCTGGCACCAAGCACCAGCACTGTCTGTCCGGGACGTACACCCGCCAGGCCGACCAACATGTGCCAGGCGGTGACAAATACCAGCGGCACACTCGCGGCCTGATTGAAGTGGAGCGAGTCGGGAATCGGAATAATATTTGCGCCCGAGACCGCGAACAGCTCGCAGTTTCCGCCGTCCACCCCATTGCCCAGGACGGTGAATTCGCGACACTGGTTCTGCACACCAGCAAGGCACTTTACGCAGTGTCCGCAGAAATGCATCGGGGCGACCAAGACGCGCCGGCCCGGCTTGACCCCAGGGACATACTCGCCCACCTCCACCACTTCTCCTGCAATGTCACTGCCAAGGATATGCGGCAACTTCACGCCCGGAAGCCCTTTGCGTACCCATAGGTCAAGGTGGTTGAGCGAACAGGCTTTCACTTTCACCAGCACCTGATCTTTGCGCATCTGCGGATCGGGGATGTCTTCGTAGGTGAGAACTTCAGGTCCGCCAAATTGATGGACGCGAACGGCTTTCATAGAAAAACTCCGGCTACGATTTGAGTCTTCAAACTAACATATTCAATTTTGGGCGGCAGCGGTTTAAACCCTGTAACCACGAAGGACACGAAGTTCCACGAAGGAAATCCTGCCGGTTTGCTCTCCTTCGTGTACCTTCGTGCCCTTCGTGGTAAATGAATTTTGCGGATGTAGAATTCCAAGCGAGTGAGGACAATTCCTATGTTGACGCGAATTCATTTCGGACTTTTATTTCTCGTCGTACCATTCCTGATCACCATCACTGCTGCCCAAGAAGAAGAGCATGGCCCACCGACGCTGGCCGTCGGAACGGCAGCGCCGGATTTCTGTCTCAAAGGTGTGGATGGGCAACAGCACTGCCTGAAAGACTACGATTCCGCCAAAGTCCTGATGATCGCTTTCATCTGCAATCACTGTCCGACGTCGCAGCTCTACGAAACCCGCATCGAGCAAATTGCCGATGCCTACAAAGATCGTGGCGTCGCCGTGGTTGCCATCGAGCCCAACAATCCCAATGCCGTGAGGCTCGATGAGATGGGCTATACTGACATCGGCGACTCCTTCGAAGAGATGCAGATCCGCGCCGAATACCGCCACTTCAGCTTCCCCTACCTTTACGATGGCGAGGACCAGAAGATTTCGAACTTGTACGGGCCGACCGCGACGCCGCACATCTTTATTTTCGACTCCGGTCGAAAACTTCGTTATGAAGGCCGCGTCGACAACAATCCGCGAGAACCGCTTGTGACTCGGCGTGACGCTCGCCTGGCGCTCGACTTCCTGTTGGCTGGCAAGCCGGTTGAGATCGCCAAGACGCCTGCAGTCGGCTGCTCGACCAAATGGCTGTACAAAGAGGAGGGCCGCCGCGAAGAGATGGCCGAGATTGAAAAGAAGCCGGTAACGGTAAAGCCGGTTTCAATTGACGATCTGCGCGCGTTGCGCAAAAACTCGACCGGAAAGCTACTGCTCGTCGACTTCTGGGCGACGTGGTGTGGTCCTTGCCGCAAAGAGCTGCCCGCCTTCGAAACCATGTACCGCATGTACGGACAGCGCGCTTTCGACCTCGTAACGGTCAGCATCAACTATCCAGACGAGAAGGCGGGAGTTGAGAAAGTGCTGCAGACTGAACACGCGACAAGTACGAATCTCATCCTCGGATCGACCGATCTTTATGCGCAACTCGCGGCCTTCGATCCTGACTGGAACGCGGCAGTGCCCTACACGTTGCTGATCCGGCCGGATGGCACGATCGCCTACAAGGCGCAAAGCACGAACGTCGATCCGCTGAAACTGAAGCGCCTGATCATCGCGAACCTGGCCGATGACGACTACATCGGACATCAGGCGTACTGGAAGGCGGCGGTGGAGGCGAAGAAGTAATAGAAGATTAACTTTCCTCCCGTTCCGCGCGAGGAACGGCAGAACAACGGCCTTTAACCGCAGAGATCGCTGAGGGAGCTCCCCGAGGACACGGAGATGGTCTGAAGACACAGCCCATATCGGTTGACTCCGCGATCTCCGCGGGATTTCTCTGCGATCTCTGCGGTTAGAACTTTAGCTTGACCTTGGCAAACATTTCGCTGACAAATCTCTCGCAACCCAGGAGTGATGATCCGGGGCTTTAGGTCTGAACGTTGACTCTGTCCTGTTGACCGCCTGATAATCAGCACAGCCGCCAGTATGATGGATATCTACGAACAAATCGTCGAACTTCGCCGCCAAGGCCGCCGCGGGGCGGTCGCGACGATTGTCAACGTGCGGGGCTCAATCCCTTCCTTTCAGACCGCCAAGATGCTGGTACGGGACGATGGTTCGATTGTCGGCACGATCGGCGGCGGATGCGTCGAGGCCGACGTCTGGCAGGCGGCCCGCGAAGTCATGGAATCGGAGAAGCCGAGAACTTTAAAATTTGACTTGAATCAGGATCCGAAGTACGACACGGGTCTGGTTTGCGGCGGCACACTCGAGGTTTTCGTCGAGCCCGTGCTTCCTCCCGCGCTACTGTATCTTTTCGGTGCAGGTCATGTGGCCCTCAATCTTTGCAGGACGGCCGTTCCTGCTGGCTTTGATGTAATTGTCACCGACGACCGCTCTTCCTACGCCACCAGAGAACGGTTCCCTGCCGCCCGCGAGGTGCACGCGCTCGAGTTCGATGATGCGATGCAGAAGCTCGATCCTAACGAATCGTCCTACATCGTGATCGTAACGCGCGGTCACCGCGACGACATGCGCATCCTGCGGTGGGCTGTGCAAACGCGCGCCTGTTACGTTGGGATGATCGGCTCCAAGCGCAAGGTCATCAGTATCTTTAAGACGCTGCAGGAAGAGGGCCTGCCCGCGCATCTGTTCGACCGGGTTCATTCGCCGATCGGGCTCGACATCGGCGCCGTGACCCCGGAGGAAATTGCCGTGGCGATCACTGCCGAGCTGATCGCATTTCGCCGCCAGGCCACGTCAGCGTTGCCGCACATGAGTTGGTTCAAGACGAAATTGGACTCTACAGCGGAAGAAGTGCTCGACGACGACAAGGCCCGCTAGTCGAGAATCGAAAAACCTGGAACCACGAAAGACACTAAGGTTCACCAAGGACTTCGGGTTTCCCTTCGTGAACCTTCGTGCCCTTTTGGTTAAGGCTTTTGGGTTCCGGCGCACTGACATTCTCCGGACTTTCTGCTATCTTCCGCACCATGTCCCGGTCGGTCAGCTTCGCAGGCGTCATTCTAGCGGCCGGAGAATCCTCGCGCATGGGACGGGACAAGGCCCTGCTGCCATGGCCGCCAGCGCCTGACCCACAGGTTCCATCGTCGCAAAGCTTTCTTTCAGCAGCGATCCGTTCCCTTGCCCTTTCCACCGACTTCATCGTCGTCGTTGCTGGACAGAACGAAACCGCTCTGGCACCCGTCGTCTATGCCAACGGCGCGTCCATCGTCGTCAATCCCGATCCCAGCAATGGCCAGTTCAGTTCCTTGCAGGTGGGCCTGCACGAGGTCCTAAACCGCGGGCGCGACGCCGCCCTTATCACGCTCGTGGACCGACCGCCGGCGAATGCCGCGACGGTCCAGACGCTGCGAGATTCGTTTGAGGCTGCTCCGCAGAGCGTTTGGGCTCTGATTCCCGAATTCTCAGGAAAACATGGTCACCCCTTTGCGGTCGGCCGCGAAATGATGGAGCGCTTCTTGCGTGAGCCAGTGACGGGCAATGCTCGCGAAGTGGAGCATCGCTACCAGGAACACATCCAGTATCTAGCCGTTGATGATCCCTATGTGGCGCTGAACATCAATACTCTCGACGACTACGCTGCCCTGATCGCGAGGTTGTAACCCGGAACAATCATTTGAGATTTCAGAATTTCTGCGTGTACGTTGCAATCTCAGATCTTCAATCTGAAATCCTCTGGTTTTTCGCACATACAATTGCGCATCTCCTCTCGGGCACGGTATCGTCAAGTGCATGGATCACCCGAGTACAGAAGCAATTTATCCGACCGCGATCCAGTTTATTGAATCCGTCTTGCGGCTAGCGCCGCGCGTCGCGGCTTTCGACTGCGACGGCACATTTTGGTCGGGCGATGCCGGAGAAACGTTCTTCGATTGGGAACTCAAGCGCGGCGTCGTGTCGCAGGAAGTCGCTCGCGCCATGCGTGCCCGTTATGCCGAATACAAGGCCGGCAACGTAAGCGAAGACGATATGTGCGGCGAGATGGTTACCATGCACAAGGGACTCTCGGACTCGGCATTGATGGAAACCGCCACCGAGTTCATGACCCAGCATTTCCCCGGGCGTGTATTCCCCGAGATGAAGCAATTGGTTCAGCAACTCCACGAGCAGGGGTGCGAGATCTGGGCGGTGTCGTCGTCGAATGAGTGGCTCATTCGGGCCGGCATGAAGGAATTTGGTATCCCCGAAAGCAGAATTCTGGCGGCAAAGGTGGAACTCGATCATGGGATCGTGACCGATAAACTGGTACGCGTCCCCTCTGGTCCAGGTAAACCGAAAGCCTTGCGCGAGGTCGCGGGCAAGGAGATTCATGCGGCGTTCGGCAATTCACGCTGGGATGTCGATATGCTCGCGATGGCGACGCACGCTTTCGCCGTGAATCCGAATCCTGATCTAGAAGCCACGGCGCACCAGCGTGGATGGACGATTTACTTTCCCGAAGGGACTGGCCGGCGATAAGCGATGTACTCTGCGAAGCTCCTTGATCACTTCCAGAACCCGCGCAACGCAGGTGACCTGCCCGACGCAGACGCAACCGCAGAGATTGAAAATCCTGTGTGCGGAGACGTAATTCGCCTCAGCGTGAAGTTCGACGCAGGCCGGATAGCCCAGATCAAATTTAAGGCAAAAGGATGTGTTCCGGCGATGGCCTGCGCGTCAGCGCTGACGGAAATGGTGCTGGGCAAGGCTGCCGAGGAAGCCCGCAGATTCACAGGAGAAGATCTAGTCCGCGCCGTTGGAGGACTACCCCAGGCGTCGAGCCATGCCGCACAGTTGGCACTCGACGCGCTCTCAGCGGCACTCTCGAAGATCGAACGTTAGCGGACTTCAAGGCAACTGGTTCAGATAGCACGGCCCACTGGTGCTCTGCACAGGAGGCGTGGGCGGCGTGATCCATGGCGGCGCATTGAAATTGAAGAACTGCGTCATGTTGATCTGTGCGCCATCACGGATGGTCAGAGCCGGCAGGTTAAACCGGGTTTCGATCAACCTCAAGATCGCCGTATAGTCCGCGATCTGGTGGTTCACGTAATGCTTCTTGGCATAGGGCGAAATCACGATCAGCGGTACGCGATAACCGGTGTAGGTGAAATCACAGGTCGGGCCCGTTGTACCCGTGCAGATATCACCGGGCAGCAAGTCGACGGGTTTGATCCCATCCGGACTCTTGGCCGGCTTCGCGGCCACGTGATCGTAGAGGCCGCCGCCTTCATCGTAGGTAAGAATGAATGCCGAGTCCTTCCACGAAACGCTCGCCATGAGGGCGTTGACCAGCGATGCAACATACTTCGCGCCCAATTGAATGTTGATCGGGTAGGGATCGGCATCGGATCCGTGCTCGTCGAGCCCTGCCGGCGATGCGGGCTCGATCATCGCTACCTGCGGCAGAGTTCCATTCTGCACATCAGTGAAATACTGCGAAATCGGAACCAGGTTTTTCGGATAGTTCTGCGGAATGGTCTGTCCCCACTGGAAGTTCTGGATGTAACTGTATCCCAGCAAGCACTGCGCAGTGGGATTCGAGGCGCATGGGGTGCTCTCGGGGTTCACGTAAATCTTCCAACTGATCCCGGCAGCCTGCAGAACCTCGAAAATCGGCTTCGCAGTGAGCAGCTTCTGGTCTTTGCTGTCGGTTCCAATCGGATAAACATATCCCTGCGACGTCGCCGCAACCAGATAGTCGCGGTTCGAGGAAGTCCGCGTCATCACCGGCGCAAACCACCGGTCCGATGTCGAAAACTGTGACGCCATGTAGTAGTAGTAATTCATATCTGTGTCGTCGTAGTAGCCCATCGCACGGATGCCATCGGTGTCATAGAACGGCGGGTTGTTGTTGCGCGCGTCGTGCGCGCCTGTATAGACGTACCCGTTCAGAGCCGGAGTGGCAGACAGCGGATTGGTCAGGTTCCAGTCAACGTGCCCCTCGTTCCAAGATGGGCTGGGATTCTCGATACACTGCGTGATCAGGTGATACGAAGCGACGCGTGGGCTCTTGTTGTCTTCGATGCAATCATTAGGCGGAGGATACGCGGGATCGCATCCTGGATTGGTCCGCGGCGGATGGTACAGGGGCGCAGCGCCCGAAGTTGGATTGAACTCCGGCAGGCCATCGAACGATATGTCGGAGAAATTATTGTTGCGCCAGTATTGCCGCAGCGCTCCGAAGTAGTGATCGAGGCCGCGATTCTCTTGCACCATGAAGACGATATGGTTCAGGACATTTACGGTCTGAGTCGGCGTAGTGGATTGTGCAGATGCCCCAGCGGTTTGGGCCCAAACCGCAAGCGGACTCGGAAAGGCAAAATAAAGCGTGAGCGAGACGATACGGAAAATTGTTAGATTCAAGGAATTCTCTCGACGTGCCGGATTGAGGGCACCACTTAGATGTACTCGTAGCCGGGACGGTTGGCCCCAAAGTTAAGCAGATCGCGAACGCGAGCAAGTTGTTGTCACGTTTAAGATGGATTTATGCCGGTGGACCACACTCCGCGCCGAATTGCGTGCTTGCAGCCGAGCGCAACGGTGATTCTCGATGCGATCGGCGAACTGGACCGCGTCATCGCCTGTACCCGCTACTGCGCCGACGTTGTGCCCGCCGTCGGCAACGGGTCACGCACGATTCTTCCGGACTCGTGGACTGCAGATTCGAAACAGATCACCAGCGTGCATCCCGACTTGGTAATTGCGGCAGTTCCCTTCCAGGAGAAGGCGCTCGTTGAGATTCTCAAGTCCGGTGCGCGATTCCTTGGACTGGCACCAAGAACGTTGGCCGATATCTATACGGACATCGCTACCATTGCCGGCACTGTGGGAGTTTCCCACCGTGGAGAAGAAGTGATTCGGTCCACGCAACAGCACATCGAAGCAGTCCGAGCGCGAACCGAGGCGGCCAAACGCCCTAAAGTTTTCTGCGAGGAGTGGGGGAAGCCGATCATCGCATCGCAACCATGGGTGGCAGAGTTGATCTATGGCGCAGGAGGAGACTTCGTGGGAACACCCGGCTCGTCAGTACTCAAATGATGAAGTTACCGCCCTCAATCCCGATGTCATCATCGCCGCCTGGTGCGGGGCTGGGGATCGCGTTCCGTTGGAAAAAATCGTCGCCGATCGCGGATGGGAACGAACGTCAGCCGCGCTCTCAGGCAGCGTCTTCTGCATTCGCGACGAGTTTCTAAATACCCCTGCGCCCACGCTGCTGCAAGGCCTCGACGCCTTGGCTTGGGCGATTCATCCCGACGTGTTCCCACACACAAAAGGAATCCGGCGGATTACCGGTGTTCCGGCTACCCACGCTGGAAATTCGGCATGCTAGGTTAAGATGGATGAGTCCCGTGAGCACTCGACTGGAAGAAGTACGCTCGGAAATCTCTGCGTTGGCAGAATCTTCGCCCACAGCCCACGATCTCATGCGGACCATGGTGAAGCTTCTGCATGACAAGATGCTCAAGTACAACTGGGTCGGCTTCTACATGCTGGAACCCGGCGCGAAGCCGCCTGTTCTGGTGCTTGGCGCCTTTGAAGGCGCGATGACACCGCACACCCGCATTCCACTGAACCAGGGCATCTGTGGTGCAGCCGCTTCTAGCGGGCAGACTGTTGTCGTGGACGATGTCGCCAAAGATTCTCGCTACCTCGCCTGCTCGCTTGAAACTAAGTCTGAGATCGTGGTTCCAGTCTTTGCCCATGGCAAAGTCGTCGGAGAACTCGACATCGACAGCCACTTCCCCGCGGCGTTCACAACCGAACATCAGGAATTCGTGCAGCACTGCGCCACTCTCGTCGGAAAGAAACTGGAAGCAGCCAGGGCATGAGAGTCGAGAAGGGCCAGGTCCGTGCGCCCGAGATAGGCCGTGTGTGGCTGAATTCCACTCCGTTGAGTTTTCGACAGTTGCGCGGGCGTGCCGTCCTGGTCGATTTCTGGGATTACACCTGTGTCAACTGCATCCGCACGCTGCCCTACGTGCAGGCATGGCATGAGCGCTATCGTGACAAGGGACTCACAGTCATCGGCGTGCACACGCCGGAGTTTACCTTCGCCCAGTATGAGTCGAACGTGGAGCGCGGGATTCGCGAGTTCGGCCTGACTTACCCGATCGTCATCGACAGCAACCGTGAAATCTGGAAGGCCTTTGCCAACCGCTATTGGCCGACCAAGTATCTACTCGACAAAGATGGATACCTGCGCTACGCACATTTCGGCGAGGGCGGTTACGGCGAATGTGAGCAGGTCATTCAGGAACTATTGCGCGAGATTGATCCCACCATCGAACTTCCGCCAATCATGGAGTCCATGCGCGAGGAAGATCACGCGGGCGCTGTCTGCTATCGCGCCACCGGAGAGTTGTACCTGGGCCACCAGCGCGGACGGATTGGCAACGAAGGCGGCTTCAAGGAAGACCAAATCGCGGATTATTCGTTCAACGGGCCTCTCGACGAGAATTTCTTTTATGCGAATGGCCGCTGGGCTTCAACTGCGGAATACTTCGAGGCCGTCGAGGAAGGGTCTCACAGTTTCCGCTTGAAATACGAAGCCTCCGCCGTAAACTTGGTCATGGCTAGCCCGCACGCATCCCACGCCGAGGTTGTGATTCTGCAAGACGGCGAGTCTCTTACCCACAAGCTGGCCACCCGCGACACGCGCTTCCGCGACTCAAAGGAGCGGCAGGAAAGCTACCTGGTAGTAGATTCCCCTCGCATGTACTTCCTGGTCGACAATCACGAGTTCGGACTACATGAACTGGAACTCCGGTGCTCCGCCGGCATTGCGGCATTCGCCTTCACCTTTACCAGTTGCGTCGATCCTGTGGCGAGCGCGCTGCAGGGAGCAGGTCTGGCTGAGTCATGAAACGTGTGGTGGCAGCTCTTATAACGCGCGACGGCAAACTGCTGGTATGCCAGCGAACACGGCATCAGACCATGCCCTTGAAATGGGAGTTCCCCGGCGGAAAGATCGAAGAAGGCGAGCAGCCGCGCGATGCCCTGCGCCGCGAACTCGATGAAGAATTGGGAATTCAGGCAACCATCGGAGACGAACTCGCGCGCATTCAGCACGAGTACCCAAACGGCGGCATGGTGGAGCTTCGTTTCTACATCGTTCGCGAGTACAAGGGTGAACTCGAGAACCGCATCTTCAAGGACATTCAATGGGCCGAACCCAAGGATCTGCCCAAGTTCGACTTCCTCGAAGCTGACCTCACGCTGGTGAATGATCTTGCCTCTGGAAACCTGTTGTAGGCCTAGCTACTCTTAGAACCTCGAAACACTTCCGTAATGTTCTGTATTGACCCTCTTTCAAGCCGCTGACATAATCCGCCGCACGTTCGTCAGGAGAACCGAGTTCCACCCTTCCGTACGTCCAAAACTTCAAATTAACGAAAGGAAATCTGCCCATTATGCACAGGAAATGGCTCATTGCTCTTGCAGTACTGTCTCTTGGGATCATGTGTTTTGCCCAGGCAAATGACCCGACATCGAACAACACTCAAGACTTATCATCGCTCAATGTGCAGCATGAACCCCCAATGCTGGGCGTCCATTGGGCCCGGGGATTCAATCCGTTCGCTCGCGCAGCAGCTCGTGGCAGCAATCCCGACATGACCTATCACGGCGGCGTCATCATGTCGTCCACAGGTGAGTGAGGCAATCTTTTGGGGGCCTAGCTGGGCCAACTCGAGCTTTGCCGGCGACAAGATCACTGGGCTCGACAGCTGGTACAGCGGGTTCAGCACCTCAAACTATGCCAAAACGTCCGACGAATACACCGGATCGAACGGTCAGGTCGGTCCTGCGGTAACGCATGATGGCCACTTGGTCGACCTCTCAGCGGCGGCCAACGGCAGTTCGACCTCCGCGATTGTGTCTGAGGTCTGCAAGGAGATCGCGAGTCCAGTTTCCAACGGCTACTACCCGGTTTACGTTGATGTGAAACGTGGCAACGCCGGTTACTGCGCCTACCACACCTTTGGTTCCTGCCATGGGGTGACCGTGCAGGTAGCATTCTTCTTTAACCTCGACGGCGACCCAGGATGCGATCCGCAGGACACCTCGGGATTGCACTCCCAGGGACTGGCAGCGTTAGCCAACGTCAGCGGACACGAACTCTCCGAAGCCCGCACCGACCCGGACTCTCCGGGAGCCTGGTATGACAAGAGGGGTCAGGAAAATGGTGACAAGTGCGCATGGACGTTCAATATTCCGCTTGTGACATTCAGCAACGGAACTCAGTGGAAGATTCAGGGTGAGTGGTCAAATAACGCCTACAACACTGGAACGGGTTACCCGAATAGCTCGGGACAGAAAGGGTGCCTGGACGGCCATTGAGTTTCAAAGCATCTGAACCCGAGAAGCCGGACCAAAATCGGTCCGGCTTCTGTTTTTTCGCCTTGTGACGAATAATCTAGCCCGAGTGCAGCGTCCAGAACCACACTAGGGTTAATCCAATCATGATCACCGTCGTCGCCCACGCGATCGCGTTGAATAGGGGCTTATTCACATACTCGCCCATTAATTCCTTTTTGTTGATCAGTAGCAACATGAAGATCAGCACAAAGGGCAGCACTATGCCATTGACGACTTGTGAGAGCACCGCAATCTTCACCAAAGGCAGGCCCGGGATGAGTACGATCGTTCCGCCCGCCACGATCAGTACCGTGTACAGCCAATAGAAAAAGGGCGCTTCGCCAAACTTCTGCCCGACACCCGATTCGAATCCCAGCCCCTCGCATACCGTATACGCAGTCGAGAGAGGGAGGATCGATGCCGCAAAAAGCGACGCATTGAACAATCCCACCGCGAAAAGGATGTAGGCATACTGTCCGGCAAGCGGCTTGAGCGCTGCCGCCGCGTCGGCCGCATATGTGATGTTGCGAAACCCGTGGATCCATAACGTCGCGGCGCACGCCACGATGATGAACCACGCCACCACGTCCGTGAAAATGCAGCCGGTCACAACGTCCAACATCGACGCTGTGTATTGCCGGCGTGTGACACCTTTCTCAACGATGGAAGATTGCAGATAGAATTGCATCCACGGTGCAATCGTCGTGCCCACCACGCCGATGACCATGTAGAGGTATGTCTGATCGCGAAAAGCCTTCGGATCGGGCGGCTTGATTGTGGCAATGGCCGCTTCTTTCCAGGCTGGATGCGCAAGGACCCCAGCGAAGATGTACGTGATGTAGAAAAAAGAAGCTGTCAGGAACACCTTCTCCACGCTTTTGTACTGGCCTTTGACGACGATCAGCCACACAATCACAGCGCAGACCGGAACGGTGTAAATGCGCGGCCAGCCAAACAACTCCAGGCTGGTAGCAATCCCGATAAATTCCGTGACCACGTTGCCGAAGTTGGTGATCAGAATGCCGAGCATCATGAGAAAGGTGATCCGCAGTCCGAATTCTTCGCGGATGAGATCGCTGAGCCCTTTGCCCGTGACCGCGCCCATGCGGGCGCACATTTCCTGAACCACGATCAGGGCGATCGTGATCGGGATCATGGTCCACAGCAGTAGATATCCGAATTGCGCCCCGGCGGACGAATAGGTAAGGATGCCGCCGGCATCATTGTCGACGTTTGCAGTAATAAACCCGGGACCGACAACTGCGAAGAACAGCAGGATCTGGGTCTTCCAACGCCTCAGGAACTTCATGCGCACTCTTCGCAGACATAGGGGTGGAGCAATTTAGACGCACGCGACGGGACAGGATAAATGCATGGAAGGAGTCTGGCCAAACAAAAAAGTGCTTTTGGGTGTTGAATCTTGAGTTGCGGCGCTCTTTGGGTCTGAGGCCTCGGGGATTTGAAAGATACTCTTAAAAAATCTCGATGCGGATCTAAGAACCTAAGACCTAACGCCCAAACCCCAAGACTCTACAGCTTTGCCCTCAGCATGCTGATCACGTCGTCGGAGGTAATCACGCCCGTGAGCTTATTGTGCTTGTCGACGACGGGAAGCGTCTGCAGATTGTACTTGTCAAATAGTTCAGCCACGTCCATTTCCATAGTTTCTTGATGGGCCAACACCAGAGGCTCCTGCGCCAACGAAAGCATGGGGGCCGAGGACTCCGCCAAGACGATCCTTGCCAATGGGATGGCTGCTACCAGGGTTCCCTTGGAATCGACCAGGTAGATGGTGCTGATAGCTTCGACACCCCCTTCGAATTCCCGCAACGAGTCGATCGCGTTCTGCACGGTCGCGTTAATCGGTAGCGCCAGGAACTCCGTGGTCATGCGTCCAGCAGCCGTCTCTTCTTTGTGCTCCAGCAGTTCGACAACATCCTGCTGAGCTTCGGGCTCCATCTGGATCAGAATCTGCTCGGTTTGGTCTTCTGGCAGGTCGGCCAGCAAGTCAGCCGCCGCGTCGGGATCCATCTCGCCGACAATGTCCGCAGCCTTCTCCGAATCGAGCGATTCGACGATCGCCTTCTGAACCTTGGGCTCGACCTCTTCGAGCGCCTCGGCGGCCGTCTCTTCGTCCAAGGTTTGGAAGACAGCCTGGCGCTCGTCGGGCGCCAGATCCTCGACGATATCGGCGATGTCCGCAGGATGCAGTTTGGCCAAGCCTTCGTGCGAAATCTTAAGCTTGACCCGGCGCGCCGGATCGGTCTCGATCAGATCGATGAAATTCCAGGGGATACTGCGGGGCGGGATTTTCCCTAACAAGACATGCAGAGCGGGTTTGGGCGCAAATCCGCGCAGCAGGCGACGGACCGCACCACGCGCCCCCACATCGACAGACTGAACCCGCAGGACTGGATGTTTGGGGTCTTTTTGCGAATCGAATTCAAGGTCAACGTCGTTGACACGGACGACTTTCCTCCCGTTTACGTCGATGACCTGCTGGTCGAGCAGGTCGCGCTCGAGCAGGAAGAGTCCCTCGGTTCCGTTGACCGTCGACCACTCGCTGGCGGCCGTCGTGGCGCGCACTCCCCCCTCAATTCCAGAAACCGCCGCAAACGGGAGCACTCGATTGCCGGTCTTGGTTTTGATGATGAGCGATGAGACCCGCGTCCGGTCTTCCTGGGGAGCAATCGCTACCTCGCGCACGCGTCCGGCCGCGCCCGACGGGTCATACACCGGGGCACCCAGCAAATCGCTCAGCGCAAGCGTCGTCATCGGCTAGAGAATATCCGAGTCCCGCGGAGTTCGGAACGAAATTTTCACCCGGACCTCAGCGAGAGTAGTGGACGCCAGCGGTCAGTATCCGCATCTAGCCTCTATAATGTAGCGTGCGCGTTATCTTCGACATCTTCGGCCAGACCCTGCAGACTCTCTGGGCGCACAAACTGCGTTCTTTCCTTACCATGTTCGGGATTGCCTGGGGCGTGGGTTCCCTGCTGCTGCTGGTAGGACTGGGCGAAGGATTCCGGTCCGGCAACCGGAAGCAGTTTGACTCGATTGGCGAAAATGTCCTGTTTATCTGGTCAGGACGCGCTCCAGTGGTCCAAGGCAGCTTCACGGCGTTACGTCAGTACTATCTGACCACGCGCGATTACGAAGACGTTCTACTGGAATGTCCAAGCGTCGGAGGAGCGACTCCGGTCATTTCTCGCGGTGATATTCGTGCGGTCAGCGACTACTTTCAGGCGGGCGGCCAGATCAATGGAGTGCGCCCCGATTTCAGCCGTATCCGCTACGTCCCAATCAATGACGGGCGTTGGCTCAACGAGATGGATGAACAGCAGATCCGTCGTGTCATTGTCCTGGGAGACGAAACGCGGCGAACGCTGTTCTCGGGCCGGCCCTCGATTGGTAGCACGATTCTTCTAAATGGCACCCGCTTCGAAGTGATCGGTACCCTGCAGCGCATCGGGCATGGCGACAACAATACGCAGAATCTCAAGAATTACATTCCGTTCAGTACGATGCACCAATATTTCCCGCCCCTGAATGCCGGGATCGATACGAACGTGATCTCGCAGATCAACTACCAGCCCAGATCGCGGGCTTTGCACGAAACGGCGAAACAGGAAGTACACAAGATCATCGCCCGGAACCATGGCTTCGATCCCCGCAATCCCGACTCGTTCGACGAATGGGACACGGTAAAAACAGTCGACCAGATTGGAAAGATCTTCGACGCCATGAACATGTTCCTGGGCAGCGTGGGCCTCGTGACCCTGGCACTTGGAGCTATCGGCATCATCAACATCATGCTAGTTGCGGTGGCCGACCGCACGCGGGAGATCGGCCTGCGCAAGGCCGTCGGAGCCACGAATAGCAACATCATGTTCCAGTTTTTTGTAGAAGGCGCTTTTCTGACGATGCTCAGCGGAGGCTTCGGAATTGCCGGTGCGGCGGCGCTAATGGCCGCGCTCTCGAGGGTTAGTCTCGGAGATGGTTTTGATCCGCCCAAATTGGTCGCTTCGACTGCCGCATTGGCCGTGATCTCGCTCGGAGTGGCGGGCGTAGCAGCCGGACTCTACCCTGCCCGCCGCGCCGCGCTGCTCGAACCAGTAGAGGCGTTGCGCAAGGAATAAGTATGCATCGCGATCTCCTCAAACAAGCCTATTCCGCCATGCGCCACGATCTTCGACGCACTCTCCTGACCATGGCAGGAATGGCCTGGGGCATCGCAACCGTGGTGTTGCTCCTTTCTTATGGAAACGGATTCGGCAAGGCAATCGAGGTCATCTTCGAGAGCTTCGGGGCCACCGCTGTTGGCGTGTTTCCCGGTCGCACTTCGCAACAGGCGGGCGGCAACAAGGCAGGCGTGCAGGTCCGTTTCACTAACGACGACATTGAACTGTTGCGCAACAATCTCCCGCTTTGCCGGCACGTGGTTCGCATGTCGCAGAAGGATTCTACGGTCCAGAATAACAACCGGTCGTTCACGTTTCCGGTGATGGGTCTTGATCCGTCAATCCAGAAGATCTGGAATCTGGATATCGCCGAGGGCCGCTTCCTTGACGACGCCGACAGCATGCAGCATGGCCTGGTCGCGGTCATCGCGTCAGAGGCGCGCGACAAACTCTTTTCAGGTATGCCCGCCATCGGCGAAAGGATCCGCATCGATGGCGTAACGTTCGAGGTCGTCGGCATCGGGGCCCCGCGCATGCAGGAAGGTGACAACGACAACAACCGCGTTGTGTACGTCCCCTATAACTCCATGGATGTGCTCAAGGACAATCACTACCTCGACGGAATCTGGCTCGATTCGATAGGACTGGATCACGACAAGATGGATCGCACCATCCGTGAAACGCTGGCGACGGCCCATAACTTCAAGCCCGATGACCATCGCGCAATGTTTGTCTTCGACGCCCAGAAGCAACTTTCGCAATTCGGCATCATCACCATTGCCCTCAAAGTTCTGCTGGCATTTATCGGAACTGTGACCCTCGGGATTGGTGGCGTCGGTTTGATGAACATCATGCTGGTTTCGGTCACTCAGCGCACACGTGAAATTGGCGTGGAAAAAGCGTTAGGCGCGCGGCGGCATCATATTCTTGTTCAATTTCTGGCCGAGGCAATGGTCATTACCGCGGTCGGCGGATGTCTTGGGATTCTTCTCTCTTACGCCGTTTCGATCGTGGCGGGACGGATCACATTCTACAGCGCGATGGCCAAGCACGCGGAAGCAGCCGATATTCGGCTGATTGTCTCGCCGATGATCCTTTTGGTTGCGACCAGTATTCTCGCAGTGGTGGGAGTAGTCAGCGGCATGGTGCCCGCGCTGCGTGCCGCGAATCTCGACCCTATCGAAGCGTTACGCTACGAATGAAACTCGTCACCACAGAGGGCACAGAGGAACAGTTTGAAAAACCTCTGTGTTACTCTGTGCCGTCCGTGGTGACGATCTTTCATGTCTGAAGACATTCTTTCCCACCAGCCTCCGCCGGCAGACCTTCGCCTTACCTACGGCTCGGACCCGAACCAGTTCATTGACTTGCGATTGCCCACAAGCAGGACCGGGCCCCACCCGCTCGTAGTCAATATCCATGGCGGATTCTGGCGCGCGAAATACAGTCTCGATCATGCCGGACATCTTTGCGCGGCTCTCACCGCGAAGGGACTTGCCACCGCGAACCTCGAATATCGACGCGTCGGAATCGAGGGCGGCGCATGGCCCGGTACCTTCGAAGATGTCCGCTCCGCATTTCAGTTTCTTATCCAAAACGCGCAGAAGCACAACTTCGACCCCACACAAATAGTGGTCATGGGACACTCCGCAGGAGGCCAGTTGGCGCTCTGTCTGGCCGCCCACGAACCGCATCTGAGAAGCGTGATCTCTCTAGCCGGAGTGGTGGACCTGCAACGCGCCTACCAACTTCACCTCAGCCATGATGCAGTGGTCGAGTTTCTCCGCGGCACACCTAGCGAAGTGCCGGACCATTATCGCGAAGCGGATCCCATGCAGCTTTCCATCGTGAAGGCGCGGCAATGGCTGATTCACGGTACTTCCGACGATGACGTTCCACCATCATTCAGCCGTGACTACGTCGCGGCGAAACAGAAACGAAGTGGTAAGGAACAAGAAGACGCGCATCTGCTGGAGATCCCCGGCGCGACTCATTTTGATCTGATCGATCCGAGGAGCAAAGCCTGGAACAGAGTTGAGCAGATCGTGCTTAACGCTACGGCGTAGGAATCCAAGAGGCTGCTCTTGAAGGTTGACACGCCTTTCCCGTGACCATACGATTTTTTATTCCAGGGGAATTCCACAATGTTGATTCGTGTCCACCGGCTGTTCGCAGTTCTCGCCGTTGCCGCAACCATGTTGGCGGCAGCGTCCGCGCCGCAGGCCGATCCCAACCGATACATCACCGATGTCAAGGCGCTGGCGTCCCCGGAGATGGAAGGCCGCGGCGCCGGGACCAAAGGCCTGATTCGCGCCGAGCATCTCATCGAGAAGCGCTACAGAGCACTCCACCTCGACCCCGCCGGCGTGGAGGGATACGCCCAACCATTTACTGTCGTCACCGGCGCGCGCTTAAAGTCCGACAATCGCTGCACGGCACAAACTGCCGACAAGAAACAAGAGCTCAAGATCGAACAAGATTTTGTGCCCTTCAGCTTCTCGGCCTCCGGGCAGGTAGCCGCAGCAGTCGTGTTCGCCGGATACGGAGCAACTGCCGACGAGTTTCATTACGACGACTACGCCGGACTCGACGTGAAAGACAAAATCGTCGTTGTCCTCCGCTACGAGCCCTCCGGATTCGCCGAAAAAACTGGTCATCACGGCGTTACGCAGCACTCGCAACTGATCACGAAAGCGATCAATGCGCGCAATCATGGCGCGAAAGCTCTGGTCGTCATCAACGGTAAGTTGGGTGACGGTGAAGAAGACTCACTGACCCGCTTCGGCAGCATGAGCGGTCCGGAAAATGTTGGCGTCGTGATGGTGCAGGTGAAGAACGCGGTCGCAGACGCCTGGTTCCAGGCGTCAGGAAAGACACTCAAAGATGTTCAGGAGCAGATCAACTCCAGCACCAAGCCAGCCTCCTTTGAATTCCCCGATACCCTTCACCTTTTGCTGAACATCGACATCGAAACCACGCGATCAACGGTTGACAACGTCCTTGCATGGCTTCCCGGGCAGACCGACGAGTACGTCATCATCGGCGCACACTACGATCATCTCGGCCGCGGCAACTTCGACTCGCTCGCGCCGTCACAGATCGGCCAAATTCATCCCGGAGCCGATGACAACGCCAGCGGCACCGCGGGCGTCCTGGAACTGGCGCGCCTTCTGGCCCCCCAGCGCGGGAAACTGAAGCGCAGCATCCTGTTCATGGACTTTGCCGGAGAAGAGCTTGGCCTGCTCGGTTCCGCCGAGTGGGTGAAAGAGCCAACCCGTCCGCTTGCCAAGGCCTTGGCCATGATCAACATGGATATGATCGGCCGGATCAAAGACGACAAGGTTTACATCGGCGGCGTCGGCACCGGATCAACGTTTAAGGCCGTCCTCGATCAGGCCCAGAAGGAAGCGCCGTTCAAGATTGAATATTCCGCGGGAGGCTACTCCTCCAGCGATCACACTTCTTTCGTCACTAAGAAGATTCCGGTGCTGTTCTTCTTTTCAGGACTGCATTCGGACTATCACAAACCTTCTGACACCTGGGACAAGATAAATGGCGCCTCGGCGGCACGCCTCCTCGACATGGTCGAGAGCGTCGCTTTGCAATTGGCAAACACTGACCAGCCGCCTGCGTTCCAGGTCGTAGCCGAAGAGAAACCGCTCGGCGGAAGCGGCGGCGGATACGGCCCATATTTCGGTTCGGTCCCCGATTTCGGGCAGGTGGAAAACGGAGTGAAATTCTCCGACGTCCGGCCGAGCTCACCGGCGGCCAAGGCAGGTCTGAAAGCGGGAGACATCCTGGTGCAGTTCGGCGACAAGCCTATCAAGAACCTCTACGACTTCACCGACGCCCTGCGCCGCAGCAAGGTCGGGGACATCGTCGAAGTGAAAGTGCTCCGCGACGGCCAACCGGTGACCGCGAGCGTCAAACTGGAGCAACGAAAGTGATAGTTGCTTTGTCATCCTGAGCGAGACGCTTTTTGTCTCGCGAAGGATCTATGGAGTTTGTCCGCGCCGAGATGGCGCAAGAGTGCCAAGATTGGTTTATCCGCGTTGATCCGCGCAATCCGTGGCAAAGAAGTTCTCCTCCACAGCCAATCGCTTATAATCGTCCGTCACCCTGAGAGGAATCCTTTGTCCTTTGACGACCTACGCCAGTGGATCGCCACCCTCGAGCGCGCCGGCGAATTGAAGCGCATTCAGACCGAAGCCGACCCCATCCTGGAGATCTCTGAAATTACCGACCGCGTCTCGAAAAGCCGCGACGCCAAAGGCGCCGGAGGCCCCGCTCTCCTCTTTCAAAACCTCAAAGGACATCCCGGCTCTCAGCTACTGATCAACCAGTTCGGCTCCGACGCACGCATGAAGATGTCGGTCGGCGTGAAATCCTACGATGAAATCGCAGCCCGCATCCGTATGTTCATGGACATGAAATCTCCCCAGGGATTTCTCGACAAGCTAAAAATGCTCCCGCTGCTGACCGAGGCAGGAAAGTTTTTCCCCCGCACGGTGCCTACGGGTCTCTGCAAAGAGGTCATTAAGCGCGATAGCTTTTCGCTGCTCGACTTCCCCATCCTGCAGTGCTGGCCGAAAGACGGTGGTCGCTTCATCACCCTGCCCTGCGTGACCACGCGCGATCCGAAGTCGGGCAAGCGTAATCTCGGCATGTACCGTATGCAGGTGTATGACGAGCGCACCACAGGAATGCATTGGCAGCGGCAAAAAAACGCCGCCGAACACGCCCGCGAACGAATGCGCGCCGCAATGTCGGACCACGTAGCGACAGCCGCCTCGGCTGTCCAGCCAGGGCGAAGCCCGGCTGCCCCGGGCACGGACGCTGCCCGCGCAGCAGTCGACATCATGGCCCGCAGTTCAGGCGGCAGCGTTCTCGCGGGAGGCGACCGTCCCTCCGGCAAAATGGAAGTCGCAGTCGCCATCGGTACCGATCCTGTGGTTACCTTCGCGTCGATTGTCCCCGCCCCACCCGAGATCGAGGAGTATCTCGTCGCCGGTTTTCTCCGCGGAGCCCCGGTCGATCTGGTCAAGTGCGAAACCGTCGATCTCGAGGTCCCAGCAACCAGCGAAATCGTCCTCGAGGGCTACATCAATCTCGACGAACTTTGCAGCGAGGGCCCATTCGGCGATCATACTGGTTTCTACTCGCTCGAAGACCTCTACCCAGTCTTCCACGTTACCTGCATCACGCACCGCAAAGATCCCATCTATGCCGCGACCATCGTCGGCAAGCCGCCACAGGAAGACGCTTACATGGGTAAGGCCGTCGAGCGCATCTTCCTGCCATTGATGAAACTCACGATTCCTGAACTCGTCGACATCAACATGCCGGTCGAAGGCGTCTTCCACAACCTGATGATCGTGTCCATCAGGAAGTCTTATCCCGGACAGGCGCGTAAAGTCATGAACGCCATCTGGTCGCTCGGCCAGGCGATGTTCACGAAATGCATCATCGTCGTCGACGAAGACGTGGATGTGCAGGACTTGCCTGATGTCACGCTCAAGGTCCTCAATCACATCGATCCGGAGCGCGACATTCAGTTCACTGTAGGCCCAGTCGACTCGCTCGACCACGCCAGCCGCCTCCCCGATTTCGGCTCGAAGATGGGGATCGATGCCACCCGCAAGTGGGCCAGTGAGGGCTTCACTCGCCGCTGGCCTGATGAGATTGTGATGGACGCAAAGACCAAGTCTCTGGTCGACAGCAAGTGGAAGGCATTAGCGAAAGAGTTGGGGCTGGAATAGCTCTTCCTAGTTTTCGACCTTGATCTTTGCCAAGATTTTCACCGGGCCCAGATCCTCGGGCTTACTCACCTCGATGCGTACGGGCGTTCCCTCGCCGTATCGTTTTGCTTCAGCGAACATCTTGAGCACGTATACGGGAAGTTTGCTTTTCCGGGCAACCGCAACAGCCTTGTCACCCAACACAAATGCGACCATGAACGATCCGGTGCGCGGCCCCAGATAGACGATGTTGCGCTTCTTCTTTTGCAGCCGCAGAGCCCACCCGTATTTGAGTCCCGACGAATACCACTCTTCTCCGTCGAGTTTCAGATCGTCTCTTAACTCTGCGACCAGCTGTTTCCAGAGAGCGTGACTCTGCCCCAAAGTAGTCTCGACCGCTTTCTGCGTTGGCCGCTCCGCTTTTCCGGCGAACGCATTTTGAGAAACCGTGCCGCTCTGCTTTTTCGCTTTGACCATCGTTTTCACCGCCATATGCCTAAAGTTCTCAGTCCCCAACCCGCGGCGACTCCAAATAGCGCCAGAAAGCCAACTCCGATCGCTCGATCCGCAACTGCGCTTTTGCTCCAGGCCTGGAGCACGGCGATCAGTCAAACGAAAAACAGCCCGATCGCGCCGACCGCAACAATCTTCAAAAACATAAGCACTCCTAAGGTCCTCAACACCCAAAGAGGACTTTCCTATCTTGCTCAATTGCTTCTGGGTGCGCAGTGACACGAATCACGGTAAGAGCGGCGTTTCCCGCTCCTCTCCGGACACTATCTGGAAGGATTGCTCGAATCCACGGGGTCATACCCAGCGCACTGCAGCACAGGCAGCCGCGGATACTTAGGAAAGCTCGGATCCGTCGCGGATCGCTCGCAGAAGTAGAAGACGGAACCGCGATCCGATTCCATCCGCCGAACGAATTGGCAGTCGGAACACAGGCCAGCGCGGGACACGGATGTCTCCCTCTCTTCTCCACTCACCATCTCAGGATACAAGCTCGACTTTGAGTGTGCCAGAACTCGCTGTTCATCGCATGCGCTGTGCGACCCAGTCACGCACCGAACGGACTATCGGATTACCTTCTGTTAACCTGAAGAAAAATTCATCGAATTTTGACCTCCGCCACACCAACTTTCCTTGAATCTTCCCCACGTGGTTTGTTATAAGGCGTCCATCCGGGGAGGATACTACCGTGCATCGATTTCACTCGCGACTGTTCGTGTGTCCGTTGAATTCTCTTTGCGCAGTTCTTGCCATCTGCCTAAACCTCACCCTGCTGAGCGTGTTCTGTTCCGCCCAGCAGACGTTAGGTTCGATGAACGGCACGGTAAGCGACAGCAGCGGCGCGGTGGTTGCCGGAGCTGATGTCAAGGCTCGAGCCCTGGCGACGAATCTAGAAGTATCGGCCCGGACCAAGAACGACGGTTCATTCAGCATCGCCGACCTGCCCATCGGCACCTACGAAGTGAGGTTTACGAAAGAGGGCTTCGAAACTGCCGTCTACCCGCAGATCATTGTGCAGGGCAGCCGCACGAGCACGCTCAATGCGAAGCTGAAGCCGGGTGCGGTTGCGTCCACTGTTACAGTCGAAGCAACGCCACTGCTGAATGAGTCGGACACAACCACTGGCTACACGCTGAGCGACGATCAACTCGCAGAGATACCACTAGGAACGGGGAGCTTCACACAGGCGGCTATCCTGAGTCCGGGAGTCAGCGCTGACTTTCTGAATACGGCCGGAACCAACGCCGGATTGGGGAATCAGGCCATCTGGGCGAATGGACAGCGCGATACCAGCAACAGCTTCACGCTCAATGGCGTGTCGGGCAACAATGTGTTCAATGGCAAGTCCACGAGTCAGGTGACCTCCGGCCGCGTGGCTGTGAATATTGGCGAGAACGGGAATGGCAACAACCCGAGCGGCGAGATCGTCACCAGCACGTCAGTGTATGGCGCGATCGGCCAGGCGCTCCCCAGCCCTCCGCCGGAAACCGTGCAGGAAATGCACGTCAACTCGGCCATGTACGACGCCTCCCAGGGAGCCTACAGCGGTGCTCACTTAGAGCTAACCACTAAATCGGGTACCAACACCATACACGGGGGAGTCTACGACTATTACCAGACCTCGAAGTGGAATGCGAACCAATGGTTCTACAACTACAACCAGTTGCCTCGCCCGCCCATGCATCGCGAAGTCTTAGGAGGTTACATCGGAGGCCCGATCATTAAAAACAAGGTGTTCTATTTTGCGTCGTATCAGGGAACACGCGCCAACGATCAACTCTTGGCGACATCTTTGGTGGCAGTCCCGCCAAGTCTGACCAGCGACCGGACAGCGGGAGGAAACACGTACGCTCAAGGCGGCCTTGCGGCTGTTGTTGACAAGGACTTCATCGGCGACGTGCAGTGCGGAACGAGCGGGCATCCCGCTTGTTTTGACGGAGCTACGATTACCCCCCAAGCTCTCAGCATCATGCAGCAGAAAGCTCCGGATGGTAGCCTCTTTGTACCCAACGCCGCCACCGGCAGCCAGTTGGCAGATCTGCAGAACCAGGGGGCCGACGCAGCAGTGCAAGGAGGCAGTTCGGTTTTCCGGGCAGATCAATTCAACGGCAACATCGACTATTATTTCAGCGCCAAAGACCGACTGGCGGCGAAATATTACTACCAGCGCGATCCCAACACCACTCCGTTCGCGAACAGCCAGCTTTTGGGATTTCCGCAGACCATGCATGCGGGAAGCCAAGCTCTCTCCCTCGACAATACGACGTCGGTCACGCCCAATGTGACCTGGGAGCAACGACTGGGCTTCATTCGGGAGCTTGCATATTCGGCGCAGAGTCAATTTCTCAAACCGTCCGATGTCGGCATCAACCTATTGGACAAAACGCTGTTTCCTTCTATCGCCCTCCACAACGCGGACGGGCTTTTTAACGCTTCTACAATCGGCCCTTCCAGCAACTTCGCTAACACGGGAATGTTCCAAAATAACTTCGAAGGTGCTTCCAGCCTCCAGTGGGTTCGTGGTCGCCACGCCATATCGACCGGCTTCAACTTCGATTACACGCAACTCAACATCATCAACCGTAACGATCAACTCGCCAGCTTGAACTTCGCTGACTTTCCGGGTTTGCTGCAGGGACAGGTGTGCAGTCCGACCTCTCCCTGCAACGGGCAACCTCCTTCGCAGCTTTTGACTGGCGCGACCAGTCGTCATTACCGGACTAAGCAAGCGGGAGCATATGTGCAGGACAAGTTTCGTTTCAAATCAAACTTGACTGTCAACGTAGGGCTGCGCTGGGACTGGGATGGTCCTCTAACTGAAACTAACGGATTGCTCTCGAATTTCTATCCGCAGAACTATTCATATGATGTGGCCAACGACAACATTACCAATATCGGGCTCGTGATCGCTGGCAACAACAAGGCGTTTGGGTCAAAGGGCGTAAGCAATTCGACTCTGACCGGTCGGCAATGGGGATTTGCCCCACGTATTGGAGTGGCTTACAGCCCTTCGTTCATCAAGAATTTTGTAGTGCGCGCGGGCTTCGGCATGTACTACGACCGGGGCGAATACTTCACCGAGCTCTCGCCTCCTGCCGGCGGTGGCATCAGCGGCCCATTTGGCGTGACAGTGGAGGAACCTTTCGTGGTGCCGTTCTTCGCTGTGTCGAACGCTACGTTCGGCGTTCCCTTTGGCACAACTCCGCCACCGCCTCCCCCGTCGGATTTTTCTACGATAAAGACTCTTGTGCCGAATGCGGCGAACCTTATCAACCAAACCACGCAGTACTGCACCAACAACAATTTAACGTCTGGTTGCAGTCCGCTTTATTTCGGCGGCTACAATCCCAAAAACACACTGCCTTATTCCGAGAACTGGACAGTGGATTTTCAGTGGCAGCCGACTAACAGCCTCGTCTTCACCCTGGGCTACGTAGGAAATCACGGCGTACACGGGACGATTCCGCTGCCGTTCAATCAAGCGCGGATCGCTACCGGGCAAAACCCGGCGCTTAAGGGAGGCCCGTTCCAGCAGAATTACTCGTACGGCTTCAATATGAATTGCTTCCCCATATTCCCCTGCACCGAAGCGAATCTGCAAGCTGGACCGCTCGTGCTAGCGGCCGAGAACGTGAACGCGCTCGTGGTTGGAGCCGGTACTGGCAACGCGGCGCTACGAGTCCCGTACCTCGGTTACGATCCTAATTCCGACTTCAACAGTGCGGTTGGCATTTCCAACTACAACGCGCTGCAGGTGAGCGTAAACAAGCGCCTGAGCCATGGGCTGCAAGTCACGGCCTCGTACACGTTCTCGCATACCCTTGATGAGCAAAGCGGGCTGGGTCTCTTCTACAACGGCAACGATCCCAACAATCCGCGCTCCTCCTATGGAAACTCAGACTTTGACCGCACGCACGTCTTCACTCTGAGTTATCACTACGACTTCCCCAAGTTCGCCCGTGCTCACGGAGTACTCAAGCAGATCGTAAATGGTTGGGGAATCAATGGCCTTACTGTCCTGCAGAGCGGACAACCCTATAGTGTCATTGACTACAGTGGGGGCGTCGGCGGCATCTATTGGGGCGGAGGGCAGGATCTGACCACAAATCCGATCGTCCCTGTGGGCGGCGTTGGCGCAACATCGAACAAGCCTGTGCTTCAGGGCACGACAGGCGTAAACGGGCAGAAGCCCGTCCTCGACCCTGCGGCCTTCGGCCCCGTGCCTGCTTTCGCTCCTGGAACAAACGGTGTGCCTGCCTGCGATTCCAGTTCGGGAACGCAAGTGTGCGACACCTTTGAAAACGGTTACACCTCTGGAGGACGGAACATCTTCCGCGGGCCGTTCCAGAACCGATTTGACCTTGGAGCGTCGAAGAACTTCACTTTCAATGAGCGATTCACACTCCGGTACGACGTGAATGCGTTCAACATCTTCAATCACCCGAGTTTCGATATCCCGAATAACAATGTGGACTTCAATGCATTCTGCAACCCTCCATCTTCCAGTTTCTCTTGTTCGAATGTAGGATATGCAATCCCGCCGTATGGGCATCTGGGTCAACTTTCGCACACCATCGGCAGCCCGCGATTCATTCAGATGGCCCTGCACTTGACGTTCTGAGGAAGCGAGGAGAGGAGTCTCCGGATTCTATTGAATGCACGAAAACGCCTTCCTCGAGGCGCTGATCAGCCTCGCGTTAGTCACCCTCGTTCTTCTTCAGAGCGACTCCGCCGGCGGCTCCACCGTCGAAGTGAGGCTAGTGAGGTTCGTGTGGGCAGACGCCATCGGCTGTCCGTCGAACACAGTTTGACCGCTTTTCATTCCCATTTAACGCGTCCGAGCGCGACGTTTCTGCATTTCTTTCGGTATACTGACGAGACATGCCGGTTCTGAAAAACATTGCCGCGATCGCCAAGGGCATGAGCATCACCTTCTCGGAGATGTTCAAGCCAACCATCGTCGAGAATTATCCCGACGGGAAGGGTCCGCTGCGGGGCGCCCGCATTGAAGCGCGTTTTCGCGGTGCGCACGTGCTGCAGCGCGATGAAAGCGGACTGGAAAAGTGCGTCGCCTGCTTCCTCTGTGCGGCGGCTTGTCCTTCGAACTGTATTTATATCGAAGCCGCCGAGAACACGGCGGAAAACCGCGTCAGCGGCGCCGAGCGCTACGCCAAGGTTTACAACATCGACTACAACCGCTGCATTTTCTGCGGATACTGTGTTGAGGCTTGTCCGACGGATGCAATTACGCACGGCCACGGCTTTGAACTGGCGACTTTCAACGCCACCAATCTTGTGTATCGCAAGGAGCAAATGCTGGCTCCCCGGCCAGCACACATGGGAGCCAACATCGTATTCAATCAGGCCGACGTGAATGGTGGGGCGCCGGCAGAAATGGTGCCCGGGAGCTAGCCTTCCAGACGATTTTCGCAATCGATCTCACGCCGGTCCATTTGCGACCGGCGTTCGTGCATGGGAAGCACACTTCTTCGCCACGGATTCACGCGGATGAACCAGATCAATTGCAAGCTTGAGCTAGAAGCTAGGAGCTAGCAGCTAGAAGCTAACATGGCTGACTTTTTAAAAACCGTGCAGGAACGCGTCGTCATCTACGACGGCGCGATGGGGACCAACATCCACAAGCGCAATCCCACGCTGGACGATTACTGGGGCAGGGAGAACTGCAACGAAGTGCTGGTGCTGAGCCGTCCCGACATCATTCGCGAGATACATGCGGACTTTTTCCGTGTGGGCTGCGACGTCGTCGAGACCGATACATTTCAAGGATCCCGGGTCGCCCTCGCAGAGTTTAATCTAGGCGACCGCGTTCACGAGATCAATGTGAAGGGCGCGCAACTCGCCAAAGAGATAGCGCAGCAATTCTCGACAAAGGATCGGCCACGGTTTGTCGCCGGATCGATGGGTCCGACCACGAAACTACCTTCTCTCGGCCACATTGGCTTCGACGCAATGGTGGCAGCATACGAAGAGCAGGCATTGGCACTTATCGAAGGTGGGGTCGATATCCTGCTGATCGAGACTGCGCAGGATTTGTTGCAAGTCAAGATCGCTACGATCGGTGTAATCGAGGCCATGCAGAAATCGGGCAAGCGATTGCCCTTACAGGTTCAAGTCACGCTTCAGGACGAAAGAGGAGCCATGCTCCTGGGCACGGAAATCGGTGCCGCGCTGACTGCTCTGGAGCCTTTCGACATCGATGCGATCGGAATTAACTGCGCAACCGGTCCAAGGGAGATGAACGATTCGGTGCGCTATCTGGGGCTTAATTCGACAAAGCATGTATCCGTGCTGCCCAACGCGGGTCTGCCCCAGAATGTCGGTGGCCACGCGGTCTACAACCTCTCGCCGCAGGAACTAGCCGACTATCACAAGCACTTCGTTCAGGATTACGGCGTGCGCATCGTCGGCGGCTGTTGCGGCACGACTCCCGAACACTTGAAAGCCGTGGTGGACGCGGTTTCCGGCGTGGAACCAGCCAAGCGCGAGGTCAAACGCGTCGGCGCGGCTTCCAGCGCTTACACCAGCGTTCCTCTGGACCTCGAGCCCAAGCCGCTTATCGTCGCTGAGGAGATGAACACCACCACGCGTGTCGATCATTTCCGCAAGCTCGTTCAGGGCAAGAAATATGACGAGATCCTGGCGCTTGCCAAGAAGTTGGTGAATGAAGGCTCGCACATGCTCGACTTGTGCGGCGCCATAGTCGGCGAAGACGAAAAGGGGTACCTTACTTCCATTCTCGAACGGATTGCCACTCGAGTTCCCGCGCCGATCCTGGTCGATTCCACCGAGGCTGACGTTGTTGAGGAAGCCCTGAAGCGCATTCCCGGCCGTGCCATCATCAACTCCATCAATCTCGAAGATGGCGAGAAGCGCACCTCGAAAGTTCTGCCAATGGCGAAGCGATACGGCGCCGCCGTCATCGCTCTTACGATCGACGAAGATGGCATGGCGCTAACGGCCGACAAGAAAGTCGCGATCGCGCGTCGTATCCATGACCTTGCGACGCAAGAAGTATGGCCTCGACTCGACCGACCTGATTTTCGACGCGCTGACTCTGCCCATCTCGACGGGCAGGAAGAATATCGCACCGCCGGAATCGAAACGCTGAAAGCCGTGGAGCGCATCAAGAAGGAATTACCCCGGGTCAAGACCATCCTGGGCGTCAGCAATATCTCTTTTGGCCTCGACGCCTACCCGCGCCGTGTTCTGAACTCTGTCTTCATGCACGAGGCCGTCGACCATGGCCTCGACATGGCGATCGTCAATTACACCAAGATTTATCCGCTCTACAAGATCCCGCACGAGGAAGTCGAACTCGCGCACAAGCTGATCTATCGCGACGAATCGGCCGGCGACCCACTGCAGGTTTACATGGCGCACTTTGCCGGAACCAAGGGCAAGCCTGCGGCCTCCACCACGGCCCATGTCGACACGCTCTCGGTGGAAGACAAATTGAAGTTCGCCATCATCAATGGTGAGAAATCCGTCGGCGAAGGTGAGCACAAGAAATCGCTTGAGGCCTTGCTCGAAGATGCCCTTGCCAGCTATTCCCCGCTGGAACTGATCAACACTGTCCTGCTTGACGGTATGAAGACGGTGGGCGACCTCTTCGGTGCGCGCAAGATGCAGCTGCCTTCGGTGCTCGACTCCGCCGGAGTCATGAAACAGGCCGTCGCTTATCTGGAGCCCAAGATGGAAAAGAAATCCGGCTCGCAGAAGGGCACGATCGTGCTCGCGACCGTCAAGGGCGATGTGCACGACATCGGCAAGAACCTGGTCGACATCATCCTGTCGAACAACGGATTCAAGGTCGTTAATCTCGGAATCAAGCAGCCGGGCGATTCGATTATCAGGGCCGCGCAAGAGCATCAGGCGGACGCCATCGGCCTGAGCGGACTCCTGGTGAAATCAACGCTCGAGATGAAATACGTCATCCAGGATCTTGAGCGCCAGAAACTGGCCTTTCCGGTCATTTGTGGTGGCGCCGCGTTGACACGCAAATACGTGGAAGACGATCTCCGCCGCGAATACACGAACGGCGTCTTCTATGCGGACGATGCCTTTGCCGGCCTGCACATCATGGAGGACCTGGCGACTGCCGACGGAGCGCGAGCTACACGCATCGCGGAAGGCCGCACTGTGAAGGAATATGCCAAGGCCTCAGCTGTCGACGAGGAAACTGGCCCGGTCTTCGCCGAGCGCAGCCCTGTCGTAACCGACGCGCCGAATATCCCCACGCCGCCGTTCTGGGGTGTGCGAGTCAAGAAAGACTACAGCCTGCGCGATCTTTTCAACTACATCAACGAGACGGCGCTCTTCAAGAATCAATGGCAGCTCAAAACCGCGTCGCAAGCCGATTACTTGCGTCTGGTCGGAGAAAAATTCCGCCCGGTCCTGCGTAAGCTCGAAGATGAGGTCTTCGAGTCCGGCTTGTTCGCACCCGCCGTAGTGTACGGATACTTCCCTGCCCAGAGCGACGGCAATGATGTGATCGTGTACGAGCCGCCCAAGGCACAGGCCGCGCGTCCTTGCGGCACCCGCTGGGAAGAAGGGCTTCCTGAACTCCTGCGTTTCACCTTCCCGCGTCAAAGAGAAGGGCGCCGCCTTTCCATCGCTGACTTCTTCGCGCCGAAGTCCTCCGGCAAGATGGACGTGATTGGAGTCTCCCTCGTCACCATCGGCCCCGCGGCCAGCGTAGAAACTCAGCGACTCTTCGAAGGTGGCGAGTACACCAAATATCTATACCTGCACGGTCTGAGCGTCGAAACCGCCGAGGCCCTTGCCGAATTTCATCACAAGAAGATGCGCGAGGAATTGGGCATCGGCGGAGAAGATGCCTTGGAAATCCGCGATCTCTTCCACCAGAAGTATCGCGGATCCCGCTACTCCTTCGGCTATCCTGCGTGTCCGAGTCTCGAAGATCAGACGAAGCTCTTCAAACTCCTCAAGCCCGAGGAGAACGTCGGCGTGCGGCTCACGTCAGGATTCCTACTCGAGCCGGAGCAGAGTACTTCTGCGATCGTTGTGCATCATCCTTCAGCCAAGTATTTCGTAGTGTGATCGGACGCTAGAACGAGGCCTGAAGCCGGAGAGCGTAACTTCGCAGTGGCGCAATCGCATTGCCTGAGAACAATCCGCCGAAGTCGATCACATTCAGCCGGTTGTTCAGGTCTGTAACGTCGGCCTGGATGTTCGTCGTGAAGTGGTCGTTCTTGTGCAGCTCAGCGCCAACGGATGCGCCGATATCCAGTGATGGCCGAACCCGCCCGTGCGCAAAATCGACACGGTCGACCACGGCCTGTCCGTATTGCGCCACCGCCTGCTGATAGGAACTCGTGAATGCACCCAGCACAAACGGCAGACCGCTACCGTATTCAGCCGACCCCGCGACCCACACTCGAGGTAATACTTGGTAGCGCACGCGGGCACGCATGGTATGGCGCTGATCCTGCGAGTCAGGAAAATGCCCGCTCAACGTGCTTTCGGCACTAACCACGTCGTCTCCAAGAAAAAGACCACCGGTGACCGGGAACCAGACGTTGCCAACCATATAGGAATAACTGGCGTATCCGGAAAAGCGCCCCCATTTCGGGATCTCAATCTTTCCTTCTGCTCCATAGATCACTGCCTTGTTGAATGCGATCGGGAAGCTGACGGCAGTGCTCAGAAGCTGGTCGTCATCCGCGAAGTTGTTTGCATACCGCCGGTAATAGTTGACATCAAGGCGAGCCTGACCGAGCAGAGACTTGCTTCCACCGATCTCGAAGTAGTTTCCATGAGAGGGTTCCACCGGCAACCGCAAGACGTTGGGATTGAGTGACACCACCTGCGCCGAACTCGATAGCAAGATGTTCTCCGCCGAAGGCGTCTGGAACACGCGGTCGTACGAGGCATGCATCACGAGATCTGCAGCCGGAAAGTATCGCGCGACTGACAGCCGCGGGCTCAGTGCATTCTGGTTGACCAGGAGCTGGTAGTGGTCCCAGCGCAAGCCTGCGCTCACGGTCCAATTGCCGAGACAAATCAAATCCTGCACATAGGCCGACTGCTCAAGATCAGGGCGATCGCCCGCAAATGCGAACGACGCAGGCGTGCGGGGGTCGAATCTTGTCGGGTCAGTGATGACATCGCGGAACTTCTCATGCAGAAAAAGCGCATCCGACTCAAGCCCTATCTTCCACTCCTGCCGGCCGTGGTGTACCGACAGAGAGCCGTTGAAGTAATTCTCCCGGAAACTGTTATTCAGGAATGCAATAAGTGGCGTTGATTCGGGATTCGAGGCGAGATCGCTGGAATTATCGCGTACCATCCCGCGAACCGCGCCCAGCGCGTTCGACGAAAACAGGTGTTGATAAGAGATAATCCCGATCGTTTCGAAGTTGTCCCCGTCCTGCCGCTGGCCCGCCGCCTGCTGCACTTGTTCGTTGGGAATCTGAAACCGCGAGAGGGAGTGCCGCACGATCAATCCCAGCCGGTCATGCTCGCTGAGATCGCGCTCGTAGTGCAGCCCGAAGTCGCCCGTTGTCCCGCGGTTGGTGAAATTCTGAGGCACAACAGGATTCAGATAATGACTCGTCATACTTCCGGAGCCGCTGGCGCCGAGCGTGTTTTTCTTCCAAGCGTATTGTGCCTGGCCGGATGCCCCAGCGGTATCGAAGCTGCCGCCAGAAATAGCCAACTGCCCATGCATTCCCGGCTTAGCCTCCTTTAGGGTGTTCACTTCGATGACGCCGCCCATCTTGCGTCCAAATTCGGCTGGAATGCCCGCGGTGTAGACGCTCAGAGAATCTACGTCATCGGCATCGATCTCGGGACCCAGCCCGGGCGAGCGGTTGTCCGTCAGCGGAATTCCGTCGACCACAAACTGAGTCTGATATTCTGCCCCACGCGGGTGCAGCACCGCATTTCCTTCATAAAGCCATCCCGGCTGCGAGTTCACCAGATCTTGCAGCGAGCGCCCGGGCAGCGAGGTTGTACGAGTCTCGATCGTTGCCGAACCAATCTGGTCGGCGGAATTCGCCCGGTGGGGGTCAAGCAGCGTCGGTGAAGCTTCGACTGTCACCACAGCGCTAACGGAAGGAAGCGTTAGCACGATGGAATACTGGACAGGAATCGCTGAGCGGACTTCGATTTGAGCCGAGACGGGCGCGAATCCCGCCTCTCGGATCAGCGCCCGGTACACTCCGAATGGCAGTCTCTTGGCAACAAGAGCGCCCGAGTCGTCAGTCTCCAAATTGTCGTGGAAGTCGTTAGCCTCGCATACCAGTTCGACGACCGTCCTGACCCCGGCGCCGTGTGGATCCCGCACCTTCAGATGCAATTCTCCGGAGTTGCCCTGGGCCAAAGCAGGTAGAGCCAACAAAAGGACAACGAGATTTAGCGGCAGACGCACAAGGCGGGAGCTTTCATGATAGCAGCCGTAAGTCGCGCTCATTTGGGTTTGCGACCGGGCTGATCTAAGGGCGCCATGGGCCAGCACTTTTTACAAATTGCAAACATTCTGATGACAAAAGACTCAGGCGCCTAGGGGAAACTTCTTCCCATATCCTCGGCAGGGCCAACGAGTCCACCCTCGAGGATCACGAACTTCAAGCCTTCCGTCACCGGGGAGGCTTTGGGGGAAAACTGGCGCTCGTACCGCAGGGGGTGCGAGCGCCGTTTTGCGTCCTGGTCAGTCTCTCGGGTGTCACTCTACCGTCACTGCTGCCATTCGCATCAACTGTTACAATTTTTGTACCGGTCAGAGCAGGGGGATCTTACGCCTCGTTGCAAAGTGGCAACGCTGAAGGCTTCGGAGTCGCCTCGAGTATCTGATCCGCCAGCGCCATGAAATGTCCTTTCTGTGGATTTGCAAATGACAAGGTAGTGGACTCGCGCGAGAGTAAGGAAGCCGACTCGATCCGGCGTCGCCGCGAGTGCCTCAAATGTTCCAAGCGCTTCACCACCTACGAGCGCATCGACGAGATTCCCTACATGGTGGTCAAGAAAGACGGCCGGCGCGAGAAATTCGACCGGCAGAAGGTTCTGAACGGCCTGCTGCGCGCCTGCGAGAAGCGCCCGGTACCGATCAGCAAGCTCGAACAGATCGTGAACGAGACCGAGTCGTTCGTCATGGAATCGCCGGAGCGCGAGCGCAAGACCAGCGAACTCGGCGAATTGATCATGAACCGCCTGCGCCGCTACGATAAAGTCGCCTACGTGCGATTTGCCTCAGTCTATCTCGATTTCAAGGACGTGAAAGAGTTCATGAATGAACTCAAAGACCTGGTGAAAGTGAAGACTGGCGTTTGATTAGTGAATTGTCTGATCAACGGTCTTGAAAGGGTGCGGCTTCAGTCGCGCCGCGCAGGCGCCCGTAAGGAACCGGGATTTAGCCTCCGAGGAACGGACGTTGGAAAGGAATCGAATTTACCAGACCAGTTCTGGTCGCTGACTGCTGAATTCCAAGGTACATGCCTTCATGACTCATAAAGTAACCCTCATTCCCGGCGACGGAATCGGCCCCGAGGTTACAAACGCTGTCGTCCGCATTCTGGAAGCGACTGGGATCAAGTTCGAGTGGGAAACCTTCGCCGTCGGCGCCGAAGCCTACGAGAAGTACGGCGAATATATCCCCAAAGACCTCATTGCGTCGCTGGAACGCACGCGCGTCGGCCTGAAAGGGCCAGTCACAACACCCGTGGGAGGCGGCTTTCCGAGCATTAACGTCGCGCTGCGAAAGAGATTTGAGCTTTACGCTAACTTCCGCCCGATTCGGAACCTGCCGCATATCCCTACGCGCTATCCCGATGTCGACCTCATCATCGTCCGCGAAAACACAGAAGGGCTCTACTCCGGCCTTGAGCATGAAGTCGTTCCCGGTGTGGTGGAGAGTCTGAAGATCATCACTGAAAAGGCATCCACGCGCATCGCCAAGTTCGCTTTCGAGTACGCCCGCAAGAACCAGCGCAAGAAGATTCACGCCATCCACAAAGCCAACATCATGAAGCTGTCCGATGGTCTCTTCCTGCGTTGCTCTCGCGCTGTGGCGAAAGGCTATCCCGAGATCACCTACGCCGAGCACATTGTTGACAACACCTGCATGCAACTGGTGATGAATCCCTACCAGTACGACATGCTGGTGATGGAAAACCTTTACGGCGACATCCTGTCTGACCTATGCGCTGCATTCGTGGGAGGTTTGGGATTTGTGCCCAGCGCGAACCTGGGCGACGAATGCGCGGTGTTCGAAGCGGTCCACGGCTCGGCTCCCGACATCGCCGGCAAGAATCTGGCCAATCCCACGGCGCTGCTGCGCTCCGCTCTGCTGATGGTGCGCCATCTCGGCGAGCACGCCGCTTCCACTCAAATCCGCAACGCTCTGGAGCGTGTCTACCGCCACCGCGAGAAACTGACACGCGACATCGGGGGACAGGCCGGCACTTCTGAATTTGCTGATGCCGTGATTGCTGAGATGCAATCGCCTGGCTAATCTGCCGCACCAACTCATAACCACTGGTGTGTGACCTTTCGTGCAGTGATTCTGTGCACGTACGATCCTATGATTTAAGGATCAAGGAGATATCCATGAAATCATGGCTTGGGGCATTGGCAGGTTTCGCCTGCGTGCTATTGCTGGCGGGTTCGGCATTGGCGCAGGGTGGTGAACTCGTAGGCGCGGAGTGGGGAGCTCCAGGACGCAAGGTAGACGTAACGGCACGCGTCCGAACTTTCATCCATGACGGCGTGCTGCAGGTTGAAGTTACCCGTTTTAATCTGGGCATCGATCCGGCGCCGCACGAGAACAAAGTTCTGGTTATCCGCTTGCGTGAATGGGATGGCGATATCAAAGACTATAGCTATCCAGAGCGCAGCGTTGCACGCATCGAACTAGATCCCGAGGACTGGCATGCGCGCCGTGAAGAGCATGAGCGGCATGACCGCGATGAACGCCACGACCAGGCTGATGACCGCCGCGGGCGAGGGGTACAGATTCTGCGCGCGTATTACGGAGCCGACGGGCAGTTCATGAATGTAACCGAGGCTTTACGCAGCCGGCTTGACGACGGCCGGCTTTACCTTCGCATCGACAACTACAGCATGGGTGGAGATCCGGCGCCCGGCGTCCACAAACGCTTGCGCATCCTGTACACGATGGGCGGAGATCGCCGGAATATTGTGGTCGACGAAAAAACCGATCTGCAGTTGCCTTAATGGCAGTTGCCCAAAGCTCGCGATTGTCATCCTGAGGAGGGCGATAGAAGATCACCTGATCGTAGGGCAGCGGGTGACGCAGAATGCGGCGGACAATCACAGCCTGATCCCGATGGTGGAAGAAGCGGAACGACAGAGCGGAGCGAAGGTGGAGAAAGTGCTGGCCGACGCTGGATTTTTCTCGCTGGAAAATATCGAGGAGTTGGAAGCTCGCGGGTTGGAGGTGTACGTGCCGGATTCGAATCTGGCGCGGGAGTTGAACACGGGACAGCGTTGTCCGTGCATCCGGCTCAGCCAAACGCAGCGGCGCATGCGGCAGAAACTCCGCGGGCCGACCGGACAAGCGGTCTATCGGCGACGCAAGGCCCTGGTAGAACCGGTTTGGGGAACGCTTAAAGAACAACGCGGCATGAAGCGGTTTCGCTTACGAGGATTAGAAAAAGTAAGCATCGAGTTCACCCTGGCCGCAATCTCGTTCAACCTGACCCGGCTGCTGGCAAAACGCCAGCCCGGACCGACCATCGTAATAGCAACCGGCTAGCAGATCGCGTTCTCACGCGGTCTCGATAGCCCTCCGAGGGACCTTACGAACGTCAAATCACCGGTGCAGCAGACGAGGTTGAACGGACCAAACTGTCAACCATGTCCCCGGTCTGTTTTGTAAACTATGTGCCCGGTTTGCACCAGTTTCCATCCACTGCACGCACCGTGGGCACTCCCATCCACAACGTTGAACTAGAACACCCCTCGGCCTCCTGCCCGAAACGCCGATTAGCGTGTTCCCTTAATCTCACTCCTTAACGTGAAGCGATTGTGCTTTGATTGTTAGTGTCGATCTTTTACACGATGGAGGCCGTATGACAAAGTCGCAGATAACGACCCTGACCGGACTTGTCTGTACATTACTGCTGGCCGGCTCGGCCCTCGCACAGGGCGGCACGTTAGTTGCAGCCGAGTTCGGCGTACCTGGACGCCGCGTGGACGTAACGCCCCAAGTGCGGTCGATGCTGCATGATGGAATCTTGCAGTTTGAAGCTACACGCCAGGTGTTCGGCGTCGATCCCGCACCCGGTCGGCCCAAGGACTTGGTCATTCGCATCCGTCATTGGGACGGAGACACCCAGGAGTACGCCTTCCCCGAAAAGAGCATGGTCAGTCTGGAACTCGATCCCGACGCCGGATACGACTACCGGGAACGGGGTCTGCACGTCATGCGTGCCTATTACGGCGGCGAGGGTCACTTCGTGAACGTCACCGAACGCCTGCGGCACATGATTGACGATGGTCGGATACACACTCGCGTGGACAACGAGCACTTGGGACTGGATCCAGATCCCCATGTTCACAAGGTGCTTCGCATCCTCTATTGGTATCAGGGAGAGCGCCGAAACATTGTCGTGCCGGAAAAAGCCGTCCTGAACCTGCCCTAGCCTCGTAACGCTGGCCTCCGGGGCGGCTGTGGCGGGGGCGTCTCGCCCCCGCGGGCAGCTATTATTTCTTCTTCAGGGCTTCCAATTCTTCCAACGTTCGCGGCCAGTCCGACCCAAGCAGCCGCGACAGACTCCGGTCCGCCAGAACTTTGCCTCGAGTCTGACAACGCGCACAGTAGTTCGTTTCCTTATCCGCATAACGAATCCGTAAAACCTTGTCTCCACATCGCGGACATGGCAGCCCATAACGCCCATGCACCGCCATGTCCGGACGAAAAGCGGTCACTCCTTCTGGAAACTCCGTCTCCGCCTCTGCTCCTAATCGGTCGATCCAAAGCCGCAGGGTGGTCCGAGTCGCGGCAAACAATCGCTTCCAGTCTTCCGGATTCAACTTGCTCGTGAGTGCTACGGGCGACAACTGCGCCGCATGCAGAATCTCATCCGAATACGCATTCCCAATCCCGCTCAGCAGACGCGGATCCGTGAGCGCTCGTTTAAGCGTATGATTCTCCGCCGTCAGCGTGTTGCGAAACGACTCCAGGTCGGCTGCAAACACATCGATCCCGCCCGCATCGAGCGAATTCAGATTCTCTTCTCCCAGAATCACGTGCAACGAAGCTCGTTTCTTGCTTCCGGCCTCGGTGAGAACCAGCGAACCATCAGGAAAATCGAAGGCCGCCAGATTCTGACGCCCGCCCAGCTTGGCATCTCGCTTCTTCCAGTGCAGACGTCCGGCAATCATCAGGTGCAGCACCACCCATAGATCGCCATCCACTCCGAGGGCGATTCTCTTTCCGACTCGGCGCAACTTCATCACCACGCGCCCCTCCACACTTGTCAGGGGAGGATCCACCGTCCGCAGCAGAAACGGGCTTGCCAGCCGCACGCGTTCCAACGTTTGTCCGACAATCCGCCTCTCCAGAGCGCGGATGTAAGCGGTAATGTCCGGCAACTCGGGCATAGCCATCAGCTTGCACGGTGCGACCGAAGTTTGCAAACAGCTCAGTGCAACACAGCCATTGACTCCCGCGCTAGGTTCGGGGTAAAGTGCACCGTTCTGGGGATTCTGGGGAAATGACGCGCACAACACGGCGTGTGGGGATAGTTCTCTTTCAGCTCGGCGGACCCGACACGCTGGAAGCGATCCAACCTTTCCTCTACAACCTCTTCTGCGATCCCGATATTATCGACTTCCCTTTCGCCCGCATCGGTCGTAAACCGTTGGCCAAACTGATATCGACCACACGCGCTCGCAAGGTGCAGCACCACTACTCGACGATTGGCGGAGGCTCGCCCATCCGGCCGAACACCGAACGTCAGGCACGGGCCCTTGAAATTGAATTGCGCAGCCATGGCATCGACGCCCACTGTTTCGTCGCCATGCGCTACTGGCACCCATTCACGCGCGAGGCGATCGCCCAACTCCAGGCGGCCGAGTGCGCTGAAGTCGTGCTGCTGCCCATGTATCCGCAGTACTCTTCTACAACGACAGGTTCAAGCCTGAACGAGTGGAACCGGCAGTTTCGTGACGACCTCCCCGTCCATTGCGTCGAGACATTCTATCGGAATACGATGTATCAAGACTCCATAGTAGAGAAGGTGAACCAGGCGCTTTCCCGCTTCCTGCAGCCCGAGCGGCCCGAGATCGTGTTCAGCGCCCATAGCATTCCGATGTCGATAATCGAAAAGGGCGACCCTTATCAGAGACACATTGAAGAAACTGTAGCTCTGGTAATGGAGCGCGGCGGATGGAGTAATTCCTATCGCCTCTGCTATCAGAGCAAAGTGGGCGCCAGCCGTTGGCTGCAGCCTTCGCTGACCAACACACTTCGACAGCTCGCAGGCGAGAAAGTGCGCGAAGTGTGCATCGTCCCGATTGCGTTTGTTTCCGATCACGTCGAGACGCTCGGCGAGATCGATCACGAAGCCCGCCATCTCGCCGGGCAACTCGGGTTCACGCAATTTGAGATGAGCGCTGGCCTGAACGATTCTCCAAGATTCATAAAAGCGTTGGCGCAGATCGTGCTGGATGCTCTCGCGCAGGCAGTTCCTTTACCTGTTCCGATACGCACTCACGGGACGAAGTTGGCGGAGCCACAGTTCGCGGCGGCCGCAGGGTTAGATTAGGGCCAAGTCAGAAGAAACATTTAGGAGGGAATTCATGGCGGAGTTGGAGACCGATAAGGTCAATCCGAATCCGGAATCGGCCAAGACGCCGGCCAAACCTGGCACCGATGCCACGAAATACGTTGGCACACCGGCGGTGGGCACCTCGAAAGCAGCCGCCGCCGGAGGTATCGCCGGAACCGCGCCCTCCACCGAAATCGACCGCAAGCGCCGCCGCTTTGTCTGGGTCATGGTCACTGCATTCCTGACCGCTTGGTTTCTCGCCTTCTTTCGATTCTTCCTTCCGCGCACGCTGTTCGAACCCAACTCCGTTTTCAAGATCGGCTACCCCTCTGAATTCGCGCTAGGCGTCGATACCAAATTCCAGCAGAAATACCGCATATGGGTTGATCGTACGCCCGATCGCCTGTTCGTGATCTATGCGCGCTGCACACACCTCGGCTGCACGCCAGACTGGAAGCCCAGCGAGAACAAATTCAAGTGCCCCTGCCACGGCAGTGGGTACGACAGCGAAGGCATCAACTTCGAAGGACCGGCGCCGCGCCCGATGGACCGTGCCCATATCGAGCTCGCACCCGACGGCCAGGTTCTGGTCGACACCTCCAAGCTCTACTCCTGGCCCAAAGGCCAGCCCAGCAAATTCAACGATCCGGGAGCATTCCTGACCGGAGTGTAGACACAGCAACAACAGATTCCTCGCGTCCGAGAAACAGGGCACGTCGGAATGACAATAGAGATCGGATCATTCATGGCTGATGCAAACAAACCGAACGGCGGCAACGGTGGCAGCGGCGCGACCAGCGGCAACGAAAAAAACGGTGCCAAGGTCGGACTCCTCGAAAAGGTCACCACGGGAGTCAAAGATGACATTCAAGCTCTCAAGACCGACATCCCCACCAAGGCGAAAGAACAGATCGCGGGCCTGAAAGATCCGACGAAGACTCAGGTCTACACCTCGATCTTCCGCCACAAGCACGACGACACGCCGCGCAATCGCGCTCTTGGCGTGCTCTCGAATGTCTTCCTGCACCTGCATCCGGCGAAGATCAACCGTGATGCCGTGCGCTACAGCTACACCTGGGGCATGGGCGGGATCACCTTTTACCTGTTCATCATCCTCACCTATACGGGCGTGCTGCTGATGTTCTATTACCACCCGAGCAAGGTACAGGCCTTCCGCGACGTGCTCTATCTCGAGCACGACGTCCCGTTCGGAAAAATTCTGCGCAACATGCACCGCTGGGCTGCCCACCTGATGGTGATCGGCGTCTGGCTCCACATGTTCCGTGTCTTCCTGACCGGCTCCTATAAGAAGCCGCGAGAATTTAACTGGAACATCGGCGTGCTGCTCTTGGTGTTCACGCTGCTGCTTTCATTCACCGGATATCTGTTGCCCGATGATCAACTCGGATTCTGGGCCGTAACCGTAGGCACGAACATGGCGCGAGCAACACCGCTGCTGGGTCATGAAGGCCCATTCGGCTCAATGCTTGGCATGACGCCATACAACGATGTCCGCTTTGGCCTCTTAGGCGGATCGATCGTCGACGCCAATGCATTGCTCCGCTCCTATATCTGGCATTGCATCGGCATTCCAATCGTGGCCAGCGTGCTGATGATTGTCCACTTCTGGCGCGTAAGAAAAGACGGCGGCATTTCCGGCCCAGCCCCAGTCATGCTGACCGAAGAAGCCGACAAACCGCGCAGAGGCCCGAAAGCGGCAGGAGAGTAGATGAATTCCGATTTTATCTGGGGAAGAAGTTTTTTGTGGGGACAGCCGCCCTCGGCTGTCCGTCGAGCGTAAGCTCGACAGGTTTTTGCTGATGGCATAGGGGACCGCCGGGCTCGACCCGGCCGACAGCCGAAGGCGGCTGTCGCCACACGGATGTTGGAGAAACTATGGACTGGCGACAACTTTGGGAAATCTGCTCCGCCCCCGACAACGTCCCGATTGTGGGCCTGATTCCGCTGCTCGCTTTCTACATCTACCTCGCGTGGAAGCAAGCGCACGCCAACGACGTTCTCATTGAGCAGCTTGAAGCCGATCCCGCAATGGCCAAGACGCACCATCGCAAGACGTGGCCGTTCAAACCGGGCTGGGCCAAGGAAGTACACGTCTGGCCATTCCTCCTTCGCATCGAATTTCTCGCCGCCATCATCGTCACCATCATCCTGATGGTCTGGTCGATCACACTCAACGCGCCGCTCGAAGAGCCTGCTAATCCTAACCTGACGATGAATCCTGCCAAGGCTCCCTGGTACTTCCTCGGCCTGCAGGAGATGCTCGTCTATTTCGATCCCTGGATCGCCGGCGTAGTGATGCCGACCATGATTATCATCGGGTTGATGGTGATCCCCTACATCGATACCAACCCGCTCGGCAGCGGCTATTACACGTGGAAGCAGCGCCGGTTCTCTATCGGCACGTTCTTGTTCGGCTTCATCATTCTCTGGGTCGCGATGATCATCATCGGCACGTTTATTCGCGGCCCTGGATGGCAATGGTTCTGGCCCGGCCAAACTTGGGACCACAACCGCCTCATCTACGAGGTGAATCGCGACTTGCCTGACATCTTCGGCATTGCGTCGAACTTGGGTAAAAGCATCTTCGGCGCGATCATCGTTGGCGGCTACTACCTGCTCGGCGGAGGCCTGGTGTATTCCGTCTTCCGACGCCGTATGGGAAAAGACTTTCAGCGCATGAGCCTGCTGCAGTTCTCGATCATGCAATTTTTGCTGCTGACCATGGTCGCCCTGCCTCTAAAGATGGCTTTGCGCCTGCTGTGGCATATCAAGTACGTGTGGATTACACCGTGGTTCAACATTTGAAGGAAGATTGCAGAACTAAGATTTCAGATTGCAGATTGAACCCCGCCGCAATCTGAAATCTACAATCTAGAATCTGAAATCGTTTTGTTGAGAGGGAGACAGCGGTGCCCGATAAACCCATCCCCGAGCAGGATCCAATCACGAGCAAGTCGTACGCCGCGTACTACCTGATCGCGACAGTCATCCTCATCATCACGCTCTTCTGGGCCCTATGGGACGAAGCGTGGGGACAGCGTCCGTGGAAGGCTTTCCAGGAGCAGTTCAAACAGCGGTATACCGCATTCCTGAACACCGCGCGCACGAAGTCCCAGGACTCGGAGAAGGACGTCCAGAAGGATCCGGAATACGCCGAACTCTCGGCCGCAGTCAAGAAGGCGTCGGAAGACTCGTCCACCGCCGCCAAAGCCGCCCGCGAGAAACTCGATGACGCCAATGCCCGCCTGCTCGCCGTGCAGAGCGTCTTCACCGACCGCCGCGCCTATGTCAACGCTCTGACCTACGAACTCGAAACCAGCGAGAGCGCCTCATCGAAAGCCAGCAAGAAAGACGAAATCAAAAAGTACAAGGACAAGACAGCAACTGTCGCATTCCCCGACGGCAGCAAGAAAGACTTCAACTTCGAAGAACTCGAAAAGACCTACAACGAAATCCGCGACGAACGCACCAAGCTCAGTCTCGAACTCGGCGATGCTCTCAAGCCGGTGACCGATGCCCGTGCCAAGCTGGACGAGTACGTCACCGATCACATGGTCGATCTCACTCCCGGCCAGATCGACGGCTTGAAGAAGAAGATATCCGACTGGGATCCCACCATCGTCCAGATCAACGTCGCCGAAGCCAACATCGTCGACCGCTGCGAATCCTGCCACATGGGCACGCGCGAGCCACTGAAGATCACGGCCGCCGCATTGACCGGTAAAGGCGAGAAGAAGCCTGACGAATACGCGAACGCTTTCGTCAGCCATCCCGAGCCAGAGTTGCTCAAGATTCATGATCCCGACAAGTTCGGATGCTCCCCTTGCCATCAGGGCAATGGCCGCGCCACCACGAGCGTCGAGAAGGCCCACGGCAACTACGAGCACTGGTTGTGGCCGCTATTTCCCAAAGAAAACGCCCAGGCCGGATGCCAGACGTGCCACTCCGCCGACATGGTCCTCGTCAGCGGTGACGTCCAATTCCAAACCATCAATAGCGGCAAGGAAATCTTCCGCCGGCGTGGCTGCAACGGTTGTCATCGCTATGAGGGTTACGACCGGGAGCCCGAAGACCTGAATTCGGTCGGGCAGCAGATCAAGCAGATCGAAACTCAGAAGAAAGACAACATCAAGCAAAGCGCCTACCTGATGAAACAGGCCGACGCGGCAGAATCCAACGACGAGGCCAACAAACTCAACGGCCAGGCCATCGATCTGAAAGTCGCCAACAGCAAGTTCGACGGACGCCTGCAGCAGCTCGACTTCCAGTCGCACAGCCTGATGCAGGACATGAAGAAGATCGGTCCCAACCTCAAAGACATTCGCCTCAAGCTGAACAAGAACTGGATTCCCGTCTGGCTGAAAAAGCCAACCGACTTCCGTCCCACGACGAAAATGCCGAATTTCCGCCTCACCGATCACCAGATCCAGGCGATCTCGGCCTATATCTGGCAGACCGCCTTCACCGATCCGCTTCCCAAGCACAAACCCGGCAACGCAGCACATGGCAAGGAACTCTTTGAGAGCCGCGGCTGTCTCGCCTGCCATTCCATTGGAGAAGGCGATCAGATGATGGGCGGAACCTTCGCCGCCAACCTGACCCGCGTCGGCGAGAAAGCAAACTACGACTACCTCGTCCGCTGGATTCACAACGCGCGTGAGCGCACGCGCCCCTATTGCCCGTACGAGAAAAAAGACATCGGTCCGGAGGATTACGCCAAGAAGAATCTTCCTTACCAATGGGACCTCGCTCACAGCAAGTGCCCCAACGACGGCCACGAACTGCAAGTGCAGAACATGACGGTGATGCCGAGTCTGCGCTTGCGTCCCGAAGACGCCGAAGATATCGCCACCTATCTGATCTCGCAGAAAAAGCAGGAACCCTCTTCCTACGCTGACGCAGCATTCATGGACGACCCTAACTTGAAAGAAGAAGGCAAGAAGTGGGTGCGGTTCTATGGCTGCGGCGGATGCCACGAAGTTTCTGGCATGGAAGACGAAGGCCGTATCGGCACCGAGCTTACGTTCGAAGGCAGCAAGCCCATCGAGCGCCTCGATTTCGCTCTCTCCACCGAATCGGCGCAGCGCGGCGGCAAAGACTCCGAGCCCATCAAAGACAAAGAAGACCTGGCCCGCCTGCCCGATGGTCCAGCCGAGAAGCCCTGGTACGACCACAAAGGATTTTTTGAGCACAAGCTTGCCGAGCCGAATGTTTACGACCTGGGCAAGGAAAAGGGTGAGACCGAGAAGCTCCGCATGCCCAACGTCCACCTCACGAAGGAAGAGGTGCTCGATCTCACCACGTTCCTGATGGGCAGCCAGGAGACTTCCCTTCCCGCCAGCTATCAATACAAGCCGGGCGATGCGCGCCACGATATACAGGAAGGCTGGTGGGTGGTCGTGAAATATAACTGCATGGCCTGCCACCAGATTATTCCCGGCCAGCGCACGATTCTGATGACGCTGCCGCAATATCAGGACGCGCAGGAGCAGTTGCCTCCGAAGCTTCTGACCGAGGGCGCCCGCGTCGACCCCGAGTGGCTGCGCAAGTTCCTCTCCAATCCATCTTTGAGCACGAGCGACACAGACCGCAACGGCGTACGGCCCTACCTGAAGGTCCGCATGCCCACGTTCTCGTTCTCCGACAACGAACTCCGGAAACTGGTCCGCTTCTTCGAAGCGTTGTCGCAGCAACCGCTGCCGTACATCCCTGAACAAGTGCCCACACTAACGGCCAAAGAAACCGACATGGCCCGCAGCCTGTTCTCGAGCACCGCCGCTCCTTGCCTGAAGTGTCACGCGACCGGCGATCCTTCGCATGACAAGATCGCCACGGCTCCCAACTTCTTGCTGGCTAAAGAGCGCCTGAAGCCCGATTGGGTCGAGCGTTGGATTACTGATCCGCAAGCGGTAAGCCCGGGCACATCGATGCCCTCAGGCCTGTTCAAGCAACAGAACAACCAGTGGGTCTTCGCCGGGCCAACACCGCCAACATTCAACGGATATGACGGAGATCATCGGAAGCTGCTTACGGATTACATCTTCCAACTGACGGCCGAAGAGCAGCGTCACGTCGCAGCCTCAATGCCGCGCGCCACTGCGGCCGTACAGCGTCCAACCAATCGCAAACGGGCGGCGGTTGAATCGCATCATACGGCGGGCGGAGGTTCGCGGTAGAATGCACGACAGAAGAGCCGATTCATCGAGTCGTCATCACTCCGCTCCGGCTCGCTCGGAATGACAAAATGATCCAAAAGTTCATCCAACCCCTGAATAGAAAGGCGACATCATGAAGAGAACTATTTGGTTGATAGCCGGCATGTGTGCATTGCTTGTGCTGGCGGCATGCAGCAAGAAAGAGGAAGCGCCCGCACCTGCGGCAGAGACTCCCGCCGCTTCCGCGCCCGCGGCCACACCGATCGATCCCGCCACGGCGGCCACAGTCAGCGGCACCGTGAAGTTCGATGGCACGGCTCCGAAACCCGCGAAGATCGACATGAGCCAGGACCCGGGCTGCAAGGGCACCAATGAATCCGAAAACGTCGTCGTCAGTAACGGCGACCTTGCCAACGTCTTTGTCTATGTGAAAGACGGCCTTGGCAATCGCACCTTCGATGTGCCCAAGGATACGGTCGTCCTCGATCAGAAGGGCTGCCAGTACCATCCCCACGTTCTTGGCGTGATAACTGGACAGACGGTGCAGATCAAGAACGACGATCCCACTACCCACAACATCCACCCCACTCCAAAGGACAACCGCGAGTGGAACGAATCTCAGCCACCTTCTTCCCCTGCTTTGGAAAAAACCTTCGCGCGTGAAGAGATCATGCTACCGGTCAAGTGCAACCAGCACCCATGGATGAAGATGTACGTCAACGTGGTGAAGAGCCCGTTCTTCGCCGTCACCGACAAGAACGGCAAGTACGAGATCAAGGGCCTGCCACCGGGTGACTACACGCTGGAATTCGTGCATGAAAAGCTGGGTCCGCCGCAGGACGTCAAAGTTACCGTCGGCCCGAAAGACAGCAAGACGGTGGACGCTAGCTTCAAGGGAATGTAGTTGAACGGGTAGCGCTGGCATCCTGCCGGCCGTGGCGGGGGCGTCTCGCCCCCGCTTTTACTCTGATAAAATGTCGCGTTAGTTGGAGCGGGGCTTCTTGCTTCGCGGCAGCACACGTTCTCGACGGCGCTGCGAAGCGCTCTGTTCCGACCCAAGGGGCCCTATTCTGAATTTCATCGCCACAAGGTACAACCGCGCGCATCACACATTCGCCATCTGCGTCGCCTGCGCAACTCTCATCGTCATCACCGCAGGAGCTCTTGTAACCAGTAACGATGCTGGCTTGTCGGTGCCGGACTGGCCGACTTCTTTCGGCTATCTTGTCAAAATTCCGCATTTCGTCGGTGGAGTTCGCTATGAGTGGACCCACCGCATGCTCGCGGGCTCACTGATTACTCTAACGCTCGCGATTGCGGTCTGGACTTTCCTCGCTGAGAATCGGCGTTGGCTGCGCTGGCTGGCGATTGGGGCTTTTTGCACAGTCATTGCGCAGGCGATTCTGGGCGGTCTAACAGTACTTCTTTTTCAACCGCCGCTGGTGTCTACAGCACATGCTGCAGTGGCTCAAACTTTCTTCTGCATTGCGGTTGCCATTGCAGTGTTCACTGGCCGCAAATGGGTGGAAGAGCAGCCCCGCGTCGAGTTCGATCAGCGTCGTCCCAGTTTGTTCACGTTGACACTGCTCTCCATTTTCGTCTTATATGTGCAACTGTTTCTGGGTGGAATGTTCCGCCACCATGGCCTGAGCTGGTGGCCGCATGTCGTTCATGCGGTTGTCGTCTCTTTCGTTCTCGCCTGGACCGCAGTTCGTGCTCTGACTGTCTACTCCAACATCGAAGCCGTCCGCCGCCCCGCCATCCTCATGCTCTCTCTCGTGATCGCCCAGCTATGCCTTGGCTTCACCGCTTTTTTGACTCGTGTGTCCTGGGGGCGAGACGCCGTTCAGCCGGAGTTGCCCATGGTCATCTCGACGGTAACCCACGTGGCTGTCGGTGCACTCTTGCTTGCCTCAGCTGTCATCCTGGCGATTCAGGTCTGGCGCCACGCGCCTGTGGCCTTTGAGGAACGCCTGCCGCAAGCCCAGCGGGACCCCTCAGCCGCGTAGGCAACAACCTTGAAGTTCTGTCATGCTGAGCGCAGCCGGGATCGAGCAAAGCGGGGTCCCGGCGGAGTCGAAGCATGCCTACTCCCACAGCGAATGCCCGGAACACGTCGAGCTTTTCAATCAACAGTCCAAAATCAACAATCAAAAATGGGTTCCTCCGTAAATGCACTCCCGTCTCCCTAAGCGCGCGCCGAATGTCGTAAACTGTTGACTAGTCCCCGGAGTTCTCATTGGTCACGAAAGTTGCCGCGTTAGCTGAAACTGTGAGTGTGGACTGCCAGTCCGCCGAGCCCGTGATTTCCGTACTGGACCTGGTCCATCGTTACGAGAATCGCACGGCGCTGAACGGGGTTTCCTTCGACGTTCGTCCCGCGGAACTCTTCGGACTTCTCGGCCCCAACGGCAGTGGCAAAACGACCCTCTTCCGTATCCTTTCGACGCTGATGATTCCGACCTCCGGTCGCGCCCTGGTCATGGGCTACGATGCCGCCCAGGATCCATCGACTGTCCGCCGCCAGATCGGCGTGGTGTTTCAGGCCCAGAGTATCGATCCCAAGCTGACCGCCTACGAGAACCTGTGGCATCAGGGACACCTCTACGGCCTGAGAGGGTCAGTGCTGAAAAAGCGCGTGGAAGAGATCCTCACCCGGGTCGGCCTCTCCGATCGCGCCAAAGAGCGCGTCGAAACATTCTCTGGTGGCATGCAGCGTCGCATCGAGTTGGCGAAGGGCCTCCTCCACCATCCCGGCGTCCTGCTCCTCGATGAGCCCACGACCGGCCTTGATCCCGGCGCCCGCCGCGATCTCTGGCAATACTTGACGATCCTTCGCGACGAAGAGCACGTGAGCGTGCTCGTCACCACGCACCTTATGGAAGAAGCCGAGCGCTGCGACCGATTGGCCATTATGAACGAAGGCAATCTTGTCGCCTTGGGCACGCCTGCGGAATTGAAGAGCGAGATCGGCGGCGACGTCATCCTTCTCGACGCCGCCCGCGACGCCGATTCCCTCGCCCAGCATATTCGCAGCCGCTTCCACGTCGCGACCACTGTGCTTGGCAATCAAGTTCGCATCGAACAGGAAGCCGGTCACCGCTTCGTCCCCGACGTAGTCGAAGCCTTCCCCGGCGAGATTCAGGCAATTTCGGTGAGCAAGCCCGCGCTGGAAGATGTTTTCATCCACCGTACCGGTCACAAGTTCTGGAGTGAAAATCCCGATCCCGATTCGCAGCCGATGGATAAGAAGAAAAAGAGGAGGTAACTTGCGTCCGATGATTCTGGTGCTTTCTCTCGTGCTCGCTATTGTTCCCCTGGTTGGCATCGTATGGATATTCCTGAGCGGCATGATCACGGTCTCGCCGTTCTCCGCCACGGTCGACGGCCTTTTCATGACGCTGATCCTGCTCACCCTCTCGGCGTGCTTCCTGCTGAATGCCTTCTGGGAGGCAAAAGATAAGGGCCTGATCGGCAAAAAACAATCTCCGCCCACCAAGACTCCGGCGGCAAAAGCGAGTTAAGCATGGCAGCCCAAGCAGCAACTTTCGCGCGCCCGATGACTCCTTCCTCCGTAGGAGTCATCCTGCCCGCCTTCACCCTCTGGTGGCGCGAGATCGTCCGCTTCTATCGCCAACCCAGCCGCGTCATTGGAGTGCTCGCCTCTCCCCTGGTTTTCTGGATCGTGCTTGGCTCCGGCTTCGGCAATTCTCTTCGCTCGACCGGCGGAGATCAGCAGCACTATCTGGACTATTTCTATCCCGGCACGCTGATCCTGATCGTGCTCTTCACCTCGATCTTCACCATGATGTCGGTTATCGAGGACCGCAAGGAAGGCTTCCTGTTGTCCGTTCTAGTCGCGCCGGTCCCGCGAACCGCCATTGTGCTCGGCAAGGTCCTCGGCGGAACTACTCTCTCGGCGGTCCAGGGTCTGATCTTCCTGATATTCGCCCCGTTCGCCGGAGTCCACCTCCAGCCTGTTCAGGTTCTGCTGGTCGCCGTGGTCGTGTTTCTCGTCTCTTTTTCCCTGACCGCACTAGGTTTCGCCATCGCCTGGCCCATGGATTCGTCCCAAGCCTTCCACGGCGTTGTCAATCTCTTCCTGATTCCCTTGTGGCTTCTGTCCGGGGCTCTTTTTCAGCTCGACGGCGCGTCCGGGTGGATTCGCGCCATTATGCGCGTGAATCCGTTAACCTACGGCGTCAAAGCCCTGCGCTTGCTCCTATACTCCACTCAGGACCACAGCTTCGAGTTGAAGTCCGCGATGGCGACCTTGGTCCTGTTCTCCCTGGTGATGTTCGCATTGGCCTTACTGATGGCAAACCGCCGCAGCACGAGGCCCGCAGCGTGATCGCCGAGCAATACGCCTTCTTCCCCGCCCTCAATGCCAGCCTGAACGGAACCAGCGCCGTGCTTCTCCTAACGGGCCGCATCCTGATCGCCAAGAGACGCGTGGCCGCGCACCGCGTCTGCATGATCGCCGCGGTTGCCGCCTCAGCTCTCTTCCTGGCTTGCTATTTGTTCTTCCACTGGAAGGTGGGCAACATCCTTTTTCTGGGTCAGGGATGGGCGCGGCCAGTCTACTTCGCAATCCTGATCTCGCACGTCACGCTCGCGATCGTAATCGTGCCACTGGCCATCATCACCCTGAACCGAGGACTGAAGGCCCGCTACGACAAGCACCGCGCCATAGCGCGTTGGACGTGGCCGTTGTGGATGTATGTGTCGGTAACCGGAGTCATCGTCTACTTCATGCTCTACCAGTGGTTCCCGCACAGCTGAAGGCTAGGTGTTGTTTTCCTTCGTGTACCTTAGTGCCCTTAGCGGTGAATGATTTTGGTTTCATGTCCATCCTGAAGCTAAAAATCGATGTCTCCGGCACGGCGGGCGACGCCGCCTGGAAAGAAATCCGCCAATTCGACCAGATCCAATCGGCGGACTTCGGCCCCCAATTCGGCAGCGGTGGCCGCTGCAACCACCCACCCGACGCTCCCCACGCCAAAGGCGAGTGGATCGGCGCTGAAATCCGCCTCCAGACACCACTTCTCGCCCAATACGCCATGTCCCACTACCTGGAACAGGAACGCGTCCTCGACGCAGACGTAGAGTAGCCTCCCCCTCAGAGGACCGGAACTTACCCGATTTCTTTCCGTACTGTTAACCAAGGTCCCCGTCAGCCGTTATATAGGCAGCGCGGACAGAGAACTTCACCATCCAGACTGTCCACCCGAAGGAGCGAAACGTGAATCCCGACTTCATTGTGGCAGTAACACTCCCATTCATGTTCAGTTGGATCGCATGGGTCGTCTTCAGCACGATCCGCCGCTACAAGATTGCGAAGCTGCAAGCCGACGTACAAACCAAGCTGCTCGACAAGGTCGGCTCCGGTCAGGACCTCCTCGCCTACGCCCAGACCGAAGCCGGCAAAGAACTGCTGGAGTCTCTGAAAGTCGAGCGCCACTCGCCGCACTCACGCATCATCGGCGCCCTGCAAACCTCGATCGTCATGATCTCTCTCGGCGCAGCATTCCTTTTTCTGCGTGGGAGGATTCCCGGCACTCAAGACGGTTTCCTGGTGTTCGGCACGTTGAGCACGATGCTGGGAATCGGCTTCGGATTGTCCGCCGTCGCCTCGTATTACTTGTCGAAGTCCTTTGGCCTGCTGAATGGCAGTCGAGCATAGCTTTGCAATTTCGGTTCGCGTTTACCTTTAGCGCATGAATCTGGAACTCTCATCGACGTCAGCCGAGGCCGTCGAACCTGCGACGGATGGCGGACTCCGCATGAACGAGTCCGCCTTCCGGGCATTTTATGAGCAAACCGCCACACCGTTACTTCGATATCTGATCGGCATCACGCGAACGTCAGACACCGCCGAAGACGTGTTGCAGGAAACGTATTGCCGGTTCCTAACAGCGCGGCTTCCTGAAATGGATGACCGCCAGACCCGGAACTATCTGTTTCGTATCGCCACCAACCTCATTCGTGACCGCTGGCGTCGTTCGGAACAAGCGTCACCACCCACCGACATGGTGGAGACTCCTGTTTCAGCTCCACACCTGGAACGAAGTCTAGGCGTCCGGCAGGCCTTTGACCGGCTCAAACCGCGCGAGCGGCAACTGCTTTGGCTCGCCTACATCGAAGGCTCCAATCATCAGGAAATCGCCGAACACACAGGTCTGCAACCCGGAAGCATCCGCCTGCTGCTGTTTCGGGCTCGGCGCAAGCTAGCCGACCTCATCGTAACGAAATTGCCGGCACGGGAGGTGTCCAAGTGAAAGCTGATTCCCGCGAGACTCTCTTCTGTGAAAAAGAACGGGTTGTCGTCGCCGCCCTGCTCGCCGGCGCTTTCCCTGACGACCTGCTTGCCCACGTCAGTGTTTGCGAAGTATGCGCAGAAGTAGCCCAGGTTTCCCACGCACTGTTACATGAAGTCGCCCCAGCTGCGGACGTACTTCGCCTCCCCGATGCGAGTCTGGTGTGGAAGCGCGCGGAAACACTCGCCAAACAGGAAGTGATTGCCAAAGCGACGCGACCAATCCGCATCACCCGCATTTGCACCGGGGTCGCGGCCTTGCTCGCCCTACCGTGGTTGGCCCCCACACTCCTGAACTCGATGCCCAACTTCTCCCATCACCTGTTGACAGTGGATCACACTTTCTCGGAGGCCCTGACGGGCACATCTCTGCTCGCCGCAGGCGCCAGCCTGATTCTCATCAGCCTCACCTCCTGGTACGTCTTGCGTCAGGAATAACCGCGCGCCTCGCTCTGCGATCTCCGCAAAAAATCTCGGCGTTCCCTGCGGTTAAAGGCTTTTTCACAAGCCGGGATGATGCTGCCAAGCCTTACGACCGCCTTAAACCTTCTGCTATAGTTCCTACCTTGGACATGCCGGCCGACCAGACTCCCGCACAAATCCCTGATCCGCAGTCCGCTTCAGGCCAAACCACAGCTGACCCAAAGCCCAAGCGCTCCATGTCGCGCACCCAGAAGCTCCTATTCTTTGCCACTGGATGGCTCATCGTGCTCATGCCCTTCCTCTTCTGGTGGAACACTTGGTTCGGGCGCCATCTGAATGACCAGCAGCTCACCGAATACTTACACGACGACAAAAAGCCTCGCCACATCCAGCATGCGCTCGTGCAACTCGGCGATCGCATGAGCCACGCGGACGCCAATGCGAAGCAGTGGTATCCCGACCTGCTGCGACTTTCCACAAATCCGGTAGAAGAAGTCCGCAACACCGACGCCTGGGTCATGGGCCAGGACACCTCCGGCCCAGGATTTCATGACTCACTCCTGAAGATGTTGCAGGACCAATCTCCCATGGTCCGCGGCAACGCCGCGCTCTCGCTCATCCGCTTCGGAGACTCAACCGGCCGCCCGCAAATCGTTGCCCTGTTGCAGCCCGCCGAGATCACCGCTCCTGCCGCGGGAACTATCGTCGACGCCGACCGCCCGGGCACCGCAATCCATCAAGGAGGACTCGTCGCCAAACTGAAAACCGACGAATCTTCGCAGCCGCTCGAGGTCCGTTCCCCGATCCCCGGCCGCATCCGCTCGGTCGCGCAAACCGGTGCAAAAATCACATCAGGCGCCGAAATCGCCGTGATCGATCCCGACACCGAGCAGGTATGGGAAGCCCTGCGAGCTCTGTACCTGATGGGTCAACCGGACGACCTGCCGGCGATTCGCCCCTACGAGCGCGATGTCCCCGACATCTCAAACGACGTCCGCCAGCAAGCGCAAGAAACAGAAAAGGCAATCCAAGCTAGAGCGCGGTAGCGCCGGCGTCCTGCCGGCTGTGGTGTGGGCGTCTCGCCCCCACACACTGGCCATCCAAGAATAAATTGACGCACTGTGCACCACCGCGGCAAGGAGAAGACATGTCCCAAACCGTAGGCTACGTAACCCTGGTTGTCCGTGACTACGACGAAGCCATCGCTTTCTTTACCCAATCCCTCGGCTTCGACCTCATCGAAGACACGCCCTCAAAAGACCGCCAGGACTGCGACAAACGATGGGTACTCGTCGCTCCGCAAGGATCACGCGGTACAGCACTTCTCCTCGCCAAGGCCTCCTCTCCCGAAGAAGCTACCCGAATCGGCAACCAAACCGGCGGCCGCGTCTTCCTGTTTCTCCACACAGACGATTTCTGGCGCGATTACAATGCGATGAAAGAAAGAGGAGTGAATTTCGTAAGAGAACCAAAAGGAGAAGAGTACGGAACAGTAGCAGTCTTCGAAGATCTCTGCGGCAACAAGTGGGACCTGTTGCAGTTGACGTGATCAAGCTAGAAGCTAGGAGCCAGCAGCTAGAAGCTGCTCTTCAAATCGCCATCACTCCCACTTCCTTCTCCACTTCAGCCGTGTCGACCATTGCGATCGCATCCCATGGGCACCCATCGAGGAAGCACCCATCCGGCCCTTTGCTGACGCACTTCTTGCAACCAATGCACAAAATCGGGTCGATCTGAATCCGTCCAAACGGCGGATTGTCCTCATCCGGCACCCAGAACATGCAATCTTCCACCGGGCAATACTCGACGCACGCCGGCGACCCGGCGCACCCGGTACAACACTCGGTGATCACCGCCAATTCTTTGGGTTTCTTCTTGCGCGGCGTGGCAAGGCCTTTGGACTTCGGTTCAAACTTGAGCTCGTCAGGCACCATCCCGACGGCTTTAGTGGCTCCCCCAGAGGCAGCAGGCATGCGGCATTATAGCCCAAAACACGCTGGCGGCGGAGGTTGAATGCTCCGCCGCCGCGTGAGCCGATCAAGCCCTAGTTGTGCTAATGTTCTTCGTGCTCTTCGTGCCGATCACGCTTTTCCTGCTTGTGACGCCATTTCCAGTATTCCCGCTGGTCCTCCTGCCGCAGCTGATCGTAATCCACGTAATCGCGGTTACGTTCCGCCATCCACTGGCGGTACGCCCGGTCTTCCCGCGAGTCCCAATTGTGATAGTCCCGATATTCCTGGTCATACGTCCGACGCTGGTGCTCCTCCTGCTCGTGCCGTTCGTGCTCGTCTTGGGGCTTCGGCATGGCCAGCGCACCCACTGGCGCCATAAGCGCAGCCGACAAGAAAAGTGAAACCGTAAGTTTATGTTCCCGACGCATATTAATCCTCCAGAAGCGGCACATAATGGATGCCGCCGAAGGACTCACGGTTGGAATCCTGGACTCCCTAGGGAGGCGCCGATTTTTACGTAGAAATTGTCATGCTGAGCGTAGTCGAAGCATCCCTGCAACCATCACGCCGCGGAAGCCGATACGAATTCAAGTAACCGCTGAATCCCTTCCTCGAAATCGCCTTCCGGCGCAATCAAACTCAACACCAAATACCCGTCGCCCTCAAAATCATAAAAATGCCCCGGATGCACCATCACCGCTTTCTCCCGCACCAGCTCAATCGCCAACTCCTCATCTGACCGCGTGACTGGCACACGCAGCACCGCATACCATCCACCCTCGACCCTCAACCGCTGGCAAGCCTTTTGCGATGCAAGCTGCCGGTCCAACTCCGACAAATTCCGCCGAACCCGCTCCAGTAAGTGCCCCTGAATACTCTTCCTCTGCTCGATCATCACCGGCATCGCCCACTGCACTGGCGCATTCATCGAAAGATACGTATCGGCAATTACCTCGAGCCGCGCCATCGCGGCATTGACTTCTTGAGGAGGTCCGCTGGTTACCACCCACGCCACTTTCATCTGCGGCAGAGCCGAAATCTTCGAAAGCCCGCTCAAGCTGAATGTCAGCACATCCCGATTCCCAGCAAAGCTCGGCGCAGCAAAAGAAAATGTGGGGACAGCCACCATCGGCTGTCCGGTCGAGCGAAGCTCGACGGCTTCGGCGGCCGCAATCTCCTCAGGGACGGCATAGTCCAAAAACACCTCATCCACTATCACTGCCAGCCCATGCACCTGGCAGAGCTGATTCAGCGCCTCCAACTCTCCCGCATGCACATACGACCCGGTCGGATTATTCGGATGCACCACCACCACTCCCCGCGTCCGTGCGGTCACCGCTTTCTCCATTGAATGAAAATCCATCTGCCACCCGTGATCGTAGATCAGCGGATAAGGCACCAGCTTCACATCCTGCAAATCCGCCAGAAACTCAAACAGCGGATAACTAGGCTTAGGCACCAGCAACTCATCCCCTGCGTTGCACAGCAGCCGGAAAACATACGAGTACCCTTCGCTGGTGCTGGTAGTAAGCACAATCCGCTCTGGATCGACCTCAAGCAGCCCCCCCGGTCCTCCCCCGCGATTCGTAGAGACGTTGCTTGCAACGTCTCTCTCGCCACGAGAACACCGTTCGCCGTAGTACCGCGCCACAGCCTCTCGCGCCGAAAGCAGCCCCTTAGCCTGCGGATCGTAATCCAGTGCCTGCTCCGAACGCAGCGCCCGAAGAATCGCCTCCGCATCGTACTCCAGCCCGACCCGCGTCGGATTCGAAGCCGTGAGATCGAACACTCGAGTCCCGCGCACGCGCACCTCCTCCACCGCCTGCGTAAACCGGTTCTGCGTCAGACGCCAGTTCGTTCTCTCAGAAAACATGTGATGGATTCTATGCGATAGCCGACCCGTGTGGGCCTCTCGAACGCACGCGCCGGAAGGCGCGAGTTGAAAAATAGCCCGCGTTTCAGCGCCGGGTTTCACGCCCGCAAAACAATGGCGTCCCGGAGGGACGCCTGAAATCGCCAACCAAGGCTTAACCTTTTACCGCGGACGACTCGGAAACTCCGGCCTTCCCAACCGGCTCAACGCCGGCACACTCTTTTGCAAGCTCGGCCAGTCCCGAATGCCCACTGCCGGGCAGATGAGGCCATTCCCCGTCGGACGCAACAGCTGGCGCAGCGTCTGCACGCCATAGAACAATCCCTGTCCCGTGCTGGCGGCGACGATCAAATGAGACTTGTCGGAAAACAGCAGATACCCATCCGGCCCGACTGCCGAATCGGCCTTCAATCCATTTCGCGCCAGGAAATGCCGCACGCGATCGTCCTCCAGCCGCGCCAGCACGATAGCCCCGCCTTCCGCCTTGCCTTCCGCTTTCATGCCGAGGATATTTAGCTTCAATCCCGATTGGTACTGGACCTCTTCCGCCAGCGTCTCGGCCGCGATACGATCCTCGGCCTGATGTCCCAGCTGTACAAAGATCTTTGTCCGCGGCCCAACCTGAAACCCGCCATCGCGCAGTTGCACTTCCTTGGGCTGTGGCTCCAGTTTCACACCCTTGTCGCTCGGAGAATCCAGCCCGCACAAAAGAGGAGCCCAGGCCAGCGCCCATGCCGCAATTGCCAAATGTCGCTTCGTCATAGCCATACCATTGTACTTCCCCAACTGGATCGGCGGTACGAGTAAAGACGCTTACCGTTTTTAACCTGACACTGCGTCTTTAACGTATATTTCCGCACCAGCGACCCGCTATTTAAATGCTTCTTTATTCACAACATACGGCATTTTAGTGACGTCACCATCGTAGTTCCCTTCGAGCACGTCGATCAGCCCTTGCGCACATCTTCCTGCCATGCCCTTGTCCGGATCGGTCGATAGCCGTGTGATCCGCGCCGCGCTGGCAAAGTGCGGCATGAGCCTGCATCGGTCCGCAATTGCCGGATCGCGTAGCGGCGAATCCGCCGGCAATGGCTCTTTCTCGTACACATCCAGCGCAGCGCCTGTAATCCAATTCTCCCGCAGCGCCCGCGCCAGGGCAGCTTCTTCCACTACCGGCCCTCGAGACGTGTTTACCAGGTACGCGGTCGGTTTCATCAGCCTCAGGGTTTGGTCGTTGAACAGGTGATACGTGGGCGTTGCGCTCTCGCCCTTGCGCAGCAGAGGCACATGCACACTGACAAAGTCCGCTTCATGCAGCGCTTGCTCGAATGGCACGTATTTGATCCACGCCTTCTCCTTGACCAAACCGCGCGAATAGCGCAAATGGTTGATCTCATCAATCGTCTTCACAAAGGCGTGATTCTCGTAGGCCGGGTCATAGCACAGAATGTTCATGTCGAACCCGACGCACTTCTTGATGAAAGCCAGCCCGATCCGCCCTGTCCCAATCACCGCAACCGTCTTGCCGGTAACCTCATCGCCCAAAAACGGCAAGTACGGATGCCAGAAGCCCCACTTTTGTTCCCGCGTCAAATGTTCGGCGGTCCACATCCTTCGTGCCAGAGTCCCCATCATGAAGAATGCAAACTCGGCGGTGGCTTCAGTCAGCACATCGGCGGTATGCGTGAACGGCACCTTGTACCGGTTCGCATCCGCGCGATTGATGTTGTCGAACCCCACCGCAATCTGCGCCACCACCTTCAGCGTACCCTTTCCGGCTTCGAATATCTCAGCGTCAATGGGATCGCGCAAAGTCGTGATCAGCCCGTCAATCCCCGACCGCACCATCTCTACAATCAACGCCTTCGGCGGAGCCTCCGGACGCGGATAGACCTCCACTTCATACCCTCGTTTGCGCAACAGCTCGATCGCCTCTCCAATGTCGCACGTAGCAAACACACGAATTCTCTTGCTCATAAGTAGGAACGTTTCTCTCAGGAAATCTTGCAGCAGACTGGTGAGGCCCGCGCAACAAAGACCTTCGCCATATGATACGCGACCGGCAATACCCGCGTAGAGACAGCCGCCTCGCCCGTCCCGCAAAGGCGAAGCCGAACGGCCGGCTGCCCCATCCTTCTCTCGGGTTCTTTGCGAAAGAGGGTGGGGAGGTTGACTTTGAGCCAGAGTGCGAGCGATTGCATGGTGTGCGATTGCATGCCCCAGTTGTCACGCAAGTTCCTTCGTGAGAAGTGGATATCTCCACGTCCACTCATCGCTACTTCGGTCTTGCAGCGAATCCCTTCGTCTGCGTCCACCAGTATGATTCCTCGATCCGGTTATCGTCCGCCCGCTCGTTCTCGCAGCACAAAAAGAAAAGCCCCGCTCTTGGGAGCAGGGCCGAACCGAATTAACTCTGTGTAGCGGTTCTTACTTGTTGGGTTGCGTTTGACCTTTATCGCTGCCGGACTTCTCATTTGCGCTGGCAGCCTGTCGTTTTCCACTGGCTTGGCCCGTCGCGAGGTCCCGCGGACTCTTCACATCCGAAGTCGCACCCGGGGCCACATCGGCCTTCCCGTCGCCATTGACGTCTCCTGCGGCTACTCGCACAGACGTCTTACCCAGGCTGGACTTGCTGGGCGATTCGCGAACTGCCTGATCCTCTGCAGTGACCGTTACCGGCTTATGCATCCGCTTCCCGGAAGCTTGTCCTGTGGCCACATCGCTTGGACTCGTTACCTGCTGCGAACTGGGAGCCGGGCTCGGAGTCGCAGATTTTTGCTGGCTACCATCCGACTGCGCAACTGCCACTGCCGATAAACACGCCAACCCCACAAGCAGAATCTTCCTGTTCATTTTGGATTCCTTTCAGTTTTTACGTAAACAGCGCCGTAGACATACTGCCTGCAGCGTCGAGGCAGCGCGGCGTGATTCCCCAGACTCAACGATGTTCGAGCCTCACCGGACGCATCGCAAGTTACCAACGTGCAAGTGGCCCGTCCGCAACGTCGCACCAGGGTGCCGATGAAGGATCCAAACTTCGCGAGATCACATTTGTTGTAGGCATCAAACAATGCGGCATCGAGGGCGGTGATCGCCTTGTTCGAGTCCTCCTGGTTCTGAATCTTGTCGAGCGGCGCCACTCTCTGCGCAACCGTAGGCGCGTTCAACAAAGCAACAAGCAACAATGCAGACACTGAAATCAACGCACAGGAACGCTCGTTCATAACACCTCGCTTGAAGGGGATGGTGATGCTTGTCCGAGGTACGGAGGATCGAGCGTAAAGGTTGCGGAATTCTCAAGTCCGGGAGCTGCGCCCGCTACCGGCTTCGCTTGGCGTGCTAGTTGCCGTGGACTCCTTAGTTCTGTGCGTCGACTGTGAACGCCGTTACGTTGCTTACGTTCTGGCCCTTGTAGGTGAATGTCAGCTGCGCTTCGTAGTGGCCGGGCGGCAACTTGTCACTCGGGACGCCCACCAGAACAGGGACCACCCCGGTTGTTTCTGCCGGCACCTCGGAGAGCGCAGAGCGTACCAGGGTTTGACCATCTCGAGCGATCTCCATCCTCACCTCGACCGGAGCGTCCACCGGCATAGGTGGGTAGGCGGCCGCATAGAATTGCACTTGGGCGCCGCTCTGCGGTGATACCGAGCCTGAAAGCTCCGGCGTCACCTTGCCGCCCTTCGCTTGAAGCGGATCCGCCCCGTTTTCCGGGCCCTCAATCGCGTCCACGCGTCGCACCAGAGCGACATCGCTCATCGATAGTCCAGAGCCGTGCCCCGCTACCAGCGTGGAACGGTGCACGCTCGCTTTCATACTCTGGCGATCGACCACCGCGGTCTCGAGAGTGTAACGTCCCGGCGCCAGCAGAAAGGGCGCAGTAAAGCTCACCACCCCTCGCTGCAGTTCGTCTTTCTTGTTCATCGGGACCTGGTAGGGAATATCTCGGCTGATCTTCTGCACGACCTGTCCGCGCTCGTCTTTGACCAGCACGGTGACATCTACATGAACCCTGGCCCAGGGCTTTGCTTCGGTCACCGTCAGATCAGTCGTCGGTACCTCGAAGACAAACGAATACTGTGTCCTCTTCTGCCCAGGTCGAAACTGCAGCGCGGCAGCGTGGAAATCGAACTGCCGCGGCAGCGGCTTCGTGTTAAGCGCTTTCAACGTCACCATTTCGAATGGGTAAATCTGCCGGTCGTTCAGGAGCGGCAAAGCAAAGTACCCGCTGCGAGCAAACACTACAGCCCCAGGACGCGAAACCTTCACCTCGACGTTTCGAAATTTTCCATCGGCATTGCTGTTGAGCGGCGAATAGCTCAATTCGTAATGGGTCTGCACCTCTTCCAGCACCCGCGCCAGCGCCTTCGGCAAATCCATCGACGTTGAGAGCAAGGCGCCGCCCGTTCCCTCCGCTAAGGTAGCCAAGTTTCCGCGAGTATTGGCGTGAACAGAGGCTTCGGCCAGTTGGGGGGCCATCGCCTCGATGGGAGTGACGGACTGGTCACCTCCATTGACCTGCCCCAATTGTTGCGCACGGCTTGCCTGCGCGGCCGCCGCGAGCATCCTCCGCGAGTTCGACAGATCTGACCTTCCGTATGGGATCGTGTCGATGGCGTATACGGAGACGTTGGCGCGATTGGCCGAACTAATCACGCTCCTGAACACTTCGACCGTATCCGGATGCACCGGCAGCCCGGCCGAAAATAACAGCACCACTTTGCGCCCGGGAATGGAGGCCTGTGACTGGACCAGTGCGTGGAGCTGCGTCAAGAAGCCCATGCTGTCCTGGTAGACATCGTGCAGTTCACCAATCCATTGCGAGCTCATCGTGTTGGCAATGGCGCGAGCGACAGCGTCGGCCGGACCGTTGACTGGCTGGTCGCTTCCATCCAGGCCCAGAGGGTCCGGAGGCGTGCCTTCGGCGCTATCGCCATCCCAACCTGTGACGGCGTCAGGCCTCAGGCCTTTGAGAGTCGGCCGGCCTTCGATCCCTACACCTGTGACCGCGCGCATCATCGCATCGGAAATTTTCCCCGCATCATTGGTGTAAGGCTCGACGGCGCGAATGGTGTTGCGATACAGCCAGAACACGCCGACATAGGTGTTGGGCCGCAACTCATTTTTGACGAAGTCGTGCATGGTATCGAGCGTGAGCTTGCGTCCTTGCTGGTCGAGGTTGGCTACCACCACCGAGACTACGCTGATGTCGCGCAACTCCTGCACATTGTTGGGTGGACTGGACGAGTGAACCGGCGCACACGCGGTCGCGGCTGTCGCAGGTGCTGGTTGCGGGGCCGGCTTCGGCATCAGGTGACCTTCGAAAAATTCGAAGTGCCGCAGTGTCTGCGGCACGCCATCTTCGAACACCTTGACTTCTTCCGGCCGCAGATCGCGGATGATGTGAGCCTTCTTGTCGCGAACCACAACATCGAGCATCACTTCATTGACGCTTGTGTGAAGGCTGGGCTCGGTCTCCTGAGCTGGAGCGGCCAGAGGGAACGCGAGTAGGAGCCAGATCCAATGGCGCAATGGGCACCTCATACGTTTGCTGCTTGTGAAACATGATACGCCGCTTCGCAACCGCAAATGCCGCGGGGAATGGGGCATTCGCCGTGCGGAATGCCTTCTCCCGTTGTCTACCCATGCTTTGCAGCATGAGCTGCGTTCTTTTGCGCCTTGGGAATGGGTGTTGCGGATTTGGGCGGCTTGCGTGGCGTGGGACGCGGGTCGGGGCTCTCTATGCGATGCGGCTGTTTGAAGTCGTGACTGGGAAGAGGTGAGGTGGCGGGCTTGGGGCTTGGGTTGGGTTGAGCTGCCGGCACGCGCCCTTCGCTTTGCTCTGGGCGCGGGGCGGACGGGGCGTCCGCCCCTACATTGGCGCTCGGCTGCGGCTTGGCGCGCTCGAGGTTGGCGCGGATCTGTGCCTGCTGGTCGCGCCATTCCTGAAGTTTGCGGGCGTGATGTTTTTCTTCCAAGATCTGGCGCTCGGACTTTGGAGGCACGGACGCGTTGTAGGGGAGATCGATTTGCGAGAACTCGTCGAAGTCGGTTGCAACCGGTGGCGGAGCGTATTCGGGGATCTTCGTGACCCCGTTTATGCCCATGATGCCGTACTTCACTCGGCTGGCGTTTTTGACGGCGATGTGGAGGGCGCGGAGGATTAAGGTGGCGCGTTTCAGGTCGATGGTGTTGCGCATGAGGGCGTTGATGACTTCCATCAGCGCGTACTGGATGGACTCTTCGTCTTCAATCAGCGCGATGGGATGCAAGCGGCTTTGTTTGGGACGGCTGACGCCGCGATGGGCGTTCTGGTGGAAGTAGCAGAATTGCTCTCCGCGGAGAGCGGGGGAGCCGCAGCGGACTCCAGTGACTTTGATATGAGTGCACGTGCCATTGCTGTTCGACATAGCATTTACCTTTTCGCAAATTTTTTGATAGTGAGGCCGTAAAATCTTGGCCTCAGAGGAGTTAGGCCGGGTGGCCAGGACGACGTCCGCGTAAAATCTTGGAAACTCAGGGGTTGTAAGTAAAATCTTACGGACAAAGGAGTTAGTGGGGTTGAGGGGGACCTGGGGGAGTTTCGATTCGGGAATCCAGGGTTCGACGGACTCACCACAGAGGGCACGGAGGGGCACAGAGGATTGCTTGAGCTCTGAGTTTTTGGCTGCGGGCGCCCGGCGTTGGGGACCGGATGGGGCTGGCTTGGGACCTTGGTCGTGCATAGTCCCAGATTTACTCAGGTAGATTTCTCAGTAAAGGTCAGATGTCACAAGAAAAAAATAAATATAGGGTGGGGCTGTGGAAAACTTTAGGCCTGGCGGCCCTCAGGGGGTGAAGCCGCAATCGTTGTAGGCAGTTAGCGACCGACTGTAAGTCGTGCCCTTCTCGGTTGGACAAGAAAGAAATGCAGGATGCAAAGGTTCGGCTGGGATTGAGCGTGAGGGAAGAATGGCGGGAAACGTCAAAGTCCCCACCCTAATCTCGCCAAAATGCGGCGAGATTAAGGATGGGGCAGCCTGCCTGATAGAGGCGTCTGGAACTTCCCACCCTTCGAAAGGCGCGAAGGGTTGGCCACCGCCGATCATGGCAAATGTAGACTATGGCGCTTTTGCCAGTCCTTTGTGTACAACCGTTCGTGGATATCTTCGGCTATGAGCAGTCGGCGCTGGACATCATCGAGCCGAGTTCTAACGGTTGCATGCGCCGGATGTATCCGCTCAAATACTCGGCCAGTCCGGTGCGATCCCTGGCCTCGACGTAGGCGAACACGCGCGGTGTCTGGGCGTGGGTGATCACGATGTCAAGGGCGAAGCCGAGCTTCTCGCATCCGCGGGCCAGATGCTCGTAATAGTGGACGGTTGCACCGACACTCAGTCCGCCGACCAGGCCTAGGCACCGGGAGTTTTTCATGCAGTCAAGATTAAAGCGTCGGCGATGTCGAGAATCGGCTGTTGCACAACTCGCTCTGCTCGGCGGGACGGACGAAGGCGTCCGTCCCTACACGGGTATTGTGCTCGTGGCGCCGGGCTTCGCCCAGGCTTGGACAGCCGAGGCGGCTGTCGCCACACGAGCAAGAAGAGCCGTCGGTCCCTGTTGCGCGGGGACGATCGTCCCCGCGCGTAGGGTTCAAGTTTTGGATTCAGCTCAGGAGCGACGGTCTACTTGACCGGCTCATCGGCGGACGGAGTCGATTCCTGGGAGGACGACTCATCGTGGCCCATGTGAAACAGCGCGGCCTGGGCTTCGGCGGCGGCGCGGAGTTCGTCCTGCTCGTGCTGGCTACCGGGTTCGGGCTTGTCCTGTTTTCGCTGGGTCCGGCGTTCGGCCTTGTCTCTTTGTTTCTGTTGCCGGGTTTGCTCTTTCTGACGCTTGGTAAATGTCGATCGGCCTCGTGGCATACTCATCCCCTCATTGTCTAGTTCTTCATTTTGGCCGGCGATACGGACGCCGGCGATCTTGCCCGCCGGGGGTCTGCAGCTTTCGGGGACCTCCCGAATACCGGCGGAATTACCAGCGCGGCTCGCGGCGTTCGCGGCCTGGGCCGCGGTCGCGTCCGCGTCCTCCGCCACCACCGCCTCCGCCAAATCGTTGGCCGCCGCCGCCTCCGCCCTTTGGACGATCGGTCTTCGGCTTGGCTTCGTTGATGGTCAATGTCCGTCCACCGAGTTCAGTTCCGTTGAGCGCGGCAACGGCCTTGTCCGCCGCCGTGGCATCGGTCATCTCCACGAATCCGAAACCGCGCGAGCGGCCTGTCTCCCGGTCGGTGACCAGGGTGACTTTTTCTACGGCGCCGTGGGGCTCGAACACATTGCGCAGTTCGGCCTCGGTAGTGCTGTGGGGCAGATTGCCGACATAAAGATTCTTCATTGCATTTCCTCTCTCAGTAAATCGTCCAAGGTTGTTGCAGCGGACTTCGACGGACGTCCTTCGAAGTCGCGTGGTGGCGCGGGCCTGTCCTGCATTGCTCGGGAGCGCGCAGTGCAGGCCGCTCGAACGGCGGAAATTCTGCGGGATGCTTCGAGGATGCCCCAGCGCTGGCTGAGATCTTTCATGCCGACCGAAAGTGCGGCCCTGATATCGGCAGCCATCGACTGATGGTCTGAATTGTGCAGCGGCAGCGGTTCATCCTCACTGGGTGAATCCGCCAGATAGGCGGGCTCGCCGACCAGAAACGCCAGGCGCTGCGGAGGATTCGCGCCGCGAATGTCCTGGCAAAATTTGTCGCGGCGGCCGCTTCCTTTTTCCAGATTCATCAGGACAAGGTCATACAGATTGGCGCGCCACCAGGAGCGCGCTTCGTCGATGTCGGCGGCGCAATCGACGTCCATGCCGAGCTTGCGCATCACTTCGGCCCGCAAGTCGCGCTTGCGGGAGGAGGCATCCACGAGAAGCACTTTCTTCTTCTTCCCCACCACCGGGACGTTATCCGGCAGCGGCAAGGTTGCAAGGGCCGGAGTATTCATTGCGCCACCGTCGGTGGTTTGACGCGAGAGGAAGCGGCCGCAGGTTTCTGCGGCGTTCCGGCACTGTGCAGCAGGCCTTGGTTGCGCTTGCGGCGCGCGATTTTCTGCTTGCGCTCGCGATGGAATCTGGACTTATCACCATTCCGTGCGGACATAATCAACTCCTGTTCGTTTGAGTGAAGGATGAACCGCTGGCCGATCACGATCTTCCAAGCGGCCACGGCAACGGAACGGCGTCACACTGTGCACTCCCGAGCTGCGCTGCCCGCGATGGTGAAATGCGCGATGGGTTGGGGAATAGTCGCCGGTAATAAAGAGACGCCTCTCGATCTCTCAATCGCGAAGGCGCGAGGTGCGTGGCGTATCTTCGAGGTTAAGCATTTTCAGTATATCCTGTTTAGGAGAAGTTCTGCCGGGAGCATCGCGGATCGATAGAGAAACTTGCGGTTGGACGCGCGCTTGTCTCGTGTTCAATTTGAGTTGCGCCCATGCAGAACCCGAATTCGATTGCTAATTCCGAACGTTCCACGTACGATCTCTATGTGCGTTAGACCGAGTCGGTCTTGAGCAGCTCTCGCCTCAACAGCTAGTCACCTGCGCAAGTTCTTCCGAATCCCTCCAGCGTAACTATCAAAAAGGAACAAGAGTAAAAAACATATATGGAACAAGGAACAGTAAAGTGGTTCAATGACGCCAAGGGCTACGGCTTTATCAGCCGCCAGTCGGGCGAAGACGTTTTCGTGCATTTCTCGGCCATCCAGGCGGGCGGATTCAAGAGCCTCCAAGAGGGCCAGACGGTACAATTCAGCGTCACCAAAGGCCCCAAGGGCTTGCAGGCCGAAAACGTTCAGGCTGTCTAAGCCGACGAATTCTGCGGAGAGGCGATATCCTCGGGAGATCGCCTCTTCTCTTTTGCACGCAGTCCGGCGGTGATAGTCTGTTGACTCCATCGCAAATGGATTCCTTCTGACAAGCGACGATCACAACGCCACGTACGCCATCATCCTGCACAACGTCCGAACCTACCGGTCGGCCGGAGTGATCGCGGTCGTTCGCGGGAAGCAGAAGGTGGAATCCACACTCAAGGCGTATCAGGAATCTCAAAGCTCCGTCGACCACCACGAAGGCTGGCGCTACTTCTTCGAGAAAACCTCCGTGGCCGCCGGGACCAATCCCGCGGAAGCCACAAAACTCCGCCAGGACGAACTCGAACTGCGCGAGTCCAAAGCCCCGCCAGACACAACCGATTGGAATTCGCGTAAGTGATCTTGTCGTAAGTGACAGTCGGCACCCCGTGGGTGCCCTATTTCTCGCGCGCGAGAAGTTGGGATGTTAACTTCCCCTCGTAAAAAGCAGCCCCGCCTCAAACGAGGTGCACCGCCTCAACTCTCCATCCGCTCCTCCCATCGTCCACCTAGCGCCTGTTCGTCAGATTGGAGTTGTCATCCAACCTCTCGGTCAACCGCGACCGCGAGTTTTACGGCACTCCAACAAGAACTGCTTCGGAGTCGCCGTGATTCGGGAGGAAATCTCCTGGAGCTCAGACCGATTTCCGTCCGGCTGTCAGTTTTACCAGTGATCGGGGCCTGCCCCCTGCTTATCACTCTGCCGTTTTAGCCGCGAGCGGCCGGTCCTCAAATGTCGTAATACAGCGCGAATTCGTACGGGTGCGGCCTCAATCGGACCGCATCCACCTCCTTCGAGCGCTTGTATTCGATGTAGGTTCGCAGTAGCTCTTCTGTAAATGCGTCTCCTTTGAGCAGGAAGGCGTGGTCGCGTTGCAGGGCATCCAGAGCCTCTTCCAGCGATCCCGGCATCGAAGGAATATTCGACACTTCCTCCGGATCGGTTTCGTAGATATCTTTGTCGAGCGGTTGTCCAGGCTCAATCTTGTTTTCGATCCCGTCCAGTCCCGCCATCAGCATCGCAGCGAATGCCATATACGGATTGCAGCTCGGATCTGGCGGACGGAACTCCACGCGCTTTGCCCGGGGCGCGGCCGAATACATCGGAATGCGGCATGCCGCCGAACGGTTCCGCCGCGAATACGCCAGACTCACCGGTGCTTCGAATCCAGGCACGAGCCGCTTGTAGGAATTTGTTGTTGGCGCGATGATCGCCGACAACGCCGGCCCATGATGGATGAGGCCGCCGATGTACCACAGCGCGAGCTGTGACAGCCCGGCGTATCCATCTCCGGCAAAAAGTGGCTCACCCCCTTTCCACAGTGACTGGTGCGTATGCATCCCGCTGCCGTTGTCGCCGAAGATGGGCTTCGGCATGAAGGTGACGGTTTTGCCGTTGCGGTTCGCAACATTCTTCACGATGTACTTGAAGAGCAGCATCTTGTCGGCCGAGCGCAACAGCGAATCGAACTTCAAATCAATCTCGGTCTGCCCTCCGCTTGCCACCTCATGGTGATGGCATTCCACCTCCATGCCGCAGCTCTGCATGGTCAGCATCATCTCCGAGCGCAAATCCTGGTAGTGATCGGTGGGGGCGACCGGGAAATAGCCCTCCCGAAATCGCGGCCGGTAGCCCAGATTGTTCATTTCCCTTCCCGAGTTCCACCTCCCCTCCTCGGCATCGATGTAGTAAAAGCCGTAATTTTCGCGCTGATCGAAACGCACGTTGTCGAAAATGAAGAACTCGGCTTCAGCTCCGAAATAGGCCGCATCCGCGATGCCGCTGGAACTCAAATACATCTCTGCCTTGCGCGCAATGAAGCGGGGATCACGATCGTAAGCCTGCTTCGTCACCGGATCGACGACGTCACAGATCAGCACCAGCGTGGGCACCTCGGTGAAGGGGTCGAGCAGATGGCAGTTCGCGTCGGGCTTCAGCAGCATGTCGCTCTCGTGAATGCCAGCCCAGGCGCGAATCGAAGAGCCGTCGATCCCAAAGCCTTCGTCGAATGACGCTCCGGTCAGTTGTTCGATGGGATAGGAAACGTGGTGCCACAGCCCCGGAATATCGGTGAAGCGCAGATCGAGAATCTTCGCGTCATGCTTCCTGGCGAATTCGAGGACAGTCTTGGGGTCTGCCATAAAGTCTCCTTCACGGGAGTCGATTGCTCAAAGTGACGCCTGCGGGATTGCCGCAGGCGGGCAGGCTGCTACAATCGGGTCGCGCTGTGCAGGACGAGAGAGTGTAATGTCTGCGGGTAGGGGTGGCAATTCGATTGTTTCTATTGGCTGGATAAACGACAGTTATGAGGCACACTCGGTTATCGGAACCATACCTTCCACCGGAGGAAACCGATGACACCCTCCTTCCAGTACCGCTGCGGTCTGGCAGCCGTGCTCGGTTTATCAGCGGGATTGGCGCAAGGGCAGACCGAAAGCGGATTGCCACTGTGCAAAGAAGATGGCTCAATACCCGATGGTTACAACCAATGCGAGTGTCAGAAGACGATTACATATCGCGGCGAGTTCCGCGACGTAGAGCGTGAGTTCCTGGTGCAGTTGCCCGATGGGGTCATGGGCATCGGTGGCTGCGCCCCGGGTCGCAGCTTCCGAATTTCTTTGACTCACCCGCACGGCGGCGAACCCGGCGGCGACTTCCCTTGGAACCAGATTTGGTCGGCTGGCACGAAACGACATCGGGAAACGTTTGCGGAGTTCGTGGATGCCTTTGGCAAAAACCAAAGAGAAGATACAGAAAGGATTCACGCTACGGACCTAGTGATCGATCAGCCCGTGCGAACTTCCTTGTCGTCCTTGACTGCGATCCATCTGAAGGTGTCTCGGACTGAAGTCGAACACGGAAAGATGGTCTATGAAGTGATCATCGCCAATAATCCCAAAAAGGAAATCGTTTACGAAATCGGGATGGTTTCGCCGGCTTCCCGCTACGAAAAAGATCACAAGCTGTTCGAGGCTGTAGCAGAAGGGTTCAGCTACGTTCCGACAGAAAATACGGCCTCTCATTGACGCAATGAGATTTCGACTAGCGGCTGGCCACTGACAACTGGCAACTGCTCTTATGGATTTCGACCAGCTCGAAACGTTTCTCGAAGTCGCCCGGCACGCCTCCTTCTCGCGTGCGGCGGAGAAGCGTTTCCGCACCCAGCCCGCCATCTCCTCGCAGATTCGCGGCGTCGAAGAAGAGGTAGGCGCCAAGCTGTTCGACCGCTCCGGCGGCAAGGTTTCGCTTACCGCGGCGGGCAAGGCGTTCCTGAAGTATGTCGAAGAAACCCTCGACGCCCGCAAAGCCATGATGGTCGCAATCGCCGAAATGGAGCGCGTCCCGCGCGGCGAGATCATCGTCGGCGCCAACGAAGGTACCTGCCTTCACATCCTGCCGTACGTTTTTGCCGATTTCAAAAAGCAGTATCCCGACGTCTCCGTCAACATCAAACGCGCTGATTACGCCAAAATCCTCGAGTCCATCATCGACAACTCGGTCGATTTCGGCGTCATTTCCCTTCCCGTCAACGACAACCGTTTGACCGTAGTGCTCATCCATCGAGATGAGCTGATTTTGATTGCGCCCCCTCACCATCCCCTGGGAAAGATGAAGTCCGCCACCATTGCCGACGCAAGCAAGTTCCCTCTGATCGTTCCAAAGGCAGGACACACGCGCGACGCCATCGAGCAGTTGTTTCATGAACGCCGCCTGAAGCCTAACTTCACAATGGAACTCGACTCCAGCGAACTACTCAAACGCTTCGTGGCCGCCGACGTTGGCATCGGCTTCATTTCCCGCTCGAATGTCGAAGAAGACGTCCGGGCCAGGTCGCTCGCCGCCATTCCGCTCGCCGATGCCCATTTCCGCCGCGATCTGGCGCTGGTTTTTCGCAAAGACAAGGCTCTGAGCCGCGCCTCCCTAGCCTTTATCGACATTGCCGTTAAGCACAAATCTGCGCAAGAATTGGTGCCAGCCCCCGTCCGATGATGAGATCTTCCAGATGGCTCGCCGTCCTGCTCCTGTTGGGAACAGGTCTGCCAGTGGGCCAGTCGCAATCGTCCGGAAAGTCTTTCGATCATCTTCCAGCGTCCGATCGGCAGCTGATTTCTGTAAAAATCTCGGGGACCAAGCGCTACTCCGATGAAGCCGTCATCGCCGCCAGTGGACTGCAGATGGGAACAACGGTTCTGGAAGACGATTTCAAAAAAGCCGCACGCCGCCTGGGCGATCTCGGAGTCTTCACCGACATCGCATACAGCTATTCCTACTCTTCGGCTGGAACCAAGCTCGCTCTGCAGGTCACTGACGTCGACAAGTACGTGCCGGTGCGCTTCGAAGATTTCGTATGGTTCTCCGACCAGGAACTCCTTGAGCGCATCAAGGAGCGCGCTCCCATGTTCAACGGTGAAGTGCCGCTTTCCGGTAATCTCGCTGACCGGGTTTCCGACGTCTTGCAGGCTCTGCTGGTGGAGAATGCCATCCCAGGCAATGTTGAGTACCAGCGAGCCGGCAAAGCCAATGGTCCTATCGATTCCATCGTCTACCGCATTTCCGAAGTTCTGATCCAGATCCGGAACGTAGAATTCACAGGCGCGGGCGAAGCCGAACTGCCTTCACTGAAAGCCGCTGCGCAGCGGGTGTTCGAAACCGAGTATTCGCGCAGCGTGTTGAACGCCCTCGTGGAGCACCAACTGCTCCCCGTCTATTACACTCGCGGGTACCTCAAGGCCGCTTTCGGCGTGCCGCAACCCAACGTCGTAAAAAAGCCTTCTGCCAACAGCGACGACGGCGGCCCGCGCAACCTCACCATCGTGGATGTTACTTTTTCCGTCACTCCCGGCCCGCAATACAAGATCAAGGCGCTGCAATGGTCTGGGAATAAAGTATTCCCCACCGATGTTTTGCAGAAGATGGTCCGGGCCCAGCCAGGAGATGTCGCGAATACGGTTCGCATCGGCGACAACTTAAAAGATATTCAGAAGCTCTACGGCTCCCGCGGTTACGTCACGGTCTCCATTAAGGCCGACGCCGAATTCGACGATGCAGACCGCACAGCGGTTATCCACCTCGACGTGAAAGAGGGCTCCGAGTATCACATGGGCGAACTCGAATTCCGAGGCCTCGACAACAGCCTCACCGCGAAGCTGCGGAATGCCTGGAAGCTCCGGCCTGGCGATATCTTCGATTCCACGTACCTGAGCGAATACTTGCCCACAGCTCACAAACTCTTGCCCTCCGGCCTCGACTGGGACGTCTCCTCGCACGTGACTGCCAATGCGCGCGACAAGACCGTGGATGTCGATCTGATCTATTCCGTCAAGGCTCCGAAATAGGACTTAAGCCGTTTTGTTCGGCTTTTGGAACAAGATTCATCGTTTTTTCTAACCGTCTCGTCTGGGATGTAATCTAGCCCGTCCTTCTCACGGAAGGTCTGGTCGTGGGCTGTCGCGCAACTGGGTAGCAACAGCCCGCGACCAAGCTTAGAAAGCAGTTGGGGATCTCGTGATAGTGGAGTGTTTGAATTCTCGGAAGGCCGTTGTTTTACAGAACGACCGCCATGCGCCGGTTCATTCGCCGTGCGCAGTCCAAGTTTGCCCGGGCCCTCCCCCCTATTTCAAACCGGGCATCCGCGCGGAGGCGTACGCCAGTGCGTCTCCGCTTTTTTGTGCTTTCCGCCCCTTGTAACTTTGTTCTCGCAAGAGCATCTTAAGAGTGAAGGCTGGGTGGCGCGGGCTGCCTTCCCTTGCGCCAGTCTCGCAAGAAAAAATCACAAGGAGAACTCTCTGATGAATGTTCGTACTCGGAACGCTGGAGTCTTGCTATTGAGCCTGTTGATGATCGTCGGCCTTTCCGTTTCTACCGCTTTCGCCGCCGGCAAAACCTATACCGGGACCGTAAGCGATGCTATGTGCGGCGCCAAACACATGGGTTCTGCCGCCGAATGCACGCGCGCCTGCGTCAAGAAAGGCTCGAAGTATGCCCTGGTAGTCGGCGACAAAGTTTACGCGCTCGACACGAGCGACAAGGCCGCTTTGGACACTCTCGACAAACAGGCTGGCGCCAAAGCCACCGTCGCCGGAACCGAGAAAGACAACACCATTACCGTTACGTCCGTCAAAGCCGACTAGTCAATGCGGCTTCTGGTAGCGCCGGCGTCCCGCCGGCTGTCGCGGGGGCATCTTGCCCCCGCTGTTTTTGTGCTGTCCCCGAAATTCATATTTCCTTTACAAAACATTGTGTTAGATTGTGCATTCTCACGTTCAAATTTCCTTTGCGGAGGACTGGCGAATTGGGTAAAGACATGGTTCCGAAGCGGATTTTCTTCACCAAGGGCGTGGGGAAACACCGCGAGCGTCTCACATCGTTCGAGTTGGCGTTGCGTGATGCGGGCATCGCTGCTCAGAATCTGGTGCGTGTCTCCTCCATTTTTCCGCCGAATTGCAAACTGCTCGCCCGCAAGGAAGGCGTCAAGTATCTCCATCCGGGCGAGGTCGTCTTCGCCGTCGTCGCCGAGAATTCGACCCGCGAACCTCACCGCCTCCTGGCTTCTTCAATCGGCGTAGCGATTCCCGCGGACCGCAACACCTACGGATATCTGAGCGAACATCACTCCTTCGGCGAGACCGAAGACGCCGCCGGCGAATACGCCGAAGAGCTCGCCGCCGAAATGCTGGCCACGACGCTGAACGTGGAATTCGACCCTGACCGCTCCTGGGACGAGAAGAAGCAGATCTATCGCCTCTCGAATAAGATTGTCCGCACAGCGAACGTCACGCAGTCGGCAGTAGGCGATAAGCGTGCGCTCTGGACCACCGTGATCGCATCGGCGGTATTGATCTTCGACTAGCGGCCAGAGTCGTTCAGGCTCTGCAGCGACTTCCAGACCAAGCTTTTGAAGACACCGTTCACGACTCGGTCACATCGCCGAGCGGCGAAGTTGGAACCACCCCGCAGCTGTCGCTCCCACAGCCTCAAAGAGTTGCCTTCGCAGCTTTGCATGGGCGCTTTCGACGGAAATATTTGCACCGAGTCCGCGCCCCGAGAATCTAAGTCATAGACATATCAGTAGTTTAGGAACCACTAGAGAGATTACAGATTTGGCACTTTGGTAACCATCCTAATTAGCCGGATGTAATCTTCCGTTAACAGGTTTCGGTTATCATAGAGGTGATCGTTAAAACTGAAGGAGTGGCAAGGTTGGATATCGAAACACGCAGGAAGAAGCAGCAAGCTCTGATGGTACGCATGGTAGAGCGAAAGGTGCGTTCGCGCGCCCAGCAGCTTTACGAAACGCGAGGCCAGGAAGAAGGCCAGGAACTGCAGGATTGGTTTCAGGCTGAGTCGGAAGTGCTTGAAAACAGTATTCTTGCTCCTCTATATCGTCGAGTGAAGACGGATCAATCCATCGAGCAAGCGGATTCCACTTCCGAAGCGGTCAGGTAACTCCGGTTCAAATTTCCTCCGTGAACCTCGGTGCCCTCTGGTGAGTCTCACAGGGTTAGGCCTCATTTCTTGGCAAGGGCCTTGGCGCTCTTCCTACCGCCCTTCTTAGCCTTGTCCAGTCGCTCCAGAACAGCGGCGACAATGATGGGTAGCCCCACGGTCGCGTCCACAAACACCTCACCAAACTTCCCGCCCTCCGAAGGTGGCACAAACTTCCCCCACGAGATCGCCTCGCTGTAAGGACTACCCGACAGCCCTCCCCAATACACCGGCTCAGGACAGATGCGGAGGCCATAGTGATATCGCTTCAGCGGAACGTTTTCACCCAGCCGCCGGTGACGCAATTCGCAGAATGGCCCGAACTGCTGCGACCAATTTCGCGGTACGCCGCCTCCGATCGTGAAAATTCCAAGCTTCTTCTGCCGCAGCAAGGTCGCTGCAAAGTGCTCCAGATCCTCAAACGGGTCGAATCGGATCTTGTGCCGCCCGGTAGACTCTCGCAAGCGATTATTCAACGCGGTATCCAGACCTAACTCTGAGTCGCTGAACGCCGGCACAAACACGGGCACGCCCTTCTCGTAGGCCGACTTCAGAATTCCCCGCTGCCCCTCTGCATGCTTCGAAAGATAGGCTCCGATCGCATGGTTCAGCTTGTACGAACACATGACTTCGTTGTGGTCCCATGATTCCAGCACCGCCGACATTACCTCTTCCACGTCGTCGAGGTTCTGCTCCGGTTCCAGCGTGTCGTATACGCGGTTGTAGCCCTGCTCGTACAGTTCCTCGTCCGAGACTTCCGGATTTGCCCGGAAATGCGCCCGCCCGGTCGCCTCCACCAGACCATGCGCCATGAGCGCGCCGGTTGAAACGATCGCATTGACGATCCCGCGATCGATCAGCTCGGCGATGATCAGCCCCTGCTTGGCAACCGTCATCGCGCCGGCCAGCGTCATTACCACAAACGCATCTTCATCGAGAGCCATCGCTTGCAGTACGTCGGCGGCTTCGCCGAGTTGGCGTCCGGTGAACGCGGTCTTCGACATGGCCCGCACCAGCCCGTCAATCGATCGGACCTTGCGCAGATCGAGCGGTTCCAACGGGATCAGCCGGTCCTCAATCGGATTGTGCAGCTTCCGGTCGGCCCCCTCTCCGCCACCTTGCGGCCCATGCGAATTTCCATGATTGCCCTGTTTCAAGCAAGCCTCCAAGCTCGATCCGTTTTTCTTCGACTCAATACTCTACAGGAAGCACGTGAAAGGATGCCACGAGCCCAAACCTCGTAGAGGAGAGACTCATGTGGCGACAGCCGCCTCGGCTGTCAGGCGAAGCACAAGCGAGCCGCCCGACCACACAACCACCCCGGAACAGGCATCTTGCCCCGCCGCCAATCACGATACACTTCCCTCATGCCCGGCAAGCGAGCCTTCGAAGCACAAATCGCCGCGCTCGATGCACTCCGCGAAGCCCCGCAGGAATCCCGCACCGAACCTCTCCGCAAAGCCCTGACTCAGCGTAACAATTTCATCGTCGCCAAAGCCGCCGACCTTGCGCGCGAGTTCGGATTCGCCGATCTAACTCCCGACCTCCTGAAAGCCTTCGACCGCTTCTTCGAGCACCCGGAGAAATCTGACCCGCAATGCTGGGCCAAGAACGCCATCAGCCGCACTCTGGCTGCGTTCGAGGTGCAGGACCCGGAGGTCTTTCTCCGCGGCATGCGACACATTCAGCTCGAGGCCGTCTGGGGAGGCCGCTCCGACACCGCCGGAACGCTGCGTGCGACTTGCGCTCTCGCGCTCGTTCAGTGCCGCCGCCTGACCAACGACGAACTTCTGGCGCATCTCATCGATCTCTTCGCTGATACGGAAAAAACCGTCCGCGCCGAAGTGGCTCGTGCCATCGAGCAGGTGGGCTCTCCCTCGGCGTCATTGCTGCTTCGTCTCAGAGCCACTCTTGCCCACGACGAGCCGGAGGTGCTGGGCGCCTGCTATAGCGGAATCCTCCGCCTAGAAGGAGTCTCTGCCATCCCTTGGGTGAGCCGCTTTCTTATCACGAGCGACGATGCCGCAGGAGAAGCGGCTCTGGCCATCGCGGGCACACATTGCTCGCAAGCCCTGGACGCTCTTCGGAAGAGCCTGGACACAGCCTCCGACCCATGGTTCCGATCCGTGCTGCTCTCAGCGATCGCTCTGACCCGTCAGGATGCCGCGATGGAATTCCTGCTGGATCTGGTGAAGTCCGAATCCCTCGACGCCGAGCGCGCCATCGAGGCCATAGTCCGCTCCATGCCCTCCGCCGGAATCATGCAGTGTCTCGAGAACTTGGTAGCGCCACGGCCGCGGCTGGCCCGTGCCCTCTCGGCCCTCGCCAAGCCATAGTCACACCGTTCGTAGCTGCGCAATGCTCAGCGTCCTCAGCGGATTTTGTCAGCGATCTCTGCGGTGAAATGGAAGACTCTCGCCACGCGGCGCGAAGTCAGCGATGCGACACAAGCCCTTCGCGGCGGATGCTATATTGATCCCTGAGGTCGGAACGTTGCCGCCAGAAAAATTCCGCGTGGCCTTGGTCCAGATGTCCTGCGGCCCGGAGCCGGAACAAAATCTCGACAAGGCTCTCAGCCGCATCGCCGAGGCCGCCCAGCGCGGAGCCCAGGTTGTCTGTCTGCCCGAACTTTTTCAGACGCAGTACTTCTGCCAGCGCGAAGATCATTCCCTTTTCGATCTTGCCGAGCCCATCCCCGGTCCCAGCACCGAAAAACTGGCCGCCGCGGCCCGGAGCAACGGTGTAGTCCTTATCGCATCCCTCTTCGAAAAACGTGCCCCCGGCGTCTATCACAATACGGCGGCGACCTTCGAAAAGGACGGCTCCTTGCGCGGCCTATACCGCAAGATGCACATTCCCGACGACCCGCTCTACTACGAGAAGTTCTATTTCACCCCCGGTGACCTCGGCTTCCGTGCCCTCGACACCAGCGCCGGGAAGCTGGGAACACTGGTTTGTTGGGACCAGTGGTATCCCGAAGGCGCGCGCCTCACGGCTCTGCAAGGAGCGAGCATTCTGTTTTATCCCACGGCCATCGGCTGGCATCCCGCCGAGAAGGCCGAGTTCGGCATCGCCCAGCACGACGCCTGGCGCACCATTCAGCGCGCTCACGCCATCGCCAACGGAGTCTATGTCGCGGTCGTGAACCGCGTCGGCTTCGAAACCGGCAACATCCGCGGTAAGTCCGCCCCCGGACAGGGACTCGAATTCTGGGGCGGATCTTTTTTCTGTGATCCGTTCGGCCGTGTCCTCGCCGAGGGATCGTACGATCGCGAGGAAATTCTGGTCGGCGACGTTGATCTGAAGGCTTTGGAAGACATCCGCCGCAACTGGCCCTTTCTCCGCGATCGCCGCATCGACAGCTACGCTCCCATCACCAACCGTTTTATCGACGCGACTTAGGAATTGCAAGATGACAGTAGCGTTGCGTAATAAATCAGGAAAAACCAAATCTGCAAAGCCCAACGTAATTCATTCCCTGGAATCCTTCCGCATGCCCGCCGAATGGGAACCCCACGCGGCCACCTGGCTTGCGTGGCCCCATTATCAGGGCGATTGGCCGGGAAAATTCGAGCCGATCTCGTGGGTGTACGCGGAGATCATCCGCAATCTGGCCAAGCATGAAAGGGTCGAACTGATCGTCAATAACGCGTCTGCCGCGAGGCAAGCCCGCAGAGTGCTTGAGCGCGCCGATGCCCTCTCGGACAATATCCGATTCCATCGCTGGCCCACGAACCGCGTCTGGCTGCGCGACTCCGGCTGCATCTTCCTGAAAGAAAGTCACTTCCCAGGAGAAACTCATGTGGGGACGCTCGCCTTCGGCCCTCCAGGGCCGAAGGACCGTCAGTCTGCAGCCCTCAAGTTCCGCTTCAACGCCTGGGCCAAGTACTCCAACTGGCGACTGGACGAAAAAATCGGCAGCCTCATGGCCAAGGCGACCCACGCGCACGAAATCCGCCCCGAGTCTCTTGGCAGCCGAATCGTTCTCGAGGGTGGCTCGATCGACGTCAACGGCGCCGGCACAATTCTCACGACGGAAGAGTGCCTTCTCAGCAAACAGCAGGAGCGCAATCCGCACATGACGCGCGTCCAATACGAAAAGGCTTTCGCCGACTATTTCGGCGCGCCGCACACCGTCTGGCTGGGACGCGGCATCGTAGGCGACGACACCCACGGCCACGTCGACGATCTCACCCGCTTCGTCCGCAGAGACACAGTCATCACTATGGTAGAGCGCAATTCCAAGGACCTGAACCATGCTCCCTTGCTTGCCAACTTGCGCCGCCTGCAGTCCGCACGCGACCAGGACGGAAAGCAACTGACGGTAGTCGAACTCCCCATGCCGCAGCCAGTCGTGTTCGAAGGCCGCCGTCTCCCCGCCAGCTACGCCAATTTCTACATCGCCAACGGAGTCGTGCTCGCCCCGGTCTTCAATCGTCCCAATGATCGCATCGCTCTCAACAGCTTGGCAGAGTTCTTCCCTACTCGCGAAATCGTCCCCATCTATTCGGGAGATTTCATCTGGGGCCTCGGCGCGATGCACTGCATGACGCAACAACAGCCCGCGTAAATAAAATTGCAGATTTAAGATTTTAGATTGAAGCCCTTTGATCCGTGCCAAATCGCATGCGGCCTTCAATCGGAAATCTGCAATCTAAAATTCGCTGTGCTAGATTCTCCCCATGTCCCACGGCGAAATGACCACCAGCCGCCTGGAAGCCTTCAGCGACGGCGTGATCGCGATCATCGTGACAATCATGGTGCTCGAACTCCGCGCGCCTTCCCAGCCCACGTGGCCAGCACTGCTCAAGGTCGCGCCCATCTTCATGAGCTACGGGCTCAGCTTCCTGGTGGTCGCCATCATGTGGGTGAACCATCATCATCTGATTCACGCAGTGCATCAGGTAACGGCTCGCCTTCTGTGGTCGAATCTGAATCTGCTCTTCTGGATGTCACTCGTCCCCTTCGTCACGGATTTCCTCGGAAAGAACTACCACCAACCGATGGCGGTCGCGCTCTATGGAATGGACCTGGCCATGTGCGGCAGTGCGTTTTATATCCTGCGCATCGAACTCGTCCGCCAGGACGGCAAGGACGGAAACCTCCGCGACTATCATGCCGGCGTGCAGCGAAAGAATGCTTTTTCAGCTGGCCTCTATTTCTTGTCTATTCCGCTTGCTTACATCTCGGTTTACGCCGCATTTTTTATCTTCGCCCTGATCCCCGCAATGTATTTCCTGCCGGAGAAAAAACTGGCCGCATCGGGGCAGGAGTAAGGATTATGGGCAGCCAGCAAGATGCTGATCCTCATCCGGCCTACTGTGACTCCCAATTCCCTTTCATTGCGAAGGTGGCACACTGCCGCTCGGCACTGTACCCACGGGGCAGGGGCCGGTCATTGGATCCACACCCGGCTGTGCGGTTGTGCTGCCCGGAGCCACTGGCGTAGAGCCTGACGGCGGATTCGGATTTTGGGGGCTGGCACTCGTGCTCGAATTATTGGCCGCTGTCGCGCCCGAGACGCTCACGCACGGCGCGACAGGAGCCGTAGGCCGCCCCGGACTCACGGGCTGACCACTACCCGGTACAGGAGTCTGCGGCGTCGGAGTCGGCGCTTCCCCAGTCGGTGTCGGAGTCTCTGCACTGCTCATCGGCGGAGGAGCGCTCTCGCTTCCCTCCCCTGCCGCCTTAGTGGTAATCGGTGTCGGCGGCCCAATCGGATTGGTCGGCGGCGTCATGTTTTGATTCGCCGGGGGAGTGCTAGTGTTTGGAGTCGGAGTTGGTGCCGTGGGAGTAGCCGCGTTCGGCACAGTCGTCTGCGCCGGAGCCGCAGCTGTCGGTGGAGGCGCTGGCGCTGTAGTCCGCGTGCGCTGCGCGGCGACCCAGCTCGCACAACTAAGAATTGCAATAAGCGGAATAAGCCGTTTTGCCATAAAATTCTCCTCGATGAAAGCAACACCACAACCCGGGCGCGAAACTGCGATGTGCGCTCTCCCTAAGTCTCAAACTCCGCAGAAAAGACCGCTATCCAGCGAATCCCGTAGCACGGCTTGTGTAGGGACGGACGCCTTCGTCCGTCCCGCGAGCAAAGCGAGCGTGCCGAAGCGTCATGTGACGATGTTGCTTAAAGCGCCAAGCCGCAGGCGCCTAGCGGCGGCACGTGAAAGCCCGGCATGGAAATGCCGGGTCAGCGCGCAAACCGACGCTAGAGTCCCCTCAGGGACGGCACGTTTCTTGGGAAACCTCTACTTCTGATACAACGTAGGCTCGGGTCCCTTTTCCAACGTCGTACGGTCCCAGATCCATCCCTGGCGGGTGTAGCTGGCTAGTTCAAAATCCTGCGTCAGTTCCAGCGCATCGGTGGGACACGCATCCTCGCACAGCCCGCAGAACATGCAACGGCTCAGGTCGTAGGTGAAATTGGTGAGTTCTTTGCGGCGGGTCTTCTCGTTGCGTTCACTCGATACAACAATCAAATTTTCTGGGCAAGCCAGCGCGCACAGGTCGCAAGCGATGCACATAGTCTCGTCGGTATCCGGGTTCACGTTCAACCGCGGCGCCCCGCGGTACCGCTCAGCCACCTGCGGCCGCTCCAGCGGATACTGCTCGGTATAGATCTCCTTCGGATCCTGATAACGGAAGGTGACCTTCAGACCCTGCAGCAGGTCGACGAGAAACACTTTGCGCAACAAGCTCGGCAAGCCCATAACGCGGCTAGAATACCACGGCCAGCTGACCCAGACTCGGCAAATTCCCCGAGTCACAGCGGACTTCCTCTGTGAACCTCTGTGCTCTCTGTGGTTTAGCGATCGCCTTCCCACGGAACTTTCCGATGTAAGCTTCCGTACCCAAATACCAGGGACGCCATGAAAACCTACTTCAACAATCTGACCATGAAGACGTGGCTGCTGTTGGTCGTCCCCACCCTGGCAATCGGCTATCCCGTCGTCCGCGATAGTCGTTCCCGCAGTAATCCGCGCAGTCGTCCCGGAAGTCGTCAGAAACGTGCTCAACGTGATTTGAGCGGTAGGGGACGAATTCCTCCGCCTGCAGTTTCCGCACCGGCCCACGTACAATAACTTCGTTCATCAATGTCCAATGACCAACGACAAGCGGCCAACGACGGTCTGCGTTCCGACGAGCTCTGGATGGAAGAAGCCCTACGCTGCGCCCAGCGCGCTCTCGACCTGGACGAAGTCCCGGTGGGCGCCATCGTGGTCTGCGAGAGCAAAATCGTCGGTCGCGGATGGAATCGCAACATCACCGAATCCGATCCCACCGCCCACGCGGAAATCGTTGCCCTCCGCGAAGCCGCTGCGACCATTGGTAACCACCGCCTGGGCGGCGGTGAGCTGTTTGTTACAATTGAGCCGTGCCCCATGTGCGCTGGCGCCATGGTGCACGCCCGCATCAAACGTCTGGTCTACGGCTCGGATGATCCAAAGGCGGGTGCGGTACATTCGGTCATGCAGGTCCTGAATCACCCGCAGCTGAACCACAAACTTGAGGTCAGAAGCGGAGTCTTAGCCGGCCGCAGCGCAGAGCTACTGCAGACGTTCTTTAGAAATCGTCGTTAGTCGTTGGTCGTCAGTCGTTGGTGAGAGGCAACCGTCCGGTTCTTCGTCATTCCGACGCTGAGCACAGCGAAGGCGGAGGAATCTGCTTTTGCAGACGGCTGAGAGCTGACGGCTTTGTCCGACGCGGAGAGGTGCGTGAGTGGTTGAAACGATCCGCCTCGAAAGCGGACATACCTTAACGGGTATCGTGGGTTCAAATCCCACCCTCTCCGCCAGTTCTTTTTCCATCCCTCACAAATTGAAATCACAACATTCTCCCTGGCGGATTCACTGCTGTTGTTAGCAAGTTAAAATGTCCGGTTTTCTTAGCACGTGACATGTCCGGTCTGAGTTAAACGACCAGCCGCCGTCGGGGCTGTGGGAAAGTGGGAATCCCGCGGTTTTTGCGGGATTTCCAAGCGAGGTGGGAAAGTCGGGGGTTGGACTTTTCCAGCTCGCGTCTTTTCCACAACCCGTTCGCGCCGCATTTTGTCGTCGACCAAGATCACACCTTGCCGGTTGTATCGACCCAGTCGGTGCGGCCCGTGCGTCAGGCTAATCGATCCATCCAGATGCTGATGCACGGTCACCGTGCAACCCGCCAGGCTGGCGCGCCAGCGCACCGCTTCAATCTGCAACTGGAGATTCTGGAAGCTGACCGTGTTGTCGCGATTCACCGTGCGCTCGAACTGCAAGGCGAAGATCAGATCCAGATCCCGGCTGCGACGAGGCACAAACGCGCTGCCCGGTTGCGCCGCTCGCACCTGAAAACGGCGGTTGAACTCGGCAAGGTAATGCTCGCGCAGAAAGGCATTGGCCGTTTCCACGGTCGTGATCCCGGCCAGCCGCAACTCCTGCGGCAGTCGGCCCTGCCAGGTGCCGAAGTTGCGCTCGCTTCGTCCCCGAGCCTGCGGCGAGTACGCCGGAATCATCTGCACGCCCAACTCGCGCAACGCCCGTCCCACTTGCGTCAGACGATGCGGATCCACTTTCCCGCCCACTTTCGGCGTCAGCCAGAAGTGGCTCCCCCGATCGCTGTACAGTGCGCAGAACACGCCCTGGCGCTCGATCACCTCTTTCAGCCCCGCCATCACCGTCTGCGTCGATTCTTCCTCCACCAGTCGCGCGTAATAGATCTCGCTTGTGGCGTCGTCCAGAATCACGATCAGGTCGTACCAGCGCTCGTCCTGAAACCAGCGATGCCGGCTGCCGTCGATGTGCAGCAGCATCCCCGGCAGTGGCCGCCGGGGTCGCCGTTTGCGATGCACCCCGCGTTTGCGCCCTCGCGCCACCAACCCTGCTCCCTGCAACGCCTGCTTCACCCAGCTGTAGCTGAGTTCGATCTGGTGCTGCTCCCGCAGCTTCTCGTGAAAATGCCGCACGTTCAGATCGCCATAGCGGTCCCGGTACAGCCCCAACACCTGCTCCACTTGCGCCAGGGGTACCCGCTTGGGCGAAGGCCGTCCCCGCCGCCGGTCGAACAGCCCGTCATAGCCGAATTCCTCATAGCGCTCCCGCCAGCGCCGCATGTGCCGGTCGCTGATGCCCATGATCTCGGCCGCTTGCCACCACGTGATCTTCCTCGCCATCGCTCGCAATATCACTTCCTGTACTTTCATCGCCCGCTCCATCGCGGCCTTGGTGTAAGAGAACATGCTTGGCATGTTCTCCTACTCTCGCCGCCTGAAAAGCGGACAGATCACGTGCTATCTCAACCGGACATATCATGTGCTAACGACACCTGGCGGATTCACTGCTAGACGAGAACCTTCTCTAGCGATTATCCTCTCCCGTCATGGACCGACGAACCTTCCTTCAGGGCACCCTAGCGGGCGCCGCCACCTTGGCAATTCCCCACCGAGCCGCCGCCGCTGAGGCGGACCTTACTCCCGTCTGGACCCAAATCGAGAAGCATCACGACGAAGCGGTCCAGCGATTGCAGGAATGGATCAAGCAGCCTTCGATCGCCGCCGAGAACCGCGGAGTCAACGAAGGTTGCGACCTCACCATGCGCTTTCTTCGTGAGGCGGGATTCAACGAGGTCACAAAGATTCCTACCGATGGCCAACCGGGGATTTTCGCCAAGCTCGATGCCGGAGCTCCGAAGACTCTCGGACTCTACTTCATGTACGACGTCAAGCAGGCGGATCCGGCCGAATGGTCATCGCCACCTTGGGCCGCGTCGCTGGTCGAGAAGCCCGGCCTCGGAACCGTGGTCGTCGGCCGTGGCGCCGTCAACCAGAAAGGTCCGGAGTCCTCGTTCATCGCCGCGCTCCACGCGATGCGCGCTGCCGGCCGCAAACTCCCTGTGAACCTTGTTCTTGTAGCTGAAGGAGAAGAAGAGATCGGCTCTCCGCACTTTCCGCAGATCGTAAATCGTCCTGAAGTGATGGCCGCACTTCGCCCGTGCATGGGAATCTTCATGCCTTCTGCTGAGCAGGAGTTGGACGGCAAGGTAACGATGACTCTCGGAGCGAAAGGTGTCGTCGAATTGGAACTCGTATCGAGTGGAGAGCGCTGGGGACGCGGCCCACGCCGCGACATTCATTCCAGCAACAAGGCACGGCTCGATAGTCCTGCCTGGCATCTTGTCGAAGCCCTGGCCACGCTGGTCTCGCCTGACGGCAACGATCCCGTCATTGAAGGCTTCGCTGACAAGGCCCGCCCGCTCTCAGCCGCTGAAAAGGCCATGATCGCCTCCGCCGCCGAGCGACTCGACGAATCTGTAGCCAAGAAACAGATGGGCGTCGAACACTGGGTCCACGATGTGAGTTGGCAGGAAGCTCTTGAACTGTTGGAGTCGCGCCCCACCGTAAATATCGAAGGCCTGGTCGGAGGGTACACCGGCCCTGGAGGCAAAACGATTCTCCCGCATCGGGCGGTTGCAAAAATCGACATGCGCCTCGTCCCCGACATGAAGGCCACCGAAGCTCTCGCAGCGCTCAAGGCTCATCTGGCCAAGCATGGTTTCGGCGACATCGAGGTCAACATGACGGGCGGTTACGATCCCAACAGCACTCCTGCCGACGCCGCACTCATTCACGCCCAGACCGCGGTCTACAAGCGCAACAACATAGATCCCATTGTGCTCCCGCGCAGCGCAGGCTCCTGGCCCGGTTACGTGTTCACCAACGAACCTTTGCATCTCGCCGCCGGCCACTTCGGATTCGGCCACGGCAGCGGAGCTCACGCCCCCGACGAGTATTACGTCATCGAGTCGAAGAATGACAAGGTGCAAGGCATGGACGGCGCCGTGCGATCGTTCGTCGAGTATCTGTACGAGGTCGCTTCGACAACATAGTTCCCGGGTGCGCCACTTCTCGCGCGCTCTGTGCGCGAGAAGCGAGGATTTCGATCGAAACCTTGGGCTGTTTGTGGGCCGAAGTGGGTGCCCCACCCTTTCGCGTCTTTTGCGATAGGCTGGATCGTGAGAAAGGAAATGCAAATGGCAAAGTCAACACGGCGTGCCCTGCTGCGAAATGGCTGTCTCGCCGTCGGAACTGCCAGTCTTCTCTCTTCCAATGCGCTGGAAGTCGCGAGAGCGGAAAGCGATTCAGCCAGTGTTTTTCACGTGTTCACATTTCAATGGAAGCCGGGAACATCCGAAGCCCAAAAAGACCGGGCCGCGAAAGAGATTTCCGCTTTCCAAGGCGTAATCCCTGGGCTTCTTCAGACCCATGTAGGCCCAAACATTTCACCGCGAGGAAAGGGCTATACGTTTGGCGGCATCATGCAATTCAAGGACAAGGCATCGCTCGATGCTTATGTGCAGCATCCGGCGCATCAAGCGCTGCTCGCGTGGCTCGTGCCCCTGATCGATGCCATCGAACTGGATCTTCGCGCATGAGGGCACGACGTCAACTCGAAAATTGTGGGCCACCGCCACTCGACTGATCATCGATTCGCGATGATCTGCTCCGGTCGGGATGACAGAGTTGGAACATCCCCACTCAAGCCAAAGGCGGGCTTGAGTGGGCCACCCCGACAGTAAGAACGTGGTGTCAAACGATTTTTGGATCGGCAATAATGGCGGCATGCTCAATCGCCGCACTTTTCTCAAGGCAGGCGCAGCCTCGCTTCCTCTGGCCGCGGCCATCCAAGCTCTACATCCCTCGGCGGTCTCCGCGGAAACGATCGCGGATGTGGCGACAAGGGGACCCGCTCCGAAGCTCATCCCTCTGCCAGCTCGCCTCGCTCCTGTCGATCCATCCACCTTACCGTGGCAGCAGAAGGTGCGCCGCGTCGGCCAGAGCAACATGACAGAGCACGATCCCGCCGTCATGAACATCGAGGAATGGGCGGACTACTGGCACTCCGCCGGAACCGACGTCGTCTTCGTCAGTGTCACCGGCATCCTCGCCTTCTATCCCTCAAACGTGAGGTTCCACCGTCACGGAAAATTCCTCAACAGCCGCGACTTCTTCGGCGAATGCACCGCCGCGGCGAAGGAAGCGCGGCATGCGCGTCGTCGCGCGGATGAGCCCCGACCTGAACTGGCCCGACGCGCTCGAAGCCCATCCCGAATGGGCCATGCGCTACAAAGACGGATCCGTCCAGCACAGCGGTGAAGATCCGCGCCTCTTCAAGACCTGCATGTTCTCCACCTACATGGATGACTACGTCCCGGCGATCATGCGCGAAATCAACTCGCTCTACGACGTCGACTGCTTCTACACCAACGGATGGCCGCCCATCGGCAGCTGCCCGAGTGCCACTGCCCCATCTGCAGCAAGCTCCCGCCTTCCGGCACACCCGCCTACTGGCACGCCTTCAACGAGCGCGTCCTCGAGCTCTGGAACAAGTACGACGCCATCGCCAAAGAGAAGAAGCCCGACAGCTTCTACTTCGCCAACCTCGGTGGAAACGTCCGCGGCAGCCCCAACCTCGATCGCCTTGGCAAAACCGCGGTCTGGTTCCAGGCCGACAACCAGGGCCGTACCTACGACGACCCCGCCATCTGGGGATCCACCCTGCAGGCTCGCGTCTGCAACGCCGTCCTCGACGGCAAATTCGCCGGCCAATATCACCGCCGCCTACTCCACCGGAACGGTGCGCTGGCGAAATGCCTCGAAGAATCCCGCCGAAGCGCAGATGTGGATGAACGAAACCCTCGCCAGCGGCATGGCCCTTACTACCACTTCATCGGGTCTGAAGATGGGTTCGGCGAAGACCGCCGCTGGCAGAAGGTCGGCGCAGATTACTTCCAGTGGTCTGCGAAACACGATGCCCAGCTCAAGCCACGCCGCTCCATCGCCGACATCGGAGTCGTCATCGGACAAAGCACGCAGCTTCTCTATAAGGGCCCTGCCACTGCGCAATCCCGCACCTACATGCGTGAAACCACCCACGGCATGTACGAGACACTCCTCCGCGGCCGCTTTGCCTTCGACTACGTACACGAAGACCGGCTCGACCCCGAACGCCTCAGCAAATACCGCGCCCTGATGCTCCCCAAAATCGCCATGCTCAGCGACCGCCAGTGCCAGCAGATCCGCGACTATGTCCAGTCCGGCGGCTCGCTCATGGCCAGCTTCGAAACCAGCCTCTACGACGAGAACCTGGCGCCCCGCTCCGACTTCGGTCTCGCCGATCTGCTCGGCATCTACAAAGCCGGAGACTTCATCGGCACCAACGGCAATGCATACTACGCGCCCGCATCGGGGCATTGCGGAGCTGGGCGCACTTCAGAGGCAGGTCGGGATCACCTTCCTGTACGTCACCCATGACCAGGAAGAGGCGCTCACGATGTCCGATCGCCTGGCGGTCATGAATAACGGACAGATCGTGCAGTGCGGCACCCCGGAGGAGGTCTACGACGAGCCCGCCGACGCCTACGTGGCCGACTTCCTGGGCGTGTCGAACCTGATGGACGCCCAGGTCGAGCCCGGCGGCGACGGAGAAGGGCCCTGCCGTCTGCGCATGGGCGACTTCACGCTGGCCGCCGAGGCCGGCCAGCTCGACGCGAGGGGCGCGGTCAAGCTCGCGATCCGTCCCGAGCGCATCCACTCTGCACCCGTACGAGACGGCGGGCGCCAACCACGTGCCGGGCATGGTCGAGCGCCTCGTGTTCCTTGGCTCGACCACCAACGTCTACGTCCGGCTGGCCACCGGCTCGGCGCTGCAGACGCTGGTGCGCAACGACGGTAGCGCGCTGCCCTACCGGCAGGGAACGCCGGTCAGCATCAGCTTCCCCGCCGACGCGCTGCGCGTGCTGCCCGATCCCGGGCTCACCGTGGCCGAGATCCGCGACGTCACCGACCGGCGATCAGCTGCTCGACCTGACCAGCACGCCCGCGAGCTGATCTCGGCAGGGCGCCGCCGGCCGCGCGTCCTAGACTAGCCCCGGTGAGCGTCGCCGAGCTTCTGGAGGGCAAACGCGTCTGCGTCTGCGGCGGCTCCGGCGGCGTCGGCAAGACGACGACCTCGGCGGCGATCGCGCTCGGGATGGCCGCTCAGGGCGCCAAGGTCGCCGTCGTCACGATCGATCCGGCCAAGCGGCTGGCCAACGCGCTCGGCCTCGCAGGAGCTCGAGAACGAGCCGCGCCGGGTCGAGCCCGAGCGGCTTGCCGACAGCGGGCTCGAGATCGAGGGCGAGCTGTGGGCGATGATGCTCGACCCCAAGCGCACCTTCGACGAGCTGATCGAACGGATCGCGCCCGACCCCGAGCGCGCCGAGGAGATCAAGGCCAACCGCGTCTACCGCGAGCTCTCGACCGCGGTCTCGGGCTCGCAGGAGTTCACCGCCGTGGCCAAGCTCTACGAGCTCGACCGCGAGGGCGACTTCGACCTGCTCGTGCTCGACACCCCGCCGTCGCGCAACGCGCTGGACTTCCTCGACGCCCCGCGGCCGGCTGACCTCGTTCCTCGAGGGCCGGGCGCTGAAGGCGTTCGTGCGGCCGACCGGGCTCGGCATGCGGCGTGCTCGGCCGCGGCGCCGCGCCTCTGCTCGGCGCGCTGCGCCGGGTCACCGGCGTCGATCTGATCACCGACCTGTCCACGTTCTTCGGCCTGCTCGGCGACATGACCGACGACTTCAGCGAGCGGGCGCGAGCAGGTCGAGGAGATGCTCACGGCGCCGACCGACCGCGTTCGTGCTCGTCACCTCGGCCCAGACCGAGCGCGATCGAGGAGGCGATCTGGTTTCGCCGTACGCTCGAGGAGAGCGGGCTGCCGTTCGCCGGGGTGATCGTCAACCGCGTCCACCACGACATGCTCGGCGACGCCGAGCCCGAGCGACCTCGCGCGGCGCTCGGCGATGAGCTGGCCGCCGAGCTCGCCGCCCGCGTGGCCGAGAACTTCGCCGACTACCACGTGCTCGCCCGGCGCGACGAGCGCAACGTCGCCCGGCTGCGCGCCGAGCTCGGCGACCAGCCGCTGCTGCTCGTCCCCCACCTCGACGACGACGTCCACGACGTCGAGGGCCTGCTGCGCGTCCACCGCTACCTGTTCGCCTCCGAGGCCGAGCGCGAGCGGCTGATCGCCGACGTCGTCGCCTGAGCCGCTAGTCCCGCGGGCCCGCGGCGGCGCCTCGCGGGCGCATGCCGCACCCAGGTCGACCAGCTCAGAACAGCGCCTGCCAGCGCTCGGCCTCGATCGCGCCGTCGGCGCCCCACCAGCTGGCAGGCCGCCCCTGGTGCAGCAGCTCCCACACCGCCTGCTCGGCGAGGCCAGCTGCTCGCTGGCCCGCCATGCGGGTGCGCGGCCGCAGACAGCGCGAAGACTCGGGAAGCCCAGCGGGGTGCCGAGCCGCGCCGCGCAGCTCGGCCTTGAGCGCCTCGACGGCTGCGCGGCCCTGGCCGCGCCCGTGGCGCCTCGGCCAGCACGGCGTGGTCACGTCGCTCGCCCTCCCGGACGTTCGCCCAGCCGCGGCCCATGCCGAGCTCGTCGGTGCGCAGCTCGGGCCCCTCGAGGATCGTCAGCCGCGCTCGCTCCGGCGCCCAGCGGCGGTCCTCGAGCTCGACACCTGGCCGCGCCACCCACGGGCGCACGAACCGGCTCTCAGCTCGTCGCGGGACAGGTTGAACGCCCGTGCGACGTGGGGGAACTGGCGCAGCTCGAGGTGGAACACCTCCGGCGCCCCTACGATCCGCGACTGCGCCCGGTGGCGCTCCTGGGCCTCGGTGATGTGGCCCAGCGCCGACTCGCGTCCCTGCCATCCGTCGGCTCGGAGTGGCGATCGACATCGAGGTCCTTGTAGACCGTGAAGAAGTGGAAGATCTCGTCGCGCAGCTGCTTGGGCAGCTCCTCGAGCTCGCGGTACACGTTCCAGCGCGGGTCATGGACGGGCACGCACACGACCTTGTCGTCGGGACCGTTCTCGTCGCGCATGCAGAACAGGCCGATCGGGTTGACGGGGACCAGGCACCCGGGGAACGTGGGCTCGGACACGCACACGAGGACATCCAGCTCGTCGCCGTCGAGCGCGAGCGTCTCGGGGATGAACCCGTAGTCGGTGGGGTAGACGACCGAGGCCGACACGAACCGGTCGAACTTGATCGCGCCCAGCTCGGCGTCGAACTCGTACTTGTTGCGGCTCCCCATCGGGATCTCGACGACGCACACCAGCGGC
>CAVTLV010000004.1:0-143591 GCA_963735695.1 uncultured Acidobacteriota bacterium | reverse complement strand
GCACGACTCGTATTTGCCTCGGCTGCCCCCCGATGATCTTGGTCTCAGAAACGTCGTTGAGCGGCTTGAGCGAATTTTCCAGCTCACCCGCGATTCGCCGCAGGCGATAGGAGTCATAGTCCTTCCCCCACAACGTGAGAGCCATAATCGGCACATCGTCAATCGATCGAACCTTGATGATCGGTTGCGAGACGCCAGGGGGAATACGATCAAAGTTGGAGTAGAGCTTGTTGTAGGTCTGTACGATCGCATCTTCTTCTCTGGCGCCAACGTAGAAACGTACAACCAGCATGCTCACGCCGGGATGACTGATTGAATAGATGTACTCAACGCCCGGCACTTCGCGTAGTAACTTCTCCATGGGAAGGCTGACGCGCTGTGCCACCTCGTCCGCCGATGCACCCGGCATTTGAACAAAAACGTCGAGCATGGGGACCACGATCTGGGGCTCTTCTTCGCGTGGGGTCTTGAGAATGCTGAAAGCACCCAGAAGCAGCGCAGCGACGATCACCAGTGGTGTCAGTTTTGAATCAATGAAACTGTGGGCAATGCGACCGGCGAGCCGCAAGCCCTTCGGGGGCTGTATCAGCGACTTGGATTTGCTATCAGCCATTACTGGACCTCAATCCGTTTGCCATTCAGGTCGATGGCACCCGGTTTGGCCACGAGCTGCTCGCCACCCTGGAGGCCTGCCAGCACTTCGACCTCAGCCCCGGACGGCTTCCCCAAAGTGATGTAGCACAAGCTCGCAACCTTGTTTAGGTCCAGCACATAAATGCCCTGCAATTGGCCGCGTTCGACGACCGCCGAGCGCGGAATCATCAGCGCCTGCCTCTCACCACGAGAAAACTGTGCCCGCCCGAAGAGCCCCGAACGTAGCCGTGTGTCTGTGGGGAGCTCGATCTTCACCAGGAACGCGCGACTCGCGGCGTCCGCGGCTGGGACGATTTGCACAACCTTGCCTTTCAGACCCGCGTTGTCGAGGGCATCGATGACAACCGAAACCGGCTCTCCCGTTCGCACATGCTTGAGATCGTTCTCGTTGATGGTGGCATCTAGTCGATAGCGGCGCACGTCCTCGACGGTGAAGATCGGCATGCCAGGTGAAGCCATCGTGCCCGAATCGGCTTTTTTCTCAGTCACCACGCCGTCGAATGGCGCCCGAATGCGCGTGTAATCCAGAGACGATCGTGCCTGGCTCAATGCTGCCTGTGCCTGGGCCTGGCCTGCCTTTGCCATATCGCGACGCGCGAGACCCGCTTGTTGACGGGCCTTCATCTCGTCGAACTCCTGCGGACTCACCGATTTCTTTTCGAAGAGAGTTTGGTAACGCTTCAGCGTCGATTCCGCCAGCGCCAGGTCGGAGTCTGCTCCGAGCAGTTGCTGTTGGGCAGCAAGGTCGGCTGCGGTCGCGCGGTCTAATGCGGCTCGCGGCTGCGAGTCGTCGATCAGGGCGAGCACTTGACCGCGCTGAACGTGGTCTCCTTCGTGAGCCTGCATCTCGACGATGTTCCCCATCATTTGGCTGGCAACTTCGCTGGTCTGGGCGGCACGTACCGTCCCTACCGCTTCCAGAAAATCGGGCAGGTTAGCCCGCTGTACAGCGAGCACAGGAAGGTTCTGCACGGTTTCCGGCGAAGGAGCCGTGCGGGTTTTCTCGCTAGAGCAGCCAGCGAGACTAGCCACCGCGATCAGCACCAGAAGAGAAAGTATGGGCTCAGTATTCATACGATTCATGGCATCACCACAGGAGATTGCGGATTCAGGCTTCCGCTGGCTAACTCTAGGTTGGCGTGGCTGGTCTGGAAGTGATAAACGGCCTCCCAATAGTCGGTCTGGCTGCGGCGCGCCGCTTCTCAGCTCCCAACAAATCGGTAATCGTGGTCAGGCCGCTGTCGTAGCGGTCCTGATTGATGCGCAGACTCTCCTGTGCCTGGGCAATTGCCGCTCGGGCCACTTCGATCTGCTGCCGGTTGGCGTCTGTTTCGTAGTAGGCCCGCCTCACTTCAAGGCGGACTGCGTCGCTACCTACCTGCTTCATCGCCACAACCTTTTCTTCGAGGGCTCGCTGCCGGGAGAGTTCCGCCCGTTTGGCACCGCCTTGAAAGATGTCGAATTGAACTTCGATCCCGCCCAACCAGTTGTTGCCGCCGCCACCGGCAAGGAAGGTAGGGTTATCCATTTCCCAGCCTGCAAAGGCGTTCACCCGCGGACCGAACGCCGACTTGGCCACTGACACGCTCTGCCGCTGAGCTGCTTCCTCGGAGGCGATCCGCTTTAAGTCGGGGCGATTTGCGAGTGCCTGCTTCTCGACTTCCCCAAGTACAGGGGCGGGAAGCGTGCGCTCAGCCAACGCTTCGGTAGTCTGGAACGGAGAATCGAGCGGCACACCCATCACCGTGTTCAGCTGTGCCCGCGCCACTTCCAGATTGTTCCTCGCGCGGATCACTTCCTGCTGTCGCGCCGCCATGCGAACCTTCGCTGTCAGCAGATCTGACTCTACAGTCAGCCCGCTGTCGAATCGCGCCTGGCTGCGGTCCATGACCGACTGGGCAGTTTTGGCCGACTGCTCGGCAACTTCCAGTTCCTTGGCCGCCAGCAGAACGTCGTAGTAGGAACCGACCACCCGGAAGACAATCTCCTGATCCGTGCGGTCCAGTTGGTGTCTGGCCGCCTCGTTCATCTGTTTTGCCTGATTGATGCCGTGCCAAGTGGCGAACGAGTCAAACAGGTTCCAGGTTCCCCCAAACCGCGTGCTGAAGTTGCCGAAGGGCGGAGGCGTGTTGAGCTTGTTCAGTGTGAAGTCGGCCTGGGTAAAATGCTGCTGTCGTAGCTTGCTCCCGAACACGTAAACGGGGTCATCACCACGAGTCGCCGTTTCCGAAAGACTCAAGTGCGGCATGAGGAAGGAACGCGCGGCGCGAACACCCGCAGAGGCCACCTTCGTATCCGCCATCGCCACCTTACGCAGTGGATTTTTCTCCAGCGCGATATTCACCGCCTGCTGCACGGTGAGGGATGAAGGCTGCGCCTCTTGTTGAGCTGAGGCTGCCCCCAAAGACAGCCACGCAACAGCGACACTCAGAAGCGCTTTGAAGAGACCTTTCAACCTTGCACTCCCGCGGCCTGAGCTGGCTTCATCCATTCAGTCTTGTCTTCAACGATTTCGTAAGTTGTATGAAAACTCGCGGTCTTCTGCACCATCGTCCCAACCGAGCAATACTTCTCCTCGGACAGACGGATAGCCTCCTCCAGCGCCGCCACATCAAGTTCAAAACCGGTTACCACATGGTGGATTCGCACGGCCGTAAACACCTGGGGTGGGCGTTCCGCTTGATCGGCTTCCACCCGCACTTCGTAACCGGTGACTTTTTGGTGATACTTCTGTCGGAGGACCGTGACGACATCGAACGCCGTGCACCCGGCCAATCCGGCGGCGACCAGTTCAATCGGCTTTGGGCCGGTACCTCCGGCTGCATCGTCCAACAGCAGGTGATGGCCGCTTCCGGTCTGGGCCACAAATTGGCGCTGCTGCTTAAGTGGTTGAGTCAGTTCGACTTTGGCTGCGATCATTGATTACCTCCTGCTATCCGTGTCGACCAAGCACACGAATAAATGCAGGAAGTTGGGTTTTGTTACAGAGAAAATCGGCCGCTAACTTGGGATCGTGATGGAGGGGTTACAACTTTGGACCACAGCGAGAGCCTGTTCGTAATTCTTTCGCAGTTGCGTGCGGAGCCGGACGGCCTTCTCACTTGAAGGACACTCCGCCGGGGAGGTTCGGCACTGCTGAATCGTTGCTTCGAGACTGGAGAGGAACACCTTGCATGGTTCGCAACCGCCTAGGTGCTTCTCCAGTTCCTCACAAAGCGAATCATCCAACTGCTCGTCGAGATAGTTCGAGAGCTCCGCAAACATGGCCTTGCAGTGGGCAGGTCTGGGCTGTTCGTTGCCTAGCTGTTCTCGGGAAGACGCCCGCGAAGCGACGGCTGTTCTCCCGGAGCGTGGCTTCAACCCTTTCATCAATTCCTTGCGTACAAATAACCTCGCACGGTGTAGACGAACCCGCACTGTTCCAGAACGTAGCCCCGTGATCTCGGCCACTTCTTCGTCGGCGAGCCCTTCCATATCGCGCAGCACCAAAACAATGCGGTATTGTGGCGGCAGCCGCTGAATGGCGTCCCGCAACCGTCCCGCTTCCTCACTCCGAATGGCGAATGCTTCGGGGTTGATCCTGCCATCATTGTCCTGGCCCTGCGGCTCAAGTTCCCTTCGATCTGGCATGAGTTCTTCCAGAGAGAGGTCTGGATGGGGAGCAAACTTGCTCCGGCGGCGACTCATCAGGCAGCGGTTCTTTGCCACCTTATAAAGCCACACCACGAGGGCCTTGGGACTGTCGAATTTGGGCAGGTGCGGAACCGATTTCAGCAGCACTTCCTGCAGCGTATCTTCCGCATCCTGGCGCTGCCCGCACACACGCATACTGAAGGAGAACACCGTATTTTGGAGCAGGGCCAGAGCCTGCTCCAAAGCGGTGTCGTCACCCCGCTGCAGGAGTCGCACGGCTTTTTCTATCTCAGAGCGCATTGGCGTAAAGGTACCATGGCAAACTTCATGCTGATTCTGAACCGACGTTAGCGCGAGCGACACGCGCACCTGGCACGACAAGCGACAGCAATCACCCACCCTCTGAATTCACTATTCCATATCAAACGCCAACCACTGAAATCCTCCTCCCCTCTCCACCTGTAGTACGACCGGATCATGTGGCTTGATCTGCGTCAGAGCCGCACGGAGAGAACTTAACGAGTCGATCGATACTTGGTTCACGCTGTGGATAACGTCTCCAGTTTCCAAACCAGTCGCGAAACTCATGACGTCGGCTACTCGTGCCACAACGACAACTCCAGAAGGATCACGTAGCGTGCCCAACATGGAACGCACCTGATCGTTCAAACCGAGCGCGAGTACCCCCAGCCGAGAAACCAAGCTGTCACGTGAATTCACTAAATCGGGCGGCGCATCCATCGGATCTTTCATCTCAATTGCGGGAATGAAAAGTGTCTTCCGTTCGGTCCCACGAAGAACTTCGAGCTTAATCACTTCATCTAGAGGATGGAGATAGAGAGCAGCGGTAAAGGCCGACAGCGTGCCGATGAGGCGGCCATCCACTCTGACTACAATATCCCCGATCTTTAGACCAGCCGCCTCTGCAGGACCTCCCGGCGTTACATCATCGATAACTACCCCCCAATTCTGCGCAAGCCCCAATCCTTTGGCCAAGCTGCTAGTGATCGTTTGGGCGCCCGCCTTGACCTCGATGCGGTGCACGTGCCCATACTTGCGCAGGTTCTCGTACACGAAATGCACGATCCGTGCCGGGATCGCAAACCCTAGTCCCTCGCTTCCACCCGCTGCGGAGAGAATGAAGGTGTTAATCCCTACTACATAAGCGTCCGTATCCACCAGTGGGCCGCCGCTATTTCCTGGGTTGATCGGAGCATCGGTTTGAATGTAGGCCATCGGACGGCTCGGATCTGCCTGCCTCGCAACTGAACTCACTACGCCCATGGTCACCGAGTTCTCCAGTCCCTCGGGACTGCCCAGGGCAAACACAAGTTGCCCTTGATGCACAGGGCGGCGGTTGCCCAGCGAAAGGGTGGCCAGCCCAGTCTGATCAATCTTGATTAGGGCAAGGTCTGTTTCTTTGTGGAGACCTATGAGTCGTGCCTCCACAATCCGCTGCTTGCCCACGGGCGCAATCTGGTCGGGAAAATCCACCGAAGGCACGGCAAGAGCTACATGGATGCGCTGTGCTCCCTCGACGACATGAGCGTTTGTCACGATGTAGCCGTCAGGGTCCACGATCACTCCTGAACCGATCGCATGTTCGCGGGTTACGAGCGCTGTTTGACCATGATTATTTTCTTCCGGGGGACCATAGCCCGTAACCAGAATTTGAACCACCGCAGGAGAAATCCTGGTTGCAAGCTGCTCGATCGCGGAATTAAGTAGTTGCAGTTCACTCTGCCGCGCAGCTTCGACCTGTTGAGCTAGATCTTGCGCTCGTGCCCGTTCGAGGCCGATGGCGACCAGATTCGCGACGCCCTGCAAAACGGAGTCCGCCATGGTCACGCCACGCAAGGCCATACTTGCGACCGGTTCCGAGCCGCTTCGGATACCCACGATCACGTTGGGAGGACGGCTCTTCGTTGAGAGTCCATCGGGCAATGCCGAAAGCCGAAGGTCGTCCTCAAATCCCTCAGGTCCTGGCATTCCGACGCAATAAAACTCACCAGTATGTCGTTCGTAGAGCACGGCCGCCTCAATGTTAAAGATTTCCGCCAGTTTTTCGACAAGCTGTTTCGCAAAGGGAGCACTCCTGTCGATCAACAACATTGCCCGGCTGAATGCGTAGAGGTGTTCGAGGTCCCTCTGGCGCTCGATGGCCTCCGATGCTCTGGCCTTAGCGGTCGTGGATAGTCTGCTCGCGATCAGGGAGGTCGCCAGAAAACTAAAAAGCGCTACCCAATTTTGCGGATCGGCGACAGTAAACGTTCCAACTGGCGGCAGGAAGAAGAAGTTGAACAGAAGCGTGGCCAGTAATGAGGACAGGGCTGCCTCAAGAAATCCCGAGGTGCTGGCGACAATCAGGATCAACAGCAAGTAGGCGAACCCGACGGTTGTGGCGTTCACCGGAATCACGCGGTAGCCGACATATGTGACCAGAACAACGCCACTTAATGCGACGAGCACGCGCACGGGACGCCGACGGAGCACGCCATTCTCCTCCCGTTCGATATTTTAGGTCATCCTCCTCGTGGCTGTGGCTGCCATCTGCAGCGGCGCTTTCTGGAACCGTTCTTGCGCTGACCGATTTGGGCCTCATCGTCTGCGAGTCCGCTCCGCGTTCAAAAAGATCGAATGCGAAAACTTCTCGCCAAATCTGAGTAGGACTTGGGTTTGGTACGCCGGATCAAAGGACTCCTTGGAGGATCATGAACGGGCTGTCAGTGCCGTTGAAATCCAATAAGTTGCATGTCGTTGTCGCCCTGTCACGGCACGGCCAGACGGTACGGCAGGGAAGGAGAGGGCATCGGAGGGACCCGGAACGAATCAGACGACTGTTAGTATGCGGGAGCGTAGTTCAGCTGTTAGAACGCCTGCCTGTCACGCAGGAGGCTTCGGGTTCGAGTCCCGGCGCTCCCGCCGACTTTTCGACCCGAAATCTCTTTTGTGCCTGACAACGGTCCGGAGTTAGGGACTCAGTGTTTTCGGGCACCGCGAACGCGACCATTCAGCAGATCTGGGAACATATGCCAAAGACAGAGAGCAAGGTGTTGCCAGGTTTCTCGCATGAGGAGGAGGAGATTGCCAGGGTTGACATCGATCCCGCTGGACTGCTGCCCCGCGCCGCCGCCTATTACAGATACGTGGGCTCGGTAACGGCTCCGCCCTGCACTCAGGGTGTGACGTGGTATGTGTTGAAGACTCCAGTGGACATCTCGGCGGAGCAGATCAGCGCCTTCGCTAAGCTTTATCCTCACGACGTCCGGGCCTCTGCAGCCGCTTAATGGGCGCGTCGTAAAGGAAAGTCGTTGATTGCACCTGCAAGTCTTGCAGGTGCGGTCACCGAGTGTTTTTGATTCGATGACAATGGCGGCTCCCAGTGGTTTTGGCCACGCTTTCAATTTCATGGCGGGGGGGAAGTGGCTCCGCGCTGTCCATCCCGGGTCTAATACTGGAAAGGAAAGAGCCCCGGCTAAATTGACCGGGGCTCAGAGATTCAAACAACTTAGTACACGCTGCCAGCAGACTTTACGACCGTGGATTGCACGGCAGTGATCGTCTGGATTTGGGTGTGAAGGGTGGTTGTGTCCCAGGGACCGTTGATGGAGCAGCCGACGTAGATGAGATTGGTGGGGTTCGCCAAGGTGACCCAAGCGTTTACCACCAAAGTCGCACTTGTTGTTGTTTGTCCGTCAGCGGTAAACGGGAGTTCCATCGTTGCGAACGCAGGCTGCCCAATGTTCATAGGGCTGCCGCCGCCATCGGAGGCATAAACATCGCACCAAGGGTTGACGAAGCGGTGACCTTGCGGATCAACTCCGTAGGCGAGAGTGATATTCCCAGTCACCAAATAGGAACCCGCAGGGATGTTGGTGAGTTGGATCACTCCCGGCGACTGGATGCCCGCCGACCCGCTTACCTGAGCGTTGGTGTACGTGGTGTTCACGTAAGTGTTGGCTGGGGCGTTTGTACCAGCAGGACCCACAGGTCCGGTAGGTCCCGTGGCACCTGTTGCACCGGTCGCTCCCGGCAGACCGATGATGCCGGGGGCTCCGTCGATCCCGTTCGTTCCATTGCTGCCGTTGGTGCCAGCCTGAGCCATCATTACCCACGGAAGTGTGCCCGGTACAGTGCCCGCCGATACCGGCCCTGTTGCAGCGTACGTGGACGTGCCACCGTAAGTTGCGACACCGCCAGTGGCGATTGTCTGTGTACCAGACCCGTAAGAGTACACCCAGCTATCGCCTTGGACACCCCAAGAACCGTAAGTATCAGCAGGCCCGAAGCAGTTACTCTGGCTTGTGATACAAAATTGTCCATGGGGACCAGAAAAGCCTCCGTAGCCGTTGTCCCCAACGTTGTAGTTAAATACTATGTTGCTCGGGGTAGCCGTCCAGTCAGCACCATATAGACCTACTGCGGACGTAGTCGGTATCAAAACCACTGTTTTGGACCCGTCGTTCAACGTTAGGTTCCACGAGACGATGTCCGAGTTGTTTAGTACGCCTTGTGTACCGTTGGTCGTAATAGTACCAACCATGGAACCAGCACCGCCGAAGGGCAGGTTGACGTTGTAGGTGATACCCGTGGTGGGAGTGAAGGCAACGACGTCGTTTAGGGCGTACGTAGTATTCGTGTTGAAAACGCCACGGAAGTTGAAGCCTGTGCCGTTCGTGCCGTTGATGCCATTCGTACCGTTGGTACCGTTTGTGCCGGGAATGCCTTGGGCACCCTGTGCGCCAGTCGCGCCGTTGATACCATTGGTTCCGTTCGTCCCAGCTAAGCCTTGTGCGCCAGTCGCACCTGTGGCACCCGGAAAACCCTGCGGACCCTGCAAACCGTTGGTGCCATTCGTGCCGTTGGTTCCGTTCGTGCCCGCCTGCGCCATCACTACCCACGGATGCGTGCCCGGTACAGTCCCCGCCGATACCGGCGCCGTTGCAACATACGTGGACGTGCCACCTGCGGTACCGCCCGTGCCGATAACCTGTGAACTGCCGCCTCCAGCGCCAGAATACGAGTACTGGTTGTCACCGTTGATGCTCCACGTTCCGAAAGCAACGGGGCCGAAGCAGTTGGACCAGTCCGTTATACAGAACTGCCCGGACGCGCCTGCAACAGACCAGAACCCACCATTGTTGTAGGTGAATGTGAGGCCGGTTGGCGTGGCGGTGAAGTTACTGTTAGGCTGACTGCCTGTGTCGTGGTTGCCGGAATCGAACGCGGAGTTACCCGGTGTCAGGGTGGTTGAATTGGTGCCGTAGTCCTTCAGTATGAGGCTCCAACCAATGATGTTACTCACGCTGAGCACACCTTGCGTGCCATCGGTCGTGATCGTACCGACCATAGAGCCGGAAGCGCCGAATGATACGTTGACGTTGTAGGTGATGGGGGTATAGGTAACGACATCGTTGAGGGCGTACGTAGTATTCGTGTTGAAAACGCCGCGGAAATTGAAGCCTGTGCCGTTTGTGCCCGCAGGGCCTTGAGGGCCCGCGGCTCCAGCCGCTCCTTGCGCACCCGTCAACCCGACTGGCCCCTGTGCTCCAGCCGCTCCGGTTGCTCCTGTCGCTCCCGTCAATCCAAGCGGACCCTGTGGACCGATTGCGCCTGTTGCACCATTCGTTCCGTTAATCCCGTTGATTCCCGGCGTACCAGGTGCTCCCGGAGTTCCCGGGGCACCGTTCGTACCATTCGTGCCATTCGTGCCCGCCTGTGCCATCATTACCCACGGAAGCGTGCCCGGTACAGTCCCCGCCGATACCGGCGCCGTTGCAACATACGTGGACGTGCCACCGTGAGTGGTCGCACCGCCAGTGGCAACCACCTGTGATCCTCCGGCACCAGAGTACGTCCACTGGCTGTCACCGTTGATGCTCCACGTTCCATAGGTATTGCTCGGCCCGAAACAGTTCGAGTAGCTGGTGAAACAGAGTTGTCCGGAAGCCCCAGAGATACCCCATGAGCCAGCGTCGCCCATACCATAATTAAACAGCAAGGTAGTTGATGTTGCACTGAAGTCGTTGTTAGCAACACCCCCCGTGTTGTAAGTACCTTCACTCACTACAGAGTTAGCCTGTGTCAAGATGGTGGAGTTGGTGCCGTGATCCGTCAACGTGAGGTTCCATGAGACGATGTTGGAAGGACTCAGCACACCCTGCGTACCATCAGTTGTAATCGTACCGACCGCAGAACCAGCAGCGCCGAAGGTCAGGTTGACGTTGTAGGTGATTACAGTGGGGGTGAAGGACACCACATCGTTAACCGCATAGGAAATGTTGGGGTCGAACGTCCCACGAAAGTTGAAGCCAGTTCCGTTCGTGCCGTTGATGCCATTCGTCCCGGAGGCACCTTGAATCCCTTGTGCTCCGTTGCTGCCATCTATCCCGTTGGTACCATTCGTTCCGTTGTTGCCTGCGGGGCCCTGTGCTCCTGTTGGACCTTGTGGTCCGCTATCGCCTTTCGGTCCCTGCGCACCTTGAGGCCCGATGGCTCCGGTGAGTCCCTGGATTCCTTGTGAGCCTTGTGGTCCCATCGCTCCAGTAAGACCTTGCGAGCCGGCTGAACCTGTTGCGCCTTGCTGCGCCACCACAACCCACGCGCTTGTGTTCGCATCCGGTGTGAGTGTGTTCGGGCCGTTGGCTATATTCGCCAGGTACGTCGAGCCACTGTAAGTCACAACATCATTGATCGCGTAGGTCGCCGTAGGATCGAATGCGTTGCGGAAGTTGAAGCCCGTGCCGTTCGCGCCCGCAGGACCTTGAGGGCCCGCGGCTCCAGTCGCTCCTTGCGCACCGGCCAACCCGATTGGCCCCTGTAATCCAGTCACTCCGGGTGCTCCAGCCGCTCCCGTGAGTCCGATCGGACCCTGTGGACCGATTGCGCCCGTTGCACCTTGGGTTCCGGTTGCCCCGGTCGCTCCCGTCGAGCCCTGTGGTCCCTGCGGCCCGACCGCGCCGTAAGTCACATCGAATGTAGCCGAGGCTCCGCCGCTGTTGGCAATTATGAGCCGGTAAGAACCTGCTGCCTGCACGGGCAGAGTAGCCACGACCATCGAAGACGAGCACGCAGAGGTCACTTTGAGTCGGGTCGTGTTGAAAGTGACTGAAGGCAGAGCGCCAGTGCAAAAGCCTGACCCAACAGCAGTGACCGTGTGGGTTGTGTAGTTGATGGAGACGTTATTAATGGTGACCGGCGTGAGGGCGAAAGAGAGCGATGGAACCAACAACAGCAAGGCAAACAAATGGCGTTTCATCTTAAATTCTCCAGTCGATGCTCGGCTCACACCCCTGAATGAGGTGATGCCCACGTGCTCGCTTTATGCAACTTTTCCTTAAGTTCCTCTGCAGAGTGTGGAAGGGTTGCAGAGTTTCTTGGGCCGGTGTTCAGGGCGAAACCGTTAGAATCTGTCTCGCTTGGGTAAAGGTAATTTAGCTGCTTCGGCGGGGCAGGAAAAGACCTCGTCTGGGCCATTACGGTGCCATTACTAATGGTGCCACGGGACGTTCCAGCCAGAACACCGTTCAACAGAGCCCCAGACAAAATCGGCTATTCAAAACGGTAGGAAGATAACTAGGATTTTTGCACCGATCTGCGGATGCATACTAGCGGGGGGGATTATCTTCCAGAGCATCCTAAATTGCCAAATATGAAAATCGGGGCGTTGGCTCGCACTGTCAGAATCGACAGTTGTGCGGAGGTGGGCTATCGATGATGCTGATCGAGAAGCCTCGTCAGCGGCTACAGAGCCGTGGCCTGCGATTATCCAAGGATCAAGACACTCTGAAAAAGGTGACTGTCTCTTCTTGTTGATTTCTGTTTGAGCCATGACGGCTTCGTTGAAGGGAGACTAATATGCGATTCAACAGTCGGACACCGCTGCCTCTTGTGGTGCTTTGCTTTTTAGCAGGTACTGTTACAGCCCAATCACCTCAGGATGCGCCAGCATCATCGAGTGTCATCATTAGCTCTGTCGAGGCCATTGGCTACCAAGTTGGCGGCGGTGGCACAAAAGTCGATCTGAACGGCACCGCATTGATGTCTCAAGCCACTGGCGAAGCAAAGGTCGAGGCAAAATCTGGAGCAACGACTGTCGAGGCTTCCACCAAGGGCTTAGCGCAACCCACGACATTGGGCACAGAATTTATGACGTACGTCCTGTGGGCGGTCTCCACAGAAGGGCGTACCAGCAATCTCGGCCAGATTTTTCTTAACAAATCTGGGGAGGGTAAGCTGAGCGCCACCACCCAGATGCAGACGTTCTCCCTGTTTGTGACTGCAGAACCCTACTCTGCGGTCCGCCAGCCCAGCGAAATGGTAGTAATGAAGAATTCGATCCGGAAGGGCACAAAGGGAAAAATCTTCGTCGTTAACAATTATCCGCTCATGAAACGCAGTGAGTATCAAAAGATGGGGAACCCGCTGGCGCTCACCCTTGATCCGAGTGTCCCACTGGACGTGTACGAAGCTCGGAACGCCGTAGAAATCGCAAAATCGCACGCAGCCGAAAAATATGCAGCAGAGATCTTTTCCAAAGCGCAAGGTAGCTTGGCAATGACAGAAAGCTCGCTCACGAGTAAGGCCGACAAGAAAGTGATCATCTCGACGGCCCGGCAAACCGCCCAATTTGCGGAAGACGCGCGCGCGTTGGCCGTGCAACACCAGCAAGAGGAGCGCATAGCAAACGAGCGCGAAGCTGCCGCCGCCACAGCGAAGGCGAAAGCGGAAGCTAAGGCGGCAGCCGAAGCGACTGAAGCGAAGCGACAAGCCGACGAGGAAGCGAAGCGACAATCCGAACTAGCTGCGGCACAGGAAGATGTGCTGAAGGCAAAGGAAGAGGCCGCCCGGGCTGATGCCGAGCGAACACGCAAGGAAGCCGCAGACCTACGCGCCCAGTTGCTGGCCCAACTCAACTCGGTGCTGCAAACGGTCGATACTCCCCGCGGGCTGGTGGTCACTATGGCTGACATTCTGTTTGCTTCCGGCAAGTACGAACTTTCGCAGGATGCGAATCTGAAATTGGCCAGGCTTTCCGGCGTCATCCTGGCGCATCCCGGCCTGAAGCTGCGGATTGAGGGCTACACCGATAGCACCGGCACCGAGGACCTCAATCTCAAGCTCTCCGGTCAGCGCGCTGACACAGTGCAAACGTTTCTGGTACAGCAGGGATTGAAACAGGACGACGTCACTTCCGCAGGAGAGGGTCAGGCCAATCCAGTGTCCGGTAACGACACCGCCGCCGGCCGACAGCAGAACCGGCGGGTGGAGATCATCGTTTCGGGCGAGGCTATTGGAACAAAAATTGGCTAATGGGAGGGTTTCACCGCATAGGCTGAATCAGCCGATTTCGGACCTTTGTCAGTCAACCGGGCTTCGATTCTTGGCACCTTGTGCGTTGTTCCCGAAGATGGACAATCCGAAAGTAACTGTTGTTAACAGGCGTGGGTGTTGAAAAAGTCACTGCGATTTAGCAGGTGAGATTTAGCGAAAGCATGTTAGAAGGAAGCAATTCGTTCTCATGCTGCGCTGGATTTCGATCTTCGGAGCGGACTGAAGACTGGTTGTACGGCTACGCTCGAGAGTCCAAGAACTTCGTCGAATGGTTCCGCCTGCACCACTTCGGAGCGTAAGCGTCAGAGCAAACACACGGTTGACAGATTGAATCTGCAGCCAACAGTTCGGCCAGGGCAGATTACGAGATTACTGCCGGTTTGCCCGTCATTCGTTCCTCAGCCAGATGAGAACCTTAAAGACAATCCTAGCTGCCTAGTCTTGTTCCAGCGAACCCGATGAATATTTGCTACCATAACGAGGGTGTGAGGTGACCATGCCTGAATTTGTAATCGAGCGCGAGATTCCGGGGGCAGGGAATCTGTCGGATGCGGATCTAAAGGAGATTGCCAGAAAATCAGTTAGCGTTCTCGACGCCATGGGTCCGAAAATCAAGTGGCTGCACAGTTATGTGACTGGCGATAAGGTCTATTGTGTTTACTTTGCCCCGGACGAGGAAACAATTCGCGAGCATGGGCGACGCGGTGGGTTTCCGGTGAACCGGGTATCCGCGGTTCGTCGAATGATTGATCCCAGCACGGCCGGTTAACTCGGGCTTTGGTCATGATTTGGCGGTGCTCTTCGTGCCAAGTACCTCTTGGACCGCTTCCTCCACCGACATCTCCCATCCTGACGACCATGCCTCCAAGTCTGCAGCATGGGTGAGCATGTTGCGCGCGGGTTCCAACGTTCTTTCCAGCCTGGATTGCTCTGCGGGAATGAGAGGAGTGCCGATGCGCTGACGCAATGCGGCGGCTGCTCCTGCCAGGCGAAGCGCCTGCTGCGGCCGAGATTGTGCAGCTGCGCCTGCGGCGAAACACTCTAGCACCCTGGCGATGCCGCGTTGATGTCCCAAATCCCGAAAGATCTTCATACTTTCGCCATAGAGCGTCTCGGCATGCTGATGCTGACCCTGGGCTGCACTAAGCCTGGCCAGGTCGGATAAAGCGCTCGCTATACCCCAGCCGTCGCCCAACTGCCGAAAGGCTGAGAGACTCTGCTCGTAATAAGAGCGAGAAGCGATGGAATCCACTGATTCCCGTGCGAGGTCGCCCAGGTAGTTCAGGGTCCACGCGACTCCGGTGGTGTCGCCGACTGCGTGGAAAATGGCCAGGCACTCGTCATACAGCGCGTGGGCGCGCGCGTGGTTGCCTTGCAACCGGACGACATTCGCCAGATTGCTGAGGGCTCGAGCAGTGTCAATGGAACTGCCCATCTCTCTCCAAGTTGCGACGCACTGCTCGAATAGTGAGCATGCAGCATCAAGGTCTCCACGCTCGCGGGCCGTCACCCCTAATCCATTGAGCGCCACCGCGACTCCGCGGTGGTCGTGCAGGTCGCGGCAGGCTTTCAGATTCTCTCCTTGTAGTTTCTGTGCGGAGTCGAAGTCGCCCTGTGAACCCGCTAAAACCCCTGTATAAAACAAGAGGCGAGCGCGCATTTTAGGCTGAACCGTGCCCGGTACGTGTAGCAACCTCTCCAAGAACGCCCGACCCTCGGCAAAGTGTTCCCGTGTCTCCCAGAAATGAAACAGAGCGGCTCCGAGGCGCATACCCCAGTCTCCATCGGCGGTTCGGATCAGAAATTCCAGCGCGTCGCGAAAGTTTTGGTGCTCTAAGTCGAAACGATCGAGCCACTCGGGATGAGTCCTGAGTTCTGCGCCGCATTCTTCCCCGAGCACGATGTAATAGGCGGCGTGTGCGCGGCGAGTGGCGAACTCTTCGCCGCTTTCTACGAGGCGCTCCAGGGCGTACTCCCGGATCATGGACAGCATGAGGAGGCGGTCGGCGGCGGCCCCCCCCAGCTGCTGGATCAGGCTCTTATTCACCATCGAGGCCATGCCATCGAGCACATCAATGCCAAGGTCGCCCTTCGTATCGCATACTGCCTCGACAGCTTCCAACGTGCAACCGCCGGTAAATACGGAAAGGCGCCGAAACAGGCTTTGCTCTGCGGCGTTCAGGAGGCTGTAACTCCAGTTCAAGGTAGCGCGAAGCGTTTGCTGTCGTGCAGGCAGGTCACGCGCGCCTCCAGTGAGCAGGTTCAACGAGGATTCCAGGCGGGTGAGCATGGCTGTGGGCGAAAGCAGTTTGACGCGCGACGCGGCCAACTCAATCGCCAGCGGTAGTCCATCGAGCCGGCTACAGATGGTAGCGACGGCGGTGGCATTCTCCTTAGTCAGCGTGAAATCGTGCTTCACAGCTTTCGCGCGTTCTAGAAAGAGTGCGACCGCCGCGAAGCGGGAAAGCGCCTCCGGTGTGTGCGGAACAGACCGCAGGTCCGGCGCCGCCAGAGCCGGAACCGGCTGTTCGTGCTCGCCGTAAATATGAAGCAATGCTTGGCTCGTAACCAGCACTTTCAAGTTGGGGTTTAACGTAAGCAACTCGGCAACGTCGGAACCGGCAGAGAGCAGGTGCTCGAAGTTGTCGAGCAACAGAAGCAGTGGCTGGGTTAGTCCACGCACATACTCTTTCAAACTCTCTTGTGACGACTGACCGGGCATTTCCCGCAGTCCAATTGCTTGAGCTATTGCTCTAGTCATCGACTCGTTACCGCTGACAGCCGAAAGGGAAACGAAACATACACCACCCGTAAAGCCATCACCCATCTCGGTAACTACCTGGACCGCGAGCCGCGTCTTACCAATGCCACCGGGACCCGTCAATGTGACTAGCCGCACATCGCTGCGACTCAGAAGTTGTCGAAGACTAGCCACTTCCCGCTCCCGCCCAATGAAGGCCGTGCGTTGTACGGGCATGTTGCTCGGAGAGCGCACGGTATATCGTGTTTCAGGATCAATGCGCAGATCACGAACTGTGGCGAGATCGCGAGCCAAATCCCGGGTGGAGGAGTAACGCTGATTCGCGTCCTTGGCCAAGCACTTTTGAAGTATCCAAAAGAAAGGTGCCGGCGCCAGCACCTTCATGGACAGTTGCGGTTGGTCGCGGACAATGGCAGCCATTATCTCCGCCCGGCCTCGGCCCTGAAATGCTGGATGCCCATTGACCATCTCGTAGAGCACCGCGCCAAAAGAAAACTGGTCGGAGCGAAAATCGACGTCGTCACCATTGGCCTGTTCCGGCGACATATAACCGACGGTTCCCATCACCGTACCGGGATCGGTCAGTAAGTTGGCCTGAGTCGGGCGCTCCGGATCGAGAGAGTGATCGCGCAGCTTCGCCAGGCCGAAATCGAGAATCTTGGCATTGACCATCTTGGGCGACCATAAGGTTTTCCGGTTTGAGGTCGCGATGGACGAGCCCGGTTTCATGCGCCTTGGCTAGCGCATCGGCAATCTCCGTTGCGATCGCGATGGCCTTGCGATAGGGCAGCGGTCCCGACGAAAGCAGGGCCCGCAGCGTTTCGCCAGAGATCATCTCCATGGCGATATAGTGCGTGCCGTTCAGGTGCCCAAGCTCGTAAATGGTGACGATATTGGGATGATTCAGCGCCGAGGCCGCCTTGGCTTCACGCTGGAAGCGGCTGAGAGCCTGAGGGTCGTGCGCTACGTCGTCGGGCAAGAATTTAAGAGCAACAAAGCGACCGAGATCGATGTCTTCTGCTTTGTAAACAACCCCCATTCCTCCGCCGCCAAGCTTTTCGATCACGCGGTAATGTGAAACTGTAGCGCCGATGAGGTTCTTCCAAGTCTGTTTGTGGGCCTGGTTGGCAAGGATTTTGCCTGCCACCTCCATTGCAGGCGTTTCAATAAAATGTTGAGCCTTCTTCTCGTGAGCCAGCAGCGACTCCACTTCGTGGCGCAGCCCGTCGTCACTTCCACATGCGGATTGAAGGAACTCGGTGCGTCGGTCTTCATCAAGTTCCAAAGCCTGCTGAAAAAGTTCTTCGACGCGACGCCAAACCTCACGCCTCATGGCTCGCCCTTCCACGGCTCAACTCGCGCAAAAGCCAGACTTTGGCCAATTTCCAGTCCCGCATAACGGTATCACTGGAAACACGCAGGACTTCAGCCGTTTCTTCGACGTTCAATCCGCCGAAGAATCTCAGTTCGACAACCTTGCTTTTCCTTTCATCCACGGCAGCCAGTGCTTTTAGTGCATCGTCCAGCGCTACCAGATTGACGTCAGGCTCGTCGCTCACCGAGGGAGCCTCCTCCAGAGGAATGTGAGGAACGGCGCCTCCGCGTTTCAAATAACCGCGCGAGCGGGCAAAATCAATCAGAATGCGCCGCATCAAATTGGCCGAGATAGCAAAGAAATGCGCCCGGTCCTGCCAGTTCACTTGTCCGCAGTCAACCAAACGTAGATAGGCTTCGTTAACCAATGCGGTGGTTTGGAGCATGTGGCCGGACCGCTCTCCGCCCATATAGCGTTGCGCGATCTGGTGCAGTTGCCGATACACCAGCGGCGTAAGCTTTTCCAGAGCCTGTTCGTCTCCGCTACTCCAGGCTTTCAGTAGGCTGGTGACTTCGTGACTAGAAGGCGAATCCATCTATCTCCCACAGTGTCAATACATTACAACGAAAACACGTAAAAACCTAGTCTCGTTGGGCATTGACGATTTTTGGCGTCCGGGTCTTTTCACTTCCTCCCTGCGGTTTCTTTCAGTCAATTCCCGCCTTACTAGATAGAGGCGTCCAGTTCGGCTTCAGCAAGAAGCTAGAAGGCAGCCCCCAAATACTTCGCGACAGGAGAAAACAAAATGACGACGAAAAAGCACGCCGCAACACTGCTAATCCTGATGCTCGTCGGGTTGACGGGATTGGTACACGCGCAGATGTACACCACGATCAAGGCACAGGTTCCCTTCGAGTTCGTCGCGAACGGCAAGACGATGCCGGCGGGCGAGTGCACAATCCAATTTATGGTCAACGGACAAACAACGCTCTCGATCAGCAGCGGGAAGCATCACGCCTTCGCCTACCCCATTGGGGGTGAGTCGTTGAACGGGAGCAAAAAGACGGCTCTTGTGTTTCACCGATACGGCGACCGGTACTTTCTTGCCCGTATCAAGCGCGCAGGAAGAATGGGCTATGACTTGCCAGCGAGCAAATTAGAAAGCGAACTGCGGGCCGGAAACGTAGCCGAGGAAGTGTTCACGCTTCTCGCATCTGTCGAGTAGACCACTTGGAAAGCATTCGCACTACGAAGTATGGCAGCGCTCGGGGGAAAAGACTAAGAAAGGGGAACAGAGTTCAAAATCTGTTCCCCTTCCGGCTTCAAACATCTACACAGCACGCTTGCTTGAGTACCGATCTGTGGAGCGTAAGAAATCCCCAAATTGGTGACCAACGTTCTGCTATGACGTGCTGGCCACGCTTGAATTCGGAAATCGGCTTTTAATTTTGCAATGCGGTTGTTCGAGGTCAATTCCCGCCTTACTAAATAGAGACGTGCAAGATGAGCAGGAACATCAGCTGAATTTAAACCCTTAACGAGTGCTGTTGGAGATTTACAAACACAATCAGAAAAGCTTGAGGCTTAGGAAATGTGCGTCATGGCACGGTCTTTTTTGGCATTTTCCTCACAAAAAACAAAAAGGAGACTCAAACGATGAAAAATTCACTGTTTCTCACGTCGCGTAGATTATTGCTGTTGGTCGCATTGCCTGCGCTTTCCTTGTTTGGTTTCGCTCAGGAGAAACTGCAGCCGGCGGAGCAGGGAGAACAAAACAAACTGGTTCAGATGGTTCGCAACGCAACCCAGCAGTACCTCGACGTCAACAATGCCACCAAGGACGGATATGGACCGTTCCTCGGTTGTGTCAGCGGTTCGGATCATGGTGCGATGGGCATCCACTACGTCAATGGCGCACTGCTGAACGGCACGATCGATGTCAACCACCCGCAGGCCCTGATCTATGAGCCCCAGCCGAGCGGTCAACTGAAACTGGTCGGCGTCGAGTTCATTACGGACGCGGCGACATGGCTCAAGAACAACAACAATCAATCTCCCGTCTTGGAGGGTCAGGTCTTTCTGCTCGTCGACAGCCCGAACCGGTATGCCGTCCCCAACCCGTTCTACGAACTCCACGTATGGGCGTGGCGGGACAATCCACATGGCGCATTCGTGGATTGGAACGACCACGTGACTTGCACACATGAATAGTGCTACTGGAGACGCCCGGCTCACGCCGCGCGTCTCCCTTTTTTTGTCGTCCAAAACGCTGGCAAGGAAGGAAAACGCATGCCCAAGTATGTTATTGAGCGCCGGCTTGCCGGCATCGGAAATATGACGCCTGATCAGGTGCTCGCTATCTCGCAGAAGTCGTGCAGCGTCCTGGACAGCCTCGGGCCCAAGATCCAATGGCTGCACAGCTACGTGACGACGGACACGATTTACTGTGTCTACATCGCTCCCAACGAAGAGATGATTCGTGTCCATGCCATGCAGGGAGGCTTCCCGGCAAACCGTATCTCGGAAGTAAAGTCGGTGATTGATCCGACTTCGGCAGAAGTCCGATTTTAGCTTGTCCCAAAACGTCGTCGGGCGGGAACGGCACGTCTCGGTCAGCCATCTGGATGAACGCAGATATAATGACGTGAATTTTAGGAGAATGCTATGAATATCCGATCCCTGCAGCGGCCTTTGAAGGATACATATCGGCAGACCCCGGCCAGTTCCCGGATCACGTTGGTCGCGAATGGACGACAAAACGAGGCGCCAATTTCTTGCTCCGTCGACCTGGGGCGAGCTATCTATAACGCTCAGGCGCACAAAGGCGTTGGAGGAGCCGGTACCGGCGCCTGCTCCGGCGATCTGCTGCTAGGTGCATTAGCCGCTTGCGCACAGATCACCTGCCAGATGGTCGCCGCCGCGATGGGAATACCGACTGACAAAATCGAGGTAATCGTTGAAGGAGATCTGGACTTGCAAGGGACATTGGGAATGTCCAAAACGGTGCCGGTCGGATTTGAAAGCATTAGAGTCAATTTTGATGTCCACGCGCCGCAGGCAACGGAGGAGCAGTTGGCAGCTCTTTCACAAAAAACCGAGCAGTATTGTGTTGTAATGCAGACATTGCTGCATCCTCCCCAAATCAAGAACGTGTGGGCAGATGCGCGTTCGACCAATGACTAATGCGGTTGCTTGTTCGGCTCCACAATCTAGGTACAAGAACTTGCGCCGTTCCCATATCATTTCGCCTGCAAAAATATGTCCAATAGCTTAGTGTGTCCTAGCCACGGCCATATCAGCATCTTATAAACGCTCCTGCGATCACAGACGAAATCAGTTCGTGTATTGTCGGCAAACAGGAAGTAATGACCTAATGACCGCGATGGGGTTGTAGTCGCAAGAATCCCATCATGCCAATGCTCTGGTCGCTTGAGTCTATGTTTGTCGGGCAGCCCACACTGCGGGAGTAAGGTCTGGAAGGCACCGAATCGGGAGATCGGCAAGCCCAGGGAGAATCGTGGAGAAGTAATCGCGCACCGGAACTTGCAGCCGACGGCAGCTCTCCACGACCGAGAGAATGGCCGCAACCTTCGGTCCTGCTTGTGGGCTGCCGATGTGCAACCAATTCTTCCGATTATGTACACGTGTACATAACCGTAATTATGCGCAGTCCGCGATTATGGGTAGCCGCAGGGCGCATGATGCGAACCAACGGGGTGCTAGCACTCGCGAACTGCACATAATAGTTAGAGCCCCTGTAAGAAACGAAGCATGCGATCAGGTGCTTTATACCGGACCTGCCTCGTGACCGGCGGTTGGACCGCCTTTAGTGCCGCTTCCTTCATCTTAAGGTCGGCTTCTATATAGAGGTGGGTCGTGGCTGGGCTTTCATGACCAAGCCAGAGAGCAACGACTGTGATATCAACGCCGGATTGCAGCAAGTGCATAGCGGTCGTATGCCGGAAGGTATGTGGAGAGACACGTTTACGGGCGAGGCTTGCGCACTCGCCTCTAGCGGTTTGCACGGCCCGTCGCAGACGGTCGGCAACCGCAGACCTCGTTAGCGGGCCCCCCGATGACGCGGGAAACAACGGCTTATCCGGTGCCCGTTCGATCTGCGCGAGCCAGCGACGAAGCCTAAGAGCAGTTGCAGGCCAGATCGGCACGGCGCGGTCCTTGCGGCCTTTGCCGTGCAGCCGAATGCTGGGGCTAGCGTCTAGTACGAGATCGGCAATCTTGATGTTGATGGCCTCAGACACGCGAGCACCTGTGTTGTAGAGGGTGGCCAAGAAAGCTTGATCGCGTTGTCCGGATCGTGTGGAAGGATCGGGAGCGCTGATTAGCGCTTGCACCTCTTCGCGCGACAGGAATCCAACCAACGGCCGGCTGTGACGTTTTATCGGGATGGTGAGCGCACGCTGGATGGTGGCCAGCGATTGCGGGTCCTTCAGAACAGCAAAACGCAAGAAGGACCGTATCGCCGCCAATCGGGCGTTCCGACTGCGAATGGAGTTCTTCCGGACTTTCTCGAGATGATCCAAAAACGCCAGTACCAGCGGAGCATCGAGATCGGTGAGGACCAAACGGTCTGTAGGCTTGTTTCGGTGTTCCTGGGCAAACTCGAACAGCAGCCGGAAACAATCGCGATAGGCCGCCACAGTTTGTGGACTGGAGTTCCGCTGGCGCATCAGACGCTCGAGAAAGAACTCCTGTATCAGACTTGCAAAATGGGTTTGTGGAGTGCTCTTCATCGGCATTCTCCCGTAGAGAAACGGGAGAAGCGGTCGGAGGCGATACCCATCAGCTCCGGGATGGCGGTGACGTACCAATACGTGTCGGAAACCTTCGCGTGGCCGACATAAGTCGCGATGGCATCAGCCACATGATCAAGTCGGTTCTCTTGCTGGCCGCGCAACAACGCCCGGCAGATGAAGGTGTGGCGCAGATCATGGATTCGTGGTTGTGGATGTCCGCCACGCGCAACCCAGCCTAACTGTCGACGCAAAACATCGAAGGTGTGGTGAACCGTTCTCGAGGGAACAGACAGGCCGCCGCTGGTGAGGAAGAACGCTTTGACGCTGCGTTGCCGAGATATTGCGGCGCAGGCTTTCGCGTATCGTGACAAGGCCTCGATTGTGCTGGAATGAAGGGGTACTAACCGCGATTTCTTGAACTTGGTCTCGCGTACCGTGAGGGTTGACTGTTTCAAGTTAACATCGGCTTGCTCCAGGTGGAGCACCTCCGAGAGGCGCATCCCTGTCGCCGCCAACGTACCGAACAACGTCACATATGTCAGTGGGCGCATTCCATCGGGCTTGAGTTCGCGAGCAGCAACAAGCAGTTCAATAATTTCCGCTTCTGTGTAGATGTGTGGTGAGATCCGCCGATGAGCGGGACCGCAAAGCCCCAATGGAAGCACCGGGCAAGCGGGGTCGAACTGCCGACAGTGTTTGAGAAATGGACGTAGCACTTCGACACGGCGGCTTGCTGTGACAGGCCCCGGCTTTTTTGCAGCCTGCACCCAGCGGAGCAATAAGTCCGTCGTTAGGGGACCGGCGTGGCCGGTCTCCTCTACAAAGCGCGCGAAGGCATGAATCTGGTATCCCTCACCTAGCAAATCGAAACCCATGGCACGCCGCAATGTCAGATACTGTTCGACCTGCTTTGTCATTGTGGACCGTCTCATGCAGCACCTCCGGGCCAAGGTTGCGCGATTGCAGCCAGCCGCGGTACATCGACCTTGGCATAGATTGCAGTCGTATCCAGGCTTCTGTGCCGCAGTATGTCGGCGATCTGCTTCAAGGTCGCGCCCTGGTGCAGCATCCGTGTAGCTGCGCTATGACGCAATCGGTGCGGACCATGTAGCCGGTCCATGAGGCCACTGCGCTCAGCCGCCCGCCGAACGACAGAACGGATAACGCTGGGACTCACCGGCAAGTGGAATGGGGCTCGATGACGAACAAAAACCGCACGGCTTTCGTTGGCGGGACGGGCTTTGCGTAGATACTCAGCGATCGCCCGTCCGGTAGTAGAAGGCAGGGGCAACACATCACATCGTTGAGACTTTTCCGTGCAAACGGTCAGTGTGCCGTTCTTCCAGTCGATGTCGTCCAGACGTAAGGCCGCGACTTCGCAAGAACGGAGCCCCAGATCAACCAAACAGCGAACAATCGAGTAATCTCGCTGCTGTTGAGGCAGCCTTCGGTCAAAGCCGGCCATGAGCGAGGCAAGTTCGTCGGCCTCCAAGTACTGTGGCAAAGCCGCCAGACGCCAGCATGCGGCCGACGGAACCGCTGCCAGCAGAGAGTCCACTTGATCCGCATGTCGCAAACTACGGAACCGTAGATAACTGCGCACGGCGGAAGCAACCACTTGAGCTGTGCCCGGTCGGTAGTCTTGGCACCGTGAAGTGAAGAAATCCTGGATTCGTTTCGGCGATAGTCGCAAAACGTTGACTCTTCCCTTGGGAAACTGCTGAACCAGGAAACGTCCAATCCACTGCCGCCGCGAGATGAGCGTTGCAGGCGCGAGTCCACAAACATCGCTCGCATAATCGCAGTACGCTCGCAGTTCCGTGTCAACATGCGCGGGAAACGTTACCTCCGATGCCAGTCTCGTTTCGCCAAGAATCGTCAATAGATGGTTCAGAGCCGAACGGATCGTTACTATTCCACGCTGGACGCGGCCACGGCACTTGCAGTCCGCTAGGTGCTCGTTAAGGAAACGCCGGACTGCGGCTTTGCTCACCTCCAGGCGATCACCAACGGGTTCGGCCCAAGAAAGAAAGTGTTTCAGGGCACCTCGGTAACCCCAGATAGTGGATGGACGGTAGCCGCGGGCTTCCAGTGTCGTCAGACAAAGACGAATCAAACTTCGGACTTCAACAGCATTCGGTGTAGCCGTTGATCTAGAACTGCGCATGATCTCTCCTAAGGACAGTAGTCCTTCGGGGAGATTGTCCGATTATGTGCAGCTCTCTGGAAACTAGGATGGGAACGAAACCGCCGCTCAACGCTTCAGGGCATCGTCACGTCCACCAACTGCACATAATCGCAGACTGCGCATAATTTCGACCAAGAGCTACCGGACGCATGGAATTCTCCGCTAGGTTAGTACTTAGCTCCAATTCGGGATACTCCAAGAAGCGGGTGAGCTTCTTCCACAGTGCAAGCGCGTACTGGCAAGCCTTGCTAAGTGCGCTGGAAGGCAAAGCAGCAGATTGCGCTGCCTCGATCTTGCTGCGAATATCATCGAGAAGAAGGTTGGCTCTTTCCTGGCGCCGGACATGACGGGCCGCAGTTGTCAGCGTCTTGCGGCGAGACTCCGCATCGACAGCAAACAGTTCGTCCATCCGCGCCACAATCGGAGTTGCAACCGGGTCTCGGGGATTTAGCTGCACTGCCTCGAAAAACTGCCTTCTTGCATGAGACCAACAAGCCGCATGTACCATTCTCGGCCCGCCGATCTGGTCGTACGCGCCGTATCCATCTGTTTGGAGAATGCCTTCGAACTGGCCCAGGAAACGCTTCGGTCCATCCCGTCCGCGACCCAAGCGGAAGTCGAATACTACGGTTCCTCCAGGGCGACTGTATTGCCAGAGGTACGCTTGGTGGTTCTTACCTCTGCCCTCGCGTGTCTGCACATCGACTGGGGTTTCATCCGCCTGAATGTAAGTTCCGGTGATTAACTCTCGTCTCATCGCCGCGACCATAGGGATCAGCAACTCGCCAACTTTCAGAACCCAGCCGTCCAGCGTAGCGCGGCTGATCTTCAAGCCGAGGTCCCGTTCCAGAATCATGCTCTGACGGTGCAGGGGTGTGTGATTGCAATATTTACTGACGACCGTGTCGATGACGATCTGATCACTCGCCAAGCACTTCTCGATGATCCGTGGTGGCAGGGGTGCCGAGACAACTCCGAGTTCCTCACACGACGGGCAAGCTCGCTTCTCTCGTTTCGCGACCAGCACGAAATACTTCGCCGGCTCCACATCCAACTGGGAACTTTCCTCGTAGCCGATCACCACTGTCTCTTTACCGCAACGTTTGCACACGCGCTGATCCGGCGTGCAAGGCAGAACCCGCTCGACGCGAGGAAGATTCGCTGGCAACTCCTGGCGGCCCGGATGCTTGACGGATTTCTTGGTCGAGCGATGCACTGGCGCGTGCTCGCTCTCCGGCTGCTCGGTCATTTCACTGACGACAGGCTCAAGCTCGAACAATTGCATTTGCGCCTGCGAAAGTTTTTCTCCGCCCGCACCATACTTCTCGATCCGCATTAGCCGCAGACGCTCTTCCAGCACACGAATCCGCAGCTCCGCATACTGTAGCTTGCTCTTAAGTTGTGCGATGAGTTCCAGATCGGCTGGTGCTGAAGGAATGGAAGCTAAACTCACTATGAGTTAATGATTTACCAGAGTCGATCGAAAGGATCAAATAACTACGCAACCTATGCGGCAGCGTGTCCCTCTGGGGAAGCCTTCCGGTACCACCGCTTGTGCTTGGTTTGGGTCAGATCGATTCCACCCAATAATAAGGACAGCTCTTCGTGACTCAGGATGACCTTGCCCTGCGCGTCGCCCGACTGCGGCCAGGTGAAGCGCCCCTTCTCTAATCTTTTGGCACAGACCCAGAGACCGCTTCCGTCCCAGACGAGCACCTTCAGCCGGTTGCGCTGGCCGTTGCAGAACAAAAACAGGTGCCCGCTCAGAGGCTCACACGACAATCGATCCCGAACCAGACCGTACAACCCCTCGAACCCCTTGCGCATGTCGGTGACTCCCGCAGCCAGATAGATCCGTGTGGCTGGGCCCAGTCCAAACACGGCTTACGCCCGCTCCAGGATGCCCACAAGGCGTTCGAACGTACTCGTATCAAAATCAGGATGCACCTCGATCCGGCGCCCGCCCGGCAGCACCACGGCCAGCCCACAACTCGGTTCATGCTGTGTCGGCCATTTCTTGGCGGTCAACTCCACCTTCACCAACCGACCGGTCGAAGAAACTGGCTTACGCCTTCTCTTCCAACGCCGTTTCTTCAGATGGCGATCCAGCGTGCTGAAGCTCAAACCTCGACTCTGGCAAAACTCACTCCGCCGCATACCGCTGATCACAAACTCGGCCACCAACCGCTGAACTTCCGCACGGGTACGTCGCTTGGGCGCTGACAATTCTGTTTTTGCGTGCATTCGGAGACTTCAACACAGACCCCGCCTGTGGAACAGGTGTGTTGCTCTGACGCTTACTTCGGAGCCAGCATCGAGAGGCAGCGGCAGTCACGCTCTGAAACTGAATCGCTCGTTCGTAGCCTAAGGCTTCTCGAACTCGCAAATCAACGGACACCCAGGACAACTCACAGCCGCAACTGGCGCTTAACTTCGAGTCCGATTCTGGCGCGCAAGCCGGACCGGGGCAGGAAATTTGTGCAAGAGCGGTAACGCACGCTTGAGGGCAGATGTTCCATTCAAGACAACACTGAAAGCGCTACGAAGCCTTGTTGACGAGAGGCAGACGGAGGCGGTGTTGTTCCTTCATCTGTTCCACGGAACGAACTCGTCGGCCAAGGTCCGCGAGTTGCGTGAGTTCCTGTTGGATAGCTTGTAACCGTTCATTCCTCTGACCATGAGCGATCTGGGCCTGTGGTTCATTTCGGCCCTGACGTCGATACTGATCGTTCAACTCCTGAATCTGAGCGATCTCGGCACGGAGATTTCCAACTTTGTCGCGAAGGACTGCGAGATGATCCATACCATCGAGGATAACATCTGGGCAAGGTTAAGTGTTGGTGGTGCAATCCCGTCCTCTGCTAGGGTTACCTTCTCGCCAATGGTCTGCCAGCCCACGGTGATCTGCGGCCTTGCATCCGAGCAATGCAGTGTAGCGGTCCCCGCTTCGCACCCCGAGATCGAAGTTTGCAGAACGGCTTCCGCGTATTGCGTAGCAAATTAATTAGCATTTGCTCGACCTCGTCAAGGTCTGTCATGAACCGGATGTCGTGACCGCCGAGCACGCTTATCGCCAGGCTGTTCTCAAGTCTTACTATGTGGCGGATGATCTCCTCCGCTAATTACTTGGCGGTCAATTTGATTGTGGTCGTGTGTTGATTGGAACCCGCGGCGCCAGTGACGATGTCGGAGCAGATGCCAGCGGGAGTGCCAGTCGTAGTATTAGCGCCCAGGCTCCCGCCAACACAAGCCACCTGCCACATACAACCGCCGACCAGCAGAAACACCAGGCAGTTGCTCAAGAGCTTTCGGCTCTTCGGTGCGGCAATCCCCAGGAGGCCTTTCGATTTGAATCTCACTCGCGCGCGACACGGCCGTTGTTTTGACTCCTGCCTGCGAAAAGCTGCCGGTACTCTTATCCAGCGCCTGCAATCCGAGCTCACAAAGGAAAATCCGGACCGCCAGGCTCGACGCGTACCGAATCGAGCGCGGCGGCAAAAATGCTCCGCATCCCCGGAGCACTTTCTAGAGAGGCTCAGGATCGATCTTCTGATCGAGATAAATCCAAAGCACACGCGAAAGAAACGTCAGCATGGGGGCGAAGGGCAGGAACAACAGGACAGCCCAGATTGCAATCTTGTCCAAACGCCACTTCGTCAGGGCCCAGAGGGCGGCGCCAAGAACAAAGATGACGGCAAGGCCCAAACCGTAACTGACGTACATGGCTCCGAGAAAATATCCCGGCTCGCGATTGAAGTGGAGACCGCAGGTGGGACAGCGATCATGCATTTTCGGGAAGCCCCAATAAATGGAAGAACGGAAAATTTTCGCAGATCGGCACCGAGGACACAGCTGGCGGAAGATGCTGCGCAGGACGGATGGACGAGAAGGGAACAAGAACACATGATAGTGGATAGATCTTGTGTTGGACCGACATGGGGACAAACTCGGTCCGTATGAAACTGTGGGGGTGTTGGTAAAGGCGGAACGGAGGCGCGCGATGCGCCCCCGCAAGCCAGGAAAAGCGACAACTTCGCTTAGCCGATACAAAGAACAGCAACACCGCGAAGTTGACAGCGTTCGGTTTTCGCCGCGCTCAGGCAAGATCGTAGCGATCAAGGTTCATCACTTTGTACCACGCAGCCGCGAAGTCCTTCACAAACGCCTCCTTCGAGTCGTTAGATCCATAGACTTCTGCGATTGCCCGGAGCTGGGAGTTCGAACCGAACAGCAGATCGACGCGCGTGCCGGTCCACTTGATTTTGCCTGTCGCCCGATCACGCCCCTCATACACACCTTCGGACGCAGAAGAGGGCTCCCACTTCGTATTCATGTCGAGCAGGTTGAGGAAGAAATCATTCGTCAGCGTCTCTGGCCGGCTGGTGAAGACGCCGTGTTTGGCCTGGCCGAAGTTCGCATTCAGCGCGCGCATGCCGCCTACGAGAACCGTCATCTCGGGAGCAGTCAGTGTCAGCAACTGCGCCCGATCTACCAGGAACTCCTCCGCCGACAGGATCTGTCCGTTTCGGAGATAGTTGCGGAACCCGTCCGCGACCGGCTCCATGACGGCGAACGAGTGCACGTCGGTCTGCTTCTGCGAAGCATCCGTGCGGCCCGGCGAGAAGGGAATCTTCACTTTGTGCCCGGCCCTTTTCGCGGCTTCTTCAACGGCTGCGCAGCCGCCCAGCACGATCAGGTCTGCGAGTGAGACCTTCTTCGCTTTGTTCCCGTTGGACTGCGAGGTGTTGAACTCCTTTTGGATCGCCTCCAGCTTCTTGAGAACCTTCGCCAATGCCGCCGGCTGGTTCACCTCCCAATCCTTTTGTGGCGCGAGGCGAATGCGTGCCCCGTTCGCCCCACCGCGCTTGTCGGAGCCGCGGAACGACGCAGCCGACGCCCAGGCAGTCGTGACCAATTGGGAGATCGACAGTCCGGATGCGAGGACCTTGGCCTTGAGAGCAGCAATGTCCTTCTCCCCGATCAATTTATGATCCACGGCGGGAACAGGGTCTTGCCACAACAGGGGCTCCTTCGGAACGAGCGGGCCAAGGTACCGCGAGATCGGCCCCATGTCGCGGTGCGTCAGCTTGAACCACGCCCGCGCAAACGCGTCCGCGAGCTGGTCCGGATGCTCGTAGAATCGCCGTGAAATCTTTTCGTAAGCAGGGTCGAACCGCAAGGCGAGGTCCGTGGTCAGCATGGACGGCGCGTGGCGCTTTGAGGGATCGTGCGCGTCCGGCACAGTCCCGTTTCCAGCGCCATTTTTCGGTGTCCACTGGTGCGCACCAGCTGGACTCTTCGTCAGCTCCCATTCGTAGCTGAACAGGTTGGTGAAGAAGTTGTTGCTCCACTTGGTCGGCGTCGTGGTCCAAATGACTTCCAGGCCGCTGCCGATGGTGTCATCACCAAAACCTTTACCGAATTTATTCTTCCACCCTAAACCTTGTTCCTCGATGGCGGCACCTTCTGGTTCGGCGCCTACATATTGAGCGGGAACGGCAGCGCCGTGAGTTTTGCCGAAGGTGTGACCGCCGGCAATGAGCGCGACCGTTTCTTCGTCGTTCATCGCCATGCGGGCGAATGTTTCCCGGATATCCCGTGCCGCAGCGATAGGATCCGGCTTTCCATTGGGCCCTTCCGGATTGACGTAAATCAGGCCCATTTGCACCGCGCCGAGAGGATTTTCCAGGTCACGATCGCCGGAGTAACGCTCGTCCGCCAGCCACGTGCCCTCAGGTCCCCAATAAATTTCCTCTTCGGGCTCCCAGACATCAGGACGGCCGCCGCCAAAACCAAATGTCTTAAAACCCATCGACTCGAGTGCGACGTTGCCGGCGAGAATCATGAGGTCGGCCCAGGAGATTTTCCGGCCATACTTCTGTTTGATCGGCCATAGCAGCCGGCGCGCCTTGTCGAGGTTCACGTTGTCGGGCCAGCTATTGAGCGGCGCGAAGCGCTGCTGCCCGGCTCCGGCACCGCCGCGTCCGTCGCCGATGCGGTAGGTACCCGCGCTGTGCCAAGCCATACGGATGAAGAGTGGTCCATAGTGGCCGAAGTCGGCCGGCCACCATGCCTGCGAGTCGGTCATCAAGACTCGCAGGTCCTTGATCACGGCATTCAGGTCGAGCGTCTTGAACTCTGCTGCGTAATTGAACTCCTTGCCCATCGGATCAGACAGCGGGGAATGCTGATGCAGGACCTTCAGGTTCACCTGATTCGGCCACCAATCGACATTCGCGTAGGATTGGCGAGTGCCGTGCGCTACCGGGCACTTCGATTCGGTTGCAGTGTTTTTTTCCTTAGCTTCGGGGACAACACTCCCCGATGAAGTCGCGAGTGTATTTTCCATATGTTTTCATCCTTCGATTATTGATTGCGTACTGCTTGAAAAAACTATTTTTTGGCGCTGCAGCTGCGACAGAGGCCAAAGACCTCGATCAACGGCCGCGTCAGATCAAAGCCGCCCGGCAGTTGCCGGGATAGCCGCTTCAAATCGATGAAGTCTCCTTCGATATCCTGCACCGATTTGCAGCGGGAGCAGACCAGGTGATGATGAGGTTCGAGATTGCCGTCCACGCGCAACGTGGACGCATGAGGAGTAACCTCTCGCAGCAATCCGCACTCGATGAAAAGCCGCAGATTGTTGTACACCGTGGCGAGAGAAATGGATGGAATGCGACGCCGGACCGCAGCATAAATGTCTTCTGGGGAATGGTGTCCGTGGGAAGCGATGACGGCCTCATAGACCACTTGACGCTGGTGTGTGACCGGCAAACCATGCTTCGCCGCCAGCTCACGAAACTGCTCATGGGTGAGACGCATGATTATTGGATAAGAATCATTATAAAACAAGGGAGAGCGGTGTCAACCGAAAACTTTCCTGTGACTCGGCTACTTCACTTCTGGTAGACGGTCGAGCCACCGGTGACTGTGCGGACAATCTCGATGTCTTTGATTTTGTCCTGGCTCACGGTATGCGGATCATCGGCGAGTACGACGAAGTCCGCCAGCTTGCCCGGTGTGATCGATCCTTTGACCGCTTCTTCATGGGAGTTATACGCGCCGTTGATGGTGTTGACCTGCAGGGCTTCGTCCACGCTGATTCGCTGGTTTGCTCCCCAGGTTTCTCCATTCCAGCCGGTACGCGTCACCATGCCTTGAATGCCCATCAGAGCGGCGAACGGGCCGGGGCTGAAGTCTGATCCGGCGGCCGCTCGAATCCCGGCGTCGAAGAAGGAGCGGTACGCCATGCACCGCTTCATCCGCTCTTCCCCATAGAAATGAAACTTGTCGGTGTTGTAATAGGCGTACGTGGTGAACGGGGCGGGAACAACGTCGAGCGCCTTCATCCGCCGCAGGAGATCGTCGTTGATCAGTGTGCAGTGTGTGATCTTGGGGCGCACGTCGGGGCGCGGCGCAGCCTGTTGTGCGCGCTCGTACGCGGTAAGCACCATATCGATCGCTACATCTCCATTCGCGTGGCAGTTGGGCTGAATGCCCGCACGCTGCACGCGCTCCGCCCAGGCGTTGAGATCCTCCTGCGTCTCGGTGATATTGCCCTTGTAAGGAGAGTTGGTGCCCTCGTAGGGCTGGCTCATCGCCATGGTGCGCTCAGAGAAAGATCCATCGACGGTGTGCTCCGAGGTGGCGCCGAAACGAATCCACTCATCTCCGAAGCCGCTGCTGATGCCGTTGTTGATCATGGCATTCAGAAGGTCCCCGCCGGTCTCGAAGCTCACGCGGTGCAACAGTTCGCCGCGTGCCCGCACTTGCTGGAGTGCGAATAAATCGCCGCCTTCGTGGTGAACGGTGGTCAGGCCGTAGCGGACGAATTGTTTGGAGATGTAGGCCAGCCCGTCACGGCCGCGCTGCTCCTTCTGCTCCGGGGTGAAGGTCTCCCGTTTTCCAACGTTGTTGAATACGTCACGCGCACGATCGGTCACTCGTCCGTTGAGTTCACCGGTTTCGTCGTGGTCGTAGGTTCCGCCCATGCGGCTGGGAGTGTCCTTGGTTACACCGGCTAACTCGAGTGCCTTGCTGTTGTAGAAGGACGTGTGGCCGCCGCGATGATGGACCACGACCGGATGTTCCTTTGAGACCTGGTCGAGGTCGTGCACGTTGAGCTGGCGGTTGTCTTTCACTTTGGTGTCGTCGAAGAAGTATCCATCGATCCAGAAGCCGGCGGGAGTCTTCTGGGCTTTGGCGCGGAGTTTATCGATGATGCTGGCGATGGTGACAAACTCGACCTCGTAAGGATTGCCGACGAGAACTTCATAGAGCAGGACGTCGCCGCCCGCGTGATTGTGACAATCGATGAAGCCGGGCACGATCGTCATCTGCTTTGCGTCGAATGTCTGCGTCCCCTTGCCGATGAACGCCTTGGCTTCTGCTGCATTCCCGACGTAGACGAACCGTCCACCTTTGACGGCAAATGCCTCCGCCTTCGACAGGCGGGAATCGATGGTGTAGACCTTGGCGTTGAATGCCACCAGGTCGGCGTGGCGAGGATCGGCGTCAGCGCTCTGTGTTTCGGCAAATACAGTTGTATCTCGAAGACTCCCGCTGGCAAGTCCAGCTACAGCCATTCCGGTCAGGCCCAGGAATTCCCTACGACTGTGGCGAAGTTTGTTCATCGATCCTTCCCGCCCGCTGTAATCTCGCGAACGGCGCGGTAGCCCTGGTCGATTGCGATATTCGTGTAGGCGTGACCATCGGCATCAGAGTTGGCAACGTGAATGCGTCCGAAAGGCTGCCGGCCGATCACGCAGGGTCGCTCGGAATCTGGGCGGTCCAGCGGCTCGAAGAGCGGATTGTATTCGTAGGCATAACCGTGCGGCCATCGGTTGACGGTAATGCCCTGTATGTCGCGAGCAGAATCAAATCCTCCTCCGGCAAGCATGCGTCCAAGCTGGTCGCGAATATTGCGCTCGAAGACTTCGAAGGATGTGGTCATCAGCTCATAGCGTCCTGACCGATATTGCTCCTTCGCGGGTAAGCCGGGCTTGCATGGGGTGCGCAAAAGATGTAACAGGCATGGCTCCTGCGGTGTGCTGGGGAAGTGATACTCGCCGATGGAAACCGGGAAATCCAGAGACGCTCCATTGAAGTAAGCGCCCGGGGCGTAGATCGAGTTCACGCCTAATTTCCGGAACGATTCCCAATTACTGATCTGCACGTTGGTGTACACGAGGGGAAGCTTTACGCAGTAGCGCAGTGCGTCCTTTTGCTTCTGCGACATTTCCGGACAGAGATAAGGAATCACCATGTTGTAGCAGGCGAGAACGCAGTGTGCCGCCTGCACCTTGTGCGCTTTGCCGCCGCGAACGTAGGTGACTTCGACTTGATTGGCGTCTTGCGCATCGCCCACATGCTTCGCCCGGACCGCCGTGCTGCTCAGCCGGATTCGGACTGCGGACTCTGGGTCATCGAGACGGGCGTAATTCGCCCGCGCCGTGACCACGTCCTCCATCGTCGTGCCGGGAATCGCGCCGGGGATCAACGACCGAACAAGCAGCCGGGCCACCGACGCATTGCCGTCGGGGAAGTGAAAGATGTATGGCTCGGCCTGTTCTGGCGAATCTTCGTGACTTTCCAGGTTTATTCCCTTGAAGCCGGGATAGTCCATCTCCACACAGTCGATCGCCGAGACGGCGTCAATACCAACGGCATACAGTCCGTGAGGTGCTGTTTGAAAAATCTTCACTACCTCTGGATCGACCTTTACGTACTGGAGCAGGAAATCCTTGTAGCTGATCTTCGTCAGCTTGCGCCGTTTCTCTTGGGCAGAAAGGCCGGGCAGATAGTCGACCTTTGTTTCTTGCAGGCGCGCCAGGTCCTTGCGTGCCGCTTCAGAAACGGGAATCTGCGCCAAAATCTCGGGCGGGTAGGTCAAACCAAGGTAGTGCGTGCCAAAGCCGGACAAGAGGCGGTCGACGCCGAACGTTTCCTTATCGAAAAAGGTGGCACGCTTTAAACCCATGCCCTTATACAAATTCTGATCGTAGTACTTGTGAAAGCGATCCACCTCGATTCCGAGTTCCTGGAGAAGACCGAAGGCTTCCTTGCTGTAGTGATGAGGCGCCTCAAGCGACTGAGTTCCGCCATAGCCGATCAGCAGCCGCTTGCCATTCTGGAACTCATTCCGTTTCGCGTGCCCGCCGAAATCGTCGTGGTTGTCGAGAACCAGAACCTTCGAGTTGGATCCGGCGAACTTGCGAAAGAAGTATGCGGCGGTCAGACCGCTGATTCCCCCACCAACCACAATCAGGTCGTAGGATTCCTCGTCCGGAGTTGCATCAGGCCAGGACTGCCCATCACGCATGCCATGCGCTACTTCCCATGAACCGTCGTGGCTTCCTCGCATGCCAGTTTTGGCTGGAGGGTAGTAGCTCGGATCTTTTTCGGGGGCTGTGTCAGCCGCAACCATCATCTCCAGCCAGGCGGGGCTTCCTGCGGTGAGTGAAGCCCCAACAGTCAGGGCGCAGCCATTCAGGAAATCACGCCGCGTGATGCTGCGGTTCATTCCCAATCCACGGTCTCGTTCGTTGCTCATTCGGGCCCCCGGTGAAACCAACTTTGTGTCCTCACAACGAGATTCGGCTCCTTCAAAAATACCCGCATCCCTTGCTGGCGCGCGGTATGGTTGAATCCAACATCTTCGATGAGTAGCAAATACGTGCCAGCTACAGGTTAGAAGCTCAGCTTCAAAGCCAACTGCAGGATTCTGGGATCGTACGTCTGTGTAACCTGCCCAAGCAGCGACGAGCTGACTCTAACCGCTGAGCCGCCACCCGGATTGATGAACTGCGTGTGGTTAAAGATGTTGAAGGCTTCGGCCCGGAATGACAGCTTCGCACGCTCGGTAATACTGGTTGATTTTTCCAGGGATAAATCGAGGTTGACTCGCCGCGGACCCGTCAAGGAATTGCGGCGGAAGGTCCCGTAGAAGCCGACCGGGCAAGTGCTGGTGCCGGACGGATTCCAACATGGGTCTTTTCCGAAATCAGCGGGATTGAAATAGAAATTACCGGTTTGCGGGTTGCCGAAGCTGTCCGTCAGGGTTCTCACGTGGCGTGGGTCGAAGAATTGAACCGAGGGCACGAGCTGATCGGCCCGTACCACCTGCGGATCGCCGTATCCCGACGGGCCCGGGTTGTACTCGCTCGCACCACCATAACCGCCGTAGATGTCGATCGGAACTCCGGACTGGGCCACAAAGATCGGGAACAGACTCCAGCCCTGCGTAAGGCGCTTGGATGCGTTCGGCCAGTATTCCGCGAAGGGCATTTCCCAGCCCCCGCTGAATACCAGCCGCTGGCGCATGTCGAAATCGGAGTTCCCATACAAAGCGTGCCGGTCGTAGTAGGGGATCAACGAGCTGCGCTGGTTGAAACCTGAACCGTTGTCCAGGTTATGAGACCACGTGTAAGAGAGCGTGTAAAACACCGAGCCTACATGCGCCACCTGCCCGGATTGCTTGGTCAGGCTGGCCAGCAAACCGTTGTAGTTCGCATTGTTAAGTCCGTCAAAAGTCGTAAGCGGCGCATAAACTCCGGTCAAGCCTTCTTTTTGATTGATCAACCGATTCGGATTCCCCGCGGAGTCGAGCGCTCCCGGCACGATTGGATTCTCGTCAAGCCACGTCAGCAATTTGTGAGAAGAGCTGCCCACATAGCCGAGTTCAAGCAGCAATCCCTTGCCTAGTTGCCGTTGCACGCTGAGGTTGTACTGATAGATGTACGGGGTTTTCAGGTTCGGGTTTACGAAAAGGTCACCGAATCCGTACGGATAGAATTGTGAGAAATCCAGGTTCGATGGCGGCGGGACCGACGGAAAGGGATCAGACGCGCCGGCAGTCTGATACGGAAGAGACATGTTCGTGCTGACGGCGTTGGTCGGACTGGGAGAGAAGAATAAGTCAGCGGAAGGCCACCAGGGCAATACACCGTTGTTCCAGTCAGCCATCCAGCCGTTGAGCGTATCGAAGAAGATCCCGGCGCCGCCGCGGACGCTGGTGCGCCCGTTCCCGAAGGGATCCCAGGCGAAGCCGAATCGGGGCGCGAAGTTCTTGTGATCGGGGAAGTACCATCCGTTGGGCGAGCCCGGATCGCCGGGCACAACCAGTCCCGGCGGTGCGTTCACGAAGCGCTTCGATTGCAGCCCCTGAATATACGAGAAAGACCGACCGTGAATGTCTGTTTCCGGGCTGGTGTACTCATAGCGCAGTCCGAATGTCAGCGCCAGGCGAGGCGAAATCTTCCACTCATCCTGCACAAACGCCGACCATTGTTTCTGGTGCTCGTTGTTGTTGCCGGAAGGATACTGCTGATATTCATCGGGCGCGCCGAAAAGAAAGTCTGCCAGGTCGCTCCCCGAACCGACCGAAGTCGCTCCTCCATAAAAGAAGAACCAGCCGTTGGTGGCATAGCTGTAGACGGAGTTCTCCTGCAGAATCGCGAGCTTTCCTCCCGCCTTTAGAGCGTGTTTGCCTTTGATCCAGGTCAACGCGTCGGAAACCGCGTAGGTGTTGTCAGCCTTCTTGCGAGGTACGTTTTCGTTGAAGCCGAGGTTCAGGCCGCTGTCGAACAGGTTGATGATGGGTGGACCAGTCTGGAGATCGGAGTTGATGTTCACACCCAACGCGGTTGGGCCGGGAAGAGTGGTCCCGGGCACATCATGATTAAAGTATCGCTCCGCCGTGAGGTGAAGTTCGTTGAGCAGGGACTGCGTGACGGACTTTGTGTAACCGATATTCAGGAATTCATTCGTGGTTGGATTGATCGACGGAAAGCCCGAAACACTCGCGTCTCCGCCATTCGTGGAAAACGGTGATGTCGCCGACATCTTGCTGTAGCCGACTGTCACCGAAATCCGGTCACTCTGGTTGAGGTAGAAGTCTCCTTTCCCCGTGTACTCGTTTCGGTTGTCGGTGGCGCTGCCCACCGGGGTGAGGTTTCCCGTCGCCGATGTCGGCACAAGTCCGGCCTTAATGTAGGCCTGTGCGACCGGGTCGATCTTCGTCGAATCGATAATTCCCTGGGCAGCCAGCGCTGGATTCGCCTGGAAGTAGGGATGCCCTTGAAGATATGCAGCGACTAACCCCGCACTCGGAGAGGCCGAAAAATCGCCTTGCAACTCCGCCGCCGTGTACGTTCCAACTCCGATTCCGTGTAGGGCGGCCGACTGCCGCTGTCCCTGATAACCGAAGAAGAAAAACACCTTGTCTTTCACCACCCGGCCACCGATGGTTCCTCCAAACTGGTTGCGCTTGAGCACATCCCTCGGTATCCCATTCTCATTATTAAGAAAAGTATTCGCGTTGAACGCGTCGTTGCGCAGGTAGTCGAACAGACTTCCGTGGAAATCGTTGGTTCCGGATTTGGTTACGACGCTGACTGTGCCGCCTCCATTGCGGCCATACTCCGCGGTGTAGTTATTGCTGAGAATACGGAATTCGGCGATCGTGTCCGGGTTGGGATTGAATACCACGCTGTTGCCCGTAACCGAGTTGTTCGTGCCGCCGTCCAGGATATAGCTGACCGCGTCAGCCCGGCCACCCGCAATCGTGAAGTTGCCGCCGCCGTAGCCTCCGGCAGGCGCAGGCGCAACGCCCGGTTGAGTAAGGGCCAGATCTAAAACGTCCCGCCCATTCAAGGGCAGATTTTCAACGGGCGCGCCGCTCACCGTAGCGCCGACGGTAGGGTTCAGTGTCTCGACCTGCGCGACTTGCGACTGGACTTCTACTTTCTCTATCGCCGAGCCGACCCGCATGCGGACATCGATACGGAGTGATTGATTGATGTCTAGCGATGTAGCGGCCATCACCGCCTTGGCAAATCCTGCGTGCTCGACCGTTACGGTGTACGATCCGACCGGAAGTTGCAGAACCTGGTAGTAGCCGTCATTGTTGGTGACGGTGTCGGAAACGACATTGGTGCCGACATTTGCAATGATGATTTTCGCACCTGCAATCGCTGCTCCTTGCGAGTCAGTAACGGTGCCGATGATGCGCCCGGTCGTATCCTGGGCGGAAGCGAAAACTGCGAAGGCCAAGACGGCCAAAGACAATGCGAATGCCGCCCGCCGCACGCGGGGTAAGCAAGAGAAACGCTTGCAGGGTCGAAGTGCCATTCCAAGCCCTCCAGCAAAAGTTCGATTTGTCGGAACCGCCCAGATTGCAAAGAACCAGTTCCAGGAATGCGAAGACGAAGTACGGCCACGACGCGGGGCCGGCTGATCGAGAGGCAGGACAGTATCAGCACAAAAGACTGCGCACGTCATAGAGGATAACCTCGGCTGCTTGCGCGCCTTTGAATCCGATGATTCTTTGTAGATTTCGCCGAACCTTGCGAGAATTGTGGAAGGTTAGAAAAAGCAGCGGTGCAGTGTCAAGCAGAAAATTCCTATCGAGGGGAAGAGTTTTTCCAATCGTTATTACAACCGGGGGCGGACCGCAGTTCGCCTCCGACAGGGCCGGCCTTGGCATTCTCTTCTTGACAGGGTCCGGCGCTTTTTCTAACCTTGCGGACTTATAGTAACCTCTGATCGGGGTACCGTGGACAGCAAAACCCGCGGGCCTACGGCTCGGCCGAGCCGGAAACCGATGCCGGCGCAATAGCGGCATGGCGTCCGAATACTGAATGCTTCGTTATTCATCCATGAGCGAAGGGGATCGCGACCGGGAGTTGGGAATGCGACGCCGCATCACGCGGCGTGATTTTCTGAATGGCGTTGCTGTAGGCATCGGAGCGCTAGGTTGCGCGGGCCTGCCCGATTTGGCTTCGGGCATGCACGCACTCACCGCTGGAGCCGATTCTCCCAAAAACTATCCGCCTGCTTTGACCGATCTGAGAGGCAGTGCCCCGGGTTCTTTCGATGTTGCGCACGCGCTGCGCGACGGGACCTTCTGGGACACCGCCGGCAGTCCGGCCGACACGCACGAGACCTATGACCTAGTCGTCGTCGGTGGTGGCATCAGCGGGCTTGCTGCCGCCTACTTCTACCGGAAACATGCCGGCAAGGACGCACGCATTCTGATCCTTGATAACAACGACGATTTCGGAGGGCACGCCCGGCGCAACGAGTTTCGCGTTGGGGGACGCCTGCTGCTGAGTAATGGTGGCACGCAGTCGATTGAAAGCCCTTCGGACTACAGCGAGGTCGCCAAAGATGTCCTCAAAGACCTGGGCGTCCAAACCAAGACCTTTTATAAGGCCTACGATCAAAAGTTGTACGGCCATCTCAATACAGCCTGCTTCTTTGATAAAGAGACCTTCGGCGAGGATCGGCTGGTGTCCGGAATGGGTTCGACGCCGTGGCCCGAGTTTCTGAAGAAGAGTCCGTTGCCCGCAAAAGTACAGCAGGAGATCGCGCGCCTTTACGACGAGAAGAGAGACTACCTTCCTGGTCTTTCGAAAGAAGATAAACAATCGCGTCTGGCCAAGATCAGCTACGCGGATTTCCTTACTCAAATATGTAAGGCCGATCCCGCCGTTCTGCCTTTCTTCCGAACGTATTCGCACGATCTGTTTGCAGTCGGGATTGATGCCGTCTCGGCTCTTGCCTGCTATAGAAATCCTGACGACTACGGGGCATACCAGTACGCGGGGTTTGCTGGGATGCAGTTAGGCGGGGATGAGGAAAAAGAAGAACCCTACATTTTTCACTTCCCCGATGGGAATGCGTCGATTGCCCGCTTGCTGGTGCGGAGTCTCATTCCTGAAGCCGTTCCCGGGCACACCATGGAGGATGTTGTTACCGCACGCGCCGACTACGGCAAACTCGACCAGTCGTCGTCTCCGATCCGAATTCGCCTGAGCTCAACCGCAGTACGTGCACAACACTCCGGGCATCCAGAGTCGGCGAAAGAAGTGGAAGTCGCGTACGTCGAGGAAGGGAAGCTCAAGAAGGTAACAGGGAAGTGCTGCGTCCTCGCCTGTTACAACAGCATGGTTCCGTATCTTTGTCCCGACTTGCCCGATAAACAGAAGGAAGCTTTGCACTATTGCGTGAAGGAACCGTTCATCTACACCCATGTTGCGATTCGCAATTGGAAGGCATTTCACAAGCTGGGGATACGCCAGATCGTTTCGCCGGGAAGTTACCACAGCTTCACCATGCTTGATTTTCCGGTGAGCCTGGGTGCGTATGAGTTTCCGAACAAGCCGGAAGAACCAATGGTGCTTTTCATGTTGCGAACCCCTTGCCAGCCGGGTTTGCCGCGACGCGATCAGTACAGGATGGGCAGGTTCGAACTCATCGGCACTCCATTTTCTGAATTCGAGCGAAATATTCGTGAACAGCTGAATCGCATGCTCGCCCCGGCGGGATTTGATTCTGCCCGCGACATCGCTGCCATAACGGTGAACCGGTGGGCGCACGGATACGCCTACGAATACGATTCGCTGTTCGATCCGCACTGGGCGCCGGAAGAGCGACCTTGTGTCGTCGGCCGCAAACAATTTGGACGAATCTCAATCGCAAATTCCGACGCCGCTGCCAGTGCCTATACGAATGCGGCAATTGACCAGGCCTACCGGGCTGTTCAAGAACAAGTGAAAGGTGTGTAGAAGAAATGGCTGACTTCGGAAATGAAGGCAGCGATCGATCTCGCGATCGCGAGCTTGGCATGCACCGAAACATCACGCGCCGGGATTTCTTGAACGGCATGGCGGTTGGAGTAGGTGGAGCCCTTGCCAGTCCATGGCTGGGGCGACTGCTCGCGGCGCAAGCGTCCACAACTTCCGCGCAAGATCGGCCCGGCTACTATCCTCCAACGCTCAACGGTATGCGGGGAAGTCATCCCGGGGCTTTCGAAGTGGCACACGCACTGCGCGACGGAACCTTCTGGGAAGAAGCAGGGAAGCCTGTCGACACCGGCGAGGAATACGATCTGGTCGTGGTCGGCGGCGGCATCAGTGGTTTGGCAGCGGCCTACTTTTACCGCAAGCAAGCCGGCTCCTCGGCTCGCATCCTTATTCTGGACAATCACGATGATTTTGGCGGCCACGCCAAAAGAAATGAGTTTCATCTAGCCGGGCGGATGCTGCTGACGAATGGCGGAACGGTATCGATCGAGTCGCCATTTCCCTACAGCAAAGAAGCGCGCGGACTGCTTGCCGAGCTTGGCATCGATCCGCCCGCACTGCAAAAGAAGTATGCGGACGCACACGCGTATAGCGGTCTTGGATTCGGTTATTTCTTCGATAAGGAAACTTTCGGAAACGAGCGATTGGTTACGAACGCGCCCGGTAGTGGCCGGCAGGGCACATCAGGCAAATGGGCGGACTTCCTCGCGCGGACGCCGTTGTCGGCGAAGGCACAAGAGGACATCCTCCGGATTCAAGAGGGCAAAGTTGACTACATGGAGGGAGTGTCTCAGGAGCAGAAGAAAGCCCGGCTCTCCAAAATGAGCTACAAGGACTTCCTGCTCAATGTGGTGAAGGCGCACGCGGATGTCATTCCCTTTTACCAGAGTCGTACTCACGGGCTCTATGGCATCGGCATCGATGCGGTGCCGGCATTGGATTGCTGGGCCATTCATTTTCCCGGCTTCCAAGGCATGGGGCTTGATCGTGTGCCGTCGAAAGGCTTGACCTTTACGGCGTTAGGAGAGGTGACACCGCAAGAGGAGTTCCATTTTCACTTTCCCGACGGCAACGCGTCGATCGCGCGCATGCTGGTGCGGTCGTTAGTCCCCGGCTCCGCTTCGGGAAACACAGCCGAGGACATTGTGACGGCCAAGATGGACTACGGCCGGCTCGATCATAAAGACTCTGCGATCCGCCTACGCTTGAACAGCACAGCTGTGCTTGCGCACCATATAGGAGATTCTGCTTCCGCCAAACAAGTGGAGGTCGTCTATGGCCGCGAGCAAAAAGCTTACAGCGTACATGCCAAAGCTGCGGTACTGGCGTGCTGGAATATGGTCATTCCGTACCTTTGTCCGGACTTGCCGGCAGAGCAGAAAGAGGCTCTGCACTATGGGGTGAAGGTGCCGCTGGTTTATTCAGTCGTGGGTCTGCGGAACTGGGCAGCGTTTCACAAGCTCGGAGTTCGGGGCGTCTCCTGTCCCGGGATGTATCACACTTCGATGAACCTGGATCAGGCGGAAAACGTCGGTGACTACAAGTCGTCAGAGTCTCCGGATCAGCCGATCCTGGTGCACATGCTACGCACTCCGTGCCAGCCGGGTCTGTCGGCGAGGGAACAGCAGCGTGCGGGGCATTACGAGTTGCTGGCTACATCCTTTGAGACTTTTGAGCGAAACATCCGCGAACAGTTTGTCCGCGTGTTGGGTGGCGGTGGTTTCGATCCTGCCCGCGACATCGAGGCTATTACCATTAATCGCTGGCCTCACGGATATGCGTACGAGTACAACCCACTCTGGGATCCGGATTGGCCTGAAGGGAAACGACCGTGCGATATCGCGCGCCGGCGTGTCGGGCGCATCACAATTGCAAATTCAGACGCCGCCGCTGCTGCATACACGGATCAAGCGATCGATCAAGGGTATCGGGCTGTGCAGGAGTTGTTCTCGAGCTAGTAGCGCGCAATCTTATGCCATGTGAAATAGTGGGAACGCACCTCATCTTGGAAGGGGACAAGGAATGATGAGATCCGGCCCGTCGAATGGAAAAGGCAAAGTCTCGCGCCGGAAATTTTTGGCGAGTTCAACGGCTCTGGCGACGGCGGTAGGCGCGTTCTCCGGTGTCGGGACGGCTCAGCAAGCGCAGGAGAGCGGTCGCAAGGTGAGTGATAAAAGCAAGAGCGATCCCGGCCCGACGAACGTGCCCCTTGATGCGCAGAACCCTAGTTCAGTCGTGCCTCCCGTTACGGACGCGGGATCGGTGCCGGTGTTTAAGTACCCCTTCTCGCTCTCGCACAAGCGCCTTCACCAGGGAGGATGGTCTCGCGAGGTGACGGTGCGTGAGTTGCCAGTCTCGAAATCGATAGCCGGGGTTGACATGCGGCTCACCGCGGGGGGTATTCGCGAATTGCACTGGCATGCCGCTGCGGAGTGGGCCTTCATGCTTTATGGAAGCGCGCGAATCACAGCGATTGACGCGAACGGCAAGAGCTTTGTAGCGGACGTGAACGAAGGCGATCTTTGGTACTTTCCCACGGGAATTCCGCATTCCATTCAAGGACTGGCCCCTGACGGTGCCGAGTTCTTACTGGTATTCGATGACGGAAATTTTTCGGAATATGCCACCGTGCTGCTTTCCGAGTGGATGGCGCACATCCCGAGGGAAGTACTGGCCAAGAACTTCGGAGTTGCTACGCAGGCTCTGAACAAGTTGCAGACCGAGGAACTGTTCATCTTCCAGTCGGAACTTCCGCCACCGTTGGCCGCCGATCAGCGTGCGGCCGCAGGCGCAATGGGTCCATCCCCTCTGGACTTTGCTTTTCGCCTCACGCAACAGCCGGTTACACAGCGCACCAAGGGAGGAGAAGTGAGCATCATTGATTCCAGCCTCTTCAAAGCGTCGACTACGATCGCGGCGGCGATTGTAACTGTGCACCCGGGAGGCATGCGTGAACTTCACTGGCATCCCAATGCCGACGAGTGGCAGTACTACATCAGCGGCAAGGGACGAATGACCGTGTTCGCTACCGGGTCGCGTGCTCGGACCGCGGATTTCGAAGCTGGCGACGTGGGTTACGTGCAGCAGACCCTGCCCCATTACATTGAGAACACAGGCGATACCGATTTGCGGTTTCTGGAGATGTTCAAGAGCAGCTTCTATCAGGATCTGTCACTTTCAGAATGGTTATCGCACACGCCGCCTGGACTTGTGATGGCTCACCTTAACATCGACAAGGCGACGCTTGACGCGCTGCCAAAAGAGAAGTTGGTGATCGTGCCAGCTGCTAATGTTAGATGAGACTAGCGCCATGTCGCGAATAAATCGTTCATCGAGTTACGGCTTTCTGACAGTGGCATTGGAGTTTTCAAGTCTGTGTTTCAGCTTGGGCTGGCGGGTCGAAAAATTTGACGCGTGCCTGATCGTCGCACCAGCGACATTCTGCGTGGTGTAGCGAGCCTCCGCAGATGAACGTGCGGACGCAGCGGTAACCGGAAGAGTGCTCAAGTCTACAAACGAGACACCCACATTGGTAATGACCGCCAGGTTATTCTGCCCCGTGGCAACGACCAGCGCATCCCAATTGGGGGCAGGGCTCACAGGAAGCTGGATGCGATACAAAAGCGGCCCACGGTGGAACCCGAAATCAGGAAGAAGCGCGATCCATCGGGAGTGGGAATGATTTGATTCACAAATTGCGCAGGTGGAAAGGCGCCCAGCCGCTCACAGACGGGATCGACATGATCGGCCGGTTGGGTGTGTTCGATGCCAAGACAGGTCCAATTGCTCAACCAGGTTGATCTGGGAACTGGTTGGCTTCCTCGGAAGCACTCGGTGAGTGAGGGGCCAGTGCTGTGACCGGATTGCTCTGGGCCACGATAACCGTCGCCGACAGTGCAATCCACAGGATGGACAAGGCCAACCAACGTGGTTTCGGCATGGCACAAGACAATAACGCGAAGTGCCTGGAAAGTCTACATTTTACGGTTGCGACCTACATCGATCCCTTTACCTCGGGTCTCGCCCGGGGAATCGGGATACTTTCTTGAGCTCGGCGGTAATATGTGCGCAATTCCGGCCTCCCTGTTGATAGTGGGGAAAGCGGTCGGCACGGCCGCAGTGAGGGAACGCTACCTAAGAATCTTGACAGGTTCACTGCGGCCTGCCCTTGACAAGTAACAAACATCATATCCACGTCGAATCGTTCGAGCTCAGGAGAAAATCCATTGAACGCAACTTTCAAAGTTTTGGCAGTCATAATGTTGATGGCGGTCTTGTCCTGCTCTGCCTCTGCCCAAACCGATTGGGGTCACTTCGGTCCGACCACGGGGAGAGCAAGCAGTGGACGGGCACGATCACATCGTCAACCAGCACGAGCTTTACCGCAACTCTCAACGAAGACACAAACGCCAATCTGACGGGTACGGTGCCAATGACAAAGATCCTCTGTTCTTTCCGCGTTGAGATTGCCTGCGATAGTGAGCGGCGCAGCGAACGCGAAATCGATTTCGGAAACAAGTTTTACCCATCCACGCAGCAACCATCGACGACTTTTATCTGTCGCATCGAAACATTGGCTTTGACAATCCCGAAACACATCGTAGAGGATGCAACACACTAGTGTGAGTGCTGTCTCCGTGTAACAGCTTCCGGAACCACGCTGTTCCGGGTGTGATCGTCCCTAAAAGGTCTGAATAGCTTTTTTTGGCGGCGCAAGCTGCGGGGGGCGGAGTGTCTTCATGCAACGCGCACTGGGCGTGCGTGAGTTTTGACTCAAGGAGGACCTGCAAATGAGTTACGTGCGGAACATGATGAGACTTGGGGTAGCGTGCCGGTGTTTGTTGATCGCAATTTTATGTGTGCGGGGGGTTGCCAACCTGGCGTTGGCGCAAACCGCCACAACCTCACTGCGAGGAGACGTTTCTGATCCAACGGGGGCGCTGGTTGCAAATGTGGACGTGACGATCGCTGAAGCTTCGATTGGGTTCTCGCAAACTCACCAGACGGACGCAAAGGGGGAGTACAGCTTCCAGCAGATTCCGCCGGGGGTTTATCTGATCAAGATTCGTGCGCAAGGATTTAACGAGCAGACGGAGAGAGCGGTGTTGCTGGTGAATCAGCCGGCAACAATCAATATTGCACTTAGGGTTGGAAGCAGCACGACGATGGTGGACGTCACGTCGGACACGTCGGCGCTGAATGCGATCGACGCGACGATTGGAACGCCGTTCAATCAGACGCAAATTCAAACTCTGCCCTTTCAGGGGAACAACGTGTTCTCTTTGCTGTCGCTGCAGGCGGGAGTGTTGTCGCTGGGAGATCAAACGACTACAACCATGGACTCCGACAGCCGCGCGGGGGCTGTAAACGGCGCACGGTCTGATCAAAGCAATCTAACGCTTGATGGTATCGACAACAACACGCAAACCCGGGGATATGCGTTCACGGGAGTCCTGCGTCCGACGCGCGATTCTGTAGACGAGTTCCGGGTGGTGACGAGCAGTTCAAACGCAGATTCGGGACGCTCGTCTGGAGCCCAGGTTGCGGTAGTGACGCGGAGTGGGACCAACAGCATTCACGGAAGCGCGTATGAGTACTACCGGCCGACCAATACCGTGGCGAACGACTGGTTCAATAAACAGGCGGAACTGCAGACCGGTCAGCCGAACGTGCCGGGCAAGTATTTGAGGAATACGTTTGGAGCTTCGGTTGGGGGTCCGATCAAGAAAGATAAACTGTTTTACTTTGCCAGCTATGAGGCCGACAAGATCGCGCAAAACGAGCAGGTTGTGAATGAAGTTCCGTCAGGGACATCCGCGGTTCCGGGATTACGGCAGGGCTATCTCACTTATGCAAATGTCAACGGAGGCACGACCACGCTGACTCCGTCGATCATTTCGCAAATGGATCCGCATTGCTCGGGCGAGGGCACTTGTCCGTTGGGAGCTGGAGTTGATCCTGCGGCGCTGCAATATTTCTCGACGCTGCCTGAAGCGAACGGGAACTTACTGGGAGACGGCTTCAACTTCGGGTCGTACACATTCTCGTCGCCCATGCCGCAATCGAACATCACTAATCTCGTGAAGTTCGACTACAACGCTACCGCCAAGCAGAGGATATTCGGCCGGGGCAATCTGGAGAGCGACAACCTGACGGGACCGGTGACTTATCCGGGTGCAGGTCCAAGCAGCAAGACGTACAGCAATAACAAGGGATTTGCTGTGGGTCACACGTGGATGCTCACGAATAACCTGGTCAATAATCTGCGCTATGGATATATCCGGGAAGGGTTTTCGAATCGGGGCGCGTTGACCGGGGACTATGTCGACTTTGCGAACATCAATCCTCTTACGGCAATCACGCCGTCGCTGGTCGTCAACATTCCGTTGCACAACATTGTTGACGATGTCAGCTGGACGAAGAGGAATCACACGATTCAGGGTGGCTTCAACTTTCGTCTGATTCACAATAACTTTCAGAGCAACTCGACCGCATTCAACAATGCGCAGGTGCAGTACTACAGCCTGGGGATGGGGTCGCTGGCGAATACCGGGCAGGACCTGGACGCCTCAGCTTTTCCGCAACTCGGGATTCCTGCGATTGGCGGGGGTTTCGACACTGCGTACAGCAACGCGATGGCAGCGGTCGCGGGCATTATCCCAGTGGCGACGGAGTATTTCAACTACAAGTCGTCCGGCAACAGCCTTACGTCGATCGGACATGGCTTGCCACTCACTCGTAGCTACAAATCGAATGAGTTCGAAATCTATCTGCAGGACAGCTGGAAGGCGACGCGTAGTCTGACAGTTACTTACGGGCTGCGCTACACGTACCTGCAAACGCCGTACGAAGTGAACGGACAGGAAGTTGCACCGGTCAACGGCCTGAATCAGTGGTTCCACAACCGGGCCGCCGGCATGGCTCAGGGAATCACGAATCAGCCTGAAATTGCTTTTGCAGGGGCCGGCCATGCGAATAACGCTCCGGGGATGTGGGCGGCCGACAAGAAGGATTTCGCGCCACGATTTGCGATCGCTTATTCGCCCACGCATATGCCTGGATTTCTAGGCACGCTGTTTGGCGAAGGGATGACGTCGATTCGCGCCGGCTATGGCATCTACTACGATCATTTTGGCGAAGGAATTATCAACACCTTCGACGCGAATGGGGCGTACGGATTATCGTCGCGGGTGAACAGCCCGATTGATTTGACGACGGATCAAGCGCCACGATTCGCGTCTCCAAGTTCGGTTCCGACGCAGATTATTCCTACCGTCGCGCCGGAGACGGCGTTCCCCGTCACTCCAGCCAATATCGAGGCGTTGTCATGGGGAGTGGATAACCGCGTGAAGACGCCCTATGCGCACGTGATGGATTTCTCAATCCAGCGCCAGATCTCGAACGCATGGACGTTTGAAGCGGCGTATGTTGGGCGGCTGGGAAAGAGGTTGCTGCAGAATCTTGACGTGGCAACGGCGCTCGATTTGGTGGATCCGAAGAGTGGTATGGACTATTTCAAAGCGGCCCAGATGATGTCGGCGGCATCTTTGGCGAACGTGCCGGCATCCTCCATGCCGACCATTCCTTACTGGGAGAATATGTTTCCGAATCTGGTCGGGAACGGGATGACAGCTACGCAGAATATCTACGGGAGTCTGTGGGGGCAGAGTATCGTCGGCAACGAGACGTTCCCGCTTTACAGTCTGGATACGGGATCCTTTTACTCCTGGCTCCGGATTCACGCCCGGGCCGTTGAACCGGTACTTCGATCCGCAGTACTCATCGCTGTATGCGTGGGCGTCGGTGGGCACGAGCAGCTACCATTCGATGCAGCTTTCGCTGCGTCACTCGATGGTGCACGGCTTGCAGTTCCAGATGAACTATGTGTTGGGCAAGTCGATCGATTTGGGATCGGACTCCGAGCGCACTGACTACAACAAGAACCAGACCTTCAGCAGCATCGTGAATGCGTGGAATATCAAGGGAAACCGCGGCGTTTCTGATTTCGATACAAGGCACGCCATCACAGGAAGCTTCAACTACCTGCTGCCCTTTGGAAGGGGAGCGAAGTTCGTATCGACGTCGAACGGCGTCTTGAACGCAATTGTCGGCGGGTGGGACCTCGCAGGGTTAGTGCACTGGACGAGTGGGTTACCATTCTCGGGTGTGGACGGAATGGGATGGGGAACGGACTGGGCCACACAGAGCTTTGCGCTAGTGACAGGAAAGGTTGCATCGGGAGGTCACCACGTCATCAACGGAGCACCGAATGCATTTTCGGATCCGTCTGCGGCTTATGCGTCGAGTAGCACTCCTCCATTCGCCGGGGTTACGGGGCAGAGGAATATATACCGCGGCGATGGCTACTTTTCGATGGATGGCAGTGTCACGAAGGAGTTTCGCATCGTTGAGGGGCAGACCTTAAAATTTCAGTGGGATGTCTTCAATACCACTAACTCCGTGCGGTTCGATCCTCACAGCGTGCAGAATAATCCGTTTGGCGGGGCGAGTTCGTTCGGTATCTACAGCAAACAGCTCGTAGAAGCCAGGAGAATGCAGTTGGGGTTGCGGTATAGCTTCTGAACGTCGATTCACCACAGAGGTCACAGAGGGGCACCGAGGCACTTCGGTCGGGGATTAACGAAGTCAAAATCCCCACCCTGTCTCCGCAAAAAGCGCGGAGACAAGGGTGCGACACCCTCGTCTTAGGATTTCAATCTACGTTGGGGTCATGAATGAATAGAGTCTTGCGGGTTGGAGTTGCGTTGTGTGTTTTAACATGCGGCCTTTGGGGGCAGTTGCCGCAGCCTGATGGAGGAACTATTGAACGTGGAGTTTTGCCGGTACGGTGGCTCTCTCAGGGGCCGAAGTGCATGGAGATTCCGGAGTGGCAGGTGCATGAATACAATCCGAATCTCTACATCCTTAGGCAGTCGCCGTGCACGGATTTCGAGAAGCCTTTCATCTATCTATTTTTTGGAAGAGACAAGGCTCTGCTGATGGATACCGGCTCGCGGAATGGGAATCTTGCTCCCAGTCTTCGGATGACGATGAAGAACTGGCTGGCGCGCAATGGGCGGACTAGCATTCCGCTCATTGTGGTGCACTCGCATCCGCATGACGATCACATGGCGGGTGATGCGGAAGTGCAGGCGATGCATGATCCGGCGATGCCTGTGGAGTTCGTGGCGGCGGATCTGGAGTCGACGAAACGATTCTGGGGAATCGAGCATTGGCCGACGGATATTGGGCACACAGACCTGGGTGGACGGATGATCGATCTGATTCCGATTCCTGGCCACAGCGATGTGAGCGTAGCGCTGTACGATCGAAACACGGCGATTCTTCTGGCTGGGGACAGCCTTTATCCTGGACGGTTGTATGTGCACGACTTCGCGGCGTTTCAGGCGAGTACGGAGCGAATGATACGGTTTACGGCGGACAAGCCTGTCTCGCACATACTGGGCAATCACATTGAGCAGTCGAGCACGCCGTTTCTGGATTATCCGGTGGGGACGATGTATCAGCCGAATGAGCACGAGTTGGCGTTGTCTCGTGGGTCGCTGCTGGAGTTGGAAGAAGCTTTGTTGTCGATGCATGGGACGGCGCGGCGGATGGCGATGCGGGATTTCTCGGTGTGGCCGGTTGGGGATGAGTTCATGCCTCCGGAGGCGATGAAGAAATTTGAGGAGCGACAGAAGGAAGAGAAGGCTAAAATGTGGGATCATTCGCAAGAGTGAGTTGCGAGGGGACAACCTTTGGAGACTGAGACCAATTCCTTGTGGCGTCCTGTTCCTAGACAGGGTCTTTCGGTCTGTCGAACATACACAACTTACGAAAGTCAAAATCCCCACCCTGTCGCACAAAACGCGACAAGGGTGGGGCACCTTCTGGGTTCAAGACTGTGATTAGACCACGTCTTCTCTTGGTTACGTATTGGTTGGTATTGAGTGCTGGGAGCTTGTTTGGCGCCGAGAAGCCGGCGAAGACGGTTTATGACTATGCGCTGGTGGACCTGAACGGGAAGGAAGTTTCGCTGTCCGCATACAAGGGGAAGGTGCTGATGATTGTCAATCTGGCCAGCCAGTCGATATTTCACGAGCAGAATGCGATGCTCGATGAAATTCAGAAGACGTATAAGGATCAGGGATTGGTGGTCGTGGGGATTCCGTCCAATGATTTTGGGGCGCAGGAACCTGGAACGGATGCGGACGTACAGAAGGTGTACAGCAAGGGTCTGCATCTAGGCTTTCCGGTGTTCGCGCGGGTGTCGGTGCGTGGGAAGGACCAGGCGGCGCTTTATGCATTCCTGACGGGGGACAAGAAGGCATCGACCGGGGGAGACGTTCACTGGAGCTATACGAAATTTGTGGTCGACCGCACGGGGAAAGTGGTGGCGCGATTTGAGCCGCACGTTCTGCCGAATGCGCCGGAACTGCGGGTGACGCTGGAAGACGTGCTGGCGGGAAAGTTCAAGCCTCCGGCTCCGAAAGAAGACGATAAGAAGGATGCGGGCGGGGAAGAGAACATGGCCCGCTGAAGGGTCGCTTCTTGTAACGGGAGTGTAGTGCGTCGGGAATAGCGTCTCTTATATCTCGTGTCGTATATATCGTGCGCTACGGCGATTGAAAGCCAAACCTTTAACGCAAAGTTCGCAGAGAACATCCGCGAAGGTCGCGAAGAAGGGGCGTGCAACGCGAACGATAAAACGTCGATCTGTTTGACGCACTGCTAGCGACTAGGGCAGTTTAGGATCAAGTCTCCACACCTTGCCGTGAGCAATATCCGTCAGCCAGATAGATCCGTGGCCCACGCGGATGCTGTCTCCTCCAATTCCAGTCCATTGTTGCACCACCATGTTGGTCGCGGGATCAATTCGCGACATCGGAATCTGGAAAACCGTAGCCCAGACTGATCCTTCCCCAAAGGCGATTTCTCCGCCTGTGCCGGGGATGCCAGCCTGGATGGTGGCGACTAGCTTGCCGGTTTTCGTGTCTACGCGGGAGATCGTGCCGTCGCCCTGATTGAGTGTCCAGACTGAGCCTGCGCCGATGGTTAGAAATCGAGGCTGCGGGCCGATGGAGATCGAGGTTACGACCTGGTTTGATTGCGGGTCGACGTGAGTGAGGAGGCTGTGCTCAGTCGAGGTGATCCAGATGGCGCCGTCGGCGAAGGCGGGAGCGAACGAGCCGGAGGGGATGGCGATTTCGGCAGCGACTTTATTTGTCTGCGGATCGATGCGGGCGAGCACGCCTTTCTTGTCGCTGGCTATCCAGACACTTCCGGCGCCGATGGTAATTCCACCCTCTGAATCCGCGGGGCTGACGAGGATTTCCGCTTGAATCTTGCCGGTATGAGGATCAAAGCGAACCAGGCTGTGGGCGCCGCAACTGGGGACCCAAATGCTGCCGAAACCCGCGGCGAGGCCGGAGCAGGGCTTGCGAATGGTGACAATGGTGGAGGGCCGGTTCGTCTTTGCGTCGAGACGTACTACGTGGTTCACGTTTGAGCTGGTGACCCAGACGGCGTCATCAGTGACGACCATCCAATCGGGCTGCCCTTCGACATTGAAGGTTGCTTGTGGGTGGACGTCTGTCATGGATCGGCGAACGCCGGGAGTGCTTACGCCGGGTCGCGGGGGATCTGCGGGCGCCTGCCCCTGCATAACGCCGCCGAGCAGGTCGCCGACAAGCAAGGCCAGAATGCAGGAACGAGCTGCCAGAGTGCGAATGGATGCCATTGGGGGCATCCAAATTGATATCACAGGCGGGAAGGCGTGGGAGTGATTATTGCGATCCATCATTGCGATTCATCGCAGAAATGAAACAGCATTTGCTTCTTTAATCGGAAAGATGGAGTAAAATTGATTGCCATTCCCCCCAGATGTACGTCAGTATGGGTCCATTCAGTTCATCGCTAATCGGTCTGAGAAGCGGAGATGTGTGGGTCTGTCGTAATTGAAATTGCCGGTCTTTCATCCCCGGACTGACATGATGAAATCCATTCTTCTGACTGCCGGAACCCTGGTGTTGGGGTGCGTGTTGCCCACGCTGAGTGGGACGCTGCTCGCTGCGGACGAGACTCCACTCAATGAAGGGCAGCGGTTTTACATCGAGAAGATCCGGCCCATTTTCAGTCAGAAGTGTTACAAGTGCCACACTGACATGCCCAACAGCCACTTCCGCGTGGATTCGCGAGAGGCGATCCTCGACGGGGGCAAGCGGGGACCGGCGATTGTGCCGGGCGACCCCGATAACAGTCTGCTCATTCAGGCGGTGCGCCAGACCGGCGAACTGAAGATGCCGAAGGACAGCAGACTTGAAGATTCGGAGGTCGCAGACCTGATTGCGTGGGTGAAGATGGGAGCGCCGTGGGATCCGCAGGACCATGCCAAGCCGGTGATTCCTGCGCTGAGCGCGGCCGCAGCGGCTTCTTCAGTCGGCGAAGACTTCTTTGAGACTAAGATTCGTCCGATCTTCGCGAATATCTGTTCCCAATGTCATGGGGACACGGCTACGTCGGGCTTGCGCGTGTTTTCACGGGAGACGCTGCTGCAAGGGGGGCGCAGGGGGCCGGCCATTGTTCCGAATGATCCGGAGAAGAGTCTGCTGATTCAGGCGGTGCGGCAGACGGGCGACTTGAAGATGCCGAAGGGCGGGCGGCTTCCAGCCGAGGATGTGCAGAATCTGGCGGAGTGGGTGAGGATGGGGGCTCCGTGGCCGCAATCGAAACCGGTTATTGCGTCGGGAACTCCATTCAAGATCACGCCGGAGCAGCGGGCGTTCTGGTCGTTCCAACCGATCAAGGTGCCGGCGACACCGGCGGTGAAGAATGCGCGTTGGGCAAGAACAGATATTGACCGATTTGTATTGGCAAAAATGGAGGCACAGGGAATCTCGCCATCGCCTGAAGCCGACCGGCGCACGTTGATCCGGCGCGCTACGTTCGATCTCACGGGGCTGCCACCCACTCCGGAGGAGATTGAAGCGTTTGAGAAGGACAAGTCGCCGAATGCATTCGCAAAAGTGGTAGACCGGTTGCTCGCTTCACCTCGCTACGGCGAGCGTTGGGGACGGCACTGGCTCGATGTGGCGCGGTACGCGGAAGATGATGTGCGCGGGCTGGATCCGAAGGGGCGCGGGTACATGCCGTTCAACGGCGCGTATGTGTATCGCGATTGGGTCATCAAGGCATTCAACAACGATCTCCCGTATGACAAGTTTGTGCGCTATCAGTTGGCGGGAGATTTGAGCGGGGAGAAGAATTTGAATGATGTGTTGCCCGGAACCGCGTTTCTGGGAGGCGGGCCGTGGCTATGGGATCAGGCGGAGCCGGTGCAGGGACGGGCGGATGAGCGAAACGAAAGGATTGATGCAGTTTCGCGCGGACTTCTTGGCCTGACTGTGGCGTGCGCCCGTTGTCATAATCACAAGTACGATCCGATTTCGCAGAAGGACTATTACGCGCTGGCTGGGGTGTTTGCCAGTTCGACCTACAAGGAATATCCGCTGGCATCGGACGCGCAGGTGGCGGCGTGGAAAGAGAAGGAACAGAAGTACCTCGACCTCGAAGAAGAGCTGGAAGAATTCACAAAGGCCGAGAAGGACCAACTTGCCGACATCCTTGCCAGCCAGACATCGCAGTACATGGTGGCGGCTTGGCGGGTGACGGGAAAACCGAAGGCCACGATCACTGAGGCTGCGGAACAGGATCACGTCGATCCGGAGATGCTGGAACGCTGGGTGAAATTCCTGGCGCAGCCGCCCAAGTTCTATCCGTACCTGAAGGACTGGCAGGCGATGATTGCGGCTGGCGGGAAAGAGGAGGACGAAGCGAAGGCGCTGGCCGATGCCTTCCAGGATCTTGTGTTGCGTGTGGAAACGGCGCAGCGGGGGATCAAGGAACAGAACGAAGTTATCAAGGCAAAAAACGATGTGAAGAAGCGGTCACGGCGAGACGCGCTTCCCAACGAATTTGAGACGGACGATCAGTTCTGCCCGGGATGCAGTCTTGAGCTGAAGACGTTGCCGACGGAACAGGCAAGCCTGTGGGTGGATCTGTTCATGTTTGCGCTTAACTCCGATGAGGATAAATTTGCTCCGGGCCTGTTTGTGTTTTATGAGTGGGGGTTGAAGCGCAGGCTCAATGCGGAGTGGCGCGATTACATCACAAGCATGGAGAAGGAACTCGAGACGCTGAAGAAGTCTCTCGAGCCGCGGTATCCCTTCGTGCACGGGCTGAGCGACAAGCCCAAGCCAGTGAACATTGCGCTAAACCAGCGGGGCAATCCGCATAATCTGGGAGAAGAGGTGCCGCGGCGGTTCCTGGCAGTGTTGAGTCCGGAACAGTCGTTGCCGTTTATGGAGGGCAGCGGGCGGCTGCTGCTGGCAAATGACATCATCGACAGTCCGCTGGCGAGCCGGGTATTCGTCAATCGAGTCTGGAAATGGCACTTTGGAACGGGCATTGTAAATACTTCCGACAATTTTGGAGTTGCGGGAGAGAGGCCTACGAATCCGGAGCTGTTGGAGTATCTGGCTGCGCGGTTCCGGTCGAACGGATTCTCCCTCAAGAAATTGCAGCGCGAGATTATGTTGTCGGCCACCTACCAGACGAGCGCGGATGAATCGAAAGAGGCGCACGAAAAGGACGGGAATAACCGGTACTACTCGCATTTCAACCGGCAGCGGTTGGATGCAGAATCGATTCGCGATTCGATGCTCTTTGTGTCGGGCGATCTCGATCTGAAAGAGGTGGGTGGGCCGTCGAAGGATTTTAGTCCTGAAAACAAACGCCGGACCGTCTATTGCAAGGTTAGCCGTTTCCGCCTGAACAACTATTTGCAGGTATTTGATTTTCCGAACCCGAGCTTTACGGCGGAGCAGCGTTTCTCGACTAACGTGCCGGTGCAGCGCCTGTATTTCATGAACAACGATTTTGTGTACGAGCAGGCGGGAAAGCTGGCGGAGCGAGTGTTTCCGAAGGGAAGCGATGAAGCGCGGATCGCGGAGGCCTACCGGCTGCTGTATGGAAGAGCACCGACGAAGCTGGAGGTGGAGATCGGATTGCGTTTCCTGAGCACGACGCCGGAAAAGCCGGGAAACACCGTGAGTGGCGAGCCAGTCACGGCCTGGAAAGAATATACGCGCGCATTGCTGAGCGCGAACGAGTTCGAATTTGTCGATTGAGAGTGTGGGGCGGAGAGGTGGGTTCACTAATGGATCGAAAGAGTAAGTCGCGAATCCTGCAGAGGCTCGAGGGCGTGCATGACAGCTTGTGTCGTCCCTACGGGACTCGCGGCTATTTCCAGCTCTACCCAGGGCTTACGCCCTGGGCTAAATTGTTTCGCCGCCCAGCGGCTGGACTGAGGCGGAGTCCGGTCCACCGTTTTCCGAAAAAACTGGTGCTTGTGCACGCACTAAGCCCTTCGTTTGTGAACCTAGACTGCGGGCTGAAGCCGTGCCCTTCCCAAAACCGTTTATGAGATGGCTGGTAGAAAGCTCTCTTGAATTGAGGAGGACTCATGATCCACGTTCCGACTCCTAGACCCGTGACTCGCCGCGAAGCGCTCTGCAAAATGGGAGCTGGGTTCGGCATGCTGAGCTTTGCGTCGCTGATTGCGGACACCTTTGCACATGCGGCGGAGAGTCCTGCGCCGAGTCCGTGGATGATTCAGGATCCGAAGTTTAAGCCTAAGGCGAAGCACGTGATTTTTCTGTTCATGAATGGCGGGCTTTCGCAGGTAGACAGCTTCGATCCGAAACCGATGCTCGAGAAATATCACGGGCAGCCGATGCCGGGGGAGACACCGCAACACGAGCGCAAGACGGGCGGACTGATGAAGTCGCCGTTCACTTTCAAGAAATACGGCAAGAGCGGCACCGATGTCAGCGAACTCTTTCCGTATATCGGCGAGTGCATCGATGACATTTGCGTGGTGCGGTCGGTGTACACGGAGATCCCGAATCACGAGCCCGCGATCATCATGATGAATTCAGGGGCGAATGTTGCGGGGCGGCCGTCCATGGGATCGTGGATTACGTACGGACTGGGGACTGAGAACAAGAACCTGCCGAGCTTTGTGGTGTTGTGTCCGGAGGTGCCGACGACAGTAGGGCCTCCGCTGTGGAATTCAGCGTTCCTGCCGCCGATGTACCAGGGCACGTACGTGACCGATGATGCACATGCGAAGGAGTTCGATCCGCAGAAGCTGATTCCGAACATTCATAACGAGATGTTCGATCTGAACCAGCAGAAGAAAGAACTGGATCTGATTACGCAGTTGGACCAACTGAATATGAGTTCGACGAAGGCTCATGATCCGCAACTGGAGGCGACGATCTCCGCGCTGGAAACGGCGTACCGGATGCAGACGGAGGCTCCCGACGTGTTCGATGTCCGCAAAGAGACCGATGCGGTCCAGAAATTGTATGGAGAGGGAAGCACGGCTCGCGGATGTTTGACTGCGGCGCGACTGGTTGAACGGGGGGTACGCATGGTGCAGGTGTATTACGCGAAGGGTGATCCGTGGGATCATCACTTCGATATCCAGTTGCATCGCAAGACGGCGCACGATTCGGATCAACCGTTTGCGGCATTGGTCAAAGACTTGAAGTCACGCGGGCTGTTCGATGAGACGCTGATTGTGTGCGGCTCGGAATTCGGGCGCACCCCGGTTGTGGAGATGGGCAGCGGCTTCATGGGCGGGCAAACGCACAATGGCCGCGATCACAATCCGCACGGATTCACGATGTGGCTGGCGGGTGGCGGCATCAAGGGCGGCATGACCTACGGAGCGACGGATGACTTCGGCTGGAAGGCAGTGGAGAAGCCGGTGCATGTGCACGATATCCATGCCACGATTCTGTATTTGCTGGGAATCGATCACACGAAGCTGACGTATCGCTACAGCGGGCGCGATTTCCGGCTGACGGACGTTTCGGGAGAAGTGATTCACGACATCATCGCTTAGGGCTCAAAGGAGAAAGGGTGCATGAGAGTTGGTTCGGTCAAGGGGAGTGTGTATGCAGGTGGGATTGCTTTGGCTGCGGCGCTGGTAGTATCTTCCGCGTTTGGCGCTAAGCTTCAAACATACACCGGCGTCGTCGGGGATGCGGTGTGCGGCGCGAAACACACGATGGATGGCGATGACATTTCCTGTCTTCGGACCTGCATCCAGAGAGGATCGAAGTATGATCTGGTGGTCGGGGAAAAGGTATACGTTTTGAATTTCAAAGATCAGTCAGTGGCCGACACTCTTGATAAGCTGGCCAGCCAGCAGACGCGTGCACAAGTCAAGGGCGAGGAGAACGGCGGGATGATTGAAGTACAGTCAGTGGCGGCAGCGAAGTGAAGGCCGCGCTCGCCAACCTTAACAGAAGGCTCGACAATACCTCAGGGGCTAAAGCCCGTGTCCTTTCTGGCTCCAGACGGCGCGGCTGAAAAGCCGCGCCCTTTCAAAACTATCTTTGTTTCAGGCCGGGATGAGATTCCGATAGATTGCCATGCCTACTACGGCGTCGACCCCGATGGCGTCGAGGGCATCAACTTCTTCCTGGCTGCGAATACCTCCGGCAGCGATCAGGCGGCGCGAGGTGACTTGACGCAGCTCTCTAACAATATCAAGTGGGATTCCCTGGAGTAATCCTTCGGTGTCGATATTGGTATAGAGAAAAGCGGCGCAGAAGGGATCGAGAGCGCGGATCATGTCGGCCGCCTTGATGGGTGTAGATTCCTGCCAGCCTTTGATGGAGACATAGCCGCCGCGAGAATCGACTGCGAAAACCAGTTTTTCAGTGCCGAGTTGGGCAGAGATGTCGCGTGCGAAGACGACGTTGATTGCTCCCCGCGAGATGAGGGACGAGCCGAGGATCACGCGACGGGCTCCGAGATCGAGTGTGGTTCGTGCGGAATCGATCGAGCGGATTCCGCCACCGACCTGGCAGGGGATCTGGCGGGCGATCTCGCGGACCAGATTCTGATTGTTGCCGCGGCCCATGGCGGCATCGAGGTCGATGACCTGGACGAGAGGATATTTCGAGAACCGATCGATCCAGTGTTGAAGGTCGTCGAACTCGAGGGCTTTGCGGCTGCCCCGGACGAGCTGGACGACTTTGCCTTCCATCAAGTCAATCGAGGGGATCAGCACGGCCACCTCACGGGAATGTTCTGGGCGAGAAGATGCTGCTTGAGATCGCCGAGCGAGCTGATGCCGTAGTGAAAGATGGAAGCGGCGAGCGCGGCATCGGCGTGTCCATCGCGGAACACTTCGACGAAGTGCGAGGCGCCGCCGGCACCCCCCGAAGCAATGACCGGAATGTGAAGGCGATCGGCGATGGCACGAGTCAGGTCACAATCGAAGCCGGAGGCGGTGCCATCGCGGTCCATCGAGGTTAGGAGGATTTCTCCGGCGCCGCGGGATTCGGCTTCCAGAGCCCATTCCACGGCATCACGATTGGAGGATACGCGGCCTCCGTGGGTGAAGGCGTGCCAGGAGTGGTTGTAGCGTTTGGCATCGATGGCGACGACGACGGCTTGCGAGCCGAAACGTTCGGCAATTTGCGTGATCAGGGTGGGATCGGCGAGGGCGGACGAGTTGATGCTGATCTTGTCGGCGCCGGCTGAGAAAACGGAGGCGGCTTCCTCCAAGGTTCGAATGCCGCCACCCACGGTGAAGGGGATGAATAGCTGTTTGGCAGTGCGGCGAACGGTGTCGAGCAGAGTGCCGCGGCGCTGGTGAGCGGCGGAGATGTCGAGGAGAACAATCTCGTCTGCGCCGGATTCGCTGTGACGCTTCGCGAGTTCGGCGGGATCGCCGGCATCGCGCAAGTTCACGAACTGAACACCTTTGACGACGCGGCCGTCGTCGACGTCGAGGCAGGCGATGATGCGTTTGGTCAACATGTTCTGTTCAAGATGTCAGATCGCGCAAAAGTTGGCGAGGAGTCGGAGTCCGGTTTCGCCGGATTTTTCGGGGTGAAATTGAACTCCGAATAGAAGATCGCGCTCGATCGCTGCCGAGAACTTTCCTCCGTATTCACAGCGTGCAACAGTGGTGCCGTTGAGCGGCGCGTGATAGGAGTGTGTGAAGTAGACGAAGGGGGATGGCGGCAATCCACGGAACAGACGAGAGGTTGAAGCGATCTCGAGTTGGTTCCAGCCAACGTGGGGAGACTTCACGGTTTGGGGGAACCGGGCGCAAGTGCCTGCAAACAGGCCCAGGCCACGGGTTTCGGGCGATTCTTCGCTGCCGGAGAACATCCATTGCATGCCGACGCAGATGCCGAGGAAGGGAACTTTCCGTGTGATGGCTTCAGAGATGACGGCTTGCAGGCCTGACTTTGCCAGCGAGGCGGTCGAGGCGAAATGGCCGACGCCAGGGAGGATGATCTTGCGGGCGCTGCCAACTTCTGCGGGATTGGAGGTGATGGCGCAATCCTGTCCCAGCCAGTCGAGCGCTTTTTTAACGGAGACGAGATTGCCGGCGCCGTAGTCAACGATGGCGATCATCATAGGACTCCTTTCGTGCTGGGGAGCAGGCGGATCATCTGCGGATCGCGCCAGCAGGCGGCGCGCAGGGCGCGGGCGAAGGCTTTGAAGAGGGATTCGATTTTGTGATGGCTTGAACGGCCGTAGAGCACACGGGCGTGAACGTTGGCGCGTGCGCCGCGTGCGAAGCCTTCGAAGAAGTCATCGACCAACTCGGATTGGAGATCTCCGACAAAGCGCGTGCGGACCTTGGTATCGATTACGGCGGCGGTGCGTCCGCAGAAATCGACGGCGGCCATGCCCATGGTTTCGTCCATCGGCATGAGGAAGTAACCGGCGCGCAAGATGCCGCGCTTGGTGCCGAGGGCTTTGTCGAAGGCTTGGCCGAGGACGATGCCGACGTCTTCGACGGTGTGGTGCTGATCGACGTCCAGGTCGCCTTTGGCTTTGAGCTTGAGGTCGAAGCCTCCGTGATGGGCGAAGAGTTCGAGCATGTGGTCGAAGAATCGGATGCCGGTGGAGACGTTGTAGCGGCCGCGGCCTTCGATGGTGAGCGAGGCCTGAATCTGCGTCTCTTTGCTGACGCGGTTGATGGAGCCTTTTCTCATGAGCTTGATGCTCCCTGGGAGATGGAGAGTTCTTCGAGGACTTCGTCGAGGGCAGCCAACAAGCGGTTGGTGTGCTCTGCGGTGCCGAGCGTGAAACGGACGCACCCTTCGCAGGCGTGATCGGCAGAGCGATCACGGACGAGGATGCCGCGCCGGCGCATCTGATCGACGAAGGCTTGCGAGTCGGATTTGGTCGAGCCTACACGCGCGAGGACGAAATTCGCCTGGCTGGGCCAGAACGTTATTCCGCGGGTGGCGAGAACGCCTTCGAGACGGGTGCGTGACTGCAAAATTTCGATCACATACTGCTCGATGTAGTTCTGGTCGGCGAGGGCTTCCGGTAGGCAGGCCAACGCTACGGCGTTGACGTTGTAGGGAGAACAGACGCGGCGGAGAGAGGGCATCTGTTCTGCATCCCCGATGAGGGCGCCGATGCGCAGGCCGGCCAGGCCGTAGGCTTTCGAAAACGTGCGGGTGATGAAAACGTTTGGACACTCGCGGCGCTGGGGTAGAAGAGTCTTCGCGCAGAATTCGAAGTAGGCTTCATCGATTAATATCGCTGCGGATGGGGCGGAGCGGGCGATTTCGCGGAGTTGCTCGGCGGGAGTGAAAGTTCCGGTTGGATTGTTTGGGTTGGCGATGGCGATCAGTCGGGTACGATCTGTGATGCTGGCGCGGACGGCGTCCAGAGGAAAATCAAAGTCTGGGCCTGCGGGGATACTGATGACCTGGGCTCCGGCAGCGCTCATGTAAATCCTGTACATCGAATACGTGGGAACGACGATGAGGGCTTCATCTCCGGAGGTGAGATAGGTCTGGCAAAGGAGATGGATTGCTTCATCGACACCGTTGGTCAGCAAGAGCTCTGAGTCGGAGACGCCGAGGAAGTTGGCCACCGTTGCTTCGATCGGCTGGCGCTCGGGATAACGGGCGAGGTCCTCGGCGGTTAGGGAACGAAGACGGTCGAGAACGCGGGGAGAACATCCGACTGTGTTTTCGTTGAAGTCGAGGCGCAGCCCTTCGCGTCCGGCCAGTGGCGGATGATAAGAGGGGATGGCGCTTACGGCTGGGCGTGGTTTAAGCATGAGCGCACCTCACGCTGATGGATGCGGCATGGGCCCGTAGTCCTTCGATCTCAGCAAGAGTTTCCACGGTCTTTCCTATTTGCTCCAGACCGTCGCGGGTAAGTTCCTGGACGGTTACGAGCTTTACGAAATCAAGAACGCTGAGTCCGCCGCGGAAGCGCGCTTGGCCGGAGGTGGGCAAAACGTGGTTAGGACCAGAGGCGTAATCGCCCGCGGCTTGCGGAGAGTAGTCGCCAACGAAGATAGAGCCGGCGTTGCGAATGTAGGGGAGATCCTCGCGAGTGACGGTGATGTGCTCGGGGGCGAGAGTGTTTGACCATTCGCGGGCTTGTGCACGGGATTTGGCAAGGAGGATGGCTCCCTGTTGTTGCAACGATTTCCGGGCGATCGAATTGTCGCGCGCGGTTTCCTCCACGCTGAGCGCGACTTTCTTGGCGAGCGTCTGCTTGGTTGTAATGAAGATGGATAGGGTCTGGGGATCGTGCTCGGCTTGCGATACAAGATCGGCGGCGATGAATTTTGGATTGCCGGAGTCGCTGAGCACGAGGGCTTCGGTGGGGCCTGCCAACATATCGATAGAGCAATCGAACGAGACCAGTTTCTTGGCCGTGGTGACATAGGCATTTCCGGGGCCGACGATTTTATCGACGCGTAGGATAGTCTTGGTGCCGTAGGCGAGGGCGGCTATTGCCTGCGCACCGCCTAGGCGATAGAACTCGCGGATTCCGAGCATTCCCGCTGCGGCAAGGATTTCGGTCGAGGGCTTGGGAGAGACTACGCGGATGTTCTTGACTCCGGCGACTTGAGCGGGAATCACAGTCATCATCAGAGTTGAGACCAGCGGGTAGCGGCCGCCGGGGACGTAGCAGCCTACGGAGTCGAGGGGAATGGCTAACTGACCTAGCGAGATTCCTCGGCGAGTACGCGTCCAGGTGCGCGGTTTTTGCCATTCGCAGAAGCGGCGGATATTTTGAGCTGCCTGCCGCAACGATTTGCGCCCGTCTGATGGAAGTGCTTGCAGTGCGGCGACCATTTCGGCTTCGGAGATCTGCAGAGAGTTGTTCCTGGCGAGACCATCCCATCGTTCAGCATAGCGGCGCAGGGCGCGATCGCCATTGCGACGCACATCTTTGATGATGGCGCGGACGCGGGGCTCAAGAGGGGTGAGACTGGTGGCGCGGGAAGCGAGGCACTCGACCATCCGGGCCGCGTTTTGGCCGGAGAGGATGCGCATTAGAGCACCACCTTGTTGAGGGGATACTCGACGATGCCGTGGGCTTGCGCTTCTTTGAGGCGGGGAATCACGTCCCATGCGGCGGATTCGTCGATCACGGTGTTGACGGCTAGCCAGTCTTCATCGCTCAAGTGGGAGATGGTTGGCTTTTGCAGAGCGGGGAGGACGCCGAGAACAGCTGCCAGGTTTTCCTTTCGCACGTTCAGCATCAGGCCAACGCGCTCTTGCGCTTCCATGGCGCCTTGCAGCATGAGTGCGAGGTTGTCGATCTTGCGGCGCTTCTCGCGGTCGGCGTAGGAGCGCTTGTTAGCGATGAGTTGTGTGTTGGATTCGAGGACGGTTTCGAGAATGCGGAGACGGTTCGCGCGGAGGGAACTTCCTGTCTCCGTAACCTCGACGATCGCGTCGGCGAGCATGGGAGCTTTCACTTCGGTGGCGCCCCAGGAAAATTCGACGCGGACATTGACGCCTCTCTTGCTGAAGTAATTGCGGGTGACGTTGACGAGTTCCGTCGCGATGATGCGATTGGAGAGATCTTCGGCACGCTGGAAGGGGGAATCTTCAGGGGCAGCCAAGACCCATCGGACTTTGCCGCGGCTGCGTTTGGCGTAGATCAGATCGCTCACAGTGGCGACTTCCAGACCGCTTTCGACGATCCAGTCGAGACCGGTGAGGCCGGCATCAATGGCTCCGTGCTCAACATAGCGGGCCATTTCCTGGGCGCGGATCAGGAGACAATCGATTTCGGGATCGGCGGTGGTGGCGAAATAGGAGCGGCCGTTGGTGTAGGCGGGGAGTCCGGCGCGTGCGAAGAGCTGCAGAGTTGCTTCCTGCAGGCTGCCTTTGGGGATGCCGATGCGGAGTTTCATAAGGTCTCCTTGGCGGCAGCGGGTTGAGAGGAGATCCAGGACAAGTCTTCGGTGAAGCAGGAGCGGGTGCCACGATGACAGACCAGGCCGGCACCCTCAACCTCGACGCGCACCAGCAATGTGTCGCGATCGCAGTCTGTGACGGCTGAGACGACGCGGAGGCGATTGCCGGAGGTTTCACCCTTGGTCCAGAGCTTCTGGCGGGTGCGGCTGAAAAAGGTGACATAGCCACCCGCGAGGGTGCGCTCGAGGGCTTCCTGATTCATGAATCCGACCATGAGAACTTCGCCGTCGGAAGCGTTTTGCACTACGGCGGGGATTAGCCCGCCCAGTTTGTCGAAATCGAGTTCGGCGTTCATTGCGTTTCTCCGGAAAACAAAAAGCCCGCTGAGCTTGGGGCGTCAGCGGGCTGAACTTGCTATGAGTGCTGGTTAAATCAGGTGCACCCCCGCCGACACGCTGTGCGCGTGATGATGATGATGGCGGTGGTGGAGATGAGACTGCATTGCAGATACAGGATAGGACGGGAGCGATTTCGGGGTCAATAGCATTCAGGCCTTGGGGGTCAACTGTTTTTTCGATTTGTTGTATTGATAATTTGGATGATCTCTTGAGGTGGGCGGCTTGGACTAAATGGTGAGAAATGCGGCCGCAGTGGTGGCGTAGTCTGTTTTACGGTCGCTTCGCGACCGGGACGGACGAAGGCGTCCGTCCCTACACGAGCGCTCGGCTTCGCCGTCGACAATGCTAATCTGAGAAAAGGGGCTTCAACTTGTCTTCGGATCTGCGCGTCATCGAAGGAAGGTACTTGCAGGACTTATTGGCGCAGCCTCAGGCGCTGAGTGACACATTTGCGGCTTTGGACAGGCCACCGGAACTGATGGAATTGGCCGGTCGGTTGAGCCAAACGGAGTTTCAGCAGATCGTGCTCACAGGAATGGGGTCGTCATTTCATGCCCTTCATCCGCTGAACCTGCAACTCATCGATTATGGAATCGGTTCGACGATGGTGGAGACGTCGGAACTGGTGCATTACCACACTCGCGTCTTGAATCCGAAGACATTGGTGATTGCGGTTTCGCAATCGGGGGAGAGCGCGGAGATGGTGCGGCTGGCGAAGGTCAACAACCGGGCTCCGGTGATTGCGGTGACGAATACGCCGGGAAGCACTCTTGCGAGGCAGGCGGCGGTTGGGCTGGTTACGCGGGCGGGCACGGAGTTTTCGGTTTCCTGCAAGACATATGTAGCGACCTTGATGATGCTGCAATGGCTTGGGGACGCGCTCTGCGAGGCGGAGGCCGCACCAAGCCGACGGAAAATGAAGGAAGCCGCTTCGGCTGTTGCGGCTTATCTGGAGGATTGGAGAAAGCGCGTGGCCGATGTTGCTGAGCGGTTGAGCGGGATTCGGGATTTGTTTCTGGTGGGCCGGGGGACTTCGCTGGCGGCGGTAGGAGCGGGAGCATTGGTGATCAAAGAGTCGGATCATTTTCATGCGGAAGGGATGAGCAGCGCGGCGTTCCGGCATGGTCCGTTTGAAATGCTGAGCGGAGAGGTATTCGTAGGAGTGTTTTCTGGCGATGACACGACGAGAGAGTTAAATCGTGGATTGCTGGCCGACATTCGACAAGCGGGTGGGCGGGGCGAATTGATTGGGGAAACCTCGACATTGGGGAGTTTCCGGGTAGCGGATCACGGTGCTGCGATGCGGCCGATTTTGGAAATGCTGCCGGTTCAGATGATCACAGTCGCGCTAGCGGCGCTGGCCGGACGTGAGGCGGGAAAATTCGAACGGGCGACGAAGGTCACCACAACGGAGTAGGTTTTGTTTAGCGCGCGGTCGCAAGGGCGGCCTGGGAGAGTTCCTTGCGCTCGGCATCGGCCTGTTTGGCAGCTTTGCTGGTTTCGAGCGTGACATCGCATGATCCGAAGCCGACGCCAACTTTCTTAAGGAAAGCGGTGGGCGGTGTTCCTCCGGCGAAGATCCAAACGAAGTCATTGGGGAATTCCTGCTGCTGGCCAGCAACATCGAGGATCACGGACTCCGGCTTGAACTCAACCGGAGTCGAGTTGAAGAGGACGCGCACTTTTCCTGACTTCGTGAACTCCTCGATACGGGTGGCGTTGCGTTCTTTTATGCGGCTGAAGCGCTCGCTGCGGTAGGAGAGCATGACCTGATTACCTTTTTGACTGGCTAGTCCCATGGCGGCTTCCACAGCGCTGTCGCCGCCGCCGATGACGAGGATTTTCTTGTTGATGTAATGATCGGCCTCGATAAGGCGGTACATAACCTTGGGCAGATCTTCACCTTTAACGTCTAGTTTTCGGGGTTCGCCAGCCCGTCCGAGCGCGAGAACGACGGTGCGGGTTCGATATTGATTGGTGGCAGTGATAACGGTGAAGATTCGGTCGGGGCCTTTCTGGATGTCGTCGACCTTTTCGCCGGTAGAGACATTGAAGTCGGCGCGATTGAGGATCATGTCCCAGAAGGCGAGCAGGTTCTCTTTCGAGAGCTGCATCTTTTTGAATTTGCCGTACATGGGAAACTCGACTGGGCTGGTCATGACGAGTTTCTGGCGGGGATACTTGGCGACGGTGCCGCCGATTTCGTCGCGCTCGATGGTGAGGTAATTCAGCTTATTTTCGATGGCCCGGAGAGAAGCGCTGATTCCTGCGGGTCCGGCACCGACGATCAGAACATCGTGGACGCCTGACATCGGCGGAATAGGGTTCTCCTTGAGGCGGGCGGAGATGGTATCAACGCAGTCGCGGCCCTGATTGACCGCGTTTTTGATCAAAGCGAGGCCGCCGAGCTCCCCGATGATGAACAGTCCGGGAATGGTGGTTTCGTGTTCCGGCGTCAGCTGAGGCATATCGCGGGCCATGCTCGGGCTTGCCATAACCATCGTGATGGCACCCACGGGGCAGGCATCAGCGCAAAGGGCGTGGCCGATACACTTGTGACCGTTCACGATCACGGCCTTGCCGCCGATCATCGCCAGGACATCGCCCTCGGGGCATACGCTGGTGCAAGTGGCGCAGCCGATGCAGTAATTGTTGTCGATGTGCGGGTGTTGCGCTTGGGGTCCGTGGGAATAGAGCTTGCCCTTCTCGACGGCCTCGCGGGCGAGAGCCTCCCGCTTCTTCAGACTTTTGAGATAAATCATCAAAAAGATGAAGCAGATAACGCCGCCGATACCGAAGGTAAAAAGGGTATCCATCTACTAAAAATACCCTAAAACGAATTGCAGCCCAATATGTACCAGGGCGAGCACGGCAAAGGCGTAACTGAAAGGTTTGTGGATCACATGCCAGGCGTGGAAAACTTTTTGCGAGCGCGACAGGAAGAGAAGGCGCTTGGAAAGGGCGGCTTCTTCAGCAGCGGCATGGATCGCCCTTTCGAGTTCACGATGCTGCGTGGGGAAGAATCCAAAAAGCGTCGTGAGATACTCGCCAGCGCTCAAGGCATGACGGCGAAGGCGCGCCACGCCAAACAAGCGGATGACGTCGAGTATCATCATGTAGACGAGAGCGATCGGAATGGGCAGGCGCGCGACCTGTTGGGCGTTCGGCATGCGCAGAAGAGACCTCAAGTCGGCCTCTGGAAGAAGCCTCTGCGAGGCCAGTTGCTGGGAAAGGCTCTCCTGCAGTTCCTGCAATTCCTTCATCGAGAGCTCTACGGTGGTGACTCTGCGGGGAATTTGGGCGTAGAGATACCGGCCGACAACGCCGCTGGCTGAGACCGCAAACATGATCCAGAAGGCCATGCCGGCGATGCCTTTGAATTTCAAGCTGGAGTGGAATGCGATAATAAAGGGCGCAGTCAGGCCCATGAGCACGTGGATATCAAGCCAGTGCCGGGTCTTTCCAATCTGACCGAGCCATGCCCAATGCTTGCGGATCGGATAGAGGAAGATCCCGACGAACAGCGCGACGCCTATGAATCCGAGATAGAGACCGATGGGGCCGCTGGGGCGAAGCATGTGATGCTTGGGGGAGAATGGGCGGTCCATCGCCGAGAGCTTGTAGTAGTCAAAGCCGTAGAAGAAGATGGCAAGGTTGGAGACGATGGCCAGAACATACAACAAGCGCATGAGGAAACGGTGGCCTCGTTCAGCGTCGACTGCCGGCGTAGTACGCTCGGCGATGCGGGCGGTAGCAGTTGCACTCATTTTTGCGTGACCTTCTCTTCTGTACTTACGGAGAATTTTTTGTAGCCAGTGAATTGATGCAAGTTGCGCCAGTGTTGGTGCGCAGTTTCAACTTCGACGCGGGCCTGAGTTGGGAACCAGTAGGCCTGCTTCGAGTCCGCGAACGTGAGCGGAGAAAAGTCGATTTCGGAAGCCAAAGTTTTCAATCCGACGTCCTGCAGCGTATCGGCGATTCCCGCCTCGATCTTTACGATCGAACCAGTCTCAGGGTCAATCCATGCGGTTCCCATGAGTTCCAAGGGATACTCCCGGCCTCGCAGTGCCAAGGCTGCGGGCGACTTCATGCCGGGTACGTGCTGGAAGGAAACCTTCTCGACGTTGTGACCGGCGATGACATCCTGGCCCGCGAGCGTGAATTTGAATGCTTCCGCGTAGACCGGGTGAAACACTAGAAATAGCGTAGCGAAGCCGTTGCTCAAGAGCAAGGAGGTGTTCTTGCGGTCCTTCTTAGCTTCGTGAACGGGGATGCGCGACTCAGAAAGATTCAATTCGCCGCCGGTGTTGGTCAAGATCACGAGATAGTCGTAGGTGGAGTCTTCCTTAAGTTCGACCTTATTGTCCTTGCCCAACTTTTCCTGACGGACTTGCTCGGTGCATTTCACATCCGAAAACTGATCAAGGAAGACGGAGGTCTGCCCGGCGGTCCGTTCAAGGATGTCGTTGAGATGCTGGGCCTCCGGAGCACTGGATTCCACAGCCGCAAAGCTCAATCCGGCCAGAACAGCGACGACGGTGGCACCGCGAGCTGCGAGAGTGGCGATTTTGTAAATATGCATCATTCGCGCTTCCTCCGGTTATCAAACCGGTAGCCAATCGAGAACATGACCTGATCGTAACTCATGTCGCCACGGTTGGTGGTGAAGATTCCCTGCAGATAGTAGTGCGGTCCCAGAATGGTCTCGACGGTTCCGGTCAGGAAACGGCTGCGATTCGCGGTAGTGAGCGTGGAACCAAAATTCTGTTGTCCGATGAGAGCCTCGAGCCGAAGGCGATCATTCACCTGCCGCGACAGGGAGAAGGATTCGTAGTGCCCATCGCCAAAGGAGCTGTTAAAGCGGGAATAGTGAAGATCGGCGCGCAATTTAACGATGGGCACGCGGCCGAAGGTGATGCCATACATCTGGTTGATCGAACTCGTAGCGTCACCACTGCGATTGCTGCGCCCGAGGGTAGAACTGATCCAGATTTGCGGCAAGACTTCGAGGCGTCCGCCAGCGCTGAAGCCCTGGAACAGGAACTTGTCGAGCAGGCCGGTGCCGATCAGGGTCGTGTCGAAGGTCGGCACATCGCGGAAGTAGTTGTAGTTCGCGTCCAGTTCCAGGCGGGAAATCGGATTAACGCGCAGAGTGAAGAAGTTGCGCCCCAGGCCCGGTCCAGGCGAGGGAGTTACGGTGTTTCCCTTTGGGTTGTCGAACTGCGCCGATTCGTAGAGGGCGATGGTGCGCTTGTAGGAGACGGAATCCTCCACGAACAGGAAGGGACGGTCGATCGCCCAATGGACCATGCTGATTCCGGCGCCGGTGGTGCTGCTGTAGTGGAAGCCGTTGTAGTCGCCGCCGTCGAAATTCACGAAGGCGCCACTGATGACCCGGTCAGGGCTATAGTCCCACGAGGAGGGATCAGGAGTGGAGCCGCCGAAGACCCCGAGAATGGTTCCCTTGGACAAATGGACTCCGAAGTATCCGCCGTCGATGGTGTCGAGGCTGGGAGCCCAGGGCAGATACAAGCGGCCGAAACCCGCCACAAGCGCGGAGTTCGGGTTGTCATAAGTCATGTTCAGGTGGTAAGTGCGGTTGAGCGTTTCCTGAAGCGTTTGCTGAGCTGCGGCCGATTCCTTGGTCAGACGACCACGCCAGTAGCCGCTGAGGTTCCAGTGCGTGCCGCCGATTCGGGTGATGTCGCCGCGGAAAGCCACGCCGAGATCATTGCTGTTCACGGCGTTGGCGCCGTGACTAAAGGTCTCGATCGAATCGAAGCCGATGCGGCCGCGAGCGCGATTGACGGAAGGCATCGGCGGGCGGGGAACTTCCTGGCGCGCCTCTTCGTCGAGCGTGTCCCCTTCGGTGAAAGAAACAACGACGGGATACTGGCGGGTGGCGCTCAAGGTCCGCTGCTGCACCAGGCTTTCGGCATCGCCAGTGGACAGATACGCAAGATCGCCCACCTTTACAGGGCGTTTGGGACTGTGAATGTCGGTGACGGCGGAGGTATCTGCCACGGCTGAAACTTCGAGCTCAGCCACGATCCTTGGGTCGGAGGCATTGACGCTCTCGCCCTGCTTGGCGGGGTGATTGGAATCTTCCACGAGCAGCTTCATGCCTTCCGTCAAACCCTGCGTGCGTCCGCCTTCGAGGTAAGCAACGCCCTCGGCGACATACTTGACCCGGAACACGGTGCGGAGACTGGGATCGTCGCTGCGCGCGATAAGAGTAGAGGTCGGTGCGGGTGCTGGTGGTTCCGCGGGTGAGGGCGAGGCGGCGGCTGATTCCGTAACTTCGCCGCTGGCGGGCGTTGTGTCAGCGGGGACGGGTACGGCTTCGGCCGCGGTGGCCGCAACTGGCGGCGGAACGACTTCAGCAATCTTCTCTTCTGCCTTGGGAGTGACGGGCTCAACCGGGGCAGGGTTGGCTACAGGCGCAGGTTGCGGCGCCGCGGCAGCTGGCTTAGTCGGTGCGGGCGGAACGGATACAGGCTGAGCCGGAGCAGGCGCAGCGGCAATCTCTATCGGTTTCACTTCTGCCTTAGCCACGGCGGGAGCACTCGAAGAAGAAGTGACTACTCCGGAAGAAGCATCTGGCTTGGGAGCGATAGCGATCTGGTTCTGATTCAACGTGGACGGAGCAGCAGACGTTGACACCGGAGCGGCCGTTTGTGGCTGAGCCATCGGTTTCACTTCTGCCTTAGCCACGGCGGGAGCACTCGGAGAAGAAGTGACTACTCCGGAAGAAGCATCTGGCTTGGGAGCGACAGCGATCTGGTTCTGATTCAACGTGGACGGAGCAGCAGACGTTGAAGCCGGAGCGCCCGTTTGAGGCTGAGCCACCGCCGGAGGCGGAGCCGGAACGGAGGACGCCGAAGCTGGCGGCTTGAACGATGGTCCAGCCACGAGGGGCGGTGGCGGAGGCAGAGGTGGGCCAGGATTGTTCGAGGTGTCGTCGATCACTGGACCAGAGCCATCCTTACGGCGGCGGAAAACGGCCAGGAGATTACCCGATGTAGCTGCCACTGGCGCGCCGTGAGCGACGTGTTTGTCTTCGCCGGCGATGGTGAGAATGATGGAGGTTCCTTCGGCGGTTACGACGTAGGGCCGGATCTCGTCCACATCAAGGACCACACGGGTGACGTACGGAGCAGTGCTGTGCTGGGCGGTTCTGACCTGGCGCACGCCATTCGCATGGACTGAGACGTTTCTGGTGCTGTCGTTGCAGACCGTGTTAGGAAAGTCCAACAGAATGCGGTGGGGATTCTCCGCGGTTTCAACTGAGGGCTTAACCGGACCAGTGACTGTAATTTCGATTCGTAAGTCAGATCCCTGGCGCGAGGTCTTTACTGACCGCACCGAGACAGGGGAGGGATTCTGTGCAGCGGCACAAGACAACATTAGCGCTAAGAACCCGAGATGTTTTTGAAAAGCCGTCATTCTCTGTTGACACTCGCTGGCGCTCCACCTGCCGCCTGAGGGATTTTTGGTGTCTGATGCCAGGTTTCAGACCCGGCCGCGGCCCCTTGGGGCCGCGATTCGCGCTTGGCTACCGTTTCCGGTGATGCAGGGCGGACCTGCGATCGCGGCTATCCGCCGCCGCCGCTCGCGTGGCACTGGTAACAGTTAATGCTGTTGTACACATACCCGTTCACGTTGTCGTGATGGAAGTTAGCGGCGTTGTTGCCGCCGTGGCAAGCCGTGCACTGGAATATCGAGTAATCGTTCGAATTCGTATGGCACGTGGCGCAAACCCCGTTTGCGTTGCCATGGTTGATCGAGAATTGCGTGTACTGCGTGTGATTGAACGTCGCGCCAGTCCAGGCGGTCGTGGTGTGGCAAGTCGTGCACGTAGTCGGGAAGAACGTCGGCTGCGCGGCGTGGCCGGGATTCGTGGTGTTGTTGTAATCGGTCTGATGGCAGCCGATACAGGTCGTGGGCAAGGTGGTGTAATTGCCGTTAACGTGGCAGTCGGTGCATGCCCTGGGCGGTACGGTGTGTGATCCGGTCAGGGGGAAAGGCGTGTTGTTGTGATTAAACGTGGAATCTGTCCAGACAGTGGTGTCATGGCAGAGTTCGCAGGTCGTCGGGAATCCGGCCGTCGCGTGTGCCGGGGCGGTGGTACCCGCGTAATCCTTCTGGTGGCACGTGTAGCACAGGGTGCTGTTCAGAGCGTAGTTGTTGTTCACGTGGCAGTCGGTGCACAGGCGCGGTGGCACGATGTGCGCCCCGGTTAACTGGAAGCCGGTGGTGGTGTGATTAAACGTGGCATCGGTCCACAGATTGGTGTCGTGACAGGTTTCGCAAGTTGTCGGGAACGCGGCCGCAATGTGGTTCACCGGCGTGGTCGCATTGTTGTAATCCGTCTGGTGGCACGACACGCAAGCGGTGCTGGTCAGGTTGTAATTGTTGTTGACGTGACAATCAGTGCAGGCGCGCGGTGGCACCATGTGATTGGCAGTCAGCGGGAACCCGGTGGTGCTGTGATCAAACGTGGCATTAAGCCAGGTGCTCGTGGTATGGCACTGGTCGCAGGTCTGCGGGAAATTCGAAGTTACGTGATTCGGATTCGTTGTTCCCTGGTAGTCCTTCAAGTGGCAGGTCACGCAGGCCGTGCTGTTGAGGCTGTAGTTGTTGCTGACGTGGCAATCGGTGCAGGCGCGCGGCGGCACTGTGTGCAGGCCGGTGAGCGGGAAGCCGGTGCTGTCGTGATTAAACGTGGCATTGAGCCATGAGCTGGTGCTGTGGCACTGGTCGCAGGTCTGCGGGAAATTGGCGGTGACGTGGTTCGGATTTGTCGTTCCCTGATAGTCCGTCAAGTGGCAGCTCACGCAGGCCGTGCTATTGAGGCTGTAGTTGTTATTGACGTGGCAATCGGTGCAGGCGCGCGGCGGCACTGTGTGCAGTCCGGTGAGCGAAAACCCGGTACTGTCGTGATTAAACGTGGCGTTGAGCCAGGTGCTGGTGCTGTGGCACTGGTCGCAGGTCTGCGGGAAACTCGCAGTGACGTGATTGGGACTCGTCGTTCCCTGGTAATCCTTCAGGTGGCAGCTCACGCAGGCGCCCGTGTTCAAGGTGTAGTTGTTGTTGACGTGGCAATCGGTGCAGGCGCGTGGCGGGACTGTGTGCAAGCCGGTCAAGATAAAGCCGGTAGTGGAGTGATCAAACGTAGCGTCGGTCCACAGCACGGTGTCGTGGCACTGCTGACAGGTCGTCGGGAAGCCAGTATGCGGGACCGGCGACGTAGCGTTGTTGTAGTCGGTCTGGTGGCAGCTGACGCATGTCGTAACCGTGATGCTGTAGTTGTTGTTGACATGACAATCGGCGCAGGCGCGCGGTGGCACCATATGCGAACCGGTGAGCGGGAATCCCGAGGTGGAGTGATCGAAAGTTGCGGGCTGCCAAGCCGCTGTGTTGTGGCAGGTATCGCAGGTCTGCGAGAATCCGCCGGAAACGTGGTTGGGATTCGTGGTTCCCTGGAAGTCCTTCAGATGGCACGATACGCAGGCGGTACTGGTTAGGTTGTAGTTGTTGTTAACGTGGCAGTCAGTGCAAGCGCGCGGCGGCACGGTATGCATGCCGGTCAACGGGAAATTGACGGAGTTGTGATCGAAGCTAGCCGGAGTCCAGCCTGCCGTCGTGTGGCAGGTCTCGCAGGTCTGTGCGAATCCGCCGGAAACGTGGTTGGGATTCGTGGTTCCCTGGAAGTCCTTCAGGTGGCACGACACGCAGGCAGTCTGGTTCAGCGTGTAGTTGTTGTTAACATGGCAATCCGTGCAGGCTCGCGGCGGCACCGTGTGCAGACCAGTGAGCGGGAATCCAGTGCTGTCGTGGTTGAATGTCGCGTTCAACCAGCTGCTGGTGGTGTGACAGGTCTCGCAGGTCTGTGCGAATCCGCCGGAAACGTGGTTGGGATTCGTGGTTCCCTCGAAATCCTTCAGGTGGCACGACACGCAGGCAGTGCTGTTGAGTGTGTAGTTGCCATTGACGTGACAATCGGAGCACTGTCGCGGCGGATCAGTGTGCAAGCCGGTCAAGGTAAAGCCGGTCGTGGAGTGATCAAACTTGCCGTCGGTCCACTGCACGGTATCATGACACTGTTCACAGGTCGTGGGGAATCCGTTATGCGGCACGGGACTAGCCGCGCTGGCGTAATCTTTCTGGTGACACGAGAAGCACGCCGCGCTGGTCAAGTTGTAATTGTTGTTGACGTGGCAGTCGACGCACTGGCGGGGCGGATCCGCGTGCCCTCCAGTCAGAAGGAATCCGGTCGTGCTGTGGTCAAACTTGGCATTCAGCCAGTTGTCTGTCGTGTGACAGGTATCGCACGTGGTCGAGAACTTGGCCGTAACGTGATTCGGATTGGAAGTGTTCTGAAAGTCAGACTGGTGGCAGGAGAAGCACGCCGTGGACATTGTCTGGAACTTGCTGTTGGCGCCGCCCTTGTGGCAGGCATCACAGTCGACGGCTGCATGGGCACCGGTCAGCGGGAAACGATTGTTGTGCTCCTGCACATCTTTAATAGCGACGGTCCATCCGCGGACGGTGTGGCATTGCTCGCAATTTGCGCCCAGTTGACGCTTGTGAATATCGGCATGGCAGTCCTGGCAGCGCTGACCTACGTTGGAGAAAACCATCTTCGAGTGACACTGGGTGCAAGCAACGCCGGTGTGCATACCGCGCAGAGGATAGCGCGTCTGGTTATGGTCGAACTCCGGAACTGCTCGGATCGGCTTCCAGCCATTCGCCGTGTGGCAGTTCTGGCACGGGATGGCAAGATTGCCGTGTGGACTACGCGTGCCTTCGGACACCTGCGATCGAGCACTTCCCGAGAACGCGGAAAGCGCGAGCACCACAACGAAAATTAATCTAGGCGTAACCCCAGCACTCATGAGCTGCCCCTTGTTTTCGTTCTCTGGCCCCATGTAATTAAGAACGTCGCCGAAGACAACTTGAATAATCGGCTTCTGCAATTCGCAGTCCAACTAGAGTATCGAGGTCGAGAGCTTAGCCAAAAGTTACGCCAGTCATGGTCCGAACGTCCTGTGGGTCAATGTTCTAATCCCCGGAAAGTGGACCATTACCTAAGTTTTTCGTGTAAGTCCTGCCACTCATTCGGCAGGTTTTTCCCAGCAATCCGGCGAGTACGAAAAACCTATCAGGCTGTACAAAATACTCTACTTTGGCAGTGGCGGCAACAGCGAACTACACCCTTGAGATATACATCAGCCAGGGATGTGAAGGGTTGATCAGAGGTTCTACAACTATGTGCACACAGAAGGGCAGGATTCGAATTTATTAGAGCCGGCCAGCACTCACAGGCCTGATTTTTTACTACCGGCGACTGGGATGTTAGCACCATGGCAGGCCGCGCAATCCTTTGGCGTTGGCTTGTAGAAGAGAACCGTTTTTTCGGCGATGATTTTGTTCAATTTGTGACAATCAGCACACTTGACGTTTTGGTGTGCGCCACGCAAGGGGAACACGGTCCGCTTTTCGTGATCGAACAGCGAGGGCTTCCATTTCGCGCTGTTGTGGCAGTCGGCGCAGGGGGTAGTTTCTCCTTTGGCAAACTGCTTCCCGTGGATGTCCTCATGGCAGTCCTCGCACTGCATAGGGGCGGACTTGAAATCCACATTGATCAGCTTGGTTTCGAGGTTTGGCGGTTTGTGGCAGTCGATGCACGCCGTCGCCCGATGTGCTCCGAGCAGGGGAAACTTGGTCTTGGAATGATCGAAAGAGGAGAGTTCCTTCCAGGACTTGGTGCTATGGCACGCCTCGCAACCGGCGGGTGTTTTATCGGCGCGGAGCTGCTCCATGCGCTCCTTGAACTGGCCCTTATGAGGATCGTTATGGCAACTCGTGCAGTTCAGGTCCTTCCAGTGATAGATAGCGGTTGGTTTGGGCTGGAACTCGGCTGATTCCTTGTGGCACTCGGCGCACGTCACGGCGACGTGCCCGCCAGTCAGGACAAAGCGGGTTTGCTTGTGCTTGGCCAGGCTAAAGGTTGAGGGCTTGTATCCCTCCAGATTGTGGCACTTGTCGCAGGCATTGAAGTAAGGAGCGGCTGCAAACTGGTTGGCGTGACGGTCGGCATGGCAATCGGTACAGCGCTCAAATTTGACCTTATACCGGGTGTCTTTGCCCTTGGGAACATGGCATTGCATACATTCCAGGTGCGCGTGTCCGCCTTGCAGCGGGTAGTCGGTCGAAGCATGATCTTTCACGGTGAATAGGGAGGGCTTCCAGCCCTGCACCTTATGGCAGGAGGAGCACTCGCCGCCGTCCTTGCGCTTGGCGAACTGCCCGTTGTGAGCATCCTTGTGGCAATCGGTGCACTTCTGGAACGGGATCTGCTTCTTGAAATCGCCATTAGCGTGGCATTGGGCGCAATCGAGGCTAGCGTGCTTGCCCTCGAGAGGGTACTTGGTCTTGGAGTGGTCGAATCGCTGGTTGACGGACTGCAGGCTGATCCTCTTCCATCCAGCGGTGCTGTGGCAGGAGTCGCAACCTTGCGGGAAGCTGCCATGGTGCGGATCCTGGTGGCAATCTGAGCATTTGCTGAATGGAATGCCCGCGTACTTCGGCTTGCCATCGGGACCGTTAGTGTGGCACTTGGCGCATTGCACTTGCGCGTGTAGCCCGGTGAGCGGATAACGGGTCTTGGAATGGTCAAATTGGCCCACGTTGATGGACTTCCAGTCGACGAAGTTGTGGCAGGACTGGCAGGTCGGGCCCAGACGGCCCTTGTGGAAATCTTCGTGACAGGTCGCGCAGGCTGTGGACACACCGAGATAGGTGCGGTTCAGATCCTTTTCCTTGATGGTCGGACGTTCCTGAGGAGAGATATGGGAGGGAGTGTGGCATTTCTTGCAGTCCACGCCGGCGTGCTTGCCCTCGAGTAGATATCCGGTTTCCTTGTGGTCGAAGGTCTTGGTGTCCCATTTGATAAGGGGGAAGTCTTCTCCGTTGTGATCGGAGTGACAGCGGGCGCACTCCTGGCTGGATCCCGGCGGAATGTGGTAGGTCGCGTGAAGCCCTTTGTGAGCCGAAATGCGGCTGCCGATTTCGGTGTGGCAATCCACGCATTTGAGGGCTGCCTGTCCGCCAAACTTGTGACAACTGGTGCAGTTCGTAGCCCCGCTTAACGACTGGTGCGGCCGCGCCAGCGGGCCGGGAGATATCTGGGCGGAACTAGCAGCACAGAATAGGAGCAATCCGACGAGGACGAGGAAGGTCCGGACGGCGAAGTGCAAGACCAGCGATCTATATGCGCTACGCTTTGCGATAGACGCTCTGCTACGAAATGATTTTCCTATGTTCTTGCGGCGCACCACACCCCTCGAGAGTTCGGCTTGCACGACAAACGTACGATTCTTTGAAGTCTAGCGAGAAAAACGGGGTATATACCAGTCACTAAAGGTACACCCCGTTTACTCGTCTCCGGGATGGAGCCTGTCCTTGACCGGCGGGGGCTGGGCGACAGTCTGAACTGTTCAAGCATCGAAAGGGTACAGCAGGGGCGTTCGCGGCGAGGCAGGCTCGGGCAGTTTTGTAAAAACCTCTGAACGCCATACGAAAGTTTTCTGTACGAAGTCCATTTCAAATTCAAATTTCGGACCGCTGCTCAGTGCCCGGGTGTGATCGTGATCACATACGTTGTGAGGGGCCCTGACGCATGCTTTTAGCGTGGGCCGGGACCGGGTGGCGCATGTGTTGCGCTGCTACGGATGCGAGGGGTGAGGGGGCTTGCTCAGAATAGTGTCTCCATCGCAATCTCTGGTGGCATCGGATCTAGATTCTTTCCGCCGGCAGGAATCGATCCTGATCGCCCTAAATCTTCTGATCCTGGTTGTGCTGTTTTCGCTGCACCTCTACTTCGCATCATTTTGGGGAAAGCCGGCGCCGTTGCTGATCCTGGCGGTGTGCGCGGGAATCTTGTTCAAGAGTGCGGAATGGCTTTGGTTGCGGCAACTTACGCGGGCTTTGACGCCGAGAGAACTGGCGACTCTTACGTGGGCGTCGATCGCGCTGAACGTTTCTCTCGCAACCATTCTTGGCGTCCTGACAGACAAGGAAGACACTCCCTATTTCGCTCTCATGGTGGTGGCGGTGCTGGAGGCGGCTTTTCGATTTGAACTGCCGGCGATCCTTGCGGTCGTAACGGTTGTGGATGTATCGCAGTTTTGGCAAGTGCGCTGTTTTTTCGACAAACACCCGCCTCTGGACGTTGGCGAGTACTACGAGGCCGGGATCTCATCGGTGCTCTTTTTCATTGTGGGAGTGCTGGTCTGGCTGTTGCTGGCCGACCTTCGAGGCAAGGAGGCTCATCTGGCAAACAATTTGCTTGAACTGGAGCGAGCACGGGAACAACTCCTTCGCGAAGAGAGGCTGGCTGCGGTGGGACGTTTATCGAGCGCGATCGCGCATGAGATTCGCAACCCGGTGGCTATGATCGCGAGTTCGATCGCGACAGCCAAGCAGTTGACCGGGGAGGAACGCGACGAGATGTTCGCGATAGCGGCCGATGAGGCGAATCGGTTGAGCAACCTGACGACAGATTTTCTCGACTACGCCCGGACGCGCCCGTTGAACCTTTCGGAAATGGCGGTGGGAGATGTGGTGGGTTACGTTGCCGATGCCTCGCGAGCTCATGCCAGCAAGAAAGGAATTCATTTTGAGCTGGACGTTCCGGCGGCGCTTACCGTTTGCACCGATGGGAGCCAACTGCAACAGGCGCTGATGAACCTGCTGTTGAATGCGGTGGACGCTTCTCTGCGTGAGGGGACGATTCTGATCCGGGTGCGAGACGAGGGCGCGAGAATCCATATTGATGTGGAGAATGCAGGCGCGCCCATCGTGGAACCGGCGATCAGCCGAATCTTCGAGCCCTTTTTTACGACCAAGCCACGCGGAACCGGCCTGGGGCTGGCCATCGCACGCAACATCGCGAGAGCGCAAGGCGGCGATCTTGTGCTTGCGGTAAACGAACCAGGGCGAGTTTGTTTCTCTTTGATCCTGCCGAGGTTTTGCCAGACGCTGAAGCAATGAGGAACTGTAAACAATGGGAAGAGTCCTTGTAGTTGACGATGAACCGAACATGCGCCGCATCCTGGCGTCGAACCTGCGCCAGGACCAGCACCATATCTGGGAAGCGGGTGGAGTGGAAGAAGCGCAGCGCAGTCTCGCAGCCAACGATTTCGATGTGGTGATTACGGATCAGAAGATGCCGGATGGCGAAGGACTGACGGTGCTGGCCTCGGCGCACGAAAACGACGCCACGCTGGCGGTGATTCTGTTGACGGCCGTGGCCACGATTGAGTTGGCGGTTGAGAGCATGCGGAGCGGCGCATTCGATTTTCTGACCAAGCCGTTTCAACCCGAGGTAGTGCGGGCGACGGTGCGGCGAGCCTGCGAGCGCACGCGGTTGCTGCGCGAAAATATTCTCCTGAAGGACGCGGTTGTACGGTTAGAAGGCACGTCTGAGATTTATGGCGACAGCCCAGCGATGCATGAAGTGCGGGAGCGGATCGCGCGGGTGGCGCCGACACACGCGACGGTGTTGATCACCGGTGAAACCGGCACTGGCAAGGAAATTGTGGCGCGAGCGATTCATCGCAATAGTCCACGAGCGCCGAAGCCGTTTGTGGCGGTGAACTGTGCGGCTTTCACCGACACGCTGTTGGAGAGCGAACTCTTCGGGCACGAAAAAGGTGCGTTTACCGGAGCAGACCGGCAACGGCAGGGGCTGTTCGAAGCGGCCCATGAAGGCACGCTATTTCTGGACGAAGCAGGAGAGATGTCGCTGGCGGCGCAGGCAAAACTGTTGCGCGTCCTTACCGACGGTCAGGTCTTGCGAGTCGGTTCCACTCGTCCGCGACGGGTGGACGTGCGGGTTTTGGTGGCGACTCATCGAAACCTGGAGCAGCGGGTCAAAGAGGGTCAGTTCCGGGAAGATTTGTTTTATCGTCTGGCCGTGGTGCCGATCCATCTTCCGCCATTGCGCGACCGGCGCGACGATATTGCGGGACTGAGCGACGTGTTCTGCCACCAGGTAGCCACCGAACTCAAGATGCCGCGGCGGCGCTTGAGCGCCGAGGCTATGGCAAAGCTGCAACATTACCGCTTTCCGGGAAACCTGCGGGAATTAAGGAACCTGATCGAGCGAGCGTACATTCTGAGCAGCAATCAGGAGATCGGCGCCGACGACCTTCCCCTCGGCCAGAAAGAGGCCGCGACGAACGGAAATGGCAGCGCGCACCTTGCGGGACTTTCGATTCCGTTTGCCGATTCTTTCGACCTGACAGGAGTTCTCGAACATGCGGAGAGAGAACTGATCGTTCGTACCCTGACCACGACGCACGGAGCGCAGGCCGAAGCGGCACGGCGCATGGGACTTTCGCGCAGCGCGCTGGCTTACAAACTCACGAAATACGGGATCCGTTCGCCAGATTAGAGGCAGCACTTTCGCGTGCCTGCCGGTGGATAGAACGTTCTCGGAAAAATGAGGCGTTTTCTGTAACATAATCGTTATGGCTACAACACCGCTCAGTCTCCGCCTTTCCGCCCGCTCTCTGCCTCCTGATCGTGTCAATCTTGATGTTTTTTCCGGGCTGCGGTGGCAACTCGGGGGGCGGCGGTGGTGGAGGTGGCCAGCCACCGGCAACGCCGTCGGGATTGACTGCGACGCCGGGGAACGCGCAGGTCGGTCTGACGTGGAGCGCGGTGACGACTGCGTCTAGCTATCACGTGAAGCGGGGGACGGTGTCAGGCGGGCCGTACAGCGCCGTTTCGTCACCGACTACGACAAGCTATACGGACACTAACCTGACCAATGGGACGGCTTACTACTATGTCGTGTCGGCGGTAAATGCGAACGGGGAGAGTGGGAACTCGAGCGAGAAGTCGGCGACACCGCTGGCCCCTCCAGCGTCTCCGTCGGGATTGACCGCTACAGCAGGGAACCAGCAGGTCGGTCTGACCTGGAGCGCGGTGGCGACTGCGTCAAGCTACAACGTCAAGCGGGGGACGACCTCTGGTGGGCCGTACACCACAATTGCGTCGCCTACTGCAGCCAGTTACACGGACACAGCCGTTACGAATGGAACGGCCTATTATTATGTCGTTTCAGCTGTGAATTTGGGGGGTGAAAGTTCGAATTCGAGCCAGGCAACAGCAACTCCGACAGGCCCTGCGACCAGCGTTGCGGTCACGATTGACGTGCTGGCGAACCGGCATGCGATTAGTCCGTACATATACGGAGGAGCTTTCCCAGCGAACACCACGGCAATCAGTGATAGCGGAACGACCGTGGTGCGGTGGGGCGGGAATGCGGCGTCGACATACAATTGGCAACTACATACTTATAACGCCGACAACGACTACTACTTCGAGGACTTCAATTTCTTTGGATTGGGCAACGGCAACAATGGCACCGGCACCGACGCCGATTCCGCACAGTTCATCACGGACGTGAAAGCTGCTCGCAGCAACCCACTGATGACGATGGTGATGCTGCCGTGGGTGGCGCAGAGTGCCGAGGGAGGAGGGAACGGACACTGGAGCTTTTCGGTATTGAAATATGGAACGCAGTGCAAGGTCGACCCGTTCAACAGTGATGCGGGCAACGGGCTGAAAACAGACTGTGCTACGCAACTGACAGCGAATGCGAACGATGCGTACTATCCCTTGCTAGACAGTCATAGCAATACCTGCACGGGTGGCAATTGTGTATATCGCAGCGATTGGGCAGCAGCGCTTGCTTCGGCATTTGGAAGCGGCACCTGTGCGATTCCGTATTCGCCAATCTCGTCCTGCCATTTTTATGACATGGACAATGAGATCGACATCTGGGGCGGGACCCACTTCGACATCCATCCGTCGCAATCTGGCTATGGCGAGCTGCGGGATACGTATCTGACGGAGGCGGCGGCTCTAAAAGGTTGGGATCCAGAAGCAGTTCGCCTCGGACCTGTGAGCTGCTGCTGGTACTTCTATTGGAATCTGAATTCGTCGACTGATAACAAAACGGCGCACGCGGGAATCGATTTCCTGCCTTGGTGGCTGAACGAGGTAGCGTGGTCGGACGCGGTTTCGGGATCGAGAACGCTGGACATGTTCGACATCCATGCGTATCCAGATGCGGACACTAACAGCAACATGACTCAGGCGCAGTTGCAGGCATTGGCGGTGAAGATTTATCGAGATTGGTGGGATCCCACGTTCAACAGTGCAGCGCAGTACATCGTGAACGGAGGGTTCAGCATAGAGCCGGTGGACGGAAAACCGTTCCGCATTCCGCGGATGCGCGCGCTGGTGAATCAGATTTATCCGGGGACGGCCTTTGCCATGACGGAGTGGAGCGCGGCGTTCGCGGGGACTACATCTCAACAGCGGGAGGCAGATTTTTCGACGGCCCTGGGAGATGCAGATGCTTATGGAATCCTCGGGCGAGAACGGGTATCGCTGTCAACGCGATGGACAGCTCCAATCTCCACGAACCCGAATTACCAGGCGCTGAGGCTGTACACCAGGTATGACGGCGCCCATGGCTTCGGAACGACTTCGGTCTCGGCGCTTCACAACGGCGACCCCAATTTATTCAGTACTTACGCGGCGTTGAATTCAGCCGGCACGGTGCTGACAATCATGGTGTTGAACAAGGATCCGGCGAATGCGGCGCAGGTGACGTTTACGCCCAATGGCTTCACGCCGACCAACTTTACTACCTACACTTTGTCGCAGAGTTCGCCGACCGTGATCGTGCCGGGGACTTCTCAGTCGTGGGCGGCGACACAAACGTTCGCGCCGTACACGGCGACGCTGCTGGTGGTGAACGGCAGCGTGGGAACGCCTCCCGCTGTGGAGTGGGACCTGAATCCGGACACGATCATGGTTCCGGCGAGCGGGACGGTGACGTTGAATCCAACGATCACTAGCGGGAACGGCAGTGTGACCTTGGCGAACGCTGCGTTCGACGCGTATGAGGGAGCGACGGCGTGCGCGGGGACGATCAACATAACGACCGTTGCGATCACAAACACTGTGAACGCCGCAATCGTGGTGAATGCGGGCAGCACGCCGGGATTCTGTCATTTCACGGTGACGGGAAACGACAGTGCGGGTGTTACGCAGAGTCAAGGCGGGTGGATTGTGGTGGGCAATCCGGCGGCGACACTTACCAAGACGACTGGCGATGTACAGTCGGGACCTAAAGGGTCTCCGCTTCCCGTGCCCTTAACCGTGACCCTGACTCCGGGCCAGTCCGGCGGGACGGCGATCGGCGCAAGCGTGCTGTTGACGGCCAGGGAAGGAACATTGTCCGATGGAACAAACAGTGGGCCAAAGATCGTCGTAGTGACGAACGGTTCGGGCGTCACACCGTCGGTTACGCTCACGTTGCCGTCGACGGCTGGGCCCGTTTCGGTGACTGCTGAAGGGCCCTACGGGCTAGGGCATCCGGTGGCGACGTTTACCGAGACAGCGCAGTAGGCAAGCGCTGGGGTTCGGTTCGAAAGAAAGTCAAAATCCCCACCCCTTCGACTCCGCTCAGGGCAGGCTCTGTCGCACAAAACGCGACAAGGATGGGGCACCCGCTGCCGATTCAGGGAGACACTTCGGTAGCCCTGGTGCAGTTTTGTCTGAAGGAACGCGGATACACGCGATCTCACGTGCGCGTTCTTGCTTCGGCCTCGGCTAGCCATCCTCGGCGGAGTTTTTCTTGAGGGATGCTGGACAGATACGGCTTGAGATCGAGGATTGGCGTGCCGTCTAACATGTCGACGCCGCGGACCTGCAACTTGCGGCCATCGCGATGCAGGAGCTCTACCGCTGTAAATCCGATCGGGTTCGGGCGGCGTGGGGAGCGGGTTGCGAAGACGCCGTGCGGACGATTGTCGGCGGGTGGCGTTCCCATCAGCTCGAGCCTGTCTTCCGCGGTCAGCCGGTCGAAAAGCCAGAGCACAATCAGATGAGAAAATCCCTCGATATCGGTGAGGCCTGGCTCAAACTGCGGCAGTATCTCAAGAACGCCCTCGGCATCGTGCCTCGCACCAAGACCTTTTGGAACTTCCTGCGCACTCTTATAAGGGCTGTGTACGTGTCCGATCGGTTCGAAGGTAAACATCATTTGGTCCTCCCCAAAATTCTTGCACAACTCTTCGTTTCTTACCTTTGTTTCTGAATCGGGCTCTGCAGTTCCGGTCCGTCGGTTGTGAAAATCACTGAGCGGCCAAAAATCTGTATTGCACGGGCGGACTAGAAAACTTTACGTCGGCTTGACGAAACTCTAGATTGCGACGTGCAACGTCACTGAAGAACGCCCGCATCCCAGCAGCTTAATCGGAACCGCCAAGCGAGTGTGCCACTTCATCATCGGCGTGCTGCGGTATACGTGTGCGCGCATGTTGCGCGGAACTGGCTGACGCTCACCAGTAGGCGTCGGCGCAATGGTGTGCTCCGAAAGGTGATTCCGGTGAATGCAACATAATTGAGAGGAGCATTTCAGTCATGAAGAGGGTAGTCGTTATAGCAGCAGGAATTGCTCTTGGCCTGTCGTTGGCGGCATCAGCGCAAGAAAACCGGTCGGAGATCAGCTTGCAGGGCGGCGGCCTATTCACAAAAGGCACGACGGGCAATGGCACTTCGTACAGCGCGACGGAGAGCGGCGGCGTTTTGGGGACGTATCGCTACCATTTGAGCCGCTGGATCTCGGTGGAAGGGGCCTACGGCTACAGCGTCAATACGCAGAAATATTCGCTGTCCTCCAGTGCGTTCCGCATTCAATCCGGAATCCACGACTTTACCGGGAGCCTGGTCTTGAATCTTCCCTCGCACCGGCACTCGCGCATCAACCCGTACTTGCTGGCTGGAGGAGGAGCGCTGCGCTTCGCGCCTACAAGCAATCAGTTCAATACTCTCTCGGGGGCGCAGGGCCAGACGAGGGGAGCGTTCGTTTACGGAGGGGGAATCAATTACGCGATTTACAAGGGCTTGTCGCTTCGCGCGGAGTATCGGGGACTCGTCTACAGTACTCCTGACTTCGGATTCGGAGCACTAGCCACGAATGCGGTCACTCACACGGCCATGCCTACTGTGGGTCTGAGTTTCCGATTTTAAAAAATATTGAGGCGGCGCGGCGATGACCGTGCCGCCTGCCGTTTATTCGGATTCCTTGGGCAACGGTTTTTCAATCGGCTTCCGAGGCATCATCTGGTCGCGCATGGCCGTTTCGTAAACGAAGCTGGCGACGATCACCGCCATTTGTTTCAGGTCGTCGGGTTGCAGGCGGTCGTAGACATCCATGTTGGAGTGGTGTGTACGAGTCTCGTACTCGATGGGGTCCTGGATGAACTGGAATCCGGGAATGCCGACCGCGTCGAAAGAAAGATGATCGGTGCCGCCGGTGTTGCGCATAGTAAGAGTAGTCATCCCGAGATCTTTAAAGGCCTTCATCCACGATTCGAAGATGGGAGCTATGGCTGCGTTTTCCTGCAAGTAGACGCCGCGGATTTTTCCGGTACCGTTGTCGACATTGAAGTAGGCAGAAATCTTTGCTTGCTCCGGCTTCACCGTGACCGGGCCGGCTTCGCGCCGCAAAAGCGTGGGCATGCCCTTCATGTTGGGATCGTCCATCGGTGGACGCGAGCCGAAATGCTGCTCGACATATCCCTGGGAGCCGAGCAGGCCCTCCTCTTCGCCGCTCCATAAGCCGATCCGGATCGTGCGCCGCGGTTTGATGTCGAGGGCCTTCAATATGCGAACGGCTTCCATCATGACCACACTGCCTGCGCCGTTGTCAGTGGCGCCGGTGCCGGCATGCCAGGAGTCGAGGTGTGCGCCGAGCATGACTACTTCGTCTTTCCTGTCGGTGCCGGGGATTTCGGCGATTGTGTCGTACTGCATGGGATCGTCATCGTAGAAAGAATTGGTGACATTCAGTTCGACGCTCACGTCTTTCTTTTGATCCAGCAGGCGGGCGATGCGGTTCCACTGCTCGGAAGCCATGGTGAGTTGGGGAATGGTGGTGGTCTCGCCAGGCTTGTAGGATCCGCCGGACTGCACGAAGACCGTGCCGCCACCGGCAGTGCCGCGGCTGTGGTCGATCACGGCGATGACTTTTTCATCGGCGAAGAACTGGTTGAGATCTTTGATGAACTGGCGACGGCGCAGCATCTCTGCTAAACGAAATGGAGGACGTTCGCCGGGAATCTGGTATTCGCCGATTTTTGCAAGATCGTCGTCGCCAAGCCGTTTGTAGGGAGATTCAATGATGGGTTTGACTTCGGCATCGGGGCCGAAGATCACGATCATGCCCGCGAGTTTGCCGCGATATTTGTCGAAATCCTTTTTATCTTCGATGTTGGCGCGAATGCATTTGCCAGTGACGACGCCGTTGGTGCCCGGTGTCCATGCTTTGGCGTAAACGATCAGCGGCGTGATATCGGGCGAGGTCATGCGGGCGTTGACGTACTGATTGGCCCATCCACGGCCGAATGGTCCCCAGGCTTCCAGATGAGCGTTGCTAAGGCCCATCTCCGTCAGTTTGTCGCGCGTCCAATCGTTGGCACGTTTCATGTTGGGAGAACCGGTGAGGCGTTCGCCGATCGAATCCATCAGGCCGGAAGCCAACTCCGTCACTTTCGAGTTGTGAAAACCCTCATAGCGGATGCGGGTGATCGTTTCGAGGTCGACCTTTTCCTGAGGTGCCTGCGACCATGCGATCGGTATGGCAGACAGGATCAAGACGAGGGAGCAGGCGAGTCGCGCGGAACTCTGCATGGGAGGTCCTTTCGGGGAATTAGAAGGGGATTATACAATTCCCTTCGGTTCGGGGGTCTCACTGCGCGAGGTTGCGGACCGGTTGGTTGCGCTTTTCCTCGGGGTCGACTGAGAACAGCATGAAGTGATCGAAGCTGTGGCGGGGATCGTAACGGTGTTTACGAAATCGAAATAGATCTCGGTACTCTTTAGATAGTTATATGGTCGTTCTGTGTTGGTGCGGGGCAGGCGAGGTTATTTTTCCGCCGGATTCACAGATTGACGTACTGTGCCATCTCTGGAAACCGGGTCCGCATCGTCGTCGGTGTTCTTCACAATGTACTGGACGATGACCGAGATGCGCCGGTTGGCAGGGTCAAGAGGGGCATCCGGCTTGCGAAGGCGCTGGTCGGCGAAGCCGCGAACTTGCATGATCTGATCGGAGCGAATTCCATTGGACTGCATGACGCGGCGGGCTGCGTTGGCGCGATCGGCGGAGAGTTCCCAATTGCCGTAGGCAGCCGATGGGGCATAGGGCTGCGAATCGGTATGTCCCTCGATGGAAAGCTTGTTGGGAAGACCGCTGAGCTCTTGAGCAAGGGTAACCAGCAGTTCCGCCCCATCAGCATTGAGCTTGGCACTACCACTGTTGAAAAAAGTGCCGCTGGCGGATTCTGAAAGCTCGATGCGAAGACCCTCCGCCGTTACCGTCATATCAATATGGCTCTTGAGCTTTTCGAAGTCGGTCATCTGCTTGATTGCGGCTTGCAACTGTTCTTTCAGCTTGGGCATGTTGTCGCGGGTGAGAACGAAATTTTCGCCCGCGCCCTGCATGTTGGAGCCGACTTTCTTGGCGGTTCCGGTCGGGTCTTTGAAATAGCCTCCGACTGCCTCTTGAACCTGCTTGCTGCTGTTGAGTAACCAGAGCACGATGAAAAGGGCCATCATGGCGGTGACAAAATCGGCGTAGGCCACTTTCCATGCTCCTCCATGATGGCCGCCGTGGCCGCCTTTCTTTTTCAGGATGATGATGGGGCGCGCTTTGTCCATAGTTCACGCTAGGAAGCGGCGCTAGCTGCGGCTGCGGCAGGGGCGGATCCGCCTCCTCGGCAGGCTTGCTCCATTTCTTTAAAAGAAGGCCGCACATGGCCAGGAATGGCGCGGCGAGCTACCTCGACAGCCATGATCGGGGCTGTCCCCTTCAGGAACGAGACGATCAAGACGCGCATGACGTAGAGAAAGGAGTGCTCCTCCTCGGCGGCCTTGGTCATGTTGGCAGCGATGGGGCCCACGAGTCCGTAGCAGAGCAAGATGCCGAGGAAAGTGCCAACGAGGGCGGCGGCGACCTTGTGTCCGATCTCCTCGGGAGGGCCACCGAGAGCGCCCATGGTGATTACGACGCCGAGGACCGCGGCGACGATGCCGAGACCGGGAAGGGAATCAGCCATGGTGCTAAGGGCGGTGGTCGGCTGAGTGGAGTCGTGATGGTGGACCTCCATGTCGAGATCGAGCATCTGATCCAGTTCAAAGGCGTCGAATCCGGTGATCGCCATGCGCAGGGAGTCGCAGACAAAATCACGTACGTGGTGGTTTTTAAGGAAAGTCGGATTCTTGGAAAGAACGGGACTCTTGTCGGGTTCCTCCACGTCGGTTTCGAGCGCCATCAATCCGTCTTTGCGGGCGCGATTCAACAGGTCGTACATGGTTTTGAGAGCGTCAACGTAGACCTGCTTGGTGAATTTGGGGCTGCCGAAAACGCCGCCGATACCGCCGATGATTTTCTTGATGATGTGGAGCGGGTTGGAGATCAGCACCGTGCCGACGGCCGCGCCGCCGATGATCAGCAGTTCCGCGGGCTGGAGAAGCACCCGCATGCTGCCGTGCTCCATCAGATAGCCGGCTGCGATGCACCCAAAGACGACGACGATGCCGATAATGGCAAACATTGCTAACTCCCGGATGATTCGTTCTTTCCTGCGGCGGTTGCGCGGGTAAGCCATTGTGATGCCTGGTCGAGCGATTTCTGGGCGCGTTCCAAAATCGACTCAGTGGTGTCACCTGCCTGCGGTATGGCGTCGCCTGTGGAAATCAGCAGGGAACGCCGTTCGCCCCACCACTCGATGGAGTCGTTGGCCAGCATGCGGCGCAGGCGTTCGCGCACGACGGGCAGCGACTCTTCACTACAGCCGTTCAAGATCACAAGGAACTCATCGTCGGCCCAACGACCGACAAGGTCTGTTCTCCACAAGTCGCTCGCAAGGGAGCGAGCGACGACCCGCAGCAAGGACGAAGCGGCGTCCGGCCCGAAAGCGGCGCGGAAGTGCTCCAGACGCTGCAATCGGAGGCGCAACACGGCGAAGGCAACTTGCCGCTCGCTGAAGGCTGCAAGTGCCTCACGCAAGTGGGATTTAGTTTGTGCCCGACTGGCGACGCCAGTGACGACGTCGACGCTGCCGGGTAGAGATTTTTCGCTACTGTGGAGATCGCTCTGCTCGAGTTCGTCGAAGGTTTCGACCGCACCGATGATCGAGCCATGAGGGTTATGAACTGGAACAGCGCGAATCCGGACTGGGACATCGTATCCAGATTTGTGATGCAGAAATCCTGATGCTTCTACCGGGTGAGCCGTTTTAATAGCGCTAGCCAGAGGGCATTCTTCGCTGCAGAACTCGCAGCCGGGCTGCTGACAGTGCAGGACGGCATTCCCCACGCAGGAGCGTCCAATGACTTCGTGGCGGAGATGGCCGGTGATGCGCTCCGCGCCGTCGCTCCATAAGACAATTTTCTTTTGCATATCGACGACACACACGCCGGTTAAAAGGCTTTCCAGGATGTTGCGACAAACGTCGAACTCGTCAAAGGCGGACATGCAGTTGGGTTTCGGCTACTGTGGTTCATCGGCAGGAATTCAAAGATACTTCAGCCGCATTAACAGGGAAAATCTAGGCAAGTCTCGCGTTATCAGAGTGATACAAGCCAGGCTCCTCTTGGGCGCATATGGCACGGAAGTGCTATAGGCAGAATCCTGCCCGCGTTTTATTTTGCTTGGTGAGCAGTTCTGGGGGAGGGCTGCCCGGGCGTCCCTGAACTCGAAAGAGTTCCGGGACGCTCGTCATTTGTAAGGGCTTTTCTCTTTCTTGAGAGATCAACGCCGCCAGGTTCTGATCGACCCGAACCAATCAATAATTAAAGATCCGCTCTTCAGTCCGTGACGAAGGATCTCGGTCGCGGCTAAACTATTGTCTCCATGTCCAAATTCGCCGAACCGATGTCGCGGCTGATCGATGAGCTGAAAAAACTCCCGGGAGTGGGTGCGAAAAGCGCACAGCGACTGGCATTCCATATTCTTCGCTCAAGCGAGGAAGATGCCGAAGCACTGGCGGCCGCCGTCCGCGATGTGAAGGCCAACCTGCGGCTCTGTTCGGTGTGCAACAACATTACGGACGTCGATCCCTGTGCGTATTGCACGAGCCCGACGCGGAACCAGCGCTTGGTTTGTGTGGTCGAGGAGCCTACCAACATCGCGGCGATCGAGAAGACCAAACATTTCAACGGAGTCTTCCACGTGCTGCATGGTGCCATTTCACCGCTGCACGGAGTCGGCCCGGAGCAGTTGCGCATTTCGAATCTGATTTCCCGCGTGGATGCCGGCAACGCAGATGAAGTGATTCTGGCGACAAATCCCACGGTGGAAGGCGAAGCAACAGCCGTTTATCTCGCACAGCAGTTGCGGCGCTCAGGTGTGAAGGTTACGCGCATCGCAATGGGAATTCCTGTCGGCAGCGACATCGAGTACACGGATGAAATTACGATGCTGAAGGCAATGGAAGGTCGCCGCGACGTGTAGCGGAGACACCCCATTTACTTCTGAGCGACGGTTGAAATGAATTCGCGCGCATGTGCGAGTTCGGGCCTGGTCGAGTCTCCGTTAGCGCATCCCGCGATCAATCCCCGGTAATAGCTGGCTGCCTTCTCCGGTTGTTTCATCATTTCGGCGGCCTGCCCTGCCCCATATAGCGAGTCAAATCGCTTGGGGCTGATCCTCAGCTGCGCGTCATATTCTTGCAGAGCCTCATCCGGACGCTTCATCCCCATAAGCATGTCTGCCAGCATTTCACGAGCAGGCAGGTCCCCTTGCGCGGCGAAAACTCCTGACGTTTGCGCGTCAGCTCGTTTGCGCATCAACCGGATCGCCTCCTCATTTTTGCCATCTGCGTAGTCCGCCCAGGCCTCCGCTTCCTCTCTTTGATGATCCACCCAGTCGGCCCAGGGAAGCTTCTTCTCAAGAACCTGCTTGTACTGCAATTCTATCTTTGCGACCTCTTGCCTCGCGCGATCCGCATGGCCAGTTTGAGCTTCACCAATTGCGCGTGCGAGGTAGGTGATGGAATCGTCTCCGAGTTCTGTTCCGGGCGTTAGAGGAAGTTCCGACGCGTTTGCCCAATCGTGCAATTCCAGCACGTAACTGGCGGCATAGCATACCTCTGCAATCACCTGCGGGTCTGCGTCGATGCCATACATGCTCTTCATCTTTGGCAAAGCTTTCACTTCATCGATCAGTTTCCGGGCTTGTTCCTCCCGACCGCTCTGCAGGTAGGCATACATCAGAAACTCCATGGCGTGATATTGATGTCCTTCGTCTCCCATGTGGGTTGTGGCGGCATTCCGGCTGGCGGCAATCGACGCGAGATTGGAATCAATGTCTTCCTGCCACATACCTAAGCGGGCAAAGATATGCGACGGCATATGCAGCGCGTGAGGAGCCGCGGGAGCAATCTGCGCATAGCGCCGCGCGGCGGGAAGTCCCAACTCGGCCATCTCCGGAACGTCGTATGTATGAATCAGGTAGTGCGCAACTCCCGGATGCTGCGGCTCAATCACAAACAGCTTTTCAAGGATTGGAGCGGCCTGCTTTCGCCGCGCATGTGTGGGATCATCGTCGCTGTCGGATTCTTCCAGAGCCAGGGCATAAAATGCTGCCGCCTCGTGATCGTCGGGATAACGGCGGTAGAGCTTCTCCATGGCTTTTAGATATCTGTCGACCCGCTTGTTGTCCTTTTTCTCGGGATGAGCGTAGACCGTAGCCTCAGCGGCGATATAGTCCCGTTCGCGGGCGGTCGCCGCGTGCAGCGATTTTGCGATTTTGATCTCGTCCCATCCCTGTTTGCGTTGCTTTTCATCGGGTCCAGCCCAGCGGCTGAAGGTCGTGGCAATTCCCCAATGAGCCATCGGACAATGCGGATCGTCTTGTGCGACTTGGCGGAATGCAGTCTCGGCCGTGTCGAAGGCGAACGAATGCAAAAGCGCGACTCCCCTTTCGAACGGTTTTTGAACCCGTGGGTCGCAAGAAATCGGGAAATGGACGGTCCCCAGTTGTTGCTCGGTCACTGCTTCGTGCTGGTGCTGAGCGTTGACGGCTGGGGACATTGAGACATATGACAAGAGAGCAAGGAAGGGCGGGATGAAGCGCACTGGATGTTCTCCGCAGCAGGTGTTTTTGAGGATTCTCGATTTGTCAGGAGCCTAACACGGAACTTCAGGCTCAAGAAACCCATTCATTTCGTCGTCCGTAGCGGTCAGTCCTTTGGGCAGCGTTCCGCGGTTGTATTCGGCCATCCGATTCTTCCATTTCAGAAAGTCGGTAATGCTTTGCGGCTCGATCCGGACTTCTACGCGTCGCAAACTGGAGAGCAGCAGGTTCATTTCGTAGCGAAAGCCGACGGCAGCGCGCAGATTCTTCGCCGAGGGATGCAGCATCTCAATATTGCCGCGCCGATGTTCGAGGAGACCCCAGCCGGCTGGCAATTCCTCGAGTTTGATCAATGCGGGTGGTGTCAGATAGAACCGTTCACTGCCGACACCGCGCTCCGGCTTTTGCCGGAATGGTTTTTCACGGTCAGCCAGGAAATCGGCGCGGGTGACTTTGCATTCCACCAGCACCGAGTGACACGCCTGCTTCCATCCAATGGCGTCAGGCATCTCTCCGCTGACGCAAGCCTGCTCTGAGAGAACGACGCCGCAGCGATAAGACCGCAGCCATCGTACCGCTTTCCCGACTAGTTGTCCGTGAGTCATAACTATTTGAGATTTGTAACTCCGGAACGTCCGGTAGAAAAGTACCTGAAGGGCTTCTATCGAATTGCCACGGACTTCATGGCGCGAACGATCACAGGCCGCTTTATGACGGTCTCCAATAGGTATCTCTCGGCCGCAACCGTCTGCGCGGTCGCCGTTCCCTGGGTGTAGCCCTCGGCGGCGATGACCAAAGCCTCGTTCTTCCCCAGAAGCGCGGGTTTTCGTACGAAGCCGTTCGCGCGCGGAGACGGTGGCGGGCCATTTTCGATCTTCAACCTGCGAATGTGCCCGTCATGAGAGGAGTCCAGCGCATTGGCGAGGCGCAGAATAGCGGAGAGGACAATCACACTCTTCTGCTCGTCCGGCAGGAGGTCGCGGATGGACTTATGGCTTCGCGCCGGTAGCGTACCTACGTGAAACCTCGCCACCAGGCTTGCGCGTCGCATGTCGTCTCCATTCCATCCTAGCGGCGTGCCGTGCTTCTGAATCAGTTCTTGCGATTGTTTGTTATGTCCTTTCTGACCTTCGGACTTGCCGACGTCGTGCAGCAGAGCTGCGGCGTAGAGGCTGGAGCGTAATCCGTTTGGGTTGCCATTGTCGAGTGGAGTCATTCTCACCATGCGTCCGGCTAACAGTCCGTCATATAGCTGCAATGAAAGTTGAGCTACCCGCTCGGAGTGCGCGAAGTCCGGATCGAGTGCCTTCGCCCAGAGCTTCATGCGGCGGGTCGCAATCTGCTGAATCTGCTTGCCATGGGGCAGCCCAGCGCACCATACATTCCAGAGAGAATCCGGGCCGACGGTTTTCTGGCGATATTCGTCGATGCGCTTGGTCCGTTCGTGGGTAATGCGCTCGTGCCAGGCCTTGCGGGAGGTGTCATCCGCAAAAACGTGATGGGACAGTGCCGTAGCCCACAGCACGTCGAGATCATGCACGTCGCCCAACAAATCCTGCAGATGTTTCAAATCGTTGGCCCAAGCCTGGTGCTCCGCCGGAAGGAAGTTTTCGACGATATACCGGAATCGCTTGATGCCGATGCGCAGTGTGTGGAACGCGACTTGTGACCGGTTTCGCAGAGCAACCGTATGCAGTTCGCGACCGGCCGTCCAGCGTTCCAGGGCGAGATGCTTAAAGACGGCGCTGCCTGGCCGGATACGCGCAGCACGCTGCGGCAATGAGTGGCTCCATTGGCGCCACTGCTTGCGGTCGAACTCTTCCAGCGCTGCACGAGCCTCGCGCTTCTGTTCAGTCTCGCGCGCCTGGAGGATTCTATGCAGTGCAGAAGCGGGATCTGCAGGCGCATTGGGAAGAGTGGCGGCCGGTTCAATGCCTCGGACAATCTCGATGCTCCCTGTCTCGTTCTCGGGCTTCGATGCCGAGATCCCCGCCAAGTTGAGCTTCTCGATCCATTCCATCATGATCTGGACGTCACGGAGTGCGCCAAGTCGCTGGAACAGTTGCTTGCCGGCTTTCTTCATCGCCTTCCAGTTGCGATCGGGGTCCATGGCCATCATCCCATCTGCCATGGAACGGCAGCGGCGCAAAGCTACGCGGAGGTCGTGCACGGGGTCGGCGCTAAAGTCGGCGGAGACTTTGTTGCACTCGTCCAGAACGCGCAGCATCCAGTAACGGAGGCCAGTGGTTTTCGGCGATGAGTTGGTTTTCGCCACTGGAGAATATTCTACTGAGAAGCAATCTAACAATGAACCGAAGAGTAAACTACGGATTTCCTCAGGGGCTTAGAGCCCGCGCCTGTCGCGAACGTAAGCGGCACGGCTGAAGCCGTGCCGGCCCAAAACCATCTAGTGAGATTACGACACAATCCATAAGCCAGCGGTTACGGTCTGGCACCAGCCGAGGCAAAGACTCGTCTCCTCCCTGACGATAATCCACATTCCCTATTGCGCGACGGATTCTTTTGTCCTCTCAAAACCCTACTGCAGAGTGTGAACCTGGAGCCCAAACGGGCTGAGGGCTTCGCGGACAACGTTCTCTTCACCGACTGCAATGATTGCCGAGCGATGGGCTGGGAAGTATTTCTTCGCGACCGCATCGACATTAGCGGCAGTTGTAGCCGATACTTTTTGCCCGGAAATGCCGATCTGATCGGGCTGTAGCCCGGCGATCCAGAGTGTGGCCAGCCTGCGAGCGAGCGACGCGCGATCCTGCAGACGAAGAGCCTCAAGGCCGACAAGATAACGCTTAGCCTTGGAGAGTTCCTCATCACTAGGGGTGGTGGTAGCCATGCGGTTCAATTCGTATTCCATTTCGTTCAAAGTGGGCGCGGTTACTTCGTTGCGGACATCGGCGTGCGAGATCATCTCGGCCGCCTTCTGGTATGACGCGAGACGGGCGAAGGGACTGTAGGTATAGCCCTTGTCCTCGCGAATATTCGAGGTAAGGCGGGAACCGAAGGTTCCCCCGTAAATTGCATTAGCCACCTGGGTCAGTTCGTAGTCGGGGTCGCCGAGCTTCGGCCCCAGGGTGACGAGTTCGATGGTGGTCTGGACCGATCCCGGGCGGGGCACGATGTAGACGGCATGCTCTGTTTGGGCGGAAGGAGATGAGATCGGTGCAACGGGAGGATTCGCTGGGTTTTTCCAGGATCCAAGCGCAGTCTTAAGAGCAGCGAGAATCTTGTCGTTCTGGAAATCGCCTACGGCGATCAGAATGACCTGATCGGGCCGGAAACGCTGCGCGAAGATTTCGCGCAGATCGGCGGAAATAGCAGCAGCGATAGAGTCACGCGTGGGGAAAGTGACGTGATAAGGGTGATCGGAGAAGAGCACCTTGTCACGCGCGCGTGCGGCGAGGAAAGAGGGCTCGGCTTCGCGCTGATCGAGCGAGTCGGTGAGATTGCGTTTGGCCAGAGTGACTTCAGATTCGGGAAACGATGCGTTCTGCAGAATGTCGGCCAGGACGGCGATGGCGCTGTCGATCTTGGAGGAAAGGACAACCGCCGACAGTTCGAGGCTGTCTTTGCTGGCAGAAGCGTTGAGATCACCACCGCCGGCCTGAAGTTCTTGTGCGATCTGTTTGGCGCTCCGAGTGCGTGTTCCCTGGTCGAGAGTTTTCGACAGCAGTTCGGAAAGTCCAGGGCGACCTGCTGGATCGGCCGCCAATCCGCCACGCACCGCCACGGTCAACGCAACCTTGGGGAATCCTGGCTCGGACACGAGCCACAGGGTCAGGCCATTGTCCAGCGTGGCGGCTGTCACCGACGGAGTGGCCAGCGGTTTTTCCGGGCCGTAGGGCGGTAGATCTTTCGGTAGTGGCGCCTCTTTCTGGGCCGCGGCGAAGGAGGCCAGCAATAGAAGAGCGATGCAACTTGTCACTACCTTACTCTTCGTGACTGCGTTCATGATGATTTGGATCATTGTGCGGCTCCTGGCTGTTTCGCGCTCTCCGAGTCCTTCTCCTTTGGCGCGGGCACTCGGTTGATGACGGTGCGATTGGTCGCCACCAAATACTTCGCTGCGAATGTGCGCACTTGCGCAGCCGTCACTTTAGCGAGCTCTTCCGGAATCTGATAGACGAGATCGAAGTTTCCGTCAAACAACGTGGCGTGGGAAAGGGCAGAGGCGCGGTCGATGGGATCTTCGATGTTTGCGTACCAGTCGGAGCGCATTTTGGTCACAACTCGATCGACGTCCTGCTGACTGGGACCTTTGTCGATCAGGTCCCGAACGTTGGCGTCGAAGGCGGCAATCAGTTGTTCTTCGGTGACAGTGGGCGGATAGACGACAAAGGACGTCATCAGAGTGGGACCGTTGTACTCGAAGGGAGTCCCAAGGGGCCAATTCACGCCACCATCCACGGAGAGCGCCACCTGTTTGTCTTTAACCAGAGCCTGATATAAACGTGAAGCCTGACCGTTGTGGAGCAACTCTCCGGTCACGGCGGCGGTCAGAGCATCGGGAGAATGGCGGGGTGGCATCCGGTAGCCGATAGCGAGCGCGGGAACCTTGGCCAGCTTGTCAGTCTGGGAGGAGCGTCGCTCGGCGGTTTGAGGGGGTTCATCAACTTTGGGACGAGGTGGTACGTTGCGTGCCGGGATGGCGGAGAAATATTTGTCGACTTTGGCGAAAACTTCTTCAGGCTTGACGTCGCCCACAATGGCAAGAACCGCGTTGTTCGGCGCATAGTACTGTTCGTAGAACTTCTGTACATCATCAATTTTGGCGGCGTCAAGATCGCGGAAGTCGCCATAGAAATTGTGCGCGTTGGGATAGGTGTCGAAGGCCTTTCCGGGGAGATCGATGGCGAAGAAAAGTCCGTAGGGGCGATTTAAGACGTTTACCCGAACCTCTTCCTCGACCACATTGCGCTGGTTGTCAAGATTCTTGACGGAGAAGTCGAGAGTCTTGAGACGGTCGGCTTCGATCCAGAGGATGGGATCGAGCGCGGAGATGGGAGCAGTCTCGACGTATTCGGTATGGTCATAACGGGTGTCACCGTTGTTGTTCCCGCCGCCGCCTTCGATGACACGATCCAGCACTCCTTTGGGCGCGTTGGGCGTGCCCTCAAACATCATGTGCTCGAAAAGGTGAGCGAATCCGGTGCGACCTTCGGGTTCGAGGCGGAAGCCGATGCCGTAGCTGATGCAGAGTCCGAAGGTTGGGGCGGAGTGGTCTTCGCTGATGACCACGACCAGCCCGTTCGAAAGTTTCTTCATGCTGGTTGGGGCCTTCCACTGCTGACCTGCTGCGTGAAAGGAGACGCATATCAGCAGCAGGGATATCCCACAGAACTTGCCGACGGTGGACCTCATTGAACCGCCTCCGCTCGAAGGTATTTTGAGAGGGTCACAGTATACGCAAGTATCTAAGGACCGGCTAGGCTCGCATGCCCGGAAGTTGGGCTTTTCAGCTGCTCACTGTCAGGGATTTCTGTTGGCTGTTGTAATGGGCTGTTGGGAGAGGGAATAGACTGGCGACCGTCCCGTCTGGAGTCAGCGGACAATGACAAGAATCTTGCCCAGCACCAACAAGTAGCCGACAATCGCGATGAAGCCGTGTGTGCGGATGGCTCGATGACTGGCGGGCCAAGGGAACATCAGCAGCCCGAAAACAGGCATCAACTTGTCCGGCCACATCAATCCGGCGACGCCAAAAATCAGGTTCAACTGCACAATCAGGTAGAAGATCAAATTTTCCATAAAAATAATCTTGAGGGGGGAACCGCAATTCTATTACAGCGAAGCCAGCCGGATGAAGCGAAAGTTACGAAAGTAACTGTGTTGTTCTAAGCCCTGAAGAACCTGCCCGATTCACGTCCTCAAGCCTTTCTAGCAGTGTCCTTCTCGTTGGACACTTACCTCCGTAACGTTTTAGGGCTTACCTTTTCGGCATAACCTTGAGGTGCAAATCGATACTTCGAGGAGCTTTTTATCTCCGGCATGAACACATCGCAAGAAACGCGCGCGGCGTCGGCGCGGGCGTTTGTTCACAGCTTGAACATCCTTATTAAGTACGCACGGATGTATGGCTACGATCACAAGCGCACGGAGACGCAATTTGAAACCACTTGGAGCGAACTGCAGAGCGCACTGCCGAGCGGTGGTTTCCTTCTGGGAGTCTCCGACAACAAGCTGCTGCTCGATGGCATTCCTCTCGAGTCAGGCCAGTCGGAGAAAAGCTTTGCCACTCTGCTGACGACAGCCGGTCTGGCCAGCCTGCATTTCTCCAAGGAAGTGACGGAAGAAGATTTCGTGCGCCTGGTCCGGGCCTTCATGGCTGCGGGATCGAAGGCAACCGATGTTGCGAAACATATCAAAGAAGCGCTGGGCAAACAGGGATCGATCAAGATCAATGAAGTGAAGTTCGTCGCCGCCGACCCGCTGACCGGCGACGTCAGCATTGCGGCCCAAATCGCGGCTCAGACTTTAGGGCCGGAATTCAGGCAGTGGCTGAATGATCCGCAGAAGCTCTTGCAGTTGATTGCGGCCGCCGAAGGCGCCAACTCCGGTGGAGGAAAAGTCACCGACGGGGCGCCAATGGTTCCGCTGGGGAGCGTGCCCAACATTCCGCTCGGAAGTGGCTCAGGCGCTGGGGGCGGAACCGGAACGGGCGGCGGAGGCGGAGTCGCTGGCGGAATGGGTGGCGGCACTGGAACCGGTGGCGGCGGTGGGACTGGAACAGGCACTGGTGTAGCTCCGGCGTGGAAGGGCGGCATGGTTCCGCTGCAGGAGCAGGAAGTGATCCAGGCGATTCGGTTGCTGACCCGTTTTGGGCAGGTGCAGCATGATCCCAATGTCAAAGAAGAAGACCTGCACAAGGAACTGACTGAGACCGATCCCAATACGCGTTTGAACCTGCAACAGTTGCTGGGTAGCCTGGCAGCGCGCGCAACGTCCGCCGAGGAGGAAGACACGCCGCTGTTGATGAAGGCCGCCGAGCACATGGCTATCCGCTTCGCGCTCGAGCGCTACCAGAAGGGCGAAGTCAAGGTAAACGCCGTCCATCAGATGATGGAACACATGAGCCGGCAGATGGACTCGCTGCGGCAGATTCTCAAAATCCAGGAAGAAAAGATGAACAAGGCCGGCATCCTGGTGGAGTCGCATGCCGACATTCTGGATCGCATGTTCTGGGCTGAAGTACCGGAAGCGGGCAAGAAGAGTGTGCTGCTGTCGCATGAGGCGCCTTGCGTTCCGGCCCGCAACCTTCGGCAGTTCGTGGAGAGTTTGCTGGAACGTGATGATAAGCAACTCGCCTCTGACATTCTGAACAATTACTCAGGCTGCTTGAGTGCGAAGGAAGTCGAACCGCGCCGGCGCACCGCAATCGGATTGAGCCAGATTGCCGATCTTTACGCGCGCCTGGGTGGCCAACCCATGGCGCAGGCAGTGCGCAAGCTGAGCGAACAGATCATTGCCGAAAAAGATGCCGAGATGCAGAGCCTGCTGAGTGCAGCGTTCGTGCGCTTGAGTCAAGAATCGAGCGCGGCTAAGAACTATGCGGCTATCAATGAAGTCTGTGCCGGCATGGAACTGATCAGCGTTGAGCGCCCGGTTTTGATGAGCGATCTTCGGCCGCGTGTTGGTGTAGAAAACCGTTTGCCAGAATTCATCGAAGAAGCGATACGGCTGGAGCCGGTCCCGGCGGACTTGTTGGCCGTCTTGCGCCGCACGAGCCAGGCTGGAGCCGAGCATCTTGCGGACCGGTTCTTCCGCTGTATGCGGCGCGATGAGTGCGATCGCATGATCGAACTGGTGAAAGAGTTGGGATCGCCGGTACTGCTTCAGTTGCGGGAGATATTGCGCACGGGCCAGCCCCGGCAAGCTTCCGGCGGAGTGGGGCTGATCAGCCGGCTGGATGTTGGTACTTTGCTGGAACTGCTCCCGGTGCGCCTGCCGGAGTGGAACCGCTTCTATCACGACATTGTGGTGCGCCAGATCGCTTACGGAAACGCAGCCGACCGTGGGCGCACACTGCTGGAACTGGCGGAAGTGCTCGATGCTCTAGTGCTGCCCGAAGCGGTCGACGAAATCGGAATGAGCGGCGATCTGACCGCCGTGCCTCCGCTCATCGCCATGGCTCGTCCCGGCGACGCGGCTTCGCGTTCACCGTACATACAGTTGAAGGCCATTGAGTCCCTCGGGCGATTAAAGGATGCTGAGGCCGTAAACACGCTCCGGGAAATCCTGGAAGCCAAGAAGACTTTCGGATGGGTGTATCACCGCGAGTTGCGAATCGCAGCCGCACAAGCTCTATCGAAGACCGATCCCCGCTACAGTGCCCAAGTCATGCATGATAGCGGACTGGAGTCGGCCGAGTTGGCGATCGCACCGCTCGATCTAGCTCCGGCATGTCCCTGGGTACGGCAGCGCCGGTACGAGCGGATGGTGCTGGCCAAGACCGTGATGGGAACGATAGGCAGTTCCTGGGGGAAGTCGAAAATCATGATCCGAGAATTGAGCCTCGGCGGCGGTATGGGGACGAAGGAAGACAATCTCCGCATTGGAAGTGAAGCCGATCTTGAGATTTCGCTGGGCATGCGTTCGAAGATCCGGGCGCACGTGCTTCTGCGCCGCGCTCGCGTGAATGAAGTAGGGTTCGAAATCGTGAACGCCGACCTCGAGAGCCGCTACCGACTCCGCCGCCTGTTGGTGGAGGCACTGAATTCGGCTCCACAGAACAAGGGCCATGAGTGGGGCGGCGAGAGGAAAGTGTAGCCATCAGCACTTAGCAGTTAGACTTAGCTCCTACTAAAATCAAAAGCCTCTGCTTCTCGCAGAGGCTTTTGATTTCGGGCGAAACTGCCTTTTACTTTACCTTCAAGAAGATGATCGCCAGGGTGTACAGCGCCAGCGACTCAATCAGAACCAGGCCAAGAATCAGGGCGAACTGAATTCCAGGACGGGCGGCAGGGTTGCGTGCGAGTGATTCGGTCGCGGCCGCGACTGCTTTACCTTGGGCCAGGCCGCAGACGGCGGATGCGATTGCCATGGAGAATCCGGCGGTGATGGCGATCCAGCTTGCTTCGCTGGTGCCGCCACCCTGCGCGAATGCAGGCATGGCAAAGCACAGCGCGGAAAGAATCATGAACAAACGGCTCATTTGACGCATGGGTGTTGCTCCTTTATGAATTGCCGCCAGGAGGTGGTTGACGCCATACCGTGCAGGCGCCCTCACGCTGACGACTTCAGTTCTCAGTTCTCGGTTCTCAGTTCTCAGCAAACCGAATGCTGAGAAGAGAACTGACGACTGGGAGCTGATCTTTGAGTGTTCCTTTCTTACTGAGAACCGACAACTGAGAACTGATTTCAGTGCTCTTCTGCTACAGCACCCGACACGTAAATGATCGACAGCAGCATGAAGACGTATGCCTGCAAGACCGCTACCACAATATGAAGTCCGCTGAAGATAATGGGCACGCCGATCGGGATCATGGAGAAGAACACGAGCGTGATCAGGTCGCCGGCGAAAATGTTTGCCCAGAGACGCACCGTCAGTGAGAGCAAGCGCGCGAAGTGGCTGACCAGTTCGATGGGTAGCATCAAGGCTGCGAGCAGAATCCGGGCAATCAGCGGCATGCCTTCCATCGGCGGGCCGAAGAAGTGCAGCAGATACTTCGGGCCGGCGTGCTTGAATCCCTGCGCGTGATAGTAGAGAAACGAGCAGATCGCGCAGCCGAGCGGAACAATCGGAACTCCCGTCGGCGACTCGAACCCGGGAATGAGCCCGATGAGATTGCAGACCAGGATGAAGATGAAAATGATGGCGAAAAATGGCGTGTAGGGCTCGCTGTGATGGCCAATAATCTCGCGGCTCTGGCTGAGTACAAATCCCTCGATACCCTCGAACGAATGCTGCAGCGCTCCCGGAGATTCCACCGAAAGCCGCGACCGGACCAGCAGGAAGACGATCAGCAGGAAACCAAAAACCAGCAATTCCATCGCAAACGAGTTGCTGATAGGCGCGGATGCGTATTTGGGCTCAACGTGAAGCATCCGCAGGAATGTGGTGACGGGACCCGCGAACAGGTGATTCAGGATTTGAGTGAACCAAAGTTGTTCGGGCATGAAAGCTTCTAACTGCTTGCTCCTGGCATGTTGCGGAACTCAGTTGTTTCCTGTCCTGGCTCGCCGAAGTGCTGCGTATAACTCATAGAACGCTTCGCAGACGATGGCTCCCACGGGCAGGAACAGGCCCGCGAACAGACCCCTGAGGCTCGCGGGGAAACTGGTTAATATAGCATACGCAGCCAGCCCCAACAACACGTAGCGAAGCAGGAATCGGGCTACGATTCCCGCGCCGGACTGAGGTTTTCCGGTGTTGGTCACGCGATCTGCGAGGCCGGAGACGCCGCTTTTGAGCCATTGAAAATTCAGATAGGCGATGGTGCATCCCAGAAGGAATCCGATGGCAGGCCGAAGGCCGAACTTGGCCCAGGCTACGGCGCAAAGAACGGGCCCCAGGATGAGCATGAAGTTGCGGATTCGTGGAAGGGCGGCGGCATAGAACCCTTCTTCCGCGCTCTGTTCGAGGCCAGTGGCGTTGGGATTGGCTTGGTCGGTCATCATGCGATGGACGACTGTTGAGGAGCTATCCTTCCGCTTCGAATTGATCTCACTTCGTGTCACGCGAAACGGTGCGGATTAGTTCAATCAGGCCGGCGGCTGTGCCCAGCAGCAGTCCAACGACTGCTATCCATGTAGTGTGCAGCCAGCGGTCCAGGAGCGACCCCAGGAGATATCCCGCCACCGTCCCCGCGGGCAGCATGAAAGCGAGTTGGCTATATCGGCCGACTTGAACCCACGGGCTCTTCTTGCGGTCGGGATCCTCGGGAGGAGTAGAAGGCATTGGGAAAGACGCTCAGAAGAAATGATACGGCAGGCAAAGGTCACGTGGCGACAGCCGCCTCGGCTATCCGGCGAAGGCGAAGCCGAGCCTCCCGGACCACAATACTCGCACGCAGCTTAATGCATCAGGTTGGCAACCTTTGACTGCTGCGCGATCCCCAATGCCCAATTGACCATCTCGATGAAACGGTTCGGCATGATGCCGATGTAGAGCGTCGCCAATCCCGTCAGACCCAGCGCCACGCGCATCGCGAGGCTTACGGGCAGCTTTTCTTCTCCCTTTTCCGGCTGGCGCATGAACATTGCGTTGGCGATCTTCAGGTAGTAATAGAGGCCAAACACTGAATAGAGCACGCCGAGAGCGGCGAGGACGTAATGCTTAGTTTCGATCAGGCTGAGGAAGATGAAGTACTTTCCCCAGAATCCGGCGAGGGGCGGGATTCCGGCCAACGAGAGCATGAACAGCAGCATCAGTACCGCCTCGACAGGCGCGCGCGAGTATAGGCCGTTGAGATCGTCGAGATCGTCGCCGGCAATGTTGCGATGGCGCAACGAAGTTATCACCGCAAAGGCGCCGAGGTTCATGAAGGTGTAGACGAGCAGATAGATCAGGATGCCTTTGAATCCATCCAAGAACCCATCACTGGGAAATTCGGCGGACGAGAGCACCACCATTCCCAGAAGCATGTACCCGACATGCGCAATTGAGGAGTAGGCCAGCAACCGCTTCGTATTTGTCTGGGTCAGTGCCGCAAAATTGGCGCCTGTCATCGTTGCGATGGAGACGAATACAAGCAGCGGTCCCCAGATAGCACGCATCGGGAACAGTCCCCAGAGGAGGATGCGCAGCAGCATGGCCCATCCCGCGGCTTTGACCGCCACGGACATGAATCCCGTAATGCTGGTCGGAGCGCCTTCATACGCATCCGGCGCCCACTGGTGGAAGGGAATCGCTGCGATCTTGAAAAGTAATCCGGTGATCGTGGTAATCAGAGCAACGATTGCAACCGGCCGGTACTGCGGATCAAGCATGTGGCGGGCCAGTCCACGATTGATGTCGCCGAGGCTGGTGCTCCCCGTCAGGCCATAGAGTAGAGACAATCCGTATGCGAAAATTCCGGACGAGAATGCGCCCAGCAGTAGATATTTTAAGGCGGCTTCATTCGAGCGTCGGTCGCGGCGCAGAAATCCGACCAGGACGTAGGTCGAAATCGCCATGAGTTCGAGGCCGATGAAGATCAGGACAATGTCGAATCCGGCGGCCATGCACATCATACCAGCGACCGAGAGCAGCATCAGGGCGTAGTATTCGCCGTGGCTTTCATTCTCCGTTTCGAGATACCTCACCGACATGAGAATCGCGATCGCCGTGCCCGCCAGAAAAAGATAAAAGAAGTAAATCGCGAAGCGATCGACCCGCATCGTGCCCAACATGCCAGGGTAACCGCCTGGAAACGTCATTTGGATCTTGTAAACGCCGGCCGCGGAGAAGCACACACCGATAAATGCCGTCACGGCGTTTAACCACTTCATCTCCTTGGGGAGCATGAAGTCGATCAGCAGGATGCCGAGTGCAAACAGCACCAGCAGGGTGATCGGTAGTGCGAGGACATAGTCGGTCCAGACCACTAGTTCTTCCCCTTTGCCGGAGCCGTGGCCGGCACGGTGTGAGTGGCCGAGCGCATTGCCGAGGTGGTGCTGGTCTTCATGGCTGCGGGGCCGGGCATGGCCGATGAGCCGCATCCCGCGCACTCACTCGGGGCGGCAGTCCCGGCCGTAACCGAGGCTGTGGTCTCAGCTTTCGGTGTCTCACGATTGAACGTGGCCGCAAGATGGTTCACGGGCTGCTCGAGGATCTGGAAAAACGGCTTAGGGTAGAGACCGATCCAGAAGGCCATGATGAGCAGCGGAACAAAGGTGGCCACCTCGCGCGGCGTCAGATCATGCAGTTTCTCGTTCTTCGGATTCGTGACAGGGCCGAAGAATACTCGCTGGTACAGCCACAGGAGATAGGCAGCCGCGAGCACAACTCCCGGCACGGCCCATGCCGTCCAGAACCAGCCGGGGTGGCCGGCAATGTCCTTCTGCAGGAATGTTCCTCCCAGAATCGTGAACTCGCCGACGAAGCCGTTGAGCAGTGGGAGTCCCATGGAAGAGAGGAACATGATCATCGTGATGGTGGCGTAGATCGGCATTACGTTCGAGATGCCACCGTATTCGGAGATCTCTCGCGTGTGCCGCCGTTCATAGAGAATGCCGACGATCAGGAAGAGCGCGCCAGTCGAGATTCCGTGGTTGATCTGCTGCAGTACGGAACCGCTGATTCCAAGTGGCGACAACGCGAAGATCCCTAACGTACAGAAGCCGAGATGGCTTACCGAAGAATAGGCCACGAGCTTCTTCATGTCCTTCTGCATCAGCGACACGAGTGCGCCATAGATGATCGCGATGACCGATAGCACCATCACCCAGAACCGCGTGCGCCCATGCGTGAGGACGTCGGGGAAGAAGGGAAGCGAGAAGCGGATGAAGCCGTATGTCCCCATCTTCAGCAGGACGCCCGCCAGGATGACCGAACCCGCCGTTGGAGCTTCCACGTGCGCATCCGGAAGCCAGGTGTGGAAGGGGAACATGGGAACTTTGATGGCGAAGGCGAAGAAGAAACTCAGGAAAAGGAGTGTTGCGGCGTACGGACCGTAGTCGGTATAGATTTGTGGGGCCGTCTTATACAGTTCTTGCAGGGCGAATGTGTAAACCCCGGTGATCGAGTGATGATGGAAATAGAGGAACAGGATGCCGAGCAGCATTAACACTGATCCGGCGAGCGTGTAGAGGAAGAACTTGATGGCGGCGTAGAGCTTGCGCGGCCCGCCCCAGATGCCGATCAGCAGGTACATCGGCACCAGCATCGCTTCCCAGAAAACGAAGAAGAGGAAGAAATCCAGCGCCATGAAGACGCCGAGCATGCCGGTCTGCAGGATCAGGAACCAGACGTAGTATTCCTTCACGCGATTCTCGATCGCGGTCCAGGACGAGAGAATCGAGATCCAACCCAGCAGCGTGGTCAGCATGATGAGCAGAAACGAGATGCCGTCGATGCCGAGGACGTAACCTGCGCCGATAGATGGAATCCAGTTGTTCGCCGTGCCTTCGATAAATTTGAACTGAGCCGTGTCGCCGCTCTTTACCAGTTCCCAGAACCGCGGCACCAGCGGCAGCGAAATCAGGAACCCGGCAAGGGCAAAAATGTTGGCGATCCAGCGGATGGCTTCTTTGTTCTCTTTGGGAACAAACAGGAGCAGAATCGCGCCCACCAGCGGCGTGAAGAGAATGATGGAGAGGATGTGAGATTCCATTGTCTTTGAACTCTCAGCTATGAGCTTCGAGCTGCTAGCTTCGAGCAAACCCTCGTTCGCTTGCTCAAAGCTCGGAGCTCATAGCTCGCAGCTCTCAGTGATACAGGTAATAAAACACGAACCCTACCAACCCCGCGGTCATCACCAGGGCATACCACTGCACCAGGCCCCACTCGAACAGCCGCGCGGGATAACTCAACATGCGAGCCAGAATGGCGGGGCCGTTCACACCGATGCCGTCGATGATCCACTTGTCCCACCAACTCGACAGCGTGGCCACGAAACGGGTAAGCCATCCGCTGGCATTTACGACGCCATCAACGATGTTGGCGTCGAACCACGAACTGGCCTCGCCGAGTCCCATAGCGCCGAGGCGCACCCCACCCAGTTTTCGGCGTCCTGTGAAGACGTAGTCATAGCCCTCATCGACGTAATACTTGTTCAACAGTGTGTTGTAGACAGGCGGAGCCAATGCGTTGATCGGCTCGACGTAGCCTTTGTCGGCATCGTGATAGGAGCGCCAAGCCATGTACAAACCCACTCCGGCCGCCCCTACGGACAAGAACATCAGCAAATATTCCGTGTTGCTGGTGTGTTCTTCTTCCTTCTCGCCAGCCGCCAGTTGAGCGGCTTTGCCTTCTTCCACCATGACGTGCGCCTCGCCCCGCGCGAAGACGGGATCCAGATAGTGGGCAAAGCGGTCAGAACCGAGCAGGCTATTAGGCCACCCGAGGAATCCGGCGAATAGCGACATCACGGCGAGCACTACAAGCGGCACAGTCATCGAAGCGGGCGACTCGTGAACGTGGTGCTCGACCTCGTGGCTCATCCGTGGCTTGCTAAAGAAAGTGAGAAACAACAATCGGAACATGTAGAACGCTGTCATGAGCGCGGTCAGATAGCCGACAAACCAGAGGACGCGGTAAGCGCCACCTTCGCTGGTCCACGTTTGCCACAGTATTTCGTCTTTGGAAACAAAACCCGCGAACGGAGGAAAACCGGTTATAGCCAGCGTCGCGATCAGCATGGTCCAGTAAGTGGTCGGAATCCGGGTGCGCAGGTCGCCCATGTTGCGCATGTCCTGCTCGCCCGACATGGCATGAATCACCGAGCCGGCACCTAGGAAGAGCAGGGCTTTGAAGAACGCATGGGTGAAGACGTGGAACACGCCGGCGGCAAAAGCTCCAACACCGAGCGCGAGGAACATGTATCCGAGCTGTGAAACCGTCGAGTAAGCGAGTACGCGCTTGATGTCGTTCTGTACCAGACCGATCGAGGCCGCAAAGATAGCGGTGAGGGCGCCCACGATAGCAACTGTCTTCATCGATGTCGGAGCCAGCATGAACAGCGCGTTCGACCGCGCTACCATATAGACGCCCGCCGTAACCATCGTGGCGGCATGGATCAGCGCGCTGACCGGAGTCGGGCCTTCCATGGCGTCCGGTAGCCATATATAAAGAGGAAGCTGAGCTGACTTGCCGCAAGCTCCAACGAAGAGCAGCAGCGTGGCGGCGGTGATGATCGGATCGCCGATCTGGAAATGTCCGGAACGGGCCGCGGCGTTCACGTCGATGTAGCGGAGAGATCCCATTAGCCAGGCTATAAAGAACATCCCCAGGATGAACCCGGCATCGCCGATGCGATTGACGATGAATGCCTTATTCGCCGCGTCGCTGGCGGATTTACGTTGGAAATAGAACCCGATCAGCAGGTAGGAGCAGAGTCCGACGCCTTCCCAGCCGACGAACATCAGCGCGTAGTTGTTCGCCAGGATAAGCGTGAGCATCGAGAACATGAAGAGGTTGAGATAACCGAAGAAGCGGTAGTACCCGCCCTCATGGGCCATGTAGCCGGTCGAATAAATATGGATGAGCATCCCGACTCCGGTGACAAAGAGGAGCCAGATGCCGGAAAGGGGATCGAGGAGGAATCCAGCGTCAATCTTGAACTCGGCCGGAGAGCCGCCCTTGGTGAGAAAGTTCAGGTGCCCTGTGTCGGTGCCAAGCCAGGTGTAGACGATCTTTTGAAAGGGTTGATGCTCATGAGTGCCGGCCCACACGTTGTATTGGAGGACAGCGCCGCAGGCGAACAGAAATGCCAGCACGACAACACCGACGCAAACGGCATTGACGCTTTGCTTGGTCAGCTTGCGGCCGAAGAAGAACATGATCGCCGCTCCGAGGGCGGGCAGCAGCGGGATGAGGTAGATATGGTCTAGAAAGAGCATCTCATCTTTCGTTTGTCAGTCTGGCGAAGCGAACAATCTTTGCATTTAGTTGGTGGCGAGGATTGCATAGGTCCTTCTCTTCGCTCAGGATGACAAGTCAATTCTCGGTGCTGAGCACCAGGTTACTGGGTACTGCTCTTCACCACTTCAGCAAATTCACTTCGTCGATGTTGACCGTCTCCTTATTGCGGAAGAAAGCGATCAGAATGCCCAGGCCGACTGCGGCTTCAGCAGCGGCGTCGGTTATGACGAAAATTGCGAACACCTGGCCATGCAGTGCCGACGGACCGTGAATACTCTGCCAGTATCGCGAGAACGCAACCAGATTCAGATTCACGGCATTGAGGATGAGTTCGATCGACATCAGCACGATAACAACATTGCGCCGCGTCAGCACACCAATTACACCCAGCAGGAACAGTGCTGCGCCGAGGACCAGGTAGTGCAGAGTCGAGATGTCGAAAAGCGAGTGCATGATTATGAGCTTCGAGCTACGAGCCTTGAGCCAAGAGCAGACTGGGAACGCTCACAGCTCGCAGCCAATTCAAATCCTCTTCTTGGCCATTACCACTGCCCCGATAATCGCCACCAGTAACAACAACGATGCGATCTCAAAGGCGAACATATAAGTTCCGGACATGCAGGTCAAACAGCAGGTTGGCGATCCCTTGCGTGTTCTGTCCTTCCGCGAACGATTCACGGCCCTCGGATGGAAAGATCGTGCTTGCCTGACCTGCCCCGTTTCGTGGTCACCGTCGTATAGACAGTAATAAACAGTCCGCCCAGCGCCGCAGCTGCCGCGATTCCAACCAGCCATTGCTTATTGAATTGCCGCTCTTTCTCCGCCCGCTCGATCGAGATCAGCATGATCACGAACAGGAACAGCACCATGATCCCGCCCGCATAAAGAATGATCTGCACGCCGGCGACGAATGGGGCGTAGAGCATCAGGTAGAGCGCAGCCTGTGCCAGAAGCGTTGTGATCAGCGCCAGCGCTGAGTGAACGGCATTCTTACGCGTGATGACCAGGATGCCGCCGATAATCATGATGGCGGCGAGCCCGTAAAAGAAGAATGGGGTTGCGACTGGCGGATTCGAGGTGAGCGAAGGATTCATCGCTGGAACACCTCCTTCACCTGCGCAAACAACTCTGCCCGCATTCCGACCACAGCGGTGAGAATCAGCAGCGCCAAGCCGGTCGGCAAAAGCACTTTCCATCCCACTTTCATGAGCTGATCGAAGCGATAACGCGGGAACGTGCCACGATACCAGATATAGAGGTACATGAATCCGGCAACTTTGGCCGAGAACCAGAAAATATCTCCCACGCGGTCGCGAACGGGCGGGAGAAACATCACCAGACCGATCAGTGCCAGGACGGCTCCGAATCCGGCAAGGCCTAGAGTCTGAATCTTGAACAGTGGATGCTTCGGCATCCGCGCGGTGTTGTAGAAACACATCGCGCCAAGTAACAGGAATGCGACACCCGGAACGAACGAGAAGGCCAAGTCCCAGGTCGGCCCGTCAAGCAGATTCGGGAAGGGTCGCAGCCATCCGCCGAGCCACAGAGTTACAGCAATCGACGAGACCGCGATCATCGCCGAATATTCCGCCAGGAAAAACAAGGACCAGCGGAAGCCGCTGTATTCGGTATGGAATCCTGCGGTGAGCTCGGATTCAGCCTCGGGAAGATCGAACGGGGCTCGGTTGGTTTCGGCGACCATCGCAATGGCAAAGATTCCGAACGCGATGATACCGAGCGGGAAGAACTTGAAGAGAAACCAGATCCCCTGTTCCTGCTGCGCCTGAACAATGCCGATCATGCTGAGCGTGCCGGTATTCGACTCGTTCAGGCTGGTCATCAGGATCGCCGACACCACCGCTAATCCCATGGCCACTTCGTAGGACACCATCTGCGCGCTCGAACGTAGCGCTCCGATCAGGGGATAGTGCGAGTTCGAAGCCCAGCCGGCGGTCACGATACCGAGCACGGAGAGCGACGAGACACCGAGCATGAACAGGATGCCGATGTTCATGTCGGTGATGGCGTGAGTCGGCCCGAAGGGGACGACCACAAAAACGGTGAATGCCGCGAGCACCACGATGAAGGGCGCAATCCAGAAGACAACTTTGTCGGCGCCGTCCGGAATGATGTCTTCTTTCAGCAGAAGCTTGAGCGCATCGGCGATCGGCTGCAGCAATCCGTGGGGCCCGACGCGCATTGGTCCGAGGCGAACCTGCATGTGCGCCAGGATCTTCCGCTCCAGCCAGTTCATCGCTATCACGGCGATGGACAAGCCGACGAACACCAGCAACACATAGACTGTCGCCCAGAAGAAGTTTCCGGCGACGCCGGGCGTTGTCTTCACGTTCGGGTCGAGATAGGACTGAATGTACTGGACGATCTCGTGCATCAGCGGTCTACCTCGCCCAGAACGATATCGAGCGTGCCGATGACGGCGATCACGTCGGCCACAAGCTGGTCGCGGCACATCAAGTCAAGCGCCTGCAGGTTCACGAAGCTCGGAGGACGGACTCGCACGCGGTAGGGCTGCGTCGATCCGTCGCTCACGATGAAGTATCCCAGTTCGCCCTTGGGAGCCTCGATCGAGTGATAGACCTCGCCGACCGGAGGCTTCATGACTTTCGGCACCTTGGCCATAATCGGGCCTTCGGGGATGCCTTCAACTGCCTGCTCGATGATCCGCAGCGACTGCCGCATTTCCATCATTCGTACGATGTACCGGTCGTAAGTGTCGCCGTTTTCACCAATGGGGATCTCCCAATCGAAATTCTTGTAGTTGGCGTAGGGCTGCGCTTTGCGGATGTCCCATTTGACTCCACTCGCGCGCAGCACCGGCCCGGTCACACCCAGAGCGATGGCGTCTTTGCCTGAGATGACGCCCACGCCCTTTGTGCGTTCTAACCAGATGCGATTCGTGGTGAGGAGTTCTTCGTATTCGTCAATCTTCGGCTTGACGAAGGAAACGAAATTCCTGACGTCTCGTTCGAATCCGTCATAAGCCTCGTACTGCAAGCCTCCGATGCGGAACGCATGCGTAGTCAGCCGGGCGCCGCAGTACTTCTCGAAGATCTTGAGTATCTCTTCCCGGTCGCGGAAGGTGTAGAACAGCGGCGTGATGGCGCCGATATCGAGCGCGTGCGTGCCAAGCCAAAGTTGGTGGCTGGCGATGCGGTTGAGTTCTGTGAGGATAACGCGGATGTACTGCGCTCGCGGTGGGGCCTCAACGCTCAGAAGCTTTTCGACTGTCTCGCAATATCCCAGTCCGTTGGAGACCGCAGCCACATAGTCCATGCGGTCGACGTAGGGATTGAACATCGTGTAGGTGCGGTTCTCGGCAATTTTCTCGACGCCGCGGTGCAGGTATCCGATGACGCACTCAAGCCCCAGGACTTTTTCGCCGTCAAGTCGCAGGATGACGCGCAGCACGCCATGGGTCGCGGGATGCTGTGGTCCCATGTTGATGACAAGCTCGTTCGCGTCGAGAAACGTCTTGTCCGGCACGTCGAGGTCGAGCGGCGAGAGTGAGCGTGGGTCGGTCATGAATCGTCGTTAGCCGTTGGTCGTCAGTCGGTGGCCCTTAGTCCGTTGTCCTCATTGCCCGCTCTCGATTCCCAGGTTGATCTGTACCCATTCGTTGTCCTGCTGCAGGATTCCGTAATCCTTGCGCAGGGGGAATCCCTTCCACCCGTCCGGCAACAGAATGCGCTTCAGATCGGGATGCCCGTCAAACTTAATACCAAACATGTCGTAGACTTCGCGCTCCAGCCAGTTGCAGGTCGCCCAGAGGGGTACAGAACTCGGCAGCGACTCGCCATCTGCGATCTGCGTTTTTACTCGAATACGTTCATTCCGTGCGAACGAATACAGGACCCAGACGACGTCGAACTGCCTTTCGCGCTTGGGATAATGCACTGCGGTTACATCCACGCAATAGTCGAATTTCTCGTCATCGCGTAGAAGTTGCAGAATCTCCGGAATCAGCGAGCGATCCACCTCGAAATAGTTTTGCCCGAGATGAGTCAATGGATTAATACCCGACCCGTATTCGCGCTTGTACTTGGCAACCAGGGGCGAATCCCACGGAGTTGGCACGGGCCCGGCGGGTTTCGGCGGAGCGGGATGACCTGCGGCTGCAGGTGCGGCGGGCTTGGCTGGGGTTGCCGGGGCTGTGGCTTTCGGTGGAGTCGAAGTCTCTGAGGGTGGTGAAGGCTTGCTCGGGGTCGTCGTTGTTTCGGATTGAACCGAACCGGAGGGTGTGGATTTCACTCCGCCCGGGGTTGCGGGCTTGTCCGCCGCCGGTTTTTCATTTTCCGGCGGCGACGGAGGGGGCGATTTGATTTCGTCCGGCATAAAGCGACGGCACAGACTCCGGCGCAAGCTGCGTTCGAAAGAACGTTCACTTTTATCAGCTTGGGGAAACGGTGTCAAACCAGATGGCTCTTGGGTCAAGGCCTTTGCCAGCCGCGCACATGCAGGCGGCTGAGGTTCGAACTGTACCTCCGGACTTGATCCTTTTCACAGACTATTCAAACTCCTGTAACCCGCGGTTAACCGTGCCTTCATAGTCTTATCGGCCTATGAAAAAAACACTTGCTCTGCTCTCGCTCGCAGCTGTCTGCTCTGTGGGTACAGCAGTCTGCCAGAATAATAACCGGAACCAGATCAAACGGGTTCTTCTGATCAGCGTTGACGGTATGCATGCCGTCGATTTCCTGAACTGCGCTAACGGTATCAGCGGCGCGAATCACGGAGACCCTTATTGCCCGGCCCTTGCTGCCCTCTCGATGCACGGCGTCAACTACGTCGCCGCCAGCACCTCAAAACCATCAGACTCGTTTCCCGGACTGACCGCGATCATCACCGGCGGAAGCCCGGCCTTGACCGGCGTCTACTACGACGTCGCCTATTCCCGAAATTTGCAAGGACCTGTTACAACCACTGGCAACGGCAATGCGGCTGGACCCTGCACACCGGGTCAGGTGCCCACCGGCTATACAACGGAGTATGAAGAAGGCATCGACATCGACCAGACCCAGGTGAACGGCGGAACTCCCGGCGCTGCTCTCACCGACGGCACGATCGCTTCCATCGATCCCAACAAACTGCCCCGCGACCCGGCGAACGGCTGCGCGCCCGTATGGCCGTGGCAATTCGTCCGCGCCAACAGCATCTTCAGCGTCATTCACCAGAATGGTGGAGTCACCGCGTGGTCCGACAAGCACCCTGCGTACTCCTCAGTGGCCTCCGGTATCGGGCCGACGGCGCTAGACGATTTCTATGCACCCGAAATCAACTCCAACGTGATTGGCCTTCCGCACGTCACAACGCCTACCGGCGTAGCTTGCGACAACGTGCTCGACACTGGCGCCGACCTCACGGCCTGGACCAACAGTTTCCAGAACATACAGTGCTATGACACGCTGAAGGTCGACGCCATTCTCAACTGGATCGACGGCAAGACTCACCTCGGCGGCGGAAAGATGAAGGTCCCGAATATCTTCGGCATGAACTTCCAGGCCGTGAGCGTCGGCCAGAAGCTCATAGAAAAGAGCAACAGCACGGTCGGCGGATACCTCGACGCTGCTGGCACGCCCAGCGCAGCGCTGCTCAGCGAATTCCAGTTCGTCGACGCCTCGATTGCGGCATTCGTCAGCGAGCTGAAAAAACAGGGCCTCTATGATAAGACCCTGATCGTGATCACGGCCAAGCACGGCCAGTCGCCGATCGATCCCAGCCTCTACGTCCGGCAGACGGTCAACGGCACTTCCCCGGCCACACTGATCTCCAACCAGTTGCACGCCGCTATGCCACCTTCCGAGGATCCCAATGGCAGCGGGATTGGATCGACGGAAGATGACGTCTCGCTGGTCTGGCTGACGAACCCCTCTTACACGGACGCCGCCGTAGGTCTCCTCGAGGCCAATCTTGGCCCCACCGGAGTGGGGGCTGGGCAGTTCTACTATGGCCCCTCGCTTGCCCTTAACTACAACGATCCCAACAAAGACCCACGCACGCCGGACATCATCGTGACCCCCAACATCGGCGTGACTTACTCGGGTAGCCACGCAAAACAGGCCGAGCACGGCGGGTTCGCCCATGACGACACCAATGTCGTGCTGCTGCTCTCCCATCCGGATTTCGACAGCAGGACCGTAAAGGCGGCGGTGGGCACGGCCCAGGTGGCGCCGACCATCCTCAAGGCCTTGGGTATTGATCCTCGGGCCCTGGATGCGGTGCGCGCTGAGGGCACGGGCGTACTCCCTGCGCTGGACCTCAAATAGCGCCTTTCACGACAGATCCTCCACAGTTGTCCCGACCAAACCTTTGGATTGGCGAATCGCCAATCCAAGGGCCCGGGCGGGACTTTTAGCTTCTCTTATTCGTCTCCAATGGGGACTGGATGGGCCGGGCCCTCTTCCCAGAGCGATCGCAACTCGACACCGATATCCCGGGTAACGTCATCCGAGCTAACCTGGATCCCGTGGGCAGCTATCGCGATTGGGTCTGGTAGGTCTCAATCAGCTCGCGGATGCGTTGCGCATCGCGCTTGCGGTGGCCATGGCTGGTCAGGGGATCAGTGCCACCGGTGGATTCGATCACGATCTCGGCCCAGAACACACCAGTGGAAATGTGGACCGATGCGATCTTCGACATGGCAATGCTTTCTTCATTGCTGCCGAAGAACCGTCCCTTTACCCGCGAAACCCGCTGCGGGCTGATCACGAGTTTGGTAGGGAACCAGAAATTCCCCTGCGTCCATCGCGAAGCCGAAAAGATTTCAGCCGGAGAGGAATCCATCGGGTTGAGAGGTGGAGTGGTCAACGATCAATCGCTAAATGACTCAATGGCTGAACGACTCGAATTGAGCTAGACCCATTCCAGCGCGCCCTTCTTCCAGACCCAGATATACCCGACGATCAGGATGGCCAGAAAGATCAGCATCTCCAGGAGCCCGAACAGCCCGAATGCCTTGAACTTCACTGCCCAGGGAAAGAGGAAAATCGTTTCCACGTCGAAGACGACAAAGAGGATTGCAATGATGTAGTAGCGCACCGTGTAGCGTCCTCGGGCGTTGTCGATGGGGTCGATGCCGCACTCATACGGCATCAACTTGGCCTTGCTGGGATTGTTCGGCCGCACCAGCTTGGCCAGAAGTAACGTGATCGGCAGCAGGGTGCCTACGATCACAAGGAAAATGAAAATCGGGACGTAGTTTTGCGGCATGGCTATGGTTCGGTGCAGCAGGCCATCCTAGCGCGGATGCTGCACGACTTCAAGTGAGGTTACCCAAAAACCGCAAAACTATAACCACTAAGGCCACGAAGGTTCACGAAGGAAAACTCGGACCCTTTAATCATCGTGACACTTCGTGTCCTTCGTGGTTCAGGGCGTTGTAGGGCGCTTATGCGAATCCGTTCCTCGTCAGCGGCAGTTCTCGTACCCGTTTCCCCGTTGCCGCATAGATCGCGCTGCACAGGGCGGGCACAAACGGCGGCACGCCAGGCTCGCCAACTCCTGCAGGAGCCGCTGTGCTCTCGACAATCTGCACATCTACCTGCACGGGCGCGTCATTCATCCGGGCTACTGGATAATTATGGAAGTTTGACTGGTCGATGACGCCATTCGTCGCCGTAATCTCCCCGGTTCGGGCGATGCTGGTCCCGAACACAGCTGCTCCCTGAAACTGCGAGCGCACCATGTCTGGATTAGCCACGATCCCCGCATCGACCGCGGTATAGACGTTCGGGATGCGCACGGCACCGCTCTGGTCGACTTCCACTTCGACGACGGATGCCACGTAGGTCAGGAAGCTACGGTGCACGGCGATGCCCATGCCCCATCCGTTGCCCGATTTCTTTTTGCCCCAGTTAGCTTTGTCGGCCGCCAGTTGGGCGACGTTGCGCAGTCGACCCGTGTCATAGGGGTACTTCGCCGCGACATCGGGAGGTTGTTTGATATCGATGGTTTGGCCCGAACCGATCAGTGCAAGCAGGTAATCATAAGGATCGCGGTTCGCCGCGTAAGCCAGTTCGTTCGCGAACGACTGCACGGCAAAAGCGTGGTAAATGTTCGCGACCGATCGCAACCATCCGATGCGCACATGGTTTACAGCCTTCCCGTTCTCCGAGCGGAAGTTCGGCACATCGAACGGGATAACGTTCCAGCCCATCGACATCTCTCCATCGCTACCGTACACAGCATCTTTCTCGAACGTCGATGAGATTGAAGGGAAGACGGATCTTTGCAGCCATGCCCTGGGCATTCCCTTGTCGTCGACAGCGGCCTTGATGTACATGGCCGAGACCGAGTGGAAATAATCGAACTTGATGTCGTCCTCGCGACTCCAGACGACCTTCACGGGTTTGCCGGTTGTTTTCGACAGCACCGCGGCTTCCACCGCATAGTCCGGCTTTGACTTTCGGCCGAAGCCTCCGCCAAGGAACGTGACGTGGCATGTAACGTTCTCTTTCTTAAGCCCGAGTTTCTTTGCCACTTCTTCCTGTACACCCTGCGGATTCTGCGTCGGCGACCAGACGGTGACCTTCTCCCCTTGCACGTCAGCGACAGCCACGGGTGGTTCCATCGAAGCGTGTGCCAAATGTGGAGCGTAGTATTCAGCCTCGATGACTTTGCCGCCATTGGAGAATGCGGCATCGGGATCACCGATCGTATGCACTACTTTCCCCGGCTGGCGGGCAGTTTCCTGCAACTGCTTCTTGTAATCCGGCGAGTTGTAGACGGCGTGCGCGCCGTTATCCCATTCAATCTTGAGCGCATCGCGTCCCTTGAATGCCGACCAGGTGTTGTCGGCGATTACCGCAACGCCTCCCAGTGGCTGAAAATGGTGTGGAGGTGTGAACGGATCGATCGGGATCGTCTGCTTCACGCCTTTGAACTTGAGAGTGGCGGAATCATCGACGGACTTCACCTTTCCGCCCAGCACAGGCGGATGGGCGATCGCGGCGTACAGCATGCCGTCAACCCGTACATCCATGCCGAATAGCGGCTTGCCCGCACAAACGTCAGTGACGTCATATCCCGGAGCGGGCTTGCCAATGTATCTCCACTCGGAAGGCGATTTCAGTTTCAACTCTTCCTTCTTTGGCAGCGGTTGTTTTGCGGCCAACACGGCGAGATCGCCATAGCCGATCGTCCGGTTGGAAGCTTTATGCGATACGACATGTGCCGGATCAGCAACGCACTGCGCTTCCGGCACTCCCCACTGCTGTGCCGCGGCCCGAACCAGCATCAGTCGCGCGGTCGCGCCCGTTTCGCGAAGCGTGTCGAAAAATTCGCGGACGGAGTGCGATCCATCGGTGTCCTGCGATCCGTAGCGCTCATCGCCGTCGCCCTGGATTACCTTTACCCGAGACCAGTCGGCGTCGAGTTCGTCGGCAACGATGCGTGGCAGACTGGTGCGGACGCCGTTGCCCATCTCCGTCCGGTGAGCGACGATCAGCACCGTTCCGTCGGGCTGAATCCCGAGAAAGATGCTGGGGTGGAAGGCCGTCGCGTCAATCGACGGAGCGACGGAGCCAGGTGCCACATTTCCCGCCGCTTTTCCGAGAAGCGGAACCTTCGCCACGCACAGCACGAATGCGCTGGCGGAAAGCGCTCCCTGGAGGAAACTGCGGCGCGTCACATTTACGACTTCGAAATTGTCGGAGGCCTTCTCTAGAGTGATCATGCCCGCTCCTTTGCCGCTTCCTTAATCGCGGCCCGAATGCGCTGATACGTTCCGCAGCGGCAGATGTTGCCCGACATCTCATCGTCAATGTCGGCGTCGGTGGGGTGCGGCTTCGACGAGAGCAGGGAAATGGCTTGCATGATCTGGCCCGTCTGGCAATATCCGCACTGCGGCACGTTTACCGCGGCCCACGCCTTCTGCACGGCGTGCGGTCCATGGGCGGATATTCCTTCGACGGTCGTGATCTCATGCCCCTCCAGTTGTTTCATTTGGGTGGAGCAGGATCGGATGGCCTTGCCGTCTTCCAGTACCGTGCAGGCGCCACACAGCGCCATGCCGCAGCCAAATTTTGTCCCCGTGAACCCGAGAATGTCGCGCAGATACCACAGCAGCGGCATATCAGGATCGCCATCAAATGCTTGCGCCGAGCCATTCACTTTGAGATGAACCATGAGCATGTCCTAGGTTGGAGATTATGCGGGTATTCTACCGCCGAAAGGGAGTACTGGAGCAAGAAGAACGATTCAGGGGTTGCACAGGTATCGTGGTGACGCGGCAACCGGATGTCGACTACTTCTCCCAATGAGTTGTGCTGAACTTTTCGGGATCGAAGACAGCCGGCTCCAGCTTCACGTTTGCCTGAATATCCGAGTACTCCTCGGAAAAGACCTTGTTCCCGGTCGCGCTATAGACTTCCACCCCCGCAGCGATCCACGCCCCCGCCAACGGTTGATAACGGATAAACCGGATGTCATTCGGTAGTGGGAGCTCCCCATGGGACAGTTCGATTTCACGCACGAATAACAGCGTATCCTTCTCTACCCAGAATTGTCTGGAGAGCAGATCTCCCTTATGGGCACCAGCAACATAGACGGGTTTGCCCTCCCAAACATCTTCGCGGAGCTTCGATAAATCATAGCCCTCGCCTTTGACGACCTTGATCGTCACTTCGGGATCCTGGCGGTAGACGTCAAATCCAAGCACCAACAGCATGTTGATGGACTTTCGCGTCTCGACGAGTTGGTTGTCCTTGATGACGCTAAAGTTTCCGCCGGAGAAAATGTAACCCTTCCCATCACTGGCCGGGCCAATGTCGATGCGCAGCCTGCCCGGAAGCAAGGCCGCTTCGTACCAGGTTTCGGGGGTGCTGGTTCCGTCCGGTTTGTAGGTCGTACTTTTTTGCGTGAAGGTGACCGTCTGATACCAAGAATCCTTGTACCGGTCATGCATGGCGCGCAGCAGATCTTCTCCATTGCGGATGTTCTGGGCGTGAATAACGTTTGATGTCAGCAGGGCGAAAACCACAATGAATTTGTGCATGGGAGTTCGACGAGCAGGTCAAAAGAAAAACAGCGGACAGCCTATCAAAATTTCTTCAACTTGTCGGGGAAAAGGAAGACCGAGCGCGCGAGGTCTGACTGCAAAGTCGAATCACGGTAATAACGATCAAGAATTCCCGGTTTCCATTGCAGAAGATCGGGGTTCTGACGTGCGAATGCGTCCCATTCGAGGGTCCCGCTGCGGGCCATCCGCTCGCGAATCAGGAAGAAATAGGCGTGAGTGATCGTCTCATGGTAGAGCTGCGATTTGCTCCTGGCGGCCGCGTAGCGTTTGAGCGCCTTTGTGAACCTGTCAAGCGCTTCGTGTGGCGGAAATTCCTGTAGGTAGGCGAAAGCCAGGCGTACGTGGTCACCATGATGGAATTCGCTCGCCAGGGTGTCGGTTTCGAATTGCCGAATGATTTCGTGAGTTGTCATGACTTAACCTTGAAAAGAACCGGGGACCGCTTCTCGCACGTCTTTGGGAGCTGTGGAACGTTTGGCCCAACTTTCAAATCCGTGTCGAAGCCTAGTTGCTCTTTCCTGCCGCGATCGCAAACGCGGCCGCGGCATAAATCACCAGATTGCCAATCCCGTACAGTCCGTGCAGCAGGTGAAGCAGGATCGCCATGACGAAGACTGCGAGCAATAGCCATGCCCCGCGCACCGCCGTCCTGGGAATGAGCAGAAGGACACACCCGAGAATCTCTCCGAATCCCAGCACCAGCCGCACAAATCCCGGCATGTGCGTGCGGGCGAAATCGTGCGCAGCAGAGGGAAGCACGAACATCACCGCCTCAATCAGGATCACAATTCCAAGGGACCAACGCAGGACGTTCAGGCCAAGTTTGCTGCTCATGCTTTTTCCGTTCGTTTGCGTCCCGACTTGGCCTTGATCTCCTTCAGCCGGTGACTTGCACTCGAGTCAAGATCAAGCTCGTAGAACTTCTTCAAGTCGCGAATCTTCTCGAGCGACGCCGGACTGAAGGGCGTCTTGCCGTCGAAGGCGTGCAGCACAATGCCTTCGAGCACGTCGCCCAACGTCATATCATGATATTCGGCAAAGGCTTTGAGCACTTTCAGGATGCGCTTTTCCATTCGCACTCCCGTCTGTACCCGTTCAATTTCGAGTCGAGGATCATCGTTCATGTGTATCAATGTACCAAATTACCAAGGTACATACAAATGGCGATGCACGAACAGGATCTTGCGAGGTGGGCGTTGTGCGCGCGGGCTAGGCCGCACGCGCAAAAATCTACTGCCTGAAGCGTATCGGCCGTGGCGACGCAAACTGCAACCTTCTAGGAGCAGCAGTCATGCAGTCTTATTTGGTATCCAAGCGTATACTTGCGGCGCCTCGATAACAAAACAAGTCCCAGAGGTTAAATGTTCGATCGGCGTCTACGAGGCCAGGAGAACGACAATGAGAAAACCGTTTTGCTTGTCCCGTTGTCTGATGGCGGTGGTGGCGTTGACGGCATTCTGTTTGCCGTGCCGGGCCCAGGGGAACCTCCGCACAGTGCTGTTCGTCAAAGTGAAAGTGGACCAGGTCGACAACTGGAAAGCTGCCGTCAAAGATTTCGCAGCACTGGTGAAGAAAGCCGGCTCCGAGCAGATGTTCACCGTGTGGGAATCGCAGACTGGTCCATCCCAATATGCGGTAGTGTGGTACTCAGCCAGGTGGAAAGACCTGGGAGAAGACAATCCCAAGTTGAAATCCTCAGCCGCAGATCTGGCCGGGATCTTTTCACGTTTGAACGGTCAGACCGACAGCATGGAGGTGTGGGTCGACGAGATGCAGCCCGATCTCAGTTTCCGGTCGAAAGAGATTCCATCGATGGTTCGCACGGGCCGTAGCCGGATCATACAGGGAAAAATGGATGAGGTGAAAGCCCTCTTCCACGACCAGATCGTGCCTGCAGTCAAGAAGTCGGGTGCAACCGACTACGGCGTCGCCGTCGCTCGCTTTGGTACACCCACGAATGAAATTCACAGCTACATCGGAATGAGCGGATGGGGAGATCTGGATTCACCATTTGGCGCAGAGAAGGGGATGAGCGCTGCTGAGTGGAAAGCCTTCCAGGGCAAACTGCCGGGACTCATTGAAAGCACCGAGTGGACCATCTGGAAGTACCAACCCGACTTGAGCTACATTCCGGCAGCTAAATAGATTGAACAACGAAGAAGTGTGCCCCATCCTGGCCCCGAATTCTATGACAGGATGGGGTTTGATTTTCTGTGGTTCCGTAACACCTTCTTGTAGAGTCACACCCCTCGGTGCGACTAGCGCTGCGGCGGCGTGTGCCCGATAAGCTTATCCGCCCACTCGATGAAGTACTTCATGTTCGGCAGATCGGTATGCCCTCCGTCATGCTGGCGCCACGCAAGCTGGCCGTCCAATAATCCTTGGCCTACCGGAGGCATCTTCGCCGTGTGATAGTCGGGCGATATGCCGAGGCCTTTGGCCCCAAGTAGCGTGAAGACTCGACTTGCGTCGACAGTCGCCATGAAACTCCCTTGCTGGTCGAGCCACTTCGCATCGCCACTCTCGGGAATGCCGTAGCTAATAAATGTGAGCCGCGGCGCACATAATGCGATCAACTCATTCGAATCCACTGGAATGTCGCCAGGAGTTTTGCTGCCAAAGGTCGCCTCCGAGGCGCCATACTTCATGAAATTTCCCGCCATCCAGTAATACTCGCCGCCCGTGAGGCTTTCGACGGCCTCGCCAAAACTTCTGCGCAGAAGCGTCGATCCTCCCTTGCCCGACGATCCCACCAGGACCAGCGTAAAGCGCTGATCGAATGCCATGGTGACGAGCGCGGCCTTACCGAATCGCGAAACGCCCTCGATCCCAACATGTTTCGCGTCCACTGCCGGATCAGTTTCGAGATAATCCAGTCCCCGGCTTGCTCCCCACGCCCATGCTCGCAGTGCGCCCCAGTCCTCGGGCTTGCGTGGCTGTCCCTTGTTGGTCAGTCCGATGATGCCGCGGGTGATGCCGGCACCGTCGTCAGCCTGCACGCTGGCCGTATCGAAAAGGGCAAAGCCCCATCCCGCTCCGATTAGCTGCCAGGTTGCTGGGAGATCACCATCTTTGGTCAGCTGAGGAAACTGAAACGGCGTGGCCCTGATCGGTTCCCACGCCGGATGTTGGCTGAAAACATCGCTCAGCGAAGGATCCTGCTGGACGAGCAACGCCTTCCATGTCTTGTTAATGCGCTCGAATTCCTCGGCGGACGGTTCATGCGGAGCGGGAAAGCCGGCGCGCCCGAACATCATCAGCAGAGGTACGGGGCCCCTCGCATTCGCCGGTGTGACCACCGTCATGTGAAGTTTGACGGTAATCGCCGGGTATGAGGAATTGTCCACAGTACCGATGAGATCTTTGGCGATGACTGGACTGAATCCGATCATCTCGTGATCTGTCGCGGAGACCGTCCAAGTCACCATGCGGCACCGCGGCTGGCACGCGTCCGTAGACATACTTCTCGAACATTTCCACGATCTCCGGACGCCGCTCGTCCCACCACATCTTCGCGGTCGTTACCTTCTGCCCGTTATTCCGAGTGAGCGGGTCAGGGATATCGGGATATGGATTCGCCTTCGACTCGTCGTAGTTGGCGTGATTCGGAGCCTTCTCGTTGCCGCTGGGACCTGGGCGCAACGCTTTGATCCCCAGTTGATCCATCATGTTCTGATGGTCCTGCTCGGCAGTGAACGTGACTGCCGGAGGCGAGGAATTCTGGGCGTGCGCACCTGCCAGGCACCATATGACGACAACCATGCATGACGTGAGTGAAAACGATTTGCGGACAAGATCCACGTGAGCTCTCCAGAGTCGAACTGGTATCCTTGCTGCATTCCTGAGATGACTGACTTCGCGATTGATACTAAATCTTTGACCAAGAAGAAGGCATTCGGAAACTGCACTCTGATGTTGGTGTTGTTTCTGGCATGGCCGCCTTCACCCCTTCATGGTGCCGCCAAGCCCCAGACCTGGATCGTGAGCTGGGCAGCCTCCCAGCAGATACCTGAACCGCACAACGCTCTGCCCTCCGACGATTTGCGCAATGCGACCGTACGGCAGATCGTTCATCTCTCGGCTGGAGGCTCGGCCCTGCGCGTACATGTCTCCAACGCTTTTGGAACCGAGGCGCTACACTTCAATTCAGTCCACATCGCGCATCCACGGACCCCGGCGTCTGCGGCCATCGATTCAGCCACGGATAGGGCTCTTACCTTCTCAGGATCTCAAGACCTTACGATTCCTCCCGGGGCGGAGTACATCTCTGACCGAGTTGAATATCCGGTTCGCGCCCTTTCGGATCTGGCGGTGACTTTTTATCTGGAAGGTCCGCCTGCAACGCAGACGAGCCATCCGGGTTCGCGCGCCACGTCCTATCTCGTCCACGGAAACTTAGTCTCTGCGGCCGATCTGCCTGACGCGAAGCACATCGACCACTGGTACCAGATTTCAGCGATCGATGTTCGGTCTACGAAAGACGCAGCTTCCGTCGTTGCGCTCGGTGATTCCATTACCGACGGCCACGGAGCGACCACAAATGGCAACGATCGCTGGACCGATGTTTTGGCTGTGCGTCTCCAGATTTCGCGGCAGACGCGTAATATCGGCGTTTCAAATCAGGGAATCGGCGGCAATCACCTTTTGACCGACGGGCTAGGACCAAACGCGCTCGCGCGCTTCGATCGCGACGTTCTTGCCCAGGCAGGTGTGCGTTGGCTGATGGTTTTTGAAGGAGTGAACGATCTCGGCGGGTTGGCAAGGACTGGCGAGGTATCGGAGGCGGAACACACAACGCGTGCCCGGCGGGTGATCGCAGCATACGAACAGATCATCGATCGCGCGCACGCGCACGGCATTGGGGTGATCGGCGCGACCATCACCCCGTATGTAGGCTCGGACTACTATCATCCGGGCGCGCTGAGCGAGGCCGACCGCCAGTGGGTCAATCAGTGGATTCGGTCGCCGGGTCACTTCGACGCCGTGATTGATTTCGACGCGATTGTGCGCGACCCGCGTCGGCCCGACCGGCTGCGACCCGACTACGATTGTGGAGATCACCTGCACCCCTCTCCGGCGGGCTACAAGGCGATGGGGGAGTCCATCCCGCTCACGCTCTTCAAGCGCTAGTTTTTCGCGACTAGAATTTTAGCGTCCTTCAACTCGGGCCTCTCCGAGTGTTTTCCGTCATCGCAATTCTTCAACAGTTGGCTGGAATAGGTATTCGCTTTCGCTGCCAGATGCGCCACCTCCGCTGCATGCGCGGCGCCCGCCAGCCCATTGAACCGGTTTGGATCGATCTTCATCGATTTCTCGTACTCTGCCAATGCTTTCTCCGGTTGTTTCAACTCAAGCAGCATGTCAGCCAGCATCTCGCGCGCAGGTATATCCACCTCCGCCTTTCCCGCCTGATCCTGATGATCCGCCACTTCTCCCATCAGCTTGAGGGCCTCATCAGTTTTCTTCTGGACGAACGCCAACCACGCATGGACCTCATCATGAGCAGACGACGACTTCCGCCCTTCCAACGTGTAGGCATACTTGGAATGCCGGGTCGCTTCCTCAGCATCGTCAAACATCTGCGCGTTCTTTTTCGTTGCCTCGACATCGCCCATGCGAGCCGACGCAACCGTTCGCGCCCAAAACGTGATCGCCTGCAGATGAGCCGGTGTATTCGCCGCCGGTTGCAGCGTCGCGGCATCGGCCCAGTGATGCATCTCCAGATCGTAAAGAGCAGGGAAGTGAGCCGCAGCGAATCCCATATATTCCAGCATCCCAGTGTCGTCCATGGTGGGGGTGCCAGCTACGATCTCTTTCGACTTCTCGACGATCTGCTTTGCCGCCTCGTCCTGACCCGTTTGCAGATACGCGTAAAGCAGGAAATGCATCGCGTGCAGTTCGTGCCCGCGCATGTACATTGCTCCTGATTTCTCGGTCAGCGCCACTGACTTCAGGTTCGCCGGAATGTCTTCCTGCCACAATCCCAGCCTTGCAAAGATGTGTGACGGCATATGCACCGCATGCGCCGACGAGGGCGCAATCTCCGCATACCGCCTCGCCGCCGCCAGTCCCATCTGCGCCATGTCGGGTGAATCGCATGCATGAATGATGTAGTGCGCCAGTCCCGGATGATCGGGCTGCTTCTGGAACAGCGGATTCAGCACCGCCACCGCCTTCTTCGTCGCTTCGTGTGATGCATCGTCCGGTTTCTCAGCTGCCATCAAGGACAGCGCGTAGAACGCCCCCGCCTCCAGATCGTCTGGATACTTCTGATACAACTTCGCCATCGCATCGGAGTACGCGCCCGCTTGCTTCAAATAATTTGCCTTCGACGGATCGCTGTAAAAGACGCCTAGAGCCGAAATGTACCCCCGCTCCCTCTCCGTCTTTGCCCCGATCTTCTGCGCCGTCTCGATCTCCTCGTGCCCGTGCTTCAAAGTCACATCTTCCGGTCTCTCCCAGATCTCATGGAACAGGCTCATCGCGATTCCCCAATGCGCCATCGCACACGCTGGATCCTTTTTCGCGACCTCGCTGAACTGTTCCCCTGCCTCTTCGTATCCAAAGGAATGAAGCAACGCGACTCCGCGCTCAAAGGCAGCCTGCGACCCAGGCTCGCAAGAAATAGGAAACGAAACCTTCCCGAGTTTCTCGTTCGCGTCGTGATGATGCCCATGCATGTCGTCATCAAGCGCGAATCCAGGCAAAGCGCAAACAGTCCCCAGCAGCAAACAGATAAGCAGTTTCACGCGAATCATCTTCCCCTCCCACAAGCGCAGATGCTTAACTGTAATCAACTTTCGTAATTTTCACCACCAAGTCGTGCGGCGCCGGAATACGTGCGAACGACTCGGAAGCCGCGAGCGTCTGCATATGTCTGAATCGCGGTTGCCTGGTCTTCGAGCGGATACTGCTGATGCTCGGCGGACATTCGAAGATACCGCGCTACGGGAATGAGATCGCTGGCCATTGTGCCCTCCCAATGGGCACATCGACCGAAGCTGAAAAGACTCTAGTAGGAGGGGTGGAGGTGGAACGTCTGCGAATTATGGACCGACACCGTAGGAACGGGCGTATCTGGTCTTCGGTTTCCATTGTGAGAGCATACGAATACCTTAACGTTTCGCTTTTGTGACGGATATCACAATTCCAACGTTCAAGTTCGTCGAAAATTCCATCTAGACAAAAAGCATACCCTGAACGGAGGAGTCATTCCTATGCCAACAAAGCCTCTTATCCCAGCCGCTCAATACCTAAGGATGTCTACCGACGATCAGCCCAACTCCATTCGGACCCAACGCGATGCAATTCAACGATATGCGACGGCTCATGGATTCGAAATTGTAGCCACGTATGCCGATCCCGGAAAAAGTGGACTTGAGATCAGGAACCGGCTCGGACTTCGAAGTCTTCTACGTGATGTCGTTACTGGAAATTGCCGCTTCCATGCAGTGTTGGTGTACGACGTGAGTCGCTGGGGCAGATTTCAAAACACAGACGAGTCTGCACATTATGAGTTTCTGTGTCGAAGAGCCGGAATTCCTGTCCATTATTGCGCCGAACAATTCGAGAACGATGACAGGCTTCCCAACGCAATCATGAAGACTCTGAAGAGAACCATGGCAGCAGAATACAGCAGGGAGCTATCCGTAAAGATCGCTGACGCTCATCAGCGGATCGCGGCAGAAGGCTACCACGTCGGCGGTCGTGCGGGCTATGGCCTTCGGCGAATGCTCATATCCACTAGTGGCCATAAGCGAGTTCTCCAAGCGGGGGAATGCAAGAACCTGACATCAGATCATGTTGTACTAGTCCCCGGTCCGAAAAACGAGGTCGAATGTGTCCGTACGATTTTCGAGCTCGCCGCGCGAAAGGAGTATTCGGCTCGCGCTATAGCTGAGGAACTCAACCGCAGAAAATTGCGATACTCCAACAACCAATTCTGGGACTATGAGCGCGTTTACCGTATTCTGAAGAACGAAAGATTCCTCGGTTCCGCTGTGTGGGGCGTACGAAATAGTCGATTCAATAGGCCTACGCGGCGTGTACCCCGCAGCGAGTGGGTTATAAAACACGGGGCCTTTCCCGCTATCATCAATGCCGATCAGTTTGCCATCGCACGCAGGCAAATCATCCGTAGAACGACCAGGGGAAAGCCCGACGAGTACTATCTAAATCGGTTGGCCAAAGCACTGCCGAAACGCGGAGACTCACGCGAGACTCTCATCAAAAAAGCCCACCGTCGCCACGCCTATTCTAGACGTTTTGGAAATATTCTTAGTGCCTACGAAGTGATCGGGTACAAACCTTCCTCTCATGTCATCAACAGCAGAATGGCTAGTTCGAAGATTCGTCATCTCAAAGTAGCCTTATTCGACCAGATTAAGAAACTGTTCCCCTCGCGAATAAGGATGGTCCACCACTTCGGTCAGAAACAGTACCGTGTTTTGGAGCTCGATAATCATTGGCGAATTGCGGTTTATGTCTGTCGCACGTACCCGCCCACTTTCTCCGGCGAGCCTGGATGGATGCTGACCATGAGAACCGAAGAGAAAGAATTACCTGCGTTGATTTGCTTGCCGGACCGAGAGCTGGGGTCTTTAACGGACTTCTATTTTGTCAGGGACCTAGGGCGCGTAGATGTGCACTGCAAATCCATCAGGCCGGACCACCCTTGGCTTGCCGCCGAGAACCGTCTTCCGTCATTAAGCGACTTTTGTCGCGTTGTGACACGAGTAATGGAACGTCATCCACAAGCACAAATGGCGATCGAACGTCATGCTGTTGTTGGGGATGTGGTTTTCATTGAGGATGATCCCATCATCAATGTCGACGGTAATGAAATCCAACTCAGTCACGTGAATGCTGAAATCTTCAGAATGTTGGTACGCAACGCAGGGCATGTGGTGCCCAGACGCACCCTCGCTCACTTTGCCACGAAGGGAGATCGAGAAATTCAGCTGAACGCCCATATCGGAGAGATTCGGAAGGCACTAGGCGCTCAATTCCGAGCCCGGATCGTAACAGTCAGGAACGTAGGGTATATGTACCAGAAAGTTCCAACGGGTATGACAGATCTAGGCGCCCAGCCGACTTCCTGATCGCCAGAATGTGTGGCAGGAAGAAACTGGAACGGGGAGAGAGAGTCTTTTGCCATCCGTATGCACATCGGAAGCGGTGTCCGGCAGACGGGGGATCCTTCTGCTGGGCCGCACTACTGGCTCATCCGCAAATCGTACGAGTCTTCCACCACACCACGTCAAAACTGCCGCTGGTCTTTTCGCCGCCCTTGAAATGCAGTTCGTAACTGCCTCGAGCGCCAGACCCCTCTTCGTACTTCTCGAACACGATCGTTCCAGAATCGGCCCGTTGGCAGTCACCCTCCTTGGCACAGCGCGACGCGAAGCCCGCGTCTGAACCACTGCCGAACTTCACGGTTTGGCCTGCATGAATGGGAAGCCCACGCCAAACTCCCATGCTGATGTACGGCCCCTTCACTCGTTCGCACTTTCGCCGGCTCCGCCGTCAGCGTGATCCCAATCGCCGGTCCATCCCATGGCGCGCAGGAACTCTGAATCAATCCGTAGGCAAAAGGTGACGCTGTAGAAAAAGCGACTCGGCCAAGGGTCAACAACACGATGACCGCAAGACTATACATATGCGTGCGGGATCGCATAAAGAACCTCCAATATCTTTCCCAATCCAGAACGATCTCACGGACTCTGCCGGTGATCGAGTTACTTCGGTACACGCCAGAAGCTTCACAGGCGAAGTTGCTCAGGCAGCGAAAGATATTGAACCGGTATACGGGATTGCGACGCAAGTTCCTAAACGACTTCGGAAGCGGGGAAGAAGTCTTCATTCTTGCGTGGACACAGGTCGGTACATGACGGTCGAGAACCACACCATTGTACCGAACCCACGAGTGCCGATCTCAGCCAGCAGCTGCACATAATCGTTCTCGGCTTCGTTCACAAAGAAGTTTGTGAGAAGCTCCTGAATTGGGGTATACGACAGGAAAAGTCCCAAGGCCCCAGCCCAAAACTGGACGATGGCCAAACATGTGGATGCCATCCTTGTAGATCGAGAGACGCATACCGCCTGACTCGCCGTGGGCTTCTTGTGAAATGCTGCCGACCCTGGCGGTGAGTTCCTTGCCGCCGAGACAAACCAGCAGGCAGATTCCGAACCATCGCAAAGGCGGTCATGTCGAGGGCGACCCGGCGCTCTGTTGCTGGCAGAAGAGGATCACGCCGAGGATGGCGAACTCCGCGAAAACCGCGAACATTCCGCCGCGCGACCCGGAAAGGAAGATCATTTCGCAAGTGCCGACGAATGGCTGAAGCTTTTGTGGTGGAACGGCGTTGACCGATGGGGTTGGCCAGGATCGCCCGCCCACGGCGGGAAGCGCAACGGATCGGCAGATGAGTTTTCCACCGAAAACGGCGTCCCTAGCACGAAAGGCATTGACTGACAACAACTCAAGAGGGTACGATTCGGATGAAACAGTCACCAAGCTTACTATTAACTAGTAGGGATGGATACGTCTGCTGGCGCATCACTTGTAGACGACGTCCCTCCGGCTAAGCATGGTCCAAAGGTTGCGTTCGAGGAACGGAAAATGATGAGGCCCCTGTATCTGAAGATCCTGAGCTGCATGATGGTCATGATTTTTCCGGCTGCCTTGTTTGCAGCGGAACAACCTGCAGCCATGCTCTACAGTCATGGAACTGCCTTGCTCAATGGCAACACCATTGCTAGATCATCGGCTATCTTTACCGGCGATTTGGTACAGACAAATACGGACTCCGTTGCCAATATCAATGCTACGGTTCAAGCATGCTGGTTCTGAATGACTCGCTGGTTCAATATGAAGACGGCACTCTCAAGTTGGAGCACGGGGGCGTGGCCATATCGACCTCGAAATTGCTAGCGACCCGCGCCGGCGATGTGACTGTGTCACCGACCGCTACTGTTTGGACCGAGTTTGAAGTCAGAGACGTCGATGGTAAGGTCCAGATCGCAGCCCGCAAGGGCGACCTGACCATCAGCGATAACACCGGGAGCACGACACTGGCGCAAGGTCAGGAGACCACGCGAGACGAGTCCCAGTCCCAGGACGATTCTCAGGCGCATAAGGGCAAGAAGAAGAAAAAGGGGGGAGCAGGACCAGAAGCTGCAGCTGCTCCTGGCGCCGCCGGGGGAATATTGAACTCTCCTATAGCAATCGGAATTGCCGGAGGAATTGCTCTGGGTGGTACCGCATGGGTGTTAAGTCACGGCGATGACCCCGTAAGTCCGGCCAAGCCCTGAACTCGAAGGGCGTATCCGACCATGACATCCCTGTGCGTCGATGCGCCGCCACGAGAAGTGATGTCCCACAAAGGCTTGGGACCCTCGCCCAGCAAATCCTGAATGTGAAAATGAAAAGGGCGAGTCGCCATCGGCTCGCCCCTCTCTCTTTTGAAGGACTTTCAGTGCTGCGCTGAACCCACCAGATCGTGCTTCATCAGGCTGACTTCCACCCGCCCTCCGCTGGTGTGCTTCGCCATGGTTCCATCTGCGCTAGCCGCCGGCGAGTTGCCCATGCTCATCACGTAAATGCGGTAGACCGGGATCTGGTGGTTGAGCACCAGGTAACGCACCACCGAGTCCGCCATCTTCTGTGAGCTTGCGATCGCAGCCTGTCCGCGACCTGAGGCGAACCCGCGGACCTCGATGATGTAGCTGCGCTGATCCTTCAGCGGAGCCGCCATCTCGTCGAGCGTATCCTTCGCCGCCTTGCTCAGAACGGTCTGGCCGGCACGGAAGCGAATTTCAGTCTGCCCGCTCGCTTTGTATTGATCGAGGCTCCCCACCATCTGCTCCGCCGCGGAAACCCGCGTCGCGACTTGGGTCGCCGCCGTCTGCGCCAGCTGCGCTTTGTTGCTTGCGTCGCTCGCATGCTGGTCCGCCAGGCTGCTCTTCTCCGACGCCAGCTGAATACCCTGTTGCGCGCGCCCATCTACGTCCTTGATCGTCTTGCCGTTTTCTGAGGTCAACTCATCCAGTTCGTTGATGCGGTCCCGGATAGGCCCCACCTGGCGCTGCACGTACTTCTTGCTGGCAAACGGGTGCGTGACCAGATTCACGAGGTTGGGATCATCGCCGTCCCAGAAATCCTTGGGAGTCGAGGGCGGGATTGGTTCTCGCTCGCTGACAGTCGCGGTGTGCGAAGCGGAAGCAGTGGCTGTCGGCTGTGGGTTTGAGTTCGAGTCGGGTTGCTGCGTGAACACCGGAAGCGCAAGCGCCGTGGGCAAGAGCAGCGTTATGAGTATCCGATTCTTTTTCATTTCCGACCTTTTTCCGAGTGTCACATGGGGGTCCGCCCCAGCTGATGGGCATTTTTTGTGACCTCTAGACTTAGATTGTGCCTCTGGCGGGCGAAACGTGCAAGCGAATCCTACCGCACCCCTTCCGGAGTCTCCGGCGCAAACCCCGCACCCCTCAAGGGTTTTGGCCGGAGTAAAACAAAGAGTTGTCACCATACTCCATCATTCAACCGTTCCGAACCCAGCCCGGGGAGATACAGGTACACTAATTGTCAGCTAGACATGCCATCCTCCGCTTAGAGTGGGTTCGTGCGTGTCTTAACCCTCGTTGAGGATTCGACTTCTGTCCTGGGCGCAGTGTTCCACTTAAGAGAAATCACTTCGAGTTATCGGGACTGCTGGGCTAGACGTTTCAGGCAGAAAAGAAGGGTGCTCCGGAAATCCGCGTATATGTTGCTGTTTAAAAGTGCCAGACAATGCCGCCGCCGACGAAAATATTGTGTTGGCGGCTCTTGCCGGTGTTTACATTCAGGGCCGGCACACCCGACCAGAAGTCTCGAGCTTCACCTCGCACCGTGAATCGTCTGGAGAGCTTCACATCGAGTCCGACACCTGCCTGGATTACGCCGGTAGTAGTCCCAGTTTTGCCCGGGTTTGCTCCTCCAAACTCAAGCCTGGAACCTCCACTGAAATGGCCGAACCCACCACCAAAGCTGACCCAAGGCGAGACTGCCGTTGAGGGAAAAAGATTCAGCCGCGCTGCAGGAGGTGACAAAGTAAGATGAGTAGCTTTCAGGAATCAGGTTCTGTGCGGCTGCACATCCTCGTCGGGGTTCACTACAAAGGGGACTTCCAACGCGATGGACCAGATGTCTGCGCCCATGATCCGCCGAGAATAATTTATCTCGAAGGTTAATCCTTTGCCGAAGCGCAGGTTGGGATCATAAGCAGGAGCACCCGGGATGCCTTGATCGGCGATAAACGTGCGCCCAAGGATCCCGGACAATTCGTTCTTTTGCGCTGCGCCCTGCTCGTACTTTTGCGCTGCGCCCTGCGCCACGAAGGTACAAATTGCCACCACAGTGCCGATGGTGAGGTGTTTCAGCGACATTTCTCCTCCTGCCCTCTGTTCGTTGCGAAGCCAGTTTCGGCCGAGGTGGCCCGAACTATTTTCCCCGCTGCGTCGTTTCTCCACGAGTTCCTCCGTTGGACTACCGAGTACTCGAGCTTCATGGTTAGGTTGATGAGGGTTCCAATTATATCGACCGCGCCAACGAGTCGCCATTGTCAACTGGAAGTGCGACGGCCTCCATTTCCTTCATCCCCGGGCGTCGCGAGACCGCCCGCGCTTGGATAACTTAGCCAAAGGCCGGTAAGCGGCCAACCCGCAAAGCACATAGAACATCGCAGCATTCGCCGGGATCTGCAAATTGAAATCCACGAAACTATGAAGCAGAAGTCCGGTGCACCCCAGCAAAGCGGCGAGGGAGACCGCCCCATCCCATTTGAATTCCCAGCGGCGAGAGGTCGGCAATCCGGATCGGTACAGGCGAACGAGAAACCACAGCATCAGCCCGAAGCCGAGCAAGCCGGTCTCCACCAACAGCTGGGCATAGTCGTTATGCGCTTCATTCACGAACAGATTTGTATAGAAGCTGCGGTAACTGGGGTAGACGGTTGGGAAAGTTCCCAGGCCCCACCCCAACACTGGCCGGTGGGAGAACATTCTCAAGCAGTCCTTGGTGATTTTCAAACGCATGTCAGGGCCCAGATTCCCAAGTCGCCCCAGAACTTGCACTTTGCCTAGAAAAACTAGGAAAACGAGAACCAATACGCACACTGCGGCCACGCCGAGTGCAACACGAGGGTTTCTCCTCTGCACGAGAGTCAGGGTGGCAAACACGACAATTTCGAGGACGAAAGAAAGCATTCCGCCACGCGAGCCGGAAAGAAAGATCGTGCTGGCCATCAATACGGCGCAGAAGGCGACCAAAGCTCGCTTCCCTCCTCTCAGCAGATGGCCCATACTAACGACCAAGGGAAACGGTACCAGCATCTCCATCAGGCCGGCATAGTGGTCGTGGTTGACGTAACTTCCGTAGATTGAACCATTGAATCGTGGAGTGTAGACCCAGAAGAACTTGCCGTTCGACGTCAGTTCCTGAGCTAATGCGAAAAAGGCATAAAGTGCTCCGAAAATAATCAGTGCCAAAGCAAATTTCTGCCGAGCATCTTCTTCTCGCACGCATTCTGCCGCAATGAGCAGGACAATCCCGTACGACGACGTACTGAAGTACTTCGTATTTGGTAACGTAACCGTAGGCCGAGGTACGCAGCCCAACCTGCGCGAGGAGGAGCACGAAAAAGAACAAGGCTGGCAGGTACAAGCGGGTTTTTCGACAACTTCACTTGCCCGGAAACAACTTGCTTTCCCGCCCAAACAAGGAAAAGGACGGCCGCGCCGGCCTCGAACGCAAAAGTCGACCATTCCTCGACTGCACCGAACGCCAAGACCGCGAAAGCTAAGAGAGCGCACAGGCCAAGAACGAGCACCCACTGCACGGTCTTCTGGTTCGCGATCAGGCTGGACCTCCAGATCAATGGAGTCCCTCGTATCGACAATCAAATGTGACGAGATCTTCAACGTCCCAATCCTTGATCGCTTGCCTCCACCAGCCTGACATCATCGATCCAAAGCTTGCCTCGGATCAGGGGCGCGGCAGGCTGGCGAATAACTTTCAGGAAAAGCAGATTCGTGCTCGGCCCAGTATGAAATCGTGCTTGTTGCCTATGCCAGGGATTGGTGCCCAGCAAATCATCGGTGAGGACGTAAGAAGTGGTTCGTGTAGGCGTCCGTGATGCGCAAAGCGTGGACCGCTGGCACTGTCGATGTCCTGGGTCCTGGATTCGGCACTGAACTCGTAGTCAGTGTCGGGCTTCACTGGGATGAACTGAGCGATTCCTGCATCCGGGGCAGTTTCGTCCATCGAAGGTTACGGAAAGCGATCGGGTTCCGCCGTAAAACCGATCCGTGTCGATGGCCAAGGCAGCATGTGGGTTCGACTCGTACCACCAGTCAAATCCACCGTTCAGCAAGTTCTCCTCGAACCCCCCGTTTACGATCAGGTTTTCACGAGAAGGGAGATACGGCTGAATCTCTTGGTCGACTTGGGCCAGCTGCTGCCAGGCCGTCTTCGCAGCCGCGACCTCTTGCTTGGCGATGAGTAGCTGAAAATAAGGAAATGCGAGCTTCGGGGGAAAATGGCTGCCGCAACCCGATCAAATGATCCCAGGCATTTTCTGCGGGCACCACTTCCTGTTTGGTGACAAGCAAACGGAGAAACGACAAGTAGAGATCCGGTCTGCGTGGTAGCGCTTGGTCAAAAATTTGATTCGCGTTTCCGTGGCGCGCCAGCAGATCTGAAGGGTCGAGTCAACCGCATCCGGATCATTTGCCAGGACCATACGGAAATAGCGAAGTGCCTTTCCGCAGATTCCCCTGAACCAAGAAGAAATTGGCTGCCGCCCACGCGACATGTGGCGTTGTCGGGTCTGCTTCCACTGCCTGTTCCACACTCTGTGCCTGCTCGTCGATACGCCCTGCCACCTGATAGGCGCCGCCAAATCCAACCAGTAGCGGACTTCGTAGGGATTCAAATGAACCGCGGTTCGAAAATCTGAAATAGCTTCATCCAGACTCGCGCCAGACAATGCCAGATATCGGCCGAGAAGTGTCGCGATATTCAGCGTTTGATGGTTCCAGCCGAATGGCTCTTTGGATATTCAGCCAAGTCTAGGCTCGCAGCCAGATGGGAGGCGATATAGGCTCGAACGGCGAAATGCAGGTAAAGTCCTATGGCCACGAGGCAGGCCGCGGCAAAAGAGAATCTCCAAACTCGGGACTCGCAACTCAATCTGCATCTGAATTTGAATCCGTGCCGTCGAGACAAATGTCGTTGAGCTAGCGAGCTCGACCCGGATTCAGGGATCTGGTCAGGAGACTTTGCTGACTGTTCGTTTGCTTATCTTCCGTGGATTCTTCATGTAGTAGGGCTTTGGAATATCGACCGCTGTAGTAGTAATAACCCTCAGCAGAATCGCAAATTGAGCGCGTTGAGAACAATACCCATAACCCTTGCATTGACCTGCAACAGCAGATCACAGGCGCGCCGCAAAGCGGGCCTTGTGGTCCTTCCCGCGCGCGCGACCAAAATGACTCGGTCGGCCTCGGGAGACAATAGCACTGCGTCCGTCACCGATAAGCATGGGGGCGTGTCAATAATGACGTGGTCAAACTCATTCCGCCAGCGCGCGATGTGATCCTTCATGACGGTCGAACCAAGCAACTCGGCAGGCTGTGGAGGAATTGGGCCCGCGGGCAAAATCCACAAATTTGGGAACTTCTGGGCAAGGAACTATCACATCTTCAACCTTGTTGGCTCCGCTGATGAGCGTGCTGAGGCCTCCCGAGACCTCAGACCAAACACCTTGTCAATCGCCGGGGCGGCGAAGGTCCGCATCGACGAGCAATACTCGGCCCCCGCGCTGCGCCAAGCACCAGCGCCGAATTTGCGCTAATCGTGGTTTTTCCTTCTTGAGGCAACGCGCTGGTGACGAGAATCACTTTTGGCGGGGCACCATATGAGGACAGAAGAATCGAAGTCCGGAGGGACCGGTATGCCTCCGCTGCTTCTGACTTTGGACGTGCATACGTGACGAGAGCCAGCGTTCCTGATTTTTCGGCGTTGGCCGAAATAGTCAGTGTGCCGTTTACGGAAGGAGCCGTCGTTTGCCAACTGCAGCGGTATCGTTCCCAGCGCAGGCAGCGTCGAAACCGCGCTGATCTTCCCAGAGGCTCCGATGCTGGTGTCCAAGCTCTCGAGTACAAAGGCCAAGTCCAATCCGCAAGCCAAGACCAAGCAAAAATCCCAGCACCATGTTCCGGGGCACGTTCGGTGTGATGGGACTGGTCGGAATCCGCGCGACATCAACGACGCGGATATTGCTCGATCTCAGCCCGGCGCTAACGCCGGCTTCCTTCAGTCGCTGCAGAAGATCTTGATACAGCTGTCGGTTGGTCTCTGCATCGCGCTTTAGAACCGAGTACTCAATCGCGCTTTCGTTGAGTTTGTTGGCCTCCTGCTTCTGCTGGTTGAATGCGGACTCAGCAAATTCTCCCGTCTGAAGTGCGGCCAAGTACTCATCTCGGATCCTCTGCTGCATTTTCGTCTTTTCAGCCGCAATTGCGGCACGCACCTGCTTGAGTTGGTTGCTCAGTTCGGTGACCTTGGGATAGCCTGAACCGAATGCGGTGGTTGCCAGTGCATATTGGGTTTCAAGGTCAGCTTCTTTTTCACGCAACTTGTCCAGCAAGCCCTGGATTCCCCCCTTTAGGGGTCGCTTCGTGAAAGAGGCAGGGTCCCCGTTCATCGCAAGCTTGTAATTGGACTCTTTCTGAATGCGATCCATCTCGGCCGCTGTTAACTCCTTGTTCAGTTCTCCCAGTTTGGCCGTAACGATGTTTTGCTTCTCATCCACCCCCAGAATGCTGTGGTCTTTCTGATAACGGACGAGCTTCTCTTCGGACGTCTGAACTTTCAATTGCAGATCAGCTAACTCCCGTCGAAAGCCAATCAGAGGTCTGGGTGGCTGAATCGTATTTTGTCCTGAAGTTTTCCTCGGTAAACGTCTTGACCAACGTGTTGACGATTTCGGTCGCGAGTCGAGGGTCGGAGTGAGTGTAGCTGACGTGGATCAGCCGGGATTGGGGATTAGTTGGACGCTCAAGCCGCCGCGAAATGTGCCGAGCAGAGCCACCGCTGCCGCCGGATCAGGCTGCATGCTCGAAACCCGCATCGAGTCTCGGGTAAATCGCTGGCGTGACAGTGTGAACTCGGGTTCCGGTCAAGGCGCATCGCCTCGATCACCTTCATGGCCAGAGCATCGCTGCGAAGAATCGCGGCTTGGGTTTCCAGAGCCACGTCGTATTGGTAGTCAGGCTGAATTGTTCTCGAGGCCTTCTTGAATCCCAAGACATTCGGATTTTCTGGAAAGATCGCCACTTTCGATGTTGCCTGGTACAGCGGAGTCGTCCTGAGCGCGGCAATTACGGAGAGGGCAAAAATGATGGCTGGCATGCGGCCAGGACTGTCCATCGCCGCTTCTTGAGAATCCGCCAGTAGTGCAGTAGAGGGTTTTGTTCTTGAGCAAGAAAGGGGTATGGAGGTGGTGACTTTTTTCAAGGGACAGGAAGTTCGATCGGTTCTAACGCTTCCGATCCCCGGAGCCGTTGCGTTTTGACTGCAAGTCCATCAATTGGACCCCAGGAAAATCCGTTCAGGGGCATTTTCGACCTCGGCGAACCGATCGGTCTGAAGAATAGGCGAATTTTAACATCTGCAGCCCACTTCTAGTCGGACAACTTCGTTGTATTTAGAGCAAATCTCCTTGATGTTCTCACTGGCTACGACGATTGGGTCCTTTGCCGCCAGTTTCCCCGACAGCGCTCTCAGGATGTAAATCGGCTTGACTCTGGTGATGCGCGACAAGAACTTCCTCCGGCACGATTAATCCGTTCCGTTTCTTGGCTGACGCCTCTCGCTGCTCGCAACGCTCGATGATGAGTGTCACCTCCGATACGTATGGTTTGTCCCACTGATCGACTAGACAGATCGACGCATCAACGTTCATTCCAGACTGAAATTGCCTGGGCAGCAAGTCAAAACTCTGGGCGACCAAGAAGCCGTCCAAGTTCCTGTCGAGGGGGAGTGGACGTCCACCCAAAATTCGATCATTCAGAACGGCGGCTCTCTCGATGTCAAGCCACCGGAACACTCGGTAACCGAGGGAACCCTCTTCGGGGGGCACTAACCATATCTCCGCATTACACCCTGGGATATTGATTTCGTGGTCGCAAATGACGATCCCCGATTTGAATACCGAGATACGCACGCAAATCGCTAGCGACATACCCCCGCGGGTCCCGGCGCAAATTTCGCTACGCCCGCTCTGCTCAATTCTTAGCAGAGGGGGCTCGGATGAATCCGTACTGTCGGCGCCAATTGCAATTCCAGTAGATCTGAGTCGTTCGGCATTTGCAGACTGGGCCGTTCGCTCCGATTTAGTAAGATTCCATTTTGTTCTCATGTTGCGCCCTGTGTGACTGAGTTTGCTGTGTTTACTATGCCTACGCCACCTACACGACCTACACGACCTACACCACCGTTGAATGAGCAGACTCCTCCAACAGCTGGCAATCTGGACAGCCCATGCGACAATTTGGATCCCATGACACTCCATGTATCAATGCCAGACGGTGCACAAGCCGACTTGTATCCCGATCAAGCAATAGGAACATACCTTCCTTTTGCCTGGCTCTCCATAACGAGAACCCGTCGAGTCGGTGTCCCACCTCCTCGGGCCTGTATTCGACGATTTCACCCTGGGTTCGAAGCAGTGTGTTGGCCAATGCAGTGATTTCCTTCACTTGGACCCGATCCGATTTTTTCTCGTGCAAACAAGCCAGAACGCCTCCGAGAATTGCAGCGTCGAGTTTCTGATCAGGTTGTCCGCGGACATGGTCGTCCTGTTCAGTCAACAGCGGGAGTACTTCGCCGGCGAGCTCGGCGTCATCCACGATGCAGGCGGCTAGGTTTATCGCGATCTCGCGAGTTTGATGAGTGAAGTTCATGCCATGAGAATGAGAAATACGAATTCTAGAATGATTCGTGAGTCGGTACGCCAGCATTCTTCCTTGAAACTCGGTAGCAACATCATTCAGTGCCCGGTCACCCAAGGCACTCATTTTGGCGGTAGCCGCTGACAGCGGAACCTGAATCATGACCGAAGCAAAGTCTTGGGGAATCTCATCCATGCCGAAATAGACCGCCTTGGGGCAACAAACCTCCAGCACTTTTCCTCTTTTCACTGTTGCCAATCCGCGTCGGTTCGAAGCACTAAGAAAAGTCCGAAGTGAGCGGGTAAGCATCGGTCGGTCGATCAACAAACTCGGCGAGAGATGAAGTGGCAATGACAACAGACTGGCTTGCGACGCTTCAGCTAGCAACACCGAACGCCGACACAGGCAATGCAGGAGCCTTAGCAACCAAACCCCCTCGCTAGGGGCTGGACCCAAAATGGCGAGACCGGGAGCCAAAGACAGTCGGTCAGGAAACCACGTGGTGAATACGAAGTATGTCAGCAGGCGTGCAGAGGCCTCCTCGATTTCAACGTGCTGTGTGACTAGGCCGAGCACCCTGTCAAACAGGTTCCTTGTCGATCCGTACACGATGGGACATTTTGGCCACTGCACGGTATGCACAAATGTTGGCTCCAGAGCAATAGGCTCGTAAGTAGAGGTACCATATTCAATCCGCGGAGCAACGGTCGCCCGCGATCCGTCCCAGAGCACGAGGTTGAGTCTGTAGGAATCTGACGGATCCGCAACGAGGTCGATGGTTGCATTCGGGAAACTTTCCCCCGCGGTCGCTACACACGTCGCCATCGCTGCACGTGGATTTGCCATTCCAGCCACACTCAAACTGCGCCTCTCCAGGCGTGGTGATCTTAAGCCTTTGCACTTCTGTTTCGAACCTGACGCCTTACGCATATGCAAATTCTTCTGACACGGATCTCGGATCGCCTTTTTGCTCAAGAACAAAATGGCCCGAGTTCGCCATCCGGTTGACGGCAAGCGCGGTCTGATGCTGGGGCATACCCCCCGGAGCAACAAGGCGGAAATCTCGAGAGACCGCACTCTGTCCCTGGACCGAACAACGACCGGCCCCGATTTCATTGACTTTGTGCAGTCCCCGGGCAGCACAATTGCACCCCGCTGAGTCGCTGGTTTGAAAGACTCCAACGCGAGATGACCCGCCGGGGTCACGCCATACAAATGGTTATCGCTTATTGCTGATTCTCAGAATACAAATTCTCAAGAGCATCCAGATGCGTTCGAGACCATACCTCTAATCCGAAGCTTGACTCATTCATGGCTCAGGTATTGGCATACCCAAGAGGCGGCCATTTCTTTTCTTTCGCCGCTGTTATAGCGTTTTACGCCGGTATGGCAAGCGTGTCAAGGAGTGCAGGTATTCCAGAATCAATCGCTTGGGGGCTTATTTCGCAAGACGAGCCCAGTTTACCGGTGGCGATGTCCTCTCCCGCAAGGTAATGAGTGTTGCCTCTTCTTCTCCTTGGCGATTTCACAGTGCATAAATTTGGGCCCTTCCATTTCTGTAGGCCTCGACACCTTCGCATAGCATCATCTCGCAGACGTGTTTGATCGTCCTCTGTTCCTCGACAGCGATTCGCTGAACGTCGCTCCTCTCAACGCCGAAAATCCTGATAGATGTCTTCACGATCACATCGAGGCGATTGAATCAGCACCGCAAGACATCGTTTCCATTTGTCCAGTTCTCAATTCCCAGTAGTGAGGGCTCAGCGCAGCTTTCCGGAGATTAACCGCCGCAGGAGAGAAAGTTGGGCTAGCTGAAGTGGCTTGGCGTCCCAAGGCCTGCTGAGATTGGGCTGCGGGGGCGGGGTCATGAGTCCTTTACCCGGGCCTTCTGCCTGGCGACTAAGCGCTGCATAAACTTACGCCCCTCTCTGTTGCAGGCCTCAACCCCTTCGTATAGAAGCATCTCGCAAACTTGAGACAGAGCCCGTTGCTCATCTTCCGCTATGCGCTGCAGCTCGCGCTTGAGTTCCGGAGCGACCCGAAAAGCTAGGAATTCGGTCTTGGCCACGACCGAAATATAGCGGCACAGTGATCTCTGAGCAAATCCATTTGACAGAGTTAACATTGTGATATATGTTATCACATGATAACACATGAAAAGGAGTTGCCCATGAAATTTCCAAACGTTAGAACAGCTGCGAGATCGGTTCGAAACTTCAAGAGGCTACTTCGGGAAAATGTTCGGCTGGCCAGGAGGAACTACTCCTTTCTCATCACGAGCCATTGATCTCCTTGCAACGATCACGAAGGATTTCGGATTTTCCTTCAAGGCGGGGGAACTCCAGGTCATTAACGGCAACTGGTACGTGACACATACCGGGCTCCTCCGCTTGGCACGCCGCAAGAGATGCCGTGGCATCCATGTTGAGCCCGTCGATTCGCTCTGCAATTCCGCGGCGAGTCGGTTTGTCCTGAAAGCAACGGTCTATCCGTCCAAAGACTCCTCTGGGTTCGTCGGTTACGGCGATGCGGATCCCTCCAATGTCTCTTCACTGGTCCAGGGGGCCGAATGCGAGTGGCGGAAACCCGCGCCGTTAACCGCGCTCTACGAAAGGCCTATGGGATCGGCATCTGTTCGGTCGAGGAGATCGGCGCCCTTACCGAAACTCCACAGGCCTCCCGAGAACCGAAGAAACTTCCGCCGCAACCTGCCACCAACGGGAATAAGGCACCTCGACGGTCCGCGATCGCCTCTGCCAGATCATTCGCCAGCATCAGCTCGATCCCAACCTGGTCAAGGCCTATGCGACTGATTTCTGCGGGGTTAAGACGCTTCGCGATGCAACTCGCGAACAGGTAGAGCGTTCGTCAACAAGACGACGAGTCAAAAACGAAGGCAAGCGGGAG
>CAVTLV010000003.1:0-1275868 GCA_963735695.1 uncultured Acidobacteriota bacterium | reverse complement strand
GCGAGGACGATATTTGACAACTGAATAGATTGGGCAAATTACAAGGCGAACGTAAATTTTTATGAGTGCCTGAATTTTAGCCTGCTGGGGTGCGAAACACTGATAGGCGTTTCGTGCGATGAGCAGGCAACTAGGCCCATAGAATTTAAGCGGCGTGTTCGGGTTTGTTTTTAGCTGAAAGCCAAAAGCTAATAGCTAAGAGCCTACTTGAGTGTGCTGAGTAAATTTTGTGGTCAAGCTACTAAGGGCGCATGGTGGATGCCTTGGCAGAAGCAGGCGATGAAGGACGTGGCAAGCTGCGATAAGCCTCGGGGAGCCGCAAGCAGGCTTTGATCCGGGGATTTCCGAATGGGGAAACCCACGGGGGTAAAACCCCCGTACGGCGTGATGAATCCATAGTCACGCACGAGCGAACCCTGGGAAGTGAACCATCTCAGTACCAGGAGGAAAAGAAAGAAACCTCGATTGCGAGAGTAGTGGCGAGCGAAATCGCAACAGCCTAAACCGGTAAGACCTTCGGGTTCTACCGGGGTTGTAGGGTCGGCAACAGTAGAGTTACCAATTCAGTCGTTAACCGAAGCCCTCTGGAAAGAGGGGCCATAGAGTGTGATAGCCACGTAGGTGAAAACGAACTGAACTCGAAGCCGATACCTGAGTACCGCGGAGCACGAGAAACTTTGCGGGAAGCTACGGAGACCATTCCGTAAGGCTAAATACTAGCTTCTGACCGATAGTGAACCAGTACCGTGAGGGAAAGGCGAAAAGAACCCCTGCGAGGGGAGTGAAATAGTACCTGAAACCGTGTGCCTACAAACGGTGGGAGGACTATGCCGTCGCAAGACGGAAAGTCTGACCGCGTGCCTATTGCATAATGAGCCGGCTAGTTATTCTTGTCAGCAAGGTTAAGCGAAAGCGAGCCGCAGCGAAAGCGAGTCCGAACAGGGCGCTTGAGTTGGCAGGAATAGACGCGAAGCGGGATGATCTACCCTTGGCCAGGCTGAAAGTGGGGTAACACCCACTGGAGGGCCGAACGGGTGTTTGTTGAAAAAAGCTCCGATGAGCTGAGGGTAGGGGTGAAAGGCTAATCAAATTCCGTGATAGCTCGTTCTCTCCGAAATAGCTTTAGGGCTAGCCTCGGATGATTTGTCGTGGCGGTAAAGTACTCGATGGGCTATGGGGCTTTCCAGCTTACAGAACCCAACGAAACTCAGAATGCCATCGAACAACCAATCCGGGAGTCAGACAGCGGGGGCTAAGCTTCGTTGTCGAGAGGAAAACAGTCCAGATCGCCTGCTAAGGTCCCAAAATACAAGCTAAGTGGGAAAGGAAGTCGGAACGCCCAGACAGCCAGGAGGTTGGCTTAGAAGCAGCCATCCTTTAAAGAAAGCGTAATAGCTCACTGGTCAAGCGGTCCGGTGCCGACAATTTAACGGGGCTTAAGCTTGTTACCGAAGCAGCGAATGCACAGGGTAACACCTGTGCGTGGTAGGAGAGCATTCTCAACAGCTCGAAGGTAGACCGAGAGGACTACTGGACGGTTGAGAAGAGACCCTGCCGGCATAAGTAGCGATAACGGAGGTGGGAACCCTCCGCGCCGAAAGTCTAAGGTTTCCTGAGAAAGGTTAATCCGCTCAGGGTCAGGCGGTCCCTAAGGCGAGGCCGAAAGGCGTAGCCGATGGACATCCGGTTAATATTCCGGACCTCCCTTGTTTTCGTTATCACGATGGGGTGACGCAGAAGGATAAGCAGGCCGTTCTATGGCTATAACGGTCGATGCGTGTAAGGTGTTTCTGGTAGGAAAATCCGCCAGGAAGTTATCGACTGAGACGCAAAGCAGTACTCCGTATGGAGGAAAGCTGCCGATTCCACACTGCCAAGAAAAACCTCTAAGGAGAAAGTAAGGGAACCGTACCTCAAACCGACACAGGTAGACGAGGAGAATATCCAAAGGCGCTCGTGAGAACAGTTGGTAAGGAACTAGGCAATATAACCCCGTAACTTCGGGAGAAGGGGTGCCTCATTAGGGTGCAAGCCCGAAGAGGCCGCAGCGAAATGCGCACTGCGACTGTTTAACAAAAACACAGGTCTCTGCAAAGTCGAAAACGACGTATAGGGGCTGACGCCTGCCCGGTGCTGGAAGGTTAAAGGGAGAGGTCAACCGCAAGGTGAAGCTTCGAACTGAAGCCCCAGTGAACGGCGGCCGTAACTATAACGGTCCTAAGGTAGCGAAATTCCTTGTCGGGTAAGTTCCGACCTGCACGAATGGCGTAACGAAAGTGCGACTGTCTTGCCGACTGACACGGCGAACTTGTAGTGCCGGTGAAGATGCCGGTTGCCCGCAACTAGACGGAAAGACCCCGTGCACCTTTACTATACCTTTACCATGAACTATGGCCCTTGCTGCGCAGGATAGGTGGGAGGCTTTGATTCCAGGCTCTCGGGCTTGGAGGAGCCAACGGTGAGATACCACCCTGCGAGATCTGTGGTTCTAACTTACTCCCGTGAACCGGGAGAGGGACATGGTAAGGCGGGTAGTTTGACTGGGGCGGTCGCCTCCTAAATTGTAACGGAGGCGCGCGAAGCTACGCTCAGGCTGTTTGGAAATCAGCCGACGAGTGCAAAAGCATAAGCGTGGTTAACTGCGAGACCAACAAGTCGAGCAGATACGAAAGTAGGCTTTAGTGATCCGGTGGTTCTGTATGGAAGGGCCATCGCTCAACGGATAAAAGGTACGCCGGGGATAACAGGCTGATCGGAGCCAAGAGTTCATATCGACGCTCCGGTTTGGCACCTCGATGTCGGCTCATCGCATCCTGGAGCTGTAGAAGGTTCCAAGGGTTAGGCTGTTCGCCTATTAAAGCGGTACGTGAGCTGGGTTCAGAACGTCGCGAGACAGTTCGGTCCCTATCTGTTGTGGGCGTAGGAGATTTGCGAGGACCTGTCCTTAGTACGAGAGGACCGGGATGGACGAACCTCTTGTGTTCGAGCTGTCATGCCAATGGCACCGCTCGGTAGCGAAGTTCGGTTGTGATAACCGCTGAATGCATATAAGCGGGAAGCACTCCTCAAGATGAGATCTCCCAACCCGTAAGGGATAAGAAGGGCCCAGGTAGACTACCTGGTTGATAGGCTGGAGGTGGAAGCGCAGTAATGCGTGTAGCTTACCAGTACTAATCGCCCGTTCGGCTTGACCATAAAATTTACTCGGTGCAGAAACAGTTATCAGTTCTCAGTTGCCAGTTCTCAGTTAGAACTTGAACGAGAACGGTGATGTTGTTTGGATGTTGTTCGAACCTGGATGACTGAGAAGCAAGACTGATGACTGTGCGCCGACGAAAAGCCGATGTAAGACACGTGGCTGAAATCGGAAGTAAACAAACAAGAAAGTAAGCCACACCCAATCTATTCAGTTGTGAGGTTTCGTCCTCACGATCTTTGAGAATCAGCTCTTGGCTTTTAGCCTTTAGCTCTTAGCTCAGCTTCGCTGGGTTCAGGCTGATGGGTGAAGGTCGAGAGAAACAAGTTTGCAGCGACGATGCCATTGAGTGGGGCAGGTGCTCCTCGATAGGCAGGACAAAGCTAAAAGCCAAGAGCTAATAGCTAAAAGCTGCTCCGACTTGTCGGTAATCATACCGCGGGGGATCCACCCGTTCCCATCCCGAACACGGAAGTTAAGCCCCGCAGGGCCGATTGTACTGCACGCGAAAGTGTGTGGGAGAGTAGGTCGTTGCCGGCATTAAATAAAGGCCACGTTCGTAACAGAGCGTGGCCTTTTCCTTTGACAGATTACTTCCCGATGGACGCGACGCACTCGGCGATTAGGCGATTCATTGGGCTCGCTTTGCCGAAGTATGTAAGAGAGTGATTTCTACTGATCCGCGGTGCGGATCGGCAACCGACTGCGGAAGCCCAAGCTGGCCAGTCTGACCGGCCGACCCGAAGATGTTCCATCCCGCATCTCTGGCATCCCAAATCGCTGTTCAGGGATTTCTAGGATTTTCGACCTCGAAATGTCACTCGCGTTCGGATGCTGGTAGATAGACCAAAGAATGTCTCTGTATATGGACGTTTGGTTGAGAAATTCCTCAGCCAGTTTCGCCATCCAAAACAGTTGATCTTCAGTCGCATAGGCTTCGTCGCTGACAAACGAGTGGATAACCTGAGCGAGTTCTTCTTTGTCCCCGACATGTTTTGCGAAGTGGTATACGTTTCTGCTGAGGCTAGGGAATCGTCTCAAGAACCCGTCCAGTTGAGAGAGTACATCCTCCCCATGGTCTCGCAGTAAGACGAGCACAAGCTCTGCGTCGGATTCTTCGATGTCAGGATTCTTTAGCAGGTCCAACAGGTACTCTGTTTGCTCCGCGCTTAGCAGCTCTTCTTCTTCCTCTTCATCTCCGACAAATTCGATGCCCGATACCTCGATAACAATCCGTCGTGCTCTAAGTAGGCTCACTTTTATGGCATCGATCTGATTGGATATATCTTCGCTTTCCCTTTCGTACGATGTCTTCGCCGGGTTTACCGAGAGGCCCTTCTCCCCGATTAGTTGCTGCACGACTACGAAGTCCGCGTTGATCACTTCTTCGCTGTCAGAAAACAAATAGAAGTCGTCCATGAATCGAAGCGAGAGGTTAGACTTCAGCTTCATAGAGTTATCAACGAATTTTAGAAATTCGGAGCCGATAAGTTTACAAGGATGAATACCCTGAGGAAGGCAGTCGACGGTGCGTCCACTATTAACCTCCCGCAAGAATTGGCCGAAATGTTCGACGTCATCGGCGCTTGCTTGGAGCTCGCTGAACCAGCGAACTAGGTCGTGGTGATAGATAGAATTAAAGTATGCGGCGACATCAAATGTCACCATGTATTTAAACTGCTGGCGCGCTTCAGTAATAGCCGCCTTGAATGCTGCGTAGCTTTTAGTTTGCGAGAGGGGCTCCCCATTTTCAAATCTGTACCCGAAACTGCGCCGGCTGTCGCTGAAATCCTTGCGGAAGAGCAACCGATTCCGATACGCCAGATCATATATGAATAACTCGGCTACCGGATCGAGCTTAACGGTTCGTCGCAGGTGAAAGCCTTGCTTCGATGAGTAACATCTCGCTTGCGCAAGAAAAGAGTGCTCCTTCTCGGCGGCGTTCAGTACTTTTTGATAAATGTACTCCAACACCTGTTGTCCCCAGGTCTCAGCGATCACGCGTGTTGTCGAAAGGGGAAACAGTGAACGAGGATAGTCGCTGAGCAGGTAGCTCACGCTGTTTGCTGCATTCAACGCCGCGACCTTAGGCCGACTCCGTGTCTTCTTCGCTCTTGAAGTCGTTTTTGGCATGTAGATGCTACTCCATTTTCATCTTAGGAGGTTGTTGAAAAACCACTGCCAATCCACAGCGGATGCGTGATAAGAAACAGGAATGCGAGGAGACGATCAGCAACTGCAAACAGGGATGTTCAGTTATGTGGCGTTGGAAGATCGGATACCAGGGGATCATCCACTGCGCGGAGTGAGGGCGCTGGTGGATGCGGTCTTGGCGGAGATGTCCAAGGATTTCGATGGGCTGTACTCGCAGGTGGGACGGCCCTCGATTGCCCCCGAACGGTTACTGCGGGCGTTGCTGCTACAGGTGTTTTATTCGGTGCGCAGCGAGCGGCTGTTGATGGAGCAACTCAACTACAACTTGCTGTTCCGTTGGTTTGTGGGCTTGGAGATCGACGACGCGGTGTGGAACCACGCGGTGTTCAGCAAGAACCGCGACCGGCTGTTGAACCAGGATCTGGCGCAGAAGTTCTTCGCCCATGTCAAAGAGCAGGCGGCGGGGTTGATGTCGGACGAGCACTTCACTGTGGATGGGACGCTGATCGAGGCCTGGGCGGGACAGAAGAGCTTTCGCCGCAAGGACGACGGCGGGTCGGGGAGCGGAGGAGATTTTCACGGCGAGTCGCGCCGCAACCAGACGCACGCCTCGCGCACCGACCCGGAAGCGCGGCTCTATAAGAAGTCGGCAGGCCAGGAATCCAAGCTGAGCTATCTGGGACACACTTTGGTGGAGAACCGGAATGGGTTGATCGCGGCAGCGATGACTACGCAGGCGGATGGCAGGGCGGAGCGGGATGCGGCTTTATTAATGTTGTACGAGTTGACCCGGAAGCGAAGCGGTCGGATCACGACGGGAGCGGACAAAGCCTATGACACGCGCGACTTCGTCGACACGGTGCGCGAGTTGGGTGTGACGCCGCACGTCGCACGCCGGCAACACGGCGCGATCGACGAACGAACCAGCCGGCATCCGGGATACGCGGTGAGTTTAAGCAAACGATGGTTGGTGGAGAAGCCGTTCGGATGGCTGAAGCAGATCGGGCCGCTGAAGAAGGTGAAACTACGCGGGCTGGCGAAGGTGGATTGGTTGTTCGTGTTCAGCTGCGCGGTCTTCAACCTGATCCGTATCCCGAAACTGCGGGCGCAGAGCGCGTGAAGCAGCGGTCCCGACCCTCGGTTGTCGCCGAGGTGGCCGAGCGGAATCCAAAACAACATAGCGTGCGGCTCTTAGAATGATCCACACGCCGCGCAAACGATATTTTCAACAAGCTCTTAGGGCAGTGGCGTCTGCACGATTGTACTGCACGCGAAAGCGTGTGTGAGAGTAGGTCGTTGCCGGCATAAAAAAGGCCGTTGAGAGAAATCTCCACGGCCCTTTTCCTTTTTGGGACAGAAGGCCGCAATAAAGCCGTATCGACTCTCATTCGCAGAACGTGGGAGAAGGCGATGGGATTATATTAACGGCTAGGGAGAAAATCCCCCGACCGGCTCGAACGCAAGAGCTGGGTAGCCAGGAGAAGAATATGTGCGTCATGTGTGAGCACGAACTATGGGACGAGCACCGCGCGCTCGAACGTGAGTTCTTCAAGCCGTGCAAGACATGTAACAGGTTCCCTGGTACCAGCTCTGAGGGGACCTGCTATCACTGTTTCGCGATTGGCAACACGATCGACGAGTGTCCCGAGTGCGTGGGCAGACCATGGAGCGAAGAATTTCTAGAGGCCAAGAACGAAATCGAAGGCCCAGACAAGTTGCTGGTCCCGTTCTAGCCGCGTTCTTCGCGGCTTAAGGTGCGCTGATTCCTCTTTGCTGCGGTGCCCCGTCCTTGCGCACTTGCAAGGGTGGGAATCACGGACCCATGTCCCCAAGGAGTTATAGTTTGAAACGCTGGAAGTCGAGGCCCGTGCCGCCGCCCACCCTTTCGCACAAAACGCGAAACGAATATAAAACGGGCGCGGGGCCCTACATACTGCGATTCAAAGCGGACTTTTTTACAACCTTGCTTGACTTTCTAATGGGCTAGGGCTACGCTCCCAGCGTCACGAGGATCTGTTTACCACTCCTTTTGTTGGGCCCCACGGCGCGCATCCGACGGGCGCGAAAATTTTCACTCTGAAAAACTGAGGAGGTTCACCATGAAAAGCTTGGTATGGCTTTGTGCTGCAGCATTGTCGCTTGCAGCAGTTGTTTCCGCAGTGGCGCAGGATCAGTCTTCGGGCACGATGTCGCCGCCGAAGATGTTGACCATCACGAGAGAGTTTGTGAAGCCAGGCAAGACAGGTGCCATGCACGACAAGACCGAAACCGCGTTCGTGCAAGCAATGGCCCACTCAAAAGTGCCGACGCATTATTTGGGAATGAATTCGATCACGGGTAAGTCACGGTCGCTGTTTTTCACTGGTTATGACTCGCTGGATGCCTGGGAAAAAGACGTGGCGTCTCAGCAGAAGAACGCGATGTTGTCAGCCGCACTGGATCGGGCCAACGCTGTCGATGGCGAGTTGCTCGATTCGGTGGACACGGCGGCGTTCATATACAACGCAGAGTACAGCCTGAACCAGCAAGCCGAGCATGCGACTGCCGCGACGCGCTATTTCATAGTCGACGGTTATCACGTAAAGCCCGGCCATCACAAAGAATGGGATGACGCAGTCAAGATGGTGGTGGAGGGCTACAAGAAGTCTCAGCCGGAGGCGCACTGGGCATGCTACGAGAGTTTGTACGGGGCGCCCGGGGGGACATATCTCTTCATTACTGCCCTCAAATCTGCCAACGAAATCGACGGCGTTCTCGCACACAATAAGGACTTCATGGCCGCGATGGGGGAAGACGGGATGAAAAAGCTGGAAGAGTTTTCTGCCGCCACAATTGAATCCAGCGAATCGAACCTGTTTGCTCTGAATCCGAACATGAGCTACGTCCCGGCAGAGTGGCTCAAGGCTGATGATTTCTGGAAACCGAAGGGCAATTCGGTCGCTGCGGCTCCCAAGAAGCCTGCAGAAAAACCGGCGGAGAAGACGGGAGCAGGGCAGTAAGCAACTGTTCACTCGGTGGCATTCGGGACAAGCGAGTGGTCTGGGAGTCGCTCCGGTGGGGATTCTCGGTAGTCGCTTGCTGGAGTTTCTTTCGCTCCTCTCGGAGCTTGAACATCTTCCCACGTTCACCCACGACTTGCGTCGTGGGCTGTATTCTTTCGCCGCTTTGCGGCTTCGTTCGATTTGCGGCTTCGTTCGCTTCGAGGGCGCAGGCGTGTCCTCGGCAACAATCGCGCGCTTAGGATCTCTCGGTGCTGATAGAATCAATTTAGGTCGTTGAGAGAAATCTCGGCGACCTTTTCCTTTGCATTCATTGTTGCGAAGTAAAAAATCACAAATCACACCCGCGTGCCTCTCAGGCTCGCGGGTTTTTCTTTTGGAGGAAATCATGAATGCGTTCAGAGGCAATCGCGTCGTCCACGAATTCACCCAAACTAATCCTGCTGCGCCTGAGAAAGTGTTTCCGCTGCTTTGTCCGGTACGCGAAGCTGAATGGCTTCCGGGCTGGGAATCATCGCCTGATCTATTCCGACTCTGGGGTCGCCGAACTGGGATGCGTGTTCACCACGCCCAGCCCGCCAGGATCGGCCGCGCCGGATCGGGCGTCCGCCGAGACCAGCTGGATTGTTACCGACTACGATGCAGCCGCCTTCCGCATCCACTATCTCTGGATCGATCCCGGACACATCATTACTGAGCTTCGCATCCAACTGGCTCGGTCTGGCGAGCAAGGGACACGCACTCACATTCGCTATCGCTACACGGGACTCTCCCCGAAAGGTAACAGCGATCTGGAGCACTACGACCAGAAATGGTTCCAGAGCAAAATGCAGAACTGGGAAACTACGATCAATTACTATCTCAGGACCGGAAAGAAGATGGTGGCGTAGTTAGTCCTCATCAGACTTGACGGAAACCCGTGACTGCAGGCTGCATCGTGCCCACCCTTCGAACACCACGAAGGGTGGGGCACCCTCAGTTGTGTTATGGGTAGGAAACAGCCCACTCTACGGATTCGAAGGAGGGCTCAGTAGCTCACAATGTTCGACGCACCTTACTGTGTTGACTTCGACAGTGGCTTTCTTGTGGCCGGAAAAATCGATGTCGGGCAGGATCAGCAGCGTTTGCGTGCCATTGGCGACATTAAAAGTGCAGTTGAAGCTCATCGACTGGACGCCACGTTCCTTGCAGCCGGCTTGGTCGAGGGCGTCGGTGAGGGTTACGGCCTTGTCGTAGACCTGGTCGGCAAGATGCGATGGGAGCAGAGCGATCGTAAGCGGAATGGGCGACTTGATCTTCACGCTGAGTTCCTGGCCGTCGTGGTCTGGAGTCATCAGACTGTAGACCTTGGGTGCCGGCGTTATCTGGTATTTTTCGTCGAGGATGCGGCGCCACTGGAACTCAGGCTGAACGCAATTGAAGTACTGGATGTGGAGATCGTTGGGGGAAATGAATTGCCGCACTCCGGGTCCGAGGATGGCGCCAATGGTGGAGACGACGGGCTTCTCGGGCCTGCGCTCATCGCGGAAGGTGATGATCATGGGGCGTTCGGAGGGAAGATGACACTCGTAAATCGCGCTGGTGACATGCTCCTTCATGCAGAGGAAGCTGAAATTCGCAGGGGCTTGGGGGGCCCGCATGGCGGCGTTCCATTCGTCGGCCCAAGCCATGGCCACGGTGACCGGGTATCTGGAGTCGATCTGCACGTGCATGCCGCCGCCCCCGACAGCGGGATAGTAGATGCGGCCGGCGTGGAGGCTGGCGGGCTCCAAATGGATCGTCTCGCTGTTAGCGGGAGCCCAGTAGATACCTTGCGCATAGGAGTTCGCGGCAAAGGTGCAGAACAGCAGCGCAAAAATGGGAAGGTTCTTCATACTAGGAGTATTTGCCGGGTCAATGCACGTACCCTAGCGAATTTGCGAGGCAGGGATTACGAACGTACTCATTTTTCCACCGAAACTCTGGAACCATAGCCCTGTCATTCCGAGCCGTCCGCAGCCGCCTGGCTTCCACAATCGTGTTGAATTTCGTTCGGCCGATATGTTTCCATGCTTGGACGGCCGGAAGGCGACCAGGAGGCAAGATGAACAATGATCCGACGCGACGGCAAGTGGTGACCGGCATCTTCGTTGCGGGTTGCAGTTCGATCATGAGCCTTGCGGCCTGGGGACAGGGCAAGGAAAATAAAATGGCGGCGGTGCCCAGCACGGAGGCCAACAAGAGCCGCACGTCGCTTCATCAGGAGATCGATTACAAGTCGGCTCCGCAGCGGATTTACGACGCGCTGCTCAGTTCGAAGGATTTCTCCGCATTCTCCGGGGCATCGGCCCAGATCGATCCCAAAGTTGGCGGAGCGTTCTCGATGTTTGGCGGGTTGGTGGTCGGACGGAATGTCGAACTGGTCCCCAATCAGCGGATCGTACAAGCGTGGAGGTTGACGCAGGAGTTTCCGGAAGGGACTTACTCACTGGTCAAGATTGAACTGAAGCCGAAGGACTCGGGAACCAAACTTATTCTCGATCACACAGGATTTCCCGAGGGACACTTTGATCATCTCGATACTGGATGGTATTCCCATTACTGGGAGCCGCTGAGAAAATTTCTGGCTTAGCAGGAACGGGACGACTTCCCTGGGACCTTGCACAGAGCCGTCTCGGCTGTTTCCGCGGAGCAAACGCTGTTGCGTGCAATGGGAAGGACCGCTCGCTTCGCTTCGCTCAGCGGACGAATGCGTCCGCTGCCACACACACCGCATCCGTAAGGAGGGCGGCGTCCCTGCCCCACGGCCGACGTTTTGAGAGAAATTACGAAAGTGGAACAAGTAGCACAAAGAGCTTGCGGGTTCAGTCGCGCTGTGCGACATAGATAAGCATGATACGAAGCAGAACCCTGATCCTCATCGCTGGTCTGATCCTCGCGTCAAGCGCCAGTTCGTTTGGCCAGGGAAAATCAGAAGGCGACACGATTCGCGCGCTGGAGTTGAAGTGGACCGAATCGTACAAGCAGCGCAGCATCGACATACTTTCGTCGTTGTTGGCGGACGAGTTCGTCATCACGGTGGAGGACGGCAACGTCTACAGCAAGGCGGGATACATCAGTCACACGGCTGACTCGAAAGTGCGGGTGGACGTTGCGGAGATGTCCGATCTGAAGGTCCGAATCCATGGCAGTACGGCGATTGTGACTGGCGCCTATCACGAGAAAGGTGTGTCAGAGGGCAAGCCCTACGAGTATCGCGATCGCCTGACCGATGTTTGGATCAAGTCCGCCGGTAAGTGGCAGGTTGTGGCCTCGCATTACAGCGTTCCGTTCAAGCAGTGACCGACCAGGGGGAAGCCCGGACGAACGTGGTATTAGTTACCTTTCGATCTTGTCAGGGAGACTTTTGCGTTTCTGCTGTCGTTCACGCTCTGTAACTTCAATGTGCCATTGAGCGCGTCGGGCACGGTCTGCCTCAGATCGTATGTAAACTTCCATTCGCCGGTCGTTAATTCAAAACGGGCCTCATCGCCATCGATTCTGCCATTCTCGATGGGATATTGCTCGCTTGCATTCGGGCCACCGCTGCCGCTGAGAGTCTTCCCTTGCTGCTTCAGAATGAATAACTGCGGGACCGTGTGGTCGCCGCCATCAACTTTGAACGTGCCGGACCACTTGCCGGTCAGGTCACTTGCCATCGCGCTTGCGACCAGCAAAGTTACGACTGCCATTGTCCTGTTCATGGGTGCGACTCCGCCGCTGATTTTAGCCGCGCCGGAGGATGTTTGTCCGGCGGATCCATATCAAGAGGCCGCTGACGACTTGAAGGGGTAAAAGGATGCTCGCTAGCGCTGCAATAATCCTCGTTGGCACGCCGAAGATGTTTCCCGTGTGGATTGCCTCGTTTGTGGCCATGAAGCGCTCGCGAGCTGTAAGGCTGGCCGACAGATTCATTGCAACGATGCTGCCATTCCCTGGATCGAGGGAAATCGAGTTGCGCTCGGCAGCGATCCGGTTGTCGCGATAGGCCAGGGACACAACGTAGAGGCCACCGAATCGTGGCATCTGCAGGCGATAAGGTACCGCGCCAGGCAGTTGGGCACGGGCGATTGCTATCGCTTGATCCGGTGTTAACTCGGGGCTCCCTTGGCTGGGTTCGAATCGCGCCGAAGGTCGACTGGAATGGACCGGATTCGTTCCATGAATTTTGTCGAGCAGGGACGACACTTCGTCTTCGAACCCAATCACGACGCCGGTTGCGGTAAGCAACAGCAAAGGCAAGAGGGAGAAAATGCCGAACGAGTTGTGCTGGTCGGACCAGAATAGTCGGCTCCACCAGGGACCGCGAATTCGTATCCGTTTGCGGGGCCACCAGAGGTATAGTCCGGAAGCTAGCGAAATCAACATCAGGACGGTAGACAAGCGGAGAATGTTTCGTCCGATGTCTCCGGTTGCGAGGCGTACGTGAAGTGCGCGCATGAAGCCCAAAACCGTCTGCCCTCGAGTTCGGAGGCCAAGGACCTCTCCGGTGTATTGATTGACCGGGACGATGCCGAGCGACAGGATTACTTCGGTGGGGGCGTCCGGTGACGAGGAAGGCAAGTACGCGACTATCGGCACGCCGCCGTATTTCTTTGAGGCTGCTTCTCCGATTTCGACAAGAGAAAGTGTCCTGCCGCTCGGTTTTACGTGGGAGAGATGAGGATGGAACAGGCGATCCAGTTCTGGTTCAAACGCGATGACGCTTCCAGTTATCCCGAGAATCACCATGAAGGCTCCTGCGATCATGGCTAGCCAAAGGTGCAGTTTTAGCATCAGACGTCGCACGGGAGCATCTTAACGTGCGAATGGGCGACTTCCTACTCTCTTCCTACGCCTAGCGCGTCCGCGACTCGATTGATGTAGTTGAACCATGAAGCGATCAACGTGATCTGCAGGATGCCGCGATCGTCGAAGCCCACGGCACGCAGCCGGTCGATATCGTCCTTCCAAATCTTGGTCGCGTCTTTCGTGAGCTTCACGACGTGATCCAGCATTACGCGATCCTGCGGGGAGATTGGCGCAGTCGTGTAGTCCTTTTCGAGCGCCTCGACCAAGCCCTTATCCAGCGTGACTCTACGCAGAAACTCTGCGTGTGACTCGATTCAATACACGCACCGGTTGGTCACCGAAACCATCGTCGCAATCATCTCGTGCTGGGCCCGGCTCAAGGGCAGATCAGGCGACATCAGCGCGCCGAACGTGCTGAAGGCGTGATAGAGTGCGTCGGGAATCAGCGTGTGCGATCCGACAATCGACGATGCCCCCGAGGGATCGGGATGTACCGGATCGGCATATTCTTTCGGATAGAGTAGTTTCTCGCCCTCAATCGCTTTGCGCAGTTTCTCGTCGGCCTCGGCGAGCGATACAGTGCGAATCCAGGTCATAGTCGAAGTTGTCCTTGCTCCAGAATGCCCACAGATTTTCGAACACTACACTGTACGGGCATCTGCGCCACATAGCACATTCATATTAGCGGGCGTTATACCATGAGGAAATGGAGCTTCCTGTAAATCCGCCGCTGCTACCCATGCTGGCGAAGCGCGTCGATGAACTCCCGCCGGGCGAAGAGTGGATCTTTGAGCCCAAGTGGGACGGATTCCGGGCGCTGATCTTTCGCGACGGGGACGAGATCCTCATTCAGAGCCGGGATGAAAAGCCATTGAATCGGTACTTTCCGGAGCTTCTAGATTCATTACAGGACGCATTGCCCGCGCGGTGCGTTCTCGATGGAGAGATCGTCATTGTGAAAGATAATGAGCTTGACTTCGATCTCTGCAACTGCGCCTTCATCCCGCCGCTTCGCGCGTCAATCTGCTTTCCAAACAAACTCCCGCGTCAGTCGTCTTCTTCGACCTGCTTTGCGAAGGAAATAGGGATCTCAGGGGCGAGCCCTTTCAAGCTCGCCGCCAGCGGCTGGAAACGTTGCTGTCATCGGCGAAGCCCCCGATCCATCTGACGCCGGCCACACAGGACCGCGATCAGGCCGCCGACTGGTTTCGTCGCTTCGAGGGAGCCGGGCTCGATGGTGTTGTGGCGAAACAAATTTCCGGGATCTATGAACCCAACAAGCGGGTGATGCTCAAGGTCAAGCACGAACGCGACTGTGACTGTGTGGTCGCGGGCTTCCGCTGGCACAAGAAGGGCGACCGCACTCTTGTCGGTTCATTGCTCCTTGGGCTCTACGATGATGCCGGCGCTTTACAGCATGTCGGGGTTTGCGCGAGCTTTAGTACGGCCAAGCGCAAAGAACTTGTGGACTTCCTCGCGCCCTATCGTAAGGATGCGCTGGTTTCTCATCCCTGGAAGCATTGGGCGGATCATGGAGGCGACGAAGAGGCTAAGCGCATGCCCGGCGGACAAAGCCGCTGGAGCCAGGGGAAAGATCTATCGTGGGAGCCGCTGCGGCCCGAGTTGGTGGTTGAAGTTGCGTATGACCACATGCAGGGAGACCGCTTCCGTCATATCGCGCAATTCCGCCGGTGGCGGCCCGATAAGAAGCCCACCGACTGTACCTATGCGCAGCTCGAAGTGGTGGCCCCGCAGGAATTGGCTGAGATTTTCCCGGGCGGCCGCTAGCGGTTGATCATCTAGTCCGCGTTTGTCATCCTGAGCCGCGTTTTTTGCGGCGAAGGACCTATGCAACTTGCCAGCGACGTGCATAGGTCCTTCGACCCGCACAGAACGCGGGTCTCAGGATGACAAGATGGTGCCCTCCACTATTCCTAAACTGCTCTGTTGTTCTATTCGGGTTTTCTTCTTTTCCTGCTTAACTGGGCCATTCGCGAGTTGGATCATCATCGGGATCGGGAGTCTCTTGCTTCGGACGAAGTTCCTCGGGCACGTGGCGAAGATTCACTCGGATGCGCGTCCAAGTGGAGGAGCGGCCGCGCATGGAGTCCACGAGCAGGTCATCTGCGGCCAGTAACGGGGCAAGCTGAGGGTATTTCATCTTCCATCTTTCAAGCCCTGCCAGCGCGGCTGGCTTGTCCGGGGAGTTCGCCACCACGATCAGCGGCATCTTGGTTCGAGGCTTCTTCGCCGCTGACTTCGCGCGCGAGGGCGCCACTCGCGGTCCTTCCGATTCCATCTTGCGGAAATGCGGCGGCCAGGGTGCGTCTCCCAGTCCGGCAGCTTCGTCTTTTTCTGCAAGTTCCAGCAACTTCTGCAGGGACCCGGGCGCGGAGTTCATGTCCGCATGGGGATCGCCGATTTTTGCGAAGCGCTCGGGCATGGTGAAGATGGTAAAGTCGGCTGGATCGCATGCAGCGACTTCGTTCCAATGCAGCGGGGCCGAAACGCGGGCGTCCGGCAGCGGGCGCACGGAATACGCGGAGCATGTTGTCCGGTCCTTGGCATTCTGGTTGTAATCGAGGAACACGCCGTGGCGCTCTTCCTTCCACCACTTCGATGTTGCCAGATTGGGCGCGCGGCGCTCCACGGCCCGCGAGAACGCAACTGCGGCGCGGCGTACCTCTTGAAATGTCCAGCGCGGCTGGATGCGAACGTTCACATGCATGCCGCGAGATCCGCTGGTCTTGGGCCAGCCGCGAAGTCCAAGTTCTTCGAGCAGCGCCTGCACCTCGATAGCGACCCGGCGAACGTCATCCCAGCCAACGCCGGGAACAGGGTCGAGGTCGATTCTCAGTTCGTCCGGATGATCAAGATCGCCCGAGCGGACGGGGTGCGGGTGCAGTTCGATGCAACCCAGGTTGACGATCCAGGCGAGCCCGGCTGCGTTGTCAACCACGACCTCTTCGGCTGTGCGGCCGGACGGGAACGACAGGGTAACTGTTCTCAACCAAGCGGGCCGCTGATCCGGTGCCCGCTTCTGAAAAAATGCCTCTCCCTCGGCGCCGTTCACAAAACGCTTGAGGACGATCGGGCGATCCTGAATGCCCGCCAGCGCTCCGGGTGCAACCGACAGGTAATAGCGGACGAGATCAAGTTTCGAGACTCTGACCTGCGAAGAGAAGTAGAGCTTGTCGGGATGCGTAATTTGCACCTCGCGTCCCTCAAGCGATAGCACTTCTTTGGCAGCTTCCTTCCCCACTACAAAAGGCTAACATGCACGGGGTTCAGTGATTACTTGACTGCGCACAGCCTAGAACTGGTCAGCTGGTCTCCTAAAATGGGGATGCTGGACGTAAGGTACTCCCTCAGGGGCTGAAGCCCGTGTCTTTTATGGCTTTTTACGGCGCGGCTGAAAGCCGCGCCCTTTCAAAACAATGTGTGAGACCCGCTCTAATCCCCCGCAGCTTCCGCGGTCTCCCGCTCGGCATAGCCAGGTTCTGGCGCGGCAGGCCGCGGGCGCTTTTTGCGGCCGAAGACAGCTTCTTTCACCAGGATGAAAATCGTCTTGCGGTTTTGCGCAATCACTTTCAGCCATGCGAGTTTGCCCAACATGGGGAAGTAGATACCGCGGAAACAGAGCCGCGCGAGAAAGATGTTGACGCGAAAGCCGAGAGGCTGGTCATCGAGCGAGTCCACAGCGTCGGCAATGGCCTCGGGGCTATAGCAATGAGCCCATCCATAGTTCACTTCAGCATGGGCTTCGTCGATGGTCATCTTCAGAGGAGTGTGCGCCATGGTGAACGCAATGAACTCCTGCCAGTGTTTCGGGCGCGTCAGGCGGCCGGCAGTTTCGAGCCGCTTATACAGCGGAGTTCCAGGCAACGGAGTCAGCAGGCCGAAGATGGGCAGTCCCGGGGGCCAGGTGCGGACTTGTTCAAGGGTGCGCTCCGCTACTCCGGTGGTGTCATTGTCCATGCCAACAATAAATGACGTGATGGCATAGACGTTGCGCTTGGCCAGCCGTTCCAGCACCGCAGGGTACTCTTCGGGCTTGTTGAACCCCTTATTCATGTCTTTGAGATTGGCTGGATCGACCGACTCCATACCAATGAAGATCCACTTGCCGCCCGACGCGGCGATCAAGTCGATCAGTTCCTCGTCGCGTAACAGGTTCGCGCTGATCTGAGCTACCCAATGCACCTGGGCTCCGGCTGCAATGATGTCGCGCAGCAACGACTTGGTGCGCTTCACGTTGATGGCGAAGTTGTCGTCGATGAAGAAGACCGCCATCTGCCCCTTTTCGCTGCGGGCGCGGGCCTTCAATGCCAGTAATTCGTTCACTACGCTCTCGTTGGTGCGGAAGCGGATGGAGTCCCCGAAAAATCCGGTTACCGTGCAGAACTCGCAACCGTAAGGGCAGCCTCGACCTGATTCGACCGGGATGATACGAAACGTTCCCCAGCCTTCCCCGATTTTCTGAAGCATGCCGCGGGCCGCGCCCGGCACCAGATTGAACTGATTGAGATCGATCGACTGCCAGGGGATGGCGGGATAGTCCTGCAGCGGCGGCTTGCGCTCCTGGCCGAAAACATCGACCGGAGCATAAATCTCTTTGAGTTTGCCGTCCGCCGCGTCGTTCACGATCTGCGGCCAGGTATCGTCGGCTTCTCCCAGAGCTACGGCGTCGGCGTGGCGCGGGCCGCCATCGCGGCCAAGCGCCTCATCTGCCATCTCGGTGACGTGGGGCCCACCCATCACCACGGGGACTCCGGTGGCGCGGATCGCATCCGCCATGCGGTAGGCCTTGGCAATCATGCGAGTCATCGCGCCAATGCCGACGAGCCCTATCTTCTGGACGCGGACATACTCTGCGATCTGGGCTTCATCCATGGGCTGAGCGTTGCCATCGATCAGCAACACCTCGTGGCCCGCTGGCGTCAGCGCCTGAAGAAGAAACATCCATAGGTGCGGCATAAAATTGCGCGTGACCCCGTTGTCGGGGTTGTAGAGGAGGATTCTCATAAGTTTTTTTGGGAGCGGGTACTTCCTGCGCGGGGCGATCTTCGCGGGAGGTGCGGCAGCCGGCAATCCGAGCTAGCTACACTTTTGATGTGCCTGATAGGGTTCCCTAAATCAGCATTGATTGTACTCTATCGTACAAATGTGAGTGCCTTGGAGCGCAAAAGGGCGGGTTAGGTTCTTGCAATCGATTCGATTCATGGGTTTTGGCGGAATTATCCAACGCCGCCGCCCAATGCGGGAGCACCATCTCGGCGTTGTTCCCTTGGTAACCCTTCAGTACACTCCCTTTCGGTAACCCTTGGTAACCATGCCTTCTATGACGTCCAGACGTACAATTGGCCTTGTCCGGTCGGGCATCTGCCGATATGAAAGATGACCTTCCGCGACCTGTACCCGGGAACAGCCCCCAGCGTTCAGCGGGTTCGCTCGCAACTTAGTTTTTTTAGAACACCAGGGTCTGGAGTTCGACGCTCTTATGGCATTGTTCGGCTTCAATAAGCAGAAGGTTCTGGCCAATGCGGAGAAGTATGTCCAGCAGGGCAAGCTACAAAATGCCATCTCCGAATACGAAAAAGTCCTCAAAAATGATTCCAAGGACCTGACGGTTAACAACACCGTCGGCGATCTCTACTCGCGCATCGGCGAGGGCGACAAGGCCACAGAGTGCTTCAAGAGTGTCGGCGATGCCTATGCTAACCAGGGCTTTACGGTCAAGGCCATCGCGATGTACAAGAAGATCTGCAAGCTCAAACCATCGCTCGAGAGCTTGCTGAAGCTGGCCGAACTCTACACCCAGCAAGGCCTGTTCAACGATGCCCGCGCGCAGTACCTGCAGGTCGCGGAAGAATTCCTGAAAGCCGGCGAACTGGAAAACGCCGTCCGCATCTTCCAGAAGATTCTGGAGATGGATCCGGAAAACAGCCAGATGCGCGTGAAGCTGGCGGAAGTCTATGTGCGTCTCGGCAAGAAGACCGATGCCTGGCAGATTTTTTCCGCCGCCGCCGAGAGCATGCGCTCGAAGGGATCGCTGAGCGGCGCTGAGGAAATCCTGCAACGCATGCTGACGCTCGATCCGGGCAATACCTATGCGCTGCTGATGCAGGGCAAGAACATGCTCGAGTCCGGAGACGGCGCCGGTGCCGTTGCCGCCCTGCATAAGATTTCTGACATCGATTCGAATCCTGAGGGCCTGCGCGACCTGCTCAAAGCTTACCTTCTGACCGGCCAACTGTCGGAAGCCGGGACGGTCGCCAACAAGCTGCTCACGGTGCACAACGATCTCCCTGCGATTGCTAGCTTTGCCGAAGCGCTCATGCAGGCCGGGCAATACGAAAACGCTCTGCAGGTATACGATCAGCATGCCGAGCGCCTGCTGGCGGAAAATTCCGACAAGGTTCTGCAGAGCCTGCACACCATCATCGGGCACGTTCGCGAGAATCCCGATTCCCTGCAGAAGCTCCTCGATCTTTTCAATAAAGCCGGAGAGAACACGCACGTCAGTGAAGTCATCGAACTGCTGGCCCATGCCAGCGTTCAATCCGGAGAGCTCAATCGCGCCCGCGACCTTTATCAGAAGCTGGCCCAGGTCGAACCGCAGAACCCCCTGCACATGCAGAATTACCAGCAGGTGGTCAGCCAGTTGGGCGGGACTTCCGGCAGCAAGCTCATCACTCCGGAAGAGGCGGTCGTTCTCATCGACGATCTGGAGGCGACTGCGCCTTCGATTCACCAGCACTATTCGGATGAAGTCGCGCTCGCCGTCCGTTCGGCACTTACCGATGCGGAGCTGTTCATCTCGTACAACATGCCCGCCAAGGCCCTGGGCCCGCTGCTCACCGTCTTGCCGCTGGCTCCGAACGACCTGCGGCTGAACCAGCGGCTGGCGGCGTTGCACACCCGCGCCGGACGTTTTGCCGAAGCTGCGCTTTGCTGCCGCATGCTGCAGAATGTTTACTCCGAGGCCGAGCATCCGGATGAAGCTACCCGCTACAGCGAACTGGCGGAGCGTTATGAGGAGCGTACTTCGGCTCCCGCGCCTCGCGATTCTGGCGAAGAAACTCCGATTTTCCTCGATGCCGCCGCATCTCAGACTTCGGCGGCAGAACCGGAAGTGGCGGAGTTCGCCATAGAAGAAGCTCCGGCTGAAGTCGCGATTGACGAACCTGAGGCGGCCGCGCCTGAGGACGTACATGAACCGGAGGAAGCTGCCGTCGAGCCTGCGTCGCCGTGGCCTACCGTCGCGGAATCCGCGGTGGAAGCGAGCGCGGAACCTGAATTTGCGGTGGTGGATGAATCCACCGCGGCAGCGCCTGCCGAGGCTGCTGCAGCCGGCGAGGAAATCGATCTATCGTCCGAGTGGGACGACGCTATCACTATTGAGGCCGACGATGCGCCTCCGGCGGCAGTCGAGGAACCTGTCGAGGTTGCAGAAACCGCTCCCGCAACTGCCGAGGTTTCCGATGCTCGCGTCGATGAGACCGTTGAAGAGATTCGCTTCTATGTCGGCCACGGCATGCCCGAGCAGGCTCTGGCAGCTCTGGCGAAACTGCAGACACTGACGCAGGATAAGGCGAAGATCGACGAACTCCGCGCTGAAATTGATGCTGCCATGCAGCCCGCCGAGGAAGTCGCCGTCGAGGCTGAGCCGGTCATGGAAGAGCTCACCGCCGAGGACGTTCCCTCGATCGAAGTGGCTGAAGAAGCTCCTGTTGCCGTCGAGAAGGAACCTGCTCCCGAGCCCGAACCGGTGGTGGAAGAAATTCCTGTTGTGGCGCAAGCTCCTTTCCCACCCAAGCCCAAGCGTGAGCCCGTTCATGAGCCGGCACCGGTGGCTCACGAACCCGAACCGGAGCCGCAGCCGGCCGTGCTGAAGGAGTTTGTCAACGATCTCGAATCGTCGCTCGGTGAGACGTTCCTGCCGGGCGCGGTCCCCCATGAGCCTGCACCTGCTCCTGTTGCACCCGCCAAGACGGGCGCCGCTGCAGGCCAGCCTACACCAGTATTGGGAGAGTTTGTTGCTGACATCGAGGCTTCGCTCGGCGAAGACTTCCTGAAGGCAGCTCCGGTCCCTGAGCGTCAACCGCCCGCTCCGGTCGCCGTGGCAAAGCCTGTGCCAGCTCCGGCCCCGGTAGCACCGGTCGAGACCAGGAGGGTCGGTCCGCTGGCCGCGAGCGCCGCGGCATCAGCCTCTCCAGCAGCACCAGTCGCGGTGCATGCGGTGCAGGCTGCTACGGTTTCTGCAGCCCCGGTAGCTTCCGCGAGAACAGTAGCGCCGGTCGCTCCGAGCGCGACTGTACTGCCGCCGACACCTCCTGCTCCTGCCGCCAAATCGTCCCCGTTTGGAGACGACGCTGGCGTCGATCTGGCAGACATGTTCGGTGAGTTGAAGAAAGATCTCGAAGCCGATGTAGCCAATTCGGACGAGGATCCCGAGACGCACTACAACCTCGGCATCGCATTTCGCGAAATGGGGCTGCTCGACGAGGCGATCGGAGAGCTGCAGAAAGCCGTACAGTCGTTCGATCACGGGCATCCTTTCCCGCAGATCATGCAGACTTACACCTGGCTGGCGCAGTGCTTCCTCGAAAAAGGCGTTCCCGAGGCCGCTGTGCGCTGGTACGACAAGGCGTTGAAAATGCCGACCCTCGATGGCGAGACGCGGGTCGCTCTCCACTACGAACTGGCCGCCGCCTACGAAACGGCTGGCGATAAGACTTCTGCCCTCAAACACTTCATGGACGTCTACGGAAGCAACATCGATTATCGCGACGTCGCCGAGCGCATTAAGGCCCTGAAGTCGTAGAATAGGCCGGATGGCTTTGACGTCCTTTTTCCCCGGGATCCAGCCCACCGCCCATTCTTTCCACCGGAGCGCGAGCTGAATGAGTGATCCCATGTTCTCCGGCGCGCCCGGCAAGGCGCCTGAGCCCCAGCGACCACCCGACGCCCCGGCCATTCTCCTCGAACCGTCCGAGAATCGGCCGCGGCTGGTCCAGCTCTGGATGCACCGGATTTCCGTTTTTTTATTTGTTCTGATCAGCGCCGTGGCGGGTGTGCTGCTCATCATCCTGCCCTGGACACCCGAGTGGACCGACAACTATCTCTTGCTGTCGTTTCCGGCTATTCGTAGCCTGGTGTCCAATGGCTTCTTTCGTGGTTTCTGCAGCGGTCTGGGCCTGCTGGACATCTGGATCGGTTTCTGGGAAGCGCTTCACTACCACGAGCATCAGTAGCAGGGGAAACAGGGGTCAGGGGCCAGGGGTCAGTGATCCGGAACCTAGGTTTTGACCACTGTTTACCGACCCCTGATCAGTGAGAGAAAAACGCGGTACAAATCGCAACAGAAATCTGTGGCCCGATTTCAATTTCGAGCAAGCAATGACCGAATTTCTCAAATCCGCACCTGTACCCTACGAAAACGAAGCCTTTCTTCGCAGCCCTGACGGCCGCATCCTGCGCATGCTGGCGGAATATCAGGAACCGCTGGCCCGCTTTCGCCGCGAGCAGATCCAGGACACCGTCGTATTCTTCGGCTCCGCCCGTTTTCAAGGGCGCAAAATCGCCGCGGAAACACTGGCTGCAGTCGGCGAAAAGAACGCTTCGCCCGAGCAACTTGAGCACGATCTGAAGCGCGCGCAGGCGAACGTCGATATGGCCCGCTACTACGAAGACGCGCGGAGGCTCGCCTACATGCTGACGAAGTGGTCGATCACCATCCCGGCCCGCCGCCATCGTTTTGTGGTCACCACCGGCGGAGGCCCCGGCATCATGGAAGCCGCCAATCTCGGCGCCCACGAGGCCGGAGGCAAGAGCATCGGTCTGAACATCCAACTCCCCTTCGAGCAGCACCCCAACCAGTTCATCACACCCTCGCTCAACTTCCAGTTCCACTATTTCTTCATGCGGAAGTTCTGGTTCGCCTATCTGGCCAAGGGACTGGTGATTTTCCCCGGCGGCTTCGGCACCATGGACGAACTCTTCGAGATCCTGACGCTGGCGCAAACCGAGAAATTGGCGAAGAAGATTCTGGTGATCATCTATGGCAGTGAATACTGGAATAAGATCATCAACTTTCAAGCATTCGTCGACGCCGGCACCGTTTCACAGCAGGATCTTGACCTGTTCAAAATCGTCGATAATCCCGAAGAAGCCTTCGAGTTCCTGCGTGGCGGCCTGACCAGCTACCACCTCGGCGACGCTCCAAAGAAAAAAGGAGAGGTCTTGCCCGAGATCGCGAGGACAAGACCGTGAATAAGATGCTGCGCGCCCCCGACAAACCCCATCAGAAGTACCCACACGTCTACGCTATCGTGAGGTTCGATCTATATGTCAGCCGCAGTAGCGTGAAGTACAGCGCAACAGTTGTGAAGGTACTATCCTCGCGAGATCAGGCCGAGCAGGAAGCGGGGCGGTTGAGAGATGTTAATAAGGGAAAGGAATGCACTTACGACGTTCAAACCACAAGATTCATTGGAAGACTGCCTGTGTTGAGAGCTGATGGCTGAAGGCTGCCTTCTCTGCTACATCACCGAACGCTCGGCTTTTGCCGCGGACGAACCCACCCGCCGTCGCTGTCTCCTCGACAAAATCGCTGACGCCGCCCGCGCCGGAGTCAACTACATCCAGCTCAGGGAAAAAGACCTTCCCACGAGCGAACTGGAAATGTTGGCGCGGGAAGCGGTCGATATCCTCAGGCACCTGAGAACCGGGAACCGAGAACTGAGAACTGCCTTGCTCATCAATTCGCGCACCGATATCGCGCTCGCCACTGGAGCCGACGGCGTTCATCTTCGCTCCGACGACATCACGCCGCGGGAAGTTAGAGCGATATGGGAAAAGTGTGGCGCGGGCGCTTCCGCCCTCGAACTCTCGCCACGAGAACCGCTGATCGGAGTCTCGTGCCACTCGCCCGAAGAAGTAAAGCAAGCCGAGGCCGACGGCGCCACCTTCGCCGTCTTCGCCCCAGTCTTTGAAAAGAAAGATATGCCCAATGTGCACCCGGCAGGACTGGCTCAACTCCGTGAAGCCTGCAAGGCGAAGATTCCGGTCCTGGCCATGGGTGGAGTTACTCCAGAAAATGCGAGATCGTGCCTGGAAGCGGGCGCTTCCGGAATCGCTGCCATCCGCCTCTTCCAGGAAAACAACATCGCGGAAACAGTTGCGAACGTGCGTCGCATTCCTCTGTGATCCTCTGCGTCCTCTGTGGTGATCGAATTTCGTTGCTACACTGATTTCGAATGTCCACCGCGATTCAAATCGGGCCCGCCCTGATCCAAATCCCAGCGTCCGATTTCCTCATGGGCTCCGAAAACGGTCAGGATTGCGAGCGCCCCATCCATTGTGTGTGGGTTGGCTGTTTTTCCCTGGCTGCGACGCAGGTCACCAACGAAGAGTACGGCCGATTCCTGCTCTCGACCGGAAATACGCCCCCGCCCTTCTGGCGGGAGCCCGACTTCAATCATCCGCAGCAGCCCATAGCAGGAGTCTCATGGCACGACGCGGTGCGTTACTGCGAATGGTTGAGTCTCCAAACGGGCCGTCACTTCCACCTCCCCACCGAGGCCGAGTGGGAGTTTGCCGCGCGAGGCGGTCTCGAGCAGAAGCAATTCCCCTGGGGCGACGATCCGCCGCAATCGCTCCCGAACTACGCCACGCGCTGGCAAAGCGGCCCCGAACCCGTCGCGCAGTACGCGCCAAATGCCTTCGGACTTTACGACATTGGGGACAACGTCCACGAATGGTGCCGCGATTGGTACGACCCGAACTACTACGCGATCTCGCCGGAGCGCAACCCCCAAGGTCCGGAGGAAAGCCCGCTGAAGCCGCCGCGCAAGGCTTCCCGCGGAGGATCATGGCGCCACCACATCAAGGTTGCGCGCTGCTCGGCCCGCTCCAGCATCCCGCCAGAATTTCAGTACGCCGATTACGGCTTTCGGGTTGCGTGCGATGTGCCGTGAACCATCGGGCGGGATACAAATCGGTGAGCTGCCATAGCGCGAGGACGCACACCGATCACGTTTGGCACGGGCCATGCCATTTCATTCTGATCGTTCTCTTTAAACGACGTCTCGTAGCTGCCAAACATCTCTAATTCTGTTTCGCCCGCGTGCACGTAGAGCTGAGCTTCCGGGCCTCCCTCCATGTGCTGCGCCGCAACCACTCCAATTCCGGCCGCCAGCAGTTCCTGGTTCAAATCGTGCATCGAGAAGGGAGAACGCGAATAAATAAAGAGTACACGCCCCTCTCCGTCTTCCCCTACTGCGGCCTCGCTCCATTCCCGGGTCTGCTTCCCCCATTGGTTAAGGCCAGGGCGTTTGATGAGCCTCAAGTTCTGTACTACTGACGCGTAGTCCGCAAGGATTGCCGGCAAGTTACTCTGCGGAGCATCGAGATCAAAAATCCGAAAGCCGGGCACCTTCCGTCCCCCGCGCGGATCGAATGCGAGGACCGACTGGTAGCTGTTCACTCGGCTGTTGACGACGTGATCGCGGCTGCGGAGATATCCGAGATGGGTCGTGTTATCGGATGCGAACATCCCTGCATTGATGGCCGCAGTGTATTTGTGCTTCTTGCACCATTCACGGGCTGTATGCCCTGCGCTCTCGCCGGTTTGCAGAATGCCGATGGCCTCCAATTCCCAGAGGCTTGGATCGATGCGCAGCACCGTAATCTTCGAATCACCGAACGCGCTCTGCTTGCGCGTATGGACGCGTATGATTTCCATTCCAGGAGCGAGAGTCTGCCACTTTGACCCAGTCTCGGCCGGGAGTCCGCTCTGTACGCAGACGAGGAGAAGGACTCCAGCGATGCACAGGTGTCGCGAAAGAGGCCATTCCATATAATCTGTCCTTTCCAACGGGCCAGCGAGGAAACCACGTCAAACAGCCGCGAACAAAGAAACGGAGACTATGTTCCACAAAGACCTGCTCCAACACAAGCGCATCCTCATCACCGGAGGCGGAACCGGCCTCGGCAAAGGCATGGCTGCCCGCTTCCTCGAACTGGGAGCCACTGTCTACATTTGCGGCCGTCGCGAGGAAGTGTTAAAGGCTACTGCCGACGAACTGAAGAGCAAAGGCCCGATTCAGGCCATTCCCTGCGATGTCCGCAGCCTCGAAGCGGTCGAGCAGATGATCGAATCGATCTGGAAGGAAGGCGCGCTCGACATCCTCGTCAACAATGCTGCCGGAAATTTCATCGCCCGGACCGAAGAGCTCTCGCCACGCGCCTGGGAGTCTGTGATCAACATCGTGCTCATGGGCACACTGCACTGCACGATGGCCTGCGGACGCCGCTGGCTTGCAGCCAAACACCCTGGCACCGTGCTCAGCATCTCCGCTACCTACGCGCCCGTCGGTTCGGCTTACGTTGTTCCTTCCGCCGTCTCCAAAGCTGGAGTGGAAGCTTTGATGCGTAGTCTCGCCGTCGAATGGGGCAATCGCGGCATCCGCATGAACGCCATCGCTCCCGGCCCGATCCCCACGCAAGGAGCCTTCTCGCGCTTGATGCCGCATCCTGGACTCGAAGCCGTAGCTCTGGATCGCAATCCGCTACATCGTTTCGGAACCATCGATGAGTTAGCCAACCTCGCAGCCTTTCTGGTAAGCGACGGCTCCGGCTACATCAACGGCGAAGTCATCCGCATGGACGGCGGGGAATTCCTGCAAGGTGCGGGAGAATTCAGCAGTCTGGGAAAGGTTCTAACTGATAAGGATTGGGAGTCTCTCAAGCCACGAAAACGCTGATCAAACTTTCGTCGGCAAACCTTATGCAATTATGAGGTCTTCATTGAGCGTTCGCGCGAATACCGCGTGGCGTGGCTTCTGAGCACGCCGGCGAACCCCCCACCAAGGGCGCTTGGTCCGGCAAGCACCAAAGACCCGAGGAAAATCGCGGGTTGACTCTCGAATCCGGGGAAAATTCTCATCCAGACCAGTCCGCCCACGATCGGCACCAGGATGCCCACGAGGCCCCCGACGAGGCAGCCCTTTGCTTTTGTGTCGAGCCTAAAAAAAGGCAACCACACCAGCGTATTTCCGAGTGCGGGGATCAACAAGGATGGCAGGAAGAAAGAAAGGTATTCGACTCCTCGGAAAGAAGGCCGGGCATATACGTACAGAAAAAGCGGCGGTAGAACCGTGAAAATGATCCAGACCCCGAAGCTTCTGAGGAAATTCATCTGCCGCTCGTCCGTGCCCTCCGCGATGCCGACACTGACGTCCGGCTAATCGCTATCCTTCTTCGGCATGACGATCCCCTTGAGCAGCATGTTAACCAGGCTCAGGACAATTGCACCCAAAAACGCCGCCAGAAATCCATGCACCTGGAAGCCCGGTGAGAGCAGTGCCGATGCAAGTTCCAGCATCAGCGCATTGATCACCAGCCAGAACAATCCCAGCGTGACCAGCGTCAGGGGAAAGGTGATCACCTTAAGAACCAGTCCGATGGTGGCATTGATGAAGCCGATGACCAACGCCGCGATCAATGCGCTCTTCCAGCCGCTGACATAAACTCCGCTGACGAGATGCGCGACCACCCAAACCGCCACCGCACTCAAAATCCAATTCAAAAGTAGACGCATAGCTTCACACTCACACTCAAACTATAAGCGCGAAATCACAGGTTTGTCATTTCCACATCTAGAGGGCGGGGATTTTGACTCATGGGCCGCCGAAGGGATCTGTCCCCAGGTCACAACAAAATTAACAACTTCGTCCGCAGTTTGCGGCGGCGCATACGGTACACTACGCAATTCGATTTCAAGGAGGAAAACGCATGCCAGACCCCGCACTCAGCGGATCAGAATTCAAAAAGCAACTGCGCGCCGGACAGCCCAAGATGGGCCTGTTCCTAAACGCGCACAGTCCGACCGTGGCCGAGCAACTGGCGCACTCCGGATACGACTGGCTGCTCGTCGATACGCAGCACGGGCCCATGGGCTACGAGCGGCTCTCGGCCATGCTCAGCGGGATCGCGAACGGCGGAGCGAAGTCGATGGTCCGCGTTGGCGGATATGCCGACCGCCCGGGAATCCAGCAGGCCCTCGACATGGGCGCCGATGGCGTCCTCATTCCCTACATCAACACCGCTGACGAAGCTCGCGAAGCCGTGAGCTGCGCAAAGTATCCCACGGTCGGAACGCGCTCGGTCTACTTCCCACAACGTAGCATGAACAAAGGTGGACTCCTCGGCTACGCCGGCAACTGGAACAACGAAGGCATCGTCGCCCTGCAGGTCGAAACCGCATCTTGCATCGAGAACATTGCCGAGATCGCCGCCGTCCCCGGCGTTGACATACTCTTCCTCGGCCAGAACGATCTCTGCATGTCGATGGGTCTCTACAATAAATACGAGTTCCCCCACATGTACACGTCGCCGGAACTCGATGCAGCGACCAAGAAACTGATTGAACACGCGCGCAAGAACAACGTCATCCTCGGCCTGTTCCTGTTTGGCACCGCGCGCGTCGGTGAATTCCTGGAGAAAGGATTCACCTTCATCAGCATCGGCAACGATCTGCACCACGTGCTGACCCAAGCGGGCGCCTACGTTGGAGACATGGAAAAGATAGCCCAGGAAAAGGGGAAGTCATGGAAACGTCGAGCGACTGCACTGTTCTAGTTTGACCCCGAGGGTGCCCCATCCTTGTCGCGCATTTTGCGACCGGGTGGGGATTTTGACTTCCCCTGTGTTCCTCAGTGAGCTTTGTGGTGAGTTCCTCCTTTTCAAGTAAAATCAAACCTCCGCTATGCACGTTCTCACTGAAATCGAAACCCGCGTCCTGGGCTCACTGATCGAAAAAGACATCACCACGCCCGACTACTACCCGCTCTCGCTCAACGCCCTGGTCAACGCCTGTAATCAGAAGAACAATCGCGACCCGGTGATGACGCTGGACGAAAGCGCCGTCCGCCATGCCTTGACTAGCCTGCAGGAAAAGCGCATGGCCGGTCCTGCCGGCGGTGCCGACAGCCGCGTCACGAAATACGAGCATCGCCTGCAGGAAGTCTTCAACTTCGACCGCCGCGAAATCGCCATCGCGTGCGTTCTGCTGCTTCGTGGCCCGCAAACTCCCGGCGAACTCCGCGGACGCACCGAGCGCATGTATCACTTCGACGCGCTCGAAGACGTCGTCTCGACGCTTGACCGGCTGGCCCAACGAGAGCCTTCGTTGGTGTGCATACTCGCCCGCCAGCCCGGCACGAAGGAATATCGCTATATGCATCTGTTCTCCGGGGAGCCGCTGGAGCCCACGGTTTCGCGCGCGGCCATGGAGCGAGAATCCTCCGCTTCCGCCACAACCGAGGCATCTCCATACGCAGCTCCGCCGCCCGCACAGCGACTCGCTGTTCTGGAAGAAGAAGTTTCCCGCCTGCGCGCTGATCTCACGGAAGTTCAGCAACAACTGGCCACTTTCCGCAAGCAGTTTGAATGAGCGACCCCATCGTGATCGCGGACTACGACCCGCACTGGCCGGAGCACTTCGAAGTGCTGCAATCTCGCGAAACTTTTGTCATTCCGAAACGGCGAAGGCGTTGAGGAATCTGCTTTTCTCCCTGCAACATTTCTGCTGCCGGCAGAAAGCAGATTCCTCGCTTCGCTCGGAATGACAGGGCGGGGGGAATGACAAGGCGGCGGGGAATAAACGAGGCTCGAACCGGGAACATTCTCCCCCGGCCCGACGTATGATTCTTTAGGGAGGTCTCGCATGTTCACATTCCTGCTCTGGTGCATCCTGTTCATTCTGTGCTGGCCCCTGGCCCTGTTGGCCCTGGTCGCTTACCCGTTCATTTGGCTAATTCTGTTGCCGTTCCGCATCGTCGGAGTTGCGGTCCATGGCGTGCTGGAAGTAATCTTTTTAGCGATCACGCTTCCCTTCCGCCTCCTGGCCGCCCCATTTCGTATCTGAAGAATTGTCACCCTGAGCGAGGATTGGTCTTTGCGCCCGAGCGCAAAGACCAGCCGCAGTTGAAGGATCCCTACCTCCAAACTACGTTCTCCCGAGCCCTGAATTTCTAAACACCACCTTTCCTACTTGGCATGGGTTGTTGTAGCCTCAAAGAACGCCACCTCCCAGGAGGACCCATGCGTCGTCGCGAATTCCTCATCCGTTCCGCCACCGCCGCTGGAGCGGTTTGGCTTTCATCGAAATCCATTTTCAAAGCCATCGCCGACCAGTCGCTTCCGCAGAAATTCTCCGCCTCCGACACCGTGACTCTCGGCAGCACCGGCATCAAGACCAGCCGTCTAGCTATGGGTACCGGCACCGTGGGCTCCGGACACCACTCGCACCAGACCGCACTTGGGGTGAAAGGTCTCTCGGACCTTCTTCTGAACGGATACGATCACGGCCTGCGCTTCTTCGACGCCGCCGACTCCTACGGAAGCCATCCACAAGTTGCCGAGGCCCTCAAGCACGTGCAGCGCGACAAAGTCACCGTGCTGACCAAGTCCTGGGCGCGCGACGCCGACGGAATGCGCGCGGATCTCGACCGTTTCCGCAAAGAACTCGGTACCGACTATCTCGACGTCTGCATGATGCACTGTGTCACTGAAGCCGACTGGACCGACCGCTTCCGTGGAGCCATGGACGTTCTCTCGGAAGCCAAGCAGAAGGGAATCATCCGCGCCCATGGCTGCTCTTGCCATACCATCCAGGCGCTGCGCGCCGCCGCGAAATCTCCGTGGGTGGAAATCGATTTTGCCCGCATCAACCCCGTCGGCGCGGAAATGGACGCCGACCCCGCCACGGTCGTCAGTGTCTTGAAAGAAATGAAAGCCGCAGGAAAAGCCGTCGTAGGAATGAAGATTCTAGGTCAAGGCGCACTACGCAACCGTCAGGACGAAGGCATCAAGTACGCGCTGTCGCTGGGCCTGCTCGACGCTTTCACCATCGGCGCCGAAAGCAAGCAGGAGCAGGAAGACCTGATCCGCCGCATCGCCGCGGCGTAAGTCAGGAAGTTATCGAGCCAAGCGGGTGCCCCATCCTTGTCGCGCATTTTGCGACAGGGTGGGGATTTTGACCCTTAAGATGTGGGGACAGCCGCCATCGGCTGTCCAGCCGCGAAGCGGCGAAAGCCAATCTCCACCTGCTACCTAGTCCTAAGAAACTCTCGGATCACTTGGATCGTTCCCTCAATGTTCCGATTCAACTCCTCCATATCTCCCGCTGGGATCCAGTATTCCCGATGACTCGAATTCCCGACTACGTGTATGTTGTATAGGCTCAAAAAATCGGTTCGTACATCGAACCTCAATACATATCCCTCGTAACCGGATGCTTCATCCTTAGTGTTCCAGTCACGGGCAATCTGAACGGCGTATTCCTCATTGAGTACCGGATAAAAGAATGGCTGCGAAGCCAATCTAGGAGGGAAGAAGCGGAATCCGCTGGCGCGAATCAGTTCTAATTCTTTCTGGCCAACCGGGCGATACAAAGTCGTGACAGCGTCTGACATCCCGACCTAGCTCTCCATCACCTTCAACCCCGGACTCAAAATCAGCCGCGCCTCGGTGGCCTTCTGGACATCCTCCGGCGTCAGTCCCGGCGCAATCTCCTCCAGCACCAACCCGTCCTTGGTGACGCGAATGTAGGCCATTTCCGTCGCAATGGTATCGACCACGCGTACGCCGGTCAGCGGCAACGTGCACTTCCTCAAAATCTTTGGAGCCCCCTCGCGGGTCGTATGCTCCATCGCCACAACCACTCGCCGTGCGCCGGCTACCAAATCCATCGCGCCGCCCATCCCCTTCACCATCTTCCCGGGAATCATCCAATTTGCGATGCTCCCGGTCTCGTCGACCTCCATCGCGCCGAGCACGCTTAGATCGATATGCCCGCCGCGAATCATCGCAAACGAATCGGCACTGGAAAAATAAGAGGTCCCCGGCATCTCGCTTACGGTCTCTTTCCCGGCGTTGATCAGATCCGGATCCTCCGTCCCCTCGATGGGATACGGCCCAATCCCCAGCATGCCATTCTCGGATTGGAGTGTAACCTCCACGCCCGCAGGCACGTGGTTGGCGATCAAAGTCGGCATGCCGATGCCGAGGTTCACATAGAACCCATCGCGCAGTTCGCGCGCGATCCGTTTCACAATACGTTCGCGCTTGTCGATGTCTTTTGCAGGCTTGTTCATCATTTCTTCTATCTTGTCATCCTGAGCGAAGCGAAGGACCTATGCACTTCTCTCGCCGGGAACAAAATTGCAGAGGTTCTTCGCTATGCGCAGAATGACAAAATTTCTGAGCGTTTCTAACGTGCGGCTTTTCGCACCGTCCTCCGTTCAATCCTCCGCTCATACAATTCACCCTGAAAAATCCTCTTCACATGAATGGACGGCGTATGAATCGCATCTCCATCCAACTCCCCAACCTCCACCAGATGCTCCACCTCTGCGATCGTGACCTTCGCTGCCGTCGCCATCATGGGATTGAAATTCCGCGCAGTCTTCCGATAGACCAGGTTGCCCGCGCGATCTCCCTTCCACGCCTTAACGAAGGCGAAATCGGCCGTCAGGCTGCGCTCCATCAGGTACAACCGGCCGTCAAATTCGCGGGTCTCTTTTCCCTCCGCTACGATCGTTCCCACGCCGGTCGGAGTATAAAACGCGGGAATCCCTGCTCCTCCCGCGCGAATCCGCTCCGAAAAGGTACCTTGCGGAATCAGATCCAGCTTGATCGTTCCCTTCAGCACCATCTCTTCGAGCAGTCGATTCTCGCCCACATAAGTGCCGATGTGATGCACAATCTGTCCCGCGGCCAGCAGCAACCCGTTGCCCACGCCATCAACGCCCACATTGTTGCTAATGGTCCGCAGATTCTTCGTGCCCTTGCGCACGAGCGCCCGAATCAGGTTCTCCGGCATCCCGCAGAGCCCGAAGCCCCCGATCATGATCGTCGCCCCATCAAACACGTCGCGGATGGCCTCATCCGCATTGGCCACAACCTTGTTCATAGCGGAAAGGATTCTAAATGAATTTCACCACGGAGGCACGGAGTCACAGAGAAAGGCAAAAGAATTGAAGCGAGGGGCTGGCAATATCAAGAATCAGAATTTGTTTCTCTGTGCCTCTGTGGCTCCGTGGTGAATCTATCCTTCTTAGTAGACGGCTTCCTCAATTCATGCGCCCGCTCAAACTCCGCGGCCAACTCCCGCGTCGTCAGATTCTCCCGGATGTGCGCAAGCCGCTGCTCCACTTTCCACAGTGCATCCTGCAAATTCTTCTTATTGCTGATCGCGACATCCCGCCACATCGAATACGGACTCGCCGAGATCCGCGTCATCTCTTGCAGCGCGCGGCCACCCGCCGCAAGCACGGGAGCCTCCGCTCCAAACTCCTCGACCAGTGCAGCCGCCAGCGCCGTCGAGATCATCTGTGGCACATGGCTGATCCAGGCGCACAGTCGGTCGTGCTCCTCCGCCGGCAGCATCGCGATTCGCGCCCCGATCGCATCGATCCACCCTGCGAATTCGGCGACCAACCCTTCGTTCAGATTCTGATCGGGCAGCGGTGAAAGAAACCACACCGCATTCTTAAATAGGTCGGGATCGGCATAATCGACACCGCTCATTTCCTTCCCTGCCATCGGATGTCCTGCCAGGAATCGCTTTCCTGCACTCTTTCCAAAGACCTTCACGGCGCGATCGACAACTGCCGTTTTTGTGCTGCCGACATCGGTCAGTAGCGCTTTGGCAGGAAGGACGGGGCCAACGCGCTCAATCAAATCGCAGATCGCCAGCACTGGAGTTGCGAGGACCACAATCTGGCTCCCGCGCACCGCATCTCCGGGGTCTACTGCCCCGTCATCGATCGCCCCGCGCATCCGCGCCCGTTCGAGCGTTCCCTCGCGATCGCACCCGACAATCCTTCCGGCAAATTTCTTTTTGCGCAAAGCAAGGGCCAGCGAGCCGCCAATCAGGCCCGTCCCGATAATCGTGATTTGGCGAATCGGCATAAAGGGATTGATTAATTGTGTAACGTAGCAATTGAAATTTTGAAGAGCAAAGTGGATACGCTGAGAGTTTCAATTACACAATTACCAAATTTCCCAATTACCCAATTACCCAATCTTTCGTCCCACCGCCGGCGCAATAATCCTCAACTCGTCCATCAATTTCGCGAACTGCTCGGGAGCCAGCGACTGCGCGCCGTCCGACCATGCCTTGTCCGGGGTGCAGTGCACTTCGATCAGCAGCGCATCTGCGCCGGCCGCGACCGAAGCACGCGCCATCGGTGGCACCTTGTCGCGCCTTCCCGTGCCATGCGACGGATCGGCGGTCATAGGTAGATGCGACAGCTTGTGAATGATCGGGATCGCGGAAATATCCATCGTGTTCCGCGTATACGTCTCGAACGTGCGAATGCCGCGCTCACACAAAATCACATCGTAGTTCCCGCCCGCCATGATGTACTCGGCCGACAGCAGCACTTCTTCTAATGTTGCCGCGATCCCGCGCTTCAGCAGCACCGGCTTTCGGACCTTCCCCAATTCGCGCAGCAGATTGAAATTTTGCATATTGCGCGCGCCGACCTGCAAGATATCTACGTAGGGCAACATAAGCGGAATCTGGGATATCTCCATGACCTCGCTGATAATCAGCATGCCAAACTTCTCGCCTGCCTCTTGCAGCAACTTCAGCGCGTCTTCGCCATGTCCCTGAAATGAATATGGAGAGCTCCGCGGCTTAAATGCTCCGCCCCGCAGCACTTTCGCGCCCGCCTTAGCGACGCCCTCAGCGGTAGAAAAGAGCTGTTCGCGCGTTTCCACCGAACAAGGCCCTGCCATGACGACAACTTCATTGCCGCCGACTCCAATGCCGTTCCGCAGTTGAACGATAGTCCCCTCAGGCCGAAAACTTCGTCCTGCCAGCTTATATGGAGAACTTATGCGATGGACTTCCTGCACGCCGGGAAGCAGTTCGAGATTGCGAATATCGAAATCAATCCCCAAGCCGACGGCCCCGAGCACAGTCATGCGCGCGCCCGTCGACCGGTGCACCTCGAACCCCAATTTCACGAGGTGCTCGATGACCTGTTGTATCAGCGCCTCGTCGGCGCCTTCCTGCATGGCAACAATCATAAAAACCAGCTCCTGGCTCCTAGCGCTTAGCTTCTAGCTCTGTACCTTCACGTTGTCATTCCGAGCATCGCGAGGAATCTGCTGTTTCTCGCCACGAGCAAACAGGTCAACGATTCTGCATGTCCGAATCGAAAGATGTCTTTGCCGATCGCTCAAAGCTATAGCTCGATGCGCGTCAATCATTCACTTCCGAATCCAACTCCGTCTCCGCCCCCGTCGTTTCAGGCGAGCTCGTAATCTGTTCCTTCTGAATATTGCGCATTACGTCGATGATGCGCTCATAAATCCTTACCAGATCGCGTCCGGGCAACGGTCCCTGATTTGCGCCCTGCACATTCTCGAAAACAACACGTTCCCGGTCAGGCTCGTAGATCGGCAACGACGTTTCCCGCTTCAATCTCCCGATGGCCATCGCCGCCTTCGCGCGTTCGCTCAGCAGCGCTACCAGCTTGCGGTCCAGGTCGTCAATTTTCTTTCGCCAGTCTTCGATATCCATAGAAAAGGCCGTCAGCTTTCAGCCATCAGCTCTCAGTAAAGTTTGAGAAAAAGCACAATCATGGTGCACATTAGCAGCGCCTCAGCCCTCACCTCGAAACAGCTGACGGCTGACTGCTGATGGTCGAAAGCCGTCTCACAAATTCTCCCACTGCCGCCGCCTCACGCCCCCGATTCCTCTCAATCGTCTCCACAATCGCGCTGCCCACGACCACTGCATCAGCAAATTCTCCGACTTCCGCAAACTGCTCGGGAGTCGCAATGCCGAATCCCAGCGCGATCGGTAACCGGGTCACGCGCCGCAACCGCTTCACCAACTTCCGCGCATCTTCGGCCAACTGCTGCCGCTGCCCGGTGACGCCCGTTCGCGACACCGCATAAACGAATCCCTGCGATGCCGCCGCGATTCGCCGCAGGCGCTCATCCGGACTCGTCGGCGCCGCCAAGAAAACCGGAGACAAATCATGTTCCCGCATGGCTCGCAGATATGCGCCAGCCTCTTCCACAGGCAAGTCCGTAACCAGCGCACCATCCACTCCAGCCGCCCGCGCCACCTTGCAAAACTTCTCCAGCCCCATCCGCAGAATCGGATTCAAATACGAAAACACAATCAAGCCGGTCGACTGTGCTTGCTCGCGAATCTCCGCTGCCAGCGTGAGCACTTGCGCGAGCGAAGTTCCATGCTTCAAAGCCCGCTCGCTCGCCCGCTGAATCACCGGCCCATCCGCGACCGGATCGCTGAAGGGAACGCCGAGTTCGATCACGTCCGCCCCAGCCTCGATTGCCGCGAGCACGATCTCTCGGGTAGTTGCGAGATCCGGATCCCCGCACGTAACGTACGCCACCAGCGCCGGCTTTTTGTAAAAAGTCAGAGGCATACGAGCCGATCAGAAGTGCTCCCACGCAATGGTCCAATGCTCATCGGGCCGCGACGACTTCAAAATCAGTTGCCCATCGGAAAAGCGGTACACACGCGTCAGATCCTTGCCGACCAGCGCCCGCACCAGCGATCCCTGAACGTGGTGCGTGACCGTATGGGCCTGCTCATCCACCTCGTAGCTTCCGTAGTACGCCTCGTAGCCACCTTGATCGTACTTGACCGGATTATCCACCTCGCGAAGACTGTCCGTGCTGGGCAGCATAATCTGCACCGACATGTGTCCATCGCGCGTGTAAACGATGGTGCCCTTATGGTCGACGATGTGCGTCATTTTTCCGTCAGTACCTTGCTCTTCTTCCCAGGACAATCGCCAGGCTCCAATCAATTTTTCTTTTACCGAACCGCTATCCGACTTTTCAGCCGACTGCGGGCTAGATACTCCACTCAGTGTCAGAACGGTGACCGCTGCCAATATCCAACCAAGGTTTGTTCTCATGCCCCGCCCCCGCGCCAGCAATGCGCCGGCGCCCAAGATTTCCTTCGTCACTTTAGTGTCCTTCGTGGTTGACGATTTTGCTCTTCAATCCAGCTTGAGACTCTCGCGCAAAATGCCAACGTCCTTATCGCCGCGCCCCGACACATTCACAATCACAATCTCTGATTTCTTCATCTTCGGCGCCCGCTTGATCACCTCGGCCACAGCGTGTGCGGATTCTAAAGCGGGAATAATCCCCTCGGTCCTCGCCAGCAGCGTTGTGGCATCGAGAGCCTCGGCATCCGAAGCCGGCAGATATTCCGCCCGTCCGGCGTCGCGCAAGGCCGCATGCTCCGGCCCAATCGAGGGATAGTCCAGCCCCGCGGATACCGAATGCGTCAACGCAATCTGTCCTGCGGAATCCTGAAGCACGTAAGAATACGTGCCCTGCAACACGCCTGGAGATCCCCCGCGAAACCGCGCCGCATGATCTCCCAAAGCCTCGCCGCGCCCGCCCGCCTCCACGCCGATGAGCCGGACCTTCTTATCTTTAATAAACTCGTAAAACACGCCAATCGAATTCGATCCGCCGCCCACGCACGCGATAATCGCTGCAGGCAGTTTCCCTTCAGCCTTCAGAATCTGCGCCCGCGCCTCGCGCCCAATCACCCGATGAAAGTCCCGCACCATCGTCGGATAGGGATGTGCCCCGAGGACGCTCCCCAATAAATAATGCGTAGTCCGCACATTGGTGACCCAGTCGCGCATGGCCTCATTGATCGCATCTTTCAGCGTTCGGGATCCCGAGGACACCCCACGCACTTCTGCGCCCAGCAAGCGCATGCGGAACACATTCAATTCCTGCCGCCGCATGTCCTCGGTACCCATGTACACGACGCACTCAAATCCGAGCAGCGCACAAACGGTGGCAGTTGCGACACCATGTTGCCCGGCGCCGGTCTCGGCGATGACACGATGTTTCGCCATGCGCTCGACCAGCAATCCTTGCCCCAGGCAGTTGTTGATCTTGTGCGCGCCCGTATGCAGCAGGTCCTCGCGCTTCAAATAGATCTTTGCTCCACCCAGCTTGTCGGTAAGCCGCCGCGCAAAGAACAAAGGTGTAGGCCGCCCCGCATAAGTCTTCAGCAGCAAATCCAATCGCGCCTGGAATTTCTTATCGCGCTTCGCCCTCTCATACTCGCGCTCAAGCTCCTCGAGCGCGGCCATCAAGGTCTCCGGTACATACCGCCCGCCGTAAACGCCAAACCGCCCCGGCTCGTGTGGCGCGGGCACTCTTGCCCGCGCGCCGTTGGACGCGTTAGCTACCCGAGGGTGCCCCGCCCTTGTCTCGCGTTCTTGGCGAGACAGGGTAGGTGTTTTGACCTTCGCACTCCGTAAAACCATATCCATTGGCAAACTCTTGTCATTCCGAACCGGCAAAGCCGGTGAGGAATCTGCTGTCCTTTCCTTCTAAAGATCTGCTTGCATCAAGACGTCTTCCGATCCATCTCCCGCACCGCACGCACGAATGCCCGCACCTTCTCTGGATCTTTCTTTCCCGGCTGCGACTCGACACCGGACGAAACGTCCAGTCCCCAGGGTCGAAGCGTCTTGATCGCATGGTCCACGTTATGCGGAGTCAAACCGCCGGCAACAACCACCGGGACCTTCTGCTCCAGAAACCAGATGCCTGTCTTGGCGCTCTCCCAGTCAAAACGTTCGCCCGTTCCGCCCGGGCGATCTCCCGATCCAGAGTCAACCAATACCGCGCTAATCGGTTTATGGAGTGTGCCAAGAGAGATGAAAAACTCCTCCCTCAGCGAATGTCCAGGAATTGCCCACATGAGCTTCCGTTCGGCGGCCTGATACCACTGCATCCATTCACTAATCGATTTCGAATACACCTGCGCAGTTGTCAGTCCGACTTGCTGCAGCACTTCAGCGGGTCCATTGACGTTTTCATTGACAAAGACGCCCACCTTCTCTACCTCCACCGGCAACTTCTCCACGATCTCCCGGGCCGTTTCCACCGTTACGCATCGCGGACTCTTGTCATAAAAGACAAACCCCACCGCATCTGCGCCTGCGTCAACAGCCACAAGCGCGTCCTCCAGATTCGTCATCCCGCAAATCTTGACCCAAGTCATAAGAAGGTGGCTGACAGCCAGTCGAGTTAGCTTTTACTGGGCACTGAATACTGAGTACTGGGTACTCGCATCAACTCTCTCAAAGCATGCCCCGCAGACTCCGCCCGCATCAGCGACTCGCCCACCAGAAACGCGTGATACCCCGCCGCCCGCAATCGCGCCACGTCATCGGCAGAATGAATTCCACTCTCGGCCACGCGCACGACGCTCGCGGGAATCTTCGGGGCCAGATCAAAGGCCGTCTGCAAGTCGACTTTAAACGTCCGCAGATCCCGCGTATTCACTCCAATCAAATCGCAACCTGCATCCAAAGCTCGTTGCAACTCACCCGCGTCATGAGCTTCGCACAAGACATCGAGCCCATGTGTCCGCGCACCGCGAGCCAATGTTCCCAGCTCTTTTTGCGTCAGTGCCGCCACAATCAGCAAAACCGCGTCGGCCGAATTCGCCCGCGCTTCCAGCAACTGAAACTCATCGACGATGAAGTCCTTCCGCAAACAGGGAATCGCGACGGTCGCCGAAGCCTTCCGCAAATTCTCGAGCGACCCATGAAAGAACTCCTCATCGGTCAGCACCGACAACGCCGCAGCTCCCGCCGTCTCCAGTTCCCGCGCCAACTCCACTGCATCGAACGACGCTCGAATCAGCCCCTTCGACGGCGACGCCTTCTTCAACTCCGCAATCACCGCGATGCCGCCGCGGCCTTTAGAATCCACTGCCTCCCGAAATCCGCGCGGCACGTGCTCCTGCGCCCGCCGTTCCAGTTCGCTCAAATCCGCAGCGCGCCTGGACTCCGCTACCCGCGCCCGCGTTGCCGTCACAATCCTGTCGAGAAACGCAGCCATAGAGAATCTTTTGATTATAAGGGAGTGGAAGGCCTATCCACGGAATAGGCGAGGACTTTGACTTTGTAACGCCACAAAAACCAGAGGGTGCCCCACCCTTGTCGCGACCTGTGCGACAGGGTGGGGATTTTGACTTCGCGAGAAGCCCTCCGGATTCATTTGCAGATTTCCTGCAACTGCTTGTACGGCTTTTCCATCACCGGTGGAAATTTGATCTTCTTCGCCTCCATCCACAACTCCAGCAATGTTCCGCCGTACTTCGACCCAGCGTCCGGATCCCCCTCATACACCGGATCGCTCTCCGCCTCCTCGAGCGTCACGAAGGTGAATCCTTTCTTCTGCATCAGGTCGAGCGCATCGGGCAAAATCGTGCTGCTGAAAGCGCCCAGATGCAGGAGCAGCACATGATTGATATCGTGTCCGTACACCGTCTTCGCGAGATCCCTGCTCAAGTCGAGATACGAAGACTCAATCGATAAATAACTCGACTTGAGCCAGGCAATCGACGGCGCATCATTCTTCGCCGCGCACCGTGCATACGCGCTATTCCACAGATAGTCCTCCCAATCCAGCGTCACTTGCGCCACGCGGTAGCCATGCGCCTGCAAGTAAGCGCGTACTGCCCGCCGCTTCTCGACGGTCTCTCCCTCGCGTAGAAACGGATACCGCAGCCAATGCCAATTTCCATCTTTGCCCGCGAGCAACTCCAGCGACGGTTCGTTCTCTTCGATCTCGCTCTCAAACGCCTCCGCGGGATTCGCGTTCAAATCCATGTGCCCATACGTATGATTTCCAAACGGCTCTGCTGCCGCCCAGATCTTCAAGGCCTCCGCTGCGTCCGCATTTCCTTCCAGCTTCTTCGCGTTGATGAATCCATACGCCGGAGGCGCATGCCGCGCCTTCAACACAGCCAGCGTATCGTGCGCAATCTCTACCCGCGTCACCCCTGGTGGCAAATCTCCATTCAGCGGCAAATCATCAAAGGTGATCGCCGCCTTCTGCGCCCCGCACACGTTCACGATTAGAAGCACCGAGATGAATAACGGTAATTTCATGGTGAGAGTCTATAGAAGGCCATGCGCCCGAAACATGCGTAAATGCCGTAGCTCTCAATCCTGACGGCGTACTGAGAACTGAGAACTGAGAACTGCTTCTACTCCATCCCCAACGAACTCTTCACAGACTTCCCATACTCCCGCGCCTTTTCCAGCACCTTGCGCTCATCCACGGTCAACAAGAGGTGGTCTTGCATGACAATTTTGCCGCCGATGATCACCGTCGCGACATCACTCCCCTTCAGTGAGTATGCGATCTGCGCATAGATCTCATACATGGGCACCGCGTTTGGCTCGTCGAGACTGATCAATATCAAGTCGGCCTTCTTTCCCGTCTCGAGCGATCCAATCTCCTTCTCCATGTGCAGAGCCCGCGCCCCATCGATCGTCGCCATCTCGACAACGGAGTTCGCATTCAAAGCCAGCGGATCCATCTTCGAGATCTTCGCCAGCTTGGCCGCCAGATCGATTTCCTCCATGAGATCAAGATCATTGTTACTCCCGGCCGGACCATCCGTCCCCAACCCGACTGCCACGCCTGCCGCACGCATCTCCGGCACCGGAGACACGCCGCTCGCAATCATCATGTTGCTCGACGGATTATGCACGCACCCCACGCCGCGCTGCGCCAACAATTTCCGGTCAGCCTCATCGACAAAGATGCAATGCGCCGCAACGATATCCGGGCCTAGCACGCCAATCTTGTCCAGATACTGCACTGGGGACATCCCGTTGGTCCTCTCCGAGTCTTCCCACTCCTTCTTCATCTCGGCCACGTGAATCAAAATTGGCGCATGATATTTTCGTGCTAATGCCGCCGCATCCTGCAGCGTCTTCTTCGAACACGTGTAAATCGAATGCGGTGCCGGGCCCGCATGAATGAGAGCATCCCCCTGCCACCTCTTCAGAAATCTCTCGGTGTACGCAAGCATCTCTGCTTCTGACCTGTTATCCGGAGCCGGGAAATCGATGAACGTCTCTCCCAACACCCCGCGCATTCCCGCAGCCTTGGTTTCCTCAGCGATTGCGTCTTCGAAGTAATACATATCCGCGAAGGTCGTCACCCCGGCGCGAATCTGCTCAGCTGCCGCCAGTCGAGTCCCCCAGCGCACAAATTCCTCATTCACATTCTTCGCTTCCGCCGGAAAGATGTACTTGTACAGCCAGTCATTCAGCGTAACGTCATCATGCAGCCCGCGAAACAACGTCATCGGCACGTGGGTATGCCCATTGATGAATCCTGGCAGCACCAGATGTTCTCGCGCGTCGATCACCTGTGCACTCTGATATCGCGCCTCAATCTCCGCCCTCGACCCGACCGCAACAATCGAATCCCCGCGAACAGCCACGCTCCCATCCTGATAAATTGCCCGAGCCGAATCCATCGTCACCACAATCCCGCCGCTGACAATCAGGTCGACATTCTGCTTTTCCTGTGCGACGGCGACGGAGATCGGCATGACCACTGCCGCGATCAGGATGAGCGCGCTCCTGGCCGTTTTTGTTCTATTCATGATTGGATAAGTCCTCGAGGGTGCCCCATCCTTGTTGCGTTGTTTGCGACAGGGTGGGGATTTTAAATTCTTCATTCCCCGGTCAGATTTCCTTGTTCTCCGCTACCGCGATTTCAGTATCCGGCACCGGTTTGCTCCGAAACACACTAAACTCCTTTACCTGATTCAACACAAACGTCGGCACTCCCGCTATCACCGGCATCTTCATTCGTCCGAACGTCGCGTCCTGCACATCCTCCAGGACAAACGCCGGTCTTGCATCTCCATCCGGGCACTCAATCTTCACCGCCTGCATCTCCAGTCCCCGCACATGCCGGACGAAAAATCCATGCGCCGGGGTCGTCCCGAACATATTCGGCTCCGGATACTGTTTCTCTTTCTCCGGCACCTGCGCCTCGGCATCGCTCTTCGTGCCGCCGCCCCGATTCACCACAACCACATCGGTAATCTTCACATCCTCAATTGCATGTCCCGGAATTCCCGCGAGGATGCACGCAATCTTCGGCGACCCCTCCGCCTGCATGCACGTGATGCCGCTTAATATGATCCGCCGGATCGTTCCCTCTGGCACGCCCGCAGGCCCCCGCATCCGCGCGCCAAGCCTTATGAAAATCGGAGCCTCAAACACATCCCGCATGGTGATGTTCGTGCATGTCACATCCTCGATCACCGCGCCGTCCACGCTCTCGATGGCCAGTCCACGACATCCGTCAAACACGCAATTCGATACAGTGATGTTCTTGAATCCGCCATTCGACTCCGTCCCAAACTTGATGCGTCCGGTTCGCGAGACTTTCTCCCCGGCCGGAAACTTCTTCCAGGTCCCATCGAGCATCGCGCCTTCCTGGTAGCTTCCCGACAGCAGGCAATTGCTGATGGTCACCATCTCTGTCGCGCGCGCGTATCCCAACGCAAACGAACTCTTCAGACAAATCCCGTCGTCCCACGGAGAATTCACGCTGCAATTCGAGACGCGCACGTTCCGGCAGCAGTCGATATCCATGCCGTCGCGGTTCGTATCAATCTTCAAATTGTCGATCGTGAGATTATCGACACCGGTTGCCAGAATTCCGAAATGCCCGCCGTGCAAAATGGAAAAGTCACGCAGCAACACATTCCGGCAATTCTTCAGCGCGATCGCCTTGTTCGCGACTCCCGGGTTCTCCGCCACCGGCCCGGTTCCCCAGCCGCGGCTCAACCCTTTACCCCAGATCAGCCCCGGCCCCAGAATCGAAACGTCGTTCAGCCCCTCACCCCAAATCAAGCTGTTGTGCCAGTGATTGTGCCCGTAATCCTGATAGTCCTCCCAGGGCTTGTTCGATTCCGCCGGATCGTAACTCTGCGCGGGATCGGAGGCTGGATCCGCTGCCACGATCGTTGCCCCCTGATCCAGAAAAAGCGCCACCTTACTTTTCAAATGAATCGAGTAGCAAAGATAGTTTCCAGACCGCAGGAAGACGGTTCCACCGCCGGCATGTTCCGCGTATTCAATCGCACGGTTGATGGCGCCACTGTCAATCGTCTTCCCGTCGCCCGTAGCGCCAAATGCGTGGACGTCATACGGAATGCCGATAGGCCGTAACTGCGCTGTGTCTTGTGCGGCGGTGCGAATTCCCGCACCAATTGCAACTCCCGTAACACCAGCAAGCCCCGCGCTCTTAAGAAATCCCCGCCGCCCACTGTTTTTCATTTTCATATCCGCCCGGGTGCCCCATCCTTGTCGCGTCTTGTGCGACAGGGTGGGGACTTTGACTTTAGATGGCAACGACCAACGACTGTCTACGACCCCACTCGTCTCAAGTAGAACTGAAAAAAATCCTCAGGATTCGATTGCAAACAAACCTGCGCATTCGGAGTCCCCGGCTCCTCCCGCGTGGATCCTTTCTCGTCGACGCGAATATGGAGCGGGGTCACCGGGCATAATTCCGGCTTCAAGGCAAATGCCACCGCCATGGGATCAAACAATGTCGGCGTCTCCTGCGCCCACAGGTGATACAGAATCGTCAGCTGATCAGTCACCGCCGTCCCGCGCGTAAATAAGAAGGCCCGCTTCACCTCATCGAGCTTCAGCTGCGTCGAATCCAGCGGCATCACGAACAGTGGCACTCCCGACGCGAACAACTTCTGCGCCGACGCAACATCATTCAAGATGTTCCACTCGGGCGCCGGCAGCACACGCTCGTTATATCCAAAGTCCCCATAACCCTTTCGAATCGCACCGCCCATGATCACGACGCGCTTCAGCTTTCGAAACATTGCCGCATCCTTATCAATCGCCGCGCCCACATTCATCAGCGGACCAATCGCGATCAGCGTAATTTCCCCTGGATATTTCCGAATCTGGCCCAGCAGGAAGTCCGCCGCATCTCCATGCGAGCTCTTAACAAAACGCCCACTGTCGGCATAGCGTCGCTGCGACATTGACGTAGGGGCAGTGGGCTTCCCCGCCATCACGGGAATGTCGGCCTTCCCCAGTTCTCCCAGGAAGCGGTCGACGATCTTGGCCCGTAACTCGGTGTCGCGGAAGGTCGTCGTCACTCCCAGAATCTCGAACTCCGGGCTCTTCACCGCCAGCGCCAGCGCAAAGGCATCATCGACATCATCGCCAATGTCGGTGTCAATAATGATCTTCTCGCGCGCCGCCTGCGCCCAACTCGCAAGCGATCCCAGGCACAAAAGCAACATTAAAGCACCGAGCCACACACACCGATTCATCGGCCCATTCCTCTCCCGAGCCGATAACGATATCTGAATCGCCACGCCAGCGAAAGCGCCTGCCAATTTCCTCTGTGCTCCTCTGCGCCCTCTGTGGTGAAGGGCCGTGTCTCCGGGCCCACAACGTGTTCTCGCGTCACATCCTGAAGGTACTTCCCATCCTGTAACCCACGCCAAATCAACACCGATGCCGAAGGCACCTCTCGTGCATTCCCTCAGTGCGCCGCTCGTCGGCAGGAGGCAACCACAATGACCCGCATCAACGTAGCTAGCAACACAGAGAATCGTTTTCTGACCTGGGGCAAGAACACCAGCGCCCTGATCTTCGCTACCCTACTGATCATCTGCTCAGTAACGGTCGGATGTTCCAGCGACAAACCAAGACCCGTCAGTTCCAATAACCAGATTCCGGTCACGCAGCCGCAGGTACAGGCGCAACCGATGCCCGCACCAATGCTGCAGGCGGAGAACAAACCGACTGCCAAGAAACCGGTTGTTCACAAAAAACCGGCGACTGTGAATTACACCGATAAGACCTACGGCGTGACCTTTGAGTATCCGCGGCGCTACGCGATCGAGACCGGAGACGCTGCGTCTGAACTGATCCAGACGAATCCCGTCCCGATGAACTTCGTCCAGTCCGGTGGAGTCGCGCTCGCCGCAGTCGAGCTCCCCGAGACCGGTTTCATCAACACCGACTTCTCGTCCGCATTCTTCAACGTGAGCGTCCACAAGACACTCACTGCCGATCAATGCAGCGAGTTCGCGGTGCCGCAGTCGAAGGCGGTAGCGAAGCCTGAGACCGCTGCAGCCTCGACGGAAGTTGCGAAGACGGAAGTTGCCAAGCAGGATTCCGCGCCCGCAACGAAGTCTGACGCGCAGCCGGTGGCAGGCTCCGACCAGGCGAAGTCTTCAACGCCGGCGCCTGATGCTTCGCCGAATGCCAAGCTGATGCTGGGAGAGATGGAGCTCCGCGGCACCGAAGCCGTCACCGGCGAAGGCACGCGCCAGAGCGACTCCAAGTACTTCCATGTCTACCAGAATGGAGCGTGCTACGAGTTCACTCTGAACGTGACGACCGACGCCTCTGCCGAAGGCCTGGTGAAGCACGTCGATCGCGACAAAGTCTTCAACCGCCTGGAACAGATTCTTTCGACGGTCAAGATCAACCCGATCACTCCGGAAGTGACCGCGGAAGCTCCAACTCCGGCTGCTCCGCAAACCCCCGCGCAGTAATGAAAGGAAGGGTGCCCCGTCCTTGTCTCGCCGGTCTTAGGCGAGACAGGGCGGGGGATTTTGACTTTCTCTGTGGCCCTCTGTGTCCTCTGGGGTGAGTCCGAAAACGTGCGTCTCCAGCAGTATCAACAGATAAGTTCGTGAAAAGACAGGCAATGGATCCGAACTCCCAACCGGACAATGGCCGCTTGACCGCTGTCCTTCGGTCATACAAAGGCCCGCAAATCTAGGCTTATTCTTGATGCACTGACGGTGTGAGGGCCTTTCGCAGAGTATGCAATGTCCGCATTGCCACAGTCACATAGGTTCGCACTCAAAGAACTGCAAGCGCTGCGGCGGGGCAATCCCTTCCGGCCAGCATCTTCTGGAAGAGTGCGGATTGACCGAGCCCGCAAGCGCCGTCTCCCGGACCACCACCACTGTTGCTTCTGCCCGCGCCCCGGCTGCCCGGTACCGTTTCGCCCGACTCGGTGACCGGTTCATCGCCTTTGCGCTCGATATCGCCCTGCTTTTTGGACTGTTCGCCATCGTCGATGCATGGGCTTTCATGCGCTGGGGCACGTTCGACGCGGCTGAACTGCAACTCACCACCGCTTCGCTGGTAATTGCTTTAACGCTCAACAGCGCCATACTTTTCCTCTATGGCTGGCTGATGGAGGCGGCCTGTGGCGCCACACTCGGCAAAGTTTTGGTGGGAATTCGAGTTGTGCGAACGACGCAAAGCGGCGCCTTGGCCGCCTGCGCCCTGCGGAATCTTCTGCGCATCGTCGACGGCTTGGCCTTCTATCTGGTGGGAACTGCCGTGGCAGCATGCTCTGAAGGTCGGCAGCGAATCGGCGACATTTGCGCGCGTACGGCCGTAATCGAAGAGACATTCGGCGTCGCCGCCAGAGTGACTGCAATCGTGTTATGGATCGTGACCCTGGCCGGAGCTGGCTGGGCTGTCCCGCGGATCTGTTCCACCAACAATCCGGTGCATACACGCTATTTGAGTCAGGTGGTCGTCCGCATTGGCACAACGGGAAGCTCTGCTTACTTCCGCATCGGTGGTTTTACATTGGACCTTCACTCCTGATCTGAAGCGATCCCGCTAGCCCTGCAGTGGCTACGCACCCTGCAGCCTCAATATGGCGACAAGCTGATGAAGTGACTCACGCTGATGTCGCATCAGCCCTCCCAGAATGTCCTGCAGTGTATGCGCGATCATTCCCGGCCGCACGCTGTCACACCAGTACGCGACGATCCCGCCCATGACACCCAGCAGGCCAATCTGCAGCGCGTGCGAAACTCCCTGATAGAGATGGGCCGCCCCAAACAGCGCCGCGGAAAGGACAATCCCCGCCGGAACATTCTTCGTCACGGCAATGAACTGCCGCTGGAAGTAACCGCGAAAGATCGCCTCCTCGCAAATTCCCGCTGTGACCGATAGCGCTACCCACAGCCAGATCTCGGTTTGGCCCTGCGGCAGGAGGGAACGAGTCGCGGACTCATCTCCCCTTCCGTGCCCGAATACCGATCCGATCGCAATCGTCACCATCAGAAACAGTATCGCAATCCCCAGATCCCGCAGAAATTGACCCAGCGAACGCCAGCGCTCTCCCAGCACCGTCAGCAGCGACGAGCCATGAAACCACACCCCGGCCAGCACCAGGCCGAGCATCACCCACTCAGATATCATGGTGCGTTGGTACAGGCCCGCGCGCTGGCCCACCGCGAGAGCATGCAGCTTCCCGAACCGAATCGCTCCGCGATAAGACAGGACGGCCTGCACAAGCAACACCAGCGCCGTGTGCCAGAGCGAAGCGACCGGACGATAAATATCAGCTGAAATTTTCGCTTTTACAGCGCCAGCCTGCGACGACTCGGCAACATCATCCCCAACCCGCGCACCCGTAGTGTCCATAAGCCCCGCCGCATTAGACTCGCCGCATTTGAACTTGTTATCGCCGCCGCTCGTATGAGGGGTGACGAGACTGAGTGCGGAACACACTCTCGGGACAAAGTGTTCCAGCCGCTTAGTGGCGGGCTGTGAGGGCCGGCACGTCGAATTTCGATCCAGTGACGCGAGTCACTGACTCGTTACTTCCCGCTCTCTATGCTGCCAAGTCCAGTGGAGGACTCATCTTGACTCATCCCTACTCCCGCAGAAATTTCCTTCAGACCTCGGTGATCGCCGGAGCCGCACTCGCCGGAGCACCTCACGTTTCACGCGCTCTAGCCGCACCAATCGCCGAGTCCCCCGCTCCGCTAAAGCCGCCGTTCGCGGTCACTGACTTCCACGTCCACCTGAGCAACACGCTCTCGATCGATCAGGCGCTGCAACTCGGCAAAGAACGGGGAGTGCAGATCGGGATCGTCGAACATCCCGGGCAGGGATACCCCATCAACACCGATGCCGACCTCAAGAAATACATTGACGGACTACGCAAGCATCCCGTGCACGTCGGCCTGCAACCCGTTTATGCGGGATGGTCGAAGAGTTTCTCGAAGCCCGTTCTCGACCAACTCGATTACATCCTGATGGATGCGCTCACGCTGCCGCGCCCCGACGGCGGCTGGCTGGCGATCTGGCAGATCGACACCATGGTCGACGACGGCGAAGAATTCATGACGCGCTACATGCCGTTCATCGAGCAGGTGCTGACCACCGAGCCCATCGACATCTTCGCCTGGCCCACGTTCCTGCCGGTGCCCATCGCGCGCCAATACGCGCAGCTCTGGACGCCGCAGCGCGTCGACCGCATCATCGACTTGGCCCGCGCCCGCAAGATCGCCATCGAGATCAACGAGCTTGCCCACGTCCCCGACGAGAATTTCATCGGCCGGGCTAAACGAGGCGGTTTGAAATTTACCTTCGGGACGGATTCGCGGAACGAACACGCGGCGCATTTGTATTACTGCTATCAGATGGTGCAGAAGTGTGGACTGACGGAGGGGGATATGTTTGTCGTGGGGGGGAAGTAATCAAGCAGAAAGAAGAAGTCGAAAAAGGCGCCGACGGCGGTTCTATAAAAGGGGATGTCAAGCAAAAAACAGTTCTCCCTTCGCAGGAAGGTTTGGTTTTTCTTGGCATCCAGCCCCTGCCGACAACTCCACCCCGCCTCGATCGTGTTGTTCGCATGACCACGCATTTCCGGATGACTGGTTCGAATCGGTCTTCGTCTGGCGCCGACAAGCAGCTCGGTGGCCGCATGGCCAACCATGGTTCTATCTGAGGCTCGCGTCTGGACGCGGCACTATGGCTTTGTTGGGTTGTGCGAGGGAGCATATGGTGGCCCATGAGACTGATCCGCCTATCCCGCCTTAGGATACTTACCCTCGAACCCGTGCGCGCAGCTCTCCAACCTTCGAACGTCAGGGTTACAGTTTCCGGACTTCGTGGGGGTACGCGCTTATGCTGCTTGTGGCTTCAGATATTCCGCTGCGAACGTCTCTCCTCTCTTCCACAGAATCAGTGCAATCGCCGCCATCTTGCGGGCCAGCGTCAGTCGCGCCATGGCCGGCAGCATCCCGTTAGCGACTCTCGTTTCGTAGAACGCGCGAAACGGGCCGTCCATCGCACTCGCCGTCGTGGCCGCGCTCTTGAACACATTTTTCAGTTCGTGGCTGTAGTTCCAGTTCAAGCCGCGGATGTACACGGGCTTGCGCCGCCGCAGGATTTGCCCATCCTTCTCCACATAGTCGGCGCTGCTGCGCGTCTCTAATCCCAGGCCGCAGTAGGTCCAGAACTGTCGCTTGGTGCGAAAGCGATGCGGCGTCTGCACTCGCGCGATCAAGACGGCCGCCCGCAGCGGACCGAAGAACGGCATGGAGCGCAGCAACTTCGCGGCCGGATTTTTCTGGCACTCCACCATCACCGCCTGCCTGGCTTCTCGCCGCAAGATCTGCACGGCGTCCAATTCCTGGTACAGCCACTCGGCGCGTCGCCGCTGCCCGCTGTCGGTCAGTCGCCCCAGCCATTCCCCGCGATGCCGCTTGCCGAACGGCTTCTTGCCCGCGCACCCAATCGCTTGGCTGCGATACAGGGCTTTGATCCGTCGCATCGCCCGCCCCGTGTCTTCGGTCAGCGCGGTGTAACTGGCCACCAGTTGTTGTAAGGTGCGCGTGCTCTGCTCCCCGTGATACACCGGCGATAGCATCCCGGCCCGCAGCAGTTCGGCCAATTTGCGCGCATCGATCTGATCGCTCTTGTTGCCCGACTTCAGCAGTGCATTCTTTCGCGGATTACAGACCACCACCCGCGCCACATCTCGCACCACCAAGTCATAGAGCCAGGCCGAGTACGTGCCTTCTTCGAAGGTGACGTGCAGTACTCCACGCAATCCCCTCAGCAGATCTCGCACCGCAGTCGCTTTGGGCGCGATCACCAACTGCATCGTCAGTTTGCCTTCCGCATTCAGCACGGCCACGCTGATCGTGCTCTGGTGGACATCCAAGCCAATGTACTTCACACTCTCCATGGGTGTTCCTTTCCTTCGGCGTAGTTACTGTTGCTCACAGCAACTGCAGCCTACTCTGAAAGGGGCGCCCTTTTATATTGCGTGGCCCATCCTTTAGCTTCGGTTTCTCCTCCGTAACACAAATCGGGCCCCACCCTTCGCGGTTTTCGAAAGGTGGGCACGATGCAGCCCGCAGTGACGGGTTTCTCTGCGCCTTTGACACTGCCACACCTCTAGCCCTACGAGTTTCGCGGGTGGCCCAGTCCTTCCTTTTTGATTCCTTCTCCATCCACAACTGAGGGTGGCCCATCCTTCGCGGTTTTCGAAGGGTGGGCACGATGCAGCCTGCAGTGACGGGTTATTGCCTTCGCATGGCCCTCGCCAGGGTGGGCCCTCCGTTTGAGTGCCGCAGCAGCATGAGGCTGTCCCAACTGCGGCTGGACGATTTAGTTAGTGCTTGTCTTGATCGCGGTGCTTCTCTTGATCGCTATCTGGATGACTATGGCGCCAATTCCAGTATTGGTCCTGCTGTTCGTTGTTCAACTTGTCGTATTCACGATAATCCTGTTGATTTTGCCCCGCGTACTGGCGGTAGGAGCGATCTTCGTTCTCATTCCAATCGTGGTAGTCCTTGTGGGTGCGATCGTAGACACGGGTAGGGTTTTTGTCGTTGCGTTGGGTGTCTTCCTGGCGTTTGTCGTCTTGAGCGGCGGCGCGGGTCGTGATTGCCGCGGGTGCGAGAAGTGCAGCGGTCAGGGTAAGAAAACTCAGCTGTCGGTATCCGGCTTTCATCTGGTGGTCCTCCTCAAAATAAGAAATTCAACCCTGGGACTAGCGGTTGGCTGAGAGGCAATCTGAGCAGGATTGACCACGTCAAGAAGATTGTTTTTCCACGCGCTCGCCCTGTTTTTTCAAGTACCAGAATCCCACCAGCGCCAGCAGCGTGAAAACAATCGCCTGCATCACATGCACCCAAAACCATTGATCCGCGCCGCCTTCTGTCACCAGCCTGCGGGCTGCATCGCGAGGCCAGATCAGGACAAAGAACGTGATATCACCGACGATGTGGACGGGCAACGTAGTCAGGGTGGAGTTCGTCAGGAGCGCGATCGCGCCGAAGACGACTCCGACAAGAAAGTAAACCGTAAGCTTGGGCCAGTACAGCCCGTGATTGGCGTGCGCCAGCATAAACAACAGCGATGACAGAGTCACCGCTGCAGCTCCGGGAAACCGGCTCTCCAGGATCTGCTGGGCATATCCCCGAAAGGCGATCTCCTCACTGATGGGCGAGACCAGCGATGACATCGCTGTCACCAATACAACCGTCAGCAGAGGATACTTGGATATATCAGCCAGGACATTCGGCGGGGTCTTTGCGAGCTGAAAAAAGACAATCCAATATCCCGCCAGCGCGATGACTGCCAGCACTCCGCAGAGAAATGAAAGAGCGAACGTCTTCGGCGGTACAGGGTTGGCGCGCAGGAGGCGATGGCGCTTCGCGGATGTGCTGCGTGGCCATCCCCTGCCGCCGAGATACTGCCACATCAGCCATAGCACCACCGCCATCACTGCAACCGACCACGGCACAGCCGACGTGCGGTTCCGGAAATTGAGAGCGAGCAGCACACTCCAGGGAATTTGTCCGGCCATCAAAATCAGGAAGGCGAGAACGGCGGACACCAGAACGGCAGCTATCTTTTGCGCAAAGGACGGCATGGTGAACGTCCCCCGGGGACCGAATGTTAGCAGGCCGGCTACACGGTGTCACAGGGTCGCGACGCGGGCTGAGCCAGTCCAGAGGAGTGTCCCGCTGCCGAGTCCAAAACGCCGACTCCGGCATCCAAGCGAGGCATGGAGGTAAGTCTATGTATGTCGTACTGGGAGCAAGCGGAAACACCGGACATGTAGTGGCCAGCAACCTTCTTGCCCGCGGCAAGAAAGTTCGGGCCGTTGGTCGAAACGCAGCTCATTTACAGCCTCTCACGGCGAAAGGCGCGGAGGCGTTCATCGCCGATGTGACCGACGCCAACGCTCTCGCCAAAGCCTTCCAACAGGCAGAATCGGCCTACGTCATGATTCCACCGAATACCGCCAGCACGGACCCGCTGGGTTATGCGAATCGGGTGAGCGACGCGATCGCAGCCGCGGTGCAAAGTGCAGGGACTAAGAACGTCGTTGCCCTCAGCAGCATCGGAGCCGAACAACCAAGCGGAACGGGGCCTGTGGTCGGACTTCACAATCTTGAACAAAAACTCAACCGGATCGACAGCGCGAATGTGCTCTATCTGCGCGCCGCATACTTCATGGAAAACACGCTTCCTCAGGTGAATGCGATCCGCCAGATGGGGGCGACCGCCGGACCGCTGCGTCCGGATCTGAAGCTGCCGATGATTGCGACGCGGGACATCGGAAACGTGGCGGCCGACAACCTGTTGCACCCGGTGATTCGCGGCAAACAAACGCGCGAACTGCTGGGGCAAAGCGATCTCACCTATACCGACGTGGCCACGATTATTGGCAAGGCAATCGGCAGGCATGACCTCAAGTATGTCCAGGTGCCCGACGAACAGTTTCGGAGCGTCCTGGTTCAGATGGGAATGTCCGAGCAATTTGCCCGGCTGCTGCTGGAGATGACGGGCGCACTCAACTCCGGAAAGATGCGCGCCCTGGAACCGCGGACAACGGGGAATTCCACGCCTACGAGCTTCGAAAGTTTCGTAGCCGAAGTCTTCGTGCCCGCTTATCAACATCAAGCCGCAGCCTGAGGAGGGGACTGTCCTTTTGTCGGACGAAACAAACGGCCGTCGGGATTTCTCCCGGCGGCCTTCTTTGTACAGTCGCGAAACTGTACGTCAAGCAATCCTTCGAACGGCCGTGATTCCACTAGACTGATGCTGATGGCGATGCATCATCGGCGAGGCGGATTGCGGTCCGGACCATGGCTGAATCGATAGCCGAATTGTTTTTGGAGCATTTTCGGGCACACGCGCGGGAGTGTGCCTACATCCAGCGCAGCGGGTACCGCACGAAAAAAGTCACATACGGGCAGGTCGTGGAACGGGCATTTGGCTTCGCTCAGGAGCTTGCACGTCGCTCCGTTGGAAAGGGCGATCGCATCTTGCTCTGGGGTGAGAATTCGGCTGAGTGGGCGGCAGTGTTTTTCGGGTGCGCGCTCCAGGGCGTGGTGGTTGTTCCCATGGACGATGGGGCGTCGGCGGACTTCGCGCGGCGAGTGTGTGCGCAGGCCGGCGCGAAACTGATTGTCGCGTCGGGGAGGCATCGAGAGGAAGTTGGCGATCTCTCTGTTCCGGTTATTGATCTCGAAGAATTGGCGCGCTTGCGTCAGGAACCCTCGCCCAGTCGGCGCGACAAGCAGGGGCGCGATGACATTCTGCAGATTGTTTTTACCTCGGGAACGACGGCTGATCCCAAGGGCGTCGTCATTACTCACGGCAACGTGTTGGCGAATGTTGATCCACTGGAGAAAGAGATTCGGGCGTATTTGAAGTATGAGCACTTCGTGCATCCGGTGCGGTTTCTGAATCTGCTGCCGCTTAGTCACGTGTTCGGGCAGTTTCTGGGAATGTTCTTGCCACCTTTGATGGGTGGAACCGTGATCTTTCAGAACGAACTGAAGCCCTCAGAGGTGATGAACACGGTTCGCCGCGAGCGAGTCTCGGTGCTGGTGTGCGTGCCGCGCGTGCTGCAATCGTTAAAACATAAAGTAGAACGCGACATTGAAGACCGCGGCCAGTTGGAAAAATTCCGGCGGCGCTTTGCTGGGGCGAAGGACAAACACTTTTTGCGGCGCTGGTGGACTTTCCGGGCGATTCGCCGGCAGTTCGGGTGGAAGTTCCTGGCGTTTATCTCAGGGGGCGCGGCGCTCGACAGCGATACAGAAGAGTTTTGGGGACGGTTGGGATACGCCGTAATTCAAGGCTACGGGCTTACTGAAACGACATCACTGATCAGCGTGAATCATCCATTTCGATTGGGGAAGGGGTCGATCGGGAAAGTTTTGCCTGGGCGCGAGGTGAAGCTGGCAGAAGATGGCGAGATTCTCGTCAGGGGCGGCGGTGTTGCGTCGGGATATTGGAATTCGGAAGGATCTCATGGCGTGTCCGACGAGCAGGGCTGGTATCGCACGGGTGACATCGGGGCGCTGGATGAGGCCGGCAATCTGTATTTCAAGGGGCGCAAGAAGGAAGTCATAGTCACGTCAGGCGGAACCAACGTGCATCCCGGCGATCTGGAAGCGGCGCTGCTCAAGCAACCAGAGGTGAAGGATTGCGTGGTGGTTGGAGTAGAAAGGGACGGCAACGCCGAACCTTGCGCGGTAGCCATTCTGCGCGACACAAGCGATTTGGAATCCGTGGTCCGAAGGGCGAACGAATTCCTGGCGGAATATCAGCGCATGCGCATGTGGATGGAATGGCCACAAGAGGATTTTCCGAGAACGAACACGCAGAAGCCGAAGCGGCAGGCGGTTGCCGAATTCGTGCAAGCCCGAATGGAACAGGCAGGTCCGGCCAATGCGGGTCAGGCCGAGAGCAGTCTGTTGGGAGAACTGATCTCGCGGGTGGCAGGTCGCAGCGTGCCAAATCTGCGGCCGGATGCGAATCTCGATTCGGATCTTGGGCTGAGTTCACTCGATCGTGTTGAGTTGCTAAGTGCACTTGAGGATCGCTATCAGGTGGACCTCAGCGAAACCCGATTCAGTTCCGTGCGAACGGTTGGCGATGTGGAGCGGATGCTGCGCGGTGAAGCTGCGCCGGGAGAGGCGTATCACTATCCGGGATGGGTGTTGCGGTGGCCAGTCAGGTGGATCCGGGTGCTCGCGCATTATCTCCTGATGCGACCGGCGATTGTGCTGCTGGGATGGCCTCGCATTGTGGGGCGCGAAAACTTGCACGGGGTCAAGGGCCCGCTGCTCGTGGTATCGAATCATCTGGGCGATGTCGATCCCGGATTCATTCTTACTGCATTGCCGGCTCGCTTCCGGCATCGCCTCGCGATTGCGACCGGCGGAGAGACGCTGGAAGCGCTGCGCTCACCATCGGCTGAACGCAACTGGTTTCTGCGCGTCTATGGCCGGGTGCAGTGGATTTTGGGAGTGTCGTTGCTGAACCTGTTCCCGCTGCCGCGCGAAGCCGGATTCCGCCGGAGTTTTGCGTATGCCGGTGAGGCGGTGGACCGCGGCTACAGCATCCTGGTCTTTCCGGAGGGCCGGCATACGACCGACGGGAAGTTGTGTCCGTTTCGCGCGGGAATAGGCCTTTTGGCGGAGAATCTTGGAATTCCGGTTTTGCCGATGCGGATCGACGGACTCTTTGAGTATAAGAAAGCGGGAAAGAAGTTTGCGCCGCCCTGGAGGATTTCGGTACGCATTGGGGCCCCAATCAAATTTCCCGCGGGGATGAATGCCGCCGCGATCGCGGTGGAATTGCGGGAAAGAGTGGCGGCTCTCTAGGAGGTTGCTGAGAAGGTGCGATTGGGGTCGAGTTTTTGGTTTAGCGATATTTCTCAGCGGCTAAAGCCAATTGATTTCGCACAAATCTCGGCGCGACTAATTAGAGGAAGTGTTTGCTGGCTTGCGGCGGTTAGAGTCACTTTCGCGATGGCGGCGCCGATTCCGTCAGCTGCGGCCGAGATTTCGTACTCTCCGGCAGCAAGGTTGGGAATCGTGTAGAGTCCGGCAAGATCGGTCTGCGCCTCGGTCGACTGACCGGTGGACGAATTTTTAACTGTGACTTTGGCGTTAGCGACAACCTGGCCGGACGAGTCGGTTATCGTGCCGGAGAGCGTGGCCTGCGGGTCTTGCGCGTGGAGTAAATTCGCAGTGAGTACAAAAATCAGTACAACTCCAAAGAAGATCTGCGTCGTTTTCGGATCCATTGGAGGGTTTCCCTCTGCCAACATCGAGGCCGTAAGAGATTGTTTTGTGCAAAAGATGCAGCCGTCAAGACAAGGGATGTCTCGACACTTACGCTGTCGCCGGAACGGCTATGACATTTCAGAAGCGCAACACGGCAGACGTTCGGGACGATCAAAATGCACCGCTTCGGCTTGGCTCGGGGCAGGCTCTGTCCCGGCTGAATCTTGCAGTTGTTGAAACATCCATCTCTCACTAATTGACTTGGTTCGCGGCGGACAAACGGCGCACGCTGTTGAGAACGGCCTGTTAACAACCGTTGAGGGACTCCATGCGTTAGAATGCAGGGCCGGAACGCGAAAATCGGCGACTAGTCGCTCAGCGCAGCTGAACAGTTGACACGCCGATTCGATTCTTCGGAGGTGGTGATGCAGCGGCTTTCTGTCGTAATGGCAGTTCTGCTCGTCGTCTCGGTTCTTGCATCCTCTCCGACGTCTACCGCCGGTGCTCAGGATACCGCTTCCAACCGTTCCACTACCCACCCGAAGGGCGACTACGTAACCATCAACGGTGCGCGGCTCTGGTATGAAAGCGAAGGCAAGGGAGAACCGCTGATCCTTATTTCAGGCGGCCCCGGCATATCGCACGACTATTTCCATCCGTATTTTTCGGCCCTGCAGGATTCTTATCGAATCATCTATTTCGATGCCTTTGGACGAGGCAAGTCCGATCGTGCGAAGGATCGCCGCGAGTACACTCTGGCGCGGGATGTCGACGACGTGGAAGGTCTTCGTAAAGCCTTGGGCCTGGGAAAGATCAACCTACTTGGACACTCTTACGGTGGCATTGTCGCGCAAGCCTACGCGCTGCGGTTTCCAGACTCCCTGCATCGGTTGATTCTGGTAGACACTCTGTTCAGCAGCGAAATGTGGCAGGCCAATAACGACAACAGCAACGCTGAGCTGCGAAACCAGTTTCCTGAAACGTGGGAAAAAATCCAACAGGTTCGTGCGCAGGGCTTTAACACATGCAGCAAGGAATATCAGGATGCCAACGATGTTTCTCCGGCGTTCCTGATGTTCTATAACGCGTCGAATTTTGACAAAATAATGACTGGGGGCGGCTCGGTGAACAATGATGTCTATTGCGCGATCACTGGCGAAGATGCCGACTTTCTGGTTTCAGGCGACATGGGCAAGTTCGATTACAGGCTCGACCTGAAGAAACTTACTATGCCATTACTCATTCTTGTCGGCCGCTATGACCGTATTGCGTTTCCTCGATGGACAATTCAGTACAAACGCTACGCGCCCCAGGCCCAGTTTGTAATGTTCGAGAAGAGCGGCCACTTTCCGTTTATCGAGGAGACCGACGAGACGGTGCGAGTCCTGCGCGAGTTCCTGCAGAGGAAATAATCAAGAACGCAACAAGCGGGCTGGTATTGGCCTGCGGGTTCTTGACGGAACTCGGGCAGCGGCAGAATTGTACCTCTAACCGGCGCGAACAAACTGGGGCAAGCTTGTGCTAACCCTGTTAACAAAGGTTGGCGCAAAAGCCCGAACCAGAGCCCAAGGCCGGTGAACACCCACTACGTGTCAAAGGAACAAGGCTCCCCGAGTCGATCTCGCACGGGGAGCCTTGGTTGGCTGCGAACTCTGTTGTTGGGTTTCTATCTGCCGTCTTCCTCTGCGGGGGCCAGGGCGACGCCGCGGAACGCTTCGCCGGCGCCGGCCGAGCGAATCGTGACGAACCTGTCGAGGTCACCGTGCGTTGCTGGCTGGGTGGCGCTGATGAGATCGGTGACTTTCACCAGCTTGTTGGGATCGGCGCCGTTGTCGCCGTTTTGGCTGATCGTGGACGTGATCGCGTAAATTGTGGCAGTGCCGTCATGGTGGGCGACGCCGATAATGTTGCGACATCCGCCGGTCGCAGGCTCGATCGACGCGGGATAGTTCGGCACGCTATAGGGCACGCCAATGTTGAGTCCATTTTGGATGACGTACTCGAGCACCCAGGTTTGGCTGCCACTCGCCGTTGTGGTGAGGACCCACTTTTGAAGGCCGGCGGTCGCCAGCGTACCGGAGTCGGCAACGTTCACCTGACCATTGATCACCTGATTCGGCGTGTAGATCAGGTCGCCCTCATCACAGACGTACAAAGTTGTAGCATTAGCGAACCAAATCCCAAAAGGATAGTCACCACCCGGGGCATTTGTGCTGGCATTGGTGTTGGGGAATCCAGGGAGGATCGTAAAAGGTTCGTTAACGAGGCCGCCCGCTGGGGCGTTGTCTGGAGTGGGTAGGACGCCCGGAGTACCGAGCTGATAGACGGTATTGATGCCGTTACCGCCGCTGCCCTTTGCGACATACAGTGTATTGTTAAAGATCGTTATGCCGCGGAAGTTCGTGTCCTTACCGGGTTTGTCTCCCGCGAACGCGAAATAGGAAATCATGTTGTTGGCCGGTGGGACTAGCGGCGCTGCGCCCGGAACGAACAGTTCGGCCCCCGTCGAGTGGGAGAGATTGACGCCGAGCTGCGTGATCGGCACCTGCTTCTTCGACAGCCCCCCGCTGTTGTCGTTTCCAACCGAGTAATACAGCCCATTGCCCGCCTTGATCACAGCGCGGGAGTTGTCGCCGCTGTAGGCGTCGCCATCGGTGTAGGAGATATGGCCCCAGGCGTCCACTTCGGCGACGGAACGGTAGTAAGCAGTCGGATTGGATGCGCCGGCAAAGCTCGCGACCGAGGCATTGGTCGGGTCACAGAGGCCTGGCGTACTGGAGGCCGAAACATCGATCAGGTTCGGCGCAGTCGGCGAGATGGGGCCCACGTTCGTGCCCTGCGTGAGGATGTTGGTCGTTGGATCCAGGGTGAGGGTCGGACAGCCGGGACCGCCGCGGTAGCCCATGAAGGTCAGGCTCCTGCCATCCACCGAGCGATTCAGGGCGAGCTCGGATTTGGAGCTAAAGCTGGTCACGATCTCGTCACTGGGAACGTGGAGGGTACCAAGCAAGTCGCCATGAGTGCTGAGGTTCCAGAGAACGATCGGCGAGAGACGCCAAAGCTGCCATCGGTGCTGGCGTTGTTCCAAACGTTGTGATTGTCGTTGAGATTAGGGGCTTCGCCGTTATCGCTCGCATAGCCGCAGGTAACCGTCACAGCCGTTGTGGTGATAGGGGGAGTTTGGTCGGCAGGGAGGAGAGGGACATTCACGGTGGCAGGATTAGGGTTCGTGACCGGGCCGGTGTTCAGACATCCGTGCGGTAATACTTCGCCCGGGCTAACGGTGTCGGCATTCCCAAAGTAGACCGTGCCGCTCAAAACGATGCTGCCAGGCACAAAACCGTGGAAGTCGCGATCGTGTTCCTGCGCATTCACTTTGACGGGGAATGATCCTAGTACTACTGCTGCCGCGAGAGCTGCGGCAAAGACCATCGAAAGGCGTTTCTTCATGTTTCATGACCTCCTAAGCCATGCGCGAACAAGCCGAAAGTATAAAGACAGCCGCCTCCAGCCCACGTTAACAGTCCATGAAAAAACAATGAATGATCCGAACGCCGCATTCGATTGGGAGACCGATAAGTGAATCATCGCCAAAAGCATTCATCGAGCCCGATGACTTGGGTTTTGAGCGCTTGATGTTCCGGGCTGCCGCAGGCAGGAAGAACGGTTACTGGCTCGTATACGGGGCGCGCGGGCGGCCCGACCCTCCCAACAGGACTTGCGGTCAGCGGTTGAAAGATCGCCATTTTCACTCAAAACTCCTCAGTGAGCGCCATCGCGGCGTGTTAACCACAACTACAGCCATCGGCCGCCGCACATCAAACGCGGAGTTCCGCTCGGCGTGAGTGATAAAGTCTCCAGATGCGATTCAACCGTTCGGTGCCGCCCTGCGTGGTTATTCCTGTACTCATATACCCCGACCCTGGCGCAGCCGCCGGTTGGCTGTCCAAGGCTTTTGGGTTCACTATCCGTCTTCGCATTGCCAATCACCGCATACAGATGAAAGCCGGCGACGGCTGCTTCACGATCGCCGAAGGCAACGTGGTGCCCAATAATTCGCACATAGTTCAGGTCCGCATCGAAGATGCTAAAGGTCACTCCGAGCGCGCCCGGCAGAATGGTGCCATCATCCTGACTGAACCCCAGGACCAGCCCTATGGAGAGCGCCAATACAACGCACAGGATTTTTATGGGCACCGTTGGGACTTCACCGAAACTATCACCGATGTCGCTCCTGAGGAATGGAGCGGTGGTGCATTTCATCTTGAGTGAGTCAGCTCAGCGGCATGCTAGTGTCTGGCGCAGCGCCTACTCTTCATCGACCGCGGTTTCGACTTGGGGAGGATGATCCTCAATGCGGACCTCAGGAGCCTGCGACTCGCGCAACACCTTATTCAGCTCGGGTACGGCGCTGGTCTTCAAGTCCGTCCAGCGTTTCAGGAGATCGGTAGCGGCGTGATCCGTCGCATCCAGCGCTTCCAGCTGCGCTGAAGTTGGCTCCGCATCGACCGACCAGATTTGCTGATACACGGTGCTGGCTTCGCCATTGACGCGGCTGAGCGTGGCCTCCGGGGATGGTGGAGCAAGAAATCCAGCGGGGGCGCCCACCAGGGCCGTGAGCTTCTTTTGGAAGTCCGCAACTGCATTCTTGGTTGCGTCGTTGGACTGGCCCAGCTTCTCGAGCTGCGAGCGAATGGAGTTGGCTTGCAACAAGGCCTGCGTTGTCTGGGTGATGATCGCAGCCAGACGCGCTTCGGCTTGTGCTTTCTTCTGCAAACCCGCGAGCGGCGTTTTCACCCGCGGGTCCATCTTTATTGTGAGCGGCGCGGTGAACGATTTCCCGTCCACGCTCAGCCGGACTTTGTAGACTCCCGGCACAACGGTCGGTCCGAGAGGATAACGCGGGGTATCGTGCGGAACTGCTGCGATCGGGTATTCGTGGCGCATGCTTGCCGGCGGAGCATAGTGCAGATGCCAGACCCAACGGTGCATGCCCGGTTCGGTCGAGAGGTGGCGCGGGCCGCGAACCCAGTAGAGCGGGATCAACTGTTTTTTCAATTCCTCTTCGGGGATCTCAGGCTTGTCGTTATTCGAGAAGGTGCGCACAACATGGCCTTTTGGATCGAGAATTTCGAGTTTCACTGTGCTCGCGGCTGCGGGCAGATAGTAGTCGAGGATTGCGCCATCCGGAGGGTTGGCGGCCATAGGTTCGTCGGGGGGAAGTGGAGTGTCGGTATTGGTATCGCGCTGGATGCGGTATGCGGGTGCGGGAGCGAACAGGTGCGCGGAATTTGCGAGTGTAGCCGAAGCCTCGCGTAGCGGAGTGATGTCATCGAGGATCCAGAAGCCGCGGCCGTGTGTGGCGACGACCAGATCGTCGTCGTGAATCCAGAGATCGCGCATGGACGTGTGCGGTAGATTCAATTGCAGCGGCTGCCAGCGATCGCCATCATCGAATGAAACCCAGACCGAATTCTCCGTTCCGGCAAACAGCAGACCTTTTCGCACAGGATCTTCCCGCACTGTGTCGACAGGACCAAAGTCAGGCAGGCCAGTGGTGATGAGCGTCCAACTCTTGCCTCCGTCGCGCGTGCGATAGAGGTACGGGTGCATGTCGTTGATGCGGAAACGGCTGACAGAAGCGTAGGCAGTCTCTTCGTCGAAGCGCGATGCTGAAATCTGCGTGACCTTGCTCCAGGGTGTAAGGTCTTTGGGCGTGATGTCGCTCCAACTCTTGCCGCCATCGCGCGTGATCCAAATCAAACCGTCGTCGGTGCCGGCCCACAATGTGTTTAGATCTTTGAAAGACGGAGCGAGCGCGTAGATTACGCCGCGCTGCTTCTCCATGCCCTTGTTCATGAGAGTGCCCACGCTCGCAGGCGGACCGGGATTTTCGCGTGACAGATCTTTGCTGATAGTCTGCCAGGAACTCCCGCCATCGGTCGTCTTGAAGAGGACATTGGTCGCGTAATACAGGACATGTGGATCGACCGGAGAGAACATCAGCGGCTCGGTTCGGTTGGCGCGATATTTCGGTGTGCGCAGCGGAATGGGAGTGACGTCCTGCACCTGCCCCGTCGTCCAGTGATACCTGGAGACTTCAGTTCTGCCGCCGCCGTAGACAACATCCGGATCAAGCGGGTCGGGAGCGACGTAGCCGTATTCGATCACGCCCACCGGATGCCAGTCGCGGAAGGTGATGACGCCGTCGTTGCCGCGGGTCCGAATGCAGACCGAACCGCTTTCCTGCTGCCCGGCGCAGACGCGATAGGGAAAAGAATTATCGGCGATAGCGTGGTAGAGCTGTGCGGTGGGCTGGTTGTACCAGGAACTCCAGGTCTGGCCACCGTTCACCGTGACGATCGCTCCCTGATCGCTGACCAGCAGAATGATATTTCCGTCGTTGGGATTAATCCAGAGGTTCTGGTAGTCATCGCCCCCGGGCGCGCCACGAAAACCGAACCAAGTTTTTCCGCCGTCCGTCGACTTCATGGTGACGGTGCTGGCCACAATCACGACGTCGGGATTCTTCGGATCGACCCGCGGGATCGGCAGATCTCCGCCGCCAATGCGGCCGGAGGGACGGGGATCGTCTGTGATCTGAGACCAGGAATCACCGGCGTCATCGGACCGATAAACGGCAAGTTTTCCTGACGCTGTGGCCAGCGTGGCATAGAGACGTCGTGAATCGCTGGGCGCGATCGCGACGTAGATTTGCGAGAGATCGTTCGGCAGGCCATTTTTCAGCTGATTCCACGTCGCGCCACCGTCAGTGGACTTGAACAGCCCGCCACCGGGGCCGTTGAATTCATTCCCGTCTTCCCACGGACCCTCGCGCACTTCCCACATCGAGGCATAGACGACTTCGGGGTTTGAGGGATCAAGCTCGACGTCAGAGCCTCCAGTGTTTTCGTCTCTGGAAAGTACTTTTTGCCAGTTCTGTCCGCCATCTGCAGAGCGGTAGATTCCGCGCTCTTCGCTGGGACCGTAAGGATGTCCGAGCACGGCGGCAATGAGCTTGTTGGGATCACGCGGATTGACGATGAGGGCGGGGATTTGCTGGCCATCGCGCAGGCCGAGATGAGTCCAGGTCTTGCCAGCGTCAGTCGATTTATAAATGCCGTTGCCCACGGAAAGGTCTGGGCGGTGCAGACCCTCGCCGCTAACCACGTAGACGATGTTGGGATCGGAGGGAGCGACGGCGATGGCTCCGATCGACTGCGTAGATTCGCGATCGAAGATGGGATTCCAGATGCGGCCGTAGTCGTCCGTTTTCCACACGCCGCCATTCACTTGTGCCATATAAAAGACGTTCGGCTGGCTGGGAACTCCGGCGGCGGCGCGTGTGCGTCCGCCACGCAACGGGCCGATCATGCGCCAGTGCAGATCGCTGTAGAGGCTCTCGGGAACCTGTGCCCAAACTTGGGACGCGGAAAAGAAAACTGCGAAAAGCAGAGACAGACGAAGAGCTACGTGGAATAGTTTCAACTGGTCCCCCTCAGATCCCTACGAAACTACATAGGATAAATCAAAAGTTAGCGATGGGAAGCGGGGTCAGTCGGGGATATTTGGTCCTCACCGCTCAAATTTGTTTGGTGAGTTCTGTGGGCACATATATGATGGCGAAGTTTTTGCTGGCATAGCAATGATTCTCATCCGTTCATTCACGAGTTGCCGCGGCAAGCGGCTTGCTTCCGCCCTCTTATTTCTCTTCGCGATTTGTGCGACAGTTCCTACCCAAGCGCAGGGCGTACCAGGCAGCGACGCAAAAGGTCTGAAGCCGATCCTCGACTACATCTCGTCGGGATGGGATACATTGACGCGCTCCATGAGCGAGTGCAACAGCATCGTCGATCCGAAGATCTCCGCGCAATCGGTGCTCTATCTGCCGAAGGAAATGGCGGAACCTGCTTCCGTGCAGATGCTCAGCAAGAACTGCAACGTTCGCGTCGAGCATTTGCCGATGGAAATTCATCGACTGGGAGAGATCTCCACCAGCAACATCGATCCGCCGGGACTTCTCTATCTTCCCAACAAGTACGTTGTGCCGGGCGGGCGATTTAACGAAATGTACGGCTGGGACAGCTATTTCATCGTCCGCGGCCTGCTTCAGTCAGGACGGGTGGAACTGGCCCGAGGAATGGTCGACAACTTCTTCTTCGAGATCGAGCACTACGGAGCCATGCTCAATGCGAATCGCACCTATTACCTGACCCGTTCGCAGCCTCCATTCCTGAGTTCGATGTTCGTCGACGTGTATGAAGCGACCCGGAAGCAGCCCGGCGCAAAAGATGAAAAGGCCTGGCTGCAACGCGCATACGCAGATTTGAGCAAAGACTACGAGATGTGGACGCGTGAACCGCACCTTGCCGGTGACACGGGATTGTCGCGCTACTACGACTTTGGCGACGGCCCGCCTCAGGAGGCGGTGAAAGATGAGACCGGCTTCTACCGTAAAGTGGCGCAGTACTTCTTCCTGCACCCCGAGCAGGCGGATCATTACCTGGTGGAAGCTCAGTCGGGAGATCAGTCGGTTGCCGGTGCGCTCTATACGCTGCAAGTCTGCGATGCCGCGACGACCATGGCACATCCAGAGTGCGAACCGCCCAGGCAATTCAAGTTAAGTAAGGACTACTACAAAGGCGACCGCTCGATGCGGGAGTCCGGATTTGACGTCAGCTTTCGTTTCGGAGCGTTCGGTTCGGCGACGCATCACTTCGCTCCGGTGTGCCTCAACAGCCTGCTGTACAAGACGGAAAAAGACTTGGAGCAGATCAGCCGTTGGCTTGGGCACCCCGACGATGCGGAGCGATGGAACAAGCACGCCGAACAACGCAAGACCCTGATCACGAAATATCTCTGGAATCAGGATCAGGGACTTTTCTTCGACTTCAACTTCCTGACGAAGCAAATGTCGGACTACAAGTACGCCAGTACGTTCTATCCGCTGTGGGCCGGGTTGGCTACTCCTGAGCAGGCCAAGGCAGTCGCAAGTAATCTGAAGGTGTTCGAGCAGCCGGGCGGCCTTCCCATGAGCACCGTAGAGAGCGGCGCGCAGTGGGATCTGCCCTACGGCTGGGGAAATATCGAGATGCTCGCCATCGATGGATTGCGACGCTGGGACGACAATGCAGACGCCGACCGGGTCTCGTACGAATTTCTCTCAACGGTGGCGGACAATTTCCGCCGCGACGGCGAGATCCGGGAAAAGTACAACGTCGTGACTCGTTCTTCCGAGGCCCACGCCGAACTCGGGTATCACATGAACGTGGTCGGCTTCGGCTGGACCAACGCCGCCTTTCTGGAACTACTCCACAACCTTCCGAAGGAAATGGTCCAGCGGCTCGAGCAGGAGCAGAGTCAGCGGTTGCCGCCCGCAAAATAGAAACCAGGCGGTGCGCCGCACCGCCCATGATAATTACGCCCTTGCCAGACCCTCGCTCCTATCGAGGGGCACCCGTACTTTGTACGGGCGGGTCGACAAACCGGGTCGACGATTCGTCCGGACACTTAGTCATCCACACGTCGGAAGTATCGCCGCAGGAGTTGGTGCGCTACTCTGCCGCCCAAGAGCTTGCCCTGAACAACAGAGTGGTGATAGTGGAATCCGGCGTAGATTCTGGCGTTCTCAACTTCACTCACCAGTTGATCGGTGCTGGTGAACGTGTGAGTGGTGTTTGTGACCAGACTGTCCACGGAGAACGTGATTCTTGAAGTTCCAAAATACCCTGCGAGGACCGTCGAGACCGCGCCGGTGACGCATCCGTGCGCCGCGGGGTATTCAGGGTGGCTGGGTGTAGTACCGAGCGGCAGCCAGGCTGGATCGGCTGCGAGGGCGGAATTGCCTCCTCCGGCTTGGATTGCCGTGACGGGTCTCCAGAAACTGAAGAAGAACTTCGCATTCCAGCATCCCATGGCCGCATCCGCGTATCCGGCCCAGAGCATCGCCATCAGGCGGGCCGAGTCGGAGGTGCCGAGCGCTTTCTGCGTGATCAGATTCTGGAACGCACGGGCGTACTGTGCGCCGGTGTGCTCTGTCCAGAAAAGGCCGATCTCGGTCTGCGACGGCGTACGCACCGTGCTGTTAAGCGCTCCCAAGGTCTTGGTCTGGTTGTAGTCATCGATCCACTGCTGGCTGTCGAGCGCTGGAGGGCCCTCGTCCGGAAAGAACTGGGCCGCGTTTGTCATGGTGAATGGAACCATTTGCCCGAGCCAGGGCGTGGCTGCGGGTCCAAAGGCTGGCGGAGTCGGTTGCCAGTAACCCGGGCCCGACAGCGGGGTGTAGGGGATGCTGGCTAGCAAGCCGTCGTTGGCTCGAGCCGCGATCAGTGCTTGTGCGGAAGCTTCCCCCACCGTTATGCCAGCCGAAACGTTGGCAGCGCTGTCAGGGATGGCCGCGAGGGAGGACGCAAATTGTGCATCCAGACTGGCCTGCTGCGCAGAGAAGTAATTAGCCAGGACGCGATGGGCCGCCGCAACAGCAGCGGCATCTTTGTTGGTACCCCTAGGAGCTTTGGTGGTGAACTGGTAGGGCTCGAAGCGATGGTCGACGGCGTTCACAGCATCGAAGACCGCCAGATGCACATAGGCAAACCATACGCTTGAGGAGGCAGGGGATGCTTTGCCGTTCGTAATAATTGTGGTGGAGGCGATGGCATTCCATTGCACGACTACGTTTTGCGCATTTGAGCTGGCGGCCGCAAGAAGCGCGATGCCAAACGAAAGAGCGAATCGAAAAACCGTCTTCATGTGAGCCCTCCTTTAGAGCCGGAGGCGAATCTGGCGCAGGTTGGGCCGAGCGTCCATGAACTGCGGCTGAACTGTTGCCGGATTATTTCCGGACAGATAAGACTAGGGGAAGCAAGGAGTTACCCGTTCTCGGCGATTGTCTGTCAGGGCCTTCGGGCCTATACTAGTGCCCGCCTGGGGGATCAAACGTGGGTAGCAGCGCCCAATCGTCCGGTCGAGTCCGCTTTGACCGCTTTGAAGTGGATCTCCGTTCGGGCGAGGTGTGGGAGAACGGGACACGGGTGCGGCTCCAAGAGCAGCCCTTCCAGGTACTTCGCGTTCTGCTCGAGCGCAACGACGAGATCGTAACCCGCGAGGAACTTAAGCGAACCTTGTGGGCCGCCGACACGTTTGTGGATTTTGACGACGGATTAAACACTGCCGTCAAAAAGATCCGTGACGTACTGGGCGATTCCGCGGAGCAAACCCGCTATATCGAAACGATCCCGCGACGGGGGTACCGCTTTAAATGTGCGGTTGAGCGATTGTCGCCCCGGTTGGAACCGGTTGGCGGGGCAGACCCGCAATTGGTTGTCCCGTCGCTTGCGCCGGAAGCCGCAATCGAGCGAAAGACGGTCCGCCGAGCAGCCATTGTCGCAGTGGGAGCTCTCGCACTCATCGCAGTCTTGGTCGGCGCCGAGGTAACGGGATGGCGCGCGCGCTTATTCGCCCCGGTTGCCGACCCGCGCATTGAGTCCCTGGCCGTGCTGCCGCTTGCAAACCTTTCCCACGACCCTGAGCAAGACTACTTCGCCGATGGCATGACGGAGACACTGATCGCCGATCTGGCCCAGGTCAGCGCACTCCGCGTGATCTCCCGCACTTCTGCCATGCATTACAAAGGCAGCGACAAGACACTGCCCGAAATTGCGCGCGACCTGAACGTTGACGCGGTCATCGAAGGCAGCGTGCAGCGGTCGGGCAATCGTGTGCGGGTCACTGCGAAGTTGATTCCCGCACAAACGGATGCTCCGATGTGGGCCAAGATCTATGAGCGCGACTCCCGCGACGTGTTGCTGATGCAGAGCGAACTGGCCCAGGCTATCGTCAGCGAGATCAAGATCCAACTCACTCCCCAGGAGCGGCAGCACCTCGCCAGCGCCCGAGCAATTAACCCGGAGGCGCACGACGCTTATCTTCTGGGCAACTATCACTCCAGCAAGAGAACTCCTGCCTCGCTCGCCAAGGGCATTGAGTATTTTCGGCGGGCCATTCGCATCGACCCTAGTTATGCGGAGGCTTACGCGGGGCTCGCGACTGCCGATTTCGAACGTGAAATCTGGGGTGGTTTGGGGATCAACAAGCTGTCGGATGAGATACGCACGAACACGCTGAAAGCGCTCGAACTCGATCCAGATCTCGCAGAGGCGCACGTCCTGCTGGCAAAGATCCATTTTCAAAGCGACTGGGACTGGCCCAGCACGGAGGCGGAATTCAAGCGCGCGATCGAATTGAACCCGAATCTTGCCAGTGCTTATGCGTACTACGCTTACTTTCTGCAAGCCTTGGGCAGAAACCCGGAGGCGCTGGCCGCGGTGCACCGTGCAGTTGAACTGGACCCGCTCTCCGTGCCAAACATCTGCGACGAAGGCAGAATCCTTTACCGTGCGCGGCAGTTCGAAAACGCCGTGGCGCGTTACCAGCGCGCTCTCGAACTGGATCCTAATTATGTGCCGGCCCTCTGGCGCATCGCCGACGCTTATGAACAGTTGGGGAAGTACGAGGATGCCCTTGCCGCGGCGAGGAAATTACAAGAGACCATCGATAACCGCAGCGCAGCCCTGTACACGTTCGCAACCATCTATGCCAGCATGGGTAAACGGCGGGAAGCCATGGAAGCTCTAAGAGCCATGGAGAAAGCCCCTCCTTTGGCTGGGTTCGAGGCGCGGTTCGCGCTGGTTTATGCGGTGCTGGGCGACCGGGACCGAGCCATCACGCTGCTTGAAAAGGGAGTGCAGACGCGTTCGCTGATGCCCTTTGTCCTCGCGGATCCTCAACTGGACCGCCTGCGCTCCGACCCCCGGTTCGAAAAATTGTGCCGCAGCGCCGGACTTCCGTCCTAAATTCCGCGTGGTCCTCTGCTCCGCGTGTGACCTTGCCGTTCAGTTCGGTTGGATGACGCCTCGTCGCTTAGAACCTTGATCAACCAGATCATTCCCCACTATCCCATCACGGGCCAGCCTCCGCACTCCGCGGCAATTGTTCGCCAAAAACACTAAGGGCGGCCATTGCTGGCCGCCCTCATGCGGATTGTCACTTGCGAAGCGGTGTTTAGACGCCCTTGACGTTCTCTGCCTGCCAGCCCTTGGGGCCTTTGACCACGTCAAACTGCACTTGCTGACCTTCCTGCAGGCTGCGGAAGCCACTTGCCTGAATAGCTGAGAAATGCACGAAGACATCCTCGCCGTTCTGGCGGCTGATGAAACCGTAGCCCTTAGCGTCGTTAAACCACTTCACTGTTCCTGTTTCCATGTTGTTGCACTGTTCCTTTTTCTTGATGTAGCGCTGAAACTTTCGGGATTCTTCTGCAGGCAGGTCACACGCTGGGTTAAGCGGAGATGCATGTACTGCGAAGGAACTCTAAAGTCAAACGCAACTTCATTTTACGCGAAAGTGCACAGAAATAGCTACAGAATTCGCAGAAGAGTGATATTAAGTCATTTACAATCAGTCTGTTACTAGTGGCAGTCCTGGATTCGAAGATTGCAGATTTCAGATTTAAGATTGCAGATTGAAAACCTAACCTGCCCGATGCCAGGCTTCTCATTCGGCAGTTCCCAGGGGCTTTAATCTGCAATCTGAAATCTAAAATCTGCAATCGAATCTGAAATCTGTAATCCTTGATTTGCCACTTTCCGGCAGAAGAATCATCATAGAAACAAATGCGTTCCAGGATTCTTCTAGTCTCAATTCTGTTGACGGCGAGCGCCTGTTGGGCTGGCATTGTCGACAGCGTTCGTTTTGCCCTGGCTCAGAACAACTTTGCGGGGGCCGAAGCCCAACTCAATTCTTACCGTAATCAGCGAGGCGCTGACGCGGAATTTCTGGAAGCGTATTCCTGGCTGGGACGGGCCGCGCTCGACCAGGGGCAATACGATCAGGCGGCAGCTTACGCAAAAGAGACAAAGACCATGGCGCTCGAGCAGCTGAAGCAACGTTCGCTAGATGCGGAGCCTCATTTGCCATTGGCGCTCGGGGCCGCGCTCGAGGTGCAGTCGCAGGTTTTAGCTGCACGCGGGCAGAAGGCGCAGGCGGTCGCGCTGCTGCAGTCGGCGCTGCGTACATATGGCAATACGTCGATTCACGATCGAATTCAGAAGAATCTGAATCTGCTGTCGTTTCAGGGCAAGATCGCGCCGGCGTTGAAGTCGGATCAATTTCTGGGAGCGCCCCTTCCGGCGGCCGCACAGCTTCGCGGTTCGCCAGTGCTCCTTTTCTTCTGGGCGCACTGGTGCGCGGACTGCAAAGCCGAGGCGCCCATCATCACGCAGCTGCGATCGGAGTATGCGGGCAAGGGATTGAAAGTGATCGGGCCGACCCGCTTTTACGGCTACACGGCGCAGGTCGAGCACGCTTCGCCGACTGACGAACTTCGATATATCGATGCGGTGCGGCATCGGTTCTACAGCGGTCTGTTGGATATGCCGGTGCCCATCAGCAAGTACAACTTTGAGATCTACGGAGCTTCCACGACTCCGACGCTGGTGCTGCTGGATCGAACGGGGAAAGTCGCCTGGTACCATCCGGGTGCGGTTCCGTACGGAGAATTAAGGCAGGAGATTGAGAAGGTCTTGCGGTAGGCTGTGTGGCGCGGGCACTCCTGCCCGCGAAATCTAACCACGGTTAACGGCGAAAATCTCACCTCGATCCCTCAAACTTCTTGCTCGGAGCCGTCATTCGCGGGCAGGAGTGCCCGCGCCACACAATCAGTTCGCTTCGACTTCCTTCAGTCTTCCAGTCTTCACGTCATAGATGAATCCGCGGGTAGGGATGTGCTTCGGGATCCACGGATGCGACTTCACGCGGTAGATCTGCCGACGGACATTCTCTTCGAGATCATCGAATGCGTAGAAGTGGGCGGGTTCGCTGGCCACTGTGCCCATCTTCTCGGCCAGCTTCGAGCGCAACTCGTATTCCTGCACCTTCAGCAGTCCGCAGTCGGTGTGGTTGATGATGATGAACTCCTGGGTGTCGAGCAGGTGATGGGAGACGATGAGCGAGCGCAGCGCGTCTTCGGTGGCGATGCCGCCGGCGTTGCGGATCATGTGCGCGTCTCCGGGCTTCAGTCCCAGACAATGCTCGAACAGGATGCGGGAGTCCATGCAGGCCAGCACCGCTACGTGCCGCTTGGGGCGGACCGAGAGTTCTCCCAGCTTGAAGTTGCGTGCGAATTCTTCGTTGGCTTTTAAGAGTTCATCTGCTACGGACAATTTCTTGCTCCTGGCGAAGTCAAATCCCCACTTCTTCCAAACCCAGGGAGAAGTGGGGCACCCGAAAATGTTGGTGCCCAGTCTTTTGATTGTGCCCATAGTTTACCCGTTACAATCGGCGCGTGAACCTGGATGACACGATTGTCGCCATCGCGACTCCCTCGGGGCGCGGAGGGATCGGCGTGGTGCGGATTGCCGGGCCTGAGGCGCTGAGGATTGCTGGGCCGATGCTGCGGCTGAAGCACGAATTAGAGGCGGGGAGAGCAGTGTTTGGGGAATTCGTCGATCCTTCAAGCGAAGTCAAAAACCCCACCCTGTCGCAAAAAGACGCGATAAGGGTGGGGCACCCTATGGATTCTGAGGCTGCGGAAAGGATCGACGAGGTTGTCGTTACCTTCTTTGCGAAGCCCCACTCTTATACGACCGATGACGTCATTGAGATTTCGGCGCACGGGTCTCCCGTTGTCCTGCGGCACATTGTTGAGATGTGCGTGGCGGCGGGTGCGCGGCTGGCTGAGCCGGGGGAGTTTACGATGCGGGCATTTCTCAATGGGCGCATCGATCTGACTCAGGCTGAGGCAGTGCGCGATCTGATCGAATCGCAGACGCTGTATCAGGCGAAGGTTGCGGCGCAGCAATTGGACGGCTCTTTGTCGCGAAGTTTGCAGCCGATCAAGCAGAAGCTGGTGGAATTGATCGCGCTGCTCGAAGCGGGAATCGATTTCGCGGAAGACGATGTTTCGGTGGCACCGGACCAGAAGATTCTCGAGCACATCGCGGGCATACGTAAGCCGCTGGAAGAGCTCAGTGCCAGCTTTGCCTACGGAAAAATCGTCCATGAAGGATTGACGCTGGCGATTGTCGGCAGGCCGAACGTGGGGAAGTCTTCGCTGTTCAATCGATTGGTGGAGCGCGAACGCGCCATTGTGACGGCGACTCCGGGCACTACGCGGGATTTGGTTACCGAGACGGTTGCGATCGGTGGGATTCCGGTCCGGCTTGTAGACACGGCCGGCATTCGACAGGCGCTCGATGAGGCGGAGTCGATCGGGATCCGCAAATCGATGGAGGCGCTGGCCGATGCGGACCTTGTGCTGGTTGTAGTCGATGCTTCGGAAGAGCAGACCAAGGAGGATGAAGAGCTGCTGGGCCAGGCGCAAAGTCGGTCTGTGATCGTGGTGGAGAACAAGTGTGATCTAAACAAGGAACCCTCGAAAATCCCCAACTCTCCCAAAATCGGGGAGAAGTGGGGCACCGCAAGCCGTTTTCACTTCGGCGCTGACCGGCGAAGGAATGTCAGAACTTCGGGCGGAGATCCTGAGGCATGTTGGCGCAGACACTGCCGTCCAGGAGGCGGGATTTCTGACGAACGTCCGACACGCCGGGTTGATCAACGATTCTCTTGCAGCGTTGGGAGCGGCACAAACGGCGGTTACGAACAAGGTCCCGCATGAGATGCTGTTGCTCGACCTTTACAATGCCTTGCGGCCGCTGGATGCGATCACGGGGGCGACGACGACCGATGATATTCTGAACTTGATCTTCAGCACATTCTGTATCGGCAAGTAGGAGTAGTCTTTATCGGATATGAGAAGCGCTCATGAGTTAATCGTTTCAGCGGTCCTCTGCGTGGCGAGCATTACGTCCGTTTCAGCGCAGAAGGCTGCGCATAAGTCGAACGATCCGGTTCTGCGCGAACCGTTCACCCAAAAGCTAAAGATCGATAAGGATCACTACTCCGAAGAGCGCTACGACCGGCGCATCCCGTATGTTTCCGAGAACGAGGTCTATTTATTCCTGGGCGACAAGTTCGGAGTGAATATCACGGTGCAGGACGGTCGGATAGTAAGTGTGAGGTATCAGCCCGACGTCGCGAAGGCCGACGTGTGGTTCAAATTTGAGCAGCCCCCAGAGCTGCCGGGCGGTGTTGGCATGACGCTGGCCATCGAGAACAAGATGAAGCACGGGCTGAGCATGGAAGCGAAGATGAGCGTGCCCAACAAGAAAGAAGAGATTCAGACGAGCATTCTACCCGTCAAAGCGGGAAAGAGCGGGCTCGAGACCTGGCCGCACGCCATCTCGCAGCTGGTGCTGGGCAACCTGCAACTCACAAAGGATTCCGAAGGCGGGCCGAAGAAGTGAACTTCCTGTTCCTACTTTGAGAGTGCGGCGAGTGCGCTGCGAAAGAGTGCGTCGAACGAGCCGCTCTTGCCGCCTCTCACGCTGAGTTCCAGTGCCTTTTCTGCTGCGACACGTTGATATCCTAAATTGACCAGGGCGGAGAGAACGTCCTCTTCCACCGCGCTCACTGGCGGTGCGGCGGTGATGGCCGTTGGCGCGGCTTGCGGCAACTTGTCGCGCAGTTCGAGTACCATGCGCTCAGCGGTCTTCTTGCCAATGCCCGGAATGCGCGTCAGGCGCGCCACGTCGTTGCCTCGGATGGCGCCTACCATTTCGTCGGCAGCCATGCCGCTCAGGATGGTGATCGCGAGTTTGGGGCCAATCCCGCTGACCGTGAGCAGTTTCTCGAAGAGCACCTTTTCCGATGGTCGAAGAAATCCGTAAAGAGCGAGTGCATCTTCCCGGACGTGGGTGTGGATGTGCAGGGCCACTTCGGAGCCCGGCGCTGGCAGCTCGGAAAACGTAGGCACGCTGATGGTGACGTCATAGCCGACGCCGGCGGCTTCGACGATCGCCTGGTTGGGATGTTTGGCCAGGAGTTTTCCGCGCAAATGGGCAATCATGGGCACGGCTATTGTAGCGGGTGAGGCAGGTGTTGAGTCTTTAGGTGTTAGTTTCTTAGGTCCGCGCGCGTTCAAGACCGCGCCAGTGATTTGTGCTCTAATTCTGGCTATGAAACCGCGGTTTGTTGCGCATCGTTTCGCGTGTTGTGCGGCGATGCTGCTGACGTTCTTGTTCGTTGCTCTGGATTACCACAATCGTCTCCTCCTGAACCGCCGAAAGCTTCGACAAGCACCACCGCGCCTGATTTTTCGAATGCGCGGAAGCTGGTGCAGCAGGGCAAGATTGACGAGGGGATTTCGGAGTTGCAGGCGATAGAGGCGCGCGACCCATCCGCGAAGGGCGTTTCGTTCGAGATTGGCACAGCCTATTACAAGAAGAGTGATTATTCGAAGGCGATCGAATACTTGAAGAAAGCCATCTCGACGGATCCCGGCAACGACGAAGCGACGCAGCTTCTGGGTCTTTCGTATTACCTCAACGGACATCCCGCGGAGGCGATTCCGCTCCTGGAGCGAGTGCAGGGATGGTATTCGCGCTCGAATGTCGACGCGGCTTACATTCTGGGCGTCTGTTATATCCAGCTGAAAAATTACGATCAGGCGCGCAAGTCTTTCGGCAAAATGTTCGACGTCCCTGGCGATTCTGCGGCAGCGTACCTCTTCACCGCCAGAATGTTGTTGCGGCAGGAGTACGACCCTATCGCAGAAGAGTATGCGAAGAAGGCTGCGGAACTGGATCCAAAGTTGCCGTTGGTTCATTTTCTTCTCGGCGAACTTTATATCTATAAATCCAGAATTCCTGAGGCGATCGCGGAACTTCAGAAGGAACTTGCCATCAGTCCGGCGAATGCAGCGACCTACTACAAGCTGGCCGACGCGTATTCGCGGGTGCAGAAATACGACGAGGCGGAGCGGCTCTTACAGCGCTCGATCTGGCTCGATGCCACGACCACCGGGCCCTTCATCCTTATGGGCAAAGTGCTCGAGAAGAAAGGCGAGTTCGAGCTTGCCATTCGAGCGTTGCAACGGGCCGCGTCGATGGACCCGAACAATCCGATGACCCATCATCTGCTCGGGCAAACTTACCGCGATATGGGAAGAAAAGAAGACGCCGAGAGCGAACTTCAGCTGGCGGAGCAGTTGCAGAGCCGGGGCAAGAACTAAAGCGCGGCCGCCTGTTCGCGGCGACGGGCCTGGATCTCGATATAGACATTCACCAGCGAAACAGCGGCTGGGGTTACGCCAGGAATACGCGACGCCTGGCCGATGGTGCGGGGACGGACATTCGTCAGCTTCTCCTGCATCTCGCGGGATAAGCCGCTCACCGAGCGATAGTCGAACCATTCGGGAATCGAGTGCAGTTCGGATTTCTTCAGGCGGTCCATGGCGCGTTGCTGCTGCAGCAGGTAGCCTTCGTACTTGATCTCGGTTTCTACCGACTTGAGTTCGTTTCTTACTTCGGAAGAAAGCCTCACCACAGAGGCCACAGAGGAATTTCTTTCGAAGAACTCTGGTGCTAGCTCCTTCAGCGCTGGCACTAATCGCTCTACCGTGACTTCGGGACGCTTCAAGAGTTGAGCCAACGTTTGGCCTATGGCAGACGAAAAGCCTGTCGAGCTTTGCTCGGCTGGACAGCCGGGGGCGGCTGTCCCCACATGAGTGTTGGTGGGCTCCTGATTTTTTATTGATTCCAGTATTTCAGCGGTTACGCGCGTTCCCTCCAGCAACTTCTTCATCTGGGCTAGTCGTTCCTGCTTCGCCTGGAACTCTGTCCACGCTTCGTCGGAGATCAATCCTACGCGGCGGCCGTGGGGGGTTAGGCGGCGATCGGCGTTGTCGATGCGCAGGTGCAGGCGGAACTCGGCGCGCGAAGTGAACATGCGATAGGGCTCGTTAGTGCCCTTTGAGATCAGGTCGTCGATCAGGATCGCGGTGTAGGCTTCCGTGCGGTCGAGAATCAGTGGCGGCTGCTGTTTGACCTGTAGCGCTGCGTTGATGCCGGCCATCAACCCCTGGCATGCTGCTTCTTCGTAGCCGGACGTTCCGTTGATCTGGCCGCCGAGAAATAATCCGGCGATCTTGCGCGTTTCGAGCGTGCGCTCGAGTTCGGTGGGATCGATCGAGTCGTACTCGATGGCATAACCCGGTCGCAGCATCTCAGCGTTCTCCAGTCCCGGGATCGACTTGAGAATCGCGAGCTGTACTTCCACCGGCAGAGACGTGCTCATGCCGTTCACGTAAATCTCGTACGTGTTCAGACCCTCGGGTTCAAGGAAGAGCTGGTGCATTTCCTTGTCGGGGAACTTCACAATCTTATCTTCGATCGAAGGGCAGTAACGCGGCCCGATCGATTGGATCTGACCGCTGTACATGGGGGAGCGGTGGACGTTCTCGCGGATGATGCGGTGGGTCTCAGCCGTGGTCCACGCGATGTAGCAAGGCACCTGCGAATCGTGGTGGGCGACGCGCTTGGTGCGGAAACTGAACGGAGTGGGATCTTCGTCGCCGGGTTGCACGGCGAAACGAGACCAGTCGATGGTGCGTCCGTCAAGTCGCGGAGGAGTGCCGGTCTTGAGGCGGCATCCGCGCAGGCCGAGCTTCTTGAGGGCTTCGCCGAGTAAAACCGCCGGTGGCTCGCCCGAACGTCCTGCGGGATACTGTTGCTCGCCGCAGTGAATTAGGCCATTCAGGAATGTGCCGGTCGTGATAATCACGGCTTGGGCGCCAACGGTGCGGCCGTCGCGAAGGCGAATGCCGATGACGCGTCTCCGCAAGTTCTCAGTTCTCAGTTCTCGGTTCTCAGAAAAACTATCATTGCCTTCCGGCGGAGAGCAGAGAGCTGAGAGCTGAGAGCTCTCTTCCAAAATCAGGTCCGCTACTTCGGCCTGCTTGATCTTGAGATTCGGTTGGGACTCGAGCACCTCACGCATCTTCAGGCGGTAGGCCTGCTTATCGCACTGCGCACGAGGTGACCATACGGCGGGGCCGCGGGAGGTGTTCAGCAAGCGGAACTGGATGCCAACTGCGTCGGTGACTTCGCCCATGATGCCGCCGAGGGCATCGACCTCGCGAACCAGATGGCCCTTTGCAATTCCGCCGACCGCCGGGTTGCACGACATCTGGGCGATCAGGTCGAGATTGAGCGTGTAGAGCGCGGTCCTCAGGCCCATGCGCGCGGCGGCCATAGAGGCCTCGCATCCGGCATGGCCGGCGCCGACGACGACTACGTCGAATTGTTCGGTGAATTGCATTCAGGAGCGTGGGCAGAACCCCAAGTGACTCTGTCTTCATTCTAGCAACTTGAACAGACGTCGTGACCCGGATCACTTGCCGACAGGCCCTCCTGCCCTTATATTGGGCTGTTCCACCTTCCTTAGGAGAGTTATGAATACCACTGAATTCTTCCAGCAGCTGGACACTCGTATCTCCAAATATGATTGCTCTGCCATCCCGTTTTATAAAGCGTGGTCGGCGGGGCGGCTGACGCGCGAGGATCTGCGCGAGTATGCGCAGGACTACTATCACCACGTGGAAGCGTTTCCGTCTTACCTCGCGGCCTTGGGCATGCGGCTGGAAGACGGCGAACTGCGCCGCGCCGTTCTGGCGAATATGTGCGACGAGAAGGGAGTCGAGGCGCGGAAGGGGTCGAATGCGATTCCGCACTCTGATCTGTGGCTGGACTTCGCGGAGGGGATGGGCTCATCGCGCAACCTGGAGTGGCATAGCCCGGTGCCGGAGATCCGGCAGTTGATCCGGTATTTCCACCGGGTCGCCAGTGAAGGTTTGCCCGAAGAGGCGCTGGCTGCTTTCTATGCGTACGAGTCCCAAGTTCCCCGGATTGCCACGGAGAAAGAACAGCGCTTGCGCGAGATGTATGGGGCCGACGATAAGACCTGCGGTTATTTCGCGCTGCACGCCGAGGCCGACGTGCACCATGCCCGCGTATGGCGCGGGTTGCTCGAAAAGCGCATTGCGGCGCATCCGGAAGCTGCCGATGCAGCGCTGGACGCGGCGGAAAATGCCGCTCGCGCGTTGTGGCAGGCACTGGACGGGATTAATGAGCGTCGCACTGCGCTGGCGGTTGCATAGCCGGCGCGGGAAACTGGTTTGGGCCAATGATTCGGTAGAATCGTTGGCTCATTTCTTTTGGGAGAGAAACGATTGGCGAAAGAGATTCCGCTCGGCGCCCGAGGAGAGGCTGCCGAGACCGTCGAGTTCGAGCACACTCTGACCTCGCATCATCCGGAGCTGCCTCCGGTGTACTCCACGCCGGACATGATTCGGCTGATGGAGACGGCGGCGTTTCACGCTCTTCAACCTTACTGCGAGGGCGACGAGATCACGGTCGGTACCTCGATCAACATCGAACACCGGGCCGCAAGCGGCGTCGGCGCACGCATCAAGGCCGAGGCCGTGCTCGAATCGTTTGACGGACGTTTTTATATATTGCGCGTGACTGCTCGCGATGACCTGCAGGAGATCGGGCGCGGAACCGTGGGCCGGGCGGTCGTCAGCATCGGAAAGTTTCTGGAAAAGATGAAGAGCAGCGGCCGCTGAGAGCATCCAATGCCGCGTATGCCGGATCCTGAACAAAGGAAGAAGGCGGAGGCCTTCCGGACGATGCACACAGCTGCGGGTACCCTGCTGCTGCCGAACGTCTGGGACGTTGCCAGTGCCCGCCTCATTGAAGAAGCCGGGTTCCAGGCCATTGCGACCACTAGTGCGGGCATTGCGTTTGCCCAGGGATTCCCCGACGGCCAGAAGATTCCCGCCGACCGGATGATCGCTTCTATCGCGCACATCGCGGCCTCCGTGCGCGTGCCCGTAACCGCTGACGTCGAGGCGGGATATGGCCAAAGGCCGGAAGACGCCGGCCGTACCGCGCACAACGTAATTGATGCCGGGGCTGTGGGCATGAATTTCGAGGATGCCACCGGCGATCCCGATCATCCTCTGACAGAGTTGACCCTGCAACTGGAAAGAATCCACGCAATCCGTGAGGCTGCTGAAAACTCGAGCGTGCCTCTGGTCCTCAATGCACGCACTGACGTGTATCTCCTGCAGATTGGCGACCCTAGCCGGCGCTACGATGCGGCGGTGGGACGGCTTGCCGCATTTCGCGATGCTGGCGCGGACTGCGTCTTCGTTCCCGGAGTTCGCGATGCAGAGACGATTGGGCGGATTGTTGTTGATCTTAAGTGTCCTGTAAACATCCTGGCAGTGCCCGGTTCGCCTCCCATTCCTGAGTTACTTACGCTGGGAGTGAAACGAATCAGCCTGGGTTCGGGTCCGATGCGGGCGTCGCTAGGATTCCTGCGCAAACTCGCTGAAGAGTTGAAGACTTCCGGCACCTACAAGCTGATGGAAGGCGCGCCCTCTCATGCGGAAATGAACAAGCTCATGAGCAGCAAATCGGAAAGAAACTGAGAACTGAGAAACTGCCATCCTAATCGGCGTCATCTCCGACACGCACGGCCTGCTTCGCCCCGAAGCACTCGCAGCTTTACAAGGATCTGAACACATCATCCATGCCGGCGACGTTGGCGCACCGGAAATCCTCGATGAACTCGCGGCTATTGCACCGGTTACAGCCATCCGCGGAAACATCGATAAAGGAGCGTGGGCACGCCGATTGCCGGAGACTGAAGTGGTCGAGGTCGGCGGCATTTCTATCTATGTCCTGCACGATCTCGCTCAGCTTGATCTAAAACCGGAGGCGGCGGGATTCAGAGTCGTGATCTACGGGCACAGTCATGTTCCGAAGCAGGAGATGCGCGGCGGCGTGCTCTATTTCAATCCCGGCAGCGCGGGGCCAAGGCGATTCAAGCTGCCAGTCACGGTCGGAAGGCTCACCCTGGAGGGTGGAGCCGTCGGCGCGGAAACTGTAAAAATATTGGATGGAAGCCTTCAGGTGCAAAGTTGACCGCGAAATTTTTCAGGGACGTCACAGTTGCTACAATCGCAACCGATGGCCAGCCCGCCTCCTACTGAAGATTCTGCGCACAAAATTCTGGCAAACCAGGGCAGGTTCAGGGACCTGAACTCATCTTTCCGGAAACATTCTGATCTGGCGGCGGTATCGTTAGCGCTGATCGGTTTCCTATGGCGACTCTGGCAAGCGCGGGCAACGTTCTTGAACACCGACGAGGCCTGGCACTTCGCCGTGTCGAACCAGAATTCTCTCAGCGCGGCATATCGGGCCAGTCTCACCCTGGCGCATCCTCCGCTTCTGGTGTTCATTCTCTATTTCTGGAAAACGCCTGGGCACGTCCAACCTGATGCTTCGTTTTCCGGGCGTGCTGGCAGGATCAGTTTTCTGCTGGGTCTTTTACAAATGGCTGGTGAGACTGGTCGGTCATTCAAACGCGCTGGTGGGCCTCGTCCTGGTATGTTTTCTGCCCCCGATGATCGTATTGTCGGCGGAGTTGCGGCAATACAGCTTGATGCTGATGTTCGCGGTCGCCGCGGCGTATTTTTTCGAGGTTGCGGTGGCTGAGAATTCGGTGAAGGCGATGAGCCTCTCTTGCGCGAGCCTATACCTCGCGATGCTTTCGCACTATTCCGCCTTTTTGTTCGCGGCAGCCCTGGGGATTTACGCCATAGCGCGCATATGGTCGCACCGCCCCCGCATGGCCGTGGTCGGTTCGTGGATTTTGGGGCAAGCCGTCGGATTGGGAATTGCTTGGGCACTCTATTCGACTCATATTTCCAAGCTCAGTGCGGTATATCCGGTGGCGCAACCTCTACAGCGGTTCGGTGACTTCTATCTTTCCGATTGGTATTTCCATGCGGGGCGCGACCGGTTCCTCCCTTTTCTCTATCGCGGTACATTCGGAGTGTTTCGCTTCATCTTTGGCCAGACGGGCATCGGACAGGTCGCAGCGGTCCTGTTCGTGGCAGGAGTTCCTGATCTTGCTGTTTTTGAAAGGGAGACGTTCGGAAGGGATCTTGCCACGCCTGGTCGCACTTTTGTTGGCGATGCCGTTCGTGCTGAATTGGATCGCGGTAGTTGCAGGGTTGTATCCCTACGGGCGAACGCGACAATGTATGTTTCTGGCGCTGTTCGCACTGCCGGGGGTGGCCGTCGCGCTGGCTAGGATTATCGGGAATTCGATCGGTCCGGCGTGCGGATTGGCATTGCTGATGGTGATCGGTTGTCACGCGTTCGGCACGCTGCAAGGGCGCGACCTGCTCCCTATTGCCGAGCAGCGCCACGAGCACATGGATGAGCTGGTGCAATTTCTTCGTAGCCATATCGGGCCCAACGACCTCATCTATACAGATCAGGCGACGAGCTACCAGTTGCGGCACTATCTGTGTAATCAGAAGCGTGTCAGCGTCGATGATTCGCCCGAAGGATTTGAGAGTTTTCGCTGCGAGGGATTTCATGTCGTATTCACGGGCCCTAATGATGGGGCATTGACAGCGCAGAGCGTGGACGCGCGTTGGCACAACGCTGACGATCGCCTCGAGTTGAGTTTCATGGGTGAAGATGTTTGGGTGGTCCAGGGCGGATGGGCCGGCGGGCTCGGTGAGGGTCTGAAACATCTGCCGTGGTTCACGAAGGTCGACATTCATTCCTTCGGGCGCTATCTCGAGACCTTCAAACTGCCGACGCGAGATCCTCGTCCTGCGCAAGGTTAGAATTGTCCCTTCATGGCTCTCGAATTCTCGATCCAAAAGACAAACGGCAAGGGGCGCAGGGGGCGGCTGCTTACACCGCATGCCCCCATTGAAACCCCCGTCTTCATGCCGGTCGGAACAGTCGCGTCCGTCAAAGCCGTTCCGCAGGAGACCCTCGAAGAACTCGGGGCGCAGATCATCCTGGGAAATACCTATCACCTTTACCTGCGGCCGGGTGTCGAGACCGTGCGGCGGATGGGTGGGTTGCACGGTTTCATGTCGTGGAATCGCGCGATTCTTACCGATTCAGGCGGATTCCAGGTTTTCAGCCTGAGCGAGTTGCGGAAGCTTACAGAAGATGGAGTCACGTTCCGCTCGCACCTGGATGGTTCCTCACACTTCTTCAGCCCGGAGAGCGCGATGGAGGCGCAAATCGGGCTGGGGGCGGACATCATCATGGCGTTCGATGAATGTACGGAGTATCCGGCGGATGGGAGTCGAGGCCGGGCTTCTATGGAATTGACGGCTCGTTGGGCGGCTCGGAGTAAGAAGTATTTCGAGGAGCATAAGCACGAGGTGCCGTGGGATAGCTCTCAGTCAGCTGTCAGCCGTCAGCAACAGCAGATTCCTCGCTTCGCTCGGAATGACAACACAGAAAAACCGAATGACTACAGAGGAAATCGAGATGACAACGAAAAAGGGAACGACTCGTCGCCTGTGCCCTTGTCCCTCGTTCCTGACCCCTGGTCCCTGATCCCTGATACCTCTGCTACGCAATCGCTATTTGGCATCGTGCAGGGGGGGATGGATCGTGCGTTGCGAAAGGAGTCTGCCGAGCGGACCATTGAGGTTGGGTTCCCCGGGTATGCCATCGGCGGACTGAGCGTGGGTGAACCGCGGGAGCTTACACGGGAAATTGTTGAGTCGACGCTCGAACATCTTCCCAAGGACAAGCCGCGCTACCTGATGGGAGTGGGTACCCCAGAGGAGATTGTCGAGTACGCGAACTTAGGCATCGACATGATGGATTGTGTACTGCCCACGCGAGCTGCCCGGCACGGGCTTTTGTTCACTTCAGAGGGCAAGGTTTCGATCAAGCAGGCGCGCTATGCGCAGGATCAGGGGCCACTGGACCCCAATTGCGGTTGCAGGGTGTGCCAGCGTTATTCCCGGGCCTATTTACGGCATCTTTACGCATCCAACGAAGTGTTGGCGCAGGTCCTGAACACGATTCACAACCTGAGTTTCTACCTTGACACCATGCAGCGCGTACGGCATTCTATTTCACTTGGGGAAGAGTACCGTTTTCTTTCTGGTGCTGGTCTCGGCCGGAACCTTGAACTCTAAGGAAAGGCCTCCCCGGATCCAAGCCTGAGGCCGAGGAACCCGGCCGAAGTTGATCCAACCCCCGTGGTGAAATGATAACTCCGCGGCGCTGACGGGCGCAGGCGGTGTATCGTGTACATGCGCTTCAAACTTAATTATGCCTTTATCCTTAATGCTGCAAGCCGGAGGCGGAGGAGCACTGGGTGGCATGGTGCTGTTTCTGCCGCTGGTGCTTCTTATCTTCTACATGTTCTATTCCCAGCAGCGCCGCCAGAAGAAGTGGCAGGGCATGCTGGATCAGCTCAAAACCGGAGACAAGGTCACCACCAGCGGCGGATTGCGCGGCACGATCATGGCGCTCAAAGATGACGCCGTCCATCTGCGCGTCCCCCCGAACAACATTCTGGTGGAAGTAACCAAGGCCTCGGTGACGCAGGTGACCACCACTGAGGAAGAAGTGAAAACAAAATGAAGTGACTAGTGGCCAGTGGCAAGTGGTCAGTTGCAGGACTGACATCTAGCCACTGACCACTTGCCACTGACCACTGGGTTCTTATGAACAAGAATCTTCTCTGGAAACTGTTATCCATCGTCGGCATCGATGCTGTTCTTCCTGTTTGGGATCTTCGGCATTCCGAAGGGCTTTTCCGGTGATGCGCTGCTGACGGCCCTGACTGATCATATCCACCTTGGGCTCGATCTGAAGGGCGGAACGCACCTGATCCTGCAGGTGCAGGTGAACGAAGCGGTCAGCATCGATGCGCAAAACGCGATCGAACTGCTGAAGGACCAGCTGCGCAGCCACAAGATCGATTACACCGATATCTCGCAACCAGATCCGCAGAACAACCCTGACCGCCTGGTGCTCAAAGGAGTGCCGCCGGCGGCTCGCAGCGATCTGCGCAGCATCGTGCTGGAGCGGCTGCCGGAGTACGACATTACCCCCGGCTCAAGCGACACGTGGAATATGGCGATGAAGCCATCGAACCTGTCTGACTTGAAGAGCCGGGCAGTCCAAGCAGGCCATCGAGACTATCCGTAACCGGGTTGACGCGCTGGGTGTGAGCGAACCAACCATCCAGGAGCACGGCCTTGGCCAGTACCAGATTCTGGTGCAACTGCCGGGCGTTGACGACATGACGCGCGTGCAGGAGATCATGCAGAACACCGCCATGCTTGAAATCAAGCAGGTGATGAGCGGGCCTTATCCAAGTCAGGCGGCTGCCCTGCAAGCCAACAGCGGGGTCATCCCTCCCGACCAGTTACTGCTGCCGGGCAATACCCTGGGCGGACGTACGGATGGCGAGCAGTGGTTTCTGGTATCGCGCGTCTCTGCCATCAACGGAAAAGACCTGAAGCGCGCGGATCCAAGCACCGACCAGAACGGCCAGCCGGATGTGAACTTCCAGTTGACTCGTGATGGCGGGCAGCGGTTCTTCAACTTTACTTCCGCGCACGTGAAGGACAGCCTCGGAGTTGTTCTCGACAACAAGGTCAGGGAAGTGGCCTCGATCAACGAACCGATCCGCGATCAGGTGCAGATCAGCGGCCACATGGATGCGCAGGCCGCCAAGGATCTGGCTATGATCCTGAATTCCGGCGCGCTACCGGCCAGCATTCACTATCTTGAAGAGCGGACCGTCGGCCCTTCCCTGGGTGCTGATTCGATTCGATCCGGTGTGCGAGCCGCGGTGATCGGCATGCTTGCGGTGCTGATCTTCATGCTCATTTACTACCGCGGAGCTGGCATCAATGCCGATGTCGCTTTGATCATGAACCTGATCATTCTGCTCGGGTTTCTGGGATGGTCGACGATCGCTGGAGTCAACGTGGCGCTCACCTTGCCGGGGATTGCGGGAGTGATCCTGACGGTCGGCATGGGCGTGGATTCAAACGTGCTAATTTTTGAGCGCATCCGCGAAGAGCTGCGGAATGGCAAGACACCGCCCTCGGCCGTGGATCAGGGGTTCAGCCATGCCTGGATCACCATCGTCGATACGCACGTTACGACAATTGTTTCGGCGGCGATTTTGTTTATCTTCGGTACGGGGCCGGTGAAAGGGTTTGCGACCACGCTCACGTTCGGTCTGCTGGCGAACCTGTTTACCGCGGTGTTTGTGTCGCGCGTGATTTTTGATTGGGTGCTGACCCGCAAGCAGCGCGGAGAGGCGCTCAGCATTTAGGAAGAATTCGGTAATTGGGAAATTTGGTAACTGAGTAATTTGAAGGCAGACGCACTGCCGGGGTTTGGAATTACAAAATTACCAAATTTCCCAATTCCTCAATCAAGATAAGGGGCTAGAACCGGTGGAGTTCTTTCATAACGTCAACATCGATTTTCTTGGCAAGAAGTGGTACTTCCTCGCCTTTTCGCTGGTCTTCAGTGTTGCGGGCTTGCTTTCCATTCTGTTCTGGCACCACATTCCATGGGGCGTGGATTTTCGCGGCGGGACCCTGGTGTATGTGAGGTTCTCGCATACTCCGGACCTGGGACAAATCCGCACTCTGCTGGATCGTGCCGGCCTGCACAATCCCAAGATTCAGCCTTACGACCAGCCTTCCTTGAACGAAGTTCTCATTGACCTTGATATCCGCGAAACCAGCGAGAAGGATCTGAGTCTGGGCCGGACGAAGATCATCAATGCGTTGGAAACCAATGCTCCCGCGGGCAAAGAGGATCTGAACAATGCCAGTTCTCTAAGGATCAAGAATTACCTGATGGACAAGGATCCGATGCACTTGGGCACGGACGCCGACGCAAAATATACGGCCCAAACCCAAGCGATCGTTGATTTGCGCGACAAGGCGCACGGGGGCGTGCTGAATTCCCTGGATCAGTTAAAGAGCGCTGCGGGGGTAGATCCAACGGTAGCAGCTTCGATTCCGGACGGTTTCTTCCTTTCTGATTTCGGTGTGCGAAACGTTGAGATCGTCGGTCCGCAGGTCGGCGGCCAGTTGCGGACCCAAGCCGGACTCGCGACCTTGTACTCCCTGTTGGGCATGCTGGTGTACCTGGGCTTCCGCTTCGAGTGGATCTACGGCATCGCGGCGGTGGTCACTGTTTTCCACGATACGCTGATCACCGTAGGGGCATTTTCTCTCACAAATACGGACATTTCCCTGACTGTCATCGCCGCCATCCTGACGCTGATTGGTTACTCCAATAACGACACGATCGTGGTATTTGACCGCATCCGGGAAAACATTAAACTCATGCGGCGCGAGAAGTTGTCGGACATCGTTAACCGGAGTATTAATCAGACCCTTAGCAGAACCATCTTGACAGCGGGCTTAACCTTTCTTACTGTACTTGCTCTCTTCTTATTCGGAGGCGAGGTGCTCCGTGGATTCAGCCTCGCTCTAGTCATTGGCATTTTAATCGGTACGTATTCATCGATCGCGATTGCCGCTCCGATCCTGGTGGCCTACCAGGACTGGCGGATTGAAAAGGGCAAGCGCTCCGTGGGCATGCCGGTTGCCAAGGCTAAGTAAGTTACCTGATGGCATCTTTGGAATCATTGGTTTACGCCTTCTTAGGTAGCACTCGAGGGTTTGCTCGGCAGCGCGCTTCGGTCAAATCCAGGACTCCTGGGTGCGACTGCGAGATTCTGGGAGCAAAGGAGAAGCAGTCGGTGTCTAAGCATTCGTAGGGGTCTGAGAAAGTTTGGGGAGAATTCCATGTTTGAAGACAGCCTTATCGAGTCGGGCGGCAAGCTGAAAACGAGCCGGGGATGGACGTCGATCGTCTCGTTCCTGATTCAGTTCGGGATCATCGGTGTCATGGTACTGATCCCGCTGATCTTTACCGAAGCCCTGCCCAAGTCCATACAATTAGGATTCCTGGTGGCACCCCCGCCGCCTCCACCACCGCCACCGCCAGCCGCTGCGCCGGTTAAGATTGTAAAGGTCATCCAGACCGATATCGTCAACGGCCAGCTGCGCACTCCGACCAAGATTCCACAAAAGGTTCAGATGATTAAGGAAGAAGAGGCGCCGCCACCGGTCATGGCCGCGTCGGGCGTCGTGGGCGGAGTTCCGGGTGGAATTCCGGGAGGGTCGATGGGAGGCGTGCTAGGCAGCATTGCCAGCGCCGGTTCAGTCGCTGCCTTGCCCAAGATTGCCACCCCGCAGCGCGTACGCGTGTCGTCGGGCGTTTCGCAGGGCCTGTTAGTTCGCCGGGTAAATCCGACGTACCCGCCGCTGGCGCGTCAGGCTCGTATTCAAGGAACAGTGATCCTGCAGGCGCAGATCAGCAAGACTGGCGACATCCAGAACCTGCAGTTGGTCAGCGGTCACCCGATGCTGGCTCCAGCCGCGATCGAGGCGGTGAAGCAGTGGAAGTACAAGCCTTACCTGCTGAACGGCGAACCGGTCGAAGTTGATACGCAGGTGCAGGTGAACTTCACGCTGGCCGGCAGCTAGACTCGCCGGTGCTGTTCGTCTGGAGATTTTGCGGGTTGATGTGTGCGTATTAGCCCTCCCCTTCCTGCCTGAAATATGGCGGCTGGGAAGGGCTTTTCCGAGAGCCCGGGTTTCGCCCAGCTCGTCATTGCTGCGGCTTCCGAGCTTCCGAGTGGTGCGGTTGGAGCCATGCTGCCCTGCCGGTCAGAGAATCCTGGCCACCGGTTGGAACAGTAAAGCGCATCAAAGAGTCCAATAGAGTAGGAAGTTTCCGAGGAGGGAAAAGCAACTCATGCTAGCAACTCACGTAGCAACCATGCTTCATCACATTCCTGCCGCTGCCGCCTGGATCGTCCAGGAAGGCGGTGGCGCAATGGCGACCGATCCCCTTGGCCTGTGGAAGGCAATGGGGTGGGTTGCTCGAACCGTGGTTATCATCCTGTTCATCATGTCCGGCTGGTCTATCGGCGTGATGATCGATCGCTGGATGGCCTATAGCGCTGCCCGCAAGCAATCTCGTGCATTTGCCCCTGCCGTGGCAGGAGCACTTCGCGACGGGCGCATCGACGAAGCGATCAAGGTTGCCGAGCGCAACAAGAAGAGCCACCTGGCCAAGGTTGTCACCGCCGGCCTGATGGAATTCAAGGCTCACCAGGACAGCCCGGGCGCGATCCCTGGCGAAACCATCGAAGCCTCGAAGCGCGCTCTGGAGCGCACCGAGGCCATCGTCCACGCCGAACTGAAGCGCGGATTGGGCGGCCTCGCCACCATCGGCTCGACTGCCCCCTTCGTGGGACTGTTCGGAACGGTGATGGGCATTCTGAACGCCTTCATCGGCATCAACAACTCGAAGGCTACCGGTCTGGCGGCAGTCGCCGGCGGTATCGCCGAAGCACTGGTCACGACGGCCATCGGGCTGCTCGTCGCCATTCCGGCCGTCATGATGTTCAACTATCTGACTGGTCGCGTCGAAGCCTTCGACGTCGAAATGGATAACTCGTCCAGCGAACTGATCGACTACTTCCTGAAGAAGCGCGGCGACGTTCGCCGATAGGGTACTCGATCCGCTTTCCGCGTGAGTTGCTTGTCCGGCGCTGGAGCGATCCGGCGCCGGGCCTTCCCAACTTAGGCCAGCTTGGTTTAAGGTCCGCCGCGGAAGCACGGGAGATTTCAAGCTATGGCGTTAGCAAAAAGAGACGAAGGATCGAAGGTCAGTTCAGAGATCAATGTCACGCCCATGGTAGACGTGATGCTGGTTCTGCTGATCATCTTCATGGTGGTCACGCCGATGTTGCAGAAAGGCATCAGCGTGGACATGGCCAAGGTGAACAACCCGGCACCGATGCAGGACGCGGACAGGGAGGACGCACTACTGGTCTCCATTACGCGCGACGGCAAGGTGTATTTTGGCAGCGAGCAGATTTCGGTGGATGGCCTGACCACGAAGGTCAAGGACCGCCTCGCCTCTAACACCCAAAATAAACAAGTGTACGTCAAGGCCGACATGCGGGCGCGGTTTGGTTCCGTCGTGCAGGTGGTTGACGCTGTCCGGGCCGCTGGTGTCGACGACCTCGGCTTGCTTACGGATCAAAGGAAGACAACCCCAAGCGCCCCGCCAGCCCCGGCTGCGCAGGGGCAATAGAGGAGAACGACCATGGGAATGAGTCTTGGTGCGAAAGGTGGGCAGAGCGCGAACATCAACGTCACGCCTCTCATCGACGTGCTTCTGGTGTTGTTGATCATCTTCATGGTGATCTCGCCGGTGACGCCGAAAGGGCTGGATGCGCTGGTTCCGCAGCCCCCGCCGCCGAATGCGCCGAAGAACAATACGCCTGATCGCACCATTGTGGTGCAGTTGATCGATCGCGGCGCCGGACAGGATCCCGGGGTCAAGATTAACAACGAAGACGCGACTTGGGACAACCTCCAGGGGCGTCTCACGGATATTTACAAAGCTCGCGCAGAAAAGGTCATGTTCGTGAAGGGAGACGATGCCATTCCCTTTGCCAATGTCGCCAATGTGATTGACATTGCTCACGCGTCCGGCGTGGACAAGGTAGGCCTGATCACCGCGAAGATTGAAGCAGGCGGCTAGACTAGCCGCTGGGTACGGCCCGGAGTTGCACGATTCTTACTCGGCCTACGGCACGGAAGCCCTGCGCTTCCGTGCTGAGCAGAGGCCGCTTGTCAAACCGATGTCTCTGGGCCTAGGATGCTGTGGCGAGGGAGACTTATACCGCAATGAATAAATATCTCAAACTGCTGACGCTGGCGGCAGTGGCGCTAGCGCTTTTCTCTTCTGTGGGATGCGACAAGCTGAAAGCCCGCGACCAACTCAACAAAGGCGTGAAGGCTTACAAAGACAATCACTACGAGCAAGCCATCACTCATTTCCAGAATGCCGTTAATCTGGATCCCGCTCTAATCAATGCGCGGATGTATCTGGCCACCGCGTATGTGTCGCAGTTCATTCCGGGAATCGATTCACCGGAGAATTTGCGCACGGCACAGCAGGCAATCGACGAGTACCAGAAAGTGATCGACGCGAATCCTTCACGCGATCAGAAGGTCAATAGCGCGAAGGGCATCGCGTACTTGTACCTGAACGAGAAGAAGTGGGATGACGCCAAGAAGTATTACCGGATGGCGTCGGAACTAGACCCGAACGACGCCGAGCCTTATTACTCTGTGGGCGTGATTGATTGGTCGCAAAGCTACCAGCCTCGCATGGAAGAACGCGCCAAGCTCGGAATGAAGCCCGACGAGCATCTCAGCGCCAAGAACAAAGACCAGAAGAAGCTGTGCGAGGAACTCAAAACAAAGAACGGTCCTGTGATCCAGGAAGGCATCGACACCCTGGATAAGGCCATCAAGCTTCGCGAGGACTACGACGACGCTATGGCGTACATGAACCTGATGTACCGCGAGCGCGCCGACGTGGAATGCGATGACGAAGCTGCCCGCGCGGCAGATCTGAAGACCGCTGACGGCTGGGTGGATAAAGCGATGCAGGCCAAGCAGGCCCGAGCCGCGAAAGCCGCAGCAGCCCAGGGTGGCCAGGTCACGATGGACCAGCCGAAATAAGCTGCACCGACCGTAAGTTCAAGCCTCCCGCTTTCACGCGGAGGCTTTTCTGTTTCTGCGCCCCTCATGGCCTGCTGTATAGGCGAATCTCGACCTTGGGAAATTTCCAGCGCTCCACTTTCGGAAGGGATTCCGGCAGAACCTGCGTCAGCATGACCGTTGTCGGATCGGGCTTTTCTGCAGGGCCGTTGTTCATCAGCATGAGCCACACCCGGGGACGATCTTGCACCGCGCGGCGTACGAACTCCGGAGTGGGCTTACCCGTAAAATCACGGTAGTCAAGCCCCGCCCCGTGGTGAGGAAATAGAATCTCGGGGCCGAGCGGGCCAGTGAACTCTGGGCCGGCGGTATTCGTCCCCGCGCGCACAGAGCGAAAGAATTCATAGGGCACGCGGGTTTCGGCAATATGGAAGATGATGGCATCGCCGGGTTGCGTGTGATCCAGAATGAAGTTGGTCGCCCCTCCTGACGCGTCGCGCTCTTCGTCGAAATCGTGGCCATAGACGAAAGCGATCCCTTGCAAACCAAGCAGGAGGATTACGACAAGTGCTGGCGGGAGTAACCAGCGGTTGATCTGCGCCAATCCCGCCGCTGCCAGGATCAGCAGAGCGGGGAGGCAGAAGATCATGTACCGCGCCAGAAAGACGGGGCGCGCGAATGACAAGAGAGCCGTCAACACGATCGGAAATAGCAGCCATATGAGAAGGAACTGGCATCGCCATACTTGCCAGGATGGGTCTCGCTTCCAGAGACGTTTTCCTGCTGGAATGAGTGCTGCCACGAGAGCCGCGGCGTAAACCAGAGCAAGCGCCCAAGTGCCACCCGCCAAGTGCTCGAAAAACTCGAAGAGATCCTGGACTCCGGGGCGTGGTATCCAACGGATGGGTCCGGCCCCGGTCTTGGCGACAAAAATCGACAACGGTAAAACCGCGAGAGCGATTATCTTCCAGGCTCGCCGTACATTCGCCAATCGCGCCTGGTCCCCCTCAGGCCTGGGGATACGGGATACGACGATCCAGTGACCGACGACGAGCAGAATCGCATAGAGATGGGCATAGACGGCCACTACACTCGTGAGAATGTACCCGCGCAATAGCCGGGACTGAGAATTTGAGGTCGCAGATTGCGACCTCAAGTCCGGCGACACCTCCCGAAGCCAGGCAATCAGAAACCCTGAAGACAGCGTTGCCAACAGCATGAAAAGCGCATAGCTGCGGGCTTCCTGGGCGAAACGAACGCTGTAGGCATTGACCGCCAACAGTGTCGTCGCGATGAGGGCGACGCGGCGGTCGTAGAGTTGTTTGGCCACCCAGTAGATAGCTGGCAGCGTGGCGGCAGAGATTACGACCGAAAGGCTGCGGATAAAGAATGGGCTCTGCCCGAAATACAGCCAGGTTCTCAAAAAGAGGTAGTACAGCGACATGTTGGCTTCGCGCCACCACAACAAGCGCAGGAAGTTGCGCCAGCCGATCCGGGCGATCTCCACGCTGAAGCACTCATCAAACCAGAAGGGTTTCCAGGTGAGGCATCGGAAGCGCACCAAGATCGCCGTGCCTAGCACGACCAATAGGCTCAACCGGTGCGGCCAGCCCGCCGCGCGGGACTGCGATTGAGAGGTGGCTGTGCTTTCGTTCAAAGCAGTGGGCTGCATGCCGGCGGGTGTTCGCTGTGATCATACTACGCAGAAAGCGCTGGCACGCTTGCGGCAAAGATCCTTGACCACGTCGACCACGTCTATGAAACCGCTTCCAAACCTTGTCATTCCGACCGAAGGGAGGAATCTGCTCCTGGCTGGTAGCGTGGCGCCGCAAACCACAAGCAGAATCCTCAGCGGCCTAGCGCCGCTTCGGAATGACAACAAACTGAACGCCTGGCAATCGTGAGACATCGCGTGCGCCTGCGTGTCCTTCGTGGTGAATGCCTTTCTAGCGTAGGTACGCCGCTGCGTATGTTCGTCCAGTACAATGTTCGGTTTGACTGTCGCCGGTGCGGCTTTGTATCTGAAGGGTGTTTGGTGTTCAAGAAGATTCTCATCGCGAATCGAGGGGAGATCGCGGTACGCGTGATTCGCGCCTGCCACGAGATGGGGATCGCCGCCGTCGCCGTTTACTCCGACGTCGACCGCGCCTCGCTCCATGTCCGCAAAGCCGATGAGGCTTACCCGATCGGTCCTGCTGCCGCCCGCGAATCGTACCTCAATATTCAGAAAATCCTCGGCGTCGCCGAGGAGTCAGGTGCCGATGCCATCCATCCCGGTTACGGATTCCTCTCCGAGAATGCAAAGTTCGCGCGAGCTTGCGTGGACGCGGGAGTGAAGTTCATCGGCCCGACGGCGGCCGCTATGGACGCGATGGGGTCAAAAACGCGAGCGCGGCAGGCGATGCAGCGCGCCGGAGTTCCCTTCGTACCCGGCACCTCACACGGACTGGAGTCTTACGAGCAGGCCGAAGAGGTCGCAGCACGAATCGGGTATCCGGTAATGCTGAAAGCCGCGGCTGGAGGGGGCGGCAAGGGCATGCGGCTGGTCCAAGCGCCCGCGGAGCTCAGATCTGCGCTGGAAGCGGCGCGCAGCGAGGCGGAACGCTCCTTCGGTGACAGCGAAGTCTATATCGAGAAGGCGATTGTCAATCCTCGCCACATCGAAATGCAGATCCTCGCCGATGAGCATGGCAATACCGTGTACCTGGGCGAGCGGGAGTGCTCTCTCCAGCGCCGCCATCAGAAGGTGGTGGAAGAAGCCCCGTCTCCGATTGTCGATCCCAACATGCGCCGCCGGATGGGCGAGGTAGCGGTGCGCGTGGCCCAGGCGGCCGGATACACCAATGCGGGAACGGTAGAGTTCCTTGTCGACCAGCAGAAGAACTTCTACTTCCTTGAGATGAACACTCGACTGCAGGTGGAACATCCGGTGACAGAGTTGATCACAGGGCTCGACCTGGTGCATCTGCAGATTCGCATTGCCAGTGGTGAGCGGCTGCCCTTTTCGCAGGAAGAGGTACAACTTCGGGGCCATGCGATCGAGTGCCGCATTTACGCTGAGGATCCCGACAATAACTACTTCCCGAGTCCCGGCAAAATCACCCTCCTGTTGCTGCCTTCCGGCCCGGGCATTCGCCGCGACAGTGGGATGTACGAAGGCTGGACCGTGCCGATGGATTACGACCCGCTGCTGGCCAAGCTGATCGGCTATGGCACGGACCGCAATCAGGCGATTGGCCGGTTGACCCGAGCTTTGAATGAGTACTTCGTCGGCGGGATCAAGACCAACATTTCCTTGTTCCGCCGCATTCTGGGCAATCCCGATTTTCGCGCGGCAAAGATCGACACGGGCTTTCTCGACCGTCTCCTGAAGCAGAGAGATCAGTCAGCGGACATTCAGGCAGACGCGCAAACCACGGAAGTGGCAGTTATCGCGGCCGGCATATTTGCAGCTCTGGGGCCGACTGGCGCCGGTGCCGGAGAACGCGTCTCCAACGGATCGGCAGATAAACCCGCCCCCATTTCCGGGTGGAAAACGGTCGCTCGGCGCGAGGCGTTGCGTTAATTCCACATGAGACACGTTTCGATTGACGTGTTTGAGCGGAGAACTGGCAACTGGGAACTGAGAACTGACAACTGCCCTCATGACCTACGAAATCGCCGTTGACGGCAAGAGTTATCGACTAGATCTCAGCCAGGCGGAGGGCCGCTGGTCGTGTCGCGTGGATGGGCGCGAAGTTGAGGTGGACGCCGTGCTCGCACGTCCCAATGTTCTTTCTCTTCGTATCGGCAACAAGGCGTATGAAGTGAAATGCGAGCGCGTGGGCGGGGATGTACACATATGGGTAGGTAGCCGGCGTTTTGCTGCCGAGGTACGCGATCCGCGATCATTGCGCAGCCGCAGCCGCGCCGTCGACGATCATGGCCCGAAGAAGCTGACCGCACCCATGCCGGGCAAAGTGGTGCGCATTCTGCTGAGTCAGGGAGCCGAGGTTGAAGCTGGAGCCGGCGTGCTGGTGGTGGAAGCGATGAAGATGCAAAACGAAGTGAAGTCGCCGAAGAAGGGAACGCTTCAGAAGATCCTGGTCAGCGAAGGTGCGGCCGTCAACTCTGGAGATGTGCTCGCCATTGTCGAATAGTTCCGCGACTTATTTTTCCATCCCGTTGCTGTCGAGTACCTTCTTGGCGTAGTAGTTCTCCACCTTGGCCGAATCCCGCAGAACTTCATAGTAAGCGGCTTTGAGCAGTTGCTCGCGGCGATCATGGAGTTGCGAGCGGATCGCCTGCTGTACGCGCGGATCGGAGAGATCGCGCTGACCGGCTGGTTCCTTCGCCACCAGCTTCACAATGCGAAATCCGACCGCCTGTTTTGTGGCCGGATTCACCACGCTGACAATTGGGCTGTACTGGCCGGGCTTGAGCCTCATCACTGTATCGCGCGTCGCAGGATCGGTCCCTTTCAGGCCTGATTCCTGCACCGTGCCGAGATCGCCGCCGTTGCCGGACGTTTCCGGATCTTCGGAGTACTTCATAGCCAGCGTAGCGAAGTCATCGCCACTGTCCAGGCGATTCGCGATCATCTGGATTTTCTTTCGCGCCTCGGCTTCATTTTGTGCTTTGTCATTCTGGTTGTGAGCCTGCGGATTCGGCGTCGGCGTCACCATGATCTGAGCCAGGTGATACTGGGGCTCGATCAAGTTGAATTCCGCTTTGTGCGCGTTGTAGTAGTCGTTGATGTCCTGATCGGTGATGTTGATCTTGGAAGAAACTTCCTTGTTCAGGACCTTCTCGACCGTGATAGACCGGCGGATGTCGCGCTTGAAATCGGCCACGGTGACCTTGCGGTCCTGCATGCGCTTGTCGAATTCTTCCTGGGTAAAGGGCGCCTTGACCTCGTTGAATTTACCGTCAACCTGGTCATCGGTGGCGAGGAGACCGAGTTTTTCCGCGCGGCGCATGAGGATCTCGTCGTCGATCATTTGACGCAAAATGTTCAGGCGCAGGGCCGTTGCCTGTTCTCCGGCGGGAGACTGCTGCGCAGAGGCGACCGAGTTCTCGTAGTACTTATCCACGTCACTGCGGAAGATCTTTCGGCCGTCCACGGTGGCCATGACGTCGCCACCGACCTTGGAGGTACAAGCGGCCAGGAACCCGAGCAGAACGATAATCGCGACCCCAGCCGTCGGCTGGGCAATGAATGAGTTCTTTTTCAACACGATTTCTCCCGTTGCGAACCGCGAGCACACATGAAATCCGGAATACGAGGTCGTCCCCTGTTATGACCGGCTATTTTACTTGGATGCTGGCGCCGATGCCGACGGGATATGCACGGGCACCGGTTGCCCCGCGTCGCGGAGGGCGGTGTCCAGCGCGGCGCGAAGCTCGTTTATGGGGACTGCGCCATCAATCTTCTGGCCATTGATGAACAGAGTAGGCGTCGCGTTTACCCCAAGGGAATCGGCCTCCTTCATTGAGGCCCGAACCTGGTCCTCGTTCTGCGCCTTCAGACAGGCCACTAACTTGGTTGAATCCACGTTATGCCTTTGCCCTTGCATCAGGGCCATCTTGTCCACGACATCGAGGCGGGCGTCAGCTGTCCTTCCACTGTCGATTACCTGCTTATTGGCGTGGATGTAGTCGGCAAAATCCCAGAATGCGTCGGCGTTCTGGGACGCCAGGCAACCGGCGTCAACGGCAGCGTGGATTGCCCAGGGATGAATCTCCGCGAGGGGGTAATCCTTGTAGATGAACGTGACCCGGTCGCCGTATTCCTTAAAAATCTCCGGGAACAGAGTCTCATGCATGCGCGAACAGAACGGGCATTCGAAATCGTCGAAGTTCACCACCACGACCTTTGCCGCTTTTGCCCCGCGCGAAGGACGTCCAGTTACATCAATTTTGCCCATCAAATCGCTGTAAGCGTCCTTGCTCAGGTCGAATTTCGTTACGCGTAGCATCGTCGCGCGGTCTTTCGAGAGCAGGAACGTATAGTCCTTTTGCTTGCCACCATCATCGAGCTTCACCGCGATGCTGTCGTAGCCCGGCACTTCGCTCGAGGAAGTAACCCCTCCCACCGTCACTTTTACGTCTGGCGGAAGGCTATAAAACGTGCGAACCTGGTGCTCGATTTTACGAACTAAATCGGGGGGTGCTGACTGTGCCACACAGCCTAGACAAACGACAAGCAGAATGAACAGGGAACGTCGTAAAAGAGTCACCAGGAGCCGCCTCAAGAGCATTCGCTAACGTTTGATTATCTCATAGTGCAATAGCGCCTTAGCGCGACGATAGCCTCGTCACAAAAGCAATAACCACGAAGGGCATTAAGGTACACGACGCGAATCCGTCAATATCCCTTGGGTTTGGCGAGATGCTCGGCGGGCAGCAAGGCGTTCATCGATCCGGAGCGGAAGCCTTCCAGGTCCAGGGTGACGAACTTAAAGCCAAGCTGCTTGAAGATCGTGGTGAACTGGGCGGCCATGGCGGGACTTAGCGCGCGCTCCAACTCTTCGCGGGCGATCTCAATGCGTACGATGTCTCCATGATGGCGCACGCGAAATTGACGAAATCCTAAGGCTCGGATGGCGTCTTCGCCGCTCTCCACTACGTCCAGAGCCTCGCGGGTCACCGGACGGCCATACTCGATGCGCGACGACAGGCATGCCGATGCCGGCTTGTCCCATATGCGGAGTCCGGCCTCGCGCGCCAGTTCGCGGATATCCTGCTTCGTCATGCCCGCCTTCAGCAGGGGTGCAGCCACGTGATGCATCCGGGCGGCTTGCTGTCCGGGGCGGAAATCTCCCTGGTCATCCACGTTTACGCCATAGGCAATCGTGTCGAAGCCCTGCGCGCCGCGCAGGTTTTCCATGACTGTGAACAGTTCGTCTTTGCACTGAAAGCAACGCTGCCCGTCATTGCGCGCATACTCCGGACGGTCGAGTTCAGATGTGGAAATAACCTCGAGGGGGATCCCCTGCTCCTCGGCGAAGGCGATGGCGTCCGCCAGATGAGTCCGCGCGAGGCTGGCAGAATCAGCGATCACCGCCAGCATGTTCGATCCAAGGGCGCGATGCGCAGCCCAGGCGAGATAGGCGGAATCGACTCCTCCGGAATAGGCGACGAGCACGCGTCCCAATCCGCGGAGATCCGCCTGCAACTGGGAGGCTTTGGTGGTCGCGCCGTCCGGAGAATCCATACCGCTATGGTACCAGTCCCCGAGGCTGGACGAACCTGGAACTAGATTGTGTGGGGACAGCCGAAAGCGGCTGTCTCTACAAAATCCTTCACCCCCCAAACCCAGTGACAAGTTCTAGTAGAGCCGCTCTTGTCGCCGGAGGTTGCCGAACGAAACGATGTTCGCGAGGCTGAAGGTGAAGCGGAAAAGATTCTCGTTGCGCACATTGGCGATCGCGTAGCGCCTGTATTCCAGGGTGATGCCGCAGCAGTCCCAATTGTAGGTCGTTTGCCCAGTTGCAAACTGGAGTTGGCCGGTCTCCGCATCGACGCCGAAACTGCTTGCGGCGCTCAACCCGCGACGCGTCAGTCCGCCATAGCCAAGGGCAACACGAAACTGCTGGAACTTGCAGGTGATCTGGCTCGATCCCGTCGTAGGACTGCACTTGCCTTCACTCAATCCCGCGGGTATGGCATTGGTTTGCGGAATCTGCAGAAACGCATCGCCTCCACCGAGAGTAAATGGCCCGGCGTTGTAGTTCAGCAGCAAGGTGCTCGCATTAATGCGGTTCAGTTGAAAATCGTAATCCATGTCCCACTCGGTGTCGGTGTGGCTGCTAGTCGCGACCCGGAACCGTGACACCACCGGAGACAGATGGCGTGGTTCGGTGATAAACGCGATGCCGGTCAGGTCCTCGGTCGTGGCTAGAACGTTGCGCTGTCCGGTGACTAAGGCACCGCCGAAAGTGGGATCGAGGAAATACTTCTGTGCGACCTCCCAGGTCAGGACCTCCTTCACATCGGGCGCGACGACGCAGGGCTGGCTTTGCAGGGTGCTGGGATGCTCCCACGGTACCGTCTGTGCCGCGGCAGCGGCTCCGACCGCCAGACTCGTCATGGGGGTCTCGCATTCCTGAACGGACGATGGATGCCGCTTGGCGTACAGACGCGTTACGAATCCATATTGGACTTCGTGGGTGTTGCTCAGGATGTCCCGTTCGTCGAAGTGCAGAAAATTCGCGAAGTTATCGATGCCGGTGACGTAGCGGTATTGAATTCGCGGCTCGATCACGTGCTTCCATTTTCTGCCCAGGAATTCCTGGTCGAAAGTTTTTTCGAGCGCGGGCGGACGTATCTCCACGGCCGCCTCTAGCGCCTTACGATTCGTCCCGTTGTCGTTCACGACCCCATTCACATAACGCTCGGAGTAGAAGGTCTCGTGCAGGGTCAGGGCCGGGCGCAGTACCCATCCCTTCCACTGCAGCGGGAGAGAAACCTCAGGATTGAAATCGAACCGTCCCAGCAGATTGCTGGTGCTGAACCCTGGTTCGCTGCGCGAGAGGCCGGCCACTGACCCATCCAATGACCAAAACAGCGGCCAACGGCCGAATTGGCGTTCCACGCTCGATACGTCGACACTAGGAGTGTGAAGGATGCGGATCGAGTCGAACGTCGGCGGGTTCGATAAGACTCCGTTCTCGGCAGTCTGGAAGAAATTCTGATAGCGCTCGACCATGCCGCCAAAAGAAAAGCCTTTGTAGGTGTTCGAGAGAAAAAGCTGCGACTTCACCTCGGAATTAATTGCCTGGGTGTAACTTTCGTTAAAGGCCAACCGGAAAAGAAAAGAACTCAGGTAGTCGACGTTGGAGACTGCGCGGAAGCCATAAAAGTTTCCTTCCGCGGTCAGGCGTGCCTCCTGGCCACCCTCGCGCAGGAGCTGGTGCGAAGCGTCAGGGAGGGTGACTTCAAAGCCGCGGTCTATCACGCCGAAGTAATTCAGATCGACATATGAGGTGTCGCTCGGACGCGCTCGAAACTCTCCCCGCTGCGACGATCCTCTTTTCGAGAAGTACTCCCCTCCGATCGTGCCGTCCATGCTGCGATTGATTGCCCAATAGAAAGAATCTCCCACGACATTGCCCTTAGCCGAAGACCGGCCAGCGGTGGGGATAAGAAATCCGGAGTGGCGGGCCTCGTGAGACACGGGGTGGGTTGCGTAGGGGAAATAAAAAATGGGGAAACCATGCAACAGGAAGTCGCTGTGGTAAATGCTGGCGTTGCCACCCACGTCCACCACCACCTTACGAGCCTGGAACTTCCACTTGGGATGCGGTAATTCACACGTGGTGATGCTGCCGTCGTACACGACGTAATGGTCCGAACTGGTCTTTTCCACGACTTTGCCTGTGAACGCGAAGGGAGCGGTCGAGGTAAGAATGATGCGACTGCCCTTGAACTGCAATCCCGTGGTTGCAGTGACGTCGTAGAAGCGGCCGGTCTCGGCCGTCACGTTGTAGGTTCCATGGCTTGCCTTGATGTGATCATCGTTCGGGCCGCCATCGATAGAGAAGTGTCCTGTGGCTGTGATCTCGTCCGTGTCTGCGTTGTAAGTCAGTTCGTCGGCTCGCAAGATGTAGGTGCGATAGTGAATTTCGGCGTTCCCATGCAGCTTGTAAGTGTTTCCGATCTTTTCCTGACTGTCCGCGCAAATGGTTGCGTGGTCTGCATCCTGGAGGGCGGCCTGAGCCGAACAGTTGGCGTTCGTCAGAACGCCGGCGCCTTCTTGTCCGTTCTGCGCGGACGACGTTTCCTGCGGATCCGTCCCGGTCAGCAACTGACTGGTTACTAGCGACGAGGCGGGAAGCTGATGACAAAGGAACAGCACCGTGATAAGGAATCTAGTGCGCAGAGTCATCGGAAGAAAATCAACGGAAGCCCATGGTGCCCGATTATAGGAGCGTTTTTTTGCTTGCTGGTTGCGGCATCGTGAACTTAGCACGGCACTGCCTGTGCCGCAAAGTGACGACAAAGGCTAGGATTGCCGTTGGCTCTCTCCCGGTTGCTTGTGAGCAGTAACTTGCAGGAACAGATTTTCCTAAGTTGTGAGAAGTGCGGCGAATTCTGCCGGTGTCCTATGGAGCCCCCTCCCACGCAACAGCCGGTTCCCAATTCCGCGACGGCCACAGGGACAGAGTCTCTGCAAGACCCTCGACCCTCCCCAGGCTCAGATGCCTGGCGCGATGAGCTCTCAGCTCGGCTGGACCGCTATCGGTCACGACGCAAGGCGCCGCCGCCGCGCTATCCGTCGCTTCGGTTGCCGTTTGGTCCGGCGGCTTCGGCGCTAAAAGCCCAGTGTCCGGAAGAGTCGTTCTCCTGTCACGAGTTCGAGACCGTAGCAGATCCTGGATTCGTGGCCGACGCAATCGAGACTGAAGAAGTTCAACCGGAACCACCAGCATTACCAACGCGAAGCCTGCCACCAGAGGCGCTCCACGGCACGCAATCGGGGGCCAAGATTATCGAATTCCCCAGGTTTGCGTGGGGGCCGCCGCCTCCTCCGCTGGATCAGCTGGCCGAGCCCGTGATCGATCTCCCGCGCATCCTGGAAGTTCCCGACGTTGCTCCGCCGGCGCCCGCACTCGGTGGTATCACGATTGAGCCAGCTCGGGTCGAGGAACCGGAGAAGCGGCCCGGAGTCGACATTCCCCTTCAGAGCGCTCCACTTGGACGGCGGTTGCTGGCTGCGGGGATCGATGGAGTGATCATCGGTGCCGCAGCGGCGCTTTTCGGATTCGTCTTCTGGAAGGTCGCACTTGTGCGCCCGCCGCAGATTCAATTGCTGAGTCTCGCAGCGGCGGTTCCTTGCCTGTTTTGGGTTGCTTATCAATATCTGCTCATCATTTACGCAGGCTGCACTCCCGGACTTCGCCTCGCTCGCCTCCAGTTGAGCCGCTTTGATGGCACCCCGACCAGGCGATCTCTGCGCCGCTGGCGGGTACTCGCGTCGTATCTTTCCGCCGCGTCGCTCGGCATGGGATACGCCTGGATTTTCCTGGATGAAGATAACCTCTGCTGGCATGACCGCATTACCCACACGTACCTGGCGCCTGTGAAGCGAGACCGTAACAACTGAAATTCAGGATTGCGTCGCGTTTTGCGCGAGTACTCCGCTAATTTGTCATTCCGAAGGCGTAGCCGAGGAATCTGCTTCTCCCCGCCTGCTCCCGCACAGCTTCCAACCATTACCGCTCCACCCACCGCCTGGCTATTCTGGCGCGGTCAGATGCTGCTCTGGTACTCTTACGTGCACTATGCGCTTCTGCAGCATCCTTCTCGTTTTGATTGCCGCCTCGAGCTTTGCCCAGAAAATTAAGCCGGTTGCCGAACGCCTCGCCGCTCAGAACGCTCTCTTTGACGAGCAGTACGAGTCCGATCTCCGTAATTCCCCGGAGCGCGCAACCGCCTTCGGAGACTATCGCTACAACGATAAGCTGACCGACCACTCGCTTACCGCCATTCAGCAGCGGCATCAGACCGACGCGCAGTTCTTGAAACGGCTGCAGGCAATTGCCACGACTGGGTTTTCCGACCAGGACCAGCTTTCTCACGATCTGCTGGTGCGCGCGCTCGAAATCCGCACCGCTGACTACGATCTCAAGGAATACGAGATGCCGATCAATCAGCAAAACGGCATCCATACCAGCCTGGCGGACCTGCCCCTCTCGGTGCCGCTGGACTCGGTTAAGCACTATGAGGATTACATCTCGCGCCTCCATCAGGTACCTCGCGCATTAAGCCAGGTGACTGAAGTCTTGCATGCCGGCATGAAGGACAAGCTGATGCCGGTCAGATTCCTCGCGGAGAAAATTCCGGCTCAGTGCGAAGGCATCATCACCGCCGATCCGTTCCTGAGGCCCGCGAAGAAATATCCTGCCGAGATTCCTGCGGAAGATCAGAAGCGACTCACGCAGCAGATCACGGATGCCGTAAATAGCGATGTCATTCCCGCGTACAAGAAGTTTGCCGAGTTCATTCGCACCGAGTATGCGCCGCAGGGACGCACGACGCTCTCCATCACGTCTCTGTCAGACGGGCAGAAGCGTTATGAGCACGACATTTATGCGCGGACCACGACGCATATGTCGCCGGAGGACATTCATCAGCTTGGCCTGCGCGAGATTGACCGGATTGAAGCGGAGATGACGGCCATCGCGAAAAAGGAAGGCTTTGCCGACCTGGCTTCCTTCCGCGCGTCGCTGAAGACCAACCCCAAATACATTCCGACCTCGGCGGAGCAGATTCTCGACGATTTCCGTCATTACATCTGGCAGATGCAGGCGAAGCTGCCGGAATTGTTCACATTGCTTCCCAAGTCACCGGTTACGGTGGAGGCCATCCCGGATTTCCAGGCGGCCGCGGCGACTCACTACATGACCGGAACGCCCGACGGCAAGCGGCCGGGGCGCGTGGTTGTGGCAACCTCTGATTTCGCCCATCGCTCGTTAATCGACGATGAAGCAATTGCCTACCATGAAGGCGTCCCCGGCCATCACATGCAGCTGTCGGTCCAACAGCAACTCACGGACCTGCCCAAGTTCCGCCAACACGGCCTTGGCTTTAACGCCTATGTGGAGGGTTGGGCGCTTTATGCCGAGCAACTGGGGAAAGAAGTTGGCTTTTACCAGGACCCGGCTTCGGACTATGGCAGGTTGTCTTCGGAACTCTTCCGCGCCGTGCGCTTGGTCGTTGACACCGGCATTCACGCCAAGGGATGGAGCCGCGATCAAGTGGTCGAGTTCTTCCGCAAGTCCGGCGCGGTCGACGAACCCACCATCCAGAGTGAGACAGACCGGTATATCTCTTGGCCGGCCCAGGCACTCAGTTACAAACTGGGCCAGCTGAAGTTCCGGGAATTGCGCGAGCGCGCTCAGAAAGAGCTGGGGCCGAAATTCGATCTCAGAAAGTTCCATGATGAGATGCTGAATGGGGGGACCTTACCGCTCGATGTCCTCGATGCCCGAACCGACAAGTGGATCGCTGAACAGAAGGGAAAATAAACGCCCGCAAGCAATTGAGATCTCGCAGCGATACCGCGACTCCCGCGTGGCCTGTGCTATCTTCTAGGCTTACCATTTAACGCCCGTACCCAGTCTTTATACTCATGGCAACATCCGCCGAGGGAACTAAACCGGCAGTCAAGGTCTTCGTCGCCACCACGGTGATGCTGACCTTCATTTCCTTCTGGCGGGCCTCCGCTATAGTGCTCTCCGATCTCGCCTCTTCGGCCTACTATGCTGGCGGTGATGCCGAGAAGGTCATCGGCAAAAGCGCTCCCTGGTTCATTCTGGCGGTCATGCTGTTCAGCTATGCCGTGCGGGCTCTGTATATCGAGTCGAGCAGCATGTTTGTCCGTGGCGGTGTTTATCGGGTCGTCAAAGAGGCCATGGGCGGGACGCTGGCAAAGTTCTCGGTTTCAGCCCTGCTTTTTGACTACGTCCTGACCGGCCCCATCAGCGCCGTGTCTGCGGGGCAATACCTGGCTGGCTTTATTAAGGACATGGGAGTGTACCTGCACCGGCCGTTGAACTTTTCCGACGATCACTTCGCCGCGGGCCTGGCCGTTATTGTCGTGATTTATTTCTGGTGGAAGAACACGCAGGGCATTCATGAGTCCAGCCAGAAGGCGCTGCAGATCATGATCATCACTACGGTGATGGTGGTGATCCTGATTATCTGGTGCACGATCACGGTACTGCGAGCACCGATTCAGTTACCACCCAGCCCGCTGCAGCCGGGCGTCATTCCGCTCAACAAAGAATCGCTGGGATGGTTAAACGGAACCTGGTTCGCCCATCTGACGTGGATCATTCTTTTCGTCGGTTTCGGGCACTCGGTTCTGGCGATGAGCGGCGAAGAAACTCTCGCCCAGGTCAACCGCGAGATCGAACACCCGAAGCTGAAGAACCTGGAAAAAACAGGCTTGGTGATCTTCCTCTACAGCCTGCTGTTCACCTCACTCGTGTCCTTCTTCGCGGTGATGATCATTCCGGACAGTGTCCGGCCCAACTTCTTCGCCAACCTGATCGGTGGCATAGCGATGTACCTGGTCGGGCCCACTAGCATGAAGCTGCTGTTTCATGGCTTCGTAGTGCTGGTAGGCGTGCTGATTCTGGCTGGCGCGCAGAATACTTCGATCGTCGGAGCGAACGGTGTCTTGAACCGAGTGGCCGAGGATGGCGTGCTCACAAGCTGGTTCCAGAAGCCGCATAACCGTTACGGCACCAGCTATCGCATCATCAACTTGATTGTCGGGATGCAGTTGCTCACTATCTTCCTCAGCCTGGGCAACGTGTACGTTTTGGCTGCTCTCTACGCTTTCGGCGTGATTTGGAGCTTCGCCATGAAGTCGATGGCGGTGCTCGTGTTGCGATTCACCGAGCCCGGCAATCGGGAGTGGAAGGTACCCGGGAATATCCATATCGGCAAGACCGAGATTCCGCTTGGCCTGGCCGCGATCTCCGCCGTGTTATTCATTACCGCGGTTGTCAACCTGTTTACCAAGTATGAAGCGACGATCGCCGGACTGATCTTCAGCGCCGCCTTCTTCACGATCTTCACCGTCTCCGAGCGCCACGTTGCGAAGGAACGTCACGGCAAGCCGGAGCAATTGGACCAATTCCGCGTCTATGGCAACCAGGAACTGGGCAGCGGTGCCATGGGAGTCCGTCCCGGCAACGTGCTGGTCGCGGTGCGCGACCCCCGTAATCTCTACTATCTGCGGCACATCTTGAGCCACACCAATACGAACAAACAGGATGTGGTGGTGATGAGCGCCCGTCTCTACCATCGAGAGCATAGCTTCAGCGGCAGCACGGTTTTCGATGCGACACAGGTATTTGATCACTACGAGCAGGAACTCTTCACCGCAGCGGTGGCGGTGGCCGAGAAAGAAGGGAAGCCGATCCACCTGCTGGTTGTGCCTGCGACCGACGTGTTTGAAGCCATCATGGTGACCGCGCAGCGCCTCGACTCCAGCCGGGTTGTCTGCGGCCTCTCGAACAAGCTCACCTCCGATGAACAGGCGAAACTCACCGGCGATGCCTGGGAGCGGCTGCCGGAGCCGCGTCCGCGCCTGACGCTCGAAGTCTGCGCGCCCGATGGCACGGTGCGCGAATATGCGCTCGGGCCACATTCTCCCCGCATGCGGCCGCAAGATGTCGAACTGATGCATAAGTTGTGGCTCGACATTACCGCTGACCCCAAATTCGCGGGCGCTCACCACTATCACATCGTGGCCCTGGCGCTCGAGGAGTTGAAGCGCGAGCTGACTACCGAACAACGCGCCCAGCTTCTCGAAAAGCTCCACGACGAAATGAACCCTCCCAAACCGCAGTGAATCCGATAGGGTAAGGAGCGCGTATGGCACGCATCAATGGTGCGCCTGGCAATCGTGGCGGTCCTATCCGTCGCTTGTTTATAGGGCTCGTTTATTGGCTGACTCGTCGCAGGCTCGGCCGCGTCATCATGCCCGTGCAGGTGACTGCTCATCACGGCAAGATCTTCTGGGGATATCTGCAGATGGAGCAATCCCAGATGAGCAGCAAGTTGTTGGACGCCAAACTCAAAGGGCTCGCCCAGCTACGCGTAGCCACGCTGGTCGGTTGCCCGTTTTGAATTGACATCGGCTCTGCCGTCGGCAGAGACAGTGGGATCACGGCCGAACAAATCGCAAACCTGAATCGTTATCGAACAGATTTCAACTTCTCTGACCTGGAGCGGCTGGTGCTCGAGTACGCCGACGCAATGACGCGAACTCCGGTGGAAGTTCCAGAGGCGTTGTTCGCACGCTTGCGGGAACGATTCTCCGAGGCACAACTAGTGGAGCTGACATCTGCCATCGCCTGGGAAAACTACCGGGCCCGCTTCGATCACGCCTTCGGAATTGAAGGTGAGAATTTCACCGAAGGCGCGGTATGCGCCATGCCCGTGCGCGAAACGTAGCGCCGGTGTCCGCCACCCTAAGTTGCTGATTCAAATGGACGCGAGGAGTGTGGGAGTATCCTCCCAAAGCCGAGATTCGCCAGAAACAGACCGCATGCATCTCACCCTGCCCGGCGACATCCAATGAATATAGATTGAGGAGTTTATGGGAAACACGTTTAAGACCGCATTCCTTCTGACCGCCCTCACGCTGCTGCTGATGGCTATCGGACGCGCGTTCGGCGGACAGAATGGAATGTTCATTGCGCTGGCTTTTGCCGTCGTCATGAACTTCGTCTCGTATTTCTATTCCGACAAAATTGCACTCTCCATGTATCGCGCGCAACCCGCGTCGCGGGAAGAGCTGCCGCGCGTCTACGCGGTCGTCGAACGCCTCTCACAAAAAATGGGCATTCCGATGCCGAAGATCTACGTGATCCCGACGGACTCGCCCAATGCCTTCGCCACTGGACGAAACCCGCAGCACGCGTCGGTTGCCGCGACACGCGGAATCCTGCAACTGCTGAATGACGAGGAACTGGAGGGTGTCCTGGCGCACGAGCTTGGCCACGTGAGCAACCGCGACATCTTGATTAGCTCTGTTGCTGCAACCATCGCGGGAGCAATCACTATGCTCGCCAGCATGGGACGCTGGGCCATGATCTTCGGCGGATACGGCGGTGATCGGGACCGCCGCGGAGGTGGAGGCCTGTCCGCGCTCTTCATGCTGATCGTCGCCCCGATTGCCGCAACCCTGATCCAGCTTGCGGTTTCGCGTTCCCGTGAATATCAGGCCGATGCGACCGGTGCGCACCTAACCGGGAATCCGTACGCATTGGCCAGCGCCTTGAGGAAAATCGACGCCTACGCGCGGCGCGTCCCGCTGCAAGCGAACCCGTCGACCGCGCACCTGTTCATCATTCAGCCATTCCTTGGGGTGAACGCCGGGATGTTCGCGAACCTTTTCTCTACGCATCCGCCGATCGAGAAGCGAATTGAACGGCTGACGGGAAGACCAGCGGAGTTTACGCAATAGCGAGCTCTGAGCTATGAGCTACGACCCAAGACCCAGAATGCTCGGGTCTGAGATGCAAGTTCGTAGATATTCAACGTTCTAGAGATCGGGGCACGACCATGTGTATTGACTTGCTCGTGGCTCGTAGCTCATAGCTCGAAGCTTCATGACGTCGGTAACTCCTGCGCCGTCTGCAGCCGATAGTAGAATCCAAAGAATGTCGCCCGAGATCGCCATCGCTGTGTCTACGAAAGCTGTTGAACTGGAAAAGGCTTTGCGCCGCGTGATTCGCGGTAAGGACGATGTCGTCCGGCTCGCGCTAGTCAGCATCTTCGCGCGCGGGCATCTGCTCATCGAGGGTGTCCCGGGAGTCGGCAAGACCACGCTCGGACAGGCTCTGGCCCGCGCCATCGATTGCACCTTCCAGCGCGTGCAGTTCACCAGCGACATGCTGCCTTCCGATGTGCTGGGCATTTCGGTGTATTCCGCCGCCGAGCAGGAATTCGAATTCAAACGCGGCCCGGTGTTCACCAACGTTCTACTGGCGGATGAGATCAACCGCACCACTCCGAAGACCCAATCCGCGCTACTGGAAGCCATGAATGAAGGGCAAGTCACCGTGGATGCGCATTCCCACGAGTTACCGCAGCCGTTCCTGGTGATCGCGACGCAAAACCCGGTTGAGCATCACGGAACGTATCCGTTGCCCGAGTCCCAACTCGACCGCTTCCTGATGCGTGTGCGCATGGGATATCCCGACCCTCAGGCCGAACGCCAGATCCTGCGCTCGGAAGCGGGCGTCGCTCATCTGGACTCTCTACGCCCGGTTCTGACCGGAGCGGATGTGCTCGAAATGCAGCAGGCGGTGAAGAACATTCGCGTCGATGAGTCTCTGGTAAGTTACGCCCTGGAAATCGTGCGCCGCACCCGTGAATCGGAATTCCTGTCCCTGGGCGTTTCCCCGCGGGGATCGCAAGCTCTGTACCGCGCCGCTCAGGCGATGGCCTTCCTCGAAGGCCGCTCGTTCTGCATTCCGGAAGATTTTAAGCCACTAGTGGTCCCAGTCTTCGCCCACCGGGTCGTGGTTAATAATCTCTACGCCTCGACGCTGAAGAAGTCAGAGCAGTCGGACCAGGTTCTGAAAGAGATCGCCGAGAACGTTGCTGTACCGGTCTAGTCTTTCCTTCCGAGCGGCGAAGCCGCGAGGAATCTGCTGTCGCGTGCAGCGCCTCAGTGCCAGCAGGAAGCAGATTCCTCCCTTCGGTCGGAATGACAAATCCTTTCTGGATGTCGTTACTTAGCACCGAATGTCACGGGCTATAATTCTCCCGTCATGTCCATCCTCCGCTTCTTGATGCTGCTCTCGCTCGTGGTCTGGATCGGCGGTCTCATCTTCTTCGCGTTCGTGCTGGCTCCGACGGCCTTCCAAGTCCTACCCAACACGCATCTCGCCGGCAACGTCGTCGGACGCGCGCTCGGCAAACTGCACTGGATCGCCATCATTGCCGGTATCGTCTTCTTAATTGCTTCTCTGCTCCACAGCTATCTCACGCAGGGAACCGCACACATCTTCGCGATGCGGCACATTCTGATTTGCCTGATGCTGGCGTTGACGCTGTGCTCACAGTTCTGGATCATCCCGCGCATGGACACACTGCGCGCCTCGGTTGGCGATTTCGCTTCGGTCCCGCTGACTGATCCACTACGAGTGCAATTCGACGCCTTGCATGTCTGGTCGACCCGGGTGGAAAGCGCGGTGCTGTTGCTGGGATTGGTGGCGGTGTACCTGACGGCGAGCGCACTGGCTGCGCCCCGCTGAAGTCTTGCACAGATCGTGTGGCCCCGGACGCATTCGTCCGGGCTCTCTTGTCCATGAGCCAGGCTCAGATTTTCCTAAATGCAGATCCGTAATGCAAATCCGTTCGCGTCGCGTCGCTTCGCTCCGCACGGCGGACGAATGCGTCCGCCGCTACACAAGCTTGTAGCGGAAGCAGTCCACCACGTGATCGTTCACCATCCCTACCGCCTGCATGAAGGCGTAGCAGATGGTTGATCCGACAAACTTGAACCCACGGCGCTGCAGATCTTTGCTCATGGCGTCGGATTCAGGCGTTCGCGGAGGAACCTCTCGCAGGGATTTCCGTTTGTTCACCCGCGCTTTGCCTCCGACGAACTGCCAGATGTAGCGGTCAAAGGTGCCGAACTCCTCCTGCACGCGTAGGAATGCCTTGGCATTTCCGATGGCCGAAACGACCTTCAGCTTGTTGCGAACGATTCCCGGGTCAGCGAGCAGCTTCTTTACTTTTCGGCTGTCATATCGCGCGATCCGCCGCGGATCGAAAGCGTTGAAGGCACGGCGGTAATTCTCGCGCTTGTTGAGAATCGTGCTCCAACTCAGTCCGGCCTGCGCGCCTTCGAGGATCAGGAATTCAAAGAGCGTGCGGTCGTCATGCACCGGCACGCCCCATTCTTCATCGTGATACTGGATGTAGCGCTCACCTTTCGCCCAGCCGCAACGAACGGGCTCACGGCGGGCGGACTTCTTCGTTCCCGACATACAGCCTTTCAAAAGCTCAACCACAGAGGACACCGAGGTTCACAGAGGAATTACTCCAGCGACTTCGGGTCCGACTTGTTCACCGGAGACTTTTTGTCCAAGATGGCGACAAGCTCGCGCGCGCAGGCGGGAGTGCCGACTTTGCCTTCGCGAATGATTTCTTTAGCCGTCAGCTTCTTTCCGTACAAATTCTCGTTCGCGCTGCCATCGGAGCGCAGCGTCGAGCCTTCCAGGGACACACCGGCGAACAGCCCCCGGTTGCGCGAATAGGACAGGATCTCGGCCTGCATCACGATGTCGGTCGCGCCCTCTGCCGTGCGGCCTTTGGGACCCGCGGCCGCGGAAGCGTCAGCGCCGAGCTTCACTTTGCTGTACAACAGCGATTCAGCGCCTCTGGGATTCATTATCAACAGCACGAAGTCTGTGGCCTGGCCGCCCAACTGAAATCCAATGCTCACACCTTCGAGAGCATACAGCGCCGGAGCTCCCCACTTGCCTTTGTAGTGCTCGCCACTGCGGCAGATCATCACGCCGCGCCCATAGCTGCCTCCAATTCCGAAGGCTCCCTTCTTCACTGACGGCAAGACCACCACGCATTCGGCCTTGTCGAGCAGATCCTGGGGAATGTCTTCCGGGATGTTCAAGATTTCTTTCAACACATCCCCTGCATCCTTGACGCGGTCTTCTTCACGTTCGTCGTTGGCCGCAAACGCAGACATCGACAAGGAAAGGACAGCTACTAAACACACGACAATTTTCTTCATGAGCCCTCCGCAAAAATGATTTTAAGGAAAAACCAGACGACTGTGCGACTATGGTAGCCCCCGCATTCGCAACCGCAACGCCGGTGGCGGAAACCGATATCGTGCAAGTCATTTGGATTGCATGTTTTGTGCCATGACCAAACGTGTGCTCCTTTTGTAACTTGGCCTTTTGCCGGAGCGCCCCTAAATTCAATCAGAAGGCAAGTGTAGTAAGGTCCCGATTTCGGCCCCCGGCGTGCATCCTATAGCTTGGGAGTGTGTTGGGGCGCATTTTACAATGAAAAATTTGGATTCCCCGGGCATGAAGTACACGAATTGGAATTCGCGTTTTTTGACCCTTTTCCTGGCAACCCTCGCGGGAATTACCCCGTTACGCGCCCAGTCCGCCTATATCTCCGGGATACCTTCTCTGAACGCGTCGAACGCCACGGCCGGCACAACGGCCGGCACGACTGCGGACGATCCACAGAGCTCGATGATCACGCTGCACGCGCGCGTGAACGAGGTCAACGTGCTGTTTATCGCGACCGACAAGCATGGAAAGTTTGTCCGCGATTTGAATCAGAATGATTTCAGCATTCTTGACGATCACAAACCACCGCAGGCTATTCTGAATTTCCGGCGCGAAACCGATCTTCCGCTTCACATGGGATTGTTGATTGATGTCAGTGGATCGGTGGACAGCCGCTTCGATTTTGAGCAGAGCGCGGCTACCAGCTTTCTGGAGCACACGGTGCGCGCACATTTCGATAAGGCCTTTGTCATGGCCTTCAACAGTCACTCGCAGTTGACACAAGACTTCACGGACAGCACAGCCCTGCTGTCGAAAGGGATCCATAGCCTGCATAATGGCGGAGGCACTGCGCTGTACGACGCTGTCTACCGCGCCTGCAAGGATAAATTGCTGAAGGATCATCCAGAGCGTCCGGTGAGAAAAGCCATCATCATCGTCAGTGATGGCGAAGACAATCAGAGTGAAGTCACCAAGGCGCAGGCGATCGAGATGGCGCAGCGGGCCGAAGTCATCATTTACGCAATTTCGACTGACGACAGCGGCCTGGTCATGCGCGGCGACAAGGTTCTTCAGCAGCTTGCGGAAGCCACCGGCGGGCGGGCGTTCTTCCCCTTCAAGATGAAGGACATTACGCACTCATTCGCGGCGATCGAAGACGAGTTGCGCAGCCAGTACATCGTGTCGTACAAGCCGGCCGATTTCGACGCCGACGGACGTTACCGCACCATCGAAATTTCCTCGCTGAAGAAAGACCTGCAAGTGCGGGCACGCAAGGGATACTTCGCACCGGCGGCGGCCCAGCAGCAATAAGGCCTCCGGGCTGTCGCTCTTCGGTTTGCGCGTGCTTTCTTCTCTTCACTGCGCGCGGGCGACCACCATCGTCAAATCATCCTGCGGATACTCGGCTGACCTGAATTCCTCCACCGCCTGCTCAATCTTAGGCAGAATTTTCTCCGTCTCGAGTTCGCGCGTCTGCCGCAGTACGGCGAGAAGGCCTGATTCACCGAACTCCTCTCCGTTTGCAGAAGTAGCTTCGGTAACACCGTCGGTGAAGATACTGAGCACATCTCCGGTTTGCAGGTGAGTTTCCCGGACCGAACAATCCCAGCTCCCGAACAAGCCGAGAACGGTGGCCGTCGCGTCCAGTCGCTCAACCTCTCCACCCTCGCGAAGCAACAGCGCAGGACTGTGGCCGCAGTTCACATACGCCAGGCGGCGAGTATGGTCGTCGTAGCATCCGAAGAAGACCGTGGCATAGCGATTGGCTTCTGTGTGCTCGTAGAGATGGCCATTGACTGACGCCAGAATAGCGGGAAGATCGTTGGCGCCGAGTTCAGCACGGTTGTGAAGGCTGCCCTGGAGATTGGCCATCAGGAGCGCGGCTGCCACGCCTTTGCCGGCAACGTCAGCCAGAACGAAACCCACGCGGCCGGAACCCATGTCGAGAAAGTCATAATAGTCTCCCCCCACAGTGCGAGCCTGAACGCATTTGCCTGAATAGTCGAGGGTCTGCATCGGCGGCTTGTGTCGAGGGAAGAGCTGGCGCTGAACATTGTGGGCGACGACAATCTCCTGCATGAGCGGCTCGTCGTCGGTCCGCGCCGAGAGATCCAGATCCCAGATGTTGGTCTCGGGACTCAAACATTCGAGCCCGACATTGCCCTCCGTCGGCGTGCTCGGCGGGCCGATCCAGATCACGCGAAAGATGGCGGCGCGTGGTCCGTAACGGACGTCGAGGAATTCTCCGAGCTTCGCCCAGTCGCCGGAGTTGGCGAGACGCGCGCCGCGACTCGATATATCCACCGTATGGGCATCCCAGGTAACCTCCGGACGGGCCAGTGGCGAAACGCGCACCCCAAGTCTGATCTTTATCCGTTTCTCACGTGACCGAACTGCCCTTCGCACCTCGAGCGTTGTGTCACGGAACGTGGGGACCGCCTTCAGGGTCTCCAGGACAGTGCGGCACTCCTGTTCGGTTGCGAAGGGTCCCATGCGCATCGACGGATGAACGCCCGACCCTGTGACCGGACAGGGATTTTCAAAGATGTGCCACTCAAAAAAATCTGCGGGGATTTGCTTCATGAAGAGGCCGTACCCTCGATCGGAGATCAAGAAACTTGCAAGAAGAGCCGCAAGCTTGACCTTACGCCACCGTCGCAGCGCATGCCACGCGAAACGGCTCTTCAGAATTACAGTTGCTTCTGCGGCCTTCCGTTTTGGGAAAGATTCCGTTGCGGGATACTAGCGGAGCCGTGTCACCCCGTGGAATCGTCAAGGAATTTGCAGTTACGCTGCATGTTGCGGAAAAGAAGAAGGGCCGCGAGGTGATCGCGGCCCCGAGTCATGCAGGTGCTGGACTTTATTGCTCGCCGCCGGTCACGTTGCTGCCCCAGAGGACATTGCTTCCCCACAGTACGTTCGATCCCCAGAGCACGTTGCTGCCCCACAGCACGTTGCTGCCTGCGGGCGCGTTCGATCCCCAGAGGACGTTGCTGCCCCATGGTTCTTGCGAACCCCAGAGCACGTTGCTGCCGTAGAGTGTGCTGCTCGACGAGTAGGCGCTCGACGATGTTGGCACAAATTGCGATGAGCCCCAGACGGTGGCATTTGACCAGGTAGAAGATGTGTTCCAGACAGCGGAGCTGTCGTCGTTCAAGGTGACCTGGTTCGTGGTCGAATTAAAAGTAGCGAATGGAGACATCGCCGTTCCTTTGGCGACATCGGTATTGATAAGAGCGGCTTCGAGATCGATGTAGCCGGCACCGACGGTGAAGACGTCGGATTGGTCAGTGTAAGTGATGCCGGTGGTTGGGTCGGTGGTGCTGCTGTAGAGCGGCAGAGACTTCCACGCTGTCTTCATCAGGCGCGCCTTCACTTGATCGGGCGTGAGGGAAGGATATTTTTGCAAGAGATCGGCAACGACTCCGCTGACCACGCCTGTGGCCATGCTGGTGCCGCTCAGCGTGAAATAGGTGGTGGAGGAAGAAGTATTTCCGCCGTAGATGTAATAGTTGTTGGGCACGCGATTGGCGGGATTTTGCGTGTAGAGGGTCGAGTTGGGCGCGGCCAGCGATACCAGCAGGTTGCCGGGCGCGACGAGATCGGGCTTCACGAACGCATCAACGACTGTCGGACCCTTGGAGCTGTAGCTGGTGATGAGATCATCGGTGCGCTGGGGCGTGCCCATGGTCTTCATTGCGCCGACGGTGAGCACATAGGGGTCGTTACCTGGCGAGGTGACGGTGCCGTAACCGTTCGTGGCCTGATATCGTCCGTTGTTGCCGGCAGCCACCACCACCACGATGCCGTTTTTCCAAGCGCGCTCCACGGCCTGGCAGAGTGGGTCAAGTCTGTACGTTTCATATACGGCGCGGCCGAGCGAAAGGTTGATCACCCGGATGTTGTAGGTTGATTTCAGAGAGATGGCGCGCGCGATGGCGGCGATCACCGCGCTGTCGGTGCCAGCGCCATTGGCGTCGAGCACTCGCAGGCTGACGATGTTTGCGCCGGGAGCGATTCCTTTGAAGGTCTTGGTATAGAGCGGCCCGGTTGAGCTGAGGCCGTCGCCGGCGATCAGGCCGGCGATGTGCGTACCGTGGCCGTATTGGTCACTGGCGCTGGAATTTCCCGGCACGAAAGATTGCTGATAAACCACTCGCGAGAGCAGCACGGGCCCCAGATTCAGATCGGGATGGCTGACCACGCCGCTGTCGATCAACGCTATCCCGATGCCCGCGCCGGTATAGTTTGACTGCCAGGCGAATTCTGCGTTCACTGCAGAGGCGGCATTGCTGAGGTTTGGTTTCAATGGGCGGTCCGGGCTGATGTATACGACGTTCGACTGGTTCGAGAGGCTGTGAATGCCGTTGCCATCGAGCAGAGCGACTACGCCGTTGACGATCGGCACCTGGCTGAGGATCGTGCCACCAAGCTTCAGAATGTCATTGACCAGGCAGCCCACGAGCCCGAGCAGGCCGCTGCAGTTGACCTGCGTCCCAGGCGCGTATTGGACGATCACCTGTGCCTGCTGGGTGGCAGGCTGATTGCGAAGCTCCGGCGAGATTTTGGAATCGTCAGCGTAGGCCAGAGTGACGCTGACGATCAAAAATAGAAGCACAAGTTTCTTCATGAAATCCCCCACTCAATCCCTATGGTGCGAGTAACCTCACCCCAAGTGACCTGTCTATGTGCAGGTGCTGGTCCAAAGGGGAACTGCGCGGGTCTTAGGAATCAACGACTTGGAAGGTGATGTTGCGAAACGTTACGGGCGATTTGTCCCACTGCGTGGGCGCGGGACAAATTGTCGCAGTTTCGACGGTCCATGAGATCCGCAACCTTCGTCTGAGAGGAGGGCAAATCGTTGATTTCACTGGTCTAAACGTTGGTAACCAAGGGAAGGTTTTTTGGGCGGACTTATGTCCCTAATTCGTTGAAAATTTAAGCACTTCTCATGTCGTGGGTTCGATCCATTGGTGCGCGCGCGCTTATCGCTGGCTTAGCTCTGGCGGGACTTGTTGTCTTTGCCTTCGCTTTCTCCCATTGGCAGACGAATGATCCGGTCAGGTTTGTCGCCTACCTGATCGCAGCGTTGCTGGCGTCGTCATTGAAGGTCGGGCTGCCCGGCATCGAAGGAACGCTCTCGGTTAATTTCATTTTCACGCAACTTGGAATTCTAGAACTCAGCCTACCCGAGACATTGCTGATTGGCCTCGCCGGAACATTGGGGCAGTTCTATTGGCGTCCCGCGAGGCAACTCAAGCCGGTCCAGCTGATTTTCAATGTGTCGCAGGTTACGGTCTCCAGTGCCGCGGCCTACGGCGCTTACCAGCTCGTGGTGACAAGAGTCTTGCACGCGCCGGGGCCCCTTGCTCTGGTGGTTGCCGCTATTACGCACTTCGCGTGCAACACAACGGCGCTTTCAACGATCATCGGCCTGACCGAAGAAAAATCCATCCGGAAAGTGTGGGGCGACAGCCATTTGTGGCTCCTTCCTTACTACATGGTTGGAGCAGCCGCGTCCGGCCTGGTGCACTTCCTGAACGGCCATATCGGATGGCAGTCTTCGCTGCTGGTCCTGCCGCCGATTTACCTGATGTACCGGTCGTACCGTCTATACCTCGGCAAACTCGAGACCGAGAAGGTTCATGCGCAGCAGGTGTCGCAACTTCACCTGCGAACCATTGAAGCCTTGGCGCTCGCCATCGAAGCCAAAGACGAAACTACCGGTGAACATCTGCAGCGCGTTCGCGTCTATGCCATGGAATTGGCCAACGACCTGGGCTTGAGCGCTGACGAGAAGGAAGCGCTGCAGGCTGCGTCCGTGCTGCATGACATCGGAAAGCTCGCTGTACCGGAGCACATCATCTCCAAACCGGGAAAGCTAACCCCGGAAGAATTCGAGAAGATGAAAATTCATCCCATCGTCGGGGCGGAGATTCTCGAACAGGTTCATTTTCCCTACCCGGTGGTGCCGATTGTCCGCGCGCATCATGAAAAATGGGATGGCAGCGGCTATCCGTTCGGGCTTGCGGGCGATGTAATTCCGGTCGGGGCGCGAATTCTGGCTGCCGTCGATTGCCTGGATGCGCTGGCGTCCGACCGGCAGTATCGCAAAGCATTGCCGCTCGATGAGGCCATGGCGAAGGTCGCATCCGAAGCGGGAACAAGTTTCGATCCGCAGATCGTCGCCATTCTGAAGCGCCGCTACATTGAACTGGAGAAACTGGCGAACGAGCAGCCGCTGCAGGCGCCGCCGAAATTATCGACTGACATCAAGGTGGAGCGAGGATCGGCTCCCGCAGCAGGATTTGCCGAATCGCCGGAGCCGGCTGCGGCCTCAGTGTCGTCTTCTGATTTCAATCAGCGCATTCCACTGGCGAAGAAGCAGTCGCGGGAGATCATTGAACTGGTCCGCCAGGCGGGCTCATCGCTGCGTTTGGAAGACATCTTCTCGATGCTCTCGGTTCGTCTGCAGCATCTGGTCCCGCACGATTCAATGGCCGCCTACTGTCCGTCTGGCGACGATCTGCTGGCGAAGTTCGTGAGTGGCGACAATTTCCGGCTGTTTTCTGCTTTGAGGATACCTTTGGGCGAAGGGTTGTCGGGTTGGGTCGCGGAGAATCATAAAGCGATCCTGAACGGCAATCCGTCAGTTGAGCCCGGGTACCTGAACGATCCCACCAAGTACAGCACTCTACGCTCGGCGCTGGCCGTGCCGATCGAGGCGGAGGGGAAGGTTGTGTCGGTTTTAGCCTTGTATCGCGCGGGTCAGGACGCGTTTACAAGCGATGATCTCCAGCTGCTGGAAGCTACGGTGGCAGGATTGGGTGCAGCCATCGAGATCGCCAGTAAACCCAAGGCGTCTGTAGCTGCTGCAAACTAGCTTTACAACTTTCTGCAACCAGCGCTCGGCCAGCATATTGCGCGGATCAAAGCTTTTATTGGTGCAAGATGTTTCTTTGCGATGTCATCCTGAGGAGGGTGGTAGCCCTCCGAGGGACCTTACGAAGAGCTGAAAGCGGAAATACAGTCGCGAAGATCCAGTACGTTGCATACGTCTGGAGTATTCCCATCCACGAAATCAACGCTTCCAGCCGACGTACGGTCCCTCACGGTGGCTTCGCCCCCGTTCAGGATGACATCGAACATGAAGTGCCCTCATTCCACTTTCTGCAACCAGCGCTCGGCCGGCATATTGCGCGGGATCAAAGCTTTTATTGGTGCAAGATGTTTCTTTGCGATGTCATCCTGAGGAGGGTGGTAGCCCTCCGAGGGACCTTACGAAAAGCTGAAAGCGGAAATACAGTCGCGAAGATCCAGTACGTTGCATACGTCTGGGGTATTCCCATCCACGAAATCAATGCTTCCAGCCGACGTACGGTCCCTCACGGTGGCTTCGCCCCCGTTCAGGATGACATCGAACATGAAGTGCCCTTATTCCATCTCAAAGCTGACAAACGTTAGTTCTCCGTCGCGCTCGATCTGCAGCACCGCCGGATCGCCTGCCTTGAGCTTGTCGACCGCTGCGCGCAGCGTCTGCGTCGAGTCGATCGGAACAGTGTTCAATTGATGAATCACATCTCCGGCCTGCAGACCGGTTTCGGGAGTGATGAGTTCCACTGCTCTGCCCACTACGATCACGCCAGAAGGAATCCGTAGCAGCGAAATCAGCTTGGTGCCCAGTTCGCCGGTGATATCGACTGCAAGAATGCCTAGCCGGGGAATCAGGCTGTTCTCAGGGCTCACGGTATCGAGAAGTTGGTCCATCTGATCGTGATGCTCAATCGCGGGGATGTTGATCGTCATTCGTTCCTTGCCCCGCAGGACCTCGAGTTTTACCACCTGGTCGAGACGGTGCAGATAGAGGGCCGCCGATAACGAGGGGAGGGTTTCGACACGACGATCGTCGGCCGAGAGAATGATGTCCTGAACCTGCAGGCCGGCCGCTTGCGCGGGACCACCGGGTTTCACGTCCGCCACTACGACGCCCCAGTGCTGAGCAAGTTGCAAGCCCTCTGCCAGGTCAGGTGTGATCTCCTGCGCCGCGGCGCCGATCTCCACGCGGTGCACATGTCCATATTTGCGCAGGCTGCGATACACAAATTCGACTACCCGGGCGGGAATGGCGAATCCCAGACCTTCACTTCCTCCGCCTTCCGACAGGATGAACGTGTTGATGCCCACCACCGCGCCGTTCATGTCGACCAGCGGTCCGCCGCTATTTCCCGGATTGATGGGAGCGTCGGTCTGTATGTAGGTCAGGGGCTTGGTTGGATCTGCCTGGCGCGCGAGCGCGCTGACGACTCCCAAGGTGACGGAGTTCTGCAGACCCTCGGGGCTGCCGATCGCAAATACCAACTGCCCCACATGAGGACGCTGCTGGCTGACAAGCGGCAAGGTCGGCAGATCAGTCTGATCGATCTTGAGCAACGCGAGATCACTTTCTTTGTGCTGACCGAGCAGCTTGGCCTCGACGATGCGACGTTTGCCGAGCGGAACCAGTCCTGGCGATTCCCCCATCGGCAACGGCAACGCCACACGAATGCGCTGTGCACCTTCGACCACGTGCGCGTTGGTCATGATGTAACCGTTCGGATCCACGATCACGCCCGATCCGACTGCGTGTTGGCGCACGATGAATGCAGCTTGCGATCGGCTCTCCTCGCGGGCGGTGCCGTACCCGGTAACCAGAATCTGTACCACTGCGGGGGAGACTCTTGCCGCCAGACTCTCGAGCGCACCGTTCAGTTGCACCAGAACACCTGGTTGCTCCGGCGACTGCGCGTCTGCCGGCGCTACGGCGGATTTTCCTTTCGTTGGTTTCTGGGTTGGCGATTGCTGCGCTAACTGCTGAGGAGAGGATTGGGCGGCAGCGCTCGCAGCAATGAGAACAAGAGCGAGCGAAAAGAGAAAACGCCTGTGCACGCGGATGCCCGCATCGAACTGCCAAAAATTCGCCATACCGATTCCTTCCGTGCCCGCAAGTAGCGTTATCAAAAACACTATCATGCACGCTAGGGCTCCGGGTGAAACGGCCGCAGCTCCGGGTCTGCTAGTATTTTCTCGCCAATCATTTCTGAATCAGACTCTGTTGGCCCCAACGCTTTCATTCGTGGTGGCCAAGCGTGGGTCATGGCCTCCCTATTTCGACCGGCGTTTCAAATAGGGCGCTCCCGAGCCCGCCCTGATCCATTCATGGCGTTTGTAAGGGGGAATCGGCCCTACCGTTAACTAACGGGTTATCAGGCTTTTACATCAGTAACTTTCCATGATATAACCGCCCGTGAGCACAAAGTGGGCCCCAGCCCGCTAGGAGCTTGGTTTTGACGACGTTGGCCTCATTCACAGACAGTACACAGACAGGTCAACTTAGAGGAGGTACCGTGGGGGAAGAAGCACGGACCGGAAAAAGGTTTCCGCTGGAATTGCCGATCAAGATTCACAAGGGCGAAACCGACGCCAAGGGAGTCACCGGGAATCTCAGTGCGGCGGGCGTGTACATCCGCGCCGACGCCGCCATGGAGATTGGTTCGCCCGTGGAATTTGAAATCACGCTGCCCCCGGAGATGACGGGCGGTCAGGAGAATGTGACCATCCAGTGCAAGGGGCGCGTAGTTCGCGCCGACGAGACTGGCGAAGGCGGCGAGGGCCGCGGCGTGGCTTGCGTGATCGATTCATACGAGTTCATCAGGAACTCATAAACCGGACTTTCTTGGAGCGCTGACAACATGCTCAAACTGATTTTGGCCGATAACCAGGCAATCTTCCGGGCGGGCATCGCCAAAGTGCTCGCGGTCGAAGATGAAATGCGGATTGTGGCCCAGGCACAGACGCCGGAACAGATGTTCATGGCGCTTGACAAGTTCCGCGCCGCTGTTCTGGTAGTCGCGGCAGGATTTCACAACGACTTCGCCGCCATCGTGCAGGCCGCCAACAAGGCGAAGACGCGCGTCATCGTGCTTGCCGATACCGGCGAGAGCGCGCAGAAACACATGGCGAATGGCGCGCACGGCGTCGTGTATCGCAATGTCACCAGCGCGGCGCTCGTAGATTGCGTCCGCAAAGTCGCGCGCGGCGAAACCTGGGTGCAGGATGTCGCCGTGCCCAGCGAACTCACCGAAAACGATATGGTCGGACTGCGCGTCCGCGATCGCCTGACCGCGAAAGAGCTGCGCATCGTCGCTTTGATCGTGCAGGGATACAAGAACAAAGAAATCGCGTCGCAGCTTGGCACCACCGAGCAGGTGATCAAGAACTATCTGCGCAACGTCTACGACAAGATCGGCGTGTCAGACCGGCTGGAGCTGGCGTTGTTTACCATTCACCACCGCATCCTGAATGAGGCTGCCGCCGCCACCACGGCAGGAACTGCGCCGCAGCCGCCTGCGGGCGTCTCACCCTAGTCTCAAACGACCAGGAAATTTTGAAGGCCGCCAGTTATGGCGGCCTTGGTTTTTTTTGATGCAACGTAAGCTTTCCGAGAGTAGCATCTCTCGCTAGGCCAAATTCGTTCATCGGCCTGGTAATATCCGCCCTTATTCCGCATCCTTGCATACAGGCAAGCGTCACTGGGGCCGAACCCTCTTGGGGAAACCACAATTTCTGAAGCATGCGCGCGTCAGCCGGCTGCTGGCGCCCGTCATGCGCCATGGAGAAAAACCAATGAGAAAGCTAACGATCGTCGGCATTTTTGCCGCCTGCACCGGTCTGCTTTTTGCCCAAAAAGTCACGTCCGAACGAGGCGGCACGACGTCACAGTGGTCAAGCCTGTCGCAGGCTGCCCAGGCGGGCATTTCTGAAGCGATTGGCGCTGATGGCACTGTTTACGCGGTAAACGGCTCACGGGACGGCCTGGTTGCCCGCAATCCCGGACAGAAATTGGAAATGCGCTTTTCGCCTGCCGGTGCAGAGATCGGCAGCGGCGATTCACGACTGAGCCTGAGGGCGATTGCATTCGGGTACGGAGACGATCTCAAGGCGTGGGCGGCTGTTGCACCGCGGGCGGAGCGGAATCGGGTGGAATTCCGGCGCGACTCTGTCAATGAGTGGTACGTCAACGGTCCCGCCGGCCTTGAGCAGGGATTTACAGTAGAGCGCGCGCCGGGTCATGCCAATGGCCAGCCATTGACTATCGCTCTGGCGATTGCCGGAGATTTTCAAGCAGTTGCGTCTGACAGAACGTCATTGACACTGAGCGATCGTTCAGGCCGCGCGCGCCTGCTCTATCGCGGCCTGAATGCGCAGGATGCCATTGGCAAAGCGGTCCCGGCATGGCTTGAACTGCACGGATCGAACCTGTTGCTACGCATGGATGACGCTGGCGCACAGTATCCCGTGGTGCTGGATCCGTGGGTGCAACTGGCGGAGTTGAGCTCCTCGGACGGTGTAGGCGGCGACGAATTCGGGTTTGCTGTTGCGGTGAACGGCAATACCGTCGTGGTGGGAGCGACGCAGCTCAACTCAACGCAGGTCGGAGCAGCCTACGTTTTTGTGAAAGGCAGCACCGGCTGGACGAACATGAAGCAGACGGCGAAGTTAACAGCCTCCGACGGGGCGGCTGGAGCTCTCTTCGGATCATCGGTTGCCTTCGCAGGCGCAAGCACAGTGGTCGTCGGCGCGCCACATGCCACGGTTGGGACGAACCAGGCTCAGGGAAAAGCCTACGTATTCGTTAAGCCCACGACCGGCTGGAAGAACATGATGGAGACCGCCCGGCTGACTGCCGGTGACGGTGCTGGTGGGGATTACTTTGGCTACTCGGTGTCCGGGACCGGTAATTCGGTGGCAGTCGGGGCGCCGCAGGCCTCGAGCCAGGCCCAGTTCCAGGGCGCGGCGTATGTATTCTCAAAACCCGGGAGCGGCTGGAAGACGACATCGACGTTCAAGGCAAAGCTCACCGCATCGAACGGAGCGTTTGACGAGGGTTTCGGCGTTTCCGTGTCTCTCAGTGGTAATACCCTGGTGGCTGGAGCGCCGCAGGCGTCCGGCAAAGGTGCGGCGTATGTTTTTGTCAAACCATCGACCGGCTGGCAAACAACATCCAGCTTTAATGCAGAACTGACTGCGTCGGACGGGCAATCAGATGACCTGCTGGGGTACTCGGTCTCGATCAGCAATACCACCGTGGTAGCTGGCGCATATCTTGCCACGATCGGCACGAATCAATTCCAGGGGGCTGCGTACGTGTTCGTCGAACCGGCCGGCGGCTGGGGCGATGCGACTGAAACCGCAAAGCTCACGGCTCCGGACGGACAGTTTGGCGACGAATTTGGCTACTCAGTATCGGCCAGCGGGAATAAGGTTGTGGCGGGAGCGTCAAACGATCCCAGCACCAACGCCGCGTATGTGTTCGTTAAACCAGCGACCGGGTGGGCGACGACGTCGAAGTACAACGCAAAGCTCACGGCAGCGGGCTCCAGCATTTTCGGGTTTTCCGTGGCTGCTAATGGCGGAACGATTGTGGCGGGAGCGCTTGGCAATCAGTCGCTGCAAGGAGCAGCCTACGTCTTTGGTCCATAAGGGGGACGGCACACTCGCTGGCATTCCGATCTCTCACACGCTAGTCCCCGATGGTACTTTGCGGGTGGTGACGCAGTTTCGCTTCCGCGCTCATCGACATCAGTGCACTATTCGGTCCTTAAAGCCTTCGCCGGATCAATCGAAGCGGCGCGGCGCGCAGGGATGAATGCGGCCATCGATGCGGCGAGCGCCAGTGTCAGAATGGATGCGAGAAGCACCGCCGCATCGATTCCGTGCACTTCGTAGAGCTGTGCTTTTACGAATCGCACGCAGAGCCAGGCGATGGGAAGGCCAATCGCCAGGCCCAGCAGCGCCTGGATCGCCGCACCCCGCATGATCATCGCGGTGACTTTGGACCGCTCCGCGCCGAGAGCCATGCGAATTCCGATTTCCGAGGTGCGCCGCGCGACGGCATAGGCGCTCACGCCGTAGAGGCCGAGGGTGGCCAGCAGCAGAGCCACAAATCCGAACAGCATGGTCAGGCGCGCCAGCATGCGGTCGTCGGTGAATTGGTCAGCGATCTGAGCGTCGAAGGTCTGGAACCGAACTACGGCCAGGTTCGGATTGATCTGAGAAAGTATCCGACGCGTGAGTGGATCCATCTCCGGCATGGTCTGAGCCGTTTTCAACACGAAGGCGCCGACATACATCCCTTCGTCTTGTTCGATCGGTGTTTTGTCGCTCGCCGGTCTTTGCAGCAGCGGAGTAAAGAACATCAGATGGTCTTTCCAGCGCACATCCTGGTAAACCGTATCGGCGACGACACCAACGATCTGATAATCATGCAAATGACCTCCGTTGCCAAAGTGACGCCCGATTGGATTCTCGCCGGGCAGAAAGAACTTCTTCGCGAAAGTCTCATTGATCACGGCGATGGTGGGCGCTGTCGCAGTGTCCTGCACCGTGATACCTCTTCCCATCAACACGTGTGTTCCGACCGAATCGAAGTATTCGGGACCTACCCGGATATTCGAAGTCGAAAGATCTAATTCCGGCTTTCCTTCTACGCTGACATCCTCCCCATTGTTGTTATCTTCCATCGGTGTGTAGGAGCAGATCCCGACCTTCTCCACTCCTGGGAGCGCATGGAATTGGTCTTCAATAGCTCGGTAGAGATCAGCGAGTTGCCTCTGTGAATATCCCGCCGCCTGCGGATTGAAATGGACGATATAGCGGTTCTTCGGATCGAGCTTCAGGTCTGCGTGTTGAAGTTTGCTCAGGCTTTGAGAAAACAAACCGGCGCCGACCAGCAGCACCAGCGACAAGGCTGCCTGGACGACGACAAGTCCTCGCTGTAAAAGAGAGGCGCCGCCGGTTGCGCGCGTGCCGCTGCGCAGGGCGTCGGCAGGCTCAGCCTGCGCCGCGATCCACGCGGGAGCCACACCAAACAGCACACCCGTCACCAGTGACAACCCACACGCGAAGCCCAGCACCGCGGGAGAAGGACTGGCATGAATGGGCAGGCCCTTCGCATCAGGAAATGCGAGCGTCAGCAACATTTGCGTTCCGGCATATGCCAGAGCGATGCCGGCGAGTCCTCCTAGCCCAGCTAACAGCAGGCTCTCAGTCAGCAATTGCCGTACGATTCGGATGCGGCCTGCACCAAGCGCCGTCCGCACCGACATCTCTGCTTTGCGCGCCATGCCGCGTGCGAGAAGCAGGTTCGCGATATTGGCACAGGCAATCAGCAGGACCAGGGCCGCCGTCCACATCAGTAGCTTCAGGTGGGACGCATATCCCTCCTGCATAGCCAGGATGCCGGCTCCGCCGGGAGTGAGGACCAGATGTGCCCGCGGCAGGTCCGAATTCGCTTTGTCCGAGGAGTATGCACGGGTGGTGGCAAGCACCTGCCGGAGCAATCCGCTCAACTTCGCTTGCAGTTGTGGCCGCGAAATGCCCGGCTTTAAGCGGCCGATCATATAGAGCCAGGTCCCATCGGGATCATGGACGTAGGTCACGTTCGCGAGGGGCGGCATCGAGTCGATCGGAAGATAAAAATCCGGAGGCGTTTCCGTGAGTCGGTCACCGTAAAAATGTTGCGGCGCGATCCCGATCACGGTGACGGGCTTTGTATTCACGAAGAATGTACTGCCGACGACGGTAGGATCGGCGCCATAATCATGCGCCCATGTTTCGTAACTCATTACTGCGGTGAATGGGGCGCCCTGAATGTCATCGGCATCACTGAGTAATCGACCCGTCTCAGGTTTCAGACCAAAAGTCCGGAAGTAGTTGCCGGACACGAACTCACCCATCACCGATCGTGCGTTCTCCGGGGTTCCGCCGCGACGAATAACGACCGGCCGATAGGTGAATCCTGCCTGCATGGCCGCGAGCTCTTCGAATTCTGAAGCGTTTTTCTTCAAATGCTCATAGACGGCCGTAGAAAACAGCGCGTAGTCGCCATCGTCGCGATACCCAAATCCCACGCAGCACTGGTTCTGATCGCCCAGTTTGACCAGACTTTCGGGCTTGGCAACGGGAAGATTTTTTAGCAGGATCGCGTTGACCAGCGTAAACACAGCCGCATTTGCCCCGATGCCAAGGGCAAGGGTGAGGATGGCGGTCGCGGTGAATCCTGGGGCTTTGCGGAGCTGGCGCACGGCGAAACGGAGATCCTGCAGGGCCGTTGAGAACATAGCTCTCCCTCCCTCACGGACCCTAAGGTTCAAGCAGCTTGCCTTCCACTTCCTCGGTCAGGCAATCCTTTATTTCTGTTGTACTTGGAAAAGCGCATGGAGAGGTGAGTGTCCTGCTACGAGTTGAAGCGTCCGAAAGCGGACAATCGCTTTATCGCAAAGAACCTCACCCAGATTGGGGAACGTCGGTCTACTCTCCTGTGTTATTCGCGTTATGTCTCGGGCCGAAGGTTGTTCCAAAGAAGTCGCCTTTGTTCCACGCCGGAGTTCCATCTTGCTGGGCCACCTGATATCCGATGAGGAAGTCCATCACCGCCCCTTTCGCCGCGGAGTCGAAGTCGATCGGCTGATCCATGTTGTCGAGGGGGGTGTGGTAACGCGTCACCAGCCACTTCTTGATCACTTCAAGGCCGTTGATCTTCGGGTCGGTTGCGTTCACTCCGTCCGTTATGTCAACTGCGGGCACGCCCTGTAAAACGAAAGAGTATTGATCGCTGCGAATGAAAGAAACCTCTTCCGGCATGGGATCGGGACTAACCTGGTAGCCCATGGACTTGGCCGCAGAGTCAACTACTCGGCCGAGCGTCGAGTGTTCAGCACCGAGAGCCACAACATCTTTCATGGAGTAGTAGATTCCCGGGGCTCCGTCGATATTCACATTCGCGAGGATCGACTTCAGCGGCACGGCTGGAAAATGGGCGAAGTAGTCGGAACCGAGCAGTCCCATTTCTTCGCCCGTCACAAAAACGAACAGGATGGAACGGCGGGGAGGCCGCGGCAGACTCGCGTACGCGCGTGCGATTTCGAGAAGGGCCGACGTTCCGGATGCATTGTCGAGCGCTCCGTGACAGACGTTGTCCCCTTCCACGGCAGGACAGATTCCCAGGTGATCGACGTGCGCGGTATACACGACGTACTGATCGCGTAGTGCGGGATCGGAGCCTTTCAGTTCGGCGACAATGTTCGAGCTGTGAATGACGGATTGAGCAGCAACGGTGTGGATGTGCGCGCTCGCGGGAAGGACGAATGCCTGCGCCTTGCCTGCCTTCGCCGTGGCGAAGACTTGCTCAAGCGCCTTGGGTGCGGCTGCGAACAACTTCTCTGCGCCCTGCTGACTGAGCAGGGCGTTTCCGCGAAGTTCGGGGAAGAAGTCATGCGGCACGCCGGCTTTGTTGAGCCAGTGCATCTCTCCTACTTGAATCTGCGGAACCAGCCACTCCCACGGATAGCGTTTCCAATCCTCAGGAAGCATGATCGAGATAACGCCGATCGCACCGTGGGCCACGGCGTCCTTCGCTTTTACGGTGCCGTCAGAATAGTAAGCCCGCTCTGTCGAGGGAAATGTAGAAGGTGCTCCGTAAATTCCAACGACAATCTTCCCGTGCGCATCAACACCTGCGTAGTCATCGTATTTCTGATCGGGAGCGGTCACGCCAAATCCCACGAAGACTAGTGGCGCGGCGACGTCGCTCTCCGCCTGTGCTTCCCCTTTGGCGAGGGGAGTCGCGAACCATGTTGAGAGAACATAATCCTTTGCATCGACCAGCTTCTGTTCCTTACCGTTCAGGGTTAACGTCAGAGAACTGGCGGGCGCGTCTGTCACTGCCTTTTCGAGCGGCACGGATTGAAACCATCCGCCCGAGACGGCTGGATGCAAGCCCATGCCTTCCAGTTCGGTCGCTACGTAACGCGCGGCGATGTCGTAGCCGGGAGTGCCGGGGGCACGGCCCTGTAGCAGGCTATCGGCGAGAAAGCGGATGTGGGCGCGGATCTCGTCCGGACGAATGGCTTTTGTGGCGGCATCGATCGCGGCCCGGTCGGGCGCATTTTGCCCCAGGAGATTGCATGACAGAAGAACAACGCATAGCGACATCCTCAATGGAAATTTCATTCTGTTGTCCCCATTCCCGAATGGATGAGAAGCTAAAGCGGACGGCACGCTCGCAAGTCACGGCGACGGCTGCCGAATCATTGTACGACCAGGTGCATCTATGAAAGCGATGGAATACAGACAGCTTGGCAAATCTGGATTGAAGGTTCCGGTTCTGAGTTTTGGAACTGGAACATTTGGCGGTGGAACGGAGTTTTTCAAAGCATGGGGAGCGAGCGATGTCGCCGAGGCAACACGGCTGGTCGACATCTGTTTGGAAGCTGGAGTCAATCTGTTTGACACCGCGGATGTCTACTCGAACGGACTGTCGGAGACGATTCTGGGGAAAGCGGTCGCGGGACGACGGGACAAAGTTTTGATCTCAACCAAGGCCACGTTTCGTATGGGAGACGGGCCCAACGATCTGGGATCGTCGCGGCATCATCTCATCGCGGCGTGCGAGGCCAGCCTGCGACGATTGGGAACGGATTACATCGACATCTATCACCTGCACGGATTCGACGCGCTCACGCCTCTCGAAGAAGTAGTGAGCACGCTCGACAATTTCATTCAAAGCGGCAAGGTGCGCTACATCGCGTGCTCGAATTTTTCGGGCTGGCATCTGATGAAATCGCTTGACGTCGCTGATCGCTACGGGTGGGCTCGGTATTGCGGGCATCAGGTGTACTACTCGCTGATCGGGCGCGAGTATGAGTGGGAGCTGATGCCGCTGGGGCTCGATCAAGGTGTCGGTGCGCTGGTGTGGAGTCCGTTGGGATGGGGACGGCTTACGGGAAAGATCCGGCGGGGGCAGCCTTTGCCTGCAGGGAGCCGGCTGCACAAAACGGCAGAGCAAGGTCCGCCGGTGGATGACGAACTCTTGTATCGTGTGGTCAACGCTTTGGACGAAGTCGCCAAAGAAACCGGGAAGACCGTGCCGCAGATTGCGTTGAACTGGCTGCTGCAGCGGCCGACGGTTTCGACAGTCATCTTCGGCGCGAGGAATGAGCAGCAACTGCGGCAGAATCTCGACGCGGTAGGATGGAATTTGACGGGGGAGCACATTGCCAAGTTAGACGCTGCGAGTGATGTGACGCCGATTTATCCGTACTGGCATCAGCGGCAATTTGTGGAGCGGAATCCGTGGGCGGCAGCGCCGAAAACAGCGCCTGTGTAGCCCCCGACGCATTCGTTCGGGGCGCCCCTCGCGCAAGTCTTCGGCGCGGGGCGTCACCTTCACATCTGGGTCCACTTCGGCTGTCGGAACGCTCCCCTTCGCTCAGGGTCGCGGGCCGGACGAATGCGTCCGCCCCTACACAGACAACGCTAGATCTTTTCGCCTACCGCTTTGACTTGCGTGAACAGGTACAGGTAGTCTGGGCCGCCGGATTTGGAATCTGTACCGGACATGTTGAAGCCGCCGAAGGGATGGGCACCGACCATGGCACCCGTACATTTGCGGTTGATGTACAAGTTGCCGACGTGGAATTCGCGGATCGCACGATCGATCTTATCGCGCGAACTCGTGTAGACGGCGCCGGTCAGGCCGAACTCGGTGTCATTTGCGATTTCCAGCGCGTGGTCGAAGCCGCGAGCCTTGATGACGGCGAGGACTGGGCCGAAGATTTCTTCCTGCTCGAGCTTTGATTTCGGCGCGATGTCGGCGATCAAGGTCGGCTGAATGAAATATCCCTCGCCGGCCTGAGTGGCGCGTTCGCCGCCTGTGATGAGGCGCCCGTCTTTCTTGCCCTGCTCGATGTAGCCGAGGATCGTCTTCATCGAGCCTTCGTTGATCACGGCGCCCATGTTCGCGTTTTCGGCGGGATCTCCAACTTTGATCTGCTCGACCCGCGCTTTCAGTTGCTGCAGGAACTTGTCGTAGACGCGCTCGTCGACGATGGCACGAGAGCAGGCGGAGCACTTCTGGCCCTGGAATCCGAAAGCGGCTTGGGCGACGCCTTCGACCGCGGAATCGATGTCGGCGTCGGCGTCGACGATGACGGCATCTTTGCCGCCCATTTCGAGGATGGTGCGCTTGATCCAGATCTGGCCGGGGGCTTGGGTTGCGGCGGTTTTGTTGATGTGCAGGCCGACTTCACGCGATCCGGTGAAGGCGATGTAGCGTGTCTTCGGGTGGGCGACCACGGCGTCACCGAAGCTGGCTCCGGCGCCGGGGCAGAAGTTCACAACGCCCTCGGGCATGCCGCACTCTTCGAGCAACTCGACGAACTTCGCGGCGATCGTCGGCGAATCGCTTGAGGGTTTCAGGATGACGGTGTTGCCGCTGACGATCGACGCCAGCGTCATTCCAGCCATGATGGCGCAGGGGAAGTTCCACGGGGGAATAACCGCGCCCACGCCAAGCGGGATGTAGTGCAGGGTGTCGTGCTCGCCGGGCAACTGGATTGGCGTTTGCGCTTTGGCGAAGCGCAACGCTTCGCGCGCGTAGAACTCGCAGAAGTCGATGGTCTCAGAGATATCGGCGTCGGCCTCAGCCCAGTTCTTGCTGACTTCGAAGACCAGCCAGGCCATGTATTCCATCTTGCGCTGGCGCATGGTGTCAGCCACGCGGAACAGCAACGCGGCGCGCTCTTCCACCGGAGTGCGGCTCCAGGATTCGAAGGCTTTGAGTGCGGCTTGCATTGCGGGCTCGACATGCTCCTTGCCGGCCTTCTGGTGGATGCCGACGATCTCAGAAGGTTTTGACGGATTCAGCGATTTGATCTTGTCGGTGGTCTTGACGCGCTTGCCGCCGATGATCAGGTCATATTCGCGGCCTAGCTGGCTGCGGACTTTTGCGATCGCGGCACGCATGCGGCGCGCGTTTTCTTCGTTGCGAAAATCGAAAAAGGGCTCGGTCACGAATGGTCCGGTGTGCAGGCTCGTACGCGCTGGCCGGACGGGGGCTTCCAGTGTTGCCATGGGAGAAATCCTTTCGGAAGTGATAAAAGCGGTATAAGACTTGGACTAGTCTACACCTCGGTAGGACGCGAAAGTCCGTCGGCGATTAGCCCGCATCGCAGAGGTTTCTGGCGTTTCACTGCTCTGGGGTAAGCCGGTAGGGATCCTTCGACTGCGGTTGCTCAGGATGGCAGACTTTCGGGGTATGTTTTCTTCGAGTTTACGCGGTCTGCCCCGCTTGGATGCCGATATCATGAGCCGCTTGGCCTCGCCTTCGCGAGGCGGCCGAAGGCGGCTGACTCCTCATGAGTTGTGCCTGGCATCACTGCCCACCTCCAAAGAGTCAAAATCCCCACTCTAAAATCGTAAACGGCGCGAGTTTAGAATGGGGCACCCACCAATACTCACCCGCGGATCCCTAGAGAACACCGGCAGGGGATTCGGCGTGGTCGATGACCAGGACCTGCACTGGTCCGTCGTGCGGTTCGAGCTTCAGGCCCAGCTGCTTCTGGAGGGCAGTGAAAAGCGACGGTCCATTGGGATCAATCGCTGATTTCGCAGGATGTTCTTCGTTGCCACTCTTGAGGCGCTCGAGTTCGCTGGGATCCGGCGTCCAGCGCAGATCAAAGGCGTAGTTTCCCCCTCTTAGTCCAGTTTTGTCGACGACAGCTCGGCCCAGGCGGAGGGAGAGTTGGTCAGCCAGAAGATCGATGTGGGTTCCCTGAGCATTCAACTCTCCCGGTTCCATGTGGAAGAAATGGCCTCCGGCAATCTGCTGCAGTCTAGGTCCGCCGGAGTCGACGAGCAAGTCGTAAGCCGGAAGGGTTCGAGTTTCGAAATGCACGACGAGCTTGAATTGGTCGGCTAAGAGCACCTTCAGATCGCCGCTCTTACCTTCCGCCATCTGCTTAAAACTGGCAGCGGCGACCGAGGGGTCAAATGTCGCGTCAATGTCGAATTTAGCAGTATTGAGCCGATCGGGACCTGGTTCGATCTGGGGATCCTGAACGTGGTAGGCAAGTTGAATCAGCCGACGCAAGGTGATACCTCTGGCCGTGAAGCTTCCGTCAGCCGAATTGACCATTATTTTGGGCGGCTGACCTTCGGCGGATTCGGAGGGCTTTATGGAAACCGACGTGTACGCGGGCGATTGAAGATTCGAGTTCGCGGCCTGCGATTGCGCACGACCGGGTGTGGCGGTAAACAATCCAACTGTGACGGGAATGGCGATGGCTAATGTGGCGGCGGTTGTCAGCAGGAGCTTTCGGCCTAAGCCCAGGTTGTGCAAGATGCGATCGTTCATGATGTGAACCATCCTTTTCTTTAAATCTGCGCCGGTGACCCCCGAGACACAAGGTAACGGCGACCCCAAACAAAATTCGCAAACTTTCAAAATGCTTTCGGCGTAGATTTGGCGGTCCTTGCCCAGCGCAACCACCTCTTCGTCGCACGCGCGCTCGCGCTCGTCAATGAGGCGTGATCCAAGCCACCATACGAGCGGATAGAACCAGAACACGGCTTCGACCAGCATGTGCAACGCGGCAAAGAGATTGTCGCGGCGACGTACATGCCACAGTTCATGGGCGAGGATGGCTTCGAGATGTTGGTCGTCCAGGTGTTGGGAAATTCCTTCAGGCCAAACCAAAACCGGACGGGCAATGCCGAAGATTCCCGGCTCCAGTGAGGTACGCGAGAGCAACATCGCAAGCGGGCGTCGGATTCCTCCTATGCGCTCCATGCGGCGCAAGACTTCAACCTCTCGGCCTTCCTGTAAGGGCACCGCATGTTTCGTGGCAGCGGAAACCCGGCGCCAACGGACACACCAAAGAACGAGGACTGCGAGGAATCCGACCAGCCAGAGAGCGCCGATCGCCTGCGTCAGCTGCGGCAGAATCGACGAGGCAATGGAAGGCGCATGGGCCGGCGTAACGCGCACACCAAGTTGGCTGAACGGTTGAGTGATTTCCTCGATGGCGAAATAGATCACAGGACGGACAGAGGGCGCGGCTGCGGGAGCAGGTGACAGCTGGCTCCCAACGCTGATCAGCAAAGAAAAGGGAATCAGAAACTTGATCGATGCTGCCAACCAAAGCCAATGCCGAGCCCTGGCATGATGCTTGCGCAGAAGCAGGGTCAACAAACCCGCAGTGATGGCGAATAGTGTTGACTGCCACAGATGGTTTGCCACGCCTGGAGCGATTGCGGACCATAGGGAAGCGAAGTATTCGACAGTCATGAGGAGTGCTCCTTCTTCTCAAGCTTGCGGAGAGTTTTTTCGGCTTCTTTTACGTCGGCCAGCGTAAGCTGGCCGGATTCGATGAGGTGAGCCATCACAGGCTGAGTTCGTCCACCAAACAAGGCGAGCAGGTCGTCGACCAGTTTCCGCTGAGCGATGTCGCGGCTGACCGCCGCTTCGAAGATATGGAAATTGCCGACCTTCTTTACCCGGCGGACGGCCTTCTTGCTTTCGAGCCGGTAAACCGTGGTCTGGATCGTGGTATACGCCGGTCGCTTTTTTTCCGGGAAACTCTCCTGCATCTCACGGATCGAGGCGCTGCCGCGGGTCCACAGGGTTTCCATGATCTGGAGTTCCAGCTTCGAGAGTTTGGGGTCAGCCATCTCATCTCCTATTGCTGTGTGCATTATTACTACATGCATAGTAGATGTCAAGAACTTTTTGGTAAAAATCTTCACTGAGGGTTCTACGTCCTCGGTGGGGCGAGGTTAGGTCCTTAGCTTTTCGAAGGTCAAAATCCCCACCCTGTCTCCGCAAAAATCGCGGAGACAAGGGTGGGGCACCCTCGGGTGCTTTGCGTGCTAGGATGCTTAGCCAGCGAGCGTTTGCACTCGCGCTAAATACTATGAGCAAGCATCTGATTCAGACCAAGCAGGCGCCGGCGCCGCTGGGCGCTTACTCGCAAGGATGGCGGGCCGGGGACTTCATCTTTGTGACTGGGACGGGACCGATCGATCCGGCATCCGGAGAACTCGTCGGGAGTGACATTGAGCAGCAGACGGAGCGGACGATCGATAATATCGCCGCGATCCTCGCGGCTGACGGCGCTACGCTGAACGAAGTAGTGAAGGTGAACGTTCACCTCAGGGATACGAGCCTGTTTGCGCGCTACAACGCCGTGTACGCGAAGCGCTTCACCAGGCCTTATCCGGTGCGCACTACGGTGGGGAGCGATCTGGGACATACTCCCGGGATGCTGATCGAGATCGACTGCATCGCTTACCTTGAAACGGAGAAGTCCGAGCGGGGGCCTGCGCGCAAGTCGAAGAAGAAGGCTCGCCGGCGCAAATAGCAACTGGCGGCGCGAGCGGCATGGGCGATCCCGCGTCGAACTATTTTTTTACTCTTCCAGAGATCGATTCGACAGTTTCTGAGCCAACACCAGTTTGGTCCAGCAGCGGGCCTTCGTGTCCGCGAGCGGAGACTTCTTCCACAGACTCGACATGGCCGTTGCGCACGATCAGGGCCGCATCAAAGTTGTTCACCGTGGGGCAGACATGCCGGGGAAGCAGGTAAAGAATGTTCCCTACTCGCGTCGAGCTGGCGCCTTCGGTCACTGCGAGCGGCAAATGCTCTTCGCTGGGCGATAGCGGGGTAAGTTTCGGATGGCCGACTACAACGCAAGTGGGAATGCCGGCATCGGCCGAGACTGCCTTGTGTCCGGCGTCGCAGGTGATGACGCCGTGATGTGGGCTGCTGACCACACGCGCCATGACGAGAGCGGCGGGCGCGTAACCGTACTGGGCGGGGAACTGGGCCAGACTCGTGGCATCGTTATAGACAACCGTGCCGGGCGAGACTCGGTGCAGGAAGTTGGCGTTTTCAAATCCAGGATATGCGACCGAGCAGGGCAAGGTGGGCGTTCCCGCAGTGACAACCTCAGGCACGTGGACACCCGCTGCCTCGAGGTCGCGGACCAGACCCAATAGCTGATCGTATCCGGCGTGCGCGGCTTTCGTTCGATCGGGTTCGGCCACGGCACCGAACTGGCCGTCGTAGTAGTGCAATCCGCGAAACTCGAGTCCTGACTGGATAATGGACTTCGCCAGTTCAACGACATACTGTCTGGAGTTCTGCTCGATCCCGGTGCGGTTCATCCCAGGATTAATGTCGAGGAAGATCCCGATGTCGGCGCTCCGCCATTGACGCACTTGCGCCGCATTCTCTGCCAGCACGGAAGTCCGCACGCGTGGGTGCTGATTCTTGATCTCACGCACACGGTGCGCGTTGGCGCCCATCAAGGGATAAGCGACTAGCACGTCGGTAGCTCCTGCCTGATAGGCTTGCAGAAGCTCAAGGCTGGTGGCGCATTTGAAGTGGTGCACGCCCCGATCGATCAGCATGCGCAGCGTGTAATTCAGCTTGGCAGTCTTGATATGCGCGCGCCAGCGGTCTGCATGTCCGCCGAGCAGTTCGAGCGTGCAACGAATGTTGGAGGCGATCACGTCGGGATATAGCGCGAGCGCCGGTGTGAGCACGCGCTCGGGATCGGAGATGCGATACCGTTCGTGCCAGGGGAACTCCTGCAACAGGAACTTGACGGCTGCCATAGCGAAATGATGATAGCGCGGCAGTCAGCGAAGAACCAGAGCCTGCGGTTCGCCTGAGTGGCAGATCGGCGGCTCAATTCATTGACCTTGCTGTGCGCCGATAGTAGGCTCTCTGAATCCTCAATGGCGACCAATCCTCCTGCACAATCGGAAAAATCTGAATCAGGTCATTCCCATTTGGTCCGCGGTCTCGGACTATGGGCTGCGATCGCGATTGTGATCGGTGACACGATCGGCACGGGAGTGTTTCTGGTATCGAGCGACATGGCTCGCGTCGTGGGATCCAGCGGGCTGGTGCTGGTGGCGTGGATTCTCGGCGGGCTTGTTGTTCTGCTAGGGGCATTCTGTTACGCCGAACTGGGCGCAGCTTTTCCGAAGGCGGGCGGCCCTTATGTTTATCTGGGCCGCGGGCTGGGGCCGCTCTGGGGCTTCCTGTTCGGATGGATGAGTTCGTTTCTGGACAGGCCCGTCGCCATGGCGGGGCTGGGAGCTGGCTTCATCCGGTTCATGGGATTTTTCTTCCCCGCGGTAGACACGCCGCTTTTCACGGGCCGGATTTGGCACGAGGAATTCACCTTCACAGCAGCGCAGCCGCTGGCGGCATTTGTGGTCGTGATGGTAACGGGGATCAACTATTTCAGCGTGAAGATGAGCGGCGCGATCCAGGTGCTGCTGACTTCTTTGAAAATCGGCACGATTGTGGTGATTGCGTTCGGAGGGCTGTTGCTTGGCCATCAAGCTATTGCAGCAGTGCCGCAAGCGGCGCCCATGGGCTGGGGCATTATCCGCGCACTGCTGACTGCTCTTGTTCCCGCGATGTGGGCGTTCAACGGATTCAATGATCTCGGCGATCTCGGGGAAGAGATCAGGCATCCTGAGAAAAATATTCCAAAGGCCATCCTGCTGGGCCTGCTGATCGTCGGCGGACTTTATCTCGCGGTGAATGTTGCTTACTTTCACGTGCTGCCGTTTGCGGAAGTGGCTCGATCGCCGCATGTGGCGTCGGATGTGGTGCGGGGGTTCGCGGGAAGCCGCGGCGCGGCATGGCTCACGGTGGCGATGGCTGTCTCCGCATTTGGCGCGTTGCACGTTGTGGTGCTGACGGGGGCGCGAATTCCGTATGCGATGGCCCGCGATGGAGTCTTCTTTCAGTTTGCGGAAAGAGTACATCCTTCGTTCCGAACGCCCAGCGGAGCGCTGCTTTTTCTGGGAGCGGTTGCAACGTTGCTTGCGCTGACAGGGACGTTCGAGGAACTGTATTCGTTGTTCGTATTCGCAGTCTGGATCTTCTTTGCACTGACGGGGGTGGCATTGCTACGGCTGCGCCGCGTCGAGCCGAATCTCGCGCGGCCTTACCGCGCTTGGGGCTATCCATTGACGCCGCTGATTTTTGTGTTGGTCGCGATCGCTTTGACGGTGAACTTGTGGATGGTACGGCCGGTGCGATCGACCCTGGGGCTGGCGGTGATTCTGTTGGGGATTCCCTTCTTCTATCGGTGGCGGAAGGCGCGCGGCGCCGGGATCGACACTCTCTGAGAATCGCGTCCGCGCGCCCGCCATTCTACTGGCGTCTTACTGTTTGCCGTTTTGCAACTGGGCAACAGGAACAAGACGATCAAGCCAATATTGCTTTTCCGTTGCCAGATCCTTCCGGTCGCCCGCGGTTGGGACCCGGTCGTAACCAACTCCAGCCTTGACGGACACTACTCTGCGTGCGCTGCCTCTTGCAGAAACCAGATAGAAAGTACTCTCGCCCTGAGATTGGTTCTCGACGAAGATCACAATGTCTTCGTGCTTTTCTGCCGAAACCTCAAAGCCCCTGACTGTCTGACCCATCTCGACGAATTGCTTGACGGGAACCTTCTGCTCATCGGGAGAAATGCCGAGCAGGTGGGAAATGTGAGGTGGCAAGAAAGCGTCGTGCCCTTGCTCGAGGGCCTTGTTCACCGCAAGGGCAAAGCGTTGCTGCGTGGTCGGTGTGGACGCCTTTTGAGAGTGGGCCAACAACGAGAACGCTACGAAGCCCAGGACTAAGATCGCACCCAGCAGGCGCGTTTTGAGCATTCTGCCTCTGACCGGTCGGATTGATGAGGAATCACCTTCCATGGGCAGCATGATAGCAGTTGCACTGTAATCATCGTTGGTGTCCTTCGCCGTAGCGGAATGAAGAAGTCAAAATCCCCACCCCTCTTCCGCTGAGAACGCGAAAGAAGGATGGGGCGCCTGGAACCCTTGTTCTGGACACTATCTCCAGTTGTCACGGTCGCGGTGGGAGCCGTAGGAGCTGTATCCCTGGCGGTATCCGCGCTCGTAGCCTTCGCGGTACTCGTGTTTGTAGCGGCCCTTGTCGCCCATCCAGTGCTGGTAGCCGCGGGAGTCTTCCCAGTCGTCGTTCTTGAACTTGAAGCGGCGGCCGCGTTCGCCGTCGGATTGACCGACGCGAAGGCCGTCACGATAGCCGTTCCGGTAACCTTGATCACTGGCGTCGTCCCGGCGATCGTAGCGATCGTCGCCGTCACGTCCCCACGACTGGCCCCAAGCCACGCTGCCGAAAAGCAAAGAAACCGTCGCGGCCAGCAAAGCAACTCTTAACCCACGCCAAATTCTGTCGCGCATCATAGTCACCTCCGTCGACGAAGCGACGAGCTTCGACTGCATGCAAGATCGGATGCTGGCTGGCGAAGCGGTGATGCCTGCGCGGAAGTATGCGAATGGCCAGTGATCATATGGGGTTACGGGGATTGCACCGGGCGCAACTTTTATGGGCAATGTGGGTTCGGGGGCGGATTTCAGCGTGAAACTGCAAAGCTCACCACAGAGGGCACAGAGGGGCACTGAGGACTTCGCAGTGTTAGACTCAAGCGTTTTGAGTGAGGCGAACGTTTATGAATATTCAGACCGTGGGAATCGTGGGCGCGGGGACGATGGGGAATGGGATCGCACACGTGTTCGCGCGCGGTGGATACAACGTAGTTCTGTGCGATGTGGAGCAGCGATTCCTTGATCGGGCGCTGGGGACGATTGCGAAGAATCTGGAGCGGGAAGTTACGAAAAACAAGATCACGGCCGCGGATAAGGAATCCGCGCTGGGACGTATTCAGGCGGTCACGGATCGAAGCAAGCTGTCGGAGTGCGATTTCGTGGTTGAGGCGGCGACAGAAAAGTTTGAGATCAAGACGGAGATCTTTCGCGATCTCGACCGGCTGACGCGGCCGGAAATCATTTTGGCTTCGAATACTTCGTCGATTTCGATCACCAAGCTGGCGGCGCTGACCAAGCGGCCGGAGAAAGTTATCGGGATGCATTTCTTTAACCCTGTGCCGGTCATGAAACTGGTGGAGGTGATCCGGGGACTGGCGACTTCGCAGGAGACGTTTGAGACGGTGCGGGATTTGTCAGCAAAACTGGAGAAGACTCCGGTGGAGGTGAATGACGCGCCGGGATTTGTCTCGAACCGGGTGCTGATGCCGCTGCTGAACGAAGCTATGTACGCGGTGATGGAGGGGGTGGCTACTGCAGAGGCCGTCGATGAAGTGTTCAAGCTGGGGATGGCGCATCCGATGGGGCCGCTGACACTGGCGGATTTCATCGGGCTCGACGTGTGCCTGGACATTATGCGAGTGCTGCATGCGGGGCTGGGCGATCCGAAGTATCGGCCTTGTCCGTTCCTGATCAAGATGGTGGATGCGGGGTGGCTGGGGCGGAAGAGCGGGCGAGGATTTTACAAATATTGATGATTGTTGATTCTTGATTGCTGAATGAAAACCTTAAACGCGACGCGCTCTTCTATCTGCTCGCCGGGGTCTGCGGGATCGGCACCGGGTGGGCTGACGTGGTGATCGATGATCTGCTGTTCACCGCTCTGCTGGTCTTGTCGTCTTGCATTCTGCTTGGAATGCTGCGGCCGCGATGGCCTTGGCGATGGGTGGTGACGGTCGGGGCCTGTATTCCTTTAACGGAGCTTGCGGCCTATCTGATCCGAACCGTGAAGCCTTCGCGGGCGCAGATTTATGGATCGTTTCTCGCGTTTCTGCCAGGGATCGCGGGGGCGTATGGGGGATCGGTGATGCGCAGGGTGATGGACAACCTGCGGCAGGGGAAGTAGGGTTGTCGCGCGCGGCGCGGTTTCCTTCGCCCTTTCGGGTCTTGTTCTGTCATTCCATTGTGTCGCCGACGGCTTGCGCCGCTCTTCCACGGGTGGCCAGCGATTTAGTGGGCACACGGGCGCGAGGCCAAGATGGCCTCGCGACGGTCGGCAGGATGCCGGCGTTACGGTTTGCTATCTGCGGTCGGCGTCGGGCTGGCCGGCGCTTTTTAGCGTGACCTGATCTTGCGAGACTTCGCCGCTTTTGTGCACAGGCGGAGTCTGGGCTCTGGGATCGGGCTTGGGTTCCGCGGGCGGATGCGCGGCTTGGTGGACGTCGACCGGGTGAGGACTGTTGATTGGAGTGATCATAGTTGGTCTCCTAAGAGACAAGATCGGCAGAGGACGGGGGAACCTTAGCGGGGTTTTGGCTGGCGCCCTTTTCCCGATTCGGGAAACGCCCGAAAATTTCTCGTGCTCCAGCATTGACTTCGTTGTAGGTCGAGGACTAAATCTGGTGTGTGCACCTGCCGCTCTTTGGCATTAGGGGCAGGCGTAACTCCTAGGGGCTCAAGATTTTGCCCCCAAATTATTGACGCGCATAGATTTTTTCGAAATTTTCCCCTAAACCCATGATTCCAATAGATCAAGGGGGGAGGGGTACCCCACCGTTAACAAAGAGTAAACACCCGTCCCAAAACGGGTAGTCTCCTTACGCCCCCGCGCCGAAGGATTTTTCTTCGGTTTTGGCGGCTTCTTTTTCCGGACCCGCCCCGGCTGCAAGGTCCTGGACGAATTCGCGGCGGCGTTCGGCTTGTCCTTTACGTTCCACCTGACGCACTCTCCGCGTCGGCATTGTGCTGGGCTCGAGGCTGACGATGCGGCCTTCGCGGACTACGATCTGCGAGCGGAACCAGTCGGTGCGGTACATGCGTCCGGCGGCATAGAACGTCATCGCGGCGGCGATGGGGCCTTCGAATTCGTATCCCGTACACGCCAGGAGGCGCTTGCCCATCTCCTGTGTCCAGGTTAGGCCTCCGACTAGCGGATCGTTGAGGCGGCAACGCTCAAACGGCGTGGCGTGCGTGAGCTTGCGCAGTTGCAGAAGCTGCAGCAGGACCGACGTCTTCCCCAGGTTCGTGACGATGAGCTGGGCTTCGGTGTTCGAGACCCGCTCCATCTTGATGTGCAGGTCGGGATTCCATTCGCGCTCGAATTCTTCGCGGGCGAGAGCGAGTCCTTTGTCGGTGGACTCGACGTAGCGCAGGGTGGCGCGCGCGAGCACGATGCTGAAGAACGTGGTCACGATCGTCGCGATCACGGGGACGTAGCTCATCAGCGTCGAGAAAGGGAGACGGAATGAGTCAATCAACTGCATGTGCATAGACGGACGAGGCTCCTGCGGGCGCGGCTTGGGGAGAGCGACCGACGGAAGCGAGTGTAGCGGCGAGTGGGCGGTTGCTCCAGATACAGTTCGGGAGTGGACGTAACGGTTCAGGTAAGTGGACTTTCGTAACCGCGAAAGGCTCTCACCACAGAGGACACAGAGTTACACAGAGAAGTTCCCTCTGTGATCCTCTAGGGCAAGTGATTTCTACTCCAGGACGCTGTCGTCCAGCTTCTTTTTGCCCCAGTCGGCGGCGGCCTGGACGAAGGCCAGGACCAGCGGGTGTGGATTCTTTTCCGTCGACGACAACTGGGGCTGGAACAGCGTCGCCAGATAAAAGCGGTGCGTTGGGGACTCGATGGCGCGGATTTCGCCTTGCGGGCCGCGGGCGACTACGGGGAATCCGGCTTCCATCGTGGTCCACTCGAAGTCGGGATTGATTTCGAAGTTGCAGAAAAATTCTTCGGTGACGACTTCTTTTTCCTTGCCGTAGTACGTCTGCAGATAGGAGCCGGGGCGAAGGCGAATCTCGGGAACGGCGCCGGAAAGCTTGGGCGAGTTGCCGTTCCGGTCGGGGACGGCGCAGGCGACTGGATAGATGATGACATTCTTGGATCCGGAATTGTTTTCGGCGGAGTCGGCATCGGCGATGTGAAGGACATTGCGGGCGAATTCGATGAAAGCGTACTGGAATCCACCGCAAGTGCCGAGGAAGGGCCAGTCGCGGCGGCGGGCGAACTCGATGCCTTTGAGCATGCCGTCAAAGCTTTTGTAAGGGCTGCCGGGTGAGGCCCACAGTCCGTCGTAGGATTCGAGCGTCTTCTCGGCGTCGGGACTGTCAAGGGACGGAGTCGGGATCCACTCGCCTTGCACTTCCATCTTCAGCTTGCGAGCGGCGTGCTTGAGGGCGTCGTTGGTGGCGTGGTGCGAGCGGAAATCGGCGTTGAAGTCGCCCAGAATTCCGATGCGGACCTTGTCGCTCACGGGTTCGATTGTACTAGAGCGTATCGTGTGCACCATGTAACGAGCGACGCGGGCAGGGTTAGGAGCGTGGTGCATGCGAGAGCGGCGGTTATTGGTTTCGAAGCGAAACGCGAGTCAGCGAATGGTCAGGAATACGATCAGGCTTATCAGGGCGAGCATCGAGCCACCCAGCAGAAACATTTTTCGAAGAGTTGAAGAGTGGGTCTGGACGGGAGGCAGGTCCGGGGCGAACGCGGGAGTTTGCTGTTCTGTTGTTGGCTCGCTCAACGCGGCCGGATTCGGCCACGAGGCAGAAGTGGCGATTCCCGCTCGATCCAGCGCGGCTGCGATCTTCTGTTGCTGGCTCATCTCGGAGCTTCTAATGGCGCCGGGGTTCGTGGTGAGGCGAATGATTTGTTGGGCCGCCGCAGGTTGGGCGAGCGGCTCTTGAGGACGTGCATCAGAGAGTTGGGAAGGGGGCTCTTGCGACGAGTTGCGCGCTTTGCGACTGAGCCGAAGTCCCAATAGAACGACGATCAATCCGGCGCAGCTGCCGAGTGTGCAGAGGAGGCGAACTCCTGCGAGGTTGAGCGCACCGAGGGCTATGGCAAAAGAGGTCATCGAGGATGTGGCAGGGGCCGTGGATTGGATCCCTTGTCATCAAGCTAACGAAGCAACGACGTCCGGGGCAGCTTACGTTGGTAATCGTTGGGCGTAGTGACTGGAGGTCGTTGGGGCAGGACCGAAAGGCTTCCACCACTAAGGACGCGAAGGTACAGAAGGAAACCTTAGCGGGCGGAAGCGCCCGCTCCACACTTAAGCTTGCATGACTTTTTGGAAGGCGGTCTGGAACTTGGCCATTTCTTCCTGGGTGCCTACCGTTATGCGGACGTACGTGGGCATAATGGGCCAGATGCGGCCGATCAAGACATTTTCTTTCGCCATGGCATCGCGAACTTCCTGGCCAGGACGCTTGGTGTCGAGCATGAAACAGTTGGACTCGGAAGGAATAAACGAATATCCGCTACGGGTTAGCCAGTCGAAGGTTTGCTGGCGGATCGTGGCGTTGATACGGCGGCGTTCGGAGACGAGGCCTGGATCTTTCAGGCTGGCGGTGGCGGCGACTACGGCGGTGACGGGCATGAAGTTGAATCCACCGCGCTGCAGAACTTTGTCGGCGAGATCAGGGCGGGCGATGATGAATCCGCAGCGAATGCCGGCGAGGCCGTAGACCTTGGAGAATGTCCGCAGCACGATGACGTCTTTTCCGGCCTTCACCAGGTCGAGCGTGCTGGGAGCTTCCGTGAGGTGAATGTAGGCTTCATCGATCAGGACGATGGAATCTTTCGGCTTGTTCGCAACTAGATACTCAATGTCGGCGCGGGGCGTCAGGGTTCCGGTGGGATTGTTGGGATTGCAGATGTAGAAGACACCTGCATCGGAACCCGCGGCCAGCATGGCTTTGACGTCGTGGGCGTAGGTTTTGGTGAGCGGAACTTTGACGGTACGCGCTCCGGATTGTTCGGCCATCTTCATGCCGGTTTCGAATCCAGGATCGGCGGTGACATAGCTCTTCTGAGAAGAGGTGAAGGCCAGCACACTCAAAGCGAGCGGCGGAGTGGATCCGACTGTGGCGTGGATGTATTCGGGATTGAGGCCTTCGATTTTGGCGAAGGTGGAGACGAGGTCGTCGGTGAGATTGTCGGAGTAGCGTCCGCCCAGCGGGAGGATTGCTGCCATGGCATCTCGCGCAGACTGGCACGGACCGAGGGGATTCTCGTTGGAGTCGATCATGACTGCATCGGGAGCGTGCGGGCGGCGGCGGGCCGCGGCCGCGAACATGGGCTCGGTCATGAAGCGGAAAGCCGTCGCGGTACCGACTGCGGCGGAGAAGTGTAGAAACGAACGGCGCGAGAAATGAGGCATCTGAACCCCCGGGAACGGCCTGGCGATTAGCTGCGAACCGGACTGGTGTACAGCCTGTGGGTGTTCATTGTGCCTTTGAGTGAGTTTCTAAGTCAAAGGCGGGCTCCGGGATGCCGACTGCTCTTCCCGTTTTAGCGCTGTGATCGGTGAGAATTTAAGGCTTCAACCACTAAGGACACGAAGGTTCACGAAGGGAACCTTCGCTTCGTCGGCAGGGTTCGCTTTCTTCTTCGTTGAACAGAACTTCAGTCTTGGCTGTGGGCGGCGTAGTATCCGGCGCGGGCCTGGATTTTGTAGTTTTGCTTGTTCTTGATCTCGAGTTTGCGGTAGGTGCCGTCGAGTTTCAGGTTGGTTGGGACGTAGCCGATGTTGTACTGGCTACGGAGTTCGGCAGCGATTTGATCGAAGGCTTCGCGGAGCTTGTCGAACTTGTTGCCGACGTTGATGACGCGGCCTCCGGTCTGCTCGGTCAGCTTATGCATGTCGCTCTCACCGCTGTAGGACATGCCTGAACTGAAGTATCCTCCGCGATCGGCGCAGAGCAGGACGTAGATGATGGCGTCGGCTTTTTGAGCGGCTTCAATGGCGTCGCGGATCTTGAGGCGGCTGCCTTCGTCCTGGCCGTCGGTTAGAAGAATCATCGCCTTGCGGCCGACTTCTTTGGCCAACATGTCATGGGCGGAGAGATAGACGGCGTCGTAGAGGAGAGTGCCGGGAGCGTTCTGCGTAGGGACGGGACCGCCGCCCATGCCGGGGATTCCGCCGCTCGTGTAATCGACGTTGACCTTGGCTTTATTCAGGGCGGCCTGAAGACGGCGCGTGTCGCGGGTGAAATCCTGCAGCAGATCGACGGTGATGTCGAAGCTCATGACGTAGGCCTCGTCTTTGTCGGTGAGGATCTGCTTAAGGAATGCGCCGCCGACTTCTTTTTCCATGTCGATGACGTTGCGCTGGCTGCCGCTGGCGTCGATCATAATGCCGAGGGTGAGGGGCAGGTTTGATTCGGCGGCGAAGTACTTAACGGTTTGAGGCTTGCCGTCTTCGGAGATCGAGAAGTCGTCCTTGGTCAGGTTGGGGATGAGCGCGCCGTGCTTGTCTTTGACGTTGAAGAATAATTGGACGACGTTGACGTTGACCTTGAGGGTTTCGGTGGGGTTCTGGTCGGCAGGCTGCTGGGATTGCGCGGGTTGCGAAGACTGCTGCGCCAGGATAAACGGAGCCACGGCTGTGAGGGCCAAACCGGGCAGAAGTCGGCGGAAGCTTGGGCTTTTGAGCATGGGGACTCTCGAGAGGTTCTTTTGTTAGTCTAGTCCTGTAGGTTAGATGCACCAAACGGGGTGGAATTAGCATCCCAAGGGTGTGGAAGTGGATTTTTCCGGGTGGGCGGCGATGAGAATGGATCGAATCGGACAGTTTTCCGCGCCTTACAGAGGCTGGAGGGCGCATTTTCTTTCGCCCCTTCGGGGCTTGACTCCCTTTGGCGCGGATACCCACGGCTTGCGCCGTGGGCTGTATTCTTTCGCCGTGCCGCGGCTGGGGGTTGTGGCGATCGCCTGCGTCATCGTTGTAGGGATGTCTGCTGCACAGGCGCAATCGGGCGGGTCGCAGCAATCGGGCACCGCTCAGAGTCAGACGCCCAATCAGCCGCAGAGTCCTTCTACCTCGCCGTCGTCGCAGGATATTCCGGATACGCCTTCGACGGTGCAGCCACCGGCTCCGAAACCGGCGCCTGAGCCGGAAAAGCCGCCCAAGCCAAGCCCGGCGCCGGACGGAGGGCAGTCGTCTACCAGCAGTTCTGCGCAGCAGGATCAGGAGAAGCCCGCTCCGCCGCCGATGCCGCCCATAGACACTGTTCCGCCGGGAAGTATCCCCGATGCAGGTTCCCAAGGCAGCGGGCCGAAGAATCAGATCAATCCGACGGAAGATCTTTACAAAATCTCTGTCACCACAAACTTCGTGCAGATTCCTGTGATGGTGAAGGACAAACAGGGACGACGCGTGGATGGGTTGCTGCCACAGGATTTCACCGTGCTGGAGAATGGCAAGCCGCAGAAGTTAAGCTACTTCACCAGCGATCCGTTTCAACTTTCAGTGGCGGTGCTGATCGATCTGGGAATGGCCGACGTGTCGGTGCAGAAAGTGAATCAGACGTATTCGGCGCTGGTAGGTGCATTCAGCCCTTATGACGAAGTGGCGCTGTACACCTACAGCAGTACGGTCAGCCGGGTAACCGATTTTACGGGCAAGCCGGAGAGACTGACTGCGACGCTGGACTCTTTGAAATTGGTGCGAGGACACAACAACGGGCCTCCGGTATTGGGCGGGCCGCTGGGTCCGCAACCGCCGATGGTGAATGGGATTCCGGTGGGCACGTCAGGACCGCCACCTGTGTACACGCCGCCGAAAGAGGCCCACGTGTTGAACGATGCGATCCTGCGGGCGGCGCTGGACTTGAGCAAGCGAGACCGCACCCGGCGGAAAGTGATCTTCGTCATCAGTGATGGGCGGGAACTCGGCAGCATGGCCAGTTACAACCAGGTGCTGCACGTTCTGGAAACGCAAGGTATCCAGGTAAAAGCGGTTGTGCTCGATATGGGGGCCCTGCCGATCTACAAACAAGTGGAGAAGCTTCCCCACGTGTTTCGCCACGGGTACAGCGACATTCTGCCGAAATACACCAACGCCACCGGGGGCGGAAGCGTGTTCACCGAGCTTTCAAGGAACTCGATTGAACAAGCGTATGCGCAGATCACCTCCGAGGCGCGTAACCAGTACACGCTCGGTTACGTTCCTAAGGCGATCGCCTCCAGCTCTGCATACCGCGACATTGAGGTTCGTGTGCTTGGACATGGGGCGAATCTGAACATCTACACCAAGGCCGGGTATTATCCGATCCCGGCGGCCCGCTAAGTCAGCCTTTGCAATCGAGACAGCGTAATTTGAGTGGACCAGCGTAGTGAGGGCGGCGCTCGTCGGCCCGCCGTGGCGCTGCGAGCGACAGCAGATTCCTCAACGGCTAACGCCGTTTCGGAATGACAAGAAGGAAGATTGGGCACCGGGGTCACGTGAGTAACCTGCGGTCGGTACCCCCCATATGATATAAAGACCGCGAGCCTCCTAAAAGGGACAGTGGTGCAGGCGGCAGCCCGCGAAGGGGTGTCCGCTTTCGAGGAAAGCCTTTGAGTTTCATCAACTTCGCAGCCCGGGAAATCAATTGCAAGATCGTGTACTATGGCGCCGGGCTCGGCGGCAAGACAACGAATCTGCAGGTGATTTATCAGAAGACGGCGGACCAGCAGAAGGGCAAAATGATCTCGCTGGCCACCGAGACTGAGCGTACGCTGTTCTTCGATTTTCTCCCGCTGGATCTTGGGTCGGTGCGCGGATTCAAGACTCGCATTCACCTGTACACCGTTCCAGGACAGGTTTTCTACGATGCCAGCCGCAAGCTGATTCTGCGCGGCGTGGACGGGATCGTGTTCGTCGCCGACTCGCAAGAGCAGCGCATGGACGCTAACGTCGAGGCCCTCGAGAACCTGATGTCGAATCTCAGAGAGCACGGGTACGATTTCAATAAGATTCCCTACGTGCTGCAGTTGAACAAGCGCGATTTGCCGAACATCCTGCCGATTGATTTGCTCTCCACGGAACTCCGCAAGAAGAACGAGCCCATCGTTGAAGCCGTAGCTTTCCAGGGTGTGGGAGTCTTCGAGACTCTGAAGGAAATTGCCAAGCAGGTGCTGACGGAACTCAAGGCCGGCGGATAGAAGGGTCGTTGTTAGTCGGTCGTTGTTAGTCCGCTTTCGGTACGCTCTCGGCGACTTTCTGCTCCCGCTAGAAAAAATAAATGATGTCTCCGGCGAGCATGAGCTGGTTCTTCTTCGTACCGTTGTCATAGGCGGGGATGTCGTAGGAGCGCTCGAAGCGCAGCTCGGGGCGGAGCAGGACCGTGGTTCCGATCCAGTGTCCCCAGCCTACGAGATGCTCGGTGTATTTGGTTTTGAAGCCGGTGCGCTGGCCGCGCATGTCGTCCATGTATTCGTTGCGGATGGTGAAATAGTCGCGCTTGGAGAACTGTTTCTCGACGTAGTTCACGACTGCCCACTCGGGAGCGAAGCATGTGAGTTGAGTTGCCGTGGAGCAGACCGCGCCATTGGCATTGGCTTCAATCAACAACGAGGCGGCGGGATTCATGACGTTCGGTGTTTTACTTTCGTACTGATACCAGCCTTCCGTGGCGGTGTGCCAGGAACTGTTGATCTTGTGATACCAGGTGAGATAAGACGCGGCGAGATTGTTGTAGGCGTATTTGCCGTCGTTGATGGAGTTGGCGCAGACGTACAGGTTGTCCCCACCGTCTTTCCACGTGTAACCGAGGCAGGTGTTGAACGTGGGCCTGGAATCAGGACGGGTCCACGGAACGGTTTCGCATCCGGCCGAAACGCCGGCCTGGAACATCCAGTGATCGGTCAATTTGGTAGTGGTGTTGATGCCGCTTTGCGTGTAGCAGTCGTAGGTGTAGGTGAGTGAGTGGCTGTAGGTGTAGTTGTTGGGAGCGAGTTGGGCCTCGATGTCGGGCAGGGAAATGTAACGGCCGATGCGCACGTTCATGCCTTGAGCGACGTGCGGAAAATAAAGGTCGGCATAAACCATGACGGGATCGAATCCGTACTCGCGATTGTGCTTGAGCAGTTGCTCACTGAAGACCCCCTTCGCGGTCGTGAAGCGGTAGTCCATCCCGTAAAGGGCGGCGACGCGAAATCCCCAGTCGAAATGGTCGTTCTGTACGGTGTCGGGCTGACGCTCGATATAGAGAACTTCCTGATCGGGTTGGATACTGTTGGGCTTTTCGGCGTACGCGGCGGGGAGGTTAGCATAGCCCGGCTTGTTCGATGTACTGATGTTGAATCCGACGTTGGCCCACCCGTAGATCTGGACGCCGCTTTTCTTCCATCCTTCGCCGTGTGGACCCGACCAGAGCGCCTGCATGAGCGGTCCGGATTGGGTCCACGGTTTGCTGATGACTACCGAACCACCGTAGGGCCAATCGGAGAAGGGGAAGGGCGGTCCTTCGACGGGGGAGGGAGTGCTGCGGAAGGCGGGGGCAGCGTCGGTTGACGGCAATTGCTTCCAATCGTCGGTGTAGGCCTTCGCGAATCTGTGCAAGAAGTTTCCGCTTGGAGCCGCCGTCGGGGCCAAGGTGGCGCCGCGCCCATCCTTGGCTGGCGGGGTATCAGCGATTGCGGTATTGGAGTCCGTTCCTTCTGCCAAGGGTGATTGACAGAAGGCATTACCGCAATACCCCAGCAAAATGAATTCGACGCTAAGGAGAACTGAACTCAGCTTAGGACGCAATCGCATCCATCGAGGCTAAGGGGCAGCGCATAAAAATACCGTAAAGATCCCATTAAGAGTTTCTATGGCCCCTATGCATTTTTTCGATGAATGGAGCTGCCTACGCTACAGGTTCATCCCAGTCGACGACTCGTTTTTCGCGGCTGCTTTTATGGGAGAGCAAGAGGCCTCGCTGGGTGCGCAGGAATTGCTCTGGGGGTACCTCCAGTGGAGCTTTGTTTTCGATCGCGTCGCGCATGTTTACGTAGAAGCCGCGGTAGTCGCCGGGTTCGGTTTCTATCTTGCGCGGGTTCTCGCCGACACGGGTGAGGGTTCCCCAGTGCTTTTCGGTTTCGCGTCCCCAGTCTTTGCCCCAGTCGAGCCCGTCGGGGTAGTTGGGGCTGCGCAGGATTTCCTCCTGCGGATCCATTCCGTACTTCACGAATGAGCCTTCGGTTCCGTGCACGAGCAGATGGTGGCTGGGTGCGTAAGCAATGATGCGGGCGCGGAGCGTGGCTCGCAACTTCGGATACTGCAGGATGACGTCGAAGGCGTCGTCGATTTCGGCAGTTTGGCGCTGACGGAGAGTTGCGGCATAGATGGACTCGGGTTCGCCGAAGAGGACCAGGGCGCCATCGATGAGGTGCGGGCCAAGGTCCCAGAGAACACCGGCGGCGGGAAATGCAGGCTTTTCGCGCCATGCGCCGGGCTTGGAGTCGAGGCGGAAGCGATCGAAGCGGGTTTCGTATTCGGCGACTTTTCCGAGGGCGCCGGTTTGAATCAGTTTTTTCACGGTCAGGAACGCGCCGTCCCAGCGGCGGTCTTGATAGACGCTGATGAGCAGGCCGCGGTCGGCGGCGAGGCGGACTAGTTCCTCGGCTTCGGCCATCGTCGGGGTGAGAGGCTTGTCGACTACCACGTGGCGTCCGGCTTCGAGAGAGGCTTTGGTATACGAGTAATGAGTGTCGTTCGGCGTCGCGACCACGACGAGGTTAATCGACTTATCGGATAACATCTCGTCGAGAGTTCGGGCGATCCGCACTTCGGGATAGCGCGTTTTGGCGATGTTGGTCTTGCGCTCGAGGACACAGGCTAGCTCCATGCCCTTGACGCCGCGGATCATGGGAGCGTGGAATGCCTGTCCTGCCAAGCCGAATCCTATGAGTCCTACTCGAATCATATTGCTTCCTCGATTGTCTTAACGGTCTTTGAGGCGACGGACGAATTTTAATCCAGACCAGACTTCGGTTACGGCACAGACTTTCACGTCGACTAGTCCGGCAGTCAGGCCAACTTCGCGGACGACGTTCTCGTTGAGGTCGGTGGGCACGCCGGAGGATTTCTTGGGCCAGCTGATCCAGAGCATGCCGGCAGGGGTGAGGTTCTTGCCGATTCGCGGGAATTCCTTTTTGAGAGAAGCGGCGGATTTCGTGAAGAGCATGGCGAAATCCAGCGAGGCTTTGGCGTCGCGGGTTATTTTGCAATTGTCCAGCGATGATTTCAGTTCGGCGACCACCTCGGATGGTGCGTCGATCAGGCGGACCTGGAAGCCGTCTTGGATGCCCAGTTTCTTTGGGAGCGGAGTGCCGGAGTATCCGGGCATTGGGTGATCCCCGACAAAAGGCGATAACCACTAAGGACACGAAGGGGACACTTCTTCGCTAGCGGTTCGGGTTATTGCGCTGGCGCGTACCATCCGCGGCGCGAGCGCACGCGGAGATTCTTGCGGTCATTCGCTACGATTTCGATAGTCCGGTAGCGACCATCATGCTTGAGGTCTGCTGGTTTGTAGGAGACGGCGTACTGGCTGCGGAGCTCGTCTTGAATCTCGGCAAAGGCGTTGGCAACGTCGCGAATCTGGAAGGGAAAAAAGGCGCGTCCGCCGGTAGCGTCGGCGATGCGCTCGAGTACTTTGTCACCCGAACCCTTGGTGCCGCTGACGTTGGTGCTGATGGTATAGACGATGGCTTCGGCGCGCTGCGCCATTTCGATAGCTTCTTCGCGCGTGACGTGACTCTGGTTGTCGTCGCCGTCGCTCAGCAGAATGATCGCGCGACGCACCGTCAATCCCTTAGCGTTTTTCAGGAGCCGCTCGCGGCAAGCATAGTACACAGCGTCGTATAGGGCGGTGCCGCCGCCCGGCCGCAGCTCGTGAACACCATGTGCCAGAGCTTCGGTATTGTCGGTGAAGTCCTGCGTTACTTCCGGAGTTACGTCGAAGCCGACGACAAAAGCCTGGTCCTTCTGGGGGTGAATGGTCTGATTAAGGAATTCGATGGCGGATTCCTGCTCGAACTTAAAGCGGTCGCGGACTGAGTTGCTGGCGTCGATGAGCAAGCCGACCTGGAGCGGAAGATTGGTTTCAGCGTGGAAGCTACGAATCTGCTCGGGAGGTTTGTTGTCATCGACGACGCGGAAATCGGCCTGCTTCAGATCCGTAATGCGTCGCCCCTTCTTGTCCGTGACAGTGAACACGACGTTGACCTCGTCGGTGCCGGTCTTGATCGTAGGAAGTGGCTGATCGCTGCCCTCGGCAGAGTCGGGAGGCTTTTGATCGGACGAGGCCGATTTTGCCTGCGGCTGCGAGGCGGGCGCGTTTGCCTGCGTGGAAGGATCTTGAGCTGACAGAGCCAGCGCGCCGTAAGCAACAAGCGCGATTATGGAGAGCCTTGCCGCCAGAATAAGTTTCGTCCCCAAGGTGCTCATGGATACAGGTATTATAGCCGCCCTGCGCAACCTCGTTTTATGAGACATCCTTGCCGCCGTTTTTCTCCAAAACCTCCAGGAACGCCTGTAATTCGCTGGGAAGCGCGCTGGTAAGGGCAATCCTGGCACCCGTTCGTGGATGCTTGAGGTCCAGCTCGGCAGCGTGCAAGAAATTCCGTAGAAGAGAGATTGTGCGTTGATTCGCTGCCTGGCCACGCGCGGGCCTGGAGCGCAGCTCCCGCGCGGCTCCATAAAGCGCATCGCCGACCACCGGCTGGCCCAGGGAAGCCATATGCACCCGGATCTGGTGAGTGCGGCCGGTTTCAATCCTGACTTCGAGCAGGGTAAATTTGCCGAAGAGTGAATCAATGCGGCGCAAGACTTTGTAATGTGAGATAGCTTCTCGGCCTCCAGAGTGGCGAGTGGTCATGCGGGTGCGGCGGACCCGGTCGCGGCTGATGCTGGCTGAAATCGTTCCCGCGTCTTTCTTGGGCCAGCCGTGGACGAGCGCGATGTAGGTTTTCTTGACCTCGCGGCGGGCGAACTGCGCGGCAAGTTTGCGGTGGGCGTAATCGTTCTTGGCCACGATGATCAGGCCGCTGGTGTCTTTGTCGAGACGGTGGACGATGCCGGGACGCATGTCGCCACCCAAGGCGGAGAGCTTCGCGAAATGGTGAAGCAACGCATTCACGAGCGTGCCGCGATTGCGCTGGTCTTCGGTGGCACCGGCGCCGGCATGGACCATCATGCCGGCTGGCTTGTAGACGATGGCGAGGTCGGCATCTTCATAGAGGATGTGGAGCGGGATGTCTTCGGCGATGGCGCGCAGCGGAGGCCGGGCTGCCGGGGCTACGATCGTGACGCGCTCGCCACCGCGAAGTTTCAGGGATGCTCGGGCGGGTTTATCGTTGACGAGTACTTTCTGCTCGGAGATGAGTTGCTGGACGCGCGCGCGGCTTACGTCGAGGCGCAGCGCGAGGAATTGGTCGAGGCGCTTGCCGGCGTCGTCGACGGCTGCGGTCAATTGCTGCGCGGGCGATGTTTGCATGAATCAGGCGTCCCTACGGGACGCGGCAAAGGAACGCGCCAGTCTACCCGGCGTTGGAAACGCCGGGCTACTATCAGGCGTCCTACGGACGCACTTCGAGGATAATGCAAATCCAGTTGGCGGGTGTTCGCGACGACTGCCGAGTCTTTCCAAAGATTGACCTGAAGCGGACGTCTAGCGTGTGGCGCTCACGGCGTGTGGCGCGACTTATTTGGAGCCGGGGCGGAGCCACCAGATGAGACCTCCGCAGAGAACCAGGCCGATGGCGATGAGTTGGGTCACAGTAATCGCGCCGCCGAAAACCGAGCCACGGCCGGGATCGTCGCGGAGGTATTCGAGGAAGAATCTGGCGACTCCGTAGATGAACAGGAAGGCGCCAAAGACCTGGCCGTCGAATTTTCTGCGCTTGAGCAGCCACATCAGGAAGAAGAAGTTTGCGAGTTCAACCGCGAACTCGAAGAGCTGCGTGGGCTCGAGGGGAACACCGAGAGGGGTGCCGGTGATTGAATTCGCAAGCGGGTTGCGAAAAGTGACGCCCCACCAATGATGCGTGGGTTTGCCATAGCAGCATCCGGCAGCGAAGCAGCCGAGGCGGCCGATGGCATGGCCTAAAGCCAAGCCGGGAGCGAACGCGTCGCAGGTACCGAGCGGCGGCATGTGGTGCCTGTGGACGTACCACGCAGCAGCGAGGAAGGCTGCGAGCAGGCCTCCGGAGAAAACGCCTCCCGCTTGCAGCGTGTTGATGCTGAAAATCTCGCGGGTGTGGGCGGAGTAGTAGCCCCACTCGTTGATGACGTAAAGAACCTTGGCGCCGACGATGCCGCAGAGCACGACGACAATCCCCAGATTCCAGGCGTGGTCGCCGTTATAGCCGAGGCGCTCGGAGTTGCGCACGCTGATCCACAGACCTAGAAGGACGCCGAGGGCGACCAGGAATCCGTAGGTCGGAAGGAAGAAGCTTCCAATGTGAAAGAGTTGTGGGAACACTGGTTATTAGATGCAGAGAAAAATGGAATTGCTACAAGGAGCAGTCTAGCAGGAATGTGGGGTGAGTTGCGTGCGCGACCGGCAGTTGTGGAGGGGCTGTCGAGCTTTGCTCGACTGGACAGCCGATGGCGGCTGTCGCTACTTGAGCAGATTGAAAAAAACAAGCCGACCCACTGAGCCGTGTGACGGGGCCGAGAATGAACCCGTCGGTAGACGTTGGGCGCCCGCCGAGACCCTTTAGGCATCTCCGCATGGCGGAGCGTTGCTCACCGGATCCTAGTTCGAGTCGAGCTCCCGTTCATTCAGCATTGGTTCAAATATCGGTTACCCGCCATCACCAACCCGGCAGGTCGGCTTTCAATGTGGATGCTAGGGAAATCGGAAGCAGTTGGCAAGTGGAGAGGCGCAAATAGTTGGCAGAATGCGTGCAACTAAAGTAACACCGCATTTACACGAACGGCTCTCCGATCTTGCCCGACCTACCAGGGCGTCCTGAGGGCCGATCCAAGTAGTTGATTCTGTGGGCGAGTTTGTGAGTGTATACTCTGGGGCGAATATGGGGCCCAACGCGTGCTTGCCCGCGGATCGGCGAGCCGCTGGATTGGTGTCGAAAGATGTCGAGGCTGCGCACGTCCGCAATTGCAGCGGCGGCGACACTTGTTCTCGTGCACGTGGGTGTTGTCGCGCTGCGGTACGGGAGCGACACGGCATCGCTATGGGGCGATTGGATTGACACGCTGGCGCCAGTGGTGGCGACGGTTGTGTGCTGGCTGACTTCGCGGCGTGCCGGACCGTTTGGCAGACGCGTGTGGCGACTGGCGGCCTTTTCCGCACTGCTGGCTTCTGTCGGGCAGGCGCTCTACACCGAATATTACGATTACCTGCATGCCCCGCTGGGAACGTTGTGGCCCAGTGACGTGCTTGTGTTTTTCTGGGTCGTGCCAATCGTGATGACGCTGTTCCTGAGTCCGCGCGATCCGGGCAGCGGACATCAGTGGTTGCGGGTCTTTGACTTCGCGCAGGTTTGCACCCTCGTCTTGGCCATCGAGTTGTCGGAGATTTACGTTCCCTCGCGCTGGCAGGCTGCGGGTCAGACGATGCAGGTACGCGCACTGCACAACGGCATCCTGTTTTTCGGCTTGGTGGTTGTGAGTTTTGCAGTCCGTTCGCTGATGAGCCGGAATCGGCTGGAGCGGGCATATTTCGGACGCATGGGTGGGTTCCTGGCTGTTCATTCCATTGTTCTGAACAGCACCCTGTACTACCAAGCGTCGGGCCACTACAAGCAGGGAGAATGGCCTGATCTCACGTGGACCCTGGCTTTCAGTTTGCTGATCTTGATTGCAGGGACGTGGAATGAGAAAGAAGAGCAGGTTGAAGTTGAGCGGCAATCCAGAAGTTTGCAGCTTTTGGCGCAGTTTTCCCCGCTGGTGATTCCTGCCGTCGTTTTTCCTCTGGTTCTGAGCATTGCGCGGGAGCAGTTTTACTGGTCTGTCGTACTGGTGCTGATTTCATTCGCTGCAGCGGGGGGGCGGTTGTTCGTCGTGCAGCGGCAATTGCTGGTGAGTTCACAGGAACTGCAGAAAAATCTCGCGCTCTTGCAGGGAATTATGGAGAGCACGATTGACGCCGTGTTCGTGAAGGATCTGGATGGACGATATGTGATGGTGAACCCTGCGGCGGCGCGATTCGTAGATCTTACGATCGAGCACGTGATTGGGAAAACCGATGTGGAAGTGTTCACGCCCGATACCGGCCGGTTCATCATGCAAAAAGACCGGGAGATTATCGCGACCGGGGAGACGATCACGTACGAAGAGGTCGGCAGCGCAGCAGGAAGAAGCCGCACATTTCTCACGACAAAAGGACCGTATCGCGATGGGCAAGGGAATACGGTCGGAGTTTTGGGGATTGCGCGAGACATTACCGAGCGGAAGCGCGCGGAGGAGGAGTTTCGGCGGTCGCAACAGAGCCTGCGGATGCACATCGAGAATACGCCGCTGGCGGTAGTGGAGTGGGATATGGGCTTCCGCGTAGTGAGTTGGAATCAGTCAGCGGAGAAGATTTTCGGCTATTCGCGGGATGAGGCGGTAGGACAGAACGGCGAGTTCATCGTACCCGGCCCATGGCGTTCACAAGTCAAACAAGTGTGGCAGGAATTAGTGAAGCAGGAGGGTGGAAGTCGGAGCACGAACAAGAATGTGACGAAAGATGGTCGGGTCATCTCTTGCGACTGGTACAACACTCCGCTGGTGGATGAAAACGACCGCGTGCTCGGAGTAGCGTCTTTGGTGCAGGATGTCACGGAGAGAGAAAGGGCGGAGGCGAAATTCCGGGGATTGCTGGAGTCGGCTCCCGACGCCATGGTGGTGACGGACCAGCAGGGAATGATTGTGCTGGTGAATGCGCAGACCGAGAAGGTATTCGGATATAAGCGGGAAGAACTACTGAACCGCGAGATTGAGACGTTGATGCCCGAGCGCTTTCGGAAAGTTCATCCCACTCATCGGGCGGAATTTGCTGGGCAGCCACAAGTGCGCGAAATGGGCAAGCGGCTGGAGCTATTTGGGCTGCGCAAGGACGGGACGGAGTTTCCCATTGAAGTCAGTTTGAGCCCGCTGGAGACCGAACAGGGGATGCTGATTTCGAGTGGGATCAGGGATACCACAGAACGGTTGGCCCTTGAAGAAAGGCTCCGGCAGTCGCAGAAGATGGAGGCGGTGGGCCGGCTTGCCGGAGGCATCGCTCACGACTTCAACAATCTGCTGACCATTATTCTGGGATACTCGCAGATTCTGGCAGACGGGCTTCCGGCGGGAAGCAAGCTGGCGGACAGTACCGCGCAGATCAAGTCGGCGGGGGAGCGGGCGGCCGGGATCACGCGGCAGTTGCTGGCATTCAGCCGCAAGCAGGTGCTTTCGCCGCGCGTGATAAATCTCAACGATATCGTATTAAATCTTGACTCACTCCTGCGGCGGCTGATCGGGGAAGACATTGAAGTCCTGACCGTACCCGCGAACGACGTGGGGATGGTCAAGGCCGACCCCGGACAGATCGAGCAGGTCATCATGAATCTGGCCCTGAACTCGCGCGACGCCATGCCGCAGGGAGGCAAGTTGACGCTGGAAACGTCCAACGCCACTTTGGACGAGACCTACGCGCGCGAACATCAGCCTGTTGAGCCGGGGCAATACGTGATGCTGGCGGTGAGCGATACCGGGCATGGAATGGCTGAAGAAACGATAGGCAGAATCTTCGAGCCGTTTTACACGACGAAAGAGGTTGGCAAAGGCACGGGACTGGGCCTGTCGATGGTGTATGGCATCGTCAAACAGAGCGGCGGCTATATCTGGGTTTACAGCGAGCCCGACCAGGGTACGACGTTCAAGATCTACCTGCCGCGCGTGGACCAGCCGGCAGATCAAGCGAGCACAGAAAAGAGTCCGAGCCGTGTCTCCCGCGGTACGGAGACAATTCTGCTGGTTGAAGATGATCCGCAATTGCGGCAACTCAGCTCCTCTGTGCTGAGTCACTGCGGGTATCGAGTGTTGGCGGCTGCTACTCCGGAGGAGGGGATCGCGATCTGCGAGTCGAATCATCACGAGATCCGGCTGCTGGTGACGGACGTGGTCATGCCGCGGATGAACGGCCGGCAGTTGGCCGAACGGATTCAGAAAGTGAGTCCGAAAATACGAGTGCTCTACATTTCGGGCTATACCGACAACGCGATCGTGCACTATGGAGTGCTTGATCCGGGGCTGTGGTTCCTGGCCAAACCTTTCACATTGTCAGCGCTGGTTGCGAAGGTGCGCGAAGTCCTGGACTCGGCCACGAGTTCCGCGCCGGGTTTACTCGGCAATTAATTCGTACTCGCGCCCTCTGCCCAATAGCTGGTGCGGGCCAACACGGTTCCCTTCGACGGATCTTTCAAATGGACTCGCAGCTGGTGTAGTCCGGGACGAGGATCTTTGGGCGCGAAACTCAGCAGATAGCGGCTGTGCAGGTGGTTGGTGAAGTCATTCATCCGCACTTCGAATTTCTTCCGTGTAGTGAACAGTTCGTACTCGCCTCCGGTCATGGACGTAACGGTGGCCGGGACGTTTTTGCGCATAGCCTGGGCGGTTTGGTAGGCGAGATCGAGGAAATTCACTCCGTTGTGCATCTCGTCTTTGTTCGTGCCTCGGCCTGTGTCGAGGATGTTGGAAATTCCGGGGGAGAAGGCGAGAGCGTACATCATGGTGTTGGAGTGGCCCACGGCGGCGACGGCATCTTCGATCTTCCCTTTACTGCCATGGTCGCGAGTCTCGCTGATGAGAAGCAGGACGCGCTGCCGGTCCTCCGGTTCGTTACTGAGCAATTGGATGGAATAGGAGACCGCGTCGAGGATGGCAGCGCCATCATTGCCCGGTTGGAGGTTGCTCAAGTCGGCGTCAACGAGAGCTTCGCGATCGGTAAAATTCCGAGTCAACTCTACCTGACTGTCGAATTCCACCAGCGCGACTCGTGAAGCGCCCAATTCGAATAGGGGACTGAGCATCGTCCGAAGTCCCAACATTCTCGGAAATTCGTAGGAGGCGCGCCTCCCGCGTTGGATGGCGACAACCAGGGAGATCGGTTGGCCTTCGGGTGCTTCGTCCATGCGCACCGGCTGCTCGACACCATCGTCCTCCACGACAAAGTCGCTGCGATGTAATCCGTAAACGATGCCCGCTTGCGAGTCTTTTATAAGGGTCGGAACGAGGACCAGGTTCGACCGGGTGCGTAGAGTTGTGTCCTGGGCTGAGGCGGCGGAAAAAAGCGAAAGGCAGAAGAAGAACAACGCAGCACCGCGGGCTCTAGCCCGCCTTGCGGTCATGCTGCAGCACTTCATCGAGCGCATGTACCAGTTGATGCGCGCGCTTCTGATAGTCGGTTGCCCCGCTACCCTGATTTTTCTTCAGCAGGTGGAATTCGTCGGCGATGTTCAGGGCAGCCAGGACGGCGAGCCGGACAGTGTCGATGGTGTTGGTGGCGACGGCGACAGCCCGCATCTTGGAATCGACATATTCTGCGAGCTTAAGAATGTACTCGGGATCGGAGCCGCGGAGGTTATAGGCCTGGTCAAAAATCTCCACTCGCACGCTGGCGTTCTGCGCGTCTTTCACTGCATGATCTTTCGTCGCTGTCGCCATTCGATGTTCTCCGTGGAGAAGCAGTTTTTCTTGAGACTCAAATACTGCGGCGGCTAACTGGCCTCGGCGAGCGACTCGATCTGGGCCAGCATTTTTTCGACGCGGCTGCGGATGTCCTCGCGCTCTTTTTTGAGTTGCACCGTTTCGCGACGAAGGCGTACGAGTTCTTCTTCGCGGTCTTCCATCTGCTGCCGCAGGCGCTGGGCATCGCGTTCCGCCGATGTCTGGGCATGACGAGCCGTCTTGTACATCTCTATGGTGCGATAAATCTTCTCTTCCAGAACCTGAAAATCGTCGGCTGGAACCTGATCCGGCACGGTCTCGATCGCATTGGACGCCATAAACGCACTTTCCCCAACAAAAGAAGTTCGAACTTGTTCGCAGTATACTCCACATTTCTGTGAAGACTTGGGGCCGTGGGTGCACTTTTTGGTAGGCCATAAATTCTATGACCACAAAGGACACTAAGGTACACGAAGGAAAGCTTCGATTGATGTGGATTTGGACCAACCCGAGATCGTGACTCTTCATCAAATTCACCGTAGTCTATGGATTTCCGGGGTTTTAGGGCGCGTGACCTTCGACCGTTTTCATGGGTTGTGGTCATTCTGGGTATGGCAGCACTCAGACATCAGCGGGCGGCCACAAGCAACTAGTCAAACGACCGAGGTACCGAAGTCCCGAAGCGGGCGGGTGACTGATCGTTCACAGAATTGTCTATAATTCCGTCCTGCGTATCTGGAGGTTCATCATGAAATCCCTCGCCTGCTTCTCTTGGGGAGTGCTTCTTGCACTGTCTTCAGCCAGCGCCGCCAAAACCAAAGTCGAATTGAAAGATGCCCAGGGGAAGGACGTGGGCAGCGTCCTCATCTGGGATCAGGGCTCTGGAGTAGCGCTCCAACTGCAGTTGCACGATCTCATGCCGGGAGAACACGCCATCCACTTCCACCAGGTTCCCAAATGCGAAGCACCAGACTTCAAGTCAGCGGGCGGCCATTTCAATCCGGAGAGCAAGAAGCACGGATTCGACAATCCCGAAGGGCATCATGCCGGCGACATGAAGAATTTCACCGTGGGGGCCGATGGCAAGGCCAAGGCTAAGTTGGAGGATGCCGATGTCACGCTCAAGGATGGGCCGCACTCGCTCTTGAGCAATGGTGCTGCGATCGTGGTCCATGCGAAGGGCGACGACTACAAGACCGACCCCTCGGGCAACTCGGGAGACCGCGTTGCTTGTGGAGTGATCACGAAATAGCTTCCGCTTCGAAAACCAAGACTGCAGAGGGCGCGGAGGACGCACAGGATTCAGGGCTTACCTTCCTAGACCTCGGCGTCCTCTGCGGTTTTCAGTTTTTTCTCACTCGCAGTTTTCCGAACTTGCTTGATGCTTCATCCAGGGTCTGCGACTTCTTGCAGAACGCGAAACGGACTTGTTTCGACCCATCTCGTGGATCGCGATAGAAGCTTGATCCGGGCACGCAGGCTACGCCGATGTCCTGAACCAGGTACTTCGCAAATGAGACGTCGTCTTTGAAGCCGAAGGCGGAAATGTCTGTCATCACGTAATACGCGCCGCGCGGGAGGAAGCAGCGGAACCCCGCCGAGGTGAGCGTTGGGATCAGTTGGTCACGGCGGACGCGGTAGCCCTCGGCGAGTTTCGCATAGTACTCGGGAGGGAGACTCAGCGCGGACGCGCCGGCTTCTTGCAGAGGAGCAGGGGCGCCGACGGTGAGGAAATCATGCACCTTGCGGATCGCGTTGGTGATCTTCTCCGGGGCGACGGCCCATCCTACGCGCCACCCGGTGACGCTGTAGGTTTTTGACATACCGTTGATCGTCACGGTGCGATCACGCATGCCGTCAAGGGAAACCATGGAAATGTGTTCAGTGCCATCGTAGAGAATATGCTCGTAGATTTCGTCGGTGATGGCCAGTACGTCGAACTCGAGGCAGAGGTCGCGAATCAGTTCAAGTTCCGCGCGGGTGAAGACTTTTCCGGTGGGATTGTTCGGAGTGTTGAGGATAATCGCCTTGGTGTGTTTGTCGAAGGCGCGGCGGAGTTCTTTTTCATCGAAAGTCCACTCACTGGATGCATCTTTGGGCGGACGCAGTTTAACGAATTTTGGCCTAGCGCCGCTGAGGACCGAATCGGGGCCGTAGTTTTCGTAAAACGGTTCAAAGATGACGACTTCGTCGCCTGCGTTGCAGACGGCGAGCAGAGTCGAGATCATGGCCTCGGTCGACCCGCAGCAGACCGTGATTTCTTTTTCGGGATCAACGGTGATGCCTTGCCAGACGCCCATTTGTCGGGCGATTGCGTTGCGCAGGTTCTTGGCGCCCCAGGTGATGGCGTATTGATTGACGTCGGCTGCGACGGCTTGCTGTGCGGCTTGCTTGATCTCGGCAGGGGCGGAGAAGTCGGGGAAGCCCTGCGCGAGATTGACGGCGCCGTAGAGCATGGCCTGGCGGGTCATTTCGCGGATTACGGATTCGGTGAAATGGGAAACCTTGTCGCTGAGGAAGTGCTTGGGGTGGGGCCGTTTGATCGACCGAGGGTCTCGCGCGACGTTTTTTCGGTTCATGGTTGAGCGCGTTGCCATGACAGGCAGACTAGCACAGCAACAAAGGGGCCAGGGATTAGGGGTTAGGGAGCAAATGAAATCCATAATCCTGTCCCCTAATCCCTAGCCCCTGCTTTACGGCTTGAAGCCTACGCTCTGCCAGAGTTCGGCGGTGTGATACATGGTGCCGTTGGTGATTACGTATTCGACATTGCGGGTGTTGTGAATGTCCTGGAGCGGGTCGCCGCTGATCAGGATCAGGTCGGCCCGCTTTCCCGTTTGGATCGTTCCCAATTCCTTATCGAGGCCCATGACGTGAGCCGGAACAGTCGTGGCGGATTGGATCGCTTCCAAGGGGGTAAATCCGGCCTGGACGTAGAGTTCGATTTCGCGATGCAAGCTGTGTCCGGGAACGGACTGATCGGTGCCTGCGACGATCGGGATGCCAGCGCGGTGCAAAGCGCCGACAATCTCTACTTCCTTTTGAAAAACCTTTTCACTGATTTCGGTGTTCTCGTTTGGCGGCTCCACGTCGGTGACTTGCTCTGCGAGTTCGACGGGAATCTTGTTGACACCAGGTTCGAAACTGGCGGGAGGCTTGGCCGTGGTCGCAGTAAACAACTCAAACACCGACATGGTCGGATCGACGACGGTGTGATGATCCTTCAGGAAAGCCAGCGCCTTCCGGGCTTCTGGGGAGTTGAGATCGAGGTTGATGACAGCGTTGCGGCGGTCCGCGCGCGTGGCGTTATCAGGGAGGGGCCGTTGCATCATGTCGGCGACGTACACGATGTGGTTGATCTGGTCCTGCCCGGCTTCAATCGCCTGGTACGCGGTGAGCCCTTGAGGAATGTGTCCGGTGACAGTCATACCGACCCGGTGGGCTTGGTCGGCGACGGCTTTGAGTTCTTCGAGTTTGACAGAACTGTAGATCTTCATCTGCTGAAAGCCGGCGGTGTGGTAGCGATCGACCCACATGCGGGCCTGCTCCGGCGTGTCCACTCGTTCGACTCCGAGTGCGAGGGGGCCAGTGCCGTCGACGATGCCCGCAAGCAAAAGACGGGGTCCGAGCCCGTGGCCCTGGGCGATGGCGTCGCGCACGGCGGTGATGAATTCGAGTTCGTTGCCGCAGTCGCGAACCGTGGTGACGCCGGCAGCAAGATAGATCGGTCCCCACTCGACTTGTTCGAAGTGAGCATGCATATCCCAGAGGCCAGGAAGAATGAATTTTCCTTTTGCATCCACGACGTTGGCATGTTTGGGAATTTTCACCTTTGATCGCGGGCCAGTGGCGACAATGCGTCCTTTGCGAATCACAACCGCCGCGTCTGCGACCGGAGCAGCCCCGGTGCCGTCAATGAGAGTGCCTCCGACGATCGCGAGGGTATCAGCGTGGCTGCCGGAAATGCCTTTCGAGATGTCGGCCAGAGCGTCCATGCCATCAGCCCCGGCTCGTCCCACGAAGTCGCCCAAAGCGCTTTCGTACCCCTCGCGAATCGCCTCGAAATGGTCGAATTCAGCATCGGTTGAGATCGCCGCAACCAGATTGCGGTTGGTGTCGAACCAGAGGGTCTCACGTCCCCAGATCAGGCCCTCGACGGTGTAGCGGTCGAGCTTCTCCTCTTTTCCGCCGACCTTAATGTTGTCCTGTCCGCGCGGTTGCACCTTCACGGCTCCGCTTGGAAGCGTAGCGAGTTTCGTCGGCGATCCGTGCGTTGCCCAATACCGCACCATCAGCATCTGCATGGTCGTGGGAGCGTATCCGGCGATGGTGAAGAACGTTCCGCTCGGTGGATCGAGATCGCTCTGCTTGTCGCGAGTGCGGAAGTGCACTTTGCCGTTCTCAATGCTTAACGACTCGTCGATCGAAGCAGAACGCGCCGTATTGCCCTTGATTTCGAAAACTTGGGGAGTCAGATCCTGCGCGCCACGAAAACTTGCCGTCAGCGGAACGGGAGTGGCACGGTCCGTGAATTGGAAGTTCATTTTCACCACGATCGAGCTGTCCTGCTTCCGAATCTCGTAAGTCTCTTCTCCGATAGGCTGCTCGAACTTGTGCAGAGTGAACTTGCCTTCTTCAATCATTGCGGAAGCAGGTTGTTGGGCCGCGCCCGGCTGCGAAGTTACCAGGTAAACCAGGGTTGCGATGCTAAGGACAAGAACGACCTGCGTTTGCTTTTTCATTTGCATGGAACAGTCGAATCGAATGGGCCTGATGCTCAGCCGCCGAGGATTGTACCGAATTTCGCCCGCAGAGGTCCTCTCCTGCGTGGTGTTAGGTTCCGAATCTCTCTGCCGCGCGCACTTTCGCCTTTGCCGCTTCTTCCTCGCGGTTTTTCGGAGGCGCCGTGGTTTCGAGAGAACGGAGCAGGCGTATGGAAAGTTCGGCTACTTCGTCAACGGCTGTTTGGAACGGGGCTTCATTGGCCTTGGAGGGCTTGTTGAAACCAGTAATCTTGCGGACGAATTGTAGCGAGGCTGCGCGGACTTCGTCCTCAGTTACCGGGGGATCGAAGTTGAAGAGAGTCTTGATGTTGCGGCACATGAGACGGAATCCTTGATGGTCGCTCGGTTGGACCGGATTGCTAGCTCTTCTATTTTGACGGAAAGAGCCAAGCTGTGTCACGTGCGGAGAAGTGGTGATTTTGGGCTGGAATCCCCCGCGAGCCATCATGCTATAATTCTTTATTCTCAGTTGCTTAGAGTACGGAGGACTGTATCGATAAACGTTTTATCCGCATCAATGATCGCATTCGGGCGCGCGAGATTCGCGTGATTGATGACGAAGGCAATCAACTCGGCATCCTGCCGCCTTACGAAGCGATTAAGAAAGCCCGCGAAAAGAACCTGGATCTGGTTGAGATTTCGCCCACCGCGCAGCCTCCCGTATGCCGCATCATGGATTATGGGAAGTATCTCTACCAGCAGGAAAAGAAAGAGCGCGAAGCCAAGAAGCATCAGAAGACGATCACCGTAAAAGAGGTCAAGTTCCGCATCAACGTGGACGACCACGATTACGAGACCAAGAAGAATCATGTGTTGCGCTTTCTGGACGAGGGCGACAAGGTTAAGGCCACGATTTTCTTCCGCGGACGCGAGATGACGCGGACCGGACTGGGACGCCAGATTCTGGAGCGTCTGATCAAGGACGTCGAGCCGATGAGTATCGTCGAGTTTCGTCCGCGGCAGGAAGGGAATACGCTGCACGCGATCCTGGCTCCGAAGAAGTCGGACAAGGAGCGCGAGAAAGAAAAAGAGAAAGAAAGAAAGCAGAAGGCTGCAGCGCAGAGCGCTGCGGCACCGAATCCGCCTCCGGCGCAGGTCGCAAAGCCCGCGTCGTAGCGCGGCTTGAGCGACGAGTTCCAAAATTCATCGCAATTGGCACTTAGCACTTGGGCATTTGGCCGGTCGAGAGAATGCCTGAGGCGCTTTTTTGTTTGGCTGAGTGCTAAATGCTAATCGCAGAGGTCTTATGCCGAAATTGAAAACGCACAAGGGCGCTGCCAAGCGCTTCAAGAAGACGGCGACAGGGAAGGTGAAGCGGGGGCACGCGAAACTGCGTCACATCCTGACGTCAAAGGACAAGAAGAACAAGCGCAAGCTGGGAAAGTCCGCCTTGGTGAGTGACGGAGATCTGGCCAAGGTGTTGCGGATGATTCCGTACCAGTGAGTTGGATTACAGATTGTAGATTTCAGAATTCAGATTGAAACCAGCGTTGAGCCGGTTCAATCTGCAATCACAAATCTGAAATCTGCAATTGCTTCCGGCGTGTGAAGAGGCCATCGATCGCTGCCAAAGCGAATCGTCCTTACCTCCAGCCGCCATAAAACGAAAGAAAAAAGGAGAGCACCATGCCTCGTGTAAAGCGCGGAACTAAACGCCGCCAGAAACGCAAGAAGATACTTGACCGCGCAAGCGGTTATTTCCTGACAAAATCGAAGCTGTACCGCGCGGCGAAGGAGTCGGTCGAGCGCGGGCTGAAGTTTGCCTATTCCGGACGCAAGCAGCGCAAGCGGCAGTTCCGCTCGCTGTGGATCGTGCGCATCGGCGCCGCCGCCAAGCTGAACGGCATGAGCTACAACCAGTTCATCCACGGCCTGAAAGTTGCGGGAGTCGAACTGGACCGCAAGATACTGGCGGACCTGGCGGTGAATGATCCGTCGGGGTTTGCGGGGTTGGCGTCGCAGGCGAAGACGGCGCTGGCGTAGGGCGGGGCACAGCCGTCGAAAAGCATCGATCATTTCGTTCCGCATTCTTGTATAACTTGTCATTCCGAGCCGTCCGCAGAGGCGCGTGAGCGCGAAGAGGACGCGCGAGGAATCTGCTGTGTGCTCGTGGTGAGTGAACAGCAGATTCCTCGTCGCTATCGCGACTCGGAATGACAAAACTTTGGATGGCTTACACCGTCCCCAACAAGACTTCAGGCATGGCTTATACCGTTCCCAAATTGACGGACTATTCGGCGGCGGCGTTGGAGAAGGCTGCTGGCGAATGTATTGCTGCGTGCAACGCAGAAGCAACCGAGGTCCGCAGCGACTTGGATCTCAAATCTTTCCGCGACCGCTGGGCGGCTCGCAAGAATGGCCTTCTCTCGCAGATTAACGATCTGTGGCTGAAAGCGGCGCCAAAGGAAGCCAAGCGCGAAGCCGGGATGCGCGTGAATGAGATCAAGGTCGCAGTGGCGGACATAATCGACAAAGCCGAGTGTCTGCGGCTTGAGCTTTCAACTGCTGCTATCGAGTCCGTTGACATCTCCCTCCCCGGTATCCGCCGGCCCATCGGGGCCGAGCATCCCGTCATCAAGACGATGCACGAGATCGTCGGCGTATTCCAGAAACTCGGATATTCCGTGGCTGAAGGACCGGTCGTCGAAACCGACTACTACAACTTCGAGGCGCTGAACTTTCCGCCGAACCATCCGGCGCGGGACACGCAGGATACGCTGTTCATCGCGGGCCAGCAGGCGAAGCCGCAACGCGAGCGGTTGCTGCTCCGGACTCATACCTCTCCCGTGCAGATTCGGACGATGGAGAAGATGCGGCCACCGATTCGCATCGTGATTCCGGGGACCGTGCATCGCAACGATCCTCCGGATGCAAGCCACTCGCCGATGTTTCATCAGATCGAAGGGCTGGCGGTTGATACGAACATTACCTTCGGTGATCTGAAGGGGACGCTCGATCATGCGATGAAGGCGCTGTTTGGATCATCGGTGAAGACGCACTTCCGGCCGTCGTTCTTTCCCTTCACCGAGCCGAGCGCGGAACTTTACGTGACATGCTTTATCTGCGGCGGAAGCGGGAAGCGCGGAGCGGATCTGTGCCGTCCATGTAAGCAGACCGGATTCATCGAAGTGCTCGGCTGCGGGATGGTCGATCCGAACGTCTTCGAGTTCGTGAAGGACAACGGCTACGATCCGAAGAGAGTTTCGGGATTCGCTTTTGGCATGGGCGTCGACCGGTTGGCGCTGCTGAAGTACGGCGTGGATGATTTGCAGTACTTCTTTCAGGGTGATGTGAGGTTCCTGGAGCAGTTTTGATAACAGCTTCTAGCTCCTGGCTGCTAGCTTCTAGCTCAATCGCGGGCTGGTTAGCCAGGAGCTAGCAGCCAGGAGCTAGAAGCTTCTCATGAAATTATCTGCAAAATGGCTTCGCGATTACGTCGATCTTGCGGTCGACGACCGCCGTCTGGCTGAGGACTTGACCAACGTTGGGATCTCGGTCGAGGGGATCAGTGGTGCGGGCGCCGATACCGTTTTCGAGATGGAGATCGGGACGAATCGGCCGGACGCGATGAATCACTATGGAGTCGCGCGGGAGGCGGCCGCGATTTATGGGTTGCCGCTGAAGCAGCTTTCAGCTCTCAGCTATCAGCCCTCCGCAAAACCCGGCAAGCCTTTCCCCATTAGCGTGGAAGAGCCGGGGCTTTGTCCACGGTTCTCGGCGCGCGTTATTCGCGATACACATATCAAGCCGTCGCCGGAGAAGATCGCACACAGGTTGCAGTTGCTCGATCAGCGGCCGATCTCGAATGCGGTGGATGCCACGAATTACGTTCTCTGGGAAATCGGCAAGCCTACGCACGTTTTCGACGCCGACCTGCTCGAAGGCGGGCAGATTGTTGTGCGCAAAGCGCGGGTGGGAGAAACACTGAAGACGCTGGATGGCGTCGAGCGCAAGCTCACGACAGAAGATCTCGTGGTGTGCGACGCGAAGAAGCCTGTTGGTCTTGCCGGAGTGATGGGCGGATACGACACGATGATCACCGAGAAGACGCGGAACATCGTGATTGAATCTGCGTGGTGGGACCCGGGGATTGTGCGCAAGATGTCGCGGCGTCATGCTCTGCACACCGACGCATCGCACCGCTTCGAGCGAGGTGCGGACTTCGAATCCACTGCCATTTCCTGCGATCTGGTCGCGCAGATGATTCTGGATTCGGGTGGCGGAGAACTGGTCGGTGATGTCGTCGACGTAATCTCCAAGAAGATGGACCAGGCTCCTGTCATTCTGCGCGTGAGCGAGGTACGGCGGATCCTGGGAGAAGGGCTGGATGCTGGGCTCATCTCGCGCATCCTGAAACGACTCGGATTCGAACTCATACCGGAGGGTCAGGGGGATGCGCAATTTCGCGTGCAGATCCCCAGCTGGCGGCTCGATGTGGAGCGCGAGATCGACGTCATCGAAGAGGTCGCGCGGCTGCATGGCTATGACAAGTTCCCGAATACTCTTCCGGCTTACAGCGGCGCTGTCGTCGAGTTGCCCCGCGCGAAGATAGATGCAACACTGCGTTGGCGCGCGCTGGCGCTGGGGTACAACGAAGCGTTGTCGCTGACATTTATCTCCCATGCCGACGCTGAGAGGTTTTCATCCGGAACGCAGGTGCTGGAATTGGAGAATCCGTTGAGCGAAGAGGCTTCAGTCATGCGGACTTCACTGGTTCCGGGCATGCTCGACATGCTGGCGTGGAATCTAAATCGTGATGTCGCGGCCGCACGGTTGTTTGAGATCGGCGGCTTGTACGAAATGTTAAATGGTGAGCGCGCGGAGCCTCGGCGTGCATGTCTCGGTGCGACGTTGGACGCGGTGCGCGGTGTGCTGTCCGTGAGTGGCTCGCTCGACGTGAGCAAGGGAGAGCACGCAGTTGTGGCCGAGGTGTTTCGCGGGTTCAAAGGCGACGTGGAGAATCTGCTGGCGCTATTCGGTTGCGAGGCTCGATACGAGCCCGGCGCGACCGGGTATTATCACCCCGGACGGTCAGCACGTGCTCTGATGAACGGCGTGGTAGTTGCGGAGTTTGGGCAGATTGATCCTGCGGTCGCAGAGGAAAGGAAGTTGCGGCAAGATGTGTTCCTCGCGGAAATCGATCTGGAGCAGCTGTACGACGTGGGCTTGCGCGTGGTGAAGTTTGCGCCCCTCGGGAAGTATCCGGCGGTGGAGAGAGATTTCTCGTTCGTATTCGCCGATGAGGTTGTCTTTGAGCAAATGCGGCGGGCAGTCGACTCGCTTGGCTTGACGACTTTGCGCGAACTGCGTCCCGTTGAGATTTTCCGGGGCGGCTCGATCGCGGGTGGGAAGTATTCGATCTTGTTGCGGGTGAAGTTTCAATCGAACGAGCGCACGCTCCGCGAGGACGAGGTGGCGCAGTGGTCGGGGAAGATTGTGGATGCGCTGACGAAGCTGGGTGGGGTGCAGAGGGCTTAGAGCGAGAGACTCGCTAGCTGCGGTCACGCAGAACCAAAGTCAAATTCGAAGTCAAAGTCCCCACCCTGTCGCACAAAACGCGACAAGGATGGGGCACCCCCTCAGTATCAAATTCCTACATAATCGATAGCTCGATCCCTGAGAACGTTCTCATCTGAGAACTGAAGTCGCTGCTGCGCTCAGACTTTTGCTGTTCCTGCCGATACTGACATACGTGGGCAACATGTCTTCAGGACAAGCTACGGCCGCGGCCCCATTGCTTAATTCCAAGGCGATGCGGTATGTCGCGCGGCAGCCAATCTTCGATCGCGAGGAGAAGGTATTTGGCTACGAGCTGCTGTTTCGCGACAGCCTGGAGAATTGCTTTGTGGGGGATGCAGACGAGGCATCACGAGCCACGCTCGACCGATCGCTGGTGATGGGGCTCGATGTATTGTGCGACGGCCGCCGGGCTTTCGTGAACTGCACGCGCGATACGTTGATCAAGGGCCTGGTCGGGCTTCTGCCGTCGACCACGACGGTGGTGGAGATTCTGGAAACGGTTCCTCCCGATCCTGATGTGATGGCTGCATGTCACAGCCTGAAAGAGCAGGGATACCTGATTGCGCTGGACGACTATGTTGCGGACGATCGGCGCGAACCGCTGGCCGATATGGCCGACATCATCAAGGTTGACTTGCTGCTTACCACGCAAGAGGAGCGCGAGCGATTGATGAAGCAGTTTGGGCCGTGGCGCTGCCGGATGCTGGCCGAGAAAGTCGAAACGCAGAGCCAGTTCGAGCAGGCGCGGGATCAGGGCTTCGTCTATTTCCAGGGATACTTCTTTCGCCGGCCAGAGATGATGGGCACGCACGACATGCCTGCAAACCGGTTGAATTACATACGCATGTTGCAGGAAGTATCGCGCCCGGAACTGGACGTACCAGGCCTGGAAAAGCTGGTTAAGGAAGAGGCATCGGTCTGCTACCGGCTCTTGCGATATCTGAATTCGGCGGTGTTTGGCTTCAAGAAAGAGATCCATTCTGTGAGGCATGCATTGTCGTTGTTGGGCGAACGCGATTTGCGGCGATGGGTGCGGCTGATTGCGGCGGTGGGGGCGGGACAAGACAAGACCAGCGATCTGGTGCTCGCGGCGCTGGTGCGGGGCCGGTTCTGCGAGCTGATCGCGCCTAAGGTGGCGCATGGAGAATCGGATTTGTTTCTGATGGGGTTGCTATCACTGATCGACGCCATGTTGGAGGCACCGATGCAAGCTGTGCTGGAAAAAATCCCGCTGGACGCAGCCACCAACGCGGTGCTGCTGGGACAGCCCAGCGTTCTGCGTCCGGTGTTTCAGTTGATGCTGGCGCATGAAAGCGGGGAGTGGGAAGCGGCGGCTGCGTTGAGCGCAGGGTTGCGGCTGAACGCGGACGATGTGGCGGCTTGCTACTGGCAGGCGCAGCAATGGGCGCGTGAGCTCTCGGTGGAAATTTAAGCCCATCGTGATCTGATCTGCCGATCGGGGGCGCACACTCGCGTGCATGACCTCCTGTGCAAAATTGGGGTGGATGGGGGTCTTGCGCTGATCGACGAGGACGAGTACGATAAAAGTGTTCTCATTTAGGCCTCGTTCCCGCGAAGGCCTTCTGCGCTAGCCATTCTGAGGCGGCGCCTACGGATCCGATAAACGGAAAATCGAAGCCGATTTAGTTTTCATTCGCGAGAGCAGTTTTTTGCAGGTTTGGGGTTCGTTTCCAGAGTGTGTTCCGCCGTAATTCGCAACCGCGCAGAAGATCGATGAAGGTGTGCCGGGCTGCGCCTTGCATGCCGCTGTCGAGCCCACATTCCAGCGGAATTTCGGGATCTGTAAAGCTTTGCATCTTGTGTGAACCAATTTGAGAGGACTATGAACGCAGGACCAGGAAAAAGCTCCGGTGGCGGAGGAAGAAGGCGGCGGAGAGGCCGCCGTCAGCACAATCAGAGGGGACAGCGTCCCGGACCGGGCTTAAGCCGCGAGAATAAGGACGGCATCTACACAGCCCCCATGGACCACAGCTATCGCGCCGCGCTGGCCGGGGGAAACAATAATGGCCACAAGGGCGGACGGCAGCGTCCCGGTTTTCAGACGCAGTATCCGCAGCCCGACCCCGAGCCTTTGCCGGCGGGCGTCGACGCGAATTCGCGCATCTTTGCCTTCATTGAAGATCTGTTCTTCATGGCGAAGATTCAGGAAACCGCGAAGAAGCTCAACGTGAAAGTGGAATTCGTGAAAAGCGACAAGGATTTGATGGAGAAGATGCAGCAGAACGGGGATGAGAAGCCGTCGCTGATCATTTTCGACCTGAACAACAACGGCGTGAAACCGCTGACCCTGATTCCGAAACTGAAAAGCAAGCTGAAGAAGGGCACATCCATTATTGGGTTCCTTTCGCACGTTCAAGGCGATCTGAAGCAGAAGGCGCACGAGGTGGGATGTGACATGGTTCTGCCCCGGTCGGCGTTCTCGCAGAATCTTCCGCAATTGCTGCGGCGCCATGGGGCGCCGGAAGACGCCGAGCCGACGGTGCAATAGTTCTTGCTTTTGTCGCGAAATGGGGCGGACTCTCTGTCCGCCAGCTTTGAGTTCGATTTTCCTCAATTAGCAGAAAATTCCAGTTTAGCTCTTCCGGTTTATCCCGGAGGCCAGCCGAGTGCGCGTCCACCGAGGAGGTGAACGTGCAGGTGAAAGACGGACTGCCCGGCGCCGGGACCAACGTTGAGGACGGTGCGGTATCCCTGCTCGATCTTGCGCTGGCGGGCGATCATGGCAGCGGCCAGATGGCAGCGGCCTATGATTTCGGCGTCACTGCGTTCCGCCTCTTTCAATCCTGCAAAATGCCGTTTGGGAATAATCAGGATGTGCGTCGGCGCTTGCGGATTAATATCCTCAAACGCAAAGACGTGTTCATCTTCGAAAGCCTTTTTCGATGGAATCTCGCCGCGAATGATGCGGCAGAAGAGGCAATTAGGGTCAGTCATTCCTGGGTCACCTGTGGGAACGATAACAAAGGCACGGCTAAGCTTGCTAGCTGCGCGAAGGACCGGAGATTAATGGTATTTGTTTGCCAGATCGCGAAAGGGCTTCGAATCGACATTCCAGGTGCCTTCAAAGGGATTGTCGAGGTCAGTCAGGACGAAGTGAGCGAAGAAAAGAAGCATGGTTGCAATCGCGACAGCGACGAGACCAAGCGCCAGGTTGTGAAAAGGGAAGAAGAAAAGCAGAAAGAGAATGGTAGAGGCGGTAACCGTAACGAAGAGGAGAAGGGTGCGAGGAATACGCTTTGCGCTTAGGGCAAGTCGTTCGTCACGGTGAGCGCTGGCCTGATTCGCGATCTGGAGCAGATGCTGGTGGGCCCGACCTTCAGAATCATTTTCGGGATGAACCTCGATGACACTGGAAATGATCGCGGAAAACAGCTTGTCGGTGCGCTCGGTATCCTCACCGTGGGATAGCATGTCCCACTCTGATTCCGTTACTGCGCGGGCATAGGCACGCACAGCACGAACGATCGGATCGCGGGAGGCTTCTTTCAGACCTCGGCTGAAGAGGATCAAGTCTTTGAGGGCTCCGGACTCTTTCAGGATTTCGTTCTCGACGGCGGCGAACTGTCCCCAAATTACGTACGTAGCGAAGGCGTAGACGACGCTGTAGAGCGTGCCGATGATTTGCAGAAGCGCGCCAACCCCTTCCGCGTCAGCGAGGAACAGATTGTGAAATCCGGCGAGGCGCAGGGCCAGGTAGACAGCGGCCGCGGCAGCCATCAGGCCTACACCACGAGTACGGGTCTGTGATGGAATGACCTCGATCGTGCTCATTGGATTTCAGTCTAGTCGCACCAGAAAAACCGCGCCTTCGGGCGTCGTGGTTTCAGCGGCAAGTTTCTGGGCACGATCGTGGTCGTCGTCGAGCACGCGCACTCGGACCCACCAGTCCCCGGCGGGGCTCTTGAAGCGCAACACTTTGGCGGTGTGATAGCGGTGTGTAAGGTGATCCGCGAGCTTGGTCGCAGCTTTTTCATCGGGCATGCCACCGATCTGTACGGCCCACTTGCCAGGTGATGGCGCTTGCGCGCCGGATTGCATCAATTCCACCTTGACCTCAGCGATGCCCGGCTGCCAGACGTCGACTTTGCGCGCGGCGGCCATGGAAAGATCGACAATGCGTCCGGGGATGAAGGGACCGCGGTCAGTGATGCGGACCAGCACGGTGCTGCCGGTTTTCACGTTGGTGACCCGCGCGATCGATCCCAGCGGGAAGGTGCGATGGGCGGCAGTCATGGCATGCATGTTGTAGACCTCGCCATTCGATCCGCGGCGGTTGTGGTAGGGCGGTCCGTACCAGCTGGCAAGGCCAGTCTGGGTCTCACTCGGCTTAGCGCCGGCCGGGATCACGGGTTCCGCAAGGTCGGCTTCTTCCGCGGGCTGTGATGGAGTGGCGCTCTCAGCAGACTTCGTAGTCTTCGGGGCTGGCTGTGAAGGCGCCGGCGCCCCGGTCGTCGACTCTGGAGGCGGGGGTGCGGGTACATTGACGCGCGCCTGCTTGGGATGGCCGCAGGAGCTTAGTAACAACACCGCGATCAGCACGACAAGGAGCATAGATATGCTGACGAAGTGGACGCGGGGCAGAATTGGGTCCGAGGTAGACGGCACTATTTGGGCTGAGTCCGGTGTTGCTCCATATAATCGGCGAACTCGGCCAGCTTCTGAGAAGCGGTCCGCAGAGCGCGAGTCGAATGCGTCCGCACGGCGGGGACGACCTCGTCGTTCAGGTATTTGATGAATTCGGGGATTTCCTTTTCCAGGCGCTCGGCGGCTTCGTTGATGGTGTGGCTCACACGCGCCGACGCGTCTTCCACCTTGCGGTTGAAGTCGTTCATGACACTCCTCGTGATAACCGGGCGTGAAAGGGTCCACGCAAACTTGCGGATACCAGACGAGTCTATTATTTCGTGCCCGACAAAGCGGGTCAATGGCGCAGAGGGACCGTTCGCTTTCTGAGCTTGAAGGATTAGGAAACAGGGAGCGAACATCTTGTGGTAAGGATGAATCCTTGCTAAAGTAAGGATATGCCCAAAGTGACGTCAAAGTTGCAGTTGACCGTTCCTAAAGTGATCGCCGACAAGTATGGCATACGTCCTGGCGACGAACTGGAATGGACACCCGCCGGAGAGAGCATCCGAGTTGAATTGGCGCGGGGGAGACGCAAGGGCGCAATGCGGCTGAACGCGGCAGAACGTCTCGCGTTGTTTGATGGGGCCACGAAACGAATGAGGGAGAGGGAGAAATCCATACTCGGAGGAAGACCCAAGCCCAGTTCGGAGAAATCGGGGAGAGGCTGGACGCGAGAGGAGCTTTACGAAGATCGTGGCCTTCCTCGTTGACACGAATATCCTCGTATATCGATGGGATCCTCGCGATCCCCGCAAACAGGCAGCCGCCGAGAAATTGCTGCGCGACCATGTAGGTACCGAGCTTCTCTACATCCCACATCAAGCGATCGTCGAGTTCATGGCCGTACTGCCCAGGCTGCAGTGGATGGGACAGAAAGTCTTCAGCACTGAAGATGCTTTGCGCGAGACAGAGGAATTGCTTATCGAGTTTCCGATTTTGTATCCCAGCGAGGCCATGCTGAGGACCGCTTTGCGGGGAATGGTGGCTTACCGGCTCTCGTGGTTTGACGCCCACCTGTGGGCTTATGCGGAGCATTACGGCATGACGGAGATCCTTTCTGAAGATTTCGAACACGGCCGGAGGTACGGTACGGTCAGGGTGCGGAATCCTTTCCTGGGTGCGATGCCGGCGGAGGGCGTGTAGCCGGACTCCTGCGTAATAAAACAACGTGGCTCACGAATCCAGATCGTCGGTCCTCAGTGCTCACGCATTCGGGCGCCAATTGCTGGCCTGGTACGACGCTCACGCGCGCGATTTGCCGTGGCGTGAGAGCCGCGATCCGTACCGGGTGTGGGTGTCGGAAATCATGCTGCAGCAGACGCGCGTGGCTGCCGTCATTGAGCATTATCACGAATTCCTCCGGCGCTTCCCTACGGTCCAGAAATTGGCGTCGGCGCGGGAAGCCTCGGTGCTGGCGGCGTGGAGCGGCCTGGGATATTACCGGCGGGCGAGAATGCTGCACGCGGCGGCGAAGGTGGTTGCAAGCGAGCGCGGGGGTAGGTTCCCAAAAACGGCGGATGATTGGCGGACTTTGCCGGGAGTGGGACGGTACACCGCTGCCGCGATTGCCAGCATCGCCTTTGGCGAGGCGGTCGCGGTCGTTGATGGCAACGTGGAGCGCGTGCTGGAGAGAATTGTAGGGAAGGCGATTTCTGGAGAGCAGATATGGCAGCAGGCCGAAGGTCTGCTCGACCGCAACCGTCCCGGAGATTTCAATCAGGCGATGATGGAGTTAGGGGCAACTGTCTGTACGCCCCGATCGCCAGCGTGTTTGACCTGCCCGGTTGTGGAACTATGCGCGACGCGGGGTGAGATTGCGGGTGCAGAAAAGAAATCCAGGCAGCGAAAACGCGTGATTCACTATGCGCTTGACCGACGGAATGGGTCGGTGTTCTTAACCCAAAGGGCCGGCGATATCCGACTCATGGCGGGGATGTGGGAGTTGCCGGAGATTCCTCGTCCGGCACATCACAATGAGCCTTTCCTCACTGTGAAGCACTCGATCACTGTGACCGATTATAAGGTGCACGTCTGGCCCGTATCAGCAAAGCTCGATGGGGAATGGTGGCCGGCTAAGCGGCTGCCGAGGCTTGCGTTAACGGGGCTTACGAGGAAGATCCTTCTGAAGAGCGGGATAATCCCAGCATCCGCAACGGGCATCAAGTCATCTAGCTAAAGAGAGGGCGAAACTAGCGCCAACTGGCAGATCGTGGAGGCATGGAAATGGCGGCATTGGAACCTGGAGCGAAGGCTCCGGATTTTGAGTTGAAAACTTTGGAAGGCAAGAAATTCTCGTTGAGCGGGCAGTTGGCTAAGGAGCCTGTGGTACTGGTTTTTTTCAAAGTCTCGTGCCCCACCTGCCAATACGCGCTGCCGTTTCTGGAGCGGCTCTATAAAGCGTACAAAAACAAGGGTGTGACGCTGGTTGGTATTTCCCAGAACGATGCCAAGGAGACTGCTGACTTCTGCAAGGATTTTGGCGTGACCTTCCCTATGCTGCTTGACGATACCCGTACGTATCCCGTGTCGAACGCCTATGGACTGACCAATGTGCCAACGATCTTCTGGATCGCGGAGGACGGCGAGATTGAGGTCTCGAGCGTGGGATGGGTGAAGGCTGAATTCGAACTGATTAACCGCAAGATGGCTGAAACAGGGAAAATCGCGGCGGCGGCCGTGTTCAAGTCTGGGGAAGACGTGCGGGACTTCCGCGCTGGTTGAGGGTCGAAAAACTAGCGCCGGGCTGGCGCTTCCTTAAAGAATAAAACTCACCACAGAGGCCACCGAGGATCACCAGAGGTACTTCCACTGCTCTTTCGGGCAGGTCTGGGTAAAGGCTGGATTCCAAGAGTGGGTGCACTCTCGTGCACCTCTGGGTTTCACTTCTCTTATAACCCGGAGCGAGCCGTCCAGTACAATTTCCTTCAGAACTTCATAAAAATGTTGTACTTCCAGCGCGGCCGCTTCGTTGGGGGAGAAACCTAATCATGCAGGGAATGGCCAGAATCACTTCGGCGTGTCTGATCGTGTGCGCGAGTCTGCTCGTGTGGGCAGAGGGAGGAGCAGGTGCCGGCGGGTCCAAAGCGCCTTCGGCGCGACTTCCCGGGGCAGCCTTCGTGGCTCTGGAAACGATTAATCCTGAGCATATCCGCTGGCACGTTCGCTATCTATCGCACGATCTGTTGGAAGGACGTGGAACCGGGCAGCGTGGGGGCGACCTCGCGGCTGAGTACATCGCTACGCAGTTTGCGGAGTATGGACTGAAGCCGGCGGGGGATCACGGGACTTACATGCAGAAGGTTCCCCTGGTTGGGATCACGACGTCGCCTGAGACCCAGTTTTCCCTGATCCCTAAGCAGGGCGAGACGATGAACCTGAAGCCGCTGGATGAGTATGTCGCCTACGACCAGAGCCAGCAGGCACAGTCGGATCTCGACGCCGAGGTCGTGTTCGTGGGTTACGGGATCGAGGCGCCTGAGTACAACTGGGACGATTACAAGGGAGTGGATGTCCGCGGGAAAGTGCTGCTGATGCTGGTGAATGAGCCGCCGTCGGATGATCCGAAATTCTTCAAAGGCAAGGCGCTGACCTACTACGGCCGCTGGACCTACAAGTACGAAGAGGGGCTGCGCAAGGGCGCGGTCGGAGTGATCCTGATTCACCAGACGCAGATGGCGAGTTATCCGTGGGAAGTGGTGCGGAACTCGAACTCCGGCGAGAAGTCGTTTTTAAAGGCGGAAGGTTCGGCGTTGAAAGTCGCGTCATGGATTCATCTGGACGTCGCGAACCGCCTGGCTTCTGCTTCGGGGATGAGTCTGGACAAGCTGATGACGTCGGCACAGTCGCGGGATTTTCATCCAGTGAGTCTTGGTGCGCGGTTGAAGGCGCACATGGTCAGCAAGGTGCGCAAGTTCGAATCGAACAATGTGCTGGCAATTCTGCCGGGATCGGATCGCAAAGTCGCCGATGAAGCCGTGATGTATACGGCGCATTACGATCACTTCGGCATTCGTCCTGACATGCCGGGAGACAACATCTTTAACGGGGCCGATGATAACGCCACCGGCTGCGGCATTCTGCTGGAAGTGGCGCGTGCGTTTGGGACCTCCAATGTAAAGCCCCGCCGATCGATTCTGTTTGCTGCTGTAACGGCTGAAGAGCAGGGACTGCTGGGTTCGGAGTATCTGGGCAAGCATCCGCCGATTCAGGCGGGCAAGATCTCGCTCGACCTGAACTACGACGATGTGAAGCCCCTGGGAGCGCCGGAGGAAGTGCAGGTCTCCGGGGCAGAACGGACGAGTTTTTACCCGGTGGTCGAGTCGATGGCAAAGGATTTCCGGTTAGCGATTCGTGCGGACGCCCGACCAGAGGCGGGTCACTTCTACCGCTCAGATCATTTCTCCATGGCACGCGTAGGGATTCCCTCTTTTTCGATCAACGAAGGAATGAAGTTCAAGGGGCATCCGGAATCATGGGGGCTCGATCAGGAAAAGGAATACGTTGAGAAGCATTACCACCAGCCGAGCGATGAATACCATCCGGAGATGGATTTTGTCGGCGACTCGGCCATGGCGCGGTTTGGATTTGCCCTGGGATGGGAGGCCGCGAGTCTGCCTAAGTTAATTGGCTGGCAGAAGGGCGATGAGTTTGAGGCTGCAAGGTTAAAGAGCCAGCAGTAACTAGAACAGGTGCTCAGGTATCCAGCAGCAAATCCCTCCGATTCCCGTCGGGAGGGGTGGTCACCCGAATTGTTTTCCGTATCAATCCAACTTTGATTCCAGAGAAGTTAGCTGCCGTAACCTAGGTAACTTTCGTCCTCTTCCTCGTCCTGCTAGCCTCGATATGTAGTTTTGTAATCAGCAACTTCCGCACTGAATCCGTTAAGGATGCCGAGAATACCTATTTTTCGCCTGGGGGGAGCGCCGGAGAAGCCGGAGATTCCGAATTTGTCTGCTTCGACTCCGTTTGTTTCGCTCGAGGGACTCACCGTGGGCGTGGACAACCTGCGGCATGATGTGGTGCTCAGCCCCAAATTTGCGGAGTTGGCGCGCGCGCAGATTGCGCGGTTGATTGCGCGGCATGGCGAATTGGAGGGTCTGCTGGGGGCCGAGGCCCCGCAGACGGGACAGGGGCCATCCTGGTTGAGGAATCAATTGGGAAAATCCACGCGGTCTAAGAACGATCCCGCAGAGTGGAAGTCAGCGATGGCTGAGCTGCAGGTCGCGTCGCTGAATCGGGCGAAGAGAGAATTCAAGCTTTCTGTCGACTTGTTGGCCCGCCTGGCGGTGACGAAGTTCTTGCGTGCGGAAATGAACCAGCAGTTTGCGCAAGTGCTGGAGCGCTGCCGGGTCCTGCTGAAGAGCTATGACAATACCCGCCAGCAGCGGGCGCACGAGTATCGCGAGAAAGTCGCGTCATTTCAGGTGCGGAAGAAGATCATTCTGCGCAAAACGGGGCAGGAGATCTTCGAAACGCTACGTGAAGTGGAGAAGAGCACCCTGGCGCGCACCCGGCGATCCCTGTTTGGGGAGGAGACCAGCGGCGGCAGTTACTTCACCTATCCACTGTTCCTCAATCGGCTATTGTTTTCCGAAGACGGACGCGACGACTATCTGTGCGCAGAGCACTACGTCATGCTGGGGAACTGGGATCGTGACCCAGACCGCTATGGGCGAATGCGCGAAATCGTTTCTGGTTTTTTGCGTTTGATGTACGGCGAGGAAACGGGTGCGGAGACCATCGATTCCTGGATGAACGTGCCGGAGAATGCCCGCGATTTGGTGGGCACGGGCACGCCGGAGGATTCCAGTGCAGGATTGGCGCAGCAGGAGAGGCTGGCCGCGTGGGTCCGGTTACTGGAAGACGAACGGGTCATGGAGAACGTGATCGCTTCGTATCACGTGGTGCCGCTGCTCAGCGAGTACGCACCTAGAATCAATCCCCAGCAACTGAAGAATGCTCTGATAGACCGCACAGATTGTGATCGCGTGGAGCGCATGATCCAGGACGGCGGCAAACTATCGCCCAGCAGCTTGTATGCCGCTGTGGCGAAGGTGGCCAGTTGTCGCGGAGCGGAGCGAGCCAAAGTGGCAGCGCGGTTCCTGGCCGACTTCTTTCACTATCACAGGGACCTGCGCCGGTTGGATACCCTCAACGCGGCGCTGGATTCCGTGAACCTCGTTTCGAACGAGCGCTTGCAGGAACTCTCGCGCGTCAACGGGACGCTTTACGAATTTCTACTGCCTGAAGAACAGGGAGAGACTGATTCCGACCGCGTGCTGCGACACGTGGTGCTCAAAGCAGATGTCCGGGATTCCACCCGTTTGACGCGGCTGATGATGGAGAAGGGACTGAATCCAGCATCGTACTTCAGCCTGAACTTCTACGATCCGGTCAACAAGTTGCTCGACAAGTATGGGGCGCAGAAAGTCTTTCTGGAAGGCGATGCCATCATTCTCGCGATCCTCGAGAAGGAAGGAGAGCCATCGCTATCCGTAAGCCGGATGTGCGTGCTGGCTCGCGAAATTATCGAAATCGTGCGAGGTTATAACGAGTTGATGCAGCGCTCGGGCATGCCTCAACTGGAATTAGGCCTGGGGATCACCCTGCAGGAGTCGGCCCCACTGTACCTGATGGATGGCGAGCACCAGATCATGATCTCCGAGGCACTGAACGAAAGCGACCGGCTTTCTTCCTGCAATAAGCGTGCGCGCAAGGTGATGGAACCGCAGGCTGGCCCGTTTCATGTCTACGCGTTTCAAGCGGCGGATGCGGATGCGGGTGGAAACCCGGAGGACGTCATCCTGAGCTTCAATCTGGGCGGAATCCGTATGAACGAGACGGCATTCCGGAAGCTGCAGAAAGAAATCACGCTCGAGCCATTGAAGGTGCGATTGCCTGCGACGCTTGCCTCGTCCGACAAAGGGGAATACAGGTTGTTCAGCGCCACTGTGCCGGTCGATCGGGAGATCTTCCGAAAAATCGTTGTTCGCGAGAGCCGCATCCCGCGGATTGATGCAACGGACTTCTCCGTGATGGGCTGGACTGAGAGGCTCTACTACGAAGTCTGCACCGATCCTGGGATTTACACTGCGCTGGAGAAGCGCAAAGGCGCGACTCAAGGGTGAGGACGCTGGTGCATGATCGCGATCAAGTACACCCTGACGCAAGAGGACTATCGAGAGATTGAGCTCGCACGCCGTGGCGGGATCGTAAGGCGGATTGTGAGAGTCAGTTTCGGATCGCTCGCCGGGTTCGTCGGTGTGTACACGATTTGGCAAGCCCTTTTTCTTTTTCCCTGGAATCATCCATTCGGAAATCTCTTGATTGCATGCATGGGGCTGATTTGTGTGTGGGGTGGGCTGGAGATGCCAGGGCTGGCGCTAGTTCTGAGGTGGCTTTCCGATCCTTATGCGCCACAGGAACTACGAATCGACGATGGCAGCATTACCTGCTTATGCAGTGGCAAGACAAGGCAATTTCCGTGGCGTCCCGGTCGCGGGTTCAACGAAAACGATAAGTTCTTCTTACTGCGTGCACTCACGGACGAGGCGAAATGGGCCATCCCCAAACGCGCAGTCACGCATGACCAGGAACTGAACCTCCGAGAGTTAGTGAGGAGAACATCTGCCGGGACCGTAACGCGCTGAGCCTCTCAACTAGTGTCCTGTCGCGCAGATTTCGTGAGTAGGTTCAAGCGTTTGGATTGTTAGCAGAGGTGAACCGCATCTCCGCGAACTCGGCGGGGTTCTCCGCGGCCTCTGCGTTTTAAGGTTTTTGGCCAGGCTGCAGGGAAAAGGCTTAGACCGCGGAGGTCGCCGAGAGCGGCCGCAGAAAGCGCAGAGAAACGCAAAATGACTCCGCCGGAGTTGAGTCTGTTGCAATTAGGACCGCTGCGTTTTCACACTAACGCTTTCTACGCGACAGTCCACTAGAAGTTAGTTCCTATGCCGGATGGTCGGAACGGGATCTGGAACGTTGCTTCCACATCCACCGGGGTACCGTTCTTTGTAGCTGGATCGAACTTCCACTGCTGGACGGCTTCGGCGGCATAGCGGTCGAGGCGTTGCTCGACTCCGCGAAGTACTCTTACATTGCCGACGCTTCCGTCGGCATGAATCACAGCATACAAGATCACAGTGCCGTGCACGTTTTCACGCATGAGTTGCGTGGGGTAGGCGGGGTCAACTTTGCGCGTAGCCATGGGCTGCGATAGATCTTCGGTCGGAGCGTTCGGATCACGATTGCTCAAATCGTGGGTGAGTTCGGCGAAGCGGATGATCCAACTTCCTCCGGCTGAGTTCAGGTTCGGCATGTTCAGTGTGACGGAGTAGAACCGTCGGTTGCCGAAAACGGCGCGCTCGGGCTCGGAAAGCTTGGCTGCGCTATCGGGCTGCATGGGATGGGCGGACGTCACTCGCGGAGGATGAACGCTGGCGACGAGGTTGGGGTTCACCGCAGGCGGCACGATTTTACTAGCAGGATCTCCCGCAACGAGCGCAGGCTTCGGTGCACTGCCAACGTAGAGACCGGCCGGGGCATCGCCGGTCGACTTCGAAGTCGGCGCTCCACCGTTCCCGCCGTTACTGTGACCGCCGTTCGACGCGGAGCCTGATGTAGTGCTTCCGGTTGGAGATCCGGGAGTTCCCGAAGCCCCGGCATGTCCTTCGGGCGTGGCCGCGAATGTTCCGCGCCGGTTACCGGCTGGCGGATCAGGCGGGGCATCGATCGCAGGATGCGCACTGAGGGCGATCACGCGTCCGGGTGAACCTGATCCTCCCGAGGCCGCCAGGGAAGGAGGTGGAGGAGCGACTTGCGGAGCGCCAAGCGTCGGCGCTCCTCCGCCACCAGCCATCGTCCGCTGCGCCGCGACTGGCAGTTGAGGCGCGGGAGCGATCACTTGGCTCGGAGCGATGCTCATTTCTCCTAGTTTTCGCGAAGAGGAACTCGCGATGTCCTGGGGCGGCGCGACGAGCGCGGGTTGAAGTCCTTGACCAAGGGTCGGAGCGCTTGAGCGAAGGTCGGACGGAGGAGCGGTGACCGGATCCTGCAAGGTCGGGGAATTGCGCCGCTGCGCTAAATGGTTTGCATCCGGAGGCGCTACAACAGGATTCTGCAGGGTGGGTGGCAGGCGAGTAATCTCTGCCGCCGGAGAGAGCGGAGCAGGTGGAATCGCCAGTCGCGGCTTCTGGAGCGTGTCGGACCATGCCACGATGTTGGGCAGCGCGACGTCGGCTTTAAGTTTGATCTGCGGTGGAGTAACGATGGTCTGCGAGCGATTGGCAGCTTCGCGTGGAACCGAAATGATAGTCTGTCGCGAAAACTCAGGATCAGCTTTCCGCGGAGGATCGTCAGAAGCGCGCAGGGTGTCGAGTGGCGGAAGGTATTCGGAGGGACGGTAATAAACGACTTGCGTATGATCGAACGCTGGCTTCGTCTCGATCCGCGGCCGCAAGGCGAACAGATGTGTGAAACCAATGAGGAGAGTCATTGCGATCACGTGATACGCGACTGACTCGAGGAAGCAATACCAGGGAAGGGTCCGCCTCACGAAGACGTCCGGCCAGAATGGGGCCGGGGCAGAGCGGAGTTCGAGCGCCGGTAGACGGCGGGGAAGCAGGATGTCGCGCAGATTGCCAAAGAAGACCCGTGGCCGCGAGGGCAGTTCGACCAGAAGCCCCGGAACGGGCGGCTCTGGCCGGATCTCAACGATTGTTCGGACTGCAGGCATGTCTCTTCATACTAGATGCGAATCTGCGGTCGAGGAAAGCCGGGAGGACACCTCGAAGGACTGCAACCATATGTCACGACGTGGGTTCGCGCGGCAAACCGTTTATAATCATGGGCTCGGCAGACTGCCGGAATTCTCACTGTAAGGACACACTTTGCTCGACTTTTTGGCAGATTTACGACGCACGCACATGTGCGGAACGCTGCGCTCCTCGGACGCTGGCAAGAAAGCTGTGCTCATGGGTTGGGTCAACAAGCGCCGCGATCACGGCAGTCTCCTCTTTATTGATCTGCGCGATCGCACCGGCGTTACGCAGGTCGTGGTCAATGCGGATCGAAATGCGGCGATCCATGAGAAGGCGGAAACGCTTCGGAACGAATATGTTATCGCCGCGATTGGATCGGTGAAGTTACGTGACGCCAACACGGTGAACCCGAACATGCCGACGGGCGAAGTGGAACTGGTTGCCGATGACATCCGCATTCTGAACGAATCGAAGCTGCCGCCCTTCTTGCCCTCGGATACCGCTCTGACCAACGAAGAAACGCGGCTGAAGTATCGCTATATCGATCTGCGGCGCGACGAGATGCAGTTCAATATTGAGACGCGGCATAAGGTAGCAAAGGCGATCCGCGACTATCTTTCGGCGCAGGGCTTCTTCGAGATTGAGACGCCGTTCATGACGCGGTCTACGCCCGAAGGCGCGCGGGATTATCTGGTGCCGAGCCGCGTGCAGCCGGGGACGTTTTATGCGCTACCGCAGTCTCCGCAAATGTTCAAGCAGATCCTGATGATTTCGGGGTTCGACAGGTATTTCCAGATCGTGCGCTGCTTCCGCGACGAAGACTTGCGGGCTGACCGGCAGCCGGAGTTCACGCAGATTGATCTGGAGATGTCTTATCCGCAGGCGGAGCGCGTGTGGGAAGTGGTGGAAGGATTTCTGAAAGCCGCGTTCCATGCCGCCGGAGTCGAGATTGAAACGTCATTCCCGCGCATGGATTACGACGAGGCGATCCGGCTGTATGGGATCGACAAGCCGGATTTGCGCCTGCCCGCGTTTACCGATGTGCGGGATTGTTTCACCGCAGAGAATCTGCAGGAACTAGCGATCAACAGCAATCTGCCGGTAATTGCGATCCGCACGCCCAAGGTCGGCGAGTTGTCACGAAAAGAGCGCGACGACATCAAGCCGATGTTCCATTCCAAGGGCGGCGCGAGAGTGTACGAGGACTTCAAACGCATCGGCAACAAGTATCCAGATGCGGCCGCTAACATTGCGAAGAAGACGGGAATGGAAGAGGGCGACCTGGTTGTGCTAGTTGCGGGATCGGCGCAAGCTGGTCCACAGACCGCGATGCCGGCGCATCTGAAGGTCACACCGGCGGAGCTCGCGATTTACGCCTCGGCAGGGCTACTCCGGCTGGCTCTTGCTCAGAAGTACGCTGACCGTCATGGGATTTTCAAGAAGACGGGTGATCCAGCGAAGGATTTCCGATTTTTGTGGGTCACGAATTTTCCGATGTTCGAGTGGGACGAGGGGGAGAAGCAGTGGATGGCGGCGCACCATCCGTTTACGTCGCCACATGAGCAAGATATGGGATTGCTGGAGCTGGGAGTGGAATCGCTGAACGATCCGCAGTCGACCCTGAGCGCGGTGCGCGCGCTGGCTTACGACGTGGTGCTCAATGGCACCGAGTTGGGCTCAGGATCGATTCGTATTCACCGGCAGGATATTCAGGCGAAGATCTTCAAGGCCCTCGGCATGACCGATGAAGAAGCCAAGAAGCGATTTGGATTCTTCTTGGAGGCGCTGGAATACGGAACACCTCCGCACGGTGGGATTGCGCTGGGACTGGATCGGATCGTGATGATTCTGACGGGCGCGGAGAGCCTCCGCGAGGTGATTCCGTTCCCGAAGACGGCGCGCGCGGTGGACTTGATGGTAGATGCGCCTACGCCGGTGGATGAGCGGCAGTTGAGGGATCTCGGGATTTCGATCAAGAAACCGAGCTAGCACAGTCAAAAGCAATTAACCACGAAGGGCACGAAGTTACACGAAGGAAAGCGCAGTCCTTCGTGAACCTTCGTGCCCTTTGTGGTTATCGCCTTTGTAATCGTCGCCCACCAACACTCCGTCGGTGACGCACTTAATGCTCGCAAGCGTCCAGCAGTTGGGTTCGTGCCGTCCGCGCAGACGCAATTTAAGGTAGTTGTCGGTGAGAGCTTCGGTGAACTCGCCAGCATCGTCGTACCCGACTACATTGAGCGTGATTGCTTCGAGCGATCTGCCAACGAAACTGCGCATGAACGCCAGTTTCTTTTCCGACACCAATTCCCGGAGAATGCGGTTGCGCTCGCGCGCCAAGTGGACTGGGACTTGACTCAACATTTCGGCTGCGGGCGTCCCGGGACGGGGCGAGTAGGTGAAAACATGCAGATAGGTGAAGGGCAGGTCCTCGATCATCTGCCGTGTGGCTGCGAATTCCGAGTCGGTCTCGCCGGGGAAGCCGACCATCACGTCCGCGCCGATCGCAGCCGTCGGCATGGCGGCGTGGATATTCTCGATCTTCTCGCGATAGTGCCAGGGACGATATTTGCGGTGCATGCGCCGCAGCACGGCGTCGCTGCCGGACTGCATAGGCACGTGCGCGTGCTTTGCGACGCGCGGAGAGGTCGCGACGAGAGCGATGAGTTCGTCGGACCAGTCCATCGGTTCGACGGAGGAGATGCGGAGCTTCTCCAGAGCCGTCCCGGAGAGCACGGCGCGCATGAGGTCGACCAGCGCAGCTGGCGAGCTTTGCTCGCCCGGACAGCCGAGGGCGGCTGTCCCCACATGAACTGCACTGGCAGTCCGGACATCGGTTGAGGTGCTCGCTAAGTCTCTTCCCCAGCGGCCCAGGTTGATCCCGCTGATGACGACCTCGCGATAACCCGCATCTACCAGCGTGGTAACTTCGCGAACAATGCGGTTCATTGAGAGCGAGCGGCTTTGGCCACGGACATAGGGAATCACACAAAAGGAGCAGCGGTTATCGCATCCGTCCTGCACTTTGAGGTTGGGGCGGGTGCGTTCGTTGGCGGCATCGAAGACCGGTGCAGCAAGGAGTTCCGTGTGGGCGAAAATGTCGGAGACGAAAATCGGTCGTTGGTCGTCGGTCGTTGGTCGTTGGTCATTCGGCGCAAGCTTGTGAAGCGGCACAAACGCAGAAGTATGAGCCGGAGCCTTTTGGTCGAGTGCGATCTCTGCCAGCTGGTGCTTGTGAGAGTTGCCGACGACAAGATCGACTCCCGGCAGTGCTGCCAGTTCCTCGGGGGCGCGCTGCGCGTAGCAGCCGGTGACAACGATTCTGGCTTCAGGGTTCTGGCGGCGGACTCGGCGGATTGCAGCGCGGGCGTCCTGGTCGGCGCTCGCAGTCACGGTGCAGGTGTTGAGGATTACCACTGAAGCTTGAGCCGGACTGGAGGCGCGCGCAAGTCCGCGCTCTTCGAACTGCCGTTCGAGGGCGGCGCCATCGGCCTGAGTGGCGCGGCAGCCGAAGTTTTCTACAAAGAATCCGGGCACACCCTATGGTACCGTACTCCCGAATCCTTAAACGAAGTGACGGAGCATCAGGCCGTCGCCTGCGTTCTCCGCGATTGGAAGCATTCACGGCAAAACACCGGACGTCCCTGTGTTGGACGGAAGGGGACGGTTGTCTGCTTGCCGCACCCCGAGCAGGTGGCCTGGGTCTCAACCTTCGTGTAGCGGTAGTTTTGGCCCGGTGCCGGAGGCGCACCCACCACGGCCAGCCGCTTGCCTTTGCATGCTTTGCAGCGTTTGGGTTCGTTCTTGAACTGCTTGTCGTGAAAGAAAAGCTGTTCCCCGGCCGTGAAGATGAAATCGGTCCCACAGTCGATACACTTCAGCACCTTGTCCTGAAATTCCATTGAGGATGGCTCCTTCAGCCCGTTTCCGTCGCGCCCACTCGCGGGGAATGAACTGCGGTGGTGACACCCGAAAGACAGGTCGTCTACTACTCCCCCCTCTTGTACTGCCCCTTGGACTCGGCCCGCCGCGCACTCGGAAGACTACGCGGGTTACTGAACAGCCTTTATGCCGGAGAAGAATGTTGATATGAAATCCCTGATGCAGCTCAACATGGTGGGGGCCAGATCGAGCAGAGCCGCTCCGGGACGGAGCGGCCCTTCATTGCGTTAGTCCTGTTCTTTGCGTGTCTTTTTTCTGGCGCGCTTGCGAGCAAGCGCAGCTTTTACACGTTTTTTTTCGCCGGGCTTCAGGTAGAAGGAGTGGCGCTTGACCTCCTTGATGATGTCTTCCTGTTGCACCTTGCGCTTGAAGCGGCGTAGAGCATTCTCGAGGGATTCTCCCTCTTGAAGCCTTACTTCTGCCAAATCTACACACCCCCAGACCCGTCCGGGATGGACCGAATAGTTATGACAAGGATTTGACCGCAAGTCAAGTGGGACTGACGAATTTCTTGACAGTTATTCCTGGTTTAAGCCGGGATTTGGCTCAGTTTGAGACTCGGGGAGGCTTTGACAGCATACAAATAGGAAGAACAGAAAAACGGTACTTGGCCAAAGCTGCAGAAACAAACGGTTTAGGGAGAATCGCAGGTGCCAGTACAGCTCATGAGGAGTGATCACGTAAACAGCGAAGTATCCGCAAAGCGTCAATGCCAGCGTAAAGGCCGAAACCCGATACTCGGTCGTCTGACGACGGATTCCCGATGAAGGACTCAAGAAACGAAGCGCTACGAACACGACGGTGGTGGGAACGACCCAGTTCCCGAACCGGAAGAAGTCCTTTACAAACCACCGCAAAATGGCCCAGTAACGCCCGGGAGTGAGGATCTTGTGAATCATGGTCCCGGAGCTGGAGAACAAATCGCCGGGGGGCGCAATGGAACTTTTGAACCAGGCGATTAGGAGGAAGGGAGCTATCGCAAGCAGAAGCATGACTAACTCGCGCACACGCTTGAGGCGTAATCCGGTCGATAGTGGTCGCCTGCGCCATACAAAGAAGGCGATCTGAGAGACTAGAAACGCGAATAGAAAAAGTAGGCCTTCGTTCTTCGTCCAAGCGGCGAATCCGGCTGCCGCTCCTCCCAGCACGAACAGCCCTGTCGGCCTCCCATCGGGGATTTGTGCAGATCGCTGCCGATACAAATGCAGAAGTGCAATAGCGGCCAGGAAGAAAAAAGAAAGAGGAATGTCAGCGTACTGGGCAGCTCCCTGTTCGATGAAGAAGGGGGTTGATGCCAGCGCGATGCCTGCCATGGCAGCAGAGGTGATGCCGCGAAGAGTAGCTAAGGACGAAACCAGGAGCCCAAGGGTGGCAAAAGTGAACACGAGGCTGATGATCGCGGGGACGATCGGATCATCATGGCCGATGTAGCCCCAACCGTGCGCGACCGCCGCCGGGACAAGAGGTGGGTAATCGGGATGAGACCAGGGGATCAAGGCGCTGAAGCCGTCGCGCCAGTGGCTGCCTCCCAGGAACAAGAAACGGGCGTGCAGATTCCAGATGGCGAAAGCGTCCCAGCCATCGCCGTGAGGGTGGGCGAGCGCGCGAAGCACGGCAGTATAGAGTGCGGCGAGAATGGAGATTGCGAGCGAAGCCATCAAGAGACGGTGAAGCCAGTTTGAGAGCTTGACGTCCGCGAACTTGGGCGCAGTCAAGCTCTCAGATTTACGACGAGCGCGAGCGACGAGATATACAGCGAGCAGCAAAGTTATCAGGCATAGATCAGTAGCAAGTATGTGAACGATGCCCAGCCATCGCTCGACAAAAAAGGCAATCGAGAAGATCCCAATTCCAAATCCAGCCGATATGAAAAGCTTCATACACCGTTCTGACTTGTTGGCCTTCTCGCGCGGCCATGCCGCAGAGACGACGAGGTATCCGGATAGGAAGCTGAGTCCCAGCACCAGGGCAATTTTCATCTATCTCGCATCCTTGCCGGCGAGGAGCAGTACTCCGCTGCCGAAGTCTTCAACCAGTCGAAGGTTCGGAGGAAGGACAGAGGGCGGCGAAAGAGGGAAGTTGCCGATCACGATCGCGTGATGGGTTGAACGATCCACGACTAACGGAGCGAGGGCATACTGGGTCAGGTAATAGTCGGGAGTAGAGGAGTTGCCACTCTCCCCGATGTAGCCGATGACTCCAGTTGCGGGCAGACGGGTTTTCACGGCAGCAAAACGCTGATCCGATCGCTTGGAAATATCATCCTGGCTCAGGTGCGCTGGATTCGGCGCCTCGCGAAGAATGCGGATCGTGGATAGCAGGCAACAGAGTGTGAAGAAAAGAATGGCGCATTTCGCTTTGGGCGAAGGAGACTCCGTGGATTGGGGCAGGTGCATATAGAGGAACTCGCAGCATTATATGTCTGCGAATCCTTCGGATAACGATTTCGCTGTCGGGCTAAGATCCGACTCTGGCGCGGAGCATTGTGACCGAAGCTTTGGGAAGAGTAATGAACTGCGTCCCCGCCGCAAGCTTTTTCGTGATCGGCGGCTCATTCGGATCTGGATGGCCGTTGGGGCCCTCCGACTTCCACATGTACTGATCGCTGCCGAAGGTGATCATAGTGATCGGTCCAGTAAATGATTTGCGTGAAGCGTCGTCAAAAGCAATGCGGACCTGATGCGGGTTCGATTGATCTTTGTTGATCAGCATCAATGACCAATTGCCATCCGGGCGCTCAACGGAGTAGGCCGTGATGAGCGTGTGGCCCGCAGCGTCCTGAAGATCGCAGGCTGCCGGATAGAGTTTATGGACTCCGGCCCGATGTTGCACCCACTCGAGGTTGATCAGGCGGCTGGCGTGGTATTGCGATGTGAAGGTCTTTACGTTGAGACTCTCGTCGGCGACATAGTTCCCATAGGTGCCGAAGCCGTGGCATCCCGGACGCAGGGGCTCGGGTTGTATCGGCGAATGGTAGTAAACCGCACCGCCGGCGGTCAGAAAGGCTCCGACGCTGTCGGCGAGCCAGAGCGCGGCGAAGATGTCCGCCATCTGCTGGGCGTTGCCGTAGGTGACGTTGCTTTCAGTGTTCATCATGGGGACGTTCGCGGGAAGTCCATCCTGACGCCATACGTCGAGAATGTGACTGACTAGCTGCGGCTCCCGAAAGAGGTCGGCCCACACAATTTCACACGGCGGATACGGGTAATGCTCGAAACTCATGAAGGCCAAGTCCGAGATACGGTTGCGCGCCTTCAGGTAATCGAGGAAGCGACCGAGCCATGAGGTGCGGCCTTGCGCATCGGGCCAGACCTTGATGTCTTCGTTCACGCCTTCGAATACCGGTCCGCCGAGTTTCAGGTTGGGATCGACTTTGTGCATCGCACTCGCGAACTGTAGATAGAGTTCTGCGTAGTCTTCCGGCAGCATGTATTGGCCGTCGGGTTCCTCGCCCATCTCTACGTACGAGATGGGATAGCCACGCTTCTTCAGGTACTCCATCTGCGCTGCGGCGTCATCGGGAGTGCCGTAGAGCAGCGAAATCGGGATCATCGCGGGCAAGTTATTGGTGATGCCGCTGGTGAAGAAGAGGTCGAGTCCAGTCTGGTCACCGCGCGTGTCGATGTCTGATTCGGAGTGCCACTGGTCGATGGAAGAGCACAGCGTGACAGTTTGATTCTGGTCGGGACGGTGCTGGATGATGTCGACGAACTCGCCCGCCGGGGTGACCGTTCCTACATAGACTTCGCGAATCGCGTATCCGGTTGCGCTACGGGGATCCTTCGGATCGTGGAGAGCATTGGGCCGCGAATTATTCGTGTTCGACGATTCCGCCATCCAGATTCGCAGGTACCGCACGTTGATTGGAGCTGAAGAGAGTTGTAGCGTCGCCGAGCCGCCCTTACCGTCTGTGATCGGGCCGTTGGGGAACGCGGTCCAAATGCCCGAGGTCGGGTGCTCCATCGGCGATCCTTCGGCGCCCGCTTTTTCCGGCGCCCAGTACTGCACTTCATAGCGCCGCGCGTATGGATCTACCCAGTCGATTCTGATGTGGGACACAAGCTCGTGTGATCCGAGGTCGATGACGATCCACTGCGGATGCGCTGAATCGGGCTGCCCGGTGAATTTGCGGGATAAGTATGGATTACTTTTCCAGAACGTCTCTGGATTGCCGTCAGTAATCCGGGAATAGCCGTGCTCGGCGCCGCCGTTGCGCGTGTGGCCGCGGTGAGGGAGAGGATATCCGTAAGAGTGGCGGATGGGATCTTTTAGTTCGACGCTGCCGGTAAAGTATCCGCGCTTGTTGGCCGGATCACTCCAGGTGCCACTGTGATTCCAGTGCCAGGCTCCAATTGATAATTCTGTGTTCTGGCGGTAAGTGATCGGGCCCCAACCGGCCGAAAGGCATTGCTTGACCATTTCCGGGGTGTAGATCTTCTCGACGACGTCGTGCGAGAGGATGTCCATGGAACTGCCGAGCGACTGATCGGGATCGAAGAGGATGGGCTTGGCTGCAGAAGAGATGCGGATGGTGGAGGCTGGCGCACTGGTTTCGGTCGTTCCTGGCTCGCGAGCCGCGGCGCGAAAAGGGGCCGGAATGGCCGTTAGCGTTACGGCGGCGCTGGCAGCGCCAATAAATTTGCGGCGAGAGATGGCGGGGGTTTTCATGGGAAGGGGGAAGTATAACGCCATGCGGAGCGCGGATTTTTATCTGCTGAAAACGTCGCGAGGTTTTTTTGAGACAGACTTCGGTAGCATCAACGGTGCCGCTCGGCTTCGCCTTCGCGGGACAGCCGAGGCGGCTGTCTCTACATGGTCATTGCTGGATCATCGTTTAGAACACGAACTTCAGGGCTAGTTGAATTTGCCTTGGAGCATAGGCCGCGTTCGGCTTCATGAAATTGTTGGGCAACTTGTAGTAGCCGGGATACGCCGCGATGTTGGCGGTGACCGAATCTTGCACGAACGTGCTCGCGCTGGCGATCATTCCATTGGAAGTGATGGCGACTCGTTGGTTATCGCGGTTCAGCAGATTGAACGACTCGGCGACCAGGTTGAGTTTGTAGCGCTCATGGAAACGAATTGTGCGGGTGAGGCGGAGATCCGTTGTAGCGTAGTCGGGTCCGGTAAACGCGTTGCGGCTGTAGCCGGGTAGACGGTCGTTCAGATCGTTGCCGTCCTGGTTGGGATCGCCGGAGACCGTTGCATTGACCGGGCGTCCCGATCCGTAATTCACAACCGATGAAATTTTCCAGTCGTTAAAGAAGCGGCCCAGGAGTTCGTGTCCGCGGTGGAAGGGCCGAGGTTCGGCTGAGAAACCTACGACAAATCGATGCCGTTGGTCGGTGACACTGGGCCCGCGCTCGGCGCTCGGCACGTATGAATTCTGCACCGTCGCAGGCTGACCGGCGACCAGAGCGTCCTGCCCGTCATCCATGGCGCGGGCGTAGGTGTAGGAGAGCCGGAAGTAAGTGCCCCGCGCGATGCGGCGGTTCATGGAGAGAGTGGCGCCATTGTAGTTACTGGACGCTGCGCTCTGAAATTCGTTGATCGAACCTAGGTCCGCAATCGGCCGCCCGAGTGGATTGATACACGGCGGCCATGGACACTCGAGTGTCCGGGTGAACTGCCAAGTCGAGAATGAGTCGACGGTGTAGTAGCCACCCTCGAAAATGGAGCCAGTAGAGTCGAAGATCGGATAAGAGAGCGCAATTGGTTGTGGAAGGTTGACATCGAGGGCGCGGATGAGGTGTTCTCCGCGGACGTTCAACAGGGAAAGCGAAACCGTTGTGCGATTGGCGACTTCTTTCTCGATGGTCAAACTGGACTGTTGCACTCGGGGAGTAACGAAATTCGGCGCAAACGCTGAGACTGTGTGAGTTACCCCTTGTGTGAATCCGGCGGGCAAGTTGCAGTTCGCGCCATCCAGTGGGCAACTCACCAGTGGATTGGGATACGCGGGGAAGACCTGGTGATCGTAATAGTCGTTGTTCCTCAGGAAGACTTGTGAATCCGTGACGCCGTTCTGGGTCTGAACGATTGAGTTGTAGATCTGCGGGATGCGAACAAAGAAGATCCCGTATCCGCCGCGGATCACAAACGGTCGTTTGTCTCCCAGAGAGTAAGCAAACCCGGCGCGCGGAGCGAAGTTATACGGCTGAAACGGGAGCTTGCCGGAAGGCGGGAAGAGCGGACTTGAGATCAGCCCCGCAGTCGCGAACGTCTGCAGATCCCAGCGCACGCCGAGGCTCAGGGCAAGCCGGTTGGTCACGCGAATGGTGTCTTGCGCGAAAGCGGCGTATTCGTTGGTGTTCGGGTGCGAGGTGGCGCTGCCGAAATTCTGCAGATAGTAGTGCGGGACCTGATGTGCATAGGCGCGAAGGGGGGTAAGCTGCAGTCCGCCCTGCCTGGGTTCGAATGTGAACGGGTCGACCTTGATGGGATAGAAAAGGTATTCACCACTCTGCTGGCTGGGGAAGAAGTCGTAGATTGACGTTAAAAGAGCGTCTCCGCCGAATTTCCACGTATTTCGGGAACCCTCAAAGCTCAGCGTCTCGGCCAGGTGCAGCCGGTGCTCGCGGGTTTGGCGAGGCAGGATATTGGAGCGCCCTACCCCGTCGAGGATCGTGGGAATTTTCACCAGCACATCACTGCTGTTGCTGTAGGACTGCTGCTGATCGCGGGAGAACTGCGCGCGGAAATGGCTAATCAGGCGCGGCGTGAGGCTGGAGGTCAGCGAGAGGTTCGCGGTTTCAGTCGAGACGTGTTCCTCGCCATTATTACTGATGGAATCGTAGGTGACAGGGCTGGCCGGATCGAGGAAGACATTATTCGATCCCCAATAGCGAGTGGTGTTCACACGCAACGCGAGTTGGTTGCGCGGGTTAAGGTTGATATCGAGCTTCGCGTAAGAAGAATTTCCGATTTGTGCAGCCGGGTACTCCCCCGCAAGGGACGTAAGCTGCGACGCAGCGGCAATGACCAGGGCTTGGTCGGTAGCTTCGTAATCGCCGCCGCTGTAAGGTCCTGTGGTGGGCCGTGGAAGGACCCGCGAACTGCCATCCAGAAATTCGACGACATTCGGCACGTGAAAGATGTGCTGATCGAATCCCGTGAAGAAAAAGATTTTGTTGCGCTTGAGAGGTCCGCCGATGGTGCCCCCGACCTGCTGCTGGCGGTTGTGCGGTTTGAACGCGAGAAATGGAACGGTCGCGCCAAACGAGCTGTCGCGGAGATAGTAGAACGCCGTACCATGCAGGTGGTTTGAGCCCGATTTGGTCACCACATTGACCACGGCGCCCCCGGAACGTCCTTGCTCTGCGCCATAGGCATTCGAGGACACGCGAAACTCCTGCACGACTTCAGTGGAGAACTGATACGGCGCCCGATAGCGGCCGCGCGCCTGCGCGAAGAAGGCGTTGTTGTAATCGCTGCCATCGACGAGAAAGGTGTTGTGCACCCCACGAATACCGCCGAAGGACAGGTCGCCACTCGTAGCGGAAGTCAGGCCTCGGGGATCCTGTGTGACACCGGGCGAAAACAGGGCGAGGTCTGAGAAACGCCGGCCATTCAACGGGAAGTCATTCATGGAGCGCTCGTCGAGCAGGGTGGAGACGGCGCTGGGCTTGGTTTCAACCATCGCGGGTGCGCTCGATACGGTGAGGCTTTCCTGAGCGCCCGCAATCTTGAGTCGAAATGCGAGTTCTGTAACGCCGCCGACATCGACGTGCAATGGGGGACTAACCTGGGGCGACATGCCTTCTGCTTCCACTCGAGCGGAATAATCTCCGGGCGGCAGCAGCTCCAGGGCGAAGTGACCTTCGGAATCGCTGGTTGCCGTGTATTGTGTGCCGGTCCCGGCGTTCACGACGACGATCGCAGCCTGCGTCACACGCGCGCCCGCGGGGTCGACCACGGTGCCGCGAATCGATCCGGTGGCGGAGTCTTGTCCGGCGAGTCGGACTGGAGTGCCCAGCACAATCACGAGAGTGAAGAAAGCAAATAGAAGAGAAGTAGTGCGGACTGCGAGCATAAGATCGCCCCTGAGTGCGAGATATGCTCGGAGAGATGGTCCAGCAGCTCGTTAACCGGACGCGCGCCAGACAGTCAGCGGAGGGGAACCGGAGGGCGCGTTCTTGCGAGGCGCGGCCGGGAAGCTCCTCCGCCAAAATTGAGAAACCCAATCCTGTATAGCATCGGCGAAAAAGTAGTTCTGTGATCCTGAGGATTTTTTTGGGGATGATTCCCGGAGTGGGAATCAGATTCTGTGCGGTCTCACCAGAAGAGAAGCGACCGGGTGCACAACGCGCCCGGATTGTCATTCGTTAGTGAACGGTGACCTAAAAGAGCTGTGCAAGGGCCGGATTATCAGCATTTCTGTGTGATGGAACGGTGCTGTAGCGCGGTCGGAATAAGCACGCCCGCTCGGAAATCTGCTATGTTGATGGTCTTTAATCTTTATGGAAAATTTTCAGGCGAGAACGTGATTCGGTCCTACAAGGGCGTGAAGCCGATGGTTCCGGCCAGTTGCTATGTCGATGACTCGGCGCAGATTATTGGCGACGTCGTGCTGGGCGAGCATGCGTCGGTGTGGATGAACGCCGTGGTGCGCGGGGAAGTGCACGAGATCAGGATCGGGGCATACTCCAACGTGCAGGACAATAGCGTGCTGCACGGCATGAAGCAGCAATGGGGCGTGTATCTCGGCGAGTATGTGACGGTTGGGCACTCGGTGACGCTGCATGGGTGCGTGATTGAGGACCGGTGTCTGATCGGCATGGGATCGATCATCCTGAATGGCGCGCGGATTGGTGTGGGATCGATCATCGCGGCGGGAACGCTGATTCCAGAGAAGACGATCGTGGAACCCGGATCGTTGTGGATGGGATCGCCGGGGAAGTTCCGGCGGAAACTCGGTCCGGAAGACGACGAGATGATTCTGCGGTATGCGAGGAATTATCTTGGGTATAAGGACGAGTATTTGAGGGAGAAGTAGCTAGTACCGGGTACCGAGAATTGTCATCCTGAGCGGAGCGGGCTGGTGAGCAAGGCGAACCAGGCTGCGCAGTCGAAGGATCCCAGTCGACTGAGTTACTGTTGAGAGGCGTTCTCAGGAAGTATCAGGAAACACCTTGCGGAGTCGCAGGTGCCGTGACACTGATAGGGATCCTTCGACTCCGCGAGCTCATTCGAGCTCGCTGCGCTCAGGATGACAGGCTGTAAACGACGATCATGATTAAAGCGGTTCGAGGAACTCGAGACTTACTGCCGCCGGAGACGGCGCTCTGGAACTTCGTGGAAGCGGCGGTGCGGGATGTGTTTCGCGCCTACAACTTTCAGGAAATTCGCACGCCGATTTTCGAGGCGACGGAGTTGTTTGCGCGAGGTGTGGGAGAAGAGACCGACATCGTTGGGAAAGAGATGTACACATGGATTGACCGGGGTGGCGGCACTCTGCTTAAGGAGAGGGTGGAAGAGGGTAGACCCAGCCAATCACTCACCCTTCGTCCCGAGAATACCGCTGGCGTTGTGCGCGCCTACATCGAGCACAAGCTCTGGGATCGAGGGCTTAACAAGCTGTACTACATCGGGCCGCAGTTTCGGCGGGAGCGGCCGCAGAAGGGGCGCTATCGGCAGTTCTATCAGATCGGAGCTGAAATCATCGGACCGCCGTCCGTTGGCAGCGAATCTCCTGCGCGGGATGCGGAAGTTTTGGAAATGCTCGCCACGCTGCTTGATCGCCTCGCCATCACTGACTGGAATCTCGAACTGAACTCGGTGGGCACGCCCGCCGATCGTGTGCGGTTCAACGAGGCATTGCGCGCGGCGTTGCAGCCGGTAGTTGGACGGATGTGCCAGGACTGTCAGCGGCGGGCGGTAACGAATCCACTGCGTGTATTCGATTGCAAAGTGCCAGAGGACCAGCCGATCATTGAAACTTTGCCGCGCATCACCCAGTTTCTCGGCGAAGATTCCCGCAAGCACTTCGAAGCGGTGCAAGCGATCTTGACCAAGGTCGGAGTTCCATTCGCGCTCAACGATAGGCTGGTGCGCGGGCTCGACTACTACACGCGAACCGCGTTCGAATTCACCCACGGCGCTCTGGGTGCTCAGAACGCGATTCTCGGCGGCGGCCGCTACGACGGATTGTCGGAGGCTCTCGGAGGGCCCACCGCTCCAGGCATTGGATTCGCGATTGGCGAGGATCGTCTTGTCATGTCGCTTCAAGAGAAAGCCCCGGCCGAGAGCGTGCAGCGCAAGCCCGATGTATATGTTGCTCCCATGGCCGGAATGAACGGCGATGCGGCACTGCTGGCACGGGAACTGCGGCGCCACGATCTGGTGGTTGAGTTAGGAGACGACGCTTTCCGCTTGAAGAAATCATTTGAGGCCGCGACGAAAGTCAGCGCGACGTACATTCTCATCGTGGGTGAGAATGAAGTGAAGGCGGATGCCTTCACTTTGAAGAATCTTGCCACCGGGGAGCAGGTGTCGATCGCACGCGCTGACTTGGCGGCGTGGTTGAGGAGTAATCGTGGGTAAACTCCATACCGAAATCAATGACAATCTGGCGAAGATGATCCTGGCGCAGCATGTCTTCTTCGTCGCAACCGCTCCCCTGGCTTCCGAAGGCAACCTCAATCTCTCTCCCAAAGGGTTCGATTCATTCCGTATCCTGGGGCCGCGTACTGTCGCCTATATGGACGTGATCGGCAGTGGAGTGGAGACTATTGCTCACCTGAAGGAGAACGGACGGATTGTGCTGATGTTCTGCGCATTCGACGGGCCGCCGAACATTGTCAGGCTGCATGGACACGGCCGGGTGGTGGAGCCGCACTCGCCGGAGTTTTCCGGACTAGCGGCGCAATTCCAAAAGTATGAGAGCACGCGGTCCATCATCGTTGTGGACGTGACGCGGATTTCGGATTCGTGCGGGTTCGGAGTCCCACTCATGAAATATGAAGGCGTACGGGATCAGCATTTTTCCTGGGCGCAGAAGAAAGGGCTGGAAGGACTGAAAGAGTACAAGCAGCAGAAGAACCGGCGCAGTATTGACGGATTACCTGGGTTATCAGAATCAGGACTGACAGAATAGGGTAGTCGGCAGGGGGGATTATGAAACGCGTTTGTGCAGCACTACTTCTGGTTCTTTGCAGTGCCACCAGTTTCGCGAAAGCGGGACAGGCCAAGGCCGATAAGGTACCCACCGAATTCGAGCAGACTCTGATGACGGCCGAAAAGGGATTCATCGACGCCGCGAAGAAGGGCGATGTGGCGTTCTTCAAGCGTACCCTGACGGATGACTTTTCCTTTGTCTCCTTCGATGGCCAACTTTACGAGCGGCAGGACATGCTCGACCAGTACGGTCAGGGTGGCACGGACTTGATGCCCTATGAAATGAAAGTAGTCTCTGCGGGAGACGGTGTTGCCATTGTGACCTACAACGTGGTGTTGAGAGTACCTCCGTCGGAAGATCAAGGACCTCCGCCGCGCTACCAGCACTTCACCACGGTTTGGGTGAAGCAGGGAGACGTTTGGAAGATGAAATTCCAGCAGATGACCGCGGCGCACTGGGGAGACTGGTAGGAATTAGGAATTGTTGATTGTTGAAGGATGATTGTTGATTGAAGAGCAAACCGCGGAATTGACTGCAATCTGACAAATGTCATGGGTCCCGGTTGACGAATCGCACTGGACGAGGGCATTCTTAGCGCGCTAACTTTTCGTGGAACTTCTAACATCCCCCAACCTTGAAGGAGCAAATGTGAATCGAAGAATCGCCTTGATACCGTTTCTGATCGTGATGGCAGTGTCAGCATGGGCCCAGATGGGCGGTCCCCCAGGACCAGAGGTGAAGAAACTCGATTACTTCGTCGGAACATGGACGACCGAAGGCGCGATTGCACAGGGTCCATGGGGCGCGGGCGGCAAGTTTACTGCAAGCGGCACCAGCGAGTGGTTGCCCGGCAACTTCTTCCTGCAGTCGCACTCGGATGCGAAAATGCCCCCTGAGGTCGGCGGCGACTCCAAAGAGTTCGCAGTCATGGGATATGACACGCAGGCGAATGTTTATACCTACGATTCCTTTAACAGCCAGGGAAGACATGAATCGTCGAAGGGAACGCTGAGTGGCGACACCTGGACTTGGACCAGTTCATCGAATTATGGAGGAATGGAGATCCAGGGGAAGATGACGATCAAGACCGTGTCGCCGACCACTTACACGATGAAGTATGAAGTCTCGATGGACGGCAAAAACTGGATGCCGTTCATGGACGTAAAGGCCACAAAGAAATAAGCGGGTTGGATGGAAGCATGGCCTCAGTCCGAGCGACTGAGGCTTTTGTTTTAGGAACTTAGACCCAGGATCAGGCGATCAAGCACACGATCGCCACTCCGTGCTCGCGCATCCTGCGCGCAGAGAACTTGGTTGGGCGCTCGTCCGGGTAGTACGATGGGGGCGGGGCGGAATTCATCATGAAAACAGTGTCATCTTTTCTGATCTGCGGGTTGATCGGACTCGGAATGTGGTGCGCGTCCGCGGATCTCCGCGCACAAGATGCCAAGACCTCGCCCGAGAAACAGGCAGATAAGTCTCAGCCTTCGTCGGCCGGTGCGAAAGAAGGGCAATCATACTCAGGAATGTACAGCTTCCTCAAAGACGGCGAATTTGTGCAATTGACGGTGGAAGACGGTGGCAGCGTCACTGGGTTTGTCTCGCGATACGGGGATGGCGAGAGTGATAAAGGAGCCTTCCTTGATCAGTTCTTCAAAACCGGAAAACTTGACGGAAGCAAACTGAGCTTCACCACCGAAGTCGTACACGGTGTCGCTTTCGATTTTCAAGGTTCCGTGGAGCGCGGTGAAGGTAAGAATCCGGGCGACGAGGCGTACTTCGTCCTCAAAGGGACGCTGACCGAAAACATCAGTGATGCGAACAAGAAAGTTACGTCTCGCCCACGACTGGTGGCGTTGAAGATGTTCCCGCAAGAAACGGCGCCCACTCCAGTCGTCAGGAAGTGAAGTACCGAGTGCCGAGCCAGGACCTCACTGGCAATCTGTCAGAGAAATTCTGAAAACTCAGTCGGAGAAGGAAGGCGTCGAGGTTTGCTCGGTACTCGCAACCCGGGGCTGTTACTGTCCCGCTCGCGCTGGTGACAGATTAAGACTCCCGCGGGACTTCTTGGGGGAGGGTTCGCCGCTATACACGAGATCGGCGCTGCCGTCTGAGTCAGATGAGGCTGCCGCGAGGGTCGCCGCCAGCGCACGGTACGAGCGGCTGATTTCCGGGCCCTCCTGTAGCACGATCGGGGTTCCGTTATCGATGGACGGTGAGATCACCTGGTAGGCATTAGGAACCTTCCATAGGACCTTGCAGTTTGTGACCTGCTGAACATCTTCATCGGTAAATCCGGGAATCTTTTTATAACGGTTCAGGACGATCCGCAGGCGGTCGCGCCCAGTTCCTTCCTCCAGGAATGCATGAATGCGGCCGGCGCTCCAAAGGGAGACAACATCGGTTTGCGCGACGACCAGCACTGCGTTCGAGAGATCGGAGAGCAGCCTTGTAGTCTGATCTAGGCGGCTGGAAGCATCGACCACCACAAACCGATAGTGGTTCACGACCAGATCAAAGAGCCGCGCCAGTTCGCCGGGCGTGGGCTCGGTCGGATAAGGCTGCTGCGGTCCGGCCAGAAGGTGCAGTCCTTCTTTCGTCGTGGTCATCAGGCCGTCGAGAAGCGAAACATCCATGCGATGCAGGTTCTGCAGCGCGTCGAGCACGCCAAATTGCGGCTTCAGGTTTAAGTGCAGGGCGGCATGTCCGATAGGAGCGAAATCGAGAAGAACAACGTCGCCATGAGACTGCTGCAGGGCGAGCGCAGTGTTGACCGCCGCCGTGGTGCAGCCGGCGCCTCCCTTGGCGCTGAGGAACGTTAAGACCCGCGCCCTGCCTGCCGCTCCGAAAGAACGTGAACGCGAAGAACTGTAGCGCGTGAGGGCTTCCAGCAGAGCGTCGGATCCCGCGGACTGATCGATGTATTCCCCGGCTCCGGCGCGCATGCTGGCAACAATGCTGGCCGGCTGCGTCATTTCGCCGTTGGCGAAGATGCCGATCTGAAGGGTCGTTGCCTTGATCAGTTCGATGGCGCGAATGGCGCGCTGAGCGTCGCGCGGAGAAATGTCTACGATGACGACTTCGGCGCGTGAGTCCTGGATTTCGCGGATAATCGAATCGGTGGGCCCGGTTGGAAATCCGACATGGGTGAACACCGCGCGTCCCATCCTCGTCGCCTCCAAGCGCGTCTGGAGTGCCGACAATTGTTCACGGTCCTCGGTCAGGAGGGCGACTGCGATGCCATGCATAGCGCGGTGCTCGCCGAATTCTCTCGGTGTTTGCATGTTAGAAAGAGAACCTAGCCTCCGCCAAGTGACCTAGGTAACGGAAGAAGAACATGTTTGTCCGCGATCTGCACGACACACCGCAGCCACACGATTTTCGAAGGATGGCTGGGAGGAAGAACACAACACGGGAAGCATTTAAGGTCTCTTTGATTGTTGCAACTTATTGTAAGCCCACGGCGACCAGTTGAAAAGAGCACTTCTGCGCCATAGCGTTGAAACAATCGTGCTATCACTTCCAGGGAACCTGGTAGAAGGCACCGGGGCGCAAAGACGCGGTTTGATCCGTTTACGAGCGAGCGGAAGAATGGGACGGGAACTGCTCGTCCTCGGGATGGGAGTGCAGTGAGGCGACTCGGGTCAGATCTGCCGACGGATCTGGCAGATACTCGTAACATTCCAGCCGAACGGCGACGCCGATCTTGGTTTCCACAGTGTCTGAAGTCACATTGTAGGCAGTAGCGGGCCGCACAACGCGGAGTATGCGCCCACGGCAGCGCACCGGCATGCTCTCGCCCAGCGTGATCTCAGAGGGCATACGCAGCGTGAGTTCGATTTCGGCGCCCTCGGTGAGGGGTGCATTGGTAAAGAAGAAGACTCCGCGGGAACTAAGATCCTGGGTGAATCCGACACCTTCCACAGACCCGGCCGGTTGACGCAGAGAAAGGGCCAGCAAATATGGGAATCGCTGCCCAACGCGGCGTTCAACCCGGACTGGAGAAGTGGTCATCGCGTCACTTCCTTTGGCGAGCGCCGAAAAACGCAAGCGGACTACTTTAGCGCAGGTTGCCTGGTAAAAGAAGTCGAAAGTTAGTTACATGTCCGGGCTGGCACAAATCGAGCATTTCCCGATACTTGGGGTCGAAGTCGAATATTGCCTTCAGCTCTCAAACAGGGCTTTTGCTGTGGAAAAGTCGACAATCAGAACCGGTTTGGGCTGAGAATATTCGTGAAGTCCAAAGCCGAGAGCTGTCATCTAAGAAGCGACAGTGGCCGATTCAAGACCTTCCATTCAAGATTCGTCCTCGCCCAGCAACAAGCAGACAGCCGAACGCAAGCTGAATTGGCAGGCCGCGGGCAGGGCGTTACGGCACCGAAATTTCCAGCTGTTTTTCAGCGGACAACTCATATCCCTGGTGGGCACATGGATGCAAACAGTGGCCCAGTCATGGCTCGTCTACAAGCTGACCGGATCGGGCCTGCTGCTGGGTTCCGTCGGGTTCGCCAGCCAGATCCCGGTCTTTCTCTTCGCGCCCCTCGGAGGAATAACTGCCGACCGGTCCAACCGGCAGCGCGTGGTGATCGCTACACAGGTGGCCTCCATGATCCTTGCCTTGGTGCTGGCCGCCTTGACCCTCACACATCGAATCACAGTAAAGGAAATCTTCGTTCTGGCTGCGTTGCTTGGCGTCGTGAACGCATTCGATATTCCAGGACGGCAGGCCTTTCTCGTCGATATGGTGGGCAAGGAAGACCTGATGAATGCGATCGCGCTGAATTCGTCGATGTTCAACGGCGCCCGCGTGGTGGGACCGGCCGTCGCCGGCGTACTGGTGGCGAGACTGGGCGAGGGGTGGTGCTTTTTTGCGAATGGCGTGAGTTACATTGCCGTCATTCTGGGTTTACTGATGATGAATGTGCACGCACCCGCCCGGGCGTCGGTGGACACGTCGCCCTTCGAGCACATCATCGAAGGATTCCGGTTTGTCGGCAAGACCGCGCCGATTCGCGCTCTTCTAATCCTACTTGGGGTGGTGAGCATGACGGGCATGCCCTACGTCGTGCTCATGCCGATTTTCGCGGACAGAATCCTGCACCGTGGCGGGCAGGAACTGGCGTCGCTCATTGGGTCACACGACTTGGGAGCGGTGCGGCTTGGTATCCTGATGGGCGCCGCCGGCGTGGGAGCGCTTCTCGGAGCGCTGACTCTGGCCATGCGCTCGGGCGTGAAAGGGCTCGGGACCTGGGTTTCTGTGTGCTGCGCCGGCTTCGGCGTGAGTCTTATCCTGTTCGCGTTTTCCACATCTTTCTGGCTGTCGGTTCTGCTGTTGCTCCCCGTGGGCTATTTCATCATGCTGCAGATGGCCTCATCGAACACACTGATTCAGGCCATGGTGCCGGATGCGCTGCGCGGCCGCACCATGGCGGTGTATTCCATGATGTTTATGGGGCTCGCTCCCGTAGGAGCGCTGCTCGGTGGCGCTTTGTCCGATCGCTTGGGCGCGCCCTGGACCGTGGCCATCGGCGGCCTGGCTTCGGTTTTTGGCGCATGGTGGTTCAGCTTGCAGTTACCGAAAGTTCGCGCCGAGGCCCGGCAATTGATCATGGCGCAAGCTATGACTCCGGGCGAACCGGCGGAAGAGATGAGCACTCCGGTGATTGAGGTAGAAGACGACTAACGCCGCGATGAGTCTGATTTACGCTGCGCGCTGCGCCCCAGCGCAACGAGAAAGATCGCGCTTTTTCCGCGGGCGTGAGGCGAGAAGAAGCTGACCACGTCGTCATCGTAGAATGTGAGGCCGCTGCATCCCAGCTTCTGAGCGTAGGCTGCGAGATACAATTTCCCGCCGAGGATTCCTGCTTCCAATTGCGCGGCGCGATAGCCGCGGTTCCCATAACGCTCCAAGATCTTTTTCAAATCTGCCAGGAAGAAGATATCCACGGCCGCATCTGCCGGGATTTGTTGCTCGAGCCCGAGGTATCCCGCCTTGTCGCGGAACTCACCGCGCTTCAGCGGTTCGAGGAATTTCTCATCCCAGTGATAAACGTAAGCCCCGGCCGCCAAACCGACCACGTTGTTCACGATCAGATACAGATCATTGAGATGGCTCCCGGGCGGATCGATAAAATCTGCGGGGATGCCTCGGGTGGCGCGGTCGAGCATGGTTGAGAGTTCCGCCATGGTGATGGGATCGCGTGAGAATTGCCGCGTCGATCCCCGGCGCGAGATCACTTGTTCGATGGTGTCGGGAGCAATTCGCGAGTCGCTGAGCGGCAGGAGCGCCGAAGTAGTTTCCTTGGCTGGAGGCATTTCATTGCCGGGCGTCTTGCCCCGCCACGCGATCACCTCCGCCACCGAATCGAGAGAAGAAGCCTCGTGCATCTTGCGCATGGAGGCGTAGTCGACCTCCGTCGTAGAGTAAGGGACGACCGGCAAGGCCAGGGGCTCGACAGCGGGCGGTGTGGATGGCGACGAATGCGTCCAGCCAACTGGAACCAGCGAGAATGCGACTTCGCGTTTGGTGTCCAGATCCAGCAGAGTATTAACTTGTGGGTCAATAAATCCGGTGATAACACGCGCGGGCAGACCCATGGCAGCCGAGATCGCGAGAGAGTTGGCGAGGATCGTGCCATTGTCCCAGCCGAAGTGACGGTAGGTGCGGGACCGATATTTCCACGCGTTACGCCAATACGTCCCCGTGCAGACGATGATGACAGGGGCATGCGCTACGGCCAGATCTTCGCCTGTGGCTGCGACGAGCGCTTGTCGATAGTCTCCGACTCGAAGCTGGCGCAATCCAAACTCGGCGGCCCCGAAGTGATAGACCCCGGCAGGCAACGCTGGAGGGCTCCCGGAAGGCTGAATCTTCGATCGGAGATCAGAGCAGACGACGTAGAGTTCGATTTCGTAAAGCGCCCCGGTGCAAGCGGCGGCGCGAAAGAAGGTTTCCCCTTCCCCATGCTTCCTGCTCCTCGTGACTCCAGCGGAGAAAAACAGCACCTGCGCGAGGGTTTCGAGGTCGGGGACGGCTTCGCCTTTTGGCTCAACGCTGGTTGCTGCAATCGCTGACAATGCCGGCTTGCCCGTATCCTGAAAGTCGCGGGGCAAACGTGTGACTTCCAGCGTCGGATAGATCTTGAACAACAGTGGCTTGTTGTCCCAATCGAGCGCGTGCGGATGCAGGCGCACGCTGAGATACGAGTGCTTCGTCCCGCTGTGATACTGGCGCGCGGCATCGATTTGGTTGTTCTCACTCAACCGAAAGGTTCCTCGGGGCGGTCAGCAATATGCTGCAGGGGGCAGACCTGTAATGCGGATTCCAGCATGTCCTTTGTGACGGATGTTCAGACCGATCAATAATGCCGTGACTTGTTCGACGATGCGCGCGTTTTCCAACTTGCCGCCATCCACGGCACGTACTCCCGGAATCTTCGCCGCCAGTTCGCGAGTGAGTTGCGCCGCGTCGGGATCATCACTGCAGACAACGACATCACAATCGACGGGATCATCGCCGTTGAGCAGGTCCGCCGAGAGATTGTGAAACGCCGCGACCACGCTAATTCCCTTGGGAACCAGTTCCGCGGCTTGCTGCGCTGCTGAGCCTTGCCAAATGCCCAGCGGGCGCGAGGCTCTGCCTCCCACCGCAGATGCCAGAGGCACGGTGGCGTCGATCAGGATGCTGCCCTCCGTGAACGAGTTTTTCAGTTGCTTGAGCAGCGTTGCTTGACCTTCGAAGGGAACCGTCAACATCAGGATGTCAGCCGCTGCGCAAGCTAAGCTGTTCTCCATGCCCGCGACGTTGGCCTGGCTTCCTGCTTTGAGTTGAATAGCCGCCGCCGCCACCTGGGCGCGTTGCTCGTCGCGTGAGCCAATGATGATGGTTTCGCCGGCGCGCGCCCACCGCAGCGCCAGACCCATGCCAGCCGGCCCAGTTCCGCCAATGATCGCAATGGGTCGAATAGAAGTTCGGGGCTGAGAGCTCATGCGAACTCAGCCTCGAGAGCTTGTTCCGCGGTGAATTCGTCGAGCGGCAGCTTGATGTTGATGCGCGAATAAGTGGTGTTGCGTTCGGCCGGGATTCGTCCGATCTCAAGAATGAGGCTCTGGAAGTCCTCCGGGCTGGTGTATTGACCGGCCGTGGCTCCTGCTTCGCGCGAGATGTTCTCTTCCATCAGCGTGCCGCCGTAGTCATTCGCGCCAGCATGCAGGCAGAGTTGCGAAAGTTGCCGGTTCAGCTTTACCCAGGAAACCTGAAGATTATTGATCGATCCAGCGAGTAACACGCGTGCCAGTGCGTGAACCTTGAGATGCTCCGCCAGCGTCGGCCCGGTGCGCGCCAGTCCCTGATGAAAGAGGATCGTGTTCTGATGGACGAAGCCGAGTGGGACGAATTCAGTGAAGCCTCCGGTTTCCGATTGAATCTCGTGCAAAAGGCGCATCTGGCGCACCCAGTGCCCGGGGGTTTCGGTATGTCCGTACATCATCGTGGAGGTCGTGCGGATGCCGCAGCGGTGTGCCGTGCGGATGACTTCGATCCATTGCGCGGTCGAAAGCTTGTTCGCCGAGAGAATGTGGCGGATCTCGTCATCGAGTATCTCGGCCGCTGTGCCTGGCAGCGTGCCGAGACCATTGTCCCGCAGCATCGAAAGATAGTCTGCCAACGGCATGCCAGTGAGTTCGACGCCGTAGACGATCTCCATCGGCGAGAAGGCATGAATGTGCATCTGCGGCACCGCATCCTTCACGGCGCGCAGAATATCGCGGTAATAAAACTTGGGAAGATTGCGGGGAAGCCCTCCCTGTATGCAGACCTCGGTGGCGCCTAACTCCCACGCCTCGACCGCCTTTCGCGCCATGTCATCCAGACTATGGAAATAGGCATCGGCCTCGCGGGGCCCTCGGCTGAACGCGCAGAACTTGCATCCCACGAAGCAGATGTTCGTGAAGTTCATGTTGCGGTTCACGACGTAGGTGACGATGTTTCCCGCGAGTTCTGCCCGGAGAATGTTCGCAGCGACCAACAAGCCCAGCAGATCGTCGCCTTCGGAGTTCGCCAAGGCGTACGACTCTTCCAGTGAGAGGTCGGCGCCGGTTTGCGTTTCGAGGGCTCGCTCCAGAGAACAGCGCAGCGCTGGAGTCAGGCGAGGCGCGATGTCGGACCAGTCGAGCGAAGCAAAGGATTCCAGTTCTGAGCTAGAAAGGTTGCGGTGCACGATGTTCTCCGTCGGTACAGTGTAGCTCTATCCGTTCGGAGCCACAAAAGCGATGTCATCCGGAAACGCAGCGCAGCTGGGTTGAGGGACCCTACGGCGGGTGAAATTCTGATGCTGCGATGGGAATGCCGGTGCCGCATGCACCAAGCGCTCTCGCCGACAGCATGATCGTCTGCCGCGCATCGTAAGGTCCGTCGGAGAGCTATCGCTCTCCTCAGGATGACACACTCTGCGATAAGACTCTTGGGGACGGGTCAGCGGAATAGATCGGTGGCTGCAGGACGAAGCAGGTCACGGACGGCGCCCGGTCCGGGGTCGTAGCGGAATCCGCGCACGATACAGGCCGGCGCGCGGTTGAGCTTTCCGCACACCAGGCCCGCAGCGCAGGCCAACTCATCCGCCACGGCCTCGACACTTGCCTTCAGTTCGTATCCGTGCGGATCGCGGCGGCCACGATCATCACGCAGAGGCTTCATGCCCGCGATCCCGATAGCGAATTCGGTCAATCCCTCGCGCCAGGGACGGCCGAAGCTGTCAGTAATGATCACTGGAACCGAAATGCCGGTCTTCTTCTTCAGAGCGCGCCGGAGGTTCGCGGCGGAACGGTCGGGATCCTCGGGCAGAAGCAGGGCGGTATTCCCACCGTCCACGTTTGAGACATCGATCCCGCTATTGGCGCAAAGAAATCCATGCTGCGTTTCGGTGATGAGCACGCCGTTCTTCCGTCTTATGACGGAGCGGCTCTCCCGGAGCGCCAATTCGATCACTCGCGCGTCGAGTTTGTATTGCTCCGCCCAGGCTGTCGATTCAGCCGACGGCTTGATCGTCGCGAGATCGACAAGCCGACCCTCCGCTTTGGAAACGATCTTGTGTTTGACGACGAGAATGTCGCCCGCGTGCAACCGCTGGCGGCTTCGTCGCAGGGCTTCAACCAGTTCATTGGCGATCGACGCAGACGGGACGATTTCTTCCACGAGAGTGATCGGGATGAGCCGGACCTCGTCAACTTTGTTCGTCTTTGCCATGGATTTGCGGACGACAATAGCGACTCTGGTTATACCGCATCCGCGCCGCGTTCGAGTAAATCGGCGGGCAAGTTCCAACTCCTTGCCAGTCGCTGGGCGCGAGTTTCGCCGGGAAGAGATAGAAGCTGCCGCAAGTCCGGTGGATTGTCTACATCCACGGCGATCCCCGGCAGGTTCAAAACGACGCAGGGTTTGCCGGTGGCCTGAGCGGCGGCGTGATGCGGTTTGAAGCTGTCGTTCCCGAAGCGAAGAGGGAATAAGTTCGCGGGACGGCGGAAAGCAGCATTAGTGCCCCGGCCGTCCCCTGCAGGAACGAGCACACTTCCCTCGGCTGGCGCATGCTTGTAAATTTCTTCCAGCTCCCAGGATTCAATCAGAGGAATATCTGCAGGAATGACGATTGTGCTTTCTTCTCCGCGCTCCACGCATACTCGAGTTGCCATCTCAATCGCGCCGGTTTCCCCGGGGTTGTCCAGGTCAGGGATCACCTCAAACCGGTACTCGGCTGCGAGTTTCGTCGCATAAGGATCGCTGGTGACAATGCCGACTTTGGGGCGATTCTTCCACTCGTGGAGAGTCGACAGCACGTCGGTCAGCATGGCTTGTGCTAGCTGTGTTCGCGCCGGCTGGTCGAGCACGGAAGCCAATCGCTGCTTTGCCGAGGCGGTGTTCTTGATTGGAACCAGAATCACGGCTGGCGGTCCAGGCGGCGGAAAGAGGTATCCGAAGTTGCCTCTTCCTGGTCGAGACTGGCGGCTACAAGAGAGAGGGTTTCCCGCGCCAAGGCAGCTTTATCTTCCGCGCTGCGCATGATGGTCTGCGTACACTGCACGCGCAATCCGGTTTGGCGCAGAGCTTCGGCTGCTCGGGAATCACGCGTGTCGCAGATCAGGACATCGAGAAAGTCCTCGTACGCGTGCGCCACACCCGCGATAGAGCAGGGCAATCCGTGTGCTTCCATCAGTATTCCGGCCGGACCTGCGACAGGGGCGTTCCCCACGATCGGGCTGACGGCAGCGACCTTCCCCCGGGCGCGCAACAAGGCGTCATGAATCCCCGGCACCGCTAGGATTGGACCGATGCTTGTGACAGGATTACTCGGCGCGATCAACACGGCGTCAGCGTTCATGATCGCGTCGATGACCCCCGGAGCAGGCTCCGCATCCGACGCCCCGGCGAAGCGCACGGACTTTACCGGATCCTGATACCAGCGCTGCACGAAATACTCTTCGAAGCTGAGTTCACCGATCGGGGTATCGACACGAGTCTCTACCCGCGAATTGCTCATCGGCAAAACCCGCGCCTTCACGCCCAGTTTCTGCGAGACTACGGCCGTCGCTTCGGAGAGCGTCTTGCCTTCGGCCAGCAGGCGCGAACGTAGCAAATGCATGGCCAGGTCGCGGTCCCCGGTATGGAACCATGTCGGCTCGCCCAGTTGCCCCATCGCCTGCAGGCACAGGAATGTGTCGCCCTTTACGCCCCATCCGCGCTCGCGGCTCAGCATGCCGGAGAGCACATAGGTGATTGAATCGATGTCGGGTGAGACGTAAAGACCCCACCAGAGCAAATCGTCACCTGTGTTGACCACGAGAGTGATTTCTTCGGCAGGCATGACTTGGCGAAGGCCATCGACGAATTTGGCCCCACCGGTGCCGCCGCTGAGAACGCAGATCATGCCGCCCTCCGCGCCAGGCCATCGTCACCCGTCGCCGGCCGGAGTTTTTCCGAGAGCAGGCCGGGACGCGCAATCACGCCTGAAACGAATTCCGGATACACAGGCAGACGCTGGCGTAATACGCTCCCCTTGGCCTCAGTACGCAGCCGCAACTGCTCAATGTGCGGCCACGGCTTTTCCGGATTGATGAAGTCAGGGGTCAGCGGCGAAATTCCTCCCCAGTCATTGATGCCCGCGTCGATCAAGTCTTCATAGTACGGCGCGGAAAGATTCGGTGGCGCCTGAATATTGACCTCGGGGAGTAGCAAGCGAGCTACCGCTACGGTACGCAGCATCTCGCCCTGACCCGGCTCGGGCCAGCTCGCCATCGGAATCGTCGGTTTAGTGCGAAAGTTCTGGACGATGATTTCCTGGATGTGCCCGTAGCGCTCATTCAGGTCGCGGATGGCCAGAAGCGTATCCACGCGGTCTTCCAGGGATTCTCCGATCCCGATCAGCAAACCGGTTGTGAAGGGCACCCGCTGTTTGCCGGCTTCTTCGATCGTTCGTAGCCGCTTCGCCGGGACCTTGTCGGGAGCATTATCGTGCGCCCGTCCCGCAGCCAGAAGATCTGAGTTTGTGGTCTCAAGCATCAGCCCCATGCTGGGGGAAACAGCCGCGAGCCGTGCGACCCACTCCGCACTCAGCAGCCCGGGATTCGGATGCGGCAACAGGCTGGTCTCCATCAGGACCAGTTCGCACATCGCCTCCAGATAATGGAGCGTCGACTTGTAGCCGAGATCGCGTAGCGTGTCGCGCATCTCCGGAAAGAGGAGTTCGGGCTTGTCACCAAGGCTGAACAGGGCCTCGGTGCACCCCAGTTTTTCCCCGGCGCGGGCGATCTCGAGCACCTCGTCTGGCGTCATCGTATGCGCCCCGGGATCGCCTGGATCGCGGCGGAAGGTGCAATATCCGCAATAGTCGCGGCAGAGATTCGTCAGCGGAATGAATACCTTGCGCGAGTAGGTAACGACGCCGGGCTTGAAGCGCTCTTTTGCAGCACGGGCGGCCGCCAGCAGGTCCGGTAAGTCGCTGTCCGCACAGCGAATCAGTTGAAGCGCGACCTCCCGCGAGATAGGCACGCCGGGGCGCAATTCGACCGCGCAGTTCCCCCGTCGGGACAGCGTACTGGGCGATAGGGCCACGTTGCCTCGAATGATACAACGGCGAGCGTGGTAATGTATGCGGTTGCTCCCGTAGAGACGTAGCTTGCTACGTCTTTGCCGGCGGCGCATCGAATGACGGTTGGCCAAATGCCGCGAGCAGCGTCTCAACCAAGATGAGCCTGAATCCAGTCGAATTCCGCAAGGCGATGGGAGCCTTTGCCACCGGGGTGACGATCATCACCGTGGACCTTGACGGCGAGGTCCATGGCATGACGGCCAACGCTTTTACCTCGGTTTCGCTCGATCCCATGCTGGTGCTGGTTTGCGTGGATCACAGCACCCGCACCCATGCCCATCTGCATTCCAAGAAGCGCTTTGGGATCAATGTGCTCGGCGAGGACCACAAAGCAATTTCAGAGTACTATGCGCGTCCGGAGCGCAGTCATGAGCACGCCGAAATCGAGGCGGATGCCCGATTTGACCGGACCAGTCATGGAACCCCGATGCTGCATGGCGCGCTCGCTTATCTCGAATGCCGCCTCCAATCTGCCCAGGAAGCCGGTGACCATACAATTTTCATCGCAGAAGTCGAGGATGTGGTTTTGCGGGAAGGGGATCCGCTGCTGTTCTTTCGCGGGAAGTATCGCACGGTGGGGGAAGAAGTCGGCAAGTAGACGATTGCCACTTTTGGGGTGCTCGAACATCCAATTCAGTGCACAGATAGATTTTTAAAAATGGGGTTCATCTATGGAGAGGACTGAGGAAAAGGTGGTCAAGTCAGAAGCCGACTGGCGCAAGCAACTGACCGACGAGCAGTATCACGTAACCCGCGAAGCGGGCACGGAATGCGCTTTTACCGGGGCTTACTGGAACAACAAGGAGCCGGGCGTGTATCACTGCGTCTGCTGCGGGGCTCCGCTATTTGATTCGCAGACGAAATTCAACTCCGGCACTGGCTGGCCGAGCTTCTACAAGCCTACAGAAAACGGCGGCGTGGTCGAGCACCGCGACACGCAATACGGCATGGTGCGAACCGAGGTCCGGTGCGCCAAGTGCGACGCGCACCTGGGCCACGTCTTCGAGGATGGTCCGGCTCCCACAGGACTGCGTTATTGCATGAATTCGGCGGCGTTGGACTTCAGACCGAACAAAGAGAAGTTGTAGAGACGTAGCTTGCTACGTCTTGCCGGCGGCATTCCAAAATTGTGGTGACAGAGACGTTGCAAGCAACGTCTCTACGAAGAATCTGGGATTCAAACAAACAGAGGGGCACGCCATGGCGTGCCCCTTATCTTCTACCCGACAAATTCTGTTTACGCGCTGGCAGTAGCGGCCAAGGCCTTGGTCTCGGGCTTGGCCTGGTTTTGGGACTGGTGTCCTTTGCCATCGCTGTGGACCTGGATGCCACCCTTGAGCGCGGCGCCATCTTCCACGCTGATGCGAACCGTGGAGATGTCTCCGGAAACTGAGCCCTCGGCGCGGATGTCCACGCGGTCGCTGCACTCGATGTTGCCGGTCACCTTGCCCATAATGACGACTTCGCGGGCCTGTATGCTGGCATCAACCTTGCCATTGCGGCCAATGGTAACGCGGCTTTCTGGCATGATGATTTTGCCTTCGATGCGGCCGTCGATGTAGAGGGCTTCGGAGCCGCTGATTTCGCCCTTGATTACCAGGGTGCGGCCGATGGTCGCCTGATCCACGGGGGCGGTCACGGTCTTGACGGGGTTAAACGTGTTGGGGTTGGAAGCCGGCGTTCCGGACTTCAAGAATGAGTTCTCCGACGACTGAAGCATGTGACCTTCCTTGGGTTCCCGCCCGGCGCCCTGCTCGCGCCTGATTACCATTCCAGCGGTTGGTCTTGAAATTTGTGGCCTGCGGCGGTGCGTGGCCACTTGGCCAATCTGACTATCGCACAGGGGTAAGAGCGCAGGAGAGATTACGGAAGGCGTTGTACAGGTGCGGAAGTTTCTGCAGCCTAAAATCAAGCCTCGTCCAAGCCTTGTCATCCTGAGGCACGCGCTGTTTGCGGGCCGAAGGATCTGCGTATTTCGCTCGGCGGAATCACGCTACTCCGAAACTTCCAGTTCCTGCGACAACGCCTCCCATTCCCCAACCAGAGCCGCATGGGAAGCTTTGTTCTGATCCAGTTCCAGCGACTGGCGCCGCGTCTCTTCGGCATTGACAAAGCTCTGCAAGGCTGTTTCCAGTCGCACGATTGCGTCTTCGGTGTGACTAATTTCCTCTTCCAGTTCCGTTACGCGATCTTCCATCTGCTTGCGCTTGATGGGATTGAGGCGCTTCTTCGGCTCAGCGCCGGCGGCGGTGCCGCCATTTGACGGTGTCGACGGCTCGGAATTCCCACTTCTGGCAACACCGGCCAGAAGTGGGGCACCCACCTTTTCTTTTGCTTTCACCGCTCCCGGAACATCATCCAGAGTCGGTGCAACCTGCTGTCCGCCCTGCTTGCGCCAGAGATAGTCCTCATAGTTGCCGGGGAAGATCTCCACCTCTCCGCCGCCGACTTCGAAGACCCGCGTGGCCAGCTTGTCGATGAAATACCGATCGTGAGAGACGAACACCACTGTGCCGGTGTACTCCACCAGGGCGTTGAGCAACACGTCTTTAGCGCGCAGATCGAGGTGGTTCGTGGGTTCATCGAGGAGCAGAAAGTTCGCCGGATGCAACAGCAAACGAAGCAGGGCATAGCGCCCGCGCTCGCCACCCGAAAGCACGCCGATCTTCTTAAAGACATCGTCTTCGGAGAAAAGAAAACAGCCGAGCAGACCGCGCAACTCAGTCTCCGTCGAGCGCGGTGATAGCTCGCTCAGATCGTCGATCATGCGAGCGTCCGGATCGAGTTCCTTGTACTGATCCTGCGCGAAATAGTCAGACTGCACGTTGTGGCCGAGACGGAACTCGCCGTTTGATAGAGGTTCTGTGCCGGCTAGCAATTTGATCAATGTCGATTTGCCCGCCCCGTTGACTCCAACCAACGCGATCCGGTCGCCGCGCTCGATCATGAAACTAACGTCCCGAAACACTTCCTTTTGACCGGCCCCATTCCTGCCTGGATACGCCTTCGCCACGCCCTCGAACTCAGCTACGATCCGTCCGCTGGCCTTGGGTTGAGGGAACGAGAAATGGATTGTCTTTTCTTCCGGGGGGATCTCGATGCGCTCGATCTTTTCGAGTTCCTTGATCCGGCTCTGTGCCTGCTTCGCCTTGGTTGCCGTGTAGCGGAAGCGGTTGATGAAGACTTCCAGTTGCTCAATCCGGTCGCGCTGGTTTTTGTACGCGGCCTGTAGTTGCTCGTTGCGCTGGGTCTTCTGTGCCAGGAACTTGTCGTAGTTGCCGGTGTAAAACCAGAACCGCTTGTTCCAGATCTCTGCAATCTTGTTGACCGCGACATCGAGAAAGTAGCGGTCGTGCGAGATCAGCAGAAATGCATGCGGATAGTTCTGCAGATATTCCTCCAGCCAGTTCCGCGCCTCGAGATCAAGGTGGTTCGTCGGCTCGTCGAGCAGCAGCAGGTTCGGCTTCTGCAGAAGCAGCTTGGCAAGTGCCAGACGCATCTGCCATCCCCCGGAGAACTCGTCGGTCATCCGCTGCCAGTCTTCTTTTGCGAAGCCCAGGCCCATGAGCACGCGGCCCACTTCCGCTTCAATCGAGTAACCATCGCGCGCGCGGAACTCGTGCTCGACCCGCTGATAGCGGTCCGCCACTGCCGCATATTCCGGGCCTGTGTGATCAAGCTCCGCCATGCTGTGCGTCAGAGCCTCGAGTTCCTGCTCCATGGCGCGCACATCGTCGAATACCGACATGCTCTCGGCGAATACCGTTCGTCCTGAAAGAGTCAGCCCATCTTGCGGAAGGTATCCGGCTGATGTTCCTTTCGCGATAATCAGAGAGCCGTAGTCGAACGTGTCCATCCCGGCGAGGACCTTCATCAGCGTGGATTTGCCGGTGCCGTTGCCGCCGACCACGCCGATGTGGTCATGGTTGGTAATCAGCCAGTCGACGTTTTCGAATAGAAGTTTGTGGCCGAAGCGTTTTCCGGCGCCGGAAAGCTGAATCATGGGACTGGAATTATCGTCTCATAAAATCCAGTGGTGTGCTCCCATAGCTTTAAAACAAGAGGTGATCTACCGATACCTTTTGTCATTCCGAGACGGCGCAAGCCGTCGGAGGAATCTGCTGTCGTATGCAGCGGCTCCGCTGCCGGCAAAAAGCAGGTTCCTCGCTTTGCTCGGAACGACAAGGCTGGGCAAAAGGGCAACAGCGACGCAGGGCTACGGAGAGGCTGGAATACCCTTACGGCCACACCACGCTGGCGATGGGGTCCTTGGCAGGCGGTCGTCGCGCTCCGGGATACGCTCCCCATAGTTCGCTATGGAACTGGATACGTTCCAGCGCCCGGTCGATCACGGCTTCCAATTCATGGAAGTACTTTACTTCGCGTCCCTTGGCGAGACGGCGCTTTGCATCTTCGGGGCTGAACCAGGTCGGGCGCCGGTTCGCTTCGTCGGGCTTGCGCATCTGGTGCACTTCCATCAGAAATGCTTTCACCACGAACTCCTGGACGCCTCCGGGCTGCCAGAAAACCCCTTTGGAGTGTATGTAAAGGTGGAAGTGACGAGGTTCAATCGTGCCGATCGCGCCTGCTTCTTCCGCAGCCTCGCGTTCGGCCGCCTGGCTGTGAGAAAGCCGTGGGTCGGTCGATCCCTTGGGGAAGGTCCACTTGTTGCCGCCATTGGTGTTGACCAGCAGGAACTCGATCGCCGTGCCCCGACGTCGATAGCACACGGCAGCTACCTGCAGCGGTAACGCCTTCGCAATTCGCGCTGATCCCATGGGCCCTCTCCTGAAGACAGGTTACATGCAAGATATTTCATGAATGTTAACGTGCAACAAAAATTGTGCACTTTGGAGGGTTACGAAAGGGTTACGTGGCTAGAGCCCTCTACCGTAGACAGGAATCGCCGCGCCGGTGACGTCTTTTCCCCCATCGCCCGCGAGCCAGACGATCAGGCTCGCGATCGATACCGGCTGCACCCATTGCGATGTGACCGCAGCGGGCATGTCTTTACGATTGGCAGGAGTGTCAATCGTTCCGGGAAGGATCACGTTAGCAGTGATGCCGAGATCTTTGTTCTCAATCGCCACGGTGCGGATCAGCGACACGAGAGCCGCTTTCGACGCGCTATATGCGCCCACCATCGCTCCGGGACTCTCGGCAGCACGGCTGCCGATCGCGATGATTCGCCCCGAGCCGGCCTGGCGCATCGGGGGCAGCACCGCCCGCAATATGTGAAATGTGCTGTTCAGGTTCATGTCGAGCATGCGCTGGAGGGTGGCGTCGTCGGTATCGGCAACCGTTTGTCCTCCGGCAAACCCGCCAACCAGATGAGCGAGAACGTCGATCTTGCCGAAGTGCGCGAGGATCGTATCGACGGCCTGCTTGGCTGCGATGACACTGTCGAGAGTAGCCGGAAGCGCGGTGAAGTGCGGATGGTCGAAATCGTGGGGATGGACTTTGGGCGCAAGGCCGACCACCGTGAAACCCGCGTCCAGCAGGGCCTTGGTGACATGCGTCCCCAAACCGCCCGTAGCTCCGGTGACGAGTGCAGTTCTTGCCGTCATGCGAATGAGATTACGAGATCGATCTGCTGGGCGCAAAATTCTTTAGGCCAGATTTCGCTGGAGTGTCTCTCGCCCGAGTTCGTTCTCCCATCTCGCAACCACCAGCGTTGCCACACCGTTTCCGATCATGTTCACCAGCGCGCGGAACATGCTCATGAAGCGGTCGATGCCGAGGATGAGCGCCATGCCGGCGACGGGAATCGCCGGAATCACGCTTAACGTTCCCACCAGCGCGATGAAAGAAGCTCCTTGCACACCGCTAGCTCCCTTTGACGTCAGCACGGCGACGGAGAAGATACTCAGCTGTTGCAGCCACGTCAGGTGAGTGTTCGTGGCCTGCGCGACGAACAATGCGGCGAGGGTCATGTACAGCGCGCTGCCATCGGTGTTGAACGTGTAGCCGGTGGGCACGATTAGCCCGACCAGCGACCGTGAGCAGCCCAAGCCCTCGAGCTTCTCCATCAAAGTAGGAATCGCCGTCTCAGACGAACTGGTAGCCAGCACCAGTAGAATTTCTTCTTTGATGTGCGCGAGAAAGCGGAAGAGACTGAATCCCGCCATCCACGCCACTGCGCCAAAAACCACCACAACGAAGAGGATCGAGGTTGTCCAGAACGAGGCAATCAACTTCAGCAACGGTCCTAACGACGACAGGCCATACTTTCCAATGGTGAATGCCATCGCGCCGAAGGCACCGATCGGAGCAAAACGCATCACGATATCGACCATGCGGAACACGACCCTGCTCAGAGATTCCAGCATTTCCACCAGAGGCTTGCCAAACGCTCCGGTCGCTGACAGAGCAAAACCGAACAGGATGGACACGAGCACGACTTCCAGAATGTCGCCCTTGGCGAAGGCGTCAACGATGGTGGTCGGAATAATGTGCATCAGGAAATCGGTAACGGTTTGTGCCTTTGCCTGCCCCGCATAGTCGGCCACGGCTCGTGCGTCGAGAGTGGCCGGATTCACGTTAAAACCGCTGCCCGGGTGCACCACGTTTCCCACGATCAACCCAACCACAAGCGCGAGCGTCGAGACGACTTCGAAATAGAGGAGCGCTTTTCCTCCGACGCGCCCGACCTTGCGCAGATCACGCATGCCAGCAATTCCGGTGACAACCGTGCAGAAGATCATTACGGTGATGAGCATGGTGATCAGGCGGATGAAGGCATCGCCGAGCGGCTTCATCGCGACAGCGCGGGCGGGACTGAGCGCTCCGAACAGGACGGCAAGAGCAATCCCTACGGTGACCTGCACCCACAAGGAGGAATACCAGCGCCGGGTGCGCGCGGGCGGCGGGGATATGGCGATGGGTGGAGTCGTCATGTTTAGTCTCGTTTCTTATCCGTACGGTTCATGTGGCGACAGCCGCCTCGGCTGTCAGGCGAAGGCGAAGCCGAGCGGTCCTCTATGGCACCTGCAGGGTCTTCACCAGCCACGGGATGATCACTTCTTTGAAGATCCGGGGATCGGGCCACACGCCCACCTGCCGGCCGAGATGGCCGCCGCGCGGGTTGATCCATGCGTCTTTCGGCAGATCGCCTTTGCTCAGCAGCAGGTAATCGTCGGCAATCGGCACTTGTGTGTCCAGTACTCCCGCGATCACAAGCATCGGGGCCATTGGCTTCCCGAGCAGGTCCTGATGCACCAGCGACATCTTCGGCAGATATTCCCCCATCTCATCGAGCGTGTGCACGCCTTCGAGGATGTTCATCAGCGCCGGAACCTGATCGAAGAGGTATTCCCGATTTCCCAGCAGATGGTTCATGAGGAAATCTTTCTGAAAGAACTCATCGACAGGAGGGGATTGTGCGCTCGCCCCACGCAAGCGCGCGCGTTCAACGATGGCCATCTTCGTTGCCCAGTAAGCTCCCCAACTCACGCCGTGCAGCGCGATGCGGTTCTTGTCGATCTCCGGCCGCGACTGCGCGTAGTCAATCACCTTCGAAAGCATGCGCTCGGAAGTTTCGCTGACCTTGATCGGCGCCTGCCCGGTTCCCGGACCATCGACCGCCAGAAAGCCAATGCCAAAAGGAAGAATCGCGCCAAAGCTCTCGGTCAAATCTTCCTTCCGGCTGTCGAGACCGTTGACGGCGATGACCAGCGGCACCGGTCCCTTCGCGCTCTTGGGCAGCCGCAGGTAGCCGACGATCTCTTTCCCCTCAAACGGAATGCGCACAACTTCAAGCGGCGGATCGAAAAACTTCGCGTGAGCCAGAAAAGCCTCGATCGCCTTTTCGTACGAGCGCTGCTTGCCCGGTGACGCAGGAATCGGCCAGCGTCCGAAAGAGTAAAGCCGCCAAGCGCGAATGTAGTCAGCGTTCGCCTTGGTCGGATCAGATTTCTCCAGCGACTTGGCTTCGTTGAAATAGCGATCAGCCACGTGCATAAACCCGGCCGCCCACTCGTCTTTGTCGGCGGTGTGGATGTTCTCGAACGCCTCTTTGACGTCCGCGGCGTCAAGTCCGATCAACGGATATTGCCCCACCTCGGCGCGATGCACTGCCTCGGTCTTGATCTCGTCGATCGTGCGCTCACGGCGCTCCTGAGCGACGCCGATGACTGGGGTTACCGCTGCAAGAAGCGTAAGAAGAAAAACGAATCCCGTTTTGTTCGTCATAACCTTTGGTCTCGCATCAGAACTTCGATAAGAAAGGCCGGACGGAAACTGCGTCCGGCCTGTGATGCCGTATTGCATTACTCGAACTAGAAAACGAACTTCGCCCCCAGCTGAATCGAACGCGGTCCGCCCGAACCTATGGCTGGATTCGCCGCCGCGATGTCCGGCGTGGCACATCCGCAACCAAAACTTCCCGCCGACGGATCGTTCAAGCCGAATCCGTTCTGTCCGCCATACGGGTTGGCAAAGTTCGGATGGTTGAGAATGTTGAAGAACTCGATGCGGAACTGCAGACGCATCGCCTCTCCGAAATGGAAGTTCTTGGCCAGCGAGAAATCAAAGTTCTTGAAGCCGGTATCCTGGAACATGTTTCGGCCCATGTTTCCGAACTGCCCGAGCGGTGGCGCCATCATTACCGAGTTGCCTGCGGCATAACAACCGAACAGATTCAAAGCGGCAGTTTCCGCTCCGGCCGTTCCGCCGTCGGCCGCCAAAGCGGATGCGGTGCAAGAAGAAGGTATCGGAAGGCCGGTCGCGCCGCCGTATTGTGGAATGGGAACCCCTTTACCCGACTTAAAGTCCGAGGGGTTGCCGCGACTTGCACTTCCCGCACGGTAAAAGCTCCAGCGAATCGGAGCATTCGCCGGCGGACTGACCGGCAACGGGCCCGTACCGGCCGCGTCTGTGCCGAGATCGATCGGTCCCCAGAATTGCGGGCTCTCAAGGGTGGTAATCGAGTTGATCTCCCATCCCTCGAGCATCTGTCCGTATCCTTTGCGCCCCGGAATCGCATAGGTGAGCGATAGCGTAAGACGATGCCGGATGTCGAAGTCACTATTCGCGTATTCGGCACCTACGTCGTAGGAGTTCTGCGGTAGCCCTGAGCCATAGCCGAAGTCCCAGTTCGCGCCGACGTCATCTGATGCATGCGAATAGGTATAACCGACCACGGCGCTCAGACCGTGATAGTTGCGCGCATTCAGCGTTACCTGAAGTCCGTTGTAATTGGAGCGATAGACGTTCGCCATGTTGAAGATGTTTACGAGATAAGGGAACTTCGCGTTGAAAGGGAGACACGCCTGATCTGCTGAGTTCCCCAGCGTACAGGAGGGGTTGTAGTCACTTCCCACCGGCGGCTGATTGATGTCGCGAATGCCAGTCAGCTTCGATCCACGGTTTCCGACATAGGCCATTTCCAGGGACAGGTTCGGGGTAATGGAATGCTGCAAACTCAGATTCCAGTTCCACACATGGGGAACCGTGAGATTGTGGTCGACCGACATGATGGGGCAGGGAGCGGTGTCAGAACAATCCTGGTTGGGCGAGTAAACCGGGCCTACATCCCACGGGACCTGGACCGGATTCAAGAAGTTTTTGGTCGTCAGGTTCCCGGTTGTGATCGTTCCGCCAGAAGGATTAGGTTTCGTTACTCCATTGACGGTCACGGTCCAGCCTGTCGGCACGCTGCCCGGACCGAATGCGTTGTTGAACGCGACGAACGACTGCCAGTTGACCGTTTCAAACATTAGCCCGCCGCCGCCGCGCAGAACGGTTCGGCCGTTGCCGGTAATATCCCAGGCGAAGCCTCCACGCGGACCGAAGTTCTTGTGATCAGGATTGTAGAGGTTGCTGATTCCATGGCCGACCTGCACCAGGCCAAGATTCGGATCGAAATTGCCGAGCAGGTTGTGAGCTTCCTGCGGTACGGTGCTGTACTCGTAGCGCACGCCGAAGTTCAGAGTGAGGTTCTTCTTCACGCGCCAGTCATCCTGGAAGAATCCCGCATAAGCCCAGTTGTGTAGCTGCAGCGTCGGGTTTCCCACCTCGAGCGATGACTTGAATGGCAGCCCGGCGAGGAAATCTTCTAACTGTGTGGAGGCTCCGAGGGCGACGCCCCCCAGGAACGTGATGCTGCCTCGCGCGTTCCCATACGCCGCGTTCTTGACCTGGTTGTAGTGCAGATCGCCCCCAAATCTGAGCGAGTGTCTGCCCGCAGTGTAGGAGATGTGATCCACGAATTGCGTGATCGAGTCCGGGCCCTGGAATTTCGGCCACTTGAATCCGCCCAGACCGGGGAAGAAATACCCGCCAAAGCCAATGCGGGGAAGACCGCCCGTGAAAGGTCCGCTCGCTCCTGTGTTCAGACCATAAGAAGAGGCCGGCGTGTTGAGATCGCCCGGCAAGGTGGGCTGATAGAGACGGTTGTAGCCCCCGCGGAGTTCGTTGACCAGATGGGCGTTCGGCGTGTAGATCCAGTTTCCCCCGACCACCTGGGCGCGGGTGTGAATGTTCGAGAGCCATTTTTGCTGATACTCGGGAAAGTCTTCGACGGTCCCGGAGTTATTTCCGAAGAAGTAGGTCCCGCTAATGCTGCTGCGGTCGTTGACTCGGAAATCCACCTTTCCCACGACATTGTCGACATGAACGACGTTATTGAATCCGTTTGTGATATCGATGCCCTGAGTATTGTTCAGCGGGAATCCGGAGCCGTCGCAGGTCACCGTCGATCCAGACATAGCGCACCCTGCGATATTCAGGCTCGCTTGACTGATTGGAACATTGTTGGCCTGGAGATCGGCAATTGCGTAGGGAATGCTGCCAGCACAATCGGCCGATGCGCCGATGAGTGTCGGGTCAGTGCAATTCGATGGTGCCCCGGGCGAAAGAGTTATCGTATTCATCGACGGGCTCGTTATGCCGCCGAACGAGTTGCCCACGTTGTAACGCTGCCCTTCATAAGCGGCGAAGAAGAATGCCTTATCTTTAACAAACGCGCCCCCCAGGCTGCCGCCATACTGCTCCAGCGTTCGCTGCAGCTTCGGGCTCGGGGCTGCGTTGAAGAAGTTCCGGGCGTCCAGGTGGTCACCATCGCGTCCGAAGCCGAATACTGTGCCATGCAGATTGTTGGTACCCGATTTCAGGCCGACGTTCACTACCGAACCCGGCTTCCATCCATACTCGGCCGGGGGATTCTGCTGAAGATTGAACTCCTGAATCGCGTCGATGGGAAGGATTGTTGCGGAGTCTCCCGCAATGCCTGCCCCATTGACGATCGCCTGCCCCGAGTAAGGCTCGCTATTGAACAGGCCTTCGAGGAAGTAGGAATTGTCCTCCGCGCGCAGGCCGTTTGAACTTGTCGTCGAGAATCCTCCGCCGGGATAGCGCATCACTCCAGGGCGTAGTTGCAGAAGGTTCTCGTAGTTGCGACCGCTGAGTGGAAGGTCATTGATTTCCTTGTTGCTCAGCGTCCCACCAAGCGTCGCAGAGGTCGTATTCAGCAGAGGCACTTCTTCGGTAATGGTCAATATCTCGGTGACGTTTCCGGCCTGCAACGTGAAGTCGGAGCGCACGTCACTTGCTACTTCAATCTGCACGTTGGGTCGATCGATGCCCTTGAAGCCCTTGGCTTCGACATGGATCTTGTAGGTGCCGGGCGAAAGATTGGGGACGGCGTAGCTGCCCGATTCATCCGTTCTAACCGTGCGAGAGGCGCCACGCTCTGCATCAGTGACCACCACCGTGGCCCCCGCGACGGCGGCTCCGCTCTGATCGGTCAGGGTGCCCAGGATTCTGCCGGTCGTGGACTGGGCCAGGGCAGAAGCGGACAGAGCTAGCAAGGTGAAAACCACAAGGAGAAGCCGGAGAGTCCCGGTGGCCCGCCCATCATGGGACGTGACCGTACGCGATCGCATAGAACCCCTCACTTTCTGGTCCGACAGCCATACCACCATCGGAGAAACCCTGTCAAGCAAAATTAGGTTTTTGCCGGATTCTGCGAGGCTACGCGAGCTACCTTGGGGGAACAAGTTCCTAGTGCGGCAACTCTAAAAGCCAGCTGTTTGTGAGGTGCGCCTTGCATTGGCGAATAGTCGCATGATATCTTCCAATGGTCATACCACCATACCTACATACCACGATCATGTCCCGCCCCCAACTAACCCGCCAACTCGGCTCGGTTCTGCGGTATAGTAGCCGGACCAGCGAGGGCGACTCAGCGCCTTTCGCCGTCCCTCGTGCGGGGGAGAGGCTCGTGTACAAACTTGTCCGGACATCGCGACTTTACGAGCAAATTGTTCAGCAGATTGAAGAATCCATCGTCAAGGGCGAATTGAAACCCGGCGACCAACTGCCGGCCGAAAGGGATCTGGCGCAACGCTTCGGCGTGAGCCGTACTGCGGTGCGCGAAGCCGTGAAAGCTCTGCGCGAGAAAGGCCTGGTCGAAGCCTACTCCGGACGAGGAACATTCATCACCGACGGCACCACCCAGGCCGTCCGGCAGTCTCTGGACCTGATGGTAAAGATCGGACAGCCAGAGGGCTCGAAGCACCTGGCGGAGGTGCGGGCGATCCTCGAGCCTGAAATCGCTGCGCTGGCCGCAGTGCGGATCCAGGAGCCGGAACTGGCGACGATGCGCGAGGCCGTCTCAGTCATGGATCGTGCGGGCCAGGATCCGGAAGCGTACATCGAAGCCGATCTCGATTTTCATCTCGCCCTCGCCGAAGGTGCGGCCAATCCGTTGATACTCTCGCTGCTCGACTCCATCGTCGGCCTCTTGCGAGAGCAACGTCTGCGGATATTCCGCGTTCCCGGCGGACCTGAGCGCGGCCAGATTCATCACAAGCGCATTCTCGAAGCGGTGGAGCGTCATGATGCGGAGAAAGCCCGCGAAACCATGCGTGCGCACCTCTCTCAAGTCAGCGAAGACAGTCAAGCCCCGGCGGCAAAACGCGCCCCCGGAAAACAGAACGTTCACTAGAAAGGTCGGAGCAAGGAATGGCGAAAGTCGGGTTCATAGGCTTGGGGGTCATGGGCAGCCAGATGGTGAATCGGCTGTTGAGCAAGGGGCATACCGTGACCGGCTACAACCGCACGCGCGGCAAGGCGCAGTGGCTGGTGGAAAAGGGAATGACCTGGGCCGACTCACCTCGCGCGGTGGCAAAGTCTTCCGATTACACCTTCGCCATGGTCACGAATGCCGCCGCTATCCAGGCCATCACGGAAGGCCCCGACGGGCTGCTTGCAGGGTTGAGTGCTGGGAAGACCTTCATCGATATGAGCACGGTGAGTCCCGCGGTCAGCCGCGCGCTCGCCGCGAAAGTTCGCGCTCTCGGCGCCGATATGGTGGACTCTCCCGTCTCCGGCAGCGTAATCACTCTGCAGGAAGGCAAGTTGTCGGTAATGGTCGGCGGACGGAGAGAGACGTTCGACAAGATCAAGCCTCTTCTCCTCGACATCGGCCCGAAGGTCACACACGTAGGCGACAACGGCCTCGCGCTCTCAATGAAGATCGCCGTCAACCTGAGCCTTGCGGTCCAAATGCTCGCCTTCTCAGAGGGCGTGCTCCTGGCTGAAAAAAGTGGCATTGCGCGCGATACGGCTGTGGATGTTCTGGTGAACAGCGCCGTCGCTTCTCCCATGATCAAGTACCGCGGACCGTTCGTTCTTCAACAGCCGGAAGAAGCGTGGTTCGACGTGAACATGATGCAGAAGGATATGGTGCTGGCCATGGAGTTGGGCCGGCAACTCGACGTGCCCTTGCCTACGACCGCGGTCAGCAATGAATTTCTAACCGCAGCGCGTGGCATGGGCTGGACGAAGTATGACTTCGCTTGCATGTTCGATGTCCTTGCCGCCATGTCGGGTGTGTCGACTCCGGTCACGACTGGAGGAAAGAAGAAGTGAGTACGGTGACTTCCAAGCCGGAGACGGGCCGGGACGCCGTCTCCGCAAAAGACAGGTGGCTGCATGCCTATCGCCAGATGGTGCGCATCCGTCTATTCGAAGAGCAGGTCAACGAGCTCTACACTCGCGCCCTGATGCCGGGGCTGGCGCATCTCTACAGCGGTGAAGAGGCGGTTGCAGTCGGCATCTGTGAAGCGCTGCGCATCGATGACTACATCACCAGCACGCACCGCGGTCACGGACACTGTCTTGCAAAGGGTGCTTCGCCCGATCGCATGTTCGCGGAGTTGTTGGGTAAGGAAGCCGGATACTGCCGCGGCAAAGGCGGATCGATGCACATCGCCGATCCCGCCACCGGAAATCTCGGCGCTAACGCGATTGTCGGCGGCAGCGTGGGAATCGCTACCGGCGCGGCTTTCGCTTCGAAACGTCTGGGCAAGGGTCGCGTTGCAGTGTGCTTTTTTGGTGAGGGCGCGCTCGGCCAGGGATCTCTCTATGAGGTCATGAACCTGGCCCAACTCTGGAAACTGCCGGTGATCTACGTTTGCGAAAACAATCTCTACAACGAGTACACGCATTTCTCCGAGACGACTGCCGGGACAATCCTCGGCCGCGCGGCCGCATTCGGTATTGAGAATGCGGCAGTAGACGGCCAGGATGTGCGTGCCGTAAACGAGGTCGCAACCCGGCTCGTGAAGAGAGCGCGTGCCGGGGAAGGGCCAGCATTTCTCCAGGCAGACACCTACCGCTACAGCGGACATCACGTTGGCGACATCAATCGCGAATATTACCGCTCGAAGACCGAGGAGCAGCGCTGGAAAACGGATCGAGATCCGATCAAACTGCATGGCAATTGGCTGATCGAGCAAGGTTATGCCGACGCTGCCGCTCTCGAGCAGATCACGGCGGAAGCGCGCGCTGAGATGGAAGCCGCCGTCAAGTTCGCGGTTACCGCGCCTTATCCTGGCGTCGATCAAGTGGACGAGGACATTTATGCCTGAACGCGAGTTGACCTTCGCTCAGGCAGTGCGGGAAGCCCTCGCCGAAGAGATGCGCCGCGATTCGAGCGTGTGCATCTTCGGTGAGGATGTGGCCGAAGCCGGAACGCCCTTCAAGGTGCTCTCCGGTCTCGTCGAAGAGTTCGGTGCCGAACGCGTACTCGACACACCAATCTCTGAAGCTGGCTTCACCGGTATCGGCGTAGGCGCTGCGATGACGGGCTTACGCCCGGTCGTCGACATCATGTTCGGCGACTTCCTGACCCTGACCATGGATCAGATGGTCAACCAGGCCGCCAAAGCGCACTATATGTCGGGTGGGCACTGGAAGGTGCCGATGGTTCTGCGCACCACGCTGGGCGCGACTCGGCGCTCTGCCGCGCAGCACTCGCAATCTCTGCACGCGTGGTTCAGCCACGTTCCGGGATTGAAGGTGGTCCTGCCATCCACACCCTACGATGCGAAGGGGTTGCTGAAAACAGCGATCCGCGACGAGAACCCGGTCGTCTTCTTCGAAGACAAGATGATGTACAAGCTGAAAGGCCCAGTCCCGGCGGAAGAATACACGATCCCTCTCGGCGTCGCGGATGTGAAGCGCGAGGGTGACGACATCACGTTAGTCGCGACGAGTAGCATGGTGCAGGTCGCACTCGGTGCAGCGGTGCTGCTTGAGAAAGAAGGCATCAGCGCCGAAGTGGTTGACCCGCGCACCACGTGGCCGCTCGATGAGAAGACCATCATCGACTCCGTGAAGAAAACCTCGAGGGCGATCGTGATGGACGAAGGCTACGGCCGTTACGGAGTGGCGGCAGAACTAGCCGCGGTGATTGCAGAGGGTGCGTTCTATGATCTGGACGCCCCGGTAAAGCGAATGGGAGCGATGCATGTCCCGATCCCGTTCTCCCCGCCGCTCGAAGATGTAACGGTCCCAACGGAAGATACGGTGTACAAAACCGCAAAAGAAATGTGCGCCAAGTCGTAGCGCCGGCGTCCCGCCGGCTGTCGCGAGGGCATCTTGGCCTCGCACTTAGAGCTAGTAGCTAGCAGCTAGGAGCTGATTTATGGCACTCAAAACTCATGGCACCATGGCCGTCGATTGGGAGAATCGAATCGACTTCGACCGCCTCCGCCGCGAACGTCTGCAGAAAGCGAAAGACCTGCTCGCCAAGTCCTCGATGGGATCGTTGCTCTGCTTCGACATGAACAACGTCCGCTACATCACCGCGACGCACATCGGCACCTGGGCCCAGGACAAAGCCAACCGCTTCACGCTGCTCCCGCAAAATGACGAGCCAATCCTCTGGGATTTCGGCTCCGCCGCCAAGCATCATGCGCTGAACTGCCCATGGCTCGGCCCCGAGCGTTCCCGTCCAGGAATCTCCATGCTGCGTGGCGCAATGACGCCCGAGATGGGCCGCGCCGAAGATGTCGCAAAAAAGATTCGCATTGAACTCGAAAAGCGAGGCCTGCACAAAGAGCCGGTCGGCGTCGACATCATCGAACTCCCAGTCTTGTTCGCGCTGCAGCGCGAGGGCCTCGAAATCGTCGATGGCCAGCAACTCATGTCCGAAGCCCGCGTCATCAAGACGCAGGACGAGATCTCACTGCTCAACACATCCGCGATGATGGTCGACGCAGCGTACGACGAGCTCTATCGCGCCATGAAGCCCGGCCTGGCCGAAAACGAAGCGGTCGGCCTCGTAAGCAAGGTTCTCTACGATCTCGGCTCGGAGTACGTCGAGGCGGTAAACGCCATCTCCGGTGAGCGCTGCAATCCCCACCCGCACGTGTTTTCCGATCGCATTCTGCGTCCCGGTGACCCCGTGTACTACGACATCCTGCACTCCTACATGGGATACCGCACCTGCTACTACCGCTGCTTCACCGTGGGCTACGCGTCGCACGCCATGGTGGATGCCTACAAGCGTTGCCGCGAATATCTCGATGCAGCGATCGAACTCGTGCGCCCCGGCCGCACCACTGCTGAGATCGCGGCGGTCTGGCCCAAGGCGCAGGACTTCGGCTTCCCCAACGAGGAAGCTGCTTTCGCCTTGCAGTACGGCCACGGCATCGGACTTGCGATCTGGGAAAAGCCGGTGATCAGCCGCCTGGTCTCCTTCGACCATCCGGTCGAAATCAAGCCCGGCATGGTGTTCGCTCTCGAAACCTTCTGGCCCTCCACCGATGGGTGGAGCGCCGCGCGTATCGAAGAAGAGATCGTAGTGACTCCGACGGGACACGAAGTCATCACGCGCTTCCCGGCTGAAGAACTGCTGGTTGCCGGTGCTCACTATTTCACGGTGAACGGCCCGCTGCCGACGACACGCGAAACTGAAGCTCCTGCCAGCAAGCACGTCCTCGAAATGATTGAAGCCAGCGCCAAGACGGAGAAGATTGAAGTTTAGGGCTGAAGGCCATAGTCAAGGCCCTCCCCAACAGAACGACTATGGCCTTCAGCGTAGTAATGCCCGCTCTCGAGATGGCGCAGGAAACCGGCAAGCTCCTTGCCTGGCGCAAGAAGGAAGGCGACCGCGTCTCCAAGGGCGAACCGCTTCTGGAAATAGAAACTGACAAGGCGGTGGTCGAGATCGAAGCCCCTGCCGACGGCGTCCTGGCGGGAATCAGAGCCTCCGAAGGAGCCGAGATCCCGGTAGGGCAAACGATTGCGTGGATCGTCGCGCCCGGCGAACAGCCTCCCGCCGACACCGTATCCGTCGCCCCTGCGGCTCGCGCGACCTCGCAGCCGAAGTCTGAGCCGTCCCATGCCGCTCCGACTCAGGTTGCTTTACCGTCAGCCGCACTCTCTGCCAAGATTTCTCCCAAAGCGCGCCGCCTCGCCAAAGAGTTGGGTGTTGATATTGTCGCGATCCGCGGCTCGGGCCCCGGTGGAGAAATTCTCGCCTCAGACGTGCAGGCTGCTGCGACGTCCAGGACGGTTCATTTAACGCTAAAGGAATCCGGAACTGTCGAAATCCCCACGTCGCTGGGCCGCATCATGGCCGAGCGCACGACCCAAAGTTGGACGACTGTCCCCCACTTCTTCGTGACTCGCGAGGTCGACGCCACTGCGCTGAATCACTATCGCGAACAGATCGTCGATGAAATCGAGTCCACGAAAAAGATCCGTGTCACCCATACAGACCTGCTAGTTGCGATGGTTTCGCGCGCGCTCTTGAAACATCCGCGCCTGAATGCCAGCTGGAGCGCAGAGGGCATTCATCTACACAATCACGTCAACATGGGCGTGGCCATCGCCGTGAATGATGGCGTAGTCGCCGCCGTCATCCACAATGCACACACCGCGAGTCTGCCGGAGATCGCTATTCAGCGGCGGGATGTTGCTGAGCGTGCCCGCGCTGGCAAGCTGCGTCCCGCCGATATCGCCGACGCTACGTTCACGATCAGCAATCTAGGGATGTACGGTGTGGATCAGTTCAGCGCGATCATCACTCCGCCACAGGCCGCGATCCTGGCGGTGGGGGGAATCGCCGACAAGGTCGTCGCGATCGAGGGAAAGCCCACCGTTCGGCCGATGATGACGCTCACTATCTCTTGCGATCACCGTGTGGCCGACGGCGCCCGCGCCGCCATGTTCCTCGGCGACCTGGCTCAGGCGCTGAGTGACCCTGCAAAATTTCTCGAATAGAAGTTTTATTGCTGCAAGATTTGTCCCGGCTGCGGATGAACTTGCTCATCCTTGATCTGGCTGGAATCCCAGCCGCCGCCGAGAGCCTTCACCAGGTACACAGTGCTCACCAGTTGCTGGCCGAGCAACTGCGTTTCGAGGCGCTGATTGCTCAACAGGGTAGTCTGGGCGGTAATCACGTCGAGATAAGTCGTCACTCCGCCCACGTACCGGTTGTTCGCGATCTCCAAGGCCTTTCGGGCATCTTCAACAGCCGCACCCTGCGTAGAAAGCGCCTGCGATAGCGTGCTCAGATTGCTGATGCCGTCCTCTACCTGCTGAAAGGCGGTCAGCACGGTCTGGCGATAGTTCGCTACAGACTCGTCATAAGCAGCTTGCGCCGCCGCCAGGTTTGCGCGATTACGCCCGCCTTGCAGCACCGGCTCTAGAGCATCGGCGCCCAAAGACCAGAAAAGGCTCGGGGCATTGAATAACGAACTAATAGCTGTGCTCTGCACCCCTCCTGCGCCGCCGAGCGTGATGTGCGGGTAAAACGCTGTACGTGCCAGTCCCACCTTCGCGTTCGCATACGCTACATCGCGCTCAAACGTGGCGATGTCGGGCCGCCGTTCCAGCGCGTCGGACGGAACGCCCAGCGGCACGGCAGGCGGCGTGGTCTTCAGCGGTGCGACCGGCACGGTCAAATTCGAGGCCGGCTGTCCTACCAGGACTGCAATTGCATGCTCATATTGCGCGCGCGTCTGCTGCACCAAAGCTGCCTGTGAAATGGTGGAATCCAGCAACGTGGCCTGTTGAGCGACCTCCAGGCCGCTCGCGACCCCTCCAGTGTGACGCTGGTTCAGCAGGTCCAGCGCCTTCCGTTGATATCCCACCGATTCCTCGACGACTTGGTATTCCGCGTCGAGTTCACGCAACGTGAAATAGTCCGCCGCGAGTTCGGCAGTCAGAACTAGCTGCACATTCCCGAGATCTGCCGCCGAGGATTGCAGCGAAGCATTCGCTGCTTCCACATTCTTGCGCACGCGCCCGAACAAATCGGCTTCATAGTTCACAGAAAACGGAATCGTATAAACACTCTGCGTGTAGGGCCGCCTGACGCCGTTTGCCACTACAGCTCCGTTCAACGGACGGTTGCCCGATCCCCGCTCGCGAATCGCAGACGGATCTGCCGAAACCTGAGGGAAGTAATCTGCTGTAGCAATCCGTGCCAACGACCTCGCCTGGCTTAATCGGTCCCGCGCTGCCACCAGAGACTGATTCGCCTGCAAGAGTTGCTGCTCGTAATCGTCCAGCGCAGAATCCTCGAATATCTGCCACCATGCTCCCTTCGGGATCGCGTCCTTGGGCGCAGCCTGTTGCCACGGCGGCTGCCTCTTCCAGGCATCGGGCGCGGGTGCGGGAGCGCTTGGACGGACATATCGCGGCCCCACAGTGCATGCACTGGCGAACGCCAGCCCCAACAGAAGCGCTGCGACAGATCCTCGGCTCACTGCCCACTCCCTTTAGCCTTGCTCGGTTTTCTCTGCTGCCCTTGCAAGTTGCGTTGTTGTTGCTCAGGCAGATTTTCCTCCTGACGCGTGCTTCGCGGAACTGCCGGCGGTTGTGCCGTCGACTGACCCTGGCCTTGTCCCGGAGACGGTGGCGCAAGCATCACCTGCTGCCCATCCTCCAGCGAATCAGATGGATTGATCACGATCTGGTCCTGAGTAGAAACCCCGGCCAGAACTTCGAGAGTCGTTCCGTAGTCCTTTCCAATGCTGATGGCGCGCAACTCTACTTTGTTGCCTGGTCCCACAACCGCCAGCCGAGTTCCTTCAGAGCGAAACAGCATCGCATTGACCGGAACCGTCACTTTGTCGACATTGGACCCCACGGCAAAATGCACCTCACCAAACGATCCTGGCAACAGCCGGCCGTCTCTATTCGGCACATCCACTTCAGTAAGGAGCGTCCGCGTATTGGGATCAATCGACTCGGCAGTTCGCGCCACCTTGGCCGAAAATCTCTGTCCCGGAAATTCCTGCAGAGTTACCGTCGTCGATGCACCGACCCTGATAAAAGGCGCGTATGCCTGGGGAACGCTGGTATAGACACGTAGCGGATCGACGCGCGCGATGTCGAAAAGTTCACGTCCCGCAGCTCCGGCGCCGGCATTGATCAATGCTCCCGGGTCGACGTTACGCTTCGTAATGACGCCAGAGAATGGCGCGTACACCTTCTTGAATCCTTCCAGTTGCTCGAGCCGGCGAACGTTCGCATCCGCTGCCGCGAGATTCGCCTGCGCCTGTTTGTATCCGCTGGTCTGTTGGTCGGCCTCCTGCGCCGATACCGAGTCGCTTTTCCGCAGGTTCTCCCAGCGGTCGGCGCTGATCTTGGCGAGTTCCAGTTGCGCAACAATCTGTTGCCGCGCAGCTCGAGTCTGATTTAGCTCCTGATCAATTTCTGGGGTGTCGATCGTCGCCAGCAAATCACCTTCCTTCACGCGGCTTCCGATGTCTTTGTACCAGCGCACCAGGTATCCATTCGTGCGGGCGTAGATAGGAGACTCCTCAAACGCTTGCAGCGAACCCGGAAGCACGAGCTCTTCGTCAGGTTTCTCCGCCAAAGGGTGAACGACAGCGACCGTAGGAATCGTCTCCCGCTCGGTCTCCTTAGCCAATGCGCGCTCATGACTCGCCCGGCTGATCAAGGTGACCGCACCGGCGGCCAGCAGAATCAGCAGAGCGACTCCAACCACCATTAGTGCGCGACGCGGGGGAGCAGGAGGAATCTCTGGCGGCGCCTCGATGCTGTGAGTCTGACGCCGTGAGCGTTCCTTCATGGCGGCGATCTCTTCATCAATCTCGGCTTGCGTCGCGTGAGGAGGAGCGTCCGCAATCTGTCGACCGGACTCGCTGGCCGCGCGATTTTGTTGCCGTGTTTGTTCGTCATCTAACTTCATGCTTTGCTCCGAATCTATGAAACCGCTGTTTCTTGTCATGATTCTTGCTCGCGTGCCCGCCGCGCCTCTCGCCGGCTGTGAAATATCGCGAAAACACTCGGTACGAAGAACAATGTGGCCACTGTGGCGAACAACAACCCGCCAATCACCGCGCGTCCCAAGGGTGCGTTTTGCTCTCCGCCTTCGCCGAAGCCCAATGCCATCGGCACCATTCCGATAATCATAGCCAGTGCGGTCATCAACACCGGACGAATGCGCGTGTAGCCAGCCGCGACTGCTGCCTGAACGGCAGGCACGCCCTCATCCAGCTGTTCGCGGGCGAAGCTTACCATCAGAATCGAGTTCGCCGTCGCCACACCCATGCACATGACCGCCCCTGTAAGAGACGGCACATTCAAGGTTGTGTGAGTCAGCAAAAGAAACCAGCAGATTCCAGCCAGTGCGCCCGGCAGCGCCGTGATAATGATGAATGGATCCAGCCACGACTGGAAGTTGATCACGATCAGCAAATAGACCAGCACAATCGCTCCCACCAGCCCGATGCCCAGCCCAATAAAGGAAGACCGCATGGTAGCAACCTGTCCGCGAACGACGATGTGAGTACCGCGCGGAAGTTTGTCCTCGAAGCTCTTGAGCACCTCTTGCGTATCCGCCGCGACCGCTCCTAAATCCCGGTCTTGCGTGCTGGCATACACGTCGATGATCGGCTGCACGTTATAGTGATTGACCGTCGCGGGCCGCACTGCTGGACTGACCTGCACCAGGTTGCCCATCAACTGCGGCCCTTGCTGCGAAACTACCGGGATGTTCATCAGGTCTTGCAGGTTTGTCATACGGTACTGCGGCGCCTGCACCGCCATCTGATACGTCACCTCATTTTTCGGATTAAGCCAGAAGTTAGGCGAAGTCTGGAAGCTTCCGCTCAAAGAGACCAATGCGCTCTGCGCCACCTCGCGCGTGGTCAGGCCGACCTGAGCGACTCGCGTGCGCTCGATATCCATGTGCAGCGTAGGCAACGAGAGCAACTGCTGTACATGCACATCGGCGGTTCCCGGAATGTGCCGCATCCGACCAGCGATCTGCTGTGCGATCGCATAGTTGGTTTGCTGATCGGTCCCGACGACCTGTATGTCTATCGGGGCAGGAATGCCGAAATTCAAGATCTGCGTCACGATGTCAGCGGGCTGGAAGAAGAACTCCACTCCGGGGAATCGTCTCGGCAAAAACTCCCGCAGATGCCGTGTCAGGTCGGCCGTCGGCGGATGCTTCTCCGGATTTAACGCAATCAGAATCTCGGCATCGCTCGTACCAATCGTCCCGCTCGAGCTATACGACTGGTTGATGCCGGAGTTCGGCAGCCCAATGTTGTCCAGAATGGTTTGCAGTTGTCCCTGCGGAATTTCTGCGCGCAGCGATTTCTCGATTTGATCGCACAGACGAGCCGTCTCCTCGACGCGTAGTCCCGGACGTCCCCGAACGTGCAGCCGCAACAACCCTGCGTCCACCTGTGGAAAGAAGTCTTGCCCTAGGAATGAAAAGAGTCCCAGTGAGAGCAGGCAGAACAGGAGAAAGCAAACTGCAAACAGCCCCCGATGCGCGATCGTTGTCTCCAACAGTGATTCGTAGCTCCGGCGGAATTGTTCGAATTTCCGCTCAAAGCCCCGCTGGAACTGCGCAAGAGCTGATTTCGGCGTCTCTGCCCGGTGTTCATGCCCTCGCATGATGTACATCACCAGCGTAGGAATCAGTGTTCGTGACAGAAGATAGCTGGCCAGCATGGCGAAGCTCACGGCCTCCGCCAGCGGTACAAATAGAAACTTCGCCACTCCGCTCAGGAAGAACATGGGCACGAACACGATGCAGATACTGAGCGTCGAGACGAATGCAGGCACCGCAATCTGCTGTGCTCCGTCGAGAATCGCCTGCCGCATTTCTTTGCCCATCGCCAGATTGCGCTCGATGTTTTCGATTTCCACGGTCGCGTCATCGACCAGAATTCCCACCGCGAGCGCCAATCCTCCAAGCGTCATGATGTTGATGGTCTCGCCGATCGCCCCGAGCAAAATGATCGACACAAAGATCGAGAGCGGAATCGAAATCGAGATGACGATCGTCGGACGCCAATCCCCGAGGAAAAGCAAAATCATGCAAGCGGTGAGCGCCGCAGCAATCAGGGCCTCGCGGACGACGCCGTTGATCGACGCCCGCACGAAAAGCGACTGATCGAACAAATGAGAAATCTTCAGTTCCGGGGGCAGTGACTGCGCGGCCTGCTCAACGATCCCTTTGACTCCGGCGACAATCTGCAGCGTCGACGCTGAGCCGTTCTTATAAATCGACATCAGAGCGCCGCGGTTCCCGTCCTGCCGAACAATATTCGTCTGCGGCGCAAATCCGTCGCGAATGTGCGCCACGTCGCGCATATAGAGCGTCGACCCGTTCGTGGTCTTCACGGGAAGATCATTCAACTCCGCGATGGTTTCCGGAGTCCCGTTCATCTCGATGTTGTACTCGAGGGGACCCATTTTCATCGTCCCCGAGGGCAAAATGATGTTCTGCGCATTTACTGCATTCACAATGTCGACAGGGGAAAGACCGTAAGCCTGCAGCTTCGGTAAATCGAGATCGACTTGAATCTGCCGCAATTTGCCCCCGTATGGGTACGGCGTAGCCGCGCCGGGAACAGTTGCCAAAAAAGTGCGCAGGAAATTCTGCCCGAGGTCGAACAGTTGCTGCTCCGGAAGCGTCTTGCTGCTGAGGCCGAGCTGAATAATAGGAGTAGTAGAAGCGCTATACGAAATGATGAGCGGGGGAGTCGTACCCGGCGGCAGTCCTCGCACGGTGGTCTGGCAAATCGCCGTGATCTGCGCAATGGCACCTTGAACGTTGGTGCCCGGACGGAAGAAAACTTTGATGATCCCCAATCCGTAAACCGATTGAGACTCCATATGCTCGATGTCATTTACGGTGGTGGTGATCCCTCGCTCGGAGTTGGCGACGATGCGGTCGGCCATATCCTGCGGGGCCATTCCCGTATAGAACCAAACGACAGACACGACGGGTATGTTGATGTCGGGGAAAATGTCAGTGGGCGTGCGCAGGATGGTGATCGGCGTCAGGATCAGAATTACGATCGCCATCACGACAAATGTATAAGGCCGTCTTAGGGCTAAAGCGACAATCCACATGAGATCCCACCCACTCTAAAATCCAAAAAGAGACATTGAGATGTGCTGCCCCAAGCACTTCGCCAATGCTCGCTTAGATTCGATACTCGGCGTATCGGATTCGAATTACTTCGCTCGATTATATGGTAGCTTAGGACTATGCGCCAAAAGTTATTGGCCGCAGAATACCGCAAAAATGGTAAGCGCCCTCCGGGCCGCCCCCGCAGCGAGCAAGCCCGGCAGGCGATCCTTCGTACTACTTTAAAGATCCTTGGTAAGAATGGTTTTTCCGACTTCAAGATCGAAGAGGTTGCGGCCCGCGCCTCAGTGGGCAAAGCCACGGTTTACCGCTGGTGGCCGAATAAGGGCGCGCTGATCGCGGACGCATTCGCCTGCAGCACCACGCGCAAGCTGCGCTTTCCAGATACCGGGTCCGTCTACACCGATATGAGCCAGCAGATGCGCCAATTGATAAAGGTATTTCGCAGCCGGCGTGGACGCATCGTGTCTGCCATCCTGGCCGCGGGCCAGAGCGACAAAGATCTGATCGAAGCGTTTCGCGAACGGTTCCTGTGGCCACGCCGTAGAGAAGCGTACGCGACTCTCCGCCGCGCGATCGAACGCGGTGAGTTGCGCAAGGACCTAGATCCCGACTTGCTTCTTGACTCCCTGTACGGTCCCATCTACATGCGATTCCTCATCCAGCATGATCGCCTGACCCCGGAGTTTGTAGATCGTCTTTGCGCACTCGTGCTCGCCGGAGTCCGCCCTCAGCGGAAGAATCGTCGCTGACATTCACGCATCACATCGGGCGAGGCGTCGCGATCCGCGCGATTTTCCTGATAACCTCAAGAACAGCAGATTGCGCGAAGAAATTCTGGGAGTACGCCGCCGTTGCCACCGATCCTTAACGCACAAGGAATCTCGAAAGCCTTCGGAGCCAAGCCGCTCTTCCAAAACGTCTCCTTCACGGTTTCTGAAGGAGACCGGATCGGGCTGATTGGTCCGAACGGTTCGGGGAAATCCACGCTGCTGCGGATTTTGGCGGGCACCGAGGTGCCCGACGGCGGCGACCTTGCAGTCCGCAAACGCCTCCGTCTCAGCTATGTGGCGCAAGACTCTAAATTTACCCCCGGGGAGTCCGTACGTGGGGTCGTGGAGCGAGCGCTGCGAGATTCGGGCGCGCCGGAATCGGAACGTGGCGCCCACTTTGCCCAGACTCTCGGTCAGGCCGGATTCGAGGACCTCGATGCAGAAGCCTTAGCGCTCTCCGGAGGCTGGCAGAAGCGGTTGGCCATCGTGGAGGCGCTGGTGCAGGCGCCGGATGTTTTACTGCTCGACGAGCCGACCAATCATCTGGACCTTGCCGGGATCGAATGGCTCGAGGACCTGCTGCAGGAAGCCCGGTTCGCTTGCGTCGTTGTCAGCCATGACCGCTACTTCCTCGAGAATGTCGCAACCGAGACTGCGGAACTCAGCCGCGTATATCCCGACGGCTTGCTGCGTGTGCGCGGCAAATACAGCACCTTCCTCGAGAAGAAAGAAGAATTCCTCCACGCGCAGGGGAAGCGCCAGGAAGCGCTGGAGAACCTGGTGCACTCCGAAATTGAGTGGCTGCGCCGGGGGGCCAAGGCACGGACCAGGAAGTCCAAGGCCCGTATCGATAAGGCCGGCGAACTGATGAGCGAACTCGCCGACTTGAACGCCAGAACCCGCACCGCAACCGCGCAGATCGATTTTTCGGCGACCGATCGAAAGACCAAGCGCCTGGTCGAACTCGAGAATGTGTCTTGCGAATTGGGTGACCGAATACTGTTCGAGCGGCTGAACTTCATCATCTCGGCCGGTATGCGGGTCGGACTGGTGGGCCCGAACGGCAGCGGCAAGACGACTTTGCTGCGCCTGTTGCGTGGAGAACTCGCGCCCGGTGGCGGAGATATTCGTCGCGCCGACTGGTTGCGCATCGTTTATTTCGACCAGACCCGCAAGCTCGACGAGAATGTCACCCTGCGCCGCGCTCTCGCGCCCGAAGGCGATTCGGTCATCTATCAAGACCGGGTGATTCACGTGGCGTCGTGGGCGGCGAAATTTCTGTTCACCGGAGAACAGCTGAACCAGCCGGTCGAAAGGCTTTCCGGAGGTGAGCGGGCCCGGGTCCTGATCGCCCAACTCATGCTGCAGCCGGCCGACCTCCTTCTGTTGGACGAGCCTACCAACGATCTCGATATCCCCACGCTCGAAATCCTGGAAGAAAGCCTGCTTGAATTTCGCGGATCCCTGGTGTTGGTCACGCACGACCGCTATATGCTCGATCGCGTGTCGACGATCGTGCTAGGTCTCGACGGCCAGGGCCGCGCGGAAAGCTTTGCCGACTACCCGCAATGGGAGTTGTGGCAGGCGGAAAACAAGGGAGCAGCAGAGAAACAGACACGCCCCGAGCAGCCAGCGCCCTCCTCCCGGCCGGAGACACAGAAAAAGAAGCTCTCCTATATAGAGGGGCGAGAGTATGCCGGCATCGAGCAACGCATTGCCGAGGCGGAGCAGGTCTTGCAGGCCCGGCGTGCCGAGATGGAGAATCCCGCGATTGCCAGTGATGGTCCCAGACTCCTCGCCGCACACGCTGAGCTGGAAGCCGCACAGAAGAACTTGGATGCACTGTACGCGCGCTGGGCGGAGCTTGAACAGAAGGCGGGAACGGCCGCACGCTCCGAGACACGATGACTAAAATGCGACCCTCGCAGTCCCAAGATTAGCCGGTTGAGACGATGGGAAGGACTTAGTGTGTCCGTCGTGACACAGTTCTAACCTACTGCTCCCGAGCACCCAAAAAAACTTGCTCATCATTGCGGAAGAGCAACGACAGCCCCGCCGAAATCGACGAGTTTGCTCCAGATCAAATTGTCGAGCCGGGTGAGTGCCATGAATCTGAGACCTCGGATCTGCTACATATTGTCCTTTCTGGAAATCCACAACCCAGACTGTAAGCACTGTACCGCTAACCTAACCTGCGGGAATGACTTGCGAAAACGGCTGGAAGAGTTGAACGAGCCGGTGCAGCCGGTTGAGTTCGCGAGCGTTCGTCGTGGCGTCCAGATGGCCCTGGTGCTTATGCCTTCTGAGCGGCGAAAAACGGGCTAGCCGTGCCGCTTGGGCCGCACCGCCGCAGGTCCCCTGCTAGTGTTCCGTGTTCTCTGTGGGTTGCTCAGCGACAACCGAATCGGTGCCCGTGCCGTCATCTCGAAATAAGGGATGCGGAGTGAATGACTCAGGTGCCTCCAGTTCAAACTTCAGCACGTCCGAGGCTCTGTAGCTGTACTCTTTACCGCACTTATCACATCGGACATTGAAGGTGGTATTGCCAATAGGGCACGAGGTGTAGGCATCGGTTTCGCCAAGAGGGATTCTCTGCTTGTAATTTAGACTTAGGCTCTCCCGGATGTGAAACCAACGATTCTTGCAGAGCACCACCCAGAAATAACGGTTGTCTTCCCACATTTGAGGCCCCCCAAGCGGTCACGAAGTGGCGAGGTGTTTGGTGGCGAGGTGCGTCGGTGACGTGGAAAGTAGCAAACTGGGTCGAAGGCGTCAAGAATATTGAACACTCTCCCCCATGAGTGCCCATCTCACATGAATTGTGAGGTGTGAGGTGTATTCACACTCTAATGACCATTTTTGATATATATATTTAGAATCAACAACATAGCATGTGGATGCGATTCACCTCACAATTACCCAACTGAGGTGAATTGGGATGGATTCAAACCGTCTCCGGAGTTGCGCTCCTATCCGGCCCGCCGCTCCGTTTCCGAATGTGGTGAGACCGACGCTGTCAGAGCAAGAGCTGGCTGAAGTTTTCTGGCCCTAATACGCGCCGAGATGACGGGTAACCAGGATTGCAGGAAACAATGCCAGGCCCGCGGGTGGCCCATCCTTTGCGTTTTCTGCAAAGGGTGGGGATTCGATGCTGATGGTATCAGGAGATTTTCTCGGCTGGAATCAGAGAAAACGAGAAAATTTGGTCGGGGCGATAGGATTTGAACCTACGACCCCCTGCGCCCAAGGCAGGTGCGCTACCAGGCTGCGCTACGCCCCGACATTACTGGCAAAGTTGATTCTAAAGCACGCGGTCACTTTGTTCCACTCGAAGCGCCCAGCGTTATCCGGGCGACATCGTCTCACCCGAGAGCCAACGTGAGCTTCACCACGCTCGCAGCAGGGAAGCGGAACACCGGCGCATCACCCTTGATCTCCATCGGCGACCCTGTGGGAACGATAGCCTGCCGCTGCTCAAACGCATTGCGAGTATGAATGTCGGACGCGGTGAGCACTGCCGCGCGTCCACTCTTCACCCGCGCGCCGCGGATCGCAATCTGCGCCTCGATCGGATTCTTGACATCCGGATTCACCGCCGTCAGCACCAGTTCTTTCCCGTGGAGAGATGCCGAACCTTGCAGTCCCCAGAAGCTTGCCGTCTGCCCGTCGCGGTCATAATGAACGGCCGGCACTGAAAACTCGGTTCTCAGACCTGTTCCTCCCTGATGTGCCGCATACATATCGAAAACGTGTCCGACCGGGGTGACGCAGAATCGATCTTCATGCGCCAGGTACAGACTGTTCAGGCAATTAATCAGTTGTGCGCAGCATCCAATGCCCACCTTCTCCGGATGACGGTTGAATGTATCCAACGTCATGCCGCTGAACACAGCGTCACGCAACGTAGGCAACTGTTCGAGTTGATCCCCGGGAGTGAGTTCGCTGCCCGGCTTATACCATGGTCCCCACTCGTCCACCACCAGCTTGATGTGGTGCTCGGGATCGAATTCCCCCATGGCGAGCCAGTGCCCTTTAATCAACGATTCCATAACATCGCCCTGGCGCAGCAATTCGTACCAGTCCACTTCGTCGAAGTTGACCGCATCCCCTTTTCCCTTATTCCAGTCTGAAGTCTTGCCGCGGCTCAGGTTCCAGGCGTAGTAGTGCAGCGCCAGACCGAAAATTCCCCGGACTTCGTTCCTCCCCTTGCGCACGATCTCTTCCAGAAATCCGCGGGTCCAGTCCCATTTGTCGTCATTTGGTCCTGACGCAACAAAGGACAGGTCCGCTCCGGGATACCCCGGCGCCCATGCCGTGAACCTGCGATACTCCACCGCGTACTCCTGCGGTGTGAAGTTTCCTCCGCATCCCCAAGACTCATTTCCCACTCCCCAGTAATGAACATTGAAGGGATCTTTGAATCCCGCCGCCGCGCGCATGTCGGCCAGTGTGGTGCTGCCTGCAGGGGAGTTGCAGTATTCAATCCACCGATTGAACTCCTGGGCGGGTAGGCTGCGCAGGTTCGCCGCGAGATAAGGTTGAGCTCCTATCGCCCGGCAAAACTGCACAAACTCGTTCGTCCCGAAGCGATTTGGATCGTAGCGGTGCGCGTCAGGAGCGCCAGCCTTCTCGCCGCCATTCCAGAAATTCGTGCGGCGCGGACGCTTATCGGCCGGGCCTATTCCGTCGCGCCAGTCATAGCTATCTGCGAAGCAGCCGCCGGGAAAACGAACGATTGAAGGACTGATCTTCTTCATCTCGTCGATCAGTTCCTTGCGAATGCCACCCACGTTGGGCACCTTCGAGTTCTCCCCGACCCATATACCGTCGTAGATCACTCCGCTGAGATTCTCCGCGAAATGGCCGTAGATGTTGGGCGAGATCGTGCCGAGAGGTTCGTCCATCAGGACCTCAATCCGTCCCGGCACTGTCTGGGCGAAGATTTTGGGAGCGGACCTGAACACGAATACTCCGGCTCCCGCGGCGGCAATATTGTGAATGAATTCTCTCCGTTTCATCGGGTCCTCACTTGTCGAATTGGCCTCCCAGAGTAAATCTTTTGCGGAAGTACTTGCCACTTTTCCGTGAGGGCAGAACCTCCGGCCACAATTTTCGAGTGAACAAACACGCCAACCCTCCCGGTCCGCGCGTTATAATTTTTCTCCAGTTATGCAAACGGGGCGTTATGCGCTGGTGGCTTATTTAAAAAGCCCAGCTGGCGAGTTCGTGGAAAATCTTCGGCGGGAACTGCATCCGGACCTTCCCCACATGGCGGCCCACCTCTCGATCCTGCCACCTCGCCCGTTACGCGGCTCCGAGAGTTCCGCCCTTCAGATCCTGGAGAGAATCTGCGGAGAAGAAGAGCCCTTCGAAGTCTCCTTAGGTTCGGTCGAAACCTTCATCCCGGTAACGCCTACCGTCTTCATCCGCGTCGAGACCGCAGCCGGACACATGTCCGACTTGCATCGCAAGCTGAACACGGCAGAACTGCAATTTAAGGAAGAGTGGCCATACATCCCCCACCTGACCATTGTGAAGATGGGCGCCGAGTCGCCCGCGCAGGCTGCCTTCGAGATCGCCCGCCAGCGCTGGCAGAACTACTCCGGCAGCCGGCGCATCCTGCTGGAAAGACTGACCTTTGTCCGCGAAGATTCTCTCAACTGCTGGATCGACCTAGCGCCAGTCCAACTCGGACAGCGCCTGGTTTCCCGTGTTTCGCGATAGAGTACTCTCGTTCACTCGCCCGGGTTACTCCCGCCATGCGTACATGGCCCTAGGTACATCTCACTCCCGTGCGTTGAAAACCTCACTGCGCCCCTGTAGATAAAGAGTAGGGCAAGGCTCCGGGAATTCCGCCAAACGCCAACTCTGACGCGGGTTTTCCGGCCATCGAACGGGGAGACATCACATGCAGATCGGGGTTTACGGTTCAGGGTATCTCGGGACGGTGATTTCGGCCTGTCTCGCGGACTTCGGCACGCCCGTCTCTTGCTGCCACCCGGACCGCTCCCGCATGGTGGAAATGGCCCAGGGTAATATCCCGTTCTTCGAGAAAAATCTGAAAGAAATTATCCGCCGCAACGTTCGTGCCGGCCGCCTCGCCTACTCCACCGACATCGAATCATTCGCCCGCAGGACCGGCGTGATCTTCCTGGCGGAAGACAAAGCCGAGAATCTCAACGACATTGCTATTCGCATCACCCGCCTCGCTCCCAAGCCTCCAATTCTGACCATCGTCACTCCCGTTCCTGTCGGCACGGCTAGTGCGCTTGAGAAAAGCATCAAGGATATCGGGCTGCAAGCCACTATCGTGTCGCAGCCCATGTTCTTCACCGACGGCTGCGCTGTGGAAGACTTCAACTGGCCCGACCGCCTCATTCTGGGATCGAGCTCGAGCGAGGCGGTGCAGGTATTGAAGCAGATCTTCCATCCCCTCGTGATGCGCGGCGTCCCGGTAATCGTGACCAATCAGGCCACCGCCGAATTGGTGCGCGAAGCGGCGACCGCTTTCGTCGCCACCAAGATCTCGTTCATCAACGAAGTGGCTACCCTCTGTGAGCGCGTGAACGCCGATGCCGTCAACCTTGCCCTCGCCCTCGGCCTCGATAAAAAGATTGCGCCCCGTTGCCTGCAGCCCGGCGCCGGCATGGGCGGCGTATTCGCAGAGTCCGATATGGACTCCCTCATGCAACTCGCGCAGCAACAGGGTGTCTCGCTGAAAGTTCTGAATGCCGCCCGCGATGTGAATAGCCTGCTGGCCGATCGCCTGGTGGACAAAATCTCCGTTGCACTGAATTCGGTGGAGAACAAAGATGTTGGCATCCTCGGACTCGCGTTCAAGCCGAACACGAATTCCGTTGCCGGATCGTCCTCTCTACGCCTTGCCGAGGGACTGGTTTCCAAAGGAGCTCGCGTTCGCGCCTACGATCCAGTCGCGATCCCCGAAGCCAAGACGCACCTCAATGGCGCGGTTCGTTATTGCGATTCCGCCTACGCAGTCGCCGAAGGCTCCGACGCTCTGGTCGTCGGCACCGGATGGCCCGAGTTCCGTGCCCTCGACTTCGACCGCATCAAGCACCTCCTGAAAAAGCCCGTAATCTTCGACACCAAGAACTTGCTCGACTCCACCCGCCTCCGCGCCCTCGGATTTGAGTACGTAGGCGTCGGCCGAATCTAGAAACGATCAGGCAAGACAGCCGAAGGCCGCCCGACTCATGTGGCGACGGCCGCCTTCGGTGCTGTAAGCCCCATTCGCCAGCCGCCATGTTCTAAAATCCTCCCGTGGGTTGGACCATCTTCACCGCCATCGATCTCTTCGTAGGTGCATTCCTAATCGACATGATGTCGACGACAGTCCCTCCAGAAAAACTCCCCCGTCTTTGCAAAGCGCGAAACGTAACGCTCCTCTTGTTCGGAATCTCGCTAGTCGTGCTTTGCGCTCAGCTTGCACACCGGCACGGCTGGATTAGACGTTAGATTATCCGGTGCCCCACTCTTGTCTCCGCGTTTTTGGCAGAGACAGGGGTGGGGATGTTGACTTCGGAACTTCGACCGCTCCTCACATATTCACAATTGAAATCCTGAGGCCTGACTGCCCGCCGTTCCCCTTCCCCAGTTGCTATAATGAAGTTCCTGCGGTGGGAATAGCTCAACTGGCAGAGCACCGGACTGTGGCTCCGGCGGTTGCGGGTTCGATTCCCGTTTCCCACCCCATTTCTTTGGTTTGAGAAGTATGTGGCGACAGCCTTCGGCCGAAGGCCCTGTCCATGTGGCGACGGCCGCCTCGGCCGTCCAAGCCTGGGCGAAGCCCGGCGCGCATATTTCAGGCTCTCAACGCGCAGTCAGCCTTATCGCGGCCCCGTAGCTCAATTGGATAGAGCATCGGTCTTCGGAACCGAGGGTTGGGGGTTCGAGCCCCTCCGGGGCCGCCAGCACTTTCCAGCTAGAAGTTCACCCGCACGCCCAACTGCGCCGCAAACGGAATCCCCACCGTAGTCCCCGGCCCAAAGAAATCTCCCAGCGCCCCCGCCGGAAACAGCAATTGCTTCTGCGGATTCGTGATCGGAACCATTGCCTTGCAACTCGGATTCGTACAGATCGCGGTAGCGTTGCTCAAATCATTCACCGGATTCGGCAACGCCGAAATGTCCGTTACATAGTTCGCGCCCGGATTATTACGGTTGAAGACATTGAAGAATTCAGCGAACGGCCGAATTTCCCACCTTTCTCCAAAGTGAATGGGCCGGCTAACCCGCAGATCTGCCTGAATGAACGGCGTACCCCGGAATTGATCCAGCGAAGTCTTCACGCCGTTAATCACGGCTCGATCGCCCGCCGGAGTGGTCAGCGTAATCGGCCGCGCCGACTCTGCCTGCGTCATCGTCGTCAATTCCACGCCACCCGGCAGGTGCAGTGTTCCCGCAAGCACAAAGCGATGAGTCGCATCTTCCCCCGACGGCCCGTAATCTCCCGCCCCAAACGGATTCAACGGATCGCACACGCCATTCACGTAATCCCACAGCTCGCCCAGCAGGCAGCCCCAGGTCTTCGCTCGAGAAAGCGTATAGTGCGCGATCAAATTGAAGCGGCGATTGACGTTGCCTTGCGCCACGATCATCAGCGCGTTGTAGCTCGATCGGTTATCCGACTTGAACAAATTCAGATTCGGGACCACGCTTTTCTGATCCGCGGTGTACGATCCATCCGACGCCGGAATGAGCGACGTGAACAAATTCTCGCCGCTCGAAAAACTGTATCCGCGATAGCCGTGATTTCCCTGCTCATGTGTGAAGTCGGCGCTGATCGTCCAGTTTCGGCCCAAGGCATGTTGCACCCCGCCGGTCACATGAATTCCATACGGAGTCTTGTAGTTCGCATCGATCAGATTTCCCGTCGCTCCCGCGCCTCCCTGCAGGCATCCAGCACCCAGTAGCGAATAGCCTCCATCACTTCCAGTGAGCGCGCATGGTCCTGCAGCCACATTCGTCGCGTTCACTCCCTGAAAGGCGGTCGCCCATCCGTTCTGCGCGAGATCGTTGTAGAACAAACCGAAGCCGGCACGAATCACCGTATTCCCGCTGCTTCCCGGCGAATACGCGATCCCAAGACGTGGGCCGAACTGCTTGCGATAGTCATTCGGTACGCCGCTCGCGAAAGGAACTTGTAACGCACTGAGAGTGACGAATGCCGGATTGAGCTTCTGGCTGTGGCCTGATCCCGCAAAAAGCCCAAAAGTAGTTTGCCACCGCAGTCCGTAATTCACTGTCAGGTGCCGCGTCGCGCGCCACGAATCCTCCGCATAGAGCCCGAATCGCTGCACATTCTGTGAGAAGTTTCCATCGCTTGCCGGAGTCGTCGAGGCTCCATCCGCATAGTCAAGCGGGAACTGGCCCGGATTCGCCGTATAAAAACTCGGATTCTGCGGGAACGAATACAGCGTCTCCTGATTTCCCGGAAACGCGCCGCTCAGAACGGGCTCATGAATGAAATTCACTCCGAACTTAAATGAGTGATCCCCGGTGGCGTGGCTGACATCGTACCGAAGCTGATATTTCTCTTGATTGCGCAGAGACGGGAACAGAGTGATCGGCGTGGCGAACTGGTTATCTCCGAAGGTTTCGAATCCCGAAACTGTCAGCGAGGTGGCGCTGAACGGAAACTGCAATGCAAAGCCCAACGTCGAGTTTCGCGCCTGCGTAAGATGCAGTGCGCCGGCATCGAAAACAAACGTTCCAAGCCACGTTGGACTGAATGCGAAACTATTGCTCACCACGGCATTCCAATAATTGTTATGCGTCGTGAGTCCCGTCGAAGGCAGCGTGGCCTGCTGCACCAGGTTGTTGTGTGTCAGATAACTGTCTTCAGACATTCGCAGGAACCATTGCGATCTCGAGGACTGCGCCCAATCGAATCGCACCGACCCCAGATAATCACGAAAGGGAATAGGGACGGTTTGTGGAACCGCAATCGAGGACACCCCCGGAATCTGCCCGTCCGACGCCAATTGCGAAAGCGCATCGAACTGCGCAACACTCGCCGGACTGTAGGCGATGCTGGCGTTTTCGCGCACATATTCCAAAGACGAGAAGAACCAGGCCTTGTCCCGCACCAGCGGCCCGCCCAGCGTCCCAACATAGTTCTGCCGCGAAAACGGCTGCTTCGGATTCTCCACGCAGCTACCCGCGTCACAGGACTTGGCCGGATTCTCAATCGGGAACCGTGAATTGAGCTCTGACGCTCGTTCGTAAAATGCCCCGCCTCCATGCCAGTCATTGCTTCCGCGCTTGGTTGTAATCACCACCGAACCAGCGGTGGTCCCTCCGCTGTCAGCGTCCTGGTTCGCCGTGCGCATTGCAAATTCCTGAATGACGTCGGGTGAAAAATTCTGCAGGAATCCTCCGATCCAATCGTCGGAGTTGTCGGCGCCGTCCACCGAAATGTCGTTGTTCAACCCTGAGCTTCCCCCCGTCGAGACAGCGGTAATCCGGGCCTTCGTCGGATCGGAGGGCTCCACCGGTTGTGTCCCCGGAGCCAGGTACGCGATGTTGGCAAAGCTGCGGCTGGCAAGCGGAAGCGTCTGCAAGTCCTGACTGCTGATCACTCCCTGAAGTACCACGCTCGCCAGATCGATCGGTTGCGTTGTAATCGAAGAATTCTCGCCGCGCACACTAACCGTCTCCGAGGATCCCACGGCACGCAGGGTCACCGTCACCTCTCGCACGGAACTCAAAGCGACCTTCACATCTGCTTCAGCTTTGGCAAATCCTGCGGCATTCACCGTCAGGCGATAGTTTCCGGGCGGCAGATCATCGACCCGAAACTCGCCCCGATCCTCGGTCTCGGCCGCGCGCCGCAACGACGAATCCACAGCCTGCACGATCACCTGGGCCGATGCCACCCGAGCCCCGGTCGCATCCAGAATTGCGCCCCGCAGCGATCCCCCAGGATTCTGCGCGCACATTGGCGTCAGCAGGACGACAATTGAGATCAACCAGGCGGCTACTTTTCTGAACAAAGAGTCGACTCGCTTTCGACAAGCCAAGCGGGAACCGACACAAGGCTGTGCCGGGATTGGCCAAACTATCAACCGCAAACAGTCAAGTTTACTACCATGTGGGGACAGCCGCCGAAGCCGGCCCTGAGCGAAGTCGAAGGGGCTGTCCGTCGAGCGAAGCTCGACAGGTTTTATTCGCTATGCCCTCGCTAGTCCGACCACCGCTGCGGCTTCCGGTTCCACCGATTCTTCTTCAACTCCGCGAGTAGTCCCTTGTCCAAAGGCCCGGCATCGCTCGCATCGATGTTTTCCCGCACATGTTCGGCTCTCCGCATGCCAGGAATTGTCGTGCTCACAGCCGGATGCGACAAGATAAACCGCAGCGCCATCTCCGGTAGCGACATCCCGGCGGGTAGAACCTTCTTCAACTTCTCCACCCGTTCGATCGTCCTGGGCAGATTCTCCGGTCCAAAGTATCCCGCGCGCCAATCACCCTTCGGAAATCGCGTCTCCAGCGTCATCTTCCCGCCCAGGCTGCCCTCATCGAACGGCACCCGCGCGATTACGCCGACATCGAGTTCCTGGCAAAGTGGGAACAGTTCGTCTTCCGGCGCCTGATCAAAGATGTTGTAAATGACTTGCACCACGTCTACCAATCCTGTCCGCAGAGCCTTGATCCCGTTTTCGGGCTCCCAGCGATTGATGCTCAGCCCAAAGAACTTGACCCATCCATCTTTCTTGAGCTTTTCGACCGTCGATCGAAACTCCGGCTCATCGGCCCAGCTGTCGTCCCAAACGTGGAACTGCAACACATCAATGCTGTCGACTCGGAGCTTCTTGCGGATAAGATCCGCATACTTGAAAACATGCTCGGCAGAGAAGACATCCCGGTACTTGTACTCCGGCAAGGCCGGCCAACGATCATTGGCAGGAGGTACCTTCGATGCCGCGTACAGCCGCTTGCTGGAATTCCGCTGCATGACCTCGCCCAGCAGCCCGTCGCTTTTTCCGTCCCCGTAGGCCCATGCCGTATCGAAGAAGTTGCAGCCCAGGTCGATGGCCATCTGCATCGATGACCGAGACTCCCCATCATCCGACCCAGTCCACCCGCTCATCCCCCAAAGCCCATCCCCAATTTCGCTGACTTCAAAGTTAGTCCGTCCCAACTTGCGATATTTCATGATCAAGTCCTCAAATCCAGAGGGTGCCCCATCCTTGTCGCGGTTTATGCGACAGGGTGGGGGTTTTGACTGTGGGTTGGCATCCCCGTGTCGACCCGGACTCCCAAATCACCATGCATTTTTTTAATACCTGTCATCAAAATTATTGCGCCTGCTCCGAGCACTCCGAGGTGTTTAATAAACCTAGATCATAAAAGTACAGGAGTCTCGCATGAAATCGAATCTCCCTTATATTCCAACGCCGGGCAAGAACGTTCCGCCGGCAAGCGAAGAACGTCTTCCACCACCTTCCCGCTTCATCGACGAGAAGATCTCTGATGAATCGGGCATGGAGACACAAGCCGATAGCGCACTTAAGCCTGCGGGGCTCAACAACCCTTTCTGGAATTAGCTCAGTCAGCGCCGGTCAAAGAGGGCCGGCGCTGTTTTCCCTCAAAAATCAGCGAAGAATTGGCAGGCAGAGGCATGGCCGGATTGCGAAATCCATCCCCGCCATCCGTTCCAGCGCCGGATGCAACTGCGAGTCATGGCACGGCTCCAGCGTGATTACAAAGGGCAAGGAAGCCTTCTCAAATCCCGGCTTCTGCAGCAGGGAATCGATGTTGAGATGGTGATCGGCCAGAATCTGCGCCAGCCGTGCCACTATCCCAGGCTGATCCCGCACAAAGAATCGCAGGTACCAGGGAGTCTCAAAATCACTGCTGATCCGCGGTGTAGAGACGTAGTTCGCCACGTCTCTCTTGCCACCCGCGAGGCCCTGGGCCACAAACATAACGTCCGAAACCACGGCCACCGCAGTAGGATCGCCACCGGCCCCGGCTCCCAGGAATGCCATATCGCCGCCATACTGCCCCGATGTAAGAACTAAATTGAGGTTTCTCTGCACGCGCCCGAATGGCGAATCCGATGGAACCAAGCACGGACCGACATCCGCGAACAAAGTGCCTTCCTTCAAGTCAGCCCGCGAAATCTGCCGGATCGTGCAACCCAGGTCCGCAGCATAGTCAAAATCGACCGCATCCACCGGCCGGATGGTCCGCGCGCGAATCGATTCGGGCTCCACCCGCGTACGCAATCCTGCCAGCGCCAGGATCGCCAGCTTGGCTCGCGCATCACCGCCGTCCAGATCCTCGGACGCATCGGCCTCGGCGTACCCGCGGGCCTGCGCCTCTTCCAGCGCCTCGCTGAACGGGACCCTCGCATTCTCGATCCGGCTCAGGATGTAATTGCAGGTTCCGTTCAAAATCCCCGCGATGCCGTGCAGCCGGTCTCCGCACAGCCCCGTGCGCAACGCCGGGATCACGGGAACGCCTCCTGCGACCGAGGCGCCAAACTCAAGCTGGCACCCTTTACTCGCGGCCAATTGCAGCAGATCGGGCCCGCAGCGTGCGATCAGCTGCTTATTCGCGGTGACCACAGACTTGCCCGATTCGAGGGCCTTGCGCAGGATCTGTTCCGCGGGATTCAATCCCCCGATCAACTCGATCACGATGTCCGCCTCAGACTTCAGCACCGACTCGATGTCGTCCGTCCAAACCACATCTGCCGGAACCCAGTCTTGCTTTTTCCTCTGAACGTTGCGATTGCAGATATGGGTCAACCGAAGCGCTGGATTGCCGCTTTCGCACAGGATTTTTGCCACGGCACGGCCGACAGTCCCAAAGCCGATGAGCGCGATCTTGCAGGCGTCTCCACTCTGCCTTGCGGGACTGATCGCTGTGGTTGCCCGTTCTGATGTCTGCTTCGCCAAGATGTCCTTCCCGTGGTTAAGTTGAATCCATCATCATACGTGTGCGCGGCGTTTCCCGAAAACTGCAAAAACGAATGGCGAGAAATCGTTTCGATGTTGACAAGCCAGAGTCTGGACGGCCATCCGTTCGCGCTCATGGCCTTACCCTTCGACTATGATCGCAGCCGACATGCGCGGTCTCTGCTCTTACTGCACCCGAGTGCTCCTCGGCGTCGCATTGGCGCTTACGGTGAGCTGCAGACGGAGTAACGATTCGACGCCCGCAGATCGTCCACGTCTCACCGCGAAAGTCACTTTGCGTGACATCACGTTCCACAGCGACGCGCTGGGCCGCGACATGCCATACCGAGTCATCTCGCCCGTGGAACCAGCGGGCCGCAAACTGCCAGTGGTGTACCTGCTGCACGGCGGTGGCGGAGGATTTCGCGACTGGTCGAACTATTCCGACGTCGCGCGTTTTGCGGAGTCAGGCCTGCTCCTTGTCATGCCGGAGGGCGAATCCTCTTACTACACCAACGCGGTCGACCCGCCGCAGGATCGATTCGAAGACTACATCACGCATGATCTGATTTCCGACGTGGAAAGCAGATTTCCCGTAGCCGCCGGTCGCGAAAACCGCGCCATCATCGGTGTTTCAATGGGTGGCTTCGGCGCAGTGAAGATTGGGCTGCGCCGTCCCGACCTCTTTTCTTTCGTTGGAGGGATCAGTTCCGCAATTGACGTCCCCCGGCGCGCATTTTCCTTCAAGAGGTTGCAGCAATCACGACACTACAATTCCATTTTTGGACCATCCGGAAGCCAGACCCGGCGGGACAACGATCCTTTTGCTTTGGTCCGCACCGCAAATCCCCAATTCGCCCCATACTTCTTCCTCACCTGCGGACAACAAGAAGGGCTCCTGCCCGCCAACCGTGACTTTGCCGGTCTCCTTGCCCAACACTTCAGGTACGAGTTTCACACCGTTCGCGGCGGACACGACTGGAACCAGTGGAACGCCTGGCTTCCAAGTGTCTTGCATAGCTTGTCGGACCACATGAAACCGAGGTGAACGCCGTTTACGGCAAACGCGGCCGTAATAGCCGCGGAAAGATGCCGAGATAGCGCGGTTGGAACAGATACATATCCAGAGCGAAGAATCCGGTTGTGAGTGCGAACGTCATCACAAGCCTAGGCACATCACTCCACGACTTGTCCCGCAGCCGGGAATAACCCCAAACGCAGCCAACAACCACCGCGAAGTTCGACAGCCACGCGGGTATCGCGATGAGCAAATCCGGCCGCTGAAGATGTCCCGTATGAATCCATTCTGAGAGCCGTTGCAGCCCGTTGTAGAGAAAAGTAGTGGCAAAGATGTTCGTATAGTCCCATAAGCCCGCAGCCGAGATTCCGATGAAGTATCCCCATCGGCTGCGACGAAAGCTCAACACGATTGTGGCGAGGTACATCCAGGCCTGAAAGAAGTGAAGCCAACGGATGTCAGCCTCCCAATAGGCCGAGACGGCCAGGACCAGTATGAAGAAGGAGGCTCCAAGCAGAATCAGCCACTGCGGAGCGTTCGATTCTGGGGCGGATCTTTCCATGCCGAATGGATACGTGCGCACGCGCAGGAAGGTTCCACTGACCGATCCTCGCTTCTCGGGCGGCATCTCGCGCGAACTCCGCATCAAAGTTGGTAATATGGAGCCTGCCTGCTGCGAGTGTAATCACGGCGGGATCATCGCGGACACGCTCTTTCTCAAGCGCCTGTCGTTGACGGGTAGGTTCGAGCGCTCGCGTCCGCAGCCCGGCAGCGGGAGGAGAATGAATGATTCGAAAGTTCGCCACGATTCCCGGACTCCGCTTTCTTGCATTTCTAATGACCGTTCCGATGGGAATCGCAGTCGTCCACGCCCAACAGCCCTCCGCGCAGCAACCACCCGCGGCGCAACCTCAGACCCAACAGCAGCCGGATCAGTCGGGCAGCCAGGAAGCTTCTCCCGAAGAGACGACCCGGCCGCGAAACAAGCCACGCGACTATAAGAAATGGACCTTTAACGTGGGCGGAGGAGCCGGTCTCCCCTACGGCAATACGAAAACGTACGTCCGCGGCGGAGGTGGCATCGCCGCCGCTGGAGCTGCCCGCAACTACAGCAAGTATTTCGGATTTCGCCTCGACTTTCAGTTCGATAACTTGCCGCTGCGCACTTCGGCGCTGGAGTTGGCCCAAGCCCCTGGCGCAACCGATCATGCATATTCGCTGATGCTTGATCCGATCATTAATATTCCCGCATCTAAGAATTGGGGCGGCTACCTGGTCTTCGGTCCGTCTTTCGTGCATCGTTCCGGCAAGCTCGATTCTTCGACCGCGATTCCGGGTTCGGCGTGCAACGGATTCTTCACCTGGTGGGGACATTGCTTCGCCAGCGCCTTGCCCATTAACGGCGACTTCCTCCACTCCAGCCAGAACGAGTTCGGCTACAACTTCGGTGGCGGCATCACCCGCAAGATTCGGCCCAACATGGAGCTCTACGCCGAATTCCGCTACCTGCACGGCAAGCACAACAACATCACAACCGACCTGCGGCCCATCACAATCGGTATCCGCTGGTGAGCGAGCGATTGTTCGAGACTGGGTTTGAAAGGGCGCGGCTTCCAGCCGCGCCGTTAGTTGTGCAAATCAACACCGGCTTTAGCCGCTGAGGGTCGCTCTTCTAAGGTTGGTCTGATTACTCCGGATTCGTGCGGTACCTCCAAAGATCATTCGTGAGTTTCTGCAAATGCACGAATGACGACGCCTGCGCCGGTTTCGCAATGTCGGCCATTGAATTCGCTTCTTCTACGGCCGATTCAACAATCGCGTGCGCTGGCGCAAGCGAACATGTCGGATCCGTTGCTGCAGCATTGCCCGTAAGCAGGAAAGCTTGGCAGCGACAACCTCCGAAGTCTTCTCCACGCCGGTCGCAACTGCGGCAAGGTTCCGGCATCCACTCTTCACCGCGAAACTTGCGAAACGATTCCGATTCCTGCCAGATCCATTCCAGCGACTTCTCGCGAACATTCTCGAAGGACAATCCGGGCAGCACTTCCGCCGCGTGGCACGGCAGTACCTTGCCGGAAGGATTGACCAGCATCAATCTTCGTCCCCAGCCTCCCATGCAAGCCTTGGGATACTTTGCATAATAGTCGGGTACGACCGAATCGATTCGGATGCGGCCCGCAAGCCGTTTCTCGGCCTCGCTGATGATAGCGACCGCTTTTTCCAGCTGCATGCGCGTCGGCATCAGCGCCGCACGATTCGCCAGCGCCCAACCGTAGTATTGCGTGTGTGCAATCTCGACGCGTTCCGGCTGCAGTTGCTCGATGAAGGCGATCATCTCCTCGAGATGATCCAGGTTCTGCCGGTGCACGACCAGGTTTACGGTGAATGCAATCCTGTGTCGCCGGATCGCTTGGGACAGCTCGATCTTGTGCGCGTGAGCCTTGGCGCCCGCGATCCAGTTGGCGGCTTCCTCCCGCGAGTCCTGAAAGCTGACTTGTATGTGATCGAGACCCGCATCAACCAACATCTGCAGCCGCTGCTCATTCAGTCCGATGCCCGAGGTGATGAGATTCGTATAGAGTCCCGCAGCGCGCGCGGCCGCGATCAGTTCCGTAAGGTCAGCACGCGCCAGAGGTTCGCCTCCGGTGAAGTGCGCATGCAGCATCCCCAGCTTGCCGGCTTGCAGGAAGACGCTGATCCACTCCTCCGTCGACAGTTCGCTGCTCACGGCGGCCAACTCTGTGGGGTTAGAGCAATAGATGCAATGCAATGGGCATCGATGCGTGACTTCGGCAATAACCGCGAGAGGGGAGAAAGGCATTTGGCAATTGTGTAATTGAGTAATTGTGTAATTGGAATCGATCGACGAGACTTGTGTTTTTCAATTACACAATTACCAAATTACCCACTTACTCAATAATCGACGATCCTCTTCTTCTGTAGCTGCTCCAGGAACATGCTGATGTCCGCGCGAATCTTTCCCGGATCGGTCTTCTCGAACTCCTTCTGCAACTCGATAAGGATTTCTCCGAACGTGCGCTGGCCATCGCAGCGCTCGAGCACTTGTCGTCCGGTCCCCATCAGCTTCATCGCGCCTTCGGGGAATAGGATCATGCGGTCCTCTTCGGTTCCACCCCAGCGGCATCCCGTGGCGAGTCGCGGCTGGCTCGCATCTGTCGGAGCAGCCATGATTACTTCTCCTCGATCTGAAACGCGCCCGGCGGAGGCCAACCGGGCTGCACGTAGGCAAAGTAAAGCGCATCGAGCTGCGCCCAGAGAATGTCGCACTTGTCGCGCAGGGCCTGAGTCGCCAGTTCCTGCTGCTCGCGCGTCCTGGCATTCTCATGCACATATTCGATGGCAAACTTCGCGTCTTCGGGAGCCTGTGTCAGACGCGCCTGAAAATAATCCAGACCTCCTGAAAGCCACGGATAATGCTGACGCAGTTTCTCCATGCGCAGCGAGATCAGGTCGCGCGAGAACAATTCCGTCAGGGACGATGCGACCGCTTCCAGCAAACTGCGGCTGCGAACGATGTAGAGATACTCGTTCACCGCAAACCGCGTTGCCGGGAGAATTCCGGTTCCTGCCTCAACTTGTTCCGCGTTCAATCCGGTTGCCTCGGCAAGCTTGAGCCAGCGCTTGATTCCGCCTTCGCTGCTCGCATCGCCATCATGATCGACGACCCGCTTGCGCCACGCACGGCGAAACGCCGGGTCGGGGCCGCGCGACAGGATGATGGAGTCTTTCACCGGGATCATGCTCTGGTAGTAATAGCGATTCAATGCCCAGGCTTGCAGTTGACCGCGGCTCAGGCGGCCTTCGTGCATCATGAGATGGAACGGGTGCTTGTGGTGATAACGCTCCTCACCAACCGCTCGCAACTGCGCTCGCAGTTCGTCGAAAGACAGCAGTGCGTCCGCTTTCTCATCTACAGTTCGAACTGCCATCCATCCTCCGCGATCTCCCAGCCTGCGTCTCGCACCTCGCGATACTCGTCCGAAGCCTCGTCCAGCATGGGATTCGTGTTGTTGATGTGTATATAGATTTTACGTGGACAGTTCAGATGCGCCAACTGCGCGAGGCTTCCTGTTGGCGATGAGACCGGAACGTGTCCCATTTCCAGCGCGGTTGCTCCGCTTCCCTGAATGCGGATGAGTTCGTCGTCGCTCCAGAATGTGCCATCGAAGAGCAGCACATCGGCGAAGTCGGCTTCCTTCAGCAGGACATCATCGATCTGCGGAACGGCGGGCATGTAAGCGAGCCGTTTGCCAGAAGGAGATTCGACGATCAGTCCCAACGATGCTTCGTGCCGAATGAGGCCAGCTTGCCGACGCTGCGAAACGTAAGCAGGGTAGTGTCTGCCAAGTGACAACGCTCGGCAGCGCAATCCGGAGTCTTCATCGAGCGGCGTAAGCAGCGAAAACGTTTCGCCGGTAGCGATCTCGGTCCACTTCAACTGGCCATCAACTCGATTCAGCATGACGAACATGGAGTTGTCTTCTGTCAGAATTTGCCGCACAGATAGAGTCGCATACGCGCTCAGCGGTTGCAGTTCGCGCATCAGGAGTAATCCGAGAACGTGGTCGATGTCAGCATTCAGCAAAACCGCGCCGCAGATCGGAGAATGCCGAGTTGCGTCGTCTACCGTGTGAGGATGAAGTTCAGGAGTAGCCTCAATTTGAGCCCGCAGATCCGGAGAGGCGCCAAGCAGAAACCAGCGTTCGGAATCACTGCTGATGGCGACTTGGGCCTGGGTTCGAGCTTTCCCGCGGAAGGTTCCGGCTCGCAATGAGCGGCAGTTGGGGCAGGCGCAATTCCATTGGGGAAACCCTCCGCCTGCGGCTGAGCCGAGAATCTTGACGTGCATAGAGATAGAGGGAGTGTAGCAGTGGGCGGAATTGCTTTTGAGTTATTTACTGATTGGTTAGCCCCACCCCCCCCTCCCCCCGATATATTGGAATCATAGAGTTAGCGGGAAATGTCGCGCAATATCTTGGGCTGCAATCACTTAGGGGCAAAATCCTGAGCCACAAGTACTTATGCGCCGCTAGAGATCAAAGAACTCAAGAGTTACACAACAGAATGAAACAATCGAGATGCCGAGGTCAAGGAAAACACTCTGGCGAGTCAATCGAGTTTCCCGTTTTGGGACTGAGGGGGTCCAAGGTCAAAACCTTGCGGCCGGTCCTTCGTGCCAGGAAATTCCCAGCCAGTGCAGGTCCTCGATCATCGCATCGACGAATTCGGCACGGCAGCGCTGTGGATCCAAATCCTAGTTTCGCAGAATCAGGACCCCGCGCCGCTCGGCCGCGCGCTGTGCGGCAATCCAAAACGTGCGCGCATGTCCGATGTGGATTAGGCCAGTAGGCGAAGGCGCGAGGCGCCCACGATAGCGATCAGTTTCTAATTGGTGAGGCAAACTTCGAATCACGACGATCGTTCGGCGCTCCGCGGCGTCGCCACGACTTTCTCGGGCGTGATCTGCACCATCGATTTCCCGCCAACGTGTATGAAGCTCAATTCCCGCGCCGCCAGCAATGCGTTCACCGCCTCTTTCACCTTCGAGCGGGCGATGAATTTCCCGAAGAATGTTTCGAGTTCCGCCAGTTCGACCGCGATGACGCAATCCAGGTACTTCGACACCAGTGCGGAAAGCGCTTCCGGAACAGACAGCCCGACGCCCTCTTTCACCGCATCCGGCGCCCAGCGATACAGCACGTCCCACACCGAACCTTCGCTGGCCTTATAGTCGACGCGCGTGATGCGCAGTTTCGACCACAACTCTGCCAGCGCCTTATCGAGCGCGGCCAGTGACACGCTACCGCCCAGTGCGTCCACCAACTTCTGCTTCGACATCGCCCCCTCGCGCTGAATCAGTGCAAAGGCGTCGCAGGCGAGCGCGGAGTATGCTGATCGAGAGCCAGCCCGTGGCGCCTGCTTCGGATTGCGCTCGCCCGTCAGCGCATAGAAATAAGGAAACACCGAGGCCGCGATCAGGAATCCGTTGTTCTCGTCAGAGAGATTCGCCTCGAATACAGTCTTCTCACGGAGCAGGCGCACCATCAACTCGGTGGCCTCGGCAGCCCGCGGGTCCTTAAACGCATGCCGCCACTCCGGAAGGCGGTCCTCCGATCCAACAAATGCTCCGATGAACGTTGGCACCAGCAGCGCCGGGCGCTGCGGATACATCAGGCAGAATCCCACATCCTCCAGGAACGCGCGCGCTTGCTCAATGGTCTGGATGGGCTTGCCGCCCAGTCGCCATTTCTCGTGGCGCAGTTGTAGAAGTTCGAGGTCAGTCATGATGAACGATGAGCTATGAGCTATGAGCAAACGGGGTTGAGCAAGTGCTCATTGCTCGCCGCTCATCGCTCAGTGCTAAATTCTCTTAAATGCTTTCTGAATATCTTTCACAGAATACCGTAACACCACCGGCCTTCCGTGAGGGCACGACATGGGGTGATCGGTTTTGGCGAGTTCGGCCAGCAGCCATTCCATTTTGTTTTGTTCCAGCGGCATGTTGACCTTGATGGCCGCATGGCATGCGATCGAGGCGGCAATGCGCGTGCGAATCTTCTCCAGGTTCAGCGACTGCTCTTCGCTGGAGAATTGATCGAGCAGTTCATGGAGCATGTGCTCGACGGCAGCGGCTTCCACTCCCGCTGGAGCGACCTTGATGGCGACGCTACGAGCGCCGAACGGCTCTGCCTCGAAACCGTTGTGCGCGAGTTCCTCTGAGATTTCGCGAAAGACCGCCTGCTGCGCCGGGGACAACTCCAATACGATCGGCATGAGCAGGCGCTGGCTCTCGACTCTCATCGCCGCCCGCTGCTTCAGCACGCGCTCGAAAAGTACACGCTCGTGAGCCACGTGCTGGTCCACGATCCACAAGCCGTCTTCGTTCACCGCCAGGATGAAGGAATTGCGAATTTGTCCCAGCGGCTTGAGCGTGCCGAGAGCTGAGAGGGTAGGCTCTTCTTCGCTGACGTCGAGCGCCGGGGAGCATCCGTGGTCGGGAACCGCATCGAACTGCTGGCGAGGAAGAGTCGTGGCGAAGTTGGGATCGAGCGGAGCATATTCCAATCCACGCGCAACAGGGATTGCTGCATTCGCTTCGACGGCGATGCCGCCTTCAAACTGAAAACGCGCCGAAGTCGGTGGCATCGCGGGCACCTGCAATATGAAATTACCATCGGCTCCAGGCTCGCCGTGTCCAGCTTCCTGAAGGCGAACGCCGGATTGCGAGAGCCCGCCTTCCGACGGAGGCCAATCTGGTCCCGGCGTTAAAGCTCCCGGCGAGAGGGCCTGGCTGGCCGTGGCGTGCGCGCGAATCTCCGCCACAAACTGCGGCACGGGGCGCGCTTTCATCAATGCGGCTCGCACGGAGTCACGCACAAAATCGTGCATCGCGGACTGCTGCCGGAAACGAACCTCGGTCTTCGAGGGATGCACATTGACGTCGACTTCAGCCGCGGGCAGTTCCAGAAACAAGAGCACGATCGGGTACACCGTCGGAGGCATGATATTCCGGTACGCCTCGGTCAGCGCGTGCTGCACCAGACGGTCGCGGATGAGACGTCCGTTAACGAATATAAAAATCGAATTGCGGTTCAGCTTCTGAATCTCGGGCTTGGAGACGAAGCCGTGAATCCGCATCTCGCCGGGATCCTTTGGGGCGGCTTCTTCTCCATTGTCATCTGCTTCCTTCCGCCGCCACGGCGGAGGCTGAGGGAGTCCCACGTGTTCGAGAGCCTGCCGAGCGGCCACGGGGATCAACTGGTCGAGCGTCTCCTTGCCAAACACCTGATACACGCGCTCGCTGTGTCCCGCGACCGGAGGCGCCACCAACATGGCGTTCGTGGCCGAATGCAGTTCGAAATGCTTGTCGGGATGCGCCAGGGCGTAATGCGTGACTAGCGATGCGATATGGGAGAGTTCGGTCGACTCCGCTTTCAGGAACTTTTTGCGGGCGGGAACATTAAAGAAAAGATCACGGACGGTGATTGAAGTTCCCAGCGGCAGTCCGGCCTCCTCCACGCGAGCCATTCTCCCCCCGTTGATCTCGATCACAGTGCCCGCAGGATCATCTGATGCCCGGGTCTCCAGGCGAAGGCGCGACACCGAGGCGATCGAAGGAAGCGCCTCGCCGCGGAACCCTAGAGTCGCGACGCTCAACAAGTCCTCGGCATTCTTGATTTTGGAAGTCGCATGGCGCTCGAACGCCAGCATGGCGTCATCGCGCACCATGCCGCAGCCGTTGTCGGTGATCTGGATCAGCTTCTTCCCGCCCGCTTCGACGGTGATCTTGATACGCGTGGCCCCGGCGTCAAGCGAGTTCTCGAGCATTTCCTTTACCACGGAGGCAGGGCGCTCCACCACCTCGCCGGCGGCGATCTGGTTGGCAACGGTCTCGGAGAGTACGTGGATGCGGCCCATGGGTTGGAAGAGTTCTCGGTTCTCAGTTCTCAGTGGTCAGTTTCGCAGATGGGATGGAAAAAACAAAGGACGGGCATAAGTAGGAGCCGTTCAGGGAACCCTGAAAATTGCTCCGGGAGCGACACCGACGGTAGACCCAGTAAGAATATCAACTAAGATCGACAGGCTATCTTTTTGCCTACGCCAGACCACAATGCTGAAGCCCTGTTCGTTCCAAGCGCTCCAAGCGCTCCAAGCGCTCTTGGGTGGCCCTGGAAGGGCCGCTCTTCCACGGTGCTGCATACTGCTCCGACTCTCCTTGAATCTCGAAAGGGGATCGTCCGACATGGAAATCCGTTGAAACGCCACGCCTGCTGGATTCACTATCCTCCGACAAACTCAGGGAGGACCCATGAATCGTTACTGGTCTGCTTTGCTGGTCGCTCTGGCAATTGTTCTCATTCTCGCCTGCCCCCACAATCCGCCCAACTACCCGACTGGCGCGATTGAACTGCACTACTACGCCACAGGGCCGTGGCCCGTCACCTCCAGCGAGAGTGCGACTCCGTGTGATTCCCAGGGCCACAAGTGCGTATTCTTTTATCCCAGCAACCTGGGCGCGAATGGATTCCTTCACCCGATCCTCACCTGGGGAAATGGCAGCTTTGGCACGCCTCAGCAGGCCGCGTATTTTCTCCGGCATATGGCTTCGTGGGGATTCGTTATTGTGGCCAGCGAAGATCCCATGACCGGTCCGGGGCAAACGATTCTGGACGCCGCGAAATACATGGTCGCCGCCAACTCCGATTCCACCAGCCCGTTTTTCCACAAACTCAACGTCAACCAAATCGGTTCCTTTGGGCATTCCCAAGGAGCCACCGGAGCCGTCAACGCGCTGCTCAAGTCCAACGGGCTGATCAAGACCGTGCTGCCCATCGAACTCCCGGCTCAGATCTACGGCAATTCCACCAATTTCTTCAACCCCGCCAACCTGACTGGCTCAATCTTCTTCGTCGACGGCTCTGCTGATTTCGTCTCGCCTCCCCTTCAGGGGAACAACGTCACTGGACTGCAATCGATCGACGCGTACTACCAGGCTGTGCCCAACTCCGTCGCCAAGGTCAAGGGCACGCTGATTGGGCCAAGTCATAACGATGTCGGCTGGACAGCCCGACTGCTCGCAGGCGCCGTTTCCATGCGTCAACGGCGTCTACGGATACCTGGGATATCCCACCGCGTGGTTCATGGATCGTCTGCAGGGCGACACCTACGCCCACGGCGCCTTCGTCAACTCCACCGGCGAAATGTTCTCCGAGACCACCAATTGGCAATACGTGGCCAGCAACATCCCGTAGGGCGTCCCGATCCAGCAAATTTATTGCACTCCCCTTGCTAACCGAGGGGAGCGGAGTTTAGTCTAACTCGGTAACCGAGAGGAGACCGAGGTGAGCAAGCCTTCCGATCTTGTCCAGGGAACTCTGGACATGCTGATCCTGAAAATCCTGGCGTTGGAACCGCATAACGGGTGGGCCATCAGCCAGCGTCTGCAACAGATCTCCAGCGACGTTCTGGGAGTCAGCGACGGGTCGCTGTATCCTGCGCTCCACAAACTGGAGCGGCGCGGTTGGATTACCGCTCAGTGGAAGTCGAGTGGAAACAATCGTCGCGCCAAGTTCTATTCCCTGACGCGACTCGGGCGGAAGGAATTGGAAAAAGAGACAGCAAACTGGACCCGGATCTCGACTGCGATCTCCGGCATTGTAAAGCTCAAGGAGGCGTGAACATGGGCTTCGAACAATGGTTTTATACGCTGCCTTTGCGCTTGCGCGACCGTTTTCGCGGCAAGCATGTGGATCAGGAGCTAAGGGACGAACTTCGCGACCACCTTGAGCGGCAAATTCAGGTCAACGTTGAGAAGGGCATGTCGATGGAGGACGCGCGCTATGAGGCGTCGCGGGCGCTCGGGGGAGTTACGCAGATCGAACAACAGTGCCGGGACGCGCGCGGCCACAGCTTTATCGAAAATGCCCTCCAGGACTTGCGCTATGGATTCCGTCAACTGTTCCGCAGTCCGGGATTTTCTATTCTCACAATTTTGTGTCTGACCCTGGGCATCGGCGCGAACGCTGCGGTGTTCAGTTGGATGGAAGGAATCTTATTTCGCCCATACCCGGCGGTCGCTCATCAGGAACAGTTGCTCGCTCTTGCCGGAACTGCGCGCGGAGTGCCCGGAGGGGAGCCAACCTCGTGGCCGGATTTCCTCGACCTGCAAAGAAATTGCACACTTTGCGACGCGGTTTTCGTGACCAAGATTACCGGCACTACCCTAAGTATTGGGGACCACGCGGAAGTCGCTACCGGCAGCATCGTCTCGGCGAATTATTTCGACGCGATTGGCGTCCACCCCATGCTTGGGCGCAGCTTCGAACCTGGCGAAGATGTCGGCAGCAATTCCCATCCACTCGTGGTGATCAGCTATGACCTCTGGCAGAAGCGGTTTAAAGGGGACCCGCAAATCGTCGGCAAGATGCAGCGGCTCAACAATGTCCCGCACTCCATCATTGGAGTAATGCCCGAAGGCTTTTATGGAACGTTCGTAGGCTGGGCGATGAATTTCTGGGTCCCGGCCTCGATGGAAGAAACGTTCGAAAGCGGTGGATACAAACTCGAAGACCGCGGAGCGCGCTGGATCGAAGGTTATGTACGGCTCAAGCCCGGAGTCAGTCGCGCGCAAGTACAAGATGAAGTCTCGGCGATCGCCACACGACTGGAGGCCAGCTACCCAGCCACTAACCGGGGACGCAATATCAAGCTTTGGCCACTGTGGCAAACACCATTCAACAATGCGCGTACTCTGCTGCCCACGCTCCAGATCATGACGGCGGTGGTGGCGTTTGTTCTTCTGATCGCCTGCGCGAATGTCGGCAACCTGCTGCTCGTGAGGTCATTCGCGCGCCGCCATGAAATGAGCGTTCGCATGGCCATCGGCGCCAATGGCGGACGCCTGTTAAAGCAACTTCTAACGGAAGGCCTGATCCTTGCGGCGTTCGGTGCGGCTGGCGGACTGCTGGTGGCGTACTGGTGCCGGCATGCCCTCGCGTTGCTCTTCCCGCGGCGCTCAGGAACGATGATGTACCTTCCGGGCCAAATCGATTGGCATGTGATGCTGCTCAGCACCGGCATTTGTGTCTTTGCCACGCTGGTGCTCGGGTTGGTCCCCGCGTTTCAGGCGCGCGGCATCGATCTTGCCGGAGCCTTGAAGGCGGAATCTTCGAATGTAACCATGGCTCGCAGACGGGCGTGGATGCGCTCCGGCTTGGTTGTGTTTCAGGTTTGCCTGAGTTTTATTTTGTTGGCTGGAGCCGCGCTATTGCTCGAGAGTCTCGAGAAGATTCGAACCGCCAGTCCGGGCTTTTCGACCAGCCGCGTTGTAGAAACGGGTGTGTCTCTGGTGGCCGCGGGATATGACGCTCAACGGTCCAAGACTTTTCAGGACGAACTGATTGAACGCGTCAGGGCCCTGCCCGGAGTGGAGTCCGCGGCGTACGCCCGCGTGACGCCGCTGGGCTATGGCTCATTTTCTACAACGCCCATTGCGGTGGACGGCTATCAGCCTTCGCCCGATGAGCAACCGTCCATCGACTACAACCAGGTCGGGCCCGCCTACTTTGCCACCTTGGGCATCCCTCTAGCTTCGGGCCGGGAATTCACCCGTGCCGACGACGAAAACGCGCCCTTGGTCGCGATCGTGAATCGCACCATGCAGTCGCGCTACTGGGGCGGGCAGGATCCCATCGGACGGCGTCTGCAAGTGAAAGGGAAGTGGGCAACCGTCATCGGCGTGGCTGCCGACTCCAAGTACGAGAGCATGCGCGAGGATCCGAAACCATTCTTCTATGTGCCGCTCTTGCAGGATTTCGTGCGGGGGCCGCGTTTGAATGTTCGCACCACGGAACCTCTGCAGAGTATTTCGGCCGCGCTGCTCCGTGAAGTGCATGCCTTGGACGCCGAACCTTGCCCTTTACGAGACGATTACGCTTCAGGAACAGGTGGACCGTTCCACCTCGCCGCAACTTGTGGCCGTGACCCTGGTTTCAATCCTGGCAGGATTGGCGCTTCTGCTCGCAGCAATCGGCCTCTATGGGGTCATGTCTTACGCGGTGGCGCAGAGTATGCGCGAACTCGGGCTGCGCATGGCCCTTGGCGCGGGCTCAGCTGATCTGATGCGTCTCGTCATTTCGCGTGGACTAAGGCTAACGGCCGGAGGCGTCTTCCTTGGCGCGGTTGCAGGACTTGTCCTGACGCGGTTACTCGGAAAGCTTCTCTATAACGTCAGCCCTTACGACCCGCGGGCATTCGGAGCGGCGCTGGCGGTCATGACCGTCACCACACTCGCAGCGTGCTTCTTTCCCGGATGGCGCGCTACCCGCGCCGACCCCGCTCGTGTCTTGCGGGATTGATCCTGTAACGGATTCGGGGTCACTCCTTCGCGTCCGTCACCTTCTCCCGCTCCTCGTTGTACGTCCCAAACTGTTTCGCCACCGTCTTGAGAGTCGGATAGAACTGCACGAAGGTGTGCTCCACCGCCGCGTGCGCGTCGTGGCACTTCCAGCAGCTGTTGCCGTGCGCCATGGCGCCGGATGACTTGCTGTCGGCGGCGAACCCGTAATACGCCCACTTGTCGGGATTACGGGTTGAATCCTTGACCTCGACCGCCAGGCCCATCAGGTCGGTCTGGTAATGGCCCTTCTGATTGATCGAGCTGCGGCTGGCTGCGTCGCGCTCGTCGATCACAAACATGCTCTGCTCGGGCCACTTGCCCGACTTCGCAAACTCGTCGTACGCCCAGCGCTGCACGAAAACGTTGGTGAACATCTCGTGGCTGCCGGGCTCAGGACTGTAGTTCATGCCGTATCCGGCGGAGAGAAACATCCATTCGCGGTAGTCGGTGGGCCGCAGAAGCTGCCCTTTCTCGTCATACTGCGGCTTGGGCATCTTTTCTTCGGGTGCCGCGGCCAGCACAGCCAGGCAAACTATCCCGAGCACGGCCAGACAGAGAATTTTCTTCATTTGAGGCCTCCCCGTGTGAGTGGCAGCTTAACTTACTGCTTCGGGTCTTGTCTTGAACGGAATAAACATCTAGAGCTCTTTTTCTTGCTGTAATCCAGAGCGATGTCATCCTGAGCCGCGTCTTTTGCGGCGAAGGACCTATGTAATCGCTGGCAGCACCGGCTCAGCGAGAGAGTTCATAGGTCCCTTCGACGTCGCTCAGGGCAGGCTCTTCGCGGCAAAGAACGCCGCTCAGGATGACACCGTAAGAGGACACACATACCTAAATGGTTCTAGCGCCGAAACAGTGAACCGTTGTTGACCATTCCCTGCCGGCCACGTCTGAACATTCGTGCCCCAATCTGCCCAGCCCGGCAAGATCCTGCGCGGTGGAGAATTCTACTCGCCGGTTCAGGCTCGCATGAGCGCGAACGACGTTGTGCTCTCGGAACTGTGCCAGCCGGTGGCTCGCTCGGTCCCGCCGCACGAGCATGAACTTGCCTACGTGACCATTGTGCTGCACGGCCACTACCGGGAAGGAGATCGCGGCAAACTCGACGAACTCCCGCCGCTCACTGCAGTCTTCAATCCAGTGGGCGTGGCACACTCTACCGTCATCGGCCCGGCGGGAGCATCAATGTTCACCATCGAATTCCGCACTGAGAGCCTGCGAGAACTTGGCCTGCAACTCCCTGATCGCACAACTTTTGATTGTGGCGTAGGGACCATGCTCTGGCCCGGGCTGCGACTATTTTCCTTGTTCAAGAACCAGAACTCGGACTCTCTCATGCTCGAGGCGAACGTGTTTGAGCTGCTGGGAGCGATCACGCGGCTGGATCAATCGCCGGATAAGACGCCGCCGCAATGGTTGCAGCGCGTGAAAGATCGCTTGCATGCGCAATTCTGCGAGCGACTTCGTATGCGCGATCTGGCGCGTGAAGCCGGAGTCCATCCCGTCCACCTAGCCCGTGCGTTTCGCAAGTTCGAGAAGCGCACTCCCGGCGAGTATCAGCAGCACTTGCAGATTCGCGCAGCTTGCGAGTTGTTACGGAAGCCGGAGTGGCCGCTGGCGGAGATCGCCGCCGAATGTGGCTTCGCCGATCAGAGCCACTTCACCCGCACGTTCCGCCGCATGGCCGCCACAACTCCATTGCGGTTCCGGCAATCGGTGGTTCCAAAGACCGCGGCCGCATGAAATGGCAGCGTGAAATGAGAGGGCGCTCCGCGAGCGGAGCGCCTGGTCTTGCATCTTTCCAGCGATTACGGAACAACGACGAGCGTGAAACTGGTCTGACGAGTGAGTGACCCGGACGTTCCCGTCACAGTGATCGTGTAACTCCCGGTCGGGGTTCCGGGATCTTTGGTACTGCTGCTGGAGCTGCCTCCGCAAGATCCGAGCCAGATCGTCGAGAATCCCAAAACCATCAGGAGGCCGAGGAAGCGCACACTCCGAAGCGAACGTTTGCGCGAAGACGCGACCACAACGATTCCGAGAAGTCCCGGCAACAGGGTTGCGTAGAGGATGCGCGAGCCGCGATCGAAGGGCCGCTCGAGCCTGGCGATGGGAGCTTTGGTGGTTACAATAAAACTGGCGGCCTGGGTGCTAGGGACCGCCATCGCAGGACCGGTGCAGGTTGATTCCGAGACGCTGTCGGTACAGGTATAGGTGATCTGCCCGGTGAATCCATTGACAGGAGTTAGATTGACCGTTGCGGTAACGTTTGCTCCCTGGGCAACCTGGTAGCTGCCAGGGGTCGGCACGAGCGTGAAGCCCGGCGCCGAACCCATCGCCTGCGCCAACACAAACGCATCCACCGAACCCAAGCCCGTAACTTGATCGTATCCAGTTCCCGCACTGAACCCGATCTGCGTCGTACCTGTCGGGCAGTTGGTGGAGGGAGCCGTACAGGGGACTATGTTATTTCCGGTCTTTATGTCATGAAATGCCGCTGGAGTATTCGCAGCCACCAAATAGAGAGTCGGATTGACCGGCGCGACACTCGATGTTCCGAGGTATTGGTTGATCAACGCCAGAATGGCAGTGAACGTCGGGGCAGCTGCCGAGGTCCCGCCGACTGCAGTGAGACCTCCACCAGCGCCGGTTCGGAATCCGGCCGTACATGTCGAAACGATTTGGCCGGTTTGCATGTCGTCTTCCGAACAAAGCAAATACGGGTCGTGATCGGCCGACGCGCTCAACGCGATGTCTGGGACGCTGCGCATGGTGCCCGGGGCGACAGTCTGCCAGGTGGGCTTTGGAAACAGGATGCTGGAGCCCCCACCCGAAGCGGCGAGCCCCTGACCAGCCGCGACGGAAGCAGCTGTATCGTTCCACGCCGTCTCCCCAATGTACCCCTGAGCTGAGGAAACAGTGTCTGTTGTCGTGCCAGCCGGCAACCAGTAAGGTGGATTTCCGCCGGGAGGATTGTTGGTGGTGTTGGTGGGGCTGTCGGCGGAGAATTCCGTACCACCGGCGCCCGTCGTTTCGGGAATAGACGCCGGCACATCGACGGCAAGACCCTGGGTGGCTGATGTGCCAGTGTCACAATCGGCGGCGCCCGCGTCACCCGCCGGTCCTACAAGCGTTACTCCCAACGCCTGTCCGTTCTGCACCCATGTCCGGACGGTTGCCGCGAAGGTGGGGTCCTGCGCTTGCAGTCCCTGTTCGCAAAAGCCATAGCTAGTGCTCACAAACGGAGCTACCGGAGAAGTGAGTGCGCTCTGGAGCGCTTCCCAAACACTATTAGCCCGGCTCGTGCAAGTCTCGCCGCTGTTCAGGCCGGCAAAGACGAACGTGACACTGGCATTCTTCGCGAGACCGCCTGCCCATTCCAGATCCAGGTCAGACTCGAACTCATCTCCGCTGCACCGCATAGCTGTCGAAGTACTTGGAACCTTGGTCATCGTCACCGTGCTTGCGGACAACCCCGCTGCACTGCGGAAATTGCTCAGGTCCGATGTGGCGACTGTCGACTGTCCAACGATCGCTATTTTCTGCCCGGTACCATCGCCGAGTCCGCTCAGATCGTAGATGGTCGCAAAGTCGGCCGGCGTGAGGAAGTGATTTCCGCTGACGTAGGAGGTGAAGTTGGGCCGCGCTTTCGCTCTTGGCTTGGGGGCAAAATCGTTCAGATGTCCCACATACAGGACCGCACTCGAGAGCGCCGCGGGGACAGACGGATTCATCGCATTGGCCAGATGAATCTCGCCGTTCACGAGATAGTTGTGCATCTCGAGCCCGAATGCCGATTCGATTTGCTCCACTGTCCCGTCGAAAGAAATCCGGTTGTGGTTCTTGGCGACCTTGACATTACTGAACCCTAGCGAGTCGATCCACGCAACGATCTTGTTCACATCGCTGTCGCTCATGCCGAAGCGCTTGGAAAACTGCACCGGCGTCAGATACTTGTGGTAATTCGGCGAGGAACGATCGGCCAACTCCGCCAGGAACTGATCCAGATCGGACTGCTGGGCGGGGGATAGACGAAAGTTCAACGAAACTCCCTCAATGATCCGGTTGCCGTCCGCCCGGCCAAGGTCGTTCTCCGGCCTGGCAAGGCCGTGCGCATTGCCTCCCAGCTGAACTCTGGGACCATTGGCAAAATCGCCAATAATCCGGTCCTGAGCCGCCGCAGAGCTCATCATTGAGAAGACAACCGCAGAGAAGACAACCGCAGTGCACAACAGACACACCACACCCCGACCGTTCTTTACCATTGCTTGCCCCTAGGTTTTGATTGCATGGATAAGGTTGATGCCTAAGATTATCGGCTTATCTCTCGTTCGATCAAGTATCGGAGGCGAAGGTTGTATCGTTGACGGGAACTTGACAATCTTTGGTTGTTGAGAAATCGTGCATTTCCCGTTGAAACGACCACCAGTCCCGCAAAAACACGTATTAATCAGGGACGAAAACCCGATTCTGACCGGTACTTCCGGGTAAACTTCCTGCATTTTCACCATCCTGCTGCCTTATACTGCCCCTCGCAAAACGAGCATGCCTGCGGCCGAGGCCCTAAAACCGCGCCTTGCCTACATCGACTGGATGCGGGGACTCGCCTGCCTCCTGATGTTCCAGACTCATTGCTATGACGCATGGCTCGGCGGAGCGGCGCGCCAGAGCCGTTTCTTCATGTATTCGCAATTGTTAGGGACGTTTCCGGCGCCCCTGTTTCTCTTTCTGGCGGGAATCTCGTTTGCCCTGGTCACGGACAAACTCCTGCAGAAGAATCTCTCGCCCACGCAGATCGCGCGCAGCACGATCCGCCGCGGTGCGGAAATCTTTGGTTTCGGCCTGCTGTTCCGCCTGCAGGAATACCTGATCTCCTGGGGCTGGGCCCCGAAGAGCGACCTGTTGCGCGTCGATATACTGAACACCATCGGCCTCTCGATGATGCTGATGGGCGTACTCTGCTGGCTAGTTCTGTCAGTGTTGATTCGTAGATGGGCCATGTGGGGACAGCCGCCCCCGGCTGTCCGGCCGGGCGAAGCCCGGCAGGAGGCCGCCGGCACCCTTGGAAGCCGTTTCATTCTGATCTCGGCAGCGGCCGCAACGGCCCTCGCGATCTCCCTCCTGACCCCGCTCCTGTGGACCACCTGGCGCCCGCGCTTCCTTCCCTGGCCGCTCGAGTCGTACATCAACGGCGTTCACAACCTCGGCACCCCGCAAGCCTGGCTCTTCCCTGTCTTTCCCTGGACTGCCTTCGCCTTCGCAGGCCTTGCTGTGGGCTTCATCCTGCAAAGCCCGTGGTCCCGCGCCCGCGAGGCACGCGTTTTTGTCTCGCTTGGAATCGCCGGTGTTGCGCTGATCGAACTCTCGCGCTGGCTCGACGCGCTGCCCCGCCAGCTTTATCCGGTCTACGATTACTGGCATACCAGCCCAGAATTTTTTCTGATCCGCTTGGGAATGTTGCTGGTGATTCTGACAGGAACGTACGCCTGGTGCCGCTGGGGGCTGGCGCAATGGGGATTCAGCCCGCTGATCCAGTTGGGCCAGGCTTCCTTGCTCGTGTATTGGGTGCACATCGAATTCGTGTACGGACGCGTGTCGATTCTTGCCAAGCACGCGCAAACCATCGGCGGAGCGACTGTCGGGTTGGTGCTCATCTTCCTCGCGATGCTGGCGCTGGCTTACGTACGCACGCATGCCAAAGGGTGGATGAAGAAAACCGGTCCCGGAGGGACCCCCGATAGTGGCCCGCCAGTTTCACTGGCGGGAAACAAGCGATCAGCGACGCTCGTGCCGCAGGAACTGAAACTTTATGTGTGATGGCTCAGGCTTCCCGGCCGGGACGCGGTTATTCTCCGGCCCGAAAAACCCGGCGTTGGAAACGCCGGGCTACTATCAGATGTTCCTCCGGAACATAAATCAGGACGGTCGACTGATCGCGTTATCCCGCAACCTGCTTACAAACCCGACCACTTCCCTCTCTGCCCAGCGTCCGTCGTAGCCGTTCCCGTCTGGCTCGCCGATGAAGGAACAATGCCCGCCGTCCGCAGTCTCGATGTAGGTGAGATTGGGATTTCCGGCGATCTTTCTCAAAGTCTCGGGCCGCATGCGAATAAAGGGATCGTTGGCGGCATGGATGATCAAACCCGGAACGGCAATCCGGTCGACGACGTTGGTGGCGGCGGCGCGGGCATAATAATCGTCGGCCCCGGCGAATCCACAGTAGTGCGCGGTCACGCGATCGTCGAATAAACGCAGGCTGGTGACGCCGCGCAGCCGCCGGACATCGAAATCGTTCGGGAAAAATTTCGCCTTCGTTCGCAAGCGACGGTACAGTTGCAGCAGGAAGTACCATTCATAGAGCCGATTCGCCGGTTCGTGCAGAGCATCGGCCGACGCGGCCAAATCCATGGCCGGACACACCGCCGCCACGGCCTTGAACTCCGGCGGCCCCTGCGCGCCCCATTCTCCAGCGCACTTCAGAACCAGGTTTCCGCCCATTGAGAAGCCGACCAGCGCTAAGCGCGATACGCCGTCACTCGCGATCACGCTTTTCGCGACGGCGGCGACGTCTCCTGACAAGCTGGAGTTGTAGAGCGTCGGCGCGCAGTAATCCATGCCACCGCAGTTACGCTGATTCATCCGGACGACGTTCATTCGAGCGGCCAGGCCATTACGCGCGACGCCGGTCATATGCTGCGACTCCGACGATCCCTCAAGCCCGTGCACGACGATCAGAGTCATCGCTCGCGCTCGGTCTTCCTGCCAATGGCACCAGCAGCGAACTTTAATCCCGGGCGCGACTTCAATCAGCCGTTCCTCGGCCGCAGGCAGATCGATCCGCCGCGACATGAGGAAGCTAGCGATCGTCTGCACGTGCCCGCCGTCTAGCCATCTCCGTGGCCGGAATGGCGAGCTTACCCGCCAAGGATTCCGTCGGTGATCGTTGGAAGGTTCCTCGGGCTGCAATTGTGAAATTTGCGAACTCCCCACAAATTGATTCTAATAGAGAGCGAGAACATCCACGGAGCGGTGAAATGCCCATTTACGAATACATCTGCAAGGAATGCCACCATCAATTTGAGGCGCTGGTTTACGGCAAGGAAAAGGCCGAGTGCCCGAAGTGCCATACCAAGAAGCTCGAAACGCAACTCTCGGTCTTCGCAGTTTCCGCTAAGAGCGGGAGTAGTTCCACGAAGGCTGCCGGACCCTGTGGATCGTGCGGCGATCCTCGCGGCCCGGGCGCCTGCTCGCTCGGTGACATGAACTGAGGTTTTTCTAAGAAGGAAAAATCGGGGAGGGCGGGAGAAGGCCGAACGGTGCACCAACGTTGAGGCACTTGGAGTATGCCTCAAATCACGCGCCGCAGCAAGCATAATCCTCACCCGCCCTCGCCGACTGCATACATTTTCACTTTACCCGCAGATTCCGTGTCATCCTGAGCGCGTCTTTCGCGCGAAGGACCTATAAACTCCCTCGCTGCGCCGGTGCTGCCAGCGAGTTGCCATAGGTCCTTCGCCGCAACGGACGCAGCTCAGGATGACATTGTTACTGGATTACGGCCAAAGCTGCTTCAGGCAAAAGGATCGGTATCCGCGCTACGGCCGTAGATCACCGGCAGAGGCACTTCCAGCAGTCGCAGGTAGACCGATAGCTGGCCGCGATGGTGATACCAGTGGTTCAGCATGATCGTCCGTAAGATTCCGGACCGGGGCTGGCTGAAAAGTTCGCGGTCCCCTTTCATCAGGCGGAACGTCCCGGCTGCATGCTCCTCGGTCATTCCTTGCAGGGTTTGATCGGCATCGCGAACACTCTGCTCGTAGGATGCGAGAATCTCTGCAAGATTGTTCGGCTGCGGAGCGACAAAGGATGCATTGAGGACGTCGAAGCTATCCTGCTGCGCCATGCTGGAAATTCGCCCCGGAATGGTCGCGACATGCCCGGCCAGCTGACCGAGCGTCATGGACTTCGGATGCGGCTTCCACGTCAATTTGTCCGCCGGGACGCAATCGAGCAAGCGTTTCGTAATCGCCACTTCCGCACGAAGCTCTTGCAGCATGGGAGTCACAACATTTGCAGTGCTAACCATTGTCGCCATCTTATATATCTCCTTCAGAAAGTAGTGCCGGCCTCTGGCCGGCTGTGGCGGGGCGTCTCGCCCCCGCGTCCTGCCAGGATCTACTTCGCAATCAGCTTTCCTGCATCCACCATCTTCCCGTCACTGTACCGGTCATGGTGCCGCACCCACGCCATCTCATGCGGCTTTATTCCTTCTTCGTGACGGCCCATCGCCGTAAGATCAATCCAGTTGTACATCGGCAGCAGAATGTCGAGCCCACGCGCGTACGTCGAGTACGTGTGGGAAATTGCTCCGTCCTTATGGATGAACGCGCTGGCTCCCGGAGCTTCTTCACCATAAGCCGGGATCGTCCCGAAGTTGTAGAGCGGATTTCCGCCCGCGGCCTGTTCCTTGGTGAAGGACACGTTGTAGTCGTAGTTGAAGTCGGTTCCGTTCGACGAGACCCACTTGAACTTCCACCCCATGCGCTTCTTGAAAGCATCGATTTCAGCCAGCGTCGCGCGAGAGACCACGGCAAACGATGTGTCCCGCTGCGCCATATGAATCGTGGCGGCGTCAAAGGCATCGGCAAGGAACGAGCAACTCGGACATCCTTCCTTCCAGCCCGGCCCGAACATGAAGTGGTAAATCAGCAACTGGCTGCGTCCATCGAACAGGCTCGCCAGCGTTTCTTTCCCGTTCGCGCCGTCAAACACGTATTTCTTGTCGACCTTCTCCCAGGGTAGCTCCCGCCGCAGCCGGCTCAGTTCGTCGCGCTGCTTGGTGAACTCTTTTTCCTTAGCCAGGAATTTCTTCCGCGCAGCCAGCCACTCGTCATGGGATACAACTTTTGCCGCAGTCTTCTCCATCGTTGCTGTCGTCATCGTCTACTCCTTTTGCTTCGAATCGTTTTTCTCACCCTTCTTCTTGCGAAGAACTCTTGCGACCAGCGCCGTCAACCCTCCGGTTGAAACGACGCTGCCCACCACCACTCCTGCACTGGCAATACATGCCGGACACATATTTCCTCCTGAAATAGCCTCACGTAGGGACAGTCGCCTCGGCTGTCCCGCGAAGCGAAGCGAGCGTCTCAGCGCCGACCTCTGCCGAAATCTCACTTCTTCCGTTCAGCCCGCTCCTTGATCCGCCGGTTGACGTTGGTCCATCCCGGCGTGACGCCGCGGCGGTGTTCTTCCTGAATCACTCCGAAAGCTCTGTGATGGAATTTGATAACGGTCTCGCCGTTCTCTTCGCTCAGCCGGTACTGTACGTTCGACACAACCGCGTTCGACATGAACAGCGGCCCGGTGATCTCTAGCAGCGTAGGACGCTTGATCGCCTGCACGTGCCCCCACAGGTGCCCGTTGCCGTCTCCCAGATCGCGGAACCATCGTCCGCCGGGCCAGGGTTCGATCTTCATCGGCATCTTGCCTTGCTCACTCTCATTCTCGGGGCCAATCTGCTCGAGCAAGGCTTCGAAGGTGGTTTGCAAGGACGCGTTGACGTGGATCTCCTGCGTTATCGTCAGGGTCAGACTCTCAATTCCTGGAATCGTTGGACTGATACTCATGCTTCCTCCTGGTAATCTTTGAAGGGGCACGGCTTCAGCCGTGCCGTTAGGACCTGCCAAGGACTTGCGCTTCAGCGCCTGAGGGCAAAGCCGCTCATTCCTTGCCGTACGCTTTCTCTTTCCCTTCGGCCCGCTCTTTGACCCGTAAAAGTTGATGCGCCCACAGCCGCTCAAACGTCTTCGTCCACTCATGCAATGGACGGATCTCATCCGCATTCGTTCTGTACATCATATGCCGCCCATTCCGCCGCACCCGCACCAGGCCAACGTCGCGCAGGACTTTCAGGTGTTTCGAAACCGACGGCTGCTCGAGTCCCATCCTGACGACGAGATCGCCGACGGGAAGCTCGGCTGCGGCCAGATGCTCAAGAATTTCGCGGCGTCGCGGCTCTGCCACTGCGTTGAAAGCATCCGAAGTTGTCGCGGCTCTTGCCATCGATGAACGAATATATATTCCTATATAGGAATACGTCAAGCGAAAAAATGCCCCCCCAAAAAATCTGCATGACAGCCCTAGAATGTTGGAGGGCCCGGTTATCTCAAGACCATCGCAGGAGAATCCAATGCTGGACCGAATCGCCGAAGGACGTACCGACCTAGTGTTCGAATATGTAGCGCAGGGAAATCCGGCTAGCTCGAAGGCCCAAGACGGAGCCTCGCTAATCCAATGGTGCGCTTACTATGGCGACGTATCCGCCATACGATTCCTGCTCGCACAGGGCGAATCGCTGCAATCGTTGGGAAATGACTTGGGACTCAATGCCGCCGCTTTTCACGGCCACTGGCGGCTCTGCCAGTTTCTTCTGGAGCGCGGCGCCGATGCGAACTTTCGCGAGGCCGAGACGGGAGAGACGCCGTTGCATGCCGCACTCTCATCTCATCGTGCCTCCCAGCAACTAGTCGTGAAGGTGCTGCTGGAGGCGGGCGGTGATCCGAATCTTCCGACGAAACCCTCGGCGGAGAGCGGAGCCTTTATGCGCGATTGCCGCACTCGGCAGGAAACTCCGCTTCACCGCGCCGCCGCCTTCGCCAGCGCCGAGACGATTCAACTTCTTCTGGACGCGGGTGCGAAGCTCGACGCCAAAGACGCGAACGGCGATTCGCCCCTCAGTTGGGCCAGTTGGCATCTGCGCCCCGATTCGATTTTAAGGAAGCTGTTGTACGACGGCTTTTCGATCAATCCCGCCCGCCGCACCATGGATGAATATCTGCTGGGAGCACCACTGAGAGCGAAGGAATAGTGCTCGTGTAGGGACGGACGCCTTCGTCCGTCCCGCCGCCCGGATGTATCCGGATTGCGGCGGCCCGTACGCGCCCTACACGCAGGCGAGCGGCGGGGTTTTTATCTGGAAGCATGGAAGCGGTTTCGCGAGAGTGGCGCGATCTATCCGTGTTCCTGCTCGCGGAAGGATGTGGCGTTGGCGGCTGGGGCGCCGAATGACGGCGATGATGAGCCTATTTATTCTGGCAAGTGCCGGCCAGCGAGTTTCGTGGACGGGGCCGCTCGGCTTCGCCGTCGCGGGACGGACGAGGCGTCCGTCGCCACACGGGCCGTGCAGGCGGCATCGTCGGAGGAGCCTGCCGGGGCTAATTGGCGCTTTCGGGTTCCGGATGATGAGGAAATCTGTTTTGACGACTTGCACCTCGGCTCCCAGCGGATTGTGGCGGGACGCGACGTTGGCGACTTCATCGTCTGGCGGCGGGACGATGTGCCGGCATATCAGTTAGCCGTCGTTGTTGACGACGCAGCGATGAACATCACGGAAGTTGTGCGCGGAGCTGATTTGCTGAAATCCACGGCGCGGCAGATTTTGCTTTACCGGGCTCTCGGCCTTCCAATTCCTGATTTCTATCACTGCGATCTTGTGCGACGCCGCTGAGTGCGGCTGGCGAAACGCCACAATTCGCGGAGCATCCGTAAACTGCGCGAGATGGGTTGGACTCCCGAGCGGGTGCGGGAAGCGGACTTATCGCAGATCTTACCGAGCGGGCGTTAGTTAATCAGCGAGGCATTGGAAGCTTCCGCTCGCTTCGCCTCCCGAGGCGGCCGTCGCCACATAAGCAGGGACTTCCGCCGTGTACAATCTTGCTACAAAATGAACGAACACTCCGCCGATCAACATCCTCGCAAACTGATCATTGCCATCGACGGCCCGGCGGGCGCGGGAAAAAGCACCATTGCAGCGCGGCTCGCGCGTAAATTGGGCTACGTCAACCTCGAGAGTGGCGCCATGTACCGTGCGCTCGCGCTGAAAGCCATCGACAACGACGCGTCGTTCGATGATGAAGTCGCACTCGTGAAGCTCGCGGACACTTCACGAATTCAACTGGAGCCGACGGTCAGCGGGAATCGCACGCTACTCGACGGGAAAGATGTTTCGGCACGCATCCGAGAGCGCGATGTGACCGAGGGAGCTTCGCGCATCTCGGTACACCCGAAAGTCAGGGAATGGATGGTGTCTCACCAGCGCGCGATGGGCGCCGGTGGAGGAGTGGTGATGGAAGGGCGCGACATCGGGACGAAGGTTTTTCCTGACGCGGATCTGAAAGTCTTCCTCGACGCCGACCCCGTCATCCGCGAGCAGCGGCGCATGGCGCAGCAGAAAATTTCTGGAGAGGTGGCGGCGAATGTCGCGGCCGATTTGCGGGAGCGCGACCGCCGCGATCGAACCAGGGCCGCCTCGCCGCTGGTAGCAGCCGAAGACGCTGTCGTCATCGACTCCACATCGATGAGCGAAGATGATGTCCTGGGTAGAGTCGAGCAGTTAGTGCAGCGCAGGCTCGGCAGTTAGAGTCGTTTAGGAAATTGTGTAGTCCTCTTACGATGTCATCCTGAGCGCCGTTGTTTGCCGCGAGGGACCTATGAACTCTCTTGCTGCGCCTCTGCTGCCAGCGAGTTGCATAGGTCCTTCGCCGCAAAAGACGCGGCTCAGGATGACAACATGTTTAGGATTACAGCAGAAACAAAAGAGATTTAGCTTTTGCAGATTGGCGGAGCCGCTCGCCCTTCGACTGCGCTCAGGGCTGCGCGGGACAGCCGAGGCGGCTGTCCCTACGCGAGCTTCTTTAGTTCTCCGTCGGTTCGACCTTCTCTTTCGGCGACGGCAGCGCCTTGGCGGGCTTGGCCGGATTTGGCGGAACGGGCGGCGTCGGCGGTGTAGCGGATGCTTTGCGAATCTCAATTCCTTCGTGCTCGTTGGTGATCACGATGTGGGACGATCCGTTCCCTACGCTTCCGCTGGCCTTGGCTTCATGCTCGTCGTTGTTGACCTTTAACTCCGGAAAGTCCGACTGAATCTCGCCACCGCGAGTACGGGCATCCAGACGGAAGCCGGCCTTCTCGGGCAGAGACAGTTGCACATCGCCGTTTCGGTTGTCGATCTGCACATTGCCCAGCGAACGCATGATCAGTTCGACGGTGCCGTTATCGTTCTTCAACCGGGCATCGCCTGAGACGCCATCCAGCCTGATGTTCTTCGAACGAGTTGTCAGACGCACCGGGCCTGCCACCTCATCCGCATGGAGTTCGTCGGAGTTGAGATCGAGAGAACCACCCAAGCGTGAGAACTCCATGTCGGTCCGCGAGGATTTGAAGGTGACGGTCTTCGCGATGCGCTCGAGCTTTACGCTCTCCTGGAATTCGCCATCCAGTTGGACCGAGCCCTTCACGTCGGCGACGGTCACGTCGCTAACGCGCCCGCCCACCTGCGCGTCTCCGGTAACCTGCTCGACTTTCACCGAGCCCTTTTCTTGACTGACCTTGACGTTTCCGGTGATATCGTCGACCGAAGTGTCACCGTGCTGCGCGGCAACATCGATGTTGCCGTTTCGCCCGCTGACATTCACATCACCCCGGCGCGAAGTGATCGTGACCGGCGCTTTTCGCGGCACGGAAATATCCATGTCAGTTTCCACCGGATGATCCCCCGCAGCCTCCACATTTGCGTTGAGGGTGACCAGTCCGCCAATCGTGGTGATGGTCGGTTTGGTTTCACTGTTGTATTTGTCGGCGTCGCTCTGATTTTCCGCGCCAACACGCTTGCGCACAATGACCGTGATTTTGTTGTCATCCGATGCGTGCACGCTGACCGCGCCATGAGTGTCGATGACTTTCAAGCTGGCATCGGCCGGGAAATTCTGCTCGAGATGGTCGTCGTAATTGAAAGTTTCCCCAAAGATGTTGGGGAAATTTCCGTCGTCGACGTTGATCTCGTCGCGCAATCCAGACCAGTTCACGCGTTGCAGTTGGCTCGCAATCAGGCCGAACACGACGATCATGACGATGAGCAAAACTCCGCCCGCCCCGATTCCGGATGACCGGTAGCCTCCGCGCTGTGCCCGTTGATGCTCAACGATCTTGATCACTCCCCACAGGATGAGCAGCAGTGGCCAGTAACTGGCGAACAGGTGAGCCAGCTTGCCGACCGACAGCACGCGCATCGTGGTCAGCAGGAAGATGGTGCCGATCACGATCAGCACGAACGGCCCCGCAAACGAGCGGTGACGCGACGGCGGCAGCGGTGGCAACGGAGAGAATTGAGGTGGTGGAGGCGTCGCTACTGGGTTAGACATTTTTCACCTCCCCAGATGAGGGATCGATGCTCTGCGTCCCTGGCGGATTCTGGGGCGTCCCTTGATACGTTGGTGGCGCGCCGGGAGTCGGAGGTGGAGGCGTTGGCGGATAGCCGTCCGGTCCGGGTGGCAGCGGACCAACGTGCCCGTCGTAAGACGCATTGCTCTGCATGAGTTTGACCACGCCAATGACCAGCAAAATCGCCGGCCAGGTCTTGCCGAAATCAACGTTCGAGATATTGTCCAGCAGAAACAGTACTCCCAGGGTAACGAGAATTGCCGGGCCCATGAGCCGGCGCGTCCGGCAACGTTCGCAAAGGCAGCCAGGCCGATAACTGCCCAGCAAGCCCCAGCTTTTGGCAAACAGATACACGCCCAGAACGATCAGGACTAGAGGCCAAAAGCGATGCAGGCTGAAGTCGAACGCCGTGTTGATCAGGAACAGCACTCCAAGCCCGATGAGAACTGCGGCAGCAACGGGTATCTTGGTCTCGGACCTCTCGCCTCCCGGCGCGGGAGTCGAACTTCCAGTGCCGAACATCTGCTGCAGGCCGAAAGGATCGGGAGCCGGCTGCCCCATCTGCATCGCGCGTGCGGTGCGAATTGCGTCGACGATCTGGTACACCCAGAAGAAGCCGAGGAAAATTCCCAGCGTCATCTTCACGTACCATGGCAAATCCGCCGACAGGCCGATGATGCACAGGACAACAATTCCAAGGTGAGCCAGACCCTTAGCGTACTGACCGCAGTAAACAGCGCCCAGGCCGATGGGAAGCGCACCTAAAATTCCAGCCACCGTCGGATTCGGCCCAGTATTCATGGGTGGAGGCGGGATATAGGCACCCGGCCCTCCAATGGCTGGATAGACGTTGGCCGGTGGCGGAGGAGGAGGCGGCGGAACATACGGTGTCCCTGGCGCCGACGCGGCGCCCTCCATACGTGCCGCCAGGCATGATTCGCAGTAAATCACACCGCGGACGTCGCGGGTGCACTGGTTACAAAGTGGCTTGCCGCACGTGCGGCAGAAAGCCACTGCAGCTTGATCGCTGTGAGTGGCGCAGTTCATACGAACCTCCTGTACGTGGTCACCGACACTACAGGCAGATCGCGATTAGATGGACCCAGCGGATCGCTGGCCAGAATTAGTTTCTCCCCTGTCTGGCTGTAATTGCGATCCTGCTTCTGCTCGGGCTGTTGTGTTGTGTCGTTCTTGCGTTCTTTCTGCTGCTTGCTTGGTCCGGGCTCGGCGGGATTGATATTGCGTTTGATCCCGCGCAGAGCAGCCTGCACTTCGAGCACAGGCCGGACATTGTCAACATAGCGGACGACTCGAGCTTGCGTGTTGTAATACGTGCGCTTGATTGCCGAAGGCCGCAGGCTGATCTGAAGCACATCTCTCGGTTTCACGCCAGCCACGGTCAGGCTCACTGACAGCGCGAAGAATGCCATACCAAATGACATGGCGAAACGCGGCTGCCGAACTATAGCCCACATCGGCTCCAGGTACGAAGCCTGCACATGCTCCCACCACGAAATGTGTGGTTGCGGAGCGCGTGTCATCGTCCGCAGGCGTTGGGTGTCAACGCCCGTTGTGGATGCCAGGATGTTCGAGACCAGGCTGGCTGGAGGCTCCACCTCCGTGAGACCTTTCAGCCACTGACGGCCTGCTTCCGCTTCCTCGAGCAACGGCGCGCACGTCTTGCAGGTGCGGGCATGTGCCTGGAAGCGGTCGAGTCCGGCCCCGCTGAGGACGCCATCAAGCGCGTCCGAAAGGAGCAGGTCGAACTCGTTGCACTGCATTCCGTTACTGGTGTGATCGTTTTTTGTACGATCTGGCATCACATCACCTGCCTATATGTACGTTGTAGGAGCCGGCCAAGTTCCGCCCGCCCTCTATTTATTCTTGATTTCACGGTGCCCTCCGGAACCCTCAAAGCGGTGGCAATTTCCTTGTAGTCCATATCCTGTAAGTCCCTTAGAATCACTGCTTCCCGAAGCTCGGGAGAAAGTTTGCCCAAGGCCTGGTGCACGGTCTCGGAGAGCTCACGCTGGCGCACCCGGGTGTCTGGCGGTGCACTTTGGTCAGGGATTTGCTCACTGAGCGGCTGGGCGTCCTCGTGCTCGGAAGCCGTCGAGTCCATCGAGTCGGTCATGCGGTCCTGTTTGGTCTTGCGGAAATGGTCCACCAGCAGGTTGCGGGTAATGGTGGTAACCCAGGTGACGAACGCGCCTTTCGATGAGTCGTAGCTCGAAAGCGTGCGATACATCTTGATGAAAACTTCCTGCGTCAGATCCTGGGCGTCATCGCCCGACCCTGCAAAGCGGTAGCAGATGTTGTATATCCTACGGTTATAGGTCTGCACAATCTCCTCCCAGGCGGCGGCATCGCCGGCGATACAGCGCCGGACCAGCATCGCGACGACCTGGACGTCTTCCACTTGCGCTCCCCGGAGAAAGTGCGACTTCCTACTGAGACTGGGGCTTGGACGACTGAGACCGCATCCAAGCTCACCCACAAGACAGTACGTGATTGCAGGCCATGAAGTTCGCGGCCGGCGCTAAGTCTGTGGGAACACGGCATTGTAGCAGCGCATGACCTTCGATCTCAGTGCCGCTACGCGAATCACTGTACGCAAGAGCCAGTCGCGGTCAGCATCCAAAGTAAGCTTGGTCACGGTCGGGCCGGGGCGTATCGTTAGAGATAAATAACCCCAGAACCTTGGTCGTGCACATTGGGCGTGCGACGTTTCTACGTTCGGGAAGAGGTGAACGACTTTATGAACAAGACAGGACTCTTTCATAGCAAGAAAACCCTCCAACGGATTGCCATGCTTGTCATCGGCATATCGTTGACCGCTGCCTTCTCGCTGGTTGCGAGAGCGCAGGATCAAAATCAAGATCAGGATGACCCTCCGGGCCGCGTGGCTCGCCTTGGGCACATCGACGGATCTGTCTCCTTTCAGCCCGCCGGAGAATCGGAATGGGTCGAGGCTACGCGCAATCGCCCCCTGACTACGGGCGACAAACTCTGGGCCGACCGCGACTCACGCGCGGAAGTGCAACTCGGTTCGTCCAAGATCGATCTCGCTGCCAATACCGGTTTCACGTTTCTCAATCTCGACGACCGCACCGTGCAGATTCAGCTCAGCTCCGGCACCATCAATGTGCGCGTGTATGAACTCGATCGCGATACTGATTACGAGATCGACACGGCGAATCAGGCGTTCGTGATTCAACAGCCAGGGCGCTATCGCGTCGAGTCCTCGGAAAACGGCGATTACACCATCGTCACGATTCGCGATGGAGAAGGCGAGTCGACCGGCAACGGACAGAGCTACACGATTCACCGGGGTCAACGCGTGACCTTCCGGGGAACTACGTCTCTGAACGCGGAAGTGGATCAGATTGGCGACCCGGATCCCTTCGATCGCTGGAGCGATGACCGCGAACGTCGCTATGAAGATTCCCCATCTGCGCGGTACTGCTCCCGCCAGGTCGTCGGCTTCGAAGATCTCGACGAATACGGAGACTGGCGTCCCGCGCCCGAGTACGGAAGCGTCTGGTATCCGCGAGTGGACGCGGGTTGGGCTCCGTACCACTACGGGCATTGGGCCTGGATTGATCCCTGGGGATGGACTTGGGTCGACGATGCGAGCTGGGGCTACGCACCTTTTCATTACGGGCGTTGGGTTTTCGTCGGCAGCCGCTGGGGTTGGATACCCGGGCCGCGCGAAGTTCGTCCCGTGTACGCACCTGCTCTCGTAGCTTTCGTCGGCGGAGTCGGAATCGGAGTCGGCGGCAACGTCGCCTGGTTTCCACTCGGCCCGAGGGAAGTGTACGTGCCGTCATACCGTGTGAGCCGCGGCTACGTGAACCGCGTCAATGTCACGAACACTACGGTAAACGTGACGCAAGTGACGAACGTCTACAACACGACCATCGTTAACAACAACACGACGATTAACAACGTCACGTACGTGAATCGAAACGTTCGTGGAGGAGTGACTGCGGTCCCGCAGCAGGCATTCTCCACAGCTCAGCCAGTGGGACGGAGCGCGGTTGTAGTGAATGAGAGCCAGATGAGGCAAGGTCCGGTAAACGTGCGCGCAGCCGTGCCTCCCGGCCGTCAAGCTGTCATGGGAGCGCAAGCCAACAACGCGAACCGCGTGGCGGCGCCCCCACAAGCGGTGGCGAACCGTCAGGTGATTGCCAAGAACGCGCCACCGCCGCCGCCGCCGTCATTCGCATCCAGACAGCAAGTGCTCGCGCAGCATCCAGGAGTGCCGGTGTCGCGTCCGCAGCTTCGGCAGATGCACGCCGCTAATCCTTCTGCGTCCACACCGCGCGTGATCACTGCTCCGCCAGCCAAGTCGCAGCCACTTCCAGCCGCCGGAAATCGCCCCGGCAATCCACCGGCAGGAAATCCACCAGCAGCGAATGAGCGTCCGGGCGCGAATATTCCTGCGGCGAATCGGCCTCAGCCGGGCAATCCGCCGACCCCGAATAACCGTCCGCAACCGAATCAACCCGACAATCGCCCGGCGGATAATCGCCCGCAACCCGGAGCGAATCGTCCTTTTGAGCCACCGGCACGAAACGATCGTCCGTCGTCGGCGCAGCCGAATAACCAGCCCGGCGTCAACCAGCCGAACAACCGGCCTCAGCCTACACAGCCGCAGCCCAACCGGCCTGAGCCGAACCAGCCCACTCCGGGCTATCGTCCTCAGCCGAACCAACCGGCACCGAACAATCGGCCGGATAACAGTCGTCCGCCGGCAGCACAGCCGAATAGGCCTGAGCCGAATCAGCCGGCCCCTACTAATCGTCCCGACATGAATCGCCCGTCGGAACCGCCGGCACGCAACGATCATCCGAGCGGCATGCCGCCGAACAACCGTCCCCAACCTCAGCGTGAGACGAATCGTCCACAACCGAATCCGCCTTCGCAGCCGCGCAATGAACCCGCACCGCCACCCCGGAACGAGCCCGCTCCGCGTCCGCCGCAGAATCCTCCGCCGAGCGAGCGGCAGCAAGCGCACCCACCGGCAGAGAACAGGCCAGCTCCGCCGGCAGCACCGCGCGAGCCCAACAAACCGCGGCCGAAGCAGGACGACAAACACAAGCCACCGCAGTAAGAGGAAAGCATCCGGCGCTAAAACAACCAAGGCATCCTGAAATTCAGGATGCCTTTGCTTTTGCGTTTAACCCGTTATTAACATCCCGGTGCTAGCATGGGGTTGGATCGAGATGCCTTTTCGGAGGTGTTTATGATTCCTTTCTCAACCGCCGTTTCGAGCGGATTCACCTTTTCAGCCAACTGGCGCGGATTCGAGCTCAAGCAGAACGACCAGATCGTCGCGACGCTTCGCCGGCTGAGCGTCTGGTCCTCGAACTTCCTGGCCGCAACCGCCAACGAAAACTGGGTCATTCGCTGTGGCGGATTTTGGGGCAGTAAAGCAGAAATCGTCGACGCGGCTTCACAACAACCGATTGCCTACTTCAAGTCGGCGTGGGGCGGCAGAGGCACGCTCACCTTCGCCGATGGTCAAACGTTCTTCGTGGTGACACGCGGGTGGTGGCATCCCGTATGGATCGTCACAACCGATACCGGTCAACCAGTGCTGCAATTGCACGCGCGGGAAAAATCCGTGGAACTGCACAACGTTGGCGCACTCGCGGAGGGTCGGCTATTGCTCTTGGTATTGTTCACTTTTTATCGCGTGCGCCAGGCGGAAGAAGCAGCAGCGGCAGCGTGTGCGGCTGCGTCGTAGCGCCGGCATTCGTGCCGTCGAGACGGCGGCGCTATAAAGTTGTAGAAACGCTGTCCACTATTTCACTGCCGGAGCGGGATAGTCGGGCAATTTTTCTTTGTTCTGATTCGCGCGCTTTACTTCCAGTTCGTCAAAAAGGATAGAAGGCGCCACGATGCTGTGCGGAATGTTGGTCGGACGATTATCGACATAGGCGTCGCCTCCGGCAGCAACCACGCTGCTGCGCAGTGCCCGCACATCGAGCTCGCCAAAGACAGCTCCTCGCACCAACTCCTCGTGTCCATCCTTGGTCCAGATTTTGTAAAGCAAGCGCGGCGTCAGCTTGGGACCGAATGTCTCCACGTAGTAGCAGTACGGGAGGTCGCGCTGCTGGCACTGCTCGATCAGTTTCTTCCTGAGATCTTCTTTTGATGTGGGCTGGGAAGCGGTGACGATCAGATTACTGTTGAATGGCGTCGGCTTTCCCGTCGGAACCTGCGCCCGTCCGTGTCCATTGGAAGCAGGGAAGTCCCGAATGGGCTCACGGCCGATGAGGTAGTTCACGAGATTTCCCTTATCGATCACGGTCACACGCTGTGCCGGAACCCCTTCGTCGTCGATCTCGTAATGACCGAGCAGAGGCTCGCCGCCATAAGCAGAGAGAGTTGGATCCGAAACCACCGACAGAAAGTCGGGTAACACGCGCGTCTTATAGCTCGAAGCGAACGCCCCAGTGGTCCGCGCGTTCTTCCCCAGTTCTGGCTTGTGTCCCAGAATGTTGTCGCCGACAAAGTCCGCGAACACCGAGGCCGCGGCGTCGGCCGAAAACAGTACCGGGCCGCGATACTCCTCTTCCACCAGCGGCGCGGCGCGCAGATCCTTCAGAGTGCCCGCCAGCTTAGAAGCGCGGGCTATGAAGTCACTGGAAGAAGGCAATTGCCGGATCTCAGTTGCCACGAACGCGTTGTTCCGCCCCAGGCTCATGCCGTCTGCCGCCTGAGTGCTGCACGACATGTACATCTCATACAGATTCTGTCCGCTGCGCACCACCGTTCCTTCCGAATTGACGAAGTAGCGGTTCACCGCATGAAACCTCAGGTTTGACTCGAAAGATTCAATGTCGGGATCGTTTTTGTACAGCGCTGACGCTTCCTGCAGCATCTTCTTCCACGGCTCAGGATCGAACTCTAATTTCACCAGCGGCCCGACCGACTGTACGGGATCGGCATGCGCGAAATCGTCCACTGGCTGGTCGATCGTGAGTCCCTTAAGCTGTGCCTGTTTCGCTGCCAGGGACTCGGCAGCCGATTTGTAGGCAATATCGGTGGCGATCCACAGTTGGTGCCGGAGAGCTGTAATGTCGTCATCGACCGGCATGAAGTAGGGCGTGCCTTCGCCCTGACCGACGTAGCTGTCTTGCTTGTAGTCCCCGATACGAACCACGACGCGGATAAACCGAAACCGCACGCGCACGTCGCCTCGCAGTGCACCGAACGACGCCTCCGCCGAATATTCGTCGACATCGGAAATTCTGTACTCGATGTAGTAAGGCGCGGCGACCTGGTCCATCTTCAACTGCGACTTCGAGCGTTCGAGTTCCTCCCGCATCGCCGAAAGGACGACATCGTCTTTCCCGTCGGATTTTGCAGGTTGGGCCTCGGCCGCTCGAGCCACGGCGAATCCAGTCAGAAGAGAAGCGACGAGGAGCGGGAGCAGCATGATGCGGGCGTGCGTCATGATTTTCATTGTTTAGCTCCCGAGTCCTTTGTGGAGTCCGCGCTCTCCTCGGTGGGGGCGGGCAGAGTTGGCGGACGGTTGAGCGAGTGGGCTCGCTTCTGCACTTCAATCTCTGAGAACAGCATCGCCGGCGCAGCCGCAGCCACTGGCACCTGCCCCGACTCCGCCCCGCAAACACCGTTGAAGACATCCGTCGTGTCGCCAGTCACCAGGATCCGGTTCATGGCAGAGAGCGGTGTGCCGACGATATCGATGCCCCGCACCAGTTCATCCGGCCGCCCGTCCGCATACACCCGCCACACAAGCACGGGCAGGACTTGAAACGCCTGCGGCATCGAGCGCTGCGTGAGAGTGAACCCGCCCTGAATGTCCTCGAAGTAGAGTCCGTAAGGCTTGCTCTGCTTCTTCACTTCCTCGATCAGTTTCTGGCGCAGGTCCGCGTCTTTCACGGTCTTTGTCGACGACACAATCAGATTCCCCTGTCGCCCGGTAGGCATCGCGCCCGGCTGCGAACGGCCGTGCCCGTTCGAATTGCCGAAGTTCTTGATCGGCATGCGCGACATCAGGAAAGTCTTCAGCACTCCATCTTTGATGACCTCGACTTTTGTCGCCGGCATTCCCTCGTCATCGAACTCGTACCAGCCCCCAAGGTCGAGGCCGTTCAGCTTGCGCTGCGTCGGATCATCGACCACGCTCAGAAACTCCGGAAGCACGGGTTGGCCCACCTTCTTGGTAAACGTCTGTCCTTCCTGCTCTCCCCGTTGCCGGTGACCCTCGAGACGATGTCCCAGTACTTCATGAAAGAAGACCGCAGAGGCCCGCCCCGATAGAAGAGCGGGACCGTCGAAAGGCTCAGCTACCGGAGCGTCCCGCAGCGCCTTCAAATCCGTAGCCATCTTCTCCACCTTGGCTGCGATCTCCGAGGCAGGAGGCAAGTGGTCCATGCTTTCCGCCTGAAATGTCTCGACCCGCATCAGTTCCATGCCGTCATCGGCGCGAGTTTCCGCCTGGATCGAAACGCGAACAAACGCGGTGGGAGTGACGACATGGTTCCCTTCCGTCGAGAGAAAGTGAAACCGCGTTTTCTGTGCAGTCACCAGCACAAGCGACGAATAGACGTACGGGTATCTTCGGAACTGCGCCGAATATTGCCGCACAAAGTTTTCGAGAGCCTTTTGGTCGGGAGTTGTTGCCACCTCCTTGTAGTCCGCGTGGGTGGGCGGCTTCTCCTCCGTGAAATCCGGAGAGGTGTCCTCTTCCTTCGCTTCAACCTGTGTGTTGGTTTTTACGCTGGCGTAGGCCTTGGACGCCTTGCGATATTCCTCGTAGGTGAGGCGCCAGAGTTCGCGTGCAATCGCGTTGCGATTGTCTTCCAGCGCCAGCGATCCGGATGTGCGGGCAGAGCCCCGATTCTGCTGATGCGAATTGTCAAGCGCCGCAGTCCCAATTCGCATGGTGACGTCGGCCGCACGGCGCCGCACCCGCGTCGAACTCACCAGGCTTCCCTGGCTCCCCACTGCTACTGCCATACTCTGGTCGTACACCGAATAGCTCAGAAAGTATGGGGCCGGGTCGAGTTTCCCAAGGCTCGTTTGAGCGCGCTGCAGTTCTTCCTGCATGGTCGTGAGCAGCACATCAGGCTTCTCGCTTGGCGGGGACGCCGCCCAGCAAGCAATTCCGTTGAGCAATGCATGTGTGAAAAGCAAAAGGAGGGTGACGCAGAAACGACGTTTCACCATGTGGAGCTGGGACTCCTGAAACGCGAAGTAACCCGTTAGCTTACCAGATCAACTCGCAATCAAGTCGCAGGGGTTCAGGAGCATCTCCCCGTAAGAAATCAAGAAAAGAAGTCCTTAGTGAACCTTAGTGTCCTTCGTGGTTAATGATTTTGCTTTTATGATGTTGGAGTGAACTTCACGTTGATGAAAGCCTCGCGCTGAAGCGGCCGATCCCGCCGCTGTGCCGGCAGATAGGAGGAGTGCCATACAACATCAAGCGCGGCCGCCGCCAGAGCCGGATCGGAGCTCTGCACAACCTCGGCGTCCAGAACTTTTCCCTTCTGGTCGAGGATCGTGTGAACAATGACTGGCTGGATCACGCCGCTGTAGCCGGAAGGCGTCCGAACCGATTCGGGGAAGCGGAAAGGGCCGACCATGATCGCTCCGGGCCCGTGCGCCAGCATTTTCTTGGTAGGCACGAACTGGTTGGGATCGCTGTTGGCATCTTGCAGACTGTCGAGATGAATCTGCAGGACTGTCGTGCCGCCCTCCACGATCGTAGTCTGGCGCGGCAGTACGCGTCCGTGGAATTGAATCCCTCCGTCGTAGTCGTATACGGAGTAAATTCCCGGAGCTTCGGAGTGAATGCGCAAAAAACCAGTCTTCGGATCAATACAATATTCGTTCTCTTCCCAACGGCGTCCAGGAGTGTCGGTCGCATCGTTGACGGCACCCGAAATCAGGATGCACGCCAGATCGGCGCCCTCCCACTTCGCGGTAGCCATCCGGAGCAGGGAAGCCGAGAAATTACCGACAACCGGCCAGAACACCGAGTTGCGCACCATCTGCAGGCGGAGCGGCATGTGACCGTGCGGTTTGTCATCGTAAACGTCGCCCTGATAGAAAATCCTTAGCTGCGAATAGTCCCCCAGCCGTGCCGACCATCGCCATGTCTGGCCATTGAGCCACGTTTCCTCCAATTCGCCGTAGCCCGAGTTGCGTGAACCCTTTCCCGACCGAATTGAACGACACTTTCAGACTGAAGGGCGCGGTGCCCGGAGTGTGCATGGCGCTGTTCTGCCGTGCGTGCTCCAACAAGTCGAGCACGACCGCGCGTTTCTGTGGAGTGTCCGGAACCACCGTGGGGCCCGTGGCGAGTTCCAACGGGTCATACGGCAAGGGCGCAACTGGTGGAGCTTCTTGTGAAAGGGAAAACGCAGTCAGGAAAAAGCAGAAAAGCGATACGCGCAGGGCCCGGATGACCATAGAACCCTCCCTAGCGGACAGGGAAAAATCGTAGCTCGGATTGCCGCGGTTGCGCAAGTGGTGGGGGCTGAACAGTGGTGGTGCTGAACCGGGGGGGCCGCGCTTTGCGCTGGCTTGGACAGCCGAGGCGGCTGTCGCTACGCGGTTTATTCGCTGGTGAAGTAGTCCACGGTTACCGGATTCTCAAACAGCGAATAGTCTCGCGTGACCACGGTGATGCCGCTTTCAGTCACAAAATACCGCTGCCGGTCCGCCTCTGCGTCGTAGCCGATGGTGGTGCCTTCGGGAATGTGCACGTCGCGGTCCAGTATCGCCTTGCGGATGCGGCAGCGCCGGCCCACGCTCACGTGCGAGAACAGAATGGACTGATCGACTTCCGTATAAGAATTGACGCGGACATCCGGCGAGAGCACAGAATTCGTTACCTTGCCGCCGGAAACGATGCAGCCGTTCGAAACGATCGAATCGAGAGCGGTCCCGGTTCGTCCCGCTTCCGCAAAGACAAACTTCGCCGGCGGGTACTGCCGCTGGTGCGTGCGGATCGGCCACTCTTCGTCATACAGATTGAAAATCGGAGAAACCGATACCACGTCCATGTTCGCTTCGTAGTAGGCTTCCAGCGTACCCACGTCCCGCCAGTAGTGCGCCTCTTTCTTGTTCTCGTCGACGAAGTCATAGGCATATACACGATAGTCGTCCACCATCTTTGGCAGAATGTCTTTTCCGAAATCGTGACTGGATTGCGTGTTTTCCGCGTCCTTCAGCAGTACCGGAATCAGCACATCAGCGTTGAACAAATAGACGCCCATCGATGCTGCGACTTTGGTCGGGTTCAGCGGCGTGCGCAATGTAGTAGTCTTCGGCTTCTCCTGGAATCCGTTGACCCGCCCGTCCTTGTCAACGTCTACCACACCTAGCTGATAGGTCTGTTCCGGATCGATCTGGATAGTGGCCAATGTGATGTCAGCTCCCGAATCCAGGTGCTGCTTCATCATCTTGCCGTAATTCATCTTGTAGATGTGGTCGCCGGAAAGAATCAGAACGTGTTTCGGCTGCTCGGATCCGATGGAGTAGATGTTCTGATAGACCGCATCCGCCGTACCCTGATACCACTGATCGCTTACCCGCTTCATCGGCGGCAATACTTCAATGAATTCACCCACCTCGCGCCCCAGGATGTTCCAGCCTTCGCGGATGTGCCGGTTCAGCGAGAGTGCCTTGTATTGCGTCAGGATATAAACACGACGCAGTTCCGAGTTCAGGCAGTTCGACAGTGTGATGTCGATGATGCGGTAGATGCCGCCGAAAGTCACCGCGGGTTTGGCCCGATCGCGAGTGAGCGGATACAGCCGTTCGCCAGCCCCGCCGGCCAAAAGCACCCCGAGAGTGTCTTTCATTCCCAGCCCTCAGATTCCGCCGCGCTGCCTTTTTCGCCCCAAGGATTTAGCGTCACGGCACTTGCGGCGAAAAAACAGTTGATGGTAGCACAAATCACAAAGGTTGCCGGAAAGCATACCGAGGCACGATTTTGTATATCTTGCGGAGATTGAGGCGAACTGGGCGGTGGGACACTTGCTCGATCAGATGTTGGGCACCTGATCTACTTGCCTTTGTCGTGATGCTCTTCGTCGATCTTGATGCGCAGCGATTTCAGGAATTTCAAATCCTGATCGCTGACCTTCAGCTCAGGATTGGACGACATGGTGGTGATCAGAGAGGTCTTGTCCGGCGACTTTTCGCCTTGCTTGCTCACGCCGATGGTGGCTTCCAGCACCAGGAAAATATCGTACCCACCCTCTTTAATGCGGGACACAACTTCAGAAATCTGCTCGGAGTCGGAAAGAGATTCGTTGATAGCGTCGCCGAGCTCTTTCATAAGTTGTTTGAGTTGTGGATCCACTGAGCCTCCCCGAAACCAGATCGCCAGCCTGATTAGTCAGATGCCGGCGGCGTCGGAACGGTTCGCCGCCGAGTCGTGTTTGCGTCATTGTAGCTCCCAAGGCTGTTAAAATCGAGGTCGTGAGTCAAATTTCCAGCTTACGAAAGGTCGGAGTCGCGTTACGCGTGGTTCGCGACATTGCGGGCCGCAACCGGCGGCTCAATGCCGTCATGTCCGCGGTTCGCGCGACCGCGCGGTCCTTCGGCCACATCCTTCATCTTCTGTGGCTGGAGGTGACCGGCACCGTCTTTCTCGCTATGGCGGCCTTCGGCGGAATCGCCCTCGTTCGTGAATATACCCAGTACTCGGCGGGGCGAGCGACCGCCGGCCGAGTTGCCATAGCCGTTTGTTTTACGCTCACATTTGCCTGGTTCGGCCTCAGTTCGTTCCTCAGGGTACGAAGAAAAGGCCAACGCCCCTGATTGTGTTGTTGCAGAAAGCTTCTTGTCATCCTGAGCGGCGTTCTTTGCGGCGAAGGATCTTCTCTTCTTCTCGTCGGTATGATAGGCGTTAGGCTTGGAAAGACCGATGACTGAAAAGTCGAAGTCCGTCGTGGCACCAGAAATCGAGACCTCCTCCCACATCCCGGTAAAGCCTCTCTACGCTCCCGCCGATCTCAAAGGCACCGATTACGAAACTGAAATAGGCTACCCCGGTGAATACCCATTCACGCGCGGTGTTCAAGCCACCATGTACCGCGGCCGCCTCTGGACGATGCGGCAATACGCCGGCATGGGCGACGCAGAGGAATCCAACAAACGTTACAAATATTTGCTGGCGAATGGGACCACCGGCCTCTCCGTTGCCTTTGATTTACCAACGCAGATCGGTCTCGATTCCGATCATCCCATGGCCCAGGGAGAAGTCGGTAAAGTCGGTGTCGCCATCGACTCCATCGAGGATATGCAGCGCCTCTTCGATGGCATCGAACTCACCAAAATTTCGACATCGATGACCATCAATGCCACGGCATCGATTCTGCTGGCTCTATACGTAGCCGTCGCGAAGAGGCAAGGCGCCGACATTCGCAAACTTTCCGGCACTGTGCAGAACGATGTCCTGAAGGAGTACATCGCCCGGGGCACTTACATCTACCCACCACAGCAAGCGATGCGCGTGATCACCGACATGTTCGCCTGGGCCAACGACAACGTTCCCGACTGGAACACGATCTCCATCTCCGGCTATCACATGCGCGAAGCCGGATCGACCGCCGTGCAGGAAGTTGCATTCACTCTCGGTAACGGCATGGCCTATGTCGAAGCGGCGATCAAGGCGGGCCTCGACGTCGACAAATTCGCTCCGCGTCTTTCCTTCTTCTTCAATGCGCACAGCAATTTTCTGGAAGAGGTCGCGAAGTTCCGCGCCGCCCGCCGTATGTGGGCCCGCATCATGCGCGAGCACTTCAAAGCGAAAAATCCCCGCTCGTGGATGCTCCGCTTCCACACCCAGACCGCCGGATCCACATTGACCGCCCAGCAACCCGAGAACAACATCGTCCGCACCGCAATTCAGGCCATGGCGGCCGTTCTCGGCGGCACGCAGTCGCTGCACACGAATTCCTACGACGAAGCTCTCGCCCTGCCGACCGAGCAAGCCGCTCGCATCGCACTGCGTACGCAACAAGTCATTGCCTACGAGTCGGGCGCGCCGCAGACCATCGATCCGCTCGCTGGGTCCTACTACGTCGAAAGCCTGACCAACGAAATCGAGCGGCGCGCCGCTGAGTATCTCGGCAAGATCGAGGTCTTCGGCGGGATGCTCAAAGCGATCGAGCGCGGATTCGTCCAGCAAGAGATTCAGAATGCAGCCTACGAATATCAGCAGCAGGTCGACAATCAGGAAGCGATTGTCGTCGGCGTGAATCGTTTCGAGGTCGAAGAGGAGAAGCCTATTCCCATTCAACGCATCGATCCTGCCTTGGAACCGAAGCAGATAGAGCGTGTCCGTGCACTTCGAGCGAAGCGCGACGCCCGCCCATGGAACTCAGCGTTAACCGGTGTCGAAGAAGCCTCTCGCTCGGGCGCAAACGTGATGCCGCGAATCCTGGCGGCAGTCGAAGCCTGCGCAACAGTTGGAGAGATTTCAGACGCGATGCGGCGAGTGTTTGGAGAGTACAAGGAAGCGGTTGTGATCTGAGGAACTAGATTTTGTGGGGACAGCCGCCTTCGGCTGTCCAGTCGCCGAAGGCGACTTCCTGCAGTCCTAAGCCGGTTGCGCTTCCATCTCCGCCACCGCCGCATCAAGGTGGCCCAGCGTTTCCTCCACCGTCAACGAATACATCTCCCGCCCCAGGCCCTCGCCCGATTCAAGAGCCGTCTTAAGATAATGTCCCGCAATCTCCACTGCCAGTGAATCCGTGATGGTCCTGCCCGTCCGCTTCTTGTACTCCACCCACGCGGGATGCGGCAGTGCCACCCACACTTTCTTTCCACCCACCAGAAACTTGTAATCCACAGCATCGGCGTGCCGCGTAGCGATCGCTATGATCTGGCACTGATACACACAATGCACCGGTTTCTTCGTCCAGCGGTCGGTTGCAGTAAAGTTCTCGAACATAGCTAAAACTATAGCGGAGACAAAGCCGCCGGGCAAACGGGCAGCATTCTTGACCGAGCGGAGCGGACGCTGCTATACATACTTGCCCTTCGCCCATAAGGAGTCTCCGATCTTGAAAAATCTGCCTCGCTTGCTGGTATTCAGCTTGTTGTTGTGCGTCGCGGCGAATGCCGCCGATAAGCGAAATTCTCCCAAGCCTGCCAGCCCCCGATTCGAGATTTCTTTCGCTAAAGAGTTGAGCGGAACTCCTCTCGACGGGCACGTGCTGTTGGTGTTCGCCAACAACAACGATGACGAGCCGCGATTCCAGATCAGCTTCATGACCGCCCACTCGCAACAGATCTTTGGCGTCGACGTCGATGCCCTGGTTCCGGGGAATCCCGCCGTCTTCGATGCATCAACGCTGGGTTATCCGGCCGAAAGTTTGAATGACGTTCCTGCCGGGGACTACTGGGTGCAGGCAGTCTTCAATATCTATGAGACCTTTCATCTGGGCAGCGGCCGCACGTTGAAACTGCCACCGGACAAGGGCGAAGGACAACACTGGCAGACTAAACCGGGGAACCTGTACAGCAAGCCCGAGAAAATACATTTCGATCCTATGTCGCCGCAGACAGTACACATCTCGCTGACCGAGAAAAATCCGACGGTGGAAGAAAATCCCAGGCTGGCCGACAACATGGCGGGTTGGAGCGGCGCCAACGACGACCACACCATCGCCGATAACGAGTGGGTCAAACACATCCGCATACAGAGCGACTTGCTCACCAAGTTCTGGGGCAGGCCGACATATCTGGGCGCTGTGATTTTGCTGCCTGACGGATGGGGGGAGCATGCCGATGCACACTACCCGGTGATCGTTTTGCAGGACCATTTTCATCGCGATCTGCCGGGTGTAGCCGCCTTCCGCACCACGCCGCCCGGCGCAAACCTTAAAGATGGTGATCTCATGGTGGCGCAGTCGGGTTACGGACTCTATCAGGATTGGACTGCCGGCCGTTTGCCGCGCGTGATTGTGATCTCGATCCAGCACGCTACGCCGTATTTTGACGACTCTTACGCGGTGAACTCAGAAAACGTTGGACCCTACGGAGATGCGATCACGCAGGAGTTGATTCCTTACGTCGAGAAGCAATATCGCGGGATCGGCCAGGGATGGGCGCGGACGGTTTATGGCGGTTCCACCGGCGGATGGGAGAGCCTCGCCTCCCAGGTCTTTTACCCGGATTTCTACAATGGCGCGTGGGTGTTCTGCCCCGATGTCGTCGACTTTCGCGCCTACATGACCATGAACCTTTATGAAGACAAGAATGCGTTCTGGATCGAGAGTCCTCTCGCGCGTGTGCCCCGTCCCTCGGTGCGTCAGCCGGACGGACTCATACTATCCACCATGGAGCAGATGAACCGCTACGAACTGGTGCAGGGAACGCACAGCCGCTCGGGCGAGCAACTCGACACCTGGCAGGCCGTCTTCAGTTCAGTGGGAGATGACGGGTATCCGAAGCCTGTGTTCAACAAGCGCACGGGCGAGATCGACCATGAAGTCGCCAAGTACTGGAAGGAGCACTACGACTTGAGCGCTATCATGCAGCGCGACTGGAAGACGCTAGGCCCCAAGCTCGCGGGGAAGCTACATTTCTATGTGGGCGAGGCCGACACGTTCTATCTTGACCGCGCCGTCCACCTGCTGAAGGATTTTCTCGATACGACAACCGATCCCTATTACCGGGGCAGCTTCGAATTCGGTATGCGCAAGCCGCACTGCTACGCGGGCGATCTCGACCCGGCGGTCGGCATTAATCAACATTATTGGCCCGAGATGGTCAAGCACATGGAGCAGACCGCGCCTCCCGGCGCCGATTTGAAGAGCTGGAAATACTGACTCGACGCCTATTGCACGCCGCGTGCATTCAGGAACGCGCTATATTGCCTGTCCGTCCTGAGCACGTGATTCTTCAACCAACTCTGCAGAAAAAGCAAAAGCTCAACCGCCACTCCCGCCTTCGCGCCCCGATGTCTTTCGAGAAGAGTCATCATTTTCTTGCGAAACATCTCATGCTGAATCCTGTGAGTCGACAGTCCGGGAAAGCTGTGCCGCTCCATCAACGATTCTTCGGCGGCGAAATGCAATCCGGCATAGGTCATCAAACGGTCGAGTATCCCGTCGATCGCAGCGTTGCCTTCCCCCACCCGCAACGCCCGCTCGAGTTCATTCACGGTATCGAACAATCCCTGATGCTGCTGATCGAGAAGGGCTACGTTAACTTTGTATACATCCGTCCAGCGGAATACACAGTTCGTATTGGACATCGTGTTGCCTCTCGATCAGAATATTCCGCGCCGCGCTTGAGCCAAAGGCACTTAGGTATCGGGCGTCCTTTATGATGGATGTGTGCTCACCGTTTCCTCCAAGAAGACCGCAGTCGCGCCTCTTCGTGCGCGTCAACTCGAACCACTAGCCTGGCTGGTGCACGGCTTCTCCACGCGCGTCGGTGGATTTACACGCGTCTATGGCAAACGCGATCTCAACCTCGGCTTTACGAAAGACGATTCCCGCGCCGCGGTGGAGCGTAACCGCGAGGCCTTCCTCAAGAAACTTGGCGCGGTTACGCGCTCTCGAAAGGGCGCGTCACTCTGGCCGCTGATCACGCTGCGCCAGGTTCATTCCGACATCATTCGCCACATCGAATCGCCCGATTTAGCGGGCAAAGAACCGCTCACCGGCGATGGCATGATCACCGCAACTCCAACCCTGCTGCTCGCGATCCAGACCGCCGACTGCCTCCCGGTCATGGTCGTCGACACGCGCCGCCATGCGGTCGGCGTTTTTCACGCCGGTTGGCGCGGCACCGTGAAGCGCATCGTCGAAAAAGGTGTCGGTGAGATGGTGCGGTGCTTCGGCAGTCGTCCGCGCGACCTGAAGGCCGCCATCGGCCCCGGAATTCAGGGCTGCTGCTATGAAGTCGGAGAAGAGGTCCGCACCAAGTTCGAGTCGCAGTTCAGCTATGCGGCGAGTTTGTTCCATGAGATCAAAGAGTCAGATCCCGTGCGGGAGAAGTATCCGCTGTTATTTTTGACCGCTCGTGCTCCCGGCCACAGCGAGCTGCCTAAGAGAATTTTTCTGGATCTCGTCGAGGCCAACCGCCAGCAATTGATTGCCGTGGGCATTGGGAAGAAGAGTATTGAAGCGTCTCCGCTCTGCACGAACTGCCATCCGGAATTGCTGTTTTCCTATCGCGCTGAGAAAGGGAAGACAGGAAGGATGATGGGCGTGGTAGGAATTCGCGCCTGACAAATCTTTCCTGTGCTAGTATCGCTTCGATTCCGGGCCCCAAACCACACCAAACGGAGTTGCCAATGTTCCCAGCCGAATGTGCCCCCACTCGCCGCCACTTCCTGATGAAAGCCGCCGCTTTCACCACCGCGGCTTCGGGTCTTGCGCTCGTTCCTGAACTCGCTATCTCAGAAGAATCCGATGTGAACATCATCGGCCCGAAGAAAGGCTACTCCCCGCAGATCGGAACGCTGGTGTCCATGATGACCTGGATGCGCAAAGTCATGCTGATGTCGGTGAAGGGCATGTCGCAGAAGGACCTCGATTATCTTTTCGACGCGAACTCCAACACCATCGGCTCTCTCCTGCTTCATCTGGCCGCTACTGACAGGATCTATCAGCTCAATACGTTCGAAGCAAATACGCTCAAGGAATTACCCGCCTCGTACAAAGAAAAGTGGGGCGTGGCGATGGAACTTGGCGAACCTGCGCGCAAACAGATCAAGGGACACGACCTCGACTACTATTTGAACCTGCTGAACGAAACCCGCGAGCAGACGCTGGCCGAATTCCGCAAACGTGACGACGAGTGGCTCCTGACCGTCGACAAAACCTGGGGCTGGGGACCGACGAACAATTACTGCAAGTGGTTCCACGTCTGCGAACACGAATCGAACCACAACGGCCAGATCAAGTTCCTGAAGAAGCGCATTCCCGGATCCAAGCCAGACAGCGAATAAGAGCCGGGCTTGAGTTGCGCTGCCACTGCCTCTTGCGGGATGATGCTGGGTTCTCATCCACCCATTTCGACGGAGTTCCCTGTGAAGACGCGGGTCCCGCTTGCTTTCCTGGTTTCGTGTGTCATCCTTCTCGCCTCTGTTTCCGCCCAGGTTTCCAACCGCCAGATAGACGCCGTATTCGACTCATTAAAATCCACGAACGCTCCCGGCGCAGCCGTTCTGGTCGTGCGCAACGGCAAGACTGTGTTCCGCCGCGGCTACGGCGTCACTGATCTCCGCACACGGACTCTCATCCATCCCGCGACCGACTTCCGGCTCGCCTCCTTCACCAAACAGTTCACAGCCACGTGCATCATGCTGCTGGCGCACGATGGCAAGCTGCATTACGACGATCACCTCACCGACTTCTTCCCCGAATTTCCTGCATACGGCAAATCGATCACGGTCCGCAACCTGCTCAACCACACTTCAGGCCTCCCCGACTACGAAGAGATCTTGATGAAGCAATATCCCAACACGCCCGACGACAAGATTCCGCAGATCCTCGATGCCGGAGTGTTGAAGGCGCTCGAGCAGCAGACGGCGGGCCAGTTTCCTCCGGGATCGAAGTGGCAGTACAGCAATTCCGGCTATGCAGTACTTGCCATGATCGTCGAAAAAGTCTCCGGCAAGCCCTTCGGCCAGTTTCTGCACGAAAGAATCTTCGTTCCCCTGAAGATGAACAGCACGCTCGCCTACGAGAAAGGGAAGAACGAAGTGCCGCACCGCGCCTACGGACATACGAAAGAAAAGGATGGGACTTGGCGAGAGACCGACCAAAGCCCAACCTCAGCCGTCCTAGGCGATGGCGGAATCTACACGTCGATCGATGATCTGGAGAAATGGGACCGCGCCCTGCGCGAGCACACTCTGCTCAGCGAAGCAGAAATGCAGCCGGCGCTCACTCCGGTGGAACCCACGAGCGGTCCAGCAAAATTCCGAAGCGGCAAGACGATCAGCTACGGCTTCGGCTGGTTTCTCGATCCCTACCAGGGCCACCGCCGCATGTATCACGATGGAGAGACGATTGGCTTCCTCACAACCATTCAGCGCTTCCCCGATGACAACCTGACCGTGATCGTTCTGGCCAATCGCACAGACGTTGATCCCGAAGCCCTGGCCCTGAAAGTAGCGGCTTTGTATTTAGAGAAGAAGCCTTGAAGGGAAACGAACGATGTGGGGACAGCCGCCCCGGCTGTCCGGCGGCCCAGGTTTATCGGGCCGCAGCGGTTTAAGCCTGAAGGGAAAATGCGCTCTATTTCTCCGGCAACCGGTTCGCAACGAAGTCCGACACCCGGCTCGCCGCCGGAGGATCCAGATTCGCCAGCACGGCGATCACATACCCCGCGCTCGGACAGATTTTAAGGTCCCCATTCATCCCCGGCGCCCCGCCTCCGTGACCAAAGCATCGCGAGCCGTTGACCATGCGATCTTCAAACCCGTAAGCGTAACTGCGATCCGGAGTCCCCGGCTTACCGCTCGTCAGCAGCTCTGTGTAAAGCGCATCCAGCAGTTTGTGGCCCTGCAGCGCCTCGGCGAATCGCGCCAGATCTTCCACCGTCGAATGTCCCCCACCGGCCGACGTTCCGCGGTAAGGCAACGTGTCCGTGTTCGGCATCCATGCCGTAGAGTCCATCTTTGTGTACCCGACGCTACGGTCGCTGACTGCTTTGTCTTCGGGCTCAGATCCAGTGGAGGCCATGCCCGCCGGTACGAAGACGTGCTCGCGGACGTAGTCGTAATAACTCTGTCCGCTGACCTTCTCGATGATTGCTCCCAGCAGGATGAAACCGTAATTGCTGTATTCCCAGCGCGAGCCCGGCTCGAACTTCGGAGCACGGTTACCGTAGAGGTTCACATAATCCTGCAACGTGCGCAGCTCCCGCCGGTGCGCGTCAAACTCAGGGCCGAAGATGTCGCCCGTGCCTCCCGTATGGGTCAGCAATTGATGGATCGTCACCTTCGCAGCGATGTCTTTGTTGGGATAGTCGGTCAGGTACTTCCCCACCGTATCGTTCAAGTCCAGCTTCAGGGCCTGCGCCAGCTGAAGGATCGACACGGCCGTGAACATCTTGTTCATCGAACCAATGCGGAAGCGCGTCTTGAGTGTGTTGGGCGTCTTATGCTCACGGTCAGCCAGACCGTAGGCCTCAGAGAAGACGGGTTTGCCATTCTTCACAACCAGCACCGCCCCGGCAAAACGATCCGCGGCTACTTCCGTCTCAATATTCTTTCGTGTCGCGTCGAGGAGCGCACTCTCCCGCAAATGTGGCAATGCAAATTCCGCGGGCCTCGGAATGGCGCTCAGCTCGATCCTGGTGATCTGATGTGGCTCTTCGGCCTGCACTTCCAGAATTAGCCGAGCCATCTGATCCGACGAGCGTTCCTGCACCAGCGCGGTCACCTTCGTCGTCGTGGATTCCTCAATTTTCTTGAGGTCGAAGCCTCCCGTCCTCTGACGAAAGCTCATCTCGCGGTCCAAACTTGAGATCCGCGACGGGGAATTCTTCTGCAGGAATTCGCGATGAGCGTTGGCATCGCCCCGGTTGAAGCTTTCGAGCCAGGCAGCGAACTGATGGCCGGCGGGCGTATCTGGAAATTTCGTCTGGGCGACGCAGACGAGGCTAATGGAAAGCAGCAGGGAAGATGCGAGGTTAGGGAAGCGCATACGACTCAGACGTCAGTGCCTGTCTTTTGTGAGATGTTTTGGTGAATGCTTCTAAGTCGTTGGCGGAACAGGAGTAGCCGGTGCCGCTGGCGTTGTAGTGGCCACCGCCGTGGCCGCGTTGACCAGATCCTTCAATTCCTTGCTGGGCTTGAAGAAGGGAATCTTCTTGGCCGGCACGTCCACGCGGTCACCGGTCTTGGGATTGCGTCCGACACGGGGCTTGCGCTGGCGCGTCCGGAAACTGCCAAAGCCGCGGATCTCGATCTTGTCGCCGGCACGCAACGAGCGCACCACGCTGTCAAAAATCGTTTCCACGATCACTTCACTGTCTTTCCGCGTAAGTTCCGCCAAACGCGAGACTTCGTCAATCAGATCGGCTTTGGTCATAACGCCCCTCTTCTGCCCACACTGGCGAGTGCAACGTAAATCAATTTTGTAGTTTTGACTTGATGGAACACTCCGGCGCGGGGGGTAAGCCCCGCGCCAGCATCCATAACCTTCTCAAATTTCAGGGGTTGTACGCAAGTGGGAAGCTGGAGTCGCAAGTGCACCCACACTAACAGGCCACAAAACACATGGTTCTTGCCTCTTGACGTCGGTAGGGACTCACACTAATGTCCCGGCAACGCCTATCCTCCTCTGGAGGTGCCAGATGATCCGCAAGACGGTGTTCGGAGCATTGATCTCATTGCCCTTCCTTTGCGCCTTCGCTCTTCTGGGCGCACAGAAATCGGACCAGCTCGCCGGTGCAGGATTTTGAAATCGAGGGAGTTGGGCTGTTTCAGTGCCAGTGCACCGCCTTTGCCTGTCCGTGCCAGCACAATGGCGCTCCCACCCACGGAACTTGCTATGCTGCTGACGTCGCGCACATCGTGACCGGTCACTACGGCAAGGTCAAGCTCGACGGACTCAGCATCGCGATGGTGGGTGACCTCGTCGACGCGAAATCAGACAGGCTCTTCGCCACCCTCTACCTCGACGACAAGGGCTCGCCCGAACAGCGCGACGCGCTCAGCAAAATGGTGCAATACATGAACGACCAGTATGTCGCCGTGCCCGGTGAGCCGGCCATGCCATTCCGCAAGATCAGACCTGCGACCGTCGAATTCTCGGAGTCAGCCGACAAAACGATTTATGGCGTGACTATACCCGGCATCCTGCAAGAGAAGTCGATCCTGAAGCGGAACTCGGATGGAAACCCTAAGTCCACGATCACCGCGATGGATGACTGGAGCAACGTGGTCCACAACGCCGAAAACGTCGCCTTCCGATATCACGATCCCGAGGTCGACAAGTCCTGGAACGAGTCCGGAGACTACGCCAACGTGAAGTACTTCCATCTCACGAAGAAGATGTACGACGAAAAACAAATGTTGGGTGAGTTGGGAGATATGTCCGGCAAATGGACGCCGGCGCAAAAGGAAATCATCCGCAAACAGGGGTTGAAAGAGAAGTAGTCGAACCGATCACTTCCACAGATAGTAGAACCCGACCTGCTGCTCCAGCATCTTCTCGCGGCTTGGGATGTACTGCGAGACATCGCCCAGCAGCAGATCCATCAGCGTGCGGCGGTCCTTCTCCGGATGCACCAGCGTCGGCTCGCCGGAGATCCCCACCGACTTGGCCGTATCCGCCACCGCCGCTTCGAAGTCGCCCACGCTGTCGATCAGCTTCATGTCCTTCGCCTGCTCGCCGGTCCACACCTTGCCGTCGGCGATGGCCTTCACATCGTCAAACTTCATGCCGCGCCCGTCGGCGACAGCTTTGACGAACTGCCCGAACATGTTATTGATCAGCGACTGCATGTAGGCCTGCTCCGCCGGAGTCAGATCGCGCGAGGGATTGCCCGTGTCCTTGAACTCACCGGTCTTGATGACCACGTCTTTCAGCTTGGCCCACTTCAGCAGGTCCCCGTAGTTCACCCATTGCGCGATCACGCCAATCGACCCGACAATGCTGCCCTGGTCGGCATAAATCTTGTCGCAAGCGGAAGCGACGTAAAACGCCCCACTCGCGCCCACACTTTCGATCGAAACCACAATTTTCTTTTTCTTCTCCGCGCGAATGCGCTTCACTTCGCGATAAATCTCTTCTGACGCGGCCACCCCCCCGCCCGGTGAATTCACGTGCAGGATGATGGCTTTGATCGACGAGTCATCGCCAAACTTCTTGAGCTGTCCCACCACAGGCTGCGGCGAGAGAATGACGCCGTCGAGATCGACTACGCCAATGCGATCCCCAAACCCGCCGAGCCCGGCCTCTCCGCCGGCGGCATGCAGCGTCAAATAAACCAACGTGAAGACGGCCAGCACGAAGAGGAAAAATGCTCCGCCGCCAATCAGAATCCAGAGCAGTGTGCGCGAACGCCTCTCAGACATGGAAAAAGTGTAGCACCTAGCCACCGCTCACGTAGCGACAGCCGCCTCGGCTGTCTCGCAACGGCAAAGCCGAGCGGCCGGCAATGCTCGTGTGGTGACGGACGCATTCGTCCGTCCCGCGACGGCGAAAGCCGAGCGGCGCTTAGCAATCAAGCGGCACGATAACTCTTAAAGCCCCCCGCTGCACCGACACCTCCACCGGAGTACGGCACACATACTCCCCATCGGCATAAACATCCATCGGATGCGCTGTCTCAACTCGCACTCCGGAGGCCTGGAAGTAGTCGACTTCTTTAATGCTAAGATGCCGCCCCGCATACACAGTAGGAAACAAGCAGAAAAGCCTGAATGGTTCCATTCCCGCGACCACGCAGACATCGAGAAGGCCATCGTCCATCTTGGCCCGAGGAGCGACCTTCATCCCTCCGCCATATAAAGGAGTGTTGGCGATAGCGGCGATGAGAGCGGGCTGATCGCTGCGCGTAGTCCATGGGGCGTCATGATCGCCGCCGCGAATTTGAACCTTGGCTGGAAATGGTGCAAACGTAAAGATGGCCGGAGCAAGGCTCAGCGCATATCCCCCGTGCCCACGCAGCCACCGCGGCATGCGGTTGGCGCGTTCGGCCACCGCGCCATCAAGCCCAACCCCTGCCACGCAACAGTAGTATCGGATGCCGAGTGACGCAGCCGGCCCGCCGGCGCTGTCTGCGGAGGAAATAATGCCGAGGTCGATGGCCCGCTGGTTCTTCTCCCCGTTACAAAACTTTCGCCAAGCGGCCAGCGAATCCCGAACCCACCGCAGCCCCAGCGAGCAAGCAAAGTCATTGCCGCTCCCCGCCGGCACAACCAGCACGGGCACTCCCGACTTAACCAATGGTCCCAAATGCCGGTGAATCGTCCCGTCCCCACCGAACAGCAGAATCACGTCAGCCTCGCCCGCGCCCGGCATGCCCATACGCCACTCGACGCCGTTATCTGTCTGGAATGGTTTCAGATCTTTGGCAGAACACCCCAACCCGAGAATGGCGGCCGCCCGCATCGCGGGATGAGACTAGCAGAATTTTCGGTACGGAGGTTTACACCTGGAGCCTGAGGCCTGAGGGTTATGTGGGGACAGCCGCCTTCGGCTGTCCGCGGAGCGAACCTCCGCTCGTTTTGATTCTAGGGCACATGCTTGTCGGGCTAAAGTCTTTATGAGGAGTTGGAAAGAATCCGTTCCAAGTTGGGAATTTCCTAACTGGCAAGAAAGGCGAGCTTCGCTCGCCCGGACAGCCGATAGCGGCTGTCCCCACATAGTTCCCGGGAGGCGAGAATCTTCTTATTTCGAGATAGTGCGAGGCCGGATCCTGTGCGGTTTCTGCTTGCCCACCTGCAGGACAAATACCTCAGCAAGGTCTAGCTGGGGAAGAGGGTCGATCGTCACCTGCCCGTTTACCTTTACCGCCCCTTCCCTGATCATACGGACGGCATCGGTCACGGAGTTCGCAAGTCCTTCTCGAAACACAAGCTTGCTCAATCGCACTCGACCGTCTGGCGTAGTCTCGATATGGGCATCGTGTGGTCCCTCGTCGTCTGGCGCTTCATTCCTATGGTTCCAATCCTCTTCGGCTTTCGCTGCTGCGCCCGGCAAATGGAAATCCGCCACGATACCACGAGCGAGGTCTCTCTTTGCTTGCATCGGATCTGCCTCGCCCTTCATCTTTTTAATTTCTGCGACCTGCACGTCCGTTAGTAATTCGTAGTAGCGCCACATAAGATCATCGGAGATTCGCATAATCTTTATGTACATGTCGGCCGGCGGATCATTGATTCCGATCGCGTTTCCCAGCGACTTCGACATTTTTTGTACGCCGTTCGTTCCCTCGAGAATCGGCGTGGTGAGCACCACCTGCGATTCCTGCCCATAGGCCCGCTGCAACTCTCGGCCAACCAGTAGATTAAACTTCTGATCGGTGCCGCCGAGTTCGACATCAGCCTCAAGCGCGACAGAGTCATATCCCTGCACCAGCGGATACAGCAACTCGTGCACAGAAATCGGTTTCTCTTCCTGAAAGCGTTTGTGGAAGTCTTCGCGCTCGAGCAGTTGCGAGACCGTGTACTTTGCCGCGAGCTTCACAAACTCGTCAGTGCTCATCGGGCCAAACCAGCGACGATTGAAATCGACAACCGTCCTTTTGGGATCGAGAATTTTGAAGACTTGCGTTTTGTAAGTCTCCGCGTTCTGCTCGATCTGCTCTCGGCTCAGCGGAGGCCGCGTCGCCGATCGCCCCGTCGGATCGCCGATCATTCCTGTAAAGTCGCCGATCAGAAAGATCGCGGTATGCCCCAGATCCTGAAAGTGCTTCAGCTTCCGCAGCACAACGGTGTGCCCCAGATGCAGATCGGGCGCAGTCGGATCCATCCCAAGTTTCACGCGCAGGGGTTTGCCCGTCGCGCGCGACTTTTCGAGCTTGGTGCGCAGATCACCCTCGCGAATAATCTCCGCCGCGCCCTTCTTGAGGTATGTGAGTTGTTCGTCTACCGGTGCGAAGTTTGACATGGGAACAGACATTATAAGGAATGGGTCACGAAAGGCCGAATCGAGATGCAATGATGTTGGGCGCTACATCAAGCGCTTGTCATCCTGAGCCGCAGCTTTTAGCGGCGAAGGACCTATGCACTCCCGGCCAGTTGCACAGGTCCTTCGCGGCAAAAGACACCGCTCAGGATGACAAGGCCGTGCAATATCCTCAAATCTTTCGGAAGCGTCGACCGTCGACCTGGAACTTGCCGAGCACACTCTTGATCGCTTCTGTGTAAGCGATATGCTCCTGCTCTAAAATCCTTGCGGCCAAGGCATGTTCATCGTCCGAGTCGAGCACAGGGACGGTCTTCTGTACGATGATCGCCCCATGATCCAATTCTTCGTCGACAAAATGCACCGTGCAGCCGGACACTTTTACTCCGTATGCAAACGCCTGCTCCTGCGCTTCTAGTCCCGGGAATGCCGGCAACAAGGACGGATGGATGTTGAGAATCCTGTGCGGAAACTGCTGCACGAACCACGGCGACAGCAGCCGCATGTATCCCGCGAGGCAGATTAAATCCACGCCATTCTGCTTCAGCGCCGCGACCACTTCGCGATCATGCTCTTCGCGCGGCCTTCCCCTCGAGGGAATCACCAGCGCATTCAACCCGCGCGCCCGTGCGGTCGTAACACCCGGTGCTTCGGCCTTATTGGAAATTACAACCGCGATCCGCGCGTCGGGAATCCGTCCCGCATCGATGCTGTCAGCAATGGCGACGAAGTTCGAACCGCGCCCGGAGAGAAGAATCCCAAGGGAGTGCATTATTTCAGAGTGTAGATTTCAGATTGCAGATTTGTCAGCGCCACTGGCAAACAAATCTGAAATCTACAATCTGAAATCTGCAATCTAGCTGTACGTCACTTTCCGCTCGCCCTTCACGATCCTTCCGATCGTGTACGCTTTCTCGCCCACGCGCTCCAGCACCGACTGCGCCTTCTTGAACTTCGCCGACGGCACCACCAGCAGCATGCCCATGCCCATGTTGAACGTCCGCAGCATCTCTTCCTGCGGGACATTTCCGAGTTGCTGCAGGTGCTCAAAGATCGGAAGCACGGGCCAGGACCCCAGTTCGATCACCGCCGCCGTCCCGCGCGGCAGCACGCGCGGCAGGTTTTCCGTAATTCCTCCGCCAGTAATATGCGCCAGGGCCGCCACACACTGCCCATCAATCAACTTCCGCATGGCCGGCCAATAGCTCTTGTGCGTGCGCATCAATTCGTTGCCGACTTTGTTCTTGATCTCGTTGACGTATGTCTCCGGCGAATACTTCGCCACCTCGAATAGCAGCTTCCGCGCCAGCGAGTACCCGTTCGTATGCAGCCCGTTCGATGGCAGCCCAAGAATAATGTCGCCGATCTGCACATCCTTCCCGGTGACGATCTTCTCGCGATCCACTACGCCAACGATGAATCCGGCCAGATCGTACTCGCCATCCGGATAAAACCCCGGCATCTCCGCCGTCTCGCCCCCGATCAGCGCGCACCCGTTGTGTTTGCACGCGTCGGCGATGCCCTCCACCACTTTTTCGGCTACAGCCGGATCGAGCGTCCCCGTCGCCAGATAATCCATGAAGAACAGCGGCGCCGCGCCCTGTACCGCAATGTCATTGACGCAATGATTCACCAGATCGGCGCCGACGGTCGAGTGCAGGTCCATCTCAAAGGCGATTTTCAGCTTCGTGCCGACGCCATCCACGCTCGAAACCAGCACCGGGTCTGTGTACTTCGTCTTATCCACCACAAACAGCCCGCCAAACCCGCCAATTTCGCTTAGCACGCCGCGCGTAAAGGTCTTGTGAGCCAGGTACTTGATGCGCTGCTTGGTGCGGTTCGCGCGGCTGATATCGACCCCGGCATCGGCGTAGGTGATCGGTGTCGGACTGGACGTGGGAGTCTTGGGCACAGCTTCTTCCGTTAGTTAGAAATACTCTGCGTGGGATTAACGACTGAGCGCCGAAGGCAACTACCTAAGGCCGCTCATTGTAACACGTTCAATTGGGCCTCTAGGGAACCCGGCAGGTGCTGCTCGGAAGAAGATAACTGCCACACACACCACGAACATTTCCGCGGACGCGCACGCCCGTTCACCACTGCATCCTGGGACTAGTGAGCGATGAAGTCCGAGAAGAAGTAGGCGAGAACTCCAAACAACGCCAGCCCCGATAGCCCGTACGCCGTGAGCACCCATGCTCCGCGGCCCTCATGCTTTATCGCGCTGGTTGTGGTGGACGACTGCTCGGTAGAAGAGACGACAGGGGCCCGATCTTCCATGCATAACCTCCAACGGAAAGATCGTGGCGCAAGTACTTTATGCGTCACGGCTGCCCTCCGCGTCGCAGGGGAGGCAGCATCATCTGACCCGCATTTTACCCCCATTTTGACCGCAATATTGGAAAAAATGTGATTCAAATCACGATCCTGTTAGTAAAATAAATTTGCATGTGATGAAAATGCGACCGGACCGTGGCGAGGGCGTCTCGCCCTCGTACCCCGCCAGACCCGAAATTCCAACGATTTCACGACCCCGCCGCAAATCCCCAACCCGACCGCGTTCTCTAGCATCCCCTCAGCATGGGATAATGACTAGGGCCCATCTCATACTTATGCGTGATCGTCTTCTGATCTTTCTGTTTTCTTGCGCGCTGATCGCTGCCAACGCTCAGCAGTCGACCCCACCGCCTCCCGACAGATCCACGCCGAAAGCGCCGGGTACGGCGCCGCAGTCCACCAGCAGCGGCGACAAATCCGCCGGGACACCGGCCCCTGCGCCCAAGACCGAAGACAAACACGACTACACTCAGGAATCGTTCGTCATCGAGCAGATGCACTCCCGCTACCGCTTCGAAGCCGACGGCACCGGGCGTAAAGAGACCACCGCTCGCATTCGCGTCCAAAGTGAAGCTGGCGTGCAGCAGTGGGGACAACTGCTGGAGGGCTACAACTCCGCCAACGAACGCGTCGAGATCCCCTATGTCCGCGTATTAAAAGAAGACGGCACTGTTGTGAAAGCCGGCGATGACGCTGTGCAGGACCTCAGTGCTCCCATCGAGCGCGAAGCTCCCGTGTATACCGATTATCGTCAGAAGCACATCACCGTTCCCGGACTGCGCCCCGGCGAAGTCCTCGAATACGACATGGTCACGGTGATCCACACGCCGCTGGCTGCGGGCCAGTTCTGGGCCGAATACGAATTCGACAAGAGCAACATCGATCTCGACGAAAGTCTCGACGTCGACGTTCCCGCGGGCCGCTCGCTCAAGTTGAAGTGCAAGCTCGGCATGGATCCAAAGATCACCGAGGAAAACGGCCGCCGCGTATACCATTGGGCGAGTTCTCACCTGGAACGCGAAGACGACACCAAAGATAAAGACAAGAAAAAGAAGAAGCATCGTCCTGATGACGACCGTCCGGACGTGCAGCTCACGACTTTCGAAACCTGGGAGCAGATCGGCCGCTGGTACGCGAGCATGGAGAAAGATCGCCGCCTGCCCTCGCCTGAAGTTCGCGCGAAAGCTCTGGAACTCACCAAGGGATTGAATGGCGATCTCGCCAAAACCGAAGGACTCTACGACTACGTAGCCAAGAACTTCCGCTACGTGAGTCTTTCACTCGGCGTCGGCCGCTACCAGCCTCACGCCGCCTCCGACGTTCTTCACAATCAATACGGCGATTGCAAAGACAAGCACACGCTGCTCGCATCGCTTCTCGAGGCTGAAGGCCTTCACGCCAACTCTGTTCTCATTAATTCCAGCCGCAAACTTGATCCCGACGTCCCTTCGCCCTCGCAGTTTGATCACGTGATCACCATGCTCCCGATGGGCAACCAGGAAGTATGGATGGATACGACCAGTGAAGTAGCTCCCTTCCGCCTGCTCGCCTACACGTTGCGCAAGAAGCAGGCGCTGGTGATCCCGCCGGCGACCCTCTCGAACGCTCCCGCGCCGCATCTGGAAGAAACTCCTGCCGACACTCCCATGCCCGACACGGAACATTCCGAGATCACCGGCAAGATTAACGAGATCGGAAAGCTCGAGGCGCACGTCAGCTACGAATTCCGCGGCGATGAAGAACTCCTGCTGCGCTCGGTCTTCCGCCGCGTCCCGCAAGCCAACTGGCAGCGTGTTGCCGAAAACATCAATTCCGGACTCGGCGGCGACGTCACCAATCTGAAAGTCAGCGATCCCGCTGCGACCACCGAGGCCTTCACCCTCTCCTACGACGTTTCGCGCTTGAACTTTCTTGACTGGTCGAAGAAGAAGACGCAAATCGTCCTGCCGCTCGTGCAGTTCAACCTGCCCGACGTCGGCGACGGCGATGACACCGACGCCGATGCCGAGCCTCTGAAGCTCGGACCCAAAGCCGAATACTCCTACAAGATCAAGTTGCAGTTACCCGAGAAGTATTCCGCCCATGCGCCTCTGGCCTTTTCTTTGAAGCGAGACTACGCCGAGTACGAAGCGACATATCACGTGGAAGGCAACACCTTCACCGCAGGCCGCAAGTTGTCATTGCGTCAGGATGAGCTTCCTGTAGCTCGCGCAACAGACTACGAATCCTTCCGCCGCGCCGTCAGCGCCGACCTCAATCAGCAGCTCGCGCTCGAGAATGCCTCCGCTGGAGGCTTTGTCCCTCCTGCTGATATGAAGGCCGACGAACTCGTCGAGAGCGCGCGCGCCGCGCAGGAGGCCGGCAATCTGACTGTGGCGGAGGCGTTGCTCAAGCACGCGACCGAGATCGATCCCAAAAACAAATTCGCATGGAATAATCTCGGCCTCGTCTACCTGCAGATGCGCCAGGACGATCAGGCCATCGCGGCCTTCCAGAAACAGATCGAGATCAACCCTTACGACGAGTTCGCCTACAACAACCTCGGCCGCACTTACTGGAACGACCGCAAGTATGACGAAGCGGTCAAAGCATTCAACAAGCAACTGGAGAATAATCCGCTCGACAAATTCGCTCACGCCAACCTGGGCGCCATGTACGCCGAATGGCACAAGTACGACCTAGCAGTCCCCGAACTGGAGAAGGCAGCGTCACTGACTCCCGACAGCGCCGAACTGCAGGTCAGCCTGGGCGACGCCTACCTGAATCTCGGGCAGGACGAAAAAGCGCTCGCTACTTTTGATCACGCCGTCGAGCTCAACGCCACGCCGCTGGTCTGGAACAACATTGCCTACCAGCTCTCGCTCAAGGGATCGCATCTCGACCGCGCCCAGCAGTACGCCGAGTCCGCCGTTTCCGCAACGGCCGCAGCATTGCGCAACGTTTCTCTCGACCGTCTCACGCAAAAGGATTTGCCGCTCGTCCCCTCGCTGATCGCTTACTGGGATACGCTGGGCTGGGTGCAATTCGGAGAAGGCCATTTCGACAAAGCCGAGAAATATATCGCCGCAGCCTGGGCACTCGGGCACCACGGCGAAGTCGGTGATCATCTCGGCCAGATCTACGAGAAGCGCGGCCAGAAAGACCTAGCTGTCCGCACCTATGCGCTCTCGATGAACGGCCTCCGCCCGATTCCGGAAACGAAGACCAGGTTGGCATCACTGGCTGGAGGCGATGCCAAGGCCGACGCCGTCGTCGCGACATATAAAGAAGAGCTCGATCACCTCAGCAGCATCGATCTCGGAAAAGCCAAAGAAACCGGCAATGCTGATTTCTTCATCTTGTTGAGCGGCGGCGCCGGCGAGAAGGCCAAAGTCGATGCCGTCCGATGGGTCAGCGGCGACGAGAAACTGAAGTCCTACGCCGAAGCCCTGCGCACCGCCGACTATCGCCTCACCTTCCCCGACGACACTCCGGTAAAAGTCCTCCGCCGCGGAACGCTGTCATGCTCGATAGCCGGTGGCACCTGCAAATTCGTGCTGACCTTGCCCGACGATGTGAGAACCGTAGACTAACTCGACTCACGAACGAACTCACGTAGGGACGGCCGCCTCGGCTGTCCCGCGAAGGCGAAGCCGAGCGGCAGAGCACGACACTTGAAAGCCAGTTTTTTGACTTTCCCAGCAGCGATATCTTACCCCCCGCACGCCGCCGTATAGCTGACCGGCCCCGGTATCCGATTGGCCATCGAAGGTTTCCCCACCGCCTGCACGAATAGTTGATAATTCCCCGGCGGCATCGCCACGCTGCACATTTCGAGCGCGTGAATTCCAACCCCCAAGTCCGTAAGCTTGGTCAGGTTCTGGCCATCCCGGCTGCTGTACACGGTGTAATGATCGACCGAGCTCTCGTCTCCCTGCGTCGCCCACTGCAACGTGCTGCCCGATAGGGAAGCCTGCAGCGAGAAGCAACTGTCGATCCCCGACTCAATCTCCGTCCCCTCCTCGTAGTCATTCCACGTGACCACCTGCAGATAAGGCAACTGCCTTCCGCTGTTGAAAAGCGAATTCACCTGCGAGAAAGTCTGCAGCCAGGTCTTGCCGCACTGCTGATCCATGAAGCGTCCCGAGCCCCACGACGCCAGACTATCGTTGAACCCTTTGTAAGCCGCCCCCATAGTTTCCTTTTGCGAAAAGACTAGACCGGTATCGTAAAAACTCGTGAGATAGCCCAACCCGTAGTCGCTCGCCGACGGCATCACCCACGAATAGCTCCCGTCACTCATGCTGTGAGTGAACCCGCCATCGTCCTGAAATATGAAGCGCGGCGGCGTCGAGAGCTGTGCGTTGGCCTGCTCCCAGTCAACCGAGTACTGGTAATCGATATTGAAATTCGTGACGACCGGCTGTCCGCCGATGTTCAGATATGCGCTCGAGGGAAAATAGTTCTTCTCCAGGTACTGCAGCAGATTCACCAACACCTGTTGCGGAGAACAGCCATTGCACGGATTCGCCCCGATCGCCCCCGCATCAATCATGATCGCGAACGAAAATCCGGAATGCTTCTCCGCTTCGTGCATCACCAGCTGCGCGGCTTGATCAATTGCGTTGTTGTTCGGTCCATACCAATCGACGATCACGCCATCGATCCCGCGGCTGATCATGTCTTCGATCTGCCGCTTCACCTGCGCGGGATCGTTCGAGTTGTATCCCACGTTCATATGGTTGGACTGCCCGAACCACAGCAGCAATTGCGCCAACACCTTGGTATTAGCACCCGAGTAGAGCAGTGAGTGAACGTTGACCTTGCTTACATTATTCGCGCCCAGGTTTCCGTTTCCCTGGTTCACGAAATTGTTTGCAGCGCTGCTGTTGTTGGCGGTTTGCGCGCTGAGAGTAGTTGTGTTGCTGGATGAATTCCGGCTTGAGCCACAGCCCGCTAGACACACTGATAGCATTAAAACGACAAGAATTGTTTTGAACGACACGTCGCCCTCAAGACAGAAGTAAGCTGGGTCTTGCTTCGTGCTTGGCCAAATTCAGGAACGCGGCAATCGCGCTGGGATTTCCTCGAACCGGCTGGGGTCTAACCTACGAGCAGAGCCTACAGGCAATAGGGAGATGAGTGTAGATATCAAGAGGGCAGGAACCGTCTCGAAACTTCAACGGGTGGCGCCAACCTTCTTGTTTCGGAAACAATGTACTGAAGTATCGATACTCCAGCTTCGTATCGCCATCGCATTCATTGACTGGCCAGGGCGACGCCACCTCTCGACGACTGTGACACGCGAAACTCCTAAGCGCCTGCCGAAAGGTCGGCACAATGCCGATCAGTCGTCTCCGAAGCCTGTGGAATCCTAAGAGGAAGGGCAACGCTGGTGTCCGCACCCTTGTGGACACCCGCCGCAAAAAACGATAGAGTACCCAATGAGTGGACACCTCGACGGCGCTAAGTGACTGGTTCGCTTCACCAGTTCCGCTGACTCCGAGGACCAAGAGTAGGGCGCTTAACTCAGCGGTAAAGTCACCCTGTTAGAAACCCCAGCTTTTACGGGCCTTTCCCACCTAGACGCTGTCCAGCGAGCTGACCTCCACCCCGCAATCTGCACCTTATCTTTCAACGGCAACGCGAGTGCACTGGACACTGCAACTTGCGGAGCGACGACCGGGCCACACCAGACCAACGGCCCACTGAAAGAGAGCAGCAGATGTTGAAGCGATACGGCAGCTACTTTGCCGACTGGCGCGACGCCACCGGACTCCGCCACCGCAAGGCGTTCCCGACACTCAAAGAAGCGGTCGACTACACCGAGCAGATGCGCGCCGAGTCCCACCAACCAGAAAGCCCAAATTCTCACCCGCCACGGCTACCATCGCGCAAGCCGCGGCGGAGTACATCCGCGCGCAGGCCCACAACCCAAACACGAAAGCCGCGCTCGCGACGCTCTTAGCTGACCTCGGCCAACTGCGTCCAGCTCAACTCACCGCTGATCACGTTCAGCGCGCAGCCGAAGCATGGAAAGCGGCCGGCTTCGCGCAGCACACACGCTCGACGTACTCGAAGTGTCTCCGCCGTTTCCTCCGCTGGCTGGAGCGCATCGACGCCGCGCCGCTCACCATCAGCGACGCCGTCCCGCGCATCCGCCAGCCGCAACCGCGCACCACCATCGCCACCGACGAAGAGCGCCGCCAGATCCTCGACGCCGCCTCTCCCGCGTTCCGTTTCTTCCTGCTCCTCTGCGGGGACCTCGGCCTCCGGCACCGCACCGCCTCCAAAATCTGCGCCGCGAATTACAACTCGAACCTCCGCGCGCTATCCTTCTACACCAAGGGCAACGTGCACCAAACGCTCCCGGTCAGCGCCGCGATCGCGGAAGTGATCGAGAAGCTTCCCCCAGGCATCGACCGACAAAAGCCGATCGTGAACCCGCTCCGCAAGCACCGACCCGGCCAGCAACCCGGACCCGCGCCGCGTTTCACCAAGCAGTGGAAGGCACTGAAGAAGCGCGCCGGAATTCGCCCCGAACTCCGCATCCACGATCTCCGCCGCACCGTCGCCGAAGACGTCTGGGACGCCACTCTCGATCTGCGCGCAGTCCAGGCACAACTAGGACACCAAAGCCCCACTACCACCGCCCGCTACCTCGCCAACCGCATCGCCCTGCAGGACCTCAAGCCAATTCTGCGCAAGGTGCAGCAACTCCGCACCCTCCGCGAAACCGAAAACGCGAACGCGGCCGCAGCGCAAGTCGCCGCCCTCGTTCCGCTCATCCACGATCCCGACGCCTGCGCGACCTGTCCCGCGGAGCCGTTCTGTGATCCCAACGCCCGAATCTGTCTGCGTCAGAAGACGCAGTTCGACGCCTAAAGGAGCGCCACATGACCCACCGCCACAACCTGATTGCCCTGCCCAAAGGTCCCAAACTCCACCTCACTCCCAAGCTCTGGGTCGCAGTCGGACTCATCGCCTACAACCATTACCTGATGACCCTCGAACCTCTCGAACTCCTCAACCCTCACCGCGCTCAAGAAGACACGCCACCGCCGCAAGCAAGCGCACTGCGCCAAGGCCTGGCCGCCATGCTCTCCACCGAAGAACTCACGCCCGTCACACGCACCGCCGTAGTCGAAATCGCCCGCGCTCTGCTGGCACCGCTCGGCCTCGTGATCTCCGCTCACGGCGGGAAGCGAGTGCCAGGCATCGGGCACACTGCGCACTACATCCTCGTCGAAGATCTAGAACCCGACCCGCTCCCCGCGATCCCCGACCCGCTCCCATCTCGACCCGAACCAGCCGAGGCCATCGCGTGACGCCGGCCAACGAAGAACAAAAGCCGGAGCCAATTCCGCTAGACTCGGCGCCCCCGGAAGCCGACGAGCCCGACGACGAGGATCCTCCGCTCTGGGTCCAGCAGTCCTCACTCGCCGAAGTCCTGCTCTGGCGCATGGGAATTCCCCTCGACCGCGAACGTGTGCAGCACGAGCGCGAGCAGTCGGAGAAGGTCGTCGACCTCACGCCGCCGATCACCACGCGCAAAGTTGCCGACGCCATCGCCCACCTCAGCGTGCAGCTGATGCGCGGCGAACTCGACGCCACCACCGCCAAGACAAACCTTTACGCCCTGCAAACCCTGCTCACCGCACTCCGCCTGCAGATCGTGGAAGAGAAAAAGCCGAAGAACGCCAGGACAAAAGCGCGGAAGCTCGCGCGAAGGAGAAAACAAATTGCGAAACGCTGAAGCCAGAATTCCCGCGAGACTGTTCCCACCGAAACCCGGCAGCGTCCCTATCGCCGTCGCTTTCCCCGAGCACGGCTCCGGTCGCGCTGCGAAGATCACCGCCTGCCGCCACTGCGGAGCCAAGCCGCTGATCCTGCGCAAGTGCGGCCGTAACCGCTCGTGCGCTGTGTGCCAGCACTGCGGATTCCACCACCGAGTGAGGCTCACGTGACCTGCCCAAGGGTGCCCATGAAGAATGCCCGCCTGACTGTGTACCAGAGACCGCGCAACCCGACCGAGCGCGAGCGGACGATTCTCAAGCTCCTGGCCGGAGGCTACACCCAGAAGCAAGCCGCTGGATACCTTGGTCTCGCCCATCGCTCCGTCAACAACGCCATGGGCCGCATGCGCGACCGCTACGCCGCGCCGACCAACGAAGCGCTGATCGCACTCGCGATCCAGCTCCAGTGGGTCGGTCTCACGGTCGATATCCACCAGGACGAGACTTAGCACTCTAAGACCCCAGCTGCCGACGATATTTCGGCACCTGCCGACACATCGGCGGCGGCTTTCGCCGCCCACGCCGACTCCCCCTTCGCACCAACAACTTAGGGCACTAGCTCGTGGTCTGAAACCTGCACCGAGAACCAAGGAGACGAACCAATGAACGAGGAAGCCGGATCGAAGTGCAATGAAGTTTACAGGTACGCGGAACTTCTCCTGCGAGAAAGGCAGCAAGAGCTGAAGGCGCTAGGGCTCAAACATCAGCACAAGCAGATGCCAAAGGGCGACTACCTGTCCTGCCGCCGTGCGCTTCAGCAAGCGATCAGTGAACTCCGCACTCTAGTGCTCGATGATCCGGAACTCGATGCAGTCAACCCAACGAGCCGCGACGAATCGAATCACTCCCCCCCAAGTACCCCCGAGGCGAAGTGAGCGACTCATCCGGTAACGAGAAAGCAGCACCAAAATGCAAAACGAAAAACCCGCGTGCTACCACCCCATCTGCTTGTTTGCCCACGACATGGTGAACCAGCTGTCTGCCATCGTCGGCCGATGCGATCTTGCCATGGAAGCAGGTCGCCCAGATGATGAACGTGACAAAAACTTGAAACAACTCCGCGACATCGCCGTGTCGATGTGCGATAGACTCCAAAACCACACGTGTCAACCTGACTTTCTGGCGCACAGCCTTTATTCGCAGGAAGCCGTCAGCGAACTTCACGCTTCCGACGCCATGCCGCTCCCTTCGGAGCAGAAACCCCGTCGAGAAAATTCCCCTGGTTAGAGTCACTTACACTCCTCGCGTACGCTCAGCAAGACGTCTTAAGCTTGAGATGCTCCCGAGGCGCTTTGCTGGATCTCGAAACCTTCGATCGTTCGGCTTTATCTTGATGGGATGCGGTAGGTCCACGCCGGGAATTAGATAACAATCCCGGAACCCCTGATCGGACGCATTTAAAAAGCACAGCAGCACCAGGGGGCTCGCCTTAGCGAAAAGCGGGGGGATCACCCATCGGGGATTACCAATGGGTGTGTTCGAAGTAGCGCAGTACGCGATTGTCACGCGGAGTCCGTCACGGAAGGTTAACACCGGTCGACCTAGACCCCTCCTAGTGGCCGTCAACTCTCCGCGAAACGCGCCACGGATGTCTCGCAGCAGCTTGTTCAGAAGCTGCTCACGTTTCCGGCGAACCCGCGTGATCGCTCTTCGACACTTGGGATCGTTCAGATGGTCTATCGGATGGTATCCGATGAGATCATAAGATCGTCTTAGACTTCCAAAACGTGTACGGTAGGTGTTCGCCGATGCACACTCCCGCGCTCCATCGATGATGTCGCGGCTCAGCCTTTTCACGCGCAGGAGAACCGCCCTCAGATTGCCCAGCAAAACAGCGTCCGATTCATGACGCGTGCGGGCGCGCCGCGCTGCATCTGCCGCAGCGAACGTCTCCCCGTCCACGATGGCGTCGAAGGCGCCAACCTTTACGGCCCAACTGTCACGGGGTTGAGCGACAGACGGCCTACCCAACAACGCGGACCGCCGCCCTGAGACAGCCCAACCCATGTACTTCGGATTCATCAGAATCCCCCTCACTTGAGTGATGGTCCATTCTTGTTGGTCCGGGCGCTTGATGTGCCTACGGTTGAGGCGCCTCGCGATCTCCGATGCGCCCATTCCCGCAATCGCGACCCGAAAGATTTCACGTACAACCGCGACCTCTCTCAACGGTCCGTGGACCAACACGACCCTAGCGTTCTCTACTTGTTCACCCGGTTCGAGTATTCGCCTGGGCTTGCCGTCCGCCGAGAGCAGCATTCGACGGAAACCGTATCCGGCGACACCGCCCACTCGAAACCCTTTCTCCGTCATCAACCTCTTTGCGCGCACCACCCTAGCTGACAATTCTCGGCTATACTCCCCAGCCATCGCCCGCTTCAATGACTTCAAAATCGTGTTCGGCAGAGTCCCGTCGTTCGCAAAAACTTCCGCGCAGTAGTGAACAGGAACCCCCGCATCTTTGCAGACAAACTCATAGTGCGCCGACTCATCCGCGTCTTGGAATCGTCCCCAACGGCTCACGTCGTAGACGAGGATCACCCGGTACGGTACCTCTCCGGCGACGACATCCCCCAGAAGTTGCTTGAGGCCCTTCCGATGCTTGAGCACCACGCCACTCTTCGCAGCATCGGAATAGGTGAGTACAACATCGAATCCGTGAGATTCCGCGTAGACTCGTATCGCGTTGGACTGGTTCTCGAGCGAGTACTGCTGGTGTTCAGTTGACATGCGAAGGTACTGAGCAGCGGGGACAAGCAGATTGGCAGCGGTCATTGTGCCCTCCTAAAGAGAGACATCGACCGACCTGCGCGAAACTTTAGAAGAAATTAATGTAGCTCGCTCTGGGTGCGGGCCGGAGCACGTCGCGGCGCTCCTCGCGCCGCCCGAAGGCGCGATCCGGACGCCGGCAGCGCCGATCCCCACGGCACGCAAGGGACAGGACCGTGGTGGCGCGCAACGGCACTCGCTTCGCTCGCACCGTCCAGGACAAGGTGAAAACCATGTTCTTTTTTTGCTCGGCACTCCGGTGCGTTCCGTTCCGCTCCGGCTCCGGCACAGCGCGGCCGCGTTCGTAGGCGATCCCCCGCGCCAGGTGCGGCCGCGCTGTACCTCCGCCTCCGCTCCACTCCACGCGCCTCCGTAGACGCCGTGCAAAAAAAGTTATGTCGTGCGGGCAAGGACGCGTGGTTTCCCCCCTGAACGCTCGCGGACGCTCCGGCAATTCGGCGGGGGGCAACCACGCAGCCCGCACGAGGCCGCGCCCCCCTTCCGAATCAGGCGGCCAAGGTCAACCCCAAGAGCAACGGCAAAGGCAAGAGCAACACCTCGGGGCTCCGCCCCGAACCCCGCTGGGGGTTTTCCACCCCCAGACCCCCGAGCGGTATCTCAACAACATCGGATAGCGTCAGCAGCACAGCCCGCTCCGATGTCGCGGAAAGAGAGTCAAACAGACCCATGCTGCGAAAAACACCCCACCCCCCTCCCCCTTGATGCCCGCCGCGAGCCCCCGCCGAAATGCCGTCACCCCGCCGACCTGCAGTCGCATCCCACTGTGGGAATCTAAGAAAAAGTTAAGCGCACACGGTGTCCAAACCGTGTGGACACCGACCCCAAAAAACGATAGAGTACCCTCTAGGTGGACACCGCCACCTCGCTAAGTCCTTCAAAAACGGTGGGACCGTGATCACACGGGCTCTTCTAAGCAGGGCGCTTAACTCAGCGGTAGAGTGCCATCTTCACACGGTGGAAGTCATAGGTTCGAATCCTATAGCGCCCACCATCTTTTCAACAGCTTACGATCCGCTATCGGATCACCTCCTCATTTTTCAATAGCTTAAGGACGCGTGGTCCGTCTGGCGATCCGATAGCGCAGAGTGCTTTCAGCACTCTGCTAAGCTGCAGTCAATTCCGCGTTGAAAGACCGAACCGATTGTTCTCGCCAACTGAGCTTTCGCTGCCAGAAGTTAGTAAACACAGGCCGACTTAAGGGTAGCGATCCTGTTCAGTAAGGGCATTGGCGATTTATCACGCGCAGGTGTCAGGGTTCAGAGATCAGGGAACAGAAATCTGGGCTCGCGAGAATACCAATTGACATTCAACGGAAATCCACTACCATATTGTTGTGGATCGGCTGGGTACAACATTTGCGGCTTTGTCTGATCCAACCCGGCGGGCGATGGTCGAGCGGCTCTCCCGTGGGCCTGCCTCTGTACACGGCTTGACGGAACCGTTTGCACTCTCGCAGCAGATGATTTCAAAACATATTGCCTACCTGGTGCGGGCGCGGATTGTGATCAAGACGAAGCGTGGACGAGAGAGTATCTGCACGCTTAGGCCAGAGGCTATAAAGACAGTCAGCGACTGGGCGATTAGCTATCGCCAATTCTGGGAAGAGAGTTTCGAAAAGCTGGATGCAGTTGTGACTCAAATGAAAAAAGCGGAGCTTCGACATGAGAAAAAGCACGGTGAATGAGATCGAGCGGATGGTTGTGACAAGAGTTTTTGACGCCCCACGCGAATTGGTTTGGAAGGCGTGGACAGACCCGAAATGTGTGATGCAGTGGTGGGGGCCGAAGGGCTTTACTGCGCCTGTTTGCAAGATGGATTTTCGCGTCGGGGGAAAATTCCTCTGCTGCATGAGATCTCCAGATGGGCAGGAGTTCTGGAATGCTGTTGAATACCACGAGATTGTTCCGCACGAGAAGATCGTTTCCTTAATGTACTTTTCGGACTCGGAGGGAAACAAGATTGATCCTGCGCAGCTAGGAATAGAACATGAGGCCATAGAGGGTGCGTACGACGTGACCATCTTTGAAGACCTAGGAAACGGCCAGACGAAACTCACCTTCATTGGAAATGAACCCATGGAGAGCGCGAAAAATAGCGGTCAATTAGAGGGCTGGAACCAGATACTCGATAAGCTTGCTGCAGTTGTTGCGGGGCTGACGCAGGCGAAATAAGAAGCTGAAGCTTTGATGATCGTCATGCGCGAGCAACTGGACGTAACTGAGAGGGCGGGAATGAAAAGGATGAAGGCGGTTCGAGGGGCGGTGCGGCGAGGCTTGCTGGCGGCAGCGGCGCTGGCGGGGATGGTGATGACGCTGGCTGCGGGAAGCGGGACGAAGCCGGGGAACTCGATCGACTTGGTGCTGCGGGAGGCGGTGGAGCAGAAGAAGGCACCGGGGGTGGTGGCGATGGCGTCGCGGGGAGACGAAGTCATTTACCAAGGGGCGTTCGGGAAGCGCGACAGCACGAAAGATGTTCCGATGACGCTGGACTCGATTTTCCACATCGCTTCGATGACCAAGGCGGTGACGGCGGTGGCGGTGCTGCAACTCATTGAGAGCGGGCGGGTGAAGCTGGACGAGCCCGCGGCGATCTATCTCCCGGAACTGGCGAAGGTGCAAGTGCTCGAGGAATTCGATCCGGCGACGAAAAAGGCGAAGCTGCGGCCACCGAAGACGCCGCCGACGGTGCGGCAATTGCTGACGCACACTTCGGGGTTTGGCTACGACTTTTTCGATGCGCGGCTGCACGAATACGTGGAGGCGGGACTGGCTCCCGCGATTACGGGGGATAGCGACGCGTTTCTGAAGGCGCCGCTCATGTTCGATCCGGGAACGCGCTGGGAATATGGAATCAGCTACGACTGGCTGGGAGAACTGGTGGAACAGGTGAGCGGGGAGACGCTGGAGGACTATTTTCGGCGGCGCATCTTCGAGCCGCTGGGGATGACGGACACGTTCTTCAACGTTCCGGCGGAAAAGCAGGCGCGGGTGGTGGCGCTTCAACTGCGGCAGGCGGATGGGAGTTTTGTAGAACCGCCGCCGCAGCCGATGAAGCCGGTGAAGTTCTTCAGCGGCGGCGGCGGCCTCTACTCGACGGCGGAGGATTACTTGAAGTTCGAGCGGATGGTGCTGAACGGCGGGATGTTCGGCGGCAAGAGGATTCTGCGGGCGGAGACGGTGGCGGAGATGAGTCACAACCAGATCGGCGAGATGAAGCTCGCGGAGTTGAGGAGCACGATTCCGCAGTTGATCAAGAATCCCGTTCGCTTGCCGGGTTCGCCCGACAAGTTTGGATGGGGATTCGGAATCAACAGCCGGGCGGTGGAAGGCGGGCGCGCGGCGGGCTCGCTGGCATGGGACGGCATCTTCAACACGTTTTTCTGGATTGATGTTTCCGGGAAAACCTGCGGGGTGGTGCTGATGCAGACGCTGCCGTTCAGCGACGATGGGGCGCTAGCGGCGGAGGAGGAGTTCGAGCGGGCGCTCTACGCGAGCGCGGCGAAGTGATGCTCTGAGCGTCGGTTTCGCATGGTAAAGATCTAGGACGAATATTTTGTCGCGTTTCCGCGGAGCTGAGTCCAATACTGACACGTTCATCCCGGCGGCTTTAATGATACCGTCCCATCCCTCGTTATGGATCTGCTGGTGGATTTTCTGCCAAAACTGAAATTCTGTGCGTCTGGCCCAATTAAGCGTTTCAGCCCGCGACAGTTTCTCGGTTTCGAGCGAGGCTTGATACCTTCGGCGTTCTTGTGGCGGTCGAACTTAAGCAGGCGGACGTTCATTGCCGGGATTCGACAGGATCTGGTAGTGCAAGCCTAGGCTTGTTGGAAGCCTTTTCCGCATACATAGCGCGATCTGCCGCGTCCAGCATTTCATCGAGAGTCTTGCAATCAGTCCATTCAGACATGCCAACGGAGAGACTCAACTCGAAACGGTCCAGGTGTCCTGAGCTATTCCAGTCCAGCAAGTACTTCCTGATGCGCTGAACCACTCGACCAGCGCCCACAGCACCTGTGTCAGCCAAAATTATCAGGAACTCGTCTCCGCCATATCGGACTACGGCATCAGACCCTCTAACGGAGCTTCTCAACAGCGTGGCAACCTCGGCCAGCACAAAATCACCAGTCAGGTGTCCAAATTGAGTATTGACCTGCTTGAATCGGTCCACGTCGATCAGTATGAATGTCAGCGCGCTTTGCAGGCGTCGCGCATGACTAATAAACCGGCCTGCCATGTCTTCTAGAGAGCGACGGTTATAAACCTCGGTGAGTGGATCGGTGAACGACTGCAGTCGAACCAACTCATTTTGAATGGTACTAGAGATCAACATTTGCCTTGTTCGCCGGAGGTCCAAACGACGCGTGACCAGGTAACTATTGAGGAGTGCGAACAGGATGAATAAGCCAACCACCAGTTGCCGTGAGACGGTGATCTGGAGATGAACTTCGTCTTGCTTCACAAAGGCTGCTGGAGCAATTAAGGCGAGAAACCCGATGGCAACCAGGCCTCCAGCGAGGCATACGATGATCCACAATTCCCAGTCGCGCTTCTCAAGAGCAGCAAGCTGCTGCGTAACCGCTGAGAATGTATTCTGTGATCTGCTGTCGTTCGTCATCCGCTAAAGTACATCATTCCTTTGGGCAACTCATGATGTTTGTTGGCTTCTGCTGCAGGTAACGCGTGGCGAGCTCGTAACATCCATCATTTCTCTTCACGAAATGAGGAAAAGATTCAGAATTGTTGTTCGATTCCAATTCCGATTGCTCGAAATAGACCGCGGCGCCCACTCTCCTTAGTCTCTGCTCGTCTCCCAATCACGCCGCATCACTGGACAATCAGGGTGAGCTTAGTAACATGTTGCAGCGTTCCAGACGTGGCGACGACGCTGAGATTGTATGTGCCTGGTGGCGTTGTGTTCGAAACGACGGGCGATCGTCCCGTCCCTCCGCAGCCGACTAGCAATAAAAGCATGAAGATGACGGCTGCGGCGACGTGACGCCGGGATTTACCCGGGTTTTTAGCGCTCAGCATGAGCACGCCGAAAACCGCCAAAGATGAGGATAGCCAATATGCTAGGAGCCCTCCTCGCTTTGCCGGAACTCCGCGCATCTGAGCGGACAAGCCGGACGTTGTGACGGAGACCGAAACTGTTGAGGAATTGCCTCCTGGAATGATCGAGCCGGGGCTGACCGTGCAAGTGGAGAATGCTGGCGCTCCGCTGCACGCAAATGTCACTGCGCTGGAGTAGGCACCTCCAGCCGGGCTGACATTGAGTTGATAGGTAGCTATCCCGCCGGGCCTCACAGTAGCCTGGTTGACGACGGGGGACGTAACGAAATCTGTTCCGGACCCACCTAAGGCAACCACTTGCGGACTGCCACTTGCAGAATCAACGAACCGCAGGGTACCGGTCTGTGGTCCGGAGGATGTGGGAACGAAGCCCGCTTGAACCGTGCACGTCCCCTGCGGGAGAACTGTTCCACAATTGTTGTTGGCCAGGGTGAAACTGCCGGTCAGTTGAATCCTGCTGACGACTACCGCTGCGTTGCTGCCATTGGTGAAAGTAATGGTCTGTGTTGCGCTCGCTGCCCCGACTGGTGAAGGCGGGAATGTCAAACTCGAAGGGGTGATTGTCACACTCTTGGCGGCGGCTGCACCCGCACCCGTGAGGGTCACGACGTGAGGGCTGCCCTGGGCATTGTCAGTAATGGTGAGAGCTTCGGTGAAAGGCCCCGACGCCGAAGGAGTAAAACTAACCGTGAACGTGCAGAAAGATGCCGCTGCCAAAGTGCCGCCACAATCATCAGTTTCCGCGAAATCGGGACCTGCGGTCTTGGTGCTGATGGTAAGCGATGTCGACCCCATATTACGTAAAACGGTGGTTTGCGCTGCGCTCGTGGTGCCAACGACTTGAGAAGCGAACTGCAGAGAATGAGGAGCCATCGCCACCCCTGGCGCATTCGTAGCAGGGTCAATCTTCGAGATGAAAGCGTCGGTCTGTCCACCCAACGTTGTCTGTAGTGCGGATTGAGTCACCGGGAAGTCGAGAGATTGTGTCACTCCGGTCACATAGACGGCTCCGTGTGTATCGAGGGCCAGACTGTCAGCCGCAGCCTCCCATCCTTGTCCGCCAAGAAACGTCGCCATCAACAGCGTCGTTGCGGTGGGGTCGATTTCGGCGATGACGACGTCGCCATTACCGCCGGCGTATCCCTCGATCGGGTTGGACAAGTCGAATTGAACATCGCTGCCCACGATAAAGGCGTCGCCACTGGCATCCACTTGAATCGCTTGACCTTCCATGTTGTTGCTTGTGCCGAGGAATGTGGAATAGACCGTGGGATCAAGCTTCGCGATGATCGCTCCGTTGCAGGCGGCCACAGAAGGGTCGCAGATGCTGGTCGTAACGATGGGAAAGGAGTCGTTCGCAATATCGAATCCGGTGACATAGGCCGAACCAGTTGTGTCGACCGCAATCGCATTCAGAAAAGTGGAGGAAAGTCCTCCAAGATACGTGGAGTACACAATGACGCCGGATGTATCGTACTCAGAGACAAAACCGACGCTGCTTAGCGAATAGCCCGGGAAAGTAGTGGTTAAGGCCGAGGATGTTACTGGAAAGTTCGTCGTCGAAGTATTCCCGGTGACGTACGCATTACCAGAGGCATCCGTAACAACGCCCATGATTTCGGAATCGGGGAAACAACCGGTGCAGGAGCCGGTGTTGAGGGTGTTGCCCGCCAGATAAGTGGAGTACACGAGAGGAGTTCCGTTTGCGGCGAACTTCGTGAGAAAGCCGTACACACCCCAATCCCCAAACTGGTCCGCCGAGATGGAGGACTGGCAAGCGTTGAACAGGGGGAAGTCGGTCGACTGAGTGACGCCTGCGATGACCGCTTCTCCCGCGGGATCTACAGAAACGGAGTTGGCGAACTGCGAATTCGAACCACCAAGATAGGTCGAATAAATGATGGAAGAACCGTCTGCTGAGAACTTCACGAGAAAGGCGTCCGTGCTGCCGGAAAGAGTCGATTGGTATGCATTCACAACCGGAAAGTCAGAAGAGGTTGCATCTCCGGTCACGAAAGCGTTTCCGGAGGAATCAAGTGCCACTGCGTATGCTTCGTCGCCTCCACTGGTGCCACCGAAATAATTCGCGAACAGCAGGCTTGAACCGGTGGGATCGAGTTTCGTCAGAAACATCCGGAACTGCGTCGGGTTGTACGAGCCGATGCTCGCTGGAAAATTCGGAGAATCCGTGAGCCCAACCACGTAGGCATCGCCGCTGGAATCCACCGCGATGCCATTGCTGAAGTCGTCGCCGCTTCCGCCGAGGAAGGTCGAGTAGACAAGAACTGGGTCAATCACTAGTGGCTTCGTAATGTCGTAGCTACCCACCTCGAAGCCCACATGCGTACTATCACGCAACACATACGTACCGGGCACGCGCGCGCGGGCTCCATTGATTTCCTGATAGAGAACAGGTGTCTGAAAACGCAGTTCCCGAGCGCCCTTACTTAACACCAAGTCCCCACTTGCGTCGACTTTCATGGCGTCAGTACCTTTTACGGCAAATAGGATTTGGGAAGCGTCGGCTCCCGGAGCCAGATCAAAGTCGTATTCCAGTCTGTGATTGCTTCCGTAATAGACCAGGTCGATTCCCGGATACACACTACGGTAGCGGATCTTGCTGTATGTCGAAACGTTCCTGCGCCACTTGCTCGGATCCCGCCCAATGAAATAGTTGACCTTTGTGCTGAGAGGCTGCTCGCCTACAATCACGGGATTGGCCGCTGCCCCAACAAGATCGATGGCAAGAATCGTCGATTGTGCTTGCTTTCTAGCTGTTTCCAACTGACGAATTGGAAAAAGACTCGAAGGACTCCGGCCGGGGACTGGCGCTGCGGAACGAATCCTGGGTGAGGGTGTATCAGAAGGCCGTAATGCGAGAACCAATCCGCCTGAGGTAAGGAAAACGGAGTATCCGCTGCCGCGAGATAGGAATTTGACCTGGGGTCGGTCTGTCCCTGATTGGCCTCAAACATGAGCGGCACGTTGCCGTACTGCGACCTGATGTTCCGGCCATTAGATGACGCAGTCGCCGAGGACTTTAGCTCAGGTCGTACCTGGGCATGGCCCGTCAGGACAGCAAGGATAAATGATAGCGCCCCACATGTAATCGTCTTGCATTGCATAGCAAATTCTCGCGTTCAGACTCAGGAGTCCGTTATCACACTCAGACCCGCCCGAGGACGGACCGCTGCGAGATTAACGGCACTGCCCTTCTTGCAAAATGCCTGCCGTAGATGACGTGCCGCGGGTTACTTCCGCAACGCAAGGCGGCAGAGGGAGTTATCGCCGCGCTTTTGTGAACTGCGCCGAACAGTGTCTTGTCGGGATGTACTTATCTCAAGAATAGTGTCTCGAAACTGGACGGCATGCAGGCCCTCTAAGGGAGACTTCGCCCTTTCTTGTGGTTGCTCTGATCTTCGGTGATTGCGTGCCGTAGTGACGTTTTAGTGTGAAGGGGTTGAATTTGAGGCTATATTGGTTTCATCGCGAAATCGGGCGTAAGGGGAAATCCGCTAGTCCCCGTTCAGCCGTAGTCACAACTCATGACCAGTATCGCGGGTTTCAGCGATAGTCGGGATCGGGGCGTAGAAGCGCTACTCTCGGGCCAGAACCGCGTTCTCGAGATGATCGCAAACAACGCGCCGCTGGAGGAGACGCTCGCCGGTATAGTCCTCCTGATGGAATCGCAATTTGAAGGCATGAGTTGCTCCGTAGTTCTGCCTCATGAAGATGGCCAGCATGTTCATCAGATCGCCAGTCCCAGCCTTCCTGATCCATATCTCAAAGCCATCGACGGAATATTGGCTAGGGCAAAAGTTGGGTCGTGTGTCACCAGAGAGCCCGTGATCGTCACCGACATGCTTGAGGATCCTCTCTGGCAAGACTATGGGGCATTGGCCATCGAACACGGCCTGCGTTCCTGCTGGGCAGCACCCATCGCTTCTCACGAAGGCAAGGTATTAGGGTCGTTTGCCATGTATGGCCACGAGCCGAAGAGTCCTGGTTGCGCCGAGTTGCAACTGATCAGCGTAGGCACCACCATCGCTGCGCTCGCGATCGGGCGTTACGAAGATGATCAGAAGCGCCGCCTGGCAGCCGAGACCTACCACGCACTCGTGGAGTGCTTGAAAGACGTGGTGTTCAGCCTCGATGCGGAAGGCAGATTCTCCTACGTGGGCTCGGGGATTGAGGACCTGTCGGGCTACACAGTAGACCAGGTTCTGGGATTGCGATTAAGCGTGTTGGTGCACTCCGAAGACTTGCCGCAATTGCAGCAGAACTTCTTGAATAGAGTAGACGAGCGCCAGTCTGTTACTGAGTGTCGCATCCTAAGAAAAGATGGGTCAGTCAGGTGGTGTCGTTGTTCTGCACGCACAGTGCGGGCCAGTGAACTGGTGGTTACAGTTACCGGCATCCTTCAGGACATCTCTGAACGCAAACTCGCGGAGGGAACCAGCAGTTTGCTGGCCTCGATCGTTCAATCGGCTACCGGCGCCATCATCTCCAAGACCGTCGAGGGTGTCATCACGTCTTGGAATCCCGGGGCTGAGACGCTCTACGGCTACTCCGCGGAAGAAGCCATTGGCCAGTCCATTTCCTTCCTGGCGCCAATTGATCGTGCCGATGAGGTCCTCAGCCTTGTCGAGGAAGCAACCGCGGAGCCGAAAGCCATTCATCACGATACTGTACGCGTCCGGAAGGACGGGAGAAAGATCGATGTTTCCCTCACGATTTCTCCGATTCGGGACGCGACTGGAGCCTTCACCCAGGTTTGCATCCTTGCCCACGACATTTCGGAGCGCAAGAAACAGGAGCAAAGACTCCGCGAATTCGAAAGGGTCGTGGAGGGTGTGCAAGAGATGATCACCGTCATAGACCGGGAGTACCGCTACGTGATTGCCAATCCGGCATTCCTGAGATACCGAGCAATGACAAAGGAACAGGTCATCGGGAAGAGAGTTGCAGAAGTGCTGGATTCGAAAGTCTTTGAAGAGTCTGTCAAAGGGAAACTGGATGAGTGTTTTGAAGGCAAAGTAGTGAGATACGAACTACGGTATAAATACGCGGAGTTGGGGGAAAGGGACCTTTTCATTTCCTATTTTCCCATCGAAGGTTCCGACGGCGTCAGTCGGGCAGCCTGCATCCTACAAGACGTCACAGAGAGCAAGCAGGCGGAAGAGGCTCTTAGGCAGAGTGAACAGAATTACCGCATGTTCGTCGCCCAGAGTTCTGAAGGAATCTTCCGGCAGGATTTGGATGCCCCTATTCCGATTGACCTTCCCGAGGAGCAACTCGTTCAACGTATCCTGCAAGATTCCTACTTGGCGGAGTGCAACGACGCGTTGGCGAGAATGTACGGCGTTGCTTCCGGTCAGGATCTTCAGGGCAAGCGCCTGACGGAAATGTTGGTGGCGGATGATCCGCGCAATCTTGAACTGACTCGGGATTTCATCCGATCCGGATTTCAAACCCGCGACCGGGAATCCCACGAAGTGGATAGTCAAGGCAACCCAAAGGTCTTCCTCAACAGTATGACCGGGGTTGTGGAGTACGGTAAGCTGCTGCGAACCTGGGGTATTCAACGGGACATCACCGAATGGGTAAGGCTTGATGAAGCCCGCAAGAGGACAGAAGCAGCCTTGCGGAGCGCGGAGTTGAAGTATCGCACCATCTTCGAGGAAGCCGTCGTTGGCATTTTTCAGACCACACCGGAAGGGAGACTCCTGATCGCAAATCCAGCATTGGCCCGCATGTTCGGATACGACTCGCCGACAGAGTTGATGGCCTGCGTCAACGATAGGTCCAAGCGGGTTTATGTAGATCCCGATGCTCGCCAAGAGTTTCTCCGGGCTATCGAACGAAGCGGCAGCGTTCGCGACTTCGAGATGCAGGTCTATCGCAAGGACGGAACCATTATGTGGCTCTCGCTCAGCACGCGTGCCGTCCAGGAAAGTGGGGTAGTGGTGAGCCATGAAGGCATGTGCGAGGACGTGAGCGAACGCAAGCTCCTCCAGAAACAACTTCTTCAGGCGCAAAAGATGGAGGCCGTGGGCAGTCTTGCAGGGGGCATCGCACATGACTTCAATAATGTCTTGGGCGTGATCCTTGGCCAGGGCGAGTTGCTGTTGAAGAAACTCGCGCCTTCCGATGATTCGTTCCGGCGCGTCGGGCAGATTCGCCAGGCGGGTAAGCGAGGCGCTGCGCTTACGGAACAGCTTTTGGCATTCAGTCGCCAGCAGATTGTGCGCCCTACTATGCTGGATCTCAATCGAATAATCGAAGATTTCAGCAACATGATCGCCAGTTTGATCGGGGAAGACGTGACTGTGGTGCGAGTCCTCGGTCCGGGATTGGGACGGGTGAGCGCGGATGCTGGCCAGATCGAGCAGATCTTGATGAATCTTGTCGTGAATGCTCGCGATGCCATGCCGCATGGGGGCACGATTACGATTCGAACCTCTAACATGGAACTGGACAATGGGTTCGCGCGACAGCATCCCGGCACCAAACCGGGTCGCTACGTCGTGCTGACCGTTAGCGACTCTGGAGAGGGAATGGATGAAGCAACCGCAGTTCGGATCTTTGACCCTTTCTACACGACGAAAGCAGTGGGGAAGGGAACGGGGCTTGGATTGTCGACTGTGTATGGAATTGTCAAACAGAGTGGTGGCCACATTTCAGTCGAGAGCGCTTTGGGGGAAGGGGCGACGTTTTCGATATACTTGCCCCGCGTCGCGGAAGCCGGGACGGTAGAAAGCCTCGATATCAAACCGGTCCAGCTGGCCGGAGGAAGCGAAACGATTCTACTCGTGGAAGACGCCGCGCCTTTGCGCGAGGTGACCCGGGAGTTCCTGAAAGTGGCCGGATACGCCGTCCTGGAGGCAGGTGACGCTTCGGAAGCGTTCGAAATTTCTGAACGCTACGACGCAGAGATTTCCCTGCTCATTACCGACGTTGTGTTACCGGGAATCAATGGGCGGGCGCTGGCGGAAAGACTAGTATCTCGGCGGCCGGGGACGAAGGTGCTGTACATCTCCGGTTATACGGACGACGCTGTGGTTCGGAACGGAGTCTTCCAATCTGACATCGCCTTCCTAAAAAAACCTTTCTCCCAGGAAGCCCTCGCGCTTAAAGTGCGGGAAATCCTGGACGCAGCGGCCTAGAACTTCCCAGCGCGAATTCAAACCCGTACAACTCCGCCATTCCGGCGTTGTCCGGATCAGGCACTTTCTCTGTCCGCTTGGACTTCCTTCGGGCAATGGCGAGTCGACAAGTGAGATCGTGTGCGGGTGCGGTCCTTGGCAAAGTTGCGAACGTAAGGTCAGGACATCGGGCCAGGAGTGCTAGCCCGCTATGGCACAACCTGCTGGTTACTACACGTTACTACCTTCTATTACAGTCTTGCCATTGTGCTAATGTCGCTGTCGTCCTATCTTCGGGACATGACCAATCGTAACGAAGCGCCGGACTCAAACACCACGATCAGCCGCCTGAGCAGCAGTGTATTGAGGGCGATTAGGCCTACATTCTTAATGCGATCGGCACTAGGCTCCATCTTTGCCATACTCGCAATGGTTACGATGACGATGGCCGCTGACCCTCCGGATGCCCCGAGCAGCGTCGCCGGAGCCGACGAGGCGATCATTGAGGCCACAGTGGCGGCTCAGGCGCCCAAGTTTGTGATGGCAAGCACCGAAACCAAAGTAATCGACAAGACGTTCGTTGGTCTAGCTATTATCTCTACAGGCAGCACGTTCGCCGATTCATACACGACGTTGTTCGCCCGCCAGAATTGGCTCGCCGGGAAGAAGGGAGTTTGCAACGTAGAGGTTCAATCGGCATACCTGTATGGAACTCACCCGACAGTTGGACGCGCCTACGCGGTCGCGTCCGCAAAAAGCGTTGCGTCTGTTTTTGCAGCCTACTACTTGCGCAAACACCACAGAAAGTTCTGGAGCCTGCCGCTGGTTGCCAACTCCATTATGAGCCTTCAAGGCGTGGGCCAAAACATGGCCACGTGCAACTAGTCGAGTTTGCTGCCTCTATTGAACGACAAGAATTACTGGGATGGAGTGCTTCAAGTTTCCGGAAGTTCCAGTGACGGTGATCGTGTAGGTTCCGGGAGTGGTCCCAGTCTGTCGCGCAATGCCGGTTCCTCCCGCGCATCCAACCAAAAACAGCAACGCCATGCCAATCAGCAGTGAGGGGCAGAACACCCTAAGTTTCCTCGATCGCGCCCCAGCGCCAGCCAGAATCATTCCAAACAAGCCAATTCCCTGCAACGGCATCCAGATGGCATAGACCATCCTTTCGTGTGAGGAACGAAGGTAAGCCGCCCGTGCCACGGACGCCGTAGTTGTAATGGTCAATACTGCCGTCGCTGTGCTGCTGTTTGGAGTCACAGCGTTCGGCGATATGCTACAAGCCGACAGCGCTGGTGTCCCGCTGCAGCTCAGCTTGACGATGTTGGTGAACGCACTGGCGACCGGAGAAACCGTCAACTCATATTTGGCGGCAGTACCGGCTTTCAGAGTGTCGCTGGTCGGAGAAGTTGCAAGGCTGAAATCCCCACCGGTTCCAGCAAGGGTCACAACTTGAGGACTGCCCTGAGCGTTGTCGCTGATCGTCAGAGTTCCGTTGCGGTTTCCAGAGGCCGTAGGAGTGAACGTAGCGTTGATCGCGCAACTGGCGTTGGCGGCCAATGTCGCCGGGCACGTGTTGGTTTGCGCGTAGTCTCCCGTCAACTGGATCTTGGTGATATTCAACACCGCGTTGCCGGTGTTGGTGAGGGTCACCGCCTGTGCCGTGCTGGAGGTTCCCACCTGCTGCCCGGGAAAGACGAGGCTAGTGGGATTCAAGGTTGCAACGGGAGCAGGGGCGGCCGAACCAGTTCCAGTAAGATTCACGGTTTGAGGACTGCCCTGAGAATTGTCGGTGACGGTTAGGGTCCCGTTCCGAGTTCCCGTCATTGTCGGCGCGAAAGTGACGTTGAGGGTGCAACTCGAGTTGGCGGCCAATGTCGCGGGACAGTTGTTGGTTTGAGCGAAGTCTCCGGTGGTCTGGATGTTGCCGACGTTCAACGCAGCGTTCCCGGCATTGGTCAGGATCACGCTCTGCGCCGCACTGGGAGTTCCTACGGACTGGCTGGAAAACACCAGGCTGGTTGGGGTCAATGTGGCGATGTAGGTTGCACCAGTCCCGGTAAGATTCACAATTTGCGGACTGCCATATCCGTCGTCATTGATGGTCAGAGTGCCACTGCGCGGTCCGGAAGCTGAGGGTGTGAATGTGACGCTGATCGTACAACCGGAGGTAGGGGCGAGTGTGGCCGGGCAAGTGTTGGTTTGCGCGTAGTCTCCCGTCAACTGGATGTTGGTGATGTTCAGCGTTGCGTTGCCGGTGTTGGTGAGGGTTACGTTCTGGGCTGTACTGGACGTTCCCACCGGCTGAGCGGTAAAAACCAGGCTAGCTGGGGCCAGGGCGGCAACTCCGCCAGAACCGATACCGCTCAGGTTTATAAAATGAGGCGATCCCGCTGCATCATCCTGAACCTGAATTGACCCGGAGCGAGTCCATGCTCCGGTGGGGGTGAAAGTCACGGAGAACGTACAGCTGGCAGCGGCTGGCACGCTGCTCCCACAATTGTCCGTCTCGGCAAAGTCTCCGTTCACGGTGATTGATGAGATCGATAGCGGCGAACTCCCCATGTTCCTCACGAGAGCCGTCTGTGGTGGACTGGTTGTGCCGACCTGCTGGATCGAATATTGCAAGAGAGCAGGGGTCACTGTGAAAGCCGGAGCAGAGTTCGGTCCGATTTTGAGCACGAAGGCGTTGGCCGTCCCCGCCAGCGTGTCCTGGAAGGCTCCCGATGTAACCGGGAAGTCAGTGGAGAGTGTTTGACCTCCGATATAGATGCTGCCGCTTGAGTCCACGGCAATACCGGCTGGGTACTCAGCAACGCTCCCTCCCAGGTAGGACGCAAAGAGTTCCGTACTTGCAACCGGATCGATCTCCGCTACCAACAGCTCACCTGGACTCGTGTAAGGCTCGATGCCGTTCTGTATTGAAAATGCCGTACTCGTCATCAGGCACAGGACATAAGCATCGTTGTTTTGGTCAAGTGCTATCGCATGTGGAAAGGCAACATTGTAAGGACCCAGAAATGTCGAATACAGCAAGGTCGATCCTGTCGGATCGAACTTTGTAACGAATGCGTAGCCACACCCTCCGAAGTAGACACTGGGGTCGCAGATGGTGGTGGAAGTGATGGGGAAAGTACCGTCGCTGGGGGCTTCTCCCGTGACATACGCTGAGCCAGAAGTATCCACAGCAATGGCGGCTGTTTGCGCGGAGGCTCCACTGGCTCCGTACAGGTAGGTGGAATAGGCTAGGCCTCCCGAACTGCTGAACTTACTCACGAAACTGATCATCGCGTCCAGAGGAGCCGAATTGGTAGTGAGGTATGCGCCCGGCGTAGCCGGAAAATTGTAAGTGTTAGTGTTTCCGGTGACGTATGCGTTGTCGTTAGAATCCACAGCGATCCCGTAGATGAGGCTGAAGGGCCTCGGCCAGCATGTCCCTTGGGGGCAAGTCGGGACATTTGAATCTCCCGCGATATACGTTGAATATAGTAGTGATGAGCCATCGGAGCTGAACTTCGTCACGAAGCCGTAAACACCGTAAGAGCCTCCTTGGTTTGGAGACACCGTCGGTTGATAAGCATTAGCCATTGGAAAGTTCAGGGATGAAGTAAATCCCGCCAGATAGACTTCCCCCGCGCTGTTGATAGCGATGCTTGAGGGCTGGTCATAGGCATTTCCTCCCAAGTACGTCGAATACAAAAGCGAAGAGCCATTGGCCGAGATCTTGGTCAAAAAACCGCTGTAAACGCCGGTCAGAGATGCTTGGTAAGGGTTGACCGCAGGGAAATCACTCGACTGGGTGTTTCCAGTGACGTATACATTGTTGGCGCTGTCGAGCGTGAGGGCATAGCCATAGTCCTGGTTGCTGCCGCCGATGTAGTCGGAATATATGAGATTCGAACCCGTCGGGTCTAGCTTAGCCACAAAAACATGGTCTCCGCCTGTCGGAAGGGAGCCCATAGTCGCTAATGGAAAATCGGGTGAATTTGTGGACCCTGCGATGTAGACACTGCCAGTGCTGTCCACAGCGATTCCGGCTGGCTGGTCGGTGCCGCTTCCCCCTAGGTACGACGAGTAGACAAGCACGGGGTCAATCACAAGTTGCTTCGTTGAATCGTAGCGGGACACCTGGAAGCCGAAGTGTGTTGGATCGCTAACCACATATCTACCGTTAACCACGAGGTGTTGGCCGTTGGACTCCTGATAGACAACAGGACTCTCGAAATGCAACTCTGCGTCATTTGTCTTCAGCGATAGAGTACCTACATCGTCGACTCGAATCTCATTGGCGCCCGTGATTTCGAATTGAATTTGATTGGGATTGGCTTTGGGAGAGACTACAAAGTCGCACTCGATCTGTCGACCACTTCCGTAGTAAACGAGATCAATTCCGGGATAAACGTTCTTGTACCGAACCTTGGCATATATTGGCACGTTGGTGCGCCACTTCGCGGGATCCTTACCGATGAAGTAATTCACCCTGCCGGGCTTCTGATCTTCCCCGATGACTTCGGGACTCTGGGCCGCTCCCGCCAACCGGAACTGCATGGTTGCGGTCGCAGCAGGCGGGATACCGGCGCTCGGCACTTTGCTCGTCTTCGAGATTCGTACGAAGTTGGTCGGACGTAAAGAAAGGACCATGCTGTCAGATGTAAGAAATGCGGTGTATCCTTGGCCGCGAAACATGAACTTGACCTGCGGGTCGGTCTGACCCTGATTCGCTTCGAACACGGATGATACCTTGCCATAGTTCGAGTTGCTCCCCAAGCTCTGAGAGGCGCCGACATTCGACGGCAATTTTCCTAGGGTCTGCTGCGCGAAAGCTGCCATCGCTATCAGCATGAACGAAAGGATCACCCGCGCAATGTTTCTAGTTCGCATCACTCTTCCTCGCACTTCTAATGGCTTGACTTTAGGCGACCGACACGGGGGAGCCGTTCGCTGGAGACTTTGCAGGAGCAGCAATTGCACGATCGCTACCGAACGACTTTGTTGTGAGGGATGGTGCGTAGCTCATAGATTCGACGGAGCTTAGAGTGAAATTAGGTTGGACACCGTAGGTGAGTAACTGCTTGAACTGAGCCTCGATTCTGGAATGCTGTCCTGCTCTAGAACATAAGCTGATCGGTTGATGGCATCACTTCCGAAAAGTTTGCTTAATTGCGCACGGCTGCGAAAGCGAAATGTGAGGTGCTAGGTGAATAAGGATCGGCACACGCGGGTTCCTAGGCCTCAATCCGCTGCGGAAGGACGGTCGCGAAATCTCTTCGCGGGGCGCAATTCAGGCTTGCCTTATGACCTCTACAGCCGTGGGAAACGTCATACTCTCCACGCGGTTTCTTCCATTACGTTTGGCTTGATACAAGGCTTCATCCGCACGACGTAAAAGCGATTCCGAGCTCGTAGAGGGTTCGACCACGGCGACGCCCATGCTAGCCGTGACCTTCGGTGCCTTGAATGGTGTCTCGATGGGTGCGCTCGAGATTGACTCTCTGATTACGTTTGCTCGCCGTACCGTGGTTGCTAGGTCGCAACCGGGTATGACCAGGAGAAACTCTTCCCCACCATAGCGACCGACTCCATCGTACTCGCGCACATTGGCAGTCAGCCGCTTGGCTATCTCCCGGAGAACGTAGTCGCCCGTTTCGTGTCCCAGTTCATCGTTGACTTTCTTGAAGTGGTCGACGTCAACGAGAATCACACCAAGCCCTATGGACTCGCGCAGTGAGCGAGCGACCTCACGTTGCAGGAAAGCAATGATAGCGGCACGATTCCACAGTTTCGTAAGAAAGTCATGAGTGGCTGCATACTGCAAAGCGCCATTTGCAGAAACGAGCTTCTGCTGTAGCTCGACGATTCTCTTGCCCACTAGGAGTCGAGCTTTCAGTTCGGGAGGATCGAATGGCTTTGCCAGAAAGTCATCGGCGCCCGCGTCCATGGCTTCGAGCATCTCCTGCTTCTGGCTCTTAGCGGTAAGTAAGATCGTATAGGTATAGGGGTCAGTCTCGGATCGGAGACGGAGTCGCCGGCAAAGTTCTACACCATCGATCCCGGGCAATACCCAGTCGAGCAGAGCCAGCCTAGGCGCGTCAGGTTTCGCAAGCACGTCCCACGCCTGGCGCCCGTCATTTGTGCATATGCAGTCGAAACCCCAGTCAGCCAGATGGCCGGTGATCAGGTGCCGATAAAGCGCGGAGTCCTCCGCCAGAAGGATCGTCACGCGACGCCACCCTGTCCGCCGACCCCGACTTTAGTTGCCGCTGTTTCTGCGTCAGCAGTTACTGGTCTCTGCTGTCCTCCATGAGCAACGAATCCTTCGCCAGTACCGAGAATAGTCGCGACAGTTTGGACCAAGAGGTCGGCATTCTTTCCAAAGTCAAGCGACGATTTCTCAATGTAGGCTGCGGCGCCAGCCTTCTTAAGCTTGGTCTCATTCGTTTTAGACAGTCCTGTCAACACGATTACCGGAATGTGAGACGTTGAGGCATCCTTCTTAAGCTCCTTCAATACGCAAGTACCCTCTAGACCTGGAAGCATCATATCCAGAAGAATGAGGGCCGGTAGGCTGTGGCGAGCTGCCAACAAGGCTTCTCGGCCATCCGCTGTGCAGGTCACTTCGTGCCCAGCCTTGGCCAACGTTCTCTCAATTGCGGCGCGCAGGAAGCGACTATCTTCGACTACAAGGATTTTCATGCCCAGAATCCCCCCTATTTGACTTATGTACATCACGATCGACAGATTCTGTTTGGGCAAAACGAACGCCTGAGCTGCTGATCAAACAACCCGAACGTCAGTTCGATGCCGGCCACTCTGCTATTGGTTAAGCGGGTTGAAAGTGCGGATACCCGCTTCGGTGTTCGAGCACACACCAGCCGGGTCGACGCGAACCACTGCATCTTCCTCAGCGCAGAAGCCACGAATGCCAGTCTGGTTAATCGTGATCGGCACCGCCTTCACGGCGTACCCGACGTTGACGCCATTTGCCACGGTGCCAGCACCGCTGGTGAACAGGTAGCCGCTCTTGCCGCTGCCAGCCGGGATGCCGTCGTTGGCGAGCACGGAGTCAATCAGGCAAGCCGTGGCTTGTGCAGGTACGCAGGCGGCCCCGATCGCTCCGCCCAGGCTCACCAGGTTCGCCGAAAAGCCGACCGTTGGATAGGTCGAGTTGTAGGTAACTTCAGCTGTGTTGATGGTACGGAGCGAAGCGACAGCAGACGACTCGTTGGCCGCCATGCGGGCGCGAAGCAAGTTCGGAATAGCGATTGCAGCGATGATCAGAATGATTGCCACCACGATCAACAGCTCAATCAATGAAAATCCTCTCTGCTCTTGCTCAGGGTTATTCATGCGGTTTTGTTTCTCCATTTCTGATTTGTTACCTCACTAAGACAGAGTAAGACTTTAGATAACCAGCAAACCGACTGCCAACTTACTATTTTGCAGAAAAGCGGCGTCATTTGAGAAGGAGTTGCGATATCGTCAACCCATTTGCGGAAGCGGCCGTCCGTGGGGAAGACACATTTCCAGAATATGGAAACATTTTGTTCCTCGAGTGCAATACACCTTAATGACATCGATCGCATTGTGTGAGGTCGATAGGGTAAAAGAGGAGCTCGTTGCGGGTGATCTTGAGCAGTTCTTCGTCAGGAAGGAACAACCTGGCGCGCCTAAACGAGGTCTGCCAGGAGCCAATCACAAGTTTTCGTCAGGCATTGCAGCTGGCGGTCAGTCAGTGACAGTGTGCCGACCACGCTGGCAGTCAGCCCGACGCCTGAGATCCGCAATATGTGCCCTCCGAACAGGAACTGGTCGCCGCCCCGATACGCCGTGATTGTGATCCGCTGGTCAAAGTGATCGCCTCGAAAGGGGGAGACATCGCTGTTGACTTCACCACTGAGCACCTTCCGTGAAATCAATCCTCGGCTCATTTGTAGGATGGTCTCGTGGATCCGACGGATCGTTCAATGCACGGGGTCTGGCACGTCTCCGGCAGGCATCTCCGCATTGTCTAGTTTATTCAGCTCGATCGCCAGCCATGTTTGAAGCAACGTAAGGTCTTCGTCGGGAATGAAAGAAAAGCGAACGCCAGACCGCCCTTTCCCATCCGCGTTGACTACCACGCCGGATAAATAGATAAGGCCGGGTGTACCAGGGAGGGTAAAGAGGGCAGTAACCTTCTGGTGGACTTCCAATAGCTCCTTGCTATGCAGTGCTACTCCGCCGATACTGACGTCGCTGATTCTAGCTTCGAATCGTTCTCCGCCGACAACTCTTACAACCGCTGGGAGATCGACCGGGACTCGCGCTGCCCGCCGACGGTTTTGCAGCATCGTTCCGTACGCTGCTCGCATACACCGCCGGGCGTGGTCCAGGTTCATGGGCTTGTGGATCATGAAATTAGCCCCGGCAAGAAGGGCAAATGCTTCGGAACTCTGATCCACCATGGCAACAATGGTCGAGTTGCTGTTCGGCGAAGACTTGCGCGCGGCCCGCACCACGCGATTTGGGTCGTGCACACCGTTCCAGTCCACGATTACCGCATCAAGCCTCCGGTGAGTGACTGCATCTAGCGCGGAATCAAGCTCACCACAAACCTCGGTCTTGATGGCAAAGTTATCCAGGATTTCATTCATGACACCGAGAATCTGGGTATCGCTGGAGAAGAGAAGTCCGTCGAGTCGAACTTGGTCGTTGATCATGGCTTTTGAGACAAGTGCATGTTGATAGCCAAACCGAATGAAGGCCGCAAGTCATTTAATAGCGTTCGATTTGGCGGGACTGGACCATATTTTGCCTGCGTCAGAACGTGCAACGTCGCCAGAATAGTGTTCGTGACTTGGACACTCGCTTGAGCGCGAAAAGGGCCCCTTACTGCATACTCGCTCCCATTTTGCCACTGACTCCGAAATGGCCCCATGATACAGTGTGTTCAGCAAGCTCTTCCCCCGAAGGCTGCCGATTGTACATTTGTTTGTTCGAACGGTTCAGCGACGAGCTGACCGGATTTTTTGGTTTTTTCGCCGACAGCGGACCAGATAACGCCCGCTACGCTGTCGCCGTTCTCTCGTATAAGTTTGCCTTCGGAGAAGCGTGTTCGTGCCGAGTCGCGCGCCCTTATCTCCGGTCACCTTCTGATTCTGACATCGTAATTTCGATTACATCTTGCAAGGCACAAAGCCAGTCGTGCCCCGTACCGTTGCGGTAAATATCGAAGTATGGGGAAAAGCTCCCATCATGGATGTGCCCAATGAGTAAGCCGAAAAACTTCAAGTTGCTAGCTATTGATGACGATCCCCAGACTCTGTCGCTCATCGCAGACGCACTCGGGGACGAAGGACTGGAAATACTTACCGCAGAAGACCCTGAAGCTGGTTTCCGGCTATTTCAATCACTCCGACCTAAAGTTGTACTGCTCGATCTGCTCATGCCGGGAGTGAGTGGGATGGACATGCTTGAACGGATTGTGACCACTGACCCGGGTGCAAACGTGATTGTGGTCTCGGGACATTACTCGGCGGAATCGGCGATGGAGGCGATTCAGCAAGGCGCGTGCGACTATCTGACCAAGCCGATCGATTTTCAGAGACTCCGACATCGCATTGCGAGTTTTCTTGCGGAAGCGGAAATACGCCGCAGGACACTAATCCTAGATCAAGAACTGGTGCGAGCATGTCAATTCGAAGGCATTGTGAGCCGGAGTCCTCTGATGCTCGAAGTCTTCGCAAAGATCCGCCGGGTCGCACCGCACTTCAAGACCGTGCTCGTCACTGGTTCCACGGGCACGGGAAAGGAATTGGTCGCAGGGGCACTACACCGCCTCAGTGCGGCCGCACCCGGCCGGTTTGTCGCGTGCAATTGCTCCGCTCTGGTAGAGAGTCTGGTCGAAAGCGAGCTGTTTGGCTATGTGAAGGGTGCTTTTACGGGCGCGATTCAGGATAGGGCTGGGCTTTTTGAGAATGCGGATGGTGGGGTTATCTTTCTCGATGAAATTGGAGATCTATCAACAGGTGCTCAGGCAAAGTTGCTTCGCGTCTTGCAAGATCATCACGTTCGGAGAGTAGGTTCTTCGATTTCGCGCAGTGTGGATGTGCGTGTAATCGCTGCCACGAATCGCGATTTGAGAAAATTGGTGCGCGATGGTCAGTTTCGCGAGGATTTGTACTACCGGTTAGCCGTGGTGGAGGTCGCTTTGCCGCCACTGGCAAACCGACGGGAGGATCTGCCACTCTTGCAGCGATACTTCATTGAGCGATTTGCTGCGGAATACAAGAAACCAATCGCGGGTCTGACTCGGAGAGCACAGGGCGTTATGGCTACTTACCCGTGGCCAGGAAACGTCCGAGAATTGGAAAATGTGATAGAAAACGCCTGTATGATGGTGGACGGCAAGTTTATCGATACCAATGACCTTCCCGAGCGGCTGCGAACCCCATTCACGGACGATTCGGTTATCGATGAAGGTCTTCTTTCACTCGATGAAGTTCAGAGACGTCATGTGATGCGAGTACTTGAAAGAGTCGGCGGCAACAAGGCACGCGCAGCCGAGATTTTGGGCCTCGGCCGCGCGACGATCTACCAAATACTGTCACGAATGAAGATTGAAGGCAAAGATGTAAGCGCGTAGGACTGCCGCCCGATCTTCCAGTGAGCAATACTCTCCCTTGCGCACGCGTGCACCAGACTCTCGCGCATCGTTCCAGACGCAATTCTGAGCTTCGACCACGAATCCAGCATGTGCCTGGAAGGTGGAACTCAAGTCCGGATTCCAGACACAAACCAACTCCAGTTCACGCCAATCTGTTCAAGAAGCGTCACATAATGCGAGAGAAATCTGGCCGTTAAAGTGCATCCGCTTCATGCGGTAGCCGCAGAGACCTTGCGTACGATTTGGAGAACCGCAGCGGCTAAGCCGGACAGGCACAGAAAGATCAGAGTCCTGCTGGCCCATGGATTCTTCCTAAATAAGTTGGGGTGGGATATGACGTCGGACATGGCATTTGAGTGCTTGCTGGTTTCCCGGGATCCCAGCGTCGTTTGCGCCGTGAACAAACAACTTGGGAATCTCTCGATCAGCACAAACATCTGCCTGACCGCCTCAAGAGCTTTCGATCAACTGTCGGAAGGCAGCGCTGATTTGGTAGTTGTTGACCTGGAAGATGACTCCTCAGAACTCTTGCAGAGGATACAAGAGTCTGGCAGGTGGCAGAGGCCTACCGTGGTTGCCGTCTCCTTGGGAGACTACCCTGTGCCTGGCGCCCACGTTGTGGTTCGTAAACCTGTAACAGAAGTGTCGGTGGCCAAGTCGTTAAAAGTCGCCTATTCCAGAATGCTGTGTGACTATCGTCGCCATACGAGATACGCATTGATGGCCTCGGTCAAAGCAACCGTGAAGAATCAGCCTGTGGATGTGACGATTACAGATATTGGTGACGGCGGGGTCGGGCTCAGTAGTCGAGAACAATTCGCCATCGGGGATGTCTTGTCTTTTCACCTATTGTTACCCGGCACGGGACGAGCTATCTATATCGAGGCGAAGGTCCAGTGGGCCAGAAACTATGGTGTACTCGGCTGCGAGTACGTTCGCATTCCTCCAGTCGATCTCAACATCCTGCACGATTGGCTCAAGAGCAAGACCGAAATTAAGAAGCCACTGGTTGAAATATGAAGAGGGACTCTTATTGCTACCCTCAGTTCTTTTTCCTGAATTCTCGCCTTCGAAAGTGAACCGATCGCGACCACGTGAGCGAAGAACATCAACTCGTGAAAGATCTGGAACCCTCATTACCTCGCTTGCGGCAAGTCGAGGGCCGCGAATGGTGGTTGTGGGGATTTGCTGTCGTCGTTACCCTGGTTTTAACGTTCGGAATTCTTTCGCTAACCTTTCCAGGTTTTCATCTGCCCGTCAATGGAACTTACTCCCTGAACCTGAAAGAATGGGTCCGCGGCCTTGCTGCCCTGGTTCTCGTCTTCGACATCTATACGGTCTATCAACACCTTCAGCTCCAGCGAATGCGCCGCCGGCTGGCGGACCGCGACCGACTCTTCCAACTCATTAGCGAAAACGCTGCGGACATGATCGCGGTTGTCGACACGACCGGGCATCGCCTCTATAACAGCCCGGCCTACGAGAAGATCCTTGGCTACAGCCAAGACGAACTAATCGCGACATCTCCCTCGGAGCAGATCCATCCCCACGATCGGGCTCGGGTGCTTGAGGCTGCGGAAAAGGCCAGACGCACAGGCCGCGGAGAGCGACTCGAATATCAGATCCGACACAAAGACGGTTCGTGGCGCGTTCTCGAGTCCACTTCCAGTGTCATCCTGGGACCGAAGGGCGAAGCCGAAGGTCTGGTCGTCGTGAACCGCGACATCACAGAGCGCAAGCGCGCTGAGGAACTGCTGGCGCACAACGCCTTTCATGACGGCTTGACGAACCTTGCCAATCGAACCCTTCTTCTCGACCGTCTCGCGCGAGCGCTGGCCATTTCTCGCCGGCACGCCGACTTCAAGTTCGCGGTCTTGTTTATCGATATTGACGGATTCAAGGTGTTCAATGACAGTCTCGGCCATGCTGCCGGTGATGCTCTTCTCATCCAGATCGCGCAGCGCCTGACGGCCTGCCTCCGTCGAGCCGATACCATTTCGCGGCCAAGCCAGGGTGAAGACCAAGAATCCGCCTTCGGCGACAGCACACTGGCTCGGCCCGGCGGTGACGAATTTGCGGTGCTGGCCCAAGAGCTTCATAACCCCAGCGACGCCATCCGTATTGCAGAGCGTATCCAGGAAAGACTGGCCTTGCCCTTCAATGTGGATCGTCATGAAATTGTTGTTACTGCGAGCATTGGCATTGCATTCAGCGGTAGCACCAGCTCCGAGGCCCAAGACGTATTGCGCGACGCTGAGATTGCCATGTATCGGGCCAAACACAATGGGAAGGCGCGCTGCGAGGTTTTCGACGATGCGATGCACGCGGGTGCAGTCAAACGTCTGCAGCTTGAGACGGACCTCCGTAAGGCTGTTGAGCTAGGAGAGTTCCTTGTCTACTACCAGCCAATTGTCTCCTTGGAAAACGGACAGATTGTGGGGTTTGAAGCTCTCACTCGCTGGCAGCGCCCTCAAGGCATGGTGATGCCGAACGATTTCATTCCGCTAGCAGATGAGACCGGCATCATCCTTTCGATTAATCGGCAACTGCTGCCCGAAGCCTGCCAACAATTGCGCTCCTGGCAGGAACGGTTCCCCTCCGACCCACCTCTCTCCCTCAGTGTCAACATTAGTCCTAAACAATTCTCACAGCCCGATCTTGCACGTCAGATCGGCCAACTTCTTCAGCAGGGCGGCATGGATGCTCGCTGCATCGATCTGGAGATTACAGAAACCATCGCTATGGCCGACGCCGAAAGATCGGCAGGTGTGCTGTCGGAGTTGAAAGCGCTCGGCGTTGGGCTGGACATCGACGACTTTGGCACTGGCTACTCTTCCCTCAGCCGCCTGCAGGGCTTCCGTGTCGACACTCTGAAGATAGACAGGGTTTTCGTCTCTCGCATGGACAGCGACGCCGAGACTCACGAAATCGTCCGGGTTATAGTAATGCTCGCCCACCATCTCGGTCTGGAGGTAGTCGCCGAGGGGGTCGAAACGCAAGCCCAACTGGATATGCTCAGAGATCTCGGCTGTGAGCGCGCCCAAGGGTACCTGTTCTCCAGACCTGTCGGCCACGAGACTATCCTGAAGCTTCTGGCCACCAACCGAGCCGCAACTGTACCCGGTGTCCGATCCACGGCTGCCGGATCGACGGCTGGATGACCAAACAAGTCACGGGAGTTCCGGCTCATTCAGCAAGATGCTGCGCTCTAGTTGCGCTCCGTTTGTCCGCCCACCATTGCTTTACACAGTCTTAGGTGTCATCCGCCGACCTGCATCTCGTTAAAACTACGTTAAGTTGTTGATTCGAATCCTATAGCGCCCACCATCTTTTCAATAGGATACGAACCTCACCTGCCGTACTCACCTGCCGTTGAGTGCTAGCAGTGCTACTTTACCGCTTGCTGTACGCATGTCCGCCGTCACTGCATCCCCGTAAGTGTTCATCGTGGTGCGGATGTCAGCATGACGCATCAGCCGTTGCTGCACTCCTACGGGAGTACCGACTGAATCCAGCCACGTGCGGTATGTGTGCCTGAACGTGTGACTGCGAAGATGTCCGATGCCAGCGACATCAGCAGCCCGCTGCAATTCCTGCTTTACTCCCGTGTAGGAGTAGGGCAGTCTGCCGATCTGAACGGGCGAAGCAAAAATCCAATTCTCAGGCGCGGAGAACTGAGTCGTTTGCTTCCATGCTTTCAGCATGTCCAGCAGTTCATTGGCAATTGTGAGAGTTCGACGCGAGTCTTGCGTTTTCACATCATCAACGATCTGCTGCACAATCCGGCGTTCCACTCGCAGAGTCCCACTCAGCCAATCCACGTCAGCCCACGTCAGCGCAAGGCACTCACTGATGCGCAGACCAAAGCAGACGCACATCAGAGCCAACGTATTGAATGGCTCTCGCAGATGCGACACGAGCAAACGGAATTGCTCTACCGTGAGACTGCGCGGTTGTCGTACCCGCTTCGATGCGTCTTTGATCGTGACTAGGCTGATCGGATTCACCTGCATCGGGATGTCCTGCTTCCACATTGCGAACTTCCACAACGCGCTGAGAATGCCGCGAATGTGAACCTTGCTTTTTGGTGCAAGCGGTAGAGACTCAAGCCACAATTCGACAGGTCGTGCCTGTAGGTCTGTGATTGCTTGATCTTTCCACTTCGGCAAGATGTAAACGCGAAGCCAAGACTCATATCCGCCTCTTGTGTCCAGTCGCTTCGGCATCTTCTCTGCTCGGTACTGCTCCACTAGCGTGTTGACTGTTGGCACTGTGTTGATAGGGCTGACAGCGGTTTGTTGCTCTACCGCATCGCGGAGTGCTTTTGCTGCTCTCCATGCTGAGGCTTTGGTCGGATACTGGCGCACGGTGCCGATTTTCTTTGATCGTCGCTTGCCGTTTTCCCACCAAAAGAAGTTCCACTGTCTGATGCGTTTGTCGAGTACTACACTTCCACTGCGTTGCCGTTGCCTCACTGAATCCTCCGTTTCGTGGCAACGGACGGCGAGTGCAGCATACCATCCAGATCAGCGGTTAGGAATCGCCATGTGATCCGCTCAGTGCCGCTCAGGATGTAGCCTTTGACGGTGCCTTGTCTGGCCCACATGAGCAGCGTGCGGGGTTTGATTTTCAGGTAGCGGGCTGCTTCGTTCGCAGTCAGCCATTGTGATGTCGGAATGTTCATAAGATCAACCGGATTAGGGGTAAAATCCGGATCATGGAACCGCTCACAACTGCGACAGGCGTTCTAACACTTGCCAAGGCTGCGGCAGAAGTCTCGAAAAAGGTCCATGAAGTTTGGAAGAACGCGAAGGATCGTGAGACGAAGCAGCAGATCGAGGCAATACTAGACAGCCTGCACGAGCTTAAACAGTCGGCTGCCGCACTCGAAGACGAGAACCGTGAGCTTCGAGAGAAGTTGCGATTCAAGAGTGACGAGTACGAGTTCCGCAACCCGTTCCACTATTACAAGGCGCACCCTGACCAGCCGCTCTGTCCGAAATGCTTTGCCAGCAAGATTCCTGCCCCGATGAGTACGAGTTGGCGAGAAGAGACTGGACAAACTTTCCGCCAATGTCTTGTGTGCGGCAAAGTAACATCGGAAGATCGGTGACAATGAGGTGTTCTAAAACGCTGGCGCTGTAGAACAAATGCGGGTGTACAGTGTACATTTTTGTCTACATCTAGGAATTTTCAGGATTTCGGGCCTGAGATGCTCACAGCCTGAGAGGACGGATGCAGGACCAACGCTCATGGGGTTTTAGTTCAGCGTTGAGGGGTTCCCAGTGGTCAGGCACCCTATCCCACACCATGCGTAGGGTACTGCTAACAATAGGGTTAGATGTGGAAATGAGATGCAGTACCTATCCCACACCTACCCTATCCCACGCTATGCGTATTAGTGAACCAGAGGCATCAAGTCCGATGCGAGTGTGCTTGCTGCGTTACGCGCCCGATCTTCAGCCTCACGCCGTTCACATCCCTCGCTCAAGGTTTCCCAGTACAGATGCTCGGGATTCATGCAGTTACGGTGACGACAAATGACAGGAGTGCGGTGACTGGCAATCATGTACTCACCCGCATCATTGTGGTAGTCGTAAGGCTTGCCCGTGTCGAGGCACAGGATCAGGCGGGAAGTGATGCGGGATTGACGGAGCACGTGAGTGTATCCGTATCCGCCTTTGTTGACTCTGGGATGGCACCAGCAGGTGCCCCCGCCGTGAGTGATCTTGGTGCTGTCACCGATGGCCTTGATTGCCTGTGCGACCATCTCACATCTCAGATTGTGCTCAGCCACGGTGACCCAACCCCCGAAAACTGGACCATCTAGAATGAGAGTTCTCCCCAACCCAGGAAAGGAGAACCGCAATGAAAGGCACGCGACACAGCGAAGAGCAGATCATCGCGATCCTGAAGCAAGGCGAAGCAGGATTGACCACGGCGGAGTTATGCCGACAGCAGGGGATCACGGAGCAGACTTACTACCGCTGGAAGGCGAAGTATGGCGGGATGGAGAGTGGCGACGCGAAGAAGATGAAGCAACTGGAGGACGAGAACCGGAAGCTGAAGCATGTGGTGGCGGATCTGACGCTGGATAACCGGGCGCTGAAGGACGTGCTCTCAAAAAACTGGTAGCGCCTGCGGGACTTCGGGCAGCCGTGAGCTATGTCGAGGTGGAGTACCAGGTGAGCGAACGGCACGCCTGCAGGCTGTTGGGATTGGGACGAACGACGCATCGCTATCGGGCGCGCAAGGCAGAGCGAGACGGCGCACTGCGAACCCGTTTGAAAGAACTGGCCGCCCAGCGCATGCGGTTCGGATATCGCCGGTTGACGGCGATGCTGCTACGCGAAGGAATGCCGGCGAACCATAAGCGTGTGTACCGACTGTATCGCGAGGAAGGATTAGCGATGCGGATCCGACAGCGGCGGCGGATCCGCTGGAGTGGCGCGGTCGTTAAGCCTGCGGCGAGTCAGCCGAACAAACGTTGGTCGATGGATTTTGTGAGCGATTGCGTGAGCCACGGGAAAGTAATTCGCATGTTGACCATCGTGGACGATTGCACGCGGGAATGTCCAGTGATCGAGGTCGATACTTCACTGGGCGGACTACGTGTGCGTCGAGTGCTGGATCGGATGGCGATCGAGCGCGGACTGCCGGAAGCGATTGTTGTGGACAACGGGCCGGAATTTCGCGGTCGGGCACTGGCGGCTTGGAGCGAGGAACGTGGGGTGCGGCTGGAGTTCATTCAGCCGGGCAAGCCGGTACAGAATGCCTACATCGAAAGCTTCAACGGACGACTGCGCGACGAATGTCTGAACGCGAACTGGTTCACGAGTCTCAGCGATGCACGGCGAAAGATCGAAACCTGGCGGCGGGATTACAACGAACAACGTCCACACAGTTCGTTAAATTACTTGCCGCCCATAGAGTTTGCACGGACAGCAACGGAGATGCGGGCATGAGGAAAGCTAGTCCAAGGCTGCCAGAGCAGGGGACTCAAACGCCGTCCCCTGCTCCGGACCTCATCCCCGCTGAAACCAAGAATCAACCGAGAACTCACATTGGGATTGGTACAGCAAACGGGGGCACTTCAACGGCATCTACGCCGAACTTCTGCAAAAACTTTTCAGTAACGTTTATCATGCTTGCTCCTAAAAAGATCGGCCCGCGATGCTTTGCGGGCGCGGTGCTACTGCTGACGACTAGCGAGACTAGAAGCTATCCCCTAAAATGGCCGTCAGGGGTTTTGAGTGTAGTTGTTTGCGACAGTCGTCAGAATGTTGCACAATTCAAAGGCGCAATGAGGCTAGCCATGAACCGACTCCTGCCGCTGCTATTCTTCGCGATTGCAACATTGCCCGCATACGCAGCCGATAGTACGCAACCCGTCTTTGTCAGGTCCCGCTGCGACAAAAAAGCTCTCCCTCGGTGGTTCTCTCGTCATTGAAAGACGCCATCACCGCGTCTGGAAAATACCGATTGGTTTCCAGCTTGGATGACGACGGCAAGCTCGATGTGGTCCATACCATCTACATGATGTGCGCGGAAAACAATGATGTCACCGCCGTCGCGACACAGTACGGGATTGCGAAATGTCACAACAGCAAAGAATGCGGTTCCGTGAACGATGGAGAGTCGCTGAACGTTTCTTTGTGCAACGCCAATCTGTCCGCTGATTGCGGTCGTGCGCTGTTCAAGGCGTTCGACTATTACATCGGCCTGAATCGGCCTTTAAAACTCAGCTTCTAAGGCCCCTTTGTCGCTTATCAATTGGCGAAAAAAATCAATTAGACTCACTGACCGGGATTAGCGATAAGCCGCTCAATGTCGCTCTTGCGATACCTGACGCTGCGTCCGATGTGGACGGGAGTCAGCTTTCCCGCTGCTTCCAATCGGATGATCGTGGGCTGACTGACATTGAAAAGCTGCATCAAATCCTTGCGCGTGAGTAGTTCGTCTGTGATCGTCATAAAATTCCGTGCTCCTGTTTTCAGTTTTTCCTGTCTCACTTGAAGTCCTGTTCTAGCTTGCGTCTGATTTCTTCGTCGGCTTCGCTGTAGTTCAGTCCTTTACAAGCCTTGATCGCTTGCTCACTGAGTAGCTTCTGCAATTCCTCACGGTTCGCGGGAATCGTGTGGCAGTGGGCGATGTACAAGTATTCGACTGCCGTGGCCTTCTGCAATTCCTGCGGGATGATGCCGAACTCGACAAGCTGTGCAGTGTGCTTGCGCCGTTCGTCGGCAATGCTCACTTCGTACTGGCGGTAGCTGTTAGTCCCGATGCTGCACGCATCGCGGGCTGCTTCCAACCGTTTGATCGTCGCGTTGTGGTCACGCGTCAGTTTGCGAATCAGTTTCTCTGGCGTACTCAGTGTGCTCAACGTTGTCCCCTCGCGTAGTCGAATGCTTTGCGGATCGCTGCTTTGCTGTGCTCTACCGCTTGCCGTTGTTCGCTCATCGAAGGCCCACCACCACGCCGACGCCAGTCAGATCGCATCGCTGCTAGATCATCGTCAGACAGTCCCTTGTCAAAGCTATGGCGCGGCATGTTGATCGCATCGGCATCCCCGATGGGGCTGGTCATGTGGGACTGACTGTCGATGGCTGGCCTTTGCGTTGCGTCGATATTCCCGATGAGGGACACTGCTCCCAGAGTCGGGCGCGTATCGTTCACACAGCCTATTTTGTTGCCGAGTGAGTCTGTCGCTGTGCCCCGTTTGTAGTCTTGCGCAAACCGCTCATCGGCTTCCCGCTGAAGTTCGATGTCCGACAGTGGGCGCGGTGCAGACTTCGGCTCAGGCGTCGGCTCTGGCACAGCGGGTGCAGTCTCAACGACTGGCACAGGTTCGGGTGTCGGCTCTGGCACAGGTTCAGGCACTGGCACGGGCATAGGTTCGGGAAGCCCGATGTCTGCATACGTGAATGAGAGTTCGGCGTACTGTCCCTCACCGACGCGGGTATATTTGTAGGTGCCCTTTGCCAGCCGACGCTGTAGCGTCTTTGGGCTGATGCAGAGCAGTTCGCAAACTTGTTTCTTCGTCAATTTGTTTCTCCCTAGAATTGTTTGATGGAAACTGAAAGGGCCAGCCGAAGCCAGCCCTAACGTGCGCCGCTGTAGGGCAGCGCAAACTTGCACACGGTGATACATGGGACGGAACGCGCCCGTCGCGGCATCCCGCTGCGCTCCACAGCCGTGTGCTCACTACCTAGAATTTCCGCAGAGGGTTTGGAATCGGTCAAAACCGAATCGGCGGATGTACGCAGATTTCAGTTTGTCGGATTGGAACTTGTTGCCGTTCGTCTTTGCTGCGAAGTCTCGGATGTGCGTGACGGATTCCAACAGCGCGATTTCGTTTGCCTCTGCTGCTGCTTCGGCTGCTACCCTTGCGGCGTCTGCTGCCTCTTGTGCGATCTGTGCGGGTGATTTTGGTTCGTTCATTGTTGCTGTCCTTTCGAGATTTCTGCGATCTGTTCTTCCAGTTGCTCAACGCGGGCTGTCAGTTGCCTGTTCTGCTCGACCAGCCAATTCAGCAGTTGTGCTTGCTGTGGATTCACAGGCTGCCCCGCTTTGCAGGGCGTCTCATTTGGCTTGGCCTGAGCGGTCCCATGTCTCTGATTGCTTCGCGCGTCAGCCGCCCTCAGGGGTCACATCAAAAGCGGCCAACGGTGGTCACTTCAAAACCGGCCAACGAAAGTGGCCTGGGACTAGGTTGTTTTACTCCGTCGCCTCCTGAGGAGGCAAGTCTGTTTTCGTGCGCCAACTCCGTGGACCGCATTTGAGTACATGACCGTGATGGAGGAGGCGATCGAGCATGGCGGTAACGGCGGCGCTGTCGCCGAGCAGTTTGCCCCAGTCGTCCACCGGTCGGTTCGAAGTGAGCAGAGTACTGGCGCGCTCATAGCGCCGCATTACGATTTCCAGTAAGTCCTCGGCGGCAGTCATGGGCAACTTGCGCATACCCAGGTCGTCGATGATCAGAAGCGGGACGGAAACGAACAGTTCCATGCATTCTTTGCGGGTTCCATCGATGGTGGCTTCGGCCAAGTCATCGAGTAGTTTGTGGGTTTCGCGATAGAGCACGCGATAACCCTGTTGGATTGAGGCTTGTCCGATGGCCTGAGCGAGATGACTTTTGCCAGTGCCAGGCGGCCCGAGAAACAAACCGTCTTCGTGGCGAGCGATGAAGGCACCGGTCGCCAGATCGAACACCAGACTGCGATTCATCTTTCGGTTGAAGTTGAAGTCGAAGTTGTCGAGAGTTTTCTGAGGGTCTCGGAACTCGGCCTGTTTTTTTCTGCGCTCCAGCAGTCGCTCGCCCCGACGAGTGAGTTCGTCGGAGACAAGGCAGGAGAGGAAGTCGATCGGGGGCATGGCTTCGGCCTGAGCTTGGCGAAGGCGGGTTTCGAGCACGGCCGCGATTCCGCCCAATCGTAGTTGTCCTAAAGCTCGGTTCAACTCAATGAGGTTCATCTTCTGGCTCCTGAGTTCTGAGGTTGATGAGATCGCGGTAGTGGACCAGCTCGCGAATGAGCGGATCGACTTGCCGCAAGGTGAGTTGTGGGGCACGTTCGAGATAGCGACGAACGAAGCGGTACTCATGCACTCCTATTTCCAGAGCAGCCGCGCAGGCATCCTCGACCGCGGCCGTACCGAACTTCTTGGCCAGCGAGAGCACGCCCAGGATGCGACGAATGCCGGCTTCTCCGAGTTGGCTATAAATAAGGTGGCAGAGCGTACCGATGTGAGAACCGGCTCGTCCGGCTCGCCACAGTAACTGGGAAACCTGAAGCGGCATGTGCTGGGGACGATCTTCTTTCTTAATGCGATACCAGCCACGTTTCTGCCGTACGTGCTCTCGCAGCAGCAGTCCGTTTTTGGGATCGAGGATGCGAACATAAAGCTCATCCCACTGCACATTCACTTCTCGTCCGATCCAGACCAGCGGCAGGCCGTAGTAGGCGGCATCGACTTCGACGCAACCGTCCAGATTCACGCCCCGTTTGCCATGCTGGTAGTAGCGAAAAGGTTCCAGGGGAAGCGGCAGCAAGCTTGGTTTCTCTTCGGCAAACATGGCGGTGACTTGTCGTTTTGTGGTGCCATGAATGCGGGTATCGGCACAGCTTGCCTCCCAACGATCCAGATGGGCTTGGGCTTCCTCCAGGCTCTCAAAGCGTTTTCCCTGGAGCGCTCGTTGCGCGTGGCCGACGCCGGATTCCACTTTTCCTTTCGATCTGGATCCTTGATCCGACAGGGCAGGGCGACCGCGCCATCGTGCGCCAGGACGTCACGATCGAGAGGTTGCAGGTGGGATAGTAGATGTCAGGGACGAGCACGCCCTCGCGCAGATTATCCAGAACCACGACCCGCGTAGCGCCACCCAGGCGACGGAATGCTTTCTCATGTAACTCGGCCCAGATGCGCGAACTGGAGCGAAACGTCAGAAAGCGTGCTGCCTTGCGGCTACAGCCGAGCACCATCACGAACAGTCGGGTACGGCGATATTTTCTGGTCTGCGATCACGGACCATCGCGCCCGTGCCGTAGTCCACCTGGGATTCTTCTCCTGGTCCGGTCCGAATCACCGCGCGTGCCTGCAGTGGCTGCTTGCCACGCAACTTGCGCACGTAGCGCTTGACCGTCTGATAGCTACCGCTGAACCCGCTCTCCGATACCAGGTCTTGCCAGATTGCGGTGGCAGTGCGACCCCGGCTCAGACCTAACTCGATCGCTTCACGAAATGGTTCGCAGACACTTCGTTTAGCATCGGCCGCTTCCAACTCCACGCCAAACCCGGTGGTCACTTCATTGGCCGGTTTTGCGCCTTTCGCTTTTGCTCTTTCCTTAGTAGAAAGGTTTTCGGGGTTGGGGTCGGCCATTTTTTCCACTTGGCCTGCGTCAGAGCCGGTAGTCACTTCGTTGGCCGGTTTTGCCGGCGCCCGCCGCCCCCACGCACCCGGCAGACGCACCCGACGCCGCCGCCTTCAGATAGGCGCTAGCCGTTTCTCGCCGCACCCCGGTCTCCTGCTCGATGCGCCGCAACGGCCATCCCAGTCGTCCCAGGGCTATTACTTGTTGTCGTTTCGCTTCGCTCAAGACGTTGCTCATGCCGACAGAAGCTACAACACCTCATGTCGGAATCAACGTCCCAGGCTCTTACTCTCGTTGGCCGGTTTTGAAGTGACCCTCATTGGCCGGTTTTGAGTGACCCCTAAGGCAGCCGCACTTCGTCGATGAGCGGCTTGAGCGTCCTGACGAATTTCTCCTGCTTGTTGTAGCGTCCTTCCAGTGATTGCAGCGCGGCGCGTAGTCCGTCGATCTGGCGTTGCTGCTCCATCGAAAATTCCGATGGTGGCAGCGCGGGGGTGAGTGGGGAAGCGTCGATGTATTGACGCGGTGATTTCGTTTCATTTTGTCCTCTTGGTTGCGAGGCACGCCACCGCGCAACACCAAGAGGATGGTTGCGGGGTGTGCCTCAAGAATTTAGTTGGGGTACTACAGTTGGGGCGGGATAATTCGGTAGTAGAGTGCCCCTAATTTAGAATACCAGATTCAACGTTGATTGTCAACAATGAAGTACAACACCCTCTGGTGCCCACAGGCTAACACTTGACAGCTGCGCGGATCAAGCATATTGGTTGACTCTTAATATGATACACATGTCGAGTGGTCCGCTGCTTCGTTCCTACGCCCCTCTGGCACGTAGTAGAGTGGGAAATGGCCTCTGGGATGGTCCTGCGCCAGATCGGTGCGCTACGGGGCTGGAAAGGGCCTTAGTGACGGGCTGGCTGTAGACTAGGGCTAGGGAAAAACAAAACCTCCACGATGGGTGCCCCGTACTATTCCCGTACGTCATGCCCTACCATGCTATGCAGTGATAAGTCCCTTGTAGTAAATGTCTTGACCATTCCTTGCTGTCGAAATCCTAGCTACTGCTAAAGCCCCGCACGCGCGTTCCTTTATTCATTTCGCGGGCGCGTGTCCTTGAGTCGAGATGCTCAGCCGATTGACAAAAAGCAGCATCAAAGTACCAGTTCCCATCACATGAAAAGTGGAACAAACTCATCGCTGTTATTGATTCTAACCAAGTTCCACGATTGTTTTCCAATGGTCAAATTATTGCTCTATTATTTGACGTTGGCCGTGAGGTTAAGAGGCCAGCAGCTAACGCCGACCAGCCGTGTTGCCTGCTCGTACAGCCGCACACGGAAGCGAGGGACGCACAGAAAGCAGAGTGCGGGCTGGGGCCTAGGTGCCATAACGCAGCGTTGGACAGGGCCAATGGGCTTACACGGACGCGGGAACCTACTTCCCGCTCACTTCGATAGAGGGGAGCACTCCCAGTTCAGCGTAGACATCGCGTGCGCGTCGCGTTGGCGCGGGCGGATGCTAGTGAAGTGGGAAACCATCGAAGGTCAAAGTGGTCACCAGTTCTCAATGGTTATCAGATGACCAGCATGGCCCGCGCACGAGTGGACCGTGACCAGCGTTGACCGCAGGGATTGACCAGTCGTGCGAAAGGAAGGCGCAGAGATTGTTTTCAATGATCTTTACCAGCGATGAGATTGTCCAAGCCTTTTTCCTTCACGTGAATAGCGGCATCCTTCGCATTGGCTTTCATGTCATCAGGTCGATTGTGGATGGAAGCAAGTTGTTTCCAAATGGATTCGATTTCCTCGCCCAACAATCGACGGTAAACCAGAACCGCGAATAAATCTTGTTCCAGTTCTGCCCTCACCAGTATTTTCTTAGTATCAAAGATTTTGTCGAGGCCAATTCCGACCATACGAACAGAGACTGGATTGCCGTGAGTCAGGGCGTGCAGACAGTTCAAGTACGGCTCGTTTACGCCCTTTACGGTGTTGAGCAGATAGCATACCTCTCCCAAACCAAGGGCCTTGTTGATCATCTTGTCCATGCGCGCCAAGCCCGGACTGCCGCTCCGGTCAAAGGTCAGCGTCTCGGCAGCGTGAAGTTGCTTATCACTCGCCCAGACCAAGAACCAAATGCCCCTCCGCGTGTACTCAATGAAGCTGCGAAGAGTCACTAAGAAATGGAAGTCGTTGATACCGCACTGGCGTTTCATTCCTTCAAGGATGAATCGGCTGGCATTCAGATAACGAATCGCTACGAGAAGCCGATATTTCTGAGGTGACAAATGGACTGTATCGGACATGTCTTACTTCTCCTCGAATGTCGAAATGAAGAAGTGATTGTTCGAGCGCCTAGGAGCTTGTTGAAAATATCGTTTGCGCGGCGTGTGGATCATTCTAAGAGCCGCACGCTATGTTGTTTTGGATTCCGCTCGGCCACCTCGGCGACAACCGAGGGTCGGGACCGCTGCTTCACGCGCTCTGCGCCCGCAGTTTCGGGATACGGATCAGGTTGAAGACCGCGCAGCTGAACACGAACAACCAATCCACCTTCGCCAGCCCGCGTAGTTTCACCTTCTTCAGCGGCCCGATCTGCTTCAGCCATCCGAACGGCTTCTCCACCAACCATCGTTTGCTTAAACTCACCGCGTATCCCGGATGCCGGCTGGTTCGTTCGTCGATCGCGCCGTGTTGCCGGCGTGCGACGTGCGGCGTCACACCCAACTCGCGCACCGTGTCGACGAAGTCGCGCGTGTCATAGGCTTTGTCCGCTCCCGTCGTGATCCGACCGCTTCGCTTCCGGGTCAACTCGTACAACATTAATAAAGCCGCATCCCGCTCCGCCCTGCCATCCGCCTGCGTAGTCATCGCTGCCGCGATCAACCCATTCCGGTTCTCCACCAAAGTGTGTCCCAGATAGCTCAGCTTGGATTCCTGGCCTGCCGACTTCTTATAGAGCCGCGCTTCCGGGTCGGTGCGCGAGGCGTGCGTCTGGTTGCGGCGCGACTCGCCGTGAAAATCTCCTCCGCTCCCCGACCCGCCGTCGTCCTTGCGGCGAAAGCTCTTCTGTCCCGCCCAGGCCTCGATCAGCGTCCCATCCACAGTGAAGTGCTCGTCCGACATCAACCCCGCCGCCTGCTCTTTGACATGGGCGAAGAACTTCTGCGCCAGATCCTGGTTCAACAGCCGGTCGCGGTTCTTGCTGAACACCGCGTGGTTCCACACCGCGTCGTCGATCTCCAAGCCCACAAACCAACGGAACAGCAAGTTGTAGTTGAGTTGCTCCATCAACAGCCGCTCGCTGCGCACCGAATAAAACACCTGTAGCAGCAACGCCCGCAGTAACCGTTCGGGGGCAATCGAGGGCCGTCCCACCTGCGAGTACAGCCCATCGAAATCCTTGGACATCTCCGCCAAGACCGCATCCACCAGCGCCCTCACTCCGCGCAGTGGATGATCCCCTGGTATCCGATCTTCCAACGCCACATAACTGAACATCCCTGTTTGCAGTTGCTGATCGTCTCCTCGCATTCCTGTTTCTTATCACGCATCCGCTGTGGATTGGCAGTGGTTTTTCAACAACCTCCTAGAGGCGATTGCCGCTCGCCACTCACCGAACGCTCATTTTACCTATTCACGGGGACGATGCGGTACTCAACGCAGTACATCCCTCAGCAGTGCAACCCACGGCACGGCAGTGATGCCGTGCCTAACCATTGGAGGTGACATGCGAATGACTAACACGATCATCTGTAACTCGCGTCCGAATTGCCCGTGCCAGTTCTGCGGACAGGTGCGACTGCTGTTCGAGCAAGAGCGCCAGCGTTACGTCGCTGAGATGGACCCAAGCTGCATACCGTCGCCGGAGAAGGTACGCGCGGCATTGGAACGGACGGGGCAGTGGGAGAGTACGCAACGGCGCAAAGCGGAAATCGACGCGCTGGCGCTGGATTACATCGCAGAACTCGAAAGGAGGAAACCACAATGACGCAATGCTATCTGTACCTGAGAACAAGCGGTGATGACGGACGGGACAAAGCTGGCCTACCAGTCCAGCGGGATTCCTGCAAGTCGTTTGCCGCACGCTCGTTACTTGAGATTGTTGCCGAGTACGCCGACGATGGGATAACAGGAAAATTGCCGATGCACGCACGGCCACAGGGAAAGCTACTCATTTCGGCACTGCTCGGCAATGGCGTCAAGACTGTGTTGTGCTACGACGCCAAACGCATCGGCAGAACTCAGCCTGCGTTCTGGTCTTTCGTCGGCCTGTGTCGGGATAACGGAATCACAGTGCTAGATGCCAGCGGGACGGACCTAGGCGGGAGTGTGATGGGCGGTGTTAACGGGATGCTCGCTGAAATGGACAGGGACGCCACGGTAGCACGGTTGGCTGCTGGTAAACGCCAGTGGCGCGGCCAACGTCGCGTAGAGGGACGCTGGCCTTATGGGGAACACCCTAAGCATGAGTACGACGCAGAGCGGGCTGTAGTCGTGCGGATTCGCCAGATGCAGGCGGATGGCGTGAGCAGCTACGCGATTGCCAAGACGCTCAACACCGAAGGGACGCGCACGCGCTACGGCTGCGAGTTTAAGACGCAGACGGTTCAAAACATTCTCGAAAGGAGGAAAAGCGATGGACAAAACTAAATGGGAAAATATGAAAACGCCCGAAGAGAAGATGCTGGAAGCAGTGTTGAAAAGAACACCCGGAGAAGAGGCAGGGATAGAACCTGAAGAACTGGCGGATGCTATCGCAGCACTTCCTGCTATCAAAACCAAGCGAAGATTAGTCATAGAGAACGAGCAACGGAAAGCAAAGGCACACAGGGAAAGCACGTTAACGATTCGGCAGCAAATAGCGGCCAAGAAGGCAGACGACGAAAAGAAGGAAGAAGACGAGCGAAACGAGCGCAAAGCACATCTCGATTCCGAGCGGGAGAAAATTGTAGCGGAAGTGACAGCACAAATCGAACGGGCGCAACAAAAGAAAATCGCAGATGCCGAGCGGGAGAAACACAGGAAAGCTGAACTCAAGGTATGGAAAAAGCAGGCCAAGGCGCGGGAAGAACAGCGGAAGCAGGAAGGAGTAGAGCAAGCAAAGCGAAAAGAAGCATCGCGGGCGTCTAAAATCAAGGCGATCATCGAACGGGTGAATATCGTCCTGTCCGATGCGGATGCGCTGTACGCTGATCTGAAACCATTCCGCGATTCTAGGCGGGCTAACGATGCAGAGAAAGAGCAGATTGGAAAGGCTCTGGATGCGGCCAGTAAACGATGCGCGATTGCGAAACGGCTGCTTTACTGAGATTCTGTGGTAGGAACTCAGAAGCATGAAAGGAAAAAACAGAAAATGAAGGAACGTGATGAGCGTGCAATCCTTGAGGCAAAGTTATCTGCCGAGAACTCTGCTCGCTACATGACCGAACGGCTTGTTTTGCTAGGCGTATCTCCAGAAGAAATCAAAGCAGCAATCGAGCATCTGAGACATGAGGCGGACATCGCAGCAAAGATGTATCTGGGCCAAAGGGAAGGCAAGGAACTGGTAGCAAAACAGGGCAAGTGAACCTGTTAGAATTTTCTATCGAAATGCAAACTCAGCCCTCATCAGGCAGCGTTTCATCGTTGTGGGGAGGATTGCTCGATTCAATTCGTCTTTGTGGTGTTCTGAACGCTCTGTCTCTTCTCATCACCGCACTCGGCACTTATCTGGCAATCAAGGGCAGAAGAGATATGAAACGGGCGCGCGAGATTTCAAAGAGTTCACGGCAGAATGTCTTGGCGCAGGTGGCCGCGAGTGAGTTTGGGGAGTGCCGTCAACAAGCTGAAATGTTGTCGCTCCATGTAGGCAACAAGAATTGGCCTATCAGCGAACACATCAGTTCCACTCTTTCTATAAAACTTGGGCTGGCCAAAGCCTTCGAGAAAGAATTGCGGGGAATTGACCGCGATGCGCTAGATGTTTCTGTCCGTACGGCGTCTCAATTGAGAGAGTACCTCAGCACCACCGACGACCCTGAGCCAGATAAAATTCAAAAGGGACAAGAACAGTGCCGATACCTGTCCCATTTGCTCAATGGCATTCATGGATCGCTAAGGCTTAAGATGCCAGAGGAACTTTTATGAATTTCCCGAACATCGTGGAGGCTATATACGGAGACAGCAGAAAGCTGCAAATTGTTCAAAAACTAATTGAACAGACTCGAAGCCGCAAGTTGATCTGGTCGAAAAAGGGATTGATTTATGAAGCTCGATTGAAGGAAGGAACGCGAGTCGGTTTCGTTGGCAAGGAAATATCAAATGTTTTCCTTGCCCGTATATTACCCTTACAGGGCTGGGCACAATTTTCGGTGAGACGCAAGGATGATTCCGAAGTGTTCAAGGTTGAAGCAGAATCTCTTATGCTTGGCATAACGAACCCGGCGGAACGCTCTCCCCTCCAAAACGCGATAGACGAACTTTTTTCTTTGATCGCGCAACGTGAGGGCGAAGAACTGGACCAAATTTTAAATGAACTAGGATAATGCACGATTCACACCTGCCGTTTCACCTGCCATCGTCATTGCCTACCATGTACTAAGATCGCGTAATGTGCCGTCCGTTGCTCTGTATGTAGTTGAAACTGCGTTCGAGTGCGGATTCGAATCCTATAGCGCCCACCATCTTTCCAACAGTTTACGAACCGTTATCGGATCACCTCCTTATTTTTCAATAGGTTAAGGACGCGAGGTCCGTCCAGCGATCCGATAGCGAAGACTGCTTTCAGCACTCTGCTAAGCCGCAGTCAATTCCGCGTCGAGAGACCGAACCGATTGTTCTCGCCAACTGAGCTTTCGCTGCCAGAAGTTAGTAAACACAGGCCGACTTATCGTTACCAATCCGGGCTCGATGAGTGACATAGTGATCTCCAAATGCTTGCGTGCTCACTATCTATATGAAGCCTTCAGAGCGGGCTTCACCGGAAGGGGTGCGATCATGCAGGCAACGCGTTTGCCCGGCTCAAGCGCCGGCGAGAGAAATCTATAGCTTCTGCTTGCCGATGGCCTTCAGGCGCGGCAGGAGCACCAAGTGGGCCGCTTCCTCGGCATCCCTGAGAAGCGTCTTGCGCGGCGCGCCAATCTGCGCACGCATGGTCAGGCCACGAGCAAAATCCGTGACTTGGATCGCGCGGACGGCCACAGGAAAGTCGGACGGGATTTCTCCAGCGGTGATCCCGTCCCGGAAACGACCTTCCACCAGCGCCGCGCCGCCGGCGACCGCGCTCTGCAGGAACCGCTGAACCTCAGCGTCGTTCACAAGCGGCGCCACGCACACCATAAGGCAGCCCCGGGCGGACCCTTTCTCGGTCGCACTTTCGACGGCGTACCTCAGAAAGCCCGCGATCGAGTCGCGAAGACTCTGTGGCGAGAGGAGTGCCTTCGCGGCTGATGCGCCCTTCCGTTCTGCGTACGCCCTAAGGACACGCAAGAATATCGCCCGCTTGTCCCCAAAGACGGCATACAGGCTCGGCCGTCCCACACCCATCCCGGCGACGAGATCGTCAATCGTCACTCCGTCGTAGCCTTTCGACCAGAACACCTGAGTCGCCTTTTCCAGCGCCCCCGTCTCGTCGAAGCTGCGCGGTCGGCCCCGCGGCCTAGCGGTATTTTGAATCATTTAGTTCAAAACTCCTTGACAATCTCCATCCCCACCATTATATAACTGAATAGTTCGAAATTAACAAGCCGGCTCTGGCCTCGGGCCTCGCGACTCGGCCTTCACCCTTCACCACGGAGACACACATGGAACATTCGATCGCACTCGTCACCGGCGCCACCTCCGGGCTCGGTTATGCGGCGGCCCGCTTGCTCGCCGCCAAGGGCTACCGCGAGGTCATCGTCACCGGGCGCAGCCTGGCCCGGATCCAGGAAACAGTCGCTCAGCTCGCGGCGGAGACCAAAACGAAGATCTTCACGCCGCTGGAGTTGGATCTGAACGCACCAGCCAGCGTTCAGGCCGCCCTCGCCTCGCTGGTCAAGCGAGAGCGGCCGATCGATTTCCTACTGCTCAATGCCGGATTGGTCCCAACCAAGAAGCGCGTGATCACTGCGGCGGGCGTTGAGGCTTCTCAGGCCCCGCTGATCGGCCATCATCAACTGACTGTCGGGTTGCTTCGCGCCAACCTTCTTAGCCCCAACGCGCGGATTGTTATCGCCGGCGCGGAGCCTGCCCGCGGGGGCGTACCCATGTTCAAGTACACCGACGTGCCAGCCTTCGCGGCCAAATACTACCGGGGCGACCAAACCGCGGCTGTTGAAGCCCTGCTGCGCAACGGGCCGAACGTGAAGTACGTGCCCAACAATGCGTATGCTGACGCGAAGCTCATCATCGCTTGGTGGACCGCGGCGCTGGCCCGCCGGCTGCCCTCCGGCATGGCCGTGTACGCCGTATCGCCCGGTGGGGCGACCGACACCAAGGTGGTGCGAAACGCTGGCCCGTTGTTGAAGTATCTGTTTATCCCAATCGTGAACCTCATTCCCGGCATGAATCAGACGCCGGAGACCGCGGCCCGTCGGTACCTCCAGGCGTCGGAGTTCGGAACCGACGTCTCAGGGCAATTCTTCGCCTCGGCTCAAGGGAAGTTCTCAGGCCCAATTGAGGCGCAGCGCCACCCACACGTCCACGATCGCGCCAGCCAAGAAGCCGCGTGGCAGGCCGTCGTCAAGGTCTCCGGCGTGGACTTGTCTTAACCCAGCATCCTTGAACGCTAGGTCCTGAAGGAGCGCTGATCGGCGCGTCACTGGATGCAAAACAACATTGCCACTTCCCTAATTTGGAATCACGGCGACAGAACGAACAACAACCATTCTCAAGGAGAATTCATATGAAACGGTACGAAGGTAAAAAGGTGGTAATCATCGGCGGCACGAGCGGCATGGGGCTCGCTACGGCGAAGATGCTTCTTGATGGAGGCGCGCGCGTTCTGGTGACGGGTCGCTCGAAGGAAGGACTGGAATCGGCGCAGAAAGAGCTTGGGAATGAGGCCATCGTGGTTTCGAGCGACGCGCGGTCGTTGACGGACCTCGACGCACTCGCCTCTCGAGTGAAGGCCGAGTTCGACACCCTCGACCTGCTGTTCGTCAACGCCGGGTTCAGCACCCGAGCGCCTCTGGAGAGCATCACCGAGGCCATCTACGACGAGATGTTCAACCTGAACGCCAAGGGACCGCTTTTCGCAGTGCAGAAGTTCGCGCCGCTCATAAACCGGGGAGGGTCTGTCGTCCTCACGACCTCGATCGCCAACGTCAAGGGAATGGCCGGCAACGCCACATACGGAGCCGCCAAGGCCGCGCTGCGATCATTCGCTCGGACGCTCGCTGCTGAGTTGGTTCCTGGCGAGATTCGCGTCAACGCGGTGACGCCCGGTCCCATCGACACGCCGATCATCGGCAAAGCGTTTCCCGCTGACGCAGCCGCTCAGATTAGGGAAAAGATGATTGGTATGGTCCCGATGAAGCGCTGGGGCACGTCGGAGGAAATCGCGAAGGCCGTCCTCTTCCTTGCGTTCGACGCGACCTTCACGACCGGTGCCGAACTTCCGGTCGACGGAGGATGGTCTCAACTCTAAGGTGTGGACCGTCCAGGAGGGTGCTGGCATCGAGAACGGTCTTCAATGACTCGCATACCATTGCGCAATTGATGCAATAGCGAACGCAGTGGCGGCGGCTCGGTCGTCGCCACTGCGCGCTCCGCCCAAGAGGAAACATCGTGTTCGGCGCGACCTTCACGACCGGCGCGGAACTCCCACGGGAGGGCACAGGATGAGCCACACCTCAGAGGATTACTGCCGCTCCTGTACAGCAACCGTTGAGTATCGGCGCGGAGATGCAGGCCGGTAAAAGGAGGACTAAAAAGATGCACAACCTAGTAGTGAGCTCTTTGGCGGTTGCCTATCTCGCAGCGAATACATACGCCATCGTGAAGGTAGGAGTGTTTGAGTTAGCCCGTTCGCGCAAGCATCTCCTACTCTATGGCGTTCCCTTCACATTGTGGGGCTCTGTCATTCTGATGGGATGCAAGCTCATGGAGATAATGCGCCGATTCGATGAATGGGCGGCCTGATGGCCCATTGAGATGACTTATTTTGCGGACAATGCACTCATTGACTTTGGGTTGTGCTTCGTTTTCAGGATTGGTCCCCATAAACGCGCTTGTCGCTATCAACTTCAGAATTGTTGCCACGCCGAAGTTGAAACTCGGTCGCCGACACAGGCCATGCCGATTGGGCCCGTCTCAATTGACAATCTCAGGTTTTGTGGCCACCTTGGTTGGCACTTTTCAGATGGGCACGAGCCGTGATCCGTTTGTGATCCGTTAGCGCTGCTTACCATTGTCTTCCATTGCTTTCACGGTGCCCGCCGTGCCTCTATGTTGTTGAAACTACGTCTACCCCAAAATTCGAATCCTATAGCGCCCACCATCCTTCCAACAGTTTACGAACCGTTATCGGATCACCTCCTTTGCGATCATGCACTCACCGAGATCCGCCGATTCAGATTGCCGAGACGAAACAGCGCGATGGGTCAGGGCCTGGGGCTCGCGGCCGTCTCGGAGGCCCGCGCCAGTGCTTGCGTGTCGACATACTCACGGATGTTCGTCACTTTGCCATTTCGAATGCTAATGGCGAAGACCCAATGGTCCTCGAACGTCCTATTCGTGGCTTTGATTCTCCCCCTAGCGAAGCCGACGACCAGAACCCGGTCTCCCTGCGCTATGAACTCGGGGGGTTCTGGGTACGAGGTTTCCACCGTTTCGTTAGCCTTCTGAAGTAAGTTATTCAATCCAGCGTGCCCGCGGTGCGTGCCGGCCAGCGGCCAGTCCTCGCCCGGAATGATCCACTTAATATCTTCGGCAGACAACGCCAGCAGATCTTGCTTGTCGCGGCGGCCGAGTGCCGCAAGAAAATTCTTCACAATCTGGACATTCTTTTCGGTGCTCATCGAAACCTCTCCTTTTCCCTTACATCAAGTGTGTCCGGTCTAATCCGACGTTTCGGAATCATCCTTCTCGGCCAAATCGCGCGGTCATAGATTGATTACTGCTGCTTCTTGAACAAATCCTGGAAGATGAGCTGACCCCAAGTGCGGCCGCGTGCGTGCACTAGCGCGCCACCCTCGTTGAGCTTTCCCAGCTTGACGGGTGCGAACCCGAGTTGATTGGCCAAATCCGCCACCGGAGAGATCGCGTCCTCGTCATCGCTCGACAGAAAGACGACCCGATGGCCCCCTTCAACGACCGGGTCGGTAGCCAAGACGGCTGCAACCAGGTGATTGAAACCTTTCACGAGCTTAGCGCCGGTGAACGCCTTCGCGACGAAGGCGGAGGACAGGAGGCCGTCCAGTTCTTCAGGGAGAACTCCAAACGCGTTCGTCGCGTCGATGACCGTCTTGCCTTTCCAACTCGGCATGGCCTTCGCAACCTCGCGATGTTCCCCGAACGGGACCGCCAACATGATGGTGTCGGCCTCAAGTGCATCCTGCAGCGACCTGGCGACGACCGTAGGTCCAATCGCCCGAGCCTGCGGCGCCAACGCCTCAGGCGGCCGGCGACTCGCGACAGTCACGTTGATGTTTTTACGGGCGAACGCGTGGGCGAGGGCCTGGCCTATCTTGCCGAATCCGACAATCGCATAGCTCATAGTGCTTCTCCGATCCATGTTGATATTGATCTCAACCGCCGACCTCAGATGGCCGACAAGCCGCCGTCGACATTCAACTCCACCCCGTTCACGAAGCTCGAATCGTCGGAAGCAAGAAACAGCGCGACCGTCGCGATTTCCTCAGGTTGACCCATCTTTCCCCGCGGGATCAGGGATTCGAACATCTCCTTCGCCTCCTTGGTGAGAACTTCTTCCTGCATCGGTGTGGCGATCGGCCCCGGGCCCAGCACGTTCACCCGGATATTCCTGCCCTTCAGTTCGTTGAGCCACGTGCGTGCAAAGGAGCGCAATGCCGCCTTACTCGCCGCATACACGCCGAAACCAGGAAAACCCTTCACCGAAGCAACGGATCCGGTCATGATGATCGAACCGCCATTGTTGAACAGCGGCAACGCCTTCTGAACCGTAAACAGCGTTCCGCGCGTATTCAGGCCGAAGGCTGCATCAAAGTGCTGCTCGGTAATCTCCCCCAGTGGTAAGGCCTCGCCCCTGCCAGCGCTCGCGAACAGGACGTCGATCTTGCCCTTTTCCCGCTTGACCGTATCGAACAGACGGTCGAGGTCGTCGAGATTGGCCGCGTCACCGCGCACGCCGGTCACGTTTCGGCCAATCAGCTTGACGGCCTCATCGAGCTGCTCCTGCCTCCTACCCGTGATGAAAACGTAGGCGCCTTCTTCAACGAAGCGCTTGGCGCTCGCCAGCGCCATGCCGCTCGATCCACCCGTGATGACTGCAACTTTTCCTTCAAGCTTTCCCATAATTACTCCCTTCGGTAGATGCGTAGCATTCGGTACAGTAGAGTAGAGTTCTCCAGCGGTGGACGAGAACTGCTCAGGAGTCCTAATATTTTGTCCATTCGTCCAAAAGATAGAGGCTAAGTTGGATTCGATAACAGACATCTTTAGAACGATGCACGTAACCGCTTTCGGTCTGCACAGGCTCGAAGCCACAGCCCCGTGGGGTGTAAAACAGGAAAACCAGACCGAAGAAAAAGTCACGCCTTCCGACAAAAAGATGTCACCCACAGATTTGGCGCACTTCGCCATGCTTTCGCGCGGCAACTGCTGGCTGAGTGTGGAAGGGATTGCGGAGCCGATTCCCCTCACCGGTGGTGATTGCTTTTTACTGGCTAAGGGGACTTCGATTGTTTTGCGCGACAGCCCGCGAACACGTCCGAGGTGGAGCTTCCGCGAGATCGGGGCCAAGGCCAACGGCAATGTCGCTCTTTGTGGCGGCGGTGGCGCACCGACGACAATCGTCTGCGGATCCTTGAGGTTCGATCGCGCCAGCCTGAAGCCGATCACTCACTTATTGCCGAAGTTCATTTTGATGAAGGCCGATCAGGCACGCACGCTTGCTCTTCACACCACAGTGCAGGCGCTCGCGTCAGAGATGGCAGAACAGGCGCCGGGATCTGAAGTCGTTGCGAGTCGGCTGGCCGAGGTTCTGTTTATCCAGGTACTCCGGGCGCATATCGCGTCGGGACCGGAACGCAACAAAGGATGGCTTCGTGCAATTTTCGATCCTCAAATAGGCGCTGCTCTGAGTGCCATTCACGACAGAGTGAATACACCCTGGACGGTCGAATCCCTGGCCGAAGCGGCGGGCATGTCTCGCTCCGCATTCGCAGCACGTTTCAAAGAGCTACTCGGACAAACGCCGCTGGAATACGTAACCGAGTGGCGGATGCAGAAGGCGATACAGCTACTTGAACGGCGTGACAAAAAGCTCCCAGAAGTCGCTCGATTGGTCGGTTACGAGTCCGACGCCGCATTCAGTAAGGCGTTCAAGCGAGTTGTCAGGGCTAATCCTGGTGAATACCTCAGACGTGTAAAGGACCCAAAACCGACCGAAGCAGACCACGATCAGTCCCGATAAACGCGCTTGTCGCTATCAACTTCAGAATTATTGCCACGCCGAAGTTGAAACTCGGTCGCCGACACAGGCCATGCCGATTGGGCCCGTCTCAATTGACAATCTCAGGTTTTGTGGCCACCTTGGTTGGCACTTTTCAGATGGGCACGAGCCGTGATCCGTTTGTGATCCGTTAGCGCTGCTCACCACTGTCTTCCACTGCTTTTACGGTGCCCGCCGTGCGCTCTATGTTGTTGAAAATACGTTACCCCAAAATTCGAATCCTATAGCGCCCACCATTTTCCAAGGCCAGAACTGACTGTGTCCGCACACGAGTCGCCGAGGAAGTCTTCCTGGGCGTTCCCATCAGCCCATTAGGGTTTGTCTTACATCTAGGAGTTTCGGGTACCCAAGAACCGATAGCCGACTCCCGCAACCGTGACGATCAATTCCGGGCGCTTGGGGTTCTGCTCCAGTTTTTCGCGAAGACTCGCAACATGCATATCGACCGTGCGGGTCAAGGTGTTTTCTGCATATCCCCAAATGGACCGCAAGAGTTCGCTGCGAGGCAGCGTACTTCCGGCGCGCTCTATGAAATAGCGCAAGAGTTGAAACTCACGTGCCGAGAGGTAGACTGGTTTGCCATCGCGGGTAACTGTGGCACGGCCCACGTCGACTTGAATCGGTCCAAACTGATGAACGCCGTGTCCTGAACGAACCGGCACTCTTCTTAGAAGCACTTCGATTCTGGCAATCAACTCCGCAGCCTTAAACGGCTTGGTGACGTAATCGTCCGCACCGAGCTTTAATCCAATCACCTTGTCGGTGGTTTGATGTCGGGCGGTCAGGAACAAGACCGGAGTTGCCAATCCTGCTTGCCGCACGTCTCGACAGATGTCGAATCCACTGCGGTCCGGTAGCATCACGTCGAGAATAATGAGATCGAAAGGTTGAGTCGTGGCTTTCTCAAATCCTGTTGTTCCGTCACTGGCCGTATCCACGACGTAACCTTCGCCGCGAAGGCGTACGCTAAGGGTCGACAGCAGTGCTTCTTCGTCTTCGATTAATAGAATGCTTTCTTTTATGTGCGATCTCCTATTTTGGAAGCCTCTGAAAACTGCACATCGGCTAATTCGTGGCCTGCGACCGGTAACGAGATGGTGAATACCGTTCCAACGCCAACTTGGCTGGAGACGGCCAGGTTCCCGCCAAACGCTTCGGCACTGCGCTTGGCAATAGAAAGTCCCAAACCGGTGCCCTTGATGCGAGCGGTTACCACCTCTGGACTGCGATAGAACGGCTCAAAGATGTGCGGCAAGTCGGACTCATGGATGCCCATTCCGTGGTCGTGGACCCTGAGTTGGATTTGATGGCTGCGTTCGTCGATCCCGGCTGAGATACGGACCCATCGAGTCCCGTTACTATATTTGACCGCATTCACAATAAGATTCTGTAAACATTGCGAAAGCACGGAAAAGTCGCCGACTACCGGCGGAAGGCCAGATTGAATCTGTCGCTCTACGGTGAATCCGGCCTGCTGCAGCAGACTCGAGGTGGATCGAAGTGAGTCATCAACGACTTCGTCGATGCGAAGGTCTCCCAATGGATGCAGTTGGTTGGATTCTGCTGTCGAAGCGAACGACAGAACCTGATCGACAAGGTTTCCTAGCTGCTCCGCCTGATTGGTTATGAGCGCACTTGTTTGGATGATGTCGTCCCGCTTTGTAACGAATCCATCCCGCAGGTTTTCAGCCGCGCTCAAAATCGCAGCGATAGGTGTCCGCAACTCATGCGAGACCGAGGCTACGAAATCCATCTGCAACTTTGCAAGCTGTACTGCACTGCGCATCCTGATCTTCTGGAATCCCCAAATCGCAACACCTCCAAGAAGCAACCCGAAGCCAAGAGCTGTGAGGAGTCTTACGGTCGAGGTACGGGACAACTCTCGAACAGTGGCGAGTTGTAAGGATGCCTGCTCATCATAGATCTTTTTGATCTCATTCAGATCCTGGCGAACGCGCTCAAACTGTGGAACTCCCCGAGTCAAGTCGACTTGTACAGCTTCTTTGACACTGCTTTCCAGGATTCGGCCGAGGACATCATCACGAACCTGAAGGTAGGCCTGCCAATCGTCGGCCAGATGTCGCCCAGCCTCGGTTTCCTGGGGAGTTCGTGCTCCCGCCAAATACTCCCTGATCCCCTGGCTGACTAAGCGATCTGCTTCGCGAGACTGCTCGGCATATTCCACTTGCAGATTGCCATCGTTAGTGGTCAACGCGTAAAGCGTGCTGCGGCGGGTCTCCTGCGCATGATATTGCAAGTCTCCAAACTTCAGCAGGCCTTGCACAGACCCGGTGTACATTTTCTGCACCGTTTCAGAAGACTTGGTCAAATCGCGGATTATGAACGCGCCCACACCGGCTTCAGCCAGCAGCAGGGATAGCAATAGAATCGTTGGAATGTGGCGCGAAAGTATCCTCTGCGCTGGCGCCGCGGTTCGTCGCGACACAGACTTCCTTCGCTGTGGCATGCCGTCCCAGTACTCACTTCCGCGAGCGCTCATCGATCGGGAGTCGATAGGCCTCCTCCTCAGGCAATAAGCCGTCAATACGAACTACCTTCACGGAATCATCCACATCACTTGCTCGTAAATAACCGATCGCTCCAGGAGCGTTGAAAACAAATTTTCGCAGGATCTCAGGCGAGGCCAAGGTTTTTGGCGCGACAAATACGTCTCCTCTGAACATTCCCCGTAACACATGATCTTGATATCCGTCTTCATCCATTCGGTAGACCAGCCGGAGCACGGTTTGACGCTCAGGTTGTCCATAGTTGAGCATGACGACCGCGATGCGATGCCCGTTCGGCCAATGGCTCCGATCTCCCATGAAGATTTTCCGCAGTTCACCAAAGGAGAGATTGTCAATCGGGTTAGAGCGATTCACGACGATGGCCAGGGATTGGCTCGGGTTGTTGCGCGAAGCGTGAACCACCGAATGAGAGGTCAAGACAACGCACAGCGCTCCCACCAAAGGTGGTAACAATATTCGTTGGATCGACACTCTAATTCGCATTCTCAATGCCTTAAAACTTGAAATCGACTTGCATTCCGACTGCGTTGGGCGCGCACATCTGCAACTGTGGGCAGGTCTGTCCGTTAATCCCGGGCTGCTGCCGCCGGAGCAACGTATGATCGTACTGTAACTTAAGAGCTACGGATGCGGTAGGATCAAAGCGAATTCCGACCGAGGGACCCGTCCTGAGTCCAACCTGCGGAAATACCGGTTCTTGGCTCGATGCGTTTATGTACTGATAACGCAAGTAGGGCCGGTACATACCGAATCGCTCAGAGATCTGCGAATAGAAGGCTGGCGTTTCAAAAACGTGCTGCCCGGTCGGAGCGTGGCGAATCATCATGGCCTCATTCAGCCATTCAAATTTCGAACGGATCATGACTGCATATGCGTCCATGATCGTTTCATCAATTCTAGGGGAGAAGATTGTCGAGAGTACGTCGTGATATGCGGAAAAACCTACTTGCAGTCCCGGGATACTGTCGGGACGAGCGAATAACGCGACGTTAACGGCTTTCCGGCTATTTTCGTCCACATAGTTTTGTACAGGTTCTACTAAAGGATCGGAACTGCGCCCGTTGCCCACTTGTGCCACGTAATTGAGCCCCAACTTCCCTGAAGGTATCTGCCCGGAAGCCTCCAGTCCCACGATATGAATCGGCAAAATTCCGCCCTCGTCCTCGTATTCGAAAATATAGGGCCGCTCGGTAGCCGTCTGAAACCAGGCAGCGTGATGATAAGCGGTGTTGTAGTACCCGATCGCGGTGTGATAACGGCCAGCCGCAAGTTTGAAATAGTCATTCAAGGAATATTCAAGAAGGACCCGTTCAGGAACCGCCTGAAACGAATTATCTTGCTGCACCTCAAAGACAAGTTCCGTCAGAAATTTGAACCTCTCCGACAGGTTGGAGGTAATGAAAAGATTTATCTGTCCAATACTGAAAGACGTCGTCTGCCCGTTCTGAGTTCCACCGTACAGCCCAAAATCCCCGAATCCGCGGATGTTGAGCAATGTCTTACTCACATCCATGTGTTCGCTCATGTCGTCCTGTCGTTCCGGATCCGCGACTACCGATTGTTTCGAATCGGACGAGGCAGCGTTCGAAGATGAGGCCTGAGGACTGAGCGAAGCAGAAGCTTCGGCGGGACGGCTCATTTGTTCTACGGGTAGTTTTTCACTTCTTGCATCTGGTTTGGGATCTCCAGTCGATTGTGCTTTCTCCAGTTGCGCCAGGCGCTCACTCATCTGCTTTTGGCTCGCTTCCAGTTGGCTGATTCGCTCGAGCAGGAGTTGAATGGTCTGAGGATCCGTGGGTGTACTGACCTCGGATTGTTGGCAACACAGAATCGTGGGGACCAGCAGAAACGGAACCGCCAATAGAGCTTTCGGACTCTTCTTGAGCAAAGCACTTCTGATAAGAACAAGATATGGGAACATGGGTGATCTCCCCCCGGCGATCAAACCGCTCTTAATCATAGTCGCGAAACAGAACCACGCGTGAACGCCAGCGCGGGCTGGTTGCCAATTCTTCTCTCGCAATAGCTCCGGAAATCAATAAGTTAACGACGCCCGGGCTCTCTTGTCATGGAAGTCATGGGAGTTCTTCCACCGAAGAAGGCTGGATATACCTTCAGCAGCATTTACTCACATTCAACGAAGTTCGCAGAGTAGTTTGTCCGGTGCCACTGTCTAAAGCCGCTCTACCTTCGTGTTTTCATGTAACCAAATATTACTTGATGTAAAAAATGTAAATTAGCCGTCACATCGTGAAGGTTGTTGCGCGTCCGCAAGTTAGCGCCAAGTCTTCGACCGTAGAGTCACTCCCGAACGTTGGTGTTTCCCCCCACACTCGTTCCCAGCGGCGCTGGGTGTATCCGCCAACCAAAACAACGGAGGCTGCGAGCCATGAGAAGGCCGTATCAGCTTTGGTCACTAGTTGCTCTCATTTGCCTTGCGACAGTAGCCGCGAGCGCACAGTCGTTTCGGGTTCAGTGCCCGACGAGCACCATCACTCACCCGTCATCGCTCAACAACAACAATGCGGAGCCTGCTTACACCGGTCCGACGACCCTTGCGCTCAACGGCAACCAGTTTTACGCTCCGACGGCGAACGTGAACGGCGCCATCAAGTGCCAGCAGGTCTCGGGCGGCGACGGTTACTCGACGATGGCGAACGGGACGCAGACGTTCATGTTCTCCTTTGGTCCGTTGTCTGGACTCGCCGACATCGCCAATGGCCAGCCTGGTACCGAGTTCCCGTCTGTCTTCAACGTGCCGTATCCGGGGACGGGGAAACAACCGTATCTCCTGCCTGGTGACCCTGCCACGACCGATGGGGCACTCGCCAACACTTGGCCGGCTTGGCCGACGCCCAACTCGACCGCGGCTTTTGGATGGAACGGCGCGGTGGGACTGGCTCTCGATATAGCGAACGTGGTCACCATCTACGACATCTCCCAGGGCTCGACTGGAAGCACGGTTTATGTTCAATTGAACGCTCCACTTGGTGTGCCGAACGGACAATCGGTGACCATCGCAGGAACCGGCGGTAAGCCTCCGGCGGGCTATGACGGCACCTGGACGATTACCGCTGCCCCCTTCACGTTCCCTACTGCGGGCATCCCCGGCGTAACTAATTACGTCTTCACCGCCCCTTTTAATTTCACATTCGACCCCGGGGTCACAGGGCTGGCCGACGTCCTCAATTCGTCGGCAACCGCATCGACTGGCCAAGTCCTCGACGGTCACGTGGATCCCCGCCAGATCATGGATGTCGGCGTGATGAACGGCAACATCCCGGCGCCGCTGGTTGCATTTGATGAAGATGACGAGTTGTTCCTCACCCTCACCAACGTCGGCATGATCATGCGGCCGGACCTGTTCGAGCAGCACACCATCCACTTCCACGGCTACCCAAACGCTTCCTCAGTTTATGACGGCGTGCCGGACGCCTCGGTGGCCATCAACATCGGCGGCAGCTTCACCTATTACTACCTCGCTCCGGATGCCGGCACTTATTTCTGGCACTGCCACATCACGCCTCCCGAGCACTTGCAGATGGGCATGGTCGGGCAGCTGTATGTTCGGCCGCGGCAGAATCGGGTTCCGGCAGGCACCAGCCTCTATACCGCACTTCAGGCCGCAGCAACGGCGATCTGCGCACGGCGTGCAATCCCGCCGCCGATATCCTGTGCAGCGCCACACTGCCGGCCGTGGTGACAACGGAGCACGTCGGAGGGCCAACTGATAACGACGGGTGCAACCGGCAGAAGTATACCTACAACGACGGCGACGGATCAACCGCGTATGACGTCGAGTATCCCCTCCAGATCCACGGCTTCGACCCCAACTTCCACTTTGTCGGCATGACCTTCAACCCGGAAGCGTTCGCCGACATGAAGGACAAGTTCTTCCTGCTGAACGGGCGCAGCTACCCCGACACGGTCACGCCTGGCCCCATGGCTACGCAATCTTCGGACGGCAGGGTGCACTACTCGCAGCCGCTGCCTGCGATCATCAACATTCCTGCGGGCGGAAAAGCTCTTCTGCGCATCTCCGACCTGGACGTTCAGGAGTACCAGACGCTGGCCTCGCTGGGGATTCCCATGAAGGAAGTCGGCTTCAACGCCAAGCTGCTGCGGGATCAGGCGGGAAACAACATGGAGTTCTACACCAACTCCATCACCCTGGGCGGCGGCGAGTCGCTGGATGTGATTCTGGATGCCAGTGACGCGGGTTGCGGGTCCACTGGCTGCGCGGCAACTGTATCCGGCGGGCAGCACCTTCTATCTCTACACCCCCAATCTCGACCATCTTTCGAACGATCAGGAGAACTTCGGCGGACTCATGACCGAAGTTCACATCTGCAACAGCGTGACCGGCAACACATTCGGAAACACCTGCAATTAGGAGAGCGGCAATGAGCGCAACGAAAATGACAAATCGATCTCGATCGCACGATTGGTTCTGGCGCCGGTACTGGCTCTGTTCCTGGCGGCCGCGGCTCACGCTGCCGCTCCGGGAATCACGGGGAGCCGGGACCCCGACCTTCAACCTGACGGCGCAAACCGCTTTCCTCAACCAGCCGGACGGGAATGCGGTTTACTCCTGGGGCTACGGGTGCAACTGGCGCGCCGAGCCGGCTTTGCCCCGGCAGCCATCGCCGACTGCAACCTGCCCGACGATGCAGGTTCCCGGCCCGACGCTGATTGTCACGGAAGGACAGACGGTCACGGTCAATCTGACTGAATAATCTTCCCACGGCGGCCGGTAACACGTCGATTCTGTTTCCCGGCTTTCTCAGTGTTGACGGCGCACCGGGCGGCATGTGCAGCCGGTCTGCTGACGCAGGAGGCGGCGCCCGGCGGCACGGTGACCTACACGTTCGTTGCCTCGTCGCCGGGCACGCACGCCTATTACAGCGGAACGCAAGGCGACCTGCAGGTCGAGATGGGCCTGTATGGCGCAGTCGTTGTGCTTCCCGGCCAACGTTCCGGCCGCCTGCACGGCGCGGGCTGCCGCGACGAATCCTGGCAACAATGCGGCGGCAAAAGCGGCACTGGAGCGAAGCCGATTTCCGGCTCGCGGCCGCCGCCTACGATCAGCCCCAAGACCTGCTACGACCGGGAATACCTGTTCCAGTGGGCAGAGATGGATCCCAAGATTCACAATGCGGCGCTGGCGCAGGTGACGGCGGCTGGCGGCTGCACCGCCGGGGCCGCGGGATGCAGCCTCAATGTCCCGACCGAGCCCTACCATCCCGCCTACTTCATGATTAACGGACGCTCCATGCCCGATCTCATGGACCCCAACTATGCGGCCGAGTATCCCCACCAGCCCTACAACGGCAATCCCCATATGCATCCGGGCGAAATGACCCTGATCCGCTCATCGGCCAGGGCCGGTGGCAGCACCCATTCCACGAGCACGCCAACCACGTGCGCATTCTGGGCGCGACGGCAACATGATTCTCGCTGCCGACGGCACCGATCTCGCCGGGCCTTTGATGTTCAACACCGACACGACTCCGGGAGAGGCCTTCGACGGGATCTTCTACTTCACCGGCAGAGGGTTGAACTGGGATCCGTACGGTCACAATCCCGAGCTCGAGCGACCCGCTCGCCACGCTACCCTGTACTCCGGATGCCAACGGCTACAACACCGGCAGCGCCCACCGCGATCAACTACTTCGAGTGGTGCCAGGACCACAACAAGCCGCTTGAAGTGGCTCCCTTCGGCGATGTTGCCGCCGGCGGCCCGGCGACTCTGCCCAATCCCAACATTTTCACCAATGGCGCCTGGTACGGCGGCACGCCCTATCTAGGGCCGGATGCCACCTGCGCGACGGCGGACCAGGCCGGGCCAGCACACGGCAACTTGCCAGCCTGTCCAACACTGCAAGCCGAATCCCAGGCCAACGAACGCGGCTGGGCCTACATGTGGCACTCGCACAACGAGCGCGAGATCACCACCAACAACGTGTTCCCCGGCGGAATGCTGATGATGATGCTGGTCGACTCCCGGGAATTTGTCATCGACGAATCCAACTAGAGCAGAGGAGAACAGCAATGCGATCCAACAATCTCAAAGCGATCCTGAAGACTGCGGTACTGGTAGCGACTGTTCTCCTCCTCGGAGCGGGTGTGGCCGTCGCCCAGCAGCAGTCAATCTGACTGCGGGGCCGACCACGCGACGATGCCCGACGGTTCAGCGGTGCCGATGTGGGGCTACAGCTGCGGCGCGGCCGTCAGCCGGCTCCACCGCGACCTGCGCCGCGTTGAATCCGAACGCCGGCGCAGCAGGCTGGTCGCCGGTGGTGATCACTGTTCCCACGGGCGCACAGGGGCCTGACGATCAACCTCACGAATAATCTCTCCTTTCGCGAACGGCGAACACCGTGCCCACGTCGATGATGATCGTGGGCCAGTTGGGCGGCGGCCTGGGAACGCCGGCGACCACGACGCCGAGCCCGGCCCACGCCACCCAGGCGGTCACGTGGCCCATCGCGAACGGCGCCGGCGCGACGTTTACGCCGCCGCCGCAAGGGCCGCGCGTGCAGTCGTTCGCCACCGAAGTGGCGGCGGGCAGCGACCAACGGCCTGACCTGGAGCGCTGCCTCAAGCCCGGGCACGTACCTGCTTGAGTCCGGCACGCACCCGTCGATCCAGGGTCCCATGGGCCTGTACGGAATCCTGGTGGTCACCGCTGCGCCCACGGCGACCAGCGGGCGCGAGACGGCGACGGCCGCTACCCGCGGCTACCGCGCTATCCCGGCGGTGACCTACAATGCCGAAGTTCCGCTGCTGTTCAGCGAAATCGACCCGGTGCAGAACAAGGCCGTCAGCCCGGCGGTCAATACCGCCGGGTTCAGCGAGACCACAGTCTGGTCCGGCCAGCCCGGAGGCTGCGGCAATCCCGGCTTCGGCGACCTATCAGCACCTGCTATCCGCCGGCGGTGAACTACACGCCGCTCTACTACCTGATCAATGGCGTGGCGTTCAACAAGACCAACGCGACCGGCTCGCTGTTCCCGACTTCGCCGGCGACGATTGCGCCGGCGACCGGCACCACGGGAACGGTTCTGGTGCGCCTGGTGAACGCCGGCTCGCGCATGCACGTGCCCTCGATCGTCGGATCGCAGGTGGCGGGCGCAACCGGCGGACCAACCCGATCGTTACCGGCTTCACGCTGATCGCCGAAGACGGCAACCCGTCTGCCGGGCGTTCCCAGGTGCAGAGCGAAGTGTTCATGGCCGCGGGCAAGACCTACGACGTGATGATCAATGGCAGCCGACGTCCGGCACGACGATCGCGCCGTACGCGAGCGCTGCCGATCTACGACCGCGAATTGAGCCTGTCGGGCAACGCGATCGAGCGCGACGCCGGCATGCTGGCCTACATCGGCGTCAATGGCGCCGCACCTGCCGGCAGCGCACGGCGCATTCGGCGGCCGCGGTAGCCAACGCCGGATACCTACAACTCCCTGGTTGCCGGGCAGACGCTCACCGTGTCGCGATCCATCCAAGGGCGTGATCGCGAACGACATAATGTCTATGGCGTGACAGCTGCTCTGGCAGCGCCCAGCCAACGGCACGGTGACTCTGAATGCGAACGGCACGTTTACCTATGTTCCCGACGCGGACACGGCCACCTCGGACTCGTTCACCTATTGCGCCAACGGCACGGTGACGGCGACGACCTGCTCCTCCGGTATCACCGCCACGGTGACGCTGGGTGCGTCGACCATCGCGGACGGCGGCATCACCTGTCAATCCGCATCGACCTACACGTCGAACATGGCCACATACTCTGGCCATCAAGACTCCCGGCGTTCTGGCGGTTGCACAGACGGCGGCGAACTTGCCTCTTACGGTGGCCACGTCGACGGTCACGCCGCCAGCCGGCTTGACGGTTCATGCGGATTCGAACGGCGGGTTCACCGCCATCGCGCCCGCGCGCCGGGCACCTACACCTTCACCTTCAAGGCGCAGAACTCGCAGGGGACGCATCAGCGCGACCGCGACCGTGACGCTGGATCTTCCCGCAGGCAGCGGCCTGACGGTAACCGTGCTGGACGGATACGACAAGACGACTCCGGATCAGTGACTATCGCTGGATCATCGAGGAAGACCGGACCTTCTACGTCGATCCGAACTGCACGACGAATCCTCCGCCGGCGGGTTGCCCGACCGCAGGGCTCGGGAATCGTTCCGACGCTTCGGCACCAACTTCCACACCAGCTACATGCCGTTGTGGCGCAGGGCTGCACCGGGACCGCTGTCCTGCGAAGCGGCCAGACCGTGTCGATCCGGCGTCGGGCACACGTGCGGTGTGCGATGTCGGCAATGGCGCTTGCCGGCCCGATACGACCGGAAACGGGCAGACGGCTGTGCTGCCCAGCCAGGTCGCTCTGGATCCGACCAAGCGCTACTACATCTCGGTTCTGCCGGGTGATGCGGCCAACCCGTTCAGTCACGGCTACACGGCGCCGTGCGCACTCGGCGCGGCCAACGCCGGCTGCCAGCTGCGGCCACGGCATGGGCGGCGCGCCGATTCCGCCGCCGGCCAGCACTGCACGACTGCCGGTCACGGTGCTGGCGCAGCCCTCGCCCTATCCGCCGGGCAAACTCTCGGTGTTCGTCTTCGAGGACGACTTCCCGCTCAACGGCGAGCAGGATGGCGGCGGCGGCGTCGACGTGCTGTCGCCGAACGAGCCTGGCCTGGGCGGCTTCCAGATTCACCTCTGGGACGCCATGGGCGGCAACGGCGACTTCACCGGCCAGATGACCTACGACATGTTCAACCAGCCGCTGACCAACAGCCTGGCCGGAACCATCGATCCGGCCACGGGCTACGATGCCTGCCCGATCACTCGAAGCAGCGGCGCTCGACACGAGCAACGGCGACCGATCCAACGGCAACCGGCATCACCGGCATGATCGTGACCTGCCCGAAGTACGAATCGGACGGCAAGACGCTGTCCCCGCTGGCGGGCCAGGCCGTGATCGCCAACCTGATGCCGGGACGCTGGGGCGTGATCGCCACGCCGGGCGCCGACCGCATCGCCCGAGGCGAAGAGTGGCTCCAGACCAACACCCTGGACGGCCAGAAGGCGCACGACGTCTTCACGCGAATCGGCGAGCCGAGCTACTTCCAGGAGTTCGGCCCGGCGTTACCACGTGACGCATCGGCTTTGCCAACCCGGCGATCATCAATGCCGCGCAAGCCGGAGTCTGCAACGGCACCGACCCGAACATCCCCAGCGGCACGCGACACTGCAACAACACCCTGACCGGCAAGGTCACCAGCGAGCGCATGAGCCGCACGCCGGATGAGCGGCTCTACAGCAGCGGCTCGCACGACAGCTTCTACTGGACCCAGTGCTACGTGAGCTTTGGCGACCCGGACGGCGAGGACTTCGCCTTCACCAAGTGCGACGCCGATGGCACCTTCACCCTCACCGGTCTTCCTGATGGCGACTGGAGAGTCACCGTCTTCGACCAGTGGAACGATCATGCTGGTGGATGGCCTTTCGACACCGGTGGCGAGTCACCGGCGGCGGACAGAACACGTCAACATGGGAGACATCGCCACCACCCAGTGGCAGACCAACCTCTATACCCGGACCTTCATCGACGACAACAAGGACGGCATCTCGCAGGCCGACGAAGCCGGAATTCCGCTTCGCCAACGTCGCCGTCCGGTTCCGCGACGGCAGCCTGGAAAACCTGCTGGTCACGGACTTCAACGGCACCGCCAACTTCAACGAGACGTTCCCGCTGTTCAACTGGTACGTGGTGGAAACCGACGTGACCCGCTACAAGAACACCGGCACCCACGTGGTGTACGACGCGGGCGGACCGGCCGACGGCTCCGCCTGCCTGCGGCACAGCCGGCTATCCGCCGTGCGGAACCTCCACGATCGGCAAGTTCCTGGCGAACACCGCGGAAATCGTCTCCGTGCCGACCAACCTGCGCGTGCCGGGCGCGGTCTATTGCGCCGATGCGGACTGCACGGGCAAGTCGATTCAGAATGGTCCAGCGACCAGCGATCCGCCCAGCGTCTGCACGACGCCACGCAACCCGCCGTCACGACCTGCTCGACGCAGCTTTCCACCGGCCGCATCGATCCACCCTGGGTGGCGGAGTCGAAGGCTGGCAGGGCTTCTCCGGCCAGAACAACTTCATCGAGTTCGGCAAGGAGCCCTATGCGCCGGGCGAGAACGGCGGCATCAAGGGCCACGTCGTCTATGCCTCGACCCGTCCGTTTGACGACCCGCAGATGCTGGTGCAGACGCAGTGGGAGCCGCTGGTTCCGCACGTCACCATCAACCTCTACCAGGAAGGTTTCGCGGCGGACGGCGTGACCCCGACCCTGACGCTGGTCGACACCACCCAGACCAGCAGTTGGGACGATTGGGCGCAGGGCTTCCGGTCCGACGGCGTCACGCCCAACATGAACTGCCCGGGCCAGGGCGACCGGCGAATCCGACCTGTTCTTCTTCTCGCTGTACAACCAGCCGAACTATCTGGACTTCTACAACGCCGCAGCACGGCGGGCCCGCGCTCGACCGCGCTGCCGAACAACTCGCAGTTCAAGTGCTATGACGGCATGCACAACTGGAACCAGCTCCAGCCGGCGCCGTACGACGGCATGTACCAGTTCCCCAGCGTCACGCGCATGATCCGACGACCGGAAAGCCGACCGGCACGAACTGCACGATCTGCACGCGCGAATCCCGTGCCTGACCACGCGACCTGTACGACGGCCTGCCCGATGCTGCCCGCCGGCAAGTACGTGGTGGAAGTGGTTGTGCCTCCGGGCTATGAACTGGTGAAGGAAGAGGACAAGAACATCCTGATCGGCGACAACTTCATCGCGCCGGTGACGCAGGAGTTCGGCGGCTTGGGCAACATCTTCATCCTGCCCGACCAGGCCTCGGTGGCTGCGGCATACGCCGGCCCGGTTACAACGCCAACAACGCGCAGAATCCGACCACAGAGCCTGGGCGACGACGCCCAAGCAACGGCATCGTCCCCGGCTTCGTCCCCGAGCCGACCTGGCCGTGCGTCGGCGAGGCGCGCATCGTGCCCGACTACATCAGCCTGTTCCCGCAGTCCAAGCAGGTGGCGCCGTTCGCCGGAGCTACCCGCAACCTGTGCGACCGCAAGGAAGTCACGCTGGACGACCAGATGGGCGCGATCGCCAAGTTCTACATCTACACCTCGACCCACATCGCCTCCAAGTTCACCGGCGGCATCACCGACGACTTCACGTCGGAATTCGATCCGTTCTCGCCGCAGTTCGGCGAGAAGTTCTCTCCGCCCAACATGCCGGTCTCCGTCAAGGATTGGACCGGCAACGAAATCACCCGCGTGTATGCCGACCAGTGGGGCGCCTACAACGGCATGACCTACTCGACCTGGGAAGTGAACCCGCCGAACCCGACCGGGTATTCGCCCACCATGATGGTCATGTGCATGAACGACCCAGGACCGATTCCCGGCCCCGACGGCACGATGATCACGGATCCCGCTGTTCAACCCGGGCTACAGCCAGTTCTGCTATGAGCTGCCGTTCATGCCGGGGACCACCCAGTACCTGGATACGCCGGTCGTGCCGACGTCCGCCTTCGCGGCGCGGCTACAACAATTCGACTGCGCCTATCCGGATGCGACGCCGGCGATCGCAGAAGTGGACGGCGACGGCAGTCGGACCCTGGGTGAGCGCAGCCGGCAACACTCTGACGATCACGGCGCTGGGCGACCAGACGGTGCCCAACTATGGGTACTCCGGGCCCTCGGCCACCACGGCTCCGTTCAACCAGAAGACCATCACGCGCCACTATGGCTTTGGCGCAACGCAAGGCACGGGAAGTGTAACCATCGGCGGAGTCAACGCGACCGTCACCAGTTGGAGCGACACGTCGATCACGGTCACGGTGCCCACGGGCGTGCCGGCCTGCGCCGTGCAGCAGCAGGCGCAATACGGAGGCTCAGCAACCGCGTCCGCACTAGCGCAGTGCGGTCAACTGGTCATCACGGCCGGCAACGGCAAGCAGTCGATCGACACCGTCACCGTCACCGTCGGCGGCAAGGCTCCGACCCACGTCGCCGCCTCTGGCACGATCCAGGCTGCGATCGACGCGGCCGCTCCGGGCGACCTGATCATCGTCGACCCGACCTGCAACGCAGCGACCGGGCCGTCTCGTGTCGACACTGCAACGGGCGGCGTGCCATCACTGGCAAAACCACCGCTGCCCACAATGAAATGTTGCTCATGTGGAAGCCGGTCCGGCTGCAAGGCGTCGGCGCGGCCTCCAGCATCATCAACGCGAATACCCATCCGGCGGGCAAGCTGGATCCGTGGCGCCAGCAGGTCAACTGCCTGTTCGGCTTGGCACTCAACGGGTACGCTCGTGTCCTCAACCAACCCGTTCGATCCGACCGGCACGGTCACTTGCGGCAGCACCGGCGGCACAGCATGGAAATACTTCAGTACGGGCGACGGCCAACGAACGCCGCAGGTCGACCGGCTGCCGCTCGAAGGCATCGTCGGCTGGGATACCACGGCAAACGGCAACCTGGCCCAGCTGTTGCAAGAGCCAACGCTGATGGGAGCGCTCGAAGGAGCCGGAATCACCGTCCTGTCGAAGGGCGTCAACTTCCCCGAGACGGATATCTCGGGACTGGAGCTGAAGCGGCATTCCCGACCGGCACGACCCTGCTCACGGCAATGTGACCGCCAACGGCAGCTACAGTACGGGTGATGCGAATACGCTCTGGCACACCAGCAACAGCAATACGACCAATCCGTTCCCGAGCAACTTCATGTGCAACCCGTCGAGCATCGACGGCTTGGGCATCACCGACAGCTCCCAGGGCGGCGGCGGCATCTTCGTTCACGCCTGGGGGCATAACCTGCAAATCGCCAACAACCGGATCTACAACAACACCGGAACGCTCTCGGGCGGCATCAACATCGGCCAGGGCGAATTCGCTCCGAATATATCGCGGGCGCGGGCACCACCGTGTCCGGGCTCCTGCGTGACCGATAGCTCAGTACCCACCGGACACGCAGTTGCCCTATTGCTTCAACCTGAACGTCAACGTGCACAACAACTACATCTCGTTGAACTCCTCCACCGGCGACGAATTGTTCTCGGGCACGCCGGCAGGAGCGGGCGGCGTCAGCTTCTGCACCGGCGCCGACTACTACAAGTTCAACTACAACTGGGTCTGCGGCAACCTGAGCAGCGGCGACGGCGGCGGCGTCGCCCACATCGGCTTCAGCTACAACGGCGACATCGAGCACAACTCGATCCTGTTCAACCAGAGCCTCAACCCGACCATCCCGGCCAACGGCGGCGGCCTCCTGGTCATGGGCACGCCCGACGTGGATGCCACCTGCGGCAGCAACGACGACCAGATTGCGTGCTGCGGCCAACACGATTGGCCCCAGCGACGGCGTCGGCCCTAACCGGTCATCAACGCCAACCTGATCATGGGCAACGCGGCGGAAGCCGGCAGCGGCGGCGGCTTGCGCCTGCAGACATCAACGGCACGGATGTGCTGCCTTCCCGACAACGCCTGTCCAACTGGTGGTCGCCCACGGTCACCAACAACATCATCGCCAACAACGTGGCCGGCTGGGATGGCGCGGGCGTCTCCCTGCTGGACGCCCTGAACGTGAACTTCATCAACAACACGGTCGTTTCCAACGCGACGACGGCTTCGGCCGGAGTCCTGTTCAACACCATCGGCGCTCCTCTGGCCAGCGCCGGCGGGGACGGCGAATTGCGTGGTCGGCACCGAGACTTCGTGTCCTCAACCCTCCGGACTGGTGAGCATCCAGAACAGCGCGGTTCTGACGGCGAACCTTCCGCGACCGTCACCTGCCCCGCGAACCACTTCGCCGGCCAACCGCCACCAACGGGACTTGCAGGAACTTCTCGTACCCGCTGCTGCAGAACAACATCTTCTGGCAGAACAGCGCGTACTACATCGGCGTGGGCGCTCTGAGCGCGCAGTACCAGCAGAATGTAGTCTCGCTGTATAACGCGTTCACCACGACGCAGGCGGCGAGCCAGGCGATCACCGGCTCCTGCACCGTTACCAGCACCGCAGGCTCCGCTCCCCTAGGCTTCTGGGACATCGGCGTGCGCGGCGATTTGACCCTCAACGGCCATGAGTCCGGCGTGACGCTCGCGCCGACTTACTCGGTGATCACTAGCACAACGGGCTATGCCAGCACGAACATCGCATCTAATCCGAACTTCGTCAGCCAATACTGCGACGGCTCGAGGACTCCTCCGGAATTCGGAGCGTCCGGCTGGGCAGTGCCACCTGGTATTGCCGACGCCACCGTGCCCAACCCGATCTTCAACCTGACCCCGGTTGCCACGGTCGACGAAGGCAACAACTGGATCAACCTGCGCTGGGGCCCGCTGTCGCTATTGAACCCGGTCACCAACACGGCGCTCGGCAACTACTCCGTGACTGCAGGTTCACCGGTCATTGATTACATCCCGCGGAGTGCGGCTGGGAACTATCCGCAGACGGACTTCTTCGGGAACCCAAGGCCGGACCCGGGTTCAGGGAATAGCCGCATTGATATTGGTGCGGTTGAATTCCAGGTTACCGGGGCGGCAGTCCTGACCGTGACCCCGACGTCGTTGACCTTCGGATCCACGAACGACGGCTCGGTCAGCAACTATCAGACGTTGACGTTATCCAACACCGGCGGAGCCAACGCGACAGGGATTTCCCTGTTGTTCACCGGCCCGTTCGAGCGAGCCGCGGGCGGTGGCACAGCCTGCGGTACAACCCTCGCGGCGGGTGCCAACTGCACCATCCGCGTAGCCTTCGCTCCGACGGCTGGGCAAGGCACTCAGACTGGGACCCTGGCGATCACCGCCAGCGCTACAGTCACCGGCTCGCCGGTTTCTCTGACCGGCACCGCCGTAGCGACTCCGACGCTGACGTCGATAACTCCGTCGTCGGGTGCGCAGTCCAGCAGCGTTCCTGTCACCCTCAATGGTACCAACCTGACGGGTGCCACGTGGAGCACGGCGACCACGGGCACGTACGCCAACATTAATTTTGGTGCCTTGACGGTGAATGCGGCCGGGACTTCGGCCACGGCAACCCTCACCATCTCGGCGACCACCACGCTCGGGAACAAGAGTCTCAGCCTGACCGTGGGTACCGTAAACACCAACAACGTGATGTTCACGATAGTCGCTAATCCGTTGGCTCCGACGCTGACTTCGATAGCTCCGACGTCAGGCGCGCGCGGCACAGTGGTTCCGGTGACCCTTACCGGCACTAACCTGACCGGCGCCACGTGGAGCACGGCGACCACGGGGGCGTACATCAACATTGGTTTTGGTGCCTTGACCGTGAATACGGCCGGGACGTCGGCTACTGCAAACCTCACCATCTCGCCGGCTACCTCGCTAGGCGGGAAGAACCTCAGCGTTACCACGAGCAACGGCACCACCGGTACCGTGGCGTTCGGGGTGGTCAATCCGCCGGTGGCTACGCTGACTTCGATCAGTCCCAACTCATCGACGCTGGCACAACGAGGCACCACAGTTTCGGTGACTCTCACCGGAACCAACTTCACGACCGGAAGTACGGTGGCCGTCAGCGGTACCGGCATCACCGTCAGCGGCGTCAACGTCGTCAGTTCCACTCAGATCACGGCTAACTTCGCGATCAGCGCTGGCACTGGCAGTACCGGGGCGCATAACGTGAGGGTGACGAACGCGTCAGGAACGGCAAGTAATCCCGCCGTGACGTTCACGAAGAACTAAGCAATACGCTCCTGAGGGCGACCTTTAACCGAAGGCCGCCCTCAGCGATAAGATCGGCCAACACTCGGTTCAGTGAGCGAAGACCTTGAAAAGAGTCGGACATCCAGAAAACCCGCTGGATGTCCGGTTTTTTGTGGATGCAACTGCATTCCTTGTGTTAAAATAAGCTTTCCCTCCCCGCTGCAGAGAGACAATCCCATGAATTACTCCGCAATTTTCACCAGCTTTCTGCTGTGCGGTGCACTGTCCGCACAGAGCGTGGCACCTGCTTCGACGGGTACGCAAACCTCGTCCACTGCTTCCGCCGTCAAGCCCGCGGCCGCTGCAGCGCCCTATCACAATCAGCCCGATCACATCGCGAAACGAGAAGCGGCGATTTACGAAGCAGTCTGGGGAATCGCAGACCCCAGCGTCAAAGCGGTAGAGTCGGGAGTGATCATTCGGTTCAGCTATCGCGTCCTGGATCCGGAGAAAGCCCGGCTATTTAACGACAAAAAACTCAATCCCCTGTTGGTGAGTCCGGAGAGGGGCGTCCAACTGGTCGTACCCACGATGGAAAAAGTTGGCCAACTGCGTCAGGCCCCGCACGAACTCGAAGCCGGAAAATCGTATTGGATGGCTTTCTCGAATAGTGGCCGGGTCGTGAAACCTGGAGATCGCGTAGACATCGTGATCGGGAGTTTCCACGCACGAGGACTGCAGGTCGAATAGGTGTTAAGCCCTCCCCGTTTTACCGCCGGCCCGATCGCGGACTGCGCATGCCAGGTGCCGCCACGAAAAAACCTTTGATTTGCGGAGAAGAGCTACCTATGTCCAGGAACAGATTTGTGATTCCCGTAGCACTTGCAGCTGGACTTGTTTGCTTATGCGCGGTGCCGCGATCAGTTTTGGCGCAGAGCGGTTCGTCCGCTTCCATGCAGCATCGGAATATTGCTTCGGCTGGAGCTCAACCAAAGAAGACCTCCGGTCCAGAGGACGATTTTGCAGGGTTGAAATACACCGATGAGCAGAAAGTAGAAATTGAAAAGATTCGTCAGGACACGAAGTCGCGCAAGGATACGGTACAAAAAGACGCCAAGTTAACAGCCGACCAAAAAGATGCCATGCTTGTCGGGTACAAGCGGTTGGAGTACGGAAGGATTTATAATGTGCTCACGCCTGAGCAAAAAAAACAGGTGCGCGATAATATCCATTCCCGCCGCGCGGCAGATCAATCTGTAGCGCATAAAACACCGCACAACCAAATAGATGTGCCATGACTGCATCCCGCATAGAATTCGCAAATCAAGCTACGAACTGCAACGGTTAACCGCGCAAAAATTCTGACAGGGTTCGGCGCGAAAGCCGCCTCCTGATGGTCATGTGGATGCACCCACTCGTGTCGCGGGTTTGGGCCTCAGCGGTAGTGACGTTGATTTCTCGCGATCGTAGCCCAGAAGCCCAAAATCCGACAACCTCACACTCGGCAGATTTCTCTAATCTCGGAGGAGGAATCGCATGCCGACAAGAAAGAAATCATCAAGCCGCCAATACGGGAAGGCTGCGGGCAAGACTGTTGCCAGCGCACTGCGCCGCAAAAAGCGTGGCACTTTGAAATCGGGACGGGGCGGAAAAGGGGGCACGGTCAAAAGCCGTAAGCAGGCCATCGCGATCGGTCTCTCGGAAGCCAGAAAAAAGGGAGCTAAGGTACCAAGAAAGAAGGCTGCATAAAGACGAACGTATCATTGACTTGCCGCATGGCCGTAGCTTTCAATCGATTCCGATGAGCTCATATCCGGCCGTAATCGTGATTGGCGCCGGCGTGGCAGGACTGGCCGCCGCATGTCAGTTGGGCCGCGCCGGCATTGCGGTCCACATCATCGAAGCTCGTGATCGCATCGGAGGTCGCGTGTTCACTCACCTCGATCCAGGTGGCGACTGCCCCATCGAACTGGGAGCCGAATTCATTCACGGTAAACCTCCAGAGATCTGGGAACTTCTCCGTAAGGCGAAAACGGAAATCAACGAGGTCCAAGGCGACGCGTGGTGCGCCGAAGACGATCGCTTGTCCCCGTGCGGATTTTGGGATGAAGTCGACCAGATTCTCCAGCAGATGGACGACTCAAAATCCGACGAGACATTCGCCGCGTTCCTCGATCGCTGCTGCCACTCTCCTAAGACGCAGGCACAGAAACGGGCGAAGCAGCGCGCATAAGGTTACGTTTCAGGATTCAATGCTGCTGACCCAGCCCTCGTCGGAATTCATTGGCTGGTGAAAGAAATGCAGGCAGAAGAGAAGATTGAAGGAGGCCGCGCGTTTCGCTGCCGCAACGGATACAAAGACCTGCTGGACGTCTTCCAACAGGAGATTAAAAACTACAACATCACGGTACACACCGAGACGGTCGTTCAACAGGTGCATTGGAATGCCGGGAGTGTGAAGGTCGAGGTTCGCGATCAAAAAAGCGAATCGATTCTCGAGGCTCGACGAGTTCTGATTACCCTGCCGGTTTCTCTCTGAAAGCGCCCGTCGGGCAGCCAGGCGTCGTTCAGTTCACACCCGAATTACCGGGCGATAAAAAGGCGGCTTTGGACAAGCTGGAGATGGGGAAGGTGTTCCGCGTTACGCTGCGTTTCCGCGAACGCTTTTGGGACTCGATCAAGCCCGCCGGCGTGCGCGGATCCTTATCGAACATGAGTTTCCTCTTTGGTCAGGACGACTGGTTCCCGACATGGTGGACTGCGAATCCGGCGAAGAGTCCTATCATCACCGGTTGGGCGCCGTTCCGTTCGGCAGAGCTCTCTCAGGCCAGAGTCACTCATTTGTGAAGGAGCGCAGCCTGCAGACCCTGAGCACGCTCTTGCGCGTGAGCCAGTCAGAACTCGAGAAGATGCTGGAAGACGTCCACTTTCACGACTGGCAAACAGATCCGTTCTCGCTCGGAGCTTACAGCTACGGAAAAGTCGGGGCGAATGAAGCGCAGCGGGTTCTTACAGAACCCATCCAGGATGTGATCTACTTCGCGGGCGAGGCAACAGACACAACCGGGAACAATGGAACGGTGCACGGCGCGATCGCCAGTGGATACCGCGCCGCGAAGCAGATTCTGAACGCGACCAACTGAACGTCGACGTCCGACCTAATGCGCAGTCTTCTCGACGTCACGCAGACGCGCTGCCTTGCCGCGCAGACCGCGCAGGTAGAACAGCCGTGCCCGGCGCACCTTCGACGAGCGCACTAGGTCCACCTTATCGATCACCTTCGACTGGATCGGGAAAATACGCTCGACGCCCTGTCCAAAACTGATCTTCCGCACGGTGAAGCTGGCCTGCGGCCCGTTGTCGCGCTTGATCACCACGCCTTCAAACGCCTGCACGCGTTCCTTGTCGCCTTCTTTGATCTTCACGTGGACGCGCACTGTGTCCCCGGGCCGAAACGCCGGAATGTCCGTGCGCAGTGTCTTCGCAAGTAACTTTTCAATGATTAGGTTTGACATGTCGTTACCCTTCGTCTGCTCTATCTTAATCTCGAACTTAATCTTGACCTTAATTTAATCGTGTCATCCTGAGGCCCGCGCTTTTGCGGGTCGAAGGACCTATGCATCGCCCGGCCCACGTCATGAACGTGTAAGGTCTCCCCGTTGCTCAGAACTACGAGGAACTCTTGATCCGTTCCAGTATCTTTCTATCTTCTTTCTTGAGCTCCATGCCCTCCATCAAATCAGGGCGGTTTCTCAGCGTCTTCTTCAACGCCTGCTCGCGCCGCCAGCGCCGTATCTCCTGATGGTTGCCGTTGATCAGCACCTCCGGCACTGCCATCCCACGAAACTCCGCCGGACGCGTGTAGTGCGGATAATCCAGCAATCCTCCGGAGCCACAGGTCGAATCCGGCCCGTCAGTTTCACCGCGACTGACATCGGCCGTGAAGGATTCCTGCCGGGTCGATGCCTCATTCCCGACAGCTCCCGGCAACAATCGAGTGACAGCTTCGATGATAACCGCCGCGCCCAACTCGCCGCCGCTCAGCACGTAGTCCCCGATTGAAAGCTCGCGGTCGGCGAGAAACTCCGAGACACGCTCATCGACTCCTTCGTAGCGACCGCAGATCAGCACCATGCGATCCATCGATGCCAGTTCCGACGCGATCTTCTGCGTGAACCGCGGCCCCTGCGCCGAAAGCACAACCACGCTTTCTCTCACTGTACCGGCCAGCCGTTGCTCGCGCGGTGCAAGCTGCATCCGTTCCAAACATTCAAAGATCGGTTCCGGCTTCAGGACCATTCCCTCGCCCCCGCCGAATGGGCGGTCGTCCACACTGCGGTGCTTGTCGTGCGTGAACTGCCGCAGATCGTGGACTTCAATCTTCACCAGGCCCATCTCCGCGGCCCGGCGCGTAATCCCGTGATCCAATGGCCCGCGAAAGAAGTCCGGAAAAATCGTGACAATATCGGCCTTCATGCGGAACCCAAAAACCACCCACGCGAAGAATTTGTTCCTTCGTGTACCTTAGTGCCCTTCGTGGTTCAAGCCTTTTCCCGACGCCGATTCGAACCCAGCGCCTTCTCCTCAGCAGTCAAGGGAGCATTGATCTCCAGCATGCCCTCGGGAAGCGTCATACGCACCTGCCTCCGCGGCAAATCCACGCCTTCCATGTAAGCCTCGGCGAAAGGCACATCGTATTTCTGGCCATTCGCGGCCACCACAATCAGCAGCGGCGCTTCGCCGGTCCCAAGCTGCACATCTTCAATCCGTCCGATCTCGTTTCCGTGATCGAAGACCGCACATCCAACCAGATCGCTGACGTAGTTCCAGCCCTGCTCCAGTTCTGCGCGTTGAGCCTTTGGAACCTGCAACTCCGACCCGATCAGAGTCTCAGCATCCGACATCGAATCGACGCCGACGAACTTCAAAACCAGCAGGCCCTTATGCGGCCAGAGATTTTCAATCTCAACCTCGCGCCGCGAGTCGTCTGACCGGTTCAATGCCGACAGCTTCATCCCTTCGGTAAATCGATCGGGAATATCGCTGTGCACCTCAACGGCCACTTCGCCGACTCGGCCCTGGGTCTTGACGACACGAGCCAAGGTAATGAAATCGCCGATAGGATCAGGACTCACGGCTGAAGCCGCACGCTACTCGATGATCTCGAGCTGATACCGTTTGCGCGCCCGATGTCCCGCCGCGCTCAGCAAGGCCCGCAGCGCCCGGGCCGTTCGCCCCTGGCGCCCGATCACTTTGCCGACGTCGTTCTCGGCGACTTCCAGTTCGATCACGTCATCGTCGAACTTCTCGACGAAGACCTCATCAGGCGCGTCGACCAGCGACTTCGCGATCAACTCGATGAGCGCACAAATATCTCCGGAAGATTCAGGCATAAATTCTCACTGTGGAAACGAGATCTGAACTTGAGGAGCCGCGGTCGAATCTACGCGGCGGGAGCCGGCGCCGCGGCTGGGGACTTCGCGTACAGCTTGTTCACCCGGTCCGACATCTGCGCGCCCTTCGATACCCAGTAATCCACGCGGTCGCGCTTCATCTCAACGCTGGCCGGATTCGTGCGGGGATTATAGGTACCCACGACTTCTACCGGACGGCCATTGCGCGCCCGTTCCTTCTCAATCACCACAATGCGATAGTGCGGCTGTTTGCGCGCACCCATGCGCGATAGTCGAATCATTAACACGAGACGTATATCCTTGTTCCGGAAGAGTCCGGCGAGATCAAGACAAACTATTATTATGCAGGAGCTTACCCCGAAAGGCAAGCTGCACTGCTTGTGTAGGAGCGGACGCCTCAGCTTGCCCGTTTCCGTTCTTTTGGAGTCACCACAACTGAGGATGCCCCATATCTGGTCGAATTTGCCAGACGTGGGAGCCACAGGCGTGTATGCTCACTTTCTTCGGATCTAAAATCGAGGTCCTCCCGAGAGTCCTACCAGTACATCGAAACGTGGGTTGGGGGAACGAGGTATAGAAACAGCTGTGGCGCGCCGCCGGGAAGGGGTCTGGCATATTTGTCAAAGTTCTTCCAATAATCCGAGGGGAGGCGGACTTCACGGTCGCCGGGGCGAATCGTGACGCCCCTCATGGGCAATCCTTCAGCCTCGACTCCCAAAATCTCATCCCCAGGCCCAAGATGCAGTTTGGCGATTCGATCGCACAGACTCCAGTTATATGCGACTGCCATTTGGTGCCGTAACCACTCGAGACGATCGCTCTTCTTCCCGCCCGCTTGCCGGAGTGATTCGCGAAGTAAATCTTCAGTAAACCAGAAAAAGCGGAGTTCACTACCCTTTACCTTTGAGTTCCACAACCGATACAGGTGCCGGTGTTCGGGAGCTTTCAGTTCCAGCGCACGCGCCTTGGTCTGCCGGAGTGCACTGAGTTGCTGCAATTCCAGCATCAGTAGATTCGCCCGCAATTTTGCATTTTCCGCTAGCGAATTTCGTTGGTTGGCCGGAACGGCAGCAATGTCACGAGGAAAAGGCCGGGCCATCCCGCAGAGCCGCAGCCATTCGCAATAATCGGGGCACTCAAAAAGGGTAGGGTAGATCTTCCCACTCAGCAGAATCTCAAAGCCCTTGGCGACGTGTTGCCACATTGTCTATTCCACGCTCGAAGTTTGCAGCGTGAGCATACCTCCGTCGCGAGGCTCCGTCTAGGCCAAAGATGAATGGGTCGCCCACGCTATAGATGTGCGCCCTGTTTGACGATTGCTGCTCCCATGTTGGATATTGTGACGGATGGACGTAGAACGCATCATTGACGAAATCGAGCAGCTACAGGAGATGTTCGAGGCACCGGATATAAGGCCGCTGACTGCAAGCGACATCTCGGCTGCGAATCGAAGACATGATGAGGCATTAGCCAACAGCCCGTGGTTCCGGCTCTGGCAGAGCTACGGCGTATGCTGTCGGCCTGAGGCTCCGGTAATTCAATTGCCCGAATAAACGCGGCTCAGACGTTGAGGCTGCCTCGTACCCGCCCTTGCAAAAAACGCAAGGACTGGGCACCCTCGTCAAGATGGCTCAGACAAGAATCCACCTCTGAAAGTGTGGGTCACCTGCCCAGGACATATATGCCCAGTTTCTTTCGGATTTTGAAAATCGAGGTCCGTGCTGCAGTGAGCTTTTAGAACCCGGTGAACGTCCCGTCTGTCCCCACATTCTTTGTGATTGAGTTCGAATGGACCGCACACAATCGCGAGCGATCAGCGGGAAGACTCTGTCCAACGTTGAACAGCCCCACTCAAGCCAACATCGGGCTTGAATGGGCCACCCGTTCCGCGATTGAAGATCGAGTCCGAGGGCTGGCCCACCCTTTCAGGGCATCTTACTCCTGAGGGTGCCCCTGGTTCCTGTTTCTTGCGCTTACCCAGCGCTTGCGCGATGGGCTGCATTCTTTCGCCGCTTTGCGGCTGGGGCAAACGCGGGAACAGACGAGACGTTTCACTAATTTTTCCGCCGTGCCGTGTGACGAATCTCACAGCCCGCTGTGATCTTCGTCCTTGCGCCCAAAGTCAAAAGCGCAGATCATCGCCAAAGCGAAAGCAGTATAAGCAGCTATCGCTCGGCGGGACCTAAGTCCTTGCGGCTCAAGATTTTGCCCCTAAGTTATTGAGCGCCATAGATTACTTCGTGATCTTCCGCTACATCGCTGATTCCAATAGACCGGGAGGGGGGAGGGGTACCCCGAACTGCATCCGTTTCCCGAAATGAAACTCTATTCGTGAGTTGTCATCTTGAGGCCCGTTCTTTGCGGGCCGAAGGACCTATGCAAATTGTTGACAGCAGTTAGCGCCCGCAAGGTGCATAGTCCTTCGTCGCAAAAAGCGCTCCTCAGGATGACAAGCGTGGAGTGCATTACGCGACGGCTTGCTCTTTCGCTCTATCAGCTTGGACGCCCTTCTTTCCCAGGAACTTCACGATCGCCGCATTCACGTCTTCGGCGTGCGTCCATGCGACATTGTGCGGACCGTCCTTAATCACGACCAACTCTGCACCCTTGATCAGCTTTGCAGTTCTTTGGCCCGCCGCCGAGAAGGGCACGATCCGGTCTGCGTCGCCATGAATCACCAGCGTCGGCACATCGATCTTCGCCACATCCTTGCGGAAATCTTCATGCCATGTCGGCACGCATGCGAGACTCGCGTACGGAGAAGCAATCGCAGCTGTGTTCCAACTCGCCTGAATGGCCTGCTCGCTGACGCGCTTTCCGAGGTTAACATCGGTGTTGTAGAAGTTCTTGAAGAACTCGGTGAAGAACGCGTAACGATCGGCAGTCACCGCCTTCTTGATTCCTTCGAACACTGCACCATCAACGCCCTCTGGATTGTCTGCAGTCTTGAGCAGATATGGAGGAACGCCGCCCATGATCACCGCCTTGCTGACATGCTTCGTTCCGTGCTTTCCGATATAGCGGGCCACTTCTCCGCCGCCCATCGAGAAGCCAACAAGAACAGAATCCTTCAGCTTCAAGTGCGTGATCAGGTGATGCAGGTCTTCGGCGAAGGTGTCGTAGTTATACCCGGTTGTGGGCTGGCTCGATTTGCCGAATCCGCGCCTGTCATAGGCGATCACGCGATATCCAGCGTCGAGTAGCACTGGTACCTGTTTTTCCCATGACGCGCTGCTGAGCGGATAGCCGTGGATCAGCACCACAGGCTGCCCGGAACCGTGGTCTTCATAATAAAGATGGATCGTTGTGGAATTCTCTTTTCCGACTTCAACGTAGGACATGGAGCGCCTCCTGGCAATTCGTGAATGGAATGGAGTTAGCTAGCGGTGAAAGCTGTGCCGTTCAGTAGATGGTATACCCGACGCAGAAGTTGCGTCTTTCTGGACGATTTTTCACGACGCTCGAATCTCCTGCTAGACTCAAAGATTTGGGAGGTAGCACGTGCAGGCCGTCTATATTCTTTCCGCGGTCCGAACGCCGATCGGAAAATTCGGCGGCTCGCTCGCCTCGCAGACGGCAGCCGACATGGGCGTGGTCGCGGCCAAGGCTGCCATGGAGCGAGCCAACGTTCGCCCCGATCAGATCGAAGAGACGATCTTCGGCAATGCTCGCCAGGCTGGAGGCGGACCTAATCCCGCCCGTCAGATTTCGGTTCGCAGCGGCGTGCCGCAGGAAGTTCCCGCGTACACCGTGAACAAAGCCTGCGCTTCGGGAATGAAGTCGATCGCGCTCGCCTACCAGTCGATCCTTCTCGGGGAGTCGAGTTGCGTCCTGGCCGGCGGTACCGAATCCATGTCGCGCCTTCCTTATTATCTCGACGGAGCGCGCTGGGGATACCGTCTCGGCAATCAGGAACTTGTTGACGGGATGTATCGCGATGGATTTTTCTGCCCGCTCGCAAAGATGGTGATGGGCGAAACCGCCGAAGTCCTCGCCGAACAATACAAGATCACCCGTGACGAGCAGGACGAATTTGCGCTCATGTCGCAGACCCGCGCCGCCCGCGCGATCTCTGCCGGACGCTTCGATGCGGAAATCGCTCCTGTTACGATCGAGAGTAAAAAGGGAACCACGACGTTTTCGCGGGACGAGCATCCATTCCCCGATGCGAGTTTGGAGAAACTTGCCAAGCTACCTCCTGTTTTTTCCAAGACGGGAACCATCTCGGCGGGGAACTCTTCGGGTATCACCGACGGCGCGGCGGCCATGGTCATTGCCAGCGAACACTTCGTGAAGCAGAACAATCTCAAGCCGCTAGCCCGCATCGCAGCCATTGCGTCCGCCGGAGTCGATCCGCGCACCATGGGCATCGGTCCAGTGCCGGCGCTCCAAAAGCTCGCAGACAAGCACAACCTGCGCGTGCACGAATTCGGCCTGGTCGAATTGAACGAAGCATTCGCCGCCCAGGTGCTCGCCTGTGACCGTGTACTGAACTTCAATCGTGACCGCCTCAACGTCAACGGAGGCGCGATCGCTCTCGGACATCCCATCGGCTGCACCGGAACTCGCATCACGGTGACGCTCCTGCACGAGATGATGAAGCGCAACACAAAGAAAGGTGTCGCCACACTGTGCGTCAGCGGCGGTATGGGTATGGCGCTCGCGCTCGAAAACGCGGTCTAGAATCCATGGCTGACGGCCCGCAATTCCGTGTCGCCGACATAGCTGACGCCGAACTCCTCCTCGACTTTATGCAGGCGTACTACGCTTTCGACGGCCACGGCTACGATCGCGAGAAGGCCCGCGCCGCTCTCATTCCGCTACTGCAGAATCCCAACTTCGGACGAGCCTGGCTCGTTCTCGATGGCGTATCTCCCGTCGGCTACATCGTTATCTGCTTCGGCTACAGCCTCGAGTGGCTAGGTCGGGACGCCTTCGTCGACGAGTTCTACTTGCGCGAGGAGTATCGCGGCCGCGGCTGGGGTAAGAAGTCGATGACTTTCCTCGAAGACGCCGCCGGTGGACTCGGAGTGAGAACGCTCCATCTCGAAGTTATGGAAGGGAACAGCGCGGCGTTGCATCTCTACGAGACGATTGGATTCCACAGACACCGAAGCGTCTTACTGTCAAAGTGGATCGCGAAAAACGATTCCAAGCCCGCACGAAGCCATTAGGAATCGGTCACTGGCGTCCCGGGTCCGAACTTCGCGTGGCCCGGGACTATGTCGCATTGCGTCGCCGATATCCCGCCACTATACTCAATTCAGAATTCTTCTCCGGAGCAGTGATGCCCCTATCCGCAGTCATCGTCGATGACGAACAACTTGCCCGCGACGAGCTTGCCTACCTCCTGAAAAATGCCGGTGAGGTCAACGTGGTGGCCCAGGGTAAGAATGGCCTGGAAGCAGTCAGCCTGATCAAGGAGCATAATCCTGACCTCGTTTTCCTCGATGTGCAAATGCCCGGATTGGACGGATTCGGGGTTATAAAGAAGTTACTCGACAAGAAAGTCCCGCTTCCGAAGATCGTCTTCGCAACTGCCTTCGATCAATATGCTGTGAAGGCTTTCGAGGTGAACGCGGTTGATTATCTGCTGAAGCCGTTTGACAAGAAGCGCGTCGCGCAGGCCATCCAAAAGGCCCGCGTCCAGCAGGATGCGAACGCTACTCCTGGCGAAAAGTTTGAGACTCTCGTCCGGATGATCGAGTCCCAGAAGCAACCTGCCTCAAAGGTCCTACTCAAAGCCGCCGGCCGCATGTTTCTCGTGGACCAGAAAGATATCTGCTACGCGTGGATTGAAGACGGCGTGATCACAGTCGTGGCTGCGGGCGCAGCAGGAATGGAGGGACAGTCCAACTGCCGGACGCTGGAAGAGTTGCTGGACAGTCTCGACACGAACCTTTTTTGGCGGGCCCACCGCTCGTACCTGGTGAACATCAACCGTATCCGGGAAGTCGTGCCCTGGTTCAAGAGCTCGTACCAGTTGCGAATGGACGACAAGAAACAGACCGAGATCCCGGTCAGCCGCGCTCAAACCAAACGGCTGCGCGAGCTCTTCGGACTCTAGACGGGCTCCGCGGCACTCGAACCCGAACGCCGATTCACCCTGTGGTGCCCAGTCCATATTTTGCGGCGGCCCAACCCTGGCGGCAGTCGCCGCTCGTTCTGCGATGTCCAACAATCCTTCGATCAGCGTTCCGGTGTACATAAATTTCCGCTTAGAACTTTTTGCTAAAAGCCGGAGAGCGGTGTGAGAGAGCTCGCCCCTCTCCGGCGTTGGGGGAAGGGCTTACACAGCCAAAGCCTCCAAGGCCGTGCGGTCCTTGATGACCAGAATAGGTCCGTCCAGCCGAATCAAACGCTTCCTTCGCAAAGTACTCAGAAGCCGCGTCACGGTTTCACGGGAGGCTCCAATGCGCATTGCCATTTCTTCGTGGGTCATCGGCGTGGGCTTGCAGCCTGCCTCAGTGTCTTCTCCTTCGCGAACCGCTTGAGAGAGCAATAATCGTGCCAGTTTGCCGGCCGAAGAGCGCGTCAGTACCAGGTGGTGAATGTCGCGATAAGCCGATTGGTAGTCGCGGCTCAAGCATTGTGCGGCATGGAGTCCGATCTCGCAGTGGCCCTCCAGGAGATCCAGAAACTGCTTTCGATCGACAAAGTTCAGGTGACAGGGGGTCGCCGTCTCAGCAGTCGTTTCATAAGTCACGCCGGAGAGAGTCGCGCTTAACCCCAGCGCCTCCCCTGGGCCTGCAGTCTTCAGAATCAGGATTTTGCCCTCGCGCGACGTGGTCGAAAGGTTCACCTTTCCCGAGCAGACGATGAACACTCCTCGTGGAGTTTGCCCTTCCACGAACAGGATGGCGCCAGCGGGCAGCACGCTTTTGTGGCTCGCTTTGCTCAGCGACTCCAGCGTCGGCTGGGAAAACGCGCAAAAGCGAGTGCTTTCGCACTCGGGACACTCGCAGCAATCTTCAATAATGTCGAGTCCATAAGGCGCTTTCATTTCGTCCTCCGCTCGAGGTTGGCGTTTCCGGGGATAGGGTGTTTCGGCCAGCCCGATTCCGCCCAGATGGCGCGAACTGGAAAGCAGGGCCCGAGCGTGCGACCGCGTCTCACTATGGGAGCTTTGCGCGGCTTTAAGGAGTTCCCATCCCGCGCTCGGTTCTTCGCTCCTCTCCCACTCCATGTGACACGCGAACAGGTAGAGCGCATCAATCTCCTGAGGGTCGGCCTGCGGTTTTTGTTCAAGCACGGTTTGTGGGGGTGCGACCTTGCGGGCGTCCTCGAGTATCGTCCACCTGATTTGGGGTTTGCTACGATCCCCCACCGATCGGCATCGGCGCACTCTCGGGACCGTGACTACCGGTTCTACACTGCGGCTGGAAACGCTCGGCGCAAGCGTCTGCGACGTACTTAGCTGTAACACTACTATGACTCCACCCGTGGCGGCTTAAGCCGCCCTCAGGTCTGGGACTTTAAGATTGCGTGCTTCTGCTTAGGCGAGACGTGCAACCTCCGGCCAGAGGCAGACACCATTGCTTGTGCACGTGGCTTTCCGAAAACGGCACTACAGAACGAGGCCGCAACTTCCCTGTTTGGAACGAGTTCCGAAACAGGATGCCGGCCTCGGATGGTCCGAATTCTGCCGCCTCTTCGGCAGCCGCCGTTTAGCCGTCACATCAGGGCTACCCCGTTTTGCGTTCGGAGTTGGAATAATCCTCCCGCTTGATTCCTAGTCGCTGCATCTTTGAGTGCAAGGTTGTCCTCTTCAGGCCGAGCCTTCGAGCGGCTCCTTCGGGCCCAGAAAGAACTCCTCGCGTTTCTCTCAAGACTCGGATGATGTGCTCTCTTTCTGCCGTATCGAGAGTCCGGTCGCCCTCCCCGGTTCGGGATTTGCTTTGTGTGCGCAATTCCGAAAGTGGAACTCGCAGAGCGTTTCCCTCGCTCAGAATGACGGACCGCTCCATCAAGTTCTCAATTTCGCGGATATTACCCGGCCAATCCCATTGCATCAAGGCCTTCATGGTTTCCTTCGGAATTGTCTCGATATATCGGTCCATCCGACGCGCAAATTTGTGGACGAAATGGCGGATCAGCAGCGGGATATCCTCGCGACGCTCCCGCAACGAGGGCACGCGGATGGGGAAAACGTTCAGCCGGTAGAACAGATCACTCCTGAATTCACCCTGCGCGATGCTTTCCGACAGGTTGCGGTTCGTGGCGGCCACCACTCGCACCTTTACCTTCACAGTGTGGTTGCTGCCAAGACGTTCGAACTCCTGATCCTGAAGCACCCGCAGCAGTTTGGGTTGCAATTCGGTTGAAATCTCACCCACCTCGTCAAGAAACAACGTTCCCCCATGCGCCAGTTCGATCCGGCCGATTTTGCGGCTAATGGCACCGGTGAAGGCGCCTTTCTCATGCCCGAACAACTCGCTCTCCAGCAGGCCGGTGGGGATCGCGGCGCAGTTGACTTTGATGAACGGTCCATCCTTGAGGGGGCTCATGCGATGTATCGCCTGGGCGACCAGTTCCTTCCCGGTTCCGGTTTCTCCCAGAATTAGCACGGTCGCAGCACTGGCCGCCACGGTTGCGACTTGGTCAAGCACCTGCTTAAGTGCGACACTGTCTCCAACGATCTCAGGAAACTGCCCTTCGGATCTTGGGTGCCTCTCAAGGTAGCTTCGTTCCTCTCCCAGCCGCTGCTTGAGCAGCTCGACTTCAGCCCCGGTGCGATGGTTTTCGATCGCCACCGCCAACTGGGTTGCCACTTGATTGATCAATTGCACGTCTTCCGTCCGGAATGCATCCGGGCGTGTGCTTCCGAGAACCACAACTCCTAAGGGTCCTTTCGGACGCATGAGTGGCACACAGCAGAGGGATTGGAGTCCCTCGGCCAACAGACCTCTTGCGACTTCGTCGTCGAAACCCTGCAATTGCTCGTGCGAGAAGATCATCAGACTGCTTTCTCGCATCGACCGTCCGACTGGAGTTTCGCTGGGGCTGACCTGGACCGTGGGCATCAGGCCTTTGCTAAGCGGAAAGTCCGTTGCCTGATACACGAGGAGCCCAGTACTGGCGTCATGCAATGCAAACGTCGCAAACTCCTGGTACAGCACACGGCGAAGGTGCGCGGAGACTCTGGGAAAGACTTGGGCGACATCCCAGTTCGACGAAAGCAGGCTGGTTACATCGGCCAGCATCTGCAGCCGGTTGGTTTCCAGACGCAGCAGCCGATCAAGCTCTTGAACAGACTCTTCGAGTATTCTTGGCGCCGTTAGCTCCAGGACAACCGCCCCAACTCCGCTCACCGTTCCTTGCGCGTCCATGATGGGAAGATAATGTGCGATCCAGTGGCTGCTTTCCGTTCTCGAGGGAAGCTTTCCCGAGACCTCGAATTCCAGCGGCCGCCGGATCCGCAGCACTTCGGAGATCTTCTTCTCTATCGGGTCGGCAACATCTCCCAAAATCTCCCGCACAGTTCTTCCCAAGTGGTCCTCTGCGGGAACGCCGTTCATCTTGGCTAACGTTCGGTTGATTGCGATGTAATGAAGGCTTGGATCGAGAATGCAGAGCCCCACATTCGACGCTTCGAAATAGGCAGAGGCAAGCTTGTCGAGTTCGGTCAGACCTTCCGGATGTTGGGATGAGACGACCATTCCCTCCGTCCAGGTCTTGCGGTCACTCATCATCGGCGAAGGCCTCACAAGGCGGTTCTGGCTCTTTGTGCGCAGTCAGCCCTCTATGAGTCTCCAGAGTGCTCGCAAGGTTGGATTTGTTCTGATACTCCCTCTTCGGGATGCTTGTCCGCACGGGAATTGACGCGGTCAAGGCGCCGAGATCGATCGAAACCAGAATCCGCCGGATGGCAACACAGACAATTCTTTCAGCAGGGGTGCTATGGAATCCGCGACCGAGGACGATTCTCCCGTCCTGTAGATGGATCTGAGCAGCGGACGGCACTTCAAGGCTGCAACCGCCCGGTCTGCAGGACGGGTGCATAGTCGAGAGGTACACTAGATACTCCCATGCCGCCTCCCCCTCAAAAGGCGGAATGTTTCTCTACTCTCTTCTCTTGTTCCCCGGAATTATACGCATACCGTCAAGAGGTACACAGTAGATTTGCGCACCTGTTCCAGTTTCGTAATTACATATCGGATTCCGGGTGGCACAAGCCCGCTGCGGCACCGGGAACTATAATGAGAGAAATGGCGAGGGGATGGGAGAGCAAATCCGTCGAAGCGCAACAAGCGGAGGCCAATGAGAAGCCTGCGGAGTCCCGGCCCAGGCTGACACCGGAGGCCGCTGCCCTTGTGCGGGAACGCGAGACGCTTCACTTGGCGCGCCAAAGAGTGCTGCAGCAACTCGAACAAGCTGTGAATGCGCGGCACCGCTCGCTTCTCCAGAGCGAACTAGCCGATCTCGATCAAAGACTCGCGTCGATCGATCAAAGACTCACGTCGATATGAGATCAAGTTTTTTGTCATTCCGAAACGGCGTTCAGCCGTTGAGGAATCTGCTGTGGCCTGCAGCGCCGCGGTGCCAACCACCAGCAGATTCCTCCCTTCGGTCGGAATGACAAACACCGGGATGCCACAAGCGTCACGTATAATAATGACTTTATGACAGCCTACGTCTACGTTTCTCTCAAGAAGAGTGTTCTCGATCCCCAAGGCAAAACGATTCACGGCGCACTCAAGAAGATGGGCTACAAAGGCCTGGAGAGCGTCCGGCAGGGAAAGTATTTCGAGCTCACGCTGGACGGAGGCCTGAGTCGGGAAGAGGCCCAGTCCGAAGTCGAGCGTATCGCCCGCGAGGTCCTGACCAATCCTGTCATCGAAGAGTTCCGTTTCTCTCTGGCTGAATAAGCCGGGTCTCCGAGGTCGAAAATGTGCGGCATCGTCGGTTACGTCGGCAAGAAAAGTGTCGTTCCGGTCATCATTGAAGGTCTGCGGCGGCTGGAATATCGCGGTTACGATTCGGCAGGCATTGCGGTATCCGGCAATGGAAGCGGTCTCGAGATTCGCCGCGCCGAAGGGAAACTGCGGAATCTCGAAGAGGTGATCCGGCAGAAGCCGCTTCATGGCACGTACGGCATAGGCCATACCCGCTGGGCTACTCACGGCCGCCCCACCGAAGAAAACGCTCATCCTCATCGCGACTGCAGCGGCAAGATTGTGGTCGTGCACAACGGGATCGTGGAGAACTACCTCAGCCTGAAGAAGAAGCTCATTGAGGAAGGGCACAAGTTCACCACAGAAACCGACACGGAAATCATCGCGCACCTCGTCGAGAAATATTCCACTGCATCGGGAAACGGTCATCGGGTATCGCTGGAAGATGCAGTTCGCCAGACCGTGAAACAAATCTCGGGAGTGTTCGCGCTCGCCGTGATCTCCACGGACGAGCCGAATAAGATCGTTGCCGCGCGCAACGGTCCTCCCACAGTTATCGGTCTCGGTGACGACGAGTATTTCGTTGCTTCCGATGTGCCTGCGCTTTTGCAGCACACGCGCGACATTTTCTTTCTCGCCGACGGCGACATGGCCATCGTTACCGCAGATGGCGTGCAACTCACGGATTTCAATGGCAAACCCGTGGTCCGCCAGGTGCAGCACGTTACCTGGGATCCGATTCAGGCGGAAAAGGGCGGCTTCAAGCATTTCATGCTCAAGGAAATTTACGAGCAGCCGCGCGCCGTCCGCGACACTACCCTGGGCCGAGTTTCGCAGGATACCGGACACATATTCCTGGACCAGATGGACATCACGGACGCCGAGTTTCGATCGGCGGAGAAGATCAACATCCTCGCTTGCGGAACCAGTTGGCACGCCGGACAAGCCGGTAAGTTCATGATTGAATCGCTGGCGCGTGTGCCGGTAGAGGTCGACTATGCCAGCGAGTGGCGATATCGCGACCCCATCGTCGAGCCCAAGACCATCACCCTGGTAATCTCTCAATCGGGCGAAACCGCGGACACCATCGCCGCGCAGCGCGAGGCCAAAGCCAAAGGCTCAAAGACGCTGGCCATCTGCAACGTTGTCGGATCGATGATCACCCGCGAAGCTGCCGGAACTATCTACACGCATGCGGGACCTGAAATTGGCGTCGCCTCCACCAAGGCTTTCACCGCCCAGCTTACCGCTCTCTATATCTTTGCCATGTATCTCGCGCAGGTGCGCGGCGTTATGCCTCTCGAAAAGTCACGCACCGCCATGCTAGAACTGACCCGCATTCCCGCCAAGATTGAGAACATCCTCACCCATGACCCAGCTTGTGACGAACTGGCCAAACGCTATCAGAAGGTTCACGATTTTCTTTTCCTTGGCCGCGGCATTCACTACCCGATCGCTCTCGAAGGTGCACTGAAGCTGAAGGAGATTTCCTACATTCACGCCGAGGGATATCCCGCTGGCGAGATGAAGCATGGACCCAATGCTCTAATCGACGAGAATCTGCCAGTGGTCGTGATTGCGACGCGCGATGTGAACAATCCGGACGCAGTGTTGCGCTACGAGAAAACCATCTCCAACCTAAAAGAAGTGAAAGCTCGGTCGGGAGTTGTCATCGCGCTGGCGACCGAAGGCGACGAAGAAATAAAGGAAGCGGCAGACCACGTCTTATTCATTCCGTCCGCTCCGGAAGAACTCTCGCCCATCCTCGAGATCGTGCCGCTCCAGTTGCTCGCCTATCACATCGCCGTGCGTCGCGGATGCGACGTGGATCAACCGAGAAACCTGGCGAAATCGGTGACAGTTGAGTGATCATCTTGGTCAAGCGAGCGCTGCTAGTATTCCCGTTTGCGGTCGCGGCAGTGCTGAATATCCTTGCGATCCTTGCACGCCCACTGGGTTGGCCGAGTCATCGCATTGAGATTTATTTGTTCCTCTTCGGAACTCCTTGGTCTTGGCTTCTGGACAGAGGATGGTTCGATGGCATTCACAACAAACGCCTCGAAATAGCCTTGGCGTATGCAGTCATCTTGTGGATTCCCGCCCTGCTGTACAGCATCTGTCTCTGGTTACTGATGAAAATGGTCAAAGCAAGAATCTGAGCAATCTTAGGTGCGCCTCACGCGGCCTCCGTAAATGTATACTCGTGCTGCCCGTCGCGAATGATCAGCACGCGCTTCCCGGAACGTTCCCCCACCACGAATTCGAATCCGTCAGTGCCGGGATCGATGGTGATGAATGATGCCGTCCCGTCGTCATTCTTGCGGGAGGCCACGCTGCTTTTCCACTCGCCGAGGTCGAAAATCGTGACTCCGTTACTCGACCGCACCTCGAGATCGCCGAGTTCCTTGCTCGCGTAGTGTTTGGCCAAGCCAGCCACGCTGTCGGGTGCTGCCGGGACCACCAGTCGCTCCCGTTCCTTCGCGAGTTCAGCTTTGTGCACTGCCGCACTCGAAGCGATATCCGCCTCAGCTTCGGGTTTTCCATCGAAAAGAATCTCGAGCAACCGTCGGCTGAACGGCCCCTCAAGCATACCGCCGTTGTCAGCGTTGGTAAGCATCACAGCCCCGACGCCATACTCCGGTAGAGCCCACCAGTTGCTCTTGAACCCGGACATACTCCCGCCGTGACTCACCACCTGAACTCCATAGGTATGGTCGGTGATCAGGCCCATTCCGTAGCTGGCGTCTTCGCCGAGTTGGACCTGCGGCGCGCGCCGCATCAGCAAGTTCTCCGCCGACACCAGTTGTTTGCCGCTGGGCAGCTTGCCCTGTGTGAGCTCGAGTTGTACGTAGTGACTCAGGTCTGCCGCCGAGGTCCAAACCGCACCCGCCGGCCGCGCCGGCAGAATCGAATAGTTGATGCCCATGCTGGCGATGCTAGGCTTGCCATCGATGTTGTCGCCGTGTGGCGTCGCGTGATTTCCCGCCAATGCCTTTGAATAGTCGAAGGTCGTCGACTGCATCCCTAGCGGATCGAAAATCATCTGTTGCATCGCAGTGTCGTAGGCCGCACCCAGTTCCCGCTCCGGATAGACAATGTGTCCGCCGATGTAGCCAGCGGCTGCAGCCATCAGGTTGCTGTACTGAAAGACCTCGCCGAACTTACTGGTCGGTTGCATGGTGCCGAGCAGCCCGATCTCAGATTCCGGGGTGGCGTTTTTGTATTCGAAGAGCCATTCCATGTCCTGTCGCGGCAAACCCGTGCAGGCGCAGATCAGGTTCTTAATCAGGACCTTCTTCGTCGTGTCGGCGTTGCCCAGTTTGAAGCTTGGATAGACCTCAATCACCGGCTGATCCCACCTCAACTTCTTCTTGTCCACAAGCTCGGCCAGCAGAAGCGTGGTCATGCCTTTTGTATTCGATGCCGCCATGAATACAGTGTTCTCGTCCACGCGCTCCGGCTTACCCAGTTCGCGCACTCCGAATCCGCCTTGATACACAACCTTGCCCTGATCGATGAGCGCGATCGAGACGCCGGGAATCCCCAACTGTCGCATCGAACTCTCGACGAACGCGGTGAGCGTCGCGATCCGCTCCGCGTCCAGCGGGTGAGCCTTGCGTCCGGCGAATGATTCGCGCTTGTAGCTCTTCGGACGCAGACTCTCGAAGACCAGTCCCACTGCCGCCGAGCGCTTCTCCACCGTGGGATCGGTGCCATCTAGGATTGCAACCGTCCACGAAGTTCCAGCCCGTAGTGCCAGCGCCTCCACCGCAGCTCTCTCGTTCGGTGAAGTCTCGTAATCGAAAACCTGCCGTTCGTCCCAACCTTCTTTTGCGGGGCGAGGAGTGACCAGCTTTACCGGACGTTTCGACTCCGGCCGGTAAGCCGCCCAGGCCGCCGTCACCGCGGCGGCTGCATCTCCGGCCGGTGCGCCGAAGATCACAATGTGCGTGTCCGTTTCCGGCGGTTCCAGGATGACGAGGTTCTTTCCTGTCACGATCGACCATTCCTTGGGAACCGTGAACGTCGCCCCACCCGTCAACCGCGGAGTATCGGCGGATACCCGTTCGGGCGCGTTCCTTTCTTGGGCGCTCGTTAGCGGCCCCGGTGAAGATGCTGCGTGAAGAAGGACTGTCGTGTGGAACGCGATGAGAACCGCGAGGGTAACGAAGGCGGGACGAAAACGCTTCATGATATCTACCTTTCCAGTATCCCGAGCTAGAAACTTCGTGAATCAAGTGATTACGCTTTGAAAGGGCGGCGCGGCTTGAGAGTGTGCGGTGACAACGCGTGTCGTCCCTACGGGACTCGCGTATTTGTTCCAACTCACCCGGCACTTCCGTGCCGGGCTTTCATATCCCGCCGCTGCGCGGCTGGAGGTGTGGTAGTGCTTGCTCCACCGCTTGCGTTCAATGTAGTTCTCTCGCACACACTTCAGTCCCGCCGTAACGGCCATGATTGCTCCACGATCTCAGGCTCCGGACGTTAAGGAGGTTTCAGAAATCGCACCAACAATAACGCGTGAGGCAGGACTTGTAAAATTCTTCAGGACGCTGCCCGCGTAGCTGCCCTGAGCCTCCACAACACTGCCGCGAGCGCGGCCAGCGCCAGCCCCCAAATGGCGAATGCAGTATCCACCACCCATCGGGGCGCGGCCCCGACCCTACGCAGCAGGAACGGAAAGAAGTTCCATGTGGTGATATGCACGTAATCCCATTGGTCGTAGCCCATGTCGTCCGTGTTCAGGCCCCAGGCGTCCATCTTTCCCAGAGCGAATGCCAGAATGTTCTTGAAGCGTAGCGCGATAACGAACGTCGGATGCCCCAGCGTTTCCATCTGATAAATTTCCAGCGGCAGCCAGAACATGAGGGACGCGAGTTGAACGACGAAGCTGACTCCGATCAGCAACATTGCTGCTCTCCACATCCATCGACCGATGTTCGCCCGCTGTTGCAGCAGCAGGGGCACCGCAAGCATCGCGATCATCTGCACTGCGCTTGAGACGTAGCGGTCACCCCACGCGAAGTCTCCTGCCCAATAGGTATACCGCGCATAAAAAGTGAGATAGCCGGTGAGTAGCAGGAGGGAACTCAGCACGTAGGCGCGAACCACGCCATCAAGTTTTCTCCACAGCATCACTATGAGCACAATCGCGAGCACAATCAGCGGATCAAAAAGGAAAATTGACTTCTCCGGCTTGAACAACGCCCCGAGAACTCCCTCGTGTAAGGGTGTACTCCAGGGGAAATTCGCAGGCAACGTCGGATCCTGCATCCGCTGCTCCCGCGCAAAAATCGGCAGATAGGTCTGGGTGAGCGAACCGAACCGGTAATAGCTGTAGAGTCGCTCGACAATAGCAAAGAACGCATAGACCGGGACCGCAACCTTACAGTAACTTACGATCCGTTGCCACAATTCCCGCCCCGTCACACGATCAAACCAGAGCACCATTAGCAGGAAGGCACCGGCTGCCATAACGTCGATGCCGGTGGTCACACGAGTCAGCAGATTCAACCCCAGCGCCGCCGAGCCGATCCACAGCGCGCGGCGGCTTCCGCTTCGCAGCCACTCGTACTGATACGACAGCCCAACCATTGTCAGCAGCAGGATGTAATTGTTTTCCTGCATGTTCTGCGTGTAGTGCAGGTGCGTTGTGCAAAACATCAGGGCCAGGATGCCCGCGACGGCTTCATTCATTGTGAATTTCAACTGACGCAGGAAACGGAATACGATCAGCGCGGTCAGCACATTGACGAGAATGTTCGTGCTGTAGCTGACCAAAATGCTGCGCACCGCCGGATCGTCCTGATACTCCGAAAACATGCGCCAGTGCGACACCCAGGTCGCCACCAGATCCGCCGGGAGCATCAGCAGAGACTGCCCGATGCCGTACCAGCTATAGATCCCGCCGTGCCACCCATGCAGCCCAAACTCGGGATACTCATTGGGAAACACCTGCGGCTGCGAAGTCCACAGCCAGTGCGTGGTTTGCAGCCGGTGCATTGTATCCGCGGTGCCCAGTTCGCCGGATTGCACGACGAACGCAAGCAATCCCGCCGTTAAACAAAGCAGGAATAAGGGATCGCGGAACCACCGCCCCGGAGCAGAGTTCATTGCTCTGGATGGTAATACAAAGCAGGCGTCGGGCTTACGGCGTTCACGCGTCAGGTATCGGGTGTCAGCCAACAACAAACCCCATTGTCATTAACCCGATGTCATCCTGAGGAGGGCGCAAGCCCTCCGAGGGACCGTACGAAATCGTGCGGTGCCGATGCAGAAGAAAAGATCGCCAAGCTGCGGGCGGCATACGCGCTCCTGTCCACGCCATCAAAGCTATATGCTCACATACGATCCCTCGTGCCGGCTCCGCCGCCGCTCAGGATGACATCTCTAATTTTTGGGCGATCGCCGCTCCGAAGCCCGATGCCTGACCCCTGACCCCTGAGGTATCCTGTTGCGGGGATTTTCATGGCTTACTGTTCCTTCTGTGGCACCGCGCTGGCCGCGGCGGATGTTCGCTTCTGTTCCGACTGCGGCAAGCCCGTATCCAGCGCTAAGACAACGCCGAGCCCGGACGACCTCGCAACCATCGATTACTCGGCTACTGCGACTTCGCCCCTGCCTCCACGTCCGCCCTCGTCATCGTCGCAGCGTTCTTCCTCTCGCACATCCGCTTCCATCGATTACCTGGTCAGCGAGGGACGGTTCCTTCCTGGCCGTCTCATCGCCGGACGCTATCGCATCATCGCGCTGCTCGGCAAAGGCGGCATGGGCGAAGTCTATCGCGCCGACGATCTCACCCTGGGCCAGGCCGTCGCCATGAAGTTCCTCCCAGAAGAGGCCACCAGCCACGAAGGCATGCTCGAGCGCTTCAAGAACGAAGTTCGCATCGCGCGCCGCGTCTCGCATCCCAACGTATGCCGCGTTTACGACGTCGGTGAAATCGATGGCGCCAGCTTCTTCACCATGGAGTACGTCGATGGCGAAGACCTGGCCTCGCTGCTGCGCCGCATCGGCCGCCTTCCGCAAGACAAAGCGGTCGAGATCGCCCGCCAGATCTGCGCCGGCCTCGCTGCCGCCCACACCAAAGGCGTCTTGCACCGCGATCTGAAGCCCGCCAACATCATGCTCGATGGCCGCGGGCAGGCCGTCATCACCGATTTCGGCCTCGCCGGAGTCGCCGACGACATCCGCGGTCCCGAGGTCCGCAGCGGTACACCTGCTTACATGGCTCCTGAGCAGATCGAGGGCAGGGAAGTCACAATGCTGAGTGATATCTACGCGCTCGGCCTCGTGCTCTATGAAATCTTTACCGGCAAACGCCCGTTCGCCGAAAAAGCAGCAGGAATTTTGCACGGCCATGAGGACCGCACCCCGAGCCGCCCGTCATCTGTCATTAAAGATCTTGACCCCATCGTCGAAAAAGTGATCCTGCGTTGTCTCGAGACCGAGCCTTCCTCCCGCCCTGCCAACGCTCTCGCAGTATCCGCGGCCTTGCCCGGAGGGGACCCGCTCGCCGCCGCCTTAGCTGCGGGAGAAACTCCGTCGCCGCAGATGGTGGCCGCGGCCGGAGAAACTTCGGGTCTGCGCCCTGCGATCGCCATCGCGTGTCTTGCTACGGTCGTGATTGGGCTGGCGATCGGCGCTTCTCTCACGATCCACTACAGCGCCCTGGAAAAGATGCACTTGGATCAGACCCCCGAAGTGCTCGCGCACAGAGCGCGGGAGATTGTAGCAGCGGCGGGCTACACGCAAAAACCGGCGGATAGCGCTTTCAATTTCGATTACGACACCGACTACCGCGATTACGTCGAACGCAACGATCCGAAACCCGTGAATTGGGATCAAGTAATTGCGGCGCGTCCGACGATGCTCGAGTTCTGGTACCGGCAGAGTCCTGACCTGATGACGGCGAGTGACTACCGTGATCTCTTGTTAACTCCGGGGATCATCGCGGAGGAAGATCCGCCGACGACCTTGTCGGGTATGGTCAATGTCAAACTCGACGCCCGCGGCAGGCTGGTGTACTTCCAGGCGATTCCCCCGCAGAAGGAGGCCGCAACAACGCAGGCCGTCGCCGCGGACTGGAGTCGCCTTCTTGCAGCGGCGGAACTGGACCCGTCCAAGCTGCAAACGGCTCAGCCGGAGTGGACTTCGCTGGGAATGAGCGACACTCGCGCGGCTTGGACAGGCGTGTGGCCCGGGACGAACCGTACATTGCGAGTGGAGGCTGCGGCATGGCGCGGCAAGCCGGTATTTTTCGCGTTGATCGGCGAATGGAACAAGCCGTGGCGCATGATCACTCCCAAGTCACAGGAGGAAAAAAGAAATCGCGCCAGCAACATCATTTCGCTCCTCGTCCTCATTGCTCTCCTGGTGACCGGTGCCCTGCTGGCGCGGCGTAACTATCGCCATGGACGTGGCGACCGCGAGGGCGCGGTTCGACTGGCCCTGGTCATGTTCACTCTGGAGATGCTGCTTTTTTTGTGCCGCGCTCACTTCGTGCCCGGCTTCGAAACGTTCGGAACCACCATGCTCGCCATCGCTTCAGGCCTGCTGCTTGCCTGTATCGGATGGGTGTTTTACATGGCGATCGAACCATGGATTCGTCGGCGCTGGCCGCAGGCCATCATTACCTGGACTCGTCTAATTTCCGGGCAGGTTCGGGATGCGCTGGTGGGGCGCGATATCTTGTTTGGCGTCACTTTCGGGGCAGTCTGGATCATGATCGTCGAAGGGTCCTTCATCCCACTGGCACGGCTCAGTGCATCGCCGCCTCTTAGTGCGACCTCTTATTTGGTGGGAGGACGGCAAGCGCTGGGACAAATCCTGATTCAGATGCCGACGTCAATCTTCGCCACTCTGCAGTTTTTCTTTATTCTGCTGGGCTTGAAGGTGCTGCTGGAATTCCTGTTTGGGCTGATGAAGATCAAGATTATGCGTTCCGACTGGATTGCCGGAGTTCTCTTTCTGGTGTTCTGGGTCGGAATGCGTTCTCTGGGAAGCACGCATCCAGCCGTGGACATTCCGGAACTTCTTCTGATCTACGCCGTCCTGGTTCTGATCGTCCTGCGCTTCGGGCTGGTGCCGCTGGCCGTAGGAGCCTTTACCGTGGACATGCTGGCCAACGTCCCCTTCACCGCTGACGTTTCCGAATGGTACGTGCCGTCGACGCTCCTCGCGCTGCTCAGCGTCCTGGTCATCGCCGGATGGGGCTTCTACCATTCTCTTGGCGGGCGGCCGGTCTGGAAGGTGGAGATGGAGTAGCTGCCGAAGGTGACGGGCACCCGAAAACACTGTTTTGCCGAATGCGGTTCCGATTTGAAGCAAGACGTGGGGAACAAGCGCCCCGTTTGATCTTAAAATAAGCGGTCGCTCGATTCGATCCGGGCTAATATCGCCAAACCTTGAGCGTGTGAGGGGATGTTCTCGTCGGTTGAATCCCACCCTCGTTCTCCTGAGCTTCCGAAGTTCACTGCGAATCGCGAAGCTAATTTCACGCATCTAAACCTTGACAACAATCCACTCAGGTCTTAGCATGACCGAGGACGCAATCAAAACACTATTGATGGTAAAGGACTTATCAAGTTTAGGAGGCTAAGTTTATGGGCAAGATTATCGGAATTGACCTCGGCACCACCAACTCCTGCGTAGCCGTCATGGAGGGTGGCGAGCCCAAGGTCATTGCCAATGAAGAAGGAGGGCGGACGACCCCTTCGGTAGTCGGATTTACCAAGACCGGCGAGCGGCTCGTCGGACAGGTCGCCAAGCGCCAGGCGATCACCAACCCGGAAAACACGGTCTACTCGATCAAGCGTTTCATGGGACGCCGCTATGACGAAGTTGGCGAAGAAATAAAGATGGTGCCCTACAAAGTCGTGCGCCAGGGCGATCATGTCGCGGTGCTGGCGCAGGGGAAGGAATACACTCCGCCCCAGATCTCGGCACTGATTCTGCAGAAGCTGAAGAAGGCTGCGGAAGACTATCTCGGCGAGAAAGTCACCGAAGCCGTCATCACGGTGCCGGCGTACTTCAATGATGCGCAGCGTCAGGCCACCAAAGACGCCGGACAGATTGCCGGCCTCGAAGTGAAGCGCATCATTAACGAGCCCACGGCAGCCGCGCTCGCTTACGGTCTCGACAAGGGAAAGGACGAGACTATCGCCGTCTATGACTTCGGTGGTGGAACGTTTGACATCTCGATCCTGGAAGTCGGCGAAGGCGTCATCGAAGTAAAGGCCACTAACGGTGATACGCACCTCGGCGGCGACAATCTCGACCAGCGGCTGGTCGACTGGCTCATCGACGAATTCAAGAAAGACGAAGGGCTCGACCTGCGCGGCAAGGGCAACGAAATGGCCTTGCAGCGTCTACGGGATGCCGCCGAGCGCGCGAAGATTGAGCTCTCGACCACCATGGAGACCGAAATCAATCTGCCGTTCATCACGGCCGATGCCAGCGGTCCCAAGCACCTGGTCAAGAAGCTGACCCGCGCCAAGCTCGAAGGCATGGTCGAAGACATCATTCAGAAGTCGGTCGGCCCCTGCAAGCAGTGCATGAAAGACGCGGGTGTCGATGCCAGCAAGCTCAACGAAGTCGTGCTGGTCGGCGGACAGACCCGCATGCCGCGTATCCAGCAGCTCGTGAAAGAGCTCTTCGGACGCGAAGGCCACAAGGGTGTCAACCCTGATGAAGTCGTCGCAGTCGGCGCAGCCATCCAGGGCGGCGTGCTCAAGGGTGAAGTGAAAGACCTGCTTCTGCTCGACGTGACTCCGCTGACGCTCGCGATCGAAACGCTTGGGGGCGTGGCGACGCCGATGATTCCGCGCAATACGACGATCCCGACCAAGAAGACGGAGACTTTCTCGACCGCGGCCGACAGCCAGACCTCGGTGGAAGTTCACGTCCTGCAGGGCGAACGTCCGATGGCGGCGCAGAACCGCACGCTCGGTAAGTTCCACCTGACCGGAATTCCGCCAGCACCGCGTGGGGTACCGCAGATCGAAGTCACATTCGACATCGATGCCAACGGCATCCTGAACGTCACCGCGAAAGACACGGCGACGCAAAAGGATCAGAAGATCACGATCACGTCGTCCTCTGGTCTATCGAAAGATGAAGTTGAGCGCATGGCGAAGGAAGCCGACGCGCACGCGGCCGAAGACAAGGCAGCTCGCGACTCGATCGAAGCCAAGAACCAGCTCGACTCGATGGTCTACAACATCGAGAAGATGCTGAAGGAGCATGGCGACAAGATCTCCGGCTCCGAACGTGGCGACGTCGAAAACGCGCTGGCCGACGCCAAGAAGGCTTTGGAGTCGAACGACAAAGCGCAGATGGACAAGGCCCGCGAAGTCTTGACCACCGCCTCGCACAAGCTGGCCGAGCAGATGTACAAAGCCGCCCAGCCGCAAGGCGGAGCGCAGGGCGGACCCGGTGCAGGGCCAAGCGCTGGCCCAGAACCCGGCGGCGATGGCCAGGCCAAGAAGAAAGACGAAGGCGTAATCGACGCTGAGTACGTGGACGTAGAAGACAAGAAGTAAGCTGTCAGCTTTCGGGACTTGTCATCCTGAGCGGAGTGGATGCTGCGCGATCAGCGCAGCATCCACGGAGTCGAAGGATCCCTGCCGCGTTACTGCAGTGGAAAGGTAGAGATCCTTCGACTCCGTTGCCGCCCGCTTCGCGGCCGTCAACTCCGCTCAGGATGACGCGATTGTTTGGGGCATAAACAGGGGAGAAACGAAATTGGACTTCCAGGTAAACAACGAAACTTACTTTATCGACCTCGCCGATGAGGAGGGTAAATGGCTTGTCTTTGCGGAAACTCCCACGGGAGTGCGCCGCATCCCTGTCTACGTCGACGCGCCGGACTTCGAGGACTTGACCGTCGTTATAGACGATAAGGAGAGCCGGAAGATTCTGAATTAAACTCGGTATGTCTGTAATCCGAGTTCAGATCGTGTTCAATGGCAACCACTACAAAAAAGGACTACTACGAAACTCTCGGGGTGAAGAAGTCCGCCTCCGCCGAAGACATTCGTAAAGCTTTCCGCAAGCTCGCCCGCAAATATCACCCCGACGTCAACCCGGGTGACAAATCGGCAGAAGAAAAGTTCAAGGCTCTCTCCGAGGCCAACGAAGTCCTCAGCGATCCCAAGAAGCGCAAGATCTACGACCAGGTCGGCTTCTACTCCGACAACATCGATCCGGCTACGGCGGAAGCTTACGCGCGTGCGGGCCAGTCGGGTGGCGGATTCCCGGGAGGCTTTCCTGGCGGTGGCGCTCAGCCCGGAAACCCGGGCGGCGTTCAGTTCGATTTCGGCGGATTCGACTTCTCCGACCTGATCAACAATGCCGGCCGCGGACAGAGCACGTCCGGCGGCGGCAGTAGTTTCCGCGATATCTTCGGTTCAATGTTCGGCGGAGGCCGCGGCGCGACCCACGCCGACGAAGGCCCTGAGCCCGGCACCGATCTTGAATATCAGGTCAACGTCCCCTTCTGGACCGCGATCCGCGGCGGCGTCATGCGCCTCAACATCACGCGCCAGGATGTCTGCGCCCAATGCCACGGCCAGGGCACGCTCGAAGCGCCGGGCAAGTGTCCCGAGTGCAACGGCACCGGACAGATCACCCAAACCGGCGGACGCATGAAGTTCAACGTCCAGTGCCCCCGCTGCCATGGCACCGGAAAGAATTTGACGACCTGCCCCACCTGTCACGGCGAAGGCACGGTCACGCACACCGAGCCGCTCGAAGTTCGCATCAAGCCCGGCACCCGCGACGGCCAGCGTATCCGCGTCCCCGGCAAAGGTAACGCCGGGGCCCACGGCGGCGCCCCTGGCGATCTCTACGCCATCATCCGCACCGGCGATCACCCGATCTTTCACCGTGACGGTGACGACATCTCGCTCACAGTTCCGGTCAGCGCAACGGAGGCGGCTCTGGGAGCGAAGATAGAAGTCCCTACAATCGACGGCCGGGCCCTGCTGAAGATTCCCCCCGGCACGCAGTCGGGCCAAAAGCTTCGCCTGCGGGAAAAGGGCGTCCCGTCAGCGACAAGAGAAGGCGCCCGCGGCGACGAAATCGTGGAGATCACAGTCCACGTCCCCATGCCGAGAGACGAGCGCACAAAAGAACTCCTCCGCGAACTGGCAAAACTAAATCCAGAAGATCCAAGAGCCGACCTCTGGTCGAAGGTTTAATTGATTTCCCGTGTTACCCTGTGCCCCCTGTGGTGAATGGTTTTCCCAAATTGAAACTGCAAAAGATCTTTCACCACAGGGATCACAGAGGAACACAGGGTAAGTCTGGTATGCATTAGGCATGGCCACTCCGGCACGTTCCCACTCACTTCGCGTAAATGAGATCACCGGCGCGATCGTCAATTCCGCAATGAAGGTTCATTCGCTTCTAGGCCCAGGTCTGCTGGAAAGCGCCTACCAAGCCTGCCTGGCGCAAGAACTGAGGAGCCGAGGTTTCGAAGTCGCAACTGAAGTAGCTCAACCCGTGGTCTATGAAAGTCAGAAGCTCGAAGTCGGATATCGCATCGACCTCGTCGTTGAACACCGAGTCGTGGTGGAAGTGAAATCCGTCGAGGCACTCCACCCGATTCATCAAGCACAACTGTTGTCTTACATGCGTCTGAGCGGAATACCGGTAGGTCTCTTGATTAACTTCAACGTCCTCCACCTGCGTGACGGAATCAAACGCATGGTCGAAGGTAAGGAGTGGCAGAATTAACCTCTGTGCTACCCCCGTGCCCCCTGTGGTGAGTGTCTTTGACGCTCGGCTACCCCATTACCTCCGTACCACTCCCGACGCGTTACAAAAATTTGCAAAATTCTTCAAAAAAATCTTGCATCTGTGGAAATTTCCCGTAATCTCACAAATGCGAACTAACTTCGCCGAAATGCCCGGGAAAACGCACGAACCCGGGAGCCGCGAGATGCAATGTCTTGTTTCTTGAGACCAAGGGAGACGCGGTGGTGAGAGTGAGTCGCTTGAGGAGGCAGCCATAGAAATTGGCAACAGCTAGCCGGCAACAACTCGAAAATTCCAAATCCCTCGCCGTCGTCCCCAACCGGAAGAAATTCGTCCGCCTCACGCTTTGGCCCTTGGTCGCCGCCACCTTCTTTATGGTGTCGGGCGGAACCTATGGCACCGAAGACATCGTGCACGGCGCCGGTTACGGACGCGCCATCCTTATTCTGCTCCTGACGCCGCTCCTCTGGAGCCTGCCGACCGCTTTCATGATCGGCGAACTCTCCAGCGCGCTCCCCTACGAAGGCGGATACTACGCCTGGGTGCGCCGCGCCATGGGCAACTTCTGGGGATTCCAGGAAGCCTGGCTCTCGCTCGTTGCGTCAATCTTCGACATGGCAATCTACCCCACGCTCTTCGTTCTCTACCTGGACCGCCTCTTCCCGTGGTTCCAGCAAGGACATCGTGGGCTCTTCGTGGGCATGGCGGTCGTCGCCGCCTGCGCTCTCCTCAACATTGCCGGAGTGAAGGTCGTGTCGAACACCTCGCTCTGGCTATTCTTCGCCCTGTCGGCGCCGTTTCTGGCGATCGTCTGCATCGCTCCGTTTAAGCTCGGCGCTCTCGCCGTCGCCACCAAACCGTCGCACTCCGATGTCGGCATCCTCACCGGCCTGCTCATCTGCATGTGGAACTACATGGGATGGGACAACGCCTCGACCATCGCAACGGAAGTCGAAAAGCCGCAGCGGACCTATCCGCGCGCCATGCTGGTTGCGGTTTTTATTGTCGCCATCAGCTACATCGTTCCCGTCGGCGCAATGTGGATGACCGGGCTTCCCGCCAGTTCCTGGGATACCGGCTTCTGGGCCGACGTCGCAGGAATCTTAGGTGGCCCGCTGCTCCGATTCGGCCTGGCCCTCGGCGGCATGATCAGCGGCTTCGGCATGTTCAACGCCCTGGTCATGAGCTACTCGCGTCTGCCTCTGGCCATGGCGCAGGATGGCATGCTGCCGAAGGTCTTCGGCAAGCTGCATCCCAAGTCAAAGGCTCCGTGGGTGACGATCGTCGTCCTCGCCTGCTTCTGGATGCCTTGTCTGCTGCTGGGTTTCGAGCGTCTCGTCACGCTCGACATCCTCGTTTATGGCACCAGCCTGTTCCTGGAATTCCTGGCGCTGGCAGTCCTGCGTTTCACAGAGCCGAATTTGAAGCGTCCATTCAAGGTCCCGGGTGGCCTGTTCGGAGCGATTGCGATCGGCATTCCGCCCATGCTCTTGCTGGGATTCTCCATCGCGCGCAGCCAGCACGAGTCGATCTTAGGGATGAGTTCCTTCGCCTTCGGAATGATCCTAATCGCCGGCGGATTCGTGGCTTATGCTCTGAACCACGCCCTCAAGCCGGCAGGCTGGGCGGTAGCCCCAAAGCGGAAACCGCAACCCGCCGCCTGATACTGACCATCAACAAAAAAGAGGACCGGATATCCGGTCCTCTTTCCTTTGGTCGGTGCGTGAAGTTTCGAGCTTAGGCGGCAGCCTTCGCTTGATCCCGCAAGTTCCGCACCTTGTCATGGGCCTGCTGGACACTCGCCGCTTGCCGCTGCACCATCGCCCTCACTGTCTCTGGCAAGTTTCCACTAAGTGCCTTGTTGTACGTGTCCTTGGCTGTGTCCTCGCCCGCCTCGACGGATTCAAGAATGGTCTTGTCGCCGCCACCGAGCGCGACTTTCGTATCGATCCACGCTCGATGCATCGCGCCACCGGCCGATCCAGAAACCTTCTTGTCAGGCTTTCCCAGTTTTGCCAGTTCCGCCTGCAGTTCCATCGCAAAGCGCCCGCGCTCCATGCTCTGCTCGTTGAAGTAGGCCTTCAAGTCCGGCCGCTTTACCTGCTCCGCGGCCTCCTTGTAGCCTTTCTGCCCGTCCCGGTTCGTCTCAATAAGGTTTTCCACTACACTGATAGCATTATTTTCGTCCGTGAGAAATCCTCCGCCAATTACGATGCCGCTCGGCCACTTGGGTTTGGCGCCATTCTGCGCCGCAGGAACCGGCTCAGAACTAGCAGGAAAATTGATGTGCGCTCTATAATCGGATAGACGGACAACGATGACGAAGCGCAAATCGAAGGGCGCGTACATGATTTCGGCCGTTGCCGAGATGTACGGCATCCACCCCCAAACCCTGCGCCTCTACGAACGCGAAGGCCTGCTCAAACCCTCCCGCACCGAAGGCAATACCCGCCTCTACACCGATGAAGACCTACTCCGCCTGGAATTCATCCTGTCGCTCGCGCGCGACCTCGGCGTCAACATCGCCGGCATGGCGATCATCCTGCAAATGCGCGAACGCATGGAAGAAATGCAGCGCCAGATCCAGGAATTTGTGCAGTACATCCAGCAGGAAGTCCTGACCCGCGCCAGCGCCGCTGCCGATCCCTCCAAGGGAGCAATCGTTCCCGTGCGTCGCCCAGTAGTCGCCCCCGTGCAACCGTTGAAGAAACGCTAAATCGCCAAAACGTCCTCCATCATAATGTCATCCTGAGAAGGCCGAAAGCCCTTCGAGGGACCGTACGAAATCATGAGCCGAAAATGCCGTTGTCGGGACTCTCCGCGCTGCATGCACCTAGGGGTGCCTGTCCACCTCATCGCTGGTTTCCGCCGTCTTACGGTCCCTCACTGCGGCTTCGCCGCAGTTCAGGATGACATCGTGTTGAGCGCTTCGTGGTGAGCGTATGATGAAGGGCTTCGCCATGCTCCCGTTCAAGCTAATCTACAGCGATGCCTATTACCTGCCGATCGGCACCCACGTCTTTCCCGCCGAGAAATATCGCCGCATCCACGATCGCCTGATCTCAACTGGCGTGGCTGCCGCAGAAGATTTCCTCGAGCCCCAGCCCGCCACCGACCAGGACATCCTTCTAGTCCACAAGCCCGAGTACGTTCAGAAGCTGAAGACCGGCACGCTCAGCCCGCGCGAAGAAATGGAAATGGAAATCCCCTACTCGCGTGAGTTGGCCGATGCCTTCTGGCTCGCCGCTGGAGGATCTATCCTGGCCGCGCGTCAGTGCATGACCGACGGAGTCAGCATCAGCATCGGCGGCGGATTCCACCACGCCTTCCCCGACCACGGCGAGGGATTCTGCATGATCCACGATGTCGCGGTCGCCATCCGCCGCCTGCAGCGCGACGACAAGATCCATACCGCGATGACCGTCGATTGCGACGTCCATCAAGGCAATGGCACGGCTGCAATTTTTGCCGGCACACGTACGGCGAGCGCGCTGCTGCCCTCGGCTTCAGTCTCGACGGTTCAGCCGCCCCCCAACGCTCCCCGCGGCAAGATGCGCGGAGCCCACGCCGGCGATGTCTTCACCATCTCGCTCCACCAGCACAATAACTATCCATTGTGGAAGCCGCCCTCCTCCATCGATGTCGATCTCCCAGATGGCACCGGCGACGACGACTACCTGGCCTGGCTCGACAACGCCCTCAGCTCCGGCCTCCGCCAGTTCGAGCCCGATTTGATGTGCTACGTCGCCGGCGCCGACCCGTATAAGGAAGACCAACTCGGCGGACTCAACCTATCGATTGAGGGACTCAAGAAGCGCGACGAACTGGTCTTCCGTGTAGCCCGCGCGCGCAGTATCCCCGTCATGGTCACCTTCGCCGGAGGCTACGCGCAGAACGTCGAAGACACGGTCACCATCCACAGCAACACGGTGATTGCGGCCAAAGAAGTGTTTTCGTAGCTTATCTCCGTTGCATCACATATACGACGATGAACATCAACCCGTCAGAGATTTCTCACAGCGACCTTTACGGCATTTTGCTGAATTCCGTTGCTCCGCGCCCGATCGCATGGGTTTCCACCGTGAGCGCTCCGGGACACCCTAATCTAGCGCCTTTTTCTTTTTTCAACGCCATGTGCGTCGACCCACCATTGCTGGGCTTCGCCCCGGGATTACGCCAGCCCAAGCATAGAGAGGGTTCCGATGGCGAACCCAAAGACACGCTGCGCAACATCCGCGAGACGAAGGAATTCGTGGTCAATGTAGTTACCTACGACCTGTTGCACCCGATGAATGTGACCAGCGGCGAATATGATCCTTCGGTCAATGAATTCGAGCTGGCAAAGGTCACCCCGTTACCCTCGAGACTGGTCCGACCGGCACGAGTGGCAGAATCGCCGGTCAGTTTCGAATGCAAGCTGTACCAGATTCTCGATTTCTCTCCGGCCCCAACGAGCAGCAGTCTGGTGATCGGCGAGGTTGTCTCGATTTACATCAATGATGGGTACATCAAGGACGGGCGCCTGGATCGGAATTCGCTCGACCTGATCGGTCGTATGGGCGGTATCCAGTACACGCGCACTACCGACCGGATCGAGCTTGCACGTCCGAAGGTTGAATAGTATTTGTCATTGGTCGTGTCTGTGGACCTACGAGGCGTCCGCCCAGCTTTGGCCTGACTGCTAAAATAGCCTGATACATCTATGTTCGAGAATCTCCAGGAAAAACTCCAACGCGCCTTCAAGACCCTCCGCGGGCAAGCTACTCTGACCGAGGAAAACATCGACGAGGCCTTGCGCGAAATCCGCATAGCGCTGCTCGAGGCCGACGTCAATCTCAAGGTCGTGAAGCAGCTCATCGATCAGATCCGCGCCAAAGCTGTCGGACAGGAGGTCATGACCGCCCTCTCGCCGGGAGAGCAGGTCATCAAGATCCTTCGCGACGAACTCGTCGAGGTTCTCGGGAAAGACACCGCGCGTGTGAAGTTCGCCTCGCAGCCGCCCACGGTCGTGCTCATGGCCGGACTGCAAGGTTCCGGCAAGACGACCACTTCGGGCAAGCTGGCCAACTGGCTCAAGCAAGGTGGTCACCGTCCGCTGCTAGTCTCCGTCGACGTCTACCGGCCCGCAGCCCGCGAGCAACTGAAAGTCGTGGCCCAGGCCGTCAAGAGCCAGATCTATGAAGGACAAGTGGACGAAGCCAACACCGCGACGGTCGAGCGCCTGGTAAAAGAAGCCCGCCGCGAAGCCGTCGTTACCGGATGTGACGTCCTCATCGTCGACACCGCCGGCCGCCTCCACATCGACGACCAGCTTATGGACGAGATGCAGTCGCTGAAGAAGCTGCTGAATCCGTCGGAAATCCTGTTCGTCGCCGACGCCATGACTGGGCAGGACGCCGTCCGCTCCGCCGAAGAGTTCCACAAGAAGCTATCGCTCACCGGCGTTGTCCTCACGAAGATGGACGGCGATGCCCGCGGCGGTGCGGCCCTCTCCATCCGACAGGTCACCGGCCAGCCGATCAAGTTCATCGGCATCGGCGAAAAATACGATGCGCTCGAGCCCTTCCATCCGGATCGCATCGTCTCGCGCATTCTCGGCATGGGCGACATCCTCTCGCTGATCGAGCGCGCCGAGCAGCAGATCGACAAGAAGAAAGCCACGGAGCTGGCCACCAAGGCGCTCACCGGCGATGGCTTCTCGCTAGAAGATTTCCGCGACCAACTCCGCCAGGTCAAGAAAATGGGATCGATGAAGAGCCTGATCGGCATGCTCCCGTCGATCGGCCCATTCTCCGGATTGCAGAAGGCCGCCGACCAGGTCGACGAAAAACAGGTCAACCGCGTCGAAGCTATCATCAACTCAATGACGACCCATGAGCGCAATCACCACGAGGTGATCAACGGAAGCCGCCGCAAACGTATCGCCCGCGGCTCAGGAACCACCGTGCAGGAAGTGAATAATCTGCTCCGCCAATACGCCCAGATGAGAAAGATGTTCAAGCAAATGGGAAAACCCAGCTTCGCAAGAAGGCTGGCCGGAATGAAGATGCCGGGGATGTAGAAGAGCAGTGGTCAGTGGCCAGTGGTCAGTGCTCGCGATCAGTCAAGACTCTCAAAAGTTGTCATCCTGAGCGGAGTTGACGCGAGCGAAGCGAACGGCAACGCAGTCGAAGTATCCCTGTCACCCATACGGCGGCACGACGATGAAATGGCGTTCTCTCGAAGAATCGTCTCTCGGCATTGATCTCCGCCCCCTGCGCGAGATCTACGCCGAGCGCAAAGAGCTGATCGCGAAATACGTTCCCGCTGATACGCAGAACATCCACGCGCAAGCCGTCGGCGAATTGAAGCAGCGGAATCTAGCTGCGAATATCCTTCCAGTCGGCGCACAAGCTCCCCAGTTCGAACTGCCAGATCACAACGGCAAGGCCGTTCGTTCGTCCGAACTCCTCGCCCACCGACGCCTGGTGCTCTGCTTCATCCGCGGCCGCTGGTGCCCCTTCTGCGTCGGCCAGATGGAAGCCATGAACCCGATCCTCCCTCAAATCGAGCAAGCCGGAGCGACACTCGCCGCCATCTCCCCGCAAACCGTGAAGCAATCGTTCTTCATGCACGACCAGCACAAGCTGCGATTCCCCCTGCTTTCCGATGCCGGGAACAAAGTCGCCCGTCAGTTCGGCCTTATCTATCGCGTCCCCGCGGCGCAGGAAGCCATATACCGCCGAGCCTTCGTCAACCTGCCCTTCACCAACGGCGACGACAGCTGGGAACTCCCCATCGCTGCCACCTTCATCGTTGATCGCGACAGCACGATCCGCTTCGCCTCGGCCAATGAAGATTACAGCGACCGCCCCGAACCCATGGAGATTCTCAACTCTCTACGCGTGTCATCCTGAGTGGCGGCGCAGCTGGCACGAGGGACCGTACGACTATTCAGCAGTCGCAATGCAGCAACGAGGTCGATATCAGCGCCATGTACCATGGGCGTTTCCCGTCGACATCATCGACCGCGTCTTCCGACGTACGGTCCCTCGCGCCGGCTTTGCCGCCGCTCAGGATGACAGCACCCGCGAAATACGAGGCGATATACACTGATAGTTCATGCACATTATCTACGGCATCAACTCCGTCGCCGAAGCCCTCAAGGCCCGCGGACGCGCCTTCGAATGGGTCGGCATGGCCAAAGAGCGCCACGATCTCCGCCTGCAGCGCCTGATCGAAGATTGCCGCAAGATCGGCGTGCCCGTCCGCTTCCTCCAGCGCACCGAACTCGACCGCATGGCCGGAAACGCCTCGCACCAGGGAGTCGTCGCCGTCACCTCCGCCAAGCAGTACAACGACCTGGAAGATGTCATCGCCGCCAAGCGCGGGAAATATTCTCTCCTGGTAGTGCTTGATGGCGTGGAAGATCCCCACAACCTGGGGGCGATCCTGCGCACCGCCGACGCCGCAGGCGCAAACGGCATCGTGATCCCCGAACGCCGCGCCGCCGCCGTGACCGGAACGGTGACAAAAGCCTCCGCCGGAGCCACCGAGCACCTTCCCATTGCGAAAGTGACGAACATCGCGCGTGCCATCGAAGATCTGAAAGAAAACAATATCTGGACGGTAGGCCTCGATGAGCGCGCTGCCCAAACTTACGACGCCCTGAACTACAACATGGACTGCGCTCTAGTCCTGGGCGGAGAAGGGAAAGGCCTGCACGACCTGGTGAAGCGCAAGTGCGACTTCCTGGTCTCAATCCCGATGCTGGGCAAGGTCCCGTCGCTGAATGTCTCAGTAGCCGCCGCGGTCGTCTTGTACGAGATCGTAAGGCAACGCCGGGCCAAGCAGGACCCATCGGAAACAGAATGAAGTCCGTCCTGAAACCTTTGTGTTTCCTCTGTGTTCTCTGTGGTCCTGTTTTGAGTTTCTCTCTCGACCGGGAAGCGTTCTCCATCTCCACCTACGATCTAAACCTGCAGATTGAACCCGAGCAGCACCGCTTGGGAGTCCGCGGAAAAATCACGCTGCGCAATGACACTCCCAGCCAGCAGAAGATCGCCGTCCTGCAAATCTCCTCATCGCTCGATTGGCGCGCCATCCGAGCCGCCGATAAAATGCTCCAATTCGTCACCCAGCCCTACACCTCCGACATCGACCACACCGGCAGCCTTTCAGAAGCCATCGTGACTCTGCCCCAAGAGGTCGCCCCCCACGCGACAATCGATCTCGACATCGCCTACGAAGGAGTGATCGTGTTCGATGCGACGCGTCTCACACGCATCGGCACGCCCGAAGACGTTGCCAAGAACTCAGACTGGGATCGAATCGACGAGGACTTCACCGGACTGCGTGGAGCTGGCTACGTCGCGTGGTACCCGATTGCGACGGAAGTGGCGAATCTCACGGAGGGTGACAGTCTCTTCGAAGTCTTGGCGAAATGGAAGACAAGGGAAACGGGATCAAAGATGCACCTGAGCATAACTTTCTCTCCTCCCACAAGCTGGGTAAGACTTTCTATGGATCAGAACGGCAAAGCAGGGCTTGTCGGAGGCGAACCCGAAGCCCTCTTCAATGCCATCGATTGCACATTCGAAGGAAAACACCGGATTGGGGGCCCTTTGTTCTTCGATTGCAGTTCGCAACCTTTGAGGCTGGACGCACCGACTCTCCTGATTGCCCAATATCACGTCCTCGAAAGACCCGGAATTGAATTACGCTACTTGAAGGGGCACGAGGCTGGGGCTACCGCAATGTCCGACGCTGCACAACAGGGCGCCCCGATCATCGCCGATTGGTTTGGGCCGCCGCGTGAGAGAGCGAAGGTCGCGGAGCTACCAGATCCCGACGCCGCGCCCTTTGAGAGCGGAGTCCTTCTTCTCACTCCTCTCAAAAATAAGGACTCCAGTTCTGCTGGACTCACAGCGGCTCACCAGTTGGCGCACGCTTCTTTTCTTTCTTTCCACCCCTGGATCGAGGAGGGTCTCGCCCACTTCGCGCAAGCTCTCTATATCGAACAGCAGAAGGGAAGACAGGCGGCGCTCGACTATATGGGCCTGCACCGTTCGGCCCTGACCAAGATCGAGCCGATCACCACTGCGCTCGACGCGGAACAGGACAAGAGTCGTTCTCTAGTAAACACAATCAACGAGCAGCTCTACCGCAGCAAAGCCCTGTGCGTCTGGTGGATGTTACGCGACATGATCGGCGACGCCGCGCTCAAGAAAGCAATCGCCGCCTACAAACTCGAGCAGGACAACGACCCGTCCTACATGCCGCGCCTGATCGCAGCGCAAACACAGCGTGACCTCCAGTGGTTCTTCGACGACTGGGTCTACCGCGACCGCGGCCTGCCCGACTTCAAAGTGGAGTCCGCTTTTGCCACCAGCTCGCCAACCAAGTCGTTCCTGCTGACCATCACCCTCGATAATCTCGGGACCGCCGGAGCCGAAGTCCCTGTCACGATCAAGTTCGCCGGCGGAGAGGTGACCAAGCGAATCGAAGTTCGTGCCAAGAGCAAAGCTACGTTCCGCGTGGAAACTCCCGCCTCACCGCAGGAAATCCGCGTGAACGATGGCAGCATCCCCGAGAGCGACATGACGAACAACACGTTCAAAGTAGACACGCCACAGAAATGACGCTTTGCGGATCCGGCAACCCGGAACTTCTTGTCATTCCGAGAAGCGAAGCAACGAGGAATCTGCTGTCCGCCGGCAGTCAGCAGATTTCTCGCTCCGCTCGAAATGACAAATACCATTTCGATCTTCGCGTCGTACTCCGTGCCTCCGTGGTAAGTTAGTCGCTCGCGGGAGGGCACGCTTGGCCTACATCCAGTTTCTCGGTGCCGCCGGCACCGTCACCGGCTCGAAACATCTCATCAACACCGGCGATCCCTCCGGCAAGAGCGGATTCCAGGTCCTTATCGACTGCGGACTCTTCCAGGGTCCGAAAGAGTGGCGCGAACGCAACTGGCGCGACACCCCGATCCCAGCAAAAGAAATCGATGCCGTCATCCTTACCCACGCGCACCTGGACCACTGCGGCTGGATCCCTCGCCTGGTCAAAGAAGGTTTTCGCGGCCCGATTTGCGCCACGCCGCCTACCATCGATCTATGCGGCATCATCCTCCCCGACTCCGGCCACCTGCAGGAAGAAGACGCGCGCTTCTATAACAAAACCAAAAAGTCCAAGCACGACCCCGCCCTGCCGCTCTACACATTTGAGGGAGCCGAAAATGCCTTGCAGTACTTCAAGCCTGTTCTGGTGGGTGAAACTGTGAAGCTGTCCTCTGAGCTTTCCTTCCGGTTCGTCCGCGCCGCGCACATCCTCGGATCATGCATGGCCGAAGTCTCATTGAACACAAACGGTGTAACGCGACGCCTGCTCTTCACGGGAGACATTGGCCGCGTGCACGACCACAAAGTCGCTCCCGGAAAGGTCGTGCACTCCGGTCCCCAGGAAGGTGAAACTGCCGATCTCGTGGTGATGGAATCGACCTACGGCAACCGCATGCATCCCAGGGAAGATCCGTTGCCGGAACTTGCGTCGCTGATCACCAACGCCGCAAACCGTGGCGGCAGCGTGATCGTCCCCGCATTCGCCATCGAGCGCACCCAAAAATTCGTCTTCATCCTCAAGCACCTGATCGAGTCTGGCCAGATCCCGCGCCTGCCCGTCTTCTGCGACAGCCCAATGGCGATCAATGCGGTCAAAATCTTTCTGAAGCACGACGAGGAATACAGCGACGAAACCCGCGACATGATCCGCAAGTATGGATCACCCTTGACGTGGCCGGGATTCACCTTCGCTTCTACCCCCGAAGAATCCAAGAAGATCAACGAAGCCAGAATGCCGTCGGTCATCATTTCCTCCAGCGGCATGGTCACCGGAGGCCGCATCCTTCATCACCTGGCGCAGCGCCTCCCCGACCCGCGAAACCTTGTGCTCTTCATCGGATTCCAAGCCCCCGGCACCCGCGGCTTTACCATCAAGAGTAAGGCTGACGAAGTGAAGATTTTCGGAGACTACGTTCCTATCCGAGCCCAGGTCGCCGCGCTAGAACAGTTCAGCGATCACGCGGATCCCCCGGAGTTGTTGCAGTGGTTGCGAACGTTCCGCAATCAGCCGTCGACCACATACCTGGTGCACGGCGAACCAGATGCCTCAGGTCAGTTGCGCGATCTGATGAAAAAAGAGCTGGGATGGAACGTGCTGATTGCTGAGTATCAGGAAAAAGTGGAAGTCAAATAGTTGCTTTCTACAGTCGGAATCGCTCCCGAGCAAAATGCACAGGTCCTTCGGCGCAAAGAACGCACTCAGGATGACAAGGGCTTGTGGATCAGGAACTGGAACTGAACCGGATCAAGGCTTCGAGCTTCTCTGCTGCGGCGCCGGAGTCGATGGACTTGGCAGCAAGTGGGATTGCACCGGCAATATGATCCGCTTTCCCCGATGCGACCAACGCGGCCGCCGCATTCAGCAACACCACATCCCGCCGCGCAGATTTCTCCCCACTCAACACCGACCGAATGGTGGCCGCATTCTCGGTTGCATCTCCGCCCGAAATTTCCTGTAGTGTAGCCCGTTTCATCCCAAACTCCTCTGGCTCCACTTCGAACGATCGCACTGAGCCCTCGCGAGCCTCAGCAATCCGCGTCACTCCCGTGATCGTGATCTCATCCAGCCCATCCAGCCCATGTACAACGAGCGCGCGCCGCAGTCCCAACATGCTCAGTGCCTCAGCCAATTTCTCCACAAGATCCAACGAATACACGCCCACGACCTGCCCGTTCGCCCGCGCTGGATTTGTGAGGGGTCCAAGTAGATTGAACATCGTGCGCATCCGTAACTCTCGCCGCACTCCCTGCACCTGCTTCATCGCCGGATGCAGATTCGGCGCATAGAGAAAGCAGATGCCAACTTCGCGCAAGCACTGCACCGCCCGCTCGGGTGAAAGCTGGATATCGACGCCTAGAGCCTCCACCACATCCGCCGACCCACATTTTGAGCTGATGCTACGATTCCCATGCTTGGCCACGCGCACGCCCGCACCCGCCGTCACCAGCGCCGTCGCTGTCGAAATGTTGAAAGTCCCGCTGGCATCGCCACCAGTGCCGCTGGTATCCACCAAAGTCGATCCGTCGAAAGGCTCATCCAGCAGGGCATCACGTCCAGTCCCGCTCACCGCGAGCGCATCGGCGGTCGAACGCTCAATCGGCAGACGGCGCCGCTGCCGCTCGAATGGCCTCAGCGAATCCCACAATCTCCTCGACGGTCTCACCCTTCATGCGCAGCGCGATCAGCAGGGCCGCAATCTGCGCGTCTGTGCACTTTCCAGTCAACACTTCGGCCATCACGTCGCGAGCTTCGCTACGAGTGAGTGATTCGCTGTGATTAGCAAGCCTATGGAGGGCGTCGAGGATCATTAAGGCGGCATTGTAAGGCATGCGCACACGCATGGCGACCTGACATTCGCACAGCAAGAACCACGTAGAGACAGCCGCTTCGGCTGTCCAAGCGAAGGCGAGGCCGAGAGCTCGCAGCCGCGGAGTAAGCCCAGCCAACAATCCAGCCGCGAAGGAGCGGCATGCGCAAGCCAGGCACGAAGATGCCGGGTGAGGTGCCAGCAAATACGTCGAGTCACGTAAGGGACTAGACGAGTTCTCTCGCCCACTCTTCTAGCCGCGCCGTAAGTCGTGCAAAATCGGTAGCGGCAATTCGCCGAGGTAAATAAGCGACCTGAGAATTTCTCAACACCCTCTAACGCTGGACGGCTGCCGGTCCGGTTAATCTCTTCCGCAGATAGTCCCGCCAGTCCTCCGGCAGCGCCGGAGTCGCAATGGCCTTGTCGAGTAGTTCACGATTGTACCGATCGTCGGCGAAGAGATGATTCATCTCCGCGATCGTGATGGCCTGCGGTTCCTGGCTGAGAGGTTCGAAGGAGTCTCCTGCGGCGACGACTCCCTCCTGTTCCACCGAGAAATAGAATCCGCTGCGGCCGCTCCGCAGAAAGCGCGCCAGAATGTCATTGCGCTTAAACTTGGCCGCCAGCTTGTAGCAGGGAACCCTCGGCTGCCTCACCACGATCATGGCTGTCCCGATTTGCAGTCGATCTCCGACGTGCAGGTCGCGTTCGAACAGCCCCTCGGTTGTGAAGTTCTCTCCGAACATTCCCCAGGGAAGATTCATCCCCGGCAGTTCCTCACGCCAAAACTCGTAGTGCTCCGAAGGATACGCGTAGACCGCTTTGTTCGGCCCACCGTGCACGGCCAAGTCAGCCTGCTGATCGCCATCAAGATTGAGCGTCCGCAACGGCACAGGCCCCGACACGGGGTCTTTGAAAATGCCAGTGTTGATCGTATTGCCGTTGTACACAGTCAGGCGAGGCCGCGCGACATTGAGGGAGATCAGCTTCATAGGGATTTTCCCGAGCTAACATACTCAAGGCTGCTAGTCGACTTTAGATGCGGTGTCGGCCAGGAAGGCGCAGCACTTTGAAGTTCCCCCGTGCCCCTTTGTGCCCTCTGTGGTGAGGATCTTGCCTTTGCGGTCAGAGCCGCAGTTTGCTCTAACACTCCGCCATTCTATAAAATCAGAAGTTTGCTGCCCGCACCGCGACGCCGCAAGCAGGGTCCCTCCAAGTCTTTACTGAAGAGTCATCATTATGAAAATTCATGAGTATCAGGGAAAAGCAATCTTAAAGAAATATGGTGTTACCGTACCCCGTGGATCGATGGCCACTTCGCGCGAAGAGGCTGAGTCGGTCGCAAAGGAATTGTTGGATTCCGGTTCCACCGGCGTCGTGGTCAAAGCTCAAATCCACGCTGGAGGCCGCGGCAAAGGCGGCGGCGTCAAGATCGCCAAGTCTGCCAGCGAAGCTGGCGATCTCGCCGGCAAGATGCTCGGCATGAAGCTCATCACGCATCAGACCGGCCCCGAGGGCCGCATCGTCCGCCGTCTGCTGATTGAAGAAACGCTGCCCATCGAGAAGGAACTCTATCTCGGGATCCTGGTCGATCGTGCCGAAGGCAAGCCGGTCTTCATGGCCTCCGCCGCTGGCGGCATGGAGATCGAGCAGGTCGCCGCCGAAAATCCCGACGCGATCCTCAAGCAGCACATCGACCCCGGCATGGGCCTCGAAGCCTTCCAGGCCCGCAAGATCGCCTTCAAACTCGGCCTCAACTCGAAGCAGATCACACCCGCAGTCCAGTTCCTGACCAGCCTCTATAAGGCGTTCCTGGATACGGACGCTTCGCTGCTCGAGATTAATCCCTTCATCACGACGACCGATGGCCGCCTCTTCGCCCTCGATGCCAAGATCAACTTTGACGACAACGCTCTCTTCCGCCATGCCGATCTGCGTGAACTGCGCGACATCACCGAAGAAGATCCGCTCGAAGTCGAGGCCTCCAAGTACAGCCTGAACTACATCAAGCTCGATGGAAATGTCGGCTGCATGGTGAACGGCGCCGGACTCGCCATGGCCACGATGGACATTATCAAATACGCCGGAGGCATGCCCGCGAACTTCCTCGACGTCGGTGGAGGAGCCAGTTCCGAGCAGGTCGCCCATGCGTTCGAGATCTTGCTAAGCGACAGAAACGTGAAGGCCGTGCTGATCAATATTTTTGGCGGCATCCTGCGCGTTGATACGCTGGCCACAGGGGTTGTCGAAGCAGCGCGCAAGACCAACATCAAGCTGCCCATCGTCCTGCGGCTGGAAGGCACGAACGTCGATGAAGGCAAGAAGATCCTGATGAACTCAGGCTTCAACTTCGTCGTCACAGACACCATGAAAGACGCCGCAGATAGAGTAGTCGCAGCGGCGCGAGGCACAGCCGGCGTAACAGAATGGCGCTAGGTCTTCTCTGTGCCCCTCCGTGTCCTCGTGGTGAAGATTTTGAAACGACCGTTTTCGAGGTACTTTTCATATGGCAATCCTAGTCAATAAAGATACGCGCGTAATAGTCCAGGGCCTCACCGGCCGCGAAGGCACCTTCCACGCGAAGGCTAGCGCCGCCTACGGCACCAAAATCGTCGGAGGCGTAACCCCCGGCAAGGGCGGCACCACCCACGAAGGCTGGCCCATCTTCAACACGGTTCGCGAAGCCGTCGATAAAACCGACGCGAACGCCACGGTTATTTTCGTTCCGCCGCCGTTCGCCGCCGACGCCATCATGGAAGCCGCCGACGCCGAGATCGATCTCATCGTCTGCATCACCGAAGGCATTCCCACGCTCGACATGGTCAAAGCCTGGGAGTTCCTGCAGGACCGCCGCTCGCGCCTGATCGGCCCCAACTGCCCCGGCATCATCTCGCCCGGCAAGTGCAAGATCGGCATCATGCCTGCCTCGATCCACAAAGAGGGATCGATCGGCATCGTCTCGCGCTCCGGCACGCTGACCTACGAAGCGGTCCATCAGCTGACGCAGCGCGGGATCGGACAGTCGACCGCCATCGGCATCGGCGGCGATCCCATCATCGGCACCAATTTCATCGATGCGTTGGATTTGTTCAACCGCGATCCCGAGACCGAAGCCGTAATCATGATCGGCGAGATTGGCGGCAACGCTGAGGAACAAGCCGCGGAGTTCGTCAAGACACACATGAAGAAGCCGGTCGTCGGATTCATCGCCGGCCAGACCGCGCCTCCCGGCCGCCGCATGGGCCATGCCGGAGCCATCATCTCCGGCGGCAAAGGCACCGCCTCCGAAAAGATCAAAGCGCTGGAGGCAGCGGGCATCAAGGTAGCAAGGTCGCCAGCAGCAATCGGCGAAACCCTGGCCGCAGCAATCGGAGTAAACGTGTAATGCGTAGAGACGTAGCTTGCTACGTCTCTTCGTACCACCAAAGTAAAAGACTCTGCCGGCAAGAGACATTGCAAGCAACGTCTCTACGAATTAAGACCAGCGACGAAGGACTAACGACCGATTCTATGAAGACTCTCCAACGCACACTGACCATCGTCAAACCTGATGCCGTCCGCAAGAACGCGATCGGCGATATCATCGAACAGTTCGAGAAAAACAACTTCCGCATCCTCGCCATGAAGATGCTGCAGATTTCCAAGCATCAGGCCGAGCAGTTCTACGCCGTCCACGCCAGTCGTCCGTTCTACAACTCGCTCACAGACTTCATGTCGAGCGGCCCGATCGTGGCGCTGGCGCTCGAAAAAGAAAACGCCATCGCCGACCTGCGCAAGTTGATGGGCGCCACCAACCCGGCTAACGCCGAGGAAGGCACCATCCGCAAAAAGTGGGCGACCAACATCGAATTCAACGCCATCCACGGCTCCGACGCTGAAGACACCGCCCGCTTCGAGCTAAGCTTCTTCTTCGCCGGCTACGAATTGGCGAAGTAGTTGTCAGTTCTCGGTACTCAGTTCTCAGTCGCTGAGGTCGAGAGCGATTTTGCTGAGAACTGACAACTGAGAACTTCGTTTATGCCAATGGTTCAAGTAACGCTGCTCGAAGGCCGCACCGTCGACCAGAAGCGCAAGATCGCCAAGCGCATCACCGACGCGCTGGTAGAAGAAGCAGGCGCCCGCCGCGAAGGTATCGTCATCGCGTTCCACGAAGTCTCGAAGGAAAGCTACGCCTCCGGCGGCGAATTGATGATCGACAAAACTCCGCCAAAGTAGGACCTGCCCAGCCAGCTCATCGATCCGTCGTGTCCTGTAGGATTAAGGCCCTTGGGATCGGTCCTGAACCTTCCCAAGAGCCCTGAGTATTTGGGGGAAGAAGCACACTACCTGTGCGAGTCCAGCAGTTCTCCGGTATTCGGATCGAGAATGAGCGGCGGCGCCAGCCGCTCTTGGTTGAAGTCGAACATCCCGCTGATATCGCCAGCCAGCGCATCGAACGAGGAATCTCCGACTCTGCCGGTCTGCCAGTTATCTTCGATGAATCGAATGATCGACGTTTGATCCGTCACCCCATGGTCCACGTAGTTCTGTTTTGCCCAAGGCGACACGATTAGGAAAGGCAAGCGAGTCCCATATCCGCAACGCGCCTGATATCCACCCGCGACCTTGTTAACGTTGCTCCCGCAAAGCCCTGGGCCCGTCAGTGCATCACGCGCCGTTTGAGATTGGTTGATAATTGGCGGCATGACATGGTCGTACCACCCGCCCGAATCATCCCATGCGATCACAACCGCCGTCGAAGACCATGTCGGCAATGCTTCGAGCTGATTGATAAAGTTGACTACAAACTGCTGTTCCAGCAGCGGATTCGAATACCCGGCATTTCCGTCCTGATACGCGGGCGCCTTGATGAAACTGACCGACGGCATATTCCCCGCATTCGCTGCATTCCAGAAATCCGGAATGTCGTACTGATGATTTGCCTGGTCTCCCTGATGTCCGATCATCGCGGTCGACGAGGCCGGCAGATGATGCGAGTTCGCCGTAGAAGCGTAATACTGAAACGGCTGGTGATGCGGAATGTAGTCTTTGCGCACGCCTCCATTCGTTGTGGTGTGAGTTGCGTTGCAGTTCGAGAACCCTCCCTCGAACCAACCCCATGTAATGTTCTTCGCGTTCAAGAGATTGCCAATGTTCTGTCCACCCAGGCCCACTTGGTCCGGGCTGCCGCAGTCATCGTAGAGCGGGTCGGCGTCGCCGATCACAGTTCCTGATACAACATCCCCGGAAATGTCGCCGAGCGAAGCGACCACTCCATGGGTCTGGCCGGAAATCAGGTTGACCGCTCCCGGCGTCGATGGGCCGAAGGTGGTGTTATAAGAGTTGTCGCTCATCGCGAAATGCTGCGCGTAGTTCCACAACGCCGTCACCGTGTTCCCGTCGAAGTAGTCGACGACCTGACTCAGCGGGCAGCCTGAACTGGCGGTGTGTTCCGGAAACAAGTCCATCAGGCCATGGTCGAATGCGTTCTGTTCGTCGGTGTAGTCATGCGAATCGCTGCACACGATCGCATTCGCCGGACTTAATCGTTGGGGGTTTGCGGAGTTGGGGTTCGACGTCAGCAGTCCTGCGGTCAGAAGCCCGTTGACGCTGGGAGTTTTCGGCCGCGCGCGGAATGGAGATTCCCCGGCAAGATTGGCCGCGAACGGATAGCTCGCGAAGTACTGATCGAACGATCGGTTTTCCTGGAAGATCACTACGATGTGTTTGATCGGTGTGGTTGTATACGGTCCATGGTCGCCGGCCAGCATGGGCATGGCGAGAAGGCTGCAGCAGAGTCCAACTGCGACGGTCCGGTTTGCGAAACCGGCCAGGGATTGTAATGCAGACATAGAAGTCTCCAGTCACTAGATTTTTGACAGGGATGGGGAGAACAAGACCGGAGACGGTGTGAGCGAATTCTAACCTAGAGAAGGAGACTGGGTGAAGGGCGAATTTCCACAGGAGTATCTCTGCTTTTAGCCAAACTGCCGACGCGCCCGATCGACGTGCTGGAGGGTTGACACCTCAATTCGTTCTAGTTACTGCCGGATTACGCTCGTAATAATTCTCTCCCGCGCCTACTATTTATACTGCGATTCGAAAGCGAGGAGAGCATCATGAAAACGTGGACAGTGGCCGCTGCTCTGCTTTTTGTGGGGACAGTCGGCTTTGCGCAAACCGATCAGACCGCCGCTCCCACCGCAAGAAAATCCTGCGATGACCTCAAAGCCGAAATCAGCAAGAAACTCGATGCCAAGGGCGTAGTGGGCTACAGCCTCGAAGCAGTCGACAAAGGCAAGGAAGCCGATGCCAAAGTAGTCGGTACTTGCGACGGCGGCACGAAAAGCATGACTTATATCCGCGGCGCGGCCGCGGAATCAAAGCCAGCCGAAGCGAAGAAGTAGATCTCAACAGGATCGTGTAGCCCGGACGCATTCGCCCGGGGTTGAGCGCGCTTTGCGCAACGTTCCGGCCTGGATTGTATGTGGTGTCGAACGCGCTCGCTTCGCTCGCCAGGCGAACGAAATGCGTCCGCCGCTACACAAGCTACCCCAACGGTTCGAACAAGTGTCCTTCCACACGATCCGCGAATTTGGGCAGATCTTTTTTCGCGTGCTGCAAAAAATGCGCCGCGGCGCGATGGGCTTCCAGCGCGGCATCGTCCTTATATTGTTCGTAGATAAAGAACCGGCGCGGTTCGGTCTTGTGCCGGTGCACCTGGTACATGGCACATCCGGGTTCCTTGCGGGAGTGTTCGGTTAACTTCCCGAGAACTGCGGCAACGTCTGCTTCGTGTCCAACTTTCGCCATCCAGGTGACAGCCAACACCACCATCGCTTGCTCCTTCCCCGCGGCTGAGGGTGAGCCGGGGAGAGCAATTCTAGGCTTTTTTTGCGGCTACCTTCAACTCCGTAATAAAGTCGTCCAGCAGGATGGTGTGGTCTCGGTCCGGCCCGGTCGAAATCATCCCCACCTTGGCTCCCGATTCTTTCTCCACGAATGCCAGATAAGCCCGCGCCTGCTTCGGGAGCTTGTCGTAAGAGGTGATGCCCTCGGTCGAAGTCTTCCACCCCGATACCTTCTCGTAAACGCATTCGATCTTCTCGTAGCCGCTCGCCTGTGCCGGTGCCTCAATCGTTGCCTTCCCGTCGATTTTGTACCCGACGCACACCGGAATCTCCGCCAAGTCGTCGAGCACATCGAGCTTCGTCACGACTAGCCAATTTGTGCCGTTGATCATACCCGAGTAGCGGAGCAGTGGCAGATCCAGCCACCCCGTGCGCCGCGGACGCCCCGTCACCGCGCCATACTCGTTCCCGCGCTTGCGCAGGTTCTCGCCCGCACCACCATGGTCTTCAGTTGGGAATGGCCCTTCACCCACGCGCGTGCAGTAAGCCTTAGTAATTCCGATGACGGAGTTGATCGCATTCGGAGCCACCCCGGTGCCAATCACCGCTCCGCCCGAAGTCGCGCTCGACGAAGTCACAAACGGATACGTCCCGTGATCGATGTCGAGCATCGTCCCCTGCGCGCCTTCGAAAAGAACCGACTCGCCCTGCGCCAGCGCCTGATTCAGCAGCACTGCGGTATCCGCCACAAACGGTGCAATCTTCCCCGCCGCCTGCGCGTATTCCGTATACATCTTGTCGGCATCCAGCGGCTCGGAGTTGAACAGCGCGTGCGCAATCATGTTCTTCTCACGGACCGCATTCTCGATGTGCTTCTTCAGCAGCTGCAGATCGAGTAAGTCAGCCACCCGCAGCCCGCGCCGTCCCATCTTGTCTTCGTATGCCGGACCAATCCCGCGCGATGTCGTTCCAATCTTCACGCGACCGGGCGCATTCTCCGCCGCCAGTTCGATCATGCGGTGATACGGCAGAATCACCTGTGCGCGATTCGAGACAAACAAATTCCCGTCGACTTGCACGCCGGCCGCGCGCAGCGCCCCGACTTCTTTTAGAAACGCCAGTGGGTCGAGCACCACGCCATTGCCAATCACGCTGCGGCACCCGGCGCGCAGCACGCCGCAAGGCACAAGCTGGAGTATGAACTTCTTGCCATTGATGATGACGGTGTGGCCGGCGTTGTGCCCTCCGGCATAGCGGGCAACCACCTGAAAGCTCTCCGACAATACGTCGACGATCTTTCCTTTGCCCTCATCGCCCCACTGGGCGCCAACGATCACCGCGGTTGTGCCTTTTTTCAAGTCCAGCTCCGTCAGAGGAATTCGGCCGGCGCATGGCTGCGCCGCTCCCGGGTTCGCACACTCCTCACCCGCGGGGTGCCATCAAAAAAGTTACTGGGATAGAAAGCGGAGAAGCGTGTACGAGGTATCTTATCGTGCCAGCGCAATGAATAGCAACGCGAGAAAGAGCGCAAACCACGAAGGCCACGAAGGAACACGAACGAGTGCGAGGTTTTCCTTAGTGAACCTTAGTGCCCTTTGTGGTTGAGGATTTTCCATCGGTTAGAATGACAACTCGGAATTCATTACCATGCCCGCGTACTTCACTCCCGACCTCTTTCGCTTCCTCACTCGCCTGAAACGCAACAACAACCGCGAGTGGTTCCAGGCTCACAAAGAAGAATACGAAGCCGTAGCTCACCAGCCCGCAGTGCAGTTCATCACGGATTTCGCCGCTCGCTTATATAAAATCAGCCCCTATCTCGTAGCCGATCCGCGTTCCACGCGAGGATCGTTATTCCGCATCTACCGTGACACGCGGTTCTCGCCCGACAAGCGTCCTTACAAAACGCACATCGCCATGCGCTTCTCGCACCGCGGCAAAGACGTGCACTCGCCCGGCTTTTACCTCCACCTCGAGCCCAAAGGATGTTTTGCCGCATCGGGCCTGTGGCATCCCGAACCGCCGACGCTGCTCAAAGTCCGCAATGCGATCGTCGAACGCTCGGTCGAATGGCGCCCCGTCCGCAAACTCCTCAACTGGGACGACGCGACGAAACTCTCGCGCCCTCCGCGGGGATTTCCCTGCGATCACGAGTTCGTTGAAGATCTCAAACTGCGCGACCTGGGCACAGCCATCGAGTTCACCGAAGCGCAAATCTGCGGCCCGAAATTTATGATGACCTTCGCGACAGCCTGCCAGAAGATGTCACCGCTGGCCAAATTCCTAAGCAGCGCACTAGGCCTGCAATTCTGATTCTCGTTGAGGGTGGCCCCATCCTTGTCCCGCGGTTTTGGCGGGACAGGGTGGGGATTTTGACTTCCTACAAGTCAATACAGAAACCGAACGAATCTTCGAACTGAAGAAGTCGAGCAATCGGCTGGATCTGCCACTACTGTTCCCCGCGCAGCTTGCGAATCTCCTCCAACCTCTTCTTCAGATACTCCCGATACTCCTCCTGCAGCTTCGGATCTTTCGGCGATCCGTAAATCTCCGACGATTTGTACTTCCCTTCGTCGAACTTCTTCTTGGTCCATTCATCATGGACATGAATCTCATCCGCATGGTCGAGGACTTCCTTTACGAACTGCGGAGGAATGAAATAAACGCCCTCGCGATCGCCCACCACCAGATCGCCCGGCATCACCGTGACCCCGCCGATCCGCACGGGCACATTAATCCCGGTCAGCATCACATTCCCGATCGGAGTGGGATCCGCCGAACGGAAGTATCCTGGCATGTCGATCTCAGCCAATCCATCCAGATCGCGGATGCTGCCGTCCACTACAAGGCCGCCACTTTTCGTAGCTTTCATCACGTAGTAAAAAAGATTGTCCCCCACGATCGTGCCGTCGACTTTTTTCCCAAACAGATCAACCACCAGCACGTCTCCAGGCTGAAGCATGTCAATCGCAGCTTGATTCGTGAGCCGAGGCAGGCCACGCTCCTTCGCCTTCGCTTCCGCGACATCCTCCACATCGGCGCGGCGCGGCATGAACTGCACGGTAAACGCCCGCCCCACCATCGTCTTCCCGGGATGCAGCACCTGAAATCCGTCGGCGTATTGATTGTTGAAGCCCTTCTCGTGCAGCGTAGCCCAGACTTCTTCCGAGGAAAGATCCCGGGCGCGCTCGATCAGCGCATCTGGCACCTTGGGCCGACCGTCGGGGAACCTGTCGAAAGAAGACTTCGCTGTGTAGTCGATAAGATCCTGCTTGGGAAAGGTGAACAACTGCGCCTGAGCGCCGGATCCGAACACGAGGGAAATCGAAAGAGCCGCGCCGAAAGTTGCAGCCGTGCGCCTGGCCGCATGCGAGAGAAAGGTCATTTCGCAGTCTCCTGGGTCGATGAATTTTCGACATCTGCTATTGCTGACGAGCTTACAATTCTATGCTCATGAGCGAAAAGCGTTGGACACCCGTAGACCGTCGTGATCTGTTGAAGACCTCCGCCATGGCAATCGGCGGAGCCCTGTTGGCCGACTCAACGGAGGCCTATCCCAAGGCAGTCAACACAAACTCGATCCCCTCTACTCTGAAAATCACCGACCTGCGCGTGGCCACGGTAGTGAAGCCGGGTCCGAGCCCGTGCCCGATTATTCGCATCGATACCAATCAGGGAGTCTACGGGTTGGGTGAGGTCCGCGATGGCGCGAGCCCCACCTACGCCTTGTTTCTCAAGAGCCGCATTTTAGGCGAGAATCCACTCCAACTCGACAAACTTTTCCGAAAGATCAAGCAGTTCGGTGGACACGCGCGCCAGGCCGGCGGAGTCTGCGCCATCGAAATGGCGCTCTGGGATATTGCCGGCAAAGTCTACAACGCTCCTGTGTACGCGCTGATCGGCGGCGGCAAGTTCCGCGACAGGATTCGAATCTATGCCGACACCACCGAGTCGAAAGATCCAAAAATTTACGCGCAACGCATGAAAGAGCGCAAGGAAGTCATGGGTCTCACCTGGCTCAAGATGGATTTGGGCGTCGAGATGGTTTCCGACACTCCCGGCACGGTCACCAACGCCACCGACCTGAATCAATGGCAGGCCAACCAGCTTCCTCATCCGCTATTGGGTATGGAGGTGACGGATAAAGGCATTGCCATGCTCGAGCAGTACGTCGCCGCCGTGCGCGATGCGGTCGGCATGGAAATCCCGCTCGCTATGGACCATCTCGGCCATCTGGGCGTGAAGTCGATCATCCGCCTGGGGAAGGCCTACGAGAAATACAACTTGTCGTGGATGGAGGACGTCATCCCGTGGATGTACACCGACCTGCTCAAAGAAATTTCCGAGCAAAGTCCGACGCCCATCCTGACCGGAGAAGACATCTATCTGAAGGAACCGTTCCGCGTCTTGTGCGAGAGGCACGCGGTGGCCAAGATTCAACCCGACCTCGCCACCTCGGGCGGCATTCTGGAGACGCACAAAATCGGAGACATGGCCGAAGAGTTCGGCGTCCCCATGGCGATGCACTTCGCCGGCACCCCCATCGCCTGCATGGCAAACGTGCACTGTGCCGCCGCCACGCAGAATTTCCTTGCGCTCGAAAACCACTCGCTCGACGTGCCGTGGTGGTCCTCGCTAATCGAAGAGGGCGTTAAAACCCAGATTGTCAATCACGGATGGATCGAAGTCCCCGACCGCCCCGGCCTCGGCGTGACCCTGAACGAAGACGTGGTCCGCCAGCACCTCGCCCCTGGCACCGGATATTTCGAGCCCACAACCCAGTGGGATCAAGAGCGCTCCTGGGACCGCCTGTGGAGCTAAAGAATCTCGGAGTGGTCTCAAAGGTAGAGGTTTTATGTGGGGACAGCCGCCATCGGCTGTCCGTCGAGCGAAGCTCGACGCCTTTGTAGTGTGCGCGCTTCAGCCGAGAGTTAGTCAGTCGCCCATAGCAGAAAGCCTTGACAACCCGTTTGTAGCTCGACTGCCGCGGTTGTATACTCAATTCCCAACACCATCAAACCAACGGTTCACCAAACTCTGGCCAACGGCGAATTGGGTACGCCCGCATGCGCGGAGTTTTCGTTTTGCACCTCAGAGCATTGCTAGCAACGATATTTCGCGATTCCTCGTTTCCATTCGGGCAGCCCGCGCGGAGACGAGAAAAGCCTTGGTGTATCTCCCTCCAGCGAGAACCGGAAGCGAAATTGCAACCCAGTTTTGATCAACCATACCCGACCTTGAGGTAATCCCATGCCCCCGATCGAGATTCTGAGTGTCGACGAAGCCAGTGAGCGCGCAGCTCCCACGACCGTTCCGGCGAAAGACCGCATTCCTACCCGGCGGCGGTTTTACGCACTGTCACTCAAAGATCATTTCCGGCTGCTCTTGCCGTTTCTGCTCGCCGGCGCCGTGGGTGTGATCGCGCGGCTGAAATATCCCTACTGGTGGCCGGCCAACGAGCTGGTCTACTTTCTGGCCGACGCCTTGATCGTCGCCATGATTTTGGGGATCGCTTTCGATGTCTTCTCCGCCAAGCTCCTGGTGGAAAGAGTTTCGGACGGTCTGGCGCAAACGTTGGTAGGAAGAGGTCTGCCAGTCGAAATGCAAGGACTGGTTCGCGATGTGGTTTCCACCGACCTGGTGCGCGATCACTATGTGAAGAGCTACGCGTTTTCGACTCCCGAGGACGGACGTATCCAGCTGAATATCGAAGTTCGTTACGAGATAAGAAATTATTCGGAAGCGGTGCGCGACTATGCGCCGGAGTTGACCGCGGAGACCTTTTTTCAGCCGGAGTTTCGCTTCCTGGAGTACGGCATTGCCGGAAGAAAAACCTACACATTTTCTGACGAGAACCTCGCCTCGATGGTGGAGGTCGAAGAGGCGCTTGGCGTGACCCGAGTTCCCCGGAGTGCTTTGCCTGCCCTGAGTCTCAAACCGGTCAAGGCCGGAGAGAAGGCCGCATGCCAGGTCACGTGGAGATATGGCTTAACCGTGCCCGAACAGTATTGCGACGTAACCGATCTTGACGAGGCCACACTGGGAGCAACCTTACACGTGGAGGCCATCCCCGAAGAACTCGAATTCGTCTCGGGATGCGATGCCAGCCTGCACCACGAAGCCGGCAGCCAGTCGTGGTACTTCGAAAGGGCGTTCATCGCGGGCCAACATCTCCGCGCCTGGTGGTTTCGCCGCAAACCTTCAGCGCGAGCTTCGCGCTCCCGCCCGTGAGAACCAGACGGCGGGGGTCAGTGAGTGTAACGGCGATATTTCACCAACTGCCCTTCGCTAAAGCTACAATTCTCTAAATCTCGGGTCCGTTACGGTCGTGACGCAGTAATCCTTCAGGCGGTGGATCATGTCGACGCGGATGGTTTTGGGACTTGTGTGTTCGCTGGTTGCGATGCTGCAAGGTTCAGCAGATTATCCGGCGAAGCCCGTGCGGATAATCGAACCATTCGGTGCTGGTGGTGGACCTGACATCATAGCTCGCGCCATCAGTCCGAGGCTAACCGCGCTATGGGGTCAGCCTGTGGCAGTAGAGAACCATCCCGGCGCGGGGAGCACAGCGGCGCCCGCACTGGTTGCGCAGTCGCCAGCTGATGGTTACACGTTGCTCGTTAACACCAGCGCTCAGGCTTACAGTGCCGCGCTGTTGAAGAATCTGCCATATGACCCGCTGAACGATTTCATCCCGGTCGCTCCACTCACCAGCCAACCCTACGTGCTGGTGGCAGGAAGGTCATCAGGCATCAACTCAGTCCGCGATCTCGTTGCCGCAGCGAAGGCAAAGTCGGGCGAGCTGAAGTTCGGCTCGGCTGGCATTGGCACCGGCACTCACCTGGGGGCCGAGAAATTCAATCTAGCGACGGGCATTAAAGCCGTACATGTGCCCGGCAACACGCCCCCCGAAGCGATCGCCGATACGGTCGCAGGCCGTACCACTTACCTGATTACACCGATCTCTTACGCCTTGGGCGACATCCGTGCGGGCAGGCTGCGCGCTTTAGGCGTAACGACCAAGACGCGCTCACCGTTGCTACCAGAAGTGCCCACGATCGCTGAGGCCGGCGTCACGGGATTCGACTATCCAATTTGGTATGGGGTATGGGTGCGCAAAGGCACTCCGGCCGGAGTGGTGGACAAACTAGCGAAGGACATCGACCAGGTTCTGGCCGCGCCTGATCTGCGCGACTGGCTGGCGAAGCACGGGGCGGATCCAATGAGTATGACGCAGCCTGAGTTCGCGCACTTTGTAGTGAGCGAGAGCGAAAACGCCGCACGTATCATCAAAGCCGCCGGGATCAAACCTCGGTAACCGAGATTCCACAAATCGCGTACTGGGGACGACCCTTGCTCCGAAAGGTCAGTCGACGACCAAACTGGAACTCAGCTGATGTTACCAGGCCGTCACACTCAGAATCCCTGTTCCGGCCATTTTTGAGCGCTATCGAGATTTATCGTCAGCAATCCGTTTCGGCACGGTCGATGTTTCCGGCGTTTTTGACCTGTCGCGTGCCATCCCCGTAGGATCAATCGTGCGCACCCAAGGATCATGGTTTTTCCAACCTCTCCGCAGCGGCCGGCTTTGTTCGAGCTGGGTGGAAGCCACTAGGCGCGATATTACGTTGTTTTCGTCCTCAAGTTTCTTGGACATAAGGAGCGACCACCGTGTCAGACATCGACTGAATCGCAAGAAGGCTTTCTTTCCCGTCGCGGCTTCTTTGGCTGGGCCAGTTCGCTGGCCGCGGCCCTGGGCGCGGCGCCTCTGGTTTCCTCCGCCAAGGCTTTTTCATCGTCGACGGCATCGTCAGATGGCGAGGACTACTATGCGAAGCTCGGGGTGCCGACGATTATCAACGCCGCCGGTACCTATACCACGCTAACGGCTGCCTGCATGCCTCCGGAGGTTCTGGCGGCAGTGCAGAAAGCCGCGCTTCACCCTGTGCGTTTGCACGATCTGCAGCGGAAGGCAGGCGAGTACATAGCGCGTCGCCTGCAGTGCGAGGGCGCGGTTGTGACTTCGGGGGCTTCGGGAGCCATTAGCCTGGCGACTGCCGCTTGCCTGCAGTATGCAAACAACATCAACATTTTGGATATGCCGCAGGCGATTGACGGCATGAAGAATCAGGTCATCGTGCAGCGTGCGCACCGCTATGAGTATGACCGCGCCATGTATCTCTGCGGGGCGCGGGTGACCGAGGTGGTCACGCTCGACGACTATAAGCGCGCGTGCGGCGCAGGCAACGCGGTGATGACGAATTTTTTCAACGCGGCGGAGGACGAGGATGGGATCGCAGCCAGCGCACAGATTGGCCGGGAAGAGTGGCTGCGGGTGGCGCACGAGTATAAGATTCCGTGCCATCTGGATGCGGCCGCGGACATGCCTCCGATCTCGAATCTATGGAAGTACACTGGCATGGGTTTCGACCTTGTAGCATTTTCCGGAGGCAAGGGAATACGCGGTCCACAAAACGCGGGCCTGCTGCTTGGCCGGAAGGTCCTGACGGACCTGGCCCATGCGAACAATAATCCCGGAGACGGAATTGGCCGCGGCATGAAGGTGGCGAAGGAACAGATCGTGGGCATGGTGGCGGCGGTCGACTGGGTTCTCTCGCACACCGAAGAGTCCATGCAAGGCGACTACCAGAAGCGGGTCGATCTTATCGCCGGTGCCGTGAAGGGCATCCCTTCGGTCAGGACGGAGACGGTGGTTCCAAAGATCGCCAACCATGTTCCACATCTGCTCATACGCTTCGACCCGGCAGTCACGGGCGTCACTACTGGTCAGATCGTCGACGCTTTGCGCACGGGGACGCCTTCGATTGAACTGAACCCGAACACCGGCCAAAAACCCAACCAGGGCATCCCGGCGGATGCAAACACGCTGGTGGTTGGGGTCTGGATGTTGCAGCCCGGTGAAGATGCGATCGTGGGCCAGCGAATTCGCGCGGCCCTGACGAAAAAGGCCTGACACTTAGTCCCCGGTTCATCGGGTGAATAAGTGAAATTAAGGATGTTTCAACAACAATCCACCTTGAAAACCCCCAACTCCACGGCTTTCATTGACTGGTGTGGTATGTTTTTACCGAAATCCGAGACCATTGGGCCGCCGGTCGGAGGTGATCGGATGGGACACAAACAGATTTGGGGAGCCACACTAGTTCTGTGCGCATGCTTTACCACCTCGCAAAACATGCCGAACGGCATGAAATCCAAGACGGAACCTTCCGCCACGAAAACCGCCACAGTTAGCGAGGCTTTTGAAAAAGTGAAAGCCCTGGCAGGGGAGTGGGAAGCACCCTACGATGGCAAGATCATGAAGGATACTTTCCGCGTAGTCTCCGATGGCTCCGCCGTTCTACACACCGAGTCTTGGAACGGCAGCACCCAAGGCGCCGTCTCGCTCATTTATCCAAATGGCAACGAACTCTGGCTTGATCATTATTGCGATCTCGAAAACCAGCCCCGTTTCTCCGCGCGGCCGCAAGCGAACACAGATGTGATCGTCTTTGAACTGCGAGACATCACGAATCTACGCTCGCCCGATGCTGAATACTTCCATCGTGGAACCTTTCACTTTATCGATCACGATCACCACATCCAAGACTGGCAATGGTTCAAGGACGGAAAGCAAAAGGAAATGCTGCGGTTGGATTTCAAACGGATCAAATAGATCGATTCCACCAACGGATAGACGGCTTGATAGCTGACGCTATCAAGGCGATAGCGCTCAAAACCCCTTAGCAGGGGTCGATGAGCGTTATTGCGATGTCTCGCCAGTCAGCGCAGATGGCCTCGCCTTTGAAATGAAGGCACGACTCACGATTCACGCAAATCATCATTCCAAAAAGCGCACTTAACACAATGCCGATGACTCGCGTCGCTTAACTAGTTGTTTGGAATTGGGTTCGCGGCGTTGATCGGACCGGTCGCGTTGACCACCGCTCCATAGCGCGTGAGGCGAGGGAAAAATGGCGTCACTTCCAGCGGCATCTTGCCGCGCGCCGAAGTAACGGCCACCGGCCTGGTCTTGGTCAACTCCGCATGGTCATCCCAGGCGTTGAGCTTGACGCGTCCGCCCAGAGGGAGGGCTGCAATCTGGCCCAGTTTGTTTGGATCGAGGGCCGGAGCGGCGTTCATCAACACCACCATGCGATCCACGGCGCCCTTACGGGTGAAGCCATTGCCCAAGTGGGGAGTCAAAAGCGCGGAAAGCGCCGGGCCCCGCGCCGCCAGTTGCCGCAGAAACAGGCCTGCTGTATCCAGCTTCTGGGCGTAGGGTGAATTCTTCAGCAGATCGAGAGCTTTCTTGTCGGCTGCAGCTTCCTCCTCGGGCACGTGCCGGAATCCCAGGTTCTGGTAGGTGGATTCATCGGAGAACAACATGCGATCGTAGAAAGCGTACTTGCTGCCCAAGTTGTGTCCCAGGACGATGTGGGCCAACTCGTGCGAAAGCACCATGGCGAGGCAGGATTCATCCGGGAGCACGTCCAGCAGGCCGCGGCTAACCACGATGGTGTCGCCCACACTGAACGTCTCCAGTGGCAACGTCAGCATCACACGGGTGCGAACCGGGCTCGGCAGTTCAATGTTGTTGGTGATCAGCAAATTGTTGGCTACGGTCTCCAGCACCTTGTCCACTTCGCCCTCGGGAGCAAGCAGGCCGGCATTCTGTAACCGCTCGATCACGTTGTCTGCCGCCTGCTGTTGCCATTGCCATTGTTCTTGCAACGGAGAAGCATCCTGTTCCGCCGGGCTTTCGTCCTTCACCGTGGAGTCCACCAGCACCTTAGTCAATTCTCTGCCCGGGTCACTCTCCTGCAGGTCGTAACCCCACAGCCGGGTCTGGGCCTTGAAGGCCACCGTGTCTTTCGAACGGTAGCCGAAATCGCCTTCCTCACTGTAGATGTAAGCTGGCACCCAGTACCCCGGGATCAGGTTCAAGCGCCAGCTATCCATGTGGAAGAAGTAAGCGTTGTGAGGGCGTGGCTCATAAGTGCCATTCAGGCGGACAATGTTGTAATCCTGGTCTTCTACCCAAATTCGACCACGGAAGCGGCCATTGCCGGTGCCCTTCTTGGCCGACACTTCAAAAACGATACAGCGGACATCACCCAGGAACTCGCGGTGCACGAACTTGAAATCATAGGTTTGGCGATTGAAGTCGTCGCGGTCGGCGTAGATCATCCACGAGAAACCCATGGGTTTGTATTCCAGCTTATATAACCTGTTGAAGCCGCCCAACAAGTGCTTCTCAAAGCTGATGTCTTTGGAAAGATATTCCCGGCGGTCCACGCTTTCGCCCAGATCCATGCGGCCGAGGTAGTAATGGTCTTGCACCGGAACCGGACCCACTTGCGGGTCAAACTTCAGGTCTTGCAGATACGTCTCAACGATGGGAGTGCGGGTGTTGAGCATTTCCATGAGCGCGTGCTCCCGCTTGATCGCGCGGTCCACGACCTGATCCATCTCTGTAGGCAGAGCGGCCGAGACTGGCGTGCGCCCCGTCGCCCTGGGCGAAGACGTGTTCGCGGACTGCTGCGCGTTCGCGATCAGCGTGAGCAGCAGAAAGGCAGCAATTACCCAGTGCCAAATACGCATGACTCACCCCGAGATTTCTTTTTGTCTTGCGTCTAGCGCTTCGAAAAGCAGCGGTTCAGTGGCGGTTCTGACTTCGTGGCGGTTGTGAGTCGTGCTCGCTGTCACCCGCCGTTTGCTTGCTTGGGGCGCGCTCAGGTAGCAAACGGTGGGGCTTGTGTTCTTTGCGGAGAATAATGCAAGCCTAGGGCCAATGTCGAGTGTGAGTCATATTTTTTAACTGCATTATTTTCTAGCAAGTTGGAAGAGACAAAGCATGAGACAGGCGGCGATTCGCGAGTCTTTAGTGGCTCGATTTCACCAGGGTGGTGCTTTTCAGCCATGGTACGAAGCCCGGGGGCCGCTACGTCGTCACTGCTAAATATCGCCCCACTGTCCTGCGTATATCCTCATGGAATCTGACCAACAACCTCTCGCCGCTAGTGTTCTACCATTGGCCCTCCACTAATGTGTTCTCAAACGCGGAATGGTTGCACCGCCATGTCGAGCATTGCTGGATAGGTCTATACTTTGCGCGTGCGTATTTCGCAGTAGAGGAGTTACTCCGATGAAACAGCATTTATGTTTTTCGCTGGCATGCGCGACTAGCTTGGTTCTATTTTCACTGACCTTGATGGCGCAGGACACGGTATCGCCCACAAAAGACAAAAGCAAAATCCTGGCGGGATATTTCGAAGAATGGAGCATTTACGGAGCGAACTACAACATTGCAAATTTGCAGCAAAACCATGTCGCCCGCAAAATTACGCACCTTATTTATGCCTTTGGAAACGTGGCTCCGGTCTCCGGGCCGCCTGACGCCACCTGCCACCTTGCCGACGACTGGGCTGACTACCAGACGCCCTACCTGCCCAGCGTGAACGGCTTGCCCTACACCGGCCCCCTGTACGGCAACTTCGCGGCGTTATTGCAGTTGAAACAGCTGCACCCGAATTTGAAGATCATGATTTCTCTGGGAGGAGCCTCCGCCGCCAACGCTGCCGGTTTCTCTTATGCCGCCAGTACGAGCCAACTGCGTTCGCAACTGGTGGCTTCGTGTATTGACCTCTTCATCAAAGGCAACGTTGCGCCGGGCACTTCCGCGGCTGGCCTGTTCGATGGATTCGATATTGACTGGGAATTTCCCACCGCCACCGACACACGAAACTTCACGCTGCTGTTGAGGGAGTTTCGCAGGCAGTTGAAGGCGCTCGGAGAACAGAGCGACTCAGCTTACCTGCTTTCGATCTTTGCGCCCGCAGGCTCGCAGAACTATTCGAATATCGAACTGGCCAAGGTTGCGAGGCAACTGGATTTCCTCAACGTGCAAGGCTACGACATGCATGGCACATGGGAAACGACGACCAATCACGCGTCGCCGTTATATGACAGTCCGAAGGATCCTTCGTTCGGGCAAGGCTTCGACGATGAAGACACGATCGCTGCCTACCTTGCCGCCGGCGTGCCTGCACAAAAACTCCTGCTGGGCGTTCCGATGTACGGGCGTGGCTGGATCGGTGTTCCGAATACCAATCACGGGTTGTACCAGACTTCCACCGGACCCGCTCCGTCTCCAGCCGGAGACGTTCTGCAAACCGATGGCGTCGCAACCTACGGAACCCTGGTCGCTCAGACTGGATTCCAGCACTACTTCGATCCCATCAGCGAGGCGCAGTGGGCCTATGATGCAGCCACTCAGACGTTTTGGACTTACGACACACGCACTTCGGTGAGCGTCAAGATGTTCTACGTCCAGAACCGGGTTCCCGGAGGTTTGGGCGGGGCCTTTTTCTGGGCCCTCAAAGATGACGATGCCAACGGCAGTCTTACGAAGACCATGGCAAAAGGCTTGGGTCACTAGGCCACGGATAAGAAGCCGCCGCATTGACGACGATAGCCACGGGACATCCCTGCCTCTCCGGAAGCCGCTGGACTGAACGATTCGCTGTTGAAACGCCGCGTTACACTCAACACCTCAAATGTGCTAATGCCTGATGTCGCAGCTAACAACCACTCAAACCGCCTAAGAGTGGAGACATCATTGGGGTCAGGCGATTCGACTCGAAGACGCCTCGGGTCAAAGGTTAATGAGTGATATGGCGATTTTTCGCCAACCGAGTGCGGCGGCATGGACAGCCGCGAAGAAACGGTTTCAGTTGAGTTCATGAACCGGCTTCTCCGATTCCTTAGCCTGCTCCGACTGTTCTCGTGTTTCCAGCGGCTCCGGTTCTACCTGTACAGGGGAACGGCGAAACACTCGGTCCAACAAGTTGCGCGTCCCTGCAAACGCCCCGACGCTATACGCCAGCGCCGCGTAGAAAGGCGCGACTACAGCCATCTGTTGGGCTACACGGATGGGATCAACACCACCAAAGCCGGGAGTGAACGTGGGAATTGTTCGCTGGATGACGAAGAAGTAGGCAAACCGCGTCGAAGAGTGGGGCGAAAGAACAGAACCTTGGGGTTCGGCGAACGTTAATAGCTTGTAACAGAGTACGAGTGTGGGGAGAATCCAACCGAATGCAGCGAACCTCCTGAAGTATCTAGACAGCAGATAACCAACAATGACAGCCGGAACAATATTGGCCAACTCAAAGTTTTGAAGGTATTCATTGCCGGTAATCATGGGGCTCGACCTTCCGGTTAACGGCGGTATCCACGCGTACCAGCGCCAGACCAACCAAGGGCCTAAGTGAAGTCCACAAAGCGCCGCTGCGGCAGTATGCAGCGCAAACGGGCCAATTGCCGCGTCTACAGGCCATGCAAAGCCACAGCGACGGGCAAGAGCATCTACTTCCTCTTGTTGGACGCCTTTTCCCGTTAGCAATCTTTTCCAACTTGGTAAAGCGATCGAGTACCACTGCCAGCCCAGCGCAATCCCCGCTATAACGTAGTAGACAAGCAGAAAGGGGCCGAACATGCGCAATGCAAGGAAGGGCACAAAAAGAATCCCGACGATGGCGGGCACGGTCAGGGTCAAATGTCCGACGAGGGCTGCACGCGACGCGAGTGCGTTGTCCATTGCGGGCAGAGTATATCGCCGCTTGTCCGGGTAGTCCATTTTGTCAGTTGACGAGAACAGCGTTAACGCTCAACCCGCGGCGGGGGTCAGTGAGCCTAGCCGCGATATTACGACCATCGACCCAAGGTCAATCCATTTCCAACATGAAGTTGCCGTTCCCACGCAGTCGCTGATCCTGGTCCTCGATCAATCGGATATGTAGCAGCGAAGTCCATTATGTGTGTTCAGCATCACGCCGACCCGTGATGCTCGTCATCGCGTGCTGTCGTCGAGCCGGAGAGGCTTGAACCTGGGTCTTTCTGAGTCTCGCCTTAGCGAATCCGAGTCAAGGCAACTCGGGAAGATGTCCCGATTCCCGCGCCCGTATCCCGGACCATGCGCGAACATCGGAGTTAAGCCGGAACATTGTTGTCCTAATGTTCGTAACATCGATTATGAAGCGATTTGTCGGCAGCTTCGGCGAGGTGTTGCGGTCCATGTGGACGCACAAACTTCGCTCCTTCCTCACGATGTTTGGTATTGCATGGGGCGTGGGGTCGCTGCTGCTGCTGGTTGGATTAGGAGAAGGTTTTCGCGCGGGCACCACCAAGAGTATGGCGAGCTTCGGCGAAGACTTCATGCAGATCTACAACGGAAGAGTGCCGGCGCTTGGTGGCAGCCAGCTCTCCTCTCGCCAGTACTACCTGAACTACCAGGACTATTTAGATATTCGCAGCTCGCGCTTTGTCCGTAATGCTACGCCAGTAATTTACCGTGGCGATCTTCGCCTGGTGAGCGAGTTTGGCAGCAGCAATGGATACGTGGATGGTTCCGAGCCGCAGTTCTCTGGCATTCGCTACCAGCCGGTAGACCAGGGGCGCGCTTTGAACTGGAACGACGAACGCGAGCGCCACAATGTCTGCATAATCGGAAACGAATTTGTGCGCATATTATTCCCGGGCCGGCCAGCCGTAGGCAGCACACTGCTGATCAATGGCGTGCCGTTCGAGGTGGCGGGGACGATGCAGAAGGTGGGTCACGGAAACAACAACGGCGAGAACATGCGCCTGATCATGCCTTATACCACCATGGCTACCTATTTCCCGATGCAGGGCGCAGGCAACGCAAAAGCGGTGAAGTATGTGGTCTACCAGCCGATTACGCGGGAGCAGCACGAACAAGCCAAGAAGGCCGTGCGCAGTATCGTGGCAAGAAACCATGGCTTCGATCCTGAGACGCCCGACGCCTTTGACGATTGGGATTCGATCGCCAGCGCCGAGATGGTCGGCAAAATCTCCGATGCCATGGATACATTCCTGGGAGCGGTCGGCCTGGTGACGCTCGGACTGGGCGCAATCGGAGTTGTCAACATCATGCTGGTGTCGGTCACGGAGCGCACCCGGGAGATCGGCCTGCGCAAGGCTTTGGGCGCCACCAAACGCAACATCCTGTTCCAGTTCTTTCTGGAAGGGCTGACGCTTACCGGAATCAGCGGCGCCATTGGCGTCGGCGCCGCCTATGTGGCCACCAAGCTATTCGGACTTGTGCCGCCGATCGATGGATTCGAATTGCCTCACATTTATCCAGCGACTGCTGTGCTCGCCATGGGCAGCCTTGCCTTGGCTGGCATTATCGCCGGACTTTATCCCGCGCGGCGGGCGGCCTCTGCTTCAGCCCGTGGAAGCCCTTCGTCAGGAGTCAAGTACGAATGATCCGGGCGAAAGATGTGTTCGCCGAAGCCTATCGATCACTCAGGCACAACCGTCAGCGAAGTGCGCTGACCATGCTGGGTATGGCCTGGGGGATCGCCACCGTAGTCCTGTTGCTGGCCTATGGCACGGGTTTCTCAACCGCCATCGTCAACATATTCAGGAGCTATGCCAGCATGTCGGCGATGGGCATCGCGGGCGGGCGCACGTCGATGCAGGCCGGAGGAAACAAGGCCGGTACCAGTATCCGGTTGACCAGGGATGACATTGATCGTGTCGTGGTGAATGTGCCGGAAGTGACCCGCATAACTCCCGAATCGTTTTTCGATGCGCCCGTCAGCTATGAGGGGCGTTCCTACACTTGGACCGTTCATGGCGGCAATCCCGCGCTCCAGGAAATTCAAAACCTGCAACTGGGCCTCGGTCGTTTCTACAGTGCCGAAGATTTGCAACTGCGCGCGCGTGTCTGCGTGCTGGGCTCGGAGTCCAGGGAGAAGCTGTTTTCCGGCCGTTTCCCCTTGGGCGAGAAGATTCGTATCAGCGGCATTCCTTACGAAGTAATCGGTGTGCTTAAGCCCAGACCACAGCAAGGCACCGAGAACAGTATCAACCGCGTCGTCTACATCCCCTTCCCCACCATGAGCGACTTCCGCAATACGTACTACATCGACATGATCTGGCTGGATTTTCTCGGCTATAACTATGGAGGCGTCGAGAAGTCGGTTCGCAATACGCTGGCAGCACAACACAATTTCCGTGCCGACGATAAGCGGGCTCTGTTCGTGTTCAGCATGATGGAGCAGCTTTCGCAATTCCGCATCATTACCATGGCGCTGCAGGTGATGCTTGCCTTTATTGGGACTCTGACTCTTGGTATTGGCGGCGTGGGACTGATGAACATCATGCTGGTGAGCGTAACCCAGCGAACGCGTGAGATCGGGGTGGAGAAGGCGTTGGGTGCCCGCCGCTTCGATATCCTGGTGCAGTTCTTGTCCGAAGCGCTCGCGATTACCTTTTTTGGCGGCCTTTTAGGGATTGTGCTCGCCTACATCATTTCCTTCTCGGTGGGGAATCTCACCTTTTACAGTGCGCTAGCCCAGCACGGAGAGGCGGGCGACATTCGACTCATCATTTCACCAGTCAGCGTATTGGTTTCTACCGCAATCCTGGCGCTGGTGGGATTGGTCAGCGGCATGATTCCAGCCATCCGCGCGTCACGGCTCGATCCTATCGAGTCATTGCGCTACGAATAGGTCAACGCTACTTTGTCGCTTCGGCCCACTCCTGCTCGCCGCGCTGGAGAAGCGCGTCTCGATCCTCCGGCAGAATCCAGCGTTGCTTGACGAGGTCGTCCGTTGCTTTGGCGAAGCGTGACATGTAGTCATCGCGGCCAGAGTAGCGCTCCGCAATCGATTTGCGCGGGTCGCGTGACTTCTCCCGCTCAGCAACGCTCTTCGCAAACGGAATGTATGAGATCTCGAAAGCCAGCCGCTGATCCGGCGCGCCGATCGAGGGATCGCGAAGATTCCAACTTGCGTAGGTTCCCAACGGAGCTGTGATCTCTGGCAAACGCACGCCGTCGCGCTCGTTGCCATCGGCATCCACTTGCGGTACCAGCAGCGGGAAAGCCTCTCCGACCGTGGGCGGTTGGATGCTCATGATTCCCTCATGCCACTTCGGCCCATAGTCCAGACGGTACGCTGCGCTGGCTTCGTGTGGCTGGTTCACTCCTGGGATCTTCGGAAACGCGTACGCGCCCAGCGGCACGAGTGTCCGATCGGAAATTTTGGGATAGCTGCTTGCGGGCGGAAGTGTGCCATTGCGCACCCACGCATCCATGTTAGCGATCATGGCGCGCCAGAAATATCTGATCGGCAGCGCCGACTGCCGCTGCTGCCCTGCAAGATAGTCTTGTCCTTTTGCCGGAGGAAACGGCCCAGGGAAGTGCTGGTGCCCTGTGAAGTGATAAATGCGGACGTTCTCTGAAATCGGCATGTCCTGCTTGCCGTCCGCAGTGGTGTGAATCAAAGCTGCCACGCGGCCCCAGTACTCGAACGAAGTGTTGGAAAAGAAAACCTTAGGCACAACTTTGTCAGCTAGGGCGCGGTCGAGCAGACCTCCTGACTCGCCCGTGACAGGATCTTTCTCACTCTGATCGGTGAAAGGGAAGATATCTGTTGGAAAAAAAACCGCCGACGTGGGCTGCCCATCTCGCGATGGCTGCGCGAAGCGGTAATTGAAGCTGCCGCGTCCCGCGCCTGCGACGTGGGCAAGAACTCCATCGAGGGCTATCCGTCCTTCTTCATCAGCATTGAAGCCCTGGTAGAGGAAGTCGCGCAGTAACCTTCCATTCTGCGATATGCCTTCGCCATAGACACGTGCTGCGGGAGTGATGGCGTCGGGCGCATGCTTGGCGTATGCAGCGAAGTCGCGGACCACGGCGAATCCGCCGCCGGCCACGACAGGGTCGGCGACTGCGTACACGTATTCGTAAATCTTGCCCGCCTGGAAGCCACCATTCAGATGGATGTGCCGGTTGCTCGGTGTGAGTTTGCCGTCGACGGTATGGGCGAACTGCCACTCCGAACGCGGAATGACAGTACGAGTCGCCTCGCGCGAGTCGCGCACGGTGAGCGTGTTGCGCGGATCGTCAGGGGCGGCAACCGGATATTCGCTCCCGCCGATTGTGCCCATCATCAAGTGCCCAAGAGAAACCTCCGACGCCGCCTTCGTCAGCATGAAATCGCCGCGCATCAGGCCGGTGATGGTCTTGCCATTTTCTTTTGCGACAGGTGCGTCGAGGCGCAGCGCATCGTCGCCGTAGGCGTCCCACTGCCAGCCGAGGCTCACGACGGTGAACCCGTTGCGCAGCAACCACGCGTCTCCCGCGTCCTTGGCGGCGTCCCAATCGCCTCCGTCGACTAACGCAACGATGCGCGAGCGGCCACGGTTCGGGTTTTCAAGGAGGAGTGAGCCGTTGCCCTTGCGCGCATCCTTCGGGCGGAGGGCCATGAAGTTGGCTGAGAATTCGACCTCACCGTTCTTCAAGTTCACTGCGTTATTCAGATCAACGATGCGCTGATTGTGCGGATTGGCGACAGGAAGAGAGAAATAAACGCGTCCGGTGATGCGCTCGTAGGAACCTGCTTCGCCGAATGTCTTGCCGTTCAGAACGTCCTGACGAGACGCAATCTCGACGTGAACCACGCGCGCGGCAAGGGGCAGTGCGGTCAGCAGAAGAAGGAGTGAAACAAGTCGAATGATCCGATGCATGCGCGGAAGAATAGCACGCAACGTGATCGTGTGGCCCCGGACGCATTCGTCCGGGGGCACTTCAGTGCCCGGAGCCGCGGTACGACCAGACCGCTCGGCTTCGCCATCGCGGGGACGGACGAATGCGTCCGTCCCCACACAAGCCCGTCCCCTACACAAGCAAAACTAAACCGCAGCGCTGAGTGGTTCGTTCGCGACTCCATGCCGCGCAAACTCTTCCACGCGGCGCGTCTTGAACTTGCCGAGGACGTAGTCCAGCAGAGGCCGGTCACCGCGCCGGATCTGCTGGAACTCGACGCCCATGCCGAGGTTGTCGACGAGATACTTTACCTGCGCCTTGAGCGCGAGGCTGACGTCGAAGACGTTTAACATCAGGCGGAAATCAGTGCCGGGACGCAGCGGCTCCATCGCAGCGAGGCGCGCGCCGTATTCAGAAATCTGCTGCACCTCGCCGGCCACGCGCAGCACGCCGTCGCTCACCTCCGCCTGTCCTTCAACATAAAAGCGCGGCCGCCGGCGCCGGTTCGTCTCCGCACGTCCAAATCCGTTCGACTGCGTGCGCCGGTCGAGTCCATCGAGAATGACGGGCTGGTACTGCTCTTCCATCTGGCGCAATTCGTCATCCCATGGCGTCCTGCCCTCGACACACTGAACCGTGAACTGGCCACGCAGAGAAGAAGCCGGATCGGCTGACCAGATGACCTGGCAGACTGCCTTGTTGCGACCGCGTTCGACTATGACCATATCTCCAATATTGAGGTCGCGGGCGCTGAGCAGCCGTGCGCCATGCGGATGAATGTCGTAGGTGCAGGCCATCTCCGGCGCGCCGCGGCCTTCTTGGCCAATCAATGTCCAGCGCACAGGCAGCGCGAGGTGAACAAGTTTTGTCGTAAGCAGACCGTCTTCGGGCGACGTGTTGGATTTGCTGGGCACGTTCTTAAGTCCCTATGAGCAAGCTACCAGTACATGTACGACCGGACAATGTACGTGCGTAATCCAGGGGATGGTTACTGATCGGCGTTACTGAAGTGGGAGACGTTGGACGGCTGAATCGAAAGCAGATTCCTCGCGGCGCTTCGCTTGCTCGGAATGAAAAGAGGCGCCATGTAGGGACAGCCGCCTCGGCTGTCCAGCGATGGCGAAGCCGAGCGGCACAGGAGGCCGATCGTTGGTTGCGTTCCTGTCGCGCGAATCTTTGCTTGCATGATTGACTCGTCTCGGTGAAGATGAAAGGAACTTCCTTGGATCTGCGATGAGGTCTCCCGTCTCGAAAGCACCGTCTGGGCGTCCACTGTCTGCGTCAGCGGCCAAGCTGCGGCTGTTGAAGCGCCTGCGGTGCACTCTGCGTTATGAGAAAAGGGCTTGGGAATCGGGTGCGCGTCTGGTTGCTGGTGTGGACGAGGTCGGACGCGGATCGCTATTCGGCTGCGTGGTGGCTGCGGCGGTGATCCTTGATCCCGCGTACCGGGTGCGCGGATTGCGCGATTCCAAATTGTTGCTGCCAGGGCGGCGCGAGGTGCTGGCACAGCGCATTCGTGAACATGCGGTCGCATGGGCCGTCGCCGCGGTGGACGCTGCGCGCATCGATCAGATCAATATTTATCAAGCGTCACGAGTGGCGATGCGCGACGCTGTGATGGCGCTTGCCCCAACGCCTGACCATCTGTTGATTGATGCGCTGAAAATCGACTGCGAGTTGCCACAAGACGCGATCATTCATGGCGACGCGCTGTCGGCGTCGATTGCCGCGGCGTCGATTCTGGCCAAGGTAGAGCGCGATCGCATGATGTGCGAGTGGGACGCAGTGTTTCCGCAGTATGGATTGTCATCGCACAAAGGCTATAGCACGCCCAAACACCTGGCTGCCTTGCGCGAGCTGGGCCCTACTCCACTGCACCGGCAGTCATTTGCTCCAGTGTGGCAGAATCCGGTGCCCCAGGAGGCCTTCGCCTTCATGAACGAGGACGAGACAGAAGTGCTTGCGGCTGAGGACCTTGCGGGATAGAACCGGGAGTTTTTCACAGTGTTCCTGAAGGAACATTTGTTTTACAATATTGTATGTACGTTTTCGCTAGTTCCTGCAAGTCGAGCGCGCTGAATGGCTTATGAAGAACTCAAAAAGTGAACGCGGGTCACAGTCGAAGGCAAAGAACGGTAAGGCGACTAAACGGCGGCGCTTGGCGAATCGCCGGCGGCGCGCTTCCCGGGGTTTCTCGGGATTGATGGAAGAAAATCTGCAGAACATGAAGATCGCCGATCTTTATCGCCCGTTAAAGAGGCCGGTGACGCTGCGGCTGGACGCGGATGTGCTGGCCTGGTTCAAGAAGGACGGGCGACGGTACCAGACACGGATCAATACCGCGTTACGTAAGGTGATGGAGCGCGAGATTAAGGCGTCGTAAGTTTTGCGCTTTGACGCTCCCTTCGCAAAAGGCGCGACAGGATGGCCTTTTGAAAACCAGAGGAGAGTTTCTGGATGGCGCCGAGAAAGAGCCTGCGCGACAGGGAGCACATTCGAATCTCGGCTACTGCAGTGCCGCTTTGCGAATTTCGTACGGTCCCTCGGAGGGCTATCGCCCTCCTCAGGATGACAATTCTTTCACTGGGAAACGAAGAGATAGATCGTAGCTTCTGGTGACGGAGTTGGCGCGACTTATGGCTGGAGACGTTGGTTCAGTTCCTGCAGCAACTGTGTGTTGGTATGTATGGAGTGTTCGAGGATTTCGGCCTGCTGCTTCGCTGTGGGCCAGTCTTGTTTCTCGACTGCTTCGGTGAGGCCGGGAAGTTCCAGATGCGCGTACGTAAAGCGGGCGCCGTAGAGGATGTGCTTGAACCACGGGCGGCCAGGGATGCCGTCGGGGTTGAGCCAGTTGCGTTCGACTTGCATCATGCCGTGATTCAGGGTGGAGGCGAGTTTGGGATCGGGGGGGCCAGAGGAGAGCCTGTGGCTGAGAGATTCGTTCAGGTTTCTTCCTGCTGCTTCGAAGTCGTCGATTTCCTTTCTCACTTTGCTCAGGTCAAGCCCTCGTATCTCGTAAGTACTCTTGGGCACAACTTGCTTCGCGTCAGCAGCATGTTCTTTGGCGTATTTCGCTAATTGATCAAAGTCATCCCGGTTCTTGAAAATCGCCTCGGCAGCCATATCGTTCACGAATTGGCGGATGTTGCTTGCATAAGTTGCGAAGTCGAAGGGAAGCAGGTCTGCGTTGGCCAGGCGCAGGGCGGTGACTCCCCACAGTTGTGACATCAGGGTGTGGTATTTGTAGCCGGGGTCGCCGAAGTGATTCATCCAGTAGAAGTCATCGTAGGCAGAGTGGTAGACGCCGTAGTCTCCGTCGAATCCGAGGCCGAGGACGGGCATGCCGATGAAGTTGAGGAAGACTGTGTGATCGGAACCGCTGCCGATGCGGGTGTCGGCGAGCGTTTGATTCGACGCGCCAGAGTCGTTGAATTGACCTGACTGCGGACCTTCTTTCTTTTCGCGCTCCACCGTCTCCTTCCACGCTTCGTACAGAGTTTTGCCCGAAGGATCCGGCAGGCTGCGCGTGGTTTCCTCCAGCATCGGGGCGAGGGACGCGACGGCTTGTCCGTGGAAATTCGGACCCGAGGTGGCTTCGTCGACGTTGATGTAGGCGACGGCCTTGGCGCGGAGTTCGTCGGCGAATTGTTCTCCCCATTCAGTCGATCCGGTCAGTCCGACTTCTTCGCCGTCCCAACTGCAGACGACGAGCGTGCGCCGCGGGCGCATGCCTTGTTTATTCAGTTCGCCCAAGGCGCGGGTGAGTTCCATCATGCTAGCGGTACCGCTAGAGGGATCGACGCCGCCGAACACCCAGGCATCGCGGTGATTGCCCATCACGACCCATTCGTCGGGAAGGTCTGAGCCGCGGATGCGGCCTTCGACGACGTAATAAGGTTGGATGCCGTTGTCCATTTCAATCTTGAGGTGAGCTTTCACCCGGTCGCCGCCGAAGTGATATTCGAATGGCAGGCCACCCTGCCAATCTTTTGGAGCGACGGGGCCGTCCATGTTTTCGAGCAGGGGCCTGGCGTCGTGCCAGGAGAGTGGGAGCGCCATGATTTTCGGAGCAGACACGGCTTCTTCGATGGGAATTCGTTTTGCGCCGGGGACGGAGGCCCATCCCGGAGTTTGCGGGTCTCCGGGGACCATGAAGTCGTAGGTAATGGCGCCGCGCTGGATGTGATATTCGGGGCCCCACGGTCCGTCGGGATCGACCTTGCCTTTCTTGTATCCATCTTCCTGCGGATCGCTATAGACGAGCATCGCGGCGGCTCCTTCGCGCTGGGCGGTGAGCGCCTTGAATCCGCGGTAGCTGTAGGGATTCGAGTAGCGCACGAGGACGATTTTGCCTTTGACGGTTATGCCGTTCTTGCGCAGCAGATCGTAGTCCTCGGGATTACCGCTGTGGGCGTAGATGACGGGGGCGGTGACTTCTCCTGAGATCGACATGCCGAGCCATGCGCCGCTGATGGCCGGATTCTTTGAGTCATCGTCGCCTGGGAGTGGCTTCTCGCGCAGAAGGGCTTGGTAGTGCGTGGGGGCGATCATCTCGAGCGAGGCCGACTTTGGATTTGTGCCGTAGACGTCGTAGCGGTGGATGACGACGTCTTCGAGTCCCTGCTTCTTCCATTCGGCGGCGATGTAGTCGGCCAGGTCCTTGTTGCGCTTTGATCCCGCTATGTGAGGTTCTTGCGTGAAGATGCGGTGCTGGCGGCGTTCTTCGTCGGCGTTCGGGATGGACTTGAATTTGTTCTCGATTTCGATTTCGTGGGTGGCGGAGGCGGGGGTGAAGCCGAGGATCGATTGAGCGGAGGCGATGGTGCAGAGCAACAAGGCGGCCAAAGTGAGGAGGGCGGTGCGTTTGTGGGTCATGGAGTCTGTGTAGAACGCACACATGCTAACAGGAGTTCATGTGTGTCGTGAGGGTTACGCGGGTGTTGTGATGTTGTCATCCTGAACGGCGGCGAAGCCGCCGTGAGGGACCGTACGATGGTGGGAAGCTTCGATATTGTGGACGGGAATGCTCACGCTGCATGCAGCGTTTACCGTCTCGGCTACTGCAGTGCCGCTTTACGCGCTTCGTACGGTCCCTCGGAGGGCTTATCGCCCTCCTCAGGATGACATCACGTTTGATGTCGGGAATTACATTCGGATGTTGCTTTGCGTCCGGTTGAAACTGGTGGCGCTGGTACCATCCGTAGCTCAGGTCGCGCCATTTCCGATTGCTCGACTCGATAAGCTTGATTTTCTCTTCTCGTCGCCAGGCTTTCAGTTCCTTTTCGCGGCGGATCGCGGTCGTTACTGAGCCGTGACGTTCGAAATAGACTAGGTTAGTCACGTTGTACTTTGCGGTGAAGCCTTCGAAAGCGTGGGTCTTGTGCTGGAATACGCGGTGTTCAATGTTGCTGGTCATCCCGATATAGAGAACGCGGCGTTGGCTGGCCAGGATGTAGACGTAGTAGATCTTGGGCATGCGGCGAGGATGCGCGTGTACCGCGCGACTGGTCAGTGACGGATGTCACATGATGCGCGGTGCCGCTCCCAATTTGGAACTCTCCTCCTTACACCTGTCATCCTGAACGGCGGCGAAGCCGGCGTGAGGGACCGTACGATGGTGGGAAGCTTCGGTGTGGTGGGTGGGCCCGCCCAGGCTGCATGCAGCGTTTACGGTCTCGGCTACGGCAATGCCGCTCTACGCGCTTCGTAAGGTCCCTCGGAGGGCTTATCGCCCTCCTCAGGATGACAATTCTTTTAGATGAGAGCCGCTATTTTGCTTTCAGGATTTCCGACAGCAGGTCTGGTTTGGATTCGTCGCGGACCAGGTGGGGATACATTTCGCCGGCGTGGTAGTCGAGTTTGTAGGTTTTGTAGTAATCAGCGTTTTCTACCAGCAACTCGATCGGAGTGGTGCTATTCTTCGCGGCCTTGATGGCGTCGCGCAGAATTTCTGGGGAGAAGCGACGGCCGTTGACGGCGACGACTTTCATCCCGGGTCCTATGCCGGCCTTGGCGGCACTGTCGCCTTCAGTCGTGTCGGTGACGCCGCCATCGTCACGCAGGTTCAGACCAATGGAAAATCCGGCGGGAACGAAGTGGGACATGCCGGCATAACTGTTCAGCATTTCCGAAGGATTCTCGTCGTAGATGAGCTTCCATCCGCTGCCCTCGATGCCGCCGAGCGGAGCGCCGGGACCGTGATTGGTGAGGCGCTCGGTCCAGAAGGCACGCCAGTCGTAGGACACGGTCTGGTTGAGGGCGTTGACCACATCGTCGAACGTGTAGGTCTTGAGCGCGGGTCCGGTGCTGGGTGCGCCGTGAAAGAGTTGGCAGAAATCATCGATGGACTTCTTGCCCTTGCTCTGCTGGCGGATGATGACGTCAACCCAAAGCCAGTTGAGCGTGTCCTCATTATAAAAATCGGTGCCGCGGCGCCAGGAGTACCACGCCTGCGGCGTGAAATAGAGTTGTGGGGCGGCGTCGGCGGTGTCCTGCAGATTGCGCCACTGGCGGCCCGGTAGGTGGTCGAGCTGGGCGGCGGTCAAGGCAAGATCGTCGCGGTCCTGGTTCGCGCTGAGCAGGCCGCTGCGCGCGGTGAGCACGACGCCGAGATAGTTGGTCAGGCCTTCATACACCCAGAGCAGGTCATCCTGCATGGGCTGCTGATAGTCGGGCGTGGCGAGGTCGGCGGGGCGGCGATATTTTCCATTCCACGAATGCACATACTCGTGAGGCAGCAAAGTTGCCGAGAGTTTGCGGGAAGTGTCATCGACCAGTGCTCGTTCATCGACGCGGCTGTCGTCGGATTCGTGGTGCTCGAGACCGAAGTGCGCGACGTGATCGCTGAGCGTGTAGAGAAAATGATAGTCGCGGTAGTGATGCGCGCCGAAGAGTTTCTGCGCTTGATCGATCAGGCTCTTGTAGTGATCCCAAACTTCTTGAGGAGCTTCGAGGGCAGCGGCGCTGTCGGCGGCGATGTCCATTTCGGTGGGAGGATCCTGCGCAAGAGGAACAACCTTCAGGAATTCTCCAGTGATCACAGGTGAATCCACGAGCGTCGTGAGCGACGCCGGCTCGAAGTGGATTTCATTCCCGCTCTGGCTGGCAATGGGGAGAGGAGTGCCAAACTTCCATCCGTCGGGAATCTTCAGCGACGCTGTGTAGTTGATGTCGTCGGACTTGTATCCCTTGGGATAAAGCAGCACCTGGTTCCAACTGATGACGGCGAGCTTGGCGGTGGCGGAAGAGCCGGCGGAGAATCCGCCTTCGAAGGTGGCGGGAGAGAGGAAGTCGAGATCGGCTTGAACTTCGCTGACGCCTTGCGGTACCTCGACGTGGATGGTGAAGGCGTCGAGCAGGTCGCGGCGCCATTTCAGAGTCTGGCCGTTGGCTTTGAAGAACAAGCCTGCCAGGTCGACGACGGGGCCGTCGGGTGCATGTTCGCCGGGGATCCACTTGGGATAGTAAAGAGTCAGGTCGCCGGGTGTCGCGGGAATCTGCAGGGTGGCGTGGAATATCTTGCGAGCTGCGGTGGTGGCATCGACCGCGATGGTGACGTTGGTGGTGTTGGCGGCGTAGCTGCTGCCGTAGGTTACGAGAAGGCAAAGAACACACAGAATCTTGGAGACTTTCATTTCTTTCGAGGCCCTCGATGGTTGTGAAGTCATTTCCAAGTCGCGGAATGATGCACTATAGCAGTTGAGGAGTGCGGGGGTACAGGAAGGCCAGTGCATCGTTCGCATATTTATGAAGAGAAATCTCCGGCGCCAATCAGCGGGAGGAACATGGGATTCTTCGACTGCGAAGGATGACACGTGAAAAGGGATTGCGTGCGGCGACAGCGGGTGCTGGTATCATTCGGCTGAATGTCGCGCCGAGGAAAATTCATCACCTTCGAAGGGCTCGACGGAACAGGGAAGAGCACGCAGATGCGCAAGCTCGCCGCGGTGCTGCGCGAGGCGGGACATAAGGTCATCGAAACGCGCGAGCCGGGTGGAACCGCGACCGGAGAGAAGATCCGAAAAGTGGCGCTCGACTCTGGAACGTCTGGACTGGCGCCTTTGGCCGAGATGGCGCTGATGTTTGCTTCGCGCGCGCAGCATATCGCCGAAGTGATTGAACCGGGGCTCGCTGCCGGAACTATTGTCTTGTGTGATCGCTTTACGGATTCGACCGAAGCCTATCAGGGGAGCGGGCGGCACCTCGGCAGTGACGCGGTGCGCGAGTTGCATCGGGTGCTGTGCGGGAATCTACAGCCGGATCTGACGATCTTGATGGACTCGAATCCGCACGCCAGCGTGAATCGCGCGCGGAGACGCAATCAACGGGCTTCGAAGTCTTCCATCCGCGGTCACGACGAAAATCGCTTTGAGCAGGAAACCCGATCCTTTTTTGGACGCGTGCGCGAGGGATATCTGGCGATCGCGAAGCGCGAACCCGGGCGCGTGGTGATCGTCAATGCACGCGGCACTCCGGCACAGACACATCAGAAGATTGTGGAAGTCGTTTCGGGCAAAATGGCCATGGCTGGCCTTGCCAGGAGAGTTCATCATGCCCGTTAACTGGCGCCGGTTGCTGCGGGCGATGTCTCCGTTGCGTATCACTCCATGACCTTCAGCAAACTGCAATGGCTGTTTCCGATTGCGGTCACGCTGCATAACGCCGAAGAAGCGATCTGGATGCCGCGTTGGAGCGCAGGCCACGCGGCGCAATTGCCGGTGCGCCCACCGGGAGCGGCGGAGATTCTAGCTGCACTGGTTGTGTTCACGGCCGCGGCCTTCGCGGTGACTTATCTGAGCGCGCGTCGCGGACCGGGGAGCATCGGGGCTTACCTGATGTTCGGGTATATCATTGCCATGCTGGCGAACGTGTTTGTTCCTCACCTGCCCGCGGCCATCGTGTTTCGTGGATACGCGCCGGGCGTGGTCACGGCGGTGTTCATTAACCTGCCGGTGATGAGTCTTCTTGCCGTTCGCATGGTGCGGGATGGATGGGTGCACGGTTGGAAGGTGACGGTATTCGGGGTCGGAGTTCCGCTCGTGTTGGGTGGTGTGATTGTGGCGTGGCTGGCTGACCTTACCTAGTGGCTAGGTAGTGGAAGAGGTGCGGTTGGGAAACCACGCCTGACGTTTGGTTTTCTCTGACGAGGGGGCAAGCCCTTCGAAGGACCGTACGAAGCAGCGTCATCGGCAACGTGGGCGGCGCAATCCTGTCGCGCCGCATACATCTCGGGGTATCCCGTCGATGGCATCGATGTTTTCGGCCGACGTAGGGTCCCTCGCGCCGGCTGCGCCGCCGCTCAGGATGACAATCGAGGCGAGATCTTCTACGTTCATGCTCTTCTGGGTCTCCTGGGTCGGATTTCTCCGTGCTTCTGTGTCTCTGTGGTAGATTCGGTTTGTCCGTATGGCTTTTTCTGATTTCCACGGCAACCCCGAAATCGTGATCCGCCTGCGCGAGATGCTGGCGCGCGATCATCTCCCGCATGCCGTGGTGCTTGCCGGGGGGCGGGGAGCGGGAAAGTACACGCTGGCGCTGATGCTGGCGCAGGCGCTGAACTGTTTGAATCCCACGAAGACAGACGGGCTGCCGGATTTTTGCGGAACTTGCGAGAACTGCAGGCGTATAGCGCAGGCTGGCGATCTCGATGCGCGGTTTGTTGAGGCGGTCGAAGCGCGCGAGAATCTGCGCGAGACTGATAAGAAAGAAACTAGAATTCTGGTACAGACGCATCCTGACGTGCTGATCATCCCGCCCGATCCGCCGCAGATGATGATCAAAGTCGATCAGGTGCGGCGGGTGATCGAGACCATTTATTACAGGCCGGCCGAGGGCAGGGAAAAGATCTACATCTTCACCGATTCGGCATTTATGAAGGAGGCGGCGAATTCACTGCTGAAGGTGCTCGAGGAGCCGCCGGAGTTTGCGACGATTTTTCTCCTGACGGAAAATCCGGGGGAGTTGCTGCCGACGATCCGGTCGCGGTCGATGACCTTTACATTGGGGGCACTGTCCGGGGAAGAAATTGAAAAGGATCTGGCGAAACATCATCCGGAATGGAAGCCGGTGCAGCGGGCCTTGGTGGCACGCCTCTGCGATGGAGCTGTTGGACGGGCGCGTGGTTTTGATCTCGAGGCTTATGTTGCGGCCCGCCAGCATGGACTGGCGATTCTGAATTCGGCTTTGCGCGGCGGCGAGCACAGTGAGCTGTTCAAGATCACTGAGTCGTACCGTCCAGGAGCTGAGGGGCGCGAGAAGACCGAGGGACTGATCCGGACGCTTTATTCGTTGCTGCGCGATCTGGTGTTTATCGATTCGGGCGCGCCGGAACTCATTCGCAACACTGACATTGCGGCGGACTTGAAGCGGATGGCGGAGTCGGCGGATTTCGCGTGGATTACCGCGGCGTCGGATCGCCTTGCAGAAGTCGAGCGCGGAATGCGGAGGAATCTGCTGCGGTCGTTGTCGCTGGATGCGTTCGCGGCTGGGCTGGAGAAAACTTAGACAACGTCACTGTCCAGCCCCAGTCTTATCCGGCTGCCCCCGCTTTCCCGGAGGGCGGACCATCACGGTATACTCTGCCCCGGTTGTGGGCTCGGTGAACCGCGCCGCGGTCGCAAAACCGAGGCGCTGGTAAAACGAGAGATTGCGCGGACTGAATGTCTCGAGGTAACAAGTGATGCCAGCGCGATCAGCTTCCGCGATCGTCGGCTCCAGTAACTTGCGGCCGAGTCCCTGACCTTGAGCCGCGGGATCCACCGCGACAATTGAGAGATACCAGGCAGCATCGTCGATCAAGGTGGCGGATTTCGCGCTCATGAAAGCTATGATCCGGTAGTAATTCGCGCAGCCCGCGGTACGGAGGGCTGCCTGTAGAAAAGTGCGCTTCCTCTCCGCCGCTTGCGACTCTAGATCCTGAGACTGCGGCAACAGCCACACCGCAACCCCACATGCCTCGTCCGCGAGATGAACGCAGCGCCCGAGTTCTCGTCCTTCCTGGATCGAGTAATCGAAATACCTTGCGAGCATTGGCCGGCGGCGGGCTGTGTCCGCGTCAGACGGCGCACAAATCGACCGGTAAAATGGATCATCCTCCAGTGCCGCCACTACACTCGGGGATGCTGGGTCCTTCTTCATCAAGAGCTGACGAGTTCCTTTCGACACGAGATCTTCTTGCCAATTCTAAAATGATCGAGACTTCGGCAACGCCCGAGTCGGTCGGACAGGTTAACTGCCGCGTTGAAAGCACCTCTACGGGCGACCCTTGGCGGAGCTTTCGCTCCGCGGACAGCCGATGGCGGCTGTCGCCACATGCCTGGTAACCACTTCTATGGTTACCTCCGACGTCACAACCACACTCTTGGAGTGCCCTAATTCACTTGCCCTTCAATCGTTTGCCGCAAATTACTCCGGTGGTTCTACTCCCTTCGGAGAGATTGTCGCCCCTAGCCTCCCCGCCTATAATCGTCCTACTCTGGTTGATGGTTCTCCGTACAGGTTCCGGGTAGAGCACGGGAGGGCGTAGCTTGTCTGGTCGCGCCTTCCAGCGAAGGATTGGTGAAAGGACACGGCCCGGATATGCGCAAGCGCCTGCAACTAACCTGGATGCTGACGGCTTCGACTGTACTCGCGACCTCCTTTACTTTCACGACTACGGCGGCGCGCGCCGCCGAAGGGGACGACACCTCGCACGGCATCGCTACCACCGAAGAGCACGGCCGTACCGTTTATGTGAACGAAGATGCTCCGGCAAAAGCGCGTCAGGCGGCCCCATCTCCACAGGTGAGGCGCTCTTACCTGGCGTACTGGAGCAGCAAAGAAAATCGGTGGAAGCCTGTTCCCGGGGCCAACACTGCCTCAGGCAAGGCCGCGCGCTCGGCGGCCGCCGAGGTCAGCCAATATTACGGGCGCGAATCGGTGCAGTCGGCGAACGCCAAGATTGTTCAAGCGAATTCTCACGGGCATCAGGCCTCGGCGGACGAGATTGATCAGTCGATCGTGATGGCCGCAGCCCGGCACAACGTCGATCCCAACCTTGTGCGGGCCGTCGTAAAAGTCGAGTCAAACTTCAACTCCAACGCGGTTTCACGCACAGGCGCCATGGGGCTGATGCAACTGATGCCCAAGACCGCTCGCGAGTTGAAAGTGAAGAACCCGTTCGACCCACAGCAGAATGTGGACGCCGGAGTCCGACATCTCAAGTACCTGCTGGAAAACTACAACGGCGACGTGAATTTGACATTGGCCGCCTACAACGCGGGCGAGGGAGCAGTGCGGCGGAGTGCCGGCGTTCCTCATTATGCCGAAACACAGGACTACGTGCGGAAGATTACGCATCTTTACTATGGAGGCTTCGATCTTACGCAAACCGGAGCCAGCCGCGATCCCGTGAAGGTTCAACGGGATGAGCGGGGCGTGCTTTACATCAGCAACACCGAGTAAGTTGGCAGCATCTGTTTACTAAGCATTTGAATTCTCTCAGGTACCCAGGCAGTTCAACTGCAACGACGTAATGTTGTAATAAGGATGCGAGCCAAACGCGCGGTTTGTTCGTCCGCAAAAAACGCGGACGACTCGCGCGGCTCGCCCAGGTCCTTCGGCAGGCAAAGAGCGCCTGCCTCAGGATGACAACGGATTGAGCTTGAAAGTGACCCTGACCCTACGTGGATTCAGCCGGGGAGTGCTGCTGTTGGCGGCCCTTTCCGGGATGCCGGCGCACGCGCGACCACGCCACGGCGAAGCCTGGGCGCGGGATCACTTTGCTGCCGCCGAGCGCATGCGGGAAGCCCTGAACGGCCGTTCCCCGGCCGAGCGCACTCGGCACGACTACCAGCGCGTTCTCGACGCCTATCGCAGCGTCTACTATGGCGCGCCGACTTCCAGCAAGGCCGATCCCAGCGCAGTTGCAGTGGCCGAAACGCTGGTCGAGATGGGCCGGCGCTTCGAAGATGACAAGATCCTGAATTCGGCGATCGCCCAGTACAAGTTTTTGCGCAAAGAATATCCCGGCAGCAAATATCGTTGCGACGCGCTGTTCACCATCGGTGAAATCTACAAAGACGATCTGGACGATCCCGACCAGGCGCGCGTCACATTTGAAGAGTTTCTGAAGCGCTATCCACGCAGCCGCCTGGTTGAGGATGCGCAGCAGGCCATTGCCGAACTCAAGAAAGAGTCGATCGAGAAGAAGGCTGAGGCGGAGATAGACGCGCAGTCGGAGAAGAGGGCGGAAGCCCGACCGGGTGGCGGCATCGGGGATAAGCCTGGGGACAAGCAAAAGGTGACGGCGCAAACCGCCAGTGATCCGCGGCCGGGAACCAAGGAAACCGAGAGCCGGGATGAAACTGCCAGCGCGGAGAGTTCCGAGCCCAATCCGCATCGTTTGCCGCGCGTGACCGCGATCCGCCACTGGTCGACGCCCGACTACACCCGGGTTGCGATCGACCTCGAAAGCGAAGTGAAATTCGGGTCGCAGCGTATTTCTCACCCCGACCGCATCTTCTTTGACCTGCGTGACACCAAGCTCGCCTCCACCTTGGTGGGCAAGACCTTCGAAGTCGACGATGGGTTTCTGAAGAAGATCCGCGTTGCCCAGTTTCAGCCTGGACGCACGCGGGTGGTGCTGGAAGTCGATGATCTCTCCACCTACGAGGCGTTCCTGCTGCCGAACCCCTATCGCCTCATCATTGATATTCACGGGAAGAATGACAAGATCTCCCATGCGAAGCTGACAAAAGAAGAAGCCGCCACCCTGGCGGACGTGGAAGCGCCTCCGCAGGCCGAGACGAAGGCACACGTCCCCCAGCCCGTCGTGAAGGCAGACATGAAGGCGCTGGCGGGGAAGCCAGTCACCAAGAAGGAAGAAATTCACAATCAGAAGGTGGCCGCGAAGGATGAACCTCCGGATGCTCAGTCAGCCAAAGACGCCGAGGCCACAAAGACCACCGGGCCGACCGTGAAGAAGGTGATCGTCGAGGCCGACGATGACGATGATGAAACCGCTTCGTCGACCACGGCAAAGAGCCAAGCTCCTCCACATTCTTCGAGGACGAAAGGCAAGGGCGACAAGGCTGGTGCGGCGGAAAATGATGAATCCCCGGCCGAAACGGCAATGAATGATGTTTCGTCTCCAACTCGTCCAAAAGGGAAAACTTCGTCACGGCTGAATGCTAACAAAGACTCAGACCTGGATATCCGCGTGGCCAAACCAACGGCTCGAGGCGACCGTTCCCTGATTCGCACGCTGGGGCTGAAGATCGGCAAGATCGTCATTGATCCCGGTCACGGCGGGCACGATACGGGGACCATTGGGCCCAACGGTTTGCAGGAAAAAGACCTGGTGCTCGAAGTAGGACGCCGCCTGGGCAAGATGCTCGAGACTCGCCTGGGGGCCGAAGTCGTCTACACGCGCAAGAACGACACGTTTATCCCGCTCGAAACGCGCACCGCGATCGCGAACCAGCAGCGGGCCGATCTCTTCATCTCGATCCATGCCAATTCCAGCCAGGACTCTGCGGCCCGCGGGGTTGAGACTTACTACCTGAACTTCACTTCCTCACCGGACGCGCTCGAAGTGGCGGCACGCGAGAATGCGGTCTCGGAAAAGTCTATCTACGAACTTCAGGATCTGGTAAAGAAGATCGCTTTGAAGGAAAAAATCGAAGAATCCCGCGAGTTTGCCGCCGACGTGCAGCAGTCAATGCACAGCGGCCTGTCGGCAAAGAATCCCGGGATTCGGAATCGCGGCGTGAAGAAGGCTCCCTTCATCGTGCTGATCGGGGCGAACATGCCCTCGATCCTGGCAGAGATTTCTTTCGTCTCCAACCCCGGCGACGAGCATCGTCTCGAAACCAGCGAATACCGCCAGCGTATCGCCGACTCGCTTTACCACGGTATCGCCAAGTACGTGGACGGGCTCAGCGGTGTCAAAATGGCCAGCAAATTGGACAAGACCGCGGGCCAGTAAGTCGTGGCTAGTGCTGGTTTCTGAGCTGCAGACCGGCTGTCAAAGAATCGCTGAATCATCTCTGCATACCGCAGTGCAACTTCACGATTCCTGCAGAATAGCCATCTGATTCAACTACTCCTGCGCTTCGATCTTCTCGATCACGATCGCGGACGATCCTCCGCGTTCGAATACCTTGCCGCTCGCCGTGACCTTCTGTCCGGCAAACGGGAGGAGCCGGTCATTCTGCCCACTGGACGGAGTGGTGTCGGCAATGGGCCAGTAGATTGTCCCATTGTCCGTCAGAATTACGAGAGGCGAACCAGCCTTGGCACATGCCGTCGCACACTCGCCGCTGATCGGTTTCTTCAGACCCTTGGTGAATGCGCACGCCGAATCCAGTACGTATCCCTTAACTGTAGTTGGCTTGCCGGTGTCGCTGCTCCAGGCCGCCGCGCCAAGAACAAAAGCTAACGCCAACGAAATCCTCATTGCTTTCCGAAGACTCATTTGCCGATCCTCCTGGGAAATATCGCGTCAAACTACTCACTTCGGGGTTGCGGAACAATAGTGCGAAAAGACTACGAGCGACGAAGCCGCTGAAATGCGAAATCGGTTCCTGGCCAATCAGAACAACGGAGTGGTTGAGTTTGTTCAGGACACTTGCTTCGCTGCGGCCTTTGATAGCACCGGCAATCTGTTTTGTGCCAACCAGGATCACTCTCTGACGGAACACACGGCGGGTACTCGCAAGGTGCTGGTCGGCGATATGGGCTTCTTTCCTTTTGGACTGGCGGTCGATGGAAAGCGCGGCTTGATTTATGTGGCGAACGGGCTGGGAAACAGCATTTCCGTTTACAGCACAGTGGTACTGCAGTCACCACGATCAAGTAAGCACGGTCGCGCGGCTTGATCGTTGCCCAGTTGTAAGCCGCTAAACGCAAGAAATCGAGCCTCACGACAAAATCGGGAGGCTATCCTCATTGGCGGATGGCGGTGCAAAAGCTTGCGGAGAAAAAATAGCCAGCAGCCTCGCGAAGCGCTGCTGGCTCGTGAGTTACTCGATACGAAACCGCTCTTACTGAATCGCGCTACCGACCTGCGAAAAGACGTTGTTCGCGTTGGATCCGATCAGGCGCACTGTGCCCACTACGATGACAAGAATGACTGCCAGCATCACAGAGTATTCGGCGATGTCCTGACCGTTTTCCTCGGACCACAGCTGCTTCAACCACGCGAACGAACGATTGGTGTTTTCCTCCATGGCTCTCCCCTTGGTTATTATGCAAGCGCCGAAACTAGAGACGCGCTAAGCGCCTGAGAAGACTCTTTTGCCGGTTCGGCAAAGGTGAGTCCCCAAGCCTCTTTCTCCTGCGTCAAAGCTTGCAGTCCTACTTGAAACTCAGACGTGCCTTTCATTTTCTTCGTCCAGACCACGCGAAACTGCATTCGTCGTTGGCGGAAGAAAATCATCACTTCATCCTTCACGCTCAACTCACGCCGAACCGAGCCCAACCGTACACCTGAGGGCGTCACGTCGAGCGTGTGAACCAATTCCTCAAAAGACTTGCCACCGCTGTCTTTGCCTTTAATCCTGACCGGAAGAACGGCCTTGGTGCGGCTTCCCCGGCGTTTGTTCGTGTCTTCCATACTGCTCGATCGCATTCTTACTCCATCAACATTCTGCAAGCCTTCCCTCAATCTGTGAATGGCCCTCACGTGTAGGGCACCGGCACGAGGGTGCGGCACATGGCCGTATATGCAGTCTTTCCCAGCACTTAGCTGGTTTTCGATAGGCATGTTCCGAACGATTTGCACCGTCCGTCCGTTGTCGCTTGATTACGAAACTTTTCTGGCACCCCTGTGGTCTAATAACGATGCGGGTATTGCCCGCAGTCTCATGCGATTTCCCCGTTTCCTACTGGTTTTTCCGATCTTAGGGTGTGTTTCTGCGATTGTCTTCGCGGCATCCGCGCCCGCAGCGCAAGCTCCCGCAATTCTTCCCCAGGCGTTCGCCGGCTGGCAGATGCAAGGCACGCCTCAGACGAGCAGCGATGCTGCTGCGGCCGATCCCACGAACGCCGCAGTGCTCCGCGAATACCGCTTCACCGATGTTGCCTCGGCGATCTATACCCGTGACGACGGCCGCACCTTGCGGGTTCGAGCGGCGCGCTTCGCCGACGCTTCCGGAGCCTTCGGCGCGTACACGTACTACCTGCATCCGGAGATGAACAAGGAGCAGATCGGCGATCAGGGTGCTTCGATGGGAGACCGCGTTCTGTTCTATCGCGGCCACGTGCTGATCGATGCGCAATTCAGCAAGGGAACCCCGATGTCAGGATCAGAGTTGCGTGAATTAGCCGGAAGTCTGCCGCATCCCGGAGGCAGCGCGGGGAACCTGCCTACCTTCATCCAATTCCTGCCAGTTCGCCACTACATCGGCAACACGCAGAAATACGTGATGGGGCCGATTGCACTGGCATCACTAGAACTGCCCGTTACCTCGGATCAGGTCGATTTCGGCGCGAGTTCTGAGCTCACTCTCGGCCATTACCAGACGCCCAGCGGCGAGGCCACACTGGTTTTGATCTCGTATCCGACTCCGCAACTCGCAGCCGAGCATCTGCGCCGCATCGAAGCAGCGCACGGAGTGACCGACTCCAACCACAGCGGCGTTTCGACGATCAACGGTTCGGGTACATTCTTCGACAAACGCAGCGGACCGATCGTCGCCGTCGCTTCCGGCGGAATCTCCGACAGCGATGCCAAATCTCTCCTCGGCATGGTGAACTACGAGGCCAGCGTCACCTGGAATACTCCGACCAGCGACGCACAAGTCCACGACCTGTACATGCTGATCCTCAACATCGTCATTCTGTGCGCGGTTCTTGGCGGACTCGCGATCATCGCCGGAGTAGCGTTCGGAGGAGTCCGCATTTTGATGAAGCGCTTGTATCCCGACAAGGTGTTCGATCGCCCGGAACAGATGGAATTCATCTCGCTGCACCTGACCGAGACAGCGGTCAAGGGCGGCTCGACTGGTGCGGGAGAATCCACCGGCAATGTGCCTGGAAACCCCTCCTAGAACCCGGTAAGTGCCTCAGAAGTATCGGCTTAGAACCTCTGGCAGCAGGTTTTGTCTCAATTTGGCACAGTTTTTAACCTTGTTAACCCATTTCCTAAGTTATTGAAAACAATAGCATTTATTTCCCAAAAATCGCTTGACACCCCTGTTTTTCGGCTCATAAGATTTCCGCAGAAAGTTTTGACGGAATTTAAGCCTCCGTTGGAACTATTCTCCCTTGAAGAGAAGGCCGCCCAGTTGCCGGGTGGCCTTTTCGTTTTGGATATATTTTCTGCAATTGGTCGTGAATCGATTTACTTCGAACTGTTGTGTCGGGTATCCGTTCAACCATGGAGTGCATTTCGCGATTGCATTGAGAGATTCGCTGCGGAGGATTGATGTTCTGCGACGGGTGTGGCGCACCGGTTCAAGTAGAGAGCGCTCGCGGAGATGAGAGCGGCGTGAAGGGTCAAGGCGAATCGGCGCCGGCAAACGAACCTGGACTGTCCCCAGCGCGTTGCGTAAGACTCTGTATTGCGATTTGGTACACTAAATCAGTTCCGTCGAGGCCGACGTAGCTCAGTTGGTAGAGCAGCCGATTCGTAAACCGCCGTTCCACTCCCGGCTCCGTTAAGATTCAGCGAGATAGCCCGTACAGCAAGGGGTCAAAGGGGGTCATTCGGGCGTATTTGTCAGCGGAATGTTTGACAAAATGTTAGACGGGTCGGCTGGCGGCCCGGTCACTCCTGCCCACGCAGCCAGCGGTTGTTCTTCTCAAGACAGGTCTCACAGTACATGGGGCGGCTGCCAGCCACAGCTACAGCGGGGCGGTCGCCGCAATGAATGCAAAGCCCAGCTACTCTCCGTTCGTGAATCACGCCTCGGCTGTGCGGGCCGGGGAGCACGGCTCTCCACCTCTCTGGGCCGTAGGGCTTCGGCTCTGGGGGCACGACGAACAGCGGGCCTTCCATGCCTTCGAGACGGGGCTGTTGCTCTTTCTTCACTTCCCAGCGCTGGCGGCCTTCGCCTTTCCCCAAGCAGCTTGAATGATGTTCACTGCCGACTCGCCTGACAGGTATCTCATCTCGTAAAGGATGTCGGCAAGGGAGAGCGTGACGTACTGAATGCGTTCGTCCTCAAAGGTCTTGATGACGACACCCAAGATACGATTGCGCTCCTCAATCACTGCCTCTTCAGATAGCCCGCTGAAGAAGTGAAGTTTGGCTGCTGCCTCCGCTCCGTGTTCTCGCATGGTTATCGGGGAGTCGCCTTCGAGGTACAGTCCTTGAGCCAATGCTCCTGCCAGAGCGATGAAGGAGGTTTTACAGCCTCGCACGAAACCTTCTGCCGTCCCCTGCAAAACACTTTTCTGGTCCTTCACTTCGCCCGAAGTGAGTGCTTCCCCAGTCACAGTCACTGCTACTAACTCGTCCATGCTGGCGTCGTAGTGAGGGCTTCCACGGTCATTAAACATCATGTAGCTAATTCTCTCCCCTTGGAGCCACGCAGCCACAGCGTGCCCAGCCTCGTGGACTGCGGTATCTCTTCCGTTATGCAGTGTGCGGTACTGGACTTCTTCCCGGCGCTCTTCTGGTGTGGCACCGTTCCAGACTTGGTTGTACGCATCCGGTTTCGGGATGGCGGTCTGGGTTGCGGCTTTATAGGCCGTCCGTCTCGTTTGCCGTTCTCTTTCTCTGCTCGCTCTACTCACGAGGGCTCCCTTCGGGTTTGCCCGCCATGCATCTTCTTCCCGATTCCTTTCTACGTCCGCCGGGCCGAAACGGGAAAGTTACCGTGGTGTTCTGATATTCTGAGCTTGGATGAGCACTCCGCCCTTCGTCCACGAATCACTGGCTGAAATTCCCGAGGATAAGCTCGTCGACCGCATCGTCACTGACATACTCTGGGGCCGTGAGTTCTTTCAGTTCTACGGCATGCCCTCTGGAATGGTGAGCAGACAGGGCGTGTCGTTGAACACCGCTCCCGGCAATCCCAAGGGCGACATCGACGTTCTCTTTTGCGCTCCAGACAAGCCCGAGCAAGCGGTGGCTTACCAGATAAAGAGAATCAAGTTAGGAGTCAATCAGCTTCGCAACGGAACACCCAGCAAATTGCGGGAGTTCAAGAAACTCAGCCAGCAAGCGAACCTCCTTGCAGGGATGGGACTCTGGCAGGTATATGCCGATGCCATCGTGGTCGTGGATGCCCGAGAGCAGAATGCGAGAGAACAGAATGCAGAGAAGGTCACCTTTCAAGGCTTGTCATCTGAAATGCGGAGCAAGGTGGAATCCGCTGTTTCCTTCGCAACCCAGCTCTTTGATACACGAGTCGGATTTGGAGTAATGGAGTTCATCCAGACCATGGACTCCGCACCATTCACGGTCGGCACTCACGGACTCCATATTCGTCGGTTCGCAAAGCCATCGCCGCAGAGCGAGGAACTGACTAAGTGGGTCGCCGAAGTCTTCTCAAAACCAGCCTGACACCACCGGGCGGCGTCTGGATGCCTGTATGCGTCGAGCACGCTCGCAATCTGTTCTTTGCTGAAATCCTTGTTCAAAACCCGCTTTAGGATTGGGTCAAATACAGGCAGCATCCGACGATATACACGATTCAACCTTGCAAGCTAGTGACAACCCGTTTGGATGAAGGGAATCACTAAGGCTATCAGCCCTAGCAACAGAGACAGAAGTGAGATTTTGGCTGCAAAGCTATATTGGGCGTCGCTAGAGCGCATCGCCCAAACAGCCCATCCCCACGGGCTGCTGCGTTTTAATTCAAACTCATATTCTTCACCGGGACTAACGCCGAGACGCTTGCGGATTGTGCCATCAATCCCAATCTTGCTCGAATACGTTCCCCGCAAAATAACAAATGCCTCCTTCTTGGTGGTGCTGCAAATGAGGCAGCACACTTTTCCACGTTCAAGTCTTTGCCCGTTGCTGTCGATTCTGTTTTCGTAAGGCACACGAGCAATATCGGAGTACGCCTCTCTTTCAGAGAGCTTGCGCACTGTCAGTTTCGCCATGGCGTCACCCTCTCTTAGACGACCGTTTGGAGTTTCGCTTCGGAGCCTTGCGCATTCCTTTGCCACTGGTATTGACTTGAGCAACAACTTTCATGTGGCCGCCGCATAGCGGGCAGACTTTCGGATTCATGCCCAAAATCATTGCGCTCACCACTGTTTTCGCTTTGTTGAAACTCGGGCAGTCGGGATTAGTACACGCAACTTTTGTGACCATGAAACACACCTCTTTGTTGCATCATCCTACCTTCACTTTTCAGTGAGGGCACGCCGTTTCTCCTCCGGGGTCAAGTAATATGTCCACACGAAAGGCGCAAGCCACGGAGCGCCGGGACTGAAACCCATCTTGACTCGGAGCATGATTTTCGCCGCCCGCCCATAGATTATGAGCGCAACCAAACCCACTTGCAGCAAGGCAACGAGGAAGATTGAGACGACAAAAACAGACAGCACAACCCACCAATGGCGACTGATTCCGGTCACGTACACCGCTGCCGCCACAATCACAGCACCCAAAAATGCAGTGTAGTCAGAACGCCTGTCCCAAACCTTGTTTGCAAACACCGGGTCGGGAAACTTGTGCGGGCTATATGACAAGGTGTACACCCGCCACAGGTACCAAATCACTGCGCCGATAAGCACAACGATTTTCACGGCTCGGCAATGGTATCACCGCCGCCCTTGGGAGAGGCCGGGTATAATTAGGTCCGTTTTCCCACACTCGGATGGCTCCCGAGAAGGACAAACGTTATGAGTAGGACAAAACGCCGCAAGGCTCCGCTTCCTTCATACGATCCTCGGGTAGTCAACCTCATTGGACTGCCCGAGCGGACCCCGACAGTCCGAGTCAAGCGCAGAATGAAGGCACTCCTCAAGCGTGTGTGTAAGCCGTGCTGGGAGTTGAAGTATTGTCCATATGGGCCGCTCGTCGAGGATTTTCCGTTGCCTCGGATTACTCGCAACGATGCCGTAGTTCACAATGACTTTCTCAAGAAGCAACTCCAAGTGGACGCCTACGATGCGGAACGCAAGCGGGCCTTTTCCGCCGAAGTCAAAAGATTTAAAGCAAATAAATTCCCGGACCAAATACCCGAGGAAGAGCAGTTAATGAGTTGCCACATCTTTGGACACCTTTGCCCTGTATTCTTCATGGCGGAGCCGTTTACTGAAACCGCCGACTTGAGACGGGTGAATCGGGGAGTTCCTTTTCAGACCAAATTACGGGTTGCTCGAAGGGACAACTACACGTGTCAGGAGTGCGGGAAGTTGCTTCGTGAGCATGAACTCGAATTTGACCACATCATTCCACATTCACGAGGTGGCACGTCCGAGGAGCACAATGTCAGACTCACCTGCCTGAAATGTAACCGCAAAAAGGGGAAGCAAGTGCAGCTATGAAAACTGTTGCCACTCCAAGTGGCTCCTCGCCGCTTCTATTCCGGTTTCTCATGCTCGGCACTCGCAGCCGGTTGGGTGTCGGCTGCCGCCTTTGCCCTTGTCTCCGCCAAGGCTGCCATCTCGCTTACAAAGCTCTTAGCGTGTTCCGTTTCGATGCGCAACCTGCCGAAAACATACTCGAAGGTCTTTCTGCAACGGTCGAAAATCTGCACGCATTCTTCATCAGACCTCGCATGAATTCCATCACTCGCAAGATCGTGTAGCACCGCCATGGGATTTGGCTTTCCTGCTGGCCGAAGTGATGAAGGCAACAACTTCCCTGCGAATTCAATCTTCACAGCAAATCGCTTCTCCGCCTTTATCGCATCGAAAGCTGCTTGCAACTCGGGGGTCACATCATTGTGGGCTACAGCCGCCTCACGCAAAATGTCTAACATGTCATTCATGCGATTCTCAACCACACGTCGCATGTAAGCCACTGCTGCAAGACCGAGATTGAAGTTGCGCATTCGCAATGCGTTTTTGAATAGTCTCTGGTCTGTCGAGCCGAGCGATCCCGAAAGGGTTTCTGAAACACGCTCCTCCAATTCCGGGTACTGGCCAATCTTGACGAAGATGTTGAAGTCTTTGTGCTCCTGCCAAATGAAATAGTAGTGGCAATCGCTATTCCCGCAGTTCCGGCAGGAGTACTTGACAGTGTTGATGAAGGCGGAACCAAAGAAGATGTTGGAGTGGTCTGCGCCCCACCAGGTCTCCTGCTTGCAGTGCTGGGTTTCGCAGAACATTCTTAAGCGCTCGGGCAAAGCGCCGTATCGTCTTTGTGTGCCCGAATTATGGCAGTTCTTGCCTTTATAGACGAAGCGTCGGTATAGCGGGCCACTCACGAGGATTTGACTTAGTTCGTCTTGTAGCTCCGCACCCGTCTCTATCTGTCTCTCAGCCATACGCTTATCAGCATAACTCACAGCGGTCCTTCGTTGGTCACAATTGCTCGGCCCTTGATTTTCGTGTTGTACACTGTTGCGCATGACTCACTTAAGCTCGTTGTTGTTGTGGGCCCTCCTCGCTATAGGAATGCCCTTACTCATCGGGCTGTATTCATGTCGGAGTTTCAAACGCCGCTTTCCGGGTAGCAACGTTTCCTTTGATCCGGTTGAGGCGGCCCCATCCACATCAGGGAAAAAGTTTGTGCCGGGCGGTTTCGAGACTCACATTCAACGGTACCAAGACTTGGCGAAGCTACTCCTAACCCTCGCAGCGGGCACCGTGGCGTTTCTCGTGAACTTCTTGGCAGGCATCCCTATCGACGGCAAGCGAAGCGTCTACAGCCTGAGACTTGAACACGCATGCCCCTCCTCGATTATTCTCTTGGGACTGAGCGGTGCATGCGCCATTCTGTTTCTCCTGTCTGAAAACTATGCCTATGAGACGTACTGCCATGATGAGAAACGGGACACGTACACGCCCGCTTGGTACGGGTTCAATTTGGCGCTTGGGTTTTCCGGGTTTATATTTTTTCTTTTGGCTTATGCTTGGCTTGCGTATCGCATTCTTTGGTGATGTACGTTGGCCGACATCCCACGAGGAGAAAAAGACATGGGCAGTAGACCTTCAACTCCGCAACCACCACAACCACCAAACCGGCCTACAAGGGACAGTCAGCCGCCGCCTCCACCGCCGCCTCCACCGGCAAAACCGCCCGGCGAACCATTCAGAAGATCGTCTTGACGGAAAGAACTACGGTCAACAGGTTAATAACCACGGCTGCGCCGGTGAACCAAAAAGACCATTCAAGAAGCGCCGACTTGTTGCGGTTTTTCTTTTGATTGTCGGCAATGCGGTTTGACGCCCACTGTATCGAGTCGCTCATTAAGGCTTTCGCCACGTTCTCTTCAAGGTCGGGATATGCGCTGTAATGGTTTGTCAATTCCTCGATTCGTTGTGAAACGATAGGAGACTCCGGCTCGGGCAACACATACACTCTCGGCCAAAGCTCAAGGAGAGAGAACAGTGCCGCCGCAACGACGCAGAGAATCGAAAGAATCTGCATGGTGACGCCAAAGCGTGGGAGGCCCTTGTCCAAGAGATATGCCGATTGTGTCGCAAGGAAAAGAATCAAAGCCAATCCGATGCTCGCTTTCACGTCGAGCGCATCTCCCAAGCGTAGGGATAAATCCTCTTTGGCGTTTATCTCTTCCAACCGCAGCTCTGTGATGTCGGTCATGTTTCCTCCTGTGATCTACTCAACGCCACGATTCTGATTATATGTTGCGTCTTTCGCCGTGGTCGTCCGCAAGCCCGTCCAGCGGTTCGCCGAGACCTTCAAGCGGCAGCGCTGACCGCCTGCGCCTGCCGTGCCCGGCGATTAGCGTTGTACTTCAAATACTTTACACGGCAGCTCTCGCAGCGAGTCCCGCCCGGCACTGGCGGGCCTCCACAAAAAGGACACAACCCTTGTGCCCGGCGCTCCTTCCGTCTATTCAGTGTGCTTGCAGCACTACGAGCCGCTCGTGATTGCGGTGATTGCGTCGGCTTCACTTCCCTTGGTGGTTTGCGTGGTGAGGCAGCCTCTTCCGAACGCCGTCTTTCTTGGGCTGCTGCTTTTTCCGCAGCGGCCCGTTCCTCATGGGCCTTTCGGATGACCGCTCGGTGCATTGCTGGTGTCCAAGCTTCCTCTTCAGAAAAACGTGGCGTCGTTGATTGACGGACGTGGAAGTTCTTGCACGTCTCACAGAAGAGGGCCTCACACAAATAACCACGGTCACTTGAGTACTCTTCCGCTGCGATGCTCGCCTTTGTGAGTGTAAGAAAGCAGGTTGCAGACGCTCGGCCTCCGGGCTTCAACGGGTCTCCGTGGCAAGAGAAGAACTGAATTCTGGTTTTTACTTTGATGCCCATGAAAAGGTTCCCCCGGCGTCACCGCCAAAATAACAGAAGAGTGTTACGGTGGTTTACCACGCTCTGAAGACGTGGATGAGTTCGTTCGCCACCGCCAGCTTGTACCGAAGCTTCTGTATTTCTGTCTCGTCGACCTTGGCGTCGAGCGCTTCAATCAGCCGTCGCTCGGCTCTCCACAACCAATGCCGGGCGTATGCTTCGGCACGGTGCTTCTTCGAATAAACTCGTTGGTACTCCAAGAAAGCCTGCCGCTCTTCGTCGGTCATGGTTGCCCGCTGCTCAGCAGAGCGCTTGGCGTGGTCGGCCAAGTAATCAGCGTGGCAGAGAAGGCAGTCGGGAGCACGCTTCGTCGCCCTCGATGTCTTCGGAATCTCGACGTCGTGTTCGCAGGTCTTCATAAAAGGTTTCCCCGCCACGGCGGTCGGTTAACACGCCGGGCAGGAAAAAGTGGGGCTCGGCTGCACACGCAAGCCCCCTGCGGTGACGGCGAGCACCGCAAAATTATGGAGGGCCTCCAAACCAAGCGAGGAAGAAGGCCCTCCGGGTTGCCTGACGTGACTCAGGCAAACTTGTTCAGAATCTCTTTGCGCTCGGCGTCGGTCAGTTGCTTTCCGCCTTTTGCAGCGGCAGCGTCCCGCAGCGCCTGCAAGCATTCGTTCGACATCGGCTTGTGCGAGTCCGCTTGCAGTTGGTCGGCCAGCGGGTCGGTGACTTGTCCAGTCATCGTTCATGGGCTCGGCTTCGGAGCGAACGGCTCTTCAGGCTTCGGGTCACTCGAACTGATGACGGCAGGCATGCGGGTCATGGTCATGGGCTTACCCTCGCAACCTTGCAGAGTACCTTCTTGTTAATCTCTATCGAGGTGAGCGGCCTGCGCTTTGAGATCGGTGATATTGCATGCACCTCAGAAATCTCGGCTCGGACCAGCGATTTCCGCACGCACGGCGAGCCACCGTTCCTGAGAGTCTGGGCCGCGGGTCCACGGTCTCCCGTGTCACCTTTTGCGCCGGACGCCGTACCGTCGGGGGGTCCGGGGGGTCCGGGTACAGTCGAGGTGCGCCGTCGCTCCCCCGTTCAGCCACTGGACCGGTGTACCTTTTATGCCCCGACCGTCGACGCCTCCTTGCCGGGCGTCAGCGTAATCGTCTGCACCAGTCTCTTCAGGTCGCCCATCTCGGCTTCAAGTGCAACGTACGTGCTCCATGGTGTGTGTTTTTGAAAGAGGCTTCGCCACGGTTAACTCCGCTTTCCCAAGGGAAAATCTCAGCGGACGACTTCTCGGAGATGCGGGCGGCCTCGGCCTTCGCTGTTCTTCCGCCCTCGCATTGTCTGCAAGGATTCGGAAAGCAGCCTGCACCGTCGCTGCCACTCCGGTTTCCCGCAGGCTCGGCTTGCTCGGCGAGAACAATTTCTTGCCGAACGCTACAGCCGTCCGACCGATGGCGGTCAGGCTCCGGCGCTCGGCGGCAGCAATGTACGTGCCTGACGGCGCTGGAATTGCTCGCTTCTCAACCATGCGGAGCGGATTTGAATAATGCGCCCTTCGCCCAATCGAGCGCACGGCTGGTATCGCTCCATCCCATAAGCGGGCGTTGCGCCGGGCTTTCTCGTCGCTTCCAGAAGTTGTCTCTGTTCGATAGTCAATTGCATTGTGATTCCTCGTTGTCTCCAGCCCGTCCCCACTGTCCCCGGAAAATGTTCCGGGGGTTTTTACCGCCCGAAAGTCTGGGCGACCATGACTGCCGTCTTGCCTGCGATGCGGTCGGCTCGCTCTTGTCGGCCTGTTTCCGTTTCGCTTCTTCGATTGAAGCCCGGTTAATTTCTGGACTCTTCGAGCACAGGTCTGCGAACTGCTGGCGGATGGTTGCTGGGCAGTCAGCCGGAGGGCCGTCCAGATAGAAGACTTGACCGTCGACTTTCTTGATGACGAGGCTTTGCCCTTGAGCATCGCTTCACACCCCATTCAACTCCGTTCTGTTGCCAGCGACGTCCTCGGGCCGAGGCCGTGAGGTACGTCGGATAATTCTTTTCGGGCGTCAAGCCAACCATCTGAGCCACGAGGCGGCAGTTTTATTTCTTCGGCGACGCCGAGGGCGATGAGGGTGCGGCCCGTCTGATTTTCGATGTGTTCGACGGTGCCGATTTTGATACCACTGATATGGCGGATTTTCATAGCGTTCTCCTTACGAACTGAGTTGAACTTCAGCGCAAACTGCATGCTCCAACCTAACTGGTTAATGTGACGGCCTTGTGGCGCAGCCGTTCGTGGAGTTCCTTCAGTTCCTCGGCGGTCATTGCGTCGAGGACCTTGTGATAAGTGTCGTCGGGCAGGTCAGGCACGCTGTCGTCGAACGTGCGGGCGGACCACTCCCGCATCCACTCACGTATTCGGGCCAGCGCCCGTTGCTGAACGAGCGGGTCATCCATAATGGCCTTCGCCACTGCGAGAACGTCGTGCAGACCATAATCCGGTGAATACAGGTCGGCATAAGCGAGCAACTGGGTCCAGTAATTTACGACTTCAAGTTCCCACTGCTCATGCGGCGTCAGACCCTTCCGCTTCTTCGCCTTCGGTCTCTTCGGGCTCTTCAGACTCGGTGACATCGGTCTCCTCTTCCTCGGGTTCATCAGGTTCGGATGCTGCTGCTGCGGCTCTCGCACGCAGGTCGGCGACGCTGCCGGGCACGATGTCCCGACCGTTGCGTCCGGTGCTCACACGCCGTGCCTTGTCTCGGGCAGCGGGCGTGAGTGAGAGTTCCTTCTGGTATTGACGGATGGAGTTCTCCAGCGATGCAGCAAGCTTGGACGCCGGGTTCTCGACTTCGACGTCCCACGTCTTGCCGGAGGGACTGGAGCGGGTGGTCTTCATAAATAAACCGTGCTCCTGAATATGCTTCAGCGCCATGCGCCAGCGGGCGTAAGTCTCGCAGTAAACTTCCAGCGCTGGTCCGTCGCCCTTGGTGAGGGTCCCACGCTCTTGCAGGATGCGAACGCATCTGCGCCACTCCTTTTTCGCATCGTCGCTCAAGTGACCCGGACGGCTCGGACGCCCAGCCTCGCATGTGGATGACTTGGACGCAGCCGAACGGTCTCTGGGCTTCTGCCCGGTTAGGTCGAGGTATTCGCTGCTGGGCTTCGGTCGGCTCATGGGATTTCCTCAACGAGGGCCTTCAACTCCTCGGGCGTTCCGAGGGCTCGGTCGAGGGCCTCGCTCCCGACGCTGCTGGATTGCCACTGGCGGCCCGGCGTTCCTGTTGGCACAGGAGCACCCGGATTAAAGGTCTGCTTTTTGTGCCCGAACCCGGCGTCGCAAGTTGCGGTTTTTATCGAGTGACAATTGGCGCACAAACCCTGCAAATTATTTACGTCAGAAAACAGCACCCAATTCTCACCCTCTCCGTTCTCGCCACAAAACGGGATGATGTGGTCACAGTGGACTGAGGCTGCTCTTTCGCACATTTTGCAGACCGGGTCTCGCTGCAAGATAAATACCCGGAGATGCTTGCGCCAGAATGCTCGGTTATACCAAGGGTGAAGGAACGCCATTACTGGCCTGCCTTCTGAACGAAGAGTAAGGGCTGCCGGGTCACCGGGGGCTTGGGGTCACCCAGCCACGCAGTAATTGCTCGACGAATCTGCTCGGACTGCAAGACGCCAGTCTCCTCGGCCCGCTTTGCAAGGGCGTCGGCCTGCTCGGTGGTGACGTTCACGCTGATACGGACCATAAGGGCCTCCAGTGTGTCCACGCACCTGTTACGGCCTTGAGGCGCCTGCTTACCGGGGCCGGGTAATGTCATAAGGCACTCGCAGCCGGGGGCGGAATGTGAACGCCGGGGGCGGGCCGGGGCGCAAGGGGCTGCGGAATGCACCTCTAAACTCGCCGGAAACTTACGGCTTGCACATGGCTCTCGGCGGCGAACGCTTTCTGAGGCTCGTCTAATCGACAAATGGACCGCCTACCCGGTCTTGTGTTTTCATAGACATACGAGCGATTGCATCGCATTTGCTTCGCTTCGCTGTAACTCTATGAGGGCACAAGACTTAACTGGTGGGTCGAGATAGCGGGAATCGCTGGGGCGGCCAAGGCGTGATGGGAACCGGGGTCGAAGCCCCTGATAACGGGGGCAAAGGCCCAGCGCCGGGGGACAGGCGGCCACACAGCGAGGATGTTTGCAAGGGTCGGGTTGGCGGGCCAGATGCGTGAGCGGCGTCAACAGCGGGCAAGGGTTCACAGGGGCGGGTCACCTTATTATGGGGTTGCTGGGTATGGTTGGTGCTTGGGCTTGCTTTGCTCCAACGGGTCCTGCGGTTCTGGATTGCGCTGCCGGGTTTGCTCTGCCTTCGTTCGCCGGGCGGCGAGGTGAGGCGTTCAGTTTGTGAACGTGATTATTTCGCCGGGCGTGGACTGTCAGGGTGACGCAGATACCATGAGGCGCTTCGCAGGGTTGGCGGGATGCGCTTGACCATTGGCTTCCTCGGCAGGCGCACTGGTGGGATGCTTTCGCCTTGCGGTCCAACAGCGGGCTTGAGTGGGCGGAGACTCATTGGAACCTCGTTGCGAACCGTTGTCCGTTTGCCGGACGCCTCTGCTTGCCTCTGTATTGCCAGAACACTTCACCACGGCTGACTTGGCGGACTGTTGCCATCGGTCGCTTGGGCATGGCGTTGAATTCGGCTTCGGTCTCCTCGACCTTCTCTACCAGCCGTCCTTCTGCGTCGTTATGGATGGCGACTATCACAGGGCTTTCACCTCGGCTGGCGGCCAAGGCTGCTCGGGATGCCTCGTATTGGAATGGCGGAGTTTGTTCTGCGGGAGCATGGCGGTCACGGCTTGCCCGTCCATCGTCGAGGAGTTAAGTATCCAGTTCAGGGTATCGATGAGGCACTCCTTCGTGATGCACACGATGGCACTGCCGACGACGCCTCCCCGGATGCGGATTTGCTTCACCGAGATGTTTTCGGGCGGAATGTTGAGGCCGAGGTTCACGAGCAGTTCGCTCAGTCTTTCTTCGGTGCATGTTGGCGGAAGGTCACGGAAGTAAATCCACGTTCCCTGCGGTAGCTCTTCGGCGGTTCTCACTTGCTGCTCCTTGGCATCCAAACGATGCGGTCCATCTGGCGGTGAACGTATCTCAACTCTTCGAGGTAGTTTTTCTCTGCCGTCGTCAGCCGTTTTTCCGATGCGGCAATCTGTCGCCGTGCCTCTTCAAGCTTCCTGCGGAGTTTTGCTGCCGATGGAATCGGCTCGGGCTTGCCGTATTGCTCTGCACTCGTGAGGTGCCATGACCCGCACGCCCGGTGGAAGTAAACGCTGAGTCCGCCAACGTGTGAGTGCTTGCGGGCCTTCTCCGCTTGGGCTTTTGTCGGGTAACAGGTTTTGCTTTTGTTGCCGTAGGAATAAGGGCACTGGTTAGCCATTCGATTTCTCCGTCTTCGTACATCGAAACGCACGGCGGTATTCGGACTCTCAAGAGCGCTCCCGTTCATAAAAGCGGTCGGGGCAGCGGTCGGGAACCGGGCACGGTTCCAAGTCAGCCTTCACCGGGTTATCGATGCCCAGCGCAATGAGCCGTTGCTGGCTCTCGGTCACGGCCAAGTAAACGATTCGACCATCCCGTGAATAGACTGCGTAGCGGCCTTCGCCGATGACACGGCAGTTCGGCCAACGGCGCTCGGCTTCCTTCAGGTAATTAGTCATGGCTCTGCTCTGCTTTCATGCCGGGCACAACTGCCTCGCCACGGTCGACAGCGGCTTGGAGATGCCCGGTATAACCGGACTGCCCGTCCTTTGCCTCGGCCAAGAGGATGCGGTTGCACACTTCGCCGGGCCGCTCCCCGGTACGTTCACACTCCGAACGCAGCCAGCGCTCGACGGCGGGCGTCGCATAAAAGGTGACCCGTTGGCGGTTGGTCATGGTGGGGCACTCCGTACCCATCCTGTCCGGTGAGTGTGACGGCTCTTAGCGCTTTTGGAAGATTTAAAAAAAACCCTCGCTCCCTCCCGCTGTCGGGCTTGGGAGCAAGGGCTTAAGAAGGGTCAAGGGCTAAGGTCAAGGGCTTATCTCCGAATACTCGGAGACGGTTCCTCCGAATACTCGGAGACGGTGACCGTCTGGCCGTCTCCGAATACTCGGAGACCGTGCCGTCTCCGAATACTCGGAGACTGGTTCGTTGAACGGGCGTTGAACGGGCGTTCGAACGGGCGTTCCGAAGCACCGTGTCCGAATACTCGGAGACGGTTCATTCCTCTCCCTTCAACTGGCGCACCCAAGCCTCACGTTCCTCGGTAGTCATGTTCCGAAGGACTTCTGACAGGGCGGCGGTGAGAGCCTTCCTCGCTGGTGTGTTTGCATAACGGCGGAGGGCGGCGTTTATGGCGAAGTGAGTTCTCTCGAACGCCCGGCGCTGCTCGTCCGTCATGGTTGCCTGCTTCACACCATCCTTCGAATACGGGAACGGTGGGCAGGCGGCGGGCTGGCCCGTCAAGATGAGATGGCGTTGCCGACCGTCATGGTCAAAAACGACATAACGGTTGTTCGACCACTTGCCCTTCCAGCGGTTCTGCTCATCAGGCGTCTGGTCGGCAAGAACCCAGCCAGCTTCCGTCAGCGCTCGTACATTGTCACGGTTCTGGTTCACACTCAGGCCCGTGAGGTTCGACAGCGTGGTCAACTGGGCGAAGCAAATGCGGTTCCCTTGGGCGTCTCGGTTGTTGCCGCAGCACGCCCGCATCGCATCGTAAGTCATAAACTGCGACGGGGTCAGGTGACGGCGCTCGTGGCACGTCATCGGTTTTTCTTCTGGAATGGGAACGGTGCTACCGTCGATGGGTTTGCTGTTGGCCATTACGGTTCTCCGTTTCGTCCAGCTTCTCGGTCTGCATTTTGCGAATGAAGACTGGCTCGCCTGCTCGGAATTCGATTTCGAGCGTTCCGAAGGTGCGCTGGCGCTCCGCATCATCAATCGCTGTTTCTAATTTCTTGAGCAACTGCGTTTTCGTCATGTTTGCTCTCCTCGTTCATTTTCCGGCAGCGGGCCGGGGCTTGCGAGTTACGTGGTCACGGCGGGTTGTTTATCCAGCCACGCTTCCACGTCACGGTAACTGCCACGTCCGGGTGCGACCAGACAGCCGGGTACAGCGGCGTCCAGTTTCCGCATTATGCTGACCAGCGTGCTCAGTGCCGGGTCGTCTTTTTCCAACCCGTCCACGTACATGGAGAGCATCTCCCCCATGAATCGAGTCTCGTTCTCTGTGAACATTTTCCCTCCTCCGGGAATAACTACTTCCGTTAGGCAACTTTGTATTGTCCGGCTGCGGGCCGGGGCTTGCGAGTTACTTTCGATTTGAACGTAGGACTCACGGGCCGGAACTGGCGAAGTACTTTGTCTGGGTCACTCGTGAGTTCTGCGGCCATCGTGAATCCCTCTTCAACACCCTGTGCGAACGCAACCTTCTCTTTTTTCGTCATCACTTTTTCCCCTTGGACTTGATGTTCGAGGTTGACTTCAACCATGCGATGACTTCGTCCCGGTCGAACCGCAAATACCTGCCGGGGCGGAAGCACGGCAACGGGTTCCGTGACCGCCGTCGACACTTCTCGTGAACCCAGTTCGGCGTGACCTTCAACAGGGCGGCGACTTCATCGGCGGTCATAATGACGGACTCGTTCATGGCTGGTCTCCTACAAGGTCAGCCATGTGTTACCGAAACTGCGATTTCTTCGCTGAGAATTCGCCGCCATCTCACCCGTGTACCTTCGGGTTTTGACGGCATTTCTCCGATTCGCACCCAAGCGGAGGCGCTACTCTTGCCTGTTTGCTCGCAAGCCCATGATTCAACGGCAAAAATAAAGTTCAGGGCGGTTTCCACGGTATACTCTCGCCGATGCAGCGAGGCTCAATTTTCAAGCGGCACGGGGCGTGGCACCTTGTGTACCGGGTCGATGAGGTCGTCGACGGTCAGCCCGTTCGCAAACAGGTGACGAGGCGTCTCGTTGGCGTCAGCGACGAGTACCGTTCCGTGAGGGACGTTCGCCCGCTTGCTGACGAGCACCTGCGACCGATGAATCTTGGTGCGGTCACCCCGGAGGGTTCGCTGACGGTTTCCGACTTCGCAACGAAGTACTTTCTCCCGGCATTGACTGCCAAGAAGAAGCCGTCGACGGTGAAGTTCTACAAGGACATTGTCGGCAACCATCTCGACCCGCTCCTTGGGAGCCTTCGGTTGAGGGACGTGACCACACGGGACGTCCAACACCTCCTCGATGCCCGTGCGTCACTATCGCAGTCGAGCGTTCTTCGAATCAAAACAGGGGCCAGCGCACTTCTTTCGCACGCCATCCGGCTGGGCTTCCTGCACGGTCCCAACACTGCCCGTGAAGCACGAGCGGAGGGCAAGCGAACCGACCCGGTCACTTACGCCTACAACCTTGACGAGGTCCTGTGGATGCTGGAACGCCTGCCGGAGCCAGCGCACACCGTTGTTGCGGTCGCAGCGTTCAGCGGATTGCGTGAGTCAGAAATTCGAGGTCTTCAATGGTCCGATTACGACGGACAGTTTCTTCACGTCAGGCGGTCGGTCTGGCGCACTCATGTCGGCGACACCAAAACGCCAGAGTCAAAGGCCGCTGTTCCGGTCATCGGCCCGCTGCGGAAAATCCTCGACGCCCATAAGCGCAAGCACGGAACGGGCGAGTGGGTCTTCGCCGGGGAGAAGATGGGGCGGCCTCTGCATCTGGATAATCTTTGCCGTCGTGAAATCAGACCAGTCGTCGGTGACCGCTGGCACGGCTGGCACGGGTTTCGCCGGGGGCTTGCGACAGTTCTCTTCGGGCTGGGCGTACCAGCGGAGGTCGCTCAGACTATTCTCCGCCATGCGAATGTGGCGACGACACAGGCGCACTATCTGATGTTAAAATCCAAGACGGAAGGCAGCGCTGCGATGAAACGGCTGGAGCGAATTGTTAGACAAAAGTTTGACAGCCAAGCCCGTCGAAAGCGCAAACACCCGCATAAATAGCGCCTAAGCCGACGTAGCTCAGTTGGTAGAGCAGCCGATTCGTAATCGGCAGGTCAGCGGTTCAAGTCCGCTCGTCGGCTCCAATATCCATGCGGGTTCCAAGCACATCGACCTCTTGGAGCCCGTTTTCTTATCCCGTATTTTTATCCCATCTTTCCCTGACATGCCGATTCGTGCGATGCTGATACCCCGCCTGAAATGACGACCGTTCCGATTAGGACAGCAATACCTTCAAGCAACGTTCATTGTTTCCCTCCCACCCTCTGACACTCCAGCAGTTTCCGGTAGACCGCTTTATTCCTGCGGGCTGCTAACGCTTCAGCCAGAGGACAGGGTTTGTTGCCGATAGGCGCATCTAGAAACGCAGGACAATGCGGGTCGATTGCATCAATTCGAGTGATTTCCGCTTGTGCGTCTGCGATGCACTGCTTGACTGCGGGGCTCTGCACACTCTGAACATGAACAGGCTGTACCTGCGATTCAGGCGACGGGCCTGCGATAATAGCGCATGCGATGGCGATGCTGACTCCCGCACCGATGAGAACTAGAAGGGTGCGTCCTTTGATTGGGATATATCCAAACACCATGATTACCTCCCTTTAATCGCTTCTCCGCAATCTTCCCTAGTCGGAGTTAGGCGTTCCCCATCCGGATCACCGCACGTTTCTTCGCGAGTACGCCCATCGCATCAATGACGACTTCGGGCACGGTCTTGATGTAACTTTCCTGTGTCACCACGACGTTCGCATGGCGTAGCGCCTTCTGAATGACAAGATCGGAAACTCCGTTGCGATGGAGTTCCGTTGCGACACCTCGGCGGAATCCGTGCCAGCCCTTCCATTCGAGTTTCTGTTTCGCCAACTTCGGCAGGACGATGCGGAGTATGTTCGACGGCTGCATCGGCGGCATTCCGGCTGCATCGAGCAGATCGCCGTGCTCACGGTCGTCACGACGTGTCCGAGATTCGCTTGCTGGGAACATCCAGCAGTCGGTGACGACGGATTTCGCGTCTCCAAGTTTTTTAGTCTGCGATGCCTTCCAGCGATTCAGGATCACACGCAGTTGTGGTTCAACGTGGACAGGAGCCTGTGACTCGTCCGTCTTCGGGTTGGAGATGACCATCTCACCCTTCAAACCGAAGCCGAGGCTGCGTCGAATGAAAATCTCGTTCCCGGCGTAGTCGCTCCATTTCAACGCCAAGACTTCAGAACGTCGTAACGCTGTCCAATAGCAGACGGCGAAGATCACCGAGTAGGGTTCTGAAACTGCGTCGATCACTGCTTGTGCTTCAGCGTCCGTGTACGCCCCTGTCTCTCTCACGGTCTTGTTCTTTGCAACGACCTTCGCCTCAGCAGCAGGATTCTTGCGGTCGTACAAGTCCTTCCGACTAGCCTCGCTGAAGACGAGATGGACGAATGACTTGATTCGGGCGAGTGTCTTCTCGCGCATCTCTGGATTCGCGGCGGCGATGTTACGGAGCATCGTGTCCACGTCATGTGTTCTGACACTCGTGATCTTGCGGCTCCCGATGCGTTGATCGACGTGCTCATTCCACACCGTGTGGTAGCCCCGCAGCGTGTTCGGCCTGACGCTGTCTGCGTGTTCTTTGAGGAAACTGGTGACGAACTCACGGACAGTGACCTGCTGATTCGGACGGAACTCGGCAGGGCGGTCGTCTTCGGGCTTGTTGACATGAGACATGAACTCCTGAAATTTGGGAGTGATTGCATTCTTGTCTTTGAAGTCATCGACGCTTGCGAGTTTCGTCATCTTCCTCTTGCCGTCGAGATAGTAGCGGACGAACCACGAGTTCTTGACCTTCTTCAACTCTCCGGTTTGTGCCATGCGCCCTCCGTGTGCCTCAGACTGATTGATTCTCCCAGAATCGGCATGTCAGCGGTAGACCACGAAAGTAACCAGAGGTAACCTGAAACCCGCGCCCAGTGAGGCTTTTCGGGCATCTTCCCCTTGATTGCGTCACCTAGGTTTGCTATTCTGTAAGTAGAGGGATTCCACGAAGGCGCAGCGTCGGAACAGACGCAGAACGGTAGACGGCACTTCATGGATGGGGTCACTCAGAAAGGGCGGTGATGCCATGCGCCCGACCGCAACAACTCTCACAGAAACTCCTCACTCCTGATGAAGTCGCAGCACTCCTAGGCGTTCCTCGTATCTTCATCATTCGGAAATCAAGAACAGGAAAACTCCCCGCAATTCGTCTCGGCAAGTGCTACCGCTACCGTCCTGAAGCGATTCAGCAGTGGCTCATTGAGCAGGAGAATCGGGCATATTCAAATCGGGCAGATGACCGGGACAGTCGCAGAGGAATCACTCACGCCTAGTCATCAGGACGTTGTGAGCGAGTGTACAGTGTAGATTCTCAGCGTCTCAGCATCCCAGCACACGGGGTCTTGGACTACGCCCAGCGCCCATCGAGCGTGAGACTTGGTTATTTCGACAATCATGGAAATACGCCCACGACGCCTCACTATGGGATAAGCGATAGGATAACGATTCACAGCCCATCGTTAACTCCCTCACGAATCAGTGACTTGCGGGCTGCGTTTTATGACCTGCTGTCTCCCTATCGGCACGTCAGGTACCGATCCCGCCCTCTTCCCGGCCTGATCCCGACCGCATCCTGACCGCTATCCAGCCGCCTGTTGGCCGCGTTCTGTCCCGCTCCCGTCCCGATCTCGCGCAGCAGAAAGGGGTTCAGGGGAAAGGGGTTCACGGAGCGAAAAGGTACCCCGAAATGAGCCTCCAGAAGCATGCTTCCGAGGTGGGCACCGCCGGAGGCTCCTGCCATAGTCTGGTCGGCGCGTGGCGTTGGGCTAGCCGCGCTACGCTGGTGCTCCACGCCTTGCGACTCGGGAACGTCCCTTAGGGTGGTCACCTCCCTGCCCAGCCAATAGGGGAGCGAACGCGGGAAAGAGGGCCGGGGGTTCAGCGAGTGGCCCATATAGTTTTTTGGGAGTTGTCTACATTGTATACGACTTTCATTCGCCCGAACAAAAAGCGAACATAGTTGTTGACAACGATACGCTCAACCTGTCAGAATAGAGATAGGGGAATAGAGGGCAAAATTCTCCCGGCACGCGCGAATCCGTGGGCGGTCGTGAATCGAAGATGTGCGGCTGGCAGAGTCAGTCAGGCAGAACACAAAGCGACTCAGAGTGCGGCGTGCAATGCGCCGTGGGTAGCAAGCCCGAAACAAATCCCAAACAGGGTAGCATCCGAATCTAAGGCTTAGATTCTGACAATTTCTGGTTCATCTTTCAATGGACGCCTAAGCCTCGTCCTTGGATGCTGCCCCACCAGACTCTTCGCAACGTTGCCCAGCAACCCGCGAAGTCACGTCTGGTGGGGTCTTTTCGTTTCACCGAGAAAGAAGGACGACATGACGACGACACTGAGCACCACAGCACAGAAAGCCCTCGCGACGATCCGCAACCTGCGGAAACTTTCCAGCGAGACAGGCTGCATTTCGACCCGAGCACAGCACGACGTTCTGCGGAAGTTGAACAGCGAGGATTTCGCCGCTGTCGCAGATGCACTGGCAACTGAGTAGGAAGGAACTGAGACGATGACGACCGCAACACAACCGAAGCACTGCTTCGCACGCAACCACATGACCATGCGGCAGTATGGTCTGTACACAACGATCCGCGAACTCCAGTCCAAGTGGGGCTACGTTTGGTTTGATGGCGATGACATCGCCGCATCCTTTGCCACAGAGCCAGCCAAAACCAAAACGCCTAAGGTGCGACTGAACCCCAAGACCCAGCAACCCACGAAGTCCCGACGCTTCGGAGCGTCACGTGACGCCGTCTACGATGACTGTAAGTCCCTACTCGACGCGGGCTGGTTTGTCGAACTCCAACCCCGTAATCGCAAGAAAGATGGCACATGGGAGGCCCGAAAACTGGCCGCCCTGAGTCACAAAGATTGGTCTGTGAAATACCCCGATAAGTGTCTGAATCTACAGGAGAGCCAGTTGGCACGTAGCGACTGGTCCAGTAGGCACGTAGCGATTGACCAGTTGGCTAGTAGCGATTCACCAGTAGGCACGGAGCGACTGACCAGTAGGCACGTAGCGATTGACCAGTGGGCACCGTGCCTACAAAGACTTGGTTCAAGAGCAGACATGGTTCCAACCAGACCTGATTCAAAAGAAAGACAAGGTTCAAGAGCAGAGGGCGACCTTGTCGAGACGGCTTCGGTTTCTTTTTCCAACCAGACCGTAGCCCCAGACTGTCCTAGACCCGAGGTTCCGCCCACTGCGATAGCCGAAATTCTTGACGACGGGGTGCTGGTCGGCTGGCAGTTGAAAGACGGTAGCGAGGTGATGCTAGGCGTGTACCCATGAACCCTCGATGCCTTCGTCTTGCTGAGCGGATTCGTGTGCTCGCGTCCAATCGCCCTTGGCATCCCACCACAGCCCCGCAAGGGCGGGCGTAAGTCCGGCTGGCGGTTTGGTCGCCGTAAGTGATTGGCGAAAGTCGTCGAAGGTCATTGGGGCTAGCTGGTAGTCGCGAACGCAGCATATCCGGCGATATGCTATCGAAAATCTGCCCATGAGTCTCCACGCTTGGGCAACTCTTTTCAGAGTCTGACTAACGGTCCAAAAACTGGTTCCTCGACCCTCTATTTCTCTTCGATCAGAATAAGATCCCACGGCTTTACGGTGATCTTCTGCGATTGTGCGACGGCCGCCTGCGTCAGTAATTCTGTCCCGGCGTTATACGAATAGGTAAGGGTCTGCTGCTCGCTCGAATAATTTAAATAGTAATGCACCATCTTTCCGTTGCGATTCCTTCCATGCTTCGCACGGACGCTCGCCGGAATGGTCTGATCGGGTCCAGCGACCCCGGCCCGCTGCAGAACGTCCAACAGCACCTTCGTCTGCAGCGCATCCGATAGCACCGTTCCCTCATAGGTGAGGCTTCCTTTTCCAAACGAATTCCGCGTAATCGCGGGATACTTCCCGAAGAACGGGTGATCGTAAAACGCGATCGGCGCGGCGGTATCCACCGTGAGCATCTCCGCCCAATCGGAGACCTTGTTGCCCTCCCCTGCATGAAAGGGATCACCCTTTAACGCGAGAGGCTGACGAAGATTGGAGAACTCCTGATAGTGGAATCCAGCAGCCTCGCGCAGGATACCCGGCATGGTGATCCAGCGAACGGTGTCGAATTCGTTGGTGAATCCGCTCTTGAACGCCATCAACAGATGGCCGCCATTCCGCACGTAATCGACCAACTTGTTCAGCAGAGCGTCGGTGGCTACGTACAGCGGCGGCACCACGATCATTTTGTAATCCGAAAAATTTGTGCTGTCGGGAAACACGAAGTCGATGCCGACGTTGCTCTTGTAGAGCACGTGGTACATCTGCTTCAGGATCGTCCGGTAATTGTCGTGATCGTTGAACTTCATGAACTCGATGCCCCAGTACGAATCCGAGCTGTACAGGATGGCGACCGGACTGGTGCGCTTTAGATCCGCAATCTGCGGCCCGATGCGGCGCAATTCGTGCGCCGTCTTGCTCATCTCCTGATAGGGTCGCCCCGGCTCGAGATCGTGACCGAGAATGCCTTTCCAGTAGGTTTCCTGTCCGTACTGAATCGAATGCCAGTGCCAGTACTCGACCATGTTCGCGCCTGAAGACAGATGCGTGTACACATCGAGCCGCAACTGGCCGTCGTACGGTGGATACTGATTCTTCGAATCCCACCCGATCGTGTCCGCATTCGTTTCTGTAATCAGATAGTTCGTGTGCTTCAGCGAGCGGCTATAGTCGCCCTCGTACGACGAACCCTCGCCGTCGTACTCGTCCTGCGTGCCGTGATATGGATTGGCGGCAACAATGTCGAGACTCTTCGAGATATCGTTCTCGTTGACTTCAGGCCGCGGCGGTCCCGCGAAGTCCTGCGTGACGAATTGATCCGGACGTTTATACTGATTCACAAGCCCTGCTTGCCACGCCAGAAAGTCCGTGGTGATCCACTGCGAGTAGCGCGTCCACTCCAGCTTCCATCCCGGGTTGAGAATACCGGCCTGCGGAGGAATCTCCGTCCAGTCGTTCAGCCGCTGGCCCCAGTAATTCAGGCCCCAATTCCTGTTGAGTTCGTCGACCGTCTTGAACTTGTGTTGCAGATACTCGACAAATCCATCCTGGATGTCTTTATTGGCCGCCCCACCCGGCGGAGTCTCGTTGTCGATCTGCCATCCGATGACGGCCGGGTTGTCCTTGTAGTGCTCGGCGAGGTTGCGAATGATGCGCTCGCAATAGAACCGGTACGTGGGATTCAGCAGATCGGCATTCTGCCGCATGCCATAGGTGATCGTGTGGCCATCCAGTTTGGTCATCACGATCTCGGGATGCTTCTTGTACATCCACGCCGGGATGGAATATGTCGGCGTGCCCATGATGACCTTGATGCCAGCCTTGTGCATCTGCTCGACCACGCGGTCCATCCAGGCGTACTCGAAGCGCCCGTCTTCCGGCTCCCACAATCCCCAACTCGATTCGCCCATACGCACGACCGAAATGCCGGCCTGCTTCATCAGTTCCACGTCTTTATCGAGACGCTCGTATGGCATGTATTCGGGATAGTAGGCGGCGCCGTAAAGAACGGTCTCCATCTTGTCGGGGCGGAAGGTGCTCTGTGCGAACATCGGTGGAAGAGTGAGAAGAGCGAATATGGTTGCGAGCAGAACGCTATGATTTCGGATCATGTGTCCTCATGCGTGAGTGGAAATCTTCGCGGGGTCATTGTTTTCCATCACTTCGTTTGAGTCAAATGCGGAAGAGTCCTTCCCGTGGGCAGGAACGAAAAACAAATTTGCGAACCGGTCAACACCCTGGTCAATTCTAAGGTTGCGGCACCGTGAATTTTCGCCTACAACCGACCATTTTGTACCAGTAAGCCACCTGTTTTCATAAGGTTGCAAAGACCTACCCGTTCGTGCCATATCTGGCACCGAGGAGCCATTTACCGGACTTGGGGTCAGGAATACATTAGCAATCGAGCAGCACTTGGGGGAGGGCTGATCAACAGACGTCCCAAGACTCAAATCGAGTCTGGGGCGTTTTGTTTTGCGCGCGAAAATGCGCGACAGTGTCCAAGGTCGGACTTTCATTCTTCCGGGCTCCGCCTGGTAGGAGGTCAAAAAGTCAAAATCCTCACCCTGTCGCACAAAGCACGACAAGGATGGGGCACCCCTCATTTCCATTAGAGGTCCGCAGCCTGAAATCCAAAAACAATTCCTACACCGCTCGTGCCATGGCTGGCACGGAGGAGCCATTTACCTGATCCGGCGCAAGGATTAGATTAGCAATCGAGCAGCACTTGGGGGAGGGCTGATCAGCAAACGTCCTGGGACTCAAACTGAGTCCGGGACGTTTTGTTTTGCGCGCCAGGATTCCATTTCATCTTCATCATCAGGAGTTGGCGCTGGTGTGCCGTAATCTCGAGTAACTGCACCCTCGGGCCATGGCTGGCACGGAGGGGCCATTTACGGGATCAGGGGGCAAGACTAGATTGGCAATTGAGCAGCACTTGGGGGAGGGCTGATCAGCAAACGTCCTGGGACTCAAACTGAGTCCGGGACGTTTTGTTTTGCGCGAAAATCCCTCGTTTCCACATCCGTAGAGACGTAGCTTGCTACGTCTCCTCTGGCGATCGCTTCGGTGAACCTTGAGTGTGGGGCGCCGCCGGGCAGAGACGTTGCAAGCAACCTCTCTACAGAGCCCCATCTTCCAACTGCATTTTTGGCCTCGGCTACCTTCTTGGTATTTCAATGGTGTAGATTTATCTTCATCGCTCAACCAAGGAGCCTGCTGATGTCCGGAATCCCCCGCCGTGAATTCCTTGCAGGAATGGCCGCGATGACTGTCGTGACCGCGACCTCCCGCTTCGCACCCGGCGAATCCACCTCTCCATTCCACGTTTCCGTAATCAATGACGAGATCTCGCAGGACTTCGGTCACGTCTGCGAAGTGGCGTCGAAGGAATTCGGCATGGGCTGGATCGAGCTGCGCGGCATGTGGAACAAGAACATCGTCAGCCTCGACGAAAAAGAAGTTGCCGAGGCCCGCCGCTTGCTCGACAAATATCAGCTCAAGGTCACCGACATCGCCAGCCCGCTCTTCAAGGTCGACTGGCCCGGCGCGCCCAAGTCGAAGTACAGCGAGGCCAAGAGTTTCAATGCCAGCTTTACACTCTCTGAGCAGGATGGAGTCCTCGACCGCGGTATCGACATGGCCAAAGCCTTCGGCACCGACCGCGTGCGCTGCTTCGATTTCTGGCGCCTCGACGATCAAGCTCCCTATCGCGATGCCATCAATGGCAAGCTCCGCGATGCCGCTGCCAAAGCCGAGAAAAAGGGAATCATCCTCGTTCTGGAAAACGAGCCCGCGTGTAACACCGCGACAGGGGCCGAGTCCGCGAAGGTTTTAAGCGCGGTGCAGTCCCGTTCGTTCATGCTGAACTGGGACCCCGGCAATGCCGCTGCCAGTGGCGAGATCCCATTTCCCGACGGCTATAATCTGCTGCCCAAAGACCGCATCGGACACTGCCACTGCAAAGACACGGTGAAGAAAGGCAAGGGGTTTGATTGGGCTCCAATGGGTGGAGGCATGATCGACTGGGCCGGACAATTCAAAGCCCTTAAGCGCGACGGCTACCATTTCGCCGTCAGCCTCGAAACCCACTGGCACGGCGGAGGTACTCCCGAAGAGTCGTCGCGCAAAAGCTGGGCAGGAATGAAGAAGCTGTTGCAGGCAGCAGACGCGTTGTAGAGCAAGTGGTCAGTAGCCAGTGGTCAGCGAGAGATCGAATCTGCAATGGCACTGACAACTGACCACTAGCCACTGACCACTAACCCTCGGAGGCCCCCATGACCGATCAAACTCGCCGCACCTTCCTCAAGCAAGCTGCCATCGGCGCTGCAGTGCTCGCCTACCCCCCTTCGAAAGTTCTCGGCGCCAACGATCGCGTGCGCGTCGGCATGATCGGCGTAGGCGACCGCGGCAACGATCTGCTCGATCAGATCGTGAAGGTTCCGAACGTCGAACTCGTAGTCATGGCTGACGTCTACAGCCGCCGCCGGGACCAGGCCAAGAGCAAGGTCCCGAACATTCAAACTCTCGACGATTACCGCCGCCTGCTTGATATGAAGGACATCGATGGCGTCATCGTGGCGAGCCCGTTGCACATCCACGCCCGCCACTTCCTCGATACTCTTGTCGCGGGGAAAGATCTCTACTCGGAGAAGACCATGACCTGGTCGATCCCCGAAGCCGACAAATGCCTTGCGGCGGCCAAGGCCTCCGACCGGGTCGTGCAGATCGGCTTGCAGCACGAAAGTTCCGGCGCCCTCGTCGACACCAAGCAACTGATCAAAGATGGCGCCGTTGGCAAAGTCACCCACGTCGAATCCTGGATGAGCCGCAACACTCCCCACGGTAAAGGCCAGTGGGTGCGCCCTGTTCCTTCCGATTGCACCCCGCAGAACGTCGAGTGGAGCGCTTTTCTGAACGGACGTCCGGACCGCCCCTTCGATGGATTCAAGTTCATCAACTGGCGATTGTTCTGGGAGTTTGCCGGCGGTAATTGCGCCGAAAACATGGTCCACCAGATTGCCTGGATTATGTCCGCCCTTGATTTGCCTTTGCCCTCGGCCGCGTACATGTCCGGCGGAGTTTTCTCGGAAAAAGATGGCCGCGAGGTCCCTGACACGATCGCCGTCACGCTCGACTTCCCGAAAGACATCGTCGTCACATGGCAGTCCACGTTCAGCAATCGCCACTACGAACTCGGCGATCGGATCCTCGGCAGTGATGGAACCATCGAACACCATCTCGAGGAGCCGATCCAATATTGGCCGGAGAAGACGAACCGCCCCACCGGCGAAGCGATGAAGGGCAAGACGGCAAACCAGAACCACATGCAGAACTGGATCGATTGCATCCGCACCCGGGGTACTCCGAACGCCACCGCGGAGATTGGGTACCGCTCGGCCATCGCTGTGCATATGGCGAACCTTTCGTACAAGAAGAAGCAGCGAATCACGTTCGAGGAAGCGAAAGCGTTCACGCCGGAGTACTAGCCGCGAAGCGGCGAAACAATGCAGCGACGGCGCAAGCCGTGGGTTAGTCCGGGAAATGATCGAGCCCCGGAGGGGCGAAAGACGAGGCCTTACAAGCTCCTTTTTCCCGCGAGCGACAAACCCTGGGTTCGCACCTCCACAACCCCGCCCACATAAGAGAAGCATTATGATTGACCCAATGCCGCCATCGCCCGCAGTGCACTGGAAACTAGCATCCCTCCTCGGTCTCGCGAGTTTCCTCTCCTTCATCTACTTCTACGAGGGCGGCGGATGGAACCAGAACTCCCGCTTCGACCTGCTGCGCGCGATTGTTGAGCGGCACACGCTCCAGATCGACGCCTACCATGAGAACACGCAGGACAAAGCTCACTTTCAGGGACACTACTACTCTGACAAGGCTCCCGGGCTGGTCTTTCTAGCGGTGCCATTTGCCGAAGCGTCCCGTGCAGCAATGCGGGCGGTTGGAGTTGATCCAAATTCTCCGCGCGGAGAATACTTACTCTCCTACATCGTCACAGCGTGCGCAGTCGCCCTGCCAATGGCGTTGGCGGGAGTCTGCCTGTTCTTCCTCGGGTTGCGATTTGGATCTGACATTACTGGTGCGGTGTTCGCAACGATCGTGCTCTCGGTAGGCACGCCGATGCTGGCGTACGCGAGCTTGTTCTGGGCGCATGCCCTGGTCGGAGCATGTTTGCTGTTTGCTTTTGCGGCCGCGTTGAAAGTGGGAGACGGCACGCACGACTTCTGGTGGGCTCTCGCCGTGGGACTGGCTGCGGGATGGGCAACAGTCACCGAATATCCCGCGGTTCCGGCTTCGGCACTGCTCGCGTTCCTGGCGTTGTCACAAGTCTGGTCGCGAGGCACCGCTGCTCGATGGCGCGTCGTCGCGGGCGTCAGCATCGGCTCAACCGCCTGCGCCATCGTTCTGTTCAGCTATCTGCATGCAGCCTTCGGCGGCTTCCGCCCCAGCTATTCCTACTACGATCCGAACTCGTTTTCCTTCATGCAGCAGCAGGGATACATGGGCCTGACCTATCCCCATCCCGACCGTCTGCTGAAGGTTTTGTTCGGATGTTCCCGCGGATTGTTCTTCGCCTCTCCGGTATTGCTTGCGGCGGTCCCGGGATTGTGGTGGTTAAGAAAAAGATTCCGCGGGCCCACCCTCGTAGCCGGCGCCATCGTGCTCTACTACTTCCTCTTCAACGCGTCGTTTTACTGGTGGAAGGCCGGCCTGACCTTCGGCCCGCGCTACGCGGGAGCGGCGATCCCTATGTTAGGCCTCGGGCTCGCCGTGGCTTGGACGCACACCTTTCTTCCATGGCGACGGGTGCTGATCGCTCTGGCATGCTGCAGCGTTTTTGTCACCCTGATGGTCGTCTCCACTTCGTCGCAGCTAGCCATGCAGGGCAGTTGCCCCATCGTACATTCCTCGTGGCCGGCATTCTGGGCAGGCCAGATGGCAGCGAATCGCGAGTCGATGCTGTTGCCCAGCGAAGCGGCCGGAAGCTACGGTGCATTCAACTTAGGCCAGCTAATCGGATTCCATGGCTTTGCCACTCTGATCCCGCTGCTCATCATGTGGGCAGTCGCAGTTGGGCTATGGCTGCGCCTTCATCGCGAAAGGTGACTCCGCCTGCAGGCTGATAAATGTGGGGACAGCCTCCTCCGGCTGTCCAGCCGCGCAGCGGCGAAAGAATTCAGCCCACGCCGTAAGGCGTGGGTCGGGCGCCAAAAAAGAGCGAGCCCCGAAGGGGCGAAAGAAAATCTGCACCCCATCTCCCGCAGGGTAACCACCGCACTCCGCATCCCCTCCGCTATTCCCACATCGAATCAGATGTAAGATAAAGATTCCGCCTTCGCGCGGTCAGAATTCATCCTACTGAGGTACTTATGGCGCATATGGTGCATTGCGTAAAGTTAAAGAAAGAAATGCCCGGCCTCGACGAGCCCCCATTCGACAACGAACTCGGCCAGAGGGTCTACGACAACGTCTCCCAGGAAGCCTGGCGCATGTGGACGGAGCACTGCAAGATGCTGCTCAACGAATACCGCCTGAATCCCGCCCGCCGTGAAGATCAGGAAGTAATCGTGAAGCAGTTGGAAATGTTCTTCTTCGGCGAAGGCTCGGCCAAGCCCAAAGAATACGTTCCGCCGGCGCAATAACCCCAGCCCTAATAACTATGCCATGTGGGGACAGCCGGCTTCGGCTGTCCGCGGAGCGCAGCTCCGCTGGTTTTCTGCAAGTTCCCGCAAGCCCGCCGTTCTTTGTCAGAACTGGGGGGCGGCATATGAAATGTCAAGGCGGTTTCACTCTGCTGGAGTTGATGATCGTGGTCGTACTGATTCTGGTGATCGCAGCAATTGCAATTCCCAGCATGCGCGAAGCGCAGATTCACGCCAACGAGGCTTCGGCCGTCGGTTCGATAAGGGCCATCAATCAGGTTGAAGTGCAATACCAGGCAACCTACGGAGGCTATACGGAGTCCCTCGCCAACCTGGGTGGTGCCGATCCTTGCACCAAGACCGCGGAAACAGCCTGCTTGCTCGATCAAAGTCTCGCCGGAGGAGCGAAGTCCGGCTATCGATTTGTGGTCGTAGGTGGCAACCCTTCTGGCGGCTTGAACACAAGCTACGTTGTTGGCGCCGCGCCAGAGGTTTTTGATCGGACGGGGAAACGCTTGTTCTGCTCGACGGATAAGAATGTGATCCGCGCCGACCTGAACACAGGCGGCAGCACGATCCCTCCAGGAGCAGAGGAGTGTGCGAACTTCAGCGCGCTCAAGTAAGCCGTAGCGCCGCTGTCCCCGGCGGCTGTGGGGGCGGCGTCTCGCCGCCCCATGCGTCGATCGTCAGAATTGCCGCGATAGCTTTCGACGGTTACCGACTGCCGGTGTCAGAGTGGCACAGCCTTCCGTTTTGAATCTCGAAAGCGAGCCTGTGTTCAGTGCCACGCCAAACATTCCCTTCGCTTCCAGCCTTAGCCAACCAGCGGCAAAGGATTGGTAGACCCTCCGCGATCAATAGTTGTTCTGCCGCTTTGCGTTGTCGGCTTGGAACAGCCCACACCGTTATCAGACACCTGCCGCGAACGGTAGGGTGTCCTTTCCACTCAGGATTAAAATTCGCGTCCAGCACGGTATTAGAGTTCCGATGTCCCAGATAGCGCACAGAGTACACAACCGCATACACAGACGCCGCTTGGAGCGCGGAGTCTAAAAGAGACCGCTTTAGCGGATAGCTGAGCTTCCTGTCAATCTTGTCCTTCGAAAAGGAATACGCCTCATCGAAGCTCTTCTCCGCGGGGGTTTCGAGTTCCCGGTCCATTCGGTCAAGGGTACATCGAGATAGCTGTTTGGAACAGTTGTTCACATTCCCACCACCCCTCCGGGCATTACCCCCTGGTTACCCTATGCACCAATATTGATGCAATCTTAATCACCCCGTAACAATCGGTTGTTAGAATAAAATCATGGATCCGCAGGCGTACAACACGCTGATCCTCTCAGACCTGCACCTCGGCTCTGACACGAGTCACGCGCGGGAAGCGACCCAGTTGCTCAAAACGACTTCTTTCGAGCGGCTGATCCTGCTGGGCGACATCTTTGCCGACCTTAACTTTGCGCGCCTCACCAAGGATCACTGGAAGTTCCTCGGCTACATTCGCAAGCTGTCGAATCCGAAGCGCGGCATTGAAGTCGTTTGGGTGGAGGGCAATCACGACCACGGCCTCGCCAACATCATGTCGCACCTGGTCGGCGTGCGCGTATACCAGCACTACGAGTGGGACTACCGCGGCCTGCGCCACATCGCAATTCACGGCCACCAGTTTGACGGATTCCAGGTTAACAGCCTACGGCTGAGCCGATTAGGCACATCACTGTATCTGCAACTGCAGAAGCTTGATTTCAAGAGCAAGCCGATCGCGCGCATGATCGACCGCCTGAATACGCGCTGGCTGCGCATGTCAACCAAGGTCTCGTCGGGTGCAATCGCTTTTGCCATGCACCACAAAGCCGAGCGAATTTTCTGCGGACACACACACGAAGCAACACACATCGAGCAAGATGGCATCTGGTACTACAACGCTGGAGGATGGGTCGATTCCCGGCTCACTTATTTGACGATCGACGAAACGGGGGTTCAAATCCATGAGTTCGACAAGCATCAATACACCGAACGATCTGACTATCGTGATTCCGGCGAAAAACGAGGCGAAGCTGATTCCGCATTTGCTGACCTCACTGACGAATCAGGACTACTCGAAGATGTCGAGTACGAGAGTGTTGGTCGCTGACGCAAATTCCACGGATGGCACTCCCGAAATCGTCATGAGCTTTCGCGATCGCCTCAACATCGGCGTCGTCCGCGGCGGCATGCCCTCGTTCGGGCGAAACCAGGGAGCGGCACAAGCCGATACGCCCTACGTTCTCTTCCTTGATGCGGATATTGAATTGGCCGACCCGTCACTTATTCGTTGTTGCATGGAAAAGGCGCAACGGGAGCAACTGCACTGCCTGACCACTAATATCGTGTGCAAAGACGGAAACTGGATCGATAAGCTCTTTTACGCCGGCAACGATCTTTTTCAATACCTGTCATACCTGCACCGCCCTTTCGCGACCGGAATGTTCATGCTTTTCGACCGGAAAAAATTCTGGCAGCTGGGCGGATTCAACGAGAAGATTCTCTTCGCCGAGGACTATCGCCTCAGCCAGCAAGTCGACCGCAAGCGTTTCGCCATCGTCCGCGGCGGTGTCTACACCACCAATCGCCGCTTCAAGCGCATGGGCCACTTGAAAGTAGGATGGCTCTTCTTGAAGACTGCGATGAATTACTGGAACGAGAAGTACTTCCTGCGCGACCACAAGTACTGGGCCAACAAGGCAGACAGCCTGCCGCGCGGCTAGGTTCTGTAGGTAGGTTTTGTTGTGGCCACGGAGGATAGGGTTCAGCCAACCAGCTGAACCCTGTTCGCTTGGAGGGTACCTCAGAATCGCAGCACAATTCCCGTCGACAGCCTCACATTGTTTTGGGTTGTGCTGTAGAAGCGTGTTTGCAGATAGTCGGCTTCAACGCGCACCGCGAGAAATTTGATCAGCCGGTAATCCAGTCCGCCGCCAACCGCCGTGGCGAACGAAGTGTTCGCGGTACTCGGGAAGTCTCCTCCGTTATGAACATGTGCCACCCCCATCATCGCCTCTGCAAAGGGAGTGAAATTTCCGACGGGAATCGACAAACGGGGCCCAAACAGCACCTCCCATTCATGTCCAGTGACATTGACCTTCACCGGGCCGCTGGGCGGTAATTCAGTGAAGCTCTGGGACCCGTAGTGACTGGCGAAATCGGTCACGATGCCAAGGTGGGGGAACACCTTGCCTTCTAGAGATGCCTCCCAACCGTTCAGATTGGGGCGACTCAGGTTCGAGTTAAGTCCGGTCCAATTCGTGTTTTCATACGAATACCCGACGAAGATGTTTCCTGACTGGGCAACTGCGAGACTCCCGAGCAAAAGTATGCCCATACCGATGTATGCCATCTTGCGCATGAAACTTTCCTCCTCCCGCTTACGTAACCCTATAAGGAACGCGAAGTTTTGATGCTGAGAGGAGGACAGCGGATAACGCAATTGGTACATCCAGAGGGAATGGCTATGCTAGAAGCGCCAGACGATACCGGTTGACGCGCGGTAGTCATTTTGATAAGCGCTGGCATAATGCGAATGCATGTAGTCACCTTGCAGGCGCCATGAGAAGTTCTTGAACCAGAGTTTGTAGTCGGCGCCTCCTCCGATGTCAATGAGTAGTGGCCGGTAAGTCAGGCCGCTCGAATGGAGGTCACGGATACCAGCCATTGCATGAATGAACGGCCGCCACTTTCCCAAGTTGGTCGAGAGCCGTGGGCCCCCGGCGATGTCGTATTCGGTTTCGCCGCGCCGGTAAAGGCCGGCCCCTTCCGCCACCAGGCCGATGTGAGGAAAGCGGACGAATGGAAGGGCCTCAAACGAGGCATTCCATCCTTTGTAGCTCTGCTGGTTCGTGACGTTCGTCAGTTGCGCGTAGGAAACTCCGCCGTAGACGTTTCCACTGGGAAGGAGTCCGTTGAACTGTGCCGACATTGGAAGGGAGCACAAAAATAAGGCCGCGAAGGCCAGCACAGCGGCAGCGGTTTTTGACACGAAACATTTCCTCCCCGGCCAGCGGGCCGGCAAAAATGTATTTTAGTCAACGAAATCTGTTAGATGCAGTGTACCGGATGCGCAAGATGTATCGCCTGACAAAATTTGTCGTTCGGCAGAACCCGTTTTTGCCTCGGAATGGTCCGCAGCAGGTCGTGGCGAGCCACTGCGAAGGGCGAAAATTTACCGGATTTTCATGGTGCCAAAACCTTTTGAGCCACGTCTATTGACTAACATGGAAAATATGAACATCAACTGCGAATCATGGAAATATTCATTGGGGCCTGCGCTATTTTCGCTGGACAAGGAGTCGAAGTTGAAACTCAGTGTGGAAGCACGAAATCATGGGGACGTTGTCATTGTGCACTGCCAGGGCCGCATCGTGTATCGCGATGAAGCCGCCGCGCTCTCGCGCGTAGTCGGCGAAGTCCTGGGCAATGGAAGCAAACTGGTGCTCGATCTGGCCGGTGTAAGTTCGATCGACAGTGCGGGCATCGGAGAATTGGCGTTGCTGCAAACCTGGGCACAGGATCGGAACGCGGAACTCAAATGTGCGGGCCCAAGCACGGTAGTCCGAACGCTGTTAGAACTGACGAATCTGGATTCCGTCCTTGATGTGCATCCTACAGTAGACTCCGCGCTGGAATCGTTCCACGAGATGAATGTCTGACTTTTGCTTGTGTAGGCGCGGACGCCTTCGTCCGCCCCGCGAGCAAAGCGAGCGTGCGACAGCAGAAGGTTCCGCGGTTCGCGTGAGGAAGAACGGCCCCCTCCGGCATCCTAGTTTCAGCTAAGCACTCTGAATTGCGCTTCGCGCAACCCGGACGAAGGCGTTCGGGGCTACACAACCTAGTTCTCCCTGTGAAACCGATAGTGGCCCTTGCGCTCCAGCGCCACAGCTTCAGCCACTTTCAAAAATGCTCTCCCTGCATGTGACAGATTCGCACCCTTCCGGTAAATCAGTCTCAGCTTGCGCTTGAGCTGTAACTCGCGCACCGGAATCCTCACTAGTTCCCCGCGGGCAATCTCGGCCTCGACGCTAATCTGCGGCACCAGCGCCACTCCGTTACCCATCGCCACAAACTGCTTGATGGCCTGCAGCGTCGGGAGCTCCAGATCCATGTGCAGCGGCGTCTTGTGGCTCTTGAACAGCTGAATGACTTTTTCCCGGTAGGGCGAAGACACGATGTGCGCGACAAACGACTCTGCTCCGAGCTGCCGTATGCTCACCTGCCGCGCCGACGCCAGCGGATGCCTGGGCGGAACCACGAAGGCCAGTTCGTCAAGATAGACCACCACCGAGTGCAGATTCGTTTCCTGGGGCTCGTACGAAAGCACGCCGAATTCGACCCCATGGCGCACAACGTCATCGGGAATGTGGCTGCCCAGCGCGCGCTCCACCGTGATCTTGATCATCGGATGCAGCCGCCGGAATTCCGCCATCACCGGCAGCAGGTATAGTACCGTAAACTCGTTGGCCGCAATCACAAGTTTTCCTTTTTGCAGTTCGCGTAATTCGGTAAGGGATTCCGCCGCCTCGCCGCGGAGATTGATCAGTTTTTCCGCGTACTCATAAAGAACCTTGCCGGCATCAGTCAGCACGCCCTCGCGCGAGGACCGGTCGAACAGCGCCTCCCCGAGCTCGTCCTCAAGCTTGCGGATCGTCTGGCTTACCGCCGACTGCGTCCGAAACAATTTGTCCGCGGCACGGGAGAACCGGTGTTCACGCGCAACCGCTAGAAAGACTTCCAGTTGAGAGAGTTCCAAGGCAGCTCCATAATGGATTCCGACAAACTATTAGATATACTTATAGTACAACTATTACTAATGGTTACTCAATAAATATAAGTTTTGCTTCTACCTCCAATATCCGTAACATAGAGAGATCAGGACAAGGGGCAGACCTCAGCAGGCCTGCCTGTCGCATGGGCGAAATCGCCCACTGCCAGCCGGCAAGCCCGGCGCATCAGGAAATGATTATGGACAAAGCGCGAGTTACCGTATTCGACACGACACTTCGAGATGGCGAGCAATCCCCCGGCTGCAGCATGAACCAGCAGGAAAAGCTGCGGCTGGCGCATCAGCTTGACCGCCTCGGCGTAGACGTTATCGAGGCCGGCTTCCCCATCGCCTCCGAGGGCGACTTCGAGTCGGTGCAGGCAATCGCAGAAGTGGTCCGCCGTCCCATCATCGCTGGTCTGGCGCGCGCCTGCCGTCCTGACATCGAGCGGGCCTGGGAGGCGCTCAGGCATGCCGCACGTCCCCGAATTCACGTGTTCCTGGCTACTTCCGACATTCACCTGCAATACAAGCTGCGCCTGTCACGCGACCAATGCGTCGCCCAGGCTCGCGAAGCGATTCGCCTCGCCAAGTCGCTGTGTGACGACGTCGAGTTTTCACCCGAAGACGCCACGCGCACCGATCCCGATTTTCTTTGCCGGGTGCTCGACGCCGTCGTCGAAGCCGGTGCCACCACACTGAACATTCCTGACACTGTCGGATACACGGTGCCTTCGGAGTTCGGCGAGTTGATCGCCATGATCCGCCGATGCGTGAAGGGAATTGAGCACGTTACCATCTCTGCTCACTGCCACAACGATCTTGGCATGGCGGTCGCGAACGCCCTCGCCGCAGTTGCCGCCGGAGCTCGGCAGGTTGAGTGCACGATCAACGGCATCGGCGAGCGCGCCGGCAATGCCTCTCTCGAAGAAATTGTCATGGCGATGCATGTTCGCCCCGATCGTTACCCCTACGAGACCGGCGTCGTAAGCGAGCATATTTTCGCCGCCAGCCAGATGCTGAGCGAGATTACGGGCGTCCCGGTGCAGCCCAACAAGGCCATCACCGGACGCAACGCCTTCGCCCACGAGGCCGGCATTCACCAGGACGGCGTCCTGAAGAATCCGCTGACCTACGAGATCATGACGCCGAGGTCGGTCGGCGTCCCTGATTCTAAGCTGGTCCTAGGCAAGCACTCCGGACGTCACGCGCTCAGCATGCGCTGCGAGCAACTTGGGTATCAGTTTGACCGCCGCGCGCTCGACGATATTTACCGTCGCTTTGTCCGCCTCGCGGACAAAATAAAGCATGTCGAAGATCATCATCTGCTTGAACTGATACGCGACACCCACAAGCCCACCATGTCCGCGACGCCGCTGATCGAGCCCGTCATCCCGGCCACGAACGCAGCGGTGGTGAGTGCTCCGTCGGGTGAGCCTGCCCGACCGGCGCCAGAGACCAACCCGTTCGGCGTGCCCCTACCCGTGCAGCCGGACTCACAACACGAGCAGACCCAGCAGGAAGACTACCTCTGGGGAGTCTAAAAGAATTGGGTAATTTGGTAATTGAGAATCGCAAGCCGCCGGCTGGCGGCTTTCTTTTTTTGCGCTTAGAATTACCGATTCACAATTACTCAATTACAAAATTACCCAATTACTCAATTACAGATACTCAATTCCAAAATGCTCGTAAATATCACGGTTCTTGCTGGCGATGGCATCGGTCCGGAGGTCACTCAACAAGCAGTTCTTGTATTGCAGGCCGTGGCAGATCGATTCGGTCACCAACTGCAGCTTCATCAAAAGCTGATCGGCGGCGCTGCGCTGAAAGCCACGAACGATCCCTTGCCCGCAGACACTGTGCAGGCCTGTCTGTCTTCATCCGCAGTGCTGTTAGGAGCGGTGGGCAATCCCGAGTTCGATAAGAATCCCGGCCACCTGCGCCCCGAGGCCGGACTGCTTCGCATCCGTCGTGAGCTAGGCGCCTACGCCAACTTGCGTCCGGCAGTGTTCTTCCCAGCACTAGAAGATTCCTCTCCGCTGCGCCCGGAGATCGTCCGTGGCACCGACATCATGATCGTCCGCGAATTGCTTGGCGGAGCCTACTTCGGCCAGCCCCGCTCCATCGAAGGAGAGCCGGGCGCGCGCGTGGCTGTCAACACCATGCGTTATACCGAACACGAGGTCGAGCGCATCGCGCGCGTGGCCTTCGATCTCGCGATCAAGCGCAAGAAGAAAGTTCTCTCGGTCGATAAAGCAAACGTGCTGGAATGCTCACGCCTTTGGCGCGACGTAGTCACGCGCATCGGCAAAGATTATCCCGAGGTAAAGCTAGGCCATCAATATGTCGACTCTGCGGCGATGCTGCTGGTCCAGCGCCCCACGGATTTCGATGTCATTCTGACCGAGAACATGTTCGGCGACATCTTGTCAGACCAGGCAGGAGGCGTCGTAGGATCGCTCGGCTTGCTGGCCTCCGCCAGCATCGGCGGCAAGGTCGGCCTCTATGAGCCGGTCCACGGATCCGCCCCAGATATTGCAGGCAAGGGAATCGCCAACCCGCTGGGAGCAATTTTGTCGGCAGCGATGTTGTTACGTCACTCGCACCATCTGGAGCGCGAAGCGGCCTGCACAGAGCAGGCGGTCTCGGCAGTCCTGTCGCAAGGTGCGCGCACGGCCGATCTGGCAGGCAAGACGCATCCGCAGATCTCAACCGCCGAAATGGGCAGCCGAGTAGTGCGAGCAGTAAAGGAGATGACGTAGTGGACTGGGGTTTCCTGCGCGGACCGCAGCCTGCCCTGAGCGAAGCCGAAGGGTGCCCTTAGTGGTTCCTGATTTTGGTCGGAGTCTCCCGAAGCGCTGCGGTCTCAGGACTGCCCGCCGCACCGGCCGCGTCATACTCTCCGGTCAAGGAATACCATCGCACCCGCAACATCTCCTGAAACATCCGTGCGCCGTCGGTCACGGGATTAATGCGCGCCCCGCCACTGTGTCCCCAAAGAACGGGAACCTCCTCAACCTTAAATCTCAATTTGCGCGCGAGAAAAAGAATCTCCGGATCAAATCCCCAACGCTCGATCTTCTGCAGCGGAAAGATCGCCTGTGCTGCCGCCCGTTTGAATGCCTTGAACCCGCACTGAGTATCTGCGAACTGCAGCCCAAGCGACACGCGCAACATCAGGTTGAAGATGCGGCCGAAAAGTTGCCGGTGCAGCGGTTGGCGCTGCGTCTGCGTTTCGGCCCGCAGCCAGCGCGAACCAATCGCAATGTCAGCCCCTGCGTCGAGCGCACCCAGTAGTCTCGGAGCCTCTTCAATCGGGGAGGAGAGGTCGGCATCCGTGAACAGAATGATCCGACCCTGGGCATTCAATACGCCGTTGCGCACGCTGTATCCCTTACCGCGGTTGCCGGGATTCTCCAGTAGTTTCACGACGGAGTCCTTCGCCATGGAGTGCATAACGATCTCCGCCGTGTTATCCCGCGACCCGTCATTCACCACGATTACTTCGGCATCCCACCGTTGTGCGTGCACATAGGCGAGAACTTTCTCGAGGCTGGCGCCCAGCCGGGCGCTCTCGTTGTAGGCAGGAATGACGATGCTGTAAGTTGGAGGCAAGTGAGTCTCAGTTCTCCGTTCGAAGACTGATGCGCAGATGTGCGATTTGGCTGCTCTATTTCGGCTTGGCCATTGTACTTTGTGGGTTGAGGGTTTCGGAAATCAGGGTTTCCCGCAAAAGCTCAAGAAGAAACGGGTACCGGAGGTCGAGAATAAGAACCCAAAACCTGAGGAGAGCGAACTGAGTACGGTATACCGGGTACTGGAACTGAAAACGTAGCGCAAAAACTGAGAACTGAGAACTGCCTTAAGCCACCTGCCGCTTTTGCTCCAGCATCGTGAAATACTCCGCCACCAATTCCGCATCCCATAGCCCCCGCGCGGCTTCCTCGCGCATGGTCAGCGCCGCTGCTTCGTGGGTGAGGGCCGGTTTGTAGGAGCGAGCGGTCCGCAGCGCGTCATAAACGTCCACAACTTGCAGCACTCGAGGCAGCACAGGAATCTCCGATGCCATGAGCCCGTCGGGATACCCCGACCCATCCGAATGCTCATGATGATGCCGGATAATCGGCAGCACCAGCCGCAGCGAGTGCAAAGGTTTGCAGATGTTTTCCCCAGTAATGGGATGGAGCTTCATGACCTCCCACTCCGCTGGAGTCAGATCGCTCCCTTTCTTCAGAATCTCGTCCGGCACGGCAATCTTGCCCAGGTCATGCAGATAGCCGCCACGTTTCAGCGCAAGAATGGAATCCTCATCCATCCCAAGGTGCCGCCCGAGATCGGAGGCATGCACCGCCAGCCGCTCGCAATGTCCTTCGGTATAGGGGTCGCGGCCTTCCACAATCAGCCCCAGGGTGCACAGGACCGAATCGGCCGTCTCCAGTTCGTCGGTGAACTCTTTCAGCCGCAGCAGCGACTTCACCCGGGCAATCAGCTCTTCGGCGAGCACCGGCTTGTTCAGAAAGTCGTCCGCGCCAGCCTCAATTCCCCGCACTTTGTCGCTGCTGTCGCTCAGCCCGGTAATCAGCACAAAGGGAATCAGCCGCGTCGATGGATTTTCTTTCAGGCTGCGGCACAAGTCATACCCAGACTTGCCCGGCATCATCACGTCAGAAAGAATCAGATCGGGAGCCTGACGCCGCACCTCCGCCTCGGCCTGGTCCGCGTTCGAGGCAGTGACCACGCTGTATCCGCGAATCGTCAGCAACTGGCTCATGAGGCCGGCGATGCTGGGCTGGTCGTCAACGACCAGAATCCGCGGCGCGCGATGCCTTGGCAATAAGTCACCCATAGTTTGATAAGAAGCCGGTTCCTCCGCCGCAGTTGTCCGCGCTGTCGGACCCTGGGTACGCGAGGAGGGAAAGCCGTTCATACTGAAAATCGTTTTTCTAGCCTAATCTTACCGCCATTTTCCACTTTTCGGGGGTGGGTGTCGAGTTTTCGAACACTACCCTTCCTTTTTGAACTTACCCCCGCGCTTCCCGGATCGGAACTCCTCGATCAAGAATGTGACCCAAAACCTTGCGGCCGACACACTCCTGTGCCTATTCTGCCATGATGGGTTGCAATCGTATAACCAACCGTTTGGCTGTCGTACTTGTGGCTCTTCTTCTCACCTGCTCGTCACTCGCTGCCACAAAACCTCACGTCATCTCCTTCGGAAAATGGATGCCGGTGCAGTGGATCGTCGGTACGAACAGAGATGACGAGCAGGTGAGCATCAAGATCCGTGCATTGGTGATAGATGGCCGAGTGAGGGAGTACGTGCTGGGACCGCCTCACGAGGTTACGGAGCGACTGTTTGTATCGCGCCGCGTCTTTCGGGTAAATGATTCTCTCCCTGAGGATGCGGCACCGAAATGGCAATGGCAGCGCGGGGGCTGGCTGTTGGTAGACAGGCTGACGGGCCGCATCTCGGCGGTGAACCTCCCGGAGTTTGACATGGTGTATTCGGCGTCGAGTTGGCATCGCGATTACGTTGCCTACTGTGGCGTTTCCGACGATGGGAAGAAGACGTTCGCGATCGTAGCCCAACTGAACCGCAAAAAGCCTGTGCTGAAGAAGCCTCTTTTGCGAGTCCTGCCCGACGACGCTGGACCGGACTCCGCCTGCTCCGTGCCCGTTTGGCAGCGATCCCCCATCCGAGTCAGTTTCGAAGCCCCGGGCTCCGACAAGCAAACCTTCGCCATCCGCGGTCACGTTGCGGACATAGTGAATGACGATGAGGAGGACGAAGAAGCGAAGAGATAAGGAAAATCGCGGAACTTATGCCTGAAATTGCCTGAAATATCAAATTGAAAGACTCGAGCGATTACGATGTCATCCTGAGGAGGGCGATAGCCCTCCGAGGGACCGTACGAAACGCGTAAAGCGGCACTGCGGAAGCCAAGATGCAGCACGCCGCATGCACTTTTGTCCTTCCCATCTGCAACATCGAAGCTTCTCCCCGTCGTACGATCCCTCACGGCGGCTCCGCCGCCATTCAGGATGACATCGCAAGGAGATGAATCTGCAATCTCACATCTGAAGTCTGATCTTACGTCTTACTTCCTTCAATCTCCCGCCGCTTCCACCGCCGCCATCTCGTCAGACACAACCTTCCCCTTAACCTTCGCGCTGGTGACCAGGATGACCGATACCACCACGATCGCGCTTCCCGCCAGAATGAACCGGTCCACCTTCTCATGCAACACGAGCCATCCCAGGAAAACCGCGACCACAGGATTCACGTAGGCGTACGTCGATACCTTCGAAGTCGGCACATGCTCCAGCAGCCAGATGTACGCCGTATATCCAATCCACGATCCGCAAACGACGAGATATCCTACCGCCGCCAAACTACGCGGAGCCCAGGTAGCATGTTTCAGATCGCCATTCAAGAGCGCGAACAGCAGATTCCCCGCGCCCGCCGCTGTAACCTGCCACGCTGTAGCGCCGAACACATCCATCCCTGACTGCCACTTCTTCGACAGCACCGAACCCAGCGCCCAACTGAACGACCCGCCAATCAGGCTGACCGACGCAATAAGCTCCCGCCTTCCCATGCTGCCTGCCTGCAGGTCGGGCCATACCAGCACGAATAACCCGCCGATCCCCAGGGCCAGACCCGCCTTGCCGCGTCCCGAGATGTGATGGTCGCCCAGCAGTAACGAATCAAGCACCAGAAACCAGAGCGGCGTAATTGCGATAATCAGCGCCGAGAGCCCCGACGACACTGTCAGCTCCGCATACGACAGCGTCAGGTTCCCGCCCATCAGCAACAGCAATCCCACAATCGCCGACAACGCAATCTGCCGCAGCGAATACCGAATCCTGTGCCCGGTCGCCGCGCACACCGCCAACATGACCAGTCCTGCCACCGAGAACCGTAACCCGCACATCAATGCAGGAGGAATGGTCTGCACCGCAATATCAATCCCGAGGTATGTCGAGCCCCAGAACAGGTACACGAGTCCGAAGGCGAGAAACACCATCCACCGGCTTGGGCGTTGAGCAGAATGCATTGGTTTTTTGGGCAACAGGGGAGACTACAACATATCAGACGAGCGTGAGCACAACTTGGATTCTAAAGTTGAAAGGGGAGTCACAGAGCGAGGGCGAGGTTCAGCCAATAATGAAGTGGGCCTAAGGTACTGATCCCGCCGATCTGAAGAGACTTCCTGCCGAGAAAGCCTTCCGGCTGATTCAATCAAGAGCAATGTTATTTGTTCAGTACTATCGATCGCTTGCTCTCCAGGCGCGTCATAACTTTCTCGGCATTTTCAGGTTTCACTCCCGCTTGCTCCAGGGCCTCGCGAAAGTATTTTAAGAACAGGTCGAAGTGCGCATCGTTGAGGCCGTGATCTCTGGACCAACTATGGGCCTCGTGAATATCTTTGCCGGTATGGACCCGGCCGCCGAGTAGCATGGAAATGAACATAACTTGCCGCGACCGAAGGTGCGCCATGTCGACTCGTTTAAAGAAATGTTGCAGATTCTCATCCTCGACAAGTTTGCGATAGAAGAGCTCCGTCGCGGCCTGGATCGTGCCACGTCCCCCGATGAGTTCGTAGAGATCTTCATTCATGCTGCCCCCCTGCTCAAATGGGTTCAATCGCGATGTATCAACAACAGTGCGACGACCACCCGTCCTTCGAAGTGCCAGCTGCTGCTAATGAGGCGACTCCACACAACCTGCGCGGGTCGATTAGCGCATGGTGAGCTTACGCCCAACAATCGTCCTCAGCAACAGCGCCCCAACGGCCTTCATTGACTTGCCCTTTCTGCCGACGTAAGATTTGGCGCCTGTAACCGTCCACCCAGTCATAGAGAGCAGTTTCGTCACTTGAAGCAGAGGTTTACTCATGCCACTTCGAAACGCCTTGAACCTTCTCTTGGTCGGAATTCTTGTTGCTTGCGCGGCGTCTCTGCCCCTGCCGGCGCAGTCCACCGCATCTCCGTCAAAAGTCGCCTCGGCCTCAGCGAAGCCGTCCGAAGCTGCATCGGGATACAACCAGCCACCGAAGAACATTCTGGATGTAATGCAGGCGCCTTCACCGCCGTATCCTTCGGTGAGCCCGACCCACGACGCGATCCTGCTTGTGTCCTGGCAGGACTATCCGTCGATTTCTCGAGTGGCGACGCCATTCTTGCGGCTGGCCGGAGTGCGCGTTGAGCCCGGCAATCACAGCAAGCACGACACTCCCGGCGGCTATGGCATCACTCCGTGCGCGCGTAGCTTCGAACTGGTGCACGTCGCCGACGCTGCGCAAGTCCACGTCGCGCTTCCCGCCGGCGCGTGTCCCGGCGAGCCGATTTGGGCCGCGGACGGAAAACGATTCGCCTTTGTGAACATAGCTCCCGAGTCGGTCGAACTCTGGATTGGCGATGCCAAGACGGGCGGAGTCCGTCGTGTGTCCGGCGCCCGTCTCAACCCGATGCTCAATGACGAGCTGCAATGGATGCCGGACCAGAAGACGCTTCTGGTCAAGCTGGTGCCCAAAGGGATGGGAGCGCCGCCCGCCGAGCCCATCTTGCCGATTGGCCCAAGTATCCAGGAGACGGAAGGCGAAAAAGGCCAGAGCAGCACTTATGAAAACCGCGACACGCTCGGCAACAAGCACGATGAGGATCTGTTCGACTACTACGCTGCCTCGCAACTTGCCCTGGTCGATGCCGCCAGCTCCGCGATTACGCCGATCGGAAAGCCTGGAAATTATGAATCGCTCGATCCCGCTCCGGATGGTCACCACATCCTCGTCACCGCGATCCACAAGCCCTACTCGTACGTCGTGACCTACGAGCGCTTCCCGAACGAAGTCGAAGTCTGGGACGTCTCCCAGCGCGCTCACGTTCTTACTCACACCATCGCGTCGCATCCCCTCGCGGATCGCGTTCCCATCCATGGCGTTCCGGTCGGCCCGCGCGATTTTTCCTGGCGCGCAACCGACCCGGCAACGCTCGTCTATGCGGAAGCACTCGATGGCGGCGACTGGAACGTCAATGTTCCGGCGCGCGACAAGGTCATGCTTCTGAAGGCGCCGTTCGACTCGCCTGCCGTAGAAATCACGCGCACCGAACAGCGTTATGACGATTTCTCCTGGAGCGAACAACCGAGCATTGCTCTCATCACCGAGTACGACAACAACCGGCACTGGAGAAGAAGCTTCGTCATCAACGTCGATGATCTACAACAGAAGCCTCGACTGCTTTGGGATCTCTCGACCGACGAGAGATACAAAAACCCCGGCACCACAGTAAAACGCCAGCTGCCGAACGGTTCCTGGGTGGTTCGTCAGGACGGTGATTCGGTCTACCTCACTGGAGTCGGCTCTTCGCCCGATGGAGATCGCCCGTTCCTCGACCGCCTCGATCTGAAGACGCTAAAGAGCGAACGTCTCTTTCGCAGCGAGAAGACTTGCCTCGAGCGATTTCTTTCCTTCGCCGGTCAGGATGCGCGGACGTTTCTTACCTGGCATCAAACGCCCACCGACCCGCCCAATGCCTTCACAAGAACGCTTGGCAGCGCGGTGGACGCGTCCGCCGGAGAAGCAACTTTCACTTCCACGAGTGCCGCCATTACGCACATTCCCGATCCCACGCCCGAGGTGCGTGCGATCAAGAAGCGACTGGTCAAGTACAAGCGCGCGGACGGCCTGGACTTGTCGTTCACGCTCTACACGCCGCCCGGCTATCAGGAAGGCACGCGTGTCCCTACGATTCTTTACGCTTACCCTCTCGACTACGCCGACGCTTCCACAGCCGGCCAGGTTGCGGGCTCGCAGGAGACTTTCACGCAACTGCGGCAATACAGATTGTTGCTGCTCGCCGGCTACGCCATCATCGACAACGCCGCGTTCCCCATCATCGGTGATCCGAAGAAAGCCTACGACACCTATCTCGACCAGCTTGTCGCCGACGCCAAAGCCGCAGTCGATGAAGCGGTGCGGCTGGGCGTTGCCGATCCCGAGCGTATCGGAGTCACCGGACACAGCCACGGTGCTCTAATGACCGCGAATCTGGTCGCCCATTCGGACTTGTTCCGGGCAGGCGTAGCAACCAGCGGTTCCTTTAACAAGACGCTGACGCCTTTCGGTTTCCAGAATGAACGCCGATCGGTGTGGGAGGCCACGGACGTCTATTTGAAAGTCTCTCCATTCTTCGTCGCCGACAAGATGAAGACGCCGCTTCTCATCATGCACGGCGCCGAAGACGCGAATCCCGGCACGACTCCATTACAGGCGCACAAGCTCTACGAAGCCATTCGAGGCAACGGCGGCACCGCCCGCCTGGTGATGCTTCCGCACGAGCCGCACTGGTATACCGCCATGGAATCGAATCAACAGGAGGTCTACGAGATGCTTCGCTGGTTTGACAAGTATGTGAAGAATGCGTCGCCGCACGCTGCAGCCGGGTCGCACTAGAGTCTTGTGTAGGGGCGGACGCCTTCGTCCGTCCCGCGAGCAAAGCGAGCGTGGCTATTTCAACTTTTCGTACTCGGCTCGGGCAGTTTTCAAAACCGGTACGTCCGGATCTGCGTCTTTCCACAAGGAGAAGAAATCCTGGTATGCAGTGCGTGCCTTGGCGTTATCCCCCTGCATCGCATACGCCCGCCCGAGATTCAGTTGCGACAGCGGATACTCTACTCCAAAGCCGACCGCGCCCCGGTGATCGAGAACCCGTTGGAATTCAGCCGCTGCATTCGCTCCGTCGTGCATTTTCAGATAGGCCGTTCCGCGCAGAAAAACCGGAGTGGCGTCGACGGAGCGTGGTCCGATTCCAAACTCGTAGCTTCGCAACGCTTCCAGCAAACTCAGAGCTTCCGCGGGTTGATTCTTCTCCAGCAACTGCATGGCTCGCACCTGGGGACTGGTCATCGCTTGTATGAAGTGGTTGTCGGGGGAGTCGTGCATGGCGGCTTCCAGGGAAGCCTCAGACTTGGCCGAGTCGCCTGCGGCCGCATAGGCTGCGGCTGCCCCCAAGCGCGCATCCGGATCGTTCGACATCGAAAGCGCTTGCGCGGCTTTTTGCCGGGCCTCAGCCGGGTATCCCATAACCGCGTCGTTGTACGCTTCCAGCGCCAACAGTTGGGCCGCGAAATCCTTCGCCCCTGCCGCAATCAATTTTTGTCGTGCCTGCTGCCACATTTCACGCGCAGTCTTGACTTTGCCTTCCGCGCTGTTCCAACCGGCATTGAAGAACCAAACGAAAGGCTCGAACGACGTGCCTTTCACACTCTCCAGTACATGCTGCACGGAAGCGTTGTCCCCGTGCATATGGGCGAGATCGAGATGCACCAGCTGAATTCCCGTGCCGTTAAGCTTTTTCGAGGTCGCCTCGTCGGCCAGGCTCTTTGCCTCATCGAAGCGGTTCAATGATTCGTAGGCCGTTGCCATATTGTCGTAGGCATAGGGATCCTGTGGATCGATCACATGCCCATGGCTGGCATACTCCAGCGCCTTCTCATGCCTGCCTAGCGCCGAGGAAGCCAACGCAGCGTTATCGTAGGGAACTGTATCGCGAGGATAGATCTGCAGCCACTGCGTGTAGACAGTGAGCGCTTTTTCAAGATCGATGGTCACTTCGTCATAATAGTGGGCCTCAATGTAGAACTTCTCGCGCTCGCTCGCCCGCTCCCGCAGTTCGTACGCCTTCCTCAGTGCCGAAGCCCCTTCCGGGATCCGGCCCAGGTTGAAGTAAGACACCCCAAGAGTTGCGTAGGCCATAGCGAAATTCGGATCGAGTTCGACCGCTTTTTTCAGATGGGGAATGGCGTCGTCGTCATTCATCTTCTGATGTTCGTCATGTCCCAGCGTGTAGGCCTGCAACGCTTCCAGCGACGACGTTGTGGCCTGTTCCAGCGGAGTCGCAAACTGCTGCACCGACGCCAGCGATTCCCCCATCTTCTGGCGCAGGCTCGAGGCAGCCTTGTCGAGCGATTTCAGTACCTGTTCTTTGCTGTCGACCTCCACCTGCTCCCGGGCAAGCGCGTCCCCGGTTGTGCCATTGAGCGCCGAGAGCGTGATGACGTAGTGATTGCCAAGTCCTGCAATCGATCCCGTCAGCAGCGCCTTGATTCCTTGCCGCTGACAGATCTCACGGGCAATGTCGTTCGTGATGCGTTCCTCCGCGGGGCGTCCCATCAGTCGCAGCGCGTCGTGGATCTTCGAGTCGGGAACAATATTCAGATACGGAGACTGCTCGAGTTGCACAGCCAGCGCCTGCTTTAGCGTGCCGTCGAACACAGGATCGCCCGTCGTGTTTACGAAATCTGCAAGCAGCACGCTGTCTTTCTCGGTGAGACGGGCAGATGTTCTCGATCGCAGATACATCCCCAGCCCGATCAACACGACGAGCACTCCCGCTGCGACGGGCAGAATCATCTTCCAATTGATGTTTGACTTGCCCCCAACTGCCGCCGCTGACGCCGGCGCCGATGAGGCCGAGGTCTGAACAGGCACTTTGGCGGAAGATGCGGCTCTTGGGAGCTGCATCGGAGTTTCCGACGCAGCCGGGATCGATCCTGAACTCTGCGCAATGGCGCGCCCGCTGTCCGTGTCACGCTTCAGTCGTTGCAGGTCGGCGCGAATATCTGCCGCGCTCTGGTAGCGCAGGTTGCGGTCTTTCTCCAAAGCCTTGTTGATGATGTCTTCAAACTTCGGAGGGAGATCCGCATTCAGACGAACCGGCGCAACCGGCGCACGATTCAGAATCGCGTCAAAGATCAGGGCCGAAGTGTCGCCGCGGAAGGGAAGCGTCCCCGTCGCCATCTCGTAAAGCACCACGCCAAAGGAAAACAGGTCGGTGCGATTGTCGAGTTCCTTTCCCTTGGCCTGTTCCGGCGACATGTAGGCCACCGTGCCCAGAGTCGAACCCGGGCTGGTCAAATGCTCTTCCACGACAACGGTGGAAGGTGCCGTAACGTCGGCAATCTGCGCCGGGTCGCGCGCGTCCGACTTTACCTTTGCCAGCCCGAAGTCGAGAATCTTCGCGTGTCCGCGCTTAGTCACGAACAGATTCGCCGGCTTGATGTCGCGGTGAACAATCCCACCGGCGTGCGCGGCATCGAGCGCGTCGGCGATCTCGATGCCCAGCGACAGAATCGTCTCCAGTTCCATCGGACGTCCCGCGATCAGATGTTTCAGCGTGGCGCCGTCCAAATACTCCATCACGAGGAAGGTCTTGCCGCTCTCCTCGCCGATGTCGTAAATCGTGCAGATATTCGGATGATTCAGCGCCGAGGCCGCTTTTGCCTCACGGCGGAACCGTTCCAGCGCCTGCCGGTCCTGTGCCAGATCCTCGGGGAGAAACTTCAGCGCGACGAAGCGTCCCAGGCGAGTGTCCTCGGCCTTGTAGACGACACCCATGCCGCCACCGCCGAGTTTCTCGACGATCCGGTAGTGAGAGATGGTTTGATCGAGCAAAGAAGTCCCCGAACCCCGTGGTGAGCCATGCTAAGGCGCACCAGCCGGGAAGTCAAAACAACGGTTGCGGAAGTGCAAACGGGTGTTGCTGCGCTCCGTCCGAGCTCATTCTTCGTCGGCTAAGCCTTGCGGCGTGGGGTTGTAATTCTATGCTTCTGCGAGTGGAGTAATACTTTGGAAGCCATGGGCTATCTGACAGCTTGGCACGGTCGCTTCGCGACGGGGACGGACGAAGGCGTCCGTCCCTACACGGGCGCTCGGCCACGCCGTCGCTGGACGGGCGAAAGCGCCCGTCCCCACATGGCCTTTTGCTTGGCTTAGTTTTGGCCTCCCGCCGCTTGGCTGCCGGCATGGGTTGGGGGTGCTTCGGACTTCTCAACGTAGGCGGGGATTTTTCCGCCTGCCGCTTTCAGCACGTCGTTTTCCTTGCTGTGATGATGGACCTCCAGCGTGCGCAGGAAGTGCACCAGGTCCCATGCGTCATTGGGCTGAATCGTGTCGGCAAACGAGGGCATCGGAGTGCCATCGACGCCGGTCATGAAGATCGTGTAGATATCCTGATTGGTGGAACCGCATTTGAAGCGGGAATCGTCCTTGCCAGCAGAGAAGTCGTAGGGCCGAATCGGCTGATCCTTGCTGTCGGTGAGCGTTGGCGCCGAAGGGCCGTCGCCCTTGCCTTGCGGACCGTGACACTTCCAGCATTCCAGCTTCGTGAACAGGGCCTTGCCGTGAGCGATGCTTTCGATGGTGACCGGGGGTTCGGCGGGAACCTTGATCGGCTCGCCGGCCTTTTCCTTTTCCCATCGCGGCGAGAAGGTCTTGATATACGCGACCAGGTCGGCACGCTGCTGCTTGGTGAAGGTATTCCAAATCGGCATATTGGAGTTCGTCAATCCGCGACCGATGGTGTTGTACAAATCCTGGTCTGTAGGCAAAGTGCCAGTAAGAGTCGAGCGGCATTTGAAAGTTGCGATGGTGAAATCGCGCGGCTTCGGGTCCAACCATTGCGCGTTTTCGCCAGCACCGTCCCCCAGGTCGCCATGACAGCCCGCGCAGTATCGCCGGTAATCGCTCTTAGCATCCTGCGAATGGCCGGTAATGTTGCCGATGTGACTCTCCAGGTGTTTCGCCGGCCCCGGAGGATGGGGGCCAACGTCGGGGGCGTCTTGCGCCCGCACCATGCTGAAGCCGGCGGCGAGAATGAAACCGATCACCGCATTCCTGCAACGCACTCGCTTGACGATAGTCATATATTTTTCGTCCTCAAAACGATTCGCGGGCGAAATCAATCCGCGAGCAGTTTCATTCCCTTAGAAGTCGAAATCAAAGCCGAACATCAGCTCGCTGGTATTAATTCCCGTACCATTGGGCGCCGTTCCGTCCTGATGAAGCCAGTTGTACTCGTTGTGCCACGCGAATCCGGCACGGCTGGTCATAAACGGGTTATAGCGATAACCGACGGTGTAGGTCGAGATATTGCCCAGGTTGGAGGGGTTGGTGGGCGTTGCCTGCCGCGACATGCGGATGGTTTCGTAACGTCCGATAAAGACTAGTTGCGGGCTATAGATGAAGTGCGGCTCGAACAGAACTCCGTTCCATGTTGGGGCTTGCGAGCCAGCGGGCAGAGCTGCAGGCGGAGTGTTGTTCTGGCCATTCAGCAGGTCGGGCAAGTCACCGTACCCTTGACCAAACCAGGCGTTGTCCCAGCCATGTTGGGTAACAACCTGCAGGTCGAAACGCTGTCCGAAATAAAACTGTCCGATAAATCCTTCGCGATGGAACGACTTGTTCCCCACCCCGGAGCCCGCCACTGGTCCGTTGGGACCACCGCTGGTAAGCCAAGTTGTGGGAGCCTGACCGATCATGGCATACGCTCCAATGCGATCCACTCCCATTTTGCCGGCATCGAAAGCCTGGCTGAAGGCGAAAAATCCCGTGTAGGAGTTTGCGCCATATACCAATCCGGGGGTTCCGTCGGACGAACTCAGCAGAGACGCAGAATAGCGGGTGCGGTCGTTATAGGAATGTCCCATCAACTCCACACCAAGCTGGTTGTCACCAATCTGGCCGAAGATATTGCCGTCGCCCACCGGGATGAAGTGGTAGAGCTGATAGATGCCTCCGTTGCCGGTCAGCGTCAAAATGCGCTTTTCCGAAAGCAAGTTGTCGAGTTCGAACTTGCCCAGCTTGACGTTCAACCAGGGACTGCCGAATACGTTATCGAGGCGAGCCATCACCGTCTCGAAGTGAAATGAGGCTCCGTTGTCGGAGGACGGCAGGAGGTAGAACGAGAAGTTCTTTTCCAAAGTGCCGCCGGTATGAAAGTCCAGCCCGCTCAAGTCAAAGCCGGAGGAAGTGACGCGCGTAATCCCATTTCCCTGATCGACGGCGACCTTACCGGTGCTGACGCGGTGCCACATCGGCGTCATGCGGAACGTCACCGGCCAGTACCCCGGATTCTGCCAGATCGGGGCGTCCTTGTCGTTCATCAGCTGGTAGCCATTGTCTTTGAACTTCTGGCCGAAGTAGTTGAGCATCGGCCAGGATTCGTGGCAGGCGGAACAACGAAGGCCATACTTGCGGGCGAAAGCCGGAAGGGCGTTTGCGGATTGGCTGCCGCTCAGGATTAGAAAAGCTAGAATCAACGCCGAGATTGCAAGAGATTGAATCAAACGAACGTCAGACCGTGTCCCGACACGCATTCCGAACTCCTCATCCGATATTAATTTGACCGACCTTTGAGTTTCTGAACTCCCGGGGAATGAACCGTTCACGCAAGACCCGTGCGCCAGCCTCTGCCTTGCGCCGCCTACGATCGTGACAAAAATGCGCCATCCGCCGTGGGCAGATTGAGGCCCTTGACCAGCGCAATTTTATTCACTTGCGGTGCAGGGATAGTCTAGTTAGTCGGTCCCGTCCGATTATTGGCGAATCGCAAAGGAGTTGTAAAAGGGCTGCAAAAGTGTTGTAAGAGAGTTGTAAAAATTGTAAGGACGTCGCAGGCGAGCGGGGAGCGCAGGTGTTGTGACGCCATCAGGGGGACAGTGTGTTTGTGGCGCAGCGGTGCAGGTCCTTCGGATGTAAGAGCGTGCATCCTCAGGATGATAGGAGCAGAGACCATCGTTACTAGAAGGGGGTTCCGTTGGCGGACATCTTGCGGCTATAATCAATCAGTGATGTTGACCGCGAACGATGCTGCGCAAAAACGCCAATTCGCGTGTTCCCTATGCCCAAGCGGGGGAGTGCTGGCTGCACTCACTGGTGTGTCCGCGACGGTATCGGGCCAACCTGCCTTCGCGGCTGCGTCCGTCGCTCTTCGGTAGCGACTAGTTTCCTTCCTTCGCCTCGGCTGTGTTTCCTCACAACGTGCGTGCCGAGGTCCAATCCCTAGTCCAAAGGCCTGATGCGGGTGCCCCAAGGGGCTAAAGCCCACATCATAAGCGGCACTGGACGGCGCGACTAAAGTCGCGCCCTTTCAAAACTGGCGATGGATTGCGCGACTGACGTCGTGCCTTTCAAAAGAGGCAAGGGTACGGCTGGATTCGTGACATTCGAGAACTGGCTATCGACGGCACGGACTTAAGAGTGTGCCCTTTCAAGAATTGGTTAGACGGCGCGACTTAGAGGCGTGCCGACCCGAACGGAGGAATATCATGACTGCCATAACTGCTACGATTGGTCCCAAGATCAAGACCGCCCTGCCCGGGCCGAACGCCAAGCGCGTGCTCGCGGGCGATGAGCAATACATTTCGCCGTCGTATACCCGGTCGTATCCGCTGGTGGCCAAGAGCGGGCGCGGCATCGTCGTCACCGATGTCGACGGCAACGAGTTCTTCGATTTTTCTGCCGGCATTGCCGTGACTTCAACCGGACACTGCCATCCGGACGTGGTCGCCGCCATTCAGCGCCAGGCGGGCGAACTCATTCACATGTCGGGCACCGATTTTTATTACGAGAGCATGGTTCAGTTGGCGTCGCGGCTGTCGAAAATCGCGCCGATGAAAGGGCCGCATCGCATTTATTACGGCAACTCGGGGGCGGAGGCTGTCGAGTGCGCGCTGAAGCTGGCGCGGTATCACACCAAGCGGCAGAACGCGATTGCGTTCTTCGGAGCATTCCACGGGCGGACGATGGGGGCTCTGTCGCTGACGGCTTCGAAGCCACAGCAGCGGCGGCGCTTTGCTCCGCTGGTGCCGGGGGTGACCCACGTGCGGTATCCGGATGTTTACCGCGGATGCGTCGGCGGGCAGCAGGAGGCGGAACAGTTTGCCTTCGGATGCGCGCGCTTTATCGAAGAGAAACTGTTCAAGACCACGCTGCCTCCGGAGGAAGTTGCGGCGATCTTTGTCGAGCCGGTGCAGGGCGAAGGCGGATACGTGGTCGCTCCCAACAACTTCATGCAGGAGTTGCGGCGGATCTGCGACCGGCACGGCATTCTGCTGGTCGTCGATGAGGTGCAGAGCGGTGTGGGTCGCACCGGCAAGTGGTGGGCCGTCGAGCATACGGGCGTCGAGCCGGACATCATCTGCATGGCGAAGGGCATTGCGTCGGGCATGCCGCTGGGTATCACGATGAGCCGCGCGGAGGTCATGGACTGGGTTCCGGGATCGCACGCTTCGACCTTCGGGGGAAATCCTGTCGCCATTGCTGCGGCGCTGGCCACGCTGGATGTGATCGAGAAAGAACATCTGCTCGAGAACTCGGCGAAAGTCGGGAATCACATTCGGGCGCGCATGGCGGACTGGCCTTCGCGGCTAAAGCTGGTGGGCGATGTCCGCGGGCGCGGGTTGATGATCGGGGTCGAGATCGTGAAGGACAAGGTCACGAAAGAGTATGGTGCCGCCGAGCGCGACCGCATCGTCGAGATGGCGTTCGAGAAGGGCATCCTGTTCCTGGGTTGCGGGCCTAGCACGGTCCGGTTGTGTCCGGCGCTCGTCGTCACCAAGGAAGAGGCTGATGTTGCTGTCGATGTGCTGGAGGAGTGCATTTCGGCGGTCGGGAAGAACGCGTAGATTTCGCTAGCACGACGCTAAGGGCATTCACCACAAAGGACACGAAGGTACACGAAGGAAAAACCAAGAATTCCTTCGGGTACCTTCGTGTCCTTTGTGGTTATTGCTGTTGGACTTACTTCACTACCACATCGACTTCGCCGTGCTTCTCTAGGACCTGGATTCGGACGGGCCGGAGTCGCGTTCCAGGAAGAGGCTGACGCGGCAATCTTCGCGCCCATCGGTCTTCCCCGGTTGTTTTCCCGTTTCAGAACGGCTGAACCGTTTTCTGTTTTCGTTGTGCGGTTCGTCACAGTCAGCTGAGCAGCGCGTGCCGTAACCTGCGAACATATGTTTGCTGGACGCGGAGTGCGGGTGGTGGTGCGGGTGCTGGATTTTCTAGGAGGTCAGATTTCGGCTGGTGAGACATCCCGGGAACATTTGCGAATTGGTGCGCGAGGAGAGGATGAAGCTTACTTCCAACTACGACGAATGGGTTACGTGATCGTAGCCCGTAACTTCCGTTCGCCACGCTGCCGTGGAGAGATCGACTTGATTGGGTGGGAGGGCGATATCCTCTGTTTTATTGAGGTCAAGACGCGGACAACGCACGAAGTGAAAACCGCCGAGGCCGCGGTGGACCGGCATAAGAGACGGGAGGTGGCAGAGGTGGCGCGGGAATATCTGAAGAGATCGCCACTTCAGTGCCAGTGGCGCTTCGATATCGTGAGCGTATACTATGACCGTCGTACTTCCCGCCCCCAGATCGAACTCTTTCGAAACGCCTCTTTGGCGGCGTAAAATGTAAAGTTTGCGCAATATTCCAGGAAAGGATGTAGGGAGTGCCGGAGCTTAGAAAAGATCCTATTGTTGGCCGCTGGGTAATTATTTCGACTGACCGGGCGAAGCGCCCCACCGATTTTGCTCGTGAGAATATGAAGATCAAGGGGGGATTTTGTCCCTTCTGCTACGGGAATGAGAGCAAGACGCCTCCCGAGATTCAGGCATATCGTCCGAACCCCAACGGGGGCCCGGCGCCGCAGCGCGATACGCCGGGGTGGACGGTGCGCGTGGTTCCGAATAAATTCCCAGCGCTGGGCATCGAGGGGACACTGAACCGGCAGGCCGAGGGGATGTTCGACCGGATGAACGGTATAGGGGCGCACGAAGTGATCGTCGAAACGCCGGATCACACTGCGAGTCTTGCGAATTTACCTCCGAAGCGAATTGAAGATGTGTTATGGACGTTCCGCGACCGCATTCTCGATCTGAAGAAGGACCGGCGGTTCAAATATATTTTGATTTTCAAGAATCATGGCGAAGCGGCGGGAGCTTCGCTGGAGCACTCGCACTCGCAGTTGATCGCGCTGCCGATTCTTCCCATTAACGTCACTCAGGAACTGGAGGGAGCGAAGCAGTACTTCCTCTACAAGGAACGGTGCGTGTTCTGCGACATCATCGCACAGGAGATGGATGGCGGAACGCGCGTGGTTGCAGAGAACGACAAATTTCTGACGCTGGCTCCGTACGCGCCGCGGTTTCCGTTTGAGACTTGGATTTTGCCGAAGCAGCATGAGTCGGCGTTCGAGAACTCGTCGTCGGCCATGTTTGAGAATCTGGCGCGTGCTCTGAAGAACCTGCTGATGCGAGCGGACCGGGTGCTCGACAATCCTCCGTACAACCTGGTGATTCATACTTCGCCAGCGCAGGATCCGACCAACGACCATTATCACTGGCACATTGAGTTCATGCCCAAGCTAACGAAGACGGCGGGATTTGAGTGGGGGACGGGGTTCTATATCAATCCGACTCCGCCGGAAGAGGCCGCGAAGTTTCTGCGAGAGGCGAACGTCGAGGAGACGGCGGCGGTTCCAATCGGCTGAGCGGATTTAGCCTGGGTCCAATGTGGCTAAGGGGCTAAAGCGTGTGCGAGAATTGTTCTTTCGCCGCTCCGCGGCTTCCTCATTTTCCACTTTGCACCCACGGCTTGCGCGGTGGGCTTTATTCTGGCGCCGCTTCGCGGCTAAGAATTGCAAATTCGTTCCACTGCAAAGTCTGAGGCTTAGTTCTCACACACACACTTAAGCCCGGGTTCTTTCGAGCACTAACGCGGCGCTAAGGCGCCGCTCTTCGACCAAAACCCCTTTACGGCGCGGCTGAAGCCGCACCTTTTCAAAACGGCCTCGCAACCGGCGTTTTCCGTGGAGATTTTTCTTGGAGCCTGCAAGAAAAAAAGGGGCACGGCATATTGTCGTGCCCTTTCCATTTGGCCGGAGAGAGAGGGGCTTTGTGAGCCCGATTGAGTAAAAGGATAGGCCGGCGAGCAGGAATCGGTTGTCATAAGGTTGTAAAAATTTTGTACGATTGTAGGGCACTCGAAAGGCAGGGTTTGCATGAGATTCTGCTGGATTCCCTTACTGCTGGCGACATGGGCGGCCGCCGCAACAACTCCTTCCAATCTGATTACGAACATTCCCGGACGTACCACCGTGAGCCTGGATGGGGCATGGCATGCGATTGTGGATCCGTTCGAGAACGGTAAGGAGAGGTTCTTTCGCGATGCCAAGCCGAAGGACAAAAGCGATCTTGTGGAGTACAGCTTTGACGCCTCCCCGGTTTTGAATGTGCCGGGAGATTGGAATACGCAGCGCGAAGCATTGATGTTTTATGAAGGGCCGGTCTGGTACCGGCGGGAGTTCAGTTATCACAAGCCCGAGGGTACGCGGGTGTTCGTCTATTTTGGCGCAGCGAACTACCGGGCGGCGGTTTATCTGAATGGAGAGAAGCTGGGCGAGCACGAAGGAGGGTTTACGCCCTTTGATTTCGAAGTTACTTCGGCTCTGCGCGACGGCGGCAACTTCCTGATTGTGGAGGTGAATAACACGCGGCGGCCGGACGGCGTGCCGGGAATGAGGTTCGATTGGTGGAGTTATGGCGGGATCACACGCGACGTGGAACTGGTGGAGGTGCCGGAGGTTTTTATTCAGGATTACTGGGTGCAACTGGCGCGTGGTTCCCAGACCGAAATTTCCGGATGGGCGCAGTTGAATGGGGCTAAGTCTTCACAGAAAATTACGGTGGAGATTCCGGAAGCGCACGTGCGCGAGAGCTTCAATAGCGATGCGAACGGGCGAGTCAGCTTTCGACTCACCGCGAAAGTGGAATTATGGTCACCGGAGCATCCCAAGTTATATGACGTGATCCTAACCAGTGGTGGGGAGACGGTGCGCGATCAGATTGGATTTCGGACGATTGAAGTCCAGGGCGCGAAGATTCTGCTCAACGGGAAACCGATTTTCCTGCGCGGGATTTCGATGCATGAAGAGGCTCCGTTTCGCGAGGGGCGCGCCTTCAGTACAGAAGATGCGCAGACTTTGCTGGGATGGGTGAAAGAGTTGGGATGTAACTTCGTGCGGTTCGCGCACTATCCGCATAACGAGAATGAGATTCGTCTGGCCGACCGCATGGGGTTGCTGGTGTGGTCGGAAATTCCGGTGTATTGGGACATCGACTGGTCGAATCCGGCGACGGTCGGGAATGCGCAGGCGCAGCTTCGCGACATGATTGCGCGCGATCATAACCGGGCGGCGGTGGTGCTGTGGTCGTTGTCGAATGAGACTCCGGTGAAACCTGAGCGGCTTGCGTTCCTCACGCAGTTGGCGCAGGACGCGCGGGCGATGGATTCGACGCGGCTGATTACCTCGGCCTTGAATCATGTGGATAACACGGCTCCGGATGAGCGCACACTCAGCGATCCGCTGGGAGAGGTGCTCGATGTGGTCGGGCTGAACGAGTATTTGGGGTGGTACGGTGGGCGTCCGGAAGATGCCGACAAGCTGCAGTGGAAGTTGACGTGGAACAAGCCGCTGATCGTCAGCGAATTCGGCGGTGGGGCGCCATACGGGCGGCACGGCGAGGCAGATGAGCGCTGGACCGAGGAATATCAGGACAATCTATACCAGCACCAGCTTGGGATGGTGGAGCGGATGCCGAATTTGGCGGGGATGAGTCCTTGGGTGCTGATGGATTTTCGCTCGCCGCTTCGGATGTTGCCCGGAGTGCAGGATTATCACAATCGCAAGGGAGTGATTTCGAATCGGGGGCAGAGGAAGATGGCGTTCTATACGCTGCAGAAGTTCTATCGGAAGATTTCCGAGGGTGGCGCGCAAAATCATTAACCACAAAGGGCACCCTTCGGCTGCACTCAGGGCAAGCTTCGGTACACGAAGGAAAAGGAACTCAGGCTTGCGTGCGGTCCTGGTACTCTTCGTGCCACGCCATCTGAATGGCTTCCAGTTTGCCTTCGTTGGAGGCCTTGGGGTCACCGGCGAACTCTGGTAACTCCGTTACGTAGCGGTGAAGGTCGGTGAAGCGGACCGCTAGCGGATCGAGTTCCGGGTGGGCTTCGGAGAGTTGGATGCCGATGTCTTCGGTGTCGTCCCAGGTTAGTGTCTTAGCCATGTCCGTGCTCCTGAAATCTTCAGTGATGTTCTTCCGAAACGTAGTTTCTATTCCACGCGGGGATTTCCACGACCACTTTGCCGGGCTTGGTGATCTGGGCCTGGCAGCCGAGGCGCGAGTTTAGCTGGAGATCGGCGGCCATGTCGAGGCGGTCGGCTTCGTCGTCGTCCATCGGAGAGAGATTTTCGGCGCCTTCCTTCACCCACACGTGACACGTGGTGCAGGCGCAGTTGCCGCCGCAGGCGTGGTCTAGCGTAACGCCGAAGTTCAGGGCGATGTCGAGAATCGATTCTTCCTTGCCGTGATCTTCGTAGGGAAGCTTTCCGTGCTCGAAGGTGACGGTCTTGCCTTCGGGGAGGAAGGTGATCTGGACTGTATTTTCGGCGGGGACTTCTTCGGTCAACGTGCCCGCTCCTTGTGTCTTTTCTTCAGCCATGACTGCTCCTAGATTTCCTCTGTGTCCCTCTGTGGTCTAAATCTTTCACCACAGAGGACACAGAGGTGCACAGAGTTACTTAAATTCTGCTTTCGCCATGGGATGAGGCGCCGTGGGGCCTTCGCCCAGGTCGGTCTCGTCCATGGTCTTGCCTTTCAGGGCGCTTGAGACTGCTGTGTCCATCATCAGTTCGGCTAGGCGCGTTGTGCCTTGGTTCAGGGCATCGATCGCTTTGCGAATTGCCTGATAGTCGTCTTCTTTATTGACCTCGCCCAGGGCCTTTTCCATCTTGGCGATCTGCTTCTTCTCGTCGGTTGTGAGGTGTCCCCAGGCCGGGCTCTTCTTGCCTTTTTCCAGGGCGGCCAGGATCGTTGCGGCTTCGTTGCGGGCCTCGATCAACTGGCGCTTGCGGAAATCTTCTTCGGCGTTGTCGAAGGAGTCGAGAATCATGCCTTCGACTTGCTCGTCGGTCAGGCCGTAGCTGGGCTGGACCTGAATTTCGGCTTGCTTGCCGCTGCGCTGTTCGCGTGCCGAGACGTTCAGGATGCCGTTGGCGTCGATCAGGAATTTCACCTCGACACGCGGGATGCCGGCGGCCATCGGAGGAATGCCTTTGAGATCGAATCGGGCAAGGGAGCGGCAGTCCTTGGCGAGTTCGCGCTCGCCTTGCAGGACGTGGATCGCGACATTGGCCTGGCCGTCGATCTGCGTGGTATAGAACTGCGTGGCGCTGGCGGGAATCGTGGAGTTCCGAAGGATGATCTTGTCGGTAACGCCTCCGGCGACTTCGATGCCTAGCGACAGCGGAGTGACATCGAGCAGGAGCATGTTCTCGGTGGCTTGCGATCCTCCGCCGAGGATGTTGGCTTGCACCGCGGCGCCGAGGGCGACGACTTCGTCGGGATTGAGATCGGTGTGCGGCTCGCGGCGGAACATTTCTTTGACCAGCGCGCGAACTTTCGGGATGCGCGTGGAGCCGCCGACGAGGACAACTTCGTCAATCTGTTCGGGCTTAAGGTTGGCATCTTTCATCGCCTGCTTGCAGGGGCCGACGGTGCGATCGATGATGGGCTGAATCAACTGCTCGAACTGGTCACGGGTAATTTCACGCTGGTAGCGCTTGCCTTCCGGGAGTTCGATGTCGAGTTTGACCGACGGCTGCGACGAGAGCGCGATCTTGGTTTCGATTACCGCTTTGCGGATGGTTTGCACGGCTTCGGCGTTGCGGCGGAGGTCGAGGCCGAGATCGCCACGGATGTCGTCAAGGGCGATGGTGATTAGCAGGTTGTCGATGTCGTCGCCGCCGAGGTGGGTGTCGCCGTTGGTGGCGATGACTTCGAAGATGCCGTCGTGCAGCTTGAGGATCGAAATGTCGAAGGTGCCGCCGCCGAGGTCATAGACGGCGATTATGCCGTTCTGTTTTTTGTCGAGGCCGTAGGCGAGCGATGCTGCCGTGGGCTCGTTGACGAGGCGGAGGACTTCGAGGCCAGCGATGCGGCCGGCGTCCTTGGTAGCCTGGCGCTGCGCATCGTTGAAGTATGCGGGGACCGTAATCACCGCCTTGGTGACCTGCGCGCCGAAATAACGCTCGGCGTTGCGCTTGAGCTGGCGGAGAATCAGGGCAGAGATTTCCGGCGGAGTTGACGTTTTGTCACCGAGGGTGATGCGGAGCACTTCACCGGGCTGAAGGTCTTCGGCAAGACGGAAAGGGAAGAGTTTCAGTTCTTCCTGGACGTCTTCGACGCCGCGTCCCATGAGGCGCTTGATGGAGTAGACGGCGCGCTCGGGTGTCTCGATCAGGTACCGGCGAGCGGAGTTGCCGATGATCGGCTGATTGTTTTCGTCGAGAGCGACGACCGAGGGAACCAGGTTGGAGCCGTCATCGCCCGGGATCACGACAGGGGTGTCCCCCTGCATGAACGCGACCAACGAGTTCGTGGTGCCGAGGTCGATGCCGACGATGTGATCTGATGCCATTGTGTAATTGTGTAATTTGGTAACTGTGTAATTGAAAACTTTCACGACTTCGAATTACCCAATTACTCAATTTTCCAATTTCTCAATCTTCCAGTACCGCATTCACATCGCGAACCAGATTGCGGATGTAGTTGCGGCGGTTCAGCACGTCTACCATCTTTGCGGTGATGGTGGCGCGTTCATCGGCTGGGGCCTTTGATCCGTGATTGCGCTCGATGAGGCTATCCCAGTCGATCCAGCACTTCTGCAATTCCTGCAACAATGCGTCGTGCTTGGCCTCCAGGGCGGTCTTGTGGATGCCGATTTCCTTAGCCAGATTGGGGTCGTCTTCTCCTATCTTTTTGTTCATGCGAAGTTCTTCGAGCTGCATATTGAGTTCGAAGACTTCTTCGAGAAGGTCAGGAGGAACGATCTGCTTCTTTATTTCTCCGGTGGCGCGGGCTTGCTCGGTGGCGGCTTTAGACTGCTCTTCCAGTTCGATGCCTTCCAGGCGAAGCAGATACTGCGTGCGTTTGATCGGATCGCGCAGAGTTCGATACGCGTCGTTGAGAAGCGAGCTTTGCTCGAGGCTCCATTCCTGTTCCTGGCTGCCGGCGCGGGCATTCAGGTCGGGATGCAGTTTACGACTGAGTTCGTAGAAATCTTTTTCGAGCACCGCGACATTGAGGTTCAGCTTCGGGGGCAGGCCGAAGAACGTGAAGTAGTCGACCGGAACGGGTGGCTGCACCTTTCCGCAAGAGCCACAGAAGTGCGCGGCCCGCATGGCCCCGCAGGACCAGCACGAATGCGTGTCGTCGGATAGCGGCTTGGAGCCAATCGCGGTTAGGGTCGATTTGGTGGTCACGTTCTAATCCTTGTGCAGGCCAGAGCGCCTGCTCACTCAGCCATGTTTTCCGGTGGCGCACACAGTCGCGGGCAAGAGTGCCCGCGCCACACAGGTGCCGGCCAGGCTTCAGGCCGAGAACGACGTTCCGCAGCCACAGGATTTTGTCGCCTGCGGATTTACGAAGACAAAGCCCTGCTGCATCAACGTTTCCTGATAGTCCAGAATCATGCCATGCAAGTAGATGAACGACTTTGGATCCACAAACACGCGGATATCGCTGAACTGGAAGATGCGGTCGCGCTCGCGCGGCTGGGTGTCGAAGCGGATGTTATAGCTCAAGCCGGAACATCCGCCGCCCTGGACACCGAGGCGCAGGCCGCCCTGTTCGGGCGAGATGCCTTCTTTGGCCATCGCGGTACGGATCTTCGCGATCGCCTTTTCGGTGACCGTGACGCCCTTGGCGGTGGCTTGCGGGGTCGCGTTTTCGGTTGCAGTGGTCATAAAAAACCAGCTATGAGCAATGAGCTTTGAGCTATGAGCAACCTGATCGCTCAGGGCTCATCGCTCACTGCTTTTCGCTACTTCGCTTCGGCGGCTACCGGCTTGCCGGTTTCCTGTTTCTTCTTCCAGTCTCCGATGGCGGCGCGGATGGCGTCTTCTGCCAACACGGAACAGTGGATCTTAACGGGAGGAAGCGAGAGTTCCTTCACGATATCCATGTTCTTGATGGCGAGAGCTTCGTCTACCGTCTTGCCCTTCACCCACTCGGTGGCCAGCGACGAAGAAGCGATCGCCGAGCCGCAGCCGAAAGTCTTGAACTTGGCGTCTTCGATGACATTGGTCTGCGGGTTCACCTTGATCTGCAACTTCATGACGTCGCCGCACTCGGGTGCGCCGACCAGTCCGGTGCCGACGTCGGTGCTCGACTTGTCCATCGAGCCTACGTTGCGGGGGTGGTTGTAGTGGTCGATCACTTTGTCGCTATATGACATTTGGTTCTCCTGAGCTTGATTGTGCCGTCCCTACGGGACTCGTTCTTTGCCTTCGACCTACCCGGCACTTCCGTGCCGGGCTTTTATATGTCGCCGCTACGCGGCTGGATCTGTGCTGCTGCCGGCTTACAAGACCTTTGAAACCTTGCACCTAGTGTGCTTCTCCTGCCCACTTTACGTCTTTCAGGTTGATGCCTTCCTTGGCCATCTCGTAGAGCGGAGAGAGTTCGCGGAGGCGCTCAACCGTTTCGATTACGCGGTCGGCAACGTAGTCTACTTCGCCCTCGGTGTTGAAGCGGCCGATGCCGAAGCGGATCGAGCTATGGGCCAAGTCGTCGCCGGTGCCAAGAGCCTTCAATACATAAGATGGCTCAAGCGTCGCGGAGGTGCATGCCGATCCGCTGGAAACGGCGATATCGTTGATTCCCATCAGCAGGGACTCGCCTTCCACGTAGGCAAAGCTGATGTTCAGATTGCCGGGGAGGCGGTGGTCCATGGAGCCGTTGATGTAAACCTCGTCGAGCTTGCCCATGATGCGGTCGCGCAGGCGGCTGCGAAGGCCCGCCAGACGACAGGATTCCTGCGGCATTTCTTCCTGTGCGATGGCGCATGCTTTGCCTAAGCCCACGATGCTGGGGACGTTCAACGTTCCTGAGCGCATGCCACGCTCGTGGCCGCCACCGTCGATGATCGCGGAAACCTGCACGCGCGGATTCTTGCGGCGAACATACAACGCTCCGACGCCCTTGGGCCCGTACATCTTGTGGCCGGAGATGGATGCCAGGTCAATGTTCTGCTTGACCACATCGACCGGTACTTTACCGATCGCCTGAGTCGCGTCGGTGTGGAAGATCACGCCGCGTTCGTGGCAGAGCTTGCCAATCTCAACTACCGGCTGAATCACGCCGATTTCGTTATTGGCGTACATGATCGTCACCAGAATGGTCTTGTCGTCCATGGCGCGCTTCAGGTCATCAAGATCGACCAGGCCGTCTTTCTGCACGGGCATATAGGTGACGCGGTACCCATACTTTTCGAGACGCTTGCAGGTGTCGAGCACCGCCTTGTGCTCGGTGACCGCGGTGATGATGTGGTTGCCCTTCTCACGGTACATCTCGGCGACGCCCTTGATAGCGAGATTGTCGCTCTCGGTGGCGCCGGAGGTGAAGATGATTTCTTTTGTGGTCGCGCCGACCAGTTTGGCGATTCGCTCACGCGCTGTTTCGACGCCTTCTTCGGCCGCCCAACCGAAGGAGTGATTGCGGCTGGCGGCATTGCCGAACTTCTCCATGAAGTAGGGCAGCATCTCTTCTAGGACGCGCGGGTCCATGGGTGTGGTGGCGTGGTTGTCCATGTAGATGGGCAGCTTCACACCTTTGCCATTGGTGCTGTGCGCCTGCGTGTCGGCCTGGGGGATCTTTACATCCGTGCTCATTGATGGCTCTCCTGCTTGCTGACTTCGTCGTTAGTCGGTGGTCGTTAGTCGTTAGATATCAAACTCACGAAGACCTTCTTCTTGTTTGATGAACTTCCCCGTTTCCCGGGCTCAGGTGATCGTGACCAATTCCTTGGCCTTCGGTGCCACTGAGCCAACTTCTTCCGGTTCCTCCCGCATGTGCGAGATCTTGATTCTTTTCAGCACTGCTTCGATGCTTTCGTTCACCTTGCGCAGCGGCTCGCGGATGTTGCAGCGATCAGTCTGGTCGCACTCGCCGCGCGTGGTGACGCAGGAGGTGATGAACAGCGGGCCATCAATCGCCTGGATGACCTCAAAGGCGGAAATCGTGTGTGCCGGGCGGGATAGCGTGTATCCGCCATTGGTGCCGTGCTGCGACTGCAGCAGTCCCGCCTTGGCCAGCCGCTGCAAAATCTTGGCCAGCGCCTCGGGAGGGATGCCATAGGCATCGGATACATCCTTGGCGCTGCGGGAGCCCTCGCTGGCGCACTCGGCGAGATGCTTCATCGCCATGAGTGCGTAGTCCGCCTTTTTTGTCAGCTTCAGCAGAGGGAGCTCCTCGTCATACCCGACCGGTATGGTCGGAGATAAATCCGACTATTTCCGTCGCCATTCATTGTACGTTACCAAAGAACCCGGGAGCAAGTCGAAGCAGGGAACGGTTGGGAAGAGGTGTCGAATGGTAAGTACTTTTGCCTGAACGGGTTGAGATAATACGATGAAAACAGTCGGAAATTGGTGTTGAGGGTATTTCCAACCTAGCCGGTAACCGGTTACGAATTCACAACGGGTAAACAGAAGAGGGCTTGACAAGGCACCAGGCCGTTCTACAATACCCAAAAATTCCGGCGCAATAATGCCCCTGAACGAAGTACACCTTCGGGACTATCCGGATAACATGACCGCAAAGTCGCCTGTCCCTCCTTCGAACGTAAGCACAAAGCAGCCCTGCAAGCACCCACGCGTGCAGATTGTGAGCCGCGACGAGGAATCGGAATTCGTGGAGTGCAAAGAGTGCGGCGAGATCTTCGAGTCCAGCGAATTCAAGGACATGAACATTGAGGACCGCATTCAGGATCCCGAGATCTGAATTCTTGCCTGCGGTGACTCCTGTAACGTTCCTTCCGGGTTTCCTGTTGTCCTTGCCGCCATGTGCCTGATAGTTTCCCGACAAGGGGTGAGCAGGGACTGGTCCGCCCTCCTTCTCTCAAGCTATGTCTAAAGTCGCCCTCGTCGTCGACGACTCCATGCTGATCCGGTACAGCATCTGCCGCTTTCTCGAATCGCGCGGCTTTGCCGTCGAGGCCGCGGTGAACGGTGCTGAGGCCGTGGAACTGCTCGCACGCGTGCAAGCCGATCTAGTCGTGACGGACATGCGCATGCCGAAGATGTCGGGCAGCGAGTTCATCACGGCGCTCAAGAGCAAAGAAGAGACCGCGCGAATTCCAGTCATCGTCGTGACCAGCAAAGCAAATGGTTCCTGCAAGCCGGATGAGCGCGCGGACTTTGTGATCTACAAGGATATCGACGTGGAAACGCAGCTGGATGCGGCGCTGGAGGCGGTTATGGAGAGGCGGGGAGGCGGGCAGGCTGCGGGAATTTAGGTAGGTCTGCACATCCCAACGAGGTCGGTCCGGCGACGACGATGTCGAATCAGCCCACTGTCGTGTTTCTTAGGGTGCTCGGCATAGCGATGCTCGTGTTTTCGTGGGTTCCAGTTTTCAATCCGGAAATCAAGGTTTATTGGGGCAAAGGCAGAAGCGCGAATCGTGCTCTGATGTCCCGGAAGAGCAAACTGGCGTTTGCGATCGCGATGACGGGTTGGTGCCTTGGCGTATTCGGGGTTAACCAAAACCTGGCCGTCGGCTTATTCATGCTTGGGTTTGTGTTCGGGGTTGCGTTTGCGGGAAAAGACGAGGATGAACACGTCGCCCGGACCGGGGTACCGATCAGGAAGGCCGCGACTTCCGAAGAGATCTGGATGGGAATTTTTGCAGTGGATGCGGTTTTGTTGATTCTTACCCTCTACGCCGTGATTAGGGATCACTTCCGTCCTCCGGCTACGGGGGAGGAGAGGATCGTCCACGCCATGGGCATTGGGCTTCTAGCCTTCCTCTCTCTTGGTGCAGTTGTGCTGTACTTGACTCGACCGGGGAAGACTCCCACCCTAAAATAGAGGTCTTATCTGAGAACCATCCCCGCCTCAGCCGAAAAGTCCATTGGAGCAAAATCTCTTGCCAGAAATTTCGGATAGGCGGCGGCCGCAATCATGGCGGCATTATCGGTCGATAGAGGACGCGACGGGAAGAAAACCGGGAGACCTTGCTGGGATCCCTCCTGCTCGAAGGTCCTACGCAGTTCCTGATTCGCAGCCACTCCGCCCGTAACGAATAGCGTGGCGACGTTATAGGCTTCCGCAGCGGCCAGGGTCTTTCCCACCAAGTCTCCAATGATCGCCCGCTGGAATGATGCGACGAGATTCAGAGTGGCCTTGTCGCTGTGGGCGAGATAGTCCTCGAGTTTTGGTTTTGGGATTCCGGCCAGAGCCTTGCGCCGCGCTTCCACGGCGGCCCGCATCTGATGGGACTCCACGTATCGCAGCAGGGCGGTTTTGATACCGCTGTAGGAGAAATCAAAACGCGGGCGGTCGTCATCGAGATCGACGGAGCGGCCGTCGGTTCGGCTGCGGCGGTCGCGGTGTTTGATCTGCGCGGGCGGGAACTTCACCGCGTTGGGATCGCCATGCGGGGCTAGGCGGTCGATCACGGGACCTCCCGGGTATCCCAAGCCGAGCAACTTGGCTACTTTGTCGAAGGCTTCACCGGCGGCATCATCGCGCGTGTGGCCGATGTTCTCGTAAGTCCAGGCCGCGCCTGTTTGGGCGGCAAGGTAGAGATGAGTATGGCCTCCGGAAACCACGAGAGCTAGTACGGGGAACTGCAATTCGTGGTTGCCCTTCTGACGCTCCTCAAGCAAGACCGCGTGGATGTGGCCTTCGAGGTGGTTGACGGCGATCAGCGGTTTTTCGAGAGCAAATGCCAAGGCTTTCGCGTAGATGATGCCGACCAGCAAGGCTCCGGCGAGACCGGGGCCTTGGGTGACGGCGATTGCGTCGACGGAATCATAGGTGTGTTTGGCGTCAGCCAGTGCCTGCCGGACAACCGGCACGATGGCGCGGAGATGCTCGCGGGAAGCCAGTTCCGGGACGACTCCGCCGTAGGGCTGGTGAGTGGCGATCTGGGACGCGACTACGTTGGAGATGAGTTGTTCTCCCGAGCGCACGACGGCGGCGGCGGTTTCGTCGCAGGAACTTTCGATGCCGAGGATGTAAGCGTCGGGCATGTGCGCAGTTTCAAATATAACTCTTCTTGTCCCGGGAGGTGGGGGGGGCACTAGTCGTTGTTACCGACGGGCAGAGTGTGGCGTCCCTCCGGGACTCGTTACCTCGCTTTCGCCGTCACCCGGGACTTCCGTCCCGGGCTTTCATATGCCGGCGCTCCGCGGCTGATGTGAGTCCAGTTGAGGCGATATCATGAAAGGGTTGATGAAAGAATTCGCCATTTCGATTGTGCAAACACTGCGCCAGATTGGATTTCAAGCCTATCTGGTCGGGGGATGCGTGCGCGATCTGCTGCTCGGGCGAGAGCCGAAGGACTACGACGTGGCGACCGATGCCACTCCGAAGCAAGTGATGGAGATCTTTCCCGAAACGTACGCTGTGGGAGTGCAGTTCGGGGTGGTGCTGATTCCGGCGCCAGAGGCCGACCGCGCAAGGATTTCGGAAAGCTTCGCAAAATCGAGCGCTGTCGAAGTGGCGACCTTCCGCAGCGATATCGGGTATTCCGATGGCAGACATCCGGACGAAGTTCGATTCAGCCAGACTCCGCAGGAGGATGTTGCACGACGGGACTTCACGATCAACGGAATGCTGATGGATCCGCTTAGCGGCGAAGTTCTTGATTTTGTGGGTGGGCGTAAAGACCTCGATGACAGAATCATTCGGACGATCGGCGATCCGGAGAAACGCTTCGGCGAAGACAAACTGCGCATGCTCCGCGCCGTGCGATTTGCGGCGAGATTCGAGTATCAGATCGGGCCTGCCACGTTTGCGGCGATCCGGGAACTCGCTGAACAGATTCGGGTCGTCTCGCGCGAGCGGGTGCGCGATGAACTCACGCGGATGTTGACGGAAGGTCACGCGCGGCATGCGTTCTTGCTGCTGGACGAGTCGGGTTTGCTCCGGCAGGTTCTACCAGAAATTTCAGCGATGAAAGGCGTGGAGCAGCCTCCGGAGTTCCATCCCGAGGGTGACGTGTTTGTTCACACGCTGCTTCTGCTGGACAATCTGCCGCATCCGTGCGCGATGCCTCTCGCCTGGGGCGCGCTTCTGCACGATGTGGGGAAGCCTCCGACGTTCCGCGTGGCGGAGAGGATTCGGTTCGACGGGCACGTGGAAGTGGGCGTGAAGATGGCAGAGGAGATTTGTGCGCGGCTGCGTTTTTCAAACGACGAGACCGAGCAGATTCTGGCGCTGGTGGACAATCACATGCGGTTCGGGCATGCGACCCGCATGAAGGAATCGACTCTGAAGAAGTTTATCCGCATGCCTCGCTTTGACGAGCACTTGGCTCTTCATCGGGCCGACTGCTTGGCGAGCCATCGGAATCTGGCGACCTATGAGTTTGTGCGGCAGAAGAAGGAGGAGACTCCGCTCGAGAAGATCCGTCCCCAGCCGCTGGTGACGGGAGACGATCTGATTGCCGAGGGGCATCGTCCAGGGCCGAAGTTTCGCGAGATTCTGAATGCTGTGGAAGATGCGCAACTGGAAGGACGGTTGGGCTCGCGCGATGCGGCACTGGAGTTTGTACGACGCGAGTTTCCGGCCTGAAGCAAGCACTGGGGACGATGTTAGAATCAACTTTCCCTTGTGAGGCGAGGAGTCATTGTTGCAGCAAGCAGGATCGGACCTGGAAAGAATCGTCGCACGATCACTGCGGCAAGCGCCTCCGGCCCAGGCGCCGCTGATGGCGTGGCCGGTGGTGTGCGGTTCGGCTGTGGCCGAGCGTACTCGCGCTCTCAGTTTTCTGGATGGAGTGCTGCGAGTGGCAGTCGCAGATGCGGGATGGAAGTGGGAGTTGCAGGGCCTCGCTCCTCGGTATTTGGCGTCGATCAACCGCTATACAGTGGAAGCAGTACGCAGGATTGAATTCGTGGTGATGCACCTCGGGACGCCGGAGCAAGACCCGCGCTGATCGTTCTTACATCTTATGAAAGTCACCGAGAAAGACGTCGCCTACGTTGCCGATCTCGCGAATCTGGAACTGACGGAAGACGAGCGCCGCGGGATGCTGCGCGATCTGAATTCAATTCTGGATTACGTCGACCGGCTGAACGAACTCGACACGTCAGATGTGCCGCCGATGGCGCAGGTGTCGGACCGCTACGGTGTCGACGAGGCCAAGCAGGGGAGCGAACGCTTTGCCTATGCCTCGCGCGAAGATGTTCTCTTCGGGCTGAGAAAGTCACTGCCGCATGATGAGGCTCTCGCCAATGCGCCCGATGCCGACGACCATTTCTTTAGGGTACCCAAGGTAATTGAGAGATAAAGGGAAGAACCATAAACCAAAGGGCACGAAGGCGCACGAAGGAAGACTCAGCCGATTACCTGCCAGCAAGTCACACAGTCACGAAATGGACATAGTTTCTCTCACAATCGACGCGGCCCGCTCAGCCATACAGGAAAGAAAGACGACGGCGATGGCGCTGGCCGAAGCCCATTACGCGCGCATTCAAAAAGAGGATGGGCAGATTGGGGCCTTCCTTACGCTCTCGAAAGAGCGCGCGCTGGAGCAGGCGGATCGCATCGATCGTATGGCGGCTGAAGGGAGGCCTCTCCCGCCGCTGGCTGGCGTTCCCGTTGGGATCAAGGATGTGATGAGCACTCGTGGCGTGCGCACGACCGCAGGATCAAGGATTCTCGAGAAATATATTCCGCCTTATGACTGCACAGCTGTGGCGCGGTTGGAGGCGGCGGGCGCAGTGGTGCTCGGAAAGATGAATTGCGATGAGTTCGCCATGGGCTCATCGAACGAGAATTCGGGATACGGTCCGGTGCGGAATCCTCGGGATCTGACTCGGGTGCCGGGCGGGTCCTCGGGCGGATCGGCCGCGGCCGTGGCTGCTGACATGGCGGTGTTCACGCTGGGTTCCGATACGGGAGGATCGATCCGGCAGCCAGCATCTTTCTGCGGCGTGGTTGGCCTGATGCCAACGTACGGTCGCGTCTCGCGTTACGGGCTGATTGCGTTTGCGTCGTCGCTGGACCATATCGGGCCGCTGACCAAGACGGTGAAGGATGCGGCGACCGTATTGCGGACGATTGCGGGGCGCGATCCGATGGATTCGACTTCGGCTGAGGTCCCGGTTCCGGATTATGCGGCCGACCTCGACAAGCCGGTGGGCGGTCTGAAACTGGGAGTCGCGAAGGAATATCTCGGGGAAGGCTTGGACGACGAGGTTCGCCAGGCAGTCGAGAGTGCTATCGAAAAGCTGAAGGGATTGGGATGCGAGATCGTTCCGGTAGCGCTTCCGCACACACCGTATGCGATTCCGACGTACTACCTGATTGCAACGGCGGAGGCTTCGTCAAATCTGGCGCGCTATGACGGCGTACGCTACAGCCATCGGGCGCGCGGAGTGAAATCTTTGTCGGAGATGTACCGGCGCAGCCGCGATGAGGGGTTCGGGGCGGAGGTGAAACGGCGCATCATGCTCGGCACATATGCGCTCAGTGCCGGGTACTATGACGCGTATTACTTGAAAGCGCAGAAGGTGCGCACGCTGCTGACGCGCGATTTCGACTCGGCTTTTACCAAAGTCGACGCGATACTGACGCCGACCAGTCCGACGGCGGCGTTTCGGCTGGGTGAGAAGTCGAATGATCCGCTGGCCATGTATCTCGCGGACATCTACACGGTCACTGCGGATCTGGCGGGGATTCCCGGGATTTCGATTCCCTGCGGCGAGACGCGGGAAAAGTTGCCGATCGGGCTGCAGATTCTGGGGAAGCATTTTGACGAGGCGACCATTCTGCGCGTAGCGCATGCATTGGAGCAGGCAGCTTAGCTCAAAAGCATCAACCACGAAGGGCACTAAGGGCCACGAAGGAAAACCTTTGTATTGAAATCGTTCGTGTACCTTTGATTTCATGAAACCGTCGGCTCCTCAGACCTGAGTAGACTTGGGAAGTGTCAACCCTCCAAGGCTCGGGAGAAAGGAGCCGAACATGTTGATTATAGGATGTGATTATCACCCGGGCATGCAGCAAATTGCGTGGTTCGACGAGCCGAGCGGAGAGTGTGGCGAGCAGCGGCTGGAGCACAGCACGGGTGAGGCCGAAAGGTTTTATCGCGAGCTGAAGCGACGGGGCGTGCAGGCGCGGGTAGGAATCGAAGCCAGCGGGCAGACGCGCTGGTTCGAGCGGCTGCTGGCGGAGTTGGAGATGGAGTTGTGGATCGGCAATCCCGCCAAGATCGCGGCGCAACGGGTGCGGAAACAAAAGACCGACCGCGAGGATGCGCGGCTTCTGTTGCAGTTGTTGCGGGAAGGTCGTTTTCCCAAACTGTGGGTGCCGAGTGCGGAGAATCGCGACCTGCGGCAACTGCTGCTGCACCGGCATCGCCTGGTGCAGATGCGGACGCGAGTCAAGAATCAACTGCACGCCATCGCCCTGAACGAAGGCGTACAACGGCGGTCGCGGCTGTGGAGCAAACAAGGACGAAGGCAGTTGGAATCGTTCGCGCTGGCTCCGTGGATGGCACGGCGACGGCACGATCTGCTCGAGCTGCTGGACCAGTTGACGCCGCAGATCGCCGAGCTCAGCCAGGCGGTCGAGCAGGAAGCCCAGCGGCGGCCGGAAGTGCGGCGCTTGATGACGCATCCCGGAGTCGGTCCGATCACGGCACTGGCCTTCGTGTTGGTGCTGGGTACGCCGGATCGTTTCCGCTGCGGCAAGCAGGTGGGCAGCTATCTGGGCCTGATTCCCTGCGAAGATTCCAGCGCCGGGAAACAACGCCTGGGACACCTGAGCAAGCAGGGCAACACGCTGCTGCGCTACCTGCTGGTGGAGGCGGCGCAAGCGGCGGTGCGCTGCGACCCCGAGTGGCGGCGGCGCTTCGTGCATCTGGCCATGCGGCGGCAACGCAACATCGCTATCGCCGCAATGGCACGCAAGTTGGCAGTGAGTTTGTACTGGCTGTGGCGAAAGGCCGAGGATCCGCCGGCTGCGCCCCAGTCCGGTTCGCACGCGGGGTAGCTCGAGAAACCACGTGGTGTGTGGTCGAGCACCGACCCTTTGATTCGGGCGCCCCGCTCCCTTCCGAAGAAGGGAGTTTGCAGTCATAATCATGGTCGAAGTCGATCGGATAGATGTTTAGGTCGAACCGAAAGTTCCGACCGAACGATTAGCAGCGAGCCTGGGGGTTGACCATGGCAAAACCTTTCCTAACAGAGCGAAATGGCGCTCGTCTCCCGAGTGCATGCTGTAGTGTGCGCACAAACCACTTGACGCAGCCGACGGTTTCATAGACGTGGTTTCAGGGTTAGTCTGAGGGCTTGTAGTAACTGTCACCGGCGCATGCGCGGCACAGGACTTTTCCGTCATCCCTTACTTCTCTGCGGAAACTAATTCCTTCGCCGCACGCGTCGCACGTGATCCGCTCGCCTTTGTAACCTGGAAATTCCTCCGGGGGCAAGTCAACTTTTACCCATTGCGTTGTGAAGAGGTCGTCATCTGACATTTCGCGGTAGGCGAGCATCTGTTGCTGGTTCTTGTTTTCAATCTCAGGATGAAGTTCGCGGGCGAGGACTTTGGATGATTCCTTTGCGGCGATGCGGATGGCTTTGCCGTTCGCTACATCCACGAAGGTGGCGGCGACTTTTCCCCAGTCCCGGAATTTGAGGGCGCGCTTGCCTAAGCGACATCCGGTGACGACGCCTACCGCGTCGGTGGCGCAGCGGTCGATCTCTACGAAAGTTATGAGGCGCTTGCGGTCTTTGCCGTGGGGATCGTCGATGCCTAGTTTCTGCAGACCCAGCATCGCCAGGCGCACGCCAAGCACCTGGCCGGCACAAAGGTGTCCGTGGGCGTGTTCGGCGTCGCGGAGGTATTCGTCGAAGGATTTCACAAGAAAGCTGTCAGCTTTCAGCCGTTAGCCTTCAGCTTAACACCGCGCCCCTTCAAAGCCGCGCCCTTCAAAACCGTGCGAGGCAGGTTCTACTTCCTTCTCCAGCGGATGCCGTCTTTTGTAATTTCGACCAGGATGCCCGCTTCGGCGAGTTCGGCGCGGATTGCATCGGACTTTTTGAAATCGCGGGAGGTACGGGCAGCCTTCATGTCAGCAATTTTCTTTTCGATATCAGCATCCGAACTTTCCCCAGACTGCAATGCGTCGCGCAATTCCTGGCTGATGGCTTTGTCGCGGCCTTCGGCCTCCGCCCATTGGAGAACCTGCTTCATCTTCGGAACATCGTCGTCTTGGAGGACGGCGAAGACTTCATCGAACTTTTCCAGCGCGGCCAGCAGCGCCGGAACGTCCTGCTTCATTACTCCACCGGTATCGAAAGCGGTGTTGGCCTGGCGAACCATTTCGAAAATGGCGGCCTGCGCCTGAGCGGTGTTGAGGTCATCGTCGAGAGCGGCACGCATGCGGTCAACGGTTTCTGTGGCCAGCTCTTGCATCTGGTCGTTTGAGCCGTCCGCGAAATTCCCGGCAGTCAGACGAAGCCTGAAATTCCGCAAGCGATCGACGGAGACTGCGGCCTGCTTGAGTCCGTCGGAGGTGAAGTTCAGTTGATTGCGATAGGGAACGGAGGCCAGCAGGTAACGGATGGAAGATGGCTTGTGTCCCTTGAGCACGAGATCGCGAGGAGTGAAGAAATTCCCCAGGCTCTTCGACATCTTCTCGCCTTCAACCAGAAGAAAACGCGCGTGGAACCAGAAATGCGCGAAGGGCTTGCCGGTCATGGATTCCGACTGTGCGATTTCGTTTTCGTGATGTGGAAAGATGAGATCCTCACCACCCGCATGGAGGTCGAAGCTCTCGCCCAACTCCTCCATAGACATGACGGAGCACTCGAGATGCCAGCCGGGACGGCCGGGGCCGATGACAGTGTCCCATGACGCTTCACCAGTCTTGGGCGCCTTCCAGAGTGCGAAGTCGCGGGCGCTGTCTTTATCGTATTCGTCGACGTCGACGCGCGCGCCGTCGAGCATGCCGCTGAAATCTTTTTTCGAGAGCTTGCCGTACTGAGGAAACTTGGCAATGCTGAAATAATAGGATCCGTCGTCGGCGCGGTAGGCGAGTCCTTTCTCCACCAGTTTCGCAACGAACTCAGCCATCTCAGGAATATGTTCAGTCGCGCGAACCAGCGTGGGTTGCTCGATGCCGAGCATGGCGGCATCTTCGAGGAAAGCCTTCTCGTACTTCGCCGTGTACTGCTGGACGGTGAGGCCATCGCGGGCGGAGTTGCGGATGATCTTGTCGTCCACGTCGGTTATGTTCATGACGTGTTGGATCTTGTAACCGCTCTGTCGCAGAAATCGGCGCAGAAGATCGATGGCGACGAAGGTGCGGAAGTTACCGATGTGTCCGTAGTCGTAGACAGTGGGGCCGCAAGCGTACATGCGGACCTCGGAGCCGCGGAGCGGGCTGAACTCCTCGACTTGCGACGACATCGTATTAAAAAGGCGAAGGGGCATATGGGTTTGGGCTGTGGCGGACGAACCTAAGATTCTAGGGGGCTTGGGAAATGGCGGTCAAATCAGGCTTCACGAGGATCGAACCGGCGCTGGAGGCAGCGCGTGCGTATGCTCGCGCAAACGACGCTGCACCAGAATCACGTAATGCAGCGCGGAAATGATGGTGAAGAAAAAGGTGGCGCGAAGGAAGATCGTGCGGGCGATCCAGATCCATCGTACCGGCTTCACTTCAAGCAGAAGGACGAAAAACACCGCGCCGATCTGAGAAAAGGTGTTGGCTTTGCCGAAGATGCTGGGGCGGAAATCCCGCCGTCCGGCGATCGCGAACAGGACGGCGCTGGCGGCGAGAATCGAAATGTCGCGGCTGAAAACCACAACTGTGAATTTCCACGGAATCTTGTGAAGGATGGACAGCACAAGAAACAGCGTGCTGAGGAGGAGTTTGTCGGCGATGGGATCGAGATACTGGCCGAGCAGCGTCTGCTGATGCAGGCGGCGCGCGAGCAGGCCATCGAGGCCATCGCTGAAGCCTGCGACGACAAAGAGAACCAGCGCCCAGAGATAGTGTCCGTCCACAAGATAGATGACGATGAAGGGGACGAACACCATCCGGAGCAGCGTGAGTTGATTGGGAGCCGTGAAGACTTGCGAGAGCTTCACGCAGGCTCCTTCGCGGGCTGCAAATTGGGCTCCTGGCGCGGAGCGAGGGCGGTGGACGGTTCGAGGCCGGTTTTGGCCAGGAAACGTTGCGAGAGCGAGGGCAGGGTGCCGTCGGGCAAGTCGAGTTCGACGCGCTCTATACGGTGCATGGGGAAGAAAACGACTGCGGGAGTGAAAGGCTCACCGTCTCTGACCATGACCGTGAGGTCTTCGAATGAGGCCAATTCGACTCCGCTCAGGCTCAGGCCTTCGGGCGCCAGGGCGAGAATCATTCCCCAGAATTTTTCGCGGGGATTGCTGAGGGTTGCGATCACCAGGGCGCCGCTAGTAAACGGCTCGCCGCGAACTGGAGTGGATACGTTCTTCTCCATGGCACGATTGTCGCTGGGAGCGGCTTGCATTGCAAATCCGGCACGCAAATGCGACCCAAGGTTGGTCCGTGCATCGAACTTCTGTATGCTGAGCGGAGCTTCAGCTGGGGCTTGCAACTCTCGTGATCGAATTCCGCGACGTTTCCTATAGCGTGAATGGAATTGAGGTGCTCAACGGCCTCAATCTGCGGGTCGCGCACGGGGAGATTCTCGTGCTTCTGGGGCGCAGCGGCTCGGGCAAAACGACAACGCTGAAGCTGGTGAACCGGCTGGTCTCGCCGACTTCGGGGCAAATTCTGGTCAATGGCGTGCCCAACGATCAGGTCGATGTGATCCGGTTGCGGCGAGGCATTGGGTACGTCATCCAGGAGGCGGGGCTTTTTCCGCATTTCACTGTGGAGCGGAATATCGGATTGGTCCCGAAGATCGAGGGCTGGCCGGAGGAGCGGATTCGCGGACGTGTGCAGGAGATGCTGCAACTGGTAGGGCTGAGTCCGGATCTGGCTTCGCGGTATCCGCACCAATTGTCGGGCGGGCAGCGGCAACGCGTGGGTGTGGCTCGCGGACTGGCGGCAGATCCTGCGATCCTGTTGATGGATGAACCTTTCGGCGCGCTCGATCCGTTGACCCGCGATGAGCTCCAGCGCGAGTTTCTGCAGTTGCAGCAGCGCGTGCACAAAACCGTTGCCTTCGTCACCCATGATCTTCGAGAGGCGCTTCGGCTGGGATCGAGGATCGCGCTCATGGAAGCGGGCAAACTCGTCACCGTCCTCACTCCAGCCGAATTCTTGACATCTCCCGATCCGTGGGCGTCGGCGTACGTGCGCGCGTTCGGAGACGGATTAGAGTCAGCGGCGAATCGAGGAACGTCATGAATCTGCTTCGGTTCTTCGTGCAGAACCATACGGAGGTGCTCGAAAGCACCGGGGAGCACCTTTGGCTGGTTGGCTGGTCGACGGTTTTTGCGGCGTTGATCGGCGTCCCGCTCGGGATTTTGATTGCGCATCGCTCTCGACTGGACCGGCCAGTTCTCGCCACGGCAAATATCATTCAGACGATTCCCAGTCTCGCCTTGTTCGGATTTCTGCTGCCGGTGCCATGGCTGGGGGACCGTGCGGATCGGCTGGCGATTCTGGCGCTGACGCTTTATGCGCTGCTGCCCATCATTCGCAATACTTACGATGGAATCCGCGGGGTCGATGGGGCAGTGGTTGAAGCCGGGCGCGGCATGGGACTTACGGAGGCGCAACTGCTGTTTCAGGTCGAGTTGCCGCTGGCTTTGAGCGTGATCCTTTCCGGAGTGCGGATCGCGGTGGTGATTTCAGTGGGGCTGGCTACGATCGCGGCCGCAATCGGCGCCGGCGGGCTTGGAGAATTTATTTTTCGCGGCTTGGCGATGGTTGACAATCGGGTCATTCTCGCCGGAGCAATTCCGGCGGCGATTCTGGCATTGCTCGCGGACTTCTGCATGGGATGGATTGAAAAGCGGCTGAGACCCCGATGATTCGAGTTCGAGCGAGCCTCGTTTTGTTGGTGGTCTGCAGCGTGGCTCTCCTTTCGTGTTCGCCGTCGCATTCCGATCGCATCGTCGTGGGGTCGAAGAATTTCACCGAATCATTCATTCTGGGTGAACTGATCGCGCAACAGATCGAATCGCATACGAACCTAAAAGTGGAGCGGCGCTTCTATCTGGCCGGAACGTATATCTGCCAGCAGGCGATGCTCGCGGGACGAATCGACATTTATCCCGAATACACCGGGACTGCCCTCACGGCGATACTCAAGCAAGGGATTTCACCCGACAAGCAGGATGTGTATCAGCGCGTGAAGAGTGAATATGAGCGGCGATTCGGACTTACGCTTGGTCCGGCTCTCGGGTTCAACGATACGTTTGCCATGGAAATACGGGGCGAAGATGCTCGTCGCTTGAACGTCAGAACTTTATCGCAGGCAGCAGCATTTGCTCCACGCTGGCGCGCCGGATTTGGCTATGAGTTCATGGAGCGTCCTGATGGATATCGCGGGCTAGTTGCTACGTACGGGCTCCGTTTCGCCGAGCAGCCGCGCATCATGGATCTGGGGCTGTTGGCGCGGGCGTTGAAGGATCACCAGATTGACTTTGCCGGCGGCAACGCCACCGACGGCCTGATTCCCGCCCTCAATCTCGTGGCGCTCGAGGATGATCGTCACTACTTCCCGCCCTATGAAGCTGTGCCCGTCATTCGTCAGCAGACGCTGCAGTTGCATCCGGAGATCGCGGGCGTGCTGGCTGAACTTGGCGGGAAGATCTCCGATGAGGAGATGCAGAAGATGAATTACGCGGTGGACGCACAGCACCGAGATTCGCAGGATGTGGTGCACGAGTTCCTGAAATCAAAGAGCCTCGTGCCTTGAGGCATTCTTCAGATCAATAGCGATCCTTGGAGCGTGACGACGGCTTTGCCTTTGAGGAGCACGCGATCTCCATTTAGTTCACACCATAGTTCCCCTCCGCGCTCAGATAATTGACGGGCGTGAAGTTCAGACTTCCCAAGACGCTTGGCCCAGTACGGTGTCAATATGCAGTGCGCCGATCCGGTGACCGGGTCTTCGGGAATGCCGTAGCTGGGGGCGAAATAGCGCGAGACAAAATCTACGTTGTCTCCGCGTGCAGTTACCGTAACTACATACGGATGAAGATTCCGCAGCAGCGCAAAGTTAGGGCGAACATTGCGGACAGTTTCTGGTCGGTCCACCACTAGAATGTATGTTTCATCTGTTTCGACAACTTCCGACGGTGGCGATTCGAGCGACAAAGCATCTCGCCATGTGTCAGGCAGGTTCGCACACGGCTGGGGAAAGAGCGCGGGGAAATCCATCGCCAGAAATTCACCGGCTCTTTTGACGGTCAGAGTTCCGTGGAATCTCGTCTCGAAACGCACGGAATCAAGCTGAGGCAGTCGTAAGTTGAGCAGAATGTGTGCCGATGCGAGGGTGGCGTGGCCGCAGAGCCTGACCTCGCAACTTGGGCTGAACCAGCGAAGCTCGTATCCGGCTGGGGCGGGGACCAGAGAATGCGGTCTCAGAAAGATTATTTTCGGCAGCGACTTTGCGGAGCCGATGGTCATCTAACCATGAGTCTAAAAAGCAGACTGCCGCGGGGTTGCCCCGGAATGGCTGTTCGGTGAAGGCGTCGACGTGAAACAAAGGGATGCGCACCAGGTCGATTTTAATCGTGGCGTAACAGTTTGCAATTTCCTGCAAACATCGGAAGCTGGTTGCGAGCCATGGGTGAGCCATGTATAGTTTGAGGACTCTGGGGCGCAAATCCGCCGTTCTACGCGGCATTTGGGGTATGTCGCGGCGCCACCTGTTGACCGCTTCGTCATTCGATCCGCGTTCGGAGACACCACATAGTTTCTGATCACTCGACCTGTCTGGAGGGCTGAATGCCAACCGCTCAGAGAGAATCCGTTGTCGACGCCACGCTGCTCGAGAGAATTTCTGACGCCCGGCGCAGGAGTGACACGCTATTTGAGATCGTGCAGACGGGTGCGATGTGCGATCGCCCGATTCCCGAGCGCCACCGGATTATCTTCTACGTAGGCCACCTGGAAGCGTTCGACTGGAATCTTCTGCACGAGAACGTGTTCGGCCTGAGAAGTTTCCATCCGGAGTTTGATCGGCTGTTTGCATTTGGTATCGACCCGGTCGGAGGAGGATTGCCGACCGATCAGCCGTCAGACTGGCCGTCCCTCGATCGTGTTCGCGAGTACGTTCGAACGATCCGCAATTCCCTCGACGACAAGCTGGTGAGCAATGCGGCTGGTCAGCGCGATGGCTTCGCGCTCGACACACTTCTGAACGTTGCGATTGAACATCGTCTGATGCACGTGGAGACGTTGGCGTACATGATGCATCAGTTGCCTCTAGACAGAAAAATCCCGCACGCCGCCACCGTTCCTGCTCTTGCTTCTCCCATCAGACATTCCATGATCAAGATTCCTGGCGGAACCGCTCAGCTTGGGCTGAGGCGTGAAGGCGGCGTGTTTGGATGGGACAACGAATTCGAAGCTCATGCCATCGATGTTCCCGCGTTCGAGATCGATCGATACATGGTCACGAACGGGCAGTTCCGCGAGTTCATGGAGGATGGTGGCTACGAGAGGGGTGAGCTATGGGGCGCGGCGGATTGGGAGTGGAGGAGTGCCGGCGACATTTCTTCTCCGGTGTTCTGGCGCAGGGGTGATGGCGCCTGGCTCTACCGCACGATGTTCGACGAGATCCCATTGCCGCTGGACTGGCCCGCTTATGTCAGCCATGCCGAAGCTGCCGCTTATGCGCGATGGGCAGGCAAGGCGCTGCCGGCCGAAGAACAGTGGCATCGCGCTGCCTACGGCTCTTCCGATGGCGGAGAGCGGTCTTACCCCTGGGGGAATGAAGCTCCAAGTCCGAGCCGCGGAAATTTTGATTTCGAAAATTGGGATCCCGTACCGGTGAACGCGCATCCGCAAGGGCAGCAGCGCGTTCGGCGTGGAAGGATTGCTGGGCAACGGGTGGGAGTGGACTTCCACCGTGTTCGGCCCTTTCGCGGGATTCGAGCCGTTCCCGTTCTATCGCGGCTACTCTGCAGATTTCTTCGATGGAAAGCACTTCGTCATGAAAGGCGGCTCTGCACGCACCGCCGCGTGCATGCTGCGGCCCTCGTTCCGCAACTGGTTCCAGCGACATTACCAGTACGTGTATGCGGGCTTTCGCTGTGTGAACGTCTGATCTGAATCGAGGAGTAAGTCATGCTTGTTCATGCGATGCCCACCAACGTCAACTATGAGTTTGCAGCCGAAGTCCGGGGCGGATTAACCCGTGCAGGACAGAAGGAACTCCCCTCGAAATATTTGTACGACGACGTGGGGTCTGCGCTCTTTGAAGTGATCAGCCATCTACCGGAGTATGGCCTGACGCGGGCCGATGAGAGGTTGCTGCGCCGGCACGCCAATGAAATTGTAGACCGCGTTCAAGGCCCGGTCGCGGTCGCTGAACTCGGCAGCGGCAGCGGTCGCAAGACTCGCTGGCTGCTACAGGCGTTCTGCCGCAAGCAGCGCGTTTCCTACTATCCCGTGGAAATTTCTCACTCGGCGTTGGTACGGTGCGAGCGGGAACTGAGCGATCTCGACGCGATCAGCATCGTCGGGTTCGAACGCGAATATCTTGATGGATTGCTGGAAGTGGCTGCTTATCGCAAGCCGGGGCAGTATCTATGTGTTCTATTTCTGGGGAGTACGATCGGGAACTTTGATCGCGAAGCCGGTGTGAACTTCCTCTCTCAAGTCAGGTGCATCCTTCAGCCCGGAGACTCATTGTTGCTGGGTACCGATCTCGAGAAGTCTCATTCGGAACTGATCAGGGCCTACGACGACGAACTTGGGGTGACGGCCGCGTTCAACCTGAATTTATTGGGGCGGATTAATCGGGAGTTGGGAGCTGACTTCAATCTGGCTGAGTTTCAGCATGTGGCGCGCATCAATGAAGGAGAGCGCAGCGTGGAGATGCACCTGCTTTCCAAGCGCCGTCAGATCGTGAGCATTCCAGCGGCGGAGGTGGTGGTCGAGTTCCGCGAGGGTGAAACCATTTGGACGGAAAGTAGCCACAAGTACGCTGTCGAGGAGATCTGCGGGACGGCGCGGCAGGCGGGTTTCCGGTGCGAGGTCCAATGGATCGATGAGCAGTGGCCTTTTGCGGAGAACCTGCTCGTGGCTGAGTGAGACGAAAAAGAGTTAACCACTAAGGACACTAAGGTACACGAAGGAAAATCTTAGGCACCTTTCCCTCAGTATGACCTTGATCTGCGCCAGGCGTGGAGATTGATTGCACTCACGACCACGCAGAAGACGTTTGCGGGAATGAAGCCCAACTGTTCGGTGCGGAATCCAATGATGCACATGATGACGCTATTGACTCCGGCCAGAGCCCAGCCTTCCCAACACCGGCGGCCCACAAGGATCGTGGAGGCGACGGTTAAGATGCAAGAAAGATAATCAAGACGAAGCACGAATGAATGACCCCCGAAGTACATTGTGAGTGAAAGCGGTGCCGTTGTGCTGTGATTGTGGCCTTTCGTCACATGACCGAGGTCACTTGACCGGAAGTAGAGATCGTCTGGAGGAGCCATGAAGAATCAATGCTCGCATCTCGACCAGATTAAAATTAGGAACACCGACAAACATGTTTGCGAAGAATGCGTCAAGATGGGCGATACGTGGGTTCATCTGCGGCTGTGTTTGACGTGCGGGCATGTGGGGTGTTGTGATTCGTCCAAGAACAAGCACGCAACCAAACACTTTCGGAAGGTGCAACATCCGCTGATTCGCTCGATTGAGCCCGGTGAGTCGTGGATGTGGTGTTATGTGGATGAGATAGAAGCTGGAGAACTGCGGGCTTAGGACCTGTCTTTTCGGAGCGGTAGCGGCTGGGGAATGAGCTGCGCGGGGCAGCAACTTTGCGCGACCAAATCGTCCTGTCGCGTATCTAACGACAATCCAGGTTGAAAGTGTGTTCGAGAGGCTGGGCAGTCATGGCAAAACCCATTTTGCTGACGGTCGATGACGATCCCGATGTGCTTCGTGCGATCGAGAGGGATCTGCGAACGCAATATGGCGCTGAATATCGCGTGATCAGCAGCGATTCTCCGTTGGGAGCCCTCGATCTGCTGAAGGGGCTGAAGGTCCGAAACGATGGTGTGGCCTTGTTGTTAGCAGACCAGCGGATGCCCCACATGGATGGCGTCGGCTTCCTCCAAGCTGCCCGACTGGTTTTCCCCAATGCCAAGCGAGCTTTGCTTACAGCCTACGCCGACACGAATGCGGCGATCAGCGCCATCAACCAGGCGAGTATCGACTATTTCTTCATGAAGCCATGGGATCCTCCGACAGAGCATCTTTATCCGCAGCTCGACGATCTGCTGGATGACTGGCAGGCTTCTTACCGGCCGGCGTTTCAAGGAATTCGTGTGCTGGGGACGCGATGGTCTCCGCGATCCTATGAATTGCGCGATTTTCTGGCGCGAAGTCATGTTCCGTACCAATGGATCGATGTCGAACTGTCGGCAAATGACCCGGAAACCAAGCTTCTGCTGGAAGCGCTTGGGCCGGATGCGACCGAGCTCCCCATAGTTTTGTTCCCGGATGGCGCGAAGTTGCTGAATAGTGCTCCGGCAGAGGTCGCACAGAAGGTTGGCTTTCGGACGCGTGCGGAAACGAGTTTTTACGATCTCGCCATTGTGGGTGGCGGGCCGGCAGGACTCGCGGCCGCTGTGTATGGGGCGTCTGAGGGGCTGCATACTGTGATCGTTGAGCGGGAAGCGCCCGGCGGGCAAGCGGGCATGAGTTCGCGGATCGAGAACTATTTGGGATTTCCCAGTGGACTCAGCGGAGGCGATCTGGCGCGACGCGCGGTCGTGCAGGCGCGGCGTTTCGGTGTGGAGATTCTTGCGCCGCAGACCGTCGTGAATATGCGAACGGAGGGATCGTACCGCATCATCAAGCTCGCCGACGACAGCGAGATTTCCTGCCATGCATTGATGATCGCCACCGGAGTGCAATGGCGGCGGCTGGAGGCTCCCGGGATTGATCGACTGCAAGGCGCCGGCGTGTATTACGGCGGCGGCACCACGGAAGCTCTGTCATGCAAGGGAGAGATGGTGTACGTAGTGGGCGGAGCGAACTCCGCTGGGCAGGCTGCCATGAATTTCTCGAAATATGCCGAGCGGGTAGTCATTCTTGTGCGGGGCGAGTCGCTCTCGAGCACTATGTCGCAATATCTAATCGATCAAATTAAAGAGACCCCCAATATTCAGCTGTGGACGCATGCCAGCGTTGCGGAGGTGCATGGCGATACGCATCTGGAGGAGGTCTCAGTGCTTTGTTCGGACACAAACAAAGTCGAACGAGTGCCCGCCAGTTCCATGTTCATCTTCATTGGAGCCTTGCCGCGAACGGACTGGCTTGGCGACGCGGTTGAACGCGACGACCGCGGGTTTATTCTTGCCGGGCCGGATCTAATGCAAGGCGGAAAGCGGCCGAAGAAGTGGACGCTCGATCGCGATCCATTCCTTCTTGAGACGAACGTTCCGGGTGTTTTCGCGGTGGGCGACGTGAGACATGGGTCGGTGAAGCGAGTGGCGTCCGGTGTTGGCGAAGGATCTGTGGCGGTTCAATTCATCCATCAGTATCTGAGCAAGGTCTAATGGCCGAGACACTCGAACTGCTCCGGAAGAGTCCGGTGTTTGCCGATCTGCCCGATGATCAGATCGACTGGTTCCTGAGCCAGTCGCGGGAAATCCAACTGAAGGCAGGGGAAGTTTATGCGCGGCAGGGAGATCCGGCCGACGCCATGTTTGTCCTGCTCGAGGGAGAGTTCCAGTGGCGAGGGGAATTTTCGGGCGAAACATTCGTGCGCGACCTGCACGCGGGAGAGGTAACCGGCGTTCTTCCTTTTTCCCGGATGAAAAACTACACCCTGAGTGGCAGAGTGACTAGTGACGCGCGGGTTCTGCGATTTCCCCGATCGCTGTTCCCACAGCTGGTGCAGAGAATGCCGGAGCTGGCGACGCGGCTCGTAGGACTCATGTCCGATCGAATCCGAGAGGCGACGCGGTTCGAACAGCAACGCGACCGCCTAGCGGCTCTGGGAAAACTTTCAGCCGGGCTGGCGCACGAACTGAATAATCCGGCGTCGGCAGCGAAACGGGCGACCAGCCAGCTGCGAGACTTGCTGAAGAGAATCCGCGATGCCAGCCATGAACTCGGCAGGCGCGATCTTACGACAGCGCAAAAGGCGGAAATCGAGAAGCTGGAATCGTCCCTGATGCAGACGGATGGGCATCCGCCGGATCCGCTCACAGCCAGCGATCTTGAAGACCAGCTTGATTCATTACTGCGCAGCCATGGGCAGAATGATCTATGGCAGCTCGCCGCCGATCTTGCGCGCAGGAACTTCAAGCCCGAGTCACTGGAACATCTTTTTGAGGCTCTCGATGCCAGTACGGCGCGCGCTGCTCTGGTACGAATTTCCACTTCGGTTGAAATCGCTGGACTTCTCAATGAAATTGAGAGCAGTACCTCGAGAATCTCCGATCTCGTGAAGGCCATCAAGGAATACACGTTTATGGACCAGTCGCCGGTGCAGAACGTGGACATCGTGAAGACGCTGGAAAACACGCTGACGATTCTCAATCACAAACTCAAGAAGGGCGTGTCGGTGCAGCGTGATTATCAGCAAGTGCCATTTCTGGTGAATTCCTTCGGAAGCGAACTCAGCCAGGTGTGGACCAACATCATCGACAATGCGATCGACGCCATGGGCGGGAAAGGCGAGCTCCGGGTGCGCACCTATCGGCAGGATGAATGCGTCGTGGTCGAGATCGGCGACAATGGGCCGGGTATCCCTCCGGAAGTCGAGCCGCGCATCTTTGAACCGTTTTTCACCACAAAAGGTGTGGGTGAGGGAACTGGCCTGGGACTCGATACCGTGCAGCGGATCGTAAAAAAACATCGCGGCAGCATTCAGATTCACTCCAAACCGGGCGACACGCGATTCCAGGTTTGGCTGCCGCTGGCGAGTTCCAACTAGTTCAAGCAGTTGCTTTCGGGCTCCGATCTTGGCTACCAGATAGCTCTGGAGATCCTTGATGAACTCAACCACACTATTACTCGCATTTGGAATTGGCGTTGTGGCGGGATTGCGGTCTCTCACCGCTCCCGCAGTAGTGGCGTGGGCTACGCGCTTGGGTTGGATCAATCTCCATAACACTCCGCTGGCTTTTATGGGATCGAAGTGGACGGTGGTCATTTTCACGGTCCTCGCTGTGGTGGAATTCATCGGAGATCAGCTTCCTTCCACTCCGCCTCGAACCGGTGCGGTAGGTTTGTCGGCGAGGATCGTGACCGGCGCGCTGACCGGAGCATGTCTTGCGGTGGCGGGAAATGCTCGCCTCTGGTTGGGAGCGATTGCTGGCATCCTAGGAGCGGTCGCGGGAGCGTACGGTGGCTATCATGCGCGGGTAGGGCTGGTTCGCTCGTTGCGAGTTCCCGATTTTGTCATCGCACTTCCCGAGAACGCGATTGCGATTGGCTTGGGAATGTTCCTGGCCTCGCGGTTATAGTCGTCGATCGCCTTAGCATTGAACCCAATTTGAGAACTATTCGATGAATGCTTCGCACTACGACGCAATCGTGATCGGCTCGGGACAAGGCGGCACTCCGCTTTCGGTGGCCTTGGCCAACGCGGGAATGCGGACAGCTCTGATCGAGCGAAAGCATCTGGGCGGCACCTGTGTGAACGAGGGATGCTCGCCAACAAAAACGATGGTAGCCAGCGGGCGGGTGGCGTATCTGGCGCGGCGCGCGTCCGACTACGGCGTGCATATCGAGCCGATCTCGATCGACTTGGAGAAGGTTCGGCAACGCAAGCGCGACATCGTAGCAAAGTTCCGAAGTGGAAACGAAAGCCGCATTGGCAAGACGCAGAATCTCGAACTGATCATGGGTGAAGCGAGGTTTAGCGGCGCAAAGTCTCTCGTAGTTCGAACGAAGGATGCAGGACAGCGAACCGTTTCCGCGGATCGTATCTTCATCAACGCCGGCACCAGGGCCTCGCGACCGAAGCTGGAAGGGCTCGATCGGGTTCAGTTCCTCGATAACGAATCGATCATGGAACTTGGTGCGGTTCCGGAACACCTTCTGATCCTTGGCGGCGGATACATTGGGCTGGAGTTTGGACAACTCTTTCGCCGTTTCGGAAGTCGCGTGACGATCATTCAATCGGGTGGGCAGTTGCTGTCGCGCGAAGACCCCGACGTCGCCGAAGAAGTAACGAAGATTCTGCGACAGGACGGCGTGGAGGTCGTGCTCAGCGCCAAGGCTACGCGCGTTGATCAATCGGGAGACAAAATTCAGTTGCAAGTTGAAGCCGGCGGCAAAGCAACATCTTTCGTTGGCTCGCATTTGCTGGTTGCTGCCGGACGCATCCCAAACTCTGACACTCTGAATCTTTCCGCCGCGGGTGTTCAAACCGATGAGCATGGATTCATTCGAGTCAACGATAGATTGGAAAGTGCGGCTGGAGGAATCTACGCGCTGGGAGACATTAAGGGCGGGCCGGCATTCACGCACATTTCGTACGACGACTTTCGGATTATCCGAGCCACTGTGCTGGAAGGTAAAGCGGCATCCACCAAAGATCGCCAGGTGCCGTATTGTGTCTTTATCGATCCACAACTGGGCCGAGTAGGGATAACGGAGAATGAAGCTCGCGCGCAGAGACGCAACGTTCGTGTCGCGAAACTTCCCATGACTTCGGTAGCCCGCGCTCTGGAAGTCGATGAGACCCGGGGCTTCATGAAAGCTGTGGTAGATGCCGATTCGAATCAGATTCTGGGGGCAGCGGTGCTCGGCATCGAGGGTGGAGAAGTCATGTCCGTGCTGGAGACCGCGATGATGGGCAAGTTACCGTACACCGCGCTGCGGGATGCCACTTATGCTCATCCCACATTGAGCGAATCGCTGAATAATCTCTTCATGGCCATGGACAACATGTAGCAGTCGGTCTCGTTTAATATCATATTCATCTCCCAAAGGGCCATCACATCCACATGAATGTTTACGTCATTGACGGGACGTACGAGCTGTTTCGTCATTTCTTTGCCGTGCCATCATCGAAAAATGAGAGCGGTCAGGAGATCGGGGCGGTCCGCGGGGTACTCACTTCCGTCTTTTCCATGATCGAGGCAGGCGCGACCCACCTTGGCGTGGCCACTGATCACGTCGTGGAGTCGTTTCGCAACGATCTTTATCCCGACTACAAGACGGCCGACGGGGTTGCCCCAGAACTGCTTTCGCAGTTCCACATACTGGAAGAGGCACTCGAGTCGATGGGTGTGATGGTTTGGCCGATGACCTACTTTGAAGCAGACGATGCACTCGCTGCGGCTGCGGCCAAGGCTGCGGCCGATGAGCGTGTAAAGCAGGTGTTGATCTGCACGCCGGATAAAGACCTTGCGCAATGTGTGGTGGGCAACCACGTTGTGCAACTGGATCGCAGGCGCAACATCGTTCGCGATGAGGCTGGAGTGGTAGAAAAGTTCGGAGTAAAGCCCGAATCGATACCAGATTACCTGGCAGTGACGGGCGACACCGCAGATGGATATCCAGGTATTTCAGGATGGGGAGCGAAGGCGGCGTCACTGGTGTTGTCGCGGTATCACCATCTCGAGAGCATTCCGAAAGATTGGCAGGGTTGGGACCCCTCGATCCGACGGGCGCGGCCCCTGGCGGAATCACTATTTGCTGCCTGGGATGAGGCGTTGTTGTATCGTACGCTGGCCACTCTGCGACTCGATGTTCCGGTATTTGATTCCGTCGACGATCTCAGGTGGAATGGGCCGCGCGACAATTTCGAGCAAAGCAGTGAGCGCCTCAGAGCCAAAGATTTGTATCGACGTGTTTCAGCCCGAGCGTAGTCTGGTGCTGCAGCGGTACCGCTCAGTTGATCGGCGCATTCCCGATACTTATCTTGCGAGGTGACGAAATGTTGAGAAAAGTGTGGGTGTCATCGCTCGGGTTTCTTTTATTTTTTGCGGCCAGATCGCTGCTTGCCCAGATTCCGTCTCCAGCCTTGCTGGTGCTTGAGAAAAATGACAAGTCCATGGCGATCGTGGATCCCGCCACGTTGAAGATCGTCGGCCGAGTTCCAGCCGGCGAGGATCCTCACGAGATCGTCGCATCTGAAGACGGAAAGTATGCTTACATCTCCAACTACGGTGCCTTCCAGAATCCGCAACACACGATCTCGATTGCTGACTTGTCGGCGCAGAAGGCTTTGCCGGCTGTAGATCTCGGTGCCTTGCGCGCGCCGCATGGATTGGAGATGGTGAATGGCAAGGTTTACTTCACCGCGGAGGGAAGCAAGGTGATCGGGCGATACGATCCCTCCACGCGCCAGGTCGACTGGACACTAGGCATCGGGCAGAATCGTACCCACATGCTGGCGGTGAGCAAGGACGGAAACCGAATTTTCACTGCGAACGTTAATTCAGACACCATCAGCATTCTTGATCGCGACAAGAACGGAGATGCCTCCGGATGGATTGAGACGCTGATCTCCGTCGGTAAAGGACCCGAGGGTTTTGATGTTTCTCCAGACGGCAAAGAGGTGTGGGCTGCGAATTCGCATGATGGAACGCTTTCGATCATCGATGTGGCGAGCAGGAAGGTGGTGCAGACTCTCGATCTGCGTACCAAGTTCGCCAACCGGGTGAAGTTCTCGCCCGACGGGAAGCTTGTTCTGATTTCTGATCTGGGCATGGGAGATCTGATCGCGCTCGACGCTGCCGCCCGCAAAGAGGTTAAGCGCCTGAATCTTGGACACGGAGTGGCCGGCATCCTGATTGTGCCCGACGGCTCCCGCGCTTATGTCGCCGTAAGCACGGACGGCCAGGTTGCGGTCGTCGATTTGAGGACATTTTCAGTAACCGGCCGAATCACAACCGGTAAGGGGCCGGACGGAATGGCCTGGGCGGTGCGGAAGTAGATCGAACCGCGTGATAAACTTGTTAAGGCTGGAACGATTGCTCCCGACGTTCGGTCACTCAGCGGTAGGTTCAGCAGGCCCGTAGCTCAGTTGGTCCAGAGCGCTTCCTTGACACGGAAGAGGTCGATGGTTCGAATCCATTCGGGCCTACCATCCTTCTCAATCACTTAGCGCCCTCTGCGAAATTGCAGCGCAGTCTTCTACCTGTGATTTCCTACCTGTGTTCTTTGAGCGCGAACCGCCAACCTGTGGCGTAAAGCGCGTTGTTAGTTGTTTTTCCAAATCCATGCAGTCCGGTGCAGCTTCGAACAGTTTATGACTCTGCCGCTCTAACCGTTGAGCTATAGGACTGCCTTTAAGCTGAGTAACCACAGGTAACAGGTTATCAACGTTTCGGAAATCAGAAATCCTTATCGAGTCGCGTCACAGTAGTCGTCAGTTGGTTCCTTCTGTAAAGTGGCTGTAGAGCGTCCACCTGATACCTAAGCGTAATCGAGCTGCTCTGGTCCGTGAGCCCGCCGTTGGCAGAGCTTGTATCGGTGTGCATGCGGCGCCGTGCTGCTACGCAGCGTCACTTTATCCTTGACAGATTGTATTTATGTGATTAAATCTTGGTCCCTACGAACCATTCCCCCGATTGTCAGAGTTCATAAGCCCTGAACTTCCCCGGTTCGAGCGGATTTAGACCAACGGCGACACTCCAGATTCGAAAGCGTTGAAAGCCGTTTTGTGATCGCGGAATCCTCGATCACGAGTAGCAGGGGGCCTTCAGCACCGGCACCCTTCGACCGAAGGAGGAGATATCACAATGAAAAAGTTCAATTTCGTGGCAGCGGCGCTGGCGTTTGGCACGTTGTTGATGCCGGTTCGAAGTGCGGCGCAGAAAGATTCGCTGACCACAGCCTTCTTCGAAAAAAACGGAGTGGCTGCGCGAAGCTCGGCGAAATTACGCACTTCGGTCTTCGACAGAACCATCTCGATCAAGGAGTTGAACAGTGGCACGATCGAACGCGTCTACTACGGGAACGGCGCGCAGCGCATCGACGCCAATGGTACGAAAACCAAGTATCACATCAGAGACGGTCATATCGAGGAGGAATATGGCGGCGTGCCAAGGATGCTCATGATCTATGACTGGCACGGTCGCGCCTACATTTGCGTTGACAATGTCGGCGACCTGGATGAAATCGGTGACGCCGCGGGTACCTGCCCCTATGAGGTGGTGGCCACAGCGCAAGGCAATCACATGAGGGAAAAATAAATGTCAGTTCCGAACAACCTTAGCCAAATACCCTGGCTTTCGGCCGCGTACCATGAACTGCTTGCTGGCGTCGGTCGCCTTGGATCGGTAGATGCGCACGGCAAAGCTGTGGCAGCACATGATACGGAAGGCCACATCCTGAACAATCCGCGCATCCTTGAATACTTCGCGGCGACCGAAAAGAAAGGAAAAGGGCAGTGGGCAGAAACCGACTCCTGGTGCTCGGCCTTCGTCAACTGGTCCATGCGACAGGCAGGCATTCCCGGCACGGGGAGCGCGATGGCACGATCGTGGCTGCACTGGCATGGTGGTGAGAAACTGGATCAGGCGCGTGTCGGTGCGGTGGTGGTATTTCCACGCGGGTCCAATCCAAAGCAAGGGCACGTCGCGATGGTCTGGAGCAGTGACGATGATAATCTCGAAGTGCTCGGCGGGAACCAGGATGCGCATGTGGCTAGCCATCATAGGGCTGCCACTTCGAGCCATGTGTCGATACACCCGAGAAAGGCGAGCACCGCGCTGGGATTTTTTTGGCCGAAAAGGTCTTACGGTGTGAAAGCAATCAGCCAGACCGCCTCAACCGGGGATGGGATGACCATGCTGATCCTGAGGGGCATTGCAGGACATTACGCCCATCGGGATTGGCCGCGTGGAGCGTTGGACGAACCACCCGCGCTCGAATACGCCAAACGCAGAGACTACCAAGGCCGCGTTTTGGATGTGGCCGGTGCGACCGGTGCCCACTCCCCGCAGACTCAAATGGCTCTGGCGGAGTTTCGTCGCGATGAGTCGGTTGCGGCTCTCTATGGATTTTCAGGTGGAGGCTACAACGTGCTGCATATCATCCATGCCCTAACGGCCGCTGAACGCGAGCGCCTCCGACTGGTTGTCGTGCTCGGCGCGCCGAAAAATCCCGAACATTTGTACAAAGGACCGTGGGAGTTGGTTTATCGAAACGATCCGCCGGGCGGCCACATGGCGGGGCCACGCGCCCTGCTCGAGAGTTTGCCTTAATTCGCAGCGCGAATGCTACAGTCGTAGGAGTCGATTGCGGTGATCGGATTTGCACCGTGCCATGTGCATGGACTGCGCGCAGCACGGACTTTCGTTGCCTATCAACAGACTCCGATGAGAGCGACAAGGTCGCCAAATCTTTGTGCTGGTTCAGGTTGTCCTTCCCACCGTCTTGAATTGACCTGTGGTTCTTACCTGTGATCCGTACCCGTGTTGCGGGTACGAAAACCGAAAGGACGGTCCTCTATACGCTGTAAGTTGTTGTAACGTTTAATCGGGGTAGGTTGACACGGAAGAGGTTGATGGTTCGAATCCATTCGGGCCTACCATCCTTTTGGCCGCTGTTCATGCGGATTTCCAGATTGTTGTGTCCTGCGCGCATGCTAATTGCGCCCGACGACGATGATCATGAAGGTGCCGGGCTTGGCTGCCGGGCGAGTTCCTGGTTTTGCTTCCTCAAACTCGGCTGTGGGCAAATAGATCTTGTGCTTCCCCGGATCGACGTCCATTGTTTTGGCACCCAGCGCAGTCGCTACGACTTGCTGGATGTCGAACTTGCCGGGCGCAGTCTCGGCGGCGACGTGGAGCTTGCCGTCGCGGCAGCTCGCGAAGGCCTGATGACCGTCGAACCTGGTGGCATCGACGCCGGCGCTTATCGGCAGGTCAGCGATCACCTTGCCGTCGTCAGTGCTCATCACGATGAGCTTTTGCGGATTGCGGCATCCGACGAACAGCCGATGTTTCTCCGGGTCGATCGATAGCCCCACGGGCGCGCCGCCGGGAGCGACCGGCCAGTGCGCCAATACTTTCCTCGCTTTAAGGTCTACGACTGCTACCTGATTCTTGTCTTCCAAATTGATGAAGACCTTGCCGGCGCCATCGGCGGCGAGGAACTCCGGTTTGCCGCCCAATGCAATATCAGGATCGAGGGATCCGGTTTTCGGATCGACATCGGGCTTAAGCGTCATCAGGACGCCGTCGTCGCCTGAAACGACGAGTACAAGGCCGCTGGCTTTGTCGTAGATAACGCCGTCAGCATCGGCGTGCGCCTTGAGCGTTCCCAGGACAGCATTCGTCTTGAGATCGAAAATTACGACTGCGCCCTCTCCGTCGCTGATGAATCCTCGTCCGGCCTCGGGAACCAAAGCGACACCGTGATTGTGCTTCTGGCCGGGAATGTCGGCGAGAACCTTGCCCGAATCGGCGTCGACGACCATGGTGTGAGTGCTTCTGGGAACGTAGAGCCGGTGGTTCGTGGCGTCCAGGGTGATGTAGTCCATGCCGCCTTCGCCGCCGATATGAAAGGTCTTCTGGACCGCCCATGTGCCCTGCGCGGCCGCGGGCCTGGTAAGCGCGAAGGCGAACAATGCGACGAGAAAGCCAGCCAATACGTTCCGAGAAGACATTGAGATCCTCCAGTGGTTTGCGAGAGTTTTTCAGGATAATGCTAGCAGCCGAACATGAAAGCTACCTGAAAAAGGAGAAAAGGAAGACGGCGGTTGGGCCGATTATCGCTATTAATCGGCGATCGGATGGAATTGGAAAATTCTCAAGCTGAACGATTACACAAGATTCCCATTTGTGATCTCGCGACGAAGAGAGCATCATTCCCCTGTGCTAGGGCAATTGAGGGGGACCACGGGAAAATGACTTCTGTTCTTGTGCGACTGCGCCGTGCTTGGACTTTCCTGCTGTTCGTGACCCTGGCGTGTGCCGTTTCTGGCGCTGCCGAAGCCCCTAAGTTGGTAGAAAAAGACGGACGCTGGGCACTCCTGGTCGATGGCCACCCCTACCTGATGCTTGGGGGGCAGGTGCACAATTCCAGCGCCTGGCCTTCGGAACTGCCGAAGGTCTGGAAGGCGCTCGCCGAACTGCACGCCAATACCGTCGAGGCTCCCGTTTATTGGGAGCAGATTGAGCCGCAGTCGGGCAAATTCGATTGGGACAACGTCGATCTGCTGGTGAAGGGGGCGCGCGAGCACAATCTGCATGCGGTGCTGCTGTGGTTTGGGACGTGGAAGAACGGCAACATGCATTACGTCCCGCAGTGGGTGAAGACTGACACCAAGCGGTTTCCACGCGTGATCCGCGCGGACGGAGAGCCGATTGATGTGCTGTCGGCCAGTTCTCGTGCGAATCTCGAGGCCGACAAAGCTGCGTTCGTCGCCCTCATGCGTCACCTTAAGGTACTCGATGGAACCGAGCACACGGTGCTGATGGTTCAAGTGGAAAACGAATCTGGGATCGTCGGCAGCCCGCGCGATTTCTCTGCGGAATCAAACAAAGAATTTGCGGGACAGGTTCCGGCGGACATGCTGGCCGCAGCCCATAAGCAGCCTGGTACTTGGAGTGAAGTATTCGGCGGCGATGCCGACGAATTGTTTCAGCTTTATCACCAGGCGCACTACCTGAATGAAATCGCAGCGGCGGGGAAAGCCGAGTTCGATATTCCGCTCTATATGAACGTATGGTTGAGCTATCCTCCGGCGGAATTACCGGAGCGGCGGTTGGCGATTCCCGGCATTCAGTATCCGAGTGGGGGAGCGGTGCAGCGTTGGGTGGGCCTGTGGCGCACGCTGGCTCCGTCCATCGGCGCGATTGCTCCGGATATTTATGGGGACGATGCCGGTTTCGTTCGCGATGTGCTCGCGGCTTACCATCGTCCGGACAATCCTTTGCTCGTTCCTGAGATCGGAAGGCCTGACTCTTTCGCACGCTACGATTTCCTGGCTCTGGGCGAAGGTGCGATCGGGATTGCGCCCTTTGGCGTCGATCCGCGTGGCTGGAACATTCTCGGCGACGTGCCGGCCGCCGGGCACGCCAGGAATTTTGCGCTACTCGCTCCCATGGTGAGGGAGGTCGCGAAACTGAACTTCGAAGGCAAACTGAAAACTTCGATGGAAGAAGTTGGTCGAGCCCAACAGGAACTGGATTTCGGGCCCTGGCAGGCGACCATCACCTACGGATTTCCTCAACACGACGGCCGACGTCCGCCGGGGACCAATGACGTGCACGGTGTCGCCCTGGTCGCGCAACTCGGGCCGGATGAATTTCTGCTTACGGGAGTCGATGTGAGCGTTAGTTTTCACGTTCCTGGACACCTACCGGGAATGCGCATGCAGATCCTCTCTGCGGAAGAAGGTTCGTATCAAGACGGCGACTGGAAGCCCATGCGTCTGTGGAACGGCGACGAAACGGATCGCGGCTTACAGTTTCATGGCGACGATCCCGCAGTCGTGCGAATCAAGCTCGGGAAATTCTAGGCCTGACGTGCGGCGCGTCCGCCGCATCAAGGTAAGCGGTTCTATCCCAAACTGTGTTCTGCGTGACGCGGTGTCTACTGCGACACACACTGGATCGCTACTGCCGACGGGTTTGGGCACAAACGGTAAATCCGCCCCCAGCGCCTAAAGGCGCGTCTGTTTGCTGGGCTGCGCGGCGCGGCTAAAGCCGCGCCCTTTCAAAGCGGAACAAGCTAAAGTCGTGCCGTTTGCGGGCGGAACGTGATAAAGCTGCGCTTTTGCAGAATATGAGGAAAGATCCAGTTGGGAAACTGGTTTGAATAATTGCATCTCGCGGTGTCAGATCAGTTTGGTTAGTGCCGTGCTTCTCAATTTGCAGGACCGGGTTCAGGGTTTATAGTTCACTGTCCCAGCCGCGAGGAGCTATGAAGCGGGCGTCAGTCGTGGGAGTGCGTGCGGCAATTGCCGCTGCTGTGAGTGCTGCTGTTCTTTTTGGCGCGGCGGTCATCTGGCGCAGTTCGCAGGCGATTCGTACCGCCACTGAGCAGGTGCGCGCAGAACACGAATTTGCGGTTACGGTTCAGCCCTATGCTCCGGCGACCAACCTCGGCTTCGAGGTCGTCAGCTCTCCCCAGATATTGCTGCAGGCGACGCGTTTTCAGGATCATCTTTTCATCGCCGGACCTGCAGGGCTACTGGAGTACGAACCTGACGGCGCCTTGCTGCGACAGTATTCCGTTGGCAGCGATCTGCCGAGTTCTCCGCTGGTTGCACTTGCGCCGGGTGTCCTCTCAGATACACACGAACCGGAGTTGCTGGTTGCGACTGCAAGTGAAGGGATTCTCGCGTTCAACGGACGAGCGTTCCGGCAGATATTGCCCGCGCGTGTAGACGCTCGCGCCATCAGCGCCATTCTCCCCGTTCCTTCCGGCCATCTTCTCATCGGGACCAGGAAACGTGGTGTTTTGGTGTATGACGGAAAGCAGATCACTGTCTTGCATCCCGCGCTGGATGAGATGCATGTAACCGTGCTCGCAGGCGACGAATCGGACCTGTGGGTCGGAACTCTGGATCGCGGCGTCATCCACTTTCACGGAGGCCAGGCCGAGACCTTCACCGAAGACCAAGGACTGCCCGACCTCGACGTGCAGTCCCTGGCGGTCGCGGGCGAGAAAACGTACGTGGGCACGGTTTCCGGCGTGGCGGTATTCGATGGCGGGCGCTTCTCGCGCGTGCTGGCTCCCGGTGTTTTTGCTACTGCCCTGTTTCCGAAGTCCACGGACCTTTATGTCGGATCCGAAGATCAGGGCGTATTGGTGATTCCACTCGAGGGACGGCGTCCGAATCCCGGTCTGGGACAGGGAAGTGAATTGACGGAAGTTCACCAGATGTTTGCCTCGGGTGGCGCCGTGTTTGCCGTTGCGCGGAACGGGCTCTATCGCATGAAAGCGCACGGGTTTGGGTGGGAGCGAGTGCTGGCATCGGGGACCGCTGTATTGAGCGACCGGAACATATCAGCGCTGGCGGCCGACGCGAGCGGGCAACTGTGGATCGGCTACTTCGATCGTGGGCTTGATCTTCTCGCCTCCGACGAGCGCCGCGTTCGACATGTGGAAGACGAGCATGTCTTTTGCGTAAATCGCATCCTCTCGGATGCGAAGACGAGCGCTATCAATGTCGCGACGGCGAATGGACTGGTGCGCTTCAACGATTCTGGTGGTGAACAGCAGATTCTGACCCGGAGTGACGGTCTGATCGCCGATCATGTCACCGACGTCGCCGCCTACCGTGGAGGCCTCGCGCTCGCCACTCCCGCGGGTCTCACATTCCTTGATGCCAGCGGCGCTCACAGCATGTACGCCTTCCACGGGCTGGTGAACAATCACGTTTACGCGCTTGGCGTCTCCGGAGACGAAATGATGGCCGGAACTTTGGGCGGGCTGTCACGTCTCAACCAGGGCGACGTGAAGGTGAACTACACGACTTCTTCTTCCAACCTGAAGCACAACTGGATTACTTCCGTTGTTCCAGTCGGATCGGAATGGATGGTCGGCACCTACGGTGCCGGCGTGCTGGCGCTCGATTCGTCCGGCCACTTTCATTCCTTCGAAACCGCGTCGGGGTCTCTGGAGATTAATCCCAACGCCATGCTGGTCACGCAGAACTACGTGCTGGCAGGGAGTCTGGGGAAGGGCCTGTACCTTTACGACCGGCAATCCGGCCGCTGGTCCGTGATCCGCAACGGATTGCCATCGCTTAACGTCACCGCATTTGCTGCCTCCAACGGCTACATCTTTATTGGCACGGACAACGGCCTGGTCCGCATACCAGAGCAGAAACTGCACTCATGAAGAACCTGCTGCTATTCGCCTTAATTGCGCTACTCGGTCCCTCTCTGCTGTTCGCTGATGCGGGAGTGCTGATCCCGCGCGACAAACAACAGCCGAATCCGGCGATCCTCTCGCTCGAGGAGATGGAAATCACCGTCCGCATCGACAATGGCGATGCCCGGGTCTTCGTGCGGCAGGTGTTCGCGAATCACACCGGCCGCATCGAGGAAGGGAACTACATTTTTGCGCTTCCCAGTCATGCGACGATGTCCGATTTTGCGACCTGGGATGGCCCCGTTCGCCTGCCCGCCGTCATTCTGGAACGCAAACGCGCCGAAGAGATCTACAACCAGCTCAAGCAGCAATCCATTGATCCCGGCCTGCTGCAGATGGGAGAGCGCGGTTCAGAGGAAGCAAAAAGAACTTCGGTTTTCAGCGCGCGCATTGTGCCGATCCCAGCATTCGGGACGAAGCGGCTCGAGATCGAGTATCACGAGTCGATCCCGGTAGAGAATCTGAAATCATATTTTGCGATCCCGTTGCGGCCGGATGCGTACTCGGCGCAGGCAGCCGCGCATCTGCGTATCAATTTCGAGTTCCACTCGGCGCATCCCATTCGTAATTTCCAGGCACCGGCGAAGACGTTCCCGCTGCAGTTAGATCAGAACACGCCTCACCTAGTGCAGGGACACTTCGAAGGTCAGAACATCAATCTCGGGGAAGATTTTGTCGCCACCTACGATGTCGATCCGGCCGCGGCTGACACGTTACAACTCCTGACCTACAGGAACCCGGTCAGCGCCCAGCCATCACCAACCGAGATCGCTCCGGTGCGCAGCACGAACGAACCGGGATTCTTCGAAGCCGAGGCCTTGCTCGGCTTCGGAGCGAACCCGCCGGCTGCGGACAATTCAGCGACCGGCACGCCGAAGACGGTCATTGCATTGTTCGACACTTCGCTCTCTATGCAGTGGGAGAAGCTGGAGCGCAGTTACCAGGCTCTTGAAACTCTGGTGCACTCACTACGACCGACCGACCACTTCGGACTGGTGCTGTTCAACAGCGAAACGCAGGTTGTGCCCGTCGCGTCGGCGGAGCAAGGCAACATCCAACACGCGATCGATGCCGTTCGCTCCAGCCGTTTACGTGGGGGCACTGATCTGCAGGCTGCCCTGAAGGCTGGACTGGAACAGTCCACGTCGCCGGGCGCAAGCAACACTTATCTGGTCATTCTCAGCGACGGCGGGGCTACACGCGGGCCTATTCAGAATGGGAAACTCGCGGCGTGGTACGCATCGGCATGGAAGCAACTTCCTGATACGCAGCGGCCCCGGACTTACATTCTTGCGGTCGGCGATGATGCCAATCTGCCTCTGTTCCGCCTGCTCGCGCAGCATGACGGATTGCTCGAACATGTGCTCTCGACCGAGCCGATGGAGTTCAAGCTGAATTCCTTCCTGTCGAAGATCGGCCGCAGCCCGGTGGGCCAACTCGAGCTCTCGATCAGTCCAAGCGAGGCGGTTCACACTGTCTACCCGCTGCAAGCGGCGACGTTTTCGGGATCGCTCGCGTCCTGGGTGGGGCAGTATGACAAGGCGCAGGAGAATGTCGGATTTACGGTTCATGGCGTTCGCGATGGATCTCCGGTTCAGATCGCGGGGAAGACCAGCCTGCCGAAGGAATCCTCCGATCATCCACAGTTGCCGCGGCTTTGGGCTCGCGCCCGCGTCGACGCACTGCTCGAGAAGATCGAACGCGACGGCGAGGATCAAGCGACCATCGACGAGATCATCCGACTGGCGCGCAAATACAAATTCGTTACCCCGTACACATCATTTCTGGCAGTTCCCCGGGCGCTGCTGCGGCCTCGCGTCATCCGGCCGGGTGATCCGATTCTTCGGGTCAAGACCGACGAATCGATCATTTCCGTCATTGCTGTTTTTCCGTTCGGGCTCGTGCAGCCGCTTCGGCACCTTTCTTCCGAGGATGTCTGGCAGACGCGTTTTCTCGCTCCGACGGATATGCAGGATGGAACCTACACGGTACGGCTGATTCTTCGCGATCAGGCCGGGCACACCTATCGGGAATCGAAGACATTCGTGATTGCGAGCAAGCCACCCGTGGTGCAGGTGAAACTTGACCGCAAGCGTTTTCAGCGCGGCCAGAGCATTGTCATGAAAGTCAGCGCCTCAGAAACCACGCGGACTCTGGTGGCGCGCATCGATGGTGCGGTGCCCGTTCCACTCCGCTGGGATGCCAAGTCCGGCGCGAATACCGGCGCGCTGACAATTCCGGATCAGATGATTCCCGGCACCTACAAATTGACGGTTATGGCGGAGGATATCGCCCACAACATTGGAACGCAGGAGGTGCAGATTGAAGTACTTCCTTGATTCATCTATCAAGCGCACGCGGCTGCTACTGGCCGGAACTCTGGTTGTGTCGGTGGGTGTGACTCTTGCCGCGATGGGCGAGCTGCCCTCCTGGATTCGTAACGTGGAAGCGAACAGCGCGATCGAAGCGGTTTTCTTCCGCATGATGTCCCTACCGAACGGAGCCGTCGCCTTTCGGCGGCCTCCGAGCGAGACTCGTCCGGCGCTCGGTGAGCTGATCAAGGGACAGCCGCACAATGCAGAGCTCTATTCTCTGCGGGCGCTCGAAGATGAGCAGCAACTCGATTTCACAGCGGCAGAATCCGACTGGAAAGCCTACGTCGAGAATTCGTCGGACAAGGTCAGTGCCCAACTGGCGCTTGCCGATTTTTATCACCACCGGCTGCGGCCCGCCGATGAGATCAAGGTACTTTCCTTGGTGGCCACTGCCCCGCCAATCACGTCGGAGAAGCTGACACCTGCCGCCCAGCAGCGGAGCTGGCAGACGTTCGAGCGAATCTTCGCCTTGATTCAGGACCAGGGGCTTACGAAGGAAGTCTCGATTACTCAATATCGCGCGTGGATTGCACGCTATCCCAAGGAGCAGTCGCTGTACGCTCGTTTCCTGGAATTCCTGGTGGCGCAGAAGGAGTACTCGGCTGCCGGAGGGCTGATCAGTGACTATCGCAAACAATTTCCCGACGATCAGATCTTTCCCGTGAAGGCAAAGGCGATTGTGGAGTATCGCCAGGGATCGGTCCGGGAAGGATTGGCCGTCTACGAGCAGAGTTTTCAGCCGCTCTGGGATCCGCAACTGGTGAAGAGCTATTTCGATCTTCTGCGCGAGACGCAGAATCTGCGAAAATTTCGCGACGATGCCCATGCTGCGTTGGTGGCAAATCCACTGGATATGAACGCCACGACGCGTATCTTCTATTACTACCAACAGCAGGGAAAGAACGACGCCGCGCAACAGGCGATCGCTGATTTTCGTTCGCACAAGGATGGCACCAAGACACCGTGGACTTCGCAGGAACTCTACATTTTCGCGCGGCTGTTGGAAGACATTCACTCGTATCCGGAGGCCGCCCGCTATTACTTCGCTCTCTACAACACCAAGGAACTACCCAACGCGCAGGAGACTGCGATCGCTGGCCTCACCGGGATCCTGCTGACCGCGCCAGAGACGCCAATCCGCCTCGGCTCCGGGGAACTGTCAATGTATCGCGATATCGCAACGCTCGACCAGGGCCCCGGATATCTCAACGGAATTCTCTCGCTGATCCTGAACACAACGCAACCGGCCAATCAATACGCGGACGAAGAGCAGCGCGCCGTGCCTTACTTCCATCGATCTCGGGCCGCCGAACTGCTGGCATTACTCGATAGCAAGTTCCCGAACGCCACCCGTCGAGCTGAACTGCACGCCCAGTTGCTCGAGTTCTACGCCAACTCCGGGGAGAGTGACGCCGTCATCCAAGGTGGGCAGAACTTTCTTGCGAGCTTTCCCAAGGCTCCGCAGCGCACGGCTGTCGCTTTGCTCATGGCGGACGCATACGCGCGCAAGAGCAACACGAAAGACGAATTTGCCATCTACGATTCCGTTCTCCAGGAATTAGCTGCGAGCGCACAGAACGTGCCCCTGGGTACAACCGGTGCTTCCTACGGCTCTGGTTCCTACGCTCCAGCTACGGCATATCAGAATGAGCACGCCGATGAGTCGGAAGGAGACGAAGGCGGAGAAGGTGAAGCGGGTGAAACTCCAGTAGGAAACGCCACCCCGCAAGGTAGAGTCAGCCAGTCGTTCCAGCTAGGCACGAGCACTGCTCCCGAACGGCAGACCGGTGCGCGGTCTCCGGAATATGCGCGAGTGCTCGAGCGCTATCTAGCACGGTTCGTCGAGACGAAGCAGATCCCCGCGGCTCTCGCCGTATTGCGCCACGAGATCGATCGCAATCCCGACGACCCTGGGCTTTATGAACGGCTCGCCACATTCCTCGATCAGAATCGGCTCGGATCGCAGCAGGAAGAAGTCTATCGCCTGGCCATGTCGCGGTTTGCTGATAAGTCCTGGTACGACAAGCTCGCCCGTTTCTACCTGCGGCATAAGAGAGACGGCGAGTTCGAACAACTCATGCGCGAAGCGATTGCCAGCTTCAAGGGCAGCGAACTTGAGCAGCACTTCAATGATGTTCTCGGCGGCGGACCGGTGATGTATCTGCGGCTGAACCTGTATGCGCACCAGCGTTTCCCGCACAATCCGGTGTTTGTTCGTAATCTCCTGGATGCGTATCAATCCCCTAAAACCTACGATCAAGCTGCCTGGGAAGCGCTGTTACGGCAGCACTGGTTTGAAGATGCGATGCTTCGGAATCGTTTCTTCGAATACTTGTCGAGTGGTGGCAGGCTGGAAGCTGAGTTGAGTGCGATCCGCGAAAGTGCGCCTGACGCTGCGAGTTGGGAGAGGAATCCCGCCGCGGCTCATTTTTTGGCCTACGCAAATTTATGGCGCTCACATTTCGAAGACAGCGCTCCGGTCCTGAAGTCGCTGGCTGCGCAGTATCCGGCTGAGCCTGAGATCGCGAGCGTTGCATCGTCGGTGTATCGCTCGCTGGCATATTTCGAGCCTGCCGATACCGCGGTGGCCGCGAAGATTCAGGGCAATCTGTTGCAAGCGAATCCGAGCGACACTCAAACCATGGCACGCATCGGCGACATCTATGCCGATCGCGAGCAGTTTGCGGAAGCTTTGCCGTACTGGGAGCGAATCCCGCAAGTGTCGCCCGGTCAGTCTTCCGGATATCTCGAAGCGGCCACCATCTATTGGGATTACTTTGATTTCGACAATGCGCTGCGCTTGCTGGGTAAGGGACGCGCGCGGCTAGGTGACTCGAGCCTTTATGCGTACGAGGCGGGCGCGATCTACGAAAGTCAACGCGATTATCCGAAGGCTATCGATGAATACGTGAAAGGCGCGCTTGGCGCTCCGGGCTCTTCGGCGGAACAGCGTCTGCTGCAGTTAGCGCGGAGAGCCAAGTTCCGCGATCTGGTCGATCAGAATACGGCGAAGATCGCTATGCCGCCAGGTCCATCGATGCCGGCCGTGAATCTGCGAGTCAAAGTTCTCGAAACGCAGAACCGGAAACCGGAGATGGAGTCGTTCCTCGATTCTCTGGCTAGGGGAACCACTTCCATCGAACAGGCGGAAGAGATTGAAAGCCTCGCGGAGCAGAAATCGTTAGAGGGAGTTCGCCAGCACGCGATCGAAAGACAGGCGGCGCTTACCTCCGATCCTGTCACTCGTCTGCAATTGCGTTATGCCTTGATCCGCCTGTACGAGGGGCGCAAGGACTTTGCATCGGCGCAAAAGAATGTCGAAGCGCTCTATCGCGAGAACCCGAAGCTCCTCGGAGTAGTGCGCTCAACCGTTGATTATTACTGGCGTATGAAGATGCAGTCGCAGGCGATCACCGTGCTGCTGCAGGCTTCCAAAGACGCGTATCCCGCGCTGGGGACGCAGTTCACATACGAGGCTGCGCGCAAGTCCACGGAGGCGAAGCAATTCCAGCAGGCGCGAGATCTGCTGGAGGGGCTGCTGAAGGAGTCTCCGTACAACGGCGAATACCTTGCCGCCATGGCCGATACCTACGCCCAGGCCGGTGACGATCACGGACTCGAGCACTTCTATCTCGACAAGATCACGATGTTCCGTTCTGCCCCGCTGCCCGCCGACACGCGTAAAGCTCAGATCGCGACATTGCGGCGCGGCTTGATTCCGGCACTTACGCGCATGAATAACCACTCCGGCGCAGTGGATCAATACATCGAACTGATCAACAACTTCCCCGAGGACGACGCCCTGGTCACCGAGGCTGCTCTCTATGCGCTGCGATACCAGCGGCAGCAGCAACTCGTTGATTTCTACGCGAAGACTGTGGCCCAGTCTCCGCGTGATTATCGCTGGTCCATGGTGCTGGCGCGCACGCAGACCAATCTTGAGGACTATCCCGCGGCCATTGAGACGTATGGAAAGTCGATCGCCATTCGACCCGATCGCGCCGACCTGTACACCGCCCGAGCCGATTTGGAAGAGCGCCTCATGCGGTTCGATGAGGCGTCTGCGGACTACGAGCACATTTACCAGCTTGCATATAAAGATCCGCAGTGGATGGAGAAAGTTGCGGCCGTCCGAGCCCGGCAGGGCAAAGTGAAAGAGGTCGTCGCCGCGTTGCAGGCTGCGTTGATCGAAGGCCGCCCGGACAGTGCGGGCAAGTACTTCGAAGTGGCTCGCCGGTTGGAGGCGTGGGGCGTGCTCGACCAGGCTCGCAGCTTCGCGGAGCAAGGCGTTTCCAAAGCCGGTTCAGATCTGCTCGCCACAGGCGAGAACGACTCGGGCGTGAAGGCCTACGTTCGCATTCTGACGCGCCTTCGTCAGCACGAGCAGGCTTATGCCACGCTGCAAAAAGTGTTGGAAGATTCCAGGGCGGAGTTGCCAGTTCTGAAAGAGCAGGTAGCCAAGCAAGGCGTTACTGGGTTGAGCGATGCGCAGTGGCGCGAAAATACGCGCCGTAAGCGGATGGAAACTGCGCGGAATGAGATGGAGAGCGCACTCCAGGAGCTAGGCAGCACAGTCAACACGTATTTCACTCCGGAGGAACGGCTTTCTTTCGCACAGTTCGCAGAATCAAAGCGTGCCGGCATGAGCCTGGATGACGTGCAGAAGTTCGCCATTCCGTTGGCGGTCACCGCCGCGCTTGCTGATCAGGAAGCCCGCTGGCGCTTCGAATTGATGATGCAATGGGGACCATCAACGAATCACGGGGTGAATCCTGAGCCCTTCATCGAACTGCAGCGACGCCGGGGACGCTTTACCGACCTGGGATCGCAAATGGAGCAATTCGCGGCGGTTCTTCCGGCAATTAATAGAGGCCAGGAGTGGATTGCCGCCGCCGACGCCTATCACGCGGCCGGCGACGAGCAAAACGAGATGCGCGTCCTAGCGAAGGTATTTCCGGGTTTGGACGAAGCGAGGCAGGAACGCTACTTCAAATTGTTGCTGGAAAAGCAGCCGGAGGAACTGATTCGCATCGCGTCGACATGGACCGCGACCGCGCAGCGGGGTGAACAGGCGGCGAACTACGTTGTGGCTCATGGCAGTCCCGCGATGGCGCATGCGATGGTACAGTTCCGCGGCAAGGCGCGTCCGGCGGTATGGAACAAAGCGTATAACGCGCTGGTTGGCCTGTATTTTTCGGAGCCCACGGCCGAGGTAAACAATGCATTCCTGTCGGCGCTAGGCGATGATCCTATCGCTGCGCGCCTGGCTAAGCCAGTCGACCGCGATCAGCAACTGGCGGGGAACACGTGGTTCTATTATGGTTCGCGCTATGGCGAGTATCTTGGAACCTCGAAGCAGGGGAACCCCGAAGATTTCCTGGCGGGCATCTTGGAACAAAGTCCGGCCAGCGCATCCGGATACCTCACTCTAGCTGACTACTACGCCGGAGCCGGGGACGCGAAACGCGCGATCGCCGACTACGAGCACACACTCGAACTTTCCCCGAACCGCGCCGAAGTGTATGACAGCCTCGCTGTCGTGTACTACAAGCAGGGAGATCGTACGGCAGCTCTGGCGCAGTGGAAGAAGGCGCTGGCGGTGCTCGCGAAACAGCTCAATAGCTCGCGCGTTCCCGACAGCTTCTGGAGAGACTTTGGCCGCACCTGCGATCAGCTCCGCACTCGCCACCTTTTTCCAGAGCTGAAGCCTGATGTCGACGCCATTGTGCGAAGTTATCTCCACGTCAACGGAACCTGGATGTCGAATGCAGTGATTCATCCGGCATACGCTGCCCAATCAGACCCCGCCGCCGCTACGATCTGGATTCTCGACGTCGCGTCGTCTGCTCAAGATCCAGCCCGCGTGCTCGGCGATGTCGCCGATGCCTCCTGGATTCCGCAAACACAGCGCGCATTGATCTACAAACGAGTTCTCGAACTGAAAGAGAACGCGATTGGAAAATTGGATGGTATCGAGCGCCAGAATGCACAGCAGGAACTCGGTTCCTGGCAGGAGCGATGGATCCGCTACCTGGTGTCGACGAAGCAATACGCCGACGCGGCGTCCGCGATCGCTGCGCTGCCACAGGAAACTCGCGTGGCGGAGAACAATGCTCTCGTCCCGCTGGAACTGCGCGTCGCTGCGCAACTCGGCATGTTGGATGCGAAACTCACTTCGTACCGTACCGAGCCACAGAGCATGCCCTCAGCGGAATTGTTGCGCACCGCGGCGCGTCAACTCTTTGAAGCAGGCGACAAACAATCGGCCCGCAAAATCCTGGAACTGGTCTTCGCCCGCGAAATCGAAGAGCACAAACTTGTAGCTGCGAACTTTCTGGGGTTAGCGGAAATTCGCCTGGCGGCAGGAGACACGGCGGGAGCTCTCGATTTGCTTCACCGTCTGGTGGTCGCCGTGGGTAATCCGTTTGAGAACCTAGATCCGGCTGCGGCATTGCTCGAGAAGACAGGCAATAAGGCCGAAGCCATCGAGTTCCTCGAACAACTCGTAAAGTCGTCGCCTTGGGACGGATCCTATCGTCTGCGACTCGCGAGGGCGAAACTCGCAGCGGGCAGCGATTCGGCCACTACGCAGGATGCCCTCTCTGCAATCGCCTCCGCACCAGCATCCACCTACGATTTGCGGCTCAAAGCTGCCGCGGCAATCACAGGACGGTCCAGCCGCGATTTGGGCAGCGGCGAACTGAACTTGCTGGCAGCGGGCAAGTCGGCTCCCACGATTACTGTGGCCGACAAGTTCTACTACTACGAAGCCCGCGAGCGAGCTGCCGAGAACACGGCGGATCCTCAGGTCAAGCTCCAACTGCTCACCCACTGCGTCATCGATTTCCCACGCCGCGAAAGCGCTCGCGTGCCATTGTTTGAAGCCGCTACGAACGCAAAGTCCGACAACTACGCGCTGGCCATCATTGAGCCGCTCTTTCAGACACAATACTTCCGTCCAGACGTGCCACAGGCGACAAATGAGGAAGAACAGATCGTCAGTTCCGGCGAAGACGAGGACGAATCCGGAAGTGAATCGAACGCTCCGTATTCGGGAGGAGAGCAGCTATCTCCCGCACAGCGCGCGCATGTCTCGAAGCTCATCGCCGACACAATGGTTCGAGTCGGCCGTTTTCCGGACGCGTTGTCCTACTACCAGACGGCGCGAAGCCTCGAAACCTCTACAGAAAATCGTAAACAGCTGAATCGCAGGATCGCAGAGATGAAATCCAGGCTAAACATTCAGCATCAGAATGCAGCGCGACAACCGCTACTGCACGAAGCTCTGGAGCAGGACCGCGTGGTCCGGCCCAGACTGCTGGCCCGCTCCGGCCCCACGAATACCGCCACGGGGAAAGGAGGCACTAAACAATGAAACGTATCCTCATAATCGTGTGCATTGCGCTGGTATGTGCCGGGATCGGATGGGCCGGCTACCGCGCCGTATCGCCACCAGATGTGCCGCTATCGAAGTTCGTTCCCGCCGGGCCGCTGCTCTATCTCGAGGCGCAAGACTTTTCCTCGCTGCTCAGCGACTGGAATTCTTCTCCGCAGAAGAAGCAATGGATCAAAAGCGACAACTACGAAGTCTTCTCACGCTCGCGGTTGTTTCTGCGTCTGCAAGGAGCGGGCGAACAATTCGCTGCTGCCGCTGGTTTACCCGCCGACATGGGCTTCTTCTCCCAAGTTGCGGGACAGCGCAGTGCGGTTGCGATCTATGACATTGGCAAGCTGGAATTCCTTTACATCACTTATCTTCCATCGGCCACGTCCATGCAAAGCTCTTTCTATCAAACGCGCGCGAAGTTCGAGCCTCGGAACGCGGGCGGGGTCGACTTCTACGTTCGCCGTGACCCGCAATCCGAGCGGGAAGTTGCTTTCGCCATATCAGGCGATTACCTTCTGCTGGCAACTCGGCAAGACCTGATGGCAGGAGCGCTGCAGTTGATGTCGGGCAAGCAAGATCGCACTCTCGAAAACGAATCGTGGTGGACCCAATCGACCGCCGCAGCAGGCCATGCCGGAGATTTGCGCATGGTGCTGGATCTTCAGACACTCGTTCCGAATGGCTACTTTCGAACCTACTGGGTGCAGCAAAACATCACCGATCTCTCGCAGTACTCGGCCGCTGTTTCCGATCTGTTCCGCTCAGGCAAGGAATATCGCGAAGAGCGGGTGCTGATCCGTAAAAAGGAACCGGCACAAGCGGCTTCTGCCGATAGCCTGGCGGCGGCTGCCGCTCTCTCTCGTTTAATTCCGGAAAATGCCGGAGTCTACGTGACGGCGGCCAATCCGAGCGCGGATTCGTGCTTCGCGCTGCTCGAGACCAAGATCCTGGCGCCTCACCTCGGTCCTGCGCCGATCTCGCAGATCGCTCCGCAGGTGCAGTTGACCTCGGGCGAACAGGGAGCCAGTTCCGATCTTGAGACGCGCATCGATCAGGTGCCGGCGGAAGCCCCAGCGACCACCAACTCGGCAGCCGCTTTGAAGGATTTGTTGGGTAAGAACCCGATCCTTGCTTCGCTTCAGCTGCAATCTACTCAGCGTGACTCTGCCGGTGTTTTCGTTAGGACCCACACTGCTGTCATCTTCGCCGCTGCTTCGGATTGGAGTGAGGAAAACGTGCACTCGGCGCTCAACGAATTCGTGCGCCCGGGCCTTACGGCCGGCCAGCTGGGAACTTCGTGGCAGCAGAAATCGGGCTACCAACAGCTGGATGGATTGTGGCCGCTGACGGTTGCCGTCCGCGGGAAGGCTTTGATCGTCAGCGATGATCCGGCATTGATGGAGTCCGTGCTGACCAATCTTCCGCACAGATCAGATCGTAAGCCGCTGGAATACTTCGCGGGCTTCAATCACGAGCAGGAGCGGGAGAACTTCGTGCGTTTCACTTCGCTGGTCGATCGTCCCAATGTGCCGGTAAATGCAGGGCCCGGGTCCGAGCGCGAGCCACAATTCTTTTCGGGCAACATGGCGAGCCTGAGCGCAACTCTGGCGGACGTATCTGCCGAGCGAATTGAAATTCGCAGCGATGGAGGTAAAGTTAGACAGACAGTTACCTACGAATGGTCTCAGTGAAGCACATTCTGGTGGTGGTGTTGATTCTGCTGTCGCCGGCGGTATCGCGCAGTCACCCCGACGCGGAGCAGGTCACTGCCGCTCATACCTCCCTCTTTGCGCAGTCTGCGGCGGAAGCGCTGAACCGGGACTTTCCCGAGGCCCACGTCTCCTTTCTGTTGCTTGACGCACATACGGGACAATTGCTCGCTTTCCGTTGGGACCATGCGACCGTTCCCATTCCGCTCGGCTCTCTCGCCAAACCTTTCGCAGCTCTCGCCTACGGGGAGCAGCATGAGTTTCACTATCCTTCGCACACCTGCCGCGGGTCGGAAACTGGATGCTGGCGACCTGGAGGACACGGTGACGTGGACCTCACCTCGGCGATCGCCTTTTCCTGTAATTCCTATTTTCGATTTCTGACATCGGACCTCACCGCTGCCGATGTATTGCCGACGGCCAGTCAGTTCGGGCTCGATCTCCCTGACGGCAACACTCACGGTGGTGAGTTCGCTGGTCTCGGAACTCGATGGCGTATTTCTCCGCTGCGCATGGCGCACGCCTATGTGGAGCTGCTTGGTGAGCGCCAGAGGCCAGTCGTGCGCCAGATCCTTGCCGGAATGGAGCAGTCTGCTCTGCGCGGAACCGGCGCGGAAGTGGACCGCGCATTGCAATCGGAAACGGCGCTGGTGAAGACCGGAACAGCGGCCTGCACTCATTCGCGACCTGCGCCGGGAGATGGATTCGCAGTAGCACTCGTTCCCGCAGAGGATCCCCGACTCCTGTTGATGGTCCGCGTGCATGGCGTGCCGGGTTCAGTTGCCGCAAGGACCGCCGGCCAGATGCTTCGCCGCATTGAGGAGTAGCCGGGATTGCGAAGTAGATTCCCAACAACGAGGTTGTCGCTGGCGTGTTGCCTGGCTTTACTGCTGCTGATCACCGCGAATTCCATTCCACAGGCATCGATCGCATACGCGCGAGGGCACGACAGCCCTGCGCGAGCAGATGATGCAGTGAGTGTGTCGGTCTTCGGTCTGTTTCATCCTCAGGAATTCGTCGTGACCGCACCTGCCGGGCATGCGCTCATTTTGCACGCTGGTGGAAAAAGGGTAGCCCTGGAGAACTCAGGGGTTTCGTCCGCCACCGTGCGGATCGACGTTTCTGACCTCATCGTTTCGGCAGGAAGGGAGGAGTTGCGTTCGACGAGAGTGGCGGTCTTGGGAAGGAGAAATGAATCCGCGGATTTTATTCTTGAGATACCCGGCAAGATCCGGCGCCAGTATCACGGCACGCTGGAGATCAGGCCTGCTGGGAGACATCTGCTATCGGTGGCCACGCTCGATCTTGAAACCGCGGTTGCGTCCGTAGTATCTGCCGAGAGCGCGCCGGACGCTCCTCTCGAAGCGCTCAAGGCGCAAGCCGTTGCTGCGCGTTCCTATTTCGTCGCGGGTCGCGGGCGGCACCGTGACTTCGATTTCTGTGACACGACCCACTGCCAGTTCCTTCGTGCGTCTCCTCCGGTGACCAGTCGCGTCGCCGTTGCGGTGGAGGCTACTCGCGGTCTGGTTCTGGCTTATCAATCCATGCCGTTCGCTGCCATGTACACGCGCAGTTGCAGTGGACAGACTCGCACTCCGGCACAAGTAGGACTGCCTGCTGCGGCGTACCCGTATTTCTCCGTCGATTGTGAATATTGCCGCCGGCATCCGGTCCGCTGGACCTCGTATCTTCCTGCGCACCAGGCTGAATCGTTGAGTGCTTCCGATGAGACTGCTCGCTTGGCGGTGGCTCGCCGCATTGGCTGGAGTGCTGTTCCCAGCAACGACTTTTCTTTCGCGAAAGACGGCGATCGTGTCTTACTCACAGGAGTCGGCAACGGGCACGGCATTGGACTCTGCCAAGCCGGAGCCAGAGCCATGGCCGAATCAGGAGCCGCTTTCCGAGAGATTTTGCTGCACTACTATCCCAACACGGACATCGTCAGACATTCAGGCCCGCACCGTTCCGAATAAACGATCTCCTCCTGGACTACGCCACAGTGCCTGAAGATTGGGTAACATAGAGTCTGCCTGATCCGAATCTATGCGTAGACGAGAAGTTTTGCGACTCCTTGCGACCGGAAGCCTGCTGCAGTTCGCGCCGCCCAATCTGTTTGCGGTGTTGCGCGAGGCGCGTGGCCTGATTCAGAGTCAAACTTCACCGCGCACCTTGAATGCACACCAGCATGCCACCGTGAAAGCCATGGCAGAGATGATCATTCCGCGCACGGATACTCCCGGCGCCTCGGACGTAGGCGCCGCCGAGTTCATCGACTTGATGTTGACGGAGTGGTACGACGAAGCCGAGCGGGCCCGGTTTCTCTCCGGCCTTGCGGATGTGGACGCTCGTAGCCAAAAGCTGTTTGGAAGAGACTTTGAGGATTGCTCGTCCCTTCAGCAGTCGGACATTCTGACGGCTCTCGGCTCAAAAATGGTTGAGGAGGTAGGAGAGCAACCCCGGCCTCTGAGGCGGCGAGGTGTTTCAACGCCCGCCAACTTTTATGCCATGTTGCGACACCTCACTCTGACTGCTTACTACACGTCCGAAGCGGGAGCGACCGGCGAACTACACTTCGAAATAATTCCCGGCAGTTATCAAGGATGCCCGGCAGAGTCCATCAAAGAGGAGCCGGAGCAACGATGAGCGAACCGAATACCTTCGACGCCATCGTGGTTGGCTCCGGGATCACCGGCGGATGGGCAGCCAAGGAGCTTACCGAGAAGGGACTCAAGACGCTCGTGCTCGAGGCCGGGCGCAACATTGTGCCCGAGGAAGATTACGTGGAGCATGTTCCCCAGTGGGAGATGAAATTCCGCGGAATGGGGGACCGGCAAAAGCTGGCCGCCGACCAGCCGATCCAGAGTACGTGCTACGCCTGCGACGAGTGGTCTTCGAAGTTCTTTGTCAGCGACAAGGAGCACCCTTATACCACCGATCCCGGCAAGCCGTTCCGCTGGATTCGCGGGCGTCAGGTTGGCGGGCGCTCCATCATGTGGGGGCGCCAGAGCTATCGCTGGAGCGATCTGGATTTCGAAGCGAACCTGCGCGACGGAATAGCGGTCGATTGGCCGATTCGCTATGCCGACATCGCTCCGTGGTACGACTATGTCGAGGAATTTGCCGGAATCTCGGGAGAGGCATTGGGACTCGCACAACTCCCGGACAGCAAGTTTCTTCCGCCGATGGAGTTGAACTGCACGGAAAGATTTGTGCGCGCGGAGTTGGCGAAGCACTTTGGCGGAGAGCGCGTTCTCACAATCGGGCGAGCAGCGATCCTTACGCAAGACCACGGCGGCCGTGCTGCCTGTCATTATTGCGGTCCTTGCGAGCGCGGATGCATCACGCGTTCGTACTTCAGCAGCTTGAATGCCACTTTGCCTGCCGCTGAGAAGACGGGGCGCATGACGCTGCGTCCGTTCAGCGTGGTGCACAGCGTGATCTTCGATGAAAAAACTCGACGCGCTGCGGGAGTACGCGTGATCGATTCGCAAACCAAAGCCTCAATCGAGTTTCGTGCCAAGGTAGTGTTCCTGTGTGCTTCGGCGCTCGAATCCGTGCGCATTTTGTTCAACTCGGCTACGCCCGAGTTTTCGAATGGCCTGGCAAACTCCAGTGGACAGCTAGGACACAACTTGATGGACCACGTGACCGCGGGGGGAGCGACCGCATTAATTCCCGGCAATGAAGACCGGCTTGAACTTGGCAGAAGGCCGAATGGAACTTACATGCCGCGATTTCGCAATGTGAAGTCGAAGCACCCGGACTTTCTGCGCGGATATGGCTTTCAGGGCGGTGCCCACCGCGAGGGATGGAACCGTGGAATCAGGCAAACCGGTTTTGGCGCAGATTTCAAGAAGTCACTGAGCAAGCCTGGGCCATGGCGCTTCAGCTTTGGTGGATTCGGAGAGTGCCTGCCAAACCACAACAATTATGTCGAACTCGATAAAGCGAAGGTGGACGCCTGGGGTATTCCTACGCTCAAGATTCATTGCGGATGGAGTGACAATGAACTGGCTCTGCGCAAAGATATGGCGATATCGGCCGCAGAGATGCTCGCCGCCGTTGGAGGCAGAGAGATCGAGCCCTTTGAAAGAAATGATCCGCCGGGATTTGCGATCCACGAAATGGGCACGGCTCGCATGGGCCGTGATCAGAAGACCTCGGTTCTGAATTCGTTCAATCAGGCCCACGACGTGAAGAACCTCTTCATCACCGACGGAGGCGCCATGGTATCGTCGTCATGCGTGAATCCGTCGTTGACGTATATGGCTCTCACTGCGCGGGCTTGCGACTACGCCGTGCGGCAGATGAAGAAGGGGGAACTGTAGCGCCATGAGCAGCCGTCGACAATTCCTGAAAACGCTCTCAGCCGTCGCACTCTCGCAGGCGGTTTTGTCTCCTCTGTTTGGAAAGACCGAAAAGAGCCGCATTCCGATCGCGTTCTCGACACTCGGATGTCCGGCCTGGGATTTGCCAAGGATTGTGGAGTTCGCTCATCAGCACGGCTTCTCCGCGATCGAGTTGCGCGGCTTGCAAGGAACCCTGGATCTGCCTTCGCACGCGCTCTTTGCCTCTGATCACATCGAGCAGACAAAGAAAGAGATTCGCGACCATAAACTGCGAATTGCCTGCGTCAGCAGTTCCGCGAACCTTTACATGGAGGACTCAGAGAAGCGCGCCAAGGAATTAGCCGATGCGCGACGCTTCATTGATCTGGCATCAACTCTGGGAGCGCCTTACGTCCGTGTCTTCGGCGGCAAGGCGCAATCTGACAATGCTCCCGTCCCTGATGATTCGACAAAGGCACGAGTCGCTGCCGGACTCCGTGAACTCGGCCAATATGCAGGCCCAAAGTCTGTGACTGTGATTATTGAATCCCATGATCACTTCACATCCTCCGCCACGCTGAAAGATGTTTTGAAGGCGGCTGATTCCGAGCACGTCGGATTGTTGTGGGATGCCCACCACACCTTCGCCGCTTCGAATGAAGATCCGGAATTCACCGTCAAGCAAGTCGGCCCCTGGATTCGCCATACACACCTGAAGGACTCAGTCGGCAAAGGGGAAGACCGCAAGTACGTTCTGACCGGAACCGGGAACGTTCCGATCGAGCGCCAGATCAAGGCGCTTCAATCAATCGGCTACAAGGGCTTTTACTGCTTCGAATGGGAGAAAGTCTGGCACCCAGATCTCGCCGATCCCGAAATTGCGATCGCCGATTTCGCGCACGTTGTCGGCCAGTGCCTGGGCAACACGCACGCGTGCAAGGGCTAGGTCGGCCGGCTGTCCGAAAAAGTCTCGGTCCTGGCGTCCCAGAAAATCTTCCTGCCCGTCCAGTAGGACTCCGTCGCCATCATGCACGCCACGGAATGCGCGTAGCCTTCATGCACCGAGCAATGTGGCTGCTCGCGCGAACGCATGCACTCGAACCAGTTCGCCATATGCTCGAGGGTCAGGTCGTCGATGCCCATCGGCGGCAGACCTTTTTCTCCAGGCAGTAAGACGTACTTCGATTCTCTCTTCCGGTCGATATCAGCGTCGTCCTCGTGGGTTCCTTTTTCTTCGATCACTTGATACCGCGGACTTCCTTCGCCCCCAATGTTGATCAGCGTCGCCTTCTTGCCCATGTATCGCGTGAAGCTCGGCGCGTCGTTGCCAAAACTGGTGGAGTAGCTGACCAGGAACCCTTTGGGATATTCGAGCAGAGTGTGAAATGTGTCGGCATTCTCGCGTCCATCATGCCAGGCAAAGACTCCACCGTGCGACATCGCGGACGTTGGATAGTTGTCGTCCATGAACCAGTGCACCACGTCGATGGCATGGCTCATCCACTGGTCGGGGATCCCGCTGGAAAAATCTTTATAGAGCCGGAATTCGAAATAGAGCTGCGGATCAAACGGACGCGACGGTTTCGTCAGCAGCCACTTGCTCCAGTCGGTGTCCTGCTCACGAATCTGCTTCACCTCAGGACGACCCCGCCACCGCGGACCGTGATAATTCCATTCGATTTCGACTTTGCTGATGTCGCCAAGGGCGCCGCTGCGAGCAATTTTCTGCGCGGCTTGCTGATAAGGCTCGCTGCGATGTTGCGTTCCGACTTGAACCACGGTTTTGGCCTGCAACACCGCATCGCGCGCCCCTTTCGCTTCCGCGAGAACATTTCCCATCGGCTTCTCGACATAAGCGTCTTTGCCGGCTTCGGCGACCATTTTCAGGATCGGAGAATGCGAATGCTCCGGTGTGGAAATAAGCACGCCGTCGACATCCTTCATCGCGAGAATCTCTTCCACGTGCTGCACCGCTCGAGGCGTCCTGCCGTAGTAGTCGGTATTCGTCGCCGCGGCCTTCTCACGATTTACGCTCCACAGATCGCATACCACGGTCATCTCGACGTTGTGGCTGGACTTCAGCTTCGAAGCGATCAGATCAAGATCCCTGCCGCGATTCCCGATGCCGACGTGAGCAAGTGAAATGCGGTCGTTAGCGCCGAGGATTTTGGAATATGAGAGTGAGGTGTGGGGCAGCACAGCACCAACCGCTACTGCGGCAGCCGATTTTTCGAGAAACTGGCGGCGATTGACGAGAACGAAGTTGCTCATCGTGACTCCTGCGAAAGAATTTACTGCGACCTGGAAATGTGCGTCATCCGCTAGCTTGCTTTCAACCCGTTGGGCACCAGCGGCAGCGCTCGCAACCGCGTTCCAGTCGCGTCGAAAATTGCGTTTGCGATTGCCGGCGCCAAGCCTATCATCGGGCATTCACCGGCGCCGACAGACGGAATATCTTTGCGATCAAGCAGGACGGTCTCGAGGGCCGGTAGATCGCTGAATCGCGGCACTCGATACTGCGATAACCTGCCGTTCAAAATCTTGCCGTTCTCGAATTCGATGGCCTCAAAGAGCGCTCCCCCGAGCCCTTGCACGTTCGAGCCCTCAATCTGGTTCCGTAGGTTGTCGGGATTGACGATCGCCCCGCATTCGAATGCCGATACTACTCGTACGACCCTTACATCACCCGATTTGCTGTCTACATTGACCTCGGCGAACGTCGCGATATTCCCCAGCTTCTCGTAGCCGCCGCCCAGGCCAAAACCCTGTCCAGGATTCTTGCTCTTCCCCCAACCGAACTGTTTTGCGGCCGCCTCAAACACAGCCCGCAGGCGCTCGTTCTTCAGATTCTTCAGCCGGAATTCGAGAGGATCCATCTTGAGCGTGTGCGCCAATTCATCCATGTGAGATTCGCGTGCAAAATGATTCGCGGTCGCAGCCAGTGCCCGGTACGAGCCCTGCCGCAAAGGCGAGTGCACCTCGTGGAACACGATCCGCTGATTGGGTACCTCATAGTACGTGCGAATTCCCGCGGAGCCGGAGTTGTAGTTGTGAAACTCCCAGGCGGTTATGGTTCCGTCGCTGCGAACTCCGCTCATCACATCGATCACGCCCGCCGGCCGGAAGTATGCCCAGGAAAATTCTTCTTCGCGTGTCCACACAACTTTAACGGGGCGCTTTGCAGCACGCGCTAGACGGGCCGCTTCGATAGCAGTTTCCCCGGTATGCTTGCCGCCGTATCCCGAGCCGGTGTCCGGCATCAGCACGCGCACCTTGTCTTCCGGAATATGGAACGCTTCCGCCAGTTGCCCCCGCACGCCAAACGGACGCTGCGTCCCTGTCCATACGGTTAGCTGATCGCCTTCCCAATTGGCGAGCGCCGCGCGGGGCTCCAGAGGAACATGCGCGATGTAGGAAACCGTATAGGTCTGTTGCAGCCGATGATCGGCGGATGCCATCGCCTGATCTACGGAGCCCGTCTCGTAGTGATCTCCATCGCCGGATGGATCTTTCCCCTCAGTCGCATCCTTTCGAAGGAAGGCAAAGAGTTCTTTGTTCGAAATCTGCGGCTCAGCCTTCCATTCGGCGTGAATGGCGGTGATCGCAGCCTCGGCTGCCTGGTTGCTCGGGGCGGCGACTCCCACAAAATTGCCGTCCTGAACAACGGTCGCACCCATTTGCTCGGCATTCTTCGTATCGACCGACACCAGTGTCGCATTGAAAGACGGCGGCCGCAGTACTTTGCCGTAGAGCATGTTCGGTAACTTCTGGTCCGAAGGGTACAGATGCCTACCCGTGACGAAATCGTGCCCATCGATCTTCAGCGCAGGTCGTCCCGCCACCTTCCAGTCCGTGGCAGGGATCAGCGGCTGATCCGCCGAGATACTCTGCGTAATCTGTTGCCCCTTCAGCAGAGCTGAATATTCGAGAGAACGACTATCCTTCGGATCAACGATCTTGCCATCGGAAGCGACCAACAGCTGCCGGTCAGTCTTCCATTGCGACGCCGCCAGGCCAATCAATATCTCGCGCGTTGCAGCCGCGGCCTTGCGAAGCTGCGGATTCATCGTGGGAGTCGTCCGACTGCCGAACGTGCCCATGTCGAAGGGAGTGAGCTGCGTGTCTCCCATCACCATTTCAATTCTGTCGATCGGCACATGAAGCTCTTCCGCCACGGCCTGGCTCAGCGAAGTGCGAATGTTCTGGCCCATCTCTACCTTTCCGGTGTAGACCGTCACCTTGCCGTTCTCTCCGAGGTGCAGCCAGGCATCAATCTGCTGTGGGAGGGATTCTCCCCGCCGTTGTCTTCCGCCCCCCGACTCTTGCGCGACGATCGCCGGCTTCAGGACCGACACGACGACAACACCGGCCCCCAGAAATTTGAAGAAGTCGCGGCGATCGAGATCGAACCGGTACGGAGGCGCGGCTCTGAGTTCGTAGCGTTCCGGCTCCAGGGAAATTCCGATATTTGTTTTCGCGCTCATCGGCTCACTCCTTTCGCTACGGCTGGTGCCTGTGCCTTCGCCGCCTTCTGAACAGCGCGCACTATCCGTGAATAAGTTCCGCAACGGCAAATGTTCCCGTCCATGAAATCAATGATCTCCTTCTCGTCGGGCACCGCATTCTTCTGTAACAAGGCTACCGCCGACATGATCATCCCCGAAGTGCAATACGCACACTGCATTGCACCTTCGTCGAGAAAAGCCTGCTGCACGGGATGCAGGCGATCTCCCTTTGCGAGTCCTTCAATCGTTGTGATCTGTTTGCCGGAGACCGAGCCGACTCGCGTGATGCACGAGCGCTGCGCTTTGCCGTCAATGAGCACGGTGCAGGCGCCGCATTGGCCCTCGCCACATCCATACTTGCTTCCGGTCAGGTCAAGATGCTCCCGCAAGACGGTGAGCAGGCTGGTCTTGGGATCTGTGTCAACGCTGTAACTCTTGTCGTTGATGGCGAGATGAATCGTGGACATGCGATGCTCCAGAGCGGAGAAGGTGCAGAAAGATTGACGAAGGTCGTTACTGAAATGATATACCGCGTACGGAATTGTTGATTGATGATTGTTGAATGAAAAACCGCACCACTGGCCCTTATTCAACAATCAACAATCAAAATTCAACAATTCTCTCCTAGTCGCTGATTGCCTGATATGCCAGTTCATGCACCTGCCGGTCCAGCGTCAAATCGCCGGTAGGATGCAGTTGTGCCATGAAGATCACGATCATCTGTTCCTTCGGATCGATCGAAAAGCCGGTGTAGAAAAATCCGCCCCAGTTGTAGGACCCCACCGATCCCAGTTCCGTGAGTGGTGCCTTCACCCCATCCACTCCGAATCCTAGACCGAAACCCAGATCTGTGGCGATCTTGCCGAGTTGGTCATGAGTCATCAACTCCACTGATTTTCTGCTCAGCAAACGCGTGTTGCCCACTTTGCCGTCGTCAAGCATCATCTGGCAGAAGCGGGCGTAATCCATGGCGGTCGAGACCAGACCAGCTCCGCCGGAAAAGAGCTTCTTCGGACCGCGCGAAGGATAATCCGCAGAATAGATGAAGCTGCCCTCGCGGATCGGCGTATCCGGAAATCGGTTCAGCCCCTTGTCGGGATAGTAGGTGTATGCCGTGGCCAAGCGATTCAACTTGTTGTCGGGCGGAAAAAAGTAGGTGTCCTTCATCCCGACGGGTTCAAAGATGCGTGTACGGAAAAATTCATCCAGCGGCTTTCCAGAAACGACTTCCACCAGACGGCCCAGCACGTCCACGCCCAGACTGTATTCGAACCGGTCTCCCGGATTGAACAGCAGGGGAAGCGCGGCCAGGTGCTTCACGTTATCGGCGATCGTGCCGTCAAACTGCAACAGTCCGCTGGCCACATCAGCTTTTTCGTACGTCGGTCCCAGATCGTCATTCCACTGATAGGTAATTCCCGAAGTGTGGCGCAGCAGATCGCGAATCGTAATTTCCCTGGTCGCCGGAATCGTGTAAGTCGCGCCCGACGCGGGTTTCACCAGCACCTTTGGATTCTTGAACTCAGGCAGGTACTTCGATACCGGATCATCCAGCAGAAACTTGCCTTCTTCGTAGAGCATCATCACAGCGACGCTGGTGATGGGCTTGGTCATCGAGCAGATGCGGAACATCGCATCGGCCAGCATCTGCTTCGCGGCCTCGCGGTCCGACATCCCCTGTGCCTTGAACCACGCCACTTTGCCGTGACGGACGACCAGCGTGACGGCGCCTGCAATGCGCTTTTCGTCGATATCGTGCCGTACCGCCGTCGCGATGCGCTCCAGACGATCGGAAGAAAGCCCGACCGTTTCAGGTTTCGCCGCAGGAAGGTCCTGCGCCAGCGAGGTGAGATTCAGGACAAGAATTCCGAGCAGAACCGGAATGATTCTCCGGTTCTGCCCGGTCGAAGAGATGCAGCTCATGGTTCCTCCAGAGGGCTACGACTTGATGGTTTTCGAAGCCGCATCCCACGTGACCGCCTTCTGACGGAAATACGACTCGTTCGCCATGTGGCAGGCCACTGCCGCGTTGTTCCCGAAAACCGCGTCCTCGGTGACCGGCTTGCGCGACTTCACCGCCTGGAAGAACACGTTCAGGTGCGGTTTCATATCGTCCCAATCATGTCCTCTGTAGATGGTGTCCTCACGCAGCGGTTCTTTTCCGAGTGTCGGATCGTGTTCCGCGTGCCACAGCTTTACGTAATCCTCGCGCATCTTCGCCGGAAAGCTGAAACTGTAGTAGCTGGGATCCGTATCCACGCCCGTCTGAGAAACGTGGCGAAGTTCGAATTCGCCTGCGTCGAGCAGACCCTTCGGTCCCATGAAGCGCGCCAGTTCCGGCGTCTCGCATCCCAGGTCCAGCCGAACGTAGACGGGAATACCGTGATAGTCGAACAGCACAGTATGGAAGTCGGGCATATCGCGGCCGTCGTTGAAGCGGAAAATGCCGCCCATTGCCGTGGCGGAACGGGGAATTTCATTCCAGCCCAGAGTCGCCATCATGCCGCTGATCAGGTGCACCATGAGGTCTCCCGCAACGCCCGTGCCGTATGCTCTCCAGCAGCGCCAGCGCGCGAAGTGGAGCTTGTTGAAGGGAACTTTCGGAGCGTCATTCAACCAGGTATCCCAGTCCAGCGTTTGCGGAGAAAGATCGGTCGGCGGAGGATATTGCCATGCGCCTGTCGGATCGTTGCGTCCCAGCGTGAGTTCCACCATTTCGACGTCGCCGATTGCGCCGCCCTTGTACAGTTCCGCTGCCTTTGCACACAGCACCGAACTTACACGCTGCGAGCCAATCTGCACGATGCGATTGTTTTTTTGCACGGCCTCGACCATCGCTAAGCCGTCTGCAACCGTGTGCGACATCGGCTTTTCGCAGTAGATATCCTTGCCCGCATTGCAGGCATCGACCACGACCCTGCGATGCCAGTGATCCGGAACAGCCGCCACGATGCAGTCGATGTCTTTGCGGTCCAGCAACTCCTGATATTTTCGCGTGGTCGGCAAACTGGGATTCGCCGTGATCTCCCTGGCTAGAGTGTGGCGGCCGTCGTACAAGTCGGCGGCAGCAACGCACTCGATGCCAGGAATCGTGATTGCCTGGCCCAGCAGCCCCGAGCCCTGCATGCCGATTCCGATCATGCCAAATCGAACCCGGTCGCTGGGCGCAACCGCCCGCCGCAACGGCTGCGCTTCAAGTTTGATTGTTTTCGCAACTGCCAGGCCGCCGGCCGCGGCCGCACTTCCTTGTAAGAATGCACGCCGGGAAAGAATGCGTTTCATGCCGAATCCCTCCTCTTTAGGGTCTAAGTTGTCTTGCTGTGCGCGCGCGTCCTGCGCCGAAGAACCCAACGCACGATCGTCGCGCATGATCCTGCGCAAACGATCCCGCGCCTGGCTCGCATCCTTACTTCTTGAGCGGTTTAATCGCTACTTCCTTGAAGAACACGATGTCGTTGTCGCTGTGATTCTGCAGACCGAACCAGCCCAAGTTCGGGCGTGTGCCGTGTTGTGGCTCAAAATCAAACTTCTTCTCCGGCACCGGATCGCCCTCTTTGTAGTCTGTGACCTTCTTTCCGTTCAGCGTAACGATGGTGCGTGGACCGTCGAGGGTGATGTCCATCGTGTTCCACTCTGGACCCGGCTTCCAGGCGTTCTTAACCAGTGGCTTGGTCAAGGAGTACAGCATGCCGGTCTCGTGATACTCGTCCTCATTCGACTTTTCCGGATGATTGTCGATCTGGACTTCGTAGCCGTAGTGCACGGGCATCCACTCTTCGCGAGGTTCGAGGGGAATTCGGATGAAAACGCCGGAATTGTCGTTTTCGTCGCGCATCTTGAACACGACGTGGATTTCGCAGTTTCCGATACTTCCTCCCGTCCAGTAGAGCAGGCCCATCCCGCCGTGAGTGCGGATGAGGCCGTCTTCCACCGTGTCGCCACCCGGGCCAACGTGCTTCCATCCTGTCAGATCTTTGCCGTTAAAGAGTTGCTGCCACTTGCCGGGGTCGCCTTTGCAGACGTTTTCATCGGCGGCGACCGCCAGCGTGGCGAGACTGGCGACCAGAAAAATGCACACAGTAAATCGTTTTAGCATGGGGAATCTCCTGGAATGTCCTGCCTGGCTGTCATGGGGACAGACCAATCTACTCGCACAAGCAAAGAGAATCAATCCGCGGTTGCTCACGTAGGGATAGCCGCCTCGGCTGTCCCGCAAGCGCGAAGCGCGAGCGGAACCGCGCAGCATCTATCTACGAAGATTTTCGTTGACACTACGAACATCTTCGTAGTACTGTCCCGTTCATGACGCGTTCGCCGCAGAAACCGACAGCATCAGAGCTTGAGATACTCCGCGTTTTATGGGTTCGTGGACCTTCTACGGTTCGTGAAATTCACGATGCACTGAGTGAAAAAAAATCCCTGGGATACACGACAGTCTTAAAACTGCTCCAGATCATGACGACAAAAGGCACCGTGCGGCGAAACGAAACGCAGCGGGCGCACGTCTATGAAGCATGCCTGCCTGCCGAGCAGACTAAGCGGCAATTTGCGGGGGACATGTTGCAGCGCGTATTCGAAGGCTCTGCGAGTCAACTCATGATGCACGCGCTGGCAGGCAACCGGGCCTCGCGGGACGAGATCGAGGAGATTCGTCGTCTGCTCGACGAGTATGAAAGGAACCGCCGATGAACACTCTATCCAACTGGATGAGTACGAGTACGATGCAATCCCTGGGCTGGGCGCTGGTGCACTTCCTGTGGCAGGGGACCGCGTTGGCGGCGATTGCAGCAGCGGCGATGGCTGGATTCCGCAAGCCTGCGGCGCGATATCTGATCGGGATTATCGCGCTGGGACTGATGCTCGCGGCTCCGGTCGCGACATTCGTCTTTTACTCGCAGCCGCGTTCGAATACCACGGAGTCTGTGAAGTCGTCACCGCTTGCCGCGGCCGCTTGGCCAATTGCGAGGGGCAACACCGCGGCGAGCGGAACGACCCCGCGGGTTCAGATTCGATCCCTCGATGCTCTTCCCTGGCTGGTTGAGGTCTGGCTGCTCGGAGTCGCGCTGTTCAGCCTGCGGTCCGCAGGAGGGTTCCTTCTGCTGGAGCGGGAGCGGCGCAGACAGTCGACTGTCGTGAAAGATTGGGTGCTCGAGATCTGTCACGCGCTGCAGGACCAACTCGGCATCAGTCGTGCTGTGCAATATTGCGAAAGCACTTTTCTCCAGGCGCCTGCGGTGATGGGATGGTTTCGTCCGATCGTATTCTTGCCTGCAACCGCATTAACGGGTCTCTCGGAAGAGCAACTGCGAGTAGTAATCGCCCATGAACTCGCACACATCCGGCGGCTTGATGCGTTCGTGAACGTGTTCCAGGTTTGTGTCGAGACACTGCTTTTTTACCATCCGGCGGTGTGGTGGCTGAATCGCCGCATTCGCGCCGAACGCGAGCACTGCTGCGACGAGACCGCGGTCGCGCTTTGCGGCAATGCCGTTGAGTATGCCCGCGCGTTGACGCTGATGGAAGAGTGGCGCAGCGCTCCGGTGTTCGCCATGGCGGCGAATCGCGGGCCGCTCTCGGAACGGGTCCGGCATTTGTTGGGAATGAACGCATCGGGAGGCGGCGCGCGCAAAGTCGGGTTGGCGGGAAGCGTTCTGTTTCTCGTGACGGCGGTGTTCGCAGGGAACGCGCTTTTCGGCATCGCATATTCGAAACCCGCCGCATACACAGGTACAGGTCCAATTCCAATTCAACGACTCGCAGCCAGTGTGACGCCGCAACCTCAGCCTGTTCCACAAGCTGCTCCAACGCCTGCGGCGAAACCCTCTGCGGCGCAGAATCCTCAATCTGAGGAACATCCCGTAAGCGCGCAGTCCTACATCGACGGGATGAAGTCAGCAGGCCTCAATGATCTCAGTGCCGACGATCTGATCGCGCTGAAGATCCAGGGCGTGACTCCGGAATATGTCCGCGCCATCCACGATCTGGGCTTCCAGCCTGACGCAGATGGATTGGTCGGTCTCAAGGTGCAGGGCGTGACTCCGGAATACATCAAGGAACTGCGCTCGCTCGGCTTCAAGCCGGATGTGGACGAGATCATTGGGATGAAGGTGCAAGGCGTCACTGCGGATTACGTGCAAGGGCTCAAGGCAGTTGGAATTCAAGCGAATGGGGATGAGATTGTCGGCCTTAAAGTGCAGGGAGTGACTCCTGAATATATCCGCGAATTACGAGACGCGGGCTTGAAGGTAGATGCTGACGACGTCGTTGGGCTCAAGGTGCAAGGAGTGACAGCAGCGTACGTGAAGGGATTGCGCGACCAACGCCTGAATCCGAGTACCGATGATGTGATTGGGATGCGCGTGCAGGGCGTGACTCCGGAATATATCCGCGACATTCGCGCTTTGGGGCTGAATCCCAGCGCGGATGAAATCGTCGGAATGAAGGTGCAGGGAGTTACACCGGAATACGTCAAGGCTTTGCAGTCTGCGGGATTCAAGCCTGACGTTGACGAGGTGATCGGCTCGAAAGTGCAGGGAATTACACCTGAGTTCATCGATGCGGCGCGCAAGCATGGGTTCCAAAACCTGACTATCGACAAGCTCATTCAGCTTAAACATCTGGGGATTCTGGACAGCAAAGGGGACATCTAGTTTTCGTTTCCTGGCGCTTGGCTTCGCCTTCGCTTGGACAGCCGAGGCGGCTGTCTCTACGTGTGGGATGAGAGGAGATTTTTATGGGAATGCGTCGAACTTTGGCCTACTTAGTCTTTGTTTCTTGCGTGCTTCTGGTTGTGGTGAAGAACCGGGCAGCGGAACTGCGCAATGAAGTTCGCAGCGGCAGCTGGGCGATCAGCAAGTCGGACGAGCCTGGCAAGGTCGAGTTCGCGTTGATGGAACATCGCCGCGACGGAAGCTCGAACCATCAATCCAGTTGGCCTGCGAGCGTGTTTCAGGGCGTCGACTTTTCAAAGTTGGGACGACAGGACGTGCGTTTCACGATCGCCCGCGACGCGGGCAAGATCGAGTGCGAAGGCTACCTGAACGATGGCGAAGGAGCGGGAATCTTTCACTTCCAGCCCGACGCGAATTACCCGCGCGAGATGCAATCGCTGGGGTTCAGTGTGGATGAAGAGAAGCAGTTTGCCATGGCAGTGCAGGATGTAAGTCTCGCATTCGCGCGCGAGATGAAGAGTGAAAATCTCAGAGACCTGGACGCCGAGAAACTGATCGCGTTTCGCATCTTCGGCGTGGACAAGGCTTTCATCGAGGCGCTTCGTGCTGAAGGGCTGAAGATTTCGGATGCGGACAAACTGGTGGCATTCCGTATTCATGGTGTCAGCGCGCAGATGGTCCGCAGTTTGCATCAGGCTGGTTATTCTCCGGACGAAGACACGCTGATAGCGATGCGGATTCATGGCGCGACTCCGGAATGGATGCAAGAACTCAAGAAGCAGGGCTACGATCACCTCGAACTGCAGAAGCTGATCGCATTCCGCATCCATGGAGTTTCGCCGGAATTCATTCAGAAGCTGCAGGGGCTCGGATACTCGCATCCGGATCCGGATGAATTGATCAAGATGCGCATCCACAACGTTACGCCGGAATATATTGCCGACATGCGGTCGCGAGGGATGAAGGACCTGAGCATCGACAAACTGGTGAACATGAGGATTCACGGGATCGACTAGAGGGATTGCAGATTTTCGATTTCAGATTGATGATTGAAAGCCGCCTGCTGGGCGGTTTTCTTTTTTGTGAGGGTGTTTGTGGCTGCGGAAATTGTTCGAAAAAAAGTTTGCGATCGGGGGTTAGAGGGGGATTTTTAGCAGTTCCAATTTGGGAAAAACCCCTTCGTGACTGGGGTACCCCCCTCCCCCCACCCTCTGAAAAGCCGCGACTGGCACGGGGTTTGCAAAAATGGGCTGCAAAATATTGAGCGCCTGGGGGTTAGAGGTCAAAATCTTGATTTCAAATAACTTGCGGGCTTTTTTGGGAGCAACTCTTCTACCGCTTTCGCCTTGGCAATCATCTGCTTTTTGAAATTCTGGCGCAAGGGCAGATGTCACATGGGGCTGTGGATTTCTTTGAGTTCTTCTACGAATACACGGGTCCGAAAGGCCCCACTTTTCGCGCAAAGAACGCGAGGGAGGAATGGGCACCGCGGGCAGAAGTCCACATCGAGGAGGAGGGATCTGCTGTTTGCTGGGGGCAAGAGACAAGCAGATTCCTCGTCGCTTTGCTCCTCGGAATGACAAGAGCTATTGAGACAATATTGCGCCTCGATTCGTGTGATCCGTGGTGTCCGGCGAGGAGGTCAAAGGCTTTAACCACGGAGGGCACGGAGGATCACAGGGGAAACCGGCGACTTATAAATGTCGATCTGTTTGACGCACCACTTGACTTTTGACGCAATACACTAGGGACGGGGCGCAACCTCGAGTGAAAAACATTTCATTCCGACAATTTCTTCCCCCCGATCGTTATTTCGTAACCACAGGACCCGCCAGCCAGTTATAGAGACATGGCGGCTCAGATCAGTTTCGCGGGCGGTACCTTCCGTAACCGATGGTTTAGGCCATCCCAATCGGCGAAAGTCCGCTTCATCTCTGAATCCTTTTGACCGCTGCTTAAATCAATATTCGGAATACTGGGGTTCATTTAGGCTCGTACAACGTTAAAACCAGACAACTACTAGCTGTTTTTGTACAGGAGAAGGTATGGCGAAGCGGATGGTCCTGATGTTGGTGATCATGTTGGCCCTGGTTGGTGGGCTCGGATTTGTGAAGTTCAAGCAGGTAGAGGCGGCGATCGAGCAGGGCAAAAACTTCAAGATCCCGCCGACGGCAGTGACCACCGTGGTCGTAAAGAAGGAGACTTGGCCTTCGACCCTCAGTGTGATTGGGACCGCGGCGGCGATTCAGGGCGTGACGGTGAGCGCTGATCTTCCGGGGACGATCGACAAGATTCATTTCGAGTCGGGTGAGTGGGTGAAAGAGGGTGACATCCTGGTGGAACTGGATATCCGTCAGGAACGCGCGCAGCTGGCCAGCCTGGAAGCGCAGCGCGATCTGGCCAAGATCAATTACGGCCGCGCGCAGGAACTGGTAAAGCAAGGAGTCATCGCCCGTCAGGATTTTGACAATGCGACATCGCAGCAGAAGGCGACCGAGGCGCAAGTGGGCGACATCAAGGCGGCCATTGCACGAAAAACGATCCACGCGCCGTTCTCGGGAGTGTTGGGAATTCGGCAAGTGAGTCTGGGACAGTACCTGGCGGCGGGGCAGGCGATCGTTTCATTGCAGACGCTGAGTCCGATTTATGTGAACTTCGGAGTTCCGCAGCAGGACATGGGTCGGATGATACCCGGCCATGTGCTGCGAGTGACGAATAGCGACCTGCCGGGAATGGGTTTCACTGGCCGGATCACGGCTCTGGATTCAGTCATCAGCGAGCAGACCCGTAACATTCAGGTGCAAGCCATCGTTACGAATAAAGAAAACAAGCTGCGGCCGGGAATGTTTGTGCAGGTCGAGCTGCCGATGGGAAGTCCACGTGAAGTGGTGCCACTGCCGGGGTCGGCGATTAACTACGCGCCCTACGGAGACTCGGTTTTCGTCGTGACCGATATGAAGGATCCCAAGGGGAACAGCTACCGCGGGGTCCGGCAGCAAGTGGTGAAAATTGAAGGATCGCGCGGCGATCAGGTGGCAATCGTGTCCGGCCTGAATCCCGGCGATGAGGTTGTGAGCTCGGGAGTCTTCAAGCTGCGCAATGGGGCACCGGTTGTGATTAACAACACGGTGAAGCCCAACAACGACGCCGCTCCGAAACCTGAGGAAAGCTAGACTAAAACTCTCGTGAAAGCGCCTGCTTTTCGCAGAGAGAACGCGCGAAGAGCGGGATGAGGGATATACCTTTCGTTCGCGGCAGTGAGGGGCACTTATGAAGTTCACCGATTTATTCGTTAAGCGTCCGGTACTGGCGATGGTGGTAAACCTCGTCATCCTGATCGCCGGGTTGCAGGCAATTCGATCGCTGAGTGTGCGGCAGTATCCGCGCAGCGACATCGCGGTAATACAGGTCACCACTGTGTACGTCGGTGCCAATGCAGACCTGGTGCGCGGATTCGTTACGACTCCGATTGAGCGCGTTGTCGCCAGCGCTGACGGCATCGATTACATGGAGTCGACGAGCGCGCAAGGACTGAGCACGATTCAAGTCCACCTGAAGATTAACTATGACACGACTGCGGCACTGACGCAGATACAGGCGAAGGTCGCGCAGGTGCGGAACGATCTTCCTCCGGATGCGCAAATTCCAGTCATTGACCTGCAGACCGCGGATACCCAGTTCGCAGCGATATATATTGGCTTCTCTTCTGCAGATCTGGATCAGAACCAGATCACTGATTATCTGACGCGCGCGGTGCAGCCGAAGTTGAGCGCGATCAGCGGCGTACAGCGGGCCGACATCCTCGGCAATCGCACGTTTGCCATGCGACTGTGGCTTAGGCCGCAGGAGATGGCTGCGCGCAGCGTGTCGCCCTCGGATGTACACGATGCTCTGGCGAAGAACAACTATCTGTCGGCGCTGGGTAGCACCAAGGGCTCGATGGTTTCGGTGAACCTGATAGCGAACACTGATCTGCGGACGCCCGAGGAGTTCCGCCAGATGGTGATTAAGGAGAGCAACGGGACCGTTGTGCGTCTGGGCGAGATTGCGGACGTGCAACTCGGCGCTGAAAACTACGACCAGGACGTCAAGTTCAACGGCGAGACGGCAACGTTCATGGGCATCTGGGTGCTGCCCACGGCGAACTCGCTGGACGTAATCAAAGCGGTTCGCCAGACTCTTCCCGGGATTGAGCAGCAGCTTCCGGCGGGCATGAAGTTGGGTATCCCTTACGACTCGACGGCATATATACAGGACGCGATCAACGAGGTGCTGCACACGCTCTCCGAAACCCTGGTGATCGTGATTGTTGTGATCTTCCTGTTCCTGGGATCGTTCCGGTCCGTGCTGATTCCGGTGGTGGCAATTCCGATCTCGTTGATCGGCGCAGTCTTCCTCATGCTGGTGGCCGGATTCACGATCAACCTGTTGACGCTGCTGGCGATCGTGCTGTCGGTAGGACTCGTCGTCGACGACGCCATCGTGATGGTGGAGAACGTTGAGCGCCACCTCGAGATGGGCAAGACACCGTTCCAGGCTGCGAAGGACGCGGCCCGAGAACTGGTTGGTCCGATCATTGCGATGACGATCACGCTGGCGGCGGTATACGCCCCGATCGGAATTCAGGGTGGACTGACGGGAGCGCTGTTCCGTGAATTCGCATTTACGCTGGCTGGCGCGGTGGTCGTCTCCGGCATCGTGGCGTTGACGCTGTCGCCGATGATGGGCTCGAAGTTGTTGCGGGCCGGGGCTTCCCACAAAGGAATGGCTGGCATCGTCAACCGCACCTTCGAGAAAGTGCGAGGACTCTACACGCGCCTGCTGGGCGGGACTCTGCAATACCGTCCGGTGGTGCTCACCGTGTGGGCAGTCGTGGCCGTGCTGATGATTCCGTTCTATATGTTCTCACAGAGGGAACTGGCGCCGGCGGAAGATCAGGGCGTTGTGTTCGGTGTGATTCAGGCTGCTCCGAACGCAACGATCGACCAGACGAACCTGTTTACGAAGCAGGTCTACGACGTGTATCACTCGTTCCCTGAAAACGGAAGCACGTTCCAGATTACGAGTCCGAATGGCGGTTTCGGCGGCATGGTGACCAAGCCGTGGAGCCAGCGTACGAAGACCACGCAGCAACTGCTGGTGGAGTCCACGGGGCCGCTCTCGAAGATCGCCGGTGTTCGGGTGATCCCACTGACCCCGCCACCGCTACCCGGAGGCGGGAACTTCCCCGTTGACTTCGTGATCGCCTCGGCCGCTGAGCCGCAGCAGGTCAGCGCACTGGCGGAGCAGATCGTTCAGAAGGCGATGGCGAAGGGAATTTTCATCTTTGCCGATACCGATGTGAAGTTCGATCAGCCGCAGACCGAAGTTGTGTTCGATCGAGATAAGTTGCGCTCGCAGGGCGTGGATCTGAGTCAGGCGGGACAGGACTTGTCAACGATGCTGGGCGGGAATTACGTCAATCGCTTCAGCATTCAGGGACGCAGCTACAAGGTCATTCCGCAAGTCAAGCGAATCGAGCGGCTGACTCCCGATCAGCTTTCGCAGATTTATGTGAAGGGATCGGCGGACAAGCTGGTGCCGCTTTCCACGTTTGCGACGTTGAAGACGACGACGGAGCCGAGATCGCTGAATAAATTCCAGCAGCTGAATGCGGTACGGATTCAGGGAGTCATTCCTCCGCCGGTGCCGTTGGATCAGGCGCTGACGGAACTGGAGAATGACGCGAAAGAAGTCTTGCCGCAGGGATTCACCGTCGACTACGCGGGCGAGTCCCGGCAGTTGCGGGTGGAAGGCAGCAAGTTCCTGGGAACGTTCTTCCTGTCGGCGATCCTGATTTACCTGGTGCTCGCGGCGCAGTTCGAAAGCTTCCGCGATCCGTTCATCATTCTGGCCGGGTCGGTACCGCTGGCGATTTCCGGGGCGCTGATGTTCTCGTTCCTGGGATTCACCACGCTCAACATATATAGCGAGGTCGGATTGATTACGCTGGTCGGGCTGATTTCAAAGAACGGAATTCTGATTGTGGAGTTCGCCAACCACTTGCAGGAGACCGGGTTGAGCAAGCTGGAGGCGATCATTGGCGCGGCCACCACGAGATTGCGGCCGATTCTGATGACGACGGCAGCGACGGTGTTTGGACACTTCCCGCTGGTGCTGGCGAAAGGTCCCGGTGCTGGAGCGAGAAACAGCATTGGTATCATGCTGGTGAGCGGCATGATTATCGGTACGGCGTTCACTTTGTTTGTGGTCCCGTCGATTTACATGCTGGTGGCGAAGACGCATTCGCCGATTCGTGAGGAAGAGATGGAAGACATCACACCGATGCATGATACGGAAGAGGCGGTGGCGTAGGCTGCCTGAACACCTGGAAACTACGACGGCGTGCCCTGAGTGGCACGCCGTTTTTGTTTGGAGGCTGTGCAATGTGGCTGCGAGTGTATCAAGTTACTCGAAAGGCTCTAACCACTAAGGGGCACCCTTCGACTCCGCCCAGGGCGGGCGAAGGTACACGAAGGAAAGTCGCAAGTAGCATGAGCCGACTACGTTCTTCGCGCCTGGGTGAAACGCCGCGATAGAATTGGCTGATTCCTTCGATTCCCATGACTTGGGCGCCTCCCATCATGCTGCCAGACGAATTCAATGCGGCAGCCTACTTTATCGATCGGCACATTGGCGAAGGGCGCTCTTCGACGGTCGCGATTGAGTGCGGCGAGGTTCGCGTGACTTATGGCGACCTCTGCGCTCGCGTCAATCAACTCGGCAATGGATTAAAGCGCCTGGGCGTGAGGATGGAAGAGCGAGTGCTTCTGCTGCTTCCAGATGTGCCAGAGTTTGCGTTCTCGTTCTTTGGGGCTATTAAGATCGGCGCAGTTGCTGTTCCCGTCAATACTCTACTCAAATCTCAAGATTACAAGTATCTGCTCAACAATTCGCGGGCGCGGGTGGCGATCATAGGGGATTCCTTGCTTCCGTTGGTGCAGGCGATCCCGCGCGAAGAGCTGCGGTATCTCGAGACAATTGTGGTGCAAGGCAAAGCTCCCGCGGGGTTGCTGACTCTCGATGATCTGCTGAAGGGCAGTTCCGACGAATTGCAGCCCGCTGCTACCAGCAAGGATGACGCTGCATTTTGGCTTTACTCATCGGGGAGCACGGGACAGCCCAAGGCGTGCGTGCATCTGCAGCATGACATGGTGGTCAGTTCCGAACGCTATGCCAAAGCGATTCTCAAGATTTCCGAGGAGGATCGTTTCTTTAGCGTCGCCAAATTATTCTTTGCTTACGGCCTGGGTAATGGTCTTTATTTCCCTCTGGCGGTGGGTGGGACGAGCATTCTGATGCCGGGTGCGCCGCGTCCGCAGAGCGTGTTTGAGGCGATTGAACGGCATCGACCGACGCTGTTCTTCTCGGTGCCTTCTAATTTCGTCAAACTCCTGGCACACGCCGCGCTCGAGGGCAAAGAGTTCGATCTTTCCTCTGTTCGCCACGCTGTCTCCGCCGGTGAGGCGTTGCCAGCCACGGTATTTTACCACTTCAAGCAGCGCTTTGGAGTTGAGATTCTGGATGCGATCGGCTCAACCGAAGCGCTGCACATGATGATTTCGAATGTGCCGGGAGAAGTGCGTGCGGGGTCCAGCGGTAAGATCATTCCGGGCTTCGAAGCGAAGATCGTCGATGACAACGATCAGCTGGTCCCTCTAGGCGAGATCGGGAATCTTGTCGTCAGGGCGGACTCGACCTGTGCCTACTACTGGAACGAGCACGAGAAAACGAAGAACACCCTGGCAGGCCATTGGCTGCGCACAGGCGACAAATATCATCAGGACGAAGATGGGTATTTCTGGTACGCAGGACGCACCGACGACATGATGAAGGTGAGTGGCGTGTGGGTGAGTCCGATCGAGATTGAGCGCGTGTTGACGGAGCATCCATCGGTTCTGGAGGTAGCCGTGGTTTTTCGGCCGGATAGCGACGGATTCCAAAAGCCGGGGGCCTGCGTTGTTTTACGGGATAGAGACGGCAGTGCAGAACTGGCGGGTGAGCTGCAGAAATTCGTGGTGGAGCGTCTGCCGATCTTTAAACGGCCTCACTGGATTGAATTTCTGCCGGAGCTCCCGAAGACTGCGACGGGGAAGGTGCAACGGTACAAGCTTCGCGGAGTGTCGTAAGAGTTACTGACGAAACGATTTCAAGGCGGCCCGGAGTTCGTGTCTCAGCTCTAACGAGTACCAGCGAGGCCCGTATTCTTCCAAGAGCTTATAAACCCTGGCGAAGACCTTCACGGCTTCGGCCCGACGCCGCTTCTTGACAGTGGGCAATCCCGCCCGCCGTTTGGTACGCCCCGGTTGCCTCTTCTGCATTCCGCCCTCTCACCGCGTGATTCTCAGGCACGGCCCTTGAAACGCATTCTACTGGGACTCAAATTCGAGACTCGATGCTCGGCCAGAGCGCGATCGGCATAACAAACCGAAGCCGATCAAATCAGGAAACACGAAGTAGCGTTTGCAGAGAATCTTTCCGGCATCGAACGTTTCGCTGAGATCCGGAGGGAAAATTTTTTATCTGAGAAATCTGCAGGCAAAGAAACCGACGCCGCGATCGAATTGCAGTATGAACAATCCCCACTTCTGGCAAAACCGGCCAGAAGTGGGGCACCCTGCTTCGAGGGCATAACTGCGGTGAGCGCTGGTGTCGGCACAGCCTCATGTTGGTGGCAAGTAGTCTCGGGATGGTAAGCGGGCGGCAGAGCCACTAGAATTGCGACTCCGAACAGATGAAAGAACACCCCACAGATTCGCCCCACTTTTGCCCGAGCCTCGAATGAACGGTAATTTCTACTTAGCTTGCTGTCAAGAGTAGTTTAAGTTTTCCGAACAACAACGAGCCCTAACTAATATAGAGGGCGGTGCACAGAGCATGGGGCTCGCCGTGAATGCGAATGCGCAAGATGCTTGCAGACCTTCTGCCGTAGTGCGCCAGAGACGAGCTTCCCTCGGGGGCTGAAGCCGCGCCCTTTCAAAGCCATATCCGATAGAGCTCTAGTGCGCAAAAGCGATGTTCAGCCCAGTGGTGAAGATTACGTCGTTGCTCTTGGACCCGGTGGGCGGATTCGAGACGTAGATGTCCCCGAACTGATTCTGCCAGCCCAGCCATTTCCTGATCTTGGTGACCGTGCCCACGTTGAAGGTGAAGCGGTATTCGCCCGTCTGCTGCAGATTGGGGAAGAATCCCAGATTCTGAGTGAGTACCGTGCTCTTGCCGAGCTTCTGGTCCAGCTCCTGACCCAGGGTGAGAGCGGCGAACTTGTTGGTCTTGCCGTAGGACTCAAAAACGGCGGGGTTCGGCGGGTTAGCAGGAACAAGCAACGTCCCATTGGAGTAGGTCTCATGCGTGTAGTTCAAACCGCCAAGGAAGTCCAGGATTGTGCGGTCGGACTTGATGGCGTGATATCCGAAACCGCCACTGTAGACCTGGCGAAGATCGAGGAATTGCAGCGCGTTCGCCATGAAATCAGCGGCGCCGAAGACAAACAGCTTCGGTTTTACGTCACGGTCGTAGCGGAGGCCACCCTGCTCGAGACTGGCCACAGTGCTGGGGGTTGCGAGATTGTTTGTGGTGTTGATCGAACTTGCGTAAAGAATGATCTTGTCGTGCAGCGTCGGATGCGCGGCGTTGAAGGCGAGCGCAAGATTCTCGGTCTCGCTATTACCGCGGGCTACGGAGAAGCCCACGTTGATTCCGCCGTTCCATCCGTGCATCAGTCCGGGGTGAAGCGATTTGTCGTAGGCCTGCTGCTCGGCGTCATTGCGGATGAGGGTTACGTCTGCTTTCGGCACTTCGACCGTGCCGGCTGTCTTAGTGGCGACCTCTAGCTTGCCGTCGGTCGTCGTGACCGGGCCGACGGCGGTTTTTCCGCCTTTGACGGTGACGTGCAGTTCCTGGTCTGTTTTGATTTCCTGGACGGCGTCGAACTTCAAAGTGACGTCGCCAGCGGCGTCGGTGTGCAGCACGAGTTCTTTGCCGTCGGACTTGACGACGGTTCCGGTGAGGCGGTCACCGTTTTTCAGAGTGACCTGGTCGGCGAATGAAAAGGTTGAGAATCCGAGGAATGCGATCAGGGCCAATACTTCCAACTTGCGTAGCACGGCCTACCCTCCATAATTGCAGAAGTAGTGAATAGCTATTGGGAACCCAAGAGTGCGGTGAACCGGCCGAAGAACTCAGACGAAGGAGCAGACGGATCTGCCCAGAGTGCCTTTTGACTTTAAGGAGTCGGGCTAGCTCTTGGTTTCGCTGTCCTTCTTGCTCTGATCGGAAGAAGCCTGCGCGGGGGGATTGTCTTTCATGCCGTCTTTCAGGGCACGGATCCCCTCACCCAGACCTTTTCCAAGCTCAGGCAATTTCCTGGGACCGAACACGAGCAAGGCAATAAAGAAGATCACCAGCAGGTGCATCGGTTGAAATAGACCTTCCAACATCGGGAGCCTCCGAGGGATAGCAGCAAGTTAAGATCATACGCTACTTGCGGGGTGGAGGGAAAGACTGTGCCCTGCCAGCCCCGAAATCAGCTTTGTCCCGTATTTTGCGCGAGTTGCAAGCCATTTTCGGTGAAGCGCCCCACGCACTAGTGTGATTTGACGCACAGACCGTTTGTCGTTTGGAAAGGCTAACTTCAAGTCAAAATTATTCTGCCCGGTTACCTCCGTGACCTTACCCCAAGATCGGCGGGCAGGCTATTTTCAGGAGGGCTTTCCGCAGGTGTTTGCATTGGCAATCCCCTGAAAAGCCGCTCTACGCAAGCCAATCCACAAGTTGGGGAGTACGGTGAGAATCAAGGCGTCGCTGTTGTTGTCCATGCTGGTTCTGGCCATGGTGGCCGCGCATTCTACCGATAGTTCCGATCCACGATCCAGGGCGGTAACCACTACCCAGCTCGCAGCATGGCTCGCAGGTGGAGTTTCGAGCAGCGGGCTGGCGCGTGTGGTCAGCGAACGGGGGCTTGCCACACTTCCGACGAACAACGAGCTCAAACAACTGGAATCAGCCGGGGCTGGCAAGGACCTGATGAAGGTCGTCAGTTCGGGGAACGCCTTTTCGGCTGAGATTGGTCCGGCAATTCCGGCTGCACTGCTGAAGGCGGCCTCCGACGCGAGAACGCAGCGCCTCCATGAGGCCGAAACCGAGTTGCGGGGAGTGATCGCGGCCGATGACGATAACGCGGCCCTGCACTTCGCGTTGGGCGTTGTGCTGCGGGAGCAGGATAAGTTTGACGATGCGTACGACGAACTGGCGGCGGCTTTGAAGCTGATGCCCGACCTTCCCGAAAATCACAACGCGCTGTCTTATTTGTTCTACCGGTTGGATGATGGGCCGAATGCGATTTCCGAGGCGCGCACAGCCTTGAGCATCGACCCGAAAAATGCCGAAGCGTACCAGTATCTGGGGCTCGGGCACTACTCGCTGGGACAATATGAGGCGGCGGTACATGCGTATTCTGAATCGCTGGCCCGCGATCGCGACAATCCCGATACCTATTACGACATGGGCATCGCGCTTCATGCCAGCGGCAATCTTCCGGCCGCGGTTGCGGCGTATGAGAAGGCGATCCAACTTCGGCCCGGCTTCTGGGAGGCGCACTCAAATTTGGGGCTGGTCCGGCACGAGGAAGGCAATCTTTCACAGGCTGTGGCGGAATATCGCGAAGCCAAGCGGATTGCGCCGGACGAGGCTTCGGTAAGAAACAACCTGGGGAATACGTACTGCGATCAGGGGAAATTTGAAGCAGCCATTACGGAGATGCAGGAACTCTATCGCCAGCATCCGGAGTGGCAGCAGGGCCATGCTTGCCTGGCCAGTGCGTTCATGGCAAAGAACAAGTACGACGATGCCGTCGAGCAGTTGCGGCTCGCGGTGCATCAGAATCCTACGGGATCGACCGAGCACCGCGTTCTGGGGCAGGCGCTACTCCTCGACAACAAGCCGGAAGAGGCGCTGCACGAGCTGCGCGTCGCGGTTTCGCTCAATCCGGACTCCGATGTTGCTCATCACCTGCTGGGAACGGTCCTGTTTCAGCAAGGAGATCTGATAGCGGCCGAAAAAGAGTTCCGGGAAGCCTTGCGGGTGAACGCCTCGGCCGACAATCACTTCTCGTTAGCTGCCTGCCTGATGAGCCTGGACCGCTACCAGGAGGCGCTATCAGAGATCGATGTAGCCACAAAGCTGGATCCCGAGCGTACGTTATACCGGGCCCGTCGCGAAGAACTCCTGAAGCTCATCAAGGATACGAACTCGCGGTAAATCCGCCAATGGGTCAGTGGCGGCGTCGTACCTCCGGGCTGTAGGCGAAACAGAGCATTGAGCTTAAATTAAGGCCAGAAGGACTTAAGCCGTGCATTGGCGCGGTATTCAGGGGATGACTCGATGCCGACCAACGTAACCCGATCACAGCAGAACAGCGGAGCGGCGGCCGCTCAAGCGGCTCTGGCGAAAGACGCCGGCGCGCGCCGGGCGGCAACTGACGCCCAAGAACATTCCTCGAGAAAGGAGGCGGGATATGGGCTGCCGTGCTCGAAATGCCATCTGTATTATCCCGCTGACCTCGACGAATGCCCGACCTGCCATCACAAGGAGAGAGTTTCTGCCGTCGCCCCGAAGCTGCCGATCAGGCCAGCGCAAGCTATTCCCGACGGGGTTCCGGATGGCGCCGCTTTAGAGAAGGAGCGGGAGGAGTTTCTGCGTCAGTTCAAGTCCCATATGCTTGAGGCACACGCGGGAGCCATGAACGCCGCGGAATCAGTCTGCAAGTTCACGGAGCACCATCCCGGAGAGCAGGGCAAGGCCGACGTTTGCAATGGGTGTTATGAGCGAGTGCAGGAGCGGCTCGATGTTTGCGAGGCGGCGCTGCACATGGATTTGAAAGAAGCGGCGCAGATTATTTATGACGCCGTATGGGCCGATCCTTCCGACCCGGGGAAGACTTATCAGAATGCGGCCAGCGCGATGCTGACAGAGCTACGGAAGCGGGCGGGGATTACGACTGTGTTGGGGCCGTTTCAGCCGCTGACGCACTAGAGGCAGGCGTCGGGCGTCAGGCTTCAGACCTTGCTTGTCTTATTCCGTCTTCAAGGCGATCCATTTCTTTCCTGCATACAGCTTGTATCCGGTGCCATCTTCAATCAGCTTGAGGGGAACGGCGTGCTGGAGCCCCTGATCCGTCTGGGAAGACGTGCTGAGAACGTCATTGTTGGCTACGTCCATCACCACGAACTTGTTGTCGGCGGCGAAGCCGAAGCCGTATTGGCCGGGCGGGAGGGATGATCCGCCGACGTTCAGCTTCGTTTCCGTGATCAACATGCCCTGGTATTTCTGCTGGATCGCGGTGGAGTATCCGGATGCATCAACCAGGGCGGCCAGCATCATCTTGCCGTCTGCGAGCTGAAATCCGACAGCGTTGCGCAGTTGGACTGGAGCCTTCTGGCCGCGGAAGAAGTACTCCGTGGGGACCGCCTTCTTCAATTCGTCGCTGCTGAGGATGTGCTTTGTGACCTGCTGGGCGCTGGCGCATCCAGTCAGCGTGAGTACGACAATGGAGAACATTTTCAGACCCGACTTGTTCATTGCAACGGTTCCTTTTCTGGGGCCTCAAAGGGCTGAAAGCCCTCCGATCTTGGCCCGCTAAGGCGGCCCTGAAGGGCCGTCTTCACTAAGACCTCTTGACGCCGCGGCTCAAGAGTGTGCGTGAGAACGCGTGTCGTCCCTACGGGACTCGCGTATTTGTTCCACTTCACCCGGCACTTCCGTGCCGGGCTTTCTCATCCCGCCGCTGCGCGGCTGGAGTTTTGGTGGTGCTTGCTCCACCGCTTGCGTTCAATGGCAGTTCTCACGCACATACTAGGTGCCGCGCCCTTTCAATGCCCATGAAAGAGCTTCAAATCGACTGTGGGGAACTTTAGTCCTTCCCGTGTCGAGGAGCAAATGCTTCCTCTGGCCGCGAGCGGGGAAAATCAGTTTGGGAGCAAGATTCGGATAGTCCGTTGAGCCGGGTCGCCGTAGGCTTTTCTTACTATGACGACGAATGGCATACTCGCAACGGAAGCTCTGGAAACCATGCCGGTCACTCAAGCAAAAGCAGCCGGAACTGCTGATTCATCGGATGATCGCTATTGGGACGCTGTCATCGCGCGCGACTCGAAGCGTGACGGGGAATTCTTCTTTGCCGTTTCGACCACCGGCGTCTACTGCCGGCCATCGTGCGCGGCGCGCCGTCCGCGGCGGGAGAATGTGCAGTTCTTTCGCACACCGGACGCGGCAGAACAGGCGGGATACCGGGCATGCCTGCGCTGCCGTCCGCGCGCGTTCACGGGGAACGCAGAGTCCGATGGCATAAAGGCGATCTGCCGGTTTATTGAGCAGCATCTGGATGAGCCGCTGACGCTTGGGCGCCTTGCCGGAGAATTCCACCAGAGCCCGTTTCGGCTGCAACGGCGGTTTAAGGCGGTGCTCGGGATTACGCCGAGGGAGTATGCGGATTCCTGCCGTTTGAAGACGCTGAAGCAAAGGCTGCAGTCGGGCGATTCGGTTACGCGCGCCATGTACGACGCGGGATACGGTTCGAGCAGCCGGTTATATGAGCGCACGGCATCGCAGCTCGGCATGACTCCTGACAAGTACCGCCGAGGCGCGATCGCGGCCACGATTCGCTATACGTGTGCGGATTCGCCGCTGGGCCGGATGCTGATTGCGGCTACCGAAAAGGGTATTTGCGCGATCCAATTCGCCCGGACCGATGGGGAGCTCATCGAAGGCCTGAAGCGGGAGTTTCCGTTCGCCCAGCGAAAGACCGATGGTGGAGGGCTGCAGTCCTGGGTGAATGCACTGCTGCGGCACCTGCGGGGCAAGGAGCTGAATTCGACTCTGCCGCTGGACATTCGCGCGACTGCTTTTCAGCGGCGGGTGTGGACCTATCTGCAATCGATTCCATTCGGCGAGACGAAATCCTACAGCGAAGTCGCGAAAGCCATTGGCAATCCCCGTGCCTGCCGTGCCGTGGCCCGAGCGTGCGCTACGAATCCGGTTGCAGTTGCGATCCCATGCCACCGTGTAGTGAGGGAAGATGGCAGCATGGGCGGATACCGTTGGGGATTGGAACGTAAGAAAGCGCTGCTGCAGATGGAACGCGGTGCTGGCCGATAGAGATTGCAGATTTCAGATTTTTCGGCATTCAAAGAATCTGCAATCTGAGATCTCAAATCTGAAATTCTTATGCGGGATAGTTCTGTGTTCCGACAAGGAAGTGCCACCTCGAGGTAACGCCCCTCGTCAATAACTCATTGACCTTGCGATTTGACAGCGGTTTAATGTCGGGTTGCGGGAAAGTTCCTTGGTCTTTCCGCGGAGGTGGTGGTATGAAAGCGGGGCTGGCAGTCGTTCTTCTTTCTTGCGTTTTCATGTTTGGGTGTGGTGGTAGCCCCAGTACACAGGTCGGGGGAGGTTCGACTTCACCGCCGACTGTCTCGACGAGGGCTGCGCAGAATGGGGCCGTGATCGTTAGCCTGACATCGATGGTTCAAGGGGCAACGATCTTCTACACGGTCGACGGGAGTACGCCCACGACTTTATCGCAGCAGTATCAGGCACCATTCCTAGTGGCATCGAACGTGACGGTGCAGGCGATCGCCATGTTAGACATGGCCCTAAGCAAGGTGACGACCGCATCGTTTTCACCCAATATCCCATCGGGAACGCTGGTCTGGAGCGACGAATTCTCCAATAGCACAGGGGCTGCCGCGCAGCCTGACCCTACGATCTGGACGTATGACACTGGCAACAGCGGGTTTGGAAATAGCGAACTCGAGAACTACTGCGCGTGGGGATCGTCGACTTCACCATGCAGCACGATCAATCCCAGCGAGTTCGTAGGAACGGATGGCTATCTGCATATCGAGGCGCAGCAGCCCTCACCAGGGGTCTACACTTCGGCGCGCCTGAAGAGTCAGGGGTTGTTCAGCTTCCAGTATGGGCGGCTGGAGTTTCGTGCTCTGGTGCCGGAGGCGCAGGGGTTCTGGCCTGCGGTGTGGCTGCTGGGTAATAACATCAGTACCATCAACTGGCCGGGCTGTGGGGAGCAGGATGTGCTGGAGCGGATCGATGCGCCGGCGTATCAAGATCCCATTGGTGACTGGAATATGGGATCAGTCCACGGAACAGGGTTTACGGGCGGGAATCTAGGCACTAAATACCATTTCCTGAGCGGAAGCACTGCTTCGCAATGGCACACCTACGGCATGATCTGGGCGCCAGGAAGCGTGCAGTATTACATCGACGATCCATCGAACATCTACGCATCATTTACGCCCTCCAGCCTGACCAACCTGAGCGGAGCAGTCTGGCCGTTCGATGCGGGGCAGAGTAACTTCCTGATCGTGAATCTGGCGATCGGGGGGAGTTGGCCCGGACCGCCCGATCAAACCACACCGTTTCCGTCAGAGATGCTGGTCGACTACGTGCGAATCTACACGAACTAGAGCTGGTCTCATGAATCGGCTTGGATTTAAGGTTCTTCCCTCCGGGGCTGAAGCCCTCGTCTTTTCTGGCTTCGGCGCGGCTGAAAGTGTGTGCGTGCGAATGTGTTTCGTCCCTACGGGACTCGCGCCTCTTTCTCACTTTACCCAGGACTTACGTCCTTGGCTAAATTGTTTCGCCGCTCCGCGGCTGGATTGAGACGGATTTTGGTCCAGAGTTCTCCGAGAAATCCAGTTTTCACGCAGTCTCTGAAAGCCGCGCCCTTTCAATCCCTTCATGAGACGAGTTGGGAAATCTTAGACCTGCTCGGTCTAACGGTTTCGCACGGCCAGCCAGTTGAAGAAGGCGACGGCGACCGCGACCAGCAGGATCAGAGACTTGTTGTATTCGATCTGTGTCAGGAGCCCGGCGCAGATCAATACTCCGACGATGCTGATGAGAGTTCCTCCGCGGAGTTGGAACAGCGGCCGTTCCGGGCTTTTCTTCCTTAAAACCGTGACCGAGACGCAGACGGTTCCGTAATAGAAAAGGCGCGAGCCCGCGGACAGCGTTGCGTTCCCTGCAAAACTGCCAAAGAGGGCCAGCAGCCATACCAGCACGGCGAAAACGAGAATCGAGAAATATGGCGTGCGGAATCGGGGATGCACCAGCGCGAAAACCGAAGGGAAGTCGCCCCGCTCCCCTAACGCGAAGGTGATTCTCGGCGTCGCGAGCATGTTGCCGCTCAGGTAGCCATAGATCGAGAACAGCGCGCCGGCTGCGGTAAGCGCGGCCCCGCCGCTGCCCATGACGATTCGTGCCACATCGGCGAGCGGGCGCTCGCTGTGCGCCGGGTCGGGCAACACTCCGACCACGACCCACTGAATCAAGCCGTAAATGACGGCGCAAGTAATCAGTGCGGCGAATAATCCGAATGGCAGGTCTCGGCGTGGGTTCTTGGCCTCGCCAGCGGCAATCAGGGCGGCCTCAAAGCCACCGTAAGCGAAGATCAGAAGCACGATCGCTCGTGCCCATTGGGTAGCCCCGGGGCTGAACGCTGCATTCACGGGTTCTGGATTGTGCGTCAACAGATAGTAACCACCTGCCAGGGTGACGAACAGCAGTGAAGACAACTTGGCGACGGTGAAGGAGGTACTCAAATGAGTGCCGGCTTTTACACCACGGAAATTGATCGCGGCTAGGATTCCGATGAGGAATGTGAGAACGGCCAGTTTCATAGCCGGCCGGGTCGATTGCGGCCAGAATTCCCCCAGGTACGTCACGAACAGGTTGGCGTTCGCTGCGCAGGAGGTGAGCCGGACGAACCACACCAACCATGCGACCTGTATGCCCATGAAGCGGCCGAACGCCGCCTCGGCATATAAGTAAGGTCCTCCGGTATTCGCGAATCGGGACGCGACCTCGGCGAAGCAGCCCATGATGACTGCCATCGCAGCAGCGCCGAGAACTACGGCAACCACGCTGGCCCGTCCGAGCAGGCTCGCTAGAACCGAGGGCAAGCCGAAGACTCCGCTTCCGATGATGCAATTCACCGTGAGCGCGGCCAGACTCCAGCGTCCGATGGCGCGCACCAGGCCTTCGCTGGAGGTCTTTTCAGGGACGGTTTCTGGCATCGCGAGTTTGTATCACATAACGCCGTCCCGCTGCGGTTCAAACGATCGGTCATCAGCTAGAATCCCAGCCAATCCAAATTTCCGGGACCTGGGATAGGGCGCGACGAGCGGAGTTGGTGACTTTGGAGTAGATGCTGCGTGCACTAACGTTTGCCGTTGAGAATTCAGTCCAGGGAAAACGTGTGATGGGAGTGCCGGAGATCCGCGCTACGAACGGGTGAAAAGCCGCGCCAATCAAGGCATTCCGATGATGTGACCTTATGGCAGACCAAAGTAATCCCAGAATTACGAAAGCGCATGCCCGTGGGACATCTACAAGCCATGCGCTGCCGATGAGATGGTTAACAGCGGACAGGAATGGCCTTCGACGACATGGACGATCTTCATCTACGAATCGCGCGCGTGACGGAAGACCTGCGGAAGATCCAGCAGGAATTAAATTGTGCTGCGATGCAGGCGCCGAGTGATCCGGAATTAATGGAAGCTTTGAATTCGCTTTCGGAGACCGAACCGATCGAAACCTTGCGCGTGGCGCTCGATCAGATGCGCCATTTTCTGTGGTTCTATTCCCGCGTCATGGGAAACGAGCCCGAGTTCGGCGACAAGATGCGGCAGGCAGGAACAAAGGAATCCGCAAATGGCGATGCGCCGCGGTCAGAGAGTTCATTCCTCGATCAACTCTCGCGCGTCGACGAACTGATGCTGCTGCACCACCTGGTCGATGCGAAACGGCGCAAACCGAACTAAGCCTTAGCGCCGCGGACGGCCCAACTCTCTAAGCATCTTGCGCATGGATTTCTGACCGGCCGAAGCCCTAAAGATTGCCGCGCTACAGCTCTCTACCGCCGACGATAGTCTTGAGTACGTCACCCGCTGAGTTCAAGACGACAAAGTTCGCTTCCGCTCCCACGGCCAGGCTTCCATTTTTCTCGGAAAGTCCGACCGCTTGCGCGGGATTCAACGTCGCCGCACGCACCGCCTGGGCGAGTGTCCAGTTGGAGAATCGGGTAACGTTGCGCACTGCTCGATCCATGGTTAGAACGCTGCCGGCGAGACTGTCGCCCGCGGTGGCTTTGCCATCCTTGACATCGACCTGAATGGGGCCCAACTGATAGCGGCCGTCGGGCATTCCGGTGGCAGAGATCGCATCGGTAATCAGGACTGCGCGCTCTGGCCCTTTTGCCTGCAGAAAGACCTTTACCACCTCGGGGGATACATGAATGCCGTCTACGATGATGTCGGCGGTCATGGTGTCGTCGCTGAGAACTTCGCCGATGATCCCCGGGCTGCGATGATCCAACGGACGCATGGCATTGAAGGTATGCGTAGCATGGCGCGCTCCGGCTTGCACGGCGGCGCGTGCTATGGGGAGCTCCGCATCCGAGTGTCCAATGCTCACGCAAATCTTTCTGCGAGCGGCTTCTGCGATCACTTCCATCGCACCCGGGATTTCCGGCGCAATCGTTACCATGCGCACATGGCCGCGCGCTGCTTGCCATAGCTTTTCGAAAATCGGAACGGTAGGTTCTACCAGGTACTCTGGCGGGTGGACACCACGACGCTTGTGGCTGAGGAATGGTCCTTCGAGATGAATCCCCAGCGGTCGCGCTTGGGGAGGGCCTCCGTTGACGTTGGTGGTTTGCTCGATCGCGTCCGCCAGCCGCTCCAAAGCCGCGCAAGTTGCATCGAGCGGAGCGGCAACGGTCGTGGCGAAGTATCCGGTTACGCCATGCGAGACAAGGAACCGACCTAAACGTGGGAGCTCTGCGGCAGACGCCCGCATCACGTCAAGGCCTGCGCCACCGTGAATGTGAATATCGAGGAACCCGGGAACCAGGACAGCATCGCCGAAATCCACGAACGTCGCGTTCGAAGGAGAAGGGTGAGACGCGCGTGAGGAAATTTCAGTAATAAGCCCGTCTTCGATGACGAGGAGTGGAGTCGTGATCTCCTCCACGGGAGTAAAGAGACGCCGCGCGGTGACTACGGTTTTCATGAGGCGTGAGAAGCACTTATCCTACGTCCGCAAGGCGTCTGACGACAAATGGGCGGAAAGTTGGCATTCATTCGCACGAACGCACGAAGCAAGCGGCGCCCAACGGTCACATTCGAGAACTCATTGCGAATGCTATAATCGGTTGATCGCATTGGGCGCATTCCCGATCCTTCCAGCGCCCATCCGAAGTCGGGGAGTGGCTCAGCCTGGTAGAGCACCTGGTTCGGGACCAGGGGGTCGGAGGTTCAAATCCTCTCTCCCCGACCATTTATTCCCTAGCAGCTCATTGGATTAGCGTCGATCCCAACGCCGCAACATCTGCTGCCGGCCGTTTTATCACACACGCGTGCCTCTCGCCGGTGAGCCTATTCCAGACGGAATTGAAAATGCTAGTCTTCTGGGCATGCTTTCCTCGCAACTTCTGCGGTGCTTGCTCTTCATGCTGATCGCAATCGTTCCTGCCTTAGGTCAGAACGCGGTTGATTTGAAGCCGACTCCACAGCAGGTGGAGTGGCAAGACCTGGAGATGGGAGCAATTATCCACTTTGGCCCGAATACCTTCATGGATCGCGAATGGGGAGACGGCACCGCCGATCCGAAGGTGTTTAACCCGACACAATTCGATCCAGACCAGTGGATGCAGGCACTGCGAGCCGCCGGGATCCGTTACGTGATCTTCGTGGCCAAACATCATGATGGATTCTGTCTCTGGCCTACAGCGCAGACCGATTACAGCGTGAAGAGCAGCCCGTTCGAGAACGGGAGAGGCGACGTAGTTGGCAAGGTGGAAGCAGCGGCGAGGCAGTACGGGATGAAGTTTGGGGTGTATCTGTCTCCGTGGGATCGGCACGAGCCGCGGTACAGCAACTCCGCCGAGTACGACAAGTACTACACGGCCGAACTCGATGAACTCGCACAAGGGTATGGGCAACTGGAGGAGTTCTGGCTGGATGGCGCCGGCAGCGGCGGACATGTCTACAACTTTCTCCGCATCGTGGAGGAGTTGCGCATGCTGCAGCCAAACACGCTCCTATTCGCGGACATGGCGCTTTTCGAGTATGGCGATATTCGCTGGGTGGGGAACGAAGACGGAGTCATCCCCTATGAGAACTGGAATGTAATCGACCGGCACGGCTATCTGCGCTGGCGCCCGGTTGAGGCGGATACGCCGCTGCGGAAGAATCATTGGTTCTGGCATCCCAATGACGAGGCCAGTCTGAAGGGTGTGCCGGAACTGCTGACCACGTACGAACAAACCGTGGGGCGTGGTGGGCAACTTGTTCTCGGCATCGCGCCGGATCAACGCGGGTTAATTCCTGATGCTGATGTTCGACGGCTAAAGGAACTTGGCGAGGCAGTTCGCTCGCGATATGGCACGAATCTGGTCACGAAGCATCTGGTAACGGGAGCGGAAGAGGAACTGGCGCTCGATGGCGATCCCGACACTTTTTGGTCGGCGCCGGCGGGTTCGCATCATGCTGTACTCGAAGTTCGCTTCGATCATCCTGTCACATTCGACCGTGCGTTGACGATGGAATGGCAGAATAGCGGACAACGGGTCCAGCTTTACGCCATCGAAGTTTTTCAGAAAGGGAAGTGGAGCGCGGTTGCCCGAGGTCAGGCGATCGGGCATAAGCGAATCGATCACTTTGGGCCGGTGACCGCGTCACGCGTGCGTTTGCACATTCTGTCTTCGTCGGCGGAGGCGCACATCCGCGAATTCCAGATCTTCAACTCGAAGGACAGCTCTGCAGAATCCCCGAAGAAGTGAGGACCTAAACGCGGCGCACGTCGATTCCGCGCTCCACAAAGGGCGCAATCACCTTATCGGTAGCGTCCGTATCGGTAATCATCATGTTGATGTTTGCGATGGGGCAGATCAACGATGCCGTGACCACCCCGATTTTGGTGGAGTCGGTCACCACCACGATGTGCTTGGATTGCTGGATCATGGTACGAAACGTCAGAGCTTCTTCGGGTTCGATCACGGTGATCCCACGAGCCAGGTCGATTCCGCAGACACTCACGAACACGCGGTCCATATAAACGTCTTTCAGCGAGTCGATGGCAGCATGCCCGACCAGGGAGAATGAGCCGGCCCATTGCACGAAACCTCCAGTGACGAACGTCCGCAGGCCCGCACAATTGCTTAATTCCATGGCGATGTTGATTGCGTTGGTGATCACACGGATGTTGTGACGATTGCGGAGATTGCGCGCGACGTGCGTCGTCGTTGTACCTGCAGTGAACCCTACGGTCTCGTTTTCCTGAATCAGTTCGGCTGCATGCAGACCGATCCGCCGCTTCTGGGGCGTACGGTGCTGCTCGCGATTCTGAAATAAAGAGTCGTAACGGAACGGTTCGTAGAGCAGCGGCTCAACCAGGGTGACGCCGCCGTGGGTTCTGCGAACTAGACCTTTTGCTTCGAGCTTCGTCAGGTCCCGCCGGACACTCGCAGCTGAGGCTCCCAGCCGTTTGATCAGGACGCCCAGCGACAAATCGCCCTCTTGTCGCAATTCCCGCAAGATTTTGTCCGCGCGATTTCTTGCGTTCATGTGGAACGTCCGTTCGTGCCGGTCCATTTTTCAGTACGACGATCTGAAATTGCCTGGACCGCAAGACCCCAAAGTTTAACTCATCTGAGTTAGAGTAGGGGCCTTCGGGCACGTCAGATGTGCAAGAATTTAGCTTAACTGGGCAATTGCTTGATCGAATCAGGCATATTCAATCAAAGTTTTCTTGACATTCCGCGCTATCCAGTGCGATAAGAGAATCCCCCGATTTGGGAATTTCCTTCCAGGCGGGCACTTCCGTTAAGGAGTCTCCAATGAACGTCCCCCACCGCTCGTTAACGATGTTTGTCACAATCGCAGCTCTGTCGTTCTTCAATCCCAGCTTTATGGTTGCCCAAAGCACAAACCGGCAAATCGGGACCCAGTTCGAGGTGACAGCTGATCCAACAGTTTCGCGGCCGTCTCAACAACCCTGCGTTGTTCCTCTTTTCTCTGCGTACCAGTTTGCGTTCTTTTCCGATACGACGCAAACATTTCAGTTCACACCGCCCAGCAGTTGCTCCGGTCCGTGGAAGAAGGTCGTGTTTGAGGTCGATTTCAGCGAGAACGGGGGAGTTCAGTTTGATCGGACCGCGAGCATTTATCTGGGGAACACGAACGTTTATTTTGGGACAACTCCCGAGCCGCTTGCTGCCCTGACGAACACCTGGCACATTGAGCGCGATGTCACCGATTACTCTGCCCTGCTGACGATGCCACAGACAGGCACCATCGTCCTCGGGAATTGCACCACGGATTGCCCTCCGCCGTACAACACCCGCCTCAATGGAGTTTTCACCGTAAGCGCAAATCTTGAGTTTTATCCCGCGGGTAAGGACTCTGGAAACCGAGCCCGTACCCCAGACATGGTTTTGCCCTTGCAACAAACCAATAGCGGCGGCGGAATCAATCTCCCCGCATTCTTATTTAGTCCGACGGACCAGTTCTCGACTACATTCACCCTGCCGACGAACATTGAGGGCGTGTACCTGGATGTGGTCTCGCAGAGCCAGTCTGTGGACGAACAGTGGTTCGCGTGTTTTCCTAATGATCTTGCCAGCATCAATGAGGTCTATGGGTGCGGCAACACAGATTTTCGTGAGACCGAGATCACCATCGACGGACAGCCCGCTGGCATTGCGCCAGTGTCTCCGTGGGTCTACACGGGCTTTCTGCCAGATCAATGGGTCCCGTCGCCGGGGGTGCAGACACTCGATTTCGTGCCTTATCGCGTGAACCTCACTCCATTTGCCGGGTTGCTGAGCGACGGCAATCCACATACGGTGTCGCTGAGCGTTTTCAACGACGACAGCTACTTCGCCGAAACGGCGTCGCTGCTGCTCTTTCTGGACAAAGGATCCGCGCACGTGACTGGTGCAGTAGCGAAGAACACGCTGGCTGCTCCCAATCCTGTCGTGACAGAGAATCTGCAGGGCACGTCGACGGTGACCGGGACCATCGGGGTCACGTCGGACCGGCGTTTCACCATCACCGGATACGTCAACACTTCGCATGGCAAGGTGTCGACTTCGGTTCAAGAGCATCAATATTTCTCCAGTACGCAAACCGTCGACTTCGATACCGTGAACTTTACGGTGCTCGACCAGAATACTGCTGTTCAGAACAAAGTTTCAGCAATCACGACCGTCTCTGGCCACGAAGGAACGGTGGTGAGCCAGGACAACTTCAGCTTCCCCATCAATGTGGATTTCATCTACCCGGTCAGCTCCTCTCGATTTGGCTTTAACGTGACAACCAGTCAGACGTACCACGACGATACAGAAGCCACTGGCGACGGGGAGTCGGCGCGGTTCAGTTCAGTTACGAACTCGGGGCAGGCGACGGACGTGTCTCCAGCCAAGAGCAGCCAGGAATATACGCAATTCGATTCGAGCGGCCATTTCTACGATTGCAAGATCGCATCCAAGAACAACACTCTGACCAAAGTTAGCCGCGGATGTTCTGCGAGTGATCGTTAGCGGTTGGCGTGGCATCTCAAAGGGCCCAGTCCATTGATTGGGCCTTTCCTTCTTCTTCCAGTCTTGCCGGGCGCTTCAGGCCGGTGAGACTGCTGAATTGCGGCTCAGGAGGACATGCCTCCATACGGCCATATTTAAGATGCATACAGTGCGTTTACGTCTTTTAAATGATTGAAACGGCTAAAAACGATCATTTTCTGCTTGACAGTCGTCATCCTCAGCAGTTAGCGTCCCGGTAAAGATTCAGCGAGAACTCGTCTCGACCACGCCGATCGGTAGAAGGCCGTCGGCGACTGGAGGTATTTCACCATGAGAAGTCTCCGTTACAGCATTGGCGTGCTTTTGGCCGCCGCACTCTCGTTCACGCACGTCGCGGCACAAACCGTCACAGGTTCTATCACTGGTCAAGTCACAGATCCCAGCGGCGCGGTGGTAGCCGGGGTGACCGTCACTGCTGAAAATGTTGCGACCTCGGTTAAGACCACGGCGAAAACCAATGGCGCCGGCGTGTACACGCTTCGCTTTCTGCCGGTTGGCAGCTACAAGCTCGCCGTGGAAGCGAAGGGCTTTGCTTCCACGAATGTAACGCCGTTCTCACTGGAGATCGACCAGACGGCGAAGATCGACGTCGCGCTGAAGATCAGTTCTGCCGAGACGGTGGTAGTGCAAGGGGAGGCTCATCCGATTCTCGACACCACTGACTCCACGCTGGGAAACACGCTATCGACCAATGAGATCGCGAATATCCCGCTGAATGGCCGGAATTTCTCTTCCTTAACGCTGTACCAGCCCGGAGCGATCGCCACCGACCCGACCGGGCTGTCCGGGAACAATGCCATCGAGCGGGACACATATAACAATGGTGTCGTGGCTATCAATGGCAATCGCCAGCAGGCCAACAACTACATGGTGGAAGGGGCAGACAACAACGAACCCCAGAACAATCTCATCGGCTATAACCCCGCCCCGGATGCGATCGCCGAATTCCGAGTTGTCGCAGCGAACGCGAACGCTACCTACGGAAATGCCAACGGCGGAGCAGTTATCACGATCCTGAAATCGGGGACGAACAACTTTCACGGCTCAGCGTATTACCTGCTTGAGAACCAGAATCTCGATGCCAACTCTTGGGGGAATGGACTTGGCCGTTGCGACGCATGCCAGCCGGCGACTCCTGCTAGTCCGATAACGAAGTACACGCAGAACATTTTTGGCGGCACTTTCGGCGGGCCGATTCTGCGCAATAAACTCTTCTTCTTCGTGGACTACGAGGGCATTCGCAAACACAGCGCCCAGCCCTTGCAGCAGGCCAGCGTTCTCACTCCGGCCATGCTCGCGGGGGATTTCTCGGCCTTTGGCACTCAACTCTACGACTCGCAGAACAACTTTGCGCCATACCTCGGAAATCAGATTCCGGTGGTAAGTCCAGTGGCCCAGTACCTCGCTGCTCACCCGGAGATTTATCCTGCCCCCAACAGAACGCCGCTTGACGGACTGATCCAGGATAACTACGTGGGCCCGCAAAACAGCTTCGTTCAAAACAACCAGGAAGACTTCAAGGTCGACTACAATCTGGGAAATTTAGACAAGATCAACGGTTTCTATTCTCAGGGCACCGGCAAAGACTTCACCAGCGCTATTCTTCCGGTCTTCTTCCCAGCGCACAACAACTATCCCACGAAGATTGCCGGCGCCAGTTGGGTACACACATTCTCACCCACAATCGTGAACGAAGCGCGCTTCGGATTTACCCGTGTGCGCTGGAATAATGGTGTGCCTAGCGACCCCTCAGGCCTGTTCGGTTTGAGCGGGGACCAGAAAGTTGGCATTCCGTTCGATACGCAGCTCTATGTTGGCTTCACCGGGCAAAACATCGGTAACAACGCGAGCTATATCGGGACCAGTGCCAATCCCCAGGTTTTCACTGACAATACATTCAATTACGAGGACACTCTGACCTGGCAACGCGGACGTCACTTTATCTCGATCGGAGGTCAGGCCACCCGGTACCAGCAGAATTATCTGAATGCCGGGAACGTTGGATTCCTTGGTACGTTCGGCTACACCGGGCAATACACTGGCCTCGCGAGTGGCGGCGGCTACGGTCCTGCCGACTTTGTCCTGGGCCGGATCCAGAGCGTTCAACTGGCATCGCCGCTCGGGCTAGTCGGACAGCGTCAGTGGCGTACCGCGTTGTTCGTCCAGGACGATTTCAAGCTGAACTCCAGACTTACGCTGAACTTGGGTATCCGTTACGAAATTGATCAGCCTTGGTATGAGCAGAACAACAAAACCGCCAATGTTCTTCCCGGCGGGACCGTCGAATACGCCGGCCAGGTTCCGGCGGGGGCGATTGCCGGCTCTGTTGTCTGTCCGACTCACGCGTGTTACGACTGGAACTACAAGCAGATCATGCCCCGCCTGGGCTTCGCTTATCAGGTGACAGACAAGTTCGTGATTCGCGGTGGTTACGGAGCGACCAGCTTCTTTGAGGGGTATTCCTTCAATCAACGTCTGACTTCGAGTCCGCCGTTTTCGCTCGCGATCAATAGCAATGCCCCGACTCCTTCAGGAGCCTCGGGAGGAACACCATTTACTGTGGCCAATGCCTTCAGCCAACCACTCGGGATCAATAATTCGCTCTATTCGCTATGGCCGCAGGACGTGCAGCCTGCGTATATCCATCAGTTCACATTGGTCACGGAATACGCGCTCACCAATCAACTTTCCTTGAGCGCAGGATATCACGGTCAGGTTGGACACCATCTCGCCGATTATCGCAACGGCAATCAACTTACCGCTCAGCAGGCGCAGGACCTCAGTGGGAACTGCGGAGCTCCAGTCGTTCCCGCGGTTGATCAGACTCCCTACTTCAACCTGGTGGGAGAATGCGGGTCCATTCTTGTCACCGAATCCCAGGCCAGAATGACCTACAATGCCGGGCAGTTGACTTTGCGTCAGCGCACGCATCGCGGTTTGGAATATACCCTGAATTACACCTACGCCAAATCCCTGACCAACTCGTCTGGGAATTACGCTGTGTCCGGTACAAGCTTCAACGGTCTTTCCGTGCAGAACGGCTACGATCTTAATGCCGACTACGGACCGTCTGGCATGGATATTCGTCACAGCCTGAATTTTGTCGGAGTTTATGACCTTCCCTTCGGGCGTGGCCGCACCTACGGAGGCAACGCGAGCCGGTTCGTGGACGCGGCGCTGGGAGGCTGGAGATTCGCAACCTCAGCCATCCTGTATACGGGGTTCCCCGTCACCATTTTCGGTCAAGACACCAGCAATACCAATAACAACGGATGGGGATTGAGCCGGGCCAACCAGTACCGCCAGATGATTATCAGTCATCGCACGATCCAGAACTGGTGGGGCACTGATCCATCAGCGCAACCCTGCAAGTACCGCTGTTCCCACGACAACGGGATCTGCGCCTATGGAGTGGCGGCTTCGAATACGTTTGGAACGGCCCATAACAGTACCGAGCGTGGCCCAGGCTATCGCCAAGTCGATATGTCCCTATTCAAGGACTTCCATTTGTGGAACGAGCAGCATGTACTAGGTTTCCGAGCCGACTTCTTCAACATCTTCAACATTGCCAGCTACGGGAATCCCGATAACTCGATCTCAGACTTCTCTCCCGACCCAACGAAGAGCAGTTTTGGCCTGATCTTCCAATGTCCGATCGCCAGCGCGACAGATTCAGCTCAGCTTGCATTACATGTTCTACAGGGCTCGCCTCGAAACTGCCGGATCTCTCCCGGAGATCGGAAGACAAGAAGACTGCGGTCGCGGTGCAAATGGTACTGTTGTGCGTCGAATGCCGATAAACGGGACCCATGGCTGAACAGGTGCTGATTGAAGTCTGTGTCGACTCGGTAGCCTCCGCCATTGCGGCGGAGCGCGGTGGAGCTCAACGGATTGAGCTGTGCAGCGATCTGCTGGAAGGAGGCGTGACTCCCAGCGTCGGGCTGCTGGGAGTCGTGCGCTCCAAGCTTTCGATTGCCGTTCATCCCATCATTCGTCCACGACCCGGCGATTTCTGTTACTCGGAGGCAGAATTCGAGTGCATGATGCGAGACGTCGAAATTGCCAAGAGCGAAGGAGCGGATGGCGTCGTTCTCGGGATCCTGGAGCAGGAAGGAAACGTTGACATCGCTCGCACGCGGCAGTTAGTGGAAATGGCGCGGCCGCTCTCGGTCACGTTTCATCGCGCTTTCGACATGTCCGCAGACTTGTTTCGCGCCCTCGAAGATGTCTGTGCGACGGGCGTGGATCGGCTCCTTACGTCAGGCGGTGAGCAAGAGTGCCTACAGGGCGTGGATACGGTCGCACGGCTGGTTCCAGCCGCGAACGGCCGGATCACGATCATGGCGGGCGGCAGAATCGGAATTAACAATGCTTCGACGATTGTGGAAAAGACCGGCGTAACTGAAATCCACGTGGGGCTCGCCACTCCGGTGAGAAGCCCGATGCTTCATCGAAATTCGCGTCTGTCACTCGGTAAAGCGCAAGGGCGCGAATACCATCGGACTCAAGTACTGGAAGAAAGTGTTCGCGAGCTTATTCGCGCCATTGCCTCTGGAACCGAAGCGAAAGTGAACTGAAGGAGCTTCTGCTGACACTATCGCCAAGCGGCGGCGCCTTGAGCCGCTGAACAAATGTAGACATCCGGCGTGATTCCAGTCTTCTCTTTATATGCGTGAGTGACCTTCTGCTGAAAAGCCTCAACTGAATGGGCCCGAACGAGGGTGATAGTGCAGCCTCCAAATCCTCCACCAGTCATGCGCGATCCATAAACGCCCTCGCACGATGAGGCGATCTCGACCAGGAGATCGAGTTCCTTGCAACTCACTTCGTAGTCTTGCTGGAGGCTGCGATGCGAGTCGTACATCAGGCGCCCAAAAAGGTTCAGATCGCTGGCATCGAGCGCCTTCGCCGCCTCGAGCACACGTTGGTTTTCGCTGATTACGTGGCGGCAGCGACGATATACCACCTCGGGCAATTCCGTTTCGCGGTTCGCGAGATCTGTCAAAGTGACATCACGCAACGCGTGCACGTCGGGAGAACTCCTGCGGAAGACCTTGACTCCGGCTTCGCACTCCGCGCGGCGGCGGTTATACTCCCCGCTCGCCAATTCGTGCTTCACCATGCTATTGCAGATCACCAGCCGGGCATCGTCTGGAATCGAAAGCGATTGGTAGTCAAGCGAACGGCAATCAATCATGAGGGCGTGTCCGGAACTGGCAAATACCGCAATAAACTGGTCCATGATCCCGCAGCGCGTGCCAACATACTCATGCTCGGCGCGCTGGCAGATCCTCACCAGTTCCAGTTGCGGCACTTCGGCCTGGGATATAGCCAGCAGGGCCAATCCCGTTGCTACTTCCAAGGATGCGGAAGAACTCAAGCCCGCTCCGATCGGAACCTGGCCTTGAATGATCAGGTTGGCGCCCGATAGTTGAACACCTTTGCTGCGCAAGACGGCCGCCACTCCACGCACGAAGTCACTCCAATGTTTACGAGGCGGACCAGCCAGCGAGTCAAGAGATAGATCAATCGTCTCGTGAAACTCGTCGGAATGAATATGGAGAGTGCGATCAGGACGGGCACTGGCCGCGATCCAGGTGTAGAATCCGATGGCGGCCGGCATCACGAAACCGTCATTGTAATCCGTGTGTTCGCCAATCAGATTTACACGTCCGGGCGCGCGGAAGATCGACGGGCGAGTGTGATACGAACGCTGGAATTCATCCGTCAGGGACTCTGCCGTCGATTCGTGGCTGGTAGGAGAACTGGCCATTCCTTTCCTTCTCGCTTTTCGTGCCGCCTGAACATACCGAATGAACCTTCGGCTGCGGAACGGGCCGCAGTGGCATGCCCCGAATCTTAGCAGGACTGCGTCTGGCCCGCTGCACTCAGGCGGAAATCTGTATAGTTGGACCTAGGCCCTACGGTTTCGCCCTCAGTCACTTATCCGGGCAGCGCGCACGTAGGCCATGGCATCCAAGTCTCCGTGACGAGCCGAGGCCGATGACAATGAATTTACTCCGGGCGCTCCCGATTATACTGAGTCTAGTATCCGCACCCTATGCGGTGACCGCCCAGCAGAATGCAGTACCAGGATCCTCGACCCAACCTAAGCCGCTGACTTTGGAGAAAGTCCTCGCGAATCTGGAGCAAAGAAACGCGCAGCGGGCAGCCGCGCTACAGCAATTCGAAGGAAAACGTACTTACCGAATGCAGTATCGCGGCTTCCCCAGCGACAGAGACGCTGAGATGGTCGTGAAGGTCATCTTCCGCGCTCCGAACTCCAAAGAATTTACCATCGTGTCGCAGACCGGATCGAAGTTCGTGATCGACCACATATTTAAGAAGTTGCTGGAAGGCGAGCAAGAAGCACTCAAAGGGGAAAACGGTCATGACACCGCCCTAACCCGGCAGAACTATGACTTCGAACTGGCGGGATATGAGACCACACCCGATGGTGCTCAATATGTGCTTAAGCTTTTGCCCAAAACGAAGAATAAGTTTCTGTACCGCGGGAAAATCTGGGTAGACGCTAACGATTTTGCTGTAGCCCGGATCGAGGGCGAGCCCGGCAAGAATCCTTCGATGTGGATCAAGAAGACCGGCATCGCACACAAATACGTGAAGGTGGATGGTTTCTGGCTACCCGCGGAGAACCATACCGAAAGCTTCATCCGGCTTGGAGGAAAAGCCACCCTCTCGATCGAATATCAAGACTACAAGATCATCAAAACGGCTCCCATCGATGCTGTCCGGAAGCCTCCTCTCGGTGGCAATCCGCTGCTGGACGCCGTTGGCGACGGTTCTGCCGTTGTAGCGGGCCATGTCGCGCAGCACGATAAGCAATAACCAGGTGAATAAAAGACATTTCTAAGTTGTTTCAGGCGGAGGAGCAGCCCAGATCTGCCAGCCTTGACCGACTCCGGTACGGATGTTAGGTTCGCCTTACACGTGATTCTGCGGGAGACACTCCTCTGAGGTGGACGGAGCGGCGGCGTAAACTCGATTTGAGCCGGCGTGACTTCCTTCTCCGCTTCTGCCAAGGCGCTGGCGCAACCCTCATTCCATCGAGTTTGTGGGGTTGGAAGTTCCCTCTGCTCACTTCGGCGGTTCCAGATCCTCAAGCGGAGCGTCCGGGATTCTACCTGCACCCGCGATATCGCAGCGAGCGGCCTCTCGACTCCACATTGCTGAAAGCGAAGGCTGGCTTCGATACTTTCATCACGGAAAAGTACGCGGATGAACTGGCGGTGACTCTCACGCAGTGGGGCCAGGCATTATTGCGTTCCCCGCACGATTTCAGTTCTCTCCTCAATAGCTTGGCCGCTGATTTCACGGGAGCATCGCCGGTCGCATCTGAGTCGCGACCGGTTCGAACCCAGCCTCCTGTGGAAGTCCGTCAGAACAAATTCACCGATGAGAGTGTTCTCAACCGGGAAGCTTTTCTCCGCGCGATGCAGTCTTCTCTACGTGACTTTTCAGAGATCGACACAGCCGAGTTCCAGATTACTTGGATCAATGCTTCACCCGTAGGATCATCGTCGGATGCTCCGGGCCGGATCGAAACCCGCATTCGCTATGAAATTGCGGGCAAGGGCGAGGCCTTCCATCGCGACCAGCGCTCGGGGAACTGGCAGTTAGTTTGGAACAGGTCTGAGGGAAATGAGTTTCGTGTCGCCACTTGGCGAGTTCTCGACGAGACGCGCGCGCGCACATTGGCGCCGATCTATGCAGACGTAACTGCGGCGGCTCTGGGCCGCAACGTCTCTTATGCAGCGCAGATGCTGCATGGGACTGACTACTGGCGCACTTTGATCGACGGCGCGTGTGGGATCGATGTTTACGGACACAACGGAGTTTCCGTAGCCGACATCGACAACGACGGATTCGATGATCTGTATATCTGTCAGACTGCCGGATTGCCGAATCGTCTCTACCGCAATCGCGGAGACGGCACTTTTGAAGACGTGACTGAATCTTCCGGCCTGGGCATTCTTGACAACACGGTGTGCGCGCTTTTCGCCGACTACAACAACGATGGCCGCCAAAGAGTCATTCTCGTGACCTCCAGCGGTCCGCTTCTGTTTGTGAACGACGGCAGCGGCAAGTTCCGGCACCAGCCTGATGCGTTCAGATTCGCTTCGCCGCCACAGGGAACTTTTACCGGAGCCGCAGTCGCTGACTACGATCGCGACGGATGGCTCGACATCTATTTCTGCCTCTACACGTACTATCAGGGCACCGGCCAATACAGGTACCCATTGCCGTACCACGACGCAGCAAACGGTCCGCCGAATTTCCTGATGCGCAATAACCGCGACGGCACATTTCGAGACGTCACGGCCGAGTCCGGGCTCAACCGAAACAACACGCGCTACAGTTTCTGCTGCGGATGGGGAGATTACAACCGCGACGGTTGGCCCGACCTTTACGTGGTGAACGACTTTGGCCGAAAGAACCTGTACCGGAACAATGGTGACGGAACATTCACTGATGTCGCAGCTGAAGAAGGCGTGGAGGACGTCGGCGCCGGGATGAGCGTTTGTTGGTTCGATCATGACAATGACGGCGCAGAGGATCTTTATGTCGCCAACATGTGGACTGCTGCCGGTCTCCGCACCTCAACGCAGGACATCTTTAAGAAAGACTCGATCCCGGCTACGCGGGCGCTCTATCAGAAGCACGCGATGGGGAATTCACTGCTTGCGAACCGCGGGTCAAAGTTTGAAGAGGTCACAAACTCGTCGGGCGCGGGAATGGGCCGCTGGGCATGGTCGAGCGATGCGTTCGACTTTGACCATGATGGATTTCTTGATCTCTACGTAGCGAATGGCATGGTTTCCGGGACGTCGCGCGAGGACCTCAATAGCTTCTTCTGGCGCCAGGTCGTGGCGAATTCTCCGGATGGGGCAGTTTCAAGCAAGGATTACGAGCAGGGATGGAATGCCATCAACGAACTGATCCGCTCCGACGGCACCTGGAGCGGCAACGAACGCAATGTTTTCTACTCCAATAATCGTGATGGAACGTTCTCGGATATATCGGCGGTTGCAGAATTGGATTTCCTGGAAGACGGGCGATCGTTCGCGCTCGCCGATTTCGATCACGACGGCCGTCTAGAAATCGCTCTGAAGAATCGAAATGCTCCCCAGTTGCGATTGCTGAAGAATGTAATCGAGGGCCTTCCCCCCTCGATCTCGTTTCGGCTGCAAGGCACCAAGAGCAACCGCGATGCGATCGGGGCAGCGATCACGATTGAGAGAGGCAAGCTGAAGCAGACCCGGATGCTGCAGGCCGGGTCGGGCTTTCTTTCCCAGCACAGCAAGGATGTATTTTTCGGCCTCGGAGATGAAAAGGGCCCAGTGCGCGTCTCCATTCATTGGCCCAGCGGATTGGTGCAGGAGTTGGACGATCTGCCGATCAATCATCGAATCTGGGTGGAGGAAGGTGCCAAGCCTTCCCGCCGGGAGCCATTCAAGCTTAGTGGAACGCAGAAGGCTTTGGCGAAGGCATCCCCAATTGTCGGCGAGGCTCTTCCTGACAAGGTAGAAACCTGGCTCCTTTCTCCGGTCCCGGCACCCGACTTTTCGCTGCCTGACTTGTCTGGGCAGCTTCGGTCCATTTCAGGTTTAAAAGGCAAGCCGCTCCTTCTGAATTTCTGGACCGCAAAGTCGCTGGAATGTCAGGCGCAATTGGCTGTCTTCGAAGAAAACCATTCGCGGTGGACTGCGCAGAGCCGGGGCTTGCTGGCGGTTAGCGTAGATCTGTCCATTCCCTCTGGTTCGCAGGAGCCATCGCCCGCGGAACGCCTCGATGCCTTCCTGCAGCGCCGGCGGTTTTCCTTTCCTGTTATGCGCGGCTCAGCAGACGTCGCCGCCATCTATAACATTCTTTATCGCCAACTTTTCGATCGTCACCGCGATCTTGGTCTGCCGACTTCCTTCCTGATCAATCACGAGGGATACATCGTGAAGGTGTATCAGGGAACGATCAAGCCGGCACGCGTGGAGCAGGATTTTCGACAAATACCGAATTCGGATGCGGATCGCCTCGCCCGGGGATTGCCGTTTCCCAGCCGAACATACACTCTTGCGGTCGGTCGAAATCATCTCTCCGTGGGCGCGCTTTTCTTTCAGCGGGGATACCTTGAACAAGCGGAGGTCTGGTTCCGGCAAGCTCTGGAAGACGATCCCGCGAGCGCCGAGGCCCTCTATGGAATTGGCAGCGTTTATATGAATCAAAACAAGAACGCACTGGCGCAACAGATGTTTGAAAAGTGCTTGGAGCTGAAAGCAACCTTTCCCGGCACCTTGCCGGATGCCTGGAATAATCTTGGTGTGCTGGCCACGCGGGAAGGCCGGATCTCCGATTCGATTGAAAAGTTTCAGCAGGCGCTCAAGTTGGATCCGCGCCACCTGCTCTCTCTCGACAACCTTGGCAATGCGTACCGCGCCGGGAAGCGATGGGATGATGCCCGAAGAGTACTGGAGTTCGCGCTGGAAGTTGCTCCTGACGATCCCGAGGCGAATTACAGTCTGGGAATGGTATTTGCGCAAACGGGCGACACTGCGAAGGCTTACGAGCATCTGCAGCGCGCAGTGAAAGCGCGCCCGGATTACCCCGAGGCTCTCAATAATTTGGGAATTCTCTATTTGATGAATCGACGCCGGGACGAGGCCATTGCCAGCTTTGAGCAATGCATCCGCGTGGCGCCGGGCTTTGACCAGGCCTACCTGAATCTTGCTCGTGTCTACGCCCTCGAAGGGGCGCACGACAAGGCCCGCAGCGTGCTCTCCGATTTACTCCAACAGCATCCAGATCATCCCCAAGCTACGCAGATGCTTGAACAATTGCCGCAGTAGCGCCAGCTATGGTTTCGGCGTTGGCGCAGCCAGCGAATCGACAAATTCCTGGTAAAACTTCTGCGCGTCCAGATCGACTTGAAGCTCCACGGCAGGACCGACGATCTTTGGCTTATCTTGTTCTGACCAACTCAAAGTGTCCCCGTAACCCACGCCGCGATTGAGATCGACGTCGAGATAGCGAGTGCTCTTGGCCGTAATCAGGCTCGGATCCAGCCAGGCCATCGCTGCCAGTTCGTCCCACAGGTAATTGTATTGGCCGCGACCGCGGGCATACGCTCCCACGTATCGTGCGGCCGGCGTGTTGTGCGCCTTCACTCGATCAATCAATTCCTGCGTCAGCCGAGTCTTTACTGAAATGTCGACCGTCGTGCAGACAACTTTCTTCCAAGGCGCCGTCAGCACAATGTGTGCCGCCTCAGGATCGAACCACAAATTGAATTCGTGCCTCGGAGTATTCACGAATTCGGGATCGTCGGTGATGGGGTTCAAGCTGCCTCCCATGAAAATCAATTCCTTTGCCAGCGAAGCAAATTCTGGATCGATGGAGATGGCCAACGCAATGTTCGTCATGGGACCACCGGCATAAATCGTGATCTCGTGCGGATACTTCCGCACCAAGCGCACCAGAAAATGTGCGGCGTCTTCATCGAGTGGCTTGATCGAAGGTTTGCCTTCCGGCATTTCACCCAGTTGATCGGGCGGATGATAGAGTCGGGGCGTCCAGGCTCCCACCCACGGCACTACGCCGTAGTGCCGTTCCCAGAGCTCCGTTTCGTCTTTTCGTCGCACCAGCGGGTATTCCGCTCCGGCAACCACCAGAATGTCGGTGCGCCCGATCAGTTCGAGCATTCGCAACGTATGCGCGACCTCATCCTTGAGCCAGGCGTCGCCCGTCACCACGGTGATGCCTAATACCTCGGTCTCCGGAGACTGAATGAGCAACAGGATTGACTGCTGGTCAGTCCCGGCTGGTCCCGCCGCATCCTGATCGATGATGATCTTGCGTTTCACCGCCACTTGTTGTCCCAACGCCGGAATCGACGCAATCACGCATAACATGGTGAGAAACTTCAATGTGAGTCTGTTCTTCATAAGTGACAGTGCGGAGCACTGCATTGTATTTGTTCGAGTGTCTCTCCGCCAAACTAACGGGCGCCAGTTGCCGGGGTGATTCTCAACATCTAGAATTCTCGCCTGGACACATTCCGCCGGGCGTTTGCCGAGTGAAGCTTTGCCATGATTCGTTTGTATTCGCCCCACCCCGGGTTCGACCGCCTCAGCCGACGGATGCTGTTCGCCGTGGGTGCGCTTCTGCTTTCTCTTTCCGGGCTGGGTCAAGAGCCTGCCCAACCGACAAGCTTGCACGGCGTCGTTCGTGACGCCGACGGAAAAGCAGTCGCGGAAGCATCCATCCTAATGCGGAAGAAAGACTCCACGGACAATTTCCTGGTCCACACGAATGCCCAGGGAAGCTACACCTTCAATCTGTTGCCCGGCGGTGTTTATAGTCTGCAAGCCACAAAAGACGGATACGCAGCTGCTGAGGTCTCAGCTGTGTTTCTCAGGCCGCGAGAATCGAAAATCATTGATCTAACCCTCGCACCCCTAGGCCAGGGATCGGCGACGTCTGCTCCTCAATTCTTCGATCAGCCTCAGTTCACGGTCGCCGGAGTCACCGACACCACAAATCTCGGGGGCCACGGTTCCGACACGGTTGTGCGGACGCAGAATTCGCTGGCCAAGGAGACGGTGTCGCTGACAGAGACTGCCGTCAAGCCGCCGCCTGACGGAGCACGGGAAAAATCGCTAAGGGAACTCGCGAAGCGCCAACCGGATGATTTCGGCGCCAACCATCAACTGGGCCAGTTGCTTATCGCCGGCGGCAGGGCCCAAGAGGCGATTCCTTTTCTGGAGCGCGCCGCTGCCAAGGACCCGGCGAATTACGAGAACGCCTACGATCTGGCGCTGGCAAATGCCGAAGTCGGCAAATATCATATCGCCCGAGACGAAGCAACCAAGCTGCTGGCAACCCACGATCAGGCGGATCTGCATCATCTCCTGGGGGATGTCGACGAGAAGCTCGGAGACTCCCTGGAAGCGCTCCGGCAATATCAACGCGCTGCCGAGTTGGACCCCAGCGAATCACACCTGTTCGATTGGGGCGCGGAACTGCTTTTGCATCACGCGCCCGAACCGGCAATGGAAGTGTTCTCGAGAGGAAACCGCCTGTTTCCTCGCTCGGCCCGGATGCTCCTCGGACTCGGGGCTGCGTCGTTCGCTCGCGGCGCTTACGACGAGGCGGTTCAGCGAATCTGTCGCGCATCGGATCTAAATCCGAACGATTCCGTCCCTTACCAGTTTCTCGGCAAAGTTGAAGAAGCTGAGAATCAGGCCAATCCCGATCTCGTGGAAAAGCTCCACCGCTACGTCACTCTCCAACCCGACAGCGCCGATGCGAATTATTACTATGCAATCGGGCTCTGGAAGTTGAGAAACGCGGCACACAACAAGGGAAGCGTTACGGAAGTGGAGTCTCTGCTGATGACTGCGATCCAGATCAACCCGAAGCACGCGGCAGCTAGGCTCCAGTTGGGAATCGTGCACTCCGAGCAGGGCGAGTATAGCGAGGCGATTTCCGATTACCGAAAGGCGCTCGACGCCGATCCTGGGATGGAGGAAGCGCACTATCGTTTAGCGCAGGCGTACCGGCAAATCGGGAACCCTGAAAAGGCGAAAGAAGAGCTGCGTTTGTATGAGCAATGGGCCAAGGAATCGGAGCAGAAGCAAGACCGCGAGCGCCACGAGATCAAGCAGTTTGTCTACACTCTGCGCGACCAGTCCGCGCCCCGAGTCCAGTGATACCGACCGCAGACTTGTACTGAAGCGCCGACAGTGTATAATCCCGCCCCGTGGATCTGTTGTAAGTTCCCAACTCAAACCCTGCGAGGAACTATGCCGGAAATCCGTGAAGATAATTCAGCCAGCCGTGTTGCTACCTACTTTGTGTTCGCATTTCTGCTTGCCGCGATCCTCGAAACCATGATCGCGACCCTGGGACGATAGACGGCTCACCAGAACTAGATCTGGTCTCATAAATCGGGTTGCGGTCCTTAGGTTCTTCCCTCAGGGGCTGAAGCCCGCGTCTTTTCTGGCTTTTCACGGCGCGGCTGAAAGCCGCGCCCTTTCAAAACCATTGAGACACTTTCTAGGCTTTGTGAGTCCGCCGGGCGGAACCCGCCCTGCTGCGCCTCCGCGGCGCGCCCTGTGTTACACTTCATAATTCAAAACAAAAGAGTTGCGCGCAGCGCCGTCACCCATACATGCTTTTTTCCAAGGAATATGTGGGCTATTTGGCCCGCGAAGTTACCAAAAAACTGATAGCAGGCAAGCTCATCGAGACCGCGGCTGTCCCTGCAGTCACCGAGCGCGTGCATGCCGCATTGCTTGAGGAGCTCTCCCTCGAAGACCGCATCAATGACGAAGTCCGCGTCATTCTTGAGGCCTACTCGGACGAGATGCGCAATACCGGGGCTAACTATCAGGAGATGTTCCGCAAGGTGAAAACCGAACTCGTGCGCAAATACAAGGCGGTGCTGTGAGACTCAGCCGCGACAAGGTGAACGTACTGGCCCGCGCGGTCTCGGACGTTCTCAAGCAGATGGACGAGGTGGAGTTTATCGAAGACCCGAACACAATCCGCCAGGAAACTCGAAAGATTCTCGAAGAGTTGCTCAATCAGGAAGCCAGGATCGACCTCGCAGCCCGGGCAAAAATCGACACCCAGAAGCGAACCATTCTCGAAGGCTCGCAGGAGTGGGACATCCTGTACCGCAAGTATTACAACGAGGAAGTAAAGAAGTTCGGCGTGTAACTCTGCCCTGTACGCCCCTTCCTCAGAGGTAATTCGTTGGCCAGCTCCATCCTCCAAGTTGAATCCATTGTGAAGCGAGCCGCACAGCAGGCGGGATTCGAGCTTGCAGGCATTGCTCCGGCCGCCGATTCTCCCGAACTGCAATCCTTTCCCGAGTGGGTGGCCTCCGGCTACGCCGGCGAAATGAAATACATGGAGGCGCGGGACGAACACGGGCATCTCAAACGAGGATCGCTATCGAGAGTGGCCCCTTGGGCCCGCAGCGTGATCGTGTGTGCCATTAACTACAACACCGATCATCCCTACTCGACTGAGGTGCAGGATCCGAGCGGCGGCTGGATCTCCCGCTATGCATGGAGCCGCGAGGACTACCACGAGTCCGTATTACGGCGCCTCCAGCAGGTCGAAGCGGCCCTGAATGAGGCTGTGGAGGAGTCCGAGCCGCAATTGATCAGCCGAAGCTACGTCGACACCGGTCCTATCGTCGAGCGTGTTTTTGCGAAGTACGCGGGGGTTGGCTGGATCGGGAAGAATACCTGCATCATCAATCAAAAAGTAGGCTCGTGGCTTTTCCTGGGCGTGATTCTGACATCGCTCGATTTGAGATCCGATGTGCCCGCGCCCGACCGCTGTGGCACCTGCACGCGTTGCATCGAGGCTTGTCCGACCGATGCGATTCTTGCTCCTTACCAACTCGACGCGAACCGATGCATCTCTTACCTCACGATTGAGAAGCGAGGTTCGATTCCCGAGGAACTCCGTGCCGGCATGGGACGGCACATTTTCGGCTGCGATATTTGCCAGGATGTTTGCCCATGGAACCGTAAAGCCCCTGCGACCGCTGCGCCTGAATTCTCTGCTCGAGAAAGTTTGGTGAACCCAGCTCTCGACTGGCTGGCCGAAATGTCGGCAGAAGAATTTCGGGAGACATTCCGCGGGTCACCGATCCGGCGTGCCAAGCGTTCTGGTGTCCGCCGCAATGCCGTAATTGCAATCGGAAACAGCGGCAACCGTCGGTTTCTCCCCCTTCTTGAAGCCCTAGTCCTTGATGAGGACCAGTCTGTCGCTGACAGCGCGCGCTGGTCGATGGAGCGATTGCGCAACCTGTTATGAACACTGCTTAAAAGAGCATTACGTTCGCTATATATTCGCTATTCTGCACCTACCGGGTTTCGAACTTCCGTAACTGGCTTCTTTAGTGGCCGCGCAACTAATCTCTCGCTAAGGGGTTCTAACTAAGCAAGTTAGACTAAAGAGCCGTCGCATATGAGGTCACGTCGTATCGGGACACTGAACGTACTGAGCCGCGCTGCGGCATTTGTCATCACCCTGATGATGACATGCTCCGCCTTCGCAGGTTCGTCTGCCACACTGCTCCTCGAAGAACCTTACGGCACGCTGGGGTTCTTTACTGCAACCGGCCATGCGGCTGTGTATCTATCTGGGGTCTGCGCTGAGACGCCTCTGGTGCTTCGTCCCTGCGCTCCGGGGGAAACCGGCGTCGTTATCAGTCGCTACGACGGCGTTGGCAAATATGACTGGGTGGCGATTCCCCTGATCCCGTATCTGTACGCTGTCGAGTCTCCGGAGGACATCCCGCTATTCGCCGACGCAAAAATGACCGCGTTTTTACGGGACCGCTACCGCCGCAAATATCTGGAGGTCATCGCTCCTGATGTAAGAAACGGCGAGACGCCCGCCGGCAATTGGTACGAACTCATCGGCTCGTCGTACGATCGCACGATTTACGGCTTTGAGATCGAGACGACTCGGAAGCAGGACCTCGGGCTTATCAAAAAGCTGAATTCGTCACAGAACATTTCTCACTTTCATACCGTCTCGCACAACTGCGCCGATTTCGCAAAGGACATCATCAATTTTTATTACCCAAAAGCGCTGCACCGCAGTGTGTTCGCCGATGTCGGCATCACGACGCCGAAGCAGATGGCGAAAACCATGATCAAGTTCAGCGCCCGGCACCCGGAGATTCAGTTTTCGCGCATCGTGATGGCGCAGGTTCCGGGTAGCATGTCACGCAGCACGACCACGCATGGAGTGGTTGAGTCATTCTTCAAATCGAAGAAATACATCGTCCCTAGCGCCGTGGTGAGCCCGATCTTCGCCGGGTGCGTAGCTGGCGTGTATTTCACGACCGGAGCGGGTCACTTCGAGCCGGCCCGCAATGCGAACATCTTTGTCGCTGGTCGCGAAGCCGAGTCACAGGTCGACCGCGAGGATATCAAGGCTTATCAGGCGCAGCTCAAGCATTATGTTGCTGGCGCCTATCCGGAGACCTCCGCCGAGCACGTCCAGAAGGTTTGGGCACGGCTCCAATCCAAGGCACAGCCTGCGCTCGATTCGCAGGGACATCCGATTCTTGAGATGCAGATTGGCGAGAAGTTTGTCCGAGTGGGCGCATCCGCCAGCAACATCATGAATGGCAATGCGCCGCCTGAGTTGGTGCGCCAGTTGCTTGAGGCAAGGCTAGGATCGGAATTGCGTCATCCGACTCCCCACAGCATCTCGGAAAGCGAAGTGGATCGCGACTGGAACCTGCTCCAAAGAGCGGTCTCCGAACGCGATTCGCGCCTCACGTCCCGCTCTGCGAGCCTGGACGTTAACGTGATTCACAGAAATCGAGACAGCACCGGAATCTCGCGAACGCCTGTGCCTTAGTTTTCCTGTGGCGGATGGGGCGGCATGCCTGAGCCCGGAATTGGAGGCTGGCCCGGCGGCTGCTGTTGCTGCAGTTGCATCTGCCGCTGCTGCATCTCCTGCAACATTTGCTGTGGAGTCTTTACGCCCTGCGGCTGGTCTTGGGGAGGCTGTTGCTCAGCTTCGGCCGCCGGTTGATCGGCGTTGTCGTCGGCGTTGTTAGAGTCGTCGGCCGCTTCCGCCTCATTCGCCTCGGCTGCAGGTTCCGGCTGCGCCTGATTGACCGCCTGGTTCTCAGGCGCAGGAGTGCTTGCCACGACCGGATTCGGCGTGATTTCCTGAGGACCGCTCTTGGCCACCAGCACGACACGCGTGAGAGCGGACTGGTCGGAAGGAGATCCCAGCAGGACGTAATTGAATCGAGACCCGTTCAGCAGGTCCGCAACCACTTCTCGGGCAGGTCCGGGCCCCAAATGGGTGACCACCCGTTCCGGAGCTGCGGGAATCTCGATATCAGCGCCGGTCTGTTTGCGCACTGCGCGCAAAATATCCGCAAGGGTCGAGTTCGGCGCGACGATGGTGAGCTGGTTATTCTCGTACGTCACTTGTGGTGGAACCGCAGCAATCGTATCCAGCGGCATCTGCTGGACCGGTCTACCAGTGGGTCCAGATGGCAAAGGCGGAGGCGGTTCGACTGGCTTCTTCCTAGTGGTCTTTCGATGCACCTGAGGCTTGGCTTGCGCCGCAGCATCGGCGAATGCCGGAACAGCGGCGCACAGAAGCCCGGAGCTCAGGAGTCCTACGGTAGCGATCTTTTTCAACTGCGATCCTGTGCTCATAACCTGACTTCCCTTACTATTTCCCTCTCAGGGTTACGGATTTGGGGGATTTAACAGGTGGCGCCTTACCTATGATTTTAGCACCGGACACAGTGCCAGGAGACGCCTAGAATATCCCCAGTAACAGGAACGTGGATCCTTTCGTTTCTTGCAACGAGATGGGTTTCAGGCTGTCTAAAACGATTGCAGTCAACCATTTCAGGCCACACAATATCTTAGTAACGGCCAACCAAGGCGCCCATCGTCCAAGGCGAGGCTGTGCAACTCTCTGAAACAAAGGCAGGGATCTTTATGGGACCGGTCTCGCGGTGCTTCGACCTGTTGTACTGCATAGCAATTGTTCTTCTGGCATTGCTGCCCGGGAACGCTGGTGCGCAGACCTGCCAGACGGCGAATGATATGGATCCCGCGCTGCGGGCCGCCATTACCAGCGCGGGGCAGCGTTATTTTGAGATGGCGGTGAAGGGCGATACGGTTTCCCTAAGGCAAAGTGCCATCCCCAGTCTTGCTGCGGATTTCGGCGGGATCGAGGCCGCCGTCAAGAATCATGAGTCGAATCTGGCGGCCTCCCAGGCCACCCTGAAAGGGGCCTTTCTCCTTGATGCCGACGCTGTACCGAACCAGCGCTCGGAATTTTACTGTGGCGTGTTCGGCAAGAACGGCCAAACTGCGGACAGTGCCGCGTTCTCTTTCAACAATCTGCCACCGGGCAAATACGGAGTTGTGCTCCTTGACGCGATGTCGCCCCAAGGGCGAACGATGTTTTCCGAAGTGCTCCAACAGATTGGAACGGATTGGAAGCTGGGGGATCTGTACGTCAAGTCCGCTCAGGTTGCCGGACACGACAGCGACTGGTTCCTGGCTCGGGCGCGCGACTACAAAGCGAAAGGGCAACTGCACAATGCCTGGGTATACTTTGAGCAGTGCATGGACCTTGCGGCGCGCGGAATGCGTTTCATGAGCACTCTGACGACCGACAGGCTGTACGATGAGATACAAACCGCTCAGCCTCCTGATCTTCCCGCGAATGGTAAGACCGTCGACCTCGTCGCGGGCGCCACTACGTACAAGTTAGTCGCGGTTTATCCTGGGATGATCGGAAATGACTATGATCTGTTCGTGAAGCACAGGGTTGCCGATGCCTCAAATTCGAATCAGGTTTTCCAGGACAACATTGCAGTGATGAAGGCGCTCATCGCGAAATATCCGGAGTTTCGCGAAGCTTTTCCCGGCGTGGAAGCGGTCGCGGTCGACTCCAACGGCCGCGATTACGGCACGTTGCTGGCGATGAAAGACATCAAGTGAGCCTTCCCTAACCGGTTGATGGCGGGGCGCTGACTTGATCGAACACGCATTCCTTGGGATCTTTGTCGTCCCGCAATCCAAGAAATACCGGGGCCCGCAGCTTCGGGCCGCTTCCGCTGTTGGCTCCTTCGGTCCACTCGGCGTATTCGATTTCTGCCACAAGTTCCGGTTTGACCCAACTCACTTTGCGAAGAGCCTCGACTTCTCCATAAAACGGATTCTTCTTTGTCTCGATCTTGCGGAGGACTTTGGAAATTTCACTCAATAGTTTCTGATCGAATCCGCTGCCCACCTGGCCAACGTGAACCAGGCGCCCTTGTTTGTCGTAGAGCCCGAGCACCAGCGAGCCGAAGTGCGTCCGGGCGCCCTCTGGTTCCGTAAAGCCTCCGATCACGCACTCCATCCGATGACGGATCTTGATCTTCAACCACTCGCGGCTGCGGCGCTCTTCGTAGAAGCTGTTCCGCTTCTTGGCCAGGATGCCTTCCAGCGTCTTCTGGCGAGCGATCTCGAACAGCGCTTTCCCTTGGGCTGCGTAATGATCCGAGTAGCGCAGAGAATCACCCGGCTCCAGAATCGAGGCCAGCTTCTTCTTGCGTTCCTCCAGAGGCACCCGTCGCCAGTCGTAGCCGTCGAGATAGAGAAGATCGAAGGCGTAATACAACACGGGAACATCGGCTTTTGCCGCCGCCCGCTTCCCGCCCGGCCGAAATCCGGTACGCTGCTGCATCAGGCTGAATGATGCCCGACCGTCGACGTCGAGCGCCACGACTTCTCCGTCCAGAATGACAGTTTTCGCTTTGATGAACTCCGGCATGTCCTTGAGTTCCGGGTACCGTGCCGTCAGCTCGTTCTGATTGCGCGAGACCAGGCGTACCTTCCCATTCTCGATGAAGGCAATCGCGCGGTATCCATCCCATTTGATCTCGAACAACCAGTCTGGGTCGTCAAACGGCTTCTCGATAGACTCCGCCAGCATGGGATGGATGGTGGTCGGCATGGGGCGCTTTACAGGCCCGGAAACCATGACCGCAGAGGACGCTGAGGACGCGGAGGATTTGGGAGTTTGATTCTTTGAAGGCGATTCTTGCGGGTTATTATGACCGTTTCCCGGAGTGTCAGAGGCCGGTATAACCCTCCGGGTGCGAGCGGAAGCTTTTTTCTTACTTACCCCTGCGCCCCCCGCGTCCTCTGCGGTTTTGGTTTGCTTTTTTTTTTGATCTAGCCGCGCCACTGCGTCCGCCAGCCAGGCCGCTTTCAATCTCCCACGTCCCGCAGGACGGCTGCTCGTCCACTCTCGCGACCGCGAATCGCCAGCGATCTCATCCATGCTGCGCTTGCTGAGCACAGACTCGTCAATGTCACCAGCGTCATATCCCTCGACCACGTACTCATCGTGCTTCTTGATCATCAACCACTCGTTGCCCTTGCTGCCGGGACGACGGCCTTTCATCTTGATCAGCGCGAAATCCCCCTTGAGCCGCTTGCCATTGAGCCGGAATTTCAAATCGCCTTTGGCGAGCATCGCCACCGCGTCGGCCTCGGTGCCAGGAACATATTTCCCGTTCACCGGTACAGGCGAGAGAGGTGTCCACGTCCCTACGTCCCACACCATCACGCTGCCGGCGCCGTAATTGCCCTCGGGAATGGTTCCCTCGAAGTCGAAGTAGGAAACTGGATGATCTTCCACGTGCATCGCCAACCGCTTATCCGCCGGATCGAGCGACGGCCCCTTCGGCACTGCCCACGATTTCAGTACTCCTTCCATCTCCAGCCGAAAGTCATAGTGCAACCGCGTCGCATCATGCTTCTGCACAACAAAACGATTCCCCTTCTTCTTCGCGACTTCTGGTGGAGGCTCGGGCGTGTCTTCGAATCGCCGCTTTCGCTTGTATTCCTCTAGAACCATAGCAGCGCCATTTTAGCAAGCGGCATTGCCCAAAGCTGTAGATGGGCTCCCGGAGGCGGGGTCAGCAATGAGCAGTGACCTATGAGCAAGGACGCAGAAGCGCTCAGGTCGCTAATCGCTCACGGCTCATTGCTCACCGCTCAAACGATATAATCGCCATTCGAGTTCTCACTGCTGGTCGTATGAAACGCGAATTCCCCGAAGTCCCTCTGGTCGGCATCGGCTCGATCATCATCCAAGGCGACCGTGTTGTGCTGGTGAAGCGGGCTCACCCGCCGATCCAGGGACATTGGTCGATCCCGGGAGGCGTGCTGGAAGTCGGCGAGATGGTCCGCGAGGCGGCCGTGCGCGAGGCGCGCGAAGAGACCGGATTAATCGTCGAACCCGGCGAGCTGCTTGGTGTGTACGACCGCATCCTCCGCGATCCTGGGCAGCGGGTGCAGTATCACTATGTGCTGATTGATTTCTTGTGCCGCGCCGTCGGGGGTGAACTCCTCGCCGCCAGCGATGCGACCGAGGTCCGATGGTTCACGCGGGAAGAACTGCCGGCACTAGATCTGGCAGAAGATACACAGGACGTGATTCAAAAAGGATTTGCCAGATTAGGACTGGTCTCATAAATCGGGTTGCTGGACCTCAGGCTCTTCCCTCAGGGGCTGAAGCCCGTCTTTTCCGGCTTTTTACGGCGCGCCTAAAGCCGCGCCCTTTCAAGACAATTCATGAGACACGTTGGACACGTTCTAGGCCAATGATTCGGGTTCTTCCGGTTCGAGCTCGTCCGAGACTTCTTGAAGTACTTGATTTGCGGCTTCCACGTTGTGGGCGTCAACTCGCAACTTGACGCCTCCGAGGGCGTTCGCATTGAACCAATCCATCCGCACCATATTGTCGTCGAATAAGAAGGACTCGATTCCTGCCGAGTCCAGTAAACCCTTCGCGAGTTGGGCTTCGAGCAATCCCCAAAAGGCGCGAATGGTAACCAGATCGCGAAACTCGAGTTCATTTTGGCCTGCTACATCTGGCTGTTCATGGTTCTGAGGGAGGCGTCTGCGAGCCAGTTCTTCTCTCAGCACTTCTTGGGCGATGTCGGTCAGTTCGCCAGATTGCGTGTCTACTTGTTGCAACTCCTCGTCCGTTTTGCCCGCATAAATCTCGGAGAGTCGCCCACGTTCCTTTTGGGGATCCATTGTCGTCACGGAATGGAATCATACCTCCGCAAACCCGGTCTCGGGAAATGGCAAAGGCTGCATTCTTGGCTGGGCAGGTCACGCTCGATCGTGATGCTAATCACTGATACCCCAATTCTGACCCGATAGAGTCCAAGCGAGTACCCCCGGATGCAACCGAGCCTCAGACTCAATCGTCGAGCCTTTCTGCAGGCCGCTCTCACGGCCGCAGCCGCTGCGGGAGCGAGTGTCGCCTGCAGCCGCAACGGGTCTCCCTGGCGCTTCTTCACCCTCGACGAAGCAAGGGCCCTCGCCAGCATGGTCGACCAGATCGTCCCACCGGACCAGGACGCCGGCGCGGTTTGGGCTGGCGTCGTCAACTACATCGATCGCCAGCTTTGCGGGCCTTATCAGACTCTGCAGAAGGTCTATCGTCAGGGACTCGGAGCCGTTGACCAGACAAGCCAATCGATCTACGGGAAGGTTTTCGCCGACATTGAGTCGCACCAGCAGATCGAACTGCTCCATCGATTGGAAGACGGCAAAGCTCAAGGCGCCGCATGGAACGAACTCTCGTCAACGGAGTTCTTTGGCTATGTCGTGGATCACGCCATGCAGGGCTTCTATGGCGATCCACGGCATGGCGGCAATCGCGAAGGCGTGAGTTGGAAGATGCTGAACCTTCCATACCCGCCGATTCGCGGCAGAGTTCGCTCCGACCTTCCAAAAGGTAGATCGGGCTGATGCAGTCCGAGAACGCCGAGGGGGAAGGCATTCGGGTGGCGCACGGCTTTAGCCGTGCGATTAGGCCACTTGCAAGCTCTGGGCTTTTAGCCCCTGAGGCCAATGTCCCTGAAACACGTCAACGCGGTGATCGTCGGTAGCGGCGCCGGAGGCGGCGTGGTCGCAAAAGAGCTTGCCGAGGCCGGGCTCAGCGTCGTTCTGCTCGAGCGCGGCAAATGGTTTACTCCCTTCGATGACCGCAAAGACGATCTGCGTAACCAGCGGACCTGCGTGCTGGGGAATGCCTTCGGTCCCGACGAGCGCAGTCCGCGCGTCTACGTCGATGCCTCCGGGCATGAGCACATTATTCCTCCCACTCACGGGGCCTATAGCAACAACGCCGCCTGCGTCGGCGGAGGCACGCTCAGCTACGGAGCCATGGCATGGCGTTTCATGGAAAAAGACTTTCGCCTGCGCTCAACCTACGGCACGGTCGAAGGCAGCACTTTGGATGACTGGCCCATCACGTATGAGGATCTCGAGCCCTACTACGAAAAGGCGGAACGGGAGATCGGAGTGTCCGGCGACGACTCCAACAACATTTTCCGTGCGCCACGCAAGCGTTCGTTGCCCATGCCGCCGCTTCTGCCCACTCGGGAACACCAGATTCTCAAGCCTGCAGCGCAACGCCTCGGCCTTCATCCCTTCGATATCCCAATGCTGCGCAATTCCGTTCCCTACAACGGACGAGGCGCCTGCATGCGCTGCCGCTGGTGCGTGGGCTTCGCCTGCGAGGTGGATGCCAAGTGCGGAACTCATAACACGGTCATCCCTAGAGCCATCAAGACCGGCAACTGCGAGTTGCGCTGCGAATCCATCGTCCGGGAGATTCTCACCAGTGACCGCGGCCGAGCCACCGGCGTTGCCTATTACGATTCCGATCGACGTTTGCAGGAACAGACCGCCGACCTCGTTGTGGTTTCCTGCGCCGCGATCGAATCCGCTCGGCTGCTGCTGAATTCCAAGAGCCGCCTTTTCCCCAACGGACTGGGCAACCGCTACGACTGGGTCGGTCGAAACCTACAGGGCCACGCCTACACCGGAGCGATCGGCTTGTTCGACCATGAAACCTACGATGACCTCGGACCCGGAGCTTCTATCGCAGTATGCGATTTCAACCACGGAAATTCGGGATTCGTCAGCGGCGGGATGCTGGCGAACGAATTCATTCGCCTGCCCTACCAGTTCGCTTCCCGTACAGCGGCAGGAATCCCTCGCTGGGGAGCGGGCCATAAGGACTTCATGCGGCGCTATTACCGGAGCAGCATTTCCGTGATGGGCCCGATGCAGGAAATGCCGGTCTTCGACTCCCGGGTGCAAGTCGATCCCAAGGTGAAAGACCACTGGGGTATTCCGGTTGCCCGCCTCTCCGGGCATCGCCACCATAACGACCGGCTGGGAACGAATTTCATGTCCGCGAAGGCCGAAGCCTGGCTGAAGGAAGCGGGCGCGGCAACAGTCATCTGCTCTGGCCCCATCTCGCTAGATGGTCCCAGTGGCGGCCAGCATCAGGCCGGTACGTGCCGCATGGGGAATGATCCCAAAACATCGGTTGTCGACAAGTTCTGCCGCGTGCACGACGTCGACAACCTGTACGTCATCGATGGCAGCGTCCATCCCAATAATGGCGGATTCAATCCGGTGCTGACGATTATGGCGATCGCGTACTACGCCTCCGCCAACCTGGTGAAGACGCGGAAGGGAATGGGCGGCACTTAGAAGATGACCGACGACCGCAAATTCCTGCGCCCTCGGGTGATCGCGCCGCTGCTCATCATCTCGTTCGCGATATTCCTTCTACCCGGCGCAAGCCTCTACTACAGCTATTCCGGGGGAAAATCCTGCACCAAGTGTCACGAGATCTGGCAGCCTTACCGCGACTGGCACGAGTCCGCGCACCGCAACGTCGCGTGCTCGGAATGCCATGGCGACGTCTTGACCCTCGACGCGGGCTTTCATCTGAAGAATATCCGCCAACTGGCGGCGCATATTCGGGGAAAAATCCCCGAGCAAGTTCGGCTCAAGACGGACGACGTCCTCCAGATCGAGAAGCGCTGTGCCAAGTGCCATCGGGAAGAATACGCCAGTTGGTCCGCGGGGCCGCACAGCGCCACCTACGCGAAGATCTTCCTGAGCAAAGATCACAACCAGCAGACGCTCCTGATGGACGACTGCCTCCGCTGTCACTCCATGCACTTTCAGGGCAGCATCCGCGATCTGGTCACGCCGCTGAACAGGCAGGGGCCGTGGCGTCTGATGGATTCCAGGCTCGCCGATCAACCCGCGATCCCATGCCTTACGTGCCACCAACTGCACCGACACGGAGATCCCTTGTCTCGTCCGCAGACAAAACCAGACGACGCCGGCCAGCACCAGGAAATAGCTCGGCCCTCTCTGGCGCTGTTCGACCGCCGGGAGCAGGATTATGTTTCACTCGACCGTCTTCCGCTGCCCCAGATGTATGAAGGTACGCGCCTCGTGAAGATAAGCCCCGACCGGCGCCAGGCTCTCTGCTACCAATGCCACGCCCCAGAGGCAACGGCCCAGGTCGGATCCGGCGACGACCGCACCCCCATCGGAGTCCACGAAGGACTCAGTTGCTTTGCCTGCCACGAAAAGCACGGCCAGACGACGCGAGCATCATGCTCGACTTGCCATCCGCAACTCTCCAACTGCGGCATCAACGTCGAGACCATGGACACGACGTTCAAATCCGCGAAGAGCCCCCACAACGTCCATACGGTCAGTTGCAGCGACTGCCACACCAAAGGGGTGCCACAGAAGAAAAGCAAGAACCACTAAGGACACTAAGGTGCACGAAGGACTTCAGACTAGCTTTCCTTCGTGTACCTTCGTGTCCTTTGTGGTTCAAGAATTTTGGGGGTCAAAACAAACGGCCCGCAGGCAAAACCTGCGAGCCGTCCGGTGGACTGTTGTGGATTGACCAAGAGGTGGTCACTCTACGTGGCCTCTACGGCAACTCCGGGCTCCTGACCGACCTGCGTCAGGCGGAAGCAATCCTTACTCACCGATAGTTTGCGGGCTGTAGCCTCAGGCGTTGTAACGCCCAAAGCCCCGCTTAGAGCAACCCGCTCTAAGTCTCAGCCACCTCACCTGGTCTTTGGGTACATCTACTACTGCCTTCAGAACTTGTCATCCGACCACCTCCTTTCCGGTGTAAGCGCAGATTAGTACGAAACCGGATTCCGCGTCAATCGGGGATTTCCATGTACCGAGGGAAGCAACATCTCGGAAAGGTAGCTTCGGAAGCTTCGTACGGATGCGCGCATAAGGGCGCTCGGAGCGGTGCCGGGGAGTGGGGAAAGCCGTGGTGTGGCACGCGTCGCATCGCTCCGCGGGCGGACGAGGCGTCTGCCCCTACACAATCACGGTAGCGCGAAGGTATAAATCGCGCTGCCCGCCGCAATCGCCACATACTCTTTTCCATCCACCGCAAACGCGATGGGAGCCGCATACACCGCTCCGCCCATCTGGAAGTGCCACAATGGCTTGAGCGAGGTCGCATCGAAGGCGATGAAGTTTCCTTCGGCGTCGCCGCTGAACACGAGTCCGCCGGCTGTTGACAGCACTCCCGACCACGTCGGCGACGTGTGCTGGAATTTCATCTTGGGTTCGCCGGTCGCTGGATCAATGGCCTTCAGGAATCCCAGATACGGTCTTGCCTCTTCCGACGGAAAGTACGCGCTGCCGTAGAATGCGTGTCCGGCCTCATACGGCTGCGGCGCCGTGCTGAAGATGTCGCACTGATCGCGGGCTGTCACGTAGAACAATCCGCTCTGCGGATCGTAAGTGGGCGCCATGAAGTTCGTAGTGCCCAGTGCGCCGGGACATACAGTGTGCCCTTCGAGCGTCGGTGAGGCATTCTGGTTCGCGACCGGACGGCCCTCCGCGTCTTTCGAATCGCTCCACGTCGTCTTGCCATAAGGCGTCGCCGAGAGTAGCTTCCCGCTAGTACGATCGATTACATAGAAGTAGCCGTTGCGGTCGGCCTGCGCGATGAGTTTTGTGCCGCCGGCATCGATCAGGACCGGAACCTGGGTCGCGTCCCAGTCGTGCTCGTCGTGCTTGGTGAACTGGAAATACCAATTGAGCTTGCCGCTATCGGCATTCAGCGCGAGCAGGGAATTGCTGTAGAGGTTATCTCCGGCCCGGCCTTCTCCGCGATTTGACGGCGCGGGATTCCCGGTCGGCCAAAAAATCTGGTTCGTCACCGGATCGTATGTGCCCGTATTCCACGCAGGCGCTCCGCCCACCTTCCACGAGTCGCCTTCCCACGTGTCATGGCCGGGTTCGCCTGGACCGGGCACAGTGTAGTAACGCCACTTGCGTGCGCCGGTCTCGGCATCGTAGGCGTCGATGAATCCGCGCACACCGTATTCACCACCGGAAATGCCAATCACGATCAGATTCTTCACCGCAAGTGGCGCAACCGTGAAGCTGTGACCGGTTCGATAATCGGCCGCAGTCACGTCCCACACAACTGCGCCGGTCTTTGCGTCGAGCGCGATCACGTGTGCGTCCAGCGTTCCGATGAAAACCTTGTCGCCAAGGATTGCCAAACCTCGATTCACGCGTCCGCAGCACGGACGAATGTCGCTTGGCAATTGCCGCTGATACATCCAGATCGGCCTGCCTGTGCGCGCGTCCAGCGCAAAGGCGCGATTGTCCTGTGCGGTGGCGTAGAGAACCCCGTCCACGACCAGGGGAGTGGTCTCGAGTTTTCCAGTGGCTGCAGTCTGATATACCCATTTCGCCACCATGCTGCGGGCATTGCCGGAGTTGATTTGGTCGAGCTTGCTGAAACGCTGTCCGGAATAGCTGCCGGAGTAGGTCAGCCAGTTCTGTGGTTCTTTGGCCGAGTTGACGAGGCGCTCGAATGTGACTTGTGCTTGAGAGTGACTCGCGAAAACAATGACCATGATCAACGCGAGCAGACTTGAGTAGGTGTTTCTCCGCAATCTCAGCGGCTCTCGGCGACCTCTGCGGTTCGAAGCCTTTGTGCGCGCCCAACCGCCGCTCATCATTTCGCCCCCAGACTAGCCAGGAAGGCCACGATGTCTTCCGCTTCCTTATCGCTCAAGACGTCCGTCGTGTACTTCGGCATCGCCGACTCGCGGCTCTTCTGAAAGGATTTCAACTTATCTTTCTGGAGCAGATGAATGTGCTCGCCCGAATCCATGATCTGCACGCTAAAGCTGTCTTCATTCAGGATCACGCCCTTAATCTGTTTCCCATCTGCTATCACCGCGGTGACGCTTTCATACTCCTGCGGGAACTCTTTCGTTGCTTCCGTCAATCCCCACGCGAGACGGCGGCTTGGATCGCGGATGGATTCGATCATCGCCTCACGTGTGCGCGATCCCCCTACGCCGGTCAAATCCGGCCCCATCCTGCCGCCTTTGCCTTCGATCATGTGGCACATCGAACAATTCCCATCGCCGTAAAACAATGCTTTGCCGTGTGCCGCGTTGCCAGCCGCTTTGGCCGAGGCATTCACTTCCTGGCTGCGGATGTAGGTGATGATCTGCCAAATCTCCTCATCGGTCATGCCCACGCCCTGGCCGTTGGTCCCGTTTGCCGGCATCGCGGTTCCCGGAATGCCGTTGCTGATGATTTGAAACATGTCGGAGTCGGAGTGCGCGTGCTTCTTTTGGGCCCGTGTCAGGTCGGGCCCGCGACCGCCTCCGTGGGCGCCGAGTCCATGACAAAGAGCGCAGTTGATACGGAACTCGTACTCGCCGGCCTTTGCCGCCTTGGGATCACCGGCCAGTGGATTCTGAGCTAACCCATTGGCCACGCATAGAAGAAACACGAATCCCGAGACCCACATTCGTCCTGCCATGATTTCCCCTCGGCTGAATTTGCCGCATTCTACGCCATTGAGTCGCCCTTGCAGCTTTGAAAATCTCGACGGAAATCGGGACGATTCCCGCCGGACATGTCCGGGGGGTATCTGCCAGTAGCACTTCTGGCTCTCTACACTGAAATCCTGCCCTTCACCGGTCGATGTTCCTGATGAGGGCAGACTTTTTTCCTTACGCGGGTAAGTTACTGATCTTTCAGCCTTTCCAGCGAAAGGCCTGAGGCTGCGGCAGACCGAGATGAGCTAGCACGCGATAAGCGAACTCGCGAGCCATCTCATCTAATGAAGCAGGGTGGTAGTAGAAGGCTGGGATCAAAGGAAAGATGGTCGCCCCGGCATCGGCGGCCCGGTACATGTTGCGGATGTGGATCTTGTTGAGAGGCGTCTCACGCACACAAAGCACCAGGGGACGCTTCTCTTTGAGCGTGACGTCGGCGGCGCGTTCGATCAGTTGGGCGGCGACGCCGTTTGCGATTCGGGCCAGAGTGCCCACGCTGCACGGGATAACGACCATGGCGTCAACGGGATAGGAACCGCTGGCCACGTTCGCTCCGATGTCAGAGTTGGATTGAACTTGGATCTTGCTCTTTGACGTTTTAGCGGACGAGCCGAGCACTTGGGCAACGAGGTCGGACCTGCCTTTAAGGTCCAGTTCCTCGGCCAGGACGCGCAACGCGCTGTCGGATGCGATGAAGTTTACGGTGCGAACGCGCTCATCGCGCTCGACGGCGAGCAGAAAGTGGCGAAGAAAGATAGCTCCACTTGCTCCGGTAGTCGCAACGGTGAGGTTTTGCGGCGGGTGATTGGGCAAGGGTGCCTCGAACTGAGGAGCATAGGTAGCTCACGCTATGGAAGTCAAGACGAACGAGCTAGGAGCCAGAAGCTAGAAGCTGAATATGGCATCTACGACCAATCTCCGGTCCCGTCGCAGCGCAGCGCAACTGCACGCGCTTGCCGGTGTAGAGCGCGAGATTCGCGCGCAGGACTCGAATGGCCGTCGGAAATATCTACGCGAGTTCAACAAATCATTCCGCACTTACGAATCGGTTCTGACCGGCGAGGAAGTTCAAGCGACGTTAGGCTTGGCCGACTTGGTCCTGATCGGGGACTACCACGCTCTGCCGTCCTCGCAGCGCTGTGCCGCATCGCTGGTTGAGCAACGGGCGCTGGCCGGTGATCGGCCAGTGGTCCTCGGAGTAGAGACCGTCTTTGCTCGCGACCAGCACATTCTCGACGAATGGTGGCGGCGCGAGATTGATGAAGCCGAGCTGCGGCAGCGCATCCGCTTTGATCTTGATTGGGGATACGAGTGGGCTCCGTTTTACGATTTGCTCGTGAGTGCGCGGGATAACGCCGAAGCTCTGTACGGACTGGATTGCATGCCTCGCGAGGATTTGCGCAAGATCGGCGCCCGCGATCGCCATGCCGCGTTAAAGATAGCCGAGATCAGGCAGCGCCATCCGAACGCTGTGGTCTACGTGCTCTTTGGCGAGTCGCATATGGCTCCGGGGCACCTGCCTCGAGCGGTTCGCAAACAGAATCCCGAAGCTAAGGTCGTGACCGTCCTGCAGAATGTCGATTCGCTGTATTGGCGTGCCGCCGGAGAGCGCGCCGCCAAAGTCGAGGCCGTTCGGGTCAAGGAAGACGTTCTCTGCGTATTCAACGCGACGCCGCTGGAGAAATACGAAAGCTACCGGTTGTTTCTCGATCAGTGGAGCCGCTGCGACGAGAGCCCTGATTACGCCCCCACGATCTACAACTTGATCGACAGCCTCGCCAACTTCCTGGAGATCAATCGCTACTCGCCGCACAACAGCACACAGCCGAAGTTCCTAGTCGACATGTTGCCGGAAGTCTATGGCGGCTCTTCGGCTGCAACGCTGGGGCGACTTCTGCTGCGCAAGGGTGTGAGCGAAGAAGATTTGAAGCAGATGCTCGTCCGAGTGGAAGAGTGCGGCAGTACCTATCTGCCCCAGGTAAATGCTTTTTACGTACGCGAATTCCAGATGATGCACGCCGCCGAGGATGCCACACGTTTCTTGCATCAGGCGTGTCAGGGGTTGCCTCAGCGGTTGAACGGCCACTCTGGACCAGAACCCGCGGTTGCCGACGAGCAGCGCGCGCTGGACTGCTTCCATGCTCGCGTGATTGAGCACGCCGTTGCGTATTTCGGATCGCGTGTGCTGTATCCATCGCGGCCTGCTCCGGTCACCGATAACGCTCCACTGACACGCGCAGGGATGGAGAAGATTGCCCAGGCGGCAGCGCGCAGTGCCGAAAATATCGAACGGGCAGCGCTCGAACTTGGTCAACGCATTGGCAGCCAGATATACGACGCGTATCTTGCAGGGAAACTTACTCAAGGCGGACTGCGCCGGTTGTTCATGGTTCACCTCGATGAACCGGGACTGGCCCGAAAGGTATGCCGTGCGGTCCTTTCCAAACTGAAGTCGGCTTCTCGTCCGTTGGCTAGCGCGGCTCATGCGTGAGTGAGCTATGAGCAATGAGCAGTGAGCTTTGAGCAAACGCGACTGACCCAGCACTTAAGGCGACTTCCAACTCCCAGCCTCGCTCAGTGCTAATCTAGGACCTGAGTCAGCCGATCCCGAGTGCTGACTGCTGAGTGCATCTTGAACGCCGAATCCATCCGCCAACTTTTCCAGGACGTCCGCAAAGGCAAAATTACTCCTGATGAGGCGGTCAACCGCCTGCGCCATCTACCCTTTGAAGACCTCGGCTTTGCGAAGGTGGATCATCATCGTGCGCTGCGGGCGGGCATGCCGGAGGTCATCCTGGGAGAAGGGAAGACTCCCGCGCAGGTTGCGGGAATTTACGCGCGCCTGGCGAAACACGGCGGGAATGTTCTTGCCACGCGCGCCAGTGAAAAACAATTTGCGGCGGTGAAGAAGAAAGTGCGGGGCGTCGAGTATCGCGAACTGGCGCGTGCCATCGTGCTGCAGAAAGATTCGACGAAGTACGGGAAAGGAATGATCGCGGTCGTCTCCGCAGGGACCAGCGACATTCCGGTCGCCGAAGAGGCCGTGGTCACTGCCGAAATGATGGGCAATGAAGTGCAGCATTTCTACGACGTCGGTGTCGCCGGGATTCATCGCCTGCTCGCGAACCGAGAGGCGCTCACCAGGGCGCGTGTGGTGATCGTTTGCGCCGGGATGGAAGGCGCCTTGCCTAGCGTTGTCGGAGGACTGGTCGGCGTTCCTGTGATCGCCGTGCCCACCAGCATCGGCTACGGCGCGTCATTCAAGGGGATGGCCGCGCTGCTGGGCATGCTTAATTCTTGTGCCTCGAACGTGAGCGTGGTGAATATCGATAACGGATTCGGGGCCGGTTATGTCGCCTCGCTCATCAATCGCTTACCTTGATTTTTATAAGGAGTTCTTATGTCCGCCTCCCTCGCTCCTGAGGTGAAGAACCTGATCGATCGCCCGAACTTCGCGCACCTTGCCACGCTGATGTCTGACGGCTCGCCGCAATCAGTGCCTGTATGGATCGGACGAGAAGGTGAACACCTCATCATCTGCACCGGCGAAGGCTCGCTGAAAGCGAAGAACACACGACGAGATCCGCGGGTCGCGCTTTCCGTCGTGGACTTTCACAATCCGTACGAGGAAGTTCAGATTCGCGGACGAGTTGTGGAGCGTCGACCTGATTCCGACTTCAAATGGATGGATGCCATCTCGCATAAGTACACGGGCAAACCATTTCCGTTCCGCAGCCCCGAAGGCCGAGTCGCGCTGATGATTGAAGTGGAGAAAGTCCGCTACACAAAACTACCCTTCGAGCACACTCCACTGAAATAAGAGCAGCTCCTCGTTCGGAATCTTTGGCACCGAGGTAACGTTGGCAGTTTTCCGCCTACCTCTAGAATCGGTGCATGTTCACCGATTCCCGACTCCTGCCTGCATCTGGCGGGTTTCCGACGCCCGGGCAGGACATCAGCGGAACGCCGTGGCAGCAGCATATGCTCCCCGGCGAGATCGCCCTGTTCTACTTTGATGCCCGCACAGGCCAACCTCTGACGGCGCTGGGCAAAGTGCCACGAAACCAGATCGACGAGTATTGCAGTGCCTACCGCAGCCTTTACATGGCGCGCCTGGTTGCGAAATCCAAGATTATGAAGAATCCGGGCATGATTACGGTCCTCTACGACAAGCGCGGGCGATGGCTAGGAACCATGTCTCGTGAGGGAGAAGACCGCCGCAACATCGGCCTTGGACTGGCGTGGGTCCTGTTTCAGATGCCGCTATGCGCGCTCTTTGGCACACTCGCGATACTGGCGTTGTCGGAGATTTCTGCGCTCACCTTTGGCTCAGAGCGCATGCGCTGGGAAAGCATGTCGTCCCAGGAATGGTCTGGACTGATTGTTGCTGGAATGCTGCTGGGCGGGGGTATACGGCTGGCTTTCGAGTATGTTCGTGGGCGCTTAATGCTGTATCTCACGCGGGCTGCGCGGGAGCCTGTGGGTTCACCCGGACGGGAGGGGTTCTATCAGCGCCTCGCGAGGACGAACAACTCGAGTTTGCTGCTTCCCCTTGATGTGACTTTCGAACCAACCAAGATCGAGTGGCTTTCATTGGAAAAATACCAAGCTTGGGAGCACGCCCTCCGTCTCGAAGGCTTCGAACTGTTGGGTGCGTATCAGATTCGAGAAGTCCGACTCGACATGGAACTATGGTTTCAACCTGCGGAGGATCTTGTCGCTGCAGTGGTGAATCATCCCCGAGCGGGTATGTGGGTAGAAGCGTTTACCCGCTACGAAGACTGGTCGTCTTTCGGAGTTTCGAACAAGAAGAATTTCGGATTGATTGATCCTCACCCGACAAAGAGGACCGTTCACATCGGTGCGGATGCGACCGGAGAGCAGGTCATCGACAAAGCCCGGCGTGAGCGGCCTGAGGGCGTTCGGCGTAGGGCAGTTCAGGAAAAGCTTCTCTCCGACTACGCGACAAGCTGGCGCCAGTATGTCGAGTGGCGTCGAGCGCGCGGGACGACGGCGGAAGAGTACAAACGGATTTCCGAGCGGAAGGCTGAGGCCAAGGTGAAGGGCGAGTCCTGGCTCTAGAAGATGCGAGAAGGGCGCGGTTTTCACCGCGCCCTCGTCACCGCCACATCAACGTGCATCTACGGGAATGCCTTAGCTCTTGGCCACCTGCAGTTTGTTCTCCACGCTAAACGCGCCGAATACTCCATTGGCCCGAATGCCCGCGATGTTTTTATCCATCGTGCTGTCGACCGAACCGTACAGCGTTACATGTCCGTTGACAACAATGATGCGGATCGGACGTGCGGGATCTATGGCGTACTTGCTGAGCACTGAATCACCATAGATGGCACGCAGCGTCCGCAGGCGCACGCTGTCATCGAACGGCGAGACCGGTTCGATCGAGACGTTGTCGATAACGTCCTTCACGCCGGGCATGTTTGCGATATCTGCCAGCGCTTCGTCGCGGCCCACGCCGGTGCGATCCTGTCCCTCCACCGTGACCACACCATCCTTCACGCCGATTGCGAAGTAGTCGAACGTGCTGTCATAGCCCGTGCGGACATACGTCAGCTTCTTCTCCAGTTTCTGCTCGAGTTGCGCGTCAGGGACGCTGGGGCCGGCCACCGTAATCAGATTACGAACTCCTTGGGAGTTCGAAGTCTTCCGCGCCAGCTTTCCGGCGTCGAGCTTACGCTGGTAAAGGTTCACGGTTCCGGTGAGAGTAACGATGCCGTCCTCTACCGTCGCCTTGACGTTGTTGTACTGACTTTTTAACGCCAGTTTCTGTGTCACCGCGGTCTGAAGTGGATTGTCGTAGCGGGATGCTGTGCTGGTTTCAGCCATGAGCGTTGCGCTCAGCAGCCCAATCGCCAGCAACGAACCCGCTAATTTCTTAAAACTTTGCTTTCCAGTCATCATAAGGTCACCTCCTGACCCGTTGACAATTCTTTACTAATTAACCATCTGGTTAATTCTTTTGATGCGGAGGTGGTATTCGAAGATGCATGTACGCGAAGGCGAACGGCAGGCGACTATTCAGTCAAAATTCGCAGGTAATGTGCAACTTTTTGAATGATCTGGGGTTCAAGAAAGGCAGGGGAGAAAACTGGGCACAGCTCTCTCCCCGTTCAGGAAACTAAACGAAAGTCTTACTTCCCGACACCGGACCACTCTGTCATCAGAACTGGCTGGCCGCTCTTGACGATGGTGGGATACACGTTGTCGAAGCCCTTGTGGTCCGCCGCGCTGTAATTCAGGATCAGCTTCGGCCCGAGCCCGGCGTTCATCTCGTGAATTGACTCCACCGCAGAGATGAATTTTTCCCTCGTCAAGTCCCTTCCGGCACGCTTCAGGCCTTCGACGAACACCATCGCGTCCACAAATCCTTCGAGGCTGACAAAGGTCGGCGCTTCTCCGGGAGAGTACTTCGCTAAGCATTTTCGATAAAGGGCGACCGTGGGGTAATCGATGCGGTCGTAGGGCGGCATCACCTGAGTGATGATGGTTCCTTCGGCGTCCGATCCCGCCTCTTTGATGAACTCCTCTGTGCCGACAAAAGAGACGGTGAGGAATTGCGGTCTCCAGCCATCCGAGTGCGCCTGTTTCACAATGGCGGCAGCCGGAGCGTAGGGCCCGGCGATGATTACGGCTTGCGGGTGCGCGGCCATTACTTCCTTCAGGCCGCCGGCAATGTCAACGCTGTTGCGGGTGAAGGTGCCCAGCCCCGCCGGAGCAGCATTATGCTTCTGGAGCGCCAGCTTTACTCCATCCAGCACGGCTTTGCCGAATGGATCGTCCTGATAGATGACCCCGATCTTATGGATGTTCACTTCCCAGAGTTTGTCCACCTGCTCACGAGCCTCGTCGTAATACGAGGCTCGAACGTTGATGATCTCGTGCTTCAACGGTTCGTACAGCAACTGCGCGCCAGTGAACAGGCCCACCACTGGAATCTTCTCCTCTTGAGCCAAGGGCACATAGACCTTGGCCGTCGGCGTGCCGACAAAGAATCCCAGGGCGAAGACTCCTTCCTTGGTCATGCGCTTGAAACAAGCGGAAGCACGGTCGGGATCGTAGCTGTCATCAAAGGCCTGCAATTGGATCTTGCGGCTGAAGACTCCGCCTTCGTCGTTGACCATATGGAGGTAGGCAGAGGCGCCGAGCACAGTCTGGCGGCCAAGGAAGTGCGCCGGACCGTCCAATGCCGAGCACGATCCAATCAAAATGCTGTTATCTGTGACGCCCGGGGTTTCCGCGACCGTGAAAGCTGCTAGCCCGGATGTGAGAAGCGCGAACCCAATGCCGCGCAAAAAGGTGCATACCACTCCCGCCCAAAGACGGTTCATGCCTATCTCCTCGTGCCAAGTATTTCCCCCGCACAGGGCTACACTCGCTGAGGTTCCAATTCTTATGTGCGTGAGATCAGTGTGCTCATTGTGCCACGGAGACAAGGCTCACACTTCATTTGTAACCCACTAAAGTAACTACGCCGGGCCCGGTTTGGGAATTCTCTTTTCCGGATTACCCACGTAACTTTCTAGCGTATAACCCGCGTTCTACCATGCTGTCTGCACCTGCGAATTCAGAGGGGGAATCCGCGGATGGGCGAACGTGTCACCCAATCACGCCGTGCTGATTTGATTCGCGCCGATCGGCTCAAGAAAGCCCTGGAAACCGGGGCTTCACCCTCATTTCTCCATTCGACGACAAACGGATCCTGCTCTGATTCCTCCTGCTCCGTCCCCCCGATCCTTGAGCCTCACCCGCGGCAGGTGAGCGCAGATGCCCGCTTACAGTTTTTCGAGCAGATGTCCCAGGCTTCTCCGGACGCACTGAGCATCGCCGACAGCGAACATCAAGTGCTCTGGGCCAACCGGACTTTCGCGACGATGTTTGGGTATGCGGCGGAGGAAATTGTTGGCCAGTCGCTGGAGAGTCTAGTCGTACCGTCGAACCGGCTGGCTGAATCCAAGTGGGTGACGGAGTCGCTGGCGAAAGGCGAGCGCATTACGCTCGAGACCAAGCGCCGAAAGAAAGACGGAACGTTGCTCGACGTTTCCGTATCCTGCGCTCCTCTTCTGCTCGATGGCAAAGTTGTAGGCTTCTATGCCGGATATCACGACATCTCCGACCGCAGGCGCGTCGAGGCGCTCAGCTCGGCCTTGTATCGGGTGGCAGAGAAGAGCAGCAGCGCGCATGAGCTGCAGCAATTCTTTGCCGCAGTGCATGGCATTGTCGATGAGCTCATGCACGCGCGGAATTTCTATATCGCAATTTACGATCCTGCAACCGAGCTGCTCAGCTTCCCGTATTTCGTTGACGAGCAAGATTCTGCTCCTCCGCCAAAGAGGCTGGGCAAAGGATTGACCGACTACCTGATCCGTACCGGCGAATCACTCCTGGCCACGCCCGAGGTTCTTGAAGCCATGGAGAACCGGGGCGAGGTGGCGCGAAACGGCTCGAAATCCCTGGACTGGATGGGTGTCCCGCTCAAGGTAAACAACCATACCTTTGGCGCACTCGTAGTGCAGACCTACTCAAAGAATATCCGCTATGGGGAACAGGACAAGGAGATCCTCACATTCGTCGCCCGCCAGGTGGCCAGCGCCGTTGAGATCAAGCGCAACGAGCAGGCCTTGCGGCGATCCGAGGCTCGTTACCGTTCGCTCGTACAAAGCTCTGTGTACGGTATATATCGCTCCAGCCTGGAAGGCCGATTTCTCGACGTCAACCCCGCGCTGATTACCATGTTGGGCTACGCATCCGCCGAAGAGGTGCTGCTGCTCGACCCAGAAAACGATGTATTCGCGCAGGCGGAGGAGCACGACCGCCTGATTGACGAATTCCGCCGCGCGGGACGGCTCGATGGATTCGAAGTGAAGTGGAAACGCAAAGATGGCAGCGCGATTACCGTTCGCATCAGTGGACGCGCCGTCAGCAGCGCCGACGAGCCGGCGGACGTTCTGGAAGCGATCGCTGAGGACGTGACCGACCGCCGTGCGCTAGAAGATCAATTCCGCCAGGCACAGAAAATGGAAGCCGTTGGACGTCTCGCTGGTGGTGTGGCTCACGATTTCAATAACCTGCTGATGGTCATCAGCGGCTATGCCGAGGTCATTCTGGCGCAGGTCGATCCCGCGAGCCCGCTGCTCGAGAAGGGCCGCGCCATTCAGCTTGCCGCTGATCGCGCCACGACCTTGACCCGGCAATTGCTGGCCTTCAGCCGAAAGCAGCTGCTCGAGCTGAAAGTGGTAGACGTAAACGCGATCGTGCAAGACATGGAGCGCCTGCTGCGTCCGTTGATTGGCGAGAACATCGATCTGGTGACGATCCTCTCTCCGGAAGCCGCTCACACCCGCGCCGATGCCGGCCAGCTCGAACAAGTGATTATGAATCTCGTGGTCAATGCCAAGGATGCTATGCCCGCGGGAGGCAGACTCACGCTTCGGACCGAGAACGTGGCCCTCGACGAGGACCATCGCCGCGGTCAGCAGTTCATCCGCCCCGGTAACTACGTGACGCTCATGGTTAGCGACACCGGCATGGGGATGGATCGCGAGACGCAGTCGCGCATCTTCGAACCCTTCTTCACCACTAAGGAAAAAGGCAAGGGAACCGGGCTGGGCCTTTCCACCGTATATGGAATCGTGAAGCAGAGCGGCGGATATGTGATGGTGCAGAGCGAACTAGGACGTGGCACCACTTTCCAGATCTACCTCCCGCTGGTGGAAGGAGCGGCGGAGAAGCATTCTGTTGCCGTCCCTGAAGCCGTGGGTGGGACAGAGACCATCCTGCTGGTGGAGGACGAGGAGTCGGTTCGTCAGTTGGTGCGCGATACGCTCGCCGCCAAAGGTTACAACGTGCTGGAGGCCGAAAACGGCGAGGCCGGCTTTGCGGCGGCAGCCAGTCACCAGGGAAGGCTCGACCTGGTCATTACCGACGTCGTCATGCCCGGTATGGGCGGACGCGAGATGGTTAAGCAACTGATCGAAACCCGTCCCGGAACCAAAGTGCTCTATCTGTCGGGATACACCGAAGACGCGATTATCAGCGATGGCTCCATCGAGAAGGGAACCGCGTTCCTGCAAAAGCCGTTCACCCTTCAGAGCTTATCCCGCAAAGTACGAGAAGTTCTAGGGTAGCGCCGGCATCCCTTCGACTATGCTCAGGGCAGGCCCTGCCAGTCGGCGGTGGGAGTTTCGCCCACTGTTCTTGGGAGCACCTCACAGTCTGCAACTTTTTCCCACCGTACGCGTCCCATTTGATGAACAATTAGACCTAGCACTCAAATCCGTCTGTGGCGGATGGCTCGTATGACGAGGTGGGGTTCTTATGCTCATCAAGAAAGCGGAAGACGTACGGTCTTCGGAAATCACCCCGAAGAGTCTTTATCTGAATCGCCGCAAATTTCTCGCCGACGCGGCCATGGCCGCGGCTGCAATCGGTGTGGGATTGAAAGAGACGATCTCTCCTTCATCCACGGTGTTGGCCGGGAACAAGATTGACGGCATTAAGAAGAGTTCATTCAGCACCACCGAGACCATCACGCCCTACAAGGACGTGACACACTACAACAACTACTACGAGTTCGGCACCGAGAAAGATGAGCCTGCCGAGCAGGCGAAGAATTTCCGCACGCGCCCATGGAAGGTCAAGATCGAAGGCCAGGTGGAAAAGAAGCAGGAACTCGATATCGACACCATTCTCAAGATGGCTCCTCCAGAGGAGCGCATTTACCGCCATCGTTGCGTCGAAGGATGGTCGATTGTTGTTCCCTGGGTCGGCTTCTCTCTTAGCGAACTTATCAAAAGAGTGAATCCGACGAGCAAGGCCAAGTATGTCGAGTTCACCACACTGTTCGATCCAGGCCAGATGCCCGGCCAGCGCCGTCAGGTACTCGATTGGCCCTACGTCGAGGGCCTACGCATGGATGAAGCCATGAACCCTCTGGCCCTGCTTTGCTTCGGTATGTACGGCGAGGAACTTCCCAACCAGGATGGCGCGCCGCTGCGCATTGTCTTGCCGTGGAAGTATGGGTTCAAGAGTGCAAAGGCGATTGTGCGCATCCGCTTCGTCGAAAAACAGCCGCTGAACAGCTGGAACATTTCGGCTCCAATGGAATACGGCTTCTACGCCAACGTGAACCCGAACGTCGATCACCCGCGCTGGAGCCAGGCCAAAGAGCGGCGTCTGGGCGAATTCCTGAAGCGTCCGACGCTGATGTTCAACGGGTACGGCGATCAGGTGGCGAGTTTGTACAACGGGATGGATCTGAAAAAAAACTACTAGAAGCGGACCTCAGACTTCGCAACGTGGGAACAACTGAGGTCTGATGCCCGAGGTCCGCATTTCAAATGCATCGTTACTTCAAACCCGTCGTCTTCCTCGCCTGCTTACTGCCTCTGGGCAGGCTGGCTTGGCTCGGATTTCACGCGGGCCTCGGTGCCAATCCGATCGAGTTCATCACTCACTCGACCGGCGACTGGACCCTGACCTTTCTTCTCGTCACTCTTTCTATCACTCCGTTGCGCAAGCTCACGCGACAGTACTGGCTGATCAGCTTCCGCCGCATGCTCGGTCTTTTCGCTTTCTTCTATAGCTGCCTGCACCTGACGACATACGTCTGGCTCGACAAGTTCTTCAACGTGCACGAGATGTTGCATGATATCGCCAAGCGCAGATTCATCACCGCTGGCATGACCGCCTTCGCCCTGATGATTCCTCTGGCCCTAACGTCGACGAAGTGGTCAATCCGCAAGTTGGGAAAGCGCTGGCAGATACTGCATCGTCTGATCTATTGCAGCGCCGCCGCCGGAGTAATTCACTACATCTGGCTGGTGAAGGCTGACCTGAAGAAGCCCCTGGAGTACGCGCTCGTGCTGGCGATGCTGCTGACATACAGAGTAGTGGCTTGGGCAGTTGGACGGAAGGCGACACCGAAACGCGTGACGGATGCGGGGGCTCAAGTAGTGGTGCAGTAGTTGCGGGTTCAGCTATCGAAGCGCTTTCGCGAAAAAACTTAAGGGCGCGGCCGATTTCTCCGGTCGCGCCTTGTTCGTCCTTACTTCGAGCGAGTTGGTAGAGCCTTCTTCGTCAGTGACTTCATCATGTGCGCCGAGGGATTGATTCGGAGCACTGCCAGATGATTTGCTACCACATTCGATCTGGCCGCCGCGGCGTTTTGCTTCACCAGTGCCCCCAGCGCGACAAAGCCGGGGTCAGTGCTGACCGCAACCGTTGTAGCGCTGTCCACGACATAAGTCGTCAACAGATAACCATTCTTCGGGTTGGTGACGGTTCCGCGACCAGAAACGGTCGGGTCAGCCGCGTAGGTCGCCGAAAAGGTGTTCTTGAAGCTCGTCGCTCCCTGATCGTTAAAGTCGATAATACCGGCGAAAGAGCCATTGTTGTTCGTGAACTCGGCAATATCGTCTTCCGAGCTTGGGGTGCTGGTCGCACCGCTCAAGTTCATTCCATAGCCCTCTCCTGACGCGAGGGTTGTGGTGCTTTGGGGATAGGCAATCCCGTTGGTCATGCCGCCGTTGTCGATTTCTAGCATTTGCAGGCCGCCGCTGGAGGGGTACGCCGCAAACAGGCAACCGCTGCACGCAACTCCGTTGTTCCCGTTCACGAAGCCACTCAGCGTCAGTTCCGAGCGCCCACCGGTCAGAGCAGTAAAGGACCCGGTGATACCTGTCACCTCAGAGGCAAGGCCGGCGTCGTTGATGTCTTCAACAGAGCCAGTCGTTACATTGCCGGAGCTATCGGTCACAATTAGACCAGCGGCTGTGAATGGGCCTGGGACTACGGAGTCGAAGCCTGCTACGGTGAAAACATTATTGCCCGTTGGGATGGAAGGCGATTGTGTGAACGCATCGCCGACGAGGATCGGCAGACTGTCAACCTCGATGAATTTCAAGTGCGTCGCATCAATCGGGAAGACGTCAAAGCTGTAGGTGATGGCACCCGTACCAGACCCAGTCGTGATGGTCGCGGTACCGAAGATCGTTCCTGGAGTCAGAATCACCGAACCGCCGGTGACCGCTACGTTGGTAGAACCGCTCGAGATGCAGTTATTGTTGAAGTCCTCCAGCCCGGTACTGATGTTGCCGCTAGAGTCGAGAGTGAATGCTCCTACCGTTGCATACGGGATCACGAGGGCGCCCCCATTGCTGACACCACACAGAGAGGTATTGAAGCCGGACGAACCCGTGAAGTTAAACGCGAAGGACTGCCCATTGATGTTAGCCTGCGTGACTGCGCTTTGCAGGTCGAGAGTGCCACTGGCACTTCCAGAAGTTTCGAATAGTGTTACCAGTCCGTGCTCGCTTGAAGTGAGCGCAAAATCGAACTGGAACGGGCCGGCGTCGCTCTGCAGGGTAAGAAGCCCGCTAGGTAAATTGGAACTTCCTGTTGGACGCCCGTCCGGTCCCACGCTATAGGTGCCTGAGGTGACATTCGATTGAAGGATCAGGCCACTGGCTACCGTGCTGTTTTGATCGATCACGCCGCCCGTGATGTTACCTTTCCCGTCTGCAGTAAACGCTCCCATGATAGTGACAAAATCATTGACCGGAGCATCATTCACGGTTCCAGTCACCGAGAACACATAGGTGCCGGTCAGATTGCTGTTGCTGAAACTGCCGCTGGGAGGTGGCGTAACGACAGGATTGCTGGTCCCTCCGCAGCCTGCGAGGACTGCGAGTGATGAAAGGATTATGGGCAGAATGAGGCGAGTGCGTAGCGACATAACATCCCCCTGATATAGCTTTGGCAAAGAAAGGCAGACTTCTTGGCTCAGACTAGCATGTGTAGCTTGACGCTTGATTCAACCCGAACCTGGAAAATAAGTAGCGGTAGGTGACCAAAGTTTTTCCCGGTTTACATCCGTTTACAAACGCAAGAAACAATTTCAGATTGCAGATTCTATATTGCAGATTGAAACACTCTTAAAACCTTCATCCTTCAATGTGAAATCTGAAATCTTCAATCTGAGATCGGCAATCTGCAATTCCTATTTCCGCACTTCCGCTTCCTGCCCAGCCAGCCGCCGCAGGGACTCTTCGTACGGTGCGCGCGCCACCCCTCTCTCGGTAATGATGGCCGCCACGTATTTTGCCGGAGTCACGTCAAATGCAGGGTTCTCGACGCCAACGCCGTCGGGCACCATCTGCTTGCCCGCGATGTGCGTCACTTCTTTGCCATTCCGTTGTTCGATAGGAATCCCGGATCCATCCGGACAGGCCATGTCCACGGTCGAGATCGGTGCTGCCACGTAGAACGGAATCCCGTGCTCTTTGGCGAGGATCGCCACTGTGTAGGTCCCGATCTTGTTCGCCACGTCACCGTTCGCCGCGATGCGGTCCGCGCCGACAACGATGGCTCCGATCTTCCCCTGCTTCATGATCGCGCCCGCCATGTTGTCGGAGATCACCGTCGTCGGAATTCCGTCCTTCATCAGTTCCCAGGCAGTGAGGCGAGAGCCCTGCAGAAACGGACGTGTCTCGTCGGCGAAGACGTGAATCTTCTTCCCCTGCGCAACTGCCGCGCGGATTACGCCCAGCGCCGTTCCGTATCCTGCTGTCGCTAGTGCTCCGGCATTGCAGTGCGTGAGCACTCCACCCTCGCTCGGCATAAGACTGGCGCCATGCCGTCCCATGGCCTGATTGGCTGCGATATCCTCGGCGTGCATGCGCCGCGCCTCTTCGATCAGGTCGCGCTTGATCTGAGGAATCGGGCGGATGCGGATGCGTTCGAACCTCTCCTGCATCCGCCGGATCGCCCAGAAGAGATTCACGGCGGTGGGCCGCGTCTTGCCGATCAGATCGCATACCGTGTCGAAGTCGCGCTTCAGGTCGCCCGTGGTCTCAGCCTTGGAATTGTTCACCCCGAGCGCGATCCCCATGGCGGCAGCAACGCCGATCGCGGGTGCCCCGCGCACCACCATGTTGCGGATCACGTCGGCCACCTGCTCGTGCGTTTTGCAGGTTACGTAAACTTCTTCGGTCGGTAGCTTGGTCTGGTCAATGAAGCGCACGCCCTTGTCGGTCCATTCGAGAGTTTGAATCATAGAAATTGTTCTCGGGTCGACAACCTGTATGGGAGTCACACTTTGTGCGCTTCGCACCGACTTCTCGGATTATTGGTCACGGCTGGCCTTCCGCAGATCTCGCAGCTGGCCGCGACCGCGAAGATACTCGGTTCGGTGTCGTCAGTCTGCGCAACATGTTCTTTGCGCACGTCGTTCGCCGTGAAGACCGAAACGAATGGTGCTGGCGCCGCAGCCTTCTCCACACTGGGACGCCCCTGCGCCTCTTCCCGCTCGACCAGGCACATTACGCCAACGACTTCAAATCCAAATTCGCGCGCCACCTCGATCGCTTGAATCGTCGAAGCGCCGGTCGTGCAGACATCGTCCACGATGACCACACTCGCGCCTTTTTGTCGAAAGCCCTCGATGCGCTGTCCCGTACCGTGCTGCTTTTCGGCCTTGCGCACGAGGAAGCCGTTGAGTTCCCCGCTCACCACCGAAACGGCGACGACAATCGGGTCGGCGCCCATCGTCAACCCGCCAATAGCCTGTGCTTTCCATCCACGGTTCCGGATTTCCTCCAGGAATACTTCCCCAGTCAGCCGCGACCCCTTTGCATCGAGCGTGGTGGTGCGGCAGTCGATGTAGTAATCGCTCGTCCCGCCAGAGGAAAGTTTGAAGTCACCCAGTTGAAACGATTTGTGGGCGAGCGTGGTGAGCAGCTTTTGCCGCGCGGAATGCATAAAAAACTACGATATCACGCCGGGTTCTAAGATTTTCTCCGCGTCCTCCGCGAAGCCCTCAGCGTTCTCCGCGGTCCAGCCTTTTCTGCAACCGCAGAGCTGGCCGAGAAACGCCGCTGAGAACGCGAAGACCAAGACCTTCCGAGTGAAAGCTGCCCTGCGGAATTCAAGTGCGACCGCAGCAATACAGGCCTTTTGCGTGTTAACCTGAAGCTTCCGGGCATTGCAGAAAGCTATCGCAATCCGAGGTTCCGGATTACCCAATCAAGATATGACATTACACACCACGCTCAGGCTCCCACGTTACGTTTTTGTTTTCTTCCTTCTTTCCTTCGCCATCACCTCGGTTTCCCGTCCAGCCGTTGCCGAAGGCACGCGCACCTGGGAGCAGTCAAAGTTTGAGGATCTGGTTAAAGGTACGGCCACTGGAGTAGCCATCCGCAGTTCCGGGGGATTGGAATTGGCGCCCTCATTCAAGCTGCTCTACGCAACGCCCTCGACCTATATCTGGGCAGTCGCAGCCGACGATGCGGGAAATATCTACGCAGCCACCGGTTCTCCCGCGCGTGTGTACCGCATCACTCCTGACGGCAAGTCGACCATCATCTTCCAGCCGCAGGAACTCCAGGTGCAAGCGCTCCGAGTCGCACCGGGCGGAGTAATTTATGCAGCCACGGCGCCCGATGGCAAGGTGTACAAGATCGAGCACAAGCCCGGAGACAAGACTGAACCCTCCAAGTCCGAAAACAAGTCCGAGAATAAGTCCGCCGATAACGCGCAGAAAGATCCAGCCAAACCCCCAGTTGACTCCTCTTGGACCTCTTCCGAATATTTCGCGCCCGGCACGAAATATATCTGGGACCTGGCTCTCGACAAGTCTGGAAATCTCTACGTCGGCACCGGCGATCGCGGCGAAATCTACAAAGTGACTCCGAAGGGTGAGCACTCGCTCTTCTTCAAGAGCGACGAAACCCACATCCGCGCTCTCACACTGGATGCGCAAGGCAACCTGATCGCAGGCACGGATGGCAGCGGATTGGTTTACCGAATTTCTCCGGCCGGGGAAGGATTCGTTCTCTACAGCGCGCCGAAGAAGGAAATCACGGCGCTGGCCCTCGATCACGACGGCAATATCTATGCCGCAGGTGTCGGTGAAAAGCGCCCCGGGATGGGAGGAGCACCGGGCAATCCTTCCATGATGATTACGATGGGACAAAACCCTGGCGCCATGCCGGGCGCTCAGACCCCCGGTTTCGTGATGACTCCCACTCCTGGGGCGATTACCCCGTTTCCGATCCCGGGCGGAGGTGCAACCGGCGGCTCCGATGTTTACCGGATCGGATCGGACGGCTCGCCCTTGCGCATTTGGACTTCGCGTGAAGACATCGTCTATGCCCTAGCTTTCGATTCACACAATAAGCTGCTGGCGGGTACCGGAAACCGTGGGCATGTCTTTGCGATTGATGGGCCCGATGACTACTCCGACCTGCTGAAGGCGCCAGCCTCGCAGGTGACCGGATTTGCCAAAGCTCCGAATGGCGGACTCTACGCCGCTACCAGCAATCTCGGCAAGGTCTTTGTCCTCGGACCAAACGCAGACAAGGAAGGCTCCTACGAAAGCGACGTCTTCGATGCCAAGATCTTTTCGCGCTGGGGACGCGCCGAGTTTCGCGGCTCAGGGAACGTCGATCTCCTGGCTCGCAGCGGCAACGTCGACAACCCCGACCGCAACTGGAGTCCATGGAAGCAAGTCGACCGGAGCAAGGACGTCGAGTTAAGCATTCCGGCGGCACGATACACGCAGTGGAAGGCGGTTCTGCACGACGGAGGCACAAAGCCCGCGGTCGATTCTGTGACCGTGAACTATTTGCCGAAAAACATTGCGCCGGAGATTGACGACGTTTCGGTGCAGATAGGCGTGCGCTACCAGCCACTTCCGAAAACCTCGCTCAACGCGAGCACCGATGTCAGCGGTTCCTCCGGCATCCGTTTCGAATCGCCCGTGCCTAGCACTCATGACAAGGACGCGATCGGCGTGAAGTGGACTGCGCACGACGACAACGACGATCAACTCGTCTATTCCGTCTACTATCGAGGCGACGGAGAATCCCGCTGGCTGTTATTGAAGGACAACATCACCGATAAGGCTTATTCCTTCGATGCCAGCCTGCTTCCCGATGGCGGCTACACGATCAAGGTTGTTGCCTCCGATGCCCCGTCGCATTCTCCCGGTGACGCGCTCTCCGCATCGCGCGAGAGCCGCCGCTTTGAAGCGGATACCACTCCTCCGCGCATCGAAAATCTCGCTGCGTCTGTCGAGAGTGGACAGATCCGTGTCCGTTTCCGCGCCGAGGATGGATTCTCTGCGATCAAGCGCGCGGAATTCTCCGTCGACGCCGGCGACTGGAAGTATGTGGAACCCGTGGGACAATTGTCCGACTCAAAGACCGAAGATTACGACTTCAAGGTCGCACTCGATCCCCCGAAAGACGGCGCGGGCGATCACGTAATCGTCGTGCGCGCCTACGATAAGTACGACAACATGGGAGCAGCGAAGACCGTTCTGAAGGCAAAGTAGCGCCACCGTCCTGAGGCTGTGGCGCGGGCATCTTGCCCGCGCATGCCGGGGATTAGGCCATGCTGAAAGTCTTCGAATCAGGACATGTCCGAACGGCCTCTTTTGAACGTCGAGCGATTCTCGGACAATGTCCTCATGCGTAATTCCCGCGCTGCCCTCCGGATTGCCTTGTTCATTTCCATCGCGACGGCGGTTGTGTCTTACACCGCCTGCTCAGGCGTCTCTAATCAATCCGGCAATGGCGGAAACGGTGGCGGAGGCGGCGGGAACGGCGGAGGAACGGGCGGCGGCAATCTCGCCTGCAATGGTATGTCCACCGGACAGACAGCGAGTCTCAACGGCTTTGTTCCATTCACTAGCAGCAATCTGTGGAACACCGACATTTCATCCGCCCCGGTCGATCCGAATTCCGGCACGATCATCACGAACTGGGTGGGCTCTGTAAACGTCCATCCTGATTGGGGTACCGATCCCACCTACGGCATTCCTTACGTTGTGGTAAACGGTAACCAGTCGCTGGTCAAAGTGAATCTTCAGTCCTATGGCGACGAAAGCGATCCCGGCCCGATGCCGGTTCCCGCAAACGCTCCGATTGAGGGGGGATCATCCAGCACCGGCGATCGCCACGTGCTCGTGCTCGACAACGGGAATTGCTTTCTCTACGAGCTCTACAATTCCTCTTTGAACGGAGACGGAAGCTGGAACGCCGATTCGACCGCGGTCTGGGATCTGCTTTCTGACGAGCAACGTCCTTACACGTGGACGTCCGCTGATGCCGCCGGCCTGCCAATCTTCCCCGGCCTGGTGCGCTACGACGAAGTCGCCGCCGGAAAGATTCAGCACGCCTTCCGTTTCACACTCCCGAAAACGCGCGCAGCATTTATCCCTCCAGCCTCGCACTGGGCAGCGAACAGCAGCGACCCGAGCGTTCCGCCGATGGGTATGCGCCTGCGGTTGAAGTCCAGCTATGACATCTCGGGATTCTCTTCGCAGATGCAGGTCATCCTAACGGCCATGAAGCACTACGGACTGATCCTGGCCGACAACGGGAGTTCGCTGTTTGTGACTGGAGTATCCGACAGCCGTTGGAGTTCCGATCTCGATTCGCTGAAAACAGTCCCCGCATCCGCGTTTGAAGTCGTGCAGATGAATCCTATCTATACCAGCGCCAACTATCCCACCGGCGCCGCACCGACTGTCAGCAGTTTCGCGGCTTCACCGACTCACGTTTCCTCCGGAGGAAGCGTGACCCTGTCGTGGAGTGCGAGCAGCGCGGATTACGTCATCGTTTCCCCGGGCCCAGGTGCGGTCCGCGACACCAGCGTGACGGTGAATCCAACAACAACCACGACCTACACCCTGTACGCCACGAATCAATACGGACGCACGACGGCCACCGTGACGGTGAATGTCCCGTAGGTTTTCCTTCGTGTACCTTAGTGCCTTTGTGGTTGAGGGTTTATTCCGCGGCCAGATATGCGTACCGGAAAATGAAGAGCAAAGTCAGAATCCAGATCACCGGACTCACTTCCCGAAATCTCCCTGCCGCAACCTTAACCAGCGTGTAGGAAATCAATCCCAGGCTCAGTCCGGTCGCAATACTGAACGTGAGCGGAGTCGCGAGCAGGGTCACGAATGCAGGAATCGCTTCGGTGAAATCGGACCAAACCACGCGCCCGATCGATTCGGTCATCAGCGCACCCACGACGATTAATGCCGGCGCAGTCGCGTACCCCGGGATAGCCGTCGCGAGCGGAGTGAAGAAAACCGCTAAAAGAAATAGTCCGGCCACGAAGACGTTACTCAATCCGGTCCGCGCACCAGCCGCCACTCCCGCCGCGCTCTCAATGTAGCTGGTTACCGTCGAAGTTCCGGTGAGCGCACCGAAGACCGTGCCGACCGCGTCCGACACCAGCGCCCGCCCAACCCGCGGAATCTTCCCTTCCTTCACAAATCCGCCCTGCTCGCAGACTCCCAGCAGCGTGCCCACGTTGTCGAACAGATCGACGAAAAGGAAAACGAAGACGATCTCGAGTAAGCCGAGGTGCAGCGCTCCTCGCAAATCCAGTTTCAGCCAGGTTGCGGACGGATGCGGAATAGAAACAATATGCGCGGGCCAGGTTGCCATCCCGCGGAAGATGCCGAGCAAGGTGGTAGCGACAACACCGATCAGAATTGCACCGGTTATCTTTCGCGTCATCAGGATCAGTATGATGGCAAGGCCCACGCATGCCAGCTGCGCCTCATGATTTCCAAAGCTTCCCATGCTGACGAATGTTGCGGGATTCGCCACCACCAGATTTGCATTCCGCAGTCCAACGAAGGCGATGAACATTCCGATCCCGCCCGCGGTTGAGTGTTTCAGGCAGTCTGGGATTCCGTTCACGATTTTCTCGCGCACGCGGCTGACAGTCAGAATCAAGAAGAACACGCCAGAAAAGAAAACCACTCCCAGCGCCGTCTGCCAAGGCACATGCATCCCCAGGCACACCGAATATGTGAAGTACGCATTCAACGACATGCCCGGCGCGAGCGCGATGGGATAATTCGCATAAAGCCCCATCACCAGCGTCGCCGCCGCCGCGGAAATACAGGTGGCGAACACGACTCCCTCGACCGGCATCCCGGCCTTCGAGAGAATCTGCGGGTTCACCACCACGATGTAAGCCATCGTGATGAAGGTGGTCAGCCCACCCAGAAACTCTGCGCGAACCGTGGTCTGGTTTTCTTTGAGACGGAAGTAGCGCTCGATCAATCCGATTCCTCGTCGTGGAATGAAACGGACATTCTACGGCAAGAAGCCGGTCGTTCGTAGTTGGCGAGAGCACTCGAGTTAAAAGGTCTCTCTGTGATCCTCCGTGCCCTCTGTGGTGAAAGCCCTTTAGGCAGGATCAGCGGTCGTCGATTGAGCATCGGTGGTAATTGAATGCAACTCGCCGGCCCGTCGAAGGTCCGGAAACCACCAGGCCCACAAAGTAACGACCAACAGGGTCCCGACTCCTCCCGCCACAACAGCCGCCACAGTTCCAAACCACTGCGCTGTGAGACCGGACTCGAACTGTCCAAACTCATTCGAGGTGCCGATGAAGATCATGTCCACAGCAGTAACCCTGCCCCGCATCTCGTCGGGCGTAGCCAGCAGTGTCAAAGTCGCGCGAATGATGACGCTGATCATGTCGCTCGCTCCCAGCAGCACCAGCGCTATCAGTGAAAGGGTTAGGCTGCGCGACAATCCAAAGATGATCGTAAACACCCCAAACCCAGCGACGGCCCAAAGTAATTTCGGTCCCGAGTTTCCGCGCAACGGCCAGTGCGCCAGCAGAATCGCCATCAGCGCTGCGCCCACTCCCGGCCCAGTCCTCAGCAATCCAAGCCCCCAAGGCCCCGTATGCAAAATCTCCCGCGCGTAAACCGGAAGCAGCGCCACGGCACCGCCGAGCATGACCGCGAATAAATCCAGCGAGATCGCGCCCAAAATCAGCTTGTTGTCTCGGATGAAACGCAAACCGGCAAACAGAGTCTTCAGATTCAACGGCTCTCGAGGGCGCGCTGTCACTTCCGGCTCAACGCGGAACGTAGTAACAGTCGCCCCAATTGCCGTAACCATGGCAATCACATAGACCGCGGAAGGTCCGCGGAATGCGGCGTAGACAATTCCACCGAACGATGGGCCGAGAACGGTCGCGGCCTGAAAGATGGTCGCATTCCAGGCAACGGCGTTCGCGAAGTGCTCCTGCGGCACAAGCTGCGGCAGGATCGAACGGCTGGCGGGTCCGTTAAAAGAACGCACGATTCCGATCATCACCAAAACGACGTAGATCGGCACAATCGATGGGACGCCACGCCGGCTCAGAGCCAGCAACAGGGCGAAGCACAAAGCGTATCCTGTGTAGCAGGCCGACAGCACATTGCGCCGCTCAAACCGGTCCGAAGCATGCCCTGAGATCGGAAACAACAGTATCGCGGGCAGAAACTGCGCCAGTCCAACATATCCAAGATCGAGCGGCCGCTTGGTGATCTCGTAAACCTGCCAACCGACGGCCACCGCCTGCATCTCGACGGCGGACACAATGAGAAATCGCGCAATCTGGAAGAGCAAAAATCCCGGGTGGGAAAAGGCCGCGCGTCCCGCCCTGGCATCGGCAATCGGAGGCATGAACGTCTAATGTGACACAGAATGATTAGACGTGGTAGCGAGAGCTCGTGTAGGGGCGGACGCCTTCGTCCGCCCCGCGAGCGAAGCGAGCGTGCAGGCGCCGTGGAACTGCACGCTCCTTCCCCGCTCACCGGCAGCCGCCATTGCGCGCTTTCGCGCGCAACCCCGGACGAGGCGTCCGGGGCTACATGTGTGCTCACGCTACCAGCGGAACATTCGCGATTCCAGCCGTCCCGAACACTCTTCGGTAGCGCTCAATCTCCGAAGGTGGCCCGAGCGCCTTTGAATAATTGTCTGAGAGCTTCACCGCCGGGCGTCCTTCGACGCTCGATACCTTGCAGATGAGACCGATCGGATCAAACCCCCCTCCGTCGTTCGGGTTACATCCGCGAAAATCATTGGTCAGCAAAGTTCCCCACCCTGCGCTCATGCGGATTCTTTGACCCGCCGCCCATTTGTTCGGATCGTGAAAGTCTGAGGCATTTCGAAAGTCGTCGGGAACGACCCCCTTCGCCATTTTCCCGCCAAAATACGCCTGCAGCCCAAGGATGGTGTCGACATCGAGAGTGTCGGAAGCGATCATAAGCTTCTCGCTCGGATCGCGTCCTCTGGCCTTGAGCCATTCGATATACTCATCGCCCGCGATATAGGGATCTTTACTGTCGACGCGCTGCCCGGTCCAGTCGGCCACCCACTCCGGCGCCTCGGCCAGAAACTGAGTGGTTCCAAACGTGTCCGGCAGCATGACCCGCAACGACCCCTCATACGTCTGCTGCCAGAGTTCCAGCATCTTGTATTGCGATGCTTTCAGCTCGACATCATCTTTCGCCAAAGCGGCCATGACCATCGGAATCTCATGAGCGTTCGTTCCGATCGCTTCCAGATCATGCTTGTGGGCTAGAAAGGCGTTCGAAGTGCCGATGAAACTACTGCCGAGATTGGCGGCCATCGCTACCACAACGTATTCCTGCCACAAAAAGCTATGCCGCCTGCGAGTTCCGAAATCCGCCACACTCAATCCCGGCACGCCGCGAAGACGCTCAATCTTGCCCCACAACTTCGTTTTCGCGCGCGCGTAAAGAATGTCGAGCCCAAATTCGCTCAGCGTCTTCAATTGCGCGCGTGTCTTCAACTCATCGAGAATGGCCAGTGCATACAGCTCCCACATGGTGGTCTCAGTCCATGGTCCTTCAAACGTCAACTGGATCTGGCCATCGCGTACGCGGAACTGGTAATCGGATAAGCCAAAGTCCTTCTCCAGCCACTCCAGGAACGCAGGCTCGAAAATTCCGCGCCGACCGTAGAACGTGTTGCCAGCCAGCCACACCAGTTCCGATTTGCGGAAGTGCAGTCCGCGCACATGCTGCAACTGGACCTTGAACTCCTCGATATTAATGATGTCGGCGATGCGGACCGCGGGATGGCGGTTGAAGAGCGAGAACTCCACCTGCGTCTTGGGAAAATGTTTCCAGATGAACTGCAGCATCAGCAGTTTGTAGAAGTCGGTATCCAGCAGCGACCGGATGACGGGGTCGAGTTCCCAGTTATGGTTATGAGCGCGTTCGGCGTGGTTGATGATCATCGGAGGAGAGCGGCCCTCACTCACAGTCTAGAGGATCAAGCCCAGTCGCGGCGAGTGCGCTTCACAGCGACCGGCAAGCATGGTGTGCGGCGTTGCTATCAATTCTGTGTCTATAACGTCCAATTGAGCGGCGGCGCTCGGGCGTTCGCGGGATTGTATTACCTTGGATTCTCGCGGTTGTCCGTCCCTCGTCTACAATGCTCCTCGTCCTCGTGATCAGAGACAATTTCAGATCAAGGTTGACCCGGGTTGCGGCATCGCTCCTGCTCTTTGTGCCCGTTGGTTACGCCGCGCCGCCTGCAATAGAGATCCCCCGCATCGAACACCCGCCCAGGCTCGCCGATTTCGAGGCCATGCGGCCTGCCGGCGGAGTGTCCGAAAGCATGTTGAAGGTCTCCGGCTTTATCGCCCGAGAACCGGCCGACGGTGCGCCGCCCACGCAAGACACCGATGTATATCTCGCCTACGACGACCACAACCTGTATGCCGTCTTTATCTGCTGGGACAAAGAGCCCGACAAGATTCGCGCCCGTATGACTCGCCGTGAAGATATCTTCTCTGATGATTCCGCCGAGATCATGATCGATACCTTCAACGATGCCCGCCGCGGATACGCCTTCGCGGCCAATCCCCTGGGCATCCAGTGGGACGCGCTCTGGACCGAAGGCTCGATCGGCAATGGACTTCCTGCCGATTACAGCGGTTTCGATCAGTCGTTCGATACCGTATGGAACTCCGAAGGTCGCCTCACCAGTCAGGGTTACATGTTGCTGATGACGATACCATTCAAGAGCCTGCGCTTTCCGAAAGCAGATCTTCAGCAGTGGCGGATCATCCTCAATCGCAGCATTCCTCGCACCAACGAAAACCTTTTCTGGCCGCGCATCTCGAATCGTATACAGGGGCGATTCAATCAAGCGGCGACCGCAACTGGTATCGATCACATCTCCCCGGCTCGCAACATTCAACTCATCCCTTATGGACTATTGCGCGGGTTCCGTGACATCGATGACCGCGATCCGACGCATCCGATCTTTGCCAACCGTACATTGCAGCCGGAAGTGGGACTGGATGCCAAGTTCATCCTGCATGACAGCTTCGTGCTTGATGCCACGATCAACCCCGATTTCAGCCAGATCGAATCCGACCAGCCGCAGATCACCGTCAACCAGCGCTTCGCGGTGTTCTTCCCCGAGAAGCGGCCGTTCTTCCTGGAGAACAGCAACTACTTCACCAGCCCGATCGACCTGGTCTTTACTCGCAACATCGGGCATCCCGAATTTGGCTTGCGCCTCACGGGTAAATCGGGTCCATGGGCTGTAGGAGTTCTCGCCAGTGATGATCGAGCTCCGGGAGAAGCTCTGCCTCTGAGCAATCCTCACGCCGGCGACCGGGCAACCTACACCATTGCGCGTGTGAGTCGGGACATTCTTGATCAATCCACGATTGGAGCGCTCTACACCGATCGCGAATTCGCCGGGGGATACAACCGCGTCGGAGGTATCGACGCAAATCTCAAGCTCGATCAGCACTGGCGCTTGCAGGGTCAGGCAGTGAGCAGCTCCACCCACGACATTATCGCGGGAACTCCGCGCGTGGACGGGCTCGGCTACAAACTCGACCTTGAACGAATCGGACGCAAGCTCAACTTGCAGTCGCAATACCTCGATTTCAGTCCCAACTTCGAAACCCAGACCGGATTCGTGAACCGGGTCGACCTCAGAGAGCAACTCCTCAAAGCCAGCTACTATTGGCGGCCGGAGGGTAAGTTCCTCATCTCCTATGGGCCGACGCTTCAGATGTTTAATATCTGGGACCACAGCGGCACCGCTCTCGACTACTTTGCCTACCCTGGATTTCGCGTGGACATGACGCGCGGCACCTACGTCAACTTTCATCCTTACGGATACGACGACGTGCGCCTGCGCCCAATCGACTACAGCACACTCCCTCGGGTGACTGCCTATCCGCAGCCATTTTGGGGAATTGATGCGGGAACGAGTTGGTTCAAGGAATTTGACCTGAGCGCGTTCTTTGTGTCCGGCGTCGGAGTGAACTTCAACCCTGCCGCGAACCAGGCCCCCACGATCGGACACGAGGACCAAGGCAATTTCACTCTGACGTTCCACGCAGCCGGACGTTTGCGCATCGACAACGCCTACCTGATCGAACACATCCGCGAACGCGATGCCCACCTCACCGCAGTTACCAACCACATCATTCGCAGCAAGTGGAACTATCAGTTCACGCGCAATCTGTCTGTTCGCCTGATCCTCCAGTACAACGCCGTGTTGTCGAATCCGGACATCAGCTCGCTGTCCCGCACCAAGAACTTCAACACCGACTTCCTGATCACCTACTTAATCCATCCGGGAACGGCAATCTACGTGGGTTACAACAGCGATCTGGGGAATCTGGACCCGAACCTTGCCGTCGATCCTGTGACAGGCGCGATCCTGACCACCCGCAATGGCTACATCAATGATGGCCGCCAGTTTTTCGTGAAGGCCTCGTACGTGTTCCGGTTCTAGGAAGTGTTGACTCATCCAGCCTTGGTGAGAGCATTTCGGTTGACTCATGCTAATGAGTCATTTACACTCATCATATGACTAAGAGATTGCAAGTCATTCTGCAGGAGCCCGAATACCGGGAGATTCAGCGGGTTGCCCGTTCACGTCATATGTCGATTGCGGAGTGGGTGCGGCAGGCGCTCGCTCATGCCCGCCGCCGCGAGCCACTGGGCGATGTGGATAAGAAATTGAAAGCCGTCCGTGACGCCGCGGCTCAGAATGCGGGATCGGCTGTCGACATTGAGACCATGTTGTCTGAAATTGAGCAGGGCTACCGATCAACTCGGCCATGATCCTGCTCGACTCCAACATTCCGATGTACCTCATCGGTCCTCCTCATCCGCATAAGACCGATGCTCAACGGCTTTTAGAGAAGCTGGTCAGCCAGCGCCAGCGCCTCGTCACTGACGCAGAAGTATTGCAGGAAATCCTCCACCGTTACGTTGCAATCAATCGCCGGAACGACATCCAGCCCGCTTTTGATGCGCTCCTAAACGTAGTGGATGAAGTGCTTGTGATTGATCGGGCCACCGTCGAGCGTGCCAAGCAGATTGTGCTTGCTTACCAACGCCTCTCGGCTCGCGACGCCGTGCACGTCGCTGCAATGGAACAGCATGGGATCGGGGAAATACTGAGCTTCGACTCAGGGTTCGATGGCCTTCCTGGGATTACTCGATTGTCGTGACCAGCCCCTCACTAGCTCCAAGTAGCTAGTCAGTTCTTCGCAGTCACGAACTTCTGTTCCAGCCGCTCATACACCTCTTCCGCCCGCCGGAGCGCATCCTGCACGTTGTCGCAGATATTCTCTTCGCCGATGACTTCCGCGAATTCGGCTTGGTGGATGAGTTGCGAGGGTTGTTCCCGCGCACCGCACAGAATTAGCGTGCGCTTGCCGGCATGGAGTGCCTTCGCCGCTTCTTCCAGCGCAAACAATCCGGTGGCGTCGAGTGCGGTCATGTTGCGCAGGCGCAAGATCACGACCGGCGGCAGTTTATGCAGATTCTCCGTCACCACAGAGATCTTGTCGGTCGCGCCAAACAGGAATGGCCCGTGGATGCGGAAGATCGTCGCGTAGTAGGGAATATCTTTATCCTGCAGAATGTGCACGCGACCGTCTTCAACATAGTCATCGGTGACCTGCGAGACGGTGGTAGTCGATGCCACACGGCTAATGAATAGCAGGGCCGCCAGGATCATTCCCGCTTCGACAGCGACGGTCAGATCGGCGAATACAGTCAGTGCAAACGTAACCAGCCAGATGCTGATATCGGTCTTGGTCAACTTAAGCAGTTGCGGAATCTCCAGCCATTCACCCATGTTGTACGCAACCATCATCAGGATCCCCGCCAATGCCGCCATCGGCACATAGCTGACCAGCGGAGCTGCGAACAGCAGGATGCAGAGCAGGGTCAGCGCATGAATGATGCCGGCAACCGGCGATTGCGCGCCAGAGCGGATGTTCGTGGCTGTGCGTGCGATGGCGCCGGTAGCTGGCAAACCTCCGAACATGGGCGAGAACACGTTAGCCACGCCCTGCGCCACCAGTTCGACATTCGGATTGTGCCGGTCGTTGCTCATGCGATCTGACACGACGGCCGACATCAACGATTCAATAGCGCCGAGCATTGCCACCGTAAATGCCGGTCCAAGCAATCCATGAATCAGGTTGGAGTGAAACTTCGGAATCTGCATGTGCGGCAGACCGGCGGGGATTCCGCCGAATTTCGTGCCGATCGTCTCTACCGGAAGCTTGAAGAAATAAACGGCAGAAGTAGCCAGAAGCAGCGCGACAATCGGTCCGGGAATGCGCGCCGAAAGACTGCGGCAGATGATCAGCGTCAGAAGTGTGAAGACTGCCAGCGCGGTAGCTTGGAACGACAGTGTGTGGAAGCTGCGCGCCAGTTCCTCCATGCGCAGCCAGAACACTCCGGGAACCTTGTCGAGATGAAGTCCGAAGAAATCCTTTACCTGCGTGCTGGCGATCAGCACGGCGATTCCGTTGGTAAATCCGATGACGACAGGCCGCGGGATGAATTTCACGCCGGTGCCGAGGCCCGTCACTCCCATGATAACGAGCAGCACGCCTGCCATGACAGTGCACATGAACAGTCCGTCGATGCCGTGCGCAGCGACGATTCCCGCTATTACAACCACGAACGCGCCCGTCGGACCGCCAATCTGCGTCTTGGAGCCGCCGAGCGCAGAAATCAGGAATCCGGTGACGATCGCGCAGTAAATGCCCGCCTGCGGGGTGAGTCCTGAGGCAATGGCAAAAGCCATTGCCAGCGGCAATGCAACGAGGCCCACCGTGACGCCGGCCACGAGGTCGAGAAGAAACTTGTGACGGTCGTATGTCCTCAGCAAGAGGACAGACTTCGGAAGCCAATTTTCGTTGAGGAAAATGCGCCCCATTCTTACAGTATGGCAGCAGTTCGGGGAATCGGGTAGTTACTGCTGAGATCGTGTAGCCCCTTGACGCCCTCGTCTGGGGTTGCGCGAAGCGCAATGAAGATGCATGGAGGGAATGAACTGCCTTAGCGACCCACGCGCTCGGCACGCGAGGGCTGTCGGGGAGCAGCAAGATGTTGGCACGATTCGAAGCCGCAGCACGCTCTCTTCGCTCGGGGGGCGGACGAGGCGTCCGCCCCTACACAAGCTAGAATCTAGTGCATGCAGTTCGTTCGTACCCTAGGTTGGCTGGCTTGTGTTCTGTATTCCACCATCCCCTCCTTCTGGCTGATGGTCCACCCGCGCGCACACCGCTGGCGCGCCCGCGTGCGTTCCCCATTTCGTGTCCTGGTTCCGGCGTGGATCACCATGTGGATCGGCGTCGGCGCCCTCACCGGCCCAAGGCGGAAAGTGGCGCTGTATTCGACGCCCTGGACCTGGATTCCCGCCGGACTGCTTTTTGCCACCGGCATCTTTCTCTATCGGCGTTCCGGAGCCCACTTCAGCCTCGCCCAACTCGGAGGCTTGCCCGAAGTTCGCTCCAATCAAGGCCATCACCGCCTGGTAACGACCGGCATTCGCGCCCGCGTCCGCCATCCCGTCTACCTGGGGCATCTCTGCGAGATGGCGGCCTGGAGCCTCGGCACGGGCTTGCTAGTCTGCTGGCTGCTTACGGCGTTCGCGATCGTTACCGGCGCAGTGATGATTCGAATGGAGGACGCGGAGTTGGAGAAGAGATTCGGCGCTGAGTTCATGGCCTATAGACGCGAAGTCCCCGCTATACTGCCCATAGTCCGACTTGGCTGATGTCCGAAGCCTGAGGTCCGACGCCCGCTTTCATGCGCTTCGAACTTTTCATCGCGAGCCGATATCTCCGCGCCAAACGGCGGCAGGCCTTCATCGGCATCATCACAGGAATCTCCATCGCGGGAGTCGCCGCCGGAGTGGCCTCGCTCGTGGTTGCTCTCGCGATTAACAACGGATTCCGCCAGGACTTACAGGAGCGGCTACTCGGCTCGACCTCGCACATCAGCCTGCAGCGCATCGCCGATGACGGGATCAAAGACTGGCCTCCTCTGATGGACCGGCTCTCGAAGCAGCCCCACGTAATTGCCGCGGCTCCTGCGATCTTTGAGCAGGTTCTGATCTCGCGTGGCCCACGTGCCCGGGGAGCGGTGCTCAAGGGAATGATTCCGAAATACGAGCGGCAGGTTGGGGATCTGCTCAACTCGGTGACCGAGGGCTCGGCCGCGGAATTGGACTCCGCTGCCTCCGCGGAGGGCTCGGCTCCGGCATCGCCTTCGGCGAGGGCGGACCCTTCGACTTCGCTCAGGGCAGGCGAGGCGTCCGCCCCTACACAATCTCCTGATTCCCTCGCAGGCGTGCAGCAGCGCATCGCCGCCATGCCCCCCATCGTTCTCGGTAAAGATATGGCGGACAATCTCGGGGCTACCGTCGGCTCCCCCGTGACGGTGACCAGCCCTCAAGGCGAGCTGACTCCGTTTGGAACTGTTCCCAAATACACCCGGTTCCGCGTTGTTGGAATCTTCAATTCTGGATTCTTCGATTACGATTCAACTTGGGCCTTCACCCGTCTCTCCGATGCGCAGCGCCTCTTCGGGCTTGGCAATCTTATCTCTGTGCTGGAGTTCAAGATAGACGACCTCGACAAGGCCGATGCCGTTGCCCGTGAGATCGAAGACGCCGCTGGCTCCGGATTTATGGCAACCAACGCGCTTCGGCAGAACAGTGCTCTGTTCAAGGCTCTCAAGACCGAGCGGCTCGTTACCTTTATCACCATCGGCCTGATCGTCTTCGTCGCCGCACTCAATATTCTGATCAGCCTCATCATGATGGTCATGGAGAAGACCAAAGACATTGCCGTGCTCATGTCGATGGGCACCCGGCGGCGACAGGTGCGCAACGTGTTTATCGCACAAGGAGTCCTGATCGGGGTGATCGGCACCGTGCTCGGTCTGATCGCCGGATACGCCATGTCCTATACTGGCGGCCGGTACCACGTGATCTCACTCTCGCCCGAGGTGTATTCGATCAACTACGTTCCCTTCGCGCCTCGCGTCGCAGATGGCCTATGGATCGCCGTGTTCACCCTGCTGGTTTCGTTCGTGGCAACGCTCTACCCCTCGTGGTCGGCCTCCCGCATCCTCCCCGCCGAGGCCCTCCGCTATGAGTAGCTTGTGCAGGAGTCGCGATGCGAACGAGTATCCGTGGCGAAAGTAAGGTTGCGGCGCTGGTGTTCTAATTTCTGAACGGTCCGGATATGCGTAACTGTAGTGATTCTCATCACATGAACGAAAGCGGCCGCGAGATATGTTCATAGAGATCGATCCGAAAAGTACCGCCCGGACTGTAGGTTGTGATCTGCCAACCCGCACTCCGGCAGCTACTTGGAACGAAAGCCTGGCTCCATGCATCTAACGAATGACGGTGAAATGCTTCGAGTCGAAGGCTTGAAGAAGGTTTTCCGGTCCGGCGAATCGGATCTAGTGCTCTTTGAGAATCTGTCGTTTGAGGTGAATCGAGGAGAGATGCTCGCCATCGTGGGAGAATCGGGCGCGGGAAAGAGCACACTTTTGCACATCCTGAGCGCCCTTGATCGCGCTTCGGCAGGTGACGTATACTGCGCGAACTTGCGATTGAATTCGTTGTCCCACGACGAAGCCGCAGACTTTCGCAACCGTGAAACCGGTTTCGTTTGGCAGTTTCACTATTTGCTGCCGGAGTTTACGGCCGCGGAGAACGTTGGCATGCCGCTGCTGCTTCGGGGGCAGACATGGCAGCAGGTAGAGCCGTTAGCTTCACGCTGGCTGCGTGAGGTCGGACTGGAGCAGCGTGCGCATCATCGTTCCGGAGAACTTTCCGGCGGTGAACAGCAAAGAGTTGCTTTGGCCCGTGCGCTCATCACTGGTCCCAAGCTTTTGCTCGCTGATGAGCCTACGGGAGACTTGGACGGACAGACTGCGGAAGCCGTTTTTGCTTTGATTGCGCGACTACATCGCGAGCACCAACTCACCTCCCTCATCGCTACGCATAATGTGTCATTTGCCAAACGCTGTCACCGTGTACTGCGGTTGCAGCGAGGGCGCGTGGAGGAGATTCCGCCGGAGTCGCTCCCGGCATAACGAGGTGGAAGAGCGGCCCTTTAGGGCCGCGTTAGACGATAAAAAATACTGGGGCATGAGCCTCTGAGTTGCGGAGCAGCAACAATAGTTCGAGAAAGTGCAGCAGAATGGGTTTTGCAGTAGGAGCCGGGGGTGTTCCAGGGAATACCTTCGGTAACGTGATCAAAGACATGGACCCCGTTTTCTCAGCTTGGGTTTCATGGCCTCTTGATTGCATAATGTGGAGATAGAATAAGGTAGGACCGAGGTAGGTCCAGCTTTCAGAGGGTCGGGAGACATCCTCCCCACCCAGGAAGGTTAAAGGGGAAGGGCATTATGTTTGAACGCTATACGGAGAAAGCCAGGCGCGTCATCTTTTTCGCACGCTACGAGGCCAGCCAGTTCGGGTCTCCTTATATCGAGACCGAGCACCTTCTTCTGGGACTCCTGCGTGAAGACAAGGCCCTAACCAATCGTTTCCTGCGCTCGCATGCTTCGGTCGAATCGATCCGCAAACAGATTGAAGGACACACCACCATCCGCGAGAAGGTTTCGACCTCGGTCGACCTGCCGCTCAGTAATGAATGCAAGAGAGTTCTGGCGTATGCGGCGGAAGAAGCGGAGCGGTTGTCCCATCGGCACATTGGCACTGAACACCTGCTGTTAGGGTTGTTGCGGGAAGAGAAATGCTTTGCCGCCGAGATCTTGCACGAACGTGGACTCCGGCTCTCGACGATCCGAGAAGAACTGGCGCGCACCACTCAGGAAAAAGCTCAGCCGCAGCGGCAGCGTGAAAGTTCGCTTCTGGCGGAATTTTCGCGTGATTTGACCCAGGCCGCGATGGACACTCAGCTTGACCCCCTGGTCGGACGTGAGGGTGAAGTCGACCGCGTCATTCAGATTCTTTGTCGCCGGACAAAGAACAATCCGGTTCTGATTGGCGAACCGGGAGTCGGAAAGACCGCCATCGTCGAAGGCTTGGCCCAGCGCATCGCCGACGGCGAAGTTCCGTCGTTCCTGGCCGATAAGAGAATTCTGGCTCTCGACCTCTCGCTGATCGTTGCCGGCACCAAGTATCGTGGCCAGTTCGAAGAACGGCTGAAGACCATCATGAAGGAATTGATGGAGTCTCAGAACTCCATCATCTTCATCGACGAGCTGCACACTCTGGTTGGCGCTGGTTCCGCGGAAGGATCGCTCGACGCCGCCAACATCCTGAAGCCCGCATTGTCGCGGGGCGAGATTCAGTGTATCGGCGCAACCACGCCCGGCGAATACCGCAAGTCGATCGAGAAAGATCGCTCGCTTGAGCGGCGATTCCAGGCCGTGAAAGTTCCGCCTCCGAACGAGGTCGACGCGATCAAGATTCTGTTCGGGATCAAAGACCGGTACGAGAAGTTTCATGCGGTTACGTACACCGACGAAGCCATCAACTTCGCGGTCTCGCACTCGAACCGGTACATCCCTGACCGTTTCTTGCCCGATAAGGCGATCGACCTGGTCGACGAAGCCGGAGCGCGTGTCAAGCTGCGCCAGACTTCGCTGCCTGAAGAGCTGACGGAAGTGCAGAAGCGCATCAAGTTCATCGTGCATCGCATGGAGAATGCCATCGCGAATCACGAGTTCGAGAAGGCACGTTTTTACTCCGACGAAGAACGCAAGGAGCGCGAGAACCTGCGCGCCCTGCGCGAGAAGTATCATCTCGACGAATCTTCGACTGGAGTGGTCAACCGCGAGGACATCGAAGATGTCGTCTCGCGGTGGACCGGCGTGCCCATCACCTCGATCAAGGAAGAAGAAACGCAGAAGCTGCTCCGCATTGAAGAAGAGCTGCACAAGCGGATCATCTCGCAAGACAAGTCGATCAGCGCCCTGGCTCGCGCCATCCGCCGCTCGCGCGCTGGCCTGAAGAATCCGAACCGGCCGATTGGCTCGTTCCTGTTCCTCGGACCCACCGGCGTCGGCAAGACTGAAGTCGCACGCACCCTGGCGCAATTCATGTTCGGCACTGAGAAGGCTCTGGTCCGCTTCGATATGTCCGAGTTCATGGAAAAGCACTCGGTCTCGAAGCTGATCGGCTCCCCTCCGGGATACGTCGGCTACGAGGAAGGCGGACAACTTACCGAGCGTGTGAAGCGTGCTCCCTACTCAGTCGTCCTACTCGACGAAATCGAGAAGGCGCATCCGGATGTGTTCAACATCCTGCTGCAGGTGTTTGAAGACGGCCAGTTGACCGACGGACTCGGCAACACGGTTGACTTCAAGAACACGATCATCATCATGACGTCGAACATTGGTGCCCGGCACCTGCAGAAGCGTGAAGGACTGGGCTTCGCGTCGACGAAAGAAGATGCGATCGCCGAAAAAGTCGAGGAACTGGTCAAAAACGAGGTGAAGCGTACCTTCAACCCCGAGTTCCTGAACCGTATCGACGAAATCATCATCTTCAACGCCTTGGGCGAGAACGATCTCATCCAGATTCTCGAGCTCATGGTTGCGCAGCTCAACGCCAACCTGGCGCAGAAATCGATCACGGTCACGGTTGCCGACGATGCCAAGAAGTGGATCCTCAACCAGACCCTGACCGACCGCAGCTACGGCGCTCGTCCGTTACGTAGAGCGCTGCAGAAATACATCGAAGACCCGCTGTCCGAGGCGTTGATCCAGGGCACCATCACCACGCGCCCCGCGTTCATCGAGGTATTCTTGGAAGACAACAAGCTCTTCTACCGCCCGGTCGATTCCGAAAAGGCGGAAGGAGTCCTGTTGTACGAAAACTAACTCGTGAATATGTGGGGACAGCCGCCCCCGGCTGTCCGCCGAGTGTAGCTCGGCAGGTTTTTGAAGCCGTCAGCCCAAAGCTGGCGGCTTTTGCCTGTTTTCTGACCATCCCATCGCACCTTGTGTTCGCAAACGATTTAAACTAATCCCTGCATGCATGCGCGCAGGACATTCTCCTGGCTTGCCCAGGCGCTGTTCGGGGTGATCCTCGTGTCGCCAGTCGCAGCTCAAGACGCGACTCCCGCGGCCCAGCCACTGGACAGAGTCCGGTTGCCATCCCAAGGTGCCGCGCGCAAAGGCGTCACCTTTGACGAATTTGTCGACTCCGCCATTCTGCAGGAAGCTCGCCTCACGAAACTGATGCGCAACTTCAAGCCCGTTGTCGAGACCTACGTACAGGAAGAAAAGCACGATTCTGACGGCCAGATCTCGCCCAAAGAGGACCACTATTTCCTGAGCCGCCTGGATTTGACCGGAAATGCTCCAGCCAGCCCGGGATTTGAGACAGGCCACAGGAAGCACAAGAGACAGAAGAAGTTGCCCAAGAGTGCGGCGGCTTTCGCTGCAGGAGGCTTCGCCCAGTCGGTGTTCCCGGATCTCGATCACTTCGATCGTCAGAACTACGCGTTCCAATTCGTCCGCTGGGAGACGCTTGGCGACGTACGTTGCGTGGTCATCGATGTGAGTCCGCGTGAGAATGCGAAGAATCGGGGCTTTGTCGGCCGGATCTGGGCCGAGGATCAAAATTTCAACATTGTCCGCTTTACGGGAACCTACGCGTCAAAGCCGTTTTCCAAACGCTCATTTCACTTCGACAGTTGGCGGCTGAATACTCTGGGCATCATGTGGATGCCTGCGTACGTTTATACGCAGGAGTCAGATCCACACGATCCCTCCAGCCACGGTTTCTGGTTTAAGGCGCAGACTCGGGTTTGGGGTTATGACCTGGAGCATGCAGGCGACCACCGCGAGTATGCCAAGCCGCTGACGGACAATCCCGCCGGAGTTGATCCCAATCGTCACGAAGCTTCGCAAAATGTGAGCCCTGATTTAACCGTGGGAGGAACCACCTACACCCCGGAAGACAATGTCGTCGAGCGGTTGCAGGTCGCCGGACTCATGGCGCCCGACGGCGAGGTCGACCGGATCCTCGAGACCGTGGTCAACAACCTGTTGATCGTGAACAATCTTGATCTTGCCGGAGTGCGCTGTCGCGTCTTGCTCACCACGCCTTTGGAATCATTCGTCTTAGGTCGAACCATCGTTGTGAGCCGCGGACTTCTCGACGTGTTGCCCGATGAAGCCACTCTGGCAGCGGTGTTGGCGCACGAACTCGCTCACGTCGTTTTGCAGCATTCCCTCGGTGCCGAATTCGCGTCACAGTTCAGCCTGCCTTTTTCCGATCTCGAAATCTTTGCCAAGCTCAACTTCCGTTTCGACCCTGCGAAAGAGGCTGATGCTGACAGGAAAGGCCAGGAATTATTTTCGAAATCGCCGTATAAAGATAAAGCTGCCAGCGTGCCACTCTTTCTGGACGCGCTTGAGGCTCGCTCCAAGCGATTGCCCGGTTTGTTGCAAGCGCAATTCAGCAATGACTTCGGGAGCAGTCACTTAGTCGGAATGCAAGCGCTCGCTAACCCTTCAATACGTCTCCAACCGAATCAGCCGGATCAGATTGCTGCCTTACCGCTGGGTTCGCGGATCAAGGTCGACCCCTGGTCGGACCGGATCGAGATGCTGAAGAGTAAACCGCCTCTCCTCGAATCGGCGTCGGAGAATCGACCGTTCGAAGTGTCTCCGTTCTTTCCCTACCTCAAGCGGTTGGAAGAACCGAAACCTCAGGCGGCAATGAATCCGTAGCCGGATTTACAGCCGGTTTTATTGCCCAATGCCGGGCGCAGAGAAAACTTCCCGATTGACCCAGGGTTGAAACCTCTGAGTAGAGGCCCCGAACGGTCGCGGCTCAGCCTTGGAGTCTGACCGAACTGGATGAGGCGTCCGGGTCTACACGTTTCACGCTGATCGAAATTTCTTTTGCGACCTTTCCCCGCCTGAAATAATCGGAAAGCTATGCCCAAGGTCAACCTCGCCGAGAAGTTCTCCCATATCTCCGAATACTGGAAGCCCTACATCGCCGCCGAACTCAATGGCCAGTGCGTGAAGCTCGACAAGATCAAGGGCGAGTTCATCTTTCACCATCACGATCACGAAGACGAACTGTTCCTCGTCGTCAAGGGCCGCTTCCGCATGGAATATCTCGACCACCATGAATGGATCGAGGAGGGCGAGTTCGTGGTGGTCCCGCGCGGTGTGGAGCACAAGCCAGTCGCCGAGGAAGAGTGCTGGTTCCTGCTGTTCGAACCCGCCACTACGCTGAATACGGGGAATGTAGTCAACGAGCGCACCCATCGCGAGCTGGAGAGGGTGTAAAGAGATTCCCCTGGATCCACCGTTGGCCGACTGTGGTTAAATCTTATTGATGGAGATTACGCTCTACACCGCGTTTTGGTGTCCCGATTGCCGCACGGCTAAACGCTTTCTGGCCACGCACAATATTCCCTTCAAGGAAATTGACATCGAAACCACGCCCGGTGCCGCCGAGGAGGTTATCCGGGCCACGGGTAAGCGTGCCATCCCGCAATTGGTGATCGACGGTCGTTGGTTCCAGCCCTATCGCCCAGGCAAAGGACTCCTGTACGAGGAGATGTCCAAGCTCCTGGGTATCGAAAAACCCTAGAGAGTGTAGGGGCGGACGCACCTTGCCCAGAGCGAAGTCGAAGGGTCCGCCCCGCGAGCAAAGCGAGCGTGCCTGCCGCGTGAGTCGCCTCAACAATATTCGCGCTGCCAATCGTCCCAGCGGCGCTTCACGCGCAACAACCCGGACGAATGCGTCCGGGACTACATGACCCACATGCCACGTAACCCCCGTACATCCCCTTCAGTACCGTAGCGAAGCAACACGAAACGGGCGAAGATAGCGGTCCATGCTGCCGTGCTCAGGAAAACCCCTGAAATCGGCTAGCATGCGCGACATCCAACTTCATGGCCGAGACCCAAAACCCGACCGAACTTCCGGACCCTACGCCCAAAAACGAGTCCCAACCGGAATCCAGTATTGTTTGCGACAGCTGGCAGCAGATGATCCAGGGCGTTCTCGCCGTGATGATGCTGGTGGGAGCCGTGGCCATGGTCCACTACTACGGGCCGATGGCAGCGCAAGGACTTCCTCCCGACGACCTGCAAAAGCAGGTGCACGAACTCACTACTGAGGTCGAGCAACTGCGGCAAGAGCAATCGATGCCGGCGGTCGTCCTCAACCGCTACCGCAATTCCATCGGATACATCTATGGCGTGTATCAGGTGGGATTCCCGAATCGTCGTCCAAATATTCGTGCCCGCGTTTCGGGCACCGGATTCCTAGTTGGTGACGGCCTGATCGCCACCAACCGCCACGTCGCAGAGCCCTGGTACGGCGACTCCGAAGCGCAGAAACTCATAGACGAAGGCGCCCTCGGCACTATCGAGAGCCTTGTGATTTTTTTTCCCGGCTCCCCGACGCCGGTGAATCTCGCTCCCGCTTCAGTCTCGAAAACTTCTGATCTCGCGGTGGTCCGGGCGGAAGACGCGAATGCCGTTCATGCGTTGTCGGTTCTTCCACTCGCGAAATCAACCGGCGCGCCGGGACAGCTCGTCACTGTGATCGGTTATCCCATGGGCATTGCCGGAATGGTCGCCAAGTCTCCTTCTGGAATTTACGAACGCCTTGCCTACCGCCATAACGACATCAACGCGGCCAGCGAATTGGCCGCCCTGTCGCTGATTCGCCCTTCGACGACCTGCGGGCACCTGGGCGACGTAGTCGGCGACAAGCTGATCTACGACGCTCCCACAGCCCACGGCGGCAGTGGCGGTCCGGTTTTCAATTCCAAGGGAGAAGTCATCGGCGTGAATTCCGCCTATATGGACGGCTTCTCCGGCGGCACGCTCGGAGTCTCGGTAGATTCCCTCCGCCCCCTAATCGACGAAGCCAACTCCCGCTAGAAGCTTGTGTCGGGGCGGACGCATTCGTCCGCACAGCGGAAGCGAAGCGACGCGTGCCAGCCGCATGTCCCGCTCCGTCACTTGCCTTGATACCTAACCGCCCCACATTGCGCGCTTCAGCGCCACCCCGGACGCGGCGTCCGGGCTACATTTTGGTCCCTACGCGCTGACCCATTACATTATCTGCATGCCCCATCCCCGTCCGTTACTATTCGTCTTCTTCCTGCTCGTGGTGGCATTCATCGCCATGGCTGACACTCCCAACCAGACCACGCCGTATTGGGCGTTCTGCATCAACCCGGTTACTCCCGCTCCAGCGAAGGTCGACGATAGCCCACGGCAGGTTCCCAACAGCAGCGCAGTGTTCACAACTGCCCAAACGCAGGACCTCTTCAATCCCCCCGACTGGCATCCCTCCGACCATCCGCCAATGCCCGACATCGTGGCCCACGGTCGAAAGCCTGATGTTTTCGCCTGCGGTCATTGTCATCTTCCCAACGGCCTGGGACGCCCCGAGAACTCCAGCCTCGCCGGATTGCCTGCGCCCTACATCATTCACCAGATGACCGACTTTCGCAGCGGTGCCCGCAAGAGTTCCGAGCCCCGGCATCTTCCGGTCGCGAACATGATTTCCCGTGAGACCAAGGCGACCAATCAGGAGACTGCCGCCGCAGCAGAATATTTTTCCAAGCTTGAGCGCAAGCCCTGGATCCGCGTCGTGGAAACCAGTACCGTCCCCAAGACGCACGTTGCCGGATGGATGCTGGTCGCGGATACACCTGTTGCCACCGAGCCGATAGGACAGCGCCTCATTGAAATGCCAGAAGATTTGGAACGCACGGAGTTGCGCGACGACACGTCGGGATTCGTAGCGTACGTCCCCGAAAGCAGCCTCAAGCGCGGAAAGTGGCTGGTCACCACCGGGGGCGACGGCAAGATGTTCCCATGTGCCAAGTGTCACGGCCCCGGCCTCCGCGGCAGCGGCAATGTCCCATCGATTGCTGGACGCTCGCCTAGTTACATCGTCCGCCAACTATTTGATCTGAAGTCCGGTGCGCGCTCCGGGGCCCTGTCATTGCAAATGCGCCGACAGGTTGTGAAGCTGTCATTGGATGACATGATCGCTGTTGCGGCGTTTGTTTCGTCACTGAAACCCTAACGATCCTAGTCGAAATTCAGTGGGGACTGTTCGATTACGAACATATAGCGTTGATTATGGGCATGCCAGTTGAGGCCACGGCCCTCCTGGTTTTTCTATCCAACTGAATAAATAGAACTTGTGGCAGGTCGAAGATTGGCAAGCGGGATGCGACTGATGCTTGATTGTGTTTGGAGCTTCCGATGAAATCATGGACCAATGATCTTCGTTACGCGCTTCGGCAGCTGCGCAAATCTAAAGGCTTCGCACTTACAGCAGTGCTCACCATTGCTCTGGGGGTGGGCGCGGTCACCGCTGTTTTCAGCGTGGTGCATACGGTCCTATTGCGCCCTTACCCATTCCGTGATCCGGGGCAGATTGTGGTTTGGCGGGAGACCATCCAGGAGATCCAACAGGCGGAACCGCTCTTGCCCGACAACTATCGTCACTATCTGAATCTGAAAAGCCGGGCGACCTCGATCCAGGACGCAGCGATAGTTCAGACCGCCGGGTTCAGCATGTCGGCTGGCGTCGACCATCCGCAGATGACGGAAGGCTTGGCAGTCTCACCTAACTTTTTCTCAGTGTTGGGCGTGTCGCCTTTAATGGGCCGTGTCTTCATGCCGGAAGAGGCGCAGAGCGGTCGAGACAAAGAAATCATTCTTACCTGGGGCGCGTGGCAACGTCTCTTTCACGGCGACCCATCGGCGATCGGGATGACCCTGCGGGTCAGTGGGGAGCCGAAAATCATTGTGGGCGTGATGCCGAAGGAGTTCCGCTTTCCTGTGATGTCTGTCATGCCCGGACAGGCCACCTTCGGATCGACCGAGCGCTATGAAGTGTTTAAGCCTCTGGTGCCAGACCCAGAAGAGTTGACCGCGAACGACGGCGACTTCAACTTTGTCGTGGTGGCACGCCTCAAGCCGGGCGTCACAGTGCGGCAAGCCCAAAGTGAACTGGACGGAATCGAGAAGGCGACCGCTGCTGCCGATCATCTAGCCATCCACTTGGGAGTCGTGGTCTTGCCATTTTCCGAGGAGATTAGTGGAAACGTCAGTAAGCCTCTGTGGCTGCTGCTAGCTGCGGTCGCGAGCGTCCTCCTCATGGCATGTGTGAATCTTGCGAACCTGCAACTGGCACGAAGCGTGGCCCGCCAGCACGAGATGGTTCTTCGAGCCGCCCTTGGCGCAGGACGGCGACGGCTGTTCCAAGGTGTCCTTGCAGAAAATCTGCTCTTGGGATTGGGTGGCGGTGTGGGCGGAATCTTATTCGCAGATCTGGGCGAGAAGCTGTTTGTCAGGATCGCGGCGGTTCTACCCCGTTTGAATGAGGTCCACCTCGGCACGCCCATGCTTTTCTTGGCACTTGGGCTATCGATCGCAACGTCGCTGGGATTTGGAGTTCTTCCAGCTCTCCGGTCTTTTCGCGTGATGCCGCAAAGCGCGCTGCAAGCCAGTTCCATCCGCCTTTCGAGCAGTAAACAGGCAGCACATACCCGTAAGATGCTTGTCGCCATCGAGGTTGCGTGCAGCATCACGCTGCTGATCGTGACCGGTCTGATCACGCGGAGCTTTTCACATTTGCTGACGCAAAATCGCGCCTTCAATTCGCAATCCGTCTCCGTAGCCAGGGCCGATTTGAGCAGTTCCAGATATTCAAGCGGCGGAGGGATCCCGGACAATCCAGGAGTCGATCCGCCCAGCCTGGCCCGCGATGAGATGATCGATCGAACCCTCGACAAGCTGCGTGCCTTGCCCGCCGTGCAGTCCGTTGCGGCTACAAGCGCAATTCCCCTGACGGGGGATATGAACGTGGATGGGATCCACAGGGTGGATCACCCCGTCCCAGAGGGACAGGTGCCGATGGCGAATCGGCGATTCATCAGTCCCGGATACCTTACCACCATGCGGATTCCCCTCATTGCAGGGCGCGATTTCAGCGAGGAGGATCGCAACAACCCACGCGTTGCCATCGTTTCTGAAAAAACTGCCAGGGCTGTATGGCCGGACGAAAATCCCCTGGGCCGCAGCATCCGGCACTGGGGCCGCGTCTATACCGTTGTGGGCGTAACCGCCGATGCCCGCATCAGCGATTTGAAGCGCGACGTCGCCGTCTACTATTTGCCGTATTGGGATTTTCCCCCGGCAACGCCGGTGTTCCTGGTGCGTAGCTCCCAGACGATCCAGTCTCTCGGCCCGGAAATGCGTCAAGCCATCTGGAGCGTCGATCCCGACATTTCAATTCCGACCGTGATTTCGCTGGACGCCCAACTGGATGAATCCGTGGCCACCGAGAAGTTTCAGACCGTCATTCTTTCCAGCTTTGGAGGCGCCGCGTTGCTTCTCGCAGTACTCGGCATCTACGGGGTCCTCGCCTATTCCGTTTCACTCCGCGCGCAGGAGTTCGGTATCCGCATCGCGCTCGGATCGAGCCGAGCAAAGCTCGTCCGTCAAGTTCTGCTGGACGCGTCTTATCCCATGGGGGGTGGGATTGCGATGGGCCTTCTGGGGGCTGCGCTAGCTACCCGCTGGGTGCGCAGCCTGCTGTATGAAACCAGTCCGGCCGATCCCGTGGTGATCGGATCGGGCATGGCGATTCTCATCGTCGCCGCTGTGCTGGCCTCGCTACTTCCAGCAAGGAACGCCGCGGCCACTGATCCAATGCATGTCCTGCGGGGAGAATGATGTTCAAACTGAAAAGACGATCTCAGTTGTCAATGAAACCTAGGACTAGAGCTCTTTTGGTTCTGGGGCAATCCATTAACAATGTCATCCTGAGCCGCGTCTTTTGCGGCGAAGGACCTGTGCAACTCGCTGGCAGCACCTCCGCAGCGACGGAGTTCATACCACCTGTGCGGCAAAGAACGCCGCGCAGGAGGACCACCGTAAGAGGACTACACACTTTTCTGAACGTCTCTAAAAGCGCTCCGTTCCGAGTCACTTCTGGTTAAACGTCTAAACATGGACCCCGGTTAGCCAGTACTGGCTTCCCGGCTCTAGCGGAACTATTCTCCTACCGTCTGCTCGCGGGCCGGGAATCTGACTGCCTGTGTGTTTGTCACGTCGACTGCAGACAAAAGAAGGTTCTGAAGCCGACATGCCTCGGCTCCCGGTGAAAGGGCGCAACTTACCCGGGCGGCCTTCTGATTGATCCGCCTGGCCGTTCTCAGCGCGATGCCTGCTCCCGCCGTTGTTGCGCCTCGCGCAGCCACTGTGCCATCTTCTCGTCCTTCACAGCGTAAGATGCCCAACCCTGGGCGGTAGAGCGCCAGCGATAATCGACGATCGTCATATCGATGCCGCGATCGATGAGGAATTGCATCGCTTCGTAATTCTTGTGGAACACCAGCTCATGCAGGATGCTGGCGGGCTCATGGGAGCTCCAGTTCGTGTTGATATCGGCCCCGTGACCGAGAAGAAAGTCGGCGATCTCGAAATGGTTGTTGAGGACCGCCCAGGCGAGCGCGGTGTCGAGAACCTGCTGCACACTGGGCTCGCCCCATTCAGGTTCCCGCGTGTGCAGGCTGTTGGCGGGAGAATGATTCGCCAGGTCGCCCAGTGCAGGCTTGCCCTCCGCGTCGAACCAGCTTTTCACGCGTGCGAAGTCTCCATTCCCGGCTGCGTGTGGCAGATCGTCGGGGAGGCGCCAGATGCGCAGCAGCGTCGGAAGCAGTCGGGTCTTCGCATACGTGAACGCGAATTCAATGGCCTGCGATGGCGGCGGGACGCGACGGCGCAGCACCGCGGGATCGAGATCAAGAAGAGCGGTAATGAAAGCTTCGCGATCGCGCAGCACCGCCCGCTCGATCAATCCGACCTGGAATTTCACGCATGCGTCTGCCAGCATCCATGGCTCGCCGCGCAATCCGCCGACAAAGGATGTCAGGTCGCCGTCGTTCACACGCGCGTACGACCTGTCGCATGACAAAAGCCTGCCAGGGCCCGGCCGGGTCGGCGTTGGTGAAGGCGAGCGTCTCACTTTCCGCCATGATGTATTGGACAAATGCGGAACGTCCCGGCCCGCCATCGATCTGCCTTCCCAGCTCGGCATCGAGCGTGATGGACCGATCCAGCAGCAGCGCCGCTGCGGTCGCGTGCTGGAGATGGCAAGCACACATGAACGCCTGGTTCACCGCTGCAAGATCGTCGCCATTCGCATCAAGGCAGGCACGAACGCCATTGACGTCGCCAAGCGCGGCAAAGAACCGGAGCGATCGGGGAAGAAGGCCTCTGCGATGAAAGAGATCGAGCAGTCCCTTTGCGCGGGAAGCGATGAGGCCATCGCATACCGACGGCGCGACGACTGCGCCTGCATCGATCAGGAACTCTGCACATGCCGCGCGCGTGAATATCTGCTCCCGGGACGGGTCGAAGCTGTCGCCGTAGGACTCGGTAGCCATCCCGAGCAGTCCGCCGTCGTTTTCATCCGCCCTCCACGACAAGAGGGCCGGGTACTCAGCCAACAGCTGCCGCAGACGTTCGATGTCATTGTCATGGATGCGGCGGCGGGCTTCGGACACGGCCCACTCGAGTCCGCTGCCCAGGCGTTGCTTTACTTCTCTAACGAGGTCCTGCCAGCCTGGAAACCCATATTCGCGCGCCAGCACCAACTGGGCATCACGCTGTGACAACGGCAGCTCGGCTTGCGGCAGCTGGGCCCGCGCCCGGGCGATGGCGCTTGCATCGCCGGCTACGATGCCGCGCGCCAGTTTCTTGGCTTGCTTGCGCAGGGATTCCAGGGAGGGACGAGCAGGAAGCTTCGATGTGGTCATTACGACCTCCTTTCATGAGCGCCTGTGACCCGCTGATACAGGCTGAAAGAAGGTGCAATGCACGCTGTCTTAATCGAATCAGGTGGGATTGTTCCCTTGCCGCGGGTCGGTGGTGCCCTGTCGCACGCTGTAGCAAGTATCCGCAACTTGCCACGGCACTGTCAAACCGGGTTTACCAGGCCAGCCGTTTCGGAAAGAGAAGCTGAAGTGCAAGGAAAAGACGGCTGGGACCAAGTATTCGAGGGGCAGGCAGCGAGTTGCCAAATGAGTTGAATGAATATCGGCTGATACTTCGCGGACAAATCAAAAGTCGCCTAGTGTTTACTGATGGTGGTGGCTGACCGCCAACTCGGAAAGAATTCCTAAGTTAGTTAGATGGAATGAGACGGCTGGTCTCGCGGAACAGATAAGCTGTCCGCACGCACTCGATGAGGTGCAAAGGAGACCAGCCTGATGCAAGAGAATAGCAGACGTTCAGCGGATGTGGAGAAGCCTGGGATGACTGTGGGGATCGATCTAGGCGATCGGTTCAGTCGATATTGTGTGGTGAACCAGGAGGGCGAAGTTATCGAGGAGGGTCGGATACAAACGACGAGGGCAGCGCTGGAGAGACATTTCACTGGGGAAAGGCAGCGGATTGCGATGGAATGCGGGACGCATTCGCCATGGGTGAGTCGATTGTTGCAGAGCATGGGGCATGAAGTGTTGGTGGCAAACGCGCGCAAGGTGCGGGCGATCACGGGCAGCGAATCGAAGAATGATCGCAACGATGCGGAGAAGTTGGCGCGGTTCGCCGCCTACGATGTGCGGTTGTTGTCGCCGATTCAACATCGTAGCCCGGAACGACAGCGAGATCTGAACCTGCTGCAGACTCGCGACACGCTGGTCCGGGCACGGACCATGCTGGTGAATGCGATGCGTGGGTTGGTGAAGAGCGCCGGGCAACGACTACCAAAGTGTTCGACGGAATCGTTTGCCAGGGCAGTGCGGACAACGATTCCCGCGGGCATGGAGCCAGCGCTCACGCCGTTGTTAGAGCAAGTAGCGAGTTTGACGGAGCACATCCGGAAGATGGACAAACAGATCGAAGCACTGGGGAAACAATATCCCGAAGTCGTGAGGTTACGAAGCGTGCCCGGCGTGGGGCCGGTGGTTGCAGCCGCGTACGTGTTGACGCTGGACTCACCCGGGGCGGCGGGAAAGAGCCGGGCGGTGGGCGCCTTCCTGGGATTACGGCCGCGGCAAAGCCAATCGGGGGAGTGCGATCCGCAGCTACGGATCAGTAAAACGGGAAACTCCTATCTGCGCCGATTGCTGGTACAAGCGGCGCAATATGTATTGGGACGCTTTGGACCGGATTCCGAACTACGGCGGTGGGGCCTGAAACTGGCCGCTAGCGGAGCCAAGCGTGGAAAAAAGCGCGCAGTGATTGCCGTAGCGCGCAAACTGGCGGTTCTGTTGCACCATCTCTGGCGGAGTGGCGAATATTATCGACCGTTTCCGAATGGAACCCAAGTGTTTACTCCATAAGGGACAAGATCGGACAACCAGCACCGGATGCAAATCTCGCGTTGCGGCGACTGCGCTTAACAACTTGCGGAAAAAAGATCGGGGAGAAGCGTGGAAGATACGCTTTTGCACACGCCGATGGGATATGAAGGAAGTATGCGAGGAGACGACGCGCGGCAAGAAGTGGTATTCAGCTACCTCAACACGGAGCAGCGAATACCGGCGGATCATCCGTTGCGTGGGATTCGGGTGCTGCTGGAGAGTTCGCTGCAGGAGTTGTCGTTACATTTCGATGCTCTGTATGCGCGCCGGGGACGACCGTCAATCGCGCCGGAACGGCTGTTGCGAGCGCTCTTGCTGATGGTGTTGTATTCGATCCGCAGTGAGCGGCAACTGATGGAACAGATCAACTACAACTTGTTGTACCGCTGGTTCGTGGGCTTGAATCCGGACGACGAGGTCTGGGACGTGACGGTGTTCACCAAGAATCGGGAGCGCTTGATGGCGGGTGAGGTCTCGGAGCGCCTGCTGCGATCGGTGGTAGAGCAGGCGCGCGGGCAGGGGTTGTTGAGTGAAGAACATTTTACGGTGGACGGGACGCTGATCCAGGCGTGGGCCAACCGGCGCAGTTTTCGTCCGAAGGATCCGCCGCCGACGATCGGTGCCGACGGTGGGAAACCGCGTTTGCGGGACACGCATGAATCGAGGAGCGACCCGGAAGCACGCTTGTTCAAGCGTAGCCGGTGGGTGGCAGCGCTGCCTAGCTATCTGGGACATGTGCTGACGGAGAATCGGCATGGGCTGGTGGTGGCCGCCTGCGCGACACAATCCAGTACGCGGGCGGAGCGGGAGGCGGGGCTGGCGATGGTGGACGCATTGTCGCGCTCCGGGCCGATCACGCTGGGCGCCGACAACGCCTATCAGGAACGGGACTTTGTGGAGGGATTGCGGGCGCGTGGGATTGTGCCGCATGTGGCGGAGTGCCCGGGAGCCTACCGGCGAGTGAGTCATCTGCGAGCCGACGAGCGGGAGAGCGCGGGTTTTGGAGTCAGTCAGCAAGCCCGTAAATTGGTAGAGAAAGTGTTTGGCTGGGGAAAACAAGCGCGGCCGGTAAAGCAGATGAAGTTGCGAGGCGTACGGCGTGTGGACTGGATGTTCCGGTTGGTGATGACGACGCACAATCTGCTCCGGTTGCAGAAGCTGATTCCGGCGCAGTAAGTACGGGGCGAAGTGTGTCCGGGCAACGACCAAAACCCGGTCCCAGCAAAACGACGGGGACATGTCAGCTCCCTCGACCCGAAAAAATCACCCGCACAGCCCCGACGTTTAGGTTGTAGGTGATTTTTTCCGCAAGTTGTTAAGCGCTTGGCCCGAAACACAAGGCCGTAAGTTAGATTGCAGCACCGCTTCATCACTATCGGACACCAACATGCACCGAGTCCCACGGACTCACCAGAGTGCGAATAGAAGCCCGAGATGAAACCGCGAGATGAAAGACAAAAGCACCATGAAATGCACGGTGCATACTTGACACGATCAGCCGTCTCATAGAAGCGCTTATGTCGGGCGTCCCACCCTCACAAATTGAATGTTCAACCCGTTTGGAGTTTCACAGAAATAAAAAAGCCGGAAGGCGACCGCCTTCCGGCGTGGATCTTCTAACTGTCTAAAACGCCCAGCGCAGCGAAAACTGAATCAACCGTGGGTTGCCATTCGTCTGGATGATCTTGCCAAACGGGCTATTTGCCGACCCCGCTGTTTCCACGTCGGTCACCGTTGGATCCGCGAAGTTCGTATGGTTCCAGAGGTTGAAGAAGTCCGCCGCGAAGCGAACATCATTCCGCTCCCCAATTTTGAAATGCTTGAGGAACGACACATCCCAGTTCTGCTGGAAGGGTCCGTGGTAGACATTGCGGCCGAGATCTCCGAATCCGGTGACGCAGAAGTTGCTGGGATCGACTGCGCAGTTGGTGGGATCAAAAACTGGAGCGGGCGTAAACGCAGCCCCGTTGAGATATCCGTTGACAAGCCGGTTTTTCAGGCTGCCACCGGCAAGCCCGCTCGACACGGTCGCACCCTGGGCAAGACTTGCTCCGAGCAGCGGCGTGCTCCCGGCTCCAAGGAACGCAGTTCCCGCCGCCGAATCGTAGATCGAGAACGGTAACCCCGTCTGGAAGATGGTAACGCCGCTGACCTGCCATCCGCCGAGCGCCGCGTGCTTGAGTCCCGCGCTGTGCGCGAAGAACGGTAGATCGTATGCATAACTCACCGAAAGGCGGTGCGGTCGGTTGAAATCGGAAATGCCGCGCGAAGCATTGATGTTGCTTTGATCGTTGTAAGCAGTGTTGAACGCGGTGTTACCCGTCGATGTGGCGTCAATGTTCTTCGAGAAGGTGTACGCCGCCTGGAAATAACTCTGTCCCCACCGCCGCGAAAGTGTGCTTTGCAGCGCGTGATAGATGGAGTAGGCGTCGTTGGCAAAGAGTTGATAACCGCTATACCCGTTCAACCCTGGAGCCGGCGTCCTGGCGATCGCGTTCGCCGCGCTATTTTGCGTAATCGTGTAGCTCTGGTTGGTAGTGACGTCCGTGACCGTGATGGGATGCTTGGTCGCATCGACCGACTGGATCGCATCGCGAGTTTCGCGCAAATGGATGCCGCGCGTTCCCACGTATCCAACTTCTAGCACCCAGCTTCTGCCGAATTCCCGCTGCAGGGTGAGGTTCCATTGCTGGGTGTTCGGCACCCGGAAGTGGCGAGGAACCTCGAGCACAAACAGATTTTGCGTGGAATCCAGTCCTGGACCTTTGCAGGAGTTGTATGTAGCTGTCTGATTCGGATCATTTGTGGGATTGTGGCTGGCGTCCACGAATCCCGTGAACTGCGCCAGGCACGGTACCCACGCAGGGGCCAACTGACCCGCCTGAGGAACGGCATTGGCATTCGTCGCCGGCGTTCCCGTGAAGTAGTTGGCCAGGGTGAATCCGGGCGTAGTAGCGAAGGCCACGATCGGAATAAACGGTGCCTGGAAGCTCAACTGATCGACCGCGCCCACGTCCTCGCGCACATAGTAGATGCCGTAGCCGCCGCGAAGCGTGGTCTTGTGATTCCCCAGAACGTCCCAGGAGAATCCGGCGCGTGGTCCCCATCCGGTGGAGACGCTATTTTTGAACGTTGACCCAGGTCCGCTCCCGGTCAATCCCGAGAGCCCCAGCTTGCTGGCGCAACTCGGATAGATGAACGGATACGTGTTGGAATTCGTGAGATCCGACTCGATGTTGGCGATGTGGCAATTGCCGTCGGTCCACGCCCCCAGGAATTCCGTACGCAGTCCCACATTCAGCGTGAGTTTGGAGTTGGCTTTCCAATCATCCTGCAGGAAGACGGCGGAATTGCTCTGCTTGTAGGCGTGGTTGTAAACGCCGCCGCCGCCGAACGCAAACGGTGGCGTTCCTTGAATGAAATTTCCGAAATCCGAGACTGGACCAGAACTTGTGAAGAACAACTGCCCGTTGAATACCTGCGGGAAGAGTTTGTCGAGGCGGACGCGGGTGTATTGACCACCGACGGTAAATGTATGCGTTCCGCGAACCCAGCTGAGGTTGTCGACGATGTTGTAATTGTTCTGCGATTGCGCCTGATTCGCCTGTGGAGTCGGGCCGAACTGAAAGCCCGAGGTGAGAAAAGTAAATTTGTAGATGCTCTGGGTCAAATTGCTGGTCGGCCGGGTAATCCCGGCGTCACTTGCGGTGACCGGGTTCACATTGGTGGCCGTGTTGTTAATGTGAACCAGCCCGAACCGCAAGTCGTTCACCAGCCTGGGCGAAAATACGTGCGTTTCAGAAATGATGAATAGCCGGTCATGAATCGGCAGTTGGTATGGAAAGTTCAGATCCGTTCCGCTCGCAGCTGCGCCCAGCGAAGCTTGCAGTCCGCCTGCACCGAAGGGAATGTCTTGCTCGGAGTTGGAGTAGAAGAACCGTGCCGCGACAGAGTCTCTAGAATCGTGGAACTCATGATCCCAGTTTGCGGTCAGTTGGTCATCCGTAAACTTGCCCGGCTTACTCACCGTGAATTGCACAGACGTTCCCGGGGCCGTCCCAGCTGGCACCGCCGGCAGCGGGAATAGATATCCGTTCGCCGGCGCTCCAAACTGATTGCTTTGAAACGCGAGCAAGCTAACAGCAACCGGATCAGCTGACGACACTCCAAAGTCCGAGGCCAGGGTCGTCGCATTCGCCGAACCGCGATCGCTCCGCGGTACGTATGGAATAAACGTACTGATTAATGTTCCCGGTGAGTCACCGCTCCGCTGACGGGTTCCCTGGTAATTGACGAAAAAGAAGCCGAGCTTGCCGCCGGGACTCACCGGCCCTCCCAGACTTCCCCCAAAAATATTCTGCTGAATCACCGGCCGAGGCGATCCGCTCTGCTTCAGGAAGTATTCGTTGGCGTCGAGCACGGTGTTGCGGAAGAACTCATACACATCGCCATGGATGCTGTTCGTGCCCGATTTCAAAATCGCATTGATGTTGCCGCCGCCGTTGCGTCCCTGGCTGGCATCATAAAGCGAGGTCTGTACCTTGAATTCCTGCACCACGTCCGGGTTCGGCAGCGGAGTGTTGGTGAGTTCCGCGACGTTGTAATCGGTGACGCTGACACCCTCGATCAGATAGTTGTTGTTGTCCTCGCGCTGGCCGTTGACCTGTATGCGCACCTGCCCGCGCCCCAGTTGTGCCGCGGCATTCAGTTCACTCTGCGCTCCCGTCGACAGCGTCAGCAGTTGCTGGAAGTTCTGCGTGGCCAGGGGCAATGCCCGGATCGTCGTGCTTTCAATTGCCTGTCCGGTGGTCGCGTCACTCGTATCCACCGTCTGCACTTCCGCCTGCACTTCAATCTTCTGCTGTACCGACTTGGTCGTCAGCTTCGCCGTCATCCGTGTCGTCTCGGTGACTCGCACGGCTACGTCGGCAATCTTCGCCTCGGCAAAACCCTCGGCATGGATGCTCACGCTATATGTCCCGACTGGCATCAGCGGAGCCGTGAACGCTCCATCCGGCCCTGTGGTGGCCGAGCGTTCGATTACACCCGTGTCCTGATTCGTGATGCGGACCGTGGCATTGGCCACAAATGCTCCGCTCGGATCCTGCACTGTCCCGGTGATCGCGCCCGTTGCACCGCCTTGCCCCCAGGCCGCCCCAGCCAGCGCTAACGAAGCGACACCGATAGCTATGAACTTCTTCCAAGAACCCAGCATGGTCGTTTCCCCCATCGCGTAAACCGTAATCAAATTGTTTTCACAGAAGAATCACGAACGGAAAGCATCAACAACAGCCGGCAGTCCTTGCCTTGGCAGCGACAGACGTGGTCCGCATCCGATCGTCCTGTCTAATCAAGATAGGTTGCTCTTTTGCCATAAGCGCTATGAATACAGTCCTGCCGTGAAAAATGCCTTCGTGGGATGAGAAGAGCTTACTGAATTAAGACGGCGGTTTTCAAGCGCAGAAGTGGCACCGAAGTAATAAATTAGCTTCTAGCTGTTTGTGTAGGGGCGGACGCCTTCGTCCGCCCCGCGAGCAAAGCGAGCGTGTCTGTAGCCCACTGGGGTCACGGCTACCACTTATTATTGAGCCCGTTTTCGCCGTTACGGCTGAGCATTGGTGCTACACACAACCGCGGACGAAATGCGTACGCGGCTACGCGAACCTATCCCTCCCCAAATTCCCGATACCGCTCCAGCACATGTCGCTGCGTAACCACGCCCTCCAAATGCCGGAAATCCGCTCGGCTCACCACCGGGACCAGCGGCCATCGGTCCACATACCGCAAGGCTGTTTCCAGCGGAAGGTCGGGATGCAAATACGGCACGGGCGCGATCGGCAGCAAAGCTCCCAGCTTCGTCGTCCCTTTTCCTTCGCTCGCCATCGTCTGCAGTTCCTGTTTGCTGACGCTACCCCACCCGCTCGGAGTCAGTCGCACCAGCACACGCTCCATCTCGGATTGATCCAACTGCTGAAGCGCCTGATCGAGCGTCGTCTCCGCATCCAGCACAGGAGCTTCCGCCGCTTGCATCGCATCTTCCACCCTCAGGATGTCCTCTTCCCGCTGCTCCTCCATTGATGGCAATTCCAGGCCATCCTGCCGGGTCAACAAATCAAAAATCGCGGTCGGCTGTAATCCACGCGAAATAAGATAAGCGACAGTGTTAGCCAGGATCACCGGCACAATGATGGAGTAGTTCCCACTCACTTCAAGCACCATGAATACCGATGTCATCGGCGCCCGCAGGAATCCCGCGAACAGAACGCCCATGCCCACCAGTGCGTACGTTCCCGGCGATCCCGTCAGATGCGGCAACAGCACGTGCTCCGCGCCGCCCACCGCAGCTCCAAGCATGGCCCCAATGAACAGCGTCGGCGCGAACATTCCACCTGGCGTCCCGCTGACAAACGACAGCAAGGTCGCCACAATCTTCAATCCCGCCAGGATTGCCAGAAATTCCCATGTGAACTGCCCGTGCATCGCCTGATCGATGTACTCGTAGCCTGCTCCCATCACTTGCGGTGCGCCCAGCACCGCCATGATTCCAATCAGCAGGCCTGCTACGGCGGGCTGCAAATACTGCGTCCATCGCGGCAGCGATTTGCATAGCGGTCGTAACCAGGCAATTCCGCTGGCAAATACCACTGAAGCCAGTCCGCCCACTACTCCCAGCGCTGCGTACGCAATCAATTCTGCGGGCCGTTTCAACTCTACCGCGGGAATCCGAAACAGCGATTCCGAACCCAGGAACCATCGCATTACCACCACGCTCGAAATTGCAGAGAGAACGACTGATCCCAAAATCCCAGCCGTCCACCGTCCAATCACCTCTTCGATGACGAACAACACGGCCGAAATCGGCGCATTGAAAGCCGCCGCCAATCCAGCCGCTGCGCCAACGGGCGCGATCAGGCGCATGCGGTCACGCTGCAATCTCATCTTCCGCCCCACCGCAGACGCAATGCATGCCCCGATCTGCAGCGATGGATCCTCTGGCCCCAATGAATGCCCGGAGCCAATCGCGAGCGCGGACGTAATGAATTTCCCGATTGCCGTCCGGAGCGGAATGTTGCCATTGAAAATGTAAAGCGCCGCTTTGGTCTGATTGACGCCGCTGCCCCGCGCCGTCGGAAAGAAATGGATCACGAGGACAGCAATCACAAGACCGGCCAATGTCGGAGCCAGCAGCATCCGCACCGGAGTCAACACGGCGCCCGTTCCCAGCAGGTAAAGCCGCGCCCAATCAATCGCAAACCGGAAACACACGACCGCCAGCCCCGAAAATACTCCGATGAATACCGAAAGAATCAGAAACAGACGATCTTCCCGGAACACGGAGCGCCACAGGGTTAGTGGCGAATGTTCCTGAATCCAGGTGGCCGCCGGATGTGTGTGTCCGTTTTCCACCAATACGTCCTCTGCGTTCAACTCCGGCTCCATTAGCTTCCTTCGTGCATTCTCGATATGAGCAGCAATGCCAGGTCGGTTCCCGTCGGCGTCCCGCACACCACGTTCGTTTCGCGCTCGATGCGAAACACCAGATCCATCGCCGTGTCTGCCAGGTCTGGATTGCGCCGCAATCCCGCTTCCGTAATCGCTGGTTTCAGTCGCTCCCATTCATCGGTGAGAGAGAGCACGCTTGCCGGCCCTGTAGCCGTGGTTCTCGGGAGCGCGCAGCTCTTCAACCGCTGACCCGCTGCCGCAAATGCTTCTGCTACGATCCGGTTGCGCTCCGCTGCTCGGATCTGCCGGCGGAACGGATCCAGGTGCAACACCATTTGCGCGGTCTTCAGCCGCTCTGCACTTTCCGAATCATTCGGATTGGCACTGACCGCAGACTGCAAGTAGTGCTGGGCCAACTGGTACCGTCCTAGTTCGAACGCCGCGTATCCTGCTCCTGCCAATGCCGTCGCATCATGGCGATCGAACTTCAGCGCAGCGTTGTATGCGCCGAGGGCATGTTCGTAGTCCACCGCGCGAAGAAAAAGATTTCCGATGCGCTCTTGCAACGCAGGATCAGGTCCTGCATTTACCGCCAACGCAATCAGCTCACTCTGTGCCTGCGCTTTGGCGCCAATCCGCAACAGGAGTTCGATCAACTCCAGGCGCGCATCCAGTCTCTTCGTCTCCTGGCCGCTCGGCCACACGGCATACACCGCGTTGTGGTAATACCGGATGGCGCTATCGGTCTCCCCTCGCTGCGCTGCGATCCGCGCCAGTTCAAGATTGACGACTCCATTTTCCGGCTCGCGCTCCCAAAGATTGATCAGATAGGCAGAGGCTTGCCCCATGCGTCCTTCTCCGATCAGAGCTTCGGCCAGGTTGAGCTGATAGGAATATTCGTCCGGCGAGTAAAGCAGGGCCGCCCGGAAGTCAGTAACCGCAGCATCAAAGCGCTTCGCATTCAGATCCGCAATACCGCGGTTGAACCAGCGCTCTCCGATTGCCTGCCTCTGGCCTTGATGGGTGCGCGACAAGACCGTCACGCCAAGAAAGAACACAACCGCCACCACCGAAAACAGCGCCAGGATCGTAGGCCGCTGGCGCAGATAAAATCGGTACCTGGCATACACTTCCGATAGCATCTTTCTTCCTGCTAATCCAGTACTAGCCATAATCTCGTGCGTCTGTGGTGTTTCCTTCGTGCCCCTTCGTGTGCTTTGTGGTGATTGCTTTTTCTGTACTGGATTCTGACCCCTCAAAACTCCTGCACCTTCGCGGCGCGAGACCTGACAGTTCCCCACCAGCCTTGCTCGCGGACATGTTCGTCCCGCAAGCGCCGCGTCCGCGCCGCCATGATCGCTGACCGGCCCAGATATCCCAGCACCTTCCGTTCATCGTTCTGGTCGACCACCGGCAAGCGTCCCACCTCCCGATGCAGCATTTTTGCCGCGGCATCAGATACAAGTTCGTCCGGATAAGTCACCACCAGCTTCGTGCTGCCCGCCTCCTCGACCGCAATCATTCCTGTGGCATCTGTATCGAGAGCGCGCAGAATGTCACCTCGCGTGATAATCCCCACCAGGTTGCCGTCATCTTGAATCAGCAGAGCTTCGTAACGTGCTACCGCGGGATCGTGTCGCGCAATTCGCTCGGCGAGCTCTCCTACTTTGGTTCCAGCCGCAATCACTGGAGCATCCTTCTCCATCGTTTCCGCAACTGTGACCTGCGTCAGTACGTCAGCTTCGTAATCCTGATGCACCCGCAGTCCGCGCCGCGCCAGTTTCTCCGTCATGATCGAACTCCGCGGCATGAACAGCATAGCGATTCCATCCGCAATCACCGCCACCAGCATCAGGGGTAGCACCGAGTTGTAGTCTCGCGTGATCTCGAATGCAAAAATAATGAAAGAAAATGTGGCCCGCGAAGCCGCCCCGAACACCGCTCCCATGGCGACGAGGGCAAATGCCCCGGGCGAGAGATGGGCATTCGGAAAGACATGATTCCCGATCATCGCAAACAGCCCGCCCATTGCCGCGCTCCACATAAACGTCGGTGCAAGCAAACCGCCTGACGTACCCGATCCTAGCGAAATCACCAGCGCCGCAAACTTTGCGATCATCACCACCAGCAAGACTTTCCACGCCAATTCGCCGTTCAGGATCGCCCCAATCGTGTCATATCCCACGCCGAACACGCGCGGAACAAAGAATCCGATAATGCCCAGGCCCAGCGCTCCAATTGCCGGCCACCACAGCTCATCCACGGGGAGCTTTTCGAAAAGATCCTCCACCCAATACAGCGATTTGCTCAACACGATCGCAGCCAGCCCACAAATCGGTCCTAAGACAAGATAGAAGGGCAGCGCTCGGGGAATCGCAAAATCCACGTGCCCCACCTGGAACATCGGGCCCGGCCCCAGCAATTGCATATGGACGGCCGTCGCGATCGTGCTCGCGATAACCAGCGGAATAAACGACCGCGACTTGAACTCAAACAGCAGCAACTCAATGGCAAGGATCACTCCGGCGATCGGAGTATTGAATGTGGCCGACATGCCTGCTGCCGCGCCGCAAGCCAGCAGAACTTTCCTTTCCACCGCCGTCGTGTGCAGGAACTGTCCGACCAGAGAACCGAGTGCTCCGCCGGTTTGAATGATCGGTCCCTCCGCGCCAAAAGGCCCGCCCGTCCCGATCGCAATCGCTGCTGAGATCGGCTTCAGCAGGGCCACCTTCGGCTCGATCCGGCTGCGATTGACCAGCACCGCCTCCATGGCCTCAGGAATGCCGTGCCCCTTGATCTTCGAGCTGCCGTACTTGGCCATCAGTCCAACAATCAGTCCACCAACCACCGGGATCAGGATCACCCACAAGCCAAGATGATGCCCGCCCACGCTGCGAAAAGTGGTTGTCGCTTCATGGAAGAAGAACAGGTTGGTAAACAGCCCGATGAGCTTATAAAGGATGTAGGCGACAATCCCGGCCAGCAGCCCAACTCCCGCCGCCAGAAGTGACATCAGCACGATCCGGAATGGCGCCGGCTCCGGATGCGCCAAAGGCGATATCCCCGAAGCCGCGAGTGGTTCATTCGAAATTGCTGCAGATCGATGATTGTTGCTATTGCTACTCATGAACTCTCCGTTTCGAATTGCACGCAATTACAGAAGCGGCACTAACACTAAGGGTGACCCACTTCTTCCTGACACTGGACGAAGCGTCGATTTCCGTTTCCAAAGTCTCGATTTCCAAAGTCAGTGCCGTCCACACCCGAACCGCGCACCCGAGGACACGGTAGACTCACGTTCGATAGCCTGAAACTCACTGCCGGCAGTGCGGTGGAAGGGCGGCCCTTCAGAGCCGCGAAACGGCGTGGCATAAGAGGGGCTTCAGCCCCCGTGGTCGTCTTTCGCACCTCGCCTGCTAACTTCTTCCTTTTTCGCCGCCATCACCCGGCGCAACGCCGCCACCAGACGGGGCGCAGCTTCCTGTAACTCCGAGTGATGATGTAGCGCCAGCTCAGCAAGCACGTTTTCGCCCTTAGACGTCAGGGCCAGCAGTACTTCGCGCCGGTCCTCCTCGGTCCGCTCGCGCCGCACGTAGCCACCAGCCTCCAGCCGATTAATCAACTCCACCGCGCTGTGATGCTGCACGTGCAACTGGTTGGCGAGTTCCCGAATCCGAGGCCGCTGCCCCTCCGGCATCCCCTTGACGGCCAGCATCAATTGATACTGTCCGCGCTCCAGTCCCGCCGCCTGCACGGCCCGATCGCTGAAAGCGAAAAACTCCCGAATCTGATAACGGAATTCCGCCAGAGCCCGGTAATCCGCAAGTGTCAGCTTCTTCATGCCGTGGATTCTATCGTGCAACGATAATCCCAACATATTATATCGTACCGCGATATAAATGACTGATGCTGCTTGAACCGTGAGTGCCGGGCAGTCACGGCTTTGCAACATTGAGTTTTCTTGATTTCCTCCGTGCTCCTCTGTGCCCTCTGTGGTGAACGAACTTCGCCTGCTAGCCGACGGCGCGCCCATCCATTTAGAATCCTCTGTCCACACCAGACAGGAGGCCGCCTGTGATCCCGCGCTATACCCGTCCTGAGATGGCCCGCATCTGGAGCGACGAAAATCGCTTCCGGACTTGGCTCGCCGTCGAAGTCGCTGCCACCGAGACCCTGGCTGAGGCAGGACTCGTCCCCAAAGAGGCGGCCAAAGCCATCAAGGAACGTGCCGACTTTCGAGTCGAGCGCATCCACGAGATAGAAGCCGAAGTCCGCCACGATGTCATCGCCTTCACCACGGCAGTTGCCGAAATCGTCGGCCCGCATGCTCGCTGGTTTCACTACGGACTCACCTCCAACGACGTCGTCGATACCGCGCAAGCGCTCCTCATTCACCAGGCCTCGCAAGTCATCGCGCAAGACCTCCATCGCCTCACAGAGGTGCTCGAGCGCCGCGCCTGGGAGTTCAAAGACACGCCCATGATCGGCCGCACGCACGGCATCCACGCCGAGCCGATCACCTTCGGATTCAAGATCGCCAACTGGTACTCGGAGACGCAGCGCAATATCGCGCGATTCATGGCTGCAGCAGAAGACATGCGCGTAGGCAAGTTCTCAGGTGCAGTGGGAATCTTCGCGCACCTCACGCCGGAACTGGAAGAGAAAATCTGCGCGCGCCTGGGATTGAAAGCCGCGGCGGTCTCCTCGCAGGTGATCCAACGCGACCGCCACGCGAACTTCCTGGCCACACTCGCCGTGATCGCCTCAACACTCGACAAGATCGCCACCGAAATCCGCCATCTGCAGCGCACTGAGGTTCGTGAAGCGGAAGAGTTTTTCAGCGAAAAGCAAAAGGGATCGTCCGCCATGCCTCACAAACGAAATCCCGTGACGCTCGAGCAGATCAGCGGCCTCGCGCGTGTGGTACGCGCCAACGCCCAAGCCGGATTTGAGAACGTTCCCCTCTGGCACGAGCGCGACATTTCGCACTCCTCAGTCGAGCGCGTCATCCTTCCCGACTCGACAACGCTTGCCGACTATCTCCTCACCAAGACGACGAACGTTATCGACACGATGTTTGTCTATCCTGAGCGTATGCGCGCGAATCTGGAGAGCACGCGCGGCCTCATCTTCAGCGGACAGCTTCTCCTTGACTTGGTCGAACACGGAATGACCCGCGAGGACGCGTACCGACTGGTGCAAGGTCACGCCATGCACGCGTGGAAAGAAGGCCTCAACTTCCACGACGAGATTCTTGCCGACAAGGAGATTACCGGCAAAGTTCCCCGCAAGCAAATCGAGTACGCCTTTGATTTGCAGCGCCAGCTCAAGAACGTCGACAAAATCTTCGCGCGCGTCTTTGGAGTGAAGAAACCGGCCAGCAAGACTGCAAAAAAAGCATCAAGGAAACCGCGCTAGACTAGGAAAGCAGATTTCGAAAGTGCTCCTGCAGAAAAGCCCACCGCAGGACCGTGCGAGACTATCTCAGTCCGCGCTGCCGAACTCGAAGAATCTCCTCTGGCGGACCGTAGCCGCGAACGTGAGCGCAGCGGCAGACTTCGTATGGTTGTAACTCATCCCAATTCCAGCGGCTAGGACTGGGCGGCGAACCGCACGCGCAATAGAGAATCCATTCTTGCAGCGAACCTCTCGCGACCGGAACCAGGTACGAACCGTTGCGATACGGACTGAATCCGACCAGATATCGGGTACGGCATTTTGGACACTCCACGCAATGACGGACACGCCAGGTCATGACAGCCTACCGTAGAGACAGTAACGGATGTGTCCCCGAAGAGTTGGACGTTACCGGACTCCGATCCGCATGGGATGGACGTTTTCGGACCTCGCCTGCCTTCGTTCCATAGCGGTCCGAAAACGTCCAGAATCCGTCGCTGGCTGGACTATCATCAGAATGCGGTTGCTGATTTACGAACGGTTTGCATGACACTGGATTTGCAGGCTTGTTCCCGAGCGAGGCTGTCGCGCGATCCGCGCTTCGATGGCAAGTTCTACATCGGAGTGCTGGGGAGCCGCGTGTATTGTCGTCCGATTTGTCCCGCGCCCACGGCGAAGGAGAAGAATTGCCGCTACTTTCCCACCGCGGCGGCCGCGGCGGAAGCGGGATTCCGGCCGTGTTTGCGCTGTCGCCCGGAAGGTTGTCCGGGAACTCCCGGCTGGCACGGAACTTCCAACACGGTTTCGCGCGCGTTGCGTTTGATCGGGGAAAGCGGCCTCGAAGGTGGCGGCGTCGAGTTGCTTGCTGAGCGCTTGGGAGTTGGCTCGCGCCATTTGCGGCGGCTGTTCGTGCGCCACCTCGGCGCGACTCCGATCGCGGTAGCACAAACGCGCCGTCTGCATTTTGCCAAGAAGTTGATCGACGAGACGACGTTGCCGATGCACCAGATCGCGCTTGCTTCGGGGTTCGGCTCGGTTCGCCGCTTCAATGCCGGGATTCTCAAGGTCTATCACCGAACGCCGACACAAATCCGCCGTCTGGCGCACCAGACAGGAACTCAGGCAGGCAATCAATATCTGTTTCGACTTCACTTCCGTCCGCCATATCACTGGCAAGGAATGCTCGATTTTCTGGCGCCGCGCGCGACTCCCGGCGTCGAAGTAGTGGAGGATTCCACCTATCGCCGCAGCATCGTGGCGAACGGATTTGAGGGATATTTCGAAATGTCCCTCGATCCGTCGCGTGACGCGTTACTGGTGCGCATTGATTTTCCCGATCCGCGATCGCTTTTCGGTATCGTCGAGCGCATTCGCTCCATGTTCGACTTGAACGCCGACTGGGCCTCGATCGTGAAGACGCTGCGCAGCGATCCAGTACTTAGCGCCAGCGTGCACGCTGATCCGGGCATTCGCGTGCCGGGCTGCTGGAATGGATTTGAACTGGCGGTGCGCGCGATTCTGGGACAGCAGGTCACGGTGCGCGGAGCCACTTCACTCGCGGGACGACTCGTGGGGGCGTTCGGCAAGAAGTTTGACGGGCCGAAGGGACTGACGCACTTGTTTCCTTCGCCGGAGGCTTTGGCCAGCGCAAAGCTGACCTCGGTAGGGCTGACGAGCGCGCGCGCTGAGACGATTCGCGCGCTGGCGCGTGCGGTGCGCAGCGGCGAAATCAAGTTCGAGGGCGTCATCGACTCCGACGAATTTCTGCATAGCCTCTGCGAGATTCCCGGGATCGGCGCATGGACCGCACAATATGTCGCGATGCGCGCCTTGGGTGAGCCGAACGCTTTCCCGTCAAGCGATCTAGGACTGATGCGCGCTCTGTCTCTGGGCAGCGCGCGTGAGGTCGAGCGGCGAGCGGAGCCGTGGCGACCCTGGCGCGCGTATGCGGCGATGTATTTGTGGCGGATGGCTGGTCGAAAGAGCGACCGAAAGAGTCAGCGGAAGAATGTTGAACCAGCGCTCCTGAAGGGCTCCGAAGGTCAGCGCGCTGCGCTGTGAAAATCTCCAACAAATAATTTTCGCTAATTTTCGTCGAAGGCGCGTTTGGGGAGTTTTCCCAATTTGGGAAGGGGTGGTTGATGGGGGGTACCCCTCCCCCCCGTGGTCTATTGGAATCATCGAGTTAGGGGAAATTCTCGATGTAATCTATGGGCTGCAATCGCTTAGGGGTAAAATCTTGAGCCGCAAAGAGTTAGCAGCCGGAATCGGGTTTTCAAGGAACGTTGCAGTTTTCTTTCTGTACCGCTAGCACCTTGGCTATGATCTGCCTTTTGGTGTGTGGAAGGCAAGGTCAGATGTCACATCGTCCTGTGAATATTTCCGGTCCCAACCTATTGGAATGGGCGCCTTAGTCCAGAGGCGGTCGCGCCGATCCACCCAGCAACGAAGAACCCATGTTGAAGATATTGTGATGTCCCTCTGGCCCGCCCCAGGCAAACATCAAAGAGACCATTGGGAACCCTCCGGCTCGCAGGGTTAAGCCCGCGGCATAGCTATGCCGCAAATGGCTGAAGCCGAGATCGCCGCGTGTCAACGCAACGCGTCCCTGGTCGGCCATGAATTTCAGACCGAAAGGTCCCCAGATCGAGTGCTCGAAATTCTCCTGCAACAGAAGAAGATTGGGCGCGCGAAACCGGTAGTCCTGATAGCTGCCCAGCGCGAGGCTACTGTTGATGTCCTGGCCGCCGAGAGTCTGCTGAAAATAGAAGGGAACCACGCTCGGCGAATTCATGGACTCGGACAGGAATAGCCGCACTCCAATGGATCCATTCAAATTCCGGGAGTGAGACACGCCGGGGCACTTCTCGCCCGATGGCGCACACTCGTCGGGCCCGGTCATCGTGCTCGTCCTTGGCCCTGACTCCGTATATCCGTACAGGTAAAAGGTGTGATTCAAATCGACGTTCCATCGTTCAAAAGTGTTCCCGGAGTTTGACGGCGCAACGAACTCCTGAAAACTGCCCGCATAATTCAGTTCCAGATGATCTCCGATCACCGGCTTGATGCGGATTCCCTGGCCGAATTGTACGAATGCAGGCTGGCTCGACAGTCCGGGCGCGGTGGCATTGTCGTAGAGGGTATAAATCGACGGCACGGTCGAGCTGCTCTCGCTTCGAATACTCACAAACCGTCCATTGATCTCTCCGAACAGGGAAAGGTTCAGCTTGCTGATCGACGGCCACTCGTATACCGGCTTGGTCACATTGCCGCCGACAATTGTCTGAGTCATTCCAAACTGTGACTTGTCGACGAGCGACGAATTGTTTCCCAGTCCGAAAAAGTTGAGCTTATTCAGAGAAATTGCTTGCGCGTACAAATTGAACACCGTGTAAGGATGGACCCGTACCTCATGCTTCGTCGCCTTCGCGGGCTGGTCTCCGGGAGTCGTAGCAGTCGGTGTAGTCACATGAACCGGCTCGAAGGGCGTGTGTACCAGTTTCAGGTATCCCCCAGCGCGCCATGCTCCGCTCGTAGCCCCGACCGCGTCGGCGTTCCAACTCAACCGCCAGTTCTGGGTATTCCGGGTTGCCACGTATGCGGCACCGATACCGAAACCGTTTTGCGGAGGCATACTGCCGGCCGCAATGTGCAAGGGATGATCCGTAAACAGCGTGTAGGCGCAGCTACCAACACTCATGAAACTGTGAAATTTGCAGGCATCGGCGACACGTTCGCCTTCACGCCGGAAATCCGCGTGCACCCAACTTTCCTGGGCCAACGCCGCAGTCGATACCAGCAATAACATCACAGCCAGCTTACACCGCATTGACCGCCTCCAGAGTGCTGCTACTTCTTTCGCCGTTTAATGCTGCCGCTCTTTTTGCGCTTCGTGGCGCGGCGCTTGCGCGCCCGCTCCTGTTCGCGCTCCGCTCGCTCATCAGCCACGGCGGCAATCTCGATCACGTGCTTGCGCTTCGGTGCACCCCGTCTCCGCTGCGCCTCTTCATGCGCTTCATGAATGGCCTCGGTGACCTCGCGAATGTACTGCGCGGCTTCGCCTTCGGTTCGGACGGCTTTGACATACACCTCGCTGCGATAGCGCAGTGGAAGCCTGCTTTCCGCTTCCCTCAGGTGATCGATCTGCGACTTCAGCAGCGACCCCATGGGGCGATCGGGGTCGTAGGCATTTTTCGGGGGCTTCGGCACGTGAATGAGAGCCATATTGGAAGACTCCTTCCCTGCGGCACTCTGCCGCACGTTATTGAAAATCCCCACTTCTGGCAAAACCAGCCAGACCCTTCGACTTCGCTCAGGGCAAGAGTGAGGCACTCTTGTCAACGTCTACACGTCAAAGTCTGGACAATCCGTGCGCATCACATCCAGCGACAGCACGTTCCTCGCTGGATCGACCGCCCCGCCTTGTGGTTCGATGAAGACGTCGGCACTCGTTTCTCGCGGAGAGCGTGGCGCATAGTCTCCCAGGAAGAACTTGGTGATGGTCGCGGGAATCGACGCATGGTCAAAAACGCGATCGACCACAGTTCCCTTGGGAATCCATGGCGATATCAGAATCGACGGCACACGCACGCCGAGCCGGTTGAACTCAAATGCCACTCCTGTGCCTGTGGCATTTCCATCCGCGGTGAACTGATCCTTGGGACAGTCCGGGGGCGGAACGTGGTCGAAGATCCCCCCATGTTCGTCGTATGTGATCAACAGAGCCGTGCTCTCCCACAGAGCGGGATTGTTCTTGATGGCCTGGTAGACCGATGCGATGAACGCCTCGCCAGCTTGAATGTTGTGATCCGGATGCTGATCGTTAGCGATTTCCTCTCCGCTGTCGGTTTCGTGATCGTTATAGTTGGGCTCGATAAACGAATAATCCGGCAGAGTGCCCTTTGCGCAATCGTCGAGAAACTGGCTGTAATTTCCGAACAACTCCGGCTGATTCTGCAGGAGGTTCGCGACTTCCATAGTGGAGCTGGTCGTATCGTAGTAATACACTTTGGCGGTTCGCTTCGGAGTCGCGCTGATCAGGCGCGTGTAGACGCTTTTGATCGTCTCCGGTGGATAGATCGGGTTCAGATCTACGCGCCCGAATGACGTCCCATAGTGCGCGAACGCCCGGTTGCAGATCGTAGGACCAGGGATTGAAGCGAACCAGCGATTGAAAACGGCAAACTCCAGCGCCAGAGTCGTGAGCACCGGCAGATCGCTCTGCTTGAAGTAGTACATGATTTTCTGCGAATGACCGACGTCGCCCTGCTGGTTGAAATAGCTCTTTACGAAGCCCTGCATGTTGGGCGTGCGGTTGGCGCTCTTATCGCCGCCATAGACCTGCAGGTCAACTGCCGGGAAGTGATGGTCGGGATCAGGCTGCAACTGCGCCTGAAACTCGGCCTTGGCCTGCGGTGTCACCGGATTATTAGTCGTGTCCGGATTGGTGAATGGATCTCCGTCAACATACCCGTCGATCGCGGGATTCACCGCCTTGAGTGATCCCAGCATGTGATCAAACGACCGGTTTTCCATCATCAACACCACAATGTGTTGCAGCTTGTCGAGGCCGGTTGGCATAGCAGGCTCCTGCAATGATTAATAGTGCAGCAGGGGGCAAAAACGTTTCCTGGGACGCCGCAGGTGTTCGGGGAAGATGGAACAAGAGTGTGAACCAAGGAAGAAACGTGGGCGCAGGGGAAGCGGACTCGTTACGAAATCCGGACAGGACTGGGAGGGTTGTTGGGAGAATCGTGACGGAGCAGCGCGTTTAGCGCCACGAAATAACAATTAAGGAAGAGAAGAGTCCTCCCGCGGGCGAAGCGTCGCGCTGACGGGAACCCGAAACGCCGAACTGACTCGCAGTAAACGAGGCGTTACGGAGAGTTTGCGCGGCGATGAGGTCGAACTTGCAACTGCTCACCGGGCATCTGCGACACAGCGGAAACCGAGAGCAGCTGAGCGATCCATGCTCGGCGACATCAACAAAAGCTTGCCATGCTCGTTCAGCTTGTAGGCTTGCGGGAAGTACCAGATTGAGCCTTGCGGCTGATAGTAGCTCCCGCCGCGGAGGATTGCGGCGCGGGTGTGTTCATCGACGAACTCTTCGGTCCATTGCCACAGATTGCCGACCAGATCCATCACGCCAAACGGACTTGCACCTTCGGGGTGAGCGTCGACCGGATCGGGGCCGCGCATGTTGCGGGATCGATCGGGAACGGGCACTGCTGCCGGATTCCATTCATTGCCCCACGGATAAGGGCGCGAATCTGGTCCCTGAGCGGCGTATTGCCACTCCCATTCGTGAGGCAGACGCTTTCCGGCCCATGCGGCGTAGGCGCGCGCGTCTTCCTGAGAGACCCAACTGACCGGCTTGTTTTCCCATCCGCTCGGATAGATTCCATCTTTCCAATCGCGAAGGAAATTCAGATCATCTTTCGGGTGATAGCGAGTGGCGTCAATAAACTTCTTGAAGCCGGCATTCGTGACCGGAAATTGGTCGATGTAAAACGAATTCACGTGGATCATGTGTTCGTGGAAGCGCCGGGGAGAGTCCTCCCAGGGATACTGAACGTCTACACCCACGTCGTTGAACCCTTCGATCTCGATTCCAGATACGCGAAAAGTAAAATCTGCTTCGGGGATTTTGATCATCCCGGCAGGAGTGGTGGTCGCCGCCTTGGTCGCCTGAATGGGAATAATTTGCTGAGACAAGACTTTCCATTCGTGCGAGTAGGTCGAGAGGGGAGTGGCTGTAAGACTTTTCATCGTCGACATCAAAGAGACGATGTTTTGATCGGGTGGCGCGTTTGTGGCCAGCACTGCACCGTAACCTTTGGCCTCAATGGGGAAGGCGAGCACGGTTCGTCCGCCGGGACGGGACTCAGGACTCAGCTGTACTCCGTTGTATAGATCGAAGTAGCGGATGCCAGGCGTGGCGTGAATCTCGATTTGATCTCCTTCGACTGTGTATTCATTACGATTCACGATCGTCCAAACGGCTTGCTCGCCCATCAGCCAGCGGCTGGCGTAGACACCGTAAGGAAGCATCGGAGTCATGGGCTCCCAAATGTTACTCACCAGGAAAGGCGCGATGGCCCGCTCGATGGTGGCGATGCGGCGGGTCGCTTCGGCATCACGCGGAGTGATTCCGTTCCAGATGCCCCAGATGTTCTCCCAACTCTCCCAACCGACGCCGTTGAAAAATGCAAACTGCAGATCGTCCGTCTTATCGCGCTTCCAGCGATCGGAGATGTTGACCATGTGTCGCGGTTCAAGCCATTTGTATCTGTCGACCAGGGGTGTAAAGGGAAACTGATATTGCCCCCATGTCATCAGGTTCCACGCAAGTGCTTCATCGGAAGGGCCGCCCTCCGGCTCAAAGGCAAGCGGGTGACCTGCCTCGTCCGCGGCGAGTGAGAATGCGAGTGGGACACCATCCTGGGTGTCGCCATTGATGCCGTCGGCGCCAACCTCCGCCATCAGAGTTGCAATAGCGTAGGGCCACGGCATTTCGGGATCGCGCGTTCCCTGATCCCACATCATCATCGGAAAAAGAACGCGCACGCCTCGACGATGGAAGTCCGCGATCATCTGTTTCACGCCGGTAACGCCGCCGGGCATACTGCGAATCATGTCGTGCTGGTTGCGGTTATCGATGCCCATGTTCGGGTAGGTAGGCCAGATCAGGACGGCGTCGATCCCGCCGTATCGCTTCTCAAGATCGTCGAGATAACGGTCCACCGTGTACTTGCCTGCGATCGGATCATAGAAATAACGGTCGTGCACCATCATCTGGGGCTGAATAAATGAGGACTGGGTCCATTGCAGCGCGGGAAGATCGTAGCGGGATCCGTTGTAGCCGATTCGGATGCGGCGCTCGTTGCGCCAGTGTGTGATGTCAGCCAGCCAGGCTTCATGCTCATTTTGTGTACATGTCTTTGAGCCGCCTTCCCACAATCCTCGCAACGTCAAGCATTCCGGCACGGGAATCTGCTGTTCGGCGGGAGGAAATTTCGAATCCTGAGCGGAGGTGATCGTTACAGCTGTGATTATCAGGGCGAAATACGCAAGATTCGATCTCATCAATTTTTGCCCTCTTGCGGCAGCGCGAAGGCCACGTAAACCCCACCGGATCCCGATTTCGGATCTTTTCCGCCACCAGCGGCAATCACGATGAATTGCCGGCCGTTCACAGCGTAAGTGATCGGAGTAGCGTTCCCTGCAAAGGGCAGGGTGGTCTCCCAGAGGAGCTCTCCCGTGGACTTATCGAACGCGCGGAACTTCTTGTCGTAGTTAGTTGCGCCGATGAAGAGCAGTCCTCCCGCCGTGACGATAGGGCCGCCGTAATTCTCTGATCCGGTATTCTTTATTCCCTTGGCCGCGAGTTCGGGATATTCGCCGAAGTTGATCTTCCACTTGTACTCGCCAGTGTTCAGGTCGATGGCGTTGAGCGTCCCCCAAGGCGGCGCGATAGCGGGGTAGCCATCGGGATCGAGGAATCGGCGGTAACCCGTGAGGCGGTATTTCATGCCGGGCAGCGGAGGTCCAGAACTTGCCAGTTCTTTGTTCTCGCCGGTCAGCAGGAATTCCACTAAGCCGTTGAGTTGGTCTTGGTAAAGATTCGGAAATCCCGGCATGCGACCTTTGCCGCCGCGGATCGCCGCCGCGATGTCGGCGGGGCTTCTGCGGTTGCCGATTCCCTCAAGGTTAGGAATGTCAGGAGGCGCGCCATGCATATTCTCGCCGTGGCAGACCGCACACTGGCTCAAGTAGATCGCCTTGGCGCCGCGTTCTCCTTTGTCTTCGAAGAGGGAAGCGGTCCATGCCATCTCGTTGGAGTTGACGTAGATGATGTCTGTGTCGGGATCGACAGCGGGACCTCCCCACTCCGCGGCACCATCAAAGCCGGGGAACACAATCGTGTCAGTACCCACACGGAAAGGAACAAACTGGCCTTCGTGAATCGAAGCTTTGAATCGTTCCGAAGCCCACTGATGAGCCTCTGGAGTGCGAGTCGTCAGCATGTCCTCGGTGAGATTCTGCCGTGCGTAGGGGGCGGGCCATGTCGGCAGACCCTGCTCCGCGGAAGCAACTTCACCCGGAAGCACGCTTGCGGGATACTTACGGTACTCGATCGGGACCAGCGGCTTGCCCGTAGCCCGATCGAAGATAAACAGGAAGCCCTGCTTGCTTGTCTGAACGACAGCATCGACGGGCTTGCCATCGCGTTTCAATGTAATCAGTACTGGAGCGGAGGGGAAATCGCGATCCCATAAGTCGTGTCGGACCGCCTGGAAGTGCCAGATTCGTTCTCCAGTTTCGGCATTCAAGGCGATCAGACAGTTTGCGAACAGGTCGTCGCCGACGCGATCGGCACCAAAGAAATCAGACGCGGCAGAGCCTGTGGGAACGTAGACGATTCCACGCTGACGATCAAGCGCCATGCCGGCCCAGTTGTTGGCGGCACCGCTCGTCTTCCAGGCATCTTTCGGCCAGGTGTCGTAACCGAGTTCTCCCGGGTGAGGAATGGTGTGAAAAGACCAGCGCAGCTTGCCGGTGCGAACGTCGTAAGCGCGGATGTCTCCGGGCGGGGCAGGTAAGGTCTCGGGATTGCGGCCACCGACGATGATCAGATCCTTGTAGACAATTCCAGGGCTGGTCAGAGAGATCGACTGGAATCGAGGCTCGCGCCCCAGATTTTCCTGTAGATCGACGCGGCCGTCGGAGCCGAACGATGGAATCGGTTTGCCTGTCTTCGCGTCGAGCGCGTAGAGGAAGTTCATGACGCCGACCAGTATCCGCTTGTCGCTCTTGTCAGCCCAGTACGCGAGTCCCCGGTCCGGTTGCATGCCCTTGATCCCCGAGTCGAACTTCCAGAGTTCTTTCCCAGTGGCGGCATCCACCGCAAAGATCTTTTGTGTCGGGCTGATCCCGTACAGCACTCCGTCGATCATCAGAGGACTGGTTTGCAGGCCACCTTGCTCACCGCTGTCGTAGCTCCAGGCGACCTGAAGTTGCTTCACATTAGAGCGATTGATCTGGGCGAGCGACGAGTAGTGCTGGTATTCGGGGGATCCGCCATACACAGACCAGTCCCGCGCCACCGGCGAGGAACTGCTCTTGGGATGTGCCCACGCCGTGCGCAGAGCGAATCCTGATGCCAGGATGATAGTAGCGAGAACAGTAAAAGAGAGAACGCCGGGACTCCGCATGCGCCTCAATTTATATTGTTTGGCTTTGTAGTTCCACTCGGATGTCTTTTCTCAGCACGATTCCAGAACCATAGCCGCGGCGAAGAAGTGGCTTCCGGACTGCGGGCGCGGATGATTTTGAGTACAATCACTCAGACCTCAAGTCATGATTGAAACACTCTACAAAACGAAGATTCCTCAGCCTACGCCCTTCCGACAGGAGTTCTTCGAACTGAGAATTGGAGAGCAAAACTTCGACGGGCAACCTGGATACTTCGTCCGCGAAACGCAGTGCTGGTGGGACCCAAGGGCGAAGCGCATGGTTCGCGTGCAGTACACCCTGTCTCCACGCGAAGGCTTCTTGACGATCGAGGAGGCTCGGGAGCGCTACAAACTGCAAAGAATGAATCGGGCCCGGCGCGGATTTGTGCACTCCTTCAGCCCGTGTTACGAACCGCCCAAGAAGCACGTGTACGTCCTGATTGAAATAACCCGGGATGTGGAAGAGCGACAACCGGCCGTGCGGAGTGCTGACCCTCAGCCTAATCAGTGCTGACAGCAGCCGTTGCCAAGCCGCGGCCAAAGGTTGCCATCGATACTTTTCGCGAACAACTTTAACTTCTTGACAGTCTTTTTTTTTCGATGCTATAAGCCAAAAAGTTGTACTAAATCAGTTTACTACTGGTTTAGTTCTCGTCTTGAGGGTTCACTCAGGCTTTTTCCATCGCCGTCTGCGCGGCGCCCACTTTTTGCGTGTTACGGAGGTTCCCATGCGTCATTTCGGTCGCGTTCTCATCTTCGCCGCAGTAGGACTATCGATTGGATTTCTACTTGCCGTTCCAGCGGTCGCCCAATTTGGGGCCGGGATCCAAGGTACGGTCACCGATAAAACCGGCGCCGTTATCTCTGGTGCTGACGTCACTGTTACCAATCAAGCAACCGGCGTCTCTCATACGACCAAAACAAATGATTCTGGTTTTTACCGGATATCCGCACTGGAGCCGGGCACGTATGCCGTCGATGTCGAAGCTGGCTCTTTTAAGAAGAGCACCACGCGCGACGTGGCTGTCGGAGCTGAACTGGTGCGCGGACTGGATGTAACAGTCGAGGCAGGTGAGGCGAAGGAGACGGTTATCGTGACGGGGCAAGCAGCGGCGCTGGAAACCGAAGATGCCACTGTCAGCGGTACCCTGGGTGCACGACAGGTCGAGAGTCTTCCGGCAATCGACCGCGATCCGTATGAACTTTTGCGGCTCGCCCCAGGAGTCTTCGGAGACGGTGCGCGCCTGGGTAATGGACAATCGGCAGGATTCCCAAATGGTGCTGGCGGCAATGGCGGTTCAGCCGGGCCGGGTGGTTCCAATACTGCAATTTTTCAGGTTGAGAACCAGCAACCGATCAGCGCGAATGGTATGCGGGTGACGTCGAATGACTATCTGGTGGACGGCGTCAGCGTGAACAGTTTGCAATGGGGCGGAGCCGCGGTCATCACGCCGAGCATCGAGTCCGTGCAGGAGATCACGACATTGTCGAACGACTACGATGCCTCTGACGGACGCAGTTCCGGCGCTCATATCAAGACCATCACGAAGGGTGGAACAAATTCTTTTCATGGCGGGGGAGTCTTCTTGTATCACGATCCGAATTTCAACGCCTTTAACAAATTTGGAGGCTACGATCCAAGCTCGGGGTTCACCCCGAGGGTGCGCGATGAGGATGCCTTCCGGCAGTTTGCCGGCACCCTTGGCGGGCCGATCGTCAGGAACAAGCTGTTCTTTTTCTTCAACTATGAAGGGTTGCGGGCCCGCAATACGACCTCCGAAAACAACTGGGTGGAGACACCTCAACTGGATGCGCTTATCCTGGGAGACCGACAGGGAACTCCTGTGGCGACGATCCTTTCGCAGGCAGGGCTTGCGCCGCGCATTAAGCAGATTCTGCCAACGGACTGCACGCTGTGGGGCGGACCTAGCCCGACAATGTGTGCAGTAGTGCCGGGTGGTGTGGACATCGGGTCTCCTTACCAAACGTATGGCACCTATAACCCGAGTGGGGGGCCAGCGCAAAATGTCGGAGGCGGTCTGGACAACAGCCCCGACTTGCAGTTCGCTCAGATTGCCCTCCCTGCCAGTACGCAGGGAAATCAGTACAACATTCGCGTTGACTACAATGCGGGCAAGAATCTTTTTTCTGCGAATACCTTCTTAACGTATTACAACACCATCTCGGCCGACGGCGCGGCGCAGGGCCGGCCTAGCGCGGATTTTGGAACAAAGGCCTTCAGCCCCAGTGGATTCCTTTCCTGGGTGCGAACGATCAGCCCAACCATGCTGAACGAGGCGCGCTTCAACTTCACGCGCTATGGCTACAACGGAGTCACTTCTAATCCGCAGGTCAACTTTGCGATTCCGAGAATTGAAGTGCAAGGAATGCCATTGCCGCAGGGCCAGCGCATTCGCTACGGGGCGGCGCAAGGAGACACTTCACCCGGCATCCTGGCACAGAATACATACGCGTTTCGAGATGTTGTATCGAAGGTGATGGGCAATAAAGCGTTAAAGTTTGGTTTCGAGTTCAGCCGCGAACAAGACAATGACGCGCTGATTGGAGGAGCTCGTCCCGATCAGGTGTTCCAAACTTTCTGGAACTTTGCGAATGGAACGCCGATCTTTGAGCAAATTGAAGTAAATCCTCTCACCGGCGCCGCACCGACCACACGGGGACAGTACTACCGCTCGTCCATTTACGGCGTGTTCGTGCAGAACGACTGGAAACTCCGGCCGAACCTGACCCTCAATATCGGATTGCGATGGGAATACTATGCTCCGCCGACCGAAGCTAACAGAAATCTGGCCAACTTCCAGCCGACGAACGACCCCGTGAATGGCCTGGTGAATGGAGTCGCCACCAATCCAAGCCAGCAGTGGAATCCGACCTGGCGCAATTTCGGACCACGCCTCGGCTTCGCCTGGAGCCCCATGAAGTTCGAGAACAGGTTGGTCGTGCGCGGGGGATTCGGAATGGCCTATGACCGCTTTGACGACAATGTGTTCGACAACACTCGAAATAATCCTCCTTACGTGGCGAACTATGGCATCTGTTGCGGTACTGATTCGAGTCCATTTGCGAATGGGCAAATTTCTTTTAACCTGGGTACCAGCAACAATCCACTGAGCTATCCGGCGAATCCAGCCCTGATTACACCGCTGAATCCTGCCAACGGTCTGCCTACAATTCTCCCCAATCAGAGCGCACCGAATATCTATTCCAACCCGACCAACATGCCAGTACCGTACACCTACCTTTATTCTCTTCAGGTGCAGCAAACGCTTCCGAAGGATTTCGTGTTCACGATCGGCTACCAGGGAAGTGCGGGACATCATCTGACGCGGATTAAGAACCTGGCGCTTTTCTATTCCGCCCTAAATCCCGACGTCAACCAGGTTTTTACCTTCACTCCCGATACCAACTCCAACTTCAATGCTCTGAACTCCCGGCTGGAGCATCGGTTCCGCCATGGCGTGTCGGCAGACATTCAGTACACCTTCAGCAAGTCGATTGACCAGCTCTCCGCGGAAGGTCCGGGATTTACGACGAACCAGACTTACCCCATTGATGACAGGACCGAGCGTGGTCCTTCAGACTACGACTCCACGCACAATTTCCGGGCATTCGCAGTCTGGGATCTGCCGATATTCAGCGGCCGCAAGAATCTTTTGGGCAAGATTGTCGGGGGCTGGCAGCTCAACGGAATTTATCAATTTCACTCTGGTTTCCCGTGGACGCCGGTAGCGGACAATGTATGTCCGGTACTCGGCGCGACCACTCTGTGCCCGCTTCGGCCGATCGGGTATAACGGAGGCGCGGGGAGAAATCTGGACACCTCGGCGTTCCTGCCCCCCACTTCCGGCGATTTTCCGGCCCTGGCTGGGGTCGGGGTCAACGGCGCCAATCCTTACTTCACGCTGCAGACGGCGGGCACAACGCCAGATTTCCCGGGGGTCGGGCGCAATGGTTTTCGCGGTCCGCGGTATCAGGATGTCGATCTCACCATCGCCAAGGAATTCGGGCTTCCGACGATGAAGTTCTTCGGAGAAGGAGCCAAGATTCAGCTTCGAATGACTGCCTACAATGTGATTAACAAGCTGAACCTGGCGCCCTTCACCTTCGGCAGCGCCTCGACCGTGGTGAGCTACGGCAATCATTGTGATGATCCACCCGCTTGCACCACTTTCACACCAATAGCGAATCCCCTGTTCGGCACGGCAATCAATGGTTTGCAGGGCCGCGTGCTGGAACTGCAAGCCCGCTTGAGCTTCTAAGGTGCTATCTTTACATGGGCGGCGACGTTGCGACGTCGCCGCCCGAATCTTCTTAGAGCGCGGTGGGCCGTCGAGACAAGCCGCATTCTTTGTCTTATCCCCTCACGCTTGATTCCGCGCTAGACAAGGCCCTCATGACCAGACGATTGTTTTCATCAGTACTGTTGTTTTTAAGTCTTTCTCTATGCGTTATTCCCGCGGCTGCGCAGGCGACGAAGGAAACGGTGACCATCGATGGCGCAGCCGAGGCCCATGCTCTTCCACATTTCTGGGAGCATATGTTCGGCTCGGGGCGCGCCATTCTTTCGCTGCGCGAGAGTTACCGGCAGGACCTACGCGACGTCAAGAAGGTCACGGGCATGGAGTACATCCGCTTCCACGCCATTTTTCAGGACGAGGTGGGCGTCTACGACGAAGACACACAGGGCAATCCCGTTATCAACTTTTCCTATGTAGATCAGATTTACGACGGCCTGCTGGCCAACGGAGTGCGTCCCTTCGTCGAGCTGAGTTTTATGCCCAAGAAGTTGGCCTCGAACAAGGATGCGCTGCACGCGTTCTGGTACAAGCAGAACGTTTCTCCACCCAAGGACTATGGCAAGTGGGACGAGATGATCACGCAGTTCGCCAAGCATCTTGTCGAGCGCTACGGAATCGGAGAAGTGTCGCAGTGGTATTTCGAGGTGTGGAACGAGCCTAACCTCGATTTCTGGGTAGGCGACCCGCGCCAGGCGACCTATTTCGAACTGTACGATCACACGGCGCGCGATCTGAAAGACGTGAGTCCCAGATTAAGAGTCGGCGGTCCTTCGACGGCGCAGGGAGCATGGGCGGATGCATTCATAAAGCACTGCGCCGACAACAAGATCCCCGTGGATTTTGTTTCCTCGCACGTCTACGGGAACGACAAGGCTGAGGATGTGTTTGGCACACACGAGCAGATTCCGCGTAACCGCATGGTGTGCCGCGCGATCGGCAAGGTGCATGACCAGATCAAGTCGTCCGCCATGCCAACGTTGCCGCTGATCTGGTCCGAGTTCAATGCCAGCTATGCGAATGAGCCGGACGTCACAGATGCGTCCTACATGGGGCCATGGCTCGCGGATACGATCCGGCAATGCGACGGCCTGGTGAACGAGATGTCTTACTGGACGTTCTCGGATGTATTCGAGGAGCAGGGCGTCGTCAAGCAGCCATTCTATGGCGGTTTTGGCTTGCTCGCGGAAGATGGCATTCCCAAGCCATCGTTCAACGCATTTCTGCTGTTGCACCGGCTTGGCGAGCAAAGGCTTGCCGCTTCCTCAGACGACGTCTTGGTTACCCAGCGCAAGGACGGGACCCTGGCGATTGCAGTATGGAACATCGCCGATCCGGGGACGAGAGGACCGGAGAAAGAGGTGGAGTTGCGGTTTGCGCATGCCCGCGTTTCGAGCGTGCAGGTTACGCATCTTGATCCGGATCACGGCGATGTCCACAAAGCGTATGAAGCCATGGGATCTCCGCGATATCCGACGAAGCAGCAGATCGAGAAACTCCGGGCTGCGGCAAAGCTTTCGTCCCCAGAGATGAATGAAGTGAAAAATGCGTCGGTGACGCTGCGTATCCCGTCGCAGGGGCTGGTATTAATCGAAACGAAACCGTGAGGACTGCGTAAGTTGTCATGCGAAGTTAGTGCCAGACAGTATGCTAACCGCAGCGAAGGTCTGTCAGCCAGCGCTGGAATCCCTATAGACCCGGGACGCTCTCGAACTGTGGTCGGCCTCGAGTTAGGGCCAGGTTTCACGTCCCACACGAACGTCTGCCGTTTGTCTGTGGCCAGCCTAGCGTGCTCGGTTGCGCCAGGTAACTCCCAGCGAGTGCAGGATTAACGAATCCCTATAAGTTAGAGCGCAAGGGTCATTGACGATTGCATAGGCATACTGCACCTTGGGATCGCGGATTACGCACCAGGGCTCATGCTCAACGGTTCCCAGGCAGTGTTCACATGGTGACGTTGAGTTGGGCCGGCTCTGGCGGTGGATGAAGTCAATGTTGTTCATAGGCTCTCTCCTTAACGCCCTGCCACAAAAGCGCAAATGTTGGATGGCCGACCCAGAAGCGCGGTTAACGCATCCGGTGCAATATTTATCGGCATACTTCGAAAAAATATTACAGGTGGGTGATTCAACGAGTTCCCTGTCGGGTGAAACTCCTAGCCCATTCGTCAGATGAGCCACGTGGGAATGATTACCCCAACGAAACCACCGGAAATGGATCGGTGATCATGCATCCGGGTTTTTCATCTTCTTGCTAGTAGAGGCGCGACCAACTCCGACATCTGTCCTCTTGACAATGCCTTTCCGCCCGGACTCGATGCGACGCCGGGCATCAGGATTTCAATTCGCATGCATCCGGATTTTCGAGGCGCTTTAGGGGCATTCTCAAAATATGATGGATCAGGCGTACAGGTTTTTGTACCGCCTCTAAGATTAAGAGGTCCAAACCGGAAAACATTGGGCGTGAGCCAGTTGTCTGTGATCGCTGCCACCTATCGCATGTGAGAGTTCGTAAGAGAATCGCTGGCATTAGCACTACCGAGTCCGTCGATATGCTGGCCTATGTGAAGTTTATTTATTTTTTCGGCAACTTTCTTACGGGAACTGCGTTCTAATGGGGAATCCAAGCAAGGGCACCTAGGGGGAGCGCCCGTGCTACCGCGATCCGCAGAGGTTTATTATGAGTTCGTCGGCGATCGTGGACGTTTTCGTCCTCGCAGAGAACCGTCTTTTGCGCGAAGCGGTTCTGCGCGTTTTCTCTAAGAAAAACGAAATCCGAGTAGTAGGATCCAACTCCTATTCTCCCGACATCCACGCGCAGATCATGGCCGCCACGCCGGCCATCATTGTGCTTGATTCAATTGGACTCTTTCACTCTAGTGCCCAACTCATTCCCACTCTCCGGTCGGTCATTCGAGATGTAAAGCTCGTTATGGTGGACGCGGATGCCGATGAGCTGACGTTCTTGCGAGCCATTCGCGCAGGAGTGGTCGGGTATGTGCTGAAAGACGCTTCCGCAATCGAACTGGTGTTCAGCATTCGCTCGGTGGCTGCGGGAGAGGCAGTCTGTCCACCATCCCTAACTGCGGCCTTGTTCCGCTATGCGTCCCGCCCCCCAAGCACCGTGTCCTCCATTTCATGGGGCGCAGAACTCGGGCTCAGTCGCAGGGAACAGCAATTGATGATGCCGCTGCGCGAGGGGCTCACCAATAAAGAGATTGCCAGCCAGTTGAACATCTCGGAGCAGACCGTCAAAAACCACGTCCATAACATCATGCGCAAGCTCGGCGCCCGTGATCGTCTTGCTGCCGTGCGCCGCTGCGAAGTCTTCCGCCTCGAACCCACAGGCACGTAGCCAGAGAACTCTCATTCTCTTTGACCGCACAGTGATGCTGTCACATTGTGAAGTGTGCGCGCCGTCTCGCTGATGTGTGATTGAAATCACAAGGCGACTCCTTCCTCGTCGATAGAAAGAACTTAGCCTCGACGAAAAGCCGACCAATCCACTGAAAGCCCGCTGTTTTCGCGTGTTCTAGCAGTTTCTTACTAGTGATCGGGCATTCACGGCTTACTAGAATGGCCGCGCCCATGAATCCGAAATGGAATGGACAATTCTCCTGCTTCGATCTCGTCGCCAAGACCGACGGGTGTTGTCGCAGTGTAGTCCGGGTTCGCGACATCGAGATCGGCGGCAGTGACTTCGTGGTCATGGCTGGGCCCTGCGCTGTGGAGTCCGAGACGCAATTACTCCAAACCGCGGAGGCTGTGGCTGATGCCGGTGCGCGCATCCTGCGAGGGGGTGCATACAAGCCGCGGTCCTCCCCCTACGCGTTCCAGGGGCTGGGCGTGGAAGGACTCAAGATTCTCCGCAAGGCGCGCGAAGAGACTGGCCTGGCGATCATCACCGAGGTGATGAGTGAAGAAGACGTCGATCTCATCGCCGAATACGCCGACATCATGCAGGTGGGCACGCGAAGTATGGAGAATTACGCGCTGCTGGAGGCTTTGGGCGGATGTGAGAGACCCGTTCTACTGAAGCGCGGCATGACGGCGACCTTGGAAGAACTCCTGCGATCTGCGCAGATCATCGCAATGGCCGGCAATTCACAAATCATTCTTTGCGAGCGTGGTATTCGCACCTTCGAGACGGCGACGCGGAATACGCTCGATATCGCCGCCGTACCGGTTTTGAAGACGGTCTCGCATCTTCCCGTCATTGTCGATCCCAGCCATGCCGCGGGCGTTCGCAGCCTGGTGCCGGTGCTCTCTCGCGCCGCCGTCGTTGTCGGTGCGGATGGACTGCTGGTCGAGGTGCATCCTGCGCCGGAGGAAGCCATGAGCGATGGCAATCAGTCCCTGAGTTTCGGTGAATTCCGCCGCATGATGACGGATCTGCAGCCCTACCTCGAATTGCAGCAGGAATCCCGGGAACTCCGCCCGCAACTCCTCGTCGCCGGAGGAGCAGATTAGTGCTGCGTTGCTTCCTAGCCTTTATTCTCCTGCTTATCGCCTCGGGGCCGACAACACCAGCGGCCGAGACCACAGCCAAGGTCACTCCTTTTCTGTACACCGTCGCGAAAGTCTTCGAGCCCTGGGCTTGGCTTCATGGTGCGGACCGGTTCCCATCCGGCGCCGAAACCTTCGTGAGCAATGAAAGTGGGCGGCGACCGCTGGTTCCGGATTTTGCCGCCTCGGCCGATCCATCTGTCTCGTTCGACGGTGAGAAGGTGCTGTTCGCCGGCAAAGCTCATGCGAGCGATCCATGGCAGATCTGGGAAATCAATCTTGCCGGCGGAGCGCCGCGCCCGATTACGTCCTTTCGTGACGATTGCGTCCGACCGCTCTATCTTCCAGATGATCGTGTCGTCTATGCGCGAAAGATCGCTGGGAGATTCGTCATCGAGACCAAGGAACTCACCAGCAACCAAACTCTCGATTTGACTTACACCCTTTCAAATTCGTTGCCGACGGACGTGCTTCGTGATGGCCGTGTTCTGTTTGAATCCTCCTACCCGCTGGGATTAGAAGGCATTCCTGAAATCTACACGGTGTACTCCGATGGTAGCGGAATTGAGTCGTACCGTTGCGACCACGGAGTCGCACGTTACGGGGCTAAGCAGCAAAGTTCTGGTGATACCGTATTCGCGACATCGCACGGATTGGCGAGATTCACTTCCGCGCGGGCCCAGCAAGTTAGCATTTCCGCACCCGGTGGGGAATACGCCGGGGATATTGCTGAAACCGCTACCGGCGAATGGCTGATGGCATGGCGGCCCGATGCGAAGGCTTTGTTCCGGGTTGTGCGATGGGCCCCGGGTGGGGGTGGTCTGAAGCCCGTGCTCGTCGAAGAGGACAGCAATGTCGTCGAACCGGTTCTCCTTGCACCGCGCCCCACGCCGAACCGGCACCCCTCGGGCTTGCACGACTGGCCGAATGCGAACCTGCTCTGCCTGAACGCCTACACCTCGAAATCCCAAATTCCTGCGGACGTAATTTACTCGGTTCGTCTTTACACGAGCGATGACTCAGGACATCCGCGGCTGCTGGGAATCGCTCCGGTCGAGCGCGACGGATCTTTCTTTGTTCAGGTTCCAAGCGAGCAGCCTCTGCAATTCGAACTTATCGACGCTTCCGGTAAAAGTGTGAAGCGCGAGGCTGGATATTTCTGGATGCGCCGCGGCGAGCAGCGCGTGTGCGTGGGATGCCACGCCGGCCCGGAGACCGCCCCGGAGAACGCCGTTCCACAGATCCTGCTGAAATCCACGATCCCGGCAGACCTGACCGGAACCAGCGCCCAGAGCGCAGGAGGACACTAGCTTGAGGTTGATCTCAATATTGTTGCTCTCCTCCGCGCTGTTCGCGCATGCGCAGCAGGCCAGCGCGCCGGCGCCCATTCGATTCGAAGATGCTACCGCCAAATCGGGTATTCAGTTCACGCACAACTTCGGCTCGCAGAAGCTGGGATCACTGCTCGAAAGCAGCGGCGCCGGCTGCGTCTGGTTCGATTACAACAACGACGGGCTTCCCGATCTCTATGTAGCCAGCGGCAAGCCGCTCGAAGACGGCATTCACCCCTATCCCCTGAAGCAGCCACCCGCAACTCCGCCCCACAACCATCTCTACCGCAACAACGGTGACGGAACATTCACAGACGTCACCGACAAAGCCGGAGTCGCAGCGAACATCTATGGCATGGCCGCGATTGCAGCCGATTATGACAATGACGGTTTCATCGATCTCTTCGTTACCGGCTACGGCAAAGCCATTCTCTATCACAACAATGGCGACGGCACCTTCACCGACGTGAGCGCCAAGGCAGGCATCCAGGTCGACGGCTGGTCGATCGGCTCTGCCTGGCTCGACTACGATCGCGACGGTTGTGTCGATTTGTTCGTCGGCCGGTACGTAAAGTTCGATCCCAAATATCGCAACTTCTACTCTGCCGACAACTATCCCGGGCCGCTCGACTACGCAGGCGATACCAATCGTCTTTATCACAACAACTGCAACGGCACATTTACTGACGTGACAGACAAGTCGGGAATCGGCGCGTACAAAGGCCGCACAATGGGCGTCACCGCGGCAGACTACGACGGCGACGGTTATCCCGACATCTACGTTGCGAACGATAAGACCGAGAATTTCCTCTTTCACAACAAGCGCGACGGAACGTTCGAAGAAGTAGCCGGGGATATTGGCGTTGCCTACGGCCAGAACGGCGAGAGCACCTCAGCGATGGGTCCGGTATTCGCTGACGTTGATGGCGACGGCCGAATCGATCTCCTGGTCACCGATTCCAAATACAACCGCCTGATGCGCAACACGGGACAGAACGGATTCGAAGATATCGGGCCAAGTTCAGGAATCTCTCAGGCTACCGCGCAGTACACCAGCTGGGGCACTGGCATCTACGACTTCGACAACGACGGCTGGCTCGACATCATGATTTTCCATGGCGGCCTCATCCACATGGTTCCGCAAGAGCAGTCGTTGTTTCGCGGACTGGGCAATGGAAAGTTCGCCGATGTCTCGCGTGACGGCGGGCCCGTCCTTGGCGTTAAGACCGTCTCCCGCGGCGCCTGCTTCGCCGACTACGACAACGATGGCAAGGTGGATGCCTTCGTCGTAAACCTCGGCGCCCCTGCCACGCTACTGCACAATGTCACTCAGAATAGCAATCACTGGTTCACCGTGAAGTTGAAAGGGAAGAAGAGCAACCGCGACGGGATCGGCGCGCAGCTGGAACTGCTAATCGGCGGCCGCAAACTGAACGCGGAGCGCTTCGCCGGCTCTGGGTACCTCTCGCAAGATGATGGCCGCATTCATTTTGGACTCGGCACAGCCACGAAAGCCGACAAGCTCATAATCCATTGGCCGAGCGGTCAGGAGCAGGTCCTGGAGAATCTTGCCGTCGACCGTGTGCTCACGGTGGAGGAGCCGTAATGGCGATGCACACCCCCAACTTTGGGATCTCCCATGCTGCCTTCCGGCAGCTACCGAAGCTTGTGGGCATCTTCACGATCACTTTGCTCGCCATCGCGGCGAAGCCCGCCTCCAATCAATCGGGCGTGCTAGTGAAAGAGCGCTATCTGTCGCCCATCGAGATGGCGTTTTCTCCGGACGGGCATTCGCTGTACGTGGTGTGTCAGGACAGCGACGAAGTGCGTGTTCTCGATCCCGCTTCCGCCACGGTCCTCGGCAGCATCCATGTGGGGCATGGTCCTCGCGGCATTGTTCTCTCGGCCGATGGCCGTCGACTTTATGTAACCAACGCCTCGTCCGATTCGGTCTCAGTTATCGACACGTCCTCTCGCGAAGTCGTGCAAACTTTGCCGACCGGATTTGAGCCAGCCGGAGTGGTTCTCGACAAATCTGGGGCGACCCTGTACGTCGCAAATCGGCTCAGCAGCGACATTTCTGTCATCGACCTCTCGAGCGGAGTAGAAATCAAGCGCCTGCTCGCCGGACGCGGCGCCAGCTATCTTGCCCTTTCGCCCGATGGCAAGTGGATCTATTGCACGCACATCTATCCGAATCCGGGGGCGTTTCGCAGTGAGCCAGATTCTGAGATCACAATCATCGACACCTCCACTCGCAGAGTGGTCGACCGCAAGGCCCTTCACAACGTGGCAGGCATGTTTCATGTGGCGGCCTCGGCAGATGGAAAACTTGTTGCCGTGGCGCAACTGAGGCCGAAAAACTTAATTCCCCTGGCACACGTGGAACATGGCGCTGTCTTCGGCGACTCGCTGACCTTGTTTGGAGACGACATCGGCGGCACCGTGCAGATTCCTATCGACGAACTCGACCGCTACTACGCTCTTCCGTGGGGCGTGGCGATCACGCTGGACAAATCGAAGATCTTTCTCACCACGGCCGGGTCTCAGAGCGTGACCGCAATAGACGTTCCTCGATTGCTCAAAACCGTCCGCACGCGCCGCCAATCTTTTGCGAACGATCTGTCGGCTTCGGCAGAATATGTAAGCGCAAGAATTCCAGTCGGCCACAATCCTCGGGGCTTTGCTCTCTCGCCCGATGGCAAGCGACTCTATGTCGCCAATCGACTGGACGACACCATCAGTGTGATCGATATCGAAACGCAGAAGGTGATCTCCACGATTGACCTGGGCGGCCCCAGGAACGTCGATGCCCTCCGTCGCGGCGAGCGCCTCTTCTACACTGCGGAGTTTTCGTTCCAGGGCCAATTCGGCTGCTCCAACTGCCACCTTGATGCCACCATCGACGGTTTGCAGTGGGATCTCGAGCCGGACGGCTTCGGCAAAGATATCGTCGACAACCGCTCGATCGAGAACCTCGCTGGTACGGAGCCGTTCAAGTGGAACGGCGGGAATGCTGACATGCCGACTGAGTGCGGCCCGCGCACTGAGAAGTTCTTCTTCCGCTCACAAAGTTTCACCCAGCAGCAACTCACCGACCTTGTGACCTTCGTCTACTCACTCCCCTACCGCCCGAACCGCTATCGGCTGCCGAATGGGGAACTGACGCCGGACCAGGAACGCGGCAAAGCTATTTTCGAGAGAACAACAACGAAGAAGGGTGTCGGGATTGCGGAAGGCGATCAGTGCACGTACTGCCACAGTGGACCGAAGTACACCAATCAAAAACAGGTCGATGTCGGTACTGGCAAATCGACCGACCGCTCCCCAGTGATCGACGTCCCGCAGTTGCCGAACGTCGCGTACTCCGCGCCGTATCTTCACGATGGCTCCGCGAAGTCTCTGGAAGAGATATGGACGATCTACAACCCCAAAGACACTCACGGCGTCACCAACGATCTGACTAAAGATGAATTGAACGATCTTATCGAGTATCTGAAAACGTTATGAAGACGAAATCGTGGTTCGCATTGGCGCTGTTGGTTACCGCATCCTTGGCTTTCGCCCAGGACATGCCGATGTTCCGCTGGGAAAACTTCACCACCGCCAATGGTCTTCCCGACAATCACGTCTTCTGCGTCCTCGTGGATAGCAATCGCATATGGGTCGGAACCGACAACGGTCTGGGGCTCTACGAGAACAGCACGTGGAAGGTCTTCCGTCCCGACCCAGACGCGAAGGAACATAGCCTGGCGCATCAGGCCGTGCTCTCACTCGCGCTCGACAAAAACACTGGCGACGTGTGGGCAGGAACCATGGGCGGCCTCAGCCGTATTTCGGCAGGCCGCATCGATACCTATACCCAGCTGAACTCCGGATTGAGCAACGACATCGTCTATGGAGTCGGCGTGCAGGGCGACTTCTTATGGACCGCGACCGCAGCCGGGGCAAGCCGACTGAATACTCACACCGGTCAGTGGTCTTTATATAACGCCACGAATACTCCCATGTACGAAATCTGGACCTACGCGGTCAGCCCGGCGGAGGACAAGGTCTACTACGCAGTCTGGGGCGGCGGCGTGCTCGAATATGACCAGAAAACCGAGCGCTGGAAGGACTACAACGATCCCGACGGCGAAACTGAAATGGTCGTGATGAAAGATCAGGGATTGATTCACGAAATCACGACTTCGGTTAGCTACGTAGACAAGATCCTCTGGGTTGCGACGTACTTCGGAGCGAGCCGCTACGATGGTCGCTACTGGCACAACTTCCTGCACGAAAGATAGCGGCTTGCCCAGCAATTTCCTCAACCAGATCAAAGGAATTGATGCCGACCGCGCCTGGTTCTCTACCGACAAAGGCCTTGCGTATTACGACGGCACGAATTGGGCGGTTTATCGTCCCGCTCTCGACACGCATAAGCCGGAGATGCTGGTGCGCGACGCGTCAGGAAATGAGAAGAAGATCACAGTCCAGTCAGCCCCGTCGCACAACTACATTCTTGGCGTTGACTTTCAGGGAGACGATCTCTGGGCAGCGACAGCCCACGGTTTGAGTCATGGCATTCGCCAGAAGAGTTCAGTGTCCGTAGCAAAGGTGCTTAGCAGTGGAAAGGCAAATAGCAAGAAGTAATAAGTTCAGGGAGCCATCTTATGAATGTTCAGGAATTACTCGCAGAAGTAGCCACCGGCCCGGTCGTGAAGCGGGCGATCACCAATCACGCAGCGCTGAACGAAGCTTACGACTACGGAAGCGCCTTCTCTCGCGGCATGCGCATCGACCTGAAAGGACTAACCATTCTCCTGATCTCGGGTACGGCGAGCATCGACGAACAAGGGTGTACCGTGCACGTCGGCGATCTGCGCGCGCAACTCCGCCGCACCTACGACAACATCACAAAATTGCTCGCCTCCGAAGGCGCGACTTGGCACGATATTGTCCGGACCACCTGCTATCTGCGCGACATTGAGCGCGATTATGAGGCGTTTAACGACGAGCGTACGGCCTTCTACAAAGAGCAGGATCTGGATCCTTTGCCGGCATCTACAGGCATTCAGGCGATTCTCTGCCGTCCCGATCTGCTGGTCGAGATCGAAGCCATCGCCATGTTCCGTCGCGAATCGCCCTCGGAGTAGGACTCAGGAGAAGCGCCATGCGCCTCGCATCCGTTACCGTGATCGCTGCCGTGCTCGTGTGTGCAGGTTGGTCGCAGACCGCCGCGCCATGCGCGTGCGGCAAGAATCCTCCCGGTCCGCCGCCAACTCGGTCACTGAAGCCGTACGCCGGTGCTCCAGAGGATCTGCGTCCGTTCTCGAAGTTCACCACTCCCTACTACGAGTTCTACCAGGATCTGATTGAGTACAACGGTGCGGCGCGCGAGATCCCCGATCCCAATCTCAAAGACCTCACCGAGATTCGTATCGGTTTCCTGGCGCCGCTCTACGACCACCCCGACCAAGTGTCGGGCAACCGAATGTTAAGCGGCGCCAAGATGGCGATCGATGAAGCCAACGCCGCTGGCGGCTATGGCGGCAAGCCATTTCGCCTGATCACTCACAACGACTACGACAACTGGCAGATCAGCAGCGCAGCCACCGGCGTATCGAAAGATTCCGCCATTTGGGGCGCTGCGTCGAACGATGCCGTCCGCATGATCTATGAAGACAAAGTGTGGGCGATGTTCGGCTCTATCAGTTCGGAATCGACTCACATTGCTTTGCGGCTTACCTTGAAGGCTGAGACGCCGCTGGTGAACAGCGCGTCCACCGACCCCACCATTCCCGAAACCATCATCCCGTGGTATCACACTGTTCTTCAGGACGATCGCGTCCAAGGCTATACAATCGCCCGGCATATCTACACGGGACTCGGTCTCAAACGAGTTGCGATTCTACGGGTCAATGATCGCTACGGCCGCTTCGGCGTGGTTAAGTTCAAAGATGCCTCCCGTCGCCTCGGTCACCCAGTCGTTATCGAGCAGAAATTCATGCGGGGCGATACCGATTTTCGCCATCAACTCCAGGTCATCGAAGATTCCCGCGTTGATGCCATCGTTCTGTGGACGGATATCCAGCCCACTGCAATGATCCTGCAGCAGATGAAGGAACTCGGCATGAAACAGCGGGTCTTCGGCAGTCATCGCACGATTGGAGAGGAACTGATCAAACTTGCTGGTTCCGCGGCGGAAGGCTTTGAAGCCGTATTCCCGTATGATCCGACCAGCACCGACGCAAGTTGGCTGGAGTTCAATGCACAGTACGAGGCCCGTTACCATGAGAGACCCGACCATTTTGCCTCGCTGGCATATGACCAGATGCGAATTCTTATGGACGCCATCTGCCGCGCAGGCCTGAACAAGGGACGTATCCGCGACGCGCTCGCCGGGCTGACCAATTACAAGGGCGTAACCGGCAACATGGTTTTTGATCCAAACTGCAAGAATATCGCGTCATTGTTTCTCGCCCACGTGCACAACGGACAGATCGCGTACCGGCGAATCACGATGGAAAAGCCGTACGCTCAGGTCGGCGAAGGCGGTGTTCAGTATGTGGGTCCCTCCGCGGCCGACCAGAGTCCACGGGATCTTCGGATTGCAGTGTTCGGTCCGCGCGCCGACGAACTCGTCCACTCACGTGAAATTTCCAAACTCCTGAGGCGGTCTGACGGCGAGCGGCAAGAGTCTATCCCTGGTTGGTGTGTCCTCCGAGGGCGCGTGGGGCAAGGCGTCCAATGATCTGGTGAACGCCGTATATCGGGATCACGTACTGGCCGTGATCGCCCTCGGCCGTGCCTCTAGCCATCTGGCCGAGCAAATCGCGGTAAAGTCTTTCGTTCCGGTTTTGGCGATTTCCGCCGACCGCTCGCTTACCTCCACAAACATTCCCTGGATCTTCCGCCTTCCCGAGGGCACTTCGCTCGAAGACGCCGTGATCTGCCTGTCGGCTGCCATGGCTCAGGCGGGCCCAAACCGCTCTGGCATTCGTGAGGTTCTCGCTTCCGGAAGGGCTCTGGCAGGCGTTCGCTTCGAATCGAGCGGCGAAGCAAAAGAATAATGCCTGATGAGACTACGCAAGGACAGCCGCCTCGGCTGTCCGGCAAAGCAACGCTCCGCAACGGAAGGGGACACATCTTCCGTTGAACCGTGAACCCCGATATTTGAATGCATCGTGCACCAACCGAAGACAATCTACTTCTGCAAGAAACTCCGTCCGTAAGGGGATGCAATGGGATTCGAACTGCAGCAGACTATCGCCCTTCTTTCGCGCACGCCTTCCGCTCTCAACGCTTTCCTTCGCGAACTGCCCGACGCATGGACGGTACGCAATGAAGGCGACAAAAGTTGGAGCCCGTATGACATCGTCGGCCATCTGATTCATGGAGAACGCACCGACTGGATGCCCCGCGCTCGCATGGTCCTCGAGCACGGCGAGAAGCGGGCGTTCGATCCCTTCGACCGTCTTGCGCAAGAACGTGAGAGTCAGGGGAAGTCACTACCAGAGCTGTTGGACGAGTTCGCTAAAGTGCGATCGGAAAATCTAGACGACCTGCGCGCGATGAATCTGCAACCTGACGACCTCCAGCGCCGCGGACGCCATCCTACCCTTGGGGTTGTCACGCTCTCACAGTTGCTGGCCACCTGGGCCGTTCATGACATGACCCATTTGCATCAGCTCTCGAGGGTGATGGCCTCTCAGTATCGAGAGGCGGTGGGTCCGTGGAGCGCCTACTTGGGCGTGCTGCATTGCCAGGGGCACGGAGGCTGATCACAGTTCCTTCGCGAATTCCCTCAGGGCCAAAGCCCGCACGCCCTGTGGGAATTTTGAAAACTTTTGTGGAGACAGCCGCCATCGGCTGTCCGGCCGCGCGAGCGGCCGTCTCGCCCCTTGCCGGAAATTCAATGCTGAGACGACGGATAGATCGAGCGGGGAAGATCGTGCCGCGCAGATAGTCGCCCTTCGGGCGACGGACCGCCGAAGGCGGCTGTCCCCCACCAAAAATCTTTAGGTCGACCTCGTCGACTCGCCGACATTCGGCGCCCATCCCTGCAGTTTCACCAGCCAGTTCGCCGGTTCCGGCAGGATCGCGAACTTGGGGAGATTTCCGCGCACCATCGCGACTTCATCGCAGCAGTGGAACCGCGGACACGCGTGACAGTCCTTGTAGATCTTGTCCGGCAAGTCCTCGCGCTGCGCAACCGAGAATCCCTGGCCGGCGAAGAAGTCCGGCTTGCGTGTGAACAGGCAGATGCAGTCCACCTGATGGCGCTTTGCTTCGGCCATCAGCGCCTTCACCAGGCGGCTTCCGCCCCCTTTTCCTTGCGTCCACGGCGCGACGGTAATTGAGCGAATCTCGGCAAGATGCGTGCCGTAAAGGTGCAGCGCACCGCAACCGATGATGCGCCCATCATCCTCGAGAACGACGAAGTCCCGTACGTTCTCGCAGATCTCGGGCAGCGTGCGGGGCAATAGCGTGCCGTCGCCAGAGTAAGCGGCGATCAACTCGTGTATGTGCTCAGCATCAGGCAAAATTGCTTTACGCGTGCGCATGGACCTCCTCGCGAACAGACTCAATTTTCTTCCTGGCGGCGCCGATTGCCTGCCGCACCCGAACCGGTGCTGTCCCGCCCACGACATCATGGGCAGCCAGCACCGCGGGGAGTGTGAGTGATTGCTTGAAGTCCTCGCCAAACGCCGGACTCAGTGACTGCAAATCCTGAAGGGACAAGTCCTTCAACTCGCAATTCCGCTCCAGGCACATCTGCACCGCTTTTCCAATTCGTTCGTGCGCCAGCCGCGACGGCACGCCGCGCTCCACCAGATAAGTAGCCGCAGCCCACGCGTTCATGAATCCGGACTGCGCGGCCTGTTGCATAATCTCGGAGCGGAATTCCACCGACTTCACCCATCCGGTAACGAGCGGAACCATCTGCAACAGCGTGTCCGCCGAATCGAATAACGATTCCTGTGTTTCCTGTAGATCCTTGTTATAGGCAAGTGGCAGGCCTTTTACCGCGATCATCAACGCTGTGGCGTTTCCGACCACGCGCCCGCTCTTGCCTCGCACCAACTCAAGCAAATCCGGATTCTTCTTCTGCGGCATGGCGCTGCTGCCGGTGGAATAAGCTTCGGGCAGTTCCACAAAGGAGTACTCCTGCGACGAGAAAACAATCATCTCCTCCGCCCAGCGACTCAGATGCAATGCCAGCACAGACAACCCCTGCACAAACTCGATTGCGAAGTCGCGATCGCTCGTGGCATCGATGCTGTTTTCCGTGGGAGCATCAAACGCAAGCTTATTCGCCATCAAGGCGCGATCGAGGGGCAGAGTCGCTCCTGCGACTGCGCCTGATCCTAGCGGGCAAACATTCAGCCGGCGGCGGCAATCCGTTAACCGGCCGGAGTCGCGAAGAAACATCTCGACGTAAGCCAGCAGCCAGTGTCCGACCAGAACCGGTTCCGCCCGCTGGAGATGTGTGTACGCTGGCATTGCCGCATCCCCAGCCTGTTCTGCGCGGTCGACGAATGCGCTACACATCTTGGCTATTTCTTCCTGCAGTTGATCGATGGCCGCGCGGACAAAAAGCCGCAGGTCGGTCGCGATCTGCTCGTTCCTGCTGCGCCCGCTGTGAAGCTTGTATCCCACTTCGCCGATCATAGTGACCAGTTGCTTCTCGACAAAGTGATGGACGTCCTCCGCCTCATCGTCCTCGAAGAACGCCAGGGAGCCCACAGCCTGCTTCCCAATCTGCTCAAGTCCCTGCAGAATGCTGATGAGTTCTCCAGCCGACAGAACTCCGACATTTTTCAGAGCCGTGGCATGCGCGCTGCTGGCCGCAAGCTCGTACTTCAGCAGCCGCCGGTCGAAGCCAAAAGACCGCTGCCAGCGCTCGAATTCGGAATTCAGGGGCTGCCGGAACCGCCCCGACCACATCTTCATCGCGCGACCTCGACTCGCGACCGCGCGCGCGACCGCGACGGTAGCCCCAGAATGCGGATGAATCCCTCCGCATCTTTCTGGTCGTATTCGGCTCCCATGGTGAACGACGACAGATCGGTGCGATAAAGCGAATGCTCCGATTGCCGGCTCTTGACTGAAACATTTCCCTTGTACAAGGACAGGGTCGCCGATCCCGTCATGTAGGCCTGCGTCTTTTCGACAAACGCGTCCAGAGCCTCGCGCAACGGCGTAAACCACAGACCGAAATAAACCAACTCGGCGTACTTGAGTCCGATATGTTGTTTGAAATGCGCGACGTCGCGCTCCAGGCACAACGCCTCGAGCTCGCGATGCGCTGTAATCAGCAGCGTCCCGCCCGGAGTCTCATAGCAACCGCGCGACTTGATCCCCACAAACCGGTTTTCCACCAGATCTACACGGCCCACAGCATTGCGCGCGCCGATTTCATTCAGCAACTCAACCAACGAAACGGGATCCATCTCCATCCCATTCACCGATACTGGAATGCCCTTGACGAAGCCTATGCCGACCTTCTCTTCCTTGTCCGGAGCCTCCTGGGGAGATTTCGTAATCTGCCACGTCGTCGGCAAAGGCGCGTTGCCCGCGTCTTCCAACTCGCCGCCCTCATGGCTGATGTGCCACAGATTGCGGTCGCGGCTGTGAATCTTTTCGCGACTCGCCGCAACAGGAATCCCATGCGCCTCGGCGTAATCGAGACAGTCCTCGCGCGACTTCAGAGTCCACTCACGCCACGGAGCAATGATTTTCAATTCCGGAGCCAGTGCCTGATAGGTCAACTCAAACCGTACCTGATCGTTTCCTTTGCCCGTGCATCCGTGCGCCACAGCTGCTGCGCCTTCACGCAGAGCCACTTCGACTTGGTGCTTCGCGATCACCGGTCGCGCCAGCGACGTCCCGAGCAAATACTTGTGCTCGTACACGGCCCCGGCCTTGAGCGCGGGAAAAACATAGCCAGTCAGGAACTCCTCCCGCAGATCTTCGACGATCACCTTGCTGGCGCCGGTTTTGTACGCCTTGTCGACAACGGCTTCGATGTCGTCCCCTTGTCCGACATCGCCAACCATGGCGATGACATCGTAGGAGTAGTTTTCTTTCAGCCAGGGAATGATGATGGACGTATCGAGACCACCGGAATAAGCGAGTACGACTTTTTCAGGCATGAGCGCTCCTTACGGGCAGGCGAACCGCACCGCCCAACAGCAGATAAAGAATGGCTTTCTGAACATGCATGCGGTTTTCCGCCTGCTCGAAGATGACGGATTGTTCTGAATCCATGACTTCGTCCGTCACCTCTTCACCGCGATGTGCCGGTAGACAGTGCATGAACACCGCGTGGGGCGCGGCTTCCCCCATCAGGGCGCGATTCACCTGATACGACTGGAATATCTCCGCGCGCTCGGCCGCCTCTTGTTCCTGCCCCATGCTGGCCCAGGCGTCGGTGTAAACAGCATCGACGCCTGCGACGGCAGCATGAGGGTCCGTGAGAAGGTCAATCCGCGCGCCCGTCTGCTTCGCAATCTTCCGCGCATCCGTGACAATCTGCGAATTGCACGAGTAGCCCTTCGGAGTCGCAATGCGAATCGAAGATCCCATGCAGGCGCATGTCAGCAACAAAGAATGCGCCACATTATTCCCATCTCCAACGTAGGCCAGGGTGACGTCTTTCAAGCTCCCGAAGCGCTCGACCAGCGTAAAATAGTCGGCCAGCGCCTGGCAGGGATGTTCCAGATCGCTCAGCGCGTTAATCACGGGAATGGATGCGTGCTGGGCCATCCCGGCGATGGTCTCCTGCGCAAAGGTTCGAAGCACGATCACATCCACCCAACGCTCCAAGTTATGCGCGATGTCGCCCAGCGTCTCGCGGGCATCGAGCCTGCTCTTGGACTGGTCGACGAACATCGTCGTTCCGCCGAGGCTCGCCATTCCAGCTTCAAACGTCAGCCGCGTTCTGAGCGAGGGCTTCTCGAAGAACATCACCATCTGCTTGCCCGCGAGAGCGCGCGAGAACACCGACGGGCGGGACTTGATGAGTTCCGCGAGATGCAGAACGGCTTCGACGCCCTGCGGTCCAAGATCACGCGTCGAAACGAAATCCGGACACCAGAAGGTGCCCGGAAATGTCTCCGGTATCACCGGCGTCTTGCTTTGCAATTGCATATTCAACTTGGGCTCCAATTTCTACGTCCTCTTTCTTCGCTTTCAGCGCTCAGAGCGCTGCTTATGCACATGTGACTTCCGTACCACAATTCAGCTTGGTGAGATAAAACTGCGGCAGCGCGTCCGCCTCAGACGCGGGAAGAATGCGGACGCGGCCAACGCCTTGCTTCAGTGCCTGGGTGCAGGCCGCGAGCTTGGGCAGCATTCCGCCGCTGATCACAGAGCCTGCCGTAAGTTCCTCTGCTTGCTTTGTGCTCAACCATGGGATCACCGTGCCTTGAGCATCTTTTACGCCCGGTACGTCCGTCAGGAAGATTAGCGCGTTCGCGCGGCATGCCGCGGCGCACGCAGCGGCCATCTCGTCGGCGTTGATGTTGTAGTATTCGCCGTCTGCTCCCAATGCCAGCGACGCTAGAACCGGAATCCCGCCCTGCTGCCACAGTGCTTCAATCCAGCACGGCTCCGCAAAACAAATCTCGCCGACGAATCCCAGATCGTTTCCGTTCATGTGCTTCCGCCGTGCGCGGAACGTCATTCCGTCTCCACCACAGAATCCAACTGCAGGCATACCGGCAGCCTGGATCGTGGCAACCAGCTTCTTGTTGACCATGCCGCCGAGCACCATCAGCGCTACATCGCGAGTCTCCGCGTCGGTGATGCGAAGCCCGCTGACGAATTCGCTCTGCTTACCTAGTTGCTTCAGAACCCGTGTCAGAGCGGTGCCGCCGCCGTGCACCACGGCCACGCGGTGTCCATCCTGTGCCAACTCTGCGACGGCGCGAGCGCACTTGCGCAACGTAGCTGCGTCTTCCAGCGCCGTTCCCCCAATTTTCACTACGATAATCATTGCAGTCCTTCTTCCTCGCCCCACCCATACATCACATTCATGTTCTGCACTGCCTGCCCGGCCGCACCTTTCACCAGATTGTCGATACACGAAATCAGCACCAGTCGCCGGCCGTCTTCTGCGAGGACAAATCCAAGGTCGCAATAATTGCTATGCAGCGAGAATTGCACCTGCGGAAGCTTTGGTGTCTGGAAGATTCGTACCCAGCGCTTGCCCGAATAGAAAGTTCGCAAGCACGTTTCCACTTCGAGAGCCGTCATGTTGCGGTTGAGATGGACATAAATCGTCGACAAGATTCCGCGCGGGATGGGAAGCAGGTGCGGCGTGAAGATCAACTCCTCATCCCGAAGCGCGAGCTGCTCGACAATCTCGCCCAGGTGCCGGTGACTGAAGACCGAATACGCGGAAAGGTTGTCAGCCACCGACACGAAATGTGTTTTAGCCGTCGGTTCCTTGCCGGCTCCCGAAACTCCTGATTTCGAATCGGAAACAAGCCCGCGAGTCCGGTCCACGACTCCAGCCTTCAGAAGTGGAGCCAGCGCCAGAATCACCGATGTCGCGTAGCAGCCGGGATTCGCCACCAGCGCAGCGCCGGAAATGCGGTCGCCGTTCAGTTCGGGCAAGCCATATACAGCCCTGTCGCTCAATTCCGCGGCACTGGCCGCATCGGAATCCTCGAATCCGTAAATGGCCCGGTGCTGCTCCTGCTTCAGCCGCCAAGCGCCACTGAGATCGATCACGCGCAGCCCTTGCGCGATCGCCTCAGGAACCAGGGAACGTGATACGTCATGGGGCGTGGCCAGGAAAAGCAGTTGCACTCCCTGCTGCTTCAATGCCGGCCAGGAAAGTGAACGCAGCGGATATCCTCCGTTGCCAGAAAGGGCAGGGAATACATCTGCCAGGTCGGCTACGCGGCCGTTGTCTGCGCTGCGTCGGAGGAGAACCGGTTTGTCGAGCCGCGGATGACGCAGAAGGATCTGTGTTAATTCCAGGCCGGAATATCCGGTCGCGCCCAACACCGCCGTTTTGAGTCTGCCCGCCATCTACGACAGCATTTCCTCGATGCGCCCCGCCAACGCCCGGGCCTCTTCCTTGTCCGGACACACAATAAGGATGGTGTCGTCGCCCGCGATGGTCCCGACCACCTCGCTCCAGTCGGTCTCATCCAGCGCGGCCGCCACCGGTTGCGCGCTGCCAACAATCGTCTTCACCACGAGCAGGTTCTGCGCGGAACGAATGTCCAGGACAAACTCCTTCACCAGTCGCGATACTGGCGGCAAGGCAATTCCCACTCCGCCTTCTCCATGCTGCAGGGAATATCCGTGTGCGGTCTTGCTCAGATTCAGGTCGCGGATGTCCCGCGAAAGCGTCGCCTGTCCCACCTTGAAGCCGCGTCGCCGCAGATGCCGCTGCAGGTCCTCCTGGCTGGCGATAGACCCGTGCTTCAGCACGTCGAGTACGGCCCGTTGGCGCAAGGTTTTATTCATAATGCATAAATATGCACTGTAATGAATATTTATTGTTCTATCTTATGGGACTGAGTTGAAATGTCAAGAAGAAATATCCCTTGGGATGTAACTGTGGCGAGCCGGAACGCTTGGAAGTTTTATTGTCATTCAGGAAAGATAGGCGAGTGCCGCCGCGCCTTGGTAGACTACTTCGCGGCTCAGATGCTGCCTCGCGCGGGAGATGCGATGACCTCAAAACCTGGTTTGACCGCGGAACTCCTCGCCGAGTTCCTTGGAACGTTTGTCCTCATCCTGTTCGGCACCGGCGTTGTCGCTATGGTCGTGCTGTTTCCAACGAAGAATCCCGGGGAGGTCATCCATGGAGGTTTCACCAACATCACTCTGGGTTGGGGGTTGGCCGTCACTATGGGAATCTACATCGCGGGCAAGATTTCCGGAGCACATCTGAATCCCGCGGTGACGCTCGCTCTTGCCGTGTTCCGAAAGTTCCCCTGGTCCAAGGTCGTGCCATACTCGATCGCCCAAACTGCAGGAGCGTTCGCGGCGGCCGCTCTCGTGTATTGGAACTATTCGCCGGCTTTCCGCCAGGTCGACCCGCAGTTGGAAACGACGGCTGGCGTTTTTACGACATTTCCCGCTTTCCCGGGGATGCCGCAGGCCGGATTTCTCGATCAACTGATCGGCACTGGTTTGCTCGTGCTCCTGATCTTCGCCATCAGCGATGAATTCAACATGCCTCCGGGCGCGAACCTGGCGCCCTTGCTGATCGGTTTGGTCGTGGTCGTCATCGGCATCAGCTTCGGCGGGATGCACGGCTACGCCATCAACCCTGCGAGGGATTTCGGCCCGCGCCTCTTCACCGTAGTCGCGGGTTTTCGAAACAACGGCCTGACCGATGGATCGCGGGTCTGGTGGGTTCCTGTTGCGGCTCCATTGCTCGGGGGCCTGATCGGCGCAGCCCTATACGATTTCGGAATCCGCCGCTTTTTAAAGCCGTCGTAGAGACGTTACTTGCAACGTCTCTGCCCGTGCCACCCACACTGCAGGAGGTACCGTGAAGTACGTTCTAGCACTCGATCAGGGCACAACCAGCTCAAGAGCACTTTTGTTCGATGAAGAAGGTTCCATCCGCGCGGTCGCGCAGCAGGAGTTCGATCAAATCTTTCCCCGTCCCGGCTGGGTTGAGCACAATCCGAAACAAATCGTTTCGTCTCAAATCGCGGTCGCAACCCAAGCTCTTGCCAAAGCGGGAGCGAGCGCAGGCGACGTCGCAGCCATCGGCATAGCCAACCAGCGTGAGACCACGATCGTCTGGAATCGCGAAACTGGCGAGCCCGTCCACAACGCAATCGTCTGGCAAGACCGCCGAACGGCCGATTTTTGCGAACAACTCAGGAAAGATGGTCACACTTCCGTGATCCAGCAACGTACCGGTTTGCTGATCGACGCCTATTTTTCCGGAAGCAAAGTCGCGTGGATTCTGGATAACGTTTCCGGCGCTCGAAGCCTGGCCGAGGCCGGAAAACTCGCTTTCGGCACTGTCGATAGCTGGCTCATCTGGAAGCTCACGAATGGCACGGTTCATGCTACCGACGTCAGCAACGCCTCGCGGACCATGGTATTCAACATCCACACCGGCGAGTGGGACCGAGAGCTGCTCGAACTGTTACGAATTCCTCTCGCGATCATGCCGGATGTGCGCTCATCGAGTGAGATCTACGGAGAGGTTCGCGGAGTGGCGGGGGTGGAGAGAATTCCAATCGCTGGCATCGCCGGCGATCAGCAGGCCGCACTCTTCGGTCAACAATGCTGTCATCCCGGCATGACCAAGAACACTTACGGCACCGGTTGCTTCATGCTGCAGAACACCGGCAAGCGCGCGGTGCCTTCCTCCAATCAACTCGTCACCACCGTCGCCTGGAAGATCAAAGATATTACCGAATATGCGCTTGAAGGCAGCGTCTTCGTCGGCGGCGCGGTGGTCCAGTGGCTGCGCGACGGTCTGGGTGTGATTCGCAACTCACAAGAGGTCGAGCCGCTTGCCAAATCCGTGCTCGACAACGGCGGCATATATTTCGTCCCTGCATTCGTCGGCCTAGGGGCCCCGCACTGGGATTCTTATGCCCGCGGATCCATCTTCGGAATCACCCGCGGCACAACCGCTGGGCATATTGCCCGCGCCGCAGTGGAGAGCATTGCATACCAGGTAGCCGACTTGCTCGACGCCATGCGCCGCGACTCGGGCGATGCTGTAAAAGAGCTGCGCGTGGATGGCGGCGCTGCCGCCAACGACAGCCTCATGCAATTCCAGGCCGATATCCTTGGGGCGCCCGTAGTTCGTCCAGCCGTGACGGAGACAACAGCCATGGGTGCCGCATACCTGGCGGGCCTGGCTGTTGATTTTTGGCGCTCAGGTCTCGATGCCATGGCCGCAGGAAAAAGCCGCCGCTTCGACCCTCAGATGCCACCATCGCAAGCGCAGTCCCTACGCGACCGCTGGAACGAAGCTGTCTCGCGTTCCAAAGCCTGGGAGAGAAGTACGTAGGCGGCGGCGAAAATCAAAATCCCCACCCTGTCAAAAAAAGCGCGACAAGAATGGGGCACCCTCGTGATCTTCATCGCTTGCCAGCGAGACGCTGGTAGCGAAAATTCATGGAGCAAAGGTGATAAATCTCGCTGGCAGATCTGACAGCGAGACGACTCCCTAAGGTTCAAACCAGAACACCGCCCCTCGTGTGATCGTGGGCAGAGAGAACCGAATCGAGTCTCCGTCTCGCTCTCCCTTTACCGCCTGCACCTGCCCGAGGAACGGAAGAAAAAATCCTTTTCCCTCTGCCTTTGCCTGCACCGTGACCTCTACTCCATTTTGTGGGGCCTGCACCGGATTCGATCCCCCACGCAATCCGGCGAAATTGGCAAAGAAGCAGTTGATATGCCCATCAGTGGTGCGAGCAATCGATGTGGCAATTTGCGGGGACGCCTGAATCCGCACCGCACCGGCACCTTGCAAGCTGGCAAAGAACTCGTGCGCCGCCTCGGGCGAGCTGTGTTCAAAATCCTTCTCTATCGCCGCGTTGTAACTCTTTCCCGGACACTCGCGCGATCGCACGACGTTTGGCAAGTCAGCAAGTTCTGTCGCATCCGCTCCGGTCACCACGAGTCGCTTCCCGGCGGCAAACTCTTTCAACCACGTCTTCTCGCGCTGCCCCAGCACACGCACGTTTGGCAGAATCAGCGTCTTCCCCTGAAACTCAGTCAGCGTTCGCGGCGTCACAATCTGAAACTCGAGATGCTTTTGCATCAGCAGAATCAGGATTCCGCGGTACGACGCGAGGAACTCCTCCGCGTATAGATTCCTGGTCTCCGGTGAAAAATAAACTCCAATCGGATCAATCGGCGCCCGAGGCAAATAAAACGTCTTCTCATGCTCACTGATCCAATCAAAAATCTTCTTCCGAGTCGGCAGGTCATTCGATCCAGCCATTGAATGCCCGGGCGCATCCCAGAAGTTCGCGCCCGCCATGATTTGCGACATGGCGAGATTCATCATGGCTTCGCGCTTATCGACGACCTTGTCGCCATCCCACGAATAATTCAAAATCCAAGTTGCCTTCCCCTGTGCGAATGCGCGAAACGAATGCATCCCGACCTGATACCGGAACCAATCCAGCGGCTTGCGCGACGACGCCATGTGATCCCCACTGCCAAACTCATATTCATGCGCAATCGCATCGACCACCGGGTAGAGGCTGTACACATCCGCCCCGACCCGCACCGCCTCCTCCTCGATGCCCGGATAAATCTCCGGAATCGTCTTGATCTCCGGATTCACCGCCTTTGCCGTGTGATCGATCTCCGCCATGAAATCTGTGAACGTCTGAATTCGAAACTCCACCCACTTCTGAAACGCCGCATCAGAGAAGTCCCCGATCTTTACGTCGTGCTTCGCATCCAGCCCGGTCTTCTGCTTAAATGCCGCGACCGTGTAGTCGTCAAAGCTGGCCCAGGTGTTCTCCCAGCCGTCGAAGTGAGTCATCCAATACGGAATATCGACATAGATGCCGTCGATTCCCGTACCCGCGATCTGGCGCACACGCTCCATGTAGATCTTGCGCCACTCCGTCGCGTAAGGACTGACCCATACGTCCTCGTCACCTGCCCTGATCCAAAACGCGGTGCCTCCACCAAAAATCGCCGGCTCGCCCGTGACCTTCCGCTGCAGCCAATCGGGATGGTCCTTTGCCAAGGTGTGCTCCACCTTGTCTCCATGCGCCGTGATGCACTCTGTTCCAGCGATATAGACGAAGGCGTGATTCCCCGCCTTGTGAGCCGCCTCCGCGACATCATGAATGGCCTTCAACTTCGCTTCGGGATGAACAAAACTCTCATAGCGCCCGGGGATATCGTTATCGACCTCAATGCCCGACACGCCGCTATCCTGCGCCCGGCGCACGATCTCCGCCGCATCGCCCCCCTTCAGCCCGTAAGCACCGATCCGAACATAGTGAGTCCAGTTCTGTTTTTCGGAAGGAGCCGCGACCAGTCCGCAAGCAAACAGCACGAGAATTGCGAATGACAATTTTGGTTTCATATTTGGTTTCCGACAATCGAAACGTCGTTACTCCGGGCCGCGCGGCACGCCGCCAGTTTCATCTTCCGACCCCAGTCCCACAGTCTGCCGCAGGGTCAAAGTTCCGTCCTCATTCAGCTTCTGCCGACAGGCCCACCGCACCGGATATCGCTGTCCCTTCACTTCGATTTCCGCTTTTAGCCGCAGTCCCTTCCACTTCGTTCCCTTGGGCAGCGCAAATTTCGCCTGCCGCACTTTCCCTGGCAACGGATATCCAGCGTCTAGGCATCCTGTAACCTTGACTTTCCCGTCCGCGCTTGCCACCGACACGCGCAACACTCCCGGCACGGCGGCAATTCCGTCATTCACGAACCCGACAATAAGACCCGGATATCCGCCCTCTTCATACGTCCACACCCACGAAGGCCGTACGCTGTATCCAATCAGTCGCGCCACTCCATCAATCGCTTCGGGAAACTGGTGGTAGTAGTTGAGAATACGATCCGCCTGAATGCGGTGCCAGTTCCATAGCGAGAAGTAGCATGCTCCCACGTCGCGCACATGCTGCACTACGTTGTCGGTGTAAGTCACGCTTTCATCGAGCTTCAAACTCTTCGGCGAGCCATCCGACATTCCCACTTCCACCGTTACTCCCGTCCACGGCGGACGATTGCTGAGCGCCTCGATCTGTTCATTCTCGATGAAGATCGTGTCCGTCCGTAGCCAGTTGCAACTCCGCACCGTGCGGTCTAGCAACTCAGAGTTGCCCACCTTGCTAAAGTCGGGCTGCGTGTTGGTAGCTATCGGAGTCTTTTTCCATCGTTCCAACTGATGCTGAAACATATTCACGAACGTGTTCTCCGCCGTCAGCGAATCCGGAAACGGATTCGATTCGAATGGCCAGGTGTGACCCTCGCCCCAGAATCCGTACATGAACGTGTCGACGTACTCCACGTCCGGATGCCCGTCGTAGGAATCGGCGAGCAGATCCACCAACTCGCGAAAGGCAGCCTGAAACGCCGGATCGTCGTACCGCGGCTCATAGCGCGTGCGGCCCAGCCAGTCTCCGAGCTTGACCATTGGAACCTTGTCGCGCAGAAATTCCGGCAGCGGAGAATCCGGAATATCGGGATTACTCATCATCACGCGGAAGCCGATTCGCTTTTGATATCTCTTCGCCAGCTCAAACGTCAGCTTCCAGTGCTCGCAAAGCTCCAGACGGCCGGGCAGCTGCTGCACGTCCTTCCAATTCACCCGCAGATACAACTTCGTCCCCAGCGGGAGTTTCACCACGTTCTCGATCGACTGAGCCAGCGTCTCTCCGTCTTTCTTTGCCGGCCCCACTTCATCGCAAACATAAGTGATGAGCCCCATCCCGCAATTCGGCACGACGTCATGCGAAGCCGTCAATGCCATGACAACGTTCCAACTGGGATAGTCGTCGGCCGAGAACGGGCCCTGATAGAGCCGGTCCGAAATAGGTGGCCCGCCGCCGAAATCATACTTGTCGAAGTTGTGCGGAGGAATCTTCGCCAGCAGGGAATCGGCCGCGAGTCCAGCGCCCAGCGCGATGCCGCCGGCCTTCAGGAACGATCTTCGTTGCATGTTCAGCCCCTTAGAGCCGTAGACAACCACAGTAGAAGAGAGCCTGATCCCGCTCGCGCGAGATCAGGCTTGTGAGGAATACGCTAGAACTGGAACCGCGCCCCGAACTGCATTCTGCGGAAATTGTTGGTCGTCGAGAACACTCCGCCAAAGCTGCCGTCTCCAGACCCGGTGTCGGGGAAGGCGAAGCGCTGACGATTCGCCAGATTGAAAACCTCGGCTCTGACCTGGATCTTGGCGTTCTCGCGAACGTTGAATTCCTTCGACAGCGACATATCGAGATTGCGAATTCCATCGCCGCGCAGATTGGAGAAGTGCCGCGGCGCATTTCCGGGAATATTGTCGCCCGGGTTGGTGAAGCAGTTCTGATTCAGATACGGTTGTACAGTCCGAGCGGCTTCCTTATAACTGATTCCCGTTGTCAGCTGCGAACAGATGACTTGAGGTCTCTGATTCCCGTCCGCCAGAAGGCCCGCGCTGTCAGAGATGGCCAAGGGTTGGCCCGATTGCAATGTCAAGAAGCTGTACAGCGACCACCCTCCGACCACACCATCCAGCACACGGTTCATGCCTCGTCCAATCCATCGGTCGCGTCCGAATGGCAGGTCCACAATGAATGCGGTGGTCAGGCGGTGGGTTGCGTCGTTCGAACTGATGCCCCATTCCGCCCTCAGATTGTCGAGTACCTGCGGATTGTCCAGAATCAGGTTGCCGATCCACGCGTTCCGTCCCGCCGAGGAATTATCCTCCGCCTTCGAAAACGTATAGTTGCCTTCAAAACTGATGTAGTGGCTGGCGCGTTTTTGAAAGCGAATCTGCAGCGAGTTGTACCAGGAAGTCGCGATCAGCTTGGGCAGTCCTTCGAAATTCCCGTCATACTGGGGATACGGGCGCAGTAGATTGATGAGCGGAATCGTATCGTCGAGATAGCGAGAGTCGACAACATCCGAAGCCGCGAAGATCGGACTCGCCGGGCACCACGAACCCGGTGACGATACTGTCGTAAAGAAACACTGAAATGGATTGGGAACGTTGCTATTCAGAAACCCCGTCACATCCTTCGGCTGAGTGGGATCGCTGTTCGGCGGTGTGAGAGATATCGCCAGATTGCGCATCGGAGTCGACAAGAAGTTGCGATCGCGCGTTGAGATACCGCCAGCGCCCGCCCATGGCAGATGCGTGCTGCGGTTGGCGGAGTAGTCGATTCCAATCACAATCTGTCCGGGCAGCAGATGCTGAATCCCAAGATTCCACTGGTAGATTTCCGCATTCCGCGCCGTACCCGTGTCCAGATCACTGGCGTTGCCGAAGCCCCACTGCGCCATCGATCCGTACTTGGTGCCCTGTGGGCCCGAAAGCCCATTCGGGAACGGACCGTTGCAGTTCGGATTGTTGGATGTGGTGGGATAAATACCCAAACAGGCAAACTGCGTTTGATAGTTATCCTTCGTGAAATAGATGTTGGCGGACTTCTGAAATGCGGGGCCGGCGTATTGAAAGTTGGTTGCGACGTTCATTCCATAAAACACTCCGGCGCCGCCCCTTACCACGGTGTTTGTAGCCAGTTGGTACGCAAAACCAAAGCGCGGAGCGAAGTTGTTACGATCCACTCCCGAATGGCGATGCGAAGAAGTGGGGAATACAGTCGTCCCCATAATGTTACCGATCTCTGGGAACCCGGCAGAGGGCGAGACCGGAATGTTGATTCCGGTGCTGCCGGTAAAATCGCTGAACTGCAGCCGATTGTAGCGCTCTGAGTATGGTGTGCTCCACTCGTAACGCAGCCCCGCGTTGATCGTCAGCTTGGGAGTCACTTTCCAGTTGTCTTGCACATAGAAAGCAGTTTCCCAAGACTCGTCCGCCACCGCCGGAACGATGTTCAGTTGGGCGTCGTGTGCGAAGCCGGTGAGCATGGTCGCGAACGGGTTACCCTGCGCTGGTCCGTTCGTCCCGTCTCCCAGTCCTTGACCAGGTTGCTGAGTCGTCACGTCGCGGGAGAAATTGAAGGTGCCGGTAGGATAGTTCGGTTGCCAGAAGTTGTTCAGGAAGTTCCGCTGCTCGCCGCCGAATTTGATCGAATGCCGTCCCTTTACCATTTGCAGCACTGCGGAGTAGCTGGTCAGCGTGTGCGCGAAATGTGTGTCCACGCAGCACTGCGTATAAATCGGGAGGAACCCTGAGTCTTCATTACAGGAACTGTTGACACAAATGCTCGGGATACGGGTAAGGCCGTTCGATGCCAGTATCGGTGGCAATCCCACATCGCTCAATGTTGGGTAATTGTTCGTTTGTCCCGGCGCGACAACCCGGTCCTCGCTCAGGCGGGTCGTCAACAGCATTGTGGGCCTTATCGACCAGTTATACTCGAGGCTTCCATTCTGCGCGGTCGTCGTGTAAATGGTGCCGTCTCCAAAGTCACCATTTCCGATTACTGTTGGTGCCATGCCGAGATCGTGATGCCGGCTGTAGCGGCCTCCGATCCTGTTATTTGAGTTGATCTGGTGATCGATTTTGACATCAAATTGCCAACCTGGGTCCGAGGTAGTCACAATCGTCCGAAAGTTGGGGTCCGGGAAAGTCGTATTCTGAATATTGGCATGGGGATAGAGGTTGAGAATCGCTTGCCCAACCGGGTCGATTTCATTGGTGGGAATCGTATTGTTAGTAAACGGTTGCCGTGTGCAGCTTTGGTCGCCCGGGTTTGCCAGCACGCAGGTGGAGGGATCGAAAATTCCTCCGGGCGTGCTATCCAAACTCTGCGAGAAGTCGCCCGTCCGCTCCAGATCCGTGGGCACCACACCTTCTATATTGATCGGGTCCTGTTGGCGGCTCTTTTCAAAGTCCACGAAGAAGAATGTGCGGTTCCTGACAATTGGGCCACCGAACGAGAATCCATATTGGTCGCGCAGGTGATTCGGCTTGGCACCCGTATTGAAATAATCCCTGGCATCGGTTGCCGAACGCTGGAAATACCACCAGCCACTTCCATGGAATGCGTTGCTACCCTGCTTCAGCACCATGTTGACGATCGTGCCGCCATTGTTGCCGAATTCGGCCGAGAAGCCGTTGTTTTGCACCTTGAACTCCTGCACTATCTCTACGGAGGGCTGATAGTAGACGTTGGAGTTGCCACCTTCGCCTTGTTCCGGCGCACTCAGCGGGCTTCCGTCGAGGCTTATTTCTGCGGTGGCATTTCGCTGCCCGTTCGACACGAAGTTCGTTCCCGTGGGATAGTTGTCGTTAATTCCTGATCCGGTTGTTTCCGTAACTCCGCCTGCCAGGAATACCAGGCCGAACATGCTCCGGTTGTATAGGGGAATATCGCGCACATATTCGTTCGTGACGTCGGTTCCGATTGAGGCGCTCTCCGTATCCAGCAAAGGAGCGGATTGTGTCACCTCCACCGTTGTGCTCACGCCCAGCGGGTGCAATTCGAAGTCGATGGTTGTCTGCTGATCGACCTGCAGCACCACGTTCCTTTGCTCGGCTGCTCGAAATCCTGCGCGGTCTGCCTTGATGGTGTACACCGCCGGACGAAGACCCGTCAGAATGTAGAGGCCATTCTCATTGCTGTGAGCAGTGGTCACGATACCCGTCGCGTCGTTGGTGATCGTGACGGTCGCATTCGTCACCATCGCGCCGCTCTGGTCCTTTACGACGCCTCGCACCTGAGCGGTATAGCTCGCCTGGCCGAACGCGCCGCTGGCAACAGCCAGAACAACGGCGCACCATAATAAGGACGCAACCCATCCGCGGCAGACACGCATAGCAGCCTCCACCTTTCGTATCATTACGAGTCAACACTATTACTTTCGTTTATCCCGAAAGTCAAGACAAATCGCAGCGAAAACTACGGTCTCGCCCGCGTCCAGCGATACGTGAAATCCAATGTCCGGACACCGAAATGCACGGCGCGGAATCGCAGCTTTCCCAGCGAGTGCCATCGAATCCGAGGATGAAATCGGCCAGAGGAAATGAATTGCGAAGATACTTTGGTGGGTGGGGATATCGATCAGGAAGTGAAGTGCTCAGCCAGTTCCAGCATCGGACGCCGCCTCAGCGCCCCCACAAGACCGAAGACCGCGGCAAACACCCGCAGATTGTGACTGCAGTGACAGAACTGGCAGACGAAGTGAAAATGTTGTGTGTTGTGCACATCAGGCATTAGCCACGGTGCTGAAGTGATGTGTCAGTTGGGCGGCTACGACCCTTTTGGCAAAAGATGGGTCAGCTAAACTGCGCGAACGCGTGGACTTCAGGCAGACTTCTTTGCAGGCAGGCAGAACTCGATTACTTTTCCCCGTTCGTGCACAGGAATCCATTTCGCACGCCATTGGAAATTAATCGGAATGTAAAACTCAATTACCTTTGCCACGGCTCCGTCCTTCCAATCGTCTGCTTCGGCACAAACAACTACGGCCTCAGTTCCTTCACGGGTGGCCTAGCCATTCCCACCCGCACTGACAGCGTGTGGAATCGCTCAGCCTGAGCTTTCTCAGAAGCGCCAGTTCGACGCCATGATCGTTGTTCCGGATCCGGCCGTAATGTCATTTGATTGTCAAACGAATTCTTCCAATTCCCCGACTTCGTGGGGCGAACCTGGGCTCCTCGGTGTAGTGGATCAGCGTTCATTTCGTTCCACATCTCATTGTGTCAATCGAAGCCAAACCGTTTCGCCGATTCGTATCAGGAAATGCCGTTTCGTGCCGCCTCATGGTTACCATGGAAGGCCGTTCTCACCATGCGCAACCCGAGTGACAGCCACAGGACCTCTCCGCCGCGCTCGCGGCTCGGCTGAAACCTAACTCTTTAGCTGCAACGGAGGTAGCGCTCGCGTCTTGGCTGTCGTGCTTCACTCGCACGGCGGTATGCATACCGACAGGGATAGAACAGTCGCGGTAAGTCTGGCATCATGAAGCGGAAAGTCTCTTCCCAATGAAAGCCGCAATTCTTGCCGCGCCCGCCCCAATTTCAGAACGTCCTCTTCAGATTATGGATGTGGCCGATCCGCGGGTGAGATCAGGACACGTGCTCCTGCGCGTGCACGCCTGTGGCGTTTGCCGTACTGATCTGCACATCGTAGAAGGCGAATTGCCCCCGAAACAGTTACGGATCATTCCCGGCCATCAGATCGTCGGCGAGATCGTCGATGGGGCCACGTTAGACATTCCTGTTGGCACACGCGTGGGTGTCTCGTGGGTGGGTGGCACTGATGGCACCTGCCCGTATTGTCTCAAGGGCTTTGAGAACCTTTGCGACTCACCCACCTTCACCGGGTACACGGTCGCAGGTGGTTATGCACAGTACGCCTTCGCACGCGCTGACTTTGTCTTTCCGCTGCCTGATTCGCTCGACGACCTGCACGCCGCGCCGCTGCTCTGTGCCGGCATTATTGGATTTCGCAGCCTGCGCGTGGCTGGGGTCGAACGGGGCGAACGTGTGGGTTTGTTTGGTTTCGGTGCGTCGGCTCACTTGGCGATTGCAGTGCTGCGTGCTTGGAAGTGTGACGTCTTTGTCTCCACGCGCGGCAAGTCTCACCGCGAACTGGCAGCGTCGCTCGGAGCCGCCTGGGTTGGCAGCGAAACCGAGAAGCCGCCTGTGGAACTGGATCGCGCGATCACTTTTGCGCCGAGTGGCGACGTCGTGATCGCAGCGCTTGCCAGTTTGCGCAAGGGTGGCGTGGTGGCAATCAATGCCATCCATCTGGACCGCGTGCCGCAGTTCGATTACGACACGCTGCTGTGGGGCGAGCGGCAGATTCGCAGCGTGGCGAACATGACGCGCGCTGACGCGCGTGACTTCCTTGCGCTGGCGGCAGAAATTGGCTTGCAGCCCAAGGTGACTGTGTTCTCACTTGATCAAGCTAACGAAGCGCTCATGGCTATAAAACGTGACGCGGTAGACGGGGCCGCGGTGATCGTGCCATAAGTCGTATGGAGTCCGTGTTATCGCTGCCTTGCGAGGATGAAGGTCGCAATCAGCAGCACGCAGAATGCGGTGGCGTGCTTCAGTTCGCTCCAGCCGAGACGACGGACGACTAACGGAGTCGGTTCCTGAACGAAGTAGAACCATCCGCGAAACAGGAGCGGAGCGAAGGCCAACGACGCGATCGGGGGCATCAGGCGCGCTAGGCAGGCCAACGTAATGATCGCGGTCATAAGTGCCTGCCCAAGCGCGAATACCCAGCCACTGGCGAACTTCGCACGGAATCCCTGGATTTTTGCTGTGTGAATGCGGAGTTGAACGTAGTGAATCTGATCGCCGGCGAATAGAATGTTTGCCAGCCACAACATCCATGCCGTCGCGTTAAATTCTCCTGTGATGACGTAATAGGCGGCGGGTGCGGAGGCGGTGAGACCGATTGTTCCGACCATCTCGGACAGCAGGCGAGTTTGCCGGCCCAGTTTTTTCAGAACAGCTTGTCCAATGAAAGCGGCCGCTACTGCCGCACCAAGCGGCCACAAGTCGGCGTTTCTTCCCGCCCACAGCAGCGCTGCCAGTGCCACGGTGGCAATTCCTGCGAAAAGCACGATGGCTGAGCGGAGTGTATGAGACTCCTCCAGTGTCTGTGCGCGCATGGCCGATGTGCCCAACAAACTTTCGAGAGGAGTTCTCAGCCAGAACAGGGCAAGGGCCGAGGTCAGCAGCAGAATCAGCGGAAAGATGTGACTCGCCTGATGGAATGCCACGCCAGCTCCGGTAACCATAGGAACCAGTAATAGGCCCCATGCGCCGTGCTCTCGAGGAAGAATCAATGCGCGACGGCGTTCGCGGCGAGCTCTGTCGAAAGGGTTTTCCTCTGTCGAATGGAAGGATGCACTGTGAGCTTGAGGGCTGGATTCCCGAAAACTCAATCCTGGCGAGTGAAAGAATGACACAAGCGTACCTCAGGGGCTAAAGCCCAAGTCCTAGGAGCAATCTGTACGGCACGGCTAAAGCCGTACCCTTTCAAATCTTGCGACTCAACGACTCTTCAAGCACGCATACATTCCCCAAAACCACATCATCTCCATCCCGCCATATGGATGTGGGTCATGCCTTTCACGGCGCGCATGTACTGGGCACGCTCGAAGGCGCCGGGATCGGGGCAGCGGAGCTGGCTCATGCTGCCTTGCATTTGCTGCACGGATTCGTACTCGTGCTCGTCCATCCACTCGCGCACCTCGCGCTCGACGTGTCGCAGGTGATTGACGCCGTGGCGCATCAACGACGAACAGAGCATGGTGACGTTCGCGCCCACCATCAGCAACTTGATCACGTCTTCAGCGGTATGGACCCCGCTTGTAGCTGCCAGGCTTGCTTTGAGACGGCCGTACAGAATCCCGATCCACGTCAGCGGCAGACGCAGAGCTTGCTGCGAGCTCAGCAACACGTTGGGACGAATCTCCAGCTCCTCGAGGTCGATATCCGGTTGATAGAAGCGGTTGAAGAGCACCAGTCCATCTGCGCCGGCATCATCGAGGCGGTGGGCCATATTGGTGAAGTTGCTGAAGAACGGGCTGAGCTTGACGGATACCGGAATCGTGACAGTGCTCTTCACCGCGCGGACGATATCAAGATAAGTCTTCTCCACGTCCTCCGCTGTCAGCTTCGGATCCGTCGGGATGTAGTAGATATTGCATTCGATGGCGTCGGCGCCCGCACGCTCAATCTCGCCGGCGAACTTCGTCCATCCGCCAAGCGTTGAACCATTGAGGCTGGCGATGATGGGAATGCCGACGGAGGCCTTAGCCTTGCGGATGTGATTGAGATATCCCTCGGGACCGGTGTGGAATTCGCTCGGCTGCGGGAAGTAGGTAAGGGACTCGGCGAAGCTCTCGGTTCCGGCCGAAAGATGGTATTGCAGGTCGATCTCTTCCTGGCGTAACTGCTCTTCGAATAGGGAATAGAGCACGACGGCGGCCGCGCCGGCGTCCTCCAGACGGCAGATGCCGTGGACATCGCGGGAGAGGGGGGAGGCTGAGACCACCAACGGGGAGGGCAGTTTGAGGCCGAGATAAGTCGTGGTCAGGTTGATCATCAGGTTCTCCTTACTTCATCGTTGGTTCGGGACGTCAAAACCCCCACCCTCTCGCAAACATCGCGAGAAGGGTGGGGCACCCTCTTACTTTGTTGTGCCTACTGGGCTCGGCTTCTCCGCGGCCGCTTTCGCGGACTCTTCTTTTGGTGCAGGCGCAGGCTCCGGCTTGCGAGCGGCCAGGTACTCGTACATGTGGAAGCGTTTTTCGACATCTTCCTGTGCCGCTTTCCAGAGCCGCTCCGCATCTTCCGGCTTGCTCTTGGTCAACATCTTGAAACGCGTTTGCTGCAGCAGGTACTCCTGTACTTTGCGTGACGGCGCGCGGGAATCCAGAGCCAGTGGGTTCTCGCCGATCGCAGCTTTCTCCGGGTTGTAGCGATAGAGCAGCCACTGGCCGGATTCGACGGCGACTTTCTGATCGCTGATTGAAGTCGTCATGTCGATGCCGTGGGCGATGCAGGACGAGTACGCAATGATGATGCTCGGCCCGTCGTAGGCCTCCGCTTCGAGGAAAGCTTTCAGCGTGTGCTCATCTTTGGCTCCAATGGCCACGCTGGCAACGTAAACGTTGCCGTAGGTCATGGCCATCATGCCGAGATCTTTCTTGGGGCCGGGCTTGCCGCCGGCGGCGAACTTTGCGACGGCGCCGCGCGGAGTCGACTTCGATGCCTGGCCTCCAGTGTTGGAGTAGACCTCGGTATCGAGCACCAGCAGGTTGACGTTGCGTCCGCTGGCCAGGACATGATCGAGGCCGCCGTAGCCGATGTCGTAGGCCCAGCCGTCGCCGCCGATAATCCAGACGCTCTTTTTTACGAGCATGTCAGCGAGGGCTAGAAGCTGTCTGGCTTCGGGCCTATCGAGCTTGCCCAAGCGCTCTTTGAGGATGTCCACGCGCTGGCGCTGCTCGTAAATGTCGGATTCGTCTTTCTGTTTTGCCGTGAGCAGGGCGGTGACGAGATCTTCGCCGACGTTGTCAGCCACACGGCGGAGAAGCTCTTGCGCGAACTCGGTTTGCTTGTCAATAGAGACGCGGAATCCGAGTCCGAATTCGGCGTTGTCTTCGAAAAGAGAGTTGGACCATGCCGGGCCGCGGCCGTCGGCATTCTTGGCCCAGGGAGTAGTCGGCAGATTGCCGCCATAGATGGAGGAGCAACCGGTCGCATTGGCAACAACCGCGCGGTCACCAAAGAGCTGCGAGACCAGCTTCACATACGGAGTCTCGCCGCATCCGGAGCAGGCGCCGGAGAACTCGAACAGAGGCTCCTGCACCTGTTGCTGGCGGATGGTTCCGACTTTGATCTTGCGGCGATCGAGTTCGGGAATGTTGAGGAAGAATTCCCAGTTCTCTTTCTCCGGAGCGCGCAGCGGAGGCTGCGGAACCATGTTGATGGCCTTGAGCCGGACTTCGCTCTTGTTCTTGACCGGGCAGATGTCGACGCACACGCCGCAGCCGGTGCAATCCTCCGGCGCGACCTGGATGGTGTATTTCATTCCCGTCCATTCCTTGTCGCGCGCGTCGCAGGACTTGAACGTCGACGGGGCGCCTGTCAGTTCCTTACTGTCATACACCTTGATGCGGATGACGGCGTGCGGGCAGACCATGGCACATTTGCCGCACTGTATGCAGATCTTCGAATCCCAGGCGGGAATCTCGAGAGCCAGGTTGCGCTTCTCCCATTGCGCGGTGGCAGTGGGGAAGGTGCCATCGCAGGAGAAGGCGCTGACGGGGAGGTCGTCGCCCTTGCCCGCGTAAATAGTGCCGAGCACGTCGCGCTCAAACTTTGGGGCTCCGGGGAACACAGGCGGAAGTTCGATTTTGCTAGTCACGGCGGCGGGCAGTTTTACTTCGAAAAGGTGCGCAAGGGTCTCGTCGACCGCGAGCATGTTCTTCCGGACAACTTCTTCGCCTTTTTTCCCGTAGGTGTCGCGAATCGATTTGCGGATGGCTTCGATCGCTTCGTCACCGGGCAGAACTTTGGAAATGGCGAAGAAGCAGACCTGCATGATGACGTTCATGCGCGATCCCATGCCGGCGTCGCGCGCGACCTTGTAGGCATCAATCGCATAGAATCTGGCTTTTTTCGTGATCAGTTGTTGCTGCAATTCGCGGGGCAGGTGATCCCAGACTTCTTCTTTGCCGAAGGGGCTGTTCAGCAGGAAGACGCCGCCCTCGACCAACGAACTGAGCATGTCGTAGCGCTCGAGGAATATCCATTGATGGCAGGCGATAAAGTTCGCCTTCGAGACCAGGTAGCTCGATTTGATCGGCTGCGGTCCGAAGCGCAGGTGGGAGACCGTCATTGCTCCGGATTTCTTGGAGTCGTAAACGAAGTATCCCTGGGCATAATTGTCAGTGTTCTCACCGATGATCTTGATCGAGTTCTTGTTGGCGCCCACGGTGCCGTCAGCGCCGAGGCCGTAGAACATGGCGCGGATCACGCTGTCGGGTTCCGTCGAGAAAGTCGCATCGTAGTCGAGGCTGGTTTGCGTGACGTCGTCTTTGATGCCGACGGTGAAATGATCTTTGGGCTGCGGCTTCTTCAGGTTGTCGTAGACGGCCTTGACCATCGCGGGAGTGAATTCCTTCGAGGAGAGCCCGTAGCGTCCGCCGACCACGACTGGAGCTGCTTTCAGCTTGCCGTACCCCAGTTTCAATCCTTCGTTCATGGCGCCTACGACATCCAGGTATAGAGGCTCCGCGATCGCGCCAGATTCCTTGGTGCGATCGAGGACCGCTATCTGGCGAACGGTTGAGGGGAGGGCTTCCATAAACGACTTCACGCAGAACGGACGATAGAGGCGGACTTTGAGCAGGCCGACCTTTTCCCCGCGCGCCGCGAGATAGTCGACGGTTTCGTGCGCGATCTCGGCACCGGATCCCATGACCACGATGACGCGCTCGGCTTCGGGAGCGCCGACATAATCGAACAGGTGATATTTGCGTCCCACGACTTCGGCGAACTTGTTCATCGTCGCCTGGACTTTCGCAGGTGCGTCGTCGTAGTACTTGTTCGCGGTCTCACGGATCTGGAAGAAGACATCGGGATTCTGGGCCGTGCCGCGCAGCACTGGATGATCGGGCGAGAGGGCGCGCTGGCGGTGCTCGATGACGCGGTCCATGTTGATCATGGCGCGCATGTCGTCTTCGTTCAGCATCTCGATCTTGCTGACTTCGTGCGAGGTGCGGAAGCCATCGAAGAAATGCAGGAAGGGAATGCGGGTCTCGAGCGAGGCGGAGTGCGCGATCAGAGCCAGGTCCATGGCTTCCTGCACGGAGTTCGAGCAGAGCATGGCCCATCCGGTGGTGCGGCAGAACATCACGTCGGAGTGATCGCCGAAGATCGAGAGCGCGTGGGTTGCAATGGTGCGCGCGGTAACATGAAAGGCCGCGGGGGTGAGTTCGCCGGCGATCTTGTTCATGTTGGGGATCATCAACAGCAATCCCTGCGAAGCGGTAAATGTCGTGGCCAGCGATCCGGTCTGGAGGGCGCCATGGACGGCTCCGGCTGCGCCTCCTTCGCTCTGCATCTCGATGACATGGGGAATGCTTCCCCATGCATTGGGCACGGCTTGCGAGGCCCACTCGTCCGCCCACTCGCCCATCGGCGACGACGGGGTGATGGGGTAAATGGCAATGACTTCACTTACCCGATAAGCGACGTGAGCGACGGCCTCGTTGCCGTCCATAGTCTTAAACTTGCGCTTCATGAAATCCCCCATTCCGTTATCGCGACGGGAACCACCGAGTGGTCCTGCGATAGATCAAGGATGCCGCAAGCAGGGGGAGGATGTCGGGACGCAGGTTCACAGGGCGATGTGATTTCGATCACAGGTTCCCGGAAAGGGATAGAAGGACTTAAGGTTACAGCTAGCCGAAAAGCGCTATCGAGAGGGTGATTCGAGGACGTTCGCTAGAGAACATCGATCACTATAAGCGTGATGTCATCCTGCTGGGCGGCTGAGGCAGGCGGCCAACGACGGAGTTCGGAAAAGACTTCCTGCACGAACGTGCCAGCCGGTTGGGAACGATGGTCACGGACGACGCGCTCCAGTTGCCTCTCTCCGAAGGCTTGGCCGTCGGCGTTCTCGGGCTCGACCATTCCGTCGGTGTAAAGCAGGAAACGGTCGCCCGGATTGATGGAAATGGAGCAAACCGGATAATCGGACTCCGGCGCGACTCCGAACAACAAGCCGTTGCTCTCGATCCGCTCCAGTTCACCGCGCGCATTTTTCCAGCACAGCAGTGGCGGATGTCCGGCCGCCGAGTAGCGCGCGCGTTGGTTCTCGGTATCGATCCACAGGTAGGCTGCGGAGATGAGCTGCCCTCGTAACTCTGGCGAAAGTATCTGATTCAATCGCCGCAAGACCTGAGCCGGATTGTCGGCATAGGCTGCCACCGACTGCATCGCCACTTTGAGCATCGAGGAAATAAGCGCCGCGGGGACGCCGTGACCGGAGACGTCGGCGACGAGCACGCCGAGGCGGTCCTGATCCACCTGGATGAACTGGTAGAAATCTCCGGCCACCGCGGACATGGGATGGTAGGCGGCGGCGATACGCAGCTTCGAGACCGAGGGAGTTCGCTCGGGAAGGATGGAAAATTGAATTTGCCGCGCGGTCTCCAGTTCGTTGTCGATCGAGAGCAGACGGCGCTCGTTTTCGAAGGTGCGTTCGACAGCGACATACCCGAGTGCGAGAACCCAGGCAGCAAACGCGATGGGTTCGGCGTAGGGCACCGGCCGATAATGGAGGAATCCGGAGGAATTTACGTATAGAGCCACGACGGCGATGGCGAGCAGAGCAACGCTCAAAACCGGGCTTTGGATTACGAGGTACTTCCGCGAGAGTCCGGGAACCACGATTACCACGCCCACCGCAAGCAGCATGCAGATGGCGAATACATTGTTGTAGATCAGGAATTTGTAGGGCGAGCCGGTTGCGAAATACCAACCCAGACCAAGGATTCCGACGCTCGCGCCCAGAATGGCGAGCAATAGGATCAATTGGCGCAGCTTCCCCAGACTCAGCTCTACCCAGAAGAGAAGTCCCGGGACCACCAGCAGGAAGTCGACGATAACTCGCAGGTGCCTGGGCCAGGGTGAACTGGGCGCAAGTGCCAAGACTGTAGTCGCCTCGGCCAGTATCCGCACCCCGTACATCCCGATGAACAGTCCAAACCAAAGCAGGACACGAAACTCGCCACGGCGACGGATCGCCGCCACACTGCAAGCGCACACTCCCACAAACAAAAAAACAGGCCCGAGGAATATTTCCGGCAGGTGCCCGCGGAGCACTGCGAGAGATGGGTCTTCCGGGTTCATGCCACGGAGTTAATAGTCAGGGTTTGAGTCCGCTTGTCGAAGTGTATTCAGGATGCAGGAAGAGGAGATCGATGTCGGGGTGTGGGTTCACATCGGGAGGTGAGCAGGATCACAACCGCCGGCGGTGGCAAAAGGACGTCGGCGACGTGACGATCATGACTGATCATCGTGCTTGCGACATGGCAGGAGCTGCAGACGAATGAGGTCGAAAACGGAGCGCCCGCAGCTCGGAGCACTTTGAGTTCCAGGGCTGGACTGACCGTCCGCTACGGTCCAGTACCGCCAGTGTGGCAATCGGCGCAGTTGACCTGAGTCAGATCTCCGATGTCTACCGGATGTTGGAACGCCGGCGCTGGGGCAGCCGCGGTGACCGTCCCCTCGGTTTCCGACATTACGGAGTGACATTGGTTGCAGTCCTTACTGATTACGCGGCCATCCGCGCTGACGTGCTGTCCGTCATGGCAGCGGAAGCATCCCGGAAAATAGTAGTGCCCAAGATTGTTGGGGTGCGTCTGCCAGTTCAGCTTCATGTCCGGGAACGTGGTGCGGCTATAGATCTGCTGAATCTCGGTGACCACGCTGCGAATCTCCAGTTGCTTGCTCTTGGCTACATCCGGATATTTCGTCTCATAGAAACCCTGGAGACCGCTAGCAATGGCGCGCAACGCTTCGTCGTTGGTCTTGTAGGTCGCCGCCAGAACAGTCACCGCCTCTTGCTTCACGAAGGGCAGCGATGCATCGATGCGGCGGGCGAGCAGCGCCTGATCGACCGACTGATCGGGTGGAACGTAGATGTGCGTGGGCCGGTTATGGCAATCGACGCAGTCCATGTGATGGCGCGGCGACTTTGCGATCTGGTCTTTGTTCAGGTTCGAGTCTTTCGCGTAATACTCGGTGACGCGTCCTTGAAGATCTTCAACGTGGATGTAGGGTATCGTCTGGCGCTTGTCGTCAGTAGCGACATAGTCGATCTTGTTGCCGATGTTCATGTGCCAGTGGATGCCTTCGGGCGCACCAGTGGCGGGATCTCCGCCGCCCGTCTTGATCAGCATGCGAATCTGCCGGAGGGTATTCTTTTCATCGCTGCCGTAGTGCGAGAAGACTTTCAGCTGGCCGCCGTAGAACTTTTTCGGCCAGTGGCACTGTTCGCAGGTTTCCTGCGCCGGGCGAAGATTTCTGACAGGAGATGGAATCGGGCGGGGATAAGTATTGAATATGGTTGCAAATACCTGACGGCTGCCTGAAAGCTTCGACTTCACGAACCAAGTGGCTCCCGCGCCCACGTGGCACTCCGCACAGGCGACACGAGCATGGGGAGAAAGTTGGTACGCAGTATATTCGGGAATCATCACCGTGTGGCATAGCTGTCCGCAGAACGAAGTTGATTCCGTGAATTCGTAGGCTTTATAACTACCGGCGGCGCTGACGACAACGAACACAAGTAAGAAAGTGATGAATGAAATGACCGCGCTGCGCTGGGTGCGATCATTAAGATCAACGCGGGGATAGAAAGCTGAAGGGGCGGCATGCTTCCGGCGCTCCAGGAGCACGCCTGCCAGCATCATCAGCAAACTGAGGATCAGGAATCCCGGCGACACCATGTACGCCAAAATGCCGATGTAAGGGCTGGGCTTGGTCGCAATCTGGTCAATCAGGAAGAAAATGAAAATGTTGGCCAGGCTGACAATTCCCAGCGCCACTCCCGCGAGGCCCACGGGGTTGCGCAACAGCATGCGCGAGCGATGCCAGGGTTCCACCGCCAGCGGTGGAGTCTTCTCAGTGTCCATGCTTGACCTCAGTCGGTTCTGGTTCTTCCGCTATCGTGGCGTCCGATTCCTCATGGTTCAACACTTCGACAACCGGGCTCGGATCCAGGCCGTGTTCTTCCTGATATTGGTGGAGCGTCATTTTTCCATCCCACCAGGCCCAGTTCATCGGATAAACGTCAGGATCGAGGAACACCTGGTAAAAATGCCAGACGACAATCGCGAGGGTTGCCAATACGGCCTCGTAATAGTGGATGGCGGTGGCCACATCGAGCCACCAGCGCGGCAGATGATTGCCGAAGGACACTTTCGCCCACAACATGACACCTGTTCCAGCCATCACGAACATGCCCCAGACCAGGGCCCAGTATTCCGCTTTTTCCGCGTAATTGAAGCGCGCGAACTCCGGCTTGATACGGGAGAAGCCCAGATAGTACGACAGATTCTGCCATGCGCCCTTGACGTCGTCCACCGTGGGGAAGAGATCACGTGCCAGGCGGCGTCCTTCGCGGGTCAGAAGAAGGTCGAAGGCGTGAAAGATGCTGACGCCGATCAGAACCACTGCTGCTACGCGATGGAGCAAGTGCCGCATCCGCTCGCCGAGGGACAACATCGAGGCGAACCATGAATCGGGAAACTTCAACGCGAAGCCGGTAAGCACAAGCAGCATGAAGCTAGTCAGCAACGCCGCGTGCTGCCAGCGGAAGCGCAGTGGCATGCGGGTGACGAATCGATGCTCGAGCTTGCGCCGCGCGATCACCTTGGCGCGCCAGATGATGAAGTTATGCGCCAGCATGCCGCCAATCACCATGAAGATCAAGGCGAGATACGTCTTGCGAATCCAGCGCACCGCTTTGCTGCCGATATCGGCTGAAAGCGGCGCGTCGACGTGCACTTTCGCGGCAGTAAATTTTTCAGTGACTCCGGGATGGCACTGCCCGCAAGTCCGTGCCAGGTTGGAACGATGAATCGTGGACCGCGGATCGCTTGAGGGAAAGATGCTGTGGGTTCCGTGGCAGCTGGCACAATTGGCGACCACCTGCGAGCCTCCGCGCGAAGCTAACCCGTGGTAACTGGCCAAATACGTGGTCTCGCGCCGCCCTTCGACGCCAAACTCCTGCGAGAGCCGCATGCCTTCATGGCAGCGGGCGCATGTGGCTTGCGCGACATTCTGCGCCGATACTGGCGAGTTTGGATCCGTGTGTGCCTTGATGGAGTGAATGCCATGGCAGTCCGTGCAAACTGGCGCCTGCCAGTTAGCCTTCGCGATGGCCTGTCCGTGAATGCTTTGTTGGAATTCCTTGGAGATCTGCTCGTGGCACTTGCCGCAAGTCACTGGTACGTTGAATTTGAAGATGGGGGATTTCGAGTCTTTGGCGTCCAGAATTTCATGCGTGCCGTGACAATCGGTACAGACCGCCGCTTTCTCAGACCCGTTGGCGACGGCGTGTCCGTGAACGCTCTGCTCATAGGAGGCGACCGTTTGAACACGCAGTCCGCTGCCCTCCATTACAAACTTCTGGCTGTGGCAGGCTCCGCAAGTCGCCGGAATATTGCTGTGATGCACCCGCGACTTGGGATCGGTCGCCGGTAGCAGTTCGTGTGGGCTGCCGTGGCAGTCGACACAAGTGGCCGCGTTAGCGTTCCCACCTTTGACGGCTTTGGCGTGGAAACTGCGGTCGTAAGCAGCCTGCTCGTCTGAGTGGCAACTGGCGCACGTGATCCGCTGCGGAGGTGTTTCATGCGCGGAACTTTTTACGTCCGTGTGGCAATCCACGCAGGTAAACATGCTGCCGTGGATGGAATCTTTAAACGCCTGGGGATCGACGTGCAGGCTGACAACCTTGCCATTCACTTCATGCGAAAGAGAAGCATCGCTGTGGCAGGCGAGGCATTCGTCTGCGGTGGGTTTGGGCGGGTCTTTCTTGGACGCAGCGTGCAGGGCACTCGCTGCTAAAAGAAGGGTGAGGGCAACTCCAGGCGCAAAAAGATTCCGTATTGTTCGCGTGGACATGCTCTCACCCGCCATTTCCTAAGAATCAAGCGATTTTTTACAGGCGGCATTCCGGCCGCCCTTTCTGCCAGATCTACTTGGCCAGAGTGCGAATGTAAGTGACCAGGTCTTTGATCTCCGTATCCTTCAGCTTGCCGCTGTAGGGTGGCATCTTGCTTTTGCCCTTGGTGATGACTTCGGTCAACTGCGCATCGCTCTCAGCCTTGACCTCGGGCGAAGAGAAGTCATGGACGCCCATCTTCGTACCCGTTGCTGAGCCTTTGCCGTCCGGACCATGGCACATGGCACACTTTGCCTTGTAAGTGGCGGCCGCGTCATCAGCGAATGCCGGCGACGCGCAGGCCGCGATCAGACCGCAAGCCAGCAAAGCTACTAGGGCTGCTCGAAAGGAGAGGTATTTCATTGTGTCAGCTTCCTCCTGAGAAAGATTTTTTCGTTCGCACGATATCACAGAGCAGGGGGCACCCGTTGCCTCACTGCCATCAACCCGTTGTGAAGAGGGTTGCAGTGGATGGTGCTATCGTCCCGTACCCTGAGAACTCACTCGCAGGGGTAGGTTCGCATGTCGCGGAAAGTCGCCCTATGGCAGAAGTCACTCCCCCCTGTGACATGAATCACAGGGTTTTCTGCAGTCAATTGTGATGGTTATCACCGGCGGGTGTGCGATTCCGCACTGCCCGCTAGCACTGCGCGTCCTAGGATGCGCGGCATGCCCACCGCAGCCCAGTTGTCTGACAGAACCTCTAAGTCGAGAAAGGCTGGAGGCAAGCTAGTTTCTCGCTCGATTGGTTCAGTAGACGCACAAGGATTCAGACTGCGGCCATTGCAGGTTACCTGGGAGATGACGCGCGTCTGCGGGTGGAGGACTGGGTCCATGCGCTCGACGAAGAATGCACCTCGCGAAGTCAAATACCTCTCCACGGCAGAAGCTTTTCATTTGATCGAGGAGGTTGCTGCCATGCGGGTGCCGCTGCTGGCGCTGACGGGCGGCGATCCGCTGACGCGCCCCGATCTGTTTCCGATCATTGAATTCGCTTCGAGCCGTTCGGTGCGCACATCTCTTACTCTGCTGCCCACGCCCAATCTCGAGGCGAGCGTCATCGCCGAATTGAAAGCATGCGGGCTGATGCGGGCGGGATTCTGGTTACACGGCGCGACACCGGCGCTCAACGACAACTATTGGGGAATCTCAGGGCTGCAGCGGCGGACGCTCGACATCATCGGAGCTTGTCACGAAGTGCAGTTGCCGGTGCAGGTGAACACTATCGTGTCGCGGCAGAACTTCCGGGATCTCGATTCCATGATTGAGCTTCTGACTCGCCGTGATGTAGCGCTGTGGAACGTGGTGTTCGTCGTGCCAGCCGGGCGCGATGAAACGGCTGTGATGTTAAGCGCCGAGGAGCATGAAGAGGTATTTGCCAAGCTGTACGCGGCCTCGAAGCGTGTGCATTTCCAGATCAAGACCACCGAGGGGCAGCACTATCAGCATTATCTTCTGCGGCAGCGCGTGAAGGAGTCGCGGGGGCGGCTGACCGAAGCCGAGGCTATTAGTTGCCTGCCGAAGGGAGTCAACGACGGCAAGGGATTGGTATTCATCAACTATCGGGGTGAGGCCTTCGCAAGCCGGGGTCTTCCACTTTCCGGGGGTGATGTCACCCGGCAGTCGCTGAGCGAGGTCTACCGCGATTCTTCCTTATTCCTCTCGCTGCGCGATAGTTCGAAGCTGAAAGGGAAATGTGGCCGGTGCCCGGTCCGCACTGTGTGTGGAGGATCGCGTGCTCGCGCCTATGCGATGACCGGGGATTTGTTCGCGTCCGATCCTTGCTGCGCGTTCCAGGCGTGAGGCTCAGTTCTCAGTGGTAACACCAAGACGGCTGAGTAGTTCTCGTCGGGCGTGTCTGAAATCACATGGGGCTGTGATTCGCTACCGTGGTGGTTTCTGGTTCAAATACGCGGCCTGCGGGTCGACTGGGAAAGGTCGAAGTCCCTAGGTCGCAGGCAGTTCGCAGCCTTGGGCGTGATTGAAATCACAATCCCTTGTGCGTTCGGTCACGTGTTCCGTTTCGGGATTCTTTGAAAATTAGGGAAATTGAGTGAGCCGATGGGTGGGTCGAGGCATTCTCCTGTGATTTAAATCACGATTCCCGGTGACTCTATACACGGTCTTTCCGGACTTCCTCTGGCATTCTCAGTCGCAATTGAGGTGACCTATGGCTCAAGATGATCGCGACATTCTCGAGATTCTGAAATTCGAGCTGAGTTTTTTGGAGGATGGGGGCTATGGGCGGTCTCCGCAGGCGTCTTGGCGCGCCCCGGCCATCTTCGAAGATTCGCCGATATGCCCAAACTTCTGCGATCCGGCGCGTCCGCATCCCTGCGAGAGTTGCCTGCTCGAACAATTTGTTCCCGAAGGCCAGCAGAAAGAAAGCATCCCTTGCCGATTCATCCGCCTGACGGAAGGGGGGCTGACGGTAGAAGACCTGTACCGCACCGGCAGCCAGGCCGAAATGGAAGAAGCGCTGGCCAAATGGCTTCGCGCCCAGATCCAGAAAATCGAGCGGGAACGCGCTGTTTCTCCACAGGAAGGTGCAGCCTAGACCCGCTGCAACATTGCTCAAAGCCTGAAGGTTGTTCCGCCCCAGCCCAATTGAATCAAGGAGAAGTGAGATGAATGAAGAGCACGCATATCGAGTAGCCGCATGGTGGACTTCCGGACGCACTGGGCTGGCCAAGTCCGATTCTGCCCCCAACGCCATCCACTTTACGGCACCAACGGAGTTTGGAGGCCTGGAAGGCCGCTGGACGCCCGAAGAACTTCTGCTCGCAGCTGTTGCCGGTTGCTATACCACAACCGTGCGCGCCATTGCAGGAGGTGCGCATTTCGACTTCACCGATTTGCAGGTGGAAGCCAGCGGTATTGTGCGCAAAGCGGAGTCTGGCTATAGCTTCACGCAGATTGTGCTTCGTCCGAATCTGAAGATTGCTTCTGCGGAAGAACGTGACCGCGCCCTGGACTTGCTCAAGCGCGCCGAGAAGCTGTGCCTGGTCTCGCGAGCGTTAGGAACCACGCTGAAGTTCGAGCCGCAGTTGGAAATCACGAAGCCGGCATCCATCGCGTAGAGTCGCCGGGGTTGGCCCGTCGTTCCTGTCTGTCCGTTTGTCGCCGTCGATCAAGCGATTCCGACTGGACCCTTCCGCTGCCCCGCATCGATTCCCCTGGTGGATGGATCTAAAGCTCCAGCAACGCCGATACCGACGACGGATCTTCCATCGCGTGGAGCTTGAATCCGACCTTCTTGAAGATTGCTTGCGTGGGCAGATTGTCGCGCAGGATCTCTCCCGAGAGGCGTTTGAACTGTTCATCGCGCGCGACTCGCGCGACTCCAGCGAGAAGTTCGGTTCCTAGTCCGCGTCCCTGCCATTGATCTGAGACGAGCACAGCTGCCTCTGCTTCACCACGATTGATAGCGCTGAATCGGCCGACGCCTATTACTTCATGCTGTCCGGTCACGGGATTCTTGCGATCGGCGACCAACGCGAACCCGCGATCGTAGCTGCCGAAGCAGATGCGCACCAGGCGCTCATGCTCGACTCGTGTGGTCAGGCTCAGCGAGCAGAAGTAGCGCAGGTACACGCTGCGCTCGGAGAGCGTGTGATGGAACTGCACCATCAGCGGCTCGTCTTCGGGACGAATGGGGCGGATCGTGACCGGAGTTCCATCTTTCAGTTTCCACTCCCAAACGTACTGCGCCGGGTAAGGACGAATCGCCGCGCGCGGCAGGCGATCGGCAGTCATGCTGGAGTCGTGAACGACGACGCGCGCATCGAGCGCCAGCAGATGATCGGGTGTAGCGAGCAGGGGATTGATGTCGATTTCGCTGATCCATGGCTGCTCCATCACGAGCTGGCTGAAGCGGACCAGCAGCTGCTCGAGCGCTGATAAGTCCACGGGTTTGCGCCCGCGCACGCCATTCAGGGCAGCGAAGATTCGCGTCTGCTCCATTAGCCGCTGGGCGAGCGTTGTGTTGAGTGGAGGCAGAGCGAGGGCGCGATCGCGATAAACCTCAACCATCACACCGCCCGATCCGAACAGAATCACGGGGCCGAATTGCGCGTCGATGGTGCTGCCCAGAATCAGTTCGTATCCATCGCGGCGAACCATGGACTGCACTGTCACTCCCAGGAAATGCTCTACGCCTGCCTTCTCTGTGACGGAAGCACGAATCGAACGAAATGCACCTCGCACCTGATCTTCGTTCTGCAAACTCAAGCGGACGCCATCCACGTCGGTCTTATGCGCGATCGTGTTCGACAGAAGCTTCAAGACGACCGGATAGCCGATCGCCGATGCCATCGCGACTGCCTCGTCCTCGCTCTTGGCAGCTCGAGTTTCCAGGACCGGAATGCCATAGGAAGCTAGAATCTGTTTGGCTTCAAACTCGTTGAGCAGCGTTCGTCCCGAGATTCTTGCTTGCTGGACAGATTCGGTGACCTTCTTGCGCGCATCGAGAGCCGGTTCGGGTCCCTCGATCATCGCTGGAGTTTCGTAGAGCCCACGCAGGTTGTAGGTATAGCGCCACATGTAGGTAAAAGCGCGCGCGGCAGTATCGGGATATGAAAATGTGGGGATACCGGCCGTATTCAGAATAGCGGTCCCCTCGGCGACGCCGTCGCCGCCCATCCAGCTTGCGAGCAGCGGCTTTCCCGAAGTGTGTGCGTATTTCGCCATCTCAGCGGCAGCGGCGGTTGGGTCGGCGAGTCCTTGGGGCGCGATGATGGCCAACAGGCCATCGCTGGCGGGATCTTTGGAAACAATGTCGACTGCCTTCACGAAGCGCTCTGCGTCGGCATCGGCCAAGACGTCGACTGGATTGTGATGACTCCAATGGGAGGAAAGAAATCCGTCGAGTCCTTGCAGTGTGTCTTGCGAGAGCACGGTCAACTCTCCGCCAGTGGCCATGAGAGCATCTGTGGCCAAGACTCCCGGTCCGCCCGCATTCGTGACGATGCTAAGCCGCGGGCCGCGAGGACGAGGCTGCTTGCTCAGCGTTTCGGCCATGTAAAAGAGATCAGCGATGTTCTGCACGCGTAGCACACCGCAACGGCGGAAGGCGGCTTCGAGAACGTCGTCGCTTCCGGTCAACGCGCCGGTATGGGACGCGGCAGCGCGGGAAGCGGCCTCGGAACGTCCGGCTTTAATTACGATGATCGGCTTGCTGAGAGCAATCTCGCGAGCTGCGGAAAGGAAGGATCGCGCGTCACCCACCGATTCCATGTATACGAGAATGCTCTTGGTGTGGGGATCGTCACCGAAATAATAGATGAGATCGCCCCAGCCGACATCGAGCATCGATCCGGTTGACACGATCGCGCTGAAGCCCACCTGCTCCTTCTGGCTCCAGTCGAGAATGGCGGTCTGCAATGCGCCGCTCTGGCTGAGGAATGCGACGCTGCCTTTCTTCGGTATTGATTTCGCGAATGTGGCGTTGAGGCCGATGGTGGGATTCATGAATCCCATGCAGTTGGGCCCGATCAGGCGCAGCGATCCGCGCTGCAAATGCTTTTTTATTTCCTCTTCCAGCAGGGCGCCGTCGGGGCCTTGCTCGCGAAATCCCGCCGAGATCACCACCGCCGATTTCACTCCTGCATCGACGCACTCGCCAATGATCTGCGGCACGGTCTTTGCCGGAGTTACAACCAGCGCCAGGTCGACTCCGCCGGAAATGTCCGCAATCCGCTTCTGGGTTTTGATTCCAGCGACTTCCGGATGGCTTGGGTTGACCGGATAAATCTTGAGCGGGAACTTGCTTTCCAGCAGATTGGAGACGACGCTTCGTCCGACAGTGCCCGGCCTGTCTGTAGCTCCAATCACAGCCACGGATCGGGGCAGGAATAGAGGCTCGAGCGCCCCGCGTGCAGGGGAAGGTGCGGTATAGATTTTCCCAACGGGAGACGCCACACCTGGGCTCGACAGCCGGCTCACAGATCCCTCCGCCCGATGCGTCATTGTTTCATGGAGATAGAGCTTGTGCGCATCCGGCTTTTCTCACACATCTTTGCAGAGTCTTCTATCCCATTGTGGGTCAAGGACATATCCGCGATCACAGGGGCCTGTGATGGTGGTCACACCCAAAAGTGCGCAGGTGCACTCTAATCGAAAGGGAGGTGCAGCGAAATGCGCGCCCCTTACGGTCTTAATATTCTTGATAATTGCCTGACATGTTCGGTACGGGAAGAACATCTTTTTTGCAATCTCTCGATTCATGCCGGACAACGCCTTAACGAAATCAAATCAACCGCCGTGTATCCCAAAGGTGCGATGCTCTTCATCGAAGGGCAGCAACCCCGGGGCGTATTCGTGCTGTGCGCCGGGAAGGCGAAACTTTCGACCTCGTCGCGCGAAGGCAAGACAATCATCACCAAGCTCTCGGATTCAGGCGACGTGCTTGGATTGAATTCGGTGATCTCCGATCGGCCGTATGAAGTCACGGCCGAAATGATGGAGCCGGGCCAGGCCAACTTCATTCCCCGCGAATCTCTTTTGCAGTTCCTGAAAGAGCATGGGGAAGTGGCATTGCGTGTTGCCGAACAGCTTAGCCGGAACTATTACACCGCGTACGAAGAGATCCGGACACTGGGCCTGGCGACTTCGCCGTCAGAGAAGTTCGCCAAGCTGCTGCTTTCATGGTCGCCGAAGTCGGCGAGCGGCGACGGCGGAACGCAGATGAAGCTGACACTTACGCACGAAGAGATCGCCGAGATTATTGGCACAACGCGCGAAACGGTCAGCCGGCTGTTTTCCGAATTTAAGAGAAAACAGCTCCTGCAACTGAAAGGATCGACGCTGATTATACGAAACCGTCCGGCGTTGGAGAAGATCGTGCAGTCTTGATGTATCTCGATCCGCACGCTTACTGCCAGTGAGGCGGGGCTGTCTCGGCACGAAGAGCTTTTTTAAGCGCTGCTCTTTCCTGTCCCGCTAATCTCCTCCACGATGCGGCGGATAAGGTATTCATCTCCGATGCGATCCTGCCGATGCGGCCCGTTTTGTTCGAATGCCTTTGTTCTGCAGTTTCACCGGCTCCGGTAAGACAGGCGCGACCGGCAGCGCACGCAGAGGCACAAGCTTTGGCTCGTTCCCGCCCCACACCAATGTCATTTCCTTGCAGCACTTGTCGCACAACCAGAACCGCTCGTAGAGGGATGGCGAAAAGCCTCCGCCGACCGCCTCAACCTCAGGGGTTGGGGTCAACTGAAAGATCTTCCCCTGGTGGAGATAAAGAAATCGTTGAGAACAGGCGGGATTGGCGCATTTCGAAACCATACGCGCACGCCTCCCGGCGATGTACGGAGAATCATAACGCAGATCGGACAAGTCTGAGGGTGATACGGCATACGTTCCTTGGTGACTCGCGTCACTCGAGCGGGAGGCGGAAGAGTCTGGGTTCGCCCTAGTTTAGAATCGCAAGACAATGTTCAATTTCCGATGCGCCGACCTTTCCTGATGAATGAAATCTCCTGTGCCGCTCTGTTGTTCGATCTTGACGGAGTTCTGATCAATTCCACCCCGGCCGTTGCGCGCGTGTGGCGGCAATGGGCCGTTGAGCACGGCTTCAATCCGGACGAAGTGGTGGCTCGAGCCCACGGCCGCCCCAGCCTGACTACAGTTCGCGAATATCTTCCCAACGCTGATCACGTGGTGGAGAACCGAGAGGTCGAGCGTCGTGAGATCGAAGACCTCGACGGCGTGGTCCCACTGCCTGGTGCGCTCGATCTGCTATCCAGTCTCCCCGAGGACCGGTGGACGATCGTGACCTCCTGCACTCGACCGCTGGCTGAAGTTCGCATCAAAGCCGCCGGGCTTCCCTTGCCGCGGAAGATGATTACCTCGAACGACATCGAACATGGCAAGCCTCATCCTGAGCCTTATCTGAAGGGGGCCTCTGTTCTCGGAGTTCCCGCGGGGGAGTGCATTGTCGTGGAGGATGTTCCCGCGGGCGTTCGAGCGGGGAAATCGGCAGGCGCGAGGGTCATTGCGTTCACGACAACGGTCCCGGCGCCGGTCGTGAAGGAGGCCGGTGCCGATTGGATCCTGCACAACTGCGCCGATATTCGATTGCTGGATCGAGCGAAGGACCTCCAACTGGGCCTCCACGCCTCCAGTTAAAGAAGCGTGCCCGAAGCGAATGATTCTCTGGTAGGTGTTTGTCATCGCCTCTCCAAGCACGTTCCTTGCTATTTTGATTCTCCAAACCTTCGCCTCCAGGATGTGTTCTCACGGTTTCAGGGTTAAACCGGGACCGTCTGTTCTCCAGCCTTTCGCAACGAGCGCGCGCAGCGTGGCGTCCGGAGTAGGGATTGCGGCCCGGAGTTACTCCTTCAGATGGTAGCGCCGGAAGGTGCCGCCGAGGCCGGAGTAGAAGAGCGCTGCTGCGGTCTCGCTGTTGACTTCCTCTCTGCTCCAGTACTCTCCATTCCGCGTCTCCAAATCGGTCCACAGATTTTTTTTCTGCTGTGGCCTGAGTTGGGAACAGTCAAGATATCCGGCCACCAATCCGTTGAGGTGCGCCTTACGAGCGACGGCGTCGTCGCCGGAGTTAACGGCATTCCAGGTAACCCGCCCGCCGAACATCCTCTGCATGACGCTTGCTTTACGCCCATGCGCGGCGAGCACGACCCCACGAGCGTAGCCTGTGATAACCCACTCCTGCGCGATCGCGGAGCTGGCCTCGGCATAGCCCGAGCCTATGGCCCAAAACACGCCAAACATCCCCCCTATAGCTACGCTTCCTGAACCCAGGAAAAAGGCGGCCGCCTCCAGCAAGCAGCCTGTCGCCATCGTCTCGGTCGCAAGTCCAAGAACCGTGGCGACCTCGTCCAACACCCAGAAAGAATGTTCGAACCTTCTGCCGTTTTTGCCGTAGTCTGGCGAATCAGGCACTTGCCACAACTTTGGTACATCTGGCATTGTTCACCTCTCCTCAGTCGGTGTCTTCCTTCAAACCGGAATCTCTTTTTTCGTTCAAAAACGGCCGCGATTGTACACCCATTCCAGTGTTCGTTGACAGTGTGAAAAGATTTTCATCTGGAGACGCCCTTAATCGATATGGGTCGAGGCCTCCAGGAGTTGGTTTTGCTCTCAAAACCGCATGAATGCTGGCGTTGACTCGATCATTACGACCACTCGCTCAGAGTTCAAAGAAAATGTGGGTTAAAATCTTCAGAGCTTTTGACAAACTAGCGGTCTGGGACCCGCATCCACTAAAAACTCTGTCTACAGCGAGGTCGAATATGAGGGTCAAATCGATTGTTTCCCTTGGCGTTCTGCTTTCACTTCTATGGTTGAGCGCTGCCGCACAAGACACTCAACGCGCTCAATCTTCGGCCAAGTCACAAGAGCGCATTATCAGGGAGGTCCGTCACGAGTTGCTCATGTTGCCGTACTTCGGGGTGTTCGACTACATCGCCTTCAAAGTCGATGGCGACGACGTCACCCTGCTCGGCCAGGTGGTGCGGCCGACTCTCAAGTCTGACGCCGAAAATGCCGTCAAGCGCATCGAGGGTGTCGAGAAAGTCGACAACCAAATCGAAGTCCTTCCTCCATCTCCAATGGATGATCGACTTCGCACTCGGCTGTTTCAGGCAATCTACCAATTCCCGGCTCTGCAGAAGTACGAACTCGGAGTGCAGAAGCCGATTCGCATCATTGTAAAGAATGGCCGCGCAACGTTGGAAGGCGTAGTAGATAGCGAAGCCGACAAGAACATCGCGGGCCTACGGGCAAACGGTGTTTCAGGGCTATTCTCGGTGACCAACAATCTGCAAGTCGTGGCCTCCAAATAATGCAAGCGCGAGAGGACGGGGATCCCGCCCTCTCGCATGTCCTCCATTCGACCCCGGCCTCGGGCTCAGCAAAATCGTTATTGACGCGGGGCGGAGCTTGCACTTCCGCGTATAATTCTCCCCGGATTCGACTTCCACCCCAACGGAGCATCGGAGGATACGTCATCATGAGTTTTCATGCCGTCAATCGTCGTACGTTTCTGAAAACTGCAGGCACCGCCGCGGCAGTGAGCCTGCTGCCCAGTCGATTCCTGTGGGCAGCTGGCGAGCACAAGATCGACAAGGTCGGCGTGCAACTCTACACCGTCCGCGATCTGATGAAGAACGACTTCGAGGGCACCATCGCCAAAGTCGCTCAGATCGGCTACAAGGAAGTTGAATTCGCAGGATACTTCGGCCGCACCTCGGACCAGGTAAAAGCCGTCCTCGAGAAGAACGGTCTGAAAGCTCCTTCCACCCACGTGCAGTACGACGAACTCGACGACAAGTTCCCGTCGGTAATTGAATTTTCGAAAGCCATTGGTCTCGAATACATCATTTGCCCCTGGATTCCCGAGGATCTGCGCAAGAGTCCGGACATCTGGAAGCAGGCCGCGGACAAGTTCAACAAGTGCGGCGAGCAGAGCAAGAAAGCCGGCATGGAGTTCGGCTATCACAACCACTGGTTCGAGTTCCTACCCGTCAACGGGAAGAAGCCCTATGACGAACTGCTCGCGATGTGCGAGCCGACTCTGGTGAAGATGGAAATGGATCTTTGCTGGATCACGGCGGCGGGCTCTGACCCCGTCACATACTTCGAGAAATATCCCGGGCGCTTCCCGCTGGTTCACGTGAAAGACATCAAGAAAATCCCCAAGGTGACGCAGGGAGGCTCGCAGGACTTCGGCAGCTCATTGAACGAGTTAACTGAGGTGGGCAGCGGCATCATCGATTGGAAGAGGATCTTTGCCCACTCGGATCAGGCCGGTATCAAGCACTATATCGTCGAGCACGACAAGCCCAAGCAGCCGATTGAGAGCATCAAGGGCAGTTATGCGTACCTCAACAAACTGCGTTGGTAAGTAACGAATAAAGTGTGAACGCCGCCGCTCCCGCGGCGGCGATTCTTTATAAGGGCGAACTTCACTGGGGACCATGCAGGTCAAGCGCACTCCGAAAACCTACGACGTTTGCATCATCGGCTCCGGGGCCGCAGGAGGCACCGCGGCCAAAGTTCTTACGGAAGGCGGGTTGAGCGTGGCCTTGCTTGAGGCGGGACCTCCGCTCGTGCCCGAGCGCGATTACAAGGAACACGTCTGGCCGTATGATTTGCCGCATCGTGGGGTGGGAGTCGGCGGGCGAGCACGGCACGACTTGGACAATGAGTTTCTCGCCCCCAACGGTGCGTGGGAGATCGAGGGAGAGCCTTATGTCGCTGCTCCGGGATCGAAATTCCGCTGGTTTCGTTCACGCATCGTTGGGGGACGTACGAATCACTGGGGACGCATCGCCTTGCGCATGGCGCCGGTGGATTTCAAAGTGCGCTCACATGACGGCATGGGCGATGATTGGCCCATCAGTTATGAAGATGTCGCGCCTTATTACGACAAAGTGGAGTCGTACATCGGCGTGTTCGGGAGTAAGGAAAACATTCCCAGCGCACCCGACGGCGTCTTCCTGCCGCCGCCGAAGCCTCGCTGTACCGAGACCATCATCAAGAAGTCGTGCGACAAGCTGAGCATCTTGTGCATTCCTTCGCGGTTGGCGATCTTGACGAAGCCGCACAACGGGCGCCCCGCGTGCCACTACTGCGCGCAGTGTGGACGCGGATGCATCACAGCTTCCAACTTCAGTTCAAGCCAGGTGATGATTCCTCCTGCCGAGAAGACGGGGCGCCTGACGATGATCACCGGCGCCATGGCCCGTGAGTTAGTCGTAGGGAAGGACGGGAAGGTTACCGCGGTTTCTTACATCGACAAGGCGACGAAGGAAGAGAGGCGACTGCACGCACGAGCCTTCATCGTCGCCGCCAGTGCCTGCGAGTCGGCACGGCTTTTGCTCAATTCGAAAACCACGCTCTTTCCCGACGGTCTGGCAAACTCCTCCGGTGCGGTCGGCCGCAACTTGATGGACACAGTCGGCAGCTCCGCGGGAGGATATTTCCCTCAACTCGAGCGCATGCCCGCTCACAATCACGACGGCGTGGGCGGGATGCACATGTATCTGCCTTGGTGGAAATTCGATCGCAAGAATGATTTTCTTCGCGGCTATCACACAGAATTCGGCGGCGGCAGAGGCATGCCGGGTGTCGGAGACTACGACGATCTCTGCGATGATCTCGAAGGCTACGGACTCACGCTCAAGCGTGAGTGCAAGAAGAAATATGGCACTTACATCGGGTTCGCCGGCCGCGGAGAGATGATTCCCAACGAGAACTGCTACTGCGAGATCGATCCGGCGGTCGTCGACCAGTGGGGCATCCCGGTGCTGCGCTTCCACTGGAAATGGAGCGACAACGAAATCAAGATGGCGAAAGATATGCAGGAAACATATCGCGCTATCGTCGAGGCAGCCGGTGGGATCTTCATTCCCCCGACGCAGGAGGACGCAACTCATCCCCATGGAATTGCGGATGGCGGTGTCATCATCCACGAAGTTGGAACTGTGCGCATGGGAGAACGCTCCGCAACCTCCGCTTTGAATCAATATTGCCAGGCGCATGACGTTAAGAATCTGTTCGTCAGCGATGGCGCGTGTTTTGTTACAAATGCCGACAAGAATCCGACGCTGACGATCATGGCGCTTACGTGGCGCGCTTGCGATTACTTGCTGGAACAGGCGAAAAAAAAGAATCTGGGGGCGTAAGTATGGCTATCTCACGGCGCGATATCCTCAAATCGCTCACGATGACGGCGATCGGCGGATCCGTTCTGCGCGTGATTCCCCTTGAGGCCGCTGAATATGCGCACCGCATGGTGAAGGCGGAAAAGGCTGCAGCGGAAACCCACGCGTACTCACCAAAATTCTTTTCCGCGCACGCCTACAAGGCCCTGCAGAGCCTGTGCAACGCGATTATTCCCCCTGACAATGAAGCGAAAGGCGCAGTCGAAGCCGGTGCTCCGGAATTCATCGAGCTCCTTACCAGTGAGAACAAGGACTATCAGCTAGAGCTCGGCGGTGGCCTGATGTGGCTCGACAATACTTGTATCGACCGCTATGAGAAGCCTTACCTCGATTGCACCGCCGAGCAGCGGAAAGAGATCCTCGACCTGATCGCCTATCGGAAGAACGCGAAGAAGGATCCGAGCCTAGGGCAGGGAATCGAGTTCTTCAGCCTTCTGCGCAAGCTTACCGCCGACGGATTCTTCACCAGCGAAATAGGCATCGATTACCTCGGTTATGTCGGCAACACCTACCTTCAGGAGTTTCCCGGGTGCCCGCCCGTGCCTGAATAGCGCGTATCCGGGGCTTTCGAGGATCGCAGCACAGAGGACATGTACTTGTGTCATGGTGCGGTCGCGAACCTTTCTATGGCACCTTGAGGTGTGAGGAAATCAGACAAGGGTGATTACATCGACTGGGATTCGGGCCGCGAAGGCTACGTTAATTCCCAGAACCGCTTCGTTCCGGTAGTTGAGATTCCAAGGCCCGCCAAGAAGGTCAAAGGCCAGCGGGGCGGTCTGCTGGGTATTCGCGCCGAGGAGCACCTGGGCAGCCTGATTGCCGCCGGTGGCACCGTTTGGGCGGTATACGTCGCGACAGTCGACTACGCGAATCTATGGCGAATGCAAATCATGCCGCCCGGGCCAGTCGAAGTCTGCGCTCTGGGGATTCTCACTTGGCTTCATGCCAAGTGGAGGCGATCCACGAAAGTCGGTTGAATATAAGCAAAGTGCTTCAACCACAAAGGTCACGAACGTACACGAGGGAAAACCGCATGTCCTTTGTGTTGAAAGCAGTCACCGCACCGCGAACGGATCTTCAAGCGAGGGAGTCTGCGGCGTGAACAACTCCGCGCCGTTTTCGGTGATGTGCATGTCGTCTTCGAGACGAATGCCAAACTCGCCGCGAATGTAGATGCCAGGCTCATTGCTGGTCGTGATATTCGCCAGCAATTTCGCTGGATTGCCGCGGACGAGATAAGGCCATTCGTGCCCATCCATCCCGAGCCCATGTCCAAGACGGTGGGTGAAGTATTTGTAGTCCGGGCCGTAACCTGCGTCGGTCACAACCTTCCGCGCCGCCGCATCGACGGATCCACACTCTGCGCCCGGCTTGGCCGCTGCCAGCGCCGCCGATTGGGCCCGATGGACAATGTTAAAAACGCTCTTCATTTTGTCGGAAGCTTTCCCTAATACAAATGTTCGCGTGATGTCCGACTGATATCCCTCGACCGTGCACCCGCCGTCCATAAGAACGATTGTGCCTTCATGCACAACTTGTGGCGTCACCGAGCCGTGCGGGAAGGCAGAGAACTCGCCCACCTGCACATCCGCGCCGCCTTTGAAGCCCAGTTGGGCGTGCGCCTTCTCCACCAGGTCTTCCAACTCGGGCTGCGTCATCCCGTCTTTGATCGCCCGATATGCCGCCTCGTAAGCGGCGAGGGTGACCTGCGAGGCCAGCCGCATCAACGCAATCTCATGCGGACTCTTGATCGTGCGGCAACCGGCCGACACCGGAGTCGCGCTCGTGATCGTCGCCTGAGATGCCGCCTTCGCGATGCCATCCGCAAAGACAAATCGAACCGTCTCCTCGAGACCGATCTTCCCGGTGGCGATGCTTCGCTCCTGCAGTCCCTGAGCAAGGCGCTGGTAGGGGTTCTCGTCTTCCTGCCAGACCCGTACGTCTGGGTGTTCGCCTTCGGGCGCATTCTTGATCTGTTCCCGAGCGCGCCCTTCTTCGAATGCCGGACACACATAAAATGCGTTTCCCTTCGCGGGCAGGACAAGCGTGAACATGCGTTCGCCGCCCCACCAGCGGATGCCGCTGAAGTACTGCAATGACGTCCCGGTCATGAGCACGATCGCATCGAGGGAGTTTTCCGACATCAGTTTGCGCGCGCGTTCCTGACGCTGCTGCCGTTCCTCGCGCGTGATCGGAGTCGCTTCGTCCTTTCGCGACTTGAGGGCGGCGATCGACGGAGGCAGGGGAACATCTTGCGACTCGGCGCTCAGCCGCGGCGCCGCGAGGGCCGCAACACCTGCTGAGGTCGCGCTCAATTCCAGAAACTTTCGCCGCGAGATCATGAAGTCTCCAAGGTTAGGATTGCGAATCCGCCATTATAGGTGGAAATCGGACAGCGTAGAAAAGGCAGGCAGGGAAGCCCGCAGGGAGATACAGATTCAGTGATTTCGCTGCGGTATGCTCGTCTCAACAATGGAATCCGGCTTTCAATGCGCTTCGTGCGGAGAGTGGAATGTAACCTCGGTTGATGAATCAGCCGGGCGCCGGCAGTCTTACGTAGAAGATTGCCAGGTCTGCTGCAAGCCGAACGTGCTCCGCATTGAGTATGACAATTCGTCGCAGGACTTCTTCATTATCGCCGAACTGGAGTGAGCCGCGTCGGGTGCAACGCGACTCTCAAAACACTCGTCCTCCAACGCAGACCGCGCTATAGTCTGCTGTTCGGAGCAACTCGGTAGCAGATACGCCCAATAGAGAGGACTCTTCCCGATGACGACAGGCTACAGCGCTGGTAGATCAGTCAGTCACAACATGGTGACCACGCAGTTCGAACTCGATGGATTTCACGTGACCCGCACGCTCGGTGTGGTTCGCGGCATAGTGGTGCGTTCGCGTTCCATCTTCGGGACCATCGGTGCCGGGCTTCAAACGCTCGTGGGAGGCAACATCACGTTACTGACCAATCTCTGCGAGAAGACCCGTCAGGAGGCTTTCGACCTTATGTTGCAACACGCGGCCGAGTTAGGAGCAAACGCGGTTGTGGGCGCGCGCTACGATGCGACCGAGATCATGCAGGGCGTCACGGAGGTGCTGGCATACGGCACCGCGGTCTTCGTCGAGCCTTCAAAGTAGAGATTCCGATCAGTCCGAATCGCCGGATTTGCAGGCCACCACATAGGTCGGATCATTTCCGGCGGGTCTCCGTGCCAGATAGGAGAACTCTAGTTGCGCGTTATCGCTTCTGATCCCGACTGGTCCCTGCAGGCGAGCCGCGTCCGACCCAAGGTTTCCGTCCCAAACCTCTTTGTTATCGACAAACACGCGTAACTCCTGTTCCTTCACTTCGGCGCGCAAGGTGTGGGATTGTCCCGACCCTAAGCGCGGCACCGATGTAACCTTGCTCGGTTTGATATTCGTATAACCCCGGTTTCCGCACTGCGCGCTGGTGTGCTCCGACTGATTCCTCTTCACTGAGACCACCAGTTTCGATTCCGGCTCGATTCGCCACATTACATAGACGAGGTTGCAGGGGTCCTGAGCCCGCAGTTTCAGTCCAAACTGCGTTCGCACCTGCCCTGAGCCCAGCTTCGATTCTCCTTTCGTCGGGCCGCCGTAGCGAAACCGAATCTCAACCGAGGATGCCGTGGCCCGGTTGACGTACGCCCGCATTTTTGGAACATTGACCGCCAGTCGATCACCCGGACCTTTTGTAAGACGGCCCTCGGTTACGCAAAAGTCGCCTGCGGTCATCGTAAGCCACTCCCCAGGTCGGGACTGAGCTGAAGCTGTCCCTGCGAGTAGAAGTGCAAATAGAAGAGTGTCAATCACCGGCACGCGCGCCGACCTCTGTGTCACGGTAACCTCCGCTGGCATGATGCGTGGCAGATTTTCCGGATTCGAAAAGAACGCAAATACCCAGGTCTCATCGGCCTATCCGCAAATTTCCACAAGAAAATCCGCGCCAGTCGCGGGAAGCAAGAAAAATCTCAGCGAAAGAATAGCGAAAGAACCAAGTGCGTAAACGCAACCGCTTGTGGTCGCTCGATTGGTTAACCACAAGCCTTCGTATTTTCCGGAATCAGTGCAGGAGTGGGACCGGCACCATCAAGTTCCTGCTTGACAATAAACGACTTACGGTTAAAGATGTGGTACAAAGTGGTAGAAAGTGGCGAGAGCGTTAGAGTCCGTGGGAGTCAGGAGCTGAAATCGAGGAGCCGGTGGAAATCCGACCCAGCAGCACGACATACAGCCCGAATCGCCCGACGTTGCTCATATTTTGCGCCGCTTTTACCCCCTTTGAACGAAAAACGGATCGCGTGAGAACGCACCACCAGCGCCATGTTTCGTGGCAATCATCCAACCCGGGTCGACGAGAAAGGCCGTCTCAAGATTCCGGCCGAGTTCAAGCGGGTGATCGACGAGAAATACGGGCAGCAATTCTACATCACCAGTCTCGATGGGAGGGTTGCTCAAGTGTATCCCTTCGAGGAGTGGGAACGGATCGAGCAGAAGCTGGCGGCGCTCTCCAACTTCAATCCCACGAAGAAGAAGTTTTTGGATCGGACGAATTACTACGGGCAGCAGGTCGAAATGGATGGACAAGGCCGGCTGTTGCTTCCCCAGTTGTTGCGGGAATCAGGACAAATCAAGGGCGAGGTAGCGGTTCTGGGCAATCTGACTTTTCTGGTCGTCAGGAACCTGGAGCTGTTCAAGAGAGAGATCGAAGAAGAAAAGTTTACGCCTGAGGATGAGAAGACGCTCGACGAACTGGGCATCTAGTGGGCGAGGGATCTACAGACACCCCTCAGGGGGTTGGGCATGGTGGTGGAAGAGCGAGCCATGTTCCGGTTCTTTTAAAAGAAGCGATCGACTTTTTAGCCGTGCGGCGTGGCGGGACCTATATCGACGCCACGGTGGGCCTTGGCGGGCACAGTTGCGAAATCGCAAAACGCCTCGGCGCACCGGGACATTTGATTGGACTCGATAAGGATCCGGCAGCGCTCGAAATCGCAGGTAAGAAGCTCGCACCGCAAGGCGCGGATTGGCCGGAGATCACGTTGCTGCACAGATCTTTCGCAGACATTGCGAAGGGCGAGCAAGCAGCAACGGTCGACGGCATCCTGGCCGACATTGGTGTGAGCAGCCTGCAGTTGGACAACGCGGCACGCGGATTCAGTTTTCAGGCGGAAGGACCGCTCGATATGCGGATGGACCCGCACTCCGAGCGTACCGCCGAACAAGTGGTAAACCACCTCGACGAGCGACAGCTTGCCGATGTGATTTACGAATTCGGAGAGGAAAGGAGGTCGCGGAGAATCGCCAGAGCCATTTGCCGGTCGCGGCCGATACGATCTACCGCACATCTTGCGGACGTCATATCAGCCGCGGCCCGGCCAATGAATCAGGCTGAACGCAGAATTCATCCCGCGACGCGAACCTTTCAAGCTCTTCGAATTTTCGTAAACCGCGAACTGGACGATCTGAAGGCGCTGCTGGCCGCGGCGCCGCAGATCCTGAAATCGGGGGGAAGAATCATAGTGATTAGCTTTCACTCGCTGGAGGACCGCATCGTAAAGGATGCTTTCCGCGACGGTGCGATGAAGGACATGTACTACCGCATTTTGACGAAAAAGCCGGTAACGGCATCGGAAGAGGAAAGCGATCGTAACCCGCGGGCCCGCAGCGCGAAATTGCGGGCGGCGGAAAGAGTTTGAAACGGCACCGGACCTCAGACCTCAGTGAATCTGAACCGGGATCGGGTTCACTGAAGTGGAGTCCCAAGTCGGGTGCCGCTTCTGAAGTTTAGCTCCGGAAAACCTGCCGGAGTCCCGGCACGAGCTGTGATGGCAGTGCCGGGCCTTAGAGATCAGGTTCGACCAACGCGGACGAAGATCCGCTGGGGCGGGAAAGAAAGACGGCGTCGGGCCTCAGACGTCGGACCTTAGCAAGAAGCAGCTGAGGCCTGAAGTCTGAGGTCCGAGGTCGGGGTTTACGGGTTCCGTGGTAGGAATCCAATTTGAGGTTCTGGCAATGTACACGGGCACACTCATCAACGATTTGATCGACACAGCTGAGCGGATCGGCAATATGGCAGACCATCAGCTGAATGAGGAACTGCACGAGATCTTCACGATGCAGATCCCGGTGACGGGAAACGACCAGGTTTACCAGGGAGCGGCATAATGACGGCAGCGGCGGCTACAATTCGTGGTGCGTTTCCGGCGGCAGAACGGCGCTCGCTTTGGGCAGGCACGCCCGAAATCTACTTCTCCAAAGCGATCGACAATTCGCGACTGGTGAAAGTCGAAGACCCACGGCGCAACCGCGAGATGAAGCAGTTCTGCACCGCCATGGCTTTTCTGTTCCTGCTCGTCTTCACCTATGCATGGCAGCACTTTAAGGCGATCGAGTATGGGTACCAGATCGAATCCACAAAGCGTGAGCTTGCCGTGATCACGGAGATGAATCACGCCCTGCGCCTCGAAGACGCGTCGCTGCGTGATCCGGAGCGAATCGATCTATTGGCCCGCCGCATGGGTTTGGTTCCGCCGGAACCGGGACAAGTCATCCGTATGGAAGGAAGCGTCGCGGAGACGCCAGGCCCGGTCATGGCGAGCAATGCCCCAGTGATGGTGGTAGCTCAATAAGTCTGTGTAGTGGCGGACGCCTTCGTCCGCCAGAAGGTTAGTTGTGGGGACAGCCGCCTCGGCTGTCCGCCGAGCAACGCTCGGCTGCTTTTCGCGGCGGCCTTTCTGTAAGTGGGCCGCCCAATTTGTCTGGAACCCGACTCGTAGTTTGATCTTTGTCATTCCGAGGAGCGAAGCGACGAGGAACCTGCTGTTTGCTGTCGCGGAGACGAAAAGCAGATTTCTCCTTTGCGCTTCGCGCATCGTCGGAATGACAAGACAAAAGTCGAAATGACAAGACAGAAGCGTGATGGCGTCGACGACTTCCACCCCCGCTAAGAATCCTCGCCTCTACCTTCTCGGGGCAATCCTTGCCCTATGGTGCGTCGCCATCTGCGGGCGCCTGATTTACCTCCAGGTATTCAGCTACGGGAAATTCGTCAAGCAAGCCGGACACCAGCAGCAACGCGCCATCCCTCTCGCCGCCAAGCGCGGAGTCATTTACGACCGTGCTGGTCACGAACTCGCGATGTCGGTGATGGTCGATTCCGCATTCGCCGTCCCGACTGAAGTTAAAGATCTGCCGACCGCCATCGCCCTGATCACACGCATTACCGGCGAGGACTACAACGTCGTCCTGGCCGATTGCCGTGGGCACAAAACCTTCTGCTGGGTCGCCCGCAAAGCCGACGACGAAACTATCGAGCGCATCAACTCGCTCAAGTTGCAGGGTATTCACTTCCAGAAAGAGCCCAAGCGCTTCTATCCCGCCCGTGATCTGGCCGCGCAAGTGCTCGGCTCGGTCGGCATGGAGGACAGCGGCCTCAGCGGGATTGAGCATGGATTCGACGATGAACTCCGGGGCAAGCCCGGCAAGATGTTCATCTCCGTGGATGCCCGCAAACAGTGGTTCTCGGACGTCGCAACCCAGCCCGACCCCGGCGACAATATAGTTCTGACCATCGACAAGAACATCCAGTACATCGCTGAAAAGGAACTGGAGCAGGCAATCCACGACACGCAGGCGATCTCGGGCACGGTGATCGTCGAGAACCCGCACACCGGTGAAATCCTCGCGCTCGCGAACCGGCCAACGTTCAATCCGAATCTCCGCAAGCAGATCAGGCCCGAGACGCTGACTAACCGTGCCGTGAGCTATGTGTACGAACCCGGGTCGACGTTCAAGCTGGTCACGATCTCTGCCGCGCTCGAAGAGAAGGTCACCAATCCCGACGAACTGTTCGACTGCCAGATGGGATCGATCGTATACAACGGCATGCGCATCCGCGACTCGAAGCCGCACGGGATTCTGCCGGTGTGGGGCGTGCTCGCCGAATCGAGTGACGTCGGATCGATCAAGATCGCGCTGCGCCTGGGCGAAGACCGCCTCTACAAATACATCCGCGCCTATGGTTTCGGACAGCAAACTGGCATAGAACTGCCGGGCGAGACGCGCGGACTCACCAAGCCTCCGAGTCGATGGTCGAGGGTCTCGATCGCGGCGATCTCGATGGGGCAGGAAATCGGCATCTCGCCGCTTCAGCTGGCAGGCCTGGTCTCCACATTTGCAAACGACGGCGTCTGGGTCGCACCGAGAATTGTCGCAGGCACGGTCCAGCCCAAAGGTACACCCCAGACGGTCGCATTCCACCCGGGCGCCGCCCACCGCGTGATCTCACCTTATACCGCGGCGGAGATGCGTTCGATGATGCAGAAAGTTGTCCTCGAGGGCACCGGGCGCAAGGCAATACTCGAAGGCTACTCGGCCGCCGGGAAAACGGGCACCGCCCAGAAAGTTGATCCCGCAACCGGAGCCTACTCGAAGACGAAGTACATCGGCTCCTTCGCGGGATTCGCTCCAGTCAACAATCCGCAGATTGTTGTCGCTGTGATTCTTGACTCGGCTGTCGGCCTCCACCAAGGCGGTCAGGTCTCCGCGCCGGTATTTCGCCGCATCACGCAACAGGTCCTGGAATACCTGCACGTCCCGCACGATCTTCCCCTGGCGCCGAAGCATCAACTTCTGCTGGCGCAAGCGAAAGTAAAAGATAAAGACCTGGATGAAGGCACGCCAGATCACCCGGGACAGCCGTTGGAAACTGCAGAAGTGAACGAAAGCGCGGGCGAGCCTGCAAAGCCCAGTGTGGCGCGGGCGCTCACGCCCGCGAGTGCCGAGAGTGCACAACCGGTAGTCCGGGCAGCGATGCATGAATCCATAACACAGCCGGTTCAACCAGATAAGGCCAAGAGTTCGCCGCCTGTCACGGAACCGGAACTTCCCACCAGCGGTACCGTCGTTCTGGACGTCGAGCAAGGCGGTATCGAAGTCCCATCGTTTGTAGGGAAGACATTCCGTGGCGCGGTAGAAGCCGCCCAAGACGCCGGTCTCGAGTTAGAGTCGGTAGGCAGCGGTGTAGCTCGCCAGCAATCCCCCGTGGCGGGCAGTCACGTTCCGGCAGGCTCCCGGGTAACGGTCCAATTCGGACGATGAGGCGGGACTGCGTTAGCTCCTGTGCCAGTTTTCCACCACCCCCCCGACTTAGAATGACGGAATGAAGCGAATTTGCGTCTTCTGTGGTTCCAGCGCTGGGAGCCAACCGGAATATCGAGCGTGTGCCCAACAATTGGGCAATGAACTGACCCGCCGAAAGATCGGCCTTGTCTACGGCGGCGGCAACGTGGGTCTCATGGGGGCGATTGCCGACTCAGTCCTCGAAGCAGGCGGCGAGGCGATCGGCGTGATCCCCGAGCACCTGATGACGCGCGAGATCGGGCATAACCGCCTCACCAAAATTCACATCGTGCGTTCGATGCACGAGCGCAAGGCTCTGATGGCCGATCTCTCGGACGCCTTCATCGCGCTGCCCGGCGGATTCGGAACGCTGGAGGAATTCTGCGAGGTCCTAACGTGGAGCCAACTCGGCTTGCACGCGAAGCCGTGCGGCATCGTGAATGTGCTGGGATACTACACTCCATTGCTGGCAATGCTCGACCATGCCGTTGAAGAGCGTTTCCTCAAGCCTCAAAATCGAGCCTTGGTGATAGCGCGCAAGACGCCTTCAGAGTTGTTACAAGCATTCGAAGACTGGCGCCCCGTGCATGTAGAGAAATGGCTGGACCGCGACACCAGGTAACGAACCTCTGTGCCCTCTGTGGTGAGTCCTTCTTCGTTTGACCCACCGAAAATCGGCGTGTTACGGTAATCAGTCCAGCGTACTTGTTCCACATCCCGGCAGCCAGCCACTGCTCGTTGATTGAGGTAGATTTTGTCGTCGGTCCAGGCGCCCGCCATCCGCAAAACTGCGCTGAACGCCGTCCATCGCCAGATGGGTGCGAAGATGGTGGAGTTCAACGGCTGGGACATGCCTGTTGAGTATCCGGCATCGATCGGCGGCGGAATCATTAACGAGCACATGGCCGTCCGCACCGGCGTCGGCATCTTCGATGTCAGCCACATGGGCGACATCCGGCTGGCTGGCCCGCAGGCGCTCGCCGCCGTCCAGCACATCTCGACGAATGATGCCTCCAAGCTGGTCATCGGCCAGGCGCAGTATTCCTCACTGCTCTACCCGCAAGGTACGTTCGTCGATGACGTCATCGTCCACCGCCTTGGCGAAGACGAGTACCTCCTCGTCATCAATGCCGGCACGCGCGAGAAGGATTTCAACTGGGTCCGCGACAATACGCGTCAATTCGACTGCGCGGTCGAAAACTTGTCTGATGATTTCACCCAGATCGCGATCCAGGGACCGAAAGGTGTCAACCTTCTTCAGAAGCTGACCAACACCGACCTGAGCAAGGTTAAATTCTATTGGGTCACGCGAGGCAAGCTCTGCGGGTTGTCCAACATCCTGATGGGCCGTACCGGCTACACCGCCGAAGACGGATTCGAAATCTACATTCCCGCGGACGAAGCCACGAGCGCCCGCGTATGGAACGAAGTGCTTGCCGCCGGCAAGGAATTCAGCGTTGTCCCCTGTGGCCTGGGTGCCCGCAACACGCTTCGCCTTGAAGGGAAGCTCCCCCTCTATGGCCACGAAATTTCCGATACGATTAATGTCTGGGAGGCGGGCCTCGACCGCTTCTGCAAGATGGAGAAGCCTGAGTTCATCGGCCGCGAGGCCTTGGAAAAGGCCAAGGCTGTTGGCACAAAGCGCACACTCGTGGGACTTGAGATGACCGAGCGCGGCATCGCCCGCGACGAATACAAGGTACAGGATGAATTCGGCCATGAGATCGGCTACGTCACCAGCGGGTCTCCCGCCCCGTTTTTGAAGAAGAACGTAGCCTTGGCGTACGTACCCGTAGAACATTCAGCCGTAGGCACGAAGGTAAGAGTAGAAATTCGAGGTCAAGGCGTGGGAGCGGTGGTGGTGCCAACACCGTTCTACAAGCGTCCGAAGAAGTAGCGCCGCACTGAGTTCTAGGATTTTTTAGCTGGCAGCCAGGAGCTAGAAGCTTTTATGCCCTATCCCACAGATCGCAAGTACACCAAAGAGCACGAGTGGATTCAGGTCAATGGCAACGCCGCCACAATCGGCATCACCGACCATGCGCAGGAGTCCCTCGGCGACATCGTCTTCGTCGAGACCCCCAAAGTAGGGGCAGAACTCATGGCTGGGAAAACGTTCGGCACTGTCGAATCGGTGAAAGCGGTATCCGACCTGTTTGCCCCGGCGTCTGGCACGGTGACGGAAGTCAACACTGATCTGGCCACGTCGCCTGAGAAGGTAAATAAAGACGCCCACGGATCCTGGATGGTGAAGATGACGCTGATGAACCCCGGAGAACTCGATGCGCTTCTCTCGGCCGCGGACTACGAAAAGTTCGTTGCGGAAGAGGCAGGCCACTAGAAGCTTTCCTTCGTGCACCTTCGTGCCCTTTGTGGTTGTTGCTTTTTGACAAACGCGAGCCGTAAAGCCATGAATTGTGAGCTGGATTCAAACGCTGCCGCCACCACGAAAATCCAACGGACCCTGAGCCTCATCTATATAACTTCTTATGCGCTACTTACCTAAATCTCCTGCCGACCGCGAGGCCATGCTGAAAGCCATCGGCGTGCGTTCGGTCGATGACCTTTTCGCCCCCATCCCTGCCGAGTACCGCCTCAGCCGCGATCTCAACATCCCGCGACAGATGGCGGAATCGGAAATAGTCGACTTCTTCCGCCAGCGATCCCGCGAAAACGGCGACGAATACACCAGCTTTCTCGGCGCCGGCGCCTACTTCCACTACCGTCCGGTAATCATTGATTCCCTGATTTCGCGTGGCGAATTTCTGACGGCTTACACTCCGTACCAGGCCGAAATCTCGCAGGGCACGCTGCAATCCATCTTCGAATTCCAGACGATGATCTGCGAGCTAACCGGCATGGAGGTGGCCAACGCCTCCATGTACGACGGTTCCACCGGCGCCGCCGAAGCCGTGATGATGGCCGTGCGCCTGACCGGACGCCGCTCGGTGGTCGTCGCCCGCAGCCTGCATCCGGAGTATCGCGAGGTCCTCGGCACTTATGCCACGCACCAGGGCATGCCGCTCTCCACCGTTGGATTTGCCGACAACGGTCGAATGAACCTGAAAGAACTTGAGCAGGCGATCACGCCCGAGACCGCGTGCGTGCTCATCCAGTCTCCGAACTTCTTCGGGACCATCGAAGACGCGGACACCATCGCCGAAATTGTTCACAAACACGGCGCGATGCTGGTCGTCTCCATCGCGGAAGCCGTCTCACTGGGCATCATTGAGCCACCGAGGCAGGCCGATATCATCGCGATGGAAGCCCAATCCTTCGGCGTTCCGCTCGGATTTGGCGGCCCCTACTGCGGCGTCATTGCCACCCGCGAAAAATATGTTCGCCAGATGCCCGGACGTCTTGTCGGCCAGACCGTCGACAAGCAAGGCAAGCGCGGATTCGTCCTCACCCTCGCCACCCGCGAGCAGCACATTCGCCGCGAGAAGGCGACCTCGAACATCTGCACCAATCAAGCGCTGGTCGCGCTCATGGTCAACATCTTCATGACGGTCTACGGCAAAGTCGGACTGAAGGAGTTGGCGAAGCAGAATCTCGCGAAGACAGCTTACGCCGCCAGCCAATTCGGAAAACATGGGAAGGTTTTATTCGCAGGCTCGCCGCGCTTTAATGAATTCGTCGTGACGACCAGCGAGGACCCCTATGCAGTCAACAGCCGATTGCTAGGACACAAGATCGTGGGTGGACTGCCGCTGCGGAAGTTTTATCCGGAACTGGGCAATGCCGCGCTCTGGTGCTGCACCGAACTCACCACGCGCAGCGCGATCGACACCGCCGCCGGACTGATCGCCGAAAGCGAACGCTCTGTGCGAACAGCGAAAGAGGAAGTAGAGGAGGTGGCGCGATGAAGCATCCAACCCCCAAAGCCACGCGCCACGTCAACCAGAACGAAGGTCTGATCTTCGAGAAATCCTCTCCCGGCAAGGCCGCCTGGAAGCTGCCGCCGCTCGACGTTCCTGAAATCGACACGGCCAAGCTCCTCGGGAACGCGGAGAGAAAAGACCTCGGCCACATGCCCGAAGTGAGCGAAATCGAAATCATTCGCCACTTTACGCGCATGTCCACCTGGAACTACGCCATCGATCTCGGCATGTATCCGCTCGGCTCCTGCACCATGAAGTACAACCCACGCGTGAACGAAGCTGTGGCGCGTGTTGAAGGCATCGCCAACGGGCACCCTTATCAGCCCGAAAAGATTTCGCAAGGCGCGCTGCGCATCATCAAGACGCTCAGCGAATGCCTTATCGAAATTACCGGGATGGACGCGATTACGCTCCAGCCCGCCGCCGGCGCGCACGGCGAAATGACGGGCCTGCTGATGGTTCGCGCTTATCACGAGTCGAAGGGGAATGCGCGCAAGAAGATTCTGATCCCCGACTCCGCCCACGGCACGAACCCGGCCACCGCGGCCATGGTGGGTTATGCCGTCGAGAACCTGAAGTCCGACTCCCGAGGCATGGTCGATATCGCATCGCTGGAAGCGCAGATGAACGAAGATGTCGCCGCGCTCATGCTCACCAATCCAAATACACTTGGCGTCTTCGAGCAGGACATCCACAAGATCGCCGACGTCCTCCACGCCAAAGGCGGACTTCTTTACATGGACGGCGCTAACATGAACGCGCTGGTTGGCAAAGTCCGCCCTGGAGACTTCGGCGTTGACGTGATGCACCTCAACCTGCATAAGACGTTCTCCACGCCGCACGGAGGCGGAGGCCCTGGATCCGGCCCGGTCGCGATCAAGAAGATCCTCGAGCCGTTCTTGCCGAAGCCGGTGGTCATCACGCATTCCGACGGCACACTCGGCTTCGACTACAACCGTCCGCATTCCGTGGGGCGGGTACGCGCGTTTTACGGCAACTTCGGCATGTTCGTGCGTGCGCTCGCCTACATTCAGGCCAACGGCCCCGACGGCCTGCGCCAGACGACCGAAGACGCCGTCCTCAACGCGAACTATATTCGCAAAGGTCTTGAAGGCGCGTACGACTTGCCGTACTCGACGCCGACCATGCACGAGGTCGTGTTCAGTGACAAGGTACAGGCGAAAAAGGGCGTGCGCACGATGGACATTGCCAAGCGCCTCATCGATTACGGATTCCATCCGTACACAACGGCGTTCCCTTTGATCGTGCCCGGTGCCCTGATGATCGAGCCCACCGAGAGCGAATCAAAAGAGGAGATGGACCTGTTTGTCGACGCCATGAAATCGATTGCGCAGGAAGTCGAAGAAGATCCGCAAACGGTGCTCGACGCACCCCACTCCACAAGAGTCTCGCGCCTGGATGAAACCGCAGCGGCGAGGAAGCCGGTATTGCGTTGGAAACCCGCCTGATTGCAGATTGAAGTCTTGGGCGCGCCGAGGTTTTCAATCTGCAATCTGCAATCTGAAATCGAAAATCTGAAATCCTCCGTCCCAGTGACTTCGGTGCTTCCGCCCCGCCGTTCCTCTGTGTCCCTCCGTGCCCTCTGTGGTTAAATCTTCTCATTGCCGCCAAAAGCCAAACTTGCGCCCGAGCCGAAACCGGCCGTTCTCTTCGCGTCCGCTGAAAAGCGCAATCCAATCGTGTGCCTTCTGCTGGCGGTCGTAACACTAGCCTTGTACAACCCGGTCAACCGCCATCCCTTTGTCAACTATGACGACGACCGTTACGTCACCGAGAACGCGCACGTCCGCCAAGGACTGACGGCCGACACGATCGCGTGGTCTCTCACCTCGACCGAACAAGCCAACTGGCATCCACTCACATGGATGTCGCATGCATTGGATGTCTCGCTCTTTCGCCTAAACCCCGCCGGGCATCATCTGACGAGTGTTCTTCTGCACGTCGTGAACGTGTGCCTGTTATTTCTGTTGCTGATGTGGGCAACCAAGCGACTTGGACCAAGTCTTCTCGTCGCTGCTCTCTTCGCCGTACATCCGATTAATGTCGAATCGGTCGCGTGGGTCGCCGAACGCAAAAATGTTCTTTGTACGCTTTTCTTCTTCTGGGGATTGTGGGCCTATGGCTGGTACGCGCAAAAGCCGAACTGGAATCGGTATCTGGCCGTTCTCGGATCCTTCGTCGCCGCGCTTGCTTCGAAGCCGATGGTAATCACATTCCCATTCGTGCTTCTGCTGCTCGACTACTGGCCGCTCGCGCGAATGGATAAGGCTGGTGAAAACAAAACGCCGTGGTCACGGCTGGTTCTCGAGAAGCTCCCGCTCTTCGCCCTCTCCGCTGCCAGCGCCGTTATTACCATGCACGCACAGCAAACTGGTGGCGCGGTCCGCTCCAACACAGAATTCTCCTCTGGTGTACGCCTGGCGAACGCGATCTACGCTTATGCGATGTATCTATGGAAGATGATCTGGCCCAGTCATCTGGCTCCGCTGTACCCACATCCCGGCGATTCGCTTCCAGCATGGCGAGTGCTGCTCGCTGCGGTCGTTGTGGCGATCGTTACAGCGCTTGTGTGGAAGCTCCGCAGCCGCCGTTACCTTCCTGTTGGATGGTTCTTCTTCCTGGGCACGCTCGTTCCTGTAATCGGCTTGGTCCAGGTCGGTGAAGCAGCCATGGCGGACCGCTATGCATACATCCCGCTCATCGGTATCTTCGTGATGATCGCCTTCGCCCTTTCCGATATAGCCGAGCGCAAGGACTGGGGATTTCCCCCTGCCATTCCGGTTGCCGCGGTTCTGATCGCCCTCTCGTTCGCGACCTACCGCCAGATCGGATACTGGCAGTCGAACGAAGAACTCTGGTCGCACACGCTCGCGGTCACGAGCAATAACTTTGTGGCCGAAGATAATTTAGGCGGAGCGTTGATCCTCGAGGGAAGGGAAGAAGAGGCTCATGCGTACTTCGAGGCCGCCGCGCGCATCAATCCCAAAGACCCGATGAGTCATAGCAATCTGGGAACTTACTACGAAACTCACAACCAGATGCGCGACGCGGTGAAGGAATATGAAGCTGCGGTTGACATGACCTCCGATCCCGGTATGCTCGCTGCGACCTACGCCAACCTGGGCGCAGCGTACCGAGGTTTAGGCGATAACGACCGAGCGCAAACCAACTACAAGCAGGCGCTCCAATACAACCCCAACCAATTTAATGCGTGGCTTGGCCTTGGTCTGCTCGCGCAGCAGCAGGGGAAGTATGTCGAAGCGATAACCAACATTTCCCGCTCCGTAGAGCTACAGCCTACAGCCCGGGGATACTTGGCGCTTGGCAAAGCCCTGCAGCAGTCCGGACGAACTCTCGAGGCGCTTACCGCGTACGAACAAGCGACAAGAATCGCTCCGAGCCTTGCGGAGGCGCAGCAGGCTGCCGACTCTATTCGGCAGCAGTTGAGTCACCCGCAGGCTATCTACTAACTTTTCCTGGACGTCACAGCAAAGAACGCGGCTGCTTCCTGCTCCACGTTCTTGCTCCCGCAATGCGGGCACTTGGGATTTTCCTTGTCGTGTTCGCTTAATGTAAGAACCGTTTCGAAGGGTTTGTGGCAATCAAGGCAAAGGTAATCGTAGACGGGCATGAGGACCTCCCGTGGAATTCCGTTAGCAGAATTGTACGCTCGCCCGGGAACTTTGGACTTTCCCATCGAGTCCATTATGCTGGAGAGGTATGACGCTCCTGGACGCAAAGGAATTTGATCCGGAAAAGGAATCGAGAAAGAGGAAGCGCCTCGTCCTCATCATCACGGTCGTCGTGATCATACTGTTTTTCGGATGGTGGTTCCGCTACTGGCCTCAGGAACACACGGTCGGCAGTTTTTTTGGTGCCTTGCAGAAGCAGGACTTCAAAACCGCCTACGGCATCTGGATGCACGACCCCAACTGGCCGCAACATCCCGGCGAACACGCGAAATACCCCTTTAACGACTTCTATCGCGATTGGGGCCCGAGCGGAGAATGGGGACCGATCAAGACCGTGAAGGTGAACGGTGCGAGCACCTGCCCCGGTCCCAGCAGCGGAGTCTTGGTCGACGTGATCGTGAATGATCGCACAGAACATGCCCAGGTCTGGGTGGAGAGATCAGATCGCACGCTAAGTTACCCACCCTGCGAACTGATTTTCCATTAGAGTTTTTGGAAAGGATTTACCCGGCGGCGAGAGAATGCTCTACGACTGCTGCGAAAGGCTCTCCAGCGCCTTTGTCAGCGACCCCTCATCCCCAACATTCAAACAAGTCTTCGAGCGGTCAATCTGCCGCATCAGCCCGCACAAAACCTTTCCCGGGCCAACTTCGATGAACGTCTCCACGCCTTGCGCAATCAGCAACCGCATGCACTGATCCCACCTCACCGATCCCGTGACTTGTCGCACGAGCGTGTCGAGTGCGCGCATATCATCGCCTACAAGTTCGGCCTCCACGTTGCACGCCACCGGATACACCGGCTTGCGCATAGCAAGTTTCTTCAGATCTTCTTCCAGTCGATCCTGCGCCGGTTTCATCAGTGAACAATGGAACGGTGCGCTCACGGGCAGCAACTTCGCCCGCTTCGCCCCGCGCTCGTCAGCCAGTTTCGCAGCACGTTCCACTGCAGCCGTGTGGCCGGAGATCACCACTTGTTCCGGAGAATTGATGTTCGCCGGCGAGCATACTTCGCCCTGCGCGGCATCCCGGCAAACGCCAGCGATTTTCTCGAGATCCATTCCCAGGATTGCTGCCATCGCCCCGACACCCACCGGGACCGCTTCCTGCATGTACTTCCCACGATTTCGCACCGTGCGGACCGCATTGGCAAAGCTGAACGTCCCGGAAGCGACATGTGCCGAATACTCGCCGAGGCTGTGTCCTGCGACAAAGGCAGGTTTGGGAATCCGTGTCTCCAGTACGCGCAACGCGGCGATCGACGTGGTGAGAATCGCAGGTTGCGTGATCTCCGTCAGCCGTAGCTGGTCCTCAGGCCCCCCAAAACACAGTTGCGAGAGCTTGTAGCCCAACGCGTCGTCGGCTTCCTGAAACGTCTGACGGGCAACAGGATATTTGTCGGCAAGGTCCTTGCCCATGCCCACAATCTGCGAGCCTTGCCCCGGGAAGATAAGTGCGATTTTGCTGTTGATCATGGAAGAGAATTTCTAATTCGATTGCGCCGCTGTCTCAACCGGCGCCGGACGCAGCGACGCCAGTCCGCGCTCGATCGAGTCGTTAATCCCGCGCCGGGAAAACTCCGCTGCTACGCGGATTGCATTCTTCATGGCATTGGCGTTGGAAGAGCCATGGGTAATGATGCACACACCTCGTACGCCTAACAACGGCGCGCCGCCATACTCGGTATGATCGAGGCGCTTCTTGAAGTCGGTGAAGGCGCTGCGAGAAAGCAACGCTCCAACCTGTCGCGTAATTGTCGCTTTCAGGGATTCTTTCAAAGCGGTGCGCACCAGGTTGGCCACTCCTTCGGAAATCTTCAGGGCGACATTGCCCACAAATCCGTCGGCCACGATCACGTCGACTTTTCCGTTATAGAGGTCGCGGCCTTCCACGTTGCCCACAAAATTCAGGGGAAGCTGCTTAAGTAGTTGAAAAGCTTCCTTGGTGAGATCGTTGCCCTTGCCTTCTTCCTCACCGATTGAAAGCAATCCCACGCGAGGTCCGTGCGTGCCGGCCCGTTTGCCAAACATGGCGCGAAAATACACATCGCCCATCACCGCAAACTGCTCGAGGTTCTGTGGAGTGCAGTCGACGTTGGCGCCAACATCAAGCAGCATCGCCGGATTTCCGGGCGTGGTAGGGAAGACCGCTGCCAACGCCGGACGATCCAGCCCCGGCACGGCTCCCAGCACGATCTTCGCGGTAGCCATCGCCGCGCCAGTGTTCCCCGCCGTGACGAAGCCGTTCGCCTGCCCCTCGCGCACCAGGCGCAGTCCAACCCGCATGGAGCTGTCCCGCTTGGCGCGGATCGCCTCCACCTTGTCTTCCATGGTGATGTATTCGCTGGCGTGGACCACTTCGATGGGCAGCCGCGCGGCCGTGAGATGCCGATGCAGCTCTGGCTTGACCAGAGCTTCGGGGCCGACCAGAAGTACCCGGACGCCGTACTGGCGTGCCGCTTGTATCGCGCCCTCAATCTCCGGCTTAGGCGCGCGGTCCGAACCCATCGCATCCAGCGCGATGACGCTAGGCATGGTTGTCGTTAACTGGCTTCTTCGACGTCGACGACTTCGCGTCCCTTATAGTACCCGCACTTGGGGCAAGCGCGATGCGGCATTTTTTTCTCGTGACAGTTGGGACACTCCGAGAGGCTGTGCGCCTTCAGAGCATCGTGTGCGCGCCGTGTCGAGGTGCGCTTCTGGGAGTGTCGCCGTTTTGGATTAGGCATGTTGAGATTTCCTTTGCAGGGCAAATCGCCCCGAATAGCAATTAGCTCTAGCAATTAGCATTTGGCCCTTCTGGCTCGGCACAAACCGCTATTGTCCAAGTCCTAAATGCTAATGGCTGGTTTTCAGTGTTCCAACCGATCCCGTACATCCTTCAACGCCGCCCACCGCGGATCTTCCACCTCGGTGGAGCAGGAACACTGTTCCTGATTCAAATTCTTGCCGCACTGGGGACACAACCCTTTGCAGTCTTCGCGGCACGTGACCTTCAAAGGGAGCGCCAGCAACACTTGCTCGCGCAATGCATCTTCGAGCAGCAACCCGTCACCCTGATAGTAACCGATCTCGGCTTCAGCATCGGTAACCGAAAGCTCGTCGCGACCGGCATCGGCACCCAGTGGGCGGTATAGCAGTTCGAAATCCCGCTTCACGTCCTGCCGTAACGGCTCCAGGCACCGGGCGCATTGCAATTCCAGACCCGCTGACAGTCGTCCACGAAGGCGTATATCCTTGATTACCTGATGCTTGCCGTGATGCTCCTCAACCACCTCGACGCGGCCCGAGGCCTTCACGGGCCCGCGCAGCCGAGCCTCCCTGCCTAGGTCGATGACATCCGGCTGAAACTCCTCCGCAAATTCCAGCGGATGAAGTCCCAATTCTTTGATGTCGAGGAACATGGCGAAACCTCCGCGGCGATCGCGCCGAACCAGCCCGCGGGAGCACGCCAAAGAGGCGTAAGTACCGCAAGGAGCAAGACTTAGAATAAAGGTCGAGGAGTGAAAGTGTCAAGAAAGGTCAGGCCCTGAGTGCCCCGCATTTCAACTTTGCTGACCGTCACGATGCCCGTGATAGTGAGCACCGCTACTCTTCGACCAGCCAATCCATCGCCTCTTCGCGTGTCTTGAACGTGGGGAAATCCCGCTGCGAGAAGCTCTTGAAGTTCTCATAAAAGACGTGCGGCAGATTCTCCGTCCCCACCCATGCCGACTTCTTCACGTAGGGACGATCGAGAACCAGGACTTCCTTGGCGCGCTCCGCTACCTTCTTGTCGATACGCGTCCCCGTAAAATCGGTGAGAATGAGCAGCGACGCCGGCGCGTGCCGCTTCACAGATGCCTTGATCAGTTCGAGCAGTAACAGCATTTCTTTGCTGCTGCAGTTGCTTAAATCAATCACAAAGATGGCGTGCCCCTTGTGTTTAATGAAGCGCAGCCGTTCTTCCGTCGCCCCACTCACTGTGTCGTCCTGGCTCATGCGAGCAATCCCTCGACCACGCCGTAAGCCCCGTCCAGCGCGGCATCCAGCTGGGAAGGGTCTTTCCCGCCGGCTTCCGCCAGATCCGGACGCCCACCGCCCTTCCCGCCTACCCTCTGGGCGACAGCGCCGGCTACTTTGCCCGCCTGCACCCGCGAGGTCAAATCCTTGGTGACGCCGACAATCAACGCCACATTCCCATCCGAGGCCGATCCCAGCACAACGACACCCGACCCGATCTTCTCGCGCAGTTGGTCGACGAGCGTCCGCATCTGCGCACGTTCCAGGTTATCCACGCGGTGCGCGAGCACTTTCACACCCTTGACCTCTCTTACGCTCTCACCAATATTCGCGGTCGAAGACGAGGCCGATTTCATTCTCGCCTGATCGAGTTCCCGCGCCAGTCGTTTGATTTCCGCGTCTTTCTTTTCAAGCTCCGCCTTGAGCGCGTCCGCGGGGGAGAAAAGTTTTTCACCGTCGGAATCCCCTTCAGAAGCGGGTGCCCCATCCTTGCGCGTCTTTTGCGCAAGGGTGGGAGAGACGAACGATGACACTACGTTCTCCAGTTGGTGATCTTTGCGAAAGTGTCTTAGCGAGCCTTCGCCCGTAATTGCCTCAACACGCCGTACCCCAGAAGATACACTCCCTTCTTTCAAAATCTTGATCAGTCCAATCTCACCAGTCGCACCTGTGTGCGTCCCTCCGCAAAGCTCGGTTGAAAAGTCACCAATGCGGATCACTCGCACTTTGTCGCCATACTTTTCACCAAACAAAGCCATCGCGTGATACTCGTTCACCGCGACATCAATCGGGACATCGGCAATCGTCTCGACTTTTCGGTTACGCAGGACTTCCTTGTTGATAATGTCCTCAATATCCTGCAGTTCTTCGTCCTCCACGGCGGTGAAGTGCGAAAAATCAAACCGCAGATGCCCCGGCGCCACCAGCGACCCCGCCTGCTTCACGTGCTTGCCCAGTACCTCGCGCAGTCCCGCGTGCAGCAGATGCGTCGCCGTGTGATTGCGCATGGTCGCCTCGCGGATGTCGGTGTTCACGACCGCGTCCACCTTGTCTCCGACCTTGAGCGTGCCCCACCCTACGCGCTTTTCGTAGGGTGGGGATTTTACGACAACCTGATGTGCTCTTACCCCCTGAATCGGGTAATAGCATCCCTTCACGTCGGCGACGACAGTGTTGTGATCGTCCGAATAGAACCACCCGCGATCTCCCACCTGCCCGCCGGACTCCGCATAAAATGGCGTGTGATCGAGGATGACCTCGCCTTCATCGCCAAGCTTGAGCTCTCGCACACCCTGCCCCTTGTGAATGATGGCCAGAACCTCGCAGCCGTCAGACCTCGTTTGCCGATACCCCTCAAACTCCGACTTGGGCAACGACTGGTAAGCGGGACTCGCCGTCTGCTTCGCGGCTCCTTTCCAGGATGCTTTTGCCAATTGGCGCTGCTTCTCCATGGCTTGATCAAATGCTGCTCGATCAAACGCAATCCCCTGATCGCGCGCCGCATCCTGCATGAAATCGAGCGGCATGCCGAACGTGTCGTAGAGCTTGAATGCATCCTCGCCAGCGAGCCTCTCGGGAGAATTCTTGATTAGTGTTTCCAATTTCTCGAGCCCGACTTCCATCGTGTGTGCGAACCGTGTCTCCTCCGCCCGAACGGTCTTTGACACTCGGTCGGAAGTCTCCTCCAACTCCGGATACGCATCTCGCATTAGGTCCCGGACCGCAAACACCATCTGATACAAAAACGGCTTCGTTTGTCCCAGCAGCCGCCCATGCGTGATCGCTCTCCGAATAATCTTTCGCAGAACATATCCGCGCCCTTCATTCGACGGCAGCACGCCGTCAGAAATCAGGAACGTTGTTGCTCGCGAGTGATCGGCGATCACCCTGAGCGAAGCTGCGGCTTTGTGGCCGGGAGAGCCCGCCGGGCTTTGCTCGGCCAGACGGCCGGGGGCGGCCGTCTCCACATGGCCTGTGCCCATGCCAGCAGCGGTGGTCTTCTCTGCCTGTGTGGGGACAGCCGCCCTCGGCTGTCCGGGCGAGCGAAGCTCACCTGCCTTCCCTGAACTCTGGATCAACTCCGCCGCCCGCTTAATCAGCGGCGTAAACAAATCGGTCTCGTAATTCGAAATCACTCCCTGCAGCGCCGCCGCCGTTCGCTCCAGTCCCATGCCGGTGTCGATCGAAGGCTTAGGCAACGGATTTAGATTCCCGCTGGCATCGCGGTCAAACTGCATGAACACCAGATTCCAAATTTCTACATAGCGCCCGCAATCACACGGGAAGGCACAGTCCGCATGTCCTTGATCGGACGACGCCGATCCCATGTCGTAGTAAATCTCGCTGCACGGCCCGCACGGGCCCGTGTCGCCCATCTGCCAGAAGTTGTCCTTCAACCCCATCTCGTGGAGGCGGTTTTTTGGCACGCCCTCTGCAACCCATAGATCGTAAGCCTCGGCATCGCGCGCAACGCCAGCCTCGCCCTTGAAGATGGTTACGTACAGCTTGTCCTTCGAAATCCCAAACCACTTCGGCGAAGTGATCAACTCCCAAGCGTAAGCAATCGCATCTTTCTTGAAGTAATCTCCAAACGAGAAATTCCCCAGCATCTCAAAAAACGTGTGGTGCCGGTTCGTGAACCCGACGTTCTCCAGGTCGTTATGCTTCCCGCCAGCCCGCACGCACTTCTGCGACGTCGTGGCCCGCGAGTAATCGCGCTTCTCGAGGCCCAGAAACACATCCTTGAATTGGTTCATCCCAGCGTTGGTAAACAACAGCGTAGGATCGTTCGCCGGGACGAGCGACGACGAATGCACTTCCTTGTGTCCCTTTTGCACAAAGAAGTCCAGGAATTTCCTGCGGATTTCAGACCCTGTCAGCATGAATGTTCAATTCTAAATGACGTGCACGTGTGGGGACAGCCGTCCTCGGCTGCCCGGCCGAGCGAAGCTCGGCGGCCTTCCCTGACTCAAAGCGTGTGGCGCTCGCTTTCGCGCAAAAAAGAAACCACAGAGTCGGAGCACAAGTCCCCCTGTGTTCCTCCGTGCCCTCTGTGGTGAACTTTTTCCAGCCCTATTTCACTGCATCCGCGGTCTTCTCAGTCCCTTTCTTGACATCGTGGCCCACTCCCTTGACGCCTTTCTTCACCGCGCTACCCGTTTTGGTCGCGGCCTTTTCCGTATCTTTTCCCGCCGTTTTTGCACCCTTCTCTGTATCTTTCGTAGCGGTCTTGGCACCCTTCTCGGTGTCCTTCGCTGCAACTTTCGTGTCTTTCTCGGCGTCCTTGGCTACGGTTTTCGTGGCGTGCCCCGTCTTCTTGACCGCCTTCTCGGTGTCCTTGGTTGCTGTTTTGGCACCCTTCTCGGTGTCTTTTGTTGCCGTCTTGGCCGCGCTTTTCACATCGCCGCCGGTTGATTTCTTCTCGTTGCTGCTCGTGTCCTGCCCGAAGGCAAAGGACGCCGCACACAGCAAACCAGTCACAAGAATTGCTGCCCAGTTGGTTTTCATGGGACTCTCCTCCAGATTTTGCGGAAATCGTCCTGAAGTATGGAACAACTCAGACGGGAACGCAAATATTGATCAACCCGGATAAGCTTCGACTCATTCCTGTTCGGCCTCGAGCGCCGTCAACGTCTCATCATCCACATCCCACTTCTTCAATATCAAAAAGATCGTTTTTGTCCTGAATCCCGCTCGCGCCAATTGCCGGAAGACCCGCGCGGCTTGCTTCTGATCCTTCGGCTTCTCCAGACGTTTCTTGCGCAGATACTCCCTCGCCTGCTTCTCTTCGTCGACGTTCTCGTAGGAGGTTTCGATAGCCTTCTCAATCACCGAGGCATGCACGCCACGCGTTTTCAACTCGGTGATTACGCGTCCGCGTCCGAACTTCTGATTGTCGCGCCGCATTGACGAGTAATACGCGGCATAGTTCGAATCGTTCAGGTAGCCTTGATCCTTCAGTCGCCGGATCACCAACTCCACCAGCGTCTCCGCATATTCCGATTCCGGATCTTCGACGCGCGCTCGCATCAGCCGCTTCAACTCGGCTACTGTCCGCATGCGTCGCGCCAGCGCCCCGACGGCATACTCGTACATCTCTTCTTCGGAATAAGTCCTTCTTTTCGGACGCGAGAACGCCATGACAACGCCCACGATATCGCACTTTCAGGACCAGCGGGGAGCTATTCTCTTTCCTCATCCGCGCCCGCGTACTTCGGATTTCGCGCCGGTGCTCGCCGCCCGCTTTCGCGGGACAGTTTTCGCAGCCATTGCAGCTCTGTGCGTAATTGTTCAAGAATGAGGCTGACCATCCAGACCGCCTCATGATAGCCGTGGCCAACCTCCTCCCGGATCGCGCGCAATGTCTCTTCTTCGCGCCTCATTTCTTTCTCCAGGAATTGCTGCCGCCGTCGCAGTTGCTGCTCGAAGACTCCAGGTCTCGCCTGCCAAGACAAAGCCATCCACGTGAGAAAGGGTGGCCGTTCCCGTTGCGTGGCCCATTCCTCGCGCTCGAGCGCAGCTGCCAGAGCGCTGCGCCCCTTCGCGGTGGGCGTGAAAACGCTGCGTTCCGGCCCGGCCGCCGGACCCCCGTTCTCGGCAGCGCGAATCAGGCCCTGCGTCTGCAGCTTCTCCAGCGAATAGTAGACCTGCGGACGCGAGATGCCCGCCCAGTCCCGTACCTGCCGCCGCTCCAGTTCCAGGTTCGCCTGGTAGCCGTGCATAGGACGCTCAGCGAGCAGACTCAGCAGAACCAGGTCTGGCGTCGTCAGGTCGCGTTTCCTAGCACCGGGCATCGCGAGCTTTCCGTACCCGGCTCCAATACCACCACTGGCGCTTTTCCAGGGGAAGCTTTGGGTTCTTCGCCTGCGCTACCGCCGCCTGAAAGACATCCAGACAGCAGATGTCCTGCGCTTTCCCGGTCTTGATGCACAGCTGCTCGTACAGCTTTTCAGGATTGCGGCGTGCGAGTTGAGCCACCGACTGAATCCCCAGAAGTTCGAAGTCACGAACTATCGCCGGTCCCACGGAAACCAGATCCTCGAGACGCCGTTGTGCTGTTGCCATACAGAATTCTCCTTGACATGGATATTAGAAGCATCGTACCGTAACAGCTAGTCTAAATAAGACTACATCGCTTTGACAAGGAAAAACCGATGCGAATCGAAACTTCAGCTCTAGCGATCGTGCTGCTTTGGACTGGCGTGCCTCTGGTCCCAGTCACAGCAGGCGAAGCAATTGACAAGTAAAAACCTACGTGAGGAAAGGAACCAACAGATGCATGTGAAGAAAATTACTTCCGTGTTGTTTGTGCAAGACGTGGAACCCTGCGTAAAGTTCTGGGTCGATCGCTTCGGATTTGAGAAAACTACCGAAGTGCCCGACGGCGACCACCTCGCCTTTGCCATGCTGCAGAAGGGCAACGTCGAGCTGATGTATCAGAGCTACGCCAGCGCCGACAAAGATATCGCTGCAGTCTCTCAGGTTGTCCGCAAGGGCCCCACGTTCCTCTATGTCGAAGTCGATAACCTGGATGAGACGATCAACGCCGTCAAGGGCGCGGACGTAGTAATGCCAAAGCGGAAGACGTTCTATGGATCGACAGAGATCGGTATTAAGGATCCAGCCGGACACTTCGTTACCTTTGCAGAATTTGCAGTCTCAACTCAGCCTTAAGTGTGCACGCGGCCGGAGCAAAGAAAAAGGGCGCGACTGAGAGTCGCGCCCTTTACAACTTTGAAGCCCCAGAAAGCTTTATCGTCCTCCGAACCCCGCCGTCTGCATCGACTGCCGCGAAATATCCGCCGTCGAAGCAATACCCTGCATGCGCAGCTTGAAGTCGTCGGCATTCGAGGCGTTCTCGAGAGCCGTTTCGTAGTTGACCAGCCCTGCCTGGAACAGATCCCAAAGCGATTGGTCGAATGTCTGCATGCCGTACTGCGAAGTACCGGCAGCAATCGCGTCGCGAATCGACCGCGTCTTTTCCGGCACCAACACGCACTCGCGGATGAACGCGGTATTAATCATAACCTCGACGGCAGGCACGCGTCCTTCAGCATCGCAGCGCCGGACCAATCTCTGGCTGACAATGGCTCGCAGCACCGCCGCCAGCTGCATACGTATCTGCTTCTGTTCGGGCGGTGGGAAAATCGAAATCACGCGGTTGACGGTTTCCACGGCGTCCAGCGTGTGCAGGGTCGAGAACACCATATGGCCGGTTTCAGCCGCATGCAGCGCCGTCGAGATCGTTTCCAGATCTCGCATTTCGCCCACCAGGATCACGTCCGGATCCTGACGGAGAGAAGCTCGGAGCGCTGCGCCAAACGAAGGCGTATCCACTCCTACTTCGCGCTGGTTGACGTATCCTTTTTTGTCGCGGTGCAGAAATTCGATCGGGTCCTCGATCGTGACAATATGTTCTGCGCGCGACGAGTTTACGCGGTCCACCATTGCCGCCAGCGTCGTGGACTTACCGGACCCGGTGACGCCCGTCACCAGTACCAACCCGCGTGGCATATCGCAGATCTGCTCCACGACCTTTGGCAGAAACAACTCATCCAAAGCTCGAATCTTGGTGGGGATGACGCGGAGTACCAATCCCACGTTGCCGCGCTGCTGAAAGATGTTCACACGGAAGCGTCCCAGACCAGCGACACCATACGCCATATCGATTTCCGTGGTCTCTTTGAATTTCTGCTTCTGCCGCGCCGACATCATGCTGAAGGCCATGTTCAGCATGTCTTCGGCGCTGATGCGGGGCTGGTCGGTCAATGGCGCCAGGTCGCCGTCTACGCGCAGATGGGGATAGTTTCCCACCTTCAAGTGCAAGTCGCTGGCTTTCCGTTCCGTTGCAATTCGAAGCAGATCATCAATATTCATGCGAAGTTCTTCCCATCGAAGCCCAGAGCTTCACCATCGACGCTCTCCAGCATCATCGCCCGAATCGTCACCTTACCCAAGATGACCTAGGTAATGGCCCCCGGCGCGAATCCGGACACTCCCTCCCGGATTTGACTCTTTGAGTTCTATGGCGATGCTTGCGAGGAAATGCGTCGGTCCCTCAGCTTTTCCCCTGAGAGGCACCTTTTACGAAAGAAAGCGTCGTCTTGGGCATCGCTACCGTAATCTCGCCCGCAATCGCGCGCCTGCTATGGAAGTTCCTGAGTTTGAAGATGACCGTTGGCGTGATCTCCTGCCCGCGCGACATCAGCAGTCCGCCCGTCGTAGAGCGGACCTCCTCTTGCAGGATCATGCCCGGAATCAGTTCTTCAATACGGCACTTTCGTATCTCCGACTCTTCGGCGTTGGGGTCAAGGGTCACCAAAGCCTCGAAAAACTTGGGACTGAAATTTCGGTTGCGCATCGCAAGGTGATGGGCCGACTCCGTACGTGACATTCCCTTGCGAATCAGTTGTTCGTACTCCAGGATCAGCCGCAGGATCTCCGCTCCGGTTTTCATTTCTCCGCCGTCACCTTCCTCAGCCGGCGAGACCGGACGATTTTGATGCTCGATCATCCATGCGATGGGTTCCAGCCGGGGGATCTTGGAAAGCAATTCGAAAGCTACTCTCGGATGCGCGTCATACTGTGCCTGCTCAGCCGCACTCAAAGTATCGCCGCGGTAGATCGCCTCGATGGTTTCCGGCGCCAGGGTAACGCAACCCAATTGCGAAAGGATCGCCGCAACCTCATATTGCCAGGGATTTCCCAGCTTCATCGCTGTCACCACGTGGTGGATGTAGCGCCGCGCCCGCTCCGCCCGGCTGAACGCCGCCGGGTTCACCAGGCTCAGTACTTCGCTCAGCACTTGCAGGCAACCGCTCAGCGTCTGCTCGAGCAACTGTTTTTCTGCCGTGATCAGCCGGTACTGCATCAGTGCCGCGGTGATTGTCTTCGCCATCATCTCCTTAGCACAGGGTTTGATCAGGAACCGGAAGATGCTTCCTTCATTGATCGCCTCAATCGCTGTCTCGGTCTCCGCGTTGCCCGTTAGCATGACCCGCACTGTTTCCGGAGCTGCGGACTTCACGCGCCGAAGGAGTTCAATCCCGTCCATTCCCGGCATTCGCATGTCCGAGATCACCACCGCGAAAGGTCCCTTGCTGTCGAGCAGTCCTAGCGCCTCTTGTCCGCTCTGAGCAACGTCAATCAGAAATTCGCCTCTCAAATTGCGGCGGTATCCATCAAGAATGTCGCGATCATCGTCTACCAGAAGGATCTGTTCCGGCATTGTGCTCCCTTCGATCCACTCGCCCCGGCTGCTTAGCCCCACGCCGCTGCGGACGGGTGTTCAGTCGACTCCAGCCGCAAGCGAGTTTCGGTGGTCCATCACTGCCATCGGCAGATAGGAGGGAAGGCTTTAGGCGGTGCGCATGGAAGGAGATTCGGCGAAGTGCTCGCTTAATATGGTCGGCAGTTCGAACCGGAGGGCGAATTGGGGCCACGTTTATACAAGTCGCGCCAGGCAGTTTCTCGCTCGCTCAAGCCTAGGCGACACAGATACGGATGATCCATAGCAACGTCATGGTTCAGCGGGGAAGTGTCGGTCTCGCTGACGATTGCGTCGGCGGCATGGACCGCTGTCAGTGAGGAAAACTTCGTCTCCGCAGTCTCTGCAGGATGATGGTGATATGCCACCGCGAGAACCAGCGAAAACGGCAGTCCCCAGATGCTCATCAGATATGCACCCACTTCGGCATGCGTGCAACCCAGGCGCTCCCGCTCCACTTGCGAATTTGCCGCGGAATCTGCCCCATACATTTGGACATATTCACCCGTCAGTTCCGCCAGCAGAACGACCTTCCCAATGTCATGAAGCAATCCTGCAGTAAAGCACTCTTCTACCTGCGCCTTCGGGCAATTTTCGGCGCTCGCGATTTGCTGCGCGAGAGTCGATACAGCAATACTGTGATCCCACAAAGCCGGCAGGGTGGCTGCGACCTTGGGGTTGCCCTCGAATTGCGAAAATACGTGCACGGAGAGGACCAGTGTCCGCACCGTCTCGGTGCCGATCAGAGTAAGAGCCTGCGACAGGCTCGACACGCGCCCACTCGACCCCACAAATGCCGAGTTCGCCAGCTGCAGAATCTTCGCTGCCATTCCTACGTCCTTCGAAATGATCTTGGCGATCCCCGCCAAGGAGAAATCTTCCGAACGCAACGCTGCCGTCAGCTCCTCATAGAGAGTGGGCAAACTGGGGATGGAACGCAGGCGTGCGATCATCGTCTTCAGCGTCGGATTCGCCAGCAGATCGCGCATGGCGAACGCCTGGCTCAACCGGCTCGACAACTCCTGGGGATCGCAGGGTTTCGAAAGAAACTGGTGCGCCGGAGAAATCGACCGGTACACCGCTTCCCGGCTCGATTGCCCCGACAGGATCATGCGCACGACATCGGGATAGCGCTCCTTGACCTCATCCAGCAGATCCGCCCCGTCCATCAAAGGCATGCGCATATCGGAAATGATCGCGTCATACCGCTCCTTCTGCAGAGCCTGTAAAGCTTCGGCCGCGCTCTCGACGAACTGCATATCCCACAAGTTGCGCATGCCGTGCAAGCTGCGGCGCAGTCCGCTGAGAACCATAGCCTCGTCGTCTACAAAGAGTAGCCGCTTCATGCGCCACCCTTGGCAGCTACCGACAAGCTCACCGGCAATGTGATAAAGAACGTTGTACCCTTGCCTACCTCGCTTTCGAACCAGATCTTGCCGCCGTGCTTTTTCACCACCACTGTGTAGGCCAGGGCCAATCCTTGTCCGGTTCCTTTGCCCACTTCTTTTGTGGTGAAGAAGGGCTCAAATACTCGATTGCGGATTGCTTCCGGAATTCCGTTTCCGTTATCACTCACTGAGATTTCGACATTTTCTCCCGACATTCGGGTGCGGACCATGATCTGCCCTTTTTCTCCATCCTTTACCTTTTCCTTGATGGCGTGGGCCGCATTTACCAGCAGGTTCAACACGACCTGGTTAATGTCGCCGGGATAACACACCACCGCGGGCAGTTGGTCGTCGAACTCTTTCACCACCTCCGACACATACTTCCATTCGTTACGCGCAACGGTAATTGTGGATTCGACCGCCCGGTTCATGTCGGTAGCCGTCTTCTCCGCCGAATCCGGATGCGAGAACTCCTTCATGGCCCGCACGATCTTCGCTACCCTCCGCGAGCCATCCAGGCTCTGCTCGATGGCGCGCGGCACCTCGTCCCGGATGAACTCCAGGTCGCAGGCCTGCTCGGCCTGCTTCAGGAGCCCGGAGACCTCGTCCGGAACCGCACCTGCCATCCCTTGCATGGCCCCGCGGTATTGCTCCAGCAGTTCGTGCACCAATTTCCACGAGTCCCGCAGGAACGTCAGATTGTCCATAACGAACTGGGTCGGCGTATTGATCTCATGGGCGATCCCCGCCGCCAGTTGGCCGACGCCTTCCATCTTTTGGGCGTGACGAAGCTGGCTCTCCAGCGCCCGCTTCTCGGTGATGTCTTCTTTGACGGCAAGAAAATGTGTGATCTCGCCATTCGGGTTCGTCATCGGCGTGATGGTGGCCGATTCCCAGTAGATCTCACCATTCTTCTTCTTGTTGCAGAACTCCCCGTTCCACACTTTCCCCTGCGTGATGGTGGACCACAGGTTCCGGTATAACTCGGACGGGCACTGCCCCGCGTTCAATACCCGCGGATTCTGCCCCAGAACTTCCTGCAGGCTGTAGCCCGTCGACTCGGTAAACTTGCGGTTCACATAGCTAATATTGCCTTGCGGGTCGGTGATCACAACCGAAGTTGGGCTCTGTTCCACCGCCAGCGAAAGCTGTTGCAGCGCCTCCTGGTTCCTCTTCTGCTCGGTCATGTCGCGAAAGCTCCATATCCGCCCGTAGTAGATCCCGTTCTTGTCCACCACCGGAGCCGAATAGCGGTCCAGGATCACTCCATTGTTCAATCCGATTTCGTCACGGCTGGTTTCAGTGGGATGCCGGTACAGATAGTCGACCTTGGCGCGGAAGGATTCGGGGTCTTTCATGAGCGACACAGCGTATTCAAGCATCTTCCCATCGTCAAGATCGGCCATTAACTCGGGGGGTATCCGCAACAATTCCGCGAAACGCTCATTCGCCATTAGCCTGCGCCCGTTGCGGTCCACGACCAGCAGGCCGTCGATCGTCGAGTTCGCCTGTGCCTCCAAGAAAGCCGTCTTCGACCGGAGTTCTGCCTCCCCATGCTTCCGCTGCGTGATATCGCTCATGAACCCGTCTGCGCAGAGCACCCCGTCGGCTTCGTGCGTGCGCGTCGCACGATCGTGTACCCAGATCCAGGTCCCGTCTTTGCGCCGAATCCGGTACTCCTCATCGAATGCCACTTTATTTTCAAACAGCGCCATATACTTCTGGCTGACCCGCCCGAAATCTTCGGGATGAATCTGGTTCAGCCAAAGATGTGTCCCGCCCGCATAGAGCTCCTGATTGGTGAAACCCAGCAGCGCCTCCACTTTGGGGCTGACATACCGTGTCCCACCTTGGACGTCTGAGGTCCACGCCACATCGGGCATGCTTTCTAAAATTCGTCGGTACTGCTCTTCGGTCCTGCGCAGCGCTTCCTTGGCCAGTTCAATCTCGCTGAGGTCCTTTATCGTCGCTACATAACAGGTCCGGCTCCCGAACCGCCGCATGGGGCGTCCACAGTACTCGACAGGGATATAGCTGCCGTCTTTCTTCCACAGTGGTCCCCCGAACTCCTGCGCCGGCTTCCTGTCGACAATAGCCCTGCTCAAACCGCATTCCTGGCGCGGATATTTGCTGCCATCCTCCCGACTGTGATGCAGCAGGTCGTGCATGTTTTTCCCAACGATCTCCTCCCTCGAGTGGCCTGTCATCCGCGACAGGGCTTCGTTGCAGAAGGTTATGGTCCCTTCTTCATCGATGCCGCAGATGCCCTCAACCAGCGCATCCAGGATGAACTGGTGTTCCGTGTTGAATTCGTTAATCACAAACGTGTCTCGGTGAGTGTTCCTTACAGTTTCATCGGCAGTCGGGTGTCAACCAATCGGTTACCGTCGTCACCGACTTCACCGCAGCACTCAAGACGTAAGCACGAAGAGGTAAGCACGAACCGTGTGGAGACGGACGCCTTCGTCCGTCCCGCCAAGGCGAAGCCGAGCGTGCCATCGGCACAAACCTGGATGCTGCATTTTATCGACCTGAAATGGTATTGGGTTGAGCCCGGCACGGATGCCGAAAACTCGTCGATGAAGAGTCGGAAGGCTACATGTGCGCGCCCTGCGCCGGGCTGTAATGCCCGGTTCGCTCGCCGTTCCACTTCAGCACCTTCTCGATGTCCTTCATCCGATCTGGAATGCCATGCACACTGCCGGAGGGATGGTCTGCTCGTAATGGCGGAACACAAATCCGGCGTCCTCGAGCGTCCGTAGACCTCTGTAAAGCACGTGCGCAGAAATTCCCACAATCCGGCCCTGAAGCCTCGACGCCCGCAAATAACAAAGCCGCCCAGAACGGGCGGCTTGCGTCAACCGAAGCGCGGATTATGCGGCTGTCTCTGCAGGCACCGGCGGCACGAAGGGCTCGTCGTAGCTGCCACCGTAGATCGAAGGTACCTTCGAGCCCATCGGACGCAGATACGTCGTCAGCTCGCCGCGGTGATGAATGCTGTGATTGTTCAGAAATCCCAGATAGAACGCAGCGGGCAGATTGAAGACACCGAAGAACTCAACTGGTGTCATCAGCTGTTCGGGCGTCATCTGTGCGATGCGGGCGATGCCGCGCTTCAGGTTCGCGTCGTACCAGGCAACCACTTCGGCAGATGTCTGTGGCTTATCCGCTGGCGATCCCGTGTTGAACTTCATGTCGGCAATTCCGTCGAGGAATTGAATGTCGGAATTGGCGATGTGCCACGCCAGTTCCTTCGCGGTGCGGGCATGAGGATCAGGACGATAATCTGACTTCGCGTCGGGGACGGCGGCGATGACTTTCTTTGTGCATTCTGCTTCGCGCGCGATGCCATCGAGCATCATGGCGCGATAGCCGAGGATGAAATCTGGAGTTAGACCCTGGGACATAATTCTTTCTCCTTCGTAACGAATGTTTTGTTTCTTCCGGGCAGAGAAGCCAAAAGGGCGCCAATCGTTCTGAAACGTGGCGCCCCTGGCTCGAATTGACGAGGGAATTATACTCCGACGGGTTGCTTGCTGCGCACCGGAACCGGCGTGAGCCAGCCATGGCGGTCGCTCTTCTCGCCACGTACGATGGCGTAGAACTCCTTCTGTAGTGCTTTTGTAATCGGGCCCATTCCGCCGATGCCGACTTTGATCTTGTCGACCGAGCGGATCGGCGTCACCTCTGCGGCTGTACCGGTGAAGAACACTTCGTCGGCAATGTAAAGCATCTCCCGCGGAATCGTCTGTTCAGTGATTGGAATATTCAGGTCGCGCGCGATCTGTAGCACTGAGTCGCGAGTGATGCCCGGCAGCACGGAATTGCCCAGCGGCGCTGTGATCAGTTTGTCGCGATGGGCTAGGAACAAGTTTTCACCCGAACCTTCGCTGACAAATCCGTTCTTGTCGAGCGCAATGCCTTCGACGTACCCGTTGGCAATGGCTTCCATCTTGATGAGCTGCGAGTTCATGTAATTCGCGCCCGCCTTGGCCATCGCGGGCAGCGTATTCGGCGCAAGGCGCGTCCAGGAAGAAACGCAGACGTCCACGCCATCGCCGTCGCCGCTCAGATATTTTCCCCAGGGATAGTTGCAGATGTAAACCTCGACCGGACAGTTCAGCGGATTGACCCCGGCGTCGCCGTACCCCCGGAACACGACCGGCCGGATATAACACGGCCACGCGCCGTTGTGGGCGATCGTCTCCACCATGGCGCTTACCAGTTCATCGCGCGTAAAGGGAATGTCCATGCGGTAAACCTTGGCCGAGTCGAGCAGACGCTGCATGTGTTCGACAGCGCGAAAAATCGCGGGGCCCGTGGGCAATTCATAGCAGCGGATGCCCTCGAAGACCGAAGAGCCGTAGTGGACAACGTGCGACATTACGTGCAGCGTGGCGTCATCCCAATTGATCAGTTTGCCGTTGTGCCAGATTTTGTCGGTCTTCTGGATGCCCATCGAAACTCCTTACAGGTGAGGTAGCAACGAGGGGAGCCATTCCTCCGGCAGGGGAATTCTGAGGCGCGAACCCAACCCACGTTACAGACCATTATAGCTGAGCGTCGATGCTGCCTCTGACGTCCGGGGCGCGCCGATTCGGTCAGTGGGTGCCGGACGGAGTTGCAGGATGCAGCGCAGCCTGCACGGTCGCGGTCGGGAGTTCATCGCCGCGGAAGTAGCGCTGGTCTTTCGCCGACTTCATTTCCGGCATTGCCGTAAAGGGCTTCGAATAATCGTTGGCGGCGTTCCAGAACAAGAATCCGATGCCGCCTTTCCCCCGGGCGGTCTCCACCTGAATCTTTATGTATTCGGGTGAATACGTTTTTGTACGCCAGTGGAACGCCTGCAGCCAGGGGCGGATGACCACGCCGCTGCCCTTGGTGATGAGTTCGAATCGATCCATGGATTCGCCGATGAAGTGGGCGGGTTCGTCGCCGGGGTGCGCGATATTGTCCATGCCGAAGAAGTGCGACGGATAAATCATCGGGCTGAGGACATCGCAGTAACGAGCCATCTGGACGATGTCCTGTCCGGTGTGCGAGAGGTCAATCGGGCGTTGCCATGCCATCACGCCGAAAACGTCGAGCGAAAGCAGGACGCCTGTGGGATGGAGTTCGGAGTAGGCCTTCTTCAGGAATCCGGCGATGACGTCGGACCGCTGGGGGCCGCGAGGGACGTGGCAGGCCACGTTGGCGCTCTTACGGGACTTGGTCGTGTTTTTCGCAACTGCCGCTGCATGCTTCTTCGCTTTGCCATCCGTGGCGGGCGCAGAACTGGTTTCGCTGGATGCAGGATTCGTGGTGCTGGCGGATTTTGTATCGGCAGTTGTGGAGGTTCCGCCTTGCTTCGCATCGGCGGGACGGCCGAGGCGGCCATCGCCACATGTTCCGCTGTCGCTGCCAGCGTCGGCTTTCGCTTCGGGCAGGTCCTTTTGGAAGACGAAGGCTGCATCTTTCTGATCGCCTTCGGCAGGGAATCGGACGTAGTCGAACTGGATTTCATCGACGCCGAGCTGGGCTACGTGCTTCGCGAGGGCGATGTTGTAGTCCTGAACTTGGGGATTGGAAGGATCGGTCCAGACCAGTTTGCCGTTTTCGCGCCATGCCGCTTTGTTCTTGCGGGATTGGACGGCAAGTTCGGGGTGATTCACGACCAGGCGCTCGTCGCGGAAAATGGCGATGCGGGCGATGGCGTGCATGTTCTGCTGGTGCAGGAAATGGACGAGCTTCGGAACGTCGTGAACGTAGACGTTGTGCTGGCCGAGCAGCGGATGGTCATACGCGATGGTTACGCTGCCATCGGAGTCTTTGATATCGAATACGACGGCGTTGCCGCCGACTTCGCGCCAATGCTTGATGACGCGAATCCCGTGCTCGCTGCCCGCCATGAATCCTGTAAGGTAAATGGCACGGACCTCGAAATCCTTGGCGACCGGTATTGTCTTTTCGGTCACCGGCCCGGCTAGAATGCCCGGGATGATGATGTTTTCGTTCGCCTTAAGAATGTTGCTTGAGTCGGTCTTGTGGTTCAGGGTGCGGATCGCGTCGGCAAGCTCGGACGAAGTCAGATAAGAAGTCTTGCTCACGTAACGGCGGGCGATGGTGGGGATTGCTTCTCCACGCTTCGCCGTATAGATTTCAGTGCCGGGCGCGGCGACGGGCTTGGGCTCAGGGAGCGATGGCTTGGGGGTCGTTACACTGGTGGTCTGCAGCTTGCCCGCATTCTGTCTGGCGATAGCCGGCTTAACCGCCTGCGGCGTCTGCGCTTCGGCGACAAAGTTGTTAGCGGAATGCGGTCCGAGGCGCCACGCGGCGGCGCCGAAAAGAAGACAGGAAATCCCCGTGAGAACGCGAACAGACGAGAGACGCAAGCGATTCCTCCCCATACCGAGTTTGATGTTAGAGGCAGGAGTTTTGGATCGCTAGTTACGGGTGGAGTAACACGGTCGGGCGGAGCAAGTCCGGTTACTCGCTCGCTGTTTTCTGCCCCAATCTGTCCGCAGGGCGGTACATCTTCCTTCCATGATGGTGCAAAGTATTTACCTTATGTTCACAGACGGGGACCGCCAGCCTTTCGAGAACTGCCTGCAAGACGCTCTAAGTCTATATTCACAAAAGACTTGTGCTTAGACTCGGTTTTGCGGCAGGCGTGGCTAAGCGTTTGCTTATTTCAAGGTAGCCGGATGCGCAACAATTCCTGGGGAACAGGGGAACTTCAGGGATACGGGCCGGGGGCTAAGGCCTAAAAAACTCCGGAACGACATCCAATAGAAGAGCCTGAACGGCCGAAAGGGAATGCCCGTAAAGCGCGGGGCAACGATCTTATGAGAACGAATCTCGCAACAGTGCTCGATCCGAACCGTCGCAGCAACGATGCTGGAGAGTTTGACGCAGCCCTTCGCCGCCGGATTGTCGGTCAGGATCAGGCGGTCGAGAAGGTCGTAGAGATCTATCAGATGTTCCTGGCGGGGTTGAATGCGCCGGGACGTCCAGTGGGCAATCTGCTGTTCCTGGGACCGACCGGATCGGGCAAGACGCGGGTCGTCGAGGCAATGGCCGAATCGCTGTTTGGAGATTCGCGGGCTTGCATCAAGATCGATTGCGCCGAGTTCCAGCACTCGCACGAGATTGCGAAGCTGATCGGATCCCCTCCCGGATATTTGGGACACCGGGAAACCCATCCGCTGCTGACGCAGGAAGCGTTGAACCAGTGGTTTACCGAGAAATTGAAGCTCTCGATCCTGCTCTTTGACGAGATCGAGAAGGCGTCGGACTCGCTGTGGCAACTGCTCCTGGGAATTCTCGACAAGGCGACCTTGACGCTGGGCGACAACCGTCGCGTGGATCTGTCGCAGTGCATCATCATCATGACCTCGAACCTGGGCGCGAGCGAGATGACGAGCCTGGTGGATGGCGGGTTTGGATTTGCCCCGAAGGCCGTCGAGGTGGACGAGTCGTTTGACGACAAGATTCAGCGCACCGCGGTCGAAGCGGCGCGGCGGAAGTTCACGCCGGAGTTCATGAACCGCATCGATAAGACCGTAGTCTTTAAGACCTTGCGCGATGGGCACCTGGCGCAGATCCTGGACATCGAACTCGGGATGGTGCAACAGCGCGTGCTGATGGCGGCGGGCACGAACCAGTTCGTGTTCAATTGCACCGAGCCGGTGAAGGAGTATTTGCTGAAGGAAGGAACCGATCCGCGGTATGGAGCACGGCACCTGAAGCGCGCAATAGAACGGAACCTGGTATTCCCGCTAGCGAATCTGGTTGCGACGGGGCAGGTGAAGCTCGGAGATTTTGTCCGCGTCGACATGGCCTCGGAGAACAAGATGATCTTTGTGAAGGAAGCCGAGAATGCGATGGCTCCCGTGCTGCTTGAGCGGTACGGAACCGCGGCTGCGAATCAGCCATCGGCCAAAGGGGCCCGTGCCGCGGCGAATAGCCGCCGCGATTTCGGGGCTCCGTCACCGGGAGTGGCGGAGAGCAAGTAGCTTCTGAACCAACAAGTTTTGTCTTCTCGCTAGACCGCATCTCGCGAGTCGTATCTCATAGGCGCCGGAAACTTCCCGGCGCCTTTTTTTATTGGTGAGAGCGTTTTACGGCGACAGAAAGCATGGTAAAGGCACCCAGGTTGTTGGACTTGTCGGCGAGATCGAGCGCGGACTTGCCTTCGCTGTCACGAACGTTCGGGTCAGCTCCGTTTTCAAGCAGCAGCGGGATCGCGTCAGAGCGGTGTCCGGCTGCCGCGTGCATCAGAGCGGTTCGTCCTTTTGAGTCTTTCCGATTCACATCTGCATGGTGCTCGATCAGTACCTTGACGGTTTCCTTGATGCCATGGCCGGATGCTTTCATCAGAGCGGTTTCGCCCTCGCGGTCCGCCCCATTCGTGTCGGCCCCGGCTTCGAGCAGAATCGTCGTTACGGTTGGATCGAAGAACCCGGTACTCACAAGCAGAGGCATGCCGCGATGGTCTGGTGCATCGACCTTCGCTCCGGATTGGAGGAGCAGTTTCATCATGTCGAAATGCTTGGCGAAGGCGGCGTCGGTCAAGGGGCTCCAAAGCGCGGTTACGGACGGATTCACTGGAGCTCCGGCGTTGATGAGCACCTGCGCGATCTCTTTATTGTCGGAGCGAATCGCGATGCGCAGCGCTTCTGATTCGCCACCGTTCTTGCTGTCGATGCCGTTCGCAGTCAGGAATTCGCGGACCCTTTCGACGCACCCTCGCTGGGCGGCGCGATTCAGGGAATCGGCCTGGGCGCAAAGTTCGGCTCGAGTCGGTGGCGTACAGCCCTGTTGGGTATTACCGGCTTTTGCATCGAGAGGGGGGTCGGGGCGTGGCGTGAGTTCAAAATCGCGAATGCTCTCGACGATCAACTCCGCGGCTGCGCTGTTCATGTGGCCATAGCCCAATGCCCGATAGGTTCCATTAGGGACGCAGGTGACGTGATAGTCGGAGCGTAATCGTAAAGTTCCCACAAAAGTGACCATCTTGACGACATCGGGCAGACCTTTAAAATTCTCACCTTTGCTGACTGCCGGCCATTTTGCCTGGTAAAGCTCCGCCGTCTCTTTCGAGTGATAAGCGGGAACGCCAAGGCTAATCCCGACGGGCCAGCGATATCCGTCGGTGACGAATGCTCCCATGCAGTTACCGCCGATCCACCATCCCTCCGTAGTGCTGACGAACTCGCCTCGGACTGCGACGCGCTTTCCCTTCCAGTTGGGCAGGTTCTGAAAGAGAGCACAGATCGGGATTACTTCCAACGAAGCAGCGTCAGGCAGAGCTTCGACCTTGAGATTCTCGAAGGAATCGAAATCCAGCTCGGCCGGTATGTCGCCAGTGGTAGCGATGCGGAGCCGTCCCGAGAAGGTGGCGGACGCAATTACACCCTTGCCTTGGCCGCGGAGACGGTCAGCTTCTGCGGCGGCCTTCTGGATTTGCTGAAGCTGCACGGGGCTAACAGCGGCAGAAGCATGGAGCAAGAGAGCCGTGGGCCAGACTCGTTGACTGCCACTCAAAGCGGACGTGTAGTGGTTATCGCAGTCGGCGGCGCCGAGGATGGCAGTGTCTTTGGAGATGATCAAGTCACCAGTGACGGCCAGTTGCTGCCCGTCGGAAGTTTCCAAGTGAGAAAAGAGATCGCAAACCGATTCCTGCGCGCGGATGTCCGGGGCCAGAATCATCGCGGCGGCAACCACAAGGAACGCTAGCGTTCGCTTCATCGCAACCTCGGCTGCAAGTTTAGCGCATATCGAGAATCGTCCTGGGTTGGGAGGTGGAGATGGGACGATTCATTCGGCAGCGAATCGGATTGTCATTGCGGGCATGAACGACTAATCACCTGCGTGCGTATCTTTGCCCTGATACTGATCGTTTTCTTACGCGAGCCGACGCATGCTTCGATATATTTCGCGTCGATGTGCCGGCGTTTGAGGGAATATAGGGACCTTGCAGGTGAAGTAATCCGATCTCAAGGCCAGTTACGGAGATTTAGGTTTTCCTGATTTGACCCCGCCGGCTGCCCATCCTGCGCCTCATTTCCGAAGGGATCTAGACTTTGATGTGGGGCCACTTGTGCTCGACATGCTCAAGAGCATACCGATCGCCCGTTGCTCTCACCAGAAATTTGACCCGTATATACAGTGATGGTATTCTGTATATACACTCGCTTTCGAACTTGAGGACGACGTTATGGCCGGTACTCTCACCTCCATCCGCTTAGATACACACCTTGCCGACGAGGCTGTGAAAGTCCTCGGGGTCAAGACTCGCACTGAAGCCGTCCACGTGGCACTCCGCGAAATTGTCGCGCTCAAGCGTTTTAAGGCTTTGATGAAAAAGAACGCGGGGAAACTCTCGTTCGCTGGACACCGTGAGTGACATCATCATTTTCGACACATCAGTGCTGGTCGACGACCTGCGCACCGCTCGTAACCAGGCAAAGATCCAATCCATCAGCGGTTTGATACGAACATCTTCGGTGGTCCTGGCCGAGTTATGGCGCGGCGCAACCAAAGCTTCCGAACGCGAGTTCGTCCGAGCCCTCGGCAGGAACCATCCCGTCTTCAGTCCCAGCGAAAGCATTTGGCTGGAGTCCGGACAGTTGCTGGCAAAGATGCGTGCCGACAAGGGCTTCACCTCTGAAAAGCTCCGGGACTTGCACTTCGATGTGCTGATCGCTCTTACCGCCCGTTCTCACGGGGCTCGCCTGATCACTTCCAACCGCGCCGACTTCGAACTGATTCATCAATACCGGAAATTCCGCCTCGAAGTTTGGTAGGTTTGTATCGTCATGTCCACCGCCGCCCTGTCGCTTCGCCACCGCGTTCTCGGCAACGCACGCCACAATCCAGTGGCCGCCGTCGGAGTCGTACTAATCCTCATCTTCCTGATCTTTGCCTTATTCGCCCCGTGGATTGCCCCACAAGATCCCGCCGCGATCGACCTTCCGGGACGAGTTAATCTACCTTCACGCGCACACTGGTTCGGCACCGACGAACTCGGACGGGACATCCTTTCCCGTGTTATCTACGGTGCCCGCATTTCCATGCTGGTGGGGGCAAGTGTGGTTGCAACTTCACTTGCCCTCGGCCTGATCATCGGCTCAATCGCCGGTTACTACGGAGGCGTGATCGACCGCTTTTTCAACGTCGTCGTGATGAATGCTTTCCTTTCTTTCCCAGGAATCTTGCTGGCGATAGCTTTTGTCGCTTTCCGTGGTCCCGGAATCTTCAACCTGGTCCTCGCTCTCTCCATCGGTGGATGGGTCGGATACGCGCGCCTGGTTCGCGGACAAGTACTCGCCGCCCGGGAGCGTGAATTCGTCGAAGCCGCCCGCGCTCTCGGCGCCAGCGACTTGCGCATTATTGTGCGCCACATTCTGCCCAACATCATTCAGCCGGTGGTCGTGCAATCCGCGATCGGAATGGCCGGAGCTATCCTCGCTGAGGCCACCATGAGTTTTCTCGGGCTCGGTGTTCCTCCCCCAACCGCCAGCTGGGGAACCATGCTCAACGACGGCCGCGCCCATCTCTTCGACGCGCCCCACCTCGTCCTGTTTCCGGCCCTTGCCGTCATGCTGGCCGTCCTGAGCTTCAACTTCATTGGCGACGCCCTCCGCGACTATCTCGATCCCCGCTCCCGGATCGAAGCTGGGCTATAATTTCTCCTGGCAAAAGGCAACTCTTCAGGTCACCCCGAGTTCTATATCTGCAAGGAGGCGTGTATGAACTGCGCCCGTCTCACCTCCCTCGCCCTTCTCGCTTTCTTCCTCGTCTCTTGCGGATCCAGCTCAACGGCCAAGAAAATTGACGGTGTTTGGACGGCAAGCCTGCAAAATCCTGACGGCACTGTGGCCTATACATTTATGGCTACTCTCGCCCAAAGCACTGGATCGACGGTGAACGTCAGCAGCTTCTCCTTTACGAGCGCCGCTCCCTGTTTTACCGCCCCATTGGGCCAGACCGCCACGTTTACGGCCTCCGGACACTCTGGTGGATACGAGACCGGCCCATTCGGGATGAATATCGCCACGGGGCTGATGACTCAGGTGGAAAATGTTCTGACCCTCAGCGGCAGTCGCAACGCCAGCGGCAAGATTTCGGGCAACTGGACCCTTACCGGCCTCTCGGGATGTTCTGGCGGCGGTACCTACTCTATGAGTACCCCGCTTCCTTTGTAGTTGGAGCGTGATCTGATGCGCGAGCAGTGCCCACTCGCACTCGGATTTCTCCCTCATACTACATGGCTGGGTCTACCCTGAAATCACCTCTAACTTGCTGTTCCTGCTGGATATAAAACTCCCGCAACATTTCTTGACACTCTGGGTTTCATCCGACGTGGCCACAATGCAGGTGAGAATTACGAACCCAAACCCAACGGAGAGAAATCCATGAACAGCACCCTCAAGATTTCGTTTCTTAGTACAGCGCTCGCAATCCTCGCGCTGCCAGTTGTGGCCCAGAATACAGCACCCTCGACGCCGGTAACCGGCGAGAGCATTCAGGACCGCAAAGAGAACCAGCAAGACCGGATCGCCAACGGCGTCAAGAGCGGAGAACTGACCGCCGGAGAAACCGCCAACCTGGAAAAGAAAGAAGCCACGGTGAACCACGAAGAGCGCGACATGCGCAAACTCGATAATGGCAAGCTGACCACTGCCGACAAGAAAACTCTGAACCAGCAGCAGAATCAAATGTCCAAGCAGATTTACCAGGACAAGCACAACTCTGCGGTGCAGAACACCGACCCCAAGAGTGAAGTCGGCAAGCGAGCTGAGAACCAGCAGGACCGCATCGGGCAGGGCATTAAGAGCGGAGAGCTGACCGCTGGCGAAGCCGCCCACCTCGAAAACAATGAAGCGAAGGTCAACAAGGAAGTGCACAACGACCGCGCCGCCAACGGTGGCAAACTAACCCAGCAAGAGCGGGCACAGGTCAACCGCCAGCAGAACCGCATGTCGCACCAAATCTATCGCGACAAGCACAACGGTCGTCATCAGTAAGTATCTTCCCACAGGCAGAAAGAACGAAAGAGCAATGCCGTGGTAAGCCCCCGGGTGCCAGCCGGGGGCATTTTTTTCTACCGGTGAGCCATGAAGGATGAGCAACGAGCCAGCAATGAGCCAGCAATTGGGTAGCCCGGGTTGCTCGCCGCTCACTGCTCATTGCCGTCCATTCAGCTTGGATCTCGTTGAGTTTTATGGGATATACATTCCTTGACATAAATCGCAAATTGCAATATAAATATAGCGATTTGAGAAATGGAGCTCGGGCCTACCGTGAAGCTGGGCGAAAAAATCCGCTACCTCCGTGAGGTTGAAGGATCGCTTCGCGGTCTAGGCCGTCCCATGACGCAGCTCGAGTTGGTGCGCGCGATCCGCGAAGAACTGGGCAAGGGGAAGGGGATCAGCCAGTCGTATCTCTCGCAGATCGAAGGCGGTTCGCGCCCGCACATGACGCAGTCCTCGCGCGCTTTGCTGGCGAAGTTCTTCAAGGTTCACCCTGGTTTTCTGGTGGATGACCCTGAGGGCTATCACACCGAGTTGACCTCGGACTTGCGAACGGTGGAAGGCCAGATTGATGTCTGGTTGTTGCAGGGTTCCGAGCGCTTCGCGAGCGATCCGGAGATCAGCCACGTGCTGATCAAGGCCGCGCGAGAGAAGGATACGCGACGCGCCTTACTGCTTTTGGGAGCGATCCTCGACACGCCGGGATTGTCGGATCGTCTGTTGGAGGCGTTGCGTCCGGAGTTGGCGGCCGCCGGGAATCATCATCACCGCGCGGAAGGGAGGCGAATGCGATGACCTGGTCTGATTTCTATCTGATCTGTTTCGCAATCGGTTTCTGCTTCAGCTTCTTTTCGTTTGTATTTGGAAGTTCGCGCTTTGGGAAACTCCATCTGCCGCACTTCCATGGCCACGGAGTCGGGCATCTGCCGACGGTGCACGGGCCGGTCACTCACGGCCCAGTGGCTGGCCATGGCGCTGCGCATGGTCCAGCAGCAGCACACGCGCATGGCGGAACTCATGCAACCCGCGGCGCGAGCGTGTCTCCGCTCAATCTGCCGTCCATGGCCGCGTTTCTGGCGTGGTTTGGAGGGACGGGCTACCTGCTGAATCGCTTCTCGGCAATGTGGGTCGGACTCGCTCTGATGCTGGCCGTATTCGCGGGATTAGCCGGCGGAGCGATCATCTTCTTTTTCTTGACGAAGGTTCTCATGTCTGACCAGGAATTTCTCGATCCCGCCGACTTCGAAATGGTCGGCGTGCTCGGCAGGCTTTCGGTGCCGATCCGCGAGGGTGGCACCGGTGAATTGATCTACTCGCAGATGGGTACGCGCCGGGTCTGCGGTGCGCGCAGCGACGAGGGTTCAGCGCTCGCGAAAGGTGCGGAAGTGGTTGTCACTCGCTACGAAAGGGGAATTGCCTACGTCCAGCTATGGAGCGAATTATCAGGCGAGCTGGATGAGGCGAGTACCACCGGGAAATCCGAGTAGCAGCCGCGAGGAGAGGAACATGAATCGCGTTTGGCACAAACCGGCGGTCGTGTTGATGTGGCTGGCCCTGCCTGCCGCTGCCTGGATCTACTGGCGCGTCTGGGATCAACTGCCGGCCCGTATGGCGGTCCACTTCGACGCCAACTGGCAGCCCAACGGTTACACCTCGCGCGAAGGAGCAGTGCAATTGGGTCTCGAGATTCTGCTGGTTATGCTGGTGCTGGTTACCGTGGTGAATCTCATCGTCGATGCGCTCAAACCGGCCGCATTCTGGCCCGCGTTGTTGGTCTCATACGCGGTGCTGGGCTTCTGCTGGTATGGCAATTACTCGATCGTCGACTTTAATTTGAAGACACAGCAGGTGCATTCCGATGTTAAGGGACCGTACAAAAGCACTTCCCAGTTCTTAGTCGCAAATTGGCGGTCGCCATTGTTGGCAGGGCCCGTAACTCGGACAACTGAGAACTGAGAACTGGGAACTGCTTTTCAGGAGGAGGCGTTATGTTCGAAGGACTTTCGCACATGGCTGTGATTTGGATCTTCGTTTCCCTGGCGGTCATGGTCATTCTATTTCTCATCAGCGGAATGGCCCGGATCTACCGCAAGGCGGGGCCACACGAAGCGCTGATTGTGTACGGATTGGGCGGAACTCGCGTCGTAAAGGGCCACGGCTCGATGGTACTTCCGATGGTTCAGGTCTGTCGTGGCCTGTCGCTCGAACTGATGTCGTTCGACGTGGCTCCGCAGCAGGATCTCTACACCAAGCAAGGCGTCGCGGTGACGGTGGAAGCCGTGGCGCAAATCAAGGTGAAATCCGACGACGAGTCGATTCGCACCGCAGCCGAGCAATTCCTCACCAAGACTGATCAGGAACGCGAAGGCCTGATCCGCCTGGTGATGGAAGGCCACCTGCGCGGCATCATCGGCCAGCTTACGGTCGAGGAAATCGTCAAGCAGCCCGAGATGGTTTCCGACCGCATGCGTTCCACATGCGCCGACGACATGAACAAGATGGGTCTCGAAGTCATCTCGTTCACCATCAAGGAAGTGCGTGACAAGAATGAATACATCACCAACATGGGACGTCCTGATGTCGCCCGCATCAAGCGCGACGCCGACGTGGCCGCCGCCGAAGCCGATCGCGACACGGCGATCAAGCGAGCTCTGGCACAGCGGGAATCGGCAGTTGCGAGAGCCCAGGCCGATCAGGAACGCGTACAGGCTGAAACCGCTTCTTTGGCGAAACAGGCGGAGGCGCAGCGCGATCTGGAAGTGAAGAAGGCGCAATACCTGGAAGTCACCAAACGCCAGCAGGCGCAAGCCGACAAGGCGTATGACATCCAGACCAACATCATGCAGCAGCAGGTCGTGGCCGAGCAGGTAAAGGTGCAGCAGATTGAGAAAGAACAGCAGGTCAAGGTGCAGGAGGCCGAGATCAACCGCCGCGAAAAGGAACTGATCGCAACCGTGTTGAAGCAGGCTGAGATCGAGCGTCAGCGGATTGAGACCTTGGCCGAGGCCGAAAAGTCGCGCCTGATGGCCGAGGCCGAGGGCCACGCTTCGTCGATCCGCCAGCAGGGCGAGGCCGAAGCCGAGATCATCTTTAAGAAAGGCGAGGCTGAAGCCAAAGCGATGAACGTCAAAGCCGAGGCTTTCCAGGAGTACAACCAGGCGGCCGTGATCGACAGGCTGTTCGCCAGCATGCCGGAAGTGGTCAAGGCGTTAGCTAGTCCGCTAGCCAATGTCGACAAGATCACGATCGTCTCGACCGGCAACGGCGATTCGTCGGGGATGAACAAGATCACCGGCGACATCACCAAGATGGCGGCGCAAATACCGGCGTTGTTCGAGACTCTCTCTGGAATGCCGTTGTCAGAGTTGCTGGGCAAGGTACGGCAGATCGGCGACAAGGCGCCCAAGCCGCCAGAGTTGCCGAAAGCCTAGCGAGGGGTCCGGGGAAGCTCGCGCGGTTTGTGTGGGGACAGGCGCCTTCGCCCGTCCCGCGAGCGAAGTGAGGCGAAGTGAGGCGGAGTGAGGCGGAGTGAGAGTGAGGGGGAGTGGAGTGAGTTATGAACCGCAAGCCGAAATACGCAGGACTGGGCATCGCGCTGGGAGCCGGGCTGGGCGCAGTCGCTGGAGTGATAGCGGGCAACATGGGCGTCTGGCTCGCGATCGGAGTCGCGATCGGCCTCGCGATAGGACTCTCGTCCCGTCGCAAGGCGACGGAGTGTCCTCAGTGCGAAGCGATCCATCGAGCACATGAACCGAGGAGCAGGACCAACTCGCAGGTTGGCTAGAAGCTAGGAGCTAGAAGCTAAAGAAGGGAGTTCACCATGGCACTACTAGAGCGGGTCGCAACATTAGTTCGGGCGAATCTCAACGATCTCATCGACAAGGCCGAAGAGCCGGAAAAAATGATCAAGCAGGTAATCCTCGACATGCAGAACCAGCTTCTGCAGGTCAAGACGCAGGTCGCGATGGCCATCGCTGACCAGCACCTGCTCGAAAAGAAGCACCAGGAAAGCGCCGACAAGGTCGCCGAATGGATGCGCAAGGCTGAACTTGCCGTCGACAAGAAAGAAGACGACCTCGCGCGCGCCTCTCTGCTGCGCGTGGAAAGCTATCGCGAACTGAGCGAGAACTTCACGCAGCAAGTCGCCGACCAGAAGGCGCAGGTCGAGAATCTCAAGACCGCGTTGCGTCAACTAGAGCAGAAGCTGGCGGAAGCAGAAGCCAAAGCGGACGTTCTGATCGCGAAGCAGCGTCGCGCCCGCGCCGTCGGCAGAGCCAGCGATGCGCGCATCGTCTCGGGTGACGGTTCAAAAGCCGCCGCGTTCGATCGCATGAAGCGCAAAGTCGCGCACTCGGAAGCCCTGAGTCAGGCAAAGTCCGAGATCGCCGCCGACAACATCGAAGACCGTCTCGCCGCACTCGAAAAGCAGGACCGAATCGAGCAGTTGCTGGTGGAGCTGAAAAGCAAGCGGGGCGCGTAAACCGGTTTGGTAAACAGGGTGACTCAGTGAAACAAGGGTGCCCCTTTTGTCATGCTGAGCGGAGAACGAGATCGCAAAGCGAGCTCGTTCGGAGTCGAAGCATCCCTATACATGCGCACTGCAGTGGGCAGGGATTCCTCGCTCCGCTCGGAATGACACGGGTCGGGAGAACGCCCACTACTTCGTCGCCATGAACGTCTTCACCACGATCGCGTTCGGCTGCACGCCCACGGGAATAAGCGTCAACAGCGAATATTCGCTGGGTTCAAGCTTGCGCGGTCTGCGCTTCTGGATCACGGTGACATCCCCCGACTCTGTACCAACCACGAGCAGATAGTTCTGGTCCGGCGTCAGCGCCAGCCCGTCGGGGTGGCTGCCGACATTGAGCGTCCCAATCCGCCGGCCCATGTCGATATCAAACACCGCGACGCTGTTCGATCCAAAATTAGAAACATAAAGACGCGAATTATCCAGCGTGACCACGCCACGTGAGGGGTGCTGCCCGATCTCCGGGCTGCTCCCGACCTCGTCGTTTCCGGTCTCGATGATCGAGATGCTATCGGCATCGAAGTTGCACACGATCATCTCGCCGCCATCGGGCTTAAGCGTCAGGCTGACCGGAGTGCGCCCCACATCAAGAAGCGCCAGTACGCGATCCTCCTCCTTTTGCTGGGACTTCGGGTCCGAACTGGCGAGCTGAATCGATGCCACCTGCGACGATCCTGAGCACGAAACGAATGCCTTGCTCGAATCCGGCAGGATCGCAATATCCTCCGGCTGTTTGCACACGGGCAGTGTTGCACGCACTCGAAGCAGATTGGCCTCGATCAGCGATACCGTGTTGTCTCCGCGATTCGAAACTACTACGGTCGTCCCGTCGGGCGAAACCCGCGCCATTCCCGGCGAAGCGCCGACGCGCACGTTCCCAACGACGGCCCGCTTTTCCAGATCGATCACGCTGACGTTCGACGATCCCGAGTTCGCCACATAGCCGCGCTTCCCGTCGCTTGACACGTCGATATAATACGGGCGCCCGTGCACGCCGATGGTTGCCACCACCGCATTGCTCTCGGCATCAATCACACTCACGTTGTTCGATCCCGTGTTGACGACGTAGATCTCATTCTTCTTGCTGTTCGCGGCAATGCCGGTAGGTTCGTTGCCCACATGGAGAGTCCTAGCCAGCCGAAAAAAACGCAAGTCGATAACACTAACGGTGTTGCTCTTGCCGTTGCTGACGTAAGCGAATTCGCGGAAGGCCGGCCCGTAATCGGGCATCTGCTGCTCGCGGAAATACCACCACCCGACTCCGCCGAGGACGGGAACCAGCACAGCGATGAACAGGAGTTTTCGCAAGGTAGTATCAGTTCGTGAGAAGAAGAAAGCTTAGCAGAACAAGCCCGAGGGTGCCCCGTCCTTGTCCCTGCGTTCTTTGCCGGGACAGGGCGGGGATTTTGACTCTCGTGAGTTTGGCATTGCTCAGAAGTCAAAAGCCCCATCCTGTCGCAAAAGCTGCGACAAGGATGGGGCACCCTCTTGTTTGGTAGTCGTGGAACTTACTTCGCCGCCACCGTCTCCCTGACCCCAATCTCCGGCACGCTGCGCCCTACCACGACCGCAATCTGCCGCACCTGCTTCATCAGTTCGTCGAACTGATCCGGGAACAGCGACTGTGGCCCGTCCGAGAGCGCCTGATCCGGCTGCGTATGCACTTCCACCATGAGCCCGTCAGCACCCACCGCCACCGCTGCGCGCGAAAGCGGAGTAACTTTATTCCGCTTTCCAGTGCCATGACTCGGATCAACCAGGATCGGCAGATGGCTCAGTCGCTGCACCGCCGGCACAACGCTGAGGTCTAGCGTGTTGCGCGTGTGGTCGGCGAACGTGCGCACGCCGCGCTCGCACAGCGCGACGTTGTAATTGCCTTCACTCAGAATGTATTCCGCCGCCATAAGGAACTCTTCCAGCGTTGCCGACATCCCGCGCTTCAGCAGCACCGGCTTGTGGGCGCGTCCCGCGCGCTTGAGCAACGAGAAGTTCTGCATGTTGCGCGCGCCGATCTGGATCATGTCGGCATACTCTTCGACCAGGTCGAGCGACTCGTGGTCTATGGCCTCGGTGATGATCCTCATACCGAACTTGTGGCGGATTTCCACCATGATCTGGAGAGCTTCCTCGCCGAGCCCCTGAAACGAATAGGGTGACGTGCGGGGCTTGTAAGCGCCGCCGCGGAAGAACTGCGCCCCTGCCCGGTGGACGCGCTCGGCCACCGCGAATGCCTGCTCACGGCTCTCGATGGCGCACGGCCCGGCGACGATGGCCAGCTCGGTCCCGCCAATCGTGGCTGTCGAACCCGGAAATCGGATGACAGTGTTTTCTTCCTTCACATCGCGGCTGACCAGCTTGTAGGGCTTCGAAACCTGTATGACTTCCTGCACCCCCGGCATTTCTTCGAGCGTGCCCTGTTCGATTTCGCCCTTGTTGCCGGTAATGCCGATGGCCGTGCGGGTCGCTCCCGGCATCGGATGAGCACGGTAGCCTAGCTTATCGATTTTTTCGCAAACGGCGCGCACCTGCTCTTCAGTGGCCTGCGCCTTCATGACAACCAGCATAAATTCACCCTGGAAAGGACAATGTGGGGACAGCCGCCTTAGCCTGCCCTGAGCGAAGGCGAAGGGGCTGTCCGTCGAGCGAAGCTCGACTTCTTGCGGCCGCAGGAGAAGCCGCACCCTTAAGTGTATCGTTGCCCGGACCTGCCCCGCAAATGGAGCAAAACGCCTGGACCAATACACCAAAGAGCAAGTTCCAAAACGAAACCCCCGTAGAGACGTTGCTTGCAACGTCTCTCTCACCACGAGCATAGAGCGAGATAATGGAAAGTACTAACCAGCTAAACGACAGCCCTTCTTATTCTGATCACGTTGTTCCAGGCCAAATACGGCATCGAATCCGCCCGCCTCCAGGATTGGGATTACCGCTCGCGGGGATGGTACTTCGTAACCATCTGTACGCAGGATCGTCGGCCCATCTTCGGCAAAGTTGTCGATGATCAAATCCAACTATCGCAAATCGGTAAAATCGCCGACTCAGAACTGCGACTTTTTCACGATCACTATAGAAATGTCAAGGTTGATGAGTACATCGTGATGCCCAATCACGTGCATGCGATATTCATGATTGACGGAAAGCACTGCTTGTCACCGGATGCGAAGGTCACCGTTCCGTCACGATTCAGGAATTCGTTCACTTCACCACGAGCAGGTTCCTTGTCTGCAATAGTCCGCTCGTACAAAGCCGGTGTAACACGTCGCTGCCGAGAGTCGGGTCTGCAACAAGACCTTTGGCAGCCTCGTTTCTACGATCACCTGCTGCGCGGAGACAAAGTCATCAGCGCAGTTCGCGAATACATTCGTAACAATCCCGCGAACTGGAAAAAGGATGCAGAGAACCTTTCGTAGAGACGTAGCTTGCTATGTCTCTTACCGGGGAGCTGACGACCTTGCTCGTGGCGAGAGAGACGTTGCAAGCAACGTCTCTACGGCCTGATACTCTTTCCCCATGAAACTCTACCGTTGCCGCGACCGTTTCGTGGCCGAGCATGCCGGTCATTTCTACGAGATCCCAGCTTCTTCGTGGGACGAGATCATTGCCCGCGAAAATCTCTTCTATCATCTCCCCGGCGTGATTGCACAGGCGAGCCGAACGCAGGCCCCTTCTCCGCAGGACATTCTCCCGCCCATCGGCAGCCAGGAAGTCTGGGCGGCCGGGGTGACCTACTTTCGCAGCCGCGACGCCCGCATGGAAGAGTCGAAGAGCGCCGGCGGCGGCGATTTCTACGACCGCGTCTACTCCGCTGCCCGCCCGGAACTGTTTTTCAAGGCGACACCCCATCGCGTGGTCGGACCGGGCGCAAAGGTGGCGATCCGCAGCGACGCATCCTGGTCAGTGCCCGAGCCCGAGTTGGTCTTATTTATTACCCCAGGCGGAAAGATCGCCGGCTACACCATCGGCAACGACATGAGCTCCCGCGACATCGAAGGCGAGAACCCTCTCTACCTTCCGCAAGCCAAAGTCTACGATCGAAGCTGCGCTCTGGGCCCGTGCCTGCTGATTTCGGACAAACCTTTGCCCGCATCCACCGGCATCAGCATTGAAATTCGGCGGGAAGGCCAGATGGCATTCTCCGGCGCGACCACGCTCAAAGAAATGAAGCGAACATCGGAGGAGTTGGCGCGTTATCTCTACCACAGCAGCAGCTTTCCCTCTGGCTGCTTCCTCTTCACCGGCACCGGCATCGTGCCCCCGGACTCATTCACGTTGCGCCCTGGCGATGAAATCAGCATCACGATCCCCCCGATCGGCACTCTGTCGAATGTCGTCGGTTAGCGCGGCCCGGAAAGAAAGACCATTAACCACGAGGGACACGAAGGTCCACGAAGGTTTCGTAGAGTAGTTTTTTCCTTCGTGTTCCTTCGTGCCCTTTGTGGTTCAAGGTTTTTGCGGACGGCGCGTTTCAACCTGCGAAGGCGCCACTTTGTAACCCCCCGTGTAAAATAAAGGACTATTCCCAGGTGGTTACTCGCACTATGGCGATCGAAGAAAAATCTGCGAACGCTGTGACCAACGGCCCCGATACCGCCTCTCCCGTTCCACGTCCCAATGACGAGCGCTACGACGCCCAGAGCGTCGAAAAGAAGTGGTTCGAACGCTGGCAGCAGGATGCGTCGCTCTACGCCGCCGAGCCCAACTCGACGAAGAAGAAATACTACGTCCTCGAGATGTTGCCCTATCCCTCGGGCGCCTTGCACATGGGACACGTGAGGAACTACTCGATCGGCGACGCGCTTGCCCGCTACATGTGGATGAACGGCTACAACGTTCTCCATCCCATGGGATGGGACTCGTTCGGCTTGCCCGCCGAAAATGCCGCGATCTCGAACAACACCCCGCCTCGCGAATGGACCCTCCGCAACATCGCCAACATGAAGGCGCAGATGAAGCGGATCGGCTTCGCTTACGACTGGTCGCGCGAAGTCACCACCTGCCTGCCTGATTACTACCGCTGGAACCAGTGGTTCTTCCTCAAGCTCTACGAGCAGGGATTGGTATATCGCAAGAAAAGCAAGGTGAACTGGTGCCCGAAGTGTGCAACGGTGTTGGCGAACGAACAGGTCGTCAACGGATGTTGCTGGCGCCACGAAGACACACAGGTCGAGCAGCGCGAGTTGGAGCAGTGGTTCGTACGCACCACCAAGTATGCGGAAGAATTGTTGCGGGATCTCGACCGCCTCGAAGGCTGGCCCGAGAAAGTGCGCACCATGCAGCGGAACTGGATCGGCCGCAGCGAAGGCGCGCTCGTCGACTTTGAACTGGAAGGCAACGTCGGTCCCGCCGGATCGAAGATCAGTGTCTTTACTACGCGCATCGACACTATCTTCGGCGCGACCTCGTTGCAGCTTGCGCCCGAGCATCCTCTGGTCGCCGACTTCGCGCGTTACAATCAGCCGCTCGGCGCCGCCGTCCAGCAGTTGATCGTCGAGCAGCGCAAAGCCAAGGAAACCGGCGACATCGGCGAGATCGAAAAACACGGCGTGAACACGCATCGCTACGCCATCAATCCGTTCAACGGCGAGCGCATTCCCATCTGGATTGCCAACTACATCGTGATGGACTACGGAACCGGCGCGATCATGAGCGTGCCCGCGCACGACGAACGCGATTACGATTTCGCCAAAAAGTACAAACTCGAGATTCGACTGGTGATTCTTCCGATGACGAACGATCCGGAAGAGACCATGGCCGAGCCGCAGTTGCCGTTCACAACCCATGACGGCATGGTGATCAATTCCGGCCCGTACAGCGGTGTGAGTTGCGCCGAAGCCGTCAAGAAGATGACGGCCTTCGCCGAGGAGAAAAGATTCGGCAAAGCGACCGTCACCTATCGTCTCAAAGATTGGGGCATCTCGCGCCAGCGCTACTGGGGCACGCCGATCCCCATGCTCTATTGCGAGAAAGACGGCATCGTTCCCGTGCCGGAGAAAGACTTACCGGTGATCTTGCCCGAGAACGTCGACATTACGTTGACCGGTGGATCGCCGCTGGGTCGTGTGCCGGAGTTTGTCAATGCGATGTGTCCGAAGTGCGGCGGTCCCGCGCGGCGCGAAACCGACACGATGGATACCTTCGTCGATTCCTCGTGGTACTTCTACCGCTACACCGATGCGCACAATGACCGCGCACCCTTCGACGGGAAGATCGCGCAGTACTGGTTCGGTGATCGGGGCATCGATCAATACATCGGCGGCATAGAACACGCCATCTTGCACTTGATCTACTCGCGCTTCTGGACGAAGTTCATGCGCGATCTCGGCATGATCGCCAACGATGAGCCCGTCGAGCGCCTCTTCACCCAGGGCATGGTGATCAAAGATGGCGCGAAGATGTCGAAGAGCTTGGGCAATGTCGTTTCGCCCGACGAGATGGTCGCGCGCTACGGTGCGGATGCAGCGCGTTTGTATAGCCTCTTCGCAGCTCCGCCGGATCGCGATCTCGACTGGCAGGACTCAGGCATTGAAGGCATTCAGCGATTTCTCGGACGTGTTTACCGGTTCTTCGTGCGGAATGCGCGCCCGGATCATCCCGACTGGCGCAAGCCGGTTCCAGCCGACTTATCGCCGGAGGCCCGCGCCATCCAGCGCAAGCTGCATCAGACGATCAAGCGCGTCAGCGACGACTTCCGCGGACGCTGGCACTTCAACACCTGCATCTCGGCGATCATGGAATTGGTAAACGCGTTGTACGCCGCGGAAGAGGCGATTGTACGCAACGCCGTTCCAGTCTCATTTCTCGCGGAGGTCCAGCGAAGCCTCGTTCTTTTGCTAGCTCCATTTGCCCCCTACCTTGCGCACGAACTCTGGGAGATGTTGGGCGAGAAGGGAAATCTGCTCAAAGCTCCCTGGCCGAAATACGACGCGGAGTTGGCCAAGGAAGAAGAAATCGAAATCCCCGTGCAGGTGAACGGCAAGCTGCGTAGCCGCGTCACGGTGCCGGCCGACGCCGACGAGGCCTTCGTCCTCGACCGCGCTCTTGCCGATGAGAAGGTGAAGGCCGCCATTGCCGGCAAGCAGATCGTGAAAAAGATCTACGTCCCCGGCAAGATGGTGAATCTAGTCGTCAAGTAAATCTTTCGATTCTGTCATCCTGAGCTTCGAAGGATCCCTACCAGCCCATGCGCCCCCTTGGCGTTTCCGGGCGTTCTGACAACGAATCCAGTATCCTTGTCTGCACGTGCCCATCTCGCCCACAGCCGAAGGCTTCCGCGCCGCGTTCCGTCGGCCGCTCCTGACCTTCGCCGAGATTACGTGGCGCTGGGTAGTCGGCGCTACGGCGACGGTACTCTTCTTTTTCGGCCTCTTCGAATTTCTCGACACGCTCCCGGTAACCAACGGTGACCTGCTTTTCCTGCGGACGCGCAACCCGTTTCTCGTATCCCAGGCCATCGGTCACATCCTGCGCGGCCACCTGAACCGCGGCTTGCTCTCGCTGATACTTGCTGCACTCTTGCTGGCCGTCATCTGGATTGTCGCCGCCTCCCTGGGTCGGGTCGCGACAGTGGAAGTGCTGTTCGAATATTTCCGGGCACGATTTGCTGCCGACGCCACCCAAGAAGGAGAAAATGACGTAATCAGCAACTCTGCGCAGGGACGCTTTGCCCGCCTGTTATGGCTCAATTTCCTGCGGGTCGCCGTGGCTCTAGCAGTACTTGTTGGACTCGCAGGCGCCGCGGTTGTCGCTCGTTCCGCCTCAACGCGGCCAGATCCTCAGACGGGCATGGCGTTTCTTTTGTTCGTCACAATCGCCGGAGTCGTCTACCTGATCGGGTATGAGCTGAACTGGCTGCTCTCGCTGGCTGCCGTGTTTGTAGTGCGCGACGCGGACGACGTTATCGGTGCGATCTCAAGCTCTGTGGCGCTATGCCGCCGGCGCCCCGCTGCGCTTTTTGCAGTCAGCACTTGGACCGGCGTGGCACACCTGATCGCCCTCGCAGGTGCGAGCATGGCAGCCTCGGTCCCCTTGGCTCTGGCGGGAATGCTTCCATGGCGGCTCATTGCGCTAGGGGTAGTTTTGGTGACCCTCGCCTATTTCGCCGTCGCGGACTGGCTCTACACGGTGCGTCTGGCGGGATTTGTTTGCATCGCGGAAATTCCGGATGCGCTGCTTGCTCCTCCTCCTCCGCTCCCAGCGCTCACGATTCCTGCCGCGACCATCGACCGTGACGAACTGATCCTGAGCGATGTGCCCATTCCGCAGCCTGGAATGTGAGTATAGAAATGTGGGGACAGCCGCCCCGGCTGTCCGGCGGAGCAAAGCTCCGCAGCCTCTGTCCTGCTCGCAATCCCTAGAATCCCTTCGCCTTCAAAATCGTATCCAGATCCTCCGGGTGCAGCGCCCGCGTCATAGCCTCTTCTCGAAGCAGATCCTGCTGAAACACAAGTTGCGCCAGCGACTCCTCGAGCGTGAACGATCCCTGCTTGCGCGTGATCGTGATCTCCTGGTGCAGATGCTGCAGAGCGTTCTTGCGAATATGCTGCCGCGCCCCGTACCCGACGACCAGCAACTCCGCCGCCGGAACCCGTCCACCGTTGCGTTTCGGAATCAACGTCTGCGTAAGCATCGCCGCCAGTGCCATCGCCATCTCGGCCCGCACCGTGTGCTGCCGCTCCTGCGGAAATGAATCCGCAATGCGCGAGACCGTCGAGGCCGCGTCAGTCGTATGCAGCGTCGTAAACACAAGGTGTCCCGTCTCAGCCGCCGATAATGCAATTCGCGCCGTCTCTGAATCCCGCATCTCTCCGACCACAATCACGTCCGGCGCCTGCCGCATCGCCGCACGCAGGGCAGTAGGGAAGTCAGGTGCATCGATCCCGATCTCCACCTGCTCGATCACGCTCTTGTTATGCGCATGCTCATACTCGATCGGATCTTCAATCGTCACGATGTGCCGCGCATCCCGCTGGTTGATTTCATTCACCAGCGCAGCCAGCGTTGTGGACTTTCCGGATCCCGTGGCTCCGCCAATGATTACCAGGCCGCGTTGCAGCCCTGCAATCGCACCGACTCCTGGGGGCAACCGAAGTTCGCTCAGTGCAGGCACTTTCGAAGGCAGGGCCCGCACCGTCGCTGCCGCCCGTCCGCGCTCCCGATGCAGATTGATCCGAAACCGTCCCACCCCTTCCAGCCGATAGGACGAATCGGCGATCCCGTGCTGCCGATACTCCTCGCGCGCGTGCGCAGCCATAGCGGGCAACACTGCCCCTTCGATTTCTTCGCCACTCAGGGTCTTATCCTCAATGGCCGACAGAACTCCTTCCAAACGGATCGAGGCCGGAGCGTTCGGCACCAGCAACAGGTCGCTTCCGTTGCGCAACACGAGTTCGCCCAGCCAACGCCGGAGCTCGGCAGACTCCGGGTGACGGGTTTCCGAATGAATCACTTGAATGTGCGTGGAATTGGTTTCAGCTGTCATGCTCCCTTTTGGATGCAGGAACCAGGTACGGGGAATCGCTCCGATCTGACTCGCAATAATAAGGAACGAAAGGTCAGAAATTCTTGCTCGAAATCAAAGTTTTTGCATTCTCTGGCGTACTCCCCTACGTATAGGTAAAGTGAGGCACTCAGAGACCTTGGCCATGCCAGCGCGCCCCCTAGCAGACTCCGCCCCGGACATTGCCAGCGCTGACTTTACAGATCTCGTTCGCCGTTACCAGTCCATGGTTTTCAGCATTGCCCACCATTTTCTGGTCGACACTCCGTCAGCCGAAGAGTTGGCCCAGGACGTGTTCCTGCAACTGCACGCGACTCTGTCGACGCTGAAGTCGGAAGAGCACGTGAAATTCTGGCTGCGCAAAGTCACCGCCCATCGCTGCATCGATTACCAACGTCGCCGCAAGCTGCCCCAGGTGAGCCTCGACGAAGCGCCCGAGCCCATGTCCCCTGCGCAATCGCCGGATCCTCTGGTAGCTAGAAGGCTGCAGCAGTTCGTCGCCTCCTTGCCGGAAAAGCGGCGGCTGATCGTAATTCTGCGCTACCAGGAAGACATGTTGCCCGAGGACATTGCCGAAGTCCTTGTCATGCCTATCGCGACAGTCAAGAGCCATTTGCAGCGTTCGCTCGCCCTGCTTCGCGAGAAGGTTACCCGACACCATGGGAGAAGTCACCATATGACGGAAACGAACAAAGATCCGAGAACTCTCGAAGATGCACTCTGCAACGCGCTTCGCCGCGAGGATGCCCCCGAAGGCTTCGCCTTAAAAGTTCTTGCCCGTGCCCAACAGCAGAACGCGGCGCATGAAGCACGCAGAACTTCCTGGCTGAGCATCTTCTCTCAGCCCCTCCCGCGCTGGGCTGCGGTCGCGGCAGTCACGATCTGCCTGGTAGTCGGCGGCATTTATTACCGCAATCTCCAACGCCAGCGCGCCGAAGGAGAGGCCGCCAAGCAACAGCTCATGCTGGCCCTCCGCATCGCCGGCAGCAAACTGCAGTTAGCGAAAGAAAAGGTAAACGAAATCAACACATTCCGGCCGGAACCACAGCCACAAAACAGGTCCCCAAGGAGTCGATCATGAGCACGATAACCCGCAAACTCGTCCCACTCATCCTGTTGCTCGCGTTCCCTGCAATTCTGCGCGCGCAGGAACTTAAGCTTCCTCCCGGCGTCGAAAAGCTCGCGTCCAAAGCCAAGGAAACAGTGGAAGTCAACATGGACGGTCCCATGCTCCATTGGGCCAGCAAGTTTCTCTCCGCCGAGGATCCCGAGGAAAGGAAAGCCGCCAAGCTGGTAGCGAACCTCAAAGGGATCTATGTCCGCAGTTACGAGTTCTCGGATGAGGGAGCCTACTCCGCCGCCGATGTCGAGACCCTCCGCGCGCAGTTCCGCTCTCCCGAGTGGTCCCGCGTAGTCGGAGTCCGCAGCGAGCGCGATGGTGACAATGTCGACGTCTTCTTCAAGCTCGAGAACGAAAAGATGGCCGGCATCGTCATCATCTCGGCAGAGGCCAAAGAACTCACGTTCGTGAACATCGTTGGTCCCCTGGAAGTCGATCAGCTGGCCGATCTGGGTGGTGAATTTGGGATCCCCAAATTGAAGACCAAGCCGCAGTCCTCGAAGCCCATGGCCAAGGCCGACAAAGGAGAACAAAAATGAAATCTCTTCGCGTACTGGTTCTCGTCCTCTGCGCATGCACGTTCGCCCTCGGCGCCGACCCGGAGTTCAAGGGGATCGTGCACTCCATCGAACACACCTACGGCATTCATCACACGCACATCCCCTTCCTCGGCCTAGCCGCGTTCTTCGCTCGCCCCGCCGGAGTCCACGGATTCCAACTCGCCGTCTTCGAAGGATTCCAGCCGCCCACGGATTCAATTGATATCCGCCGCGTAGTCGAAAATTCTCTTGGGCCCGGTTGGTATCCCTTCGTCCGAGTCCAGTCCAAAGACAAGTATGACGGCGAGACCACTCTGATCTATACCTATCCCTGCGGAAATAAGTTACGCATGATGATCGTCAACCTTGAGCCCTCGGAGGCTGTTGTTCTATAGATGGAACTCAGCGAACACGCCATTGAGAAATGGCTGAAGGAACCAGGAGAACAAGCCGATGGCCACACAAGTCATCATCCGCGCGTGGAAGAAGACTGAACTGAAAGAGGACCGAAGGTGCCCCACTTCTCCCTGATTTTGGGAGAAGTGGGGATTCTTCCAGTCCACATCCTCAATCCCCTCTTGACCCCAACCCCTCCGACGCGTAGCCTCCGTGACGGTCATTCCAGCTTCGCCCCGGAGGCACCTCATGACGCCACTCTCCGCTCTCTGGCTGCCAATCGTACTCTCCGCAGTCATCGTCTTCGTCGCCAGCTCCGTCATGCACATGCTGTTGCCCTACCATCGCGGCGACTACAAGCAACTGCCGGATGAAGAAAGAACTCTCTCCACCCTCCGAGCCGCAGGCCTGAAGCGCGGACTCTACGTCTTTCCATACGGCACTCACAAAGACATGAACTCGCCCGCGATGATCGAGAAATACAATCAGGGCCCGGTCGGCATGATGACCGTCTTCCCCAGCGGCCCCCCGGTCATGCCAAAATTCCTCGGCTTGTGGTTCGCCTACTGCCTGCTGATCGGATTCTTCGTGGCCTACCTCGCAGCGCACACTATTCCGTCCCACATGCACTATCGGGCAGTCTTCCGCATAGTCGGCACGGCCGCATTTCTCGCCTATGGTTTCGGCACAATAAGCAACGCGATCTGGAAAGGACAAACCTGGAGCTTCACCATCAAAGAAGTCCTCGACGGCCTGGTTTACGCGCTATTGACAGCCGGCACCTTCGGCTGGCTCTGGCCAAGATAAGGTTTGTGTAGGGGCGGACGCCTTCGTCCGCCGTGCAACAGCCTCTATTTTCCCCAGCGCGGGTTTTTGACTTCAGAAACTCAGTTCTGCCGCAGCGCCGGCATCGGAATCGGAATGCTGAACGCCGTGGCCGCCCCGCCCATCCCGTTCTCACAAGTATTAGGCGGAAAAGTACAACCCGTCCCGTTGCCCTGGCACCCCGCTGCCCAGAACATATAGCCAAGCATGCCCGTGGTAGTGCCCGCACCAGCGGGTGCGAGATTCTCCACAAAGCTGGCTGCCGTATTCTGATCGGAGTTGCTGAAGTTGTCGCAGTTGGGTTGGCCACCGACCAGCCACAGGCTCCCAGTCAATTTCGCCGGCGCCATCGGCGGCACTGATCCCGAGATCCCCGTCACATGCTGATCCCAACCCGACTCCAACGTGGAGACACCGGTCTTTTGTCCTGCAACCATAGCATTGGCATAATCAAGCACCGGTGCGCTGGTCTTGAGCCAGTTGGTTGCCGCGTAGTTGGCAAGCTTCGTAAGGTAGGTATCGCCGTCACCCAGATCGATCGTCAGCCGCGCTCCGTAGTTCGAACCGGTGGCATCGTAAGTGATCTGCGAGCGATAGGCGGTCACGAACTGCTGCAGCCCGGTGAGGTTCGGACTGCTGCTGTTTTCATAATCGATTTCCATGCCGACATTGAATTGCTTGGCGGCATTGGCCGCGTTGATGCCCAGTTGCGTCGGATTCGAGGACAGTGCCTTGTCCCAGTTCTTCTTGAAACTGGCCCCGCCGATGGACATCATTACCCGAACTCCGCGGCTCTGGAAGTAGTTGATGACCGCAGCATTCATGCCGATGGGAATCCCCTTGCTGTCGCCCGAATCGGTAGTAAGGTTCATCAGCTTGACGGGATCCACAAAGCTGAGCACCACTAAATTGACAGAGGGCTGATACGTGCCGTTTATGTTCCGGTCAATCATCCAGCGATTGTCGGTATCGAATGTGGTCATATTGGGAACCGAAGCCCAGCTGCAGGCGTCGGTGTAGCAATGCCACGCCCCGTAAATCTGCATCTGAGTCTGCGCGTTTGCAGTTGCGCCCGGCAAAACCAACAACAGCAAAGCAGCCGAGCCAGTACAAATTATGGTGGTGATTCTTCGAGTCATACGCGTCTCCTTGATCAAAGCGGGTGCCCCACTCTTGTCGCGCTTTTCGCGACAGGGTGGGGATTTTGACTTCACAACCGATAAGGAAGCTGAAGGAAAAGGGAAAGGAGCAACTCCTGCGTCGCTCCTCTCGCTATGAAACTATTAACTAAGGCGTCCCCGAAGGCGCTCCGGCAATCTCCCACGCGAATCCCAGGAACGACGACGCGGTCAAGTCGATTGCCGGTTCCACCGTGTCAAAGGACTGCACGTTGTCCTTGTAAACCGAACCGTTCCCATTGAAAGCGGCGAACTGATCCACCCCATTTGGCGGACACGCCACCATATTGGTCACGCTTCCTTTGGTAGCCGCGGAATTCGGCCCCTCAACCGCCGCTCCCAGAAGAAACGGCGGCCCATTCGGAGGCACAGCCACCAGGTTCGTAACTTGATGTTGCATGCATAACGGGAACGTGCTGCCATCGCCCACAATGAGCGACGTTCCCCATGCATTCGCGCCCAGCACATTGGCCTGCCACCGAGCTCCGAATGCTGCATACGCTGTGGAACTTGTCAGGTAGTCATATTCATTTGCCATCACTACGAGCCCGCCACCGTGCGAAGTCGTATCCCAGTTTGCCCACGTAAATCCGAATCCAAACGGATCGGTACCGGCTTGCGTGACCGCTTTGTCCAACTGCTTCTTCAAGTCCGCCAGCAGCGCAGCCTCAGAGGTCGCCAGCCCGGTTGGATTTCCCGCCAGCACAATCGCTCGATACAACTCGTAGTGTGCCAGCCCGCTGACGTCGTAAAGATTGAGCGTGTCAGCGGCATCGTTAGGACCGGTGATGTATCCGTTTGCCCACGTCGCGGCCTTCTGCAGATAGTACGTCGGATCCGTGTGCGGCAGCCCAGCCGGCAAGTTAGTAGCTCCCTGCAGCGCGAAGTACAACTCGGTCGCGCCCAGTTCCATGTCGTCCCGCCACTCGACTTCCGGATAGAAGTCGTACGGACCCACCGTCAGCAGATTCCCCGTAGGTGCCGTGTTCGCCAGATCAAAGATGTGCTCGGCGGAAAGCAGGCACTGATTCGCATATGCGGAATCGCTGGCAGCGAACACCTTGTAGCAAAGCCCGAAGTCCGCCGCCAGACGCCCAGCGATGTTCGGGCTGATCGACGCTCCCGACCCTCCGGCGGTATTCAGAAAAACCGGCCTGTGGCAGATGTACTGAAACGGCGCCACGCACCCTTGCCAGTTATCATCGGCCTGCGGCAGTCGCCATATATCGTGATCGCCGGTAAAGTTGTGTCCACCCGATCCGACTCCAACCTGGTAATAAAGTGTCTGGCTGCTGTCGGCCCACATCTTCTGCAACCAGTCGAGTCCAAAGCGCGCCTCGGACGTGAAGTTCGACGCGCTCGATCCCGAACCCATCTGCCCGGGAAAGTCGCGCACGCCCGCGAGCATGAGCGCAACCGTGTAGCTGTGCGTCTCAACAAACTTCAGATAGTCGCCCGCATCCCACCATCCACCCGAGGCGTCCAGCACTGCTCCGGTTGCAGTCAGAGCGCCGGCGCTGTCGTTCTTGCTGAATTTCGGAGTGAAGTACGCACTCGCGCTCTGATCGTTCAAATGACCAGGAGCCGTGCGCAGGCTGTTTGGAATGTAATTCGCGCCATCCCGCGAGCTCTCGTAGTAGAAGAGTGAATTCGCCAGCGGCGTCGAATAAATGTTCGTTCCCGAATCGATCTTGAATGACGGCGACGTGGCGGCAATCGGCGATGCTACCGAAATCGTGTAGGTGCCAACCGTCGAGACCGAATCGAAGTCCAGCGCATAAACGAAGCTGAACGTTCCCCACTTTCCGAGATTCGCGCCGATCGCAGCGGAGTACACGGTACTCCCGCCGGAAGTTTTCACAGTGAACGTCGCACCAGTCTCGGCCGCGGTTGCCATCAGATAGGCGCGCTTGGTGGAACTCGTGACGTACCCAACTTGATTGACTCGGATGTACGCGCTGGCTGCATGCCCCACGCCCACTCCGACAAAAACGGTTACAGCCACACTCAAAATGCGAGACAGCACGCGCAAGGATTGGCTTCTATTCGGGGTCCCCATAGCGCCTCCTCGATTGAACCGTTTTAATAAAACGCATGAATAGTCCTCCAACTCCGATAGCCTGTCAATAGGGAGGATTCCCATGTAAGTGTGATCGAGGGATAGATGAAGACAGTGACCGAGGCCGGTCAGAATGAAAGCGAACATGCGGAATGAACGCAGAAGCAGCCTGGGGCGGCGTACTGCGTCCAAGAAGCACCGTGGAAGGGCGGCCCTTCAGGAGCGTTCAATGTCAAAAAAAGAAAGGGGCTTCAGCCCCGGCCGCCCTAACTCTCCTCCCGCACCCGCATATTCCCGGTCCGCAGATACCGGTTATGCCACCCCAGCGACTCGGTCAGCAGATGCGGCGTATGCTTCCCATACGAAAGCTGCGCCGACCGCGATAGATAATCCTTCAAAAGCTCTTTGTACTCCGGCGCCGCGCACTTCTCAATGACCAACTTCGCTCGTTCCTTAGGCGAAAGCCCGCGCAGATCCGCCAACCCTTGCTCCGTGACCAGAACTTGCGTGTCGTGCTCAGTATGATCCACGTGCGAAACCATCGGCACGATCGTCGAGATCGTCCCCTTCTTCGCCGAGGAAGGCGCCATGAAGATCGACAAATACCCATTGCGCGCAAAGTCGCCCGATCCGCCGATCCCGTTCTGAATTCTCGATCCCATCACATGCGTCGAGTTGACGTTGCCATAGATGTCAGCCTCGATCATTCCATTCATCGCAATCACACCTAGCCGCCGGATGATCCCCGGATTATTGGAAATATCCTGCGGACGCAGCACGATTCGCTCGCGATACGAAGCCATGTCCGCATTCACTTCGTTCAGCATCTCCGGGCTGAGCGAGAACGCCGTCGCCGACACAGACGTTAGCTTGCCCGACTTCAGCAGCCGGATCATTCCATCCTGAATCACTTCGGTATAAGATGTCAGTCCTTCGAACGGTCCTTCCTCCAGCCCAAACAACACAGCATTGGCGATGTTGCCTACCCCAGATTGCAGCGGCAGCAGGTTCTCCGGCATGCGCCCTTTCTTAACTTCCCAGCTCAGAAATTCCAGGATGTGTCCCGCAATTCGCTTCGATGCTTCATCCGGGGCCTTGAACGCACTATTCCGATCCGGGGAATCCGTGAGCACAATGGCGACAATCTTCTCGGCAGGAATGTTCAAGTAGGGCGAACCAATCCTCTGTCCCGGATGCACCAGCGGGATCGGCTTGCGATTGGGTGGTGGTTCCAGCCCGTAGTAAATATCGTGCATGCCTTCCAGCGCCGCCGGTTGCCACGAGTTCACTTCGAGAATCACCCGCTCGGCGCAATCGATCCACGTCTTGTTATTCCCGAGCGACGAACTGGGAACGACACGCCCGTCTTCGAGAAGCGCCGTCACCTCAATGAGCGCGACATCCATCTTTCCTAAAAATCCGTACTCCACAAATTGAGCCACATGGCTTAGATGGATATCCATGTAGTCCATCTCGCCCGCGTTGATCCGCTTGCGCGTCTCCGGGTCCGACTGGTAAGGCAGCCGCAGATGAATGCCTCCAGCCATCGCCAGCGCTCCGTCTAACTCGGGTCCGGTGGACGCCCCGGTAAACACGCTCACCTGAAACTTCTCTCCCCGAAAGTGCGCATCGGCAATGCGATGCGCCAGTTCAATCGGCACCGCCTTGGGATATCCCGAGCCCGTAAACCCGCTCATCCCAATCTGATCGCCGGTCTGAATAAGCCCCGCGGCAGTCGCGGCGCTCATGATCTTGCGTTCTAACTTTGAGTTCAAAATGCGGGAAGTTGCTGCGGACAAAGTACCCATATCTAGAAAGCCCTCACAATCTATGAAAAGGATTCCCTTCAACGGTATGGGTGGGGATGTAATTAGGCTGTGATTTCAATCACAGTGAGTTGTGGCGCGTGCACTGACATGAAGTGCGAGAGAACTTCGAGTTGGTGTCGAGTTGTGCTGATCCGGCCCGCACGCAACGCGGGCGGTAAGCAAATGAAAACGGGTACCCCACTTCTGGCCGAATTTGCCAGAAGTGGGATTTTCGGCAGAGCGAACGCGAAGTGTGCACTTACTGGTTGAATGTCCTTGGCAAGCGGGACACTAATGTGTCCTATCCACGGCGATCTGGTCCTGCCATAATCCCGCCATGTTCTCTACGTTCGTGGCCGACGCGAAGTTTGCGCTCCGCCAACTCCGCCGCAGTCCCGGATTCGCCGTGTCGACGATCATCACTCTAGCTTTCGGAATAGGAGCTACCACAGCCATCTTTACCCTGGTAGACGGGATACTCCTGCGCCCGCTGCCGTTTCCCGATCCCCAGCGCCTGGTCGCGATCAACACCATGGTGTTTCCTCCGGGAGCGCCCACGGACAAGCCCGAGGCCGGATGGGCAAGCGAAAGTTCCTATCCCGATTTCTTCGACTGGCAAAGGCGGAACAACACGTTCGAGTCCATCGCCTCCTACCAGGAAAACGCACGTCTCCTTGCCAAAGCGAATGGCGAAGGCGCGCAAGTCATCGGCAACGGACGCGTCTCCGCGAATCTCTTTTCGACGCTCGGCGTCAGCCCTGAACTGGGACGCACGTTCACTTCCGAGGAGGAACAGCCCGGCCATCGTGTCGTGATCTTGAGCCACGAATTGTGGGTCTCTCTGTTCGGTGCATCGCCCAATGTTATCGGTCAAACGGTGAAAATCAGCGACCAGCCCTACACCGTTGTCGGAGTCATGCCGGCGGGCTTTCACTACCCGCTAAACCAACCTGCCTACTTCTGGGCCACCTATGCCGCCGATGCAGAAGGCCAGTTTCCGTTGACGTCCCGGCGAGACGACGACAATCTCCACATCGTCGGACGCCTCCGGCCCGATGTCAGCATCGAGCAGGCACGCTCCGACCTCAATATCATCCAGCGCCAGCTCGCACAGCAATACCCGGAAAGCCGAGATCGCGGTGCTGTCTTGATTCAATCCCTGCTGAAGCAGCAGGTCGGGGATAGTCGCGGTGTTTTATTGCTTTTGCTCGCGTCGGTCGGAGCGGTTCTCCTGATCGGTTGCGCCAATGTTGCCGGATTACTCCTAGCCCGTGCCACCTCGCGAAAGACCGAAATCGCGGTTCGCAGCGCCCTGGGTGCCAGTCGCATCCGGATCGTGCGGCAACTGCTGATCGAGTCGCTGCTGCTCGCTCTGTGCGGCGGAATCATTGGCATCCTCGCCTCAATCCTCTTCGTACGCGTAGGAATCCACCTGGTCCCGAAAGATATTCCGCGCCTCTTCAACGTTTCCATCGATTTGCGAGTGCTGCTCTTCTCCGTCCTGCTCTCCGGACTCACGGCGCTGATCTTCGGATTACTCCCTGCATGGCGCATATCGCATTCCGATCCCGCGCATGCCCTCCGCGATGGCGGCACAACGACGACTCCGGGCCGCGGCAGGAACCGGCTGCAAAACACGCTCGTAGTTACGGAAACCGCTCTCGGTTTTACTCTGTTGATCGGGTCCGGCCTGCTCATTAAGAGCATGCTCAATCTCCTTCATCTTGATCCCGGGTTTGACTTCAAACAAACCGTGCACTTCGACATTGCGTTGACCCAAACGCGTTATCCGGATCCGAGCAAAGTTCCGTTTTTCCAGAAACTCCTCCCGGAACTGGCTGCCGTGCCCGGAGCGATCCGCGTTTCGGCCGGGCATCAGCTGCCCGGAAGAGGCGGCACCTGGATTGATTTCACGATCCCTGGCCATCTCGACCCACCCGACAATCTTCCCACCTGCAACCTGAGCGCGGTCCTGCCCGGATTTTTCGAGACCCTCTCCATCCCTCTGCTGCACGGACGCACCTTCACCGAGCACGACAACCTCCCCACCTCGCCACCGGTTGCAATCGTGAGTCGCGCGTTCGCGCGAAAGTATTTTCCCAACGACGACCCAGTCGGCCGCTATCTGATTCCCAAGTTTGAGTACTCCACCGAGCCCATCGTCGCCCGCCAGATCATCGGAGTCGTCGGCGACACTCTGAACGGCGATGCGTGGGACGATCCTTATCTGCCTCGCTTCTACCTGCCGTACGCCCAGAATCCCACGCACCAGCGTCCGAGGATAGTGATGAAGGTCTCCGGAGATCCGTTGACCTACGAGAGCGCCGTGCGTGCGGTGGTGAAGCGTTTCGACGCAGAGGCGCCAGTCTTCGACTATGAAACCTTCGGAGACACTCTCCGAGTGATGTCGGAACAACCCAGATTCGAAGCAGCTTTAGTCTCGAGTTTCGCCGCAATCGCCCTGCTGCTTTCCGCCCTCGGCCTCTACGCCATTCTTTCTTATGTAGTCGCCGAGCGGATGCGTGAACTCGCCCTCCGAATGGCCTTCGGCGCTTCGCGTGCCAACATCCTCGGAATGGTTGTTCAGCGCGCGCTGCTACTCGGTCTCACCGGAATTGCCGCGGGAGCGTTAGCCTCCATTTTGGCCAGCAAACTAGTCAGCGATCTCCTCTTCCATGTCCATCCACTTGATCCTTTCACCTTCGTGGCAGTCGCGCTGGTCTTGCTGATAGTGTCAGTAGTCGCGGCACTGGCACCAGCCCTCCGAGCCGCCTACGTGAACCCACTGCAGACCCTGCGCGAGAACTAAGCCCAAAAGTAACGAAATTCCGGAGCGGTGCCCCATCCTTGTCGCGTTTTGTGCGACAGGGTGGGGATTTTGACTCTTCGCATGAAAAGTGCCATTCGTCCATCCCGGCCCTCTTCCGCGCAAACGAAAGGAGTTCCCTTCGTGTCCTTTGATTTCATGAAACCGTCGGCTCCTCAGACCTGAGTAGACTTGGGAAGTGTCAACCTCCAAGGCTCGGGAGAAAGGAGCCGAACATGTTGATTATAGATTCTCTCTTGAAATTCAATTTGTTTTCTCTCTGGAGAGGTGCAGGAGAACCTCTCTCTTTTTTGGTTCAGTCAAGCACAAGCAGCAATGGCATTGCCAGCCATGTTGACTGCGCAACACAGCTTCGATCCGTCGTACGGTTGATTGGTGCGGAACATGGCAGACAGAGCATGCAGCAGCTTTCGCATAACCGCTACGACGGCTTGCAGCCGAGCTTTGCCGCGAGCTAGTAAGTTTTGATAGAAGCATCGCAGATAAGGATCGCGACGCAGAGCGACCAGCGCTGGCATGTAGAGAGCACGACGCAAGTGACGACTACCGCCGCGGCTGATCCGAGGCCGCTTCTCGACCGATTTCCCTGACTTGAAAAGCCGCGGATCCAGTCCGCTGAAGGCCACCCACTGGCGCGCGTCCAGCATGTCGGGCAGCACGGCCAATTCGCCCAGGATCTGCAGAGCACTGGTCTCAGCGATGCCAGTCGTGGTCAGCATTAGACGGAAGCGGCGGTCCAGTTCGGAATCGCCGGCGATGAGCCGCAGAGCTTCCCGCCGCAACCGTGTCATGCGCTGCTCAAGATATTTCTGATGGCGCTGCATCTCCTTGACCACCAAGACCGGCAAGGCTTGGCTCGCGGCCGAGGCGTGCGCACGATTGTTCTGCTGAGTATGGATAACCGCCAAGTCGGCAATGGCACGCGCCACAGCCCGCAAGTGTAGGGCGACTGAGCTGGGCGGTTGCCAAGCAACCCAAGGCATGCGAGCGGCATACTCGCAGAGCACGCGGGCATCGACCGGATCGGTTTTGCTGCGCTGACCGAGCGATTCCGCGAAGCGTCGTGCCCGCCGCGGATTGATGACACTGATCTCCACTTGGCGGTGTGCTTGCAAGGTCAACGCCAGATCCAGGCTGTAATTCCCGCTGGCCTCCAGGCAGACCCGCACTCGCCGGCCGCCCCGAAACAAGTGGGTGATCAGGGCCTTGTGTCCGGAAGGATGGTTCGAGAACTTAGCCATGGCGGGCTTGTCCTCGCCTTTCCCCCGGCGTAGGGCGACACTTAACTCGCGTGCGCTTACATCGATTCCAGCAAACGTGTCGACTTCCGTTTCAGGCATGTTGAACCTCGCAAGTCTGGATTAGACTGAGCTTCGGCTCCCCGACCCTGTACCACCTCTCTCGCCGTCCTTGTATGCAGGCTCTCGCGGCCTGAGATTCTCCACGGCGTTGAGAAAGGAGGGCGGGGGGCCTATCTATAATCCAGGCTGCCAACTCACTGCGCCTAAGGATGTGAACGGCCTCCCGCCGAATCCCGATCCAATCCCCCACTAACACAGAGAGACCGAATCGGGCAGATGCAAACAAGATACAAGGATGTGATTATCACCCGGGCATGCAGCAAATTGCGTGGTTCGACGAGCCGAGCGGAGAGTGTGGCGAGCAGCGGCTGGAGCACAGCACGGGTGAGGCCGAAAGGTTTTATCGCGAGCTGAAGCGACGGGGCGTGCAGGCGCGGGTAGGAATCGAAGCCAGCGGGCAGACGCGCTGGTTCGAGCGGCTGCTGGCGGAGTTGGAGATGGAGTTGTGGATCGGCAATCCCGCCAAGATCGCGGCGCAACGGGTGCGGAAACAAAAGACCGACCGCGAGGATGCGCGCCTTCTGTTGCAACTGTTGCGGGAAGGTCGTTTTCCCAAACTGTGGGTGCCGAGTGCGGAGAATCGCGACCTGCGGCAACTGCTGCTGCACCGGCATCGCCTGGTGCAGATGCGGACGCGAGTCAAGAATCAACTGCACGCCATCGCCCTGAACGAAGGCGTACAACGGCGGTCGCGGCTGTGGAGCAAACAAGGACGAAGGCAGTTGGAATCGTTCGCGCTGGCTCCGTGGATGGCACGGCGACGGCACGATCTGCTCGAACTGCTGGACCAGTTGACGCCGCAGATCGCCGAGCTCAGCCAGGCGGTCGAGCAGGAAGCCCAGCGGCGGCCGGAAGTGCAACGCTTGATGAGCCATCCCGGAGTCGGTCCGATCACGGCACTGGCCTTCGTGTTGGTGCTGGGTACGCCGGATCGTTTCCGCTGCGGCAAGCAGGTGGGCAGCTATCTGGGCCTGATTCCCTGCGAAGATTCCAGCGCCGGGAAACAACGCCTGGGACACCTGAGCAAGCAGGGCAACACGCTGCTGCGCTACCTGCTGGTGGAGGCGGCGCAAGCGGCGGTGCGCTGCGACCCCGAGTGGCGGCGGCGCTTCGTGCATCTGGCCATGCGGCGGCAACGCAACATCGCCATTGCCGCGATGGCACGCAAGTTGGCAGTGAGTTTGTACTGGCTGTGGCGAAAGGCCGAGGATCCGCCGGCCGCGCCCCAGTCCGGTTCGCACGCGGGGTAGCTCGAGAAACCACGTGGTGTGTGGTCGAGCACCGACCCTTTGATTCGGGCGCCCCGCTCCCTTCCGAAGAAGGGAGTTTGCAGTCATAATCATGGTCGAAGTCGATCGGATAGATGTTTAGGTCGAACCGAAAGTTCCGACCGAACGATTAGCAGCGAGCCTGGGGGTTGACCATGGCAAAACATTTTCTAATAGAGCGAAATGGCGCTCGTCTCCCGAGTGCATGCTGTAGTGTGCGCACAAACCACTTGACGCAGCCGACGGTTTCATAGATGTGGTTTATGTCTTTAGGGTTTGACTGTGACCATCACCACAGCGTGGGGCTCGACGCGGGCAGAGAACTTCGCCGTCATCTTCCCCAAATCTTTGTGCTCCCACAGATCACGCACTGAGGCGCTAAACGTCTTCGGATAACCGAGATCTTCCCAATTCGCCGCGATCTCCTGCTCGGACTCGCCGCGGTTGAGTAGGATTACGGCGCGGCTGCCATCCTTCAACTGCTTCGCCCAAACTTCCAGATCTCCGCTCCTGGCAACGCGCTCTCCCTCGCGTCCGAGGGCGTCCTGATCGACGGCGATTACTTCTTTGTTCGTTAGAATGTCGTGAATCTCCGGACGCATATTGCGCAGGTCATTGCCGGCGATAAGAGGGGCGGCCAGGATCGCCCACAAACTGAAGTGCGTGCGATATTCTGTGTCGGTCATTCCGCCGTTGCCTACTTCGAGCATGTCGGGATCATTCCAATGACCCGGCCCGGCATAAGATTGCAGTCCGACCTGCTGATCGAGGATAGCCAGCACACCGTTTGAACAGCAACTCCCGTCTGGCCATTTCTGCTTGCCGCCCCATCGGTCGTTAATGTCGCCCGTTGTACGCCACAGATTGCCGCCGACCTCCTGGCCCCAAAGCCACGGCTTGGCGGTTCCCCATTCGCAGATGCTGAGCACGATGGGACGTCCGGAGGCGTCGAGAGCCGCACGAATGTTGGCGTATGAAGCCCTGGCATCTTGCGTCGTGGTGTGGCACCAGTCATATTTCAGGTAGTCCACACCCCAGGCTGCATATTGCACGGCGTCTTGATACTCATGGCCGAGGCCGCCGGGACGCCCCGCACAGGTTTTCGAGCCGGCATCGGAATAAACGCCGAACTTCAAGCCTAACGAGTGAATGTAGTCCCCGACTGCTTTCATGCCGTGCGGAAAGCGCTGCGGATCGACCACGATATTGGCATTCGTATCGCGGCTTACCTGCCAGCAATCGTCGATGTTGACGTAAACATATCCCGCATCCTTCATGCCGGATTTCACCACGGCATCGGCCATGCTCTTGATCATGTCTTCGCTCACGTTGCAGGCAAATTTGTTCCAGGAATTCCAGCCCATGGGAGGAGTGAGCGCGAGGTTGGCGGAAGGAGATGGCTTTTCTTGTGCGGCGGCGACGGAGATTAATAGCGAGACGAATACACAGAAGGCAGCCACAAACGTAGTCTTTTGCATGCGACTGTTTTACCAGAACCAGTCGGAGGACGGTAAAGAAATGCGGAAAGAACGGGTGATCCTCGGACTGAGCAACCTGGGAGATCCTGCCGTCGCAGTGGTGAGCGGCAGCGGAGCGGTTTACAATTTCTGTTTCTTCCGATATTCAAAGGAGCCTCGACGTGGCCACGATCCGCACTTACTCATTCATAGTTCTGATTGAACTCTGTGCCCTTTTGTCTCATGGATTGATCCACGCGCAGACGGTGGGTGCTGTCGGCGTCTTCGAAAGCCACGGCGACGTGGGCACGGTGTTACACACTGGCGCGGTCGAGTACGAGGCGGAGAAAAAGACCTACACGATCTCCGGCAGCGGCGAGAATATGTGGTCGACCGCGGACGCGTTCCAGTTTGTGTGGAAGAAGATGTCGGGGGATGTGAGCTTGTCGGCCGACATCAGCTTCCTTACGAACACAGGGAACGAGCATAAGAAGGGTGTGCTCATGTTGCGCCAGAGTCTGGATGGCGATTCGGTTTACGCCGATGTTGCGCTGCACGCCAGCGGACTGACTTCACTGCAGTTTCGCGACGAGAAAGGCGCGGTGACGCGGGAGGTGCAATCGAATCTCTCCGGCCCGAAACGCCTGCGCATTGTGAAGCGCGGAGATTACGTGTACATGGCGCTTGGCGCGGAGACCGTTCAGCCCGCGGGGGGATGGCTGCGCATTTCACTTCAGGGTTCCTTCTATGTTGGGTTGGGAGTCTGCTCGCATGACAAAGATGTCGTCGAGCAAGCAGTGTTTTCGAATGTTGAGCTGACGCAGCGGATGGCTTCTTCTGGCGAACCGGTTCTTTACAGCACGTTGGAGACGGTCGATGTCGATTCGGCAGACCGGCGCGTGGCCTATCTTGATCGAGGGCGTTTCGAAGCGCCCAATTGGACGCGGGATGGCAAAGAATTCTTGTTCAATCGCGATGGCCACTTGGAGCACATGCTGGTTAGCGGCGGCGCGCCTGTAAAGATCGATACCGGCTTTGCGACTCGTCTCAACAACGACCACGGCATCTCGCCCGACGCCACTCAACTTGCGATCAGCGATAATTCGCAGGGCGATCACAATTCACTTGTGTATATAGCGCCCGTCGGTGGAGGTGTGCCGCGGCGCATTACCCAGAAGTCCCCTTCGTACTGGCATGGTTGGTCGCCCGATGGAAAGACGCTGGCGTTCGTCGGGCAGCGGAACGAGGACTTTGATATCTATACGATCCCAGCTGTAGGCGGCGAGGAGACTCGACTCACCACCGCCAAAGGGCTCGATGACGGCCCGGAATATTCTCCCGATGGCAAATACATCTACTTCAACTCCGAACGAACTGGCCACATGCAGATCTGGCGCATGCAGGCCGACGGAAGCGACCAGGAGCAGGTCTTCTCTGACGACCTGAACAACTGGTTCCCGCATATTTCTCCGGACGGGCAGTGGATGGTGTTTCTGACCTACGGTGCGGAGGTGAAGGGACATCCCGAAAATAAAGATGTCATGCTGCGGCTGATGTCACTCGCAGACAAGAAGATTACAGTGCTGGCGAAGCTTTTCGGTGGGCAGGGAACGATCAATGTGCCTTCGTGGTCGCCCGACACCAAGCGGGTGGCGTTCGTCAGCTATATGTTGATCCCGCCGGAGAGCAAGTAGATCACACTACTCCGGCGCCTGAAACGGCGACGCGGGCAAGTCTTCGCGGTTGTACAGATTGCACGTCGGATTCGCGGCCCACGCGTATCGAACCGAAATCGGATCGGGTATCGTGGAATTCGAGACGATCACCGATGAGCCGTCGATCTTCGCATCTGCAGCAACATATTTCCCATCTGCTCCGGCAACTTCGAATCCGACGAGTGGACCACCTTTGGCCGTGAGTCCCGCAGCGTGATCGAACCAGACTCGCAGGGCGTGCTCTTCGCGCGTGAGCTGCCGGTAGAGCGGGCCGGACCACTCTAGCTTTTCACCATAGGAAATCGCACGCGCGGCCCTTGCCAGGCGCAGGCCCACATCCAGCTTATTCTTGGGATGGATGTCGACCGGGTCTCCGATGTCGATCGTGACCGCCATACCCGTATTCCGCAGTGCGAGCGCCTTCCGCTGCGCGTCGCGCACCTCGGGCCAGCGGCCATCGGGTTCGGTATTCCAATTCGCGATTTGCACGAAGAGGAAGGGGAAGTCGCCCTCATCCCACACCCGGCGCCAATCACTGATCATGGTCTGGAACAAGTGGGCATAAAGCTGGGCTCTCGGGCCGGAATTGGCTTCGCCCTGATACCAGATCACTCCACGAATCGCGAACGGGGTCAGCGGTGCGATCATCCCGTTGAAAAGCGCGGCTGGAGCCCACGCGGCAAAGTCGGGATGCCATTTTCTCCAAGGAGCTGGCTTGCCCTCAGCCTTGGCATGTTCGACCGCTTTCTGATAGTCGTGCTCCTCTTGCGCCTGGCGCATCAGGACAGACTCTTGCTCGTCAACCATTTTTGCGCGCTCGGCAAAAACCGGCATCAGCGATGCGTCCGCGGACAACGTACGCAGGCTGGTCCACGATTCGGCGGCAGTTCCACCCCAGAAGGTCTCAATCAATCCGATCGGCACATTCACTTTCTGATGGAGGTCGCGGGCAAAGTAGTAGGCCACTGCCGAAGACTCGGCAACATTCTCTGGCGTGCATGGCGCCCAGGTCTTCGCCTCCACGTCCGAGCGCGGATAGTCCGACGGGCTATGTTCAACCCGAAAGATGCGAATCTTCGGGTATTGCGCGGCGGCGATCTCGGCTTCCGGATTCGCGAGCGCCTTGATGGGAAACTCCATATTGGACTGACCGGAGGCGACCCAGACATCACCGACCAGAATGTCGTTCAGCTGGATCGTATTCAACGCTTTGATCACCATCTGGAATGGTCCGCCGGCCTCGCCGGGAGAGAGATACAAGCTCCAGCGTCCAAGGTCATCGGCGATCGTGGTTTGAATCTCGCCGCGGAATGTCACCGAGATGTTTTCATGCTCAGCTGCTTTGCCCCACACATGTACCGGCAGTCCACGCTGCACGACCATGTGATCGGCCAGCAGCGAAGGCAGCGTGACTTCGGCTCGCGCTGAAATTGCGGCAAAGAACAAAACATAAGAGGCCACTGCGGCGGCACGTGCAGGCTTCATTTGCGAGTCCTCGGTATGGAATGAAACGAGAAACTGTAGCAGCCGATTAGTTAACGTTCAACCTTCGCGTCGAGGAACCTGGACATCAGTTCGAGTGCCTCGCGAGTTTCCGGCAGCTGGAAGTGATACCAGAAGGCGTGTGGCAAGGCTTCGAATACCACCAACTGCGAGTCATCTCCCGCACGCACCAACGCGCGATGAAAGATGGCAGTGTCACTCAGCAGCAGATCGCGAGTGCTCGTAACGAGCAGGCTTGGCGGCCAACTGTGCAGGTCGGCGAACAGCGGGGAAAGCACGGGATCTTTGCGGTCTGTCTTTCCTGCATATTCGTTGTCCGGCAGGTGCTGCGGGTCGACCGGTTGGAGTTGGCCGGGGAATCCGTTGAGTGTGAATAGTTGGCGCGAGTCGCCGGGGCGGCTGAAATCGGCGAGGCTGGAGAAAACGCCCAGGGCTCCCGGCAACGGCAAGCCGAGTTGCTTCAGCTTCACCGTAACTTCACAAGTCAGAATAGCGCCCGCCGATGTTCCGAAGATTCCGATGCTGTGCGGTTTGTACGTTTTCAGGAGGTCTTTGTAGACCGCCACGACATCATCGACCGCGGCAGGGAAAGGATTCTCCGGCGCGAGCCTGTAATAGACCGACACCACTTTCATCTTCGCCAGGTTCGAGATCGGGACGCCTTCGATCAACGATCCTGAATCGGAGTTGAAGCCTCCACCGTGCAGGTTGATTAGGATCCGAGTCTTGTTCTCGGGGGGCATAGTCAGCGGGGTAATGATGTCGGTGCGAACGCCGGCAGTGGTCGCTTCCTCCACGTTGACGGGATACAGCTTCCGCGCCTCGGCGGAATCTTGGGCGCGCCAGGCATCCGTCCGGGCGCGGCGCTCGGCAAGTGTCTCGGGGCCGGGTGTTGTGTGCGTCAGCGATTCCAGCCATGTCTGCGCTTCTGGGCTGATGGTGGTAGGCATCGGTACTACGCGGGTTATGTGGGCAGTGCCGTCGGCGTCGAACGTTGCGGAACCTGCTTGCGAACCCTTCGCGAGCGTTTGGAGCCGCCGCCACTCAGTACGACGAGCAGTCCTGAGCCCATGGGACTTCTGATCAGAGTGTTTAGTGGCTGCCAATAGGAAAGAACGTTGTCATCCTGAGCGACATTTTTGCCGCGAAGGACCTGTGCAATCGGCTTGGATGCTCGATCCTTCGCTTCGCTCTGGGGACCGCACTGGTAAGCGTTCGTTAAGCCAGGGTATACTTCCCGCGCTCGATCATCTTCCGTGCGATCTGCTGCCGCAGTTCGATGGTATTGAACGGCTCATACTTCCCGAGCCGGCGAAGAATCGCGAGCTGGGTGCGCAGCATGTCGCCGTCGGCCACCGCGGCGATCACCTTGCGCGCGGCAGATTCGACCTTCTCCATGGCCTGCGACAGATAAACGCGAGTCATGGCTACAGGCAATGCTGCGCCCGACTCACCCTTGCTCTCGACGATTTTCTGCGCGCGCAATACCGCAGACTCCATCGCATAGGTTTCGATGGTCATGTCGGCGATCGCGCCCATGATCTCCTGCTGATCCTGGATCGCCTGCATGTATTTCTGCGTGGCCGATCCCGCTGCAAATAAGCCGAGTTTCTTGGCCTGCGCGACCAGCTTCCGCTCCTCAGCCAGAGCACCCTCGACTTCCTCGCCCATTGATGGGCCCGCGAGTACCTCATCCATCAGCTTCTTGATCGCCGGCATGAGCGGCAGCTGGCCGGTCATGGCGCGCTTCAACAGGAAGCCGGTGATGATCAGCCGGTTGATTTCGTTCGTCCCTTCGAAAATGCGGTTGATGCGGGCATCGCGATAGGCACGCTCGGCGGGATACTCCTCAACGAAGCCATAGCCCGCGTAAATCTGAAGAGACTCGTCAACGACGTAGTCGATCATCTCCGAGCCCCAGACCTTGATGATCGAGCACTCGACCGCGTATTCCTCGATCGCCTTCAGCGTCTGCTTCGCGGCGTCGGCCGCGGATTTGTCGACCTCGCTGAGAGCGGCATCCATCAGGGCGACGGTGCGATAGACTAGCGACTCGCCGACGAACAGCAGCGTCGCCATGTTGGCGATCTTTTCGCGCACCAGTCCAAAATCGGCGATGACCTTGTTGAACGCCTTACGCTGCTTGGCGTAGCCGATGGCGTTTTCCAACGACACGCGCCCGCCGCCAACACACATCGCGCCCAGCTTGAAACGTCCGATATTCAGGATGTTGAAGGCGATCAGGTGCCCCTTGCCAGCCTCTCCCAGCAAGTTCTCAACCGGAACCTTGCAATCGTTCAGAATGATGGGGCACGTGGATGAACCTCGAATTCCCATCTTGTGCTCTTCCGCGCCAACGGAGAATCCGGGGAAATCTTTCTCGACCAGAAAGGCAGAGAATTTCTCGCCGTCGACCTTCGCGAAGACGGTAAAGAGATCGGCGAAGCCGGCATTGGTAATCCACATCTTTTCGCCGTTCAGGATGTAGTGCTTGCCATCGGGAGAAAGCTTGGCGCGGGTGCGGCAGTTCAAAGCATCCGAGCCTGACGTCGACTCAGAGAGCGCGTAAGCCCCGACAATTTCTCCCGAACCCAGGCGCGGCAGATACTTCTTCTTCTGCTCTTCCGTGCCGAAATAAACGATGGGCAGAGTTCCGATGCCCGTGTGTCCGCCCCAGGTCGTGGCAAATCCGGCGTACTTGGCGATGTGGTCGGCAATCACTGCCGCGGTGACCTTGTCCATCTCTAATCCGCCGTAGGATTCGGGGATCTCCACTGAACTCAGCCCTAGTTCGCCAGCCTTGCGCAACAGTTCACGCGTGACGGAAAAATCCTTGTGTTCGATCTTCTCGATATTGGGAACGATTTCGTTGACGGCGAACTCCTCCGCCGTCTGCCCGATGAGTTGATGCTGCTCGCTGAAATCTTCCGGAGTGAAAACTTCCTCGGGACGCCGGGTTTCGAGGAGAAAGCTGCCTCCCGAGATTTTGGTTTTCGGAACTGCGGTGGTGGTCGCCATCGTCTATCCCCCAAATAAAAACGCCGGCTGTCAAAAGCTGGCGGAAAGGCTGACGCAATTCTAATGCTGTGGGCGAGGGAATGATAGTTTGGGCGAAAGAACGTCCGGCATATTACGGCCGGACGTAACCATTACTCGTTTTAAGTGTTTCTCGCGGGGCTAGAAATCCTCGTTGAATCGCAATGAATCCAACCAGAGCGTGGAATCATACGGCGACAGCCGGTATCGCGCCGAATACGTCGACATGGACCGGGTTTGGCATTGCTGATAACGGGCGAGCAGATTGCGGCGCAGGTTCTCTTCGCTCTGCCATGTGCCAGTCGCTTCGGAACATTCCTGCGCGGGGCCATTGGCACAGGCATTGCGCCGAGCCGCCTCTGCAGCCTGTACGCGCTGTGCCTGACGCTCCAGAGCTGCGCGCTGCGCGAAGCAGCTGTCCAGGAACCGGGTGTGATAGAGGCAAGAACCGCCGTTCCAAATTTCTCTATGGGAACATTCGTCGCGGCAGGAGTGATTCCAAGTCTGGCCGGCGACGCATACCTGGACGACTGGAGTTGAGCAAGCACGGCCACTGCGGACCTGTCCGACGGGACACACTGGAGCACATTTGCCTTTCGGACAGACCGGCCTGGGAAGATACAACGCCGGATGAGCCACAACTCTCGGTGGTGGTTTTCGGAACGGATGACGCAGGAAGGTGAAGAAGCTTCGTTTCTCAGGTACAACCGCGCGCTCGGGAACGCCCGACTTTGGCTCATGAATGGGACGCACCTTCGATGGGGAGCTCTCCATTCCATTCCGCGAATTTACGAGAGTAGATCCGTGTTCGTTCTTGCCGTGCGAGCCGGATCCGCCGGAGACCGACACGCCGCCAGAGGGATGGACACTGCCGGAGCCATGGTTTCCCGTAGAGCCAGACCCGCTGCCCGCGCTGTGGCCGCCAGAAGAGCTGTATCCGCCTCCGGAACTGTGGCTGCCACCGCCTGAACTGCCGCCGGAATAGCTCGACCCTCCCGAAGAACTGCTGTGCGATCCGCCGCCGGAGGAACCGCTGCCGGAAGAACCGCCGCTGGAAGAACCACCGGAACTGCTGCTACTGGAGGAATGTTGTGCCAGGGTGAAGGATGCGAACAACAAAACTGCAGTTAGAGACAGGCCGGAGAGCCGCATAAAGCACCTCCTACCGACCACGCTTCATATCAACGGCTGGGGATGCCGTGCGTGGTTTGTACTCTACATCCATCGAAAGCCTACTCTTTATCGTGTAAATGAGCGTAGCAATCGAGTAAAGAAGTGTTCAAAAACTACGTCACTTGGCGGATGAGCCGGTTTGAATCTGCGTCTTCCTCAGGCGGTAGCGACTCGCCGGCTGGCACGTTGAATAGCCGACGGGATGAACAGAATCCGAATCTTTCGAGTCGCGCGCCACCACGTAGCTGCGAATCTTGTAGCACACGGTGTCATCTCCCAGTTGTCCATCGAAGGCGGGTTCGATGAGTATGGGGTCGTTCTGCGAACCCCATCTGAAGGGTCGGCGGTTTGGGTCGATCCTAAATTGGTCAATCTTGTAGGCGTCAATCTGGGATTGTTGAGGACGATTCTTTCCCGCGTCCAAGTCCGCTGGTTGGTCCCGGACGAGCTTCCACGCTTCTGATGTTGTGGCCTGCGGAGATTTTTCCGGTTCGGTGGTTCGGTTCGGGCGAGTCGTCGAGGAGAGTTGTTCCTGGGCGAAGGCTGATGCGGTGCAGACCAGCACGGCGGCTGTAAGAAGGCGCACCGAAGTCATAGGAACCTCCTTGCGTAAATTATAGCGCCGTTTTTCTTAAGCGTTCTCGAAAATCCCCGCGGCTCCCATTCCTCCGCCGACGCACATGGTAACCATTCCATAGCGGGCCTTCCGGCGCTTCATTTCACGGATCACGCTCGCCGTAAGTTTGGCGCCTGTGCATCCCAGGGGATGTCCCAGCGCGATCGCTCCGCCATTCGGGTTGACCTTCTCAGGATCAAGGCCACCTTCCTTGATGACCGCCAACGATTGTGCGGCAAAAGCCTCGTTCAATTCGATCACATCAATGTCAGAGAGCTTGAGGCCAGCCATCTTCAAGGCCTTCGGAATTGCGAACACTGGTCCGAGTCCCATTTCTTCCGGCTTGTATCCTGCTGTGGCGAACGACACGTATCGAGCCAGCGGCTTGATGCCCAACGCTTGTGCGCGTTCGGCCGACATTACGATCGCAGCGGCAGCGCCATCCGACATCTGTGACGAGTTTCCGGCAGTCACGGTTCCTTTGGCATGGAAGGCCGGCTTCAGCGCGAGCAGTGCTTCGAGCGACGTATCGGCGCGCGGACCCTCGTCGACTTTGAAAACGATCTCCTGCCGCTTCGGCTTTGATCCGTTAGGCGTGCTGAAGCTGACAGGCACAGGAACGACTTCATCCTCGAACTTCCCCGCCTGGATCGCCGTCAATGCCTTCTGATGACTTCGCAGCGAGAACTCATCCGCAGCCTCGCGCGTGATCCCAAATCGCTTCGCCAGTCGCTCAGCCGTTAATCCCATCGAGAGATATGCATCCGGATAGTGATCCACCAGCCAGGGATTCGGGGAAATCTTGTGGCCGCCCATCGGGATCATCGACATCGACTCGGTTCCGCCGGCGACGATCACTTCCGCGCCGCCCGACATGATTCGTTCCGCCGCCATGGCGATCGCCTGCAATCCGGAAGAGCAGAAACGATTGATGGTCAACGCCGACACTTCGACCGGCAGACCGGCTCGCAGGGAAGCGATGCGGGCAACGTTCATGCCCTGCTCGGCCTCGGGCATGGCGCAGCCGATGATGACGTCTTCGATCTCCTTTGCGTCGAGCTGGGGCACGCGGTCGAGCGCGCCTTTGATGGCGACCGCGGCCAACTCATCCGGACGCGTGGCGCGGAGCGTGCCCTTGAACGCGCGGCCTACGGGCGTCCGCACCGACGATGCAATGATCACGTCACGCATAGAATCCTCCTAGGTTAACTTCTAGTTTGATGCCCGAGGCTCTCGAACCGCTTCATGCCTACTTCGCCGGTGCATAGAAGTAATAGTCGGCGCTGTAAGCACTTTTCGTCTCTGCGGCTTTGTGTGATTCGTCGCAGGGATCGTTGCCTGGTTTGCCGCCGTGCGTATGTACGCGCTGAATCTTCGTCACCTTCGCGAGTGAACCTTTGCCGGAGTTGTTGACGACATCCACCAGCAGCCACGGGATCGAGTCGGAGTCGAGCGAGTCAACGTGCCCGATGGCCTTTCCCGTGACTTCGCTGCCGTCCTTTAACTTCCAGGTTGGTCCGGCAGTATGCTGTCCGACTACTTTGTCTTTGCGATCTTTGAGGTCGGCTTCGGGAGCCTTTAGCGTCCAACTATATTTGCCCGCATCGTCTGCCTGACAGGTATAAATCTGCGAACCGGAAGCGCGCACGAAGAGCACCGGTTGAAGCCCTTCGGGGATGGCAATTGCATCGGGCACATCTGGCGAGGACTCCTGCTGTGGGGCGTCCTTGGCTTGAGCGCCGGCGAACGGGGTCGAAGAAAAGAGAACCGTCAGACTGAGGATCGCAGCGGCAGCCAGTAGAGGTGTTCGCATGACGCGATTGTAGCGCAGGGAAAATAGGACTTCGCCGCCGGGGTTTTCATTTTGGGATGGTATTTACGGTTTGGTAACCCCCCCCCTCCCCATGGTCTGTTGGAATCATTGAGTTAGCTAGAATTTAAGAAAAAATCCTAGGGCTGTAACGACTTAGGGGCAAAATCTTGAGCCGCCAAGAGTTAGGAGAGATTCGGATGCCAAAGACCAATTGACTATGTCTCAGAAGTAGCTGGAAGTGAAGGCCAAGTCAAGTACTAACGGGAGAGAAGGCGAACAAGATTCCCGTTTTGGGAGCAGCATTCGAACAGCAGATTCCTCGCTCGCTCTCTGCGCGCAAGCGCGCCTGCGAGCGGCTCGGAATGACAATGTGTTAAGGGCTCTCACGGCACGACTTAACACGCTTCGGAAAAACCCCTCGCGACCCACATCTTGATCCCAGCGGCTAAAAGCCGCCATTCAAGACAAGACTGTTATCGCAGCGCTGAAGCGCTGCGCCACCCAAAATCTTGCCACCCAAAATCGTGACTTTTTCCGCAGCGCGTGAGTCGCGCCCTTCCCGACCGCGCTCCGCCTCGGCGGACAAACGAAGTTAGTAACTTCAATTCCTTAGCGTCTTCCCGGTCTTCAGCGTGTACTGAATTCTCTCTTGCGTTTTCTTCTCGCCGCAGAGTGATTTGAAGCCCTCCCGCTCGAGATCGAGGATGTACTGCTCGCTGACTGGGGTGCCCGGAGTGAGATTGCCGCCGCAGAGAACTTCGGCGATCTTTCCGCCTAGCTTCACTTCGTAGTCGGTGATGAAATCACCTTGTCTCATGAGATGCACTCCTATCTTGAGCGCAGCCAGAAGGCTCTCGCCGGGCGCGGGGATGTCGGTACGCGGTACCGGCGGTTCGTATCCGGCACGGACCAGTTCCAGCGCCCGAGCCTTGGCGTCGGAGAGAACACGCTCACGGTTCATGGTGATCGTGTCTGAATCAGACAAGAATCCCAGTCCGCGTGCCTCATGCGCCGAAGTGGCTACCTTCGCGGTGGCGATCGTCTCGAAAGCCTTCTTCATGGCCTCCATCATCTCGACCGAGCCTGCCAAGGCCTCGCCGGAAGACTTGCCTTTCGATGCTGCTGCCGTATCAACCGCCCGCAGCAACATTTCTTTGCATCCGCCGCCGCCGGGTAACAGTCCAACGCCGACTTCCACTAGCCCGGTATAAAGCTCGGCATGCGGTTGACGTGCCGCAGCGTGCAGAGAAATCTCGGTCCCGCCGCCGAGGCACAAACCGAACGGCGCCGAAACCACCGGCTTCGGCGAAAACTTGATGGCCTGCGTCATGCCCTGGAACTGTCGAATCACCAGGTCGACATCGTCCCACTCCTCCTCCTGTACGCTCATGAGCAGCAGCATCAGGTTGGCGCCGACGGAGAAGTTCGTCGCGTCGTTGGTGATCACAAAAGCATCGAAGGTGTCGCCCGGTCCGCCCGGCTTCAGCGTTTGATTAATCAGGCTGATGATGTCGGTGCCGAGAGAATTCATCTTGCTGTGGAACTCGAGGCAGGCAACTCCGTCACCGAGATCGACTAGCGAAGCGCCGGAGTTCTTCTTGACTACGCCGTTGGATTTCTTTGCGACGGTGACGGACCAGACGCCAGAGGGAACCTGGAGCAGTTTCCAGTTCTCAGTTCCCAGTTCCCAGTATTTGCGACCGGAGGGTGACTTTGGATCTTCGGAGTACCAGGATTTTTGACCCGCAGCGAGCAACTTCTCGACATTGGGCGCTACGGGCTTGCCCTCTTTCTTCATGCGAGTGACGGTGGCCTCAACGCCCGCCGCGTCCCACAACTCGAACGGGCCCAGTTCCCAGTTAAAGCCCAGCTTCATCGCCTGATCGATCTCCACAATCGAATCGGAGATTTCGGGCACACGATTCGCGGCATAGGTCCACAGATCGGAGAGCGCTGCCCATAAGAATGGTCCTGCCTTATCGCCCTTCTGCGGACCACCACCCTCGAGGCCCAGCAGCATGCGCAGGCGCGCGCCCGTGTCTTCGACGTTCTTCGCCATATCGAGAGCGGGGAACCTCGGCTTCTGGCGGGGGTGATATTCGAGAGTTTTCCAGTCGATGGCTAGACGTTCGTCTTCCTGGCCAGTTTCGGCGGGCGAGAGCGCCCGCCCCACATTTTTCTTGTAGAAGCCGCCCTTGGTCTTGTCGCCCAGCCATTTATTCTGCAGCATCTTCTTGAAGAACTCAGGCAGTTGCAGATCGCTGCGCTCATCGCGAACATTCGACGTCATGTTGCTGACGACGTGTCCAAGGATGTCGAGACCGACCAGATCGATGGTGCGGAATGTAGCCGACTTCGGCCATCCGACGGCCTGCCCGGTCAGCGCATCTACCTCTTCGATGGTTAAACCCATCTCCTGCATCAGGCGCATGACATTCAGCACCGAGAATGTACCGATGCGGTTGCCGATGAAATTCGGCGTGTCTTTGGCGATCACGACGCCTTTGCCCAAACGCACGTCGCAGAAGTGAGAGACGGCGTCGATCGCGTCTCGATCCGCCTCGGGCGTGGGGACGATTTCCAGCAGCCGCATGTAGCGCGGAGGATTGAAAAAGTGTGTTCCGAACCAGGCTCGCCGGAAGTCCTCAGAGAATCCCTCTGCAATCTTGCCGACGGGCAGGCCGCTTGTGTTCGTGGTGATGATCGTCCCAGGCTTGCGAATTGCTACTACCTTTTTCAGCAGGCTCCGCTTAATGTCGAGGTTCTCGACCACGGCTTCGATGATCCAATCGACCTCGGCCAATTTCTTTAGATCGTCTTCGAAATTGCCGGCGGTCACCAATCGTGCGAGCGACGCATCCATGAACGCCGCCGGCTTCGACTTTTTTGCCGCATCGAGACCAGCGGCCGCGATCTTGTTCCGCGCTAGCGCATCGGCATCCGGCGGGACGATATCCAGCAAATAGCTGGGAACGCCGGCGTTAGCAAAGTGCGCGGCGATACGCGCGCCCATGGTTCCGGCGCCCAGAATGGCAACTTTATGAATGCGCTTCATGATCAGGCCTCGACGGTAGTTCCGCTTGCATCGCTCGGATTTTGGGAGAACGCTGGACTGGCAAGAGAGATGACTTTCCGATCGCCCTCGACTGGGAGTGTGTCGAGGCCATGGTAACTGCATCGACAGGCATTTTTCCAGAGCAACCGATCACAACTCGGGGTGCGCCATTACGTATTCCAGCGCCTGTCGCGCCATCTGCTTCTCGCCCTTGTAGGCCAGAAGTTTTGCAGCATCCTGCAGGCGGATCCAGGAAGCTCGCGCTACCTCAATTCTCATCGCTTGAGAAATCTGGTCGATCTCTCCCGACTCGTGGCGCAACAGGTAAAAGCTGACGATTTTGAAGACCCGCTGGCCATCTCCCCAGGTGCGCACGTACATGTATTTGATGTCGGCAAGTTTCGTGATGGGCGATGCTGTGATCCCGGTCTCCTCGCGCACCTCACGGAGCGCGGCCTCCAGAGCCTTCTCACCAGGATCGACCAGGCCCTTTGGCAAGCAGAGCCGGGCCTTGTCCTTCGCGGCGGAAGCTCGTTTTTTGGGAGCAGGCGCGGACGAGGGGTCTCCAGCCGGCTGGATTGCCGCCACCCACCACTCTCCGTCCATATGCCGGACAACAACCCCACCAGCCGAAATCTCTCGCACCATACAGTCGGCAACTTAGCAGGAATACAGGGACTTCGCCAACTGCATGATGCTTCCATGGTAACTGGTTACTGTCCTTAGAGTAACGCCCTGTGGCACCCTTGTGCCCTACAGCCTTGCAGCAAAATGTGGCATCTTATTTGCCAGGTGGGATTCTGGCGGGCTTAAGAGACCGCGTGAGAACGCGATCTGCTAGCCGGTTGCTATTACGATGGTCGGTCCGGGCTGGCGTTTTGCCAGCAGCCGGGTCAGGTTGAACGAGATTGCGGCCAGGGTGAACTCGATGCTTACTTTTTCTAATCCTCGTAAGCGAAACCGCTTCATGCCGCGTTGTTCTTTAAGCGTTCCCCAAACCGGTTCTACCAGGGCCTTGCGTCGCCGATAGACCGCTTGTCCGGTCGGCCCGCGGAGTTTCTGCCGCATGCGCCGCTGCGTTTGGCTGAGCCGGATGCACGGACAACGCTGTCCCGTGTTCAACTCCCGCGCCAGATTCGAATCCGGCACGTACACCTCCAACCCGCGAGCTTCCAACTCCTCGATATTTTCCAGCGAGAAAAATCCAGCGTCGGCCAGCACTTTCTCCACCTTCGCTCCGCTCTGTCGTTCCGCTTCTTCCACCATCGGGATCAGGCTGTGATTGTCCGCCGCATTCTGCGTCACCCGCTGCCCTACGATCAGGTGATCTTCATTCACCGCCGCTTCCGCCGTGTAGCCCAGCGCAAATCCGCTCCGCTCCCGCAGAAAACGCGCGTCTTCATCGGTGCGCGACACCTTCTTCATCCCGCTCTTGCGCAGTTTCTCCAGTCGCCGCGGCATGGCCTGCAACTGCTCCTGCAATTGTTGCAGATGCACCCGTGTGCCCGCCCCTTCGTTGGGATCGTCCTCGTCGCACTGCTTCTGCCACTTCCGTATGCTCCGCCGCAGCCGCGCCCGTTCCTGCCGCAGCCGCTCTTCGGTCTCCAGCCGGTTGCGCGACGCCGCCGCATGAATCCGCGTCGTGTCAATCGCCACCTGCCCCAACCGCCCCAGCTTCATCGCTCGCGCCATCTCCAGCACCTGCGTGAACACATCGTTCAACCCCCGCGCATGCCGGCGCCGAAACGCACTCAGCGCCCAGTTGTCCGGCCGCGCTCCTCCCGCCAGATAGCGCAGCCCCAAATCCTCGCGGATGCGCTGCTCCAACCGCCGTGCCGACGTCATCCCCAACGCATACCCATACAGCCACACTTTCAACATCAGCGCCGGACAATACAGCGCCCCACCTTCTTCTCCATACTCCTGCTCGAAACTCTTCAAGTCCATGTGCTCCACCGCCCGGTGAATGAAGAAGCACAGATGATCTTCCCCCAACTCATCCTTCACGCTGGGCGGTACTAGATACGCCTGATCCGGCTGGTACGGCAGAAATCGTCCCATACCTCTCTTTCTGCCTCATCTTAATTACAATTACAAGCTAGTTCTCACGCGGTCTCTTAAGCCCGACAGTGGGGTTCGCCGTGAAAAGTCTGGGGAAGATCATTCGCACGGTTCAGGCGTTCGGGCGCGAGCTTTCCCGGAAGCCTGCTCTTCCGCTCGTCGCGACCCGCGTCCCAGCCATTGGCGTAGCTTTAGGGGGAGGGTTCGCCCGCGGCATCGCTCACATAGGGGTTCTGAAGGTCCTCGAGCAGGAGGGCATTCCGATCCGTGTGGTGACGGGCACCAGCGTCGGAGCCCTGATCGGTGCCTGCTACTGCAGTGGATTGTCGCTCGCCGAGATGGAAGAGGTGGCGCGCAACAGCCGCTTCACCAGTTTCGCCCGCTGGACTCTTTCGCGCTACGGCTTCGCCTCCAACGATCGGATGGTTTCGTTTCTAACCCGAACCCTGAAATGCAAGACTTTCGAGGACCTGCGCATTCCGCTCGGAGTGACGGCGACCGACTTCAACACCGGAGAAGGAGTTGTGTTTCACTCCGGGACGATCATCGACCCGATCCGCGCGAGTTGCGCCTATCCTGGCATGTTCCTGCCCGTTGAGATTCGCGGGCGGTATCTGGTGGATGGCATGCTGTCGCATCCGGTGCCGACCCGACCGCTCCGCGATATGGGCGCAGAGCGCGTGTTGGCGGTACATCTGAAGGGGACCTGGTCGAATGGTGGTCCGCCTAGACATCTCTTTGACGTGATTGGACAGTCCTTTGCCATCGCGCAGGATGCGATGGGTTCTCTCTGGCGGAGTGCGGCGGATCTTGTCGTCGAGCCCGATGTGGCGGGATTCGGATACGATGACTTCAGGCGAGCCGCAGACCTGATCAAAGTTGGCGAAGTTGCGATGCGGAAGGCGCTGCCGGAAGTCCGCAAGTGGATCGAGACGGCTGCCGACGCTACCGTTCCCACCGTCGAGCCGCGTTCCGAGCCGCGGACGGCGCCTATGCCGGCGGACTGATCTCTGATCCGTCTTGCGTCTACGAATCACTGCCCACCGTGGTCGCAGAGGGGGATGGATCATGGCCTTCGAATACTCCACGTTAAGCCAATCTGGTCGAACTTCCGATTCAAGATACGCGTGAAGCACTCAATCCATCGCTCCTAAGAAGCGTTTTCCCTGGCTGCGCGGGTTACTGCAAATCGAGCAAGTATTAGTGTTCGCAGGCCCCTCCTTGACAATCTGTAGTTTGTGATATTTAATATGACTAGTCTGACTAGTCAGTTATTTTATGAAGAAAACTAACAACGCAAGGCGGTCGGCAACAGAGCGCGCGACACGCTCTGCAATCGCTGCTTCCGAGCCATGGCAGGTGCAAACCGCCAAGGCTCGATTCAGCGAGGTGTTTCGGCGGGCCCGAACCGAGGGACCGCAGCGCATCACTCGGCAAGGCAAAGAAGGGGTGGTGATTGTGGCCGAGGAGCAGTATGAGCAGTTGGCTGGCAAGGCGTATCAGCCCAAGAGTCTCGTCGACTTTTTCCAACAGTCACCGCTGGTGGGCGTCGAGCTCAATCTGGAGCGGGACCGCGATCCCGGGCGCGACGTCAAGCTGTGAGCGGCTTCCTGCTCGATACGAACTGCATCTCTGAGATCACACGCGTCCAGCCAGAGCCACGTGTACTCGAGTGGCTCAAAGTGGCTGATGAGAGGCTGCTCCACCTGAGTGTTCTGACTTTGGGGGAAATTCGTAAAGGGATCGCAGGACTACCGCAAAGTGCGCGGCGATCCCAACTCGAAAGTTGGTTAGAAGTGGACCTGCAGGCCCGGTTCTCTGGCAGGGTCGTACCCATCAGCGCGGCAATTGCTGATCGCTGGGGCATATTGGCTGCCGAGTCAAAGAGAAAAGGGAAGCCTCTGGCGGTGATCGACGGTTTACTGGCTGCCACCGCTCTTCAGTTCAATCTCACAATTGTTTCCCGCAATGTAAATGACTTTGTGCAAACGAGGGTGCCTGTCCTGAATCCATGGGAAAGCTGAGCCGCGACTATCTCCCTGCCAAATCCTGGTTGTTTAGCTCCCGAAGGATCCGCTCCCAGGCACTCTCGACATGGCGCGCCTTCGTATTCATCTGCCCAACCGATAGCCGCAGGGTGAGCTTGCCATTCAACTTGGTGTGGGTCAGGCACAGATCCCCGCTCTGGTTCAGCCGGTCCATGATCGATTGATTCGTCGCGTCTCCGCCCTTGTGTCGGAAGCAGACTAGGTTCAGTGGAACTGGTGCGGCCAGGTCGAACCGGTTGTCGTTCTTCACCCAGGCAGCGAAGTCTTGCGCCAGTCGTACATGCTCGCGGACATTATGCTGCAAGCCGGCGACTCCGTAGTGGCGGATCACGAACCAGAGCTTCAGTGACCGGAAACGGCGTCCCAGCTGGATGTGCCAGTCACGGTAGTCGATCACCGCTCCCGACTCCGTGGCTTGATTCCGCAGATATTCCGGCAGAATGCTCAGGGTTTGAATCAGCGCCTTGCGATCGGCTACCCAAAAGCAGCTGCAATCAAAGTTCGCGCCCATCCATTTATGCGGGTTGAAATTGTAGCTGTCGGCCAGTTCGACTCCGTCTTGAAGGTGACGAAATTCGGGACAGACCATGGCTGTCCCGGACATGGCGGCGTCGACGTGGATCCACAGATTGTTCTTGCGGCAGATCTCGGCAATCGCTCGAACGGGATCCATCGCGTTTGACGACGTTGTGCCCACGGTCGCGCAAACAAAGCAAGGAACCAGACCGGCTTTCCGATCGGCTTCCACTTGGCGTGCGAGTAAATCCGGTTTCATGGCGAACTTTTCATCCACTTCGATCAGCCGGAGATTGTCCGTTCCTATTCCCGCGATCATCGCGGCTTTCTCCAGCGACGAATGCGTTTGCGTTGATGCGTAGGCTACAAGACGGCCGTTCCCACCTTTCTTGTTCGTGGTGTAGCCGGTGGCCCGCTCGCGTGCGGCGAGCAAGGCGCAGAGCACGGCGCTTGAAGCGGTGTCTTGAATCACTCCGCCGCCGATAGCCGACGAGAGAAATTTCTGCGGCAGCCCTAGCATCCCCACCAACCAGTCCATGACGTGCGTTTCCAACTCCGTGCAAGCTGGACTTGTCGACCACAGCATTCCCTGCACACCTAAGCCGGAAGCAAGCAGGTCTCCCAAAATCCCCGGGCCTGACGCGTTGCACGGAAAATACGCGAACCAATTCGGCGACTGCCAGTGCGTGACGCCCGGCAGGATCAATTGATCGACGTCCCTGAGAAGCACGTCGAAAGGCTCGCCCTCAGCTGGAGGGTTCAGCGGCAGCGACGCGCGAATCTGCCCGGGCTTCACCTGTGACAACACGGGAAAGGATTCAATTCGCGATTGGTAATCGGCGATCCAGTCCACCACGGCATGGCCGTGGCGGCGGAACTCGTCAGGCGTCATATGAAGAGATTTCTCGTCGGACAACGTCGTTCTCCGGTCAGTTCAATTTTCCCAAATAGACTCGGGTCTTGTAATCGAAGGCCACGCTTCCACCCGCGGAGCACTGCTCAAAGATGCGCTGCAATTCGCTGAGCATCGGTTCGTGCTTTGGATGCCCCGGCCCCGGCGCGTACGACGACGACAGCAACCGCCCTTCGAGTCCTGCGTAATCGAACACTTGCCGCATGGGATACACGCGCTCGACGTATGGCGCCGGGTCGAAAAATTCATTCACCGCGTCGGTAGTCCGCTCGTGACGCACCTCTTCATAGTCTGTGCCGTAGGCCAGCAAGAGCTGCTCGTAGTCGCGCAAGAACGGAGTGGTATCGACCTCGCGTTCATTCCATAAGAGCACCAGCCACCCGCCGGGCTTGAGGATGCGAACAAACTCCTGCCGCGCCCGCTCGCGATCGAACCAATGCGCCGCTTGTGCTGCGGTGACGAAATCGACGCTCGCGTCCGGTAGTGCGGTCGCCTCGGCATTCCCATCGATGCTGGTGAACATGGGGAATCCCGTGAGCAGTCGCTCGCCTGCGTGCCGCATGTCCTCATTCGGCTCCACCCCATACACGGCGTTGCCATTCTCCAGCAACATCTTCGTCCATATCCCCGTCCCCGATGCGATGTCAGCCACCCGGTGCGAAGGCATCAATCCGCACTCTTCCGTCAGGGTCTCAAGCACATGGGATGGATATCCCGGACGATAACGAACGTAGTTCTCGACCCGATCGGAGAAGCGGCTGGTAGCGTTGGAGGCTGGCATGGCAGTAACCTAGGCAGGATTTTTCATCTTGCCAAGAAAGCCATTCTAACGGCACGATAGAGGTGTTGTCCCACCCCGCGGGAGGCTGTGTTCTCCAGGTCGGAGCAACGCGGCAGCGAATGGCAAGCGACATTCGCGCCCCGCAGCAGCCAAGAATCAAGATGCGTGTGGTCATCAAAGTCGGCACCAGTCTTATTGCTCCTGGCGGGCAGATCGACATTCATCTGCTGCGCGGCATGGTGGACCAGTTCGATCTCTCGAAGAACGAATACCTGATCGTCACATCCGGGGCCATAGCGGCGGGCATGTCGGGCCTTGATCTGCGGAAGCGCCCCAGCGACGTCCCGCGCATGCAAGCCTGCGCCGCCGTCGGGCAGAGCAAGCTGATGCACACCTACGAGCGCTTGTTCTTCGGCAAGAAGGTCGTTGCGCAACTGCTGCTTTCCAGCGACGACTTCACTTCGCCGGTTCGCTACCGGAATCTTCAAAACGCGTTCGCGGAGTTGCTGGGACTGGGAGTCGTCCCGATCGTAAATGAGAACGACAGCGTTTCGGTGCGCGAACTCGAAGGCGCTTTCGGTGACAACGACGAACTCAGCTCTCTGCTGGCCACGGCTGTGAAGGCCGATTGGCTGCTTCTGCTCACCAACGTCGACGGATTCCTGGTTCCCAACGGACGAAAGAAGCCGAAGATCCAGCGGGTCATTCGCAAGCTCACACCCGAGTTAGAAGCGCTGTGCAATGGCAAGAGTGCGCTCGGCCGTGGTGGCATGATTTCGAAGCTGCGGGCCGCAAAACTCGCGAGCGAAGGCGGAGTCCACGTCGCCATCGTGAACGGACGCCATCCGCTGGCAATTACGATGGGGATAGCCCGCAAGATCGGGACATATTTTCCTCCGCGGAAGACAACCTGATGGCTACCACTGTTGCCAACACGGCTTCGACGCAGGAAAAACTGCTGCGCGCCCGTGCCGCCTCCGCGAAGCTGGCGCAATTGTCGACCGAGCAAAAGAACGCTTTACTGCTGACGATTGCAAACTCCGTCGAAGCTCACGAGAAGGACATTCTCGCGGCTAACCGGGCAGATATCGAACACTCGGGTCTCGAGGGCGCGATGCGAGACCGCCTGCTCCTCACGCCCGCCCGAATCAAAGAAATGGCTGGCGGCGTGCGCGAAGTTGCTGCCCTGCCGGATCCGATCGGCGAGACGCTTGCCGAGTGGACCAAAGTGAATGGACTGCGCATCCGCAAAGTGCGCGTTCCCCTCGGAGTTGTCGGCATCATTTATGAATCCCGTCCGAACGTTACTGTCGACACCGCTGTCCTTGCGTTGAAGACCGGTAATGCCATCGTTCTGCGCGGTGGGAAAGAAGCGGCGAGCAGTAATCAGCGCCTGGTCGAAATCATGGCAGGCGTCCCGGGAGTTCCCGAGGGTGCTATCGAGTTGCTCGACTCAGGAACACGGCAGACGGTGCACGAACTCATCAAAGCGCGCGGCCTGGTAGACGTGATCATTCCCCGCGGCGGTGCTGGGCTGATCACCTTCGTGACGGAGAATTCAGCTGTCCCAGTGATCGAAACCGGGGCAGGGAACTGCCACATTTTCGTCGACGCCTCCGCGGACCTTGATATGGCGGACCGCATTGTGATCAACGCGAAAACGCAGCGTCCGTCGGTGTGCAACGCGGCCGAGAAGTTGCTGGTCCACGAGCGCGTTGCGGCGGAATACATTCCGCGAATCGCCAAGAAGCTGATCGATGCAGGAGTGGAACTCCACGGGGATGGCAAATCTCGCACACTTGCCGCAGGCTTGCCGATAATCCCCGCGAAAGATCAGGAGTGGTACGAAGAATATTTGCGCTTGTGTATGGCGATCGCGGTGGTCGCGGACGTGAACGATGCCATCGCGCACATCAACAAATACTCGACCATGCACTCGGATTCGATCGTCACCAGCGACGAGTCGAATGCGCGGAAGTTTCTCCGTGAAGTCGATTCCGCGGCGGTTTACTGGAACGCATCGACGCGCTTTACGGACGGCGCCGAGTTCGGTTTCGGCGCCGAGATGGGCGTCAGCACGCAGAAGCTTCACTGCCGCGGGCCGTTCGCGCTGGCAGAACTAACATCGTCAAAGTACGAGATCATCGGAACGGGGCAGGTCAGGTAAGTGGTAGTCGATCTATGACGGCCATTAGCGCCAAACACCAACTCTCATCACGTCAAAATGGTGGTCGTAGGTCCAGACGTCCAGACCGAGGCGGGTAGCCAGCGCTGCGAGCGTAGCATCAACCAAAGTGATTCTCTGATCAGGGAGGGCTTGCACCATTATGAGCGCGCGGGCATAGTCCTCCGGCGCAGGATTCAGGAACGATGCGTCGGATACTTCCGCCAGCCAGCCCGAAGCCGCGTGTCTCCCGAGCGTATAAAGGAGCAACGAGTAAGCCTCAAGTAGGATCGGGTAGGCAATTAGCACCTCTCGCCGGTCGCGGGCCAATTCCTTCAGTTGGCGGAGCGCAAGTGAATGGTGCGCGTCGCCTTCATCATTGGCCGCATAGAGGGGGCCAGTATCCGTGAGGACGCCACGGATCATTTCTTCATGCCCGTCAGATAAAGATCGTGGTTCTGACTCACATCGCTCCGCCCGCTGTTTCCTTTCGGCGTGATCTTCAACGGCCGGAATTCCCGCAGAAATCCGCGTTCGCGCAGGTACTCTCGCAAAGCCGCCTGCATGACGGTCGTGAGCGAGGGAGGAGCGTCTTGCGATTGCAAGTAGTCGTCCATGGCCTTGGCTAGATCATCAGGAAAAGTCATGGTGGCTCGCTTCATACCAGCATTATATCACTTCATAGCACCATATGGTGAAATTGGTGAAGTTGGTGCAGACAGCGAACATAAAGCAAATATGGAGATGGGCCGGGATGCTATTTCCAATCGGGGCAAGCACCTGTGCTACCTTACTAACTTTCACGTCCGAACCAATGAGAGTCGTTTTCGCAGCGCTTGTCTCGTCGGCCATGCTCTTCGTTGCCTCGTCGACATCGTCTGGTGGGAAGGCGCCAGCCTCCCCGGGTGCCGCAACGATCTTTGGTTTTCGCAAAGCCGCAGCGGAAATAGCCGCCGAGACACAGTTTCTGTCCGTGCCCGATTCCCGACTTGCCGAAGAACATTTACGCATCCTGACCAAAGCGCCGCATATGGCGGGCACGATCGAAGACAAAGCGACGGCCGACTATGTCGCCCAGAAGTTTCGCGATGCCGGTCTGGATACTGAAATCGTCGAGTACAAAGTTTGGATCAACTATCCGGCTGAGATCAGCGTGGATATGACCGAACCGGCGGGCGTCGCGATGCACGGCCCGGCGCGCGAGCACGTTAGCAAGGATCCTTACCAGGATGATCCCCGCGTGGTCATGCCCTTCAGCGGTATGTCTCCTTCGGGAGACGTCGAAGCCGACGTCGTATACGCGAACTACGGCACGCCAGAGGATTTCGAAAAGCTGGACAAGCTAAAAGTCAGCGTGCGCGGCAAGATCGTGGTTGTTCGCTACGGGCAGAACTTTCGCGGGGTGAAAGTCTTCGTCGCGCAGGAGCACGGTGCAGCCGGAATGATCATCTATTCCGATCCCGCAGACGACGGCTGGCGCCGCGGCGACAAGTATCCCGATGGACCCTGGCGTCCAGACACCGGAGTGCAGCGCGGATCCATCGGTTACATGTTTGAGTTCCCAGGCGATCCGACGACCCCGGGTGTGGCGTCGACTCCATCCCTGCCCGACTCGCAGAGAATCTCGCCCGACGCCTCGGCGCAGATGCCGAAGATTCCTGTGACTCCGCTCTCATATCACGATATCTGGCCGGTGTTGGAACATCTCGGCGGGCCGGATTCCCCGCGCGAATGGCAGGGGGCGTTGCCTTTTACATATCACGTCGGACCCGGCCCGGCAAAACTGCGAATGCATCTGAAGCAGGATTATCAATACCGCACGCTCTGGGACGTGATCGGCCGCGCGCAAGGCAGCGAGTTGCCGGAACAATGGGTGGTCGCGGGCAATCATCGGGATGCATGGGTCTACGGAGCGGTCGATCCTAACAGCGGAACGGCGGCGATGCTCGAAGCGGTGCATGGAGTTGGCGAATTGCTTCGGGCGGGTTGGAAGCCGAAGCGCACAGTCATCTTCGCGAGTTGGGACGGCGAAGAAGAGGGACTGATGGGTTCCACCGAATGGGTGGAGCAGCATGAGGTCGAACTGAGGAATTCTCCCGCATACTTCAACGTGGATGTTGCGGTCTCGGGAGCAAAGTTCAGCGCCTCTGCCGTTCCCAGCCTCAAGCAGTTCCTGCGCGACGTTACCAAGGTTGTGCCCAGTCCCAAGGGCGGCACGGTGTACGAGGCTTGGCAAAAAGCATCGCAGCCGGAAGCGAGTCCCTCTACGCAATCGCCAGCGGAAGCGGTCGGAGAGAATCATCGTTTGCCGGCAGCGCAGGTGAAGTCTGACGTGCCTGTTGGTGATCTGGGCAGCGGGTCCGATTACACCGCTTTTTTTCAGCATCTCGGAGTTCCCTCGAGCGACGTGAGTTCCAGCGGACCCTACGGCGTTTACCACTCCGCGTTCGACAACTTTGCCTGGTTCAAGAAGTTCGGCGATCCGGATTTCGTCTACGAGCAGCAGATGGCCCGTGTGTTTGGGCTGGAAGCGGTGCGCATGGCGAATGCCGATGTTCTGCCCTATGACTACGAAGAGTACGGCAAGGAAGTGGTTGCCTATCTTGACGCGGCGAAAAGGCGGGCCGATGACAAATTCGGAACTCACGCGCTCGACTTCGATGCGGTGAACACCGCGGCCCACCATTTCGAGTCGGCCGGGACGAAGATCCTGGCGAAGCAGAAGAATCCACCGGCGGACGCGTCGCGGCTGAATCAGGCGCTGCTGGGCACGGAGCGCGCTCTGCTTGTGACTCAGGGCTTGCCGCATCGACCCTGGTTCCGGCATGCCATCTATGCGCCGGGAGAGTACACCGGGTACGCGGCGGTGGTGATCCCGGGAGTGAACGAAGCGATCGATAAGGGCGACAGTGAGCGCGTTCGCCAGCAGTTGGCTATCTTGGCCGCAGCCCTGGAGCGCGCGGCAAAAACAATGGAAGGATACCGCTAGCATGGCCCCCGCTCATGCTTTGGGACATTTCCTGCGAACTCTGTCGGGCTCCGCGGTCGCCACGTTCCTGGCCCTGTTTCCCATCGTCGATCCCTTTGGCGGGATCCCGGTCTTCTTCACGATGACCTCATCATGGACCCCCCGAGACCGCTACCGCACTGCACTCAAGACAGGCGTCTGGGTCTTCGTCATCCTGGTCACATTTCTCTTCTTTGGCAGATTCGTGTTGCACTTCTTCGGCATCTCTCTTCCGGTCCTGAAAATCGCGGGCGGACTGATTGTCGCCAACACCGCCTGGGGCATGGTGACCTCCCACGCGCGCATTAGTCCGGAAGAAAGCCAGGAGGCCGAGGACAAGGAAGACATTTCTCTAACCCCACTGGCGATGCCATTGATGTCGGGACCCGGCGCAATTGGCGTGGTCATGGCTCTCGCAGCGACTGTCGACAACTGGGAAGCATATGTGGGGATGGTGATCGGCATCTCTGCCATCGCGTTGAGCGTGGTGTTGTTCTTCTGGCTGGGCGGCCCACTGGTGCGCCGTTTGGGACCGAGCGCGGTGGGTGCCATCAACAAAGTCTTCGGATTTCTGATCCTGGCGATCGCCGTTCAGTTGGTTTCGGACGGCATAGCCGATTTCAGGAGTTGAATGCAACTCCCACCTTTCGCCTGAATCAACGGGCTCCTAAATCGAGCCGGAACTATCGTTCTCCTAATTGCGTACCAAGATGTGGCGCTGGTGCGCCCCAAGAGGTGCTCCATGTCTCAAAGATCCTTAGTTCAGGCTTTAAAGCTCCACAGGGCTCTTCTGTTGTGTTTCTTCCTGGTGCCACTCTGCGCGGCGAGCGACTGGAGCTATGAAGAGACGCACACCGACTCTCGCGAGTTCGTATCCGGTGGCTATGTGCATGTGCGCCTCAGTGTTGGCGACGTTCACATCAAGCGTGGCGATTCCGCAAAAATCAGGCTGGAGTACACCGTGAAATCGCGCCGGGAGAGCAATGTGAAACAGGCTCGCGTCGATTTCAACATTCGGGGAAATGACGCCACCGTCGAATTCCACGCTCCTACGGGCGGCAACACGCAGTTTGATGTTGAGTTGGAAGTTCCCGCAAATGCTCATCTCGACGTTCATCAGAAGGTCGGGGATTTAACCGTCGATAGCATCGAGGGCGACAAAGACCTGAACCTGGGAGTGGGCGACATCCGGGTTTCCACTGGACGATCCGGCTATCGTCTAGTCAGCGCGAGCACCGGCATAGGCGACGTCAACAGCGACGGCTACGGCGAGACTCGTGGCTGGCTCGGCAAGACGCTCAAGTATCACGGCGACGGGAAGTATGAACTGCGCGCCCATGTTGGCGTGGGAGATATCAAACTGGAAGGGCAGTAGAGCAACCACCTCGGGGCAGTCTGTTGGGACGGCGTCGATACTGGGGTCAGTCCTTCTGCCCGTTGTTACATTTTCCGAACTAAGCCTCCCCGACTGTTGACAATGACTTAGACTCTGCTAAAGTGTGTCCCGCCAAGTAGGCTTCCCCCCGTCTCGAGGTCACTATGGCGCCTTCCAAAGTGGTTGATCGTACCTCTGCGCAGTCTAAAGCTCAACACTGCGACAATCCTCCGACGACGTTCGATCAAGTGCTGGATCGCGAACTGGATCGGGTTAACGACTCCCGCACGAAACGCGATGTGTCGGTTGAAGCGCGTCCGGACAACCTGATCGGACTGGCGTTCTCCGGGGGAGGCATCCGGAGCGCGACGTTCAACCTGGGAATTCTGCAGGCGTTGGCGCAGAAAGGACTACTGCGCAAATTCGACTACCTGTCGACAGTTTCCGGAGGTGGTTATATCGGATCGTGGCTGGCGGCGTTGACCCGACGGCTCACTGCTCCCATGGCCGTGCCCTCGTTCGGCGAAGTGGAGAAAGTGCTGAGCCCATGCAAATACGAGCCCGACCGCCGCAGCGAAGCTCCGGTCGTGCATTGGCTGCGGTTGTACAGCAACTATCTGACGCCGAAAACGGGAGTCGTTTCCGGGGACACGTGGGCCATGATCGGAACCTGGCTGCGCAACGTCATCCTGAACCAGACCATCCTGGGGATGATTTTCGTAAGCGCCTTCGTGTTGTGCCAGAGTGCGCTGTTGCCTCTGGTGAAGATGGAGGATGCGGACGATGGCATGAATTTCCTGATCGCCGGCGGCATCGTGCTTTTTCTGGCGTGCGTGTCAATGGCGGTCAACGTTGTAGTCGAAGCTCAGCCAAATGAGATCCCCAAGACCTGGTTTCAAAGAATCAAGGCATGGTTTCGAGGGATTCAGGTCACGTTGACTGTGATGTTGCCATTTGTGGTGGCGTGTGTGCTGTTGAATTGCGCTTTGTGGCAGAACTTGTATTTCGCCGATAAGTCCATCGGCTTGTGGGCCGCAGCCGGGGCTGTTTTTTACTTTGTGGTGTGGGGAATTGTCGCGCTGATGGCTTTGGGCCGGCGCAAGTTGCGCCAGCTTCACGGGAAGCCGATTAAGCTGATGATTTCCGTCGTGGCGTTGCTGGTCTTCTCACCGGTGGCAGGAGCAGCCGGGGGCTGCCTGTTGTTCGCCTACGTCTTGCTGCTGAGGCACCTACCACCCTGGATTGACACCAGCACAGAATGGGTGGTCGTGGTCTTTGGCAGCGGCGTGCTCATGGTGATTACGTTGCTGGCGGGGGTATTGCACCTGGGACTCGTGGGACGTGGCTCGATGGACGTCGTCCGGGAATGGTGGGCGCGGCTGGGTGGATACCTGATGCTGATCACCCTGGGCTGGCTTCTACTGGCGGGAATCAGTGCGTTTGCGCCGCTGGGAGTACGCTGGCTATTCACTTTTAAATTTTCGTCCTTTACCGCCATTGGCCTCTGGATTCTGCACAACGTTGCAGGAGTGAAGGCCGCCAGCAGCGCGAAGACCAGCGGGAAGAATACCTACGATTCGAACGCAAAGAAGGACAGCGCTGCAGTGTCCGATTCGAAGGCCGGCAGCGGTTCGTGGATTTCGAAGTCGCTCGAGTCAGCGCAGGTTCTGAATGCGGTCGCGAAGGCGGCCCCTTATGTGTTCATCGTGGGACTCGTGCTGCTGCTGAGCACAGCGGTGCACATCGCTACCGGCCTCGCGTTCCAGTTTGAAGACACGGCGAAGCTCTGGAACCTCAACAGCGGTCTGAAATTGCCTGCATTATCGGAGCAATACTGGGCAATCCTGGAAGGTGCTCCCCGAGTCTGGCTGCCATGCATAGGCGGGATCTTCATTCTGGCTGCGATCGGGTTGTCATGGCGGGTAGATGTGAATGACTTTTCCCTCCATCACTTCTACCGGAACCGCCTGGTGCGATGTTATCTAGGCGCTTCGAATCCTGAACGGAAGGCAGAGCCCTTCACGGGATTCGATCCTGAGGACGACGTGGCACTGTGCGAGCTCGCGGATAATTACCCGGGGCCTTACCCAATTCTCAACGCTGCCTTGAACATCACCGGTGGCGAGGAACTGGGATATGCCACCCGGCGGGCGAAATCGTTCGCGTTTACGCCCCTCTATTGCGGGTACGAGCTCGGCGCTTCTGGGGAGGGCATGCAGCGCTTCAGTTGCGAGGATGGCTTTCTGCCCAGCTACTCGAAGACAGAGTGCGGCCGGACGGCGTCTGGTCTTGGCACGTTTGGCGCGGAAGGTGGCATTTCTCTGGGAACCGCCATGGCCATCTCAGGGGCGGCGGCTAGTCCTAACATGGGCTATCACACAACTCCCGCAACAGCGTTCTTCATGGCTCTGTTCGATGTGCGATTGGGCTGGTGGATGGGAAATTCGCGTGACCCGAAGAGATGGAAGAGCACGGGACCGGCGCTGGGACTCGGTTATCTGTTGGCTGAGCTGCTTGCGAACAGCGATCAGCAAAAGGGATATGTCTATCTCTCTGACGGCGGGCACTTCGAGAACCTGGCCGTGTACGAGTTGATCCGCCGGCGATGCCGCGTTATCGTGGCGTGCGATGCGGATGCGGACGGGAGCTATCAGTTCGACAATCTGGTGAGCTTGATCGAGAAGGCGCGCACGGATTTCGGAGCGCGCATCGAAATTGATTATGGATCAACCCGACCTTCCGACGGCGGCCAAGAAAGCCAGCATAACTGTGTATCAGGGACGATTTATTACGATCCCCACGATCCGACAGATACTGGAATCCTGATCCTGATTAAGGCAGGGATGCCGGTGAGAGGAGCTGCGCCGTCGGGACCTTGTGATCGAAAGCTGCCGGATGACGTTTGGCGATACTGCGACCAGCATCCAACGTTTCCCCATGAGAGTACGGCGGATCAATGGTTTGATGAGTGGCAGTTCGAGAGTTATCGCGCATTGGGTGAGTACATTGGATGCAACGCAGCTGACGGAATCAGGAAGACGATCGACGACACATTGGAGCTTTCAAAACCCGTGCCGGTCCCGATCGCTGAGTCATCGGATGATCTGGCCGCAGTCAGCGGATAAACGCGGCAACTCTCATCTGGCAATGGGGATCTACCGATCAGGTGGATACTCAATGGCCAGCACAAAGTAAAGCAACTCGGCGCGCAGGAATATCGATAAAACGGCGACTGCTGACCGGCACTGTCGCGCGGACCGGAGCGTTTCGTAACTCGCACAGGGCCGCCCGCCAAGAGCTGATCAGTAGGGCAAGTAGGAATTCTTGTACTGGCCGTTGGCGAAACTCCGGTTGGACTGAAGAGCGGTGCCTACTTTGCCGCTTTTGCCGCCGTGCGTGTTGCGGTAGTCTTGGAGACCGTCATCTGCTCCCGACGCACCCCAGGCGACGGCATCGGCCGACGGAGGAAGCACGGGAAAGCGAGGATCAGTCCGGAGATCCTTCTCGCGTCCGGTCACATATCGGACTACCTTAACCAGTTCGTAGCCATAGACGAGGGACTTGGTGGCGGGGTCACCCGTGGAACCAGCGAGAAAACGCGCGTACATGTAGTGTTCGGCGTCAGCCAAATTCAAGTCACTTGGGGCAGTAGCCACCGGTTGCACGTGGATCTTGAGTTGACGGCACAACTCGTCGTCTCCCATGCGGCGCATTCCGCGGAGATAAGCCCAGGCATAGCGGCTGCGCTCGACTTTGTCTGGAATGCGCAGGAAGCGTCCTAAAGCGTCATCGATGTAGGCCTGAGTCTTGCGGTCATCGCGTTCACCTGCCATGGTGGTTCGCTCCTCGTGGTTTGTTCGACGACTACGGATGGGTTCAAATCAAGAGCCGCGTATCCGCCGGGGGCTGGGCTTTGGGGGAAGTAAGGCTAGTGTTGCCGCACCGATGTCGCGGACTTGGCCGAGAAAGTATGGCTGCGAGAGGCCCGGGTGTCAAGCATCTGGGGAACTCTGGCCGAGCTTCGGTCGGCGGACAGTCGATGGCGGCTGTCCCCACATGAGTCGCTCTACTTCAGGGTGACAAGTTTGTCGACGAGGTCGGAGTAGTCCTTCTTTTCGATGCCGTGCACTTGCTTGTTGTATTCATCCACCTTGGAGGAGTAGTTCATCGAGCAGAACTTAGGGCCGCACATGGAGCAGAAAGCAGCTTCTTTGTAGAAGTCATCGGGAAGGGTTTCGTCGTGCATGGCGCGGGCGGTCTCGGGATCGAGCGACAGGGCGAATTGCTTTTCCCAGTCAAACTTGTAGCGCGCATAGCTGAGAGCGTCGTCGCGGTCGCGGGCACCGGGACGCTGGCGAGCAATGTCAGCGGCGTGCGCGGAGATTTTGTAGGCGATGATGCCGTCTTTTACATCTTTTTCGTTCGGCAGGCCGAGGTGCTCTTTTGGCGTGACGTAACAGAGCATGGCTGCGCCATACCATCCGATCATGGCCGCGCCAATCGCTGACGTGATGTGGTCATAGCCGGGAGCAATGTCGGTGACAAGCGGCCCGAGGGTGTAGAACGGCGCTTCATAGCAGAGCTCGACTTCCTTTTCGACCTGCTCCTTGATCTTGTCCATGGAGACGTGGCCGGGACCTTCGATCATGACCTGCACGTCTTCCTTCCAGGCTTTCTTTGTGAGTTCACCGAGAGTTTTGAGTTCGGCGAACTGGGCCTCATCGCTGGCGTCGGCGACGCAACCAGGGCGGAGTCCGTCGCCTAACGAGAAACTCACGTCGTACTTCCTGAAAATCTTGACGATATCGTCGAAGCGCTCGTAGAGGAAATTCTGCTTGTGGTTGAAGGCCATCCATTGAGCGAGAATCGCGCCACCGCGGCTGACTATGCCTGTGATGCGCTTGGAAATCAGCGGGAGATACTGGATGAGCACTCCGGCGTGGATGGTCATGTAGTCGACGCCCTGGGCCGCTTGCTCTTCGATCACTTCGAGCATGACTTCTGCATTCAGATCTTCGACGCGTTTTACGCGGGCAATGGCTTCGTAGATCGGGACGGTGCCAATGGGGACGGGCGAGTGTCGGAGGATGGCTTCGCGGATCTCGTGGATGTTGCCGCCGGTGGACAGATCCATCACAGTGTCGGCACCGTAGTGGACGGCGGTGTGGAGCTTCTTCAGTTCTTCGTTGATCTCGGAGGTGACGGCAGAGTTGCCGATGTTGGCGTTGATCTTGCAGAGGCTCGCGACTCCAATTGCCATGGGCTCGAGTTCTGGGTGGTTGATGTTGGCGGGGATGATCATGCGTCCACGGGCAACTTCGTCGCGGACGAGCTCGGGCGTCAGCTTCTCTTTGTGCGCGATGAAGGACATCTCTTCGGTGACTACGCCCTGGCGCGCGTAGTGCATCTGGGAGAAGTTGCCCTCGGTGTTTTGCTGCTTGCGCTGTGAGAGCCATTCCGCGCGGGGCTTCGGGACGGAATATCCTCCGCCGTTGGAACCGTTGCTGACATTCATGACTGGGCCAACCTTTTCAGGATTCTATGAACTCCGATTATAAACGCGTTGGACGGCGGCGGCGCAGGATGCGTTTCCTCAATCCAAAACAACAGGCTTCACCACAGGGGGCACAGAGGTTAACAGAAGGCGCGGATAGACGAATCGTTGCTTCCTCTTTTTCGTGTCACGAGACACATGTTTCGTGTTGGCTGACATGTTGTTGCTGATGAGGGAACACGGGCTTAGAATCACTCGTTGTCGTTTGCAGTATTCCAAAGGAGACCTTCCCCATGCGTGCATTCCGTCTGCTGATCGTATTCTTCTGTGTTGTGAGTGCTTTTGCCTTCTGCCAGTCTGCTTCTTCCGGTTCGGCGGGTCTTGGATTCAACATCGCGAACATCGATAAGAGCGTGGATCCTTGCGTTGATTTCTTCCAATACGCTTGCGGCAATTGGATCAAGAATTCCGAGATTCCAGCAGATCGATCTTCGTGGCAGAGTTTCTCGCAACTGGACGAGAGCAATTTGCAGATTGAGAAGGGAATCCTGGAGAAGGCTTCAACGAGCGGAGGGAAACGCGATCCTATTGACCAGAAAATCGGCGATATGTACGGCTCGTGTATGGATGAGAAGGCCGTCAATGCGAAAGGGCTGGCGCCGCTGAAGCCGGAACTCGACCGCATCGCAGCGGTGAAGGACAAGGGCGCACTCATGGAGGAGATCGCACATGTGCATCTGATCGGGCCGAATGCACTTTTCAACTTCTTTTCGAATTCGGACCTGCACAATGCCGATCAGGTGATTGCGTATCTGAGCCAGGGAGGTTTATCGCTGCCGGACCGCGATTATTACGTGAAGGATGAAGCGGACAAAGTGGAGATGCGAAAGCATCTGGTGGACTACGCCACCGAGGTATTCACGCTGGCTGGCCAGAGTCCGCGGGAAGCTTCCAAGTCGGCGCAGACCGTGCTGATGATCGAAACGTTGCTGGCGGCTGACTCGATGGAGCGCACCAAGTTGCGTGATCCGAAGAATCGCGATCACAAGATGACCCGGGAAGAAGCGATCGCGCTGGCTCCGGAGTTCAACCTGAATCGCTACTTCGCGGCTGTGGGCGCACCGAATTTTACTTCGGTGAATGTGAGCACACCGGATTTCTTCCGGCAAGTGAATGGGGTGGTGGCAGCGATGCCGCTGGATGCGCTCAAGACCTATGTCACTTGGCATGCGCTGCGCGGGGCTGCGCCGTGGCTGTCGGAACCCTTCGTGCAAGCAAACTTCAAGATGAGGCAGGCGCTCACCGGGCAAAAGCAGATTCAGGATCGGTGGAAGCGTTGCGTGAATCTAGTGGATGGCTCGCTCGGCGAAGCATTGGGCCAGCGCTACGTCGAACTGACGTTTGGCGCAGAGGGTAAGCAGCGCATGCTGAAGATGGTGGATGCGCTGGAGAAGTCGCTCGACGACGATATCCACGGTCTGTCGTGGATGAGCGACGACACCAAGAAGCAGGCGAAAGGGAAACTGGAGGCAATTCGCAACAAGATCGGATATCCGGATGCGTGGCGCGATTATGGTTCGGTGGTGATCAAGCCCGATGACCTGCTGGGCAATGTGGAGCGGACCAGCGAATTCGAGTCCAAGCGGCAGATCGCGAAGATCGACAAATCCCTGGATCGGAAAGAGTGGGGCATGACGCCTCCTACAGTGAACGCCTATTACAATCCGGCATACAACGAAATCGTCTTTCCCGCCGGAATTCTGCAGCCTCCGTTCTTTGACAAGAGCATGGATGACGCGGTGAACTTCGGAGGCATCGGGCTGGTGATCGGGCATGAGTTGACCCATGGCTTCGACGACCAGGGACGCAAGTTCGATCCGCAAGGAAATCTGCGCGACTGGTGGACGGAGACTGACGGGAAAGAGTTTGAGAAACGCGTGAGTTGCGTGGCCGACGAATACTCGAACTTTGTCGCCGTGGACAATATGAAGCTGAACGGGCGGCTCACACTGGGTGAGAATACGGCGGACAACGGCGGGGCTCGGATTGCCTTGGCGGCGCTCGAGCACATGATTGCAGACGATAGAACTGGCAAAGAAGGGCAGAGCATCGACGGCTACACGCCGGAGCAGCGCTTCTTCCTTGGATTCGGGCGTGTGTGGTGCGAGAAGCAGCGTCCGGAAAACCTCCGGCTTCAGGTCACGACCAACCCGCACTCACCCGGTAGATATCGCGTGAATGGCGTGGTGCAGAACATGCCGGAGTTCCAGAAGGCATGGGGATGCAAGGCCGGGCAGCCGATGGTGGCGGAGAACGCTTGCCACGTATGGTGATGTCTAGGTCTTGATGTCGATCAGGCTTTTTTTATCTGATCGGCAGTCTTGAGGGTGGCGAGGTTCACTTCGAACGCCGACTGAGCGGACATCAGCGCAACCATTTCGGCGCTGAGATCGACAACGTCCAGGTTGGCGCCGTCGGGCGAGGATGCGCCGGCGCGGGTTATTTTTGTCGCTGCAGCGTTTAGTTGGATGTCAGCTTGCTGCAATCCCTGAAGAGTGATGGAAGAAGGGTCCATACTTCAGTTATCGGCAAGACACGAGACCAACTTGAGTCGCCCGGAGCACGGAAAAACCGACGGTAACCGTTACCGTTGGGCTGATGCAAAGAACAGCTTTGCACCAGCTCATCGGCCTTGGTTCTAGAGTCTGGACGTGTCCACAACGACCTTGGCTCCCGCCGAACGGCACGTATTGATCGCCAGCACGATCTGCCCAAACAACAATTGCTCATCGGCTTTCAGCAGGATCACTTTTTCGTCGCCGTTCTGGAAATGCCGTCTGAGCGTACCCTCGAGGACCGACCAGGAAATCTCATCACCATTGACGCTCAGCGACGGCCGTGGCTGCCCGGAACCGAGCAACTGCACAACGGTTGCGACCGTACCAGCGGGCAGCGACGAACCAACCAGCACCTCCAACCCATTTGGAGGCGCCATGGTTCCGGGCGCATGAGATACGGGTTGTGCCGTGAGCAGTACTGGCGATTCGAATCCGACCTCACGCCCAGCGTCAAGTGCTCTCACCACATTGGCAAAGGGCGCGCGGGCGTCGGCTTTGATGTAGAGATTCTGGTCGCGGTGACGAGGAGTAGCTTTCATCTCTTCCAATAATTGGTCTGGCGAGACGGGCTTCACTCCGAAATAAAGATTGCCATCCGCGGTGACCGCTACGATCCAAGCATCGTTGTTATCGGCGGCGGGATAAGCGACCGCACTCGTCGTGTGCGCCATCTGCACAGTCACGCCTTGGCGGAGTTGCTGGGCGTGGCTGGTGTTTAAAGACAGCGGAATTACGAGGGCTAGCGCAAAACTCAGGTTCAGGTATCTCCGCGACTTGGACGTATTCTTTCTGATCGAGGACATAGGATCTCCTTCGAGGGCAAGCCCTCAGCGGCTGAAGCCGCGTGTTCGAGCGTTGTGATTGGCCTGGCTGAAAGCCAGGCCCTTCGCGGTTTTTGCGTGGTGTCGGTTGTGCGCGGGGGCGAGACGCCCCCGCCACAGCCGGCAGGTTGCCGGCGCTACAAGTGGAGGTTACGGTTTGGCGCCGCCTAGCGAAGCGGTGCCCAACATGCCGCCGAGGCCCATGGTTTCTACTACGGAGGATGGGACGATCACCATCGAGCCGCGTTCTTTGATGGCTTCGTACAGCATGTTCATGGCGCGCAGATGCAGGGCGGTTGGATCGTTCCTGTAGATGGCAGCCGCCGCAGCGAACTTGTCGGCAATTTCGGTTTCGGCCTGGCCGAGAATGTTGCGAGCCTGCCGCTCGCGCTCGGCCTGCGCCTGGCGCGACATGGCGTCTTCGAGAGCCTGGGGAATTTTCACGTCGCGGATTTCGACCGATTGCACGGTGATGCCCCAGGGATTCGTCTTTTCGTCGAGAATCTGTTGCAGTTGCCGCCCGAGGGTTTCGCGTTCAGTGATCATCTGCGCGAGTTCGTGGCGTCCGATGGATTCGCGTAATGCGGTCTGGGCGCTCATGTTGATGGCATCGACGAAATTCTCGACTTCGAGAATGCATTTTTCCGCATTCCATACCATCCAGAAGACGATGGCGTCCACGTTGACCGGTACGGTGTCGCGAGTCAGCGTGGATTCGGCGGAGACGCTGGCAACGCGGACGCGCTGATCGACGTAAGGACTGAGAGTCTCGACGATCGGGAAATGTGGCAGAGGCCGGGTCCGCGGAGGCCGACGTAGCGGCCGAGACGCAGGACCGCAACCTTCTCCCACTGGCGCACAATTTTGATCGCGAACAGGAAATAGAGTCCGACCATGATTCCTGCGATAGCGTAAGCGTTCTGTTTCGTGGCCTGGGTAATTGCGACTCCGGCCAAGACGCAGACGGTGAACAGCAAGAGCGCAACGCCGTTGATCTCATGGATTCGAATTTTTGGCATGACTATCTCCTTTGTGCGGGACGCGGCAAAAACTCGCGCAAACGGTCAATCAATTCTTCCAGGGTGAATCCGGCGGCACCGGCGCGGGCCGCGAATTCCCCCGCCATCTGGCCGAGTTGACGCTCGCGCTCGACGGTCTTCTTCTCCGGCTTCCTGTCGCTGATGAATGTTCCCGGTGCCCTGTTGGGTTTCGAGCAGGCCTCCGAGTTCCAGTTCGCGGTAGGCGCGCATCACGGTGTTGGGATTGATGGCGAGATCGACAGCAAGCTGGCGAACCGTGGGAAGCTGATCCCCGGCCGGCAAATGGCCGGAGGCGATGCCCGACGCGCACCTGATCGATGAGCTGCCGGTACACCGGAACGCCAGTATGAACATCGAGGGCGAATTCGAAGCGGCCGTTTTGAGAATTCTTTCCCACGCGCACTAATGTACTATAGGACTAGTACAATATGTCAAGTGCTTTTTTCGCCATCAATATCAGGCGTTAGCGGGCGCAACTTAGGGTTACTCGTGGCCCATCTTCGGGCTGAACCGGCATGACCCTGTTGGCAGTGAAATGACTTTCATTTGACTCGGCGGTGACGATGTCAGTCGGATAGAATCGAGTACTCTCGCGACCATTGAAATCGCCAGATGATGCGAAGCGAGTAAATAGTGAATTCCTCCGAATTCGATTGCGACGAAGTAAGGAGCACGTAAGAAGCGTGTAAGGAGAATGTAAAAAGATTCGACTCTGGCCGACTTTTTTGTCGCAGGACAAGGTGCTGAATCTCAGCGAGTGCTAATTTGTGACCCGACGATCGCGAAATTGTGCAGAGCCCCACGCGATGAACGGGATGCCCGCGACGGCATCCAGGGACCCAGGTACAGACAGAAAAATTTTGATGAGTCCGGATCAGTATGCCTTTCCGGGCCCGGGGAAACGTGTACGCGCGAAAATCAAGCGTGCGTACGCCGCGGGACTTGTCCGCTCGGGGGATGAGGAGAAACGCGTCTGCGGATTCGCGACACTAGGAGGATCACAATGCAAAGACTTTTGACATACGTGCTGGCGATGGGGTGCGTGGGAACAAGCGCGATGCTGGTGCAACGGGATGTGACGATGCGGCATAAACAGAGTGCGGATGTGCAGCTGACCAACGATGCCGCCTATCGAGACGGACTGTATCTGGGCAAACTGGCGCACGAAGCAAAGCGGCAGATGCATCCGCCGATTGGAAGATGGTCAACGGAAAAAGACCGTGCCTCGTTCACCGCGGGCTACCGACAGGGATTCGGTGAGGAGCTCCCACGGCAGTAATGCAATGCAAACAGTTTCCGGAACCCAGGTGAATCCGGACGCAAGCACAGATCACATGTTCTCCAGCGTGTAACTCCCCCCTGCAGCCGATTTTCCAATTGAGGTGAAGTCTTATGAAAGTAAAGAAGGTCTTGTCGTTCGCGGCGATTGCACTGGCCATTTGCATCTCCGTCCCGCATCGGGTGAAGGCGGGGGGCGCTGCGCCGACGACCACGTCGAGCGTCCGCGGTATCGTCCATTTTGAAGGAAAGGTTCCCGCTGCAAAGCCGATCAGCATGGCCGCTGATCCGGTCTGCGCCAAGCAGCATTCCGCCCCGTTGATGGCGCAGGACATTATGGCTGACTCCAAGGGCAATCTGCAGAACGTGGTTGTCTTCGTGTCGGAGGGGCTGGGAGATCAGAAGTTCGATCCGCCCAGCGAACCAGTGGTGGTGGAGCAGAAAGGCTGCATGTACCAGCCGCACGTAATGGCGGTGCGGGCAAATCAGAAACTCGAACTGGTGAACGACGATCCAACTTCGCACAACATTCATCCGGTGCCGACCAACAACCGAGAGTGGAACAAGGCCGAGCCGCCCGGGACGAAGATGGAAGATTCGTTTGCGCGCGAGGAAATTGCGATTCCGGTGAAGTGCAACGTGCATCCGTGGATGCGCGGATACATCGCTGTGTTCAAGCATCCATTCTTCGCCGTGACGGGGAAGGATGGCAGCTTCGATCTGAGCAACCTGCCGCCCGGAAAGTACACGATTAAGGCGTGGCACGAGAAGCTGGGGACGTCGACCCAGACGGTGACGATCGGGGCGAACGAGACGAAGGAAATCAGCTTCGTGTTTAAGGGGATGTAGACGCTGCGTCGAGGTGATCGGACGGGTGATATCTGCGGGGGCGAGACGCCTCCGCCACAGCCCGCAGGATGCCGGCGCTACGATTTGGGTTTGAAGCCTTTACGGCGCTGTTCGCTGTAACGATGTAAGGCGTCGAGGATGATGGGGTACGCTTCTGCAGGGGGGCGGATCTCGTCAACCTCGACTGCCTTGCCTTCCAGTTGTTTGTAATCCTGAAAAAATCTGCGAAGCATGATGAGGCGATGCGGAGGCATCTCTGAGGCGCTCCGGTACGAGTTGAACTCGGGATCTTCGGTCGCGACGGCGATGATCTTATGATCCTGCTTGCCAGCGTCGAGCATGGTCATCAGGCCGATGGCACGGGCGTGAATGATAGTCAGCGGCACGACCGTTTCCTGGCAAAGGACGAGCACATCGAGCGGGTCGTCATCCTCGGCGAGGGTTTGCGGGATGAATCCGTAGTTCGCGGGATAGTAGACCGCGGAGTAGAGAACGCGGTCGAGGCGGATCAGGCCGCTGGTTTTGTCGAGCTCATACTTCACGCTCGCGCCGTAGGGGATCTCGATGACGGAGTCGAATTCCTGCGGGAGCTTGTCGCCGGGAGTTACGTCGTGCCAGGGATGGATCATGCAGTTTTTTATTCTAAAGGATTTAGCAGATGGCTGGATTTCAGATTGGCGATTGCCGATTACCAATTGGAAAAGGGAAAGAATTTACTGCAAGCGCACGGAGCAGCACGGAAGGAAGTCAAAAGCCCCACTTCTGGCAAAGGCGGCCAGAAGTGGGGCACCCCTCAAATTACCGTCCCTCGATGAGCTCCTCTTACTGAGTCAGGCGGAATTCGGTGTGGAGCTTGGCTTGGGAGTTGTCCCCGGCCCAGATGTCAAAGGCTTCTGGCTCGACAACCCACTTTTTCAGGGCTGGGCTCCAGAACTGGAGTTCGTCGGGGCCGAGTTTGAAATGGATGGTCTGCTTCGAGCCTGGTTGGAGGGTTATCCGTTGAAATCCTTTCAGCTGTCTTACCGGGCGGGATGCGCTTCCGGCTCGCTGATGGATGTAGAGTTGAACGACCGCATCTCCGGCGCGATTGCCGGTGTTCGCTACATCTACCGCGACGTCGAGGGTTGAGCCCACCTTGGCTTCCGACTGGCTGACCTTCAGGTTGTCGTAGGAGAAAGTCGTATAGCTGAGCCCATAACCAAACGGGTAGAGCGGTGTGCTCAGTGCGTCCCAGTAGCGCGAGGTGAAACCGGGAGCATCTTCAGGAGCCTGGGTGAGAGTGTGGTTGTAGTACAGCGGGAGTTCGGCGGAATTATGAGGCCAGCTGACTGGAAGATGTCCAGCAGGGTTGGCGTCGCCGAAGAGGATGTCAGCGATTCCGTTGCCGGCCTGGCTTCCGGAATACCAGGTTTCGAGAATCGCGGGAACGTGCTCGGCGGCCCATGAGATATCGAGAGGGCGTCCGTTGACCAGTATGAGCACGACAGGCTTACCTGTGGCTGCGACTGCTTCGAGCAGTTCCTCCTGCCCGCCAGAGAGTTTAAGAGAGGAGCGCGAGGCGGCTTCTCCACTCATGAGCGCAATTTCGCCGAGAACGACAATCGCAACGTCGCTGCGCTTGGCGAGATCGACCGCGTCATCGAAGGCCTTGTGTGCTTCTTCCGGAGTCTGCTTTGGTTGTTCTTTCACCGGGACGAAGGGGATGTTCTCGAAGAATGAGGGAATGTCGCGCCGGATGTTGGGGCCATGAGCGAATTCCACGCGAACTGAATCACCGACTTTGTTCTTGATGCCCTGCAGGATGCTGACGGTCGGTCCGGGCTTGGTCATCGCTCCCCACATATCGAGGAGGTCCGCTTCGGCGTCGGCTAATGGACCGATTACGGCGATGGATTTGATTTGAGATTTGCTGAGCGGCAGCGTGTTCTGTTCATTGCGCAGCAAAACGACCGAGCGCTGGACGGCGGTGCGGGCGAGTTCCTGATGCTCGGGAGCATTCAGCACATCAGGGATATGCGCTTCGTCGATGTAGGGGTGCTCAAAGAGTCCGAGCCTGATCTTGGCTTCGAGGATCGGCAGCACCATGTCGTCGATTTGCTTCATCGCGATGTGGCCCTGCTTCACCTCTGCGATCAGGTACTTCAGATAAGTGCCACTGGCCATGTCCATATTCAGCCCGGCGGTGAAAGCTTTCATCGCCGCGTCTTGGCCGTCGCGAGCGTAGCCGTGGGTGATCAGGCTGTGGACAGCGTTGGCGTCGCTTACCACAAATCCGTTGTACCTCCACGTGTCGCGCAAGACATCATGCAGCAGCCAGCGATTGCCGCTGGCGGGGACGTCGTTGAGGTCCATGTAGGCGCTCATGAAACTACCGACACCGGCATCGGCGGCGGCCTTGAAGGGTACCAGGTAGGTGTTCCACATCTGCTCTTCGGGGATGTAGGAAGAGTCGTAGTCGCGTCCGCCGTCGGCAGCGCCGTATCCGGCAAAATGTTTCGCGCAGGCTAGAACGCGGTCGAGAGCGCCGGGCTGCGTGCCCTGGAAGCCCAGCACTTGCGCACGGGCAATGGCCGCGCCGAGGTAGGGATCTTCTCCTGCGCCTTCGACCATGCGTCCCCAGCGGGCGTCGCGGGCGATGTCGAGCATGGGGGCGAAGGTCCAAGCGATTCCGGCGGCGCGTGCCTCGCGGGCGGCCACGGTCTGCCCCGACTCGACCAATTTGGGATCCCATGAGGATGCCATGGCGATCGGCGCCGGGAAAATGGTGTGATAGCCGTGAATCACGTCGAGCCCGAACAGGATGGGGATGTGCAGGCGAGACTTATCAACGGCGATGTGCTGTATGCGGTTGATCTGCTTCGGGTCGGAAACCCACAACACCGACCCGGCGCCATATTTGAGGATGACGTCCTCAGGATTACCGACCTGCTGAATGAATTCGGGAATCGGAAAGCCCGGGAGTTGGGAGAGTTGGGCGACTTTCTCTTCGAGCGTCATCTGCTTCAACAAATCCTTGGCGTTCGGGCGGGCCTGCGCCAGGAGGTTGGGGCTCGAAAAATGGAACAGCAGGAAAGCTATCAGCGATGAAATGAAATAGAACCGGTATTTCCGCAGCGAATCAGACATGGATTCTTTCTCCTCCGGGAGCGACTGGGCGCCTTGGTAACCCTTCGGTAACCTGGATGATTGAGGGCGAAAAGAGTGTAAACCTTTGCAGGCAAAAGGTCAGTGTCGGCGGGAGCCCTTCCGAACCTTGATCTGGAAGCCGAAGGACGCGTAGAGTAAAAAATAGAAATCCCTGTGGAGTGTGCTATGTCCAGTCAACTGAAAACTTACCTGAAGTTCGGTGGCGCAACCGTCGCAATTCTCTTTTTGCTGGCGTATCTGGCTTACACGGGAGTGCAGGACAGCAAGAGCTATTACGTGACCATCAAGGAATTGCACAAGATGGGCGACGGCGCGTATTCCAAGCGTTTGCGGGTCGCGGGCAACGTGCAGACAGGGTCGATCAAGCGCACAGGAACGCACGTGCAATTTGTGCTGGTCGAGGAAGATCAGAAGATCGCGGTCGATTACACCGGAACCGAGGCGCCGCCCGATACTTTTAAGGATGAGTCGCAGGCCCTGGCCGATGGCAACTTCGGCCGTGACGGCGTGTTCCATGCCAAGCAACTGCAGGCCAAGTGCGCTTCGAAGTACGCTCCGCAGCAGCCGGGGGCAACTCCGGCGTCGGCACCCGCTAAGAACATGACTGAAGTGCAGACCAGTTCGCCGGTGCAAGCGAACTGAGGCCAAGAGACGCCTAAAGCGCTGCGCCACTCAAAATTGATAGCCCGAATCGACTTTTTCCACAGCCTGCTAAGACTTTGTAGTCGCGGGATCGTGTTATCTCTGATCGATTCTCTCCTTTGCAAAAAATCCATGAAATCCATAGATTCTTGGCTGTGAGTGCTTCCGCGAGTGGCCCAGCAGGCGCATCGACCATCACCGTCAGGAATGTGATCAAGCAGTTCGGGCGATTTGCTGCCTTGCGCGGCGTTTCGGCCGAATTTGATCCCGGACGCTTTCACGCCATTCTCGGCGACAACGGGGCAGGAAAAACCACTTTGCTGCGCGGCCTTGCCGGGCTTGCCCAGCCGACGCAGGGGACGATTTCGATCTTCGGGAAGAGCCCGCGCGATGCTTGCCGCGAGATTGGGTACATGGCGCATCCGTCGCTGCTGTACGACGAGATGAGCGGGATGGAGAATCTGCGCTACTTCGCGGGCTTGTACGAGCTTGAAAGTGATGTCCGCTGCCAAGAAGTAATCCGGGCAGTGGGGCTTGATCCGGAACTCACTCGTGGCGTGGGCCAGTACTCGCAAGGCATGCGGCAGAGGATGTCGCTGGCCCGGGCGATTTTGCACGATCCTAAATTGCTGCTGCTCGACGAACCGTTTTCCAACGTGGATCTACATTCCGCACGAGAGATGGTTGGCCTGCTGAGAGGTATGCGCGATGCGGGCAAGACGATTTTTGTGGTGACCCACCAGGCCCTGCTGCTGGAGGGCGCAGCCGATGAGTTCGTGTGGATGCAGGCGGGGCAGATTGTCGATCGCACGGCCACGGCCGAGCGCGGACGGACGCAATGACCTCGTTCTGGGCGGTGCTGTCGGCGACGCTGGTGAAAGACATTCGTCTGGAATGGCGCTCGAAAGACGCGCTGAACTCCATGCTGTTCTTTTCGCTGCTGGTGGTGGTGATCTTTGTGTTCTCCTTCGATCCGCTGGCGGAGGAGTCGCGGCATATCGTCGGTGGTTTAGTGTGGGTGGCGTTTCTATTCGCGGCGGTGGTAGCACTGAATCAGACGTGGGCACGCGAGTTACGAAATCAGGTTCTGGATGCGTACCGAGTCTCGCCGGCTCCGGCGAATGCGCTGTTCCTGGCGAAGTCGGTCGGTAACTTCCTGTTCGTTAGCGTGCTCGAAACGTTGATGACTCCGCTTTTCATTGTGTTTTATAACCTGCACGTGCTGGGACCGGCGTGGCAACTCATCCCGATTGCGTTGCTGGGAACGTGGGCGCTGGTTGTGAATGGAACTTTTTTTGCTGCAATGTCTCTGCGCACGCGAAACCGCGAAATCATGTTGCCCTTGCTGCTGTTTCCGATTTCGATTCCCGCGGTACTGGGCATGGTCGCGGGAACTACTGCAGTTCTTACCGGAGAGAATTCCGCGCACTTCTATATCGTGTTGCTTCTGACCTACGATGTAGTGTTTACTACGGCTAGTCTGGCCTTGTTCGGAACGATCCTGCACGCGGAATGAAAAAGATCTTCCCAATCCTGTCGATCGTGACGGTGGCTCTGCTGGGCTACGCGCTCTACCTGGCATTGGTAGTTGCGCCCGCGGATGCCTTGCAGGGCGAAGTCTACCGCATCATTTACTATCACGTGCCGTCGGCGTGGACCGCGTTTCTTTTGTTCTTCATTAATTTCGTGGCGTCGATTCGATATCTGACTCGGTCAAAAGCATCTACTGAGAATGCGGCAAAGTGGGTTGCCATCGGAATCGGCGTAGTGGGTCTCATTGCGCCATTTCTTCCTCCGGTGCGGAGACTGATTCCACCCGGGATGGAGCCGAGCGCAGTAGCGACCACGATTGTGTTGATTCCGGCGTTGTATTTTTTGGTGGGCAAGTTGTTTCCCGGGGACCGTCTGGATGTGCTGGCGGTGACGAGTGCCGAGGTAGGAGTAGTTTTTTGCACCATCGTTCTGATCACCGGGCCGCTGTGGGCAAGGCCGGTATGGGGAATCTGGTGGGCGCCGGGAGACATTCGCCTTACTTCAACGCTCGTGCTGTGGCTGATTTACGTGAGCTATCTGGTGCTGCGGCGATTCTCAAACAGCGCGCAGACGCAGATGCTGGCGGCGGCACTGGCAGTGTTTGGCGCGCTGGATGTGCCCCTGGTCTATCTCTCGATCTGGTTCTTCCGGACGCAGCACCCGCAGCCGGTGATTGGCGGCGGAGGCTCGATGGATCCGCGGATGCTGCATGTGCTCCTGTTTAGTTGGGGGGCATTTTTGTTGTTTGGATTCCTCGTGTGCTGGTCGCGCTTTCGGTTGGAATTATTGAAGCGAGAGGTTGAACAGGCACATGCGATGGAGTCCCTGGCTGGCGCCGAAGATTCAGCGAAGGCGAGCCTTCCGTTGAGCAGGAGTGGCCGATGAACGCTGTCAAGTTTTTGTTCGCCGCCTATGTTGCGACCTGGGTGATTCATCTCTTCTACATCGGTACTCTCGTACGTCGATTCAGCCGGCTGCGGCAGCAGCTTCGTGAATTGGGCAAAGGGAAGTAACGGCCGGACCGGACATGAAATTGGCTTGCTCTAACGGATTGCTCTTTCGGCAGTGAAACATCCCCACATTTGCCAAAGTTCTTGTCATTCCGAAACGGCGTTAAGCCGTTGAGGAATCTGCTGTCGCGTGCAGCACGGCGGTGCGGGCCACAAGCAGATTCCTCCCTTTGGTCGGAATGACAAAAGTGCCAAGGCTGCGGCTCACGATTACGAGGCTCTGGCCTGCGGTTCCTTCACCGCGTACTTGATCAGGCACCAGAGTGCCCGGAAGCCATCTTTCCAGCCGATCTTCTTGCCTTCCGCATAGGTGCGTCCCCAATAGCTGATGCCGACCTCATAGACCCGCAGATTGCGCTTGGCAATCTTCACGGTCACTTCCGGCTCGAATCCGAAACGATTTTCCTCAAGGGGGATCGACTGAATGACCTCGCGGCGGAAGACTTTGTAGCAAGTCTCCATGTCGGTCATGTTGAGGTTGGTGATCATGTTGGAAAGCAGCGTGAGAAACGAGTTTCCGACGGAGTGCCAAAAGTACAAGACGCGATGGGGGCCGGCACCGAGGAAACGCGAGCCGTAGACCACGTCGGCCTGCCCGCTCTCGAGCGGTTCCAGCAACCGGCGGTAGTCATTGGGGTCGTATTCGAGGTCGGCATCTTGAATGATGACGTAATCGCCGGTGGCTTCCTGAATCCCACGACGTAGGGCCGCTCCTTTGCCCATGTTGTGGGGCTGCAGAAAGATTCGCATCCGGGGCCACTGCTTCTCGAGTTCCGCGAGGATTTCGCGCGAGCCATCATTGGACCCATCGTCGACGCAAAGTAATTCGAGTTCGAGGTCGACGCCCATGACGCGCTCGACCACACAGCGCAGGGTCGCCTGTTCGTTGTAAACGGGCATCACGACGGAGAGTTTCATCGCGAGAAAGGTTACTCTACCAGAGGCAGCGCGCCGCCAGCAGAGTTCAATGGGAACTTTTCCACTCGCTCTGAAGCGTGTTGAAAAAGTCGGTACTGCCCGTCGAGCGGAGGAATTCGTAGTTTTCGATCATGGCAGCGACGCCGATGCGGGCGGAGGGAAGTGGGTTTTCGACGCGAATCACGCGGGCAGAGAAGCGGACGCGTACTGCATCGGTCAGGGTGACGTGGGGAGGGAAGGTAAGTGTCACTTCGGCTTTGGTCCCAGCGATTACAGGGCGGTCGAGATAAAAGAAGACCCCGCGGGCGCTGACATTCAGGGTTTCGGTGTGAAACTCATTGGTGCCCTCCACGCGGACGATCGCCGGCAGGCGCATGTCAAAGCGCCGCATTGTCCGCCGTTCCTGTGAATTTGCTTGCATTGCCCGCCTAACTGCGAGTCGTTCGCGATGCAGCACATGGCAGACAGCACCATCCGAGAAAACCTGAGAACCACTATTGCAGCCCTCAATTTATAGAATTGTCAGCCATTTGCAACAGCAAAATGGCGTTCGGAACTGACTCGGTAAATCTCGGAGAGGGCTTCGGTACAGAGACCTCCGCGAGCCGGGGGGAGGAGGTGAAAATGCGCAGGGTTCATTGGCTCTATGTGCAATCGTGCTGCCAAGTGTGGATTGCGAAAACGCAGGTTTCCTGAATGCACTCAACCTCTTCGGCGGAGTGCACCTTTCGACGCTTCATTGAGGATTGCAATCACTTGCAGAATATCGCCAAAGTCCAGTGCAGATTTCCTCAGGCGGGAGAGAATCTGTCCATTATTTGCACCCGTGCCCCGGCATCTTTCCCACCCAGCCACTGCATCTGACGAATCTTGGGGGAGACGCGGTCCGGGGGTGGTGTGCCATGTCAGCGGGCTACACGAGTTTGGTATGGCGTTTGACCCTCCTGGAGGCTTTCGGGACCCGGTATGCGGCGGGAGTGAGGAGTCGGCTTGACTTGCCTATCCGTCAGATGTTTAAGTAGTTACTTAAATTTTTCCGCCAGTTCCAGTGACCAGCAGCTAAGGGCGAAGCTCGCTCGGGTATATATGCCGGCGCGAGGCTCTGCATAGATAGTGCATCCCTCATCTCACCACTGGTTTGTCAAAACGATCTGGACGAAAGCGACTTGAGCGCAAGAACTGATCTGATTGCATCGGAGGAACGCGTGAACGTAGATCGCCGTTGGTGGGACACATCCGGGGTAAAGGTTCGCATTCTGGTGGCCGGGTTAGTATTGCTCGGGACCGGATGCGCTGTTCTCGGGTGGGGGCCCCGCATCGGCAACGCTGTTCACAATCACTCTAAAACGGATGGCGGCTCCGTCTTTGGAGTTGAGCCCAGTGTGCAGACGCAAGCTCAAGCGCATTCCATCCTGGCTGGGCTGCCACTTATCTTCGAACCGAATGTGGGACAGGGTAATCTGGATCCCACCGACTCCCGCGCCAGGTTCGTGACCCATGGTTCCGGGTACAGCATGGTTCTGGGAAATGATGGGGCAATCCTCAGCCTGGTTTCTAAACCCCGCTCAACCTCATCTTCCTCGCATTCGGAAAGCCGGGTCCAGACCCTGAGGATGAAACTCGCAGGCGCGAGCCCCAATGCGAGCCTGAGTGCCGTTGACCCACTGCCAGGGAAGAGCAATTATTTCATCGGAAACAACCCTGCGGAGTGGCGGACTGGTGTTCCACAGTTCGCGCGCGTGCGTTACGAGAGTGTCTATCCCGGCATCAATCTGGTCTTTTACGGAAACGAGGGACATCTGGAGTATGACTTCCAGGTGGAACCGAGTGGGGACCCATCTCGAGCCGAACTCGAATTCAACGGAGCAGAGAAGCTCGAACTGCAGGACGGATCTCTCGTGATCCGGGGAAAAGATGGAAACGTTCGCCTCGATGCGCCGAGAGTGTATCAGGAGATCGATGGGCGAAAACAAACGGTCGAGGGAGCATTCGTATTGCGGGCTGCGAATCGAGTTGGTTTCACAGTCGGAGCCTACGACCATTCTAGAGAACTGATCATCGATCCGATCCTGAACTTCTCGACCTATTTTGGCGGCAGTGGCGACGAGCACAACACCTCCGTAGCCGTCGATGGCAGCTTGAATATCTATCTTGCCGGATCCACTACCTCCCCGAATCTTCTGGTCCCCACGACTGCGGTGCAGCGCACGCTGCAGGGCGCACAGAACGTTTACGTGGCCAAGATTCAGCCGCCATTAGGTTCGCAAGTCGCGAAACTCCTGGAGTTGACCTACCTTGGCGGCAGCGGCACCGACTATCCGGTAGGAATCGAGGTCGATGGCGGAGGAAATCCGTACGTTGCGGGGACAACCACGTCGGGCAATTTTCCGACTACGACCACGAACGCGTATCAAGCCAATCCGGCCAGCGCCGGCACCCACGCGTTCGTAACAAAACTCAGTTTCGACTTCACCGCGCTGGTTTATTCTTCGTACCTTTCGGGAAACGGGACCGACATCGCGAGTGGGATGACGATCGATCCGGCAGGCAATATGTACGTGACGGGCACCACTACTTCCGTCGAGACTTCAACCAGCGAACAATTCCCGGCCAGCAATTTGCCGGAGACCTTGCCCTTCCAGAGCACGTCGCGAGCGACGGCGGGAACGCCACAGTTCTTCGTTACCAAAGTGAATACGAACGCGTCGAGCTTCGCCAGCATCCCGTACTCGACTTACTTCGGAGGGGGAATATTCAACGGAACCTTCATCGGGACCAACGGAACAGCGGTCCCTGCGGAGGGTGGCGGAATTTCAGTCGATACCAACCTCAACATCTATTTCACGGGCACGACGACGTTCATTTACTCGGGTTGCTCCGGATGCAGTGTGACTGACTTCCCGATCCTTAATGCGTACCAGCCCTGTCTGGACAGCCCTCCGGCGACAAACATAGTCAATCCTCAATCCTGCGCAAATACTCCAAACCCGACTGAACCGGATGCTTTCGTTGCGAAGCTGAATCCCAACGTTGCTCAGGGACAGCAGCTGATCTGGTCGACGTATGTCGGCGGGAGCCAGAGCGATTTTGGTACCGGCGTTGCAATTGATTCCGGTGCGGCGAACGTCTACGTCGTCGGAACAACAAACTCTCCTGATTTCGTTAGTACCGGCGCCGTCATCAGCTTCGCGCCGTTCCAGAAGTGTCTGGATAACCTGCCTCGGACCACGACGACTACAGTGACCTGCACGCCTCCGACCAACCCTGCGCCGAGTGACGCGTTTGTTGCGCGGTTGAGCAATCCCAGCACGACGACCACTGCCACGAATGTGGCCCTGAACTACTTCTCATACCTGGGGGGGGCCAACAACGAGAAAGGCCTCGCAATCACGGTGGACACCAACAGCGGCGCGATGATTACGGGTTCGACGCAATCGCCGGCCTGCGCCTGTGATGGCACGTTCCCTGTGTTTCCTAATCCGAACTCGATTCAGAGCAATCTGAATGGGACGCAGGATGCGTTCATTGCCCGGTTGAATACGGGAGCGATCGTGGGTCAGACGACCACAGCCTCGTGGGCCAGCTATTTCGGCGGCACCGGCATTGACGCGGGAACGGGCATTGCGCTCGACGTGAACCAGAATACCTATCTGGCTGGGGAAACCAATTCGACGGACTTGCAGGTTTCCAAACCGCTGCAACTGAACAATGGCGGCGGATACGACTCGTTCGTAACCCAGTTCTCAACGGCAGTGAGCTTGTCCATTGAGGGACTACTCAGCCTGGGGACAAACCAGCAATACATCAGCGCCGGAACCCCAGCGACCTTCACCTATACGGTGACGAATAACGGGCCGGACCTGGCCAGCAACATCGTGATCACTGCAGATATGAGCCTTTCCGCAACGGGAGTGCAACTCTCGAATGTTACCGGTAGCCTCAACGGAGCGGGTACTTGCAGCGGGAGCGGTTCCACGAACCCGAGTATCAGTTGCGGACCGGTTTCGCTGCAATCTGGGTCGACTACGACGCTGACCATTACCGCAACGCCGACGGCAAACAGCAGTGGAACTTCACCCGTGTTCTTCAACGGCGGTACGGTGCAGGCCATGGCGCCCGGCAACATTGTGCTGGCGCAGACATCGGTCTCGGCGCAGATGACAGACTTCAGCATGTCGGTCACCCCCAGCAATCAGGCTATCCCCGTAGCTGGAGCGACGGCGAATTATACGGTGCAATTGACTCCGCATCCCTTGTATACATCGAGCATTACGATTTCGTGCTCGGGACTTCCTCCCGCGTCAAACTGTAGTCCCAGCACCAGCCCGGTGAGTTTGACCAGTACGAGTGGAACCTCTGTGACGCTGGCCGTCCATACAACTCCCCGCCCAGTCACAACACCGGCTGCGGGCATCTTCACGCGACGTTTCTACGCGATCTGGCTCATCATTCCCGGGATCGTACTTGTGGGTGCGGGCGGTAATCGGCAGCGGAGGAGGATCTTTGGGATCCTGATGCTGTGCGCTTTGTTTGCCCTGCTATTGCTTGTCCCCGCGTGCAGCAGCAGCAAGACGCAGCCCCCAGTTAGCGGCACCCCGGCGGGCAATTACAACATCACGGTGACGTCTGCGGCGGGAACTAATTCCAAGACGCAGACGGTAGGGCTCACTGTCCCGTAAACGGCGAATCATGGACGAATGAGAAAGCCCACGCTCGGTGCGTGGGCTTTTATGCGAAAGAGCAGAGAGTTAGGCTCCAGCGGAGAGTTTGTGGTGCCCACGAGCCTCGGCGATGCCATATTGGCGGATCTTGTAGAGCAGGGCCTTGTAGCTGATCTGCAGAATAGCGGCCGCCTGCTTGCGATTCCAATTGGTTTGTTCCAGGGCGCGAGTGATGGCGAGAGCTTCCGCCTCATCTTTCGCCGAGCGGGCAAGCGACTTCAACCCTCCGGCATCATTCGTCCGGGAAGATTCGCCGTGAGTTCCTCCGGTGCCATCGTTGCGCGGCAGAAGCTCGGATACAGCGAGGTTTTCATCTCCCAAAATCAGGTAGCGCTTCAGGAAATTATTCAGCTCGCGCAAGTTGCCGGGCCAGGAATGATTGTGGCAGGCCTGCAGCAAGTTCGGTGAGAGCGGTAACGGAGGCCGGGCGTAGCGCTCAGCCATGCGAGTCATGGAGTGTTTGAGAAGGATCGGAATTTCTTCCCGGCGATCGCGTAATGGTGGCAGGCTGAGAGTGAATGCGTTCAGCCGATAGTAGAGATCTTCGCGCAGCCGCTTGGTAGCGAGGGCTTCGGGGATGTTGATGTTCGTCGCCGCCAGAATGCGCACGTCGACTTTTATGACGGAGCGGCTGCCGAGTCGCGAGAATTGCTGGTCCTGCAGAACGTGAAGCAACTTGGCCTGTAGCAGCGGCGGCATCTCGCCGATTTCGTCGAGCAGAATCGTGCCCTTGTTGCAGATTTCGAACTTGCCAGGCTTGGCGTGCGTGGCTCCGGTGAAAGCGCCAGGCTCGTATCCGAATAACTCGCTTTCCAACAGATCAGCCGGAACAGCGGCGCAATTTACTTTCAGGAATGTGCGATGCGCACGGGGCGAGAGCTTGTGAATCAGACGTGCCAGAACTTCTTTGCCGGTTCCGCTTTCGCCGAGCAATAGCACCGGGATGTCAACATTGGCCACCAGCGCTGCCTGGGACCGAATCTTACGCATCGCAGGGCTAGCGGCGATAAAGAACACGTCATCCGCGAGTTCCTCGATTTCGCCGCCGAAAGACTGCTTGCCTTGGCCAAGGCTAAGATCGATGACGGCATCCAACTCTGCTTTCTGAAATGGCTTGGTGAGGTAATCCTGCGCGCCGAGTTTCATTGCCTGGACGACCTTGCGCGTATCGTTCACGCAAGACAGCATGACAACCTTGGTCGACGGCTGTTTCTGCCGCAATTGCTCAAGAGTCTGCAAGCCGTCGATGCCGGGCATGAGGACATCAAGCAACACGAGATCGGGTTCGAGTCCTTTCTCGATTTTCTGCAGAGCTTCTTCGCCGGTGGTAGCGGTTTCGACTTTGTAGTTGTCGACTTCCAGCAGCGTTTTGATGTACCGCAGCATGCCGGGTTCGTCGTCCACCAGCAGGATCTTGGCGGTGTGCTTCATCGATGTTTTCCTTTGCTGGCGACGGCAGCTGCCGGCTTATACGGAATCAGAAACGAAAACTTGCAACCTGCGCCTGGATCGCTTTCGACCCATATTTTACCGCCCATCCCTTGCACCAGTCGGCGGGCGATCGCCAGGCCCAATCCCATGCCTTCCTGGCTTTCGTTGCCGGGGAGGCGAAAAAAGTCGTCGAAAACTTCCAAGTGAAACTCTGCTGGGATGCCGGGCCCTGTATCGGACACGCTCACTTTGACCGAGTTAGGATGGCTGACATCCTGACGCCGCCGCTCCGAGGCCGAGGGCACCGACGCCGCGCGGCGTTCCCACATGTAAGGCTCGGCGTGCAGCCATACCGTTCCTGCTTGCGGCGTGAACTTGAAAGAATTCTCAAGCAGGTTCGATATGATGCGCTCCAGCTTGGGAGCGTCGAAAGGGAATTGCGGGACCTTATCGTTAGCGAGGAAGTAAAGCGCGATTCCTTTTTGCTGAAACCGGTTCGACCAGAGGCGGCAGACTCCCGACAAACAGTCGTTGATATTGCCCATGTCGAACTGCATGCGCAGGCCGCCAGTTTCGAGTGCGCTGTAAGTCAGGAAATCTTGAATGAATTGCTGCAGGCGCTTGCCGCTGTCGCGCATATCCTGCAGGACTTCCCGTTGTCGATCACTAAGAGGGCCGAGCTTCTCGCTGTGCAGGAGTTCGACATAGCCGTTCAGGATGGACAAAGGCGTCTTAAGATCATGCGCTGCTGAGGCAAGAGCATTGGTGGTGCGTTGATGGCGTTGGTGCAGCTCTTTGTATTCCTGCAGCAGGTTCTCGGGAGTGGGGACATCTGCGTCGGTTCGAACAGTCGGCGGCGTCGTTTCAGCAGCCATTGCCGCCTCCGAAACACAGGTGTTCTTCTGGGTAGAGGTCATGAGAGTTACCACAAGGTTGACACGGGGAGAGGAAAAAACCGCACTCAAACTTGTCAACACGGAGTGTCGGTAAAGGAAGCGTACGGTACGCACTTATCCGTTGTCAATGAAAAATGCGACGAAATTACCCAAGTGTAGCAAAAGCTTGCACTTCCGCGTGATTACTTCACGGGTAACTGTCTCGGAGCAGAGCGAACAAACTACGAACACAACGCCCGGAATCGCCCGCTCTCTTAGGGGTTTTGCCGTCGTTGTGAGGCTGGGATACCGGTTTTGAGTGGAAGGCACTGGGTCTTCAGGTAGCATTTGGCACCCGAGGTGCAGTTTGGAGTCTGGGGAGGTGCGCTTATGGAGAGGTCTGCATGAACGGAGCGAGATCCCGAAATGAGCGGCGGAAGTGGGCCCGGTTGCCGCTTGCGATTCCCGTTTTCGTTCGCAGTCGAGACGGAAAGGGCAAAGAATTTCTCGAGTTCGCCACTTCGTTGAACGTGAGCGCCGGCGGGATGCTAGTTGCGATTCGCCGCACTCTGCCTGCTGTAGCGCAGATTCGGCTGGAGATCCCGAGCGCCCCGGTCGCAGCCATGGCGCTATTGCCACGAGCCGCTCGGACCTTGAATGCCAAAACATTGCGTACCACCCCCGCGGATGGATACTATCTTCTCGGACTGAAGTTTGTACGCCCCCTGCCGCTGTCCGAAAAGCCACCGGCCCGCCGGAAGAAACTCCTTTCAAAACTGTGAAAATATTTGCGCATAGGTGACTGAAAAGTGTTACTCTGGCGATCAATTCTTGGTTACCGGGGTGCCCTGTTTGCGTTTCACCGGTAAATTTATAATTTTCAAGTAGATAGTCTCCATTTCTTAGTTTCTGCGGAGCCGGCCAGCTTTGGCTCTCTGGATGCAGGAATAGATACTCTCCCCCCAATTGGTAAAAACCCACCATGACCAGCAACAGCGTAAACACACTTGTCCAGCCCTTGGGGGAGATGCCGCCCGAACCGATCGTCTTTGGGCGCACTGAGGGCATGAATGCGGTACGCGACCGCCTTAACAAACTCGCGGGTGCGAACGTTCCGGTGTTGATTCAGGGCGAAAGCGGGACAGGCAAAGACATCATTGCGCGCATGATCCACGCGGCCTCGCCTTGGCGAACCGGGCCGTGGGTGAAAGTGAATTGTCCGGCGATTCCGGGAACGCTGCTCGAAAGCGAATTGTTCGGCTACGAAAAAGGAGCGTTCACCGGGGCTTACGGAGTGAAGCCGGGCCGCGTCGAAATGGCGCACCGCGGCACGCTGTTCCTGGACGAAATCTCTGAGCTGGATATGTCGCTGCAGTCGAAACTGCTGCAGCTTTTGCAAGATGGGCAGTTCTGCCGGATCGGAGCGCAGGAAGACAAGAAAGTCGAAGTACGTGTGGTTTGCGCGACCAATCGCAAGCTTGAACAGGAAATCGAGAACGGCACTTTCCGTTCCGATCTGTTCTACCGCATCAATGTGGTGAATCTTCATCTGCCTCCGCTGCGCGAAAGAGCCGCGGACATTCCGCAGTTAGCGGACTATTTTCTTGAGTATCACAACCGGAAATACAACTGCCGCGCGAAGCCTCTCTCGGCCGAGATGATGACGACGCTGAAGAAGTATCACTGGCCGGGCAACATTCGCGAACTGGAGAATCTGATCAAGCGGTACGTGATCCTGGGGAATGAGGAAGTGATCTCCGCCGATCTGACGCCGCGCAGCAACGATTTCTTCAACACCGAAATTCCAGTGGATGGGCAGATCTCTCTCAAGAAACTGACCCGTGCGGCGGTGCGCGAACTGGAGCGCAAGGTCATTCTGAAAGTGCTACAGAATCATCACTGGAACCGGAAGCAAGCGGCGCGGGCTCTAAGCATCAGTTATCGCGCCCTGTTGTACAAGATTCGGGACGCGGGCTTGCCGTCGAACCGTTCGCCGAAACCGTCCCAAGCACCACCGGAACAAGAGGTCGCCGCCGACTAGGTCGCGCGAACTGTCTTAAGCGAACCGATCCACAGAGTCGCTTCGGCGAAAATCCCGGAGAACTCCTCGAGCGTTGACATTGGTTAGAACTGAGAACTCAGGTCTAACTCTCCTCTGCTTTTCGCTACATGCTGCTGCAAGTTTGCCTTTCGGCGGACTATGTTCGGGGAACCACCAAACCAATTCCGCCGAGAGTACCCCGGCCCCCATCACACTCCATCGGCCGGACAAAAAAGTTGCACATGGGAAAATTCGAGGCCGTCGATTTTTAGTGCGCAGAGATTTTCACCTCTCACCAGGATAGCGGCCGGATAGGGTACCTAAGTGCCTTAGCTGCATCAGATTAGCTGGTCTTCTGTTTGGAATCAGGGGTGCACATCCCGGGTTGCGCCTTTTACTCTCCCTCATAAGGGTGCAATCCACGGGTCATTTTCGGCCCAGATGTAACTCCTAGGAGAAAAAATGAAGAAACTAGTTCTGCTTGCTGTCCTGGCACTGGCCCTGCCTACGGCAGTTTTTGCCGGCAGCAGCATCGACTACAGCAACAGTGGCGGCACTCTGGCGGGCTCGAACAGCGGACTCTCGCTGAGCGGGTCCGTGTTGTTTGCCGTCAACGGAAATGCGGGGCTCATCACAGGTTCTAACCTGGGTAGCGTGAGCTTTGAAACAGGAGCCTTGTCGAGTGGGTCGCTGCAAAACGGCGGCACTTTCGCTTCGGGCGGCTGGTTCAGCATTACCGGAAACGGCAGCAATGGAATTCCCAATGGAACGCTCTTCACGGGAACGTTTTCTGGTCCTGTGACCTGGACTATGACGACTCTCTCCAATGGGACTCACAACTACACGTTAACTGGAGCCCTAACGGGAACTGGGTCAGGTTACTCGGCTGTCGGTGTGACTGTTCAGTTGACCGTCAACACCGGCAAGGGCTTCTTTAACGGATGCACCAAGATCTCCAGCGGCGACACGAACGTGAACGTGGTCGTTCCGGAGCCAGGTTCTCTGAGCCTGCTCGGAACTGGGCTGATTGCCATGGGGGGAATGATCCGGCGCAAGCTGAAAGCGTAGGAACGCGTTTCAAGCAAATAACCCCGCCTCACGGCGGGGTTATTTTTTGAATGGCGATATTGGCGGCGTTCTTTGCTTAACTGCGCAGCTCCGACAATGCTTTGCGAGCGTCGGTATTATCGGGCTTGAGCTTCACCGCTTTCTCCAACTGCTGCCGCGCGAGTGATAGCTGATTGGCTTTCTGGTAGGCGAGCCCGAGATGATAGTGCAGCACGGCGTCGTCGGGAGCGCCGGCTCTTTCGTTCAGGCGGAGAGCTTCCTGGAACTGGCTGATCGCCGACTGATAAATTCCTTTCCGGTAATAGGCCCAACCCAGCGTGTCCGCGGCATTGGGTGAATTCGGCATGCCGCGGCGCGCAGTCTGCGCCATACCCATGGCGACGTCCACATTGCCACCCTGCTGGAGAAGCACGTAGGCGAGATTGTTCGAAGCCACAGGATGATCCGGTGAAACGCTCAGAGCCTGCTGGTACATGGCCTTCGCCTGATCCCAGTTTTGCTTGGTTTCGTAGAGTTCGCCGGCCAGAATGTAAAAGCCGACTGCGTTTGGATTATCTTTGGCTGCTTGCAGGTACGTCGCGAGTCCCTGGTCAACCGATCCCTCCTGGATTTGCACTTTGCCGAGTTTCTCGAGAGCATCGACGTTGTTCTTGTCGAGAGCGATTGCCTTCCGCAGCGCAGCTTCAGCTCCCGCATAGTCCTTCTTGCCGTCGAAAAGCGCGGTTCCAAGCAGATCGTAGAAGTTGCTTGTGTTGGGGGATTTGGCGATCTGCGCGTTGGCCGCTGCGATGGCGTTGTCGTACTGCTTCTGTGCGACGTAGGTATTCATCAATCCACTCAGCGAATCGGGAGACGACGGGTCCTTGTCCAAGGCTTGTTGATAGAACTTTTCGGCTTCTGGGAAATGCTTCTGGGAGAGTTGTATGTTGCCGAGTTGGAAATAAGGCGCGAAGCTCTCCGGCGCTCTGCTCCTCGCCTCCTCTGCATCCTTTTCAGCAGCGGCATACCTTTGACGCGCGAGTTCGGCCAAGCTCCGAATCAGGTAACCATCCGGGGAGTAGGGTTGCGCCTGAATAATCTGCTCCGCTGTCTGCGTCACGGCATCAACCTCGCCACGGCTGATCTCAAGGCCGGCGATCTTGCGTTGGGCCTCGGTCATGTCCGGCTTGATACGCACAGCTTCGCGCCACTCCGGTTCCGCGCGGTGCAGATCGTGCTGCTGCGCGTAGGCTAGCCCCAATTGGTAGTGGGCAACGGCGCTGTTGGAGTCGTTCTTCAATGCGGATTGGAGAGATTCGACCGCTCCTGTGGCATCGTTCTGGCGAAGTTGAATCTCACCCTTGAAGACGAGCGCCTCTACGTCATGTGGCGTCGTTTTCAGAATTTCATTGTTCAGCTTGGCGGCTTCATCGACCCGGTTCTTAAGAATAAGAATCTGAATGTAGTTCTTTTTGGTGAGAATGTCCTTCGGATGGTCATGGTACAAAGATCCATACTCGACCACTGCTTTGTCCAGATCGCCGATTGCGAAGTAATAATCGCCCAGCATGCGATAGCCTTCAGGATTATCCGGAAGATCCTTCTTGGTCTCGCGAAGGAAGGACTCCGCTTCGTCTCTCTTGCCTTCCTGCATTAACAAGCGAACGAAGGCGGCACGGGGCGACGAATCCTTGGGACTGATGTCGATGGCGTGTTTGAACTGCTGTTCGGCCTCCAGCATACGATTGTGAGACTGGTAAAAGCCGCCGAGAGCCAGTTGAGCATTCATCGCCTTGGGATCGGCTTGGATGGCTTTCTTGAAGTTCGCTTCAGCTTGATCGAGCATATTCGAGCGCAGCTGCAACAAAGCCAGCAGAAGATAAGACTCCGAACGGCTGGGATCCAGCGCGATGGTCCGTTGTACTTCCTGCATGGCCGCGGTTAAGTTGTTCTGGGCAGCATAGTAATTGGCCCAAGCCTCATGGGTTTCGGGATTGTTCGGCTGTTTCTCTAGCAGCAAATCGAGATGGGTCTTGGCTTGCTTGAACGCATCCGAAGAAATGGAGCCATCAGGATTGCGCACAGTCACAAGCATGTTCGCCAAGTCCGTGTGGGCGCGATAGTTTTCCGGATTGAATTCCACCGCGCGGCTCAGTTCCTGGTAGGCCCGATTGCTGTCACCGAGTTTCAGGTACGCCTGGCTGAGTTTGTAGTGCGCCTCAGCGAATCGCGAATCGATCTGTGTGGCGTTGGCATACTGGATCGCGGCCTCGCGGTACTTGCCCTCAGCGAAGTATTTTTCCCCACTATCAAAAAACTTCTGCTTGCGAACATTCGGGTCGCGTGAGCATCCCGTTAACAGGGCAAGCAGAAAAAAACTCAGGATTAGCAGGCGCACAGTGGTGGAGCGACTCATGTTGTTTCTCCGATGAGGGATACAGGGCAATGACGAAACATCTGGTTTTGGTAATACTGTCGATCTTACTGTAGAGGAACCGGACGGAGGAATTACCGGAGTCACTGGTGGTTGATCAAATTGCGACATCAGGATCTTCTCAGCGCGGAATGTAGTTGTCCAATTGGGGGAGAATGCGATCGGCGAACGGGAGCAGTCGCTGCATGGCAGCGTCCGTACTCTCGCCCGGCGAAATCGCGGTCTTCAGTCTCACCAGAGAGCCGTCACTACGATTCATCCGGATAGAGTCGGCGACCAGGTAATACTTGGCCCAATATTCGCTGGCCACGCCACGGTCGTGTGCCCAGTACCAATACAAAACAAGTTGTCGGGAATCGCCCTTCGCGATCACATAACGATTCACCGGAAAGGGCGGTTGGCTCGGCACAGACAGCGTCATGCGGCCGGACTGCACCGGCGCCCAGCCGGCTCCCGGTAAACAGTTCTTGGGAGAGTGGATTGTGTCCCCTGCGCGCTGGCTCGGAAAGTAGGCGATAAAGAGATCTACTGGTGGGCGTGTGGTTTGTTCGTCGCGGTAAACCCGCAAGAGAAAATCGCCCGGGCCCAGTACCTGAAGGGCATCGTCATCGATGGCCACATCGGTTCCCTCCCAGCTTCCGAGTTGCTGTGGAAAGGACTGCAGCGCCTGGCGCGGCGGGAACACCTCCCCGCGCGTTCGAGCCTGCAGAAAGATCGCGGTGATGATCAGCAGAAGAGCGATAGGGAGAAAACGCGCGATGGACCGGGTCATTCCTTTGCTCCTGGCCTCTCCAAGATCATACTCATCAAGCCGTGCAGGCCGTACAGCATCACCAGGGAAATCACAAAAATAATCCATCCCCAGGAGGCGTGGAAATAGCCCTCCGCCTTCTCCGGGTCCCAATACTGGACGAGCAATCCAGTTCCGATGATGCGCACGCTGTTTGCCGCCACCGCAATGGGAACGGAGGCGAAAGCCAGCACCCACCGCACCCAAAGGCGTTTCTCCATTAGATATCCGTAGATGATGGCCAGAGCAACCAGCGACATCAGCGACCGGATGCCACTGCAGGCTTCAGCCACTTCCAACGCCATGGCTGGGAGATTGATGACGTTTCCCTCCCGCAAAACCGGTACCCCGAGCAGCGGCAATATCAGGCCGGAGACTCGCGAAGCCAGCAATTGCAGGGGAAAAGTGATCTGATTGAAGATGATCGTAGGAATCGGGATCATCAGAATTAGGAACGCCCAGGGAAACAGCAGGGCCCGGAAGTACTTCCATCCGCAGAACAGAACAATAAGGCCAGCCAGGAGAATCAGAAGCGAGGAGCGGGAAAGGAACAATTCCGCTCCCAGTTGGCCCACGACCAAAGTGCACATCGCCAACGCGGCAATCGGCAAGCCGGACCAGGATGGACGCAGAGGAAGCTGGGCGAGGTTTTGCCGCTCTTGCCAGATGATAAGAGCGGAAAATAGCGGTACGAAAAACCCATGAGAGAAATTGGGGTCATGCCACCACTGCCCAACCAGGTGAACCAGGATTGACCGGTAGAGCCAAAGAATGATTCCAGACAAGACTACGATCTGCCAGAGGGGTACTGTCCGTGGAGCGCCAGCCTCCCGGCGCACACTCGGCGTGTCGGATTGCAGGACGGTGCTCACGATCCAGGAAATGTCAAGTGTCGGGGGATAACTCAGAATAAGCCCGTAGGGTAGGTTTGCGCAATGAGCACCCTAGAACGCCCCATCTTCAAGAGCTGAACGCAATGAAGGTGTAGGCAATAGGATTGAGTGGTGAGGAGTGGCGTCGAGACCCCCCATTTTGGAGTTGGTGGCGAAGAACGTTGCCACATTGATTTATGTCAACAATTGCCCTGGTCCCGATGACAAGGCCGGAGACGTGAGATACTAAGCCCAGTCGAAAAACCTCAGTTTCCGCCTGGACGAATTTGAGTAAGATTGGGATGGCCCTAACCCCCGCTTTGGTAACAGATCCCTTGATTACAGCGGTAACGACACGGAAACTCCGAAGGACTTTATTCTGCAAGTGCCGCGAGGGCGTCTGGGATTGAGCGATCTTCGTGCCGAGGCTGGGGCTGGTGCAAGTGAGAAAAGTTTTTCCCACAGTTGCTATCCTGCGTATAGACGTGAGGGTAGTCTAAGATCTGAAGCGCCCCCCTTTGAAAAACGTGTTTTGTAGTGTAAGTTATTGAAAAACAAGCACAACTTCGGATTCTTGATCTTGGGTACTGGCAGCCTGGAGGTTCGGCGAGCGTCTTGCTCTTGTTATGTCTACGGGCCGACTGGTGTTCGACCTTGCTGAAACCACAGGAAGGGCAAAAATGGGCAAATCATCCCTGGGTTGGGGCGATCCGCCGATTCCCGTCAACTGCGAAATGACCATCGACGGCGTTGTGACAAAATTCGTGGAAGGTGCCAGCGCGAGCATGCGCCCCGTGGAAGCGGTCATCCGGGAACTCGCTCAAAGCGACGTGCCGGTATTGCTGTTGGCCGAGCGCGGTGCTGGCAAACATGCCACGGCGCAGCGCATTCATGACCTCTCTCGGCGGAGTTCGCAACCTTTTCGGAGATTTCTGTGTTCCACACTTAAGCCTGAGGATCTGGAGAAGTATTCAGGCCAAAATCATGAGTCCGCGGGCACGATTTTCCTGGAGGAATTGGGGGATCTGAACGCGGACTGCCAGGCATACGTGCAGACCGTACTCTCGCAACGGGCTGGCCACAACAGCGAGAGCGTCAAGGCGAGATTCATCTGCGGCAGTGCGCGGGACCTGGAACTCGAAGTCAAAGCGCGACGCCTGCGTGAAGACCTGTATTACCGCATTAGTGGAGTGTGCCTGCGTCTGCCGCCTTTGCGTCAGCGGAAGGAAGACATTCCGATTCTGATAGAGGAGTTTCTCGCCAAATATGCGCAGGAATTCCGCCGCCCGATTCCGGCCTTGAGTAAAGAAACCCGCCGCCTTTTTCAGGATTATTCCTGGCCGGGGAACCTGCACGAATTGGAAGCGGCGGCACGAATCCTGGTGGCACTCGGCGATGAGCATCTGGCCATGGGTGGACTGCGGGCTTTGCTGCAGAAGGCGCCGTCGGCGCGCAATGGCCGAAGGATGTCATTGAAGGCTGCCGCGAAAGCCGCGTCCCATGAAGCGGAGAAGGAACTCATTCTCAGAGTCTTGACACGCACGAGATGGAATCGGCGGCGAGCGGCGGAGGAGCTCCAAATCAGTTACAAAGCGCTGCTCTACAAGCTGAAACAAATTGGATGTGAGGGTTATGGAGCGTCGTAAGTGCATGGAGAGTTTATGAAGAAAGTGATCCATCTGGCAGTGCTGGTGTGGATGGGTTTTTTCGCAAGCGCAATGCTGTCACAGACGAAGCAGGCGGCGACCACTGCATCGAAGTCCGAGAACTCTAACAGCGCCAAGTCCAGCGACGAGGTGCCAGCGTCCAATGTAGCGCCGGATTATGTGATCGGTGCGGACGACACTCTGCATATCTCTGTATGGAAAGAGCCGGACCTCACCGAGACTCTGCCGGTTCGTCCCGATGGCAAGATCTCCATGCCGCTGCTCAATGACATCACGGCCGCGGGATTAACCCCGTTGCAACTGCGGGACACGATCACCGAGCGGCTGAAGAAGTACGTCGCCGATCCTCGGGTCACAGTGGTAGTGACCGGAATGAACAGCCGGAGGATCTTTGTAACGGGAGAGGTCACGCACACCGGCCCTATGACGTTGCTGCCGCACATGACTATGCTGCAGGCGTTGGCGCAGGCGGGCTTTACGCAGTTCGCCAACCTCAAGGCGATCTACCTGCTCCGCAGCGAGAATGGTAAGCAGCAGAAGTTACCGTTTAACTACAAAGAAGTCGTGAAGGGAAATCATCCGGAACAGAACATCGAGTTGAGACCGGGTGACACAATTGTGGTGCCGTAAGGAACTGCGAATGAATAGACGCCAAATTGTTGGAATCGTAGGCATGATGGTGTTCGCGCTCGGCGTGGTTTGGGCGCAGGACAATGCGCCGCCGCCGTCTGACTCGCAGGCGCCGCAGCAACCGGTCCCGGCTTACGGGCAGGAGAATGCGCCGGCACCCATCAACGAGAATCCGCCACTTTCCGGCATGGATTTGCCATCCCTGCAGGAGCACGCAGCTCCGTTGAGTTATCTGCAGCCAGGAGCGACAGTCAGTGAATCCGCGAATACCAATATTGGGAATAACGTGGGCGGAACTACCTTTGGTTCCATCACTCGTGGCCTGGGGAACCTGGCACTGAGAAGATTGTGGAGCCACTACAATTTGGCGCTCGATTATACGGGCGGCGTCGCTTACTACCAAAAGAGCGGGGGTGTGAGGCAATTACAGAACTTGGCGGTGGAACAAAAAATTCTGTGGAAGCGCGGACAACTCTCATTCAAAGACGGTTTCAGCTATCTCCCTGAAGGTAATTTCGGAGGCGCATACGGATCACTCGGTTCCTCCGGAGCTGCGGGGTTGGGCAACACGGCTTTCGGTTCTTTTTTGGGTGGAAATTCGTTCGGAGGTCTGGGGCTGACACCGCGCATTCTGAACGTGAGTGTGGCTGAGTTATCTGAAAACCTGAGTCCCAAGTCGGCGGTGACCGCTACGGGCGGATATGCATTCACACACTTCTACGGCAACGACGTGAGTGGCGCGGCGTTCATAGGCAGTTCGCAAGTTTCCGCCCAGGGCGGTTACAACCGGATACTGACTCCGCACACGCAGGTTGCGGTCATGTACGGATATCAAGGATTCGATTTCAGCGTGCAGGGTACGGCGTTTCACACTCACGTGGTGCAAGGGATGTACGGACACCGTATCTCCGGCAGGATGGATTTGCTGCTCGGGGCTGGTCCGCAGTTGACCCTGCTCAACTCGCAAAGCGAAGTTTGCAGCGACCCGACTCTTTCACCTTTTCAGTGTCCAATACCCGAGCTTATTTCGGTGACGAATAGTAGCAGACGGCTCAGCGTCGCGGCACAAGCACGCCTGCGGTATCGCATATCGAAGAATTCCTTCGAGTTGCGATACGAGAGGTTTACGACGAGCGGCGGAGGGTTGTTTACTGGGGCGCAGAGCGACATGGTCCGCTTTAGTGTCGAGCATCCCCTGTCACGCAAGTTGAACTTGGCCATGGATTTAGGCTATTCGCACAACGACCGCCTGCAACCACTTACTCGGCAACAGATACAGGCGTGTGCCAGTTTGACGCAAGACCAGCAGAATGCATGCCCTGCCAATGACGCCCGCACTTATAACAGCGGTTTCGCAGGCGCTGCGCTGCATCGCTTTTTCGGGCGCGAGTTTCACGGATTCGTCAGTTATCAGTTCAACGAGCTGGCGTTTGACCATTCTTTCTGTCTGTCCGGTGTCCCCTGCAACCGGATTTCGAACCGACAGGTAGTAACACTAGGATTGGATTGGACCCCCCGGCCAATCCGCATTGACTGATTACAGGCCGTGCGAGCGGCGACATACGTGGCGCGCCAGCGGCAAGATTGGACGTAAGGAGACGTAAGGAAATGATTACAAATCGTGAAATGACGATGCAGGACTACACGGCGATGTTTCGCCGCCGGGCGATGATCATCCTGATTCCTGCCCTGCTGGCCCCATTGGCGGGATTTCTGATTTCATACGCCTTCCCGGCCAAGTACACGTCGCAGTCCGTGGTCCTGATCGAGGAGCAGAAGGTTCCTGAATCGATGGTGCAGCCGGTCATCTCTGGGGATTTATCAACTCGGGTGAATACGTTGCAGCAGCAGGTTCTGGCAGAGAGCAAGCTGCGGCCCGTCGTACAACGAGTTTTCCCCGGGAAGAATCCAGCCGATGTCGGGGCGATGGTCGACACAATACGGGCGAACATGACCGTTGAACCCGTGCCTTCTGATTTGCTGTCCATCGGTGGGTCCACGAAAGGAAAGCGACCGAACACCAGTCCTTTCCCAGGCTTTTATTTGAAATACACAGCTCCCAACGCGCGGGAGGCCCAGCTGATCTGTAACGAACTTACCACGTTGCTGGTGGATGAAAATTCAAAACAGATCGCCGATGCAGCGGCCGGCACGGCTGAAGTGCTCAACCGCGGGATCGAAGACGCCAAGAACACCATCGACAGCATGGACGCGAAGCTGGCGGAGTTCAAGAAGCAGTATGTAGGGCAACTCCCGGGCGATGAAGAGAGCAACCTGAAGATCCTGACCGGGTTGAACTCACAACTCGAGTCGAATACGCAAACGTTGAATCGCGCGCAACAGGACAAGGCATACACCGAATCGATGCTGGCTCAGCAGTTGGCTGCGTGGAAGAGTTCGCAAAATTCCACCAACCCTGAGACCCTGCAGAAGCAGCTCTCCGATCTCCAATCGCAGCTACTTCAGCTGAAGTCGAAGTACACCGACGATCATCCCGATGTGATCAAAACCAAGGCCGACATCGACGGCGTGAAGAAGAAGCTGGCCGACATCAACAAGGATTCCGCGGAGAGCACGCCGGACAGCAACGAGAAAGCCTCGGCGACCGAACCGGCCGACATCCGTCAATTGCGCCTGCAGCTTCACCAGTACGGAGACCTCATCACGGCGGCGACCCGCGATCAGAAACGTTTGCAGCAGGAGATCTCGCTCTATCAAGGACGGATCTCCCTGAGTCCTGCTGTGGAAGAGCAATACAAACAGTTGACTCGTGACTATGACAACGCCCAGAAGACCTACCAGGACCTGCTGGGAAAGAAGAGTTCCGCTGATCTGACCGTGAAGATGAACAACCAGGCCGTGGGTGAGCGGATGTTTCCACTCAACCCCGCCGATCTTCCCGATCGTCCAAGTTTCCCCAATCGGCTGTTCTTTGCCTTGGGCGGACTCGCGGCCGGGCTTGCAGTGGGGATGGGAATCTCTCTTCTGCTCGAATTGAAGGACAACTCGATTCGCAACGAGCGGGATGCCGAAGCGGTCCTGGAACTGCCCACCCTGATTGCAGTGCCTTGGGTGGGAGTTACGGCTGCGGATACAAACGGTAAGTTCAAGTTCTGGCAGCGCAAGAAAACGGCAGGGGATGGGAGTGCGGTGGTGAGAGCGTAAGCGTCATCGCCTCCGGGACATATCATGTACAAAGAGTTTTACGGACTACGAGCGAACCCGTTCAACGTTAATCCCGACCCGCGTTATCTGTTTCTGACGCGGCACACGGAGGAAGCGTTGGCCTGCCTGACGTACGGCATACAAAGCCGCAAAGGCTTCGTGCTGTTGACTGGCGAAGTGGGAACAGGGAAGACCACTCTGATTAACAAGCTTCTGGAGTGGCTACGGCTTCAGCAGGTGGCAACCGCGTTCATCTTCAATTCACGGCTGAACGTGCCTCAGTTCCTGGATTACATGATGGCCGACTTCGGGATTCCGTGCGATTCCCGGGCCAAAAGCCAGGTCTTGCTGCGGCTCTATAACTGGCTGCTCGACCGTTATCGGGCGGGTGAGACGGCGGTACTCATCGTGGATGAGGCGCAAAACCTCACCGATGAAGTGCTGGAAGAGATTCGCATGCTCACGAACCTGGAGACATTTACCGAGAAACTGCTGCAGATTGTGCTCGTGGGCCAGCCTGAGCTGGAACAAAAATTGAAGCAGCCACAACTCCGGCAGCTGCGGCAGCGTCTAACGCTCCGCGCTAAGACTCACCCTTTGACTCTCGACGAGACCAAAGCTTATGTCCAGCAGAGATTGCGGATCGCGGGATCGAACGGACAGCAGATTTTCACTCCGGAGTCATTGGTATCGATACATCGTTACTCGACCGGCATTCCTCGCGTCATCAACCTGATTTGCGAGCATTGCCTGGTGAGTGCGTTCGTGGATCAGCAGAAGTTGATCGAGCCCGGGGTAGTGGATGCGGTGGCGCGCGATTTCGATCTGGGCGATAACACTTCATCGGGTGCAATGACGATGCCACCGCCCAGCAGCAATGGAAACAAGTTCGACTTAGTGGATGCGTTGCGTTCTCTGGCGACTTTGGCCGACCGGTTACGCCAGGAAGAAAAAGAGACCTCCCCAGCGAAAGGAAACTATGAGCCGAATTCATGAAGCGCTGAAGAAAGCAGAACAAGAACGGGCGAGTACCCAAGGGGGGGGGACTCCGACCAGCTTCGCGACAACTCCGGTGGCCGATGCCCCTGGCTACGAGGAAATCGAAGTAGCCAGGATGTCTCCCAATTTGGGGATGCCTGAACTTGGCGGTCCGTCTAACCTGGAAACGCTGCTGGCCCGCTGTCCACAGACCGGATGGAATCCAGATCTGCAAACCATGCTGTTTATGAACGGCAACGACAGCGCGAAGGGAACCGAGGAATACCGCACCCTGAGGTCGCGCTTGTATCACATACGGGAGAAAATGCCTCTCAAGAAACTGCTGGTGACCAGCGCTCTTCCCAAGGAAGGCAAATCGTTCACTTCGGCAAATCTCGCGCAAGTGATGGTCCGGCAGCATGGCCGGCGGGCGTTGCTGATCGATGCCGATTTGCGCGGACCACGCTTGCACCAGATGCTGGGCGCGCCCAAAGGCCCCGGTCTCTCAGAATATCTGGTGGGCAAGGCCGATGAATCTTCCGTGATTCAACGCGGGCCCATGGAGGGACTGTTCTTCATCGCGGCCGGTGAGTCCATCGAGGATCCGGCGGAGATGGTTGCAAGCAGCAGGTTGAAGCTGCTCTTGCAGCGCGTCGAACCGGTGTTTGACTGGATCATCATTGATTCGCCTCCGGCCATTCCGGTTTCCGATGCCAGCGTACTGGCCAAAGCGTGTGACGGCGTGCTGATGGTCGTGCGTTCCAACTCGACGCCTTCCGACGTAGCCCGAAAAGCGCGTATGGAATTTCCTGACCAGATGCTGGTGGGCGTTGTGCTGAACGGGACCGACCGGGACGAAGCAGAATACGCCCGCTACTACTACGAGTCGTATGAGAAGAAAGTACCCCCGACCCAGTCTTAGGGAGAAATTCAGTGATCCGGCTCTTCCGAGTGTATTACCCGCTTCGCGCTCTTGTGCTGCTGGCGGTAGAGGCCCTGATTGTCTGGTTGTCGTTTGTCGTGGCGACCACCCTTCACAACCAGGAGAACTGGTGGCTTCTGCTGAACGTGGAGGGTGGGTACCTGAAGATTCTGGGCGTGACCGCTATCGTGCTGTTGATTTCCCACTGGCTCGACCTATATGACACGTCGATGCTCGGGGCCAAATGGGACCAAATCTTCCGCATCTTACTGGTACTGGGCTTTGTCGCTCTGGGTCTCTCCGCCGTCGGAGTTATGTTTCCCCAGTTCCTTCCTGGCAATGGATCGCTCCGGACCGGAATCATCATCCTGATGTTCACACTCTTCCTATGGCGTTTCGCGTACTCGTGGATCGTACATCAGCCCTATTTCCGCCAGAGAGTGTACGTACTGGGAACGGGAGCACGCGCGCAGCGACTGCTGAATGGTTTGCGGCAACAAAGCGGACAGGGGATCGAAGTCGTAGGCTGGACTGGGAATGTTGAAGGTGAACTGACGCGAGAGTCGGTAGCGACACACTTGTCTTTGCTTGCCCAGGAAGGAGGCGTGCATCGCGTAATTGTTGCCATGCCCGATCGTCGCGGCACACTTCCAGTGGAAGAATTGCTTGATCTTCGCTTGAAGGGCGTGAAGGTGGAAGAAGCCACATCCTGGCTGGAGAAGATTACCGGGAGAATCGAGGTTGACCAGCTGTATCCGAGCTGGCTGATCTTCGCCGAAGGGTTTCGTTTCAGCGCCTTCAACCGCCTGATCCGCCGGGCTCTGAATTTTACCGCTGCGCTGATCGGCCTCATTTTTGCGTTGCCCGTTCTCCCGCTGGTCGCCCTCGCCGTAAAGATGAGCTCTCCGGGCCCAATTCTCTACCACCAGAAGCGCGTCGGGCGGGGAGGAGTCGTGTTCTATTGCTACAAATTCCGCACCATGCGCAAGGATGCGGAGGCGGATACCGGCGCTACGTGGGCCACCGACAACGATCCTCGGATTACGAAGGTGGGGAAATTCCTGCGCTCATCACGCCTGGATGAGATTCCTCAGCTGTGGTGCGTGCTGAAGGGAGACATGCACTTCGTAGGGCCTCGTCCCGAACGCCCGGAATTTGTGGAGTCTCTAAGCAAGGAGATCCCCTACTACGGCGTGCGTCACACGGTGCGGCCCGGGATTACGGGCTGGGCCCAGGTTCAGTACAAGTACGGCAACACGAAGGAAGATGCCCTCGAGAAGCTGCAGTACGACCTGTTCTACATCAAGAACGCATCCGTGGGCCTGGATTTCTGGATCATGTTTCAAACCGTAAAGATCGTGCTGCTGGGCCGAGGAGCGAAATGACGATGAGCTCCTGGCAGGCCATGCTTCCCCGGCGTTGCTCCGCTTCCACGGAGGGGTGCGCATGATCTGGATCTTCTGGCTCGCTGCGGCCCTGGTCGCCTATACCTATGCCGGATATGTTGGCTGGCTGCGGATCCGAATGGTGTGGCGGTCACGATGTATCGTGCGTGGTGCCATTACGCCGCCGGTCTCGATCGTGATGGTTGTGCGCAACGAGCAGCAGGTCCTGGAGACCAAGCTGCGGAATTTGATGGCAATCGACTACCCGGCGGATCGGTGCCAAATCGTCGTGGTCTCGGACGGGTCAACCGATCACACGGAAAGCATCCTGCGGGCGTGCGAGAACGATGCGCGAATCCATATCGTGTTGAACCAGTTGGCGCAAGGCAAAGCCAGCGGGTTAAACGATGCGATTGATGTGGCCCAGGGAGAAATTGTGGTGTTCACGGACGCGCGCCAGACCATTGAACCGCAGGCCGTGCGCCTTTTGGCGGAAAATTTTGCTGATCCTGAAGTGGGATGTGTGAGCGGGGAACTGATGCTGGGCGATGCTGGTCAGTCAGAGAGCACTCAGGGATTGAGTCTTTACTGGCGCGTCGAGAAGCTGGTTCGGAAACTGGAGGCGGCGTCAGGCTCGGTCGTCGGAGCAACCGGGGCTCTCTACGCGGTTCGGCGAGAACTGCTGACACGGGTTCCTGTGGGAACCATTTTGGATGATGTCTATCTTCCGATGCAGGTTGTGCGCCAGGGCAAGCGGGTGGTTTTAGACGAACGAGCAAGGGCATGGGACCGTCCAAACCTGGGGACGGAGCGGGAGTTCTCGCGCAAAGTCCGCACGCTGAGCGGAAACTATCAGTTACTGCAATTGGCGCCCTGGTTGTTGAGTGGCAGCAACCCGATCCGATTTGAATTTGTGAGTCACAAGCTATTGCGCCTCGCCGTTCCGTTCGCGCTGGTGGTTTTGCTCGCGGCATCGTTCGCTATCCGTGCTCCGTTTTACCGGGTAGCGTTGATCCTGCAACTGGTTTTCTATTCTCTGAGCGTGCTGGCAATCTGCCGCTGGATAAAAAGCGGAATCCTGGCGCGAGTGGCCGACGCGGCCGGAACCTTCGTGCTGCTGAATGGTGCGGCAGTTGTGGCCCTGGCGAACTTTGTGGGTGGGAGACGAGCGGCGTGGACTCGGTGAACGGCAAATTCGAAACCGGTAGGAAGGCGATTTGCAAAAACGCGAATTCATGAACACTGAGAGTACATGGGTGAAAGGTAAAGAGGGACCCGTAGACTGGATGGCGCGAGCAAAAGCCGTCGCAACGCGGGGACGCCGCCCTTTTGTCTATGGCGCGCTTGTGACATTCTCGGTTCTCTACTATTTCCGGCCCGAAGATTTCATTCCCGGACTGAATTACATTCCGATGGCGCGGATCGCGGGCGTAATCGGAGCCGTGGCGCTCGCTATCGGAATGATCAGTGGCGGAAGAGCAAAGATACCGAAAGTAGTGAAGATTCTGTGGTTGCTGCTCTTGCAAATGGCTCTGTGTGTGCCGTTCGCGCTGTGGCCAGGCGGGGCATTTTCGAGGGTGTTTGAGAATTTTGCCAAAGCAGTTATCGTCGCCATGCTGATTGGCATGAGTGTCGTCACCACGTGGGAACTCCGAAAACTGCTCTGGATTCAGGTCAGCGCAGTGGCGATGGTGACCATCGCTTCCATCCTGCTTCTTCATTTTAGAGATGGCCGACTCGAGGGAATCCAGAAAAGCATTCTTGAGAACCCTAACGACCTGGCAATCAGCATCGCCGTCAGCTTTCCGATAGGGTTGGCGTTTATGCTGCATGCGCGGGGATTCAGGAAAGTAGTGTGGGGAATTGCGCTGGCATTTATGGTGCTCGGCGTAGTTCTGACGTATTCGCGAAGCGGGTTAATGGCTCTTATTCTCAGCCTTGCAATTTGTGTGTGGGAGTATGGAATCAAGGGAAAGCGGCGTTCCATTGTGGTGATCACGGCCGTTGGGTTGGTAATCGGCATGGGCGCAGCGTTGTCGACCGCCCACTACCGGGCGCGCGTCGAGAGTATTGTTCTGGGAAATATTGAAGGGTCAGGCGACAAGGGCTCCCTGGAAGCGAGGAAAGCTCTGTTGAAAAAAAGCCTTATGGTCGCGGCAACCCATCCCTTGGTTGGCGTGGGACCAGGCTGCTTCATTCTGGTAGACCAAGGATGGGTCGTCGCCCACAATAGTTACACCGAACTCGCCGCAGAAGCCGGTTTCCCCTCTCTTATCCTTTTCCTTTGGGCAGTCGGAGCATCGTTGAAGAACATTGCCCAAGCGCGAAAGTCGACACACTATAAGGAAGATCCAGAGTTCAGACTCTTCACGCAAGCCTTGTGGGCAGGCATGGTGGCATATCTCATGGGAGCATGTTTCGCTTCCACAGAATACAACTTGTATCCGTATTTCATGATGGCATACACCTGCGCGATGGCGCGGATCAGCAATCAGGCGCATACGAACCCGGTGCAGGGGCGTGAACAAAGGCAGCTCAATAGAACTAGTTATGACCAAATCCCTCAACCACAACCCATTTCAGGTCGCTGACGAAGTGTTGTCAGTACTCGTTTGTCTTTCTTGTCGGGGGCCATTGGACCAACAGGATGGCGAGTTGGTGTGTTCCGAGTGCGGCCACAAATATCCCTGCGTCAACGGCGTCATTCGCTTTGTGGACGCGCAACAGTATGCCGGTAGCTTCGGCTTCCAGTGGCAGGTGCATGCCAAGACGCAACTCGACACGGCCGAGAGCACGCGTTCCGAGCGAGCCTTCCGGAGACGCACCGGCTTTCGCCCGGAGGACCTCGCGGGGAAACTCGTGCTGGATGTGGGATGCGGGATGGGTCGCTTCGCCGACGTCGCAACGCGCTGGGGAGCTCACGTGGTCGGGGTAGACCTAAGCCTGGCTGCGGAGGTCGCGGCTCGCAATCTGGCAGACCGCAACGCGACGATATTTCAGGCAGATGTTTTCCAGCTTCCGTTTGCTACGGGAAGTTTCGATTTCATTTACAGCATCGGTGTTCTGCACCACACCCCGGATTGCGAGCGGGCATTCAAGATGTTGCCCGGATTGCTGAAGCCGGGTGGGCGAATCGCCATCTGGCTCTACAGTGGATACAACAAGTGGTACAAAATGAGCGATGTATATCGCAAGGTAACGAGGCGAATGTCGCCGAAGTGGTTGCACAAGCTGTGCTGGGGTGTGGTGCCGCTCTATGGCATTCATCAGGTGCTGAAGAAAATTCCGCTGGTGGGCCGCTCAGCGAGCGGCGCGCTGGCATACATGATCCCCATGGCCCATCACCCGGATCGTACCTGGCGGATTCTTGACACGTTTGATTGGTACTCTCCGTGGTACCAGTCGAAGCATACCTACGAGGAAGTATTTCGCTGGTTTGAGAGTAGCGGGCTCGAGGATCTGCGAGTGATCGAACAGCCTATTGCGGTGCAGGGAAGAAGACCTCTCTATCCAGAAGCCGGCAAGGTAGAGAACGAAAGGGAGATCGGCCAGTGTGTGGAATAGCGGGCATTGTCGGCAAGCGTGACGACGTCATCGAAGCCTCCGACGTGCACCGGATGTGTCAGACAATTGTCCACCGGGGTCCTGACGATGAGGGGCTCTACGCGCGGGGACCTGTAGCTGTGGGGATGCGCCGGCTCAGCATCATTGATTTGGCCGGCGGTAAGCAGCCTATCCACAACGAGGACCAGACCGTCTGGGTGGTGTTCAACGGAGAAATTTACAACTTTGCTGAGCTGCGCCGCGACCTAGAGGCGCGGGGGCACCGTTTCTACACCCACAGCGATACCGAGGTCATCGTCCATCTCTACGAAGAAAGTGGAGCCGATTGCGTTAAGAAATTGCGTGGCATGTTTGCCATCGCGCTCTACGATGAGCGGCAAGGTATGCTGTTGCTGGCGCGCGACCGTCTCGGCAAGAAACCGCTCCACTACGCTCTGCACGAAGGAAGACTCTACTTCGGGTCTGAAATCAAGACGATCCTTGCGGTTCAGCCCGACCTCGCTGAAATCGATCACGAGGGCCTTCTGCAGTACTTCTACTTTGGATACATCCCTGATCCCAGCACGGCTTTTCGCACCATCCGTAAACTGCCCGCCGGACACCTGATGGAGTTTCGCAATGGCGAGATCAAAATCCGCGAATACTGGAATCTGCCGGAGTATGGCACGCATCCCGCGATCAGCGAGCAGGAATGTCTGGAAGAACTGGAGAGGCGTCTTCAGGAAGCCGTTCGGATACGGTTGATCAGTGATGTGCCGTTAGGCGCCCTGCTCAGCGGGGGAGTGGATTCTTCGATCATCGTAGCTCTCATGGCACGCGAGAGCACGAAACCTGTGCAGACTTTTTCCATAGGATTCCGTGAAGAGAAGTTCAACGAAGCGGAATACGCGCGTCAGGTGGCGGAGCGGTTTGGCACAGATCATCACGAACTTGTGTTGGATCCAGATCTTGAGGATACGTTGACCTATCTCTCGGGCATGCTGGAAGAGCCCTTTGGAGACTCTTCCATGTTGCCGACCTACTACGTGTGCCGGATAGCCCGGCAGCAGGTGACCGTCGCCTTGTCGGGGGATGGTGGCGATGAGTTGTTTGCCGGATATGATCGTTACCTGACAGCGATGGGGCGTCCGAGGTTTGATCCGCTGCAGCGCTGGCTGGGGCCTTTTTACCGGGAATGGATTCACTCGCTCATTCCTGCCGGAACCTATGGGAAGAATCTGGCTTGGAACGCCTCGCTCAATGACCGCGATCGTTACCTGGACGCGCTGTCATTCTTTCCGGCACGCCACCGCGAACGCGATCTGTTCACACAGGAGTTTCTAAAGAATGCAAAGACTCTTCCCGATCCGCTCTCGCAATGGCAGCGCTTGTACGATGATGCCCCGGCAAAAGATCGCCTGAGCCGCCTCCTCTATCTCGACACCAAGACATATTTGAACGGCGATATATTGACCAAAGTGGATCGAATGAGCATGGCCACCTCTCTTGAAGTACGAGTGCCCATGCTGGACCACGAATTCGTTGAGTGGGTGACCACCCTGCCGGTCGAATGGAAGTTTCGCGCCGGAGCCAGAAAGCACATTCTGAAAAAACTGGCGGAGCGGGTGGGAGTTCCGGCGGACGTGGTGCACCGGAGAAAACAGGGATTTCAGTTGCCTCTGGTGGAGTGGATGCGGGGTGAAGAGAAGGAGAAGTACTGGAATATTCTCCTGGAGCCCCGTACGCTGCAACGTGGTTACTTCAAGCCAGCCGTCGTTCAGGCTCTGATTGAAGAGCATGTCCGCGGGCGGCGCAACCGGTCGGGAATGTTGTGGCGGATGTTGGTTCTGGAACTCTGGCACAGGAACTTTGTGGAGTCCCGATCCCGTTGGAACGAACCGCGCCGTGCTCCTGAACTAAGGAACAGCGAAGTGCGTATGCCGGTGTCTCAACCAGAAGCAGCGTCACGAGCGGGAGTTCCCGCGGGCTGAGTTTACACTCCTCCCATTGGCCGTCATGTTGGAGACGATCTCTTCCGCCAGCGCACAGACGACGCCGCGTAGTCTAGCGCCGGTGTTTGTCCTGGGGTGCGTGCGGTCGGGAACCACGTTGCTGTATCACATGCTGTTGTCGGCTGGAAATTTCGCGGTCTACCGTACCGAGTCCGCCGTACTGAACTTGCTTGAGCCGCGGTTCGGAGATCTTTCCGTCCCGCACAACAAAAAGCGGCTGTTGAAGGCCTGGTTCGAAACCAGACTTTTTACCGAGACTGGCCTTGAGCGCGAATCGATTGCTGCCAAGGTGATGGACGAGTGCAGGAATGGAGGCGACTTTCTGCGCGTCGTCATGTCAGAGGTGGCGCGGAAACAAGGCGTGCAGCGCTGGGCTGACACAACGCCCGAACATCTGCTGTATCTTCCTCGCATCAAGGAAACCATTCCTGAGGCGTTGGTCATTCACATCATTCGCGACGGGCGTGACGTTGCGCTCTCGACCGACAAACAGGGATACATACGCCGTTTGCCCGGGGACCGCACGCCGACGAAAATGGCGGCCGGCCTGTACTGGGATTGGATGGTCACCACGGGTCGTCGCTACGGACACGATCTTGGCGCGGACTATATCGAAGTTCATTTCGAAGACCTCGTCCGCGAGCCGCGGCAAACGCTGGCTGCACTCGGGCGATTCATCGGCCAGGAACTGGATTACGACGTGATCAGGCGCGTCGGCATCGGGTCGGTGAGCGCGCCGAATACATCGTTCGGATCAGAGGGTGTGGATCACTTCAATCCGGTGGGACGGTGGCGCGGCGGATTTACCGATGATGAACTGGTGATGTTCGAAAGCCTGGTCGGACGAACGCTCGAAGAGAACGGATACGATCTGGCCACCAAGAACCGGGATGCGCTGAATCGTGGCGATCTGCAAGTGATGAGGGCGGTATATCGAGCCTACTTCGATGCCAAACTGTTTCTTAAGGCGAAAACTCCCCTTGGAATGTTGTTGGTGACGCGCGATCTGTCTTGGGTTTGAGGCGCTGACTCAGGGTTTGAGTTTACTTCGTTCTGCCGGCGAGCACGTCCTGATAGAAATCAAGAACCTGCTGCAGGCTGCTCTGGTCGGCCGGGATGCGTTCTTTACGGGGCTGAGGCTGCTGCAGTTCCTCTTCCAGCGCGCGCAGAAGCGCCGCTAAATCGGATTTCGGAATCAACCTGATCCCCGGGGGACGCATGGCATTGTCGGTGGCGATAACAGGCGTGCCCACCTGCATTGCTTCCCTGACGGTGATGGCATCTCCGTCGTACCACGTGGTGCGCAGCAGGATACGCGAGCGGCTGATGGCCTCCATGGTGGCGCCGTGTGGGACGTCGCCCGCGAGCAGAATATGTTCGGCACACTGACGGGCCGCGATCCTATCCCGCAAGTCTTTCTCGATGCTGCCCGATCCCAACAGAACCAGACCGGCGTTCGGAAACTTCTCTCGCAACTGGGGGAGAGAATCGATCTGCAGAGCAAGATCGTACTCCGGCTCAAGCTGACCAGCTGAGATCAGGACAGGATTGTGTTCAGAAAAGAATGCCGCCAGCGCCGCGGGGAAGTCCGCGTCCTCATCGGTCAGTGCGGAAAACGGCGAGATGATGCGTACGCGCTGCTGCGGCACCCCCATCCTGAGAAAGAACCCCATGATCTCCTCATTTACTGCGATGAGGCCGTCAAAGCGGCGCAGCACGAATGCTGCGGGAGATTCCGGGCCGAGCGCCTGCCCCTGCGGAGTGGAGGGAAAGCCCCCGGAATGAAAGCTCATGATTGACTTCGCACCCGGCCGCAGAGCACACGCCAGGCTCAACGCAAGGATGCGGTTGGTCAGCATCCCTCCAAAGTGCTGGTGGACGATATCACACGGAATTCGCGTCAACTGCCACAGCAACTCGGCCGAGTTGGAAGGGTAGTAGACGTTGTCGGCGTCCGGCTTGCGATGGCGCGTGACATTGATTACGGAGCACTGGACGCAATTCCGGAGCAAGAAGGAACGGATGGCGACCAAGTTGGTCTGCACTCCGCCATAGGGCGGCGGGTAAGGTCCCAGTTGAAGGACTCTCATCGCAGGTGCGGGCATGCTGAAGAGGTGTGGCGCATAGTCGTGTTGCTAGCTGACGTCCCGAGTCGCATCGCGGATCGCCTCTAAGTCTGCTCCAACATCTTTTTGATCAGAGCCCGTTCGCTTGAACTTGCTGGAGGGCAACAGTTGGTAATTGCCGCTCCTGCCATTTCGATAATCGGAAAACCCGACCTCAGCCGCATTCTTCAGCGACTGATTATTCTTCGGCCAGCCTCCGCCACCCTCGATGATTACGTTGTGCTCAAACACGTAGGAGGAGAAGCAGTCGTGCAGGATGTTTTCTGGAGCCCTGGTGGCGGGCTGCGCTGAGCAGTTCCTCTGAGGCCCCCCTCCCGTCGAACCTATGGTCCTGGTGCCGACACTGAAAATACTGTTGGTGACAGAGAGCCCCGACATTCGCGGGTCGCTGCGTGGGCCCCCGAAGATGAAGATGCTGCGACTAGGGAATGCGGTGACGTGATCGATGCGGACATCGTGCAGCGGGGGAGAGGGTGCATCGACGGTGGTCATGGAGATCTGGGCAAACGTGCCGAATCCTTGATAGAGATCCTCTTGAATGTCATCCACAACGACGTCATGGATGCTGTAACGCCCGCCGTCCTTGGCTGCTCCCTTGTTGTCCGAGAGGCCGTTGGCCATGGTGATGCCGCTTGCGACGTGGCTGATGGTGACATAACGAATGGTGACGTCGGTGACTTGGCAGGAAGGGCAAACGTTCTCAGAGCCCTTCGCCTGATTTTTCGGTCCCAGGACGATAGCGCTGCCGGCTTGGGAGAATCCTCCCCAAGTGTTTTCAAGAATGTTGGCCTCAAACAACACCCGTTGCGCGTTCTTGAGTTCAAACAGGTTCTTGACGATGAAAGGGTTGCCATCAACACCGCCGACGTAGCCGGGCTGCCCTCTCATCCAGATCATCGGCTTGAACATATGGTTGCGGCGGATCTCGATATCTGTGGGAGTCGCAGTCGCGGCACCGCCGCCCAGTTCAATGGATTCGGCCGCCGCCTCCAGGAAATTGTTCACAATCTTGAACGGGCCCATGGGATCGTCACCCGCACCTCCGGCGATCGCTTGCGAGTCCATGCACCCGCCCGTTTTCGCCACGCAATGGAAATCGGAGAGATACGAATCAATGATGGCCCCATAACGAATGTGACTCAGCATGACTCCGCGGACCGTCTCACTCTGCGCCGTGCCGTGGATCCACATGCGATCGAAGATGAGGTGATCCGCAGGACCCTTGTCCGGGCCAATGAGCGCATAAACGACCGCGGGCGAAACGGGTCGAGTAACTTCCAACCCGATCAGACGATAATGGTTTGCTCCCGGTGCAACAATGATGGGCACAGCGCCGCCGCCCTTGCCCTCGAATTCGATTTTCGCGAGCACGTTTTCAGATGACGCGCAGTGAAAGGGTGGTCGGGCCGGTAGCGATGTTACACCCGCGTAGCAGGGCTCCAGCCTCGTTCCTTCAGCAGGGAGCTTCGAATCCGGCGCGCTGGTACGCACGATAATCCAATGCGAGTCGTCGCACTTCTTTGCCGGCAGCACGAGGCGTCCGAAGGTCGCCCCTGCCTGCAACTGAACCATGTCTCCGCACGATGCCTTTTCAATCGCTTCCGAGGCATCCTCTCCCGCCTGCACACGAATCACTTTTCCTGGAGTGGGCGTATCGTGCATCGCAGTTCCCATTAATATTCTGGGGAGCTCGGCCGGACCATCAAAATTCCCAGGCGTCGGCGGCACCTCAGATGCTGCTGCCACAGCAAGACCCCGGATCATGCAGACACACAACGAAATGAGAAATAACGTCCGTCGCGAAGACATAATGAGAACCATAGATTTCATTCTAGATGGAAAGTTTCGGTCGATTCCAGCCCTTGCCGGGACCAATCATTCGTTCAATGCGCGACGCCCGCGACGCTCAAGTGTTCGGACATGACATTGCCGATCTCATCAATTTCGTGTTTCAGTACCGGCGCGAGACTCCGGGAAAAGCTGGAAGTCAGATGATCGCCGTCACGAAACACCACCTGTCCCTCGATCAATGTTGGACAAGTCTGATTCGAACAGAATTGGTCGGTCAGATCGACAAATCGAGTGTTGTTGAGACCGCTGACGGCCGCGCGCTCCGCCGTCCTGGCATCTTCGTTTAACGCCGCAGATCTGGGCACGTTACAGATCTCGACCGGACGGTTCCGCGATGCGGCTCGTGACAAGCATGTCGGTACGTCGAACATGGGTTGAGGTACATCCGCAATAACGATCGTCTTCAGGTTACGGGAATCCAGATAGGAGACTGTCGATCGAAGGCCTCGCTGCCAGTCGTCGGGAGAGATTGGATGGCCCGGCACTCCCCTGGCCGGATCTCCGACAGGGTGATCGCTCTCAGAAATAACCACAAGATACGGGTGAAGGTTGGCAATACGCCCCAACGCGACCTGCCGCCACAAGGCGCATTCCGTATCTTCGCGCTTCAGGTTCACATTGAACGTCCTTACATCTGCCGCCGGGCAAGAGGCCTTCAGCAATGTGAGCAGTCGCCAATGGCTCTCGGTAGCGATGCGGTCTAGCGCCGGAAACCAGTGCTCCGCATGGGAGTCGCCGAACAGAACAATGACAGTGTCGGACAACCGATCACCATAAGTGCATTCTGCCAACCGAGTCCTCCCACTGGCCGTCAGACAGTGCGATTCAAAGAGAACTCTTCGATCATTCGCGGCAGCCCAGAAGCTGGATTGCGGTTCAGACGCCAATTCATTTCGCGCCACACGCTGGCAGAGAACCGACGTTGTGATTCCGGCCACCGCAACCAGCGGGACCAGGCACAATGAAAGCCCCGGGCGTGCAACCAGGAACGGGTGGAAACGGACTGGCTTCTCCAGAGTAATGAAAGTGACGTGCGCCAGTACAAGAGCTACGGCCGCCGCCAGCAATTTGCCTGGCCATGTAATTTCCGGGAATCGCAGACTCGCTAGCAGGAGGATCGGCCAATGCCAGAGATACCAGGAGTACGACAGTCGACCCAGATATTGGAGGGGCGCTATCCCGAGCAGTGCGGTCGGCCCGAAGCGAAGTCCTGAAAACCAGGCGAGGAGGGTCGCGATCGTGCCAAGTACTGGAAGCAGAGCTGAGAAGCCGGGAAATGCGGTTTGCGGTGTAAACAAAAAAGCACCTGCCACGACTGCGAACAAGCCTAACCAACCAATCGCGGTAACAAAATTCTTTCGCCTGACCAGGAGTTCCGTCGGCAACATGAAGCCCAATCCTCCCAACCCGAACTCCCAAGCGCGGGTCGGAAGGCTGAAGAAGGCCCAAGGGGCGCGATAATATGTGAGCCAGATGCACATCGCCAGCGAAACGGCAGACATCACCACCAAAACCGTTGCAAGGTGGCGTCGGGCTTTGGTCGCAATCAGGGTGAGTGCAATTAATCCGGGCCAGAACAAATAAAACTGCTCCTCCACAGCCAAGGACCAGGTGTGCAGATACGGATTTGTGCTTACATCGCTCGCGAAGTAGTTGGACGCGTCCCTCATAAACATGTAGTTACTGGCATAGACTGAGGTGTAAGAGCCCCACTTTGCATATCTCGCCAGTTCCAGAGGGGAGTATAGGAAGAGCATCAATAGCAGCGTGAATACAACGACCAAGCCCGCGGCGGGAAGCAGTCTCCGTGCACGCCGGGCGTAGAAGTTGCGAAAGCTCAATTTTCCTCGCTTCGCAATCTCGTTGAGAATGATTCCGGTAATGAGATAGCCCGATAAAGCGAAGAAGACGTCCACTCCGATGAATCCGCCGCTGAAGCCGGGGACTCCGGAGTGGTACAGCACAACCAGCAGTACGGCAATTCCTCGCATCCCTTCTATGTCGGGACGAAATCCGTCTTTCCTGGTTTGACCGGCTTCAGACATAGAGGTTCGCTATCGGCAGATCCTTGGGTTCAGCCTGCAACTGGGCACACCATGCCGATCGAATATTCCTTCTTTAAACGGTTCCAGAGTCAGTCGATTGGGGGTATTTGTTCGAGAAACTGGCCTTAGCTCTCCGGCCGGCATGTTCCTCTTTTCCCACAGATAAGCATTCACTATTTTACTTCGTTATCGCTGCAACGGACGGAGGATTTCTAGCAACCGGCTGGATTGGTCCGCGAATGTATTCTCTTGCGAGTGTAAGCACTAGGCAACTACTCGGCGGTATTATCGCCATGCTTAAGATTGGCCTGGTCATCAAGTGGTTTGGCTCTGGTTTGCGGCGGACTCTTTTTGTAGCTTCTGGTAATCGACCTTGTCGGTGGAAGTCCTGGGCAGAGAGTCACGGAACAAGAAAGCATCGGGACTCATATACGCCGGCAATGCCTTGCTGCAGAAGACCTTCAAATCCACAATGGAAGGTCGGGAATCTTGGACGGTCGCCACATAGGCGTGAATCTTCACTCCGGCATCCGCATCGGGGATCGCGACCACGGCGGCCTCGGAGATTTGTTGGTGCCGGTAGAGGGCACTCTCAATGTCCCCTAGTTCGATGCGGTACCCGCGACGCTTTACCATGCGATCGCGACGGCCAACATAGATGAATCCATCGGCCGGGTCCTCTTTTACAACGTCACCGGTGTTATACCAGCGTTTTCCGTCCCGCTCGAAAAAGGCGGGGTTCTCTCCCGTTTGTCCCCAATAGCCCTTGAACACCGAGGGACCCGAAATGTACAGGAGTCCTTCTTCTCCTTTGGGTACCGTTACTTTGGCGTCATCAACCACAAGCGCTGCGCAATGCGAGCACGGCCACCCGATCGGGTAGGGCTGCGTACGGTCAGAGGGAATGGGCGTGGGAATCCGAGCGAAGGTACAAACGTTGGTCTCGGTGGGCCCGTAGAGGTTGAAGTAAACCGGAGAGGGCCACTGAGCTGTAATGTTTCTCAAGTGTTTCACCGGGAAGACTTCGCCGGCAAAAAGGACCAGCCGCAAACGACTGTAATCGTACTGCTTCAGATTTCCGAACTCGGCCAGCAGGCTCAGGATCGACGGTGTGGAATACCAGACCGTGAGTTGGTTTGAGGTGATAAAGGCGGCCATCTTTGCAGGGCTCTTCCCCAACTCTTCTGAAATCAAGTACAGGGTGCTTCCGTGTTTCAACGAGAGATATAGATCCAAAATCGAGAGGTCAAAGTGAAAGGGGGCGTGGCTGCTGAAGCGATCGTGCTCATCCGGATTGAAGACTGAAGTGCACCAGTCCACAAAGCTGAGGGCATTGTCGTGAGTCAGAGTTACACCTTTAGGAACGCCCGTAGATCCTGAGGTATAGAGGATATAGGCTACGTCATCCCGATGACGAGACGCAGGCAGAACTCGGCCCGGTTCGTGCTCGAGAACCTTTTCCCATGCGAATGCATTTGGCGACGAGCCAGACGATCCTTGCCCAGTGGATGTTCCGGTCACCACCACCGTTTTAGCGGTTTCAATGTTGGCAGCAACCTCGGCACAACCTGGGGTAGCGAACACGGCTCGAACGTGGCAGTTTCCTAGAATCGACTGAATTCTGGCCGCTGGTGCGGAACTGTCAACCGGCACATAGGCGCATCGCGCCTTGAGGATGCCGAAGATGGCACATACACCGGTCACACTCTTGGCTTGGACCAATCCAACGCGATCGCCGGGCTGCAATCCCCGCGCCAACAGAAAACCTGAAATCCGATCGGCACGCTCGTTGAGTTGGCGGTAGGTCACACTGCTGCCGTCGGGATCTACAACCGCGATGCGGTCACCAAAACGTTGAGCGCTCGCCTCCAGGTACTCACACAAGTTGGCAGCAGAATCGGAACGCTCAGACATTAGGCACCAGCCCGGCGTTTGTTCTGGATGAACGTTGCGATATCTTCAATGCGATCAAAGTTCTCGACTCCGGCTTCATGCGCTTCGACTTGTATCGTGTACCGGTTTTCAATGAACTCAATCATGCGCAGCAGTCCTACAGAGTCAATGATGCTGCTGGAACGCAGAGGAGTATCGTCGTGTAAATTCGATGCTTTCTCGCCCGGCAAGAACTCATTCAGGACGTACTGACGCATTTCCTCTTTAATCTGGTCTGTTGATGGGTCCGACATCGACTTGCTCCTTGATTGCTCAGATTGTGAATGCTGCGGATATGGAATCGAAAGATGGTGTTCGCCGCCTTTTCACGGCGACGTAGGCCCAGCAGGTGCCGCTGGCGATGCGAGAGAGGGGGGCGCTCCCGAGCGGGCTGCTTTGGACTGACTGGTATCAAAGACGAAATCGGAGAGCTTCGGATCCTGCGCAATCTTGCGATACAGGTTCTCGAAAACCATCTCGTGGCCCCGCGCGTTGGCGTGAACGTCATCCCGGCTGACCCTCAGTTCGATCAGGTTCTTGGACCCAGCATAGGTATCCAGCAGATCAATTACCGGTACTCCTAGCTTCTCAATGATGGGTCGAGCCGACGTGAATTGCGGTCCGATAAGGTCGGACGGCACGGGCTCCGGAATGAGGAGAATCACCATTCTGGCTCCTTGTTTCGAAGCCTCCTCTTTCATTTGCTCCAGGCACCAACCGAAGACCGCGGAAGTGAATGGCGCCAGCTTTCTGTCCATAGTTTCGAGTGAATCGCTCGGCTGGACGTGTGCATCCGCGACGACTTTGCGGAGGAAGTCATACTTCAGGTCGATTTTTCTCTGGAGCAGGTGGCCGACGTGAAAGCTCCACCGGTGGCTGACGCCCACCCCTGTGATCGCCACCATGTAGACATCCGGATGAAAAGGGGCGGATTTCTCGACCATGGTTTCCATGATCTGCGTGATTCGGTAGCCACCCACCGCGAAATTCAACACCTCAAACTTCTGAATGTCAGGGTTCAGTTGGGTTTCGTTGAGGCGGTTCTCTAGAAGGGACTCGTAGTTGTGTCCGAACGGCCCCAGCGCCATTGAATCTCCCAGCAAGGCGATTCGCCATGTGTGGGGTGGCTTTACCACCGTGTATTCCCGATCGTACATTCCGAAGCTGTTGGTTGTTCTTCCCAGTCCAGCCACCTTCAGCTGCAGGTTAGGCTTGTAGTCGTATTCCAGAAAATCGTAACGAAACCGCAGCGAAGGATCGACCGAGCCTTCTTTGCGGAGTCCCTCATAATAGCCGGCGTCGAGCGTCTCCAGGTCCTCAGCCTTGAAATTGCTCACGCGGATTTTTGAGAGGACCCGATCGGCGAGACGTCCCATTCGCGTATTTTGAATGGACGTGGGTAGCTTGATCAGGATGAGCAGACCAAGCAGGATAGCCACAGAGGCGATTGCGCTTCGCTCAAAACTGTTTTTCATCCCTGCGATCGTCTCATTGTTCATTGGCCGGTGGGGTTGTCGGCGGTTCAGAAAGTATTCGAGCCATCGTTCCCGTATTCAACTGTTGGGGGCAGTCATTCGTCACAAATCGCCAGTCTTCAGAAAATTCACCCACTTGTCTAAGCTGTTCGAGCTCCAAAGCGACCACAGTAGCATGAAGACGGACATGGTAGCCACGATTTGCGCGGCCTCGACCGCCTTGGCGCGCCACCCGGATTGTGGGACGCGTTTTTTTCGCTTGGCGTCAAACCAGACATTCGCTACCACAAGAGCTCCCAAGATTGTCCAAAACAGAGTGTCATTCACCGTAACGCGGAAAGTGCCCTGGAGCCAGAAAAACTGGTAGGCGTGCAAAACCCAAGTCACCAGGAAAACCAGAGTCGTGGCCACGAGCTGCGCTCGAAGCTCACCCTTCTTGCGGAGCTTAAAGTAAACGGGCAGATAGCAGATCTTCACCATGAAATCTTTCCAATAGATGTTGATCCGGCGCCAGAGATCGCTGATGCTGCGCGACAAAAGATACTTCCGGTTGGTTTCCGGCAAGTCATATCCGAACAGATGGAGCATCCCGACGATGATGTGAAACTGGCCCGACACCTGTAAATAGAGCAGGAATCCGAGAATGATCCTGGCGACGACTGACGTGCCCACGCCGACTTTGGTTGGGGCGAACGATGCCTCCGATTGATACACCAGTCGGTAGAGGAGCAGTTGGATGGTACCGCGCAGGATCCACCAAACCCCTTGTTGAGCAACCTCGTGAATGTCACGCTGGAAATAGCTCTTTCGAAGTGTCTTAAAGTCGACGACGGGAAAGAGCAGAAAGTAGTAGTTGGGAAGCAGAAAAAAGTAACTGGCGAAATCAGTGAAAGGAGGCGGTCCCTGCAGACGCTGGATGTCATACAGGTAAATAATCATGCGGAACATGAAGACAGCGCCTAACACAGCCCAGAAGTGTTCGGGGACCGGGACCCGACCGGTGGCCCGTCCGTAAGCGCAGAGCATCCCGAACCCGATGATGGCCACGACTCGCCAGCGGAAGGCCAGTCCGCTTCGGACGATGGCGAACAAGATCCCTCCCGCGCCGATCAGCAGGCCCGCGACTGCTGGATCGAGCAGGAGAAACGCGCCTCCCAGCGAGAGCGCAATGTAGAAAGGTTCTTTGAAACGAAACGGCAACCAGTAGGAAACGATGAATCCGCCGACGATCAGGGAGCTTAAGGTCAGAAATCTTCGAGACTCAAGACCATACAGATCGAAGACGAGCAACAGCATGTCCCAATTGGGCGGCAAGCATCGCAAATCGCCACAGATTGGGGCGGGATCGTTCGAGCTGCGCCGCCAAGCCGGTCACCGGCGCTGAAGGTAGTACGCGCTCTTAAAGTCCCAGACATGTGGCAATCAGGTTCCTTTGGATTTCGGTAGTGCCCGAGTACAAGGTGCTGCCCATGGCGTCGCGAAGCTCGCGTTCGATTTGCTGCTCAACCATGTAACCGTATCCTCCGAATACCTGGATCGCATCCTGACAGTTGGCGATCAGGCTCTCCGAGACGTGCAACTTCGCCACTGCCGCTTCGAGCCTGGCGGGCTTACCGTGTTCTTTGAGCCATCCGATCCGGTAAACCAGCTGACGGCAAGTATCCAGGCGGACCTTCATGTTTACGATACGGTTCGCCACCGATTGGAATTTTCCGATCGCCTTCCCGAATTGTTTGCGGTTTTGCGCGTGTTGAATGGATCTCTCAAGCTGCCTTTTCATCAATCCGAGATAATTCGCCAGGATGCAACCGCGTTCCCATTCCATTGAGGATTCGAAAACAGCTACGCCGCGGCCTTCTCGGCCCAATCGGTTGGATACGGGCACGGCGCATTCATCGAATACGACTTCCGCCATCGGAGAGGTGCGCAGGCCCATTTTCTCGAGTGGCTTACTGATGACGATTCCCGGGGTGTTCCGCTCAATCAGAAAGCCTGTAATACCCATCGAGCCCAATCGCGGATCGATGGTGGCGTAGGCGACGAATAGATCCGCCACCTGCGCGTTCGTGACAAAAGTCTTTGTCCCGTTCAGGACATACTGATCTCCTCGGCGTTCAGCGCGAGTCCGCATCGAGAATACGTCTGAGCCCGCTTCGGGCTCGGAAGCCGCATTTGCCGAGATCCATTCTCCGTTTGATAGTCGAGGCAGGTAGTGCTGCTTCTGTTCAGGGGTGCCGTACAGAGAAATGGGCATGATGCTCGTCCACATGTGAGCATTAATGGAGAACAACAGCCCTTGATCGCTCGTCCCATACCCCAGGCCTTCCATGACAGCGATCACTTCGGTGATTCCGAGGCCCATCCCGCCATATTCTCGAGCCACCGGCATGGCTAATACGCCAAAGTTTGCGCACTTCTTCCAGTCCTCGCGGCTGAATTCTTCTTCACGGTCGCGCCGAATGATATCTGTACCCAGTTCCGATTGGGCAAACTCGATCGCGCCATCTTGAAGCTTTTGATGTTCTTCTAGCAGTTCAGGCGAGCCAATGGACACGACCGCGGACCTCCCTCTGCCACCGGACGTCGACGGTCAGCGCTGAGCCAACCGTGCGTGGTGAGCAACTTGAACCGTAACCCCGACTGCGGACGCATTCTCATTGATCGATCACCCACTCAGATGGAATCTTTCCGTGAACCACAAGGTTAATGTGAAAACAGGCCTGCGACTGACTAACAGGCTTGCGAAAAAAAACTGATGTTCCGGTGCGATCGCCAATTTTAGCAGGGACCTTCTGGCCTTCCCAAGTGCGACCTTGAGCACACTTCGCCCCGCGCGTCCGTCCGGTCACACCGGCGGTCCCTGTCGATTTGCGGCGTAGCCTGGGATTTCAGATTGCCCGCGAGGTTGGAAGATCCTGATACAGAACTCGGTGATGGATCAAGCGCCCGGCGCGCAGAAAGGAAAGCGTCGGGCGCCAAATGATTCCTATCTAACGCCCGCGATCGCTACGTTGAGTGCGTTAATGTCTGCGCCCAAATCCTTCCCGTCGCTACCGGCGTTCTTATACGGGCTCGAGGCCAGCAGGTGATAGTCGCCGCCAATACCATTGTCGTAGTTCACAAAACCGACGACCGACGGGGTTGCAGGGAAGTAGTTTCCGGTCGGGTATTTGCTGGGAGGGTAGTTGAATGGACTTGCGATGATGGCATTGCGTGAGAAGGTGTACCGCTGGAAACAGGTTGGCAGCGAAACTATAGGCGTACCGTAGTACGCACAATTCGAAATGCCCCCGCCCGTCGTATGAGTCGGAGACATCCCGGCATTGATCAAGTTGTTGGTGAAGACAAGATCATTCATCCGTGGATTCACTGTGATGTCATCGCCCAGACTCAACATGACGGCCGGCTGGAATGCGGTCACGTGGTTGATGGTGACAGGCTGCATTACGGGCGCACCCGCACCCATAGAGACTTGGGCGAATGAACCGTATCCGATGTACTTCGTCGGATTGATGTCATCCGCGGTGACATCATGAATGCTATAGCGTCCGCCGGCCAGGGCGATACCTCCATTGTCCGAGATTCCGTTGCCGAGTACGAAGGCACCGCCCACGTGACTGATCGTGACATAGCGAATCGTCACATCCGTCACCTGGCAAATTGGGCAAACGTTCCCGGTACCATGCGCTTGATTCTTGGGGCCGAGCACAACTGCGGCACCGGCTTGGGAGAAGCCTCCCCACGTGTTTTCCAGAATATTCGCTTCGATCAAGACCCGCTGCGCATTCTTGAGTTCAAGGTGGTTCTTCACAATGAAGGGATTGCCGCCGGTCCCCCCGATGTATCCCGGCTGACCTTTCATCCAGATCATGGGTTTGAACAGGTGATTCCGCCGAATCTCGATGTCTGTCGGGGTCATCGTGGCTGCGCTGCCTCCAAAGAGAATGCATTCGCCGGAGGACTCGAGGAAGTTGTCGACAATTTTGAGGGGGCCTGTGGTCTGATCGCCGCTACCTCCGGCAATCGCCTGGGCATCCATGCACGCCCCCGACATCGATGTGCAATGGAAATCCGACAAATAGGAATCGACGACCGCAACCTGGGTTAAGCCACTGAGCATGAGGCCACGTTGGGTTTCATCCTGGGCTGTTCCGTGGATCCAGCTGCGATCGAAGATAAGGTGGTCCGCGGCGGCATTGTTGTCACGCACCACCAGGTTATACACAACACCCGAGCCGGGGGTCCGAGTGAGTTCGAGACCGGTGAAGCGATAGTGGCTAGCCCCATTGGCGAGAACGAGAGGCCCGCTGTTCGCAGTGGACTGAACCTTCGCCAAGACGCTGTTCGTGACCGTGCAGTTGAAGGCAGGGCGCCCGGGAAGAGACGAGACCCCGGCGTAACACGGTGTAATCCTCGTGCCCTCTGCCGGGAGGCTGCTATCGGGTGCGCTGGTACGGACGATGATCCAATGGGAGTCATCGCAAGTTTGTGCAGGGACCATGAAGCTTCCTGTAAAGGACGCTCCAGCCTGCAGAGTGATCGTGTCTCCACATTTGGCTCGGTTCAATGCCAGCTGAAAATCCCCACCCTTGGGCACCGCAATCACGCTGCCGGGCGCTGGCGTATTGGCCAATGCGCTCTGGACATAGACGCGCGGAAGTTCGGCCGGGCCGTCAAAATTGCCGGTGGTCGATGCTCCGATCGTCAGGCCCAGGCTGCCGCTTACTTTCGCCGAATTCGCGTCGGCTACTGAAGCCGTGAAGGTAAAGTTTCCCGTCTCTGAAGTTGTTCCAGAAATTACGCCGCTCGTTCGATCCAATGAAAACCCTTGCGGCAGAGATCCAGCGGCAATTTGCCAGTGGTATGGGGCGACTCCTCCGGTGACGGTAAGGTTCGTGCTGTACGGAGTTCCTACAGTGCCTCGCGGCAGCGGTTGGACTTGTATCGCGAGTTTGACCAACGGAGACACCGTGACGTCTGACGTCGCAGTCAAAGTGCTATCTGCCGCGCTCGCGGCTGTGACGGTGACTCTGGTCGATGAGGACACACTGGGCGCGGTGAAGAGCCCAGTTCCGGAGATCGTTCCGGCGCTGGCATGCCACATCACTGCCGTGTTGCTGGTCGAGGTCAGCGTTGCGGCAAACTGGACCTTACCTCCGGCAACGACGCTTGCACTGCCGGGCATCACGTTGATTTGGACTGCCTGACTCGTGGAAGGGCTTGGGGCGCCGGACGCAATTCCCGCGCATCCGATAGAGAAGACCGTAGCGATCGTTAGAATGAAAACCGCTAGAAACTGATTACGACGTCGAGTCGAGGTGCTCAGTTGGAAGCCGGGGGATGACTCCAAGAACATTTTGCCCTCACAGATTGAATTGGCCGGAATCGATCGTGCGATTCTACGTGGTTTACTGTAGAGGCAGCTTCTGAGACACGGTAGATAACAGAGGACACTGTCCCGTTGGCGCACGGAAGTTCATGTGACGCGGAGGCCAGTTGGACAAGGGCCGAATTCCTGGCCGCTGTCTCATTCGAATGCCAACCAACTGCGGCAAGAAATGACGCTCCAGTTACGGCAGCCTGCCCCGGACAATCAGGCCGCGTAGAGAATCATAAATCAAGTTGCCGAGGACGCTCTTGGCTGCGTCCCGTGCCTTCTCTTTGAGCTGCGTTCGCAGAAGGCCCTTTCCTTGGCAGTAACGTAGAACATCATCGGTATTAGCGCCATTAAGCATCGTCACTCGAGTGAGCGCGAACGGATCAGTGGTCGACAAATTTACTCCCGTGTGACTAGTGGCCATGGTTCGAAAGCTGGCCTGTTTTACCGCCCGCATGACGCGTGCGTCCCACCTTCCGCCGGGGCAGGAAAAGTGATCCACTCGAACTCCGGCAATCTGCTCCAGCATGTCTTTTGCCCCAGCGGTCTCCTCATGGAGCCGGTTGTCATCGACATCCGTGAGGTAGGGGTGGGTCAGCGAATGGCAGCCAATCTCGAATCCCAGAGCGTGAAGCTCGCGGACTTGCGTATGCGACATGTATCCTGGCTTGCCCAGGAATTTGACCGTAATGTATGACGTAGCGCCAAACCCTAACGCCTTGAGCAGAGGTGCGGCAGAAATGAGGTCGGTCTCACAGCCATCATCAAAGGTGATACACACGCTCTTGTCGCCGGATGACTCGATCGCTTGGGTCACATTCAAGCTGCGCCAGCCTTCGCTGGCGAGCCTTTCCATCTGATTGCGAAAATCTGAGGCCGGAACTACGTAGCGGACGTAGCCTGGCTCGGACTGGCACATAGCGCGCCCGGGGAGGCCAAGTTCGTGATACATCAAAAAGGCAGTGCCACGTGTGGCCATTAGGACAGTCCGCGTTCTACGATCTCAGTTTCTGAAAGGCTCGTTCTACGAAATTCAGCCAGTCCCCTAATTCTGGCAAGGGGTCGCGCCACTGGAAATTGTCATGATAAGTGTCGCGCGCGGGCGTCAAGACCGAAAGCATCGTCCGCCAGCGACCCGGATAAGGCCTGGGGTACCCCGCAGGTGGACCTTTCAGTACCTCGATCACGTGCCGAAAGTCTCCCAATAGCCAGCGAGAGACTACCCCGGAACGAAACTGCGGTTTACTTTCAATGTCCCCCTTCTCTGCCAATTCAGCCAGCCACGCGGGAAAATCGGCTCCCGAGTAACAAGCCAGCGGCAAGGAATTCCAGAAGCGTCCGTTGACTTCCATGAATACTGGGGGGCCGCCACGCGCTTGGCGGAATTCCACCATCGCGACGCCGTGCCAACGCAGGGCCTTCAGAATGGCCAGAGAGGCAGCTCTCATCTCAGGATCGGGCTCCACGCTCACGCGCACAGCGCTTCCGGAACCAGTCGGATGCACATCGCGAACGCGTCGGTGGGCGAACTCCGCACGCAATTCGCCGTGACACATCAGGGCGAAATAGCCCACGCCCTCGCCATCCACAAACTCCTGCGCCAGCATCTGCGAACAAATCTGGATCATCTCTCCGTAGCACGCAAGTAGTTCTTGCGAATCTCTCGCGTACCGTGGCCGTCCGGTAATCCGGACGCCTCTATTGGGCTCTGTTTCTACCGAACTACGCGGTTTCAGCACGACGGGAAACTTCAAAACCTGACCAGCTCTCCGCGCCTCTTCAAGATTGCTGACGGCCACGGTCTTCGGCACGGGAATTCCGATCGATGCAGCTAACTGCACCATCTCATTCTTGTTGAAGGCCCGGAGAACATCAGCATGGTCGGGCAATACCAGGCCAGCCCCCTCGGAGAAAAGCGCGTCCCGCTGAGCCGAAACGGGCAGTGTCGTGGCTTCTGTCATAGGCAGAACCAGCGTGCCGGGCTGCTGCTTCGCGACTTCCGAAATGCGAGCGGTGAATCCCGCAGTGTCTTTTTCGGGGTTGGGATACTGAAACGTCCCTTTGCAAAATCGGGACCATCCTGCCTTCGACCAGCGACTCGCCTCCCCGACCAGAACCTCGTGGCCCGCGTCGGCCAGGGAACGCACCGATGCGACAGCCTGGTTCTGGTTTCCGTCGAGCACCAGGATTCTCATGAGTTAGACCGGCAAGGCCGCAGTGCTCGGCCGATTCGGACTTCGAGGAGCGCCAGCGGCTTCACTCAGCGCCTCAGCAAATCGGCGGGCAATCTGCGACCAATCGTATCGCGCGGCCAAAGCGGCGGCGTTGTCCTCGTATCTTCTGCGGAGCGCGGGATCGCGGCAGACAGCCACAATCGCGGAAGCGAATGACTGTGCGTCGTCGGCGAGCAGGCAGTCTTTCCCGCTGGTCACATCCAGACCTTCGGCCCCGATAGAAGTTGAAACCATTGCCTTTCTCATGGCCATTGCTTCGAAAATCTTGAGCCGCGTGCCTCCGCCGATTCTCAGTGGCACGATTACAACAGTTGCGTTGCGCAAATACTCGGCCACAGACGCAACTGTACCCGTAACCTCAACCGACGAAGAAGCCAGTTTCCGCACGCGGGAATGAGGATTTCGGCCGACAATCTGGAATCGCGCATCAGGGATCGCCGCCAGCACGCTCGGGAAAATTTCGCGGCAGAAGTATTCCACAGCGTCAATATTGGGCTCCCAGTCCATCGACCCGGTAAAGACGATTAGAGGAGGATTCCCCGACACTGAAGGAGCGGGTTGATATTTCTCTGTATCCACCCCGGTTGGCACGACCGTTATGGCGCATCCCGGAGCCAAGGCCAACATTTCTTTGCGATCGTGGTCGGAGACAGCGATCACATGTTGGAATCTCTGCAATGTACGGGTCTCGTACGCCGCCATCTTGCGGGCCTCAACGCGGTAAGACAGTTTTCGGAGTGCGGACTTCTCCGTATCCGCCATTCGCCGCCACAGCATGGTCTCAACGTTATGCTGGAACAAAACTACCGGAGTCGGCGAAGTTTCCGGGAAATTCAGCGACGCGGACAGGAAATCGCATACAGCAACGTCTGCGTTGCCATCGCTCAACCTGCGCGCCACCTCGCGGCGAACTGCTGGGTGCGTAAACTTCTTTACCGCATACGGAGCCGTGGAAGGCAACCGGAGAATGTAGTCAATCGATTGCGCTATCGTACTTTCTGGGGCAGCCGTGTAGATCGTTTGAGCTCCGGGCAGTTGCTTGGCGATGGCTGTTTCATACTCGGCATCGCGCTGGCCGCCGTAATAAGAGAGCAGAGTGACTTCGTGATTTCTTGCGAGATGTCTCAGGATGTTGAATGAGCGAATCTTGCCGCCCGTATCGACCGGCCACAGTTTCCCCGCTTTGACCCAGAGTATCTTCATCCGAGAGTCACTACCAGCACAGCCCTTCGTAGGCCTTGCCGGCTGTGGGTCGCCGCGCTTTCTCCAAGTTCACCAGGTCGACGACAACTTGCTCAGGGCGAAGATGGGATTCCAACTTCTTGCGGTCAATCCCGCGAGTGCCAATCACCACCACGTCGGCTTTCTCCAGCACTTGATCGAGATCAGATGAAAGCAACGACCCAATGTGCGGAATGACTTGCTCGATGTACTGGCGGTTTGAGCCGATCAAGCGGCCCAATGACACGTTGTCATCCCAGATCTTCAGCTGGCATCCTTCTCCGATCAGCCGCTTTACCAGTTGCACCTGCGGGCTCTCCCGGAGATCATCCGTCGCAGCTTTGAAGCTCAATCCCAGCATGGCGATATTCTTCTTCTTCGTGCTCAGCACAATTTCAATCGCACGGTCGAGATGGGCATCATTGCTGGGCAGGACTGACTCGAAAAGTGGCAGCGCGAGATCAAGTTCCTTGGCGCGATAGTTCAGGGCGCGCACATCTTTCGGCAGGCACGAACCTCCGAAGGCGAAGCCGGGTTTCAGATATGAGGGCGAAATGTTCAACTTCGTGTCAGCAGAGAAGATCTCGATTACCGCCTCGGCATCAACGTCCATACTCTTAGCCATCGTCCCCACTTCATTGGCGAAGGCAACTTTTACCGCGTGCCACGCATTGCAGACATATTTGACCATCTCGGCCGAGCGAAACGAAGTTTCGAACACCTTTCCCGGGACCCAGGAATAAAGTTCACGAAGGACTTTGCTGTGCGACGGCTCCGATGCTCCGATGATCGTGATGGAAGGCTCCAGGAAATCCGCAACTGCAGTGCCTTCCCGCATGAACTCAGGGTTCACGCATACCCCAAAATCTTTGCCTAACTTTTTACCGCTGGCCTGCTCCAGCGTGGGAACGACAATCGTCTCAGCCGTGCCCGGCAGTACGGTGCTCCGCAGAACGATCAGATGAAAAGAGTCTTTCTTGCGCAGTGCTTGTCCGATCTCCTGGCAAACCGGACCGATGTGCCCCAGATCCAGCTTGCCGTTCCTCATGCTGGGAGTTCCCACGCAGAGGAAAGAGATCTCGGTGTCCAGAACTGCTTGTTGCGAATCTGAAGTGGCGTGAAGGCGGCATGCCTTCTGGCACTCGGCAATCAGGTCTGAGACGGCGGGCTCCACAATGGGGCTCTTTCCGCTACCCAAAGCCTCCACCTTTGCCGCGCTCAGGTCCACCCCCGTGACCCGGTTTCCCTTGTGCGCCAGGCAGGCAGCTGTGACCGTACCTACATACCCCAACCCAAAAATGCTGACCGTCCGGCTCATTCGTGGTATGGACCCTTTCTGGTGGTTGAGAATGCGAACTTCCAAGATAGCTTAGCTGGCGACTTGCAGCAACGCCAGTTACTACCTGTAACCCATTGATTTATCGAGTCTTGGGTAATTCCTTTGATGGCTCTCGATATTGCCCAGCCGGGGGACTTTCCTCGCCCGCCAGTTCGCCAGGGGTGACCTGATACCAACTCTCGGGCTCTGTGCAGTGGGCCGAGTTTGCCGCTACTATGAAGAAGCATGGGTCGCCACGGCCAGTCCCCGGAGGTTCTCGTTTCTGAATCGCCAGCCGCAGCGCCGGTGGAAGGCGAAAGTCGAGATATCCCCGAGATCACTGTTCGGCGAAAGGTCTTCTATCTCGTCGATTCGCTCAATGTCGGTGGCACCGAAGTGCAAGCGGTTGAACTCGCGACCAGGCTAGATCCCGAACGTTACAACGTGACCTTGGGGTGTCTCCGTGCGCGCGGACCCTTACTTGAGAGGCTGCAGGGGTCCTCCGTTTCGGTCCGCGAATTCTATCCCAAGGGTGGTTTCGATTCGCTTCACGGCATCTATCAGATGTTCCGGCTGGCGATATTTCTGCGACGAGGCCGTTTTCAAATCGTTCATACCCACGATCTTTACGCGAATGTGCTGGGCATTCCTGCAGCCGCGATCGCACGCGTTCCCGTCATCATTTCCAGCCAGCGCGACTTGGGCCATCTCGACCTGTACAAGAGCGGAAGGCGTGTCTGGCTGCGACGCCTTCAGAAGCTTTCTACCGCGGTCCTGACAAATGCCAACGCCGTCAGGGGGGCGGTTTTAGCTGAGGACCACTTTGCTCCGGAAAAAGTCCGGGTCATCCATAACGGTGTGGACCTGGAGCGCTTCAGCCAGCGGTCGAGCGAGAGAGCATGGCTGCTTCCCGACGCGGATCAGGAGACATGGATCGTTCTCGTCGGGAACATGCATGGTGATGTGAAGGGACACGCCGTGCTTATCGCGGCGGCCGGGACCGTGGTCCGTGAGTTTCCCAACGTCAGGTTTCTGTTTGCCGGGGATGGCCAGCGGAGAAAGGAATTTGAGGAACAGGTCGCGAGGCTTGGTCTCGCGAAAAACTTTTCGTTCCTGGGTCGCCGCAATGATGTGCCGCGAATCCTCAGTTGCTGCGACATTGGAGTGCTCCCGTCCCAGGCTGAAGGCCTCCCGAATGCGGTGTTGGAGTATCTCGCTGCCGGTCTTCCTACCATCGCCAGCCGCGTCGGGGGCAACGTAGAGATCATTCAGCAGGGCAAAACCGGGTTGCTGGTCCCGCCGGATGAACCTTCCGCCCTCGCAACTGCGCTTCTCCAGCTTTTGCGCGATCCCAGCCTCGCGGCAGAATTACGAAGAAATGGGCGGAGCTTCGTCTCCGCCGAATTCAGCTTCGAGCGCATGATCGAAAAGACGGATCAGATGTACACCGAATTGCTTCAATCGCGAGGTGTGGAAACGAACCTGGAGCCGAACCATAGCTCGGCAGGATGGAAACGCGTATATCGGCGCGTGCGCTCGATGGGGGGTGCGGAGGTCACGGACCGGCTACGACAGTACACGACCGCGCGACTGGATTGGGTACGTTACAAAGTCGGTTCCGATTTCTCCCCCGAGATCTCCACCGCCCCGCAAGGACAGCCGCGATTCTTCTTCTCCCCTGAAGATGTTCCACGTCTCTGTTCCAGGTTACGAGAGTTGTTTCCCGAGACCGCCGAAGAGATCGTCCGCCGGGCCGAACGCATCTGCCAGCATCGTTTCGACCTTCTGGGCTATGAAGCAGTCGACTACGGCACCGAGATCGACTGGCACTGCGATCGTGCTCACAGCAAGCGCGCGCCACGGAAGCCATGGTTCAACCTGAAGTATCTCGATTTCGACCATGTCGGTGACAGCAAAGTTACGTGGGAACTGAATCGCCATCAGCACCTGGTCACATTGGCCAAGGCCTTCCGGCTGACCGGCGACGCGAAATTTGCCTCGGAGTTGTTCGCCCAGTGGCATCACTGGCACTCGGAGAATCCGTATCCCATCGGCATCAATTGGTGCAGCAGCCTGGAAGTAGCCTTTCGCAGCATGTCCTGGCTGTGGACGTATTTCCTGATGGTCGATTCTCCGGCAATGCCAACAGGGTTTCGTCGCTCGTGGCTGCGTTCGTTGGCGATTTCAGGACGCTACATCGAGAACTATCTCTCCACATACTTCTCGCCCAACACGCATCTCCTCGGTGAAGCCGTCGCTTTATTTTTCATCGGCACCCTTTGCCCGGAGATTCCCGCGTCCCGTCGGTGGCAAGAGCGTGGATGGAAGATCGTGCAACAAGAAGCGATGCGGCAGGTTCGCAGCGATGGTCTGCACTTCGAGCAGTCGGCGTACTATCACGTCTACGCACTGGACTTCTTCTTGCATTCCGCGATCCTGGCTTCCGTCAATCGCATCGAAGTTCCGAAAGAGTTCGATCGGACGCTGGAGAAAATGCTGGATGTCCTCGCCGCACTGTCTCGCGGCGGAATCGTGCTTGGATTTGGCGACGATGATGGAGGCCGACTCTTCGATCCCGCGCGAAATCGAATGATCAACATGACGGATCCCTTGGCCACAGGAGCCGTGCTGTTTGGGCGAGGGGATTTCAAAGACCTTGCCAACGGGCCGCGGGAAGAGACGCTTTGGCTGCTCGGCGAGGCTGGCATCCACGAATTCGAACGGATTCCATCAAAGCCGCTCCCGGATGGCTCCGCCGCATTCCGCGCCAGCGGCCTATATGTCATGTCGGGAAACAACCGGAAGTGGCAGCTAGTGATTGATTCCGGTCCCCAGGGGGCCCACACCGCGGGGCACGGACATGCTGACGCGCTAAGCCTGACTCTCACCGCTTCTGGCCGCGAACTGCTCTCGGACGCTGGGACCTTTGAGTACGTTGGCCCGAACTCGAAACGCGACCGTTTCCGCGGAACCAGCGCGCACAACACTCTGATGGTCGGTGGGAAAGATCAGGCGCAACCACGCGGCCCTTTCGGATGGGATCGCTTGCCTGACGTTCAGGCCGAGGGCTGGATCAGCGGCAAGACGTTCGACCTGTTCGTCGGCAGCCACGACGGTTATTCTCGCTTGCCGAATCCCGCGATTCATCGTCGTTTCGTGCTCGCGTTGAGATCCGGCCTGATCCTGGTGCGCGATCTTGTTCTCGGATTTGGGGAGTATCCCGCCGACATATTCTGGCATCTCGGTCGCGGCTTAACCGAACAGTCCCCGGACCTCTTCTTCGGTGGAGGAGCCGGCGTTCGTTTCATGACTGTGGATGGGCACGGGTGGTCTCGCAGTGTCGAAGAGCACTTTCATTCGCCGGTGTACGGAGTGAAACAACCTCACAAAGCTCTCCACTTCGCCACCCGTGCGAAGTTCCCCGCTGAGTTCGTGACTTTGCTCATACCGGTAGCGACGGCCAAAAGTTCAGATGACAACCTTGTGAAAATTCCCGCGCAATCCGCGGCATCCGGCTCTTGCGTTGGATATCGTTATAAGGCGAGCGGTGATGAGCATTGCTTCTTCTTCGGGCAGGGTGCGCCCTGGAAGATGGATTCCTGGAGCACCGACGCAGAGGTTCTGTATCTCGGTCGGTCCGCCGAGACATCTCAGGTTAGCCTTTTCTGCTGCAATGCGACGTCCGTGGAGTGGGAAGGCAAAAAGATTGTGAGTGCCAAGAAGCCGGTTTTGCGCTGCGAAGTGATCGGAAGTGCCGCGGCTGTTGTCAGCAGCGATCCCGATGCGGTGACCGTCAACACCGAAGCGTGGAAGGCGCTATTAAACTCTTCCCAAGTGCCCGTGAAGGCTGGCTAGGCGAAGGACTTCTTCTATGTGTGGAATCTGCGGAATCTTCTTCGCGAATCGCGAGTGGCGGGTCCAGGGCGATGTGCTCGCGCGTATGAACCGCCGTATCGTGCATCGCGGGCCCGATGATGAGGGATTCTTAGTCGAGGAGAACGTCGGCCTTGCCATGCGCCGGCTCAGCATCATCGACGTCAAGAGCGGCCATCAGCCTTTGGCGAATGAGAATCGCGATGTCTGGATTGTTTTCAACGGCGAGATCTATAACCACGCCGAACTGAGAGAAAATCTGGAAGCACGCGGCCATCTGTACCGCACCCGCAGCGACACTGAGACCATCGTCCACCTCTACGAGGAATATGGATCCGATTGCGTGAAGCACTTGCGCGGCATGTTCGCTTTCGTGATCTGGGACCGCCGCAAGCGCGCACTTTTCGCGGCCCGCGATCGCCTCGGCATCAAGCCCTTCTACTATCGCTGGGACGGAAAGTCGTTTCTCTTTGGCTCCGAAATTAAAACGATCCTTTCGTATCCCGGCGTCGAGGCTGAATTCGAAAGAGGCAGGCTCGCGGAATATCTCACCTTTGGATACATCACCAGGGCGCAGACCATGTATTCGGGCATTCGCAAGTTGATGCCCGGGCACACACTCGAGTTGAGCGAGCGCGGCGAGCCCAAGATCACTCGCTACTGGGACCTTGTCGTGCCTGTGGATGAACTGCCGCGCGAACACAGCTACTACGTGAAGAATTATCGCGAGAAGCTGGAGTCCGCCGTCGGATCGCACCTGATGAGCGACGTACCTTTAGGCGTCTTTCTCAGCGGCGGTTTGGATTCGAGTGCGGTCGCCGCCCTGACCGCGAAGATTCGCGGCGATAAAATTCAGACTTTTGCCGTCGGCTACGGGGAAGAAGAGTTCAGCGAGCTTCCTTACGCCCGACAGGTGGCCGCGCACATCCGTTCGGATCACCACGAAGTTCGTCTCAGCCGTGAAGAATTTTTCGACAGCCTGCCTCGGCTGATCTGGCACGAGGACGAACCCATCGTCTGGCCGTCGAGCGTCTCTCTTTACTATGTGGCACGGCTGGCGCGCGAGCGGGTAACAGTTGTGCTGACCGGCGAGGGCAGCGACGAGACCTTGGCAGGCTACACCCGCTATGCCTGGACGCTTCTGAATTCGAAGATGGATCGCACTTATCGTGCTATGACGCCCGCGTTCCTCCGCCGCTGGCTGCGGCACGGAATTGCCTCGGCCCCTCTTTCCGCCAGCCTGCATCGCAAGCTGGAGCACACTTTTCTCATGCGGGACGGCGCCTCGTGGCCTTCGTTTTACTTCGACAATTTTTACTCTGCATTTTCAGATGCTGAATTTAGCGAGCTTTTAACCCCGGAAGCCTTGCAATCGGCTGGCCATGCCTATGACGGATCTATGGAGTCTTGGGAGCATTCCTCCGGCGATCTTCTGCACCGCTTGCTCTACACCGATATCAACAGTTATCTGATCGAATTGTTGATGAAGCAGGACCAGATGAGCATGGCCGCCTCGATCGAGAGTCGAGTGCCATTCCTCGACCATCCACTCGTGGAATTCACCGCTCGTATTCCCGCGGCACATCAGATCAAGGGAATGGCAGGCAAATTCATTCTGAAAGAAGCTGTGGAAGATCTTCTGCCCCATGACATCATCTATCGCAAGAAGATGGGATTCCCCACGCCCTGGGCCTATTGGCTGGCTGGCTCTCAACTGCAGCAGATCGAGACTCTGCTGACAGAGCCTCGCAGCGCTGCCCGCGGCCTGTTTCGCCCTGAGGCGATTTCCCGAATCTTTGCCGAGCATCGCACCGGGCACCGCGATCATGGCAATCGCATCTGGCGGCTGCTGAATCTCGAGTTATGGCAGAGAGCCTGTCTGGAGGGAGATCTCGATTCCACCACCACCGCGGTTCCAGCAAATGCTGCTTTCTGAACGCCCCATGCTCGCCATCTCCATCGCCCCGAAATCCCGATGCTGAGGAATGCCAAACTCGCAGCCCTAAGCTTCCTCCGAAGTGCAGGAGCATTTGAAGCTGTCGCAAACAGCAAGTGGCGCCGAGAACGCCTGCTGATCCTTTGCTACCACGGCACTTCACTTGCGGACGAGCATCAGTGGAGGCCGGCACTCTACCTCGCACCTCAGGTCCTGGAACAGCGCCTGAAGTCCTTGCGCGCAACGCATTGTTCCATTCTGCCTCTAGGGGAGGCTCTTCGGCGCCTGCAGGCTCGCGATCTCCCACCACGCAGCGTTGCCGTCACGTTTGATGACGGCACGTATGACTTCTACCGCCAAGCCTATCCATTGCTGAAAAACTACGGCATTCCCGTGACTGTTTATCAAACCACTTATTACACCGACAATCCCATGCCGGTGTTCAACCTGATCTGCTCGTACATGCTGTGGAAGCGACGCGCGGACCAGTTGGGCCCGATCCCTGAACTCGGCCTCACCAGCCAGGCGATGGACCTGAGCACACAGTTGGGTCGGCACAAAGTCGTGCGCAGCCTGGTGGAACGAGCGGAGCGCGAGAATCTGAGTGGCCGGGACAAGAACGAGATCGCCCGACGCTTGGCGGGCGCGTTGGGAATCGATTACCGGGAGCTTACCGCCAAACGTATTCTGCAGCTCATGAATGCGCAGGAGGTGGCCGAAATCGCGAAGGAAGGCATCGACGTGCAACTACACACCCATCGCCATCGCACTCCGGAGGACGAAGCTTTGTTTCGTCGAGAAATCGCCGACAACCGGCAGCGGATCCAATCTCTCATCGGGCAGAGCGCCGAGCACTTCTGTTATCCAAGCGGGGTGTACCGGCAAGAATTCGTTTCCTGGTTGGAGAAGGAAGGTGTGTTGTCGGCAACAACCTGCGACGCGGGCCTGGCCAAGCCTGGCGACAACCCATTCCTGCTATCGAGATTTGTGGACACGACGGGCCGGACGCAGTTGGAATTTGAAAGCTGGCTCAGCGGCCTGGGAGCCCTGATCGCGTTCCGCAGGGCGGCAACACAGAGCTACAACTTACCCGAGGACTAACGGGGCGAAGAGGCCGTTGGAAGGTGCGTCTGTACTGCCGCCAGCAGTTCCTCGCGCAGGAAAGGTCCGCCGGCCAGAAGTCCGGTCAAAAGCGGATTCTTGCGATTGCATTGCAGAGGAGTATTTTCCAGCGTGCTCACAAATCCGCCCGAACTCGCCACCAGCGCCGCGCCAGCAGCTACATCCCACTCATTCTTCGGAGTCAGTGTAAAAGTGATATCCGCGAGTCCTGCCGAAACCAGGCCAAGTTTGTACGCTACCGATCCCATCGGGCGAATCTGATAATCGCCACTCTGAAACTGCTGCCACTCACCACGCTTCACCTCGCTACGGCTGGCAAGGATCAGCGAGCCTTTCAGCATAGTCCTCTGACTCGGTCGAGCGGGCTTACCGTTATAAAGGACTCCCGCGTCGATCGCGCCGATAATGATCTCGTTTGTGGCCGGATTACAGATGCCGCCGGCCACGGGTCTCCCGTCTTCGACGAACCCTATCGAAACACAAAACTCGGGTATCCCTTGAACAAATTCGCGCGTGCCATCTAGCGGGTCCACCACCCAGACCCGGCTCTTGGAAAGCCGGGAAACATCGTCAACGCTTTCCTCGGAAAGCCACCCCTCACCGTCCCGCAGCAGGTTTTGGCGCAGCACGGCGTCGACAGCACGATCCGCCTCGGTCACAGGATCGTGTCCAATCTTGTATTCCGTCTCAATGGCTCCAGGGGTAAACCGCGCAAACACAGTTCGTGCCGCTTCAATCGCGGCTTCGATGCGGGTAAGAATGTCCGAATAAGCAGAGGTCATTAGGTCCTTGGAAGTGGATTGTCTTTAAAATGTGGGCCACAACATGCGCGCTCCCGTGACCAGCAGCAACGCGCACAGCAGGCGGCGCAGCCACAGCATAGGAACGCGGGTTGCCAGGTGCGAACCCAAAAGCCCGCCGGGGATCGAGCCAATCAGCAATGACACGACCAGCTTGGGATCTACGTTTCCGTAGTGGAAATGCAATAGCCCGGTGACGCCCGTTAGCGCCACCGCATGCACGATGTCGGTCCCAACGTTCACTTTTGGAGGGAAACTATAGAACAGCAGCAACAGCATCATGATGATGCTGCCGGATCCCACCGAGGTCATTCCCACCAGAAATCCGGCAACGACGCCGATCACAACCATGCCGGCGAATCCCTTCATCGTAGGCGGACGATTCGCAACGTGGTCTTCGATTCGCTTCTGTAACAGCAGCAGAATGGGAACAATGATGAGAAGCACGCCAACAGCGGTCTTGATGAAGTTGTTCACTCCGTCGCCGTACACATGACGGATGTGCATGAGCAGGTTCACTCCGGCGATCGAGCCCGGAATGCTGCCCACCGCCAGGGCGATTACAACTTTCCTGCGAACCGTGCCTTTCTTCAGGTGCATCAGGCTCGCAGGAATTTTTGTGAAGAAGTTGAATACCGCGTCCGAACCGACCGCAACGATCGGTGGGACTCGCAGGCCAAAGATCAGCACAGGGAGCAGCAAGACGCCGCCCCCCACGCCGGTCATTCCGATCAGAACACCTACAACAAACCCGACCAGGATTTTGCCTGCCAGTAGCGTCATATATCCGTCGTTGTGTTAGGCCGCCGCTCCATTCACTCCGATGAAGCCTTCACGCTCCAGATGCAGAATGATTTCCTGCGCCGCTTCCTCGGGTGACAGTTCGCCAGTGTTGATTGTTACCTCGGCATCCGCCGGAGCCTCGTACGGATCCGAGATTCCGGTGAACTCCTTGAGAATGCCAGCTCGAGCCTTGGCGTACAGGCCCTTGCGATCGCGTTGCTCGCACACTTCCACCGAGGTCGCGATGTGCACCAGGATGAAGCCTCCAAAGGGCTCGACCATCTGCCGCACGTGCTTCCGTGTCGCGTCATATGGTGCGATGGGGGCGCAAATCGCGATCCCGCCGTTCTTGGTGATCTCCGACGCCACATAACCAATTCGTCGGATGTTGATGTCGCGGTGTTCCTTCGAAAATCCCAGCTCGGACGAAAGATGCTTGCGCACCAGGTCTCCATCCAGCAAGGTCACCGGACGCCCGCCGACTTCCAGGAACTTCGTCAGCAATACATTGGCAATCGTCGACTTGCCGGAACCCGACAGGCCCGTGAAGAAGATGGTCACGCCCTGCCGGCTGCGAGGTGGAAAGCTGCGACGCAATTCGTGAACTACCTCGGGATAGGTGAACCAGCCCGGAATTTCACGGCCTTCATTCAACCGCTGCCGCAGTTCCGTGCCCGAGATGTTCAGGACACGATCGCCCTTCTTTACCTCGTCGTCCGGAATGTAACGATCCTCGCCTTCGAGATAGACCATCATGCTGAAGGGAACCATGGTTACGCCGATGTCCGACTCATGCTTCTTGAAGACTTCCTGTGCTTCGTACGGCCCGTAGAACGGCTTGCCATCTGTGTCCTTGCCCGGTCCTGCGTGATCGCGTCCCACGACCAAGTGCGTACAGCCGTGATTCTTGCGGATGAGTGCGTGCCAGATTGCCTCGCGTGGCCCCCCCATGCGCATGGCAAGGGGCAAAAGAGAAAGCTTCTGCGTCCCCTGCGGATACTTCGAACCAAGCAACTGATAACAACGCACTCGCGTGTAATAGTCCACGTCGCCTGGTTTGGTCATTCCGACGACAGGATGGATCAAAAGGTTGGCTTCGACCTGCTTGGCAGCGCGGAATGTCAGTTCGACGTGCGCGCGGTGCATGGGGTTTCGAGTCTGGAAGGCCACAACGCGCCGCCATCCCAGGCGCGCAAACTCATTGCGAAGCTCCGCGGGAGTGAAGCGCAGAGTGCGGAAGTCATAGTGCGAAGGCATCTGCGACCCTTCGACGCGTCCTCCCACGTACCAGGGGTTGGCGATGTTCATCGCGTAGTTCGCGCCGGGGTGGGCCTTGCTGGTGCTGTTGAACACAGCCTTGGCTTCGGCGGCACGGTCAGGTTGCCAAACTTCTTCGACGTGCAGCACCGCGAGCATTACGCCCTCAGGATCGCGCAGCGCGACTTTGCTGCTGCCCGGAGTCAACTTCTTGGCGAATTCTTCCGTCACATCCAGAGTGATGGGCATCGGCCACAGGATTCCGCTGGCCAGCTTCATGTTGTGGCAGACCCCTTCATAGTCAGCCTTGGTCATGAAGCCGCGTAGCGGAGAGAATCCGCCGCTCATGAGCAGTTCGAGGTCACAGATTTGGCGGGCAGTAAGGTCCCACGACGGCCATTCGCGAGAATGGGCTTTCAGTTCTGCGGCTTTTTCCGGCGATACGAGCAGATCAGTCAGTTCACCACCGTGCGGAGCAATCAAATGACTAGTCGAAGCGGACAAGAGCGTGAGCCTCCCATATTCGTTGATTTGGATTTATTGCATGTAGATTCGGCGTTTCGCAGAAAGAATCAATTTGATGATTTCCGGACTGCTTTTGGGGGGATGCCGACGAGACTTCAATCCTTGCTGCGGGTCAAAGACCCTGACTCTGCTTTCAAGTTTACACGAAAAGAATTGCTGCTCTTACACTATGCAAGTGCTGTGCCGACCGTGTGCTTCCATTGTACTGTAAGTTAATAAGGATAAAAGCTTAATCTTTGGTTTACCCTGTAGAAAATCCTTACGGAGGGGCATTTGTGTGCAAATCCTTGCGCAGGTCGGCAAACGAATTCCCCCGGAAAAGGCCTAACGTTTGCAATTTTCTGCGCAACTCCAGGCATCAGAATCGATGGTAACCACCCAGGCTCGTTACCATCTATCCCTCGGTTACACTGCTTGAAGGTTTCTCAAATTCTTAGATTCGAAATGAAGGACCTTGCAAAAAAAGCGATTCTCGCCAGTGGAGCGCTACGGTTGATTTCCTCCGATGCGAGTGCGGCAATTCTGATGTATCACTCGGTCATGCCTGATCCGGCTGCACACTCTGACTCGTTGGGTGGCATCATTCACGCCGAATCTGAATTCCGCGCCCAGATGGAATTGCTCGCGCGCGATTACCATCCCGTGAGCCTGGATGAAGTAGTGGATGGTCTCAACAGTGGAAAAGACCTGCCCAGTCGATCGGTGGTAATTACGTTCGATGACGGGTACACAGACAATTCCGAAGTTGCGATGCCCATCTTGAATCGGATCGGAGTGGTGGCGACTTTTTACGTGACGGTCAATTGTGTGGAGCAGCGCAAGCTGCCATGGCCGAGTCGTTTGCGCTTCGCTTTTCGCAAAACGAAACTGCAGGCATGGTCCGATTCTGGCGGTAATTCCTGGCATCTGGACGATTCTGATTCCCGCGAGCGCGCATATCTTGCTTCCTGCGATGACTGCTGTCGACTAAGTGGAAAAGTGCAGGAAGATTTCGTGCGCCGCATCGAGCAACAACTTCAGGCCGCGGCTCCCGGTGATTTAAGCTCGTTGATAATGAGCTACGATCAAATCCGGAGTCTTGCTCGCCATGGTCACATCGTTGGTTCTCACACGATGACACATCCGAACATGGCGTACATCCCCGAGCAGGACGCCAAGGCCGAGCTCGCAGAATCCAAACAGCACCTGGAGAGAGAGTTAAAGGCGACAATCAAACATTTCTCCTATCCCTGCCCGGCCATGACACCGCACTGGAATGAGAAGACCGTCGCGCAAAGCCGCTCAGTGGGATATGACTCGGCCGTGACAACCAACGGCGGCGTGACGCGGTGTGGGGACAATCCGCTGTCTTTGAAGCGCATCCGGCCCACCAAGACGGCTGAGGGGCTGCGCTGGAATCTGGAGTGTGCATTCGCAGGACGCGCGGTGTAGTGCGGACTAGAACTCGATCGGGGCGAAGATCAGTTGGCCAGAATCCTGGTTTTAGATGGGCATAGCGCAGCAGCTCTCCCAGTCACGCGATCCGCCGGACGCGCCGGCCATTGGGTCGCGGTCGGTGCCAACCGCGGAGCTTTTGCCGCGGCCAAGCTCTCGCGCTACTGCCGCATGGCTCTTGAATATCCCGCCTCTACCAGCGAGCCACAGGCGTTTGTACAGTTCATCTTCGAGTTCGTACGAGCGAATCAGATCGATCTCGTTGTTCCCCTCACCGATTGGACGCTAGGCCCCCTCTCCGTGGAGCGCGAACGTTTTTCCGGTCTCTGCCCGCTCGCGATGCCCTCCCAATCCGCGGTCGAATTCGCTTCTGACAAGTTCCGCACCATCGAACTGGCTCAGGAACTCGGAATCGGAGCGCCGAAAACCCGTCTCGTCCGGTCTCTCGACGATCTCTCTGGTCTGAAGGAGTTCGGATTTCCCGCAGTAGTGAAAGACCGCTTTTCGGTGCGATGGATTCAGCAGAAAGCTGTCTTCGGGTCCGTCACCTATGCGTATTCGCCTGAGGATCTGCAAAAGAGAGTTGCGGATCGTCTGGAAAAAGCAGGAGATGTGCTGGTTCAGGAGTTTGTGTCAGGGCAGGGAATCGGTTTCTCCTGCTTCGTGGCGAACGGCAAGACCTTCGTGCCCTTCCAGTGGCTCCGAGTGCGCGAGGTTGATCCCCGCGGTTCCGCGAGCAGCGCCAGAAAATCTATCGCCTTGGACGAGGCGCTGGTCTCCCAAAGTCAGGAACTCATTACTCGCATGGGCTTTGAAGGCATCGCGATGGTGGAGTACAAGCGCACCTTGGATGGCCGCCTCATATTGATGGAAATCAATGGACGTCCCTGGGGATCGATCGGCTTGCCTTTCGCCGCCGGCATCGATTACCCACGCTATCTCATCGACTGGTGGCTCGAGGGCAAGCTTCCGCCGGAAAAAATCGCTTATCGAGAGGAAATCCTGTGTCGCCGTGCGGTCAGCGAATTGACCCACCTCAGCAATATTCGCGCCGGCCGTCCCGCAAATTGGCCCGCGACCTATCCCAGGTTCTGGCCGACGCTGTTACGAATGGCGCTGCCTTGGCGTCCAGGCATGTGCTACGACGATCTGTGGATCTCCGACTTGCGTCCCGGCATCGCCGCCCTGCGAAACTGGTTTCACGTTCGCGTCAAAGGCTCTTCGTAGGGCGTTGCGGCCGCTTGTTTCGCGGATGAGAACACCGTCGCGGCCAGCAGATTCTGAATGCAGGTCTGCAATTGCCGCGCGCAATAGCGTGTGAGTTCCAAATCTCCAAGATACGGGTCGGGAATCTCGCGGTACTTCCACTCGCCTTCCGCGTATGAACTCAACATGTAAATCTTGTCAGCCGACTCTGGATACAGCGTCAGCAGTTCCGCCTTGTTCTGGAAATCCATGGCAAAGATAGCGTCGGCCGCATCCACCATCTCCCGCGTCAGCAGTTTGGCTCGGTGCGTGGCCAGCGAGATGCCCAGGTCCGCCGCCGCTTCTTGCATCCAGGGATGAGCCTCGCGTCCCGGATTCGCGTGCAATCCCGCAGAGACAATGCGGATCCTCTCGAATTCTTCTGGCGCAGTTTCGTTGAGAGCTTTGCGCATGAGGAATTCCGCCATGGCACTGCGCATGATGTTTCCAAAGCACACAAAAACAAACGACCGCGCCGAAGTAGGCACGGCCCGCTGATTTTCTGCACGCATACCCAACACGTCGCGCATCCTCAATCCCGCATAAATCCGGCCCGCTCCGGGTCCAAGCCGCCGGATGATACCCCGCTGTTGCAATAAGAACCGCGGAATGAATCTTCCGCACTACGTCTTTGAAAGTTCTTGGCTGGACGGCTTCTTCGGTCACGAACGCGTTCCCTGATGTGAGGTGGATTCGACAGGCACCGCATTGCTGCCTGACGACAGTTCGTATCCGAGACTTTGCATCAGGTCGCCCCACGCAGATTCGATGGCCTCCACCGATTCCGGAGCCAGTTGCGATTTCCACCCTCCTGCTCTTGCTGTTCGCACGAACGGCTTATCGCTACGCGTGCTCTTGGTCAGCACCCAGTTTGCTGCCTCTTCTTTCTCCAGCGTGCGCATGCGTTCCGGAGAGCTGAGTTCGATGGCTTGCCGCAGCGCTTCGGGACTCGAATCAATCTTCCGGAATGAACAGTGCTCCAGAAATGCAACGACCTGCAGAAGCGCTCCCGCCGTCGTCGCGCTTCATCTCCTCATAGCGCAGCATCATGAAATTCGGATTCTCGCCGCGCAGGGAAACCCAGCTCAGCACGTTATCCCGCCATGAACCGAACTTCTGATCGAACTCTCCCGCAATGAAACGCGGCACAAAACTGTTCATGCGGATAATCGTCCGGAATATTTCGCGCCTTCACATTGTGATGGTAGAAGGAAATCGCCACGTCCCGCGGATCACGAACGACGTAGATCACATGCGGATAATGCGGCTGAAATGATTCGTGACTCTTCAGCATGCGCGGACGCGGAAGCTCTCGCAGCACCCGATCCCGATTGAAGTAAATCTCCGGAATGCGCGACTCGATATTCGAGAAAGTGACGGGCGCATCTGGGTAGAGAAGATTGCCCAGCAGAAAACGCGTCCACGTATTGCCCGAGCGCGGATACGAGACCAGAAACACATCATCGGGATAAACCGTAACTCCGCGCCCGGCAAGCTGCCTTCCCGTAAGTACGCGGCCCGCCTGAGTCAGTGCCCCCAGCGCTCTATCCAGTTTTTTTGTCGGTCGAGGCATATTGCTCAGCTTCTCACCAACTCCCGTTCCGCATGCGATTCCGTGACCAGTTCGTACCCTAGCTCCTTCATTGTCGATCCCCAAGCCTGTTCGATGTTCCCGACGGCTACTGCCGACAATTTGCTCTTCCAGCCGCCAGCCTTGGCTTCGCGCACGAAGGCTATATCCTGACGGGTATCTTTCGTCGCCACCCAGTCTTTGGATTGTTGCTTTTCCAGCGACTGCATGTTGCTGGCGGAGCTTAGTTGAACCGCTCGCTCGATTCGCTCTGGAGTGGGATCGATTCCCAGCAGCGGAGCCAAGGCTCGAAGCTCCTTCTCAGGCTCGGCCAGCAAATCCTCATAGCGCACAAGTTTGAACCCTGGTTTTCCCTGCCGCAACCGTATCCAACTCAGCACGTGATCCTGCCAACAGCCCACTCGATCGGCATAACCCACCACTTTAGCCGCTACAAATCTCTCTACAAACTCGTCCATGGAATATCCGTCGGGAATCACTCGAACCTTCAGATTGTAGAAGTAGAAGGAGACAGCCACGTCGCGCGGATCACGGACGATGTAGATCACGCGTGGATATCGCGGATCAAAACATTCATGACTCTTCAAGACGCGAGGTAGTCTTCGCAACTCATGATCGGGAAGATCGTAAATGATCGGGACAAGCCGGGACATGTTGGTGAAGGTCACAGCTTCATTTTCGTGAATCAGGTTGCCGAACAGGAATCGCGACCATGTGCTGCCCGAGCGGAAGTAGCTGACCAGAAAAACATCATTTGGAAGCACGGTAAGTCCGCGTCCCGCGGGCCTCCGCCCAAGTGCGGCTTTGGCCCCCACCTTCAGCCGTGTAAATATCCGGTTCACTTCGTATTCTCCGCTCGTCGCATTTCTATGCTTCTTCCTGGTACGTCTCAACCAAGGCCATCGATATCTCGTCTTCCCGGTTGGCCACCAGCTGGCCCACATCCCATGCACGGTGAGTCCAGAACGCCCAAGCCAAGCCAATTCCGTAAACCACGCCACCAATTACAAGTTGTACAAGCAGATCGGGCAAGTGATGCGGGATGTACCACCGCCGCATCAACAAAAGGCACGCCACTAAAGGAACGCTCAACAAAAGCGGCAGCAGGAAAGCCTGCGACAGGTAGGTTCTGAGTTTGATCCCCAGAAGATTGCAGAGGTGTCGTGGCAGGAAGAAGATCATCGAACAGGCAAGAGGAATCGCCGTTCCGATCGCATCGCCAAGGATTCCGTAGTGCCGCACTAAGATGATGCTCAGGATCAGATTCGAAATCCCCTCTGCCAGAACAACGAACGCCCACGTGCGATGTTTCGCCATTCCCCACAGCGTCCGGCCCGACGCAGATTGCGCCAGCATCAATGCCGTCGGATAGAGCAGCACCAACAGTACTGGATAGCTCTGCGCTACGTACTTCGCCCCCATCCACGCTTCGATCACAGATCTACCCAACAGAGTGAGCACAGCAGTAATAGGGAATATGATGAATGCGCAGGCGCGATTTCCCACCACCAAAATCTTGCGCAAGCCGTCGAGGTCACCCTTCGCCTGCGACTGGCTCGACATCGGAATAAAAATCTGTGCCAGGCTGCTTACGACTTCCGAGGAGTAGTCCACCAGGCGCGAACCGATGGTGAAGAAAGTGATGGCGGATGCTCCCACAAACGTACCGATCACCATCGCATCCGTCTTGAACCGCAGCCGGCCCCCTACGATGATCAGAAATGTCGTACCGCTGTAACCGGCAATCAGCTTCAGACTGGTCCGGTTTACAAACTGCGGATTAATCCGGAGTTTCAGATGCCGAAACGCAACCGTCGCGTTTACCATCTGATTGATGAGAGGAAGCACGACTGTGATGAATGCGACTGAGAGCAGCCCGCCGCCATGCTGCAGTGCAATCACAATCAAGACTGTTCGCAGGATGGTCGAGGCAATGTTCGTGAAATTCAGAACATAGAATCGTTGCATCCCTTCCAGGATTCCGCTGAAGACTCCGAGTGGAAATCCCAGTGACACCGAAGCCCCAACCATCACCAACAGCCAGCGCGCCGTGGTCACAAACTCCGGCTCGATCTTGAAAATCGAGTTTACGAAGTATGCCGCGACCAGCGTGATCGACATGGCCACGGCGCCAATCGCGCTGTAGCTGAACATCGCGGTATTCACCAGCCGGTTCAGTTCATCGTATTCCCCGGTCGCCGAGTACTTCGCCACGTACCGAACGATCGAAGACCGAATGCCCAGATCGAAAAGCCCGTAGTAGCCGGTGACAGAAAAGATCAGAATCCAGAGGCCAAACGCTTCATCCCCAAGATGATGAACAATAAACGGCGAGAGGATGAAGCCGGTCACAACGTTGACGCCGAGTGAAAACCAGCTCGATGAAACGTTCTTCAGAATCTGGCCCTTGTTGAATTTCATGCGCCCTGCTGCCCCGGAACGGAACCCGCAAGGGATTCATCTTCGTCCATCGAAATAGAACCGGACAGTTCCACCAGATGCTCGGCCAGTTTCTCCCCGAACACCTTCACATGCGGCTCGCGCAGGATTTCGGCGTGATAAAACTCCACTTCGTGGATGGTGACGCCGCCTTCGCTTCTCTCGGCCCAGCCCATCTGCGGATCGTTGATGTAATAAAACGGTTGCTTCGGCCGCTTGAACAAGACTACCGGCGCACGGAACCGGGCGGGTGTGAAGTCCTCTGGCCAATATGTCTGCCGCCAATCGGTACGTGCCGGCTTGGATCCAGCCAGATTCTTAACTTTATTTCCGGCGGCGCGTTTGTACGAGGCGAGCCGCTCGGCAAGACTGAGGCGCTTCATCTCGCGCATGCGTTGGCCGTAATAGAAGATCTTCCACAAAAGACGATTCTGGCTATGCTGCAGCACCCAGGTATCGAAAATCGCGAACAGCCCGACTTCTTCGCCCTCTGATTCGAGCCTAAGCACGATCTGTTCGGCGATGTGGGTTCCGTCGCAGAGTCCACCCAGGCAATAGGGCCCGTGCGGTTGGACCGAGCGCATCGCTGCCACATATTCGTCGGTCAGAGCCCGCATCTCCTGTTCCGAGTAAGGCCGTTTGCCGCGAGTCACCGGAGAATGTCCTTGAACCTTGAAGACTGTTTGCCCAGGCCCCATGTGGCGCGAAAGCATGGCATAGCCCAGGGACTCTTCACCCGGAGGCACTATGGCGAAGAACGGCAAGCGGCCGTCTCCATGCTGAATCTCCATGATTACGGGATCGCTACTGACATCGGCTCGGTGTTCAATCAGTTGAGCCAGCGACTCGACGGTTGCGGCGCGAAATAAGGCCGCGAGCGGGATGTGTCGTCCGGTCACTTCATGAATCTTGGAGAGCAGTCGCCCGGCCAGCAACGAGTGTCCCCCCAATTCAAAGAAGTCATCAAAGACATCCACTGAGTCCAGACTTAGGACGTTCTGGAAAATCGCAACCACCAGTGCTTCGGTTTCGTTGCGCGGCGCTACCGTGCGAATGCGATGGTTGTGCTCCGGGAACGAACTGGACAACGCCTTACGATCAACTTTGCCGCTGGGTGTAAGGGGCAGGGCGGGCACAAAGGAAAACCGCGCAGGAACCATATAGTCGGGTAAGGACTTCGCAAGGTATTTGCGTAATTCTTGTGGGCTCAGAGTCTCCTCGTTGGCAACTACGTAGGCGACTAGCCACTTCTGAGCACTATCATCTTCCCTGACAATCACAGCAGCTTGCCGTACCGCGGGATGGTGGACAAGAGCGTTCTCGATTTCTCCCAATTCAACACGAAAGCCACGGATTTTTACCTGGTGATCAGTTCGACCGAGATATTCAATGTTGCCGTCGGGCAGCATGCGGGCCAGGTCACCCGTTTTATAGAGGCGGGCTTCCGCAGTCGCCGCAAAGGGATCGGGAATGAACTTCTCTTCAGTTAGATCCGGCCGTTTCAAATATCCCTGCGCAAGCGATACTCCGCCGATGTAGAGATCTCCGGGTACGCCGACCGGCACCGGGTTCAGGAAGGCATCCAGAATGTAGATCTGAGTATTAGCAATCGGCTTTCCGATCGGGGGCAGTGCCTGCCAGGCTTCGGTTGGTCCCGTCAACACAAAGGAAGTGACGACATGGCTCTCCGACGGCCCGTAATGGTTATACAGTTTGCAGTGCGGAATGCGCCGAAAGAAGTCTGTCAACTGACGGGTGATTCGCAGTTGTTCACCTGCAGTTACAACCTCGCGCAGTTTGTCAGGGATATCTTCGTCTTGTTGGGCTGCTTCGGCTAAATGGTGCAGCGCGACGAACGGCAGGAACAACCTTGCTATCTTTTGTTCGGACAGGAAACGTAGAAGACCGAAGGGGTCGCGTCGCAATGATTCCGATATGAGCACGAGTGTGCCGCCGCTGCACCAGGTAGAGAAGATTTCCTGAAAGGAAACATCAAAACTTAGAGATGTGAACTGGATGGTGCGGGACCCTTGAGGCAGATGCGAATTATCCAGTTGCCAGAAGATCAGGTTGGTGAGAGCTCGATGCGGAAGGCAAACCCCTTTGGGCTTTCCGGTCGAACCGGATGTGTAGATAACGTACACAAGATCTTCTCGAGTGGCATTGCTCTGCGGGTTCTCCGCACTATGCTCCGAAATCGCCTTCCAGGAAGAATCAACACAGACGAACCTCATATCACTCTGCATCAACTGGCCAACCAATCCCTGCTGCGTCAGCAACACGGCAGGTGATGCGTCCGACAACATAAAGGCAAGTCGATCCGGCGGATAGACAGGGTCCAGAGGAATATAGCCAGCACCCGACTTCAAGGTGGCGAGGACCGCAACCAGCATTTCGATCGAACGTTCCATGTAGATTGCAACAAGGCTGCCCGCCCGTACACCTTTCCCCGCGAGATAGTGAGCTAATCGGTTCGCCCTGGTGTTAAGTTCACGGTAAGTGAGCGATTCGCCTTCGAACGTTACGGCGACGGCATCGGGAGTGCGTTCGACCTGTTCTTCTACAAGTTGGTGTACGCACTCGACCGCAGGTTGAGAGACTCGGGTATCATTCCATTCGACCACCAGGTGGTGCCGCTCTGATTGCGTTAACAGTTGCAGGGTCGAGACGGCTCTCTCGGGATTCTCCAGAGCAGATTGCAATAGAGTCCGAAAATGTCCGATCGCGCGCTCGATGGTGGCATGCTCGAACAGAGCGATACTGTAGGAGAATCGCGCCTCAACTTCGTGATCGCGCTCAATGATCTCGACGCTGAGATCGAGAGTCTCACATCCGGTGGCAACCCGCGCCGGTTCCCAACGGAGACCTCCCACGTCGAAGGGGTCGGCAGCGATTCCTTTGCTGAAGGCGACCTGAAACAGAGGATTGCGGCTTATGTCCCGGCGCACGTTCAATTCTTCGAGCAACATTCCGAAGGGCAACATCTGGTGTTGCTGGGCCTCAGTCCAGGCCAGGGAAACGCGCTTGTGCATTTCCGAGAAGCTGGCGCCACCGGAATAGCTGGTACGCAAGACTACATGGTTGGAAAGGGGACCCGTGGCTTGTGCAATCGATGGGTTGGTCCGGCCCGTAAACTCCGTCCCAATGACAATGTCCTCTGCCCCGGTGTAACGCCCCAGCAAGCCCAAGAACGCACTCAACAAAGTAACGAAAACGCTCGATCCCTCCCGTTCGCTAAATGCCTTGATCGCATTCAATAGATCGCCCGAGAACAGCGTCCGTCGCTCAGCCCCACAGAAACTCGGTGACACCGGCCTTGTGTGATCTGACGGCAATTCGAGTCCGTTCGCCGCATGTTGAAGTTTGCTTTTCCAATACGCAAGGTCGGCGGAATACGCATCGCTCTTCAGGTAGCTCTCCTGAGCGTGCAGGTAGTCGCGGTACTGAGCGCCAGGCGGCGGCAAAGGTGCGTCCGCGACGATGGACGCATAAGCAGCTGCGTCCTCTTTGGCGAGTATCACAGCCGATTCCCAATCACAGATAATTCTGTGTACGGTCAACACGTACAGGTGTTCATCAGTTCCCAATCGGAAGAGCGTCGCTCGGGATAACGGTCCCTGCTGCAAATCGAACGGCTGGTTCAGATCTTTTGCCACCAGCGCGTGGGCAGATGGTTCGCGCTCCTCTTCCGGCAGGGACGTCAGATCGACCAATGCCAGCGGCGTACGCGTCGGAAGGGAAAAGATTGTTCGTGGCTCGTCCTTCGCCATTACGATGCGCGAGCGCAAGATGGCGTGCCGGGCATGCACTAGACGCATCGCTTCCTCGAGTCGCGATACGTCCAGCGCTCCGCGGATTCTCACCGAGATAGGAATACAGTGCGAAGAGGCACCTTGTTCCAGCTGTTCGAGCACCCAGAAGCGTCGCTGCTGCGCGGACAAAGACTCCGATACTCCTGCAGTCTGCGAACGATTCTTACTGCTAAAGCCGTTGTCCATCGCTTCCGAGCCCCACTTAGAGGTGCCTTTCTAGAGCCTGGCCTTCAGTCGCCAGACGTTTCCGCTACTGCCAGCGCGGCCGCATAGCCAGTTTCCATTGGTATGTCGCAGATCGTCCACCGCTCAGCCTCTGCGGCATCCGGCCGGGTTGCGAGAAGTGCATCGCGATCACCCTCAGCGATCGAGACGTCGAATTGGTGCAGTGGCAACGAAAGACCGTCGCCCTTCGCTTTGATATAGGCTTCCTTCCTCGTCCAGCATCGGAAAAAAGCGGCCTGCAATTTATCCCCTCTGAGATGCCTCAAAGCCTGGCGCTCATGCTCGGAGAAAAAACGCTCCGCCAGCCGTTTCGTCTCGACTTCTCGGCCCACATTCTCCACGTCCACCCCGATTGCCCGTTGCTTCACAAACGCCATAAGTGCCAAGCCGTTTGTGTGCGAGACGTTGAAGGACAGACGGCTCTCGCCCTCAAGAGCCGGCTTGCCATGGCCCGCGTAGCGGAAACGTACTTCTTGCGCAGTCCCTCCAAGATATTGAGCCAGCAGAGAACGCAACGTTCCCCGAGTCAGGACAAAGTCGTTGCGCGGCCGTTCGACACGGAATCGACGCGCCCTCTCTTGCTCTTCGATCGAGAGCAGTTCGTAACATGCGCTTACTTCCGCGCCTGTGGCTTTGAGCGGGCGCTGCCACAAATGCACAACTCTCGAGTCTAATTCAGGCGGATAGCCGATCTTCGTCGCATCCCAAACCTGGCCGATCTGGACCTCAGTCTTCGATCCCATCACCACGCGGCTTTTTCCGTCCTTGTTATCCGAAACTCTCGAGCACATGCCCACGTCTATACGACAGTGTTCCATTAAGCTTAAATCGAGAGTCTTTCCCGATCATTACTACCACTCATGGGTCGATAGGTCTCTTGTCGCGAGCGCTATATTTCTCAGCAGTTTCGCGGATGGCGCTTCTTAATTCCGGGGCCACACGCGAATCCTCCCGCCGGCAGGGAGGAAGCCTCAGTGCTTTCGGGCGCCCGATGCTCCTGTCGATTGAGTATGGGGAGGGTGGTAGCTGAAGTTGATGCTGGAGCTAGGTCGGGCTGGCTCAGGATGAATGTGCGGCCCTTGCCCGGCCGCCGTGGCGTTTCGTTGCCTTGACTGCGCCTGAAGATGCATCGAATTCTGATGCTCGAGCCGTTCAACTTCCTTTTCGTTTGTGGACTGCGATTTCGACTGTAACACGGGGGGGCCGCTCGGCCGCGCGTGTCCCGCACCTCCGGTTTGCGCCAGCGAGTGGTGTGGATGCGGCGAGGTCGTGCCGAACTTTTTCGGAGGATTGTCTGTTCCCCAGGAAGCCGACACCAGAATCAACAGTGCGCAAATTATCATTCCAGCATTTTTCATCGCCATAGTCTCCCTAAGGTTGTCCCGCCATTCTTCCCACAGTTGAGGTTTCCTCAGCTAAGTCGCGATTTGCTCGGGTTCGCGCGGCAACTCGCATGCGCTCGGCCGCGTTCTCGTCCACTAATACCACTTCGTCCACATCCTTCGACGTCAGAGGTTTACGCAACGCTCGCAGAACGCTGTTTTTCTTCGACTGGAGCTTCAATTCGAAGAAGCTGCGGTATAGCTGGCGATTCCACGCCCGATGCAGCGGACTGTATTCATCATGGCCTCTAGTTGCCAGTTCGTATCCAAGTTCGCTGAGCGTGCCGCCTACCAAACCCTCAATCCTGGTGAGTTGCTCGCGAGGTAACTGCTGCTTCCATCGCGCAATGGGATTAAAGTTTCCCTCACCCGAGCGCCGGAACGAGCTATTCGGTTTCGCCACAGCGCCAACCTGGTTTTCCAGGATGCGATCGTAGTCCAGATCTTGCTCCAGGAATCCACTCAGTCTTCGAAGAACCAAACGGGGATCGCGCACCAGATCCTCGAAGTGAATTTCAATGTAATCATTCCCCAACTCGGCGCCCGCAGCCTTACCTTTGTTGACTATCCACTCCCAGTAAAGGGCCGCGCCCTCCGGCGTTTCGCGTTCCTTCCACGGAAACGGCCGGATGTAACGTTTCTGCGAAAGCGACACGCTCACGTCACGCCCGTCCCGAATCATGTGGATCACAAGTGCGTCGGGGATCGTCTTTTTGATCTGCCGCAAGTGAAGAATCTCTTCCGGCGCATTCCCAGCCCAACGGCGCACCCCCTGCTGCCTGGCCACTTCCTCCATCACGATTCGCAGGAAATCACCGGCGTTACGGCAATCGTCCAGAATCCTCGATTCCACATCGCTGCGATTCAGTCCGGAAACCCGAAACAATCCGCTCCCGAGCCAAACCTGCCACATCTTTTCCCGGTTCTTGCGGATCGCCAGATCGCCAAACCGAGGCGCCAAGAGATTGAAAATATTAGATTCGCCTAGATAGAGCGCAAAGCCCCCGGCTGAAAGCAGCATGTCGTAGAGGAGGGTGGTACCTGACCGTGCGCTTCCAACCACAAAGACCGGGGCACAACTCCTGCTTCTGACTTGTGGGGCCGATTCCAAATGCAAACCTCAGCGCTGTGACAGATGCGCGAACGGAGCCGGGGAAGCCCCTTTCACGCTATTATACCAACCACGCAGCCGATATCCTAAGCCCATCTTTCGAGCTAACCCGCTCTCTTACAAGAGTTTGGCAGCCCTGACCGAAAAGCCCAAGTTTGATGCTTAAGTCGGATCCGCTGTTGCCGAATGGGATGCGTAGTAGGGGTCGCGTTCGGTTTCAAGTTTGCGGCCATGCGCGCTGAATCGCGGCAGGTGCAGCAGGCCGACTTTCTGGGCGGCGAACTGCAAGGTAGTCGCAAGCACCTCGAGCCCATACTTCACGCTCCGGCGGAAATTGATCGACGACGCCTCCTCAAAATACTTCGTCGGACATGAGACTTCTCCGATGCGGAAGCCGAAGTGCACGCATTGCGCCAGCATCTGGTTGTCGAAGACAAAGTCATCAGAATTCTCCAGCAGTGGCAGCTCCGTCAGCACCTGGCGGCTGAATGCACGATACCCCGTGTGGTATTCGGAAAGCTTCACCCGCAGAAACAGATTCTCAAACGCCGTGAGCAGCCGGTTGGAGATGTATTTGTACAGCGGCATGCCGCCCATCAATGCGCGGCCTCCAATGATGCGCGATCCCAGCACTACGTCATACACGTCGTAGGCCACCATGCTGGCCATCGCGGTAATCAGCAGCGGCGTGTACTGATAATCGGGATGGAGCATGATCACGACATCCGCACCGGCGGCTAAGGCTTCGCGGTAGCAGGTTTGTTGATTCCGTCCATAACCATAGTTGCGATCATGCTGAAAAACGAGCAGCCCCAGTCGGCGGCCCAGTCCGACAGTATCGTCGCGGCTGTGGTCGTCCACCAGGATGCGGATGTCGACGAGATCAGGGATCTCCCCGACCGTGGCCTGAAGGGTCTTCTCCGCGTTGTAAGCGGGCATGACGACAGCGATGCGTTTGCCGTTGATCATGGGAATACTTCGGGGAGGTACCTCTGTAGTTTAGCCGAGAATTGGATTCGCCGCGACGCCTGCTGGTAATCGAGCTTCAGTAACAACCAAGGCTTCGCCCCAGATTTTCTATGGGAATCGGGAATATTAGATCCCAAGCTGACGGGAAGAATCACTCGACATTATCTTTGAATCCCGTTTCGCCCTCTGGCGGACCAACATTCCTATCAGCAATAGTCCCGTACCCAAAAGGCCAATGCTGGCTGGTTCAGGAATCGTGATTCCGAGCGCCCCAGTGCTTCCGGCCAGGACCAGCCCTCTGGTACACGGCTCCTCCGTTTGGAAGAAGGAACGGGCGGTGGTGCCACTCGAAGGCCATAGTTCGCCTTTGCAAGTCCCGCTGCTGGTCGGCAGGGTTGAAGGTCGAGAGTCGATGCCCAACCCGCCAAGCACCCGCACCCCTACCGGATCGTTGTTTGCCACACAATCAACACCCGATGGAAAAGAAGCTGTAGAACACCGAAGGGAGTCATTTAGGGTTTCTGAGTTCGCCCACACAGCCATGGGTGAAACTAGAAGTAACGCCGCCAGCACGAGGATGCGCCGCGCCGTCGAGCGCGCGGCTACCAACTGGAATGTCATACGAGAAAGCCCCGATCGCATAATCCGTCCGGATTTCTTCGGACGGCAAAGTGTTAGCCAAAGCTGTTGCGCCATCATGAGAGCTGAGTTAAGTTGCCGTGAAAGTTGTGTTACTTCAGCTGGATCTGTGGAAATTCGGGCCCGTGCTCTCAGACACCGTTTCGCTTTCTCCATTCCGCAGGCAATGTGGTTAAATAGAGTCCCAGGCGTGAATTTTCTCGAGACTCTCCCTCGGCATAAGGATCCGGCAACGCAAGATCGCTGGGAGGGATGCGTGTCGGTAATTGTGCCGGTCTACAACGAGGTGCACCATCTCGAGGAGCTGTTGCAGGCCGTTCTGGCATCTCCCGTCAGGAAACAGGTCATCATCGTCGACGATGGTTCAACCGACGGCACCCGCGAGAAGTTGCTTGCGCTTCCGCAGCGCGAAGATGTCACCCTCGTGTTCCACGAAAAGAACTGCGGCAAGGGAGCTTCGATTCGCACCGCTCTCGCCTACGCGCGCGGCGAATACGTTTTGATCCAGGACTCAGACCTTGAGTATGATCCGAAGGACTATCCTGCCTTGTTGGCGCCGCTGCAACAGGGATCAGCGAACGTGGTCTATGGTGTCAGGCCAGATCGGCCTGAGCGCGGCCTCCGCTTCTTCCTCGGAGCCAAGCTGTTAACCCACCTCACGAACCTTCTCTACGGCACCACAATTCACGACGAGGCTACTTGCTACAAAGTCTTTCGACGCGCTTTGCTTGCGCGATTGGGACTCGAGTGTCGCCGCTTTGAGTTTTGCCCGGAGGTCACGTCGAAGCTTTGCCGCATGGGAGAAAAAATCGAGGAAGTCCCTATCTCGTATCACCCTCGATCGGCGGAAGAAGGCAAGAAGATCCGCTTATCCGATGGCTGGCTGGCAATCTGGACTCTCATTCACTACCGATTCCTGCCGCGCCGCCGCTGGCTTCAGAGTCCGCAGGAGACTTCTTCTGCGCCGTTTGCGGTCAGTTTTTCGCGATTGCCAGCGGAATAGCTCAGACACGGCTTCATCGCGAGGCGCCGTTTTCGCGGGCCAAACTTACCGCTTCCCACCATCCAACTGGTCGATCGGAATCTCGATGTCGTGAGGCAGAGTCAGCATTCGGATTCTCAAAGAGCCGCCCTGGGGAGGCACCCAATTTTTCTTTTCATAAAGCAGCAGATTCTCGCCCCTCCACTTCGGCTCGTTCGTCGTGACCGGGAAAGTTCCCAATACCGTGAATTCGTCGCCGCGGAGCTCTTCCCGGAGATTGCGCTGCGAATCGAAGCGAATCGCGAGGTTCTGCGACACCACCGCAAAGCGAACGCCGTACTGCCGGAGAGCCTCAGCCACCTGTTCCTTGCTGTGCAGCAATTCCTCGCTGCCTGCGCCGGGCCGTATATCGTCGGCGTAAAGCATCTTGCGCAAAATTACGAATCGCCTGCCCGGATCCAGGGCCCGAACAAAGAATACAAAATTTCCCGGTACTGGTCCGTCAAAGAGGATGATTCCAGAGTCGTAACCTTTCACGATACGCGATGCGGCTTCCTTGTATCCGCTGATGTATGGCCGCTCGTAGCGCCACGCCGGAATCAGCAGAATCACAATCAACAAAGCCGCTACAGCCCGCATTGCGACTCTCAACCTGCCGGCCCGGAAGAACCGGGTAATCAAACCGACCGCGAAGTACACCAATGGAGGAAACCAATAGATCGCGAAGCGAGGTTCCCTTTGCGCGAACCAGCTGAATGTCAGGTAACCGGAGAGGACCCAGCAGCCCATGATCGCCGTCCGCCTGGGCACGTCCCAGCGGAATGCGAGCACAGCTCCCAGCAAAGCCAGCACCAGCAGAGTAGGGGGAAAAGAACTCGGCAACGTCTGACCGTAGTAGGTGATGCGCTCCCATCCGCTCATCCGGTGCGAGCCGAGATCATTGGCCACCGCCTTTCCCTGCAAGAACATCATTAGCATTAGAAAAGGCCCGGCAAGAACCGCGACGATCGCCGTGAATACCATGGCATCGCGTGAAATGATCCGCTTCCACTGGCCTGTGACTAGCAAGGTCAACGCGCAGAACACCAACAGATAGACGCTGGTTTGTTTGCACAGAAGCGCCGCACTCAGCCAGAGTGCAGACAAGTAGAGCGACTTTCTTCGATGCTGTTCCAGATATCCGATCCAGTGTCGGATCGCCGCTACGCCCAGCGCCAGTGATGGAATCTCCAGCATGACGCTCTTCTCGAACAGAAGGGCCATCGGCAGAAGCCCCAGTGCGGCGGTGCAGATCCCGGCGGTATAGGAGTCCAGCATTTCCTCGACCAACCGGAACCACTGATAGAGCAGCAGGACGCAAAAGAGCAGCACGGTGAGCCGGGCGGAAACCACGGAAGGACCCAGTACCAGAAAACTCAATCCTTCAAAGATGTAGAACAAGGGAGGCCAGTGAAGGATGGCGACCGCCGGGTATTGCGCGTAATAGCGGTACGCGTATTGCACTGGATGTCGAATCGGAAGGTCGCGAAATGCGTCGGCGATAAATAAGCCAGTGACGGCATGCTGGGCTTCGTCGACGTTGTAGTCGAATTCGCCAGTCCGAATATCGCGGGCGGCAACCACGCAAACCAGGGCAATGCTGCCCAATAGCCAAAGCCAGCGCGTCCAGGTTCCGGACCGAGCATTCGTGACGACGCTCTGCCCGGCATCTTTCTCTTGATCTTGCTGGTTCACGCCAGCACGCGCTTCCACCGCTTCCATCTTGCTCATCTCCCGAACAGAAAAGCCTCGCCTTGGTCACTCATAGCCCAAACGGACGCTGCAACGGTTCGCATACCCTGAGGGTGCGCGACAGAACACCGTTACCAATTCGTATTCAGATGCTGGTTATTGTGGCTCACATGTTGGCGATCGTGCACCGCGAAGTTTGGGGGACCGTCGTTTGCGACTCTTGTGGGTCTCAAACGAGGATCGGCTTCAGATTGTTGCTTAACATTGTCGCCGATGATCGGCATCCTGACAACGCCGTTCTTTAGGGTTTCTCGCCAGATGCCGCGTCCATCAACCGGTCTGGGCCGTTGATTTCATAAGATCAGTCATAAACTTCGGGGAAAATGAAAAGGCCGTGGGTCCGACACTGAGACTAAGTCCCCTTCTTCAACTGTTGCTTCCACCCCAGCACCCTCGCCTTAGCTCCCTCCGCCTCGGCTTCGGGAATCATCCCTTTTTTCTGATACAGCACCGACAGACTGGTGTGCGCGAGCACATCGTCGGGATCTATTTCGGTGATTCTCCTGGCAACGTCAATCGCCTCATCGAAACGCTGCAAATCCTGCAGCGCCCGCGCCAGCCCGTGCATGGCCTCGGTAAATGTCGGATCGGCCGTCAGAGACTCTTGGTAAGCCGCAATCGCCTTCTCCAGGTGTCCCTCTGCCATGAGATCAAGAGCCGAATAGTAGAGGTCCTCAGCCTTTTGGCGGGTGTTTGCGTCAGTCATGCGGGAGAGATCGAGGCAGAGCTTGGATTCTAACATGTACGCACGTAGTGACAGCTGCCTCGGCTGTCCAGCCGCGCAGGCGAATCCTTCGTGTACCGAAGCCTGACCCCGAGCGTAGTCGAAGGGTGCCCTTTGTGGTTATGATTACGCCATGCGCAACAAAATCCGCTTCCTCTGGAATGCCACCCGTGGCCATCGTCTGGCTCCATGGCGTAGCCCGTACCTCCTCTGGCGCATAGAGACCTACACAGGCGTAAAGATGAAGCAGATCGGCTTCCTGGAGTTCTGGGAATTCATTTGGCGCGAGCGAAACGAACTGTGGCGCTTCCTGCGCTGGACGGGCGAGATGGAGCGCTACGCCCATCCCAAACCAAAGAATCCGTGATTTCCTCTGCGCCCTCTGTGGTGAAGGCTTTTAAGCGCCCTTGCCCGCCGCCGTCGCGCCGCCGAGCTGCACGCTGACCTCGGCCCCTTTGCCCGCGCCCGTGAGCTGCGCCGCCGGCGCCCGGTTCGCAACGATCTCCAGATATCCCATGCTCCCGAGAATTCCAAAAACTTCTCCCGGGCCACCTTCGGCATAAGCGCTGCGAATCTCTGTGATTTCTTTGTTTCCAACCATAATCTTGAACGCCGCCTTCCCTGAAAAAAGTGCGGGAGCATCATCCGGCGTGATGTTCGTGATCAGGTTTCCGAAGCGATCCACCTTCAACACCACGGCCCTCAGCTTGTTTTCCCCGGCAGGCTTAGGTTTGGGCGCAGCGAATTTCACGTAGTCCTCAATCTCGTCCCCGAACTTGTGCGAGTCCACCAGTTTCGCCAGATAAGCCGCCACCGGCGCAAACACGTCCCGCGCATGAAACGTGTTGCTCACCGGCAGGTGAAAATAGTGGTCAGAGGTGACATGCCGCACATGAATGCGCTCTTCCTTCGCGTACACCATTGAAAGCACGCCATTATCAGGCGCGACAAAGTGATACCCGTCGCTCGACGCGATAATCGGCCGCCGAGTCGTTCCCACGCCGGGGTCCACGACGACCATGTGAACGGTTCCGGTTGGGAAGTAGGAATACGTCTGCGAGATCGCGATCGCGCCGTCGAGCACATCAAAAGCCTGCACCGCATGCGAAATATCGACAATCGCCGCCTCTGGCACGATGTCCAGAATGACGCCCTTCACGGCGCCCACAAAATGGTCGTTGGTCCCAAAATCAGTAGTGAGAGTAATGATCGGACGATGCGCCAACGTAATCCTCGCTGGAAGACAGAATTATCCCTGTACCCGCGAAGTTAATTGTCCGGGAAGCTGTGCGTCAAGGCACTGAGGTAATACCGAATTGCCAATCGGAATGAAGTCTAAGAGTTGTCTTCCCCTGCGTGTTTCGTGGCAGCCTCCTGGCCTGTGGAAGTTGGATTCCAATCCATAGGTTTCGCGGGCCAGTAGCCGTCTTTGCTGTTCTCGCCAAAGTATTTGTAATCCCAAGCCATGAGCGCCGCGTGACAAATCAAGAGAACGGCTATAGAGCCCAAGAACATAAAGATCAGCGTGAACGTGCTAAGCGGGCAGAATATCGCGACCACAGCGGCCATGCCGGCTACGATCCTGATGACTTTCAGGAACATCCGCATGATCAGACGAGGGGGGCGGGCGGGGTGCGCGTCGTAAGGACTTGATTCGATGAGTGCGACCGGCGGACGGAGCACCGCCCCGCATTTCGCGCAGAACATCAATCCGGCGTCACATGGGTTTCCACACTGGGGGCAGCAACTTTCACCGATCGTCTGTTGGGGCCGATTGTCCACCCGCAGAGAATCATACCTCCCGGTGCGTGCGCATGGCTGCGGCTTTGTGAAACTCCCGTAACCGGTGTTCCGCCAAGCTTCTGCTATACTGTTGTTGACGCTTTTTCCACGGTTTGCTTGTGACGCGGTGGTCCTGCTTTTTCTGACCAGTTTCATCTCCGCCTTTCCTGCCCGCCGTTTAGTTAGCGCAAATTCCAAAATAAGATGTGAGCGGCGTTGCGGCTCTTGACGTGCGTCAGAGTGTGCGTGACAAACGGCCCCTCCAGAAAGAAAAAATTCGAATGACTACGTTTTCAGAACTGCCCTTGTCCTCTGCGCTACAGCAGAAGCTGGCGGCAGCTCAATTCACCACCTTAACCCCAATCCAACAAGACGCGATTCCTCCCGCTCTCGAAGGCCGAGATGTCATCGGCACCGCACAGACCGGTACCGGCAAGACCCTCGCCTTCCTCATTCCGCTGATCGAAACACTTCAGCGCGAGCCGGCGAACCACACTACCGCCCTGGTGCTGCTTCCCACTCGTGAACTCGCAATGCAGGTTCATGAGCAGTACGAACAGCTCCGCACCCGCAAAATGCCCGCGGCTGCGCTCGTGATCGGAGGAGTTTCAGAGAAGGCCCAGATTCAAAGCCTGCGCGCCGGTTCGGAGCTGGTGATTGCCACTCCTGGACGTTTGCAGGACCTGATGAATCGCAAATTCGCAGACCTGCGCCACGTGACCATCCTGGTGCTCGATGAAGCCGACCGCATGTTGGACATGGGATTCCTGCCCGCGATCCGGCGGATCTTGTCGGTGCTCCCCGCGAAGCGACAGACTCTTTGCTACTCGGCCACAATGGAGCAGTCCGTCGCAGGCCTGGTAAACGACTACATGCGCGATCCGGTCCGGGTGGCTCTCGGCTCGGTGCTGAAGCCCGCTGAGAGCGTACAACTGACGGCCTACGAATTGCGGCCCGGCGAAAAGCTCGATGTTCTACGCCAGTTGCTCTACGCGGAAAAAGGCCAGACCCTCATCTTCACCCGCACAAAACGCGGCGCCGAAAGGCTAGCCAAGGATTTGGTCCGCGACGGCTTCAACGCCGGCGTGATTCACGGTGACCGCTCGCAGTCCCAGCGGAACGCGGCCCTGAGTGGATTTCAGGAGGGCCGTTATCAGGTTCTGGTTGCCACGGATGTCGCTTCGCGCGGCTTGCATGTGGACGATGTAGCCCACGTCATCAACTACGACCTGCCCAAGATGGCTGAGGATTTCATCCACCGCGTGGGCCGTACCGGCAGAGCAGGTTTGCAAGGGCAAGCCTCGAGTCTGGTAGCCGGAGCCGAAGTGATTGAACTCCGCCACATCGAGCGCACACTCAAACTGAAGATCGAGCGCAAGCAGTTCGACGTCTCGGCACCCGGCCGCCCGATGCGGGTCGTTCAAAACACGCTGGCATCGCGAACCTTGACCGCCTTGCCGGGAGAGGTATTCGCCTGAGAAGCTAGCGGCTCATCAGCGAGGGGGTTCCTCTGTGAGCCTCGGTGTCCTCTGTGGTCGAAGGTTTTCTCACCACAGAGGACACCGAGGCTCACGGAGGAACCTAGTCCTTTCAATCTTCCCGCAAAGCCTCGATCGGCTGGATGGACGCCGCCTTCCGCGCCGGCAAAAGCGCCGCTACCAGCCCGATTAGTGGCAGCATGAGCAGAACCGAGGCATAGGTCCAAGCGTCCAAAGGACGCACTTCGTACAAGTAGCTCTGAATCAGTCGTGCCGCCGGAAATGCCAGCAGTAGACCTACGCCGAGTCCGATCCCAATCACGATCGAGCCCTGACGGAAGACCATTTGCGCCACACTCTGCCGGGTCGCACCCAACGCCATGCGAACACCGATCTCGCGGCGGCGATAGCCGACGAGTTGCGATAACACTCCATAAAGCCCCGCGATCACCATCGCGACGGCAAGTCCCGCGAACGAGCCGACCAGATACAACCCCAGCCGCTGGCTGAAGGTGTTCTGATCGACCGCCTCCTGCATGGTCTGAAAGCTGTCGAGTGCGATGCTGGGGGCGACCTCATGAAAGACCGATCGCATCTCGGCTGCGACCGGAATGTTGCTCCTGGTTTTGACGGCGAAATGAACAATCGTCTTCAAGAGCGCCTGGTAAAAGAGCGAAGTTGTTGGAACCTGTTGCTGCGGGAGCATGAGGAACGGTTGAACTTCAGCGCCCACGTTGTGGTCGGCCTGGTCGCCGAGAATCCCGACGATCGTATACGGCTTGAGCATGCCCGTGTCCTTGCCTCCAAGCTCGACTTGCATTCCCAAAGGCTCCTTCCCCTTGAAGTATTTTCGGGCGAAGGTTTCGTTGATGACCGTTACAAAAGGGGCAGAGGCAACGTCATCGTCGTTGATCATGCGTCCGCGCATAACGGGCGTCCCAAAAGTTCGGGCGCTGTCGCCACTCACGGCCGTGACCCGCGCCACGGGCGGATTCGCCGGATCATCCGGCTGCCCGACAATCTTGAAGTTCGAACTTAAATCCCATCCCGAAAGAGGCGGCGCTGTGATGAGCGCGGCGCTTTCGATCCCGGGCACTCGGCGTATGCGCTCGAGAACCGGTTGATAAGTGAGGGTGGCGACCGAGGCTGGTGCGTTCGCCGTGTCCTCCGAGACGGCCATACCGGAAAAGCCTGCGGCATCGGCCGGCATGGCGGTGAAGGTGGTAACGTTCGCGGTCTCAAAGCCCAGCCGCGCTTTTCCCAGATTCCACAGCGTATGAAAGAGCAACCCGGTTCCGACGAGGAGGAGCGTGGAGAGAGCGACTTCGGCGGCGACCAGGGCCCCGCTGAGCTTTCCCCCTACCGTTCGCGAGCCGACGCCTCGCGAAGCGGCTTGCAGCGCGGCTTGCGGGTTCGCGCGTCCCACCAGAAGAGCTGGCAGCAGCGACGACAGCACCGTCGTGAGGGCGGCGATTGCGCCCAGCGCCAGCACGATTGTCCAGTGAATCGCGATCGAATCGGCGCGTGGGATGGTTCCGTCGGGGAGCTTTCGAATCCCGATCATGGCCAGTTGCGCGAGTAGTAACCCGGCTCCGCAACCCAGCAGACTTAGCGACAATCCTTCTGCCAGCATTTGACGGACAAACCTTGCTCGGCCTGCGCCGAGGGCTGTCCGCACCGCGAACTCCTGCTGGCGCGCAAGGCAACGGGCAATCAGCAGATTGGAGACATTGGCACAGGCGATCAGCAGGACCAGCGCCAGCGCGCCGAAAAGAGCGTAGAGCACGGGACGCACCGGCCCGGTGAGCAATTCCTGGTACGACGAGGCCCGAAATTTGATTTCTCCGTGGGTGCCGTCCCGGGGAATGTGAGCGGCAATCGCATCGAGTTCGTGCTGAGCCTGCGCCATCGTGGCTCCGGAACGAAGTTCGCCCACCACGTTGAAGAAGTTATAGCCCCGGTCCTTCAACATCTCCGGCGTCGGTTGTAGCGGAATCCAGACACCCTTCTGAAGATCCGCCCCCACCTGTTCGGGAAAGTGGAAGCTCTGCGGCATTACTCCAACCACAGTGTGCGTCTTGCCGCTGATTTTGACCCCTTGGCCGACGATGCCGGGATCGGCATGAAAGCTCTGCCGCCACAGTTCCTCCGAGAGCACTACCGCCAGCGGTCCCCCAGTTTGGCCCTCTGCCTCGACGAACGTGCGGCCCAACAAGGGCCGTGCGCCCAGCATCGGGAACAGATTAGTCGTAACATGCGGCGCCAAAATGCTTTGCGAACCGTCCGGAGTTTCAAGAACGCTGACGTCTTCCGTGTACCCTGCGGCATCCTGCAGTAGTGTGGACTGAGTATGAATGTCGCGATAGTTCAGCCATGATGTGGACGAAAACGACGTCTTATCGCCTCCGGAACCGATATAGACCAGGCGATCGGAATGCGCGTACGGCAACGGCCGCAGCAGAACGCTTTCGATCACCGTGAAGATCGCGGTATTTGCGCCAATCCCTAAGGCGAGGGTGAGGACGGCAACTACAGCCATTCCCGGTGTCTTGCGCAACTGGCGCAGCGCATAACGCAAATCGTAGAACAATGTCTGCACGGACACCTCCGGCGTACGAGTCTAAGGGAAGTCCGGCACTTTCGTAGCCAAAGGAAGTCAAGAAACATACCGACTGTTATCAGGCAATTCCGTAGGTGTGTGTGGATAGGAACTGCACTGTGCCTGACCAAAAGCGGAGTGAGTTGTCCGGAAACGAACAGAGCGAGAATTGCAACATCCAGGTTTTTCTACTCGTACCGCAGCGCCTCAATGGGATGCATCCGCGCCGCCTTAAGAGCAGGGAAGAACCCGGACACGATCCCAACCATCGAGAGAATCGTGAACGAAATAATCATTACGCCCATCGATGCGTGCAGGAAGATCGCGCCTTCATGGTCGGTGGTCTTGTAGAACTCGTCATACAACGGCATCGGCGGGATCACCCAGGTCAGAAATTGCGCCACCAGCATCCCGATCGCCCCGCCGACAAACGTCAGCACCAGAGCTTCCAGTAAGAACTGAATTAGAATGTGCCGTGGCCTCGCCCCAATCGCCTTGCGCAGCCCGATCTCCCGGGTCCGCTCCGTCACTGAAACCAGCATGATGTTCATCACGCCAATCCCGCCGACAGCCAGCGTGCAAACTCCAATCAGCCCCAGCACCGCCTGCAGCCCGTAAGAGAAGGCATTAATCATGCCGCGGTCTTCAATCGTGTCCCACTCGGGAGTGGCCTTGTCGTCCTTCGGATCGAAGTGATGCCGCCGCGCGATCACCTCACGCGCCGCCATCAGTGCCTTCTTATTCTGCTCCGGGGCAATCGGCTGAATAATGATTTCATCCGGATCCCGCAGGTTCTTCAGATCGCGCATCAGCGCAAAAGGAATAAACGCATTCTCGTTGTCAGGACCCTGGTACATCGAGTCCTGGATCTTGTTGCGCATCGTTCCGATCACTTCGAAATCCAGCCCGCCAATTTCGACGTGCTGTCCCGCGCCTGGCGCTCCCTGAAAAACCTTCTTGGCGGCGTTGTATCCCAGGATCACGACGCGCCGGTGATCGGCAAAATCCGTCTCATTGAAATAACGTCCGTCATCGAGATCGAGCTTGCGCATCTGCCCGTACGGCATATCGACGCCGCGGGTCATGAGCGAAACCACGCGCGTTCCGATCTTGAATCCCAGGTCTCGATCAATCTCCCCGCTCACCGCCCGGATGATAGGAACTTCGTCGCGGATCGCTTCCACATCTTCGAGCTCATACTTCACGGCCTTGCCGGCGCGCTGTCCCCCCGCCTGCATACTCGTTTGCCCCGGCCACATCACGATAACGTTGTTCCCCATGTTCAGGAATGCGCTCAGCACGCAACCGCCGAGTCCCTGTCCGTAAGCCAGCAGCAGCACCACCGATACAAGGCCCCACCCGATGCCAAGCATGGTCAACGCCGAACGCGTCCGATCACGCATTAACGCCTGCCATCCCTGCAATACGAGGTCCTTCAGAAACATGGTTGAGACGAAGGAGGCACTCTTCCTGGAGCGGGGAGCGCGGACCGGCACTGGAGACGGTGATCCGAACGCGCGAACTCTCGACGTCTCCCGGCTCTCCGTCGTCAATGGTGGGACCGCGCTCATCTCCCTACTCCTTGCATCTGAACTTCGAATTGAGACTTCAGATCGCAGATTTCCGTGTCTCTAAATCTGAAATCTGCAATCTGAAATCTGCAATTTCTCCTCTACTCGATGTGAATATCGCCCGATCCAGTGTGCACGCGGAGCAATGGCCCACCGCCGCGCACTTTACCGTGAATCGATTTGTGCGAATCCCCGATGCGCCCCTGCACCGTCATCTCCACCGGAGCACCTACATCGACGGAGCCGGAACTGGTCGAAATGTCCGCATCAAACGCGGCATTCGACGGCAATCGCAGACGCACGTTGCCCGATCCGGTGCGGGCATCCCAAGTGCCGCTCTGCTTGCCCTCAGCGGTGATTTCACCGCTCCCGGTTTCTCCGTGGAAGCTGCCCTGTACGCCTCTCGCGGTGATGTTCCCTGAACCCGTATGCATGTCGATGTCGCCCGGCCCGGTTTCTTCAATCTCGACATCGCCGCTACCGGTGCTGCCTCGCACGGGTCCCGCAACCTGCCGCGCCCGCACGTCACCCGATCCTGTTTGCACCCGGATCTCGCCGTTCAGATTTGTGAGCCTCACGTCGCCGGACCCGGTCTGCGCCTCCGCATTACCGCGCGTGCCCTCGATCGTCTGATTGCCTGAGCCACTCTTCGTACGCACAGTCGTTTCCGCAGGCACAGTGATGTCGTAATCAATGGAGATGTTCCGGTAATCCACATATTCGATGTGAATACTGTTGCCAGTCTGCCGTATCGGCGGATTCTGTTCGATGGCGTGCACATCTTCCTCGCGCCGCCCTCCAAACCAGTGGTCACCGACATAAATCTTGCCGTGAATCTGCACCGATCCCGATGAACCTGCATGCACCTTCACATCGCCCGAGTGCGTCAGGACTTCGAGGTCGACCGGTCCGCTGACTGAGAGCGTTCTGTCGAATGTTCCCTGCGGCGTCGAACCCAACGCCGCCGCGGAGCTGAACAGCACGACCAGCGCGATCGTCACCAACAATCCGAATTTTGATCCGCTGGACTCGAAAGCCGAGAGGAGAACTTGATTTTTCCTATTCATAACGTAGCGACTCCACAGGTTGCATATCCGCGGCGCGCTGGGCCGGATACATGCCCGCCGTCACGGTGATCAACGAAAGTGTCAAAATCGAAATCACAATCGAAATCGGCGAAACGATCGGATGCGGCACAAAATCTGGCAGGGGGATGACGACCATCGCAACGCAGATGCCGATTCCAACGCTGAGCCCGAGAATTCCGCTGACGATAGTCAGCATCGCGGACTCGGCAAAGAACTGCCGCAAAATGTCGCGCTTGGTCGCGCCCATCGCCTTTCGCGTCCCAATTTCCCGGGTACGCTCTGAAACCGAAACCAGCATGATGTTCATCACGCCAATCCCGCCCAGGCACAGCGTTACGACTGCAACGCACCCGAAGAACAGAGTGACCACTCCAAAAATCTTTGCCAACTGCTTGGCGCCGTCCATCGTGTCCCATATGAAGAGCGCGTCTTTATCCACTGGATCGAAGTGCCGCACGCGCCCGATCGCGCGCCGGACCTGCAACACCGCGGCCTCGTGGTTCTCCGGATCGGCTACTTCGAACACGATGTCATCCAGATATCCGCGCGTAACGCCGGCCCCAGGTTTTTCCGGGGGAGGGAAGTCGCGGGACACCGCCGAATATGGCGCAAAAAGATAGTCGTTGTCCGGCCCGCTGTAATTCGAGTTTTGCTTCTTCTCTGCCAGCACTCCCACGACCGAGTAGGGAACGCTCTTGACCAGAACGGTCGCACCAATTGCCGGCTGCCCGGGGAACAACTGCCGATAAGCCTTGGACCCCAGCACCAACACCCGCCGACCCTCGCGCTCGTCATCGTCGGTGATCAGCCGACCCTCAGAAACCTTGAGCGACCGAAAATCCTGATACGAAGGCCACATTCCTACAACGCCGCGATTGGCCAGATTGAATTGGCTGACTTCCGGAATGGTTCGGCGCAGTTCGGGGCTGACATTCTTGACCAGGTAGCATTCGTCGCGGATCAAATCGGCATCGTCCACATTCAGACGAATCTCGCGCCCGGCAGCCCGACCTCCAACTTGCGTACTCGTCCGCCCGCCCCACACGATCACCAGATCCTTGCCCAGAGTCTCCATGTGTCTTTTCTGATCCACGACAAAGCCGCGCCCTAGCCCCACCAGCAGAATTACCGACGCGATTCCCCACACCAACCCAAACATCGTGAGAAAGGTCCGCAATTTGTGAGCCCGGAATGTCGCTACGGCTTGTCGGAAGATCTCGGAGAGAGTCATAGAACCCGACCTCTGGCATCAGACGGAAGATTAAAATCGTTCTTATACAACTCAGACCCCGGAATTACAGGCTGGTTGGCCGAAGTCCGAGGTCTGAGGTCCGATGCTGTGTTTTTACTGCAGTACGACTTGATCGCCTTCCTTCAGCCCGCTCAGAACTTCTGTCTTCGCGCCGTTGGAGATCCCGATGTTGACCGCCACCTTATTCTTGCCTTCCTTACCCTTCGGATCAGGAATCTCGACTGACGCCTTCTTGTCCTTGTCGTACAGGATCGCGCCTTCCGGAATCTGCAGCACGTTCTTGTGCTCGTCCAGGATGACCTCCGCATTCGCGGTCATTTCGGCCTTGAGTTCGCCGCCCGGATTCTGGATCGACACGCGGACTTCAAACGTCGTGACGTTGTCTTTCTCTACCCCCATCGGAGAAATCTTCGTTACTTTGCCGTCGAACGTCTTGTCCTTGAACGATTCGACCTTGATCCGCGCGCGTTGTCCGAGATAGACCTTGCCGATGTCGCTCTCGTCCACTTTGCCCTTCACGTACACTTCGCTCGTATCGCCGAGCGTCATCACCAGAGTGGCCGACGATCCCAACACCAGAATCGAACTGACCGCATCACCCATCTGCACATCGCGCGAGAGCACAATGCCATCGATCGGCGAGATGATATCGGTATAGCTGAGCTGCTCTTCCAACTGCTTAAGATTCGCCTGGTCCTGCGCGACATTGGCTTGGGATTGCGCGATCTTTGCCTTCAGCACGGTGACTTGCGCCTTCGAGACGTTCTGCTTGTTGAGCGCCATCTCGTAATTCTTCTGCGCGTCTTCCAGGGCGGACGTGGAAACCACGCCATCCTTCGCCATATTCTCGGCACGGTCATACGCCCGCTTCAAAAGCGGAACGTCCGGCCCTTCGGCATCCACTTTGGCGCGCTCGAAATCTGCCTGCGAGCTCTTCAGGTTCGCCTGCGCCGCTTCCAGCGCCGCCTTTGATTGCTCCACCTGGGCTTCAATCTCGATCTTGTCGAGTTGCGCCAGCAGTTGACCCTTCTTTACCCGATCGCCGTAGTCCACCAGCAATTTCTTCACGATGCCGCTGGCCTTCGACTTCACTTCGACCTTCGTGATGGGCGTAACTTTGCCGGTCGCCACCACGCTCTTGGCCAAGTCTCCCTTTTCCACCTTGGCGAGCTTTGAAGGATCAATCTTGGTGCCGCCGCGGGTCGCCGCGAATACTCCGATCGCGATCAACAAGACAATTCCCAGTCCGACGCCGCTCCAAATCATCAGTCTGCGGCGCTTCTTTTTGCCATTAGTGCCGTTACCGTTCACAGATCCTCCTCGATATACTGCTGGTTGGAGATTGGGAGCCATCTTGCCGCCCTACAAGCTATTACGCGGCCCCTGCTGAATTAGTTCCGAAGAATTGCTGCTTGCGATGCGAAAAGAAAGGGCGACGTTGCCAAACCGCCCGCTTTCTGCAGATTAGACATGCTTCCCAGAAAAAGGATAGCGCAATGCGTCCCTGATTTTTGTGATGCCAAACACGTTCCTTCAGCAAGTGCGCACCACCTAACCAGGTCCAATTACTAAAACCCAATAGACCTAAGACCTTAAGACCGAGAACTGGGAACTGAGAACTGAGAACCGCTCCTGCCCCCTAACCCCAAGCCCCCATCCCCTGCTAAAATGACCCCTCAATGGCTGCCTATGTGCTGCTCCGGGTCTTCCTGATCCTCCTCCTGGTAGCAGCCAATGCGTTCTTCGCCGCCGCCGAATTTGCCCTCGTCAGTGTGCGCGACACCCGTATACAGCAACTCATTGACGCCGGACGCATCGGCGCCCGCATCGTCCAGCGCCTCCACCAGCGTCTCGATGAAGTCGTGAACGGCGTCCAGCTCGGTATCACCATGGTCAGCCTTACTCTCGGCTGGATCGGCGAACCCATGGTCGCCAGCCTCGTCGGCGGCCTGCCGATCGTGCAGCGCCTGCCCCACGTCGCGATCTACGCCCACACCATTGCAATCGCCATCGCATTCACCCTGATCACCTACCTGCACGTGATCCTCGGCGAGCTCGTCCCCAAGACCCTCGCCCTGCAGCGATCCGAGCAGATCGCCCTAGCCGTCGCAGCGCCGATGGAAGCCTTCCTCACATTGACCCGTCCTGTCCTCTTTTTTATGCGCCGATCCGGAGGACTGGTTCTAAGACTCTTCGGCGCAACACCAGCCCGCCGCGGAGGCGCCGTTCACTCCCCCGACGAACTTAAACTTATCGTTACGGCCAGCCGCCAGTTCGGACAGATCCCTGAATTCCAGGAAGAGATGATCCACAGCGCCATCGAGCTTGACAGCATCACTGTCCGCGAAGTCATGGTCGCGCGGCCTGATATCTTCTCGTTGCCTTCGGACCTGATGCTCGACGAAGCCCTTGCCAAGGTTGTCGAAGGGCAACACTCACGCATCCCGATTTACGACCCGCAGCGCGGCCCCGAACACATCGTCGGTGTCCTTTACTACAAAGACCTCATGCGCTGGATGCGCCTCCGCCTCAGCAACCTCGGCCAGTCCAGCGCCACCCGCATCTCCCGTATGCAGATCGGTCAGATCATGCACGACGTCGTGGTAGTTCCAGAGACCAAGGTGTTGGCCGAACTGTTAGCCGAATTCAAAGAGCGCCGCCGTCATCTCGCTGTGGTGGTCGATGAATTCGGATCCACCGCCGGAGTCATCACGGTCGAAGATATCCTCGAGCAGTTGGTCGGCAACATCGAAGACGAATTCGATGTCTCCCCCAGCGAGCCAGCCTTGGAAGATGAGTCGGTAATGGTGCTGGAAGGTTCCGTGAATATCCGCGATCTGGAAATGGAATACGGCCTGAGACTGCCTCGCGACGCCGGATTCGAAACCCTGGCGGGTTTTATGCTCGCCCGCCTCCAGCGGATTCCGCAAGTCCGCGACCATTTCGAATACGAAGGCCGCCGCTACACGGTCGAGGAATTAGAAGGCCACCGCATCGCCAGAGTAAGAATAGAAAAGACCGCAAAAGCAGAAGGAGAAGCCGAAGCCGCCAAGGGAGCAGGGGATTGATCGACATGTTGACGATAAGCAACAGCCCAAACAGCTGTCATCCTGAGCGGAGCACGACGGCGAGCAAGGCGAGCCGTCGCGCGCAGTCGAAGGATCCCTACCAGCTGAACGCCCTTTTCACCGCGTCCAGGCATTCTCACGATGTACCAAATCTTAACCGCTGACCACCGAGAACCGACAACTGAGAACTGTAGCCCAACGCGTCCTCTACACTCTCCCAGTCATCTGGCTGGTAGTCAGCCTAGTCTTCCTCCTGATCCACCTCGTCCCCGGAGACCCCATCCAGCAGATGCTCGGTGAAGGCGCCCCGGCCGCCGACATCGCGGCCACCCGCCATGCTTTCGGCCTCGACGCGCCGCTCGGCGAACAATACCTGCGCTACTGGAAAGGCATCGTCCTCCACGGCGACCTGGGCCGCTCCATCCGCTACAACCAGACGGTCACCAAACTTCTCGCGCAACGCTACCCCTACACGCTCCGTCTCACGATGGCGAGCCTCTTCGTCGCAATCGTCCTCTCCATCCCCGCCGGAGTCCGTTCTGCCCGACGCCGCAACCGCTGGGACGACCGCCTGCTTTCGGTAGTCAGCCTCTTCGGCCTCTCGTTTCCAAATTTCGCGCTCGGACCAATCCTGATCCTGCTCTTCGCAATCAAAGCCGGGTGGCTCCCCGTCTCCGGCGCCGGATCCTTCGCCAATCTCGTGCTCCCCGCCATCACCATGGGCGGCTCCCTAGCCGCCATCCTTACCCGCATGGTTCGCACCAGTATGCTCGAAGAACTCAGCCAGGACTACATCCGCACGGCTCGTGCCAAAGGCCTCCCTGAGCGCACCGTCGTCTACCGTCATGCCCTGCGCAACGCGATGATCCCAGTGCTGACGGTCCTCGGCCTGCAATTCGGAGCATTACTGGCTGGCGCCATCGTTACAGAAAAAATCTTTTCCTGGCCTGGCATCGGCCGCCTCACAATAGACGCCATCTCCAACCGCGATTACTACGTGGTGCAGGGCTGCATTCTCGCAATCGGCCTCACGTATGTCGCTGTAAACTTCCTGACTGATGTGCTGTACTCGGTCGCCAACCCGAGGATTCGGCAGTGAGGGGCTCATTGCCATTGAGAACGACGAGAGTGTTGTGCATGGTCGCTGTACTGGCCGTCATCGCTTCGCCGGCCAACTCGGGCTCGAAAAAGAATTACCTGAAGCACTACCAGGGAACGCCCTACCATGACAGCCGCCATCACGGCGGAGCTCAGAAGATTCCCGGAAAAGTGGAATGCGCGTACTACGATCGCGGCGGAGAAGGCGTGGCTTACCACGACGCCGATGCCCGGAACAACGGAAGCGGCGTCCTGAATCCGGCAGACGGGAACTACTTCAATCAATTTCGTATGGACGAGGGTGTCGACATTTCCTATACGAAGTTCTACGACCAGATCGACAACAGTCGGTATGACCTGGTTCAACCCCCGGAGAACCAGCTCTATGTGGGATGGACCGAGCCGGGAGAATGGTTCAACATCACGGTGCAGACCGCCCGCGTCGGCGTCTACAGCGCCGATCTTCTCTACACGTCAAATCGCGGCGGAACGATCTCTCTAGATGTCAACGGAGCGCCGGCGACTCCTTCGCTAACTGTCGTCTCCACATTCAACGCTGCTGATCCCGTAGCTTGGCGGCAATGGCATCATTGGAACATAGCGCGGAACATCGCCCAGGTTCGCCTTCGCGCCGGAAAGAGCGTTCTCACCGTTCACGTTCTTACCGGAGGAAATATGAACCTGGCGTATTTCGACATCCATTGAGCTCGGATCGCAATGAGACCGCGCTGACATCGCGGACCGCCTTGTTTTTGCTAAGGAGTAAGACCAAACTGAAGAGAGCGGGTGCCCCATCCTTCGCCTTCTTTGCGAAGGCTGGGGATTTGCGTCAGAGGCGGGACGCAACCGCCCCGCCCCTTGCGCGTTCCAAGCCTACGCTGCCTGCGTTACTTTCTTCATCCGTTCTTCCAGTTCTTTCGGCGACACATCTTCCACGTGAGTGGCGACGCCCCACAGGTGTCCGAACGGATCCTGAATGAAACCGGAGCGGTCCCCGTAGAACTGGTCCTCAACCGGCTTCAGGATTTTTGCGCCCTCCGCCGCCGCGCGTTTTACCACGGTATCGACGTCGGGCAAGTACACATAGAGGCTCACGGGGCTTTGGCCAATCGTAGTTGCACTGGTGTGCCCCTGGCCCATAGCAGGATTCTCATCGGCCAGCATGATATGCGAGTTCCCGATCTTCAATTCGGCGTGACCGACTTTCCCGTCCGGGCCATTCATGCGAACGACTTCTGTGGCGCCGAAAACTTTCTTGTAGTATTCAATCGCTTGAGCGGCGCCCTTAACGATCAGATACGGTGTGATGGTGTTGTAATCTTTGGGAATATACGAGACTTTATTCATGATCTTCCTCCTTGGAATGTAAGGCTAAGGGTGGAGGTTTCGGCGCGCGCCCGCGGAAGGGGATTTACGATCCCGCTGTCTCTCTATAAGAACACAACTGAATTGAAGTGGCAATCGCGCCGCCGTTAGGCTTCGCCTTCGCGGGACGGCCGAAGGCGGCCGACGCCACATGTGCCGGAGAGACTCCCCACTTTACTTTGCTTGGTAGACCTTCTTGCCGGCCACCATTGTCCAAACGACTTTTGTGCCCTGCATTTCCTCAGGGCTGACCGTCAAGACGTCGCGGTCAAGCAGGACAAGGTCGGCTCGCTTTCCGGCGGCAATTGTGCCGATTGAATCCAGATTTAACGCCTTGGCCGAGTTCCTCGTGTAGGCGTAGAACATGGCTTCGCGCGGCATAGCCTGGGTTGCGTCCAGTACACCTTCTTTTCCTTTGCGCGTCTCCGCTTTGTAAATCGCACGAAATATGTTCGCAGTCGACACCGGCCAATCGCTGGCGCCAGAGATAATTCCGCCATTATCGAGGATGGAGCGCGCAGGGTACTGCCACTTGTAGATCTCGGAATCCACGTAGGGTTTGAGAATTTCTATGGTGTCATTGGCGCCTTCGGCCCAGTAGAGTTGGAACGCGCTGATGACGCCGAGTTCGCGGAAGCGCGGGAAATCCTCGGGGCGGATGAATTGCTCGTGCGTGAGCGTGTGCGGAAGATGAGAGTCCCCGTTCGATGCGCGGGCGGCTGCGATTCCGTCGAGCGCAGCTTTCACGGCGCCGTCTCCGATGGCGTGCACGTGGATGATGAGTCCTTCTTTGTCAGCCGCGATGCACAGTTGATTGAAGGTCTTCTGGTCGAAGAGCAATTCGCCGTTGCGTCCCGAATTCTTGTAGGGTTTAGTGAGGTGTGCGGTTTGCGAAGGGAATTCCGCGACTCCGTCGGCGAAGATTTTGATTCCGGTGATGTGCAGATGGGGAATGTTTCCGTACGTTTGCTGCTGCTGGTGCAAGAATGCAAGTTCCGCCGCTGGATCTTTGGCGAGGACTTTGGGGAAAGCGACGACCTCCGAATTCAACTCGCCCCGCTCATTCAGCATTTTGTAGGATTTCAGGGCTGACTCAGGAGCGCTGGGCTCAAGCCATGCGGTGATGCCGAGGCTGTAGTTGTAATCGAGAGCAGCGTGCCCGGCCGCAAGGATCTCCTTGTTCGTGGGTGGCGGCATCAAGCGATCGATTTTGTCCTGTCCTGCGTCCACGAGAAATCCGTTGGGCTGCATTTCCTTGTCGTAACCGAAATAGCTGCGCTGGTCAGGCGTGAGCTTCTTCAGATAGTCGGCAGTAATGCCGGCGCGCTCAAGCATGGCGCGATTGGCCCAGGCCGTATGGCCATCCATGCCTCGGAAGATCAGGCACTGCTTGCCATAAAGGCCGGCGCTGAAGTCCTGGTTCAGTGTGTCGGTGTGTGACCAGAATTTGAGCGGCAAGCCGAGAATTTCGAGGATCTCACCGTGCACGCCGCGTCCGGATTTCTTAGCCTCTGCCACGAAGGCCTGGAGTTCGTCGAAAGTATCGACCTTCTCAGTGGCATCTGCGTTGATGAGGTTGAGACCTCCATCGATCGTATGGCTGTGAGAATCGATGAAACCGGGGAAGAGGCTTTTTCCGTCGAGATCGGTGCGAGTGGCGTTGGGAGCGGCTTTGGCGACTTCAAGCAGGTTGCCGACAGCGAGGATCTTGTCGCCGCGAATGGCGACGGCCTCCGCGTAGGGATTCTGGGGATCTGCCGTGAAGATTTTGGCATTGAAGAGGATTTGATCCTGTGCGTGAAGCAGAGAGGTCGTGGCGACTAGAAGAAAGCAGAGACGTCCCAAAGGTCGGCCCATGGATACCTTTCTGATGGCAGGTTGTGACAGAAGCACAACTATACACAATCTTGGTTGCAGGCTCCAATTGCCGCTCAATCCTTTCCCGGAGTCGTTCGGCGTCGCCACACGTTAGGGGCAGGGCCGCCAGCACGAAGAGCAACGAACGATAGAGAAAACGGGCCCGAGAGGAATGATGTGAAAGGGTGTCAGGTATTTTTCCCGAGGCGTTCCCTTCGCAGTACAAGAAATGCCAGCGTCAGGACGCCGAACAGGGTGAGGCCGCTCCAGAGATTAACGGGCCGATGAAACGGATGAAGCCACGTTTGCAGCAGCGCGACCGTCACAGCCAGAAAGCCGAACACGGATCCCCAAATCCCGAGTGGCGAACGCAATGGAAGTTGTGCTAATTCCCCAGGTGAGCGTCTCCGGCGAAAGCTGATGTGCGCTGCAAGGGAGACGAGCCAGGAGAGGATCATACCGGTGAAAGCAGCCCCAAGCATGTAGCGGAATGCGTTTCTTGGAGCGAAGAGTACCACGATGAGCGCGAACAGAATTCCGAAAGAAGAATGCAGAACGGCGTTCCGCGGAGATCCCTCGTGATTGAGGCGCCCGAGGCTGGCCGGGGCCCATCCGGTGCGGGCCAATGAGAAGATCATGCGTGAGGCGACATAGAGCGTTGCATTTGCACCGGAGAGCGCGGCGGTAAGGACAACGAAGTTCATCAGCCCCGAGGCGTGCGGGATTCTTATGGTGCGGAACGTGGTGACGAAAGGACTCTCGCTCACTCCCGCACGATTCCACGGCATGACGCCAAGAAGAATGACAATAGCCCCAACGTAAACAAAGGTCAGGGTGAGAAAGGTCATCCAGACAGAACGCGGAATATCTTTCGTAGAGCGCGACTCGCCGGTGGTGACCGCAACCATCTCGACGCCCCCGAAACTGTAGATCGCATAGGTGAGTGCAACCACGGGCGTCCAAAAACCGGTCGGAAAGAATCCGCCTTGCCCGCGGTATTGCGGCAGGGCGCGCCCAGCTGGTGAGCAGCGCGGCGCCGATCAGGATGAAGGCGATGATTGTCGCGAGCTTGATCATCGAAAGCCAGAACTCCACTCGCCCATATGAACCGACACTCCTCAGATTGATCACCAGCAGAAGCGCGCCGAAGACGACGATCCACACATAAGCTGGTACGCGGCCGAACCACACGGACATGTAAGTCGCGGCAGCGATCATTTCCGTCCCGATGGCCAGAGCCAGACCGACCCAGTACCCGGCGCGGGCGATAAATCCGGCGAACGAGTTCAGGTAGAGCTCGCCATAAACGCCGAACGATCCGGCCGCGGGATGGGCGCAGGCGAGTTCGCCCAGGGCCATCGCCACCGTCCAGTTGATAAAAGCGGCGGCGATGAAGCTGAGGATAGCCGCGGGACCGGCGATCTCCATGGCTGCGCCGGATCCGAGAAGGAGTCCGGTGCCGATGGAGCCTCCGACGGCCACCATTGCCATCTGCGCGGCGGATAGTTGGTGGCGGAGTCCTTCTTCATGGAATTGTGGAGGAGCGGAGGACTCCGTCGGCATGCAGCAACATAGCATGGAAGGTCTGGCAGTACTCAACGTCCGATGCCGAGTGAGTGCAGCGAGCAACAACGCCGGATGGGACCGCGAACTCCAGAACCGACGGAGACTCCTACAGTCTGTCAGGCACCGTGATCAATACCATCACTGGAGAGCCCGTCCGGCGCGCGGCAGTCCAGATCTCCGGCCAGAACGGGAGTGTGACACTCACCGATACCGGCGGCCACTTTGTGGTGGAGGGACTGGCCGAAGGCAATGTTTTCCTGAAGGCGATGGCGCTACCGCATGTTGGCCATCGATGGTTGGGAACTCGAATCGGCGAATCTGTCCCTGCTGAAGAAACGGCTTGAGCACGCGCAGAAGATTGAAGTCCAGCCCAACAAAACCTACCAGACAATCCTGGATGTGGAGTGAGACGCAGCGGCGCGCGGAGCCATCCGGCCTGGTTGAGAGTCCCGCCAGGAGCGCCAATTCAAGTCATCGTCGGTTTCCGGAGATTGCAAATCGAGCTTTACTCCAGCCTCCAGCGCTCAAAGAGGGTGTGACCTTCGTAATCGCGGGCTGCCGTTACCGCATTGCTGGGGTTAGAGGGCACTCCTAGAATCGGAGCAGGGTTTACTCCGCCCGATTCCGCATGCCTGAGATCACAAGACGACTGGACCGAGCCGAGGTTGGCAAGCGCATTGAGCGCGCGGAAAAGCTCCTGCAAAAAGGCAAGACCGCTGAAGCCCTCGAAGAATACCTGCTGGTCCTCAAAGACGATCACGAAAATGACGTAGTACGGCAACTCACGGCGGACCTGTGTCTGTCGCTGAGCCGAAACGCTGAAGCCGTGAAGCTACTGGGGGAATTGTTTGAGCGGCAAGTTACGGCCGGAGATGCGACGCGTGCGAGCCTGACTTACAAGAAGCTGGCGCGGCACGGTAGTCCAACGTGGCAACAGAAGTTTCGCTTTGGACAGTTGCTGGAGGGATCGAACAAGAAGCTGGCCGTGGGGACGTACGAGGCAGCGCTGCTCGATCTGACGAAGCTGGGGAAAAAGCAGGAGGCAGCCGAGGTTCTGGATCGCATTGTCGCCATCGAGCCGACGCAGGCCAATCTGCTGCGAGTAGCAGAGCTGGCTTCTGAGCTGGGAAATCGCAAAGTGGCGGCGGCATCGTTCCAGCGATTAGCCCTCGCCGCTGCGGCGGAAGGTGGCGATCCGGCGCAGTGGTATGAGCGAGCCTATCAGGAAGATGCATCGGATCAGTCCATAGCACTGGCCTACGCGAAAAGTCTGTTGGTGAAAGGCCAGGTGGGCGCGGCGATCTTTATTCTGGAACCCCAGATCAGTGCCGGGCCAGTACCGCAGGAATTCCGTGAAGCCTATGCCGATTCTCTAGTCGCAGCGGGAAGGTTTTCCGAGGCGGAGCCGCTGGTATGGACTTTGTTTGAGCAGAATCCGGCGCGCGTGCAACAGGTTATCGGATTGATTGGAAGTTTTCTGGACGGCGGGCAAGAAGATGAGGCGGTGGCCTTGGCCCGCAAACTGGAGCAGTTCCAGCGGCGTCGCGGCGAGCGGCGGCAGTTCACCGCGATCATGGAAGACATCACCTCGACACGCAAACCGTCGTCGCAAATGCTTGAGTTCCTCAGCGAGCTCTACAACTCCTCAAACCGTGAGAACGATTACTGCAGCACGCTGCTGAAGTTGTTCGATCTATATTGCAGCACAGCAGAGTTCGCGAAAGCGGCCGAGTGCCTGGACCGGGCGGCGGAAGTCGATCCCTATGAGCCCGGACATTTGAAGCGTCTCGACATGATCAAGGGCAAGGTCGAGGATACCCGGTTCAAAGTAATCGCTTCCCGATTTAGTTCGGCCGCGAAGGCTCCCGAAGAGCCTGTGCACGTGGACGAGCGGACGCTGGGAGCATCCACCCTGCAGGATCTTATGCTGCAAGCCGAGATCCTGGTGCAGTATGGGATGCGCAACAAAGCCGTCGAGCGGCTGCAGAGAATTCAGGAACTGTTTCCGCGCGAGGAAGAGCGGAACGAAGATCTGCAGCGGCTGTATATGTCAGCGGGGGTGACGCCGCGGTATGCGGGATCGGCGCCTTTGCCTCCGGCTGCGACGACATCGGCGCCGGCTGCGACCTCCATAGCTGCACCTGCGGATCCAGTGCCTGACCCTGCCGCCGACGTGCGGACGTTTACACGGGTCGCCGAGATCACGCGGAAGCTCTATCACCAGAGCACGGCTCCAGCGGTCCTTAGTACCGCTGTTAAGGAAATCGGAATGCAGTGGGAAGCTGCGCGCTGTATCGCAGTGATGGGGAAGCCGGGAATGCCCCCGACCGCGATGGATGAGTTTTGCGCTGACGGGACCAAACGTATGAGCTCCGCTGCCATCGGCGAGGTAGTCACATGTCTGCACACCGCAGCGCAAGGACACGAACCGTTGGAGATTCAGGATCAGGCCAGATCGAACCTGTTGCAGAGCGCCAAGAAGGCCCTCGGCGAGATCGGTGCCGTGGCGACGATCCTCTCAATTCCGCTCATGGACGGGGAAGAAAGAGCCGGAATTCTGGTGTTGATGCACAATCGACCGCGGTCCTGGCAACAGTCGGACATGGTAGTGCTGAAAACGCTAGCCGACCAGATGGTGATCGCACTGAACAACGCAGGCCTCCGGCGGCTGGTGAAGAACCTTTCGGTGACGGATGAGAAGTCCGGACTCTTGAAGCGGGCTTCGTATCTGGATTTACTGATGGCGGAGAGCAAGCGCGCCGTTCAGAATTCGACACCGCTGACCGTCGTCTTGCTGCAGTTTGGCAAGAGCGGCGCCATGGTCAAAGAACACGGCGACGTTGAGGTACAAACCTTGATGGAACGCGCTGGGCAGATGTTTGCCGCCAATATCCGATCGAACGATTTGGCGTTCCGCTACGATATGACGACGATTGCAATTCTCCTGGGCGAAACGGCTGAAAAAGAAGCCATGCTGGCGATCGAGAAGCTGCGCAAGATCGTGGCGAATCTGCGCTGGAGCGCCAAGGATGGAACTGATCAGGGAGCCACAGCTCTATTTTCAGCAGGATTGGCCGAGGCGGTGATCCGCACCGAATTTGACCCCATCGACGTGGTCACTGAGGTCATCAACCGCGTGGAACATGCTCTGGGCCAGGCCATGAGCCAGGGACTGGGTCATGTGGTAGCGCTCGGGCCGACGGTTCTGGCCGCAAGTGCGGTCGCGTAGAACAGTTGACGTCAGACCTCAGACCTCAGACCTCAGACCTTCATTCCTTTCTTCCTCGTTTCCTCTCTCCGTGCCTTTGTGGTGAATTCTTCTTTCCACTGCTAGACTAACAAGTTTGGATAATGCACTCTGGCCGGGTCCGGTTGGGGTTCTACGAGTCATTCATCATGTTAAAAGCCGGTGACATTGCTGTCGTCAGTGGAGCGCGCACTCCTTTTGGGCGGTATTGCGGGAAGTTGAAAGATTTCACGGCGCAGGAGTTGGGCGCGGTTGCGGGAAAAGGCGCGATCGAACGCTCGGGAATCGATCCCAAAGAGTTCGATCATGTGGTATTCGGCAACGCGCAGCAGACTTCGGGCGACGCACTGTACGGCGCGCGGCACGTGGGTTTGCGCGCGGGCATTCCCATCGAAACTCCAGCGTTGACAGTGAACCGCTTGTGCGGCTCGGGGATGCAGTCGATCGTAAGTGCGGCGCAGATGATCCAGACCGATGAGGCCAAGATCGTGCTCGCCGGCGGGATGGAGGCCATGTCGCAGGCGCCGTTTGTGATCCGCGGCCGCGATGGGTTCACGCTGGCGCCGGGCGGCAAGCTCGAAGATTCGTTGATGGTGGCGCTGCTCGATTCCTATTGCGGGTCATATATGGCAAACACCGCCGAACTGTATGGCTCACAGCAAGGGATCACGCGCGAGATGCAGGATGAGTTCTCCCTGCGTTCACAGAAGTATGCGGACGAAGCGTATAAAGCAGGACGTCTGCAGGAGGAACTTGTTCCGGTGCCACTGCGAAATCATAAAGGCGAAGCGACCGGAGAGTCGCTGACCGAGGACGACCATCGACGTCCGCAGACGACGATGGAAGGGCTGGCCAAACTCAAGCCGGCGTTTGGCAAGAATGGAACGGTGACCGCCGGAAATGCGAGTGGAATTGTGGATGGCGGCGCGGCGGTTGTGGTGATGTCGCTCGAGAATGCTTTGAAGCGCGGGCTGAAGCCGCTTGGAAGGCTCGTAGGATGGGGCGTCGCGGGCGTGGACCCGAAAGTGATGGGGCGCGGTCCGGTGCCAGCGTCGAAGATTGCGCTTCAGAAGGCCGGCCTGTCACTGGACTACATCGACTTGATTGAAGTGAATGAGGCGTTCGCCGCGCAGTATCTCGCGGTCGAGAAGGAATTGGGCCTGGACCGCGAGAAAGTGAACGTCAATGGCGGAGCGATCGCGCTGGGACACCCGCTGGGCGCGACCGGGACGCGTCTGGTGATCACGCTGCTCTATGAACTGCGTCGGCGCAAGAAGAAGTATGGGCTGGCGACGGCTTGCATTGGCGGCGGGCAGGGAATTGCGATGGTGGTGGAGAGTATGAACTAGGTTCTCTTCTGTATGACCGGGTGCGCTCGAATCGCGAATATCAATCGACCACTGTATCTGCGCGTCGCGACCTTCGCGTCTTTCATCTTCCTTCTGATTCAACATCTCTGCGCCCAGACTCCGGTTGTGATTCGAGTGGATGCCGGGCGAAGTCTTGGTCCGCTGAATCCGCTTTGGAACTACTTTGGCTACGACGAGCCGAACTATACCTACGCACCGCACGGGCTGGAGTTGCTTGCGGAATTGTCCGCGACTAATCCTGCTCGCGTCCAAATTCGAACCCACAATCTGCTCACAACCGGAGACGGCACGCCGGCGCTAAAATGGGGATCAACCAACGCGTACACCGAAGACTCCACCGGGCATCCGGTCTACGATTGGACGATCGTCGACAGAATCCTCGATACCTACCTTAAATCTGGCGCGAAGCCTTTTGTCGAAATCGGCTTCATGCCTCAAGCCCTGTCCACGCATCCGGACCCCTATCGCCATCACTGGCCCAAGGACGAACTTTTCGTGGGCTGGACCTTTCCGCCGAAGGATTATGCCAAGTGGGGTGAATTGATCTATCAGTTGGTTCTGCACTGCGTCTCTCGTTATGGCAAGAGCGAAGTCGCCGGGTGGAATTGGGAAGTTTGGAATGAGCCCGACATCGGCTACTGGCACGGAACTCCCGAAGAATACGACAAGCTGTATGACTACGCGGTGGATGCCGTGCGACGCGCATTGCCAGAGGCGAAGGTGGGAGGGCCAGCGACGACTGGACCCGGGGCTACGAAGGCGGCCGAGTTTCTTCGGCAATTTCTCCGGCACTGCGCGAGCGGCACGAACTATGCAAGCGGAAAGACCGGCGCTCCGCTCGACTTCATAAGCTTCCACGCGAAGGGCTCTCCTGAGGCAAAAGACGGGCGCGTGCAGATGGGGCTCGCGCATCAACTCCGCGACGTGGATGAAGGGCTGAAGATCGTTGCGTCATTTCCGCAGTTTGCGCACCTGCCCGTGATTCTGAGCGAGTCAGACCCGGAAGGCTGTGCCGCCTGCTCGGCGAAGGATCATCCGCAGAACGCATATCGAAACGGCACGCTGTATCCCGCGAATACGGCGGTAGCGATCCGGGAGATGCTGGATTTAAACGAGCGCTCCAGGACGAACCTGGCGGGAATTCTTACCTGGGCGTTTGAGTTTGAGGACCAGCCTTACTTTCTGGGATATCGAACTCTGGCGACGAACGGGATCGACAAACCGATCTTGAATCTGTTTCGGATGCTGGGATTGATGTCGGGAGAGCGCGTCGAAGTCAGGAGCAGCGCGGCGGTGAATCTCGATGAAATGCTAACGGCAGGAGTTCGCGGAAAAGCGAACGTCGATGGCCTGGCGGCTCGTGGAGATCACGAAGTTGCGGTGTTGTTGTGGAACTATCAGGATGACGATGCGTCGGCCACGGAGTTGCCTGTGCAACTGAAGGTTGCGGGATTGCCGAGAAGCGCTGGAAGGATTCTGGTAAAGCACTATCGCATTGACCAGAACCACAGCAATTCCTATACAGTGTGGAAGGCGACGGGGTCTCCGCAGTCGCTAACCGCTGAGCAATTCCAGTCGTTAAAAGCGGCGGGGCAATTGCAACTGCTGGAGTCGCCCCGGTGGGTGGATAGCAAAGACGGCGCAGTCCGTTTGGATTTTCCCATGCCAGGCGAGAGCGTTTCGCTGGTGGAGTTGAGTTGGTGAATGGCTGCGCGTTGTCATCCTGAGCGGCGCTCTTTGCCGCAAAGGACCTATGCAGTTTGCTGACGCAGGCAGAGTGCATAGATCCTTCCCTTCGCTCAGGATGACAGAGCAAGTTTTTCGAGGAAGCAATTATGGAAATCAAGAAGGTAGGAGTTCTGGGTTGTGGTCTGATGGGTTCTGGCATCGCCCAGGTATGCGCTACGGCTGGATTCGACGTCACGGTTCTGGAAGTCGAGCAGAAGTTCCTCGACAAAGGCTTTGCTGGCATTGAGAAATCTCTCGCGAAGTTCGCGGAACGTTCGGTCGAGAAGGGCGGGATCACAACTGAGCTGAAGGATGCGATCCGGGCGCGCCTTAAGGGTACGACCAACAAATCGGATCTAGCCGATTGCGATATCGTCATCGAGGCGATTATCGAGAACGTGGAAGAGAAAAAGAAGATGTATGCATCGATCGATGGAATTGTGAAGAAAAATGCCATCTTTGCAACCAATACTTCTTCGATTTCCGTGACCGAGCTTCTGACTGCGGTCAAACGGCCGGAACGTTTCATCGGGCTGCACTTTTTCAATCCCGTGCCGCTGATGAAGCTGGTCGAAGTTGTGCGGACTATTGCCACCGCTGACGAAGTGTACGAGTCCGCGTATGCGTTCGCGAAGAAGTTGGGTAAGGTTCCAGTGCGAACGTCGGATAAGACCGGATTCATCGTAAACCGGCTGCTGGTGCCGTATTTGCTCGATGCGATCCGGGCATATGAAGAGGGCGTCGGGTCGATTGAAGATATCGACAACGCCATGAAGCTGGGCTGCGGCTATCCGATGGGGCCGTTCACGCTGCTGGATTTTGTCGGACTCGATACGACGTACTACATAACTCACGTGATGTATGACGAGTTCAAGGAGCGCCGTTTTGCCTCGCCTCCATTGCTGAAGCGAATGGTGATGGCGGGCTGGTACGGGCGGAAAACGGGCAAAGGATTTTATGATTACTCGGACCCGGAGAAGCCCAAGGCGCAGAAACTGTAAATGAATTGTCATCCTGAGCGGAGTGAGAATCTCGCAAAGCGAGATTCTCATGTAGTCGAAGGATCCCTTTCAGCTACGCATGGCGACGGGTTGTACGGGAATTTCTACCAGGGTGCGTGATGAGAACGCCTGTCGAAGGCTCAAGTTTCCTGAGGTGAAAGGGATCCTTCGACTCCGCAAAACGATTCGCTTTGCGAATCGTTTTGCTACGCTCAGGATGACAAATTTTGTTTGATCCGTGTTGATCCGCGTGAATCCGCGCTAGGAATTTGAATTTATGAACTTCGAAAACATCCTTCTCGAAAAGAAAAACTCGATTGCTTATGTCACCGTCAACCGGCCGAAGGTGCTCAATGCGCTCAACATGGCCACCATGGACGAACTGCGGGCGGCGTTTCATGAAATCAAAAATGACGCCGGTGTTCGCGTCGTTATCTTCACCGGGTCCGGCGAGAAGGCGTTCATCGCCGGCGCTGACATTGCAGAACTGGCAAAGCACGATGCGGTTTCCGGGAAGGAATATACCCATCGCGGACAGAACGTGCTTAATCTGATTGAGAACTTGGGAAAGCCCGTCATCGCCTGCATCAACGGCTTCGCGCTGGGCGGCGGGTGCGAGATTGCGATGGCTTGTACCATGCGACTGGCCAGCGAAAATGCGAAGCTGGGCCAGCCGGAGGTGAAGCTGGGGATCATCCCGGGATACGGCGGGACGCAGCGCCTGCCGCGCCTCGTGGGCAAGGGAATCGCAATGCAGATGGTTCTCGCCGGAGAGATGATCACGGCGCAGGAAGCCCATCGCATCGGGCTGGTGAATGAGGTGGTGCCGGCGGCGGAACTGATTCCGCGAGCCGAAGCGATCGCGGCGAAGATCATTGCCAATGCGCCGCTGGCCGTGCAGTACGCGATGGAGGCCGTGAATAAAGGTATGGAGATGACTCTCAGTGAAGGTCTCTATCTCGAAGCAGTCTTGTTCGGCGTGGCTTGCGCGACTGAGGACAAGACAGAAGGAACAAAGGCATTTCTCGAGAAGCGCACGCCAGTTTTCAAGGGCAAGTAAGCTCTATCAAAGGCAACGCAATACCAAGCATTACTGATGGCTCGGGACAATAAGGGAGGGACTGACATCGCTGCGAAGAAAGACATAATGAAGATTGAGCCGGTGCCGGACTCACTTCACGCTATAGAAGGCAAGCTTGACGCGTCCGGGAAACGCTTTGCCATTGTGGTTTCCCGATTCAATTCATTTATCACAGAGCGGCTTCTGTTGAGTGCCTGTGACGGGCTGATGCGGACTGGAGCTGCGAAGAGCGACATCGCAGTGGTCCGAGTGCCGGGAGCTTTTGAGATTCCTTCGGCCGCTCGTACGCTCGCTTCGACAGGGAAGTACGACGCGATCATTTGTATCGGGTGCCTCCTGCGCGGGGATACGGCGCATTACGAGGTCATTGTCAACGAAGTCACGCGGGGGGTTGGGCAGTCGGCGCAGGAGACTGGAATCCCGCACGCATTCGGCGTGTTGACTTGCGACACTCTGGAGCAGGCGATCGATCGCGCCGGACTGAAGATGGGCAATAAGGGATTTGAGGCCGCTCTGGCGGCGGTGGAGATGGCGAATCTGATAAGAACCGTCGTTGGTCGTTCGTCGTCAGTCGTTAGTAAGAGAAGCCAGTATGGAACTCCTGGTCGCAAAGAGTCGAACCGGCGATCGAAATCCAGAAGTTAGCCTCCGCTGTTCCTGCATCTTTTCGTTCCTGTAGACTGAACCCTTAGGAACGACTTCCGGCACTCGGAATCCACGCAAACGACCGAGGACTAACGACAAACGACGCCTGATATGGGTACACGTAGAAAATCCCGGGAGATCGTGCTGCAGATGCTTTTCCAGGCGGATATGGGGAAGCAGAATGCGGACCAGGTACGGCTGACGTTTTGGGCCGAGCACGGCGCCACCAGCGCCGAGGTGCGTGGGTTTGCGGATGATTTGTTTCGGGTGGCAACGGATCGGGTCAGCGAGATTGACTCGCTGATTGAGAAGCATGCCGAGCATTGGCGCATGGAGCGGATGGCCGCGGTGGACCGGAATCTGCTGCGGGCGGCGGTGGCGGAGTTGCTGGCTTATCCCGAGACCCCGCGGGCCGTTGTGATCAACGAAGCCCTGGAGATTGCGCGCAAATTTTCTTCGCCCGAATCGGTGCACTTTGTGAACGGAGTGCTCGATAGTGTAGGGAAGGACTTGGGCGGCAGCCAGCAGTAGTCAGTTCAATTCCTCCTCGGCTTTCTTCCTTCGGGTTTCGCCTTAGGGTTAAGAGCTCGGCTTCGCCTTCGCGGGACAGCCGAGGCGGCTGTCCCCACACGGTTCTCTAGATCCGGTGACTAGGGCCTGGCTTGCACAACGTTGAGCGTGCAAGCGCCGGCGGGTGGACTCAAGGAACAGAAGGGGTTCAGGCCGTTGGGGATGTTGGGAAACGAAATCGGGACCGAGTCGCTTCCGCCCAGAGCAGTACTCACTTCGTGCAGCATGCCGTCGCTGCCGGCGATGACGATCGTCCCCGCATCCGGCGACATGTCAGCGGTGAGAGGCGTGGCGTTGTTCTGAAGCTCGATCCCTCCGATCACGGACCCGGTGATGAAGCTGTAAACAATGATGCTCGAACTGTTCGACGAGACGACGTAGAGCTGCGTGTCGTCTGCCGAGTAGAAGAAATTCACTGGCTGCAGTGTCCCTTGCCCCAATTCAATGCGCTGCACCGCGCGTAGAGGATCTCCGCTGACGAATTGGATTCCCTGAGGGCACAGTGTCCCGGCTGCCGGAACAGAGACCTTGGAGGTAACGATGTCGAAACCGGTCGAGTCGAGAATCAGGACGTGAACTCCGTCCGGGATCGTATTTCCAAAGGTGTCTTTGCCATCGATATGAAGTGCCGGCAGGACTTTCATCAAAAGAGGCGCGCCGGGCAGCGCGATACTTGCAGCCGGTTGAATCGGGGCAACGGCAGGATTGGTGCAATTGGCGAATGCGGTGAGATTGAAGTTGCTGCTCCCCCCGGACTCGGCGATATAAGTAAAGGCGGCATTCGGCGAAAATGCTATCGCAGTGCCTGGTTGGGCGAGAGCAATTGGACCTTGCAGCGCCTGAAGCGAGGAGTAGACATACATCGAAGTCAGGTTCGATCCCGCGATGATGAACGTCTTCAATCCGTCGGGTGAAAAGCCGGCGATTTCGGTTAGTGGAGGCACCGGGCCAGGGATGCTGAGAGCAGTGGGTGAACCTGCGTTGGACACATTGGCGATGTAAACCTGATTCGGAACGTGGACGGTATCAGAAAAGGCGGCAAAGTTCCCGTTCAGTGAACTCGCCAGCACGTGTCCCGTCAATGTGCCGAGTGGAGTGAAGGGACTATTCGCGCTGCCGAAATTGCTCGGGGACACAATCTGCGCGCCGTAATCGCTTCCCATCCAAATTCTTGCGCCTGTTGGGTCGGACAAAAAAGAATTGGGCGAAACCGGCAGAGGGTTTTCATTGCCGGCTGAGTTCCTCGTCGAGACGAAGTACGCCGACGTATTACACGTCGAAGGAGGTTCCTGCGCGCATCCCATGCTTGAAGCGAACACTGTCGGCGAGGATGTAGACCCGGTGACTATGCCAGAGATCGCAGCCATCGGGGAAAGCGGCTGCGGAGGGTTCGGAGGATTGACGAAAACAGGAGATGCATAAACGGGGACCGGAATGAGTTCCCCACAGTCTTTCAATAGGGGATAGAGTGCCTGAAAGAAGCTGGTGCAGGCAGTGATCTTGTTCTGATCGATCACTCCATTGGTCAGGAACGCGTTGGGGATGGTGGGGAATCCAGCGTTACAAGTCGGCGGCGAGCAGGAGGCGGTCACAGTGGCGGAACCCGGAGTTGACAGGGACAGGGTGCAGGACTGGCTGCATCCTGATGCCGGGAGGCCGATCGATCCTGGCTGCGACGAGGTCCAGCTTAGAGGAATCTTGCTGAGTACGATTCCTCCGTCGGTGTTGGGCAGGGAACTGATGCCCATGATGTCGGTCACGGTGGCGATGACTGTCTGAGCACCGGACGATGATCCCTTGGGGACGTTGAATGTCGTCCGGCCGGAGCCCGCGGCGCCAAGTTCGAGCGCGATGTTCTGGACCGGGCAAGTGGCGAAGAAATCGAGGATTGGAGAGCCCGCGCCCTGCGCGTTGGTCAACCGCGGCTGCTGAAACGAGCTGCTGCTCGCCCCGTTGGCGGAAGCGTAGATGTAAGTGATCCCCGGAGTGTTCGCCGTTGCCGTGGCCTGATTGGTGGCGAAGTTAAAAGCGTTGTTGGTCAACGGCGTTAACGTCACGACGGATGCATTGTTGGCAGACCAGGTGAATGGGCCTACAGAAGCCGTGATATCGCTCCCCTGGCTGTAGGCGTGAGCTTCGACAGTCATTGACTGCGACTGTGAAAGGCAAGGCTCCTGCACCTGGGTACCGTTTGGAATAACGCCGACTACCGTGATGTTGTCGATCGGCGGGTGGACGAAGACATAGGTTGGAACGCTGGTACCACCCAAGGCGCTGGCGGTGACCTTAACGGGTCCCATGGCTCCCGGGGTACAAGTGGTAAAGGCGACATCCCAGTGACCCGCGCAGGCTACTCCATTCGGAGCCAGATTTAGAATGGAGGTATCGCTCGATGCGTACGTGACAGGAGTGGCAAGGTTCGTTCCGGACGCGGTTTGGACGCTGGCTGTAAAGCTAAGAGTGCCCCCCAGCACCATCGAAGTGGTGAAACCAGGGTTCAGATTGATGTGCCCCGGGAACAGAGGCGGACCCGTGTGGGATCCCCCGCCACATCCGGTGATCACCGACAATGAAAGAAAAGTAACTGCCACGCGTAGAATTAGCGAACGAAACCGACCCATGCACTCCTCGTTGTTCATCGCTTAGGACAGCCACCCAAGTCCCTTCGCGGGAACGACGCAAAGGAACCCACTCGAATGAATTGGAAAACCTGTAGTGTAGAGGTTGAGGCCAGAATCAGCAAGCGCCCGAATCCCGCCCCGTCATACAACGCCGCTCGATATCTCGTCGGTGGGATGCAAAAGAACGAGTTGACGATGTTTCGACCGACTTGCTATAGTAGTTTGGTTCCGCGAGTTCATCCAGGCTTGCTGTATGCTGCGACTTTTTGCGGATGTGTGCGCAGAGGGTGGCGGTCGAGCTTTAGAGAAACTAGGTTTCCAGATGCAATTCAGGTCCGGAAACATTCCTCGCTGAAACGTTCCTGCGGCGCCTTTCGCCCTTATGCGAAAGGATATGCAGGGCAAGGCTGACGAAACGGAGTGCCCCCGAGTTTGGCCGGGCGCCACCGTCGGCGGCGTAAGTCTTAAAGGGAATCCAGAATCTCTCGTCAGCGCGCGCGTGCGATGCTGCGCAACAAGCGACGAGAAGTAATGGCCGGTTGTGGCCGGTCATGCCTACGGATGCGCTTCTGAGACTGTGGATTTTGAAGCCGCCCGCCGAGTGCGAGTGTGCGGCTAAGGAGTGGCAAGAGTGCCTACGTTTAACCAGTTGGTGGCCCAAGGCCGGAAGAGGCCTCGTTACAAGACGGCGAGCCCTGCGTTGCAGGGATGTCCGCAGAAGCGCGGCGTATGCACGCGCGTATATACGCAGACCCCGAAAAAGCCGAACTCGGCGTTGCGGAAAGTGGCGCGTGTGCGGCTGACAAACGGTATCGAAGTGACGACGTACATCCCCGGAGTCGGGCACAACCTGCAGGAGCACTCGATTGTGCTGATCCGCGGTGGCCGCGTGAAGGATCTGCCAGGTGTGCGCTATCACGTGATTCGCGGAACGCTGGATGCGGTGGGCGTCGCCGGCCGCATGCAGGGACGCTCGAAGTATGGAGCAAAGAGACCAAAGAAGGGGTAAGACCGTCGGAGGTCGTTCGTCGTCAGTCGCTGGGCCAGAAGGATTTTCGGGTGAGCAGGAACTGCGAACCCATTAAAGCTCAGCCTAGAAGCTAAGAGCTAGGAGCTAGAAGCTTAAATGCCTCGTAAAGGACATATCGCAAAGCGGACGGTGCCGGCCGATGCTGTCTATCAGTCGGACCTGGTGACGAAGTTCATCAACTCGATGATGTGGCAGGGAAAGCGGTCGACGGCCGAGGGCATCTTCTACGAAGCCCTGACGAAGCTGGAGTCGAAGGGCGGCGATGAGGCCCTGAAGCTTTTCAAGAAAGCCGTCGAGAACACGAAGCCGCTGCTTGAAGTGAAGACCCGCCGGGTTGGTGGTGCCAACTATCAGGTGCCGGTCGAGGTGAATGCCGATCGTCGGACGTCGCTGGCGATCCGCTGGATCATTAGCTATGCGCGGTCGCGTGGCGAAAAAGGAATGGTCGACAAGTTGAGCAATGAGTTGCTGGACGCAGCCAACAGCCGCGGCGCCGCCATCAAGAAGAAAGAAGATGTACATCGCATGGCGGAGGCGAATAAAGCGTTCGCGCATTATCGATGGTAAGCAGATGCGCTCTTGGCCATTGGCTCTTGGCCTTTAGCTAAAAGCCAAGAGCTAAGAGCCAAAAGCGAGTTTTTCGGAGCCCCAGAAAGAGTAGATAAGAGTCGTGCCAAGAACAGTCCCATTAGAGCGTTGCAGAAACATCGGCATCATGGCCCACATCGATGCCGGGAAAACCACTACGACGGAGCGCATCCTGTTTTATACGGGCCGGACGCACCGCATCGGAGAGGTGCACGAAGGCACTGCGACCATGGATTGGATGGAGCAGGAGCAGGAGCGCGGCATCACCATCACGTCCGCGGCGACCACCTGCACCTGGCGCGATATCCGCATCAACATTATTGATACGCCCGGCCACGTGGACTTCACGGCTGAGGTGGAGCGATCCCTGCGCGTGCTTGACGGCGCAGTCGCGGTTTTCGACGCGGTGCACGGTGTGCAGCCGCAGTCGGAAAAAGTGTGGCGTCAGGCCGATAAATACGGCGTCCCGCGCATTTGCTTCATCAACAAGATCGACAAGATGGGCGCTGATTTTGAGCATGCCATCGATACCATCCGCAAGCGCCTCAGTGCCAAGCCCGTCGCGATTCAATTTCCCATCGGCCAGGAAGACAAGTTCAAGGGTGTCGTTGATCTGATCAACATGAAGTCGATCGTCTGGCAGGATGACACCATTGGGGCCGAATATCTCACCGAAGAAATTCCCGCTGAACTGAAGAAGAAAGCTGAAGCCTTCCACGCACAGCTGGTTGAGACCATCGCCGAGAACGACGACGAGATTCTGCACAAGTTCCTCGAGGGCGAGGAGATTTCTGCGGATGAGCTTCGGGCGTCCCTGCGCAAGTCGACCATTGCGTTGAAGGTGTTCCCGGTTGTCGTGGGCACGGCATTCAAGAACAAGGGTGTGCAGCCGCTGCTGGACGCCGTGGTGGATTATCTGCCTTCGCCGCTCGATGTGGGCGAAACGCACGGGACCGACCCCAACAATGGCCAGCCGATCACGCGCAAGGCGGACGACAAGGAGCCTTTTGCTGCCCTGGCGTTCAAGATCATGGCCGATCCGTTTGTCGGCCAGTTGACGTTCATCCGCGTGTACTCTGGGCAACTGAAGACCGGAGACTCCGTGCTGAACGTGCGTACAACAAAGCACGAGCGTATTGGCCGCCTGCTGAAAATGCACGCCAACAAGCGCGAAGAGATCAGCGAAATTCTCGCGGGCGACATTTGCGCAGCGGTCGGACTGAAGAACGTTTCAACGGGTGACACCATCTGTAACGAAGCTCATCCCATCGCGCTCGAATCGATCGAGTTTGCGGCTCCCGTGATTTCGGTTGCGGTCGAACCCAAGACCAAGGCCGACCAGGAAAAGATGGGCATGGCGCTCGGGCGCCTGGCCCAGGAAGACCCCACCTTCAAGGTTCACACCGATCCCGACAGCGGACAGACGATCATCAGCGGCATGGGCGAGCTGCACCTGGAAATCATCGTCGATCGCATGATGCGCGAGTACAAGGTCGAGGCCAACGTTGGCAAGCCGCAGGTGGCGTATCGCGAGACGATTCGCAGGCACGCCGAAGCGGAAGGCAAGTACATCCGGCAGACGGGCGGCCGCGGACAGTACGGCCACGCGAAGATTTATCTTGATCCGCAACCACCGGGGACTGGATACGAATTCGTCAACGATATCGTGGGCGGTTCAGTGCCGAAAGAATTCATTAAGCCGATCGATCAGGGCATTCAAGAAGCGCTGGAAGGCGGCGTGTTGGCCGGCTATCCGATGGTCGATGTGAAAGCGACGCTCTTCGACGGCAGCTATCACGATGTCGACTCGAACGAAATGGCGTTCAAGATCGCTGGATCGATGGCTTTCAAAGAAGCGGCCCGCAAGGCCTCTCCGGTACTGCTCGAGCCGGTGATGGCAGTCGAAGTCGTGACGCCGGAAGATTACGCCGGAACGATTATGGGCGATTTGAGCTCGCGGCGCGGACGCATCGAAGGCATGGAGCACCGTGCGGGATCGCAGGTGATCAAAGCGATCGTTCCGCTGGCAGAAATGTTTGGCTACGCGACCCATATGCGTTCGTCAACGCAGGGACGCGCGGAGTACTCAATGCACTTTGCGCGCTATGAGGAGGCTCCGCGGTCCGTCGCGGAGGAGATTATCGCGAAGGTGCAGGGAACAGCGAAGTGAATCGCGGCGCCGCGGTTCGTCGTCGACCGCAGGTTCTGGGTTCGCGAAAGCAAGCGGGTCGAGTTTGCAAATGTGTTTCGAGCTGATGGAGTCTGGGCGCGGTTTCTGCGGCAGGCTCAAGGCTATATCGTGACGGAAATGCGGTGCGAGTCCGAAAGCGATGGGTGGTATAGGGTGCGGGATATCTGGAGTTGGCATCGCGGGTTCGAAATTTTCCGCGAACGCTATTCAGAGGATTTCGCGCAGTTCGACCGGGAGATTGTGGAACTTCTGGTCGAGAAACAGGAATTCGTTGGCGCCTATTACGAGGATGACAAAGGTTTTGAGCTAAGAGCTTAGGAGCTAGAGGCTGGGTTATGGCGAAAGAGAAATTTGAACGGAATAAGCCGCACTGCAACGTAGGGACGATTGGTCACATCGATCACGGCAAGACGACGTTGACGGCGGCGATCACCAAGGTTTTGTCGAAGCACAATCCGAAGATTGTGTTCCGGTCGTTTGACTCGATCGACAATGCGCCGGAAGAGAAGGCGCGTGGTATTACGATCGCGACGGCGCACGTGGAGTACGAGACAGCGAACCGGCACTACGCGCACGTCGATTGCCCGGGCCACGCCGACTACATCAAGAACATGATCACGGGCGCGGCGCAGATGGATGGCGCGATCCTGGTGGTGGCGGCGACGGACGGTCCGATGCCGCAGACGCGCGAGCACGTGCTCTTGGCCCGCCAGGTCGGTGTGCCGTACATCGTGGTCGCGCTGAACAAGTGCGATGCGGTGGACGATCCCGAGTTGCTGGATCTGGTTGAGCTCGAAGTGCGTGAGTTGTTGAAGACCTACAAGTTCCCCGGCGACGATGTGCCTGTGGTTCGTCTGTCGGCACTGGGCGCGCTGAACGGCGAAGCCAAGTGGGAAAAGCAGGTGGACGAGCTGATGGCGGCGGTGGACAAGTACGTGCCGCAGCCGGCGCGTGAACTGGACAAGCCCTTCCTGATGCCGATCGAAGACATCTTCTCGATCTCGGGCCGCGGGACGGTGGTGACCGGCCGCATCGAGCGTGGGAAGGTGAAGGTTGGCGAGGAAGTAGAAATCGTCGGCTTCCGCGAGACGCGCAAGACGGTGGTGACGGGCGTCGAGATGTTCAAGAAGCAATTGGACGAAGGCATGGCGGGCGACAACGCTGGCCTCTTGCTGCGCGGCATTGGCAAGGACGATGTGGAGCGCGGCATGGTGCTGGCAAAGGGTGGATCGATCACGCCGCACACCAAGTTCAAGGCCGAGGTCTACATCCTGACGAAGGAAGAGGGTGGACGACACACGCCGTTCTTCAAGGGATACCGTCCGCAGTTTTACTTGCGAACAACGGATGTGACGGGCGTGGCGGAACTGCCGGCGGGCACGGAGATGGTGATGCCGGGAGACAACGTGGGCCTTGTGATCGAGTTGATCACGCCGGTAGCGATGGAAAAGGGCTTGCGCTTCGCCATCCGCGAAGGCGGCCACACCGTAGGAGCCGGCACGATCGCCGAGATTATTCAGTAGGGATATAGTGTGGCGCGGGCACTCTTGCCCGCGAGGTTTTTCCGGTGCTGCCGGCGAGCGGGCAAGAGTGCCCGCGCCACACAGGCAAAACAGAGCGGCTTGCAGCTTGCCGCCAGTTCTTTCCTCCCGGAGACGCCGGGAGGGGTTAGGAAACGAAACAGTGATTGGAAAAGAGAGAATTCGGATCCGGTTGAAAGCTTACGACTATCGCATTCTGGATCAGTCGACGGGCGAGATCGTGGAGACAGCGCGGCGCACCGGCGCGCAGATTGCGGGACCGATTCCGCTGCCTACGATGAAGAACAAGTACTGCGTGCTGCGCTCCCCGCACGTGGACAAGAAATCGCGCGAGCAGTTTGAGATCCGCACGCACAAGCGGTTACTCGATATTCTCGAGCCGACGCAGCAGACGGTGGATGCGCTGATGAAGTTGGATCTGCCGGCCGGTGTGGACGTGGAGATTAAGGCGTTCGGGAAGGAACACAAATAAGCTTTCAGCTGCTAGCTCCTAACTAGCACGAAAAGCTTCCCAGCCAATAGCCACTGAGCCACGCTGGGCATGGAGAAGGAAATGGCAACGAAGGTCGCGGGAATTTTGGGCAAGAAGGTCGGGATGGCGCAACTGTTTGACTCGAAGGGCGACGTTCGCCCGGTCACGGTGCTGCAGGCCGGCCCTTGCGTGGTGACACAGCATAAGACATCTGTGAAAGACGGATACGAGGCGGCGCAGATCGGCCTGGTCGAGTTTGTGAAGGAATCGCGGCTGACCAAGCCGGCGAAGGGACATCTGGCAAAGAACAATCTGCCGCCGGTGAAATTCATGCGCGAAGTGCCTCTCGAGATTGAGCCTTCCGCCGATGGCGACGGAGCGGTGAAGGTTGGCGACCGTGTGCTGGTCGAGATTTTCGATGGCGAGAAATTCGTCGACATCGTGGGAATCAGCAAGGGCAAAGGCTTCCAGGGCGTCGTGAAACGGCATCATTTTGCCGGCGGTCCGAAATCGCACGGTTCGATGTTCCAGATTACTGGTTCGATCGGATCCTCCGCATTTCCGTCGCGCGTGTTCAAAGGTATGCGGATGTCCGGGCACATGGGCAATCAGCAGGTAACGGCTCGCAACCTGCGTGTTCTGGGCGTGGACAAAGATGAGAATCTGCTGGTGGTCGAAGGCAGCGTACCGGGACCGCAGGGCGGATACATCGTGATTACGAAAGCGAAGAAGCCGCCTAGAGAGCGTCGTGGATTCGCAGGTGCGGCGACGGTTGATCCGCTGAAGGCGGCCAAGAGAGCGGCGAAGAAAGCATAAACAAGGGATCAGTGGCCAGGGGTCAGTGATCAGAAATGCAAATACGATGGCAACGATTGATATTCACAATTTGAGCGGCGAGAAAGTCGGGACATTCGATCTCGCCGATGAGATCTTCGGCGCGGTGAATGAAGATCTGCTCTGGGAAGCGGTGAAACACTACCGCGCCGGGCAGCGCGCCGGAACGCACAAGACCAAGGGCCGCTGGGAAGTTTCCGGTTCGGGCAAGAAGCTATGGAAGCAGAAGGGGACGGGACGGGCCCGCATTGGATCGATCCGTTCGCCACTGTGGCGGCATGGTTACACGGTGCATGGTCCGGTGCCGCGCTCTTACGATTACGCGTTCCCGAAGAAGAAATTACTCGGAGCTTTGCGGTCTGCGCTGGCTGCGAAGTTTGCCGACGGCAAATTGATCATCGTCAATGCCTTCGACCTCAAGGAACCGAAGACCAAGGAATTCCAGAAGGCGCTTGACGCACTGAAGGTCGATAAGACGGTGCTGGTGGTCGAGGCGGCGAAGCACGACAACCGCAACCTGGAGTTGAGCGCGCGAAACATCCACGGGCTCGAACTGGTGCGCGGCAATGAAGTGCATCCGTATCATCTGCTGAAGCATGATCGCGTGATCTTCTCGCATCCGGCGATCGAGAAGCTGCAGATATCGCTGCAGAGTTCGGTTTCAAAGAAGCAGCGTAAGTCCGGAAGCGGAGAAGACGAAGCGGCGAAGAAGCCGGTGAAAGAACGTCGGCGCCGGCAGCGCAATGAAAAAGCGGCGGAGGTGGCGTAAATGAAGAGCGCATACCAGATCATTCGCCGTCCGGTGATTACCGAAAAGGGCCTCGCGATTAAGGAGAACCAGAACACGCTGGTGTTCCAGGTGGCTCCCAAGGCGACCAAGACGGAAATCAAGGAAGCGGTGCAGTTGATTTTCAAGGTGAAGGTGCATTCGGTGCGCACGGCCACGTATCCGGGAAAAGAACGGCGTCGCGGAAAGTTCGCAGGCTACCGTCCGGATTGGAAGAAGGCTTACGTGCGGTTGCGTAGCGGCGAGAAGATGCCGGAGTACGCGCAGAATTTGTAAGAGGGCGTTCCGGCTTCCGGAAAGCAGATTCCTCACCGCAAATGACGCGGTTCGGAATGACAAGAGTTTAAGAAGAGCTGATTATGCCGATTAAGACTTACAGACCGACGACGCAGACGCTGCGCTATCGCACCACGCTCGTCAACGACGACATTACGACGAAGCATCCCCATAAGCCGCTGGTTGAGCCTAAGCCGCGCACGGGCGGGCGGCGCAACTCGGGCGACACCACGATGCGGTTTATTGGTGGCGGCCACAAGCGGAAGCTGCGCATCATCGACTTCAAGCGCGACAAGACCGGGATTCCGGCCACGGTTACGACGATCGAGTACGATCCGAACCGTTCTTCGCGCATTGCGCTGCTGGCGTATGCCGATGGCGAGAAGCGTTACATCCTGCAACCGGATGGGCTGAAGGTTGGACAGAAAGTTGTCAGCGGTCCCGATGCTGACATTCTTGTCGGCAATGCGCTGCCCCTGCGAAACATTCCGCCGGGCACCGTGATCCACAACCTGGAACTGAAGCCGGGGAAGGGCGCGCAGATGGTGCGCTCGGCGGGCGGATCGGCCCAACTGGTAGCGAAGGAAGAAGAGTACGCGCTGGTGAAATTGCCTTCGGGCGAAACGCGTAAGGTCTCGCAGGATTGCATGGCGACCATCGGGCAGGTGGGCAATATCGATCACGAGAACGTGACCATCGGTAAGGCGGGACGATCGCGGTGGTTGGGCAAGCGTCCGCATAACCGCGGCGTGTCGATGAACCCGGTGGACCATCCGCATGGCGGTGGTGAAGGCAAGACTTCAGGCGGGCGGCATCCGGTAACGCCATGGGGCCAGCCGACGCGCGGCTATAAGACGCGGAACAATAAGCGAACCGATAAGTTCATCGTGAGCCGGCGAAGTAAGTAAACCAGATTCCTCATCGGCGAAATACGCCGGTTCGGAATGACAATGTTTGGGATTTTAGATAAACCGTTGCTGAGAACTGGCAACTGAGAACTGAGAACTATTTATGGCGCGTTCAACGAAAAAAGGCGCATTCGTCGATAGCTACCTTCAGGCGAGGGTGGAAGGCATGAACGCACGCAACGAGAAGAAAGTGTTGCGCACGTGGTCGCGGCGTTCGACGGTGGTGCCGGAGATGGTCGGACACACGATCGCAGTACATAACGGGAAGAAATTCATTCCGGTGTATGTGACCGAGAACATGGTGGGACACAAACTGGGCGAGTTCAGCTTCACGCGCACCTTCAAGGGACACTCGATGAGGGCGGCGACGGAAGTAGCGGCGAAGCCCGCGGGTATCCCGGGCGGACCGGGAGCGATTACTCCTTCAGCGCCGGCGGGCGGATCAGCACCGGCGGCACCGAAGGCTTAGAGCTGCGACCTTTGAGCCACGAGCTTAGAACTGAGATTAGACTATGGAATTTCGAGCGGAAAAGAAATACTTGCGGGTTTCGCCACAGAAGGCGCGGCTGGTGCTGGAACTGATCAAGGGTCGGCGCGTGGAAGAAGCACGCAATACCCTGCTGTTCACAAAGAAGCGCGTGGCGGAGCACGTCGGCAAGCTGCTGCAGTCGGCGCTCGACAATGCCAACTTTCTCGCGACTGAGAAGGGGCTCGATGTTGAGATCGACAACCTGTATGTGAAGAGCGCGATAGCGAACGACGGTCCGCGTATGAAGCGGATTCGTCCGGCACCGCAGGGACGCGCGTACCGGTATCAGCGACGCATTGCGCATATCGAGCTGATCCTGGCTGAGCGCGGAAAGAACGGGCAAGTCGCGACCGTGGTTGGTGAAGAATCGGCTCCGGCAGCTCCGGCCAGGGCGCGGCGGAGAGCTCCCGCAGCAAAATCGGCTGGTAAGAAGAAATCGGTCGCGAAATAGTTTGGGCAGTCTGGTTGAGGATTGGGATTAGGAGAAGCAATGGGACAAAAAGTCCATCCTTATGGTTTTCGGCTTGGATTCACGAAGCCGTGGAAGTCGCGCTGGTTCGCCGAGCGGGACTACGACAAACAGTTGCATGAGGACGTGAAGCTGAAGACTGAGCTGAAGGAGAAGCTCAAGTCGGCGGGCGTCAGCGCAATTGAGATCGAGCGTCCGGGCAACAAGCTACGCATTATTATCAAGACGGCGCGGCCTGGAATCATTATCGGTCGCAAGGGCGCGGAGATCGACAAGCTGAAGGCGGAGTTGCAGAAGCGTACCGGCGGCAAGGACATTTTTGTCGACATCCAGGAAGTGCATAAGCCTGAGCTCGACGCGCAGCTGGTGTCGGAGTCGATCGCGCTGCAACTGGAAAAGCGCGTGGGCTTCCGGCGCGCCATGCGCAAAGCGGTCGATTCGGCACTGCGCTTCGGCTGCAAAGGGATCAAGGTTCGCGTCAGTGGCCGTTTGAATGGAAACGAAATCGCCCGGTCGGAGTGGTATCTGCAGGGGCGGCTGCCGCTGCACACGCTGCGCGCCGACATCGATTTCGGGTTCAGCGAGGCGCGCACGACTTATGGTGTGATCGGCGTGAAGTGTTGGGTCTACAAGGGCGAGATCCTGCAGCAGAAAAAGCGGGAAGCACAGCCGGCTGCGGTGGGTGGATTCTAGGAAAGTCAGAAGTTCGAAGACGTAAATCCCGGCTCCCGCGAGTGGGTTAGCTAGAAGCCAGGAGCTAGAAGCTAAGAGCTGATTTTATGTTGATGCCAAAGAAAGTGAAGTATCGGAAGCAGCAGCGCGGGCGCATGACCGGTAAGGCATGGCGCGGGTCGACGCTGTCGTTCGGCGATTACGGGCTCAAAGTGCTCGAGCCGGGCTGGGTGACGGACCGCCAGATCGAGGCCAGCCGGGTGGCCATGACGCGTTTTGTGAAGCGCGGCGGAAAGATCTGGATTCGCGTGTTCCCTGACAAGCCGGTCACCAAGAAGCCCGCTGAAACCCGTATGGGCAAGGGCAAGGGCGCGCCCGATCACTGGGTCGCCGTCGTGAAGCCCGGAAAGATTCTGTTTGAGATGGAAGGCGTGACGCTTCAGGATGCGAGCGAAGCGATGCGGCTGGCGTCGCACAAGCTGGCTCTACGCACGACGCTGGTGAAGCGCGAGGGAGCGCACTAGACGAGTCGCGAGCCCTGAGCTGCGAGTCGCGAGCAAAATCAAGAGAGTGCCTTTACTGACAACTGCGTACTGGCAACTGGGAACTGAATTTATGAAGGTAGACAAAATCAGAAACCTAACCGACGTTGAGTTGAGCCACCAGGAGCGGGATCTCGCCGATCAGCTCTTCAAGCTGAAGTTCCAGATGAACATGGGACAGAACGAGAGCCTGAAGAAGATTCGTGGGTTGCGCAAGGACATCGCGCGGGTGAAGACGATCGTGGGAGAGCGCAATCGCTCGGCTGCTACGGAGAAGAAATAATGGCGGAAACGACACAAAAGGCGCAGGGCCGCCGCAAAGAAGTGGTGGGCGAGGTGGTCTCGAACAAGATGCACAAGACGATCGTTGTGCAGGTGACGCGGAAAAAGGCGCATCCGTTCTACGGGCGCGTGATTGCGCGGAATAAGAAGTTCTACGCTCACGACGAATCGAACCAGGCGCACGTGGGCGATGTGGTCCGGCTCGAGGAGACGCGTCCACTCTCGAAATTGAAGCGGTGGAAGCTGAAGGACATCGTGCGCAAGGCTGCGCTGCTGCCGGAAGCGGCCGTGGATGCGGCGAGTTAACGCATATTCCTGGCCGGGTTCGACGCCGGGAATGTCAAGGGATCAGGAGATTACGCCATGGCTGTGATGATGAGATCGATGCTGGAGGTCGCCGATAATTCCGGCGCGCGCAAGCTGCAGATGATTCTGCCGCTCGGCGGATCGACGGGATTGAATGCCGGACTGGGCGACATAATCACCGCGGCGGTCAAGGAGTCGACACCCGAGGGCCAGGTGCAGAAGGGCAAAGTGGTGAAAGCCGTCATCGTGCGCACGCGCAAGGAACACCGGCGGCGGGATGGAACCTATATCCGGTTCGATCAGAATGCAGCGGTGCTGATCAACGAAGCCGGCGAGCCGGTGGGAACGCGCGTGTTCGGTCCGGTGGCTCGTGAACTCAGAGAGAAGAAGTTCTTGAAGATTGTGTCTTTGGCTCCAGAAGTCATCTAGCAGGTTTCAAGGTTTCAGGGAATTTATGAGAACAGTAAGCACCGAAAATAAGCGAGTGGATCTGCGGCGCAACGACACCGTAAAGGTGATCACCGGACGCGACAAGGGCAAGGAAGGGCGCGTGCTGCGCGTGTTTCCGAATGACTCGAAGATTCTGGTCGAGCACGTGATGATGGTCAAAAAACACGTTCGGCCAAATCCGCAGCGCAACATCAAGGGCGGCATCGCCGAGCAGGAGAGCCGGATTGCGATCTCGAATGTGCAACTGGTTTGTCCGACGTGCGGGCCGGTTCGGATTGGACACGAGGTTCGCGGCGACCGGAAGGTCCGGGTGTGCAAGAAGTGCGGAACGACATTAGATAAATAGCTGTCAGCTTTCAGCCGTCAGCGATCCGTAGATTGAGAGTCTCACGAACCGGTAACCACCCCGAAACCGTGAGAGGAAGTTGAAACGACATGGCAAAAGAGAAAAAAGGGCAGAAGGAATCGGCGCAGGAGTCGAAAGCCCCGGAACAGGCGCGGCATAGTGCAAAAGAGCGTCCGCGGCTGCGGGCGAAGTTTGAAAAGGAAGTTGCTCCCGCCCTGTTGAAGGAACTCGAACTGAAGAATCCGATGGCGGTTCCGCGGTTGCATAAGATTGTGGTCAACATGGGCGTGGGCGAGGCGACGCAGAACGCAAAGGTCCTTGATCCGGCCGTGAACGAACTGGGGCAGATTACGGGCCAGAAGCCGGTGGTCACGCGGGCGAAGAAATCGATCGCTGCTTTCAAGGTTCGCCAGGGACAGTCGATTGGCGCGATGGTTACGTTGCGCGGAGACCGCATGTACGAGTTCTTCGACCGGCTGGTCAATATTGTTCTGCCGCGCGTGCGCGACTTCCGCGGAGTATCGAGCAAGTCGTTTGATGGACGCGGCAATTACACGATCGGCCTGCATGATCAGCTGATCTTCCCGGAGATCTCTTACGAGAAGGTCGACAAGTTGAAGGGTATGAACGTCACGATTGTGACGACGGCGGCAAATGACAATCAGGCGCGATCGTTGCTGAAGCACATGGGCATGCCGTTCCGGGCTTAGAGAAGTCAGAAGTTAGTTCAGACGGAAGAATTTGAGCTGAGAGCTGGCGGCTGTGAGCTGACAGCTAGTGGCTAGGAGCTAGAAGCTAAGTGGCAACTACTGCAAAACGAGTTAAGGACGCAAGAAAGCCCAAGTTTTCCTCGCGCAAGCATAACCGCTGCAAGCTGTGCGGACGTCCGCGCGCCTTTCTGCGGAAGTTCGGCATCTGCCGCTTGTGCTTCCGCCAATTGGCGCTGCGCGGGGAAATTCCAGGGGTTTCGAAGTCTTCCTGGTAAGGCCTTGTTGGTCGCGGGTTGTTGGTCGTTCGTAAACGACCAGCGAGCAAGCTAACGACAAACGGCTAACGGCGAACAACTGATGAACAAGCCGCTGCAGGTTCTCCGCTGGACGCGGAGCGAACGGGTGGCTTAAGGAGAAGCAGACGATGAGGTTGACCGATCCGGTCGCAGACATGTTGACGAGAGTGCGGAACGCACTCCAGGCCCGGCACCAGAAGGTGGATATCCCGGCTTCGCGGTTGAAGCTGGAGATTGCCCGCATTTTGAAGGAAGAAGGCTACATCTCCAACTTCAAGGCGGCTGAAGAAGAGGGCCACAAGATTATCCGGGTATACCTGAAGTATGGCGCCAATAACGAGGCTGCCATCTCGAAGGCGGAGCGCGTGTCGCGCCCAGGCTGCCGTGTGTACGTGCGGCGCACCGAGATTCCACGCGTCCTTGGTGGGATGGGAATCAACATCCTGACAACGCCGCGGGGCGTAATGACCGGACGCCAGGCCCGTAAAGAAGGCGTGGGCGGCGAGTTGCTGTGCGAGATTTACTGACCCAGCTTTTAGCTATTAGCTCTTGGCTTTTAGCTAGAAACGCGCCGGGATCGACAATTTAGATAAGTCCGGTTTTTGAGATGGTGCCGGAACAGATGGGTTCTAGCTAAAAGCTAAGAGCCAAAAGCTAAGAGCGACTTTATGTCACGAATTGGAAAAAAGCCGATCGCGATTCCCAAGGGCGTCACGGTCAAAGTTGAAGGCAATACGGTCCTGGTGCAGGGGCCGAAGGGCAAAGTCGATACTCCGCTGCCGGCCGGGATCAAGGTCGAGCAGAAGGACGGGCACATCCTCGCGATTCGCGAAAACGATTCGCAGTCGGCCGTGCATGGACTGGCGCGCGCACTGGTCAACAACGCGGTTGAGGGCGTCACCAAGGGTTGGACCCGCGAACTGGAAATCGTCGGCATCGGTTATCGCGCCGAGATGAAGGGCAAGGCTATGATCGTGTTCAACCTGGGATATTCGCATCCGATCGAGTATCCGTTGCCGACTGGTGTGGATGCCGCGGTCGATCCGAAGCAGACGCGCATCACTCTGAACGGAATCGACCGGCAGAAAGTCGGCCAGGTTGCCGCTGAAATGCGATCGCTGCGTCCGCCCGACCCGTACAAGAACAAGGGCGTGCGCTACGTCGGCGAGCGCCTGAAGAAGAAAGTTGGAAAGACCGGAGCGAAATGATCGCGTTTGACGGACGTCTTAGCCCATCGCGATCATCCTGAGCGAAGGATCTGAGTACGTCGTTAGTCGTCGGTCGTTAGTCGTTGGCCGGCGAAGTCTTAGGAAATGGCGTCGGAAGTCTTGGGCTAACGACCAACGACAAACGACCAAGGACAAGTTTCATGCTTACGAAAATTACAAAGAACGAAAAGCGCGCACATGTACACGAACGCATCCGCAAGAAAATGCAGGGCACGGCGGAGCGTCCGCGGTTGAATGTGTACCGCTCGTTGAATCACATTTATGTACAGGTGATCGACGACCTGAACGGGAAGACGCTGGTATCCGCCAGTACTGCCGAAGGCAAGAAGGAAGATCGGCGCACGGGTGGCAACGTCGCTTCCGCCAAAACCGTGGGAAAGACCATCGCCGAGCGTGCGAAGGCGAAGGGTGTAACCAAGGTTGTGTTCGACCGCGGCGGATATATTTATCACGGACGCGTGAAGGCGCTGGCCGATGCGGCCCGGGAAGCGGGATTGAAGTTCTAAAGCAGCTTCCAGCTTCTAGCTCCTAGCTACTAGCCCATGTGGGTTAGCTAGAAGCCGGAAGCTAGGAGCTAGAAGCTAGGTTTACGAATGCCAACAGTGATTAAGAAACTCGATGCAGGGGCGTACCAACTGAAGGACCAGGTGGTAGCCATCAACCGCGTGACCAAGGTGGTCAAGGGCGGAAAGAATCTTTCGTTCGCAGCTCTCGTGGTGGTCGGCGATCCGTCCGCCGGAGTGGTCGGCTACGGATCGGGCAAGGCCAAGGAAGTGCCACAGGCCATCCGCAAAGGGATCGAGTCCGCGAAGAAGAACCTGATGAAGGTGAATCTGACGCAGACCAGCATTGCGCACCTGGTGCTCGGCCGCTACGGCTCAGGGAAGGTGCTCCTGAAGCCCGCCCCGGAAGGCACTGGCGTGATTGCTGGCGGCGCGGTCCGCGCGGTCATGACGTCAGCCGGCGTACAGAACGTCTTGACGAAGTCGATCGGGACGACGAATCCGCACAACGTGATCAAGGCGACGTTCGACGCGCTCAAGCAATTGAAAAACAGAGAGAGCGTGGCGATTCTGCGCGGCAAGACGGCGCAAGAACTCTAAAAGCAAGTGACCACTGAGGTTTTGAAATGACGGCGAAGAAGACGAATGCGGGCAGCGGTAAGATCCACCTGAAGTGGGTGCGATCTGCCATCTGCGCTCCGCAGAAACAGAAGTTGGTGATCAAGGGGCTGGGATTCACCCGGCTGAACCAGGTGATTGAGCGTCCGGACAACCAGGCAATCCGCGGGATGGTCGCGAAGGTGCCCCACCTGGTGGAAGTCGTCAACTAGATATTCGTAGAGACGTAGCTTGCTACGTCTCTGCCAGCGCGGCCAATGTGCATGTGGCAACAGGAGGCGTTGCAAGCAACGCCTCTACGAGAAGAGACCATGAATTTATCGAATATTCACGCACCGAAGAAGGCTACGACGAAGCGCAAGCGTGTGGGCCGCGGTATGGGCTCCGGCATGGGAAAGACATCGACGCGCGGCCACAAAGGGCAGCGGTCGCGCACCGGATCGCGCATGATCCGCGGATTTGAAGGCGGACAGATGCCGCTGCACCGGCGCATGCCAAAGCGCGGGTTTACGAATATCTTTCGCAAGGAATACTCGATCGTCAGTATCGAGCGGCTGGCAGAGCTGGGTGAGACCACGATTACTCCCGAAGTATTGCGCAAGGCGGGCGTCGTCAAAACGAAGAACCCCGTTAAGATTTTGGGTGACGGAGCACTAACCGTAGCGCTCACTGTGAGCGCGCACAAGTTCTCGAAGACGGCGCAGGAAAAAATTACCAAGGCGGGCGGCAAGGTCGAGGTCTTGCAGTAATGCTGGACAAGCTGGCAAACATCTTTCGCATTCCGGATCTTCGCAAGCGCATTCTGTTCACGCTTGGGATGCTGTTTGTGTACCGGCTGGGCGGGCACCTTCCCACGCCCGGAATCGATACCGCCAAGCTGGAGTCGTTCTTTACCCTGGGCAGCACGGGCGGTTCGCTCCTCGGATTTGTAGACCTGTTCTCCGGCGGCCAGCTGCGGCGCATGACGATCTTCGCGCTGGGAATCATGCCGTACATCACGGCATCCATCATTCTGCAGTTGCTCACCGTCGTCTATGAGCCGCTAGCCAAGCTCCAGAAGGAAGGTGAACTTGGCCGCAAGAAGATCACGCAGTGGACCCGGTACATCACCGTCATCCTGAGTTCAGTACAGTCGCTGGGTATCGCGTACGGACTCGAAAAGGGTGGCTTCGCATTGAATCCCGGCTGGGGATTCCGCCTCATGACGATGCTGACCCTGACCACGGGCAGTGCGTTCATCATGTGGCTCGGCGAACAAATCACCGAGCGCGGCGTGGGCAACGGAATGTCGCTGCTGATCTTTGCCGGAATCGTCGTAGGCCTGCCGCGTGGAGTTGTCGAACTCATCGATAAGGCAAAGAACGGTTCTCTCGGTCCCTTTACGCCGGTGATCATGGTCTGCTTGATTGCCTTCATGGTCGCTGTTGTCGCCTTCATCGTTTATGTCGAGCGCAGCGAGCGGCGTATCCCGGTGCAGTATGCCAAGCGTGTCGTTGGGCGCAAGGTAATGGGTGGACAGTCAACGCATTTGCCGTTGCGTGTGAATGCAGGCGGCGTGATGCCCGTCATTTTTGCATCATCGATTTTGACCTTGCCACAGACCATCGGCTACGGCTTGCGGAATAACCGTTACTTCGGGCCGCTTTTCGATGCGATCCGGTGGGGTGAACCGCTCTACGCGCTACTGTATGCGGTCGGCATCATTTTCTTCGCGTACTTCTACGTTTCCATCGTGTTCAACCCCAGCGAAGTCGCCGACAACATGCGCAAATACGGTGGATTTATTCCGGGCATTCGTCCCGGACGCAGGACAGCCGACTTCATCAACGAAGTCCTGACGCGTATCACGCTGGTGGGCGCTTTGTATCTGATCGTGATCTCGTTCATTCCGGAGTGGATGATCACCGGCATTCACCTCAACCACCTGTGGGGACCGATCGGCCGGTTCTTTGACAACTTACCGACATGGATAACCAGCGGCTTGGGTGTGACGTTCTACTTCGGCGGAACGTCGCTGCTGATCGTGGTCGGCGTGGCCATGGACACGGTGACGCAGATCGAAGCGCAGCTGATCATGCGGCACTATGACGGATTTACGCCGCGGAGTGGACGCATCCGCGGTCGCCGCTGGTAGGTTTGCGGCGGATGTTCGCGAAAGTGATGGGGTTGCTGCACCTCGGCGGTCCACGACGAACGCCGGGGAGATCGTGGTCGGGAGGCTTTGGCCAGCCGATGGCGCAGGAAACCTCGCGTGCAGTAGGTCCCGTGGTGCTGCTTGGACCGCCGGGTGCCGGGAAAGGCACTCAGGCCAAACGCATCATGGAACGCTACGGAATTCCCCAAGTCTCAACTGGCGATCTCCTGCGGGAGAACGTGGTGCGCGGAACCGAGTTGGGGAAGGTGGCCAAGGCGGTTATGGCCCGCGGCGAGCTGGTTTCCGACGACCTCGTCTGCACCATGGTCCGCGAACGGCTGGTTCAGCCGGATTGCAAGCGCGGCTATATTCTGGACGGTTTTCCCCGGACTGCAGCCCAGGCCGGGTGGCTCGATGCGTTGCTCGAGGCTGAGCTCTTTGACAATTCGCGTCCAACGCGAGCGTGGCCGATTGTGGTGCGCCTCGACGTCGACTATAATCAATTATTGCTCCGGATTACTGGGCGACGTTCTTGTCCCACCTGTGGACGAATCTATAACGTCCACCTTCAGCCGCCGCGCGTGGACGAATTGTGCGATGAAACCCACGCGACGAAGCTGGTGACCCGCAACGACGACCGGTTGGAAGTCATTCGGCCGCGACTCATGGCTTATGAGGAGCAGACCCGTCCCGTGGCTGATTACTATCAGCGTACGGGCAGGCTGATCTCGGTGAACGGAGATCTGCCGATGGACGAAGTGACGGCACTGATTTTCCGGATCCTCGAAGACCATCACGCTTGAGAACGAAGCATGGCGATTGTTTGCAAGTCGGCGAGCGAAATCGAAAAGATGCGGCGTAGCGGCCACATCGTCCGCCAGGTGTTGGATTATGTGAAAACTCTGGTGATCCCAGGCGTTTCGACGATGGACCTGGAGCGCGCGGCTGAGACGAAGATCAAGGAGCTCGGAGCCAAGCCGGCTTTCAAAGGCTACTACGATTATCCGTGCGTGCTCTGCACATCGGTGAACGAAGAGATCGTGCATGGGATCCCCTCGGAGAAGCGGATGCTGAAAGAGGGAGACATCGTCTCGATCGATTGCGGCGTGGTTCTTGACGGATATTACGGCGACGCTGCCATCACGGTGCCGGTTGGCGATGGCCTTAAGCCGGAGTTACAGAAGTTGCTGGAAGTCACGGAAGCTTCGCTGTACCGCGGCATCGAGCAGGCGCGGATCGGCAACTCGATCGGCGATGTTGGCGCGGCCGTGCAGGAGCATGTGGAGGCCGCCGGATTCAGCGTGGTGCGCGAGTTTGTCGGGCACGGTATCGGGACGCGTTTGCACGAAGAACCTCAGGTGCCGAATTTCGGGAATCGCGGGCATGGCGCCCGGTTGCGCGAGGGCATGGTGATCGCGATCGAACCCATGGTGAATTCTGGCAAACCCGAGACGCGAGTCCTGGGCGATAAGTGGACAGCAGTCACCGTAGACGGCAGTTTCAGCGCGCATTTTGAACATTGCGTCGCGGTGACAAAAGATGGGCCGGTGATTTTGACGCAATGAGAAAGCAGTTCTCAGTTCTCGGTTCTCAGTTCTCAGTTGAGAACCGGGTGCTTTTAACTGAGAACTGAGAACCAACAACTGAGAACTGATCTTAAATGAGCAAAGAAGACGCGATTGAAGTTATGGCAGTGGTTTTGGAACCGCTGCCCAATGCGATGTTCCGGGTCGAACTGGAGAACAAGCATCAGGTGCTGGCGCATGTCTCCGGAAAGATGCGCAAGAATTTCATCCGCATTCTGCCCGGGGACAAAGTCGCGGTCGAACTTTCGCCCTACGACTTGAATCGCGGAAGAATTGTGTATCGCTACAAATAATCACGTAGGGACAGCCGCCTCGGCTGTCCGGCCAGGGCGAAGCCCGGCCGAATGGGATAAGGAATCATGAAGGTAAGAGCATCGGTTAAGAAAATTTGTGACAAGTGCAAGATCATCCACCGCAAGGGCGTGGTGCGCGTGATCTGCGTGAACTCGAAGCATAAACAGCGCCAGGGCTAAATAGCCTTTGGCCTTTAGCTCTTGGCTTTTAGCTAAGAGCCAAAAGCTAAGAGCCAAGAGCCGGGAGAGGTTAAGAAACATGGCACGTATTGCAGGCGTGGATCTTCCCCGCCAAAAGCACATCAATATCGCACTGACCTATATCTACGGAATCGGGCATCCGCGCGCCAGGCGCCTTCTCGACGAGGCAAAGGTTGACCCGATGAAAAAGGTTCAGGACCTCAGCGAAGAAGAGGTCAACCGGATCCGTACGGTCATCGAAGCCGAAGGATTGGTGGAAGGCGATCTGCGCAAGGAAGTTTCGATGAACATCAAGCGGCTCATCGAAATCGGCTCCTACCGCGGATTCCGTCACCGCCGCAACCTTCCGGTCCGCGGACAGCGCACGCATACCAATGCGCGTACGCGCAAAGGACCACGTAAAGGAACGGTCGCGCAGAAGAAGAAGGCGACGGCGAAAACCTAGAGAACAGTTCTCAGTTCTCAGTTCCCAGTTCTCAGTTTTTCGAGCGCTGGCGTTGACTGACAACTGAGAACTGAGAACTGAGAACTCTCAAATGGCAAAACCAGCAGCAGCGGGCGGCACCGGCGCAACGCCGGAGAAAAAAGGCAAGAAGAAAACCTTCAAGAAGAAGGAGCGCAAGCATGTGCCCCATGGGCTGGCGTACGTGCAGGCGTCCTTCAACAACACGATCGTGACCATCTCCGACATGAACGGCAACGTTCTGTCGTGGAAGAGTTCCGGATCGCTCGGCTTCCGTGGATCGCGCAAGGGCACGCCCTTTGCCGCTCAGCAGGCCGCATCGAATGCCGCGAACATGGCGCGCGATCACGGTGTCCGCAGCGTTGACGTTCGCGTCAGCGGCCCGGGATCCGGCCGCGAATCGGCGGTGCGTGCGCTGGCTGCCTCTGGAATTGAAGTGCGCTCGATCCGCGACGTCACGCCGATCCCGCACAACGGTTGCCGGCCCCCGAAGCGCCGCAGAGTGTAGCAAGAAGTTCTCAGGTTCCCTGTTCTCAGTAAGATCGAGAAGCTGAGTTCTGCGGTTAACTGAGAACTGGCAAGTGAGAACTGAGAACTTGTTTTAACGTCCGGGACGAAGGGTGAAGCCAAACCTGTAAACCGGTCATCTAAAGGAGAAGAAACTTGGCACGTTATACCGATGCAGTGTGTCGTCTATGCCGCCGCGAGGGCATGAAGCTGTTCCTCAAAGGCGCAAAGTGCTTCAGCGATAAATGTCCTATCGAGAAGCGCAACTTCGCTCCCGGACAACATGGGAAAGACCGCAAGGCCAAGATCGTCGGCTACGGTCTGCAACTGCGTGAAAAGCAGAAAGCGAAGCGCATTTACTTTACCCAGGAAGGCCAGTTCCGCAACTACTTCGAAAAGGCCGCCCGCTCCAGGGGTGTGACCGGCGAGAAGTTGCTGCAACAACTGGAGCGCCGTCTCGACAACGTCGTGTTCCGGCTTGGATTCGCCCAGTCACGGCGCCAGGCGCGGCAGTTGGTGCGTCACGGACACGTAGCCGTCAACAGCCGCAAAGTTAACATTCCTTCGTACGAAGTAAGCGCGGGCGAGGAAATTTCGATTCGCGAAAATAGCAAGAAGCTGGCAGTGCTGGAGCTGGCGAAGGAATTTTCGAGCCACGGCACGCTGCCGAACTGGCTGGAAGTGGATCGCGACAATTACAAAGCGCGGATACTGAACCTGCCCAAGCGCGAAGATATTCAGCTGCCCGTGAATGAGCAGTTGATTGTTGAACTATATAGCAAATAGTTCGATAGCCGAATGCCACGACTTTCTTTGTGATACTTCGTGTCCTTCGTGATTGAAGATTTTTGTTTTTGCCCATTTCGCACCAGATCAGCCTTCCAGGGCGCTTGACCGGGATTGGGCTTCCCGGAATGCCTTGGTTGAGCCAAATGGTCGAAGGAGAAACACATGCTTTGGAAGGGTTTTCAAAAACCGAAACGTCTCGCAGTTGACACCTCCACTCTCACCGACAAGTACGGCATCTTCTGGGCGCAGCCGTTTGAACGCGGATTCGGTACGACCGTCGGCAACGCCTTGCGGCGCGTGCTGCTGAGCTCGATTGAAGGCGCGGCCGTCACAGCAGTAAAGATGGAAGGCGTGCTTCACGAATTCCAGTCGATCCCTGGTGTGGTCGAGGACGCGACCGACATCATCCTCAACCTGAAGCAGATTCCGTTCAAGCTTGCGGGCGATGCGCCCAAAGCCATCTACCTGCGCGCAGATCAGCCCGGTGTCGTCACCAGCGGCATGATCGAAGCGGATGGCGATGTCGAAGTGCTCGACAAAGACGTCTACATCGCGACAGTCAGCGAGGGTGGCAAGCTCGACATGGAAATGCGGCTGAAGCGCGGCCGCGGCTACGTTTCCGCCGACAAGAACTTCGACGAAGATCTCGGCATCGGATTCATTCCGATCGACTCCGTCCACTCTCCCGTCCGTAAGTGCAACTACACGGTCGAAGCCGCCCGTCTCGGACAGATCACCGACTACGACAAGCTCACTCTCGAAGTGTGGACCAACGGCTCCATCACCCCAGCCGATTCGATCGGCCTGGCGGCGAAGCTGCTGAAGGATCACATGAACATCTTCATCAACTTCGAGGAAGAGATCGAAACCGGAACGTCGTCTTCGGACGATCGCAAGCCCGAGATCCACAACGAGAATCTCAATCGCTCGGTCGAAGAACTCGAGCTCTCCGTTCGCAGCTACAACTGCCTGAAGAACGCGAACATCCAGACGATCGGCGAGCTCGTGCAGAAGACCGAAGCCGAGATGTTGAAGACGAAGAATTTCGGCCGCAAGTCGCTGAATGAGATCAAAGAGATTCTCTCGTCGATGGGACTGAGTCTCGGCATGAAGATCGACGAGCACGGAAACGCAGTGCCCGGTCCGACATCGAACGTACCGTTGCCCGCGTCCGCTTACGGACCGGACGACCAACTCTAGAGTGCAGGGGTTAGGGGCTAGGGGTCAGCGATCAGCAAGACCCGATAGCGGCTGACCCCTGATCCCCGGCCCCTGGCCACTGAGGTTTTGAAATGCGTCACAAAGTTGCAGGATACAAACTCGGACGAAACACCGCGCACCGGCGCTCACTGCTGCGCAACCTGGTCACCTCGGTGATTGTGGAGGAGCGCATCGAGACGACCGTTCCCAAGGCGAAAGCAGCGCGTCCGCTGGTCGAGAAAATGATCACGCTAGGCAAGCGCGGTGACTTGGCTGCGCGCCGCCAGGCCGCCAGTTACCTGATGACCGATGAAGCCGTCGTGAAGTTGTTCGACACCGTCGGTCCCCGCTTCGGCGACCGCAACGGCGGATACACACGCATCATTCGCACCGCCTGGAACAAGGGCGACGGCGCCGACAAAGCTTTCCTCGAACTGCTCGGCAGCGAGAAGATTCTCGACGAGAAGAAAGAGAAGCGTGCCGAAGCTCGCGCCAAGAAGGCTGCTGAAGCCAAGAAGGCGATGGAAGAAGCCGAGGCGCAGGCTCAAGCCGAAGGCGCTGCCGCAGAACCCGCCGAGGGCGGTCAGAAGGACGAAAAGAAAGAGTAGATACTGGCTCACCACAATTCGTAAAGGGCACGGCATTTTGCCGTGCCTTCTTTTTTTCGTCGTCCATTTGTGAGAACTACCTACCCGCTAGTTGCATTGACTTGTCCCAACCGCCCACGTAAGATTCGCCCGCGCATGATCGGCCAGACAATCTCGCACTACCGCATTCTGGAAAAGCTTGGTGGTGGCGGCATGGGAGTAGTCTTTAAGGCCGAAGATACCGAACTGGGCCGCTTCGTCGCTTTGAAGTTCCTGCCCGACGAGGTCGCTCATGATGAACCAGCCTTGGAGCGCTTTCGCCGTGAAGCCCGCGCGGCCTCGGCGTTGAACCATCCCAACATCTGCACCATCTACGAAATCGGAAAGCATGAAGGCCAATCCTTCATCGCGATGGAGTACCTGGACGGGTTCACCCTCAAGCATCTGATAGGGAACCGCCCCATGGAACTGGATCGTCTGCTGAACATTGCTATTGAGACCGCAGACGCTCTGGATGCCGCGCACACCAAGGGAATCGTTCACCGCGACATCAAGCCGGCCAACATCTTCATCTCCAAACGCGGGCACGCCAAGATTCTCGATTTCGGTTTGGCCAAGATATCTTCCGTTGGGAGTTCTGCCAGCGCGGATTCGCAAACTCTAGCGGATGTTGCCAACTTGAATCTCACAAGTCCGGGAACCGCGGTGGGCACCGTTGCATATATGTCGCCGGAACAAATCCGCGGCAAGGAACTCGACGGGCGCACCGATTTGTTTTCGTTTGGTGTGGTGCTTTACGAAATGGCCACTGGCGTCCTGCCGTTTCGTGGAGAAACTGCCGGGGTCATCACCGAGGCGATTCTCAACCGCGCTCCAACGGCTACCGTCCGTTTGAACCCTGATCTTCCGCCGGAGCTGGAACGCATTTCCGGCAAGCTTCTGGAAAAGGACGCCGACCTCCGCTACCAGAGCGCCGCGGAGGTGCGAACCGATCTGAGGAGACTCAAACGCGAGCGTGATTCCTCACGCATCTCATCTTCGGTCGCTACGGAAACACCGAGTGGTTCGGCAGTTCCCACGCCGTCTTCCGGATCGGTAGACACACGCCCGTCAAGTTCGACGAAAGTAGTGCAGACATCCCGCGCCGGCTGGCCTGTCATCGGTCTTGCCGTTGCTCTGATGGCAGCGCTCGGCATGATCGCGTTTCTGCTGTTGCGTACTCGGCAAGTCCCAGTCGCCCCCGCCTATCACCTTCTGACCTACCGCCGGGGAACGATCCGCATGGCCCGCTTCGCGCCCGATGGCCAGACCGTAATCTACAGCGCCGCCTGGGAAGGTGGCCCGGTAGAGATTTTCAGTACGCGATACGGCACGCCCGAATCCCGTCCCGTCGGAGTTCCAGGCGCTGAAATTCTTGCGATCTCTTCCACCGGAGAGATGGCCGTCCTGCTTCACAGCCAGCAGTCGAAGTCGCAGGTGCACATCGGGACGCTGGCCCGCATGGCGCTCGGAGGCGGAGCTCCACGTGAGATTCTTGAGAACATCCAGTGGGCCGATTGGTCGCCCGACGGTATACAGCTGGCGATCGTGCGCGACGTGAACGGCCGCAACCGCCTCGAATACCCCGCCGGCAAAGTCCTCTACGAAGCTGACGGATGGATCAGCCATCCACGCATCTCGCGCAAGGGCGACATGATCGCCTTCATCGATCATCCGATCCAGGGGGATTCGATAGGCTCCGTCGCCGTGGTCGATCTCTCGGGAAAGAAGCGCGTGCTCAGCCAGAGTTACGGAGGCGGCGCCGTAGGATTGGCCTGGTCGCCCAAGGGAGACGAAATCTGGGTCACAGCTACTCTGATCGGGATCGACCGCTCCGTCTTTGCGGTTCCTCTGACCGGCAAAGAGCGGCTCGTGGCGCGGGTTCCGGCCGACCTTACTCTGCAGGATGTCATGCCCGACGGCCGCACCCTGCTCGCTCGTGATAGTTGGAGGCGGGGGCTGATTGTTCATGCTGCCGGAGACTCCACCGAACACGATTTCACCTGGCTCGACTGGTCCTATCCGGTGACCCTTTCTGCCGATGGCAAAACCCTGCTCTTCCGTGAAGAGGGAGAGGCGGGCGGCCCCAGCTACGCCGTCTATCTGCGCAAGACCGACGGCTCGGCCGCAGTACGTTTGGGAGACGGTCAATCTCTAGCCCTTTCGCCGGACGGTAAATGGGCTCTGGCTTGCCGGGGCGACAAACAGACGGATTTGTATCTTTTGCCCACTGGACCGGGCGAACCTCGTCCGTTGCAGGGACATGAGATCGTTCACAGTGCCGCCCGCTGGTTCCCCGACGGCAAGAGGATATTGCTCTCGGGAGCGGAGGCCAATCATGGCCTCCGGCTCTATGTGCAGGACGTGGATGCCGACAAGATTTCCGCAGTCACGCCCGAAGGAACCAATGGCCTTTCCTTCGCCTTGTCTCCCGATGGACGCTTCGTGGCCGCTGTTGGACCAGACGACAAAAGCTATCTTTTTCCGGTTCCTTCCGGTGATCCCCGTCCGATCAAAGGAATGCAGCTTAGCGAAGTTCCCGTCGAATGGAGCCCGGACGGCCGTTTCCTATACGTGTACCGCGCCGGAGAGCTGCCGGCGAAGGTTTACCGCCTCGACGTGGAAACCGGCAACCGAACGCTGTGGAAAGACTTGATGCCGCCCGACCCCGCAGGCGTCGAGTTCGTGGGCCCGATCCTGCCTACCCCCGATGGCAAAGGTTACGTATATGGCTATCGCCGCCTTCTGTCGGACTTGTATCTGGTAGAAGGCCTGCAGTAGCGATCCGATTCAAGACTCGTACTTTGCCGCACTCGTACATGTCCAACCGTGTCTCACGCCAGTAATCTTGCCCCTTGATCTGCCGCGTCCTTAAACTTCCTTAATGGCCTTTACTCGGACACAGATCGGCATTGCTGTCGGCGTCGGAGCCCTGCTCGTGTTCGGCTTTGTAGGCTATTTGTGGTGGTTGAGCAATCAGGGTCCGGTGCTGGCCCGATCAGAAGATCACGATCCGCTGACGGGCTTACCGGTCAGCATCAAGATGAATCCGCTACGCGATCGCGCGACCGAGAAATCTGCAAACAAATTTCTGCGCGAAATGCGTGACGGCCATTGCGACCAACTTCTTGAGAAATGGGAGCATGATTACCACAAGAAATACGCGCGTTATATCTGCAAGTCGGAATCCGAGCACCCGTTGCTTTCCTGGGAACTGGTAGACTGGGAAGACGCCCCTCCGCTGGTAGTTCTCCACTATCGCGGGCAGAGGCCTAGCAATGCGGGTCCAACCCAAGCTGGTATTGACCAGAGCCTTTTCACGTTAACGCTCGAGCACCGGCCCGGGGACTGGGTTGTGACGAAGTACGACGCGATGTACTGAAGCGCGTCGTTGGTCGCCAGTGGTTTGCTGCGCGTCTGGCCTTGGGCAGTTCCTCTCCGTGGCTCCGTGCCTCCGTGGTAAAACCTCATTATGTCCGCCCGATCCTCCGAGCCTCAGCCTTCCGCTGCACGCAACCTCTACTCCTTCGGAATAACTTCTTTTTTCAACGACACCGCCACCGAGATGGCGTACTGGGTGCTGCCCGCATTTCTGATCTCCTTGGGCGCCGGTCCGGCGCAGTTGGGAGTGATTGAAGGCATCGCAGAAAGCGTCGCGTCCTTCGCCAAGCTCTTCTCGGGATACCTCACCGACCGCATCGATCGCCGCAAGCCGCTGGTCGTCGCCGGATACTTCGTCGCAAACGCGGTCAAGCCATTGCTGGCAATCACGAGCGCGTGGTGGCACATCCTGCTGATTCGGTTTGCGGACCGGTTAGCCAAGGGAGTACGCGGCGCGCCTCGTGATGTCATGGTCGCGGAGTCAGTGGGGAAGGAGCGGCTAGGATCGGCCTACGGCCTGATCCAATCGATGGATTCGGCCGGAGCCATCGCAGGACCGTTGTTGGCTCTCGCCCTGCTCTCGCGATATGGCATCCGCACCGTCTTTCTGGCAGCGGCGTTTCCCGGCGCGCTATCTGTGCTCGTGGCCATCCTCGGAATCCGCGAGACGAAGCGCCAAAATCCATCTCGCAAGCGAGACGACGACGGTGCAGGATAACATCAATTCAGTCCGCCTTCGCCCCCAAGCGGCGCCCTATCCACTTCGTTCTTTTTCGTACGTCGCTGCCGGTGACTCTGTTCTCGCTCGGCAACTCCAGTGACATGTTCCTGGTCATGCGCGCGCAGAGTATCGGTATTGGCGTCAAGTTGGCTCCGCTGCTTGGACTGGTTTTCAACCTGACGTACACCTTGGGATCCTGGCCCGCCGGATGGTTCAGCGACCATTTTTCGCGGCGCTGGATCGCCGCTGCGGGCTACGTAATTTTCGCGGCGGTCTACTTCGTATTTGGACGAGCCCCATCGGTGCTGGCGATCTGGATCACGATGGCTGTGTACGGAATCTACTATGCACTCACGCAACCTGTGCTCAAGGCCCTGGTGGTCGACGCAGTGGCGCAAGACATTCGCGGACGCGCGCTGGGCATTTACTTTTTTGCAACGAGTGTAGCGACTCTAGCCGCGAGCCTCATCACGGGTGAATTGTGGAAGCACTTCGGGCCGAGCGTCCCGTTCTACGCATCGGCAGGACTTGCACTCGTATCGGCATTAATGTTAGCCATCAGCCCTGCCCGAACGGCCGACCGACCGGCCTAGCAAGCTGCGTAAAACGTCGATCTGTCAATCGATTTTGGGTGGCGCAGCGCTTCGGCGCTGCGATAACCGTTTTGTTTTAGATGGCGGCTTTAGCCGCTGGGGTCAAGCTGGTCGCGAGAGAGTTTTTCCCCAGCCTGCTTACTTTTTCTTCCGGACGCGGCTTCGAAAAGCCGCGCCCAGCTTTCGCGCTCACAGCGTGGGGTTCTTCACGATCTCCTCTTCAGCCTTCGCGGTGCCATTCTTAATGGCCTCGTCCAGGAGTTCCTTCATTTGCCGCGCAGCCTTTTCTGCGATTTCCCCCTGCTGTTCGCCGAGTTTACCCTGCTCTTCGCCGAGCTTACCCTGCTTCTCACCCAGTTCACCCTGCAACTCGCCGAGTTTGGATTGTTCGTCGCCGGCATGGGACTGAATATCGCCGATCTTGCTCTGCAACTCTCCAATTTCCGATTGCAGATCGCCGATCTGCTCCATAGTCGCGCTGGGACCAAGCTTCTGCAGCTTCGCTTTCAGCTTGTCGAGCGCGGCCGTCATGTCGGGAACACTGACGCGGACCTGCTCCATCTTTTCCCCCAGCTCTTCCTGCTGCTTCCCGAGTGCTTCCTGCTGTTTGCCGAGTTCTTCCTGCTTCTTTCCAAGCTCTTCTTGTCCCGCCCAGAAGCCGCGCGCGCGATCAACCGTGGCCTGGTCGCGAATGATGTAAGACTTCTCGTCGCGCTGGAACCAGATGAAGTCACCGGGGATCTGCTTCTTGAGTTTCTCGACATGCCGGGCATCTTGGCCTGAGCCCGACATGGTGAACGAGTCACTCTTGCCCGAGACGATCACGAAACGCTCCTCGTCATCAAATCCGTACGCATACGAGAAGCCCTTCCCAGAGCCCGTTCCGGATGAATGGCCCTGCCCGAAGCCGCTCCACCATGTCGGTCCTGCCAGCGGCGCCAGCAGAGTAATAGGACCCTTTGGGGCCATTGGTGCGATGGGCGCGACCGGAGTCGACGGTATACCGTGAATAGGAGCCACTGTCGAAATGCCGCCAACCGGAGGCGCAGGTGGTACTGCGGGAGGAGTCGGTTCTTGCGATACGCCAACATTCGAAGCTACAGGAGTCGAATCAGCGGGACGAACGGAAGCTGCGAGATAAACCACGGGAATCGCAAGTACAAGAATCACGATGGCGAGAGATCTTTTCACACTCATGCTGACTGTTCCTTTCCAGGTGAGAATTCGTTCGAGTCGTCGTTCGGCCTGTCCCGGTCGTGCGATGGAAACGCCTTGCCACCGGATCCTTCGTGGTGCAGTTTGCAGCACCCCGAAGAAACCCAGCAAGGTCCGAGCGTAGTGGTTCTGATCAACTCCGCCGGATAGCGCAGCCTCGTCGCTGGCCTGCTCGGCCAGCGCTGCCAGATGCCAGTTCATCCACCAGGCCAATGGGTTGAACCAGAAAATTGCACGATACAGAAGCGACATGCGCTGCGTCAGCGCATCGCGACGCACTACATGTGAGAATTCGTGAGCAAGAACGGCATCGAGTTTCTCCGCGTCCCACTCGCGCCAGTCCGAAGGAAGCAGGATTGTCGGCCAAAAAGCGCCCACAGTCACCGGTACGTTAATGCAATCAGAGGTCGCCAGCCGAGGAGTCGGACCCCAGGCAGAACAAGCGAACTTCCCGACCGCCAGACCTTCCGCGATCGATCGAGAACTGCGCACCAGTTTGCCTGACAAGATGATTCCTGCCACGAACCTTGCGAGGAAGAAGAGCGTTACCACCACATAAATCCACGCAGCTGCGACGGTCCATGCTGCGATGGTCCATGGAAAAATCGCCCATGCGAATGAGGGCATCTCTCCGACAGCACTCTGGATCTCATGACTAGTCGGCCCTTTCGCAACTGGCGGGAGCCGATAGCTTCCTGAAAGCGGTTCTTTGCTGTTCCTTACTGCATCGCTTGCGAGAGTTGAGACGCTCTGTCCCTCTTCGACCGCGCCAGGAGTGTTCCGAGCAATTGGATGTTGCAGAAATTGCGGCGCGGAAACTTGCACTGGAGGCAGCAGCCATCCCAGAAGCGGCAGGGCCAGGCTCGCGTACAGAACTGCAGTCCATGTGAACAGGCGAAGGGAGGTGGCCTTGGGACGAAAGGCGGCGAGTCCCGCGGCGGCGACTCCGGCAACCACGAAGGATCGTGCGCCCGAGGCCACCAGTTCCGACACCAGAGCAGGGAGCCCGTGATCAACGTTCTGAATCATGGTTTTCTCTCCTTCCTTCCTGCGCCGACTTGGCCCGCAGCGCCTCGCTCCGCAATCTTGCGGGCCAGGCGTTCCAATTGTTTCTGGTCCAGTACCTCGTTATCGACCATGCCGAGCACCAGTTCTTCCGCCGATCCGCCGCAGAATCGGTCGATAATGTTCTTCACCGCGCGGGCGGCCACGTTCTGGCGCCGATCAGCGGCTTTGTAGATGAACGTCCGCCCCTCCACTTCGTGCCTCACATAGCCCTTCTCCTCGAGACGGCGCAGCACAGTGCGGATTGTCGAATCTTTCATCGGGCGCGAAGAGGCGAGCGCTTCCCGGCAGGCCTCTGCGGTCGATGGCCCGTGAGTCCAGATGTAATCCATCACACTCTGCTCGACCTCTCCCATGTTCTTTAGACGGGGCTGACGTGTGTTAGTCATTGTAGCGTTACAATATGTAACATTAACGCCAAATAGCTGTCAAGCGGTAAGCAGGAATTGCGAATGTGGGATCGGAAAATTGATCCAAGCATCGGTGGCGTCACGACCAGCGATAGTAAAGGAAAAGCGCTAACTGCGTGGCAATGCCGGCGCATGTGTCGAGGATTACGTCGCGCACCGTTCCCGTACGCGTGGGCAGATAGCTCTGATGCCACTCATCCAGACTCGCGACGAGGCACGTTCCCAGCACTGCAATGTTGGCCCATCGGAAGCTCCATTTTGTTCTGGGCGAGGAAGGCAGAGTCTCCCGCCATGCGCGGAACAGGAGAATGCTGAGGAGTCCGTACCCGAATACGTGTCCTGATTTTCGAATGAACGTGTGATACGGCTCAAAGCCGGCTTCGTCGATCCCAAACAAAAAGTGCAGAGCCGGATAGAGAAAGTGGCTGGTATTTTGCGCAGAGAGGTACGTGGTCGACTCGATCGCGATGACGATAAGCCACAGGACCAGGGCGATCCACGCTTTCAGGACTTGATGGCGATCGGTGGTCAAGCAGGTCAGGAGTGGGTATTCCCACCCTCCGCGCAGAACATGAAGGGCCTGCCCAGAGCTGAGCGTACAGGACGGGCCTCTGGACCTCTACTCGATAGCATAGTTGGGGGCTTCGCGCGTGATCATCACGTCGTGCACATGGCTCTCGCGCAGGCCGGCGCCGCTGATGCGTACGAAGCGCGTCTTCTGCAGCAGTTCGGCAATCGTGGAGCAGCCGCAATATCCCATGCCCGACTTCAATCCTCCCACCATCTGGTAGATGATCATCGAGACCGAGCCGCGATAGGGCACGCGTCCTTCAATCCCTTCGGGGACGAGTTTGTCGAGGCGATTTCCCTCGCCCTCAGGCGCCGAGCTGGCGGTCGAAGAGTCTGCATTCGCGTTTTGGAAATAGCGTTCGCTGGATCCTTGCGCCATCGCGCCAAGCGATCCCATGCCACGATAGGACTTGAACGACCGCCCTTGATAGAGAATCAGCTCGCCAGGACTCTCGTCGGTACCTGCGAAGAGCGATCCGATCATCACAGCACTGGCGCCGGCGGCGAGGGCTTTCGTCACATCGCCGGAGTACTTGATGCCGCCATCGGCGATGATCGGTACGCCTGAATCTTTCGTTGCCCGGTAAGCTTCAGCAATCGCGGTGATCTGCGGCACGCCTGCTCCGGTGACGACGCGGGTCGTGCAGATCGATCCCGGGCCGATGCCCACTTTGATGCCGTCCGCTCCAGCCCGGGCCAATTCGCAGGCCCCGTCGAAAGTAGCGACGTTCCCGGCGAGCAACTGCACCTCCGGCAACTTCGACTTCACCAGCTTGACGGCTTCCAGAACTTTTGAGGAATGCCCGTGGGCGCTGTCGATGGCGAGCACGTCTACTTTCATTTCCGCTAATTCCTGCGCACGTTCGAGAAAATCTCCCGTGGCTCCGATGGCCGCTCCCACTCGCAAACGTCCTTGAGTGTCCTTCGCGGCGTTGGGATACTTCAATTTCTTCTGGATGTCCTTGACCGTGATCAGGCCCTTCAGATTGTAGGCATTGTCTACGACAAGAAGTTTTTCGACGCGATGCTGGTGAAGAATCTTCTCCGCTTCTTCCAGCGTCGTTCCCACCGGGACGGTGATCAGATTCTTCTTGGTCATCACGCTGTCGATGGGAATGTCGAAGCGGGTTTCGAAACGCAGATCGCGATTGGTGAGAATTCCCACCAGCTTGCCGTGCTCGGTGATGGGCACTCCTGAGATCTTGTACTTGCGCATGACCTCGAGCGCGTCGCTCACCTTGTCGGTCGAATGCATGGTGACCGGGTCCACGATCATGCCGCTCTCCGAGCGCTTCACCTTGTCGACTTCGTTGGCCTGTTGCTCGATGGTCAAATTGCGATGGATGATGCCGAGTCCGCCCTGCTGCGCCAGCGCGATCGCCATATGCGATTCGGTGACAGTATCCATGGCGGCGCTCACAATGGGGATGTTAAGGCTGATGTTGCGGGTGAGTTGCGTCTGCGTGCTGGCCTGCGTCGGAATCACGTCAGAGCGGGCGGGCAGCAGGAGAACATCGTCGAAAGTAAGAGCCTCAGGAACGGGAAAATGAATCATAAAATTCTCGGGATTCCCCAGCGATGTGGGTAAACAATCATTCTAGAAGCGGGGAGTGAATTAGAGCAAATGAGCCTCCTCGTAGTCGCAAATCCCCAATTACATTCACCTCCAGGAATGGAGCCGGAAGAAGAAAGCCGCCGCGACAAAGGTTGCTCCGGCATTTGGAGCAACCGACGCTGACGGCACACTCGCTTCCGCTCGCGGGGCGGACCCTTCCACTTCGCTCAGGGCAAGCTGAGTCCGCCCTTACACGAGCCTACCTCGACGCCGCGATCAGATTGCCGATCATTTTTTCCAGCCGGACGTAACTGTCTTCCATTCCGCGTTCCATTCCGGTGGCGAGCATCGCGGCTCGTGTTTGAGCATCAGGCAAGGTCATGCGCATCGTCATCAGCGTGCCCGAGCCATCGGGTTCGAAGGTGGTCTCAACGTGATTGTCAGGCGTGGGGTCGGGCAGGTGCATGCGCTCGATGTGAACAATCTTGCTATACGGCTTCAGTTCGACAAACTCGCCAGTTAAATAGAATCCGCCTTTGCTGGGATGCCTCCATTCGTAGCGGATCTTGCCTCCGGGCCGCGCTTCGTTGATGCAGACAGGCATCGTCCACCCTTCAGGCCCGAGCATCCACTGCTGAACCAGTTTCGGCTCTAGGTGCGCGCGGTACACCGCTTCGGGCGGCGCGGCAAAGCGCCGCGTCACAATCACGTGTGTATCGCCTTCGGTCTTGAGCGTTAATTTACTCATCGCGTCTTCCTCTCTTTTCCTTTGATCGTTATTCGATATCTTTCTTCGATTCCATGGCGGCTAAAACCTGGTCAAGCCGGTCGTAGCTTTTCTCCAGAGCCTTTCGCAGCATGGCAAGCCATTGATCCATCGCATCGATGCCCGCCTTCGCCAGGTGGCGCGGACGCCTGGTGCCGTCGATTCGGCCGGCAATCAGTCCCGCTTCTTCGAGAACCTTAAGATGCTGCGAGATTGCTGGTTGCGACATCTTGAATGGCTTGGCCAACTCCGTGACCGTCGCCTCTCCAAGCGCCAGCTGGGCAAGGATCGCCCGGCGAGTTGGATCGGCTAGTGCTGCGAAGGAGGCGTCTAGATTGAACGTCGTTGACATAAGTAATAACTTATATAAGTAATCAATTATAGTCAAGCGAAAAGTTCAGGTAGGGGTTTTGCACTTCACGGATGGCGCCCTTAGTGAACCGGAATGCGGTAGACGGTGACGGAGTAGGGATCCAATTGCACCGGGATCTTTCCCGCTTTCACTTCGAGCGTGGAGTCCTTCGGCGCCACATTTTTCGGGTGGTCGAAACTGTTCTCGGCGTTCAGGTCCGCGCCTTCCAAAGTTGTGACCTTCGCCGTACCCGACACATTCGCGCCATTTAAATCGATCTCGACGGCCCTCGTCTCGGAAGCGACGTTGACCGCATTCACGATCAGTTCGTGGGTACGCTCGTCCAGTGATGCGCTGGTATAGAGCCCGTCTTGCGCTTGCGGCGTTACCGGAACAATTCGCGTCCCCGCGTTGCTGGCGAAGATTCTCTGCACGTAGTAATTCGGTGTCCCGTAGGAACGCAGGTTGTCGAACCAGATCGCATCCGGAGTCCATTGCCACGCGTCGACGTGGGCGAGTAACGGCGCATAGGATGCCATACGCACGACATCTCCGTTGCGCTCCAGACCGGTCATAAACGCAGCTTCCGCGATGGCCGCATTCCAGTTGTTGTGATTGTCCGGCCTCGCCACGCCTGACGTCTGTGCCGCGTACTCACCCGCAAACACCTTCGGACCCGAGCGGTCGTAGTGGTCGTACCGTCCCGTATTCGTGAGAAACCATTGCGGGTTCATGTAGTAGTGTTCGTCCACGATGTCGGCGTTCAACTGCCGCCAGTTCGACCATAGAAACTGGAATTGATCTCCTGAAGGCGAAGGGCCGGCTGCCACGACCAGCTTGATCTCCGGATATTTCGTCTTCAAAGCCGCCGCGAATAGTTTGTAGCGCTCGACGTAAGGCTGTCCCCACTGCTCGTTGCCGACACCGATCATCGTCAGATGGAACGGCGCGGGATGTCCCATCTGCGCGCGTACCTTTCCCCACGGCGACGTCGCCGGACCATTGGCGAATTCGATCAGGTCGAGCGCGTCTTGAATGTATTCCTTCGTATCGCTGAGTTGCGCCAACTCGCTGGTGTTGAACTGGCACGCCATCCCGCAGTTCAAAATCGGCAGGGGAGCGGCCCCGATATCCTCCGCCAGTTGGAAGTACTCGTAGAATCCAAGTCCGAACGACTGGAAATAGTCCGGGGCCGGGCGGTGGTCAAATTCATCGTTCCAGCGGTTGATAATGGTTTGCCGCTTTTCGACGTCGCCAACCGTCGTCTTCCAGCGATAGCGTGTCGCCAGTCGCTTTCCTTCGACGATGCAGCCTCCAGGAAAGCGAATGAAGCCAGGGTGCATGTCCGCCAGCAGTCGCACCAGGTCTTTCCGCAATCCGTTCGGCCGATGGCCCCATGTGTCGACAGGGAAAAGCGAAATCATGTCGAGATCGACATATCCTGGCTCATCCAGGTAGAGATTGAACTGCGCATGCTGGACGGTTGCGCTCGCGCGGATTACGGTCTCATAGTGTTTCCACTGTCCGTCAAACCCGGTTAGCGTTCCGCTGCCGATTTCATGGTTGCCGTCGCTGATGGTTGCCCGGACGCTTTTCGGGCCGCCCGTCCGCACGTACGCTGAGAACCGGTACTCAGCCCCGCTCTCCACGCCGATTCCGCGGTAGCCGGAATTCCACATTCCGTAGCCCGGCACATACGCACGCACCCGAAGATAATGCGGATTGGAAGCATTGAGGGGATTATCGGTACGGAGATCGAGTTCGCCTCGCGTACTGTCGAGTTCGCCCTTCGTATTGATCGGCAGGATCGCGTGCCATCCCGCGAGAGGCTGGTCGAACTCGAAGGAGCGGTTCTTGATCCGCTCGGGATAGAGTCCGCCGTCGGCGCCAAAGTTGATGTCTTCGAAGAAAATGCCGAACATCGCAGGCGAGAGGGCAGCCCCCGGGTGGGCCGCATCAACCGCGATGACTGTTGCACTTTGTTGGCCCTGAATCGAACTGGAAACGGGTACGAGGACAAGAGCCAGAAATGCGAGAGAGTATGTGGAGCGCATAGGATTCGCCAGCATTCTACTCGTTTGAGCTATCACATGAGCGAAATCGATTTACGGCAACTGATTCGCACCTGCTGGAATGCATGAAATGTCCCGTCTGACGCGGAATTTGCCGGATTTTCACAGTTGCAGCTCCAGCCCGATGCGTGATGCGTTAGGTTTGATCCCTAATTAGAATTCTCCGAAACCAGCGCCGGATGCGGCTTGTGCGCGAAATTGTTCCGGGTCGTTGCACCAAATCCGGTCATAGGGCTGTGCACGGCGTGCACTCGATTGAAAATACGTGTACTTACAAAGGCGTATTTTTGATTGACTGAAAAAATAGAAAGAGTACAACAAGATCGTTCTTTGACAGCTTCTTAAGTTTTTCCAGTTGGTGCGGCGTCCGGGGCTCAAGCGTAGTCACTGTCTTAGCCGAAAGGTTGGGATGGAGGGCGCGTAAGGGTCTATAGCAAAGCGCTGGTTGAGGAGAACCGAGAAGAAATGTTGAAGGCAGGATAGAGTTCCGAGGCGTAGGGTAGATTTATCCGGTTGGCGGTGAGCCCGGAGCCCGAGCGAGATCGCGCGCAGCAGCCCCGCAAGGGAAGCAGCGAGAGCAGGTCAGCAAGGGTCAAACGCGAGCTACTGGCCGAGACGAATGGATCCTACACCACCTCGGAACTCTCTTACTTTTTGAGCCAAGAATGTAGCCCCGACGCAAATGTAGCCCCGGAGGCCTCGTCCGGGGTCGCGCGCAAAGCGCGCAATAAGGGCCTCCCATCCGCTTCCGACTGTAACGAATGGTTTCCTACCGGATGCAGTACCTCCCGCTAGACAGTCTTCTGTCGCACTTCCGGCAAATGCCAACCTGAGTTTTCCACAGGAAAAATTCCGAAAGTTGTGACGAATGACCTTTACTGAGCCAATAGAAAGCTCAAACTGGAAGCATGCACCGAAACGTAGCGCTGGCGTCTCGCCGGTTGTCGCGAGTGGATCTCGCCCTCACAGCTGGCTACAAGGCCCGCGGCCCATCGCGGCACGAAGCGCCCGGGAACGTTAGCGAATTAAGACAAGTCTTTTTGGAAAATCGTGCGCATGGTGCGGCGAATCGCACGGGCTTTGCACATAAACCCTTAAACTTAAGTAACTTAGTGTGCAGTCAGGCTGGTTTTTGTGCAGACTAGTATTCGCTCTCGTCTTCTATCTTCTCTACTCGCATACCGCAAATCTCTGTCAAGGCGTGTCCGCAAGAGAATGTGGGCATGGGTCTGGAAAGTAACGCCCGTTTCATTACATCCAAGTCTGGGATATCTCGTTCGGTTTGCATGCGTATTACTGCCCGAGTGCCGCAATGTTTGTGACCGCATGAGATGGTTAGTTTTTGAAAAACATACGGGCGTTGATCTGGGGGAGACCACGGTTCAGATGTTGGACGGGCGTCTTTTACAGAATAATCGGACAGCCGTCCGCATACATGGCATTGAAGAATTAACGGGGCGTTACCCATGGGCCAGTATTTCTGAAATGAGGGCTTTCGCGGAGGGTTTTGATTTGGGAGAGGAATTTGCGCGGGGCAGCCTGCCTTACATTGCAGATACCAAACCTCTCGAAGATGTGTCATTTGAATCCCTGTCGCGGGGGATAAAGTTACAGAAGTCGGGGTGGTTTAGTCCTTCTTGTGCATGAGGAAGTCCATGATTGTGAAAACAACCGCGCAAACCGCGACGATTATCCCCACAACCTTCAGTACTCCCCACATAGTACAGAAAACTGTACGCTCGGATTATGAAGGTTACCTGAAGGTTTTTGTGCAAGGGAGGGGTATTTGTGCGGGACGGGGTTATTGTGCAAAGCCAATCGCACGTGCCCTAAGTCCTTATTCCGGAAGATTTTGCGTGTAAAATATTTAGAATCAAGATTTTGCGTCTGGCATTTTCTGCCTAATATAGATAAGTCACAGAAAACAGATATGTTAGGGCGCGGCGCCGGCAAATTCGCTTCGCCGACGCAGGGCGCACAAGTGATAGTTAACTTCCTTATTATGGAAGGTTTTGCGTGTAAGTTGTCTGGAATCAAGATTTTGCGGCAAGAATTCAGCCTGTTCGCCCGCAAATCACAGAAACGAAGGAATTTGCAACGACGATCTGGAAAAATTCGATTCGCGCTTAGCTGATCGCTTTGCTCTCAAACTGCCGCAGTCCGACGAGCAGCAGGAGGATGTCGAAGAAGCACAGCGCGATGAGGATCGCGGGAGTCGACAGATGCGGGAACTGCGGCACAAGCGCGGCGCGCAGTCCCTCGCTGGCGTAAACCAGCGGATTCACCAACACGACCCTCTTCAGAATCGGGAACGTGTTCAGCGCACTCCACGGATAGTAGGTGCAGCCGAAGAAGATCATCGGAGTGATGACCATGCTGAACATCAGACCAATATGCTGCTGGTTCATCGAGCAGCCGAGGGCGAGGCCTCCGCAGGCGGAGAACAGAGCGACGAGCAACATCATTGCCGCGAATTCGAGCGGGGCGTGAATCTGGATATCGACGCCCGGGCGCAGCACCAGCCAGCCGAGAGGGAGAACGACCAGGCCGGCGAGCAGCGCCTGAATCATCCCGGCAACCACTTTTTCGATTGCAATCCACGAGATGTCGATCGGCGCGAGCAGGCGATCTTCAATCTCGCGAGTCCACTGGAATTCGGCGATCAACGGCATCGCTACCGCCCAGATCCCGGTGAAGACCATGCTGATCGCAATGATGCCCGGCAACAGTATGCTCTTGTATTTGACCGGCATGTATCCGCTGCCGACCATAACCTTGCCGAAGATGAAGACGAAGAGCAGCGGCTGCAGGAACGTCTGGAACATGATCTGAATAATGTTGCGCCGCGCCACCTGGGCGTCGCGGGCGAGCATCGCACCAAAAGCTTTCCAGTTCAATCGCGCAAACTCCTTCCGGTATGGTGCAGGAACAGGTTCTCAAGACTGGGCTCGGAGATATGAACATCAGACAACTCCGCGCCGACAGCCGCTGCCACTGTAGCTACTTCCGGAATCAGCGATCCGCCGCGGTCCGCGTAGACGTCGGCGCCGGTGGAATCGAGCGGGCGGACTTCACGAACACCAGACAATGCCTGCAAACGCTGGATCAGTTCTGGTGTTGGCTTACCGAAGTGCAGGCGCAGCAGGAATCCTCCGGGGATCGATCGTTTCAATTCATTCGGTGTGCCGAGAGCGATCATTTTGCCGTGGTCCACGATCGCGAGCCGCTGGCAGAGCGCGTCGGCTTCTTCCATGTTGTGCGTGGTGAGCAGCACGGTTTTGCCGAGCTGATTGTATTCGCGGATGATTTCCCAGAGCAGGATGCGTGTCTGCGGATCGAGGCCGGCGCTGGGTTCGTCGAGAAACAGCACTTGCGGGTCGTGCATCATGGCGCGCGCAATCGAAAGCCGTTGCGCCATGCCGCCGGAAAATCCGCGGACCATCTGCGATGCGCGATCGGTCAACTTGAATTTTTCGAGAAGTTCGTCGGCCCGCTTGCTTCCTTCTTTCGGAGGGATGCCGAAGTACGCCGCGTGGAAAACAAGGATCTCGCGGGCCGTGAGAGAAAAATCGTGATTGGGACGCTGCGGCACGACTCCGATGAGCCGCTTTACGGTGGCTTGCTCCTTCCAGACGTCGTGATCGCCAATCCAGGCACTGCCGCCAGTCGGTCGCACACGTGTCGTGAGAATGCCAATCGTGGTGGACTTGCCCGCGCCGTTTGGCCCGAGCAATCCGAAGATTTCTCCGGGCTCAATCTGAAGCGACAGGCCATCGAGAGCGGTAATTTGAGGCTTCGGCTGCTTCGAATTCTTCGCGTCGGAGCGCGGGATGAAACCGCCGCCGGCCCCGAGTGGAGGCGCAGAGTGGTACACCTTCCGCAGATCCATTGTGCGTACACCAACAGCCATGAACGAGATCCTAAGGAGTTGTTACCGCGTAGTTCTGGAAGTATAACGCAGAGTTGCGCGCACAAGTTACGGACATCTGTCGCGAAGACAATTTGGGGGACCGGGCAAGATTCGCACTTGCATCTGCGAGTGTGAACTGCGGTCCGCACTCGCCGTGTTCCGTTACACCACCGGCCCAATAGGGGCTAACGAGCGTGCGTGAGAACGCGTGTCGTCCCTACAGGACTCGCGTATTTGTTCCACTTCACCCGGCACTTCCGTGCCGGGCTTTTATATCCCGCCGCTGCGCGGCTGGAGGTTTGGTGCTGCTTGCTCCACCGCTTGCGTTCAGCGGTAGTTCTCACGCACGAAAGCCCGACTTATGCACTGCCTAACGGGCGCTGAAGCGCCGCTCTTCCACAATTCCAATCCGATTTCTTCGCTGGCTACACATCCGGGGACGAGCAGCGCACACTCGTCGCCTCGCGGCTACATTCTTAGTCGACATGCTCGCCTTCGGCCATGAAGCTTTGTTCTGCGGGAGGCAGGCGGTCTCCTGGGCGCGCCCAGAAGACATATAGCGTCGGCCAGAGGATTACGCTGACTACGAGTTCCACGATGAGTCCGCCGACGATCACGATCGCAAAGGGTCGCTGCGAATCGGAACCGATATCGTGGGACATGGCAGCGGGAAGCAAGCCGAGAGTCGCGACCAGCATCGTCATCATGATGGGACGCAGACGAAGCGCTGCGCCCTCTTTCGCTGCGTCGCGCACCGGCATGCCACGCGTGCGGAGTTGGTTGATGTATTCGACCATGATGACTCCGATCTCCACGGAGACGCCGATCAAGGCGAGGAAGCCGAGGCCCGACGACACGCTAAAGTGCGTGCCTGTAATCAGCAGGCTGAGAAATCCTCCGAGGGGAGAAAGGGCTACGACGGCGAGGATCAGGAAGACCCACTTCCATGAGCCGAACGCAGAGTAAAGGATGAACGCCATCAGCAGCAGCGTTACGGGAACGATGATGGCGAGGCGGCGGTTGGCGCGCTGCTGGCTTTCGTATTCGCCGGTCCAGTCGAGGTGATATCCCTCGGGCAGTCTTACCTTCTTGCCGACTTCCTCGATGGCCTGGCGCACCGTGCTGCCGAGGTCGCGGCCACGGACGCTGTACTTGATGGCGATGTAGCGCGAGTTTCCTTCGCGATAAATCGTCGACGCGCCGTCATCGAGGGTGATCGTTGCAGAGCTGGGCAAGTGATACCCGCTCTCCCGACGGCGCGAGCAATGCGGATATTGCTGATGTCTTCGACGGTGCGGCGGAATTGCGGCTGGTAGCGGACGGTCAGGTCGAAGCGCTGTTCGCCGATCAGGATCTGGCTGACGGCTTTGCCGCCGACGGCGGTTTCGACCGCGTCCTGGATATCGGCGACGTTGATGCCGAAGCGATCGGCGGCGGCGCGATCGACGTTCACGTTCACGTTGGGCTGGCCGCGGACCTGGAAGGTGCCGAGATCGGCGACGCCGGGAATCTGGCTCATCACGCCCTGCATCTCGTCGGCCTTTTGCTCCGAGCGTCTTGAGGTCGCGCCCGAACAATTTGACCGCCAGCTCGCCCTTCACGCCGCTGACGGCTTCTTCGACGTTGTCGGAAATCGGCTGTGAGAAGTTCCAGTCGACGCCGGGGAACTGCTGGAGTTGCTTGTCCATGGCGGCGATCAGCTCGTCTTTCTTACCGTGGAACTCGATGCGCCATTCCTCGCGCGGCAGAAGATCGACGAAGAATTCGGTGTTGTAGAAGCCGCTGGCATCGCTGCCGTCGTCGGGACGTCCGACCTGACTGACGACCTGCCTGACTTCCGGAAAACCCGCGAGGACGAGGCGCGCCTTCCTCGCCATGGCGATGCTCGACGGAGGGCCCGGTGCTGGGCGCGAGAGTGCCGCGCACCCAGATGGCGCCTTCATCGAGGTGAGGAAGAAATTCGGAACCGATGATTCCGCTCAGGGCGAAGAAGAGCATCAGGCCGAGCGCGAGCAAGCCCATGCCGAGGGTGAACTTCATGTGGTCGAAGCACCAGTCGAGGGTGCGGGCGTAGCTGCGGTTCAGCCACTCGAGGACCGGGTTGCGCCACTCTTTGATTCCGCGGCTGAACAAGTATGCTGCAAAGCACGGGCGCGATGAAGCAGTGCGAACACCAGGGCGCCGAGCAAGGCGAAAGCGACCGTCCAGGCCATGGGGCTGAAAAGGCGGCCCTCGACGCGCTGCAGGGTGAAGATCGGAAGATACGAAACGATGATGATGACGCGGGCGAAAAATACCGGGCCGCTGCACTTCGTGGGCGGCGATGGCGATCGTTTCCATGAACGTTTTCTTCGTGTCTGCCGAAGGAGGTGTGGCGAAGGATGTTCTCGACCATCACGACCGAGCCATCGACGACCATGCCGAAGTCGAGTGCGCCCAGCGAGAGCAGGTTCGCGGGGATATGGCGCAGATCGAGAAGGATCGCGGCGAAGAGCAGAGAGAAGGGAATCGTGATGGCGACGATCAGCGCGCTGCGCACGTTGCCCAGGAACAGAAACAAAATCAGGGTGACCAGCAGGACGCCGTCGGTCAGATTGCGCAGGACGGTGTGCGTGGTGTGGTGCATCAATTCGCTTCGGTCGAGGTGAGGGACCAGTTTCACTCCTGACCGGCAGCAGGCCAGCTTTTCCGTTGGTGCCGTTCAGTTCGATCGATCTTCTGGTGCAGGGCATCGAGGGTGGTTTCGGCGACGGCGCCCTTGCGCAGAAGGACGATTCCTTCGACGACATCATCGTCGTTGAGGATGGTGCCGTCTTCTTTGCGGATGGTTTTCCCGAGTTGGCCAAGGCGGACCTTGGGAGCTTGCACGACGATTGCCCAGATCGCGGACGCGCACCGGAGTTCCGTTCTGTACTTTCACGACGGTGGCGGCGATGTCGTCGGTGGTCTGCATGAGGCCGACGGCGCGGACATTCAAGGCCTGCTCGCCGCGCTCGATGAATCCGCCGCCGGCGTTGATGTTGTTGGCGACCAGCGCCTGTCTCAACCTGCGGCAGCGACAGGCCGTAGGAAACCAGTTTGCTGGGATCGAGTTGGACCTGGTATTCGCGCGTCGGGCCGCCGAAGGGATTGACGTCGACGATGTTCGGGACCGACTTCAGCTGGTTCACGACGAACCAGTCGTTGAGCGCTTTCAGTTCCATCACGTCGTACTTCGGATTTGTGCTGGTCAGCGTGTAGAACATGATCTGGCCGGTCGGACTGTAGTCGGGGCCGATGCCCGGCGATTCACGCCGGTGGGCAGAGTCACGTTCTGCAGGCGATCGAGGACTTCCTGGCGGGCATTGAAGGTGGTGATGTCGTCGTCGTAAATGATGGTGATGACGGATAGGCCCATCAGAGACACGGAGCGCAGATGCGTGAGATGGGCGACGCCGTTGAGTTCGACTTCCAGGGGAACGGTGATCTGCTGTTCGACTTCTTCGGCGGCGTGGCCGGGCCACTGCGTGATGACCTGCGCGTAGGTGTCGGCGACGTCGGGATAGGCCTCGATGGGCAGGGCGTGGAACGAGATGATGCCCCAGACGAAGAGGACGAGCGCGCCCCCGAGTACAAGCAGGCGGTTGCGCGAGCGCGAAATCGATGGCCTTACGGATCATCGTTATTCCCCCGCTCGCTTTTCAGCCACTTCGGTGGAGAACTCGAGAGCATTGGTCACGACTTCGTCGCCGGGCTTTACGCCGTCGCGGATTTCCTGCATGCCATCGGGAGCGAGACCGTCGGCTGACGATGGCAATCTTGCGAAATTGATTTGCACCTTCTTTGCGGAAGACCCAGTCTTTATCGTGGAGGCGCATGATCGCGGTGGAGGGGACGACGATGCGGTCTGTCAGCTTGCGCGAACGGAACGTGGCTACAGAGAACATGCCGGGACGGAGAGAGCCGTCAGGGTTGGGGAGCACGATGCGGACTTTTGCGGAACGGGTGTTCGGATCGAGCACGCGCGAAATATCGGCGACCCTGCCTTTGAAGACGCGATCCGGAAAAGCATTGAGGCGAATTTCAGCGGCGTCACCCAGGTGGACTTCGCCGAGATCGTTTTCAAAGACATCGCACACGACCCAGACCTCGGACAGATTGGCGATGGTGAAAAGGTTGGGAGTGTTGTCGAGGCTCTTGATGCCCTCGAATCCGGCGACGTTCTGTTCCACGATGGCGCCGGAAACCGGCGCCTTCAATTCAATGAGCGGACTAGGTTTGGCGGGATCTGCACCAAGAACTCTGAACGTGTTGATCGGCAGCTACGAGGTCGACCTTGGCTTTGTCCTCGGTGTCCTGAGCGACTTCGAGGTCTTTCGTCGCGATTGCGCCGCGATCGTAGAGCATCTGGGCGCGATCGAGAGCTTTATGCGACAACGCTTCGTCGGCCTTGGCTTTCTGGTAATCGGCGAAGGCACCGGCGAGGTCGGGGCTTGAAATCACCAGGAGGGTCTGGCCCTTTTGGACTGTGTCACCGAGCTTTACCTTGAGGTCGACCACGCGGCCGGCGCCGAGGGAGGTGACGTGGATCGTGCGATTCACGTCAGGAGAGACGACGCCGTTGGCGGTGACCTGGGTCGGAAGCTTGCGAAGCTCGGCCTTCGCGGTTTTGAAGAGTTCAGGATGATCGGCGGTGAAAACGTCTGGATCGATCGTGACGGGAGGTTTGCTCGTGGCGGCGGGAGTGTTGGGGGAACAGGCGACGGCGGTCATGAGCGCAGCGCAGAGGAAACCTGCCGAGATGTAGCGCACAGTTCGCCATTCACGATTTTGAGTTTCAGGCATCCCTACGGGACGCGGCGGCGCTCCGAATGTTCCCCGGCGCTGGAAGCGCCGGGCTACTGTCAGGCGTCCCTCCGGGACGATTGCAGATCCCGCCGGATGAAGCGCATTTCCGGCTGGATCAGCCAGACTTCCTGCGGAATCGATCGCCGTTCTTGTGCAGTCGACAGCTCTGAGAAGTTGTTTCATTGGATTACCTCGCGCCCTACCGCCTGGTTTATCTGAGCCGCCGCGGTGAGATAGGAGCCGACAAGGTTCACATAGCTCAGTTCCACGGTGCGGTATTCGCTCTCGGCATTCAGGAAGTCCAACAGCGATGCGCCACCGTGCTGGTAGGAGAAGAAAACTGTGTCGCGCACGCGGACAGCCTGTTCAAGGTACTGGCGCTTGTAGGGTTTCAATAAATTGATGTTGCTATTGAGCGTGGCATAGGCTGAGTCGACGTCGCTGTAGACCTGGGTCTCCACGCCCTGGCGCAACTTTTCATTGCGGCTGATGTCGATTTTCGTGCGCAGCTTCTCGCCCTGATTGCGGTCGAAGATGCGCAACGGGATGCTCACACTGGCGCCGATCGTGTTCAGGGCGTCGGGGTTATTGAACGAGCCGTTGTGGGTGAACCAGACGCCAATGGTTGGATCTATCGAGCCGTCAGCTTCGGCCAGCTTGTAATTGGTTTCAGCCTGCTTCACCGTGAGCGCGGCAGCGCGGAGGTCAGGACGGGCATCCAGTGCTTCTTTGCGGTAGTCGTCGAGGGGAAGAAGATCTTCGCGGAAGTCGAATGCTCCCTCGACGTCGAAGCTGTCGACCGGGCGGCGATCATCGAGCAGGGCAAGGAGATTGATCTTGGTCGTGCGCAGGTTGACTTCCGCGTTCTGCAAGTCCGATTCGTACTGGAGGCGCTGCAATTCCAGGCGGTCCAGGTCGATGCGGGCGATGTCTCCGGCCTGAAAGCGGTCGCGGCTGACTTTCAGAATTTTGTCGTAGTACTCAAGGTTATCTTTCGCGAGGCGCAGCACCGCCTTCGCCTGGAGCACACCTACGAATGCTGTGCGCAAATTGAAGAGCAGGGTGCGCTCGGTGTCTGACGACTGCGCGGCGCCGATGGCAGTGCCTTGCTTGGCAGCCTCATAGCGCAGGCCGCGCTTGTTACGGCGTTCGAACAGGTAGCTGACCCCGGGAGAGACGAAGGTGCCGGCGAAAGGCTGCCATACTCCGTGACTCGGAGTGATCTGCGTGCCGTCGGCGGTTAGCGTGAAATCAGGGTTGGGACGGAGGTGGGCAGTGATCTCCTGAGCTTTCAGTTCGTCGATATTCAGCTTGCTGGCAAGGAGAGCAGTGTTGTTGAGCTGAAACTGTTCCTTGACCTGGTCCCATGTCCAGACTTGCTGAGGCGGAGACACACCCGGTTGGGGTGGTGTCTGACACCACAGGATGACATTGCCCAGGATAACGGCAACTGCAAACTGCAATCTCGACCGCATGAAGCTCTCCGTGCTGGCAGGCGATGGCGCCAGGTGATCCTGTCCGAATATCTACCTGCCCGTGGGGCGGAACCATAGAGATATCGGTTCCGCACAACTGTTGTGGAGGAGGAAGAAAGTGGCCCGCCGTTGCTTCGCAGGAACGGGCGGCTATCGAACTATACGAGGACGAAGCGAGGGGGAGCGCGATCGGATCGAGCAATCACACGGGTAGTAGACGAGGATGATACCGAAGCCGGAAGCCAGTGCCAGGCCAGTTCACTGAATCCACACGAGGCAGAAGCGGAAGCCAGGGCGGCGGGCTGAGCCTGCCATTTCAAGGAGCTTTGCTTGTCGGCGACAGCCTGGCAGATGCTTTTCTTGCTCGAAGACTCCTCCATTTCGGCCCGCATGGCGCGCAGGTCGTCGCTGGCCGACACCACGGGGAAGAGAATGACGAGCAAGCCTCCGAGCGCCAGGAAGCACTGGAGAGCATCGCACTTGCGTCTCTGAGGCGCAGTTCTAGAGTAATGCCACAGCCAGTAGGCGGGCATCGCCAGCAACAGCCACAAAAGGTTGAGCAGAAGTTCCATCTAACGAAAGACTTTGGGACTAGAAATCAATACTAACCTGTATGTAGTTTTCCAGAAAGGTAGAATACCAGTCAATGTGACGTTCGTTTTTAGCGACTCCGGGCGCAAAAAGAGGATCGGAGAACATTCCTAATCAGTCCCATCCATTTGCCTATGCTGGATAGCGGCTTAGAGGCCCGAAGGAAGCAAAGTGATCACATCTTCTTTCATTCATCGGGTTTTCATGGTGGCGGCCCTTGGGTTCGCGTCGGGTATACCAGCCTGTCAGGTGGCTTCGCTTCCGATAGGTGAGCAGCAAACTGGTTTGCAGGAGGAAGAGTCGCAGGATCAGGGCGAATCCGACCTTCTCATCGAAAACGACGCCCAGTTGCCGGAAACCTATCCGCACGCTTCTTACGAGGTTCGCTTTCATGCGCATGGGGGCGTGCCTCCGTTGCACTGGCGGTTGGAGAAGGGTGCGCTTCCGCCGGGGCTCAAACTCCAAGATGACGGCCTTCTGCACGGCTCACCGGAGCACACCGGGGAATTCCAGTTCACCGTTTCGGTGACTGATAGCGGGCAGCCACAGCGATCGGTGCAGAAGGCATTCGTGCTGCGTGTGCACTCGGCGATGGTGCTGAATTGGAAGAATCCGGCGCACGTGAGCGGGAACAGGATCGAGGGAAGTGCGGAGATTTCCAATACCACGGCGGATGACATCGATTTGACGTTCATTGTCCTGGCAGTACCGGAGAATGGGCGGGCTGTGGCGATCGGGTATCAGCACTTCGTACTGCGGCGGGGGACAGTCGGCCAGGAGTTGCCGTTCGGCGAGACGCTGTCTCGAGGCGGATACGCGGTACATGTGGATGCCGTGGGCGAGGTGCCAGCCAGGAACATTATTTACCGGGAGAGGATGCAAACACCTTCGATGCTGCAGGTTACCGTCGGGCCCTAGGCGAAGTCGCAGGCCAGGACGGCGAAAGGCTTTAACCACTAAGGACGGCCAGGTTTGGCCTGCAACTGGAGATAGATCAATCACATACAGGAGTGATGCAGATCACACACCCATGTGAGGGAAATGCCCCAATTGGGAGTGTTGGGGATCAGTCCAGAACTAGTCAGATTTTTGCGCTAAGAGATATAACTTGCCTGTTTTCTTTCAGATAAGCATCAAAGCGCTCCCTATCCAGGAGGCTTCGAGAATGGTTCCAGGCGTGCCATGCCCTAATGTGGGTTGAGGCGCAGGCGGGTAGCCGGGACCTCGATGCACTCCGGAGGTTTGTTTTATGCGAGCTCCATATGGGTTGAACATTCTCGACAATTGCACGACGTGTCCTATCAGGGGTGAACACTTATTCTGCAATTTATCGGTGCAAGCCAGCCAGAGGCTGAATGAGATCAAATCCACTGCGGTTTATCCGAAGGGTGCAATGCTCTTTATTGAAGGGCAACTGTCGCGCGGGGTGTTCGTGCTCTGCAACGGGAAGGTGAAGCTGTCGACGACGTCGAGGGAAGGCAAAACCATCATCACGAAGATCTCCGACTCTGGGGATGTGCTGGGACTGAATGCTGTGATTTCCAACGTCCCCTATGAAGTGACCGCGGAGATGATGGAGCCGGGGCAGGCGAATTTTATTCCGCGCGATTCGCTGCAGCAGTTCTTGAGAGAGTTTCCCGAGGTTGCGATGCGGGTGGCGCAGCAATTGAGCCGCAACTACTACACGGCATACGAAGAGATCCGGACTTTGGGTCTGTCAGCGTCGCCTTCCGAGAAGTTCGCGAAACTGCTGCTTTCATGGTCCACGAAGTCGACCCAGAGCGATGGTTCTTCACAGGTTAAATTGACGCTCACGCACGAGGAGATTGCAGAAATTATCGGGACAACGCGAGAAACAGTGAGCCGGCTATTCTCAGAATTCAAGAAGAAGCAGCTGATGCAGGCCAAGGGGGCGACGCTGGTGATCCGGAGTCGGTTTGCGCTGGAGAAGATTGTGCAGTCGTATTAGAGCGAACCAGTTGACAGTGAGTGTAACCGAGATGTTACGCCAGCAACCCGCATCGTTTCAGAGCTGCCTTTCTGCGCTACTGATCACCACTACCGGCTCCTTGAACGCACGCGCTCACCCGGTTCGACCATATCTCCTGGAGCTGCCACTTGCTTCCGTCGCTCAGGTTGACGCAGCGCTTGTAGGTGAAGCCACACGGATCGCCGATCTCATTGTAGCCAGCGGGTATGTTGACCCATGCGTCGATGTTCGGGTCCGTAATCGACTCCATCAACTCGTGCGCGGTCGCGTTCGCTGCCGCCTGTAGTCCGTTAGACTTGTTGTTGCAGCTCAACTCGGGCGGTTGCACCCAACAGGCCGATAGATTTTCTGAGTTCGGCATGAACATCACGTGAATAACGGTGCCGTCCGGGCCGGGGGCGAGATCGTGAAACGCACAGTAGACATTTTGGGGTGGGAAGTTGGACGTGTAAACCGCGTACAAGGCCGTGGGGTCCGGTTTAACGCCTTGCGCAGTAAGAACGTTGTAGATCTCATCGACGATTGTGGACGTGAGCGGATCCGTAGCCGGCGGTGCCGAATAGTCATATACGTTGCCGCCGAATCTGACATTGGCGCTCGTCCCGAACAAATATTGGTTTGCCAGAGCGAGATACGGCGTCCCATTCAGGGTATGGAAGAAGTCATCGATTCCGTCGTGCATGTCGGGCGGGAAGTCGGCGGGATTGCCCCACGAGAATGCATATACCTTCGGATGCGCAAAGACCGCGCCGCCTAAGTACGGAATGTTGAGTGGGTTCGTAGCCGCGGCCGGACCCGCGCCGCGCTGGTAATGAATCCCAGGGCGATGCTGGCTGCTCGACGCCGCCTGACCGCCCGGCCGCGCCGCCAACAGGGTTATAGCTGGAAGAAGAACGGCAGAGGCTACAAGAACTCGCCTGAGAAACCGCATTGTGTTGCCTCCTGAAGTTTTTAAGCTAACCGTGGTTCGGAGCCGAGGGCCGACTCGGTGTGACTTTATCGAGTTACGGAATTCTTTCTAAGAGAGGGGGCCGTTACATCAACGACGTGATGACTAGTAGGGCCAAAAGGAAGGTCCACCGAATGCCGCGCCAATACTGATGCTTGCGGGCATGGTTGTCAAGGCAAAAACTCCAGCAGGAGAGCCTTTGGCTTCTTAGGGAATCGATAGTTGCCGAAGACGATTACACTCCGTCGGAAGTCGCGCATAACCCATTTGGAATCAATCGAGGCTAGGAATGCGACTTTCATCCCAAAGGGTGGGCCGAAGGCCCCATAGTTAACTCAAAACGTGACGTTGGCGGCAGCTTTGTTCTGTCTATGAAGCAATTTTCGCGTGCTCAGTTTGCTTTGGCCACGGTGAGAACCACTACTCGGTCCGTCTCATCTTTATTCGGCGGGGGGAGTTTCAGAATCACGCCATCAGCAGTTTGGGTGAATTCCTCGGACCTCCCGTCCAGCAGGAAGTGAGCGCCGACGATTTTGTTTGTGATCGGCGGCAGGGCCAGCAGCGGGGCATTCCAGTTCAGCACGTGAACATAGATCTTGTTTTCTTTTTGAGTGGCTACTCCCCAGTCGCCGGGAGGAATGGGGCCTCCCCGAGTTCCGTAAATCGATTCTCCGTATTTTGACAACCAATCGCCGACGGCTTGCAGCCGTGTGACGAATTGAGGATCGATTTCGCCGTTCGGGTAAGGGCCGATGTTCAGCAGCAGGTTGGAGTTGTTTCCCGCGGCGCGGACCAGGCGGCGTTCGATTTCGGCCGCGCTTTTGTAGTTGCTGTCTCCAATGTTGAAGCCCCAGGAACCGTTCAGGGTGTCGGAGCTTTCGAGCGGAATGTCGCTGCTCACATATTTTGTGTTGAAACCCGCGGTGTTCTGGCCCGGTAGATCGCGCTCGAAAGTCTGAACGTCTTCACCGGGGCGGGGCGTCTGATGGTGATTCGGAATGATGAGCGCGGCGGGCTGCAGTTTGTGGATCAGCGCATAGGTCTTGTCGAGATGCCAGTCGGCGTTGGGTTTGTCCCACATGCCGTCGAACCATATGCCGCCGATGGGGCCATAGTTGGTGAGCAACTCGGTGAGTTGGCCGTCCATGTATGTATCGAGGTAGGCGTTCCAATCACCGTGGTCCGGGCGGCCGTTGGGCCAGTCGGTGGCGCCGCGCGGATAGTAGTCAGGATTATGCCAGTCGAGCTGCGAATAATAGAAAAAGAGCTTGATGCCCTGGCGATGGCATTCCTCGGCCAGCATCTTCAGTGGGTCTTTCTTATAGGGTGTGCGGGCGACGATGTTCCAGTCGGAGACTTTGGAATCGAACATCGCGAAGCCATCGTGATGGCGAGAAGTGATCGTGATGTACTTCATGCCGGCGGCTTTCGCGAGTGACACCCACGTTTTGGCGTCGAACTTCTCAGGATCGAAGAATGCGGGCAGCCGGTTGTATTCTTCGACCTTGAGGTGACGCTCGTGAAAGACCCATTCGCCATCGCCGAGCACGCTGTAGACGCCCCAGTGAATGAACATGCCGAATTTCATGTCCTGATAATCGTGGCGGGCCTGAAGGTTCTCAGCGGAGGGCTGATAACTGGATTGAGAGAAAGCAGTTCCGATGGTCAGCAGCAGTAAGGCGAGGAGTAGAGTTCGCAGGATGAATGGGAATCGGGTGGCCTGGGGCATAATTTTTCTCCAACGGAGAGTTTAGTAGGACGAAGCCAAGCTTTCGAAACCGCTCATCGTATCAGAATCTTAAGGTCTAGGTGCCTCGGGAGCGGTGCCAGGTGCCTGGCTCCGGATGAATTTTATTGCAGCCGGCAGCGCGTCTCGCTCATCCTTCCAACCCGCGGTTCCTGGGGAGGTAAACGTGCCAACTAAAGAAGGATTGATCCGGGTCGGCAGTCGTTTTTCGGTCGATGAAACGGTGCGCCGCCTGCAGGGCGCTTTCGCCGAAAAAGGTCTGCAAGTGTTTGCGCTGATCGATCACAGCGGCGAGGCTGAGAAAGTTGGGCTGAAGATGCCGCCAACGAGGGTCCTCATCTTCGGCAGCCCGAAAGCTGGAACGCCGCTGATGCTGGCCGCTCCCAGCCTGGCGATTGACTTGCCTTTGAAGGTGCTGGTGGCTCAGGACGCCGAGGATCAGGTTACGGTCACCTACAACGATCCTGAGTACCTGCGCGAGCGCCACGGGTTTCCAGCCGAACAGACGAAGAATCTTGCCGGAGCGGGCGCGTTGATTGCCAAGGCTGTGGAATAATGCTGGCGTCAGTACAAGCCTGTGACCGACAATTCGAACGTCAGTTTTGAATCCAATCCCAACCGGGCGAGGGATCATCTTGCCAACGAGAGGACGTTTCTCGCCTGGGTGAGAACGGGCGCGGCAATCGTGGTGTTCGGATTTGCCATTGGCAGGTTCTCGATCGCATTGCGGCAATTGACGGCTTTGCAGGGGCATCCGGTGCACCGCAGCGGCCTTTCGGTGTGGATGGGAGCGACGTCAATAATATTGGGCGTGCTTCTGGTGGTCGGCGGGCTGTTTCGATATCGCAAGACACGCGAGCGTCTGGATCAGGGGAAGTTTGAGCCGGCGGGATTTGTGCTGGACCTGGTCACGGCGCTGACCGTACTGTTTGGACTGGTATTAGTGGGATATTTGATTTACATCGAGAGAAGCGTGGGATGACTGGGGCTAAAACCCTTGAGTCAAAAAGTGTTTAGCGCGGCGCTAGAGCGCTTCTCTTCCATGCGTTGGTGAAGTAACTCATCACACTATGGCGAATGATCAGGAGAAGGAAGCGGCAGCGCGGGCGAGCTTGCGGTTTGTGAAGGATGGGCAGGTTATAGGGTTGGGCACCGGGTCGACGGCGGCGTACTTTATTAAGCTGCTTGGGGAAGAGGTGAAGAATGGTTTGCGCGTTCGTGGCATCCCAACTTCGGTGCGGTCGCGCGAGCTGGCGATGACTTTGGGGATCCCGCTGATTACACTGGACGATTGCCAGGAAATCGATGTCACCGTCGATGGAGCGGATGAAGTCGATCCGCAGTTGCGATTAATTAAGGGCGGCGGTGGGGCGCTACTGCGAGAGAAGATTGTTGCATCGGCGACCCAGCAGATGATTGTTGTGGCCGACGCGTCGAAACAGGTGCAGAGGCTCGGCAAGTTTCCGCTGCCGGTAGAGGTGATCCGGTTCGCGCAAGCGCTGGTCGCCAAGCGGATTGCTGCACTGGGGGCGGACGTGGAATTACGGCGCGATGCTGGAGGCAACGCTTATCTGACGGACGAGAACAATCACATTTTGGATTGCTGCTTTGGAGAGATCCGGGACCCAGACAGGCTGGCGCGGGAATTGAGCGAGATGCCGGGTGTGGTGGAGCACGGATTGTTCATCGGGATGGCAAGCGTTGCGTTGCTTGCGCGTGGGAGTGAGATTGTGGAGTTGAGGAGGCAATGATGTGGAGAGAGCCGAGCTTCGCTCGCGGACAGCCCCTTCGACTGCGCTCAGGGCAGGCTGCGGCAGCTGTCCCCACATTCATTTAATGGCTGCGGGAGCACAAACCGAGGGCTGGAGCGGACCGTCGAGGCGCCGCGTGCCGCGCTTTCTGGTGCAGGCGCAGGTCGACCTGACAGTGCTTCGGTCTGGAGTCCCGGATACAGTGCCGGGGAGATCGGTGAACGTGTGCGAACGTGGCGTGGCTGCAATCATCGCCGGGGAACTTGTGCCCGGGGAATCGGTGGGTGTGGAACTGCAGTTGCCCCCGCTGGCGCAACCGCTGCGAACGAGGGCGTTGGTGAGGTACCAGGACAAGCTGCGCTGCGGGCTTGAGTTCGTAGCGCTTTCGGCGGAACAGCGGGCATCCATCCGCGACTGGGCAAAAGAGGCGAGGGCGATAGCGGAGGAAACGTCAGTGGCTGTAGCGGCAAACACGGCGCAGCAGAGAGAGAACGAGCCGAAGAAAGGCTCAGGCTCAAGGATCAGTGCGCAGCCTCCGAGCAGAGCAAAGCGGAAACGGCGCGGGTGGTGGTGGCTGGTCGGCCTGTTGGTTTTGTTGAGTGCGACCATTTGCTGGTGGCGCTGGAATCGGGCGTGGGAGGATCTGGAATTCGGCTTGAGAAGTGCCCAGGCGGGCACTGTGGAAAAACCGCGCGCTCAAGTCGCTGCGGAAGTGATGCAAAAACTGCTGGTGCATCGAGTCGAGCCTGTCTATCCCGCCGAGGCGCGGAAGGAGAGGCTGGAAGGAACCATTGCTCTCGACATCGTTGTGGGGCGGGATGGAGCGGTGCTCCGCATGCATGCGCTTAACGGGCCCGACGTTCTGGCAAGAGCGGCGATGGACGCCCTCCGCTGGTGGAAATTTGAACCTTACCGAATCAACGGAGAACCCGCAGTGGTAGAAACCACGGTCGCAGTGGAGTTTAAGAGATAGTCTGGCAGCCGTTCGGCTTCCGGACGTATGCTCGCCCGCTCAATTTCACATCTTCTACCTCTTCTGGTTTTGGATTTCATCGATCAGCGGTGGCCTGCCTAGACGCCAGCGTCTAGCTCTTTTGTTTGCGGAGGGAGCGGAGGACACTCATGCCGCTGAACGCGAAACAGACGACGGCAGCGAGTGCGGCAACCAGCATGACATTCGACCTGAGATGAAGGAAGTCGGTCAACACCGCGCTGACGGCGAATATGAGGCCCAACACATTCAACCACAAGGGCGCGTGAATTTTCCTGTCGAGGTCTTTCCGCAGGCGGAGTTGCAAAAGGAGCGCGGCCAGACCGATGGCCGCAACTACAATGAGCGCTAGCGGACTCAGAAATGCTCGTTGCCCGGTGTAGAGAACGACGAGAGCGAGAGCAAGTAGAAGCAGGCCAGCGGCTACCAGCGCCCATCCGCGGGGCTTAGGCGGAACAGTTGGATTGGGAACCGGTTCTGACACGGGCGCTGCTCAAGGTTATACAGTGCAGAGCTTGGCGTTTCAAATGCCGGAGGTCACATCGCTAAGACTGACGTGGGTTGGCTGGACTCAGTTTTCTTATTTCCGCAGGTTTCCTTCCGCCAAATTTATAGCCACTTTCAATGCATCCGCAGCTTTCACTTTCACATCGGGCTCAACGCCCGTTCCTTCCCAGTTAGTTTTGGAGATGGGATTGATGACTTTCATGCTGGGAACACGGATTGTGAAGTGATTGTCAATTCGATGCGGCGCACCCATATGGCCACGGCCGGACGTCGTCTCCCCGACGAGAGTCGCGCGCTTCAGCATCTTCAGGTCATAGCTGAACCCTTCCGCGGCGGAGAAGGTCGTGGATGAAGTCAGCACGAAAGCAGGTTTGTCGGCCAGTGTATTTCCGGGAACGGGCGGCAAGGTCCAGCTCTTTTCGGTGGAGTTTTGGCTGCGATCGTAAAAGTCGTTCAGGTGCGTGGGGCGATCGAAGAGGTAGGTCGCGATGAGGGCCACCATGTTTGCATAACCGCCGGGATTGTCGCGCAAATCGAAGATGATCGCGTCCGCATGATTTAACTTCGCCATGGCAGCCGCAGTGGTTGGCCCACAGATCGACGCGTCCGGAAATGAATTGAACTTCAGGTAGCCGATATTGTGTGGCAAGATCGTTATCTTTTCGAAGGTACAGTTGTTCTGCTTCATCTCCCTTGCGTAGCGTGCTACCTCCTCAGATGTTGGGGTGGTAGGTTTTTCGCTTATCTTAACTGCCCCGTAGATCACGGCCACGTGCTTGTCGTGGCTCACCTCTCTCATCTGGCTGGTCAATAGATCGGCGAAGGTTGGGCCGTCTGTCGCTGCATTGTCGTCGCCGTTCTTTTCGTGCTCCCGGATCGCAATCGCCATCTTCTGAGCGACTTCTGCGTCGACGTAATACTTGGTGACGATTGCGCTAGCCCCATCAATTACGCGGTGCCGTGCCGTGGCATCGATTATCGCGCCTTTGGCGAATGCGGCAGGCCCGGTGGCGGTGAGGGGCTGGGTGGCAGCAGTCTGCGGTTCTAATTTGGAAGAAGAGCGTGCGATTTCATAGCTCTCGGACTGCCGAGCATTGGATTGCGGAGAAGCTGCGGACTGAACGGCACCGTTCTTCGGTACTTTCGTGGCAACTGCGGGGGGAACTGGAGCGTTGGATGCTACGCGGGATGTGGCTTTGGGGGTTAGGCGTGGACTAATTGCGTGATTCTGTGCCACGGGCTCAGATGTCCTGTCAGGAACACCGGTGGCGCTGGCATGGGGCGGAATCCACTGCGGCGCTTGAAACTGAACTTCCGGAATACGGACATGGAGAACGTGAATCCAGCTGTATTTGATCGCGACGCAGGTCAAACTGAAGACGGCAATCGAGAGGATTAGCGCGGGGACAACCGCAACCGTCCGAGGGCGGAAAGGATTGATGGTGCAGAACGAAGGTATACCGTCGAGTGCGGCTTGGGGCGCGGGAGCGGAAACGCTATCGCTCCAGAATTCAGGACGCAATGTCCATTGGCGAATCAACGACAGGATGCTGTCCATGAGTAGCCGGAATCCGGACAATTTTCCTTTCGCCTCATCGAAGATTGACAGGATTTCATCGCCGAATCTGCCGCGGAATGCGGGCGGGTGTAGACGAAGGACGCAGCGATAGATGCGGCGAAGCATCATGCCCTCCTTGGTTTGGGGACGGAAGGCTTCACGATCTGCAGACGTGCTCGAGCTTCGCGCACAACTTCAGCCAGGCGGGCAATCTCGGCTTCGAGAACGCCTTGCCCCGCTAGCGTGAGCCGGTAATAGCGACGGCGGGGATCGTCATCGCCTGCACGTTGGCCAAGTTCCTCCACCCAGTCCCGTTGAATCAGTTTTTGCAGATTGTCGTACAGCGTGCCCGGGCCGAGTTTGTATTTTCCTTCGGACTGGCGGGCTACTTCCTGCATGATGCCGTAGCCGTGAAGGTCTTCTCCGGCCAGGGAGAGCAGGATGTGCAAGGTCGCGGGAGATAGCGGAAGGAAGGAGTGAAGATCATCTTCCATAACTCGGTTATCGGTATATCGTAATCCGAGTTAGTTGTCAAGTTAGATCAGGCGCAGTGTCGTTAGCACATGATATGTCCGGTTGAGATAGCACGTGATCTGTCCGCTTTTCAGGCGGCGAGAGTAGGAGAACATGCCAAGCATGTTCTCTTACACCAAGGCCGCGATGGAGCGGGCGATGAAAGTACAGGAAGTGATATTGCGAGCGATGGCGAGGAAGATCACGTGGTGGCAAGCGGCCGAGATCATGGGCATCAGCGACCGGCACATGCGGCGCTGGCGGGAGCGCTATGAGGAATTCGGCTATGACGGGCTGTTCGACCGGCGGCGGGGACGGCCTTCGCCCAAGCGGGTACCCCTGGCGCAAGTGGAGCAGGTGTTGGGGCTGTACCGGGACCGCTATGGCGATCTGAACGTGCGGCATTTTCACGAGAAGCTGCGGGAGCGGCACCAGATCGAACTCAGCTACAGCTGGGTGAAGCAGGCGTTGCAGGGAGCAGGGTTGGTGGCGCGAGGGCGCAAACGCGGGGTGCATCGCAAACGGCGACCCCGGCGGCCACTGCCGGGGATGCTGCTGCACATCGACGGCAGCCGGCATCGCTGGTTTCAGGACGAGCGCTGGTACGACCTGATCGTGATTCTGGACGACGCCACAAGCGAGATCTATTACGCGCGACTGGTGGAGGAAGAATCGACGCAGACGGTGATGGCGGGGCTGAAAGAGGTGATCGAGCGCCAGGGCGTGTTCTGCGCACTGTACAGCGATCGGGGGAGCCACTTCTGGCTGACGCCGAAAGTGGGCGGGAAAGTGGATCCGCATCGTCTGACGCAAGTGGGACGGGCGTTGCGCGAGTTGGGCGTGCAGATGATTCCGGCGTACTCGCCGCAGGCTCGGGGACGAAGCGAGCGCAACTTCGGCACCTGGCAGGGCCGACTGCCGCAGGAGTTGCGGCTGGCCGGGATCACGACCGTGGAAACGGCCAATGCCTTTCTGCGCGAGCATTACCTTGCCGAGTTCAACCGCCGTTTTCAGGTGCGAGCGGCGCAACCGGGCAGCGCGTTTGTGCCTCGTCGCAGCCGGGATCTGGATCTGATCTTCGCCTTGCAGTTCGAGCGCACGGTGAATCGCGACAACACGGTCAGCTTCCAGAATCTCCAGTTGCAGATTGAAGCGGTGCGCTGGCGCGCCAGCCTGGCGGGTTGCACGGTGACCGTGCATCAGCATCTGGATGGATCGATTAGCCTGACGCACGGGCCGCACCGACTGGGTCGATACAACCGGCAAGGTGTGATCTTGGTCGACGACAAAATGCGGCGCGAACGGGTTGTGGAAAAGACGCGAGCTGGAAAAGTCCAACCCCCGACTTTCCCACCTCGCTTGGAAATCCCGCAAAAACCGCGGGATTCCCACTTTCCCACAGCCCCGACGGCGGCTGGTCGTTTAACTCAGACCGGACATGTCACGTGCTAAGAAAACCGGACATTTTAACTTGCTAACAACAGTTAGATCAGGCGCTGGGCACCACCCGACTGGCACCGGCCAGCCATTCTGCCTGGCGAGGATCTCCGTTGTTGACTGCATAAAGAACGAGTTCCACACGACTGGAGATGCCGAGCTTTTCGAATATCCGGAAAAGATATTTTTTGACGGTGTGCTCGCTGAGATTGAGTTCGCGCGCAATATTGCGGTTCCCAAGACCCTCGGCGACGAGGGCGACGACCTGTTCTTCGCGCGGAGTGAGCAGATTATCCCCATTCGAGTTGAGCACTCGCAAGGAAGGCACTTCCGAGATGAGTTCCACGATGTAGTTGAGCTGTTCCGTATTGGCCCAGATCTGGCCATCGGCAACCCGGAGCAGGCACTTGCAGAGCAAGCGCAGGTTGGAGTCGGCGATGCAGAATATGCCGCGGACGCCGGACCGAAACGCGTTTACGACAAGTTCACGATCGAAGGATTCGACCAGAAGAACTTTTGGAATCTCGGGATGCGAGAGATGAAATCGGCGCAGCGTCATCACCGTTTCAGCCGCCCTCAGCGCGGCAGTCATGGACAGGACCACGATACGCGGAGCCTTCTGCGCGACTGCGCGCAGGATGGAAACGGTTTCCATCTGGCAAGCGGCAACGTTGAACTCAGGACGGCGGCGCAAGGCGCTGATCAGCAGTTGCGACTGCATGCGATTGGAATCGGCGACGAGAACATCGATGGGACGAGAAGTGGCGGCTGACGACGAAGTCATATAAGAACCGGTCTCCGAAGGACAACACGATGTGTTGATTGTAGGAATCATCGGAGACAATCCACAAGGAAAGACGTCAATAAAAGTCGGTATCGATTTCAATTTGGGAATTTGATTTCTGCGCCGGGGAGTTGCGACTTAGCCCGAATCCTCGATTGTGGAAGACCGGCATCGGAGAGCGAACTGGCACGGAAATGTACGCATTCCTGGTGATTGGACTCACAACGGTGGTTTCAAGACGGGATATTGACCGGGAAAAGATTGTGGCGCATGTGACATGGTGAATACGCAAGTCCACTTTTGTGGGTACGTCCGGAAGAGATATCCACATGTGGCATGAAGACGGCGTCTTTGTGACAACATTTCCACAAGCTGCTGATTTCAGAGGAACGGTTCTGTCTGCCTGCCACGAGGGCCACGCCCTACTTTCGTAGACAGAACTTCCCATGTCTTGTTGAGTCCGGCGAATCGGCTTAAGTTGCGACACAGCGCCACAGAAGACTCTTACATAGCACGGATAGCAACGGCGCAAGGAATGAAGCGAGTTTTCATAGCCGTTCGATTCATAGAAGTAGCCATATTGGCTTTCAGTTGCAGTTTGGCCGTGTTCGCTCAGGGTGAGAAGGAGGACCCGAGTGGAAACATAAGCTCCTCTCAATCCAGCCTAACCGGGGCCGGAGAGGGAGGGAACAGTTCAACGGCCACAAAACCCGGGAGAGCGGATGGCCTGGGAAACCCCTCGCTCGGAGGGGAGTGCCGTCCGCTCTACCGGTTGCGTTCTAGTGACGTGGTGGAGGTGACTTTTACGGTCGCCCCAGAATTCAATCAGACCTTGACGGTGCAGCCCGACGGCTACGTCGCGTTGAAAGATGCAGGCGCGGTGCTGGCACAGGGACTCACAATCCCGGAGTTCGGAGAGGCGGTGCGAAAAGCGTATGCCGGATACCTGCACGATCCGCAAGCCGCAGTGGCATTGAAGGATTTCGAGCGGCCTTATTTCGTGGTCGGCGGGGAAGTCGGCAAGCCGGGAAAGTACGAACTGCGTTCCGACCTTACGGTCGCTGAAGCTGTGCAGATCGCCGGCGGTTTTACATCACAAGCGAAGCATTCCCAGGTGGTGTTGTTCCGGCGGGTCAATGACGCCCTGGTCGAAGCACGGCTGCTCAATCTAAAAAAAATGCTGAAGCAGAACAGCTTGAAAGAGGATGCCCATTTACGGCCCGGGGATCTGGTGTACGTGCCGCAGAATGTCATCTCGAAGATATCCAGGTTCCTCACCAAGCCCGCCGTGAGCATGTATATGAATTCCTCCCAGTTTTAGAGATCTTCATCCATCGCATGACAGACGAAGACCCAATTCGCGGGCACACTCAGCAATCGATTCCGACGGTTCGAGAGTTGGCGATGGTGCTGTTTCGTCAGCGAAGGGTCTTCGCCTGGGTGGCGGCAGTGGTTCTCGCAGTATCCGTGCTTTACGCACTAGTAGGCACGAAATATGAGGCGAGCATGAAGATCCTGGTGCGGCGGGGCAGGGCGGATGCCCCCGTCAGTTCGGGGGTAAATGCCCCACTTGATCTGACGCACCTGGCGGTGACGGAGGAGGAACTGAATTCGGAGGTCGAACTGCTGCGGGATGACGATGTTTTGCGGCAGGTGGTCGAAGAGAGCGGAATTGGCGGCCGGGACTGGTTTCATTTTCTCCGGATGCACGAGGGACGCGCCGAACGGGTGGAGCGGGCAGCGCGCCGCCTGGCCAAGGGGTTGAGAGTCGAGCCAGTCAAGAAAACGAATCTGATCGCAATCGGGTATGCGGCGGATGATCCGCAACGTGCGGCAAGAGTTTTGCAGCTGCTGGAGAAGGCGTATCTGGAAAAACATTTGAATGTCCACCGGCCGACCGGGGAACTCCGGTTCTTTTCCCAACAGGCCGAGGAATCCAAACGGCAGCTGGAAGAAACGAAAGTTAAGCTGCTGCGCTTCACCACGGACCGCGGTGTCGTGGCCGCAGGATTACAGCGCGACTTGACACTGCAGAAGTTGAGCGAAGTGGACGCGAGTCACAGGCAGAACCACGTCGACCTGGCAGAGATGGCACAGCGGGTTTCGGAACTCGAGGGGCAATTGAAGAAGTTGCCGGACCGCACGACTACGCAGATTCGAACCGCGGACAATCCGGAACTGTTGAAGGAGTTCAAGTCGAGCCTGTTGAACCTGGAACTGAAACGAACGCAACTGCTGACGAAGTTCGAACCGAATCATCGTCTGGTCCATGAGGTCGATGAGGAGATAGCGCAAGCGAAGTCGGCGATTGCGGCAGAGGGTCTAGCACCAGTACGGGACAAAACTACCGATAAGAATACGCAATATGAATGGGCTAAGTCTGAGTTGCAACGGAGTCAGGTGCAGTTGAGAGGGTCTGTTGGCGCGGGAGTCAGCGGTTACCACGGAAGAAGCAGCCTTCCGGCAGATGGCGAGAAAGTTCGGAGAGGACGCTATTACGCAGGAGTATCTGCTGGGCAAGGAGAAGGCTGCGCTGGAGAACTACCTGCTGTATGTGAAGAAGCAGGAGGAAGCCAGAATGGATGATGCGCTCGACGAGCGTGGGATCGTCAATGTTGCAATGGCGCAGGAACCGACTGCTCCGGCTTTGCCAGTACGGTCGGCTTGGATGGTGTTGGCGCTCGGACTGATTGCCGCAGGAACGACGGCTACCGGGGCCGCGTTCGTTGCAGATTACTTAAATCCCGTGTTCCGAGATCCCGATGACGTAGTCGCGTATTTGAACAGCCCGGTGTTGGCATCGCTCCCCAAAAAACTATGTGGGAGGCTGTCGGCATGAGGGCGGGGGTGCTGAGTTCGACGTCGTGGAGCTTTGCCGGAGCGGGTCCGATCGCGGAACCCAAAGAAACAGTTCTAAAGGAACATGCTCGCCCGGCACCGACTGCTTGGAATAAAGAGACATTCGCGGACGAGCAGATTCGCGGGTTGGTACGGCAGGTTTTTTCTCCCGGAATTAACCCTCCGGTGCAGCAGGTCGTTTTCAGCTCGGTGGAGCATGAGACCGACGTCCGCAGTTTGTGCACGTGGGTGGGGGAAGTCCTGGCCCAGGAGAAGCTGGTTGAGATCGCTGTGATCGACGAGACCGAAATTTCTTTGGAGTCGAGTTCTGACCGCCGCGATTTCGGCGCGCATTCACAGCATCGAACCACGCCGATCCGACAATTCGCCAAGCGCATTCACCGAAACATTTGGTGGGTGCCGCCCCGCAGCGCCAACCCAGATCCGTGTAATCGCTCAACGTTGTGCGCGTACATGGCTGAATTGAGGAGAGAATTCGAGTATTCGATTGTGGCTGCACCGGCGTCCACCGTATCGAGCGTGGCGCTCGAAATGGCGAGATTCGCGGACGGGATCATCTTAGTGTTGTCCGCGCAGCATACCCGCCGCGTCACGGCGCTCAAAGTCAAGAATGCCCTGGGCCGCGTGCGGCTTCTGGGAACTGTCTTGAGCGATCGCGAGTTCCCGATGCCAACGAGCATTTATCGAAGGCTATGAATTGAGTGTTCAGGCGGAAAGGATCCGCGAAATGAAGTCTGAATGGAGTGGAACGTGTCCTCTGTTTTGATCCACCCGTCGCGCCACCAAGGGCAATACGCAGATTGTGCGCGACTAATTCCGGGAGAAATGCCTGCAACACGCTCCACAAGAAAGAAGCCGCCAAGATCGGTGAGGTCAGACGTACTCACAAACATGGAACCGGAACCGACGGCTGCAGCGGCATTGCCGGAAAGCCTGATGACTCTGCTGGCGCCGCACCCGCTTCGAAGCAGGACTGCGTCGAAGTGTCTCCGGTCGATTGGTACCGATTGTGCGCTGATTGCGCTGAACTGGCTTTCTCTGGGAGTGTTGTTGCTGCTCTTCCGCGGGATGTTTCCAGACGTCCCATTATTCGAGTTCGCACGGCGTTCATCCGCCTTTCTACTGGGAGTTTCCTTGTTGCACGCCGCTTTGATCACTCTTCTGGGCTACACGGAGGGGTTGTACAAAGCAGGGTCTGATTTTCCGGCACAAACGAGATCCAATGGGCAAGGCCGTGCTATGGGGCAGCATGGTCTTGTGCTTTGCCTATGGGTTGCAGGGATCTCACTGGACCACGAGCTGTGTAATTTGCTTTGCTAGTTCGCTCCACTTTGGGTCGATGTGGTTATGGAGACGGTGGAGCGTGGAACGAGAGGCTCATGGAGAAAGCATCGAGGCGCGCAACGTCCTGATTGTTGGAGCAGGCCGGGTAGGCCGGCGCATGGCTGCCTATATCGAGCGGCATCCAGGCTGCGGACGGCGAATCTGCGGATTTCTGGATGACGGAAGCCTCTGGGGAACGATGTGGTCGGCCGGGTTTCAGATCTTGCGCTTGATGGCGCGAAGAGGATTCGTCGATGAAGTGATCCTCGCGGCTCCCCATGACGGCGAATTGGCGTTACAGGTGTTTGCCGAAGCCAAGCGGCTACATTTGGATTTGGAGATCGTTCCTGAGCTGTTTGGTTGGGACTTGGCAGACCAGGAGATTGAGCATGTGGGCGGTCTGCCGGTGATCTGTGTGCATGCCGAACACCTGCCGGCAGGTGGGCTGGTAGCGAAGCGAATCATCGACATCGTGGGCGCGGGGTTAGGGCTGATCGTGATGTCGCCGTTGATGGTAGCGATTGCATTGCTCATCAAAGTGGATTCGAACGGGCCTGTTCTATACGCTGCGAAACGTGCAGGAAGGAAAGGGCGGCCGTTTCGATGCTACAAGTTTCGCACCATGGGGAATGATGCCGACCAATGCAAGAGTTCATTGCAGGGAATGAACAAACGGTCAGGCCCTATCTTCAAAGTTTTTGACGATCCACGAATAACCCGAGTAGGACGCCTGCTGCGCCGATACAGCCTCGATGAGTTGCCGCAGCTGTGGAACGTCATGAAAGGTGAAATGAGCCTGGTCGGTCCCAGGCCACATCCCGTCGACGAGTTTGCGGCGTATGAACTTGGCCACTTGGCGCGGCTTGACGTGATGCCCGGAATGACCGGGCTTTGGCAGGTTTCGGCGCGGCGAGACCCTTCTTTCGATCGCGCCATGGAGTTGGATCGGGAATACATCCGCACCTGGAATCTGGGGTTGGACTCGCGCATCCTGCTGCGCACTGTGTTCGCCGTGGCACGCGGAAGCGGAGACTGATGCGGGCTCTCTCGATTGCGGCAAGGCGAGAAGAGGAACTGGTGTCGGGTTTGTTGCCTGGCGCAATCAAGACCTTATTACGGCCGTTGCAGGCGTTGATCGCAGCCCCCACGTTGCTTTTCCTAACGGCGCTTACGGCGATGCTGTTTTGCCATCCTGACGTCTCGTTCCACAGGCTGAACCGCGTGTCGTTCGCTCTGCTCATCGTGGGAGTTGTCGGCAGAGCAGTGGTCTTGAAACAGGAAGTCCTGTGGCTTGAGCGTGCGACCTGGCCAATGATTGCGCTCACGGCCGTGGTGCTGATCAGCCTCGTGGGCCGGCCAATCGACGAAGACACCTGGGGAGTGCTGGCGGCCAAGTACTTGTTTCCTTTCACAATGTTTCATCTTGCACAGTTGGTATTTACCGAGGAGCAGAGGATCCGGCGGCTTGAGGTTTTTGCGTTGGCTGTGCTTGCGTACTTGAGCTTTACTGCCATCGTCTTCCTGCTGGGACTGCGCGATTTGGTGTTTCCAAAGTTCATTCTGGATCCGAACCTTGGATACCATATCGGCCGCGCACGTGGTCCGTTTTTGCAAGCGGTTGCCAACGGAGTTTCCCTGAACATGCTGGGGCTGCTTGTGATCCACGGGTATCGGCGCGGCAGCTTGCGAAGCGCGAAAACTCTGGTAGTGCTGGCTGCGGTCCCAGTCGCGATCTTGGCGACGATGACAAGGGCAGTGTGGTTGTCGTTTGCGGGCTCTCTGCTCGGTCTGCTGTTCGTTGCTAAGAACCTTAAGGCGCGGCTTGCATTCATCGCAGTGCTGACGGTTGCAGCCGGAGGACTTGGTGTCGTGATGGCCACGACAGGCCTGGGTGGCGTTCTTGGCGATCGCCTCCAGGAGAGCGCGCCGGTGGAGTTTCGAAAAGCGGTAAACGCGGGCGGCTGGCAGATGTTTCTGGAGCGTCCGTTGATCGGCTGGGGTTTTCACCAGATGCCAGCCGAACTGCCGAAATATGTCAGTGAGTTTCACGATAAAGTGCTGTATCCGCACAATACCTATCTGGAAATCCTCGTCGAAAACGGGCTGCTGGGACTATCGCTGTATGCGTGGTTGATGTGGGAGCTCTGGCGGCTGGGGTTAGGAAAAGTTCATGGACGGGAGGCGCGAGGCTTCCTGGACTCCTTTCGGCGGTGGTGGCCGATTTTGCTCGCAGTGTACTGGGCCAATGCTGCAGTGGTGGTCATGAGTTATCAGTTCGTAAATGGAATCTTGTTCACCGTGGCAGGGATCCTGGCTGCGCAGAGGCGAAGAGCGGAGGTCGGTGTCTGATGTTGACTGTGGCCTATCTGGCAAATCAGTTTCCTGTAGCGGTTGAGCCCTACGTGACAAGAGAGATCGCCGAGTTGCGCTTGCTGGGGGTTCGTGTCATCACGGGGACCGTAACCCGGGCCAATAAGGAAGACCAAACCCTTGAGGATGCCGATGTCGTGGTACGACCGGTGCAGTTACTGGTGCTGGCGCGGGCCGTGTGGCTATGTGTCTGGCACTGGAACAGGATTGCGGACCTGGTCGCTCGGGTGATTTTTCAAGGAGAGGAGGGTCCGATAGGGCGGATGAAAGCGCTGCTGCATACCTTGCTGGGAGCTTGCTATGCGGTTCGACTGCAGACGCATGTGGTCGAACATATCCACGTGCATCATGGGTATTCGGCTTCGTGGATTGCGCTGGTTGCTGCCAGGTTGCTCGATCTGAATTTCAGCCTGACGCTCCATGGCTCAGACTTGCTGCTGCACCGGGCTTACCTGGATGTGAAGCTTCAGAATTGCAAGTTCTGCCTGACTGTCTCGGAATACAACCGCCGGTTCATCGCCACGCACTATCCGGAAATCGACCTGGTGAAAGTGTTCATCGCGCGGCTTGGAGTCGAAGTGCCGGAAACCGAGATGTTGAAGTCACTCGCTCGCAGCAACAACACTGAACCGATTCGCTTGCTGGCGGTGGGACGGTTACATGCGGTAAAGGACCACGCGTTCTTAGTAAGAGCATGCGACCACTTGCAGGCTGAAGGCCTGGACTTTCGCTGCGAGATTGCAGGGGAAGGTCCCGAGCGGTGCCGGCTGGAGTCACTGATCCGCGAACTCGGACTCGAGAACAGGGTCAAGCTCTTGGGACACATCTCGCCAGACCAGATGGATTTTTTATACAGACGAGCGGATCTGGTCGTGTTGACCAGTCGCAGCGAAGGGATTCCTCTGGTGTTGATGGAAGCGATGGCACGCGGGAAGCTCGTTTTGGCACCAGCGATCACTGGAATTCCTGAGCTAGTGATTGCGGACAAGACTGGGTTCCTCTATCAGCCCGGATCGATGTGGGACTTTCTAGAGAAGGTTATGGGAGTCTCTTATTTGCTCGGTAAAGGCCCCCTTCTTGTGGACGAAACGTATGAAGATACACTGAGCCGTGCGACGCCAGAAGATTCCGCCCACTGTTTAGATTGGGTCAGGCACGCGGCCCGTGTACACGTTTGTCACAACTTCAACTGCCAAAACAATCTGCAGTCATTTACTGATCTGTTCCACCAGCAGGTGTTTCGGTCCCGAGGCGAGGCTCTTCCCCATGCGAGTTCTGTTCTGCAACAAATATAACTACCGTTTCAGCGGCACTGAGGTGTACCTGTTCGAGTTGATGGAGTTAATGCGGTCGAACGGCCATGAAGTCGCTTTGTTTTCGATGACGGACGAACGCGGAGAACCGACGCCCTATGACCGGCACTTTGTGCCGCACATCGATTTCAAGGGGGAGTTGACCTGGCGGCAAAAGGTGCAGGGCGCGGCCCACTTGATCTACTCGACTGAGGCGCGGCGACGAATCCGGACGATGATTCAAGAGTTCCGGCCCGATGTGGCGCACATCCGCAGTATCTATCATCACCTGTCGCCGTCGATATTGTGGGAACTGCGGGCGCAGAACGTACCGGTGGTGTATCACCTGAACGACTTCAAACTGCTTTGTCCCAACTACAACTTCGTGTCGGGCGGGCACGCGTGCGAGATGTGCAAGGGCGGGGCATTTTGGCAGGCGTTCCGAGCGCGCTGCTACCCCGGGGCAGCGGCACGCGCAACGCTAGTCGCAGAGGCTTACGTGCATCGCTGGTTGGGAACGTATCGTAAGTGTGTCAATCGGTTTCTCGCGCCCAGCCGGTTCGTTCGTGACAAGTTTGTCGAGCATGGCTGGGATGCCAAGCTCTTCGAAGTGCTGCCTCATTTCCAGAACGTTCACGATGTCGGTGATCCGCCGAACGATGGCCCCATCCTGTACTTCGGCAGGTTGTCGACGGAGAAGGGGATCGATGACCTGATACGCGCAATGCAGCAAATGCCTGATATCCCCTTAGTGCTTGCCGGAGATGGGCCTCAGAAGAACGAACTCGAGCGACTGACTGCCAGTTTACGCCTGACGAATGTGGAATTTGTGGGGCACCTCGGGGCTGAAGAACGAGACCGTCGTATCGCGCAATCGCGTTTTACTGTTCTTCCCTCTCATGCATACGAGACTCTGGGGAAAACGATTCTGGAGTCTTACGCTTATGGCAGACCAGTTGTGGCGTCCGATCTTGGATCACGGCGTGAGTTGATTCGTGACGGCGAAACGGGATTGCTGTACCCAGTTGGAAGTGTCAATCATCTTGCGAACGCGATTCGGCTGCTCACCACGAATCCTGAGCTGACCAAGAAAATGGGGCGCGCAGGTTGGGAAATGGCTCGCTGTGAGCACACGCCTGAACAGCACTATCAGAAGCTGATGTCTCTCTATGACCGACTCGTCGCCGGAAAGCCTAAGAGATCGCGGGCGGCGCTTGCCCACGCCGACGAAGCGCAGCCTAGGAAGCCGATACTGCGCGTGGCCTTCATCGGTGGGCGCGGAGTGATCTCGAAATACAGCGGCATAGAGTCTTACTACGAGGAAGTCGGGAAGCGCTTGGCAGCGATGGGGCATGAGGTGACCGTTTACTGCCGAAGCCATTTCACGCCGGATCTGACGAAACACAATGGAATGAAATTGGTGCGCCTGCCGACGGTGCGTTCGAAGCATCTGGAAACCGTGATCCACACATCGCTAAGCACGCTTCATGCCCTAACGCGTCGGTATGACCTGGTGCATTATCACGCGTTGGGCCCGGCGCTGTTTTCGTTCTTGCCGCGACTATTGGGCGTCAAGACTGCGGTGACGGTCCAGGGCCTCGATTGGCAGCGGAGGAAGTGGGGACGGCCCGCATCTGCTGTGCTGCGGCTCGGAGAGAAGGCATCAGTGTACTTTCCCAGCGGAACGATGGTTGTTTCACGCGCACTGCAGAAGCGATATCGCGAGCAGCATGGAGTCGAAACATTCTACGTGCCGAATGGTGGCGTGCTGCGGGAACGCAAACAGCCGCGCGCCATTCTGGAATGGGGGTTACAGCCCGCAGGATACGTGCTGTACCTGGGGAGGTTCTCGCCGGAGAAGGGATGTCACCTGCTGGTCGAAGCCTTTGAACAGCTCGAAACTGACACCAAGCTGGTGATGGCAGGCGGATCGAGCTATTGCGATGAATACAGCCGTGAGCTGAGGACTCGCGCAAGCGACCGAATCAGGATGCTGGAGTGGGTGTCGGGCGAAACGCTCGACGAATTGCTTACTAATGCCATGATTTTTGTGCTGCCATCAGATCTGGAGGGGCTTTCGCTCGCGCTGCTCGATGCCATGGGCGCCGGTTTGTGCGTGCTGACCAGCGACGTTCCAGAGAACCGGGAAGTGGTCGATGGCGCGGGATTTACCTTTGAGCGGGGGAACGTCACAGACTTGGCCGATCGGCTGCGATTCCTGATTGCCAACCCAGCCGCTAGAGAGGCCGCAGGACGTACCGCCAGAAAGAGAATTGAGGATCACTACCAATGGCAAAAGATCGCCGAGGACATCGAGAGTGCGTATCTTGAGATCCTCGGAAGAAAGCCGGCAGCGGTGCCGGACAAGAAGCCAAGCGGCACGGCAGCGATCTCCAGCGAGGACCTCTCGTTGCGGAGGCGCGCTGGATAATCCGGGCGAAGGACGGCAAACCCGTCTCTTTTTTATTACAATCGAGAGACTCCAAGCCTTGGGTGTGGCCAGTGGGCTATCCCGAAGCTGTAGTCATCTAGCATGCAAGATCGGATTCTGGTTACTGGCGGGGCGGGATTTATCGGGTCGAACTTCATCCTGCAGAGAATGCAGGACTCGTCGTGTTCAATCACCAATCTCGACAAGCTGACCTACGCCGGGAATCTGAGAAACCTGGAGAGCATTGCTGGAGATCTCCGGTATACGTTCGTGCAGGGTGACATCGGAGACCGGAAGCTTGTGAGCCAACTTCTTGCCGAGCTGAGTCCCGCTGCGCTGGTTCATTTCGCCGCCGAAAGTCATGTGGATCGGTCGATCCGCGGACCTGAAGATTTCATTCGCACCAATGTGAACGGGACCTTTGCCTTGCTGGAAGAAGCGCGCGCTTACTGGGGTGGGCTTTCAGAAGAGGATCGCGACCGTTTTCGGTTCCTTCACGTTTCGACTGATGAGGTGTACGGATCGCTGGGGCCGCACGACCCACCATTCTCCGAGCGAACTCCTTACGCACCCAACAGTCCATACGCTGCCTCGAAGGCCTCATCGGATCATCTGGTGAGGGCGTATCACCACACGTTCGGATTGCCGACGCTGACCACGAACTGTTCGAACAATTACGGACGATTTCAGTTTCCGGAGAAGTTGATTCCGCTGATCATTCTGAATGCGCGCGACGGCAAGCCGCTGCCAGTGTATGGTGACGGCAAGAACGTTCGTGACTGGCTGTACGTGGAGGATCATTGCGAGGCGATCGCCACTGTCCTGCGCAAGGGACAACCCGGCGATACGTACAACATTGGAGGCTGGAACGAGAAGCCAAACATTGAAATCGTGGAGACGATCTGCGATCTGGTCGATGAGATGGCGCCAGGCAAGAGAACTTCGCGCAAGGAACTCATCACGTACGTGAAGGATCGGCCGGGGCACGATCGGCGATACGCGATGGATGCGAGCAAGATTGAGCAGGAGTTGGGATGGAGACCGAAAGAGACGCTGGAGAGCGGACTTCGCAAAACCGTCCGCTGGTATCTTGAGAACCACGATTGGGTAGCCGACGTCACCAGTGGAAGCTATCGGCAGTGGATTGCCACACACTACTCAGTCTGAAGAGCATCGGAACAAATCTTAAACATGGCCGAAAGCACGCGATACAAGGGCATTATTCTTGCGGGTGGATCGGGGACGAGGTTGTATCCCGTAACGCAGGCGATCGGAAAGAGCCTGCTGCCCGTGTATAACAAGCCGATGATCTACTACCCGCTTTGCACCCTGATGCTGGCGGGTATTCAGGAAATTCTCGTCATTTCCACTCCGGAAGACGTACCCAAATTTCAAGTGTTGCTCGGGGATGGAAGTCAATTTGGGATCCGACTTCAATATCTAGTGCAACTGAAGCCTGAGGGAATTGCGCAGGCCTTCATTCTCGGCGCCCAATTTGTGGGCGAATGTCCCTGCGCTCTCGTGCTGGGCGATAACATTTTCTACGGACACGATTTCGCGAAGGACCTGCGCGAATCCGCCACGAAGACGCAGGGAGCGCGAGTCTTCGCTTATCCGGTGCATGATCCGGAGCGATATGGAGTTGTCGAATTTGATCAGAGTGGACGCGCGCTGAGCATTGAGGAAAAACCTAAGCAGCCGAAGTCCCGATATGCGGTGACGGGCTTATATTTTTATGACAGTCAAGTTGTCGAAATTGCGAAGTCGCTGAAACCCAGTGCACGCGGAGAACTGGAAATTACAGACGTAAACCAGGCGTATCTGCGGAAGCAACAATTAGAAGTCGTGGTGATGGGACGCGGAATGGCATGGTTGGACACCGGAACCCACGAGTCCCTGATGGATGCGGCCCTCTATATTCAGGCAATTGAAAAACGGCAGGGACTGATGGTCGCGTGTCCGGAGGAAATAGCGTACCGCTCCGGGTACATCACAGCGGCGGAAGTGGAGAAGATCGGGAGTTCAATGCGAAACAGCAGCTACGGCGCGTACCTACTGCAGCTTTTGCGAGAGAGGGTATTCTAAGTTGAATGCCGCTTGAACGCCGCGGCCTGCGATGGACCCGATCAAGAAAATATCGACCTCACTGCCCGAAGTATTCATCCTGGAACCACGCGTGTTCGGGGACGAGCGTGGATTCTTTTTGGAAAGCTACAACGAAAAAGTGTTTGCGGGATTAGGCATTCGCGAGCGATTTGTGCAGGACAACCACTCCCGCTCGGCGCAGAATGTACTGCGCGGATTGCACTATCAGATTCAACAGACGCAGGGCAAACTCGTGAGGGTGGTTGAAGGCGAGGTTCTGGATGTCGCGGTTGACTTGCGGCGCAGTTCCAGCATGTTTGGCAAGAGTGAAGCCGTTCATCTATCCGGCGAAAACAAGCGTATGTTGTGGATACCCAGGGGATTCGCGCACGGATTTTGTGTGATCTCGCCATCAGCCCACGTTTTGTATAAGGCGACTGACTATTACGCGCCGGAATACGAACGCACGCTGGCATGGAACGATCCGGACTTGCACATTGAGTGGGAACTCACAGGCGAACCCGTAGTCTCAGCAAAAGATCAGCGCGGAGTTCTGCTGCGGCACGCCGAATGCTTCGAGTAGTGAAATCAAGACAATGAAAGTTCTGATACTTGGCGCCACTGGACTGCTGGGCAAAGCGCTCGTGCGCGAATGGACTGGTGACGAAGTGCTGGCCATGGGCTCGCGCGATGTGGATATCCGCGACGCAGCCAAAGTGGGTGAGATTATCGGGAAGGCTCGTCCAGATTGGATTGTATTAGCTGCCGCCTACACCGACGTCGATGGCTGTGAGAGCCAGCGCGAACTAGCCTTCTCCGTGAACCGCGATGGCGCGGTGAACGTTGCGCAGACCGCTCGGCAAGCGGGCGCTAAGCTGATATTCCTCAGTTCCGACTACGTGTTTGACGGCAAGAAAACTTCGCCGTACGAAATCGACGACAAGAGGAACCCGCAGAGTGTTTATGGGCACTCGAAGGCAGAGGCTGAGATCAATTTGCTGGAGATCCTGCCCCATTGTTGCATCGCGCGTACGTCGTGGGTCTTCGGAGTCGGTGGGAGATGCTTCCCGGATACGATCTTGCGGCTGGCCGTCGAGCCGCCCTGCGCTCGACGTTGTCAATGATCAGCGAGGATGTCCAACTTACACCGTGGATCTGGCGCGCGCCATCATCCAGCTTTGCCGAAAGGATGCCAGCGGAATCGCGCATGTAACCAACGCCAGTGATTGTTCGTGGTTTGAATTTGCGCAACAAATCGTCAAAGGAGCTGGGTTTGCAACTGATGTGAGGCCGGTTAGCAGTCAGCAAATGGCGCGTCCGGCGCCGCGTCCGGCGTATTCGGTTCTGTCGGCAACGAGCCTGCGTCGATACGGCATCGAAATGGCCGGGTGGACGGACGCGCTCGGTCGATATCTGCAAGAACGCAAGAGCTGATTCCCGGTGATTGCTTCCGCTGATGCGAGGCTGTTAGGATGCCGCGGGGTTCGAAGCACGTGAAGGTCATCCAGAACTATATTGATGGGAAGTTTGTCGCAGGCCAGCGTGAGTTCGCGGATGTGAACCCAGCGGACGGAAGCGTGATCGCGCAGGTTAGCGAGGCGGATCGTGACCTGGTCGATCGCGCGGTACAAAGTGCACGCAAGGCGTTGGCAGGAGAGTGGGGCCTCGCAAGTGTGCGCGAACGCGCGGCACGTTTGCGCAAGATCGCCGATACGATTGAATCGCGCTTCGATTGTTTCGTGGCGGCGGAAGTCGCTGATACCGGCAAGCCCATTTCCCTGGCGTCGAGGCTGGACGTGCCGAGGGCGGCGGCGAACTTTCGGACTTTTGCCGATCTGATTAGCACCGCCGGAATCGAGTCATTCCAGACGGAGACCGCCGACGGCAAGAGCGCGCTGAACTACGCCATCCGCAAGCCTTTGGGCGTGGTTGGAATCATCACTCCGTGGAATCTCCCTCTTCTTCTGCTCACCTGGAAAGTGGCTCCCGCACTGGCGTGTGGAAATGCGGTGGTGGTAAAGCCGTCGGAAGAAACGCCTGCAAGTGCGACCCTCCTCGCTGAAGTCATGCAAAGCGCAGGGATTCCGGACGGCGTGTACAACGTGGTGCATGGATTCGGTCCGAACTCGGCTGGCGAATTCCTCACGCAGCATCCGGATGTGAATGCGGTCACCTTCACCGGCGAGTCGCAGACTGGCGCCGCCATTATGAAGACGGTCGCTCCTTTCGTGAAGCCGGTATCGTTTGAACTTGGGCGGGAAGAATGCAGCCATTGTTTTCTCCGACTGCGATTTCGAGGATGCCATCGCTGGAATCGCCGACGCAGTTTTCCTTAATACCGGCCAGGTCTGCCTATGCGCCGAGCGCATCTATGTCGAGCGCGCGATCTTTGATCGATTCGTCAGCGTTCTCAAGCACAAAGCTGAGGGTCTCCGCCTGGGATCTCCTTTGGATCCGACGACAGAGATGGGTCCGCTGATTTCGAAACAGCATCGTGAGAAAGTTGTTTCATACTACTCGCTCGCTCGCGAAGAAGGCGCAAATGTCGTGACAGGTTGCGGGATTCCTGAGTTCGGCAATTCTCTGGACAACGGATTCTACGTACAGCCGACCATCTATACTGGCTTGGCCGAATCGGCTCGTTGTGTGAAGGAAGAAATATTCGGTCCGGTCTGCCATATCGCGCCGTTCGACACCGAGGATGAAGCGGTGGACATGGCCAATAATACTAAGTATGGTTTGGCGGCGTCGATATGGACCTCAAATCTCAAGCGCGGCCACCGCGTCGCGCAACAGATGAATACGGGGATCACGTGGGTGAACTGCTGGTTTCTTCGGGATCTGCGCACGCCTTTTGGTGGCATGGGGCTGTCGGGAATCGGGCGCGAAGGGGGCATACACTCGCTGAACTTTTATTCGGAACTGAACAACATATGTATTAGGCTCTGAATCCGAGTTGATGGTTGCAAATGCGATGGGAGAGGTCGAAAACAAAGTCGTCGAGGGGAAGGCGAAGCCGCGGGGAAAGTATCCGCACGTTAAGCGCGCGGGCGAGTTTCTGATCGTCTCGGGCACAAGCTCACGGCGCTCCGACAACAGTATTGCAGGAGCAGAGGTGGATGAGGTGGGAACGACCCGCGTCGATATTCGTGTTCAGACCCGAGCGGTGATTGAGAATATACGAGACATCCTGCGCTCGGCTGGCGCCGACCTTCGGGACATTGTCGAAGTTACGTCGTACCTGGTCAACATGAACGATTTCGCAGGGTACAACGAAGTGTATGGCGAGTATTTCGACTACGATGGTCCAGCGCGCACCACGGTCGCGGTGCATCAGTTGCCCCATCCGCATCTGCTTATTGAAATCCGGGCGGTAGCTTACAAGCCTGAGAGATAGGAGGCCTGTGCCATCGATCAAGGAATTGAAGGCATTCAATTTTCAGCGCTGGATCGAGGACAACAAGGAGAAGCTGAAACCGCCGGTGGGCAACGCGCAAGTTTGGGAAGACGGCGACATGATGGTCACGGTTGTTGGCGGGCCGAACAATCGTCGCGATTATCACGACGACCCGACGGAGGAGTTTTTTTATCAGTTGAAGGGCGATATTTTTCTTCGCCTGATGGAGACACCGGGCAAGCCGCCGATCGAAGTCCCGATTAAAGAGGGGGAGATATTCTTACTTCCGAGGCATATGCGTCACTCGCCTCAACGCCTGCAGGCGGGAACTATTGGTGTTGTGGTCGAGATGCCGAGACCGGAAGGAGCGATGGATGGGTTCGAGTGGTACTGCCAGAATTGCCACCAGTTGCTGCATCGCGCCGAGGTCAAACTGAAGAGTATTGTGCGCGATCTTCCTCCATTGTTCGAGCAGTTCTACAAAAACGAGAACCTCCGGAAGTGTAAACATTGCGGGGCGATTCATCCCGGCAAACCGTAGAAATGTCTGTGATCGATATCCATAATCACTTTTTCCCCCGCGCGTGGCCGGACTTGGCGGCGCGCTATGGGACGCCCAACTGGCCCTGGATCAAACACACCGAACCGGGCAAAGCGGACATCATGATTGGCGATCGTTTCTTCCGCCATATCTATTCCGCGTGCTGGGATCCGCAGAAGCGTCTTGAGGAGATGGATCGGGACGGAGTTGAACTCCAGGTTCTCTCGGCGACTCCTGTGTTGTTTGCTTACGATCGACCGATTGAACATGCACTCGATTGCGCGCAGTTGTTTAATGACGCGGCACTGGAATTGTGTGCTCAAGGAAAAGGCCGGCTAAAAGCTCTTTGCCAGGTACCTCTGCAGGACGTGGACGCTGCATGCAAGGAGTTGAGCCGGTGCATGAGAGCGGGGGACTTGGGCGTGCAAATAGGCAATCACGTCGGAGAGAAGAACCTCGATGATCCCGGCATCGTGACTTTCCTTCACCACTGTGCCGATGAGAACGCGGCCGTACTGGTGCATCCCTGGGACATGTTCGGCCAGTCCAGGATGCCGAAATACATGATGCCGTGGACCGTGGGCATGCCGGCGGAGACACAGTTGGGCATCGTCGCAATGATTCTGGGCGGGGCTTTCGACAAGGTGCCGCATAATCTTCGAATCTGTTTTGCGCATGGGGGCGGTAGTTTCGCTTTCCTCCTGGGACGTTTGCAGAATGCATGGCAACATCACCCCGTGGCGCACGGCTTGTGTGAGTTGACTCCCAAAGACTATTTGAATCGGTTCTACGTCGATTCGGCAGTGTTTGATCCTCGAGCCCTGAAATATCTTGTGGAGACGATGGGTACCGAGCGGGTCTTGCTGGGTTCCGATTATCCGTTCCCGCTGGGTGAGCATCGTGTGGGGGAACTGATTCGCTCCAGCGATTTCCCGTCGCGCACAAAATCCCGCCTGCTAGGCGAGAATGCGGTGGAATTTCTTAACCTCCGCCGAAATGCAGCGATCGAAAGTGCGCAGACAGGTAAACCTCCGGAGCCAGCCTCCCCGGAAAGCCATCAGCTGACTTACAGTTCCTATCTGCGAGTTGCCGAACTGCTGCAGTTGCAACATCCGCAATCGCGGCCGCAGCATCATGACGAGTTGCTGTTCATCATCGTGCACCAGACGTACGAGTTATGGTTCAAAGAATTGCTTCACGACTTGGATGCCGTTGTAGCGAATCTTCAGGACGCGGGAAAGAATCCGGAATCACGGGACGAGGTCTATGAAGCAGCGCGCCTGCTGCGGCGTTGCACCGAAATTACCCGCGTGCTGGTGGAACAGTTCACGATCTTGGAAACTATGCTGCCGACGCATTTTCTGGCCTTTCGGGGAAAACTCGAACCGGCCAGCGGTTTCCAGTCGGAGCAGTTTCGCGAACTCGAATTTCTGTGCGGATTGAAAGATGAAAAGATGCTGCGCTATCATCGGCCAACGCCGGAAGCTCACGCGCAGCTCGAGCGTCGTTTGAATGAGCCTTCTCTGCACGATGCCTTCTTCGAAGCGCTACGCGCTATGGGGAAGCTGCAGATCGACAAGAATGATGGTGAACGCGAGCGGTTCGATGCGCGCGCCAGGGCCGTGCTTTCCTTGTATCGCGACGAGCACAGCAATCGGGATTGGATCGACGTCTGCGAACGGCTCACGGAGTTCGATGAACTCGTCGTGGGCTGGAGACTGCGCCACATCCAACTCGTAGAGCGGGTGATCGGTACGCGAATGGGAACCGGCGGAAGTGCGGGATCGTCGTATCTGAAGCTCACGCTGGACAAGAAATTCTTCCCGGAGTTGTGGGAAGCACGAACGCTGCTGACAGAATAACTCCTCGACCTTCTCAGATGACTCAGAAAACCGGGACGATCACGCTGATTGGCGCCGGGCTCACCGGACCGTTGCTCGCTCTTGAGTTGGTCAAACGTGGCTTCCAGGTAGAGATTTATGAAAGACGCGCGGACATGCGTCGGGTGCACATGAGCGCAGGGAGATCGATAAACCTGGCGCTATCTGCGCGAGGAATTCACGCCCTGACACGGGCGGGGTTGTGGAAGGACATGCGGCAGATTGTCATCCCGATGAAGGGCAGGATGATGCATTCGACCACGTCGGAGATAACGTTTCAACCCTACGGCAGAACTGAGTCCGAAGTGATCAACTCCATCTCGCGCGCCGATCTGAATATCGCCCTCATGAATGCCGCCGAGGAGCGGGGGGTCAAGGTCCACTTTCAAATGCGCTGCACTGGAATCGATTTGAAGAAGAATGTTCTCCAGTTGCGCAACGAGGAAACTGGTGAGGAGCATTCGGTGGCCGGAGGTGTGGTGATTGGCTGCGATGGATCAGCGTCAGCGATTCGCGGCGAGATGTTGAAGCGAATTCGCTTTAATTTCTCCCAACAATATCTCGATTACGGCTACAAAGAACTCACGATTCCGGCATCTCCCGGCGGCAAACACGCTTTAGAGACGAACGCCTTGCACATTTGGCCGCGTGGCAACTACATGCTGATCGCGCTTCCAAACGTCGATGGTACCTTCGCCTCCATTCTCTTTTTGCCCTTTGAGGGAAAGGACAGTTTCGAGCAGTTGCCCCGGCGAACTGCGGTGCTTGAGTTCTTTCAATCACGGTTCCCTGACGCGCTTTCACTAATGCCAGATCTCCCAGACAACTTCTTTGCGTATCCAGTTGGGTCTATGGTGACGATTCGATGTTCGCCGTGGTATTTCGAGGGAAAGGCTCTGCTGCTGGGGGACGCAGCCCACGCGATTGTTCCATTCTTCGGACAGGGAATTAACTGCGGATTCGAAGATTGCACGGTTCTGATGGGATTGCTTGACCAGCATGGTGCGGATTGGAACAAGGTGTTCAGCGAGTTTGAGCGCGCACGCAGAGAGAACACCGACGCAATTGCCGACCTGGCGATCGAGAACTTCGTCGAGATGCGGGACCGCGTGGGCGATCCGCGTTTTCTGTTCCGCAAGAAAGTGGAATTTGCACTACAGGAGAAGTACCCGCAGCGTTTTGTGCCCAAGTACTCAATGGTGACGTTCCTCCGCGTGCCGTACGCCACGGCCCTTAAACGAGGCCAGGTGCAAGACCGAATGCTGACGGAACTCTGCGAGCACATTGGCCGGATGGAAGATCTCGATTGGAAAAAAGCGGAAAGACTCGTCCACAGCGAACTGAGTCCACTGGAGCTACAGTGAAGCCGCCGACCTATGAAATCGGAGAGCAGTATGCGGCTACGATGGATGCTCACGACCCTCTGGCTCACTTCCGCGACCGCTTTCACATTCCAAGGACGAAGGGCGGTGAAGAGGGTATCTATCTTTGCGGGCATTCGCTGGGGCTCCAACCCAAGTCGGCCAAAACATATCTGGAGCAGGAACTGAAGGACTGGGCTGCACTTGGCGTCGAGGGACACTTCCACGCCAAAAATCCGTGGATGCCCTATCACAAGCTTTTGACAGAACAGACCGCCACTCTAGTAGGCGCGGAGCCGGTCGAAGTGGTGGTCATGAATTCCTTGACCGTGAATCTGCATCTGATGATGGCATCGTTCTACCGCCCGACTCTGAAAAGGCACAAGATTCTGATCGAGCGAGGTGCTTTCCCCTCGGATCAATATGCGGTGAAGTCGGAGATTCGCTTCCACAACTACGAACCTTCTACATCGCTCGTGGAACTGACTCCTCGAGAAGGCGAATCCTGCATCCGGGACGAGGACATCCAATCGCTGATCGACCGGGAAGGCGAATCGATTGCGCTCATTCTTCTGGGCGGAGTGAATTATGCGACGGGACAATATTTCCACATCCCGGAAATTACGAAAGCTGGGCATCGCAAGGGATGTATCGTTGCTTGTGATCTCGCCCACGCGGTTGGGAATGTCCCTTTGCGCTTGCACGACTGGGGGCCAGACTTCGCGGTATGGTGCAGCTACAAGTATCTGAATGGCGGCCCCGGTTGCGTTGCGGGATGCTTCGTGCATGAGCGCCATTCCCATGCGTGGGATGTGCCGCGCTATGCCGGGTGGTGGGGGCATGATGACCGAACCCGATTTGAAATGGGACCTGATTTCAATCCCATGGCCGGAGCAGAAGGTTGGCAATTAAGCAATCCGCCGATCCTTGGCTCTTGCTCCTCTGCGCGCCTCAATGGAAATCTTCTCAGAGGCTGGAATGCAGCGTTTGCGAGAGAAAAGCGTCTTGCTTACGGGATATATGGAATTTCTTCTTCGAGAGAAGGCCGGGAAGTACTCGATTATTACTCCTTGCGATCCGGAGCGACGGGGAGCGCAGCTGTCCATTCGCCTGACGACGGGCCGCGGTCTTTGTGACAGGTTGCTTGGCGACGGGGTGATTGGCGACTGGCGGGAGCCGGATACTTATCGAGTTGCAGCCGTTCCCCTATACAACTCATTTCGAGACGTTTGTCGATTTGTGCAACATTTCTCGGAGGCTCTTTCGTAACGAAATTACCCCACCTTAGTCTTGGGTCGCCTGGTTACCTTGGTACTCCTTTACTTTTTCTTTACAACCATACAATTCATGCGTGGGGAGTTTTGCGCTCACTAACGGGCGGAAGTGGACCATTGCCATCTGCACACTCGTGTGTGTGCATGTTGCGTTCTCGCTGGTCGTGCCCCGCAGCTTTGCTCTGACAGCGTTTGGCGACATTCTCCAGAATTCGTTCTGCTTCTTGCGACAGTTGCGTTCCTTGCCAATGTCAGGACCACATCTGGCAAAAGCCGTCTGTTCTGGCTCTTGATGGGACTGGGCTTAGCCACTTGGCTGGCGTCGCAGGTGATGTGGACATACGTTGAAGTTTACCTGCGGCATGAAGCGCCCAATCCCTTTGCCGGCGACGTGATTCTTTTCTTGCACGTTGTGCCCATGATGGCCGCGGTTGCGATTCAACCGCACCAGAAGCAAGAGGATCACGCGATCCGCGCGAGGACACTCGATTTTGCCCTGCTCCTCACCTGGTGGTTGTTCTTGTATTTGTTCGTAGTGATCCCGTGGCAATACGTGCAACTTTCGGAGCCGGTGTACGGCAGGAGCTTCGATCTGCTCTACTTCAGCGAAGAACTTGTGCTCGCCGCGGGGTTGCTACTCGTACGGCGTCGTAGCCGGGGCATCTGGCGCAGTATTTATTTCCAATTGTTCGGCGCGACGGCGCTCTACTGCGGTGCTTCACTATTGGCCAGTGAGGCGATTGATTTGCATGCCTACTACACCGGCAGTCTGTATGACGTGCCACTCGTGGCATCGATGGCTTGGTTTGTGCGAATAGGGATTCTTGCCGGATCAGCGGAGTCCGAGTCCTTAGCGGAGGAGGCGCCTCCGCGCAGTTTTGGCATATGGAAGGCTCGTCTCGCCATGGTCGCAGTCTTCGTCACGCCTTTGATGGTAGCCTGGGCGGAGTTTGGGGGCAACGCTCCGCAGCGGGTGCGTACCTACCGGCTTTTTCTGACCGTGGCAGTCATGCTCATCATGGGTGTGTTGGTGTTTTTGAAGCAGCATCTGCTCGACCGGGAATTGCTCACTCTCTTGCGATCGTCACGCCAGAATCTCGACGAAATGTGCCACTTGAAAGACGAACTGGAGAACAAGGAGCAGTCCTTGCGCTGGCACAGCCTCGAACTGCAGCGGAAGAATCTTGAGCTCCAGGAAATTTCCTTCACGGATGTGCTGACCGGAGTATGGAACCGCCGCTACATGGAAGAGATTCTGACTGCTGAGGCGGGACAGGTACTGCGGAACTATCAGCGGGCGCGCGGAAATGACATTCGCAAGATGGACCATCGCGATCTGGTTTTCATCATGGTCGACATGGATTTCTTTAAGGAAGTGAATGACATCTACGGACATCCAGCCGGCGACCGTTTGTTGCAGCTCGTGGCGCAAAGGCTCTCAATGGTAGTCCGCAAGTCCGACGTGCTAGTGCGCTGGGGCGGAGAAGAGTTTCTGATCATGACTCGCTCGACAGATCCTTCAGGAACGCCGGCCTTTTGCAGTCGCATTCTGGAAGTGATCTCGGCGGAGCCTTTCGATCTTGGCTATGGAATCAGTGTGCGGAAGACCTGTTCGGTCGGGTGGGCTGCCTATCCGTGGTGCCGTCGGGCATACGAATCCATTTGCGCCGAGGAATCGATCGAACTCGCCGATGCTGCCCTGTACCGGGCGAAGGCTCTTGGCCGAAATCAGGGAGTTGGTATCGTTGCCACCGAGGCTGCAGCCCAGAGTCCGGAAGAAATCAATCTGCGAGCATTGCGGCAGGCAAAGTCTCCTATTGTGCAAACTGTCGAAACGCCGTGTCCGATCGATGTCCACACATCGGTCGAACTGCCGCTCGCGTCGGCGCATGCCGCGAACAAGATCGATCGGTAGTTCTTTTCAAGCCGCTCCAGGCGCTTGACCTCGGCCATCGGGTTGAATACATTGAGAAGCCGGACCACGGCAATCTGAGGGCATAACTCCGAATGAAAACTCCAGCTCGCAAAACTGGTCTACGTCAGAAAGCGCAACTCATGTCCGCGTCGGAAATCGAGCGGACGCTGGTACGGCTCGCGTACGAGATTGTGGAAAAGAACGGTGGCGTCGAGGCTCTGGGACTGGTGGGGATCCGCCGACGTGGAGTTCCGATCGCGGAAAGGCTGGGCAAGATCATTACCCGCATCGAGAACGCCAAAGTGCCGGTGGGAACTCTGGATATCACGTTCTACCGCGATGATTTGTCGACTTTGGGGCCGAAGCCGGTCGTGCAGCAAAAAGAAATCGGGTTTGAGATCACGGACAAGAACATCGTGATGGTGGATGACGTTCTCTTCACCGGCCGCACCACTCGAGCGGCGCTCGATGCCCTATTCGAGCATGGGCGGCCTCGACGAGTGCAACTCTGCGTGCTGATCGATCGCGGCCACCGGGAGATTCCCGTTGAGGCGACATTCGTGGGGCGCAACGTGCAGACCACTCTGAACGAAGTAATTGAAGTGAAGCTGACCGAGATTGACGATGCCGAGAAGGTTCTGTTGATGGAGAGGTAGAGGAATCTATTGCGGGGGAGAAAAAATCAGGCGGTGGCCCTTCGGCCACCGTCTGATTTTTCATGAACAATCACGCTATGCTGCACGATCACGCGATTCGCGTGCAGACCGCCTTGGTTTGTGTGTAGAGATTGAGCACATCGTGCCCCATCTCGCGTCCCCAGCCGGACTGCTTATAACCTCCGAACGGAAGTGCAGCGTCGAAGATGTTGTAGCAGTTGACCCACACGGTTCCGGCACGAAGTTGCTCGGCCATACGATGTGCCTTGCCAATGTCGCGCGTCCAGACGGCGCCTGCAAGACCGTAATCGCTGTTGTTGGCGCGAGGGACGATCTCTTCGGGATCGGTGAACGGCATCGCCGCCACGACTGGGCCGAAGATTTCTTCCTGCACCACCTTCATGTCTTCCTGCGTGTTAACCAGCACAGTCGGCTCAACGAAATATCCGCGGTCGCCGGCCTTGTGTCCTCCGACCACTGCCTTTGCGCCTTCGGAGAAGCCCGATTCAAGATATCCGCAGACGCGATTCAGCTGTTCTTGAGAGACCAGCGGCCCCATCTGCGTTTCCGGTTCGAGTCCCGATCCAACTTTGATTTTGCTGGCGTAATCGGCCACGCCCTCAACCACGCGATCGTAAACGGATTTCTCCACGTAGAGGCGTGATCCGGCGCAGCAACACTGACCGTGATTGAAAAAGATTGCGCCGGCTGCGCCAGGAATCGCGCTTTCGAGATCGGCATCTTTGAAGACGACGTTCGGAGACTTGCCTCCGAGCTCCAGAGACACTTTCTTCAGATTGCCAGCGGCGGCGTGGACGATCAGCTTGCCAACCTCCGTGGAACCGGTGAAAGCGATTTTGTCGACATCAGGATGCGCAGCCAGCGCGGCCCCGGCGGTCTCGCCGTAACCCGGAACAATGTTGACGACACCCTCCGGGAAACCGGCTTCTGTAATCAGTTCTCCCAGACGAAGCGCCGAAAGCGGTGTCTGCTCTGCGGGCTTCAGCACGACAGTGCAGCCGGTCGCGAGCGCAGGGCCAAGTTTCCAGGCAGCCATCAGAAGCGGGAAATTCCACGGGATGATCTGCCCAACGACGCCGACCGGTTCCCGCAGTGTATATGCGAGATACTTCGCTCCCGGGGTGTAGGGCACAGATAACGGGATCGTGTTCCCTTCGATCTTCGTCGCCCATCCCGCCATATAGCGGAACAGATCGACAGCGAGCGGCACGTCAGCCGCCTTCGCAATGGCGAGCGGCTTACCGTTATCGAGACTCTCCAGATATCCGAATTCTTCGGTGTGTTGTTCCAGCAGGTCCGCGAGTTTCCAGATGAGGCGTCCGCGCTCGGAGGCCGTCATCTTGCGCCAAGGACCATTATCGAACGCGCGCCTTGCCGCAGCCACGCCACGTTCAATGTCCTCACGATCGCCTTCTGCGATCTGCGCGAGAACTTCGCCGGTTGCCGGATTGTATGTTGGAAACGTCTTGCCGGACGCGGCGTTGACCCACTGTCCGTTGATTAACATTTTTCGTGGTTTGTCGATGAACTCTGCTACTTATGGATGAATGTGCGCGGAGACTGCGATGCCCATAGGTCCTCCTTGGTCGACGTGGACTTGCAGAGAGAATGATTCCGGGCGAATGAAAACTTCGGGTATGCTAGTCCCGAACCGGTGGAAAATCAATCAGGCGAACTACTCACCGTAGGGAACCCAGATGTTCTTGACCTGGGTGGCGTGCTCGAGAAACCAGCGTCCCTCAGCGACCTTCGAATCGAACCAGTCGATTGTGCGGCCTTCGTTGGTCCAGACCTGCTTCAAATTTCCCGTGGACATCGCTTTTGCGGAAGCGACGGTAGCCTCGTCCCCATAGCACCAAATTGCATCGACATCATCATGTTCCGCGAGCGGTTTCAGCAGCTGCGAAACGTATCCGGTCACAATGTTCACCGCGCCTCCGGGAAGATCGCTTGTATCGAAGAGTTGATAGAGATCGCCCGTGATCAGGGGATATTTTTCGGACGGTACCGCGATCACCGTGTTTCCGACCGCGATCAGCGGCAGCACTAACGACAGGAATCCCAACAGCGGTGTTTCCGAAGGACAGATTACGCCGACAGTACCGATGGGTTCGTTCATGGCGATGGCAATGTTGCGGAACGGAGGGTTGTGAACCGCACCGTCAAATTTGTCAGCCCATGCTGCGTAAGAAAAGATGCGCTCGATTCCTGAAGCAACCTCCCGCTTCGCCTGCTGCTCTCCTACCGCAGAAGCAAGTCGCGACGCGATTTCGTCCTGCCGAACGGCGAGATTCTCCGCGCAGTAATACAGGACCTGTGCGCGATTGTGTGCTGTGGCCTTCGCCCAGCTTTCCGCCTTGCGGGCCGCCTCGACTGCATTCCGAATATCTTTGCGGTTACCCAGAGACGCCTCGCCTAGCAATGCACCATCAGGCGAACGGACTTCCATGCTGTAGCCGGAATCGGGGCGCGCTTGCTTGCCGCCAATATAAAGTTTGATGGTGCGGTCAATGGTGGGAGTGCCAGAGTCGGCAGGATCTTGCGATGGTGGAACCGGTGGTTTAGCTACGGCGAGCTTGGCCGCATGCTTGAACCATTTCGGCTCCATGTATTCGAGCAGACCCTCGCGTCCGCCTTCGCGACCGTACCCGCTTTCTCGGTATCCCCCAAAACCGCAGGCGGCATCGAACAGGTTCGTGCAGTTCACCCAGACGACGCCGGCTTTCAATTGCGCCGCGACATGCAGCGCGACGTTGATGTTTTCGCTCCAGACGCACGAGGCCAGTCCATACACCGTGTTGTTGGCGAGTTCTACAGCCTCTCTTGGTGTGCGGAACGTCATTGCAGCGAGCACTGGGCCGAAAATTTCCTGCTGGGCGACGATCGACGTAGGATGCACATTGCTCAAAATTGTCGGTGGAAAGTAGAATCCGCGCGAAGGCAGTGTGACTTGCGGCTGCCAACAGGTTGCGCCCTCCGCTACTCCCTGGGCCACCATGCGCTGGATTCTTTCCAGTTGCACGCGTGCCACGATGGCTCCAATATCAATCGCCTTATCGAGCGGTGGCCCGATCCGCAGAGTGTTCATGCGATCGCGGATTTTGGAGATGAGCGCTTCCGCGATGCTTTCCTGCATCAGCAGGCGAGATCCCGCGCAGCAGACCTGGCCCTGGTTGAACCAGATTCCATCGACTAATCCTTCAACCGTGCCATCGAGATCGGCGTCATCGAACACGATGAAAGGCGACTTCCCACCGAGTTCAAGAGAGAGGCACTTGTGACTGGCAGCCGTGGCTCCGCGGATCGCACGACCAACCTCGGTTGAACCGGTAAACGCGATCTTGTCGATCTCGGGATGCTTGACGAGAGATTCTCCTGTCGATCCATCGCCGGTCACGATGTTGACCACTCCCGCGGGAATAGCTGCTTCCTGACAGAGGCCGGCGAATGCGAGAGCTGTAAGAGGCGTGAACTCGGCAGGTTTCAGCACCACGGTATTTCCGGTCGCGAGCGCAGGCGCAATTTTCCACGCCAACATGAGAAGTGGGAAGTTCCAGGGAATGATCTGTCCGACGACTCCGCACGGTTCGTGATCTGGAAATTCTTGCTCCAGCAGTTGTGCCCAGCCTGCGTGATAGTAAAAATGCCGCGCCACTAAGGGGATGTCGATGTCGCGGCTCTCGCGAATCGGCTTGCCGTTGTCCATGGTCTCGAGAACGGCGAGGAGGCGGGAATGCTTCTGCACGAGACGAGCGAGGTTGTATAGGTAACGAGCGCGAACGTGAGGTGTCAGCGCGCGCCAATTCGGAGAGGCCGCCCGCGCCGCCCGGACCGCGGCATCGACGTCTGCTGAACTGCCTTGCGCTACGCTCGCCAGCTTTTCCCCGTTCGATGGATCGAGTGTGTCGAAATACTCGCCCGCAGCGGGCGCCAGCCACTGCCCATCAATGAAGTGAGTGAACTTTCGGCTGTGGCGTTCCAGCCAGGCTTGGGCCTCTTTGGGATCTTCAGGCGCAGGCCCGTATTCCATGCTGACAAATTTTTCGGCGATGCTCATTCAGTTCATTTCTTTCGTCGACTTGCGCTAGGCGATTGGATGCCGGTACTCGGCGGAATATCGCCCCGTCGCATGATGCTCCAGTTGGCGTTCTATGTCACCCAACAGTCCGCTCGCTCCAAAGCGGAACATCTCTGCCCGAAGCCAGGAATCGCCCAGTTCCTCCTTCATCATGGCAAGCCAGTCGATGGATTGCTTTGCGGTCCGAATGCCCCCGGCTGGCTTGAATCCAACGGCCATGCCAGTCTGTTGCGCGTACTCACGGATAGCGCGAACCATCACCAGGCTCACCGCGAGCGTCGCGTTGGTCAACTCTTTTCCAGTCGACGTTTTGATGAAATCAGCCCCCGCCATCATTGCGACGAAGCTAGCGCGCCCAATGTTGCGGAGGGTCAGAAGATCGCCTGTTCCCAGGATGACTTTCATGTGAGCCCCGCCACATGCTTGCTTGAAGGCGGCAATCTCGTCATAGAGCGCCTGCCACTGTCCGCCGAACACGTGCGCGCGTGTGATGACGACATCAATCTCATGCGCTCCGGCCTCCACGGACCGGCGGATTTCGGAGACGCGTTCGGTCAGTGGAGATAGGCCCGCCGGAAACCCGGTGGAGACCGCAGCCACGTGGACTCCGCTGCCCTCAAGGGCATTGAGGGCGGTCTCCGCAAACGTGTGGTATACGCACACCGCGGCAACTTTGATTCCGAGTTGTTCGATCCCGAGCTTCTCAGCCAATTCCTGTTGAATCGGGTGTCGCGCCTTCGCACAGAGGCGGCGCACACGTTCTTCTGTGTCATCCCCGGAGAGGGTGGTCAGATCCATACACGAAATCGCACGCAGAAGCCATGCCGCCTGCCAATCCTTCTTAACCGTTCGCCGCGCCACCTGCGATTGCGTTCTTCGTTCGACGGCGCTTGTGTTTACCCGAACTTCCCGCACCCAATTCAGATCAAGCGGAATGCCCGAGTTCGGGAGAAGAGGCCGTCCTTGAAGCCAGGCGAGTGCTCCTGATGCGCCACGATCTCGAGTCGCGATTGTCGCGTCAGGACGTTGCACGAGTTTCGAGGAATCGTGGTCGCTGAGCATTTCGGAATTGCTTTCCAGTGCGTCTGCCCTAACCCGAACCGGGCCTAAAGATTGGATGCAATTGTACGGCACACGGACTTTATCGCGCGAGTACCGTGCTCTGGCGGTTAGCCAAGGCCAAAAACCGGCTAGAAATCACCCCAGGGTTTACAATGGCGCACGATTTCAAACGTTGCAGGAAACAATTGGGCGTCGAGAATCCCCCTCCCTATGCGCAAAACTAATTCGGCGGTTGTGCGGAAGAAGCTGGACCGGGCCGCAATCCGAGTGATGAAGAATGCACATGCTCCGTATTCCAAATTCCGGGTCGGTGCCGCGATCCTGCTGGCGAACGGCAGAGTCTTCTCCGGTTGCAATGTGGAGAACGCTTCCTACGGCATGACCAATTGCGCGGAACGCACAGCGATCTTCACAGCTGTAGCCGAACTGGGGCCGAAGATCGAAATCCGGGCTGTCGCGGTAACCAACGATCATGGAATCGCGTGTTCCCCATGCGGCGCGTGTCGGCAAGTGATTTATGAATTCGGGCCAGAAGCAACCGTATTCTTTCAGGGCGCAGACGGCCCGAAGCAGGCGCACATCAAGGAACTTCTTCCGGATGGATTCCGGTTCCAGTGAACCAAACAAAATCTGCTCCGCCCACCTTTCGCGCGATTGACGTCATCCGCAAGAAGCGAGATAGCATCGAGCTGACGCGAGAGGAAATTGAAAACCTGGTGAATGCCTACACGCGTGGCGACGTCCCTGACTACCAGGTTTCAGCGTGGCTTATGGCTGTTGTGTTGCGCGGTATGACACGCCCTGAGACGGCGGCCCTGACGGACGCAATGCTGCGTTCCGGGGAAGTCCTCGATCTTTCTTCGCTGCCGCAAAGAAAAGTCGACAAGCATTCGACAGGCGGTGTTGGAGATAAGACCTCCCTCGTGCTAGCTCCCTTGGTGGCTAGCGCGGGCATCGCAGTGCCGATGATTAGCGGTCGAGGTCTGGGCCATACCGGTGGGACGCTCGACAAACTCGAGGCGATACCAGGATTTAATGTGAACCTGCCGGTCACCGAATTCCGACGAGTGCTGGAAGCCTGCGGGTGTGCCATGATCGGCCAGACTGCAGAAATCGCGCCAGCGGATCGAAAACTCTACGCGCTGCGGGACGTAACGGGAACTGTCGAAAGTCCTTATCTGATTTGTGCGTCGATCATGAGCAAGAAACTCGCCGAGGGCATCGATGCACTCGTGCTCGATGTGAAGACAGGCTCTGGCGCCTTCATGAAGAGCGAAAAGGATGCGGCTTTCCTCGCCGAACTTATGGTGGAGACGGGCGAGCGAATGGGAAAGCAGGTCGTTGCGCTGATCACCGACATGGACCAGCCGCTCGGGAAGATGATTGGTAACGCGCTGGAAGTGATCGAGGTCGTGCAAGTTCTACGAGGCGAGGGCCCGGAGGATTTGCGCGAGCTTTGCCTTCATCTCGCCGGATGGATGCTCCATCTTGGAGGTGCTTCCCGGACCGTCGCGGAAGGGACACAACTTAGTTCACAACTGATTTCGTCCGGCAAGGCGCTGGACAAGTTTCGACACATGATCGAACTGCAGGGCGGTGACGCGCGAGTCGTCGATGACACGACGCGGCTTCTGCAGGCGCGTCAAACACGCCAGATCCTTAGTTCAAAGTCAGGCGTCATTTCATCCATGCAGTGCGAAAAAATCGGCACTGCCTGCGTGATTCTCGGTGGCGGGCGCGAGCGTAAGGAAGATTCGGTTGATCCGGCGGTGGGTATTGTTCTGCACAAAAAGGTTGGAGAACGAGTGGAGACCCAGGAACCGCTCGCGACCGTTTACTACAATTCGGAGGCGCGGGCGGAGCAAGCCCGTTTGCTGATTGGCGATAGTATTCAGATCGCGGACGCCGCACCTGCTAAGCGGCCGCTGATCCATAGAGTCATCCAGAAGTCCGGGGAGAAACACTGATGGGACGATACACCGGGATTCTTGGCCTGCTGACAATGCTCGGTTTGGCCTTCGCCTTTTCCACGAATCGCCGGGCGATTCGCCTCAAGACGGTGGCGTGGGGACTGGGGCTGCAAATCGCTTTTGCCATTTTCGTGTTGCGGGTCGATATCGGGCGGCGGATCTTCCAAGCTGCGGGTGACGGCGCCAATCGTGTCCTCAGCTATTCGTTCGTAGGTTCGGAATTCGTCTTCGGTCCGCTTGGCAAGCATAACTCGAACATCGGGTTCATCTTCGCGTTTCAGGTGCTGCCAACCGTCATCTTTATCTGTGCGCTGTTCGCAATCCTCTACCACTATGGCATCATGCAGTTCATCATCCGCATTGCCGCCTGGGCGATGACCCGGATCATGGGCACCAGCGGCGCCGAGTCGATGAATGTTGCAGCCAGCATCTTCATGGGACAAACGGAAGCGCCGGTAACCATACGCCCGTTTCTGCCTGATTTGACCCGCTCCGAACTCATGACGGTGATGACGAGCGGTATGGCGCACGTCTCCGGTTCCATTATGGCGGCATATTTCGCCTATGGCGCTGAACCGCGCCACGTTCTTAGCGCCGTTATCATGACGGCCCCGGGCACCATATTGGTTTCGAAAATGCTCGTGCCCGAAACCGAAGAGCCCAAGACCGCCGGGCGCGTCGTGATGAGTGAGGACGAAATCGAAAAAGAAAGCCACGAGAACCTGCTCGGCGCCGTCGCACGTGGCACAGGGGATGGACTGCACATGGCGCTCAACATCGGCGCGATGCTAATCGCGTTTCTCGCATTGGTTGCTCTCGTCGACGGCATTTTGGGCGGTATTCACAACCACGTCGCGTGGTTCCCTGCGAGCCTGGAAAACATTTTCGGTGTGCTGTTCGCGCCGGTAGCGTGGTTGATTGGAATTCCGTGGCGCGATTGCCCGGCGGTTGGCAACTTGCTGGGTACGCGGATGGTACTGAACGAACTCGTGGCCTTCACGAGGCTCGGTCCGCAGAGGGCTACGCTCGATCCGCGCTCGTTTACAATCACCACTTTCGCGCTCTGCGGCTTTGCGAATCTCAGTTCCATCGGAATTCAAATCGGCGGCATCGGCGCCCTGGCTCCGAATAAGCGCGGGGAGTTGGCGAGGCTCGGTTTCCGCGCCATGCTCGCCGGCACGATGGCGAACCTCATGTCGGCCTCCATTGCCGGCATGCTGCTGTAGAATTCGTTTGCTCCAAATCCAAACCGAGGATCGTTCCACGTGAAGCGACGCGTTTCGCTGTCCGCTCTTGTTACTTTCCTATTTTTTGTCGCGAATGCCATTGCTCAGTCCCCTGGGCGAGTAATCATCGATACCGACCCGGGCATCGATGATGCGATGGCGATCCTGCTGGCGCTGAATTCGCCGGAATTGAAGGTCGAAGCTCTTACGGTGGTCCCAGGAAACGTCGAGGCGTGGCAGGGCCTCGAAAATGCGTTGAAACTGGTTTCGCTCGCAGGCCGTTGTGATGTGCCAGTCGCGGGCGGAGCGCAGCACCCACTGAACCAGAAATTGATCACCGCTCAGTTCTGGCACGGCAAGAACGGCCTGGCTGGTGTGGAACTACCTCCCTCGAATTGCAAGGCGGATTCGCGCTTCGGACCGGATCTCATCATTGAAATGGTCCACAAGTATCCCCATGAGATCTCGTTGATTCCTGTGGGGCCGCTTACGAATATCGCTCTTGCAGTCTCGAAGGATCCGTCGATAGTTGCGCTGGTGAAAGATGTGGTGATCATGGGCGGATCGATCACTGGGGGAAACGTCAACGGAGCGGCCGAAGCCAACATCTACGGCGATCCGGAAGCCGCGTCGATCGTTTTCAACGCCGGTTGGATCGTCACCATGATTGGTTCAGATGTCGGCGAGCGCACCCTGATGACCCGCAAGCATCTTTCGCAGCTGCAGGCATTGCATGGCCCCGAGAGTGACTTTATCTCCAAGCTTGCCGATTTTTATGTCGCGCGCTCGGAGAAAAGCGGATACTCAGGCGCGGCCATGTACGATCCCCTAGCCGTCGCCACCGTGATCGATCCGACGCTGGTAACGCTCAAGGAGATGCACGTCGATGTCGAGACGAAGGGCGAGTTTACGCGTGGCGAAACGGTGGTGAACCGGATGGGCTCCAACGAAAACAATGTGCTACATGGAGATCACTACGAAATCGAAGGCGTCGTCGATCTGAAGCCGAATGCGAAGGTTTGCCTTGCCTCGGACGCAGACCGGTTCCTGCAGCTGTTCATCACCCGGATCAAAGGGAAATAGCATCCGGCATCTTGCCGATATAACGGGCAGCATGCGCGCTCTGGAGTATAAGAAGTTGATGAGCGTGTCGCGCTTCAGCCGTTTGCGCGCGCTACCAGCAATATCGCGAAGGCGTAAAAGACGAACATCAATGCGAGATAGACCTTTGCGCGCGCTCCCGGATCCCGCGAATTCTTTCCACGCCAGAACTCCCCACAGTGCGGCAACCATCGGCGCAGATTGGCCGATCGCGTAGGAAATCGCCTGTCCCGTCAGTTTCCCGGCGGCGAGATTGAAGACGGTCCCAGAGCCCCAGATGGCGCCGCCCAGCAATCCGAGAAGGTGACCCGTTGCGGGCCTGCTGAAAAACCCGCTGAAACTGACCGGTTCGCCGACCAGCGGCTTCTTCATGAAATAAACATTCCAGATGAAACAGGAGAGCAACGCGCCCAGGGTAAGAAACGTTGCCGCGCTGTAAGGGGTGAGGGAATGTCGCCGCGCGTCATGGCATAAGTCATGAACGGGCTCCATAGCCCCATCAGCGTGCCTGAGACTACGCACAGATGATGCTCTTGCGAGAGGCGCCACGTCCGGCGCGGGTGAGACTTCCATAAGCCTTGCCGTCAAGAATCACGGCGATTACGGCGCAAGCGACGCCCGACATCAGCAACAGAGCGCTGCCCTTGGGCTGAAGAATGTAGTTCAGCAGCACTCCCACCACGAGCGCGATTCCGATTGACACCGGAAACGCAACGGCAAGGCCGGCCATATCGATCGCTGCGACCAGAAGCAGATTTGCCAGGTTGAAAATCGCACCGCCGATCAGGGTAGAGACGATGTTCGAAGGGTCCGCCGCGCGGACATTATCCAGAAAGCTGGAGGCATCGTGTCCGGTGCTGCCCATCGTGAGCGCAAGAATCAGAGAAATCAGAAAAATTCCGATGGCGTAATCCCAATAGAAAAGCTCGAAACGGTAATTCTTAACTCCTTTGAAGGTATTTGCCCACGAACCCCAGCAGATGGCACTGGTAATCATCATCAGCAGCGCAATGGTGAGGCTTTGTGGCGTGAACATGCGTTTCCCCCCTGGAAAACGAGTAACTGTACTCTTCTTGCGATGGAGCCACAAGTGTGTTCGTCATTCGCAGCCAAGTCGAGCGGTTCGCATTGACACGTCCAGCCTGCCCTGCATAGACTCGGCCTTCCTCCAGTTCGGAGAAACGAGACGATGATGGCAAAGCGGCCTCGCATCGCAGTGGTGGGCAGTGCAAACATCGACCTGACAACCTTCGCAGAGCGATTTCCAAAACCTGGAGAAACAATATTCGGGCAGAAGTTCGATTTGGGGTTTGGCGGCAAGGGTGCAAATCAGGCCGTGGCAGCGCGGCTCTGTGGGGCTGATGTATTCATGATTGCGCGCGTGGGCAGCGATTTGTTTGGGCCGGCCACGATTGAGAACTTTCGCAAGCTGGGAATTGATCCTACTTATGTGAAGCAGGTCGAGGGGCTGTCGAGCGGAGTGGCTCCCATTTTTGTCGAGCCCAACGGGCAAAATCGGATTCTGGTCGTGAAAGGCGCTAACGATGCGATCAAGCCCGCCGATGTGGATGGTGCCGCCGACATGTTGAAGTCCGTCGACTGCATCGTGCTGCAGTTCGAGATTCCGTTGGAGACGGTCTATTACACGATCAGTTTTGCGCGTAAGCATGGAATCCGCTGCATCCTGAATCCCGCTCCGGCACAGGCTGTCGACCTGGCGAGACTCAAGGACCTGGACTACTTCGTTCCCAACGAAAGCGAGGCCGAATCCATCACGGGGATGGCCGTGAAAACGGTAGAATCCACAAAGAAGTGCGCGCTGAAACTCGTTGAGGGCGGCATACGGCGCGTCATCATCACTCTGGGCGCGAACGGATCTTTGTTGGCAACTCGTGAAGGGACGGAGCATGTTCCCCCGTTTGCCGTCGAGAGCATCGACAGCACCGGCGCGGGAGACGCTTTCATCGGGAGCTTCGCCGTTTTTCTTGGGGAGGGTGTACCCGAGAAAGAAGCCGTGCGCCGCGCAAACCTGTACGCCGGGTTATCGACCACCGGAGTGGGCACACAAAAATCGTTTTACGACCGCGCAAGTTTCGATGCAGAGTGGTCGACGCGTGCGTGAGAGCGGTTACCTTTGCAGTGGTTCTCTCCTCCCAGCATTCTCTTCTGGTGTGCGGACCTTCGTTGAAGACGATTTTCAAATGCGTCTGTGCAAAAAATGAAATAAGTGATCCTCCGATGCTCTCACTCACCGCGAAACTTCTTGACTTACCCGTGAGTGGCCATTTATAAGCCGTGTCTGCGGCCGGGGGCCTCCTAAATCGACAGGAAGCGGGAGTGTCTTTCTTTTTTGGGGAGCAAGCCGCCGAAAGGGTGAGCGAAATGTTGAGGAAGAGGACGCTCTTTGGGGTGTGTTGTGTCGCAGCTTTTGTTCTAACCTGTCAGTTTGTTCATGCTCAGGCGACGGGAAGCTTCTCGGGCAACATTTCCGACAATGCAGGCGCTCTGATCTCGGGGGCAAGTGTCAGGATCACGTCGGAAGGGACAGGCCTGACCCGCGAAGCCAAGACGGACAACTCCGGCCACTACCTCATTCCTCTGCTGCCGGTCGGCTTCTTCACCATTCACGTCGAGGCTCAAGGTTTTGCTCCTGCCGAACAGAAGAGCGTCCGGCTGCAAGTCGATGAACAGCGTGAACTTAATTTCACGCTCAGGCCTGCTTCGGTCGCTACAAGCGTAGAGGTGAACGCAGCTGAGGTTGCAGTCGAGACGACGACACCGGCCTTGGGTCAAGTCATCACTGCCGAGCAGGTTGCTGACCTACCGTTGAACGGTCGCAACTTCGTTCAGTTGGCGACGCTGACGCCCGGGACGACGCAGGAAACGAATCCCACCAGTTTCTTCAATGCCGGACCTAGCAGCGAGGTCTCGACGCGCGGAACGTTTTCGCTCTCTGTGGGCGGCTCGCGTGCCTCGAGCACGGACTGGCTGCTTGACGGCAACGACAACAACGAACTCACCGCCGGCGGAATTGCGATTCTGCCCTCGATTGACGCGATCCAGGAATTCAAAGTGCTGACTTACACCTACTCAGCTGAGTGGGGCACGCGGGCCGGTCCGACAGTTCTGGTGACGACAAAGTCGGGTTCAAACAAGTTCCACGGCTCGTTGTTTGAGTTCTTCCGCAACACGAAGCTCAATGCGAAAGCCTATGATTTTGGTATCCCTTCCGCGAAACAACAATTCAATCTGAATCAGTTCGGAGGTGCGCTGGGAGGCGCGATCCAGAAGAACAAAACTTTCTTTTTCCTCGATTACCAGGCTAAGCGGCAGCGCCACGGAACCCCATTCAATGGCCTGATACCCACCCAGGCGATGATCGGGAATGCCGCGCTCGGGCTGCCGGGTGGCGACTTCAGCTTGGATCCCCTTGGCTTGGCTCGTCCAGGATGGGATGCGCAAGGCAATCCCCGACCCAACAACAAGAACGGTTTCGGCGACCTTACAAACCTTTTTACGTTCAGCCCATTTCAATGCGATGGCTCGGGAAACCCAATTCCTGCTAATCCGGATGGAAGCCAGAACGCGGGAGTCAATTGCAACAAGATTCCGGCTAACATGATCGACCCAACTGGTCAAAAGATTCTTCAGCTCTACCCGCGCGCAAATGTGACAGGTGGGTTGGGCTTCAACTTCGCCAATTCGCCAGTTCGATCGATTAACGAAGGCGAGTTCGATATTCGCCTGGACCACAACTTTTCCAGCAAGGACTCCGCGTTTGCGCGCTTCAGCTACGATCAGGCTGTTTCGTTCGTTCCCGGTGGCGGCCCTCCGGGGTTTGCCGAAGCGGGGGCCTTCGCCAGCACTGAAAACATCCAAAATCATGGCCGGAACATCGCCGTTTCCGAGACTCACGTATTTTCTGATCGCACCATCAATCAGGTGAACGGCGGCTTCAACCGCATTTTCAATCACTTTACGTCAGCGCAAAGTGGCACATGCTACGCTTCTGCTATCGGCATCCAGGGTGCCAACTTGGGTAGCGCTTGTAGTGGCACCACCGGCTACCCTGCCAGCCTGAACCAATCGACTAAAGACTGCATCAGTTGCGGGATGACCTCGGTGCTGATGGGCAATGGTTACTGGTCGGTGGGCGACCGTGGCTTTGCCCCGTTCCAGGGGGGAACCAATGTCTTCTCCATCTCCGATTCCTTTGACATGATTCGCGGCAAGCACGATATCCACGTCGGCTTTGGAATTCGCGCACAACAGATGAACGTGGAGTCCAACGCGTTCCAGGATGGATTCTTGATTCCGTTTGGAATTACGGGAGATACGGCGGCGGACATCCTTCTAGGTCAAGCCGGACTGGGCATCCACGATCAGACTTTCAGCGGCGCCACGACCGGCCGCCGCTGGAAGATGTACCGCCCATATGTGCAGGACGATTGGCGAGTTTCCAACAGTTTGACCCTGAACCTTGGCTTCGCCTGGGCCTTCACGACTCCAATCACGGAAGCCCATAATCGCCAGGCGAACTTCGACTTCGCTTCGGGCAAGCTTTATGTTGCAGGGAATAGTCCACTCACCACCGGATGCTCTCTGTGTATCGCCTCCGGCCCTGATGTTGGCATTCAGTTGGACAAGACCGCGATCGAACCTCGCTTCGGTTTCGCCTGGAAGGCATTTGGAAGCCAAAGCACTGTAATCCGTGGTGGATACGCAATCTTCCACGATTCCTCCTGGAACCAAGGTGGGCAAGGGCTCTGGGAGAATCCACCGTACTTCGCAGAATCAGACAACTTCAATGGAGTCCCGAGCTGTCCGTTCGGCAACAGCACGCTCAACTGCGGTGTGCAGCGCGTCTTTTTGCAAGACCTTGGAGGTGGCGTGATCGGACCTTATACAACGCCCCCACCCATCAGCACTTTTCCCGGGACCTTGTACGCGCAGAACCTGAACTTTAAACAGGGGAGAGTCCAACAGCTGAACCTGAACGTGGAGCGCCAGATCCCCGGAAATATCGTTCTAACAGCCGGATACGCAGGATCCCGGAGTTCGCACATTTTAGTGGATGGGTTGAACCAAAACGTAACCAGCCCTACCGCTTGCTACCAAATGGTACTTAACAACGGGAACCCAGTCCCTAACCCGATTTACGATCCCAATTACCATCTCGGCTGCGCCAGCAACATTACTGCCACAACCGTACCCACCACACCTTACAGTTTCGGCACCATTTCCAACCAGACCGACAACGGTCAGGCGACATACAACTCTTTCCAAGTGAAGGCAGAGACCAAGAGCGCGAGACATGGAATCTACGCTCTGATCGGCTACACTTTCTCCCATACTCACGACTCCGGGATGGCAGACGGCTTAGGCTCATTCCCGGGCGCCACATATTGGCCTCTGCCCGGGACCCATAACGCTGACTGGAGCCTCTCCCAGATCAACGTTGATCACCAATTCACTGCCAGCGTCACCTACGAACTGCCGTTCGGCAAGGGAAAGGCTTATGGCAGCACATGGAGCGGTCCTCTCAATGTCGTTCTAGGCAATTGGGAAGTAGACGTGATCGAACGTGCGATTTCCGGGTTCCCGCTTTTCGTAGTCGACAGCAGTAACGCTTCTGGGGTGAATTTCCAATGGAACGGCGCCAGCCTGAACCGGCCTAACTTGATTGCGGGTTGTAACCCCAAATCCGGTCATCGGACGCTCAGCCAGTGGTTCAACACATCCTGCTTTGTCTCAGATGACGTCATGGATACAACCTTTGCTGGGCAACTGGGAAATGCTCCGCGTGCGCCAGCCAGCGGGCCGCGCTTTATCAATACGGACATGTCTTTCATCAAACATTTCCCACTGCCTTATGAGGGCATGCGGCTCGATTTCCGAGCCGAGTTCTTCAACATGCTTAACCATCCCCACTTCTGGCTGCCGGGCAGCGCCGGTGCCAGCGGGATGCAGGACATTGCTTCTCCCTCCACCTTTGGCGTGGTTAACACGACGCTGAACGACCCGCGCTTCGTCCAGCTTGCTCTAAAGCTGAATTTCTAGGCCGCATCGACCCCGGCAGGCGCCACTACGCGCTGCCGGGGAAGGTGCTTTTGGGCAACGGCAACACGTCAACTCCAATCACCCGCACTCCGATTCACCCCACCAGTCTGTTGAACAGCGGACCATGTTGGAGAGCGCAGCTATATAATCTCTGACTACTGATGCTGTACCCTTCTCCACTTCGCTGGCACACAGTGGTGTCGTATATATCGCTTGCAGTCCTGATTGCAGCGTGCGCCGCTTCCCAGGAAGGTTCCTCGAAACTCGCCACGGCGGAAGCTCATTTGGGTGCGGGATACGACGCTCTCAAAACCGAGAGATATGAAGTGGCTGCAGGCGAGTTCAAAGCCGCGTTGGCCCTGGACCCGGGCCTGAGGGAGCGAGCCCGATTTCCCCTGGCGGTCGCGCTTTTCGAAATCCATCAATCCGAAGATGCGCGTCGTCAGTTCGAAACTCTGCGCCGTGAACTGGGGGATCATCCAAATATCCTGTATTACCTTGGCCGGTTGGATATCGATGCTAACGATTTCGTGAGCGCGATTGAGAAATTGAGCAAAGCTGTTTCTGAACCGCCGTTTCCGGATACGGCTTATTACCTCGGATTTGCCTTCCTCAAACAGCATGATTTGTCGGCAGCGGAAAAGTGGCTAAAGGCGGCAAGCCAACTGCTTCCTTTAGATCCGCGGGTGGACTATCAGCTGTCAAAGGTGTATCGCGAACAGGGACGTGATGAGGAGGCAAAACAGGTTCTTGAGCACTCGGAGGAACTTCGGCGAAGCGGCGAGAAGGACTTGGTGTTGAAACGGGAGTGTGTAGAAAAACTGGCCCAAGGTTTGCGAGACGAAGCCCGCGCGTCTTGCGAGCAACTCTATGATCCCGATAACGCGGAAAGGTTGACCAGCCTGGGCACGATCTATGGTCAGCACGGGGAGCTAGACGGAGCGCTTAAATGCTTTCGGCGAGCCGCTGAACTTGCGCCCCAATCGCCGCAGATGCAGTACAACCTTGCTCTGACATACTTCCAGCTGAATCAGTTCGATAAGGCGCGCGCGCCGCTGCAAGGCGCAGTGCAGCGATGGCCCGATTTGTTCCAGCTAAATGCCTTATATGGAGCCGTATTAGCGAATCTCGGAGAAGATGCGTCCGCCTATCAGGTCCTCCAACACGCGCACGACCTGAATCCGCAAGACTTGGGGACGGTGGAGGTGCTCTATGTGACCGCGCTTAAGCTTGCACAAAAGAGTGAGGAATCCCGGGACTATTCTCATTCCTTGACTTTTCTTCAGGAGGCGGCGAAGTTGCGCCCCGAGGACGCGGAACCGCACCGGCGCATGGCCGAGGTTTACTCCCGTACCGCTCAGGCTCATCAAGCAGACACCGAGCGACGAGAAGCCGATCGTTTGCACAAGAAGTCGCCGAACTAGCTAGGTAATGCGTCCCTGACTAACATCCAAAATGAAAACAAAATCGGCCCTGGTCCTCGCTCTGTTTGCCTCTTCGCTTGCTTTCGCTCAGCCCCGCCGCAAAGTCATCATCAACGAGGACTGCTCTGGCCCCGGCGGAAGTAACATGCAAACGCTGCTGCTGATGATCCAGTCGCCGCAGGTGGAGGTGCTTGGCATCACCGTGGTCAGCGGAGATCAGTGGCGCGATGAGGAAGTGGCTCACACGCTGCGACTGCTCGAAATTATTGGGCGAACCGATATTCCCGTTGTTCCCGGCGCCGCTTTTCCACTGGTTCGCACGCGTGATGAGGCGCAGGCCTGGCAGCAGCGTTATGGCAAGGTCGCGTATGCGGGTGCCTGGGATGATCGCCGGTGGCATGAGGCTTCTGTCATTCCCTCACTTCCAGAAGGAGAGCCAACCACCAAACCAATTTTCGAGGATGCTGCTCACTTTATCCTCCGCATGGTTCACAAATATCCGCACGAAGTTACCATTTATGAAGGTGGGCCGATGACCAACCTGGCGCTTGCCATTTCCCTCGATCCGCAGCTTCCAGAACTTGCTCAGGAACTTGTTTTTATGGGAGGAAGCCTAAGCCCGCACAGTGACAATCCGGAGTTTCTGAACAATCCCCGTCACGAATTCAATTTCTGGTTCGATCCAGAAGCGGCGGCGATTGTTCTGCGCGCGCCCTGGAAGAAAATTGTCTGCACGCCGACCGACATCTCGGTGAGGACGCACATGACGGCCGCGATGGTGAAACAGATCGAAGCTGCCGGAACTCCCGTTGCCCGATACGTCGCGCGATTCGCGATGCTGACCCCTGGGGCCGACATAATGTGGGACGAATTGGCCGCTGCTGCCTGGATCGATCCCAGCATCATCACGCGCACCGAGAGCCGCTATATGAGCGTAGATCTCGACCGGGGCGCGGGCTATGGCAACACGCTGACCTGGGCCGCTGACGATACGCTGCATCCGGCTACTCAACGCGTCGAAATCCAGTTCGATCTCGACACAGAGAAGTTTTATCGCATGTTCCTGGGCCTGATGACGGCTCCCACGTCCCTCGGACCCGGTGGCGGTGAACGGGCGAACGGCATACAATAAGACCTTGCGACCGTTTTCACTTCCCAATATGTCTCCCATTCCAGACGATCTGAACACCATAAAAGACGACATGATTGCCTTTATCGAAGGCCACGGCATGCGCCGCTTTCATGGTTTCGTGGACTACGAAGAGGTGCAATGCGTCATGTGGGAGATGGGGGACAATCCCGACGGCTGGAAGGACTTTGTCGAGTTGGCCAAGGCGGCGAGTGCGCCTTTCCTCACGATGCACTCCTGGGTGCTCGAACGCACCGAGCTTGATGAGATGGTCCAGCGCTTGTCCAGTTCTGAGTTTACCGATAGCGACGATGTCGAAGATGCCCGCTGGCTCCGAGCCCACGTCGGCAAAGTTGGGTATCTGCAGCTTGGCTGGGCTTACCAGGGATCGATGTTTCTGTGTGAGCTCAGCACAGAGTGGTACGACCGCTACCAACGTCTCCTCGAAGTGTCCGATGAATTCGGTGGACTCACAATGGACGAACCCGATCAGGACGAAGAGAACTAGCCAAAGCAAGTGAGTCGCTTTATGTGGGGACGGTTTTATGTGGGGCCGTCCGCCTTCGGCCGTCCGCCGAGTGAAGCTCGGCAGGTTTCGTTGCCAACTCCCCACAGCCCGCGCTGGAGTAAACTGCTCTAACATGCAGTGGATTCAGAAGGCTACCGACGCGGCTTCGGCCGAAACTCTGGCCGCATGCCTGCGCTCTGATCCGGCGTTCCGCGCTAGCGTCGCGCGGTCGGCTTCAATCCTGGCGCCGCTGTTGGTCCGGCGTGGCATTGCAAACTCCGAAGATGCCCAGCGCTTTCTGTCGCCTTCACTTGCCCATCTTCACGCGCCTGAACAGATGACCGGCCTTCGTGCCGCGGTGGACCGCCTTGACGCTGCCATCGAACGCAAAGAGCCGATCCTGATCTACGGCGACTACGACGTGGACGGCACTATGGCGGTGATCATCCTGAAGACGGCGATCGAACTTTGCGGTGGCGCTGCCGACTTCCACGTTCCGCACCGTCTCCGCGAAGGCTACGACATGCGCAACGACGTAATCGAGCGCGCTGCCGCAGCCGGCATTCGGCTGATCATCAGCGTCGACATGGGGATCCGCGCGTTCGGGCCTGCGGAAACAGCACACCGCCTCGGCGTGGACCTCATCGTCACCGATCATCACTTGCCTGGTCACGACGGAGTGCCGAAAGCGCTGGCGGTGATTAACCCCAATCAGATCGGATGTCAATATCCCTACAAGCAGCTCTGTGGCGCCGGCGTGGCTTTCAAACTGGCGCAAGGGCTTATGCAGCACCGACTTCAATCGAGAGATCAGAACAAGCTGCTGCTCTCGTTCATGAAAGTTGTGGCCATCGCGACCATTGCTGATGCTGTGCCACTGACGGGAGAGAATCGCGTTTTCGCCTCATTGGGGCTCGATGCTTTGCGCAGGGCGGTGAATCCCGGACTTAGGGCGCTCCTGGAAGCGGCGCAGATCTCGGCTAATCGCCCGCCGTCTTCCGGGGAAGTCGGGTTCCGCATCGCGCCCCGCATCAATGCCGCCGGACGTATGGATGTTGCCCGCGACGTCATTGAACTCTTCAGTGTGAAGGATCACGCTCGGGCACGCGAACTCGCTGCAAAACTGGACAAGCTCAATACCGACCGCCAGGAAGAAGAACGAAGAATTCTGAAATCTGTGGAACAGCAGTTCGCTAGCGATACTGCCCTGTGCGATGACTACTGCATTGTTGTTGACGGAGACGGCTGGCATCGCGGCGTCATCGGCATCACAGCCACGCGCATCGTCGAGCGTTATAACCGTCCCACGATCGTGATCTCGCGGGAGGGGGATGAGGCTTTCGGCTCAGGACGCTCGATTCGCTCATTCCACCTACTCGAAGCTCTGGAATCCTGCGGAACTTTGTTCTCCCGTTATGGCGGCCATGCCCACGCTTGCGGCTTCGCCATGCCGGTTGGGAATGTTGCCGAGCTGCGGACGCGATTGGACCAGTTCGCGCGGTCCCGGCTCACGCTGACGGATTTCGAACCCGTTCTTGAACTCGACGGCGAACTGAGCCTTGCCGACGTTACGCCGGAGCTTTATCAAGCTCTGGAGATGCTGCAACCCTACGGCATGTCGAATCCCGAACCGGTATTCGCGGCGCGTGGTGCGCAACTCGTTGCTCCTCCGAAGATTCTCAAAGAGAAACACGTCAAGCTAAAGCTAAGAGCCGGACACCTTCCGAAATCCGGAGAGTCGCCGGAACTTACCGCCGCTGCGATTCTGGCGACGCCCCGATGCCATCCAGATGGCGCAGCCATCCGTCGTGACGAACGAGCCGCAGCCGTCGCCGAAGTTCAAGGAAATTCCTTGAGAACTAATTTCCGTTCGAAAATCGTTTTCGACGCCTTAGGCTGGCATATGGCGGAGCGACTGCAACAGTCGCCCCTTCTGGCGGGAGATTCCGTCGATATCGCGTTCACGGTAGGACAGAACGACCATCCCGAATACGGCGGGATAGAACTTTCTCTGCGCGACTTGAAGATGCCTGTCAGCTGATGCGATCGTGCTAATAGGTTCGCGGCAAGAATACCGGTCCGGCCGAGTAATCTTCGAGTGGGGATTGCAGGAGCGAGCACTTGAGTTCGGTGTCTATAAATCTTGTGCGCCAGATCGGCTTTCGTCGGGTGTTGCCGCTGGTTCTAACGGCGGTTCACATCGTGCTGGTCTGGTCGACTCTGCCTCCTGAGCCTAAAGCGTCGACTGACCTTCGCCGTGATCTGGCATACCACATCGTTGCTTTTCAGGAGGACACTGGTATTCCAATAGAGATGCCCGTGCCCGAGCCCCCACCGCTGAAGCCTTGGCAGAAGATAGCCGCAATCCTTGATCTTCCAGCAATGTTCGTCGCGATACTGATAGTTTCAGTTTTGTTTCCCCATAACGACCTGGCATCCATGTATGCGACGGTAGTACTCACGCCAGTTGTCTGGTACGTCGTGGGAAGATGGGTCGACGGGCTGCTAGGTTACATCCCGCCCTGGCGTATCTTCCGAAGCGTGCGTAAAGTGTTCTTCTTTTTCTTCTCGACAGTTCTCTGCGTCAGCATCGCAGGAGTTACGCCCCTCTACCACCACCGCACGGCTGACTCATATTGGATCTTTGCGGGCTTGATACTCTGGTGCGGATTGTGCCTAGCAATCTCAGCCTCAAGCCCGGACAAACTAAGTCCTGTTTGAAAGGATGGCTCTCGGTCAGCAAGAACTGTCTGAAACTTACCACAAGTGGTAATGCCCATCCCGCCGCGCCATCTCCACGTTAACGCCAAACAGTCCGGCCAGGCGCTCCACCTGCAGAATCTCTTCTTTCGGCCCATCCGCGACAATCTTGCCTCGGCTCATCAGCACCACCCGCTGAATCTCGGGAACGATGTCGGCGAGTTCATGCGTCACCAGGATGATTGCCGTCCCTGAATGGGCGAGTGCGCTCATCGTATGGCGTACTTTCTGCTGTGCGGCCAGATCAAGTGAATTACACGGTTCGTCAAACAGCAGCGCGCTGGGTTTGTGTACCAGCGCCCGCGCGATCAGCACTCGTCTTGCCTCGCCCGACGACATCTCTGAAACGGGCCGATCACCCAGATGCGAAATTTTCAGTTCGGCGAGCGCCGCCTCCGCCAGTTCCAGTTGCTTGGGATCCAGCGTGTGGTTCGGATAAATCGCTGTACTGCTGAAGAAGCCTGAAAGCACCACATCCCGCCCGCAAGCGTCTCCGGTACAGGAAAGCATCAGATCATTCGAGACGATCCCAAGCATGCGAGCGCAACGAGAACACATCCCACGAGTCCTGGCCGAGGATCGACGTCGACGACTCGGGCAGTGCCAGCGGATAGCATTCCCGCGTGATGGTCTTGATGAGCGTCGACTTGCCGCAGCCATTTGGCCCGAGGATGGCAACGTGCTCGTCGGCCCCGATGCGCAAGTTGAAATCGTCCAGGGCGATTTTCTGCCCACGCATGACGCGTATGTTGCGGAAATCCAGCAGCGGCGGTGTGAGTCCGTTTTCCATGGGCAGGTCCAAGGTATCAAAAACCGACAACTGATAACTGGGACTGAGAACTGTTCTACACTGAATCTGGATGCCGCTCCCGGTCTATCGCCTACGACGTTTGCTGGCTGCGATCGCGATCTTGTTAACGGTCGCCGTCGCCGGAATGTACTTTTACGCCCGGTCCAAGGCTATAAACGCGGTGAAAAAAATTCCCGCCAAAATCGGCATTGGCATCAAGCAGACGGCTGAGGGTTTTCAATTTTCGAAGTCGGACGGGAAACGCACGCTGTTCACGGTCCAGGCCAGCAACCTCAAAGAGTTCAAGCTGAACGGCAATGCCGAATTACACAACGTCTCGATTGTGCTTTACGGGCGCGACTCCTCGCGATTCGACCAAATCTACGGCGACGATTTTGCCTACAACCAGAAGACCGGAGACGTCACGGCTAAGGGGGAAGTCCAGATCGACCTGGTTGCGAATCCGGCGGGACTCGAGAGCCCGGACCAGTCCGCTCCCAAAGACCTCAAAAACCCGATCCATCTCAAAACGCGCGACCTCGTATTCAACAAAGACTCCGGGAATGCCTGGACGGATGCTCGCGTGGAATTCCGGACACCGCAGGCCAGCGGCTGGGCCGTTGGAGTCAAGTATGCCGGTAGGAGCAACACACTTACCCTCGCATCGCAGATTCATATCGAACTGAGCGGGCCGGAGGCCACCGTCATTGAGGCGAAGAACGGCATTATCACTAACGATCCCCGGCAGATTGTGCTCGAAGGCCCACAACTGTCGCGCCGCAGCGGAACCGTGCGAGCGAACGAAGCCACGTTTTATCTTGGGCGGGAAAACCACGTGGACCGGGTTCTGGCCACCGGAGATGTCACCACAGCAATGCGCACGGTAAGTTCCGGAGCTGATGGCGAGGGCAAATCAACCGAGATCCATGGTCGCTCAGATGAGGCGGAGTTCTTGCTACCGGGCGGTCAAGACCTCCTGCGCACGGCGACCCTCAATGGTAAGGTCTACTTCGAACAAGTCGGAGCCGAGGACCTTCAGGGCGAAGCTGGCCGTGTGATTTTCGATTTCGCCGGCGAAAACCAACTCCAGAAAATCCATGCAATCGAAGGCGCACACCTGTCGCAGAAGGTGGCCAAAGCCTCCAGGTCTGGGGACAAAAATAACAGTCCGCAAAACTTCGACCTGACGGCGCCAGTGATTGACTTCACGGTTGCAAATGGCCGCGTCCTGAAGCAGGCGGTGACATCGGGCGCGGCCCGCATCACTCTCACCCCGGCACAGGATTCCGATGTGGCGGCCGCAAAGCCGGGTCAGCAAAGCGTGATCACTGCAGGCAAATTTCTGGCCGGCTTCAAGATATCCGATGGCAAGAACCATCTGACTTCGGTTCGCGGTGCGCCTGAAGTGCGGATTGCCAACTCCGTTCAGGGCGAGCCCGATCGCGTTAGCACCAGCGACTTAGTGGACACCGCATTCTTTCCGCAAGGCGGAATTGAGTCGATCACGCAGAAGGGCAACGTCACTTATTCCGACAACCAGCCGGCAGAGAAGCGCGTGCAGGCATGGGCAAGTGCAGGTAGCTATACTCCAGCCGATCACATCCTGGTCTTGACGGGCAGCCCACGCGTGGCGAATGGCGGGATGGCTACGACCGCCGACGCCATCCGGATCAACCGTGCCACCGGCGAGGCACTGGCCGAAGGAGACGTGAAGAGCACGTACAGCGAACTCAAGGAACAACCGGACGGTGCGCTACTGGCTACTTCTTCCCCAATTCATGTCACCGCCCACAGAATGACTGCGAATAATTCGCCAGCAGCGGTGGCTACGTACACGGGGAGTGCTCGGCTTTGGCAGGACGCCAATGTGATTGAGGCTCCTTCGATCCAGTTCGATCGGGATCATCGGTCTGTGGTTGCAGAAGGCACATCCGCCAGGCCCGCCCAAACCGTCCTTGTTCAGATCGAAAAGCCACCGGCGAGCAACTCCGATACCCAACCAGCCGCAAAGACTTCGTCGCTCGGCCGATCCAGCCCTATTATCATCACCGCAAAACGGCTCACCTACGTCGACTCAGACCGGAAAGTGCATTACGAGGGTGGAGTTCTCGCACGAGGAGCGGATTTTACCGCATCTTCGAGAACAGCCGACGGCTACCTATTGCCGCATAGTCAAACGGCAGGCAAACAAGCCGCTTTCAGCTCCTGGAAGGCTGGACCGCATGGTGGCGCAAGGAGACGTCGTAATTCAGCAGCCGAATCGGCGTGCCCAGGGCCAGACCCTCACCTATACAGCGGCCGACGATAAATTCGTTCTTACGGGTGGCCCGCCTAGCATTTTTGATGCCGAACAGGGCAAGATTACCGGGGTTTCGTTGACTTTCTTTAGACGCGATGATAGGGTGCTCGTAGAAGGTGAAGGAAGTACTCCTGTGGTAACGACGACGCGAGTGGCACGATAATTGCGTTCCCTCTTGGCATGATAAATGCGTACCCTGGCCACCCAAGAAATCAGCAAGTCCTATCGTGGCCGTAGCGTCGTAAATGGGGTAAGCCTGCAAGTCCATCAGGGCGAAGTGGTTGGATTGCTAGGACCTAACGGCGCAGGCAAGACTACAACGTTTTACGCCATCGTTGGCCTGATCCCCCCTGACACTGGTCGCGTGCTGTACGACGGCCAGGACATCACCGACGTTCCCATGTATCTGCGGGCACGTCAGTATGGCATCAGCTATCTCCCGCAAGAAGCATCGGTTTTTCGCAAGTTAACAGTGGAAGAGAACATCCTCGCGGTGTTGGAAGCTCAGCCGATTTCCTGGCACGAGCGCCGCGAGAAGATGGAAAAGTTCATTGACGAACTGGGACTGGAGCATATTCGCCAAAACCGCGGATATGCGCTGTCCGGTGGGGAGCGCCGGCGTGTGGAAATTGCCCGGTGCCTGTGCATCAGCCCCACGTTCATTTTGCTGGATGAGCCTTTCTCGGGGATTGACCCGATTGCCGTCCTCGACTTGCAGAAGATTATTAGTAGTTTGCGAGCCAGCGGCATCGGAGTGCTGATCACCGATCACAATGTGCGCGAAACGCTTTCGGTAACGGATCGAGCGTACATCATTGATGACGGCCGTATTTTCCGTCAGGGACAGCCCGGGCAGTTGGCCGGCGACCCAGAAGTCAGAAGGGTGTATTTGGGCGAGAGTTTCTCGCTGGTGTGAAATTGCTTTTGTCATTCCGAACCGGCGCTCTTTGCCGGTGAGGAATCTGCTGTTTTGCAAGCTGCCAGCAGATTCCTCGCTTCACTCGGAATGACAACGCAAGTTAGTGACGACAACGCAAGAATCAGGGTGAAGCGTCCGAACAAATGGTCCTGCTTCAGCACAAACTAAGCGTAAAGCTCTCGCAGCGCCAGATCCTCACTCCGGGCCTGGTGCAGATGGTCTCTGTCCTCGCGCTCAATAAACTTGAGCTGAAGGACATGATCAATAGCGAGATGGTCGAGAACCCTGTGCTGGAGGAGTTGGAAGATTCGGTTCCTATTCTCGATGAAGTTGGCAAGAAAGAAGAGGATCGCGAGCGCGCTGCTGCCGCGACTACTGAAGAAAGTCCGATCACTGCTGAAAAGAAAGATCCCTTCGAAGAAATCGACTTCGGTTCGTTCTTTCAGGATTATCTCGATCCCGGATACCGTACGCACAGCGAGATGGAGGATATCGAGCGACCCTCGTTCGAAAATTTTCTTTCCAAGCCGACCAATCTGACAGACCACCTTTCCTGGCAACTGGGAGCTCTCAGTCTGAGTGCGGAAGTGCGAGAGGCTGCAGACCTGATCGTTGGCAACCTCAATGAGGACGGATACCTCATCGCCAGCGATGAGGAATTGCTCGGAATTGCGCCGCCGGCACCGCCAGAGGCCGATGCCGAAGCTGCAAGAAATATCGCGAACGAAGTACAGGCACTGGGCATAGCCGACACTACGGCAGCCGCCGATGATGGGGCAGTTGCAGCAGCGTCGGAAACTTCTGATTTTCCAGATGATCCGCAGCTGGCGAGCTCATCGGTTGAAGAAGTATCGACCACCGCAGAATCGCAGTTGATTGCGTCAGGAAACGCTGCGGCAGCGGTTGCTCCGGCTCCTGAGCCGGGCGCGAGAGTAACATACAAGCCAAAGTTCAGCTCCGCGCACTTGCAAGAAGCTCTACAAGTCGTGCAACAGCTGGATCCCCCCGGAGTTGCCTGCCGCGATCTGCGCCAATGTCTCCTGAACCAACTTCGTTTCCATAAAGTCCAGTTGGAACAGCGGAAGAACGGAAACGGAACGGGTCAGGTTTTGCAGGATGCCATGGCGGTTGTCGATCAGCACCTTCGTGGACTGCAGAACAAGCAGCATAAGGAGATCGCCAAGGCCATCGGACGACCCATCGAGGCCGTGCAGACGGCACTCGACTATATCCGCACGCTCGATCCTCGCCCCGGCCTGCGCTACAACAAAGTTCAAGCGCGCCTGATCGAACCTGACGTTGCCTTCGTGAAGCACGGCGACGAGTGGCTGGTCATCATGAATGACGAGGACCTGCCCCAACTGCGGCTCAATCCCGCATACAAGAAGCTCGTTACGCGTGACGGAACGAACGATAAGAACACGCGCGATTACGTCAAAGAGCGCTACAAGAGCGCGATTCAGCTCATCAAGAACATCGAACAGCGCAAACAAACTATCACCAAGGTATGTTATTCGATCGTCGCTCGTCAGCAGGAGTTCCTCGAAAAAGGCATCGATCAACTCAAACCCATGATGATCAAGGAGGTGGCCGAAGAAATTGGCGTGCATCCTTCGACGGTAAGCCGTGCCGTGGCCAATAAATACGCCCACACACCGCAAGGCGTGTTCGAGTTGCGGTATTTCTTCAGCGAGAGCGTCCAGGGCCCGGAGGGCGGCGGCACGTCGCTGCTGATCCTCAAGCGCCGAGTGAAAAAGCTTATCGAGGAAGAAGACCCCAGCCGTCCGTTGACCGACGAGCAGATCACCCGCATCCTGCAGTCCCAGGGTATTCAGGTGACCCGCCGCACGGTAGCTAAATACCGCGAAGACATGCGCATCCCGAGCACACACCAGCGCCGGGTAAAGAAATGAGACTTGTCATCCTGAAGCCGCTGGTTTTGCGGCTGAAGGACCTGGGCGAGCTGTGCGAGTGCGTCGCGCAATTGGCGACGCAATAAGTCGCGCGTTTAGCTCGCTTTCTTATCAGTGTAGTGCCCAATTTATCTCGATACGAATTTTTTAGGAGGGGCGCTCATGAACGTGGAGTACACGGGAAGACAGTACGTAGTCACCAACGCCATCCGCAAAGAAGTTGAAACCGGCCTAACAAAAATCCGCAAAATTCTGGGCGATAGGTTCGAAACTAAAGTGATCCTTGCGGTGGAGAAGCACCGCCACAAAGCCGAAATCACCATCAACCCGCGCAATGGACCGCTGGTCGGCCTTGCTCAGGCAAAGGACATGACGATCGCGGTCAACGAAGCTCTGGACCATCTGGAAAAGCAGGCAATCAAGCACAAGACAAAGTGGCAGGCCAAGAAACGCTCCGCGCGTAAGAGTGAAGAGACCAAGAAGTGGAACGGACACTCGGTCGAGGAAGAACAGCAGACTACGGTCGGGCTGTCTGAGAAGACGGCCGTTCCGGTCATGGTTCACAAGTATCCCGCGGTTGCCAAGACAACCGAGGTTCACCTCGTTCGCTCCGACGAAGCTGTCGCCATGCGCCCCATGACGCTCGAGGAAGCTATTAAAGAGGCCCATTTTAAAGACCGTGACGTATTCATTTTCCGCGATCCCAAAGGCAAAGTGATGGTCCTGCACCGCGCTAAAGACGGCAAGATGCAGTTAATTGAAGTCCCGTGAGACCGGAGCAATTTCAGAATTATGGGATGTCCCACGCTACCGTATCGTAGAGTGGGACTTTTTGCTGCCGGCTTATTTACAACCGCAAGCGTATGATCCTCCAGCCGTTTCAATCACTAACATCCAGGAGATTCCTATGAACAAGCTCTATGGGCTCGCGATTTCGCTGTTGCTGGTCGCGCCCGCTCTGTTCGCGCAGGAGCATTACACCGAAGGCCCGATCTGGCGCGTTCAATTGATTCGGGTCAAGCCCACCCAGATGGACGCTTATCTCACCAGTCTTCGTCAATCCACCAAGCCTTTGATCGAAGAGGAAAAGCGTCAAGGGGTGATCATGGACTATAAGGTCTTTCTGAAGGAAACCAAGTCCAGCCCCGAAGATTGGGACATCGCTGTTGCCATCGAGTACAAGAATCATGCTGCAATGGACGGCTTGGCGGCAAAAGGCGAAGCGGCGCGCGACAAGATCTTAGGCGGGAAACAAGCCGCGCAACAGTTGGGAGAGAAGCGCGCTGAGATCCGAGAACTCATTACCTCAGATCTGCTGCAAGAGATCTTTCTGAAATAGCTACCAAACGATTGTTGAAGGCGGGTGCCCTACCCTTGTCGCGCTCTTGGCGACAGGGTGGGGGTTCTGACGGTTCATAGAGACACTATTTGTTCTTGACCGTGATCCCCTCGGCCGCTACCGGAGTCCCACGCTCCCCGCCACGGAGTCCATCTAGGAAAGATTTCGTCTCCAGCAGTGTGAGCTTCTCGGTCATCGCCGCAAAACCTACTCCCGCAAAATTCATGTGGGTAGCGCCGTCAACCACGCCCAGCCGCTTGCACCCCGCAGGCATGTTGTCATAGGGAATCGCCCGCGATTCGTAGTCTCCCGTCTGCATCGACTTGTCGCGCGTGCCTGTTAGGGTCAGCATCGGCTTCGTAATGCCGCTCCACGCATTCTCCGGAAACATCGGGTCCGGCCCGTCCGGAGACATGGCAACATACGCGTCGAACCGATCCTGCCCTTTAACGCCGAGCTTGTTCTTGGCTCCCGCCTCAACCATGACAGTGCGCGCACCCATGGAGTGCCCGATCAGGGCGGCATATGGGCCTTTGCATGAAGTAGCCCACTTCAATGCGGCGGCAATATCCATCAGCCGCGCGTCGTAAGCTTTCGGATCGTCGACCAGTTCCCGGAGCCCGCCCTTGATGCCATGTTTCTCTCGTAGATCCGACGTCAGCGCAGCGCGGCCGCTCTCTTTGTGCCCCATCACGATAGCGCCAGCCGTCTGCCTGCAGGCCTTCCGCGAGGTAGCGGTATCCATTTTCGCTTCCTCCGGCCCCCGGCGAGATCAGCGCGAGCAACGGCGTCTGTGCTCCATCTTCGCGTGCAACCTGCACCAACTGTCGGGCGGAACAAAAGCTCCCAAGAACCAGAAGGCAACCGAATAACAGGAGGGTAGTCTTGCGAATCGTTCTCAAGGTCAAGTCCCCGCTGCAGAGTGCAGTGTGAAGGAAAAACTACCCTCGAAGAATAAAACACAGAAGGGTTGTCAGGGTTGCATGCTCAATCACTCATTCGGAATATGTCCTTAGCGACCGGTAGTATTGATACGTTTTAATACAGGGCTTTCGGTGGTAGAATCCGCGCTCGAGGGAGATTCCTCCATGCGCATCCATTCCGGCCGTTCGTTGTTCATGGCAATGTCCGTGTTGTTGTGTTTGTCGTTGTGTTGGACGCAAGCCCGCGCTCAAACTGCATCGACGAAGCTTTCGGTTCACTGGGAGGAACTCACCGCCTCCGATTTCCGGGAAGGCATTCACCGCTCGGCCGGAGTCTGTCTTCTTCCCTTCGGAATTCTCGAGAAGCATGGCCCGCATCTTCCGCTCGGTACTGACCTGCTCGACGTGCGTTACACGGCGCTCCATGCGGCTGAGGAGGAGTATGCAGTCGTGTTCCCCGAATACTATTTTGGTCAGATCGCCGAGGCCAAGCACGAGCCCGGAACCATGGCTTACAGCCGCAGCCTGCAACTCGCTCTCCTGCAGGAAACTACCGACGAGATGGCCCGCAACGGCTGCAAGAAGATTCTGATCGTTAACGGGCACGGCGGAAACAACAGCCTGCTCCCGTTTTTTGCGCAAACTCAACTCGACAAGCCGCACGATTACGTAGTCTACGTTTTTGATGAACGCACTCCCGACCATGGAGGCCCGCCCAGGAAGACCAAGATCGACATGCACGCCGGGGAGAGCGAGACCTCGAAGATGATGGTCTCGCATCCCGAGCTCGTGCATCCCGATCGTGCGACCAGCGAATCTGGCGCCGATCAAGCCCGCCAGAAGATTCCAGAAGATATCTACACCGGCATCTGGTGGTATACGCGTTTTCCGTTCCACTATTCCGGTGAAGGCGCAGCCGCGACCAAAGAACTCGGTGAGTATCAGATGAAGTGGTGGATCGATTCGGTGGTGAAAGCGATTCAGCAGGTGAAGGCAGACGACGTCAGCCTGAAGGTGCAGAAGGAGTTTTACGAGAAGAGCACGCACCCACTGGAGACGCAGCCTTAGAGACGCAGCTTGCAGCGTCGCCGCGGGAATTGACCTACGATGCCCCGTATTTCCCGATCAGCATGCCGGTGACGAATACCAGCGCGCCGCCTAGGCCTACCTGCAGGGCGGCAGATACCCAGGGCGTATCCATGTAGCGTTTGCGAACCCAGGTGATCACTCCGAGTTCTGCCAGCACCACAATTCCAGCAGCCCAAAGCGCCATAGTGAAGTCATGCAGCAGAAACGGCAGCGTGTGGCCAATGCCCCCGACGGCGGTCATTGCTCCGCAAATTGCGCCCCGCACCCAAGGATGCCCGCGCCCAGTCAAACTGCCGTCGTCAGATAAAGCCTCAGCAAATCCCATGCTGATCCCGGCTCCCGCGGAGGCCGCCAGGCCGACCAGGAACGCGTCCCAACTTTTCTGCGTGGCCAAGGCTGCCGCAAAGACCGGAGCCAAGGTTGAGACCGAACCATCCATCAAGCCCGCAAGCCCTGGCTGGACGATCTGCAGCACGAACAGCCGCCGCTGCGCTACCTCCTCGTCGGCTTTCACATTCGCCGGCAGCTTTTGCTTGTCGAGTTCCTGCGCGCGATTTTCGTGTTCCCGCTCTTCCGTAGCGAGATCATCCAAGAGCTGCCGGATGCTTGCATCTTGCGTTCGCGCGGCTGCTTTTTCATAGAATCGCCGCGTTTCGACCTCCATTGTCGAGGCCTCTTTGCGCACCGCTTCAATCCGCAGCGGACGTACCAGCCACAGTGCCGGACGCTCAACAAACCCGCGCACATCCTGCCGCCGGATCAAAGGAATGTGGTCGCCGAACTTCTTTTGATAGAGCTCCAGCAGCCGGCGCCGATGCCCGGACTCCTCTTCGCGCATGCCCTCAAACATTGACGCCGTCGCGGGATAATCCTGCCGCAATCCCTCGGCAAAGTCGGCGTAGACGCGCTCGTCTTCTTCCTCGAGCGCGATCGCTAGAGCCAGAACTTCTCGTTCAGTGAGTTCTTCGAACTTTTTCATGACGGGATAGATTACCTGCCAGACTGGGGCTGACACAATCTGGATTTATTCTTTTCGGCCCTGTCCCGATTCAGCGGTATCTCAGTCGGCAATTGCACGGGCGGCAGCGCAGCCGGTTCGATGCTAGTATCCAGTTCATGAAGGCGCGCAAGTCTCCTGGCCGGAGCTTGAAGAACTCAGGGAAGAGCATCAAGCCTTCCGTGCGCGAACCCCAACGCTCGCCCGAACTGGTCGTCATCACAGGCATGAGCGGGTCGGGGAAGGCCTCGGTCCTCAAGGCCTTCGAGGATCTCGGCTACTACTGCGTGGACAACCTGCCGGTTGAACTGATCCCCCGTTTTGCGGAGTTGGCGGTCCGGTCGCGAGACACTCGTCGCACCGCCCTGGTGGTTGACGTTCGCGAAGGCGGCAAGTTGGGAAAGTTGCCGGAGATTCTTAAATCCGTCCGCCACATGATCCCGACGAAGGTTGTCTTCCTGGAAGCCTCCGACGCGGTCTTGCTCCGCCGTTTCAGCGAGACGCGCCGCCCTCATCCCCTGGGGACGGATGCTCCGGTGAAATCGGCGCTGAAAGCCGAGCGGCGACATTTGAACGTCATCCGCCGCCTTGCCGACCTTGTCATCGATACTTCAAAGTTCAACGTTCACGAACTGCGGGCGCACATCAACGAGCGTTTCCAGGAGCAGTCTCCGGGGAAAAGCATCCTCGTTTCCTCAGTCAGCTTTGGCTTTCGCAACGGCGTGCCCGAGGATGCCGACCTGGTGTTCGACGTTCGCTTCCTCCCCAACCCGCACTTTGTCCCAGAGTTTCGCCCCTTGACTGGACGCCATCCGCGGGTCGCCAAGTACATCCGCTCATTCCCTCAGACGCAGGAATTCATTACCCGAATCTCGGATCTGCTGGTGTATCTGCTGCCGCACTACATTCATGAAGGCAAGAGTTATCTGACGATCGCTTTTGGCTGCACCGGCGGGCAGCACCGCTCGGTCATGATCGCCGAGGAAGTGGGCAAGCACCTGGGCCGTGCAGGATACCGCGTCAAAATCGTGCATCGGGACAGCCCTAAGTAACGGCGAGAATTCCGATGACAACGCCTCCTTATCCTCTCCATCCCGAGCCGATGAAGAAGAGTTGGCTCGAGCGCAATCCGCTGTCGAAGATTCCCCTCGGCTGCCTCACTCTCATTGCGCTCCTCGCGGCATTCGGTATCATCCTCATGACGGTGATTACTTCTTCTTTCCGGCATAGCGATGTCTACAAGCAAGCGATCGCGCAAGCCACGGCGAGTCGGCAAGTTCGCCAGCAGATTGGAGAGCCGATCAAGCCAGACTGGCTCATTTCCGGGGAACTGAAGGTGAGCGGCAGCAGCGGAAAAGCGAATCTGGTTATTCCGATATCGGGCCCACACGGTTGGGGACGCATCCATGCAGTTGCCCACAAGAGCGGCGGGGTCTGGCGGTTTACTTACTTGCTGGTGGACTTCGCAAATCAATCCACCAGCATTGACCTGCTCTCAAGTCAGCCTCCCGAACAGAGGGACTTCTAGGGAAGTAGTCTCAAACCATCGATTTCGTACCCGCTTTGGTTTCGATCTTCGGAGCATCCGAAACGCCATTCCGCGCGGGCCCGCCTAAAGTAAAATATGAACTTGCACCTCGCATCGATCGCGACGATAGCGCGCTGGTACGGCATGGCCCGCGCTGGAGCCCCATGCGGCAACTAATGCGGCTCGTCCGTTATGTCTTTCCTTTCCTGCTGCAACTGTTGCCCGGAATTTTCCTTCTCGCCGGGGTTGGGTTCCTTGAAGCATTTCGTTTGATGCTTCTGAAGCCCGTACTTGACCGCGTGCTCAATCCCTCCTCTGGTTCCGAGAACATCATTCTGTTCACGAATCCACAGAGCGGGGAGCCGATTTATCTTCAGAGCTTCGTTCCGACGCACTTCCACAATGCATGGACGATCGTTGCCTATGCGCTCGTGGCCTCCACGGTGCTGAAGGGAATCTTCGACTATGCAGGTACGTACCTCGTGAATCACGCTGGATTTGGCATGATCACGAATCTGCGCAACGATCTCTATAACTCAGTCCTGCGCCGTTCGGCTGCTTTTTTCCAGAAGCACACCACGGGAACGCTCATCTCGACGATCATCAACGACATCGAACGCGTGCAGTTTGCCATGTCCACGGTGCTCGCCGAAGGCCTGCAGCAATTCTTTACGTTTATATTCACCGCGGCATTGGTTGTTGTATTGGGGCGAAGACTGGCGTGGGTGCTGGTAGTCTTCATTCCGATCATCATTTTTTCGGCAGTTCGCATAGGTCGCCGCGTCCGTTCGACCACCCGGACCGGGCAAGACCAACTTGCCGACGTCCAGAACATTTTGCACGAGACAATTACCGGAAACCGAATCGTCAAGGCGTTTGGCATGGAGTCGTGGGAAGTGTCGCGGTTCCGCAAAGCGGCGCAGCGCTTGTTTCGGGCAAACTTGCGTTCAGTCGCCGCCGCTGCCATCAGCTCGCCGTTAATGGACATATTTGGTGCTGTCGCCATCGCCTTGCTGTTGCTCTTAGGCCGGGACCAGATCGCTCACGACGAACTTACTCTGGGGGCTTTTATTGCTTTCGTTGCCGCTGTCCTCAGCATGTACAACCCCGTGCGCAAGTTCGCTGTCTTCAACAACAGTTTTCAGCAGGCTCTTGGTGCGTCATCACAACTCTTCAAATTCATGGATACCGAGGATGTCGTCCTCGAAAAGCCCGGCGCGAAACAGCTGCCTCGCTTCTTGCAGACCATTCGATTCGAAAACGTTTGTTTTTCCTACAGTGCAGACGGAGACGCCTCCCGCGAGATCCTCCGCGGCATCACCCTGGAAGTGAAACGGGGCGAGATTCTCGCTGTGGTCGGCTCCAGCGGCGCCGGCAAGAGCACCCTGGTGCACTTGCTGCCACGATTCTTCGACGTAACGTCAGGGTGCATTCTCATCGACGGTCACGATGTCCGGGAAGTGACAATTTCCTCCTTGCGCTCACAGATCGGAATTGTGACCCAGGAAACCGTCCTGTTCAACGACACCGTGCGCAACAACATCGCCTACGGGCAACCCCACGTTCCGCTGAAGGAGGTTGAAGCGGCGGCGCGCGCGGCTTTGGCTCACGACTTCATTTCGGCCATGCCGGCAGGATACGATACGGTGATTGGAGAGCGAGGCGTCCGACTCTCCGGCGGCGAGCGGCAGCGTCTGGCCATAGCTCGGGCACTGCTGAAGAATGCTCCTGTGCTGATTCTCGACGAAGCCACATCGGCGCTTGACAGTGAATCGGAATCGCTGGTGCAATCGGCGCTGCATAATCTGATGAGCGGCCGTACGGTTTTTGTGATTGCCCATCGGTTGTCGACCGTACGCCGTGCGGACCGTATCGTTGTGATCGACAATGGCACCATCTCGGAAATCGGTGCACACGAGGATCTGATGAAGAAGCTCGGCACATATCGCCGGCTCTATGATCTGCAGTTCAATGACGCGGAGGTCCCCAAAGCTGCCGCAGAGTCATAACAAACAGGCCCCTATGCCCATACGTTCGATGACAGGTTTTGCGCAAGTCAAGGGTGAAGTGCAGCAGAACAGCCCGCTAGCGTCTGCTCCCGATCGCCCCCAGTCCAACGGCAGAGTTGGCTTCACGCTGTCGCTAAAATCCGTGAACCATCGTTTCCTCGATCTGCACTTTCGGCTGCCCTCGGGCACGGATTCGCTGGAAATGCAGCTTCGGCGCTTGCTCAAGGAAAACGTGGCGCGCGGGCATCTCGAAGTGTCGTTGAGTCTGGACCGTTCGAGCAGCGAGACATTTTCGCTGAATCGCGAACTGGTGAGTGGATACATCGCTGCTTTTCGCGCTGCCGCTGCCGAATTCTCTCTCGCCACGGAGCCCGACCTGAATGCAGTTCTGCGTATTCCCGGTGCCCTCGATTCAGCGGCGGAAGCGGCCGACGGCGAGATCGAGGCGGCGGTCATGGCCAAGGTCGCAGAAGCCATCAACCGCTTGAACCAGATGCGCGAAGAAGAGGGCCGAGGTATTGTTCGTGAGTTGCTGCAGCGGATGAAGCACCTGCAGCAGGCGGCCGGCAGCGTGCAGCAGCATCGCCGCGCCGTACTGCACAATTACACCGAGAGGCTCCAGTCTCGCCTTCAGGAATTGCTGGGTTCCACAGTGGATCGGGAACGTGTGCTGCAAGAAGCCGCGCTGCTGGTGGATCGTAGCGACATCCAGGAAGAGATCGTCCGTCTCGAAAACCACGTGCAACACTTCCTGGGATTGCTGGATGAAGGCGGCGAAATTGGCAAGAAACTGGATTTCCTACTGCAAGAGATGAATCGCGAAGCCAACACTCTACTTTCGAAGACTTCCGGACTAGCTGGAGAAGCGCTTAACATTACGGAAGCAGGACTGGCCATGAAAGCCGAGATTGAAAAATCACGTGAGCAGGTGCAAAACCTGGAATGAGTCCATCGCAAAAGCCGCTCGTCTTCATCATCTCTGCTCCCTCAGGTTCGGGAAAATCGACACTTACTAACGAGCTGCTTAAATTAGTTCCAAATCTCGAATTTTCTATCTCCTACACTACGCGTCCTCTCCGCGGTAGCGAGCAGAACGGCAAGCACTACCACTTCATCTCCCTCGATGTGTTCACCCGGATGATAACGGCCGGTGAGTTTCTCGAGTATGCCAATGTACATGGGAACTGCTACGGAACGGCTCGCGAATTCCTGCGGCAAGCAGGACGCAAGGGCCACGACCTGTTGCTCGATATCGATGTACAGGGAGCAGCCCAGATCAAGCGCAATCTCACTGACTCGACCAGCATCTTTGTCCTCCCCCCCGACCGCGAGACCCTGGAGTGGCGACTCCGCAACCGCAGTGAGGATTCAGAGGACGTCATTCAGCGCCGCCTGCTCGACGCGACCCACGAAATCGAAGAGTATGACAAGTACGACTACATTCTGATTAACGACAAGCTCGAGGAATCCGTTGAGAAGCTTCGTGCCATCGTTTTGTCGGAACGGCAACGGCGTTTAAGTGTTCCACTCTCTGAGGAGGACGAGAAGTATTTCGAGCTTGCGGAATCTTGTCGCTTGTCCAACGTTCGCGAAAGGGTTCGACCTATCATGGCGTCCTTTCGCATGCCGCCTGCCTCGGCACGTTCATAGTTTTCGGGGTATGATTACTGAGACGCTCGGGAAGGCCGTCGACCGAAACCAGCCTCACGCGGGACAAAGCCGATAGTTGGTCATGTTTCGCGGACCGCTCGGATTGACGTTCGGCGCTGATCGCTCCAAATCGGTTTTCAAGGGGGGAGTCCCAATGAAGTTGATCGAAGGGTTTGACAGTAATTACCGATACATCCTGGTGGCGGCGCGGCGCGCCAGGCAACTGCAATCGGGTGCGCCTCCGGTAGTAGATACCAACTCGAGGAAGCCTTGCCGCATCGCGCAGGATGAAATCCGCGCCGGCAAGGTGAAATGGGAGATGACTGAAACTCGCAGCGCCGCCGAGCAGGCCGCCGAGAACCTCGATAAGGCACTCGGGCAGGACTAAAGATTGTTGATTTTGTGATGTCGACTGTTGAGTAGTTTTGCATCAATCAACAATATGAAGATCGCCCTCGGCGTCACCGGCGGAATCGCAGCGTACAAAGCAGCTGAAGTGTTGCGTATGCTGCAGGACCGTGGCATTCGCGTGCAGGTCATCATGACCCGCGCCGCCCAGGAGTTCGTCAAGCCCCTTACCTTCGCCGCGCTCTCCGGAGAAAAAGTCATTACTGGCATGTTCTCGCCCGGTGAAGGAGACGAGTCTAACGTCGATTCTGCGGTCGAGCACATTGCAGTTGCCCAGTCGATTGACGCTCTCGTCGTCGCTCCCGCGACGGCCGATATTCTGGCTCACTTCGCGCAAGGTATCGCGACGGATTTCCTGACGACCCTGTATCTCGCGACGACCGCACCCGTCGTCGTCGCGCCTGCGATGAACGTCAATATGTGGAACCATCCGGCCACCCAGGCGAATCTGGACATCCTACGCAAACGTGGCGTGAAGATCGTTGAACCAAACGCTGGCTATCTTGCTTGCGGCATGGTCGGCCAGGGACGCCTAGCGGAGAATGATGCAATCGTCGCTGCGGTTCTGGAAGTTTTGGGTGCATTCCAGGATCTGTCGGGCGAGACCGTGCTCATCACAGCCGGCCCTACCCGCGAAAAGATCGATCCCGTACGCTATCTCACGAATCGCTCCAGCGGTCGCATGGGGTACGCGGTAGCCGAGGGTGCCGTGCGTCGGGGCGCCCGGGTGCTACTAGTCAGCGGCCCCACCTCGCTCACGCCTCCGGGCGCTGCCGAAGTGACTCAAGTCGAATCAACTGAGGAGATGCGTGATGCCGTCCTCCACTTCCTTCCACAAGCCAGCATCGTGATCAAAACCGCGGCCGTTGCAGACTATCGTCCGAAGTCCGCCGCAGGCCAGAAGATCAAGCGCAAAGGCCCGATGACTCTGGACCTCGAGGCCACTCCCGACATTCTGAAAGAGCTCTCGTCGAAGAAGACGTCACAGATCATTGTGGGGTTCGCCGCCGAGACGGAAAACGTCCTGGAAAACGCCCGCCAGAAACTGCTGGCAAAAAATCTGGACGCGATTGTCGTCAACGACGTCTCGCGCGAAGGCATCGGCTTCGACTCCGACCGCAACGCCGTTATCATCATTACCCGAGATGATGTTGTCGAAGTCCCCGAAACTACGAAGTGGGAAGTGTCCCAGCGCGTTCTCGACCAGATCGTGAAGTTACGCCAGCAACGCAAATCCACAGTGAAAGCCTAGCTCCTGCAAAGATCGCCAACACTTATGTAGCGACAGCCGCCTCGGCTGTCCCGCAAAGCGAAGCGAGCGGCGTCACTGTAAGCCAAGTTTGAAAGAACAGAACCCTCACTGAACTTGGTTCTTGTAGAGATCCTATCGACATACCAACGTATAATCATGTGAACCGTACAGTGCCGACGATTCCAAACCCCGATCTCCGCCGAGCCTTAGCCGACCGCATTCGTTACTACAACGAACTCGGCATCTACGATTTTTATCGCCGCGATCGGAGCGAAGCGGCGTCGGAATTCGCTACGACTGAGATTGCGGCAGAAGCCACATCAGGTTCCCAGCCGGAACTGCGAGAGGAAATGTCCCCCAGAAAATCCGCAGTGGTTGCAAAATCCACCGATCACAACATTTTTGAAGTCTTGACTCCGAAGCCTGAGCAGAACGTCACCGATCCTGTGGCCGCCCTGAAGTTGATCCGTGAAGATCTGGGCGATTGCACCCGTTGCAAGCTTCACCAGCAAGGGCGCAAGCAGATCGTGTTCGGCGTCGGTAATCCTCAAGCGGACTTGATGTTTGTCGGCGAAGGCCCCGGCGCGGACGAAGATGCGCAAGGAGAGCCTTTCGTTGGGCGCGCAGGACAACTGCTCAACAACATGATCAAGGCCATGGGGTTGCGCCGCGAGGAGGTTTACATCGCGAACGTCGTCAAGTGCCGCCCACCCGGCAATCGCACGCCCGAACGCGATGAGTGCGACACGTGCTCCCCGTTTCTTATGCGCCAGATTGCAGTCCTCAAGCCGAAGGTGATCGTCGCACTGGGCGCCGTGTCAGCTAAAAATCTTCTTGCTATCAACGCGCCGATGTCCGAACTGCGCGGCCGATTCTACGACTTCATGCCCGCCGGGGCGCGCAGCAGCGATCCATCGTGGCAAGGAGCGAAACTGGCGGTTACGTACCATCCTGCATTTCTTCTGCGCGATCCGCGCCAAAAGGGCGAAGCCTGGAAGGATCTGCAGATGGTGATGAAATACCTAGGGCTCAAGCCGCCTCCGAAAACCGAATAGGCTTGTCATCCTGGGTGGAGTGAGGCGTTCGCGAGCGAGCGACTCACGCAGTCGAAGGATCCCTACTGCACCACCTGCTCCGCACCCACACGGACGGTTAGTTTATCCTTCCAATCAATGCCAGACTTCTGCGACGTTGCCGTCCCCGTGCCACTGGATATGGCGTTCACTTATCGCGTCCCGGAAGGTGCAGCGCCGGTAATCGGAGGGCGCGTCCTCGTTCCCTTTCGCCAGCAGCGGATGATGGGCATCGTCGTCGATCTCCACGACCGCAAACCCCAGATCACCACCAAGAACATTCTCAACGTTGTCGACGCCGCTCCGGTCCTCGACGGACAGTTACTGCGCCTCGGTCGTTGGATCGCGAACTATTACTTGGCTCCGGTCGGTGAAGTCTTCCGCTCGATGCTTCCCCTAACTGCCGAGTTCAAACGCGTAGTCGCATACCGAATCACCGAGCAGGGACACATGGCGCTGCATTTGGCGGGCACGTCTGGATCCTCCGCGCGTTCGCAACGCACTCCCGAGGACCAGGCTGTAGAATTTCGCGTGCTAGACTATCTCGCCGGCTCCGATAACGAGTTTGTCCGCGAGCCTGCCTTGCGCCAAGCCACTCGTGCGGCGCGCGCAATCCTTGACGGAATGGTGCGCAAGAAATGGATTACTCGCGAGGACCTCTCGGCGCAGCAAGATGCCGCCCGCACCGTCAGGATGGCCCTCCTGAAATCCGTCGAGGGAAAGCTGAATGCGAATCAGAAAACCATCCTTGATACCCTTGCTGCGGCGGGTGGGAAGACTCCTGTCGACGCACTTCTGACACTCGAAGTTCCACGAACGACTCTCGCCACGTTAATTCGGCGCGGGCTGGTCGCTCTCTTCGAAGAGCCAGCCGACTTCACCGTCTCCCGGACCAAACCAAGGTCGACTCCCTTCGAGTTCGATTTCAACAGCGCGCAAAAAGCTGCGTTTGCGTGCCTGCGCGAGAAAGTTGAAAGCAAGAAGTTTTCCGGCATGTTGCTGCATGGGGTGACAGGTTCGGGAAAAACCGCTGTGTATCTCGTCGGTATGCGTTCCGTCCTCGAAGCCGGACGATCAGCCATTCTTCTGGTTCCGGAAATCGGGCTTACGCCGGCTGTGGCTGCCGACCTGCACCATATTTTCGGTAACGAAGTCGCCATCCTGCACTCCGCTCTCTCCGACCGAGAACGCGCCGAACAATGGCACCGCATTAAGCGTGGCGAGGCGCGCATGGTCGTAGGCACACGTTCGGCAGTGTTCGCTCCTGTCGCCGATCTTGCTCTGATCATCGTCGACGAAGAGCACGACTCCTCTTACAAGCAGGAGGAAACGCCCCGCTATCACGCCCGCGATGTAGCGGTCATGCGCGCCAAAATGTCGGACGCGACGGTCGTCCTCGGTTCGGCCACTCCCTCGCTGGAGTCCTACTTCAATGCCAAGAAGAGTAAGTACACGCTGATCGAGTTGCCAGACCGCGTTGAGCAACGGCCCCTGCCTGAAGTCGAAATCGTCGACATGCGCATCGAATTTCAAGAAACGGGACACGAACAGGTGATCTCACGCAAACTTGCCGCCGAGATTCAGCAGCGCCTCGACCGGAAAGAGCAGGTCATGGTCCTGCTGAACCGGCGAGGATACTCTCCCGTCGTGCTTTGCCGCACTTGCGGCAAGAAGCTCGAATGCAAGAACTGCGCCATCGCACTGACGCATCACAAGCGCGAGCACAAGATGGTCTGCCACTACTGCGGATACACAGCCCCGGTTCCGAAATCCTGCGTGCACTGCGGCAGCGAGTATGTCTACTTTCTCGGCACCGGATCAGAGAAGCTGGAAGAATTGATGCATGGAATGTTTCCTCAGGCCCGCATTGCCCGCCTCGACCGCGACACAGTCCGCGGGCACGAAGATTTTGAACGTACGCTGAACGCCCTCGACGAAGGCGAGCTCGACCTGATCGTAGGCACCCAGATGATCGCCAAGGGCCACGACATCCACGGCGTCACCTTGGTTGGCGTGGTTGGAGCCGATGTCGCACTAGGCCTTCCCGACTTCCGTGCCGCCGAACGTACCTTTCAGCTCCTCACTCAGGTCGCTGGCCGTGCTGGTCGCGGACGTCTCCCGGTAAGGTGATTCTGCAGACGTATTTTCAAGATCATTATGCGGTTCAATATGCCGCCCGCCACGACTTCATCGGCTTCTATGAAAAGGAACTCCGTTTTCGCAGTTGGATGCACTATCCACCGTACTCCGCACTAGCCAATGTGCTGGTTCGCAGCGGAAAGCTCGACGACGCCTTGAAGTGGTCTGGAACGCTGGGCAAATGGTTCGACCAGACTCGCCATGAGGGCGTAAGGGTGCTAGGCCCCGCCGCCGCACCCATCATGCGTCTGAAACAAGATTATCGTTATCATTTCGTCCTAAAATCGCCAAGCCGTGAGAAGTTGAACGCAACCTTGCGCGCGATGCTTGTCCACGCCGCACAAGAAAAGATCCCCCGCACCCAGGTTATCGTCGATGTCGACGCTCTATGGTTGATGTGAAGCCTGACTCGCGGAATAATCCTTCTGAATGCCGGCTAAACGCTCAAAGAAACGCCGCCAAAGTTCTTCGCCTCCCCGGCCGAATGGCGAGGATGGCTTGAGAAGCATCACGCGGAGTCATCAAGAACTCTGGGTTGGATTCTATAAGCGCGACTCGGGCCGCCCGAGTATCACCTGGCCAGAAGGTGTCGATGGCGCGCTCTGCTTCGGCTGGATCGACGGCGTTCGCAAGAGTATTGACGCCGTTAGCTACAAGATTCGGTTCACTCCGCGCAAGCCGCGCAGCATCTGGAGCGCCATCAACATTCGCCGTGCGAATGAGCTTTCGAAGTTGGGTCTCATGCATTATGCCGGCCTGGCCGCGTTTGAGAAGCGCGACGGCGACAGATCAGCGATCTATGCCTATGAACAGAGAAAGGCAGCGAAACTGCCGCCGCTGTTCGGAAAAAATTCCGTGCGGAATGCGGAGGCCTGGAAATTCTTCCAATCCCAGCCCCCGTGGTATCGGCGAACCTCTACCTATTGGGTGATCAGTGCGAAAAAAGAAGAGACTCGTTCGAAGCGGCTCACCACGCTCATCGACTGTTCTGCCCGCAAACAAAACATACCATCGTTGAATCGCCCATCAGGATCGAAGTGACGCAGCAATCTGAAATGGAAAGATCGTAAACGTCAGTACCAACATGAGCCCGGCCAGGACTGACAGCGCCCAGCGGCTTGCGGGAATCGCAAAGGATGATCGGGGGCTTGTTGTTGCCGGTAATGTCAGCACATTCATTACGGTGATCATCCGCCGCCCAGAACCCACCAACTGTAGTTTATGTTCGCTTCCGTGGGCCCATGCCCCAAACCAACCAAAGCGATTACCGTAATCCACGAGATAACGCGGTGAGCCCGGGGTGCCAGAGCGTATACGATGTGTCCCCCGTCCAATTGGCCGGCGGGCAACAGGTTCAAAGCCGTCGCATACATTCCCACCCAAGCCGCGATCGCCATGGGATGCAAATAAACACCGGACAACGGAAAAGCGGTGATGGTGTGGCTCGGCGCAATCTTCCGCAGGCCAGCCTGCACAACGTAGAAGATTGCAGGAAATCCCAACCGCAAATCTGAAGGTCCAACTCCCCGCCCCAGCGGCTTTGATAGAGTCATCGCAATGACCAGCGTAACTACTGCCACCACAAACCCTGCGATAGGCCCCGCCACGCCTATATCAAACAGCGCTGTCCGCGAACGGATGGGGGCCTTAATCCGAATGACCGCACCCAGAGTCCCGATCAAAGTCGGGGCCGGGATGAAAAAGGGAAGAGTCGCACGCACACCGTAATATCGGCACAGCAGGTAGTGCCCCATCTCGTGGCTCAGAAGGATGATCAATAGTGCCGCCGAGAACGGGACTCCGAGCAACAGACGCGAAGGCTGCGCGAGCGCCCAGCCAACGGGAAAGAAGGGCAATAGCTCATTCCCGGCAGTGAACGGCGGCAGATTGTGCAGAAAATTGAATTCCAGCCGTGCTCCGACCACAAGCGTCGTGAAGCAGGTCGCTAACAATAGCAAACCATGCACCCAGTACCGCGGACGCGGCGGCGGACCCTCAGGGGCAGGCAACGCCTGGTGATCGTCGAACGTAGAGGAAGGAATGGAAAGGCCGGGTTCCGACATGCAAGTCTTCAGCCCTGCGAAAGGGCTTTAATCATTGATGCTACTACGAGAGGAACGATTGTGCGGAGCGTCCGCGGTGGCAAGTAATTTTCAGCGCGGGCCTCCGTTCGAACCTGAAGGACGGCATTAGTCGATCGACTGCAGTTCCTTCCCCGGCTTAAAACGCACTGCTCTTCCGGGCGGAATCGAAACTTCGGCTCCGGTGCGCGGATTACGGCCAATCCCCGTTTTGCGTGGGCGCACATTGAAGACCCCGAATCCCCGCAGTTCAATGCGATTGCCGGCAGCCAGCGCCTTCTTCATACTTTCAAATACCGTTTCCACCGCCAGTTCGGCTTTGGTCTTGGTGATGCCAGTCTTCGCCACGACTTCATTGATGATATCGAGTTTAATCACGGGGGCTCCCGGCTGCAGGGGATCAAAATCGTGCTACAAGTCATTGATGCTAAGGAAGATAACCTGAGATTGTCAACCGGAGCATCTATCCCGTAAACTGACAGGCAACCCAGCCAATACAAATTGACGCCATTGTGTAATCGGGTTATTGAGTGATTTCGCTTCTTCCGCGATTGCAGCGGGCGCCCGGCTTTTTCAATTACTCAATTCTCGAAATTGCATAACTACTCAAATTTTCCAAAGGGAGTTCCATGCTGAAGAGTGACCGCTGGATTCGCAAGATGTCCCTGGAACACGACATGATCAACCCGTTCTCCGAGAAGCAGGTCCGGGAGGGCGTGATTTCCTACGGACTGTCATCGTACGGCTATGACCTGCGCGTGGCCGATGAGTTCAAGATTTTCACCAACGTCAACTCCTCCATTGTCGACCCAAAGCACTTTGACGAACGCTCGTTCGTCACGATCCAGACAGACGTCTGTATCGTCCCGCCGAATTCCTTTGCATTGGCGCGCTCGGTCGAATACTTCAAGATTCCGCGTAGTGTGTTGACCATCTGCGTCGGCAAAAGCACCTACGCCCGCTGTGGCATCATCGTGAACGTCACGCCATTCGAGCCCGAGTGGGAAGGCTTCGTTACGCTGGAGATCTCGAATACGACCCCTCTTCCGGCGCGAATCTATGCCAACGAGGGCCTCTGCCAGATCATCTTCTTCGAATCCGACGAGATTTGCGAAACCAGCTACGCTGACCGCAAAGGCAAGTACCAGGCCCAGAAGGGAATTGTGCTGCCAAAGTTGTAAAGAACTCAGCTGGGGACAGGCGCCTTCGGCCGTCCGGCGGCCCAGATGTATCGGGCCGCCGCTGAAACGTGTAGGTCCCCAGACGCCTCGTCCGAGAAGCGTGCACGCCTGATGAGTGCAAATCGCAGTTTTTGCAACACCTATGAATGAGACGCGAGTTGTCGGTGTACCACGACGGCCTGCTTCTTCCCGTAACTCACTTCAGCGGTGTCTTCCGTTCGCTCGTCAGGGGTCATCAAGTCCGCAGTATCCAAAACGGTTCCATTCCTGTCCCGCATGACAAGCTGAATCTGACGCGGGGCTGCACTGCAGACGTCAGCACGGAATATGCCCCTTCTCTTGTAGGTTGAATACGCACCAACCAAAATGAAAGTTTTGCCCTTCACGGGCTGCGGCGGTAATGTTACAACTCGCTTCGGCGAGTATATAAATCTCAAGAACAGCTCATCGCCTCCTTGAATCTGTCCCACGACATCACCTTGGACCTGCACCAGAATTGAGATGCATTTCGCATGTGCAGGATCACCAGAAATGAGCAGCCAGATCAGCAATGACGCCAGAGCGGCAGTGCGCTTCATACCCAAAATGTACGCTTAACGTAGATCTTAAATCCAGTCGGGTGGCTCTGCCAACGGCGCATTTGAGTGTAATGGCGATTGCCCTTAAAAGCCCTGACGGCGCCAGATCTTATTGGAAGAGCGGCCCTTCAAGGGCCGCGCCAAGCGTCCAAACAAAATCGGGGCTTTAGCCCGCGTGCTCGTCCTTGACCCGCAGATACGTCGCATACCCTTTATCCTCAATCTCGGTCCAAGGCAACATCTTCAACGTCCCGGACGCCGTCTCCACCTGCCAACTCTGTGCTCCACTCTTCTTCGCCGCCAGCAACTGCGCCCGCGTCGCGGACGGCTGCGAGTCCGTAATCGCGAACAACACGAGCGGTCCCGTCACGAGCGCTACCGTGTCCGTGTGCTGCGCATCGACAGCCTGAAGCCGCGTCTTCAGAGGGAGCTCAACTTCAACACGATCCCCGTCCTTCCACTCCCGCTGGACGCGCGCAAACGTTCCGGCCGCCACCGCTTCGCGCTTTCCATTCACCGAAACGCTGGCCCCCTCCGCCCATGAAGGAATTCGCAAGTTCACTGCGAACGCCGCCGTCTTCGATGTCTTCACTTCAAGTGCTACATGCGGGTCATACGGATAATCTCCCTTTTGAGTCAAGGAAGTCTGCGCTCCATCCTGCGTCCACCGCACGGTCGACGGTATATACAAATTCACGAAAACATCCCGCCCATCTCGCAAGTAGGTATTGATCCGATAATCCGCCGCAACCTGGGGCATGGTCCCCGAGCAGCAAGGCCAGCGATGGTCCGAATAGACTTTCTTGCCTTGGAAATTGAAATCCGAGTAGTAGAACGTCCGCCCATCAGATTGGAGCGGAAGAGCGCCGAGGATCGTGTTGTACATCATCCGCTCCATGCTGTCGCCGTACCGCGGATCTCGAGTCACTCGCAGCAAATATCGCGTCAGCTTGAAATGCGCATACGATCCGCACGGAGTTTCAAAGCTGCTGTGCGTCTTCGCCAGGCTATCGAAGACATCGGCGCTGTCGGTTTTTCGCAGTTGCTCATCCGGTCCCCACCCGCCGGTCGCGAAACTCTGCGCCAGCACCATATCGAATCCATTCTTCGCGGCGCGTAGATACTTCTCGTTGCCCACCGTCAAGTACGCCTGCATTGCCGAGCAGAGACAGTTGACATGGCTGTAGGCATGGCGGTTGGCAAGATCGTTCTGCCCCTGAGCCAGTCGCTCGTAAAACGGCTCATTCAAATACTGAACAGCCACCTGGCGATAGCGTTCCCCTGCGCCGCGCTGATAAGCGAGAAAAAGATTCTCCGGCATCGTGTACGGCTCATCCCAGGTCCACGATTCATCCTTGCCTGGACGCCAGCTTGTTCCGTGCTCCACCGCGTGATCAGGCAAATGCGGCAAGGCCGCATCGGTCGTCTTCGCCAGCATCTCCCAAGCCAAAGGATCACCCACATACTTATGCGAATCGATCAGCCCACAGACCAGCTTGTCGTAGCAATAGGCAGGGAAGCGGTTACTCTCATAGAACTTTCCGTCGATTTCCTGGGCATAAAGCCGATTCAGTCGCAGGACTTTCTCGCGTGCTGCCTGTGAGCCCGTTATGGCATACGCACGAGATAACGCTGACACCCATTGTCCGAACGTAGCCGAAGGCGCGAAGCCCGCGTCAAAAGTGTGCCAGTCATAATTCGGATCGTAGCGGTACCATCCCCCAATATCCTCCCCCGGCGCCGGTTTCCCGATCATTGCGCGAAACGGTTTCATCAATGCGTCATCATCGAGCCCCATCAGCACCGCATGAGTCTGCCGCAATTGCTCTTCATGAATAGGGCTATCGAGCGAAACGTCGCCGTAGCCGAACTCTTCTAGGACATTGGATGTATTCGAGCTTGCGGACATCGCCGCGAGCGAATGGCTCGCTCCAGGCAGAAAGCTGGCGGCCGAAGCCGCAGCTATCGACTGAAGAAATCGTCGGCGAGAGATTGAAAGCAGAGAAGCCAAGCGTCCCTCCAGGTTCTGCGAGATAGTCTACGCCGAGGGACTCAGGAAGTTGAGAAAATGGAAAGCTCTACCGAGGAGGGGGAACAAAGAGGAATCACCTGCTTTGAAACTTCTACTTCTGATTCTCGCCTTCTTTAAACATGTACTTGATGGCCGGCTTGTAAATCATTAAGTTCGGTTCCCCGTCTTCTCGATTGACCTTGATGCAGTTCCGGTCGTACCACTCAATGATGCCGCGTATTTCCTCACCATCGCGAAGCACGATCACCATCGGTGTTCGCGACTGCATCTGCTTCTGATAATAGAAATTCTCGGCGTTCGTCTGCTCCGGAGGAGCCAACTTCTTCCCGCCTTGGGCTCCCATAGGTCGATCGCTGCGCTCTATTCGCTCCGGCCGGTCATGCCGCTCGGGACGTTCCCGCCGCTCCTGCACCGGCATCGGCGCAGCATTGTGATTACCGTGATTCTCAACTCGGGGCAGGGTCGGCCGAATCAGCTTGCGATTCGCGAAGTTTTCCCTTTCCGCAGATTCACCGGGCGGTACGGGACTCATAAGAGTATCCTTCATCGTGGCGCTAACCTCGGGTACACGCTATCGCGCAAGCTTCTGGGACCCTGATTGATCAACGAAGGCGTGAGCTTTTGATTACCGTACCATAGGAACCGGTCTGTGACAATCCTCCGTTCGTGCCATGTCTTCGCTGGCCATATTTCTTGAAGTACGTAGAATATCGATTCTTTTTGATTACGATGTTTTCGACAAGTCCCCTCCTCGCCGCTCTGGGCCGCTCATTGTGGTGATCGCTACCAGGCTGGCCACGACCAGCACCGTCCACGCCAAGACCGGAGTGAAACTCCCCCCATAGCGGGCTTCCGCAAGCTTCGCCTGCAACACCGCATTTCGGGACGCGACAAAGTTTCCCAACTGATATGCAAATCCAGGCAGTGTCCCTCGCACCGCCGGCGGTGAAAGTTCGTTCAAGTGTGCGGGGATCACTCCCCACGCTCCCTGTACCATGAACTGCATCAGGAACCCGCCCAGGGCGAGCACGGGCACGGTATGCGAGTATGCCCACAGCGGGACGATCGGAATCGCGAGCAGAGCCGCAATTACAATCGCACGTCGCCGCCCGATCCTCTCTGACAGCGTGCCAAACAGGATTCCACCCAGCAATGCTCCCACGTTGTAGACGATCGCGATCAGGCTTACCGTCTTCGGCGACAGCAGCAGATTCTTTTGCAGGAAGGTCGGATACAGGTCCTGTGTCCCGTGACTGAAGGAATTGAAGGCGAACATCAGAATCACGAGGAAGACAAAGATCCCTGCATGTGACGCAATGTCCTTTCCCAGCCGGCCCTGCGCTTTGCGCTCCACCTGGCCTTGCAGCCACGCGGGAGATTCATCCACCTTGCTGCGAATATAGATCACCAGGAACGCGGGCAGCGCGCCCATCACAAACATTCCCCGCCAGCCGATGATCGGAAACAGCGTGCCGTAAACGACGGCCGCCATCAAGTACCCAACCACATATCCCTCTTGCAGCAGTCCGGAAAAAAAGCCGCGTCCTTCTGCGGGAAGCGTCTCAAAAGTTAGCGCCGCGCCCACTCCCCACTCTCCGCCCATCGCGATTCCAAACAGCGCCCGCGTGATCAGAAAAACTTTCAACGTCGGCGCGAATGCCGATGCCAGTTCAAACAAAGAATAGGCGATGATGTCGACCATCAACGTCGGCCGCCTTCCAAATCGATCGGCCATCATCCCGAACAGAAACGCACCCACCGGCCGCATCGCGAGCGTCCAAAAGATTCCTTCCGAGACGTCCGAAACCTTGGCATGAAACTGCGTAGCCAGCGCGCTCACGCAGAACACAAGAATAAAAAAATCAAACGCGTCCAGCGACCACCCCAGGAAGCACGCAATAAACGTGTTCCGCTGGACTGCAGTCAACCGCTGAAATCGCCCAATGATTTCCATGCTTGTTTGCCTCTGTGCTCCTCTGTGTCCCCTGTGGTGAAGTGTTTTCTTCGCTCACGCCAAGTCCAGCGGATGCTAGCATAGGCTTTTCAATCAACAATCAAGAATCAGCAATTTTTCACCCATGCCCGAACTCGACCTTCCGCAGCGCCAGGTCACCGACACGTTGATGCTCACCGGTTTCTGGTACCGCGCCCTGCCTGCCGACCGCGTACATCGCAATCAGCTCCACCAGACCACCCTGCTGGAAATTCCCCTTGTGATCGGCCGCGATCGCCAGGGACATCCTTTTGCTCTTCGCGATTCCTGCCCTCACCGGGGCATGCCCCTCAACTCTGGCAATTTCGACGGCGAGAATCTTGAGTGCCCCTATCATGGCTGGCAGTTCGACGTGCACAACGGCCAATGCCAGCTGATTCCCTCGCTCACATCAGACCAAGCGATGAAGGTCGATCGCATTTACGCCGGAAGTTATCCATGCGAAGAGCAGGATGATTTCATATGGGTCTACATTTCCGATCCCGGCCCGCAAGGCGCCGGGTTCGCGAAGCCAGCCGAAGCACCCGAGCCCGCCCCACAAGTCGCAAAGTTCAGCGAAAAATTTAAGCTCGCTTACCTGCAAGCCAAGATGCCGGTCAGCATCGACCACGGCATCATCGGCCTGATGGACCCCGCGCATGGCCCATTTGTCCACCAAGCCTGGTGGTGGCGCACCCGTCACAGCATTCACGAGAAGAAGAAAAACTTCGAGCCGATTCCCAACGGATTTCGGATGGCGGCCCACACCCCCAGCTCAAATTCCGCGCCCTACAAGCTGTTGCGGCTGTACGCCGATGCCGATTCGATCTCAACCACCATTGATTTCGTATTGCCCAACATTCGGACCGAGACGATTCGTGCCGGCAAGTATTGGTTCTCGAGTCTCACGACGGTTACTCCGATTACGCGCAGTCAGTGTCGCATCGACGTAGTCGCCGCCTGGAACTTGTTTCGCTGGGTTCCATTCGTACCTGGTCTCTTGAAATTCGTCTTCGCGAAATTTGTCGAACAAGACCGCCGCACGATGGAAATGCAGGCGGAAGGCTTGAAGCACAATCCCCATCTCATGCTGATCGACGACGCCGACCGTCCCGCGAAGTGGTATTTCCAGCTGAAAGCCGCACACCTGGAATCGAAGCGCACCGGCAGGGAAATGAAGCATCCGATGGATGGCCCGGTGACATTGAGGTGGAGAAGTTGAGAATACGTTCGGTGTCGAAGCCATCCTGGACCGATGGCTTGACACCTGAGACGTCCTACTCGCTGAGCCGCAACATCTCTACAGTTCGCGTCGTGGTTTCCTCAAAGATCAACTTTCTCTCGAGATCCATCGTGTTCTTCCCCAGGTAGTGAGGAATGTACCAAGCTATTCCAGCAACCGGCAGCAGGATAAGCATCCGAATCGGCTGGGAAAGGGCCGACGACTCGAACTCTGCGGTCGAGCCTGCGTAAATCAGAAACCCGAAGCAAAGCGAGATCAGAATCACAATCGAATGCTGCTTGAACACGGGCAAGCTGCAAGTGAATGGCAATTTGCGGAAACGAACAAGTACGACGTTCGTGAGCAAGCACGACCACGTCGCAACCACCAGTGTATGGAGCACGGCCACCACAGGGCCTTCGAGATAGAGATAAGCTGCGAACGTAATGACGAGAATCCAGGGCAAGATCAAAAGAAGGAGGACTCTTTTGGCCAGAGGCTCGCATTCCTGGTCCGGGTCGAGCATTAGTTGAAAGATCCAGTTTGCGCGTAAGTCCGAAGGAATCTCGAACACAATCCGCAATCCTATAATCAGCAGAAACGAGACAACGAATGGAATCGAGAGAGCCTCTGAGGTCATAGCCGCTTGTTGCGCCGATTTCATGCCTTCAAAGGCACGCATCAAGGCCTGCGAAGCGAGAACCAGCGCCAATCCTGCGACACCGGTTAGTACAAGACGGTGTGCCTCACTGCGCCGCAATGTTTTTCCTACGAAGCGGAAACATCCTCTCTGGAACGGCGTCCGTAGCACTAACTGCTCCAGGGCACTCCAGCGCCATGGTAACGGAGCATGTATAACCCTGGTGCCTTCCGCAATTTCCGAGATCTGCACGAAGTGCCGACGGTAGCCGATTGCGTATGCGCCAAAAGCAAAGAATGCCAGCAACGCGATCCCAGGAACGCAGAGTTTTGCCAGTTCCACCATGGGGGGATTCGCGCGTTCCCGCAGCGTTTGGCACAAGCTGACAAACCAGCATGAGGGGAAGAGCAAGGTCCACGATGGCACTGGTCCTTTGGCTCGCCGTAATAGTTCAGGAATGACGAAGGTGGTGCACATTAGTGTGACCAGGTAGATCACAACCACGCCTCTCGCATAGGCCGACACGCGCCGAAGAAATCGAGGAGGCAGTATCGCCATCAGCAGTCCCAGGATGGAGAACACTGCGAGAAACGAGAAAACGCTGGAAAGCAATACCCCAACCGCATGTACCGCGCCGAATTTCAAAAAGAACAAGAGGCTTCCCTGTGACGCTGATACGACCATGGGAAACAGCACGCATGACGCCGCATTAACATCAAACGCCACCAGTCCCACCAGGAATACGACAGCCAGCAAATTGGCGGAGAAGATGGTTCGAGTCGCGACCGGAAGGTGCGCCAGATTCATGTAATCGCGACGATCGGGGAAGATCGCATCCCACCGCCAAACCGCAATCGCCCCGGTGACAGTCATCGAAAGCGCGATGAAAAAATATTCGTCAGGAAAAGCCATCAGGAGAGTGTCGACATTAGTCTGACCGCGCAGCCATTGCAGCAGCGACCCGTACTTGTCGAACAGAAAAATTGAAACGAACCCACCAGGAAGGGCCAAAAGGGTGAGAACCAGGCCGACTCCGAAATCAATCCCCTCTGTATCTGTATCTCCGCCGCCCCGGAAGATTCGCGCGACAAAAAGTTGCACCAGCCTCCCGAATGGGCGGTTGCGGCGGTATTCCCACTCCTGTCGTACGATCTCACGGATCATCTCAGGCAGCCTTCATAACCTCGACGATGTCACGCGCCACATTCATTGTGTCGACGTCATCGACCAGATGCAGAAACGTGTTCTCGAGCGATTCTCCGAGAACCTTTCCCATATTCGTCACAGAATCGTGCGCGATGACCACCCCCTTCCGCAAGATCAGAACATCGGTGCAGACCTTCTCCACGACCTCCAACACGTGCGAACAATAGAAGACAAGTTTCCCGGAGCGTCCGAGTGTCTGCACGAGATTCTTGAAGATCAGCGCAGAAGTCACGTCCAGCCCCGACAGCGGCTCGTCAAAAATGAAGATATCCGGATCGTGCATGATGGCAGCTATCAGAAGAATCCGCTGCCGCATTCCTTTCGAATAAGTACCGATGCTTGCGTGCCGCGCCACATGAAGAGAAAAAAGTTGCAGCAGGGAGTCGATCTTTAAATACATTCGATCCCGACCCATTCCGCGTAATGTGCCCACCATTTCCAAGTATTCCCATCCGGTCAGATAGGGATAGAGGTGAGCCTCTTCCGGCACGTAGCCGAGATGCATCCGGTATGACGCCAGATCCTCTTGAATCGCACGTCCGTTGAACCGGACCGCGCCGCGTGAGGGCTCGAGCAATCCGGTAAGCATCTTGACGGTTGTACTTTTGCCAGATCCGTTAGGGCCCAGGCAGCCGAGCACCTGACCAGGCTGCAGGCAAAATGAAAGATCCTGAACCGCGGGCAAAGACGAGTATCGCTTGGTGAGTTGCACGGCTTCGAGCATGGCCGACCTCGAGTGAGAAACGAGTGAAGTGGTTTAAGAACCCGAGAAGCGCAGAGAACCCGAAGATTCAGACACCGCGGAGGCGCAGGAGGTTCCTTGTTTATTGTATGCGGATCACGTGATTCAGCTGGTATTCCGGTTACAACTGGCTATGATTTATACGTGAATTGGCGGCGCTGGCTTCGCATTTTTCTGGCAGGGGCTGTCTTCGTGGGAATGTCAGCGGCAGTCGATCCCAAATCCAAACAGGGAACTTCTACTTCAGAAACCACTCTTGCCCGACTGATCGAGCAACTTCATGACCGAGCGAAGAAGCTGGAAAACAGTTCTGGCATGCGCTCGAGCTTCGAGTCGTTCACATCTGCTTACAAAATCTCTCCCCAGAGCATCAGCTATTCCGATTTCGTGATCGTCCGCCTCCTCTATGAAGCGACGCGTGACGCAGGTTTCTGGAATATGCACTGGACAATAACGAATATGCCGCCGAACTCTGACCAGGTCTGGCGCCAGTGGAAGACGATGCAGAATGTGTCGCCGCAGGCTCCAACCGCGTCGGCCGAGTGCGACGAACTCTCGGCGCTTTACGCCTTTCTCGTTGAGCGGGCCGGAGTGCGCACGGTCGGTCTCTTCTGGCCCTACCCTAACCACACAGTTGCAGTGTGGGTTCTGCACCCAACAGGTGGCGCGGATGTGCGCGTAGTCGTCCCCACATCTCAGGTCTTCCTCACCGTGAACGATTCTTTCGCGACGAGGAAATTCAATCCGTGGCATCAGAAAACGATCTTCGAATATAAGCAGCACGACGCTCCCGACACCTACGAACTGCCCAGACCCTTGTTTGATTTCTTCCTTCAGCAAATCGACAAATATGCTGGGGCTTCGGATTCGACACTGCAGCAGATTCGGTATCTTCGCGAAGGAATATTTTTGAAAGATTGGAGCGCGGAGACCGCAGCCTCAAACTCCCTCGAGAGAAAGAAAAGTCTCGAATCAGGTCCTGCCGAGGACGCCGCAGCCTTTCAGAATTTTGCGAACGACATGCGGGCCCAAAAGTAGAGTCTACGGCGGACGCTGTTTTCGCGCATTCTATCGCGGCGAGGAAGCTTCTAGGGCATCTTCAATCCCAGCGCGTTAACGGTTTTGGGATCCAACGTCGCTTTCCCGTCTTTCTTGATCGCTACTCCGAAGTTGTCGGAGTAATCCCACATTGCCCAGCCGATGTTGTGCTTTTCAAGTGAAACGCGAGTGTCCCGGATCCATGCGTTCCGGTCTTGCGGTTGTGCGTGGCGAAAGACGCCGAACTCGTTACAGACGACGGGCACGCCATTCTGCTTCGCCCAATCCGCAACCGCATTGATTTCGGCCTCGATCCTCGACGCGTCCCAATGATCCTGGCCGTAGCGGATCACATCCAACCGGTGCACCGCCTCAGGAATCGCGGCCGATACTTCCGCGGCGTTTTTCGGATCGGACGGATAGTGGAGGTCCTTTAACCAGTGCCAGTAGAAATCTCCCCACGTCGCCCCTTGATGAGTGAAGATGTGCGGCTCGTAAAAGTGAAAAACGTAGATCACGTTGGCATCGCGCAGCGGCTCGAGAAAAAGCAAGTCGTTGTCGTCATCCCAACTTGCGCCCGGGGCAAGAATCGTATTTGCCGGCGCGACCTGTCGGATCGCCGCCGCCAGCTTTGTCTCAACGCCGTACCAGCGATAAGGGTCGTGCATCTCCGGCTCATTGAGGATTTCGAAGAACACGCGCTCAGGGTCGTAGGGTGAGTAACGTTTCGCGACTGTGCGCCAGAAGTCAGCAAAGCGCTCGACGAAATCGTTCTGTTTGAGACGTTCCTTGAAATCGGACTCTGGATGCATGTCGAGCTCAATTGCCAAGCCCGCATCCAGGATCATCTTCATGGCAGCATCGAGAGAACCAAAATACTGTTCGCCCTCACCACGGCGACTCGCGTCGATGATCGGCTGCGGATTCACGCTCAACCGTACGTGATCGAATCCCGCCGACTTAATCAGCGCGATATCTGCCGATGTGGTCCAAGTCTGAAAATGTTCTTTCGTATACCCGTTGGAATCGTAAACCTGTGCGAACCATGCGGTCAGATTAATGCCGTGTTGCAGATGCGCCAATCGAGAAGAGGGAACCGACGAGGATTGCGCCTGCAGCACCGAAACGAAGGCCATTAAAAAAGCGAAAACAAAGAGAGTCCCTTGACGCATCACGGCGCCTCCTCAGATGTAAGAGTCAAGATACTCATGTGGGCACGGCCGCCTTCGGCCGTCCGCCGGGCGCAAGCCTGGCTGCTTCGAGCGAAAGGGTCACATCAGCTCAGAATCGGCAGCGCCCGAATCCGCTTCTTTGTGGCCGCATAAATCGCGTTGCACAGCGCTGGCGCGATGGGCGGCACTGACGGTTCTCCGATTCCGGTCGGAGCCTCCTGACTCGGTACCGCATAGACCTCGACTGCCGGAGTTTCCTCCATCCGCAGAGGAGCGTAGTCATCAAAGTTTCCCTGCACCACGCGCCCCTTCTCGATGGTGATCTTCGCCCGCAACGCGTTTGTCAGCCCGTAGACAATTCCCCCCTGGATTTGCTGCTCGAGAATGCTGGGATTCACAACCTGCCCACAATCCACAACGGCCACCACGCGATGCACGCGCGGCTGATCGTTCTCCATCGTGATCTCCACGACTTCCGCCATGTAGGACGCGAAGCAGCCAAAGCACGCCGCGCCCCGATAGCGTCCGGCCGGGAGCGGCTTGTCCCATCCCGCTTTTTCAGCGGCAAGCTGCAAGACGCCCCGCATGCGTGTGGTGTGCCAGGTCGTCGTGAAGTAAGTTAAATCCTGATCCTTGGCGAGAAGTTGAAGGCGATACTTCAGCGGATCTTTTCCCGCCGCAACGGCAAGTTCATCGATGAAGCTCTCCAGCGCGAAGGCCGCCTGCAAAGCGTAAACCGACCGCATCCAACCAAGCGGGATGGGCGTTTCCGCCTGGACGTACTCAATAAGGTAATTGGGAATGCCATACACTGGCCCGGCCTCGTCGGGAAGGTCAGGGTCAACGCCATTTGGAACCGGCTGCCCTTTCTGCCCGCTGATAGAAGGCGCAATGATGCGATGCGTCAGTCCGACAGGCAGGCCCGAACCATCCAACATCGCGCTGAGTTGGTGCAAGCTCGCTGGCCGGTACGTCGAATATCGCATGTCGTCTTCGCGCGTCCAAAGCACCTTCACCGGACCATTAATCGCTTTCGACACCAGGGACGCCTCTACCGCGTAGTCGTGTTCCAGGCGCCGCCCAAAGCCGCCGCCCATGAGCGTCACATTTACTTTGACTTGATCCGGATCGAGTCCAATCGCCGTCGCCACCGAGTCACGGCAATCCTGCGGAACTTGCGTCGGTGCCCACAACTCGCACTTGGTGCCCTGAAAACTCGCGGTGCAATTCCCCGGCTCCATCGGGGCGTGCGCCATAAAGGGAAGGGAATACTCTGCGGAGACACGGCGTCCCGAAACCTTGGCCAGCTCGCCTGCCGAATATAAGTTCACGCCCTTTTTCGAGGCAGCTTGCTTCAGAGACGCCATCACGCCTGCGGTGTTAAGGTCCTTGTTCGGTCCTTCGTCCCAACTGACGTTCAACGTGCGGCGGCCTTCCATCGCGCTCCAAACACTGTCGGCCGCCACCGCGACCGCCGAGTCGCCGATCTTGCCCACGTAACTCACGCCGGAAATCTTCTTCGATTCCTTGTCGTCGAAGCCGGAAACCTTTCCGCCAATCACCGGGCAGCGGGACAGCACCGCATATTTCATTCCCGGGATGCGAAAGTCGATTCCAAAGACAGCTTCACCTTTGACCTTCGCCGGAGAATCCACGCGCGCGAGCCGCTGCCCGACGATCTTGTAGTCCTTGCTCTGCTTAAGCGTCACGTCGCTCGGGATCGGCAAGGTTGCCGCTTTGTCAATCAGTTCCCCATAAGTCAGGCTACGGTTCGAAGCCGCATGTTTAATGTGGCCGCTCTCGGCCGCGCACGCCGATCGCGGAACACCCCAGGTCAATGCTGCGGCAGAGATCAGCATTTCGCGCGCGATCGCGCCGGCTTTCCGCATCGGATCCCACGTGGTGCGGATGCTCGCGCTTCCGCCGGTAGTCTGATCGCCAAACAGAGTGCTTGCTCCCGCCTGCTCAATTTCAATCTGCTTCCAATCCGCCTCGAGTTCCTCGGCGAGGATCATCGGCAGCGCGGTGCGTATGCCTTGCCCCATCTCCGATCGCGCTACGACAATCGTGACCTTGTTGTCCGGGGTAATCCGCAAATAAGCGTTAGGGAAAAAAGATTCTTTGCGCGATCCCGAGCCATGCGGCAGGTAAAAGCCAATTACCAGTCCAGCGCCGGCGGCGATTCCGGCGCCAACGAATTCACGGCGGGAAAATGGGCTCATCGCGCACCCCCATTGCCGGCAGCCCGGTGAATCGCCTTGCGGATCCTTTCATAGGTTCCGCAGCGGCACAGGTTCCCGTTCATCGCCTGCGTAATCTGGTCGTCAGTAGGGTTCGCCGTTTTCGCCAGCAGCGCCGCCGCTGACATGATCTGCCCGGTCTGGCAGTAGCCGCACTGGGGGACCTCCTCGGCGATCCAGGCCTGTTGCAGCACGTGCAGACCGTTGGCGCCAAGGCCCTCAATCGTGGTTACGCTCTTTCCAGCGACTTGCGAAACCGGAGTCGAGCAGGAGCGAATCGGGTTCCCATCTACATGCACGGTGCAGGCGCCGCACAATCCGGCGCCGCATCCGAATTTTGTTCCGGGGAGTTCGAGTGTGTCGCGTAAGACCCAGAGTAGAGGTGTTTCAGGAGAGACTGATACTTTCTTTTCACTTCCGTTAACGCGGAGCGTGATATCGGCCATGTTGGTCCAGTGGTCTTCGATTGGAAACAGCAGAACATGGTATCAGGGAGCAAGGTTTAGGGGTTAGGGAGCAAGGACTAGGGGTCAGGGATCAGGGCCCAGGGAATACGGACTGGAGGGCTAATGCCGAGGATTCGTGCCATAAAGAGACCTGTTAGTCAGAAGGGAAGCGCCCCCGCTATTCGGGCCTTACCATCCCCTAATCCCTGGCCCCTTATTTCAGCTGTGCCAACTTTTGCGTGGCAATCTCGCCCGCTTCATTTCCCGGGTTTTCTTTTTTGATCTGCTCGTAGATCCGCTTGGCATCGAGCGGCTGGTTGGAATTCTGGTAGAGCTCCGCCAACTGCAACTGTGCAGTCACCTTGCTGACCGATACGGTTGGCTTGTTGATCAGTTCCTGATAGAGAGCGACAGCATCTTTGGTGCGGTTCGTCTGCCCATACAGCGCTGCCAGGGCGTTTTTGGCGACGGACGCCAAGTCGCGATTGCCAACGGATGCCACCTCTTTGAAGCTCCGCTCGGCCGTAGCATTGTCAGACAGAGTCTGCGCGGTGACGCCCAGAAAGTAGTGAGCCATGTCGGCAGATCGGGTGTGCGGATACTTGTCGGCGATTGCCTGAAACTGCTTTCGAGCCGCTTCGGCCCGCTCCTTGGCGGAGGTGAACGTCGGAAAATCCGGCTGCTCGGGCGTTCCCGCCGGCCGCAGCTGCGTATCCATTGTCCGAACGGCGATGGAGAGGTCCAGACTGGCCTTTTGGTCCTGCGCGTTCAGGTAGTACCAGCCGCCGACTACACCCCCGACGAGGAGCGCTGCGACGATGGTGGAAATAATGAGAGTGGACCGATGCTGAACCGTCCAATCGGCGGTTTTCTCAGCAGCGCCGATGGTAACGCGGCTAAAAGAATCTTGTTTCAGTTGATGGCGGGTTTCTGCGCGCACGGACTTCCCTTCTGATAATAGCGATGGCTGGACAAACTCAAAGTTTAACAGGGGTAAAACAGGGACGTCAAAGAATGAGAATGGGTTGAAGACCTGCGCGGCCGATCACTGCACTGGGCACGGAAGTGTGTTCGGTACCGATGCCTGTGCGCCTCTGGGCATGAAATAGCGATCCTGAGACCATTCCGTCTAGTTTCATGGCTGGTCCCCTAACTTGCTTACCCGCTATGAGCCCTCATATACTCTGAACGTTTGCCCACTTTTGCCCAGCAACGAACCTGGCCGCGCAGGGCACTATCTCACCTGCAATTATTCCGGAGACTATTTCCATGACAACGATGACCACTGCTCCGAACGTGGACAAGGAAGCCAACCCGTGGGAGTCGCAACGCGCCCGCTTCGACCTGGCCGCCCAGAAGCTGAACCTCGATGAAGGCCTTTGGCGTGTCCTGCGATATCCCAACCGCGAGGTTACGGTCTACATCCCGGTGCAGATGGATGACGGCCACCTCGAAGTTTTTACAGGATTCCGCGTGCAGCACTCGATCGCGCGCGGCCCCGCCAAAGGCGGCATCCGTTACGCACCTGACGTCACGCTCGACGAAGTCCGTGCTCTCGCCAGTTGGATGACCTGGAAGTGCGCTGTGGTCAACATTCCCTTTGGCGGCGCCAAGGGAGGCGTGATCTGCGATCCGCACAAAATGTCGATGGGTGAAGTCGAGCGCATGACGCGCCGTTATACCTCCGAACTCATCGAATTCATTGGCCCAGAGAAAGACGTTCCTGCGCCCGACGTGAATACCAACGAACAGATCATGGCCTGGATGATGGATACCTATTCCATGCACATGCGCCAGACCGTTACAGCCGTAGTAACCGGCAAGCCCATCAACATTGGCGGATCCCGCGGGCGCCGCGAAGCCACGGGCCGCGGCGTGATGGTCGTGTGCGATGAAGCCTGCCAGAAGCTGGGCCTTGCTCGCGAAAAGAGCCGCGTCATCGTCCAGGGCTTCGGCAACGTGGGCTCCAATGCCGCTTTGCTGATGTATCAGGCAGGCTACAAAGTGATTGGCATCGGTGAAGTTGGCGGCGGTTTGTACAACAAGAACGGCATCGACCTGAAAGCCTTAGTGGACTACCGCCAGAAAAATGGTACTGTCCATGGATTCCCCGGTGCGGAGAAGCGCGAGACGGCCGACCTGCTCGTCGAAGACTGTGAAATCCTTATTCCAGCGGCAACCGAAAATGTCATCACCAGCCGCAACGCCGACCGCGTGAAGTGCCGCATCCTCGCCGAAGGCGCGAACGGTCCTACGACCTCCGCAGCCGACGACATCCTCGCCGACAAAGGCGTCTTCGTGATCCCCGACATTCTCGCCAATGCCGGCGGTGTCACGACCTCGTATTTCGAATGGGTGCAGGACCGTCAAGGCTACTTCTGGAAAGAATCCGTGGTCAACGAACAACTCGACGCCATCATGAAGTCGTCGTTTGAAGATGTCGTCCGTTACGCCGAAACCCACCACGTTAACAACCGCATCGCGGCGTACATGCTGGCGATCGATCGCGTTGCATACACGATCCGCCAGCGTGGAATTTACGCGTAATCATTTGGAAAGGAGAACTGCATGAAATTCGTCGAAAAAAAGTTGCTGGCGCAAATCGCTGTTCTCGTCTTTGCACTTTCTATCGTCAGCGGGATGGCATCTGCCCAGGCGGCACCTGCTGCATCAGCTCCTGCGGCGGCTGCAAAACCGGCCACCGAGAAGCTCGACATCAACACGGCCACCAAGGATCAGCTCAAGGAACTCCCGGGCGTCGGTGACGCCTACTCGCAGAAGATCATCGACGGGCGTCCCTATCGCGCCAAGAACGAACTTGTTCAGAGGAAGATCGTTCCCCAGGCCACATACGACAAGGTCAAGGACATGATCATCGCCAAGCAGCCCAAGAGCGCCGCAAAGACCGACAAAGCGGCCCCCAGCCCGAAATAGATCTCAACCACCAGTCACATAGGAACGCAGAGTTTCCCCTCTGTGTTCCTCTGTGTCCTCTGTGGTGAGATCTTTTCTTGCTCGCATTGCGTTCCCTTCCCCCGTGGAGCATAATCAAATTTGGTTGCCGGCCGGCCACCGGAACCCCCCTTAGTGTGAACCTGCCCAACTCCATCACGCTGTCCCGCATTTGCAGTATTCCTCTGCTGGTGTGGATCCTTTCCAGTCCTCATTTCAGCAGCGAACACGGGAAAAAGGAGCTTCTAGCGTCCGCCTTGTTCATCGCCGCCGCGATGACCGATGGTATTGATGGCTACCTTGCTCGCAGACGCGATCAGATCACGACCATGGGAATTCTGCTCGATCCGATTGCGGACAAGCTTTTGATTGCCGCAGCATTCATTGTGCTCGTTCAGATCAACCCGAGCCTGGTGCCTGCCTGGGTCGCAATCATCGTGATCGGCCGGGAGTTCCTGGTTAGCGGATTACGCTCAATTGCGGCTTCTGAGGGCTTCACCATTGAGGCCAGCGAACTCGGCAAGTTCAAGATGGTGGTGCAGATCGTCTCAGTCGTTGCGGTGATTCTAGATCATCACTGGAAAGAATGGCCCATCTATGGTCATTACATCTTTCCGGTTCACTGGATCGCTTCCGTCGCCATTTGGTTCATGGTGTGCGTATCGCTGGTCTCAGGAATTGACTACTTTGTCGCGTTCTGGTCCAAAATCGACCAGCGAGTGGTGAAGCGCCGCCGCCGCGCATTCATTCTCAGTCGCCGGAGAAAACCAGTAACGCCCGCGCAGGCCGACCGTGATGTCGCTGCCTCGACCTAGTCCGATTGCTGTGGAACAGAGTGAGTTTTCGCACGAAGAGAGAACCCTGCTGCTGCAATTGGCTCACGATTCGATTCTCTCCGCGCTCGAGAATCGCGAAGTTTCCATGGATCCACCCAGCCCGCACCTGGCCGAACCTCGCGGTGCATTTACATCGCTGTATTTGAATGGAGAGTTACGCGGCTGCGTCGGCTACGTGCTTCCCGTCAGCTCTGTATATCGCGCCGTGATCGACACCGCCCGTGCCGCCGCGTTCGAAGATGCGCGTTTCTATCGTGTGACCATAGAAGAAGCGCGCCAGTTGAAGATTGAGCTCAGTATCCTGTCTCCTCCGCTGTCAATCTCCCCGGAAGAAGTGGAAGTCGGCCGTCATGGACTGCTGATCAGCCTGGCCGGACAGCGCGGCCTCCTGTTGCCGCAAGTGCCAACCGAGCGGAATTGGGACCGCATCACCTTCCTCCAGCAAACCTGCCGCAAAGCAGGATTGCCGCCTGATGCGTGGCAAAGGGGCGCGCTGATCGAGGCCTTCACCGCCGAGGTGTTCGGAGAAAAGCAATAGGAATTGAGACTGGATCAGGCCGGCGGAATCATCAAGCGGATGTGCACCACGCGTCCATACTGAACAAAGTCGCGATCGGTCGTGAAGATCTCCCAGTCATGCCGAACAGACACCGAGCACATCAACATATCAACAGGCGATCCAGACACACCTGCGCCGCGACATCTATTACTAATGCTGGCAGCTTCCTCATAATCGTGCTCGTCCATTGGAGCATTCGGGAAGTCGCCCAAGTGATCGCGAATCCTGCGGAACTGAGACTCGTCTCGAATCCCTGACAACACTTCTTGCCTCGTTGGACCAAGCAGTTGTACTTGCCCCTCTTTAACTAAACGATAAAGGGTTTGCGTCAGTCGACGTTCGGGTTCGGATAAATCGATGGCTCTGCGGCGCAAAGAAAGAGACCACACAGGTGTGTCTACTAGAACCATCACGTGCGCTTTCTTCGTCGCTCTGCTTTGTAGTCGTATGCCGGATCAAAGTCTATTGTTCCGAAATCGGCAAGGATCCTCTGCTGGCGTTGCCGACGGATGTACTCCTGCAGAGCAGTAGTGACCGCTTCTTTCTTGGTCTTATGCCTTCCGCATCTTTGCGCCTCTTCAATAAGCCGATCGTCAATTGCCAGGTTGGTTGCCATGTGTAAATTGTTACACATCATGATGTGTGAAGCAACGCCCATTTAGACAACAAAAACCGGGGATGGTTTCCCGTCCCCGGTCTGGGACTTAACTGAGCGGAGAGCCTAGTTCACCTGATCGAGTTCGACGCCGTCGCCCGCATGCACATCCTCCATGGCGAAGACGATCATGCCGGTCGCTGTCGTATCGGTAACCCCGATGATCACGATCTCACCGATGGCGCGCCGCGGCAGATCTCGCACGTGGATCACCGGGCCATTCGTTTTCTCGAACAGTTGCGGATCGAAAGAAGGCATTTTCTTCTGCGTATCTTCGGCCATGGCTGCCCGGAATGAGAGAGAATCGACCGGATCCTTCAAGTCCGCGTCGTACGTGCGTACCGCTCGGAAGTAGTCGCCTATCTTCACTCCCTGGTTCGCGCCCACATTGAGGTACAGTTTGTGCCCAGTGCCCATCTGCGAGTCGAAGTCCTTGCCCATGACGATTCGCCCCGAAACCTTGTTGCTGGCTGGCAGGTATCGGTCAAAACGGACCGGGCCATGGAAGGGAAGCATCTGCTTCTCTGCAAACGGAATCGTCGTGTCCCCAGGGTTGACACCATCGCAGGCGTACTCGATCTGCGCGATCGCTCCCTTGCTCCGCGTATCAATCACTTTCACGCGCCCAACTTCTTCGTACGGTTGCCCGGTCTGCTTCAGCAGCTTTGCCTGGCCCGGGTACACTTCGTACTCATCGATGTCGCGCAGAGCGCGTACAATCTCGTACTCCGCCCCGTTGGTGTATCCCGCTCCGCGCAAATACACCATATCGCCGCGCGTGAAATGGGTCGTCGTCGGCGAATGAATCCCGCCAATGATGTAGTTGGAATCTGGCAGGATGTGCTTGCTGATGAACCCTGCGCAGTACAGGTCAGCGTACGTGGGCGTCGGAATTCGCTCGACGGGAAAGCTATTTGTTGTCGGGGTGGTTCCCTCTGGGGTCTGAAACGTGGCCGGATCGGTGGTCTGAGCCCATGCCGCCGTCGCCAATAACAACACCAACAGTCCTGTTTTCTTCATGTTACCTCCGGAAAAGACCGCCCTTGGCGACCCCTTCACCAGTTAAATGCCAGAAAAGAAAGGCTTCAGCCGGAAGGTAACAAGCAGGTAAGAGAGGGTCAAGGTTACGAGGGTGAGGGGAACCCCGGGGCGGAAGTTTTTCGCACGGATTATTAATCCCTTGTTGCGTAAATAGTTAGCTGCCTGTAATAATTCGCCGTTCATTCCGATGCGCCATAGAGGCAGGTTCCGATCCTAGCGAAGATGAATTCTGGTTTCCCGGTCGCGCCCCGTTTGTTACCCCACAGGTTGCCACGTGTATGCGTGGCGGTGACCGGGTCCGACCCCAATGAAATGGGTGAAAGAGCCGAGGCCTTGGCGCGTGATAACTCCTTCCTGGAGTTCAGGTTGGATTACCTTTCAAAACCAGGTTTGGCTCTCCCGAAAATTAAGCGCTTTCTCGAATCCCATCACGGCACGATAGCGATCGCTACCTGCCGGAGGGTTGCAAGCGGAGGGAAATTTCGCGGTTCCATCGCCTCGCAGCTCGATATTCTTAACAAAGCCTCCGCCATTGGCTGCCAACTGGTTGATATTGAAGTACAAACTGCCACCAAGTGCAAGCCTGAACAGCTTCAAAAGCTGCGCACCCGGGCAGGATTGATTCTTTCCCATCACGACTTCCGCGCAACCAAAAAACTCGATGAGACCCTCGAGAAAATGCTGGCTTTTCCGGCTGACTTCTACAAGCTCGTTGGCACCGCCACAACACTCGCGGACAACGTGACCATGATCAAGTTCCTGTCTCGCAAGGGCGACCTCCATTCCCTGGTCGGTATGTGCATGGGGGAGCAGGGGACGATCAGCCGGGTGCTTGGTGTCCGGGCCGGGAGCGTGTTTACCTTCGCCTCCGCAAGTGCGGGGCAGGAAACGGCGGCCGGGCAGATCACCGCACAGGAACTACGCAGCGTCTACCGCATCGATCAGGTCGACGTCGCTACCCGCATTTACGGTGTCGTCGGCGATCCGGTCGCGCACTCATTGTCACCCGCAATTATGAACGCGGCCTTCCGGCGCGAGAACGTGAACGCCGTCTATCTCCCTCTCCACGCAAGGGTTCTGAAGGACCTCTTGACGTGCGTGAAAGAGATCCCCATTCACGGTCTTAGCGTGACCATGCCTTATAAAGAGGCGATCCTGCCGCATCTGGACAATACCGACTCCCATACGACCAAGATCGGCGCCTGCAACACCGTAGTGCGGGCGCAAGATGGAAAATTGTATGGATTTAACACCGATGCATCCGGGATTGTCCGACCCTTGGAGCGCCGCCTGAACACCTTGGAAGGCGCCCGCATCCTGGTCATTGGAGCCGGCGGCGCGGCGCGGGCAGCCGTATTCGGATTGAAAGAGCGGGGATGCGAAGTTTATATTCTCAACCGCAGCCTCGCGGCCGCCAAGAAATTAGCTCACCAGGCCCGCGCCCGCATCATGAAGCGGCCCGACCTGAAGAAATTGGCCTTCGATGTCATCATCAACGCTACCCCGGTAGGGATGGGAAATACCCGAGAAACTCCCCTCCAGGACAAAGAGATCAATGCCCGCTATGTCTTTGATATGGTGTACGATCCCGCGGAAACGCGGCTGCTGAAGCTGGCCAAGGAACGGGGAGCCCAAGTCATCCCTGGCATCGAGATGTTCGTTCACCAGGCCGCTCGCCAGTTCGAGATCTGGACGGGCAAGCCCGCCCCCTTTGATGAGATGCTCCGCGTGGTCCTGCTCACCTTGCAAGATCGTGCAACTCGTTCAGCCAATGGGAAATGAAACCTTCCGATGCCATTCGCAAAGAAAAAGTTGCATTTTTAGGCATGCCCAAAGTAATATGCAGTTAGGAAGCGCGACAGTAAAGCGCTTCCAGGTTGTAGCCCAGTACCGCCCGGTTCATACTTCCAACTTCGCTGTAATAAGCTTTGGCGAAAAAACTCGACGCAAGAGGTGGATTCGTCCGCCTCCATCCCGGTTCGGAGAGTTCAACATGGCGTGGTACGCGTATTGTCTGACCGAGCATCAAACCCTCCCAAATGGAACCCGCACTCGCCGCCCTTTCCTGCTAGAGGGCGTACAAGGAGTTAACGGCGCAGCGGTTCTAAGCTATCCAAGTGGTGAATTCGCCGTGATCGTAAGCGAATACGACCACACAGCCAGTGAACTGGACCAGAAAGCCGCAATCGAGCACGCAAGAGTCGTCAGTAACTGCTTCCGCAACTCCACCGTACTTCCATTTAAATTCGGGACCATTTTCGAGAGCGATGACGCCCTCCGTCAGGCCGTCCGGGTTAACCGGCGCGCTTTCGGCCTGAGCGTAGCCAGGCTCCGCGGCAAGTCCGAAATGCACATCAAGCTCGTCGTGCGCGACGGCTCCCTGCGCGAGGCCATGATCGACGTTCAGTTGCCGGACACCGTCGGTGGCGATTACCTCTCCAAGCTGAAGGTGAAGGCCTCCCGCGAGCGCGAGCGCCAGACCAAGGCCCGGGCCCTCTCCGTGCAAGTCCACAAGCTCTTCAACCCGCTCGAGGAAGAAGTCAGCTGCAAGAAGGTGGCACCGGAGGGCATGCTGATCGATATTGCCCACCTGATCGACACCAAGAGCGTGGAAAAATACCAGAATCGTTACTCGACGGCCGCCAAGCAGCTTAAGAACTGCGAAGTGGCTATCAGCGGCCCGTGGCCCCCGTATCACTTCCTGCCCGGCAAGCTGCGCACGGTAGCAGGAAATAGCTAAAGTCCGATATCGAGCGAGCCCATGGCACTATGCCGTGGGCTTTCTTTTTGGATCCTTGGCATGCCCATGCAACGAATATGCATTGTTCTGCACTTTCCGTTCCCATATGGTTTCCAGCGTGTCCACCATTGACGTCCCCGGTACTCTTTAAGCCTATTTTTACCAATCATTTACATCGTTGAGTGATCGCAATCACGCACCATCTCGGCTTTGGCGTAGCAAATGCTTCTTCCACCTGTAATAAAGAGGCCGCAAACTAGTACTATGACCTTCACTCTCTTTGACAAAGAGCGTCACTTCCCAAATGGCCGTTCTGGCTGGCGGAGCGGCATCAATCACCTTTCTTGACATTGCCCACCATTAGCCTCTTAAAAATGTGGCCCCGTAAGGGGCCATTTTTTTAGCGCCGGCGTTCCTTCGAAATTGCTCAGGAGAGGCTCCGCCGGCGGTCGCGCACGCGTCTCGCCTGCGTTTTCGCTGACGCCCAAAAACTCTGTGCCTTGCCGGTGATTGGTTTCCCATTGCACCTTCAGTTCAGGGCTTTTCCGGTATCATGCCCCCGATGAGTTCCGCCGATAAATCCACTCCCGGATTGCGTCGTGCCCTGCGCGATATTCTGCTCTTTGGCGTATGCGGCGGACTCCTGATCACTCTGCTGAAGTTGGCGGAATACCGTTTTCTCGTCCTCGAACACTCCGTCGAAATCTACGGCGGCCTGATCGCCGCGATTTTCGCCGGCCTCGGCATCTGGCTTGGGCTGACATTGGCCCGAAAAAGGCAGCAGCCTTCGCTTCCGCCCACCGGACCCTTTTCTCCCGATGAGCAGCGGATTAGCGAACTGGGCATCACCCCACGTGAATTGGAAATTCTCGCCCTGATCGCCGCCGGACTCAGCAACCGCGAGATCGCCGACCGCTTGTTTGTCAGCGAGAACACGGTGAAAACTCACTCGAGCCGGCTCTTCGACAAACTCGGAGCCCGCCGCCGTACCCAGGCGGTGCAACTGGGCCAACAAGCCCATCTCATCCCCTGATGCGTCGCCCAAAAGTAAGTTTCTTGCCGCAAGAACACAAAATCACCCGAACGTATGACGACAATCTCCGGCGCCCGCCGCACAATCCAGCCCGAGCGACACTCAAATTCGAAAGCGAGGAATTGCAATGAAAAAAACCGTGCTGACCTTTGGAGTGATCTCCGGGCTGATCTCCGCCGTGACCATGCTGGCCACCGTCCCCTTCATGCACAAAATCAGCGGCGACAAGGGACTCATCCTCGGCTACACCACCATAGTGCTGGCCGGACTGCTCGTCTACTTCGGGATCCGCTCCTACCGCGACAACGTCTCCGCCGGAAAGTTGACGTTCGCCCGAGGACTCGCCGTGGGAATCCTGATCTCCCTTCTCTCCAACTGTTTTTACGTCGCGACGTGGGAAGTCGTCTCCTACAAATTCATGCCCGACTTCGCCGAGAAGTACGCCTCCCAGATGGTGGAGCACGCGAAGTCCACGGGCGCGAGCCAGCAAAAGATCGACGAGACCGCGCGCCAGGCCAAAGACCTTCGCGCGCAACTACCACAACCCGCTCTACAACATCTCGATGACGTTCCTGGAACCCTTCCCGGTCTTCCTGGTCATCTCGTTCCTCTCCGCCGTCATCCTGAGAAGAAAGACAGCCCCAGCCACAGCGTGAGCAATGCGGCACGAAACACGTAGCCCCGGACGCATTCGTCCGGGCCGATCTTTCCTTCGTGGTCCTTCGTGCCCTTCGTGGTGAACGCCTCTTGCTAGCGCCACCACGTACGCCGTTGTCTATTCGGCGGCTTTCCGCTTCCGCAGCGCACTCAGGCAAATCACCACCACCACTCCCCACGGCAACAGCGTCCAGACGATCCAGTCTGCCGCCCCCTGCACCTGCTCCACATTCGCCTGGACCAGAAAATAGCGGTTGCTGACAACTTGCTCGTAACTCGTGCAGCCTTTTTGGTTGTAGCTGAGTCCGAGAAATCCTAACGCTCCCGCCGCGGTCATCGAGGCCGCCAGCACGCGCGTCAGCACGGGGCTGCGACTCCCCAGAGTCGCTTCAGCGATGCGCTCGAAGGGCCTCCGCAGGACTAGGTACGCCAGGACGCCCATCCCAGGGCACGCAACCGCAAAGAAGAAATACGAGACGATCAGGTACCGTTCATTGCTCATGGCTGTCTACGCCGCAGTGCCGCCACCAGGATGGTTATCAGCGCGACATACCCGAGAAGAACCCCGAATATCCCTTGCAACACATTTTGCAGGTCACTAGCCTCTGCCCACACATATTCCATAAACCGCGAGCCTGCTTTGATGTCGGTGTGCACAGAACTGAAGGACGCCGAGACCGCAACAAAGACCAGTACGATTACCAACGACCTTAAATAGAACGTAGTCGCGGCCGCCAGTCCTGTGATCTCCTCCAGAAGTTGCTGCAGGCTGGGACGTAGTAGACGATCGACCAGGAATACCACGACGAGTGCAACCAGGAACGAAATGACAAAAGGAATGCCGCGAGGACTCATCTGAATGTCCTCCTATTCTCGCGGCGCGAATTATAGTCCCTGGCCGGGCATCCCCGCAGTATCCGCGCGCACTCGAACTCAGATACACTATTTGGCCTACCATGAACCAAACCCGCGCTCCCTTTTTTTTCTTATTTCTTTGCTCGATCGCGATCGCCCAAACCCAACCATCCCAGACGGTGCAAGGTTCCTTTTTCGCGCAGCCCCAAATGACCCCGGCTCAGCAGGAAAATTTTCCGCCACAGTTGCTGGCCGACTTGGACAAGATCAAATCTGCCGCCCTCACCGATGACTATGCCTACCGCCAGGTCGCACACTTGACGGAGAACATCGGTCCGCGCCCCAGTGGATCGCCGCAGGCCAAAGCCGCCGTCGATTACGTCGCTGCCGAAATGCGCCAGCTTGGACTCGACGTCCAGCTTGAAGAAGTGAAAGTTCCGCACTGGGTGCGTGGCACGGAGACTGCCGAACTCGTGGAGTATCCCGGACAGGTTTCCGGCACCACGCAAAAGATCGTGCTCACCGCATTGGGCGGAAGCACCTCCACGTCGGCAGAAGGACTGGCCGCGGATTGCGTCGTCGTCAATACTTTCGACGAGTTGAAATCGCTGGGCCGCGAAAAGGTCGCCGGCAAGATCGTCTTGTTCAACGAAATTTACGACAAGAAGAAAGCCGCCGCCGGGCTCTCATTTGTCGCCTATGGCGAAGCCGTCCGATACCGAGGCATGGGACCCAGAGCGGCCGCCGAGTTCGGAGCCGTGGCCGCCCTTATCCGTTCCGTGGGTAGCGCAGACTATCGTCTGCCTCACACCGGCTTCAGCTTTCCCGCAGGCATTCCCGCAGGCGCTGTCACCGCCGAGGACGCCGATCTCATCGCCCACCTCGCCGCCCAGGGAAAGGTCCGCATGCATCTCACGCTCACGCCGCAAAAACTTCCAGACAGCATCGGCTACAACGTGATCGCCGATCTGAAGGGCAGTGAGCATCCCGAACAGATCGTCGTAGTCTCCGGACATATCGACTCCTGGGATCTTGGCACCGGAGCCATCGATGATGCGGCAGGCGTTGCCGTTTCGATGCAAGCCGCTGAGCTGCTACAGAAACTCCATCTCCGCCCGAAACGCACTCTGCGTGTGATCGCGTGGATGGACGAGGAGAGCGGAGGCGCCGGCAGTCAGACTTATTCGCGCGATCACTCGGCGGAGTTCGTCAAGCATGTCGCTGCGATTGAATGCGACACGGGCGCCGCGCATCCGCTTGGTTTTGAGACACGCATCAGCGCGAGCGCTGCGGACCTGCTTCGGCCCGTGCTTTCAGTTCTAGACAGTATCGGGGCCACTGCCATGGAGCCCAGCAACTATCCACCCGGTGCTGACATCGCACAAATGTCGGAGACAGGAGTTCCCGCGTTCGGCATCCTGCAGGACGGCCGCACGTACTTCAATTATCACCACACCGCCGCCGATACACTCGACAAGATTGTCCCCAATGAATTGCGCGAAAACGCCGCCACCATGGCCGTGATCGGATACGCCCTTGCCTGTATGAAAGACCCGCTTCCACGGTAGAGCGCTTCCCATGCAGCCCTTTGGGCGGTTGACGCATCTGATTTCCCGCGCTTATCATCTCCGTTTGGCCCTTTATGACCATGGACGCCTCGGGAACGGGGCGTCCTAAGACTTTGATAGGCAATTATGGGATTGAAGTGACTATGGATAAGAAGAAGCTGGAAGCATTCAAAAAACGTTTGGAAACACGTCAGCAGGAACTGCGCCGAACCGTGACCCGCAATCAGGCCGACGGCCGCTCCGCCGACGAGGATACTGCTCAGGATATCGCTGATCGCGCGGCGAGTTCGTACACTAAGGAATTCCTGTTTAGCCAGAGCAACAACGAGCGCCAAACTCTAATGATGGTCGATGGCGCTCTCGCGCGCATTCGCGAAGGCAGCTTCGGCGAGTGCATCAGTTGCGGCAAAGAGATCAACGCCAAGCGCCTTGAGGCTGTGCCGTGGACTCGCCACTGCATCGAGTGCCAGGAAAAACTCGAGCAGGGCCTGCTCGAAGAAGCCCCGCGGTAGAAAATTACGAAGCGGTTCGCGCAGCCGGAAATGGGGGGCCCCTTGAGGTTTTATGTGGGGACAGCCGCCTCGGCTGTCCGCCGGGCGCAGCCCGGCTGCTTGCACTGCCTCAGCGCAGTCGTCGCCTCACCAGCGTTTCCGAGTGCGTGGAAGGGCGGCCCATAAGGGCCGCATCAATAATCTGATCCCGTCGGCTTAAGCCCCGGTGAATCACGCCAGTTGAAACGGCAACTTCCGCACCCTCTTCCCACAAGCGGCGAAGATCGCATTCGCCACCGCAGGCGCCGCCGGCGGCAAGGCCGGTTCCCCCATCCCACCCGGCTCTTCCTTACTCTTCAGCAGATGAACTTCAATTGGCGGAGCCTCGCTGATCCGTATAGGATCATACCCATCAAAATTCGTCTGCTCGATCGCGCCATTCTTCACCGTGATCTCATTCTTCAGCGCCGCGCTCAGGCCATAGATGATGGCGCTCTCCGCCTGCGCCCGCACTGACTCCGGATTCACGATCTGCCCGCAATCAATCGCCGCCACCATGCGATCGACCTTAAAGCTGCTGCCTTGCACCGTGACCTCGGCCACCTCGCAGATATAGCTGCCGAACGAATGATATGTCGCAATCCCCCGTCCTTTGCCCTTCGGTAGTGGCGTGCCCCATCCTGACTTCTCCGCCGCCAGTTCCATTACCGCCCGCAGCCGCGCCGGATCCGGGTCTTCATCATTCTTCGCCTTCCAATTCGCCGGCTTCACCAGCAGCGTCTTGCGAAACTGCACTGGATCCTGTCCGGCCGCCGCCGCCAGTTCATCAATGAAGCACTCGACTGCAAATCCATTGAACGAATGCTCAACCGAACGCCACCACAGTGGCGGCACTGCGCTGGCCACATGGTTGTATTCCAGCCGCACATTCGGGATCGCATACGGCATCTGCTCCGCGCCGCCGACCTCCGAACTCTCCGGTTTGCCACCGTCGGGATGCCAGTATGCCTCGATCGAGGTTGACGCAATAGTGTGCGACCACGCCAGAGGATGGCCGCTCTGATCCACCGCTCCCCTCATCTGATGGCACGCCGCCGGACGATAAAAATCGTGCGTCATATCATCTTCCCGCGACCAAACTAACTGCACCGGCTTCCCAACAACCTTCGCAATCTGCGCGCCTTCGGCTGGATAGTCCGCCATATAGCGCCGTCCAAACCCGCCGCCCAGGAACGTTGTGTGCACGACGACCTTCTCAGGCTTGAGATCGAGAACCTTAGCGACAGTACCTTGCACCCAGTCGGGCGACTGCGTAGGAGCCCACACCTCAGCTTCACCAGATCGCGCATGAACCGTGATGTTCATCGGTTCCATCGTGGCATGTGCCAGGAAGGGAAATTCGTATGTAGCTTCGACGCGCTTTACCCCGCTCGAAAGTACAGCGTCCACGTCGCCGTCGTTGCGGACGCGTTTGCCGGCCTTTGCCGCCCCCGCGTGCAACGCCGTATGCAGGGTGCTCGTCGACTCGGCAGCGGCGGCGCCGTTGTCCCACGCGATCTGCAACGCTTCCCGGCCTTGCATGGCAGCCCAGGTGGAATCTGCCACCACCGCAACTCCACCCGCGGTAAACATGTCCCGCCCCAGCGCCGGTATTTCGAACACCTGCTTCACGCCCGGCACAGCCTTCGCTTTAGTTGCATCGAAGTGCGCGTGTTTCCCTCCGAACGTTGGACACCGTGCCACCACCGCAAACAGCATCTCTGGCACGCGGACATCCAGCCCAAACACAGCACTGCCGTTGACCTTCGACGGAATATCGACGCGCGGCGTAGCGTGTCCGATCAATTCGAAATCCGCCTCATTCTTGAGTTCCACCTTATCCGGGTCGGGAAGAGGTAACTTCATCGCCGCTTCCACGAGTTCGCCGTAACTCGCCCGCCGCGATGACTTCTCGTGCTTCACGGCGCCTAGTTTCGCCGTGCACTCGTTCTTCGGAACATTCCATTTCTGCGCCGCAGACGTAATCATCAACTCGCGCACCGTCGCGCCGGCGCGTCGCAGTGGCATGAAGTTTTCCATGGTACTGCCGCTGCCGCCGGTACCCATATGTGCGTAAATATCCGGGCGCGTCTCCGCCTGCTCCACACTCACGGAATTGAAATCTACTTCGGCCTCTTCCGCGAGAAGCATGGCCAGGCCCGTCTTGATGCCTTGTCCCATCTCCGATTTCGCCACGATCAGCGAAATCTTCCCGTCGGGCTTCACGTGAATGTAGGCGTCAAACGGATTCACCGCAGGCTTCTTCGGACCTTTGTCGTTCTCCTGCGCGAAGGCCTTCACTGATGAAAGCCGTACCCCAATCACCAGCCCGGCTCCGGCAATCGTTCCCTGCGCTACAAATGTTCTGCGGCTGATCGCCATGGTTAAGCTCCTACCCCAGCGGCTCGATGAATCGCGCGCCGAATCCGCTGGTACATCCCACACCGGCACAAGTTCCCAATCATCGCGGAATCGATTTGCTCATCGGTTGGCTTTGGCGTTTTCGCCAGCAGTGCTGCCGCCGACATGATCTGCCCCGGCTGGCAATATCCACACTGCGGTACCTGCTCGGCAATCCATGCCTGCTGTACTGGATGTGAGTTGTCTGCCGAAAGTCCTTCAATCGTCGTGATCTTCTTCGCCCCGACTGCCGAGACAGAAGTCTGGCAGGACCGTACGGCCTCGCCGTCGAGATGCACCGTGCACGCGCCGCACAGTCCCATCCCGCACCCGTACTTCGTGCCGGTCATATTCAGTTTGTCGCGTAGAACCCACAAAAGAGGAGTGTCAGGAGAAACGTCAACCTCGTGGGTACGTTCGTTGATCAGCAAGTGAAAGGCAGACATAGCGGAACTCCCCGAGGGAAAGACTTTAGACGAGGCTACTCCAAAAACGTTTCGCCCGGCAAGATTGTGGAGGGCGGACACCTTCGTCCGCGGCCGCGCGCTGCTTTTCCAAAACCTGCCGCCGAGTCCAGGTTTGCATAGTCGTTCACGGGGTGCCCCACCCTTGTCGCATTTTTTGCGACAGGGCGGGGATTTTGACTTCCTAATTCCGATCTCAATTCTTACTTCCTACATCCCCGGCTTCTTCTCCTCTTCCGCGGCCTTCTCTGCCCCCGGCATCACGTTCTTCAACGGAGCATTCTTCTGCTCATTCAATTCCGGATGCGGCACCGGCTTCCGCGGCAACATCTGATCCCGCATCGCCGTGTTGTAGACGAAGATTGCCTCGACCGTCGCTGCCTGTGCCAGGTCTTCAGGTTGCAGCCGTTCGTATACATCCATGTTCGAGTGATGCGTCCTCGACCCGTAATCCAGCATGTCTTGAATAAATTGGAAGCCCGGAATGCCGACGGAATCAAACGCTTCGTGATCAGTCCCACCGGTGTCTCGCATCGTGATCGTGCTGACACCCAGGTCGCCAAGTGGTGCAATCCACTGCTGGAAGATCGGAGCGATCGCCGCGTTCTCCTGCAAATAAACGCCGCGGATCTTTCCCGTCCCGTTGTCCACGTTGAAATATCCAGAAATCTTCGACTGCTCCGGCTTGATTACAACCGGTCCAGCAGGCTTCCGCAGAAAATCCGGCAGCTTCACTTGATCGGGAGCCTCCGACAGCGGCACGTACCCAAAGTGCTGCTTCACATAGCCGTAAGACCCAAACTCTCCTTGCTCTTCGCCGGTCCACAGCCCCACGCGAATTGTCCGCCGCGGCTGCACCTTCAGCGCATTCAGAATGCGCATCACTTCCATCGCCACAATAGTCCCTGCGCCGTTATCGGTTGCGCCGGTCCCAGAAGCCCAGGAATCCAGATGTCCCCCGACCATCACCACTTCATCCTTCAGCTTTGGGTCGGTGCCCGGAATTTCGGCAACGGTATCGAATCCATGCTCATGATCCCCCGTAAACTCTGTCTCGACGTCCATCTCAATGGTGACAGGTACATTTACCTTGAGCAGGCGATACACGCGCCCATAATTCTCGATCGCCATCACGACGATGGGCAACGCCTCAGCACTCTCCCGTTTGTACGTGAACCACCCCATGCCCGAGCCGCCGTCATCGAAAATGGTTCCGCCGGAACCACCATTATTGCGCCCATCGCGGCTCGGAACCACAATTCCTGCCGCGTGTTCGTCGACAAAAAACTTTCCCACCTTTTGGCGAAATTCCAGGCGCTTGATGAATTCCTGGAAGAATTGCTCCCTCTCGCCGACTCGAACCGGATACTCCACCGTCTTCTTCAGGTCCGCATCGTCGCGACGCTCCCAAAGCGCCTTGTCGACCGGTTTCACATCGCGCATCGGACCGAAGAAGATAATCTTTCCCGCAATCTTTCCCTTGTATTTCTCCAGATCCTTTTCGTCTTTGGCGTCGATCCAAACCGCCGGCCCATTAACCGCCCCATGACTTGAAGGCGACCACGGCAACGCTTGAGCGATGAACACCGCGGTGTCTGGCGAAGACATTCGCACCCACGTATTTAACTGCCGCCACCCCATGCCGAACTCGCCCCAGTCTTCCAGATGCGCGTTGGTGCACCCCATGGCGGTGAACTGATCGCGTGTCCACTCATTCGCCTTCTTCAGGTTTGGAGAACCTGTCAGCCGCGGTCCGATGCCATCCGTGAGCGCTGATGCGAACTCCATGATGTGCGAATGCGATAGGCCTTCTTCGCGGATGCGCTGATACATCGTGAGATCGAGAGTCTCTACAGCAGGCTGGGGCTGCTCGTATGACGGCTTGCCCGCATCATCACTCTTGGTGTCTTTTGCTTTTTTCTCAGCCGCTGGCAGAGACAACGCTGCAGTCAACAAAACTGTCAACACAAACAGGAAACGATTACGGACGTGCATCGATCATTCCTCCTCAAGCGGAAAGCGCAGAGTAGCAGAATCGGTTGGCGTTGGGGAAGCGCGGCGACCCCATCATGATTCCAACTACTCATCCGGCTCGGGTGATGGGCGCTGCTCCGGTTGCAATTCGTGTGGCGCCGCAAGAATCGCCTGCCAATTCAGAATCGCGTTCCACAGCAATCGCTGATCGCCGCGGTTCAGATCGCGGTGCATGGGGTTGAAGTTGAACGCCACCACGTGGCCCTTGCCGACGGGCATATCAAAGATCGCGGGCCGGCCAATCAGGTTTTCTTCTCCCCATGCTTGTCCGCTGACCACGAAATCTTTGTTCTCCTTGTCGCCCCACTCCATCACGATGCCGCTGCGATCCTCAGGCCCATCCAGACACGTCGTGCAGTACGCCATGCGCAGCCAGCGACGAGGTGTGTTGTACAGCGGAAAGTTCTGCCGGAAGACCCACGTGTGCATCGGATATCCGTAGGCGATCGGATGGTGAGGGCGATCGAATGTGACACGCACGTGCGCGCCCGGAGTTCTGGTCGCGGCCTGTTGCGAAGCTCCTGACGATGCGCAGCCGCCACCAGCGGCGCTGCGCGGAACGCCTCCTGACGAGCGCCGCACGAAGCGAACCAGCCCACCTTCAAGCGCCAGCATACTGCCGCTGCCCAGCGTTACCATCAGGCCGCCATCTTCGATGAAGCGCTGAATCTGCGCCAAGCCCTCATAGCCGATACCTCCGGTGATGTCGTCGGATTCGGCGGGCGTGCCGAAGCTGGGCGTCTGCGGCGTTTTCTTGAATGGCATCGGCGACCAGGCTCTGGGCAGTCCCTCGATCTGCTCGGCGAGTTCGAGATCGACGTGGCCATAGAGAAGAACGTCAATTTTCGAACGAAGATTTCCGGCGCGAATGTCCTCGTCGCGCAGATACGTGTACGGCACTTTGCGCTGGTCGAGGGAATACCGAATCCATCCGATCGAGTCTGTGTCAGCCCACGGAACCCATACTCCGATGCGCGGGGCAGGCGCTTTGTGGCGGGCAACGTTGGGCGCTGTCGAGGTCTGGATGAAGTCGAGTCCGAGTTCGGACGCTGCTGTTTCAATCGCGTCGTGCAGTCCGGGCTGGTCGGAGAGAATCCAGGATCCTGCGGGAAATTTGACGCCGTCCTCTTCGAATTCCTGCTCCGCAATCTGGATTTCGAAATTCGCTAGCCGATAGCGTCCAGCAAGTAATGATTCCTGGCCAGTGTCCTTCAGCAGGTACGTGGGCCCAGTACCGGTGACCCTTCCGGCCACCTGCGGAGGATCTTTCAGGACGGCAAGCGGGGCTTCACGAATCGAAGCGTCGGAAGTTGGGAGTGCCTGCAAATGATAATTCGCTGGGAGTTCCCACGAGACGTCATCATAAGGAGGCTCGCCGTCTTTTGGATAGTGCTGCGGCGTGAGCAGATCAACCGCATAGTTGCGATACGGTTGGTCGAGGCGAACGACGTACGTTCCCGCGGGATAGCTTCCATCTTTGAGTTGAATTGGGTTCTCAGCGCGGGAAACTTCGATGTGTTGTGCCATCAACCGCGCGACCATTTGCGCAACCCGGGCCGGGTCCCCTTGATCGGCAGGAATCAAAAACGCATATGGCGCCTGCGTCAGTCCCTTCTGCCATGAGTCCCACGACTTTTTGTAGAAATTGCGCAGCATCTCCTTGGAGCGTGTTGCGGCATCATCGAGCGCGACCAGCGCGCCGGTTTCCTGATAGTTGAGATTGTCGCGCGCTGACCATGTCACCTCGTGTGGTGCCGGAAGTGGCCTATACCACTCCATGGTGGTTGCCCCCGGCGAGATCGCCCGCTTCTCGGTTTCCGCACTGCCGTTGCCGAAAGTTTCGTAGCCCCGCCCGATGCTGTTGTGATTCATCGCCACCGAGTCGAGATAAAGATGTGCGAATGCCTCGCCGAAATTCCAGGTGGAGACTCCGGGCATGCCCATCGCCGTCATCGACTCGACCTCATGCATGCTGAGTTCGAGAAATTCCGTATAGGTAATCGGATCGATATTCGGGTTATATGGACCGGTGCCGTTCCACGTCATCAGGAAGGGCACGCCCTCGTGCAGATCGTGCACCACTGTCGGGTGCCATTCGTGAAACATCCGGTGCACAGCCTTCGTCGTCTCGTGCGTCTGCTGGTGCGTGTCGCGATTGATATCGACAAAGGTGTACTTCGACCAGTACGGCGGCGACTGCCGCGGAAGCGTGTTGCGATCGGTCTTGCCCTTCAGGTAGCGATAAAACCAGTCGACCATCTTGTCGCGGCCATCCGGATTGGAAATGGGATTGATGAGCACCACGAGTTGTTCGCGAATCTTGCGGATCATGGGCTGCTCCGAAACGGCCAGCCGGTAGGCCAGTTCGAGCATGGCCTCGGTCGATCCGGTTTCGTCTGAATGGAGAGCTGCGTTGAAGTAGTAGATCGGCCGGGAGGCCGCGATCAACTTCTCGGCGGCGGCCTGTTGGAGGTGACGGGGATCGGCCAACGCAGCCGTCGCAAATTTCAGATGTTCGATATCACGAATGCCGGCTTCATCGGCAATTGCAAGCATCACGATGTCTCGACCTTCTTCGCTCTTGCCGATTGTGAATACCCGGACTCGCGGACTCGTGGCAGCCAACGCGCGCGCATAGGAGTAAGCCTTTTCGGTGCCGGCTAACTCTCCCGGAGCGCCCATGATGCGGCCGAAGAACTTTTCGGGCGAAGGGACAGAAGCAGACTGCGGAACATAAGAGACGAGCGAAGAAACGAAGTGTGGGTCCGTGGTAGCAGCCGCGATCGCTTCGCTCGCGCCGGGCTCAGGGATGTCGGGAGCTTGGGCTTGCGTGGTGACGGCGAGCAAACACGAAAACAGCCACAAAAGTGCGGCACGAAACATGCGGCCCCCTGAAGTCAGTTTGAAGGCGGAAGTTTAGCACGCGTGGTGGCGCCTATTTTCGGAAGTAGGTTGACGAACGGCTGGTCGAGATTACCGCGCGGCGGTGCTAAGCCCGGATTGCAGACGCATCACCATGCCTTCAGCAGCGGCGCGGACCTTTGGGTAGTAATTGCGCGCATCCGCGACGACTTTGTCGACGATCGCGTCTGTATGATCGGGGTCGTGGTGGTACAGGACTAGCTCCTTCGTGCCGCTTTCCATCGCGACATTGACGGCCTCGCGCCAGTGGCTGTGTCCCCAGCCGCGGCGGCGGGCGGCATAGTCTTCGGGAAGATACTGTGCGTCGTAGATGAGGATGTCGGCGCCTTCCGCCAACTTGCGGACGCCTTTGTCGAATTCCGCGTCTCCCGGCTCGTTGTCGGTGGCGTACACAAGCACACCGTCTTTCGTCTCGATGCGGAATCCGAGGCAGCCTTGCGGATGGTTCAGCCACTGAGTCTTGATTCGGATTCCGTCTTCCATGTCGAGGCAGCCGTTCTGTATGTCATAGAAATCGCGGCGGGCGCGCATCTGATCCAGATGGACCGGGAAGTACGGCGATGACATCTGCTCCGTCATTACTTGCTCAAGACTGCGCGTGCGGCTGGAAGAGTGAAAGAAAAACTGGCTGTGCGGGCTGTCGTACAACGGGCGGAAGAAGGGCATGCCCTGGATGTGATCCCAGTGAAAGTGTGACACGAAGACGTGGGCGGAGAAGGGCTTATCGCCGAACTCGCGTTCGAGTTCGTGGCCGAGCACACGAAATCCGGTGCCGCAGTCGAAAATGTAAATCTGGTTTCCGACGCGCACTTCTACGCAGGAGGTGTTGCCTCCATAGCGCAGGTTTTCGGCCTGTGGAGTGGGCGTGGAGCCGCGCACGCCCCAAAACTTAACTTGCATAACCCCCGGTGCTAACTGTTCCGCTGTATTTCCCTGGCGCCCGCCTCGCGAGATCAGGCGTCAAAATGTTCATAATCCTCGGGATACTAGCGATTCTGAGCGATTGCCGTCAGGGTAACAAGTGACGAAAGTTTGCAACGGCAGGGGCTAGGGACTAGGGGTTAGGGCGAAGCGTCGGTGGCGTGATGATTGAAGTTGCGCTTCCTAGCAGCGCTGGATCCGCCTACACCAGTCCTAATCCCTAATCCCTCCCCTATAATGAATGCCCACCATGCTCCAACCTGATTTCAAAGAATTTTCGCGATTGGCTCGCGAGGCGACGCTGGTTCCGGTCGTAAAGTCGGTGAGCGCCGATCTGCTTACCCCGGTCAGCGCTTTCCTGGCGATCGCCGAAAAGCAGTCGCATGCATTTCTACTCGAGTCAATCGAGCGCGGCGAGCAGATCGGACGGTACACTTTCCTGGGCGTTGCACCTTACATGCGGGTGACGGCCGGCAAGGGAAAAGTCCAGATTGAGCGCGGCCGCAAGCGTGAGTTGGTCATCGGTAGCATTTTCCAGGTCGTCAAGCGTTTGCTGAGGGAGCACAGCGTGGCAACGGTTCCGGGGCTCCCGCCATTCACCGCCGGGGCTGTCGGATACTTCGCTTATGACGTCGTTCGCCAGCTGGAAAATATCGGCGAGCACGCCAAAGATGACCTTTCCGTCCCCGACGCTGAACTCATGTTTTTCGATCGGCTACTGGCCTTCGATCATCTGCGCCACCAGATTCACATCATGGCAGCGGCGAATGTTTCGTGCGAAAATCCTCGCCGCGCCTATGACCGCGCACTTCGCGATATTGCTGCCCTGGAGCGAAAGCTCGCGGCGGGACTGAGTCCGGCGCTCTGGCGGAAGGCGGCGAAGCCCAAGACAGGCAAACTTAAGATTCATGCTGGCACGCGACGCGATATTTACCTGCGCAATGTGGAGCGCTGCAAGGAGTACATTGCCGCGGGCGACATCTTCCAGGTCGTGTACTCGCAACGCTTCGACTTCACTCCCGAGGTTGCACCATTCGATCTGTACCGGGCTCTGCGCCAGGTCAATCCATCGCCCTATCTCTATTTCCTGAAGATGGAGGACACACACATTCTCGGGTCATCTCCCGAGATGTTGGTGCGGGTCACGGGACGCAAGCTTGAGTACCGTCCGATTGCAGGCACGCGTCCGCGGGGGCGCGATGCGGCCGAAGATGCCCGCCTTGAGCACCAGGTGCGCAACGATGAAAAAGAGCGCGCAGAACATGTGATGCTGGTCGATCTCGGACGCAACGACCTTGGGCGCGTCAGCGAGTACGGTTCGGTGAAGGTGAAAGACCTGATGTACGTCGAGCGCTACTCGCACGTCATGCACCTCGTGTCAGCGCTGGAGGGGACTCTGCGAAAAGATCTCGACGCGCTCGATGCCTTGGCCGCCTGCTTCCCCGCGGGAACCCTCAGCGGCGCGCCGAAAGTTCGTGCCATGCAAATCATCGAGGAGCTGGAGCCCACCCGCCGCGGCGTCTACGGCGGCTCTGTTCTGTATGCGGATTTCGCGGGCAATCTCGATTCCTGCATCGGTATTCGAACGATGCTGATGCAAGGGAAGAAGGCGTATCTGCAAGCGGGAGGAGGAATCGTCGCAGATTCTGATCCCGCAGCCGAATTTCAGGAATCGCTGAATAAGGCAGGGGCGCTGTTGCGGGCGGTGGAGATAGCTCGCCAGTAGTGAGCTCGGATTTCCCGGTGGGCTCTCCGATTACGGATGTCCGCCGGTCGTTACGCGCGGACTCTTGCAGTTCAACGTCAAATCGGGGGCTTGCGGCTCTTTGTTCTGCGAGTTGTGCTCGAAACACCAGAGGATCGACTTCGCCGGATATCGCGACCAGACATATTGCGGCACGTCAGCCTCGCGGATCTCTTCGTAGCTAAACTGAATCTTCCCGTCGGATGAGACTGTTCCCAACAAATAGCCATAGGTGTCAGTTCGCGACTTCGCTGGAGCCGCTGGCCTGACGCTTGGCAAGGTGCGGCGCTCGGCGCCGGCGGTGCCGATAATCCATCCCGGCAACGGGTCGACTCCCTTCGGGGCCAACTCTGGCGTCGAGAAAATGTTCTCCATAAAAAAGTGAGAGTGGCTAGCGAGGACATACACCGGTTTGAACTTGCGGAATTCCAGGAGCGCGGCATAGGCTACTGCGCCACTCTTTAGAGAGAGAGGTTTGTCCGCTTTGTCCCCCATACTGTGATCTTTCGCAAAGCTGCCCGGCAAGGCTTCATGCATGCCGACCACAATGCTCTTGACGTTTCCGTCGACCTTGGCTGCCGCCAGGCGACGCCCAAACCAAGCCATCTGCTGGTCTGAGAAGCAGTCGGAGGAGTTATCGAGATAGATGAAGTCCACTCCACCCTGAACCCAGTGATAGTACGATTCGGGCTGCGCCGGTTCTTTGTCGAGTTCTCGCTGATGTCGTAGCGTCGGTTGATCGAGCCAGTCGGCAAACTCGCGTTTGAAAGCGTCTTCACCCTTTGGTGGCATCGTTTCATGGTTGCCAATTCAAACATAAACGGGAAGGTTGCCGAACGCGCTAATCTGATTGGTGACAAAGTCCTGCCATGCGATTCGTTGATAGGTTTCGCAACTCATGCGGAAACCCTCGCTGACGTGGTTGAAAGCGATATCTTCGTCGATTTTGTAGATCGCCCGCAGATCCCCGAGATGCCAGTAGAAGCTCGGCATAAAAAGGGAACTCTGCGCGGCAATCGCGGGCACCACGATATCCCCGCAGTTCCGCGAGTCGCCGGACACGATGAACCGCCACGAACCTTCGGGCAGCGGAGGCGCTGGGGGTTCCGTTTGCGCAATAGCGCGAAGTGCGATGAGCGGCACCAACGCCAAAAGCAGACCAGTAGCCGGTACACGCAGGGCCTGTCCACCGTACAGCAGTGCCGAATACATGCGAGTATTCCTTTCGCTTGTGAAGTGATCGGCGGGAAGAGTATAGACGAGTAGCGTCGGCGAACGGCTTCGATCTATATGTGCAAGAAGTTGCCTACTAGTTTCTTTCCAGCCTCCGTCAGCACGCTCTCTGGATGAAACTGGACGCCCTCTACAGCCAGCTTTTTGTGGCGTAACCCCATAATCGTCCGCGTTCCATCTTTCTCTGTCGTCCAGGCGCTGACTTCCAGTTCAGCAGGCAGATTCTCTTCTTCCACGATGAGCGAGTGGTAGCGCGTCGCCGTTATCGGCATGGGAAGTCCCTGAAACACCGTCTTGTTGTCGTGCATGACGGCGCTGGTCTTCCCGTGCATGAGATGTGGGGCGCGAATGACTCGTCCCCCAAACGCTTCGCCCATCGCCTGATGCCCCAGGCAGACACCGAGCAGAGGCGTCTTTCCGGCGAAGTGACGAATCAGATCAATGCTGATGCCGGCCTCACGCGGCGTGCATGGGCCGGGAGAGATTACGATCTTTTCCGGTCGCATCGCTTCGACTTCCTCGATCGTGACCTGATCGTTGCGCCGCACTTCCACATCGGCGCCCAGCTCTCCCAGATACTGGACCAGGTTGTAGGTGAACGAATCGTAGTTGTCGAGAACGAAAACCAAGCAGTCAGCCCTCGGGCGCAGGCTTCGCGCCTTCGACACCAGATTACACCAGGCAGCGCCACCGGGATGGACGGCACAGTCGTCTCACCCAAAAGAGCCAATCCGTTACCCAAGCGTGGTATTGACCCGAACCAGACCGGCAGCGCATCCTTTTAATCGATGTCTGCCACTTCAACGCCACTTGGAGGAAGCATGGCCGAGCCCCAGCAGGAGAAGCGGGGTGCACGACGTTTCGCATTACGAGTACCAGTCAGCGTTAATCGCAATTCCACCGACAGCAACGTTCAGAACGAAGCCGCCCAACTCCGTGATGTCAGCGCCCGCGGCATCTGTTTTTACCTGGACTCAGCCATCGAACAGGGCGCGCACATCGGATTTACTCTTACCCTTCCGCCAGAAGTCACGCTCACTGAAAGTATCCGCGTTCAATGCCAAGGCCGGGTGGTGCGAGTAGAGGATAGCGCACCCGATGGAAAGGTCAGCGTGGCTGCGGTGATTGAGGCCTACGAGTTCCTGCCGGAAGCTTGAGCGGGGCCATCGAGATCAGGGCGCGGTAGTCGGCATCCAGAAGTCAAAAGCCGCAACGCAGTGATCGTGGACTTCGCCCGCTCATTATCTGACGTCGAGAGCTAATTTCAGTCGCTGTTCCTGCTCCCTGACCCCTAGCCCCTGTGGTATGTTTCCTTAAAGCTTCCAACGAGGAATTTGTGCCGCGATTCGGGTCTAGGTCTGTTTGCGTCACCACTTTGATCGTCGTGTGTGCCCTCTCTGTGTGCGCCCAGAACTTCGGCCCTCCACGGGTGATCCAAAGCGTCCGCCTGGTTTTTGAAAAAGGAGTGCCCGCCGTGGAAATCCTGTCCAGCGGTGCGGTGATTCCCGAGATCATGACGCTCGACTCACCGCCCCGCCTAGTGATCGATCTTCCGAACTCGCGGCTGGGACCGGTTCAGAAACGAATCCGAATCCAGAAAGAGAACATCAGCGCGATCCGGGTCAATCAGTACAGCAGCAATCCTCCGGTCACCCGTATTGTGCTCGACCTGCTAGCCCCCTATGGACATTCCTGGGACGGCGCTGGAAATCGCCTGATGGTGCGGTTGAAACCCGCGGAAGATGTCGACATTGGAAAGAAGCAGGAGTCCGGCCAACCAGTGAGCGCTCCGGGATTCGCGTTGACTCCGGATGCCGCGGTGGTTCCGGTCGTCGGCGGCTTAAGCCCGGTTGGAGTTGATGCCAGCCGACTCTCTGCGGGTTCTTCCGTCACCGCAGGTTCCGACACCACCATGCTGCATCTTCCCAATGGAGGCGAAGTCCGCGTGTGCCCTGGCACCACGCTTTCCGTAAGTTCCTCACCCAGCAAGCGTGACCTCATGTTTGGCATGGGCACGGGTGCCATCGAAATGCACTATGCGCTCAAAGCATCGTCCGATGCAGTGCTGACTCCGGACTTCCGCATTATGTTTGCCGGGCCGGGAGAATTCCATTTTGCCGTCAGCGCCGACTCTCACGGCAACACTTGCGTCCGCACGCTGCGCGGTAACACGTCCTCCGCCATCGTCGCCGAACTAATGGGCGACCGCATATACCAGGTGAAGCCGACCGAGCAGGCCATGTTTCACTCCGGGCGAATCGATAAAGTCGATGGCGATGTGCCACTGGAATGTGGATGCCCTCCGCCGCGACCCGTCTTGATGGCGGATGCTCCGCCTGCTCAGATCCTGTCCGGCTCGGAGGTACCAAAGGCCGCTATGGGCACGGGTTCGGCGGGGAATTCAACGGCGAACAATGCTGCAACTTCTCATGCCGCAGGCACACAGCTGACGAATGGTCCGGAAACCGCGCCGCTTCCGGCCTCGCAGCCAAATGACGTACACGTGCAGGTCGATGCGCCTTTTGTGTTCAGTGCAAAGGATCGTGCTGCGAAAACGGCTCCCGCAACGGCTCCGGCGGAGGCCCCGCCGGAAATGCCACCCGATCAATCTACGGAGCGAGAGGTTCACCTCGATCCTGTCATTCAGCCGGCCCCGCCGCAGGAGGCACCAAAGAAAACGGAACACCCGGGCTTTCTTCGCCGCGTAGGAAAGTTCTTCTCGGCGATCTTCCACTAGGCACTCTTCCGCCTGCGCAAACACATGGCGCTAACAGCCGCGAAATATCCCATGCAACCGGATATCTTTTTTTCCCGTCCTCGCGTCTTAACGGTTTGAAATACCACCCTGTCGACCGGAGCGCGCCATGACTGCAGCATCGCCGGGGCCTCATCTGTTTTCTGTCCTAGCCAACGAGCACGACACCCTCTTCCGCACGAGGAAGGACACCTTTCTACTCTCGCTACTCGGACAAGCGGCGATCCTGGCCCTGGTCATCTATTTCACAAGTTGCGTGATTCGTAATCCTCCGGATATCGTTCGGCGGATGCCCGATCTCGGGAAGTTTCCCTTGGTCTTTTCCGGGTTCAACGGCGGCGGTGGAGGCAATCACGAACGGCTTCCCGCCTCGAATGGCAGCCTGCCGCGCAGTTCCCTCGAGATGCAGATTGCGCCTCCCACGGTGATCGTGCCGAAAGAACCGCCGAAGCTGCCTGCGGAAGAGACCATCATGGTTGCCCCCGACATCAAACTGCCGTCAGGAGCGCAGGTCGGCGATCCCTCGTCGCTGTTTTCAAATTGGCGTTCCGATGGCAAAGGTGGACCTGGTGGGATCGGCGATACCGGATGTTGTGACGGAGTAGGGAACTACGTCGGGCCACACGCCGGCGAAGGGTCCCCCGGAATTCACATCGCGGGGCGCAACGGTGTGACACTGCCCGAGGCGATCTACAGCCCGGAACCAAGTTTCTCGGACGAAGCCCGAAAGGCGAAGTTTCAGGGAATTGTTCTACTGATGGTGGTAGTTGGAAAGGACGGGCGCCCCTACGAAATCCAAGTGCGCCAGAGCCTGGGAATGGGCCTCGACGAGAAAGCCGTCGAAGCCGTCAGGAACTGGCGCTTCCGTCCGGCGACGTTCCATGGACAACCCGTCGCGACACAGATCGCAGTTCAGGTCGACTTTCACTTGTACTAGGGCAACGAGGCTGTGAGTCGGACTTCAGACCTCATGCAGAATCGCAGCGCCGAGGTCCGAAGCCGACTCCTGAAGTCAGTTTTCACCTAGCTGCGATTGATTGCCCGCCGCAATGGCTCCACTTTGTCGCGCAGATCGTCAGCCAGTTCTGCGCCCCGGTTTGCGGCATCCCGAACACGCTCGCCTACGTCTCGCACGCGATCCTTGGCCTCATCTGCCCACTCCCCGACGCTATCCTTGGCGTCCTCATAGCCCCGCCGCAGGTCCTTGCGCAACTGCTTGCCCGATTTCGGAGCTAACAAGAGCCCAGCCAGCGCTCCTGCTCCCAGTCCGATCAATAGAAACGTTATTGCCGTCCCGATGTGGCTGCTTTCTGAAGATTCGTAACGCCCGGTTGTCATGATGCCTCTTTTCTCCGCGCCCAGACTTACCTGCCGCCTGAGCGCGACATGATCATTGTAGTCCCACAAACGGGGTGAAGGATCATCGAGAACCCTGACTAGGATGCTGCTAGCCCCAAAAGCGGTCGTTCCCCAATTTGGTTTATTCCCGCGGACGGACCCGGACCTAACTGAACGGCGCTATAATTGCCCCCCACATGGCGCTCTCTTCAGGCACGATGCTGGGGCCGTACGAGATTCAATCGCCGCTCGGGGCGGGCGGCATGGGAGAAGTGTATCGCGCGCGCGACACGCGCCTCGACCGCACCGTTGCCGTAAAGATTCTTCCGGCACATCTTTCCACCAATCCGGAAGCCAGGCAGCGCTTCGATCGCGAGGCCCGCGCTATTTCGAGTCTCAGCCATCCGAACGTCTGTCATCTGTACGACATCGGGACGCATGACGGCACCAGCTATCTCGTCATGGAGTATCTGGAAGGCGAGACATTGGCCGACCGTCTCAGCAAAGGCGCTCTGCCCCCGGATCAGCTTCTGAAATATGGAATCGAAATCTGCGAAGGGCTTGAGAAAGCTCATAAAAGCGGCGTAATTCATCGCGACCTCAAGCCCGGCAACATCATGCTGACGAAAAGCGGCGCCAAGCTCCTGGACTTCGGTTTGGCGAAACCTACCTTAGCCGCAAGCCCGCCAAGTTCCGGACTTACGCAAACATTGGTATCGCCACAAAGCCCGCTAACCATGGAGGGGACGGTCGTCGGCACTTTCCAGTACATGTCTCCTGAGCAGGTGGAGGGCAGAGAAGCTGATGTGCGGAGCGATATCTTTTCTCTGGGAGCCGTGCTCTTCGAGATGGCGACTGGCAAGCGGGCGTTTGAAGGGAAAACGGCAGCGTCCACCATCGCCGCGGTCCTGGCTGCCGATCCGCCACCGATTTCCTCCGTGCAACCCCTTTCAACAGCCGCGCTCGAGAGCACAGTCCGAAGCTGCCTCGCAAAAGATCCGGATGAACGCGTGCAGAGCGTTCACGACGTGAAGCTTCAACTGCAGTGGCTGAAAGAGCATCGGTCTTCTCTTTCCGGCGTCGCGGCCGTCGCCCTGCCGCCGGCGAAGCGTACCGCATTCAGCTTCGCGGGATGGGTTGTAGCCGGATTGCTGCTGCTCGCCCTTGCAGGGCTTGCCTTCTGGCCCCGCAACCGTCAGACCAACGCGGCGCTGTACTTCAACAGTTCCGTGCCTTTTCCCGCGCAGTACGTCGCTCTGTCCCCCGAAGGCCAAACACTGGCGTTCGTCGCTTATTCCAATCAGGCGAACAAGAACGTGATCTACATGCAGCAGATCGGTGGCCGCAACGCGAGCGTCCTGCTGGGAACCGAAGGAGCTACCTATCCCTTCTGGTCGCCGGACGGTCGATCCTTGGGTTTCTTTGCGCAAGGCAAGCTCAAGAGAATCGACGTTTCCTCCGGACGATCGGCGCAGATCGTGGCCGACGCTCCGTTCGGACGCGGCGGAGCCTGGAGCCGCGATGGTGTGATCTTGTTTACGCCGGATGCATGGAGTGGTTTGTATCGCGTTCCGTCGTCGGGTGGAACTCCTCCTGTTCAAGTGACGAAGACGGATAGTTCGGAGTACCAGGTCAGCCACCGCTGGCCGATTTTTCTTCCTGACGGACGCCATTTCCTTTACCTCGCCTGCAATTTCTCCGGCCGGCTCGATCGCAACATGATTCTGCTGGGATCCTTGGATTCCGCCGAAAAACGCGTCATTATCAACGCGAGCACGAACGTTGCGTACGCCGACCCTGGCTATCTGATTTACTGGCGCGACAATGCGCTGGTAGCGCAGCGCTTTGATGTGCACTCCTACTCGCTAACGGGTGAGCCCCGGCCTATCAGCGAGGCCGTCCAATATTTTCCGCAGACGAATTTCGCTATCTTTACGGCGGCCGGCCCAACCCTGGTCGCACAGACCTCGATCGGAGGGGCGGCCAACAAGTCGCAGTTGCTCTGGTTCGATCGCCACGGGAAGCAGTTGGGCGCGGTCGGTGCGCCGGATCAGGTATCCAATCCCATGCTGTCGCCGGATGGGAGGCGGGTTGCAGTCGATCAGACCGACGCCGACGGCCGTCACGTCAACATCTGGATTCATGAACTCAACAGCAGTGCGGCCACCCGCCTCGGTTTTGGGCCATGGCTGGAGCAGATCACCGTTTGGAATCCCGACGGCAAGCAGGTCGTCTACACGTCGAATGAGAAGCTGTTTTTCAGCCTATACGAAAAAAATTCCGACGGATCTGGTTCGGCGGAGAATTTGTTCAATTTCGATTCTCCACAGCAGGGGCCGTGGGACTGGTCGCGGAACGGAAAATATCTGCTGGCGCGCAAAGAACGCGAGTTGTGGTACCTGACTTTGCCGGATCGCCAACCGCATCCTCTGTTGCAATCGCAGTGGCTGATCCGCAACGCGCAGTTTTCTCCCGACAGCAAGTTCGTCGCCTACGCCTCCAGTGAAACCGGACGCTGGGAAGTTTACGTTTCTCCTTTTCCTAGCTTCAGCAGCCGCTGGCAGGTGTCCCGGGGCGACGGAGGGGAAGAGCCGCGCTGGCGCCGCGATGGCAAGGAGTTGTTCTATCTGGCTCCGGATGGCCGCTTGATGGCCGCCGACGTAAAGACAGGCGTGGGATTCGAGGCGGGCTTGCCCGCGCCACTGTTCCAAACACATCCGCGTCAGCCCCTCTCCGCGATGGATTTCTTTACCTATGACGTGACCGCGGATGGCCAGAAGTTCCTGGTCAACTCAAAAGTGGATATCTCGAACACCGCGCCGCTATCGGTCGTGCTGAACTGGGCGTCGGAAACGGAGAAGTAGAAGAAGCCAAAGCGATTCACCACGAAGGACGCGAAGAACCACGAAGGAAAACTCGGTTCGCCTTCCTTCGTGAACCTTAGTGCCCTTTGATTTCATGAAACCGTCGGCTCCTCAGACCTGAGTAGACTTGGGAAGTGTCAACCCTCCAAGGCTCGGGAGAAAGGAGCCGAACATGTTGATTATAGGATGTGATTATCACCCGGGCATGCAGCAAATTGCGTGGTTCGACGAGCCGAGCGGAGAGTGTGGCGAGCAGCGGCTGGAGCACAGCACGGGTGAGGCCGAAAGGTTTTATCGCGAGCTGAAGCGACGGGGCGTGCAGGCGCGGGTAGGAATCGAAGCCAGCGGGCAGACGCGCTGGTTCGAGCGGCTGCTGGCGGAGTTGGAGATGGAGTTGTGGATCGGCAATCCCGCCAAGATCGCGGCGCAACGGGTGCGGAAACAAAAGACCGACCGCGAGGATGCGCGGCTTCTGTTGCAGTTGTTGCGGGAAGGTCGTTTTCCCAAACTGTGGGTGCCGAGTGCGGAGAATCGCGACCTGCGGCAACTGCTGCTGCACCGGCATCGCCTGGTGCAGATGCGGACGCGAGTCAAGAATCAACTGCACGCCATCGCCCTGAACGAAGGCGTACAACGGCGGTCGCGGCTGTGGAGCAAACAAGGACGAAGGCAGTTGGAATCGTTCGCGCTGGCTCCGTGGATGGCACGGCGACGGCACGATCTGCTCGAGCTGCTGGACCAGTTGACGCCGCAGATCGCCGAGCTCAGCCAGGCGGTCGAGCAGGAAGCCCAGCGGCGGCCGGAAGTGCGGCGCTTGATGACGCATCCCGGAGTCGGTCCGATCACGGCACTGGCCTTCGTGTTGGTGCTGGGTACGCCGGATCGTTTCCGCTGCGGCAAGCAGGTGGGCAGCTATCTGGGCCTGATTCCCTGCGAAGATTCCAGCGCCGGGAAACAACGCCTGGGACACCTGAGCAAGCAGGGCAACACGCTGCTGCGCTACCTGCTGGTGGAGGCGGCGCAAGCGGCGGTGCGCTGCGACCCCGAGTGGCGGCGGCGCTTCGTGCATCTGGCCATGCGGCGGCAACGCAACATCGCTATCGCCGCAATGGCACGCAAGTTGGCAGTGAGTTTGTACTGGCTGTGGCGAAAGGCCGAGGATCCGCCGGCTGCGCCCCAGTCCGGTTCGCACGCGGGGTAGCTCGAGAAACCACGTGGTGTGTGGTCGAGCACCGACCCTTTGATTCGGGCGCCCCGCTCCCTTCCGAAGAAGGGAGTTTGCAGTCATAATCATGGTCGAAGTCGATCGGATAGATGTTTAGGTCGAACCGAAAGTTCCGACCGAACGATTAGCAGCGAGCCTGGGGGTTGACCATGGCAAAACCTTTCCTAACAGAGCGAAATGGCGCTCGTCTCCCGAGTGCATGCTGTAGTGTGCGCACAAACCACTTGACGCAGCCGACGGTTTCATAGACGTGGTTAAAGAATTTCAGCCGTCCCCGACTTTCCCTTCCAGCGCACCCATGTGTAAAATAATGCTTTAGCCCCTGTGGCAGCGGATTTGTGGCTTGCCCGCCTTCCGCCAGCTTCAACCGCAATCGTACAAGGAGAGTTTTGAGCGATGTCGATCCCTGCCACACAGCTTCGTCCCGGCATGATCATCAAGCACAACAATGATCTGCATTCCGTCTTCAGCGTTGAGCACCGCACGCCCGGCAACCTGCGCGCCTTCATCCAGGCCAAGCTGCGCAACCTGCGCACCGGCGCAATGTTCGAGCACCGCTTCCGCTCACCCGATCCGATCGAGAAGATCACCGTCGACGAAGTCGAGATGCAGTTCCTTTACGCCGACGGCGAAAGCTACTACTTCATGGACACCACCAACTACGAGCAGACTCACCTGACTAAAGAAATTCTGGGCGACGCAGTCGAGTACCTTATTCCCAATCTCGAAATTAAGGTGGAGTTTTTCGACGGCAAGGCTGTCGGCATCGAATTGCCCCAGACCGTCATCCTGACCGTGATTGAGACCGAACCCGGACTGAAGAGTGCCACCGCCTCCAGCGTGACCAAGGCCGCAAAGACCGAAACCGGCCTGGTCGTGCAGGTGCCGCCGTTCATCAACGAGGGCGAGAAGATCAAAGTCGACACCTCGGAAGGCGCGTATCTTTCGAGGGCTTAGTTTTTCTTTGTCATCCTGAGCGGAATAGGCGTTCGCTAAGAGCGAACGCCTATGGAGTCGAAGGATCCCTACCCTGTAGCTAGTAAATTTGCCGCGGAAAGGTATTTTCCCGCGACCGCGTCGGTTGGAATTCCGCGGGCCCAAGGGGTTTTGAGATTTGCAGGGATCCTTCGACTGCGAATCAGCTTCGCCTTCGCGAAGCTGATTCTCCGCTCAGGACGACAGCCGCAAATGATGACCTCAACCGACAAACCGGTCCAAGCCCGCCGCTTTCTCGTTCGTGGCCGCGTGCAAGGCGTCGGCTTCCGCTGGTTCGTCGAACGCGAGGCCCACATCCTGGGCATCGCCGGATGGGTTCGGAACAACCACGACGGCAGCGTGGAAGTCCTCGCCCAGGGAACCCGCGATCAACTCTCCGGGCTGCACTCTCGCCTGCGTGAAGGTCCCCGCGCAGCCCGCGTCGATTCCGTCGAAATTTCAGAAGAGAACCCGGCTGCCGGTCTCAGTTCATTCCGCATTGAAGGAGCGTGGTAATGTCCCCTGTTTCCGCGGTCGAAGTCGATCATCTGAAGAAGCTCATCCGCGAGGTTCCGGATTTTCCCAAGAAGGGGATTCTCTTCTACGACATCACGACGCTCCTGAAAGATAAGACAGGACTGGCCATGCTCATCGACAAACTGTCAGAGCACTACATTTCCCAGGACGTCGATCTTGTGCTTGGGATGGAAGCTCGCGGTTTCATCTTCGCGCCCGCGCTGGCCTATCGCCTGAACGCGGGATTTGTTCCCGTACGCAAACCCGGTAAGCTTCCAGCCGAATGCGTGAGCTACGACTATGCTCTCGAGTACGGCTCGAACACGCTGCAGATTCACAAGGACGCGATCCAGAAAGGCCAGCGCGTGCTCATCGTCGACGATTTGCTCGCGACCGGCGGCACCGCCGAAGCTACCGCGAAGCTGGCGGAATCCCTCGGCGCAAATATCGCTGGCTTGGGATTCGTCGTCGAACTTTCCTTCCTCAATGGCCGCGATAAGCTGAAGAACTACGACGTGATGTCGCTGCTTTGCTACGACAAATAAACATCTGAAATACCAAAACGGGGCAAGCGCTGGTTGACGCTTAGCCCCGTTTCGTATTCGATCGAGGAAAATCCGCTCTACTTCACATTTCGTGCAATCAGGAGTCCCACTCCTGCCCAGAATCCGCCGCTGATCGCGAACGACAGCGCCAGCCCCGCGATTGCACCCCAATTAATACGCTGGCGACGTTGATCCGAATCGTTATCATCGCCCAGCCATGAACCAAGAAATCCACTTCCTCCCAGACTGCTGTCCAGGCCCATCCAACGCACCGGAACATGCATCGTACGGGTGCTCGCTTGAGGGGGGAACTGTAGCAACTTGAAGCTCATCAAGCACCTCCTCGCGTTGGATTGCAACTCGTCTGCCATTTCTATCCGGACGCAAGCGCCTGATTGTAAGAGGAGCATTCCCACCCCGCGGGTTGCCATAAGTCCAAACGGGCGTCAAAACTCCCGAGCGTGCGTACAAATTTCGCGGGATCTTCCCCAACTGAACTCGACGCGCGTTCTGCCGGCCTTTATTTCTCCGCTAGTAGTAGGTGAGAACCCTTAGGGAGATAACCCTTCCGCCGAAACCAGTCTTCCATGGAATTCCTTAGATCGTCGAGGGGAACGCCCGAGCCAATCTGCATCTCTCCATCGGCCACCGGAAGGGTGTCGTCGAACACGCTGAAATTCGTGAAGCTTCGCATGGAGAATGAATCCAGCCATTTCAGTGGGCAGGGAAGCGTGCTGCCGTTCTCCTCGTACTCCACGCGAATCTTGCGGGCAAACATGAATTGATTTAACCACACACAAGTGGTCGCGAGCAGAAGCCGGTCCGCTGTACATTTTCGAGCACCCGCGAACCGGGCGTGATGTTTGACAAACGACCATCCGGCCCGTACTCTCCTCGCGTCACATCAGGAAAGGAGCACTCGACGTGATCACGAATCTGATTTGGTGGATCGTTGTGGGTCTGATCGCAGGCTGGGCCGCCGGCAAAATCATGAAAGGCGGCGGTTACGGCACGGTTATGGACATCGTCCTCGGCATTGTCGGCGCGGTGGTTGGCGGCTGGCTGATGGGTCTGCTCGGCATTCACGCCGGAGGCTTCATCGGCACCATCATTGTCGCGATCATCGGTGCCGTCTTCCTCATCTGGCTTACCCGGCTGCTCAAGAAAGCCTGATTCGCGGATCTGGGCCCCACCCGCGGGCCCAGACATCTTAAAACTGTAAAACTGAATCTACGGCTCCAGACCCGTGTCTGCGGTGTCTAATACTTCGTAGGGCCGCGTCGTCGATCGCCGATCTATCCGAGAGGCGCTGCTCGTCTTCTGTCTCCACCCCTCTCAGTCTGGCACGCGAGCTCTCGTTGACGGAGGAGCGATGCACCCTTTGAAAATAGCCGTGCTGTTCTTTGCGCTTCCAGCGTTTTCCTTTGGCCAAACTCCGGTCCCACCAGTTTCGGGAAGTGCCGCCGCCCGCCTGCCGGTCACGCGCGTAATTCTCTACAAAAACGGCGTCGGATATTTCGAGCACTCGGGACATGTCCGCGGAAGCCAGGATGTGAATGTCGATTTCACCACAGCCCAGCTCAACGATGTCCTGAAGTCGCTGACCGTTCTCGATCGCGGAAAAGGCCGCATCACGGGCGTGAGTTATAACTCCACTGCTCCAATCGAACGGCAACTCGGACTATTGCGGCTCCCCGTCGGGGAGAATCCAACAACGGCACAATTCCTGACCGCTCTTCGTGGTGCCCGAGTCGAGATTCACAATGGCGCCACGGCGGCTTCCGGACGCCTGCTAAGCATTGAAGAACGCGACTTGCCTAGGACCGATCCGTCAAAAGGCGATAGAGAGGAACAGCAAGGGCCCAGTGAGAAAACAAAGCACACGCAGATTTCAGTCGTCAGCGACGGCGGCGAAATGCGGCTATTCGATCTGACGCCCGCGACCAGTGTCCGCGTACTCGAAAAGGACGTGAATGAGGAAGTCGGCAAATACCTGGGACTCATCGCGTCCACGCGCGACCAGGATGTCCGCCGCATGACCATCTCCACCGCCGGAGACGGCGAGCGCGACCTGCTCGTGAGTTACATCAGCGAGGTGCCGGTGTGGAAGAGCACCTACCGCATCGTGGTTCCCAAAGAAGGCAAGCCACTGCTGCAAGGCTGGGCAATCGTCGACAACACCGTTGGCGAAGACTGGAAGAATGTAGAGCTCTCACTCGTCGCCGGCGCACCGCAGTCGTTCGTTCAGGAACTCTCGCAACCGTATTACTCGCGGCGCCCTGAAGTTCCTTTGCCCGAGAACGCGATGCTCACGCCTCAGACGCATGAGGCAACAATGGAGCAGTATGCCAGCCTCGGACGCGCGCCCAAGATGGTTACTGGAGGTGTGGTTGGTGGTGTTCCCGGCGGAGTTCCGGGCGGGCAGATGGGTGGAGTTATCGGGGGAGTCGGCAGCGGCATGGGTGCGGGAATCGCGTCTCCGGTCGCCTCACCTCCACCTCCTCATCCCGACGCCACCGAAATCGCCGAGTCCCTCGAGGAGGGCACGACTGTCGGCCAAACGCAGGAACTCGGCGATCTCTTCGAATACAGACTCAAGGACCGAGTCACCATCCGTAAGAATCAGTCCGCGCTCGTGCCGATCCTGCAGACGCGCATCGACGCAGAGAGAGTCTCACTCTGGAATCCCTCCCAAGATTCGGTTCTGCGCGCTCTCTGGGTTGATAACAACAGCAATCTCACACTCGATGGCGGCAGCTTCAACGTTCTCGAAGGCGACGCATTCGCAGGTGAGGGCCTGATGGACGCGATCAAGCCCGGCGAAAAACGCCTGCTGTCGTATGCCGCCGACCTCGGACTCCTCGTCGACGCCAAGCAGAAAAACGAAAACCAGCGGGTCACCAGGATTGTCATCGCCCATGGCGCGATGACGCAGAGCACACAGGAGCGGCAGGAAGAGACTTATACTATCCGCAATCGCGATACGTCACAACGCGTTCTCATCGTGGAGCATCCGGCGCGGTCCGGCTGGAAGCTTGCCGACGATGAAACTCCCGCTGACAGTACGGCTTCTTTTCACCGATTCCGGGTCGCGATCGAGCCGAAGACCACGAAGACACTAACGGTCAAAGAGTATCGTCCGGTTTCTAACCGCTGGATGCTCACTGGTATTACCGACAACGAAATAAAATTGTTCCTCGATCAGAAGATGATTAATCCCGAGGTTGAAAATGCACTACGCAGCGTCGCGAAAAAGGAGAACGATATCGCGGTGCTCGATGCGGTCATCGCCGGGCGCCGTGCCCAGGTAACGAACATCTCCGACGACCAGCAGCGCGTCCGCGAGAACATGAAGGCGCTGAAGGGAAGTGTGGAGGAGAAGGCGCTGATCGAACGCTACGTCCGCGAACTCAATGAGCAGGAAGACCGCGTCCAGGCGCTGCGCAAAGAAATCACCGAAATGCAGCAAAAGCGCGATGCAGCGCAAAGCGCGCTGACCACGATGATCGAAAACCTGCAGATGGAGGCGACGCTGTAGATTGCAGATTGATGATTTCAGATTGCAGATTGTCAGCACCGCGGTCTCGCAGCAGTCTGCAATCTAAGATATGCAATCTGAAATCTATCTCTGCGCCTTCGGCCCCGCCGCCTTCACCTCTGGCGGCGCATCGAAGTGTTCGAAGTTCTTCGCGAAGCGGTTGCGCAGATCCTCAGCGGCTTTGTCATAAGCCGCTTTGTCGTGCCACGCATTGCGCGGATTCAACACTTGCGGCGGTACTCCGTTGCAGAACTTCGGGATGCTGAATCCAAACGTGGGCTCAATTTCGAAATCCTGGCGGATCAGTTCTCCTTCGACTGCCGCATCCACCATGGCCCGCGTGTAGGGAATGCTCATGCGCTTGCCCACGCCATACGGCCCGCCCTGCCAGCCGGTATTCACCAGCCAGCACTGCGCGTTGTGTTCGCGCAGTCGGCGCCCCAGCATCTCCGCGTAGGTCTTAGGTGGCAGTGGCAGAAACGGCGACCCAAAACACGTGGAGAACGTCGCAGTCGGTTCCTTTACGCCCGCCTCGGTTCCCGCAACCTTGGCGGTATACCCCGACATGAAGTGATACATCGCCTGCTCCGCCGTCAGCTTCGAAATCGGAGGCAGTACGCCAAACGCATCCGCCGTCAAAAAGACAACATTCCTCGGATGCCCGCCGATCCCAGGAATCAGCGCATTGTCGATGAACTCCACCGGATACGCTGCCCGCGTGTTCTCCGTCTTGCTGTCGTCGTCGTAGTCGGGAACGCGCGTCTGCGAATCGAGCGTGACGTTCTCCAGCACGCAGCCGAATCGTAACGCATTCCAGATCTGCGGCTCGTTCTGCTTCGACAGCTTGATGCACTTGGCGTAGCACCCGCCCTCGAAGTTGAACACGCCATCAGCGCTCCATCCGTGTTCATCGTCACCGATCAGATCGCGCGACGGATCGGCCGACAGAGTTGTCTTGCCCGTGCCCGACAGCCCGAAGAAAAGCGCGCTCACTCCGTTGTGCCCGACGTTCGCCGAGCAGTGCATCGGGAACACATTCCGCGGCGGCAGCAGAAAATTCATCACGCTGAAAATCGATTTCTTCATCTCGCCGGCATACGACGTCCCGCCGATCAGCACCGTGCGCCGCATGAAATTCAGCAGAATGAACACTTCGGAATTGACTCCGTCGCGCTTCGGATCAGCTTTGAACTCAGGCGCAGAAATAACTGTAAACTCAGGATGATGACTCCTTAGCTCTTCCACCGTCGGACGCAGGAATAGCTGCCGCACAAACAGGTTGTGCCACGCGTATTCGTTCACGATGCGCACAGGAAGCCGGTAAGCCGGATCCGCGCCGCAGTAGAGGTCCTGCACGTAAAGTTCGCGCCCCCGCAGGTGCTCCATCACCCGCGCGTAGAGTGCATCGAATTTCTCCGGTTCGAACGCAGCATTCACCGCACCCCAGGCGACGGTGTGCTCTGTCATCTCGTCTTTTACGATGAACTTGTCTTTCGGAGACCGGCCCGTGCGGTTCGTATATCCGACAATCGCGCCGTTGGACGCCAGCTTCGCCTCGTTGCGTCGGATGGAGTGTTCCACCAGGAGTGCCGGGGACAGGTTGAAGTGCGTTCGACCGTCGCTCAGCAACTCGGCTACGTCGCTGACGTGCATGGTGGTAGCCATGGGGGAAATCTCCTGGGAAGAGGCAAAATGGGACACGAAGCCAAAAACGTTCTATTCTGCCTTAAAAACATTGGACTTGCCAAGGAACCGGCTCACACTCCCGCTCTTTCCCTCAAGCAAAACGATATTGTTGACGATCGAAAGAATCACTCAGAACAGATGCCGTCGAACCCGCTAAGAGTTGTCGTAGAGAAGTAGCTGGCTACGTCTCTGACGGCGCGTCCTGAGAAGCGTAGGTGCCCCGAAGACTATTCGGAAGTTTTGTAGTCGCATGCCGTGCGGCAAGGCTCGCAATACAAGAGTCCGTCATTGCAAAGACGCACGTCAATCACGGACTGGCACAAGCAACAATACTTCTCACACTGGCAATCCCTTTCGGATTGCTCGCACTGCGCGCAGCGATATTTGGCGGTCCCGGTTCCGGTGCTCATGAAATTACTGTAACTCTCGACTCCTGGGGCGGAAACGTGACATCGGTAACAAAGAAAGGGGTCAGGGGTCAGAGATCAGGGAAGACTAAGTGCCCAGTTCGCAAGCGATCGTTAATCCGCAGACAATTCGTAGCAGCGATATCTCGCGCTGCTGCCTCCTCAGCCCACTGGCCCCTGACCCCCAGTCCCTAGCCCCTGGTCTCCGTACCCTATAATCCAATCAATGACTTTCCAGCATCTTCTGGATGGCGCCGAGTTCCTAAGCCAAAGCGGGAACCCGGACGTCACCGGTGTGGAATACGACTCGCGCCGGGTGAAGCCAGGATCGGTTTTTGTGGCGATGCACGGCGAGAGTTCCGACGGGAATCGTTTCATCGATCAGGCGATTCAGGCAGGAGCTGTCGCCATCGTCACCGACTCTCCGGCAGAAAAACCGCGCGAGAGGGTCGCATGGGCCTTGGTTCCTCATGGGCGGCGAGCGCTGGCGCGCATCAGCGAGAATTTTTACAAACGTCCCGCCGAGCGCATCGCCGTCACAGGAATTACCGGCACCAACGGCAAGAGCACCACAGCCTTCTTGATTGAGTCGATTCTCTCCGCTGCCGGCCGCAAGAGCGCGCTCATCGGCACCATCGAATATCACGTTGCTGGCAAAGTCTATCCCGCTCCTCACACCACCCCGGAAGCGTTGGAACTGGCGCGCCTGTTCAACGAGGCCTTGGGTCAGGGCGCCACCGACGCCGTCATGGAGGTTTCCTCCCACGCACTCGCTCAGCAGCGGGTGTTTGGTGTGCCCTTCGATGTTGCCGTTTTCACGAACCTGACGCGCGACCATCTCGACTATCACAAGACAATGGAAGATTACTTCCACGCCAAGCGTGTGCTTTTCGAAGGCTGCGGCACCGATCCCCCCCGTGCCGTCGTTACCAATCTCGACGACGAATACGGTGCGCAATTAGCCGGCTTCAGCCGCAAGCGCAGTAGTACCGTACTGACCTATGGCTGGGACCGCGGCGACTTCCACGCCGACAAGACAGAAATCACGCCGCGCGGTACGCGCTTCGACATGGTCACTCCCAGCGAGAAACTCGCGATCTTTTCCCCCCTCATCGGGCGCGTGAACGTGTACAACATCTTGGCGGCAGCGGCAGCCGCGTTTGCTCGCGGCTGTTCGACCGAAGCGATTTCACGCGGCATTGCCGCGCTGACCCACGTCCCCGGCCGATTTCAGCGCGTGGACTGTGGCCAGCCCTTCACTGTGGTAGTGGACTACGCCCACACCGACGATGCACTCCGCAATCTGACCTGTCTTGCTCGCGAATTCGTTTCGCGCAGCGGCGCGGGCGCGAGAGTCATTTCGTTATTCGGCTGCGGCGGCGATCGCGATCGTGCCAAGCGTCCCCTGATGGGCGAAGCCGCAGGACGCGGCAGCGACTTCGTCGTGCTCACGTCCGACAATCCTCGCAGCGAAGATCCCCGCGCAATCATTAACGACGCCCTGGTCGGTCTGCAGAAGACTGGCGCGAAATACGTTGTCGAGGTCGATCGGCGAAAGGGAATTGGCCTCGCCATCGGCGAAGCACGACCCGGAGACATCGTCCTGCTGGCGGGTAAAGGCCATGAGAAGGTGCAAGTCACGCGCGAAGGTTCTAATCCATTCGACGATGTAGAAGTCGCAAAAGAAGTTCTGCGCGCCTCCGGATTCGATAATGTGTAGCGCCGGCCTCCTGCCGGCTGTCGCGAGGGCGTCTCGCCCTCGCACCCGGGAGCTTTCACGCTGCAGCGAGTAAGGAAGACTGAATGAAACTGCCGCTCTCAAGAATCGCCGATTTTATCTCCGCACCCGGCGATTTTCCCCGCGAAGAACTCGCGCTCGGATATTCCATCGACTCCCGCACCGTTGGCCCAGGCGACCTCTTCTTCGCCGTCAAAGGTGAGCGCCTAGACGGTCACGACTTTGTCGGCGCCGCTCTGGAGCAAGGCGCGGTGGCAGCCGTCGTTTGCAAAGATCAACTGCACCGCTTTCCCGGCAACATGAAGTTGCTGCCCGTCGACGACACCCTGATCGCTCTGCAAACTCTCGCCACCGCTGTCCGAAAGCTCTGGGGAAAGCCCCTGATCGGCGTTACTGGTTCGGCTGGCAAGACCACAACCAAGGAAGCCATCGCGCACGTTCTCGTCTCCAAATTCCGCGTGCTGAAGTCGGAAGGGAACTTCAACAATCATTTCGGTCTGCCGTTGATGCTGCTGAAACTCGAACCTCAGCACGATTTAGCCGTCATCGAAATGGGGATGTCGCACGCCGGGGAAATTCGCGCCCTGGCCAAGATCGCTCATCCTGACATTGGCGTTATCACCAACGTGGCTCCGGTGCATCTGGAATTTTTCGATTCCCTGGCAGGAATCGCGCGCGCGAAATATGAGCTGATCGAATCCCTCCCCTCCAACGGAACCGCAGTGCTCAACGCAGATGACGAATACGTCTCCCAGTTCGGCCGCGACTTCAAGGGCAGGGTCATCAAGTACGGAACCACAATTGGCGCCGACGTCTCCGCCGAGAACGTGCAATCGAAGGGCGCGGAAGGTTCCGAGTTCGATGTCGTCGTTGCCGGAACTCGCCAGCATACGCACTTACCGCTCGTTGGAGAGCACAACGTTCTCAATGCGCTCGCCGCAGTCTCGGTCGCGATCGCCTGCGGCATGAAGGCTTCCGACGCCGTCGCTGCTCTTGCGACGCTCAAGCCAGCCGACAAGCGCGGGCAGGTTCTCCAGTTGGGTAACATCACCGTCATCAACGATTGCTACAATTCCAATCCAAAGGCGCTCAGGGCCATGGTCGACGCTCTCTCTGCGATGAAAGCGGCGCGGCGCATCGTCGTCGCCGGTGAGATGCTCGAGCTTGGCCCGGCAGCAGAAGCGCTGCATCGCGAGTCCGGAAGTCACATGGGCGAAAAGAAAATTGATGTGCTCATCGGCGTTCGCGGTCTTGCACATGCCTTGGTCGATGGTGCACAGCAAGCAGGAACGTGCGCCGAGTTTGTTGCCACGCCAGAAGAAGCCGGCGAGTGGCTGGCGCGAGAGACACGTGACGGAGATGTGGTTCTGCTGAAAGCTTCTCGCGGCGTAAAACTCGAAAAGGCATTGGAGACTTGGCAGGCAAAGCGCGACGGGCGGTGACACATATCCGCTTACTCAACGTAATAGCTGAAGGCTGACGCCTGAAAGCTGACCGCTGCATTCGGAGGCTGATTGCTCTACTGGCTGTTGTTCCTGAAGCTGCAACACTACGTAGCGCCGTTCCGCATTTTCCGCTACGTCACCTTCCGCACGGCCTTCGCCAGCCTCACCGCGCTTTTCACCGCTCTGATTGTCGGACCCCTCGTCATCGGCCGCCTGCGTGATTTCCAGATCGGCCAATACATTCGCGAAGAAGGCCCAAAAGCTCATCAGAAGAAAGCCGGCACGCCTACCATGGGAGGCCTGCTGATCGTCATCGCGATCGTTGTCCCGACCCTGCTCTGGGCCGATTTGAGCAATCGCTTCATCTGGATCGCCGTATTCTCTACCGTCGCTTACGCGGCCATCGGATTCACCGACGACTATACCAAGGTGACGCATCGCCGCAACCTCGGTCTGACCGCGCGCGCGAAGCTTGGACTGCAGATCGCCACCGGTCTTGTGATCGCGTCCATGCTGATCGCCATGCAGACCTACAACATGTATTCGACGAAACTAATCGTGCCCTTCTTTAAGCAATTTCATCCCGATCTGGTGCTGTCGAATCTCGAGCGCTTTCCCCACCTTTGGCCTCTCGCATTCCTGCCCTTTATGGTGTTCGTCACGTTGGTGATTACCTTCTCGAGCAATGCGGTAAATCTGACCGATGGCCTCGATGGCTTGGCGATCGGATGCACGGTAATTGCGGCGGGAGCTCTAACGGTGCTGACCTACGTCAGCGGTCACGCAACCTTTGCGACGTATCTGGAATTGCCGCACATGCCTCAGGTCGCCGAGCTGACGATCTTCTGCGGCGCCATGGTCGGATCATCGATCGGCTTCCTCTGGTACAACGCGCATCCCGCGGAAGTCTTCATGGGCGACGTGGGCTCGCTCGCTCTGGGCGGCGCGATTGGCACGGTTGCCGTCATCATCAAGCATGAACTCCTGCTGCCCTTTATCGGTGGAGTCTTCGTGATCGAAGCGTTGTCCGTGATTCTCCAGGTCGGCTCTTACAAGCTGCGCAAGAAACGCATCTTCAAGATGGCCCCCCTGCACCATCATTTCGAACTGATGGGATGGTCAGAGTCGAAAATCATTGTGCGTTTCTGGATCGCATCCCTGATCTTCGCGCTCTTCGCCCTGACGACCTTGAAGCTGAGATAGAAGCCACGGATTCTCACGGATAAGAGCTCTCGAGTCTTTTCTTGGTTATCCGTGGAAATCCGTGGGATCCGTGGCCAAAGATTTTGTTTTCTCCGTGTCTCTGTAACTCTGTGGTGAAATAGGGTTAGATGGAACTGAACGGAAAGCGCGCATTAGTCGTTGGTCTCGGGAAGTCCGGGGTGGCGTCCGCCCTGTTCATGAAGGCGCACGGCGCCCGAGTCACCGTCTCCGACACCAAGAGCGGCGACGAACTCCGCAACGAAATTCCGGTCCTGCTCGATCACGGCATCACGGTCGAGACCGGAGGCCACGGCGACCGCACCTTTCGCGGCCAGGACCTGATCGTGGTCAGCCCCGGAGTCCCCGTCGATGCACCACCCCTGATACAAGCCCGGTCACTCGGTGAAACGGTAATCGGCGAGATCGAACTCGCGGCTCAGTTTCTGCCCGGTCCAATCGTTGCCATCACCGGATCAAACGGCAAGACAACCACGACTACACTCACGGGCGAGATCATGACCGCTGCCGGTCTTCCGACGCTCGTCGGAGGCAATATCGGTACTCCCGCTATTTCACTGGCTGAGCGCGCGAAACCTGAGACAGTCATCGTACTCGAGATTTCGAGCTTCCAACTGGAGACCATTCAAACCTTTCGCCCGAAGATTGCCGTCGTGCTGAACGTCACGCCCGACCATCTGGATCGCCACCGCACGTTCGAGATTTACACCGATGCCAAGGCGAGAATTTTTGAAAACCAGCAGGGAAACGATTTCGCCGTGCTGAACGCCGACGATCCGACCTGCGTTGCTTTGGGTGCTCGGACCCGCGCGCAGGTTTTCTGGTTCAGCCGGCAGAAAGAAGTTCAACAGGGCGCCTGGGTGCGCGACGGGAACGTCGTCTTCCGCGACTCCCAAGGTCAACGCGAGATCCTTCAGGTCTCTGAGATTCCGCTCAAGGGCGCGCACAACCTGGAAAACGTTCTGGCCGCCGTCTGTACCTGTGTCCTGATGGGATGCTCGCCCGAGAAAGTCCGCGGCGCCGTACGGGATTTCAAGGCAGTCGAACACCGGTTGGAGTTCGTGGCCACAATCGGTGGTGTCGACTATTACAACGATTCCAAGGCCACGAATGTCGATGCCACCATCAAGGCGCTGGAGTCGTTCCCGGCGAATATCCAGCTCATCCTCGGCGGCAAGGACAAGGGCAGCGACTACACCGTGCTCAACGACCTGATCCGCCAGCGCGTGAAGCGAATCTACACAATCGGTGCCGCGGCGGCCAAGATCGAATCGCAAGTGAAGGGCGCAGAGATCGTGCACGCCGAAACCCTGGAGAACGCAATCCGCAAAGCCCATGCCACAGCCCAGCCGGGCGACGTAGTTCTGCTCGCACCCGCCTGCGCCAGCTTCGACCAATTCAAGAATTACGAGCACCGCGGCAAAGTCTTCAAGGAGATCGTCGCCGCACTAGCGACCGCAAAGGTGTGAACCATTGCCATTCTCGGTGTGTCTCCGTGCCTCTGAGTTGACTCCGCCCGAACCAAGACAATCAACAATCAAACTTCAACAATCAACAACCTCATCTCCACTCCGTGGTGAAATAAGTGTCCCATGGCGAAGCGCGTTAGTGTCGATCGGTGGCTGTTCACGGTCACAATGCTGTTGGTATTTCTCGGCCTGGTGATGGTGTTCTCGGCCTCGGCGGTCATGGCACGCGAGCGTTTCGGATCGCCTTACGCTTTCCTGTCAAAGCAGTTGATCTGGGCTGTCGCCGGACTCGCGGCCATGGTCGTCACCATGCGCCTGGACTACCGCCGTTACAAGCATCCCGCGTTGGTTTTCTCGCTGATGGGCCTGACCACGCTGCTTCTGATCTCCGTCTTCTTCCTCGATCGCTCGCACAACACCCATCGATGGATTCATGCCGGGGGATTTTCCCTCCAGCCTTCCGAACTCGCCAAGCCGGTGCTGATCCTGTTCCTCGCTTACTTTCTCGAAGGCCGTGCGAAAGCCATCGACGATGTGCGCAATACATTGCTGCCAGCCGCTGCGCCAGTCCTCGTTCTCCTTGGACTCATCGTTCTCGAACCCGATCTCGGCACCGCCATCGCTTGCGCCGGAATTGCTGCTTGCGTGTTTTATGTCGCCGGCATGCGGATGCGCTACTTCGGATACGCTTTCGCCGCTTCGCTCGTCCCGCTGTACTTCCTGATCTTCCACGTCAGCTTCCGCCGCGACCGCATCTTCGCCTTCCTCAACCCCTACGCCGACCGCCAACGGGCAGGATTCCACATCATCCAGTCCCTGATCGCTGTCGGTACTGGAGGCATCACAGGTACCGGCCTGATGGAAGGCAAGCAAAAACTCTTCTACCTGCCCGAGCCCCACACGGATTTCATCTTCGCCGTCACCGCCGAAGAGTTAGGCCTGGTGGGCGCGATGTGTGTGGTCACGCTCTTCGCTATCTTCCTGTGGCGCGGCATGCGTGCCTCGTGGCGTACGGAAGACCCGTTCGGCCGCTATCTCGCCGTAGGCATCACCAGCATGGTCGTGCTGCAGGCCCTGATCAACATCAGCGTCGTCCTCGGCATGATGCCGACCAAGGGCATCCCGCTGCCGCTCATCTCTTATGGCGGGTCGTCTCTGTTCGTGACCCTCGCCTGCGTGGGTGTATTGCTGAACATCACCAAGCTCGCAGAATGAAAACGATTTTAGATTTTTGATTTCAGATTGCAGATTGATTTAGTGGCGAATGCCTTAATCTGAAATCTGCAATCTAAAATCGTAGTTTATAGTCACCACATGCGCGCAATCTTGGCGGGCGGAGGCACGGGCGGGCACGTCATCCCAGCCTTGGCCATCGCCAACCAACTCAAGAAGGACTATTCCGCGGAAATCTTGTTCATTGGAACCGCCCGCGGAATTGAGAACCGTCTGGTTCCCGCCGCCGGATATCCTCTCCAACTCGTCCGCGTGGGCGCTTTAAAAAACGTCAGCCTGACCACCCGTCTGAAGACCGCCTTCGATTTGCCCCGCGCGGTTTGGGACGCGAGCCGCATGCTGAACGAGTTCGCGCCCGACGTAGTCATCGGGGTTGGCGGATACGCATCCGGTCCTGCCATGCTGGCCGCGTTAGTGAAACACATTCCCACGCTGGCTTTCGAGCCCAACGTCGTACCCGGATTCGCCAATCGACTGGTGGCGCGTTTCGTTTCGGGAGCCGCAGTACATTTCGAGGAGACGTCGAAGTATTTTCGTCACGGCGAAGTCACGGGTGTTCCAGTTCGGCAAGCTTTCTTTGAGGTTCGGCCCAAGCGAGGCGGAACCCCAACTGTCCTGGTTTTCGGCGGAAGCCAGGGCGCGCACGCCATCAACGACGCCATGATCCGCTGTCTGCCGGTCCTGCAGCGCGAGGCGCCCGGGATTCACATCATCCACCAGACCGGCGAGCGTGACTATAATGACGCGCTGGCGGCTTACAAGCCGCTCGGAGAGCCGGCCGAGGTCTTCAAATTCATCGAAGACATGCCGGCGGCGTTCGCGCGCGCGGACTTGGTGGTGTGCCGATCGGGAGCAAGCACGGTTGCAGAAATCGCGGCCGCAGGGAAGCCGGCGGTCTTCGTCCCGTTCCCGCGTGCGGCCGACGACCATCAGCGCGTGAATGCCGAAGCCTTGGCTAAGCACGGCGCCGCAGTTGTGGTCGAGGAGTCAAAGCTGGAAGGAGTCTGGCTGGCGGAAACAATCGCGACGTTGCTGCAAGATCCGCATCGCCTGCAGAAGATGAGCGAAGCCGCGCGGGAGCTATCGCATCCCAATGCCGCTCGCGATATTGCGGCGATGGCAGCACGCGTCGCAGGAATTGAGGAAGAAGCGGCCAGTGGCCAGTGATCAGTGGCCAGAAAAACTTCCGAAGGTGCCCACTGATCGCTGACAACTGACCACTGACCACTAGCCACTCGACTTTATGTTCGCCAAAATTCAACGCATTCATTTCGTAGGCATCGGTGGTATCGGCATGAGCGGGATCGCCGAAGTGCTGCTGAACCTCGGCTACAAAGTTTCCGGCTCAGATCTGAAGTCCTCGGCGGTTACGCAGCGGCTGGCCGGCCTCGGAGCGACGACGTTTGAGGGCCATCGAGCCGAGATCATCATTGGTGCGGAAGTGGTGGTGACGAGTTCTGCTATTTCCGCCGACAATCCCGGAAGTCACCGAGGCGCACAAGCTTCATATCCCCGTCATCCAGCGTGCCGAGATGCTCGCCGAACTCATGCGCCTGAAATACGGTATTGCCATTGCCGGCATGCACGGCAAGACAACCACCACTTCCATGGTCGCCGCGGTCCTCGCCGCCGGTGGCCTCGATCCCACGGTGGTCGTCGGTGGACGCGTCGACGCCATGGGATCAAACGCCCGCCTCGGCAAATCGCAGTACCTCGTCGCCGAAGCAGACGAGAGCGATCGTTCATTCCTGAAACTCTCGCCCATTCTGTCGGTCGTGACCAACATCGACCGCGAACACATGGATTGCTACCGCAACATGCGCGACGTGAAAAAGACCTTCCTTGAATTCATGGATCGCGTCCCCTTCTACGGCATGATCGTGGCCTGCAACGATGACCCGCTCCTCCGCAAACTCCTCCCCGAAGTGCAACGGCGCACCGTGACCTACGGCACAAAGCGCGGCTCGGATTTCCTGATCAGAATTCCCGGATCCGATCATCAGAAAGAGGCTCAGAAAATGGGTGCCCCATCCTTGTCCCGCAGTTCTTTGGCGGGACAGGGTGGGGATTTTGACCCTCACCCGCTCAGCAATTTCTCAGTGCGATACCGCGAGCACGATCTTGGTGAATTCACGCTGCACGTCCCCGGCGTCCACAACGTACTGAACGCCACGGCCGCAATTGCCGTCGGCGTGGGTCTCGACATTCCGGCGGATGCAATCCGCACCGCGCTCGATCAATTCCGCGGAGTGGACCGGCGCTTCCAATTGCGCGGCACCGCCGCCGGCATCAGCGTGATCGACGACTACGGCCACCATCCCACGGAAATCAAAGCCACGCTTGCCGCCGCCCGCCAATGCGGATTCCGCAAGATTCACGTCATCTTCCAGCCGCACCGCTACACCCGCACCCGCGACCTGATGGAAGAATTCACCACTGCCTTCGCCGATGCCGACTCGCTCTTCCTGCTCGACATTTACGCCGCCAGCGAGAAGCCCATCGAAGGCATCACCGGTGAAATACTGGCGCAACGCATCCGCGAAAAGAGCGGGAAGCCCGTCGAATATGTCAGTTCCGTCGCCGACGCCATCGGCGCAGCAACCAAGGCTGCGCAGGCCGGCGACATGATCTTGACGTTAGGCGCAGGCAGTATCTCGCAGTTAGGCCCCATGATCCTGGAGAAGCTTAACCGCGGTGAGTAGCGCGACGGATTCCGTGTGCACGCCGCTCCGCCTGTGTAGGGGCGGACGCCTCGTCCGCCCTCGCCGAAGGCGACCGAGACTCGTTCTGCAGTAGACTATTTCTCCCATGAGCGCACTATCCACGGTCCGTCAACTTGTCCTCGTGTGCATAGCGTCCGCCAGCCTGTTCGGCCAGACGTCCTCATCAGCAACGAAGCCGACGCCCGCCGAAGGCGACTACGTCGCCCACGACTTCCACTTCAAATCCGGCGAGACTCTTCCCGAACTCCGCCTGCACTACACGACCTTCGGCAAGCCCGAGCGTGACGCCAGCGGCAAAGTCACCAATGCCGTCCTGATCCTCCACGGCACCGGCGGCTCCGGACGCCAATTCCTGGCCCCCCAATTCGCCGACGTCCTCTACGGCTCCCGGCGAACTGCTCGACGCCACCCGCTACTTCATCATCCTCCCCGACAACATCGGCCACGGAAAATCCAGCAAGCCGAGCGACGGCATGCACGCCCACTTTCCGCAATACGACTACGACGACATGGTCGCGGCGCAGCATGAGTTGCTGGAGAAAGGTCTGGGCGTGAACCATCTGCGCCTGGTCATGGGCACATCGATGGGATGCATGCACTCCTGGGTCTGGGGCGAGACCTATCCCGACTTCATGGACGCGCTGATGCCGCTGGCCTGCCTGCCGGTTCAGATCGCCGGCCGCAACCGCCTGTGGCGCGAGATGGTGATCGAGGGCATCCGCCAGGATCCCGACTGGAAAAATGGCGACTACACAACAGAACCGCGAGCGGCACTGCAAATCTCGACAGATTTTCTGCTGATCGCCGGCAGCGCGCCCCTGCCGATGCAGAAAAATCTTTCCACTCGTGATGCCGCCGACAAATATCTCGATGACTCCATGAAGCGCATCACTGCGACCCTGGACGCCAATGACTTTCTCTACGCCGTGAACGCCTCGCGAAACTACGATCCGTCGGAGAAGTTGGAAGCGATCAAGGCTCCCGTCATGTTCGTGAACTCCGCCGACGATTTCATCAACCCGCCAGAGTTGGGCATCGCCGAGCGCGAAATCAAGCGTGTGAAGAATGGCAAGTTCGTGCTGATCCCGGCGTCAGAGCAGACGCACGGCCACGGCACACACACCTGGGCGGCCATCTGGCAGCAGTATTTGAAGGAGTTGCTGGAGGAGAAGAGCGAGAGGTACTGAAAGTTGCTGCGGCAGGAACGAGGAATGAGTGCTAACGCCGTTCTCGTCAGTTGATAATTGATTTCGCCTAAGAGCGCGTTATAGGAAGGGCGGCTGATGAACGACGTGACCCCATATCCTACGATCAACACGACGCTGGCCGAGTGGGCAGAAGGGCTGAAACGTTTGCTCGGCAGAGGGATTGTCGGCCTTTATCTATCCGGCTCGTTGGCCTATGGAGATTTCGTCCCGAACAGGAGTGATATAGATTTGGAGGCGGTCGTTCGGAATCCACTCACGGAGGATCAACTCAGATCGGTTGAACAGTTGCACAAAGAGGTGGAGCGACGCTGTCCCGAATGGGCGGATCGGATTGAGTGCTCGTACGTTTCTCTCGAACTTATCCGCGAATTGACGCCTCCTGCAAAAGCGCGACCATGGTGGGGATTTGGCGCTTTCTATGCCGAGGCTCCGGCTGGCAACGAATGGATCATCAATCACTACCTACTGTCCAAATATGGCATTGCACTTGAGGGGCCTGACTTCAACGACCTGATACCACCGATTGACATCCACGCCGTGCGGCAAGCCAGTGCAAGAGATTTGTTCCAGGAATGGGTGCCGAAAATTGATGACACCGCGTGGCTCTCGAATAGCCACCATCAGTCGTACCTCGTTTTGAACCTGTGCCGCATCCTGCGCACAGTTATTCATGGCCAGCCGGGCTCCAAAAAGGTTGCTGGCCAGTGGGTCAAAGCAAGGTATCCACAGTGGAAGGATTTGATCGAGGAAGCCGAGAGATGGGCGTACGGCGACGAGATGAGGCGGCAGGCTGATACGGTGGCGTTCTTGCGATTTGCAGTCGACCGGGTGAACGAGACGAACGTGCTGTGACAGTGATTGCTGAAAAATCCCCTCAAAATGGGACGTGGCATAAGGCCGCTCGCCCCATCTTCTTCCCCCCGGGAACTTCTCGCCTGCTCCTTCCGTATCTTTTGCTAACGGATTCGCAAGCCCTTCGTCTATCAGGCATAAGGGGTTAAGGTTATGAAAACACAAGCATGGGGATGGTTGGCCGCGGCGGTTCTGGCAGCCGGATTGAATTCCAGCTACCACGAGGATGGCATGCAGTGGGCCCACGAGATCGTAGATCGGGTCGGACATAACACCGGAGCCGTGTTGGCCCTGGCCACCGGACGCGCCGACCAGTTCATGGCAGAGGCTCGGATGCTGAACGTTGAACGCCACGAGTCGCAGTGTCCCTTGGCCTCGGCGATGGCGCAGGTGCAGAGTTCGTTCGACCAGTCGCAGTCTGAATTCGACGGTTTTCAGGCCATGTCAGACCGCGAACAAGCCCGACTGGCTCGCTTAGAAGCCAATCGCGCCAGGATCGAAGCTCAGGTGCAAGCCAGGCTGGCACGCGTCCGCTTTGTAGAAGCCAATTTCAACCCGGTTGTGGTTAAAGTACCCGAGATCACCTGCCCGCGAGTGCGCGTGAACATCCCACGCATACCGCGGATTAGAATCCCCGCTCCGGCGGTTCACGTCGAATACTCAGGCCCGGGCCCGGTTTAACAGCAATTAGTCCGAACCTCCTGGAAGCACTGGCGCGGAAAAATCCCGCGCCCGTCTGTTGTTGTCGACTCCCGACAAGGTTCCTGTCCCCGCAAGGTTCTTGTCATTCCGAGGAGCAAAGCGACGAGGAATCTGCTTGTCTCTCGCCCCCGGCAAACAGCAGATTCCTCCTCTGCGCTTTCGCGCATCGTCGGAATGACAAATGTTCTTTGACTGAGGACTGAGGACTGAGGACCGAGAACTGCTCCCGTACCCAACCCGGTTCCCACGTGTGCAAATCCCTACATTTTTCCCGTATCTCATTTCGAGATATGCAGCTATATTGAAGAGGCTCAGCGATTCCTGGCGACAACTGACCTGAACTGATGGCGCGGAAACCGAGTCCCACCATCTTGCAGGAAGAGTTGTACCCGCCCTACGCCGGGAATTCCACGTCCGCGCGCGAGGAACTCGATGACACGCGCCTGGTTGATCTGGATGTCGCCGAGGAATCGCCTTTTCTGCGGGGACAGAAGCGCGTTTCCGCCCGTCGCAGTTCGCTTCCCAAGAAAACCGCCAGTCGTCTGATCTGGGCTTGCATCGCTGTTTTCATCCTGGGCATGGCCTCGCTCGGCACAATCGCGCTCTACAACTACGGCGAGCGTTCGTGGCGTTTCCGCATCGAGTCGAGCGACAACATTGAAGTCACCGGTATCGAGAACGTGACCAAGGCACAGATCATGGAAGTCATGGGCGCCGACATTGGCCGCAACACCTTCTTCGTGCCGCTGACGCAGCAGAAGGCGCAACTCGAGCAGATCCCGTGGGTGGAGTCGGCCAGCGTCATGCGCTTCGTGCCCAATCGTTTGAAAGTCGAAATTCACGAGCGCACGCCCGTAGCCTTCGCGCGTGTTGGCCCGCGCATTTTTCTGATTGACGCGGTTGGCACGCTGATGGAACTGCCGCAGAAACACAAATATTCGTTCCCGGTCATTCTCGGAATGAATCCCGGCGAGCCCCTCTCCACGCGCGTTCCACGCATGAAGGCCTACAACGAACTGGTCCAGCAACTGGACTCGGGTGGCGCGCGTTATTCGCAGGATCTGAGCGAGGTGGACCTCTCCGACCTCGAGAATCTGAAAGTCCGAGTGAACGATCCCCAAGGCGATGTGTTAGTCGAACTTGGCTCATCTGATTATCTGAAGCGCTACAAGACCTACGTCAGCCACGTGCAGGAATGGCGGCAACAGTTCCAGAAACTCGAGTCGGTGAACCTTCGCTACGACAATCAGGTGATCGTCAACCCTGACATGGAAGGGAAGCCGAAGCAGGCAGCCCTCACGGTAGCGGCGGCGAAGGCGGCCGCAGCGGCAGGGGTGAAGCCCGCCGCGCTGATCACGAACCTCAATCCGCATGATCGCTCCATTCCGAAGCCGGCTTTTGAGTTGACCGAGAAGAAACTGGATCCAAAGACGGCCGCAAAGAAGCCCGCGGGCCGGCCGAGAGCGAGGAAGGTACCACCGAGAACGGCCAAGTCCGCTTCCAGGAAAGAGCCGGCCAGGCATTCCGCGCCGAAGACTTACGGGAAGAAGCCATCGGCGGCGGTCGCCGCGAACACGACAATTCCGAAGCCAAGCCCGGCGGTCGCAAGACCTTCACCGGGGTCGAATTAGGTGACGCATGTTTCAAAGGGGTGATTGCGGCTTAAAGCCGCGCCGTCAAGTATCCAAACCCAGCGCGGCTTTAGCCGCTGAGGGAACACGCGCGGATGAGGTAATGCTGTAGGGCGAACGAATTTATAAACATGGGAAACCAGCAGGGAAGCTTTCTAACGGCAATTGATGTAGGCAGCGCCAAGACCTGTGCGCTGATGGTGGAGTTCACCGAAGCCGGCCTGCGTTATCGCGGACATGGCGTCACTGAATCCCGCGGCTCGCGCAAAGGCGTGATCGTGGAACTTGACAAAGCCGTGGCGTCGATTCAAAAGGCGGTCGAGGCCGCTGAAGATGTCGCTGGCGCAGCGGTCGAGCACGCCATTATCGGCATCGGCGGAGCGCACGTACGCGGCCTCAACACCCACGGAGGCATTAGCCTGGGCACGCGGCCGCACGAGATCGGCCGCGACGAGATTAAGCAAGCCGTCGAACGCGCCCGCGCCATTCCGCTGCCCGCCGATCGCGAGATTCTCCATCTCCTTCCGCAGGAATTCATCCTCGACGAGCAGGCTGGCATCCACGATCCGCTGGGCATGATGGCCGCACGACTCGAAGTACGTGTCCACATGGTGACGGCTGCGACCAGCGCGACGCAAAACATCATCACCGCCGTGAACAAAGCCGGCGTTCACGTCGACGATACCGTCTTCGAGCCTCTTGCCGCTGCCGACTCGGTTCTGCGCTCTGACGAACGCGAACTCGGTGTATGTCTCGCCGACATCGGCGCCGGTTCCACCGAAATCGTCGTGTTTCAGCAGGGAGCCGTCGCCTGGACCGGCGTGATCCCTGTCGGCGGTGACCACTTCACCAGCGATCTTTCCGTCGGCCTCTGCACCCCGCTGTCCGAGGCCGAGAAGATCAAGAAGATTTTCGGTAACGCGATCGTCACGTTGATTCCCGAGGGCAACGAAGTCGAAGTTCCCTCGGTCGGAGATCGCCCATCGCGTCTGATGCCGCAGCGCCTCATCGCCGAAATTCTCGAACCACGCGCCCGCGAACTGTTCGAAATGATGCGCGACACTCTGCGCCACTCCGGCATGTTCGATATGTGCCTCGCGGGCATGGTATTGACGGGCGGCGCATCACGCCTGCCGGGAATCTTCGATGTTGCCGAATCGGTACTGCGCCGCTCGGTACGGCTCTCATGGCCCGCACCGCTAGCCAAGATGCCGTCAACCCTGTCGGAACCCGAATACGCCACGGTGCTCGGTATGGCGAACTACGGCCACCGCGCCCGCATCGCCCGCGGCCAGCAGGAAGACCGCTGGGGCACAAGATTGAAAGCGCTGTTGGTAGGAAAGGGAGCGTAAGAACAATATTTCTGCCATGCCGACATTTTTGTCGTGCCGACACTTTTGTCATTCCGACCGAAGGGAGGAATCTGCTGTTTCCGGCAGCATCGATGCTGCCGGCGGAAATCAGATTCCTCACCGGCGTTCGCCGGTTCGGAATGACAAGAGTTGAAGAACTGGGGCTAGGATTTTGCATTCCAAGGAGCAGTGAACATGAGCAACGACATTCGCATCAGCTTTAACGAAGACGCCCGGAACGACGCCAAGATCAAAGTCATCGGTATAGGCGGAGGCGGCGGCAATGCCGTCAACCGCATGATTGACGCCGGCGTGGAGGGCATCGAATTCATCGTTGCCAACACTGACCTGCAAGCGTTGCGCATGTCGCACGCACCCGTGAAGTTGCAACTCGGAGTGAAGCTGACCAACGGCCTCGGGGCAGGCGCGAATCCCGAAGTCGGACGCAAAGCCGCCCTGGAAGACTCCGACAAAATCATCGAAGCCCTCGAAGGCGCTGACATGGTGTTCGTCACCACCGGTCTCGGTGGAGGTACCGGCACCGGAGCCGCTCCCATCATCGCCTCGCTCGCCAGCGAAATGGGCGCACTCACCGTGGCTGTCGTGACCAAGCCGTTCTCCTTCGAAGGCAAACGCCGCATGCAGCAAGCCGAACGCGGCATCTCCGAACTGATGGAATCCGTCGACACCACAATTGTCATTCCCAACGAAAAGCTGCTCGCGGTTGCCGAAGATGCCGGCTTCTTCGAATCCTTCCGCATTGCCGACGACATTCTTCGTCAGGGCGTGCAGGGAATCTCTGACATCATCACCATTCCCGGCATCATCAACCGTGACTTCGCCGATGTGAAGACGATCATGGCGCGCATGGGATACGCCGTGATGGGCACCGCCTCGGCCTGTGGCGCGAAGCGCACCATCGATGCTGCCCAGCGTGCCATCGCCTCGCCGTTGCTCGAAGCCGGAGCCATCGACGGCGCACGCGGCATCCTCATCAACATTACCGGATCGTCCTCGCTGAAACTCGCCGAAGTGCAGCAGGCCTGCTCGATCATCCAAGGCGCCGCCCATGACGATGCCAACATCATCTTCGGCGCTGTGCTGGACGAAAAGATGAAAGACGGCGTGAAGATCACCGTCATCGCCACCGGATTCCGCGAAGCCCCAACCACGCGCCAGCGCCACCAGGAAACGCGCGTCTCTTTTGCGGCAGCCCACGACGAGGCCATGGATTTTCCCGACGGCCTCGGCCCGCGTGATCCCACGCCCGAGCCTCCGAAACACATCATGATGCAGCCAGACATGTCGCACGAACGGATGAGTGACGATCGCTCGTTCATCGAAGAACCAGCGCAGTCGCCAGCATCCGAGCAGGTCGCTGCCGAAGTAGTTTCGCTCGATGCCATGCGGTCCAGCGTCCTGACGAACCTTGCCGCGAACTTCGAGCAAGACGATCTCGACGTACCCGCGTTCCTGCGCAAACGCAACGACGTGATGTGAAAGGTCGATTTACCACGGAGGCACGGAGCCACGGAGTCTTGAAAAAAGGTTTCTCCGTTTCTCCGTGTCTCCGTGGTGAAAATGTTTGCGCATAAGCAGTACCTTTTTAGTAATCCGGTAACCCATTACCGAAGGGGTGAGAACCGAGGTAATCTGCGCTATGTGGCTGGCCGGGAGTAACTTAGATCAGAAACACAATTTTTGCCGATCGAAACTTTAGAGTTGTGGAAAATTGGTAAGTCCCATACTATCAGCGAAGCTGGCCAAAACCGTGAGGGTTACCTCTCGCTGGTACGCGGCGTGCATCAAAGTTCCTAGATTCCTGGGGAGTGAATTAGACCAGATGTTCAAGGGAAGCCTACTTCGTCTCGTTTTGACCCTTTGTGCCTGTCTGCCCTTTGCCGGCATGAGTTGGGCCGCAAATATCAACACCCATACCTCGACGAAATCCAATTCCAAAAAGGTCAGCGAAACCCCTCGCACGCGCCGCCGGATACATCATCTGGCCAAAAGCCGTACTACGAGCCTGACGCGAGTTTCTACGACCGCTCCTCACCGCCGTCATCGTTACTACGAACGCTTCCACATGAGCTCGTTCGCGGAAGATATCGGCGCGGGCGACATCACGACTGGTGAAGATGCCGTTGTCCGCCAGGCTGCGATTGACGCGCTCGGCAACATGAACGGCACCATCGTTGCCATCGAACCGACCAGCGGCCGCGTGCTCGCCATGGTCAACCAGAAGCTGGCTCTCTCCAGTGGAGCTCAGCCCTGTTCCACCATCAAGCTGTCGGTCGCACTGGCAGCCTTGAGCGAAGGCCTGGTCTCGAAAGAAACCGAAGTCTCTCTCGGCAGCCGCTATCACATGAATTTGACTGAGGCGCTGGCACACTCCAATAACCCCTACTTCGAGACTCTCGGCCGCAAGCTCGGTTTCGAAAAAGTCGCCTACTACGCGCACGAATACGGACTCGGCGAACTTGCCGGCTATGACATTCCCGGTGAACAGATTGGCGAATATCCTGACTCAGCCATTCCCGAAAAGCTTGGCGGCGTAGGCAAGATGTGTTCCTACGGCGAAGGCGTCTCGATGACCCCGCTTCAGTTAGGTGCTATGGTCTCTGCCATCGCTAACGGTGGAACCCTCTACTACCTGCAGCATCCGACGACTCCTGAAGAAGTTGCAAGTTTCCAGCCGCGCGTCAAACGCCAGCTTGATATTGCCCCCATCATCCCCGAGCTTTCTGACGGAATGTTGGGTGCTGTCCACTACGGCACGGCGCGCAGCGTGCGCGTGAATTTCAACGAAGAAGAAATCCTGGGCAAGACTGGGACCTGTTCCCACGAGGGAACCCGCTATGGCTGGTTCGCGTCCTATGCCAACACCAGCGTGGGTCGCGTCGTCGTAGTGATCTTCTTACAAGGTGGACGCCCGACCTTCGGCCCCAAAGCCGCCGAGATTGCCGGACGCATGTACCGCAACATGTACGACCACAATTTCTTCGTTGCCGGTCACGGAACTCCATCCGACGAGGCGACGGTGAAGACGGTTACTACGAACCCGTAATCCCCAAACTTTCTCACCAGAGACGCAGCTCAGCTGCGTCTCTTTTGCTTTCCGCCCAATCTCCTCTTTTCCGAGATTCGCAATCCGATTACCGATTTCTAACGAAGCTTTCCCTCCTCTCTGCCGATGATTCTTTCAGCAATTCGTGTCAAGGAAACACTGCGCCCATTTCTTCTGCAGGGAGGCCTTACGTCGGGCTCGATCATGTTTCAGTCAATCGAAGAGCACGGTGTGCTTGCCATCTCCCTCGTGCTTGCTGTGTTTTCCGCCTATGCAACTCTGGAAGTCGCCGGGCGGCTGCCACGAAAGCAACGAGGGCGTCGGTTGTGGTGTCTCGCAACCGGAATCGTCCTTGTCGCGGGAGCGCTCGCAGCGGCGCTGTCAGCCAGGGTGCCATTTTTCAGATTCGTTCCTTTTCACTATTCGGCGGTCTTGCCGGTAATTCTGGCCGCGGTCGTAGCATTGTGGATCGCCCTCCAATCACTAAAAGGGGAAACTCCGGACCAGGCCAGCGCTGCCCGTTTCCAGACTCTCGCCGAGGCCATCCCCCAGATCGTCTGGATCGCCGACGCGAATGGCCGCACGTCGTTCATCAACAAGCGTTGGTATGAGATTACAGGGACACAAGAGAGTGATGGCCTGGGAACCGGTTGGATGGAATCCGTTCATCCCGATGACCGCGCGCCTTGCCAGGAAAGGTGGGAGAAATGCATGCACTCGGGCAAGACTTTCGAAATCGAATACCGTCTCCACGATGCGACCCACGGTTACCGCTGGTATCTCGATCGGGCTGTCCCCTTGCGCGACGATCAGGGAGTCATCCTGCAGTGGTTTGGAACTTGCACCGACATCGAAGAGCAGAAGCACTATCAGCAGATGCTTGAGCAGCAGATCAAGGAGCGCACGGAGGAATTGGCCGACGCCAACACCCGCTTGCAGCAGGAGATGTGGGAGAAAGACCTCGCACGGCGGACGCTCGATGAGCACAACGAAGAAATGATGCAGGCACTGAAGGAACGCTCGCGGCGGGCCACCCTGCTGGCCAAGATGGGCGAGCTATTGCAGAGCTGTCAGACTCGCGAAGAAGTATTCGCGGCCGCGCTCGGTTTCGCGCCTCAGATCTTCCCCTCGCGCCGTGGCGCTGTTGCGTTGTTCAATCCATCGCACAATCTTGTCGAAGTTGCAGGTCAGTGGCAGGACTGCCAACTCCCGGTTACATCCTTCGAACCGGAGTCCTGCTGGGCATTGCGCGCCGGGCATCCGCATCTGGTCCTTGCGGGCGACGGCACTGCCCGCTGTGGCCATGCCGCTGGAGTCCAGTCCACCTACTTGTGCGTGCCGATTCTCGCGCAGGGAGAAGCGCTCGGAATTCTTCACATTCAGGCCACGGATCAGGACCCTAAACTGGGTGAGGCGGAGATGTCCTTCAAGACCACCTTCGCCGCCCAGGTGGGACTTTCCGTGGCGAACATCCGGCTCCGTGAAGCCTTGCGCGCTCAGTCCACGAAAGATCCGCTAACCGGTTTGTACAATCGCCGCTATTTGCAGGAAATGCTCGATCGCGAAATCCGCCGCGCCATCCGCTCCGAACAGGCACTGGGCATCCTGATGCTCGATCTGGACCATTTCAAGAATTTCAACGACACCTACGGCCACGACGCGGGTGACGCTGTTTTGCGGGAAACCGCATCCTTCCTTGTGCGGAGCATTCGCGCCGAGGATTTCGTCTGTCGCTATGGCGGGGAAGAGTTCGTCGTCGTTCTGCCTACTGCCGATCTGCGGGCGGCTGAGGCCCGTGCCCAACGCATCCGAGCGAAGCTCCGCGATCTCGTGATCATGCACGAGGGCCGCTCCCTTGGACTCATTACCGCTTCCATCGGAGTGGCCGCACTTCCGGTTCATGGGACGAGCGAAAAAGATCTGCTGCAGGCCGCTGATGCCGCACTTTATCGTGCCAAGCGAGAAGGCCGCGACCGGGTCACGGTCGCCGAGGTTCCGACCGGTGTCGATGTCCAGGCAAGTTCGCTTAGTATTACCGTTTCAAAAACCTAAAGGGATCTCTCGGAGTGGATGTGTCGACTCCTGTAAAGCGCACCCGGTGAGCCGCTTTGAAGGGTGCGGCTTTAGTGTTTGCCTGAGCTGGTTTTGCAAATTCAGGGTGTGGAGCCAGGCCAGCGGTTTGTAGCCGCGAAGCGGCGAAAGAGTGCAGCCGACCGCGTAAGCGGTGGGTAAATGTGGAAAATGATCCAGCCCCAACGGTGCGAAAGAGGAGTTCTCACGCACACTCATTCCGCCCCCATCCGATCAGAGAAATGCGGCGATGTTGCTGGCCGTAGTTGCATTCCGCGCGGTTGACAGCGATATCAGCTCCATGACTGTCGGAAAAGACAATATCGCGAATTGCGCCATCGTTTCGCGTGGGTTTTGAGTGAAATCGAGATTTTTCGACGGTTGCAGCTAGAAACCACATTTTCCGGGATTCGATAAGACTGTCGTCACAGTTCTTTGCTTCAGTTCATTTAAACTGCGGCACTTCACTTGAGCTTTCGGATGCCCATAACACCAATCTTCATACGCACATTCTCCCACGGTTCTAAGAGGGAATGCCTCATGGCAGCGAAATAGGGTTCCTACAACCCTAAATCCGTGACGAGTCTTCGCGGTTGGTTCCATCTAGGGCGAATCCCTGATCCAGTTGTTACGAAAACAGAACAAATTCTGCGTTGATGTCAGAGTCAGGCCAAACCAGTGCTACCCTCACAACCACTTGAGAGGTGGAAACACGATTAGGAGCACTCTCGCGAAGCTCGTACTCATAATTATCTGTGGTTTAGCCGCGACCGCCGCGTGGTCGCAATCCTGTCCGGGGAATCGGACCTCCTATAGGGTGAAATGCGATTGCAACGGTATCTTTGTCACAGCATACGCCTGTGCGCAATGCTTGGAAGGCAGCGACTGCGGCGTTTGTAGCCTGAGTCTTCCGGGAATCTTCTGCGGCGTAAGTGGGCACTTCTCGTGTTACGTTTCGAATACCTCCCAAATTTGCATCGATCCACCTTCCAGAAGACGGGCAGTAGACTTACTGAGAGATCCCCTTTCCCGCCCATTCCAGAGCGCTGCGGCAGCCAAAGCAGCCCCGAAGATGGACAACAGTTCGAGGTAGTGCCGTGCTGCGAATTCCATTCTTGCTCAGCATCCTTCTGGTGGCTGGATTGGGACTTTGCCAAACTGTGTTGAGTCCAGAACCATCTCAAACGCATCGTTTGGCCACCGCTCAGTCAATAACGCTACCCATCAAGTGTGACAGTGAGGGCAACGTGTATTTCCGGAATCCGTCTAGTTCTCCATCGACCCTCGATCTGATTAAAATCGCGAAGGATGGAACTGAAAAGGCGACGTTTCGCTACTATGAGGCGCCTGATCTGAAACGAGCGTTCGTTGAGGATTTTGCAGTCGGGGATGATGGAAAGGTTTTTGAGCTCGCGCAGGTTTCGCGCGAAAACATTTACGTGCTCAGGTTCTCTTCCGATGGTCATCTTGAAGGGCAGGTGCAGTTACTGACTACCGCGCGGTTCGAGCCATCGCAGTTTGTGGTTACGAACGACGGGTCCTTTTTCGTGTCCGGCACAAAGCTGTCGCGCGGCGGTGGTGCGGGGCGCCCGTTGAATTTCATCTTCAACGGAAGCGGCAAGCTTGTCAGAGAATTATCCCTCAAGGGAGACGTTAACATCGATGCCTCTCCAAAGAGCGCGAAAGGCAGCACAGAGCCGGATTCGAGTGTGCGTTTCGGTAGTGCGCTGTTGGGTCAGGATGGCAACGTTTACCTGATGCGAGCGACTTCTCCAGCGATGATCTATGTAGTGTCGCCGGGAGGAGGTGTCGCGCGAATACTGAAGGTCAATCCGCCTGCTCCCAAGGACCTTCCGGTTACGATGATGATCAACGGGCCGAGACTTGCGATTGAATTCTCAGCTCCCGACGCTACAGATATCGCGAGTACAACCATTCGTGTCCTGAATACGTCGACTGCAGAGACTATCAGAGACTACAAAATAGTCCGCGAACTGAGCCAAGCTCTGGCCTGCTACGCCGACGACGAGTTCACGTTCATTGGGGACACGGATGGATGGCCTGCAATCATGCAGGCGAACGCGCGCTAGACATCGCTCAGTTTCCGGCGAAGAGAAGACTAAGTTGCGCCAAACTGCGCCAAGGCATTTCGAGCGTAAGTGTCGAAACCAGCGAGTACACTCAAAACCGCAGTTGGCTGTAAAAGCACTGTCCATATAGTGTGCTTTTTTCTAGCTGGTGCGCCCCCCGAGTTGCTGCTCTTTTTTGACACGGGCAAGGCTCAACTGCTCGATGGCTGATGCCATGCTGTTACGAGCATCCTTCGCATAGTCTTTCAAAAGATCATCTGTCTGGAGCGGTAGAACCTCGCCGAGACACTCTTCCAAGCGTCCCACCAACCAGTCAATCAGTTGCATTGTACGGTCACCTTGGTGGACCGTGGGTTCATCATCAGGAAATGCCATTCCCTAATTCCTCTCCTGCAACAATAGCACCGAGGCCCCCATCTGTTGCCCAAGACTGCGCTACAGAGTCCGCGGGGGCGAGGATCAGCAGGGAGATCGCCGTGTCTGGATGCTCCAAACAAAAAAAACGCCCAGCCACGCCGCTGGGCGAATTTCCCTTCAAAACAAAACTGGCGCTAGTTGCGGCGACCGCCGCTCTTCTGATCGCTTGCGATCACGCCGTCCTTAATGTGAATTACGCGATGCGCGTATTCGGCAATATCATGCTCGTGCGTGACCAGAATGATCGTGTTCCCCTCAGACTGCAGGCGGTCAAACAGCGCCATGATTTCGAGGCCAGTCTGCGAGTCCAGGTTTCCAGTCGGCTCGTCCGCCAGGATGATCGAGGGTTTGTTCACCAGGGCGCGCGCAATCGCGACGCGCTGCCGTTGTCCGCCCGAGAGCTCGTTCGGCTTGTGGCTCATCCGACCTTCCATGCCCACGGCACTGAGCGCCCCTTTGGCTCGCTCCATCCGTTCCTCGGTGGGCACGCCCGCGTAAATTAGAGGCAATTCCACATTGTGCAACGCCGTGGCGCGGGCCAGCAGATTGAACGTCTGGAACACGAATCCGATTTCCTTGTTGCGAATCCGTGCTAGTTCGTCGTCGTCCAGTTCGCTGACCAGTTGTCCGTTGAGCCAGTACTTGCCTTGGGAAGGAGTATCGAGGCAGCCGATCAGGTTCATCAGGGTTGATTTCCCCGAGCCGGATGGCCCCATGATCGCCACATATTCGTTGCGCTGAATGCGCAGGTTCACTCCCCGCAGGGCGTGCACCTGCTGCTCCGAACCCATGTCGTAGGTCTTCCAAAGATCTTCGGCCGCGATCATGCACGACTCCGGCGGCGCTACTGCCGTAGGGTCCGGGACTGCGGTATTGGGCATACTGATGACTTCTGCGGTTGCCATGTTTTTCTCCTGGTCCGGTGCCACTCGACTTCTCCGATCTAGGTTGTTCTTTCTGCTTTGGGCTCCGATTTCTGAGACCTTTTCCGGTTTCCCTTTGGACGCGCTAGCCCGGCTAAGGTTATGACGTTTCTTCTTCTTCTTTCTTGGGTGCCGTATTGTCGATCTTGACGCTGCTCCCCGGCCGCAGGCTGCGCAACACTTTGTAGCTACCGGTGATGACCTCGTCCCCTTCTTTCAACCCGTCAAGCACCTCGATGTCAGTTCGGCCAGTAATCCCGGTCGCGACTGGCACAAAGATCGCCTTCTTGTTGCGGATCACGAAGACACCCTGCAGTTCGTCATCCGTTTTCGACTTGGATGCAACTTGCTTCGCTGCCGGCGCCGCGGCATGCACCGACCCTGGAGCATTGTTCTGCTGATCCATCTGCTCCTTGGTTCGCATCGTCAACGCCTGGATCGGCACCGAGAGCACATTGCTTCGAGTCGCGGTGGTAATCTTCGCCGTCGTCGAGAGCCCCGGCCGCAAGTCCGTTGGAGCATCGCTCAACGTGACCACGACTTTGAAGTCCTTGGCCTCTTCGCTGGCCGTGTTTGACTGCGAGGTCGAAACTCCACTGGAGCGGATGATGGCGTTGTCTCCAATTTCGGAAACCGTCCCGTGAAAAATCTTCTTCGGGATTGCATCGATCGTTACTTCCGCCGGTTGGCCTAAACGCACATTCACGATGTCGGTCTCATCCACCTTCACTTCCGCCGTGATCACCGACATGTCGGCAATGGTCATTAACGTACTGCCCTGCGCGTTCTGGATGCCGACCACAACGGTCTCGCCTTCGCGCACAGGAAGGTTCGTTACGACTCCGTCAAACGGCGACATATTCGTTGTCTTCTGCAACAGGTCCGCATAGTGCACCAACGTAGCTTTGGCTTGCGCGATATGCCGATCCGCCGAATCGTGCTGCGCCTTGGCTTGTGCTACTCGCGCTTCCGCCTGTACCAGGCCTGCATCCGCAGTGGACCACGCATTCTTGCGGCTATCAAAGTCCGACTTGGAGATCAGTCCATCCTTGAACAAGCTCTGGGCACGTTCCCAATCCATTTTGTTGCGGTCGTAGTCCGCCTGCGCCCGAAGCAGATCGGCCTGCGAGGTCTTGAGCGCAGCGTCGGCCGCTTGCGCATCCGTCTCCGCCGCTTGCAGCGAGGCTTCGTTGGCAGTCACGTCCGCCGACGATTGCACGTTTTCCAGTTGCGCCAGCAATTGCCCCTTCTTTACGCGATCGCCCTCTTTTACGTAGAGGTGGGTGATCTTTCCGAACGCGTTGGCACCGATGTTCGCGTAAGTCTTCGGCTTAATCTCGCCCGAAGCGCTCACGATCGTGGAGAGATCCTGGCGCTGCGCTTTTCCCGTCTGCACGGTCGCCACGTTCTTGCTGCTTTGACGAACCGTGAATCCGATGATGAGCGCCAATACAACAAGCACACCAACGCCGATTGCGATTTTTTTCCAGGCTTTCATAGCTCCCGTCACATCCGGAGGAACCTTTTTCTCGGGCTCAGATAACGCGCCAAAACGTTAATCTCCCAAGAAAAGCAACGATCCCCGCCGGTCACGGTGACGGACACACATCCTCTGTTACGTGCTTGTCCCAGAGAAAGTTCCCAATCAGATTAGTTTAGGAGTGCCGAGACCCGTTACGTGGGGAGTGTTACCGACCGCCCCCGGAACGATCCATTATAGACCCGTTACTCAAGCCCTTGGTAGCGCCGCCGTCCCCGGCGGCCGTCGTTACGCGGCCTGAGCAAACCGGCCTGATTTCCACGATCTTTATTCGCCCCCTCAGGCAACTCAGGCGCATTTCCACAGCTTCCTAGCTAACGCGGTACAAGGGCCTCAATTAGTTCTCCGGGCAAGACTTAACCTTGCTTTCCACAAGGTTAAGAGCCTAAGATAAGCAGACGACGGTTGTCTGGTAGGAGTCCCCTCATGTTCCGGCTTTGCTTTCAACGAACCCTTCAAGTTGCGCTGATTTCAGTTTTGGGTTTTATGGCCTCGGTTGCCGTCGCCCAGGATCCGCCAAGGGATCCGCCAAAAGACCAGCCCAAAGATGAGCCCCAGCTAAGCCAACAGTCGGCCGACAAGGCTGCTACCGCGCAGGCGCAACCCGCGGACGCTGTTGATCCACTAAAGCGTCCCCAGAACGAAAAACAGCGCAAGAAGAATGCGCAGGCCCTGAAGCACGAGCTGACGAAAACCTACAAGAAGTGGCTGGACGAAGACGTCGCCTACATCATCACCGACGAAGAGCGCGCCGCCTTCAAGCAGCTCTCCAACGACGAAGAGCGCGACAACTTCATCGAAGCCTTCTGGCAGCGCCGCGATCCCACTCCCGACACCGAAGAGAACGAATATAAGGAAGAGCACTACCAGCGCATCGCCTACGCCAACGAACATTTCGCCGCCGGTGTCCCGGGATGGAAGACGGACCGCGGCCGCATCTACATCGTCTTTGGCAAGCCTGACGAAATCGAATCTCATCCCTCCGGCGGTTCTTACGAGCGCCCGATGGAAGAAGGCGGCGGAGAGACTTCCACCTTCCCCTTTGAGCAGTGGCGCTACCGCTACATCGAAGGCATTGGTCAGGAAGTCATCATCGAGTTTGTAGACACCTGCATGTGCGGCGAATACCACATGACGATGGATCGCTCGGAAAAAGACGCCTTGCTGATGACCCCGAACGCCGGACTGACAATGTGGGAACAGATGGGCATGTCCAACAAGGCCGCCCGTTTCAACGGCGGCGGACTCGAGCGCCTTGGCGTTGGCCCAGAGAGCACCATGCTCCAGACCAAGCAATTCGACCGGCTCGAGCAGTTTGCCAAACTGCAGCAGGCGCCCAAAATCAAGTTCACGGACCTGACCGAAGAGGTCAACTCCAAAGTCATCCTCAACCCCATGCCGTTTGATGTCCGCTCTGACTTTGTGAAGGTGACGAGCGACACTGTGCTGGTTCCCGTCACCATCCAGATGAGGAATCGCGACATCACCTTCGTCAATAAGGAAGGCGTGCAGCGCGGTACCGTCAATATCTACGGCAAGCTCTCCACGCTGACCAACAAGATTGTTCAGACGTTCGAAGACACCGTACAGGTCGATGTGCCCGCCGAGTTGTTGCCGCGCACCGCCGAGAACGCCTCTGTCTACTGGAAGGCCATGCCGCTCCGTCCCGGCCACTACAAGCTTTACATCGCCGTAAAAGATGTGAATGGCGACCGTAAGGGCGTCTACAGCCGGAGCGTCACCGTTCCGGAATACTCCGAAGACAAGCTCGCCACCTCCAGCCTCATCGTAGCCGACCAGATGGAGCCAGTCGCGACCAAGGCAATCGGCAGCGGCAGTTTTGTGATCGGCACCACCAAAGTCCGTCCGCGCGTCGGCACCGCCGACGGCAAGCCCGCTGTCTTCAAGCGCGACCGCGATCAGAAACTCAATTTCTGGATGCAGGTCTATAATCTCAGTGTGGACGAGAAGACGCACAAGCCTTCCGCCACCTTCGAATACCAGATTACGAACATCGCCACCAATAAATCGGTTGTGCAGAAACTCGAGAGCACCGACACGATGGGCAATGTCGGCGACCAGGTCACCTTGCAGAAATCGATCGCGGCTGCTAACCTTCAGCCGGGCATTTACCGGATTCAGATCAAGATCAACGATAATGTTTCCAAGCAGACGATTGATCCGTCCGCGATGTTTGCAGTAGAGTAACTCCCTGCATTCCCCCAGGGGGTGGGGCAGAGTTGAAGCTGAATAAGCTCGCAACTTGGGCATTTATTTTCGGACTCTCGTTTCCCGCTCTGGCCGCGGATCGGCCAGGAGCGATCTCGGGATTCGTCCGCAATAACTCGGGAACTCCCCAAATGGGCGCCGTGGTTCAGATCCTCGGTGCTGCCAATCGCACGCTTACGGTCTTCACCGATGAAGCGGGCCACTATACGGCGACAGGCCTGTTGCCCGGTTTCTATAGCCTGAAAGTCAGCGCTCCTTCCTTCTTGCCTGCGCTTCGCGAGAAAATCGGACTGCGTCCCGGCGCCAGCCTCAATGTCAACATCACGCTGAGCACACTCCTTGGCGCAATGCAACTCGGCCCCGTTCGCAGTCTCCCCGATGACGACGACTGGAAATGGACGCTGCGTTCGGTTGCCAATCGCCCGATTCTGCGCGTCTTCGACGATCCTGTGCCCGAGGAAAAACAGAATCATGATTTCACCGGGCAGGTTTCGTTCGTGGCGGGTTCCGCTGCCGCAGGTTACGGCACCGGGTCGGACATGAGCACCAGCTTCACTTTGGAGCGCTCCATCTTTTCCGACAGCACACTTGCCTTCAGCGGCAACGTGGCCTATGGCGAGAGCCTCCCCTCGGCAGTGGTGCGCGCGCGTTACTCGCGTCGCCTGCCCAACGGCTCCGAGCCAACCATGGCTCTGAGCGTGAGCCGCTTCGCTCCTTCCGATCCCAACCTGCACAACGCCGCGCTGCAGGCGCTGGCGCTTTCCGCAGGCGATGACCTCGTTCTTGGGGATGTCCTCGAACTCAAGTTCGGCAGCGAACTCCAGACCGTCCAATTTCTCGGACGCCTCAATGCATTTCGCCCCTACGCCTCGTTGGACATGCATCTTTCCCCGAACACGGTGGTCGAATACGACTACGCGACTTCGCGTCCCGATACGCGCACAGAAAAAGGATTCGATTCCGCTCCCGCCGATTTGAGCGAATCCAATCCCCGCGTCAGCCTTTTGAACTTCTCGCCCAGGATCGAAAGTGCGCATCATCACGAAGTCAGCCTCTCGCAGCGTGTGGGTAAGAACAATTTCCAGGTTGCGATGTTCTCCGATCGCATCACGGATCCAGCTCTGACTGGCGTGGGGAATGTGACGACGGTGAATGGATTCCTGCTTCCCGATCTGGCTTCCGGCACATTCAGCTACGCCGGCCGTAACCTCGACACCAATGGCGTCCGAGTCGTGTTGCAGCACAAATTCTCCTCTGATCTGACGGCGACGCTCGACTACGCATTCGGCGGCGTATTAGACCTCTCTCGTCCCGACGTTCCACTTCAGCAAGCACAGCAGTGGATCTCTACCGAACGCCGCCACGCCCTGGCTGCCAAATTGAGCGGGACAGTCGCACGCACGCACACCCGCTGGATCGCCTCCTACCGTTGGATCAACGGCACGTCCCTCACTCCGGTCGACATGTTCAACGCCTCCCCCGGACACAGCGATCCTTACCTGAACCTATTTATTCGCCAGCCCATTCCCACCCTGGGCGGACACATGGAAGCCTTGATTGACCTTCGCAACCTGCTAGCCCAGGGCTATGTCCCGGTACTAGGCCAGGACGGTCAAACCGTCTACCTGGTGGATTCCGCCCGCTCCATCCGCGGCGGCGTAGCCTTCACCTTCTAAGACCAGCCAATATCCTCGTTACAGTCATCCTGAGCAAAGCGAAGGATCCCGCGGTTCTGTGTCATCCTGAAGGAAGCGAAGAATCCCCCGTGGCTCTGTCATCCTGAGCAAAGCGAAGGATCCCGTGCATGCCGGCTTCGTCAGCGGCTTTTCGAGGGACTTCCACCACGAATCACCTTAGCCCCGTATTCGTTGCACCCTAGTCGGCCTTATCGCAAATTGCTGTTTGCTAGTCGCGCAGTTCCCCAAAACGATGGCCGCCATCCACAACTCTTTGGTTGACTCTCGCGATCGGCTTTGATTAATGTTCTCCGTAGCTTTTTTTGTGGGGTTGGGGCCACACATCTCGTTCATACTCAAACAATTGGGAAACCTCTCCAGGCGTGGACTTAAAGATTCAACATTGATCGGCGTTAAGGGGAGACCAATTGAGAGAGATGTTCTCCATGTAGATGTTGTTTCACGGATTAATTCTACTGATTTTCATATCGTTCCCCGACCTTGCACCACGCTCTCGTCGTGATTGTGAGAGGTAAGACGTTGAAAAATAGGAGTTCACTGAACTCCCGCAAGATTTGGACGCAGAAGTGCAACCTCCGGAACAAATCAATTCCCAGGTTTCGAAGGCTCCATGTCTGAGCCTACGTTTTTCAGAACACAAGATTAAAAATTCGAATTTGCCGGAGAGGCGATGATGAGACACCTGTTTTGGTCGACCCTCATGCTGTTGCTCGTTGCTACAAGTCTGTTCAGCCAGACCTTCCGCGGTGCGATCAACGGCACCGTGACTGATGCTTCCGGCGCCGTCGTGACCGGCGCTGCCGTGAAAGCCACCAACACTGCGACGGGCGTCGTAATCACGAGCGTGACTACCAGCGACGGCGAGTTTGCCTTTCAGGATCTTCCGCTCGGTACATACAAAATTGAAGTGACAATGGCCGGTTTCCGCCCCGTCGCGGTCGATAATGTCGCGGTAACGGCCGGCGGCGCTTATACGCTGCCAGTCAAACTTACCCCTGGATCGGCTGGTACGACACTCGTCGAGGTTTCCGCGGCGGCCCTGACGCTCGACACCACGACCGCGGCGCAGGATAACGTCCTGCCAAGCGAGGCCGTGCAAGACGTTCCCATGAATGGCCGCGACTTCACTCAGTTCGCGGCAGTCCAGCCGGGTTACGGAGGATACTCCGTCGGCGGCTTCGGTTCGCTCAACGGCACCCGCGCCAACCAGATGAACTGGCAGATTGACGGCGTCGACAACAACGACTTCTGGCACAACATCCCCGCCGTCAACCAGGGCGGTGTCTCTGGCATTGCGGGCGTCATTATGCCGCTCGACGCCATCGACGAATTCGCCGCGCAGACCAATTCCAACGCCGAAGGCGGACGCAATGCCGGCGGAATAGTGAACGTCGTGCTCAAGTCCGGCAGTAACAGTCTCCACGGGTCCGCCTATTACTACAACCGAAACACGGCATTTGGCGCCGCTACGCCGTTCTTCAATCCCAGTTCATTTCCGCCGGGCGGCTCCACGAAGAAGCCGCCGCTGCGCAACGAGAACTATGGTTTCTCGCTCGGTGGCCCAATCATCAAAGACAAGACATTCTGGTTCATCACTTTCGAGAAGCAGAAGTACACGATCGGTCTGTCCGGCCTCAACACCGAGCCGTCGCAAGCCTATCAGGCGGATGCGCTGGCGCTTGCTGTCAGCAAACGAAATTACTCCGAGTACCGATCTCAACCCAGTATGATGGCGAACCTGTGGCCAAGCTTGATCAATAACTTGCCCGCGCAGCCCAGCAACTTTTTCGCCACCAACCCATCGACCGGCTACAGCTATAACGGGCTAATCAAACTCGATCATAACTTTACGGACAAGCACCACTTCTCGATCCGCTGGTTCGGCGGGCAGGGAAGCAGACCGCTCCTCTAGGCGGCAGTGCCGCGTTGGCCACAGCCAGTTCCAACCTTGCCGTACTACTTCGAGAAGGCGCCGATTCATGTTTACAACTACGCCGCCACGCTGAATTCGGTTCTTACTCCTTCGCATGACGAACCAGCTGCTGTTTGGGGTGAACTACTTCAATCAGACGTTCAACGACGCCAATCACAGCTTCGATACGGCTTCCTATGGCCTGTACCTCAGTCCGGACGCACTGATCAACGGCCAGCCCATCCTGGGCGCTCCGAATATCGCAGATCAGCGGATTCGAGCAGGTCGGCATCACGCCCGCCGGAAGGTCGCAATGACATCACCGGCATGTTGGCCGACATCGTCTCCTACAACGTCGGCAAGCATCAGTTCCGGTTCGGCGGCGAATTTCGCCAGGGCCACGTGGACGAATTTTACTTACCGCCACTCCTTCGGAAGTTCGTCTTTGATGGTTCGCAGGGGCCGTGGGCAGCCTATTGCGCCACGAATCCAGACGCTACCGGATGCACAATGCCTTGGGCGCAAGGATCCCGCGATCTTCGCTCTGGCCGACTTTCTCGCGGGCTACGTTTCAGTCATCGGCATCGCGGTCGGCAACGCGGAGAGAAAAGTCGTAGTGAACGGATTCGATTTCTTTGCCCAGGACTCATGGCAGGTCACGCGCAGACTCAACTTCAACTGGGGCCTGCGCTGGGACTACTTCGGCCCACTTCACAATGGGACCAAGGATTTGGCGGTCTTCGTCCCGTCCGGCTAGCGGACGTCGGATTCAGGGCAACGGCATCGAGCCGTATCTTCCCGCCCGACAAGAATAACTTTGCTCCCCGGTTCGGTTTTGCCTACCAACCGACGAGCGGGAAGACCTGGTTTTCCGCGGCGGAATCGGAGTGTTCTACGATCAGATCAACATGAATCCATTCCTCGACTTCCGTCCACCGAACGGTGCGCGATGGCCTGGAAGACAACCCGGCGGGCCCGTCTCCGGTATCGACCAATAGTCTCGGGCGAACCTACACCTGGCAGCCCAACATTGCCATCTTTCCCGGCGTTGCCACCTGTGTGACGGGTAATTTGCCACCGACCCCATTGCGGTACATCGATGTACGACGTGTTCGCAGTGAACCAAAACTTCCGCACACCCTACTTCTTCAACTACAACCTGAATGTGCAGAAGAGCTTCGGCAATGGCATGGCGGTCTGGCAGATCGGCTATGTAGGCAGCGAGGGCCGCAAGCTCTCGGTCATGCTGAACATTAACCAGTTCGGGCAGTTGTCCAGTCTATTCCCGAACTACGGCGCCATCAACCAGCTCAACAGTATCGGCACCTCGAACTACAATGCGCTGCAGAGCACGCTTGCGGCTGAGAGCCTGGCATGGCCTGACTCCTCGTTTGCCTACACTTGGGCGCACGCGCTGGACGAGATCACCGCGTACCGCGGCGCCCTGCCGTTTGACAGCACGAATCTGAAGGCCGAGTACGGCAACGGTGACTTCGACACGCGCCACAACTTCTCAGCCACTTTCACTTGGGACATCCCGGGTTCGTCGCACGGTCCGAAGATTCTGACGCACGGCTGGTCCGGTCAACAGTCTGATGACCTTCCATGGCGGACAACCTATCGACCAGGTCCGCACCAGGACTCAATCAGGTCGGTAATCGTTCTTCTCAGGCGTTTCTCATGCCTTCAATAAGTCTGGCGTGACTTGGATGAACCCCGCCGCTCTGTGTTCACCTTTTGTCGTCAACCCCAACACTCAACTTACGTGGCGGACCCGGGTTGCGCTCCGAACGTCGCCATTGGAGATCTCCGCCGCAATCAGATTTACGGCCCCGGGTACTCCGCTGTAGACTTGTCGGTGTTCAAGAACATTCCGATCACGGAGCGCGTCAAGGCCCAATTCCGCGTTGAATTGTTCAACCTTTCAATCGCATCAACCTCGCCACGGGCTCTGGCGCTACAAGTCCAGGCGGCGGCATCATCAACGACACCATCGGCGACTTCAACGGCGCCCCCGGCATCGGGCCCGGTGAAGCTTTCAACATGCAGTTGGGCCTGAAGATTCTCTTCTAGCCCAATCAAAGCTCCGGCCCCCGCTTTCAGAGCGGGGGCTTTTGTTTGTGTAGGGGCGGACGCCTTCGTCCGCCGTTCTAGCGCCAAGCAGTTTTCCACAGCCCATCCTTGTGACATCTGACCTTGCGCACAGCCGTCGCTTTGTTCGATTATGAGGCCACGCGTCAGCGTGGCTCCGCAATCCGCCGCCGCGCCGCCGATGCTAAGCTCTTTGGAATCAATATTTTGCCCGCAAGTCATTGAGCCCCAAGATTTTGCGGAAGATTCCCCGCTAACTTCATGATTCCCAAGATCAGGGTGGAGGGGGGAGGGGGATTAACCAATCAGTAATATCCCTCCCAAAACCGAACTTAGAATGACTCCCGTTTCTCAGAGAGCAAGTTTTGTTTTGCGCAGGTCAAAAGTCCCTACTCGCGAATCCCTAATGCCCACGCCTGACGCCCGACGCCTTGCTCCTGACCGTCCACCGCCTTTCGTCACCTCGTTCTCCGGTTACGCCGATGTTACCCTCCATTTGTTAGTCCCTCCCCACAAGACCTGTTCCGGAGAACCTGATGCGCCGCGCTCTTCTTTTGAAGTTCAGTGCAGTCCTGGCTCTCGCTCTGTGTGCCGCACCGCTGTTCGCGCGCAGCGCCAAGTCTGGCAAATCCGCCACGCTGCCGATCACAACATCGTCCGCCAAAGCCCGCGAGCTCTACGTCAAGGGCATGGAAGATTACGAGAATCTCTACCTCGAGCGCTGTAACGACGACTGGCGCGCAGCCGTCAAAGGAAGATCCCAATCTAGCTGTCGCCTGGGCCTGGATCGCCTTCAACAGCGGCAATCCTCAGGAAGTCAGCGCCGCTCGCGCCAAAGCGAAAGATCTTGCTTCCAAGACCACTCCCGGCGAACAGTTGATGGTTGCCTGGATCGTCAAAGTCGAGGAAGGAGATTTCCTCGGCGGCATTACGGCGATGAACGACATGCTCGCGATGTATCCCCGCGACAAACATCTTCTCTACCTCGCGGGCAATTGGCTGATGGGAGAGAACGGGAACGATCAGGCGCAGCACATGATGGAGAAGGCGCTCGCCATCGACAAGAACTATCCAGCGGCTCTGAACGATCTGGCTTACGTCGAAGCGCGCAATCGCGAATTCGACAAAGCGTTCGACGCCATGGATCGTTACGTAGCGCTGCTTCCGAAAGAGCCCAATCCGCAGGATTCTTACGGCGAACTCAAGCGCATGGCTGGCGATTTCGAGAGCTCACTCACCCACTATCGCGCCGCGCTCAAGATTGATCCCGACTTCGTGACTTCGCAGCTCGGTCTCGGCGACACCTACGCGCTGATGGGCAATCAGGATCAGGCTCGCATCGAATATGACAAGGCCATTCGCTTCGCCCACAACGAAGCCGATCGCCTGACCTACGGTATGCAGAAGGCGATGACCTACGTCCGCGACGGCAACTACGCCGAAGCCGATCGGCAGTTCCAGCAAATCGCTGAAGCCAGTCACGCCAAGAATCAGGATCTGCAGGAAGCGCAGGCGTTGCGCCATATGGCCGAGTATCAGGCTGACGACAACATCGCGCTCAAGCATCTCAAGCTTGCCGAAGAGTCGCTGGATCATCGCTCAACCATTTCGATTTCAGACCGCGAGGAAGAACTCTCGCGCATTCTCCGCAACCGTGTCGTGCACGCTGCGCACGCCGGGAATCAGGAACTCGCCGACAAGTCCTTGCAACATCTGGAAGCAATGGCTAACGGCAGCCGTAACCGCGTCATCCAAAGCTCGTTCAACGGAGCAGCTGGAACGCTTCTGATGGATGAGAAGAAGTACGAGGATGCCATCGCGCGCCTGGAAGAGGATCAGGACAATCCGTTCACCATGGAACTGCTGGTTCAGGCCTACTACCAGACGATGCAGACTGAGAAGTTACACACGGCCGAAGCCAAACTCCGCGGCAACAACATGCCGACCATGGAACAGGCTCTGGTCGTTCCGGCCGCTCGCTCCAAGCGCCCCAATATCTAACCACCGCTCCGAATCCGGGCTCCGCAACTGGAGCCCGGAACCCCTCGTCCAATCGCCCGGCTTGGTGTAAAGTAAGTGGGCATTTGTGAGCCCTATGAAGCCTGACGGCGAGCGTCGCTCCGGAACCAGAATCCCCACGCGCGTCTCCACACGTGTCCGCACCACGAAGGGCATCGATCACACGGCCGAGACCCGCGACGTCAGCGCCAACGGCGTATTCCTCTATACGAACTCGAAGATGGAAAAGGGAGCCGAGGTCGAACTGGTTCTAATCCTCCCGCCCGAACTAACCTCCGGCGAGAAGTGCTGGGTCTGCTGCCAGGCGACCATTGTCCGGGTCGAGGAGCAAGGCTCCGATTTCGGGGTGGCCGCCCAGATCCGCCGCATGGACATCCTCCCCGAAATGGCCATCTGACAGGCGGTTTGGGGGATTCCGCTCCTCAACCCTGTGTTCAGAAAACGCGCCAGCCGTCCCAAAATTGCTCGGTGCTAAGACTTACGGCGCAACCTGCAGATTAATTCTGTGAAAAAAGGCTTCCATTGCATGCCTTGCGGTGCAATAATGGCGGCCCTAGAATTGCTCTGGCCAAAACTTAGGATACGGGCGGGCCCAGTATGTTGATCGACAAACTGGCGGCCGGTGTGGTGCAAGTGCAGACACCCATCGGGCCGCGTTACATAATGCCATCATTCCTCCAGCGGGTATATCTGTTGTGGGTGTTCCGCAATTTTCCCATTCTCCCTCACGCCGTTCTCAGCGCTCGGCAGCAGCGCATGATCGACCGCATGTGTAGCGAGCAAGTATTTGCCTCGATACCTTACGTCGACGGGCTGAACGAGGCTCCGGTCATCGGTATCATCGAGCGCCGTCCGCCAGGTGGAAGTAATCCTCTCCCGCGACGTCGCCCGATTGCCAGCGAGTCGGCAGGCATGACGGCTGAAGTTCGTCAGCGCCCCTGATTAACCAACTCGAGACCGCTTCTGCAGCCGAGCAGAGGTGTGACCTGGTATCAGTTTCGGAAAGTTGTTAGTGGTGTCGAGTTGTACGCTGACCTCGGCAACACGACCTTAACCAGACAGCCGTGGCTGCCCAGCCGATTGCTGATCTCAATCGATCCACCATGGGCCTCCGCGATCTGGCGGCAGAGAACCAGACCCACACCGCTTCCGTTCGGTTTAGTTGTATAGAACGGAGTGAACACATTGGCGGGATTCAGGAGCCCGGGTCCTTCGTCTTCAATTGCAAGCATGACTTGAGCAGCGTCAGTATCCCAACGAACTACGACGTCGGCCATTTGACTGAGGGTTCCTTGTTCGCAAGGCTTCTCGCTGCAGCTGTGGTGTTTTCCAGAACCGCATCGGCGGCATTCCGGATCAGGTTGATCAGCATCTGCTCCAATTGATCCGGATCAGCCTGAAAAACAACGTCGGGTCCTTCCCTCACGCACACCTTGACCCGCATCTCCAGAGCCGCTACTCGCGAGACGAGAGCGCCCAGCGGGACATCTTTCAGATTGGGCTTCGGCATCTGAGCCAGCTTGCGGTACGCCTCGAGAAATCGCTGCAGAGAAGCTGAACGCATCTCGATAATCTCGAGCCCTCGTTGCAGATCATTGCGCACGTCGGGATCGATCTCTGTGGACTGAACCCGCGAACTGAGGCTTCCAGCGATGGACTTGATGGGCGCGAGAGAATTGCTGAGCTCGTGGCCGAGTACTCGAATGAGCCTCTGCCAAGCTCGTCTTTCCTCCTCCCGGAGTGCGCGACTTACATCTGACAGCACCACAAGGGTGTGAGGCACGCCGGCCTGCCGAAATGAACTGCGCCGCAGGAGCCACCGCGCCTGTGACTCACCAACATTGAGTTCGACCACGGTCTCGTTGGCCGCGGAGAGACATTCCTGCAGCCCCAGTTCTGCTGCCTTACGGCCCATCATTCGAATTCTGTTTTGACGAAGCAGGTGCTCGCCGGCGGGATTGACCAGACGCAGCAGCGTACCGGGATCGAACGCGAACAAGGGAGCATCGATTTCATCGACCACGCGCTGCAACAGCGCGGTTGCTTCAATCGTGCGCACTTTCTCTGAAGAAAGCATATCGGCCAATGCATTGACTTCAAGAGAAAGCTCGCCGAGGGCGTCGTCCGCGGTCGCATGGCGGGCACGAAATGAATAGTCTTCCTCGCGCAGCGATCCGATCACGTTTGCCAGGGTCTGGAGAGGTCGCGTGGTCTGCTCCTGGAGCGCGAGGGCGAGCAGCCACCATACAAAGAGCTCAGCGCCCGTCAGAGCCAGCCGAGAGCCGGTAGTCCAGGGCTGCATCCAAAGCAGAATCGAGCTCACAAGCAGTCCGGGGAGCGCAACCAGGAAAGAGTACAAGCTGATGCGATGTTCGTAGAGAAGGCGGGCTCGTTTTCGGGGACGGTTTGGCTTCGGAGTAATGGGGCTAGAGCCCATATTTCTCCATGCGCCGATACAGGGCGCCGCGGCTCAAGCCCAGCGCTTCCGCTGCCTGGCTGACGTTCCCCTGAAACCGCTGAAGCGCTTTGCGCACCAACACCGCTTCCACTGCCTCAAGGCTGAGGTCTTCCAGGTTCTGAGTCTGAGCGCGAGGAGAGCTCAGCGAGAGATCAGCTGGCTGGATCTCCGGCGTGCGGCTCATTAATACAGCGCGCTCAATCGTATGTTCCAACTCACGCACGTTGCCGGGCCACGAGTACTGCATCATTGCCTGGAGTGCCGCAGGATCGAACCTCTGCACGGGACGCCGGTATCGCGCTGCATAACGCGCAAGGAAATGCGCTCCCAGCAGGGCGATATCCTCGCGTCTTTCACGCAGTGGCGGAACTCGAACCTCGACGGTATTCAGACGGAAAAGAAGATCCTCGCGGAATTGTCCCGCCTGGCATGCGCCAGGAAGGTCTGTATTGGTAGCGGAAAGCACGCGAACGTTCACTCGGCGCGACCGGGAGGATCCCACCCGCTCGACCTCGCCAGATTCAAGGACCCGCAAGAGCTTGGCTTGCTGGCGGAGGGGAACGTTGCCGATCTCGTCCAGAAAAATTGTGCCTCCGTCGGCAAGCTCGAACCTGCCGATGCGGTCGGTGCGCGCGTCTGTGAATGCGCCCTTGACATGGCCAAACAATTCGCTCTCAAACACTCCATCCGGAATTGCGCCCGTATTCACGGCCACCAGGGAGCGGGATGCGCGCGCAGAGAGCGCATGTAAGGTTCGCGCCACAACTTCTTTGCCGGTGCCATGCTCCCCAGTGATCAGGACGTTGGCGTCAGAGGGCCCGACACGCGAGATCGTTTCCAGCACAGCCTGCATCGCGGGAGCGGTGGCAAGGAACTCCGGTCGGCCTTCAGCGCGCAGCAGGCGGTTTTCGGCTTCCAGACGGGCGGCGCGCTGCAACGCTCGATGCAGTTCTACCTGCGTCCGCAATATCGAGACCAGCCGTTCGTTTTCCCACGGCTTTTGCACGAAGTCGCGGGCGCCACGTCGCATCGCTTCGACCGCTAGCTCCACGTTGGCCCAGGCGGTCATAACGATTACAGGAACGGTGGCATCGACTGCCACGATTTCCGAAAGAAGATCTAGCCCTTCCTGCCCCGAGGTCGTATCTCGCGTGTAGTTAAGATCGATAAGGATGGCGTCGTAGGAAGTGCTCTTCAGCGCCTCGCGCACTAACACTGGAGAGCGGGCCTTGTCGACGCGGTATCCCTGAGGTCGAAGCAGGAATTCCAGAGCGTCGAGAATATGTTCCTGATCGTCCGCGGCCAGAATCCGGATAGGTGCTCCGGAGTCCGGCCGGGATACTGTGACATCATCTCCGGTTTTGACTGACGTGGGCATGATTATTTAGGGCGTGTGGTGGGAGACCACTCCGCTAATTGCTTCCTGAATCAGTATGCCATTATGTTCCAAGGTTGTGCCGGTGGCGCGATCCAATTCGACCTTGGCTTTCTGGTAGGTGGTCATCGCGCTCACCAAGTCCAGTTCCGCCAGCGAGAGGTCGCGTTGCGCCGAGAGAGTCTGGTAACTGGATCCCGACCCGAGTTCCTGTTCCTTCTTGGTGATATCGAAAGTGCGCTGTGCCAGATCGCGCGCTTTGCGAGCCGCCTCAACTCGCGCTCCGGTCTGATCCAGAGCGTATTGCGCGTTGCGGACTTCGATCCGGACTTGTTTCTTCAGTTGTTCCGAGCGTAACTCTGCCTGGCGATACTCCAACTCGGAGCGGTATTGATCTGCCTTCGCGACACGGTTACGAATCGGGATACTCAAGTTCAGCCCAATATAGTAATCGGGAGAAGAATTATTGAAGGCATTTCTGAGGGCTCCCGAGAAATCGACAGGGACAGTCGAAGTGCAGTCCGGGCAGAGAGGATTCAGGGGCCCCCCGAGTCCAGAGCCACCATAAAAGCCCACCAGCGAAAGCGATGGCAAAAGGGCGTTGCGGGATGCGCGCCGGCTGATCTGGCGGTTTACCAGGTCGATATCGGATTCAGCAAGTTCGGGGCGGTTGTGCTGCGCGTCTGCGATCAAGTCTCGTATGGGCTTCGCCGCCTCAATCGGTGCAGGCTGCATCTGTTCGTCGGTTGGGACCACTGGCATCGATTCGAGTACCGGGTCGTCGAGGCTCTTCGTGACGGCATTCTTCATGAGAGTTTCCTGCAGTTGAAGATTCGTCCGGGCAACGGTTAACTCCTGGTCACGCTTAGAGACTTCAGCTTCGGCCCGCATGACCTCCATCTCCGGGACACTTTGCAACTGCAACTGCTTCTTTGCATTCTCCAGCGTCTGCTGGGCGAATGCGAAAGACTGCTCGTTGACGCGAGTCTGCTCGTAGGCGCTGACCAGGTCCCAGTATATGTTTTCAATCTGTGTGACTGTGGCGATGACCTGATCCTTGAAAGCAATGTCGGAGATCCGCTTATTATTGCGCGCGATTCTCAGATAACGCAGGTTGGGACCGAATCCAAAACCGGCGAGGAGTTGTTGCTGGAACGAGAAGCGAAACATCGAGTTGTTGGACGGCGAGAGAAAGAAGTACGGGCTATTGTTAGTCTGGCGGCTGTTATTGAACTGGAAGCTGACGCTGGTACCGGTGGGAAAGGCCTGCTGGAATTCTATTGTGCTTGAACCGGTGTTCAATTGCAGGGAGGGCACACCGTAGATCTGAAGGTTTGCCAGCGGTGTGGTCTGATGCTCGGCGCCGATCGAGGTAAGAATCGCCGGGTCGTAGGACGAGACCGCCGTACCGGCGCCAAGGGTGGACTGCACAAGTCCGGAAGCGCCAGCTCCTGCGCCGCCTGCGCCTCCGGTGGTGCCGCCTGCGCCCGCGCCGGGAGCCCCAGTGCCAAATCCGCCAACGCCTCCGCCGGGTGTTCCCTGAACCACGCCAGTGTTGACCCCACGAAAGAATCCACCCGCTTGGGTACGAAGGATATCTGTGTTCGCGATGGGCAGGTTGTAGCGAGCGATGGCCAGATCGAGATTGTCTTCAAGCGCGAGATCAACGGCATCTTTCAAAGAAATGTAAAGCTTGCCATCACGCACCAACTGCTCAAGACGAGGAGAATTCGACAGGGCAGGCTCAGGCACCGAATCCGGGGTGTACGCGTTCAGAGGATTGTGCGACTTCGGCATCTCGAAGTTCGCGGAAGCGGCCGGCTGCGTCCCGCTGGTCTGTGTAGATGGCGCAGTCTGGTTTTGCGCCCACGAGCAGAAACACAGAGCGAATTCGAGGCTCACGACGGCAATCAACCTGCCAAGTCTGGGATGTGAGCTCACGATGCGCTTACCTCCGCCGGCTGAGAGAGCCCAGGATTGGCTGTATCACCGACCATCCAGCCGTCACGCAGCTGAATGGTGCGGCTTCCGTACGCCGCATTCGCCTCTGAGTGCGTGACCTGCACGATGGTCGTTCCTTGTTGATTCAGATCTCGAAAGAGTTCCATGATCTCCTTTGCCTGTGTCGAATGAAGATTTCCGGTAGGCTCGTCGGCCAGAAGCAGAGCCGGCCTGTGTATTACTGCGCGTGCAATGCCAACCAGTTGTTGTTGCCCTCCCGAGAGCTGGCTGGGATACAGATCCTTCTTTGCGACGATCTGAAAGCGATCGAGCGTGTCGGCCACTAGACTTTGCCGCTCCTTGCGCGGAATGTCCTTATACGAGAGCGGAAGGTCGATGTTCTCCTGCACGGTAAGGTCATCCAGCAGGTGATAACTCTGAAACACCATGCCCACGTTGCGCTTCGCTACTTCCGCACGCTGCTTTCGTTTCAGGTCGTGAACCGCCTCCTCGCGGAACCAGTATTCGCCCTCCCAAGCGTCGTCCAGCAGAGCCAGGACATTCAGCAGGGAAGACTTGCCGGCGCCCGAGGGCCCCATGACGGTGATGAATTCGCCTTCGCGAATTTCAAGATTGACGCGCCGCAGCACCCAAGTTTGGCCGGCGGGCGTTTTGTAACTGCGCTCAAGATGTTTCAGCTGAATCATTTTGTCTCCGATTTCCGATTCTATTCATACCGCAACGCTTGCATCATATGATCCATGGTCTGGTTATTCTCTTAGTCGTAGCGAAGCGCGATGATCGGATCGATCGCCATAGCTCTCCGCGCGGGGATATAGCAAGCTGCCAGCGTCACGATCGCGACGACGATGGAAACGGTGATGTAAGTGACGGCATCCATCGGGCTCACTCCGTAGAGTTGGCTCGAGAGTAGATCGTGCCACAAGGAATGCGCCTCCTATACCGAGGGCGATTCCGCTGGCAGCGAATTTCGCGCCTTCCTTCATGACCAGCCACAATACGTCCCTGCGCTGCGCGCCGAGGGCCATGCGCACGCCCATTTCTCTTCGGCGGCGTGAGACGAGGTAAGAAAGCACGCCGTAAACGCCGACGATGCCCAGTACGAGCGCTATGCTGGCGAAAGAAGCGAACAATAGCGTGATGGAGGCAGAACTGGAAGCCGCTTCAGAAACTAGCGAGTGCATGGTCCGAACTTCTGTGATCGGAATATTGGGGGCCAATCCGGCTAGTGTGCTGCGAAGGAGATTTGCCGTGTTGACGCCGTCACCCGTTGTCCGGACGGCGATGGTCATTTCGGCGGGCAGCCGGCCGTCCTCCAAAGTCGCCGCAGCCGTGTAAGGAACATATGCCGTGCCCCTCATAAAGGTGGGTTCGTCGTTTTGAAGGTCGTAGCCTCTTACGTCCGTGACGATCCCCACTACGGTCCTCCAGTTCGTTTCTCCGACGAATCGCACATGCTTTCCGACGGCGTCCCCATCGGTCCAGAAACGTTTGGCAGTAGTCGACGAGACGACGGCCACCGGTGGACCTCCTGACTCGTCACTCTCGTTGAACCATCTGCCGGAGATCAGGGGAATGCCCATCACCCGGAAATAGTCGGAGCTGACGATATCGAGCCAGAAGAGTGGTTGCGATTCGGTCGGAGATGCTGCCCTGAAGTTCTCGATGTCAAAAGAACGCTTGGCGACTCGTCCGCTGAGGGGGAGTGTGTTCACCAGCGCAGCGCCATTGATTCCTGCCGTACTGCGAACGCGTTCGACAACGTCCCGATAGAAGGTGATGCAGCGCTGAGGATCAGCGCAAAAGGATTGGTCGGGAGCAATCCGTGCAGTCAGCATTCGTTCCGGCTGAAAGCCCGTATCAACGTGCGACAGGGCGCGAAAGCTTCGAATGAGTAGCCCCGCCGCGATCACCAGCATGATGGAGAAAGCGACTTCAGCGATGGCAAGCGATCCGCGCAGTCGGCGCGATACCGAAGCTGACGCGCCGCGGCCAGCAGCATTCAGAGACTCCGTTAACGCTGTTCTCGAAGACTCGAGAGCGGGGGCCAGGCCGAAGGCCAGCCCGGTAATAACGCTGAGCCCAAGGGTGAAAAGCAAGACGCGCCAATCCAGTTGCACATCCAGCAATCGTGGCGTGTCGTTAGGCAACACCGATTTCAGCGCGGAAAGGCCAAACGCTGCGATCGCGAACCCGAGGATCGCCCCTACACCGGACAGCAATACGCTCTCGGTTAACAACTGTCTGGCGATACGGCGTGGCCCAGCACCTAGTGCGGAACGGATTCCCATCTCCTTCTGCCGGGTCGCCGCGCGAGACAGCGTCAGGTTCGCGACATTGGCGCAGGCGATGAGGAGAATCAATCCGACCGCGCCCAACAGCAGCAGCAGCCGCGTCCGAACATCGGCCACCATGCCATGCTGCAATTGAAGGACGGTTACATCGGCGTTCCAGGCCTTTGGCATGGTCCAGGGAAACAAGTCGAATACGTGAGACTGAAACAATCGAATCTCGGCACCCGCTTGCGCCTGGGTAACGCCTGGATGAAGCCGGCCAATGACCGGCATGTAATCCCCCGCCCAATAAGTCGCAACATTGCCCGGTTCATTGTGCAGAGGCACCCACAGCTGCGTCTTGGAAGAAGGGAAACGGAAGTCTGCGGACATCACTCCTACGACTTGCCGACTGACTCCCTCGAGATCGATCGCTCGTCCGATAATCCCCGGATCTCCTCCGAAGCGCTGCTGCCAAAGATCATGGCTCAACACGACATAGTTGTCCTGGCCCGGCGCATCTTCGCCCGAAGAGAATATTCGTCCGAGTTCAGCGCGCGTGCCCAGGATGGAGAACAGCTCAGCCGAAACCGCAGTACCGGTTAACCGTACGGGCTCGCCGACATGAGTCAGGTTGAATTCATGTCCTTCGGCGTAGGTTGCGACGTCCATTGTGTGGACCTGCTCGCGCATAGCAGCGAACGCACCCTTGGGATATGTTCCGGTAACGCTCACTAGTTCGGTAGGTGCGAGTAGGGAAGTGGCCGCAGAAGGATGCCGCTGACCAAACTGAAGATGGCAGTGTTGGCGCCGATTCCGAGAGCTAGGGTGAACGCCGCAATCGCCGTGAACCCAAGGCTCTTGTGCAACTGCCGCACTCCGAAGCGAACGTCTTGCATCAGTCCAGTCATTTCCTCTCCTTCATTCGTAGCGGAGTGCTGTGATTGGCTGCACCCGTACCGCGCGGCGGGCAGGCAGAGAGGCGGCCGCAAGCGCAACGATTCCAATTGTCAATACGACGAAGAGGAGAGTTGTGGGATCGCTGTACGAGACTCCATACAGTTGGTTCTTGACAAAGCTACTCAGGGCAATCGACAGCGGCACGGCCACGACCACGCTGCAACCAGTGATCATGAGGACCTCGCGCAGGACCAATTTGACGACCGCTCCGCGCGTTGCTCCCAGCGCCATGCGTACGCCGATTTCCCGCGTTCGTTGCGCAATCGAATACGCCAGCACGCCGTAAAGTCCGATCGCAGTGATGAATGCTGCTATGAATCCGAAACTGCTTGCCAGGAAGGAAAGCATGCGCTCCGCGGTTAGGGTGGTATCGATTCCAGCATTCAAGGATTGCAGCGTATCGACGACAAGTCTGGAATCGATTTGGGACACGGCGATCCGAACTGCGCTTGCAGCCTGTTCGGGCGCTTGCTGGGTACGGATATAAACGGCCACTGAACCGGGCTCTGCATCCTGGAAGATGGGGGTATAGAAGATGGGAACAAATAAATCGTGGACGCTTCCGTGTTTTGCATCCTTCACGACGCCGACGATCGAGAGCGGCTTATCTGCCTTGCCGATCGTAAATGTTTTTCCGAGCGATTGCTCTGGCCTTCCGAAAAACTTGCGAGCAAAACTCTCATTCACCAAGACCACTTTGTTTGTGGTGGGAGTATCAGCGTCATTGAAGACTCGGCCCGCCACAAGCGGGAGCCGCAACGCCGCGAAGTAGGCGGGCGTCACGTGTTCCCACTCGAAGCTCCTGCGTTCGCCTTCCTGAGGTTGGTACCCGGGAACGTCGACGGAATACGTGGCGTCGGATTGCACCAGCACCGGGTCATCTGTCATACCCACCGATTGCACTCCCGGCTGAGTGCTCAATGTGTCGAGGAGCCGTTTGTAAAGAGCCGTCACCGCAGAAGGTTGATACCCGGCCAGCCGCGGATCGAGCTGGAACGTAAGCAGATGTTCGGTTACAAACCCCACATCGACCGACTTGAGATTACGCAGCGTGCGGCTGAAGAGTCCGGCTCCCACCAACAACACCAGGCTAAGACCAATCTGTACTCCTACGGTGATCTGGCGGAATCGCGCATGGGAAACTTCTCCGGTTCCTGTTTGCTGCTTCAAGGCAGCGGTGACTTTGGGCCGGTAGAACTGGACGATCGGCGCGAGGCTGAAGAGTATGCTTGCGCCAACGCAGACCAGGAAACAGAACAGCACCACGCTTCGGTCGGGAGATGCAGATAAAGGGGAAATGTCCCCAGCCCCCGACGCCGGGGTGATTAACGCGATGAGTGCTTTGGTGAGAAGGGGTGAAAGCGCGAGCCCCATGGCCCCTCCGGAGAGTCCCAGAGCCAGGCCTTCCACCAGCAATTGTCCGATAATCCTTATCCGACTCGCACCTAGCGAGTAGCGCACCGACATTTCACGGATACGGCCGGCGGCGCGTACCAGAAGAAGCGTGCCAACGTTGGCGGTTGCCATCAGCGTCAGCAATCCCACCATGCCCATGAGAATAAGGAGCGGTACTCGCATGCTTTCCCGCAAAGGGGAGAAGCCCCTGGACGCGTCGAGCAGCGTCAGGTAACTCTTCGCCACGAACTGATCGCGAAAGCGCTGGCTGTGCGCAGTGATGCTTTGGAGTTCGGTGGAGCGCACTGACTTCCACAAGGGAGTGATCCCGGCTTCCGCCTGCTGCACCGTGATCCCTGGTTTTAATCGCGCCACAATGTTCAGCCACTTCGATCTGCGATCTTCCAGTTCGTCCCATCCTGGAGTCATCTGCGGCTTCATGGTGATGGGAACGAAGATGTCGGGGAGCGTTCCGCTGATCGCACTGTCGAAACCGGGCTGCACCACGCCAATGATGGTGAACGGGTTTCCGTTGATCGAAACACCCTGGTTGATGACCGCAGGATCGGAAGCGAAGTGCTGTGTCCAGTAGCGGTAACTGAGGATAACCAGCGGCGACGTACCACGCGTCGCGCTATCTTCGGGCAGGAAGAGACGCCCAAATGCCGGTTTTACGCCCAGCGCAGAAAAATAGTTTCCGCTAACCAGCTCGCTCTTCACCAGGCTCGAACTGTTTTTCCATTGCAGGCCGACCTGCTTCGGGAACATGGCGAGCATGCCGGAAAACACGGTGTTCTGATCGCGCAGATCGCGATACATCGGATAAGAAAAATAAAGTTCGTTCGCGCCTGCGTAAGAATCCGTATGCCCGGTATCGGAACCGACGAACTTCAGCTGCACCAGACGATCAGGTTCAGAGACCGGCAACTGCTTCAACAGAACCTGATCCACAAGGGAAAAGATTGCAGCGTTGGCTCCGATGCCGACAGCCAGCGTGAGCACTGCAACCGCGGTGAATCCCGGGTACTTGCGCAACTGGCGAAATGCGTAACTGACATTCTGAAGCAAAGTTTCCATAAGTCCTCACTCGTAACGCAGGGCCACCATGGGATCTACTTTCGCAGTGCGGCGGGCCGGAATCCACGCTGCAATTACTGCCACCAGCACCAGGGCTCCGGCGGCCGCAGCCAGAGTGACAGGATCGTTGGGACGCACGCCAAACAACATAGAACCAATCCAGCGAGCCACCACAAGCGATCCCAGGATTCCGGCTGCCGCCCCTACGCCGATCCAAACCGAAGCCTGCCAGACCACGATTCCAACCACTTGACTCTGTGTAGCTCCGAGAGCCATACGGATGCCGATCTCCTGTGTGCGCTGATTCACGAGCAGCGACACGACTCCATAGATTCCAAACGCGGTCAGGAGCAGGCCGACTAGCGCAAACAAGGAGAGGAGAGCAGCGCTGAACCGCGGCCGCTCAGCCATCCTGCCGACATTCCGCGCCAAGGTACTCAACTCGACAGGCAGTGTCGGGTCTAGGCCGGCGATTGTTTCCCGCAACTCCCTTGCCAGAGTCGGACCAGCGATCGCGCTGCGGATGACGATGCTCACGCGCTGTGAATCCGGATAGTTGAAGACGATGTCATTGTCACTGTGGTGGCGGACCATGTAGTACTCGGGCCCTACCGTCCCTCCCAGACCTTGGTTCTGCGTATTGCCCGTCACACCCACAATAGTGAAGGGAGTGCTCAGAGCCGCTCTGTCGGTGCGAAATTGAATTTTCTTGCCCAAAACGTCTTCAGTAGAAAACATCTTTCGCGCCAAGGTTTGGTTGAGAATGATTGTGTGAACGTCGGGATCGCGGTCCTGCTCATTGAACGGACGGCCGCGGAGTAGCGTGATTCCCAACGCCGAAAAATAGTCAGGCGTGACGCAGCGCCATCCCACGATGCCGCCAACGCCCTCGGAGGGAGCAAGGGGCGGTCGACCTTCTCCTTGCAGCGCAAAATAGGGCATGGTGCGGGCGGGCGCGCTGGGTGGGAGCGAATCTGTCAGAGCGGTGGCATCGATTCCGGGAAGTTCTGCGAGCTTTCTCTCCACTGCCTCGAAGAACGCGAGCCTTTCTTTGGCACTGGCGTATTTCTGCTGTCCCAGCGTGAATTCCGCCGTCACAATATTTTGAGTATTGATTCCCAAAGGCTCGGCCTGGAGTTTTCGTAAGCTGCGTACAAACAACAACGCGCTGGTCATGAGGATGATCGCGATCCACACTTCCACGACCAGCAGGCCCTGTCGCAGGCGACTGGGGCGCAGTCCCGCTACTGCGTTTACCGAGAGCATTTGGGGCGGCCTCTCCAGAGCGGGCGCTGTCCCGAAGAAGATTCCTGAGATGAGTGACACTGCCAGCGCGAAGAGCAGAATCCGAATATCAATCGACGTTTCGGACAGCCGCGGAATTCCTGCTGGGGCCAGCGACACGGAGACTCGAAGCAGGAGATAAGCAAGTCCGGTGCCGACTGCTCCCCCGATGAGCGCGAGCATGACACTCTCCGTCAGTCTTTGACGGAACAGACGAGCGCGCCCTGCTCCCAGCGCAGAGCGAACGGCCAATTCCATGCGCCGGCCTGTGCTTCTGGCCAGGACCAGATTGGCCGAGTTGGTGCAGGCAATCCCGAGAACGGCAATCGCTGACAGCAAGAGCAGCCAGGCGGCACGGCGAGAGTCGTGGACCTGCAGATCATGTATGGAGTGCACTTGCAAGCGGAGCACTTGCCGGAAAGGGGGCGGCGCAGCCTGCACAAAATCGCGAAATAGAGGCTGCAACTCCGCTTTGGCTTGCTCCACTGTCGCGCCCGGTTTCATCCGGCCGAACACTCGGACCACCGCTCCCATCACGTTCCGTTGCACAATCGATTCGTCGAGCGCTTCCGGGATAACCAAGTCGGTGTGAGCGAGCGTGGGATATTCGAAGTCAGGTGGAAGCACCCCAATGATCTCGGTGGACTGGCCATCGACGGACATCACCCTGCCGATCACGTTTCGATCTCCGGCGAACCGGTCCTGCCACAAGTGGTAGGTCAGCAGCGCTACTTTCGGCGATTTGGGCTGATCTTCGTCGCGGGTGAAATTTCGTCCCAGCAGCGGCTGGATGGAAAACGTCGGCAAGAAAGTGGACGCCACCGCAGCACATGCGACTCGCACCGGTTGCCCGTCGGTGAGGTCGCAATCATTCACGCCGGCTGACGAAGTGAAATTGGTGAATGCCATCTGGCGGTCCCGCCAGTCCAGATAGTTCGAGGCGAAAAGGAACTCCCCGTCGATGATCGGAGCAACCACACCGACCGATACCAGTTGCTCATCATGAGGATATGGCAGGCTGCGGAAAAGGATGCGATCGACCAGGCTGAACATCGCGGTGGCGGCGCCGATTCCTATCGCAATAGTGAGGATCGTCAGCCCGGCGAATCCCGGGCTCTTGAGGAGTTGGCGCCCCGCGTAACGAACGTCTTGTATTAAGCCATGCATCACTTCAGCTCCTTATTCGTAGCGCAGAGCTTCCATCGGATCGACCTGCGATGCCCTGCGTGCCGGGATGTAACTAGCCAGCAACGCAAAGACTGCAAGCACGCATGCGACAGCTGCCAGTGTCGCCGCATCCCAGGAACGAACCCCGAAGAGCAGTCCGCGAATGAGCGTGGCTGCTCCGACAGCGCAGAACAAGCCCGCCAAGATTCCTATCCCAGTTAGCCAGGCCGCTTCCAGCAGGATGAGTTGATAGACCGAATTGCGTTGCGCACCTAGCGCCATGCGCACGCCAATTTCTCGCGTTCTGCGCCCGACCGAGTACGCGATCACGCCGTAGAGACCAACCACGCCAAGCAGCAGTGCGACGAAGGCGAAGCCGCCCACCAGCCATGCTGAGGATCGATGCATGTATGCGCTCGGAGAATTGTTGATCTTGCCGGCCATGGTCATTTCATTCATCGTGCCAATGGCAGGGTCGACTTCATGGATCGCCGCGACCATAGCCGGCAGCAGCGACGCTTCCGACTGTGAAGTGCGCACGACGAGGTTGAAGTCGGTGTCGGGACTCTGCGGGAATGGATAGTAGACGGCTGGCCAGATCTCAGCATCCAGAGATCCGTCGCGAATGTCCTCGACAACTCCTACCACCTCACGGAGGGAGTCGGGCGAAAGCTTTATGTCCCCAATCTTTTTTCCGATTGGATCTTCTCCGGGGAAGTACTTTTTGGCCAGAGTCTGATTGATAATCATCACGCGCGGTTTTGCAACGTCGTCAAGTTCAGTGAAGAATCTTCCTTCGAGAAGCCTGGCCCTGATGCTGCTGAAAAATCCAAAACTTACATCACGCTGGTTTACGTCGTTGTGCTCGCCGTCATAGGGATGGCCGACGACCCTGATCCAAGTCGTGTTTCCGTTGTAACTGACCGGCAGCACTGAGGTGAGACCTACTGATTGCACGCCTGGCAAGGCTGAGAGCCGGTCCAGGATCTTTCGCGCGGCTTGAGACTGTTGTGGGTCCTTGGGGTAGTCGACCTGCGAAAGTTCGACTTCCACCGTGGCCAAGTGGTCCGGCTGAAACCCTATTTCAACATGCAGCAAATGATACAGACTCTTGCCCAGTAACCCCGCGCTTACGAGTAGAACGACGGCTAGCGCCAACTCCACGACGACCAGATTCGCGCCGAAACGCTTCCAGAGAGTCCCGGCGTAACCGCGGGCACCCTCGGCCAATCCTTCTCTGATTTCCCGGACTGACAATCGGAACGTGGGTGCAATCGAGAACAGGATTGTCGCGCACAGCGAGATTGCCAACGCAAACGCCAGTACGTGGGAATTCAATCCAAGTCCAGCCAGGTACGGCATGTAAGCCATGAGGTCTTTGGAGATGAGGTGCATTAAAACCTGCATCGCTGCCTGGGCGGCGGCCAGACCCAGTGCGCCGCCCGCAAAGGCAAGGGCCAGCCCTTCCGTGGTGAACTGCCGCATGATGCGGATACGCGATGCACCAAGTGCGCCGCGCACAGCGATCTCGCGCTTGCGGCTCTCCGATCGGACCAACAAAAGGCTCGAGACATTCACGCATGCGATGAGCAGTAAGAGTCCGGCGCCCCCGAGAAGCGCCAGGAAGATGGGGCGCTCCTCCTTCACAAACACGTCTGAAAGCGGCTGCACCCAGGCTCCCACGCCGCGGTTGGCGTCCGGATATTGAATCTCCAGTTGTCGCGCAATTGCCTGCATGTCAGCCAATGCCATTGCAACGATGACGCCATCCTTCAGCCGCCCGATGCCATACAAGTTGTGACAATCCCGGCGCGCGTTGCAGTAACCCTCCGCGCGGAGACTCGTCCAGAACTCGGCATCTCCCTGCGGCGCAAACTGGAAGCTCCGGGGCAGCACTCCGATGATGGTGAAAGGCACTCCGCTGAGCGTAACGGTCTCGCCGGCGACGTCCGTCCTTCCCCCATACCGTTTCTGCCATGCGGTGTAGCTCAAGATCACGGTCCGCGGGGCCTGGAGTTGGTCTTCCCCCGCATGGAAATCACGACCAAGAATGGGAGCTACTCCCAGTGTCTTGAAAAAGCCGTTGCTCACCTTTACCGCCGACACAGGTTCGCTTCCGGACTCGTTGCGCAGCAGATACCCAGACTGGTTGTAGGCATCGAGAGAACTGAAGACTTGATTCAGCCTCTTCCAGTCGAGATAGTCCTGATAAGAAAGATTGTTGCGGGGAAACATCGCGGCGCTTGACGCAACATCGACCAACCGTGAGGGATTCGCGTACGGCAGCGGCCTGATCAGCGCAGCGTCGACGAACCCGAAGATCGCGGTGCTCGCGCCGATGCCGATCGTCAGAATCAGAATCGCGGTAATCGCGAAGCCCGGGCTCTTGCGCAGCTGCCGTAGGGCATACCGGACATCCTGAAGCAAATTCTCCATAACATCTCCTCACTCGTATCGCAACGCCACCATGGGATCGATGCGGGAGGCACGCCATGCCGGCACACCACATGCCATCACTGAGACCACCGCGAGCACACCAATGACTCCGGCATAGGTGAGCGGGTCAAGGCCTGACACGCCGAACAGCAAAGCGCCGAGGGCCTCACTCGCAGCCAAGGCTCCGGCGAGTCCGATAACAACCCCGAAACCGGCGAGAGTCATCCCCTGACGCAGCACCAGCGTGAGGATGCTGCGGCGCGAGGCGCCGAGTGCTGACCGTACGCCGATCTCGCGCGTACGTTCGGCAACGCTGCCGGAGAGAACTCCATAGATTCCCGTTGCCGCCAGCATCAGCGCAACCAAGCCGAAAGCCTCGAACAGAATCAGGACAAAGCGCCGCTCCGCTGCCGACGCGGCCAGCAAGTCGTCCATCATTGCGACTCGCACAATGGGCTGATCTCTGTCTACCGACCAGATTGCGTTCTTGATCGCGGGAACAAAGTCCGCTGCGTTGCCGCGGGTGCGCACGAGCAGTGACAATGTTCCGTCGGCCCAGTGCCATTGAGTCGTCGTGGTATAAACCGCGTCGGTATCGCCCAGAGCCAACGACATCTGCCTCACATCTCCAACCACACCCACGATGGTGAACATCGGGCTATTGACGGGTCCGCCGACATGAGCACGTTTTCCGATGGGATCCTGGTTGGGAAATCTGCGCTTGGCTAGCGATTCACTAATGAGCATGACTGGCGGTGAGTTGGTGGTGTCGTGATCATCCAGCAAACGGCCGCGCCGCAAAGGAATCTTGAGTGCTTCGAAGTAATCCGGTGTGACCGCGTAGCGGTACACGGCATATCCAACTTCCGGAGCGTCACCCTCGAACTTCGCGCCATAAACATCGGAGTCGCCACTGAGCGGCATTTGGCTCGTAAACGCCGCCGCGGTGACACCGGGGACCTGGCCCACAGCGTTGAGGGCCTGCGCGAAAAACTGGTGGCAGATGCGATCATCGCCGTATTTCCGCCCGTAGGTTTGCACTTGCATGCTGAGCCTACCGGAGGTCTGGAATCCCGGGGATACGGTGAGCAGGCGCCGCATGCTATGCAACAGCAACCCCACGCTTACCAGCAGGATCAGCGCAAGTGCCACTTCCGCCACGACGAATGCGCGGCGAGTCAGCTGATGATCTCCCGTCGTGCGCTGCGAACTCTGCTGCGATGCCCTGAGCAGGGCGCCACGGGAAGAATGCAGTGCCGGAATCAAGCCCACCACCAAGCCAATGATGACCGTTACGCCGAATGCAAACGCAAAGACTGCGCCGTCGACCCGAATAGCATTCACTCGCGGCAGTCCCGGCGGACTCAACGCCACTAACAAACGGACGCCCGCCTCAGTCACAACCATCCCCAAGGCTCCACCGAGGATGGCCAGCAGCAGACTCTCGGTGACCAGTTGCCGGATCAATCGCGGCGGCGCAGCGCCGAGCGCGGCGCGCATGGCGATTTCGCCTCGCCGCTGCGCCCCTCGCGCCAGCAGCAGGTTTGTCACATTCACGCATGCAATCAGAAGAACCAGGATCACTGCACCAAAAACCGCCAGCAGTGCCGGCCTAACGCCTCGCGTGATGTCGTCTTGCAACAAATCCGCGATGAGCCCTTGCTTCATCGCTGCCCAACGCGGACGTGGGAATTCGGCGACGGCGGTGCCCGCAATCCGCGCCAAGTCGCTTTTGGCCTGCTTTTGGCTAACGCCCGCTCGAACCCGCCCCACCATTCGCAGGTGATGTCCCCACTCCCGGGTCTCGGTGGACGCAACATTTCCTGTGTTGTATTGCAAAGGGGACCATGCTTCGGCGGAGGGCGCCAGGACGTTGTCGAACGTACTCGGCATGACGCCGATGACGGTATAAGTTTCGTCGTCGAGTTTTATCTGATGCTGGAGGATCGAGGCATCGCCGCCAAAACGTCGGCGCCACAACCCATCGCTCAGGACGACAACTTTTGGACCATGGAACACATCATCGAAGGGTTGGAAGTCACGTCCCAGCGTCGGAATCACGCCCAGAGCTCGAAAATATGCGGCGCTCACCTGCTGGCCATCGATTCTTTCCGGTTGATTGGCGCCAACCAGAGTTGGCTGCCATGTCTTCATCACCGCGACTGCCTCGAAGGATCGATTCCGCTCCGCCAACTCACGATAGGTATGGAAAGTCTGGGGAGAACGGACACCATACTCATCCGCATACCAGATCATTATGATCCGGCTGGCATGCGGATAAGGCAGCGGCTCAAACAAAATGGGGTTGAGCGTGCTGAAGATCGCCGAAGTCCCGCCGACTCCGAGCGCCAGAATTACGATGGCGGCGCAAGCGAACCCCGGAGCTTTCCGCAATTGCCGGAGCGCGTACCGAAGATCGTGAAATAGATTCGCCATAACCACTCCTCACTCGTACCGCAGCGCCACCATCGGATCGACTTTCGTTGCACGGCGAGCGGGAACGTAGCTCGCCGCCAAGGCAACCGCCACCAGCACCAGGCCCACCGCTCCATACGTCAAAGGATCCAGAGGACTGACGCCATAAATTGCATTGGCGACGATCCGTGCGGACAAAGCGGCCAGGATCAACCCTGCCGCCATGCCAGTGATTGTCAGCGTTCCGCTTTCGCGCAGGATCAACCGCAGAATGTCGCGCGGCTTGGCACCCATGGCTACGCGCACACCAAATTCGCGCGTGCGCTGCGCTACCGAATACGCCATTACGCCATATAATCCCATCGCTGCCAGCAGCAGCCCGATGCCGCTAAGCAGGGAGAGCAGGTTTGCGGTGATCTTCGCCCCAAACAGCGACGCCGAGATGTACTCCGTCATGGGCTGGGCATCGAACAGGACGATTGCCGGATCGATCGCTGCAGCCTCGCGGCGCACCGCCGCGATCGCTTCGTTGACGGATCCAGAGGTGCGTACGTGAAACGTCAGGCCATATTCCGGGCGGAAGATCTGGCGGATGGGAATATAGAAATAAGGTTGCGGATTTTCAGTGACGCGATGATATTTGCTGTCCCTCGCGACCCCTATAATGGTGAACCACTCGCCCCATCCGTGCACTTTGTGGCCGATCACGCTGCGGTTCGGCAGAAATCGGCGGGCAAACTCCTGATTCACGATCATGACTAGAGGAGACTTGGAGTCGTCATGCCAGTCGAAATCGCGGCCTTCGATGAGTGGAATCTTCATCGAGTCGAAATAGCCTGGGGAGACCAGGTCGCGATAGATCTTCATGTTCTCGTTCGGAGCAGGTACGTATCCTTCGACCTCAAGGTTCTCCCAGTTGCCCCCGTGAAAGCCGAGCGGCACAGAGTCGTCGTAGCTGACCGCTCTCACTCCTGGAAATTGCTCCAGCCGATCACTTAACCGGCGGCAGAAAGTGTCAGTCTGCTGAGCATCGTAGTTGGCAGTAGAGAAATCGAATTGCGCCAGCGCCACTCCTTCTGCTGCGAAGCCTGGATCGATGGTGCGGGCGCGCTCAAAACTTCTTAGAAACAGGGCTGCACCGACCATGGCCACGACCGCTAGCGCCACCTCGGAGATCACCATGAGTCCGCGCAAGCGGTGTGCGTTCACGCCTGAGATTCCGCTGCGTCCGCCCTGCTTCAGTGCTTCGCTGACATTGGCCCGAGACGAATGCAGGGCGGGCATCAAACCTGCAAGAACGGTCACGCTGACCGCTAATGCCGCGGTGAAGGCGAAAACATGGCCGTCCAACGGAGGAGCAATCATCACTGGCCGGGCGACAGCAGGGAGCAGCCAACGCAGCGCCCCTCCGAGCCAATTCGCCAGGATCAAACCGAACACCGAACCGACAAGCGCCATGAGTAGCGTTTCAGTCAGAAGTTGGGTCATAAGACGTCCGCGTTTAGCTCCCAGCGCCAACCGGACACTGAACTCTTGCTGTCGCGCGGTGGCGCGAGCCAGCAGCAGGTTGGCGAGATTGGCACACACGATCAAGAGGACAACGCCTCCGATGCCCATGAGGATCGCGACAGGAGTAAGCAGCATTGCCTGCGAGCCGAAATGCGATTGCCAGACTGGAAGTATGGTTGCGCCGATTCCCTGGTTGGAGTCCGCGTCTTCTTCCCCCATGCGGTTCGCGAGCGCCTGTACTTCTCCGCGCGCCTGCTCCATAGCGATGCCCGGCGCCAGGCGGGCGAGCAGCATGAAGTTGCGCGTGTTGCGGTCCTGCAACATCCACTGGCCCGTGTGGGTCATTTGCCCATACATCGTGAGCGGTACCCAGAAGTCGTAGTCCAGCCCAGCATGAGTACCGTGGAAGCTATCGGGCGTCACGCCGATAATCGTCAGCGGAGTTCGATTGACACGCAGCGTGCTTCCAATGGCGGAGGAATTCAAGCCGTAGTGCGACTTCCAATAGCCATGGCTAATGACCACCACCGCGTGGGCGTTCTGAGCATCATCGCGTTCGTCGAGGGAAAAAAAGCGCCCGGCCTCGGGTTTGATACCGAACATGTCAAATACGCCACCCGAGACCATTTCGCCCCAGGCCCGTTCCACGTTCGGCACCTCGCCGACCGAGAACAGATAGCCCCGGTATGCCGTTACCAAATTGACGAGATGCAAGTTGTTCCGAAAATCGCGGAAGTCGAGATAGGAAGTGGTCAGAGGTTCGCCATCCGGCGCGCTGTTCTCGATGGCTACGATGCGGTCAGGCTCTACGGCCCCGGGAAACGGGTTCAGCACCAGGGAGCGCAGCCAGCCGAATATAGTTGTGTTCGCTCCGATGCCGATCGCAATCGTGAGGATCGCCACGGCTGCGAAGGTCGGACGGTTGCGGAAATTCCGAAGCGCATAGCGCAGGTCTTGTAACAAAGCGGTCATCGCTGTCTCACTTTCCTCACTCGTACCGCAGCGCCACCATCGGATCGACTCGCATCGCGCGACGCGCCGGGATGTAGCAGGCGATAAGCGCCACCGCGCTTAACGCCAGCACCACGATCAAAAACGTCCACGGATCCCGCGGGCTCACCCCGTACAAAACGCCAGAGACGAACTGTGTCACCAGCAACGCGATACCACATCCGACAATCTCGCCGGTCAGGATCAGCCTCATTCCATACCGCAGTATCTGCCGCAGAACGTCGTTTCGTTGTGCTCCCAATGCCATGCGAATACCGATCTCGTGCGTGCGCCGTGCAACCGAATACGCGATCACTCCATAGAGCCCAACCGCGGCCACGATGAGTGCCAGTGCAGCGAAAGCAGAAAGCAGGATGGTGCTTGTGCGCCGCAGCGTGATCGATTGCGCCGCGAGATTCCGCATCGGCATCGCGTCGAATACTGGCTGATCTTTGTCGATGTCCCAGATAGCTTGTTTTGCGGGCTTCAACAGCGCGGCGGGATCGCCGTTCGTTTTGACCACGAACGCCAGGAGAGGAAAAGGGTCTTGCGCCAGCGGCCGATAAATCTCTGCATGGGATAGTTGCTCCGGTCCGAAGGACTTCACGTCCGAAACTTCTCCCACGATCCGCCAGCGCTCAGCATGGGGGTACTCGTCAATCTGCAGAACCTTGTTCACCGGGTCCTGATTTACGAAATAGCGTCGTGCGAAGGTTGCATTGACAATCGCAACGCGTTCCACGCCCGCGCGATCCGCATCCGTAAAGTTGCGGCCTCGCAGCATGCCGATGCCCATGGTCGAAAAATATCCAGGCGTTATCAGGCGGTTGTCGGCGTTCGCCTTAGCTGCATCTGCCTTTCGAGCGTCCCCTTCGATAGTGAAGTCAGTGCCGCCCCAGAATCCGGACAGTGGCAGGAAGTTGGTGGCGGAGGCGGATGACACGCCAGGAATCTTCTGCATGCCCGCAATCACGCCCGATACGAAAGAAGTCCGCTTTTCAGGTTGCTCAAAAGGATATCGAGTCTGCGGAAGGAAGACTTCCAGACCCAAAACAGAATCAGGACGGAAGCCCAGATCCTGTCGATATACCTGACGAAAGCTCTCGATCATCAACCCGCCGCCGGCGAGTAAGACCAGAGTCAGCGCAATCTCAACCGCGACCAGGGTGCTTCGAACACGCGTCGATCGCACACCGGATGTTGAAGTACGAGACTCCCGGAGCGCGTCGTTTCCATTCGCATTGGCGGATTGCATGGCAGGTACAACGCCAAAGATCAGCCCAGTCGCGATGGTAACTCCCAATGCGAAGAGAAGCACAGGCGCGTCGATCGGAATCGCCTCCAGTTTCGGAATGCTCAGGTTGGCGATGCCGTTCGGGAAAATGCTGAGCAGGAAACGTGTGCTCCAAACAGCAAAAATGGATCCCAGTATTCCGCCGAATAAAGAGAGCACCAGACTTTCGCAGAGAAATTGCCGCAGCAGTCGAAGCCGGCTAGCACCCAAAGCAACTCGTACCGATACCTCGATTCTCCGGTCACCCGCTCGTGCCAGAAAGAGGCTCGCTATGTTGACGCAAGCAATCACCAGCACAATGCCGACTGCGCCGAAGAGCGCCAGCAACGGCTGCTGAATGTCGCCTGACAATTGATGCCGCACCGGTTCGACCAAGGTTTCATTGCCTGCATCGGTTTTGGGATGTTGCAAGGCAATCTGGCGTTCGAGCGCATTCATGCGCACTTGTGCGTCCGCGATCGAAACACCGGATTTCAGCCTGCCGATCACGTGGATGTAGCGGTATTCGTAATTGCTGGCGGAGGAAGAGAGCGAAAGCGGCATCCAGAGCTCGGTTTGCGGAGGATACTGAAATCCCGGCGGCATCACGCCGATGATCGTGTAGGGCTTGTCATCAAGCGTGATCGATTTCCCCAGCAGGTTTGGATCGCCGTGAAGCGTATTTCGCCAGAACTTGTCGCTGATGACGGTAACCTGCGCTTTGGTGTCGGCTTCCTGCTCAGTGAACGTGCGGCCCCTCTCGGGCTCAACGCCGAGAATGCGGAAGTAATTCGGCGTGAAGGCATATCCGAGAACCATCTTTGGCTCGCCCACGCCGGTTAGTGTCGCCGCGTTGTCATAGGAAGCGGCGATGTCTTCAAAGGCATCGTTTCTCTGCTTCCAGTCGGTGAAGTCACCGGGAGAGATCGGAAACTGCAAATCTCCTCGCGAAGCGTTGCGTCCCCAGATCATTGCGAGGCGATCCACCTGCTTGTAAGGCAGCGGCGCCAGCAATACGGCGTTGACCACGGAAAAGATCGCGGTGCTCGCACCCACCGCCAACGCCAGCGTAGTTACGGCGATCACCGTGAACGTTTTGTTCTTGCGGAGTTGCCGCGTAGCGAAACGTGCGTCTTGGAGCAGGTCTCTCATGTTTGCACCCCATCCCCAGCGTTCATCGGCTTGCGCTACTCGTTCCGCAACGCCACTACTGGGTCGACCTTGCTCGCCCGGTAGGCAGGAATGATGCAAGCGAGCAACGCGATTAACGCCAACAAGGCGGCGACAGCAACGAAGGTCGTCGGATCAGTTGGTTTCACCTGGAAGACGAGACTCGACACCAGCCGTCCCATAGCGAGCGCGGCCGCCAAGCCGATCCCGACCCCGAGCAGTGTCGGTTTCATTCCTTCCATTACGACCATGCGCAGCACATCTGTCACGCGCGCACCGAGAGCCAGCCTGATTCCGATTTCCGGCACACGTTGCCTGACGCTGTACGAGAGCACGCTGTAGATACCGATGGCTGCCAGCAGCAGCGCCAGTCCGGCGAATACGCCCAGCAGCAGCGTGTTGAATCGCGATTGCGACAGGGATTTGGTGATCACGTCATCCATGGTGAAGACGTCGCGAACGGGAACTGTGCCATCGACTTCGTGGATCGCATTCGTGACCACGGAAACCATGCTGCCCGGAGTCGTCGCAGTGCGCACAACAAGGGTCATGGGAAAAGAATTAAAGTTGGATTCCCCATCCGAGGCGAGCTGATCGAAGGGCACGTAAATCGTCGTTGATGGGCGTTCCTGGTCCAGACTGTCGAGCTTTACGTCTCCAACTACCCCTACGACTTCACGAACGTGCTTCGGAGAGAACGTCAGCGTCAGACGTTTGCCGATGGGATCCTCGCCAGGCCAAAAACGCCGCGCCATTGATTCGCTGATCAGGATGGAGGCCGGCCTATCGCTGACGTCCTGATCCCCGAAATCGCGTCCTCGCAGCAAAGGGATGCGCATGGAGTGCAGGTAGCCGGCGCTGATCAATCGGACATCGACCTCGGGCTGGTCGGCCATCGCCACTTCGGGCTGTCCTTCGATCGCGATCGGCTGATGAGAGCCACTGTTGTCGAGAGGAATGTCGTCGACAACGCCCGCCGCCTCGACGCCCGGGAGCGCTCTCACCCGCTGAATCACCTGTTTGAAGAAGTTGAGTTCTTGCACGGGTTCAGAAAACTTAGCGCGCGCGATCGCGGCGGTCATCGTAAGAACGCCGTGGGAGTCAAAGCCGGGGACAACGCTCTGTAAGAGCTGAAAGCTGCGGATCATCAGTCCAGCGCCGACCAGCAGTACGATCGAAAGGGCAACCTCAGCAACGACCAGAATCCCGCGTGTCCGGTGGCTGCCAGAACTAACGTCGGTCCGGCCCAACCCTTGTTTCAAGGCCTGGTTGGCGTCGGAGTTCGCCAGCCGCATGGCGGGAAGGACTCCGGCGAAGATTCCGGTGAGCACTGAAGCGCATGCAGTGAATGCAAGAACTTTCAGGTCCAGGTGCACTGTGACGGAATCGGGTAGCTGATTTGCAAGAAATGACAGGATGAAACGCTGACCGAAAGGAGCGGCGACCAATCCCAGCGACCCACCGATGACTGCCAGCAGCACCGATTCGGTAAGAATCTGGCGCAGCACACGGCCGGAACTCGCTCCCAGAGCGGAGCGAATCGCAATCTCCTTCTGCCGGCCGAAGGTCCGGGCAAGCACAAGGTTGGCTACGTTAGCGCAGGCGATCAGCAACACAAAAGCCACGGCACCCAGCAGCACGAGCAGCGCCGGCCGGACATCGCTCACCATATCTTGATGGAGAGGCACGACTGATGCGCCCCATCCCTTGTCATCCGCGGGATAGAGTTGCTCCAGGCGGCTCGAAATTGTGCTCATCTCAGCCTGCGCCTGTTTGAGATCGACGCCCAGCTTAAGTCGCGCGATCACAACCGAGTGGTGCTCCCCACGCACTGCTCGTTCCTGGTCGGTCCAGCCCATCGGCGTCCACATCTGAACCTTCATCTGACCGTAATCCGGGAACCGGAAGCTCTCGGGCATCACTCCCGCGACCAGGAAATTCTTTCCGTCCATCGTGATGTTGTGGCCGACGAGGTTTGGATCCGCACCGAAGTGTTCCTGCCAGAACCGGTGACTAAGGACAACCACATTCGTGTGTCCCGGCTGGTCTTCTTCGGGGGAGAAAACGCGCCCCAGCAACGGGGCAACTCTGAGCGTTTCAAAAAAACCGGAACTGACGGCGCTAGCGTCGACTTGCAGCGGCTGCGCGGCGCTGGTGAGCGTGAAGCCGCGGTAATTGTAGATCGCCATCCGCTCGAAAACGTGGTTGTCTCGTTGCCAGTCGAAATAATTCGCGGCCGACACGGAGAAGGTGGGGATCCCGGGAAAGCTCTTCGCCGGCGGCGTGTGCCAGACGCGAACGATCCGGTCGGGATCTTTGAATGGAAGAGGACGGAGCAATACTCCGTTCACAACACTGAAAATTGCGGAGTTCGCGCCGATTCCGAGTGCCAGTGTCAGTACTACAACTGCGCTGAAGCCGGGGTTCTTCAGCAACTGCCGCCAGGCAAAACGGAGGTCTTGAAGCAGGTGGTTCATGCGCCTACATCCGCCAACAGCTTTTTGAGTTCTTCTTCGGCCACGACCTTGCCGTCGAAGAGATGCACTTCCCGTTGTGCATGCTTGGCGAAGCGGGGATCGTGTGTCACCATGCAGATGGTTGCGCCCTCGCGGTGCAGATCGGCTAGCAACTCCATTACGGCTTCGCCGTTGCGCGAATCTAAATTTCCCGTAGGTTCATCAGCGAGCAGAATCGAAGGCTTTCCGCCGAGAGCGCGCGCGACTGCCACGCGCTGCTGCTGACCGCCTGACAGTTGCGACGGGTAGTGCCTCACGCGATGCGCCATTCCTACGCGCTCCAGCGCTTCCATGACGCGCCCTTTTCGCTCAGCGCTCGGCATGCGCTGTCTGTATGTCAGCGGCAATTCGACGTTTTCATAAACCGTGAGATCGCCAATCAGGTTGAAACTCTGGAAGATAAATCCGATCTCCTGATTCCGGATGCGCGCCCGCTCCGCGAAATCCAGGTTCTCCACTGCCTTATTATTGAGAAAATAGCGGCCGCCAGTGGGGGTGTCGAGGAGGCCGATAATCGAAAGCAGAGTGGACTTCCCGCAGCCCGACGGTCCCGACATGGCGACGTACTCGCCTTTGGCAACCGAGAGGTGCACACCCGACAGCGCGTGCGTTTCGATTTCGTCGGTGTAGAAAACTTTCGTCATATCGGTAATCTGAATGAGTGGTTGACTAGCGTCGCTCATGAAAGATTCGCCTCGATTTCTGAGTTTTGGTTCTTAATCCTGAAGCCGGATGCGATCCGTGTTGTCCCATCGCGACATGTCGGAAAGTACGACTGTATCGCCTTCGTGCAAGCCCTCAATGACTTGAATCGAATTCACGGAAGCCCGTCCCACTTTCACCGGAACGCGCATTGCGTCACGACCGTCGCCGTCAAGCCGAAACAGGCTGATCGTGCTGTTTTCCTGCCCGAATGCCGGACGTCCCACATAGAGCACGTTGTCGAGACGCTCGAGATCGATCGTGCCGTCAACGCTCAGGTCAGGCCGCGCGCCTTTCGGCAAGTCGCCTACCAGTTTGACGTCGACGGTGACCGTTCCGTTTTGCACTCCGGGATCGACCCGCATGACTGAACCGGCAATAACTCCGTTGTGCGTATCGACTGATGCCGGTTCGCCGATCTGCACATCCCGCGCCTGGGTCTCGGCGACTTTCAGTTCGGCCATCAGATGATTGGGCTGCACCACCTTAGCCAGCATCGTTCCGGGGGTGACGTGTTGCCCAACGTGCAACGGCAGTTCGACGAGAACTCCTTCGATCTTGGCCCGGACCTTTAACGCGTCGAGCTGCTTCTGCTTCAGTTCCGCCAGGACGCGCATCTGGTCGACTTTGGCCTGCAATTGCGCAAGTTGTGCGTCGATCGCTTTCTGCGTGCTCTCCAACCGCTGATCTTCGAGCCCATTGCGTATGGTGAGCTCGTCAGCCTTGCTCTTCGAAGCTTTATAGGCTAATCCGGAGATCACGCCGAGATCGTAGAGAGCCTTGTCGGTTTGCGATTGCAGCTGGGTCGTGTTGTAGTCGGCTTTCACCGTCGCCGCCCCAGCCTTTTGGTTCATGAGGTCGCTTTCCAGTTTCATGCGCTGGCTCTGATACTCGGCCTCGGCCGCCTTCCATTGAAGATGTGCGTCGACCGCTGCCTGTTCCACCTGCGGATCACTCATTTCGACAAGAATGCTATCGGCGTTCACCAGGGATCCCGGCAGCAAGCGGATTCGAATAATGGTGGCTTCGGTCTCAGCCGGAATCTGCAACACGGATTCTTGGGAAGGCACCAGGGACCCGATGCCGCGCACTTGGCGCAACATTGAGCCGCGCTTCACCGAATCGGTCCACACTGTGCCGCGCTCGACCGTGGGCGCAGCCGGACGGAGGCGGTACACGACGACTGTAAGGGCAGCCACCACCACAATGATTACTGCCGCTGTGGCAATCTGGCGCCGACGTTTACGTTCCTTAAACTCTGGGCGGGCGATATCCATCACCTTGCCGTGTGGCAACTTCAGGGCCAACATGGGCCAGAGTCAAATCTTTGAAAGCAAAGGCGATACGATGACGTTGTTGTGTCTCCTGCGGGCTTGAAATGTTCGCTAGGAGATTGGACTGTCCATTGCTGGACAGTCCATAGCGCGCCTTGAAGGAGACCGCACGCCGTGTTTCCGTGGGCCTGATGAGCAGGAGTCTTTGTTTCGGGGCAGCTCTTCTCTTACGTGCAACTTTGAGTTGAGGGTTGCGGTTCGCTGATCAGGACCGCGACAGGGAAGTTGCGAAACAGGTCAGAGACAAGGACCCGGGGCATAGCGTCCGGTTTGAGCGGCAAACATTCGCCAGTGAATAGATTGTGGTAGCACGTCACTCCGTCGCTGGGAATTTCGAGCGTGGTGTCTCGCCAAATCGCTTCTTCACACACTGAGTCGTGACTCTCGCCCATCAACCTGCCGGAGAGCCGCGGGACCGCAACAATGATCGTGCGCCCTTCATGCTGTCGAGCAAAAGCAACCACATGTTCGGATTTCTCTCCCGTTGCAGGCAGAGGGATGTAGCTGCCGCGCTGAAACATGTCGGGCTGCTGGCGGCGGAAGGTGAGGGTCTTCCACGTAAGGTATTGTTTCGTGGCATTGCCGTCACGTGCGGAAATCAAGCCTCGAGCCCGGGTCGACATCTCGTGAGTTGAGGCTGTTTCCCGCTTCAGCGTCGCGAGCAACTCTCTCCGCTGCTCGTAATCGACGGGGCGCCGATTATCAGGATCGACCAGGTTAAGTTCCAGCCATTCGTTTCCCTGGTATATGTCAGGCACTCCGGGAGATGTCAGTTTAAGAAGAGTTTGTGAAAAGCTGTTGAAGGTACCGATGCGGGCTATACGGCGTGCTACGTCCTCGAAGTCGGCCAGAAAGGTGTTATCAGTGGAACGATCGAGAATCGCCCGGGTGAAATCTACGAGAGCGCTCTCATACTCTGAATTGGTATTCGCCCAACTAGTGTGCTCTTTGGCTTCGCGCGCCGCTTTGAGCGCGTACTGCTCGATGCGTTCCGTGAATGCCTTCCAGCCAGCATCGTCGAGCAGTTCCGAGGGCCAGGTTCCGACGAGGGTCTGATACAGAAGGTACTCGTCGTTTCGCGTCGGCGCAGGCTGGCCATCGATCTGTCGGTTCTTGCCGCGGTTCCAGTCGCGCCATCGGCGCAGATGAAGGAGCCAGGGTCGTGGCATCTCGGAGAGCACGTTAATGCGCGCCCGCACATCTTCGGAACGCTTCGAATCGTGCGTCGAGGAAGCCAGCATCGAGTCAGGCCAGCAGGACCGTCGCTCCTGGTTCGCGCGATGAAACTCCTCAACTGTCGTGCCGAAGCGGCTGGGATTTCCGCCGACTTCATTAAGGGAGACCAGGCGGTTGTAGCGGTAGAACGCGGTGTCCTCCAGTCCCTTCGCCATCACAGCGGCCGTGACCTGCTGGAATTTCATGGAAAAACGAAGAACCGCCTGCTTGTACCAGCCAGCATCGCTGCCGTAAACGTAGATCAGCAAGATGCGCTGGACGAAGTCGAAGACGCTCAGGTCGCCTGCGTTGCTTCTCTTCCTTGCGGCAACGACCGCTTTTTCGACGTAGCGCCGGTCCTCCTCAGAGACCTCGGGACCATTCACGTAGGTGCGATAAACGGGGAAACTGGCGATGATTTCGCCTAGCGCGCTTCGCAGACTGTTAAGAGTGAAATCGCAAGTGTAGCGGCTGGCAAGAGCGATGCGGCTAAGGAGATTGGCAAGTACGTTCAGTTCGCTGGCGAGCACTACCTTGAGGATTTGCCTTTTACATAGATAGACGACGTCTGCAAATTGTGACGAATTGCCGATGAAGGATCGATAGATACGCTCCATCTTTTCACCGGCTGAACGGTCCACGAAGAGTCCATTGACCAGGTTGGCGAATTCGTAGCCGGTTGTGCCATCAATGGGCCATTGTTTTGACAGGCGCTCGTTGCCGGTGAGAATTTTTTCCGCGATCAGATAGGCCTCGCGGTCTTGGGGTTCCAGTTCTGTCCGCAAGCGACCGCTCAATTGTTCGAAATAACGGGCCGGGTCGTAGAGGCCATCTGGATGGTCGACGCGAAGGCCGTCGAGTTTCCCTTGAGCGACAAGGTCCAGGATCAGCTTGTGCGTCTCATTGAAAGCCTTCTCGTTCTCGGTGCGAAGGGCGGCGAGATCGTTGATGTCGAAGAAGCGACGGTAATTGATGTCATCGGCGGCGACACGCCATTGGGCGAAGCGATAAGGCTGGGCCTTGATCAGTTCATGCAAAGCGTCGAAGCTGCGAGGATCGTCGGCCGTGCCGTTGATTGTGGTTACATTCTCGACGATAAATTCCGTGATGTCGTGAGATCGCGCACAGAGAGCGGCCAGACGGCGCTTCTGCACTTCCTTTTCACGGTTGCGCTCGGCCTTCTGCTCGGGGGTGGCGCCATGACGGTCCGGCAGATGTCCGAACGCGGTGGTGATGCTCTGCAGTTCCAGGAAGTCTTCATGAGTGGGCCCGAGTTTTCCCTGCAGGCGTTCGATCTGGAAACTCAAGATGCGCGAGTACTCTTTGGGATCGACCGGAAAACGATGTTGAAAATAGACGATGCTGAACTCTCCTCGCTCGGCATCGAACGTCACTTTGAGTTCGCCCTTCTCGAGGACGTTCCCATATTGTTCAGCAAGAACGGGAATCAGAACCTTGCCCTTCAGTTCATCTTTGATCGGGTCCCAATCGATGTCGAAGAAGTCGGCGAAGTCAGAGGCCTCGCCGTTCTCGAGAACATCGAGCCACCAGGCATTGTCGCTGCCCATCACGCCCATGTGGTTGGGAACGATGTCGAGAATCTGGCGCATGCCGTGACGATGTAACTCCGAGACGAAGCGTTCGTAGTCGTCCTGAGTGCCCAGCTCGGGATTGAGTGAATTGTGGTCGATGATGTCGTACCCGTGCATGCTTCCGGGCCTGGCGCGCAGGTAGGGCGAGGCGTAGAAGTGGCTGATTCCAAGCTCGCTGAGGTAAGGAACGATTGCCGCGGCATCACGAAAGGTGAAGTGGGGATTGAACTGCAGGCGGTAGGTCGCCGTCGGAATTTGGTCGAACTGCTTCATTGTCCGGGAAACGTCTTTCGCAGGCGCACGAGGGAACAGAAATCCACTTTCACACTATATGCGGCGGGAGCGATGCTCCATACAGGATTCTGTGGAGTATTTCGAGGGGAACACCTGATGGAAAGGGCGATTATTTCTCTTCATGCAGACACCAAATGACCGACCAGGGCGGCAGTGAGCCATGCTCGAACGCTGCGGCTGCTTCAGGTGTGCTGCTGTAAAAGGGTGAAGTTGCATGCTCGAGTGAGACCGAGACCGTTTCATTGCTAAGGTTGGCGCGGAGTTCCAGGCGTGCTCCGTCCTCAAAAACCCAATCGACCAAGACCTTGCGCTCCCGGCCGTGAGAGGCATCGCATCTGGTTACGCAAGATTTTCCAAGATGAGGAACGACTTTGCTTTGCCGGACTGCGAGCAGTTTGCGGTACAGATTGAGCCACTCGGTGTGGACCTTATCGCGCGAGTGGTCCCAGTTCAACTTGGATTGCAGGAAACTGCTTTCGGCATTCGGATCAGGGATAGACTCGCGCACGTCGGAGGAGTTGAACTTGGCGAATCGGGCGAACTCGCTTCTTCTTCCGTTTGTGACGGCAGCGGCCAAGTCACCGTGGAAATCACAGAAAAAGAGGAACGGAGAGGAAGCGCCAAATTCCTCGCCCATGAACATCAACGGAGGCGACGGTGCGAGAAGGAGAATCTCCACGACCGCCTTGAGGGCCCGCGGATCGGCAAGTTGGGTGATCCTCTCGCCGAAGGCGCGATTTCCGATCTGATCGTGATTCTGCAGAAAAGAAATGAAGGCGGGCGGAGGCAAGTGAGTACTAGGTTCCCCACGATTTTCGCCATGGTACTCGGAGTACTCGCCTTGATACGCAAAGCCCTCTTTGAGACACCGGCAGAGATACCGCATCGGATCGGGCGCATAGTCGGAGTAGTACCCGTCAGTTTCACCAGTTAGCAGCACGTGCAGGCAATGGTGGATATCGTCGTTCCACTGTGCGTCGTACAGCCGCACGCTACCTGACTCGTCCCGACTCAAGTAGCGGGCAGTGTTGTCGCCATTCTCGACGACGAGGTGGACGAATCTTTCTGCGCCGAATCGTTCGCGTACGGTTTGTGCCAATTCGGTGAGGATATTAGGAGTCGACTCATCGACGATCGCCTCGACGGCGTCGAGACGGAGGCCATCGAAGTTATATTCCTCGAGCCAGTAGAGCGCATTGTGGATAAAGAAATCGCGCACGACCCGGCTTTCCGGTCCGTCAAAGTCGAGAGCTTCTCCCCAAGGCGTGTGGTGACGGTTGGTGAAGAACTGGGGCGCGTACAGGTGAAGGTAATTTCCCTCGGGACCGAAGTGGTTATACACGACGTCGAGAAACATCATCAGCCCCTTAGCGTGAGCGGCCTGTATGAGTTGCTTGAGGTCTTCGGGACGTCCGTAAGAACTGTCAGGCGCGAAAATTAAGACGCCGTCGTATCCCCAATTCCGTGTGCCGGGAAAATCGGCGACGGGCATAAGCTCCACGGCGGTGACGCCTAGATCACGGAGGTAGTCGAGCTTCTGCTCGACTTCGCGGAATGTTTCCTCGGGGGTGAATGCTCCTACGTGCAGTTCGTAGATGACAGCTTCTTCCCAGAGTCGGCCTCGCCACTTATCGTCGGTCCACTGAAACGCGGTCGGGTCCAGCACCTCGCTGGGACCATGAACATCCCGGGGTTGAAATCTCGAAGCGGGGTCGGGCACTTCCATTTTGTCGTCAATTTGAAAGCGATACAGCGACCCAGCTGTTGCTTCGGATGAAATCCGTTCAAACCATCCGTTTTCCAGGGGGAACAGAGGGTAAGCTCCTTTCCCATTTTCGAGACACAATGTCACGCGCTTTGCGGCGGGCGCCCACAAGCGGAAGCGAACATTACCGTTGGCGAGGACTTCTGCCCCGAAGGGCATAGCGTGCTTACGCTCCATTGCGGCGATCCTGACGAACTTGCTCGCGAAGACGCTCGACCAGAAGGGCCAGTGAGCGGGATTGCAACGGGTATGGGGTCACGGGCTCGTGGGTGGTGCCGGGACCGCGCGCCTGCTCGAATGAAGTATCGAGGAGGGAGTTCCAAAGCATCCCGGACGCGGCTGTTGGCAGGGTGAACGGAACCTCCTCATGATGGGCGTTCATGAGGAGCACGAAATTTTCATCGGTGATGACCTGGCCGCGCTCATCGATTTCATCCACCGCCGAACCGGAAAGAAAAAGACCTAGAGTTCGGGCGTGCTCCTGGTTCCATTCCTCATCGGGCATCTCCCGGCCGTCGGGCCGAAGCCAGAGAATGTCCTTGACCCCGGCGCCTTTGATGGAACGTCCTTGGAAAAAATTCCGGCGGCGGAAGACTGGATGGTTCTGGCGAAGTGCAATGAGTCTCCTCACGAAAGCAACGAGTTCTTCTTCTTCTCCAAGTCGATCCCAATTCAGCCAACTGACTTCGTTGTCCTGACAGTAAGCGTTGTTGTTCCCCAGTTGCGTGCGACCGAGTTCATCACCGGCGAGGAGCATGGGGACTCCCTGGGATAAGAGGAGGGTTGCGAGGAAGTTTCGCTTCTGGCGGGCACGAAGAGCGTTGACGGCTGGATCATCTGTTGGCCCCTCCACACCGCAGTTCCAGCTTCGGTTGTTGTCGGTGCCATCGCGATTGTCCTCGCCGTTGGCTTCGTTGTGCTTTTGGTTGTAGCTCACCAGATCTTGCAGTGTGAATCCGTCGTGGGCGGTGACGAAATTAATGCTGGCATACGGACGGCGTCCGCTGCGCGCGTAGAGATCACTGGAACCGGTGATGCGATAGGCGAGTTCTCCGATCTGCCCCCCATCCCCTTTCCAATAGGAGCGGACAGCATCGCGGTAGCGGTCGTTCCATTCGGCCCAGCCGATAGGAAACTTGCCGACCTGATATCCGCCTTCGCCGAGGTCCCAGGGCTCGGCGATCAGCTTGACCTGTGACAACACCGGGTCCTGGTGAATGATGTCGAGGAATGCGCCGAGCTTGTCGACTTCGTGCAACTCACGCGCCAGCGTGGCGGCGAGGTCGAAGCGGAAACCGTCAACGTGCATGTCGAGCACCCAGTAGCGGAGGCTATCCATGATGAGTTGCAGGACGCGCGGGTGGCGCATGTTGAGCGTGTTACCAGTGCCGGTGTAGTCCATGTAATAGCGGGGATTATCCGGGAGGGTGCGGTAGTAAACGGAATTGTCGATGCCGCGGAACGACAGCGTGGGACCGAGTTGATTGCCTTCGGCCGTGTGGTTGTAGACGACGTCGAGGATGACTTCGATGCCGGCCGAGTGCATGGTCTTGACCATGGTCTTGAACTCATTGATCGAACTGGTGGCCAGGTAACGCGACATCGGAGCGAAGAAACCGATCGTGTTGTATCCCCAATAGTTGCGCAGGCCGCGTTCAATGAGCTGTCGGTCATCGACGAAATAATGCACGGGCATGAGTTCGATCGCAGTGACGCCGAGCTTGAGCAGGTGGTCGATCACGGGAGCAGTCCCTAGTCCCGCATAGGTTCCGCGCAAAGATGCTGGAACTTTGGGGTGTTGAATGGTGAAGCCCCGGACATGCATTTCATAAATGATGCTCTTGTGCCAGGGAGTGCGCGGCGCCCGGTCCGTGCCCCAGGTAAACGCCGAATCGATGACCATGGCCTTGAGCATGCCGGGGGCGCTGTCGCGACGATCCATAGAGAGATCAGCGTTCTTGCTGCCAATGCGGTAACCGAAATGCGAGTCACTCCATTTCAAGTCGCCGACGATCTGCTTCGCGTAGGCATCGAGCAGGAGTTTGTGGGGGTTGAAGCGATGCCCCTTGTTCGGATCGTAGGGACCATGGACGCGGTATCCGTAGAGAAGTCCGGGCCGCGCCTCTGGCAAGTAACAGTGCCAGACTTGATCGGTCTGCTCTTTGATCCGCACGCGATGCAATTCGCGGCGGCCTGCCTGATCGAATAGGCAGAGCTCAACTGCTTCTGCATGCTCGGAGAACAGAGCGAAGTTTACTCCCTCGCCGTCCCAGTTCGCCCCGAGAGGATAGGGCTTTCCCGGCCACACGATGGGTTCTGCCTGGATGACCATTCTTACCTTGACTGGGCTTGCGACGCCCTCGTTCGTCCAGTGACTTGAAGACTAGAGCGGCGCGCCGCGTCTCCCCAAGTCAAGAAACGTCAAGTTGAAGATGAGTTCTGCTCCGGTAAAGTTGCTTGATTACTATGCAGGTGGCAGCCTGCACGTGGCAAGGGGGCTACTCGCGGCTCAATGTGGTCGCAGATGATTTTCAAGGCTCCGACGATGGGAATCGTAAGAATGAGGCCGCGAGTTCCCATATCCATGCCCAGAACAGGAGGGAACTGACTCAAGCGGCTGGCCCTTGCAGATGGACATTGCTTTCAGAAATCTCTGGAGCGCATCGCTCTGGTCGTGATGCGCTGGTTCGCCGGGGACAGCTCAAGCAATCTGTTCATCTGTGGACGAGACTCGAGTGGCGACGTGGATCAGGCCTGGAAGGTTCTCTACCAGAATCGCGCTGCGCTCGGGTTGAATAATTCTCTCCGCCGCCCAGCTACAAAGCAAACGGCTGACTGTGTACAGCGTGGTCCCAGCCATCTGCGCGAGCTCCTCACACGAGAGTTCGATCGATTTGCGGCTCTCACAACTTTCCGACTGCACAATCAAGCGCAGCAGAACCCGGGCCAACCGCTGCGGGACTCGCTCCGTGGCCAGTTCATGAAGCCGACACTCCGTCATGCGCAAACGGCGAACAAGAAAACGTGTAACTTTGCTCTGCAATTCAGGGAATCGCCGAACGAACTCCTCGAACACTCCTATATCCCAGGTCAACACTTGGCAGCGGCCCATCGCTTGCGCTGTAAACATGTGGTTACTTCCCATCGAGAGCCTCAACCCGTCTAGAACTTCACCCGGTCCAGCCAAGTGGAGAATTGACAGCTTCCCGACGCGGTTGGAACGAACGGTCTTCACGCGGCCGGAAACGACCGCATAAATGACGCCAATGGGGTCGTCCTCGAGGAAGATAGTTTCGCCGCGTGCGAAAACCTGTGGGCGTGCCGTCATCGCGATCTCTTCACACTCGGAAGGAGAAAGGTCCCGGAAGAGTTCAATCCGCTTCACGACGCGGGTCACGTGGTCGAGGTTGATCTGGGCAAAGCCGGTACGCGCGCTCACCGCTCCAGCCCGCCGTCCCGGCGCCGCGCTTCCGCGCTTTGCAGTCCTCAGGAGGGCAGTCTTGCGACCTGCTAGTTGCTGTCGTGAAGGAAAGGAAGATGGGGCCGTGACGTCGGGAATAGTGGAAAGTATCGCGGAGACAGATCCGAGACTATTACTGATTGCCATTGTGACTCCCGTGAGCATTTCACTGCGAACTATCACTGGCGCCCGAGTTTTCGGCTTGAGATCGCCAGCGGGTTCCGCTGCTGCCAAAAATTCGGCTTGTCTAAATGCTTGATACCTGCAGAGGCCTAATTCGGGGGAGACAACTTACAATCAAAAACTGTAGAGCAGAGTAGCGTTGAATCGCACCGTCCGGGGGGTGACGGCGATCGCAAGATGGTTGTTACTGAGCCTACCTTGCCATTTCTCGAACGGGATCTTTGGGCCTGAAAACATCTATTCCGTGCTCTCCTCAAGTCTGTAACATAGTGCGGCCTGCCCCAGACCCCCCACCGTGTGCCCCATCACCGGTTCCTGTGACTGTGCTCACGCTTTGTTTCCGCACAAAGACGTCGGTCTGACGCCTCCTGTATTCCAGAACATATGACCGATAACTCCAATGCTTGGGGCATTTCGGGTCAAGGAGGCACATCTTGAAGCGCAACTTCATTCTTATTCTTACTGTCCTACTCTGCTGGGCAGCAATCCCATCGTATGGGCAAGCCGGAACGGCACATAAGATTCCGACAGCGGCCCAGGTCGCGGTGCAGAAAAAGCCCGTCAACCGGAAGGGCGTCATGCGGGGAACAACCAACACCGATCGCTGGAAATCAGCGATCAAGCACGCCGATCTTCGCGCTGCCCGCATCCGGGCAGAGCGCAAGGGGGTGAAGTAGCTATGAAACGCCTACTCACTCTCATCACACTGCTTCTAATCCTCGGTACGTTCGCGGCGGCGCAGAAGACGAAAGTTCCCGTGTGCAACGGGTTCGATCCTGTGTCGGGACTCCCAATCGACACAACCTCAGGCTCGACACTCTGCACCGACTACTTCGGCGTTCCAAACTGGGCCAATAGCCCCCTCCCGGCAGGCCAGATCACGGGTTTCACTCTGATCAGCCCAGGGTCGGGATATGTCAACCCGCAAGTTGTCATCACTGACATCACCGGCGCGGGCGCCACCGCTGTGCTGACCACCGACTCCACCGGCGCGGTCACGGGGATCACCGGCACCGGGAGCAACTACACGATGCCGATGGTGACCATCGTCGACCTCGGACCATGCGGCGGGGCCGGACAGCCTGTCTGCGGTTCCGGCGCGATGGCTACTGCGATCATCGGGCCGCCGTTCACCGGCGGCATGCTGAAATTTCAAGACGCGCTGCCGGACTTGAAGAATGCTATCGCAGCTCCTGATACAACCACGTTTCCCGGTTCGGACTTCTACGTCATAGGACTCACCCAATATCAAACACAAATGCACGCGAGCCTGCCACCGACAACGCTGCGTGGATATTGTCAACTCGCCACCGCCGCAGCGGTGACCTGCCCCACGGCGGGCCAGCCAGGCGGCCAATCCTACCTCGGCCCCGTTATTGTGGCGGCCAAAAATCGGCCAGTACGCATACTGTTCAAGAACCTCCTGCCCGCGTTGAATGCTGGCGGGAACCTGTTCATCCCCGTTGACTCGACCTACATGGGGGCGGATGGCCCAGATAACCGCGCTACTCTGCACCTGCATGGCGGCGCGACTCCGTGGATTAGCGACGGAACGCCACACCAGTGGACAACTCCAATCGGCGATGTGCCATTGAAGGGCCTCAGCACGCAGTCGGTGCCTGACATGTACTTCGACACGACAGGCAACATCGTTCCATTCTGCACGGCGTCGGTGACAACCAACTGCTATCCGAACGGAGCATTCACCGGAGCGCTTCCCACTGGCGCGACTAATAACGCGCCCGCTGGCGAGATGACGTTCTACTGGACGAACCAGCAGGGCGGACGCCTGATGTTCTACCACGATCATGCCTACGGCATCACTCGGCTGAACGTCTATGTCGGAGAGGCCGCTGGTTATCTGTTGTACGATCCCGCCGAGGAAACTGCGCTCGCGAACGCTGGAGCGCCTGGCACCGTCACCCCTAACGATCTTGCGCACCTGATCCCGCTGGTCATTCAGGACAAGACCTTCGTCGCAGGTCCGGCGCAGACCGGTATGACAGACCCAACCTGGGCGGCCTTCGGCACGGCACCCGGAACCTTCAACCCTGGCGACCTATGGTTCCCGCACGTTTACATGCCGAACCAGAACCCGAACGATCCGCTGGGCGGCGCGAGCGGACTTGGCCATTGGGACTACGGAGCTTGGTTCTTCCCGCCGCAGACGAGCCTCACGGCTGGCGTCGGCGGTGCGGTGACCGTGCCCTGCACGTCTGCCCTATATCCCGGTCAAGTGCTGCAACCGCTTGCCTCGAACAACAATATGGGCGGTTGCCCGATCATCCCGAATCCATCTGGCACGCCAGAGGGCTTCATGGATACGCCGATCATCAACGGCAAGGCATATCCAGTGCTGCATGTCGCGCCAGAGGCGTACCGCTTCAAGATCCTGAGCGCGGGCAACGACCGCTCCTGGAACTTGTCGTGGTTCATCGCTGATTCGACACAGCCCACAGAAGTCACGATGCTTCCTGCTGTTCCTCCATCGACGGGCAGCTTGGTGCCACTTTGCGGCTCCATCAATCCCGTCGCAGTGCCGATGCTCGACCTTGGCCTTGCGACTGGCATGCTCGATGGGACTGGCAATCCACTGAACGGTACTGGTCTCCCCGCTGGCTGCTGGCCGAACTACGGTCCGCAACCAGGCATCCCGAAGCCGCAGGCAATGTGGGCGGCTGACGGCAGGGCTGGCGGAGCTCCTGATCCGCGCAATGCGGGTCCGGCGTGGGTGCAGATCGGCAGCGAGGGAGGATTGCTCCCGGCTCCGGTCGTCATTCCGCCTACGGCCATCAACTACGAGCAGAACACCAGGAGCATCACGATCGGCAGCGTTGCCGTTCACGGCCTGTGGCTGGGACCAGCGGAGCGCGCGGACGTTTTGGTGGACTTCTCGAAGTTCGCGGGCAAGACGCTCATCCTCTACAACGACGCGCCAGCGCCCGCTCCGGCCATCGATTCGCGGCTGGACTACTTCACCGATGACGGTGACCAGACGCCCATCGGCGGTGCTCCGAACACACCCGCCGGATACGGGCCGAATACCCGCACCATCATGCAGGTCATGGTGGACGCGCCAACAGCGGGCGGCAAGCCTCTCAGCCTTCCTGCGCTGAAGGCCGCGTTTGCATCGACCGCAACGACGCCTGGAATCTTCGCGGCGACTCAACCGACCACCATCGTGCCCGAGCCCGCGTATAACTCGGCGTACAACGGTGTATTCCCGGCGAAGTATTCCGGCATCGGCGACAACAGCATGACGTTCACGCCAATCGCGCCTCTGACCTTCGAGTCGCTGCTGGCCGCCGAACCGTCAGCATGCAGCGGAACCACGTTACCTCCAGTGCAGTGCGGAACGTTTAACCACAAGGCCATCCAGGAACTTTTTACGCTGGATTATGGCCGCATGAATGCCACGCTCGGAACCGAGTTGCCGAACGTCAACTTCACGAACCAGACGACCATCCCGCTCGGCTACGTCGATCCAGCCACTGAGATCGTGCGGCAGGGCGACACCCAACTCTGGAAGATCACACACAACGGAGTGGACAGCCACTTCATCCACTTCCACCTGTTCAACGTCCAAGTCATCAATCGCGTGGGATGGGATGGTTCACTGCGTCCGCCCGATGCGAATGAAATGGGATGGAAGGACACGGTCCGGATGAACCCGCTGGAGGACATTCTCGTCGCCCTGCAGCCGATTACTCCGACACTGCCGTGGCCAATCCAGAACAGCGTGCGCCTCAATGATGTGACGGGCATGGGCAACATGTTCACCAACCTTGACCCGTTCACCAATGCCGGCGCGAACACAATCGACGGCGCGACCAACTTCGGTTGGGAGTACGTCTGGCACTGCCACATCCTCGGACACGAGGAGAACGACATGATGCGGCCGATCATATTCCAGGTGCCTCCACCGGCGCCTTCGAACTTGCTCGCCGCGACTGCCATCGCCGGAGGAGTTCAGTTGACGTGGACCGACAACTCGGCGAATGAGACCGGATTCACCGTCCAACGGGACATTGATCCGGCATTTCCAAACCCAGTTACGATCTCGGTCGGACCAAGCGCCACAGTGAATGCAGTGGGCGAAGGCACCGATTGGGGCGCGACGGTCACCACCACCGACTCGTCGAGTCTCGTAGTCGGCACAACCTACTACTACCGGGTGCAGGCTGTAGACGACGGCTTCAAGGTGCCGTTCGCACAGAGCTACAACCCGACCTCGGCACTGCTCTCTGGATGGTCGAATCTGGCCACGATCTCGCCTGTTCCGATCGCTGGCATCTCAGCAACGACGCTTGCGTTCGGCAACGTCCAGGTGGGAAGCAGCGCGACGCAGCAGGTCACCATCACAAACACTGGCAATGGCCTCTTGTCATTGACGAGTGCGCAAACTGGTTCCGGCGACTTCTCGTCGACGGCTTCGGCCTGCGTGAGCGTCACTCCGGGCGCGTCGTGCGTGTTCACGGCGACCTACGCTCCAATAGCCGTGGGCGCCGCAAGCGCGGCGATCACGTTCGCAACGAACGATCCGGCGCACCCGACGTTGACGGTTTCGATGACTGGCACCGGAATTGTCAACACGGCAGTCGGGATCAACGCCCCCACTGTCACCTACAATGCGAACGGCACCGTAACCGTCAGCGTCTCGTCCATTCCCGCCGGATTCACTCCGACTGGAAACGTGACCTTGGCTGTCGATGCCGGAACGCCCATCAGCCAGGCTCTCACTGCTGGCTCGACGACGTTCACGCTCACCGCGCCCAAAGCCGGAACCCACACCCTGTTCGCAGCCTACGCAACCCAGGGCGGATTCCAAGGCAGCAGCGCAACCGGAAGCCTCGTCGTGAACCCAGCGCCGCTGACCATCTCGCCGACACCTGACCCGGCGTCGATGATCTACGGCGGACCACTCCCGAGCCTGACCCCGAGCTACAGCGGGTTCGTGGTGGGAGAAGGACCGGGCAACCTGACCGGGACCGCGACCTGCTCTACGACGGCGACGTCCACCAGTCCGGTGGGCGCGTACACCAGTGTGTGTGCCGGCGCGAGCAGCACGAACTACCTGATTGCCTACCCGGCGGGAGTGGTAAACGTCGGCAAGGCGAACTCGACCACGGTGATTACATCCAACGTGCCGAGTTCGGCAATCATCGGTCAGATCGTGACTGTCAGCTTCAGCGTCTCCCCGCAGTTCACGGGAACGCCGAGCGGCAGCGTGACAGTCAGGGCCAGCACCAACGAGACCTGCAGCGCCACAGTAACTGCGGGCCGCGGAAGCTGCACGCTGACGTTCGCGACTGGAGGATCGAGGACGCTCACCGCAACCTACTCCGGGGACGGCAACTTCCTCGGCAGTACGTCCGCGACGGCGACGCAGGTCGTGAGTAACATCAGCCTAAGCACGACCTCGCTGCTGTTCGGCAACCAGCTGGTCGGCACCACCAGCGCGCCTCAGACGGTAACGTTGGCGAACGTTGGCACCACCACGCTAACCGGCATTAGCTTCGCGTGGAGTGGCAACTTCTCCGATAGCACCACCTGCGGCACCAGCCTGGCACCAGGCAGGAGCTGCCGGATCAACGCGAGGTTCCGGCCCACTTCGACGGGTGTGCTGACGGGCACGCTGACGATCACGAACTCGGACCCGACGAGCCCGCAAATCGTCGCGCTGACCGGTACGGGAGTAAGTCCCGCCGCCAGCGTGACACCGACTGCTCTGTCATTCAGCAGCACGCTGAATGTAACGACTGCGGCTCAAACGGTAACCGTCTCTAACATAGGGACGGCACCGGTGACCATCAACAGCATCGGTGGACTCGGCGGTCAGTTTGCCCAAACCAATACGTGCGGTGCTTTCCCGGCCGTCGTAGCGGTGGGGGGAAACTGCACAATCAGCGTAACCTTCACTCCGACCAGTGCGGGTACGAAGAACGCAACCATGACCGTTGGCTTTGCCGCTCCTGTGGCCTCACAGTCGGTAACGCTCAGTGGTACGGTCATCGTTCCGACCTTCACGCTGGCACCGGGTACGCTGGCTTTCGGCAACATCACGAGGAATACCAACAGTGCTCCTCAGGCGATAACCGTTACCAACACTAGCTCTGTGGCGCTGACGTTCACTAGCATTCGGACAGCTGGTGGCAATGCTAATCAGTACACGCAGAACAACAATTGCGGCACTAGCCTTGCGGCAGGCGCGTTCTGCACGGTCAACGTGACGTTCGCACCTACTTCGAGGGGTCTCAAGAACGCGACATTGCAGGTGAATGTCGCTGCTCCTGCGACAAACGCGTCAGTAACGCTGACTGGCACAGGTCTGTAAACCAACATTGCGCGAGTAGCTGCGCTTCACTCTCGCGCGACTGCCCCCGAAGGGATTTTCCTTCGGGGGCATTTTCTTGAATGTCCCAAGTGCCAGTGGAAAGGCACTCTTGAACAGAGCAAGCGACTTGCTACCAACTACTCCGAAGCAGCCTGAGGGGAGCGAGAGTGCGGGGTAAGCCCTTGTACCTGCGAGAAAAGATGGTGAGCGCGGTAGGAATCGAACCTACAACCTACTGATTAAGAGTAGGCGAGTCTGATAGGGTCTCCCGCGTCTTATCGCCATTATGATTCAATAACTTACCGACAATCAAGCCCGCACGGAAGCAATCAGCTCTGGTATTGAAAAGAAGCGCTTTAGCGCACATGGGATCGAAGCGCACGGCACACTTATGGCACACCTGACTGGAGCCAATCCATTCCGCTTTGGACAACTGATTGGTTGGGTTCATCAGCTATCCCCGAACGACTCTTCGAACTCGCATCTCGCCGATGACCTGGGATATTCGCTCGGCAGGCATCCCGCCTATCTCCCCTATCGCCCGAGCCCGGCGTGTCAAGGCGGGATGAGTCATGAAAAGCTCTGTCAGTCGGTCGCAGTGTGTAGGAGCTTCAGTGATGCGATACAGACTGGCAAGCGCGTGAATTGCCGTCTCCGGGTCGTGCGTCAATTCAACTCCTGCCTCGTCGGCTGCGTATTCAAAATGACGTGAGAAAAAATAAAATGTAAGAGTTGGCACGAATACCACTGAGATGTCGAGTAAGGGGCGGAATGGAGTCAACATTGGCGCAAGCACGAAACAAACGAGAGCGACGCACGCAAAAACTGTCACCACCATCAAGAGTTTTTTTCGGCCATGACGCGCCCTTACATGCCCGAGTTCATGCCCAATGACAAAATCGAGTTGAGCCCTGTTGAGAAACTTTCCGTAGTTGTCGGTCACGGCGATGCTTTGCGGGAGGCCATAGGCATTGGTAAGGTGCCCTCTACCTGCCGGGACGACATACACTCGCTTCAGGGTCGTCCGCATCTCTTTCGCAAGAACAAATGCCCGCTTGTAAAGTTCGCCTGATTTGACCCTTTGCAGTTTCATGCCTTCCGCCAACCTGAGACGTATTGTTCCGACCACGGCAAGTATTGCAGCGACAACGAGCCACAGAATGCCCGTTAGCTTGCGGTCGTAAATCGCCTCGAATCCAGTGGCGACGGACAGAAGGGCAACGGTGGGACAGACTGTGCGCCAGAACGCTAACCGTAGAACGTCAATCACTGTCCATCGCCGTCCGAGAAATGTCCTATCGAGCGAGTAGCAAATTAGCTGGACAACGGCAACTGCTCCAGTGGGCAACCCCCAGAACAAGAGCGGCTTGACCAAAACCGGGTCTATCCAGCTCAGATCAAGCGTCAGCCTCGGAATCAGTGCTGACCCCCTTTGGAAATCCCACAGCGCCCACCAAGCCGCAACTACGCCCAACAGAATGATGTGAATCCACCGACGACAAGCTATCCACCTTGATGTTCTCTCTGAATCTTCAGCGTGCAGTGCGCAGTACCAGAAGGACAGCGTGATCAGAACGGGCAGCAGCAGAATGGCGAGGAAGACTGATAGCGGGTTTGCGAGATTCCGCAGAGCGAGATGTCCTGCCAAGTCTGTCATTGGTTGGATATAGAGTGTAGTCTAATTCGTGCGCTGCTCAGTCGGCATGGCGCAATGAGCGGGATCGGCCATGTTTCGCCGGCTATCGTGCTTCCTTAACCCAAGTCCATTGGCATCGTGATGCTGCGCTGACCGAAAGCAGCGTGATCGGCTGGACTTCGCGATGGTACGCTCCTAGGTGTCCATGCAGTCCGATCGAGGACAGATTCCCGCGCAGTTTGACGCGCAACGCGGTTGGCTTTCCCAAGGCTTTCCATTTCGCGTCTAGGTCGCCGTCTCGTTTGTTAGGCCACTCCCACCAGAGGGGCTTGATTGAGCAGTCGCCGTTGGGGAAGAAAGCTGATTCCTCAAAACCCCATTGAAGGGTACCGTCGAGCACTATGTCGCGTCTGCCTTTCCCCCAAAACACAAGTGCGACGACGCAAGCAGCAACCCCGACGGCAATGGTGATCAGGACTCGGCGTCTTGCCACGATGTTAGCCCTCTTGTTTCTTGGAACGGGCAGACAGAACATTCTTGCAGAATGACAATTGGCGAAAGAGGGCGATGTCGACCAGAGCCCGTCAAATGAGCGCGAAGGCGATTTTTCACCAGGTTAGGGCTTTGGCACCTCCCAACTGCCGCGTAGGTCGATAGTGTGGAAAGGCCCTCCATAAGCAACGCTTCCCCAGTCTGACCACTTCGCACGGAAGAAATCAGCCAGCCACCCCGCAACGGCAATCGAGGATTCATGTGAGCTATACACCAGCCACTCGAAATCGCTCGTCAGAAAAGATTCACTGCCGCCGTAGATCGGGTCTATCAAAGAACGGTCGATTTCATAGTCCTGTGGTCCTTCGCGAAGTAGGAAACAACGCTCGATGACTCGCTCTCGCATGGCTTGAAACAGCAGAGACGTGCCATCCCGTCGTTCCCATAGTTCCTGATGAAACGCAATGACGTTCGTATGCGGATCGCACTTCGAAAGAGGGTACCAGTAGCCATTGACGCCCCAACGAGTGCACAGCTTCTGCCGCAACAGTTCACTCTCAGAGCCTCCTAGTACCCGGCGATACGGCAAAGGCTCAATGCAACTTAGTTGCGAAGTTTCAAGGCCAGACACGTACAGTTCGAACGCTTTCAACTCGTCACTTATTGCTACACATGCGTCACTACTTCGTTGAAATTCTCGAATCAGAGAGGACTGTGCGCGACCACCGGCTTCAAGCACTAGCGCCCGTACCTCTTCTAAGGAATGAAATTCCCGTCCGGTGAGCCTCTCGACCTCAATCTCTATGGCTTCATCGAGTCTGTAACGGGGAAACAATCCGTAAGCGGTTTTCGTGTACTCCGACCCTACCCTTGCCTGACCGGAGTCCGATAGCCGCATGTATTCTCCTGACCAGCTATAGTGTTGGTCAGCGCAAAACCTTCGAGCAGCCGTGTGTAATGCGAGAGCTAGATCCATCATCTTGCTTTTACAAGAATCTGACGGCAGCCGTCCAGCATGATTCCTGATAGTTGATGCCGGGGCTCGGCTATCGAGAGCGCTACGGGAACAACGGCATTGCCGCTCGTGTCTATTCCTCATATAGGAGGCCTAATGGTCATCCGCTGGGGAGTGTTCTCCGCCACAAGCAGAACGGCTCTGAAAACAGGCTGGCTCATTACGGCCGGAGTAGTCGCTCTCTATTTGGGACTCATTCAACCCCGTGACCAGGCGCGAGGCATTGCCTCGGAGAAAGCGACCGGCCTCGCCGCCGTCAGCGGCGGTGTGGGTTGGGAGCCAATCTCGCTTTGGCGACAAACCTCAATTCTTCCGCACTTCCGATCCGATGCCTACCTTCAAAAAGGCACTATTGGAGGCGTTCCCGTAGACCGTGCCGTCGTCGCACCCGCCTCTCTCATGACATTTTCAGGAGGGCGTGCCGGCGGAGAGGAAGGCTCGTCGGAGGACCGTAGGCTAGTCCGAACGGAGGCCCTTAGCCTCATCGTCAAAGCTCCGGCCGAAACTGCCGAGAAATCATACAGATCGCGGAAGGTGCAGGAGGATTTCTCGTAACCTCCAATGTTAATGGCGGCGCGGACGCGACCAGCGCCTCGCTCAGTTTGCGCGTGCCGGTAGAAGAGTTCGACGAAGTCCGCGCCCAGATCCGAAAGCTGAGCTTGCGCGTTGAAAGCGAAAGCATCGATGCCCAAGACGTGACCAAACAATATGTCGACCAGGAAGCACGCCTGCTCAACCTGCGGGCTCAGGAACAACAGTATCTCGGAATCCTGCGCAAGGCCGCGACCGTGAAAGACACGCTCGAAGTCAGTGACAAGCTGAACGAAGTCCGCGGAGCGATCGAGGAAAGGCAAGCGGAATTCGAGGCGCTGTCGAAGCAAGTTGAAACTGTAGCCATCAACATCACGCTGCGCGCTGAAGCCGATGCCCAAGTTTTCGGCCTCAATTGGCGTCCGCTGTATCAGCTGAAGATCGCTGCCCGCGAGGGTCTCGACGGGTTCGGTGAATACGCTGCCTCGATGACGACGTTTGCGTGCTATCTGCCCACGATCCTGCTGTGGCTGTTCACGATTCTCGCCGGGGCCGCCGTGGGCTGGCGGATTCTGAAATGGGCAGCCCGAAGATTATTCATTTCGCCGAAAGGAAGCTTGGTTGAGAAAGCAGTGAGTTAGTGCGCGCGCAGTCGTGCGCGGCGCACTGAGCGACATGGCGACGTTACAACAACTCCGTCGCAAGCAGTGCATCGGTTGCATATACTTGATGGGATGAAAATCACACCTGAGATCGATGACGCGCCGGATTTCGTCAGGCAGGTCGAGCAAGTGGCGAATGGGGTTATTCACCTCCACCCGCCCGAAACTCTTGTCCTGATAAAAATCGACAACTACTTCGGCTCAAAATGGCTGGGGTTTTCTGGCAAAGCGCTCGGAGCGCTGGGGGTTTGGCACAATCCCTCTTATCACCCCGCAAACAACGTAAGAATTCCACCCTTCGTTCCCAATAGGGTCGTATCACAACGGAGGTTTTCCGCTCCAGCCTATGAGGAAATCGATGGCGGCAAGCCGATCCACAAGCGGATACCAAGCGGCATCGCTCTCAACCGTACAGTTGCCACCGCGGCGCCAAATTCAGCGCTGGTCTGGTACAGCGGAGAATCTAAGGTGACTGGGCGCGGCGCGGTGATGTCCTATGTTCCGATAGGTGACTCATATTGGCCGTGGTATGCCGCGTTGGAAACGGGCGAACCGTGGCGCATAACTGAAACGTGGGACATCAAGCGGGAAGATTTGGCGGGCCTGATAGAGCAAGGAGCAGCCGCTCACCGCCTGTGATCGAGCGCGTCGGACTATGGCAGAGTCGGCTGTTCAAGCTGTGGTGTGGATCGGAGTCGCAGGAGTGGTACCCCGCGAGGGATGCGGTCTGCTGTCAGCCTTCATAAATTTCCTGACTCTGGCAAGTAGTGAGTCGGAATATCGCGCCAAGGTTTCTGGCGCTCTATCCCATTACGGTCTTGAATTGTTGGAATTCCAAGATGTGCGTCCCTTTTCGCATTCCGACAACCCGTCCCAAGATATTCTGGCGATCGCGGCAGAGTTGGAGGAAAGCAGAAATCCGAAACATGTCCGTTACGCTACATTCCACACTTTTCCCCGAGTGATGTGACGCTCAGACCCCAAAATTCTGCGCGGGGTCTAGCGGTCGTACGTCTCGTAATGTGTGGAGCACGGTTCCAGTTCGAGCAGGAAATCCTTGTCGAAGTCGCAGTATTTCGCCACGCTGATGTCGTCGCCGGCGAATGCGCGGATCGCGGCCTCGGATTCCCAGACCGTGACCATCAAAAAATGTGCGTTATCACCCTCGATACGGCGCAGCGCATAAGCGGCCTTGTTGCCCGGAGTCGAGCGGTAATCGGGAATGGCGACGGTTCGCATCAGGTTCAGGTACTCGTCGCTCTTGGATGCGGAGGTTGCGCCATGCCAGACTCTGGTGATCATCTTGAGACTCCGTTCGTGTCATTATTTAGAAAACCTCGATTTCCCAAGCAAGGGATAGCGCCCTGAAATCGGGCCGTGCGCGGGAAGCATATATTTCGCCAGTAACGGATCAACGCGTCGCCGGAACATTATGAATGACCCACTGGCGCTGCTCGGGCGTATCTGGAATCGAGCAGCCGCGTGCTGACTCAACGACGTCGAACGCTTCACTCGCTTCCCATCCAAGCCGTACGAGGACAGATACCACGAGCACGGAGGACCGTCCAATGCCGGCACGGCAGTGCACTGCAACAAATTGTCCTTCCCTAACCAGTTGAGCCAATTGCTCAACGACGTGCAAGAAAACGCTCGGGTCTGACGGCACGGAGCGGTCAGGAATAGGAAGGTTTACAAATCTGATCGCGATGGCCCCGCAGTCCTCCGACTCCTTCTGTAACCCAAGCTCTTTGGACTCATCCTCCGTCAACATGGAGACGAGAACACTAATTCCTTCCCTTGACAGTGCGCTGAGTTCGTCGCAAAGCCAATCGCCACCGCGAGGACGAGCAACAATTGCTATGAGATTCGGGGCGGCGGCTTTGATTGGATAGATGGTCGCCTTCATGCAAGAACCTGATGAGTATCGCCCAATTGAAGAAATGCACCTATTTCCCTGGGTTGGCGAGCTCCTCAAGAAGCGAAATAAAGACTGTCTTCCTCACCAATCTGCAACCGAAGGGGGTTTCTTCGGTCGCTGGAGGAAAAGTTGCCGTTGCTCTAGGAAGCTTTATGTAGTCCGTGCAGACTCTCACGCCGTAGTCGCACTTCTGGGAAGTATCCCGTCCATCAAAAGCACACTGGTAGGAAGCCTCCATAGAACCGTAACCTTGATTGAATACTTCCGCGTAGTGGATTGTTCCGAAGCTAGCGTTCAATGGGGATTTCGGTGCAATCGGTCCGGGTACCTTATGCAGGAACAGAATGTACTCCCATCCGAGTCTTGTTCCCGTGTAGGGGCCGAAGTAGACGGTCTCTCCCGCTGCGGCTCCCTTGAAGCTCTGGACCACTTCTGCCTTATAAACGGCGACATTGTAGGCTTCCGCATCCCCGGCAATGACCCTGACAATTGCGACGGTATCTGCCTGCTTGAACAAGCCTGCCAGTTCGTAGATGCCCGGCTCTGTTATGGATACTTCTTTCGATTGTTGAGCTGAAATCGATTGAGCAGAAATCGCCGCAACCGCGATCAGTAGAAGCATTCGCCGCGTTGCAGCCATGACGAGACTCCTCCTCTTTCCTGCCCGAGAATGATAACCGATGCGATTAAGCATTTTCACTCGCGACTAAGCGCGCCTGCGCTTTGGCTGATGGATCGCTTTCGCGGCATGTGGCGCAGAAAGTGATGTTTCGTGAGCAATCAATGTTTTGACTTTCGGCCAACGAGGGTTTGCCAGTTACGCCGCGGAGAGGCTTGCGGACAACGCTATGTAAACGACTCCCGCTCCATATCCGAGCCCCTTTGGGCGGCGATTCCTGCGATGGCTTCTTTCATAGTCGCAGCATCTCATCGATCGTCGCGTCAGCGTCGCCGGCCTGTCGGCGACCGTCTGCTGAAAAGCGGTACGTGGGCGACCCGCCGGGCTGCGATTTGCGGGTAGCAAAGGATAGGCGGGCGCCCGATCTCCATATTGACATAACGTTCATGATAATGTACATTAACAACATTAGTGACCATTATTGTGGACATTAAATATGAGAACCAGTCGATCATCCGTCGTAATGCCACTCCCGGTAAGGCATGCCCTGCGCAAGCTCGGGCGCGACATCCGTGACGCCCGGCGGCGGCGACGCATCCCCGCGGCCATCGCGGCGCAGCGCGCCTCGATCAGCCGCACGACCCTCGTCAAGCTTGAAAAGGGCGATCCCGGCGTCTCGATCGGGATATACGCCACAGTCCTTTTTGTGCTGGGCATGGCGGACCGACTGGGCGATCTCGCCGCGCCGAAGAATGATCCCGTGGGCCTGCAGCTCGAAGAAGAAAACCTGCCACAACGCATTCGCGTGTCGCGCAGCCCGAAACGCACGAAAGAGAAGTGATGGACAGAGAGGCTCTCGTATACGTGGATCTCGACGGCGTCCCGCACCTGGTGGGGCGTTTGTGGGCCCGTACGCGCAAGAACAAGGAAAGCGCCACCTTCGAATACGACAAGACATGGCTGGAAAATCCCGCGCGATTCTCTTTGGAGCCAGCCCTGCAGGTTGGTCCCGGCCCGTTTCACACGCCGGTAGACACGCCCATGTTCGGCGCCATCGGCGACTCCGCGCCCGACCGTTGGGGGCGGGCACTCATGCGCCGCATGGAACGCAGGCGCGCGGAGCGCGAGGGCGGGGCGCCGCGCACGCTCCAGGAAATCGACTTCCTGCTGCTGGTGGACGACGAGGCCCGTCAGGGCGCACTCCGCTTTGCGGAAAAAGAAAGCGGGCCCTTCCTGCGGGAGGAGGGCGTCAAGCGCATCCCCCCGTTGATCGAGCTCCCGAAACTGCTCTCCGCGGCCGAACATGTGATGGAAGAGAAAGACACCGAAGAGGAACTGCGACTGCTGTTCGCGCCCGGCTCCTCTCTTGGCGGCGCGAGGCCCAAGGCTTCCGTCAGGGAAAAGGACGGCAGTCTCGCCATCGCGAAATTCCCACGCAAGGACGATGAAATCAACACGGTGGTCTGGGAGGCGGTCGCACTGTCCCTCGCGCAGAAATCTGGCATCCCCGTTCCCAAGTCCCGTGTCGAAAACATCGCCGGCAAGTCTGTACTCCTCCTGCGACGCTTCGACCGCGCCGGTGAACGGCGTATCCCGTTCCTCTCCGCGATGAGCATGCTCGGATCGAAAGACAGAGAAACCCGAAGCTATCTGGAAATTGTTGACGCGCTGCGCCAGCACGGTGCTGCGCCGCAAGCCGATATGGAAGCGCTGTGGCGGCGGCTGGTTTTCAACATACTGATCTCCAACACCGACGACCACCTGCGGAATCACGGCTTTCTGTACGAAGGCCAGGCGGGCTGGCGCCTGTCGCCGGCTTACGACCTCAATCCGGTGCCGACCGACATCAAGCCGCGCATCCTCAGCACGGCAATCAATGAGGATGACAACGCGGCGTCACTCGCACTGGCGGTGGAGGTAGCGGGATATTTCGAACTGGACGACGGCAAAGCGCGCGAGATAGCAAAACAGGTTGGCAAGGCTGTCTCGACGTGGCGCGATGAAGCCGCGCGGCACGGCCTGAGCAAAGCCGAAATGGATCGCATGGCATCGGCATTTGAGCATGATGATCTGCGCGCCGCACAGCAGGGCGGATCGCCTAAAATCTGAGCAGGACAATTATGGACCCGGAATTTCAGAGACTAGTGGATGCCGCGGCAGAGGTCGCCGCGACTGGACGGTGGGACGCCGTCAATGAAAGAATCAAGAACCTGGCGGCAAATCCGGGGCCCGATAGCGCGTGGCATGTGCAGATTTTGGGCTGTTTGTGTTCGCAGCTGTTTTCCGAGTACCTCCTTTTGAAGCGCGCGTACGGTGATGAAAGCGACAGAGACTCATCTCTCCTTGCGTGGCGTGCCCGAAATCTGCTGGAACTCACGGTCTGGTCCCTATACTGCGGAAAGGGTCTGGTAAATGCGCGCAGGCTTTACGAAGACGCTGGCCGCGATGTCGTTGGAATCTACAGCGCTTACGAGAAATGGGGGACAGCGACGGTCAAAGAAGCCGAGTTTATCAACCTGTTTTCCAGCGCGAAGCAGGAACTGTCTATCCGCGCTGCCGCCGACGGAATCGTATCTCTTGACGGGGACTTCAAGAAGGTCAACGAAGCGGCGGAAGAGGTTGGCATCGGGGAGCATTTCAGGCTCAGCTACAAGATGTTGTCGAAATTCGCACATCCTACCGCCATGCGAATCTTGGCTCCGCCCGACGACGCGCGAAACGCACTCCAGCGAGACTGTTTCTTCAGCCAGGGCTGTCTTTATTTCCGCGGCGCATTCGATTCCCTAGAAAGTCAGCTGGCCGGGGCAGCATTAAGGCCTCAATAATCGC
>CAVTLV010000002.1:0-506917 GCA_963735695.1 uncultured Acidobacteriota bacterium | reverse complement strand
GCATATCGTTCTCGTTTAAAGCGTGGCGCGCAACGGGATCGAGGGCAGAGCGACAAACAGCCGCTACACTCCCCAGAGCCAACTCAGGACATTCACCGCCATAACGGCAATGCCCGTTCCGGCGGCAACGCCAGCCAGCGCCTTTTTCGCACCGGGTTCCCCGTGCGCGAAGCCGTAGCCACCGATCACGATTGCGACCAGACTTGCAACCTTCGCGATAGTGCCGGTGAAGAGGCCTTGGATCGCGTTAAAGCCGGTGTCGAACGGTGAACCCTGTGCCATCGCAACCATAGGCGCGAGGAAAAGCAGCGCAAGAATAACGGCGGTTGGACGTGCGCATTTCGACCGAAGAAGCGGCTGGATGTGACGGATGAAATAAATCTGGGACCAACGTGGCATATGCACCTCCGGCAGGGTTTAAAGCGGCTGCTTTTAGCGCAAACCTAACCGCACTGAATCACGGTGTCCAATAACGTTTCGGATCGAGTTCATTCCTGGGGGTTATGAATCTCGAAAGCTAGAGGGATCGGCCGGGAAAACTATTGTCGGGATCGGTATGAGAAAAGCTCCATCAACGTTGCAATTCAAGGACATATCCGTTGTCGCTTGTGTCGTCCGCGAGCGCACAAATATTTCCTGGCGACCTGTGGCGATTGTCCTGAATAGCACTGTGAGATGGCTGGTCCTATCCCTGCCTCAACGAATCTCGGGCGTTCTTGGCGAATGACCTTCCTTATGCAAGCCCCGCTTGTTCAATAAGTTCTCTATCCACGCGGTGGCTTTGTCAGCGGGAATTGGATGTGAGAAATCGAGCTGGGCTGTCTTTAATAACCTGCAGGAATGAACTCGATCCGAAAAGTTATTGGACACGCCGGCAGGAATGAATCAAATTGGTTAACATCGCCGGTCCCGTAGGGTTTTGACCAACTGGGCCGCCATCTCGCATCGAGAATACCTGCCGCTAACGAGGATTCTATGTCGACCCAGCCAGGTCCCACCACGCAGATTATTTCAACGCGCATTGATTCACCGAACTCGGTGAGGGAAATACCCGTCAGTTCACGAGAAGCTGCTCGCCTCTTGAGGATGCATCCCAAAACCGTCCTCCGCAAGGCTCGCGAGGGCACACTGCCAGCTCATCCAGTTGGGAGGGATAGGAAGCGATGGCACTTCTATCTGTCGGAGCTGGACGAATGGCTTCGTTCCCAAGTCATCAAGGCCAGTCTGGTGCGGCAGTAGAAGTCCGTCACGATTCGTCTTGTAACTCCTAACAGCGGGGGAATCACTGTGTACCGAGTCGGGGTAGACTCCTGGGCGCCGGGTCAGTTAAATTCGAGCTGCGACCGGTGCCAGAATTCAAGGAGGATATGAATGCTGGCACGTTTCCGAAATGGCTGTCTCACGACAATTAGGAGAAAGGATGGAGTGGAAAGATGGCTCTTTCGCTGGCGCGAGCGTTGCAGTGACGGAACGTTGCGGGAGCGAAACAAGGTCATCGGAACCGTTGAAGAATATCCGACGAAAAGCAAGAAACTGCACGAGGCAGTGACCAGATTGCGAGTAAACATTAACACTGATGGCCCAACGGAGTTGACTTCGATCACCATGGCGAAGGCGGTAGATCATTACACGGTCCACGAACTTGCGGACTGTGGTGCGGAAGGCAAAGCGTACTCTACCCGCTCTAGGAAGACGCAGCTTCTGAGCAAGTGGGTTGTTCCCCACTGGGGAAAGCTGGAGTTGCGGGCCATCAAGACCGTCGCGGTCGAGCAGTGGCTCAAGACGCTTGTCACAACGAAGTTCGGCAAGCCGAAACCTCTTGCCGGCGGAACGAGAGAGAAGATTCGCGACGCAATGAGTAGCATCTTCAACCACGCGATCCGGTGGGAATTGACCGATCGGAACCCCATCACTGGACCGACAAAGCGTTCAGGAGTGCGCGTCTCCGCAAAACGAGAACGTACACCTGACATTCTCGAAATCCAAGAGATGCAATTGCTTCTGGCAGCTCTTGGTATCCGGGAAAGGGCCATGCTGTTTCTCGACATGCCATCCGGGCTTCGCCGAGGCGAACTGGCTGGGCTGAAGTGGGAAGACTTCGATTTCAAGAAGCTCCATGTGAGTGTCACCCGATCACTGGTTGACCAGCACGTGGGCCCGGTTAAAACTGAAACCTCCAGAAAACTGATGCCGATCGACGAGTTCGTGGCTCGTGAACTGTTGGCCTGGCACGCGGTGACACCGTACAAGAAGCCGTCCGACTATGTATGGGCCACTGATGCCAACCGTGCTGGAGCCAAGCGCGGGAAGCAACCCGTCTGGCTGAGCACGGTGATGCGCGACTACATCCAGCCGATGGCCCGAAAGTTGGGCATCCAGAAGAAGGTTTCGTGGCACACCTTTCCGACACACGTTTTCCTCGATTCTCAAGGGCAATGGTGAGGATGTGAAAGTAGTGCAGGAGTTGTTGCGACATTCAACGTCAAGGATGACGCTGGATACCTACACCCAAGCTCTCGGGCCCGACAAGCGGGCCGCGCAAAGCAAAGTTGTGGGATGATCCGGCCGAAAGAGCGTGTATTTTCTGTGTATCGCGATGCAGATGGGGTTTCCGTGTAAAGCGTTGATAAGATTTGGCGTCCCCGACGGGATTTGAACCCGTGTTACCGCCGTGAAAGGGCGATGTCCTAGGCCGGGCTAGACGACGGGGACGACTGGAGGCAGGAATGCCAGCAAACTGTTTATGCTAACAGTACCTTCTAGCACTGTCAAAAACTGGTGGCGCTGCTGCGAACGACTACCCACATCGGCACTACCATCCTGGAACGACCGGAAGTGCTCTCGCGCATTTTTGATTACGCGCACGCAGCCCCTCCCCTGAGCGCTTTTGTTAAACGTTCCGCCAGCTCACCTTCCCGATAAAGTTTACTTCGCTAGTCTCTACAATAACTAATGTATTCACACATTTAGCCCTTCTTCAGAAAAATGAAGTGTCGCCGAACCAGCTTTTACTGCTCGCGGAAAGTCTCGTGAAAGGATGGGATTAGAGAGTTTTCCATGTTGCACAAACGAATTGCGCACACGATTACGTTTCACATTTGGATCGTGCCGAGATTTCCCGGCGGTTCGTAGATATGGTCCGTGAATCGGTGGAGACGCAACGGCGTACGGACTGTATCGGTATTTTGAATGGATTTCTGCAGGCCACGCCCGGCGAAGAATTCATGGCGCCTTTATCGCGGTTAGAATAGAAAGACGGTTTCGTACTATGCCCGATCCTTTGTACCTTAGTCTGTGGTTTCCCGACTTCAGCGGCCCGGCCATGCTGCCGCACATGCTCTCGGTCTTGAAGCAATTCCCTTTTTCCGAGCAACGGCCGGGAGTCACTTATGTCGCGGTGCAGCCGGTGTCTTGGACTGAGGCCAGTGTTTTGGAGCAACGGTTCTCGCCGGGGATAACGCCCGAGGAAGCCGTGGTAGTGGCTGCTGATCTTGTTCACGATGACTACGCGTATATCTTCGACGTGTACTGGGACATGTGGACCGTGGACGCGGCGGGAAAGTGGGCTCTCGCCCCAAGCCAAGTCAAGATCATCGCCCAAGGTGAGGAGTTCGAGGACGGAGCCCAGCAAGAGACGGGCCACATCGAGGTCGATTTTGGACTGGACTCGCTGTTTGTCCAAGAGGGAGTCGAACTCACGGAGGAAAGCCAGGGGCGGATTCGCGAGAATGTCCTAAGGCTGATTGAGTTCACGAAGAAGGTCGAAATGTACTCCCGCGCCAGTTCGCGGCGCTTGTGGTCGGAGTCAGATGAAAGCCTCCCGCAGAAGTTGATTGCCCGGCTGCAGAGGGTGCAGTAGAGCAGCGACGAAATTGTCCGTATCTTTTAGTTAGCTTAAGTAGCAGTTGGTGCTGGTTCGGCTTGCAAAATCTTGATTCCAAGTACCTTACAAGCAAAATATTCAAATCAAAGCACTTAGAGTCCAGTTCTGAAGGCGTTGAGACGACGCGGTTTTTTCTTATCACAGCCAGTAAAATATTAAATACATTGGACTTAACGGCCGACCGGTCGAATGAATGCTCGCAAAATCCTGATTCCGTGGTAGTTGCAGGTAAAATCTTGAAAACAAAGCAGTAGCGATCACGCCCCGGTTGACCGAGTTTGTGCGTCCTTTCCCTTCCTCTTGTGAGTTCAGTTCTGCGGCACATGTTTCCAGTGTTGACCGTTCCAGCGGCTCAGTAAAGGTCATCCGTCACAACAAGCGAAATTATTCTGTGGAAAACTCACAGGCGGCCAGTCCGAGAGAATTGGAACGGTAGGAGCGGGCTTGAAGAATGAGCGGGCCCACGCCGCGTACAACGACTGTGGGCCCAGCGCTCTATCAGTCAGTGTTTCTACTGGTTTCCTACTTGGTTCTTCCTCCCTCAACCTTCAGGGCCTTTTCAGCCGCTGCTTGCGCGGCGGCCAACCGCGCGGTGAGAACGCGGAACGGTGAGCAGGAAACATAGTTGAGTCCGGTGAGGTAGCAGAACTCGACCGACGATGGCTCGCCGCCGTGCTCGCCGCAGATGCCGACTTTCAGGTTCGAACGGGTCTTGCGTCCGCGCTCGGTGGCCATCTTCACGAGTTGCCCGACGCCATCCTGATCAAGAGCCGCGAACGGGTCCTGCTTCAGGATGCCCTCTTCCAGATAGGTAGGAAGAATCTTGTTGACGTCGTCGCGCGAGAAACCGAACGTAGTCTGGGTAAGATCGTTGGTGCCGAAGGAGAAGAATTCGGCTTCTTTGGCGATCTCGTCCGCGACTAAAGCGGCGCGTGGCAGTTCGATCATGGTGCCGACCATGTAGTCGATTTTCATTCCCTTCTCTTTGAAGACCTCTTCAGCGACACGGCGGACGATTGCGCCCTGGTTCGCCATTTCCTTCACCGTGGCAACCAGCGGAATCATGACTTCGGGAAGAACCTTGATTCCCTTCTTGGTGCAATCGACAGCAGCTTCAAAGATGGCACGCGCCTGCATTTCGGTGATTTCCGGATAGGTGATGCCGAGACGGCAGCCGCGGTGTCCGAGCATCGGATTGAACTCGTGCAACTGCTCGACGCGAGCCAGCAGAGCCGGCAGGGCCTTCTTCAGGTCGTTAACTCCCTTCACGCCGTAGTCTTTGTACTTCTTCACGAGGTCTTTCTTCTGCTTCGCGCTATAACGAGACAGCAACGCGATGTCGACCATCAAATCCTCGCGGCGCGGCAGGAACTCGTGCAGCGGTGGATCCAGGGTGCGGATCGTGACCGGGAGTCCGTCCATGGCCTTGAAGACGCCGGCGAAGTCCTTGCGCTGCAGTGGCAGAAGCTTTTTCAGCGCCGCGCGACGGTCCTTCTCGTTGTCCGCGAGAATCATCGTGCGCATGTGCCCAATTTTCTCCTCGCCGAAGAACATGTGCTCGGTACGGCAGAGTCCGATGCCCTCTGCTCCAAATGCCCGAGCCTGAACCGCGTCACGTGGAATGTCGGCATTGGCACGGACTTTCATGGTGCGGTGCGGCTCAGCCCATTCCATAAATTTCTGCAGTTCGGGATCATCCGCCTTGGGAGGAATGGTATTTAACTGGCCTTTGATCACACGCCCAGTCGTGCCGTCGAGCGAAATCCAGTCGCCCTCCTTAAAGGTCTGCCCGGCCACGCGCATCTCGCGCGCCTTCTCGTCGACGGTAATTTTCTCGGCGCCAGCGACGCAGCACTTTCCCATGCCGCGCGTGACCACAGCAGCGTGGCTGGTCATGCCGCCGCGAGAAGTGAGAATGCCCTTCGCGACTTCCATTCCATGGATGTCTTCCGGCGTTGTTTCGGCGCGAACCAGGATGACCGAGACTTTCTCATCCTTGTGCACAGCCTCTACAGCAGCGTCGGCTGTGAACACGATCTGGCCGACAGCCGCTCCGGGCGATGCAGGCAAACCGGTGGCAAGCACTTCGACTTTTGTGCTCTTCTCATCGAGGCGCGGAACCAGGAAGTCATAGAGCTGATTCGGTTCCACGCGAAAGATCGCTTCTTCCTTGGTGATCAGGCCCTCATCGACCATCTGAATCGCTATTCGAACGGCGGCTAGTCCGGTGCGCTTGCCGTTTCGCGTTTGCAGCATGTACAGCTTGCCGTCCTGTACGGTGAACTCGAAGTCCTGGACGTCCTTGTAATGCTGTTCCAGCCGGGTGGTGATCTCGCGCAGCTGGTTGTACGCTTCCGGCAGAATCTCGTGCAGTTTGAGAATTGGGACCGGGGTGCGTACACCGGAGACCACATCTTCGCCCTGCGCGTTCATTAGGAATTCACCATAGAATTCCTTGGTGCCAATCGCCGGATTCCGGGTAAAGCCCACGCCTGATCCGCTGGTGTCGCCAAGATTCCCGAACACCATGGCCTGCACGTTGACCGCTGTGCCCAGCATGTCGTCGATGTTGTTCATCCGGCGATAGTGCTTGGCGCGATCGTTCTGCCAGGAGCGGAACACGGCATCGCGCGCCAGGACCAGCTGTTCGCGCGGGTCCTGCGGGAAGTCACGCTTGGCATGCTTCTTCACGACTTTCTTGTACTCGGCGATAACCTCCTGCAGGGCCTTGGCGTCGAGATCGGTGTCGAGCTTGGCTTTCTTCTGCTTCTTCTTGGCGTCGAAAACCTCTTCGAATGCCGCCTTCTCAATGTCGAGCACGACGTTGCCGAACATCTGGATCAGGCGGCGGTACGAATCGGCGGCGAAACGCGGATTGTTACTGCGCTTGGCCAGCGCCTGCACGCTCTGGTCGTTCAAGCCGAGGTTGAGGATCGTGTCCATCATGCCTGGCATGGAGAACTTCGCTCCGGAGCGCACGCTCACCAGCAGCGGGTTCTCCCCCGTGCCGAGTTTCTGTCCCTGCAGCGCCTCGAGTTTTGCGAGGGCCTCATCCATCTGCTTGTCGACATCGGGCGACAGGCCTCCGCGCATGTATTCGCGGCAAGCTTCGGTCTGGATGGTGAACCCGGGAGGCACGGGTAGCCCAGCATTAGTCATCTCCGCGAGGCCAGCACCTTTGCCGCCGAGCACATCTTTCATCTTTCCGTTGCCGTCAGCCTTGCCGCCGCCGAAGGAGTAGACATACTTCGTTGTGGATTTCTTGGATTCTTTCGTTCCCGTTTCGGGGAGAGTCATTGTCGCCATAGTTATGAGTCCTTTGTCTCAAAATTGTGAACGTTTACGAATGTCATCCTGAACGAAGTGATGGATCCCTTTCGGCGGCTCAAAACCGCGGTCACGTCAGGGAGTTTCCATCACTGCACTCGAATGTCTTGTGTCAATCCTGAACCCTTACGCCTTTGCTTCCGTGACGATCTCGGAAAAATCTGCGATGGTCGAAAATTCGTGCAACAAAGTCCGTAACAATGCCAGACGATTTGCGCGCACCTGATGGTCTTCGACCATGACCATCACTTTGTCGAAAAACTTGTCCACCGGCTCGCGTGCCGTGGAGAGTAGTTGCAACGCCTCCAAGTACTCTTTCTTTTTTCGGTGCTGTTCCGCCTTTTTACCGCTCTGCTCCAGATATCGGATCAGATTCTTTTCCTCGTCGCTTGAGTCCTTCTGCGTCTCGACCCGCTCTGCCTGGGCGATTCCCTTCTCATCGGCCTGCCTCAAGATATTCCGCATGCGCTTGCAGGCGGCACCAATCGCCTGGAACTCGGGCATGTGCAGCACCTGCTTCACCGCTTCGGCACGCGCGAGTGCGTCCACCACATCGTCCGCATCCGCCCCGAGCACCGCCTTAATCACGTCATAGGCGTATCCGCAGACCTCTCGCAGATAAAACTCCAGACGCTCGCGAAAAAACGTCTTCACCGAATCGTCGTACTTACGGTAATCCACAAACTTCTTCTCGGCTTCGGACTTCTGGTAGCCGCTGCGCGCATCACGCATCAGTTCGCTGATGCGGATGGGAAGCTTCTTCTCGGCAATTATCTTGACGATTGCATTGGCCTGCCGCCGAAGGGCAAACGGATCCTTCGATCCGCTGGGCACCAGTCCTACGGAGAACATCCCGGCGATCGTGTCCGCCTTGTCGCCGATCGACAACACCGCTCCCTCTAACGAACGCGGAATGCTGTCGTCGGTTGACTCCGGCTTATAGTGATCGTAAATCGCGTCGGCAATCGCAAAACGCGTCGCCTCGGGCAGATCCGAATCGAGTTGCTGAGCCCGCGCGTACAATCCGCCGATGATCCCCTGCAGTTCCGTGAACTCTTTCACCAGTTCGGTAGTCAAGTCGGTCTTCGACAGACACGCAGCCTTATGAATGACGCCGGGCCGAACGGCTACCTCATTCTGCTTGAGAATCTCGCTGAGCCAACTGCACAGCCGTTGCACGCGCTGCGTCTTGTCGTAGTAGCTGCCGAGATCCTTCTGGAAGGTGACTTTCCTGAGCAAATCGAAGCGTTCGAGCAGCGACTTCTTCTGATCGGTCTCCCAGAAAAATCGGGCATCGTTGAAGCGCGCCCGCAGCACGCGCTCGTTACCCTGACGGATAAATCCGTGGGGATCGCTGTCGGTGTTGAGTACAGCGAGGAAATGCGGCAGCAGTTTCCCGTTTCCGTCTTCCAAGGCGAAATACTTCTGGTGATCTCGCATCACCGTGACCAGCACTTCTTCCGGCAGCGCGAGGAATTGCGCTTCGAACCCACCAAGAATGACCGATGGGTACTCGGTCAGATTCACCACCGTATCGAGAAGTGGCTTGTCTTCGCGCCAGCGCGCACCCGGAATGGTGCGAGTTGCGGCATCAAGCGCCTTGCGGATCTGATGCTCGCGCTCGCCGCGACCCAGGACTTTCGCGGCGCGGAGGGAATCAACGTAGGCGGAGCCTGGCCCCGGAACTGTGACTGGAGCGTCGGTGAGAATCCGGTGTCCGCGGGATACGTTCCCGGCGCGAATGCCGTCGAATTCCATTGGCAGGGTTTCGCCGTCGAGCATCGCGACCAGCCAGCGCACGGGGCGCACGAAGCGCTCGCTCGGCTTGCGCCAATACATGTTCTTGGGCCAGTAAATGGCGGAGATCTCTTTAGGAAGGCCTTCCGACAGAATTTCGGCCGCAGTGCGGCCCTTCTTGGTCACCTTGGCGGAGATGTACTCGCCCTTGGGCGTGGAAACCCTCTCAAGCTGGGAGACATCCACACGGGCCTTCTTGGCGAAGGCGTGGGCCGCTGGTGTCGGCTGACCCTCTTTGTACGCGACGTTCACCGAGGGTCCGGTAACTTGTTCGACGACGTCGGCTTGGGCGGCAGCGATGCCCGAAGTAAACAAGGCGAGCCTCCGAGGGGTATCGAAGGAACTGATCTCTCCGCCCAACAAACGCTCACGTGTCAACAGCGCGCGCACGCGTTCGCGCAATTCTTGGGAGGCCGCGTCGATCATGCGGGCCGGAATTTCTTCGCAACCAATCTCTAGCAGGAAGTCTGGCATGCCTTCAAACCATCAAGTATCTCAAAACTGACGGGGCCCGATTGTGATGCGAATCACAATTACGCTGGCGGGCCGCTAACCGCCACGCGTGCAGTGTTATCCGACCGGCGAGAGCGACTCTTTCATGGGCTTCGCCATTGCCTTTGGCGCAGGCGCAGGCTCGGCATCTTTTTCCGCGGCTGTCTCGCTATTCTGATCGACCCATGCTTTCGCAATCCCGACTGCGAGGGCGCGGACGCGCGCAATGACACCCACACGCTCGGTCACTGAGATCGCTCCGCGCGCATCCAGGATGTTGAACAAATGCGAACACTTCAGGCAGAGGTCATAGGCGGCGAGAAGTGGAAAGCGAGATTTCTCGCGTGGAGCGTTATCAGAGTCGCTGCTATACCTTCCGACCAGTTCCTTACACTCCGCCTCGTACAAATCGAAATGCTTCCACGCCTTCTCCACGTCAGCAGCTTCGAAGTTGTACACGGAAAACTGCAGCTCGTCGGCGAGGCGCACATCGCCGTATTTCACAGATGCGCCCGTCTGAGGATCGCGGGCCCACACGATGTCGTAAATGGAATCGAGATCCTGCAGGAACTGCGCGATTCGCTCCAAGCCATACGTCAGTTCGGCGCAGATTGGAAACAGATCCACGCCACCGCATTGCTGGAAGTAAGTGAACTGCGTGATCTCCTGCCCATCGAGCATGACCTGCCAGCCGACGCCCCAGGCGCTCAAGGTTGGAGCTTCCCAGTTGTCTTCCTCGAACTTGATGTCGTGATGGCGCAGCTCAATGCCGATCGCCGCGAGCGATTCCAGGTACAACTCCTGCACATTTTCCGGCGGAGGCTTCAGGATCACCTGCAACTGCATGTGCTTGAAGAGGCGGTTCGGGTTCTCGCCATAGCGTCCGTCGGCCGGACGGCGCGAAGGCTGCACATAGGCGACCTTGTAGGGCTTCGGCCCGAGCACGCGCAGGAACGTTTCGGGAGCCATGGTGCCGGCGCCGACCTCGACGTCGTAGGGCTGCTGGAGCACGCATCCGCGCTCGGCCCAGAAAGTCTGCAGGCGGAGGATAAGCTCCTGAAAGGTAACCGGGTTGGACTTGGCTGGAGTCACAATTGGATTCGACGGCTGAGGGTTAATCGATGATTGTAACGGATGGAGTGGGCCCCCGTCAGCTATCTGCTACTCGGCAGGAGCCAGAGTTTAATCGATTTTCTCCAGCATTCCTGCCGTGACCAGCTTCTTCTCAATATGCCGCTGCAGAATCTGGATTACGAGTTTCCGTAGGTCTGCTCCCTGCGATTTGGGCCAACTCATGCCGGCAAAGGCGTCTACAGGCGCGCGAAACATGCGCGCAGCGAGAAGGCGCGACTCGGCGGAAAGCTCCGAGGAAGCAAGGCGCTTGTCGTCGGCGCACATCAATCCGTCGGCGAGAGCGTGGAAGTAGGCGCGGTCGCCGTTCAGATTGCGTCCGCAGACCACGCACTCGGTGAACTCCGGAAGGAAGCCGACCAGGCGCGTGAGCCACAGGTCGAAATAGGTGATCGGCATCCAGATCTCGGGGCTGGTGAGCACCTGCAGCACGGAAAGCGTGAGGCGGAAGATGGCGTCGTTCGCTTCATGGTCGGGGAGCAGTTCATCCAGCAACTCTGCGATGTGTCCCAGCGCCACAGCGCGGGCGTAGCTCACCTCCGATGCCATGGGCGACTCGAGAACTTCGCAGGAATCGAGGCGCGCCAGTTCCCGGCGTTCGCGCACATCGTAAAAGGCGCGCACGTAAGTCAGCGGCTCGAGTGCGCCGCCGAAACGGCGCTTCGACTTTTTGGCAGACCGTGCCACGCCGTGCACTTTACCCTCTGCACGTGTGAACAGCGTGACCAGCAAATCGGCTTCGCGCAGCGGATAAGTACGCAGCACGATCGCTTCTGATTCTCGCAAGGCCATCGGTTGAGTGTGATTCTAGTGGAAGGGCGAAGGCTCGTCAGCGTCCGAACAAAGCCATCGATACGAGCGGTCCACCGAACAAATAAAGGCGCGCGCCTGTTCAGGACGCGCGCCTGTTGTATGTCGCCGAACAGAAGCTTGCGTTACCGTCCGAAGTACTTGGCGTTGCGCTCGGTGAAGGCGTTCCACTTCTCCGGCAGGTCGTCGAGCGCGAAAATCGCGGAAACCGGGCACACCGGAACGCAGGCGCCACAATCGATGCACTCCACCGGATCGATGTACAGCAACTCTTCAGTCGCGTAAGCAGGCTCGTCTTTCTTGGGGTGAATGCAATCGACCGGACACGCGTCCACACAGGCGGTGTCTTTGGTGCCGATGCACGGCTCAGCAATCACGTAGGCCATAAAGGTCTCAGTCTCCTGGGAGTTCCTGTGCTTATTTTACTACCGCAGCAGTTGATCGACCGGACATTCTAGCAAGAATACGGGCGGCGGGTACAGGACCGGGAGCAAGGCTTACCAAGAAAAATGGCCGGCGGCACGCGGCCGCCAGCCATTCTCCTTCTGATCAGCAAAACTGACGCTTAGCGGTGTCCGCCGCCATGCGATCCGCCTCCGCCATGGAAGCCACCACCACCGTGAGACTCACCTCCGCGGAAAGACTGTCCGCCACGGAATCCGCCCTCGTTCCCACGCGCGTAGCCACGGCCTTGATCTCCGCGTGCGTAGCCCCGAGCATTGCCCCGGTCGTAACCCCGGCCCTCAAACCTCGGCCGGGCATAGTAGCCGTGTCCCCAACCCGCGCGGCCATAATAGCCGCGATTCCAGAACCACGCCGGGTGGCCATAGTGGTACCACGGGCCGACGCCGACGAATAATCCATCCACAAAATAGTCGGGGCCGTAATAGCCGTACGGCGCACAGGCATATGGGTAATAGTTGTAGTACCCGTAGGCACAAGCTGGCGGCCCAGCCACATAACCCGGGCCGACTCCAACTCCAATCCCAACCTGAACCTGCGCCTGCGAATACGCAAACGGCACCATCAGAATCGCCAGTAACGCGACATATTTCAGATAACGCATACTCACCTCCGCCTTCCCGGAACCTCTCTCTTCTTCTTCGATCCCAGGAAGCTTTCGAATCTTGCTACTTATTGGAACAGCGTAGCGGGCAAAAAGTTTCGGAAATCGGAGTGGTTGATTTCAACCATCCCGCTTAAATTCAACCACTTACGCCGCAAGCGCCAAGACGCCTCCTTGCGGCTAAAGCCGGTTTTGTCCGGAGTCGCACGAACTAAGGTTACCTAGAACGCAAGTAACAAGATTGCTTTAATGATCCGTAGAGTGCGGTCAATTTCCGTGGAGGGGACAGCCCCTATGGAGAAGTTGAACGTCGTTGTTTCGCTAATCACTGAGCAGAATGATTACCAGCGCGAGCAGGCAGCGTCAGCACAAGCTGCTGCCGCAAAGCTGGGAGCCTCCGTCCAGATCATCTATGCAAACAATGACGCTGTGCAGCAGACGCAACAGATTCTGAAATTCATTCAGGAACCGAGTAAACGCCCCGATGCCATCGTTGTCGAACCCGTTGGCACCGGAATGCCGCAGGTGGCCAAAGCAGCGGTCTCGGCAGGAATCGCTTGGGGTCTGATCAACGCCCGCGTGGACTATCTGCCTGAATTGCGCCAACGTGCGCTGGTTCCCGTTTTTTCGGTAGTTTCCGACCATGAGGAAATCGGTCGAATTCAAGGACACCAGATCGCCGCAATTCTGGGCGAGGAAGGCTGCGTTCTCTACCTCGAGGGCCCTGGAGTAGGCGACGTAGCCCGCCTGCGGACGAAGGGCATGATGTCGAGCAAACCCCAGAAGGTTTCCATCAAGACTCTGAAGGGCGATTGGACGCAGCGGAGCGGTTACAACGCGATGCGCTCCTGGCTGTCACTAAGCACCTCACGCGAGTTGCACGTCGGAATGATCGCTGCGCAAAATGACGACATGGCCATCGGCGCCCGCCATGCGTTCGAAGAGCTGACCGACACGAAAGAACGCGATGGATGGCTGAAATTACCCATTACCGGATGCGATGGCGTTCCCAAAGCTGGCCAGAGTTGGGTGCGACAGGGACGTTTGGCGGCGACAATCTTCTCACCGCCACTCACCGGTGACGCGATCCATTTGATCGCAGATTCGCGGCTCAACGGGACACAGCCGGAAGAGCGCACTTTAATTGCCCCGAGTTCTTTCCCGGCGTTGCAGGAACTGCAGCGCGCGCGCTCGGCCGCAGCTGGATGAGCATACGGTTTTTTCGTCTCGCGGCTTGGCGATTCACAGTTAGCAGCTACCGCGGCGTGTAGATCCAGGTCTGTGCCGTCGCCTGGTCATCGTTAGCATAACCACCTGCGAGCAACACTCTTCCATCTCCCAACCTGGTCTCGGTCATAAAGTGCCATGGACCGCTGATCTCACCCGATGCCACGGCGAACCTACTTGTGCCGGGATCAAACACTTCGACTGTTTTACTGCCGCCGGCAATCAGCAGTTTTCCGGATTCCAGCGCCACGGCCTCTTCGGGCAACTTAAATCGGCTGTCGCGCATTGAGGAAACCGCGCCAAATTTGCCGGTCTTCGGATCATAGATCTCAGCGCTGCTCAGGTTGCCGCTCCAATCGCGCTCGTCGGACCCGCCCGCCACCAGCACGCGGCCATCGGGGATCAGGCCGGCGGTGTGTTTGTACCGCGGGGTCGCCAAGCGCCCCGTCTCGGTGAAGCGTTTGGTTTGGGGATCGAACATTTCCGCAACCGCACTGAGTTGGTCGCCACGGCCGCCCACGATGAGGACACGCCCGTCACGCAGTAGTGTCGCGGTGTGCGCGACGCGAGGGAAATGCATCGGCCCGACGGACTCGAAGCTCAGGGTTGCTACATGGAAGACTTCCGCCGAGGCGACACCGCCAGGCGCATCGTGGTCCGCGCCTCCAGTGATGAGGACGTCGCCATTCGGGAGCAGCGTGCCCCTTGCGTCCCCGCGGCGTGTCATCATCTTCGCCGTGATCGCCGTGAACTTTCCGTTCGCCGGATCGTAAAGCTCGGCGGAGTCGGTGCATCCGTGCCCCACCCAGCCTCCGGCGAGCAGAACCTTTCCTGACAGGAGAAGAACCGCGACTTGACTGACTCGCCGTTCATTCATCTCACCCGCTCGCTGGAACTTTCCCGTCGCCGGATCGTAGAGTTCCGCTGACTTGTAGAAATCCTGATTGCGCCGCATGCCGCCGGCAATCAGGACCTTGCCATTGGGCAGCAGAGTCGCTGTATGTCCCGAACGCGGCGCGAGCATTGGCGCGGCTAACGCAACTGACCCGGCACGAATGGCTGAGTCCAGCGGCGAGCGAAAGGCTGTTGCGCACAGAGCCAAAGCAATTGCGCCGAGAGTGCGAAGAAGCAACCGATCGCGATTCATTGGCGTCCTCCTGAAACATAGGACGCGCAGCAGGATGGGTGGTAAGCAAAGATGCTGCTGAATCTTCGGCGATCACAGAGCTTGTCACCCTGAGGAACGCGTTTTTGGCGTTCCGAAGGATCTATGGACTGGTGTACAGCATCGTGGCGCTAGCGAGTACAGAGGTCCTTCGCGCCAAAGAACGCCGCTCAGGATGACACGGTGCCCCAGTTCAAGCTCGAACCAGTTGTTTCTTCTCGCTCGGCTCATATTCCACGATGTAGCCCGCTACCGCGCTGGCCGCCACAGTAAAAGGAGACGCTAGATACATCTGTCCGGGGCCGCTGCGGCCGGGGAAGTTTCGGTTTTGCGCGCTGATGACGACCTGATCGGGCCGCGTCGAAACTCCAGGTCCGGCATTGATGCAGGCTCCGCAACTGGGCTCGATGACGTGCGCTCCCGCCCTTTGAAAGACGTCCAGATACCCGCGCCGGACACAGTACTCACGCGTCTCTTGCGAGCCGAACTGGATGTAGAACTTGACCGAATCAGCCACGCGCTTGCCCTGTTTCAAGGCTTCGGCTAGCACGGCAGCGTACATGTCCATGTCTTCGTTCTTGCCGGCGGTGCAGGTGCCGCCGTAGGCAATTTCCACGGGCACTGGCGTGTGCAGGTCGCGGACGTATTTTCCGTTGCCCGGGTCTCCCGGCGTCGCCACCATCGGCGTAATGTCAGCGGCGTCCAGTTCAATGACGTGCGCGTATTGCGCTCCCGGATCGCTGTAGAGCCCCTCGATCATCGCCTCGGCCTTCTTGCGATCGATGCCGCGCCGCTCGACCAGGAAATCGACGGCCTTCTTGTCGGGCGCGACAATACCGGTAAATCCGCCGATCTCCGCGGCCATGTTGGTCATGGTGGCGCGCTCGTCGACGCTCAGGTCCTCGATGGCTTCGCCGGCGTACTCCATGACCTTCGCCAGCGCCTTGCCGCTGCGGACGTAATCAAGGCTCAGGATCTTTAAGATGAAATCTTTCGCGGTCACGTTGGGGTGCTTCTTTCCACGAATCACAACCTTGACCGACTCTGGCACGCGGACGCGGACGTCCTTTGTGATCCATGAATTGAAAACGTCCGTGGTACCGATTCCGAATGCAACACAACCGATTGCGCCGACATGCGGCGTATGCGAATCGGAGCCGATATTCAACTGCCCCGGCAAGGCGTAACTCTCCAGAACGATGGAGTGGCAAATTCCTTCAGATCCCTTGCGGTCGGTCAACTCGCCGTGCAGACGGATTCCCTGCTTCTTCGCAAAATCCTGCTGCTTGAGCTTGAGTTGCGTGGCCAGGTCGAGCAGTCCGAGTTTCTTCTTTTCTTCCGAGATCACTTCATCAAGGAATGTCAGGTGATCGCGAAAGAACAGAATCGTTGAAGGATCGTTGACCTTGGCATCCTTGCCGACATATCGCTCGAAGAAGATGGCAGCCATGGGAGTTACGTACTCATGGCTGAAGCGTAGATCGGCGCGCGCAAAGCCGGTGTCGCCGGGCTTGACCGAGGTCACTCCGACCTCGCCCTTCTCGTTGATCATATGCCGCGCAAAAATCTTTTCGGCAAGCGTCATTGCTCGTGTGGCGCGGGCGCTCCCGCCCGCGGACTCTATGGGAGGAAGAAAAACCTTCCCTTGCATGCGCGCTACATTGAACGGAAACAGCCCGCCGTATTCGATCACCTGCCGCGTAATCTCATCTTCGCCCGCGGTGAATTCGCTCAACGCGATCTCTTCCCCTCTCCGGATGCGATCAATCAGAGAGAAATCTGTCGAAGTCAGCACCCCGAGGTTCTGGCAGTTCTGCTTGTAAATCCGCTCGATGTTTTCTGCGATGACAACGCGGATGCCTGCGCACATCTCGGCATAAGGAGACTGCTCACGGCTCGATCCCTTACCGCGCCGCTTGCCGCTTACCGCGCACACGAAGCTGCCGCGCTTCACATCGCCGCGGCCGATGGGGGTCACAGCGCCGCACTTCAAACCGAGATACGGAATCTCGCCCAGGGTCTCGTCGAAATAAAAGCAATAGTGAGCGGGAGTGATCTCGTCGGTAGAAATGTCGTCGCGCAGTTTGGGATTGTTCGCGGCATTCGTTGCGTCCCATGGCAGGTCCTCGCCCGCCAGTTGCCGCTGGATCAACTCCGGGTCCTCGGTGAGAAAGAGAATGCGTCCCTGGAGACGGACTTTGTCGGGTCGCTTTTCGATTTGGCGTTCCAGAAGTGAGTTGATCACGGTTAGCCTGAAGATTCTTGAATTAGCCGCCGGAGCGGAGCCGGCGTCGCCACATGCTTTATTGTAACTCGGGAAATCGGGCGCCGGGCGTCAGACCTCGGGCGTCAGGCGTCAAATAGGTGCGGTCTGAGGTCCGACTTACCGCTGATAAACCCGTGGATCCGGCAACGCCTCAAGTCCGCGCCCTGCGAAGATCTCTCCGAATTCGTGTAGCAGCGCGTCGTGCACCAATCCATTCGAGGCCAGCGTCTCGCGGCTATTGAGTTCGAAGGGGGAACCGTCGAAGCGGGTGACGCGGCCTCCGGCTTCTTCGACGAGAAGTACTCCCGCTGCCGTGTCCCAAGGATTGAGGTTGAACTCCCAGAAGCCGTCGAAGCGGCCGCAAGCGACGTTGCACAGATCCAGCGCGGCGGATCCGGCGCGCCGCACGCCATGCGTCTTAAGCGTGATCTGGTGATAGAAGAATATGTTCGGGTTCTTGTGGCGCTTGTGACTGGGAAAGCCCGTGGCCAGGAGACACTCCTTCAGTTGCGCTGCCTTCGAGACGTGAATCGACTTGCCATTGAGTTGCGCACCGCTTCCCTTCTCGGCGGTGAAAAGCTCGTCCCGAGTGGGATCGTAAACGACGCCCGCGATCCGAGCCTCTTCATCTCTGGATCGGCGCTCCAGCGCTATCGACACCGCGAACACCGGGTATCCGTGGGCAAAGTTGGTGGTGCCATCGAGCGGATCGACGTACCAGCGATATTCGCTGCCACGATCCTTCAGTCCCTGCTCTTCGCCCATGACATCGTGGGAAGGAAATTGTTTGCTGACCCGATCGCGAATCAGGGCTTCAGAAGCGCGGTCGGCCGCCGTCACCAGATCAGCGTCGCCCTTGTACTCGATCTTCAGGCCCTGATGGAAGTGCTGCATCAACAGGGCGCCAGCTTCGCGCGCGATCGCTGACATTGCGGGAATGAAACTGGCGTTGGAGGTTTCGTTCACGATTGTTTTCTAGGTCTCAGGTGTTAGGTCTTAGGTGTTGGGTCTTGGGGGAAGACGTTCGGGAGGTCCGAACTCCTAAGACCTTAAGATCCAAGGCCGCCACTACTTCTTTCTTCCGCCGTCCTCGGCGATGTACATGATCTCGTGCTTGAAGATAAACAGATTGGGAGCATCCTGCCGTGTCAGGCGAACCATGTTCCTGTCGTAGTACTCGATCCAGCCCTGGAAAATCTGCCCGTCCATCAACTTGACCGAGACCGGCTTCTGTTTTTCCCCGAGTGTCTTCAGGAACGACGCTTCCTCAAAGGTATCTTCCGGGGGCGGCGTGCGCCCGCGCTTGGCGTTGGGACTTCCTTGCGGAGGACGGAACGACATGCTCGCATTGTACACAAAGGGAGTGAGAGTCCGTTGCGTGGCAGGCGGAGTGCCGTGCAATCGGGAGTACAATAACGGGCACTTCCTTCCCGGCAGGAGGCGCATCCCATGCGTTGTGTACTCTCGTTACTTCCTGCGGTCCTCGGACTGTCGCTCATGATGGCGGCGGCTCAGACAGGTCACACTTTCCCGACGCCGCCCAAACCGATGGACCCTCAGTCGCGCGAGACCGAACAGCCCCAGACCGCTACGCGCCGGATCGACGCTGTGAAAGTCCAGAACGAAGCTGATGACCTTGCACGACTGGCCCAGACCATCCCTAACGACGTGGCCAGCGTCCGGAAGGGCATGCTGCCCAAGGATGTGATTGAGAAGCTGAAGCAGATTGAAAAGCTCTCGAAGCGCCTGCGGACGGAACTCAATCCATAAGACCAGATCTTCCCAAAAAGAAATGGCCACCTTCATCGAAGATGGCCATCCTTTAGATCTCAGCAGCAAGTTAGAAGATCAGCTTCAGTTCAAACTCAATGGCGCGCGGTGCTCCTAGTGAATTCACGCCTGAGCCAAGCCCCAAGCGCAAGGAGTTGCCATCTACTCCATGGAGAGCAGCACTGGTAGTGCCGTTGGGTGAGCCAACGCTCCCGTCGAGAATGGGGCTAAAGGGAGCTGATGGACCAGTGAAGTTGGAGAAGTTGAAGAGGTTGAAGATCGTAATGCCTGGTCGCAGTTCGACTCTTTCCTTAACTTTGTATCCCCAATTCAGGCCGAGATCGAAGGTCTTCAGCCAGCCTTGTCCGATGGCACCGGCAGGCGCGGCCTGTAGTGGTGCTCCACCGTTGATAACGCCGCCAAGGGCAGTCAAATCAGCCTGGGTTATTACATTAGGCAGAGCCGTGACTAGAGCCTGACCCGCCGGAGTGAGTTGTCCGACGCTCGTCGTGTTAAAGGCACTGATCTTCTGATTCAGTCCATTCGTACCGAAATCGCGCCCGAAGGAACCTTCTTTTGTCCCCGGCAGCAGATCACCCAGGCCACCATTCGAGCCGAAGGTCCCGTCGCCCGTTCCATCACCCGTCAGGTCTGTCTGGAAGATACCGCCGGAATTTCCGCTGGTTGGCAGTCTTACATCTAAGGGTAGCGGGCTGTCGAAATGACCGATGAGGCTCATCCTAAGCCCGGCCGGGAGATCCATGACGCCGCCGAAGGAGATCTGGTGGGTTCTGTCCAGACCATTAGGCCCAAGATACTTCAAAGGATTCGAATTATCGTACGGGAAGTTGATGAAGTCGCTGTCTCGAGCGGTTGCTACATACCGCGAAAACGAATACGAGGCTTGAAAGTTCACGTGCTTGACCCCGCGGAATGGTTTGTTCACGTCCTGTTTCAAGCTCGCCTGCAGGCCGGTGTAGACCGAACGCCCGATCGGGAACAGCATCTGGTTGGTTCCGACGTTCTTGTTAGATCCGGGAAATGCCGCTTTGGGACAGGGGAATCCGGCACAGAGCCCGTAACCAGAGTCCAATCCGGCCGCGGCGAAGTCCGAGATCGTCGCAGGACGCGGCACCCACGCACCCATGTCATTCGTTCCATTCGCCGGATCGTTCGGGCAATTTCCGGAGTAAGTTGACGCGACTGTGACCCCGAGTCCACAATTTGCCACTGCTGCTGTGATTGCTGCCTGTGCATTTGTCGGATTGAGGTAGCGTGCGTCCCCCACGTGGTTGGTATCGATGCTGAGCAGGTTGTGGGTGGATACGTTACGCAGATAGTCGACGGTGAGGACCGTACCGCGCCGAATCTGTTTCTGGACCCCGATATTCATCTGGACGGAGCGCGGAGTAACGTAAGCTGGCGCAAACAGGTTGGTTCCGGTCACGTCGATTCCGTCCGCCAGCGTATTGCCGATGTACGCCCCGTTTTGCGCCGGTCCAGCTGCCAGAGTTGCCGCCTGATACTCCTGCTGCAGCGTAACGATCTGGGAACCTACGCTGCCGATCGGCTGTCCGCAAATCGCGGCGGGCTGGATATTTGAGCTGAAAGGCAATGTCTGCGCTGCTCCTGCGGAACAGACCGGAGTTGAGCCGAGGAATAACCCTTGTTGTAATCTCGCCGGGCGATCAAACAGGTTGTTGTTCCAGATCGAGTTCTCGTAGAAGAGACCGATGCCGCCGCGGATCACAGTCGTGCCTTTGCCGGAAGGATCCCAGGCAAATCCCAACTGCGGCGCAAAGTTGGCATTCGGCTGGCGAACCTGATTTCCCAACCCCCGATAGGTGAAGTACTGGTCGGCGTAATTGAATTGATCCAGAGCCGAAATCGGGCCCAGATCGCTATCCGTGCGGCCTGTGTCGCGTACGTACCGCAAACCGAGCGTCAATGTGAACGTGGGTTTGATCTTCCACGAATCTCCCACATACCAAGAAAAACGATTGTCCGGGCCCAATCCGCCTCCGGGTAGACCGAATGCCGGGTGCTCGGACGAGAATCCTTGGCCATTGCCCAGATTGACGTTCGTTACAGGATAATTGAGCGGATTGCCCGCCCCGCCCGAGAATGGACAGTTTCCGGCTCCAACGCATGGTGGAGTCGCATTGGGCGAACCCACCGCGGGTGCTAACCCCAGAAACTTGGCGTATCCTCCTCCCTGGATGTGGTTAAAACCCGCTCCAAACCGGAAAATGTGATTTTTGTATGCTTTCGTCGCGTCGTATTTAATTTGTTTATTGGACTGCATGGTCGCCTGGGGCGCGAGGAAGTTAGGCCCGGAACAGAACACATCCAGTCCCGCGGTGAGGCAGTTCGGGTCGCCGCCGATTGCCAACTCAATCCCGGGCGCCGGATTAAAAATGCTGGAACCGGTGACGGCGTCTGTGATGCCGTTTTCAAACTTCGTGTATCCAAACCGGAAGCTGTGAGCAAAACTTCCTGTACTGAAATCGACGCCAAAGATATGTCCGCGCGCGTGATCAACATTGGCAAACGGCTGGAAAGAGTTGGGGATGAAGGGCAGAACGCTCTTGTTCTGATCATAGGTAAATCGATAGAAAACTTTGTACTTTCCGGGCTGCCAGTCAACCCGTCCAATCGTCTCGGTCTCACGAAATGGCGAATTAAAGCTTCCGACCAGACCCCCAAACGGCCCGCCCGGAATCACGGGGTCCAGCAAGTCCTGCTTCGTACGCTCCGCGTCGAAGAAGAAGAACAGCTTGTCTTTGATAATGGGTCCGCCGAGGCTGCCGCCAAACTGGTTTCTTTGGAATGGATTCTTGGACGCGCCCGGCAAGTTCGCGTTAAGGCCCTGATCGCGAAAATAGTAAAAGCCTTCACCGTGCAGCGAGTTCGTGCCAGACTTAGTCGTGACGTTGACCGATCCTGAGGATGTCAGTTCGGTCGAAAGGTCCAGCGACGATTGCTGGAGCGAAGTCTCTTCAATAGCGCCCAATGGAAGATTCTGTGTCGTCGTGCCCACCGTCTCGTCGCTAATGTCGACGCCGTCCACCTCGATCCTGGCGGTGCGGCCGAAACGTCCGCCGAAGGAAACGGAAGAGAACCCATTCTTCGTCGGGTCGAACGTGCCGCCGTCCTGGATCTGCACACCCGGCTCCAATTGCGCGAGATCCAGGAAGTTACGCCCATTGATCGGCAGGTTCTCAATTTGTTCTGATGTGAGCACTCCCTGCACCGTGGCCTGCTCGGTATTCACGGCCAGTTCTGAGGCTTGAACCTCGACGACCTGGGCACTCTGTCCGAGTTCGAGTTTGATGTTGCCCGACGCAGTCGTATTGACCTGCACGGTCGTAGAGAATTCCGTGGTCTTAAACCCCTGTCCCTCGACCCGCACCTGGTAGTTACCCGGAGCGAGCGCCCCGGTTGCATACGTGCCGGTAGACGTAGTGGTCGTCGTGATCACCTGTCCGGTCGCCTTGTTCGTGATCGTTACTTTGGCTCCGCTGACTACTGCTCCCGAAGGATCGGTCACAGTTCCCACAATGCTTCCTGTGCTGATCGTCGTTTGCGCCAGAACCGGAACGATACCCACCGTCATGAGCGCCGCGCAGACCGCTAGCACCGCCAACCATCGTTGATAGTTCGACATTGTCGACCTTCCTTGTCCTTGAGCCTGAACGTGTCGGGACTGCTGACCCCAGAGTTCGGGAAGACATTCACCAGAAAAACAGCATTTGTCTGGGTACGACGACCACCACGTCCGGCAAAAAGAATGATTAGTGATCAAGTGTAAAGCAATTCCTGAGCCACACTCCGTGGGACTCGATAAGCGTGTTCCCTCTCGGTGTCTTTTCAGCCGCTTGCATCGCATGAAAGCCGGATCTCACGCGATCGGCTCATCCCGTCAAAGTCAATTACATTCCAAAACACGTAGCCCGACCTTCCGAAAATCGTAAGAGAATCGTGGCTCGGGTTTCCTGGTGATTGTTATGACACATCTGTTTACGAAACAGTCAGTATCGTTATTGTTGAGGAGTTAAAAGCGCTTTCTAAACAGTGCTAGAAGTCGGATTTCACCGTGTAGTAACCGGCCCGGTGGCGGACCCTGTACCCCGCCGAGTCGGGCGCGCCCACAATCTTGACCTCGATGCGGCGGAATTCAGAGAACGAGTTGTGTTGCGACGGATAGTAAGCCAGCAAATATTGCGTGCGCAGTTCGTCACTAATTTTGCGGAACGCGTCGTCCAGTTGGGTGATCGACGTCGCGTAGTAGTACTTGCCACCGGTATCTTCCGAGAGCTGGATCAGCGCGTGTTCCCCTCCAGTTTCCCGGCCAGCGCTGCTTTCGATCGGCACGACGATGATGGAATACACGATCGCTTCGGCTTCCTCGGCCGCCCGTACCGCTTCCTTGTAGTCGACCCTGCTGACGGTGTCGCCGCCGTCGGTGATCAGCACGATCACCTTGCGGCCCTTGCGGTGATCCAGGGCGCGCGATGCGAGATAGATCGCATCATACAATGCCGTGGCGGCGCCGACCCGTATGTGATCGATGCTCTCATCAATGCGCTTCAGATCGGCTGTGTATCCGGGAGTGGCCTCGTGTACCGTCTCGCTGAAGGCATACACAGAAAGCGCATCGACGGGACGCAGAATCTCGTGAGCAAACCGCTTCGCCGAAGTCTGCTCGAGTGGCAAATCATGGCGCGTGCTCAAACTGGTATCGACGGCCAGTGCAATCGACAATGGCAGAGCGGATTCCTTGTCGAAGACTTTAATGGTCTGATCGCGATCGTCCTCTTTCAGAACGAAATTTTCCCGGGTCAGCCCGCCGACGGGGGCGCCGTGAGGGTCGGTCACCGTCACAAACACATTGACCAGATTGACGTCGACCTTCAGCGTGGTAGCCGAATCCGACTGCCGTTCTGAGGACGAGGGTTTCTGAGGCTTCTGGGGATCCGGCGCTTGCTGCCCCCAGACGCCGCACGCGGAAACCAGCATGGCCAGAAGCAGCCTCGTGGCGGGTTTTCTCATTGAATGGTGGAATTATACCTTCGCGTTTCGCAGACTAGGCGCTGCCGCCAAGTGCACGCCGTTCACTTAGATGCCAGCCACGGTTCCGGGCTGCCTCAGGGATCAGGAATTTGCGCGTGGAATCTCTGCCGGAAATGGTTCCCCGTCGGCCCATACTGCGCCGTCCTCGAAATACTCCTTCTTCCAGATCGGCACCGTCCTTTTGAGGGTATCGATGATCCAGCGGCAGGCGTCGAAGGCCGGGCCGCGATGGGCCGACGCCACCGCAATCAGCACGCTGGTCTCGCCGATTTCCAGCCGGCCAAGGCGGTGAATGATCGCAACATCGCGGATTTGGAAGTTCTTGATCGCCTCTGAAGCCAGCGATTCCAGCTCCTGAAGCGCCATCTGCTCATAGGCTTCGTAATCGAGATAGAGCGTCTTTCGACCGCGTGTCTGATTCCGCACCACTCCCTCAAAAACAAGCGAAGCGCCGTCTTCGCCGCATTTGAGTCCGTCGGTGACTTGTTTCGCATCGATCGTCGCGCGAGTAATGCGCGCGTAACGCAGGCGTCCCATCGGTTGTCCGGTGGGTGCCTCGCCGACGGCATCGAACGCGCCACCGCTGACCGGAGGCAGCAGTGCGATTTCGTCGTTCGCCTTCAATTTTGCGTCGGTGCCGGAATATTGCTGGTTCACAGCGAGAGCGATCGATGAGAGTGAAGATTTGAGCTGCGGGATCCGTGACTCATAGTGCAGCAGCACATCGCGAACCGATGCGCCATCACTCACATCGATTTCGTCCGCAGCTTTCCCGGCAAAATCCTTCAGCACGCCGAAAAACAGGACTCGCACACGCATCGACCCAGTGTACCGCGAACGGATGCACCATTCCCTTAATGACGGTCAACATAACCACATAAGACTCGACCCAACAGATTGCAAAAACACCCTTGTAAATAAATGGCGTCTCGGCGACTTTCGCCGCCGATCTACGCGTTTCCATAAAGTACCTCGTCACAAGATATACATCTTGGAAGCGCCTCTCCTACCGTCCCACCGCATGCAATGAAAACAATCTGCTTTCTTCGTTTACAACCTTGGCGGTTCATTTGCAGGTTTAGGTTAAGGCCGATCCTGGTCCCAACACCCAACACTTGTATTCGATTCTCCTGGGACGACCAGTCGACATTTCAGAAAAGCGAAGGAGTCAGAAACATGCGCCGACGTGTTGTTCTCTTTTCCCTTGGCTGCATTCTCAGTATCACTGCGTCCCTCTGCACCGCTCAAACCGCATCGATTAATGGAACAGTCTCGGATGCGAGCGGAGCGGTTGTCGATCATGCCAGGATCACTGTGCGCAATACGGCGACGAACGCGGTTCGCAACATCGAGACGAGTTCGGCGGGCGTTTACAACATCACGGCGTTGCCGGCGGGGCCGTATGAAATGATGGTCGAGAAAGGTGGCTTCAAATCAGTCAAGTACCAGAGTTTGATTTTGACGGTCGATCAGGCCTTGACCCTCAACGCCAAGCTCGAGGTAGGTTCGAATACCGAACAGGTGACCGTCGAAGGTGGGACGGTTGCGCCCATCAATACCACCGATGCTCAAGTCAGCAACGTGATTGACGAAAAGCAGATGCAGGCGCTCCCACTGATTCTCCGGGACCCCTATCAGTTGGTGCTCTTGACTCCAGGAACAACCTACACCAACGATACGACCGGCGGCTTTTCCCTCAACGGGGGCCGAAGCCGCAACAACAACTTCTTGCTCGACGGAACCAACAACAACGATGCCGGCGTCCCGGGCGGCGGATTCGCCACGTTGAACCCGGATGCTACCGCCGAATTCCGCGTGATCACCAACAACTATCTTCCTGAGTTCGGCCGCAACTCGTTCGGCGTCATTGACATCGTTTCGCGCAGTGGGACCAACCAACTTCACGGCGACGTCTACTACTTCGGCCGTTGGGACGCGCTTGGCGCTCGAGACTACTTCAATAGTGCGGCTAGGGGCACCCCCACGAAGAATTTTTACAGCCGCAACATATTTGGGGCGTCGGTCGGTGGTCCAGTGATCAAGAACAAGCTCTTCTTCTTCGTCAACTACGAAGGCAGTCGCTTCGACACATCGACGGTTTCTATCGCGGACGTCCCGACGGCGGCATTCAAGACTGGCGTGTTCACGTATGTCGATCCCCAAGCAGGCCCGGTGCCCATCGACGTCAGCACGCCAAGTTCGGCGAACAACGCTTTCGGCTTCACTTTAGACCCCCAAATCCAGAAGCTCCTGAATTACTATCCGACAGCAAACGGTCCAGCGGTGCAGCAAGGAGTGTCGGCTCAATACCTGTTCGCCGATCCGGATCTTTTCAACGCAAATAACTACCTGGCGAAGGTGGACTACAGCATCAATCCAAACAACAACGTCAGTGTGCGTTATCTGGCCAATAAGTTCGATGACAACGGAGCAAGTCTGAATACTCTTCCCGGACTTGGAGGAGTCGCTACGCACGGTCTTAACCAGAGCGCGAGCGCTCACTGGATCAGCACTTTGTCTCCAACCCACCAAAACGACCTGTTCGCGAGCGCAAACCGCGGACACCAAACCTTCCCGTGCAACGGCATTAACACGATCAACAGCCTAGGATTGGCGGGCCCCGATGCCCTCGGACGTGGCCGCGATTGGAGTCTTCCCGCTTTCGCCGGAATCAGTTGTGGCAATTTGGGTGACGCCGATCTTCAGGTCCGTCCTTTCGGAATCTATACCGTTGGCGACAATTTCACCTGGATCAAAGGTCGCCACACCCTGAAATTTGGTTACGAATTCGACGACAGCTATGAGAACGGCTTCAACAATTTCGCAACTCGCCCTACACCCGCGTTCAATATCAACCAGCAGACCGGTGCTACGGCGCTGACGAATACCGCCAACTTCAATAATGGTGTCGTCCAGGACGCGGTTTGGGGTTTGTTCGGGGCGGTTTTCCAGGAAACTCAGACGCAATTGTTCAACTTCGCTGGAAATCGTGTTGCCATCGACGAGCGCGGCTTGCGGGAACGCGACATGTACGGATTCGTTCAGGACCAGTTCAAGTTGACGTCGAATTTCACGCTCAACTACGGCATGCGCTATGAGTGGGATGGCGTGCCATGGGAAGTGCATGACGCATGGTCGAACGCGAGTGTGGCGGCACTGTCCGGGCCCGCGCCCATTACCTTTGTGCAGGTCACGCGGGGGGGCCCAATGGGCTCTACACGAACGATGTAAAAGGCTTCGAACCGCGCTTCGGGTTTGCCTGGGACCCCCTCAAGAAGGGCAAAACATCCATTCGTGGCGGTTATGGCATCTCGCGCGACCGCCAATTCTTCAATGTCACCGGAAACATTCGCGGTAATCCACCGCTCTCCGGACCGTACGCCAACAACGTGTTCAACAACACCTACGACCCGGTTGCAGGGCAGTTCGTGGTGCCGGTCAGTCAGGTCCAGATCTCAAACATACCGGTCCCGACCACACTGACTCCGGCGCCGACGGCAAGCCTGCCACAGTTTTCATTTGCGTTCCCCGGCACGGTCACGCCAAATTTTCATGTCCCCTACGTACAGCAGTGGAACTTTGGCATTCAGCAGCAACTGGGAACTGGTCTTACCCTGGAGCTCAATTACGTCGGGAACAAGGCCAACCGTCTGTATCGCATTGTTGACGGAAATCCACCAGACAACGCGCTGGTAGCACAGTTGCGCGCTTATTGCGCCGATCCGACGTTCGACAATAACAACCCGGTACCGAACCCGAACAATCCGTTTGGCTGCATCGACAACCCAAACGCGCTCCCTCAATTTGAGACGGTTCAGGGCGTCAATCTGTACATCGGAAGGGAATTCGGGGTCCTACCATTCGACGCGGTGCAGAACGCGGCGGCCCTTCACGCCAATACTTCCGCCAGCCTCGCCAACTCCAATAGCCACGCGCTGCAGGCGACGTTGTCCAAGCAATTGAGTCACGGCATGTCGTTTCAGGCGAACTATACGTGGGCGCATGCCATCGATGACGCCAGCGACGGCTTCCGTTTTCAACAGGGCCAGTTTCCCTTCCCCGCCAACTCGGGCTTCCTGAACCGGGAGAGAGGAAATTCCTCATTCGATGTCCGACACCGTGCGGTCATCAACTACTATGCGGAGTTACCTTTTGGCCGCGGCAAGAGTCATTTGAACACGGGCTTCACCGGGAGGGCTTTCGAGGGGTGGTCATGGTCGGGGATTGCCACACTCCAGACGGGATTCCCCTTCGAGATCTTTGAGTCCGGTGTCGACAGCGATGGCACCGGCGCACAGCAAAGGGCGTCCTACGCCGCCAGCCCAGTTAACATTCGGTTCCAATCGGGGCTGCCAGTAACCGGTCCAAATGCGGGCTTGTTCACTTTCCCGTTGTTTGGCGGTCCCGGTAATGTCGGCCGCAACAGCTTCTATGGACCAGGCTTCAAGAGCTGGGACATGGTCCTTGCCAAGAACACCAAACTTTCGGAGCGCATGAGCCTCGAGTTCCGTTCCGAGTTCTACAACATTTTGAACCACCCCAACTTCCAGCAGCCCGATCAATTTATCAACGATGCCACGTTCGGCGAGTCATCGGCACAGGTCGCCCGCCCCGATGGTACGACCGGCGCCAGGCAGTTACAGTTCGCCATGAAGCTGAAGTTCTGAACGATATCCGCTGGGCGAAAACAATAACCGGGCCTGAGGGAAGCTCAGGCCCGGTTGTTTTTTAGATCGCTGTACGAGCTGGGTTTATGCCTGTGTCAGCACCTTGTCGTGCGCCGCTACTGGCTCTTTCACCGGCTCCGTCGGCTGATAATCCTGCTTGGGATCCTTGGGCGGGGCAGATGGAAGAACTTTCGCCGCAGCGCTCTCCGCCACGGATGGCAACGAGACCTGAAACGCTTCATCGATCGTCTTCACGTAGTGCACAGCCAGGTTTTCCAACTGCTCTGGCGTGAGATCTTCTTCCACGTTCATCTTGTTTTCTGCCGGAAGAATTACGTCCCGAACGCCAGCACGCTTCGCCGCCAGCACCTTCTCCTTGATGCCGCCGACAGGAAGCACATTGCCGCTGAGAGTGATTTCACCGGTCATCGCGATCAGAGGAGTGATGCGGTGCTTGGTCAAGAGCGAAACCAAAGCCGTAGCCATGGTCACTCCTGCCGATGGACCATCCTTCGGAATCGCGCCCGCCGGTACGTGAATGTGGATGTCGTGGCTGGCGAAGAAATCTTCCGCCACTCCGAGGCGGTCCGCATTCGATCGCACCCACGTCAATGCTGCCTGCATGGATTCCTGCATCACCTGGCCGATCTGCCCGGTCATGGTGAATCCGCCTTTGCCCTTCATGGCATTGGCTTCGACGAAGAGCACATCTCCGCCGGCAGGAGTCCACGCCAATCCAACCGCCACTCCTGGGCGCTCGGTGCGCTCGGCAATTTCGCCTTCGCTGCGGATCTTGATGCCGCCGAGAAATTCCTGGATGATCTCCTTATTGACGATCAGCTTCTCCGTCTTACCCTCTGCCAGGCGTCGGGCCTGCTTCCGGCAGATCGTGCCGATCGTGCGTTCCAAGCTGCGCACGCCCGCTTCCCGCGTGTAGTGGCGGATGACGTAGCGTACTGCTTCTTCCGGAAATTCGATCTGCTCGGCGGTAATCCCGTTCTCGTCAATCTGCCGCGGAATCAGATACCTGAAACGCGATGTGAACCTTTCTCCTCTTCGGTGTAGCCCTGGAGTTCGATGATCTCCATGCGGTCGCGCAACGGCTCGGCAATCGGGTCGAGCATGTTCGCCGTGGTAATGAACAAGAACCTTCGACAGATCGAACGTCACGTCGAGATAGTTGTCGCGAAACGTGGAATTCTGCTCAGGATCGAGCGCTTCGAGCAGAGCCGAAGCCGGATCGCCGCGGAAGTCCCGCCCTACCTTGTCGATTTCGTCGAGCATGAAGACGGGATCTTTCGTCTCCGCCCGGCGAATGCCCTGGATAATCTGCCCGGGCAAAGCGCCGATGTAAGTTCGGCGGTGACCACGAATCTCGGCCTCGTCGTGCACGCCGCCGAGTGACAAGCGCACGAATTTGCGGCCCAACGCACGGGCGATCGACTTTCCCAGCGAAGTCTTGCCTACTCCCGGAGGCCCTACGAAGCAGAGGATCGGCCCTTTCATGTTGGGCTTCAGCCGGCGAACGGAGAGGTAATCAAGGATGCGGTCTTTTACCTTCTCCAGATCGTAGTGATCGGCATCCAGAATTTCCTTCGCCTTCGGAATCTCAATCTCCTGCCCCGAGGTCTTAGCCCACGGCAGGACCGCCAGCCATTCGATGTAGTTTCGGGTCAGCGAATAGTCGGCGGCCATCGGCGACATGCGGGAAAGGCGGCCCAGTTCCTTCAGGGCCTCTTTCTTCACTTCGTCGGGCATGCCGGCTTCTTCGATCTTCTTTTTCAGATCTTCGACATCGCGCTGGCCTTCGTCCTGCTCGCCAAGTTCTTTTTGGATGGCCTTCATCTGCTCGCGCAGGTAATACTCGCGCTGGGTCTGCTGCACACGATCCTGCACTTCGCTCTGGATCTTGTTGCGCAGTTGCTGGACTTCGAGCTCCTTCGCGAGATGCTGGTTGATCTTCTCCAGGCGCACGTGGATGTCGAGCGTTTCCAGCGTGTCCTGCTTGTCTGGCGTGGAAAGCGATGGCAACGACGAGGCGATGAAATCAACCAAGCGGCCCGGTTCGTCGATGTTCATAGCGACGGTCGAGAGTTCGTCCGATAGCGTCGGCGAGCCCGCCACAATCTGCTGGAATAGAGTTAGAACATTGCGCTGCAGGGCTTCAATCTGCGAAGTGGCTACCGGTGTAGCGCTCTCCGGCAGGATGGAGTAATGCGCGCTCATAAACGGGGCGAGTTGAGTAAACTCACCGAGTTTTATGCGTTCCAAGCCTTCGGCAAACACAAACAGGCTCTGGTTCGGCATCTTGACGACTTTGTGAACGACCGCGGAAGTGCCCACCGTGTAAAGGTCGCTGGGTTGTGGCGCATCGACGCGGGCTTCGCGCTGGGCCACAACGATAATGGTCTTATCCTCTCCAAGTGAATTGATTAACTGAACGGAACTTTCGCGCCCCACCGTAAGCGGCAAAACGGCATGGGGAAACAACACCGTGTCCCTCACTGGCAGCACTGGCAACGATTTTTGCTCGTTTGTTTCCTTCAACTTAGGAGAGCGCTCTGATGAGGTCTGTTGGCTCATGATTCTCCTTGAGTGTAACTCGCTCAAGTTTAGATGATACTCTTTGGCGAAAAGTTTCAGTCGTCCTGAAAGCGCCGCCCAAGACTCGCATTCTATTCCGCTGCGGCACGCGGCGTATGTGTCTAAGGTGCAGAGGCTAACGCGCAGGATGCCACTACGCAAGTCTTAATTTGGAACCCCTGAGGATGCCCACGAAACAACAGCATCCCATACGGCCTGTAGGTTGGAGCCGCATGGGATGCATCGTCCAGCGATTGGACTTTCCGCCGTGCGTGCTAAAAGACGTGCTTGGCTGTGTCTCCCGAAAACACGAGTTCCTGCAGCACCCGTTCGTTGGCGGCGTTCACTTGATACACAGTCCTGGTTTGATCGGCCTTTTTGCCTAGCTGAACCAGTTGGCACTTCGCTTTCACGTCCTGAACCTTGTGGTTCAGCGATTGAAACACCATGACGTGCTCCTGTCCTTCCATGGTGTGCCGGACGAGATATTCGCCTGCCGGCAACAAAGTTCCTGCCACCCGAGTCGGCGAAGTGAAATCAATTTTTCCCGATTCCCGTATTCCCAAATTCTCGCCCGCAATCGCGAGAGGAACTACGATAAGAATGCACACCACGAGAGCTATGAACTTCAATGAATACATGCAGTCTCCTCCAGAGTGATCCGAACTGGTCGCACCCAGTCGGCACTGTGGATATTTTATGAATGGGACCCTGGATCGTGTGTGCGCTACATCACATGATCGTGTGACCGGAGGGCCAACAGTCGAGAACTGGGTTACTTTAGCGTGAACTGAGGCAAATCAGATTTTGAGCTTTTTTGAACTGGATTTCCGTTTTTATCTTTGACGTGAAGCCCGAACAAAGGTTCGCCGGCCTACGCTGCGGGGTAGACGCCCAGCACCTTGACGAACTCGGCCACCTCGCCCAGGTGCCGTAGCGCGTTCCTGGCGGGTTCGTCGTCGCCGCGCAGGAAGTCAACGTAGAACACGTACTCCCACGGCCGTCCGCGCATCGGACGCGACTCGATTTTGCTCAGGCTGATGTCCCGCAACGCAAAAACGCTTAGCGACTTGAACAGCGCACCTGGCAGATTCTTGACCTGGAAAGCAATCGAAGTCTTATTCGCCTTCGGCGGAATCAGCCGCTCGTAACCCGCAACGTACGTATTCAAAAGAGGGTGCCCCATCCTTGTCTCGCCGGTTTTTGGCGAGACAGGGTGGGGTCTTTGACTTTTGCGAGTTGGCCCGAGCTTCCGAATCAAAAAGAACCGGGTGAAGTTCCGCTTGTCATCCTCAATTCCAGCCTGAAGGATCTTGCCTGCATATTCGCGCGCCGCCTGCTTTCCCGCGATTCCAGCCGCATCCTTCAGTCGGTTGGCAGTAACATGCTTGACGCTTCCCGCCGTATCGTAAAAAGGAACCGCCTCGATCTCCGGATGTCTTCGGAAAAAATCCCGGCACTGATCGAGGGCCACTGGATGCGAGAGCACGCGCTGCAAAGAAGCGATCTTAACTCCTGGGGCGGCGATGACGTTGTGCACAATCCGCAGCAGGTGCTCAGCCTGTATGAAGACATTCCTAGTCACGAGCAGGTCTGCATGTTCCGCGACGGTTCCGGCCAGGGTGTTCTCGATCGGAATCACGGCTGCCTGTACTGAGCCCGCGTCGACGCGATCGAAGACTTCCGCCGAGCGCGCGCAGGGCACGACTGTGCAGCGTGACAACATCTTTTCGGCGGCTTCATGACTGAACGAGCCGCGTTCTCCTTGGATGGCAACTTTCATCTGTCGATTCCTAAACAGGGCAAGGTATAGGAGAAGCTTATGGAATGCAATTTCTTAGTCGGACTCAGTTCAGATCCTTCTTTAGCACCAGCGCATCCACGCCGTTGGAGTAATAGCGCGGCCAGGTTCGAATGACGTCATAGCCGTGCCGTTTGTAAAAGGACAAGGCTGTGACATTGTCGACCGCCGTCTCCAACCCTACGGCCCGGCATCCCGCGGCTCGCATGCGCTCTTCCGCCGTTCGCAGCAGTAGCGAGCCCACCCCTGAGCGCCTTGCATGCGGTCCAACATCGATGGTGACGACGTGTCCCGTGGTGCCACAGTGCGCCACGATGAAACCTTGAAGTTCCTCTTTCGCATCGGTCGCGACTAACGTAAAGGATCCACGATGCCGGATGAAAGACCTGAGTTCCTGCTTCGAATACGAAATCCCAAGCGGAAAGCACTCCTGATCCATGCGCCACAATGATTCGAAATCCTCGGGCTTGTAATCGCGAACGACAGTAGCCACCGCGACATTGTAAAGGCCTTCGGCATCCAGAGTTCGGCGCACGCCGTTCATAGGAAGGTACCAGGGCCGAGACCTAGCGAAACTGACGCCTTTCCCCGATTTCGGACCATCCAGCAGACTAACGACTATCCAATGCCCGATTTTCCACAGCCCGAGTTTGCGGTGGCGCAAAAAAGTCCTCCCCCGGGGCCTAATGTCCTCTTGCTCGACCCGCAACCTCGGACGTACCATCGGCATCAGAAGGGTAGTGAAGCACGCCTGTGGGACGCCTGCTTATCATCGACGCGATCGCCGCGGTGGTCGTTTTGAGTGGATGGTATTTCTTCTTCGCTGCCTACAACCGCCGTCGAGGAGTTGAAGCGCTGCTCTGGGTCGAAAAAGCGTGCAAAGGTAAGGGACGAATCGTCGACTCTCGCTGGCTCAACAGCTCCCGTCTTTACGCCCGCCTGCAGTTCCCTTCGCGCAGTTTCGAGAACGCTCGCGTGACCATGAAATTCCGGCCACGGCCCTTGCCCGTGAACTGGATCCTGAGTCGGGTACACAAGCAGAAGGAGACGCTGACCTTCGAAGCCGACCTGGGCGGATCTCCTAACGTCCGGCTGGACGTGATTCGGCATCGCTGGTGCGCTCACAGCCGTGGCGTTATCTCTCGCAAGAAAGACCAGCGTCAATGGGACATCTACGAGCCCGGCCCCATCGTGCTTACGACCCGCACCCACTGGCAGGACGATCTGGCTCCCGAACTGAATACCCTGATGACGGTTCGTCAGCAGGATGTGCTCCAGGTCCGCTTCCGGCCCGAGTCTCCCCAGTTCTCGGCCACCATCGCTCTGGACGCACTCGACGATCCCCACGCCGCTGCGGGCTTCCTCGCTACCCTCCGCGAACTAGCGGCAGGAGCTTCGGCCCACCGGCAGTAACCTTCCCTGCGTTGAACAGCGGCAACACGTTGCTTCGTCATCGATTAAACTGTTCGTAATGCCTACCGGTCGTGATGGCTCAATTCGCCTGTTTGCCTTTGCTGGAATCGATGTTTTCCTGCACTGGTCGTGGTTTCTTGTGGCCGTGTACGAGATTCAGAGCCGCTCAGGCCGCTACTCATCGATTCTGTGGAACATTCTCGAGTATCTGGCCCTATTCCTGATCGTGTTACTGCATGAATTCGGCCATGCTCTGGCCTGTCGTCAAGTGGGCGGTAACGCAAATCGCATCGTGCTATGGCCACTGGGCGGTGTGGCGTACGTCGACCCTCCACCACGTCCGGGTGCAACCCTATGGAGTATTGCGGCCGGACCGCTGGTGAACGTTGCCCTGATACCAATCCTTGCGGTGACAATTTCCGCATGCCGATCAGCAGGAGTAGCGACTACCGCACCAGATCTGTTTCACCTCATAGGCTGGGTGGCCTTGATTAACAAGTGGCTGCTCATCTTCAACATTCTTCCGATTTATCCCCTGGACGGCGGCCAGATTCTGCGGTCGCTGCTCTGGTTTGTGCTTGGTCGCGCTCGCAGCCTGATGACAGCTGCCATTCTGGGCCTGCTAGGGGCCGTCGCGTTCATCGGACTTGCAGTCTGGAGACAAGACCTGTGGCTGGGAGCAATCGCCCTCTATATGGCAATGAACTGCTGGGCAGGGTTCAAGCACGCCCAAACGCTGTTGCGCATGGCGAAACTCCCACGACGCGCGGGATTCACATGCCCGACATGCAAAACCGCTCCGCCAGTTGGAGCGGATTGGAAGTGCGCTCAGTGCGGCCAGTCCTTCGATCCTTTCGAAACGGGCGCCGTCTGTCCTTACTGTCGTACGCAATACCCCACAACACAGTGCCTCGATTGCGGTCGCCGGCATGCAATTCACGAGTGGGCTACGGCCTCGATCGCGGTCCCGCAGTTGTGATCTGAGGCCATTTCGGCGAACTTCCCCAGCGCTCACCTCGAACAGATCCGTTTGTGCCCCCCGTCAATGCCCGGGTGGTAGGATATCGGCGACCGACGAAGGGGAATATCTGGCCATGCTTCATCACCCAGGTTTCTTGCGCTCCGCTGTCGTCCTGCTTGTATTGCTGGCCGCAACCGTCCGCGTCCCCTTTTTGTGGGCTGGCGAACCCCAATGGGTTGAAGTGCGTTCCCCGAATTTTTCTGTGATCACTGATGCTGGTGAACGCCGCGGCCGGGATGTGGCGCTTCGTTTCGAACAGATGCGCTCCGCATTCGGTACTTTGATGACGAAGGCGACCGTAAACATCCCCGTCCCGCTGCAAATCGTCGCCTTTCGCAGTACCAAAGAAATGCGTCAGGTAGCTCCCTTGTTTCACGGCAAGCCAACCCAAGTGGCAGGACTGTTTCAAGGAGGAGCTGACCGCAGTTTCATCATGCTCGACATGTCCGTGGAAGATCCGTGGACCACCGTCTTCCACGAGTATGCTCACCAACTGATGAATGGGAATATGCAAACCGAGTCCGACCCGTGGTTCGAGGAGGGGTTCGCGGAATACTTTTCAAGCATCGAAGTGGACGGTAAAGAAGCGCATATTGGAAAGATTCCTCATGATGATTACTTGATTCTGCAACAGGTCGGCTTGATGAAAGTCGCAAACCTGCTCAATGTGGCGCACTATTCCGAGACCTACAACGAAAATGGAAACAGCCGCACCAGCTTTTATCTCGAATCTGGGCTGCTCGTGCACTACATCTACGACAACCAACTTCTACCCAAAGTGGCCGCTTATCTGGAACTGAAAGGGACCAAGCACGTCAGCGTTGAGGATGCGATTCAACAAGCTTTCGGCATGAGCGCAGCTCAACTCGACAAAACCCTACGCGACTACCTGCTGAGCGGCCGCTATCGCTATTACAAAATTCCTGCGCCCGCTAACATCTCGGAAAAGGCCTACACATCGCGGCCGTTGACGCCTTCCGATGCGGCCGCTGTTCTCGCTGATATCCATCTGCACTCACCCGACTACCAGGACAAGGGTATCGACGAATTTCAGGCGATCCTCAGTTCTGACCCAAACAACGCCGCGGCCTGCCGCGGTCTCGGCTACGGCTACTTGCAGAAACAGGATTTTAAGCAGGCGGCTGAGTATTTCAAACGCTCTTCGGAGCAGGACTCGAAGGATCCGCGGGTCCATTACTACAACGCTCTGTTGATGGCCCGCGAAAGCGGCTTCGGTTCCAAGGTCGACATTCCCACGTTGACGAGAGAACTCGAGACTTCCATTAGTCTCGATCCCAATTTCGCCGATTCCTACGCACTGCTCGCGTTCGCGCAAAGCACTTCCGGCGATCCCGCAAAAGCCCTGGAAACAATGCGAAAGGCGATTGCCATCGACCCTCGTAACGAAGGCTACCGCTTCAACCTCGCCAACATCTATCTTGCGAACCGCCAACCTGAAAAAGCAATGGCCATTCTGCAATCGCTGCAGAAGACCGCTAGTCCTGAGATGGCCTCCCGGATCGACGGCGTACTCGAGAGCATCCGGCGAGTGCAGGAGTTCAGGTCGTCAGAGGTCGGTCTGGTGTATCGAGAGGGCTCCAAGGCGCCTGTAGATTCCGCAGTCAGCGCCAACCCCACGCCCTCAAGTGCTAGCCCGAAGTGGGGTCCTCCCATCTTTCTGCGCGGAACTATCAGCGCGGTGGATTGCTCGGCTGAGCCCGCAGCTGTCTTGACCGTGTCATCCGCCTCGAAGACGATAACACTTAAAGTCGCCGACAGAAACCATTTGATCTTGATCGGTACCGATCAGTTCTCCTGTACCTGGACCAAAAAGAAGGTCGCGGTGAACTATCGCCAGAATGAGGCGGGAGACACCAGCGTAATGTCGCTGGAACTCCAATAAATCGATTTTTGGGACGCTGCCTTGCAGGGTCGAAGAATAAATCCCTTTTATGCCCCACATCAGCTTTTTCGATTGGATGAGCCCAGACTCTCGCGCTATCCTTCCGAGTTCCAAGTCGGCGTTGAAACCAGCCATTTCAACTTCCCAGTAACCCGTGCGGTAGTTTTGCCAAAATCTCGTACCTACGGCGAAGGAGAACCAACGACATCCATGTCCACCGAACTGCGCAATTTCCTGTCACTGTCCTACGACGAGCTCGAAGACCTGAACCTGAAGGCGAAGGAGGAGCGCAGGAACCGCGTCCCAATCGAGAAGATCCGCGAAGAACGACTGAAGTATCTTACCGACGAGAAGCGCATCAAGGCCCTGACGGTCTTGTTCACCGATCTCGAGGGCCGGCTGCACATGCTCGACTATGACAAGAAGTTCCTGCTCAAGAGCTGGGACAACCTGACCTTTGACGGATCCTCCATCCGCGGCTTTACCGCGCAGCGGGAGAGCGACCTGCGCCTCGGCATCGATTGGGGCGCCTTTTACTGGGGTCCGGCGGACGTCTTTGGTCCCGGCAAAGTCCTGGTATTCGGCGATGTCATCGATAAGGGCGGCACACCGTACTCCGCCGACATCCGCGGCGTGCTGAAAACCTACGCCGTCGATCTTTACAAAAAGAAGAAATACACGCTGAATGCAGCCAACGAAATTGAAGGATTCCTCTTCAAAGGACCCGACGCGGAGCGTCATTATCACGAAACCGGCAAGTTCGAGTATGTCAATACGGGCGGCTATTATCACTCACTGCCCGGCGACCCGCTGCGCACGTTCATCGACACGACGGCTGAAGTGCAGCGCGCCATGGGCTTCCAGAATGAGAAAGATCACCCGGAAGTAGCGCCTTCGCAGTTTGAAATCAATTACGGATACGGCGAAGTCGTCGCGGCCGCCGATCAAATCCAGCTTTACAAGCTGATCTGCCGCCAGATCGCCACCAACATGGGCTTCACCGCATCGTTCCTGCCCAAGCCCGTCGTCGGCGTGAATGGCAGCGGCATGCACACTAACGTCTCCATCAGCGAAAACGGCAAGAATCTTTTCTGGGACGCAAAAGGGGAAGAGAAGCTCAGCAAGATGGGATGGGCCTTTCTCGACCGCATCCTGACGCATGGCAATGACATTTGCCTGCTGCTCAATGCCAGCGTGAATGCCTATCGCCGCCTTGATCCGCACTTCGAAGCCCCGAACCAGATCAAGGCTTCGCCCGTGGATCGCGGCTCGATGATCCGCATACCAATCGGCAACGAGAAATCAATGCGCGTAGAAGTCCGCTCAGTGGCGCCGGACGCGAATCCGTACCTGGTGATGTACTCGATCTTCAAGACCGGCCTCGACGGCGAAACCGCGAAGATCAAGAACCTCCGCCAGGCCGAGCGCTACCTGCCCGACAACATCTACGACGCGCTGGCGAATTTCCGCAAAGCTGAATGGATCACCAGCATGCTCGGGGAAGACGTAAAAGGCCGCTACGCCGACCTGAAGCAAGCCTCCGCTGACCGTTGCCCGCGTGCTTTGGGGACCTTCGTGAAGGCACAGGAAGTACAATTCCACCACGAGGTCTACAACCAGTTCTTGTGGAATCTGTTCTAACCTGCTGCAGTTCTGCCGTCGAAACGCCCCGGCGAAAGCTGGGGCGTTTCGTTTTGCCGTTGATCTCAGTTCGAACTTCCCGCGCAAGCTTCCAATCGCAGCCCAAACCTTATCCGGAAAACCTAGACGTACTTTCCTGTCGCTTCTCCGGCAGGCGGCCGCAACCCGTCCCCACTCTGCTGGAACGACATTACAGAATAGGCATCCACTTTCTGGGTCTGCGATTGTCTACTCATAACGTAAGGCAACCATGGGGTCAACTCTAGAAGCCCGGCGGGCGGGAATGTAGAAGGCCAGAAACCCCACCGTTGTCAATAGGAGCGAAGCGCCGAGTATGCTCGTAAGGTCGAGGGTACTGATGCCGAACAGTAAGCCGGAGATGACGCGTGAAAACGCAAGAACCACAGCTACGCCAATCGCCAATGCGAAGAATAAAATGATGAGACCTCTTCGCACGACAAGCGTGAGTATGTTGACCCGGTCGGCGCCCATCGCCATGCGAATGCCGATATCACGAGTCTGCTGAGTAACAAAATATGACATGACACCATAGGTCCCCCCGCCCGCCAGGAGGAGTGCTATCGCTGCAAATACTCCTAAGAGAAGCATATTAAAACGTCTGGGCGATACGGAATCTGAGAGACGTTGCTCCATCGTCTGAATATCGTAAACGGGCTGATCGTTATCGACCGCCTCGACCGCCGCGCGAACAGATGGCACCAGGTTCAGTGGGTCAGAAGTGGTGCGAACAACCAAATACATCGCGGCTCCGCCCCTTTGCGAATGTGGTATGTACACCTGCAGCGGTTCCTGTTTGTCAATCCCCAGGTGCCTTACGTTTCCTACCACACCCACGATTTCTCGTGGCTCTCGTTCGAAGTCGATTGTGATCTTCTTGCCGAGGGGATCTTCTTGCGGCCAGTAACGGCTGGCAACCGCGTCATTGATGATCGCGACCCTGGGGGTCTCATCGCCATCACCCTCAGTAAAGTAACGACCTTTCGTAAGAGGAATGCCGATTGCGTTGAAGTACTGCGGCGTTACAACGCCGAATTCACCTGAGGGTTCATCGCCCGGATTCCAAGCAGAGCGCCCCACAATGCCGAAGCTGTGGACATCACTCCCGCCCAGAGGAAGATTATCAACCGCGCCGACGGACGTGACCCCAGGTAGAGCACCGATTCGTTCTACAACATCCCGATAGAAAGCGATCTGGCGGGGCGCCGGATATCTATCAACGGTGAGAGTCGTATTCATGGTTAATACGCTTAGCGGATCGAGCCCGATATTGACTTCCTGAAGACGAAAGAAGCTCCTGATCATTAGGCTTGCGCCAATCAGCAACACCAAGGCCAGAGCCATCTCGGAAGTTACCAGTAGGAGGCGGTGGCGCTGCCAGCCATGTCCCATGGCGAATCCGCTGCCCCCCACCTTGAGTGTCCTGATTAGATCCGGCTTCGAAGCCTGGAGCGCAGGCACCACCCCGAAGATAACCGCTGTGAGGACCGACAAGCCTAGAGTAAATGCGAGCACTCGGCCGTCGACGGCGATCTCATTCGTCCGAGGAAAGTCGATGGGGCTATGATTAAAAAGAAGACGCGTCCCCGCGAAGGCCAGGATTAATCCCAAAATGCCGCCTAACAGTCCTAGCAGCGCGCTCTCGGTGAGTAGTTGTCGGACCAGTCGCGTACGTGAAGCACCTAAGGCGAGACGTAACGACATTTCCGCAGAACGTATAGTGGCTCGCACGAGCAACAGATTGGCCAAGTTTGTGCATGCGATGAGCAAAACAAAAGCGGTGGCTCCGAAAAGAACCAAAAGGGCTGGACGGATGTTCCCCGTTATCTGTCTACGTAAGGGGACTAGCCTGATTCCGAGGCCCGCGTTTGTCTCCGGATATTGCAATTCCATCCGACGGGCAAGTGAGTCCAATTCGGCTTGCGCATGATCAAGAGAAAGCCCTGGCTTAAGCCGTGCTATGACCCCCAGATAGTGTTGGGGGCGCTTCGTCCTTGCAGTCGACCGGACCATTGCAGGCACCCATAGATCGACACTCTGTGGGAAACGGAAACCCGCCGGCATGACGCCAACTACGGTCCACATCTCGCCGTTGAGCGTAACTGCCTTCCCGATGATTTTCGAATCGGTACCAAATCGCCGCTTCCAAAGATCATCGCTGAGAATGCAAACCGGAGCGGGGCCTGGGCGTTCCTCATCCGGGAGGAACGACCGGCCCAAAGCTGGCGTAACGCCCAGAACTGAAAAGAGGTTACCCGTAACCGACGTCGCAGAAATCCGTGTGGGGTGACCTGCCCCGCTGAGATTCAACCCAAGACCAGAGTTCGCATTAAACGCTGCGATATCCTGAAAGACGCTGTTCTGTTCCCTCCAGTCGATATAGTCAGCAGCACTTAGCTTCATTTCGCGGTCTCCCGTGTGCCGATTGACTTGCCACAGCAGAACCAGCTGATCCGATTTCTTGTATGGAAGAGGGCGAAGCAGGACCGCGTTCATTGCGGTGAAAATGGCGCTGTTGGCACCAATTCCCAAGGCCAAGCCCACTACGGCCACCAGTGTGAAGCTGGGACTCCTCGCAAGCACTCGCAAGCTGTAGCGCAGGTCCTCAAACATGCTTTTCCATGTCCTCACTCCACTTCACTGAAGCATGCATCCCATTCTGGAAGGGACATCCACGACCAATGTTAGCAATTCGATAAGCCGGGTTCGCAACTTCTTTATCCCTCGCGCGTCACATCATCCAAAATATCTCCACATGTTTATCACCTAATCAACATGATGTTTCGTTTCCATCATCTCTATCTCCTATCCCGCTCAGGCATTGACTCTTAACCTCGTCATCCCTAAGATGGCACTCGATTCAGAACTTCCTTCCAAGGCCGCGATATTGGCGAACCCAACCGACCCTGCTCCCCGCAATCTGTTCCGCGCAATTGCAACCGACATTCATTTCTGGATCCCACTCAGCGTGCTCCTGGGCGGAGTCTTCCTGCTGGATAAGCTCCGTTGAACTCTCTCCCAGCCAGCGCGCAGACGACGGCGTCTGCGAACACCGCCCGCCTGCGCACTCTGCAGGCGCTGGGTATGTTCTGCGGATTCGCAGCCGGAGCCTGGCTTGGCGGCGCGGAAGCGCCGATCAAACTCGTCAACCCTGAAATCTCCCCTATCACCGTTTCGCTCGTGATGGTCTGCGGAGTCTTCCTCGCCCGCTGGAGCGTCCCCGCCCTGGTTCGCGGCACATCGCACATACGGGCAGATGTCGGTCAGGCCCCCCATCTCGTGGTATGGGCCATCCTCGCCGGATGCATGTGGGCCGTCGCCAATACGCTGACGATCTACGCCATCCGCAACGTGGGACTTAGCATCGCATTTCCGCTGTGGAACACCAACAGCCTGCTCGGCATCTTCTGGGGATTTCTGCTCTTTAAAGAACTCCACGCCGCAGGATGGAAACGCTGGTTCGGGGTGATCGGCGGCGCGCTCTGCATGTTCGCTGGAGCCACGTTGCTGGCCGTCGCGTCGTCGCACGAAGCGGCACCCGGCAAAGCGACGCTCGGAATTGCCGCTGCCTTAGGCGCGGGAATTCTCTGGGGCACGATGTACATTCCTTATCGCAAGGCGTACCTCACCGGCATGAACCCGCTTTCGTTCATCACGTTCTTCACCGTGGGGGAACTGATCACCATGCTGATCCTGGCGATCAGCTATCGCGGAGCAGCCCCGCTCTGGCATGAACTCAGCACAGCTCGCGCCGTCCTTTTCTGGCTGATGCTTGGCGGCTTCGTGTGGGTCATCGGCGATCTCTTCCAGCAATACGCGACAAAATATGTCGGCATCAGCCGCGGCATTCCGCTGTCAAACACGAATCAGCTGTGGGGACTTTTGTGGGGCATGCTTGTGTTTCACGAATTGCGAGGCGCTGCCCACATCACCTATGAACAGGTCGTAGGTGGATCGATCCTGATGGCGCTAGGCGCAGTGGCGATCGCCCTCTCATCGGCCACCGAGAGCGAGCATTCCTCCTGGAAGGACGCCGCCCAACGCGAAGGCGACCGCTACGGCGTCGAAGATGAATACGTCCGTGCCGGCATGGAGGGCCGCGCCTATGAGTCCTCTTCGGCGGGCAGGAGCGTCCTCGACTGGCTGCTGATTCTCGTAACGACGGCGCTCTTCGCCGCACTCGCCATCATCTCCAAACCTCCGCAAGTGGAAGTAAGCTTTGGCTGGGCGGCCGCACTGAGTGTCGTGATGTTCACTCTGATGTCGGCCTGCGGAGTCGCCCTGTGGCGTACGACGCGCTTCCGCTGATCTCGCACGGTTATCGCGCCAGGTTGATTTCGTTCTAGACAGACTCCGTCGAGCCGCTACACTGGTTGCCATCCAAAAGGAGAATCTATCCATGACACGTGCTCTGTCAGCGTTTGCTGTATTTGTATTCGTATTCGGCTCGATGCAAGTTGCCGCTCAAGTGAATCCTTACAAAGAAGGCACTCCCGGCGTCACCGGTTATCGTTCGGAGGTGATGGCTGAGGTCATGGTTCAAGAGGACAAACTGACTCGCCTTGCGGAAGCGATCCCGCCGGATAAATACACCTGGCGACCATCCCCTGACACACGCTCATTCGCAGAGGTCTTCCTGCACATCAGCGCGGCGAACTACAACTTGTACAAACTGGTTGGCACGCCGCCGCCGACCGGTATCGATATTAGGAACCTTGAGAAGTCCACTACGGACAAAGCTAAAGTCGTAGCCACACTCAAAGATTCCTTTGCTCACGCCAAGCAGGCGATCAAAGCAATGCCCGACGCGGACCTTGAGAAGAGCTTGGATTGGTTCGGCGGCAAGAATACGGAGCGCGGCATTTTACTTTTCATCGTCCGCCACGCCGCCGAGCATCTCGGACAGTCCATCGCTTACGCGCGTTTTGCCGGGATCGTTCCGCCTTGGACCGAAGACGCCCAGAAAAAGCCACCAGAGAAGAAATAAGGCATCAGGCAGCGCAAAGGGTGCGAATCCGCGGCGAGCTCAACGGCTAAGGTCTGAGGTCCGAAGTCCGAGGCCTGAAGTCTGAGGTCTGACGCCCGACGCCGTTCCTGTGCTAGATTCGGAAGTCCGATGGATCTCGCACCCAGCATCTCCACCCAGTCCCTGACCCGCCGCTTCGGAGAACTCATCGCCGTTGACGGCGTGAATCTCCGCGTCGCCCCAGGACAGTTCTTCGGGTTCCTTGGACCTAATGGCGCGGGCAAGTCAACGACCATCAAGATGCTCACCGGGTTGCTCGCCGCAAGTTCGGGACGAATCGAAATCCTGGGTCTCGATCTCGATACCCATCCGGTGGAAGTGAAGCGCCAGATCGGCGTCGTTCCTGAGGGTATGGCTTTGTTCGGCCGTTTGACAGGCGCTGAGTTTCTGGGCTTTGCCGGGCGCATGTACGGGCTGGATCGCGAAACCGCCGCCAAACGCGCCGCCGAATTGCTCGACTTCATGCAGCTCGCTGATCAGCCGAAAAAGCTTGTGACCGATTACTCCCACGGCATGCAGAAGAAGCTTGCTATGGCGGCTGCGGTGATCCACGGGCCGAAGATTCTCTTCCTCGACGAGCCTTTCGAAGGCGTCGATGCCATTGCCGCCGGCACGCTGAAGGCAATGCTGCAGCGCATGATTGCCCGCGGCGCTACCATCTTCCTCACGTCCCATGTGCTGGAAATCGTAGAGCGGCTCTGTAGTCACGTCGCCATCATTCATCAGGGACGGCTCGTCGCCCAGGGATCGCTTGAGGAATTGCGCGCTGGAGTCGAAGCGCAAACGCCTGCCGGATCTGACAACGGGGCTCAGCCCTCAGGAGAAAAGCTTACCCTGGAAGAGATTTTCCTGCGTATCGTTGGCGGAGGCCGCCCCGCGGAGCAGGAACTTTCCTGGCTTGGTTAGATCACGCGGCAAGTCGATCGACTGGAACCCCGCGACCTGCCGACTACACTGATTGTCGGAGGCCCGACTATAGCTGGCGCAACGCCGATAGAAGCTTCCGGCGTCGTCCAACAGACATCGTCTCCAGCGAATAGTTAAAGGTGGCACCACACTGACAGCACACCCTATAGCTCTGATTGTCGATCGTGAATACGCGGCTCAGTTTTCGATGGCGACAACCGAATGCGTAATCCAAAACATTCGCGAACCGTTGGGTAACACTGTCCCACAACGGCATATCTTCTGACTGCCTCATGTTGCATTGACCTCGTGGAACCGACCCAATAGTGTCTGTCGGCATTTCCAGATTGCACGTGAGCGCCCCCACTCTCATGAGTGACGGCGATCACTTCCGTGGCATGCTCTTGAGGTCGCTAACGTCGCACGAACGTTAAACCGAAGGCCTTCTATGTTTTCCGAGCCGATGCCCGGGTTTGCTCTCCTGTGCAAGAATGGAACTCGAGATGAAATCCGACGGCGTTCACTCGCAACTCACCGCCATCGCTGAACTCCGTTGGCGTATGTTCGTCAACGGATTGCGGACTCGCCGCGGCAAGATGGAACTGGCCTCGCGCGTTATCGTCACATCCGTTCTTGCTCTCGGCGGTCTCGGTGCCTTCGGAATGGCGATCGGCATGTCCTGGTTTTTTGTCTCGGACGGCAGGCCCGAATTCCTGGCGATTCCGCTATGGTCGGTCTTTCTCTTCTGGCAGTTTTTCCCGGTAATGGCGTCGGCCTTCACGAACAATCCGGATTCTTCCGAACTGCTCCGCTTCCCGCTCACCTATCGGGCTTATTTCCTGGTGCGCATGGCTTACGGGTACTTCGATCCCGCGAGCGCGCTGGGATCGGTCGGTCTGTTAGGAGTGCTGATCGGTGTAAGCGTCGCCCGTCCAAGTCTTTTCCCTTGGACACTGCTTGTACTGCTGATGTTTGCCCTGTTCAACCTGGTCCTGATGCAGATGATCTTTGCCTGGATCGAGCGTTGGCTGGCGCAACGCCGCACCCGCGAAATTTTTGGCGTGCTGTTCATCCTTTTCATGCTGAGCTTTCAGCTCATCGGCCCCATCGCCGAACGCCTCAGCAAAGGACCTCATTCCGAACTCCGTCGCGACCTCCAGATTGCCGTCCGGGTACAAGCGGTATTGCCTCCGGGTTTCGCGACGGATGCGATTGCAAAAGTCTCTCAGGGTCACCTTTTGGCGGCGTTCGCCTCCCTTCTCTTCCTGGCAATGTTCGCACTTTTCGTAGGATTACTTCTTCACGTCCGCATCCGTGCTCAATTCCGCGGCGAGAACTTGAACGAAACTGCTGCTCGTCCGAAGGTGAAACAAGCGCAACCCGTGCAACTGGGCTGGCGCCTTCCGGGATTCTCGCAGTCCGTGGCTGCTGTATTCGAGAAAGAGATGCGCTATCTGGGGCGGAGCGGCCCCATGCTGCTCACCCTGATCATGCCCATCTTCATGCTGCTGATCTTTCGCTTCGGCGCGATGAATGCCCTGCGACACTCGAACTCTTTTGCGCGCACGCCTGATATGGCATTCCCCGGTGCCGCCGCATATTCGCTGCTCGTGCTCACGAATCTGGTGTACAACAGCTTCGGCGGTGATGGCGGGGGCATGCAGTTCTTCTACGCATCTCCGATTCAATTCCGCCACATCCTTCTGGGAAAAAACCTGACCCACGCCGGTGTGCTGCTGTTCAACGCTGCGTTTGCCTGGATCGCTGTCACCTACCTCTATGGAGCCCCTCATGTTGCGGTGACGGTCGCAACGCTCGCCGGTCTACTCTTTGCCGCTCCCCTGAATTTCGCGGCCGGAAACTTACTTTCGCTGTACTCGCCCAAGAAGCGTGACTTCTCCACGTTCGGTCGACAGAATGTCTCGCAAACTACGGTTCTGGTGAGCTTCGGCATGCAGATCGTGATCGTCGGCTTGGGCACCGCGATATTTGCAGTCGCACACTATTACAACGATCTCTGGATCGCAGCATTACTGTTCCTTGTCCTCGCAGCGATCTCGATCCCCGTGTATGTCGTGATGCTCCGCCGCCTGGACAAGGTCGCAGTCGAACGCAGGGAGACATTGTTGGCCGAACTTTGCCGCGCATGACGCTCTGACCGCTTTGCCTCACTGGAATGGGTGCCCCATCCTTGTCGCGTTTTGTGCGACAGGGTGGGGATTTTGACCTCCTGAGCGGCGTCGGATCGGCGGTAAAGCTGCGCTCTAAAGGTCGGGCATCTTACTTGCCGGGTTCCGCCACGAACCGGTACCCCACCCCCCGCACCGTCTGCAAATGCTTCGGGTTTCCCGGATCGTCCTCAATGTAGCGGCGTAACCGCACCACAAAATTATCAATCGCCCGCGTGTCAGTATCCTCGTGCAGTCCCCAGACCTCCTCCAGAATCTGCTTGCGAGAAACAATCTTCCCGTCGTTCTGCACCAGATGCCGCAGCAACTCCGATTCCATCAACGTCAGATGAATCGTGTTGCCGTGCGTCTGCAGTTCGAGCGCTCCAAAGTCGATGGTTTTTCCCGCAAAAGAGAATCGACCGAAGTCGCCGATACTGCTCTCGTTGCCTTGGGGCGCGGCAGCCGCGCTGGCCCCCCCGCCGCGCATCCATTCGCTGCGCCGCAGTAAACCCTGGAGCCGCGCCAGCAAAATTGAGAGATCAAACGGCTTCGGCAGATAATCATCCGCCCCTGATGCAAAGCCCTTCAGCACATCCTCCGCGCGCCCGCGCGCCGTCAACATCAGCACGGGCACGTAATTCCGGGCCGCACGCAGCTCTGACACCACCGCAAATCCATCCTTGCCCGGCAGCATGATGTCGAGCACCACGGCATCAAATGGCTCCTTTTTCTCTAACAGTTTGTCGGTTGCAATTTCTCCATCTCCGGCAACTTCGGCCTGATACCCTTCGGCTTCAAGATTGAAGCGCAATCCTTCCGCCAGATGCACTTCATCCTCAACCACCAGTACCCGACTCATTCTGGCCTCGCTTCGGTCGAATCCGTCTTCGGCAGCTCGATCACCACAGTGGTTCCCTGCCCTTCTCCCTCACTCAGTGCGAACGCCCGGCCACCATGCTTCTTCGCAATTGACTTCACGATAAACAGGCCCAAGCCCGTCCCCTTCACCTGAGCCAGCGATCGTGACGTGATGCGTTGAAAACGCCTGAAAATTCTCTTTAGGTCGTCCGGCGCAATCCCCACTCCGTGGTCCTGTACGCTGAGCACCACCTGCTTGTCGTCGCGCGTGTCCAATCTCACCTGCACGTCCACATGATCCCCTGAGTACTTGATCGCGTTGTCCAGAACATTGGAAACGGCGGTGCGCAAATCCTCGTGGCTGCCTCTCACGTGCACGCCGGTGCCGTTTGACGCTGCTTCCTCATATCGCAGAGACTCCGGCGGCAGATGATATCGCGTTCGAGTCGACTCCGTGCAGTCGCGAACCAACTGGCTGAAATTGACATCCGTCTTTTCTCGCCCCGCCTTCTTGTCGCCGGCGCGTCCCGCGCGCAGCACCTGCTCGATCGTCTCGGTCTGCCGGTCCACATCTTTCAGCATCAAGCTGTAGAACTCCTGCTTGCGGGCCTCAGGCAGTTCCCGCCGTTGCAAGGTTTCCAAGTGCAGCCGGATGGATGCCACCGGCGTTTTCAGTTCGTGGGTCACCGCATTGATGAAGCTGTCGTGCTGCTCACTGCGCCGCACCTCGCGTACCAGAAAGATGGTGTTGACCACCATCCCGGCGATGAGCAGCGCGAAAAAGATGATGCCAAAGAACAGCAGCACACCTTCGCGCCAGTTGAGGATGATCCATCCGACGTTAAGCGCAACCGCCAGCGCTACCAGGCCGATGCCCAGGATGATGAAGAAGACGATGGTTCCGCGGCGGCTCGAGATGCGCATGGTCTTTCGGAGTGATTCTACCGCGCTCTGTGCATATGTGTGAGCGGCAGCGCCGCTTATCGACATCTCCTGCTGCTGTGGCGCAAGACTTCTGACAGCGGGGGGGACTTCGCCAACCGTGGAAGAGACGTCTTTCCAGGGCCTCGAAAAGGGTAGCAGAGAGAGGGCTTCAGAGACCGCGTGAGAACGCGATCTGCTAGCCGGTTGCTATTACGATGGTCGGTCCGGGCTGGCGTTTTGCCAGCAGCCGGGTCAGGTTGAACGAGATTGCGGCCAGGGTGAACTCGATGCTTACTTTTTCTAATCCTCGTAAGCGAAACCGCTTCATGCCGCGTTGTTCTTTAAGCGTTCCCCAAACCGGTTCTACCAGGGCCTTGCGTCGCCGATAGACCGCTTGTCCGGTCGGCCCGCGGAGTTTCTGCCGCATGCGCCGCTGCGTTTGGCTGAGCCGGATGCACGGACAACGCTGTCCCGTGTTCAACTCCCGCGCCAGATTCGAATCCGGCACGTACACCTCCAACCCGCGAGCTTCCAACTCCTCGATATTTTCCAGCGAGAAAAATCCAGCGTCGGCCAGCACTTTCTCCACCTTCGCTCCGCTCTGTCGTTCCGCTTCTTCCACCATCGGGATCAGGCTGTGATTGTCCGCCGCATTCTGCGTCACCCGCTGCCCTACGATCAGGTGATCTTCATTCACCGCCGCTTCCGCCGTGTAGCCCAGCGCAAATCCGCTCCGCTCCCGCAGAAAACGCGCGTCTTCATCGGTGCGCGACACCTTCTTCATCCCGCTCTTGCGCAGTTTCTCCAGTCGCCGCGGCATGGCCTGCAACTGCTCCTGCAATTGTTGCAGATGCACCCGTGTGCCCGCCCCTTCGTTGGGATCGTCCTCGTCGCACTGCTTCTGCCACTTCCGTATGCTCCGCCGCAGCCGCGCCCGTTCCTGCCGCAGCCGCTCTTCGGTCTCCAGCCGGTTGCGCGACGCCGCCGCATGAATCCGCGTCGTGTCAATCGCCACCTGCCCCAACCGCCCCAGCTTCATCGCTCGCGCCATCTCCAGCACCTGCGTGAACACATCGTTCAACCCCCGCGCATGCCGGCGCCGAAACGCACTCAGCGCCCAGTTGTCCGGCCGCGCTCCTCCCGCCAGATAGCGCAGCCCCAAATCCTCGCGGATGCGCTGCTCCAACCGCCGTGCCGACGTCATCCCCAACGCATACCCATACAGCCACACTTTCAACATCAGCGCCGGACAATACAGCGCCCCACCTTCTTCTCCATACTCCTGCTCGAAACTCTTCAAGTCCATGTGCTCCACCGCCCGGTGAATGAAGAAGCACAGATGATCTTCCCCCAACTCATCCTTCACGCTGGGCGGTACTAGATACGCCTGATCCGGCTGGTACGGCAGAAATCGTCCCATACCTCTCTTTCTGCCTCATCTTAATTACAATTACAAGCTAGTTCTCACGCGGTCTCTAAAGCCCCCCGTGGTCGTGTGTATCCTAAAAGAAAAAGCCCCGGCGCAAGCCGAGACTTTTCACGAAAACAATCTTACTTTAGTCCCCCGCAGCCCAAGATTCCGCTGCAGTATTCGGTGTAACCAGCCGTCCGTTCGGCGCGGCTACCAGTCCCTGTTCGATTTCCTCGAGCTTCACGCGTTTGATATCCCACGCCAAGCCGAGCTTCTGTAGCGTCCAGATCCCGTACCAATTGGTGTCGATCTCATACCAGGTAAACCCGTGGGCCGCCGACGTCGGATGCGCGTGATGATTGTTGTGCCAGCCCTCGCCGAAGGTCAACAGCGCCACCCACCAGCTATTGGTGGAAAGATCCCGCGTCTCAAAACGCCGCGTTCCCCACGAATGGGTCGCCGAATTCACCAGCCAGGTCGCGTGCAATCCAACCACGGTGCGCAGGAACGTTCCCCACATCAGCCACGGCAAGCCACCGATTGCAAATAACGCGATGCCAACAGCGATTTGCGGGACGTAATGATACTTGGTAATCCAGACGTGAAACTTATCTTTGGCGAGGTCGGGGACGTAGCGCGCCAGCGTGGTCGTGTCATGGTGCATCGACTTGCCCATGAGAATCCATCCCATGTGCGCCCACCACTTGCCGTCGATCGGCGAATGCGGGTCGCCGTCATGATCCGAATATTGATGATGGATCCGATGCGTCGCCACCCAGAAAATCGGGCCGCCCTCGAGCGCCAGCGTCGCGCAAACAGTCAGAAAGTATTCGACCCACTTGGGGGTCTTGTAGCCGCGATGCGTGAGCAACCGATGATAACTCATGCCAATGCCGAGGCTGCCGGAAATCCACCACATAACTATCGCGACGAAAAATGCCTTCCACGTGAAAAAGAAAAGCGCTGCCACGGCCCCGACGTGAAACAGAGCCATAAAGATAGCCGTGATCCAGTTGATTTCGTGTTTTGCCGCTTGAGGTTTTTCGAGATCTTGCAGATCCATATCCAAAGAGAATCCCCATTTCCCGTTGTCTTCGACGTTGAAGACACCTGAAATTAAGCTACCAGCAGGTCGGAGGGGGTAACTGTAATACTTGTGTAATAGCGGGACTTAGAGGGATTACGAGGGTAACGGTACGGCAAATTCCGCTAAGCAAACGAAGGGGCAGTTTGAAATTCCAATTCTGACCGCGGATGCGTTTCTATGCTGCGCTGCCTTTTACCTGCACTCCCGCCCACTTCTCGAGCAAAGTAAGAGTGGCGGCGTAATCCAGGTCTTTGTGGCCGTCTTCTGTGGCCAATTCGTAAATCTCTTCCACGGTTTGCAGACCGGGCAGCTTCACGCGGGCCTCTTTCGCTGCCTCCAGAGTCAGGCGTATATCCTTGTGCATCAACCGGAGCGGGAAATTCGGCGTGAAGTCGCGTTTCAGGACGAATGGCGCTTTGTATTCGACGACTCCAGACCGCACCATCGTGGCCTCGATCAGCGACACCAACTGCTGCGAATCGACTCCTAACTTGGTCGCCAGAGTCAGGGCCTCGGCGAATCCTTCATAGATCATCGCGATCTGGAGATTCATGGCGAGTTTGGTCGCCTGTCCCTTGCCGGTTTCGCCCATGCGGAAGATTTTCTTGCCCATGGCCGCGAATAATGGTTTCAACCGTTCGATGTGTTTTTCCGCTCCACCGACAATAAACACCAGCGTTCCATCTCGTGCTCCGATCTTGGATCCGGTCATGGGGGCATCAACCCACGCCACGCCTTTCGCCGCCACTCTCTCCGCGAACTTGAGCGTCGCTGAAGGGGAAATCGTGCTGGAATCCGCGATGATCGCTCCCTCGCTCAGCGAGGATTCTGCTCCGTCTTTCCCAAAAATCACCTCTTCCACAGCGTCCGTGTCCGAAACGCAGAGCCACACGACTTCCGCGCCTTGCGTCGCCGCCGCAGGAGTCGGGGCTACGGCCGCGCCCTCCACTAGTTTCCCCGGGGTCCGGTTCCATATCGTCACTTCATGGCCGGCCTTCACCAGATTCGAGGCCATCGATTGGCCCATGATTCCCAATCCCAGAAACGCAACTCGCATGTGGAATTCTCCCGCGACGAACTAAAGGACGCATTCGGATTAGATATGACCTGCTCGAATTTGGTCAAGCAAAGCGCTCGATTTTATAACGTCATGCCGTGATCCCTGAAAGCTGAACTCACGGCTCCTGTCGTGGTTCCGCCCGAGGTACTCGGACCTCCTCTCGCAACTCATTACCGTCGTACTCGTAAAGAAAAGTAAAAAGCAGCTTGCTAAAGGCAAGATTCATCTAAAATTTCACTGAGCACTTGAGAAAAGCGCGCGGCATCGGATTTATAACTCGCCTCCCCGCTGCAAAAAGTACTAGCATGAGGGAGTCATAGTGATCCGCTTTAAATCGGGCCCTGTAGCAGGATGATCAAGCAAACGCTTCGCAATTCGGCTCTCCGCAAGCGCGCCACCCAATTCGGACGTCTGGTGCGCCACTCGGCGGTTACTCCTCGGTCGGGGCAGACTCATAAACCGCGCCTCGCCACCAACGGAGAACTGGGCGTCACTTTCATCGGTCATGCCAGTTTCTTCGTGCAGATTGCAGGAAAGAGCGTACTGATCGACCCGAATTTTGCCCGGTGGCTGTTCGTATTGAAGCGGCTTCGCCGTCCTGGCCTTCGAGTCGCCGACCTTCCGCCCATCGATCTCGTTCTGGTTTCGCACGCGCACTTCGATCACTTGCATCGTCCGTCGTTGCGCGCGCTCGTGAACAACAACCTGCGGACCCGGGGCATTGCTCCGGCGATCATCATTCCGACGCACGTTTCTGACCTGGTTTCCGATCTGGGTTTCTCTGAAATTATCGAACTCGACTGGTGGAAGAGCTCGCGTCACGGCAATCTCTCGGTCACACACGTCCCTTCAAGGCATTGGGGCGCGCGCATCCTGAAAGACTCGCATCGCGGCTATGGAGGCTTCGTTCTGAAGTCAGGAAAGCACTCCGTCTATCATGCCGGCGATACCGCATACTTCTCCGGATTTTCGGAAATCGGACGGCGCCTTGCTCCCGAGCTCGCTCTGCTCCCGATCGGGGCCTATAACCCGCCACAATTCCGCAATGTCCACACCAATCCTGCAGACGCAACCAAAGCCTTCCTCGACCTGAAAGCGCGGTGGATGGTTCCCATGCATTACGGCACTTTCCGCCTTTCGCACGAACCCGTCGATGAACCGCTGCAACTGCTCGATCACGAAGCCGAGGCTGCGGGTATCAAAGACCGCGTCATCGTGCTCGAAGAAGGCGTGACGCGATTCTTCTGATCTCCGTGAACCTTGGCGTCCTTTGTGGTGAGATCTTTTCTTCCTCCTTTTGACAATCCGTTCATAATCCCGGTGTAAACTGCTGCACAAATCTCTCCAATGGAGGCCTTTATGTCCGTAAGACCCATTCCCGAGGGCTATCACACGCTTACTCCGTTTCTCACCGTACGGAACGCAGTACGTGCAATCGAGTTCTACAAGCAGGCATTCGGAGCGAAGCAGCGCGGGGACGCGGCGAAGGGACCCGACGGGAAGGTGATGCACGCAGAGTTGCAAATCGGAGATTCGTACATCATGTTGTCCGACGAATTTCCTGAGTTCGGCTCGCTTTCCCCGCAGTCCGTTGGCGGCTCGCCCATGGGCCTCCACATCTATATCGAGAACGTCGATGCTGCTTTCGATCGCGCGGTAAAAGCCGGAGCACAGGTCGAAATGCCGGTCTCGGATCAGTTCTGGGGAGACCGTTATGGCAAGCTCAAAGATCCCTTTGGCCACAAGTGGTCGATTGCCACTCACGTCAAAGACATGTCCGCAGACGAGATGAAGCGCAGCATGGACGACGCGATGGCGAAGGTGCAGAAGACCGCGTAGTTCTGGCAGTTCACCGCTCACGTAGGGACAGCCGCCTCGCTTGCCCTGAGCGAAGTCGAAGGGGCTGTCCCGCATGGGCGAAGCCCTGCGGCTATTTCCGAATCAGTAAGCCAACAAGATTCTCAAGTCGCGCAAATTGTTGCCTGTGGGGCCAACTTCAATCGCATCACCGAGCCCACGAAAAAGCGGATAGGCATCAAACTTCTCCAGAGCTGTGCGCGGGTCGAACCCGGCTTTGCGCGCACGCTCCAAAGTTGTCCCATCACCGATCGCTCCCGCTGCAGGGCTATTTCCGTCCACTCCGTCAGTTCCGGCACTGAGGACAGTGATGTTCTCCCCACCAATCCTTTCCGCACAGGCCAGTGCGAACTGCTGATTTCGTCCGCCGATCCCGCCATTTGCGACCTTCACGGTGACTTCTCCGCCAGAGATCAGACATACGGGCGAGAACTGCTTCCTCAGTTCCCGTGCTCGGTTCAGCAGAAAATCAGCGGCCTTCGCGTAATCCCAGTCGTCGCAGGAGTTGTCGACGTGCACGATAAAGCCCGCGCGTTCGGCCGCACCGCTTGCCGCTTCGATCGCACTTTGGTTTGAAAGAACAGTCCACCATCGCGACTTGTGAAACACGGGATCATCCGACTTCGGCGTTTCCTCGATCGCATGCCGCTCGAAGAGCTCCCGTGTCGATGGCGGCAACTGCTTCAGCAGGCCGTATTTCTCCGCGATGCGATAACAATCTTCGACGCTGGTCGAATCCGGCATGGTCGGGCCGGAAGCCAGCGCATCGGGCGCGCTGTCCGGGACGTCGGAAACGAATAACGAAACCTGCTGCGCCGGAAACGCTGCCTGCGCCAACCGCCCGCCTTTCACCGCAGACAAGTGTTTGCGGATGGCGTTGATTTCCGCGATGGGCGCTCCCGAATGCACCAGCGCGCGATAGGTCACGATGAGATCGTCGAGCGAAATCTCATCATCAATCGGCTTCTCTACGATCGACGATCCTCCGCCGCTCAGCATAAATATGATTAGCGCCGAGGCAGGTTGCGCTTCAAGCGCCCGCAATATGGCTCCTGCGGCCTGAATCGACTCGGCATTCGGCGTCGGATGTCCGCCTTGGAAATAACGGAAGCCGTGCAACTGTGCTTCCGGAAGCACGGGAGCCGCGACGATGCCTTGGGCTAGCGCTCCGACCTGAGCGGTGAGAGCTGCAGCCATCGTGTGTCCAGCTTTCCCCAGCGAAATGACCAGGACCGTCGAGTACCAGTGCAGGTCGTAGAGATCTTCGCGCACGCGCAGAATGCCGCGTTCGTACTGCACGTGGCGGTCAAAGCCTTTCGCGATAGAAGCCTCAGAGAGAGCCTCAAGGAAAATGGAGTGGGCAGCGTCGCGCATGGCACGGAACTGCGATTCGCTGGCGGGTGTTGTCATGCGATGCGATTATAAATAGCCATCTGCTTTCAGCTGTCAGCAAAGGTTGTGATTGGGTAGGGATCCTTCGACTCCGTGATTGCCTCGCTTCGCTCAGCACTCACTCGCTCAGGATGACAGATTTCCGGGGTTCAACTGAGAGCTGATGGCTAAGAGGTGACGACGTCTTTCACCCACATCTCAATGGCTTCGCGCATTTCGCGCAGGCGGCCTTCGAAGAAATGGTCTCCTCCCTCGATCAGGACCAGTTTCTTCGGATCCGGCAGCGAGGCAACGAGCGCCTCCAGCTTCGCTCGCGGGCCAAACTGGTCACGCGCTCCACTGACGAACAGCTTTGGCTTATTGCACGTCTGCAGAAATTCATACGTGTAAGCACGCGGCTCTTCCGTATCTGCAGCGACGGGATCGACAGGAACGCCCAATCCAATGGTTACGCGCACGCGGGGATCCGCGCAGGCGGCGCGCAGTCCAACTGCGGCGCCGAAGGAGAATCCGGCAAAGATGATGGGCAGGTGAAACTCGGAGTCGAGCCAGTCGAGCGCGGTGCGGACGTCATCGACTTCTCCGATGCCGTGATCATGTTGTCCCTGGCTCAATCCGGTGCCGCGAAAGTTGAAGCGCAACGCGGGGAATCCGAAGCTGTTCAGCGCTTTCATGGCGTGGAAGACGACCTTGTTGTGCAGCGTCCCTCCGAAAAGCGGATGCGGATGGCAGACTACAGCGGCATGCGTCGCGCTCTCAGAGCCGGCGTTAAGCAGGGCTTCGAGGCGTCCTGCAGGACCTTCGAGGAAGAGGGAGCGGATGGTTTGGTTCGTGGGGATCACATCTCCAGCTTACACAAAGCGGGCGTCAGGCTTTGGACTTCGGACCTCAGGAAATCAATCACGAACCGGAGCCGAGGTCTAAGGTCCGTGGTCTGAGGTCCGATTTGCTATTCTCCTAACCATGGACGCTGTCACGTTGACGCGGCAGTTAATCGACATCGAATCAATCTCCGGTAATGAAGCAGCGGTCGGCAATTATCTCTACGGTGAACTCTGCCGAATCGGTTACCAGACGACGAAGATAGCGGTTGAAGGTGATCGCTTCAACGTGTACGCGACTTCAGCGGAACAGCCGAATCCACAGATTGCCTTTTCCACGCATATGGATACGGTTCCTCCGTTTATTCCTTCGTCGGAAGATGCGAACCGCATTTATGGCCGCGGATCATGCGACGCGAAAGGAATCATCGCCGCACAAGTCGCCGCCGCGGAGCGATTGCGAAGTGAAAACATCTATGTGGGGCTGCTGTTTGTGGTGGGCGAAGAACGTGACAGCCTGGGAGCGAAGATCGCCAACGATCACGCGCCTGTAAGCTGCCGATTTCTCGTGAACGGCGAACCAACGGAGAATCGGATTGCGCTGGCCTCGAAAGGAACGCTGCGCGTTGAAGTAACCGCGAGAGGACGCATGGCGCATTCGGCCTATCCGGAGTTGGGAGATTCGGCGATCGACAAGCTGCTCGCGGCGCTCGGACGGTTGCGCGCAATGAAACTTCCCAGCGATCCAGAGGTTGGGCCTTGCACGCTCAACATCGGGCTGATCGAGGGCGGCCGCGCTCCGAATGTGATTCCGGATTACGCGCATGCGGATCTGCTGTACAGACTGGTTGGACCAACCGATGCGTTGCACCGGGAAATTGTCGCAACTGCCGGAGATCAGGTCGAAGTCACCTTTCCACTGGAACTTCCCTTCCTGCGCTTTCGCAAGCTCGATGGATTGCCGACGATGATTGCTGCGTTTACGACCGACATTCCGAAGTTAACGAATTGGGGCGAACCGCTATTGATCGGTCCGGGATCGATTCACGTCGCGCATACGGAGGGCGAGTACATCGAGAAGCGGCAACTTCACGAAGCGATTGATTTGTACTGTGCGATCGCGAAGCAGCTTTCGCGCTAGCGCGGCCTGTGGATATCCACGAAAAAAAGCTCATTCAGAGCCTGCTTGCGGCTTCCGAAACTGGTGCCGAAATGGGAATTTCTTGCGGATGGGAGGTACCCCCCTCCCCCTACCCTCCGAATGCCTTGTCTGGCACGGGTTCTGCAAAAATGCCGCGCAAAATATTGAGCCCCAATGGTTTAGCGGTCAAAATCTTGATTTCAAAGAACTTATCGGTGGGCCATGCCGATCCCACAGCACGCCTTTTGCCTCGGCTATGATGGGCTTATTTCCGATTCGACACAAGGTCAGATGTCACATCGAAGCAAGTATAGCTGTGGAAATCTCTTGCGCGCTCAGGGTTCTGCTTGTGCGGTCGCTGAGGTCAGATGGGGCCACTTTTTTGCTCACCTCAGGGTGTGATGGCAATAACCCGCAGAGGACTGCCAGAACCGCCGACGATTTTCAGTGGTGCGGCGATGACGATGGCGCCGGTCGGAGGAAGCTGATCAAGGTTCGACAGGCCCGCCAGCCCAAACTTGCCGCTGCCGTGCATAAGATAGTGATTCGGGAAAGGTGGATCAAAGCTTGCGGCCTGGCCGGCATCGGTTCCGACCGTCTCCACTCCGACGCCCAGCACATCTCGCTGCTGGGCAAGAAATGCGGAACTTTCTTTGGCGAGTCCGGGTGTGTGAGGTCCATCCTGCATCAGGTTGATGTAATCCTTGGGGTCTTTGCGTTTCGACCAGTCGGTGCGCAAGAGAACCCATGCGCTCGCCGGGATACGACCGTATTGTTCCTCCCACTGCCGGATGCGCTCTGGTGTCAGCAGATAGTTTGGGTTCTTCCCCGCCTCGGCGCTTACGTCGATCACACATGCGGGACCAACAAATTTCTTTGGCGGGATGCGGTCCACGGAGTTGTCAGGAAGGTCTTTTCCCGAGATCCAGTGGATGGGAGCGTCGAAATGCGTGCCGGTGTGTTCACCTGTCTCAAACCCATTCCAGTACCACGCAGGACCGCGCTCATCATAGCGTGACAGTTCCCAGATCTTAAATGCAGGGGTGTTGTTAAACTGAGGCGGCAAGGGCAGCAGCGGCGTTTGCGGACTAAGCGGCTGGGTCAGATCCACAACACGCAGCCGGCCAGCCGTTAGCTCTTCGAGCAGTTTAGCCAAGACGAGGGACATGGGTGCTCCTCATAGCACTAACGTTTGCGACACTTGCGCAACTAACTTGGGCGTCAGGCTTTCCTGAGCGATTGAATATGCCTGCGAAATTGAAATCGATTTTCAAGCAATGACAGGTCAGTCACAAAGCCGGACGGACCTTTCGCTTCGACTTTCGCAATGATGGTTGTGAGTTCGTTGCCATGAATTGCATCATGCACAGCCGCTGTGAAACTCTCGACACTTCGCACAGTAGATACCCTCGGAACGCCGGCGGAGCGGGCAATTCCATCTAGATCGGTACCAGTGCCAGTCGCAGTTGGGAAGCCGCCGACTGAGAGCAGGCTTTCGTTATCGAACACGACGTGAACCAGGTTCTTGGGGCGGTAGCGTGCCATCGTACTGAGACCGCCAAGGTTCATCAAAAGCGAGCCGTCGCCGTCGAAGACGATTACTTTCTGATGGGGCAGGCAAAGAGCCAATCCCAGACCAGTCGACGACGCCAGTCCCATCGCGTGCTGCAGGTAGAAGAAATTGGGGCGGTGTCCCAGGGACTGAAGCTCAGCCGCGACTGCCCCCATGATTGTGACGACCAGACGGCTTTCCAGTTCCGAATAAATCGACCGCAGACAATCGAGGCGGAGCATCACTCCTCCCACATCAGGTCGCGCGTCAAGAGAAGCGAGACCGGTTGCATGCTGCTCTCGGCGAGCGTTTGCGCCTGCCGGATGCGCTTTTTGGCCGTCTCCGGCGCATCAAGAAACAAGTAAGGAATGCCCAACGCCCGCAACACCGGTTCGGTGACGTTGCCGCCTTGGGTTTGCCACGGGTCACGCTCCCCAAAGGAACCGCGGTAGCTGATGAGCATCAGGAGTGGAATCTTGTACAGATGCGCGAAAGAAACGATGCCGTTGATCGACGCGAGAAAACCGTGGTTTTGCATCAGCATAGCCGACTTAACCCCGGCGAAGTGCGCGCCGGCAGAGACGCCAACGCCTTCTTCCTCCTTCGCCAGCCGCACCAGAATCATCTCGGGATCTTCGTCCGTCATCCGGATGAGATGCACTAGCCATGTTTCCGGCAAGGCCGAGACCAGACGGACGTCGCATTCCTTCAAGCCTTCGTAGATCACCTTGGAACTAGTTAGGGAGACGGGCATATGTTCGCTTTGGGTTTGTATTCTATCCTGCACAGGTGGGAAATGGCTTCTGTTGTTAGCAAGTTAAAATGTCCGGTTTTCTTAGCACGTGACATGTCCGGTCTGAGTTAAACGACCAGCCGCCGTCGGGGCTGTGGGAAAGTGGGAATCCCGCGGTTTTTGCGGGATTTCCAAGCGAGGTGGGAAAGTCGGGGGTTGGACTTTTCCAGCTCGCGTCTTTTCCACAACCCGTTCGCGCCGCATTTTGTCGTCGACCAAGATCACACCTTGCCGGTTGTATCGACCCAGTCGGTGCGGCCCGTGCGTCAGGCTAATCGATCCATCCAGATGCTGATGCACGGTCACCGTGCAACCCGCCAGGCTGGCGCGCCAGCGCACCGCTTCAATCTGCAACTGGAGATTCTGGAAGCTGACCGTGTTGTCGCGATTCACCGTGCGCTCGAACTGCAAGGCGAAGATCAGATCCAGATCCCGGCTGCGACGAGGCACAAACGCGCTGCCCGGTTGCGCCGCTCGCACCTGAAAACGGCGGTTGAACTCGGCAAGGTAATGCTCGCGCAGAAAGGCATTGGCCGTTTCCACGGTCGTGATCCCGGCCAGCCGCAACTCCTGCGGCAGTCGGCCCTGCCAGGTGCCGAAGTTGCGCTCGCTTCGTCCCCGAGCCTGCGGCGAGTACGCCGGAATCATCTGCACGCCCAACTCGCGCAACGCCCGTCCCACTTGCGTCAGACGATGCGGATCCACTTTCCCGCCCACTTTCGGCGTCAGCCAGAAGTGGCTCCCCCGATCGCTGTACAGTGCGCAGAACACGCCCTGGCGCTCGATCACCTCTTTCAGCCCCGCCATCACCGTCTGCGTCGATTCTTCCTCCACCAGTCGCGCGTAATAGATCTCGCTTGTGGCGTCGTCCAGAATCACGATCAGGTCGTACCAGCGCTCGTCCTGAAACCAGCGATGCCGGCTGCCGTCGATGTGCAGCAGCATCCCCGGCAGTGGCCGCCGGGGTCGCCGTTTGCGATGCACCCCGCGTTTGCGCCCTCGCGCCACCAACCCTGCTCCCTGCAACGCCTGCTTCACCCAGCTGTAGCTGAGTTCGATCTGGTGCTGCTCCCGCAGCTTCTCGTGAAAATGCCGCACGTTCAGATCGCCATAGCGGTCCCGGTACAGCCCCAACACCTGCTCCACTTGCGCCAGGGGTACCCGCTTGGGCGAAGGCCGTCCCCGCCGCCGGTCGAACAGCCCGTCATAGCCGAATTCCTCATAGCGCTCCCGCCAGCGCCGCATGTGCCGGTCGCTGATGCCCATGATCTCGGCCGCTTGCCACCACGTGATCTTCCTCGCCATCGCTCGCAATATCACTTCCTGTACTTTCATCGCCCGCTCCATCGCGGCCTTGGTGTAAGAGAACATGCTTGGCATGTTCTCCTACTCTCGCCGCCTGAAAAGCGGACAGATCACGTGCTATCTCAACCGGACATATCATGTGCTAACGACAAGGTGGGAAATGGCTTCTTGACGAGCATTTGCGGCGGGGTATAGCTTGAGCGCTGCCTATTCAGCCAGGAGCAATCATTGGAGATTAGAGTCCAAGGCGTTCTCGATCCCGAAATTCCACCAACAGTGAACTTTCCTGTTGAAAACGTTCGCGCCAATTTTCCCGCGCTGAGTCGGACTCCGGGATTCATCTTCTTCGACAACGCGGCCGGGGCCCAGGTGCCCCAGATGGTGTTGGACGCGGTGAATCATCATCTGCTCGAGTGCAATGTGCAGCGAGGGGGACGCTACGCCAAGAGCCGTGAAGTTGATGAGATGATTCTGCGCGCCCGACACAGTGTCGCTGATCTCGTGAACGCGCGCGATGCAAGCGAAATTGCGTTTGGCATGAACGCCACGTCCTTCATTCGCCTGGTGAGTCTGGCGATCGGACAGACGCTGGGCGAGCGGAACGAGATTGTTGTCACCGATATGGACCACGAGGCCAACGTTGTCACTTGGCTGGCTCTAGAGCGAAACGGGGCAAAGTTCCGCTGGTGGAAGATGAGGGACGACGGGAATCTGCACGCTGACGACCTGGTTGCTCTCGTATCTTCCGCGACGCGCCTGGTGGCGTGCACGCTTGCCTCGAATGCTATAGGGTCGATCGTCGATGTAACTGCGGCAGCACGGGTGGCGCACAAGGTCGGAGCCGAACTTTTTCTCGATGCGGTGCACTACGGGCCTCACGGTCTGATCGATGTGCAGGCTTTTGATTGCGACTACCTGGTGTGCTCGGGGTACAAGATTTTCGCTCCGCATATGGGGTTTCTATGGGGACGGCGCGAACTGCTTGAAAAGCTTCCAACGTTCCGCGAGGATTTCATTCCCGACGAGCCACCCGGAAAGATTGAAGCGGGCACCTTTATCTACGAGAACGTGGCCGGAATGGATGCCGCGGTGCATTACCTGGAGATGCTGGGTCGGAGCATGAGCCTCGAATCTGACAAGCTGCAGTCGCGCCGGGCTGCTCTGCAACATGCGCTCGCGGGCATTCGAGCCTACGAAGGATCGCTTTCGCGCGAAATGCTTCGGGTGCTGAACGATTGCGGTGCAACCATCTACGGCGTGGCGGACAGGGAGCGAATCGGTGAACGGGTGCCAACGGTATGCTTCAATTTGCCCGGCAGGGCCCCGGCGTCAGTCACCGAGGACCTCGCAAAACAAGGTATCGGCGTTCGCGATGGACATATGTATGCACCGCGTTTGATGAAACGACTGGGCCTGACCAAAGAGAGTGGCGCAGTCAGAGCGTCACTGGTGCACTACAATACGCTCGAAGAAGTGCACAAATTCGAAAGCGCGCTGGCCAAGTTGAAAGGCTCATGCTGACGGACAGGCAAGTCCAGGAGATTCGTTCTCGCTTCAACATCTTCCAACGCAAAATCTATCTCAACAGCTGCTCCCAAGGGGCGCTCTCGGACGCCGTGCAGGCTGGCCTCGAGGACTTCGTTGCGAGTTGGCACCAGCAAGGCTCGCCGTGGGAGACATGGGTGAGCCGGCATGAAGCCGGGCGAAACGCCTTTGCGCAATTCATCAACGCCAGTCCGGATGAGGTTGCGATCGTGACCAGCGTATCGGCGGGCATCAACGGAATCGCAAGCGCGCTGAACTTCCAGGAACGACAAAAGGTGGTGATGGGCGAATTCGAGTTCCCCACGATGGGTCATGTCTGGCTAGGCCAGCGTCCTCGCGGGGCTGAGGTGCAATTTGTTAAGGCTGACGGGGACCGCATTCCGACTTCACACTACGAGAGGATGATTGACCGCAGCACCAGCATCGTTCCGCTCACGCACGTCTGTTTCAAGAACGGATTCCGCTCCGACGTAGAAACCATCACGCGAATCGCCCACAACTGCGGCGCCCTCGTGATGCTTGATGACTATCAGGATTGCGGAACTCGCCCGGTAGACGTGAAAGCGATGGATCTCGACTTCTACTTGACTGGGACCTTGAAGTATCTGCTAGGTCCTCCTGGCCTTGCTTTTCTGTATGTACGCAAGCAACTCATCGCCTCGTTGGCTCCCACGGTAACCGGATGGTTTGGCCAGGCAAATCCATTCGCCTACAATCCCCAGCATTTCGAACTGTCGTCCACCGCGCGAAGATTCGAGTCGGGCTCCCCTTCGGTACCCAATGTGTATGCGGCTGTGCCGGGATTTCAACTATTGCAGGAAATCGGGATCGAAAATGTCGCAAGCCATATCAGGACGCTTACGCAATCACTCCTCACCGGCGCGATGGATCTAGGGATTCGTGCAAAAACACCCGCGGACAGCGTCGGGCCGCTCGTCGTTCTGCAGTCTAAAGATTCAACCTTACTGGTGCAGAAGCTCGCCGAGAGTGGCATTGTCGTCTCGAACCGACACGACGGCTTGCGGATATCGTTCCATGTGTACAACACAATGGACGACGTAAAGGCCGTGGCTGACATTCTCAAGAAGAACATCGATCTCATGGTCCTTGACCGTGCCAGTGTCGGCAGCCATGACTGACCTCCCAGGGCCAATGGTTGCGAGCGCGCTTGCAGACAAGGGTCGTCCCACGACAGAAGTGGACGGTCTCCACCGCCGCCTGGGCCAACGCCAACTCACCATGATGGCAATTGGCGGCGCCATCGGGGTTGGCTTGTTTTTGGGAAGCAGCGTGACCATTCGTCTTGCCGGCCCCGCCGTCATATTTTCCTATCTTCTAGGGGCAGGCATCGCTTTGATCATGTCTTATGCGCTCGCGGAGATGGCGGTCGTGCACCCAGTCGCCGGCGCGTTCGGAGTTTACGCGGAGAAGTATCTCAATCCCTGGGCAGGTTTTTCTGTGCGAGCTACCTATGGAGTCGCTCAGATCATTGCGATCGGTGCCGAAGTCACGGCGGCCGGTATTTATATGTCGTTCTGGTTCCCGAATGTTCCGCAATGGATTTGGGTGGTATTGGTTTCAGCGGCTCTGGTGGCTCTCAATGCCATGCAGGTCAACCGCCTGGGTGAATTTGAGTACTGGTTTGCCATGATCAAAGTGGCCGCCATCATCACATTCATCCTTGTGGGACTGTCTTTGATTTTGGGCGTTGGTTCTCGAAGCGCGATTGGCTTAGCCAATCTGACTCACCACGGAGGATTTCTGCCGGCCGGTTGGAAAGGAGTTTGGCTTTCGCTGACCATCACTGTCACCAGCTACATGGGGGTGGAAATTATCGCCGTCACCGCGGGAGAGGCCGAGCATCCGGAAATCACCATTCCTCATGCGATGCGGAGCATTGTATGGCGGCTGATTTTGTTCTACGTGCTGGCAATCGCGATCATGGTAGCGCTGGTGCCTTGGAACGAAAGCAAGAGTTCGTCCACACTGTCCGGCAGTCCGTTTGTCACGGCATTCGCAGCGGCACATATCCCCTTCGCCGCTGCAATTATGAACTTCGTTGTACTTACGGCGGCGCTGTCGAGCGTGAATACAAATCTTTATCTTTCCACACGAATGCTTTTCTCATTGGGCTGCGAAGGTTACGCCCCACAATGGATGGGCAAGGTGAGCCGCAACGGGGTGCCGCATCGCGCCCTGCTGGCTTCCACTGCAGGCATTATCGCGGCGATTCTGCTCGCCATATTTGCCCCTAGAAACGCTTTCCTGATGCTTTATGGAACTGCGGTTGCTGGAATGCTGTTCGTCTGGCTGGTCATCCTCAACACACATCTTCAGTTTCGCAAGGCGATAACCAGCGAGCGGCTAAAGAATTTGCCCATGCGCCTATGGGCCCACCCGTTTTTTACATTGGTGGGCATTTTCTTGTTGCTGGCCATTTCGGTCACAACGTTCTTCGTTGACGGACTGCAATGGTCGGTTCCGGCATTTTGTGTTTTCTTAGGCCTGATTTCGCTCTTGTACGTGCAAAGCCGGCGGCGCGGAAAAGAATCGAGAACCAGTGAAGACACGAGCATCACGAACTTGTCTTAGGATTTTTCCTCGCTGAACGATCGTGCCTGTAGTGGTTAATGTTTCACATTGCCCAGGAGAGGACGCGCAATGCTCGAGGCCAGCGAAGAGGTCTACTCTTCACTTCGACGGCAATTCAAAGGTGATTTGCTGCGTCCCGGCGAGAATGGGTACGAAGACGCGCGCGCGATTTGGAACGGCATGTGCGCTCGGACGCCAGGCTTAATCGCGCGGTGCGCAGATGTAAGCGATATACAAAGCGCAATCCGAAGTGCCCGCGCCCTCAGGATTCCAACAGCGGTCCGTTGTGGAGGGCATAGCCTGGCAGGATTCAGCACCTGCGATCATGGCCTGGTGATTGACCTATCGAGAATGCGTCAGGTCACGGTTCATCCCGAGGTGCGCCGGGCCAGAGTCGCTGGAGGTTGTTTGCTGGGATCGATTGACATTGCGACTCAAAAAGCAGGACTCGTTTTTCCCTCCGGCGTTGTCTCTCACACCGGGGCTTCCGGCCTGATCCTGGGCGGAGGAACCGGATGGCTCACCCGGCGATTCGGACTCTCGTGCGACAACGTTGAGCGGTTCACGCTGGTAACGGCAGACAGTTCGATCGTACGTGCAGACTCAAAAGAGAACCCGGATCTGTACTGGGCCTTGCGTGGGGGCGGCGGCAACTTCGGAGTCGTCACAGAATTCGAAGTAAAACTCCATCCGCTCAGGGCGGTTGTGCTCGCTGAAGGTCTGACTCCCGTGACTGCCATTCGCGCAGTGCTGGAATGCTGGAGAGACGTCATGGCCGAGGCGCCGCACGACTTGAAGTGGAACCTCGATCTGCGCCTTGCGCCCGACACAGAGCAAGTGCCCGTTGAGCTTCGCGGACGGCCGGTCGCGAGTAGTTCGTTGATTTGGACTGGTGCCCCCGAAACGGCGCATCCTTATCTGCAGCGCGCTCTTTCCAAGTGCAGTCCGGATTCTGTAAGCATTAGAAACATATCGTTTCTTAATCTACAAACCATGGCGGACTCCGGGTTTCCGCACGGCCGCCGCTATTACACCAAGTCGGGCTATTTCACTTGTTTCAGCGACAGCACTATCGATTGCCTGGTAGAGGCGGTAGCGACCATTCCGTCATCCGAGACTCAGATTGAACTTGCATATCTGGGTGGCGCGGCGGCACGAATCGCTGCCGACGAGACCGCCTTCGGTGATCGCAGAGCTCCCTTCATCATGAACTTGCTTGCGAACTGGTCCGATGCGTCCGCAGATGAAGCCAATATTTCCTGGATCCGTGGACTCTTCGACAAACTTCGGCCAGCCATGAAGCCAGGAGTTTACGTAAATTTCATGAGCGGCGATGAGCAGGATCGTGTGCCCGAGGCTTATCACGAGCGATGGGATCGGATGGTCGCGGTCAAAACGCAATATGACCCCGATAACTTCTTCCGGCTGAATCAGAACGTTCCGCCGCGGAAAGTCACAGCAAGGAACTCGTAGCTGCATTCGGAGGCCGGGCGGCTAGCGAAATTCGAGCTACGACGGCTCACAACTTTACCGAAAATTCTTCACCAGCATGAGGTTGGATTCTGAGAATTCGCTTTGAATGTAGACAATGGACTTGCCGTCGCGCGAAACGCTAAGTCCCCAACCGGGTTCTTTCTCCAACTTCCAAACAGGAATTGTTTTGCCGGTTGCAAATTCGAAGAAGTCGATCGTTACGACCGGGAATTTTCCAAATCTGAGGTAGTAAATTCCATCTGCGGTGACTCCCCAATTGGGCCAGCCGCCACCTTCGACATCCCTCAAGACCTCCGTTTCCTGGCCGCTCTGCAAAGGCATTCGCCAAACCCCGCCTTGTTCGTACTTGCTGTAATAAAGGAATTGGCCGTCTGGGGACTCGACCGGTGAGATGCCACCGTTCTTTGTAATTCTGGTTGGCGAACCGCCCTGAACGGGCATTTTCCAAACCTGGAAGGGTTCTGCGCCTCGCTTCGAGGCAAAGTAGAGCCACTTTCCATCACGGGACCAGCTTGGGGAGAGATTGTCGGCGCCTGCAATGGTTTGCACAAGATGAGGGAGTCCGCCGGGGACTTCGGCAACGTAAATTTCGCTGCGCTCCTGGGGATGAAATTCGAATGCGATATGGCGGCCATCAGGAGACCAACGAACCCGTCCGGCAGTTCCGTGTAAAGAGGTGATTTGGTCGCAATTATTGCTCCCGACATCGCAGGTCCAAATGTCCCAAAAGCCCAGGCGGTTGGATTCGAAGGCAATCTTCTTTCCGTCGGGAGACAACTCGGGACGCATCTTGTCTCCCTTTTCCGAGACCAACGTAGATGGCGGCAAGGCATGGTGTTTTGCATCTTTCAGATCGAGTCGCCAGACATTGAATTTGGATTCTCCCTGCTCGTAAACCAGCGTGTTGCCCTTCGCTGGGATCGATGGCCACTTTGCGTCGCCCACTGGGCCAGCGACCGGTTGAGGGATGCAACCTCTGGCCGAGACTCTCCACAAACCCGTTGCTACACCTCGATCAGAGGAAAAAATGATTTCACGGCTGTCGGGGGTCCAGGTTGGAGGACCCATGATTGGCCTGTGGTCAAACGTCAGGCGCTTAGGAGGCCGCCCACCCGTGGCAGGCATAACGTAAACATCGTTGCTGACGCCCGCTATCGTAGAACGGATAAAAGCCACCTGAGTTCCGTCGGGCGAAAATGCCGGCTCGTGATCGAGCGAACCCGCAGGCGGTGAGGTAAGCGCTCGTGTGCTGGAATCGGTCAGCGACAGCAACGATATGACGGAACGAGTCGGATCGGTCGGATCGGTCTCAGGAAACACCAGGACGTCGCCATTCGGTGACCAGGAGAGACCCGCTCTCATCGCGGGTGGTCCGCGGTACACGCGATGTTCCGTTCCCCCCAGAGCAGGAATTGAAAAAATCGATACATCTTTGTCCGCGTAGCGAATAAAGGCGAGCTGGCGGCCATCAGGAGACCAGGTTGGGCAGCAGTCGCCAGGATCAGCGGTGACCTGCAGGGTCTTATCTCCTCCTACCACCGCCGCAAAGATTCCTGTGTTCCGCGCGCCGTCACTTTGACGGAATGCCACTAACGTACCGTCGGGCGAGAAAGCGGGTGTGGCCTGGAAGCCTCGCAAACCGACTAAGGGCACCACTTCGATGCGCTCCAATTGTGAGTCGGGACTTGGTCGGTATAGAGCCGACAGTGTAAGGACGGAGAAGATGGCCAGGCAAAAAGTGCTGCCCATCCAGATCTTTCCTGGAATACGCCTTCTGAAAAGAGAGTTCTGTGTCGGGCTGAACACATCTACTGCCGGCAGGGCGGTCTGGAGTTGACCGATAAAGCGATAGCCGCGCTTGGCGATGGTCTCGATGAATCGGGGCTTTTCCGCAGAATCGCGCAAAGCCTCCCGCAGCCGGGCGACGGCGCTGTTCAGGCTGTGATCGAAGTCGACAAAGGTGTCGGCAGGCCACAGTTTTTCACGCAGTTCGTCGCGCGTGACTATCTCACCGGCTCGCTCGATCAACAAAGACAAAACACGAAAAGGCTGTTCTTGTAGCTTTACCCGCCTTCCTTCCCTGTGCAGTTCCCCTGACCGAAGATCAACCTGAAACACATCGAAGCTGACCATTGCTTCAGCGAGTCGAGTCTCTGACATTTTTCCACCGTTGTGATTGGACGTGACTTTATCGCGAACGTTAGTGATCCCCTTCTCGCCGGCCCCTTTTTACCGCGTGACCTGTCCCTCAACTCCATTTAGCTCACCGACTTGGCCCCGTTACCCACGCGTGTGGGAGTGGTGTTTGCCGTTGCATTGCCGCACAAGTCAATTGCGGCGAAAGTTGGCCGGATCGAAGGAGACCTTGATGAAATCCCGAGCATTCTTTGTGGTTACGTCTCAGCTTGTCATTTGGTTCTGCGTTTTTGCGACTGGAGCAATCCCCCAACAGAATGCGCAACCCACCGGTGAGTCAAAGAAGCTCCCACAATTGGCCCTTCCTTCTCTTGAGGAGAAGGCTCGTCAGGGGGATGCGAAGGCCGAATACCGGCTTGGCTGGTCATACATGACCGGAACAGGAGTTTCCCAGAACTACGCGGAGGCTGCGAAGTACCTGCGTCAAGCCGCCGAACAAGCCTTGCCCGATGCCGAATTTGCACTCGGGTACCTCTATGAACAAGGCAAAGGCGTGCCGCGCGACTATCAACAGGCTGTTATGTATTACACGGCGGCAGCAAGGCAGGGACACCCGACGGCGGAAAACAATCTCGGCTCCATGTACGAGTTCGGCCGCGGTGTACATAAGAATCTTCGACAAGCTGAGAATTGGTATCGGATGGGGGCTGAGAACGGAGACGTCACAGCACAATGCAACTTGGCCTCGTTGTATTTTCGTGGAAAGGGCATCGCGCCAAACTACGCCCAAGCGGCCGAATGGTTTCGGAAAGCGGCCGAGAATGGTTATGCGCCCGCTCAGGAAAATCTTGCCTGGATGTACTTCACTGGAACCGGTCTACCTCTGGACTATTCCAGCGCAGCCCGCTGGGTCCAAATGGCCGCTGAGAAAGGGTATGCACGAGCACAATTGGACTTAGGGTACCTCTACGAGCAAGGAAAAGGAGTTCCGCTCAACTACGTTTCGGCTTATACGTGGTACAAGGCGGCAGCATCAGGAGGAGAGGACCGGGCCGCCGGCAGACTTAAAAACCTATCGGCAGTGATGACCAAAGAACAGATCAGTCAAGCCAGAGCGGCGGCAGATGATTTGGCAAAATCTTTGCCTAAAGTTAATGGCGCTGCCGAACCGCAATCGATCGGGGACTCATTCATTAAACCGCGTTTAGCGAGCAGTTGGGCGGATTCGATTCTGCCCGTAAAACAATAACTGCGTGAGTCACTGGCCCGTGAACCCAAGGAACGAACACGTTGCGGGCTGCCCTTCGCGATCACTTCCACTTCCCTGTGCCCTCGACAATTGTGATGTAACGATCAATCGGGAGCTCGGTGATGCGCTCGACCTTGCCGCCGGGTTGGGGCCATCGTATCTCCAGCCAATCGAGCTTCGTTCTTTTCCCAATGCCCAGCACCATACGTGGATCATGGGACGATAAAAAACTGCCTCCGCCGACCTTCATCCGCTGTTGCTTCAGATCTCCAGACTGATAAGTGACCCGGGCTCCAATGGCGTCGGGATTCGATTTTGTGCCAACAAGATTGATTCCGAGCCAATGGTTCTGACTCCCGACAGTGTTACGCAACAGAACGGGAGCGCCGTCGTTGATCGACACAAGGACGTCGACGGCGCCATCGTTATTGAAGTCCCCGATCGCCATTCCACGAGCTGACAGACGGTTTCGCGAATACGGGGCCACTCTGCGAACTGACGTTCTGGAAGCTCTTGCCAGTATTGTGAAAGAGCATAAGCGGCTCTTGATACTTCACCTGACTGTGTAAACTCTCGATGAGATCGTCGGGATTGCCGTTCGCAAGAAACAAGTCCAGACTCCCATCATTGTCATAGTCGAAAAACTTAAGCCCCCATCCGCTCATCAGCCTTGTCGCCATTCCGATCCCGGTAGCCCCCGCCTGATCGTCGAATGTTTCATCGTGATTGTTCTGGTAAATCGAGAAACGCTCGAGATCGATGTTGGCCACGAACAGGTCCATCCACCCATCCTGGTTGAAATCTGCGGAATCCAGACCCATACCGGAGCGAGCACGACCGTCAGCGCTGTAAGCCACGCCTGCAACCGTGGCATTTTCTTCAAAGCGACCTTTGCCGCGGTTCATGAAGACAAAGTTCGGTACGGTGTCATTGCTGACAAACAGATCGAGTAGACCGTCGTTATTAAGGTCGGTCGCGACTACGCCCCAGGCTTTTCCGAGAGAGTTGGCGATCCCGGAGGTCTTGCTGACATCGGTGAACGTTCCGTCACCATTGTTGTGAAAGAGCCAATTCGGCGTGGGCTTGTAAAGGCGGGGAATGCAGTATCCGTGTTTGCCCTCTTCGCCTGGACCACAGGACTTATTCAGCGCTTTGGAGAACTCGACAAATTGGCAGACAAACAAGTCGAGCTTGCCATCGTTGTCGTAATCGAACCAGACAGCGCTGGATGACCATCCTGGCGCAGCCACGCCGGCTTTCTCGGTCACGTCGGTGAACGTTCCGTCCCCGTTGTTGTGATAGAGGACGCTTCTTGCGTATTGCGTGACGTAGATATCGGGGAAGCCGTCGCCATCGTAATCGCCTACCGCCACTCCCTGGCCGTATCCGCCTCCGGCTACACGAGCCTTCTCAGTGACATCGGTAAAAGTACCGTCACGATTATTGCGATAGAGGGCGTTTCGCAGGGGCGGATTGGGATCATAGAAATCACACTTCCCGCTGTTGACGAGGTAAATGTCCATCCACCCGTCATTGTCGTAGTCGAGGAACGCGCAACCCGGCCCCGTGGTCTCCGGAAGAAATCGTTCCTGTGATTTTCCAGCCGTGTGCGTCCAACGGATGCCGCTCTTTTCTGGTGGAATCTCTTCAAACGGATAGATCGGATCAGCGCTCGCGCGGAAAGCGTAAGGAAATCCGCTGATCGTGATAACCCCTGCCGCATTTTTGAGAAACGTGCGACGGGAAGTCAGGAACGGAGAATGGTTTCGCGGTGCCGAGGGTCTCTTCAATGCTTCTCGGGTATGCAGCAAAAACAGTACTGACTAATTCGGATTTTGCGGCTGGGCATCTTGTCCCGCGTCGCCTTTCTGCGTCATCTGACGATGAATTGCAAATTCCTTGTCTGCCTCTTCCCTTCGTCCAGCCCTGGTTAGCGCAGTGGCAAGATTGTAGTGCGCGCCCGGATTCCGTGGCTCCAGCTTGACCGCGGTTTGCAGAGGTGAAATGGCATCTGAAAATCGCTTGGCTGACAACAATGCGCTACCGAGCCCGAGAAATGCGTCGCCGAATCCGGCATCGAGTTCGGTGGCGCGAGAGAAATGGTGAATGGCATCATCCCACTGACTGTCCTGGCGCGCCATTTCCCCGAGCACATATTCGGCGCCGGCATTGGAAGGATCAATCTTGAGTTCCGCCTGGAACTCCTTCTTTGCCTCTTCACCAGCAGTCGGGCCTGCGTCGGGCTTGGAGAGCAGCAGCCGCCCAAGAAGAAAATGGATTCCGGGCAGCTGGGGATTCTGAGCCAGGATGGCTTTGTACTCCTTCTCCGCTGCATCCCACTTTCCCTGCGCTTCGAGTGCTTCGGCGTTGAGCTTGTGGCCCTCGATGGAGTTTGGCGCCGTCATCGCGAGCTGCTGGGCGGCTTTGGTGGAAAGATCGGAATAGGTGTGAACTGAAACGAAGAGAACTTCCGGATCCCCAGGGAATTCGCGGTTCAGCATCTGCAGGAAGTCGACCGCTGCACCGGTTTGATTGATCAACATAGCGCAGCGCACGCCTGCAAACGCTGCTGTGCGCCTTACGGTCTTATCGGTGCCCGATTGCGACGCCCTCTTCAGAGCTGGCACGGCCTCTTCGCAACGTCCACTCTGGGCGAGCTTGATGGCTCGTTCCGGGCCTACCGGCGCGGGTTTCGCCGCCTGGCCGAAAGCCGCGGTCAACAAGGCTAACGGCAGAATGGAAAACCGGGATCTGAACATAAGAAAAGGGGCAGATGTTGGAAAACATCTGCCCCACATCATATCAGCGTCAGCAGGGTCAATAGTAAAGCTTGAGCGCGAACTGGATGTTTCGCGGACTCGATGACGTACTGACTACACCCATCGTGCCCTGGCAGCAGGACGAGTTGGGGGTATACAGGTTTACGTGGTTGAATGCGTTCAGGAAGTCGGCTCGGAATTGCACCCTGACGCTCTCGGTTATTGGGAAGTTCTTTTGCAGACTCAGATCCACATCGGCGTAGCCAGGCCCGATTACCGGTCCCTGAGCCGGACAGGTTCCGAATGGGCTGGCAACAGTGGGATCAGTATATGGAGTGGGGTCGAACCATCGATAACCGGCGAAATTACCGCTGCTCGGATCGAAATACTTCTGCCTTCCGAAGGTCTTGCCGGCTCCGGAACCGCAATTTGGGCGCAATCCACGGCTACCCGTGTTAGCGGGATCACTTGAAAAATTGAAGTCGTACAACGCAACCGGGAATCCGGAGTGCCACGAAACGATTGGATTGACGGACCAGCCGCCGGCGATTCCGTTTACGACAGCATTCGACCCGCTGCCCCAGTGTTTTCCGTGACCGAATGGAATCTCGTAGGTCGCATAGGCGGACAACACATTCTTGGAATCGAAGAAGCAGTTCGCCCAATCTGCTCTGGGGTCATAGAGGTTCTGATAGTACGGATTGGCCGGAGCCGCTTGTGCGCCCCAGTTGCCGTAGTAGCCGCTGTTGTCGGTTCTGCAACGTGAGAACGTATACGCCACCTGGTACTGCAGCCCGTTGGAGTAACGCTTCTGCAGCACGGCCTGAAGTGCGTGATAGTTGGAGCTTCCGGTCGAGGCCGTACCCGAGATCTGGGAGATATCGTTCTGAAACGGCACATTTTGGCCGAGAAGTAAACGCTTGGGCAAGTGGTCCCCGGGGCCGTAACACAACCAGCTTCACCGTTCAGACGCCGCTGCAGATACGGAGTGGGAACCATTTCATGAATGCCATGCTGACCCACGTAGCCAGCCTGGACCGTCAGACTGTTGCTGAGCATTTGCTGCCAGGTGAAGTTCCATTGGTAGGTAATTGCAGGCTGCACATGCGGATCCCAAACACGAACCAGCGCAGAGGCGAAGGGATCAGTTGCCGCACCTACTGGTACGATCCCATCCCCCGTCCTGGTTGGAGGAAGGTTGACGCCACTGGTGGCCACTCGAGTCTCCGCCGGAGTAAACGGCGGGTTGATGGGAAGACGCAAGTTTGTGCCGGTGCCCTCCAGATACGAAGAGATACTGAAAGCAGACCGGATGACAGACTTCCCGCCAAGGGCCGCTGGAGTCCAAGCCAAGCCGATGCGAGGCTGGAAATCCTTTCCTCCGTAGGTGCCATTGTAGAGGCCGGCACTACCTTGTCTGCAGGTTGTGGGTGCCGTCCCAAGGTTTACGATGGAGCAATTTGGCGCGATTACCTGCCCAGTGAGCAAGTCGAAGTTGTCCTGGCGATTCTTTTCTTCGACCCAAGGGGTGTGCGCCTCATAGCGCAGTCCCAGATTGACGGTCAGGTGCTCGGTAGCCCGCCAGTCGTCCTGGAAATACACACCGAAGATGCTTGCCCGCTGTCCCCACTCGCCACCAGGAATTCCTCGCTGATACTCATCGGGAACACCGAGATAGAAGTCAGCTCCACCGTAGCCACCCACGGTGATCGGGTGTCCCATGGGGTCGTTGGAAAGGCAATTGGGCGCCGCGGTCGCTCCGGCCGGGTTGCAGTTGGTGAACTGGCCATTAAACTGGATTTGACCCAGCGCACCGTTGTTGCCTGTGTAGAAGGTGTTGATCCGGTCACGCCAGAACTCGAATCCAGTGTGGAAGACATGGCGGCCATGGGTAAGGACCAAGGCGTCTGATGCCTGAATCACTGCATCTTGAAATTTCTGCTCGATCCAGCTGTTACCAACGTTGGTGAGCGGTCCGCTGTTTGTGTTGAAATCCAGGAACAGCAACCCCGGCCGGTTGGCGTTCGCACCGGCAATGCCAAAATCGGTTCCGGCGGTTGCCGCCGCGCCGCTAAACGTCGGCCCATTGTGCAGGCGAACGTGATTGATCCCAAAGCGCACATCGTTCAGTAGAGTTGGAGTGAAAGTGTGGCTCCAATCAACCGCGAGATTCTCAATCGGAGCATCCGAAAAGCCGCCTCCCAACAGCGTAAACGAGTTGTCCGTTGGATTGTGCTGATTGGCGTGCGAGTAGCGGCCAAAAACATGATCATTCGAACTGGCGTTGAAATCGACCTTTATGTCGTACTGGTTAGTGTTGAACTGCTGAACCTGGGCGTACGTGGCATTATTCTGAAGACCCGCGCCAGTTGGAGACGGGTACAGCGATGACGAGAAAAGGGCCTGAGCGACCGGATCGATGGGTTCTGTAATTACATTGTTGGCGAAGGCGGCGTTCGCATTGAATGGATCATAGAGCTGGTTCGTAACAAGACAATTCGAGTCCGGCGTCACTCCAGGGTTACAGACGAATTTGGGCGGCGCAGTGGAAGAAACCGTTCTGTCATTACAAATTCCTGCCGTAAATCCGCCGTTGCAAATATCTCCGAAGTTGCCCGCTCGCTCAGCGGCCGTGAAGACACCTATCTTCTGTATGCTGGACGGGTGATCGAAGCGTTGGGACTGATAGTCGAAGAAGAAAAAGAGCTTGTTCTTGAGGATCGGACCGCCAATCGTGCCCCCAAACATGTTCCAGCGGAGTTTGTCTTTGGGAAGCGCTTCCGCTGGCCCGAGAAAGCCGTTCTCCCACTTGTTGGCGTTCAATTTATCGTTGCGGAAGAATTCCCACAAGTCGCCGTGAAAGCCATTCGTCCCCGACTTGATCGTTGCGTTGACAATGCCGCCCTGGTAGTTGCCGAATTCGGCGGGGGCATTCTGGGTGATGAGGTTGAATTCCTCAATCGCGTCCGGCGCTGGCGTAAAGCCCACGAGGTTATCCGAGACCTGGTTGTTGTCTACGCCATCGAGAACGAAATTATTGGCCTGCTCGCGGTTCCCATTGATGTAAGGGCGTCCGCCGTTTGCCGTGTTGTCACCGTTGTTAAAGCTGTCCGGGTTCGGAGTGACCGACCCAGGCGCCAATAGAGTCAACTGAACATAGTTGCGGGAGGCGAGTGGCAGCTGGTCGCTGGTCTTCGAGTCGATGATGGTGTCGACGGAGGTGCTCTCCGTTTTCAGGATCGGTGCGGAACTCGTGACTTCCACCGTTTCCGAAACCTGTCCCACTTTCATCTGCACGTCGACACGTGCCGTCTGGTTGAGCACCAACGTAAACGCCGCGTGCACCGACGTTTGAAATCCAGCAGCCGTCACTTTCAGTTCGTAACTCCCCACGGGAATGCGGTTGATGTTATACGCGCCGGAATCGTTGGTCTCACCCAAATACGGGGTGCCGCGCGCCGTATCTGTGGCAGTAACCTTCGCGCCCTTAATCGGCGCACCGCTCGGGTCCGAAACGGTTCCCACAATTGCGGCCGTTACTTCCTGGCTCCATGCGAACTGCGAGGTGCCGGCCAGAGTTAGCACCACCAAGAGTGAACAGAAAAACGCAATCGACGGTCTTCTCATCACAAAACCCTCCATCCCACGATGGGGTTATGCTATATAGCAGAACGCAATTCATCGTCAAGAAAAAAATGTAGAGGAGAAGAAGTTTTTTAGTAGAAAAGCACTAGGTATGTGATGTCCCGAGCATCTGTTCCTCGCTTCGGCACAGCCTGGAGAATCAGCACGAATGTGTATATACCTGGCGCGATAAGTCGCGTAAGTGCATTTAGTTTGTTGGGTTTGCTACATGTCGAAGCAGTCAGGATTTCCGCTTCCGCAGACAAGTTCGGGCCGCTGTTGAAATTGTACTCTCCGTGCTCAGTGAGTTGGCTCACAAGTTCCGGCTTATACAGATTTCTGTTGGAGCCCTAGAGCACTTTGTAGTATGGTGCAGCCATCGAAGGGGGAGTTTTTCATGCCACAAGTCCGGAAAAACGGACTGCCCGCGTACCGGCGGATCCAAGGCACAATTGTGAAACGTCTCGAGTTGGGCCAGTTAAAGCCGGGCGACATTGTCGACTCCGAACGGGAACTAGCGAGGATTCACGGCGTTAGCCTTATGACCGCGCGTCATGCTCTGGCCGCGTTAGAGCGTGAGGGAATGGTGGTGCGCCGCCGTGGGGCTGGTACGTTCGTGGCCCCTCCGAAGATTCATTTCAACAAACTCATGAGCTATACGGAGCAGATGTCCGGCCGCGGGCTGGGCGTTTCTTCGAAGTTGCTTTCTCTGGCTGTGATTGATACGGAGCAGGAGGTTGCCGCGCGTCTCGGTCTGCCTGCCTCCAGCCGGCTGATCAAGCTCGAACGGCTAAGGCTTGGCGGCGAGGAACCCTTTGCCATCGAGACGTGCTACTTATCGGCCGACGACTTCTCCGGCTTGACTCGAGCCCGGCTTGACCGGGTGTCGCTGTTTTCGATCCTGGAACACGACTACGGGCTCCAAATCGCACATGCCGACGAAGAAGTCGATGCCACTACCGCCGATCCCCAAACGGCTCGGCTTTTAGGCATCGCCCCGGGTTCGGCTGTCCTGCGAATCCGGCAGGAGATCTATTCCACAAAAGGCAAGGTCGCGTTGTATGTGCTGGGGCTTTACCGATCGGACCGCCATACGTTGCTTGATCCGCAGATTCCGCTAGTGATTCCGTGAACCTGCCTTGGCATCAGCCGCCTGTTCAGCTTCCAGATGCACTCGTCCCGCAATCATTAAGTCCGGGATTACGAATTCGGTAAATCCGTCGTGCTTTACAGGAACGAGACTCTTGCAACACTCCTGTCCTGGCGTCTCATAGCGAATGGCAGAATACGATCCTTTGACCTGCACTTGAACGCGAATTGGTTCTGCGGCGTAGTTGACGAGATTCAGCACCTTCAGCGTTCCGCCATGCCCACGGTATGGGTACGGCAATCGTCGTCAGACCATTCCAGAGACTCATCAGCACATTTTGTTTCCCCAGCAGCCGACGGACGTCCTGGGCAAACGTCTCGGGGTCGATTACAGCCTCTGAGAGCTCAAGCACCTTTCCTTTTCCAACTGTGTAGGAAACAGTGTGTTCATTCACTCGCACCGGCTCGTGAGTCTGCCAGGGATACGTACCATTCGCGTCCACTACCACAACCGTCTTGCCGTGATCGGCAAGATTGGCGATTCGCTTATAAGTTGTGCGGTCACGCTTTGCGAATACCACGACAACGTCGAACGATGCAAAGTTCTCTGCGCTCAGATCGGAAGGTAGAAAAACCTTAAATGGAATGTTGTGACGGGCGAGCAGATTCATGACTTCATCACTGGTGTCGAGGTCATCGACCACGACTGCAACATTGGCAGCGGCCTCGAGCGCTTGCTTTCCAGTTGGTGCACAAAAATCGACATAGGACCGCACTTGCTTCCAAAATATCTTGGCCTGGGGATCCTGTTCACTGAGCGCTCTCTGCATGCCTTCCTCCAGATCCAGTATCAGGTCGGCCTGGAAGGAACACGCCTCGGCAACTGCGAGTGAGTAATCCGTTGGCGTGATCGCTGGTTGCTTTCCAGGGTTTGATTCGTTCGTTGATCCGTTCCAGGAGAAGCTATAAAGCGGGAGCTGTCCGGGATGAGATCTCTGTTGAACCCTGATGAGCGCAAGGTTCGTGTCAATCCATGGCTGGGCGGTGGGGCTGGAGACTTCAAGCACCGAACCCCGCTTAATTACCAGACTGCCTCTCATCTGCGGCTGCTTACCCTGATTGAGTACTAAGAATCTGACGTTTGGATGAGCAGACCGAAGCTGCTGAAACGCGCTCTCTCCTGCTGCGCGATCGGAGTCGGCAACGTCCAGCACCAGACCTGCCAAGCCCCGCTCCTCGGCACTCTCTGCAGCCGTGGCAGCCTGCTGCAAAGTCACTTCTGCATACACTCGATACCCTCGCTCTTGGGCAGCTTTCACGAAGGAAGAGGTCCCGCGATCCCAGGAGACCACGAGATCGCTGATCCCCAAGTCGCGAGCCAGCGGCAAGTCAGGTTGAGTCCAACGTACAAAAACGCTGCTCCAGGCAGCGGTGGAGAACATCACAAAAAAACAAAGAACCATCCTGTGCCAGATCATGCGGTTTGTAATCCAGGTTGTGAGATTAGAATTTTCTGCCGAACAGAATCTGCGGTCCGCCCGTCACCGTTTCCATTTGCGCGTCGCGCGAAATCCAGATCGCCGAAACGTCAGGCATACGTTGGACCAACCCCTTGCCCTTCGCCGGGCCCAGCAGAAGCGATGTGGTTGAGAGCGCGTCTGAGAGCGTCCCGGTTTTAGCAATGACACTGACCGCGAATTCCGTTCGCAGTGGTGTCCCTGTATCCGGATCGATGATATGTCCGGCTGTGTCGTCCCCTAGCAAAGAAGGCGCTGTTTGCTCGGAGGTGGAAACGCTCTCATCCTTTAGCATGACTTGTGGATCAACCTGGTGGGAAGGGTCTCGCAAGTGTACGAGCCATGCGCTCTGATCCCGGAGGCGAACCCATCGCTAAGATCGTGCTACCGCCTGCATTAATCAACGCATTGCGAATTCCCGATGATCGCAGGACTTCCGCAGCCCGGTCGACAGCGTAACCTTTGCCAATGGCGCCCAGGTCTAAACGCATGCAAGGGGAGTGAAAAGTAATCTGATCCGGAGGAGTCAGCTCGATCTTCTCGTATCCGACGCAACCTCTGGCGGCCTGTTGCTTCGCCAGCGATGGTGCACCTTCACCAGCGATCGCAGCCTTCCACAAATCCACCAAAGGCGCGATGGAAATGTCGAACTTCCCGCCTGACAGCCTGGAAAACCGCACGGACTCCTCGACTACGCGATACAAGTCAGGCGGAACCTTTTCTGCATGAAAATGAGCGGAGCGGTTCAGGGAGCTCAGAGCGCTGTCGGATTTGTAGTTGCTCAGGAGATTATCGACGCGAACGATTTCCTGAAATGCGTTCTCCAGCGCAACCGACGCGTGCTCCGACGTTTGGTCATAGGCCGCAATCTCAAAGACTGTGCCCATGATGTATTTCTTTTTGTAAACAAGAAGCTGATTTTCTGAACTGCGAACGCTTGCAACAATTGCGAAGAAAACGACGAACAGCAGCGCCATCCTGTGTTTAGCGCAGCGCATAAATCTCACCACTTAAGCTCGCCAGATACATAGTTTCACCTGCGAGCACAGGAACAGATTGGATTGCACCTGCAAGACCGGCTCTCCACAACATCTTGCCGTTGGAAGTGTCTAGAGCAAACGTGCCACCCGCCTGGATACATACAACGCCGTCGCCGATCATCGGAGGCGCAGTGACCACCTCGCCCACACGGGTTTTCCATCGCAATTTTCCGGTTTGAGTCTCGAGCGCATAGAGGAAACCATCTTTGCTGCCAAATAACGACAGGTCGTTCCAGATGGCGGGCGATGACGCAATGCCCAATCCTGTTTCGTACTTCCATCGCACCTCCCCGGTCGTGGCGCTGACCGCATAGAAGAAAAAATCTTCTGAGCCGATGAGAACAAGGTCATCGACTACTGCCGGCGACGAGTCGATGCCGTTGCCAGTCGCCGTACTCCACAAAAGCTTTCCGGATGAGGAGTCGAGGCAACATACTTTGCCGTCCCCACAACCCAGATAAAGTTGCCTCTCGGTGGCGTAGATCGTTGAATAGATTCTTCCGCCGAGTTCGCTGCGACCCATCGGATCTCTCCGCTCGACGCTTCGACTGCATAGACCTTCGTGTCCGCGCTTCCGAAAAAAACAATCCCGTCGCGAATGACCGGAGATGCCCAAACCTCGGCTCCGGTCGGAACCTCCCACCGCTTTGTTCCGTCATGATTGACTGCATACACTTTGCCGTCGTCGGATCCGAAAAGAATCTGGTCTGCAAACAGTGACGGGGTGGAATGGACCTGCCCGCCGGCTTGAAATTTCCATTTTGCAGTGCCCGTGACCACGTCAATGGCGTGCAGTGCACCGGCCACAGAGGTGACATACAAGTTCCCGTCTTTGAGAATAGGCGCGGAACGTACAGAACCGCCTGCGCGAAATTGCCATACCGCCCGTTCCGGCGAGCGCGCGGGATACGGCGTCTGGCCTCCACTGCGCGCGTTGTCTTTGAGCAGGGTGGGCCAGTCTTGGACGGCTCTGGAATTGCCTGTTTGCCTCATCATCAAGATTCAGACAGAGAGGACACGATGATCGATTTGTTTCAGGTCCGCGATTCCAAGCCCGAGGTGACCGGCTGCCGCAATGTGTCCGGGCTCGCGATAGAACAAGTTCTTCGAGGCGTCGCGATGAAATTCCTCGGTGTTGGGGGTAATGCTATTCGCATCGTGCTGCCATAACGAAGGTGCACCCCGCTCGCGCCGCGTGTTTTCAATCGCCTCCAGTTCGATCGTGTCCATCGCGACCGGATCTGTCGCCACCATCAGAATGCCGGGTTGATCGATAAAGTCTTGCACTTGGGTGAGCGGACCGCCATGCCATACTTGCCGCATGCCGTCCATGATATGAAGCACAGATTTTGACCGTAATGGTTCGACCGTACACATCATCCCGATCAATGGGTTCGTAAAAGAATAGGGCGCGCGATGGGTGCGGGCTACATTGTTGAATGTTCCGTACGCCAGATTCTTGAGAGCTCCGGTGACACCGGAGGCCGAGTGATCCTTCATCGTCGGTACGTTGATAATCTTGTTGACCTCCTGGACTACGATACTGGCCATATACGAGCGGGTTTCCCACTCTCCAAAAAAGTTTGCATCGCAATAGACATTTGATTCGTAACCACCACCGCTCGCAAATGCCTCTTGAATGCCTACGATTCGAATTCCGGCAGGCAGCAGCGCTTGATAGCTACCCACGTCGATCTCGTATGAGTACCGGTCGTACACAACGATGTTCCGCGCAGGAACTCCGAGCGACTGAACCGAACTGATGATCTCCCGAATAATCTCTGGGGACGAACAACATGCCGGCGCGCCCGATGGGTTGATCTTGACTCCGACAACATCGCTCGGCTGAATAAACTTCGCCCATGCGTCGCGCGCGGACCGCTCTCCTGTCAACTCTTTCATTGCCCGGTCAAGCATGCGGCCGACTACGGACTGAGAGACACGGTTGCGAACGATGGCGTTCGCGTCGCGGATCTCGATGACTCGTGCCGGAAATAGGCCCGGCATGCCTAATGGCGAGGGTTTGTAGTCGGCAAGCCCTCGGAGTTCGACCGGCGGAACGGCAGTCGGAGCAGATTCAGCCCGGATCATCGGATCCAGCCCCTGCATTAGCAGCGAGGCGCTTCCAATGCAACCGGCTTTAACGAAAGTGCGACGATCCATACGTGAGTTTCCTGATCTGGATCTAATCCTGTCCAATGAAGAAAAAGCGCGATCAGATTACGCTAGCGGTGATCTTCTTACAACTTTGCATAAGATCGACTCGGCAGGAATGGTGACAATCTCACTTCCAGTGAGTACACTTTCGCTTCAACAAACATGAGGAGCCTATGCATAACTGGACCAAAATGCCAGCCGCAGCAGTTATGGTGATCGCACTCTTCCTCGGAATTCCTTACGCGTCGTTTGCGCAATCAACTCGTTATGACTTGCTGTTGAAGGGCGGCCACGTGATTGACCCTGCCAATCACATCGATGAAGTGAGAGATGTCGGCGTTCTTAATGGTAAGGTCGCTGCCGTCGAGAAAAACATTCCAGCTGACCAGGCCAGGAAGGTTGTGGATGTCACGAGTCTCTATGTAACGCCCGGGCTCATTGATATTCACTATCATGTTGGTCATGGCGGAGCGCCGCTAAACTGGTTCGCGCCCGACGGGCGAGCGCACGCATTGCCACTTGGCATTCCGGCCGATCTGGCGTTGCAATCCGGTGTGACCACCATCGTAGATGCCGGCACCTCCGGTGCGGAAACGTTCCTCCAGGAAAAAGAAGAAGTCATTGACCGCGCCAGAGTGCGCGTGTTGGCTTTCCTGAACATCGTGGCTAATGGCATGAACGGTGGGCTTGAGCAAAGTCTGGACCAGATGGATGTAAAGCTTTGTGTCGACACTATTAAGAAATATCCCGACCTCATTGTGGGAGTAAAAACTGCCCACTACTGGACCGGGGAGGTCTGGGATGGGGAACACGTGCCCTGGGCTGCGGTTGACCGCGCCATTGAATGCGGCATTCTCACGAACAGTCCGGTCATGTTCGATTTCTGGCCGCGACCGGAAAGAACATACGAAGAACTGATCTTGAAAAAAATGCGGCCAGGCGACATTCACACGCACGTGTTCGCTCAACAATTTCCCATCATTCTTCCCGATGGAAAAATCAATCCCGCTCTGGCGCAGGCGCGGGCCCGCGGCGTCATTTTTGATGTCGGGCATGGAAGCGGCAGCTTCTGGTTTCGCAATGCAGTGCCCGCTGAGAAGCAGGGTTTTATCCCTGATTCCTTTTCTACCGATTTGCACACCGGCAATTACACGGTCGTCAGCATGAACAACGTCATGTCGAAGTTCTTGGCGATGGGTGTACCGCTGGACGATGTCATTCGCCGCTCAACCGTAAATCCGGCAAAGGAGATTCACCGGCCGGACCTGGGCACATTGTCGATCGGCCAGGATGCGGATATTGCCGTGCTGGAACTGACGCAAGGCCACTTCAGTTACATCGATTGCGGCGTGGCAAAAATGGATGGCAATGTACGACTCATGGCCCGCATGACGATCCGAGCGGGACGCATTTCGTTCGATCCTTCCGGACTCAGCATGGTCGAGTGGGAAAAAGCGCGTCCGCAATATTTCACAATTCCCGATCGCGGTGAGTCATTACCGGCCAGAGCAGACGACTACCCACGGGACTGAACTCTGTTGCGCCAGTCGCTGTTAAGGGGGCCAAATATGAGACAGATGAGTCGGCGAAAGCTCCTGCGAAATGGAGCGCAAGCGGTTCTCGCGGGAAGCGCAGCACTTTCTGGAATTCCAAGTCTAGAGGCTCAGGGATCGGCCAAGTCGGCGCCTAAAGGCGTGGACTATTACCAGAAGCTCGGCGTGACTCCCCTCATCAACGCGGCGGGCACCTACACCGTTCTTTCGGCTTCGACTATGCCGGACGAGGTGCGGGCGGCCATCGAACTCGCTGCGCGATATCCCGTAAATCTGAATGAACTCATCGAAGCGTCTGGTGCGTATCTGGCCAAGCGACTTCGTTGTGAGGCCGCTCTCGTCACTTCCGGCGCTGCCGCTGCGCTCGTGCTGGGAACGGCGGCATGCATCACCATGGGAAATGAGCAGCCCATTCTGGACATTCCAACGGATATGTCCAAGCTTAAGAATGAAGTCATCGTACAAAAGGGCCATCGCTACGGGTACGACCATGCCCTCCGCAATTGCGGCATTCTCTTTGTGGAGGTTGAGACTCTTGAGCAATACGAACAAGCGTTCACCGAGCGCACCGTGATGGCCCATTTTTTCAACGCAGGTTCCGGAAAGATCAGTCGCGAAGACTGGGTGCGAGTGGCCCACAAGCATGGGGTACCCTGTTTCAACGACGCTGCCGCCGATGTCCCGCCGATTTCCAATCTGTGGAACTATACCCAGATGGGCTTCGATCTTGTGACCTTTTCTGGAGGAAAAGGCCTTCGCGGACCCCAGTGTACCGGCCTGTTATTGGGAAGAAAGGACCTGATCGAAGCGGCCAGGAAAAATAACTCTCCCAACTCCAATACTGTCGGGCGCGGGATGAAGGTAGCGAAGGAAGAAATTGTGGGGTTAGTCGCCGCCGTGGACTGGTTCCTCAAGCAGGATGATGCTGCTATCGAAGCACAGTGCCGCCAGCGGGCCGATCACATCGCCAAGCAACTTAGCGCGATTCCGACAGTGCAGACTCAGGTCTTTGTTCCTGATGTTGCTAATCATGTTCCGCACCTTCTCATCACTTACGATCAGAACCGGGTCAAGATCACCGGCGCGGAGGTCATGCAAAAGATGCGCGCCGGCAAGCCGCGAATTGAACTGAATCCATCCACCGGAGGCGCTCCCGCTAGCGCCGGACTGCCGGGCGGACCAAATACGATTGTCGTCGGAGTTTGGATGTTGCAACCGGGAGAGGATCTGGTGGTTGCAAAGCGTCTACGAGAAGTCCTTCAAGGAGCAGTGGCTTCGTAGCGGCGGGCAAAGTCTTGCGGCTGCATCGTCCGGTAAAGCCTCAGGGTTGCCGTCCCGAAATGTGCTGCGTTTGCAGATGATCATTCCCTTCTTCGACCAGATAGAATTTGTCCCCTTCAACGTCACGAAAGGTCTGATGCTGCCCACTCGGCCATGTGATCTCAACAATTTCTGCACGCTTCGCCTTGGCAATACCGAAATTGGCGCGCAGGTCGCTCTGTGAAAGATAACTTCCACCGCTTGCGATCTCGCGAATTTGCGAGATTGTGCCCGTCACCACACGCACGCGGGCACCCAATGCATCCCGATTACTCTTCTTCCCGGACAGCTTGAAATTCAGGAAGTGATTCCCGTTGGCACCGCTGTTATGCAGCACCAGGGGTGAATCTCCGTTGTTCGCTATGACGATGTCCATAAAACCGTCGTTGTCGAAATCGGCAAAAGCTGCGCCGCGTCCCACGTAAGGCGTTTCAAATCCCGTACCGCTTGACTTGCCCACCTCTACGAATCTTCCGTTTCCTTCGTTGTGGAAGAGCGAATTGATCTGGCGGTAATGTGTTCCAGGCGTGGCCTGCTCTACTTCCGGGTAAACATGTCCATTGGCGATGAAAAGATCCAACCACCCGTCATTGTCGTAATCGAAGAAACCGCCGCCGAAACTGAGCACGTCCCGCGTCGGTCGTGTGATCCCCGCTTCGTCGCTAACCTCGTCGAAGAATCCATTCCCATCGTTGTGCCAAATGTGATCGGAGGAACGCTGAAAGTCGGAGATATACAGATCGAGTTGTCCATCATTGTCGTAATCACCCAGGGAGATGCACATCGCAGCCATGACCGTCCCTCGAGACGTTACGGCCATGCCCGCGCTGAGACCGATCTCTTTGAAAGTACCGTTGCGTTCGTTGTGATAGAGATAGGCATTCAGCCCATCGTTGGCTACGAACAAGTCAGGCCAGCCATCATTGTCGTAGTCGGCGGCCTGCACGGAAAGATTCTTACCTTGTGGCTGATAGATCCCGGCCTTCTGGGCTACGTTGGTGAACGTGCCGTCGTGATTGTTGTGGTACAGCGCGTCGGGACTTCCCTTATACTCGCTGGGAGCACAACTACTCAGCACGTCACCCAACTTGCAGTAACGCTTGTCGCCGAGATTCACGTAGCTGCCCACATACAGATCCAGCCAACCGTCCCGATCGTAATCGAAGAATGTAGCTCCGGAATGGAATGCGCCCGATTCCAACCCACCAACGCCAGCCTTGTCGGTAACGTCTGTGAATGTTCCGTTACCGTTGTTGTGGTACAAGACATTCTTGCCGTACTGAGTGACAAAGAGATCGGGGAAACCGTCGTTGTCAAAATCTCCCCATACGCAACCCAATCCGTAGCCTGTTCCGGGCACACCGGCTTTCTCCGTTACGTCAGTAAACGTTCCGTCATGATTGTTGCGGTAAAGCGCATTCACGACAGAAATGCCGCGGCCGTAGAGGTCTCTTCCGTTGACGAAATAAATATCTTGCCAGCCGTCCCCATCGAAATCCGCAACACACACCCCCGGACCAAATTCCTCCCGGTTAATCGAGATGCCATTGTTCCCTTTGAAGTGCTTGAACTTGATGCCGGATGCTGCAGTCACATTTGTAAACTCGACGGCGCGCGCGTCTTGTGCATTTACTCTTGAGATGAAAATTAAACAGATCGCCGTCAACAGCACTCGAACGAAATTGGCGGTAATCGGCCAACGCCGGAACTTACAACTTTCACTCGATGGCTGGGACATGGTTCAGTTGGTGGTGTAGGCTGGCTTCTGTTGCAGCATTCTACATGTATTTCGGGTAGATTATTCCGTTCCTGTTTCGGCAGAGACAGCACGCAAACAACTTCAGGAGCACACAGGTGAGCAAGGCAGGCCGATGTTGCATTACCACGGTTCTCAGCGTCTTTTGTTTGGTTGTATTTCCCATGGCACAACAAGCGACTCCTGAGATGCCGATGCAGGCGAAGTATGAAGACGGCGCTGAATCCCGATGGCTGAACAAGAAGGTGGCCGATTCGCGCGTGCTGGACAGCATGGAAGATCTTTCCAGTTGGTCATTCACCGGCGCGGGAGAAATGACGTTAACCAATGTCCATGTCAAAGATGGCCAGCATTCGCTGCGAATGCGCTCTACTACCAACATCGCCCAGGTTGACGGTAGCGGGGAGTGGGAGGATCTACTAGCGACCCGAAAGTTTCCTGGCGAGGACTGGAGCCGGTACAACCGTATCTCGCTTTGGGTCTATCCCGACATCATTGGTGCGCCTGCGATTTCTTGCTCCCTGACGCTGCACAATGACGGCGCCCACAAACTGCCGGACCAATACAACGAGGGGCGACACGAATCGATCATTCTCAAGAACCATGTGTGGAACCATGTCGTATGGGAAATCGCTCCATTGGATCGCGATCGGGTCACAGCGCTTGATTTTGCATACATGCTCCCCAAGAAGTTTCCCGAGCCAGGCGACCAGACGATCCTGGATATCGATCAACTGGAATTACAGGGCGTGATCGCCGATCACGTGGAGGGATGGGACGTAGCGCCCGGAAAGATTGCGTTCAGCCACAGCGGCTACACCACAGGATCTTCGAAGTCCGCAATTGCCAGCGACCTCGCAGCCCACGAGTTTTCTATCGTCGACCAACAGAGCGGCCGCATCGTTCTGACCAAACCGGTCGAGCAAACCGTCACTCCGTTGGGGAACTATCAAGTGCTGGATTTTTCCGAACTCCGGGAGCCAGGCACGTACGTGATTAAAGCTGGAGACATACTGACTCGCTCCTTCCACATTGGAGATGACGCCTGGCTCGACAGCATTTGGAAGTCGATCAACTTCATGTACAGCGAGCGCTGCGGAACTGAAATTCCAGGTATTCACGGCCGCTGTCATCAGGATATCTACACGGTTCATGATGAAAAGCGCATTGTGGTCAATGGTGGATATCACGATGCAGGCGACCTTTCTGCGACTGGAAACACACCTGGAATGGTCTATGCCTTGTTGTCACTTGGGGACAGTCTGAAGCGGCAGGGTGGAAACGTAGTTCTCTCCAATCGTCTGCTGGAAGAAGCACGCTGGGGCCTGAATTGGGTGCTCAAGACGCGATTTGGCGACGGGTATCGCAGCACCGGCCAATTAGTGAGTTATTGGACCGATGGAATAATGGGCACGTCCGATGATCGATTCGGACAAGCCGTCAACAATCCAGAATGGAACTTCCGCGTCAGTGGAGTCGAAGCCCTGGCGGCGCGCTTATTGAAGGACAGCGACCCCGAGTTGGCTAACCGCAGCCTGATGATTGCGGAGGAAGACTGGAAGTATGCGGTTGATGGCCTGAAGACCGCGCCTCCACTCGCTGAAGTCTACGGAGCGCAGGACGAGTTGGAGCGAATATCCTTCGGCGTTGTTGCGTCGGTCGAGCTTTATCTGGCCACAAGAGACGATCGGTACGCTCAGGAAGCCATCGTTCTCGGTGATCTGATCATCAGCTCGCAAGAACGCACCTTGCAACCTTGGACAATTCCGTTAACCGGTTATTTTTACACCGGCCCCAAGCGCGAGAATCTTTTTCATCGCTTTCACATCGGGCAGGAGCAAGAGCCGATCATCGCTCTCATCCGTCTATGCGAAGCCTTTCCGGAACACGACAAGTGGATGAAGTGGTACTCGGCAGTGGTTTTGCATTCACAATACTATTTGAAGGCGGCCGCCACCGTTGATGAGCCTTATGCAGTTTTGCCAGCGGCTGTATACCGCGAGAGTGAAGCACGCCTGATTCCCGAATCCAAGAACTGGACGCCGCTTCGGGCCGCCGATCGCGATGCCTACGTACAAGAAGTGCGGCGCGGAATTCCGCTGGGTGGCGAGAACTATTTGCGCAGATTCCCGGTCTGGTTTGATTTTCGCGGCAACTCGAGTGTTCTGCTCTCGGAAACAAAAGCACTCTCGGCGGCGGGACAGTTACGAGGCGATCTGGAAGCCGAAGACCTGGCACAGAAGCAGGCGCAGTGGTTCGTCGGACGGAATCCTTTTGCCGCCAGTGTGATGTATGGCGAGGGTTACGACTGGACGCCGCTGTATAGCGTCCGTTCCGGCCAAATGGTTGGCGCCCTTCCCGTCGGAATTGAAACCAAGGGCTTTGAAGACGCTCCCTACTGGCCCACCCAGATTTGTTGGACCTATAAAGAGGTGTGGACTCAACCGGTAGGACAGTGGATATGGCTGATGGAAGATGTCAGTGTTCCAGCCACCGTGAGGGGAATGGCTAATCCTGCGAGCCACGATCCGATCGAATTCCGGGAACAAAAGACCGGCCAGATCACAACAGCGCCTTTGGGTTTGAGCGACGGCGAATTCGACGTTCGTTTGCCGGAAGGTCACTACGATGTGCGTCAGGGTTCAGTACACACCAGTGTCACGGTCCTCCCAGGAGGATCGTATGATGTCGATCTGCGTCCTGACCGCGTCTTTGATTTCAAAGTGACGTCTCAGAATCTCGGAAACAACGAAATCGCACTGCGAGTTTCTGCCGAAGGCGCCGGTCATCACACTTTCATGATACGCAGCGATAATCTGACGCTGAAGGAACCAGGCCGGCAGGAGATCGATCTGACTTCTGCAGGTGCACGCGAGATCGTCTGGCACGCCCATGTAGTCTCGCCCAAGACACCTTGGGTGGCGGTGTTAATTCCTGATGGCACGCTCAGTGAACGGCGCGAAGCCACCGGCGTAATCAGCGCGCCTGTATCGGGCACAACGCAAGGTTCCAAAACTCGTTAACCGGCAGCAGCTTCACTCTTCCCGCTTCACGAGCTTCAGCAAGCCAAATCGCTCTGGCACATGGAAGCTGTCGCTCATGGGTGCCTGCCACGCAATCTGATGCCGAGCCGAGGAGGGCCCTTGGCTGCGAAAAAGATTGATGCGGAGCGTATTCCCTGCCGTCGCCGGACGATTATCGATCGCTGAATATGGAATCCTCATCGCCCCGTACCACACCTGAGCCGCCTCATCGATTCGCGCTGAAACCGCGAAACCCGAATTCCACTTCCAACCGTCTTCGTTGTGCGGGTTGTGGAGATCGATGGCGAGATCGATCCATTCTCCCTGCGGGGATATTTCAAATTCTTTGTAACGCCGAATGTCGCTGAAGTCGGCACCAATAAAGGCCTCTGCCACATCCCAGTTCCAAAGCTCATTCGTTTCGGCTGAGGTATTTGGATTGGGTTTTAGATTGAGTTCTTCGTATGGGCACGCAAACAATATGTAGAGATTCTGCTTCGTCCATCGAGTCCGGATTTCTGTCCGATACTTGGGGTCACGTTTGCCGTGAGTATCTTCGTCCATATAGACAGGCGGAGAGCCGCGCCAAAACGACGAGGTCGTATTCGTGTCAAAAGGGGGATCAGAATCAGCCCAGAGGCTCTCGATTGTCTGGCCCCTTGCGAAGGCACTGGCGAAAGCTACGAGCAGTAGGCACGAGAGAAATCCATTTGTCGCACTTTTGCTCCTCACATTCTCTCCAGATTATGGGTTGCTGTCAGAAAGCTCCATTCGCGTAAGGTGATAAGTCAATAACTGGTCAGGATGCAAGAAGGCTTCACGAAATTCTCTTTCCGCCTGCTGATTGTTGCCCACGGCGCGGTCGAGCATCGCGGCATTGTAGAGCAGCCAACCCCTTCTTGAGCTCATGTCACCGTCACTCTTTGTGCGCTCGAGTATGCTCTGCAATCTCTGCTTTGCCGCACGCTCATCGAAATCGGGCAGTTCTTGGGATGCTCTCCAGGACCAAACTGCATCTTCCGGTCGCGATTGATCAGCCGCCTGCTTGAACTTGCTTCGCGCGAGGTCGGGAACCTTGCAAGTCTTGTATACCTTGCCAAAAAGATAACTGAATCTCGCAGATCGCAAAAATGGCTCTAGTCCGTCGCGTGTAAACGCCAGGTCGGACAATGGCTCTGCCATGTGATCGGCTATCTGGATTGCCTCAGAGCACTGCCCGTGTTGCGCGAACGATAAGGCCCGCTGCATTTGCATTTCGAGCCATACCTGCCGGACATTCGTTCCGCCCTCCGCTCGCTGGAAGAAGCGATTGTGGAACAACGCGGTCGCTTTCTCGAATTCCCCAGCCTCGGTTAGATTCAAAATGAGTTCATACACAAGCGGAGAGGGCATATTGGCGCGATCGGGATAGCGCTCCAACGGGGCTACACGTTCCTGCGGTGAACGTTGCAGGATGCTCAAGGTCTGATCCATCCCCGTATAGAGCGCGACATTCTGAGGATCGGTGCGAAGACCTTCTTGAAAGGCCATCAATGCCTGTTCGGCATTCTCTTTCTCGTGCAACAGCGCGCGGCCCAAGCTGGCATGCAGAACAGGAATCTGGGGATTCAACCGTCGCGCCTGTTCCCACTCGGCAAGAGCTTCGTCAGTCAGACCCTTCGAGAAGTAAAGCGTTCCGAGCAGGTAGTGCGCGCTCGCGTCATGCGAATCCGCAATCAGCGCTGCAGTTAAGACCTCAAGGTCTTCTGCGCGATTGGGAAATACATAGTTCGCGGAGAGCTTCGAAGCCGCGCTGAAATCTGCAGAGCCGGACTGCGCCAGCTTTTCGCGGCAATACCCGCGATAATAAGCGACCATGGGATGTTTGTCCGATGGAGGTAAGCCGGGTTCGCGTTCATCAACGACCGCCGCAGGGTACGCGCGTGAGAGAACGTCAAGCGCTTGTGAGTACATTCCCAGCCGCATATATTCCGCCGCGATGTTCAACACCCGCTCGGCATCATCCGCGAGATGATGCAAGTCAGCTCTGCCAACCTGCTCAAGCAGGAAATAGCTCTGAGGAAATCGCGCCAGCCATTGTTGAGCAAGTCTTTGGGATTTTTCTTTCTGCCCTTCCGCTCGAAGGACTGCTGCCAACTCTTCAGCAGTGCGAAGATCGTCCGGAGCCGAATGATTGGCTTCCAGCAAGTAAGACTCTGCTTCTTTCAAATTTCTTTCGCGTGCCAAAAGCTCCGCCAGTCGCAGGCTGGCCGCCGCGCGGAAGGCAGGCAGCCGCGCAGCTGCTTCATAAGATTCTCGTGCCTCGTTACTCTGGCCGAGACCGTCGTATGTAATCCCGAGGTAATAGGCAACTCCACCATCGGACGTGTTGCGGGCGTAAACGGGCTCGAGAAGGGTCTTAGCTTCTTTGAAACGCAGCAAACCGGCAGATAAGCGTCCGGCCGCCTTACGCCCCTCAATGCTCTCCGGAAACTTGGCTAGAGCTTCGTGATAGGTTTGCAACGCCGTCAACAAGTTCCCATCAAGTTCCTGTTCGTTCCCCAGTTGAAGCCAGTCGTCCTCCGTGCGATGCTCTGGATCTGGCATCTGATACGAAGCCTGCGGACCTACTTGAACGTGCTCAGCCGGGGTCCAGTCGTATTGGCCCTCCGTGTGGCGAAGCAGAACAGTATTGTTCGCGTCAAGCAATTCGAAAGTGTATTTCTGATTTGCGTCCGCATTCGGTACTTCGTGGGACCAGGTACGCGGTGGCTTAAGGCTGGCCGTTTCGCGAAAAACTTCTTGCTCTCCGGCCATGATGCGCAGAGTCGCTCCAGAAACATCCTGATTCACATTCAGACCTGCAACCAGCGCATTCTCTTTCCGGCTCAGGCGAACCACCCCGACGAGGTTCGCCCTTGATATACCGCCGATGTCGCGCACCGGCATCCAGAACTCAGAGAAGCTGATCGTCTGCCGGGGCTCGAGAAAGGCATAGGTCTCCTGATTGCGGAAGAGTCCTGCCTGCACTTCGACGTAGGCGCTGTCGTTATCAGATAGAGTCTTTCTCCAATCGAGTCCATCCGGATCGGTGCCCCATGACCAGATCTTCTTCGCTGGAAGCTGCGCATAATCCGCATAGTGCACGGTCCCCGTGTTGGTGTGAGGGTGCCAAACGCCCATAAACGGTTCGCGGCTTCCGTAAACAAATGACGAGACTGGCCCCTTGGTCTGATTCTTCACAGTGCTGAGATCGTTGCCGTCTGCATCGATTGGCCACGGCTGTATGTCTCGAAAGCCGTGGCTCGCTATGAACCGCATTGGGTACTGAATGCGCGAATCATCCCATACTTGAACTCCCGCGTTATTCCACCAGTAAAAGCGGTGCCGGACGTCGCTGCGATTGTTCAGCGTTACCCTCTCTTCGAGAACTGTGGAATGCGGATGCAGCACGAGCTCGACCGACCACTGCATTCCATATACCCGGTCGATGTTGCTCACGAAAACGGAAGCGCTGCCGTCATCTTTTTGCCCGAACGCAAAATCAACCGGAGAAAGACTGACCCAATTGTGGGAAACCGGGAAGTTGAACTCGATGCCAAAAGCGGCCCATGCGCCCCGATAGGAGATGTCGGCCTTCTTGATGGATGGATTCGCGTAAAACATCGGCTGACCGCTGATCTTGTCTGTGCAGGTATAGACGTGGCCTCCAAGATCGGGCAGGACCGAGCACTTCAGGTACTCATTCTCCAGAAAGATAGCGCGCCACGCGTGGTCCCTTCGCTGGTCGGTCAAGTGGTCGCGGAGCGTGTAAGGATAGTTGAAGCGGCTGTTTGCATACTGATCGAATGGAGGATTTGGATCGGGCGCGCCCTCTTCATACGTAGGCAAGGTCAATGTGCCTTGCCAAACCCTCACCTGAGCTGTGGCAAGAGAGAACGATAAGAACAAGAAAGCTACGGGAATTTTGAGCGGCATCATCAATTGTCGGGTCTGCAGCCAATTAACTGGCACCGACATTATCCACGCACAACAACACTTCTGCCAAAAGTATGTGAGCCTCATAGCAGCGACAACCGCCGGGCGCAGTCCGCCATGATTTCCGCCTCCCATGCGGGCCGGTGTGGGTTGCGGAAATGTGTCCGATCGCTGGGAATCCGTCCGATCAGGTTCAGGAACACAGCGGCGGAATGCTTGTACGCGGGAATCGGCGCGCGAAATGCAATGTTTCCCAGATACTGCAGAGCGTCGGATAGGGCGTAGTACCCGGGATCCCCGGCCTCCCAGAGTCGATCACGCTCGGCGAATTTCTCAGGCGCAAAGGCGGCTAGCCCCAGTAAGTAGTCGGACCCATATTCAATCATGTTGATTCCCAGGTCGTTCCCGGTGTAGATGCGAAAATCCGGGCGCTGTGCATCGCGCAGGGCGAGTCGTTCAAGTTCCAGAATACGGTCGAGGGAAGAGTGTTTCATCCCTTTAATCTCCGGGATGTCCATCAAACGCCGCACCGTTTCGTTGTCATAGATCTCACCGTTTGCGGCAAACATCGGACCTAGTTCGAAGGCCAGCACATGTGGATAGTCTCGACATATTTCTCGATACGCATCAGCTATTTTTTCCGGCGATCTACCGTGCAGGCGAGCTGTCTGGAACAGAATGGGAATGCCGTCAAAACGAAGAATCGTGTCGATCTGCTGTCGATATAGCGTGACCACGTCATCGCCGACCTGATGTTCGATGTAGGCCCCGGCCACAAATGGGATTCCTCGTCCAAGTGCCTGCCGCGTGCAATTCAGTACTTCCAGTTTTTCGGAATCGCTTAAATAGTTCACGTAGCCGGTGTCCATGTTGACAGCATTCATGAGTCCGGCTCGATGCGTGGAAGTCAGGTGCTTGGCAAACGCGTCGACAGCGATCCGCCCGTCTTCCTGGTACGGCAGCAAGGCGGCGGCGATGCCTTGAACTTTGCGTCGCGGCTTTTGGCGCGCGATGAGATCCTCAATCGTCATCATTTCCATTTTCGGGCGCGACTATGCGCAGCCAATCGATGTCAGCGCTTCTTGGCCTCCCTCAATTTTTCCGCCAACTCAGAGTCCTTGTAATGCTCGTCCAACGGATAGCAACCGGAGGGCAATCCCTTGCGCGGAGCCGTGGTGCAATCGCTGAAGGTTCTACAAATACGCTTGCGTTGAATCTCGCCGCACTCGGATGCTTCCCAAAGGAACTCGGGATAAGTGAGCACCATCCTCCCCAGCCCCACGAAGTCAACCCAGCCTTCGCGCACCGCAGCTTGCGCCACGTGAGGCAAGAAGTCCTGCAGGTAGGTATACCCCGACCCAACCATGAGCAAATCTGGGAACCGTTGCTTGAGTTGACGGGTCACTGCCATCTGCCGGGCAACTCCAACTAACGGGTCTTCCGGTGGCAGATATCCGTCAGAAGGTGGATACAGCGCCGGGCGTTGGATATGCGGATTGTAGTAAGGGCTGCCAGCGGTGATGTTCACCAATTGAATTCCAAGCTCCTGGAGTAAAGACAAGAAAAGCTCCGGCTCATTTAAGTCGGTATCCGTCGGGTCGAGCGAATTCACGCCAAAGCCCCAACGGTAGGGGAGTAGCTCGGGACGCGTCTCCGCGACTCCGGTGGAGGGCTTCCCGTTGACGCTCCGACTCGAATCACTGCTGAAGGGGACGGTATCGATCGCCGAGAGCCGCACACCAATGTGCAGTCCTGGACAGCGCGAACGGATCCCTTGCACGACCTCGCGAAGGAAGCGGGTTCGGCCTTCGAAGGTGCCACCGTAACGTCCTTCCCGCGTGTGCGCGCTGAGAAATTCATGACCCAGATAGCCGTGGCAATGCTTGATGTCCACGAAATCAAAACCTGACTGCCAAGCCAGAAACGCGGCCCGATGAAAGTCCTCGATGATCGACTCGATTTCCCCGTCGCTGAGCAGGGGATAGTCGGGAGGCAACTTCAGGCGCCGGTCCAGGAATGGATGGTGATAAAGAATGCGTGGTTCCGGGCGGGTATGTTCGTTGGGGCGGCAATAACGCCCGGAATGCGTCAACTGCAAACCAATGACTAGCCCGTCGTCGCTACCGGTTGTCAGGACATGTTCGCGTCTCAGAGCAGTTCGCAAGTTTGCAAGGCTCTCCTGCGTTCTTGGCGCGGCGAGAAGCTGATTCGGGTTCGCTCGCCCTTCGTGGGAAACCGCAACCGCCTCTCCGCCCCAAATCAACTTGCCGCCGCTGCGACCGAACCGCTGCCATCGCCGAACAGTATTTTCCGAAGGCGCACCATCCGGAGTCGCGTCCCAACCCTCCATCGGTTGAACGGCAATGCGGTTGGTGATTTTGAATGGACCGCGCTTCAACGGCCAGCGCAGCGGGGATTGGTCTCCCGTTGCGATCTGGAGATCACACGGGATCTGCAGACCGAGGGCCTGCACGTGCTCCTGAAAACGGCCGACATCCTTGAGGCTTCCCAGGCGAAGGATTGCTCCGGCGCTCATGCTGCGCTCCGCCGGCCTGGTAAACCCAAAACGGCAACTGCGCCCAGCAACGCGATCGCCACCAGCACAATGCAACTCTCGCGATAGCTTCCAGTAGCGTCTCGTAAATGGCCTATCAACCAGGGCGCGGCAGCTTCCGCGATGCCTCCCGCGGTCAGGATTACACCCAGCAATCTTCCCAGGATTTCAATCCCAAAGATTTCAGCCGTTATTAAAGGAATGATCATGTAATCACCGCCAAGACCGATTCCAAAAATCGCAGCGGAGATGTAGAGGATCAGGTGCGAAGTCCCAAGGAACAACAGAGGAATGCCCGCGGCAACGAGCAGGTATGTCAGGAGCATGACGTGTTTCTTTGAGAAACGATCAGCGAGCCAACCCATGAGTAACCGGCCGGCGATACTACAAGCCAGCACCATCGACAAGATGCTTGCAGCATCCCGTTGCGTGAAGTGGCGATCGAGACTCAACAAGAGTTTCAGATTCTGCTGCGTGCCACTAATGGCAGCAACTGAACACATACTACCCACAGTGAGCAGATAGAACGACAGTTGCTTGAACGCTGCCTTCGGACTTGGAACGCTAACCGATCCGCTGGTTCTCATCGCCGGTGGCGCCTCTTTTACCAACCATGCCAAGGGGAATGAGACGACTACGATTGCGAGGCCCAGAATTTGCAGAGCGGTCTGCCATCCGAAATGCTGAGCGAGCGTGTGCGATATCCACGGAACAGTTGCACCTCCGATGCCGATTCCGAGATAGGCGAAGCCCATCGCTTTTCCGCGTGACCGGTCGAACCGCTGCGTCAGCAAAACCTGGTTAGGAAGTGGCCCCCCACAGACATAACCCAGCGCGTTAAAGAAATAGAAGAAGTAAAACATGCCGAGGCTTGAAATCGAGCCCAGTCCCACCAGGGCAGCCCCCGCCATCAATATTCCGATCATCATCAATCGACGTGGCCCAAAGCGGTCGACAACCCATCCTGCGACGAAACCAAAAATGGGACCGACGATCAGTTTGCTCAGCGCGTTGCCTGACGTCACTTGAGCACGCGTCCAACCGAATTGTTGGACCATGAAGTCGTAGTAGAAAGGTAGCCCCCAGAGAGCAACACCAACAATGCAGAAGAGCACCACAAAAGCCGTCGCCAGTGCCTGGTACGCCTCGCGCTGGTTCGCGGGAGACTGAATGACATTCTGCCCGGGCTCTCTCGGCACCTCGCAGATCGATGCCGCCGACGCTACTGGCTCTTCCCTTCCCGGTTCCATCATGGCGTGTCAGTGTAGCGTACAGAGGATTGATCCGGCGGACATTTTAGTGCAGGTTTGCAGAGGCTGCTTCACTCTGAAACCTTCAAGGGTTATCGTCCGGCCGGACCGAGGGTTCCTCGAAGTACTGTGACAGAAGCGGCAGGCAAATCGTAGCTCGTGCCTTGCCCAGCCAGGAGCATTGAAGTCTTGGGCGGCCCGTCGGGATCAGCGTGCCCCTTCTTTCGATCCGGATGCCACTGATATTGCTCTTTGCCGAACGTGATCATTGTGACTCGGCCGGTGAACGATACATCGCGGTTAGCTTCCGAATCATGAAACACAACGCGCACGGGATGGGAACGATCGTGGTCCTTATTAATCAGCATCAGAGCCCACTGGCCGTCTGGACGATGTAGAGCGTAAGCGGTGACCAGTACATTACCCTCGGCGTCACGCACATCACTCGAGGCCCGGTAGAGCAGATGCTCGGCGTCTTTCGGCTGCGACCACTCCTGGGTCAACAGTTGAGCGGCGAAAAATTGCGACGTGGGCTGCACAATCTGGTAGTGATCATCGACCATGAACGGGTGATATGTGCCCCAACTGTTGGGACAAATTGGATGAGGCGGAGAGTAGGACAGAGCGTGGTAGTAATGAGTGGAGTACCCGCCGGCGGTAAGAAATCCGGCGAAGGAATCGGCAAGCCAGAGAGCGCCGAATATATCGACCGAAGCCTCGCCTCCGTGAGCGTTGGTTTCGGTGTCAAGCAGCGGCACTCCAGGCGGCAATCCGTCATCCCGCCATACCTTCATAATGTGGGTGATCAACTCCGGCTCCTGGTAGAGGTTCTTCCACGGCGTTTCGCACCCATCGTACGGATAGTGCTCGAACGACATGAACGACAAATCCTGCAATCGATTGTGGGCTCGCAGATAGTCGAGAAATCGCCCCAGCCACGAGGTACGCCCTTGCGCATCGGGCCACGCCTTGATGTCTTCCGTCACGCCCTGAAAAGCAGGTCCCCCCAGTTTGAAGCCAGGGTCCACCTGATGAAGAGCACTGGCGAATTGTAAGTAGAGAGCTGCGTAATCCTCCGGGAGCATGTACTGCCCGTCCGCCTCCTCTCCCATCTCGATGTAGGAAACCGGATAGCCCCGCTTCTTGATGTAGCTCATCTGCGCGGCGGCGTCGTCGGGCGTGCTGTAAAGCAGCGCGACCGGCACGATGGCGGGAAGATCGCGAGTGATTCCACTCGTAAAGAAAAGATCGAAGCCCGGCTGATCGCCGGATTCCATGCGATCGGGGGCGACGTACAAATCGGACGGCTCGTGCCACGGATCAACCGACGAGCATAACGTGAGCGTCTGCTTCTGGTCCGGAGAGTGGTGAAGGATGTCTTTGAATTCATGTTTCTCGTTGATCGTTCCGAGATAAAGCTCGCGAATCGCATATCCCACGCAGTTCCGGCGGTCCGAAGAGCCATGAGTGTCGCAGGTATTCGAGGAACGAGTCATCAAGACTCGCACAAACTTTGTCGATACAGGCGATGATGACAGGAGCAAAGTCGAGTCTGCTCCCTTCCCATCTGTAACCGTCCCCGAAGGAAAATTCTTCCACTCGCCTTTGTCCTGCTCGTCCATGGCATCGCCGTCTCCGACCCAGTACTGGATCAGGAAATCGCGAGCGTAGGGATCTGCCCACTGGATTCGGATTCCATTGACGTTCTCTTTTTTGTCGAGCGCGATGACCACCCACTGTGGATGAAAAGAATCTTCCTCCCCTGTGAACCCACTCGTCAGATACGGATTGCTCTTCCAGTATGTGTTGACGTCACCGTCGTCGAGGCGGGAATAGCCGTCGAACTCGCTGCCACCATTGCGCGTGAATCCACGGTGAGGCAGTGAGTAGCCGTAAGAGTGCCGGATCATCACGCTGGTTGGAGTTTTGTCTCCCGTGAAATAACCTTTGCCAGCAGGATCGCTCCAGGTGCCTTTCGGATTCCAGTGCCAGGCCTGCACGAATAGATCCGTGTTCTGGCGATAGCTGATGGTTCCCCACCCTGCCGAGAGCACCTTCTGGATTTGATCAGGGCGAAAGAAGATGTCGGTGGCGTTGCTGGGAACACGATCAACTGTGGATCCTAACGCGCGAAGAGGGCTGAACTGGTTTACGACGTGGCTGGGCGTTGCATCGACCGTCACAGTCTGGGCGACGGTGGGAATGCTGCCAAGAAGAAAATGGCTCAGAATGAAAACAGGAAGCATCCGTACAGACATTCTCATCGCGAATCTCCAAGGTGGCTGCTGGCTAGAGTGATACAACAGTGTCGGTCTCTCGTGCCACGACACAGGCGATTCGTTTTCACGGCGTAAGATTAGGGTTCGCATCTGCGTCTGCTTCAGCTGCTGGGCTTGTATAATTTGCCGTTTCCACACACCGATCATCGGATCTTGCCATGCTTATCAAAGTATTCAATGACAGAATCACGTTGGGCCGTGCGGCTGCCGAGCAGGCCGCCGCTGCGATTCGACGCGCTATCTCAGAGCGCGGAGCGGCACGCATTATCGCCGCGACGGCTGCCTCTCAACTCGAGTTCCTCGATGCGCTGACGAAGGCGCCGGGAATCGATTGGACAAAGGTCGAGGCCTTCCATCTGGATGAATACATCGGCTTGCCGATCACGCACCCGGGCAGCTTTCGCAAAATGCTGATGGAACAACTGGTCGGCAAGACTGGAATCCGCCGCTATCACCTGCTCGCGGGAGACGGCGCCGATCCGGCCGCAGTGGCGCGCGAGGTCAGCAAGCACATCGCCTCGGCGCCCATTGACATCGCCTTTCTCGGCATCGGGGAGAACGGGCATATCGCATTCAACGATCCCCCAGCAGATTTCAACACCGAAGAACCGTACATCATCGTCAATCTCGACGAAGCGTGCCGCCAGCAGCAGGTTGGCGAGGCGTGGTTCGCAAATATCTCCCAAGTTCCGAAGCAAGCGCTTTCGATGTCGGCGAAACAGATTCTCAAAGCCAAGGAAATCCTTGCCGTGGTTCCGGACAAGCGCAAAGCTCAGGCCATAAAAGCATGCTTCGAAGGAGAGATCAGTCCCATGGCCCCGGCTTCAATCATAAGAAGACATCCCAACGCGACTATCTATCTGGACCGGGATTCGGCCTCGCTGCTAGGGCCGGCTCTCCAGTCCGTGCTCGCGAAGGACTCTCAAGCAATGTCTGAGCTGAGTGTTTTGGTTGGGTCCACGACCAGCCAACTTGCCGCACCCACCACGCACAAAGCGGCTGCCACCAGGAATGAAGACGTCCATCCGAAGCGCGATGCGATCCAGGGTGTCAGCATAGCCGTAAGAAAAGCGCCGAACTGGTTGCCCGTGTTCATGATCCCCGAAACAGTGCCCGACGATCCGCCGGCGATGTCTGCGGTTACGGACCAAAAAGAACTCTGGGACAAATAAAGCGCGCCTGCGCCACCGGCGAGAACAACGCTCGCCAGGCGCGCACTCTGCACTTGCGTCCCGCAGGCAATGAAGATGCCGGCAACGCCAATCGAAAGCACCGCAATTCCACAGCGCCCGAGCCGTGGACCGCGCAATTTCGTCAGGCGGTCATTGATCCATCCCACCGAGACAGGCAGCCCACGAGCATCGCAAGAAAGGGCAGCATCGAATAGAAAGCGCTTGCTTTGAGATCCAGTCCTCTTACCTTCGACGAGATATCGATAGAACCAGCTGAAAAACATCCAGGCAACATAGCCGTAACAGAAATAACTGATAGTCAGAGCCCACACTTCGCCGCTCCGCATAACGCGTGCCACGGCATGAGCTCTGCCTCTCGACTCGAAGGCTGTTTCACGCGGAGTTGCCACCGTGAGGTCCGGACTCAATGAAGGCGAGCTCAGATTCGGAGACCCCTGGATGTTCGGCTGGAGTATCGCGAGCCGAAGTAAACCAAATCGCACCGGCGATCAATCCGATCACAGCACACGCCCAAAACGAGGAACGCCATCCATAGTGGACCATCAGGTAGGTGATGAAAGGCGGCGTGAGGCCGGCACCGGCTCCGACCCCAGCGAAGATCCAGCCGTTGGCGATTCCGCGCTCGTGGACAGGAATCCAGCGCGAGAGAAACTGATTCGCGGAAGGATAGATGACGGCCTCGCCCGCGCCGAGAAGGAAGCGAACCGTCACGAACAGGAACAGGGCGCCGGTGATATTCGCCGGAACAAGCGCGGTGAGGGCCGTAAAGATTCCCCACCAGATCACTCCGCCCGTGAGCACGATTCGCGGGCCGAAACGGTCGGCGAGTCGGCCGCCAACCGTTTGAAACAGGCATTAACCCAACAGCATCGCGCTGAAGACCTTGCCCAGCTGCACGTCCGTGAGGTGGTAGGCATCGACGATGGCCCCGCCCGCGATCGAGATGTTGACGCGGTCCAGATACGATACGGCGCTGAGGACAAACAAGCAAGAAGACCAGAAACCAGCGCACGCGTGTTATTTTCGCGGGGGGCATGAGTAGCGGTATCGCGATCTTAGGCGGAGTGTTCCTTCAATATATGCGCTAAGCCGTTCGGCGACGATCTTGTCTTCGCCCGGCTGCAGCATGAACGAGCACATGCTGAGCCCAGGCTTGCCCTCACCGCCGCCGATGACAATCACGGGCTTGGAATCGCGCAATAATTTCGAAACCTGCTTGCGGCTCAACAGAAACTCTCGAATCCCAAGTGATTTGCATGTGGGGCACGTGGTTCGCGATATCAGGGACGAAGAACGAGGTGCTCACGCCCGGAACCTTGGTGAGTTCGCGTGAGATCCGCTCAAGGCTCGTCCTGCCATTCCCGCGCCAGAGCGTCGTGATCTTCCTTCAAATAAAGTTCGAGCGCCTTGACCATCCCGATAATTTCTTCTTTGCCGACTTTCTGGCTGCGGCCCAGCGTATCCTCATGCGGGACTGTTGTTGAGGAGAGCATAGGCGACCAGTCCTTGCGCCCGATCAACATGCCCGCGCATTGTGGGCCGCGCATTGCCTTGCCGCCGCTGAAAGTGACCAGGTCGTATCCCATGTTGGTATAATCCCAGAGATGCGATACAGGGGGTGTATCCGCGGCAGCATCGTTCATGCACGGGAATGTTGTATTGCTTGGCCAGCTTCACCCACTCGTCGACTTTGATCTGGCCAGCAGCATTGGCAAAATTTGAGAAATGCATCATGGCCGTCCGGTCGTTTACCGCCTGGCGAAGCTCATCGCGAGTCTCAACCTCGATCAGCTTGATCCCGGTCGATCGCAACTGATGATCGAATGGGTTGCGATGCGATTTCTGAATGATGACTTCCGACTTCATGCCGGTCAGGTCGGGAAGTTGTTCGGATCAAAGCTTTTCATTATCGCCGGTGAGAATGCCCGCCAATCCCGATTGAATCGCGGCGGCCGCGCCTGAAGTGACGAGCGCGCGCGTAGCCTTCGGGAAGTTTCAGCATTTCCGCGATGCGCTTTCCTGCCGCCACTTCGAGTTCAGGAATGTTCACAAAGTGGCGCCCCGCCATGGCCATGACGGCTTCGAGTTCCGGACGAAGAACAGAGCCGCCAAGCATGGTCATTGTGCCTTGGCAGTTGATGACGGTGGTCACGCCGAGTTCGTCATAGGGATTTCCGCTCTGGCCAAAGCCGCTCACGCGATTGTTCCCAGCCGTTGCCGCAACTTTGAAAAGAGTTTGCGAGGCGCAAAGATCGACGCCACCATCGCCGCAGCGGTCCCCAGAAATCCGCGCCGGTTCCAAGTCGAGTTCATTCGCATGAAATTCTCCTCGTTTCAACCAGCGCGTCTTACTTGTGAGCCACAGCGGCAATGCAATTGATTTCGACCAGCGAATCGCCAGGCAGTGCAGCGACGGCAACCGTGGTGCGGGCTGGTCCGCCATGAGGGAAATAGGTCGCGAAAGCTTTGTGCATCGCCGTCCCAGTGCTCGATCTTCACCAGGAAAACATTGGTCTGAAGAACGGTATCCATCGTCCCTCCGCCGATTTCAACCATCTTCTTCATTTTGTCCATGACCATGCGTGGTGTGAGATTCGATCGTCCATTCTTTCTGATCCCGCGTGTCGTGCGCGCCTATCCCGGAAACATAAATCAATCCGTTGTGAACAATGACGGGCATGATCACGTCTTTTTCGCTGCCCGGCTTGCCTTCCGCATTCAGCTTCCGAATGGCGTTCGCATCCTGAGAACTCTGCGCCACTGCGCGCGTGGCCCCAGCCGCAGTAAGGCCGAGAGCCGAGAGAACTGAACCTAACTTCAGGGCAAAGGTCCGTCGTGTCGAAGTGAAATCCATGTTCGTCTTCCTTTCAATTTGCGATTTTGAAATCCGTAATTCGTGGTCAGCGAAGCTGTGTGTTACACAGCCATTCTGGCAAGCTGTAGTGCAGTTTTACCTTCGCGGCCTTCCGCGGACGAACGGGAACGAAGGGCAACCGGCCGATAGCCCAGTTCTGCCGAGATCTGCAATCCCGCCGTCTGGATAAGTGGCGCCAGCTGGCGAAGGCGCGCCACGGGCATCCGAAGACTCGGAGCCGTGATGCTGACGCTCGACTGAACGGCTCCCGTGTGATCCCAGATCGGAGCAGCGACACAGCGGATGTGCAACTCGTGCTCCTCCAGGTCCGAGGCATATCCGTTCTTGCGGACGCGGAACAACTCAGCTTTGAGTTCCTGGAGACTGCCGGCCGTGTTCGGCGTCAGGCGTTTCAGTTCGAGTTGCGAGAGAACATGATCCTGTTCGTCAGCCGGCATGTAGGCCAGCATTACCTTTCCGACGGCGGTGCAGTAAAGCGGAACAGATGCGCCAATTCGCGAATGGATACGCAACGGTTCCGGCGAGTCCAACTTCTCCACGTACACTGCAGACACGCCGTGCCGCACCGTGAGGTGTATGGTCTCGCGAGTCTGCTGGTTCAGTTCCCGCAGATGCGGCAGGCTTAAACGGCGGATATCCAGTTGCCCGGCGGCAGCCTGCCCAATCGCAAAGCACGCGATCCCGAGGTGGTGGGTGCCTTCCAGATCGCGGTTCAGGAATCCTGCGGTGACTAGATTGGCCAGGAAACGGTGGACGGTGCTCACTGGCAGTCGCGACGAAGCTGCGACCTGTTTCGCGGTGAGTCCGCGCGGAGATTCGCTGAAGAGAGTTAGAAGCCTCAGCCCACGCTGCAGAGCGGTGATGTCGTAATTGCGTTTAGGTCGCGCTGTCATGGCAAGCAAAAATGAAAACGCTGGATTATCTGATGAAAATGGATTTTATGCAACCTACAGACGTCCTACTTTCTTCACCGCCTGCACTATCGACTTGAATTGCTCAATCAGCGCGTACATGGAATGCTCTTTGTAGTCCATCTGTTGAGCCAGTGTGAGCACGGCCTGCGCCTGAGCTTTTGGAACCACAGCGACGCCATCGCTATCCGCGACGACGATATCCCCAGCGTTGACGGAAACTCCATTGCACACCACGGGGATCTGTGATCCCGCAAACCGGTAGTGATGCACCGAGGTGGAGGGAACAATGCCAGTGGCAAAAACAGGGAAAGCGATCTTGCGCAGATAAGCGACATCCCGCACACCACCGTCGATCACCGCTCCGGCGTAGCCACGCGCCGCCATGGCCGTGCCCATCAGGCCGCCCATTCCGGCGATGTCTTCGCCGTCTTCAACCACCATCACGTACACCGAGTCTGTGGATCCCTGATCTATGGCCTCAAGCATTCCCGTAAGCGCCTCGGGATCGTTATTGCCCTCGTCTTTCTTGAGTTGGACGGTCCTCGCAAATCCCGCAAATTTGGCCGTGAAGATTGGCTGCATGCGGTGGCTCATGTACATCTTCTTGTGGGTAATCTGCTCCAGCGCGTCGGAAACGGAGGCTACCTCCACATGTCGAAATTGCGCAACCAACTCGCTGTCCGTTAGAGAAGTGGCGACTGTGGATCCAGATTGTGCGTGCGCAAGATGAAACTGGACGGCTATCGCAAAAATGAGAGTTAATGCTACAAACGCAAATATCAGGATGCGTATTCTCGAGAACAGATGATCCAGATGCATTCGTTCCTCCTCAGTTCTGTGCGCACGCGGGCTTAATCACCGCAGCTGCCGTCTTCGATTTGCCGGTCAGTGTCTTGCCGATCGAGGCATCGTGGTGGACAACTTCCCATCCAGTGAAAGCGACAAGATCAGTTTTTCGCCCTCCCTTTTCCGATGCGATAGAATGTGGCCGTTTGCTATGGTCCCCATTCGCCAGTCTTTATATCAGGTCGGGCTCTTTCTCGTTCTGTCAGTCTTATCAATTTCCATTTTGCAGGCAAGACAAAATATCTCTTCAGACCATGACTCAGAAACGGCTTCCGCTGCGGGTCGAACTACTTTTAACTCTTCTTGCGCGGGATGTCACGGGTTGGATGGCACTGGCAGCGACAAAGCCGTCAACATTTCAGGAACTACCAGAGCGCGGCAACTCTCCGATGCTCAACTGTCCGGCATCATTTCAAACGGTATCCCCGGAACCGGCATGCCCGCCTTTCGTAGTCTCAATGCAAGACAGGTTCGCGCAATAGTCGACTACCTGCGGTCGCTGCAGGGAAAGGCGGAGGGGCGCACTCTGACCGGGCGACGCGAAACGCGGAAAAGAAATTTTCTTCGGCAAGGGCGATTGTTCCGCTTGCCACACCATTTCCGGCCAGGGCGGATTCCTGGGTCCCGACCTCACGGAGCACGGAGCTACTTCATCCGCGGACGCAATTCGCGATGAAATCGTCAGAGCTCCGAGAGTGCCGTCGATGGGCTATCGAACGGCCGTTCTCACGACAGAAACTGGTAAGCGCCTGGAGGGACTCGTTCGAAACGAAGATAATTTCTCTGTGCAATTGCAAACCAAGGATGGCAGTTTCCACTTTTTCAAAAAGACAGACCTGCGGAGCTTCGATCGTCATGGCGGCTCCCTGATGCCGGCCGATTACCGCAGCCGCCTCAGTGACGCCGAACTGAATGATCTGGCCAGCTACCTGATGACCACTCCATCGCCCAACCAAGCCGCGCCTCCTCGCAAGAAAGTCGACGACGACGAATGAAAACTCGGTTTGCTCTCTGCCTCCTTTGCTTTAGTTGTATCCCTCTTATCGCGCAATGGCTTCGGCGCAGGAAAAACGGAGCTTCATGCTTCAGCCCCTCTCTCCAAAGTTTGCGGAGCTTATCGGCAGTGACGCGAAACTGGAAACCGTTGCCACCGGCTTCGGCTTCACGGAAGGGCCGATGTGGGATCCGTCGGGATTTCTCTATGTCAGCGACGAAACGACTAAACAAGATTTTCCATGTTTATCCGGACGGCAAGAAAGAAGAAGTCATCGCACTGGGCGACCCGGACGGAAATACCTTCGATCGCCGGCATCGGTTGATCGATTGCGCGAGCGTCTTGAGAGCCATCATCGAAGTAACTCCGGACGGGAAATACAAGGTGCTCGCTGATCGCTACGATGGAAAGCGACTCAACAGCCCCAACGACGTCATCGTCGGGCCCGGATGGCGCGCTCTACTTCACCGATCCCACGCTCGATCTGGTTGCAGGGGAGAAGCAGGAGATTCCGTTTCAAGGCGTCTATCGACTGGATGACGGCGGGAACGCTGCGCTTGCTCACACGGGACATCTGGCGCAACCGAACGGATTGGCTTTCTCTCCGGACGGCAAGAAGTTCTATGTAGACGATAGCGAGCAGCGAAACATTCGCGTCTACGACGTGGCGGCCGACGGAACGCTGACTCATGGGCGAATCTTCGGCGAAGAGCCCGGAAGCAAGGACGATGGTGTCCCGGACGGCATCAAGGTGGATGACAAACGGCAATCTGTTTGTGACCGGCCCGCAAGGGTATCTGGGTGTGGGATGCCAAGGGAAATCACCTGGGCACGATCGTCATGCCGGAACAGCCCGCCAACTTGACCTGGGGCGACAGCAATACGGCACGCTTTACATCACAGCAACGACGTCGGTGTACCGTCTTAAAACAAAAACGCAGGGCTTCGTGCCTTACCTTAACACTGAAGATGCAGAACCGACACTCCTCAGTGCGGAAGCGCGAAGCTGAATACGTCACTTCCAGCGGCAGATCGCCACGTACTGTACGCCGTCGACCGAATAAGTCATCGGAGACGCGCTAAATGATTGACCCGTGTTGAAGTGCCACAGAGCCTGTCCCGTTTCGGCGTCGACTGCTTCCAGGGATTCGGCATCGTCGGCAAAAAACCAACCCACCCGCGGTGGCCAGCGTGCCTCCCCATGAGTTGCCACGACCCGCTTGAGGATATCGCCAGGCCTCTTTGCCGTCCGACGGTTTGAGTGCCAACAAAACTTTCTGTGAGTGCTTCACCGGCGGGAAACTTAGTTCCGGTGCCGTAGTAAGTCTCGCCTGGAGTGAACGGCTTCGGCTTTCGCGAAATAAACGCTTGCAGCTCTCCAGAGCCATGACATAGAACAACCCAGTGTTGGGATTGTAGGAAGGCGAAAACCAATTCGTGGCGCCAACGATGCCGGGGCAGATATGCGTGCCTTCTTTAGTTGGGACACGTCCCGAAAGACGGGACGACCGGAGGCATCGATTCCTGTAGCCCAGTTCAACTTTTCCAGCAAACGGAGTAGCTCGCAGAAACTTGCCATTCGTCCGGTCAAGAACATAAAAGAAACCGTTTCGGTCGGCCTGGAAAAGAAGATGCCGCACCGCGCCATTCTCTTCCTCATCCACTAGCACCGGCGTTTCATTGGCGTCGTAGTCATATACGTCGTGCGGAGTGAACTGGAAATACCATTTCAATTTTCCGGTGTTAGCGTCGATTGCCAGGACGCAGGCGGTGTATAGGTCATCGCCCGGCCGCGAATCTCCAACGAAATCTGGCGCGGCATTGCTCGTTGTCCAATACAGCGTGTCGAGTTCTGGGTCGTAAGTGCCGGGCATCCAGGTCGTAGCGCCGCCATGCAGATAAGAATCTCCCGGCCAACTCGCAGAGCCGAATTCTCCCGGGCCTGGGATGGTCCACAAACGCCACTTCAGTTCTCCCGTCGTCGGCCTTGTAGGCCGCCACGAATCCGCGCACGCCCGGAATCGCCGCCAGACGTGCCGACGATTACCTCATCTTTAACGACGAGAGGAGCGCTGGTCGCCCCATAATGCTTGACCTTGTCGGCATATTCGACGTCCCACATCAAGTTTCCCGAGCGGGCATCGAGACAGAGCAAGTGCGCGTCGTCGGTTTCGGAATAGACGAAGTTCTCCCACACCGCCACGCCACGATTTTTGTGAGCGGCGGCGTCGTCGAGCAATCCCGGAACTGATCGGGACGACTGTAGTGCCACAAGCTGCGTCCCGTGCGCGCATCCAAGGCGAAAACATCATTGGCGGAAGTTACGTACATGACGCCGCGAATCACCACCGGAGTCGCTTCCAGCCTCTGAGAATTGCCCGGGTGGAAAACCCAAGCGGCACGTAGTTGGGCGACGTTCGCCTTGTTGATTTCACGCAAACTGCTGAAGCGACGCCCGCTGTAGTCCCCGTTATAAGAAGGCCAGTTCTCGCCCACGGGCTTGTCAGCAGATCTTCTGCCTTCACCTGCAGCGCAGAACTCGGCGTGGGTCCGCGGTTCCTGCCCGGTCAGCCATTGAGCGTACAAGCCACGAGCAGGAAGAACGTGATTGCTGCAAGTTTGCCGCTTCATCTCAGTGATTGTCCTGAACTGCTTACCGGAACTTCTTGAAGCGCGCCGCGGTCGACTCCGCTCTCGTCCACAACGTGAATTGAAAGCCGCGCAGATTTTCGCAGGCGGACTAATCTCCGCCTCCAGCGACACGGTCTTGCTCGGGATCCACATCGACAATTGGCGTGACTCCGACTGCTGTGTCCATGCTCATCGTAGAAGTGGGCGATCGCGCGCCCGGAATAAAAAACTCCAAAGGAGCCCGAAACTTGATCTTGCCATTCTCCGTGGCGGTCGCTCGCAATGGGCGTATCACAATTCCTGCGTCGGTCACTCCGTGAAATTCGCTTCCGGATCGCGTAGGAAACCATTCCGTCTCGAAAGTGCAGCTCTCGCCGGGACGCAATCGACACATCGGACTGTTCAGCTCGGCTTCGAGGTAGTAGGGGCTCGCATCCGGGTCTGCGCTCAGCGAGGGATTCCCATCGCTGTTCAGCCTTATCTCCGGCCCGTTGGTCCAGAAAATCACGGAAGCCTTGCCGGGGTAAGGTTTGCTCGCGTCGTATTGAAAGCGCTCGACCATGGCGTATTGGCTTTTGCCGTCGACGACCGCCAGCCAGCCTTCTGTCGAATCGAGCCATAATTCGGCAGCCATGTGAACATAGTGCACGGTGAAGAGACCGTCGTCCCTCACCGACAGCCGCAGGATTCTCCGCCGGACCGAAGCGAACGTGGTAGCGGTTGAGATAGCTGCTGTTCGGGTTCGCCGGAGTGAACGTCCAGAAATCACTGGTTCATCTTCGCGGTCTGTTCCGGAGCCCGCGCGCCGGAAGCTGAAGTGTCGTATTGCGAGACGGACTGCATCGACCATTCCAGCGTGTGGCCGGTGGTGTTCTTCATCGACGCGTGAAATGCGATGCGCGGGGAATCGGCATCCAGATGAATCGTCCGTGTAAATTGAATTCCGGTCTGCGGATCGGACGGACCCGTCAGTTCGACCTCACAGCGCTGCCCTTCCGAAATCTTTCGAAATGTGAATGGCCCGTCGTCCAGCAAGTCGGAGTTGCCCGACCCAATGCTGTTCGTCGTTGTTTCCTTCCGGGCAAGAGCCAGAGCTTGTCGCCGCCGTAGTTGAACCACTGGCTGGAACTCGGGGGAAAATACTTGCCGGCAAACTTGGGATTCACGAACAGGTAGGCGTGTCCGGCGAAACGTCACCTGCATCAGGCGGCCGCCATTCTGCGGCACGATAATCAACTGCACCCATCGGTTCGAGATCTGCTGCGCCTGCCATCCCTTATAGTCGACAGCTTCAACGCGGCAATCAGGATCCTTTGCGGATTCGACTTGGCCGAATGCCCGAGGGATATTCACTGTCGGCAGGAAGGCCAGGGCAACGAATCACTGCACAGACGCGTCGCATTCGATTCAACGGCACAGATTGGAATGTCATGATCGTTCGTCCGCTGGATAACGGCTGCGGCGATTGAGAGTAGCACGCAGAACTTCGCTCGCAGAAATTCCGCCCCTTCCTAAACGAAATGAATCCTAATAAAACGAAATATTTCGATTTGCGTCAAGCAGATTCTGTGGTATACCAGCGTTCACGCGCAGGCACCAAGATTGTGAGCACACGTCTCGTGGCAAGAACTGTCCGACATCCTGGTGTTCCTGTTTACTGAACCCGGCCAGCCTTCTGGCCCAGGATCGGAACGTTGACCCAACGTGGCTGCATCGGTCTCGTTCCGCAAGTGAGCGAGACGAAAGCCGATCTTTCCTCTTCGGAACCTGCCACTACAAGCCGATTTTTGGCGTCGGGGACGCCGACAATCGAATTCTGAGAAGCGTTTCTCATTTTGGAGAAGTTTCGGTCGACGCCCACGGAAACTGCCAAAATGTTCTTTACGATCGCGAAGAAGAAATTACTTTGTTCTGGAAGGCACGGGCATTCTGCAGATACGGTGACGAGACGCATCCTCTGCGCGCGAATGATTTTACCTACCTCGCCCCGGGCGTAAAGCATGGGATCGCCAACAATTCAGGCCAGCCGCTGCAGGTTCTGGTCATGGGCTTCAAGATTCCGCCTCGCGTTGTGCTCGAATGCGCCCTCTCAACCCGCCAAATTGTGAACTGGATGACGTGAAAGAAGAACCCGTGCAAGGTCATCCGACCTCGGTTCTGTACAAGTTGCTGGCTGGTCCACGAAAAGGAAAGCGCGATGCCATCGATAGGCGTACGTGATCACGAGCTTTTTCTTGATGGACTTCGCCCCGGGAGGAACGAACTTCCCCCATCACCACGAGACCGCGGAAGAAATCTATCTGGTTATCGACGGACAAGGAGAAATGGTCGCAGGAAGCGGGATGGATGGACTCGAAGGCCGCTTTCCCGCCAAGGCAGGAGATGCTTATTACTTCCGCCCGAACTGCACCGTCGGGTTTTACAACCAGGACAAGCCGGGAGCGAAAGCCCACATTCTTGCTGTGCGATCACAGATTCCACTCAGCAGTGAGGAAGATTAAGAGGGCATGTTCGAGCTCGGGTACAAGATTGGTGAACATTTGCACAACCGTAATTTTTCCCTCAGGAGGCATGAATGCCGATCCGGAATGCTAGCCGCAGATCATTCGTGAAACTGCTCGCGGCTACGCCACTGCTAACCCAGATCGCCGCGCGTGATCTGTACGCGCAAGCTGCGTCCGCCGTCGGCCGCGACCCACGCCAGAATGTCTACACCCGGCTTGGCGTGAAGCCGGTGATCAATTGTCGCGGCACATGGACTTATCTGAGCGGCTCGCTCGAATTCCCGGAAGTTCGCCAGGCCCAGCTCGAAGCGGCAGAACATTTTGTCAACATGCTGGAGTTGCAGCGCGCAGTGGGCAAGCGCCTGTCCGAATTGACGGGCGCCGAATCCGGCATCGTCACTTCCGGCTCCGCAGGCGCCATGGCCGCTGCGACCGCCGGATGCATGGCCGGCAGCAACGACAAGTACATCTGGCAACTTCCTGACACGACCGGCTTGAAGCATGAAGTTGTCATGGTCGGGGGACGCAGCGCCTTCGACAGCGCGATCCGGCTGACCGGAGCCAAACTGGTGCTCGTGTATTCCCCGGAGGAACTCGCCAACGCGATCAATGAAAACACCGCGATGATCTACACCACCGATCTCGGGGAGAAACTCCAGAAAAGCTTGTCGATCGCCAAAGAACACAAGATCCCGATGCTGCTCGACGACGCCGCCGGCATCCCGCCTGTCGACAATGCCAAGCTGTACGCCCGCATGGGAATCGATCTTTACTGCTTCTCGGGCGGAAAAGGACTCCGCGGTCCGCAGTGCAGCGGCCTTCTTTTGGGGCGCAAAGATCTGATCGAAGCGGCGCTGTTGAATTCCGCTCCTCGGGAAGGAGCCGTTTGCCGTCCCATGAAAGTGGGGAAAGAAGAAATTATCGGATGTCTCACCGCCCTCGAGACGTGGTTGAAGCTCGATGAGAAGAAGCTCTACGCCGAATGGAACGATCGCATCGACCGCATTCGAAAGCTGGTGGAGACGGTGCCCGGAGTCAAAACGGATACATTCATTCCAGATGACGGCAACCGCTATCCAACGCTAAGGATCTACTGGGATCAGCAAAACTGGGGATACAAAATCTCAGACTGTGTGCAGGAACTGCGTTCCGGCGATCCCGTCATTGAAGTGCTCGGAGCAGACAATCCCAGCTTGGTCACGGCGGTTCGCGAGGGTAATCAGAATCCGAAGCCGAACCGAAAGGAACTCAAGCAACCGGATCACATCGAACTTGTTTCGATGACCATCAAGCCGGGAGAAGAGATCATTGTTGGACAAAGGCTACGAGCCATCCTGGGAGCGGCTCAGAAGAAGGCCGCAGCCTAGATGCTCAAGATCGTTTTGAGAATTCTCCGCCCACAACTCGGTTTGCGAATCCCTGCCGCGCTCTTGCTGTGCTCGACGCTCGCAGCGCAGGACCACATTCGCGCCGTCGTTCCGCCACAAGCGGGCGTTCTCACGAATCGCTTCTACTCGCCCGGTGTGGACGCCGGCGACTACCTTTACGTCTCGGGGCAAGGACCTCGGAAACCGGACGGCACCTTGCCTAATGATTTTCACGACCAGGTCAGACAGGCCCTCGACAACGTTCAGGCAATCGTGAAGTCTGCGGGGTTGAGTATGGACCACGTGGTCTACATTCAGGTCTACCTGGAGGACATGGGCAAGTACGAAGAATTGAAAAAGACGCTCTCCGAATACTTCGGGAAGTCTCAGCCGGCGCAAGCTGTGTTGGGAGTCGCCCGAACTCCCGACCCGTCCGTCGAGATGAACGCCGTCGCCGTGCGCAGCCTTGAAGACAAGAAACCGGTCTATCCAGCTAATTACAAATCGGACGATCCCGCCCCTCCCGGAATGCAGACTCTTGATCGACTGTTCGTGTCGAGCATGGCGGGTGCCGATCCTGCGACCGGAAAGATTCCCGATGACCCGGCATCTCAGGTAGATCTCGCGCTCGACCGGGTGGAGTCGGTAGTCAAGGCCGCGGGCCTCGAACTCAAGAACATGGTTTTCGTGAACCCCTATCTGACCACCGCGATTCCGACGCGCGTGATGAACGAGCATTACGCAAAGCGCTTTGAGTTCGGGAACACTCCCGCGCGCGCCACGATCGAGGTGTCGAGCCTCCCGGGCGGCGCGCATATCGAGTACACGGGTGTAGCCGTGCGCGATCTCACGCAGCGAAAAGCGGTGCGCCCAAAGAACATGCCACCGAGTCCCACTGCGAGTCCGTGTGTGTTTGCCGGCGATACTCTGTACTGCTCCGCCAAAGATGGTTTCATTCCCGGACCGCACGGCGGCGTTTACGCCACTAGCACGCAGCATCAACTCCGCCAGACGATGCGCAACCAACTCGACAACATGGAAGAAGCCGGCATGAACTTCGATCAGGTGGTCGCTACGAACGTCTATCTCGACAACCTGTCTGACTTGTCTGTATTCGACGAGGTGTATGCGCAGTATTTCGGTTCCGTGCCGCCGGCGCGAACTACAGTCCAGCAAATCGCACCGACCGAACGCAAAGCCGACAAGGATGATCACTTCCCGGGATTGGAACAGGTGTCGCTGATTGCGGTGCGCAATCGAGGCAGCCGTTGAAAAATCGATTTCGCAACATCTGTGCTATGACCGGCGGACAAGAACCAATTCCGTGCTTGACAGATTTCCATGCAGTGGAATATGTTTTCGCGCCATGGGAGTGGTGTATGTGTCGCGCTGAGTCTGCCTCGACGTAAGAAACAGGGCGGCGCGATTCCGTAGATGGGGTTCCAGAAAGTCCAACGTGTTGGGCAGACGGTCGAAGCAGACTGCCGCCCCGGGAGATGGGTGATGCGAAACGGTCACAGGTTATTCGTCCCGATTTTCGTCGTCGTGTCGATGCTCTTGCTTCCTACTATGCTGCTCGCCGATGTCACCGGCTCCATCCTTGGGGTAGTCCGCGATCCGTCGCAAGCCGTGGTCAAAGGCGTGCATATCAGGATCACGAACACACAGACCAACCTCTCCCAGGAGACGGTCTCGGCCGATGATGGTTCTTATCGCTTTCTAGCTCTACCCGTCGGGAACTACACGCTGAACGCCACCCTCACCGGCTTCCAGCATTTCAGCACCACCGACATCGTGCTGCAGGTGAATGATCAATTGCGCATCGATATCGCTCTCAAGGTCGGCAATGTGAACGAACAGATGACCGTCGCCGCCGACGCAGTCCAGGTCGAAACCGAGAGTACGCAACTGGGTGACGTGATCGATTCGAAGAAGATGCTGGCTTTGCCGCTCAATGGCCGCAGCTACTTGGACCTGCTGGGCTTGCAAGCGGGCGTGGCGCCCAGCGGATCGGTGACGATCGGTGGCACGGGCCAGCAGGGCACCTCCGGAACCGGCGGAAGGAACGTATCTGGCTACATCACCAACGCCGGCAACGTCTCAGTGAATGGCCAGCGCGAGACGGCCAACGCATTTCTCGTGAATGGCGGCGATGTCAGTGAAGGACGAAATCTGGGCGCCGGACTCGTTCCGAATCTTGATTCCGTTGAGGAGTTTCGCCTTATCACTAACAGCTTCGACGCGGAATACGGGAAATTCAGCGGCGCGGTGATGAATGCCATCACCAAGTCGGGCACCAACGGCTTCCATGGTGATGTCTTCGAGTTCCTACGCAACGACAAGTTGGATGCCGCGAACTTCTTCACTCCCACCAAGTCTGAATTGCGCCGCCATCAATTCGGCTAGGCGTCGCGGGGGGACCGTTCTGGAAGGACAAGCTTTTCTGGTTCACGGATTATCAAGGGACTCGACAAGTGCAGGGTGCCAGCACCGGGCTGCTCCAGTTGCCCACAGCCGCGCAGCGAGCCGGTACCTTTACCCCACAGGATTTTGTGAACAGTAGTGGCGCACCGTCGACTGTAAACGGCGCTTTCTGGGCGCAGACCCTGACTACTCGGCTGAGTGCTGCTACGGGGCAGACGGTAACCAATGGGGAACCTTATTCGACCCCAACGTGCACGTCCACATCTGGCGCTAACCCGTGTGTGTTTCCCAACGGAGTGATTCCACAGGCTGCCTGGGCAGCCCCGGCCATCGGGATTCTGCCGTATATCCCGCTCGGCGATCCGCTGACCGGCAACTATACGAACAACAGCCAGAAGAACACGGTCAAAGATGACAAGTTCGGCCAGCGCATCGATTTCTATAACCGGAAGACAGGAAACTGGTACTTCTACTATCATCTGGACAACTCAACGCAGTTTCGGCACTCTCCGGTGGAAACATTCCCGGGATTCGCCAGCATCACCCCAGCCCGGGCGCAGCAGTTTGTAATGAGCAACAACAAAACCTTCGGAACAAACACGGTCAACGAATGGCGCATCAGCTTTTTCCGAACGGCCACCGTCACCAACAAGCCCAGTTCGGGCTTCGCTCAATTATCCAACCTCGGATTCGTTACGGGCCCGGGAACGCTCGGCATCATACCCTCTGGTCCCGCGGGCTTCCCGGAGACCGTTCCGCCCCTCTACTTTACGAACTTTTCGATGGGCCCAAACACGCTCACCACATTTCAGCCCAACAACACGTGGCACGCGTCTGAAGGCCTGTCCAAAATCATCGGCCGCCACGCGCTTAAGTTCGGCGGCGAATTCCGCTACCTGCAAATCAACGAGCGCAATACCTGCGCGCCGAACGGAGACTTCAATTTCAACCTGGGTTCGAATGGCGAAACCGGCAACGACTTTTCCGATTTCCTGTTGGGCGCGCCATCTCAATACAATCAGTGCAGCCAGCAGTTTCTGGACAGCCGCAGTCGCTACGGCGGCGCCTACATACAGGATGCGTTCAAAGTCAAGTCGAACCTGACGATCAATCTCGGTCTGCGCTGGGAAGCAAGCATGCCGTGGTACGACACCCAGGGCAAAATCGAAACCATCGTACCGGGATTGCAGTCCACACAATTTCCAACCGCGCCCAAGGGTTGGGTCGTGCCCGGGGATCCAGGCATTCCCAGCACTCTTGCTCCCACGCGCTACAAAAATTTCGGACCCCGGTTAGGGCTGGCCTACTCCCCAGATTTCAAGGGAGGGCTCATTGGGAAAAGTATTCGGGGAAGGCAAATCAAGCATCCGCGCGTCCTATGGACTGTACTATACCTCCATTGAGGACTTGAACCTCTTCTACGAGGTGGGCGACGCGCCGTTTGGTCTCTATTGGGTGTCGCCGAATCCAGCAATGTTCGATCAACCGTTCTTGACGCGGTCGGACGGCAGTTCGCAAACGCAGCGCTTCCCGTTTACCTTTCCGGTTCCCGGCTCGCCCGCGAACAAGACGCTCGACTACTCCCGTTACCTGCCCATTTCGTTTTCTCCCGGGTACGACATTCACAATCGTCTTCCCTACGCAGAGCACTACAATCTGTCGTTCCAGAGAGAATTGACGAAATCGACGGTGCTGACGTTGGCGTACGTAGGAACACAAGGGCACCGCCTCATCGCGCAGTACGATGCAAACCCCGGAGATCAAGCACTCTGCCTGCAACTCAGCAATCCAAACAACGTATTTCCTGGAAGTCCCACGTGCGGGCCGAACGGCGAACAGCAAACGTTCACTCTCCCGACCGGACAATGGGATCCCAACCTTGGCTGCCTCTCGGGGTGCATCTTTGGGACCAGAGACAAGCTCGGACCCAACTTTAGTCAGAACAACAGCTTCACCGCCAACATCGCCAATTCCAATTACAACGCCGGTGAGATCACGATCGAGCGTAAAGCCTCGGACATCACATTGTTGGCCGCATACACCTATTCCAAAGGAATTGATAATTCCTCCGGCTTTGGGCAATGGGTGAATTTCTCAGATTTCCATCGCACGCGCTCGCTTTCGTCGTACGACATCACGCATAACTTCGTGGTGAGTTACATCTGGGCGCTTCCCTTTGACAGGCTCTTCAAGGGAGCTCCCAAGCGCCTGACGCAGGGGTGGACCTTCAACGGCATCACCCGCTTCGCGGGGGGACTGCCCGTGCCGCTCAGTGAAGGCGACGACCAATCGCTAACCGGTAGCCCGAACACCGACGTGCCGAACGTTGTCGGCAGCGTTGTCAGGCTGAATCCGCGCTCTGCAAACCCGAATTGTCCCACTACAAACAACACGGGATGCTTCTTTCTGCCCAACGCATTCGCGACGGGTCCCTTCGGGCAGTTCGGCAATTCCAGTCGCCAGTTCTTCCATGGCCCTGGATTCAACAACACTGATCTGGGAATGACATGGAGAATCCCAGTCACGGAATCGATGGCGTTCGAATTTCGCGGTGAATTCTTCAACATATTCAACCATGCCCAATTCATTAATCCGAGTGGGGACTACACCGGCGGAAGCTTCGGCAACATCACTCAAGCCCGCGATCCACGCATCGGGCAGGTCAGCGGGAAGTTCATCTGGTGAGTATGACTCCGCACCTATCAACCGATGGAAAAGGGACGGCGGGATACTCATCGCCGTCCCTTTTCCATTTGGGATAAATTGTAAGCATGCGGCCCTTTCCCACGACCCGCAGGACTGGCGCAGAGAAACGTCATCCGCTGACCGCGTCTTGGGTCGTCGCTCTGTGTCTACTTGCGTGTATCTATCCAACCTATATCCAGGCGCAGACTGCGGACACCTATCGCCAACGTGCAACCGCGCTCTCCCAGGCCAAGTCCTGGGATGACGCGATCACGAACTACCGCAAGGCGCTCGACCTCGAGCCCAACGACGCGGTCACGCACTACGACCTCGCCTTGGCACTGAAATACAAGGGCGACGACCGCGAAGCCCTGAAAGAATTTCAAGCGGCAACAAAGCTCAAACCGAAATGGGCCGAGGCGCATTACGGATTGGGCGCAACCTGGTACGACCTGCAAAACCAGTCTGAGGCGGTCAGCGAACTCCGCACCGCCGAGACCCTCGATCCAGCCCATGCCGCTACTCATCGCCTGCTGGCCCGCATCTTTTCGCAGCAGAACAATCTTGCAGATGCCGAGCACGAACTGAAGCTGGCACTTCGCCTGAAGCCCTCGGCTGATGTCCATATGGAACTTGGCGCAGTCTCAGGACAACTAGGCAATCTGACTGAAGCCGCGGCCCAGTTTCGTCGCGCGATCCAGACTCGATTCTGGTCTTGCGCCCGCGCACCTCATGCTGGGCATTGTTTTGCGTCGTCAGGCAGACCACAAGGGCGCGCTCGATCAATTTCGCAAGGCCGTGGCGCTCGATCCGGACAATGTTGACGCTCAGTACAATCTCGGCCGGGAATTGAAGGCCGACGGCGACACGGCAGGCGCCATCGCGGCCTTTCGTCGCGCCATCGAACTCAAACCCGACTTCGAGCAAGCACACTACAATCTCGCCCTCGCCCTACGCAGCCAGGGAGACGCCGGCAATGCCAAGAAGGAATTGGATGAACTCTCGGGACTGCATGAATTTCGTTCCCGTCTGGCGCAATCAAAGCTGCTGATCCTGCAGGGCGTAGACGCGTTGAAGAGACAGAAATTTGACGACGCCCTGGCACTATTTCAGAAATCCGCGGAGCAATCGCCCGAACTCCCTACCAGCTTCTACTATCTAGGCGTGACCTGGGAGGGCAAGAACGAACTGGAGCGAGCCAGAGAAGCCTACGAAAAGGCGCTTGCAGTTAAGCCGGACTACTCGCAAGCGCACGCCAGCCTTGGATTGCTCCTTTGGAAGTCGGGTGATCAAACGCGAGGTCTGGAAGAATTCCAGCACGCCGTGATGTCCGATCCCGATCTGGCCGACGCCCACTACAATCTCGGGATCGCCCTGGCCCAGCTACAGCGCTTGCCGGAAGCCATTCGCGAGTTGACGGACGCTGCCAGCCTCGATCCTCACAATATCGATGCTCGCGTCCAACTGGGGCTGGTCCTGAGCCAAAACAACGATACGGCGGCGGCAGTCAACATTTTTCGCGATCTTGTTCGACAGAATCCAGAATTTCCCGAGGGACACAATAATCTCGGGCTCGTGTTGCTGCAATCGGGGAATGCCCAGAAGGCAGAGACTGAGTTCAAAATGGCAACGCGTTTGAAGCCAGGCTACGCCGAGGCGCATTACAACCTCGCCTTGGCGCTTCGTCAGGAAGGTAAGAAAGCAGACTCACAACAGGAACTTGAAAAGGCGTATCAGCTCTCCCCGGACTTGAGGAGTCTTCCACTTCCGTGAGCCGCTTCTAGGCGCAGTCCCGGCGAATTTCACACTCACCCCGCAAGTGCGCTCGGAAAACGGGTTTGGAAATCTAACAACCCCACCCAATCCGGCGTGATCGTAATCCGCACCATCGAAGAGACCAGGGTGCGCAGTTGTCCCAGCCAGCCTTTGGCTAGTTCCGCATCAAAATATCGTGCGGCGGCAGCCTCGTATTCGGGAACGATTCCTTCCACCGGTTCCAGCCGGGCATTCCCGCGAATTAACAGCACCTTGTGCGGGAAAGTGTTGTCGTCGATCGTGAGCGAAACTCTCTGATTTTGCGCCAGCGCCTTCAGTTTGGGAGCCTTGGGCGGACTGGCCATCACAATCTCGCGCCCGTTCCAATGAAACCAGATAGGAATAACCCGCGGCGTTCCATCTGTCGCAATATAGGCGAATCGCGCCGGAATTTTCGAATGTAACAGCTCCTGGGCCGCCGGATGCTGCAACAAGCTCAGATCACCTTGTTTAACGGCGAGCATCTTGCCTCCTTCTCCTCACAGACATTCGCGCAACAAATCGTCGGTCGCATTGTACTCCCGTTCCTTCGTCCGAAATGATGCGTGGAAACGCTCTTCCCACAGTCCACTGACCCGGGACCGGCCCGTTCACGGATGACGCCACGACCCGCGCTGCGATATGATTCAAAACCGCAGCATCGAACACGAGGGACCGATGAAGAATCGCTGGGGAATGATTGCCCTTCTTGTCATGTTCGCCTTAAGCGTAGTTCTCTTGACCGCGCGCAAGAGCGCGACTGCCGCTCCGCAATCTCCGGCGCCGTCGAAAGCGGCCGTGACGTTGCCCGTGGGCCTAGCTCTTTACATTCCCGAAACTACCCTCGCCATCAACTCGCCAACCCCCTTGTCGCAGCGGATTGTTCACTACGAGATCGATGCCAAGTACGACGCCGCGAACCGCACCGTGGACGCCACCGAGGTCCTCACTTATCACAACGTCACCGGACAGGCGCTCGATCACTTCCCTTTCCATCTTTACCAGAACGCTTTCCAGCCGAACGCAACCTTCGTACGCGATTCGAAACTCATGGGCAGCCGCGACACGGGGTATGAGAAGTGGGAACCGAAGTATTACGGTTCGGAGAACATCAAGAGCATTGAAGTGGTCGGACAGGGCGACCTCACCCGGAGTCTGCAGTTCATGGCCCCAGACGACAATAATAAGGACGACAAGACGGTAGTCGATTTACGCCTTGCCAAGCCGGTTCCCGCCGGCGCATTGGTTCAGTTCAAGATCGCCTTCCAGACGAAGTTTCCCGAAACGCAGGCGCGCTCCGGATGGAAACGCGATTTCGTTCTTGGCGGCCAATGGTTCCCCAAAGTCGGAGTCTGGTGGCACGGGGCTTGGAATTGCCACCAGTATCACAACACGACTGAGTTCTTTGCCGACTTCGGCGTCTACGACGTAAAGCTGACTGTCCCGCAAAATGAAGTCATCGGCGCCAGCGGTATTGAGGTCAGCAATGTGACGAACTCCGACAAGACGAAAACGGTGACCTATCACGGCGACGACATTCACGATTTCGCTTGGACCGCCAGCCCGCGCTTCAAGGTCAAGGAAACTGACTATCAGGCCCAAATGGGCCCCATTAAACTCCGCTTCCTGATGCAACCCGCGCACTGGGACCAGGTCGAGCGGCACGAACGCATCACGCGCGAGACTCTCGACCACTTCGAGAAATGGTACGGGCCGTATCCTTATAAAACACTGACCGTGGTCGATCCAGAGCCCGACTCCGCCGCCGGAGGCATGGAATATCCCACCTTCATCACCGCGGGCACGACCTGGTGGATGCCGGAAGGCCTCCACGAGGTCGAAGGAGTCGTCGAGCATGAATTCGGACACCAGTATTGGTACGGCATGGTCGCCACCAACGAATTTGAAGATGCCTGGTTGGACGAAGGTATCAACAGCTATACCGAAGTAAAGGTCCTGGACTCGATCCTGGGAAAAGACACGTCCATCCTCGATCTGGCCGGCGCGACCTACGGCGAGCGTGAACAACAACGAGATTTCTACATCAGTGCTCCCGATCGCGACGCCATGGCCCAAAACGCCTACGCATACATCAACTCCTTTTCCTACGGCGGCGTGACCTACGGGAAGACGGCTAGCGTTCTGCTGACTCTCGAAGGCATCATCGGCGAAGACACCATGGCGAAGTCGATGCACACCTACTTCATGAAATATCGCTTCACTCATCCCACGAAAGAGGATTTCCTGAAGACAATCGAGGAAGTTTCGGGAAAAGACCTGCGCTGGTATTTCAACCAAGCGGTCTATGGGACGCAAGTCCTGGACTACGAAATCCTCAACGCAGATTCTTACCCAACCAATTGGTTTGAGGAAAAGAAAAAAGATAAAAAGGACGGCAAGGATGCGAAAGACAGCGACACGATTTATCAGTCGTCCGTGACCATCCATCGCAAGGGCGACTTCGTTATGCCCATCGAGGTCGAAGTGAAGTTCGACAACAACGAAAAAGTTCGCGAGCACTGGGACGGCCAAAGCCGCTGGATAAGGTTCAGCTACCAGAAAAAGGCGAAGGTAGTCTCGGCTGAAATTGATCCCGATCACACCATCCACCTCGATCGCGACAACTTCAATAACAGCCTGGTCGTGGAGCCCAACCCCAAGCCGACTCACAAGCTTTCGACGTACTGGCTGTTCCTCACGCAATGGGCGAGTCAAGCGATGGCTTGGTGGGCTGTGTAGAGCCTCATCAATTGTTTTCGAAGAAATCTACCCCAAGAAAGTGAAGTGAACCCAGATTGGAGCGAAGTGAATTGGACCGACAAATGTTGAACAAAGCGCGTTAGAAAGAATGGCTTGAAGGAAGGGGCTTGAAAGAAGTGGGTTTGAAAGGGCGCGGCTTCAGCCCCTGAGGGCGCGCATCAACCAGCATAAGGAAGACGAATGACCAACAAAAGCCTGTTAAGCACCGGCCTCGGCAAGGTCGCGCACAATAAACGATACATCTTCTGGTTCTGGCTCCTGAACCTGACCCTCGCCGAATTCGGCACCGCCGTATTCTGGCGAAGCTCTCACGCGATCCTCGATCACACCCTGCTGGCTGAACGTCTCCTCAAAGGCTTCGACGTGGGTATTTTCGGAGAGTTGCTGTACAAACCCGAATTCGGAAGCCTGAGGGCGATGACACTTCCCGCCTTTTACTTTGCATTCACATTTTTTCTCGCCACAGCCCTTTTTCTCCCGGGTATTTTCTTCGGATACGCTTCGAACTATCGCCTGTCGCGCGAGGAATTCTTCCGCGCTTGCGGACGAAACCTGTGGCGTTTCATTCGAATCATGATCATCGCCGGCATTGTGATGGGCATTGTTGCTGGCCTTCTGTTCGCAGCCAATGACGCGATCGCCAAAAAAGCGGGCGAGAGCACCAACGAAAAGCTTTCCTTCGAATTGCAGATGACCGGACTTGCAGTGATCTTCCTGATCATGACCATCCTCCGCATCTGGTTCGATCTGGCCGAGGTGGATACGGTTTTGGACGACCAGCGGGCGGTGCGCAAGTCCATCGCAGCAGCTTTCCGGCACACATTCCGCAGCCTCGCACGTCTCCTCACCAGCTACGTTATCGTTACCGTCGTTGCTGCCATTCTGTTGGTCGGCGGACTCTGGATGTGGATGAAGTTCGTGCCCGCCGAAAGCGTGGTCGGCGCCTTTGTGATCGCACAGATCATGCTCTTCCTTTTGCTGATACCCCGCTTCTGGCAACGGGCGATCGCGGTCTCATATTGGCAACAGCGGATGCTGGCACCCGTGGTCGCGGTTCAGCCGCTCGAACCCGCTCCGCTGCCATTGACCACAGTTCCGATTACGCCGGTTCCCGACCCTGCTCCCGTGGTTTCCAGTCCCTCAACCCCGCCCACGGAAGCGCCGCAATCGTGAGGCCCGAATTTCGCCTGGACCTAGAGCAACACGATTGTGATTCCGAGATTTCGTCGGCCCAGGTCGGAGTCATCCTTCAGCCACGGTTGCGACTGCAAGAGTCGCCAAGTTTCGTCGCAGGTCTTCGACCAGTCCTCCCCAAAGATGCAGCCGCGAATCTGGCCGTCTTCTGCGAGCTCGTGCAGCCGTTTTTGCACAGCAATACGGATCTCGCCGCCCACCCCCTTCGACCCATAACCATGGACAATTTTCAGGAAATTGATTCCCTTCCGCCCAGCCGCAATTTCTCGATCAAGCCGTTGCAGTGCCTCATGCACTGATGGCATATCAGATTTCAGATCTACGGTCCTGATCGTCGGCTTCGAAGCACGCACGACGACTATCCTATCCGAATAAGAAAAAGAGCCGGCCCGCAGTGGACCGGCTCTTTGGTTTCAGGCAAGACAGCTAGTTCACACCGAAGACCAGGTCATCATGGTCGTCGTACGCTCCAGTGCTGCACGACGACGCACTTCCCTGATAGCGGAAGTTCGCTCGCACCGCCTGCAAGGTTCCCGTTGGGAGTGTGTAAGTCGCGGATAGCGCTTGTGCGCCGCCCGCCGGAGGCACGATGGTTCCGATGAACACCCACGTCGGACTGTTGGCATTCGCGGCATAGTACAAGTCCAGCGCGTCGGCCGAACCCGTGTTCCAGGCCCAGACTGTAGCCGTGATCGTCACTGTTTGTCCGTGAGTCATCGCGCCGCCGCTGGTCGAAGCGACCACGATTCGATCGTTGGACTCATCGGAATGGAACGTTCCGGAAGTACCGTCCGCGCACGCTCCATTGATGTTGTTGGGTTGATTCGGTTCGGCGCCGCCCGACATCGTATCCCGGCCCAGAAGCAGGCTTGCTCCCGAGTCGCAAGACGAGCCGACCGTCGCGCATTTCGGCGCCTTTAACGTCGGATCGAAGACCGCCATCTGCGCGCCTCCCGGGGATGTCACCGTCAACGAGACGGTCGTTGTCGCAGTGGTTGTGCCGGACGTCCCTGTAATCGTCACCGTGCTCGTCCCAGTCGTCGCCGTAGAAGAAGCAGTGAACGTCAAAGTTGACGTCGCGCTGCCGTTCGCCGGAGGAGTAACCGGGTTGGTTGAGAATGCCGCCGTCACACCGCTCGGCAGGCCGGAAACACTCAGCGTCGTAGCCGAGTTGAATCCGTTCTGACTCGTGACTGTGACCGTGCTGGTTGCATTCGTTCCCTGCTGCACGCTCACCGCACTCGGCGACGCCGATACGCTGAAGCCCGGAGTTCCCGCGCCCACGGCGAAGATCAGATCGTCGTGATCGTTGTAGGCCCCCGATGTGCAGGAAGACGCGCTGCCCAGGTACCGGAATTGCGCCCGCACCGCCTGCAGGCTTCCGCTGGGCAACGTGTAGTTTGCCGAGAGCGTTTGTGCGCCGGCAGCCGGCGGCGTGATCGTTCCGATCAGGGTCCAAGTTGGGCTGTTTGCATTCGCGGTGTAGTAAAGATCCAGATGATCTGACGTAAAGCCGCTGTAAGCCCATACCGTCGCGCTCACCTTAACCGTTTTGCCCGCCGCCAGCGTACTCCCGTCAGTCGTGCTCACCACGATGCGGTCGTTTGACTCATCGGAGTGGAACGTGCCGGAAGTGCCGTCGGCGCAGGAGCTGTTGATCGTGTTCGGTTGATTGGGCTCAGAACCGCCCGCGAGGGTATCACGGCCGAGCAGCAGGGACGGGCCTGAATCGCAACCCGAACTGACATTCACACACTTCGGAGCCTTCAGGGTGTTGTCGAAAACCGCCGTCTGCAATCCGACGGACGAATTCACCGTCAGTGAAATCGTCGTACTATGCGAAAGCGATCCGGATGTTCCAGTGACAGTCACCGTAGCCGTTCCGGTCGTCGCCGTTGCTGAAGCCGTCAGCGTCAGCGTAGAACTTGCGCTGCCGTTGGCGGGTGGCGTCACCGGGTTGGTCGAGAATGCCGCCGTCACGCCGCTCGGCAATCCCGAAGCGCTCAGCGTCGTAGCCGAACTGAAGCTGTTCTGGCTCGTGATGGTCACCGTGCTCGTCCCATTGCCTCCTTGTGTCACCACCACCGAAGAAGGTGAAGCGCCGATCGTGAAATTCGGCTGTGCGGCCGTGTTCACTGTCAGGTTGATGGTCGTGGTGTGCGTGGTCGATCCCGAGGTACCGGTGATCGTGACCGTCGCCGTCCCAGTAGTGGCACTCGAAGAAGCGGTCAGCGTCAGTGTCGACGTCGCGCTGCCATTCGCTGGAGGCGTTACCGGATTCGTCGAGAACGCCGCCGTCACGCCGCTGGGCAAGCCCGAAGCGCTGAGCGTCGTCGCTGCATTAAACCCGTTCAAGCTGGTGATCGTGATCGTGCTCGTCCCGTTCGAACCTTGATTGATCGTCACCGAACTCGGAGAAGCGCCGATCGTGAAGTCCGGCGTACCCGTCGTTCCGCAGCCCGGGAATTTGAAGTTTGCGATCCGCGTGTTCCAGTTAAAGCTGCCGGTAGTCTTCATGTACTCTTCGGTGAACCAGAAGGTACAGTCGTCGACCGGATCGATCTGCATGGCGCTGTAATCACCCCAACGCGACAAGCGTGCCGGTCTGCGAACCGCTTCCGCTAACGATATTGACTTCCGACTCGAGCGTGCTCGCGGGATCGGTGGGCACACGCCCGGCAAATCGCACCGATGGCGATAGCGAACTGCTCGATACGCTGTAGCCGACAGCCAGGTCTCCGGCCTGATCCATCGCCACCGACCCCATCCATCGGTAATTGGAATCTGGCGCAAACGTACTCTGTTGCGCCACTACGGGCGTCCCAGAAGGGTTCTGGATTTCGTACCAGCGGATGCCACCCCCAGATCCCGCGACCACCGAATGATTCACTACCAGCGATTCGTGAGATCCAAAGTTGCGATACGCCAGCCGGTACATTAATCGATCTGCCAGCGAATCCAGTTGCTGGGTTGTGCTTGGCTGTGGCACGCACGTGCCGCCTCCGCAAAGCGGACTGAACGCCGCGACGTTGATGACTGTCGGCCCGGTAAACGTGGAGTTCGAGGGCGTCGTGAAATCCACGTGGAACTTGTACAGATTCAGATTGTTCGTGCCGAAATACAGCATGTAGTTCGGCGATCCCGCTGGAGGAGCGGTGGTGCCATCCAGATCGGACGGCAATAGACCGCCTACCGAAGTACCTTGCTGGAAGCACACCTGCGTGGCGGCCGTGCCCGCGAGCATCGCACTGCGGTTATAAGCGCAGGCATCGGCTCCGACAAAAGTCGTTCCGCCCGCGAACATGTTGAATGTCTCGTAGTAGGCGTCTGGCCAAGCGCTCATCTTCGGATAGTCATCGAAGTTTGAATACTGGAACGAGTACCGGTTGTAGGTCCCAGTCGCGTCCGATGTCGTCGACACCGCGATACACTGCAAATACGGCGTCGTCGAAACCGAGAATTGGCTGAACACCCAGCGCTGTGCCAGCTTGTCGTAGAGCACGATCGGGTCGCCATCATTATTAGCCTGACAACCCCCGCCAAAGCCCGACCACAGCGTGTTCCCAGCAGTCGGCCCGGCGATCAATGCGCCAGTCGCCTTGTTGAAGACCGCGAAAGACGTGTTCACCCACTGAACGTATTGCGTCGAGCCAACCGTGCCTTCGGTATCAGGCGGCGCTCCGGTCACACTGAATCCGTATTGCCCGTTCCCCAATCCTTCGAAGCCTAAAGTGACTGGCGGAGTCGGCGGAGGGACGGTTCCCACCTGGATCACAGGATCTTGCTGCGCTGCGGCAAGTTCAGGAGGAAGGGGAATCCGCTTCATGGGCTCGACCCGGCGTCGGGCAAGCGACGGAGGCGGAGCGTGCTTGATCATTTCGCTAAGCGGTAGGGAAACATCATGGTGAACATCGTGGCGGATGGTCGTAGGGCCCGACTGCGCGAACAATGGGAGGGCAAGGCACAACATGGCCAGCACGACGTGCTGGACCGTTCGACAGCATGGGGTCGACATAGATTCTCTCCTGGGCTTCAAAGTCACTGCATGGTTTCAATGCTTGCAACGACGCGAACGCACTTCTGTTCCGCAGGTTGGCACGTTCTGGGTCACAGGGGCGCTGAGATGTGACTGCCAGTCAAAATGGAGGAATATTAACGGAGGTTGATTGTCTTGTTTAGAATTTATTTTGAAGTCACGAAAAACGAACAAGATTCTCAAGGGGCAAAATTCCGGCCGGTCGGTTTGGCAAAGACCCGAAACTCCGCGCCAGACGCCCTGTTTACGCCTCGCCAATATCACCACAGATTTTTCTGATTCGTGATGAAACGATTGAATGGCCGGGACTCTCGGCTCAAAATTTTAAAACTCGGCGGGTGCCCCACCCTTGTCCCGCCGTTCTTTTGGCGGGACAGGGTGGGGATTTTGACTTTCTCAGTCCTTTAAACTGAGCCGAGAAGAGAGGTCTATCCACCTGGCAGCCGCGAAGCGGCGAAAGAATAAAGCCCACGGCGAAAGCCGTGGGTGGGTCGGAAGATGATTTGACCAAGCTCCGAAGGAGCGAAAGAACATCACTCGCGAGGAAGGCTCTGGTAGCGAAACGGCTCACTTTTCAAGAGAACAGTTTCCGAGCGGCCCTCTCAGCCTCTGCTAGTCCTTCCTCAGTCAATATTACCGACTTACTTCTGCTCGCTGGATTCGAAATAAAGCCTGCCTCGTGCAGCCTGTCCATTACTTCCCAGTCGATCGTCTTCCAAACTCGGCATTCATCATGCAATGTAAGCCAGAGCACAGCAAGAACGCTCTCATCAACCTTCTGCTCGTTGAGTTTCACGTCCACCTCCGCTCACCCCACAATTTCCAGGGAGCCCTCACAACCCAGCACTCAGCTCCGAGCCCTGCCCCGTGCCACAGCTTCCCGCGCTTCCTTATCCGCCGTGCGACGCCGCTCAGTCTCTCGCTTATCCCAAAGCTGCTTGCCTTTCGCCAGCGCCAGTTCGACCTTGACCCGGCCGTTCTTGAAGTACATGCGAACCGGGATCAGCGTCAGCCCCTTCTGCTGCGTCTTGCCGATCAGCTTGCGGATCTCTTCGCGATGCATCAGCAGCTTGCGGGTCCGCAGCGGCGCGTGATTGTGAATGTTACCGTGCTCGTAAGGGCCAATGTGCGCATTAAGCAGCCAAAGCTCTCCATCCTTGATTAGCCCGTACGAATCCTTGAGATTGGCAAGTCCTCCGCGGACGGACTTTACTTCGGTCCCGGTCAGCGCGACCCCTACCTCAAATTTTTCCAGCAAGAAATAGTTATGTGAAGCGATCCTATTAACAGCGGCATCCCTCTGCCCGCTCGCGGTGGGGTCTCGCCGCGGAGATTTCTCCGCGTTCGGTTTCGTCTGATGCGTGGATTGGCGGGCCATTGGGTTGAATGCAAAATTTCATCTTAACGCAGAACGGCGTCGGACCTCACAACTCGGACCTCAGCAGAGCGGTGGCGAGGTCCAAGGCCTTGAGGTCTGAGGTCCGCGGTCCAAGGTCCGGGTTACCCCCGTTAGTCCTACGACTAAAGAGTGTAACTCTCGTGCGCGCAAGCACTTCGGGACCATAAAATGGCGATGCTATAATCGCCCTACCGCGAGTTTATTTCGTGAATTCAGTGGTTTCCGCCAAAAAGCGTCGATGAGACGGGTGGAAACGTCGGGAAGCCGCTGTCTTGGCGGACGTTTGTATTTTTAAAGAGGACCACGTTGTGAGGATCATCGAATGAGACGCCTAATGCGTCCAGCTCTTTTTTTGTGGCTGGTCGCCGTAACCCTCCCCGCCGTCGCCGCCGACAAAGCCAAAGACTTGTACGCCAAGGGCCAGGACGCCGAGGCCCGCCAGCAGTATGAGGCTGCATACGATTTCTACAAGCAGGCTTACGACCTGAAGCCGAAGGACCTCCGCTATCGAGCCTCATTCGAACATGCCCGTTTCGAGGCCGCAGCCTCGATTGTGCATCGCGGCCAGAAGCTGCGGGAAGAAGGCAAGCTCGATGAAGCCATCGCCGAATTCCAGAAAGCGTTGTCCGTCGATCCGTCGCTCTTCATTGCCAAGCAGGAGCTTCTCCGCACACAGAAGCTGATCAACGACCACAACAATCCGCCGCCGCAGGCAGCCGGGCCTCCCTCGAGCCTCGAGCGGCGAATCCATGAAGCTGCCGGCCCCGTTGAACTCTCTCCCATTTCCAATATTCCGATCACCATCAAGATGACCGACAAGTCCGACACGGTTTATCGCACCGTCGGGCAGTTAGCGGGCATCAATGTGCTGCTCGATCCCGACTACACTCCCCGCCCCATCAAAGTCGAGTTGAATGGCGTCAGCCTGGAAGAAGCGCTGGAGATCACCGCGCTCGAATCAAAGACCTTCTGGCGCCCGGTCACTTCCAACACCATTTTTGTCGCCGCCGACAACCCTGCCAAACGGAAAGAGCTGGAACAGAGCGTCCTCAAAACTTTTTATCTTACGAATCTTTCCCAGCCCACTGAATTGCAGGATGTCGTGAACGCGATCCGCGCGGTGCTCGATGTGCAGCGGGTGCAGCAGTTGCTCTCACAGAATGCCCTGGTGGTGCGCGGCACACCCGATCAGATCGCCCTCGCTCAGAAGCTGGTAGAGGACCTCGATAAGGCCCGTCCCGAAGTCATCATCGATATCGCTGTCATGCAGGTCAGCAAAGACCGCTCGCGCACCCTGGGCCTGAACCCTCCCACTAGTGCCACCATTCAACTCCAGAACAACCTCAATACGACGACCACTACGGGTACAACCAATTCGGGCACAGGCGGAACCGTCACCCAGAGTACTGGATCAAACGGCATCAACCTCAATACTTTGGGGAGTCTCAATGCCACGAACTTCCAGGTCACGATCCCGGCCGCGAATCTATCGGTGTTGATGAGTAACAGCGACACCAAGCTGATCCAGAATCCGCAAATTCGCGCCCTCGATGGCCAGAAAGCATCGCTCAAAATCGGCGACCGTGTTCCCGTCGCTACCGGATCGTTCCAGCCCGGCATCGGCGGCGTCGGCATTAACCCGCTGGTCAACACCCAATTTCAGTATCTCGACGTCGGCGTCAATATCGACATCACGCCTCGCGTCCATGCCAACGGCGAGGTTACGCTCAAGATGACGATGGACGTTTCCGCCGTCACCGGCCAGCAGAACATCGGCGGCATCAGCCAGCCCATCATAGGACAGCGCAAGATCGAGCACGAAATCCGCCTGAAAGATGGCGAGGCCAACTTGCTGGGTGGCATTATGGAAGACCAGCAGACCAAGCAGTTGAGCGGGATTCCTGGCCTGGCACAGATTCCCATCCTCAAATACCTCTTTGGCCAGACAACTCAGGATCATTCCGAAAACGAAATCGTTTTTGCTGTCGTTCCTCACATCATCCGCGCCACCGACGTCACCGAAATGAATCAACGCGCGATCGACATCGGAACCGCTACCACGATCGAACTGCACCACGCGCCCAGGCCTGCCGTCGCGCCCTCGGCCTCGACCACTCAGCCTAGCCAGAACGGAAATCCATCGATCGTCCCGATCGGTTCGGCTCCAAATCAACCCGCTCGTCCAACTGCAACGCAGCCGGCCGGTCAGAATAACCCCGGAGGCAATCCCAGCTTCCTGTTCGATCCGCCACAGATTCAAGCGGAAAAAGGCAACACCTTTGCCGTGAACCTGCTGATCTCCGGAGCGCAGAATGTCTATTCCGTTCCCGTTCAGCTGAACTATGACCCCAAGATGCTGCAACTGGTGAACGTGTCGAATGGAGGGTTCCTCTCGCAAGATGGCCAGGTTGTCACGCTCGTCCATCGTGAGGACGAATCCCTTGGCCAATCGCAGATCACCGCCTCGCGTCCGAGTGGCGCCGGCGGAGTCTCCGGCCAGGGAGCCGTTGTCACAGTAACTTTCGAGGCTAAGGCCTCCGGACAAACTCCGCTCACCATTACACGTGGTGGAGCGCGGGATCCGGGGCTGCAGGCCATCACCGTCAACGGGGCGCAGGCCTCTGTGACAGTGCAATAGTTCTTCGCAATTTGAAGTGGAGCAAAGTGTAGATGGTAACCAGAGCTCAAAATAGAGCGATGACAAGGAGAGAGCGCGGCTTCACCCTGATCGAACTGATCATCGCCGCGACGATCCTTTCCATCCTCACGCTCATGGCCTTGCCGCTTGCGCGCGTGACGGTCCAGCGCGAGAAGGAGAAGAGGCTTCGCGAAGCGTTGTGGGAGATGCGCGACGGCATCGACCGCTACAAGGAAGCCGCTGACCGGGGAGCGTTTCAGACCAAAGTCGATAGCCAAAACTATCCCCCGGATCTTGACGAACTTGTCAAAGGGATTGAGGGCCAGGCTGGCAAGAAATACCGTTTCCTGCGTTCCATCCCTACAGACCCCATGACGAATAGCAAAGACTGGGGCCTGCGATCGATGCAAGATGATGCCGATTCCGATTCCTGGGGTGGACAGGACGTCTTCGACGTCTACACCAAGTCGCAAGGCACAGGCCTCGACGGCACGAAATATAAAGACTGGTAACTGGTAAATGACGCGCAGCGCGAAACAATTCGTAGAGACGTTGCTGGCAACGTCTCCTGCCGCAAGCGGCACCCGTGCAGGTGGCGGGAAGAGACGTAGCAAGCTGCGTCTCTGCAGCGGCTTTACCCTTCTTGAGCTCATGATCGTCATCAGCATCATGATGATTCTCATGGCCGTCGCCGTGCCCTTATATCAGCAGCACGTGATTCAGGCGCGCGAAGCCGTGCTCAGGCAGAATCTGTTCCAACTGGACAGCCTCATCGAGCAGTACCGATTGGATAAGGGCCAATCGCCGCAGAGCCTCGACGATCTAGTGACTGCAGGGTATCTTCCTAAGCTGCCCGTCGATCCCATGACGCTGAAAGCCGACTGGGTAACCGATCCGGAGGATCCCAATAATGCAGTGGATCCCCAACAAACCGGAATTGCGCGCGCACACTCTTCCTCGGCCGGAACGGCACTCAATGGCGAAGCATACAGTACCTGGTAAACGGAAGCTGTGCGGCCGGCGCGGGACTCTCGGTTTCACTCTGCTCGAGTTGATGATCGTCTTGAGCATCGTCGCGATTCTGCTGGCCGTCGCAATTCCGACCTACAGCCACTCCATTGTTGCGGCCCGCGAAAGGGCTCTGCGAGCAGACCTTACCCAATTGCGGAACGCCATTTGGAGATTTACGTTCGACAAGCAAAAGGCGCCGCAGTCCCTGGATGATCTCAGAGCGGCGGGCTACATCGACAAGATTCCGGACGACCCCATGACCCACGAACCAAACTGGGAGGTCGTTCAGGATGAGGTCCTCCTCACCATCGACCAGCAGGAATCCGGCCTGATCGATGTCCACTCCGCCTCCAACAACACCGCCAGCGACGGCACGGCCTACAGCACCTGGTAAGCCGGTCGGCAGCCTGTCCCGCGCGGTAGTGTCCTCGGGCCGTAGCGCCCGCCTCTGTCCCGGCTGTGGCGGAGGCGTCCCCAAGCCCCCGATTTGTCATGCTGAGCGAAGCAATCTCCGCAGCGAAGCGGAGGAGATTGCACAGTCGAAGCATCCCTACCCCCGCAAACGCCGCTAGTGCTTTCCTGTTATTGATCCCCACTTACTCCGCGGATAAAGTTTCGCACACTCGTGGGGCAGGGTGTTTTGGGGAATCCTCTGCAGCGCGCAATCTCAAGCACCGCCCGAGAATTTTCTGTGGGGTAGTCCATGCGAACACTGTCGCTCGTTGTGTGTGCACTGACTCTATCCGCGCTAGCCGTGGGCCAAAGCAACTACGCCGTTGTTTCAGGCACGGTAAAAGACTCCCAATCCCTTCCCGTGGTCCGCGCCACCGTGAATTTCAAGGCGGTGAGCACAGGCTCGACGCGCTCCGTCACCACAAACGAGGCTGGCATCTTCTACGCCCCTGCCCTTCTACCCGATGACTACGAAGTCACGACCACCGCATCTGGCTTCGCTCCCCTGGTGCAGCGTGTGCATGTGGAAGTCGGGCAAAAGCTGGCTCTGGATGTGGCTCTAAAGATCGGCGCCGTGAGGGAAGGCGTCGAGGTCAGTTCCACTCCGGAGATCCTTCACACCACCGACGCCGCCGTCGGCGAGGTCGTCGAACCCAAGTCAATTCAGGAATTGCCGCTCAACGGTCGCATGCTGATCGATCTCGTGCTCACGGTTCCCGGCGCCCACGTTGGCTTTGGCGCCCAGACCGGACAAACGAATCCTCTGTACTGGCGCCCCGGACAGCGCTCGGCCGTCGTGATCGGCGGCGCCCGTCCTAACGCCAACTTCTTCCTGCTCGACGGCGCCACCAACACCGACCCTACCTTCAACACGCAGAATCTCAGCCCCTCGCCCGATTCCGTGATGGAGTTCCAGGTCGTCACCAGCAGTTACACCGCTGACATGGGCGGCGCGGGCGGCGGACAAATCAACATCGTCACCCGCTCCGGGACGAGCCAGTATCACGGCACGGTTTACGAATTCCTGCGCAATGGTGCCATGGATGCCAGCCCCTTCCAGTCCATGGGCAACAATCATCTGGTTCAAAACAATTTCGGCGCTTCGTTCGGCGGCCCGCTCCTCGCCAAAGACAAGCGAACCTTCTTCTTCGTGAACTATGAGGGATTCCGCCTCTCGCAGGCAGATGCGCAAATCCTTACCGTTCCCACGCCTGCCGAAATCACCGGCGACTTCAGCATGAGCCCGGTAAATATTTACGACCCGACCACGGCGGTCGCCAATCCGAACTACAACCCGGCGCTCCCCACCGGTCCTTCCAACTATCCCTACACACGCAGCCAGTTCCCCAACAATCAGATTCCCAGCGACCGCATCAATCAGAATCTCGAAGCCTTCCTGATGACGTACGTTCCCATGCCCAACATGATGATGATGTCCATGGGTGCGGATTCCAACAACTACCTCGACATCCGCAACGAGACGCACCATCAGGATCAGGGAACGGTTCGTGTGGATCACGACTTCTCCAACAACGACACCGCCATGGCTCGATATTCGCTCGGCTCAGAAAACGGCTTCTCCCCGAGCAACGGCAGCACCTCCACCACCGAGAATCTTCCTGGATTTGGCGCGAACTTCGACAATCTCTCCCAGCAAGCCGTCATCTCATGGAATCACGTTTTCGCCAGCAACAAGCTGAACACGGCTTCCCTGGCCCTGTCTCGACTTTCGATGAATCACACCTCGCAGAACAACAAGGTGAACGACATCGTCGAACAACTCGGGATTCAGGGAATCGGGTTCGGCGGCCCGGGCGCATGGGGTGCTCCCTGGTTTGCCGCTCAGGGTTACACCGGCATTGGCGACACATTCGCCGCGACACCCATGCACGCGTGGGATACCACGATCGAACTGCGTGACACATTCGCATGGCAGCACGGGCATCACGCGCTCCGCCTCGGCGCCGATGCGCGTCGCTTCATCTGGCCCATGTGGGGATTCTTCCAGAACCGCGGCTTCTACCAGTTCACCAATGGATATACGACGGAATTCGGCTTCAACGACGGCAGCGGCTCAGGATTGGCGAGTCTGTTGCTCACTCTTCCCACCGTCAAGCAGCGCCAGGCTGGCGTGCCCCAAATGAATCTTCGCAACTGGGGATACGATGGCTTCGCCGAAGATAGCTGGCGGATGACTCCGAGCACGACCATCAATTTCGGCATCCGCTATGAATACACCAGCCCGCTCTACGACCTTGCCGAAACGAACTCGAATTTGATCTTCCACCACGGCGTGCCCTCGGTTTTCATCGGCGGCCAGAACGGTTACCCGACGGGACTCATGTACTCCAACAAGCACAACGTCGCGCCCCGCTTCGGAATCGCCAGGAATCTGCCTCGCCTCGGCCTTGTATTTCGCGGTGGTTATGGCATCTTCTTCACCCCGGTCGACGAGAACACATGGTGCAACCAGCGTCACAACGTTCCCTACGTTTTCCCCGAAACCCAACAAGCGGACAACTTCACCCCGCCTGCATCTCTGTACACGAACACTTTGAACTTCGGCACTCCGGTCCTCGGAACTGGCACGTTGCCGGCCACGACCGTCAGCTTCACCGCCTTCGATCCTCATGCTCCCGCCGAATACATTCAACAGTGGAATGCGCAAGTCGAAAAAACTCTCGGCACCAACACCACGCTTGAAGTCGGATACCTCGGCGCACGGGGCTTCCACCTGCAGCGCTCGCATTTAATCAACAATGCACCTCCTGGACCCGGACCACTCGGACCGCGTCGTCCCTTCCACACGCTGAGCTTCGTACCCGGCACCGTCCTCACTCCAAGTAGCACCGACGCCGTCATCCAGAGCCAGACGTTTCCGGTCAGCACCATTAATCTTCTCGAAGACACCGCGCAGAGCTGGTACGACGCCGGATACGTCAACGTGCGCCGCAAGTATTCTCACGGCCTCAGCTTCCTGGCGAACTACACGTTCGCCAAGAACCTGACCAACGCGCCGGATTTCCGATCTCCCATGGACGAGAGCGCCATTCCGCAGAACAACAGTGATCTCGCCGCCGAGAAGGGCCCCGGCTGCGACGTCCGCCATCGCCTGGCCCTCAGCGCCGTTTACAACATCCCTGCGCTCCAGCGCGCAACCTGGACGAAGCTGGTGACGCAGAATTGGCAATTCAGCACCGTTTACCAGGTTCAATCCGGGATGCCACTCACAATCTCGGTCTTCGGTGACACGGCGAACGCCGGCACGGTTCTCGGCGAGAATCCCATCCGCGCGAACTACACCGGAAAGCCAATCTTCGGACCGGGCACGCGCACGTCGAATGAATGGTTCAATCCCGCCGCCTTCGCCACTCCTCCCGCCTACACCTTCGGCGACGTAGGAAGAAACTCGATATACGGCCCCCCACTCCAGACTCTAGACATCGCACTAGTCCGCAGCTTCCGCCTGACCGAACGCGCCAGCTTCCAGTTCCGCGGCGAAGCCTTCAACGTTCTAAACATGGTCAACCTGGGCACCCCCAACCGCTTTGTGAACACGCCCCAGTTCGGCACCATCACCATGGCCATGACCCCAGGCCGCGAACTCCAACTGAGCGCCCGCCTCTCGTTCTAGACGGCGCAGGCGCCGCGCACGGCCCGTGTAGGAACGGAGCGCGGTCCGTGTGGGGACGGACGCCTTCGTCCGTCCAGCGATGGCAAAGCCGAGCCCCCCGACCACAGACCCAGATGCTTGGCTATTTTCCACAGCCCAATGTGACATCTGCCCTTGCGGCACGCAGAAAAAAAGAAGATGATTTCCAAGGGGCAAGCGGTAAGCACAACCGAACATCGGCGACGCCTAAGCTCTTTGAAATCAAGATTTTCCCCGCAACCGATTGAGCCCCAAGATTTAATTGCACATTTCCCTGTAAGCTGATGATTCCAATAGACCAGGGGGAGGGGGGGCACCCCATAATTCCCCAAAAGAGGAACAGCCGGAAACGAAGGTCTTTTGATTCCACGTGGAAATTTTTTGCGGGATGTTTGTGACCGTCACCGCATCCGCTCTCATTCCGTTCCATCCAACACCATATGAACTCTCTCCACATCACCTACATTGGTGGTCCAACCATGCTGTTGGACTTCGGCGGAATCCGAATCCTGACCGATCCCACATTCGATCCCGCAGGCGGCGAATACGTTTCCGGACCCGTCACTCTCCGTAAACTGACTCCGCCCGCGCTCCAGCCAGACCAACTGCCATCGTTCGACTACGTTCTGCTGAGTCACGATCATCACTCCGACAACCTCGATCGCGCGGGACACCAATCCTTGCAGCGAGCCGAACTCGTTTTCACCACTCCAGAAGGCGCGCAGCGTCTCGGCGGAAATGCCATTGGAATGGACACCTGGGACAGTCGTGATCTCCGGATTGCCGATCGCACCCTGCGAATTTTCGCCACCCCAGCGCGCCACGGACCTGCGGGTTTGGAACGCGGAGCCGTGACTGGGTTCGTAATCTTCTTCACGGACTCTCCCGAGCAAGGCCTGTACGTCTCCGGTGACACAGTCTGGTACGAAGGCATTGCGGAGATCGCTCGACGTTTTCGGATACAGACAGCGGTGTTACACCTCGGCGCAGCTCAGGTTCCCGAAGTTGGCCCGTTCCACCTGACCATGACTTCGGAAGAGGCAGTGCAAGCAGCGAAAGCGTTCTCTGACGCAATCATCGTCCCGACTCACTTCGAAGGATGGGCGCATTTCTCCGAGGGCAAGGAAGACATTCTCCGCGCATTTCGCGCAGCCGGAATGGAGCAGCGGCTGTGCTGGCCGAAAGCTGGCGAAGCCGTCGAAGTACGCCCGAGTCAAGACCTGCGCGTTGCGGGATGAGCACTTGCTGTTTGTCTCCAGCAGTGGTCGACAAGTAACATTGCACTATGCCCGTCGAAACCGAACTTCAGGCCCCAACTTCCATTCGCGCCCCACGCGGCAACCAGATCACCTGCAAGGGCTGGCAACAGGAAGCCGCCATGCGCATGTTGATGAACAATCTCGACGAGGAAGTAGCCGAGCGTCCCAAAGACCTTGTCGTCTATGGTGGAACAGGCCGCGCCGCACGCAGTTGGGAAGCCTATCGCGCCATCATTCAGTCGCTGAAAAATCTCGAGAACGACGAGACCCTGCTGGTCCAATCGGGCAAACCCGTTGGCGTATTCAAGACCCACGATCACGCGCCGCGCGTTCTCATCGCCAATTCCAACCTCGTCGGGCATTGGTCCAACTGGGAGAAGTTCAACGAACTCGAGCGCGCCGGATTGATGATGTACGGCCAGATGACCGCGGGAAGCTGGATCTACATCGGATCGCAGGGCATCGTGCAAGGCACATTCGAGACTTTCTCCGCCGCAGGTGAGAAGCACTTCGGCGGCGATCTCGCCGGCAAGCTGATCGTCAGTGGCGGAATGGGCGGAATGGGTGGAGCTCAACCTCTCGCCGCAACCATGACTGGCGCGGCTTTTCTAGGCATTGACGTTGATCCCGAGCGCATCAAGAAACGCCTGAAAACCGGATATTGCGACTTCATGGTGACGACGCTCGACGAAGCGCTGCGCATCCTGAAGAATGCCGTCCGCAAGAAGGAAAACGTCTCCGTCGGACTGGTTGGCAATTGCGCCGATATTATTCCGGAACTCGCCGAACGCGGCGTCGTTCCTGACATACTCACCGATCAAACCTCAGCTCACGATCCGCTCAACGGATACGTTCCGAACGGCATGACCTTCGCCGAGGCGATCGAACTGCGCCAAAGCGATCCGCAGGCTTATCAGGAGAAGTCGCTCGATGCGATGGCGTGCCACGTTGAAGGCATGCTGCGCCTGCAGAAGATGGGATCGGTCACGTTTGATTACGGAAACAACATCCGCACCTTTGCCTTCCAGCAAGGCGTGAAGAACGCTTACGATTTCCCGGGATTCGTTCCCGCGTACATCCGGCCGCTGTTCTGTGAAGGACGCGGACCATTCCGTTGGGTTGCGCTCTCGGGCGAAGCCTCCGACATTCACATTACCGATGATCTTGTTCTCGAACTGTTCCCTGAAAACCGCATCCTGCGCCGTTGGATTGACCTCGCCCGCAAGCGCATCAAGTTCCAGGGATTGCCCGCACGCATTTGCTGGCTCGGTTACGGCGAACGTGCGCAATTTGGCCTGGCGATGAACGATCTGGTGAAGAAATGGCAAGATCAAAGCGCCGATCGTGATCGGCCGCGATCACCTCGACTGCGGGTCGGTCGCATCCCCGTTTCGCGAAACCGAGAGTATGAAAGACGGCTCTGACGCAGTCGCAGATTGGCCGTTGCTGAACGCGCTGTTGAATACCGCTGCAGGTGCTTCCTGGGTCTCCATCCACAACGGAGGCGGAGTTGGAATCGGCTACTCGCTGCACGCAGGACAGGTCACAGTCGCGGATGGAACCGACATGATGGCAAAGCGCATCGAGCGCGTCCTGACCACCGATCCAGGCATGGGAATCATCCGTCACGCCGACGCCGGTTATGAGGAAGCCAGGCAGTTTGCGGAGAAAACCGGCGTGAAGGTCCCGATGGACGTCTGATCGACAGGTTGGTGAATCGCTATTTCACCAGCGCGTCGTGCACCGCTTCATACGCGGGCTTCTTCTGATATTTGTCGTCCCAGAGCAGCGCCCAGCCCATCCCCTTGTACTGTCGGGAAATCCACGAGTGCTCGTCGGTGAAGCCCCAGGTTTGAATCAGCTTGCAGGCTGGCTGCTGCAGGCAGAGAGTCGTGATCTCCCCATAGAGCTTGGCTTGCGCCGTGAGCGAAGCCGCACTGGGATCGGCCAGCCGGATGTCGAGCTCGGTGAGGTGCAGCTCGAGTCCGAGCTTGGCAAATCGCTCCAGATTCGCCGCATAGGACGCCACGGTTGTAGGATTGTCGAATTGCAGGGTGACGTGCGTCTGGAATCCGATTCCATCCAGTGGAACGCCGCGCTTCTTGAAGTCTTTCGCCATCGCATAGACCGCGTCTGACTTCCTGTTCACCACTTCGGCGTCGTAATCGTTATAGAACAGCTTCGCTTTGGGATCAGCAGTGTGCGCCCAGCGCAGAGCCTGTTCGATGTATTGTGTTCCCTTCCCTGCGCCGATTCCAGGTTGGTTGTACCAGAGCGTGTCCCGCATCGTTCCGTCGTCCGTGAAGGCTTCGTTGACCACGTCCCATGCGTAGACCTTTGATGCGTAATGCGTCACAACACTGTGAATGTGACTTTGAAGAATCGCCGCGAGCTGCGCTTCGGTGTAATGACCTTGCTTCACCCAATCCGGAATCTGGTTGTGCCACACGAGCGTGTGTCCGCGGAGCAGCATGTTGTGGCTTTGGGCAAAGTCCGCCAGCGCATCGGCAGGTTTGTAGTCGTAAGGATTCGCATCGCTTTCAGGCCGAGGATGAATAACCTGAAATTTCATCTGGTTCTCAGGTTCCAACTCGCTGAACTCAGAGCCCAGGATTGCAGAGTAATCCGCCTCGTCGAGGTAGCGCGGGGCAGCCGCGGTCCCGATGAGGACATGGCGAGCCTCAGCCGCTTGACGCAACGTATTCGATTTCGGCGGAGCCTGACTTCGTTTTAGCGATACAGAATTAGTTTGAAAAGCGATCACGCACAGAACCAACAAAGCCACTTTCCAGACGAAACAACGAGTGTCGAAACCAGAGTGCCGCGGCGAGATGATCTTCATAGTGACGTCTCGCGCCCGATATTAGGCTTATTGAGGACTCCTGCACAAGTTGGTATACCAACGAACTGCCTCCTTTCCTTGCCAACTAGGGGCGCTGCTAGACTAGATACGAGTGAGCACGAAAAAGAGAAGACGTCGCCCGGCGGGAGCGTTGCTCCTGGCCAACATCGGCCAACTTCTCACGCTCCGATCTGCGTCGCCAAAATCAGGCCCGCGCCGCGGGACTGACCTCAAGGAACTCGGGATCATCCGTGATGGCGCGGTGCTCTGCGTCGGCGGCAAGATCGTTTCGGTTGGCACAACGAAAGACGCGCTGCGCGATTCCTGGATCAGGGAGAACCGCAAGCAGATCACCGAGATCAATTGCGACGGCAGCGTCGTAATCCCCGGGTTCGTCGATTCACATACGCATCCCGTGTTTGTCAGCCCGCGTCTGGTCGACTTCGAAAAGCGGATTGAGGGTGCCTCTTACGAGAACATCGCTGCTGCCGGAGGCGGAATACGATCGAGTCTGGAAGCCGTTCGCAACGCGGCTAAATCCGTGTTGAAGGCGAAAGTGCTGGCAGTCTTGCACGACATGGCCGCGCACGGAACCACCACGGTCGAGGCTAAGTCAGGTTACGGGCTCACGCTCGAGTCGGAACTGAAGTCGCTGGAGGCGATTGGCGAAGCCGCGCATGGTTGGGCCGGAACTGTAGTCCCGACCTTACTCGGAGCCCATGTAGTCCCCAGAGAATTCCAGGGTTGCTCACAAAAATACGTTGAGATCGTCTGTAAAGAGATGATTCCGCGGGCGGCGAGCCGGAATCTCGCCCAATTCGTAGATGTTTTCTGCGACAAGGGCGCGTTTGCTCCTGAGGAGACACAACAGATCTTTGCCGCGGCCAACGAGCATGGATTGAGCGTGCGCGCGCACATGGGCCAGCTTTCAGAGACAGCGTTGGCGCCGTTTCTTCGGTTCAATCCGGCGTCGTTCGACCACATGGACCATGTGAACAGCAAGGACGTGAAACGTCTGGCGAAGCTCGATACGGTCGCTACGCTGGTGCCCGGAGCAAACTACTTCCTGGGCCTCAAGAATTATCCGGACGCGCGGCAATTGATCGATGCTGGACTACCGGTCGCATTGGCAACCGACTACAATCCTGGAACTTCACCAACGATAAGCATGCCCATGGCGATGTCGCTGGCCTGCACGCAGATGAAGATGTCCCCCGCGGAAGCAATGGCGGCCGCGACGATCAATGGAGCCTGGGCGCTCCGGCTGGCAGATCACAAGGGCAGCATCGAACCGGGGAAAGACGCCGATTTAGCTGTCTTCGACGTCGAGGATTACCGTGAGGTTCCGTATTGGTTTGGGGCCAATCACTGTCAGATGACAGTGTTGAATGGGGTTACCGCATTGCGTCAGTGAACTTTTTAAGAAACTGATGCTTACCGCGAGTGGGGATTTCCGCGGGGCTTCGCCCACGCGGGACAGCCGAGGCGGCTGTCGCTACATGAGCCTGGGGCAACGAGATCATAGCAAACATCCGAATCTACTCTCTGAGGACCATCCATGAAGAAGACTCTTGCAGTTGTGATTTTTGCATTGCTGACTCTGTCGATAGCGACCGCCCAGCGGTTGCCCGAGATGGCCAGACCAGACAACTATAAGCTTACATTCACTCCGGATCTTGAAAACGCGAAGTTTGAAGGCGACGAGACGATCACCCTCGGTGTGCTAAAGCCAACCTCCGAGATCACGCTGAATGCGGTCGACATCGACTTCCACGAAGTGACGATCGCCAGCGGAGGCGCGACTCAAAAAGCGACGGTAACGCCTGAGAAAGAGAAAGAGATGGTCGTGTTGTCGGTCGAGAAACCGCTGGCTGCCGGTCCGGCGACGATCCACATCACGTACACGGGGATTCTCAATAGCGAGATGCGCGGCCTGTATCTTGGCAAAGACGATCAGGGCCGCAGATATGCCGCGTCGCAGTTTGAGGCCACCGATGCCCGCCGCGCCTTTCCCTCGTTTGATGAACCTGACTACAAGGCGACTTTCGACATCATGGCCGTCGCTGACAAAGGGCAGGTCGCAATCTCCAACTACAAAGTCGTTTCGGACACGCCCGGACCGGGCGACAAGCACACGGTGAAGTTCGCGACGACCGCAAAAATGTCTTCTTATCTGGCCGCACTGGTTGTCGGAAACTTCGAATATGTGGAAGGGTCGGTAGACGGCATTCCGATCCGGGTCTATAGCACGCCCGGCAAGAAAGAAATGGGCAAGTTCGCGCTCGAAGTGGCCGAACAGAATGTCGGCTACTACAACAAGTATTTTGGGATCAAGTATCCCTACGGCAAGCTGGACCTGGTTGGCCTTCCGGATTTTTCCGCGGGAGCAATGGAAAATATCGGCTGCATCACCTTCCGCGAGGTGTTGCTGCTGATCGATGACAAGCAAGGTTCGGTCGACCTAAAGAAGACGATTGCCTCGGTCACCGCACATGAGATTGCCCATATGTGGTTCGGCGATCTGGTCACGATGAAATGGTGGGACGACGTATGGCTGAATGAAGGATTCGCCACATGGATGTCGAGTAAACCGCTTCAGAAATGGAAACCCGAATGGAACTTCGGGCTGGACGACGTCAGCGGCACGGGCGGAACGCTCAACGTGGACGCACTCGACAACACACGTCCAATCCATCAGGCGGCGGAAACTCCTGCTCAGATTCAGGAACTGTTTGACGGCATCGCGTATGGAAAGGCCGCGGCGGTGCTGCGCATGCTGGAGTCGTATCTGGGAGAGGAAACATTCCGCGCGGGGATTAATGCCTATCTGAAACAACACCAATACGCGAATGCAACCGCCGAGGACTTCTGGGATACCCAGGCGAAGACTTCTAAGAAGCCGGTCGACAAAATCATGCCGACCTGGGTGAAGCAGGCGGGCGAGCCGATCATCAATGTAAAGGCGCAATGCTCTGGGAACTCCACCAATGTCACGGTCATGCAACAGCGCTACTACTTCGACCGCTCGAAATTCGAATCTCCGAACGATCAGCTTTGGCAGATTCCAGTGTGCCTGAAAGGATCAGCGACCACTGGCGCCGCAAAGTGCGAGCTACTGACTAAGAAGGAAGAAACATTCACATTGCCAGGATGCTCGAATTGGGTTCTCGCGAACGCGGGGGCAACGGGCTATTACCGCGACGGATACCAACCAGATGCAGTGCGTGCTCTGGCGCATGATGCGGAAACGAAATTGAGCCCGGCGGAAAGAATCTCACTGCAGAACGACATATGGGCTTCGGTGAGAGTCGGCCGAGAGCCAGTGGGCGACTACCTCGCCTTCGCCCAGGGCCTGCAAAACGACCGCACGCGCGCGGTGTTGGAAGATGTTCTGGGACGGATCGACTACATTGGTCAATATCTTCCCAACGACAGCGACCGCGATTCGTTCCGGGCGTGGCTGCGGCAATTCTTGACCCCGATCATGAAGGAAGTGGGTTGGGAGCCCAAGCCAAACGAAAGCGACGAACAGAGGACTTTACGGTCGCGTGTGTTGACGGCACTTGGCCAGGATGCTCGTGATCCTGACGCGCTGGCTGAGGCTCGAACCATAGCTGACAAAGCCCTCGCCGATCCGGCGTCAGTGGACCATCAGTTAGCGGGTGCAGCTCTTGGGCTCGCAGCCATCAAGGGAGATGGTGACTTTTACGACAAGGTTATGGCTGCTCTGAAAAACCCGAAGTCGCCGGAGGAGTATTACGCCTACTTCTTCACGCTGCCTCAGTTCACCGATCCGAAGCTGCTGCAGCGCACGTTGGATTTCGCGATCTCACCCGACGTACGCTCGCAAGATGCGCTGCAACTGGTTACGGGGGTGCTTGGAAACCAAGATGGGGAGAAGTTGGCCTGGGACTTCATCCGCCAGCACTGGACCGAGATCGAGAAGGCGGGAGGCCCGTTTGCCAGCGCGCAAGTGGTAGGAGCCACGAGTGGTTTCTGCGATGCTGGAATGCGCGATCAGGTGACTGAGTTCTACAGCGCTCACAAGATCGCTGCAGCAGAACGGACCTACCGGCAGTCGATAGAGCGCATTAACAATTGCATCGATTTGAAGTCGCAGCAGGAACCGCAGTTGGCCTCGTGGCTGGGACAGCACGGGAATGCGGGCGGGAAATAAACAGAGGTTGAATTGCTTTGGCCCGGTTTGCGCCGGGCCTTTTTTCTTTGGCATCCGCAGCGGCGGGGCCAGGATGGTCCCGCCACAACCGCCAAGATGCCGGCGCTAGGTTACGGCATCACCGGCAGCACTATGTGGGAGGGTAGCTCTGGGGAGCAGTACACACGCTGTGTGGCCGGGATGAAATCGGTCTCCGTGGCTTTGTAGATACTAGGCACGAATTTCTGGGGATTGCGGTCGATCACGGGAAACCATGTGGACTGAATCTGAACCATGATGCGGTGGCCTTTCAGAAAGACGTGGTCACGATCTCGCAGGGGAACGTTCCACTCAGTGGGTTTGTTCGGAGTCAAGGGCTGCGGCTTTTCATAGCTCGCAAGATAGCGCCCGCGACGGACTTCCATTGCAATCGGCAACTCGTATCCGTTTAGCGATTGGGCGTACTGGCCGGGCTTTGGTCCTTCATCGGCATTCCAGCCATTCTTCTGGGCATCCTGCGGATAGACATCAATCAACTTAACTACGAAATCGCTGTCGGTGCCTGAGGTGGACGCGAACAAATCTGCGGCGACCGGACCGGTCACGGTTATGTCGTGATCGAGCGGTTCGCTTAGGAACGACAAAACGTCGGGCCGGTGATCGACGAAGCGCTGGTCGGCGACTTCCCAGGTGCGCCAGTCGCCGCCGGGATAGGTCGGAGAAATCGGGCGCTGGCGGTAAGGCACAGGATTGTCGGGATCTGAGACGTATTCGCGATATCCCTTGCTGGTCTTCGCTTCGGGCGCACTGAATGAGAGCATGCCGTCGTCGTGGAGATACAGATTCGTATTTTTGCCCTCTTTGGGCGGCCACACGGCATACGTGTGCCAAGTATTCGATCCGCTCTGAAAGGTGCTGGCCTGCCACCGCGGTTTCTCGCCTTTATCGTGCAAGTAGTAGCGGAAGAATGGCGCCTCGATGTTCTCGCGGAACTCGCGCGAGGTTTCATGTCCTCCGAATGGGATGATGCCGATGCCCTCCCCCTTCGGAGCTTGCCACTCGCCGTGGAACCACGGACCGGCCACTATGAAGTTCGTGTGCTGCGGATCGTTCTCTTCAGCGTGGCGGAATATCTGCCAGGGCCCCCAGGGGTCCTCCTGATCCCAGAATCCAGCGACATTCAGGTTGGGGACGGTTGAGGCATGAAGCTGATTGACCCATGCTTCTTTCTTCCAGAATTCGTCGTAGTCAGGATGGTCGACGGAAGAGTTCCAGTAAGGAATTGATCCGTGCAGGTATTTCGCGTTGATGTTGGAGAGCGGGCCTAGCTTGAGATACCACTCATAGGTGTCATAGGTCTCAAAGTCGAAGTGGGTGTTCTTGTTTTTGTCGGCTTGCTCCATCACGGCGTATTCGAAGTCGTAGCTTTCGCGAAGCGCGCCGTAGCGATGATCATCGTCGTTCATCCACTGATCGACGGGCGATGCCTGCTCGCTGATCGCCTTGAGCGCGGGATGCGGATGAAGCAGTGTCAGCGCTGTCGTGAGGCCATCGTAGGAGACGCCATACATTCCGACCTTGCCGTTATTGTTTGGAACATTCTTCACCAGCCACTCGATCGAATCGTAGGCGTCGGTCGTTTCGTTCGTGGCCTTAGGATCGTTCGGGTCGACCCACGAAGAAAGGTTGAAGATTCCCTCGGATTTGAAGCGCCCGCGCAGGTTCTGGATCACAAAGATGTATCCATCCTGAGCGAGTTCCTTCATCGATGACGGCATCGGCTCCGGAGCCTTTTCGGGGACCCCGTACGGAGTGCGACGGAATAGAATCGGCAAGGGTCCTTGCTGGCCGATTGGCGTTAGGATCGCTGTTTGAAGATGAACGCCATCACGGACCGGAATCATGACCTCTTGCAGTGTTGAACATCGGTTTCGAAGGAGTTTGGCGTCGAGGCCTGCTGCGCTCCGGCAGAGATTGTGACCAGCCACAGGATTAGAGAAAGACGTTTGTCCAGGCGCACCAGGGATTGCCTCCGGGCAGATTCCTTGAATTGAACCGAGAGGCGAAGTATACCAACCGGAAGCGCAGTGAGTGAATCAGGTGATAGTTTCTTCAAGATCGGGCGTTGACGCGAAACCGATGCTCACCGACGTCATCTATAGTCATTGCAGTCAATCTTTCAGAAAGAGAGCAATTATGAGCAAGTGCAAGGGATATGCAGCTCCGGCGGCTAAGGCACCGCTGGGAGCGTGGGAGTTTCAGCGGAGGGAACCGCGGGAACATGACGTTGTCATCGATATCAAATATTGCGGCATCTGCCACTCTGATATTCATCAGACTCGGGACGAATGGAGCGAGTATCAGGAGGAAGCGATTTTTCCCATGGTTCCGGGACATGAAATCGCCGGGATCGTTACAGCGGTCGGAAAGAACGTTGCCAAGTACAAAATCGGCGACAAGGTTGGCGTGGGATGCTTCGTCGATTCCTGCCGCACGTGTCCCGAATGCAAGCAGGGACTAGAGCAGTACTGCACCGTGGGGACCATCTGGACCTACAACGCACGCGACAAAGAAGGCGCGCCGACTTACGGCGGATACTCCGAGAGAATCGTGGTGGATGAGAACTACGTTCTGCGGATGCCTGAGAATCTGCCGCTCGACGCGTGCGCGCCTCTGCTCTGCGCAGGAATCACCCTCTATTCTCCTCTGAAGCACTGGGGAGCAGGACCGGGGAAGAAGGTCGCCATCGTGGGACTGGGCGGACTCGGTCATATGGGGGTCAAGTTGGCGCACGCACTGGGAGCCGAGGTCACGGTGCTGAGCCACTCACTCAAGAAGCAGGCCGATGGAAAGCGCCTCGGAGCTGATCACTTTTATGCGACATCGGATCCGGAGACATTCACAAAGCTAACCGGGCATTTCGACTTGATCATTAACACGGTCTCGGCGCTGGTCGATTGGAAGCAATATCTTGACCTGCTTGGGGTCGACGGCACAATGGTGGTAGTCGGACTTCCTGAGAAAGACATTCCAATTGCAGCTTTTTCCCTCACCGCACGGCGGCGTAGTCTAGCGGGATCGCAGATTGGAGGCATCCGTGAAACGCAGGAGATGTTGGATTTCTGTTCGATACACAAAATTGCGTGTGACATCGAAGTTGTGCCGATTCAGAAGGTCAATGAGGCATACGAGCGAGTGCTCAAGAGCGATGTGCGGTATCGGTTTGTGATTGATATGGCGTCGCTGAAATGAAGCTGCGAGCGGTGAGCAATGGGCGGTGAGCAAACGTGGCTCAATTCGGTTTTGGTTCATTGCTCATTGCTCATTGCTAGAACAATCTTCCGATCGAAAAATTTACGCGGCTCTGGCCTGTTGGGCTGACGCTTCCCGCCAGCGCGATCGGGCCCACGATAGTATCCGCGATTACTCCTAGATTGAAGGTGCCACGCACAACCACGGGTCCACGACTATTCAGTTGGGTCCCGAATGCAGATCCGGATTCGTACCATCCACCCCAGTAGATCTTTCTTCCCACCAGTTGAGGCAGGTGGTAGAGTTCTCGCCGAAAACCGAGAGATGCGTACGCGTAGTGATTCCCGAGAAATTCGTCAGGAAGATAGGCACCCAGACGAAACGGACCACCCAGAGAAAAAACTTGAAATGGACCGGCAGATCCATGAAATGTTGTTCCGCCGGAGGCATCCATAAACAGCGAGGTCCTGTCGCCCAGACGCACGAAGTGGGAACTTTGCACGTCGATTTGCCCGATGGGGTGTGCCAGATCCGGACTCTGCAGCACGCGAGTGGCTGTCGCTACAACGCGAGACCCGCGGCTGGGAACGGAAGGGCTATCCTGGCCGTCCCAAACGAAACGCGCCCGGAATTCGCCCGTACTGCCGTGGACGATGGGCAAACCGGCGGCTCCGATCAGCGGGGCCAACTTTCCTTCGAACAGCTCGTAACCGAGGCGAAATTCGCTGCGGCGTCCGGCATTAAAACCGATATCGAAGCCGCCACCGGCGCGCTCGTCGCCAAACACAGCGATGCGAGTGAGGCCGCTGAATGAATTCCGGGCCCACTTGGACGCGAAGACATAAGGCGCTACAAAAAACCGCGACTGCCCCACCGGCTGGTAATACTCAGTGGCCGCCAGATTACTGGAGCCGAACAGAAGGTCCGATCGCCACTCGCCTCCGCGATGAAACAGATCCATGAATGTGATGCGAGTGCCGGCGGAAAAATCAAAGGCGGCTACGCCGGAGCCTTGAACGTTCACCGCCAGGTCGATAAAGGGTGGGCCGTAACTCTTTTCGTGGGCGGTCACGCGCAACGCGGGCACGCCATTTTGGGTGAACCCCTCATATCCCAAACGGTCGAACTGACCTTCGCCGGCAATCCGAGTAAGCTGCGTCTCGAGATGCAGGAGATCGAGCGGACCATGCACGCTGTTCGTCACTTGCTGCTGAATTCTGCGATCAGTATCGGGATCGGCGCCAGCCACTACAACTTTCTCGACCTTTGTCATGGGCGCGCGCTTTCTGGCGTTGCGCTCGTCGAGATATCGCTGCCACTCGGAAGGATCGGTGATGGCATACGGCAAGAGTTCATCGGATTGGCTGGCCGCCGCTGCATAGCCAAGCCGAACGAGTTCATCGACTCGGTTGTAGTCGGTGATGGAAAATCCCTTCATGTCGACGCGTACCTTGGTTTTTGCGAGTGCCAAGGAATGGTGCTCATTCTGGGTGATCATGACGTCGATGGCACGCGACAACACGCCAACAAGAGTTCCTAACTGTCCGATGTCGCCGGGAGGATAGTGAAGTTCGACGGCAATCACGGCGTCGGCACCCATGTCCCGGACAGTCTCGACCGGAATGTTCTGCACCATTCCGCCGTCGGCCAGGATGCGGCCATTCAATTCCACCGGAGTAAAAACGCCGGGAATCGCCATGGACGCCCGCACTGCGTCTGCCAGGAAACCGTCACGCAAAACAATCGCCTCGCCGCTCTGCATGTCGGTCGCGACACAGCGGAAGGGGATCGGCAAGTCATCGAAGTCTGTGATCCCAGCATGCGCGAACGCAATGCGGTCCAGAAGCAATCCCGCGGCCTGGCCGGAGTTGAGTCCATTCGGGCCTTTGAGTCCATGCTTGAGCCCGAGCTTCGCGGCGACCAGGAAGTCGCGACGGTCTTGTTTGCGGCGATAGGAAAGCTCGGTATATCCGGGTTCGGGAAGGAACGCCTGATCCCAGTCGATTTTTTCTGCGAACTTCTGAATTTCCTCCGGAGTCATCCCCGTGGCGTACATGGAACCGATGATGCTTCCCATACTGGTGCCGGCGATGCGGTCTACGGGGATATGATTTTCTTCCATCCACTTGATGACGCCGATTTCTGTGAGACCGAGCGCGCCTCCACCACTGAGGGCTAGTCCGATACGCGGGCGCGGTGCTGGAGTTGTGGAGGCCGCACTAGGCACAGAATCCTGAGACCGCACAAGATTGGAGAGCCCTAAAACGAGGGCTATGACGACAGCAATGGCGAACTGCGCTCTGCGTGCAGGGGTTTGCATCAAGAACTCCTAAAACGCTTTTGGGAGCATGCCGGAGCGAGGCCAAGATGGCCTCGCGACAGCCGGTGGGAGGCCGACGCTACTTTTTGTCGGCGACTAGGGAGAGTCAAGGTGAGTGAAAAGGGTAACAGGTTCGCAGGCTTAGAGTCAGGACCAATCAACGATTGGCTGGGGTCGATTGCGACTGAACTGGTCGCGATTGCTCGACTACATTCCGCACGGCGTCGATGACGATATCAGGGCGGTCCATCTGAATGTAATGTGCGCTGTTCTTGGCGATAGTCTGCCTCCCCCGAGTTGAGAGGTGGGCCAGTTCCTCCTGCATTTTCTCCCAAGCCTCGTTGGTCGGTTTCGCGAGATCGGGCGGGAAGTCACTCGGAGGTTTGTCGGGGTCGTGCGAGAGCACGGCCAGCGGCAGATCTGACAACGAACCGGTACTGGCTGTCTCGGCGGCGCTGGCAGGAAATGCGTTGATTTCGGCCACCTGTTCCCTGGCACTGTGCCAATTGCAGTCAGCGGCTCGATTCACCGGATCGTTTTCGCACAGACCGAGCAGGCGGGGAATCCCGAGCGGCATGGTGGAAGCAATGAACTGCGCCTCACGATGCCAGCTTCCTTCCATGTTCTTCAACTCAGGCGGAAAACGGTTCTCCTGGTCGGGATGAGATGCGTCCACCAGAACCATCCCGACGATTTCATTGCGGTAGAGGCTGGTGTAAACGCGAACGTCATATCCACCCATAGAGTGGCCAACGATGACGTACGGCGGTGAAACACTCGCAGACTGCAGCAGGGCGTGGAGTTCGGCAGCAATCACTTTGCTTGTGCGAGGCTCGGTACTGGGATCGCTGTAACCGAGTCCAGCTCGGTCGTAGGAACAGACTCGGGTGAATTTGGCGATCTCCGGCTGTACCTTGCGCCACGAAAGATAGCTGTCGCCCAGGCCGGAATCGAGGATTACCGTGGGACTTCCCTCGCCCGTGCAGTCGATGTGCATCTTGCGCCCTTCAACGTCCACCAGGCGCCCTGCCATCGGATTGAATCGCCGGTCGCGGGCCTCGGAGATGTTCTCGTAGAGAAATCCGGCCACAGCCAGAATGAGCAGGAATACGAGCAGCATCGGAACGAGGCGGCGGAACACCGAAGGCGAAGCCGTATGAGGACCGGAGTTGTCCATGGGCACAGGGGATGCAGCGCAAGCCCGCCGCATGCTGGCACGCATTCTACATGACAGGAGGTACCGTGATACCCATGACCGCGAGGGCCCGACTCAGTTCGCGGCGGACCACGGCCACGGTGGCTAACAGGAACTGTTTTCGCTTCTCGTCGGGCTCAGCGAGGATGGGACAACGATGGTAGAACGTGTTGAAAAGCTGAGCCAACTGAAACACGTGCTTCGCCAGATAGGCAGGTTCCGTCGTGGCAATGCACTGGCTAATTACATAGGATGTCTTGGACGTGGCGAGCCAAAGTTCCCAGATTTCATTTCCGACCTCGCCTGACAGGTACAGAGCAAAGCGGTCAGCTGACAGGTTCACCGTTAAAGTATCGCTGAAAGTGTTGGCGTCAACTCCGGCCTTGCGGAAGATGCTGGCAGCGCGCACAACCGCATATTGGGCGTATGGGCCGGTCTCGCCCTCGAAACTGAGAGCTTCTTTGAAATCAAAGGCGATCACCGATTGCTTCGTGTACTTCAGCATGAAATAGCGCAGGGCACCGATGGCGATCTGCGTGGCGATCCCGAGCCGCTCCGGTTCGGTGAGCTGCGGATGGCGGGAATCGACTTCGTCCTTGGCGGATGCGATGAGCTGGTCGAGCAAGTCGTCGGCCTTCACGCCGAAACCCTTGCGGCCGCTGACCTCGATGTAGGAACGGGCCTTGTCTTCTTCGCTCAGCGTGTAACCCAGTTCGGCGGCGCAGCGGGGAGTGAGCGCGACCATCTCGTAGGAGAAGTGCGTATAGTGGTCGGCGGCCTCGCCGTGCCCCAGGCCTCGCAGCGCCTCGATGACGGTGTTCTGAGCCTCGGATTGGCGAGCGTCGATGACGTTGTAGATCTCGGCCACGTCGCCGAAGTGCGGATGATCTTTCTCGCCATCGGTCGTTGAAATCCAACAGTCGTGCAGGTTGGGATAGCGATAGAACCTGCGATAGCCAAAATCCAAGCCGAGCAGTCCGAACTTCCACATGTGGTAGGCGATGTCTTTGCCGACATAGCCGACCGTGCCGTTGGAGCGGACGATGACCTTCTGATCTTCCTCGGTAATCTCGTCTTCCTCTGTGTTCTCTGTGGTGGACGCTCTTGAAGTTCCCGCTCTCCGCATGACCCAACAGCCTTTGTTCTTGCCGCTGTCTTCGAAGGTCAGCACGCCGCTTTCCTTCAGCTTCGCAAAAGCGGCATTCCAGAAATGCAGATGCAGGATTTCACTCTCTCGCGGAAGAAAATCGTACTCGATGTCGAGCCGGTCCATCGTCTCCAGATGCCGGCGAAGAACGGCGGTGGAGATCAGTTCCGCGATCGCGGCGGTTTCGCTCCCCGCGTCTTCGATTGCGTGGAGCGTCTGCAGCCTGACTTGCTTATTCTGCTTATCGGCTTCGTACCATTGCGAGACACTGGCATACAAATCCCAACAGTAGTAGTCGAAGCGGGGCTGACTCGTCAGGGTCTCGATCTCAGCTCGCGATTTCTTTTCCAGGTGAGTGAATCCAACTACGACATCGGCAACCTGCACTCCGGTGTTATCGATGTAGTTCTGAATATCGACTTCCCTGCCCGCGTAGCGCAACAAGCGCACAAAGGTGTCTCCGAGGATTGCATTGCGAAGATGTCCGATGTGGGCAGCTTTGTTCGGATTGATGCTCGAATGCTCGACCAGAATCTTGCCGGGTGCAACGTCGGTGGGCGCCTTCTGATCTGCCGCCAGAGCAGCGGCCATCCAGGTGCGATCAATCTTGATGTTCAGATATCCCGGCGGAGCGACTTGCAATTCGGCAATGCCTTCAATGGGCCCGCTCTCCGAGCGGATAATTTCGGCGATTTTCAGTGGTGCCGCACGCAGCGGCTTGGCAAAAGGAAATAGAGGAATCGCGAAGTCCCCGAGTTCCACCTTCGGAGGCTGTTCAACGACCACCGAAGGCAGAGTGACTCCGGGATAATGCTTGTGCAAACACTCCAGCACCCGCTCTGCCAGACGACGTTCGAGATGACGATACAAGGAGACCCTCTAAGCTATTGAAGAAGCAGTGATTTTAACAGAGTCGACGCGGGGCGGACGTTTGACCGCGGATGCGGCCGTTCCCTATGATGAAAACTCAGCTGTTCGTGAGTTTTTATGCGCATCGCTTACCTCGAATGCTTTTCCGGCATTAGCGGCGATATGTTCCTTGGCGCCCTGGTGGACGCCGGGATTCCGGCACGACTGCTGGAAGAGACGGTGGCGGCGCTCGGCGTGGGTGCGAAGCTGGAGATTTCCAGGGTGGTGCGCAGCGGGATTTCAGGCATCAAAGTGGACGTCTGGGTCGACGGCGAAAAGGATATGCCTCGGGAGGAGTACTGGGCCAAGCAAGATGTGGCGCGGGCGCTCTCGCCCGCGAAAGCTGACCACGATCACAAGCATGTGCACGATCACGAGCATTCTCACGATCACAAGAACGCAATTCAAAAGCAGTCGCGGGCGAAAGCGCCCGCGCCACACGAGCATGTGCATCCGCATCGTGGGTTGACCGAAATACGCCGGATCATCTCAGCGGCAGCGATCTCTGACTCGGCAAAGGACACGGCTATTCGCACTTTTGAGGCTTTGGGTACGGCTGAGGCCAAGATACATAGCATCCCGGTGGAATCCATTCACTTCCACGAGGTGGGCGCGGCTGATGCCATCGTGGATATCGTTTGCGCCGCCGTGGGTGCCGAAGCTCTCGGGGTAGACGAGATTGTTTGCTCGCGTCTGAATGTCGGGGGCGGAACGGTGAAATGTGCGCATGGGACGTTCCCAGTGCCCGCGCCCGCGACCGTCGAGTTGTTGAAAGGTGTGCCCGTGTACTCGTCAGGCATTGAAGCAGAACTGGTTACGCCTACGGGAGCGGCAATTGCCCGGACGCTGGCAACACGTTTCGGCGCGTTCCCCGAGATGAAGATTGAAAAATCGGCCTACGGAGCGGGATCACGGAACTTTCTCGGGCACCCGAATGTGCTCCGCCTGGTGATTGGGGAGGCCTTGCCAACGCTCGCTACGAAAACGACATCCGAAACCATCTCAGTGCTGGAAGCCAACCTCGACGATTTGAACCCGCAGGTGTTCGGGTACGTGATGGATCGCTTGCTGGAAGAAGGGGCCTTAGACGTGTTCGGAGTGCCGGTGCAGATGAAGAAGAGCCGGCCGGGCACGCTGCTGGCCGTGCTCTGCAAACCGGAAGATGCGGAGAAACTGGCTCAGCTAATATTTTCCGAGACCACGACTCTGGGAGTTCGTCGCAGGGAAGAATCGCGGCAGACGCTGGCCCGGCGTTGGGAGAGCGTACGTACCGAGTGGGGCGAGGTTCGCATCAAGATTGCCAGCATGAACGGAACCGTCACGAATTACGCGCCTGAATACGAGGATTGCCGGCGGATTGCGGCAGAGCATCATGTGCCTCTGAAAACGGTGATGCAAGAGGCAGCACGGGCATACAAAGGCAGGACAAGCGAAAATCATTAACCACTAAGGACACGAAGGTACACTAAGGTTTCCTTTGTGAGACTTCGTGTCCTTCGTGGTTCAAAGAACTTATGAGCCGGAAGTTTTACATCACGACGCCGATTTACTACGTGAATGCGCGCCCGCACATCGGGCATGCCTACACAACGATTGCGTGCGACACGATTGCTCGGCGTCAACGGATGCTGGGCGCGGATACATTTTTTCTTACTGGGACTGACGAGCACGGCCAGAAGATCGAGCGCGCGGCAGAGGCCGCAGGCAAATCGCCGCAGCAATATGCAGACGAGATCTCTGGAGAATTCCGCGCGCTGTGGAAGCGGATGGGAATTTCCAACGATGATTTCATCCGCACGACCGAAGAGCGGCACAAGAAACGCCTGCAGGAACTATTCCGCCGCATTCGCGACAACGGGTACATCTACAAGGGCACATACACGGGACAATACTGCGTTTCTGACGAACTCTATGTCGATGGCGCGCAGCCGGGTGATCCCTGCCCGATCTGCGGGCGCATCACTGAGACCGTCCAGGAAGAGAATTACTTCTTCAAGCTCTCGGCTTTTCAGGACAAACTGCTCGAACTGTACGCGAATCCTGACTTCATTCGGCCCGAGACACGACGTAATGAAGTGATTTCATTCGTCCGCTCAGGGCTACGCGATCAGTCGATCAGCCGCTCGACCTTCTCGTGGGGCGTTCCTGTTCCGGACGATCCCAAGCATGTGATCTACGTCTGGTTCGACGCCCTGGCCAACTACATCACGGCGATTGGTTATGGCTCGACTCATGCGGGCGCGCAAGAGGCATTCAAGAAATACTGGCCCGCTGACGTGCACATGATCGGGAAGGAAATTGTCCGGTTCCATTGCGTCTACTGGCCGGCATTTTTGCTGGCGGCAGGATTGCCACTGCCGAAAGCGATCGTCGCTCACGGATGGCTCTTGTTCGAAGAAAGCAAGATGTCGAAGTCGCGCGGCAACATTGTCAGAACCGAAACCATTCTCGACGTCCTCGGAGCCGATGCGCTGCGCTATTTCCTGCTGCGCGAAGTCGTGTTCGGGCAGGACGGATCATTTTCGTTCGACGCGCTGGTGCAGCGCTACAACTCGGACCTGGCCAACGGGATTGGCAACCTCGCCAGTCGTACTCTGACGATGATTAACCGGTACTTCAAAGGGGAAGTACCGTATCCATCGCCTGGGGCAGCGAAGACGGCATCGGACGGTGTAGTTCGTGAGAAGGCGGAGATGGTTATTGCAGCGTCTAGTCAGTTCTTCACGGATTACCAATTCTCCGCTGCACTCGAATCCATCTGGATTCACCTGATCGCCACGGTCGATAAATACATCGTCGAAAACGAACCTTGGACGCTCGGTGAAAGACAAGACGACGAGAGTCGTGCACGCCTGGCGACCGTTCTGTACACCTCCGCCGAGGCACTGCGGATTGCTACGGCGCTCGCGTATCCGGTCATTCCCGATGCCACAGCAAAGATTTGGCAGCAGATGGGATTGGGCGACATCAAGAAACTTGACCTGAACAAGCTGGCTTGGGGTCAGCTGCCGCTTGGTACGAAGCTCGGAGACATCAGTCCGGTGTTCCCGCGCGCCGACAAGAGCGCCATTGAAAGGATGCAGAAGATGGAAGATCAGCAACGAGGGCCGGGTGTGGAGGAAGCGAAGGAACCTGCTCCCGTAACAACTCCGGTCAAAGCTGCAGTGAGCGCGCCGTCCGCCGGGCCGAGCAACGACGGCAAGATCGCGATTGACGACTTTGCGAAAGTTGACTTGCGAGTAGGACTGGTGAAGGTCGCCGAGCGTGTGCCGAAGTCGGACAAGCTGCTCCGGCTGGAAATCGATATCGGAACGGAAGTGCGGCAAGTCCTCGCGGGCATTGCCGAGGCTTATGCACCCGAGACGCTCGTCGGCAGAAAAGTGGTCATTGTTGCGAATCTCGCTCCGAGAAAGATGCGCGGGCTGGAATCAAACGGGATGATTGTTGCCGCATCGCTGGAGGGCGGCAAGCCCGTGCTGGCTAGCTTCCTAGAGGACGTGCCCGTGGGGGCGAGACTGAAGTAGCCACCAGCGCCGAAGCCGAGCTTCACTCGGCGGACAGCCGATGGCGGCTGTCCCCACATAAACCGAACCAAAATGTTTGTTGATTCTCACGCACATCTCGATGGGAAACAGTTCGACACCGACCGGGAGCAGGTGATCGCGCGTGCCCGCGAGGCTGGAGTCGTCGCGATGGTCGCCATCGGCAACGGCGATGGTCCTCCTCAACTCGACGCCGGGATTCGGCTCGCGGAAAAATATCCGTTCATGTACGCGACGATCGGGATTCATCCCCACGAGGCTCGGCTGGCTTCCGATCATACGTACGCCGAAATGGAGCGACTGGCGCGGCATCCGAAGGTCATTGCCTGGGGAGAGATTGGGCTCGATTATTACTACGATCACTCCCCGCGCGACACGCAAAAGGAAGTCTTCATTCGGCAAATGGAACTGGCGGCCGCGGCCAAGCTGCCCATCGTGATTCACTGCCGTCCTTCCGACAACAGCGAAAACGCATGGGAGGATTGCCTGCAACTGATTCAAGAACAATGGGCACCGAAAGGGATTGGCGGCATCCTGCATTGCTTCACCGGAAACTGGACGCAGGCGAAGCGCGCCCTGGATATGGGATTCATGATCTCATTTGCCGGAAATGTAACCTTCCGGAAAGCGCAGCAGATTCGCGATGCCGCTCTCGACGTTCCGCTCGACCGCATGTTCATTGAGACCGATTGCCCTTATCTTGCCCCGATCCCCTACCGGGGCAAACGGAACGAACCCGTTTACGTGAAAGAGACTGCACGCAAAATCGGAGAACTGCGCGGTCTATCGATGGACGAGGTCGGGGAGCAGACTGCGCGCAATTTCTACAATTTTTTCAAAATCTCTGAAACCGCTGAAAACAAAGTTCCCACGTGCTGAGTCCCAACTTCTGTTAACCTCACATTACGATTCCCTTCTTTCAGAAAGATTAGAAATGTATGCCCGATAACAGCTTCGACGTCGTCAGCAAGGTCGATACGCAGGAGGTATCCAACGCCATTCAGCAGGCGTTAAAGGAGATCCACACGCGCTTCGACCTCAAGGATTCCAAGTCGAATATCGAGCTGGAAAAAGATGCCATCGTGCTGCACTCCGCGGACGAATACAAGTTGAAGGCGGTGAACGACATCCTGCAACAGAAATTGGTGAAACGCGGAGTGTCTCTGAAAGCTCTAACTTACGGGCCGGTGGAACCGGCTGCTGGCGGGACCGCAAAACGTCGCGTGACCATGCAGCAGGGGATCGCCATCGAGAAGGCCCGGGAAATTGTGAAGCTGTTAAAAGATTCGAAGAAAAAGGCGCAGGCCTCGATTCAGGGAGACTTGGTGCGCATCAGCGGCAAAGACCGGGACACGCTGCAGGAGACTATCGCCCTGCTGAAGGGGCACGATTTCGGAATCGATTTGCAGTTTACGAATTACAGAACGAATTAAGGCTTCACCACGGTTTCACTTTGAGCGCGCCTGCCACAATTAACGGCAAAGAAGTCTTCGATCTGCTGCGGGATGACCTCGTCTCCCTCGAGGACGAGTTTGGCCGCGATACTATCTCAAGCGTCGGGGCGATCACCGAAATCGGCGAGTACTTGCGCGCGGGCGGCGGCAAGAGAATCCGGCCGGCCCTGTTGCTGCTATCGGCGAAGCTGCTGAACTATCAGGGACGCGGTGCTGTTCGACTGGGCGCCGTCGTCGAGATCATTCATACGGCGACGCTCGTTCACGACGACATCATCGATGAAGCCAAGACCCGGCGCGGCCGCCCGGCTGCAAATACCCAATGGGGAAACTCCAAATGCGTGCTGGCTGGCGACTGGCTCTACATGCAGGCCTTCAAGATCGCCGTCCAGGAGCGTAATTTCCGCATCCTCGACACGCTCATCGAACTTACTCAGCAGATGGTCGAGGGCGAGTTGCTGCAGATAGAGAAACTGGGCAAGCTGATCACGCTCGACGAGCATTTCGACCTGATCTTCCGTAAGACGGCATGCCTGTTTTCGGTCTGTATGCGGCTGGGAGCGATCCTGGGCGGGGCTACTCCCGAGCAGGAAACTGCCCTTGGCAAGTATGGTCATGATTTAGGGATGGCCTTCCAGATCGTCGACGACGTCCTGGACCTGACCGCGTCGGAAGAGGTGCTCGGCAAACCCGTCGCGAGCGACCTGCGTGAAGGCAAAGTCACTATGGCCGTGATTCATGCCCTTGAGCGCTGCACGGCCGAAGAACGCGGCAAAATCGAGACGATTTTGAAGGATCGGGCTTTTAATGGCGTGACACACGCCGATATTCTTGAAATCCTGCAGCGTTATGGGTCGCTGGAGGAGGCGACGTCTTGCGCCGCCCAATACGCCGAATCAGCGCGCACATCGATCTGTTTCTTCCCGGATTCTGAGATCAAGCGTGCCCTCCTGTGGGCGCCGGAATTTGTGGTAGCGAGAGAGAAATAGCCTCTAACACCCTTGGGAATCATTGCTTTGCATTGAAATCTTCTTGTCCCACGTGTGACCCGGAACACAATAATCCAGAAAATCTCAGGTTGATTGCCGTCACTTCAAGGGGTGATGGCAGCTACGGAAAATCGAAGCGATCCGGATCAAAATGCAGCCAGTTGATGGGAGTGTCCGCTAGAGCGGAAGGCTAACGAGACGCACTGGCATGCGAGTGGGGCACACTGATGACCTCACTTCTCCCCTTGGCACCTGAGAAAGGCGGGTCGCCGGGGCTTTTCCGCTAGGACGAACCGTCAACGCTCAAGAAAGCGGCTTCAGTCGAAGCTAATACGAAAGGCGCCTAGCTTTTTCGACGCGCCGGCCCGGACAGGGCCGGACAGACTTCGAGTGCAAGCCGCTGTCTTGCTCACCCTGTCGAGGAAAGTCCTCCTGAGAGACTCGCTCCTCGCACTGCAGAGCCGGACGGCCTCCATCGGAACCGTCCGGCTTTGTTTATACTGATTCCTTTCCTGTTGGGGCGAATCAAACCTCTCAATTGCTATGAATGTTCTGCTCGCATCCATGGGGCGCCACGGCTATGCCCTGACCTTCGCCGTTCTTCTGGCTGAAACCGTCGGCCTTCCCTTTCCCGCGTCGATTGCGCTGGTGGCGGCGGGAGCGGCGATCGCGTCCCACACACTGTCGGCTACTGGCGTGCTTCTGGCCGCGCTTCTCGGCCTTATGGTCGGCGATATCTGGCAGTTCTGGCTGGGACGCTACACCGGCTGGGCTTTGCTCGGGTTCCTCTGCCGGCTTTCGATGAATCCCGAGACTTGCATCCTTCGGTCGGCAGAATCGTTCTACAAGCGCGGCAAGGCTACCCTCGTTATTGCCAAGTTCATTCCGGGCGTCAACACGATGGCGGCACCGCTGGCCGGCAGCATGAAGATGCGCTTTAGCCAGTTCCTGAGCCTCGATTTTGCCGGGGCGCTTCTGTACACGATCACCTACCTTCTCATCGGATACCTATCTCGCGACTTTCTTGCGGCAACGTTGAACAGTTTCCATGCGGCCGGGCGCGTGATGGAGGGAGTCGTAATTGTTGCCCTGGTGGTTTACGTGATCTACCGCATCATGCAGTACCAGAAATACCGCGAGTATGATTTCGTCCCACGCGTTCACGCCGGAGAACTCGCCGCGCGCTTGGCGGCCGGCGAAGGGGATCGTCTTCAGATTGTCGATGTCCGCAGCCACGGCTACTACGATATGGGCGCCGAGCGGATCCTGGGCTCGATCCGTATCGAACCCAATAACCTTGAGGAAGAGATCAAGAACCTGCCCAAAGATAAGGACATTTACCTCTACTGTACTTGAGCACGCGAAGCCACGAGCGCCCGGGTGGCGCACCTGCTGATGGACAAGGGATTCAACACGTTCGTAATCGTGGGCGGTCTGGCCGCCTGGCGCAAAGCCGGAGGCCATTTCGAATCCGTGCCGAAGAATGATCTAGTGAAGCTGCCGACCTTCAGTTAATGCTGTTCATTAAGCCCCGAACTGTCGCAGGTGATGGTCGAGGTGTTTGTACATGCCGCGGCTCCACTCGGCGGGAGTCAGCGCTCCAAAGAACGGATGCGGGTGACGTGTACAGTGTGCCTCGCCACCCTCGTGGAACTCCCGCACACAATTCTTGAGCCGTTCCTGCTCGCGCGCGAAATCCCGAGTGTCGCTGATGACGAGTTTCTTGTCGGTAGGATTGTTCTGAGAGAAGGGCTTCTCGTTGGTATAGATCGGCTTCACAAGTGGACCGATGATCCTGCCAATCAGGATGCGCGGCGGATTCAGCTTTCCCGACGCCATGTCGAGCGCGGCGGAACAATGTGCCATCATCTGCGCCACATCCATCTTGCCCCACTGGCGCGGCGCCGCGGATTGCAGCCTGTCGATACGCCCGATTACCTCGTCGATCGATTCTTTCTCGAATAGATTCTTCATCGTAAACTCACGGGATCGCTGGAAATGATACCACTGCTCGCGCCCGGCGATTGTTGGCGGCGGCCAAGTAAAACGGCGTCGAAGCGAATCGGTGGGATAATCCAATCGAACGCGCTGCAATGGTATAGCATTGTCGGGCTTTGCCACGATGAGCGGCACGATGACCCATAACGCGCCACGTCAGAGCGGCATGAACGGCGTCCTTTTTCTGCTGGCGCTTTCCGTTCTCATCAACTACATCGACCGAAGCAATCTCTCCATTGCCGCCGACCTGATCAAGGGTGAACTCGGTCTCTCGGACTTGCAGTTGGGTGCTCTGTTGTCGGCGTTTTTCTGGACCTACGGATGCATGCAGATTCCGGCCGGATGGCTGGTGGACCGTTTCGACGTGAAATGGGTATTTGCCGCGGGCTTTTTCTTGTGGTCCGTCGCGACAGCAGCTACGGGAGTTTTGCATGGATTTGTTGCCCTGATCGCGATCCGTGTAATCCTCGGGCTCGGCGAATCGATTGCCTTTCCTTCGTATTCCAACATCCTCTGCAATCACTTCACCGAGGGTCGGCGCGGCAGCGCAAACGCAGCCTTGATTGTTGGACTCGCACTGGGGCCGGCGATTGGCATGGCGGTGGGAGGAAACCTCGTCAGCCGCTTTGGGTGGCGACCTTTTTTTCTGGTGTTGGGTCTGGGAAGCCTCCTCTGGCTGTTCCCCTGGATCAAGTGGATGCCGGGCCGGACGCGAACAGGGGCCCTCGCTTCTGATCCGAAGGTGACAATTCTCGACATCCTCCGGCAACGATCCGTATGGGGTACGTGTCTGGGTCAGTTTTGCATCAATTACTGCCTTTATCTTCTGGTGACGTGGATGCCGGTCTACCTGATGCGCGGGCGCCATTACACGATGAAGGGCATGGCCAAAGCCGGAGGGCTGATCTTCTTGCTTGACGCGGTTGCGGCAATGACGACCGGTAAAATCGCAGACCGCTGGATCGCCGCCGGAGCTTCTCCTACGCGCGTTCGCAAGACGTTTCTCGGCGTCGGCTCAATTGGCCTCGGAGTCTTTCTGGCTCTGGCTGCGGTAGCTCCCGACAGCCTTATCGTCGCCGTGCTAGCCGTTGCCTGCATGTTCCTGGGAATGGCCGGATCAAATTGCTGGGCGGTCACGCAAACGGTAGCAGGACCACGAGTCGCCGGGCGATGGGCGGGAGTCCAAAACTTCGTGGGCAACTTCGCGGGTGCCGTCGCGCCAACGCTTACGGGCTTTCTGTTGGGTCGCACCGGACAGTTCTATTGGCCTCTGGTTATCGCGGCGCTGATCTCGTTTGTCGGGGCAATCAGTTGGGTGTTCGTGGTGGGTCCTCTAGAGCCAGTAGAGTGGGGGCGGGCGCCATCGACCTCCTCCGGCATCACGCCGCACGCCGCCAACGCCTCCCTCCCGTAATACACTGCTTTCATGCAGAAGGAAGTCGAGATCAAATTTCGTGTGGTGAATCTCCGTGTTCTTGCTCGTAAGCTTCGGGCTGCGGGTTTCCGCCTCAAAACCCCGCGCACCCACGAGATGAATACGCTCTATGACTTGCCCGGCGGAGTGTTGCGCCGCAGGAAGGAACTGCTTCGGGTACGAGAATACGGCTCCTCCTGGACCTTAACCCACAAAAGTGGAAGCAAAGTCGGCCGTCACAGCAGCCGGAGGGAACTGGAAACGGGAGTCATCGACGGCAAGAAGATGGACGCGATCCTGCGCGCGCTGGGGTATTCGCCGTCGTTCCGCTATGAGAAGTTTCGGGCCGAGTGGACCGATGACAAGGGACAGGTTGTGGTCGATCACACTCCGATCGGAGACTTTTGTGAAATCGAAGGCAAGCCGCGATGGATCGACGCGACGGCGAAGAAGGTAGGTGTTTCGCGGGAAGACTACATCACGAGGAACTATGCAACGCTATTCGCAGAGTGGAAGCAATCGACCAAGAACACTGCCCAGGAAATGACGTTCAGAGCACTGAAGAAGTAATTCGAGGGTGCCCCACCCTTGTCGCGGTTTCTGCGACAGGGTGGGGTTTTTGACTTTTCAACTCCCACACACGCGCGCAAAGTCAAAATCCCCACCCTGTCCCTGCAAAACGCCGCAGGGACAAGGATGGGGCACCCTCAAGGTTCGTTACAACTTAGGCTCCGTGGCACTTCTTGTATTTCTTGCCTGACCCGCAGGGGCAAGGGTCATTGCGGCCGACTTTTTCCTGACCGCGCACCACCTGCTGCACCTGTTGTGCCTCACCGGCACCGGCCATGCGGGCTTGCTCCAACTCGCGGCGTTTGCGGCGCATGAAGGCTTCTTCGAGTTCATCCGCAGATGTCGAGACCATTCGCGGCGGACGGCGGCCATTGCCATCTCCGCCGCGTTGCGCCGGAACGCCGGACTCTGGTCCCTGACCTGCCGGCGAACTAGGTGGCGCGCCGGGGGCTACCTCTGGAGGCCGCTCCAGAATCTGCATCAGGTAGAGATACCGGACCGTGTCTTCCTGGAAGCGCTGCATCATCGCTTCGAACATCTCGAAGGATTCTTTCTTGTACTCCACGAGAGGATCGTGCTGGCCGTAGCCGCGTAGCCCGATGCCTTCCTTCAGGTGATCCATGCTCAGCAGGTGATCTTTCCACTGCTGGTCGATCACGCTGAGCATGATCATGCGCTCGTGATGGCGCATGGCATCGGGGCCGATGAGCTTTTCCTTGGCGTCGTACCGCTCTTTTAGCTTGTCGAAGATCGCGTCGCCGAGCTCGCCGCGATTGAGTTGCTCGGCCTTGACGCCCTCAGCGATGAAATCGACTCCAAAGCGGGTGAAGATCGCGTCTTTCAGCCCCTTGATATTCCAGTCGGCAACGTGAGCCTTCTCCGGGCAGTACTCCTCGAGTTGCTCCGCAAGAATTGCGGCAACGTAATCTTCGAGGATCAGGTCTTTCTGGTCGGTGCCCTCGAGCAGACGACGCCGCAAGCCGTAAACAGCCTCGCGCTGCTTGTTCATCACGTCGTCGTATTCGAGCAGGTGTTTGCGCGATTCGAAGTGCTGGGCCTCAACAGCTTTCTGTGCCGTCTCGATTCGGCGCGTGATCATCCTCGACTCGATCGGCACGCCCTCTTCCATGCCCAGGCGCTGCAGCAGTGTCGATACCCACTCTTTCGCGAAGATGCGCATCAGGTCATCTTCGAGAGCGAGATAGAAACGCGAAGATCCCGGATCGCCCTGGCGGCCAGCGCGTCCACGCAGCTGGTTATCGATGCGTCGGGACTCGTGGCGCTCCGTGCCGAGAATGTGCAATCCGCCGACCGCGATGACTTCCTCATGCTCCACGTCGGTCTGCATCTTGTAGCGATGGAAAGCTTCGGTCCACTTATCAGTCGGAACCGTATATTCGTTGCCGTTGTAATAGAAGACGGAAGTCTGTCCGTCTTCCTGCGGGCCCTCGATCTTGCCCTGCGCCACGCGCAACTGTTGCGCAATTCCCTTCTTGACCATCTCTTGCTTGGCCATGAACTCGGGATTGCCCCCGAGCAGAATGTCGGTACCGCGGCCGGCCATGTTCGTCGCGATGGTTACCGCGCCTTTGCGGCCGGCCTGCGCGACGATCTCCGCTTCGCGCTCGTGGAACTTGGCGTTCAGCACCACGTGCTTGATGGCTTTCTTCTTCAGCAGCTCGGAAAGACGCTCGGATTTCTCGACGGATGTGGTGCCGACCAGCACCGGCTGGCCTTTTGATGCCAGCTGCTGGATTTCGTCCGCCGCCGCAAAATACTTCTCCTTCTCGGTACGGTAGACGATATCTGCATTCTCGATACGTCGCATCTCCTTGTTCGTCGGGATGACGACAACTTCGAGCTTGTAGATCTTGTCGAACTCGGTCGCTTCGGTCTCGGCCGTACCGGTCATACCCGCCAGTTTCTTAAACATGCGGAAGTAATTTTGGAAGGTGATGGTCGCCAGCGTCTGATTCTCACGCTCGATCTTGACGTTCTCTTTGGCTTCGATCGCCTGGTGCAAACCGTCAGACCAGCGGCGGCCAGGCATCATGCGTCCGGTGAACTCGTCGACGATGATTACCTCACCGTCTTTGATCACGTATTCCACATCGCGGCGATAAAGCGCGTGAGCCTTGATCGCGGTCTCAACGTGATGCTTTGTGTCCCAGTTCTCCGGATCGGCGATGTTTCCAATCCCAAGCAGCTTCTCGACCTTCTCCCAACCGGCGTCGGAGACAGTGATGTTGCGGTGCTTCTCGTCGATCACAAAATCGCCGGTCAGGATTTTCCTTTGCGGGTCGTCTCCGACTCGAGCGAGTTCGCTGATCAACTCATCGCGCTGCTCCTGCACAATCTTGTCAGCCTCGAGCTGTTGCCGCAATTCGTCGGGACTTAGTTCTTCGCCGCGCACCAGCTTCGGGATAATTCGGTTGACGATGTAGTACTTGTCGGTGGATTCTTCGCTCGCACCCGAAATGATCAGCGGCGTACGGGCCTCGTCAATCAGGATGGAGTCTACTTCGTCCACGATGGCGTAGTTGTGCCCGCGCTGCACGCAATCCTTGATGTCGAACTTCATGTTGTCGCGCAGGTAGTCGAAGCCGAACTCGTTGTTGGTCCCGTAGGTAACGTCGGCAGCGTAGGCGGCGCGACGCTCTTCATCATCCAGATCGTGCACGATGACACCGACGGTCAATCCCAGAAAGCGATACAGCCTTCCCATCCATTCGGAGTCGCGCTTGGCCAGGTAATCGTTGACGGTAACGACATGCACGCCGCGACCGCTGAGTGCGTTGAGGTATACGGGAAGGGTGGCAACCAGCGTTTTACCTTCGCCGGTTTTCATTTCTGAAATCGTGCCGTTGTGCAGCACCATGCCGCCGATCAACTGCACGTCAAAATGCCGCATGTTGAGAACGCGGCGTCCAGCTTCGCGGACTACAGCGAATGCTTCGACCAGAATCTCGTTCAGCGCTTCCTGCAGCGCGTCGTACCGCTCCTTTTCCATCCGCTTGATGCGATCAAAATCGTTCTCATCATTTTCCGCGTCTGCCGGCCCCTCACTACCAGCGGGTGGATTCCCGTTGCCTCCACCCACCCGGCTTAACTGTTCTTGGATGCGATTCCGGAACTCATCCGTCTTGGCGCGCAATTCGGCGTCCGAGAGCTTCTGCATCTCGGGTTCGAGCGCGTTGATGGCCTGTACGTTGGGCCTCAGCGCCTTGATGACACGCTCGTTCTTCGTCCCAAAAACCTTACCTAGCAGTCTGTTGATCAACCGGAAGTCCTTCAGAGGGCAAAGTACGCCCAAATACTATCTCTAGAAGCCTAGCACATTCGATGCGCCAGAGTTCCAGCGGGACTTTCGAGGCACCCGCCAATATAATGCTACCTAGGATGAAGGGGGCTCTATGACTCGACGCCTCTGCTCGCTTCTCGTTCCGCTTCTTCTCCTCGCCTCGGTGGCAGCCGGAAAAGACAAGCATAAGCCGACGCTTCCGGAATACGTCTTACGGGCACAAACCGTGCGGGTGGTCATTGATCCCAACGCCGGCGAACCTCTCGATCAACCGCAGGCCAACGCCCTCGCTCGCGACAATGTCGAAAAGGCGCTGATGGAATGGGGACGTTTTCGGCTGATGCTCGACGGGGGGGAATCTGACCTCGTGATCGTGATCCGCAGCGGCGATGGCAGAATGTCGCGCCCCACCATGCGGGGCGGACCGATCGACCAGCGTCCCGGCATCGGACAGTCCACTGATAGTGACATACGAATTGGAGCACAGCAGGGGCAGCCGCCACCGCTAGGTGGACCTGGCAGTTATCCTCAAGACCAGCGGCCGCGTATGGGGACCGAGATTGGGCCGAGCGAGGACTCGTTCGCGATTTATCGCGGAGGGATAGATGATCCACTCGACTCGCCGCCGGTCTGGCGCTACATCAAGAAGGACTGCCTGCGCCCGAGCCCGCATGTTCCTGCAGTGGAAGAATTTCGCAAGGCCATTGCCGACGCCGAAAAGCCGAAGGTACCCAAGACTCCATAACTGAGCACCCTTGCCAGAATAGCGCCTGTCGACACTGCGTGCGTGCGGCTTTTTCCTGTAATATTCCCCACGACACATGCCCACGTTCTACGACCGTTTTCTGGAGTGCGCCCAGCGCTGGCCGAACAACGTCGCACTCGAACTCCAACGTCACGACCACCTCGAAAGCTGCACCTACGGCGAACTGCAAAGCTGGGCCCAGTCCATCGGGCGCTGGATCACTGAAAACAATTTCGCGCCCGGATCGCGGCTGGCCATCCTTGCGGACAACCACCCTCGATGGGTCGCGACGTATCTCGGTATCATCGCGTCTGGCTGCGTTGCAGTTCCACTTGACACGGCCTTGCACGACGACCAGATCGTCAAACTTCTGAAAGACAGCGGAACTTCCGCCGTATTCGTAGACGTGAAGCATGTCCCGGTCACGCGGCGGGCCGTCAGCGAACTGAAAGTCGGCCTGATCTTGTCCGACCCCGACCGCATGACTGCTGAGACTGGCAACGATCGTTTCCTCGCCAACCTGCCGGAGATCTTCAAAGCAGGTCCGGGCTCGTTCAAGACGGTGGCGGTGAAAACCGACGACCTCGCTTCGCTGCTCTACACGTCCGGTACAACAGCCGATCCCAAGGGCGTAATGCTGACGCATGGCAACTTCCTTGGCGAAGTAGAAGCCGTCTTCAATTGGGTCGACATCGGACCAAACGATGCGCTGCTCGGCGTCTTGCCCTTATTCCATGTGCTGGCGCTGATGGCGAATTTGCTCCTGCCGCTGGTCAAGGGATCGCGAGTCGTTTATCTGGAAACCCTCAACACCACCGAACTGCTGAAGGCGCTTCAGGAGCGCAACATCACGGCTTTTGCCGTCGTGCCACAGTTTTTCTATCTGATTCACGAGCGTATCTTTCAGGAAATCAAAAAGCGCGGTGCGGTTACGCAGAAAATCTTTGCCGCGATGGTGATGCTTAATCGCACGTTGCGGAAGGTAGGCGTCAACGCGGGGCCCATCCTTTTTGGCAAGATTCATCATACCCTTGGCCCCAAAATGCGATATCTCGCGACCGGGGGATCGCGCTTCGATCCCGCAATCGCTCAGGATTTCTATGATCTCGGCATCGACGTAATGCAGGCTCTGGGACTTACTGAGACGGCCGCCGCGATCTACGTTAATACCCCGGACGACATTGTCATCGGTTCTTGCGGCAAAGCCATGAAGGGCGTGGAGGGCAAGATCGTTGACCCACAGCCTCAGGAAGATGGAGACGCTGCCGTCGGCGAACTCGCGGTCCGTGGACCTGTCGTGATGAAGGGATACTGGAACCGTCCAGATGCAACAGCGGCGGTCATGAAAGACGGATGGTTCCTCACTGGCGACCTCGGCTATTTCGACTCGAAAGGCCATCTCTTTCTTACTGGACGCAAGAAGGAAGTCATCGTCCTGAGCAACGGCAAGAATGTCTATCCGGAAGAGATTGAAGCCCACTACCTGAAGTCGCCGTTCATCAAGGAAATTGCCGTGATGGGGCTGGAAGGAAAGCCGGGTGAGGAACGCGACCGGCTGCATGCCGTGATCGTCCCCAACTTCGACGAACTCAAGAAGCGCAAGATCGTCAATGCCAAAGAAGTCATCCGCTTCGACATTGAAGGGCTTTCGCCACAGATTGCGACGACAAAGCGAATCAGCAGCTACGAGATCTGGCAGGACGATCTGCCCCGCACGACTACGCGAAAGATCAAGCGCTTCGAGGTTCAGAAGCGCGTAAAGGCAAATCAGGCCAAGAAACTGAGTGACGAGTCCGAACTGCCCGCGGAAAAGCCTCTTACTTCCGAAGAGTCCGCATGGCTCGAACAGCCTGATGTCCAGCGCGGCCTCAAGATCGTACGCGAAAATTCGCACTCTGCTCCACCGAATCTGCGCCCCACCCACAGCCTGGAACTCGATCTCGGACTCGACTCCATGCAACGAGTCGAGTTGCTCAGCCGCATGGAAGAGGAACTGGGTGGCAATGTCGAAGAATCTCGACTTGCAGAGATCTATACTATTCGCGACCTGATTGACGCCGTCCTGCAGAGTGTGGCCAGCGGGGATGGAAAGCCCGCAGCGCGGCCCGCCTTTGCCGGATGGAAAGCCATTCTGGCGGAAGACCCCGACGACCCAGAAGTCTTGGAGTTGGTGCGCCCTGGTCATTTCAAAACCACGTTCTGGTCTCTGGTGTTTCGCCTGGCCCAGGTCGTCTCGCTCGATCTGTTCGACCTGAAGGTAAGCGGTATTGAAAAACTGCCAAAGAGTGGCCCTTACCTTCTTTGCTCAAACCATCAGAGTTACCTCGACCCGCTGATACTCGCGAGCGCATTGCCAGCGGATCTATTCCAGCGGCTTTTCGCAGTAGGTACGAGCGAAATTTTTGGCGAGGGATTCATGCGCCGGCTAGCACGCTCTCTCAATGTCGTTGTGGTCGATCCTGATGCGAATCTCGTTTCTGCGATGCGGGCCGGAGCGTTTGGTCTCCGAAATGGAAAGGTCCTGATTCTTTATCCCGAGGGCGAACGTTCCATCGACGGCACGCCGCGCATCTTCAAGAAAGGCGCTGCTATTCTATCCACTCACCTGCAGGTACCGATTGTTCCGATCGCGATTGAAGGCTTTTACGACGCTTGGCCGCGCAACAAGAAGTTTCAGGGATTCAAACCGCTGAAGATTGTGTTTGGAGATCCCATCATGCCGCCCCCAGAGAACGAGGCATCAGAAGAAGCCTATGAGAAACTCACCGCGGAGTTGAAGTCACGTATCGTGACCATGTGGGAAGGTCTCCGAGAGAACGCCTGAGGATCTTGCGGGGTAACATTCCCCACGCTACTTGGCGCGCGGATGCGTCCGGTCGTAGACCTGCAGCACGTGCTTCATGGAGAGCTGAGTATAGCGCTGGGTCGTCGCCAGGCGCTCATGACCGAGCAGTTCCTGGATCGCGCGCAGATCGGCGCCTTCCTCTAGCATGTGCGTGCCGAAAGCATGCCGCAGGGTATGAGGATGAACATCGGGAGATAGGCCCTTGGCGACGGCGATCTTCTTGATGATGCGCCCCACGCTGCGCGTCGTGAGTCGGCCACCGCGCTGGTTGATCAACAGCGCGTTGGAATTCTTGCGAGTTTCGGACAGTAGTGTCTGGCGTGCTGGAAGATAAGCGGGCCAGCGCGCTCTTCACGGAATCGCCGAACGGAACGTAGCGTTCCTTCTTCCCTTTCCCGCGAATCAGAATGGCCTCCGCGCTCAGGCGGATATCATCGATATTGATTCCTGTTAACTCCGAGTTGCGGATCCCGCAACCGTAAAGCAATTCCAGCATCAGACGATCGCGCTCCGGGAAAGCCGCCGTCTCGGGCATTTTGCCATCGAGCACGAAATTCATCTCTTCAATCGTGGGCACGCGCGGGAGTTTCTTCGGCAGCTTTGGAGTGGCGACCAATTTGGCGGGATTCTGTTCGACCACGCCCTCTTGCGCCAGCCACCGGTAGAGCGAACGCACAGCAGCCAGGGAACGTGCCACAGATGTTTTGCTCAAGCCCTTTTCATAAAGCTGGGAAAGAAATCCGCGAATCGCGATGTGATCGATCTGTTTCCAGCCGCGAGATCCGGAGTAGGCGGAGAAATTTGCCAGATCCCCGGTGTATGCCTTGATCGTGTGCGGCGACGAATTCTTCTCGCGAAGATGACGGAGAAAGTCTCCGACAGCCTTTTCGACGATCGTGTTTGACCGGTCATTACTTCCTGCGTTGTCATCCTGAGCGAAGCGAAGGACCTATGCAGTCTGCTGCTGTCTCATCTCGCCTTTGCCCTCGGATGATGCTTCTGATACACAGTACGTAACCGGTCGAGCGCCAGATGTGTGTATACCTGCGTCGTGGAAATATCGGCATGGCCCAGAATCGTCTGCACGGTGCGCAGATCCGCGCCGTTTTCCACCATATGCGTGGCACAAGAATGTCGCAGCATGTGGGGGGATGCATGGCGTCCCGAGGCCGCCGACGCCTGCCCCACCATCTGCCAGATGCGTTGTCGGGTCAGTTTGCGGCCACCCTTTGCGATAAACAAAAACGGCGATGTCCTCAATATCGGCGCGCTCATTGCATTTGTCATCCTGAGCGGAGTTGTCCGAAGCGAAGCGGAGGACAACGGAATCGAAGGATCCCTACCCTTCTTCCCTTCCCTTCTGACAGGCTTCAACAGCTTAGGCCGGCCTTGAGCCAGGTACTCGGTCAGCGCGTCCTGTGCGGGTTTTCCCAGCGGCACAATGCGCTCTTTGTCACCTTTGCCCCGAACCAGCATGTAGCCCGCTTCCAATTTCAAGTCTTCCAGCGTCGCGGTGACCAACTCAGAAACACGCAGCGCTCCCGCATACAGCAATTCCAGCATGGCGCGATCGCGCAATGCCAGAGCCTCCGAATCCTGCCTGCCTGCTTTCGACGCGCGAACTGGCGCAGCCAGCGTCGCTTCGACCTCATCCCGCGCCAGCGACTTCGGCAAGACCTTCCACTGCCTGGGCGATTCGATGTTCAGCGTCGGATCATGTTCGATTTTTTTGTCGAGCAGCAGATAGCGATAGAGATGGCGTAGCGCCGACAGCTTTCGCCCAACGCTCCGCCCGTCGACTCGATTCGAAAAAAGTTGCTGGAGAAACTCGCGCACGTCATTCCGCCGCGCGGTCATCAGGAACCGCTTCCGCTTCTCGATAAATTCCGCGAACTGTCCGATGTCGGTGGTGTAGGCGGAAATCGAAAGTCGCGCCAGTCCCTTCTCGATGCGCAGATAGTCGAGAAATCCCGAGAGCACGGGCGCATTGGCCTCAGAAGCCATACAGAAAAGAGTTTATTATGCGCGTTATCGGACGCTGCGAGAAGTGCCGAACCGGGTGCCCGATAAACCCGTCGTAGAGACGTGGCTTGCTACGTCTCTCTCCCCAATCACCAGCCGGTAGTAAGCAGTCGATGCGCTGCCCGGATCCCACACTTCTGGTACTTATCGTAAGCACCCGCAGCCCGGTCGCGAACCTGCTCGCGATTCTCTGCGGCGATCCAACCGTCCAGCGCGCTTTTCAGCGTATACGCTTCGGGAGCCATCAGTCCGGTCGTCCACAGCAGCGGATAAGCCCCACTGGCCCGTACCGCGTCGCCGAAAAATTGCTTGCTGGCGCACGCCAGCACGATGGCTTCACGATGACTTGCATCCTTCTGCTGTGGATAGTGAGGAAGTTGAAAATCCATCAGCCCATCGTGGCCAATGTACGCTAGGAGGGTTGCGCCGCCATGCGCCGGCAAATTCACGGCGGTACCGGTTGGTTGGACGGATACACCTACCGTATCTGCACCACCACCGGCTGCGGAATCAAGAAAATCCCAGATCGCTTGCTTGATTTCGATTCCCCGGTAAGCATCGGAGATCAGATACACATTCGCGGCTCGGTATTTGAATACGCAGCGCTCAAGAATGGCCGGCTTCGGTTTTTGAACACAACTTAACCGCTCCCACTCCGGCGAGCGCGAGAAGAATGTCTTCACCCCGTAGGCTGATCCCCAATAGAGATTGCGCGCCGCATCATCGCCGTTGCCCAGTGTGGCAGCCACCGGAACGATGCCCTGATGCTGATTGTCGGCGAGCGCGACGAATACATGAACCGTACGGAGTTTTGCGTCTTGAGCGTGGACGGCATGCGCCCCAAAAGCGAGAACCGATGCTACTACCGCGGCTGTCGCTCGGCGCATCAGCTTGCCTCCGGGCCGTTCACTTCCCGCAGAACTTCGACCGCGTATAGCGCGCCCTGCGGCGTTTCTTCGTGCTTGAAGTAGATGAACACGTTGCGTTCTTCCGCGATGTGCTGACGGATGCGATCCACCATCGCCCGCCGCTCGTCCCCGGTGTACGTCGGCTTGCGAAAACGATAATAGGCGAAAGGGGCGGTGACGATGTCGGGCGTGGTCATGGTCTCCGTCTCGGCGACGCATAATCCAGCATTCGCGGATTTCAGCAGCTCCCAGGTTGCATCGCTGAACCACGAATCATGCCGAAACTCAAACGCCGTTGGAACTGCACGCGGAAGAATGGCTAGAAAATCCCTGAGCAGAGCCGAGTCCGCCTTCAGATTGGGAGGCAGTTGAAACAAAACTGGCCCCAGCTTCCCCGCGGCGGCCAGAGGCTCGATGGTCGCCAGGAATCGAGGCACGAATTCCTCAGTTCCCTTCAGCCGCTTGATATGCGTGATGACCTGATGCGCCTTCACGCCGAGTCGAAAATGCGCGGGCGTTTCTGCCAACCAATTCTGAATCGTTGTTTCCTTTACCAGTTGACGGAAGGTGAAATTCACTTCCACCGTGTTGAGCTTGGTGGCATAGTATCCCAGGAATTTCTTCTGGGCCAGTTTCTCGGGATAGAAGTCGGGCTTCCAAGTCGGGTAAGCCCATCCTGAAGTGCCTGCAAAGAGTTGCGCCATGATGTCGAGATTCCCAGCGCCTGAGAATAGAGCGGGATTATACCTTGGCGCGCTTCTTGCGTGCGGCCGGCTTCTTCGAGGCTGGTTTGCGGACAGCATGGTCCTCGTCCGCCTCCGCCGCGATCTCAATCGACTCGGGTGCCTGAGCCACCGCCGCTGCTTTCAGATTGGGTAACTTCTGCTTCAATTCGAGCACAGGTTCAAATAGATCCCCCATCTTCTCGAAGCGCGCAATCGTTTGGGAGGACTCGAACACCAGCAATCCCGCGTCTTTCTTCTTCAGCGTGCGCTCTACCTCGTCCCATGTGACTGGCGTCGATACGGTTGGACGCTCCCGCGCCCGCAGCGAATACAGTGCGATTGTCGTCTTATGCTCGTCGTTCTGGCTCCAGTCAACGAACACCTTTCCGGTGCGGATATTCTTCTTCATGTCCGACACGACAAGGTCCCGGTGCTCCTGCTCCAGCAATTGCGCCAGTGCGTGAGAGAAGAGCTTGGTCGCGTCGAATGTCGTGGGCGTATTCAGCGGTACGTAAAGCTGAAGACCCTTCGATCCCGAAGTCTTGGGAAAGCTCTGCAATCCTAGATGCTCGAAGATCTCCCGCAACCAGATCGCGACCTGGCAGCACTGCACGATATTCGCCGGAGGCCCGGGGTCGAGATCAAACACCATCACCGTCGGGCACGTAATGTCTGTCGCGAGAGCGAGCGAGGGATGCAGTTCGAGCGCGGCCAGATTCGCCAGCCAGATCAACGTCGCTAGATCATCGCAGAGCACGTAGTGAACGGTGCGCCGGTTCCGTCCGCTCCAGACGGGCACAGTCTTCACCCAATCTGGCTTGTGCATGGGTGCGTTCTTCTCGAAGAAAGGCTCGCCCTCGACGCCGTCGGGATAACGCTTGCGTGTAAGGGCGCGACCGTGCAGATGGGGAAGGATAGCCGGCGCGATCCGCGCGTAATAATCGATGACATCCTTCTTGGTGAAACCGGTGGCGGGGTAAAGAACCTTCTCCAGGTTCGAGAGCTTCAGATGCCGCCCTTGAATTTCGACGCTCGAATCGGTCACGTGCGCTCCGCCCTGCCATTTTGCCTGATATTCGGCAAGACGCAAAATACAGGGTCGATCCTAATTTTGCAGTCCTGGGCCGTGGTCGACCGTTTGACAAGGCCCCTGCCACCCACGTACTTTCAAACTTCTGCCCTGCTCGCCCGTCCAAAGACTATGTTCTTTGCAAGAATATCCGCCCAGCCGTCGGAGGTTCGATGAAATCCTTCTGTCTCAAAGGCGCTTTTCTATTGCTCCTTCTTTCCACCGTTGCCCTGGCGCAGGACGTCGCCTCTTTCAAGAAGCGCGTCACGGTCAAGAAACTTGGCAATGGACTGACCCTCATCATCTGTGAGCGTCCCGAAGCGCCCGTATTCTCGTTTTTCACCCTGGTGGATGCTGGTTCGACCCAGGACCCGATGCGCGCCACCGGGCTAGCCCACATGTTCGAGCATATGGCTTTCAAGGGGACTGACAAGATCGGAACGACGAACTATGCCGCGGAAAAGAGCGCGCTGGAAAAAGTGGAGATTGCCTATGCTCCCTACATCAGAGAGCGAGACAAGAGCGTAGGGCAGGATCCGGCCAAGCTCAAGCAACTAGAGAAGGCCTGGCAAGATGCGATTGCCGAGGCGGACAAATACGTCGTCCCCAACGAGTTTGGGAAAATTGTCGAGCAGAATGGCGGTGAAGACATGAATGCCTTCACCAGCTATGACGAGACCGCGTACCACTATTCCTTTCCAGAGAATCGTCTGGAGCTCTGGGCCTATCTTGAATCCGAACGCTTTCTGCATCCCGTGATGCGGGAATTCTATAAGGAGCGCAACGTAGTCATCGAGGAACGCCGCATGCGCACCGATAGCAATCCATTCGGGCGACTGCTGGAGCAGTTCACGCAAGAGGCCTTTGCGGCGCATCCCTACCATCGGCCTACAGTCGGCTGGATGTCCGACCTCAATCACTTCTCCGCTACCGACGCGCAGAAGTTTTTTGACACCTACTACATCCCATCGAACATGGTGGTCGCGATAGCCGGTGATGTGAAAGCGGCGCAAGCATTACCGATCCTTGAGAAATATTTCGGACGGCTGCCCACTCGCCCGGATCCTGACGAGGCTACGACTACTGAGCCTCCGCAAAACTCTGAGCGCCGCGTCGTGCTGAAGGATATGTCGCAGCCGATTTACATCGAGGGCTACCATCGGCCCGACTATCGCAGCAAAGACGACGCTGTATTTGACGCCATTACCGACCTTCTCTCCGAAGGCCGCACTTCACGGCTGTACCGATCCCTGGTGCGGGACAAGAGGATCGCCTCCTTCTCCGAGGGCTTCACCGGATACCCCGGCATTAAGTATCCGCACCTCTTCGCCTTTCTCGCAGTTCCCTTACCCGGCCACAAGCCGCAGGAAATCGGCGATGCCATTCATGCCGAAATCGAGCGTCTCAAAAAAGAAGACATCAGCGACGACGAATTGAAGATGATCAAGACCCGCAGCAAAGCCAATCTGATTCGGGGCCTGGCTGACAACGAGGGACTGGCCACGCAACTGGCGACTTATCAAACCCGCTATGCGGACTGGCAGGAACTGTTCCGCTCTGTAGATCGCATCGACGCGGTGACCAAAGCCGACATCCGCCGCGTCGCCAACGAAGTCTTCGTGGATACCAACCGTACCGTGGGGATCATTGAGAATACTCACGGCGGAGCCTCCCCCCGCACTGAACAAGGGAGTGCTCCGGCCGATCAGGGAGGTGCGCAATGAGGCGGACTTGCCTGGGTCTCCTATTGGCCGCTGCTGTGCTTTCGCCGAACTACCTTTCCGCACAAGCCACCGCTTGGAAGCAAATTCCAATTCCCCCCCTGCGCTCTTTCCAGCCGCAGCAGCCCAAACGCATCGAACTGTCGAACGGAATGGTGATCTTCCTGCAGGAAGACCACGAGCTTCCGCTTATCGACGGAACAGCGCGCATTCGCGGCGGCTCAGTCAACGAGCCTGCCAGCAAGACCGGCATTGTCGATATCCTTGGTGAAGTCTGGCGCACCGGCGGTACCAAGTCTCAGACCGGAGACCAACTCGACGACTTCCTTGAAGTACGCGCAGCCAAAGTTGAGACTGGTGGAGGTCCCGACTCAACCACCATCAGCTTTTCCTGCCTGAAAAGCGATCTCGACGACGTTTTCAAAGCCTTCCTGGACGTGCTGCAGAATCCGGAATTTCGCGACGACAAAATCGACATCGCCAAAAAGGGCGCGGAAGACGGCATCTCCCGGCGCAACGATGACGTCGGGTCTATTGCTCATCGCGAAGCCACGAAGCTCGCTTACGGCTCCGACAATCCGTACGCTCGCGTGCCCGAGTACGCCACCGTGGCCGCCATCACGCGCCAGGATCTGATTGACTGGCACAAGAAGTATGTCCATCCCAACGACATCATCCTCGCCATCAGTGGGGACTTCGACTCGTCGGCAATGGAGGCTCGCTTACGGTCCGCTTTCGAATCATGGCCCAAGGGCGAGTCTTTTCCGCCGTTCCCGAAAGATGAACTCAAGTACACTCCGGCTAAACCCGGCTACTACCTCATCCCCAAAGAGGACGTGAACCAGAGCAACATCCGCATGGTTGCCATCGGCACCACGCGCGACAATCCGGACTACTATGCGATCAGCGTCTTCAACGAAGCCTTCGGTGGCGGGTTCTCCTCCCGCCTCTTCAATGACATCCGCACCAAGCGGGGGCTGGCTTATGGCGTAGGTGGCGGCGTGGGAACGAACTTCGGCCATAAGGGCATGCTGCAAATTGCCATGAGCACCAAGAGTGAGAGCACCGTCGATGCGATTCAAGCGCTCGACGAAGAAATCGATGGTCTAACCAAGCAGCCGATCACTGAAGTAGAAATCCAGCGCGCCAAGGACGCCATCCTCAACGCGTTTGTCTTTCGTCTTGACTCGCCCGACAAAATTCTTGGCGAGCGCATGGTTTACGAGTATTACGGGTATCCTCCCGACTGGCTCGACAAGTACCAGGCCGAAATCAAAAAGGTTACCGCTGCCGATGTGAACCGCGTCGCGGCTAAATACCTGCACAAAGATCAACTGGCAAGGCTAGTGGTCGGTAACGTCAAGGATTTCGGTAAGCCACTCTCGTCGCTGGGCCCGGTGAAGGAAATCGACATCACCATTCCGCCCCCTCCGGGAGCGAAGCAGGATGAGAGTTCGAAGCCCGCCGCCTCGAATGCTGAGGGCAAGGAGCTTGCCTCGAAAGTTGTAGCAGCCATGGGAGGCGAAGCGAAACTTGCTGCGGTGAAATCGCTCAAAGCCGAACTCGCCATGACGCGGAAGACACCGCAAGGTGACCTTCCAATGCAGATGCAAACAACCATCGTGTACCCCGACCGTCTTCATGCCGAACTGCAAACTCCACAGGGCACGATGACGCTCGTGGTAACGCCCGATATGGGGTTCGCCTCAATGGCCGGCATGGGCACACAGGCGATGCCTTCAGACCAGAAGGCCGAGACTCTGGAACAAATCAAACGCGATCCCATTTTCATCGCGTCCCATTGGAAGGATCCGGATGTCTTTTTCCATGCGGGCGGAACGGAGAAAGTGGGGGACATTGAAGCCCGCATCGTGGACGTAAACGCAGCCGGAGCCGCAATCCGCTGGTTTGTAAATCCGTCGGATGGGCACATTCTCAAGGAAACCTATGTAACGCTTGGGCGAACCGGGCCGGCGCAGGGCGAGACCGCCATGGATGACTGGAAGACCATCGACGGGCTGACGATTCCTCTCCAGCGCACGAATAAGCAGAACGGAGAAGAGACCAGCATAGTTGAGTATAAGAAAATCGAGATCAACCCGGCTGTAGACTCGAAGATATTCGAAAAGCCCACGGAAAAGGCGCCGGATAAGTAGTTGAATCCTGAATCGATTGCGCCGGCGGATCCCACCATCAGCCGCGCCTGCTGTACCACCTGGTCGTGCGCGGTCTGCTGGAAAAAGAACGCGCCAAGTATCCGGCTGCGGCTGCTCCGGCACCGAACACGAGGATCAAGATCAAATTGAATTTCAACGAGAGGCGCATAGGCCGCACATTATAGCGTTGGCGACATACGAACGACCCGAGCCCCCCGCCCGCGTATCGCGTCGATGTCCAAGCTTGTGATGGGGAGCGCATCCTGGCTGGCGATACGGTTGTATACAACCTTCAGACCAGAACGCGGGAAGAAAGACGCCCAACCGGAGTCGGAGTGAATTGGATGCGAAGCAACAGAGGCTTTGTCTGTCGTGAAGAACTCTACACCGGAATCGACAGTTGCGCTGATGATTACTGAATAACCTTACGCCTAATTTCTGCCAACCTGGTCTCGTTGTCCTGGATCGCCGACTCCAGCATCTGCTGCTCGACGCCTTGCACGACGTAGACTCGCATTTGCTTCAATTCAAGAAGCGATGATTGCAGTTGCTTGATCAATACGAGAATGGTTTCGAGCGAGTTGTCGTCTATCAACACTGGTAGCACCCTTATGACTCCGTTGCTGGTGGGTCGGGTTTCGCAGTTGCTGGGAGAGAGCCTGAATCCATCATCGGTTGGAGTCGCTGGTGTTTCGCCTCTAGCAGAGCCTCCAATTCCTTGACCAGGCTGTCAAATCTTTGAGGGTCTTTCTCTACCGCGATACGCCCACACAGAGAATCCAAGCGCTCTCGTTCTTCAGGAGTCATTCTCGCGACCTCTCGGGCGATTCCGTTCGCTGTTTCAACAGCAGATTCTTTCCGGCCTTTTGTTCGTCAAGCTTGGCAACAAGCTCCACGGCCAATTCGATCATCTTCTTCGGGTCTGATTCCTGTTGGACTCGGAACGCCAGTTCGCGCCAGTCTCCATTGGTCTGTTCGCAGTCGTTTTCTTTTGAGTCTCCCATTTCAATTTCCCTCTCTAGGGACGAGTGGACGCTGCACATGGCCTTGACGACAAGGGACGACCGTCGCATTGCGACGAGTGGGCTCCCACTTCTTCGAGGCAGTGGTTTAGCAATCTTCCTCACTACCGCCACCGGAATCGTTTCGAAGTGCGTTAAAGACTTTCGCATTTGAATTTCCTCCTTCCGGCCAGTAAAAACACTAGCAGACGGGAAAGCCTACGGGTCATATCTTTTGGGGAATCGGCTCACGCTGTTTCTCCGCGCTAAAGCGCTCGATTATCAGGTACTTGTCTGCCCGTCTCTTGTAGAGCAGCAGTTGCGCGGTTAGCGGAAATTCAGCCTGGCGTTTAGAGAGCTAAATCTCATACCTCACTACCTCGTATTTTATACTTGACTGCCTCGTCACGATGAAAGTACGATTGCGCTACGTTTGTTTAACGTCTGTTCTCGGGAGGAGATTCTGGATGAGCCCTCGGACCAGCAAAGCTTCGATGAATTTCACCACCATGGCGCAAGTGGACGTTCCCCAAGGTCGAAATGGAAAGCACAAGGAGATCGTGACCCAAATCCTCTCCGATCTTGATCAGGTTCCGGCAGGAACTGCGATCAAAGTACCTTTGGCGGAGTTGGCGCAGAGCAAGGAGAAGGTGCGGTCTGCCCTGAATCGCGCCATTCACAAGGGCCGGAGAGATGTCGCTACCGCCAGCGACGAGACCTTCCTGTACGTATGGAACAAGACAAAGTAGTGCGCACGCAGCGAAATCTGCTGACTAGAACTCCCTCTGGAGTGACCGCCACGACGCGGGAACTGCTGAATCAACAAGCATGCTGCGAAAGCTGACAAAGGCCATCCGTAATCTGCACAACAAGAGCATGAAGAATTGAACCAATGCAGAAAAATTGCAGATGATTTCCGGAATTGGCCGTAATTCGAATCGGCAAGCATAGGCGGAGTCATCCTTGAGCGGCGGAAACTCAGCGAAGCTTCACAGCTCGCCCCTCGTGCCCCAAAGCGCACCATCATCAGACCGCAGAACACTAAAGGGCGAGCCGTTGGAGAGCTGACTAATCAGTCGTCCTCGTGCGTGAGGCGCAAGTTGTTCTTGTAAACGGCTTTGCCCACCGCCCTTCCCAATTGCGCACCTGCGTCCTGGTCGGTTCGATAATGGATCCCGCCGTAAACGCGTGCGTCAGAAATATCCGCCGTAATCTGCCTGAAGGATGTGTATTGCAAGACGATGGTGGGCACCGCGGGATTTGTCAACGTTATCGAAATCCCATCGTCGCCGTATATGCGCCTCATGACTTCCGCCGCACCGTTGGCTGCACTGCCGTGGTTCGAGGGATAGCTCGGGAAGCACGGGGTCACGATGAATGGGGCCCAGCTGGGATCACCAACGGTTTTCGGGTTGCCGTCCGTGTCGCCTGCATGGATTGCCGTTTCGGGGCGCCAAAAGTTGAAGTGATATTTGTTGAGGAATGACGCTACCAAGCTGTCACTCATCGCCATGTTGATCAGGGCCAGAGCACGAGCGTTCTCGGACAGCGAGCGTCCCTGTGCTTGGGCGACTTGCTCGGCGGCCTGATTAAACACTTGAGTTGGAGAGGAAGCCGCATAGAAGAGAGCGACATTTGCGCGATCTTGCGGTCGCTCTGTGCTGTTGAGGCTCCCGACCGTCATTACCTCGTTGTAGGCTTTCACGTATTCGTTGCTTGTGAGCGCCGGTGGCGGACCCAGGAGGAAGTCGCCAGCGTTCGGTATTCCGAACGGAGTTACGTTCTGCCATTGAAAAGCGATTCCTACCGCGACCCCATTCACAATTGGACAACTCGCTGTCGCCTGCCACTGTCCCGGAACGGGTGAGCCGGGCACGTAGAATTGCGGCGGCGACGAGCCATCGTTAGCGCGTAGAGCGATCAGGGCTGCAGCTGCGGCGTCACCGGTGGCGATGCCGTCGATCTTAGCTTGGCCGTCGGGTATGGACGCGAGCGAGTTCGTGCGCTCGGTGAGGAGTGTCGGCGCGCTGTTTGGGAAATAGGTGCTGAGCGTCTGATACGCAGCTTCAATGGCGGCTGCCTCGGCTGAAGCGCCCGGCGGCGCTGTTATGGTCCCAAGATATGGTTGGTACTCGCCCGTAACGGCGTTCACGGCTTCGAATACAGCTAGTTGCACGATGGCCGCGTAGCGCGCCTGGGCGAATGGGTTCTGTTTGTTCGCGACAGCCGTGTTGACTGCGATCGCGTTCCAGTCCAAAACGACGTCAGCTCCGGCGGTTAAGGATCCAACCAGCAGACTCAACATCAGCCCGCATACGAGCCCGAAAATTCTCCTCATAACTTTGTCCTCCATCCTTTTCATTTCGATCCTCCGGGCTATCCCGGAGTCTGGATAAGCGGCATGATTGCTGCGGAGGACTTGCCTGTCCATAGCGCAACGTGTGTCGTAACGTTTTGGTTTGTGTCGCCCCAAGCATAAGTGCTGTTTGCACTTACGTCGCGGTTGCCTGATGTGTTGTAGAATCGTTCAACTTCCTTGGGGCTTAGCATGACCTCCCAACCATTTGGCCTCCAGCAATCGATCCGGTTCGGCGAAAACTTCGAGCTCGATCTCCGTCCCGAGACGGCTGCGCCGCGGCAGTCACGTGTTAAAGCTGGAACGTATCCCGCTGGAAATCCTTATTCTGCTGCTGGAGCAAAGGGGAGATATCGTCAGTCGTGACGAAATCGTGGCCAGGGTTTGGGGCAATGATGTTTTCCTCGACACGGATAACAGCATCAGGGGCGCAATCCGCAAGCTCCGCCAGGCTCTTAAGGACGACGCTGAAACCCCGCAGTTTATCCAGACCGTGACTGGTCGAGGGTATCGATTTATCGCGCCGATTATTTCTCCCGAAGAAGAACACACTACGGGGCCACCCAAGCCTGAAGCATCAGTCGTCCCCACAGGCACGGAGAGTTTCGGTTCGGAGCCTGATAGCTCGCCGCAAGGCCACAGCCTGGGGCTGATGGACCCAGAACAAGAGCCGACCGCGGGGCAGCTACCGGGCACTGAAACCGCTCGTGGACAGGTACGTCGGCGCGCTCGAACGTGGCTTTTCGTTGGGCTAGCGTCGCTGGCCGTTGTGTCCATTCTGTCACTCCTTGCATTTTGGGGCTGGCGAGTTTCGCGCGTCCCAGCCGGGTTACAGCGCAAGACAGTCTTAGCTGTGCTGCCGTTCGACAATTTGAGTCGAGATCCTGATCAAGAATTTTTCAGTGACGGGCTGACTGAAGAGATGATTGCTCAAATCGGGAAATTGAATCGGAATCGACTCCAGGTGGTCGCGCGCAGTTCGGTTGCAAAGTACAAAGGGAGCACGCTGGCTGCGAGGGAGATCGGAAAGGAACTGAACGCTGACTATCTTGTCCAAGGCAGCGTTCGACGCTCGTCGGACCATGTACGCATCACCGTGCAACTCATCCAGGCACGTGATCAGACCGACATTTGGACCGAGAGTTACGACCGCGAACTCAAAGATGTGCTGGCCGTGCAGGACTCCGTCGTTCGAAGCATCGCAAGCGAGATTCACATCGCTCTTACTGAAGAACAGGAAAAGCGTTTGGCTGCTCCGCGGCAAATAAGCCCGGAAGCATACGAGGCGTACTTGAAAGGGCGCTATTACTGGAACAAGCGAACCGGTGAGAGCATGCAGAAGGCGGAGCAATATTTCGAGCAGGCGATCGACAAGGATCCCACCTATGCGGCTGCGTATTCGGGATTGGCAGACTGTAACAGCGGACTGACGTGGCACGGATATAAGTCCCCGGCCGAGGCACTTCCGAAAGCTTACGCCGCAGCACGCAAAGCGGTTGAGCTCGATCCAGAATCGGCTGAAGCCCACGCGTCCCTGGGCCTTGCAATGAGCCATCGTTGGGATTGGACCGGTGCGGAGGCCGAGTTCAAGCGCGCTCTGCAGTTGGATCCCCAATACGCAAACGCGCACCACTGGTACGGAGACTACCTTTCCATCAGGAGCCGCCATGGCGAGGCACTTGCAGAAGCGAAGCATGCACTAGAGCTCGACCCGCTTAACCTCATGATCAGTACGTGGTTGGGACTCCGCTACTACATGGCACGTGACTACTCCCGCGCAATCGATCAAAATCGTAACTCCGTTGAACTCGATCCGAACTTCGCTGCTGCTCACCTTCTGCTCGGAGAGGACTATGTTGGGGCAGGGTTGCACAGCGAAGCTGTTAGCGAGCTGAAGAAAGCGGCAAATCTGTCAGGCGACAGCCCACTGTATACCGCGCAAGTCGCCGTTGGCCTTGCAGTTGAAGGACGGAATGGGGACGCACTCCGAATCGCGCACGAACTGGAAGCGATTTCGAGGAAGCGTTACGTTTCCCCTTACGGCTTGGCTCAGATTTACGCAGCATCAAATAAGAATGAGGACACATTCAAATGGCTGGAAGCTGCCTATGACGATCACGCTGTTTGGATGGGATACCTCGCGGTCGACCCGATCTTTGACCGATACCGCTCGGATGAGCGCTTTAAGGATCTTCTCCGGCGCGTAGGCCTGCCCTGACGAAGGAGTAACGTTGGGAAATCCCCCTCTCGGCCAACATCTAAAGCTGAACAGATTCCCGATATCCTGCCGGGTGGTCGGCAACTCCGAAATTCCTCGGTACTGAAGACTTCCAACCCCTGACTCCACACCCCAGCACTCCGCCCCAACTCAACATCCACAAATCTCCACTCAGCGCCCCCGCGCCTCGACAACGAGCAGCCTCCGATCCGGACACGATTGAGCTGCGTTTCGATGAGTTGATCTGAGGCTAAGCAGAAATGATTTGATCTGAGTCCCCGTCCAACACGATTTCATGTAGGGGGCTCCGGAACTATCTCCTTCCCTTCTTCCCGGTGACACTTGACGGCGACCGCGACGCGCTTTACCATAGGCGAACAAAAGACGAATCTATGACTTCCCTTCCCTTGCTTGCACTTCCCGAAAAACCTCGACTGGTCGGCATCGCGCGACTGGCCTCAGAGGGCGAATCCATGCGCGAAGGACACAACGTCGAATACTTCACTTTGCCGGCAAAATCTCTGCTGAATCGTTGTGTCAGCAAGCGGCAGATGCCCTTTGCCTGGACGATCAACCCCTACCGTGGATGCGAGTTCGGATGCCGCTACTGCTACGCCCGCTATACGCACGAGTTCATGGAGATGCGCGACGGTATGGAGTTCGAGCAGAAAATTTACGTGAAACAGCACGCCGCCGATTTGCTGCGTCATGAACTGCGCCGGGTTAAGCCGGAGGAATCGATCGCTCTCGGCACTGCCACGGACCCGTATCAGCCAGCCGAGCGCCGCTACGAAGTTACCCGCGGAATTCTGGAGGCGTTTGCGCGCCATCGCGGATTCGAACTCGGTATCGTGACGAAATCGAATCTGATCGTCCGCGATCTCGAGCTACTCAAAGAAGTTGCGCAGGCGAATCGCCTCTCGGTCCACATAACTGTCACTACTTTGGATGTTACTCTCGCGCGCATTCTTGAGCCGCGCGCGCCGCGGCCTGACCTCCGGCTTGATGCGGTCCGTGCGCTCGCGCAGGCCGGAGTGCGCGTTGGTATCAGTTGCTCACCAGTTGTACCGGGAATCACCGACTCGCCAGCTGATCTCGAGGCTCTAATCTGCGCAGCCGCGGAATCAGGCGCCGACTACGTTTTTGCCAACCCGCTCTTCCTGAAACCCTGTTCGGCCGCCATCTTCCTGCCTTTCCTGGAACAAAACTTCCCGCATCTGGCGGACAACTATCGGCAGCGATATCAGGATCGCGCGTTCCTGCCTCCTGCTTACGGAAAGCGCTTGTCGCAGCTGGTTGCACGCCTCCGAGAGAAATACAAACTCACCCGCGCCCACCGTCGCGATCGCTCCGCATTTGCCACGAAGTGGCCGGTTCAGGCTTTCGAGGAGCAAATGAATTTGTTCTGAAAACAGAACTTGAGCAGTTGGGAGACTGCGCTATTCGTATCTCAGGTGGCGACGCAGAAATTGCAGTCGCAGAATGACGTCATCTCTCAATGACTCTATCCCTCCTGCTCGCGCTCGCTTCTGAAAAAGCTTCTATAATTCCCTCTTACCCCATGGTGACCGCCCCTCCACCTACCGGACAGCCTGCTGCGCGGCCAGTCCCGTTGAGCGTCCACCTCAAGAATTTCTGGCGCAGAGTGACCGAAGGGCTCGAGGTCAGCCAGCTCTGGTCCCAATTCGAATCCGAAGCCCGCGCAAGCTATCGCCTCTATTCCCGCGATGTCGCAGCCAAGACGCCCGAAGGCCTGACCAGCCGTGGTCATCATCTGCATGTCATCAAGGAATTTTTCTGGGCCGTATTTGAGAAGCTGTCACCCGCGCGGCGCGTGCTGCTTCTAGTGGCGCTGATTCTGCTGATTATCCCTCACGCGGGCTTTCAATATTCCGGCGAGGGAGGCAAGGTCTACACGACGGAGTTCGATCTTCACTTTTGGGGCGCGCTAATTCTTTTGCTGCTGCTGCTCCTTGAGATTGGAGACCGGGTGGTCATGAAGCGTGACTTGCAGATCGCGCGCGAAATCCAGACGTGGCTACTTCCCGGCGCACCGCCTCAGATTCCCGGGCTAGCCATTGCTTACGCCACGCGCCCCGCCAACACCGTCGCCGGAGATTACTATGACGTCTTCCCTCGCCCCGGCAAGACAGCCGAAGAGAACCGCGTCGTTCTAGCCGTGGCCGATGTCGCGGGCAAAAGCATTCCCGCCGCCATGCTGATGGCGACATTTCAAGCCAGCCTAAAAACGCTGTCTACGGCCCAGGTCCCACTCGCAGAACTTGCGTCGAACATGAATCGCTATGCCTGCTCGAACAGCCAAGGAGGTCTGCGTTTCACCACAGCTTTTCTCGCCGAGTACGACGCGGTGCATCGGACTGTTCACTACATCAACGCCGGCCACAACAATCCAATCCTCAGACGTGCCAGCGGGCAGATTGAGCGCCTGGATGTCGGGGGTCTCCCCTTCGGCATCATGCCCGAGGTGACCTACCAGACTGCGACGGTCATTCTCGCTCCCGCAGATTGGCTCATCATCTTTACCGATGGATTAGTAGAGGCTGTGAACGCGCGGGATGAAGAGTACGGCGAGGCCCGCTTGCTGATCACGCTCGAAGCCGGGAAGTTATTGCAGCCCAACGATCTCCTGAAACGCCTGATGAGCGATCTGGATGTGTTCGTCGGCAACACTCCCCAGCACGACGACGTCACCTGCATGCTGCTGAAATCGGAGTGAGCGAGCCTGAGATTCTTTTCAAGCGAAGCATGACAGGTCGGATAGATTTGATCGAGGGATGAGAGACGTTCAGGGTTCTTTCTCGCTCTCGTCGGCAATACCGATCTTCGATAACCGATACCGCAACGCATTCCGCGATAATCCCAGCAACCGCGCCGCCTGGCTCTTGTTTCCGTTCGCCCGCCGCAGGGCTTCCTGCACCATCTCGTCTTCCCACTGCTCCAGAGTCATGCCCTCGGGAAGAAATCCGGGCACCCCGTTCCCCGATTTCGAGGGACGCTCATCGATGTGAATATCCGAGGCTTCCAGTTGTGGCCCTTTGGAGAGCGCGGATGCCCTTTCGACAATATTCTGCAACTCACGCACATTGCCCGGCCAGTGATAATTCACCAGCATCTGCATCGCCTGTGGACTAATGCCTTCAATAACTTTCCCCGACTCTCCGGCGAACCGCGAGACGAACAGATTCACCAGATCAGGAATGTCTTCCTTCCGCTCGCGGAGCGGCGCAATGTCGATCGGCACCACGTTCAACCGGTAATAAAGATCTTCCCGAAACGTCCCCTGCTCCAGGGCTTCGCGCAAATCGCGATTGGTAGCCGCAATTAGGCGGACGTCAACCTTCACGGTCTTCGTCCCTCCCAGTCGTTCGAACTCACGCTCCTGCAAGACGCGCAGTAGCTTCACCTGGGTTGCTGGAGGCACGTCGCCAATCTCATCCAGGAAGAGGGTTCCCTTGTCGGCCAATTCAAACTTGCCCGGCTTGCTGGCCACAGCGCCAGTGAACGCTCCCCTCTCGAAGCCGAACAATTCGCTTTCTAGTAGATTCTCCGGGATCGCGGTGCTGTTGATTTTCAGAAATGGGCCGTTGGCGCGCCGGGACTTTTCATGAATCGCGCGTGCAATCAAATCCTTGCCCACTCCGCTCTCGCCGCCGAGCAACACAGTCGAGTTCGTCGGAGCAACGCGCTCGACTGTCGCAAGCACCTCCTGCATCTTCGGACTGCGCGCCACCACGTTGGGGTGCGCAAAGCGCTTGCCCAGCGCCTCGCGCAAAGATCGGTTCTCTTCCCGGAGATTGCGGACGTCCAGTTCCTTGTGAATGACCATTCGCATTTCAGTCAAAGAGAATGGCTTGAGAACGTAATCGCTCGCTCCCGCCTTCATGGCTTCAACAGCGGTTTCGACGCTTCCAAATGCAGTCATCACCACGACTGGGAGAGCCGAATTCTGCCGCTTGACGGTTTGCAGAAACTCCAATCCGTTCATCCCGGGAAGCTTCAGGTCAGTCACGACGAGATCGATCGGGTTCTGTTGCAGGAGCTTGAGGCCAGTCTCGGCGTCCTCGGCAGAAAAGGTCGTGAAGCCATCTTCCCCGAGATTCAGTTCCAGCAAGCGGCGCATTTTGGCTTCGTCTTCGACAATAAGAATGGTGGGCATGAGTTCCGAATCCTCGATTCATCTCCTTCTCACGAAATCACCAGATGCGTCTTTTCTGCCATAGGCGTCTGCTCGCTTATTGCGGGGAAGAACATGACAAAGCACGCGCCCCGATTCTTGTTCCCGTCCCCGGACGAGCCAGAAGAATCTTCAATGCGGATTGAACCATGATGCCCGTCGACGATCTTGGAAACAATCGATAAACCCAACCCCACTCCGCTCTTCTTAGTAGTCACGAACGGATTGAAGATTTGCTCCCGCAAGTCGGGCGGGATTCCCGGCCCGGAATCGGCAATACGCACTTCCGCTCCGTCGATATTGCCCCGATCCCGTGTGCTCCGCCGCGCTGTGCTCACTTGAACGCGCAACACTCCGCCGCCTCCGGCTCCCATCGCGTCATAGGCGTTCTGAATGATGTTCACGAATGCCTGTTCGCAGAGCGCCTCATCGAGAGCAACCAGCGGCAGACTCGCCTGATACTCCTTTTCCACCTTTACCGGCGCCCCTTTCCAGAATTGCGCGACATCATTCAGCGCTCGATCCAGCACTGCGGAGATATCGCTCGGCGCCAGATCCGCATGCAACGGACGTGCGAAATCGAGAAAGCGGGTGACCAAGGCGCTCAGCCGGTTCGTCTCGGTTGAAATGTAGCCTGCTAGCTCCGTGGCCAATGGATTCGAGTCGGCGAGCTTCTGCGTCAACATCTCCGCCGAGCCTTTGATGACTCCCAGCGGATTGCGAATCTCGTGCGCCAAGCCTGCCGAAAGTTGCCCCAGTGCCGCCAGTCGCTCCGATCGCCGCGCGTCCGCCTGTGCCTGCTCCAGCCGCCGGTTGGTTTCTGCCAGCGTCTCTGCTGTCTCCTGATACTGTTGTGTCAATCGGCGGCTCTCTACAACAAACCGGTTCACCAGCATCGCCTCCAGGAAAAAGAACAATATCCGGATTGCGAGAAGGCCATAGCTTTCCGCCGGAATCTCCAGTTCCTTCACCTCGGGGTCCAGATAGAGGTAGGAACAATAGGCGGCGGACGCTAGCGTCGTCCAAAACAACGTTGCCCAGGGCGAGAAATATTCGGCGGCCGTCACTGCCGGCAAGAAGTAAATCGGCCAGTAACTGCTGTTGATGCTGATCTCTCCGGTGTGGTTGACGAGTAGAGTTGCCAGCCCAATCTTGATCAGGACAACATAAGCAGCACCGCGCACCTGAAGACGATCTACCACCCATCCTTCGCAAAGCTGAACCACGCCGAACGCCAGCAGGATGAACTGTTTGTGGTACTCCCTTACCGGGGGCAGCAGAGCTAGCCCCGCCAGAAACAGGAGCCACAGAAGATCCATCCAGTTAAATGTTGGACGTTTCGCTTCGCTCATTGCATGCCGGGTCCAGCACTGCAAAATACAACGCCGGGAGAGGGTGAGCCGCTCCCGGCGTTTTCATCTTTCGCTTCCTGGTTCGCACTCGCACCTCATGCGAACCCTATCACAAGGCAAGCCCTAAGCGTCAACGTCACTTCTTCGGCGGTTTCTCCGGCTTCGGTTCCGGCCTCGACGGCTGTGGTCTTGGTTGCGGCGGAGGCGCAGCCTGCCGCTGCTCGTGCCACTGGTTGAACTTCTGCTCCTGCTGTTGCTCCTGTTGCGGCGACCGTTGCTGCACCGGAGGCGCAGGACGAACTAAGGGATGCGTCTCCTGCGGAACGGGTTGTTGCGGCGGACGGGACTCGCGGTTTTCCGGCTGCGCTGGACGACTCGGCTGTGGCTCCGCCATCCGATTCTCCGGCTGCGGCACATTTCGGTTCTCTTCCACGGGAGTTCCCTGCTGCTCATACACCCGCGGTTGGGGCTTGAGCGTAGGCTTCACCCGGTTATTTTCGTCGGCACTGTTCCCGGCGCTTGGTTGCCCAAACGACCGAAAGCCCTCCTGGTTCGGCTGCGGTCGTGCAGTCTGATTCACCGGAGTTGGCCGCGCCGGTGCGACCGGTCGTACCAGCGCCTGCTCATTCAGATGTCCGCCCGCCTGCGCCTGCCGCTGGTCAATGGGACGCACCGGCGGGGGCGGCGTTCGCACCGCCACCACAGGGCGGCTGATCACGGCAGCAGGCGGTCTAACCGCAACCGGACGTCCCGCCCCTATCACACTCGTCCGTATCGGCTCTACTGCGACGGCGCGAGTCACAGGAGCAGCCATGACTTCTCGCGGCTCGACTCGCATAATGTTCTGCGCTACTGGGCGCGCGTTCACAAAGGCATCATGCGACACCACCGTTACTCCATTCGTGACATGCTGGTTCACATACGTAATGTTGTTGATCGTCGTGCTCTTGTTGACGATCACCGTGTTATAGACGTTCGTGACTCTTGTGACATTCACCGTCGTGTTGGTGATGTTCACGTTGTTCACATAGGTGCGGCTGACGTGATAACCCGGCACGTACACCTCTCCCGGTGCCAGAGGGAACCATCCCACGCCAACGCCAGCCGAGAAATGGAATCCCGGGCCGCCGCCGACAAACGCCACCAGTGCTGGCGCCCACACCGGACGCACCACCACCGGTCCCGGTACCCAGAACCATCCGCCGCCTACCGACGCCCATCGTCCGTAGTGGAAGGGCGCGAATCCCCAAGGCTCATCTTCCACCCACGTCCAGCCCCAGGGCCCAACATAGACCCAGTGTCCGAAGCGGTACGGAGCCCATCCCACCACTACCGCACGCGGATGCCAACATGGACCATATCCTGCGACATAGCTCCAATCGCCGTAGTCGTCCAAATCCTCATACCCGGTCATCTCGCGGGAGACATAGTTCGCTGAATCGGCGCGGTCTTCATGATCGTCTCGCTGAAACGCCCAATCGTCAAAACCATCACGATCGGCGACCTGGTTCAAATCGTAATCGAGATGATCCTGGTCACCTGTGAAACTCGCCGCCTGTCCAGCCACCACGTTGTACGAGAAGCCTCCACCGGTTACGTGTCCGCGCCCGTGCCATGTTGTGACCTCAGTGCGGGTTCCGTCCTGGCTCACGTCGAGGCGGTATTCGCCCGGCTGCAACAGGGTGAATGCGATGTTCGGCGTGTCGATCTCGAAACTGTCGTCGTCGTCCAGATGGCGGACTCGTAGAATCAGCGACCCCTGCGCCAACCGGATCTGCGTATTGTTGTCGTCCAGAGTGAGAAAGGTAATTCCCGTCTGCGATCCGAGCCGGATTGCCGCCGAACCCGAATGGACTTCAGCACGAGCGTTTTCATCTGCCCACAAGTCGTCGCCAGTTACGATCGGACGGTTCGGAACTGCCGTAACCCAATCGTCTTCTCCCGCCGGACGAAACGATACAGAGCCCTGTGAATAATTCAGCCGCGCCACACGGCCCGGAGGATCTTGCGCCTGATCCTGATCGTAATCTTGTGCTCGAGCAATGGTGGAAAATTGCAGAACAAAAGCAAAGCTCGCCAGTAAAGCCATCCACGCCCACAACTTGTGCGTTTTCATATCTCCGCCTCGACGGAACCGAAATCCGTACACGTTGATCTTACCCACTTCCCTATAAACACCATACAGGCGGTTTAGTTTCCGCATGTACAACTGCTTCGTTTTATGGAGGTTGGGATCAAGGGAAAACTGTCGGAAAGTAACAAAACACGAGGATAAACACTTGTCATCCTGAGCGAAGCGAAGGACCCATGCACTCTTGCCGATAGCCGCCGGAATGCATCGGTCCTTCGGGGCAAGAAACGCCGCTCAGGATGACAAATATTACTCCTTCATCTTGGGCCGCTGACACGCATCCACAATCTTGGTCGGATCGATTGCGTCCTTGTCCACCTGCTCTTCCATGATCTTTCCATCTTTCCCGATCAGGAAGTTCACGCGGCGCGGCGCCTGATATTCGTCCTTGTAGACTCCATATTCGCGGGTGATTTTGCCGCCCCAATCACTGAGCAGCGGGAAGGTAACTCCGATTTGATCAGCGAAGGCTTTATTCGAGAACCAGCTATCCATGCTCACACCCAGGACCTGGGTGTCGGCCGCTTCCAGCTTTTGCAGATTCTGCTGGAAGTTTTTCATTTGCTGCGTTCAACCACCGGTGAATGCAAAAACGTAGAATGCCAGGACGACATTCTTCTTACCCCGATAGTCGCTCAGTTTTACCTCTTTCAAATCTTTGCCGTCGGAATATTTCAGCGTGAAATCAGGAGCGGTGTCGCCGACTTTGGGCATGCTCGAACCCTCCTTTTTGGTTTGGGCGAATGCAGGGGTCGTCGTTGCGAACGTGGCCGCCAGCAGCAGTCCTGCCAGCAGGCCTGAAAGCCTTCTTTTCATGTAGAACTCCCCCCACGGGAGTCCCGTTTAGCTTAACCTGCCCGGACGGTTGTAGTAAACAGACCGCGACGCCGTCATCTTGCCGAAACCCCTCTACCCGCCGTGGTTACCACGAAGCAACTTGAGTAACGACGGCTTGGCGTTTCACGTTGCCGAAAGCATCGAAAAAACAGTACAGTTCCCACAGATCAGGCGCGCGATATTTTGCCAGGCCCCGAACGACGCGATGACCATCGCCACTCTCAACGACATCTTCTTCGCCGCCGTTGAACGTAATCTCGACCAGATCATGCTCTATCGCGAGGCCGGGAAATGGCTGCCCATTTCTTCCCGCGAATTCGCACAGAAAGTTGCCCGCACCACCCGCGCCCTTCACTCCTGGGGAATTCACCCGGGTGATCGCATGGCGATCCTTAGCGAAAATCGCCCCGAGTGGCCGATCGCCGACATCTCCAGCCTAGTGCTGGGAGCAGTCACCGTTCCTCTCTACACCACGCTCACCGCCGACCAGACCGCTTTCGTGCTGAGTGACGCCGGCTGCCGCGTGATCTTCGTTTCGTCCGGCCAGCAGTTGCACAAGGTCGTTTCCATCCTGTCCAAGACCCAGATCGAAAAGATCGTGGTTATGGACGACCTCGAATTCACTGGAGACCTGGCTCCCTTCGCAGACCGATGTGCGAAGATGCGCGACATCACCCAGCAAGGCCCTGAGAATCTCGACGCGGAGATCGAACGGCAAGCCCGCGCGATTACTCCCGATGACCTGGCCACGATCGTCTACACCTCGGGTACCACGGGGACTTCGAAAGGCGCGAGGCTGACCCACGGCAACATCGCGTCCAATATTCAGTGTTCCCTGATGGGTTTCAACATGCGCCCCGGGCTGGTCAGCGTTTCGTTTCTTCCCCTTTGCCACATTACGGCTCGGCACGTGGACTTCTCCATGCTCTATCACGGGGTCACGCTGGCATATTGTCCCTTCATCGAGCACCTGCCGGAAGCACTGCTTGAAGTCAAACCATCGCTTTTTGTCGCGGTGCCGCGTGTGTACGAAAAGATTTACGCCCAAGCCGAGCGCCAGGCCCAAGGGTTCCCCAAACGCATGATCTACGATTGGGCACTTGCCGTTGGGCGCGAGCACAAGCCCGAAATTCTTGCTGGAAAGATCCCAACCTCACGCAGTTGGAGACTGGCTTACAAACTTGTGTTCTCGAAAATACGGGCCGGTATGGGCGGAAAAGTCGAGACTTTTATCTCCGGGGGCGCGCCGCTCGGCCGCGAACTCGCCGAGTGGTACGCCACAGTTGGCATTCGTATTCACGAAGGCTATGGGCTCACCGAAACTTCACCGGTCATCGCGGTCAATACGCCCGTGAATCATCGAATCGGAACGGTGGGCAAAATTCTTCCGAATCTCGAAGTTCGCATCGCCGAAGACGGCGAGATTCTGGTGCGCGGCCCGTCGGTTTTCAAGGGATACTGGAACCGCCCCGAAGAAACCAAAGCTGCGCTCGAAGACGGCTGGTTTAAAACCGGAGATATCGGGAACATCGACGCCGACGGATATCTCTCCGTTACCGACCGCAAGAAGGACCTGATCAAGACGTCCGGCGGAAAATTCATCGCGCCTCAACCAATCGAGAATGCGCTCAAGCTCAATCCCTATGTAGGAATCGCCGCAATCCTGGGTGACCGGCGGAAATTCCCGGCAGTGATGATCTCACCCAACTTCGTGCGCCTCGAAGAATGGGCTCGCGAGAATGGTATCGCATTCTCCTCCCGCAGCGAACTGGTCGCTGACCCGAAAGTGCAGAGCTTGTACGAGGGCGTAGTCGAGGAACAGAACCAGAATCTGGCCCGGTTCGAAAAGCTCAAACGAGTCATGCTGGTACCCGACGAATTCACCCTCGACAACGGCGCCCTGACCCCGACGCTAAAGCTACGCCGGCGCGTAATTGAGGATCGCTACAAGAAGCAGATCGACGAACTATACGCGCAGGCAGAGGCCGCAGCCCAATAGTTCGTACGCTTGCGGCCTCATCCCCCGATGCTCGACTTCACTTCGGACTACTTCATCGCCGCTTCAATCTCCTCCGCCGAGTACGGGACACCCGGCGTCAGTAACTCCGCTCCGTCTTTCATAATGAGGTACATGTCTTCCAGAAAAAATCCTTGCCCATCCACGGATGCGATCGGCTCGAAGTTGATCGTAATACCCGCTCGTAGCGGCTCGGTCGGGAGGGCGGCCACCAAGTTGGTCGTGTGCACCTGCCAGAAAGGGATGTTCTTGCGATCCGACCAGGCGTCGATCGCGTGCTGGGCAAGCACGGTTTTCGCCGAGGCCCGATGACTCACGAGCTCCTTTCGCCATGCATCGAACACCTGATCGATCGTGACTCCTTCGCGCAGTGTTTGTGCGCCCGCGTGATACGCCGTAACGAATATGCTCCAGGTCTCGCGCTGACCGTCGTCATAATGGCCCGAGACCGGAACCGTCCTCCCCAGGTCTCCGGTGTAGTGATTCCATTCGCAACCCACATCGAGCCGGACCATGTCCCCTGATCGCATGTTCTGATTCAAATGGTCGTAACGAGCCATGGAAAAGAACGGATGGGGGAAGACTGCATTGTCTCCCGCCATGGCCCACGGCCAGAATGCGACACCGCGCGCGCCCTCGTCCCAACATGTTTTCGCGATCACCGACTCGACACTTCGTTGCGAGGCATTCGGACGAATTGCACGCATGCCGGCCATCACGGCTGCGACCGTTGAATTGGCAGCCATTCGCAAAGCGACCATCTCTTCTGCATCCTGAACTTCCATCAGGTTTTCAATTCGTGAACTCGCTTCTTTAGCCTCGAACGCCGGCCATCTTTGCAGGATGATCTGCAGCCAACTTGGAGCTTCGGGCGACTTTGTACTGAGCAGTTTGGGAGGCAAATCTGCGAACTTTGGAAAATCCTCGGCATAAAACAAACGCTGCGACGTCCCAGCCCGCGCGGCCAGGAAAGATTCGAGTTCAGACCAATCGACAACATGTTCCAGGCCCATTCGCTTCGCGGCCTCCACGCCCGGTTGAACTTCCGGCTGCAAGCCCCTTTTCTGATACGGCGGGTTCGACGGCAGGAAGAGCCAGCTCTCCCGTCTACTTCCATCGATCGCGAGAAGAGCTCCGACGGTATTTTCCAGGCCCGTGAAGTAATAGAAAAAAGGATCCTGGCGGAAACCATCGCTCGTCAGATCGAGCATGGAACTGGCGTGTAACAAGAGCACACCGTCGTGGAACTCCTTTAGGGCGCGCTGTCTGCGCCCCACGGCAGATGGAATCTCAGCGTGCGCTACAGAAAAACACCCCACCATAACAATCGCCAGAACTAGTCTCAGCGTCCACATAGGGCAATAACTTAGCACGTAGACCGACTTGTTCCCAGCCTGCCGTCGTTCTCGACTTTGGGGTTCGCCCTGTGCTTGAGCACCACGCTTTCATTACAATGACTTCATGTCGGACTCATTGATCATTGCCGGACGTTCCTTTGGCTCCCGGCTTATCGTCGGCACGGGAAAATACAAATCCTTCCAGGAAACTGCGCGAGCCCTTGAAGCCAGCGGCGCCGAGATGGTCACGGTCGCCGTTCGTCGCGTCAATCTCGACCGCAGCAAGGAATCGCTGCTTGACTACATCGATCCCAAGAAATACTTCCTGCTCCCCAACACCGCCGGATGCTACACGGCCGACGAAGCCATCCGCGCCGCGCGTCTGGGACGCGAAGTCGGACTCTCCGACTGGGTTAAGCTCGAAGTCATCGGCGACCAGGCCACACTCTATCCCGATGTGCAGGCCACACTCGAAGCCACACGCGTGCTGGTGAAGGAAGGTTTCACCGTCCTTCCCTACACTTCCGACGACATCGTCTTCGCCAAGCGCCTGATCGATGCCGGCGCTGCAACAATCATGCCTCTCGGTGCGCCCATCGGCAGCGGGATGGGAATTCAAAACGTCGCGCACATTCGAATCCTGCGCGAGATGATCAGTGGCGTGCCGCTGATCGTCGATGCGGGCGTCGGCACGGCCTCCGATGCGACCATCGCCATGGAACTCGGCGCAGACGCCGTACTGATGAACACCGGCATCGCCAACGCGCAAGACCCTGTGCTGATGGCCGAAGCCATGAAGCATGCGGTGATCGCGGGAAGGCAGGCGTACCTCGCCGGGCGCATGCCGAAGAAGCTCTATGCCACGGCCAGTTCTCCCCTGGAAGGCGTCGTAAAATAATCGGCGCAAATGGAACAAACCTCACCCTCCGCTGTGTACAGCAGCCTCAAAGGGAAGGTTGTTGTTGTCACCGGTGGCGCCAGCGGAATTGGCGAGGCCATCGTCGAGGCATTTGTTCTGCAGGGATCCCGCGTACTGTTTCTCGACATTCAGGATGACGCCGCTAATTCTCTGGTGCAGAGACTGGGCCGACCCGGCTGTATTCCTCCGGAATACTTCCACTGTGACCTCACGAACACTTCAGAACTCCAGTCGCTGATGGAGAAAATACTCAGCGCCCACCCCGCAATCGACGTGCTCGTCAATAACGCTGGCAACGATAAGCGCCACAAGATCGAAGAGGTGACCTCGGAATTTTGGGATTGGTGCATGCAGATCAATCTGAAGCACCAGTTCTTCATGACGCAAGCCGTTCTTCCCGGCATGCGGCGGGCAAAGCGCGGATCCATCATCAACATGAGTTCGATTGGCTGGGTCATTCCTTCTACGGGGATCCCTGTCTATGTAACCGCGAAGGCCGCGATCGTAGGCATGACGCGCACACTAGCTCACGAGGTGGGTAGTGACGGCGTCCGGGTGAACTGTGTGATGCCGGGAGCCATCTCGACCGAAAAGCAACGCCGTCTCTGGTTCACGGAAGAGTACAGGAAAGAAATTCTGAGCCGGCAAGCGGTCAAAAGGGAAATTCAACCGGAGGAAGTTGCGAAACTCGTTCTCTTCCTGGCGTCCGATGAGAGTCTAGCAATCACAAATCAGAGCTTCGTGATCGACGCCGGCTGGGTCTAAGACATTCGACTTGTCATTCTGAGGCGCGTTCTTTGCGCCGAAGGACCTGTGAAACATGCCGGCAGCATTCGCACTCCTGACAGGGAGCAGAGATTCTTCGGACCTCAAAAATCGCGGTCCTCAGGATGACAAAGTGACTGGTGCGACAATGAAAAAGGGCGGCTCGCAAGCCGCCCTCGAAATCCGCAAATCAATTTAAAGCATCTTCACGCTTGCCACCTTGATGGAGTCCTTCCCCATCGTACCGGTGACCGCGACGTGATGCCCTTCGTGCCCCTTCAGCGCATCCGGGTTCTCGACCATCAGAACCTTCTGATCGCTATCGGTGACGACGACCATTTTTTCTCCGCCAGCGAGGCACTTCTTGGTGCAGGCCTCACCACCCGCGTTGGCGCCCTTGGCTCCGCACTTGGCATCAGTCACCCATCCGTTGACGGTTGAACTCTTCCCCATGTCATCGAAAGCCAGCGCCGACAAAGCGAGCACGAAACAAACGGCGAGACAAATCAGCAGTACTTTTCTCATGACCCTTTGTTCTCCTTTTTGCAGTTCAGATTGCGGCCCCACACCGCAAGAGATTTGAACACCAGGCGATCACGCCGTCGTCTTTGAACGGCAGATCCCTTCATTGGTCGTTGAAATTGAAACTGAGGAAATATACCACAGGGCAACGCCGCATGTGTCAGCAGACAGCGGAACGCGATACTCCGAAGGTGCATGCCAGAAATGGCCGGGAGGACTATTTCTTGGCTGAATGATTCGCGGGAGGGGCCGGCTTAGCGGCCGGGGGCACGTAGACGTATTCTCCAGGTTTGGCGTACCCCAACTGTTCGCGCGCCTCTTTTTCGATCGAGGTCTGATTGCTTTTGAGTCCCTGGATCTGCTGCGTGTAGCGCTCGTTCTCCTGCTGCACCTGCACGATATGCTTGTGCAGTTCCTGATACTCCGCGCGCTTCTGCCGGTAAACGACCATTCCGTTCGCGCCAAACATGACGTGGACAAACAACCATGCGGCAAGCAGAGCCACCGCGCCGGTTGCGATCCGCCGGCGTAGTGCATAAATCTGCAGGGCAAATGGACGAACCCGCACGATCCATGTCGCGGCCAGGGCCTCGGCCTGGGGTGCACGTTCGACCATGGCCCGGTAGCCATCCTCGGCACTGGGAAACTTCGCGATTTTAGGAAACTGCTTCACGATGTGTTATTCGAAAATCCAGCTTTTGGCCGCGTTGCTCAGTTTCTCCAGACCCTGTTCGCTGCGAGCTTCGGTGTAAGCGCGGACCACGGGCTCGGTTCCTGACAAGCGGTAGCACACCCACGATCCGTCGTTGAAGACGACTTTCAATCCGTCGGTGCGGACGACCTCGCTTACCGGATGGCCGCAGAATTCGCGCGGATCAGACTTCAACTTTTCAGTGAACTTTGCTTTGACCTCGGGCGTCAATCGGAAATTCTCCCGCTTGGGATAGAAGGAACCTACTTTGACACTGATTGCCTTCAGTTGTTCTCCCAGGGATTTCCCTCTTCGCGCCACGGCCTCGCAGCAAAGCAGGCCGGCAAGAACTCCGTCCTTCTCGGGCACGTGATGGCGGATCGACAGCCCCGCGCTCTCCTCGCCGCCGATCGCAATCTTGTCCTGCATGATCAGTTCGCCGATGTACTTGAACCCTACGGGAGTCTCGTAAAGTTCCACTCCATGCGCCTTCGCCAGCGCGTTGATGAGATTCGTTGTCGCAACCGATTTCGCCACTCCGTTTTTCCAGCCACGGCTCTCGACCAGGTAGTCGAAGAGTATGGCGATCACATAGTTCGGCTGCAGGAACGTCCCATCGGCGTCCACGATGCCGAAGCGGTCGGCGTCTCCGTCGGTTGCGATCCCGATCTGTGCCCCGGTCTCGCGCATCTTTCTGCGGAGATCTTCGAGCAAATGATCGTCTGGCTCCGGCGCGTGTCCGCCGAAGAGCACATCTCGGTAGTCATGCACGGTCGCGACCTGAACTCCAGCACCACGCAGCAATTCATCGGAGTAGCCGCGCGCCGCTCCCCACATGGGATCGAAGGCAACCTTCAATTCAGCTTTCTTGATCACATCGAGATCCACGACCTCCGCCAGACGCTTCAGATATGCGGCCTTGGGATCCAGGGATTCCTTTGCGACGGGACGAGGAATCATGATATCCGAGGAGGTCGCGGATGTGTCTCCGGCCGTGATCAGCGCCTCGATCTGCCGAGTTACTTCGGGCAGCGCGGGACACCCATCAGGAGTCGAGAACTTGATTCCGTTGTATTCCGGAGGATTATGCGAGGCGGTGAAATTGATGACGCCGTCGGCCTTGTTGGCGACCACAGCATGCGCGAAAGCCGGAGTGGGTGCGGCATCGGCTACGACGAGCGGCGTGATCCCCTGAAAAGCGAGGAGGTCCGCCGTCATCGCGCAGAAGCTCTCGCCCAGGAATCTCGGATCGCGCCCCACAATGACGCGCGCGCCTTTGCGCTTCTGCGAAGCCACATACCGTGCTATTCCTCCCACCGCGCGCTGCACGTTGGCAAAGGTGAACTCCTCAGCCATCACTGCTCGCCATCCCGATGTGCCAAACTTGATTTGCGTTAGCATGTTGATCTCCACATCGAAGCTTCTGGCTACTGCTCCCAATCGAGCTTTAGCGAAGAGCAGGAGCTAGAAACTAGCAGCCATGTTCCGACGGCTGATTTTATATGACTGACAAGCGAATCGTCCTCACCACCTGTGGCTCAGAAGAAGAAGCGGACAGAATTGCCCAGTACCTCGTCGAAAACCTGCTGGCAGCATGCGTGAACATAGTTCCCGAGATAAAGTCGATTTACCGTTGGCAGAATAAGGTGGAATCGGCTGGGGAATGGTTGCTTATCGTGAAAACGACGGTGAAGAATTTTGCCGAGGTCCGCGATGCGATCCGGGGGCTCCACTCGTATGAGGTTCCGGAGTGCATCTCGCTCGCCGTTGATGATGGCAGCACTTCGTACCTGCAATGGATCGATGACTCCGTGAAGTGAAGATTTCAGGCGGGGCGCGCTAGATCGCGTCCAAGGCGTGATCTAAATCCTCGAGAATGTCATTCACATCTTCGATGCCCACAGAAATCCTGACCAGCCCGTCGGTGATCCCGATCGCCTTACGCCCTTTCTCTCCCAGCGCCGCATGGGTCATCGTCGCCGGATGCGAGATCAGTGTTTCGACTCCTCCTAGCGATTCGGCGAGCGAGCAGACTCGAACTTGCTTGAGCATTTTGTTCGCATTCTTGAGCGACCCGGTTTCAAACGTGATCATCGATCCGAAGCCGCTCATCTGACGCTTGGCCAGTGCATGCTGCGGATGATCAACCAGTCCCGGATAGAAGACCCTTTTCACCTTCTTGTGCGTCGAGAGGAAATCGGCGACGATCCGTCCGCTGCGGTCGTGTATCTCCATCCGCGCCGCCAGCGTCTTCACGCCCCGCAAAATAAGCCAGCACTCAAATGGCGAGAGAATCGCTCCGGCGGCCTTCTGCAGGAAGGCAAGCTTGTCCGCGTGGTCCTGATGTGCGCAGACCACGACCCCGCCCAACCCATCGCTGTGCCCGTTGAGGAACTTGGTGGTCGAATGCACCACCAGATCCGCGCCCAAAGCCAGCGGCTGCTGAAAATACGGAGACATGAAGGTGTTGTCGACCACGAGCAGTAGCTTCTTGCGCCGGCAGATCGCGCTGATCGCTGCCAGATCGCTCAACCGCATCAGCGGATTCGTCGGCGTCTCCACATACACCATGCGCGTATTCTTGCGGATGGCGCCCTCCACATTCTCCACATCCGACGTATCGACGTAAGCGAACTCCAGCCCGAATCCGGACATGACTTGGTTAAACAGTCGCGGAGTTCCCCCGTAGAGGTCATTGCCGGATACCACATGATCGCCGGACTTCAGCATGCTGACGACGGCATTGATTGCCGCCATGCCGCTGGCGAAGACGCGGGCTGCGACTCCGCCCTCGAGTGCAGCCAGGTTTTGCTCCAGCCGCGTGCGTGTCGGATTCGATACCCGCGAGTACTCGTACCCTTTGTGCTCGCCAATCCCTTGCTGCACGTAAGTCGAAGTTGGATAAATCGGGACCGTCACCGCGCCCGTCAATGGGTCCGGTTCCTGCCCCGAGTGAATTGCGCGCGTCGCAAAACCCAGCTCTTTCGTCTTTTTCATGGAAGTGAAGGCCGCGAGGTCCGCAGCCTAGATGCCGCCTTCAAATATCTTCTTCGACAAATACCGTTCCGCCGAATCCGGAATGATCGTCACTACCCGCTTCCCTGCCCCCAGCCTCTCCGCCAGTTTGAGTGATGCAAACACGGCCGCGCCTCCGCTCGACCCTGCCAGCACGCCTTCCCGGGCCGCAAGCGTCCTCACCATTCCGAACGCATCCTCATCCATCACCATCATCACTTCGTCGCAAACGGACGGATCGAATGTCTTTGGAATGAAACTCGACCCGATCCCCTCTACTTTGTGTGGACCGGGCTTTCCGCCGCCAAGAATCGATCCTTGTGTTTCGACGGCGACCGTAAACACGCGCGAGGATTTCTCCTTGAGGAAGCGGGCAACTCCCGAAAACGTGCCACAGGTTCCGCAGCCTATAACAACTCCGTCGACCTGCCCATTCATCTGCTCGAAGATTTCTCGGGCCGTCGTCTCGTAGTGGTAGTCGGGGTTCGCCAGATTCTCGAACTGCCCCGCCATGAACGCGGAGCGATCTCCAGCCACAAGCGCCTTTGCCGCGTTGATGGCACCCTGCATGCCCTCGGCGTCCGGAGTTCGGAAGACCTCCGCCCCGAGGGCACGCATGATCATGACTTTCTCTTCCGAGAATTTCTCGGGCACAAAGAGCTTCACCCTGTATCCGCGATTCACTCCAATCAGCGCCAGCCCGATGCCCGTATTACCTGCCGTAGCCTCTACAATTGTGGCTCCTGGTGCGAGTTTCCCTTCCTGCTCCGCCCGGCGAATGATTCCTATGGCAGCCCGATCTTTCACGCTCCCGCCCGGATTCAGGTACTCCAGCTTGGCGAAGACATCCGCCGATCCGAAAGGGACCAGGTGTTTGAGCTGCAACATGGGAGTTTCACCGACCAGTTGAGTGATGTCGTCGGCGACGCGCAGGCGGGACATTTCTGAGCTTTTCGAACTCACCTTACAGGGTACGGGGCAGAGGTCAGAATCGTCAATCGGAGCAACACCGGGAATTCATACCCGCCCTTCACAACCGAAGGTCTAATGGTCCGTCTATAATTAGCGCCCAACCTCTTAATGAAAGGAATCGCATGCGACGCTGCGCCGCCGTGCTGTTGATTCTTGTACTGATTCTTCCTTCTTTTGTGTTCGCTGCCGATGAGTCCACCCTCGTCGGCTACTCTCCGCGCTCCAGCCAAACCGAGCGTGAATGGGAATCCAAGTTCCGCGCCATTCCCGATCCCGCCAACCTGCGCGAAAACATGCGACGGCTGAGCGCACACCCGCATCATGTGGGCTCGTCTTACGACAAAGACAACGCCGAATGGATCCTCGCCCGCTTTAAGGAGTGGGGGCTCGATGCGCACATCGAAACCTTCAACGTGCTCTTCCCCACCCCGAAGGTGCGCGTGCTCGAGATGGTTGAGCCGACCAAGTACACGGCCAAGCTGGAAGAACCGGCCTTAGCCATTGATCCAACGTCGAACCAGAAATCTGAGCAGCTTCCTACCTACAACGCGTACTCCATCGACGGCGACGTCACGGCGCCACTCGTATTCGTTAACTACGGACTTCCCGAGGATTACGAAAAGCTCGACCGGTTAGGCGTTTCGGTTAAGGGGGCGATCGTCATCGCCAAGTATTACCACTCCTGGCGCGGCGTGAAGCCGAAGGTCGCGGCCGAGCACGGAGCCATTGGATGCCTGATCTACTCCGAGCCCCAGGATGATGGCTACACGCGCGATGTCGTCTTCCCACAAGGGCCGATGCGCAACGCGGATGGCGTGCAGCGCGGCAGCGTCATGGATTTTGCTTCTGCCAGTCCGGGCGATCCATTGACTCCTGGCGTTGGCGCTACTGCGGATGCGAAGCGCCTGACGTTGAAAGAAGCAAAGAGCCTGTCGAAGATTCCTGTCCTGCCGATCTCCTACGGCGACGCGCAGCCTTTGCTTGGCGCTCTGAAAGGTCCCATGGCGCCCGACGAGTGGCGCGGAACTCTCCCCATTCCTTATCACGTCGGGCCAGGTCCGGCGAAAGTCCACCTGAAGTTGGAATTCAACTGGGATATCAAACCTGTCAACGACATCATCGCGAAGATCCCCGGCAGCGTCGCTCCCGATGAGTGGATCATTCGCGGCAATCATCATGATGCTTGGGTAAACGGCGCCGAAGATCCGGTCTCCGGCACCAGCCCCCTTCTGGAAGAAGCTCGCGCCTTGAGCCTGCTGCTGAAGCAAGGATGGAAGCCGCGGCGCACGATCATCTACGCCGCATGGGACGGCGAAGAGCCGATGCTGCTGGGATCCACGGAATGGGTGGAGGCCCATGCTGACGAGTTGCGGCAGCACGCCGCGGTGTACATCAACACCGACGGCAACGATCGCGGGCTCTTCGAGATGGCTGGATCGCACAGTCTCGAACAGTTTATTAACGGCGTCGCGCGCGACATCGAAGATCCCGAAACCAGGATGACGGTGTGGCAGCGCTCGCACCTCTCGCAGATCGCGAACGCAAAAGCCGATGATCGCAAGGAGCTTCGCCAGCGTGCCGATCTGCGGATCGATGCTCTTGGCTCCGGAACCGACTTCACCGGCTTCCTCGATCATCTCGGCATCGCCAGCCTCAATCTGGGCTATGGCGGCGAGGACGAGCAGGGGATCTACCACTCGATCTACGACGACTTCTACTGGTATACGCACTTCTCCGACACCGATTTTGTGTACGGGCGAGCCCTTTCACAGACGATCGGAACTTCGGTGATCCGACTGGCCGACGCGGAGGTCCTGCCATACGACTTTGTTGATTTCGCCGACACGGTACAGAAGTACACGAAAGACTTAGAGAAGCTCCTGGCCGACAAGCAGGAAGAGATTCGCGAACGCAATCAGGAACTCGACGAAGGAGTGTTCAAAGCCACGTTTGATCCGCGTCGGCCCACGGTGGCGCCGCCTAAAGAGGAAGTCCCGCCGCATCTGAACTTTGCCCCAATGGAGAATGTGGTGGAAATGTTGACTCACAGCGCTAAGCGCTATCAGAAGGCACTGTCGCAAAGGCAGTCGGGATTGAGTGACATCCAGGCGGAGACTCTGCGCGCGCTCAACGCGAAGTTGATCGACAGTGAGCGCAAACTGACGAATGAAGACGGGCTTCCGCGGCGTCCCTGGTACAAGCATTTGCTCTACGCTCCCGGCGTCTACAGCGGATATGGCGTGAAGACGGTGCCGGGAGTGCGCGAAGGCATTGAAGAGAAGAGATATTCCGAGGCCGAGCAGGAGATCGTACGAGTGGCGAAGGCGCTCGAGCAGGAATCCACGCTCATCGATTCAGCGGCACAACTGCTGGAGCAGGCCGGACCCTAGTGGTTATTTTGAGGAACTGGAAGCGGCCTCGGCACCGGCATAGTATCCGCTCTTGGTGCGAACCATCAGTTTGCTGTGTCCCTTCGCCTTGGCTTCCACTCGGATCTGGCGAAACTCTCCGGCTTTCTTGGGACTGAGCGGCTTGTAACCGATCGCGTACTGGTTGCGGATATCGTTCGCGATCGTGCGGCTGATGGTATCGACTTCATCCAGAGTTTTAGGGAAGAACGCGATCCCGCCGGTACGCTCGGCGATGATCTGCAGCGCTTTCTTGGCGCGCTTAGGGTGGTCCTCGTCGCCGAGGATTCCAATCGCGTACACCGAAGGCCCGCCCTCCAGTTGTAACTGCTTTACCGCCTGCTCCAGAGTCTCGCTGCTGGCGTTGTCTTCTCCGTCGGTGACCAGAAAAATCACTTTCTTCTCCAGGCGAGCGTTCTGCTTGAGATGATCGCCCGAAGCCACAACCGCGTCGTATAGCGCGGTTCCTCCACGAGCGTCGATCTTCTCCAGCGCTTCTTTCAACTTCAGCAGGTCGTGGGTGAAATCCTGATCGAGGTACTGCTCATCGTTGAAATTCACGATGAAAACTTCATCGCGCGGATTGCTGGAGCGGACCAGGTTCAGGGCCGCCTGATTCACTTTGCTGCGCTTCTCGCGCATCGACCCGGAGTTGTCGATGACAATGCCCATCGCCACGGGAATGTCCACATGGTGGAATGAAATGATGCTTTGCGGCTTGCCGTCCTCAAACACAGTGAAGGCCGTACGGTCGAGGTTAGTGATGATGTGTTGCTTGTCGTCAACGACAGTGGCGTGCAGCATCACTTCATCGACGTCCTTGCGAAACACAAAAACGCCCTGGCTGTCCGGCGTTTGGCCCTGATTCTCTTTATCTTGGGATTCTTTATCTTGGGATTTGGTCGAGGATTGTTCGTTGCCGGAAGGCTTGCTTTGATCCTGCTTCGCGGGTTCCTGTGCCCTGCCCGACACAGACGTTATGCGTCCGACGCAGAGGACTAACGCGAGAAGTAGCAGAACCTTCGAAGTCCTATTCCACTGGCGCGTAATATCCCGTCCTGGCATACACCCGTAGAGGCGGCAGTCCTTTCGGTGGCAGCAGCTTCACTTTTATCTTACGCCATTTGCCGTCGCGCACCACTTTCGTTGGACGGTACCCAAGTACATACTGGTTGCGTAACTCGACACCGATTTTTGTGGCCACGTCCGCCAAGTCGTTGGGATTGTCAATCGTGAAAGCCCGGCCGCCGGTGAGTTCCGTGATCTCGCTCAGCAATTGCGGACCGAGACGCTCTTCCATCGCGGAAGCGTACCGATCGTAAATTCCGATTGCGTAAATCATCACGTCGGCTTCCTTGACCACCGACTTGATCTCGTTCTCGGTGTAGCGGCTATGATTGTCGCCGCCATCGGAAATAATCAGCAGGGCCTTCTTGGCGTACTTGGCCTGCCGCATTTTGCTGACACCCATGTAAATGGCGTCCAGAAGCGCCGTGCGATGCTTTGGAATCGCGAAGACGAGCTGGTTCTGGATGTCATCGACGGAATTGGTGAATTCGCTCACCGTCTCCGGTTCGTCGGAGAAGGTGATCATAAAGAACTCGTCCTGCGGATTGGCGGTCTTGAAGAACTCCACCACCGCTTCCTTGGCACGATCCATCTTGCTGCTCATGCTGCCGCTGGAATCGAAGATGACCCCAAGGGAAACCGGAGCGTCTTCACTGGAAAAAGTACGAATCTCTTGTGCCGAACTGCCTTCGAAAAGCTGGAAGTTCTCTTTTTCCAGGCCCGTCACCAGGCGGTTCATGGGATCCGTAATGGTTACCGGCACCAGCACCAGGTCTACGTCCACTTTCAGCGGACGCACGCGCGTAGTCAGGCCATCTTTAGTCGAGACCACGTTCTCTTTAGGCGGCGCTTTCGGCTTCTCAACCTCATGTGCCTGAACGTGCACGTCGTTGACGTCGGTCTGAGCAAACGCGGCAAGACTCATACACACAAAACCTGCCAGCGCCAGGAACACGCAACGCACAAGACTTGGAGTGATTTGGTCTTTCTTGCACACGGCTCTGGACGAACCCCAAGCGGGAACCGTAATACCGCGTCGAACTCGGGCCTCAGGGCGAGGTGACCAACGCCGTTCATCCAGGCGGGCCATAAATACCTCTATTCGGCGGATGTTAGCACAGCTTTGGGCGGGTGTCGCAGAGTTTTTGTCAAATTTAGGAGACATAACACCGAATCCGTTCAACCATTTCGATCCGCCGCAAAACGCCCGGCTGGCGGGCTTTCCCGGCCTCTACGTGTAACTTGTTACAATCAAAGGTTTCCTATGGCTGACATCCGTCCATTTCGTGCGCTTCGCTACAACCAGCAGAAGGTAACCGCCGCCCAGGTGGTTACCCAACCTTACGACAAGATCACTCCCGCTATGCAGGGGCAGTACTACGATGCCAGCCCCTTCAACCTCGTCCGAATTATTTTGGGTCGCTCCCAACCCGGTGACAACACTACGGACAACGTATACACCCGGGCGGCAGTTCTTGGCCGGCAGTGGCGCGAGCAGGGCATCCTGCAGCAGGATTCCGCCCCATCCATCTATGCCTATTCGCAGACCTTTACCGCTCCATCGGGCAAGAGTTTCGAGCGCCGCGGATTCATCGCCTTGGGCCGCGTCGAGGATTACTCCGCCAAGGTAGTATTTCGACACGAGCAGACTCTCGCCAAACCAAAAGCTGATCGCCTCGACTTACTTCGCGCGACTCGCGCGCATTACGAGCAGCTCTTCCTTCTCTACGAAGACTCCGGAGAGATCGATTCCCTCCTTGTCACTTCCAACCGTCCGACGATCGACGTCGCTGACGAGTACGGAGTGGCGCACCGCGTCTGGCAGATCTCCGATCCCGCCGTCATCACGTCGGTCCAGTCGAAAATGCGCGATCAGAAGCTGGTCATCGCCGACGGACATCACCGCTATGAGACCGCGCTGAACTTCCGCAACGAGTGCCGGGCTGCTGCGAGCTCAACCAACATCGATGCTCCCTATGAGTTTGTGATGATGACCTTCGTCAACATGAACGATCCCGGACTGCTGATCCTTCCTACTCATCGGGTCGTGCATTCGCTTCCTTCGTTTTCGGGGGACGAGTTCCAGAAAGCGAGCAGCGAGTTCTTCGAGGTCGATGAAATTGATCCCGCAATCGATGCGGCGAAGGCGTCTGGGCTGCTCGAGCAGCATGGTCGCGCAGGGACCGCACTCCTCGCCGTCACAGCCAACCGAGCTTTCGTGCTGCATTCCCTCAGACCAGCCGCAGCCAGGTTCTTTTCCGGGCTTTCACCGCGCCAGCAATCCCTCGACGTCGTGCAGTTACACAAGTGTCTGCTGGAAGGCGTGTTGAAGCTATCGGAGGAATCGATCCGCAATCAGCAGAACCTGTCGTATGTGCGGGAAGCTGACGAGGCGATCGCCGCGGTTCGTGGAAAAACACCCGGCAAGGATCCGGCCAAAGTGACCTTCCTGATGAATCCTTGCCCGGTGCAGAAAATGCGGGAGGTTGCATTGGCAGGCGAAGTGATGCCGCAAAAGTCCACCGATTTTTACCCCAAGCTGCTCAGCGGACTCACCGCCTATGCGCTGGACTAGCCGCAGCCAAGATAGCAACGGCGCCTCGCTGGCTGCCGCGGAGAGGACCTCCCTCCGCTCGTTGCTTCGAATCTTCTTTCTGGTTTTTCTGTGTACACTGCTTGTCTCGGGAGCACCTGAGAAGCACCTTTCGGTTTACTCCACAGCTGCTAACTATTCGGTCCCTCTGGTCCAAAGAGAAGGCCACGATTACGTCGGCCTGCTGGAATTGCTCGAGCCACTGGGCCGAGTCACCGCCAAGGCCGACAATTCGCGCTGGCGCCTGCGCTACAACAATGTGCAAGCCGAGTTCGAAGTGAACAAGGCACGCGCGCGCATACAGGGTCGTGATGCCGACCTTGGCGGAAAATTTCTGATCGAGAACAAGCGCGGCTTCGTGCCCGTCGGCTCTCTGAGCGCATTGCTTCCCCGCATTCTCGGTGGTCCCGTCTCGCTGCACGAGGTCTCTGATCGCCTTTTCATTGGAAGCGTTGCTACACACTTCACTGTGTCCTTGTCTGGCGACAATCCGCCGAAGCTCGTCTTCCATTTCACTGCGCCCGTGAACCCGACCATTGCTACCGACGCTGGCGTGTTGCGAATGACCTTCTCCCGCGAGCCCCTCGTCGGCCCAGCGTCACCCACATTGACCTTCGGCAGCAAAGTGATCTCTTCCGCCACATACGGTGAAACCAACGGCGTGGCTGTAGTCACTGTGAATGCCGCGGTTCCCGTGATCGCATCGTTCGCGAATGAAGGACGTACCCTGGTCATCTCGCCCACTTCGACGCCCGCGCCGAGCGCGACACCCGGCGCCGCAACCAATCCTCCGCCCGCACCACTGCCCGCGCCCGCGGTGCCTCCTCCCGCCGCCGCACCTGCAGCCCGCCGTTATTTCGCGGTCGTCGATGCCAGCCACGGTGGGGACGATCACGGGGAAACTCTGAGCACCACGCTGGCCGAAAAGGACGTGACTGTCGCTCTGGCGCGCAGCCTGAGGCAGGAACTGGAAAGCCGCGGCATCTCAACCCTTGTCCTGCGCGACTCCGACGCGAATCTCTCGGTCGATCAGCGGGCTGTCTTCGCCAACGCCGACCACGCGGCGATTTATATCGCAGTACACGCCACCTCCAGCGGCCACGGTGTGCGTGTTTACACTTCACTGCTTCCTTATGGAGAAGATGATCGCGGCCCCTTCCGTTCGTGGACCACAGCGCAACATCCTACCCTACCCTTGAGTCAGAGCACTGCGTCTGCCGTGGCGAGTGAGTTGCAAAAACGTCAGCTTTCCGTCCGCACCCTATCAGCGGCACTCCGCCCCCTGAACAACCTGAGCGGGCCAGCCCTCGCGATCGAGGTTGCACCGCAAGGATCCGATCTTTCTCAACTGACTGCCCCCGATTACCAGCAACTCGTCGCGGGCGCGGTGGCAACAGCGATTGCCGCGGTGCGCGACCAGTTAGGAAACGCCCCATGAGGTGGAAGCCATGATCCCGCGCCACCTCATCATCGGCTTCGCTGTGCTCCTGGCCGCAGCGCTCGGTCTCAGTCTTTTCGCCTGGCATATGCGGAAAAGTGCCGCATCTCCGCCCCCCGCTGCTGCGGTAGACACCCGCCCGCTCGCCCCGCCTGTCTCTGGACCGAGCGAGAGAGTCGTTCTTTTCATCGCCCATGATGACGACGGTACGTTGCGAGGAGAGTCGGCCCAGATCCCAATGCCTTCCGGCCGACAGCAGCGTGCCGAAGAACTGCTGCGCGCGTTGCTGTCGATCTACCTCGACAAGAATTCGCCCCACCATCTGGGGGCAGGCGCAGAGATTCGCAGCGTCTATCTGGTCGATCCCGGGGTCGCCGTCATCGATGTGAACTCCGCCTTCGCCGACACTCACCGCTCGGGCGTGTTGGTCGAGCAATTGACGGTGGCATCTTTGATTCAAACGGTCTCGGTGAACACTCCCAATTTGCTAAAGGTGAAGATCCTTGTGGATGGGAAAGAACGCGACACGCTAGCCGGGCACGCGGACCTCTCCTCGTACTACGACGTAGCAGCTGTCAACCAGCTAGCAACACAGCTGCAAAGCGGACAATAGCGCTTGTGTACGGGCGGACGCAGCCTGCTCGAATTAGCCGAAAGATGTGCAAAGTTGTTGGGGCTGAACTTGGCGGGAGAATTAGGAGAATTAGAAATGGTAGTTGGCGCCCAGAACGATCTGGTGCCGGGCTTCCATATCAAAGCCCGCACCCAGATTGTTTCCCAGTTGCATCAACCCGAGTTCGAGGGTCAACGGGACATCGCTGCCGGGCCGCCAACGGGCCAGGTAGCTGAGCGTGGTTGGAACCACAGTCCCAGGAACCTCCTTCAGTTGCCGCGGCTGGCACGCAAATTCTGCGCCTAGAGTCAATCGGCTGTGCAGCGGCGCCTTGAAAGCGACAAAGAGACCACCGAAAGGCTTGACCTCCCATCCCGGCGAGTTTGCGGCGATACCAAAAATGGAGGCGTTCGTCAGCTTTGCGCCCAGGTTCAACACGATCGGCACCCGTATGTTCGCGATGGTCTTCGTGCCCACCAGAAAGAAGTCGGTCGCCGTCGTATTCTCGCGCTCCGTGACTTCCGTGACGCGGCGAACTTGCGTGCGCACTATCGCTCCCGCCGCCAGCGCCGGAACGAACGATCTGTGCCATGCGTTTTCGGGCATCACGCGAAATTTGATATGCGCCGCATTGAAGCCATTGGCAAACAGCGGGGCGAGTTCATCGTTGCTGAGCACGTTGAAAGTCCGCGTGAATCCGCCTTCGGCAATTTTCAGGAAGCCGGCCGTGATCGATACCTGGAAGTCATTTCCAAGGACCTGGCCGCCATTCAGATAATGCAGTGCTAACTGTGGGCGGCCGAGCCCCTTCGAAGACGAACTGGTATAGGCGAAGGGAGTTATGAGGCCACCGGTTTGTCCTTCCCAATTAAGCTGGGCCGCTGCGAGGGGAACCAACAAGAAGAAAAGGGTGGCTGCGACAACGGGCCGGTGCGAAAACTGCAGAGTCGATCTCAACACGAGAACCTCCCCGCGATCAGAGTTTCCCTGGGATCACCGCTATACTCGCCGCGTATTATGCTCAGAAGGAGAACCGATAGCAAGGGTTGCCAGACCGAAAAAATTCACAGCTCTTCCGTCAGTTGTTTCGCTGTCACTGTGTTCCCACGGCCTAACATGCCTGATCAGTTACAATCGCCAGTCATGTTCTATCGCTCGGACAACCGTCTTCCCGACCAACTTCGCCCCGTAACGATCACTCCCGAATTCATCACCACAGCGGAAGGCTCGGCTCTGATTGAAGTGGGCAACACCCGCGTCATTTGCACGGCGTCGATCGAAGAGACCGTCCCGCAATTCATGCGCAACTCGGGCAAAGGATGGATTTCGAGCGAATACAGTATGCTTCCCCGCTCCACCCTGACGCGTACCCCCCGCGAAGTCTCCAAGGGACGGCAGAGCGGACGCACCCACGAAATTCAGCGCCTGATCGGCAGATCGCTGCGCGCGGTGGTTGACCTGGCGAAGCTCGGCGAGCGCACCATCTGGATCGATTGTGACGTCATTCAAGCCGATGGAGGCACTCGCACCGCCTCCATCACAGGCGCGTTCGTTGCTCTAGGCTTGGCGCTGGAAAAACTGGTCGAGGCCGGGACTCTGCCCTCGGTTCCGCTTAAAGAATTCCTCGCGGCGGTCAGCGTCGGGATTGTCGACGGCGAAGTGCTGCTCGACCTTTGCTACGAAGAAGACTCCCGCGCCGATGTGGATATGAATTTCGTCATGACCGCGAGCGGCAAAATGGTCGAACTGCAGGCCACCGCCGAGCACCAGGTCTTCGACGATGCGCAGTTAGCGAAGATGCTTGGCCTGGCGCGCAAAGGTGTGCAGGAGTTGATCGCCAGCCAACAGAGGCTCTTGAACGGACTTACCTTGAGGCGTAAATAAGAGCCTTTCGATTCTTCAAAGTACCATTCTTGAACTTTCCCAAACTGGAAATGCCTCACCGACTTTAGACAGGCTTGGACGGCGGCGTAACCTTTACCTTGCCAAGCGGCGGCGCTAGGGTGGGAGAGCAACTATGGGCATCCTTCGTATCTTCGACCGCCGTCGCGAGCCGCGCAAGCCACTCGATCTTCCACTGATGGTTTGGGGTGTCGATACCCAAGGAGAGCGCTTTTTGCAAGAGGCTCGTGCGCACGACATCAGCGTATGTGGAGCGTTACTGTCCGGCCTCGATGTTGATCTCAAGTCCGGCGACGTCATAGGGATTCTCTACGGAAAGAAGAAGGCTCGGTATCGGGTAGTTTGGGTTCGGTACGACGAGATGGGAGACAAGATGCAAGCTGCAGTCCACCGGCTGGAGTCGGACGCTTGTCCGTGGCTGGATTTGTTGACCGAGGATGCTCCGGAGAGTCCCCCGCCGACGGATCATCCGACCCCGTAAGAGAAGTCGCTTTACGAGATCCACACGGTCTTTGCGTTCACGAATTCCCGGATACCGACCATTCCCAGCTCTCGTCCGTGCCCCGAGGCTTTCACTCCTCCGAATGGGATGCGCGGGTCCGAAGCAACCATCTTGTTGATGAAAACCATCCCAGCTTCAATTTCGTTGATGAAGCGCTCGCGCTCCTTTTCGTCGTTGGTCCAGATGCTCGAGCCCAGCCCGAAACGGACGTCGTTCGCCAGCCGGATCGCTTCGTCGACACTCTTGACTCGAAATATCGAAGCCACCGGCCCAAAGAACTCTTCCCCGTAGGCGGGCGAGTCTTTCGGGATATTGGTCAGCACCGTGGGCGCATAGAAGTTTCCGGGACGCTTCAGCGGATGTCCCCCGGTCAACAGCTTCGCCCCCGCCTTGATGCTCTTGTGCACATCGGCATCAAGGTCCTTCACCGCGTCGGGAGTCGAAAGCGGGCCCAACTCAGTCTTCTCGTCGAACGGATCGCCCACCTGCAGGCCCTCCATCTTGGCGACGAACCGGCGCTCGAACTCATCCGCAATAGGCTCGGCCACGATGAACCTCTTCGCCGCAATGCACGACTGCCCGTTGTTCTGAATGCGCGCCTGTACCGCGGTCGACACCGCCGCCTCGAGGTCGGCGCTGGGCATCACGATAAACGGATCGCTCCCGCCCAACTCGAGTACGACTTTCTTGATCCGCTTGGCAGCGCCCACACCTACCTGAATACCGGCCTGTTCGCTTCCTGTCAGCGTCGCCGCCACCACGCGTGGATCGTTGAGCAGCGCGTCCACCTGGGAGGAACCGATCAGCAGCGTCTGAAAAGAGCCCTCGGGAAAACCGGCCTCCAGAAAGATGCTCTCGATCGCCAGCGCGCACTGCGGCACGTTCGAGGCATGCTTCAGCAGCCCTACATTGCCCGCCATCAGCGCCGGAGCTGCAAAGCGGAATACCTGCCAAAAAGGAAAATTCCACGGCATCACGGCGAGGACTGGTCCAATCGGCAAGTAGCGGACAAAACTCTTTTTCGCGCCCGTTTCAATGACTTCATCGGCCAGGAAGCGCTCAGTATTTTCGGCGTAGTAGCGGCAAGCGGTGGTGCATTTGAGGGCCTCGGCTACGGCGGACTTATAGGTCTTGCCCATCTCGAGGGTCATCAGGTGCGCGAATTTCTCCTTGTCGCGCTCGATGATTTGCGCCGCCTTCAGCATGCGCTGGGCGCGGGTTGCGAATGAAGTCGTCCGTCCGGCCCGAAAGGTGCTCACCGCGAGTTGCAGCTTCTTCTCGATTTCGGATTCGGAAAGCGCCGGGAAGGTCTTGATCACTTCCCCAGTAGCAGGATTGATGGTCGCAATCGGCATGATGGCAGTTCCTAGCTTCGATTTTCTCGCTCGAATGACAAATCAGAAAGCGGTCATACCACTATACCACCGCCTGCCCAGACAAATTGCGCCGGCGGGCAGGCATTTCGCACGCGTGCCCAATCGGTTCGCGGAAAGTTGCACGGGCCATTGAGGTAGAGTTCTCAAGCGTCGAGGGAGTGATTGCATCGCTGATCAGCCGCTGATGCAAGCAAATCTGAACGGGTCCTGAATCGAAACACCAAAGTCTGAATCGGCGCTGAATCCATGGTCCGCTGGTTTACAATAACTAGTTTCCAGCATTCATCCCGTTCCTATCAGGAGGAGTCTCATGAAGCTTACCCCGGGCAAACTAGCCGGCCTCAAGAAAGTCTCGAACGAACGCGGCGTCATCGCAGCCGCGGCCATGGACCAGCGCGGTTCGCTGCAGAAATCGCTGGCCAAGGAAAAAGGCGGCGAAGTCACCGACGCCATGATGGAAGAATTCAAGTCGCTCGTCTCGGAAGTTCTCACCCCGCATGCCACCGCCATCCTGCTCGATCCCGAGTGGGGACTGCCGGCCGCGAAGCGTCGCGCCAAGAATGCCGGCCTGCTGCTCGCCTACGAGAAGACCGGATACGACAAGACCGGCCCCGGCCGCCTGCCCGACCTGCTCGACGTGTGGTCGGCCCGCCGCCTGAAAGAAGCGGGTGCGGATTGCGTGAAGATTCTGCTGTACTACACGCCGGACGATCCGAAGCACGTCAACGAGATCAAGCACGCGTGGGTCGAGCGCATCGGCGACGAGTGCCGCGCCAACGACATCCCCTTCTTCCTCGAATTCGTCGGATACGAAGAAGGTGCCGACGAGAAGGGCCTCGAATACGCCAAGAAGAAGCCCCACATCGTCACCGAGAGCATGCGCGAGTTCTCGAAAGACCGCTATGGCGTCGACGTGCTCAAGGTCGAAGTGCCGGTCAACATGAAGTTCGTGGAAGGCGTGAAGTGCTTCGGCGGCACCAAGGCTTATACCAAGAAAGAAGCCATCGATCACTTCCACAAGGCCGCCAACGTCGCCACCAAGCCGTTCATCTACCTGTCGGCTGGCGTGAGCAATGCCGAATTCAGCGAGACACTCGAACTCGCTGGTGAATCCGGTGTGAAGTTTAATGGCGTGCTCTGCGGACGCGCGACCTGGAAAGAGGGTATCCCCGTCTATGCGAAGCAGGGAGCGGGAGCGTTCCGCAAGTGGCTAGAAACCGAAGGCGTGAAGAACATCAACAACGTCAACGACAAGCTGAAGGCGGCCACCAGCTGGCACTCAATCTACGGAGTGGAACTGGTCCACGCATAATCAGCAATTGCTTGCGTGGTGTGATTGTGTGGCGCGGGCACTCCTGCCCGCGCCTTCCTCATTTGGGACGAACGCTTCCTAAAGCTGTCCCCACAAAAAATGTCATCGTGAGGAAGGCATCAGCCCTCCGGACCTTACGACCGGCAAGGATCATTGCTGCAGTCAACGGGATCTAGCTCACTGCATGAGTCGTAGGCGTCATTTTTCGCGCGCACTTTGCGAGAGAAGTGGGACCACGACTCCCGCTAGAATATCCTTATGTCGACTGTCCTCATAACCGGTGCCTCCGGCGGCCTGGGATACGAATTCGCCAAACTCTTTGCACGCGACCATCACAATCTCGTGCTCGTAGCCCGCAGCGGCGACAAGCTAGCGCAGGTCGCCTCCGAACTGCGGGCACAGAATGTAACGGTCAAGACCATCGCCCTCGATCTTGCCACTCCCCTAGCACCGAAGTTTCTTTTCGATCAACTGCAGATCGAAGGCCTCTTCGTCGACATACTCATCAACAACGCCGGTTTCGGCGCTTTCGGCGAATTCGCGCAAATGTCGAATGACGAAATCTTCGGCCAGATTCAGTTGAACATCATCGCGCTGACCGAACTGACCCGCCTTTTCCTGCCGCCAATGCTGGCGCGCCGCACTGGCCGCATTATGAACGTCGCCTCCACCGCAGGATTTCAACCCGGCCCTTTGATGGCTGTCTATTACGCCACCAAGGCGTATGTCATTTCTTTTTCAGAAGCACTCGCCAACGAAGTCCGCAACTCAGGCGTAACCGTCACCTGCTTCTGCCCTGGGGCCACTCTTACCGGCTTTGCCAAACGGGCGGGCAATGACAAGTCTCGCCTCTTCAAACAGCTCGGGGCCATGAACGTCGAGAAAGTTGCGCTCGACGGCTACCGCGCGGTCATGGAAGGCCGCACCCTCGCCATCAGCGGCGCTCATAACTGGCTGGTAGCGCAGTCCACGCGATTCGCCCCGCGCAAGATGGTTACCGCAATCTCCCGCTGGATCTCGGAACCAACCCAATAACCACAAAGGGCACGAAGGAACACAAAGGAAGATCTCGCTATTCCTCCGCGTTCATCCGTGCCCCAGGTGGCCGATGTTTTTCCTTCGTGAACCTTAGTGTCCTTAGTGGTGAATGGTTTACACCTGCGCCGACCCGCCATCCACGAACAACTCCACTCCCGCCACGAAGCTTGCATCCTCCGATGCGAGGAACACGGCGGCTTTGCCGATCTCCTCCGGCCGTCCCATCCTGCCGAGAGGTACGATCGAGGCCAGATGGTCCTTTATCCCTTGGCGCCCTTCGTCGGTCTCCGCCAGTCCATCAAGAATCGGCGTGTCAATCGGGCCTGGGCTGATGGCGTTGACCCGGATCTTGCGATCCTTAAGGTCCGTTGTCCAACTGCGGGCGAACGAGCGTACCGCCGCTTTGGTCGCGGAGTACACGCTGAATGCCGCCATACCCTTCTGCGAAACGATCGACGCATTCAGGATGATCGATCCGCCGTCAGGAATCAGCGGCAGCGCCTTCTGCACCGTAAAGAGCACGCCCTTCACATTGGTGTTGAAAGTCTGCTCGTAGAGTTCCTCGGTGATGGAGCCCAAAGGAGCAAAGCTGCCTCCGCCCGCATTGGCAAAGACCACATCCAGCCTGCCTTTTTCTTGCTTGATCTGAGCGAACAGACGGTCCAGGTCAGCGAGATTCGAGGAGTCAGCACGCACGGCCTTCACCTGCGTACCGATTGCTTTCACGGCTCTGTCTAATTCCGCCTGGCGCCGGCCGGTAATGTAAACGAAAGCACCTTCCTTGACGAAGTTCTGTGCCGTGGCCAGTCCAATTCCACTGCTGCCGCCGGTAACCAGTGCGATTTTGCCTTCCAGCTTGCCTGCCATGATTCCTCCGTTTTTCGGTTACTTTTGAACCGTACAGTTCAGATGTGCGGTGACTCGGCCGGGATTCACCTTTTTTGGACTGGATGGTATAAAAGTGCATCAAACAAGTGTGGCATCAGATAAAGCCAACCCGGCGAAGATGGGCCGCCCCCGAAATTTTCGGGAGGACGAAGCCCTGAACGCAGCCATGCGCATTTTCTGGGAGAAGGGATACGAAGGCACATCGCTCGACGACCTGACCGGTGCAATGAAGATCAACCGATCGAGTCTCTATTCCACCTTTGGCGACAAAGAGGCATTGTTCCGAAGGGTGATGAAGCAATACAGCTCCGGTCCGTTGTCATTCATGTCCGAAGCTCTCAATCGGAAGACAGCGCGGGCGGTAGTCGAAGCGCTGTTGCGAATGAGTGTCAGGTTTCTCGGCGACCCTGGTCATCCCCCGGGGTGCCTTTCCATCCAGGGCGGCTTGGCCTGCGGTTCGGGAAACGAAGAAGTGAAACAGGCGATGGTCAATTCACGAAAGGCAGGGCTCGCCCAGTTGCAGAAACGCCTGCAGCGCGCCCGGGCAGAAGGCGACCTCAAGAAAGACATTGATCCCAAAGACCTCGCCCGTTTGATCATCATCGTGATGAATGGCCTGGGGGTTCAGGCGGTCAACGGCGCGACTCCAGCGGAGATGAATCGGGCCGTGGACCTGGCCTTGCAGTCGCTGCCGTTGTAGACAGTTTGCGCCTTCGCGCTGTCCCGTTTCTTTAACAGTGCCCGCCAGGCCCCAAGCTTTACACTTTGCTACGCACTCTTTGCAAACCTTTACCGCCGACCGCGATACCGTTCGAGTGGATTGGCGAGTCTAATGATCGCGAGACGGGTTCCAATCAATGAGATCCGCCGCAAATCGAAGGCGACACTTCACAGCTTTCGAGGGGAGGTGCTCCATGACGTACCATCACCCCTGCCTGCAGAAACTCTTAAGCCTGGTTTCCCGTTCCATTTACCAGAAACTCATCCTCGCGATCGCGGCCATCCTACTGCCCACGATTGCCTTCGCGCAGGACCAACCGCAACCCGCCGCACCGTCCGACCCCGCTCAGGTTCAGGTCGACGCTCAGAACACCAACATCACGATCCCTGCCGGCACACACCTCGCCCTTGTGCTTACCCAGCCGGTGCAAACCCGCTACATCCGGCGCGGAGATGATATTTACGCTCAAGTCACTTCACCGGTGGATGCGGAGAATCAAGTGGTGATCCCGCCGGGCACATTCGTTCAGGGAATGGTCGACAAGATTGAACGACGTGGTGGGCGCGGAGAACTGCGTCTGCAATCGATGTCGATCACATTCCCCGACGGCTATGTAACTCCGATCGCCGGTCCCATGGTTCTGGAGACCACCGACGGCTACGTCATCAAGGATCCTGGCTCTAAACGCTCCAGTGGAGCGATTATTCTCCCCCTCGCGGGCGTGGGATTGGGAGCTTTGATCGGCCATTCAGTCGGCACTTCGCAAGACACTCTTACATCAAGCATCCCTCCCGGATGTAACCCGTCGCAATTTGGATGTCTCACCTCGAGTATGCAGATCCCTGGCAGCAAGGGCAAAGACGCGGCGATTGGAGCAGCAATCGGAGGGGCCGCCGGCATGATCGCTTCGATCACGCTTCTCGTCGGCGGACATCATTTCTATCTCGATGCGGGAGCGCCCGTTCAGATGACCTTGCAGCAGCCGGTGACTCTGCCGCAAGACGAAGTGGCCAAAGCTGTACGCCAGTCGCAGGAGCACGCGGTGGTCGTCCAGCCAGTCGCGCCACGTCCGATGCCTCCGCCGCCTCCGCAAAATGTTGACCGCGGAACCTGCTATACACCCGGCACGCCGGGAACGCCGGACACAGTCATTCCGGGAGTCCCGGGGCCCGATGGGATCTCCGGCCCGCCAACTGTGATTCCGGGCATACCGCCTACGCCTGGAACACCGTATCCATGCCCATAAGGCAGAGGCCAGGGATCAGGGGTCAGGGAATCGCGACTGAGAAATCACTGCCGTGGTGTTAACCTCTGACCCCTGGCAGGCTGCGGAAAAAGTCGATCACGCTATCGACTTTGGGTGGCGCAGCGCTTCAGTGCTGCGATAACCGCTTTGATTTGAATCGCGGCTTTAGCCGCTGAGGTTCAGATGTCCGTCGGGCGAGAATTTTTCCGAAGCCTGCAAGACCCTGACCCTGCTTTTGTCCCTTGAAGGTGTTGTAGTCTAAGATTCCGCAGGGAACTTTTCGACTTTGAACCTAAACCAATGCCGACTCTCATCCCGCAATCCACGCGCATTCAAGCCGCCGGAAACAAACCCAAGATCATCGACGAATACATCGGACGCGTAAACTCCAAGACATCGACTGCCAGCGTCGCCCACATGCGCAGCCCGCAGGGATGGCTTGAGCCCGGGCAGACTCCCGAGTTCGACGAGTTCACCGTCGTTCTGAAGGGAACGCTGCGAGTCGAGTACCAGGGCGGGACGCTCGACGTCCATGCCGGACAGGCAGTCGTCGCTCATGCAGGCGAGTGGGTGCGCTATTCGACCCCGGAGACGGCGGAGCCGAATACATCGCAGTGTGCCTGCCCGCATTCTCCATGGAAACCGTGCATCGGGACGAGTGATCGCTGGAAACTCTCTTTCGGTGGTCCAACAAGTGCAGGATCTTCCTTCGTGTACCTTCGTGCCCTTCGTGGTTATTGATGTCGTATCACTCACCCCCCGCGTAATATCCCGTACGCGCATTGACGCGCAGGAACGAGGACCACTTTTTAGGCAGGCGCAACTTTACACTGATCTTATGCCACTTTCCGTCATGGGACTGCATCTGCGGTCGGTACGTCAACATGTATTGGTGACGCAGCCGATTGCCGATCGCGCGCGTAACCTCAGGCAACTCCGCCACATTGCTTAGCGTGTATGCCTGGCCGCCGGTTACCCCAGCGACGTTCTGCAGCAACTCCGGGCCAAGCAGCTCTTCTTGTGAGGTACCGTAGCGGTCGTACGTGCCCACGGCATAAATCAGGATGTCGGCTTCCCTGACCGCACTCTTGACGTCACGATCGCTGTACCGGCTGTGATTGTCTCCGCCATCGGAGATGATCAGCAGGGCGCGGCGCGAGTAGCGGGCGTCCTTCATTTTGTGGATTCCCATGTAGATGGCATCTAAAAGGGACGTGCGGCCTTTCGACTGCGCTCCCAGTAGCGCGTTCTCAATCTCTTCAGGCCGATTGGTGAAGTCAGTGGCCAGCCGGGGAGCATCGGAGAAGGTGACCATGAAGAACTCGTCTTGAGGATTGGAAGCCTCGCAGAACTCGTGCACCGCATCGCGGGCCCGCTCCAGTTTGTTCGCCATGCTCCCGCTGAGGTCCATGATGATGCCGATCGAAACGGGCGAATCTTCGCTGGAGAAGTTCTTGATTTCCTGCGCCTGCTTGTTTTCAAACAGCTGAAAATTATCGCGATCCAGTCCCGTCACTGGACGGTTCATGTCGTCGGTGATCGTCACGGGCACCATCACCAGGTCGGTGCTGGTTCGGATCAGCCCGGCGCCCGAAAGCCTGGGCCCAGTCGTGGCAGTTGACAGTTCGATCCCCGGCGTCCGGGGAACTACGTGTGCATCGTTAATGGATGTTTGCGAATAAACCCCAGCAGCGGAAGTTACCAGGAAGAGAAATGCTGCGCGGAAAGAGATCGATCGTACGGGGTGAAACATGTCTTGCACCGTCCAGGATCAGTCCAATACAAGCAATCACACATTGGTCGCATTGGCTGTGATTGCCGTTGTAGGACGAATCCGGTAGGCGAGCAAGGAAAGATCATGCAGAAAGTAAACGGAAGTAACCGCAAACCGGTGAGTGGGCTTCCACACCTTCGCTATTCGAAGAGGAATGACTCAGCGAGAAAGCCTGAGGTCCGAGGTCCGAGGTCCGAGGTCCGAGGTCCGAGGTCGGAGGTCCGAGGTCCGAGGTCCGAGGTCCGAGGTCCGAGGTCCGAGGTCCGAGGTCCGACGCCCGACGCCCGCTTGCCTCATTCCCACTCGATCGTTCCCGGCGGTTTTGACGTCACGTCATAGACCACGCGATTCACGCCTTTCACTTCATTCACGATGCGAGTGGAGATGGTCTTGAGCACTTCGTGCGGCAGCGGAACCCAATCCGCTGTCATCCCATCCTCAGAACTGACGGCACGGATCGCGCAGGTATAAGCATAGGTCCGCATGTCGCCCATTACGCCCACCGACATCACCGGCAGAAGGACCGCAAACGACTGCCATATCTTCGTATAGAGACCTGCCTCCTTGATCTCGCTGACCACGATGTCGTCGCATTCGCGCAGCAGCTGAAGGCGCTGGGGCGTGACCTCGCCCAGCACGCGGACGGCGAGCCCCGGTCCCGGGAACGGCTGACGACGCAGGATTTCGTCCGGCATGCCCAGGTCCCGGCCGATGCGGCGCACCTCATCTTTAAACAGATCCTTGAGGGGTTCGATCAGCTTGAGCTTCATCTTCTCCGGCAGCCCCCCGACGTTGTGGTGCGACTTGATCACCTGCGACGGTCCGCGGACCGAACGCGATTCGATTACGTCGGGATAGAGCGTTCCCTGCACCAGCCACTTCACTTTGCCTTCCGTTTTCTCGATGCGGCGGGCTTCTTTCTCGAAGACTTTTATGAACTCGTTGCCGATGATCTTGCGCTTCTTCTCGGGATCGCTGACGCCCGCGAGTTTGCTAAGGAAGCGATCGGTGGCGTCGACGGCGTCGAGGTGCAAGCCCAGCTTGTCGCGCAAGGTGGCTTGCACTTTTTCGAATTCATTCTTGCGCAGCACGCCGTTATTCACGAATACGCAGGTCAGGCGAGACTTCCCTTTCGCGTCGCGCAGGGCGCGATCAACTAACACGGCGGCAACTGACGAATCCACTCCGCCGGAAAGCGCGCAGAGGGCGCGTCCCGTGCCGATCTGCTGCTTGATTTGCTCGATGGTTGAGGTAATGAAATGCTGCGCGGTCCAGGTAGGCTTTGCACCGCAGATCTCAAAGACAAAATTCTTCAGGATCTGCGTTCCCTGTGGTGTGTGGTGCACCTCGGGATGGAACTGCACCGCATACCACCTCTTCGCGACATTTTGAATGCCGGCGACGGCGTAATGCGTTTTCGCCATCAACTCGAACCCAGGAGGCAGTTCCAGCGCCTCGTCGCCGTGCGACATCCACACGGCGAGTTTCTTGGCGAGACCTTGAAACAGCACAGAATCGGAAACGATGTCGATTTCGGCGCGGCCGTACTCGCGCTTATCCGCCGGGCGCACCTTGCCGCCCAACGTATGCACCATGAACTGCAACCCATAGCAAATGCCCAATACCGGCACACCCATGTCGAACACGTGCACGTCGGCGGGCGGAGCATCCTTGTCATAAACGGACCACGGCGCTCCCGAGAGCACAATCCCGACCGGATTGTAGCTTCTGACTTCCTTCAGCGACGCTGTGCACGGCAGCACCACCGAGAACACATTCTGTTCCCGGATGCGGCGCGCAATGAGCTGTGTGTACTGGGCCCCAAAATCGAGGATAACAATCGACTGGGTTACTAAAGTTTGATTGAGCGGGGATTTGGTTTCCACGAATGAGTTTCTCAAATTCTGGCAGAAGGTGTAAAGGCGGCGGTTAGGGTGAACCTGATCCGCAACTTAAGAACTCATACGCAAAGATCTAATGGCGAGCGCGCTTACATCCGCAGAACCTAGCCCGATCCGGAAGGATGTAGATGCCAGATTGCCGCCTCCTCAATGTATCTGCCAGTCGAGAGCGTAGACTTCCTGGGTTCCAGTGTCGCGCAGGAGCAGTGGCGAGTCGTCGGGGGCCATGCCCAGCCAAACCGTGTAATAACCCGCCTGGCGGAAATTTTTCAGATCGGCGACGCGCTCCACATTGTGGTCACGGAGGCGGACTCGCATGACCGACGGCTGGTTCTCTTCGTGCAGGAAATACACATAGTCTGAGTTCTTCGACCACATCGGGAAACCCATGCTAATCCGGGCGAGCTCCTGCCACTTCTGGGCTTGGAAATCGAAGAGCATCAGCACGCTGGAATCAGAGTTCATGGCAAAGATGTAGCCGCCATCGGGAGACCAGCGGGCCGAATAGAGGCCGGTTGAGCCAGGCAGGGTCGAAATCTGGTGCGTGCCCACGTCAAGAAGACGAACGTTGCTGTTCGCGGCCGTCGGTCCGTTGCTGAAGAGGATCCTGGTTCCGTCGGGTGACCATTCGGCGTCGTACTTATTCTCAGGGTCTTCCGGAATCAGTTCTTGGGGCGTTCCGCCATCCGCCGAAACTACATACATCTTCGCATTCTGGCCGGGCAAGAATCCGTAGAACACGATCTGCTTGCCATCGGGAGACCAACTCGGCAGCAGCGCCACCAGAGGCGGGTAGCTGAGCTGAATGCGCTGGCTGCCATCGGCCTTACACTTCCACAGAGTCTCCCCTGGATAGTTGGAGTAGGCAACCCACTGACCGTCCTTTGAAAACTTCACATTGTCAGCAGAGAGTCCGGAAAGGAATGGAGTAAACGTACCGGACTTGACGTCGTAGCGCGTCAGTTCGCCGTGCGCCAGGACGCCGACTACGAACAGTTTCTTGCCATCCTTGCTCGGCAAAGGGGAGAAGAATGACATAGGACCCGAGGTCAACTGGAAGGGCGGAGCATTCGCTTTTCCGAACCAGCCGCTTTTTTCTGAGCGCGCCCAGATGTTGCCTTGGGACTGGAATACGAAATACTTCCCATCGGGAGTCCATCGACCGCAACACTCGGTTGGAGGAGTGTGCCAGCCGGAGAACAAAGGGTGCAGGTTCGTCCCGTCTGCTGCAACCTCCCAGAGGGAACCTAAGCTGTTCGCTCCGCCCCCGATTCGGAATCGAATCACCGAACCGTTTGGCGACCAGGCTAGGTCAAAAACCGGATCGGTCAAGGAGACCAGCTTGTGCAGCTCACTGCCGTCGCTGTTTACCAGCTTGAGGTCGTTTCCGTCTGCATAGACGATTTTCTGGCCGTCCGGTGAGAAGGCTGCGCTTTGGGCTGCAGCGTCTCCCAGTTTCCGAGGCGACCCTCCCAACACAGGCACCGACCAGAGGGAGCCGTGGAATGACGTCTGGCCGACCTCGTCGGCAACAAGGAGACTGGCTCCGTCGGGAGAAACTGCCATCGGAACCATGGTGGGAGCGGGAACGGAAACACGCGCTACTTCTCCGCCGGTCGCCGAGACTTGGGCCATGACCCAACCTTCGGGAGCAAATTCGCTGAGATAAAGCCGCGCTCCGTCCGTTCCTACCAGGCTCTTGAGATTTCCATCATGAGTCACCGGGACATAGCCGGAAACGCTGGGTGTTGGAACGGGCTGTAACTGAAGATAGACGAGAACGAAACCCGCCAAGACCAGAACCCCGGCTGCAACCGCCCATATTTTCCAGGCGGAGCGCTGTGGCTTAACCGCAGCCGCGGAGCTCGACGTGGGATGCGTAACATACGCCTCGGCGTGCGATGTTGAGATTACGCCGGAACGTCCTGAATCAGTGTCTCGCTTCAGACGCTGCAAGTCCGCTCGCATCTCGGCCGCGCCCTGGTAACGCAGGTTGCGGTCTTTCTCGAGCGCCTTACTGATGATGTCTTCGACTTTGGGCGGGAGAGTGGGGTTGAAACGAACCGCCGGAGGCGGAGTCGAATCCAGAATCTCCTTGAAGATAACGCCGGAACTCTCGCCCTGGAAGGGCAGAATACCCGTCGCCATCTCGTATAGGACTGCCCCGAACGAGAAGAGATCGGTACGTGCGTCCAGTTCTTTTGCCCGGACCTGCTCGGGAGACATGTACGCTACGGTGCCGAGAGTGGCCCCGGGGCTGGTAAGTTGCTGCTCGTTGACGGTGCGCGTCAGGGTATTCGCGGAGGAAGTATTGTCGCCCGACGCCACCTTTGCGAGACCGAAGTCGAGTATCTTGGCGTGCCCGCGGTCGGTCACGAAGATGTTGGCAGGCTTGATGTCGCGGTGGACGATTCCTTTGGAGTGTGCGGCATCGAGCGCGTCGGCGATCTCGATGGCGAGCGGCAGCAGAGTCTCCATGTCGAGCGGTCGCCCGGCGATGCGGTGCTTCAACGTCATCCCCTCGAGGTACTCCATGGCGATGAAGGCCAAGCCGTTTTCCTCGCCGATGTCGTGAATGGTGCAGATGTTGGGATGATTGAGCGCGGACGCGGCCTGAGCCTCGCGCTGGAAGCGGCTCAGCGTCTGCGCGTCGCGAGCGACTTCGTCTGGCAGAAACTTTAAGGCGACAAATCGATGCAGCCGGGTGTCTTCGGCCTTGTAGACCACTCCCATTCCGCCGCCACCGAGCTTTTCTACGATGCGGTAGTGCGAAATGATTTGTCCGATCATGTCGGCGGGTTCCGGTTCGCGGATTCCGCCCATACTACGAGGGCCACGGCTGACAGTCAATCAGATCCGGTCTGCTAGACTCCGGCAGAGACTGCGAACCCGCGCACAGAAAGCTCGCCCCCATGCACACAATTTTCATTTTCTCCTCGCTCATGGAGTGTTGCCCGGCAATTCAAGAAAGTCTCTTGCCGGCGCGACTACGGGTTACCGCGCAAGAAAGGTAAAACCCTCCTGAGAAGGGCGCGACGGCGCCGAAATCCATGGAGCCTCGCTGTCTGAATACGGACACTTCCGTCCGGCAGCGGACGGTCTCTTGAACCCGGGTAAAGCTGACTTGTTGAAGGCTCAGGACTTGTCCTCGGCTGATCAGGAACTTCGTTTGCTATGGGTGATGGGAATCTCCTGGGGGAGGTGTCGACCTATGAAGAAAACGGAGAGGGTCCGTCAGTTGGTCTCAGCGCCACCCTCGGAAGCGGATCTCAAGCAGCAAACCGAAAAAGGCTGGAGACTGGTGGCAATCGAGTGGGAGAGAGAGGTAGAGACTTCCGAAACCCAGCTGCACAGCGATGTGCCATTCGGCTTGCGGATTGCGCCCCAGACCCAACGCTTGGAGGAAAACCCGGACGAGCGGGAAATCCTGGTGCAATTGATGGAACTCCTGGTGCAGGAGGGTTCCTATGCGCGGATTGCCGACGAAATCAACCGACGCGGATACCGCACTCGCGAGGGTAAGCCCTGGAGTCCCATCTCGGTGTTCGAGATGCTGCCACGTCTGATCGAGGTGGGGCCACACCTGTTTCGAAGTTCCGAATGGGAGAGGCGCAGACAACAGTCCTTTGCGCGCTGAGAACCCGACGACCGCGGATTGGCATTGGGTGTTGGGTCCCCGTCTTGGAGAAATTCCTGTACCTTACGCCCAATACGTCCGGTCCAAGCTGCGATATTGAATCGCCTCTGCTATGTGCTTGGGCCCGAGTGCGGCTACGCCCTCCAAATCGGCAATGGTGCGGGCGACCTTCAAAATGCGATCGTGGGCGCGCGCGCTCAGGCCTTGTTGCGTCATCGCCCGCTCGATCAGGCGCTCACAATCAGCCGAGAGTTCGCAGAAGCTGCGGATGTGGCGCGAACTCATCTGGGCGTTGCAATACAGCTTTTGTCGGGACGTGGCGAACCGCTCCAACTGCTTCTGGCGGGCGCGCACCACCCGCTCGCGAATCTTGCCTGATCCTTCAGGCTCCGTCCCGGAGCGCATCTCTTTGTAATTCACCGCCGGGACGTCGATGTGTATGTCGATCCGGTCCATGAGCGGGCCGGAGATCTTCGAGATGTAACGCTGGATCATGGGAGGCGTGCATTGGCAGTCGCGGCTGCGGTCGTTGTGGAATCCGCAGGGGCACGGATTCATGGCCGCGGCGAGCATGAACCGCGCCGGAAACGTAAGCGACATGGACGCGCGGGCTATCGAGACGGTTCCGTCTTCCAGTGGCTGACGTAACACTTCCAGAACGTTTCGTGGGAACTCTGGCAGTTCGTCGAGAAACAGCAGCCCGTTGTGAGCAAGCGAGACTTCCCCGGGACGCGGAATCGCGCCTCCGCCGATCAGTCCGGCGTCGGAGATCGTGTGGTGCGGAGAGCGGTAGGGACGCGTTCCAACCAGCCCCGTGCCAGAATCCAGCACCCCGGCAACGCTGTGAATCTTTGTCGTCTCCAGTGCCTCTTCAAACGTAAACGGCGGCAGGATCGTCGGCATGCGCTTGGCGAGCATCGTTTTACCCGAGCCGGGCGGCCCGATCATCAGAATATTGTGGCCTCCGGCGCACGCGATCTCGATGGCGCGCTTGGCCGTCTGCTGTCCGCGTACATCTTTGAAGTCCACAAAAAACTGTTGCGACTCGCGCAGCAGTGACTCGCTATCCGCTTTGATCGGAGCGATTCCGTTGCCTGAGTTCACGAAGTGGATTACATCAAGCAGCGAACGGACTGGATAGACATCGACTCCGCCGACCATCGCCGCCTCTTTGGCGTTGGCTTCTGGGACCACCATACGCGAGATCTTCTGCCCGCGGGCTTCGACCGCAATGGGCAGGGCGCCTCGAACACTGCGAACACCGCCATCCAGCGACAACTCTCCCACAAAAAGGCAATCGGAGATCTCCTTCTTCGTCAGTCCTCCGTAAGCGCCGACAATTCCGAGCGCCATCGGCAGGTCGAATCCGGAGCCTTCTTTCTTGATGTCCGCAGGCGCGAGATTAATCGTGATCTGGGTTGGGGGGATATCATAGCCGCAATTCTTCAGCGCGGCGCGTACGCGGTCACGGCTCTCGCGGACAGCTGCGTCAGGCAAGCCCACGGTGTGAAAGTGGTCCTGATCGCATTTAATGCCCGAGCAGTCGACCTCCACCTGAATGATATTGGCGTCGATACCATAAACAGCTGCGCTAAGTGTCTTGTAGAGCATAAGACAGGTGCGGACTACTCAAATCCCCCCACTCCGCCAAGTCAGAGCAGGGGGATCCTCGCGTTGCACTCAGTAGAAACGTTATCTATATGTAGGGAGCGCTGGCTGTGACGGATGTCACTAAGGGCTGTGGAAAACCGTAAAATGGCCTATTTTGTGCGGATAAATTCATGTCCCATTTTGGGCGAAGGTTCATTGGCCTCCGGTACCAAGATGTAAAACAATCCGGTTGTTGGTCTTGATTCAGGTGCATTAGGATGGGCCTTCAGGAAAATCCTTATTCCTTATGAGTCCGGACCCAGCCCTTCCCCCACGACCCAATCCGCCAGGAAGTCTTGATCGGGAGGAATCTCAACTTTGGCGCTGGGTACTCATGTTCATGGTCTTTCTGTCGGTCGCCCTGGTGGCTCTGCTCTGGGAGCGCCTGGAGGGTATACCCTTTCAACTGCGCGCCATTCCCATCGGCGTGTTGGTGCTCTCGTTCCTGTTCGCCGCTTACGCATATGGCCGGCGGCGAGAAGTTAGCGAACTCAAGGGACTGCTCCGCGGATTGCAGGAGCACGTCGGAGCGGCGCCTTCCGAAGAGCAACTTGATCAGCTCAGCCAGGTCATCATGCGCTCGCAGCGCAACTTTAAGGAGCTCATCGATTCGCTCGATGATCCCGCCTGCGCCGTTTCCCTGGACGGAACCATCCGCACCGTTAACCGGCGCGTAGCAGAGCTGACAGGGCTGACATACTCGCAACTGGTGGGCAGCAAGGTATACGACTTTGTGGAGGAGCCTGCGCGCGACGAGATCGAACGCGGACTGGGTCGATTTCTCGAGAAGAAACGCTGGACTGGAACGGTTCGCATCCGCCTGAAGAACAACTCGCGCCCGCTCTATTTCGATTGCGTCCTCAACGGGATCCTCAAAGGAGATGAAGTAGTCGGAGCAAGTGTCCTGGGCCGGGATATCACCGAGCAGCGCGAGAAAGAATTGCGCTTCACGGAATTGTTCGAAACCCTGCAGGAGGGTGTCTATTTCAGCATGCCGGAAGGACAGTTACTCGATGCGAATCCGGCGCTGGTCACTATGCTCGGCTATACCGAGAAAAAGGAGTTGCTCTCGGTCGAACCGGCTGCGCTGAGTTTCGACGGCGGAGCCCCGGTGTTAGGGCGAGCGGTCGACGACCGCGGCGGTGTCCGCACGCGCGAAATCAAGTTGCGACGCAAGGATGGCAAACCCGCCATTTTTCTCGATTCCTCGCGCGCCGTATGGGATGCCGCTGGAAATATCATCCGCTACCAGGGAACGCTGGTCGACATCACCGACAAACGCAACATGGAGCGCCAACTGGCTCAGCAGGAGGAGTTCCGTAGCCGCCTGCTGGAGAGTTTCCCCGACCTGATCCTGGTGGTGGATCTGGAGGAGCGGTATACATTCGTGAGTTCGCGTGCCCAGGCTCTTCTCGGCTATCGGCCAGACGAAATGTTGGGGAGGAAGATCTCGGAGATGGCAGATCACGCGCCCGATCTGGTCTCGCTATATCAAACGCTCGTTTCCGAAGATCAGGCGTTTGGGGCCGCCGAGTTCGCCGTGCGGCATCGCGACGGCAGCGGTCGTACGATGCGCGCCGCCGGCAGCCAACTGGCTGACGCTGAAGGAAAGATGAGCGGCGTGATCTTCTCGCTGCGCGACATCACCATCGAGCGCAAGCTCGAACAACAGATCGTCGAGAGCGAGCGCCTCGCTGCCATGGGTGCAATGATCGGCGGCGTGGCCCATGAACTCAACAATCCGTTGACCAGCATTCTTGGTGTAAGCGAACTCCTGCAGGACACGGAAACCAACGAAACTGCCCGCAAGCAACTCGGCATGCTGCAGCAGCAGGCGCGGCGCGCCGCCGAGATCGTCCAGAACCTCACGTACTTCTCGCGTCCGCCAGCGCCCGGAAAGAGCCGCATCAATCTGGTCGAGATCGTGGAGCGCACTCTGAACCTGCACGCCTATTCCCTGCGCAAGAACAACATCACGGTGGATTTCCTGAAAGAGACGGGAATGCCTTACGCGCTGGGAGATCCGCACCAGTTGATGCAAGTATTTTTGAATCTGATCGTGAACGCCGAACAGGCCATCCGCGAGGCCCGCGACCGGGGAACCTTACGTATCCGTCTCGGTAAGGGAAGCGGCACAGTATGGGTGAGTTTCCAAGACGACGGACCGGGCATCCCGAAGGAAAATCTGCCCAGCATATTCGATCCCTTCTATACAACGAAGCGTCCCGGACGCGGGACGGGTCTAGGCCTGAGTATCTGTAAGTCGGTAATGAAGGAACACAGCGGCAGCGTGGAAGCCGCGAATGCTGCGGACGGCGGAGCGGTGTTCACAGTAACGCTGCCGCTGGCGAAGTAAACTAGAAACTCCTCTGTGATCCTCTGTGCCCTCTGTGGTGAAAATCCTGCTCAGTGAGTCGCGCGCTCCACTGCCATTGCGACTGCATTTCCCCCGCCCAGACAGAGCGCCGCAATCCCCCGCTTCGCATCTCGGCGGATCATCTCGTAAATCAGCGTAACCAGCACCCGCGCCCCGCTGGCCCCGATCGGATGTCCGATGGCAACGGCTCCTCCATTGACATTGACCTTGTCCGGATTTAATCCCAACTCGCGCATGACACCAAGCGCCTGAACAGAGAAAGCCTCGTTCAGTTCGTAGAGATCGACATCTTCATTCTTCCAACCAGTCTTTTCCCAAACCTGTCGCACCGCCCCCACCGGAGCCATCATCACCCATTTGGGTTCGACGCCGCTCGTAGCCTGCGCAACAATGCGCACCATCGGCTTGGCCCCGAGTTCCGAGGCGCGCTTGGCGCTCGTGACTACAACTGCGGCAGCACCATCATTCACTCCGGGAGCATTCCCTGCCGTCACGGTTCCATCTTTCTTGAATGCCGGCTTCAGCGAACGTAGAACTTCAATGGTCGTGTCTTCGCGCGGGCTCTCATCTTTGTCAAAGATGGTCGGAGGCGCGCCTTTCTTCTTCGCCGGGATTTCCACGGGCACGATCTGCGACTTGAAGCGGCACTCCTTGATCGCGGCGACGGCCTTCCGGTGGGAGTTCACCGCAAACTCATCCTGCTCTTCGCGCGTAATGCCATATTTTTCCGCGACGTTCTCGCCCGTAATGCCCATGTGGTAGTCGTTGTAGATATCCCACAGTCCATCATGCACCACCGAGTCGATCACTTGTGCGTTGCCCAGACGGTATCCCTTGCGCGCTTGTGGAAGAAGATATGGCGCGTTGGTCATCGATTCCATTCCGCCCGCAACGACGATCGAACTGTTCCCCGTTTGCACCGCTTGCGCTGCGAGCGCCACAGATTTCAATCCTGAACCGCAAACCTTGTTGATTGTCATGGCACCTGTCGCGGGAGTGAGTCCGCCAAAGATTGCCGCCTGTCGCGCGGGATTCTGACCAAGTCCGGCGGAAATGACATTGCCCATGATGCACTCATCGACTTGCGCGGGATCGACCCCAGCACGCCTCACCGCTTCACGCACCACCATCGCGCCCAGCTGTGGAGCACTGAAATCACTCAGGCTGCCTTGAAATTTTCCAACCGGAGTGCGACATCCGGAAATGATGACAACATCGTCAAAAGAGGCCATGAATCAGGCTCCGCGCGAAGATTTCGCAACTTCATTATAGATGAGCAAGCATAAGCAATGGCTTCATGCGAATCACCGCAATTGCCAACATCCGATTTCTGGGTTCGCAGGTTTTCGCGCCTTGTGCAATTGGAAATTACTCGTGACAGTTCGATCAACGTTCGATCAACGAGGTCGCAACCCTGAATCTCGCGAACGATTCTTGCAAAAAATGGTTGACATTCGTCGAAGAAATTCTTTCGTCGTGACTTTGGTGTCACATCTACCGCGAATCGATCATCATTTTTTTCTTGACTTCATTTTTCATTAACTCTATACATCAACTAGTTGCAGTAAAAGACCACTGCACATTTCCATGAAGAATGGAAGGGAGAATAGGAACAATGGCAACCAAGAAAAAGGCAAAGAAGAAAAAGAAACACTAAGTAAGTTCAGTACGAAGTCACAGGGGACGCTCAATGCGTCCCCTAAGTTTTTTCTTCTGTCATGCCGAGCAGAGATCGAGATCGCGAAGCGAACTCGTTCGGAGTCGAAACATCCCTACCCAAAAAGCATGGCCGGAGATGGAGAATTCCTTGCTGCGTTTGGAATCACAGCCCCTCATTTTGCGTCACACGAACTCCTAAACTTTCGCGACAGCCAGCCGTGGAATGCGCTTTTCCTTTTCAGGACAAAGGCTCCGATACGCGCAGAAGTGGCAATGCTGCCCCACCTTCGCCTCGAACACACCGGCGGCAATTCCCTGAGCCGCATCTTCCACGCATGCGCGAGCCGACAGCAACTGTGACTCTGACCGCGACGTCATGACGGGAATGTTTTCTTCCAGGTTGTGAAAACTCAGAGCGCCGACGCTGTACTTCCACTTCTCCTTCGCAGCAATGGCGTACAGCGACAGCTGAAGACTCTCGTCCGCCGATTCCTGGTCGCGCGCCTTGCCCGTCTTGTAGTCGATGATGGCGACGGTGCCGTCAGGACGCTGATCGATCCGGTCGATGCGACCGACCACAGTAGTCTCTCCGATCTTGATCTCGAACGATTCTTCCGTGTGCAGGACCTGCGAGGCGGGAATCGATCGCGCCTTCGAGAGGAAATCCTGCAATTGCAGGATCCCCTGCTTCTCGTAGAGTTCGTGCTGATATTCTTCCTGAATCTTGGCGCTGGCAAGATCCATGCAGAAGAGTTCGATGATTTCCTGGTCGCTCTTCGGCCGGCCGAGCCGAATCGAGTCAAAATAGGTTTTGAGCACGCGATGAATCGCCGCGCCATATTGCATCGCCGCAGCAGGCTTGGCAGCGATGCGCCAATCACGCTCCAGCTTGAACTGCAAACCGCACCGCTCGTAGGTTTCGACCGCCGACGCGCTCAGTCGCTTGTGCAGTCCTTCCAAAACCGCCAGCTCGAACCAACGCGTGGTTTGCGATTCTTCGGGATAAAGTGGGGACGCGGCAGCAGCAATGTCGAGAGTCGCCTGCGCGCCGCCCGCCGGAATCGCGCGGAACCATGGAGCCACCGCCTTGTTCTTGATCAACTCCCGCAAATACCCCGGCGGCGTTTTGTCTGTCTTGCCCGTTCCCTCGCGGGCGTAGATGCGCAGCGAGTCCCGTGCGCGGGTCATGGCGACGTAAAACAGGCGCCGCTCTTCCTGCTCATGCAATGTCTTGTCATCCGCCTCGGTCAGCGAATCCGGATCACGCAGTTCGCGCGGAAAAGCAACGACTGTCTCCTTATACGAGGATGGAAAGGACGGAGACAGGGCGCGCAGAATGAAGACGTGGGGAAACTCAAGCCCCTTGGCCCCGTGGACCGTCATCAAGCGAACTGCGTTTTCGTTCTCGTCCGACCGCAGCGGTATGACGCCATTCGCCTCGCGAAAATAGCCGAGATAGTCGACGAGTTCCTCAAGGTCCGCGGTCTTGTTGATCTTCTTTTTCTCCCAGTCCGCCACAAAGTGCAAGGCCGCCTGCAGGATGGGCGAGGACGTGTCGAGGACAAATTCCCGGACCACAATGTCGAGCGCAGCTCGTCCTTTGGCGTTGCGACCCTGGATGCTCTCACGCACCCGCCGCACCCGTGCTATGACCTCTGCGCCGCCGTCGACGCGGTCGAGCGCCGTGAACAGAGGCACGACTTGGGCTTCACGATTGTCGCGCGCAATTGCGCGCAGGGTCTGCCGCAACTGCTCAGGGTTGACTCGAAAACACGGTAGACCGGCCACGCGCATGAGGCTGACGTCATCTCCGCTGGAGACGATCACATTCAAGCAGGCAAACAGGTCGCGAGCCTCCGGAGTATCCGAGATATCCATGCTCTCGATCACAAACGGAATGCCACCTTCGGCGAGTTCCTGTACCAGATCGTCACGGTGCAGGTGTGAGCGATACAACACTCCGAAGTCCGACCACTTGCATCTCGCCTTGCGCTGCGCCTCGCGCAGATAAGCCACGAGGTCGGGTCCTTCCGTACCTCGATCCCTAAGAACAATCGCAGTGACCGGCTGGTTTGCCGGTTGCAATCCGGAGGCGGCGGACTCCTCATCACGGGCGGACGTCAGGGGCACCCGGTGATACGCAAACGCGCCGCTGCCGCTCTTGGAGAACACAGGAGGATTCTCATTGATGACCGTGAAAGCCGTCTGCAGGATTGGAGTAATCGAGCGCCGGTTCTTTTCCAGCACGACACGCTTGGCAGCGGGAAAATTTCGATAAAAGACTTCGAAAGCCTCACTCGATGCTCCGCGGAATCGGTAAATCGACTGGTCGGGATCGCCAACCGCAAACAGATTCCCACCAGCGCCCGCCAGACGGGTCAGAATCTTGATCTGGGCGAAGTTGGCGTCCTGGAATTCATCGGCAAGGATGAACCGTGCGCCACTGCGGGCCTCGGCCAGCACAGACTCATCACTGTGCAGCAGGGCGTGCGCCCGCGTGATCATATGGCTGAAGGTGCCCAGGTTTTCTTCCGCGAGCCAGCCCTCTATCGTCGAGAATACCCGGGCAATCTCCCGGCATCGGCCCAGGACCTCCTCATCATCAAGCGCAGTTTTGGACTTCACCACCCGTGGAATCGGCACTTCGCGTCGTTCGATGCGCTCGACGTAGTCGGCGTATTTCTCCGGCGTCACCAGTTCGTCGTGACAGCGGTTGACGAACTCCAGCAGGTCATTAAGGAACTGCCCAATGTTTGCCGCTCGAATGTAGTGCTCCAGTCGCAGGTCGTGGATGCGACGGCGCAGATAAATCCAGAGATCTTTCTCATCGAGCACACCGAAGTCTTTTCCCGCACGTCTCAGCAGCTTCAGGCAGCAGTCGTGAAAGGTCAGGGCTTGCACGTTTTTCCCGCCCAGCAACTTCCGCAAGCGTTCCTGCATTTCCTCGGCTGCGTTGACGGTATAAGTCAGCGCAAGAATCTCGTCAGTCCGGGCATGACCTTCACTTACCAGCCGCTCGATGCGATGGGTCAGAACCGATGTTTTACCCGTGCCGGCCCCCGCGACGACGAGCATGGGCCCGTTGACGTGTTCGATCGCTTCACACTGGCGCTCGTCAGGGATGAAGGCAGCAGGGCGGGAATTAGACTTCGACGGCATTGCGGGCAGGATATCACCTGTCGGGATGAGGAAACCTGTGCGGAATTATTCCGCGACTGGGTGCCCCACCCTTGTCGCGTTTTGGGCGACAGGGTGGGGATTTTGACTTTCTCACAACGGCATCTCTACCGTCACTTGGAAGATTCCAACGTGTTCCCTTCCGGATCCGCAAAATATCCCTGCCAACAAGTATTCGGCACAGCAAATTTGGGCAAGGCCACGATTCCGCCGAGTTGCTCAATAATTTTCGCAGTCGCGTCGAAATCTTCGACCGCGAGTGAACTTACGAACGCATTCGTGCCACTCTGCGGAGGAGGAGTCTTGGCGGGCCGCTGAAGTTCCAACCAAAAACCCGGGAATAGAAACGAACCGCCCGCGCAGGATCGTCGGCTTGCATTTCAAAATAGATGTGTCCGTTATTCATATGAACATTTTATCGATTGAGCGCTGACATGGTAACGGCAGTCGCCGCGATGGCGGCAGTTTCGGCGCGGAGGATGGTAGGACCAAGAGACGCGGAGAGCCAGCCATTCTTCTGTAGAAGCTCCAGTTCGTCCTCCGTCCACCCGCCCTCGGGACCGATGGCAAGCAGGACTTCCCCTGTGGGTTGCATGTCGCGCAGCTGGGACTGTTCCTCCGCCTCCGACAAAACGATTTTAAGTTCGGCCGGAAGCATCAGCCCCTCGCGCAACTTGACAGGATCAGCGATCTCCGGCGGTGACGCGCGACGGGATTGCTCGGCGGCCTGTAAAGCCATCCTCCGCCAGCGCTCGACTCTTTTCGCGGAGGCAGCCACCAGGTGCGAATCAGTTCGCCGGGCGATGACGGGGATAATTCGAGTCACTCCGAGTTCCGTGCATTTTTCAATCGCCCATTCCATGCGGTCGAACTTGAAGATCGACAACAGCAACGTAAGTTGGATCGTAACCGGTTGTGCCGGAATCTCTTCGCCGAGCTCGAAATCGACAAGGCTGTCTGCGAGCGCAACGACTACCCCTCGTCGGACCACTCCGTTGGCAACGATATCGAACTCCTGCCCGACGCGTGCGCGGAGGACGCGAACCAGGTGGTCGGCGTGAGCACCGGTGAGGGCAGCTCGGTTGCCTGAGACTTGATCGGCGATCCATCGGCGACGGGTCATGCGAGTGCCAAGTACTGAGACGCCATCTTGTAAACGGATTTCGGGTGGGGCGCGGCTTTAAGCGACTGCCCGAGGACTACCGGTTGGGAGAGAAGGTGGAACACGATCAGCCCCGATTCAGCCGCGTAGCGGCGGCATGTGAAAGCCCGGCACGGAAGTGCCGGGTGAAGTGCAACAAATGCGCGAGTCCCGTAGGGACGACACGCGTTCTCACCCACACTCTTTAAGCCCCTGCGGGAACGCTCACGTTACTTCTTCGGTCCATCGTAAGATTAGGTCCCGAGTCCCAATCACGCACCCGAAATCACTGGAAGATGTCTTTCACCTTCCCAAGCAGCGACCGCAAGAGCGGCTGGTTATCGACCTTGGAGAGCACGTCGAGTTCCTGCAGCAATTCCTTCTGCCGCTTATTCAGCCTGCCGGGGATCTGCACACGAACCTCAACATAGAGATCGCCCTTGCCATGACCGTTCAACACAGGGACGCCCTTGTTGCGGATGCGAAAGGTGGTACTTGGCTGGGTGCCCTCGGGAATCTTCAGCGTGTGCTCGCCTTCCATGGTGGGCACGCGAATCTCGGCGCCCATCGCAGCCTGCGCCACAGAGATCGGAACGACGCAATGCAGGTCGTTTCCTTCACGCTCGAAGAATGGATGCTCCTTGACGTGAAGCACGACATACAGATCACCCGCCGGACCGCCGAACTGGCCGACTTCGCCCGAGCCTCCGAAACGAATGCGAGTTCCGTCTTCCACGCCGGCGGGAATCTTCGCGTCGACGCTGCGCTGGCGAAGCAGTCGGCCCTCGCCTTTGCATTTCGAGCACGGATCAGTGATGACGTTACCGGTTCCCTGGCATGTGGGACACGTCCGCGCGATGCTGAAGAATCCCTGCTGGTAGCGAACCTGGCCACGGCCATTGCAGGAGCGGCAGCTCGTCGGCCCTTTGCCGGGAGCCGATCCCGACCCGCGGCATTCTTCACAGGCTTCGTGGCGGCGGACGGTGACCCGAGATTCAGTGCCGAAGTATGCTTCCTCGAACTCGAGCGTCAGATCCTCGCGGAGATCGGCACCGCGTTGCACGCGGCTGCGGCGGCGTCCCCCACCACCACCAAACATATCGCCGAAGCCGAAGAATTCCCCGAAGATGTCGCTGAAATCCTGGAAAACGGTAGGATCAAAACCGGCGCCGCCGCTCGAAGCACCGCCTAATCCAGCATGCCCGAAGCGGTCGTACGCGGCACGCTTGTCGGAGTCCGCGAGAATCGCATACGCTTCGCTGACTTCCTTGAACTTTTCTTCGGCATCGGGATTGTTGGGATTCCGATCAGGATGGTACTGCAAAGCCAGCTTCCGGTAAGCGGACTTCAACTCGATCTCGGTGACCGTCCGGGTCACCCCCAGCACCTCGTAGTAATCGCGTTTTGCGTTCGTCGTCAAATCAGTTCCTTCTTAAGATCGTTCAAGCTTTAGTCCACCGCCGGCCGGTACGTGCCAAACGTCCAAGGATGACCTTCCAGGTCGAGCACGTGATATTCGCGAGAACCAAAATCCGTATCTTCCGGCGGATACAAAATCTTCGCACCCGCGGCATTTGCCCGATCGTAATGCGCGTCCGGATCCTTCACGTATACCGCCAGCATCTGCGTCGCCGCTCCTGAAGCTTGAGGACTCGCTATGCCATCATCTGGCCGAACCGACCCGAGCATAATGATGTTTTCGCCAAGCTGTAATTGCGCATGCCGCACGAACGGCCCGACGTCCGGGATACAACAGCGCTCAACGAAGCCGAATGCCGCGCACAGCCAGCCAATCGCCGCCCGCGCATCCCTGTAGCGCAGGATGGGAAAAATCGTTTGCATGGCTCTCCTTGATCCTGGTCCAGCGGAAAGAGTTCCACTTATTTTCCGGGATTCTTCGCAACCTTCACCATCGCGGGGCGGAGCAGGCGGTCTTTATACTTGTAGCCGCGTTGCCACTCTTCAAGCACTTCGTGATCCGCCGCATCCGGAGTCTCCACCATCTCGATCGCTTCGTGGACGTGCGGATCGAACTGCTGGCCTTTAGCCGAGATGGGCTGCACACCGAGTTTCGTCAACACGTCGCGTAACTGCTTGTAGATCAAGTCCACGCCAGCGCGAAAGTCGGCAGCCTCAGACTTCGATTGCAGCGCGCGCTCGAAATTGTCGATTACTGGCAGCAGAGATTTGATGGCGTCCGCCATCGCGAAGTCGCGAAAGTCCTGCTGCTCCTTTGCGGCGCGGCGTCGGGCATTTTCAAATTCGGCCTGTGCCCGGGCCAACCGGTCGAGCAGTGAATCGCGCTCGGCTTTCAGTTTCTGCAATTCTGACTCTGGGCCGGCGGGCTCGGCAACGGCTCCGCGGCTGGAAGTGGACGATGCCTCGTCCTTTTCTCCCGGAGGAAGTTCGTGCCCTACATCCAATCCTTGCGTTTCAACTTCTGGTTTTCCGTTCGATTTACCCATAACAGCTTCATTACTCCGATTCATTCAAGATCTTGTCGAAGAGGCGCGCGATGTAAGACACCGCGGTGATGGTGTGCTGGTAATCCATGCGCGTGGGCCCGATCACAGCCAGCGAGCCCATGACTTCATTTCCCGCATGTGCCGGCGCGCCGATCAATACGAAATTCTGCATGGAAGGCAAGGCCTCGTCGAGGCCGATGACGACTCGCACCGCTTCCTGCTTCACGTTGAGGTAGGCGCTCAGTAGCTGGATGACTTTTTCTTTCTCCTCAAGCGTCTTCAGCATCTCCTGCAGCCGGTCGCGGTCATGTTCAGCGGACAGCAGGTTGGCCGCGCCTTCCACGAAGACCATTTGCGATCCTTGCTCGGCCTCTAAAGCTCCTTGCTTGTACAAGGCTTCGATGGAATTCATCAGCCGGTCGTATTCGCTGCGCTCCTTTTCGATGCGGCGCTCGAGTTCCCCGCGCATCGACTCCATGGTCCAGCCGCGGAAATTTTCGTTGATATAGCGCGCGGCCAGGTCGAGATCGCTCTGCGGCAGATCCAGACGCAGCACGCGATCGCGCACCAGGCCCGACCGAGTCACCAACACCGCCAGCACCTTCTGATCCCCCAGTCGCGAGAAGTAGACGTGTTCCAGCGCGTTTTTCGGTCCGCTAGTCGCCACCGTTACCCCGACATTTCGCGAGATCAGCGAGAGCACATGCGAAGTGCGCTCCATGAATTCCTGCACGTCGGTGATCCCGGCCAGCGAGTCGGAAATCATTGCCTCTTCCTGCGGCGCGAGGCGCGCGTTACCGGAAATCTGCTCCACGTAATAGCGATAGGCTTCCGTCGTAGGCACGCGGCCTGCCGATGCGTGCGGTTGATCGAGGAATCCCGCGTCAGAAAGATCCGCCATGACGTTGCGGATCGAAGCCGGGCTCAATCCTTCGCGATTCGATCGCGCCAGCGTCCGCGACCCGACCGGCTCGCCCGTCGAAATAAAAGTCTCGACGATGGCAGTCAGAATTTCGCGTTCGCGATTCCCGATATTGGGGTCAACGGGCATGCTTCACTTCTCAATTGTCTCAGATCGGGTGCCGGGCGCCGAGGGGAGCAAGTGCTTCTGGGTCCATTCCTTAACTATTTTAGATGCAGAAGCTTAGGTTTTGGATCGAAGTTATGATCCTGTCTGGATTCTAGGAACGGGGTGCACCGGTGTCAAGCAAGGGAAGCAAGCCTGGTCGCTGATTACTCACTATTTCGTTCTGTCATCCTGAGCGCAGCCGGAGTGGAGCGCAGCTCAGCTCCGGCGGAGTCGAAGGATCCCTACCTGAATATTCATCACCGCAACTAGAGATTCCTCGCTCCCCTCGGAATGACAAGTCTGGATGAGAAACACGGCTACCCGGAAGTTCCTGCTATCCTCTTCCATCAACCGTGAGACGCTGAATCCTTGAAAGCCAAGCCCCACATTGCAGTCATTGGTGCCGGAGCCTTCGGCGGCTGGACCGCTTTGCACCTCCTCGAGCGTGGCGCCCGCGTCACCCTGATCGACGCCTGGGGCCCCGGCAATTCACGCTCTTCCTCCGGCGGTGAAACCCGCGTAATGCGTGGCACTTATGGTCCCGATCAGCCTTACACCGACCTGGCCGCTCGAGCCCTGAAGCTCTGGGCGAAGTACGAACGCAAGTGGAAACGGCAGTTTCTCCATCGCCCGGGCGTCCTGTGGATGGCCGCAGGCCGCGACGATGCATTCGAGCGCGGTTCGGTCGAAATGCTGGAGGCAGCCAAGATCAAGTATCAGGAACTCTCCGGCGCGCACCTGAAAAAGCGTTGGCCGCAGATCAACTTCGAAGGCATCGGGTGGGGCATCTTCGAACCCGAATGCGGTTATCTCGACGCGCGAGCGAGTTGCGCAGCAGTGGTTGAAGCTTTCGTCGCGGCGGGAGGCCGATATCGTCAGGCCAGCGTCCTTGGACAAGGATTAGAGGACAACCCTCTCCGCAGCCTCTCTCTGGCCGATGGCTCCCAACTCAAAGCTCACACTTTCGTCTTCGCCTGCGGTCCATGGCTCGGGCAACTGTTTCCGCAAGCCGTTAGTTCATTCATCAAAGCCACCAAGCAGGACGTATTCTTTTTCGGCACTCCGCCTGGCGACACGCGCTTTCACGATCCCAACCTCCCCGTCTGGGCCGACCATCGCGGCAAGTTCCGCTACGGAATTCCCGGCAGCGACCACCGTGGATTTAAAATCGCCGACGACACCCGCGGCCCGGATTTCGATCCGACAAATGCGGAGCGAGTGATCGATCCCGAGACGCTAAAGGACATTCGCGAATACGTCGCCTTCCGCTTCCCCGCCCTTCGCAACGCCCCGCTCATCGAAACCCGCGTCTGCCAGTACGAACAAACGCCCGACAGTCACTTCATCATCGACCGCCATCCCACGAACGAAAATGTCTGGCTGCTAGGCGGAGGCTCCGGTCACGGTTTCAAACACGGCCCGGCGATAGGAGAGATGATGGCGGATTTGATTTTAGGGGATGAAGAACCCGAAGCGATCTGGAGGCTGGCAAGATTCAGCTCTAAACAACCCTTGTCATCCTGAGCGGCGTTCTTTGCCGCGAAGGACCTATGCAAATGCTGGTAGCGCATATGCTGCAGGCTAATATATTAGGTCCGCCGCCGCCAAAACCGCGGCTCAGGACGACAAGTGCCCGGTGGGTTCGAAAGATTACTGAATTTGAATCACATTCCCCGGCGCATTAGCCTTGATCTCGCCCACGCGCTCCACCACATTGCGCGCAAACTCGTAAATCGACTTCGCGTGCGGCGAGTTTTCCCCTTCAAGCACGATCGGCTTCCCGCCGTCCCCGGACTTTCGCACCTCCGGATCGAGCGCGATGCTGCCCAGGAATGGCACTTCGAAGCGTTTCGCCATCAACTCAGCCCCGCCCTTGGAGAAAATGTCGACTTCATGCGAGCAATGCGGGCACACGAAGTAACTCATGTTCTCCACCACGCCGGCGATATCCACCTTCATCTGCCGGAACATCTCAATCGCCTTGCGCGCGTCCTGCAGCGAAACGTCCGACGGCGTGGAGACCACCACCGCCCCCGTCAGCGGCACAGTCTGCACCAGCGACAATGCCACGTCCCCCGTACCCGGAGGCAGATCGACCACCATGTAGTCGAGTTTTCCCCACTCAACCAAGCCAAGAAATTGCCGAATGATCTGGTGCAACATCGGCCCGCGCCAGATCACAGGCTTGTCACCCGGATTGAGGAAGCCAACGGAAATCACTTTCAGTCCAAAGGCTTCGATCGGCTCAATGCGGTTCTCGCCCACCATGCGCGGCTGCGAGTTCGTGCCCAGCATCAAAGGTACGTTCGGCCCATACACGTCCGCGTCCAGCAGACCTACTTTGTGTCCCATCTTGGCAAGCGCGACCGCCAGGTTCACCGACAGCGTGGTCTTGCCCACGCCTCCCTTCCCCGACCCGACCGCAATGATCGCGTCGACTCCAGGTAGCGGTTGCGGCCCCGGCTGGGCAGGTCCCGGTCCATGCTGATGCGGTGTATGAGCGCTCAAAGGATTAGCTCCTGATACGGATTAAGAACTGCGTTGAGGGAATCTGTAGAACCCCAAAGCTCGATTATACAGGCCAAGCCCACGATCCTGAGGCGGGCCAAACCCTGTCATCTGAGCGGGGCAAAAGCCTGTCATCCTGAGCGGAGAAACTGATCCGCACAGCGGATCAGTTTCGGAGTCGAAGGATCCCTATGAGCGCTCGAGCCGTTAGCCCGAGGAGAAGTCCCATTCGCTCCGGATACTGAACGGCTTTCCTTCTACGTCAAGAGTCAGTTCTCATCTACTAGTAGACGAAAATTCCGCTCAGATCGAAAGGGCTTTTTGGGCACGACTTACGACATCATTCAATGCTATGATTAATGCGTCAGGATCCTATGCGAACCACCATCGCCCTCGACGACGACCTCATCCGCACCGCCCAGGAGTTTACCGGCTTAGAGGAAAAAACGGCGTTGATCCGTGAAGCCCTCAAAGCCCTCATCGAGCGCGAAAGCGCCCGCCGCCTGGCAGCCCTGGGTGGCTCCATGCCCGGATTGAAAAACATTCCCCGCCGGCGGCCTGGAAAACATTGATCCTCGCCGACACGTCAATCTGGATCGACCACTTCCGCTCCGGCAACAAAGAACTGCAGAGGGCCCTGAACTCGGGCCAGATTGCGATCCATCCCTGGATCATTGCCGAACTTGCTTTGGGATCACTCCGAGACCGCGCCAAAACGCTCGCGATGCTAGACCTGCTGCCGCAAGTCGGGGTGGCGCTGACCAGCGAGCTTCGTCTTACGATCGAGGCTCGTAACCTGTACAACCTCGGCATCGGCCTCACAGACGCACATCTGATTGCCTCTGTTTTCCTCGATCCGCCCACACTGCTCTGGACAAAGGATAAGCAACTACGCAAGGTCGCGGAGTCGTTCGCGATACATGCGAACCTACCTTGACCGGCAGCCTTGTCAGTACCCTTCCCCTTCGACCCGCACCTTGCCGCGAAACATCCGGTAGACGAAGAAGAAATATCCGAGAGCGAGGATCATGCCCAAGATCCACCAAACAAATCCGACGCTCAGGCCGTGGTGCCCTGCAGCCGCGTTGTAGATCGTAATGCTTCGCGCCGGATCGGTGCTGGCCGGCAACAACACTGGATAGAGCGCAAACGCCGCCCCCACCAGCATGCCAACGATGTACGTGCAGGAGGCCAGAAAGGCAATGATGTCCGCGCGCTTGAGGATCCCATGCATCATCACGCCCAGCGAGCCGAAGACCAGCACTGGAATCACGAATCCCACAGGGTGATGCTTGTAGTTGTCCAGAACTCCGGGACGGATCGAAACTGTCGCCACCAGTGCCGCCACAGTCAGAGCAAGCTGCAGCGGCCACGCGTATTTCGCCGTCGTACGGGCGCGAAGGTTTAAGTCACCCTCTGTTTTCACGGCAATGTAGAGCGCACCGTGAGCTGTCAGCGTCACCAGCGCAATCACCCCGCTCAGTACGGTATACCAGTCGAGAATGCCGTTGTCGGTTCCCACTCGAAAGTCAGTCCACAGCGGTTCGAAGAAATATTGGTCCGCCCCGAGAGGCACGCCCCGCACCACGTTGCCCAGGGCGGCTCCGAAGAAGATTGTCAGCAACACGCTCGATCCCCAGAACAAGAAGTCGAAGAATCCCCGCCAGACGGGATTGTCCATGTGGGCGCGCAGTTCGATGCCGATGCCACGCAGCATGAGCAGCCACAACACAATCATCAGAGGCAGATAAAAACCGCTGAAGCTGGACGCGTAGAGCAACGGGAACGCGAAATAGAGCGTGCCTCCAGCAGCCAGCAGCCATACTTCGTTGCCGTCCCAGACAGGCCCAATCGCGCGCGTTATGGCCCGGCGCTCGGCCGGAGTACGGGCGGCAGTGAGATAGATGACGCCGGCCCCAAGGTCAAACCCATCAAGCACGACGTAAGCGGCAATCATGAAAGCAACGATGGCAAACCAGAGTGATTCCATTTCTATCCTTCCAAACTCCTGTCGGCTTACCCTGTCATTCCGAGCAAAGCGAGGAATCCGCTGTCCCCACCCAACCCTTGTCATTCCGAGCAAAGCGAGGAATCTGCTGTCCCCACCCAACCCTTTGTCATTCCGAGCAAAGCGAGGAATCTGCTGTCCCCACCCAACCCTTTGTCATTCCGAGCGAAGCGAGGAATCTGCTGTCCCCACCCAACCCTTTGTCATTCCGAGCAAAGCGAGGAATCTGCTGTCCCCACCCAACCCTTTGTCATTCCGAGCAAAGCGAGGAATCTGCTGTCCCCACCCAACCCTTTGTCATTCCGAGCAAAGCGAGGAATCTGCTGTCCCCACCCAACCCTTTGTCATTCCGAGCAAAGCGAGGAATCTGCTGTCCCCACCCAACCCTTTGTCATTCCGAGCAAAGCGAGGAATCTGCTGTCCCCACCCAACCCTTTGTCATTCCGAGCAAAGCGAGGAATCTGCTGTCCCCACCCAACCCTTTGTCATTCCGAGCAAAGCGAGGAATCCGCTGTCCCCACCCAACCCTTTGTCATTCCGAGCGAAGCGAGGAATCTGCTGTCCGCCGGCGGAGGCACACAGCAACCCCCGTCGTCACTGAATCAGCCACATAGCAAGATGTTCAACGCCATGACAAGCATCTCAGTGTCCAGCTTCTACTTCCGCGCCCGGCCCACGCTCAATCTCCCGCCGCACCAGAAAAAGAAACAAAATGCCCAGCACCGTATACATGCCCATAAATCCCAGCAGCGTGAAAATTCCATTCCCCGCCGAAACTGTTTTCGAATACCCATCCGCCGTACGCATCAGCGAATACACCAGCCATGGCTGGCGCCCAAGTTCTGCGGTCATCCATCCGGCCGTATTGGCGATGTACGGGAAAGGCAGCGCCAGCAGCAGAATCCAGAGCATCCAACTGCCAAACAATTTGCCCCGCCACAGAAGAAACGCCGCGACAACAGCAATGGCGATGAACAGAGTCCCCAGACCCACCATGATGTGGTAACTGAAGTACAGCAGCTCGATGTTCGTCGGCCACTGATCTTGCGGAAAGGCATCGAGTCCTTTCACCTCAGCGTTCCATCGGCGGTAGGTCAGAAAGCTGAGTGCGTTGGGCACCAGGATCGGATTGTCGATCTTGTGTTCTTCGACGTTCGGCTGTCCGATCAGAGCGATGGGCGCGCCGGGCTGGCTCTGGAACAGAGCTTCCATCGCAGCGAGCGTCGCCGGTTGCTCGAAAGCGACCATACGCCCCTGGCCATCGCCTGTGGGGAATACCTGCAGCACGCTCGCGATCAAAGCCGCTACCACTCCGACCCGCACGAATATTCGTCCGTATTCTTGAAACTTACCCCACAGCAGATAGAACGCTCCCACTGACGCCATGACGAATGCCCCGGTGATGACCGCGCCGCTCATGTTGTGCGCGTATTGCCACCACGCCCACGGATTCAAGATCAATGCCCAGAAACTGGACAGCTGTGCCGATCCATCCGCCGCCGTCGTGTATCCCACTGGATGCTGCATCCAGGCATCCGTGGCAATAATGAAAAATCCGCTGAGCCATGAACCAACAAAGACCGCCAGCGCCGACCACCAGTGGCCGCGAGGGCCGAGCCGTTTCTCGCCGTACAAGAACAGTCCGAGGAAAGCAGATTCGAGGAAAAAGGCGAACACGCCTTCCATCGCGAGCGTCTGACCGATCACTCCTCCGGCAAAGCGCGAGAAGTGCGACCAGTTCGTGCCGAACTGGAATTCCATCGGGATTCCAGTCACCACCCCGAGAACAAAATTGATTCCGAAGACCCGCGCCCAGAAACGGGCAGCCCGGTTATATATCTCATCGTTGCGTCGCAGAGCGAGCGTCTTCAGCACCACAATAAGCGGCGCGAGCCCCATGGTCAGCTGAGGAAAAAGGTAATGAAAGGTCACGGTGAATGCGAAGTGAAGGCGGTGAACCAAGAGAGCGCTGTCCATGCAAAATCCTCGGCGACTGGTCTAGGCTAAATATTTACCCGAGGGGCTAGATGTGATCCAAATCACATTTCATTGTGGAAGTCAGCGCAGTTTGCGCCTTCGTTCCAATTCGGATCTGCGGATTTCGCGGCGTCTTCCAGCATCGTCGTAACGTTGGCGCTGGTCCTCCGTCTCGGGAATCACCGGAGGCACCGGCACCCTCTTGCCCGCTGAATCGATGGCCACGAAGGTCAGATGCGCGGAAGCAACGTGCTGAGCCGTGTCTGCAATATAGTTTTCCACATAAACCTTCACGCCGACCTCCATCGAAGTGTGGAATACGCGATTCACCGACGAGCGGAGAATCACAAGATCTCCTATACGTACCGGCACCAGGAAATCGATGTGATCGACCGAAGCGGTGACCACGTGATTGCGTGCATGGCGATGGGCGGCCATCGCTCCCGCCAGATCGATCCAGTGCATCAGGCGTCCGCCCAACAACGCTCCGAGCGGATTGGCGTCGTTGGGCAGCACGATTTCAGCCATTTCTGATTGTGAATCTCGGACGGGCCGCGGAATGAGCTGGTCTTCGGACATGGTCTTCCTTTGTTCTGCTGAGATCGCGTGATGGCGGGTCAGCTTCTCTTTTTCAAATATGTTTCCAGGAAACATTCCGCCATCTTTTGAAGGCGCGCATCTTCGTGGCGGCGCAGCCAGGTCGCTGTGGCGGGATCGAATTCCAGTTCCCCCTGACCCGCAGGACGGTTGTTCTGTTCGTAAACCACCGTGAGTCGAAGAACTCTCGCAGGCGCATGTTCTGTGGAAATCGGATCAAACTCCCGCGAACTCTTACCCGGTGAGGCGACGGCAAATCGCACAGCGTCCCAGCGACGTTCCGCCGGCGCCCAACCGCAACTGCTGGCGTAGCCCAGGTTACAAAAAGCCTGTAGCACGTCCGGCGAGGGAACCGCCTCTTCATGTCCCGGGGCCGTGCAATGCCCGCTCCATCCGCAGCCGAGGGGGAGCCGCGCCGGATGCGGCCAGCTGCCATTCTCCAGTTTTGCGACCGGCATGAAATAGGGACAGGCCAACTCGGAACTCTTCCTTTGGGCGTAAATGCCGGGACTCGCCATTGTAATCACGCCGAGCCACACTGGCTACCTTAACGAACTCCGCACGTCGGAGCTTTGTAGTAATCTCGTTTGCGAGTGGAGTTGGACTATGGACCGCATCGCCGCGCTGAACGATATCCTGACCGAGAATCCGAAAGATGCGTTTGCGCGCTACGGTCTCGCCATGGAGTATTCGAAGCAAGGCGACTTCGACCGAGCGCTGGCAGAATTCGCGATCCTGATCGAGAACCATCCCGACTACACGGCGGGCTATTTCATGGCCGCCCAAACCCTGGTGCGGGCCGAAAGGGGTGAAGACGCGAAGAAGATGTTGCACGACGGCATCGCCTCCGCCCGGCGCACCGGTAATCTCCACGCGCAGTCGGAAATGGAAGCGCTGCTAGGTGAGTTGAACTCTGCCTGAAGGTGTGAGGCATTTCAGATTGCAGATTTGAGATTGCAGATTTCAGATTTTCCCGGCCCCCAGTTCCGGACGATTCCTTCACTCCATCCCTGCACAAATCTGAAATCTAAAATCTGCAATCTTAAATCGCCTTCACTTCGCCATCCCTCCCAAGGCCCACTCAACCAGCCCGGGAAACAACTGATACATCTTCACCGGCACATGCATCGTCCACGGGACAATGACTTCCCTCTTCCGCTTGAGATACCCGCGAAGCGTTGCCCGAGCCACACGCTCGGCGCTGATCCCGCGGATTGAGTTGGGGCGAACCCACTTAAGCTCATGCCCTCGAATCGCGTTCTCCCCGAATGCGGTCCGTACATACCCGGGACACACGGTCATCACATGGATCCCGTCTTTCTTCAACTCCACTCTCGCGGCCTTCCCGACCGCGTTCAAGGCAAACTTCGTAGCGCTATAGGCGGCATGAAACGGCAGCGGGATATGTCCCGCGACGCTGGAAATGTTGATGATCGTGCCTCCGCCCTGCTGCTTCATGATGGGAATTACTTTCTGCATCGCGGTCACGGCTCCGAAGAAGTTGGTCTCAAACATGTCGTGGCAAGCGGATATATCCATTTCCGAAACCGAGTCGAGCAATCCGTGTCCAGCGTTATTGATCCATCCGTCGATCCGCTGAAAGTGATGCAGAGTCAGCCCGAGAACGCGGTCGATCTCTTCCGAGTGGCGAATATCGCAGCAGAACGCAGCTGTGCGCTCCACAAACCCGATTCGGTTGCGAGCCGCCTCCGCCCGCGACGAATCTCGCGATAACAAAACAACGCTCGCGCCCTGCCGCGCGAACACCTTGGCAATGGCTTCGCCGATGCCCATTGAAGCGCCCGTGACCACCACCACTTTCCCGGTAAGTTCCATCCTCGCGTTGTATTCGGCGCCGCCGATGAAGTCAAGATGCTGCCGGCACAATGTCGTAAAATCAGGATGTCGCGTTCAGATCGCGCTGGAGATTTCGTGGCGCTTCTTCCCTTGTTCCCGCTCGAATTAGTTCTGCTGCCCGGCACTCCCCTGCCGCTTCACATCTTCGAACCGCGTTACAAGGAAATGATCCGTGAGTGCATCTCCGCGGAGGCGCCCTTCGGTGTGGTACGCGCCTTCGAAGAGGGCATCGCCGAAGTCGGATGTACTGCCGAGATCATTACTGTGACGAAGGAATATCCCGACGGTCGCCTGGACCTGATTTGCGAAGGACGCAAGCGTTTCGAAGTGATCGAAGTGAATCGCGATCGTTCATTCCTGCAGGCAGAGGTGCTGATTGTTCCGGACGATCCTGAAGCCTCTGCCCAGGAAGAGCGCGTGAAAGCAGTTCAGCTTCATCTTGAGATCCTCTCGTTAGCGGGAGCCGTGCAGGATCTTTCCGCTGCCGACCAGAACCAGCTTTCGTTCTATCTTGCCGGATCGTTGCCGCTCGACCTCGACTTCAAACAGAAGTTGCTGGCTATGCGCTCAGAAGCACAGCGAATTCAGGCCGTCGCAGCGTACCTGGAAACCATTCTTCCCCAACTGAAGCGCGCCGCGCGGGCGCGCCAAACGGCCGGAGGCAACGGTCACGTGCACTGAGAATGCCCTCTCATAACATGGGTTTGGGAAGGCACGGCTTCACCTGTGCCGTTAGGGCGCTTCAGCTTTGGGTGGCGCAGCGCTCTCAGCGCTGCGATAACCGCTCTATTTTGAATGGCGGCTTTAGCCCCTGGGGTCAACGGTGGGGTCGCCGTTTACTTCCCTTCCAGCCCCGCCACAAGCTTCTGAAATTCCGGCTCGCTCTTCAGGCTCTGCAGCTGTGGATCCGACTCAATCACCGCCCGATCTCTCAACCCACGCCGCACCGCTTCCTGCAAATCCTTGATCGCCAGCTTTCGATTTCCCGCTGCCGCATGCGTATCGGCCAGCGACAAAACGGGCCACGGATCATCGCTAACCTGCCTCATCAGGGCGAAGTAGGCTTCAGCTTTCTCGAAATGTCGCGCGGCAAGTTGCTGCTGCCCGTCTTCCATTGCGCCTACGAAGATGCCACTGAATGCCCGGCCCGAGATCAGACGCTTCTGCTCGTTCTTGCTGTGCTTCGCCTGATCATTCAGCGCGCCCATCTGCTGCCTGACATCAAGGCGAAGCGCGGTAACATCGGCCACAGAGTTATCGGCAACGCTGGCGATTTTCTGTGAAATCTCCTGTTCCAACTTCTGCTGTTCGGACATCTGTTCGCGCTCACTTTTCGACGCCGCTTTCAACGCCGGTGATTGCTGCAACGCCGTCAGCTTCTGAGCGGCTTCCTTTACATCGCGAAGTCCACCGAAGTCAGAGATTAACGCACGATACGCACTAAGCTGCGCGATCGGATCTTTTCTGCTTTCTGCGTCGGCCGCTTCCGCCCTGGTCTTGTCCAATAGACGATCGATGAATGCCTCGTCTGCCGCGAGATTGCCGGCCTGCATCGCCTTCAAATTCATATACTGCACAGCCTCTTCCATGACCGAAGCGGGTGCCCACTGATGGCGTCCGGAATATACGCGCACCCGATACGGCGAACCCTGCTCCTCGCGTTCGCGGCGAATGTTGATCACTTCCGGCCAATTGAAATCCTGATCGCCGACCGCGAAGAAGTAAGGCAGGTCATCCTTCGATGTCCGGTTGCTGGGATATCCGGCGCCGTGCGCGATCACTCCGGCGACCTGTCCGGTGGGTCCGCTCAACGCCATGGCGCCCGCCACACGCGCTCCGCCCGAGAATCCGCTGGAGTACGAACGGTGCTCATCGACCTCAAGCCGTGCGTGCGTGTCTTGCCAAACCGCATTCACGGCCTTTCTTTGGTCGCTCGAAAAGTTGCGCGAGTTGTTCGAGCCCGCCAGGATGAATCCGTATGTTTCGGCGATATCCTTGTAGAGCTCGATCGGACGCCGCCCGTGTCCACCCGGATCGAAGAAATAGATGACTGGCCACCGTTTCGCCGCAGTGTAGGTGGAAGGCAGATACAGCGCGTAGCTTTGTGCAGCATCGGACGCGCAGATCACGTCCACGACCTGCCCCGGCGGCGCGAGGTCAGCTGGTTTCTGCGTCTGCGAGAGAGCACATGTCCCGGCGAAATACGCACAGAGCGACAACCACAAGCCCGCGCGCCAGAATCGCCGTTTCCAAATCGCTCTCACGCAAAAATGTTTCACGCTTCCTCGCCCTCAAACCCACCGCGCGGCAGCGGCGTATAATCACCTCATTGTAGTTCGTGGGGGTTTTCTTTCATGAGTGTTCCGCGCACGTTGGGGGATCTGCGCCGCAGTGCCTTCTCCGAAGAGCGTTTACGTACACGCCGCGTCAAAGACGAACTTCGCGACAATCTGGTAGCCCATTTGCGGGAAGACGGCGACGCTTCCGTCTTTCCCGGCATTGTCGGTTATGACGACACAGTCGTCCCACAAATCATCAACGCCATTCTCTCGCGCCACAATTTCATTCTTCTCGGATTGCGAGGACAGGCGAAAAGCCGCATCCTGCGCGCGTTGACGACCTTGCTCGATCCGCAGATGCCTTACCTCTCTGGATGCGAGATTCACGACAATCCTTACGCGCCGATCTGCCGCCGTTGCCGCGATGAAGTCGCACGCCTCGGTGACGACGCCCCGATCGCCTATCTCACTCCCGACGAGCGCTATGTCGAGAAACTGGCGACGCCCGATGTGACCATTGCCGATCTGATTGGCGACATCGACCCCATCAAAGCGGCTCGCGGTGGACACCAACTCTCGAGCGAACTGACGGTTCACTATGGCCTGCTTCCCCGCGCCAATCGCGGCATCTTCGCTATCAATGAACTTCCAGACCTTGCCGGAAAGATTCAAGTTGGACTGTTCAACATCATGCAGGAAGGTGACGTGCAGATTAAGGGATATCCGATTCGTCTGCCGCTCGACCTCGCGCTGGTTTTCAGCGCCAACCCTGAAGACTACACGGCGCGCGGAAAAATCATTACCCCGCTGAAAGACCGCATCGGATCTGAGATCCGCACGCATTATCCAGCGACGGTCGAAGAAGGTATCGCGATCACATCGCAGGAAGCCTGGACGCGCCGCAACGGTCACACCCTGCATCTCCCGAACTATGTGCAGGAAGTGATCGAGCGCGTAGCCTTTGCCGCGCGCGAAGACAAGAAGATCGACAAGCGCTCCGGCGTGAGCCAGCGCCTTCCGATCTCCGCCATGGAAAACGTGATCTCGAATGCCGAGCGGCGCGCAATTCGCAATGAAGAAAAGGTCGTAGTGCCGCGCATCAGCGACGTCTACGCCGCGCTGCCCGGCAATCACCGGAAAACTCGAACTCGAATACGAAGGCGAGATGAAGGGCGCCGATCACGTGGGCCGCGAACTGATTCGCACCGCCATCGCAAAAACCTACGACGAGTACTACACCGGCGCCAACGTGCAGCAGATCGTCCAATGGTTCGATCTGGGCGGCGAGATTCAAATGTCGGACGCGGTTTCAGCCGTAGAAGCGCTGGAAAAACTTCGCGGAATTCAAGGCCTGATCGAAAAACTCGGTCCTCTAGGCGTTTCGCCGAAAGAGAGCGCTGAACAGCAAGTCTCCGCCGCAGAGTTCATCCTCGAAGGCCTGCACGCGCACAAGCGCATCGGCCGCAGCGAAGAGCGTGTATTCCGCGCCGGAGAAAAGAAGCCCGAGCCTGTCCGCGAGAAATCCTTCGATCCCGAAGAGAGGCCGCTCCGGCAGAGAAGACAGTTCAACTAAGTGGTCAGTGGCTAGGGGTCAGGCGCAGAAGACTGATCCGAAGATTGATGTTGAACACTGGCAACTGATCACTGGACACTGGCCACTGCTTTTTATGAAGCGCATCCGCTATTCCAAATACGTTCCCGACCCCGCCGGCGAAATGAGCATGGAGGACCTGCTCAGCGCCCTCTCGGACTACCTGCTCCAGAGCGGATTCCAGGACTCCATGTGGTACGAACTCCCCGAGGGCGAGCAGACGCTCGACGAACTCAAGCGCGCCATTGAGAATGCATTGCTCAACGGCGAGATGTTCGACGAGAACCTGCGCCAGCAGATCGAGCAGATGATGGCCGACGGGCAACTCGAGCAACTCATCGAGAAGCTCATCGAGCGCATGCAGCAGGAAGATTACATCTCGATCGACGAGCCTCACGATCCGGCGCGGCAGTCGAGCGTCGGCGGACAGACGGGCGAAGCCCAACAGGCCCGCTTCGAAATCACGGACAAGAGCCTCGACTTCCTGGGCTTCAAGTCCCTGCGCAACCTGCTCGGCTCGCTCGGCAAATCCAGCTTTGGGCGGCACGACACGCGCGATCTGGCCACCGGCATAGAGGCCAGCGGATCGTCCAAGACCTACGAATTCGGCGACACGCTGAATCTCGACATCACCGCGACCCTCTCGAACGCGATCCAGCGCGAAGGACTGACTCTGCCGCTGAACATCGAGTATTCCGATCTGCAGGTGCATCAGTGCGAGTACCAGTCTTCATGCGCAACGGTACTCATGCTCGACTGCTCGCACTCGATGATCCTGTACGGCGAAGATCGTTTCACTCCTGCAAAGAAAGTTGCGATGGCGCTGTCCCATCTGATCCGCACGCAATATCCCGGAGATTCGTTATCGCTGGTGCTCTTCCACGATTCAGCCGAAGAGATTCCGCTCTCGCAGTTGGCGCGAGTCAAGGTTGGACCGTATTACACCAATACTCGCGAAGGCTTGCGCATGGCCCAGCGCATCTTGCAGCGGCAGAAAAAAGACATGAAGCAGATCGTGATGATCACCGACGGCAAGCCCTCAGCGCTTACGCTGGAAGACGGCCGCATCTACAAAAACGCATTCGGCCTCGATCCATTGGTCGTCAGCCAGACGCTCGAAGAAGTCTCGAAGTGCAAGCGCGCCGGAGTGCTGATCAACACCTTCATGCTCGCGTCGGACTATGGCTTAGTACAGTTCGTACAAAAGGTAACGGAAATGTGCCGTGGCAAGGCCTACTTCACGACACCGTACACGCTGGGCCAGTATCTGCTGATGGATTACATGTCGCGCAAAACAAAAACAATCCACTGAAAACCAACAAAGGACCCAAAGGCCCAAGAAGGAAACTGAGATTTGCCTTCGTGCTCCTTCGTGCCCTTCGTGGTTCTAGCCTTTAAACGCCGGCCCTTTCCACAACCCAGACCACTGCTGATAATCTGATAATCAGCATGGCGAACTGTATTCGATGCGGGCGGCAACTGCCTCCCCTGGCATTCAAGAAGATCTGCCAGTGGTGCGTGCAACACGAAGCCGCACAACGCGGCGAAGAGTCAGGCGACGTCCGGCAACCCGTCATCACCCGGCCCTGGGCGCGCCACAGCGAGTCGAGCATCAGCCTGACGCAAATCCTCTTCGGGGCCAATCTGGTTGTATTCCTCGCGATGGCGCTGGCAACATACGTCGCGACAGAAGACGTCAATGCCGTTCTGATTGCCATCTCGAAGAGATTTTCTGGCGAGATCAGTGTCCACTTTGGTGCCAACTACGGACCTTACACCCTGTCGGGGCAGTGGTGGCGGCTCCTGACCTACATGTTCCTGCACAGCGGCGCCATGCACATTTTTTTCAACATGTGGTGTCTATGGGATCTCGGGCGGCTCTGCGAATCGCTGTACGGGCGCTGGACTTTCGCCGGCATTTATCTCATCACTGGTGTTTCGGGCGGGTTGGCAAGCATTGCCTGGAATCCTGGCGTCCTGAGCGTTGGAGCTTCAGGGGCGATCTTCGGCCTGGCCGGAGCTCTCATCGCCTCGTTCTATCTAGGCGAATTCTCTTTGCCGCGTGTGGCGATCAGCGGAACCCTACGTAGCCTTGTTATTTTCGCAGTCTTTAACCTGGGATTCGGACAGCTTTTCGGGGGGATCGATAACGCCTGCCATATCGGTGGACTCGTTAGCGGGCTAGCCCTCGGTGCCCTGATCGCCCGCCTCGCACCGCAAACTGATGCTCCGCTGCGGCGCGCGACTGTTGTGGGCGTGGTTGCGCTAGCGGTACTAACAACCGGATTCGGGGTGCGCCAATGGCGGGGTGGTCAAATTCGCGCCTTTCAGGAAACCAAAGGTGACCCGGTGTCGCGACTGCAAGCCGTGATCAAGCAGCAGCCCAACCTCGTCCCAGCACACTTCGCGCTGGCACAGGCCTATCTGGCTCGAGACGAATTTCCCGAAGCCGAAGCGGAATTCAGACGTGTTATCGAACTGCAGCCCGGAAACCTCGACGCCCGATTCGATCTCGGCTTGGTTTATCTGACCGAAACGCGACTCGAAGACGCGAAGTCTGCATTCATGCAAATCCTCGCCCAAGATCCCAACAGCGCCGAAGGTCACTACGGGTTGGGACTGGTACTCGCGGCTCAGCAGAACGATTCCGCAGCCATTGATGAGTTCAAGAAAGCGGCGCCCGACCCACACGTCTCGGGCGTCGACTACGAGATGGGCAAGTCCTACGTAAAGCTCAACCGCTACGACGACGCCATTGCTGCGTACCTCAACGAAAAGCAAAAGACCGGCGATAGTGCGGACATAGAGAACGCGTTAGCCGATGCCTATCAGGCAAAGGGAATGCTCAAAGAGTCACAGGATGCGAGGGACCTCGCGCAGCAACTGCGCGGACCTGCGACGCATTAGACTTCCTCTTGTAGAGACGTTGCTTGCAACGTCTCTGCCGACAGCGGCAAAACTCTATCCTTTACCGACGCCCTTGGCGGAGACGTAGCAAGCTAGTTCTCTACAGTAACCGTTACGCCTGCCCTTCGGCCTTCTTCACAGCCAGCTCCGCGCCCTGGAAGCCGATCTTGCTGTGGGTTCCATCGCAGAAAGGTTTATTGACCGATCCGCCGCAGCGGCACAGCGAGAACGCTGTTTTGCCCGTGAGATCGAACTGATTTCCATCGATATCCACCAGTTCGACGGCTCCTTCTGGTGCCTCCACGCGAAAAGGCCCATTCGGACGGACTGTAATCTTCACCTGCGCCATGAACAAATCCTCCAACCTTACGAGTTTCTAGTAAGCCTTAAGAAGATACCACGGAAGCCCTGAGGGAAACACTTTGAGACCAGACTAGGCCGCTCTCACCCGCGCCGAACGCAGGCTGCGATAAAGTGCCAGGCACTCATCGATCATGCGCTTGGTGGTGAAGCGCTCGCGGGCGCGAGTGTAAGCCAATTCGGCGTAGGCACGGCGCATCGGACGATCGGCATTGAGCATGCGGATATTTTCAGCAAGACTCGCGGCGTCGTTGGTACGGAAATAAAGAGCGGCGTCTCCCCATATTTCGCGAAAGCTGGGAATATCATTGGCCACGATGGCGCATCGGGAGAACGCGGCTTCGAGCAAGGGCATGCCCAGCGGTTCGTAGCGCGAAGTAGCCGCGTAGATCGCAGCGCGGCTGTAGAGCGCGCGCAATTGCGCATCGGTCTGCGGACCGCGAATCGCAACCGACGTTTGCTCGGTCGCGACTTTCACATCGGCACGAATCGGAATCCGGGGCATGGGCACGGTGTGCTCCGCGCCGACGATGCAGACCGGCACGGATACGGCTGCTGCGTGAGGAGATAGACCTGCTTGCCCGCATCCACCATCCGGCCCACGGCGAAAACGCAATCATCTTTGCTGACGTAGGGATTAAAGAAAATCGGATTGCGTCCCGGGTAGATGACTTCTCCGCGCTGCGGGCGCCCGTAGCAGGCGGAAATGCGATCGAGCATCCAGTGCCGACGGAGCCACGACCGCATCCGCGCCCAGCCAAGCCATCGAGGACCGTGTTGCGGTACCAGGTCAGCGAGCGCTCGAACCGCGGGACATGGTTGTGAACCGCATGCGTCCATGTAACCAGATCGCCGTGCGCCATCACGACGCGGGGCACATCGACCGGCAAGTTCCCGTAGCAAAACTGGTTGAGATGCAGAACGTCGGGCCGCAGTTCGTCGCACCAGCGACATCAGGAACTCGGACGATTCGGGCAGATCCTCTTCCGCCTCCTGCATCCACTCGAGATGGAATGCGGTGGGACGGTAGTCGAGGCCGTGCAGGTGGTCCATCCACGAGTGTCTGATCGGGCAGAGGAATTTCGCCGAAGCTGACGAGCGTGACGCGCACGCCGCGCGTGACCAGGCCGGTCACCAGCTCGCGGGTATAAGTCCATGAACCCGAGAAGCGAGTCGGCGGTGACGAGGACGTGCACGGAACCTCCTGAGGAACTGCGGAACGCCTTGAGGGACAGGGGTTTCCGCGTTGCAGGCGCGTCCATTTTAGTTTGAATCGGGCTCGGCGGGAAGGGATTTTACTGGCACTGCGCAAGAATTTGCAGTGGCCGACAGCAGCGCCACTCGCTGGGCTTCGCCCTGGCGGGAACAGCCAAGGCGGCCGTCCCCGACATGGTACTCTTCAAGGTAACTTCCCTCCGTCTAGAACGAAAACTTCAGGGCAAACTGGATCAGGCGCGGAGACTGAGCTTCGAGAATCGGAGTTGAAGGTTGGCGAACTCGATGTCGCTGTCAGGCAGGTGGAAGTTCGGGTGGTTCAGGAAATTGAAAAACTCCGCCCGGAACTGAAACTCCTTGCCCTCGGCCACGGTGAATGTTCTTGAACGCCGAGAAATCCCAGTCGGCATAGCCCGGCCCCTGCGCGATGTTGCGGCCCGCCGTCCCGAATTGCTGCACCGGCGAGTTGGGGTCCTGGGTGATGCTGCTGAAATGCATTCGCGTTGAGCCAAGCGCCAGGAGTGCGTCGGCCCTGAGTTGGGATTCTGTCCCGGGACCAGGTTCGGCCGGTTGGAGAAGAATCCGGTGATTTCTGGCGCCGAGCCCTGCACCGAAAAGTCCGTTGAGTCGAAGACGGTAAATGGCGTGCCGCTCATCAGGGTCACGATTCCGTTGATCTGCCAGTTGCCGAATGCATGTTGATACCAGCCATGAGGCTGTCGCCAGAACGGCAGGCTCCACTGGTAGCTGAGCACAAACGGTGACGGGAGTCGAACAGAGAGCGGCCGCGCTCGGCAGCCAGATCGAAGGGATTCTGCGCGAGATCATTCTCACCGGCCACCGGCTTGGATGCTGAACCGGTCATGTTGAAAGAAGAAGCGTCATCAATGGTTTTCGAGTAGGTGTACGACGCGAGGAACGAAAGTCCGTGACTGAAGCGCTTGGTCAGGCTCGCCTCCAGCGCGTTGTACGAAGAATTGGCGATGCCTTCGATCAGTCCGGTGGACGAGTACGTGCACGGCGGCGACGCCGGATCGAGCGTGCATCCGGAATGAATTCGTCGGAAGTCCGCGTTGCTGGAGGTTGAGATCGGGTTTCCGCTGGAGTCGAATCCCGGAACGTAGATCGCCGGATTGCCTTCGACGAAACGCGGCAGCTTCGTTCCCTTGGTTCCAACGTAGCCGACTTCGAGCAGAAGATCGGCGCCGAAGGATCGTTGCACGTTCAGGTCCCAGTCCTGCGAGTAGGGCAGCGGCAGATTCGGAGCCAGCGTCAGGTTGGTCAGCGGCGTTGCGAAAGTGCCGTTGGGCGGAGGGTTGCCGAAGTAGGGATCGGGAAAATTGAGAAACGTAGTGGGAGTCAGGCTGATCTGCTGAGTTTGCAAGATACGGCGGAGCGCTGATCGGCGACTGCAGTGGCCCGCCCTGGCCTGTGTAGTATGGCTCGTAGAAGATTCCGTAGGCCGAGGTCACCAGCCACTTCGAAGTTCCGGTTGGGTCCCACGCGAGGCCGACGCGCGGTGCGAATCCCTTCTTGAATGTCGGAATCAGAGCCGGCGGGCACGCCGGGATCGCCCGGATAGAGCAGGTCCTGGGGCGCGTTGGGCATGACCTTCGACTGTCGTCCGGGAATCCAAAGCGTCTGCCGGTTATGGATCTCGGTGTAGGGGAACGGGAGTTCGTAGCGCAGGCCGACGTTCAAAGTCAGACGCGGCGTCACTTTGTACGTATCCTGCGCGTAGCCGTTCAGAGAATTTCCTCGGATGCCGCGCGAAAAATCTCCCCGGCCCTGCAGAAAGAAGACGGGCTGGCCGAAGAGGAAGCTGGCAAACGCATCGGGCACTACGGGAAAACCTGCGAACACAAAGAAACCGTTGGTGGCAATGCCTTGCAGCACGTTGAACTGCAGAATGCTCGTAACCGCCTCCGAATTTGAGTTCATGCCGCCCGTGGACCCAGCTCAACGAGCCCGAATAGTCAAAAGCATTCTCGTAGGTATCGCGCGGCCCGGTAATCGGATCTCCGATGGTAGTGTAGCCGTTCACCTGTATGAACGGCGGGCCGATGGCGAGCGTCCAGGCTCGGCTGGTAGCCAAAGCCCAGGCTGGCAGGCGTTGTGTGGTTGGTCCTCTCTCCGTAGAGAAATTTATTCCGCAAGAAGGAGAAGCGGAACACGCCGATCATGGCACGGGGAGAAGCTATGCGTTTCCTGAGCGACGAAGTTCTGCGCACGCTGCTCTTGACCGACAGGGAATCCGGGCACGCTCGCACCTGAAGTCGCAATTGGATGCAGTTCCGTGCCATCACTGAAGGCATAGCGGAAGTTCAAAACGTCGGAGCCGCCAATGTACTGGTCCAGGCGGAGTCCGAACTGGTTCGTGTCCTGGTGCACGACTTGTGTCGCGGTGTAGACGTTTGTTCCGTTGTTGGGCGCCGGGAAGTAGCCCAGGAGATTCTGCGTAATGGCAGGCACGGAAGACATGTCGAACTGGTTGTTGGGATAAGGCTGCTTGAGAAAGACATTGAACAGCTGGTTGTTGGTATTGCTTGCAAAAGTCGCGCCGTTGCAGAAGCCGTCCGGGTCAAACCCAGTGTGGCAAATCGCGAAATTCCCCTGCACGCTCCGCCAGCGAAGGCACGGTCGATGAATCCGTTTCCCCCTGCCGGTTGCGGAAACCCTCGTAGTATCCGAAGAAGAAAGTCTTGTCTTTGATGACGGGACCGCCAAAGGTCCCGCCAAATTGATTCTGCTTCAGCGGCTCCGTCCTGGCAGCGAAGTAGTTGGTGGCATCGAAGACGTCATTTCGAAGAAATTCCCAGAGCGCTCCATGAAAGCTGTTCGTCCCCGAGCGCGTAATGATGTTGGTGGTCGAGCCAAGACGTGGTTCCAAACTCGGCATTCGCGTTGTGGGTCAGAATCCGGAATTCGGTGATGGCGTCCACCGGGGGCTTGAGAACGAATCCTCCATCGACTCCGTTGAAATTGTTGGCTCCGTCGATCAGGAAGTTGTTGGACTCGGGCCTCTGCCCATTGACCGCGTATGCCTGGCCATCGCGAAGTGATCCTCCGGCTTCGGCCAGACCCGGAGTAAGAGGGACGACGCCCGGTTGCAGCAGGCCCAGTTGAGAGAAGTTCCGGCCGTTCAGCGGCAATTCCAGAACGTCGCGCTCGCTGACTGTCTTCCCGAGGCTGGTCACCGTCGCCTGAATCAGCTGAGCGTCAGATTGCACCTCGATTTTCTGCGTCTCGCTGCCCACCGCCAAACGGATAGGAATGGTCGCAGTCTCGTTCACCTCCAACACGATGCCTTGTTGAATGTAGGACTGAAACCCCTTGGCCGCGGCCTGCAAGCGGTAGTGCCCGACGGGCAACTCCAGAAGAACGTACTCGCCGGCTGGATTTGTCACGGCGCTACGCTTGAGCCCAGTCTCAAGCTGGATGGCGGTGATTGAGGCACCCTGGACGCTTGCGCCCACAGGATCCACCACAGTCCCGCGAATGCTCGCAGTGATTTGTTGAGCAGCGGCGGTGAAGCTAACAAGCAACGTCAGGATCGCGCAGATCAGACTCTTCGAAACAGACACGCGTCGATTCACGGTTTTCCCCCAGACAGACCCGCTCATCCGCGCCGAGATCAAGCTCGGAATTAGACTGTGAACACCTGATTAGGCACGAACGTGCTGAAGGTGGTTCGTATTCTTCTGGACCCCCACGGTCCACAAGAACGAATGAGCACGCGAAAGGTAAAGGATTCGGAGAGAGACGCACAATAACCGAAAAATATTAACGAGGAAGAAGCCCACTCAAGCCAAAATCAGGCTTGAATTGATGGGATAAGAGCGAAGGCTGGATTCGACCCGGTAGTCTTAGTTTTGAGGACAAGACGCTGGGAAGAAAGGAGCCTTCGCAGATGATGATTATAGGATGTGATTTCCATCCCAGCTGGCAACAAGTGAGTTGGGTGGACACCGAAACTGGGGATTGCGGGGAGGCCAAGCTGGTGCATGCCAGCGGGGATGCCCAGCAGTTCTATGGGCTGGTGGCCCACTCAAGCCGGTTTTCGGCTTCAGCGGACGTAGAGAACCGGTCAAGCCAACGTCGAAATAACTCAGTGAAGAATCTTTCCCTTTACCCACACAACGAACATCGCGTTGTGTGGGCCACCCTCGGACCTCGATCTTAAAGGACAGGACTGGTGGCCCATTCAAGCCCGGGTTTGGCTTGAGTGGGGCTCTTCGAGAGTGCCGGTGCAGCGGACAGCCCCATTTTCTCACGCAGTGCAACACGTGTTTCCGCTCACGCCGTACTGTGACCACCCACACCGACGTCCCTGATCATTTTCTGAGAGTCTAAGGTTGCCACAAATGTGGCTTGCCTCCACGGACTCAGAATCCGCTGGGGGCTTTGTATTTAGCGGTAACTCAGACAAACGATCTTTGAAAATCTACCTGTTGGGAATCGGCCTTGCCCTTTGCCTCGCGTCGAACGGTGGGGCGGGCGGAGCGTCGTCTGCAAGTTTCGGTGGCCCATTCGAAGCGTCGCGTTGTGTGCGACGCTTAGAGTGGGGATTTCTGAGAACTGACAACTGACAACTGCTTTAGCTTCAAGATTTTGCCCCTATCTCATTGCAGCCCTGGGATTAAAATGCAATTTCCGGGTAACCGAATGATTCCAAAGACCACCCAGGGGGGAGGGGTAGGAGCCGTCAAAATCCCCACCTCTGGCAAAATCGGCACTTTGTGGACTACCCACTCTAAAATCGCAAAGAGCGCGATTTTAGAATGGGGCACCGTCGGGAAAGGAACGGTCATGACGGTGGCCCATTCAAGCCCGGGTTTGGCTTGAGTGGGTAACTTCGTGTGGCGCACTCAATCCCATTTTGAAACAGGGTAGCCCACTCAAGACCTCTTTTGCCTTGAGTGGGGAAGTTCAGCACGCTAGGCTGAGCGTATGCCTTGGGGCCTTACGCGTTATCAGCACACCGGGCAAAGCCATTTCGTAACTTTCTCTTGTTATCACCGCCGTCCGCTGTTCACGACCGACGCGAGCCGACGAGTCTTTGAGAACGCCCTTGAGCGCGTGCGCCGCAGCTTCCGCCTTCGCGTGTACGGATACGTCGTCATGCCCGAGCATATTCACCTTCTGGTCAGCGAGCCGGAGCGAACTGCCCCACTCAAGCCAACACCGGGCTTGAATGGGGCAGCCGACTTAGCCGATGCGCTGAAGTCGCTGAAGCAGGGGGTGGCACGGCGTTTGATAGGAGACGCCGACCATTTCTGGCAAAAGCGCTACTACGATTTCAACGTTCGGGATCATGCGCAATTTGTAGAGAAGCTCCACTATATCCATTGGAACCCGGTGAAGCGGGGATTGTGCGAGCGCCCCGAAGACTGGCCGTGGAGCAGCTTTCTGCATCACGCAACGGGCGACGAGGGACGAGTGGAAATCGAGTCTGAATGGACCGCACGCAAGCGCGAGCGTGCGGCGGGAAAACTCTGCCCAGGAGTGGAACTGCCCCACTCAAGCCAAAATCAGGCTTGAGTGGGCCACCCTCCATTGACAAAACCTCAGCATCGTACCCGCCCTTGCAAAAAACGCAAGGACAGGGCACCCACAGTTTCGAAACCGGGAAGAAAAAACAAGTCTGAAAGGCCGGGGCACCCGGCTGCGAGCATTTACGGATCGATGGTGAAGATGCAGGGCATTGCGGTGAAGCCAAATCCCGGGGCCATGTATTGAACGCCTTCCATGCGTCCGATGGCGACCGTAAACGGCGGCACGCCGAACAGAACAATTGCGTAGTCTTTGCCTTTGAATGCGCCTCCGGCAGCGGTCAGGATAAGGCCCGAGCCGCCGAAATCGCTGAGCTTCAGCTTGCGTCCCGGCTTTTGACCAATCGGACCTACGCCGGAGCTGGGCATATCGGGCGTCGAAAAACTTCCACCAATTCCGAATGGAATCGGGCCCTTGGATTTGGTCAGTCCAACTCCGACATAAAGAATTTCGTGCACGATGCTGTCGGAGTCATCGTCATCCACCACATAGAACGAGCCCTTGCCTGCGGCGAAGATCAGGGCATCGAACTCGGCCGACTCGGAGGTGGTGAAGTTCCAGGTGGAGGCATCGGGCTTCGCCAGCCAGGAGGGCGTTAAAGAGGACGTGAAGGTGAACATGAGACCTCCGTTTTGACTGAAGAGAATTTGTCAGTGAACTTAGAGTCCGGCGGACCGCAGGGGCAGAGAATAGTAGCGCAGTCTTCTGTGAGTGGCAAGGTGCCAGTGACGTGTCGACGTCCAATCCGGGAATTTGCCGAACGCATCCTTTCGCGCGTTTTTGGGCACGCTTTTTGCGAAAAGGGTGGGTTTTCTCGTGCCCGGTTTTCTAAGGTAGAATCAGCATCCTGAAGAGACCCTCGAATGACCATCGCTGACCTGTTCTCGAAGCGGCAGCAGAAGACTCGCCCAGAAGCTCCCGATGTCCACGAGTACGCTCCAATACCGAGTCCTTTGCGGGTTCAAATAGCCCATATTCTGCGTGACCTTTTTGGTCATAAAGTGACTTACGACCTTAACTGTTGTGTTGAAGCATTTGGGGAAATCGAACAAACGTTGTGTGGGGAATACGGTCTCTGCATCTTGCCCACGAAACCCACGGACCTTACCACAACCCCCGATGTGCGCGTGATTGATTTCTTGCTACATGAGGAAGATCAAGAGAAAGTTCTCGACCTGGTTGAAGTCTCGTTTCGTCTGCTAACTCGACTGAGGTTAAGTCCTGAGTGGCAGAGTCGGGTACCCCAAGAGAAATTCGACAGGGCAGTAAACGAATTGAACGCTCGTTTTCGCGAATATGGCGTCGGCTGTCAGTACGAGAACGGGCAGATAGTAAGGGTCGAATCGCAATTCATTCACGCCAAGGTCGTCAAGCCAGCACTCACACTGCTCAGCGCTGAAGGATATGCAGAGGCCAACGCTGAATTTCTGAAGGCGCTGGAGCACTATCGCAAAGGCGAAACCAAAGAGTGTTTGAACGAGTGTCTCAAGACATTCGAGAGCACGATGAAGGCGATTTGCACCAAGAGAAAATGGGCTTTCAAGTCCAAGGACACTGCCAAGGAATTAATCGACGTGTGCTTGAAAAATGGCCTGACGCCACCGTTGATTCACTCCCATATCCGGAGTGTCCGAGCAACACTGGCACGTGGCATCCCCACCATTCGCAACAGGCTTCCTGGACACGGGCAGGAAGTTCAGTTGATGGATGTTCCGCCACACTATGCCGGCTACATGCTGCATCTGACCGCCGCTACCATTCAGTTCTTTGTTGAGTCAGAAAAAGCATTCAAGTGAGAGCGTGGCGACAGGAAAGGTGGGGACAGACACGAAAGGTGGGAACAGACGGGACGTTCCCAGTAGCTAGGTTGGATCGCAACCCAGAGAGAAGCGCAGAGCGGCACACACCTCATGCATCCGTGCGGAACTAAGCTGGGCCACACGTTTCCCCAGGCGCTGTTGTGACACCGTAACTGCATTGTGCAGGTTCACGGCGCACGGGGCCTTCATACCGTCTTCCTCATTCAGAACGACTTCCGATGGTACGCCGCGAATCGTGGAAGTGACGGGCGCAACCGTGACTGTGGATAGATACGCGATGGCGCTGTTGCGGGTAAGCACCAGGGCCGGTCGCTTCTTGTCGGGCGCGGCAAACTGGTAGAGCCGAACTTCGCCGCGGGCTATTCTTCCGGCCACGTGGCCTCCGATTCCCAAACCCGCGCTTCCACGTCGGCTTGCGATTTTCGCGAGTAGCCCTGGCGGTCGCGCTCTTCACTGGCTCGCAGTTCCAGCCGGCGGAGATGTTCCCGCAAGGCGTCGCGCACCAAAGCCGACCGGTTTCGCTTGGCGCGCTTCGCGGCTTGGTCAGTGGCGTGTAACAGCTTCTTGTCCAGCACGATTTGAACGATTTCCATATCTGGAACCTATTCCACAGTATACTCCACAGAGAAGAAGTTCCCGACAAGAAATGCGGGTACAGACGGATGGAGTGCACCGGTTTTTCGACGGACGCCATGCAGCGGCTGAAGCCGCAGCTCAGGGGACCGCTCTTGCGGGCACGAGTGGAAGTCGTGCCCTTCCCGGTTTGTCTGGACGTTGGTGCGCTGGGCTAGCCTTCGTCTACGTCCAAGGCTAGTTTCTTCCGTCCCTCCGGGACTGGTCTCTTTCTTTGGGGCTAACCCAGGGCTGACGCCCTGGGCTGCATTCTTTCGCCGCTTCGCGGCTGGGGTTGTGGCGCGGGTCGCGGGGCCTAGCCGCTTTGCGTCAGTTAACCTCGAGGCGCAACCTGAGTTCGCGGGCTAGCGTATCGATGGTACGTATCTTTTCGGCGGCTGGACTGGGAACATCTGGTATTGCCATGGCTAACTCGCACGAAAGCAGCATCACTGTGAGAGCTTCGCGCATCTCGCTCTGCATCTGCTCGGCTACCGCGCGGCGTGCGGTTGCCTCTTCACGTCTGCGGCGATGCAATGCCGATCGCACCTCGCGCAACAGGCGATCCATTCCGGTCAGCGCGAAGTTGACGTAGACGGGAAAGGCTGTTCCCAAGTGCTCCAGCACCTGATCGCTCTCCTCCGGCTCCGTTTCCAGAAGGAATTGATCGATCACTGCGGCCGAATAGGTTTGTTCGCGCAGGCGAGTCGCGGCTTCCGGCAGGTTTTGAGCCCAGTGGGTTTCCTGGCTGGTGGCGGCGAACAGAGCGGCCACGAATTCCGGGCCTTTCGATTGTGGCGTAATCAGTAGAATCATGACCTGTCCATTGCACGCGGTGCGCCAGATCCTCCTGCTGAAAAGAAAGCGATTAACTGCTCCGGCGGTGCGCGAGTTTCCCGTTGCGGCACAGCATGCGCCGCGGCAAGTTCGCAATCGGGCATTTCAGCACTCTTGCGCTGCGTAGTCCTTCAGCTTGCGATAGAGCGTCGTCTTGCCGATTCCTAACATTCGGGCTGCCTGCAACTTGTCTCCATTGAGTTCCATGATGGCGCGCAAGATGGTCTGCCGCTCCAGTTCAGCGATGGGAACGATCTTCGAGTGCCCATTGCCGTTACCGTTGGACGACTGCGGCACAGGCAGATTCGCAATCTCGCGTGGCAGGTCCATAGTGTGAATCGTCGGGCCGCTGGTGAAGGCATACGTGCGTTCCAGGCAATTCTCCAGTTCGCGCACATTGCCCGGCCAGTCGTAAGCCAGCATGGCCTTCAGTGCATCGTCGCTGAGAATCTTCTCAAGACCCGAGGTACGCGTCATGCGCTCGAGGAAGTGCCCGATCAGAAGCGGGATGTCTTGTCTCCGTTCGCGCAATGCTGGGATGCGCAGGCTCAGCACATTCAGCCGGAAGTAGAGATCACGACGGAAGCTGCCCTGCGTCACCCCTTGCTCCAAGTCGCGATTCGTCGCCGCCAGGATCCGAACATTGATCGGCACCCGCCGCGTGCTGCCCACCGGACGTATTTCCTTTTCCTGAATGGCGCGCAGCATCTTTGCCTGCAGGTCCACGGGGAGCTCCCCGACTTCGTCGAGGAAGATGGTTCCGCCTTCGGCCATTGCCATCAAACCTTCCTTCGACTGATTGGCTCCCGTAAAAGCTCCTTTCACGTATCCAAACAGCTCACTTTCGATCAGAGTCGGCACCAGCGAACCGCAGTCGACAGGGATGAACGGTTTGTCGCGGAAGGGACCGGAATAATGAATGGATCGCGCCACCATCTCCTTGCCGGTGCCGCTCTCTCCCAGGATTAATACGGGATGAATGCTGTTCGCCGCCTTGGCGATAATGCGGTAGAGCTTTTCCATCTCGGGCGCACGGCCCACGATTCCGCCGAATCCCTGTTTCGATTTCACTTTCTCGCGCAGAAGGCGGTTTTCCGACTTGAGCTTCAGATGGCTGGCGACGCGCTCGAGCAGCAGTTTGAGTTCATCCACACTGAAAGGCTTGGTTACGTAGTCATAGGCTCCGTTCTTCATTGCCTGCACGGCAGACTGGACGGTGCCATATCCCGTCACCACAATCACGACCGCCTCGGGGCGGCGCTCCTTGATGCGCCGCAGTGCGTCAAGACCGCCGGCGCCTGGTAGACGCAAGTCGAGCAGAACGGCATCGAACGCCTGCAAATCGAGCATGCGGTGCGCCTGCTCGGCTGAATCCGCGACATGAGCACTAAAGCCAAGCGAATGCGCTACTTCGCGGCAGGCTTCGCGTACCGTTCGTTCATCGTCGACGATCAAGAGATTCAGAAAGTTGGCTGGTTCCATCTGTGGTGTGGCGGCTATAGGGCTTAGAGCTGCTGACGTCATGATGTTGTTTCCTCGGATTGGAATGAAAGTACTTCCGCGTTATGCGTGGGATGAAAACTTGGGTCTTCAAGAAACTCGGGAGCCGGTAGGGGAACGATGGGCAGCAGAATGTTAATTCGCGTGCCGCGGTTCACCTCGCTCTGCACATGAATCAAGCCACCGTTCGAGCTCACGATGTCGTGCACCGTGGCCAGTCCAATGCCTGTTCCCTTGCCCGCTTTGGTCGTGAAGAAGGGCTCGAACAGATGTGCGCGAACCGACTCATCCATGCCCAGGCCGTTATCTTCGACGGCGAAAAGCGCGCACGGGAGGCATGTGGTCTCGGAATTGTTCTCCCCCGTGCTGGAGAGAATCTGCATCTTGCAGTTGCCGGTCTCGACAGAGATCTGTCCTCCGCACGGCAGCGCGTCCCGGGCATTGAGCACGAGATTCAGCAGGACCTGCTGCGCTTGTACCGGATCAATCTTGACCAGTCCCAGATCGGAATCGAGCCGAAGTTTCAATTCGATGTTTTCTCCGATCAGGCGGAGGAGCAGGTCGCGCATACCTTCGGCAACCTCGTTCAACGAAACCAGTCGAGGCAACGATTTGTTCGAGCGAACCACCGTCAGCAGTTGCCGAACCAGGCCGGTCGCCTGCAATCCGGCCTTGCGGATCTCTTCCGCATATTTCCTGGCCCGGTCGGAAGGACCCAGTACAGACATCAACAGATCGCAGTACAACAAAACTCCGGTCAACACATTGTTGAAGTCGTGCGCTACTCCTCCCGCCAAACGGCCAACCGTCTCTAACCGCTCTGCCTGCTGCAATCGCTGCCTGGCCAGTGCGACGCCGGAGAGATCCTCTAGCATCACGACCGCATTCTCCGGGCGAGTGTCTTCTGCATGAACTGCCCAAACCGTCCAACGCAGGGACTTGGTTTCGGCTCCCCAGCCCGCGCATTCGATTTGGAAGCTGTCTCGCTTTCCCTGAAATAGCTCCGAGATGAGTTGCCGGCTTCCCGCTTCGTCTCGAATCAGCTCGGGGAGGGCGCACGGAATCTGCCTCGACGGCATGCCCAGCAAGTCATCGAAAGCCGAATTCCTGGAGGTTACGTTCCCCGGGCTCTGGCAAAGGGCGAGCCCGACGGGCGCGTGTTTCAGGAGCGACGAGAACTGAATCTCCTCCGACGAATGCAAGATTTCCGCTACGGCACTCATAATCACCACTCTGCGCGGGAACTGTTCCGAAAGGAACCGCCATTGCGATGGCTGGATACCTACGTTTTCCCAAAACGGGAATCCAACTGCTTACAGCGTCCTCCCGTTTCGGTCACTATAAGGAGATCGACCCGGGTGTGCGAAAGGGCAGATGTCACTAAAACGGGAAAATCTTCTGTGGAAAACTTTTTGGTGCAGGAAATAAAGGGCTTATTGGCTTGTTTTTGATGATGTGAGATGCAAAAAAACTGGGTCCTTCAGGCGAAAGGTCATTCGGCGGCCCTTCTCCAGCCGAATCGTGTCCCAATCAGCATCCGCTTTTGGTAGCGGCCGTGCAAAAAGGCTGGCGGTCTGAATCGGCACATCGAGCCCATCGACTTGCACGGAATGGAGCGTGAGGCGAATATAGCCGCGCTCGGGAGTAACTCTCGATGTGTGCGCCGACTCAATCCGACCGGAGACGATTGCGTCGCGGGGAATTAGAGTGTTCCCCTCAACCACCACTGGCTCATCCAGAAGCGCCTCGAAAGACTCTCTCGATCCGTTCCCGGCTACCAGCGGAACCTTCAGGCGGACGGTTACAAGCGCTCCAGCTGGAAGAAGCGGCGAGTTCTCGAACGGGGGGCCCGTTCCGGGAACGTCATCTGAGGAATAGCCCTGCAGACTGGCATCTGCGCTGCTGGTTTTCTGACTCTGAAATGGCGCTGTGCTGGTTGGCGCTGCGCCTTCACTGGGTAAGTTCGGGGTCCGACGAGAGCACCCGACAGTCAGCAATGACAGCAGGATTGTCACTACCAGTGCGCGAGATGACCTGGCCATCTGAGACATATTCAGACGCGTTTCTATCTAGACGAGGTGGCAACCCGAATACCAGATACCGTGCCATCAAATCAGAGACTTGGCGATGGCACTTTCGTGGGGTTGTGTACATTTTTCGCAAACATCTTCTTTTCGCCTAAGGGTCCCGCCGGCCGGCAAGCTATAGGGTTTTACGGAACTCGGCGTCGAACTGGCGCGCTGGGATAGCGGTAGTCGGCGGGAGTTCCCACTTCTGGCAAGTTCGGCCAGAAGTGGGGCACCCCGAGACAGATAGAACAATCGAGTCCGTGTTTTAGCGGGCGATTCTTCGTAGCAGACAAAAAAAACGGGGGGAAATGATCCCCCCGCTCAGTTCCCGCAGCCTCCGATTACGGCTTCTTCACGGGTTTCTTCGGCGCACGCTTGGTGGGCGCTGGCTTCTTTACTTGACTTTCGCGTCCGCCAATCAGCGTCAGGGCATCGGCAGCGTTGAACGGGAACTGGCGCACTGAGGTCTCGGTCGTGCCGCCCGCGTTCAGCGTGACGTCAACACGGCGATTACTCGCCATGCGGATAATGTCAATTCTCGCCAGTGCTCGTTTGCGTTCTTCGGTCGTCAGTTCCGTATTTTCAAGGACCGACTGTTTTACCTGCTCTGTGGTGAGATTGCGTTCGGCGCCAAACGCCTTGGTGTCAATCGCCGACTCAGGAACACCCTGCTCGATCAGGAAGTTCTTTACCCGGGCAACGCGGCGCTCCGTGAGAGCTTGGTTGAAGGCAGGGCTTCCGCGATGGTCCGCGTGACCTTCCAGCGTCAGATGAGCGTCGGGCTTGACTTCACGGTACTTCTTGAAGTCGGTGGCAAGACCGTTCAGCGTTTGCTGCTGGCTCGGTAACAGTCCGCCCGTCGGATCTTTCGGAGTGGGCTGAGCCGTCACGAAGTAAACGCTGTGCAGCGCCAGCCGGGCTTCGAGCGCTTTGTCGACCGGCGGCGGTGGAGGATTCTGAATCGTTACCTGGGTTGAAGCCTGCGCGTTCAGTCCACGCGAGTCCGTGCAGTTTGCTGTAATCGTGACCGGACCTGGCGGCAGTCCAGAGGTATTGAGCGTTGCAGAATTGCCACTGCCGGAAAGCGTCCCCAGCGTGGAAGTCCAGTTGGCAACCGTGACTGGTACACCGTCGGGGCTCGTGCAATTGGCGGAAACGTTCACTGCGCCGCCTGGCGTCAGTTCTGTCGGACTTGCCGAGAGACTCATCGTCGGCGGATTCTTCGGCGGGAGCGGTTTGATGGTGTAGTTTGCCGAACAACTCGCTTCGTTCCCCTTCTTAGCCTTCGGATCGGTTACGTGCGCCGTGATGGTATAAGCGCCCGGCGCGACATCGTTGGTGTCGATACTGGCAGTCGTGTCTTTCCCGGTTACCTTGCCGCCATTACCGCTCCAGCTATAAGTCACAGCGTGTTTGGGATTGAAATTGCTCGCCGACACAGTGGCCGTAATCGGTTCGCCAACCATGACCTCGGTCGGCTGGACAGAGCAGGCAGCAATAGGGGCCGGAGCCTCCGCACCGCCGAAGTTGAAAACAACACCGGTCCGCAGTCTCACTCCCTCCATCGCCGGACGCCTTAGGTTCGGGAACTCTGGCCCTGCTAACTCGGGAAAGTGATGATTCGCCCACATGTAGTCCGCCTGGAAGAGACGAATCGCGAACACCTTGGTGAATGAAATATCCATGCCGCCGCCGAGAAGGACGCCGACGCCGTTAGAACGATTGGGAATATCCTGCACCGCCAAGCGGTTATAACTCGCCAGGCCATGCATAAAGAAATTCACACCTTCGCTGCGCCACATGAATCGCGGACCAGCGGAGATGGTGGTGTCATAGTTGCCGGCCTTCGTGCTATATCCGAGGTCGACTTCCAGACCCCAGTGAGGGTCGACATTGTAAGTCAGGGCGCCCCCAACGCCTTTCGCCATATCCGGCACGATAAAGGGAGTGGGATTGCTGGGATCACTGAATGGGGCCGGAGTTGTAATATTTGGATGAAGCCATTGATATCCGGCGAAGATATCCCACTTGGGAGTTGACTCAGTCTGCGCCGCCACGGGACCGGCGGTCACTAGCACGGTTAACAATGCAATGACACACGCTAAAGCAACGCGCGTCGCACGGCTTAAGCTGGTGATTTCCATGATTCCCTCCAGAAATTTGACCTACGGCTGAACGCCAATGCAGCAGACCTTCAGCGGAAAACAACCGGGGAAGAATGCTTTAAAGTATCGGGACCGAGAATTCTATCTCATAGCAATTAAAAGCAAAAGCGGAACGATACGCCATTAACGAGACAGGCACCCCGCACACGGGAGGCCCATCCGCCGACCGTGTACGCTGCGGACCTTGCCCGGAGGGAACCAGGCCGCGTATCGTTGGGTTCTGGCCCGTGGGGCCTTTGGCCCCGGGCTAGCGCATTGATGCCGCGGAGGAACAGGACAACAGCAAACGAATGAGCCACGAAAAGTTATTGATTGTAGAAGACGAGGAGAACGAGCGTTCCGGACTGGCTGAACTGGTCACCTCCTGGGGCTATCGCGTCGAGACAGCACGCGATGGCGCGGAGGGACTGGAGAAAGCCATGCAATGGTCTCCCTCGATCGTAATCACCGATCTTAAGATGCCGCGCATGGGCGGCCTCGAATTGCTCGGCCAGTTGGCTGAACAATCGCAAACCATCGCCGTGATTCTCGTCACCGCTCAGGGAACGATCGACAGCGCCGTGCAGGCGATGCGCATGGGCGCCTACGACTACATCACCAAGCCCATCGACACCAACCGGCTGCGTACGATTATTTCGAATGCCTCTGCGCTGCTCGGAACCCGCGCCGAGCTTGAGGCCACCCGCCGCCGCTTGCGCGACACCGGCTCGCTCGGCCGTCTCAGCGGCGCCTCCCGCAAAATGCAGGAGATCTTCCGCCTGATCGAGATGGTCGCGCCCAGCACCGCATCGGTGCTCATCACAGGCGCGAGTGGAACGGGCAAAGAACTGGTGGCGCGAACCATCCATGACCTCAGCCCGCGCAAAGACCGCCCGTTCGTCGCCATCAATTGCGCCGCGATTCCCGAAACTCTGATGGAGAGCGAGATCTTCGGCCACGAGAAAGGCGCGTTCACCGGCGCTTTGGAACGGCGGACAGGTTGCTTTGAGCTGGCCGAAGGAGGAACGCTCCTGCTCGATGAGATCGGCGAAATGCCCATCGGAACCCAGGCCAAGCTCCTGCGAGTTCTGGAAGATCACAAACTGCGTCGCCTGGGAAGCAAGGTGGAGACTTCGGTCGATGTCCGCGTGCTCGCGGCAACCAATAAGATTCCCGACGAGGCCGTGGCAAGAGGCGAACTGCGCAGCGATCTCTATTACCGTCTCAACGTGTTCAACATTCACATGCCTCCGCTGCGGGAACACAAGGAAGACATCGCGAGCCTGGTCCAGCTTCTGCTCTTGGAGATGAGCCAGAAGCATGGTCGCAAAGTGACGGCAGTCAGCGAGGCCGTACTCAATCAATTCAACAATTACGCCTGGCCGGGAAATGTCCGCGAATTGCGCAATTCGCTCGAACGCGCCGTGATCGTCTGCGACACAGGTATGGTTGAGACCAAGCACTTGCCTCCGGGATTCGGCCAGGCCCCGCTGCGTACCGCAGCCAACGACCCCGACGCCGTCCGCCTGGGCGTAGGCACGACGGTGGAAGAAGCCGAGAAGATGCTGATCTTGAAAACGCTCGAGGCCACCAGCAACAACAAAACCCGTGCCGCCGAAATTCTGGGAATCAGTTTAAAAACCCTCCACAATAAGTTGAAAGAATACGGGAATGCGGCGGCGGAAGCCGCTCCCGGCAAAGAAGAGGTGCCCAGCAACCAGGCTGGGTCAAGTAGTTAGGGGTTCTGATCTCTCAACATGCTGCGACGCAAAACAATCATCGTGCTGGCCATCACGCTGATGGTGACGGTGATGGTCACCGCGTTTTCCTATCTCTACCTCTCTCAGATTCTGCGGCTGCGCATCGTCAACGCCTCCGATACCGCCAACAGCCTGACGCATCAACTGGCCTATGCCGCCAATAACGCTGTCCCCGATTTCGGCAGCACGAACATCGACACCAGTGATCCCGTAGCGCTGAAGCGGGCACTCACCGAGTACGTACAGACCGACGTCGATCTCAACAACCTGCTGCAATCGGTTCCCGGCGACTGGAGGTACATCTATGATGTCGCCATCGTTGACGTCAACGGCAAGGCGCTGCTGCACACCAACGCAAGCCTCCTGGGCAAGGTCATCGAGCCTCGGCCTGATTTCGAACAGGTGGTGCACGCTAATTTTCGCGAGCAGATCCGCCTGGTCTTCAGCCCGGCCGCCGTATACGACGTGAGCTTTCCTTTGCAGTTATTGAATTTCGAGCCGCGCCCGATGTCCGCCGCCAGTAGCGCTCCCTTCGGCACCATCCGTATCGGAGTGCAAACCATCTTCCTCAAGAGCGAAGTGCAGACGCGACTGATACGGGCACTTTACGTCTCAGGGTCATTGATCATTCTGTCGCTGCTTCTCGCCGCGGGGATCTCGAACATTGCGCTCGGCCCGCTGAAAGAAATAAGCCGCAACCTCGACAGCGTGACCGCGGGTGAGGCCGACCTGCAGAGCTCAGAATCCCAGCACGACGAGTACGGCCTGGTCAGCCTGAAGATCGCGAACCTTGGACGCCAGATTCGAGACAGCAAAGAGATATTCTCCGCCCTGAAAGACAACGTGGACCAACTGATGTCGAAGCTGCAGGACGGCCTGATGCTATTCTCGCGCGATTCGCGGGTGGTCCTCGTCAGCGCTCCCGTCGAATCCTTCCTTGGCCGCCCGCGCGGAGAATTGCTGGGACGGAGCGTGCAAGAGGTATTCGCCCGTGATTCTTTGCTCGGTGCAGCCTTGCTCGACGGGTTTGAGCGGCGGAGGACCATGTCGCAGCGCGAATTCGACGTAGCCGGCGGAAAGCGCGTACAGGTGTCGCTCGATTTCGTTCATGAGAAGAATTCACAGATCGGCGCTCTGATCATCATGCGCGACACCGAACCGGTGCGGCGGATCGGCGATGAAATCGAAATGTCGCGGCGCCTCTCCGCCAGCAGCCGGGTCACACGCGGCGTGGCCCATGAAGTGAAGAATCCCATCAATGCCATCGTGCTTCATTTGCAGCTTCTGCAAAACAAGCTTGCCCAGGAGGAACCGGACACGCGGCGCCACATGGACATCATCGACAGCGAAATCCGGCGTCTGGATCGCGTCGTGCAGACGCTGGTCGATTTCACCCGGCCGCGCGAACTTCACCTCGAAGAAATCGACCTCCGCATAATGCTGGAAGACGTTGCGCAACTTGCCGCTCCCGACGCTGAGCAGCACGGCGTTGCCATCGACCTTCACATGACGGAGCAGAGGCTGCCGGTGAAAGTCGACATCGACCTGATGAAGCAGGCCATTCTCAACGTGGTGATCAACGGAGTTCAGGCCATGCCGCAGGGAGGGCGTCTCACCGTTTCGGCGAGTCACCAGAACGGCGTGGCATTGGCGGAAGTGCAAGACCAGGGCAAGGGGATTCCGAAGGATCTACACGATAAGGTTTTCGAACTGTATTTCACAACCAAAAAGGAAGGCAGTGGCATCGGGCTCGCACAGACCTATCAGATTCTGCAGTGGCATTACGGCACGGTGGATTTCGAGTCGTCCGAGGCCACCGGAACCGTGTTCCGCTTTCATATACCCATTGCGGCGTCGGCTCAGGCGCACTCCGAATACGCCGAGGGTGCAGCAACCTCTCAGCGCGGAGATTAACGATTTCGTTGGGCGCCGACGATTCGGTGGCCTGGCATCGCATCAGAGCGTAATATGGGTGGAGATTTGCCTTACGCTCTACGGGACCACGCATGACTCTGGCCGCTGCCATCCTGTTTCTCGGAATTTCCTCACTCACGTCGGTAGATCCGGGGCTGACGGCCTGTTGCGGGCCACGGTCGGACTCATCCGCGAATGCGCCAGTCGCGCAGGAGCAAACTGCGCAGCATCCAGCGCCGCCGGAAACAACAAAACCTTCCTCCACTCAGTCGCCCAGCGCACAGGCTCCCGCAAGCAACCCTAAAGCGAGCGCGGCGAAAAAAGTGCACCACCAAAAGAAAGTGGATCCGCCCGGCGCGTGTGATCCCGCGGCTGCGAATTCGAACGCTCCAGGATCGAATCCTGCAACAGCATCGCCGCAGCCCGGCGGGACACAGTCGTCTGCCGCCACTGATCCCCCGAAGAATTGCCCACCGGAAAAGACCATCGTTCGCCAGGGAGGAATCTCTGAACAGAGCATACAGTTGGCTGGAGGTTCCGCCGGCGATCAGGCACAGAAACGGGAGGCCGCCAATCAAATGATTGCGGCAACTGAGCAGAATCTATATCGGCTTACAGGTCGCCAGTTGAGTAACGCCGAACGGGACTCAGTGATACAGATCCGCCAGTTCGTTGAGCAATCCAGGACGGCGCTGACGGCCGGCAATCTGGAACGCGCTCAAACCCTGGCATGGAAGGCAAAACTGCTTTCCCAGGACTTGCTCGACCCCAGGAAGTAATCAGCCTGCCACGGCTGCAACAGCGTGGGACGGGCGGCTCACTTCGTCTCGCCGGACAGCCGAGGCGGCTGTCGCTACGTGATTTGTTTGTGCAGGGCGCGCCCCATCCTTCTTTCGCGTTCGTTGCTTCGGTTTCTACTTACCTTTGGCCCGCGCCGCATTCACCTTCGTCAGCAAGTCTTGCGACATCGATTGCATCGGTCCCGGAATCTTCACCGCCTCAGTCAGTACTTCGCGCGCCTCGGTGAGTTTGTTCAGCTTGCCGTAAGCGAAGCCCAGCCCGTACAGAGCGCGTGCATACTGCTGATCGTCTTGCCCCTTGACCAGCGCAGCCGCGGCTTTGAGTTCCGGGATCGCGGCCGTCGACTTCTCTTGCTTCAGATATGCCCATCCGATAGTGTTGTGCGCGGCGCCCGCCGAAAGCTTGCGCGATTTGTCGGCATCCGGCGCGTCCGGCTTGGCGACTTCGATCGCCTTCTGCGCATAGCTGATGGCTTTTGCCGAGTTGCCGGAGTCCCCGTAATAGCTCGCCAGCAGCAGCAGCGCCAGCAGCGAATTGGGATCTCTCGCCAGCATCTTTTCGCCAAACGCGACCAGGCGTGCCTGATCATTCAACTGGCCCGGCCCGAGCGTGTACATGGCGTAGTTCGAAACTTTGTCTCCAAATTGCGAATCCGGAAAAGCTGCGGTGAACTTTTCGATCTCCGTCATGCGGCTCTTGGGATCAGTCTCGGCCGTGATGACATTGAAGCCACTGGTCTCGAGAAACTCGCAGTTGTTCTGGCTCGCGTTCTTCTCGTCCGAAACCTTGCGCGCGAAGTCTTCGTCGCTCATGCTTTCCGGCTTGGCCTGCTTGGCGATGCTGTGGCAAACCTCGCCGCCTTTGGCGGCATAGTCCATCACTTTGAGATTATTCTTGGCTTGCGTGGCCGTGCTGGCCTGCGAGACCAGGATATCGAGATTACGCGGCGATCCGGCCAGCGCCTTGTCGCCGTAGTCGAGCGATTTTTGAAGATCTCCACTACTCTGGTACGCCTGCGCCAGTTGCCAGTTTCCGTAGGCCATGGCCTGCGGATTGGAAGAAAACTTTTTCACAAAGTCTTCATACATGGCCAGTCTTTTGGAAGCATCCTGCTCATTGTTGATGGCCTGCAGATCGTGATCTTCGTCAGTTCCCGCGGCGATCACGATCCGCTCGACCTGGCCTCGTGCCTGGGGAATCGAGAAAGCGATGATAAAAAGTGTGGCCAGCAGCGGCCAGATGCAGCGCTTCATAGCGAGCCTCCGGTATACGCGAGAGATGGATGAACTTCGGATCAGCAGCGAATCCTAGCGCCGAACGCGGCTGTACGCAAGGGCCAGCATCACGGGATTGCTGACTGCCAATTGCCGATTGTCGATTGGTGACGGGACTAGTTTCCGCATTCGGCAATCGGAAATCTGCAATCGCCCAATTCCTCCGTGTCTCCGTGGTGAATTCGCGCCGCGTCGGCTAAAGTAGAAAGATGCGGGCGAGTTTCGGCCAACGTTCCCTGCGATTCGTTTTTGCGGCCAACCTGATTTCAATGGTGGGCAGCGGGATGAACTCGTCCGCCGTCGCGTGGTACATCCTCAAAGCCACGCACTCCGAGATGGCGCTGGGCACGTTCGCCGTTTTGCAGACTCTCCCGGCCATGCTGATGCTTCCCTTTACTGGTGTAGTCATCGACCGCGAGGACCGCCGACGGCTCGTCATGTGGCTCGATGCACTCCGCGCGGTCATCATCGTGGCCGTCGCCATCCTCGCATTCCGCGGGCAGGTCAAGATCTGGCAGCTTTACCTGATGAACACCCTGGTCGCCGCAGGCTTCTGGATGTTCTGGCCGACGATCACTGCGCTGATTCAGGAACTCACGCCTGAGGGCCAGTTCGTCCAGTCCAATACTTTTCTGCTCGCGGGTGTGCAGGGGGGATTCCTGATCGCTGGCGCGATCGTGGGATTCATCTACGATCACATCGGCTTGGGTGGCGTCCTGACACTCGACGTGTCGACTTACGTGGTTTCATTCCTCTGTTATTTCGCGGTGCGGAAGGGAAAGCACATTGTCATGCGGCCTGAGGAAATCAAAGCTGACCTGGTGGCCGCCGAAACCCAGCTCACCCGCTTCTGGCGTGAGATGAAAGAAGGATTGCACTTTCTGCGCGATCATCGCGCGGTGGTCATGCTCGGCGTCAGTTGGGCATTGTTCCTGGGCGCTATGGTGACCGGTGTGGTCGTGACGCCGTCGCTGAGCGACCGCGTGTTTCACGCGGGTGCCAAAGGTTACGGCTGGCTCAACGCCGGATGGGGCACCGGAGCGTTTGTCAGCGCGTTGTATGCTCCGCAGATCATCGCCCGAATTGGGGGACGGCGCGCGATCGCCTTTTCGATGGCGCTGCTGGCGGTGTGCGTCGCGTTCGCGCCCATCTCCGGATTTTTCTTTCTCGCGATTCTCACCTATTTCGTCATGGGATCGGCGCGGGGAGTCGGCGGCGTGGCTATGAATACGAGCCTGATGGAAATGGTCCCCAGGCATCTGATGGGACGCGTCCAGAACGCGTTCTACTTCACCGGAACATTCCTGCAACTGGTGCTAGCCATTTGTGTCGGAACCGTCGCGCAGAGAGTCAGCCTAGTAGTCGCATTTGCGATTCTCGCGTCCGTTTACGCGCTGTCGTTTGTGGCATCGAGCTTCCCCGTAAAGGAAAACGTTCGCGAAGAGATGGCCGCGGACTAAGCCTCACCACGGAGGCACCGAGACACGGAGAAGATCATTTCTTGGCCGTGGAATTGGCGCCCGGGGGCCTTATTGCTTCTCAATCAACAATCAAGAATCAACAATCAACAATGTTTGCTTCTCCGTGCCTCCGTGTCTCCGTGGTGAAAAAGCACCTCTGCCTGTTATCCTTTTCATTTCCCAAGGAGAGCTATGTCCGCTGATCTACAAGGCAGGAATGCCGTTGTCTTCGGAGTCGCCAACAAGCGCTCGATCGCGTGGTCGATTGCGCAGGGATTACACGCCGCCGGCATGAAGCTTGCCATCACCTATCAAAACGAGCGGCTGGAGCAGGAGGCCAAAGATCTCATTCTGTCGCTCCCCGGCGCCGAAGGGTACATGTGCGACGTCTCCAAAGATGAAGAGATCGCCCGCCTCTTCGCCACGCTCAAAGAGCGTCATGGCAAGCTGCACACCCTGGTGCACTCGGTCGCCTACGCTCCAGCCGACGAACTCAAAGGCAGTTTCGTCGATACCTCTCGCGAAGGATTCCGGGTCGCGCTCGACGTGAGTGTCTATTCGCTGATCGCTTTAGCTCACGCGGCGGCCCCCCTGATGACCGAAGGAGGCTCGATCATCACCATGACCTACTACGCCTCGGAAAAAGTGGTCCCGCGCTATAACGTAATGGCAGTCGCCAAAGCCGCCCTGGAATGTTCGGTGAGATATCTGGCCTACGAACTGGGCAAGGAAAAAATTCGTGTGAATGCCATCTCCGCCGGCCCGATTAAGACCTTGGCCGCACGTGGCATCGCGGGCTTCGGCGACATGCTCCGCGAGCACGAGGAACGCGCTCCGCTGCGGCGCCGCGTGGAGATCGAAGAGGTAGGTTCCACGGGAGTTTTTCTGGCCTCCAACGCCAGCAGCGGCATAACGGGCGAAGTGATCTATGTAGATTGCGGCTACAACATTATGGGGTTCTGAGAGCAGTTCTCAGTTGCCGGTTCTCAGTTCTCAGTTTTTGAAACTACATGTCTTTTCACCGCACTTAGGGACTGGCGCTGGCGCTGCCTTTGCCTCGCGGTATACTCCTCAGCCATGACTCTGTACGGCCGAAATCTCTTCCGTCTCACTTGCCTCTTGGCAGCGCTCGTGGCGCAGTCCACATTTGCCCAAACAGCGACGTCGCGCGCTGCGGTCGTGCTCGACTCCATGCCGCAGGCTAAGAGCATCGCTCAGGTTGCGATCTCTCCCGACGGAGCCCAGATCGCTTACATCGTGGGCGGGGAGATCTCCATCGTTCCTACAACTGGCGGCCCGGCTCGTACGATTCCGGTAGAAGGCAAGCTCTCCGCTCGCGACGTGGCATGGTCCGCGGATTCCAAACAGATAGTTTTTCTGGCAGATTTATCCGGCGATGTTCCGGCTGCCCAGTTATGGACCGCTCCTCTCGATGGCAGCGCGGCCGTGAAGCGGGCCGATTTAAAAGGCTACGCTGCGGCTCCCAGTTTCTCTCCCGACAATTCGAAGCTCGCACTCCTTTTCATCGCGGGCATCCCACGGATTGCGGGTCCGCTACAACCCATGCTTCCTCTCGCGGGAGTGGTCGACGATCAAATTTATGAGCAGCGCCTGACAACGATCGATTTGTCCAGCAACGCGCTGGCTGCGATTACGCCACCCGACGTTTACGTTTACGAGTACGACTGGATGCCCGACAGTCAAGGCTGGGCTGCCATTGCGGCTCACGGCTCGGGCGACGCGAACTGGTATGTTGCTCGTCTGTATCACGTCGACGCGCGATCCCACGACATGCATGAGATCTACGCACCCAAGCAGCAGATTGCCGAACCCCACGTTTCACCCGACGGCAAACAGGTCGCGTTTATCGAGGGCCTGATGAGCGATGAAGGCTCGGTCGGCGGTGAAATCTTCACCATCCCCATAGCGGGAGGGACGGTCCGCAATCTCACCCCGAAGATCAATAGCTCGCCATCCACGTTGGTCTGGGCTTCCACCGACCGGATCTTCTTCGGAGAAAACGTTGACGGCAAGTCTGGATTCGCAAGTGTCTCCACCTCGGGCGGCGCGGTCGAGAAGATCTGGGCAGGCGACGAAGCTGTGAGCGCCGAGTTTTCTTTGAACGGCGCGCGCTCTCGTGACGGATCGGTCAGTGCAGTGATCCGGCAGTCACCCAGCAGTCCTCCTGAACTCTGGGCAGGTCCGATCGGGAACTGGAAACAACTGACGACGCTCAACGCTGGAGTCAAGCCCGCATGGGGCGAGATGGTGAATTTCCACTGGATGAATGGAAAGTTACGGTTGCAAGGCTGGTTGATGCTGCCTGTCAACTACACTGCCGGCAAGACATATCCGCTTATCGTCAATGTGCATGGCGGTCCCTCAGCGGCATGTCACGCCCGGTGGGACTCGCAGATCATGGGGCCCCAGTCCGCCATGGGCTACGTCGCGTTCTGCCCCAACCCGCGCGGAAGTTACGGACAAGGGGAGGCCTTCACTCGGGGCAATGTCAAGGATTTCGGCGGCGGCGATTTTCGCGACATCATGGCTGGCGTCGACGCGATTTCAAAGCAATATCCGATCGACCCTCACCGCCTCGGCATCCGCGGCCACAGTTATGGCGGATATATGACCATGTGGGCGGAAACGCAAACGCATCGCTTTGCGGCAGCGGTGGCCGGTGCCGGACTTTCCGACTGGCTCAGCTACTATGGCGTTAACGAAATCGACGAATGGATGATTCCCTTCTTTGGGGCTTCGGTCTACGACGACCCGGCGGTGTATGCCAAGAGCGATCCTATGCACTTTGTGAAGAACGTTAAGACACCGACGCTAATTCTCGTCGGCGATCGCGATGGCGAAGTTCCGGTCGAGCAGTCCGTCGAATGGTGGCACGCTTTGAAGGCCGTGCAGGTTCCCGTGAAGTTTGTGGTGTATCCCAATGAGGGACACGTTTTCGTTAACCCAGCCGATTGGCACGATTACTTCCAGCGTTCTCTGGAATGGTTCGACGAATGGTTTGGGAAAGCGTCGGCGCAGCCGTAGTGTCTGGCCCTGTCGGGACGGCCGCCGAAGCCTGCCCTGAGCGTAGTCGAAGAGGCCGTCCGGCGGAACGAAGCTCCGCGGCTATTGGAAGATGCCGCTCAGCTTCGCTCTAGCGGGACAGCCGAGGCGGCTGTCTCTACGTATGCGGCTCACGGCGTATATCATCTGACTGTGTCCTCCATTGCAGGCGCCGCACCCGAAGATTCCTATCGACGGATTCGCCGAATCCAGGCCATCACAATCATATGGATGACCATCGAGGCCGCTGCATCGCTGTGGGCCGCCCTCCGCGCTAAAAGCCCTGCCCTGCTCGCCTTTGGCGGGGATAGCGCTATCGAACTCCTATCCGCTGCCGTGGTCTTGTTTAGGTTTCAGCAGCCAGCATCCGAAGAGCACGCTGAACGACGTGCCGCTCGGATCGCTGGAATTCTGCTTCTCGTATTGGCTGTCTATGTGGCGGGCGTTTCCGCGTTGACCTTGCTCGGCTACAGCGAACCCAAGCCTACCCGCCTGGGAATCGCGATTCTGGCGCTAGCGGCGATGGTGATGCCGTGGCTGGCGCGAGAGAAGCGCAGGTTGTCGTCCGTAACAGGCAGCGCTGCGTTGCGCGCCGACGCCGCGGAATCCATGTTATGCGCTTACCTCTCGCTGATTGCACTGGTTGGACTAGCAGCAAACGCATTCTTCGGAATCGGCTGGGCCGACCCGGTCGCGGCGCTGGCGATCATGCCCTTCATCGTTTGGGAAGCACGCGAAGCCCTCCAGGGCAAACCATGTTCATGCGGGTGATTCTCTAGCATTCGTTGTAAGATCGTCCCATGGTTGACCGGCGTATCGCGTTCACGCTTTTCGCGGTGGCGATCTTATTTTCGATAGTGCGCGAGTGGCAAGCGCCTGTCGCGTGCCTGCGCTCTTTAACTATTAGCTCAACCGAAACGGTTGCGCATTAGCGGGCGATCCGAATCCTTCGCCCACTCTCCCCTTCCCTTTCCAGCGCAATCTCCACATCGCGCTCGCGCACCAATCGCGGAAACTTCTCTCCCCATTCGATCAGCAGGATGCTGTTCTCGCTACGCAAGTCGTCCAGGGCAAGCGTGTCCAATTCACGCGGAGTGTCAATGCGATATAAATCGATGTGAAAGAGATTCGCGCGCGGTCCGCGATATTCGTGAATCAGGGTAAAAGTCGGGCTGGTGACATCCTCTTCGGAAGCTGCTTCGAATACCGCCGCAATTCCCTTCACCAGCGTGGTCTTCCCAGCCCCCAGATCGCCGCGCAGGAGCACCAGTTTGGGCGGCGAGAGGAGTTCGGCCAGAGTCCGTCCGAAAGCGATCGTCTCCTCCGCCGAATGTGTGGTGATCTCGCGCAACTGATTCGCGTTGCTTCCATGATTCACCGGAACAGTATAGAACCGCTCCCGCCAGCAGCGGGTATGCTGCGAGCAAGCAGCAGATTCCTTGCTTCGCTTCGGAATGACAATCTGGTTGGTTGCCGCTGCAGGCGAACATACCTGAAGCTACACGGAAGAACGGCCCTTCAGGATGTCACGGAACTGGACACCTTCAGGGCCGCGTTGAGGCGATCAAACAAATGGCTTTTCCCCTTGCGGGCTCGCTACGCATCGCCGGACAGCCGAGGCGGCTGTCCCTCCGCGTGTGGTTTTAGTACGTCGAGAATGCGCTCGACTTCATTCCCAGCGAACTCCGCTCCACTACATGATCGAGCGAAGTGCGCAGGCGGCGGTGATCATCGTCCTCGATCGCCACGAAGCGGAAGGGCTGCAGCACGCTGTCGTCCAGCTTGCGCGTCGGGCTGAGAACTTCGGCCATCCCGTGTACCGGGCCGGCCTGCGTCTGGAAGGCAACTTCGACGAAGTCGCCTTCGCCCAGCGATTGTGGCAGGCGCAACAGGCCTCCCGTTACCGAGATGGTTTGAAGTTTCGCTTTCGTGCGGCGGCCATCTTCAAGACGAATCGCAGCCAGAACTGAATCTCCGAGCTGTATCCGGGCGGCGCGCCGCGAGGGGTGCGGTTGGGGGAAGTGGGTCATAGGCCTGATGCACTATGGCACTAGGCGATTTTGCGTAACAGATTACGGAGGCCCCTTGTCCGGATTCCACACGGGAAACGGGAATTTGGCTCATGAAATCTCCAACCTATGAAGGACTTAGATTACGTTTACTCTCTAGTAAATGTCCTAGAGGACGATAGGTCTTTTGTGGGGACGGCCGCCTTCGGCCGTCCGCCGGGCGGAGCCTGGCTCTTTTGCCGAGTACCCTGAGTTCGCTCGATTCAACTATCTTGTAAGCGACCTCCGGAGGAAGCATGTCGCGACTCTTTCAAATCTTCTTGTTCGCGCCCTTGGCACTCGCCACGCCCGCGTTCGCCCAAACGCCGCAATCCCGCCCCCCACTTCGCGTCGCTATCGTTGGGCTGGTTCATGGCCACGTGCACGGATTCCTCGGCCAATACCAGCACCGCCCTGAGATCGAAATCGTCGCTGTTGTGGAGCCCGACTCGAAGCTTCGCGCTGCAGCCGCCACCCGGTACAACTTCCAAGCCTCACAAATGTTCGCCGACCTTGACGACATGATTGCCAAGGCGCACCCGCAGGCTGTGCTCGTTTATACGAACACCTACGACCATCGCCGCGTAGTAGAGATCTGCGCCCGTCACGGCGTTCACGTCATGATGGAGAAGCCACTCGCCGTCAGCCTGGAAGACGCGCTCGCCATGCAGAAGGCCGCGCAGGCCGGTAAGATTCACGTGCTGGTGAATTATGAGACCTCCTGGTACCGCAGCAATCACGCGGCGTACGATCTCGCGCACGATGGAAGTCTGGGCGAGGTCCGCAAGGTAGTCGTACACGACGGCCACAAAGGACCCAAGGAAATCGGCGTAGAACCAGAGTTCCTCTCATGGCTCACCGATCCGAAACTCAATGGCGGTGGAGCCCTGTTCGACTTCGGCTGCTACGGCGCCGACCTCATGACCTGGCTTATGGACGGCCAGCGCCCGCAAACCGTCACCGCCGTCACCCAACAGATCAAGCCAGAGATTTATGCGAGAGTCGACGACGAAGCCACCATCGTCCTGACTTACCCGAAGGCGCAGGCTATCATCCAGGCGTCGTGGAATTGGCCCATCGACCGCAAGGATATGGAAGTCTACGGACAGACGGGACAGTTGATCACGGTAAAGCGCGATGGCCTCCGCGTGCAGAGAGCGGGAGAAAACCAAGAGCAGCAGATCGGGGTCAAGCCCATCCCTGCCCCTTTTGACGACGAACTCTCGTACCTGCAAGCGGTGATTCTCGACGGCGCGAAAGAAGATGCGCTGTCATCGCTGGACACGAACGTAACGGTAACCGAGGTCCTGGATGCGGCGCGGCGTTCGGCGAGAGAAGGAAAGACGATCCAGCTCTCAACTTCAAGATAATTAGCCGTGAGGACTACGAGTGAGAGGAGTACGAATAGCAACAACCAAGTCACGACAGACGCTCGATGTTCCCCAGGGTCAACCAACAGCCTGGTAAGAACGCCTTCATAGGCCATCGCCGCAACCCCACGGACAAGGGATCCTTCGCTTCGCTCAGGATGACAGTGTCCGATAAGCGGGATAACTGCTCTCGCGACGGGTTGCGACACGGCTCACCTTCCTTTCATCGGTTCCCCTGCGAACAGAAGAGAAGATCCCCAGTGCTCGGCAATGTCGGCCCACCGCGGATTCCTTGATTCGATCAGCGCGATCTTCTTGGCGCGGGTCCAGCCTTTGAGTTCTTTTTCACGGCCGATGGCGCGATGGACATCCTCAAAGCTTTCGTAGTGAACCAGGCGGCTGCAGTGACACTTGCTTGAGAAGCCTTCGATTTCTCCACTTTTATGTTGGAGCGTCCGGCGGCAAATGCTGTTGGTCATGCCAATGTAGAGCGTGCCGGAACGGCTGGACATGATGTACACGAAGTACTGATGCTCTTTCATGGAAGCAATATCGAGTCGATTAGCCGGCGGAAACGCCCGCAGAGGTCCCTGGAACTTCGAAGACTCATGGGATCCTTCGCTTCGCTCAGGATGACACATTGGGAGGCTAGGGTGGAGGTCCGGGCTTGCGGACTTCTTCAGGGATTTCCCTTATTGGGAACTAGTATTTTGCTGGAACCCCACTCCACCCACGTCGCCCGTCGCGTCTGCCGCGCCCGCTCGAAGGCGTCCGGCAATCCGCGGAGCAGATCGGTGGCTACCAGCGAATGCTCGCCCACGGTCTCACGCATCACGTCTCCTGCGAGCCCATGCAGATAGACAGCGGCGCAGACTGCGAGCAAAGCACTCTGCGGATTCTGCGACCTCTTCTCCTGCGCAAGCATGCCCGCAACCATTCCGGTCAAAATGTCGCCCGTGCCTCCAGTCGCCATGCCAGGATTTCCGGTGGTATTGACCCATGCTTCGCCATCCGGCTGAACGACTAACGTGCGATGTCCCTTGAGCACGATGATCAATTCGTGCTCATGGGCAAATTGTCGTGCAACTCCCAGCCGATCTTTCTGTACCTCAGCGATCGAACGTCCCACCAGCCGCGCCATCTCGCCGGGGTGCGGAGTGATCACCAGCATTCGATCTTTCCCGTTCAGCTCGTTGGTGTGTCCCTCAAACGCGTTGAGACCGTCGGCATCCACGACCATGGGGATCTTCTGATGCGCGAGCAGTGAGCGTACCAGCGTCGCCGTATGCGGATCACGTGAGATCCCCGGTCCAATGGCCATCACGGTCATGCTCTTGAGAAGCTCTTCGATACGCACACCGGCGCTGGTAGCGATCGTGCCCGCATCGGTTTCCGGCAGAGGCTCGGTCATCAGTTCCGGGTAGAATCCCGCGACGGTGGGGAGCGCGGACTGGGCTGTGGCCACAGTCGACAACCCCGCCCCCGCACGCAACGCCGCCATGGCGGCCATCGCGACCGATCCCGCCTTGCCGACAGATCCACCCACCACCAGAACATGCCCGTAGCTTCCCTTGTTCGACTCTGCCGGACGCGGCCCGATCATCGCCGCAAAATCTCGCGGATGCATCACGTTCAGATGCAGCGATGAGACGATCGCCTCCTCCGGCGACCCGATTCCCGCAACATACGTGGGCCCCTGCGTCAGCATGCTGAACACATGCGCCGGGCGCGGAGCCGTGAACGTCACAGTCACATCCGATCGCGCGATGATTCCCTGCTGGGGGCTCATCGCGTCCGCATCCGCACCGGACGGGATGTCGACGGCAATCACCTTTCCCTGGCTTGCATTCAAGAATGAAATCGCTTCCGCATACAGTCCGCTGACCGGCGGTTTGAATCCTGTGCCCAGGATCGCGTCCACGTACAAATCTGCCGACAACGCCTGCTGCACGCGCTCGCTGTTCCACTCTTCCATTGACCGCACGATGATTGGGGGCTCCGGCAGCTTGCCGTACATCACCGCCGCATCACCCTTCAATTCCGCCGGATCCGTGAGCAGGACAACCTGAACGTCCTTCTTTTGTTCGGCCAACAGCCGCGCCACGACAAAGCCATCACCGCCGTTGTTGCCCTTGCCGCAGATCACTGTCATTCTGAGACCCGGATGCCAGAAGCGCCGGACGTGCTCCGCGACTGCGGTCCCAGCGTTCTCCATCAGCGTGAGCGATGGCACTCCGAATTTCTCGGTGCTGACGCGATCGATCTCGCGCATTTCCGCCGCAGTCACGATTCTCATGGGAGTTCGACTTTCATGAAGAGGCTGCAGACTGCTCCAATTGCCGCAATTGCGAAGGCTCGCCCATGGCGATGAGGCAGTCATCGGGCTCAATTCGTTCATCGGGGGCGGGATTGAAGCGCATGGCATCGCGGCGCTTGATGGCCAGCACTATCACGCCACGCTCCTGGCGGATGCGCGAGGTTTCCAGCGTCTTCCCAGCGAACGCGGAACCGGCGGTAATGTGAATTTCTCCGATCTCGAGATCCATGCCTAGATGTGTCGTCGCGGTGTCGAGGAAGCTGACCACATGGGGCCGTAACAAAGATTGCGCGATCCGCTGCCCGGCGAATGAGTAAGGAGACACTACAGAATCAGCCCCGGCCGTCAGCAAATGCTTCTCGGCGGCGTCCTCGCTGGCGCGGGCGATGATCTTCAAATGAGGATTGAGCCCGCGTGCCGTCAGCACAATGTAGAGATTCGTCGCGTCCGTAGTGGTTGCAGCAATCAGTCCGCTGGCATGCTCGATCTGGGCTTGGCGCAGGGTCTCCTCGAGTGTCGCGTCCCCAGCGATCACCAGCCAGTTCTCATGGGCAAAGCGCTGCCGCTTGGTTTCGGCATTCTCGATGATGACAAACGGTACCGGCTTGCGCCCTAGCTCTCGCGCCACGCTGCGGCCAACGCGTCCCAGACCGCAGATGATGAAGTGGCCTTCGAGACGTCCGATTTCGCGCTCCATGCGCCGCCTTCCGAAGAAACTCTGCAGTTCGAATTCTAGCAAAGCCTGACTCAGCGCCCCGACTCCCAACAACAGCAGGGACACGCCAGCCAGAATCACGAAGACGTTGAACACGCGCCCCGCATGCGATAGCGGATGCACTTCCTGATATCCGATGGTGGTCAGCGTTGTCACCACCATGTAGAAACCGTCGAACCAGGGCCAGCCTTCGATGTAGTGATATCCCGCGGTGCCGATGGCCATGACCAGCAGCAGAAGAATGCCGATAGTGCGAAGGTGGCGAAGAGTTTTCATGACGAAGCGCGTTCGAGTCGTCGGCTATGAGGTTAGGCCGGCGGGTCTTCGACCACGCCGGGACAGCCGAGGCGGCTGTCGCTACATGATGCCAACGACCCACGACTATAAAGCAAAACGGCCCTCCGCGCAGTGCGGAGGGCCGCAAGATGCGATCTGGCAATTAGGCTTCCGGCTCTTTCCCCGCCGCGATCGCTTGCACCCGGCTGTGCTTCACGCTGTAGGTGAAGTACACCACCAGTCCAATCGCCAGCCATGCGATCAGGCGAATCCAGTTCCATACTCCCAGCTTGGCCATCATGTATCCGTTGGAGATGACGCCGAGGATGGGAATTAACGGCACCCATGGCGTCCGGAATGGCCGAGGCTGGTCTGGATTTGTATAGCGCAGGACCATGACCGAAACCGAGACGATGACAAAGGCTAGAAGCGTGCCGATATTCACCATCCGTCCGATGTCGTCGATTGGAGTTACGCTGCCCACGATCGCGGCCAGCAGACCGACAAGAATTGTGTTCTTCCAAGGCGTGCGGAATTTCGGATGTACCGCTGCGAAAAACTTCTTCGGCAACAACCCGTCATTGGCCATCGAATAGAGCACGCGCGTTTGACCGAGCAACATCACCAGCATCACGCTCGTCAAACCGGCAAGAGCTCCCACGGTAATGATGTGCGATGCCGTTGAGAGTCCGCGGTCCAGAAATGCGCGTGCGACCGGCGCTTCAATATTGATCTGCTGCCAGTGCACCATGCCTGTGAGCACCCCGGCCACGGCGATGTACAGCACAGTACAGATCGCCAGAGAGGCAATCATGCCGATGGGCAAGTCCCGTTGCGGATTCTTGGCTTCCTGGGCAGTGGTCGAGACAGCGTCGAATCCTATGTAGGCGAAGAATATGTAGGCGGCGCCTGCTCCAATCCCTGCAAAGCCATGGGGAGCATATGAATGCCAGTCCGAACCCCAATTAGCAGAGTTGATATAGCGCGCTCCGAGCGCGATGACGAACAGCACCACCGCTACCTTGATGGTGACGATCGTGGCGTTGAACCGCGCGCTCTCTTTGATCCCAACAACCAGAACTGCGGTAATGATCAGCGCAATAATGAAGGCGGGAAGGTTGAACCCGATTTCCATCCCAAACAGGTGCGGCGCGCCTAGCAGCTCGTGTGCCCGTTGCAGCAGTTCGGCAGATGGTGCACTCGTCAGCGCACTGACTTTGTCCAGGAATGCCTGCGAGCCCGGCACCAGGGAAGAATCGGAAGCCTGCGCAATCTGTCGCGCAACAATGTTCTCCGCCGTCTTCAGTGCCGTCCAGTGATCGTAAGCCAGCCACAGCGGCATCTTGATGTGGAAGATATTCAGCAGTTCGATAAAGTGATTCGACCAGCCCGAAGAGACTGTGCTGGCACCCATCGCGTATTCCAGGGTCAGATCCCACCCGATGATCCATGCCAGCAACTCGCCCAGCGTGGCGTAGGCGTAAGTGTAAGCGCTGCCCGCCAGCGGGATCATGGCGGCAAACTCGGCGTAGCAAAGACCGGCAAACGCGCATCCCAGGCCGGAAAGCACGAATGAGAGCGTGAGTCCCGGGCCGGCGTATTGCGCCCCGAGCCCCACCATGACGAAGATGCCGGCGCCGATGATGGCGCCAACGCCCAGTGCCGTAAGCTGAAAGACTCCCAAGGTGCGGTGCAGGCTGTGTTCGCCTGTCTCGCGAGCCTCTTCCATCAATAGGTTTAGGGGCTTCGTTGCCAGAAGGTTCGCCATGCGTTTGGGCTTCTCCTGAATTGGTGCTGTTGTGCTCATGCGGATATACTCCTCTGATTCTTGGCGCTCCGCGACCAGGCAAAATACACCGGAATCCCCAGCAGCACCACGATCAGCCCCGGCCACGTGTACTGCGGCTTGTAGCGCAATAGTACGACATCGATGAATAAAGCCATCACAATATAAATGATGGGCAGCACCGGATACCCCACCGCCTTATACGGTCGCACCGCATCCGGACGGGTCCGCCGCAGCACGAATAAGCCCACAATCGTCAGGATGTAAAACACCAGTACCGCAAAGATGATGTAGTCCAGAAGCTGCCCATAGCTGCCGGAGATGCACAGCACGCAGGTCCAGACCATCTGCACCATCAGCGAAACCGCGGGGGTCTTATATTTAGGATGCAATTTCGCGACGTTCCGGAAGAACAAGCCATCCTTGGCCATGGCGTAGTAGACGCGGGCTCCGGAGAGAATCAGGCCATTCATGCAGCCAAAGCTGGAAATCATGATGGCGGCCGCCATGAGGAATCCGCCGGTACTTCCAAACCTCAATGTCAGGATTGCGGTGGCTACGCGGTCTTCGGTGGCATGCGTGATCCCACGGGCGAAAATTGTCGTCCCGTCCTTCACTCCATCCAGGGGGAGCGCGCTCAAATAAACAAAGTTGCAAGCAATATAGAGCGCGATCACCACTCCGGTACCAAGCGCCAGCGACAGCGGCAGGTTGCGGCTGGGATTCTTCACCTCTCCCGCGGTGAATGTCACATTGTTCCAGGCATCGGCTGAGAACAGAGACCCGACCTGCGCCACCGCCAGAACTGTAAGCGTGCTGACGAATACTCCTCCGCCGATGTCATGCAGCGAGAACAGTCCGGCGTTGTGCCAGAAGTGCCCGCTGAAATTCGCCAGAATCGCCTGCGGATTGCGGCAAAAGGCGAAGCCCAGCACAGCGAGTCCAAGCAGGGCCAGGACTTTTGCGGCGGTGAATACATTCTGAATCGCCGCCCCCGTCTTCATGCCGAGAACGTTCACGAATGACAGGATGATCACCAGCAGAATCGCCATCAGATTCTGAGTATTGATGCCGACATCCATGTTGCCCAGCACCATGGGACCGAGACGGATCGGCGGAACCTTCCACAAATGCACGATCCAGTTCGTGGAGGAGATCGAAGGGTAAAACACTCCCAGAAACTTGCCGAAAGCCACGCCCACGGCGGCAATCGTTCCGGTCTGTATGACGAGAAACAGAGTCCAGCCGTAGAGGAATCCCCAGAGCGGCCCCAGCGCCTCGCGCAGATAAACGTATTGCCCGCCCGCCCTCGGCATCATCGCAGCCAGCTCGCCATAGCTCAGCGCGGCCACGATGGTCATCAGTCCGGTCACAACCCAGGCGCCAATCAGCAAGGCCGGTGAACCTACTTCGCGCCCGATCTCCGCCGAAACAATAAAGATGCCGGAGCCGATCATCGACCCCATCACTAGCATGGTCGCGCTGGTCAGGCCCAGCACCTGGACCAGTTCCTTATCCTGATGGCTGTGAATTTCCCAATCGCTGCCCGTGGATGGCTGCGTCGTTGTCGGTGTGCTCAGAGGCTCGCTCCTGATCTGCCGGTCGTTGGTCGTTGGTCGTTGGTCGTTAGCTGAAACGAAGCGGGCCGACCTGCCCACGAAACAGTTATGCGCTTCCAGCTCATTGCATAGGTCCTTCGCGGCAAAGAACGCCGCTCAGGATGACAACGCTGATGAACGCGGCCAACGCCGGACAGTTAACGACGAACGACCAGCGACCAACAACGCATTGGCAGCACTTTACCCTAATATCCGGAAAAATTCCTCTGCTGATTTGCGCGGCTCTCGTAACAAGTCGGATATCACTGCGACGGAATCGGCTCCCGCCTCGATGACGGATGCGGCATTCGCCCGCGTAATTCCGCCGATAGCCACCAGTGGCTTGCGCGTCAGACTCCGCGCCTGGCGCACTCCCTCAAGTCCCACGACCGGATCAGGCTTCTCTTTGCTGAAGGTCGCAAACACGGGGCCAATCGCAAGGTAGTCCGCAGACGTCTGATCGGCTTCCCGCAGTTGCTCAGGATTATGCGTCGAAACACCCAGCCAGCGGTCCGGCCCAATCATCTTCCGCACGGCATCTGGGGATAGATCGTCTTGGCCCACATGCACGCCATCGAATTCCGCCGCCAGGCACAGATCGGCGCGATCGTTCATGATCAGCCGCACGGAGGAACCCAGGTGTTTCTTCAATTCCCGCGCCTGCTCCAGCAGCACCCGCGCATTCCCACTTTTGTTGCGATATTGCAGCAGGGTGCATCCGCCGACCGCGAGTTCGTGGGCAAATGCGACGAGGCGAGCCGTACCGGGGGAAATGGAAAGGTCAACGATCGCGTAGAGGAGTGGCAGCTTCATGCATTGAATCGTGTAAACGAAGTATGGAAGCTAGTGTAGTGCGCCGAAAATAACGACTCTTATATCTCGCGCTGGGAAAGCAAAGCCTTTGACCGCAAAGCTCGCAAAGAACATCCGCGAAGATCGCGAAGAGGGGCTCTGCAACCCGAACTATAAACGTCGATCTGCTTGACGCACTACACTAGCTGTTGGAACGATTAATCACCCGCACATACGTTCAAACGGACGAATGCGTCCGCCCCTACACTTTGCCGTTCTTAGCCAGGAAGCGTTCGATAAACCCCGTATCGAACTTCCCCGCCCGGAAATCCGGATCGGCCAGAATCTTGCGGTGCAGAGGAATCGTCGTATACACGCCCTCGACGATAAACATCTCCAGCGCCCGCGCCATGCGTGAAACTGCTTCGTCGCGGTCTTTCGCGCGCACAATCAGCTTGGCGATCAGCGAATCATAGTATGGTGGAATCACTCCCTCGGCATAAGCCGCTGTATCCACGCGCACCCCAGTTCCACCCGGCGGATGAAATGCCGTAATCTTTCCCGCCGATGGTGTGAACTTCTCCGGATGCTCCGCATTGATACGGCACTCGATCGAGTGTCCACGGTGCACGATGGGGCCGTGCAGCACATCCTCCATCTTCGCGCCCGCGGCAATCATGATCTGACTCTTCACCAGATCCACGTCGGTCACCATCTCGGTCACTGGATGCTCCACCTGAATGCGTGTGTTCATCTCGATGAAGTGCAGCTTACGATCCTGGTCCATCAGGAATTCGATAGTCCCCGCATTCCAATATCCGATCGCCGCCAGCGACTTGCAAAGCACCGCGCCAATCTGATCGCGCAGCTCTGGAGTTACTTGTGTCGAAGGAGACTCCTCCAGCAGCTTCTGATGCCGCCGCTGGATCGAACACTCGCGCTCGCCCAGGCTCACGACATTCCCATGTTCGTCGGCCAGCACCTGAAACTCGATGTGCCGCGGATGCTCGACGTATTTCTCCATGTAGAGATCGCCGTTGCCAAACGCTCCCGCGGCCTCGGCCTGTGCGGCTTTGAACAGGCCCGGTAATTGCTCTTCGTTGCGCACAATGCGCATGCCCCGCCCGCCGCCTCCGGCCGAAGCCTTCACGATCACAGGAAAACCAACTTGCTTCGCCCACTCCAGCGCCTCGCCTTCGCTCGCGATGATTCCGTCCGACCCCGGCAGAATCGGCACGCCCGCCTTCTTCATCGCCGATCGGGCCTTTTCCTTCTCGCCCATCAGGCGCATGACGTCCGGCCGCGGCCCAATGAACTTGATCCCGCTCATCTCGCAGACTTCGGCAAAGTTTGCATTCTCGGCGAGCAGACCATATCCGGGATGAATCGCCTCTACATTAGCGATCTCGGCCGCGCTGATGACCCCGGGAATATTCAGGTAGCTATGCGCCAGTTGTGGCGGACCTATACAAATGGCTTCGTCCGCAAAACGAACCGGCAGCGAATTGCGGTCGGCCTCGCTGTAGATGGCGACCGTGCGGATACCCAATTCCTTGCACGCGCAAATCACGCGCAGCGCAATTTCCCCGCGATTAGCAATAAGGATCTTTTTGAACATGAAGTCTAGCTATTCTTTGTCGTTTGCAGCGCTCCAGCAAATAAAGCCGGGCTGCGCCCGGCGGACGGCCGAAGGCGGCCATCCCCACAAAGGACTTTCCAAGGAAGGCGACACTGGGAGCTGACAGCTTAAGGCTGAGCGCGCGCTCAGCGCGCCGCGAGAATCCCTTCACCCTCACTTCTTCGGCCGGATCACAAACAATTCCTGGCCATATTCAATCGGCTGGCCGTTGGTCGCCAGCTTCTTCACGATCTCACCGGCGAAATCCGACTCAATCTCGTTCAGCAGTTTCATCGCTTCTACGATACAAAGCACCTGACCAACTTCCACCGAGTCTCCCGCCTTGACGAACGGCGGAGCTCCCGGTGAAGGTGCTTCGTAGAACGTCCCCACGATCGGCGACTTGACCGTATGCAGGCCTTCCTCGGGGGCCGGAGCGGCGGGAGCCGCCGTCGTTGGCGGAGGAGCAACCGGCGGCGCCCCTGCCATTTCAAGCGGCGCGCTCGGCGCTGGAGGCACGGCATAGAAGCGCGGCTCCCCGTGCGAGTGCACGACCGTATGCTCGCCGGCGCGCTTGATCTTGACCTTGACATCGCCGCGCTCCAACTCGAACTCGGCAATATCCTTCTCGATGAGGAACTCTATGAGTTCTTTCAGCTCTTTTTGATTCATTCGTTTACGGTGGGACCGTTCGCCTGTCCCCGACCCGCGCCGGAAGGGCGCGCAAACAAGCCGGGCGTGGATCCTGCCCGGCTGATGTCCATGAACAACTAATAAGAAGACTAGACTGCCAAAAATTCTTTACTGGTCGGAGTCAGGATCTCACAACCTCCGGCGGTGACCGCCACCATATCCTCGATCCTCACTCCCCATTTGCCGGGGAAGTATACTCCCGGCTCGATGGTGATGACCATCCCCGGCATCAGCAGTTCGCTCTGCCCTGCGGCTACCCTCGGACTCTCGTGGATCTCGAGCCCGACGCCGTGCCCGGTGGAATGGGTGAAGTAGCGCCCTAACCCGGCTTTCTTCAAGACCTTGCGGGCCGCCGCGTCCACTTCGCCAACCGCAATCCCAGGCCGCACAGCTTCGATCGCGACCTGTTGTGCCTCGCGCACAGCTTCATACGACCGGCGTGCGTCCTTCGGCACTGATCCGACCCATACAGTGCGGGTCTGATCCGAACAATAACCTGAGAGTATAACACCGAAGTCGCAGACCACGAACGCCCCTGAGGGGATAGGCTTTGTAGAAGCCCTTCCGTGGGGAAGAGCTGACCGTGCTCCGGATGCAATGATTGTGGGAAAGGACATCCCCTCGGCCCCACCACGGCGGGCGGCCAGCTCCATCTCGGCGGCTACCTCCACTTCTTTTACCCCCGCACGCAAAACTTGGAGCCCGCGGTCGAATATCTTCGCTCCCAGCGCAACGGCATCCTTGATCAAAGCAATTTCGCGCGGGTCCTTGACCATCCGAAAGCGTTCCACGATGGAAGGCGCGCCTTTCAGGCGGATTGGCAGTGGAACTATCTGGCTGAGGCGCTTTCTGTCGGAGATGGTGAAGTGTTCGGACTCGAGTCCGATCGTCATCCCGCTAGACCGCTTGCGCCGTGTGGCTAAGAAATCCCCAAGCCCCGCCAGCGGAGCCTTGCGCGCGATCACGACTTTGGCGCCTTTCACTTCCGCATGCGCCTGGATGTCGTAGCGAACGTCCGTAAGAAACACGCTTCCGCCCGGTTCGACCAGCAGCAGTCCTGCGCTCCCGGTAAACCCGCAAAGATATCGAATGTTAGGAAGATGACTGACAAGCAGCCCATCAAACCGGGTGGTCGCAAGGTGGTCCCGAAGTTTCTTCTGCCGTGCGCGGAAGTCCATTGGGCTGAGTGTAGCAGGAGAGCAATTCTCAGTTCTCAGTTCTCGGTTCTCAGTTCTCAGTTCTCAGTTCTCAGTTCTCAGTTCTCAGTTCTCAGAAAAGCTAAGCCCCCTTGCCGCTATAGCAACCTTTTTGTACGATTCCTCTAATCGACGCGATCAGGCCGTTGAGTACCCTGCCCAATTCCGCGGCTTGTTGAAGTAACAGGCGAGTCTTTGTCGCCGATAGATATTCGAGATCTTGCGCTATTAGAATCTGAGTCTCAATCTCCACCAGAGATCCGCGTGCCTGACTGAGAAAGTGGCAGAACTCCTTCGAAGAGATTCTGGCCTGCCCTTCGGCGATATTGTTTGGAACCGAGACGGCCGCACGACGCAGTTGATTGGTCAACCCATACAATTCGTCTCGCGGAAATAGTCGTGTAACGTCGTAAATCTCTCGAACCAAATGCATGGCTTTCCGCCACGCAATCAGATCCCTATAAGACTCTCCCATAAGTCCCTCCGGCTTCGGCAATCACCCTGCCACGGGGCTGTCGTCAGAGTCTGTGTCGAGAGATACCAAATTGAACTACTTAAGAGTCCCGTTCCCAGAATGAAATACATCTCAGAGCCAAGTGACCGCATCCAGCTGAGAACTGAGAACTGAGAACTGAGAACTGAGAACTGAGAACTGAGAACTGAGAACTGAGAACTGAGAACTGAGAACTGAGAACTGAGAACTGAGAACTGAGAACTGAGAACTGAGAACTGAGAACTGCCCCCAAACAAAAGACCGCCGGCCTGAAAGCTTCCAGGCCGGCGGCTTCTAATCGAAACTAGCTACTCGCTACGTCTGAATGATTCTCGGAGTGATAAAGAAAATCAGCTCCTGGTTCTGGGTGTTGACCTTGGTGTGCTTGAACAGGTTGCCGAGGAACGGCAGATTGCCGAGCAGCGGAACCTGCGAGATGTCGATCGAGTTCTGGGTTTGAATGACGCCGCCGATCACCACCGTGCCGCCATCCGTCACCAGCACCTGCGTCGTAGCCTGCTGCGTGATCAGTTCGGGGTTGCCCTGTACTTCCTGCCCGAAGTTCGGCGTGGTGTTTTCCACGTCTACGTTCAGGAAGATTGTGTTCTCCGACGTGATCTGCGGAGTCACCGTCAACCGCAGGAAAGCGTCAACGTAGGTTACGGTCGGAGGACCGCCCAACTGGGCCTGCGTTACGATCGGTACGCGTACGCCCTGCTTTACCAGAGCCTGAATATTGTTCTGCGTGACCACTCGCGGACGCGAGAGCACTTTCAGCAAGCCGCGCGACTCCGCCATCGAAAGCTGGAAGTCCAGCCGCACGGTGTTGCTGGCGTTGAGGAACGTCAAGCCGCTCGAGGGCTGCGTGACGCCCAGGTTCGAGAACAGCGGGATCGTGTTTCCTGTGCCCGCGCCGTTCGCCGGACTCGTAATGTAACCCGGCGTCAGCCCGCCCACGTTGGTATTGGTGGTGCCGGCGCCTGAGTTTCCGCCGACCGCGCTATGCCCGTTGCCCCAGCCAAAGCCGAACTGGGTGCCGATGTCGCGCGCGAACGCACGGGTCGCGGCCACCACGCGAGCTTCGATTTCCACTTCCTGCGTCTTGCGATCGAGCTGAGTCAGCAGGCGGTCGATTACCGGAATCACTTTTGGAATGTCGTTGATGATCACGGCGTTGGTGCGGTCATCCGCCACAACGTCGCCGCGCTGCGAGAGGAACTTTTTCACCGTGGTGACGGCATCCTTCGCCTTGGCATAGCTGAGGAAGCGTGTCACCGAAACCTTTTCCACCGCCAGCGCTTCGGATTCGATCTGGGCCCGGCGTGCGTCGGCTTCCTTCTTCAGGGTATCGACCGTCGCGATACGGAGTACGTTGCCTTCCAGTTCGCGCGCGAGGTCGTTGTTCTTCAGTACGATGTCCAGCGCCTGATCCCACGGCACGTCGTCGAGCACGATCGTCAGCGTGCCGTGCACGTTGGGATCGAGCACCACGTTCAGGCCGCTGATTTCATGGACCAGCCGGAAGAAATCTTTCAGGTCGACGTCCTTCAGGTTCACCGAGATCGGCTCGCCGGTATAGCGCGGGCCGGCCGCGACTCCCTGCTGGTTCATCTGAGCTTTCTGCTCAGCCGCCAGATTCACCGCGGGGGTGATTCCGGTCGAACTCTGCGCGGGGCCTGAAGTGCTCTGCGCCTGCGGAGCAGCATGCATGGCCACCGGAAGAAGTTCGGCGGCAGTCTTGTCCGAGAAGCGCGCCGCAGCTTCCTGCGCCCGAACCACGGGCAGATCGGCGGCGGCGTTCTTGACGTCGTTCTTGACTTCGTTCTTCACTTCGGTCTTTGCCTGGTAGGTAGGCTCGACGAATACAAAGTCAGAGGGCGAAGCCGAGCTCTTCTCGGCAGGCTTCGTCGCCGGTGCAATCGCCTTGGGTGCCGTGCGCAGGTCTATCACGCGCGGCGAGAAGGGCGACATCGGGCGGGTCACGGGAGCGCTCGACTCCGCGGCCACGGTCTTGGGCTGCGCAGCAGCGTTGCCGTGCAGCGTCAGTACCAGCTTGCCCGCCGGACCCGGCGTCAAGTCATAGGCCAGCGCCTTATCGAGGTCGACCACGATGCGGGTCGTCGGATGCGCCTGGCCATCCATGCCAATGCGCACACCCTTGATCCCGGCCGCGCCCACCGCGATGTGGCTCTGGCCGGTCGCCATGACGGTCTCCGGCAGATCGATCACCACGCGCGCGGGTGAGTCCAGCTTGCTGACCTTCGGCGTGACTGCGCCGCTGGCTGTCATCTCGACCCGGACATTGTCCGCGTCGCGGACTACGTTGACTCGATCGAGCTGGCTGGGCGTCTGGGCAGCCGCAGCCACCACTCCCATCAGCAGCAACGATACGAAGATGATTACTGGTTGCTTTCGCATTTCGCCTCTCCCCACCTGCGGGCCTGGCCCGCAATTCCTCGTGCAACTGAATCTCGAATTTCCGACTAAACCGCCGGAGTAAAGATTTTCTTCACCACTTCATGCGTCGATGTCTTGCCCAGCTTGTCCTGCACTGTTTCCTGGAACACAACTGAGTCTCCTGTGATCTTCACCACGTAGCCGTTGAACACAGGATCGTTCTCCCGCAGAAAGTACGCCTTGCCGATGTTGTTGGTGACGACAGCAATAAATCCGTTGTCCGACTTCACGACTCCGCGCAGGTTGATCGCATTGATCTCCAGGCACTTTTTGCCAGTCGAGCAACCCGATCCCTCTTGATGCACCACCGGGCTGAAGAACGGATCGCGCTTCCCATTCATCGCCCATTTTTTATCTTCGGCCTTCGGCTTGGTGGGCTCAGGCTTGGCCGCTGCCGGAGCTGGGGTTGGGGCGGCCGCAGCCACCGTCGCTGTCTTAGCGGCGGCTGCTTTCGCGTCCTTCTTCGGTTCAGCCTTCGGCGCTGCAGCTTTCGCAACCTTGGGTTCAGGAGCAGCCTTGGCGACGGCCGCTTTCGCCGGAGCAGGCTTCGAAGGAGCCGGAGCGCTCTTGGCTACCACCGGAGCGCCTCCCTGGGTATGCAGGATCAACGTCACTTTGCCCGCAGGACCGGGAGCCACGTCGTACGCCAGAGCTTTATCGAGATCCACGACAACGCTGGTCGTGGGCGGATTCTTGCCGTCCATGCCGATGCGGACGCCTTTCACTCCGCCGCTGCCCACCGGAATCTTGTTCTGGGCGCTGGCCACCACTGTCTCCGGCAGCTCAACCAGGATGCGCGCCGGCGAACTCATCTTGCTCACGCGCGGTGTCACCGCCTGGCTGGAGCTGATCTCGATCTGTATATCGTCGCTGCCCGGAACCACATTGACATGCCGCAGCTGGTTGTTCGCGCCCGAGGCGGCTTCTGACTTCGGAGCTGCAGCCTTGGCTACGGGCTTCGGCGCTGGAGCTGCCGCCGTAGAAGCTGGCTTCGGAGGCGCCAGCACAATCGGCTTCTGCTCCCCCGGAATCACGGCCGGCTTCACCGTCGGTGCCGGAGCACCGGGCTCAGGCTTGGACGCCGTCGCCGGAACTCCTGCCGCGTTCAGTGCCGCATCCGTATCGTTGGCCTGCTTTTGCTGCAGCGATTTTGCTACGCTGCGCGCGTTGTCGATGGCGTCCGGGTTCTGTGCCACAGCCTTCGTACTGAAGGCCGCGCCCATCGTCATCGTGAGTGCGATTGCCAGAGTGCCAGTTTTCAGCTTCATCGCCGTCATCATGGATATTCCCTATTTCGCCGCTGTCGTTGCCGGTTTTGCTCCAGCGCCTGCCGCAGGAGGTTGCAAATCACGACTGAAATACGTGGTCGCCGTAAATGTGGCCACGATGCTCTCGTTGGGTGCGTACTGATAGGTCCGCTTCGCCTTTGCGCCGGTCGGATTCTTCGTGGTCGAAACCATGAGCCCGCCTACGTTCACGATGCGCTCCAGCTTGCTCACACGGTCGAAGAAATTCAGCACCGAGTAATATGGCCCGTCCAGCTCCATATCCAAGGGAACTTCGGTGAAGTACTGCTGCTGCTTCGAGTCCTTCGCCGTATACCGCCGCACTTCCACGCCGGCCTTGAAGGCTTCGGCGTCCATCATGGTCATGAACCCGTCGATCTGCTTCTCGTCGGGAACAATGCGCTGCTCGATTTCCAGCTGCTGCTTGAGCTCGGCCAGCTGCTGCTCGATCTGTTTCAGCTTCGGCCGGTACGACTCCAGCTCATTGTTCTCCCGGATCTTGGCTTCCAGGGCATGCTGTGCAGCCACGTTCTTATCGTTCTGGCTCTTGAATACCGTGAAGTACAGAGTCGCCGTAACGGCCACTCCGCCCAGTATCACTAGCCCCCACTGCTTGATGCCCGACAGTTCGCTAAAGTTCGCCATAGTCTGTGCCTACGACTTTCCCTTCCCAGGCTGGTTTTCCCCTGCAGCTTTGTCGCAGGTCAGGGTGAACTGAAACGCCTGCATTTCCTTTACTTGTTCGTCCTGAAAGGTTTCCTTGATCTCGACATTCCTGAAGAAACCCGTCTTCTGCAGATTCGCGATCAGGTTGGCCACTGCGTCGGTCGACAGCGCCGTACCTTCCAGGCTCACGCTCGTGCCCTGGTCGTCCATCTTGTTGAGCCATACTGCCTCGGTGTTATTGATGGTCTCGCCCATCATGGCCATCAGGTTGACCGGGCCGGTCTGCCCATCGTGCAGCTGCTTGATAACATCCACGCGCCGCTGATAGAGGTTGGCCTGGTTCTGGCGGTCGAGGAATTTCGCTTTCACATCGGCCAGTTCGCGGTTCTTCTGCTCGGCGACCTTCATCTTGTCGTCAATTGCCTTGCCGAGATTGTTCAGGTGATACCAGTACATCAGGTTCCCCAAGCCGACGATCACCATAATCGCCAGGATCTTCAGCTTGGGCGATCCCATGTCGCCCATTTCCATCGTGGGCATCGACGGGCCGCCGCCGCCGCGTTTGCCTTTGCCTTTGGAGTTCTCGAGAAGATTGATTTTGATCATAGGGATTCAAAGCTCCTCAGGGCCAAACCTACTGCAACTGCCATCTGGCCGGGATTCTGCTCTACCAGTTCCGCGCCCAAACCTTCGGTCGGCGGCATCACCCGCTGGAACGGATTCAGTAATTCCACCGGCATCGAGAACTCCTGCCGCAACGCTTCCACCAGCCCAGGCACCTTCGACGAACCGCCTGCCAGGTAGATCTTCTCGATGTGCTCTCCCGCCGCGCTGGCGCGGAAGAAGTCGAACGTCTTCTGAATTTCCAGCACGATGATTTCGGTTACCTGCTGCAGGATCGGCTGCTTGGCGTCCTCGCTCACCGTGCCCACTTTGCGGCCCAGCTTCAGCGCTTCCGCGTCTTCGAAGCTCAGGTCCAGTTCCTTCTGCAGCGAGTCGGTGTACTGATGCCCGCCCACGCTGACGTCGCGCGGGAACAGCGGCGTTGTGCCCTTCACGATGTTGATATTCATCACGCTGGCACCCAGGTTCAGCAGCGCCACCACCTGGCCCGGCGCGGGCTGGTAGTTGTACTCGTAGCAGTTCTGCAGGGCCAGCGCGTCAATGTCGACGATAGCCGGGGTGCGGCCCGCCATCGAGAGCACGTTGGTGTAGTTCAGAATCTTGTCCTTCTTGACCGCCACCAGCAGAACATCCATCTGCGGGCTGCCAACTTCGTCCGACAGAATCTGGTAGTCGAGGCTCACGTCGGCCAGATCGAAGGGAATATGCTGCGCCGCTTCCTTCTCGATCGTCTCCGCCAGCTCCTGGTCGCTCATCGAAGGCAGCGAAATCTTCTTCACGATCACGGAGTGTCCGCTTACCGCGGTGGCCACGCCCTTGGTCTTGATCTGGTTGTCGAGGAACAGCTTCGAGATCGCGCTCGACACTGTGCCGGAATCCACGATCATCGAGTCGACCACGATGTCGGATGAAAGCGGTTCCAGACCGAGATGCGCGACTTCGATCTGCCCGCCCTTCTTCTTCAACTCGACTGCCTTGATGCTCGATGACCCTACGTCCAGACCAACAATCGATTTCGATCCGAGTCCAAACATGTGTCCACCCTTTATGTGTGGCGCGGGCATTCATGCCCGCGTCGGTTTCACTAAATCTGTCCGGCAGCTTTCATCGCCGCCTTCGGTTTCCGCTTCGCCTGCGGTTCCATCTCACTCGACTTCTCTTCCATCCACTGATCCAGCCGTGATTTCTTGAAGCGCCAACGGTTCCCCAGCTTGAACGCGGGAATCTTCTGTTCGCCAACGTACTTGTAAAGCGTGTCCGGACTCACTCCCAGATACTGCGACGCCTGGCGAATATTCATCACTTCTCGCGAGTCGGCCATAGTTCCTTTTGCTCTCTCTCCGTTGCTCTTCTTCCCGTCCAATCACTCGGCGCCACGGGATTGCTTCCGGAGACTTCCTCACCCTGTCTATCGGCTCAGAGGGCTATCGGTGTCCCGAGCATATATCAGCCCTGAAAAACCCCGCCTCCAAGCGAATCTCCGCGTTTTACGGGCTTTTTTACCTGTTTTCTGGAAACGGAAAAGTAAGGGGCAGGAGCAAATATCTATATATTGGGGTATTTGCTTGGTTGAGTACTATTACTGGGATTTGATGCTAGCCCCGTATGCGGTCATCCGCATACCGGTAACTGAAGTACTAGGCACGGTACGGAGGTACTACGCCCGTGGTCCAAGCTGTTGTTTCCGCAGTCTTTGCTGCGGACCCGGGATGCGGGAAATTCAGTTACTTCACATCTACTGGACATCGGCAACTTTACCGTTTTGGAAGGTTACTTTCACATCTGAGTACACGTAGATTTGTTTCGCGCCGACGTTAAAAATCTTCTGCGGTTTGCCCAGGATCGACTGCACTTGGTCGGTCGTCATCCCCAGTTGCACCGTCGCCGGCTCAGATTGTTGCTGCGGTTGGGGCTCCTGCTGCTGTCCTGGCCCGTTGCCCTGGCTCTGCTGATTATCGTTCTGCTGATTATCCTCGGCAATCAGGAAGACTTTCCCGATCGCGTCCTCCACATCCCCGACGCCCGCTTTCTCCAGATAGCCTTTCGCAAATTGAAAGACCACCTCGCCCTTCATCGAGGTTGCCGGATTAGTTCCACTGCACGCGTCGCAGGCTACCACCGTGAATGAAACTTTCGCCTTGTTCAGATTCACGTCGATTTTCGTGGGATAAACTTTCTCTCCCTTCTGAAAGTAGCGGGAAACGTCCTTCAGCATGCCGGCACAGAATCCAATCGAGGGATGAAACGCATTGTCCTGGTACTTCGCCGGACAAAGCGCCATCGCTTTCCAGGGAACGGCGAGCACCCCGCTTTTCTGAATCGTCAGCAGCGTGCCCGGGTCGACTATGCCGTACCCGCTAGAATCTGCTTTAACCTTGGCGACCTGATATTGAGCAACCAATTGCTCCTGCAGAGAAACCGCCTGGCCGGGGGCAAGGGCCGCGGGCAGGATCATCGCAAGCGCGATGATGCCAACGCAAAGTCGATGGCGCATAGAGCCCTCCTGATCACAACGATTCTCACAATGGTTTTGAAAAGGGCGCGGTGCCTGAAACTCTCCTACCCGATGCGGCCGAGTCAAAAACCTGCAGCCCGATACGCCTGGGCTGCCGGACAGCCGAAGGCGGCTGTCCCCACATGGTCCATGCTGGCCGCCCGCCTGCCGGGGGCTTCGGGGCTCAGCCGACTACTCCTACTGAACATCCACCACCTTGCCATTCAAAAACGTCACCTTCAAATCTTTGTAAACGTAAATCTGCTTCGGACCGAGATTTACGAGCTTCGCCGGCTTGCCCATCGCTGCCACCACTTGATCCGAGGTCATCCCCATCTGGATAGTTTGCGGCTCAGCCTCGGCCTGTTGTTGCTGTCCGCCGCCCTGCTGTTGCCCCTGCTGCTGTTGCCCGGCGTCCTGTTGCCCGCCTTGCTGATCGCCGCCCTGTGACTGCTGTTGCGAATCATCGCTGATCGATAGCAGTTGCCCGATCGTGTCCTCCACGTCGCCCGCGCTGGCTTTGCCCAACGAACCCTTGGGAAATTGGAACTCGACATTCGTCTTGGCCCAGAGCGGCGGATCGGTATTGTTGCAGGTATCGCAGGCAACGATGCCGAGTACGACCAGATCCTTGTCCAGTTTCACTTCAATCTTCGTGGGATAAACCTTGTCGCCCTTCTTGAACAGGTGAGTCGTCTGTCCTTCCGACTGGGTCTGGGAAAAGTGTCCGAACAGCTTTTTACGCGCTTCGGTCATTGCAGCGCTGGGGCCGTGGACCGTTCCATTTTCATATTTGTTGGTGATCGAAGTCTTGTCGGAGTACGGCACTCCGATGACTCCGCCCTTCTGAAGGGCCAGCAGCGTTCCTTCTTCCACCACCGAATATCCGCTGGTATCCGATCCCATCTTCACCAGTTTGTACTGCGCCGCGAGTTGCTCCTGCAGGGTGGGAGCGCCGCTCTGCGCCGCCGCCGGGGTCTGGAACAACGCCATTACGCACAAGATCGCGGCCGCTGGAATCGCTTTTTCAGCCTTCTGCAACATGACTCGGATTCTCCTTTTCAATACTTAGCCCGACTCCCTCTGGTACATAGTGAGACCGAGAGCGCCTTCTGTTTCATCTTGCCCTCTCGATCTCGACTCTGGCTTACTGCGATCCCCCGCCCGAAGAAGCCGCCTCCTGCTTGACGTCTGCTTCGGCCTTATCCGCCGCAGCCTGCTGCTCTTGCAGAGTCTTGGCGGCGCTGGCATCGGCGGCCGGCGCCGGCACTTCTCCATCCTGCTTGCCGGTATCCGGAGCCTTGGGCAGCCCGCCGGTTCCCTGCTTCTTCGAGAGCTCATCCATGCCTCCGGTGAGCTGCTCGCGGAAGTGATTGTGCATTTCCTGCAGATCGTCCAGCGACACGGACACCTGTTTCCCGACCGCGCAATTGTTCTTCTTGCTGGCCAGCACTTTCGCGTCGACGTTCTTGTCCTCATCCGGCGTGTCCGAGATTCGGCTGATCACATCGCCGTCGGTCAACGAGCACTCGTCACCATCGGCAACCACCGACAGTTCGTTGTGCACGACGAAGACCCGCCGTTTAGGATCGAGCGCCGGCAACGAACCGCCACTCGATGCCTGCCCACCGGAATTTCCGCCGGACGTCTTCCCGTTCTTGCCGGCATCGGCCTGGTCGGCTGCCAACTGCGCCTTCACTTCCTCGGCCAGCTGATCTTTGACTTCCTTCGTCATCACGACGCTCTTCGAGGCGTCGGGAGCAACCGGGATCGTCCCCAGCCCGGCTACCAGGGGAAAATCCGGGCCGAGCGAATCCAACGAACCAACTTCCAGCGAGGCCGCGTACGAGGCACGCAAGCTGGCCGCAACCAGATAATCCGTCAACCAGAACGCCGCCGACGGGTATACCGGGTAAGGCTGGTAATAATATGGCCCGTAATATCCGTACCAGGGCTCAGCCTGCCATCCCCAGCCGTAGTACACCGGAGCCGGCCACGGATTGTAGGCCCACCCGTAGTACCCCGGATGGTAGTAGTATGCCGGCGCGTATCCGTAGTAGCAGCAATGGCCGCCGTACGAGTACGACCGGTACACACTGGTATAGGTCACATTGTGGACGACGTAGGTGCGCGAAACGTAGGTGTTCCCATTCCGCACGACGTAGTTGCGCTGCACATATCCGCCACCATGTCCGGTTGTGACCACGCGGGCTCCGTTGTGCATGCTCACCACGGTTCGGCCGCCGTGCAATCCGTGCTGGATCTGCATTCCGTTTCTGTTGATCGAGCGAATCTGTCCATTGGGCCGGATGTGTGCCACGCCACCGCCCTTCAGCGAGACCTGATGGCCCGGGGGCGTGCGGTTGCCCGCCACATGTCCGCTTGGTCCGTTATGTCCGATATTGCCCGCATGTACGGCGGCGTTGTTTGCGTTGTGACCCGCCATGTTCGTGGCGTTGTGCCCAGCCATGTTTCCCGCATTGTGCGTATTCGCGGCTCCGGGGTGAGCGGCGTTGTTCACTCCACCATGGGTGTTGGCCATATTGCCGTTATGTACATTGGCGTTCGTGCCGGCGTGAGTGTTCCCCATGTTGCTGTTGCCATGCGCACCCATCGATCCCGGCCCTGCCGGGCGAGCCGGCGAGGCCATCACGTAGTGACTCGGCATATTCGAGTGCTGCGGCGGTGCAGCAGGACGCGGAGGCGCTGAGTTGTGAGGCGGAGCGCTTGCATGGGGCGCTGGTGCTGAGGCGTGCGGAGGTGGACTGTTCTTGTGCTGCGCAACCGCAAACGTGGGAACCGCCGCTAGTAAAGCAAAAATCATGTAGCGACGCAGGCCGATTTTCGAACACGGTCTAGTACGCAACGTCATCGCACACTCCTCGAATCAAGATTTGCGGCAGTCGAAGTTACTCTCGGCGCGTGGGGGGATCACGCACACCGTTCTGGGATGGTTTTTTGGGCCCAGAGAGAAGCCAGCACAACGCAATCGCTAACGGGAATCCATATTGCCCGAAGCAGCGTCCTGTGGCGAACACGTTATCAAAACGGGTGCGGGGGCGCAATTGTTTTTTGAGAATCGAAGGTTCGCGGCTGGAACTCCGTGACGTTCTTAATCTTGCCCACAGATCGAGCTCCAGATGTGAAATCGCTCGAATGTTTCCGACTAGTACCCAACCAGTCGTTAAGGGTTAAGGGTTAGAAGAGGCACGGCTCCTTAGCCGACCCCACAAATTACGGTTTTTCGGCTCGGGCCGGCACTTGGGGTCTCCGCGTCGGCATATGACGATGTCTCCTCACCGTGGCAGTCCTCGAAACATTTGTCAGTGCGAAACGGCGATCAGCCGTTGAGGAATCTGCTGCCTACCTGCATCATTTCTGCGGCCAGCGGAAAGCAGATTCCTCGCTTCGCTTCGGAAGACAAGAGTTGGGGGGAATAACGACCAAAGACGAGGGACCAACGACGATCTCCGCTGGCCGAGCCATTCCAAATTTTCTTCCCTCCCACCGCTCGTGCGCTAATCTATTCCTTACATTCTGGAGGCACCCCATTGCGCTATCTCGATCGGTTGCAACCTCTAGCTCTTCTGGTCGTCCGGCTCACTCTCGGCGCCACTATGAGCGTCCACGGATATCACAAAGTCTTCGGCGGCCTGCATCAGTTCGCTCACATGGTCGGAAGCATGGGCCTTCCCTCGTGGCTGGGCTACGTCTCCGCATTCACCGAGTTGCTCGGTGGTCTGCTGATCCTTGTTGGATTCTTCACCCGCCCCGCGGCCGTTGCCATCTGCATCAACCTGTGCGTCGCCATCTGGAAGGTCCACTTGCACAACGGACTCTTAGGATCCCCGGATCACCCCGGATTCGAATTCCCCCTCGCCGCAGCCACGCTGGCCTTCGCCCTGATCTTCTTCGGAGCCGGCCCAATCTCCATGGACCACGTCCTCCGCGGCGGCAGCGCATCCAGGTAGCCGCGCTGTCACCGGCGATAGCATGTGGGGACAGTGGGCCTCGGCTGTCCGGCGGCCCAGATGTATCGGGCGGCGCCTTCCCCTCCACTGCAACTTTCTTCCACCCGGCGGGTTTATCCCAACTTCCAAACTTCAGCGGTACGCTGTCGCGTTCTTTGCCCTTGGATTTGAATGTTGCTCTCGGTTCGAATTATGATGTGAGCTCACCTAGGCGCTTGCATCCAAAAGCTTTGGCGGTCGCATCCTAACCGCCAGGCCTGACAATTAGGAGGTTTCACTTGAGAAAGTTCGCCTTCCTCGCAACGCTAATTGCACTTTTTGTCCTTTGCAGCTTGGCCTCTGCCCAACAGGGCGATGCCTACATCGGCGGCGGAACTATGCTCTCCTCGTCCGCTTCGCCCCCTCTTATCCCGGGCACTAACTGCGGCCTCAGTTCGGGCCTCAATGCGGTCTGCCCCGAGAAAGGCGGTACCTACCTAAACCTTGGCGCGGATGTCATTTTCAAGCGCCGCATCGGCGCAGCCTTCGACATCAATTGGAAGGCCAGCCAGGGAAACTTTGGCGGACCCGGCGGTCAGCCTTACAGACCCCTTCTATTCACGTTCAACGGTGTCTTTCAGCCTCGCCTGGGCAAGAAAGCAGGAGCAGATCTTTTCGGCGGAATCGGATGGCAGAGCACCCGCTTCTACGGCTATCAACCGACCAGCAACTGCGTCTATTTCGGCGCCTGCTATACCAGTTCCAACCACTTCCTGGTCGATGTAGGCGCCGGTATCCGCTACTACGTTTGGGGACACATGTTCCTTCGCCCGGAAATACGGTACTACCACATCATAAACAACGGTGACAACTTCACCTCCGACAACGTCTTCCGCGTCGGAGCATCGATCGGATATACCATTGGTCCAGAGTAAACGACCCGGACCGATGCGAAGAGTTCTCAGTTCTCAGTTCCCAGTTCTCAGAAAAACAATCCTCGACCGGCTCGCGAAAGCCGCGGATCGCGGGCTGAGGACTCGTCCGCGATTTTCGCCGAGAACTGAGAACCGGCAACTGAGAACTGCTTTCCTGCGGGTCGCATGCGTGCTCGCAGCCCTCGTCCCTTTCGCTCCTGCTCAGCAGATTGATTTCGCTGTCGGCGGCAGCACGCTCTGGTCTACCAAGCCTCTGACCGCTTCGCAGGCCTTCCTTCCTCCCGCGGAAAAAGGTGGGACCTACGCCGGCGCCAGCCTGCAATACCTCACGGAAAAACGCCTCGGGATCAATATCGAGGGTGCGTTCCGGGCAAAGCAAGGCCTCTACAACGGCTACCAGTACTATCGCCCGGCTCTCTACGACGTCAACGCCGTTTATGCCCGCCCCATGGCCCCAAAAATTCGCGCCGACTTCATGGCTGGAGTGGGCGGCGAGACTTTGTTGTTCTATCAACAAACCAACTGCATATACTCCGGCGGGTGCCGCACCTACGTCAACAACACGCATTTCCTGGTGCATGCCGGTATAGGAGTGCGCTATTACGTCTGGAAGACGTTTTTCGTGCGCCCGGAAGCCCATTACTACTACATCCCCAATAATTTCGAATTCCATTCCGATCACGTCTTCCGCATCGGAGCCTCGATCGGCCACACCTTCGGCTCGAAGTAACGCCAGAACACAGGGTGCCCCATCCTTTGAAGCGCGCCTCGGAGGCAACGCAAATATAAAAGGCAGCGTCTTGAGACGCTGCCTTTTGAGCGCTGCAAAATGTGCTCGTTTTACTTCATCGACATGCAGACTTCCGCTTCGTGCATCGCCTGGTTGAGGTGCTCGATCGACTTCACGCGGTGCCCATCGAAATCGTGCTCCGCTGACTCGAGTTCCTTCTTGGCGGCTCGCATATGCTCCAAAGCCTCATCAATATGCGGATGCCGCTCTGGCGTCGCGACCGGAGCCGGGGCTGCTGGAACCGCGGCTACCGCAGGCACCGGCGCTGCTGGCGCTTTTGGCCCGGCTGCCGCCGCGGAAAAGGCGAGGGTAAATAGAAGTGTCGCCGTAATGAGCAGAGTCATGAACCCGAACTTCTTCATAGCTTCCTCCTCGTCCGAATTGCGGCTCGGACGCAGCCGACGATTTCCTGCGATGCCACGGATATGCCCGCCCCAGTTTGGTGAGACCCCGACCCGCGACTTGGCACAAGTATAGCCGCATAGGCAAGCCAGAGCCTGTGCAAATGGTTACTCGGAAGATGCCCCGGTACTTGCGCGCCGGTTGCGCCACCACAGGAAGGCGGCGATCAGCAACACCACAATGGCGACGGCGATATCAAAGCCCTTCATCTCGCGTTGCAGCCGCTCCCAGTGCCGTCCGAAGAAATATCCCACGCAGGAAATAACGCTCACCCACAGAGCCGCGCCCATGAAATTGAAGAGAAGAAATCTCTTCCACGGCATGCGGAGAACACCCGCCAGAGGGCCGGCAATGATGCGCATCCCAAACACAAATCGCGCAAAGAATATAGTCAGTGATCCGTAGCGGGCGAAGAGTCGCTCTCCCCGCTCGACCGTCGGCCTCTGGATGCGAAAGAACGATTGATACCGCTCCAGCAACCGGCGTCCCCCGTAATATCCCAGCGCGAATCCCAGGTTGTCGCCCAGGGTCGCGCAAATCGTTGCGACCACGATGATGCCCGACAGCTGCAGATCGTGTTCCGAATAAGCCAGAAAGCTGGCCAGCAGCAGGATCGTTTCCCCCGGAACGGGGATCCCGGCATTCTCCAGCAGCAACGCCCCGCCCACCGCCCAATACCCATACTGAACGATGACCCCGCGCAAAAAGTCGAGAATGGATTGAGTCATCGTAGAGCCGGCATCCCGCCGGCTGTGGCGAGGGCGTCTCGCCCTCGAACCCCAGTGAGCGATACTCTCCTATCGTTCTAAGAATTCAATCAACGCCCGGTTAAATTCCTCCGCACACTCCTCATACGGCAAATGCCCCACTCCCTGAAACACAACCTTCTCCGCTCCAGGAAAATGTCGCGCAAGAGGCTCCATCGACGAAGCGTAAACCGCCGGGTCGTCCGTCCCCCACATCAGCATCGTCGGAATGGACCTCAGCGTCGGCAACAAGGTCTCCAGTTCCCGCAAATCCGCGCTCCAGGTCGCGACAATGCTGAGCCCATGCTCGAACAATCCCGGCTTTACCAGTGGAGCCTTGTACCCTTCCAGACTATCCGACGGAATCTTCCTGGGGTCCGCGAACATGCGCCCATGCCAGTAGGGATAAAGCGAGGGAAACCGTTGCAGCACCACCCGCACCATCGCTGAACCGACGAAAGTGCCCGCGAGCGGCGCCAGCCAGCGCCCGTGCGGCGAATAAGGATTCACCGGCGCAACCAGGATTAGACTTCGAATGTGCGGCTTGCCTCTTTTCACGCACTCTGCCGCGGCCGACATCGCCACCGCACCACCGCGCGAGGTTCCCAGCAGATCGAACGAATCAAGTTTCAAGCGCTCTGCGAATTTCAGCAGCCGCAGAGCGGTCGCCCGCATCGAATGATCGATGTTCGGACGCTCTGAAAATCCAGCCCCCAGCATGTCCGGCGCATAACAGGTACGCAAAGGCGCCAGTGCGGGCAGCGCGTAACGCCACGAAAACGAATACCCAAGCAACCCGTGCAGCAGGACGATTGGCGGCCCGGAGCCCGCGCGCAGATAGCGCATCCGGGCGCCATCCACGTCCATCCAGCACTCTTCGACGCCATTTCCCAAAGCCGGCGCGCCCGGAGTCGGAACATCACGACCCTCACTCGCCGCCGCACTCTGCTCAAATTCTTCCTGCGTCAAGGACAACTCTTTCCCCTTCGATGCCTTCTATTTAAGTGAAACAACGCCTCTGTCGCTTCACTTTGGGGAGCTTCGGCTCCCCAGTTTTTTCGCGATTGTCATCCGCTGTTTTGCGATTGTCATTCTGAGGGATTTGGCGATTTTCCGGGCAGCCAAGTGGGCTGTTGAAGAGAGTCAAAATCCCCACCCTGCCCCTCCAAAAAGCGGAGGGACAAGGATGGGGCACCCTCGGATTCGGAAATGGAGAGAGCCGGCCACCGATCCCCGGCCGCTAGAGAACGGGCTTTAGCCTCGACGGAATCCCTACTGTGCCGCAGCGCGTTTCCTCCCCAGCAACTTCTTCAGCACCCGAATCCCCTTGTCCACGTGCTTCTCCTCCAGCAGGAACGGCGGTAGGAATCGCACCACCGTATCGTGGGTGCTGTTGAATAAGACGCCTTCCGCCAATCCCCCATCCACAATCGGACGCGCCGGAATCTCCAGCTGAATCCCTTGAATGAATCCCCGTCCCCGCACCCCAATTGCAGCGTTCCGCTTCGACACCAACTCCTTCAGCTTCACCTGCAAGTACGCGCCAACTTTGTTTACGTTTTCGAGCAGTTTCTCTTCCTCGACGATCGACAGAAACTCCAGTGCAATCCTGCATGCCAGCGGACCACCACCGAACGTAGTCCCATGCTGCCCGGGCGAAATCGCGGTCGCAAATTCTTCCTTCGCGATAAACGCTCCCAATGGGAGCCCCGCCGCGATGGGCTTAGCGATTGCGACGATATCCGGTGTTACCCCAAAGCTCTGGAACGCGAAGATCGTTCCAGTCCGTCCCAGCCCGCATTGAATCTCGTCAAAGATCAAAGCCGCGCGATGTTGATCTGCCAATACCCTGCACTCGCGCAGAAACTCCACCGAACACTCGTAAATTCCACCTTCGCCGAAAATCGGCTCAAGCACGATCGCGCACGTGTTATCGCTGACCGCCGTCCGCAGTCCCTCCACATCGTTCTGCTTCACAAAGGTTACTTCTTCGAGCAACGGCTCAAAGCCTTTGCGATGCTTTTCCTGTCCCGTCAGAGACAGAGCGCCAAACGTTCGCCCGTGATAGGAGCCTTCCAGCGCCACCAGCCGGCACTTCGCCTCTCCACCGGCCCGATGTCCCGCCAACCGCGCCAGCTTGATCGATCCTTCGATCGCCTCGGTCCCGCTGTTGGAGAAGAACGCGCGGTTCAATCCGGAGAGGCGACACAGCTTCTCCGCCAGCGGCCCCTGATATTCGTGGTAATAGAGGTTCGACACGTGGATCAGCTTCGCCGCCTGATCGCGAATCGCCTTCACGATCCGCGGATGTGCGTGCCCGAGCGCATTGACGCCAATCCCGGAAACAAAATCGAGATACTTCTTGCCCTCGATGTCCCAAAGAAACACGCCCTTCCCGCGCGCCAGCACCACGGGATACCGGTTATAAGTCTGCAGCAGATACTGCCGCTCAAGTTCAGCGATCTGTTCGAAGGTATTCATAAGAAGGTTTGATTTTACCGGATGCCGCTGTGGACCGGAGGGCTGGATCAGTAAAACAGTTCTGAAAAGTGAAGCGGATTGGTGATTGGCGCAATCGGGCCGCGCTCACAATCCACTCAATACAGCGGCGGCTCTCCCTCCGGCCGCGTCTTCCACCGCCGGTGCACCCACAACCACTGATCCGGATACTTTTTTACATAGTCCTCGATCACCTTGGTGAACGTCTGGGTGTTCGCGATAATGTCCGCTTCCAGATCGCCGGTGCGGATCAACTCCACCGCCGGATCAAAGCGCAAGCGATACCTACCGAGCGCTTCGTCCCAGATCGTGAAGCCGGGAACGACCGCGGCGTCCGTGCGCAGAGCAATCCGCGCCAGCCCACTCGCGGTGCACGCCCGAATGCCAAAGAAGTCGACAAACACTCCCTGCGGCGGAGTCATATTTGTGTCCATCAATATTCCAACTGTTTCCCCCGCCCTCATCGCAGCCAACAGCCCGCGCACGAAGTCATCTTTCGGCACAACCTTGTTGCCGTGCATCGTGCGGTAACTCTGCAACAGGCGATCAAGGTACGGATTGTCCATCGGCCGCATCACCACATGCAGCCAATGCCCATGCAGCGAGTGCGCGAAGGCAGAGAGTTCCCAGCCTCCGAAGTGCGCGGTAAGAAATAGCATGCCCTTGCCGCGGGCGTAGGCGCGCTCGTAGTTCTCCAGGCCGTCGTACACCACGACCTCATCTATATTCTGTGCAGTGTATCGGGGAAACTGGCACAACTCGGCGAGCTGCCTTCCGAGGGAGGTGAAAACTCCACGCAAGATGCGGCGCCGCTCACCCAGGCTCTTCTCGGGGAAGACCATCGCCAGGTTGCGCATTCCTACCTGTCGCAGCCGGAAATGCAGCAGATAGACAAGCTGCGCTATCCCAATAGCGAATGCGCGCGCCAGCGGTCGCGGCAGTGCGCCCATGATTTTCAGAAACGGCCAGGCTGCCGCGTATTCCAGTTTCCGCTGCATCAGGGAAGGCTCACTTTATCACGCGGCCCATTCGTCATTCAGCATGGCGGTCTATGCAACTTTGGTATTCCCGTTTACGACATCGAAGCTTTCGGCCAACGTACGGTCCCTCACGGCGGCTTTGCCGCCGTTCAGGATGACATGGCAACTCGGGCGCTGCCATGACGCTATTCGAATATGGCGGAGAAGTATGAGATCTGAAAATTTGAGAATCGCGTACGGACGACACGCTCCACTCGCTTATGGCAGCAATTCCGAATCATGCATCTGAAACACTGCTGACAGGGCTGCCGGAGACCGATCCGTCATCGCATGAATCTGTTGGATCAAAGCATAGACATTCGAAGTCATCACCAGCAGATAGCGCACTAAACCCGGCCCAGGATTCCAGTAAGTATGCGGAGTCCCGCGGGGCACGAATACCGCAGACCCAGCCTTCGCCTCGACAACGTCTTCCCCGAGGCGGACGCACAGCGTCCCTTCCAGCACATACCAAGCCTCATCGTCATTGCGATGAAGATGCAGGGGCGCAATCCACCGCGGCGGACCAGGCGGTCCGCCCGCGTCTTTCCACTCTGCAATCACAAAATCGGAGTCGAACTGACCAAGCACAGATCCAGCCAGCGCCGGAGCAACAATCGGAGAATTCATGATGAGCGCTTCAGAGACGATCCTTACTGACAACACGAATGGTCTACTTCGCCGCCACCTGCGCCCACTTCGCCAGCGACGTCAAGAACGGATTCGCCGGCGCTGGTGGCTCGACCGCACCCGTCAAGGCCGCTTTGAACGTCACCATGTGCCCGTAGAATTCGCGGGTGCTGTCCTTGTCCTGCTTCATGATGGCGCCATTCAAAGACACACCGGCAAACACGCCGCGAGCCCGCGAGTAAGTCAACACCTGCGCACGCATCGTCCAGTCGGTGTTGCCTTCCGCGTGCCGGCCTACGGGTCCTGCGGCCACAGAAGCGTCGGCTCCGAGAGCGAACTGGCTCGACAGCAGACGCTGCATGCCGTCGTTGTTCATGATCAGCATCACGAGATCAACGGCCTGCCCGCCGATCTGGAATCCGAAACTGCCGCCCTCGACCAGAAAAAATGCGGGCGCACTCCAACCCTTCGGCGTCCGGCAGCTCGCCACTCCACGCCCGTACTTTGCACCCACGATAAAGCCGCCCTTCAGCATCGACGGAACTACCGCAACGCACTCGGCGTGTCCGAGAATCTCCTCCGGAACACCGGAATCGGGCGCCGCCTGAATTTCATTCAGAACTTCTGCGGCCGATTGCACGCGATCGGTGGCCTTGGATTCTTTCGGTTCGTCCGCGGCCAATGCCAATACTGAAAAGGACGCCACAACCATCAACACCAATAGTCTTTTCATATACCTCACCACAAAAATGACTGGGATCTATTCCTTGGATTGTAAATGATGGGGCCGAAGTTGCACGGCGGTCGGCGGAGAGGACTCTTGGGAATTACGTCTGAGGTGGACAAAAAAATGCGGGGCTGAAAGCAGTGACCCTAATCGCCACTCTCAACCCCGTCTCCCAGGTTCTGTGGTAGGTGAAGCGAGTATGCGACAGGTATCCGCGAGCGGCAAGATTACGAAGGTAAGTGCCCTACAGATTACGGAAGCGTCCGGCCAAAACGAGCAATGAGCAATGACCAATGAGCGAACTGGTTTGAACGCTCACGGCTCATTGCTCATCGCTCACTCTCTGCTTATTTCGCGGTAACCAGAGAATGCGTAATCGCGTGCACCGACAGCGCAATGCGGTTCTGCACGCCCACCTTGCGCATCAACTTGGCGACGTGAGCCTTCACGGTGCGCTCTTCAATCCCGAGCTGTCCGCCAATCTCTTTGTTGGAGCGTCCCGCCACCAGCATCTCGAGAACTTCCTTCTCGCGATCGGTGAACGTGACTCGTCCTGCCGGGAAGATTCGTCCCGGCGCCGACGACACGCGCTCGATGAACATCGACAGCACACGGCGTGGAGCCCAGACTGACCCTTGATGCACAATGCGGATCGCCTGCGCGAACTCCGACGGCGGAGCAGCCTCATCTACGTAGCCCTTGGCTCCCGACGCAATCGCCTTCAGAATCGTTTCCTCATCAATCCCCGATCCGGTCACGATGATCTTGAGGTCCGGGCGCGTAGCCTTCAGGCTGGCCATCACGTCGAACAGGTTTTGCCCGGAACGGTTCCCGAGCAGGATGAGGTCGATGCCTTGCAGCAAGCTGATCTCGGGCAACCCCGCGGAGACAAGTTCGAACTCCGGTTCTGAGTCAAACAATGCGCGGAACCCGACAAAGCGTAATGGATCGCTTTCCACCACCGCGATTCGGATGACTGGTTTTCTGGCGACTGCTGCTTTCATAGTTTTCCCTGTGGGCCTAAATTCTTCTACTCAGCATAGTAATAATTCGTCACGAAGCAAAGAGAAGGTGACCGAAGGGAAATTACGGGAGTAACATGAATTTACGAGCTCAAATTCTGCTTTGGAGGCTCGAAGACACCGAAAACCAGCTTTTCACGATTTTTCGCGGCGTCTCTGAGATGCCGTGGTGAAATGATTGGAAACCACCCAACGGAGCCAGAATGAACCGTCCTGCACTGATTCTCTTTGCTTTCATACTCACATTTGCCGCCTCAGCCTTCGCCCAACAGTCAGAACCCGCGCCCACCGCGCCGCCGCTGACGGCGCCCGAATCTGCCTATACCCCGAAATACAAAGGCGATCCCGCTCGCTCCGACTCCGAGGCCGTGGCGCTCGCTTACGTGCGCGGCGTCATTCGCGCTCAAAAAGCGTTCAACAAGGAATACGGACATTACGCCACTGCGCTGACTGAGCTCGTCCATTCCGGAAACTTCACCAAGCGCATGGTCAACCCCAACCGCGGCGACTACACGGTAGGCTTCAAGGGAAAGAAGGACAGCTACATTCTCACGATGATGCCGAAAGTTCTCGACTCCACGCACCGCTCGTTCTACGCCGAAGACGATGGCAAGATCCACGCCGACGACTCCAAGCCTTCCGATGGGGATTCTCCAGTCGTGAGGTGATTCAAACTCAGGAAGAAACGCGCCCTTCCTGTCACGCTGTCATTCCGAACGGCGTCGTTTGCCGCGAGGAATCTGCTGTCACTGGCGTCGTACTAGCTGCCGGCAAAAAGCAGATTCCTCCGCTTCGCGTTCGGAATGACAAGATATCTCGATGCTTTGGGGCGTTTGACTCATTGCTCGGGACGGTGTGAGTGACAAAGCAGAAGACACCTACTCACTTGGACCGGACTCCGGAATAGCCTCCAACTGCAGGCTCTTCCGCTCAGCTTCGGAAACGTGCATCGCGCTTCCCTGCCCTTCGTACGGTCTTAGAAATTCGGGGTTGTAGTACGCTTCGCCGTCCACGTTCTCCCAGGCGAAGACGGTGTAGTCTCCCGGACGAAGGCCGCGGAGGCTGAACCTACCAGTCTGATCGGCGACGGTCTTGCGGTAATGATCGATGCGTGAGCGCATCCGCGCTTCCGGCACCGCAACGACGACAGCATTCGGAACCGGCTCGCCTCTACGATCGACTACGACGCCTTCGACCATTCCTCCGTTTGCGCTGATCACCAAGTCCAGCGAGACCGTGCCCCCATCGACGTTGATTCCGGACTCGTTGACGTCGCGGCCACCGGCCGCCACCGATTTCACGAACCAGCCTTCGTTGGCCGTAGTGTCGCCCATGACCTGCACGTAATAGGAGCCTGCGGGAACGTCGGTCCATTGGAAGCTTCCGTCCGGAGCCATGTGCGCCAGGTTGGAGAAACTCTCGCGGCCGGCAAGGATGCCTTCGTCCTGCTCGCTGTCGACAGATTGCAGAGCGAGAAAAACTCGGTCGGGATCAAAGCGGCCTGCCCCATTCCGCGCTTCCACCCGCATGCGTCCCTGCAAGGTGGTTCCCGGCTGCGGCGACAGGCGCAGCCCCTCGACATTGGTGGAACCGACCTGCAGCGATTGGCGGGCGGTCATCGGTACGGGCGATCCTTCGATCGAGGCCAGGATCGTGTAACTGCCGGGCGAGACGTCGTGGATGACGAAGCTGCCGTCCTTGTGCATCTCCGCGCCATTCAGCACCAGGCTGAAATCACGCGACTGCAGCATGATCGTCGCGGACGCACGCGGCGGCACATTCACCACCGATCCACGAATGCTCAAACTCGGACTTGGTGTCAGCGTAAAGTTCGCGGGGAATTCGTCGCCGGGATGCAACGGAATCGGCGTAGCCTGGCTGCGATCGGCAGTGCCGGGGTAATACGTGGTTTGATACGTCGTTGACGCCGACGGATCCGCCTTGGCGTTGCGCGCGTCAGCCGTTCCTGCGTTTTCGATCAGGCTTTTGAAATCGGGCGGCGGGCTAACAGAAATGTAGACGTTCCCCGCGGGCAAATTCGCGATCCGGTATTCGCCAAGATCGTTGGTGCGCTCGGCTCCAGCCTGTTCCCAATGCTTGTGTCCCGCGATGAAAGTCTGATGCAGCGCAGTGACTTCGGCGTTGGGTAGCGGATCGCCGTCTTCGTCGGTCACGCGCCCACGGATGATAGCTGCGGCTTGCAGGCGGAGTTGCAGATCCTTTAGTTCCTGGCCAGCTGTGAGAGTGAGAATCCGGCCATCGGAGCGGCCACGTTGTTTGTCGGTATCGAGGAATCCAGTGCGCTCGGCGAACAGATGATATCGGCCAGGCGTGATGTTCTCGATGCGGAATGCGCCGTCTGGACCGGTGAGCGTGGTGTAGTTCCCGCCTTGCGCCTGATTATCAGCGATCAGCTCGATCAGAGCTTTCTTCACGGGCTGGCTGTCGGGATCGCGAGTGACGAGGCCTTCGATGGTCGCGCGCGATTTGGTGGCATCTTGCGCGAACGCAGCTCCGCTCAGCAACATGCTTAACAGGAGTGCGAGCGCCAGCTTCATGAGGTCAGTCGGGGAGGCTGGGAGAGATTCGTCCTTGTCATTTTATCGTGCGTTGCGGTGGAACCCAAGCGTTAAAAGACGCGCGGGGCACGGTTTTCGTGGTTGTCGCGTTTCCAGGCGCAAGCAAGAGGCCTTAACCACGAAGGACACTAAGGTTCACGAAGGAAAAACTTGGGCCCTCTGGTTTTACGGTAGTCCGCCATTCTCTTGCTATGGTGCTTTTTGCTGCGGCATGGCTGCGTTGTAGAACTGCGACAACGCGTCTGGGTTGTTGATCCATTGGAATCAACGGGTTGGGGAAAAATGTGAAATTAATCTATGAGCTGCAATCAGTTGCGGCAAAATCTTAAAAGGTAGGGCTTGAAAACGGGCTCACCACAGAGGGCACAGAGGGGCACAGAGGAACGCTTCGCCGCGCAGTGGCTGGTCATGGAGGGAGTGTGCGGTAAGGAAATTTCTCAGTAAAAGGTCAGCCGACAGGATGGCTGTCAGTTTTATGGATCGGGCCGACTTTAAGGTAGAAGATTGGTACGGATGATCAGGTGGGAGACGTCATCTTTGTCTATGATCCGTTCAAGATGAGGAACCGGACGCATGAATAAAGCGGATGGTCAGGACAGGCGAGACCGCCTCTCTGCAATTGTTGCGAACTCGCTGGACACTCAGACGAAAACGCAAGATCTGGCGCGCCAGGCGTACCAAAGCCGCACGCAGTTCCACAGGTTGTTCCGAACAGTGGTCGAAGAAACTCCGGGAGCCATGCGCCGACGGTTATTGTTGGAAAGAGCAGCATATCAACTGGCGCATACCGGGATGTCGGTCACGGACGTCGCACTGGACGCCAACTACGGTTCGCTAGAGGCGTTCACTCGCGCTTTCCGAAAAGCTTTTCGGATTTCCCCCAGCCTATACCGGCGCATGCGTGATCCGCATTTTCATTTGCCTGCGTCCAACAAAGTTCACTTTTTTGCCCCGGGTTCTTCGACAAAAGGAGGAAGAGATATGGATTTGTTCGATCGTTTTGCAGGCAATGACTCATGGCACACGCGGCGTTTGCTGGAATACGCAAATACTTTGACAGAGGAACAATTGGACCGGCCGATGCCCATGGTCGTAGAGCTCCTGCCCTGGCGGGAGTCGAATAAAACTCTAAGGCAGCTCTTGGAAAACATTATCTTCACTAAAGAAGTCTGGACTGCCGCGCTGTCCGGAGGCGATATGGACATGAACGGCCCTCCCAAATCGCAGCGCTCCCCGCAAGCAATGCTGCGAAGGCTCGAAAAGACCGATGCTGAACTGCAACGTATTTTCAGTGACATCCGAAACCGTTCCGCCTGGGATGATACATTCGTCGATGCTCTGTGCGAACCGGCTGAGACTTTCACGTTCGGCGGCGTCTTCGCCCATATCATGACATTCAACGCGCATCGCCGATTGATGGCCTTGGACGTTTTACGCCAACTCGGCGTCCAAACCGAAGGTTTCGGCGATCCAATGGAGTATGAGGAGAGTGTGGCACCCTGGAACCAGCGGGTAGCTCTTAAAACGCCATGAGGGAACACCCGCTGTTGCCAAACAGATTTCGAGCAGCGAGTGGAGCGACGATGAGAACGCAAATACTGCGATTCAACGGCGCTGTCGAGCGCGACCCCGCCATCGATGCGTGGATGATTGAGCATGCAGGTGGATTGGGAGACATCGCGCATCAATGGTTCGAGGTGATGCGAAAATGCGGGGACGAAGTCCGGGAACTTTTGCATGACGGCTGTCCGGTTGCATGTTTGGGAGATGCGCCCTTCGGCTCCGTCAACGTATTCACTTCGCACGTAAACGTTGGGTTCTTCCACGGCGCGGCGCTGCCGGATCCGGCGCGCCTATTGCAAGGCACCGGCAAGTTCATGCGCCATGTAAAGCTGAGACCGGGCACGGCCACAAACGCCGCTGCGCTAAGCAGGCTCATCGATGCGGCGTACTCAGATATAAAGGCGCGCGTCGAACACGGCTAGCTCAGAGAAGCGTCCTGGGAGGCCGACGCGGATGAAATCGCCGGATTAGTAAAGGTATGTTGCACGGTGTTTGCGGTTGTGAACGGGCGCTTGCGCTCAAGACCTCTGGACCGGCTCAATGAGCGACATTCTGACAGCTTTTCGCCTATGGCCCGATCGACTGACCTGGCTCATTAACGTACCGGTTGCTCCACGGTAAGACTTTGCGCCGGTTACATCACCTTGCCTTGCCGGTCTTGTCCATCTGGGCCTAAGGCAAACCGTCCATCAGAACTCACATTCCGCAACTAGCTTCAGAAGCCGAAGGAGCGTCTCGCGCTCCTCCGAGGTCATTTGCCGCCGGACACTCTCATCGGCGGTCACCCGAGCTTTGATGAGCCGTTCTCGGTACTTCCTTCCTTTGGCCGTCAGCTGGACTCGAATTGCTCGGCCCGATTTTGCCTTGTGCTCCGACACGAGTCCTTCCTTGCCCAGTGACTTGATAGCCCGGTGCACGACGGTCCGGTCGAAACCCAGGAGCGTGGCGATCTGATTCTGATTCAGCGTCGTTCCGCCACGCAATGTCGACAGGATAAAGCCGCGTGTCGCCGAGCACTGGGTTTTTCGCTCCAGTCTCTTTCCCACCGAGAAATAGGCCGCTGCGATATTGGCGAGTACCGAGTCCTTCAGAATGTCATCGGGAATCTCTTTCCCAGGGAGCATGTTCATAAGATCGTCACCGTGGCATCGAGAGGTCTTCGCCACTGCGGTGGCTCATTGTGGGCACGCGATTTCTTTCCGATCGCAATCACCATCACAATCTCGTGGTGCCGGCCAGACAACCCCAGATATTGAGAGAGCCTGCGGCCGTCAAAGCCTTCCATCGGACAGGTGTTCATTCCCAGCGCTTCGGCAGCGATCATCAGATTCTGGCAAGCCAACGATGTACTCTTCGTCGCCCACTTGAACAAGTCCTGCCGGGAGAGCGGCGGCATCCCGATCACCATCCGCAGATTCAGCAACCGGAAGAAGGCCCGTTTGATCGCAGCAAACATTCCGAATGGCCCCGGCATGAACAGGATCCCGCCGATCTTTGCTTTCCGCTCGTAGTCGCGAAGCTTTGCTTCGGTGAAGTTGCTTCTGCGCATCCACTCGAGCTGGCCTTGCGCCGTGGTAGATAGCGATCCGAGGTCGGCAACGGCCACGACCAATGCGGAGGCGGTTTCCGCGGGCTTCTGTCCGAGGCACAGTTTCGCCACCGCGGCCTTCTTTGCCCCGGACCCCACCCAATAAAACTTGTAAGGCTGGCTGTTAAAGCTTGAGGGGGCATGGCGGGCTGCATTGAGAATTTGCTGGCGCAGTCCTTCGGAAATTTCAACGGGTTCAAAGACCTTAACCGCTCGCCTTTGGAAAATCGCGTTCAGAGCCTCGTTCATGGCTTCACCACCTCCATGTTGCTATTACAACATATCAATGTTGCGTTTGCAACATGTATTGTTGGCAGCCAGCCAGAAAGCAGCCAGAATTCGATTACAGCGGTGAAAGTAACCGGCAAGGAGAACAAAGGCCGAATTGGTGCGGTCGTAGGAATCCACGGCCAGGAATCGTCCCGAACGTATATGGTCAAGTTCGAAGATGCAGCGGGTCTGAAATTGCTGAGGAGTTCTTATTGAAGTGCAAGAGCACCCTGAAACTCAAGATCAAGGCAGGGCTCTGTTTCCGGCTTTGGGATTTGCGATTGTGGTCACATTTGGAGTTCTATATCTACGTCTCAACATCAGCACTACAACTTAGCTCTTGCGCCTAGCTCCCGCGACGATTGTTTTCGCTACGGGGCTGAAGCCCGCATCTTTTGTGGGGTTTTAGGGAACTTCTTCGCCACGACTGCCCTCAAGCAAGAGTTCCGCCATTGAAACCTCCTCACGTGCCGTCAGGAACGGCCAATATTGTATCGATGTTCCGTAGGTTTGCAACGCCCCCGGATAAACTCAAGTCAAGCGCTAGACTTCACTCACCCGGCTCCCAAGAGGCTGTGGTTCTCAAGCTAGCGCCTGGTTGCTGCACGGGTGGTTTCCAGGATCGGGTTATTTCAATCATGGATTCCGCGGAGGCAGGGGTTTTCAGTGTGATCGCTGTTCACAACAATTTGGGTCCGAAACAATGGGACCGGCATTCACGCCCGTCACTTCGAGTTGCCAAGGGATGCTGAGCATGGAAGAGTCACCTGAGCATAGGCGCTAGCCGACAACGAAGCGAGAGCGAGCACAAAAACAGCAAACCTACCGAAGTGGCGTGCAACTGTGTTAGACATGTATTCCTCCTGAATCAAATGCTGCGCGGGCGCGCGAAAACGTTTCGTCAGGAGGCTGAAAAAACCGAGTCGAGAGGAAGACTCTCATGAAGATGATGGCGAGGACATTTGGATCAGTCGCAGTCTTTGCCACCATCTTGTGGTCGACGGAGGCAGTCGATGCGCAAGACGGGAAAGTTCCAGCCACGTCGTGCAGAAAAGTCGTTGAAGGATTCTACAAGTGGTACATTCCCGAAACTTATCGATCGCATTCATCCCGGTATGACCTCCCGCTGAAATCGAAGGTTTACGGATTTGATGACGGATTGGTTCGTTTGCTGAAGGAATCCGAGGCGTATGAAAATCGTGGTGGCGACGTGATTAATGTCGATCCTTTCACTGGTATCAACGGTGATTCGGAGGACTATGTCGTCGGAAATGTCAGGCAAAAGGGAGATACCTGCCGGGCTGATCTTTACGGGGTGAATTCAGGCAAGACGCAACCGAATCCTTTTGTTACTGCCGAGTTGGTGCGCCGGAATGGATCGTGGGTTTTCTTCAATTTTCACTATCCAGGAACCGGTTCGGTCGGAAAATACGACTTGCGCCGTCAAATTCGAGACCAGCTTCGGGCGCCGATAGGTCAGAAGAAGTGAACGCCGGGGACAGCCGAGGGCGGCTGTGCTCATATGGTCTCGGAGGCGGACGCCTCCGGCACAGCCGGCCGGGACGCCTGGCTAGGGTCGGAATATACTCCAGGCGACCGGGCGCGCCGCGAGCGCCATTTCGCATGCGGTGAAGATTTCCCGTGTAAGAAACATCCACCTCCATCGACTACCTAGTTGTGAGCGCAATTGACGCCATTCCGGCGGCGGTATCGAGAATGACATCCGCACAGGACGAACTGTATAGCGAGACCGCGCAGACGTATGGCGCGGCGCTGGAGCGACTGGCTCGGGCTTACGAGGCGGACGCGGATCTGCGGCGCGATCTGGTGCAGGAGATTCATGTCGCGTTGTGGCGGAGCTTTGACGGGTTTGACGGGCGCTGCTCGCTGCGGACCTGGATTTATCGCGTGGCTCATAACGTGGGCGCGTCGCACGTACTGCGGCAGCGACGCACGCGGGGGCAGGAACTGGTCGGACTGGAAGAACTGGAAAACCTTCCGGACGCGAACAGCGGACAAAGCGCGGCCGATCGCGGGCACGCGCTCGATCGGCTGCTCACTCTGATTCAACGGCTCAAGCCGCTCGACCGGCACGTGATTCTTTCCTATTTAGAGGGTCTGGATGCGGCCTCTATTGGAGAGATCACGGGATTGTCGGCGGGAAATATCGCGACCAAAATTCACCGCATCAAGAACATGCTGGCGCGCCAGTTTCAGCAGGGAGGGAGCGAGTCATGATGGAAGTTGAAAATCCCGTGCAGAAAATCTGGCAGGACCAGCCCGTGGAGGGGATCAAAATGTCTGCTGAGGAAATTCGCGGTCGCGCAGGAAAATTTGAACGCAGAATCATGTGGAGGAATGTTCGGGAGTACGTGGCATCGCTGATTGCCGCGGCTCTCTTTGGGTATTTTTTCGTCACGGCTGGTGATGTGCTGTCGCGGGTAACGTTTGGGTTGTTTATCGCGGCCATGCTGTGGATCGTCGTGCAACTGCATCGCAAAGGCTCAGCGACGAGTTTGCCCAGGGGGGTGGACACACTGACGAGCCTGCGGCTCTATCGCGGGGAACTGGAGCGGCAGCGCGCGGTGGTGCGCAACGTGTGGTCCTGGTATCTGGCTCCGTTGGTTCCGGGATTCGTGGTCTACACAATCGGATATGCGATTAAGTTTCAGCGTCCGGCGTCTTGGGCCGGCCTGGCGTTGATGGACGCGATCGTCGCCGGGCTGTTCGTCGTGGTGTGGAAGATGAATATGCGGGCAGCGCGGTGTTTGCAACGCATGATCGACGAATTGAATGCGGCGGAGTAAAGGGCGAGTTGCGTTCTGTCGGAGTCCGATGTGATTGCATGAGAAGTCAAAATCCCCACCCTGTCGCAAAATGCGCGACTAGGGTGGGGCACCCGGGTACATTTACTAACTTCTTCGGCTTAGGAGGGCTGTGCATGAAACGCGTATTCATTCTCTTCGTTCTGATCATGGCTGCGACGCTTGGCCGCGCGCAGGATGTTGCTGGCGACTGGCAGGGGACGCTCAACACGGGCATGGGTGAACTGCGGCTCGTGCTGCATATCACGAAAGCTGCCGACGGGAGCCTGACGGCCACGCTCGACAGCGTTGATCAGGGCGCTAACGGCATTCCCGTCAAATCGGCGACGCTCAAAGGATCCAAACTGAATCTCGACGTCACGGCTGTACAGGGGACCTACGAGGGAACTTTGGCGGCTGACGGCAAATCGATTTCGGGGAGCTGGTCACAAGGGAAACCTCTGCCTCTCGAGTTCAAGCGGGCCACGGCGCCGATCAAGACCGAACACAAGCCGGCAAAGCCGTCTGACATCGATGGAACGTGGATGGGCACGCTCGACACGGGGATGAGCAAGCTGCGGGTCGTGTTTCACATCATGAACACCGAAGACGGACTGATCGCGACGATGGACAGTCCGGATCAGGGTGGCAAAGGGATCCCGACTTCGTCGGTCACACGCAACGGCGCCTCGCTGAAGATCGAAGCGAAAGGCATCAGCGGCGTGTTCGAAGGAAAAATCGCGGCCGATCTTTCATCCATCGATGGCACTTGGACGCAGGGCGGAGGCACGCTGGCGCTCGTCTTGAAACGCAGCGCAGGTTCAGGCCGAGATTGAGCACAAGGTGGTCAGGCCTTCCGACATCCTGACGTATGATCCGGCCACGATTGTTTTAGCGCGTAGTGAATTGGATTCAGCGTAGTGAATTTGGATTGAGGAGAGATGTAACTAGAATCTCAAAACTTTGTTGCAGCGGTTGGTGCGGTTGGAAACTATTCTTACTCACCACAGAGGACACAGGGGAACACAGAGGACGGATTTCAGCTGTCTTTGCGATACAGCAGATTGCGCATGGCTTCGCGGCGGGCGGCGTTGGCGCCTTTGTCGGACTTCCATCCTTCGAGGGACTTCGGTGCGGCGGCGGCGGAGTCTTCTTCACTGCATTCGGGACAGCGGTTGGCGAAACCCGGCTTGCCGGGTTTCAGTTCGAATTCTTCGCCGCAGACTGCGCAAACTTTAATCGGGTACGCCATATTCGTCGACTAACCCTCTGAGATCTCGTTAACGCCATTTCACCACAGAGGGCACAGAGGAGCACAGAGTAAATTCTTTATCAATTTAGAAAGTACTGCCGGTAGAGCGTGTCCCGCTGTGCGGGCCGGAATCCGGCGTCGCGGATGATGCGGCGCAATTCTTCTTCCGTCGTGCAGTTAGTCACGCCTGCGGCGCGGACTACATTTTCTTCGAGCATCACCGAACCTACATCGTTGCCGCCGAAGCGCAGGCCCATCTGGCAGACCTTCAATCCTTGCGTCACCCAACTGGATTGCACATTCAGAAAATTCGAGAGATAGAGGCGCGAGATAGCAAGAACCTTCAAGTATTCCACTGCGGTGGCTTCGTCCCAGTGACGACCGCCCAATGCTGTGTTCTGCGGCTGAAAGCTCCACGGGATGAAGGCGGTGAACCCGCCGGTTTCTTCCTGCAGTTCATAGAGCCGCTGGAAGTGATTGATGCGGTGCTCGTACGCTTCGCCGACGCCAAACATCATCGTCGCCGTTGTGCGCATGCCGATCTGGTGCGCGGTGCGGTGGACATTGATCCAATCTTCGGTCAGGCACTTGAGGCGGGCGATCTTGTAGCGGACCTCGTCGTCGAGAATTTCTGCGCCGCCGCCGGGGATGGAGTCGAGGCCTGCATCGCGCAGGCGGAGGATCGTGTCGCGAATGGTGAGGTTGCTGTATTCGGCTATCGCGATGATCTCCGACGCCGAATAGCAATGTAAGTGCACTTTGGGAAAGCGCTCTTTGATGCCGTGGAGCATCTTCTCGTGCCAATCAATCTTGAGGTCGGGATGTAGTCCACCCTGCATTAATACACCCGTGCCACCGAGTTCTACAGTCTCGCGAATCTTGTCGTAGATGGTGTCGAAGTTGAGGATGTAACCCTCCTTCGCGGCGGGACCCTTCAGCGGGCGATAGAAGGCGCAGAAGGTGCAGTACTCGGTGCAGAAGTTCGTGTAATTGATGTTGCGATCGATGATGTAGGTGACCACACCCTCGGGATGCAGGCGGCGCCGTACTGTGTCGGCTTCCATTCCGATGCCGATCAGGTCATCGGATTCGAACATTTGGAGGGCTTGCTGTTTGGTTAAAGACATAAGACTTCCACAGAACATCTCATTCTATCGAAGGCTGCGCAGGCCGTTCAAATCGGGCGGGTCAAAACCCTTCACCACAGAGGACACAGAGGTCCACAGAGGGAGCAATTCTGGCGTTGGCACAATGGATACCCGAACTACGGGAGTTCCCTCACCCAGATGTTGCGGAAGCTGAGCGGCTCGCTTTTATCCCCGTGGGCTTGCAGCTTGATGGGCGCGCCGTCGAACTTCTTATAGAAAGGCTGGCCGATGTAACGGGTCTCGCCTTTCAGTTCGAAGTGATTCTCTACCAGCACGCCATTGAAGAATGCGGTCACGTACGCCGGAGTCTTCAGCGAGCCGTCATCGTTGAAGGTGGGAGCGATCCACACGACATCGTAGACTTGCCATTCTCCTGGCTTGCGGGTTGGGTTGGCGAGCGGGATGCTTTGCTTGTAAATGCTCGCGGCCATGCCGTTGACATAGGTTTTGTTGTTGTAGGAATCGAGGACCTGCAGTTCGTATCCGGCGTCGCCGGGGCCGGTGGATGCCAGGAAGAGCCCGCTGTTCCCTCGTGCCTGTCCGGAGCCGGTGATGTTCTCGGGGACTTTCCATTCCATGTGGAACTGGTAGTTGTGGAAGGTGCGCTTGGTCTCGATGTTGCCGGCGGTTTTACTCACGAGGAGAATTCCGTCGGCGACGGTCCATTTTGCTGGTTGCGAGCGATCGTTGGCGGATACCCACTCGTCCAGATTCTTTCCGTCGAAGAGGGTGATTGCGTCTGACGGCGGCTTGCCGCACTCTGCGGCCGGTGTAACGACTTTGGGTTCGGGCTGCCAGACTTCGGTGTCTTCCGGCTTGGCCTGGGGTTGCTGGGAGTGGAGAGGGATAGCCATAGCAGTAAAAATTGTGAACGTAAGCAACTTGGTCAGTGAGATGCGCATAATGCTCAAGAGCATACACCGAAAGTGAGGTGGATCGGGGCCTTAAGCTTTCTGTGGATGTGAGCGTCAGGCCTCCGCACCTGTGGCAATGGCACGCTCCCCCTCGCTTCGCTCAGGGTCGCGGGGCGGACGAAGGCGTCCGCCCCTACACAATCTTTTGATACCATCATGCCGCAACTCAGGAGGTCCCTGTGATTACTCGGCGCAGCTTCATGATTGCGAGCGGAATGACGGCGCTCGCTTCTACCCGCGTATTTGGAGCTAATGACAAACTTCGTGTCGGTGTGATTGGGGCGGGACATCGCATGAAAGGGCTGCTCGACTCGGCCGACAAGGCCGGCGCGTACGAAATTGTGGCGGTTTGTGATGTGTACGGACCCAACCGCGATGCGGTCAAGGAACGATCCAACGGGCTGGCGACGACGCATCTCGATTACCGGGAAGTTATCGACAAGAACATTGATGCGGTGATCATCGCGTCTCCGGACCACTGGCATGTGCCTATGGCAGTGGACGCGCTGAAGGCGGGGAAAGACGTATTCCTCGAAAAGCCGGTCACCCACACGATTGAGGAAGGCGCCACGCTGACGAAAGCGGTGCGGTCTGGCAAGCAGATTTTGCAGTGCGGCATGCAGCAGCGCAGCTGGACGCACTTTCGCGATGCGGTCGATTTGATTCAGGCGGGAAGCCTGGGACGCGTGGTGCAGGTGCGAACGTATTGGTGGCAGAACTATCAGCGGAACTGGGTATCAAAGCCCGTCGACCAGCAGGCGCTCGACTGGAAGATGTGGCTGGGATCGGCGCCGGAACAGGCGTTCAGCGATGAGAAGTTTGCGCACTGGCGATGGTTCTGGAATTTTGGCGGCGGGGCAATGACCGATCTGTTCACCCACTGGATCGATGTGGTGCATTGGGCGATGAAGAGCGACACGCCGCGGCTGGCTTGCATGGTCGCCGACAAGTACGTGTTCGAGCAGTGGGATTGTCCGGATACGATCCAGGCGGCGTTCCGGTATCCGGGATTCGATGTGGTGTACGAAGGGATGATGGCTTCGTCGATCGACGACGGCGGGCTGGAGTTTCGCGGCACGGATGCGACGCTGAAGATCGACCGCGGGGGATTCACCGTGTATCGCGAGGGCGTGCAGCGGGAGCAGAATCCGGTGCTCACCGCACGCAGCTTCCGCGACGGGACGATCACGCACATGGAGAATTTTTTCGAGTGCGTCAAGACACGGAAGGAACCGAATGCACCGGTAGAAACCGGGGTTGCGGCGGCGCGGGCGGGGCATATTGGAAATCTCGCCTACAACAAGGGCGGGCAGGTAAGTTGGCCGCAGAAATCGTAGTGTGGTACGGGATGACGAAAGTGCAAACCGAGGAGCCGCGGACTGTCTCGCGGGCCGTTCACGCTGGACCAGGGCGGCGAGAACTGTTCCTGCTGCTCGCCGTCAGCTTTGTGGTCTTCTGGACGTCTACGTTTCTTCTGCACAAGTCCACAGATTTTGTCGGTCACTACGGCGATAACGCCGCTTACCTCGACGTCGCGAACGCCATCCTGCACTGGGACTTTCATGATCTTCAGGTACAGCATTTCATGGGGTATCCATACCTGATCGCGGCGGTGTCGCTGATTTTCCGTGTTCCGACAGGTGTGGCGCTCTGGGTGATTGCGGTTGCCGGTTGCGTGGCGTCGGTGTGGCTCACGGCCCGCCTGTTCGGAACAACGGCTGCGGGATACTTCGCGTTCACGAATTTTGCATGGCTTCAGGTTTCGTATCTGGGCGGATCCGAACCTCTGGCCCTTGCGCTGGGACTTGGTTCACTGCTGGCATTTCGGCGGGATCGGGTTGTGTTTTCCGCGCTGCTGGCATCGTTGGCGGTCACGGTTCGACCGCTGATGTTCTTTGTGCTGGTGGGGATTGGGCTGGTATTGCTCTACCGGAAAGAAATTCGGGCAATTTTTAGCCGCGCTGGGAATCGGGCTGGGGACTGGGATTCTCTATGTGTTGCCACTGGCCCGCTATTTTGGCGATCCATGGTTGACGGTGCACTCCTACACCTCGCGCGACTACGGCGCGGCGAAAGTGGTTGGGCCTCACGGGCATCTATTCGGATGGCCCTTGCACGGGATTGTGGTCGGAACCCTGACCTATCCGGCGCCCTGGACCAACCTGGTGCTGAGCTTTTTCTGGATTGCGCTTGTATTGCTCGGCGTGGGAATGATGTTTTCGAGCAACTTCCGGAAATACGCACAGAGCTATCCCAACGAAGCGATCTTTTGCGGGCTCTACCTTTTCGCGATCTTCTCGTATGACTATTTGATTTGGGCTCGCAGCAATTTTATTCGGTTCTGCATCCCGACGCTGCCGTTTGTCTTTTTTGCACTGTTGCCTCTTTTGCCGAAGGACCGCAGGGTGATTTGGGGCCTCTGCGTGGTGAGTGCTGCTGCGGCAGCGGTTTCGGCAGTTGGGGTGAAAAATGTGTTCCCAGGGATGCATTGACGCGATCGTGATGGCATTCTGTCAGGGCGAAATTTAGGTTGAGGGATCGCGCGGAAGAGTACGCCACGGACCCGTGCCGACCCTAGCGGAACGCGGAACTCGGAACGAATTAGTCCTGGTCCACGGTTCCCGCGCCATCTCGGTTCACCGACCTGGAAGCTGCAGACTGGCCAAAACGGTCTTGAGTCAAAGTGACCGACTCTGATCCCTGGCCATCCCTCGCACTGGCTGGGAGGCAGGGGTAAGTCATTGAAAACCGCTTAGTTGAACACGTTCAATTTTCCTGTTGACAGCCTTCTGGCGCGGGATTACATTTGATTTTGAACACGTTCAATATCCCTTGGGGAGGGAGATTATGAATACAGCCAACAACATCATCGTGGTCACGTACCTGACGTACCTGCTGATCAGCGTCACGTTGACGATCTGGGTGGCACGCACCCTTTATAAGCGCGGGGCCATCTTCCTGGTGGACGCCTTTCATGGCAATCGAGAGCTCGCCGACTCGGTAAACCATCTGCTGGTGGTGGGGTTTTATTTGATCAATATCGGATTCGTGTCGCTGGCGCTGAAGACGGCGGAGGTGATCAATAACTCCCGCTCCGCGATCGAATTGCTGAGCGACAAGATGGGGATGGTGCTGCTGATTCTCGGCGGGATGCACTTCTTCAATCTCTACGTCTTTTCGCGCATCCGGCGGAGCGCGCGGGTGCCGCGGCCTCCGGTAGCACCGCCTCCGCCGGTGGCGCCGGATGCGATGTTGAAGGTGGGGATTCCGCGGTGATGGAGGCTGGGATCAGGGGTCAGGGATTAGAGGCAGGTGTTACGGGGATGAGGCTTCGGGCGTCAGGCTTCGTCCATCCGGCGTAGGACTCGAAACCTCTTGCGCGAAAGGAGGTCGCGTTATGGAAAAACTTTATGTGCTCTACGATCCGAAGTGCGAACTGTGTTGCCGGTTGAAGAACTGGATCCTGGTACAACGGTCTTGGATCGGGCTGGCGCTGGTCGAGCAGGGGTCGGAGAAGGCCAGGCGGCTGTTTCCGGAACTGGAACGGATCGCGGGGAAAGAAGATCTGGCCGTGATCAGCGATGAAGGAGCCGTGTATTTGAACGACCGGGCGTGGATCATGGTGATGTACGCCATGGTGGAGTACCGCGAGTGGGCGGCGCGGCTGACGCATCCGGTGCTGATGCCGCTGGCGCGGCAGGCGTTCGCGGCGCTGTCGAAGAACCGGCACTGGCTTTCGAAGATGCTGAGCGCGGAGGATCCGGAAGCAATCGCCGGGGAGTTGCGGCGGGTTGAACTTGAGCCTTGTGCTTTGCCGGCGGGCAATGCGCCGGTGTCCACTGTTCGGGAATATTTACTATGACCAATACAACGATCAAGCCCAGAGTCACGTCGCGCGCGGAAGATACGCGGCGCAAGATTTATGAAGCTGCAATGGAACTGTTTCGCGAAAAGGGATTCGAAGAGACGACCATGCGCGACATTGCGGCCAAGGCCGGCGTGGCTCTGGGCGGAGCTTATTACTACTACTCTTCCAAAGACGCCATCGTGCTGGCGTTCTACCGCGAGATGCAGGAGACCAGCACGCAGCTGGTGGGCGGAGCGCTCACGGATAAGAAGAAGCTGAAAGAGCGGATTCGGGCGGTGCTCGATCAGCGACTGAAATTGCTGGCGCCGAATCGCAAGTTTTGCGCTGCGCTGTTCCGGCATGCGCCGGATGGGGCGGATCCGCTTTCGCCGTTCAGTGAGGAATCGCGGCTGATTCGCGATGCGGCGATCGAACAGATGCGGGCGGCGATCGATGGTGGGGATGTGAAGATTCCAGCCGATCTCAGGCCACGGCTTCCCTATTTGCTGTGGCTGTACCAGATGGCGCTGATCATGTTCTGGCTTTACGACCGCTCGCCTGAACAGGAGCGGACGCATCGGTTAATGGAAAAGAGTCTGGGGTTGCTGGTGAATCTGCTGAGGATTTCGTCGTTGCCATTGATGAAGCCTCTGCGGAAGACGGCGCTGGAGTTGGTGGAGGCGGCGAGCGGGTAGAGTGGCCCCGGCATGACAAGACATTGGATGAGACTTACGGCACAGGAGCTTAACCATGCAGGACGAGAAGGCCGGGCGAGGGACAGTCACAATTACAGGTGCATTCAGTTACACCGGGAAGTACGTTGCGCGGCTTCTGCTTGACCGGGGATACGCGGTTCGCACTCTCACGGGGCATCCTGGGCGGGAAAATCCTTTCGGTCAGGCAGTGGAGGTTTTTCCTTATGACTTCGATCATCCAGATCAACTCAGAAAATCCCTTCTCGGCACATCTACGCTGATCAACACCTATTGGGTTCGGTTTCCTCGCGGAGAGTTGACGTTCGAGACAGCGGTGCGGAATACGCGGACGTTGATCGACGCAGCTAAGGATGCTGGAGTGGGGCGGATCGTGCATGTGAGCATTGCGAATCCGTCGGCGGAGTCTCCGCTCGGCTACTATCGCGGGAAAGCGGAACTGGAGCAGGCCGTAGTCGACTCCGGGCTTTCGTACACGATTGTGCGGCCCACGGTTATATTTGGCGACGAAGACATCCTCATCAACAACATTGCGTGGTTCGTACGGCGATTTCCTGTGTTTGGGATCCCGGGCGATGGCCGGTATCGGATTCGGCCGATTTATGTGGAAGACATGGCGCGGACCATGGCTGACTCTGTCGACACGCCTGGGAATGCCGTGATGGATGCGGTGGGCCCGGAAACCTATACGTTCGAGGAGTTGGTCAGCCTGATCGCGCGCTCGATTGGACGGTCGGTGCACTTCGTCCATGTGCCGGCCAGTTTGGCGTATCTTGCGACTCTGGTGGCGGGATGGTTCGTCGGGGACGTGGTGCTCACGTGGGAGGAGTATCGCGGACTGATGGGCGACCTGCTGGCGCCGGAAGGGCCGGCTTCGGGGTCGACTCGATTGAGCGAATGGCTGGCTGCGCACGAGGAATTGGTTGGGATGCGGTACGCGTCGGAGGTGGCGCGCCACTTCACTACGGCGAGCGTAGAGTCGCGGCGCTTATCTGCTAAAGCTGTTGTTAAGTTTCCCTAAACGTATTTACCGGCGTTGGATGTACCCCGGCCCGCGTTTTCTTCTGCCCGGTACAGCTGTGGGAGTGCCAATGAGTGCTATGGCGATTTTTCGCCACTCGTCGGCTATCCGCGACGATTTACGGCAACTCTCAGCGATGGAAAAGATACCAAGCCATTCATGCAAAGAGCGCCGAATGAAAAAAAAGACTTGCCCTAAACGACAGATCCGGGCGGAGCGGAATAAATCCCACAAGGCGGCAAGCCACAGGAAGTTCGCGACGCAGATGACGATCGTGTAGGTTCGTCCCTGATATTCGATTCCATTCGCCCAACTACTTACGAAGTAGGCGATCGAGAGGACGGTCAAGATCGTAAGAAGCACCCAAGACCTCTTCGGAAGCTGATCCTTCCCGCGAAAGAGGCCGGGATTCCACGCGAAAAACAAGGCTGCTGGAACGAAGATGGCGAGCCAGTATGGCAGATGCGAAGGCGGCGATGCCAGAACGAATGCAGGCATTACCGTTACCAGTGGCATAGGACGAAACGGCACTGGTACCTCCTTAGAGATACCAATCCACGCAAGAAGCACTAACCAACTCCGACAGCAACGGTTTTACCACGCCTTCATGGGACGTTTGTATGCTCCGTAAAGCGTCCGAGTCCAATTACCAAAGACACCGTTGGATGTTTGAACGAAATCAAAGGCATCCCCTCGGCAGGCATTTTGAGTGCAATGGGGATATTACGACGGTTGACCGGAGGTAACGTGCATCGCGGGTTCAGAATCGTCTAGCATTTGTGTTGAGAAATATGTTTGAGACCTTAGAAGACATGCGTGAGAAGTCTCAGCGGCCGATGAGTCGTGGGACGGCGCTTTTTATGTACAGCTTTGACTTTGCCTTAGGCCTGTTTTACATAATCTCCGGGATGCGAAGGCATCAATCCTTAGCGGTTCTCGTCGGGGCCGTCGTGTTCCTGCTGTCTTTGATCTGGTTGGTTTCGACCATTAGATCGCCAGTTCGGGTGAGCAGGCACGATGTCTGGGTTCGCGGCCAAATTGTGATCTGCATCTTGATGGCGTATCAGACAGCCTACACTGTTGTTCGCTGACGTAATCAGATGGGATCACGCAAACTACGGGTGTAATGATGGCGCATTGGCGGGTTGGTTGTTAGGTCCGGTATCTGGTTTCCACGCTACCAGAAGAATAAAGGCAGCCGCACAAGACGGTATCGACGACCCACAAAGGTGCATGAAAGTAATATAAGGCAAGGCCCCAGTTTCCAACTGAGGTCGCACTTGCTAGACGCATGACATGTCCAGCCTTCCATCTGGTGAACGGTGTGGACTTCGACCCGGCTCGCCGAGGCCTTGTTCCATTGCGAGCCAGCCTTTCTCTGGAAAGTGAATCCAACAACCGCAGACCAGATTGCCCCTACAAGCATCAAGAGCTGCGTGAGTCTCAGTTCCCGACCAGCAGGTTCCAGGCTCCCAAGTGCTCCAATATGCAGGAGAAGAGTGCAAACGACAAGAAACAGCAAGCAACCGACTTGCACGAGACGAAGCTGGAGTTCAGGTTTTCCCATCTCCTGAGTGTAGCGTTAGCACGACGTGTCGGAAGTGTAACTGACGAAACCGCATTATAAAAGGGCGCCCCTGTTGGAGTAGGTTGTGATGGTCTGCATCATGACCTACAGAAAGGAGCACCCTTGTGAGCGATGAAAAGTATATTGGGCTGGACGTTCATCAAGCAACCATCGTGGTCGCGGTGATGGATTCCACGGGTAAGGTAGTCATGGAATCCATTCTGGAGACCGAAGCGGCGACGATTCTTCAGTTCTTTGCCGGCTTGCGCGGAACTTTGTCGGTGACCTTCGAAGAAGGAACCTGGTCGGTCTGGCTGTACGATCTGCTCAACCCTCACGTCGACAAACTAGTGGTGTGCAATCCGCGGAAGAACGCGTTGCTCAAGGACGGGAACAAGAGTGATCGGATCGATGCCCGCAAGCTGGCGGAGTTGTTACGCGGCAATCAACTCAAACCGGTCTACCACGGCGAGACTGGCGTACGCATGTTGCGGGAGTTATCCCGGAGTTATCTGACTATCGTCAAAGACCTGTCGCGGGTGATGAACCGGCTGAAAGCGGTGTATCGCAGCTGGGCGATTCCTTGTGCGGGCAGAGATGTCTACTATCGTCGACATCGAGCGCAGTGGCTGGCCAAGATCCGGGAAGCCGGGGTGCGGCGTCGAGCCGAACGACTCTATGAACAGCTGGACATGCTGCAACACTTGCGTCAGCAAGCGCGGCGGGAACTGCTCGCGGAGAGTCGCAAACATGCCATCACCGCCAAGTTGCGGCAGATTCCTTATCTCGGACCGATTCGATCGGCGCTGGCGGTGGCGCTGATCCAGACTCCGCATCGTTTCCGCAGCAAGCGACAACTGTGGGCGTATAGCGGACTGGCCTTGGAGACCCGCATCAGTGCGGAATACCGCTTGGTCGAAGGGCAGGTGCGGCGTTCCAAGAAACTGCTTTCCATTCGGGGCCTGAACAAAGACCACAACCATGATCTGAAAGGCCTGTTCAAAGGAGCGGCCACCATGGCCAGTGTGCGTCCCGGACCGTTCCAGGACCTCTACCAAGCGGCGCTGGCCAAAGGCATCAAGCCGACCATGGCGCGGCTGACGCTAGCGCGCAAGATTGCAGCCATTACGCTGACTCTATGGAAGAAAGGAGAAAACTTCGACGCCGAAAAACTAAAATCGCAAGCCGCTTGAGCGTCTCGGGTGAAGAGCCCTTCCATCTCCGGTGATCTTCTCTGGTGGTGGCCAGTCGGTTCTGGAGACGCTCGGGTTCGAGGGTGAGTATGACAATGGCCTGTAGACGACACGGTGCCTGTGCACCCAGTCTCTGTGTAACCCCTATGCCCCCTCGGATAACCCGAAAAAGCACTAGGCCCCGAGCCTCAGATAGACCCATGGTTGACACCGTACAACCGCACGGCTTGATTCAGTTTCGAAACTGATTGGCGTCGTCGCCACTCACGAAGATGCAGCTGCTGAGATGGAATAACCCAGGGGCACGAAACCACACGAGCGTCTTCGATGCTCAGAGGGGCTGGATGTCGCGCAGCAAACCCGCGCCTCCGGCGGAGGGAGAAAAATGTTCTTGACATCCCCTTTTATAGACCAGGCCTTATCGCTCATCGAGCTTAATTACGGGGTCATCGCAAGAAAAGCGGTTGCACCGATTTGTTCGGTATCCATCGAAGAAACCTTTGTCAGAAATGAATCGATGGCCGCGGCTTCGACGGGAAATAACAGGGCAACCGACTCAGGTTCCCCCAGCCCTTTGCAGGCGTCTCCTCTAAGCTTGACCTCCATCACCGCATGGCCCGCCGGATCCTTGCAATAGCAGTGCAGACGCACGCCCCCATTGGCGTGCTTCGGATTGAACGTTCCCAATTCCAAGTCTCGGACATCCCTTGGAGTGCTCGGAAAACCTTTCAGGGCCTCTACCATTTTGGGGAAGTCATCGTGACTCAGATAGATTTCCGCAACTCCAGAAAAGCGTCCGTTAGAACATGTGAACTGATACTCAACCAAGTCCCGATCGAACCAAACGATTTCGACCTTGATGCCGCAGTTGTGATAGCCAGTCGCTGACATAGTGCTCCTAAAATCGGGGCTGGGCGAAGCAAGCAGGAATTTTAGCAAGCTGATTGTCGAAATTAACCTACACACACGAGTCATCTCTGCTCCCTTCAACCAGTCGATGCCCCCAAATTAAATCCCCAATGAATATGAGGTTTCTAATCGGTGCGGGGAGTCGCCGCTGCGAGGGCGAGAATCGCTCCGGCGAACAGCAGCGTGTCAAAGAAGTAGTTGATCCCCTCAACTTTGACCCCGGTGCCGGCGTCTAACATCGACGCGATCAGGATCGGTCCATAGATGAACAAGACCAGCAGCACAATCCAGGTACCAAGATAAGTTGCTGCCATCCGCGTCTTCCTGGCGAGGAGAATGGCTGCCCCGGCAACGAAGAGAATTGCGCCCGTCAGATAGCCGATGAGCAAGCGCGCCGGAATCCACGTGGGCGTCAGTTTTTCGAGCGGGACTCCGAGTGCGCCCTCGGGGTGCAGAAAATGCTCGACCCCATAGAATATGGCCGCGATCCCGATTATCACGCGGCCCACCGTGATGAGCTTGCTTCCGCCTTGCCCACGGCCTTGCTCGCGCATTGCATTTCCCGCGAGAATCCAGCCTCCACCCCCGAACGAACTTTCGCGGAGGACAAACGTCCATACAAATCTGTCTCTGGGGTGGGCGAGAACTCCCCGGGGGTCCAACATCGCCACGAAAAGAAACATCATGATCCCAAACAGAAGGCCGGACCAGCGCACCTGAATTTTTGTGGCGATGCTCAAGGACGCGGCCAGCAGCGCAAAGCCGACGAAATAGGCCCAGAACAATCGCCATGGCATATACGAGGGCACAATGGGCAGGACGAAATCCACGTCGGAGAGATGCAGTGCGCCGAAGACCGCTAAGGGGGCGGCGAAACACAAATTGCTCAAGACTACGATCTTGTCGAGGCCGCGGGCCCCCGCGATATCGGCTTTGGCAGCCCACAGGGCAATCAGGAAAAGCAGGATGCCGGCGATGCACATGGAGACCGGGGTGCGAGAGAACTCCAAGAATGCGGCGAGAATGGTTGTGTGCATGTGGATGTCAAGGGTAATGCATTTTGTAGCTTACGAGATGGTTGGACGGAATTGGGCGATTACACCCGGAGGCGGAGTCTGATGCAGGCGACGAACATTTGTTCTCTCCTCAGTTGCTGTCCGATCAAGGCCGAACCAACTGCTCAGGATGTTCCCTTGCGCCGGTCGGGCGATCTCCAGTCGTTCAGATATTGAGATGCATCAAAGGACCACGACTCCCTCGCTTTGGGGACCGGCCGAATCTCAACCGATGTTCCAAAGCCCCGCGTGAAGGCTGCGTTCGAAACCTTGCAAGCCATCACTTCGCTCGCTCGCCAGCGGCTGACCCCAACGCCCCGCCCGCAGGAGCAGTACAGGATGTACTCATCCGAGGACGCATTCACCGCAGGCCGCAGGTACGCGCCGTTGCTGTAGGGACTGAACGAAATAAGATAGCGGGTGTGGCACTTGGAACACTCCACGCAATGGCGAATCCGTGACATAGAAACTCTCCCCGGTGGCGTGGTTTCGAGATTGCTTGAGGATAGGTTGGCAGCGTAAATGGTCACATTCAATACCCACTTGACGCGTCTTTGGCATGACCACTATGATCCCCGGAAATGAAGCGCGTCGCCTCGGGTTTGCTGCCCATGATGGCTGTTGATCGCAGAGCCTCCCAGCCTCTTCACCGGCAAATCTACAACTCGTTCCGCGCCGCCATCCTGGATGGCCGTCTGCGTCCGGGGCAGCGAATTCCCTCCACTCGGGTCTTCGCCTCCGAGATGGGCGTTTCCCGGTTTCCTGTGCTCAATGCGTATGCGCAATTGCTGGCCGAAGGCTATCTGCAGAGCCGGGTTGGAGCTGGAACCATAATTTCGGGTTCCCTTCCCGAGCAGTTGACGTCGAGCGGACCAATGGGTGAAAGAAGTGCAGCGGAGCGAGTGGGTCCCCGTCTGGTTTCGAAGCGCTGTTCGCTGCTTCCACGGAAGGAAGACTTGCCGTGGATGGCCCTTTGCGGGCCGTTTCGCGTTGGGCAGGTGGCTTTTGATCAATTCCCGTTCCATACCTGGTCAGGGTTGATCGCGCGGCAGGCGCGAAACGCCAACGCCGAATCTCTCACCTATGGCGACCTGATGGGCCACAAAGCGCTGCGACAGGCGATCGCAAATTATCTGAGAACGGCGCGGGCGGTGCGCTGCGAACCTGAGCAGATCCTGATAGTCAACGGCTCCCAGCAGGCACTCGAGATCACAACTCGCGTTCTTCTCAGCCCGGGCGATCGGGTATGGATCGAAAATCCCACTTATCGACTGGCCCGGGACATTTTCACTTTGAACGGATGCCGTCCGGAGCCGATCCCGGTGGATGGCGAGGGCCTCGATGTTCCGGCTGGCGTCAGGAAGTGTCGAAAGGCGCGGGCTGCGTTTGTAACGCCATCGCACCAGTTCCCGCTGGGAGTAACGATGAGCGCGGCGCGGCGACTGCAGTTGGTGGAGTGGGCGCACAACTCGGGCGCGTGGATCATAGAGGATGACTACGACAGCGAATACCGTTATGAGAGCCTGCCGATCCCGTCTCTGCAAGGACTCGACAAGAATTCTCGAGTTGTGTACATCGGAACTTTCAGCAAGGTTCTTTTTCCTTCCCTGCGGCTCGGGTACATTGTGGTTCCGCCGGACTTGATCGACCGTTTTGTCACCATGCGTCGAGTCATGGACCTGGGTCAGCCGACCTTTTATCAGCAGGTGCTCGCCGACTTCATCGACGAAGGCCACTTCGCTCGCCATTTACGGAGGATGCGGGTCCACTATGGCGGATTGAGACAGGTCTTGTTCGAGAACCTGACCGACAGCCTTGGTGACATGGGGGAGGTCGTCGGGGACGCAGCCGGGATGCATCTGACCGTGATGCTGCAAAATAAATTTCGAGACGAAGAAATCGCCTGGGCGGGCGCCCGTCAGAACCTGGCGCTGTGGCCACTTTCCCGTGCATATATGGGACAGGCTTGTCAGGGAATGGTTCTGGGCTTCGGCGGCATCAGCGTCCGGGAGATCTCCCCGGCGGTACGCAGGCTGAGAGGCCTGCTGGTAAAAAGATTGAAAGCGGATTCAAGACGGGTGGATAGGGCAGCCGCGGAGAGCGTGCAGGCCCTCAGCGGCTAAAGCCGCAGTTCCTTTTCGCGCATGGCGGCACGGCTTGGAGCCGTGCCCTTTCAAAAACGAACTGGACCCTGCTTTTGCGATTTGTGCCCTGCGAAAGTTTTCTTCAACCTCGAGGACGCCTAGAGCATCCTTACAAGCCACCCTGTTCTCGCCTTCGAAAGTGAGAAGGAATGCCCCCAGCACAAACGACACACAACGCGCCGACCGTGAATCCCTGGTTGATTGCGCTTGCGGTGATGCTGGCGACGTTTATGGAGGTGCTCGACACTTCCATCGCGGCGGTCGCGCTGCCATACATCGCCGGGAGTTTATCGGCAAGCAACGATGAAGCGACCTGGGTGCTCACCAGCTACCTGGTGGCCAATGCTGTCGTACTGCCGGCGAGTTCGTGGTTTTCGCTGCGGTTTGGACGCAAGCGGTTCCTGCTGTTCTGCATCTTTTTGTTCACCGCGTCGTCGTTTGCCTGCGGAGCGGCGACGAGCCTGGGAATGATCCTGCTCGCACGGGCTCTGCAGGGCGCAGGCGGGGGTGCTCTGCAACCGCTGTCGCAATCCATTCTGCTGGAAACATTCCCTCCGCAAAAGCGCGGCATGGCGATGGCTGTTTTTGCGCTAGGCGTGGTGGTCGCACCGGTCCTGGGGCCGACGTTGGGCGGGTGGCTTACGGATACGTACTCCTGGCGATGGGCGTTCTACATCAACATTCCCGTGGGTGCATTCGCAGTGTTCATGATCTCGCGGTATGTGTCGGACCCCCCGTACATCAAGAACGCACGCCCGGGAAAATTCGATGGTATCGGGTTGGGACTGCTGGCGGTGTGGCTGGGCTGCCTGCAAATCATCCTGGACAAAGGGCAGGAAGATGACTGGTTCGGCGCGACATGGATCCGGTGGGCGACGGCGGTCCTGGTGGTGAGCTTCGTTGCGTTTCTGATTCGAGAATTCCGGCATGACAAACCCTTGGTGGATCTGCGGGTGTTCCGACACCGCAACTTCGCGATGGGATGTGTGCTGATCGGGCTGTTCGGCGCGGCGATCTATGGATTGATCACACTGCTGCCGTTGTTCTATCAGGAACTGATGGGTTATACGGCGCTGGCCGCAGGATGGGCGGTGAGTCCGCGTGGCATTGGGGCCATTCTTGCGATGCCGATGATCGGATACCTGACGGCGAAGATTGATAACCGGTTGCTGATTGCGTTTGGATTCTGCCTGTTTGGGGTGACCAGTATCTGGTTCGGCCAGGTCAATCTTTCGATTGGGCAGTGGAGTCTTCTGTGGCCGGTTGTGCTGAGCGGGTTTGGGTCGGGGTGCGTGTTCGTGCCGCTCTCGACGACCACCATGGCGTTCCTGAAGAACGAAGAGATCGGGAATGCCAGCGGACTGTATAACCTGATGCGTAATATCGGAGGGAGCATTGGGATTTCCATTGTGAATACGATCGTGGCGCGGCATGAGCAGTTGCATCGCAATGAATTGGCCGGGGCGTTGGCGCCGGGACGGCTGGAGGTAAGAGGGGCGGTCGCGGGAATACAGCAGTATCTGGGAGCGCAGGGGGCATCTCCAGCTGCGGCGACGCAGCAGGCTTACGGGCTGCTTAACCAGACGCTCAACGCGCAGTCGCGGCTGTGGTCGTACGTGGATGATTTTCGATATATGGCGCTGGTGTGTTTTGCGTGCGTGCCGATTGTTTTTGCGCTGAAGAAGTCGGTGGGAAGGGGGCCGGTGGGTGGGGCGCATTGAATATCCGTCGATTGCTGTGATTTCGAAGTGCCGTCGGGTATTCCGGTAGTGCTGCGGCGGGTGGAGCGATAGGGCTGAGGAGGCTTATTCGTAGCGAAGCGCCACGATGGGATCGACGAGTGTCGCACGGCGAGCGGGGATATAGCACGCCAAGAGCGCGACCAGAATGAGTACGGCAGCCACCGCAACGAACGTCAGCGGATCGTGTGCTGTCACCCCAAACAACAGGTTGGTCATCAGCCGGGTCAATGCAAAAGCTGCAGCGATTCCGATGACCACCCCCAGCAGCGCCAACTTCGCACCCTGCCTCAGAACAATTTTCAGCACGTCTCCGCCCTGGGCGCCGAGCGCCAAACGAATACCAATTTCGCGCTTGCGTTGCGATACCGAGTAAGACATCACGCCATAGATACCGATGATTCCCAGCGTGAGCGCCATGGTTCCCGCAATTCCAAGCATTACCAGCGTGAAGGAAGTCTGCGCGACCGATTGGTCGTAAACCTCCTGCATGGTCCGCACGGACGCCAACGGCAGATCCGAATTCACAGACTGGACTACCCCGCGAACCTCCGTCAGAAAACCCTCCGTGCCAGCACGGTCGCTGCGAATCACAAATGTCACTGTGCGGGTTGCCTGAGCTGGTCCTGGTCCAAAAGCATTTTCCATCAGCGGGGGCCAGTACACAATCTCCGGCGCTGTGTCCTGCACGCCTTTTTCGCGAACGTCTTGGATCACGCCGATCACCTCGTGCCACGGCATCTTTGGAAACTCACGCAGGCGCTTCCCGATGGCCGCCGACGGTGTGCCCCACATTTCGCGGGCCAGATTCTCGGAAACCATCACTACGGGTCGAAGTCCATAGACTTCACTCCACGTCATTTCGCGTCCTGCAACCAATCTTGTCCCGGCCGCGTGCAACAAACCGGGCGAGATCTGCTTGTACAGCCGCAATGGCGCTATGATGTTGTCCGCATATACCTTGTCCTCGGCAAAAATCTCATCCCAATCCGAGTCGAAGCCCTCCATGGGCATTTCACTTACGAACCCCGCAGACTTCACTCCCTGAATCGCTGACAGCTTCTCGAGGATTGCGTTTTGTGTTCGCGTTACGCGTTCCGACTCGGCGATCAGCGACTGCGGGATCGAAATTCGCATCACCTGCAAGTGCTGTGGATCAGCGAACCCCGGATCAACCTTTCGCAACGCTGCGAATGTGCGAATCATCAGGCCAGCGCTCATCAAAAGCACGAGCGCCATCGCAACCTGACCAACCACCAGAACATTCCGCGCCCGATGCCGCTCCCGGCTCACGCTGATCGTTCGCCCCGCGCTTTGGAGGGATGAAATGTTGCGCGGTACGGCATATTTCAAAGCCGGAATCAATCCAAACAACAAACCGGACAGCACCGAAAGAATAAAAGTGAACCCCAGCGTTCGCGCATCAATCGCGATTTCGTTTAAGCGAGGCAGATTCGATGACCCTACCGCGACGAGAAAGCGGACGCCCGCATACGCTAAGCCAGCGCCCACCACTCCGCCAATAATACCGAGCATTACGCTTTCTACTAGAATTCCTCGAACGATTCGTGTCCGACCTGCGCCGAGTGCAGTGCGCACCGCCAATTCCTGCTGGCGGGCTTCTACCCTCACCAGCAATAGATTCGTGACATTCGCGCAAGCAATGAGCATTACCAGCCCAATCGTCCCCATGACCACCCACAACAGTTCGCCCACGTTGCCGATCACTTGCTGTTTCAACGGGTGAATCATCGGAGTAATTCTCCACTCTTCATAAATATGTGGGTTCGATCCGGGGCCGTTCGACCAGGAGTCCATCCAGACCGGCAGGAGTCGAGTCAGGTCCGCGTTCGCTTCCGCAATGGTCGCTCCCGGCTTGAGCCGGGCGATTCCGTGGAACCCGAAGCCAGCGAGGATCACCTTGCCCCGGTTGAACGCCAGTGGCGCGGTCAAATCGAAGTCCGAATCAACAAATCGAAACCCTTGCGGCATTACGCCAACGATTTCCCTGGGCTCCGAATCAACCGTGATGTTTCGTCCAATGACCGTCCGGTCTCCACCGAAACGCTTTTGCCAATACCCGTAGCTCAGCATCACCCGGCCCGGACCGTTCGGTACCTGATCCACCTGCGAGAACCAACGCCCGACTGCAGGGGGCACGCCAAGTGTCTGGAGCACGCCATCACTCACAGAAACCGTCCGCACTTGTTCCGGCTCCGACATGCCCGTGACGTTGGCCGTACCAGTAATCCAGACGCCTACCGATTGAAATGTCTGGTTGTGGTCGGCGTAGGTGAAATACATCGAGGGCGAGAGAAGAAGACCGTTTTCAAAATCCGTAAGTCCCTCTGCACCCGGAGCGACCTGATGCAGCGCCACCAGTTCCTCGGCCTTCGGGTAATTCAACGGCTTCAGCAGTACGCTGTTTACGACACTGAAGACCGCTGCGTTCGCTGCAACTCCAATCGCAATAGTCAATAACGCGACCACAGCGAACACCGGACTGTGGATCAGCGAGCGTAGCCCATAACGGATATCAAAGAAAACGTCTTCCACGGACGGCCATGCCCAAACTTCGCGACAGTCTTCCTCGATGAGTCCAACATTCCCAAACTCCCGCCGCGCAGACCGCATCGCTTCGTCCCTGGACATTCCCTCCGTAATCAATTCTTCAACTTTCTCGTCGAGATGCGCCTGAATCTCTTCCGACAACTCACGGTTCAGCCGCCCCCGCGAAAACAATTGCCTGAGCCAATTCATAATTCACCCGGCGCTAGAACCTGCGTAATGCCCTTGAGCATTCGCTCAAAGCTCGATACCTCACGCTCCAGATGCTTTCCACCAGCCGCCGTCAACTTGTAGATTCGAACGCGGCGGTTCGTAGAAGAAATACCCCATTCCGCCTTCACAAAACCTTCCTTGAGAAGGCGCTGGAGAGCTGGATAGAGCGAGCCTTCTTCGATCTGAAGCACGTCATTCGAAGTTCGTTTAATCTGCTGGACCAGCGCATATCCGTGCATGGGCTGTCGCTTTAGCGTTCGGAGAATCATCATCTCGAGCGCCCCCGGAAACAGGTCTCGTTGTATCGGTTTTTTCATGCGGGCAGCACCATCTCGTGACTTCTGCAGGCCTGCTTACTCAATGCCTAGAGTAAACTAGTATTTGCCTGCCACTGAAGTCAAGTGAAATAAGCGGGAAGGGTAATCATCGAAAAGACATTGCGGTGCCGAATACGACATTCCGGCGGATTGTAGGCTACTCGGAAGTTGCGGTCGGCGAACCAGTCAAGAGAAGCCCTCTTCTTGGCTGACTTGCTTAAATTCGCCGCTTATTGGGTGGCGCACTGAGAGGAGAGGTCCGGAAAGGAGCGTGGGGTCAGCGTTGACAGCGCTCCTTAGCTTCCCTATTCTGCCTGTGTACGCGACTGCGAGGGTTCTGCATGAGCGGGTGGCTGCAAAACAAGTTTGAGAAGAATTTTCTGATTTCGACGGTGGACTACGTCTTCAACTGGGCCCGGAAATCGGCGGTTTGGCCGATGACGTTTGGTTTGGCATGCTGCGCAATTGAGATGATCGCGTCTTCGACATCACGGTTTGATATCGCGCGCTTTGGGTCGGAGGTGTTTCGTCCCAGCCCGCGGCAGAGCGATCTGATGATCGTCGCTGGCACGGTCACGCTGAAGATGGCGCCGGTGGTGAAGCGGATTTACGATCAGATGCCGGACCCGAAGTGGGTGATCTCGATGGGCGCCTGCTCGTCGGTGGGTGGTCCGTTTAATACTTACGCGGTGCTGCAGGGCGTGGATAAGATTGTGCCGGTAGACGTTTATGTGACCGGGTGCCCGCCGCGTCCGGAGAATTTGTTTTACGCGCTGTTGAAGCTGCAGGACAAGATCGACACAATGACGCTGGCGAAGAAGCCCACCGAGGTGCGGCTCGATCCGAACATGGTGGAGAATTTCAAGCGCCAGATCATGATCGCGCAGACGTTGCAGCCCAAGTAGCTTTTGGCTACTAGCTTCTAGCTCAGGGTAAGCACGATGGCCATTGTGCCAAGTCATCGTGCGATGAAAGTTCGGCAGGACCTTCGAACTGAACTATGGCCTTCACCCGGATCATTTCCCAGGCTCATCTACCCACGACCAACGAAGCGCGGAACTTTCCCTGCAACGGAAAAATGATCTGCATCGCCAACGTCTGGGGCAAACTCAGCGCCATGGACAACGAATGCCTGCACCAGGGCGGCTCGCTGGGACAGGGCATGGTGGAAGACGGAAAAATCGTGTGCCCGTGGCACGCGTGGAAATGGGATCCGAAGACGGGCGTCGCGGTGGATCATCCTGATCAGAAGCTGAACACGTATCCGATCAAGGTTGAGGACGGGGAAGTGTTCATCGATATCTAGCGCCGGCGACCCATGAGCCCTATTACTCATTTCCTCACGGGCTGGATGGTCGCAAACCTCGCAAAGCTGAACAGGAAAGATCGCGCGATCGTAACGATGGCGTGTGTCGTGCCGGACATCGACGGTCTGGGCATCATTCCTGAGCTGCTAACGCGGAATTCGTCCCATCCTTTGTTGTGGTTCACGCTTTATCACCATTCCCTGCATACGCTGGCCTTTGCGCTGGTAGTCGCTGTGGTGTCGTTTGTCCTGGCAAGGCAGCGGTGGCACACCGCGTGGCTTGCTCTGTTGAGTTTTCATCTTCATCTATTGGAAGACATGGCGGGATCACGCGGGCCGGATGGATATCAATGGCCGATTCCCTATCTGGCGCCATTCTCTTCGTCACTGAAATTGGTGTGGCGGGGACAGTGGGGGCTAAATTCGTGGCCGAACGTGGCGATCACCGGGGTGCTGTTGGCAATCACGTTGTGGCTGGCGTGGCGGCGCGGGTTTTCACCGTTGGAGATGGTTTCCACACGGGCAGACGCAGCCCTGATAACGGCTCTCCGTCAACGATTCCCAGGTTTTTCCGGATGATCGCGACGACCTTTTTCCTTCACGGGGCGGGGCCAAATTGATGGGGACCTCGCGGGTTTCACATTTATCCATACACACTGTATAATCAATATCTGAGAGCAGCATGATGGCAGTATCCAAGCGAGCAAGTCGCTTCATCTGGACGGGAGTGATTGTGCTGGCGGTGGTCGGAGTAGCGGCGGTCACGCGCCGCACGCTGGTCCTGCTCTGGCCGGATGTATTTTCCTCAAAGGCCTCACCCGCGGCGGTTCTCGATGCCGGCTTTGCACGACATCTGGTGCTGACCTTAATTCACATCTTGCCCGGGGGCCTGTTTCTGGTCCTGGCTCCGTTGCAGTTCGTGCGCGGCATACGGGAGAAGCATTTGCAGGTGCATCGCTGGATGGGAAGGGTGCTATTCGGCTGCGGACTCGTTATCGGCGTTTCGGCCTTGATCATGAGCTATCGGATGAACATTGGCGGGTCGAATGAAACGGCGGCTACCACGCTATTCGCGATTGTGTTCTTGTATTCTCTGGTGCGGGCTTACCGGCACATCCGACGAAAGGAAGTGGCACGGCATCGGGAGTGGATGATTCGCGCCTACGGCGTTGGCCTTGGAGTGGCGACTACCCGGCCCATTGTCGGAGCCTTTTTCGCGACGCGCAGGCTGACGCCTCACGAGTTCTTTGGAATCGCGTTCTGGCTGGGATTCACGATTACGTTCCTCGCGGCGGAGTGGTGGGTTGATTACACGAGGCAGATTATTGAAAAAGGGTCTTCAGGGAGATCCGCTGTAGGAGACGGATCGCTTGCGGCTTGAAGTTCCGGGCGTTGAGGAATTGCCTAAACAGAAACGGGGGCGAGACGCATCCGCCACAGCCGACAGGATACCGGCGCTGCGTCACGCTAGAAACTTGAGGAATTTTGTGGGCTGGTTGTCGTAGGCGGGGAAAACCTGTGCGAGATTCTGGTTGCCCAGGTGCCTCGATACGGCTTCGCCGATTACCTGGCGGAAGTCGGTCGTCAGGGCGAGATCGCGGCCTTCGTACAGTTGCGATTGATCAAGGCCGGGCCAGCGGCCGTAGACCTTGCCTCCTTTAACCGGGCCGCCCAAAACAAACATCACGTTGGCGTGGCCGTGGTCGGTGCCGCGGTTGCCATTTTCGCGGGCGGTACGTCCGAATTCCGACATGGTCACGATGACGGTGTCTTCTCCGAGATTACCGAGGTCTGTCCAGAGCGCGGTTAGAGCTTGCGAGAAATCTCCGAGCACGTTAGCGAGTTGGCCTTCGGTAGCGCCCTCGTTAACGTGGTGATCCCAGCCGCCGATGTCGGCGAAGGCAACCTGTACTCCCAGATTTGCTTTGATCAGTTGCGCGAGCTGGCGGAGGCTGTCGCCGAAGCGTCCCTTGGGGTAATTGGCGCCGGGAGCGGGCGCGTATTTGCCGGGATCGGCAGCCTTCAGCATCCTCACCGCGTCGAAGGTCTCTTCGCCGGTGGTGTGAAGAACGCTGTCGGACGAGTGATCGTACATCGCTTCAAACGCGGTGGCGGCGCGCGAGGGCTTGGGATTTTTTCCGCCTAGGGAAAAGTCGTCGATGTTGTTCATCGCGACCGCGGGCACCGGGCCGCTCAGGATGCGGGGAAGCGAGGGGCCCAAAGCGATCGCGCGGAATGGAGAATTCTTCGCAGCTGCGGGCAGGCTTTGCAGAGAACGATTGAGCCAGCCGTCTTCGGTGATCTTTACGCCGGGCGTACCGGACTCCATAAAATCCTGGGCATCGAAGTGCGAACGGGTGGAGTCGGGCGATCCCGCGGCATGAACGATGGCGAGATGCCGCTGCTGCCACAGCGGCTGAAAGGGCGCGAGCGACGGATGCAGGCCGAAGAATCCGTTGAGATCGAGAATCGATTTCCTGGGAATGTTGATGCTGGGACGCATGGCGTAGTACTGCTGCTCGCCGTGAGGGACGACGATGTTGAGTCCATCGGCCGCGCCGCGCTGGAAGATCACGACCAGTCGCTTGGGGCGGGCGGCGTTCTCGGTGGCTCCGAAAGCGGCGCGGGTCAAGAAACTTGGGACCGCGGCTGTGCCGACTACAGCGAGAGCGCTGTTGCGGAGGAAGATGCGACGAGTTGGCATAAGACAGCTCCTAGCTTCTAGCTCCTAGCTGCTAGCTAGAAGCTTGCACGCGGGCTAAAACCAGTGAAAATGTTACGCGACAGGCGCGGCCCTAAAGGGCCGCTCTTCCACCTCATTTATGGTTCCGCGTCCCATTCGTTGGCGATATATCTTCTCTAAAAATCGGTGACCTTCGAGAACAAACCTCTTATCCGATTGGCTAGCAGCTAGAAGCTAGTAGCTGAAAGCTATCTCCTTTGAAATTCTGGCGAACCTAACAATAATCCCGCCATCGTGTTTACGTCTGGCGGCTTGGGCTGCGGGGGCTTCTTCTGATCCTCAGACTTCGAAGTCGCCATTTGCGCCACGATCGAGTCGTGGGTTTGCTTCGACACGTCAGATTCAAGAAGCTTAGCTTCCATCGCCGACAGCGTGGCGGTTGCATCCGGCAGAGGAGGCGGGCCTCCTGCGAGCTGCACCGCGTCCAACTTTACGCCACGGACCTTGCCTGAGGTCAGCGCCAAAGCAAAATTCATGCGGTTGAGCAAGGCCGCGGAACTGACCCAGGTCTCGGCCTTCATCGAGTATCCAGTCGGCGGCTGCGCTCCGTAGAGAGGCATGCCCATATTGTTCAACTGGCGGACGAGGGGCAGCGCGTCATCTACGCTGGCTCCGGTCGCGCGAACGGCGGAGGCGACGAACTCCAGGGGAGTTTTCAACTTGGCGCGATAGCTTCCCTCGGCCCAGAATTCGGGCGAGTCGAAAAGCGTCGACAGCACTTCGCGAATGTCGCCTTTCTTCTTCTGAAATGTCTTGGCCATGCGATCGACCAGCGCGGGCGGCGGATCGTCGGAGACGAAACGCTGTGCCAACTTCAGCGAAATGAAGTGCGCGGTCTGAGGGCTGGTCGCGAGCATGTGCAGCACTTCCCTGCCCTCGTCTTCACCCTTGGGCTTGATGCGGTGTCCCAGGACAAACTTCGGTCCCGGCTCGTGCATGTAGGGATCGTAGCGGAAGCTCATTCCGTCGAAAGGCTTGTCGATGGTCCAGCCCGTGAAGACCTTGGCGACCTCCGTGACATCGCGCTGGGAGTAGCCGCCGTTCACGCTGAGCGTGTGCAGTTCGAGCAACTCGCGGCCGTAGTTTTCGTTCAGGCCGCTGTTCTTTTTCTTCCCGCCGGGATTGGGTCCGAGACGAACGCGCGGACGGCCGTAGGGACCGTACCGGACAGCGGGCCGACGCGGTGCGCCCTCAGCCTGCGGGGAGTCCGGACCGACGCTCAACCAGTTATCGAGATAGAACTGCATGGCTGGACTCTTGGCGGTAGCGACGAGCAGGTCCTCGAATTTGCCGAGCGCATGCGGACGGATCACCGCCTGCTCATAGTTGGTGACCAGCAATCGCTCCGGCCCCTTGCCGATAAAAACATTGAAGTGGTTGAACCAGAAATCGGTCATCACCTCTTCGAGTTGGCGTTCGCTGTAAACTGCACGCAGCAGCTTTGCCTGCGAGAGTTCATCGACCACGACTGCGGGCGGATTGTTCATGGCCTGCAGGACTTCTCTTTGCCTGGGATCGAGACCTTCGAGAAATTCCTGCCCCTTGCCGCGTCTGAGTGTGTCGGCAAAAGCGACCTGCTCGTCGGCCGACATGCCGAGCACTTTCTTGTAGCGCTCGTTGGGCGGGAGATCGACGAGTCCCTGAACTTTCAAATCGGCATAGAGGCGAACTTCGCGGCGACGGGCTGCGGCTGCATCAGCGGGACCTGGGTTGGGCTTGACTACATCAGCGACAGCGGCGGGCTCCGATGACATGTCATTCTTGCCGGCGTTGGTTGTCATTCCATTCATCGCGTTGGCATCGGGCGCGGCGGAATCTGTTGAGGCGGCCGCTGCAGCGGCGAGTTCTTCGGCAGTCTTGGCGCCATCTGCAGCCGCAGACTCGGCCGGAGCGGGTGGCTGGGCGGCCGCTTTCTTCTCTTTTCTTTCTTGCTTTTCATCGAGGCGCGCCACCTGCACCTGATACACCGCGCGGCGCGCCGGATCGGAAGGCATGGGGTGCTTGCCGTCCGCGACCTGCTTCACCATCTGACCATCGGGAAAATCCTCGAGGATTTCCTTCGTGCTCATGCGCAAAGTGCGGAGGGACTCGAGGTGAGCTTCCGCGTCTTTGTCGGCGATTTTTTCGGGGTGAAGCTGGAGGTCGATCCAGCGGTCGACGCCCATGGCCATTACCTGCTGCACTTCGCCCGGACGAGCGCCGAAAGTGAGGCGATTCAGGGCGTGTACCGCGCGCTTTTGTTCGTTCGAAGCTGCATCGACGGACCGGTCTTTCTTCCTTGCGAGTAATTGCGGGACGGCGCAGGCAAGGCTGAGACACAGAAGTAACACTGCTACGCGAGTCGGGCTGGGTCGCATCAGGACTCCCCGGAAAGACGAATCTTCTGATTATGAACCCGGACGGGCGGAAAAGTTGCTGCCGCAGAAGGTTCTTGTTGGACTGGAATCGCTTGTAAGTACGGGGTTTGCGGCGCAGTATCGACCCGACGAGACAAGAGTGGGGCACCCTTGTGGCTAGATGGAGATGATTTTGCCGCGGGAGACTTTGTATTGCAGGGTTGCAGCCAGCTGATCGATGTCGGTGGCGGCGATGTTGACGGGCGTGCTTTCGAGCAGCGGTATCCGGCTGCTGCCAACGGCATCGCGACGGACCTGAATCAGCAGCGCCTGGACGACGTTGGGATCGAACTTCTCTGGTGCCAGGCGCACGAGATCGCTGAGTGCGCTTCCGATCGACAAAGGACCGCGGTAGGGGCGGGCGCTGGTCATGGCGTCGAATGAGTCGGCGACGCCGACAATGCGAACAGACATTGGCACCTCTTCTTGCTTGAGTCCGTCGGGATAGCCGGATCCATCACTTCGTTCGTGATGCCAGCGCACGGTCTCAGGAATCCTGGGCCAGGGGAACGTAACGCTGCGGACGATCTGGTGGCCGACCGTGGTGTGATCGGCCATCTCGCGGAATTCATCCGCATCGAGCGCACTGGTTTTGCCGAAGAGGCGGCGGTCGACGGCGACTTTCCCGATGTCGTGCAGATACCCAGCGCTGCGCAGGGAGGCAACATCGTTGGGGTCCATGCCCATGGCATCGCCGATGGCGGCGGCGTAACGGCCAACACGCAAGGAGTGTCCATGAATATTGACATGCTTGACGTCAATGGCGGTGGCGAAGGCTTCGAGCGCATTGTCGTAGAATCCATGGAGAGAGGCCATGAGGCGCAAGTTCTCAGAGACGCGCTGCGCGATCGTCTGCGTCAGGGTGTGATTCTGAACCGCGAGGGCGACGTAGCTGCATAGCAACTCGAGGGCGTCGAGTTCGCTGTCTTCGTAGAGCGCCTCGCCGGGACGGCGGCCAAGGCCGATGACACCCGCAAGGCGTCCTCCGGCTTTCAGTGGGGCGAGGCACTTGAAAAGTTCGGGAGCAACGTTGCCGTTCGAACTCAGAAAAACCGAGTAGGTCGACGAGTTGAGAACGATGGGTCCGCGTGCGGCGGTGAGAGCGTGTACGTGTTTCGGAAGGAGAGGAATGAAGGCGGGATCCGGCATGAGGGCGAATCCCAAGGCGGTGGAGGAAGTCAGCACGGCGGGTTTGTCGCTAAACAAAAACAGCGCGCCCTCGCGCGCGCCCGCAGCCTCCATGACGGCGGACAGCATGAGCCGCGAGGTCTCCGAGAACTCGCGCTCGGCCGTCAGGGCCGGCCCGAGTTCGGAAAGCGCCTCGACCGTGTGCAGCAACCGCCTTAAATTATTGGTCTGAATCGCCACCGACGAAGTGGGAGCCAGATCGCAGAGCAGAATGAGGGTAGCATGCGGAGAATGGCGAACGCGAGAGGAGCGGTGTTGGTTACTTTGATGCGATGGTAACTGAGATGAGAGTAACGGACATGATTCCTGCTGACTGATGGATACGCCAGATTCCAACGCGGTGCTGGTAACCGGTGGCCGGGGATTCATCGGGCGCGCTGTGAGAAAACTTTTACAGCGTTCAGGTTATTCGGTGCTGGCATTGGATCAACCCAAAACCGCGGCTGGTCGCGGATTGCGACGAAGTTTAGGGTTGGGATGGTGCCGATGTTTGAGGAGTTAGGCCGGCCGCGGGGCACCACTGAGTATACTGCCGGCTTCGGGAAGAATACCCGCTTAGCTTCGCTTTTGCGGGACAGCCGAGGCGGCTGTCGCCACATGAGCCGAGAGTCAAAGTCGTGATTCACACCAATCTCAAAGGTGTTCGCGGAGTTCGGCGAAGCGGCCTACTATCATAAGCTTTTGGCCCTCGGGGGCGGGGTTTACCTCTTCGTGCTCGAGGATCCAGGTGTCGCCGTGGGGGACGAAGATCGCGTGGAGGCCTGCGGCCAAGGCCGGATTGATGTCGGACTTTGGGCTGTTGCCGATCATCCAGGTCGAATCGTGGCTGCATTCGTACTTTGCGGCTATGTGCGCGTAGATCTCGGCATTCTTCTCGGCCACGATTTCTGTCGCTGCGAAATACGTCGTCACCCCTGAGCGCTCTACCTTCCCTGACTGCTCAGCATGTGCGCCTTTCGTCACGAGGATCAGGCGATGTCTTTGCGAAAGATACTCCAAGGTCTCGGGGACTTCGGGGAGGAACTCGATGTCGTGGTTCTCGATGATGCGGGTGAAGCTGAGCACTTGCTCGTGAAGCTCTGGAGTGACCGGTACGGGACTCAGGCGTTCGAAGGTATCGACCAGCGCATGGGCGAAGCTGTGGAGGCCGTATCCGTGCTTGACGATGCATTCGCGCTCAACATCGTTGAGGACCTCGCGCACTTGCTCAGGATTGAACTCATGATGGTTCAGGAATGAAATGAAACGAGCGATGGCGCGCTCGAAGTAAACGTTGTTCTCCCAGAGCGTGTCGTCGGCGTCGATGAGGAGAGTCTGGGGAAACAAGCTCTTAGCTCAAAGCCTTTCGCTGTTAGCTAAAACCACAAATTTCCCCGGTTTCAATCAAGTGTGAACGAAGCCGTATTGCTCCGGAACACTACGTGTAACCAAGGCAAGAAGCTATGAGCTAAAGGCTAAGAGCTAATAGCTTCTCTTCTACACCCAATCCACGCGCGCTTCCGGACCGATGATGCCGGCTTTGTGGCCCATGTCGAGCAGGCGGCGGACGGCTTCGCGGCCGTCTGCACCGTAATCGAGGGTGCGCTCGTTGACGTACATGCCGACGAACTTATCGGCGGACGCGGTGTCAAGATCGCGGGCGAACTGCATCGCGTAGGCCAGGGCTTCTTCGCGATGATCGAGCCCATACTGGATGCTGTCGCGGAGAGCCTGCGTGACGGCAGGCATGAGTTGCGGGCCGAGGGCGCGGCGAATGGCATTGCCTCCCAGCGGAAGCGGCAATCCGGTAACCTTCTGCCACCACCTGCCGAGATCGACGATGCGGTGCAGGCCTGATTTGTCGTAGGTCAGCTGACCTTCATGAATGATCAGGCCCGCTTCGTACTTCCCTTCCAAAACCTGCGGGATGATCTGGTCGAAGGGGACCACCTCGGTCTCGACGCCGGGAGCGAACAGGTGGAGCGCGAGGTAGGCGGTGGTCAGGGTACCCGGAACCGCGATGCGCTTGGTCTTGACTTCATTCTGCGAGAACGGGCGGGGCGAGACGATCATAGGGCCGTACCCCTCGCCGACACTGCCTCCGCAGGCCATCAACGCGTATTTGTCCTGCACGTAGGGATAGGCGTGGAACGAAATCGCGCTGACGTCGTAGACTCCCTCCTGGGCCTTCTGATTCAGCGTCTCGATGTCACACAAGGTGTGCGTAAAACGCAGGCCCGGGGTGCGGATTTTGTGCGTGGCCAGTGCATAAAACATGAACGCGTCATCGGAGTCGGGGCTGTGGGCGACCGTGATTTCGCGGACATCGGCGGCGGAGCTAGTTGTTTTTTCAGTATCGGATACGGCGGTCATCTTGTTGTGGACTCCTGCGTCGCGCCTGTGCCGTCCCTACGGGACTTCTGACCTATTGGTCGATTCGCACTCGGCACTTTCTTGCCGAGCTTTCAAATACCTCCGCTTCGCGGCTGGAGGTGAAACAAAATCAAGCTTTAATCCCAGTCACAGCATCACTGTGTGCGATGCCAGCGGGCTCCGATTCCGGCGGCCAACATCACCTTGATCACTTCTGCGGCGACGAACAAGTACAGGCCCAGATAGGCGGCCTTCGCCAGGGAATGCGTGAAGACGTATAGCCAGCTCAGCCCTCCCGCAAAAAGCACGGCTTCGGCGGCGATCCCCGCAAGGGCGGCGCGCACGAAAGTCCTGGAACCCCGTTCGAAGATGTAGCCGGCGACGAATGCTACCAGGGGATACGCCAGCAGGAATCCGCCAGTGACTCCTCCAAACAGCTGAACAACTCCACCTGGGCCATTGGGACTGAAGACGGGTAATCCCGCCATGCCTTCTACCAGGTAGAGCGTGAGAGCGGCGAAACCCCGCCGGCTTCCAAGAAGCAAACCAACGAGCAATACGGCAAGATTCTGCACTGTCAGGGGCACTGGAGTCAGAGGCATCAGTGAGATGGATCCCCAGCGGGCACAGACTGCCACGAAAACACTTGCACCCACGATGAGCGCGACCTGCCGTAAGGTATCGATTGTGCGCTCTTGCGGAGTGCGCAGAGCTTGAACAGCCGACCTTGTCATAGATGAGTCTCTCCAGTGCAGCATCAGTGGTCTGTGCGGTGGTTGGTTTTACTCAAGGTTCCGTCGTGAGCGTCGTGGTGCGTCTTCTGCAAATGGCGTCGAAGATGAACGTATAAAGCAATCGCGACACACACTACTACCAGCGTACTGACGCCCAAGATCAGGAACCACCAGATCATCCGCACAGCCGATTAGGATAACAGAAAGGCTTACAGCTGCTAGCTTCTAGGCAAACCCCTCCGACCAACGTGCTTGCCTGAGGGGCTAAACCTCTCGTCTCCCTTGGGCAATCGATGGCGCACCTGGAAGGCCCGCCCTTTTCAAAACGATCTGGACACAAAGTTTGAGGATTTGGTCTATCCGGATCGGATAGACCAGGGTTGAGCTAGCAGCTAGGAGCTCGCCTTTCGTTTCTCGCGCATGGTTTCAACGCGCTTGATCATGAACTGAAGGCGGTCGCGGCCCCATTTTGTACGGGTGACGGCGGTCTCGATGTCTCTCCAGGCATTGGGGTCGTTCAGTTTCTCGCGCAGGTCCTTTATGAAAGGATGGATTTTTGCATAGATCAGAAACAGTTCGCCGCTGAATCCCGGAGCTAGAAATAACTGTTCATTCAGGACGCCGTTGTTCACGAACGATGTGACCATTCCCCAGTAGCCGCCCACCTGGCGGAGCCAGTTATTTTCCTGGGTGCCCATGGCCCATGCGACTTTGAGGAAGTCGTCGGCGCTTTGCGGAAAGAACTCTCCCGCCCACCAACTGCGGGCCTTGCGCATTTCGGCCTCACGCCGAAGGTCATAGAGTTGAACAATCAGCTGAGCGTCCGCTACGGTTGGTTTCTTGGGCATTCATTCCTCCGGGAATGGTGTGGATTGTAATTGGAGGAGTGAGCAATGAGCAACGAGCGTTGAGCAATGCGATAACCACGAAGGGCACGAAGGTTCACGAAGGAAACTACTTCGTGTTCCTTCGTGTCCTTTGTGGTTGTGATTTTGAGCAGTGAGCTACGAGCCTTGAGCTGCGAACTCAGGTGTTTGCTAAATTGCTCACTGCTCATCGCTCACGGCTATTACGCGCTCGTTGATGCTGACGCTTCCGGACTCGGAGGCGGCGGCGGAGCCGCGCGCTCGTAGTCGCACTCCTTGTTCGGACACGCGATCACCGGGCCGGCTTTCAGATTCTTCTCGACCAGATACTCGCTGCCGCAACTTGGGCACTTCTCAGCGAGCGGCTTATGGGCCGAAGTGAACTTACACTTCGGATAATTGGAGCATCCGTAGAAGGTGTTGCCCTTCCGGGCGCGCTTTTCGACCAGGTCACCGTCCTTGCAGTCGGGACACTTCACGCCGATGTAGTTCTGCTTGACGTATTTGCATTCGGGATATCCGCTACAGGTGGTGAACTCGCCGTAACGACCGTGGCGGATCATCATGTTGCGGCCACACTTGGGGCAGAGTTCGTCGAGCGGAATGTCTGGAACTTTCTTGCCCTGATCGAGGCGGCGCGTGGTCTTGCAGTCGGGATACCCGGTGCAGGCCATGAACTGGCCGAAGCGTCCGCGCTTCAGGACCATCACGCGGCCGCAGTTTTCGCAATATTCTTCTGCCGCACCCGTCTCCTGCATGTCAGCGGAATCTAGATCGGGCAGGTTGATCGGGTTTTCTTTGGTGAACGTGCAGGTATTGGGATCTTCTTTATCGTAGGTGCTGCAGGCGTAGAAGGATCCGTGCTTGCCCCACTTGATGACCAGCGGTGCGCCGCACTTTTCGCATTTTTCGTCGGTGGGCTTCTCCATCCGCTTGATGTTCTCCATATGCTTTTCGGCATATTTGAGATCCTTCTGGAATTTCTTGTAGAAATCCGACATCGCGTCTTGCCACTTCTCTTTGCCTTCCTCGATCTCGTCGAGTTCTTCTTCCAGACGGGCGGTGTATTGCAGATCGAAAATGTCGCGGAAGTTCTCCACCAGCAGGTCGGTGACAACCAGGCCTATCTCCGTGGGAACGAATTTTCCTCCGATCTTTTGCACGTACTGGCGCTCTTGAATCGTGGTGAGAATCGCGGCGTAAGTGGAGGGACGTCCGATACCGCGTTCTTCGAGTTCCTTGACCAGCGACGCTTCGTTGAAGCGCGGCGGAGGCTCGGTAAAGTGCTGCTCAGGCTTCAGTTCGCGGAGTGTCAACTTCTGCCCGGCTTCGAGCGCGGGTAGTTTGTGCTTCAGTTCCTCGTCTTCTTCGTCCTTGCCTTCTTTGGATTCTTCGTAGACTCTGAGGAAGCCGTCGAACTTCAGGACTGAGCCCGTCACGCGGAACCAGAAGACTTCGTTCGCGCTCTTTGCGTCGATGTCGACCGTGGTCTGGTCGAAGACTGCCGGGTTAATCTGCGAAGCGACGAAGCGCTGCCAGATGAGCTTGTAGACCTTGAACTCATCTTCTTTTAAGTATTGCTTGATCTGGTCAGGATGGCGCATGGCCGAAGTCGGACGGATGGCCTCGTGAGCCCCCTGCGAATCCTTCTTCTCTTTAAAGGTGTTCGGCGCCTCCGGCAGATAGGTCGAGCCGTATTCCTTGGTGACGTACTCGCGTACTTCTGCGATGGCTTCGGGCGCAACGCGCGTCGAGTCGGTACGCATATAGGTGATGAGACCGACGGAGCCTTCTTCGCCGAGTTCCACACCTTCGTACAGGCGCTGCGCAATCATCATGGTGCGCTTCACGCTGAAACGGAGCTTGCGCGAAGAATCCTGCTGCAGTTTGCTCGTCGTGAACGGAGGCGCGGCATTGCGGCGGCGCTCTTTCTTATCGACAGAACGGACGACCCAATCCGCTTTTTCGAGAGCGGCGCGGATCTTTTCCGCATCTTCGCCATTGGTGACTTCAACCTTCTCCTCGCCCTTGCCCACAAACCGGGCGTCAAACGCTGGAGGCTTGCTGGCGGCGAGATGAGCGTCGATTGTCCAGTATTCTTTTTTCTCGAACGCTTTGATTTCGCGTTCGCGTTCGACGATCAGGCGAAGCGCGACGGTTTGTACACGTCCGGCGGAGAGGCCACGGCGGACTTTGTCCCATAAAAGAGGAGAGACCTGATAGCCGACGAGCCGGTCGAGCACACGGCGGGCCTGCTGCGCGTCCACCAGATTCTGATCGATGGCTCGCGGATGTTCGAACGCGGCCTGCACGGCACGCTTGGTAATCTCGTTGAAGGTCACACGCTGGATGCGCGGAGGAGCCTCGGGCTCGCCCGTCTTTGGTTTTGCCTTCTTCGCAGCTTTCTTCTTCTTTCCGCCGTCCTCATCGAGTTCGAACGCCAGGTGAGCGGCGATGGCTTCACCTTCGCGGTCCGGGTCAGGCGCGAGATAGATGGCGTCGGCGGAGGCTGCAAGCTTCTTCAGCTTGGCGACAACTTTCTCCTTGCCGGGAATGACGACGTAGTCGGTCTCGAAATCATTGTTAACGTCGACACCGAGAGTGCTCTTGGGCAAATCCTTGACGTGCCCGAGCGAGGCTTCGACAGAGAAGCCCTTCCCCAGATATTTCTGGATGGTTTTCGCCTTGGCCGGCGATTCGACAATGACTAAACCTTTTGACAATGGAACCTCTGTTTCTGTTTGATGCGTTTTTTGAAGCTAGCACGAATGTCAAGCGGGGAACAAGTTACTGGCTGAAAGCTCTTAGCTGTTAGCTCTTAGCCTTTAGCTCCAAAATCGTGGATCGTGAAGTGATTTTCAGCCGCACCGAGAGTGCTGACAGCATCTTCATCACTTCGTCTAAGTCTGACGCGAGATGAGCGAAATCCTCTCTGTCCAGAAATCCAAGATCGTTCGAAAGCAAGAGATGGTAGGAGAGTTCAGCGCCGGATCCGAGGGCAATTAAGACAAACCTCGACATCTCTCCATCCGAGCGCCGACCACATCCCTCAGCCAGGTTCGCAGGAATTGAGGATGCCGAACGTCGAATCTGACTGGTCAAGCCAAAGCGCTCATCCGTAGGAAACGCCCGTGTAGCACGGTAGACCGACAGTGTCAGTTTGTGAGCCTTTTCCCAAACGTGAAGATCTTTGTAGTTTCTCAAATCGACACCTTCCACTTCTTGCCGTTGAGTTCAAGCTAAAAGCTAAGAGCTAACGGCTAAAAGCTCTTTACGAAATTCTTCCCCGGCATCTGTCGCACCTTACCGCTGAGCTCAAGCTCGAACAACGCGGCGAAGATTTCGGAGGAAGACAATTGCGATTCCAGCTTCTCGACGAGTTCGTCGATGTGCGTGGCTTCGTCGGCTTTCAGCAGGCTCAGGAGGAGCTTTTCGTGAGGAGGAAGCCCGTCGTCCGGAAATAGAGATGCGGCGGACAAGGTTTGGGATTCAGGGGAGGCAGGCGGAGTCAATGCAAGTCGTACTTCTGTCGGGAGATCCTCCCACACGTCTTCCCAGGTCGCTACCAGCTTGGCGCCCTGTTTGATGAGTGTGTTCGGTCCCCAGGAATTCTTGTTGGTGACGTTGCCGGGCACGGCGAAGACGTCACGATTTTGCTCGAGCGCGAGGCGCGCGGTGATGCGCGTGCCGGAATATTCGGCGGCTTCCACGACCAGCACGCCGACCGACATGCCGCTCAGGATGCGGTTGCGAATCGGAAAGTTCTGCGGAGCGGCGAATGTCCCTAGAGGAAATTCGGAAATGAGCGCTCCGCCCAGCGCGAGAATCTGTTCGGAGAGGCGCGAGTTCTCTTTGGGGTAGATGACATCGACGCCCGTGCCGAAAACCGCGACCGTCTTGCCTTTGGCGGAGATCGCGCCGCGATGGCTGGCCGTATCAACCCCACGGGCCATGCCGCTAATAATGACCAAGCCCTGCGAAGCGAGATCGCAGGCCAGGCGCTCAGCCATCCCAGAACCGTAGGGAGTCGGATGACGAGTTCCCACGACGGCAATGCCGGGTTTGGTGAGCAACTCGGCGTCACCGCGCACATAAAGGATAGCGGGGGGATCGTAGATTTCTTTCAGGCGGGGTGGATAGGCAGTATCTGCGACAGAGACTACGGTGACGCCGGCGTCGGCTGCGCGCGCCATTTCCTCGCGAGCCAATTCCATCGACTTTCCTGTCGCGATCGATTGGGCCGAGATCGCCTGGATGCCGGTGCTCTCGAGTTCGGTCAAAGACGCTCGGAAGACGGCCTCCGGCGATCCGAAATGTTCGGCCAGCTTTCGGGCTTTCGTCGGGCCGAGGCCGGGAGTGAGCGATAGGGCGAGCCATTCAAGGGTGGGGGTCGTGGCGGTGGAAGCAGCTGTCTCAGACACAAATAGGGCTCCGAGCGGACTATAGCGTTTCGGCGGAGAAGGCTGTCAAGGTCAGACGTCACAATCGTTTGTTAATATTATGGAAAGAGTCCCGATTCGAAACTTCCCAATGAGACGTTTGCGCATTTCCGCCATTTCCTACCTGAATACGGCCCCTTTGATGTGGGATTTCGAGCATGGTCAGGCCGGCCGCGACTTTGAGATTTCCTATACTTTGCCTTCTGCGTGCGCTCGTGCGTTAGACGAGGGGACAGCCGATATCGGGATCATTCCGACGGCGGCGTACGCACAAATTCCGGGGCTGCAGATCCTTCCCGACGTTGCCATCGCGTCGCGCCGGGCGGTGAGATCGATCTTGCTGGTCAGTCAGATTCCGGTAGAACTCGTGCGGACTGTGGCGCTGGATACCTCGTCGATGACCTCGGTGGCACTAACAAAGATTCTGTTTGAGAAATGGCTGGGCGGAGGCAGAACATTCACTCCGATGGAGCCCGATATCGAGAAGATGCTCGAGACCTGCGATGCGGGCTTGGTCATTGGAGATCCGGCCTTGCAGGTCGACCGCAGGAAGTATCACACGCTCGACCTGGCGGAGGAGTGGATTCGTTACACGGGTAAGCCTTTTGTGTTCGCCTTCTGGGCGGTGCGCGGGGATGCGTTGCGAGAGGCCGATCCCGGGCTGGATCTGGCGGCGGTATTTCGCGATTCGCGCGATCATGGGTTGATGCCGGAGAATGTTGAGCAGATTTCCCGTGAGTGGGCGCCGCGGGTGCGCCTCAGCGAGTCAGATGTCCGCAGCTATTTAACCGAAAATATCCATTACCAACTCGATGCGGGGTGCCTAGGAGGGCTGCAGCTTTTTTACCGGTACGCTGCTGAACTCGGTGTGCTTCCGGTGGCGCCCGAGTTGCGGTTCGTGCAAGGGTCGCGGGTGTTCGCGGACTAAAGCTAACCCAATAACCAGGAAGGACACGAAGGTTCACGAAGGAAATCTCCGTCCCTTATGCGTTAAGCTGAGGAGAAGAGCTTCTATGAGCCTGTTTCAGCCTATTCCAAATGCGGGGGCGGCCGACACTACGCGGCCGCTGGCGGATCGCATGCGTCCGCGCACTTTGGATGCATATGCCGGGCAAGAGCATCTGATCGGGCCGGGCAAGCCGCTGCGGGTCCAGATTGAGCGGGACGACTCCGGTTCGCTGATCTTCTGGGGACCGCCGGGAACTGGCAAGACTACACTCGCCAAGATCATCGCCAACATGACCAAGGCCGAGTTCATTGAATTCTCCGCAGTGCTGGCGGGGATCAAAGAGATCAAGCAGGTCATGGCCGATGCGGAGCGCGCGCGGCAGTATGGGACGCGCACGATCGTCTTCATCGACGAGATTCATCGCTTCAACAAAGCGCAGCAGGATGCGTTTCTTCCGCACGTAGAGAAGGGGAACATCCGGCTGATTGGCGCGACTACAGAGAATCCGTCATTTGAAATCAACTCCGCTCTGCTTTCGCGATGCCGGGTTTACGTGCTGCACCCGCTCACGGAAGAGGAGATTGTACTGCTGCTGCGACGGGCGCTTACTGACCGTGAACGTGGGCTGGGCGACATGAATCTGGTCGCGTCCGACGACGTGCTCAAGAAGATTGCCAGCTACACCAGCGGCGACGCTCGCAGCGCTTACAACGTTTTGGAAGTTGCCGCTGGGCTGGCAAAATCCCCACTTCTCCCAACATCAGGGAGAAGTGGGGCACCCGACTCGCCGGAGATTACCGATGAGATCGTCCACGACGCGCTGCAGAAGCGCGTTCTGCTGTACGACAAGACTGGCGAAGAGCATTACAACCTGATTTCGGCGCTGCATAAATCGGTGCGCAACAGCGATCCGGACGCCGCGTTGTACTGGCTGGGGCGCATGCTCGAAGCCGGGGAAGATCCTCTATATGTTGCGCGGCGGGTGGTGCGGATGGCGGTGGAAGACATCGGGCTGGCTGATCCGAACGCGCTCTCGTTATGCATGGCGGCTCGCGATGCTGTCGATTTCATCGGCATGCCAGAGGGCAATCTCGCGCTGGCACAGGCGGTCGTATATCTGTCGGTCGCTCCGAAATCGAATGCGCTCTACACCGCGTATGGGAGCGTGCAGGAGGATGTCGAGCGCACGGCGGCGGAGTCGGTCCCCTTACACCTGCGAAATGCGCCTACGAAGCTGATGAAGGGGCTCGGCTACGGACGCGGCTACCAGTACGCCCACGATCTCGAATCTAAAGTGGCGAACATGGAGTGCCTACCCGACAATCTACTTGGGCGCGTGTACTATCAGCCGACGAATGAAGGCATCGAAAAACGTATTCGCGAGCGCATGGAAGAGATCAAACGCCACCGTTCCCAGGCCGGCGCGAACGGTCCGCCGCAGCCAAAGAAAGAATCGTAACGGCCCTGCGCAGCATCTACTTCTTAACGCTCGGCCTCCGTTTAGACCGCCTTTCAGCAGGCAAGGATTGGTTTTCATGACTACATTTCTCAGTCCCGCCACCAACGAGGTTGTTCCCGTTCGCGCCCTGGCCGCCGATCTGGTCGAAGATCTGCAGAAGCTGCAGAAAGCGGCGCAGAAGATCACCTCGATCCTCGATCTGGATGAACTCGTCGACAAAGTTATCAACGACGTGGCGCGTTCTTTCGGGTGCATCGATGCAGATGTTTATCTACACGACGAAGAGCGGGGGGAATTGGTTCTGGCTTGCGCGCTCGGCTGTGCCGGCTGCGCGGCCCATGGCAAAGGCCACGCCTTGAAGATCGGGAAGGAAGGTATGGTGGGGTACGTGGCAGGCACGGGTGAGATGCGGTACGCCCCCGATGTGCGCAAGGATCCGTACTACATCGGCTGTGAAGAATCGACGCTTTCCGAAGTTGCGATTCCGCTCCTGGTGGACGGGCAATTGGTAGGGGTCTTCACTGCCTCCCATCACCAACTGGACGGCTTCCCCCTGAAGCAGCGCAGACTTCTGCAGGCGTTGTGCGCTCATATTGCGGTGGCCGTGCACAATGCTCGCCGCTTTCAGCATGAACGCACAGAGCGGGATGTCCTGAACCGCGACGCGCAGGAAGCGCGGGCGATTCAACAGGCGCTGTTGCCGAAGAGTTCGCCGTACATTCCCGGGTTCGCAATTTCGGGACTCAGCGTACCGGCTCGAGCTGTCGGCGGCGACTGGTATGACTTCATTCCGTTTCCGGATGGTCGATGGGGTATCGTGCTGGCGGATGTATCGGGCAAAGGGACAGCGGCGGCGCTGCTGATGTCCGCCACCCGCGGGATGCTGCGGTCGCTGGCTGAAGCGTGCTGCTCGCCAGGTGAGGTGCTGACCCGGCTGAACGAGTTGCTGGTCGACGACTTCCCTGCCGGAAAATTTGTAACCATGGTGTATGCCGTTCTCGACCCGTCTTCGCGCACGGTGGTGTTCGCCAACGCGGGGCATTTGCGCCCGCTCTTCATCGATGGAGACGGCGAGCACTTCCTCGAAGTAGAACGCGGCTTGCCACTGGGTCTGGGCTGCGGCGACTACTCCGAGACGGTGATTTCACTTTCCGAAGAATCCAAGTTGATTTTCTACAGTGACGGAATCACGGAAGCCGAAAACGGGAACGAGGAAGAATATGGCGCCTGCCGTCTTGCCGAACACGCCGTGAAGCCCGGTGCGTCTGCGGTGAGTCTCGTGGATGAAGTCCGGTCGTTCGCTAACGGCGCGGGCGTGCCCGACGACGCGAGCGCTGTATTTATCGCGGTTGGCTGAGTTTACCGGAAGCGGCTGCGATGTTCCTTCAGAATGCAGCGATCCATCACGACGAAAACACCAGCCTGGCGCGCCTTCGCGGCGGCTTTTTCGTGGATGACCTCTTCTTGCATCCAGACGGCTGGCACCTTTAGCTGGATCGCCTGATCGACAACCTCCTCGACGAATTCGGAGCGGCGGAAGATATCCACGATGTCGATCTTCTCCGGCACATCGAGCAGCGAGGCGTAAGCTTTCTCCCCCAGGCATTCGGTAATGTTCGGATTCACTGGAATGATGCGGTATCCGTGGCTCTGCAGGTAGGCTGAGACGCCGTGGCTGGGGCGCATCGGATTGCAGGAGAGTCCGACCACTGCGATCGTTTTGGACCGCTGAAGAAGATCGGCAATCGGATCGGATTCGGGCGACGTGGCCAAAGCTCCTCCAGCGTTACTTCTTGTTTGCGTCTTCGATCTTCTGCTTGAACATCTTGAACGCCAGTTTCCGAACCGTTTCGGAAACCTCTTTATTCGCCGAAATATTTTTCAAATCTTGGACTAACAGATTCTTCATCAGTTTCAGGCCGATATCGAGCGGGGTGCGCGGGTTTGCGCACAGGTTCCGCACTACGATGTAGTTCTTCACGAATCGGCGTTTGAGCGGGATCTGCCGCAATACAGCCTGCAGGACATTTTTCTGGCTGGCAAATTTCTCCACTTCGCCATCAGCAAGCTTGGGTGCATCAAGCACGGCCAACGCCACAACCTTGGTGCCATCGCGGATCAGGATCGAGCGCTCTTCTTTGCTGCCTTTGAGCGCGAGCTGGATGCGCCCTTTGACATCGAGACGATTAATTTTCTGCAGCGTATTCTCGCGCCTCGGTTCGACGGGCAGTTTGACGGCGGGTTTTGCCGCTGTGCTGCTGGCTGGCGCGCCAGGTTCTGGCGGCGCGGAAATCTCCGCCGAGTCGACCACCGGGAAGTAATCCTGGCCCAGCAATTCAACCACTCCGCCGATCGGCTGAAAGGGTTTGTCGCCCTCCGCCGCGATGTCGGCGGCATGGTCTTTCATGTAGACCTCAACGGCCTCATCGTGGCCCTCAGCGGCTAGAGTGGTGTTATCGCCTTCGGAAGGAGAGGGCGGCGCGCTTACGGCTTCGGTCACGGAAGCGACAGGACTCGGCTGTGCAGCAAGCGAAACCTCTGGCGCGGGCGCCGGAGGTGGAGCACTCGGCTCGGGAACCGGGTCAGAGGGTTTAGCCCGGAGTTGAGCCGCCTCTTCTTTTCTCAGGTACGGATTGGACGACAGCGTATTCACTACTCGCGGCAGCGCTAACGCGCGCTTGCTCTTCAGGATGATTTCCACCGTGTCGCGCATGGCCGACATCGCGAGTTTCACGATTTGCGCCTCGGGAACTGACGGATTCTCGAGCAACGCGGGCAACAGTTTGGGACGAACGTTGTCAGGCGAAATGAAATAGTCCAGCACTTCCCGAGTCGTCTGAGGGTCGGAAGCGGCCGCCAGACAGGCCTTTTCGTCCCATCCGGCAAGCGTCATGCGGGCCAGTTCGCCGAAGACCTTGTTGTGCAGGGCGAGGTAAACGAGGATTTCAATATTCTCCGCCGGCGGAACCTGCAGAGCGCCGCGCGCAGCGAACTGCATCATGTTCGAAGGCAGCTTGGAAGCGCGGATTTGGTCAATCGTGCGCGCCATAATTCATTCCTCGGGTGAAGGATGCGCAGTCGAGGCGCATCCGGTGAGCAACTCCAATTCGCGCACCGCAAGATCGAAGTCGCGTGTAATACGGTTTTGGTTGCGCCGGAGGAATTCGTCCCGCAACGTCCGATAGTACCAAAGAGTGCCATCACGTCCGCCATTGAACCGTGACCAGACAGATTCGCCCACGGCGCGGTAGTCGCTGAGAATGGAGCGCACATTGTTCAGCTTATCGGCGGCGGACACCAGGCGCGTGTCGGCGCTTTCCTTCTTCAGGCGGCGGATGTAGCTCTCTTTTCGCTCGCGCCACGGCGGCTTGGGGACTTCGTAAGCGTCGGTACAACCATCGACTACTTCGGCGACTCGGCTGCCAAAGCGGCGGCGGACTTCCTTCAGCATGGGAGCGCCGCCGCAATCCTCGACGACGTCATGCAACAGCGCGGCGATGGCGAGGTCTTGATCGCCTCCGGCTTCGAACACGAGAGACGCAACTCCCATCAGATGCGCGATGTAAGGGATAGTCGAGGCTTTGCGCGTTTGGCCGTGGTGCTTCTCGGCGGCGAACAGGAAGGCTCGGTGGAAACGCGGGCCGAGCTTGAGTTGACGGTTGCGAGGCTTGGCAGGTTTCGGCATGATGCTAATTCTTTCGCTGCAACTCAAGCTTTGTCATCCTGAGGGACGCGGTTTTGCGGCCCGAGGGACCTATGTACTCTGCATCAGCATCGGCGCTGCACGCGACGTGTAAGGTCCCTCGGCCCGCTAAAACGCGGGCCTCAGGATGACAAGCTTGTGAGCACAACAAATCACTGCTTCTCCCCCCGCCGTGCCAATAAATACGCACGTATGAACGGCTGCAGGTCCCCGTCGAGCACGCGATCGACGTCGCCGACTTCCGTTTTTGTCCGATGGTCTTTGATCATGCGGTACGGCTGCAGCACGTAGGAACGAATCTGCGATCCGAATTCGATATCGAGCTTCGAGTCTTCAATCTTCTTCGTGGCGGCGCGCTTCTTTTCCATCTCGAATTCGTAGAGCTTCGAGCGCAGCATGCTCATGGCACGGTCTTTGTTCTTGTGCTGCGAGCGCTCGTTCTGGCAATTGGCCACCAGTCCGGTGGCAATGTGGGTGATGCGCACGGCGGAATCGGTTGTATTGACGTGTTGTCCGCCCTTGCCGCTCGACCTATATGTATCGACACGAATGTCTTCCGGCTTGATTACGATTTCGATGCTGTCGTCGATTTCCGGCGAGACGAACACGCTGGCAAACGAAGTGTGCCGACGCTTGGCCTGATCGAATGGGGAGATGCGCACCAGGCGATGCACGCCGATCTCGCCCTGCAGCAGGCCGAACGCGTAATCGCCGTTGACGGCGAACGTCGCCGACTTCAATCCGGCTTCTTCGCCGGGCTGGTAGTCGTAAAGCACGGTTTCGAAACCCTGGCGCTCGGCCCATCTCAGATACATGCGCAGGAGCATGTCGGCCCAGTCCTGCGACTCCGTACCCCCGGCGCCGGGATGGATGGTCACGATCGCGTTGCGGGCGTCGTTTTCACCGGAGAGCAGCGTTTCAGTTTCAAGTTTGTCGATCCGGTCACGGAGGGAAGTGATTTCGCGCTGCAGGTCGGCATCGACGTTTTCGCCTTCCTTCGCGAGATCGAAGTAAGCTTTGATGTCGTCGGCGCGGCGCGCCAGGTCGGCGTCGGTCGAGAGCACGTGCTCCAGGCGCTTCTTCTCGCGCATGACTTGCTGCGAGCGCTGGGGATTCGACCAAAGATTCGGGTCGGACGCCTGCTTGTCAATTTCGGCTAGCTGCGGGCGGACCTTCTCCGCGTCAAAGATACTCCCGGAGATCGTGGGCTTTCTTGCTCAACTTCTCGTATTCCTGTTCCAACTCTTGATTCATGCGGATGTGTCAGCCTTCTTGCGTTTTGCGGATGTGAAACGCTCGACGAGCGCTCCAATCAAAATTATCGCACACACAAAAGCGAACCAGTCACCATGGCGGGTATAGAACGTGGTGACCGAAGTGAGGGCATAGGGCGCGACGAGGGCGGCTCGCTCTTTGCGGGGGATACGGGCGGCGATGCGTCCCCAGGGATCGATCGCAGCGGTGACGCCGGTGTCGGTAGCGCTCAGCAGCCAGCGATCGTTCTCGATAGCGCGCATGCGGGTCTGATTCAGGTGCTGGGCGTAAGCCCCGCTGTCGCCATACCAGCCGTCATTGGAAATGTTCACGAACACGTGCGCGCCCAGATCGGCGGACTGGCGGACTTCATCGGGAAAGATCGACTCGTAGCAGATGAAGATGCCTAGTTGCTCGCCGCCGGCGTTCAAGGCCTGGCGCGACTTGCCGCGCCCGAATTGGCCGACTTCTTTGGTCAGACCTCCCGCAAAGGAGAACAAGCTTGGGAACGGAAGATATTCGCCGAAGGGAACTAGGTGGACTTTGTCATAGCGGGCCGTCCAGTCTCCCTGCGGGCTGATCACCGCGGCAGAGTTGAACAATGGTCCCTCATCGTTGGGATGAGGGGCGTCGCTCCCGATCGCACCGACGACGATCCAAGCGCCGGTCTTGCGCGCCATGTCGCTGACGGTGGCTCGGAAGTTCGCGTCGTTGGTGAAAAAGGGTGCGGGGGATTCCGGCCAGACGATGAGATCAACTCTTGTCCCCGCCTTGCGGGTAGCGGAGTTGATGGTGAGCTCGGTTAGTTCGCGCAGTGTCTGCTCAAGTTGGGCAGGAGTCCAATCGGCCGCAACCGGGATGTTTTGTTGCACCAGCAACGCGGCGTGGTCAGCCTTTGCGGGTGGAGCTTCGATGAGCCTGCCCGATTGCAACACGGTGGCGGCGGCGAGAGCAGCGGCAAACATAATGCCGCGTTTCGCTCGCGGGATCAGAAATGCGGCAGCAATCGCAACGTTGACCAGCACGATTTCGAAGGAAATTCCGTACACGCCAGTGAAGCCGGCAATGTGGCAGAGCGGGACGTTATCGACCTGCGAGATGCCGAGCAGGGTCCAGGGAAATCCGCTGATGCGGGTTCGCGCCAATTCGATGGCGACCCACAGGAATGGAGCCAGCACCAGGGCTCGGCGATGGTCGCGCGGACGAGCGAGCAGGCTCACAATAAGTCCAAAGACCCCGTGATACAAGCCGAGATAACAGCAAAAGAGAAACAGGGCCAGCACCGCCATGGGTGCGCTCAGGCCGCCGTACTGGCGCATGGTGTCGTAAATCCAATAGCAGGTTCCGGCATACCAGACGATGCCGCAGATGTAGCCGAGCAGAAATCCCTGCCACGGCGTGGCCGGCTGCAGGCGGACCGAGCCCGCGACTTCCAACTCTCCGGCGGGGCGTGCGCGTAGCAGGGCAATCAGCAACGGTGCGATGGCAAACCAGGAAAGGATGTATGCCCCGGGCAGTGGGAAGATCACGACCTGCAAGATCGCCGACAGGACGGCGAGAAGCCAGGCGCTGGGATGGATTTGGCGCACGTGGGAAGAATAACAAAGAGCGGGAAGCAGTTCTCAGTTCTCAGTTCTCAGTTCTCAGTTTCATCGCCGCTGTCATCCTGAGCGAAGCGAAGGACCTGTGCAATCGCTGACAGCATTGGTGCTATGGGCAAGTCGCACGGGTTCTCCGGCCCGCAAAACCCGCGGGCCTCAGGATGACAAGTTGGGGATCTCGCTAGCGATTGTTTGGGACTGCGTCGATGGCTAGCTTTCCGCGCAGAAATTCTACGATTTGTGGAGTCACATACTCTGGCGGCTTGATCTGGAAAGCTGGGCACCCCGCAACCGGTTTCAGGGAGACCGATAGCCACGATGGGCTAGTGGCTGACTGGTGCAGGATTACAGCATCAGCGCGGTCGAGAAATTCTTGTGCGGATTTCTTGAAGTCCGCGTTGGCAGGATTGAGGATTGTGAGATAGAGATCAGGCCGCAGGAACTTCAGGACGCTGTTCGATTCAATAATGACATTGCGCGCGCCTTCCAGGCGCTTGCGCAGCGTCGGCATCGCCTCGGCCAGTCTTCCCTGCTCGGTTCGCACCCAGAAAACTCGCGAGGCTCCGGCCACAAGGAAGCGTGACGTGTCGGACTCACCTGTCCGATCGCGCTCTTCTGTGATCGCCCACGAATGGTCGCCCGTGGCACAGTCGCAGGCTTCACCGTTGGCCGAGCAAATTCCGTGACCGTACTGCGTGATCTTCGCCGCAGTCCACTCAAATTCAGGGAGCGCGGAGATCAGGCCCGCGACGACGCTGGTTTTGCCAACGCTGCGTGAATGGCCGCCGACTACCACTAACGACATCAAAGACTCCCGATGCGCACTGTTTCCTCAGGGGCTAAAGCCAGCGTCTTTTGCGGACTAGGCGGCACGGCTGAAGCCGTGCCCTTCCCAAAACCGTTTAGTCTCCGTACTTCAACTGCTTATGCTTAATCCTTCTTAGCCAGCCGCGCCAGCGTTGCCAATTGCTTCAGGTATTGGCGCAGCGGCTGCGCGGGAGTTCCCCAGAACGCCACGCCTTTGCCGCGGAGAATCTTGTTCGGCAGAACTCCGCCCTGGCCGCCCAACATGACACCCTCGCCAATCGTTGCGTGTTCGCCGATCCCGACCTGTCCGCCGAGAACCACGGCATTCTCGATCACGATGCTGCCGGAGAGGCCAGTCTGCGCGGCGATCACCACGTCTTCCCCGATATCGCAGTTGTGCCCGACGTGCACCAGGTTGTCGATTTTTGTCCCTCTCCTGATGCGGGTTTCCTCGAGAGCGCCGCGGTCTACGGTTGCATTCGCGCCGATCTCGACGTCGTCTTCAATCACCAGGCGTCCGACCTGCGGAAACTTTTCGTAGTGCCCCGTTTTTCCGTCGCGCACGTAGCCGAAGCCGTCGCTGCCGAGCACCGCCCCGGCATGAATCAGTACGCGGTCGCCCACGCTGGTGCCTGGATAAATGGTAACGTTCGGATAAATCTCGCACTGGCAGCCGATCGTGACGCCGGTGCCGATCACGGATCCCGCGCCAATCCGGGTGCCATTTTTAATTTGTGCGCCTTCGCGGACTACCGCTCGCGCATCGACCCTCACGCCCGCCCCTAGCGTGGCCGACGGATCAATCACGGCGCTGGCGTGAATACTTCCCTGCTGTCGCCCGTCATCGGCCAACATGCGCGCAGCGCGGGCAAAGGCCAGCTTGGGATGATCGCTGATGAGGAGAGGGCGATCAGCATTCACAGCAGCGGCAAACTCCCCTGCAATGATCGCGCCTGCCCGGGATTTCAGCGCCCCGGCGAGATGTTTTTCGTCATCGACGAACACCAGATGGTCCGCCGACGCCGATGCGAGGCTCGACACCCCGGCGATTTCAATCTTGCCGTCGCCAATCAGGCGGGCTTGCAGCGACTCCGCGATCTCACGAAGCGAGCGCTTCATGGTCTCACTGTATAGCAGAGATGTGGGATGAAGAAAGGGTTGGCTATTCGGGCTTCTTGATCGCAGCAGCCGCAGTTGTCGGAGTACACGTGGCTAGGCCCTGACACATGATGAAACTCCCGCTACCCGCATTGCAGCTGGTAGCGTTGTTCCCGGGCGACAGGGACCACTGACCCACGACGATCCCGTTGCTAAGCGTACCGGTCGTCGTAGTCGTTCCGTTGGAGGTTCCGGTCAGGGTTGCAGGGGTTGGCGTGCCTAATGTCAAGACACTGCCAGTCGTGGTCGACGTCACGGTCAAAGTCAGCGTGCCGGTCACAGTATTGGTAGAACTGGTGGTAAAGCTGGCGTTCCCAGCAAGGGTTTCAGCATTCGTGCCGGTCGAAAAACACGATCCGGCATTGAAGAAACCAAAGCCAGTAACGTCGAGGGGGCCGCTATTGGTCACCGTGAAGGTGGTCACGAAGTTCAGCAAGCTCGCCTGCTCAGTACCGCCGGTAAGCTGCGCCTCCCAGTTTCCCGTGGCCTGTGTGTTCGTGACGTTCGATGGGGCACCGCTCGTGCCGCATCCACAAACCGCAAGTTCGAGTGCCAGGGCCAACAGGGCAAGCTTCTTCATGAACCGTCCTTCGAATGGAGTCACTACGAGAATAGAGAGATGCGGGCAGGGCCGTCAATGGATGTAAGGACGAGCTAGGAGCTACGAGCTTCGAACCGTCGGGCTATGGGCCTCAGTTTTGCGGCCTACGGGTTCGGCAAGCCGCGCCGGCCTCCGGAAGTGAGCCGGAAGCCGGAACTTAGACGCCAGTCTAAACCTTTGTCATCGTGAACGTGCCGTTCCCGGTGCAACCGCTGCTACCCGTCAAGGTCCACGTTCCGTAAATCGTGTTCGAGCGGGATTATGATTAGACCGTGACCGGCTTGCCGCAGATGCGGTCGAACGCGGCTTTCAAGTCGGCTGCAATGGCGGGAGCTTCGCGGGATTCGATGTCACGGCGGGGCAGCATGTACACAAGCTGGCCGTCGCGTAGAATCGCGATCGACGGGGAAGAGGGCGGATATCCGGTGAAGTAACTGCGGGCGCGTTCTGTCGCTTCGGTTTCTTGTCCGGCAAAGACCGAGTATGCGTGGTCGGGGCGCACTGAATTTTGTAATGCGAGGCGAACGGCAGGACGCATGCGCCCCGCCGCGCAACCACAAATAGAATTCACCACTACCATCGTCGTTCCAGTGGCCTGCACCGCCTTGTCGACTTCCTCCGCCGTACGCAGTTCCTGGATACCCAGGCGGGTTAGTTCCTCGCGCATCGGAACACACATGATTTCGGGATACATCGGCATTTGCTTCTTCTCCTGTTCGAATCTCTTTTCATTCTAACCGGATTCTGACTGCGAAAGTGTACGACCCTCTCGCAATCTGCCAGGAAAACCACGAGAAAATCAGATAAATCGCTGTGTATAGTGGATCATCGATGCAGGTGCAGGAAAATATTCCGCTCGCTCCGCTGACGACCTTCCGCGTAGGAGGGCCGGCCCGTTTTTTTGTCGAGGCCAAGACGATCGCGGACGTGGAAGAGTCCGTCCGCTTTGCACGAACCAGGGATGTGCCGCTTTTCATTCTGGGAGGCGGCAGCAATCTTGTGGTCGCCGACTCGGGCTGGGCGGGCCTGGTGCTGAAAATTGGAATCTCGGGCATCGAGCGGCGTACCGGAGCCGCGGACGATGGCAGGGCTTTGTTTGAGGTTGGCGCCGGAGAACCCTGGGATCGCTTCGTGTCGCATGCAGTCATGGCGCACTGTGCTGGCGTGGAGTGCCTGAGCGGAATTCCCGGTAGCGTCGGTGGGACACCGGTGCAGAATGTCGGAGCCTATGGCCAGGAAGTTTCGAACACAATCGACTCGGTCGAGGTGTTCGATCTCAAGGACAACCAGGTGCGCGAGCTTTGCAATGAGGCTTGCGGATTCTCGTACCGATCGAGCATCTTCAACACCACTGAGCGAGGACGCTTCATTGTTCTGCGGGTCACTTACGCGCTCGCCCCAGGTGGCGAGCCTCACCTTGAATACGCCGACCTCAAGCGGCATTTCGAAGGGCGCGAAACCATGCCCAATCTCGCCGAGACCCGAGAAGCCGTGCGTCATATTCGCGCGCGCAAGGGGATGTTGATTGTGGAGGGTGATCCTGATTGCCGGAGCGCGGGATCGTTCTTCAAGAATCCGGTGCTGTCGGAAGAACAGCACGAAGATCTTGAGAAGCGAGCAGCCGCCAAGAAGCTCACGATCCCGAGCTATCCCGCACTGGAGAAGAGCCGGAAAGTTTCCGCGGCGTGGCTGGTCGAGCATTCGGGATTTGCCCGCGGATATGGCTTCGGATGCGCGGGAATCTCCAGCAAACATGCGTTAGCCATAGTGAACCGCGGCGGAGCCAGCGCCGCTGAAATTATCGCCTTGAAAGATCAAATCCAGCAGCGTGTCGAGGAAATCTGGGCCGTGCGGCTGGAGACGGAACCGGTGATGGTCGGTTTCTAGTGTGGCGCGGGCGCTCTCGCTCGCGTGTCGCCCTCTTTTCTAATTGTCATTCCGACCCTGAGCGCAGCGAAGGCGGAGGAATCCGCTTCTTGCCGGCATCGAACAGCAGATTCCTCGCGCCGAAAAGCTGGCGCTTCGGAATGACAACTTGTGTCGAGTACTGCAAGCATCCACCCACCCGACGTTCTTCCTCCAGAAATTCCTGAACGGAATCCTTCCGAAAGCGGTCTTCATGATTGAGGGGAGACGGGTGCTGGCGCGAGAGGTGATCCTGAGCGGAGCGGCGACGGCCGAGCGCAGCCGAGATGAAGTTCTCGAAGCGCTTGTCCGGGAACACTCGCGGCTCGTGTACCGCATTGCGTACGCAGTGCTGCGCCGGCATCACGAAGCCGAGGATGCCACGCAGGAAACGTTCCTGCGCGTAGTGCGTTACAGCTCAAGGCTGGCGGCGGTGGACGATCCGAAGACGTGGCTGGCACGCATTGCGTGGCGGGTCGCGGTAGAGTTCGGCAGACGAAACGCGCGCAAGCAGGAGACTCCGCTGGAGGACCCGGAGAAACCGATGCAGGAGGTTATTTCATCGGACGCGTCCGCCGATCAGACGATCCAGGGCACTCAGGTTGGCGCGGTTCTCGAAAAACTGATTGCAGCATTGCCGGAAAAACTGCGAGCTCCTCTGATCCTGTCGGCAATCGAAGAAATGTCGCCGCGGGAGATTGCAGCCACGCTGAACATCAACCAGGCTGCCGTGAGATCGCGGGTGTTCCGGGCCCGGCAGATTTTGAAGGAGAAGCTGGCTCAACGAGGCCACAGGTGAGGTTATGACGAATCATGAAAATAGCCGGGAAGAGCACGACGACCTAGACCGCACCCTGGATGCGGCGCTCTCGAAATACACATCGGTTGAGCCGCGGGAAGGCCTGGAAGAACGAATTCTGGCGAACGTGCGTGAGGCAAGCACACGGGACGCGCAGCGTGCCTGGTGGAATTGGGGGTTCGCGGCGCTTGCCGCGTTCCTCCTGATTGCGGCAGCACTGGTGTGGCGGTGGAACCAACCAAAGCAGACGCCCGTTGCGGTCCATCCCTCGACGGTGAAGCAAGGACCGGTTGCGCCTGACTTGGCATATCGTGACGGGAATAATGCGCCGCCAAGATCATTGCCGCGTCGAACAGCGCGACATCAGCCGGAGCGGGAAACTGTGGCGGCCAATCCAAAGCTCGATGTCTTCCCTTCACCGCTGCCGTTGAGTGAGCAGGAAAAAATTCTCGCTAGCTATGTGTCGCAATATCCCAAACATGCGGCTCTGGTGGCCGAAGCAAGGATGGATGACCTCCGGCAGGAAAGCGAGGAGCGGCGACGGATCGCCAGCGAACGAGACGAAAGGCAATAAAGCATTCGATTCACCAAGGAGAGAAACAACCATGTTGAAGAAGATCTTTGTGGCAATAGCGCTGGTGGCAAGCCTGACGCTGGGGCCGGCAGCGATACGAGTGAGAGCGCAGGATTCCGCGCCGGCAAAGGCAGCTGCGGAAGCCGCCGAACCCGGACACAGCTACCGCCTTGATTTCACGTTGAACGAGATTGAGGATGGAAAGAAAATCAATTCGCGGCAATACGCGATGAACCTCAACTCTGGCGACGGGAGCGAACTCAAAATCGGCACGCGTGTACCGGTCGAAGTGAAGCAAAGCGAGATCCAGTATCTGGATGTCGGAACCAGCATCTGGTGCCGGCTCCGCGACCGCGTTAGTCGCGACGTCTCCTGGCTGGGCAATGATGTGATGTTGAACGTCCGCGCCGAACTCAGCAACTTTGCCATCCCTGACCAGCAGGGGCAAAGCATGCGTCCGGCGATCCGCCAAATGAAGATTGAGTCGAGCGCGATTGCGACCGTAAGCAAAGGGATGGTGATCGGAACGGTGGACGATCCCAACTCCAAGCGGCAGTTTCAGCTGGAGGTCATGGTGACGAAGTTGAAGTAGGCAATGGCAGAAAAGCGCCGCCCGGACCGTAACCCGCTTTGTCGGCTGTAACCCCATCGAGGGGAAGGTTCCACGGTCCGGCACGCGGCGCTTCCCCTCATTTATCGGCAAGTTTTGCCGCCTGCTTGAATATCTTCACAAACATTTCCCGCGTCAGCTTGCCCGTTGCGGTGTTCTGGTTCGACGGATGGTATGACGCCAGTAACACCTTACCGTCGGGCATCTGGTAATGGACACCGTGTTTGAAGAGGTACGGTTGGCGGGTGGGAAGCAGGCCGCGGCGCTTCAGGTAATTCAGATAGGCGTCGAAGCCGATCCTGCCTAGCGCGACCAGCACTTTCACTTTTTCCAATCCGGCAATTTCGCGGTCGAGAAAGATGGAACACTCCGCCAGTTCCTGCGGCAGTGGCTTATTGTCGGGCGGCGCGCATCGGACCGCAGCAGTGATGTAGAGATCTTTGAGTTTCAGTCCGTCGTTGCGATCGGTCGCGGTGGGCTGGTTGGCAAATCCAGTCTCGTACAAGACCGGATACATGAATTTGCCGGAGGCATCGCCGGTGAAGGGACGCCCAGTGCGATTCGAGCCGTGCGCGCCGGGAGCCAGGCCCATAATGAGCACGCGTGCGTCGGGATCGCCGAATCCGGGCACGGGCTTGCCCCAGTACTCCCAGTCGCGATAGGCGCGGCGTTTCTCGCGCGCGACTTGCTCGCGGTATGCGACGAGACGCGGACAGCGGGTGCAGCCGATGACTTCGCGATTGAGAACCGTGAGCCAGGACACTTGGCCATTACATCACAGAGGAGTGCGGGCAAGATGTCCCCGCGCCGACTGGCAGGGATGCGAGCTCTCTACGTCGCCAGCGCCAGATTCAAGATGTACATGGGCATAACCCAATTGTGCATGTAATTGAAGACCCACGGATCGGGCAGCTTCATCCTGTCGGGATAGCGGAATTCATTGACCCAGCTGTCGAGTCCCAGATACTCGAATCCCGCCGATGGCCCGCCTGTCTGCCCGCTCAGGTACTGCTTGCGCTCGCAGCCGCCCGGGCGGGCCAGCGGAATGACCTGCGCGGGATCGATCCCGTACACGGCCTGGATATTCAGAAGTGAGGAGACCGAGTTGATGAACACGTTGAAATCCGAAACGCCGCTGCTGAACGTAAACGCTTCGACCTGGTCGAAAGAAAACGCATCGCCGGTGAGCGAAGCCAGTTGCGTCAACGCCTCCAGCACGAACGCTCCGTCGTTGGCGAACGGTCCCAATTCGTTTCCTTGCGCTCGTACGATGTACAGGAACGCCATGTCGTCCGTGGCAGCCAGAGTCTGCGCGCCCCAGCGGTTGATGACGTGTTTCAGAAGGCAAAAATTCACAAACGGACGCGACAACGGATTGCTCCAGCCCAACGGTGCGAGATCGCGGGCCGCCTGACCGAATCCCTGCGTGATGCAGATCAACAGCCGGCTGGGCGTCCCGCTCGACGGCAGCAGCAAAATCATAGCCCGCTGCTGGGCACCCTTCTGTGCCGCGAAAATTCCAAGTCGCCCCGTTGCCTGGCTCACACTCGAAAACGTCAGCCGATTGTTCATGGCGTGCAACCGGAAGGAACTTGGGTTGATGACCCCAATCGACGGAATGATCTGGTTGACAAGGTGATTCGGTCCGTCCATCCCAATGATTTCCTGGTTGATCGACCGCACAGAGATATCGCCGCTTGACGGACCCGTCATCACCAGCCCCCATTCGAAAAAAACCGGAAATTATAGCGCGTTGGTCGTTAGCAGTTGGTTGTTGCCAAAGCCCCCTGACGAGAGGCGCTAGCGCGGGAACACAGCCTGATTCCACGCGCAAAAGGTTTCGCCACTGCACTTCGGATCGTCGCAGCGGGCCGGCTCCCCGAGCCATCCCTGCCGCAAAAGCTTGGCCCGCAGCTCCCCGACCGAGGCCGTCTCTTCGATCTCGATATAGCTCAGAAAGCAGAAGCGCTTGCAGATGGGGCACGTCGTGCCGAACTTTCTTGCCGATAACAATGCCAACGCCTCCTTTCTCGGTCCTTTGTCGGCCTGTTGCGGAATCGAGCTTCAGCGGATTGAAGAAGATGAGCCAGTTCTCCAACTCCGGCACAGACTCGATTCGCGCCGACGATTATAGCCTCCCTTTGCGCTTACCGTGCGGGGGAGTGGACGCAAAACTGCCGCGCATCCTCCCCACCGTCATATCTCCTGGAGTTGGGGGTAAGTCCGGGGCTCACCCCCGCCCCCTTGCCTTGCAAATCGGCAGGATTGGATAAGCGGGTGCCCAATAGGGGCACCGGGAGGTTACCCTTTTATTGGCCAAGATGCGCACTTTTGAACAGACGAGCCCGAGTGGCTAGTCCTACTCTGACCATAACGTGTTGGGGTCCCTGATAGTTCCTTGGTTCTTAGGATCGCTCTTAAAAGCAACTTCGGCAGATGTTCATTCGAGATCTGTGTAGACGAGACCCATTCATGAAGTCGCCTTACGGTGTCGAAATTATCGACAATTGCGTGATGTGCCCAGTGCGGGAGCAGCATCTCTTCTGCAATCTTTCTACATCGGCAGTACAGAGACTGAACGACATCACGTCGCCCGCCGTCTATCCCCGCGGCGCCATGCTGTTCATTGAGGGCCAGAACGGGCGCGGGGCATTTGTTCTGTGCACCGGGAAGGCGAAACTGTATACCGCATCGCGCGATGGCAAGACCATCATCACCAAGATCTCCGAACATGGAGACGTGCTCGGGCTGAACGCAACCATTTCCAGCCGCCCCTATGAAGTCACAGCGGAAATGGTGGAGCCAGGGCAGGCCAATTTCATCGCCGCCGTTTCCTTGTTGCAATTTCTGCGCGACTTTCCGGAGGTAGCGTTACGGGTAGCGCAGCAACTTAGCCGGAACTACTACTCGGCCTATGACGAAATTCGCACTCTCGGATTGAGCAACTCTCCTGGGCAAAAACTCGCCAAGTTGCTACTGGGATGGTCGGCGGAGAAGGGCGATTCAAACAATTCGCTGCATCTGCATTTGGTGCTCACGCACGAGGAAATCGCGGAGATGATTGGCACTACCCGCGAGACTGTCAGCCGCCTCTGTTCCGACTTCAAGGTGAAACAATTCATCCAGTCGAAAGGTTCCAGTCTTGTGATCCTCAACAAATCTGGGCTGGAAGAGATTGTACGGCGTGAATCCGCACAAACGTTCCGGTAGAAGTCGCGCTCACCGATCATGGGTCTCGCGCTCCGCCGAGTCGTTCCGTCACGAGAACTGCAAGCGTCTCTTTGGTACGGGAACGAGTATCCAGAAGATCGCTTCCACAAAGAACGATGCGCCCCAGACTCATTTAAGTCTGGGGCGCATGGTTTGATCAGCCCTCCCCCGAAAGCTGCTCAACATCACCATACGCTCTGATCCTGACCGTGAGAATGGCTCTAACGGGCCAGCCAGCGTCATCTTTTATTTCGATCGCTGTTCAAAATTGTACAGACAGCAGGTCTGACGCAGTTGTAGGTTTGCCTAAATGCACCGACCGGAACAGCCGTATGGGGAACACGGCCCCGTGTTGGTAGCCTAATGTCAAAAGCGACCCAGAGTTGTTCGTCTCCTCAGGTGGCGTAGTGACGTTCTGTCTCCACAGACACCACTACGCCAACCCCCTTTGGCACGTTTCCTGAATCCCTGACTTAGTCGCACTCTACTTGTATTTTCAAAGTGAGCAATTTTTATGCCCGAACGAATCCTGTGGTTGGTGGACGAATACTTCTGTGCCCACGCTCGATGATGGGCAGCAACCGTTCCCTCAGTTCACTCTTCATTAGGGATCTAGGCCGTAGGTTTTCCATAGCCGAGATGCGAGTTTGTCACACATTCTCGGCTCGGGATTTTTCATCGAACCGCCGACCTCTGCGCCGCCCGCAGTGGCGGCTCTACACACAATATAGTTTCCGGCCTGTATGTACGATACTGCACATAACTGAGTTCGAAATCAGACAGACATGTGGATTCGGCTGACGTAGCATAAGCGCCATCAATCCTATCGACAATTCAACGAAGTGAAGTGACGGTGTGTAAATGGATCGGTCTCCGCAAACCGACCGCAAAAAGCTGATCGAATCCCTGACTGCGTTTCTTGCCGATGAAAGTTTGCGTGCCGGACAACGCTTTTGCCCGCTCTGTGGAGTTGTGATGCAGTCCTTTAAAGCGACACTTTGGGTCTCGGGAACTGACCGAGGATGGAACGTACGCTTGCCCTTCTGCTCTTGTCAGCAGGCAAAAATAATCACCTGAATGAGGATCAGCACTACCGCGTCAGAGCAGTTGAGCGGGGATCTTACCCAGGCCGGCTTGAAACGCCTTCCGGTTGGCGTCGTTCACAGGAAGTTGCGGCGGTGACGCTCCCACTCCTCCCTGAGGGTGCAGTTTTTCGTTGCTCAATCTGGTCACGTTGTGCATCGCCTCATGCGCCGCCAATTTCGCGTACCCGATCGCCTTGTACTGCCCCTGAGAATTACCATTTTGATCCGTTGGAAATTTGTAGAACTCCGATCCTGTCATCTTCGGGCCAGGGCGCGTGACGCCACCGTCCACAGGCTTGATCGGTGGACCGGGCATGTTCGCGGCGACGTAGGAGTTGGCGATATTGTCCACGAAATGGAGGACCAGATCCTGGTCCTCGGCCTTCGGGGTCATTGCTATGGTTCGTATATTCACCACCGGCGTCTCAGAGGGCGAAGACAAGAGATCGCTGAAGATGTCCGCCAGATGCCTCTGGATCAGCGGCATGAGCCGCGGAGAATTGGTGTGATCGACGAGCGTGACAGTAATCTTAGGCATGGAGCGTCTCCTGGTGCAACGGAACAAACTGGGGTCCGGTAATCGCTAACAGTGGCCCGGGAAATTGCACTCTGGAAACCGAGGGGATTGCAGTATATACCCAATACAATATGGCCTTAAAAGGGAGCCTGTCATGAAGTGGGCACGAGCGGTTCTGGCGTTGGTTCTGGCATTTAGCTCGAGCGCCTGCGTTCTGCTCAAAACGGATGAGCGCATCGATGTCGTGGTTGCCGCGACTGACCTTGGCGCGGGACGGAAGATTACGGATAAGGACATCACGATCATCGGCATGCCGGTCAGCCGACTTACGCGGGATATTCCACGAAAAAGCTCCCAAGTGGTGGGATACACAACCAAGGTGCCCATTTCCAGGGGAGAACTGATTCTGCTCCCGAAGGTGAAATGAACTAACGACGAAGAAACCTTGGGACAGCCCCAATTCTCGCGTCGCTAAGTCACCGAAAAACTGGTGAGGGTTCCGTGCATCCAAAGTTTCAAAGACTCTTGGTCTCCCTCCCCCCTCCCTCCCGATCCTTTTGAATCATGGAGTTGGGGGAAAGTTTCGAAGTAGTCTATGGGCTGCAAGGAGTTGCGGGCAAAATCTTGGAAGCAAAGCAGTTAGGGAGTAAAAACACTTTCACTGCCATCATCCCGGGCGGGGCCGTTTTTTGCGGAAGGGATCTCCTTGCGGCGTGGATGCGGGAGATCCTTCACTCCGCCTGAACTGCGGCTCCGTTCAGGATGACGCCTCGGCGAGTGACACTTTGATTCAGCCAACGCTCCGCCCTCTGCTCCTCGGTTGAAGCGAGGAGCAGGTCCATTTCCCGCCTTCTGGTTATCAAAGACCCTGGTTTGTCACTTGGTACTGTTTTCAGCCTGAAATACGAAGGCCCCATTCGGACTCTGGGGTCCGTGGAGGCTTGCCACACTTGGTAGCTACTTTAAGCTCTCAAGAATGGGGCGGGGATGTCGGTGAGGAGGGTCACTGACCAGCGTGATCGGAAGCACGCGAGGCACTCGCCGCATCGGTGCAATCAGAAGAAAAGGGCGAACGTCATAGATTTATGGGGACGTGGTTCCCACCCTTGCAAAGAACGCAAGGATGGGCCACCCAACCGCGCGGGGCGGAAAGGGTGGGGCACCCGGCAAAAGATTGACCCAAAGGAAATAATTCGGTTTCAAGATGAGATTCTCGGTACGCCATGATGTTTCAAGATCGGGCCGTGTGCTTCAGTCATGGAAAAAAGCCCTCTTCCGTCACGGGCAAGGTTGCTTCTTTCCTTCCAAGTTTCTGTACTTGGCTCCCGGCCCTGAGAGACTGCAGTACTGCCCCTGCCAATAGTTCCAGCTCGACCGCATTTGGTCCTGCGTCATCGCGAGATGAACCTTTTTGGGGTTCTTGTAATCCCACTCCCACGTTTTCAACTCCCATTTCGCCCATTTCAAATTGAGAGGATTTGGAGGAGTAAGGCAATCAACCTGGTGTTTACCGAAGGCAATCCAGCTGCCGGGGTTGTCAGTACAGTAACTATCGATTTCCGACTGCTCAAATGAACTCAGAGGCGCCGAAGGGCAGGGAATGCTCACTCCAGTATTCGTGACATAGGTCGATGTTGGATTGTTTTTACAAAACGAATTGATGTGATGATTCTCAATTGATCCTGCGATAGCTATTCCAACAGAACTCCCAATTGCTTGGCCAAGTGCAGCACTTTCATTGCCATCGGTAGAACCGGTCGTTGTGGTTGTGCTGGTTGTGCCGATCCTGTTTGTTGGCTGTTCGCTCACCTGCTGATTCGAATCCTGCTTGTAGCAGAGACGCTTCCACTCGTATTCGTGTGTCTGCTCGTTCAGAACTTGTTTGAGATCGCATTTATCGGTACCAATTGGAGGGATTGTCGGCGTGTCGATTGGTTTGATAGAAGGTGGCACGATGTCACAAACCCGAGGTGCACATATAGGTTTAATGGCAAGTGTAGAGGTGCAAATCGCTTTGACGTTTCCGTTAACGCAAGCACATTGACACTCTTCTGTACTCTGTGAGAATGCACTCGTCGCAATGAATAAAACAACGCAAAGGGTTGCTGGGATACCTTTCATAATCCCAGCGTAAATCCACTTGACCAGCGTGAAAGGTTCCTTCGGTAACTTACAAATGACACTCCCTCGGCCTTATCCTGAGGGCCTACGTCGCTCTTGTTCAACCACGCACAGGAAATTAAAGGAGCACATCGTGAAAGAAAAGATCGAAGACCTGATAAATCGGTGGCAAGACGCAATGCATCCGGGGAAAGATCGCCCTTTCCGACTCAATGTATATCAGAACGAAAATGCAATTTGGCTGCTCAACACGCAAGGCAACAAAACGCACGCGCTCTCACGCAATCGCATGGAAGCCGACATTGAGATGACAAAGCTTCGCCCAAAATTTGATGCGGCACAAAAGTACATCACGGAGTTGACCCAAAAAATCAGCAACACTTCCGATCAAAGTCAGAGAGATAAACTGCGAACCGAACTACGAGCGGAAGAGAATAAAAAGGTGGAACTCAAAGTCGAACTGGACAGGCTGGGGAAGGTAGAGTGATGTCTGGGCGCTCCGCAGTGCTTTGCGTCTTCATTAAGGATGCAACTAGCCACACTCAGCGGCAGATATCTCAGTTGCATACGCCATGCCACGTCCGCTCATCTTCTTCACGCCATAAGTAGTTCCCCTCATGATCGATTACGCCACGCTTGCCTTTGAACCACGTAGTTATACACGGACTTGGTCGAGGGTCGGGCGGAGGTTCGGTGACATGGAAGGTTTCCACCGAAGCCACACCACCGCAGAATGGCATCGCTGAATCGAATGTTGCTGGAAACGCCGCGCTGCCGTCAGGCTTAATGTAATACGACTTGCCATCCAGAGCGACGGAGGCGACACCCTCTGAAAACATCTGGGCGAACTGGTATTGAATTGGGATTGTCAACTTGCCCGACTTGTCTACGTATCCCCACTTACCCTCAAGTTCTACAGGTGCAAGCCCGTCGGAAAAAGCGTAAACGTCGTCGTATTTCGGCTGAATGACGATCCTTCCACTCCTGTCCATGAATCCGACTTTTCCTTTCACGCGAACCGCAACCAAGCCGTCAGCAAAGTCAATGCCGCTTGCGCTGTGGTGAATGGGCGGTATCGCGAAATTGCCGTTTCTGCGAATGTAGCCTACTTTATCCCCGACACCGACTGCTGCTAGATCATCATGGAAATCGAAAGCCCAATCAAACAACGGCGTGATGCGCTGCCCTTGCCTGTTGATGAAGAACGTCTTCTTGTTTAGAACCACCATTGCCATGCCATTTTCAAATGGCTGTGCATGCTCAAATTGGAAAGGGATGACGATCGTTCTCTTTCGATCAACGTAGCCCCATCTGCCATCCTCGATGGCTGGCGACAGTCCCTCCGAAAAGTGCTGCGGGAAAAGTCGTCGATGGGGACGCCAAGTCGGAGAGATGAATTTGCCATTCTTGTCAATTAGCCCGCATTGGGCTGCGTCGCAAACAACAGCGCCATCGTCAGTGAATGGACCCGCAAAATCGAATCGGGCTGCAATGACGATTCCCTTGCCTGACAAATATCCCCACTTGCCGTGATCTTGAAAAGGGATAGGCCCGGGCGTCTCGCACGGGGATTGACTGAAGAGATGCAAGGCCATACACATTTGAAGCACTGGCAATGCCAAACGCCACGAGAAGATCCTCATAGCAGTATTAGACACCGCCTCAACTGGCGCTCGGCAGTTACGGCAGTCACGCGGTAGCGAGGCGGGGGTGTGGCAGTTTTGCCGTCCCTTCCTTCCACCCCCTTTCGCCGTTTGACGGGGAGAGATATACAGGGCGGGAAAATTCCTACACCCCCACCCCAGACCCGGACGGTGGGCCCGCCCGCGCGTGGGGCTCGCTCGCTTGGGCGTGCGCGTGCGTGCGTGCGTGTGCCAAGGATCGCGCGAGTGCGCACGAGGGAGGGCGTGCGAGCAACAAACGTTCAGATGTGAATTGAACCGAAAGGAATTGAAATTTGAGTGTTAAGGCTGATTTCAACAGCTAATCCGATTTGACGCACTGTTCCAGTGCTTGCCTCGTCTCCGATGCCCATTTGACCAGAGGATGCTCTTCATCAGTCAGGACGATTGTCATGTCCCCTTCTGCCCCCTGTGCATAGAAAACATGGTTCATTGGGTGAATCGTTATCACGTTCCCGTTCAGGTCTGGGAGCTTCGTCTGCAATTTCTGGAATTTGTCCATCTGGACTTTTATCGCGGAGCAATTCGTCTCCGTGAGGTCGTAGCTCCTGAGCTTGATACGTGGTATGAAACTGGTTGCTTTCTGAGTTGCGGGATTGCTTCGGTGAAGCGCCATTATTTGATCGTAAATTGAATTTGGGCTGGCAATACGAACGTGAGCTGAGAAGAAATTGTTCAGTCCGTAGCCCTGCTTCTCGTTGAACTCGTATCCGATTCGGAACCAGTACTCAGGAATAGTGGTGACGTAGTCCCTGTTGGCACGGTATGTCACGTAGAGGCCGCCCTTTGCTTGAAGGGGCATGAGGGTGTCTAGAGCCGGGCCGAACTCGTTGTTTGTCCAATCCCAATCGGCTTCCGTTTGTGCGCTGAGAGTTGCACTAGCACACCAGATGGCGACTAATCCGAGACCTATGACCGCAGCTCGCCCATATCGCATGCCACGCATTATGCCACTTCATTGGCGAAAAATCCCGATTACACTCAAAATGCCCTAGGGCCCGGCGATTTAAGGTCAGGTACTCGCGACTGGACCTGGGGAGCTGCCCAAACGCCGCAATAGAAAGAGCACAGTCAAAAGAAATGCAAGTGCCATCGTCACTCCTGTTGCGACGCTAACACTGCTCAGAGGTACTTGAGCCGACTTCCGGTCGGGCAGTGGAGCATCTATAGTCAACGGTTCGGGTAAGTGGCTTGACGAAGATTTTCTTCGCCGCGCGTTCCGTTCGTCGCGATGTTCACGTTCCCATTGGCGTTTACGTTCTGGGTCTTTGTAGGGCATGCTTCAGTTCTCCAGCTTGCTAAGGAATTCGCGTACTCTCGCGAGCGTGCTGGGTTTCACGCGCTCACGCTTGGCGATCAACATGATCGTCTTGCTATCGGTTTTCGTAGCGCGAGCAGTCTTGCGAATTCCAAATTCAGCAATTTGTTTTCTCAGTTCTTCATCGGCCACTGTCTTGCCGTCGCTGTACTCTGTGCAGTGAAAGTCCACTAGGCTTGTTGTTCGTTTGCGCGGCGTGTGGATCATTCTAGGCCGCACGCTATGTTGTTTTGGATTCCGCTCGGCCACCTCGCGACAACCGAGGGTCGGGACCGCTGCTTCACGCGCTCTGCGCCCGCGTTTCGGGTACGGATCAGGTTGAAGACCGCGCAGCTGAACACGAACAACCAATCCACCTTCGCCAGCCCGCGTAGTTTCACCTTCTTCAGCGCCCGATCTGCTTCAGCCATCCGAACGGCTTCTCCACCAACCATCGTTTGCTTAAACTCACCGCGTATCCCGGATGCCGGCTGGTTCGTTCGTCGATCGCGCCGTGTTGCCGGCGTGCGACGTGCGGCGTCACACCCAACTCGCGCACCGTGTCGACGAGTCGCGCGTGTCATAGGCTTTGTCCGCTCCCGTCGTGATCCGACCGCTTCGCTCCGGTCAACTCGTACAACATTAATAAAGCCGCATCCCGCTCCGCCCTCCATCCGCCTGCGTAGTCATCGCTGCCGCGATCAACCCATTCCGGTTCTCCACCAAAGTGTGTCCCGATAGCTCAGCTTGGATTCCTGGCCTGCCGACTTCTTATAGAGCCGCGCTTCCGGTCGGTGCGCGAGGCGTGCGTCTGGTTGCGGCGCGACTCGCCGTGAAAATCTCCTCCGCTCCCCGACCCGCCGTCGTCCTGCGGCGAAAGCTCTTCTGTCCCGCCCAGGCCTCGATCAGCGTCCCATCCACAGTGAAGTGCTCGTCCGACATCAACCCCGCCGCCTGCTCTTTGACATGGGCGAAGAACTTCTGCGCCAGATCCTGGTTCAACAGCCGTCGCGGTTCTTGCTGAACACCGCGTGGTTCCACACCGCGTCGTCGATCTCCAAGCCCACAAACCAACGGAACAGCAAGTGTAGTTAGTTGCTCCATCAACAGCCGCTCGCTGCGCACCGAATAAAACACCTGTAGCAGCAACGCCCGCAGTAACCGTTCGGGGGCAATCGAGGGCCGTCCCACCTGCGAGTACAGCCCATCGAAATCCTTGGACATCTCCGCCAAGACCGCATCCACCAGCGCCCTCACTCCGCGCAGTGGATGATCCCCTGGTATCCGATCTTCCAACGCCACATAACTGAACATCCCTGTTTGCAGTTGCTGATCGTCTCCTCGCATTCCTGTTTCTTATCACGCATCCGCTGTGGATTGGCAGTGGTTTTTCAACAACCTCCTAGACTTGGGTCGTCTCCCTGTTCCCATTTCCGAGACGTTTCCTTCCCGATGTGCCGATGCTGATTTGAGATAATGTGGCTTCGCCTCAACAAACCCCGCGTCAGCTTGTTACATGGTTCCCCGTCCGACCCGAGAAACTTGGCTTCCGGATGTTCTCGATATGAACCAAGTATGTTTCCGTAGCATTTGACCTCGATCTTTCTCGTTCGTCCCTTCGGGTCGAGCAGAGAGATGGAATATTGCTTCCCGCTGTGAGTGTCTAGCGCTTTCGTCTTCAACCATTCCGTGCGATGTTTCGAAAACGGCATAATGAGCCCGAAGTTGGATTGATCTTTTCCAGCGGGATACAGATTTGGAAACAGAAGCGGGACGTGCACGAAGTTGAATGGTTTAGTAAAGCCATGCAGCAATCCCAAGACGGCAGGAGTGCTAACGGTCATGCGCATCATTGCTGGAACCTTGAACCATTCGGGGGCTGGACGAGGTGTTGCTACTTCGCCTTCTAGTACCCAGTGCCATGCCTGGACAATCCAATCGCTTTCGGAGTCCCCCTCTACAAAGTCTTGAGGCGGGTAAAGATAGCCCAATCCGTGCGCTTTGGCATCAACGACGACGATGTTCCCGTCTTTGTCGTAACGGTAAGCATCAAATCAAGCTACTCGGCCCAACCAAGCAGCTCGAAGCCAAATCCATTCGTCGAAAAATCAATTCATTACATTGTGGATCATTCGCTTGTTACGAAGCCGCTTCATTTACTCGACATGGCGGACCAAGGGTGCGGGAAACTACGACATCTTCCCGTTCTTGCGAAATATTTCCGCAGAATAACTCTTGTAGAGACGACCGATCAATTGAATCGTAGGCAGAAAATTTTCGAAGTGGATAACGTCACGATTGCAGAGTACATCAGCACGACGAAACAACGAGACGCGCGGGTGATTTCAGCAGATCGGTTTGCGAAAACCAGGCTGGCCCTAGGAGGTTGTTGAAAAACCACTGCCAATCCACAGCGGATGCGTGATAAGAAACAGGAATGCGAGGAGACGATCAGCAACTGCAAACGGGGATGTTCAGTTATGTGTCGTTGGAAGAACGGATACCAGGCGATCATCCGCTGCGCGGAGTGAGGAAGCTGGTGGATGCGGTCTTGGCGGAGATGTCCAAGGATTTCGATGGACTGTACTCGCAGGTGGGACGGCCGTCGATTGCGCCGGAGCGGTTACTGCGGGCGTTGCTGTTGCAGGTGTTTTATTCGGTGCGCAGCGAGCGGCTGCTGATGGAGCAGCTCAACTACAACCTGTTGTTCCGCTGGTTTGTCGGTTTGGAAATCGACGACGCGGTGTGGAACCACGCGGTGTTCAGCAAGAATCGCGACCGGCTGTTGAACCAGGATCTGGCGCAGAAGTTTTTCGCCCATGTCAAAGAGCAGGCGGCGGGGTTGATGTCGGACGAGCACTTCACGGTGGATGGGACGCTGATCGAGGCCTGGGCGGGACAGAAGAGCTTTCGCCGCAAGGACGACGGCGGGTCCGGGAGCGGAGGAGATTTTCACGGCGAGTCGCGCCGCAACCAGACGCACGCCTCGCGCACCGACCCGGAAGCGCGGCTCTATAAGAAGTCGGCAGGCCAGGAATCCAAGCTGAGCTATCTGGGACATACTTTGGTGGAGAACCGGAATGGGTTGATCGCGGCAGCGATGACTACGCAAGCGGATGGCAGGGCGGAGCGCGATGCGGCTTTATTAATGTTGTACGAGTTGACCCGGAAGCGAAGCGGTCGGATCACGACGGGAGCGGACAAAGCCTATGACACGCGCGACTTCGTCGACACGGTGCGCGAGTTGGGTGTGACGCCGCACGTAGCACGCCGGCAACACGGCGCGATCGATGAACGAACCAGCCGGCATCCGGGATACGCGATCAGTTTAAGTAAACGATGGTTGGTGGAGAAGCCGTTCGGATGGCTGAAGCAGATTGGGCCTTTGAAGAAGGTGAAACTACGCGGGCTAGCGAAGGTGGATTGGTTGTTCGTGTTCAGCTGCGCGGTCTTCAACCTGATCCGTATCCCGAAACTGCGGGCGCAGAGCGCGTGAAGCAGCGGTCCCGACCCTCGGTTGCCGCCGATGGTGGCCGAGCGGAATCCAAAACAACAAAGCGTGCGGCTCTTAGAATGATCCACACGCCGCGCAAACGATATTTTCAACAAGCTCCTAGACCTGATTGTTAATGTGTGTGTGCTCGATGTTGAGGTGCCTCACTCTAGGCAGCAGATGTTCCGGGAGGCAGCACAGAATCTAAAGCTGGGAGGGCTGTTCGTGGTGATCGTGCCACGAAATGATCAAACGATCCTGGTCCGCTGCACAGCCGAGAACAGATATCAAGATGGACACATTTTCCATCATCATGGGATCGCAACCTTCTACCGCAATTTTAGAGATCAAACTGCACTCGTCAAAGTTGGTGCGGGGGTAGGTCTTTCTGTCATCGCTGATCTCTCAATTTATCGACAGATCTGTTTGATTTTCCGTAGGCAATCTGTCTAAGTTTCTGCTGCTTCCCAGGCGTTAGTGACACTCAAAACCGCCTTCCGACGGTCAACAAGTGCTCTGGGCAATTTCTCTCCCATCCATGTCTGCGTGGGTAGGGCGTGAAGGGAATCCTTCCCCCGGAGAAGATAAGGGTATTATTTTGTGCAACGAGGGCTAGAGTGAAAATTCATCAACAAGGTACAGTACATAACCTTTACGGTCAATCCTTCCCCGTGGTTTTGGATTTGGACGCAACGGATGATGGGCATCTGTCTGGCTTCTTGAACTTTCATGGGGGTGGCGGACGCCCGGATGGCTTCCCTGTAGGAACAAAGTTCTCAATCATTACAAACGACCCGAGGGCGAGTGTTGTCGAAGAATTTCTCCATCTCACGATCCGATTCGTGCACGCGCAGACAGCACAAGTGCAGGGTCATATCAACGGTAGCCGAGCAGAATTTCAGAACGTCAATACGGTCGCAGATATTCAAGCAGAACTGGACTACCGCTTCGCGAAGATGGCTATCGAGGCCGCTAAGCAAAGCACAGCAGAGGATGACAAACCACGTGACCCAACCCCCGAAAACTGGACCATCTAGAATGAGAGTTCTCCCCAACCCAGGAAAGGAGAACCGCAATGAAAGGCACGCGACACAGCGAAGAGCAGATCATCGCGATCCTGAAGCAAGGCGAAGCAGGATTGACCACGGCGGAGTTATGCCGACAGCAGGGGATCACGGAGCAGACTTACTACCGCTGGAAGGCGAAGTATGGCGGGATGGAGAGTGGCGACGCGAAGAAGATGAAGCAACTGGAGGACGAGAACCGGAAGCTGAAGCATGTGGTGGCGGATCTGACGCTGGATAACCGGGCGCTGAAGGACGTGCTCTCAAAAAACTGGTAGCGCCTGCGGGACTTCGGGCAGCCGTGAGCTATGTCGAGGTGGAGTACCAGGTGAGCGAACGGCACGCCTGCAGGCTGTTGGGATTGGGACGAACGACGCATCGCTATCGGGCGCGCAAGGCAGAGCGAGACGGCGCACTGCGAACCCGTTTGAAAGAACTGGCCGCCCAGCGCATGCGGTTCGGATATCGCCGGTTGACGGCGATGCTGCTACGCGAAGGAATGCCGGCGAACCATAAGCGTGTGTACCGACTGTATCGCGAGGAAGGATTAGCGATGCGGATCCGACAGCGGCGGCGGATCCGCTGGAGTGGCGCGGTCGTTAAGCCTGCGGCGAGTCAGCCGAACAAACGTTGGTCGATGGATTTTGTGAGCGATTGCGTGAGCCACGGGAAAGTAATTCGCATGTTGACCATCGTGGACGATTGCACGCGGGAATGTCCAGTGATCGAGGTCGATACTTCACTGGGCGGACTACGTGTGCGTCGAGTGCTGGATCGGATGGCGATCGAGCGCGGACTGCCGGAAGCGATTGTTGTGGACAACGGGCCGGAATTTCGCGGTCGGGCACTGGCGGCTTGGAGCGAGGAACGTGGGGTGCGGCTGGAGTTCATTCAGCCGGGCAAGCCGGTACAGAATGCCTACATCGAAAGCTTCAACGGACGACTGCGCGACGAATGTCTGAACGCGAACTGGTTCACGAGTCTCAGCGATGCACGGCGAAAGATCGAAACCTGGCGGCGGGATTACAACGAACAACGTCCACACAGTTCGTTAAATTACTTGCCGCCCATAGAGTTTGCACGGACAGCAACGGAGATGCGGGCATGAGGAAAGCTAGTCCAAGGCTGCCAGAGCAGGGGACTCAAACGCCGTCCCCTGCTCCGGACCTCATCCCCGCTGAAACCAAGAATCAACCGAGAACTCACATTGGGATTGGTACAGCAAACGGGGGCACTTCACACGGCCGAAAGTCGGTGCAGTAGCCGTCAAGAACGGTCAACTCTTGGCAAGTGCATGTCGCACTGCCGTGGAAGAAAACGGCAAGAAGAACGGGCAGCATGCCGAGTATCGCCTTACCTCTGCTTTAAGTGGCGCTGATCTTGACGGCGCGACTGTTTATACGACATTGGAGCCTTGCCTCAACCGTAACGAGCCAAAAGTATCCTGTGTGGATCGGTTGATCTCAGTCAAGGTGGCTCGTGTGGTGATCGGTGCTCTTGATCCTGACCATCGAGGAAACGGACTAAGGAAACTCGTCCACTCGCCGACCATTGAAGTTGCGTTCTTTCAGCCATCCCTGAGGGCGGAAGCCCGTGAACTGATTCGAGAATGGAAGGACTTCAGCGACCAACAACAGAGAAGTGCGGGAGGTACACCTCAAGTGATTTTGGACTATTTGCCATTCCTCACTGATACGCCAAGGAAAAGAGAAGGATCGTGGATCGTCCGAAACACGGGTCCAAGTGCAGCTATGAATGTGAGTGTGGAGCCTTTCAAAATTGGCAGACAGAGTGTCACATGCGACCCTGTAAACCGTCTACTGCCAACCGATACCGCTAAAGTGACCTGCGAGATCAAATCTGGCGCTGAGATCAGGAAACCCTGCTTATTGTGGTTGGAAGGCCTGTTCCAGGTTGAGCTTGCAAGTGGGCGTATAGATCAACAAACTGTAGTACCTCTGACGATCCGTTACAAAGATCTGACCGGGCGGAAATATTTGGTCGAGTACTCGCTTACATATCGGAGCCGAATCAATCAAGTGCTGGCCGAGTTTAAAAACCTTGCCCCGGTTGAGTGACGGTTTTCAGGCACACGGGTTCGGAAGAAGGGGGTGCGCTACCGCGAAGTAAAGTTGACAGCTTAGGTTGAGGCTGAGACAAAGCGCAATCCCTGCGCGCTCGCACGCACGCACGCGCACGCCCAAGCGAGCGAGCCCCACGCGCGGGCGGGCCCACCGTCCGGGTCTGGGGTGGGGGTGTAGGAATTTTCCCGCCCTGTATATCTCTCCCCCTTTCGCCGTTTGACGGGGTGGTATAAGGAGACGGCAAAATGCTCCCTCCCCCCTCGCTCCGGACCTGGAATCAACCGCTTTTGACTTTGGCCGGGCCAGCCCGCGCGCGTGGGGCTCGTGCGAAGCTGTGTGCGTATTCGCAATCACAATTCATAGTGATCACCAGCACAAACACCGAATTGCGTATTGACATGCGCAGGCGAACAGATTACCGTCCTTACCCAAGTTGAATGCGGTCACGGACAAAGAGCGGGGAGAATTTCGTTTTCCGTTCTTCGGAGCGACCCAAAATTCGCTGCTTTCCCCTGAAGTAAACGATTTTGCGTGAGTCGCTCACTCGCAAGGGGCGATCACGATGCGGACAAGTTCTTTTTGTTGCGCCAAGCGGCATGCTGTTCTGCTGCTGATTTCGTTTTGCTCTCAGAGGAGGCCGCATGTGCCGTCGACCGATTCTTTTCCTTGCGATTGGGATGATTACCTCCCATGTTGCAGCTCAGAATCTTCCTGCAAGTGATCCCCAAGCTCTTACCTATGCCGCGCAATCGATAGCTGCTTTCACTAATGGCACCATAATCAACGACGTGACGCTAACCGGGAATGTGACTTGGAATGGATCCGGCGGTGATTCCGGAACAGCCACGTTGAAAGCGCTCGGCATGGGTGAGAGTCGAATGGATTTGGCGCTGTCAATCGGGCAAAGAACGGAGATTCGTGATGCCCAGACTGGTGTGCAACTGGGCGAGTGGATTAACCCAGACAGCACATCGGGGCAGTTCGCTTCTCAGAATTGTTGGACCGATGCCGTCTGGTTCTACCCTGTGCTTGGCTCGTTGGCACTCGGGACAAACGTCGTACTTTCTTATATCGGGCAAGAAACCCGTAACGGGGGTACAGTGCAGCACATCCAGTCCTACGTTTACCAGTCAAACTGGCCCGCTGGTGTCTTTCCCACACCTCAGCAGCTCAGCACAATGGATTTCTACCTCGACGCGACCACCCTTCTGCCGGTTGCGCTCACGTTTAATGCGCATCCAGACAGTGACCCAAGTACAAATCTTCTGATCGAGATTGATTTTTCTGACTACCGGAGTGTGAGTGGCACGCTAATGCCGATGCACATCCAGCGATACCTGCAAGGGAACTTACTCGCAGACGTCACGATCATCAGTGCTTCGGTTAACTCCGGCTTATCGCTGTCCGATTTCGTCGTGAACCAACAGTAGTCATTTCTTGAATAGTACGAGGAGTTTTCGATGAAGACTCATACTTGGCGTGTAGCCGCCCTGGTGATTGTTTTGGGGTCCAGTCTTGTGGCCCAAGTGGCTACTGGAACGCCACCTTTCGGATCTTTTGACCGAGGGGATTTTGATCAGGTTAACTTGGAGAACCTTAATGTGCACTTCCAGATTCCTATCATCCACAAGGCAGGCCGTGGACAGCCGTTCGCGTACGATTTGAGCTACGACAATACGGTGTGGTACCCCGGCGTTTCAGGCGGAAGCACAGTCTGGACTCCAATGCCCAACTGGGGTTGGCGGAATACGATGGAAGCGTTCACTGGGTACGTGACGATTGGCAGTAGTACCACCTCCGCTTGCAAGGGCAGAGGCGCTACGGGGCAGGTCATCACGATGTCTGGTTTCGTCTATCACGATCCGAGCGGTACGCAACACCCCCTCCCCGGGTCGGCGATAGACTCCACCCAATGCAATCCTCCAGTCAGTCCTAACCACCGGGACTTGCATACCGTGGCCACGGATGGTTCAGGTCTAACATTTGACTACACTCTCGCGAGCTTTTGGACTCCAAAAATAACGACCATTTCAGGGACTGTGATTTTGCCGCCCGAGGGCACTGCACCGCCCGGAACAATTACCGATCGAAACGGGAATTACATTAATGCAACTGGGAGCAGCACCGTCACGTTCACGGACACTCTGGGATTGGCTGTGCTTACGGTGTCGGGTTCTGGCACTCAGGCGAGTCCTATGCTTTACAAGTACACAAACCCTCAAGGGAACCTTTCTACCATAACGGTGAACTATTCGAACTACAGCATTAAGACGAACTTTGGTTGCAGCAACGTGGCTGAATATACGAGCACAGGGACCGTGCCACTTGTTACGAGCGTCGTGCTACCAGATCAAAGCCAGTACACATTCACCTACGAAGATACTCCTAACCAAAGTGGGTATAAGACAGCGAGGATCTCTACCGTGAATCTACCAACGGGCGGGAGCATCCACTACCAGTATTCGATTACTGCTCCTTCATGTTCCGGTACGTCCCTTACGCGCACACTGAACCCTGGCGGCACTTGGACATACAATAATAACGTTGGCACGGGGAATGTTGTCACGACCACCGAAACGACCCCTCTCTCCGGAAACGTCGCGGTATTGAACTTAACTTTTCAGAGTTCATTTGAAACCACGCGATTCCTATCCAACAATGACGGCACATCCTTAGGAACCAACGTCACGTGCTACAACGGAATCACGACGAACTGTAATACGACGACGGTGACCATGCCAATAACCGAGAAAACGGCAACAACTCAACTGACCGGTGGCCTTCAATCCAAAGTCGATACTCTTTACAATAGCGTGGGACTGGTGACTGAGCAGGATCACTACGGATGGGCCAGCGGCGCCCCCGGAGCTTTGGCAGCAAAGACCGTGATTGCTTATGCAGAAGTCTCGGGAATAAACACCCTAGATTGACCGTCGTCAGTGACTGTGCAATATGGCTTGGCAAACATCACATCACAGACGGCATATGCCTATGACGAAGCAGCCTACCCGCTACAGCAGACTTCCGGCACACCGCATCTTTCGAGTATCTCCGGCTTTAGGGGCAATGCGACTACGATAAGTAGGTATCTAACGGCCACGAGCGCATTGAAACAGCCACGCGAAATATTTCGACACGGGGAGCCTTTACCAGGCGCAAGACGTGAACGCCACATGGACGCCTACATACACATACGGCGCTTGTGGAAATAGTTTTGTCACCAACATTGGCTACGCGCTAGGTTTGTCCGAGTCCTTCACATGGGACTGCAATGGCGGAGCGATGACTTCATCTACTGATGTCAATGGTAAACACAATAATTGGACGTTTTCAGACCCGAACTTCTGGAGGCCGACTAGCAGCAGCGATTCCCTATCGAACGTGACTACATTCGCCTATTTAAGTTCCACCGAGCTTGAAGCGTCAATGAACTTCAACGGCGGGCAGTCCACCAGTGACACACTGACAACACTTGATGGCGTCGGACACGTTCTTTACCAACAGCAGAGACAGGCACCAGGATCTGCCAGTTTTGACTCTAAGCAGTACTTTTATGACGCAGTCGGACGACCATACCAAGCGACAATGCCGTATGTCGGAACCGCTCAGCAGCAAGCACCCAACGGAACACCAGTCACAACTACCTCCTACGACAGCTTGAACCGAGCGACTCAAGTGCAAGACGGAGGTGGAGGGATCGGAACGTACAACTTTTTGCCGAGTGGCAGTTCGAGCAACGATGCGCTCGTATCAAGCGGTCCGTCGCCTAACTCTTCTAAGCAATTGGAATACGATTCCTAAAAAAAAAAAAAAAAAAAAAAAAAAAAAAAAAAAAAAAAAAAAAAAAAAAAAAAAAAAAAAAAAAAAAAAAAAAAAAAAAAAAAAAAAAAAAAAAAAAAAAAAAAAAAAAAAAAAAAAAAAAAAAAAAAAAAAAAAAAAAAAAAAAAAAAAAAAAAAAAAAAAAAAAAAAAAAAAAAAAAAAAAAAAAAAAAAAAAAAAAAAAAAAAAAAAAAAAAAAAAAAAAAAAAAAAAAAAAAAAAAAAAAAAAAAAAAAAAAAAAAAAAAAAAAAAAAAAAAAAAAAAAAAAAAAAAAAAAAAAAAAAAAAAAAAAAAAAAAAAAAAAAAAAAAAAAAAAAAAAAAAAAAAAAAAAAAAAAAAAAAAAAAAAAAAAAAAAAAAAAAAAAAAAAAAAAAAAAAAAAAAAAAAAAAAAAAAAAAAAAAAAAAAAAAAAAAAAAAAAAAAAAAAAAAAAAAAAAAAAAAAAAAAAAAAAAAAAAAAAAAAAAAAAAAAAAAAAAAAAAAAAAAAAAAAAAAAAAAAAAAAAAAAAAAAAAAAAAAAAAAAAAAAAAAAAAAAAAAAAAAAAAAAAAAAAAAAAAAAAAAAAAAAAAAAAAAAAAAAAAAAAAAAAAAAAAAAAAAAAAAAAAAAAAAAAAAAAAAAAAAAAAAAAAAAAAAAAAAAAAAAAAAAAAAAAAAAAAAAAAAAAAAAAAAAAAAAAAAAAAAAAAAAAAAAAAAAAAAAAAAAAAAAAAAAAAAAAAAAAAAAAAAAAAAAAAAAAAAAAAAAAAAAAAAAAAAAAAAAAAAAAAAAAAAAAAAAAAAAAAAAAAAAAAAAAAAAAAAAAAAAAAAAAAAAAAAAAAAAAAAAAAAAAAAAAAAAAAAAAAAAAAAAAAAAAAAAAAAAAAAAAAAAAAAAAAAAAAAAAAAAAAAAAAAAAAAAAAAAAAAAAAAAAAAAAAAAAAAAAAAAAAAAAAAAAAAAAAAAAAAAAAAAAAAAAAAAAAAAAAAAAAAAAAAAAAAAAAAAAAAAAAAAAAAAAAAAAAAAAAAAAAAAAAAAAAAAAAAAAAAAAAAAAAAAAAAAAAAAAAAAAAAAAAAAAAAAAAAAAAAAAAAAAAAAAAAAAAAAAAAAAAAAAAAAAAAAAAAAAAAAAAAAAAAAAAAAAAAAAAAAAAAAAAAAAAAAAAAAAAAAAAAAAAAAAAAAAAAAAAAAAAAAAAAAAAAAAAAAAAAAAAAAAAAAAAAAAAAAAAAAAAAAAAAAAAAAAAAAAAAAAAAAAAAAAAAAAAAAAAAAAAAAAAAAAAAAAAAAAAAAAAAAAAAAAAAAAAAAAAAAAAAAAAAAAAAAAAAAAAAAAAAAAAAAAAAAAAAAAAAAAAAAAAAAAAAAAAAAAAAAAAAAAAAAAAAAAAAAAAAAAAAAAAAAAAAAAAAAAAAAAAAAAAAAAAAAAAAAAAAAAAAAAAAAAAAAAAAAAAAAAAAAAAAAAAAAAAAAAAAAAAAAAAAAAAAAAAAAAAAAAAAAAAAAAAAAAAAAAAAAAAAAAAAAAAAAAAAAAAAAAAAAAAAAAAAAAAAAAAAAAAAAAAAAAAAAAAAAAAAAAAAAAAAAAAAAAAAAAAAAAAAAAAAAAAAAAAAAAAAAAAAAAAAAAAAAAAAAAAAAAAAAAAAAAAAAAAAAAAAAAAAAAAAAAAAAAAAAAAAAAAAAAAAAAAAAAAAAAAAAAAAAAAAAAAAAAAAAAAAAAAAAAAAAAAAAAAAAAAAAAAAAAAAAAAAAAAAAAAAAAAAAAAAAAAAAAAAAAAAAAAAAAAAAAAAAAAAAAAAAAAAAAAAAAAAAAAAAAAAAAAAAAAAAAAAAAAAAAAAAAAAAAAAAAAAAAAAAAAAAAAAAAAAAAAAAAAAAAAAAAAAAAAAAAAAAAAAAAAAAAAAAAAAAAAAAAAAAAAAAAAAAAAAAAAAAAAAAAAAAAAAAAAAAAAAAAAAAAAAAAAAAAAAAAAAAAAAAAAAAAAAAAAAAAAAAAAAAAAAAAAAAAAAAAAAAAAAAAAAAAAAAAAAAAAAAAAAAAAAAAAAAAAAAAAAAAAAAAAAAAAAAAAAAAAAAAAAAAAAAAAAAAAAAAAAAAAAAAAAAAAAAAAAAAAAAAAAAAAAAAAAAAAAAAAAAAAAAAAAAAAAAAAAAAAAAAAAAAAAAAAAAAAAAAAAAAATTTTTTTTTTTTTTTTTTTTTTTTTTTTTTTTTTTTTTTTTTTTTTTTTTTTTTTTTTTTTTTTTTTTTTTTTTTTTTTTTTTTTTTTTTTTTTTTTTTTTTTTTTTTTTTTTTTTTTTTTTTTTTTTTTTTTTTTTTTTTTTTTTTTTTTTTTTTTTTTTTTTTTTTTTTTTTTTTTTTTTTTTTTTTTTTTTTTTTTTTTTTTTTTTTTTTTTTTTTTTTTTTTTTTTTTTTTTTTTTTTTTTTTTTTTTTTTTTTTTTTTTTTTTTTTTTTTTTTTTTTTTTTTTTTTTTTTTTTTTTTTTTTTTTTTTTTTTTTTTTTTTTTTTTTTTTTTTTTTTTTTTTTTTTTTTTTTTTTTTTTTTTTTTTTTTTTTTTTTTTTTTTTTTTTTTTTTTTTTTTTTTTTTTTTTTTTTTTTTTTTTTTTTTTTTTTTTTTTTTTTTTTTTTTTTTTTTTTTTTTTTTTTTTTTTTTTTTTTTTTTTTTTTTTTTTTTTTTTTTTTTTTTTTTTTTTTTTTTTTTTTTTTTTTTTTTTTTTTTTTTTTTTTTTTTTTTTTTTTTTTTTTTTTTTTTTTTTTTTTTTTTTTTTTTTTTTTTTTTTTTTTTTTTTTTTTTTTTTTTTTTTTTTTTTTTTTTTTTTTTTTTTTTTTTTTTTTTTTTTTTTTTTTTTTTTTTTTTTTTTTTTTTTTTTTTTTTTTTTTTTTTTTTTTTTTTTTTTTTTTTTTTTTTTTTTTTTTTTTTTTTTTTTTTTTTTTTTTTTTTTTTTTTTTTTTTTTTTTTTTTTTTTTTTTTTTTTTTTTTTTTTTTTTTTTTTTTTTTTTTTTTTTTTTTTTTTTTTTTTTTTTTTTTTTTTTTTTTTTTTTTTTTTTTTTTTTTTTTTTTTTTTTTTTTTTTTTTTTTTTTTTTTTTTTTTTTTTTTTTTTTTTTTTTTTTTTTTTTTTTTTTTTTTTTTTTTTTTTTTTTTTTTTTTTTTTTTTTTTTTTTTTTTTTTTTTTTTTTTTTTTTTTTTTTTTTTTTTTTTTTTTTTTTTTTTTTTTTTTTTTTTTTTTTTTTTTTTTTTTTTTTTTTTTTTTTTTTTTTTTTTTTTTTTTTTATTCGTGGATGCGGACCATTTGGCGACCCCAGGGGATGTCTATGCGAAAGGGCATTACCTTGCAAATGAACTTAAAATCTTCGACTCCCGCACTGGCGAAGTTACTGGCAAACTCAAATACGACAATTTGGGGCCCTCGGGGGGAGATCTGGGTTTCAAGTAAGGACACCACGCTAGCAACGCTCAACTTGTGGATGTCCCAATTCAACCGCTGTTTTAGCTTCACGGAGAGTGGTGCGAGACACGCGCAGTTTCTGTTCTTCCACCTGAATGAAAGCAGTCCATTTCGTGTTCTGGGTCCGCTACCTCAAAAAAACGGCGAGCCTCCCGCCAGTCTGGATTGATTCGTTTCTCTCCTGATTTAGGAGTGGTGGGTCTTTTCGTGAATCGGCAGGTAACCTTATACTCCACCGGAGTGCAAGGAAATGGAACTACATAGGCGGGCACAACGGCGCTGCCATCCTACAGCAGAGACCGATTGGATAAGGGACTAGAGTGTCCTCCCCAGTGGTGTTCGAGTCGAGATGCTCACTCTATTTTGCGATTCGCAACACTAGTTTTGCCAAAACCTCCCAGTGTCTCGGATGCGGCATTCGCCTTCCTCTCCGTATGTCGGACGCATAGGGAATCGAGACACTGATCGCAGAGGCAATCTGTGAAAGAGTTGCTTTCGCCAAGAGCGGCTGAATCTTCTGTTCGTATACCTCCTCAGTGAGCCAGGGTGGCAGTCTCGACGGCGACCATTGGCTTTTCGCTAGATCATTTAGCCTCTTCGTCTCCCTTCGGCGGGCTTCAGCTTGTGGAGTATGGGAAATCACGCGCCCCAATTGCGCTCCAGCGATCAGAGACTCGGTGGAATTCTTCAACGAGCAGTCAGGACAGTGTGTGGAATGGCGTCGAATCGCATTGCCACAACCTGCACAGATCTTTTGCGGTGGAGGCACGCGGAGGATTGTCGATTGAGCAGGAGCGCCTTTCACTGCTCTCTTGTTGTTTTGAGTTAACCTCGTTGTAAAGACTTTGTCCGGTCTTTGTATGGTTGACCAAAAAGCGCGAGCGACCCATTCCGCAATCGGAGCCACATGCCAGTCGCCAAATCGGAGCAGTCTCGGACAGACTAACTGCGAATGATGGAGTCAGCCGACAGTTTCCGTCCCTTTGTTCCGAGAACCACTCTCGCTGTAGCGGTTGGCGGGTAATCCAGTCGAGTAGGTAAGCATCAACGTGCGAACGAATGGGCTCCATGAGATCGCAAGCTAAACTGTCCCGAGCTGAGGTATCAACGTGCAAGACGCCTAGACCTGGATCGAGGCCTAGCGCAGCAGCAGCGAGCCTAGCTTCGGACTCAAGTATTGAATAGAGGTAATTCAAGATCGCATTCGGCGGATTTGCAGGCCAGTCTGAGGAGATCCAGTGAGAGGCGAAACTCGCGTACCGAAGCTAAGCCAATGATCGGGGATTCGAGGTAGCTCATTCTTTGGGAAATTGATTGGCAACGTGCTCCACGCTGACCAATAAGCGCGTGCAGCTTGCGATTCGATTAACCGGATTGAGTTGATACTGTCAGCAGCAGGGCAGTTCGAGACTTAAATTCGGGCGATGGTATCTGCCGTGGATGTGTCCAGCAGTTTGTGACGTGCAACGTCATCCTGCCCATCAAGCTTTCTGCTGATCAGTTCGCGCGTGATTCTTTAACGCTGCTCCGGAGGTATGCGCGAGAGCTTGAGCTCGTCGCAGCTTTGCCTCAGACGGTCGGACGGGCCCAGTGCTCGCGAGTACCTTTCCGTCACTCTGGAGCATCACGAAACTGGCGTCCTGATCAGCGAGCCATCGCAAGGCCGCGAGTGACACGAACCCGTCAGAGCCGATGATTACCAACCTTTTCAGCCCATGGCCAACGCGTGCGAGCCTGATTCTGCGACGGTCTGGACCGATGCCATCCTCAATTTCCAGATGGCCACATTGCATCCGCACTTTGATTCCGTAGCCAAAAAGAGCGAGAACGCCACTTCTGCCAATTGGGGATTTGCGGGAAAAACCTGCTTGCGGTAGGGTGCCTGAAGCTGCCATCGGAGCTGATACCTCCATGGTGGTTAGGGCTTGTCGGCTGCTGATAACAGTCGGCATGCCCATTTTGACATGTCTTGAATATTATAAATTCTGCAGGCTGAATTTAATCGCGAATTCTGGTGGTCTCCGCCACAGCAAAATCCGCGTGTGTCTTGGGTTCTGCGATGAACTTGTCCAGATAGGATGCGATGACGAAGAAAGGTGGCCGAGGATCGTCCGTTGTTCCCAGACTTTTCTTGATTGCCCGCTGCAAGTGCCACCAGTTCTCACACAGAAATGTCCTTACGTAATTTTCGACCTTGCGATGGCCCAGCTGAGGATGGTCCAACAACGTCATCTTTTGAAGCGCTCTGATTTCCCTCTCAAAGACCTCAATGACCGGCTGTGTGGAAGAGGAGGCGTGCTTCCAAGCTGATTCGATGGTTTTGAAGACCTCGTATCTGTAATGGGGCCATCCGGGAGTCTTTATCTTCGAGCAGCGAGCATAGGATTGCCACACGCCCATGAACGGAACCCCAATCGCATACGGCAATCCCGCCATCGCATTCGCGAGGTTCAGCGGATGGAAAGCGTATTTGCCCTTGCATATGAAAAACAACAATTGGTCCTGAGCGTAGGCCGCCTCCTCGTCAACTAACGCGTTCTCCGACGCTTGTGATTGTCGGTATCTGCTCGCGATTGGTCTTGTGCCGCTTGGCACTCTAGCCTCCGCTTTGAGAACTCCGGCAGGAGAATCTGACATTGCTCCTTTGTAGCCTGACTCATTGCCACATCGATTTCTCGACAACGATTCATGCAACTGGAGCAATGAGACTGCGCAGAGTGCATCTGGGTCACAGCATCGCCTAGGGACAATCTCATCTTCCGAATTTCCCGATCATCGCCCTTTGCGCTGGTTTCCTGCAAGAGCCGATGAATGTATTGCCGATTCGCGTGATCACGAAGCGGCCAGAGCGCGAGTCTCAACGCCTCTCGACTCTTGGCTGTACCCAGTTGCCATCCGACCTCTGGCCAGCCGAACGCCAGCATGTTCAGGAGCGCATCGCGATTGCTGCCGAGCCATCCGTCATCGATTGTTTGTCGGCCCAGTTTCGCTTTTCGCTTGTTTGCGTCTACCGCTGCCATCACGTCTTCGAAATTATTTCCCATTCTGCGCAAAACTTTCTCACGTAGCGGAGAACGCGGCCAAAATCACTCGCTTGTGTCTATGTCAGCACTGCTAGGGAATTCTATCCTTGCACCCGCGGATTGCTAGAGAACTCTGTGCCACCGCTACCCAGCACTGCCGGAAATCCCTCTAAGTCGTTCTCCTGCTGACACTTGTGCTTCTTTTCTGGCACCGGGTTTGCACTATTCAGAAATGGGTAGCAAAAACCGGAGCGAGGTGAAACGAGATGAAAAGAGCACGAATAGCTGTTCCACGAAATGACCGTGAAAGAGAAGCGCGTTTACGGTCGCTGCGCGCTCTTTCGTCGATGCGCCAAGGCACCTCAATTTCGAAGGCAGCCCGCGACAATGGCGTCACAGTTCGAACGATAAAACGATATGTCGGATCGGCGCTCGTGCAAGATCATCCAGGCGGACGCATTCGGGCAACAAAGAGTGACAGGCTAGTCCGATACTTCCAGATCCCCGGCCCGGATGGACCCAGAGAAATCAACGTTCGAGGATCGAGAACAGCGAGCCAGTTCGCCAACTACAAAGCTGCGATCAATCGTTTGCTTGGCGGTGATCGCAACGCCATGGAGAAATGGCATGGAAAGAAGATCGCCGGAATTGAGCTGATTACCGATACGAAAACGCTGGTCGAACAAGCTCGGAAAGACTTACTTCCGTACTCGCTTTATCGATCACTGTCAGGGGGTGCCGCGTGAGGTCGACACAGACGGCCAAGCACTGCCCGGAATGCCCGGAAGAATGTTTTTGTGGCAGTTCGAAACAGTTGGAAGATAACCATCTCGGAGGCCGCAAGTACGTCCCTGACATTTACATTCCATTCTGCGGAGAGGACCACGCTACATTCCATGTGCTGTGCCGAAGGGCTGGCATCAATTTCCGCGCAATCAAAGACAGGTCAATGGCTCTGATTCAAGCATTAAAGGCCATGTTGATCGGGTTGTGGATGGTGGTGGACCGACTAGAAAAGCAGATCACGAGTCAGCCGAAGGCCGAACAAAATGAAATCGACACCCGAAATGAGCCTTCGAAGAAACGATAGGAAACTGAATCTAGAGTCGCGCACTTTCGGACAGATACTTGCGCGATGTGCGCGGACAAAAGGATTTAGGGAGAATTGCACAAGTGATTCCTGACGCCACACAATGGTGCAAACACATGACATTTTCCTTCGTGCGTATGCGAAACGGGCACGCGAGAATAAACAACGCAAGCGCAACGCTTCTGCGGATGACGCTGAGAAGTGGCCAGAGTTTGCACTCGTATTCGATACGGAAACACGGATCACAGCAGACCAGTCGCTGACGTTCGGGGTTTACCGCGTCTGCAAATTGGTAGCTGACAATTACGAGCTAACCGAAGAGGGCATCTTCTACGCCGACGATTTACCACCAGCAGAGCTTCAGGCGCTCACAGAGCATGTGGATGTCTCTGTCCCAGACGTAACGGCCTTTCCGCCGATATTTCCCTTGTACAGTCGTTCGGAATTCATGCGCAGGGTGTTTTGGCCCACCATCAAGTACAAAGGTGCGCTCGTCTGCGGATTCAATCTTCCATTTGATCTTGCTAGGTTAGCTTTAGCTTGGAACCGCGGCGATCACGACGAATGGTCGCTTACGATGTCGCGGTTTCCTGGCGGAGTTGAAAACCGATATCGACCGCGCATCCTCATTACGCCAATAGATAGCAAAAAGGCGTTCATCAGACTGGCCAACCCGTGGCATCCAGAGGAGTGGAAGGAAAACGGAAAGGCGCATTTCCTCGACCTCCATACGCTTCTGTGGGCTCTATACAACAAATCGTATTCGCTGAAGAGAGCATGCGACAACGAGAGTGGACCTTTCAAAGGACAGAATCTCCCACAGAAGAAAGATCACGAGCCCACGGGCAGAGTGACGCCTGACGAGATTGAATACGCCAGACAGGACGTTCGGTGTACGGTTGGACTTCTTAACGCGCTCAAAAAGGAATTCGATAAACATCCAATCGATCTGAAACCGTGGGCTGCGTACTCCCCTGCCAGCGTGGCCAAAAGCTATCTGGATGCAATGGGAATAGTTCCGCCATCGCAGAAGTTCAAGTTGTCAGACACAGAACTTGGAATCGCCATGCAAAGCTATTACGGCGGTCGTTCCGAAACACGCATCCGCTGTGCCGAAGTTCCAGTCGTTCCGGTTGACTTTACCAGCGAATATCCAACTTGTTGTGTGTTAATGGAACTCTTCGATGTCCTCACGGCGAAAAGCGTAACGCTCGAAGACGATACGCAGAACATCCGCGAGTTCCTCAACAAGATTTCTCTTGAGCGTTGCTTCGAACCATCCCTATGGCCTGAATCTAAGTTCTTTGCTCTGGTACAGCCCGAAAACGACATCTTTCCGGTACGCACGGTTTATGACCGTGTGACTCAAAACATCGGCAATAACTACCTAACTTCGAAAACTCCGCTCTGGTTCGCCGGTCCCGACTTGATTGCATCGGCCATTCGAACTGGAAGAGCACCTCGCATCATTCGCGCAATTCGTCTTGTGCCGCACGGAAAGCAAGATGGCATGAACACGATAAAACTGCGCGGAAGCATGGTTGAAATCGATCCCTACAAAGACGACCTTTTTCGAAAAGTGATTGAGCAACGCAAGCTGAACAAGTCTGACAAAGCACTCTATTACTGGCTCAAGATTCTGGCCAATTCTATCTACGGGTTTTTCGTCGAATTAATCCCCGAAACTCAAAAGAAGAACGTTCCGGTCAACGTCTTTTCAGGAGAAAAGCATTTTCCAGACGACTCGGATGTGATTGAGAAATCCGGGAAGTGGTTCTTTCCGCCTTTAGCATCCCTGATTACCTCGGCTGGGCGCTTGCTGCTTGCAATGACGGAAGCGTGCGTGGAAGAGAAACAAGGCACGTATTTGTTCTGCGATACGGATTCACTTGCAATCGTAAGCTCGAAAGACGGAGGAGAACTCGCGATTCCAGGAGGTGAAGGAAAGAGAGTTTTATCTTGGCAAGATGTCAGAGACATCGCCGAAAGATTTGCATCACTGAATCCTTATGACCGCAAGGCGGTCGAAGGTTCGATTCTCAACCGGGTAGACGCTAATTTCATTGATTCTGACCCCAAGAATGGACAACGCCAGCTTTATGGCTACAGCATCGCTGCCAAACGTTACGCGTTATATGAAAAAGGATCAAAGAACGAAATCACAATCATCGATCCCAAAGCTCATGGAATTGGTTTCCTCTACCCGCCAAAAGACTCCCCGAAGACTTGGAAACAAGATGTTCCGCTGTGGATCTATGAAGCGTGGGATTACATCTTGCGAGATGCCTTCAACTTGAGAAAAACACCACCAAAATGGCTGGATTTGCCGCAGATGATGCGTCTCACAATCACAACTTCAAACGTACTGGAAATGCTTGGAGATTGGGAAATTGCACGTCCTTACAATTTTCTTCTTCTACCGATGGTCGACCCGTTGTTTGGCTATGCATTTCATAAGCAACCGAACGAAAGCGTACTTCTTGTTTGCCCATTCTCATCCAAACAAGAACAATGGTTTGATCTTGAATGCGTGAATATCCATGACGGAAAGACGTACAAGATGATGGACTACAACAAGAAACTTGATGACATTCCTTACAACGTCGTCTTTCCTTCTCAATTTGCACGTCTTCTTTTTCAATACCGAGAGCACCCAGAAGCCAAGAGCCTAGCTCCCGACGGATCACCATGCAAAGCTGACACGAATGGGCTCTTAAGGCGTTCGCATGTTATCGCGGGAGAATTCCGCTACGTTGGAAAAGAAACAGACCGCAAATGGGAAGAGGGCGAAGATCCCAGCGTTCTTGACTTCAAAGCAACCGAGTACGGAAGAACGAAAAGAGTTGTCGCAAGTGAAGAAGTAAAGAAGGAAATCTTGAAAATAGGGATTAACAAGTGCGCTCGCGAGAGTAGATTTGATCGAAAGAACTTTATTAGAAAGCTGGTTCGAGGCTTACCAGTAAAGCGGAACTCGTACGAAGAATTCCTGCAATGGCTTCAAAGAAGGCAACACACGGGGCATTCGGCGTGAAAACCTTCACGAAACTGGGACATTGACGGGTGAATCGAAGCGCTCGATGAATGTTTGGAGCGTATCGTCGGAGAGATATTTCGACGGGGGCCACGAAACAGAACCGCCCTCATGCGGCCAAAAGAGGGTAGTGGCTTGCTCCCAATAAACATTGGGATTGAGCGAAACTAACGGTCTGCCCCTCTGATGTATCTGTTTCCAACGCGGCGAGAGAAGTTGAAGCGCTAACTTTCCGACAACATAGGTAAAACTACCAAATTCCATTCCGTAAAGTGGACCGGGAGCGTCCGCGCTAACGATGCTGAAATTGCTACGAGTGCTTATCCTGGCTTCTCCGTCGTAAGCAGCGCACCACATCTTCGTCAGAGCTGGAACAACAAGAGATGTTCTAAAAGTTTCCCGCGCTCCCCTTGTAAAGAAGGGTTCATACTCCTTTGCCGTAAGGTGGTTCGTTACAGCAGCCTTCATGAAGGTAAACGCAGCAAGAATCTTGGCATCTTTGGCTCCCAGAATAAAAGGTTCGCCGTCCAGCATGGTCCGACCAAAGCGGTCTTTTACCTTAAGGCTGAGAGTGCTCATCCAACCGTTGTTGCATTTCATGCATACCACAGGTAGTTTTTCATTCAAACTGTCAGTGTCATATTGAATAAGCGGCGAGGCCAGTGAATAGCGTTTTCGTGCGCGATAGGTGGTTTTGGGCAGGGCCTTATTTAGCCAGTCGTCCCATACGTGCTCACCTCCAATTTCTACTGCGTCCGCTGGACAGAAAGCGCACTTCCTCTGCATGGTTTGAACTTAGCATATCGGATCTCATTACCTCGACGCGTACGAATGAGCTCCACGCACGCGACGCGGGGCCCGGCCCAAGGTCGGAAGAGGGGGAGGGAGCATTTTGCCGTCTCCTTATACCACCCCCTTTCGCCGTTTGACGCCTTACCCCGGTCTCTTTACACTCAAGATTAACGGCGTGTAAATGGGCCCAGTGTGGGCGCGAACGGATCGCAAAAGAGCGCGGTTCCGGGCCTGCAGATTTCAGGCGTAGCGCGCGCGCCGAGAAGGAAATTGTGAGTCCTACAGAAACTACCGAAACTAAGCAAGACGGCGTGAAACGCGAGATTTCGGTTGAAATCCCCGCGGAAGATGTCACCCGCGAAACCGAAACTCTGATCGCGAAGTATCAGAAGGTGGCGCGTCTGCCTGGATTCCGCGCTGGACACGTGCCGGCATCGATCATCCGGCAGCGTTTTAAAGAAGACCTGAAGAGCGATGTCGTCGAGGCGCTGGTTCCGCGCTACTTCCGCAAGGAAGCCGAGAAGCAGGGCATGGTGCCGGTGTCGCAGCCGCGCGTTACCGACCTGCATATTCACGATGGCGAGCCGCTGCGCTTCAAGGCCAGCTTCGAGATCATGCCCGAGATCAAGGTCGAGGGCTACAAGGAGCTGCGCGCCGATCATCCGCAGATCGATGTCAAGGACGAGGAAGTCGAAGAGGCGCTGAACAACGTCCGCGAGCAGCATGCGACGTTTACTACGATCGAGGGTAGCCCGCTGGGCGAGGGCGACTTCGCCCAGGCTTCGATGAACGGGCGTCCGAAAGCTGCTGAAGACAAGACGCAGCCCGTCCACATGGACGAAGTGCTGATCGAAATCGGCGGCAAGAATACCGTGCCTGAGTTCTCGGCAAACCTGCGCGGCGCCAATGCAGGAGACACGCGCGAGTTCGAAGTCGTGTATGCCGAAGATGTCAATGACAAGCGGCTTGCGGGAAAGACTTTCATCTATACCGTGAAGGTTCAAGCGGTAAAGCAAAAGAGCTTGCCTGAACTGAACGATGACTTCGCCAAGGAACTCGGCGAGTTCACCGAACTCGATCAGGTACGCAAGCAGATTCGCGAGAACATGCTGGCCGAGCGCAAGCACACGGCCGAGCATGAGGCCAAAGACAAGCTCGTTGCCGAACTGGTGAAGCGCAACGACTTCGAAGTCCCTGAGTCGCTGGTCGACCGGCAGATTGATCTTCGTCTCGAACGTGGCCTTCGCGCCCTCGCAGCCCAGGGCATGAAGATGGAAGACATGAAGAAGATGGACCTGCCGCGGTTGCGCGCAGGGCAGAGAGACCAGGCGCTGCAGGATGTAAAGTCGTCGTTGTTACTGGAACGCATTGCGGAGATGGAGAGAATTGAAGTCGGCGATGAAGAGGTGAATCATGAACTCGAAGCGCTCGCCGCACAGTCGAAACAGACTCCGGAAGCGATCCGCACTCGTTTGACACAGGATGGGGGCCTCGATAGAATCCGGAACAGAATCCGCAGCGAAAAGACCCTCGAATTTCTGTATCATCAGTCTGCGTAGTCCCAAGGCGCAGGCCTTATCGTATCCTCCCCATTCCAGCAAGACGATAGGTTGGGGCGGAGTGTGGCAGGTGAACGTGAAACCGAACGATCCTCACATGATGCTGGTACCGATGGTCATCGAGCAGACCGGGCGAGGCGAACGCGCCTACGACATCTATTCCCGGCTGCTCCGCGACAACATCATCTTCATTGGCACGCCGATTGACGACAACATCGCCAACCTGGTGATCGCTCAGATGTTGTTTCTGGCTCAGGAAGATCCGGAGAAGGATATACAGCTTTACATCAACTCTCCGGGCGGTTCGATCACGGCCGGCATGGCGATTTACGACACCATGCAGTACGTGAAGAACGACGTGATGACACTGTGTGTTGGCCAGGCGGCATCAATGGCCGCGTTACTTTTGGCATCAGGTGAACCCAAAAAGAGATTGGCACTTCCGAATTCGCGGATTCTAATACATCAGCCGTCCATGGGCGGCTTGTCGGGCCAAGCTACTGATATTGATATTCATGCGCGCGAGATACTGCGTATGCGTGAGATCACAAACCAGTTGCTTTCCAAGCACAGCGGGCAAAAGCTCGACAAGGTAGAAAAAGATGTAGAGCGCGACTTCATTATGAACGCGCAACAGGCTAAGGAATACGGAATCATAGACGATATCATCTATAAGACGGCAAAAGCGGTATGATCGGCCTTCGCTTGTAGGGATCAGCGGTCGGGATCAGCGGCGGGGGCCAAGATGGGACGAAGAGTGATTTCTCCCCTAGTCCCTGACCCCTGATTAAAGGAGTAAAGCCGAGTGAAAAATAAGTCGGGAACCGAAGAGATACTGCGCTGTTCGTTCTGCCATAAATCGCAGGACGCTGTCGCCAAACTGATCTCCTCGCCCAGCGATTATCCCCGCGCCTATATTTGTGACGAGTGTGTTGCGGTTTGCAATTCAATCCTCGAAGACGACCGTACTGCGACCCCGCCCAGCAGTACGCCGAATCAACTGCCCAAGCCCCAGGAAGTGAAAACATTTCTGGATGAATACGTCATCGGGCAGGAGCAGACCAAGAAGAAGCTGGCGGTCGCGGTCTATAACCACTACAAGCGCATCTTTATGAATCGCCAGAAGGCTGGCGATGGGATTGAGCTCTCGAAGTCGAACATCATGCTGATCGGCCCGACGGGCACCGGTAAAACGCTGCTCGCCCAGACACTGGCCCGCATGCTGGATGTGCCCTTTGCCATCGTAGACGCGACAACTTTGACCGAGGCCGGGTATGTCGGTGAAGACGTCGAGAACATCATTCTGAAGCTGCTGCAGGCTGCCGACGGCGACGTCAGCCGCACCCAGACCGGCATTATCTATATTGATGAGGTCGACAAGATCGGCCGCAAGGACGAGAATCCCTCGATCACCCGCGACGTTTCCGGCGAGGGCGTGCAGCAGGCACTGCTGAAGATTCTGGAAGGGACGATCGCCAACGTACCTCCGCAGGGCGGACGCAAGCATCCGCACCAGGAGTTCACGCCGGTCGACACGACCAACATTCTTTTCATCTGCGGCGGGGCTTTTGTCGGACTCGACAAGATCATCTCCCGCAGGATCGGCAAGAAATCGCTGGGCTTCCGCACCGGCGAGGACGCCGAAAAGGAAGACTCGTTCACCTCCAAGAAGAAGTCTCAGGAACTCTTGCAGGAAGTTCAGCCGGAAGACCTTATCAAGTTCGGCCTCATTCCTGAATTCGTGGGCCGCCTGCCCGTGGTGGGCATGCTGGAAGACCTGGACGAATATGCGCTGATCGAGATCCTGACGCGGCCCAAAAATGCCATCGTCAAGCAGTACCAGCGGCTGTTTGAGTTCGAGAATGTTCGCCTAAAGTTCGCCGATGAGGCTTTGCGGGCGATCGCCCGGCAGGCTATGGCGCGCAAGGTGGGCGCCCGGGGGCTGCGCATGATCCTCGAAGAGCTCATGCTTGACTTGATGTTTAACCTCCCAAGCCAGAAGAAGCTAAAGGAATTCGAAGTGACCCGCGAGATGGTGGAAAAGCGCACCGCCTCGTTCGCGACCGTGATGGAAAAAGCGGGATAGTTTGCAGGGCCTTTTCACCACAAAGGACACGAAGGTACACGAAGGAGTCCAAAACTTTTTACGTGGAGTTTCGCGTTCTTGTGGTTGTTCCTTTTGAGACACCTGCTAGTTTGAGAACCTTACAACGTAAATGTCATTTCCCACGACCCTAAGCTCAGGGTAAAATCCCAATAGATGGTTCGTTTGGCCGGCGCCCCAGGAGAATCAGTGACTACATCGAAGGAAAAGTACGAATCGAAGAAACTGCCCATGATGCCCATTCGGGACGTGGTCATTTTTCCGTTCATGATGACCCCGTTCGTGGTGGGCCGCGAATCGAGCGTACACGCTTTGGAAGAAGCACTGGCAGCGGATAAGAAGATTTTCCTGGCGACGCAGCACGACGCCTCCATCGACGAGCCCAAGTCCAACGAGATCTACCAGGTCGGCACCATCGTCAACATCGTGCAAAGCCTGAAGCTGCCTGACGGTAACATCAAAGTTCTGGTGGAAGGCATCGAGCGCGGCAAGATCCTGCAGGTCACCGATACCGACGGCTACATGCAGGCCACGGTGCGCGTCGCACGTTTCGCCACCGAAACCAATCCGGCCATCGAAGCCAGCATGCAGCGTGTCACGTCGTTGTTCGAGCAGTACGTGAAGCTGTGTCAGGCTCTTAATTACGAGACCATGATCTCGGCCGTGAGGATGGAAGATCCGGCCAAGCTCACAGATGTGATTTCCGCCAACCTGCAGCTCTCGATTGAAGAAAAACAGGAACTGTTGGAGATTTTCGATCCAGCCGAACGGCTGACCCGCATCGCCGATGTGCTCGACATCGAAATTGAAAAGCTCAACGTCGATCGCACCATCCAGTCGCGCGTGAAGCGCCAGATGGAGAAGGCGCAAAAAGAGTATTACCTCAACGAAAAAATTAAGGCCATCCAGAAGGAACTGGGCCGGGGCGAGAAGAGCGAATTCGATGAACTGAAGAAGAAGATCGAATCCGCCGGCATGCCAAAGGAAGTGAAGGACAAGGCGCTGCAGGAGCTCAAGAAGCTCGAAGCCATGCCGCCGATGTCCGCCGAGTCCACCGTATCGCGCAACTATCTGGACTGGCTGCTCGCGGTGCCGTGGAAAAAGCGCTCGAAGGAAATCCGCAACATCGCCCGCGCCGAGAAAGTTCTGAACGAAGATCACTATGGGCTGGAGAAGATCAAGGAACGCATCCTGGAGTTTCTTGCCGTCCGCCAGTTGGTGAAGAATCCCAAAGGTTCAATTCTCTGCTTCGTCGGACCTCCGGGCGTTGGGAAGACTTCTCTGGGAATGTCGATTGCCAAGGCCACCGGACGGAAGTTCGTCCGCATGTCGCTTGGCGGCGTGCGCGACGAAGCTGAAATCCGAGGGCACCGTCGCACCTACATTGGCGCTCTGCCCGGCCAGATCATCCAGATGATGAAGAAGGCCGGCACCAAGAATCCGGTCTTCATGCTCGACGAAGTCGACAAGATGTCGATGGACTTCCGCGGCGATCCGTCGGCAGCACTGCTGGAAGTGCTCGACCCTGAGCAGAACTTCATGTTCGTCGATCATTACCTCGATGTGGAATACGACTTGTCGCAAGTCTTCTTTGTGGCCACGGCGAACGTGATGCACACCATTCCTCCGGCGCTGCAGGACCGCATGGAAGTTCTGCGGCTGCACGGCTACACCGAGCAGGAGAAGGTCGAGATTGCCAAGCAGTTCCTGGTCAAGAAGCAGATGCTGGCGGCGGGCTTGTCGGAAAAGAACATCAAGTTCACCGACGATGCGATTCAGTCTCTGATCCGCTCTTACACCCGCGAAGCCGGCGTGCGCAACCTCGAGCGCGAAATCGGCAACGTGTGCCGCAAGGTCGCGCGCAAGGTCGTCAAGGAAGGCGAGAATTACTCGATCACGATCTCCGGTGCGAACGTTAACGACTTCCTGGGCGTGATCAAGTACCGCGACACGATCGCGCACGAAAAATCGGAAGTTGGCTTGGTCACCGGCCTCGCCTGGACTGAAGTCGGCGGCTCGATCCTGAGCACCGAAGCCACGGTCGTCGACGGCAAGGGAAAACTCACTCTGACCGGAAAGCTGGGCGACGTCATGCAGGAGTCGGCGCAGGCCGCCATGTCGTATGTGCGCTCCCGTGCCAACCGCCTGGGCCTGTCCCGCGACTTCTATCGCAACCTCGACCTGCATGTGCACGTGCCTGAAGGCGCTATCCCGAAAGATGGGCCCTCAGCCGGCATCACCATCGCGACAGCAATTTCCAGCGCGCTCAGCAAGATTCCGGTGCGCCGCGACCTCGCCATGACGGGTGAAATCACGCTGCGAGGAAAAGTTCTTCCGATCGGCGGCCTCAAAGAAAAGCTGCTGGCGGCTCACCGAGCGGGACTGTTCGAGGTCATCCTGCCCAAGGACAACGAGAAAGACCTGGCGGAAGTTCCCGAGAACCTGCGCACCGCGATGAAGTTGCACTTCGTCGATACCATGGATCAGGTTCTGCAAATCGCGCTGGAAGGGCCGCTGCCGAAGATCGAGGAAGAAGTCACGCAGCCGATCGCACCGCCGTTGACCGCGACAACTCCAGACAGTCCGACGGCGCATCAGTAACCGTGTCTTCGAATTTGACAAGGCCTGCCGGAAGCGGGCCTTTTGTTTTCCTCTGTGTTCCTCTGTGCCCTCTGTGGTGAGCCGTCTCTTAGGCGCAGGCTTCCCGGATCCGCTCGCACACCCGCGAAATCGACCGCTCCACGCATTCCGTGAGCCATTGCTGGAGCGCAGCCTTCTGGGACTCCGGAACGTAACGAAACCGAACTCCGCAGGTATCCACTGTCGCCCACGCGACCGTGCCGGCGATGTTGAGCATCTCCTTGGTCCCCGGCAATGCGAACCTCAAATCCACGTCATCGCCCGCGCTGAGCGAGACTCCGGCGACAAAGTCCTGCACGCTGGTGCGCAGCTTCGCACCGCCCTCACTTAGATTCACCACCGTCGCTTCCCCAAACGGTTCGGTGCGTGAACTGACGGAAGCCAGAAGCGCCACCGGCTCCCGGTGATGCTTGCGCCGCCGGGCCACCGTTGCCGAGTACGCCGCGCGCAGGCAGCGTTCGATCTGGACGGCCGACGCTGGTTTGTGAATCAGCAGGTGCACTCCTGCCGCGAACGCCTGCTTCAGATCCAGCAGGTCGCGCACAATCGCCACCAGCACGCAATCCTGGTTCAGCTTGGAGTGGCGAACGGCGCTCAGAAATTCCGCCAGATTGTCGATCTCCCGCCAGTCCACGATGATCACGTCAAACTCATGCGTCTGGATCATGGCCAGGGCCGCCGCCGAGGTGTTGACCATTTTAGGAGTGACATGCAACTGATTGAGAACAGTGCGCGTAATCCCCAGGAACGGTACGTCGGTACACAGCAGCAGCGTATGCATCTCTATTTTGGATTTCGGCATGTTCTCCATGGCGCTCTCCCTCTGCCTTGCTACTGATTCCATCGGCGGACATGTCCTGAAGTTCAATCCGTGCACGACACGGGAGAGAATGGAGTGGTTACCATTGTTCGCGAAGGTAATAAAGTTGTCGGAAGACGTTGCAGGTCGCCGCCGGGAGTGAGGCAACCGGTAGGAGCGGCGCCTCTACCAAATCTTTATGACAATTCCCATCCGAGGCACGGCTGCTTTGGTAGTCGCCGCAGCGACCGTGGCCGCAACGGCGATCTGGATGCCCGCATACCGCTGGTTTCCGCTGATCAGCATCGGCATTGGCGCAGCGGTCGCCGGAGGCTTATATCTCTGGCACAAGCTGCGTCTTGTTCGCGGTGATGACGTCGAGAACAAGCGGCCGCTGGGATTGAGCTAGCCCCCCTTTCCGATGCCAAGCCGTTCTTGATGATGAGTGAAATGGGGACGTTAGCCCAATTATCGAATCATGGACTCAGTTTCCGGTTGGCCGACACAAGGGACACCTGCGATCTGAAGCTTGGAGTCTGCTGAACACCACGATGACGGCGCAATCTGGTACTCGTGTGCTCGGAGTCGATCCTGTCGGGCGTAAATTCGCTGGGGCCGGATTAACGCGAGCTGATGACTTCGAAAACAGTGTCGCCCTCACTGCACCGTGAACGGCGCGAGGCTAGCCGTAGAAGCCACGGGGATAAACCCTGTGGCTGTGACGGTGACTTCGTACAATCCTGGGGGAGTGCCGCTGCTGCTTTTTCCGCCGCCGCAGGCGAGCGGGAAAGCCAAGCCCGGAAATAGTGCGCAGGCTAGCAGCGCAGCTTTGAGTTTTCTCTTTCGTCCATTCGGGTTCGAGCCCAGACCAATGCCCGTCCCCACCAATCCGACAATCGGTAGCCAAAGCGCGTAGAGCACCCCGGAACCGCTGTGCGAGAGCAATCGGCTGCTCGGCCCGAAAGTGCTCACCGTCAGAGTGGATGGTGTTCCAGCAAACGTGTAAGACGCGGGGCTGATCGAGCAGGTCGGGGCCAACGCAGGCGATGGTTGCACAGAACAGCTGAGGGTTACGACGGTGCCGGCGCCGGCACCACTCGTTCCGACGCCCGCCGTCACGCTGGAGGTGGACGATCCACCTGGATTTACCGGACTCGGCGTCAATGGCGTGGCCGAGACCCAAAAGACGGGCGGCCTTGAAAAATCGGGCACCGGTGAGACTAGAGACGTACGCGTAGCGGCTCCTCGTACGGCTGAGTTGTGAAACCGATTGCTTCGCCACGGGTGAACGGAACGCTGTGTTGAATTCTGAAGGGAGCGAGACGCCACGCTCTGAGTCGCTGTGCTCGCATCCACCGTGCTGTAGTCGCATCCCGCGACGTCAGGATGATTCTCGTCGCACGGAATCAGCAGGACGGCGTGGTTGTTGCCATTGGCGTCCACTCCATTGCCAGCGATCTCTCCACTGTTGTTGATTTGAAGTGCCTCAAGCAACTGAATGCCGGAGTTGGGAGGCACCAGAGTATTCAGGTCCACCATGGGGCCGCCGTCTTCCCACAGGAATGGGAGTACGGTGATGCAACCATTCGGCCCAGAAACGCCGACCACCTGCCCGGACGCGTTAATCGATGCGCCGCCGGCGCAATCCCCGCTGTGGAGGCTGCCAAGATAGGTCGCTCGCCACTTCCCTCCTTTTTCTTGCCAGAGTATTGCACTGGGCTGGCCGTCCGGACCGTCCCCTTCGCCGACAATCTTCCCTTCATCGTTGATCGCGAACGCGCCCCCGTAAAGATTCGCACCCGTGGGCAACTGTTTAATCCCAGTGGCACGATCCCAAACAAACCCAACGTTCGTCGGGTCCCCGACCTGGCTGGACTGGCCGACGACCTGTCCCCGGTTGTTGAGGTCGTAGGCGACAGTGCACGTGCCTCCGAGAGTGCCGATGTCCTGCATCCCATTTTTCTTGTCCCAGATGAAAGAGCCGGTGGTGAAGGTGAAACCGATTTGGACGCCGGAACAAAAAGCGCTGGGATTCGAATCGACGTAGGACACACCGAGGACTTGTCCGCGCTCGTTGATCAAGAGCGCAACGGCGTCGGTACCGGTGCCCAGAGTGCCCAGATCCTGCATCGTTCCTTTGTTCCAGTAAACTGCCCGCGACTGATACCCGTAACCATTGAAGGAGTAGGGATCTGGAATTGTGTTGTAGCCTTGCCCGGCGACCTCGCCGCGGCTGTTGACGGCGTTGGCCCACAAGTCATCCGCACCTCCAGGCAAGGTCCCCAGATCGATCATTTGCCCGTGATCCCATAGCACGCCGTGTATTTGCGGAAGCGCCGGGTTCAGTGGATCCGGCTGGCCGTTGTCGGAGATTCCCGCCATCAGCCCGTTCGCACTGATCCAATTGACCTGGCTGCCGATGCCGCCGGGCAGTACACCAAGATTGTGTTACACCGTTCTGCCATTGGAATCCGGCGGTGGCGAAGCAGTCCCCTGGTGACCAGGAACAGGTCGGATCCACGGCAGACGTGTCGGCTGAGGCAGCGAACGTCCCTTGATCGTTGAGGAACCCTGACCGCGCCCACTCTGGCGTGAACGTCCAACTCTGCGGGCCACCGAACGTGCCAGGGTCAACGAGCTGGTAGTGATGGTATTGGTGGGGCCGATTCTGCTTTACGTTGTTCTGCGCGGCGAGTGAAATGGGCAGTGCTACGGCTAACGAGATCACTGCAAGGATGGTGGTCAGTCTTTTGGATTTCATGCGCACTTCTCCTTTAGGTTGGTAGTCGCGCCGGCTGCAGCGAAGGGGAACCGCATGGGAAGTGCCGCCTGCGTTTCGAGGCGTAACTCTGACCCGGTTGGCTTCGAGCGTCAATGGCGCGCCCATTGCCTCGGTGTGACATTTTTGTTCCTTGCAGTAACTACCGCTTCTTGAGTTACTTAGCGAGACTTTGAGCGCTTCACGGAGTTTAATCCGTGCTACACTTCCCGAGCCGTTTCTCTCTCTCGCGCAGGCTCGCCCGATGGCGAATCCAGCCGATTCCGCTCAAATCGTCCGCTTTGGCGAGTTCGAACTCGACCTGCGCACCGGCGAACTTCGCACCAATGGTCAACGCCTCATCCTTCAGGAAAAGCCTTTCCAACTCCTGACGGCTTTGCTGGAGCGTCCCGGCGAAATGGTCAGCCGTGAGGAACTGACCAAACGACTTTGGTCGGCAGGAACTTTCATCGATTTCGATCTGGGCTTGAACAAAGCCGTGAACCGCCTTCGCGAAGCATTGAACGATTCCGCCGAGCAACCGCATTTCATCGAGACGTTTCCCAAGCGTGGATACCGCTTCGTGGCAACCGTCACGCGCAACGGCGCGAGGGCAGCGGAGCCTCCGATGGCCGACAGCCCTGCGACCGACAGTCCCGTTGTGGCCCAGTCCGCATCCAAGAAGCTTTCCTCACGTCGCTTCCTGATACCGCTCGGAGTTGTTCTCAGTGTGGTATGCCTGGTGGCCGCGGGGTTGTGGATGCGCCGCCACGGTAACAAGCCGCCTGAACCGGTGTTTCAACGGCTCAGCTTCGGACGGGGAACGATTCTATCGGCACGCTTCACGGCCGACGGACAGAGTGTCGTCTACGGCGCCGCTTGGGATGGAAAGCCGTTCCAACTGTTCTGGACGGCCGCCGGCAGTAGCGAGTCCCGTTCACTTGGCGTGGACGCCGACATTCTCGCCATCTCTCCGTCTGGAGAAATGGCCGTCCTGGTGAATCCGACCTTTCGCGAGATGAGCCGTCGAGGCACGCTGGCGCTCATGTCTCTCACCAGCAGCGCGCCGCGAAAGGTGCTCGACAACGTTCAAGATGCCGACTGGTCCCCGGACGGTTCGAAACTCGCGGTTACCCGTTATGCCAACGACGGGTGTGCCCTGGAGTTTCCCCCGGGGCACGTCTTATATCAGACGACTGGCGGCGCGTGGCTTAGTCACCCCCGCGTTTCTCCCCGCGGAGACCGGATTGCTTTTTTAGAGCATCCGCTGGGAGAAGGAGATGATGATGCCGGCTGGCTGGCGGTGATCGACCTCGCTGGACAGAAGAAGACGCTGTCGCGGCAGTTCGGAAGTATTTCAGGCCTGGCTTGGAGCCCTGACAGCGAGGCCATCTGGTTTTCTGGCAGCGAGGTAGGGTCCTACCCGCGCGCATTGTTCAAAGTCACGACCACCGGCCAGCAACTCCTGGTCCGTCAAGAGTCGAGCAACACGGTTCTGCATGACGTCTCGCGCGACGGACATCTGCTCGTGACCCGCGATACCATTCGCGGTGAGGTGTTCGGGCATATCTTTCCAGACAATAAGGAGCGCGAACTCGGATGGGGCGACAATTCGTTTGCTTCCGATCTCACCCCCGACGGCACCATGATCGCGCTCTCCGTGCAAGGAGAAGCGTCAGATCGAGGTTACGATGTGTATCTTCGCAAGACTGACGGTTCACCCGCTGTCCGTCTGGGCGACGGAATCCCGATCCAGTTTTCGCCGGATGGCAAGTGGGTGCTAACGTCCTATCCCTCGGGTCTAAAGCCGGCATCAACACCGCAGTTGATGCTATTGCCCACCGGCGCAGGGCAGGCTGTCACCTTGACTCACGATTCCATCGACCACGGTTTTGCGACACTCCTTCCTGATGGAAAAAAATTCCTGTTTGATGGCGTCGAACCGGGACATGCGCCACGGAGTTGGGTCCAAGATGGCAGCGACGGAAAACCGCAGCCAATCACACCGGAAGGTGTAGTTGGAAATCACGTCTCGCCCGATGGCAAACTCATGGCAGCGGTTGGTCTGGATCATAAATTTTGGCTTTACCCGGTGGACGGCAGCCAGCCGAAACCGCTTTCCGGAATTGAGCGCGGGGAGGTTCCAATCGGGTGGAGTGCTGACGGCAACTATCTGTTTGTAGCGACTGTTGAGGCTGTCCCGGTTAGGATCTATCGCACCGAAGTCAGCTCAGGTCGACGGCAGTTCGTAAGCAAGGTGGCACCAAGTGATCTCGCCGGACTATGGGGCTTCTTGACAGTTCACATCACACCCGACGGTAAGTCCTACGTGTATTCCGACTACCGGATTCTTTCTGACCTGTATGTCGCGAGCGGACTGAGATAGAAGGCGGAACCAGCCATTGCACTCAAACTCTCTCCAATGAGTGCAATCGGCGGAGGGGGCTGAGCTAGACTGCTACGGACGCATCCGTCCGCCGAGCCGGAACATTCTGCGCCACGGCCCAAGCAGCGGCCCCAAAGATCCATGAAATGAAGAAGGCTGTCCAGTTCAGCCGCGTGAGAGCGGTCATAATCGCGGGCAGCCACACCAACAGTGTGTAGATCGCGATTTGTACAGCTTCAGCCCACGCGGCCACGCGCGAAAGCACGTTGAACAGAACTCCGAGGCCGCTGGCAATCTGTCCCGCTCCGGTGAGGTAGGCCCAGCCCTTGGGGAAAGGGAGCCAATGGGGCACGTAGCCGACGGTTGCGTCCACATAGACGAGATGCGAGAGGCCGATCGGCACGATCGAAACTGCGAACAGGATTCGCGCCATGCGGGCTCCGCGCTCGCCGGAAACAAAGCTGAGTGGCGATCCTTGCGAAACGCCGCCCAGACGCGCAAAAAGCGTCCATCCACCAGAGAGCAACAGAGTGAGTTCACCGAGGCCGAGCCAGGAACCTTCTACTCGCGGATTGCTGACCACATCCGGCACTTTGAGCAGGGCCCACAAGATGAGATACGGAAACAGAATACGAACGGTCCAAGTCCGACTCACTGGGATCAAAAGCCCAGCCGCCAGAAGAAGCATGAGAACGCCGGACGCGTATGCCACCGCGGTCCGTGCCGGCAGCCACGCGGGAACCGGCTGCCACACCAGCGCAAAATCGCCGTAGATGAGAGCGAGCACGCCAAGTCCAAGCAGACCAATCGCAAACAGAGTCAGGGCTGGTTGTTGATGGTTCATGAAAATTGAAACTCACCCGCGATACGACTGCCGGAATGCTCCATTCTACGTCGCCCGTTTTGCGACCGCAGGTGCTGTCTTCACGAGGCCACCGCATACTAGCACAGACGAAATATGGTTCATTACTCCGGTTGAGACGGCGCCGCTCTTGAAGCGCCTGTACCAATCTGCGCCATTTCGCATCTCAATTGGTGAACGGACTTGCTCCTCTTACTATGATGAGGAGACTGGACTCATCGAAGACGAACAGTGTCAGAGGATCGGCGGGGGACATAAGGCAGCGAAGTTCAGATTTTTACTGTTTCTCTGAATGAAGCCGATTCTGATCCACGCCGATCCAGAGTCCAACGACGAACAAGCCGCGAATGTCTTCAACTCCCGTGGGACGTCGCAGCTAACGATTGTATTCGGGAAACTCCTGCAAGAAGGTTGGCTTGGGGAAGAAGAACTGCACGGCTTACACGAGGACAAGCTGAAGTCGATCCGTTCTTTGGCCGAGTTTCTGGCGAAGACCGACGCGGCTTGACGGGATTTTGAGCGAAATGGCCGGTTCGCGACAGCTAGTCAGGACCTTCTCATAGAATTGCTTTCAGACCACTGGCGCCCTTGTCGGCCCCTCTTATCGTTTCGAGTTGCGTCGGCTCTGGTCTCCTCTTGTCGGGAGCGACCATTGCCACGTTGCTGTTGAGCACTTGTATCAAGTGGTGCATGAGTGCTCGAAGGTCTTCCTCGCCCTTGTCCAGGACCTTGCGCACTTCCGCGCTGGCCTTCATAGCCTTGTCATACTCATCCCGAGCCCTGGTAAGAAGGGGAACGTGTTCAATGAAAGCGGTGGCGTTCCTGGTAAACTCGGTGACCGCTTCCGTGTATGCCGCCATGCTTACCGGCGTCGATGGTTGGGCTTCGGCAAAAACCCTCTGCGGACCGACTTGCTCCGACAGGTTACCGAGATGAACCCCCTCGCCTTCCATTTTTGGGGACGACTCCGACATCTGCTTCGAGTCAAACTCACGGGGCATGCCTGCCGCATCGACCGGATTCTTCCACATTTGCTTAACTCCTTTGCGACTCCACTCCTGGCGGTAGGGAGTGAATTATGAATGCACGGAACAGCAAGAGTCAAACTGAATCGAGTGTGACTTCGGTCCGGGCCGTGCGCTGGTTTGGGTTCACGGAAGTTTTGGCTGGAATGGCGTCCCCTTGCTTGTTGCCACGGTCGCAAATTTCGGATTTATTGATCACCGACAGCTGCGATTCTTTGAGCGAAGAGGAAGAGCGCTGCGAGTTGAGCGCCACGGACCGTAGTCGGCGGAAAAATCAAGATGGCGCTGATTGACCAGCGGTCAAAACGCGAAATCGCCTGCTTTCGTCAATTGACGTCGTGCGAAGGACTCACTATGCCAGCGCACGCCCCATGCGTTTCTGTGACTGCCTAAGATAACCGCCAAGGAAAGCAAAAGCGGGAGCGGCTGCCAGGAGGAGTATCTGAACAAAAACCGATTGTGAGTCTTTGCCCGAGAACAACGAATAAACCCCGATGGCGGCGCACAGAAATGATGAGAGTAGCCCGTTGAGCGGTTCGTCGTGTTTGGCGATCCAAGCCGCAACGTACCCCCCTAGAACAGAACAGCCGATGCCAATCGTTAATTGCAGCCCATACAGCCAAGCGCTTGAATGAATAAGAGAAGCGATTGCAGCGGGACCATTAGGAGCATGAAAAAGGTCATGCTTCACCATCACGTAAATAACCACGGGCATTGCGAGAATACTCCATTACGCTCAAAACCCCTGCCCGAAGGGAATGAGCGTAAAGGCGATGGCGCTCATACCCGCTGCTCCGGACGCATCAAAGCTGAGGTTATGCCGCTCCTGGCTTGCCCTCTATGGAATACGCTCATCAGCGAAACGGTCGCGCCGGCCCAATAAGGGCATGGGCAGGAAGTCCCCACTGGGTAGTCCACGCCGTCTTCGTGAGGGCACCTGATACAGGCTCTACACTCAGCCCGCTGCATGCCCCTCTCTTGCCAACTTCTCTCTCCCCGTAGGAAACTTGGATATGAGGATCCTCTCCCGATTTCTGGCGGCGGCAACGGATGCCTCCCACTTCCCTGCTCCCACCATCCCTGAAGTCGCATTCCTCGGACGCTCGAACGTCGGCAAATCGAGCGTGATCAACTCGCTGGTCGGCACCAAGCTCGCCCGCACCAGCTCCACACCCGGCCGCACGCGCAGCATCAACTTCTTCGAAATCCGCTGGCCGGGAAAGCCGCGTCCTGAGCTGATCTTCGCCGATCTTCCGGGATACGGTTATGCCAAGATCTCGCGCGAGATCTCGCAGGAGTGGCCGAAGTTTATCGAGCCTTACCTTAACGAGCGGCCTACGCTCGCCCTCTGCGTCACGCTGATCGACGTCAATGTTCCCCCGCAGCAAAGCGATCGTCAGTTGCTCGATTTTCTCAGCGCCTCCGGACGCCAGTTCTTGCTGGTCGCCACCAAGAGCGACCGCCTTTCGAATAATCAGCTGAACAACGTTCTGCGCACACTCGGGCAGGAATACCCGGCGGCCCGGCTGCTTCCCTTCTCGTCGAAAAGCGGCGCCGGGCGCGATGAACTGTGGAAGTACATCCGCCAAGTCGCGGTACCTGCCGGCAGCGAGAGTCCTTCGCCGGCATCTCAACGTTAGGAATCTCTCACCCTCGAGCCGGCTGATTCGTTCCCATCTCCTAATCTCCGGCGCTATTCCTTCCGATAGTAAAAAGAGAGTTCCCGGAGTCGGGGGAGCGACCAGCTTTCTGCGCAGAGGGCTCAAAAACGTAAGACATTCTCACCGCAGGATTGTTATGGCTGATGAAATGAATGAAGGCACGGCATATCTGAGGAATTTGAAACAAGCCACCGGTACGCCGTCAGCCGCGGCCGCAGCGCCGGCACGAGAGCAGGACCGACTGATCGATAACTTATCCACAGTGCAGGGTGGCGAAAGCTTTCAGGGCGCCGAGAAACGGCGCAGCCCCCGCTACAAATGCGAGGGCAGCGCCCAGTTGCGCGAAGAGGGATGCGACGTCCGCACCTGGTCCACCTTCACCGACATCAGCCTGAATGGGTGCTATGTCGAGGCACAAGCGACGTATCCCGCCGGAACGCTGCTGCACATGAAACTCGAAGCTAGTGGCATCCGCGTCGAGACCAAGGGCAAAGTACGCATCTCGTATCCTTACCTGGGAATGGGAATCGCTTTCGAAGATATCTCCGACGAGAATGCCAGCCATCTAAAACAGTTGCTTGCCAGCCTTTCGCGTCCCCGTGTCATCATGGGACCGGGCGTCAACTCACCGCATCCATCCACCGGACCGATGGAATCACTGCCCGCCATTACGCGTCCCGAAGCGGCCGTGCGCGGCCTGATCGAATTCTTCGAGATCCACCAGATCCTGATACGCGACGATTTCGTCAAACTGCTGAAGAAGAGCCAGCAGTAGACAGAGTTTCAAGGTTTCAGGCGCTGCTGGTCCCTCGCTCTCTGCGGCATCGCTTCGCGATCTTCGCGGCATTTCTTTGCGACCTTCGCGGTTAGCAAGCGCGTTCACCAAAACAACCGCACCCTGGTTCTGCGCCGCACCATTCTTTGAAACATTGAAACTTTGAGACTTTGATGCCTTCCCTTTCGCTATGATGATGAGTCATGTCTCTCTACCTGATAACTGGGGTTGCTGGCTTCATCGGATCGTCTCTGGCCCGCGCCGTGCTCTCTCGCGGTGATCAAGTGCGCGGCGTCGACAACTTGTCCACGGGCAACCGCGATAACATCTCGGAAATTCTCGATCGCATCGACTTCCGCGAGGCCGATATTGTCGACCTCGACGCGATGCATAAGGCTTGCGCCGGAGTCGACTTCGTCCTGCACCAGGCCGCCATTCCTTCGGTGCCGAAATCGGTTCTCGACCCGCTCGGTAGCAATCGCGCCAACATCGACGGCACGGTCAACGTGCTGGTTGCGGCTCGCGACGCCAAAGTAAAGCGCGTGGTCTATGCGGCCTCGTCGTCCGCTTACGGCGACACGCCCACGCTACCCAAGCATGAAGACATGAAGCCGGACCCGATCTCTCCCTACGCCGTTGCCAAGCTGGCCAGCGAGCAGTACATGATCTCGTTCTATCGCTGTTATGGTCTCGAGACCGTCTGCCTGCGCTACTTCAACATCTTCGGTCCGCACCAGGATCCTTCCTCTCCCTACTCGGGCGTGTTGGCCAAGTTCATCACGCAGATGTTGCGCGGCGAGCAACCCACGATTAACGGCGACGGCGAACAGAGCCGCGATTTCACCTACATCGACAATGCAGTCGACGCGAACCTCTTAGCCTGCACCGCTCCGGCGCAGAAGGCCGCCGGAGAGATGTTCAATGTCGCTACCGGACGCAGAGTCACCCTGAATGAAACCTTCAATCTTCTGCAGGGACTGACGTCCTACAAAGGCAAACCGAAGTACGGCTCCGAGCGCGGCGGCGACATCAAGCACTCGCTGGCGGATATCTCGAAAGCAGAAGCCGGCCTCGGCTACAAACCGAAAGTAGATTTCGAAGAGGGGCTGCGGCGGACTGTCGACTGGTATCGAGGTAAGTAAGCGGTGGGTCCCACTCATGTTTTTCTGCGTGCACCATTTCCACCGAGGGTGCCTCATCCTTGCGTCTTTCGCAAGGGTGGGTAGCGATGCTGCCGGCGCATCGTCATTTGAAACGCGTGACCTGAAAGCACAATCGCATGATGCACGACACTGCCCACCCTTTGCGAAAAGCGTCGCGAAGGATGGAGCACCCCTTGTGGGAGTGGTGCCAGCAAAATCAAAAGCCTAGGCCTCACTCCATAACCCCCTCTGGCGGCATTCGCTGAGTTACACTTTGGCATGATCCGCACCGGGTCCATCGCGGGTTGGATCGAAGCGCTGGGTCAGGACCTCCGCTACGCGGCTCGGGGACTTTGCAAGAGCCCGGTTTTTACGCTGGTGTCCGTCCTGACGCTGGCCATCGGAATCGGCGGCACCACCACGATTTTCACCGCAATTGATGCGCTTCTCCTGCGTCCACTTCCGTATCCCGATCAATACCGGCTCGTAGCTCTCTTTAATCGCTACCCGGGGTTTGGCCATGAGCGTGAACCCGTCTCTGGCACTGACGTAGCCCACTGGAGAGCCGACAACCAAGTATTCGAGCAGATTGAGTGTGTGTCGGGGCCGGACATGGTAGCGATGTCGGGCTGGGGCTCTGCGGAACGCGTCGGTGTGCAGCACGTCAGTGTGCGGCTATTTTCGCTGCTGGGTATCAAAGCTTTCCTGGGCAGCGTCCCCACGGATGCCGTGAATGAGAAGCGGGGATTGGATGGTGTCGCAATCAGTTATGAATTCTGGCAGCACCACTTCGGGGGTGACCCGAATGTGCTCGGGCGCACTATCTTCGTCGACACATCGTCAACAACGGTTAGTGCGGTCATGAATCCAGGATTCAACCTTTTTGGCACTGGAGTCCCCGAGGTTTACTTCATCCACGGCATGGCAGATCCCGCAGACTCCGGTTTCGATGATCCCCGATTCCTGGTTGGCATCGGAAAATTGAAGCCAGGTGTTTCGGTTCAACAGGCTCAAGCCGCAATGAATGTAACGGCTCTTCATCTGGCTCAGGCCTTTCCCGAAGTCTACAAAGGCATGGGAGTCACGGTTGATCCTGTGCAGAAGGGCTTGTTCGGGTGGTGGGAACAGACTCTGTATCTGCTTTTTGCCGCCGTCGGGTTTGTGCTGCTGATTGCGTGTGCCAACGTCGCCAACCTGCTGTTGGTTCGGGGTGAGGGACGAAAAAGGGAAATGGGAGTGCGGGTTGCGCTGGGCGCCAGCCGGACAAGACTAGTTGGTCAACTGCTGACCGAGAACGTTCTGCTTTCCTTATTCGGAGGCGTGTTAGGTTTGGCGCTGTCTTTCGGCGGTGTGCGGATTCTTGACGTTTTGGCTCCGCAGCTGTTCCCGCGAACCACGGCCGTGCTTGTGGACGGACGGGTCTTGCTATTTACGCTAGGCATTTGCGTTTTCACCGGCCTGGTCTTCGGGTTGATCCCCGCGTATCGCGCGTCGGGAAACGATATCAACGAGTGCCTGCGTGAGGGAGGCCGCAGCACTGCAACCCGGTCACGTCATCGCACGCGCAACATCATCGTGGTGGCCGAGATCGCGGTGGCGCTGGTGTCGTTGATTTGCGCGGGGCTGATGATCAACACTCTGACTCGTATCCTCGGTACCAGCCCCGGCTTCAATCCCGATCATCTCCTTGCAGTGGAAGTGCGGCTGACCGGCGAGAAGTACATGGACGCGAACCAGCAAGACAAAACCGGGTGGAACGTGATTCAGCCGCCCGTCGGAATTTTCTGCCGCCAGGCGCTGGAACGCGTCGGCAGCATCCCTGGCGTGGAAAGTGTCGCGCTGGTCGACTGGCTGCCGCTTTCCGAAAACGCAGAACCTGCTTTCCCTGGCTTTACCATTGCAGGCCGCGCCGCCCCTCGTCGGGCAGAACGGCCGAGAGTTCTCCTGGAGGGGGTCAGCTCAAATTATTTCGGTTTGATCGCCATCCCCATCGTGCGAGGCCGCGGCATCACCGGGCAGGACACCGAAAGCTCTTCGCCGGTGGTGGTGATCAACCAAGCCATGGCGCGACAGTTCTGGCCGAATCAAGATCCAGTCGGCCAAACGATCACCTTTGATTCCTCGCCGGAGGAGCGGCCGCGACAAATCGTTGGCGTTGTGGGGAACGTGAAGCGATTTGCCCTCGTGCAGGAGCCCGAACCTGAGGCCTACGTCAACATCCCGCAATTGCCCCCGCACACTATGCCTGGATGGACGGAAAGCCGCGTTCACAAAACCATCGTGATCCGCACTCAGTCGGTCTCGCCGGCGCTGATCCGGAACGTGCGTACTGTTCTTTCAGAGCTCGCACCAGACTCCCCGGTGTTTGGAATGACGAGGGTCGACCAGATGGTTGCGAATTCGGCGCTGCAGTGGCGTTCTCTCAGCCAGTTGTTGGGCATCTTTGCCGGAGTAGCGTTGCTGCTCGCCGCCATGGGAATCTATGGCGTGATCTCGTACTCGGTGGGCGAGCGCAGCCATGAGCTTGGCCTGCGAATGGCACTAGGAGCGCAGAGGAAAAATGTGCTTCGTCTAGTTTTGAGGCAGGCCATGATGCTCTCGATCATCGGCGTGATGATTGGCGTTGCAGCATCTTTTGCCGCCGTGCCCTTGCTGGCCGAGTTTCTTTATGGAGTGAAACCCCACGATCTGCTGACCATGTTTATAGTTTCATCCCTTCTGATCGCTGTGACGTTTCTCGCCAGCTATATTCCGGCCCGCCACGCCACGGCGATTGATCCCATAGAGACTCTTCGGCACGGTTAGCTTTCCTGTATTCGCACACACTAACGGAAATCGCTAATGGATTGGGCATTCCATGAGTCGCAAATACGCTTCGACATTCGCGCTGAACGCGAAGAATATGAGTTTCTGTTCAACCACCAGGCGAGAGTTTTGCAGGATCGGCTTGCGCGGTGCGGGGGCGGCGACCGGACCAGGCGGCCCGGTATTCCCGAGTGGAAAAAGGTCTACTTGAAAGAGGCGGAAGAACGAAAGCTGCTGCATCAAGCGAGGGTACTAGGCTGGGGCAAAGAGAAGAGATATTACTACGCGTGCAAAATCACTTGATCCTGTCTAGAGGACTTGCCAATGAAGGCTAAGGAGGATTTTGAGTGTAGTCGCGCCGTCGTATCGACGGAATTTGTCAGCAATCAACTGCTTCCTGGCTCACCGACGCGCTTTTCGGCCCTTTCTGCCAAACGCAGAGTCTTCTAGCGCCAACGAAAACAAAGCCCTTGCCGCAGATCGCAGTAAACCAAGGTAACTCTCTATCGTGGCACTACAGGTGCAAGATGATGGATGCGCTGCACCATCACGCTTAAGGGCGCGAGCAATTGTCACGCCCGAGGTAGAACCGTGGAAGGTTGTCGGAGAATAAGATTCGCGTCGCCGGTCATCCTCGCTGGGTGCATGTGCCTCGTGGGATGCTCCGGCCCACCACCAGGCGGCGGGGGTGGTGGAACGCCGGCGTCGGTCGTGTATATGTGGGGATTTAACGCTGGGAATGGAGCGCCGCAGACGATTCTGAAGTACACGGCTGGATCGGCAGAGAGCGGCGATCCCTTATCCACTCTCCAGCTTCCCGCCCAATACACCGGCAGGGGGCTGACCACCGATTCTTCGAATCAACTCTATGTCGGCGTCACGAACGCCGCGAGTAACTCACAGGTTCTGGTGTACGCAGACGGCGCAAGTGGAGCGGCGGTCGCTACTCGGGTCATTGACGTGCCGAATACACCTCAGTGTCTTTTCGTGGATGCGACAGGGAACCTCTATGTCGGTGCAAGCGTCGGCACGAACATTGTCGTGTCTGTTTATGGGGCTGACGCCGCAGGGCAAGCCGTTCCGCCGCGAACTGTGCAATCGCCGACTAACAAACAGATCATCGACATCGCGGCTGATACTGCGGGTAACCTCTATGTTGCCGGGTTCCCTCTTTATGATTCGGGAAACATCCCTTACGGCTTCATTGACGTCTATTCGCCGGATGCAACAGGCTCTGCCGAGCCTGAGCGCTCCATCAGCTTTCCGGAATTCATCGGCGGGGTCGCGGTTGACCGCACCGGCAATGTTTTTGTCAGCGTCGAATCAAGTTTAAGCACAGGCGTCAGCCAAGCGAATAGCGTCGCGGTCGAGGAGTTTGCTCCAGAAGCCAACGGATATGCGACGCCGGCGCGAGTCATCAATTTGCCCGAACAGGCAGTACCTGCCGGTGAATCGGGGTCGACCGGGGCTGGGGGCGGTGCTGTGCGTTTTGATGGCGCAGGCAACATCTTCACTCCAGAAATCACCGGTATGGGAGGAAGTTTCAACTACGTCCTGTATAAGATTGCCCCTGCCACGTCCAACCCAGTTTCAGTCGCCCAAATCAATCCCGAGAACGGGTATGACTTTATTTTCGGTCTGAACTGAGGGAGGACCTCGACGAATCGAGTGATGACCGAGCAGCGGCGAATCTCACTACTGACCTAGCTAGCGGGTAACTGACGAAACATCCCGATTCCACTCATCTTCCCGGCTCAGGGAATTTGAGTGTTAAGGCCTTGATCTATAAAAGGGGATGTCAAGAACATTTTTCTCCCTCCGCCGGAGGCGCGAGTTTGGTTCGTGACATCCAGCCCCTCTCACCATAGAAGACGCTCGTGTGATGTCGTGCCCCTGGGGTAATCCATCTCAGCAGCTGAATCTTCGTGAGTAGCGACGACGCCAATCAGTTTCGAAACTGAATCAAGCCGTGCGGTTGTACGGTGTCAACCATGGGTCTATCTGAGGCTCGGGGCCTAGCAGGTTGCTGAAAAACGACTCCTAATCCACAAGTAGGTGTGATAGGTAGTGGAGCATGCGAGGAGACGATCAGCGACAGGATGCGATGTTCAGCTATATCTCGGCGGAACGGCGAGTGCGGCCGGATCATCCGCTACGCTCGATCCGAGCAGTCGTGGACCGGGTGCTTGAAGAGCTTTCGCCGCGTTTTGGCCGGCTGTACGCGAAAGTGGGTCGGCCGTCGATAGCGCCGGAGAAGCTGCTGCGGGCGCTGTTGCTGCAGGTGCTGTATACGGTACGCAGTGAGCGGATGCTGATGGAGCAGCTGGATTACAACCTGCTGTTCCGCTGGTTCGTGGGGCTGAACCTGGATGAGGAAGTGTGGGATGCGAGTACGTTTTGCAAGAACCGGGATCGGTTATTGCAGGGCGACATCGCGGAGGCTTTTTTCCAGGGAGTGTTGGGGGAAGCGCGGACAAGCCGGCTGCTGAGCGACGAACACTTCACGGTGGACGGGACGCTGTTGGAGGCCTGGGCCTCGCATAAGAGTTTCCGGCCGATGGAGGAACTGGAGAAGAAACTGGAGAAGAAGGATAAGAACAAGGATGACGATAGCCGGAAACCTCCACCGGCGAGATGGGATGAGAACAATCCCAGCATCAACTATCGAGGAGAGAAGCGGTCGAATCAGACGCACTGTTCGCGGACCGACCCGGAGGCGATGCTGGCCCGCAAAGGGCGCGGCAAAGAGGCCAAGTTGAGTTATCACGGACATGTGCTGACGGAGAACCGCAACGGGCTGGTAGTGAACACGCGGGTGACGACGGCGTATGGCGGGGCGGAATGCGATGCCGGGCTCCTGATGGCAGAGCAGATCCCAGGCCGAGGACGGGTGACTCTGGGAGGAGATCGGGGATACGACCAGCGTGGGTTCGTGGAAGAGCTGCGGCAGATGGGAATCACGCCGCACGTGGCGCAGCACGAGCATGGGCGACAGAGTCGAGTGGATGAACGAACCACGCGGCATCCGGGATACTGGGTCAGCCAGAAGAAGCGCAAACGAATCGAAGAAGTGTTCGGATGGATGAAGACGGTTGGACTGCTGCGTAAGTTGCGTCATCGAGGGCGGGAGCGCGTGGGCTGGATGTTCACGTTCGCGGCTGCCGCTTACAACCTGGTCCGCATGAGAAACCTGATGCTGAAGTGTGCCTGACGCCCAAACGAACGCTTTAACGATCGTCTTTCGGGACCGGGTTCAAAGATTTCAAGCACGCTGGAACCTCGAATTGAGACTCACATAGGCAGGTTCCTGTTGTGCTTCACGATTTTTCAGCAGCCTGCTAGTGCTTTTTCGGGTTATCCGAGGGGGCATAGGGGTTACACAGAGACTGGGTGCCACAGGCACCGTGTCGTCTACAGGCCTTAGTCATACTCACCCTCGAACCCGAGCGTCTCAAGAACCGGCTGGCCACCACCAGAAAAGATCACCGGAGATGGAGGGGCTCTTCACCCGAGACGCTCAAGCGGCTTGCGATTTTAGTTTTTCGGCGTCGAAGTTTTCTCCCTTCTTCCATAGAGTCAGCGTAATCGCTGCAATCTTGCGCGCTAGCGTGAGACGCGCCATGGTCGGCTTGATGCCTTTGGCCAGCGCAGCTTGGTAGAAGTCCTGAAACGGTCCGGGACGCACACTGGCCATAGTGGCCGCTCCTTTGAATAGACCCTTCAGATCATGGTTGTGGTCTTTGTTCAGGCCTCGAATGGAAAGCAGTTTCTTGGAACGCCGCACTTGACCTTCGACCAAGCGGTATTCCGCACTGATGCGGGTTTCCAAGGCCAGTCCGCTATAGGCCCACAGTTGTCGCTTGCTGCGGAAACGATGCGGAGTCTGGATGAGTGCCACCGCCAGCGCCGAGCGAATCGGTCCTAGATAGGGAATCTGTCGCAGCTTCGCGGTGATGGCATGCTTGCGACCCTCCGCTAACAGTTCCCGCCGCGCTTGCTGACGCAAGTGTTGCAACATGTCCAGTTGCTCATAGAGTCGTTCAGCTCGACGCCGCACGCCCGCTTCCCGAATTTTGGCTAGCCACTGAGTTCGATGCCGACGATAGTAGACATCTCTTCCCGCACAGGGAATCGCCCAGCTGCGATACACCGCTTTCAGCCGGTTCATCACCCGCGACAGGTCTTTGACGATCGTCAGATAACTTCGGGACAACTCCCGCAACATCCGTACGCCCGTCTCGCCATGGTAGACCGGTTTGAGTTGATTGCCGCGTAACAACTCGGCCAGCTTGCGGGCATCGATCCGATCACTCTTGTTCCCGTCCTTGAGCAACGCGTTCTTCCGTGGATTGCACACCACTAGTTTGTCGACGTGAGGGTTCAGCAGATCGTACAGCCAGACCGACCAGGTTCCTTCTTCGAAGGTCACCGACAAAGTTCCGCGCAAGCCGGCAAAGAACTGAAGAATCGTCGCCGCTTCGGTCTCCAGAATGGACTCCATCACTAACTTACCCATGGAATCCATCACCGCGACCACGATGGTTGCTTGATGAACGTCCAGCCCAATATACTTTTCATCGTTCACGAGGGTGCTCCTTTTCGTAGGTGGTGGTGCGAACAATCACAACCTACTCCAAGAGGGGCGCCCTTTTATAATGCGGTCTCAACAGTCACTTCCAAGTTGCAGTGGGCGAGCGCTAACATTACAGTCGGTTTGATATGGGTCTGGACCTAACTGTCGAGGGCTGCGCCATGCCCGGATGCGAGCAGGAATGGCGTCGCCTATTGGAACGCTCCTTCGCAGATGAGGAACTCTCCGAGGCGGAGGTGGCGCGATTTCAGGCAATTTCCATTCCCGGCCATGAACGCATCGGTGCACCGCAGGTCGGCTCCGATGACGCCGCGAACGAATGGATACTGAAAGCGCGAAAGGTGGAGACGCCCGAGGAAGCAACAGCCGTATTGGAAGAGTTTGAGGGCTATTACGTGGTGCGCCTCGTAGAATGCAATGGCGTGCCTAAGTATTCCAATGGAGGCTTATACGCGGGGGCCGACGAAACCAGCTTCCGTGGGTCATTTCTGAATGACTGCAAGGATGTACTGAGCAAAGACTTGTTGAATGAGGCATGGAACCACAAATTCCCAGAGGAAGCGATTGCATACGGGAAAGCGCTGCTTGCGGCAGCTGAAACGGCGGAAAGCACAGGTAGAACCGCTAAGCATCGGGGTACGTTGCTCTCACGCCTAGCAGGTTGCTGAAAAACGACTCCTAATCCACAAGTAGGTGTGATAGGTAGTGGAGCATGCGAGGAGACGATCAGCGACAGGATGCGATGTTCAGCTATATCTCGGCGGAACGGCGAGTGCGGCCGGATCATCCGCTACGCTCGATCCGAGCAGTCGTGGACCGGGTGCTTGAAGAGCTTTCGCCGCGTTTTGGCCGGCTGTACGCGAAAGTGGGTCGGCCGTCGATAGCGCCGGAGAAGCTGCTGCGGGCGCTGTTGCTGCAGGTGCTGTATACGGTACGCAGTGAGCGGATGCTGATGGAGCAGCTGGATTACAACCTGCTGTTCCGCTGGTTCGTGGGGCTGAACCTGGATGAGGAAGTGTGGGATGCGAGTACGTTTTGCAAGAACCGGGATCGGTTATTGCAGGGCGACATCGCGGAGGCTTTTTTCCAGGGAGTGTTGGGGGAAGCGCGGACAAGCCGGCTGCTGAGCGACGAACACTTCACGGTGGACGGGACGCTGTTGGAGGCCTGGGCCTCGCATAAGAGTTTCCGGCCGATGGAGGAACTGGAGAAGAAACTGGAGAAGAAGGATAAGAACAAGGATGACGATAGCCGGAAACCTCCACCGGCGAGATGGGATGAGAACAATCCCAGCATCAACTATCGAGGAGAGAAGCGGTCGAATCAGACGCACTGTTCGCGGACCGACCCGGAGGCGATGCTGGCCCGCAAAGGGCGCGGCAAAGAGGCCAAGTTGAGTTATCACGGACATGTGCTGACGGAGAACCGCAACGGGCTGGTAGTGAACACGCGGGTGACGACGGCGTATGGCGGGGCGGAATGCGATGCCGGGCTCCTGATGGCAGAGCAGATCCCAGGCCGAGGACGGGTGACTCTGGGAGGAGATCGGGGATACGACCAGCGTGGGTTCGTGGAAGAGCTGCGGCAGATGGGAATCACGCCGCACGTGGCGCAGCACGAGCATGGGCGACAGAGTCGAGTGGATGAACGAACCACGCGGCATCCGGGATACTGGGTCAGCCAGAAGAAGCGCAAACGAATCGAAGAAGTGTTCGGATGGATGAAGACGGTTGGACTGCTGCGTAAGTTGCGTCATCGAGGGCGGGAGCGCGTGGGCTGGATGTTCACGTTCGCGGCTGCCGCTTACAACCTGGTCCGCATGAGAAACCTGATGCTGAAGTGTGCCTGACGCCCAAACGAACGCTTTAACGATCGTCTTTCGGGACCGGGTTCAAAGATTTCAAGCACGCTGGAACCTCGAATTGAGACTCACATAGGCAGGTTCCTGTTGTGCTTCACGATTTTTCAGCAGCCTGCTAGGGATGGCGAGAGAGCACGAATCCGTCGCGATTGGAGAGCAGCTTGACATCGTGCGGGCGGCCGGGCGCTGGTTCGTTTTCTGGGGCGAGCGAGGCCATGCCATCCGTGCATGGTTCTAATCCACGGGCGGTCAGTCATGCCCGAGTGGTCCCTCCAAATGGCGTAACATTTGTATATCGCTCACAACCGGGCTAAATCAGCGCTCTTGTGGCTCCATGAACCCTGGCGTGACCATACTCTCGGGAATGCGAGGTGTAGTCAATCAGCTTAGAAGGGGTTGACCTGGGGAAAATGGATGTTCAACTTATAGCAAATGAAGAGAATCAGGATCGCGCCCAGTGTGGAAAAAATGAGGCCAGCGGGGTGATATCGTTCGTTGGCCGGGCGCGAAAACATGTGGGTCACTGCACCGCCGAGGACCGATCCGATGACGCCGAGAACGATCGTCCAGAAGATCGTCATATGCACGTGCATCACCGATTTTGCGATAAGCCCCGAGATTAGCCCAATAACGATGTACCAGATAAAGTGAAACATACTGTCCTCCGGCGTTTGCCTTCCGAGCGTCGTTTAGTATACCCCAGCGGCTTCTTAACCAGACTTTCCCGGAGCGCGGCAGACAGCGTCGGCGATTGTCCCACCGGAACTTTCAACTTAACCTGTGGAATCGCCTGTGGTTGATGTTGACGAAGGGTTGCTCGGAAAAACCATCTGTTTGCCGTGAGCGAATCTGGACGCGCATTTCGCACGCGTCCAGAGCCTGAGTTTTTTTCACAGAGCGCGGACGATAAAGACAATCAGCGCTATAACGACAATTGTTCCAACCAAGCCATAACCTAGCATAGTCCCTCCTAATCCTCGATGCGGCAGATCTGGACTAATTGTGCTGGAAGATGATGAGCCTTTGCTGCTCAGTCTTGCTCATCGCCGCTGATTTAGGGACTGGTTTCTGGGGCCGTGGCGTCATTGCTTTCGGCCGAATAGACATCTGGCGCTGATAGAGGCAGGTGCGTGCACCTCAAGTGGTGAAAAATCCCACATCTCATCTTCCCCGGCGATCGGGGAATTTGAGCGCCGAAGCCGTTCTGGACAGTTGTCGCAACGTCAATGGTGCTTCGACTAAAACATGCGGCATAATTTGGCCTGATGTCCGACGAACTAAGTTGGCTGCAGCAATGGTATGCGGCGCATTGTGACGGCGACTGGGAGCACGGCTTTGGCGTCACGATAGACACCTTAGACAACCCCGGCTGGAGCGTGACGATAGATGTGGAAGGTACAGAACTAGCCTTCACTCCATTTGAGCCTGTGAAGAACATAGTCAGCGACACAAACTGGGTTCATTGCCGCGTGACGGAACGGAAAGAGGGGGTGCTAGCTCGTAGTCGCCGCTTTGAAGGTTCCGGCGGTGCGTTAAATCTCAGAGACATCATCAAAATATTCCGAACGTGGGCTGAGGCCAAACGTTGAAGCTGTCTCATTCGGCGATAAATCGCCATAGCATCCGCTATACAGGTTGGACCCGAAGCAGAATTCGGGATTCACTCTCGGACCCGCTATTCATGCCGCAACGACTCAATGGGATCAAGTCGTGATGCGCGGAACGCCGGAATCATCCCGCTGATCAGCCCCACAGCCCCAAGAATCAATGTCGATGCAATCAGTGTGCCCGGCTGGATGATCAAACGTATGTCGCCCGCTTCGCCGTTCTTGGCAAACGCGCTGTACAACGTAAGCCGGCCCACCGACAGGGCCACAATGTAGGCGAGAACGACTCCCAGCACGCCGCCAATAAACGTGATCGTCAGCGCCTCGGCCAGGAACTGCATGAGGATGTAGCGCCGCCGCGCCCCGAGTGCCTTCTGCACGCCGATCTCCCGCGTACGCTGCGTCACCGAAACCAGCATGATGTTCATCAGCCCCACGCCACCGATACCCAACGTCAGCGTCCCGATGAATCCCATCAGAATCTTCAGACCAAGGGTGATGATCTCGAACTGATGAAGCTGGTTCATCAGGTTGAACACTCGCACCGCTTCCCGGTCCGACTCGTTGAACTTGTGCTGACCAGACAAAATTGTCCGCACCGCCGGCTCGATCTTTTCGTACTCCGGAGTCTGATAGTTGAACCAGATGGTATCCAGATAGTGCGTGCTCTTCAAATCGCTCATCGTGCTGAAAGGAACGTAGACGACGCGGTTGATATCGTCATTCCCTTCCTGCATCTTGGCGGCCAACACGCCGACCACTTCAAAGCTGATGCCATCGAGCCGTATGTACTCGCCGACCGCGTTGCGGCCGGAAAAAAGCTTTTCCTTTGCCTCCGAACCAATCACCGCCACGCGCCCGCGCTGCACCTGGTCTTCCATGTTGTAGAAGCGTCCCACGCCCTGCTTGAGCGAACGAATGTCATACACGTCAGGATTATTCCCGCTCACCGGAAATGTAAACACGCGATTCTCATACTGCACATTCGCCTGCTTGTCGACGCTTGGCGTGATGTGCGTGATCTGCGGAAGATTGGTGGCGAGCGCGTCGACATCTTCCTGCGTGAAGCGGACTGCCTCTCCCGATTTCTGACCGCCGGCCTGCATCGAAGTTTTCCCCGGCACCACGATCACGAGCTTGGTGCCGAAGTTGGCGAAGATGTTCGCGCAAGCCTGCCCAAAGCCATCGCCATAGGCCAGCAGCATCACGACGGTCGCGATGCCCCAGGCCATACCGAGCATGGTCAGCGCGGTGCGGCGACGGTTGTGCCGCATCGCGGTGTAGGCTTCCTGGAGTAGATCACGCACCATATCGAGTCTCACTATCCCTCTTGTCGCAACGCTTCCACCGGCTGCAACATGGCTGCCTTCCGCGCCGGATACAGGCCCGCAATCACACCGGCCAGCGTCAGGCAACCAATGGCGAGCATCGCCGACATGGGCACAAGCTTCGGCGGATCGAATCCCTGCGGCCCTTGCACTCCGCCCATCAATCCCATCAGTCCGCCCGCAAAGGCCAAGCCGAGCATGCCGCTTCCCAGAGTCAGCAGCAATCCTTCGAGAAAGAAATGGAAAAGGATATTCCGGTTCGTCGCACCCAATGCCTTGCGGAGCCCGATCTCCTGCGTGCGTTCGCTCACCGCAACCAGCATGATGTTGATCACGCCGATCGCCCCGAGCGCCAGCGTGACCAGGCCCACCGCTCCCAGAAACATGTTCATCACGTCGAAGATGGTTCCCACCATCTTCGATTCCTGGATCGAATCCCACTCGTCGAACGCATTCTCATCGCTGGAATCGAACCCGTGGTTATGCCCGACGATTTTGTGCACCGCGTTGCGAGCGATTACATGTTCGGCGGTCACATGCGGCTGATACTCGATGAACGAGATCGAATTCTGGTGATTCTCGCCCTTCAGCGGAAAATTCGCCGCCATCACTTCGTATGGGATGTAGGCCCGGTTGTTGAGCCACATGTTGTCGCCGCGGCCCAGGTGGGGCATGCTCCCGACCACTTCGAAGCGCAAGCCGTTGATCAGGATGAACGCACCCAGCGCCGGACGCCCCGGGAATAGCACCTTCGCGAGCTGGTTGCCCAGCACCACCACGTTGCGGCGTTGCGCGCCGTCCAGATTGTTGAGCCAGCGTCCCTCCTGCAGGGGCAGGAAACTGATCTCGTTCAGCTGCGGCTCGGTCCCGAGAACTTCCCCGCTTCCGTTGGAAAATTCGCTTACCTCGTGCAAATCGCCGCGGGAAATGATCGGGCAGGCATTGCGCACCTCTGGATCGTGCCGGATGTCCTCATAGTCCTGGTACGTGAGCAGATAAGACCGTGCCGAAGACATATTCCCTTTCACCGCAGGCGCCCGCCCGGGGAAAAGGAACATGATGTCTTTGCCGAATTCGGCCAGTTCCCGCTTGTTGCCCGAGCGGAAGCCTTCGCCAACCCCTACCAGCAGGAGCAAGGATCCCACGCCCCAGGCGATGCCGAACATAGTGAGGAACGAGCGCAGCTTGTGCGCCCACAGATTGCGGAAAATCTGTCCGAAAATGTCTGTAACACTCCGCATAAGAGAACCCTCGAAAAATGTCTTGCGAGCGCGCCTGGATCTTGGCCTTAATGAATAAAGACGGTGGAACCTATGTTTTCATTACAGAGGAAATCCGGCCTTTTACCTCTGTGATGCAGAAATCGCGACCCAAGGCAACCGGGTTTCGCGAGTAAGTGAGGCAAACGCACCCCAGCCTCACCGCCTTAGTGTCAGACGGCCCTCTCCAATAAAGGTTACGTCCTCCGAGGTCCTAAGGTTCCACAATCCGCAGAGTTATCTGAGGTCTCGGGTTCTGAGGTCTTGGGTTCATGGTCCGAGGTCTGAGGTCGAGGTCTGAGGTCTGAGGTCTGAGGTCTGAGGTCTGACGCCCGGTGCCTGAAGCCTCACTCCATTACGTTGGTTATCTACGTATCGGTTACGCCCACGCTACAGTGAAAGCCATGACTCTTTCTTCGATGGTGGTCTCGCGCGACTGGCAGGAAATCAGCGTTCTGGAGTGCATCCTGGGCGGCCTTCATATGGACGTTTCGGTCGAGTGCGAACCGCAACGAGCAATGGACCGGCTCTCTCACTCGAAGATCGACGCGCTCATCGTCGATTGCGACCTGAATGGAACTTCCCAGCTCTTTCACGAACTGCAGATGCCGGGGAGACAGTTCAACACCGTTCCTCTCGTGGTTATGGGCAAGCACCAGGATATGGCCATTCTGAATCAGACGGGCGCTCTATTCGCCTTCGAAAAGCCGATTTCGGTCGAGCAGGCTGTGCGCACGTTGTCGGCGGCGCGCTGCATGATCCTCGACGGACGCCTGCGCTATCACCGCATTGGGGTCGAAATCCCCGTCTCCCTCAAGCCAAAGGGAAACAAAAAGTTGGACGCGCACCTGGTCAATGTCAGTCAGGGAGGAATGCGCATCTCAACCCACCAAGCTCTTGATTCCGGCGATCTCCAGATCTCCTGCGAGCTTCCGGGAGCCAAGTCGGAATTGAAGGCGCAAGCCGAAGTTGTCTGGCAGGATGATAGCGGCAACGTCGGCGTTCGCTTCGTGAAGGTCCCGGCACAGCAGCAAAGGGCGCTGGAACTCTGGCTGGCCCAGCAATTTATAGCGAACTAACACCACGCGGCACGAGGGAATTCCTTCGTGTACCTTAGTGTCCTTTGTGGTAAATGCCTTTTGAGGCTAGCGAAACGTCTCTTCCCTAATCTCACGATCCTGGCACTCGGACTCAGCAATGCGCGCCAGTCTCGTCCCCAGACTTCCCCCAGCGAAGTAACGAAAGAATGCCCAATACAACCCGGCCATAGTCAAAGCGGCGCCGCTCACCATCGGCAGCGGCCATTTTGGAGCTTCCCGCGTCACTGAGAGGAATACGAGGGTAAACAACAACAGGGACGCAAAGACGACCAAGCCGTCTACGGTCCACGCCAATGTACGCCCTGTCAGTGGCTGCGACAGCCAGTCCAGTTCCTGCGAGAGAGGCCGCGTCTCGCTAATCACGTCTTCCTCTCTTATCACAGGTTCCGGTGGGTCGCGCCGAACAGGCAGGGCAATCACTTTCACCGGACTGGCCGAGACCATGAGCCCGTCGTCCTCCACAGCCGCAGTCGAAGAGCGGCCATTGCCTGCCGCATGGACGCGCACCTGGTTCTCAGCCTTGGCAGCAAAAATGGACCCGGAGTGCTCGGCATGCAGCGAAATGCCTTCCAGAAGATTGCCAAAGATCCATTGGTTGATCTGCTGCTTCAACACTGGAGGTATGTCGAGAAAGCGGATGCCGCACTGGCCCGAAAACGTCGCCCACACGACTTCGGCGCGCGTCTCTACCTGCAGCCGCGGGTAGCGCAACTCGAAGCGGACGCGCAACTGCTGCCGCGGACGCACCGCCGCCACCACCTGCACTCCGATGCCGCTGTGTGTGAGATTGCGCACGATCCCGCCGTTCGCCTGATCGAGCGTGACGTACGCAAGCGTGCGGAGTTCGTGCCGATGCTGAGCACGTGCCCGACGCGCGGGACTGGTTCCTGCTTCCATATGCGCCGCCCGGATGTCGCTGTCAGCCAGAGGGTGTTCAAGGATGTTATCCCCGCGTGCAGTAACTTCTGAGTAACCAAGCTGGTTCGTCTTGCGTGGGGACGGACGCATCTTGTGTGGAAATCTTGTGTGGGGACGGACGCATTCGTCCGTCCCGCGAAGGCGAAGCCGAGCGCAGGGGTCAAGCAGAGCCGCTGCCAAGCATGTTTCTACGCCGGTCCCAAAAACGCTTCCCGCGCCCGCCTCCCCGAAGCCTGCCAGATCTTCACCGCCTCAAACAAAATCACCGCCCCGTAAGTCACCGCCAGCCACACCAGCACGGCCTCAACCGGCAGACCGGACCATGCCCCGATAAACACGCCCATCATCGCCCTATGCTGGTAGTTCCACCATCCATACGGCAGGGCCAGGGTCGCCTCCCAAAGCATGCTGATCAGCAGGATGAAATACATCGTCAAGCTCAGCGCGCGCCAGTTGATAAACCTCCGCGTCACCGGATAGAAGCTGACTGAAGGGATTAAGCCGCCCACGACAAGCACGATGAAATACCCCGGCCATCCCTCGCGCACTTCCGAGAACCATTTCTTGTAAATGACGGCGCCAGCAATCAGAGCCACTCCGATCACCAACGACATAGGATGGAACTCCAGCAGCTTCGGCAACGCCTGCGCCTCGCCGCGGTAATCCTCCACGGTGTACGCAGCTAGCCAATACTCGCTGAGCCAAACGTACAAAAGCAGAATCGTAATGAACCCGGTGAAATAGAAGACATACTCCTCGACCGGGACCCAATGTCCCAACGCCGGTGCGAAGATGCCCAGCGTCGCACGCGGATTCGGAAACCGGAAGAACCACTGCGCAAAGATCACATCCAGCAGGCAGCCAATGGGCGCGAGAATCCCGATCGTGCGCCAGAATGCACGCTGCGGGATTTCCAGTCCCTCACCCGGCAGAAACCACACCGCGATCACGACGATCGGCACAAGGAACAGCAGCAGGCTCCAGGTGTATCCATGAGGCGAGGCATCGGACTGGACCTGCAGAGTGGCCGGCGTACTCACCGAATGCAGCGCAATGGCCGCAGGGATGATCATCATCGCCAGCATCCCGACGACGATCCCCGCTGCAATCGTTGCCGATGGAGACTCGTGAGTCCGAGGCCGGGATATCATCATTTTTCCTTCGTGCACCTTCGTGTCCTTTGTGGTTGGTGATTTCGCAGGATTCTACTCCGAACCTGTTCTCGGTACCCAGTTTCGCCAATTGTTCGCGAAAGCAAACCGCCGCTGTCGCTATACACGGAAGTACATGGCCAAAGGGTCATCCGGCGGTAATTGAAAGTCACCGCAAACCCCGATACCTTAAGCGTGAGCTATCTGTCGATGGCGACAACAACCACTAAGCCTGACATTGAAACGGCCGACGTTTCGGGCGCCAATCTGCCCGCGTGGCCGCACGCGCCTGCGAAAGATCCAGGCGCGAACGATGTCAGCAGGCCATCACAGCGTGACGCGTTGCAAGCACTGCTCGCGTTTTCCGCTCTGCACGATCAAGTGCGGCGCCGCAAAGCGCTGGCCTCGCAACACAACGGATTTGACTCGCCAACTCCGCCAGCCGAGTTCGAGCCGACTGAACTTTTTGTTCTCGACGAAGTTTTGCAACTCGTGGCCGAGCGCGCCGTGGCTATTACCGGCGCCGATGGGCTAGCCATCGCCCTCGCAGAAAACGAAGAGATCGTTCTCCGCGCAGCCGCGGGCACCGTTCGTCCCGATCCTGGCACGCGCATCGACCGCACCTCGGCTTTTTCGGGAGCCTGCTTTCGCACCGCGCAAATCATCAACTGCGACGACACCGAGACCGACACGCGCGTGAATCTTGAGGCGTGCCGCAAGATGGGTGTCCGCTCCATGGTGGCCGTCCCGCTATGCGGACGGCGCCGCGTGATTGGAATTCTTGAAGCGTTCTCCTCTTGGCCTTTCGCCTTCAACGAAGTTGACATCCGTAACCTCACGCTGCTTGCCGAACTTGTCCTCGGCGCGCTCAAGCCGGAAGACGAAGATCGATTCGCACAATCGGCGCAGGCCGCTGAGACCAAATTGGAGCCAGCCAAGGTCGAGGCAGCGAAGCTCGCGCCGGCGAAGCCCGAACTACCGAAGCCGGAGCCGCCCAAATACGAAGCGAAAATCGCGCCAGTCATTCCTGCTCCAAGCCCTTTGCCGCCGAAGCCAGTGCCCGCAGCGCCGGTTGCGACCCAGCCAGTAACGCCCGCCAAGATCGTTGCTCCGCCTCCGCCGTCAACGCCAGTTGCGACTCGGGTAGTTCCAGCGGCCGCTACACCGGCGAAGCCAGTGATTCCACCGCCTGCACCGAAACCAGTGCTAGTGCCTCAGGCCACAACCGCGGCGCCCGTCGCAGTCTCTAAAGTTCCTGCGAATCCAGTGGCCGCGTCCGCTTCCCCGCTTCCTGCATTTCTTGAAGCCAAGCCCAAAGCCGCGCCTGAGCCGGCACTCTTCGGACAACTCGATGGTGAAAAATCGCAGCGTCCCTGGATGGTGTTCATGCTGGTAGGCGTCGTCATCGCCGCCGCCTTCGGCGTGGGAGTGTGGTGGAAGTTGAAGAACGCGCAAATCGGCGACCAGATGGTGCAGAACCAGCCCGTCGCGTCATCGACCCAGCCGAATCCGAATGAGTCGTTAGAAGCTGCGGCGGACTCCTCTGCCGGTGAGATTCCAGATTCCGATCAGCCGGAAAACACGCCTGCTAATCCGCAAGAGTTATTGAAGTTTCCGCACGTCACCGGCGTGCGTCACTGGTCGTCGGGCGACTCCAGCACCATCGTTCTTGACCTTGAAGACCAGGTGCAGTACGAGCCGGGACATCTCTCGAATCCCGAGCGCTTCTACTTCGACCTTCGCGACACGCAGCTCGCGGCCGAGTTAAAGGGCAAGACTATTGAAGGAGACGCGCTGCTCAGCCACATTCGCGTGGCACAACCCGTCTCAGGCATGACACGCGTGGTGCTCGAAGCCAAGAACAACGCGGCGCTTTCGGCTCCGCAGGTCAGTCTCGAACGCGAGCCTTATCGCCTCGTGATTCAGGTCAACAAGGCCGGCTCCGATCCCAAGACCGCGGTCAATCTCTTCCCCAACGCTCCTGAAGTAGAGAAGAGCAAGCTCGCCATCGTGGTACCGCCGCCGACCAAAGAAGACCTGCAAATGCGCTCGAAGGTGCCGAAGATGCGCATCGTCGTCGACGCCGGTCATGGCGGATGGGACCTTGGCACCGTGGGCCGCCGGGGCCTGCTCGAAAAAGATCTGGTGTTTGAAATCTCCCAGCGCCTGGGCAAGCTGCTCGAATCGCGCCTCGGCGCCGAAGTCATCTATACGCGCCAGGACGACAACTACATTCCGTTGGATGAGCGCGCCGTAATCGCCAATACCGCGCAGGCCGATCTCTTCATCTCCGTGCACGCCAACTACAGCGACACGCCTTCGGCGCGCGGCGTCGAAACCTATTACACGAATCTCTTCTCAGCGCCGGGCTCGAAAGATCTCAGCAATCCCTCTGGTCCGAAAGAAGCAGCCATGCGTTCGACACCCCATAATGTTCCGACGCCAACGCTCACACCGGGCGAATTACGCGACCGTATCGAACAATCAAGGCGGCTTGCATCGAGCGTGCAGCACTCGCTCTACGGAACGCTGTCGGGGCAGAATCCCGGCCTGCGCGACCGCGGGATCAAAGAAGCCGGGTTCGTTGTCCTAACCGAAAGCGCTATGCCTGGAATCCTGGCGGAAGTCTCCTTCGTTTCCAGTCCCACCGACGAGCAGAAACTCCGCAGCGACGGCTACCGCGAACAGATCGCCGAAGCCCTCTACAAAGGCATCGCTCGCTACGCGTCGAATTCCAAAGGCGTAAAGGTAGCGAGCGCGGCGAAGTAGGGGCAGTTCTCAGTTCTCAGTTCTCAGTTCTCGGCCATCAGCTTTCAGCTTTGCTCGTGTGGGGACGGACGCATTCGTCCGTCCCGGTCGCGCAGCGACCGGGACTTCCGCCGACACCCTTTACGACCTTGGCAATTCCACTACATCCGGGGCATAATGAAACGCTTTTGCTTCCCCTGATCGGAGGCATAGCGGAGCCGCCTCTGACGCCTTCCGAACACTTCGACGTCATAATCATCGGAGCAGGCCTCTCCGGCATCGGCGCGGGATACCGCTTGCAAACGCGCTGTCCGCGCAAGCGCTACGTCATCCTCGAAGCGCGCGCGGAGATCGGCGGCACCTGGGACCTGTTCCGCTATCCCGGCGTGCGCTCCGACTCCGACATGCACACGCTCGGATATCCCTTCCGCCCGTGGAAGGAGGTCCAGCACATCGGCGACGGAGCGAGCATCCTGCAATATGTGCGCGACACTGCGCGCGAGTTCGGCATCGACCGCCACATCCGTTTCCGGCAGCGCGTGCTTTCGGCGAAGTGGTCATCGGAGGAGACGCGCTGGGCGGTGGAAGCGAAAGGTGAGAACGGCGAAACCGTTCGCTACTCCTGCGACTTCCTCTACGGATGCACCGGTTACTACCGCTATGACGCGGGATACGAGCCGGCTTTTCCCGGGTCGGAGCGTTTCCGTGGGCGGGTCGTCCATCCGCAACATTGGCCGGAAGATCTCGACTACGCGGGCGAGAAGGTCGTCGTCATCGGCAGCGGAGCGACCGCAGTCACGCTGGTTCCCGCGATGTCGCACACGGCGGCGCATGTCACCATGCTGCAGCGCTCGCCAACGTACGTCATGACTTTGCCGCAGCACGATCCGGTCGCCAATTTGATCCGGCGTGTGTTGCCGCAGCGCGCCGCCCTTCGCCTGGTGCGCTGGAAGAATATTCTGATCAGCCTGGGAATCTATCAGCTGAGCCAGCGCGCGCCGAACCGCATGCGCCGCATGCTTCGCAACGGGGCAGCGAAGGTTCTACCGCAAGGTTACGAGGTCGACAAGCATTTCAACCCGCGCTATCGGCCGTGGGATCAGCGGCTGTGCCTGGTTCCGGACTCCGACGTGTTCAAATCCATCAGCGCGGGCCGCGCGTCTGTGGTGACCGATGAGATCGAAACCTTCACCGAACGCGGAGTTCGCCTGAAATCGGGCCAGGAACTGGAAGCGGACATCATCGTCTCCGCGACCGGTTTGCAGATGCTCGCGCTGGGAGCGGTGCAGCTCACGATCGACGGCGTGGCGGTCAATCCTGCGAGGCACTTCATCTACAAAGGCACGATGCTGAGCAACGTGCCCAACTTCGCCTTCTGCATCGGATACACCAACGCCTCGTGGACGCTGCGCGCGGACCTGGCTTCGAACTATGTCTGCCGCGTCCTGAACCACATGGATCGTCACGGTTACCGCACGTGCAAGCCGGCGTGCGATCCGTCAGCGCTGGAAGAAAGACCCTTGCTGAATCTCAACTCCGGATACGTCAAGCGCGCATCAGCCGCTCTGCCCAAACAGGCCGCGACCGCGCCGTGGCTGATTCGTCAGAACTATCTCCGCGACATGCTCACAATGAAGATCAGCCGATTGGAAGATGGCATCCTGCAATTCGGCGCGGCTGCTGCTGTTGTTCGCGCGGACGTGCAAGAAGAAGTTAGCGCAGTGGGGATTAGAGCGAAGCTCTGAGCCGAGCTAACAGCGGTGAGCAGTGAGCGATGAGCAAAATCCAGAAGGGCACGACTTACGAGTGGTGTCCGCTGCCGTGATCTCTGGAGGCAAGAATGCGAGTATCTACACTGTATCGAATCGCTGCCGTTCTTCTGCTGCTCTTTGACGCCGGACATACATCTGGTTTTCCCTGGTCCGATCCCAAGTGGGGAGTGGATCTTGGATCCATGCGGTCCACTCACTTTTACATCATGGGATTCAACCGGACTTACTGGGATTTTTATCTCGGGTTCGGACTCTTTGTCAGCGTGTTTCTTCTGCTCGCGGTGGTATTGGCGTGGCAGCTAGGCAGCCTTCCGCCAGAGTGTTTGGCGCGGATGCGCGGCACTGCATGGACGTTCGCGCTTTGCTTTGCCGGTATCACTTTTTTGAGCTGGAAACATTTTTTTATGATTCCTATCGTCTTCTCAGTCGTGACTACATTATGTTTGACTTTGGCGGCATGGCTTTCAGGCAAGCAGGTTTCCATGCCTCCGTCGCGATAGGGCAGCGTCGAGTTCCGAGCACGAGCAAAACTGGGAAAGGCACGACTTCAGTCGTGCCGATCGTCAACAAAAAGACCGCGGCTTCAGCCGCTGCTCCAACTATTCTTTCCTGCTTCGGAAAAATAAATCAGCTAACGCTTGTTTCCGAAATGGGACTGGCTGCTTGCCGGGAGGGTACCCCTCCCCCCTCGATCTCTGGAATCATCGAGTTAGCGGGAAATAGCAAAGTAATCTATGGCGCTCAAGCATTTGCGGGCAAAATCTTGATGTCAAAGAACTTAGCCTTCGCGCTCGAACTTCCCACTCGAACCAAGATCGAGCTTGAGTGGGCCACCCGCGGAATGCGCTCTCCGCCCACCGTCACGGCCTCGACGATGATCGCGCGATTATGGGGCTGTGCGCAAGGTCAGATGTCACACACGCCTGTGCAAAAAAAGAGTTGCGATGCCAGCCCGTAGGAGAAATTGTGTCGGTCGGGGTCCGTAGCGGGAAAACTCTCTCCAACCGCGGAACTGCCCCACTCAAGCCAAAATCGGGCTTGAGTGGGCCACCCGACGGAGCTAATCTTGAGGTCGCTTTTTGCGACCCCAAGAGCCTAGCCTGAGCTGGTCGAAGGGACCTCTGCAACTTACTGGCAGCATCGGCACCGCCGGGGCGAAACCCCACCTTTGAGGCATTGGCAATCACACCATCGTGCGATGTGCAGTTGCTTGCAGGTTGCTAGTCTGTGCGTGGGGGTGGGGCATGGAAGATACAGTAGCACTCAAGATTACGCGGAAAAACTTGCAGCGCCTTGCTGAAGCTTTTGCCAACGATGCACCTGATCAGTACACGCACTTTCACAAGGCAGATGTCATGGCGCATTTCAAAATGAACATTGAAGACGCATGGTCAGAAGGGATTGATGTGTACGCGACTGAAGACGGTTTTGTGTTCTCAGAATGGGGTGTTATGTCCCAATACAAGGTTGCCGCTCAAGCATAATCACCATCGAAAGAAAGACAGGGAAGAAAGAACGCATGCGCGAGAGTTGCTGGAGGGCCTTGCCAGCACCAGCCCCGAGCCGGTGAATGTTGACCGCAGGTGGGCCAGGCTCATCGGTTCTGATTTCTGCTGACACTATCCCTTGAAGCGGGTGCTTCATCCTTTCGCGTTTTGTACGAAAGGGTGGGAAGCACGGACGCCTACCTCAAAGTAAAATCCTAAGAACGTATGGGTCGAGGTTCCCACCCTTGCAAAGAACGCAAGGATAGGCCACCCTCAGTCGTGGCACCATCCAAAGAGATCAAAGGCCACCCGCCAGGAAGTTACTTTTCGATGCTGGGCGCAGACGAACAGGTGGCGACGCTCGGCCTGGAACTCCCCCTGGCCGCCTACGTAGCACTTTTAGCGCCCGGAGGTCCACATGCTTTGGTTATACGAATCTTTCTTTCCCGCGGTCTGGATCGTTTTTGTTCTCTACTGGCAGATCAAAGCTGCGGACACCAAAGCCACCCAGCGTCTCGAGCCGGCAGCCTCGCGCATCCTCCGCGTCCTCATCTTCCTGATCGCGATCGCTTTACTCTCGATACCTCGCATCCCGCTGCCCTGGCTTTACATCCGGCTCTGGCCGCAGGGTTATTGGCCATTCTGGCTGGGAGCCGCCCTCACCGTCGCCGGCCTTCTTTTCGCCGTCTGGGCACGCGAGCACCTCGGCCGCAACTGGAGCCGCTCCGTCACCATTAAGCAGGGTCACGAGCTGATCACAACAGGTCCCTATGCCGTGGTGCGTCACCCCATCTACACCGGCATTCTGGCGGGGTTCCTTGGCATGGCGATTGCGATCTCACAGGTGCGCGGATTCATCGTTTTCGTTCTCATCTTCCTCGTGTTCTGGATCAAGCTCCGCATGGAGGAGCAATGGATGCGCTCCCAGTTTGGGGAGACATATGCCACCTATGCCCGACAGACTGCCGCCCTGGTGCCCTACCTCCTATGATCGCGGGTGGCCCATCCTTGCGTTCTTTGCAAGGGTGGGTAGTGATGCTGTAAAAAGCGAAATCGTTGGCCCTGCTTCTGGAGTCCACCTCTCCCACTCTTCGCAAAGAACACGGAACGGGAACCTTCACTCGCTTCCTAGGGTCAGTAGTATCAGGGACAAGTGACTCCTGACATGCGCAGAGGACGTCAGCGGCTCGATGAAGTGCACGAGCACACGGGTCGGTTCCAGGTTTGTCATCCTGAGGTCGCTGCCGTTGCGACCGAAGGATCTTTGCACTCGCAGGCAGCATCGACTGCCGGCGAGTCCACAGGTCCTTCGGCCCGCACACTACGCGGGCCTCAGGATGACAACGCTTGGTCTCTGACGATGGAGCGGCAGGGATTTGCCCGGCGGACAGCCGAAGGCGGCTGTCCCCACATTTAATTCGCAGGGACGCCGCCGTATTTTTCCAGCCACTTTAGTTCTTCGCGGACTTTGATCTTTCCGTGCCAGGGATTCTTGCCCAATCCGTGGCCTTCGCCGGGGAAGATCAAGAGTTTGTTGGGGACGCCTAGCGAGTAGAGGGCGTGCTCCAGCAGATAATCTTCGAGCACTGCCACGCGGATGTCGTTGGCGCCTCCGACCATGTGGGTTGGCGTTTTCACTCGGTCGATTAAAAAGATGGCGGCTTCGTCGTGATAGCGCTGCTGGGCTTCCCAAGGACGTCCGCCTAAGAAGTAGGCGTCGTCATACGTTGTGTCGTCGTTGCCCCAGTTGCCGATGTGCTCTACGGCGCCTGCGCCGGTGACTGCGGCCTTGAAGCGCGTGGTCTGGGTGATGAGCCAGTTGGTCATGTAGCCGCCATAGCTGTAGCCGCCGACGGTGAGGTGGTCGGGGTCGGCGCTGCCGTCTTTCACCAGGGCGTCGACGCCTTCGAGAATGTCTTTGCCGGGGCGCGAGACGATCTGGGGCACGATCTGCATGAGGAACTTGTCGCCGTATCCCGTCGAGCCGCGGTAGTTGGGCTCGAAGACTAACCATCCGTTGGTGGCGGCTAGGGCGGCCCACTGATACCAGTCTGCTTCGAAGTGGTTGCCGTCGGCGTCGGCGGGACCTCCGTGTATGAAGGTGAGCATGGGCAAGTACTTCTGCTCGAATTTGCCGGGAGGATAGATCAGCATGCCTTCGACGGTGGTGCCGTCGTCGGCTTTCCACTGGTAGGGCTTGCCTTGGGGGAGATCGGCCTCGGCGAGTTTCTGGTTGAAGCTGGTGATGGGGAGTGCCTGAGCGAGTTTGTCGGGGGAGTCGGCGAGATAGACTTCATCGGGCTTGCCGAGCGAGGAATAGACGAAGGCGACGCGGGACGAGTGCGGCGTGGCCGAGATGTTGGCGTAGGTGCCGGGCCAGGTGGTGAGTCGATGCAGTTTGTCGGAAGGCTTGGCTGCGTCGTAGATCTGGGACTCGGTGCCGAGACGGGCGGAGGTCAGGACGTTGAAGGCAGTGACGGCGTAGTGCTCGACTGGGCCGATGAAATCTTTGGACCACTGCTCGATCTTTCCGCTGTCTGTATCAACCCAGTAGAGATGCGGCTGCAGGTCGCGATAGGGACCAGAGACGTCTCCAACGCCGATCGAGAAAAAGATGTGACGGGAATCGCTGGCCCAGCGCGGGCGGACTTCTTCTCCTTCGTTGTGGGTGATGCGGCGGGGTTGGGCCGCGGCAGTTGATTCGCTGGAGGCAGTCGCGGGCGGGAGCGCCCGCGCCACACTTGCTGACACGTCTAGCACGTAGATTTCTACGTCTTCGTATTTTTCCTGGCGCTGGTTGATGGCGTTGGTGACGAAGGCGAGTTTCGTGCCGTCGGGAGAGGTGACGAGGTCATCGATGCGCAGCGGCATCGTCGCGATGGCGCGCGCGCCGGGAGTGAGATCAGGCTGCTTCTCGGGTTCGCCTTCTTTCTTCTCGACCTTGGCTGGCTCAGCGGTGTGGCGGGCGATGGCGGCCGGCACGTCGAGGGCGAAGATCATGTCTCCGCGTTCGACGGTGCGGTATTGCACGACGTCCTTCCATTGCTTCTTATATTCATCTTTCTGCTCTTTGCTCCAGGGCTGGCGGGTGGCGTAGTAGATCTTCTGCGAATCCGAGGACCAGGAGAAGGTGTGGACGTCTTCTTCTCCTTTCGTGATGGGGAAGGCTTCGCCGCCGTGCGGCGAGATCAGGTAGATCTGGCTGACTTCGTCTTTGGAATCGGAATCAGAGTCGGAGTCGTCGCTCTTGCCTGCTGCGCTCTTGCGTTCCGAGAGGAAGGCGATCCACTTGCCGTCGGGGGACCAATTGGGGTCGGAGTCGTGTCCGGACTGCGTCAGTTGAATCAGTGATCCGGCCTTGCCGTCGTCCTGGTAGAGCCAGAGATCGGTGCGGAAAATCTGCTGGTCCCAATCGGCTCGCTCGGTGACGATGACTACCGAATTGCCATCGGGAGAGAGTTCGACGGAGTGGAAGCTGACCGAGTTGAAGAAGTCGTCGAGCGTGAGCTTGGGCTTTTGAGCAACGATGGATAGGGTACAGCTCAGGACTATCGTGACGACGCACGCGGTTGGTTGGATTCGCATAGGGCCCCCGAGGGAAAAGGGTTTATACAACGACGGTTTCGGCGAACGCAAGTTTGTGACCTGGGGACAGGGCAGTGCTTTGGCGCAACGAGCCGTTTCAGTCGGCAGCAAGAACACCTTGACCGCAAAGTGCGCGAAGAAAATCCGCGAAGAACGCGAACTAGAAGCGGAGAGCCGGTCAACCGGGCATAGTGGTTTTTGAGATTTGCAGATGTCGTAACGTCCACAGCAGGGCGGCGAATACTACTACAGACAATTGCAGGTGAGTCCAATAGGCGAGCGGGCCGAAGAGCGGCAACAGGAACGCGAGGTACAGCGAAACATCGAGGGCGGGTTTCACGGGATGGTGGACGTTAATGAGCGACCAGTCGGTGAGCAGCAGAAACGCCGGGACCAGCGCCAGCAGGTCGTAGATGTAGAGGTGCGGGTTGACCAGGACTGTGGCGAACATCAGAGCGGAAAAACGGAGCGCGAGCGGAGTCGCAGATTTCCAGCTGGCGGCGGCGATTCCAATTACGGCGAATGACGTCAGCACGTAGAGGATCCAGACGCCGGGCCGCCAGGGAATGAGGAGTTCCCAGAAACTTTCGAGCGAGTGCATCTGGATGGGCGAGAAGATCAGTTCGGTTGAGCCCGGATGGCTGGCGCTGTGGATCAGCCTAGTGGCGTACGCTTGCATGACGGCACGGCCGAAGTAGAGTGACGTTACTCCGAGTTGCGCTGCGGCGGAGATCACAACTCCGGCGAAAACCTTCCACGCTTGCGCAAAAAGCAGGATTAACGGGATGGCCACCAGGAATTGTGGCTTGAATGCGAGGAAGCCCAGAGTTACGCCGGCGAGAAAATCGCGCTGCGCGGAGAAAGCCAGATACGCGGCAGTGAAACAGAACAGCACGACCGCAGAAAGCTGTCCGCGGACGAAGAAGTGAAACAGCGGCGGGTAAGCGAGTGCGCAGATGGCAACCAGCGCGCGATACGGGCGGAGGGCAGCGCATCGCTTCCAGATGAGGTAGACGCAAGCAAAATATATCAGGAGAGAGAGTGCGGCCCAGATTTCTGCCTGCGTCAGGAACGGCAGCGATGCGAGCGGGATAAACGGGAGGGCGACTTGCGGACCGTAGAAGTACTGGAGGTATACGCGGGTGTCGCGGCCTACGGTGGCGCGTATCTCGCGCGCTAGAACTTGGTCATCATAAAGTTGATCGGCGTGGCCGCTGGCGACCAGGCGGGCAGAGATCGGGAATTGAAGGAAATCCTGGAACTTTATGTTGCCGGCGCGGTCGCAGATTCCGGGCTTGGTGTAGTCGACGAGACAGACACTCCACAGGCAGAAAACCAGAATGATCGCCATTGCTCGAATGCGCTGACGGCCTAGCAATCGTGAGTGAAGGAAGGTCCACAGCGCGGATTCTGTGGAACTGCTCACGGAATCGGCTCGGCATTTTTCAGTGCGTCATCCATGGACTGGACGGAGCGTGGGGTACCTTCGATCATGCGCCAGCCGTCATCGTAATTGCGGAATCCGACAACGGACTTGTAGCGCACATCGCCTGAGTAGAGCGCGGCGCCGATTTCATTCAGTGGGAGCCATCGCCAGGTGAAGTCGACGTCGGCGAAGTTGCCTTGTTTGGCGATACCGTCGACTCCGACCAGTTCCCGCCGGGCGACTGGAATCGCGAGCAAGGAACCTCCGCCCTGGTCGGTGGGCATTGCGGCGCGGACGGCATCCACGCCGGCGGGCGTCACCAGTATGTCCCAGCAGGGCGGCGGAGCGAGGTCGCGAGGGCACGGCGCGGGGTTGGCAGAGATCCAGGCGTGATGTTGAAGGACCAGATATTCGGGCGAGGGGTAATCCTTGCTGGCAACTATGCCGGTGCGCAGGACAAAGCGCTGAGGCGTTTTAAGTTCGGGGGAGGCGGAGATTAGATCGCTGGCCAAGCGGCGGGTGAGGAAGTCGCGGGGGGAGCAGGAGGTGAGGAGAAGCAGGGTCGTCAAGAAGATCGCGAGTGTGATGCGCTTTCTCGGCATTTTGAGTCTGTGGCGGTTCGGCTCGGCTTCGCCTTCGCTGGACAGCCGAGGCGGGTGTCCCCACATCATTTATTTATTTCCCATCTACTTGTTTTCTGTCGCAGGAGTTCAACGACTTGTGATTGTAAACAATCGAGCGCGCTTGTGCGGAATGAAAGGTCGGTCGGTAATTTGGCCGTCGAATTTGGGGGCCCAGCGGCCGGGGATCTGGTGGGCGCAGTTGGGACAGCGGCCCTGGGGGGTCAGGCGGTAGTCAGCGATTAGGTACCCATAGCGGCGGATTAGCGTGTCGTGGCACTGGGGGCAGCGCGTGTCTTCCCAATCTTCGACCATGCCGGGGAGATTGCCGGCGTAGATGTAACGAAGGCCCGCATCGCGCCCGATCTGTGCAGCACGCAATAAATCTTCGACTGTCGTGTTTCGCTGGCCTTCACCCTGCATTTTGTAATCGGTGTGGAAGGCGGTGACGTGCCACGGGATATCGGGCGAGACGCTGGCGACGAAGTCGGTGAGTTGTCGCAGTTCGTCGTCGGAGTCGTTGAAGTTCGGAATGAGCAGCGTGACGATTTCGAGCCACAATCCCATCGCATAAATACGGCGGATGGTGTCGAGGATGGGGGCGATACGGCCTCCGAGTTCGTGATAGTGGCGATCATCGAAACTCTTCAGGTCGACCTTGTAGAGATCGAGCCAGGGGCGTACGTAGTCGAGAACCTGCGGAGTGCCGTTGCCGTTGGAAACGAATCCTGTAAGAAGTCCGGCGGACTTGGCCTCTTTGAAAACCGCGACTGCCCATTCGCTGGTGATGAGCGGCTCGTTGTAGGTGCTGACCAGGACTTTCGCCCCTTGATCGAGAGCATCGCGTACCAGAGCCTGAGGAGAAGCCTCGAGCGGCGGAGAAACTGCGTGAGGATCGCGCAGAGCTTGTGACGTAACCCAGTTCTGACAGTATCCGCAGTGAAGATCGCAGCCGAGCATACCGAAGCTGTAGGCGAGAGCGCCAGGATAGGCGTGGAAGAACGGCTTCTTCTCGATGGGATCGCATTGCATGCCGGCGGTATATCCCCAGGGGACATAGAGTTTGCCGCCGCGATTGAAGCGAACTTTGCAGACTCCGGACTGTCCGTCGGGGATTGGACAACAGTGGCCGCAGGAGAAACAGCGGACGCGGTTGTTGCCGAGATTTTCGACCAGGCTCGGATCGGCTTCGCGGACTCTCTGGTCGAGAACGTCGCGCAGGGTCGGCACGGGGGACCTCTGTGGTTATTTTAGCGCCGAGACAGGGATCAGGGGTCACGGATTAGGCGTCGGGCGTCGGACCTCAGGCTTCGGGCGTCGGGAGCCCAGCCGGTTCACTCGTCGCGGAGCAAGATCATGGGATCAACGGAGAGAACGCGGCGGGCTGGAATCCACGTGGCCAAGAGGCCCAGCAATGCCATGGCGAAGACAACTGCGGCTAATACAACCGGATCGCGGGGAGTTGCCTGATACACGATTAGAGCGAGCACGCGGCTCGCGAGAAGTCCGAGGAGCAATCCTGCAACGGAACCGTATGCCAGCAATTTGAAGGGACGGCTCAACGGAATGTGTGGTGTGCGGTAATGGACAGCGATGTCCGCTATGAGGCGCGGGCTAGTGCAAGAGGAATTCCTGCTTCCCCCCGGACCACAGCCGACGGGGCGCCGGCGCTACAATTCATTGTTGTTGTAGGTGCGCTTTCGCCTGAGTGGGTGACGGCTTTCTCGCCGCGCTATTTTGCTGAAGCCAGCGACTGGCGTCTTGTTCGATGGCAGCGACCTGTGCGCGGGTCAGCCTGGCACGCACAAATGGGGCTAGTGTTTTGCTGGCGTCATCGCCGTTCAGGCGGGCTACCGCCATCCAGAAGTAAGCGCGGTTGGGGTCTTGTGGTACTCCGCGACCGCTGAAATAGATGGAACCTAATTTCGACTGTGCGAGAACGTTGCCCTGCTCCGCGGCTTTAATGAACCAGCGAATCGCTTCCTGCTCGTTCAGTTCAACGCCATCACCTGTGGCGTAATGCAGGCCCAGCGCATTTTGAGCGTTGGGATCACCCTTGTTTGCCATCTGGCTGAGTTGCTCCAACGAGGCCGTTTCAATCCCGGAAGCAGCAGTCGGGGTCGGAGCTTTCGTGGAGGCGAGGACAGTTTGCAGTTGCGCGTTTTTGCGGGCGCGAATCTTTTGCGTCATCCAGGGCACCGCGCTTAATTGAATCCACGGAGCGCTAAGTACTCCCAGAGTCATGGAGATTAAAGCCGCCGCCAGAGTCAGCAGCAAGAGATAAGAACGCGGCAGACTGATGGTGGACAAGGCGTTTTTCTGTTCGACTGGATTCTCGCTTTTTTCTTTCGGTTCGGCGTCGGCTGAAGCAAATAAAACACTCCCTTGCGGAGCGTCGAAGTGGTTCTGAGCGCGAGCGGCGCGGGTGGCGGCGTCGCGTACGGTCTCGGCGAATTTCAGAAGTACTCGCTGGTCGGACTCGGAGAAATTGTTCGGCTCTGGCGAAAACACTTCGATGAGGCCGATAGATTTTGCGCCCGCGCGCACGGGCACAGCCAGGATGGAACGAATCCCTAGAGCGCGGCAACTTTCGGGATCTACGCGGTGATCGACTTCAGTATCATCGCATCGCAGCAGTCTGCCCGTTTGAACGCATTCGCCGGAAAAACCGGAACCCACATGCAGGCGCGCGCCGACGGGAGGCGCATCGGAACCAGCTCTCGCGCGGCAGATCATGAAGTCAGGCGTTGCATCAGCAAGAGCAATGGCTGTGCCGGAGGCTCGTACTAGTGACTGAGCTCGCTCGGCGATCAACTGGAGAGCTCCGGCGAAATCGGATGTGAGTGCTTCCACCTGACGCTGCACGACGGTCACGGCTGCGAGTGTGTCGGTGTAGCTCGGCCTGGGAGTGTCTCGCGGGAGGAGTTCGACTTCGCTGTTCGCGACACCTGCCATCACGTTGATAAAGAGCCATTCTCGAAGTCGAGAGAGGGAGTCGTGAGGCAGCGCAGAGAAGCGAAGTCCCGTTCGACCGGAAGCGTTCGACCACACGACCGCGCCGGTGGTGACGATCTGGGCGGGACAATCGGCGAGATCGAGACAAAGCTGGACGCGCTTATTCACTTCCAAAGTAGTGTGGCATTGAATGGCCACGCCGTCTTCGCTGATGTTGAGGATCTCGTGGAGATCGAGCATCCCGGTATTGGGTTCGCTGGGGAAAGTAGCGTAAGCGGGAGTCTGGATTTTATGCCGTACGCGTCGGCGACGATTCGATACCGCGGGTTGCAGGGGCGACGTGATCGCGACCATGGAAAGGGGCCCGAAATTATGCTGCACCATATTAGCGCGGGATTGTGGAAAAGTATGCAGGGAAGATAGCCGGAAGTGCTTGGTATCGTCAGCGGGTCGGGCTGGACGTTGAACCTGTTGGCCGGCTTCCCAGCGGCGGACCTCCGTTTTGCAAACACCAGCCCAGAGGGTCTCTTGCCTGGCTTTTGCACGCAGGAGCCAATGCGAACACGGTTGAATGACCGAGTGAAGAAGCTCCTATACCCCTGCTATAAACAGATCAATGCGGCTACACGATTACGCACCCCGGCCCGTGCCTCTCAAATGGCTCCTCGATTCTGACCCGGCCATCCGCTGGCAGGTCATGAGGGACCTCACCGATGCAGCCCCCAACGAGATTGCGGCCGAGCGGTGTCGCGTCGCAACCGAAGGCTGGGGAGCGCGACTTCTCGCCCTCCAAAGTCTTGGGGGCAACTGGGGCGGGCCGAAGGAAGACCCTGGCTTGCTTCTTACTTTCTACACTCTCGTCGTCTTGAAGGACCTCGGTCTCGATCCCGCCAGCAAGCAGGCACGCGAAATGATCGACCGCGTCGACAAGCGGCTCGTGTTTAAGTATCACAACAACCGGCCTTTTCTTCACGGCGAGACGGAGCCCTGCATCAACGGCAGAATCCTGGGTATCGGCGCGTATTTCAAAGAGCCGAACGACGCGCTGGCCCGTCAGCTTCTGAGTGAGCAGCTCGAAGATGGCGGCTGGAACTGCGAAGCAGTACTCGAAAGCCCAAAAAGACCCAAAAGCCGACGCTCTTCGTTCCATACCACCATCTGCGTGCTCGAAGGTTTGCTCGATTACGAACGAGCAGGGCGCAAGTCGGCTGCGGTCACCAAGGCCCGTAAGAGGGCTGAAAACTATCTGCTTGAGCGCCGGATGTTCTGCTCGCTTCGAACCGGCGAGGTCATCGACGAACGCTGGCTCCACTTCACGTTCCCGACGTTTTGGCACTACGACGTCTTGCGTGGACTCGACTACCTGCGGAATGCAGGAATTAAGGCCGACAGCCGTACCCGTGAAGCCATCAAAACCGTGATCGAGCGCCGCCATCAGAACGGCCGCTGGCCGCTCAACCTTCTTCATCGCGAACATATTCCATTGGAGATGGAGACCGTGGTCGGCCGGGCAAGCCGCTGGAACACGCTGCGCGCTCTCCGGGTCCTGCGTTGGTACAGCAACTCAACGTGGTAGCTGGGCCTGCTCGCGCTGTGGCTTGGGTCAAAAAGTTGCCGCAAGTCCGCCGGAGCATATAACGACCAAACCGAAATTGGAGTCGGACATCGGACCTCGGCAATTCTGGTTTGCGAGTTGTCTTTGGGTTCCGACCTTGCACAACGTCAAAATCCCCACCCTCGGGGTGAAGATTAGCCGGCGCGGCGGAGGGATTCAGTTCGGTGGATGGTGGAGATGCGGGAAATGGCGGCTACCATCATGCTCGATAGAAGCTGCATGGTGGCTACGTCGCTCTCATCGAAGGCTCCGGGGGAGGTCGACAGGACTTCGAAAACCCCAAGGGTACGGCGGTAGTGGCGCAGGGGGGAGACCAGGATAGAGCGGACTCCCAAGCGGCGGCAGCTGGCGAGATCGACGCGGGGATTGCGCTCGGCGTCGTGACAGAGCATGATTTCGCCGGAGCGGACGGCTTCGGCGGAAATGCCGGCATCGGTCTGGAGGCGGACACCAAGATCCGGAGCGGTACGGCCGGTGCGGGCGCGGCAAACAATTTCGTCGCCGGCGCGCAGAGCGATGGCGGCCCCGGTGGCACCGGTCAGATGCTGTGCGCGTTCGGTGATGGCGCTGATCGCGGGCTCGAGATCGAGTTCAGCGGCGTGAATCTCGACGTCTTCGGGCGCGTGGACGGCGCGGAATCCGGAGGCCGGGTGGGCGGCGTTGGCCAGACGAAGCTGGCTGCGCTGGGCGAGCGAAGGCATGCGCGAGTACTCTTCCGCGCTATGAAAATCAGGCATTGGCACAGTGCGGAGCAGATCGCGTACGAGACTGTCGAGCTCAGAGTCGGTGATGAGGTGCGCCGTCTGCTGATGGCGGAGCGATCCGCCAAGCACGCGAGAGAGTCCGATCAATGCCTGGCTGCCGCAAGCCAGACAATAGGAACGGGGATTGGCGCTGATCATCTCGCACTGCACGCAGAATGTGGCGGACTGCAAGGGGACGAAGTTAACGTCCTTGAAAGTCGTAACATAAGCCGTGTTGCGGAACATGATTGCAGAACCCTCGCTTCCATAAAAATGGTGGAGATGAAAGTAAATAGGGGGAGAGAGCACAAAAAGTATCGGGGATGGTTCCTGGTGTGGAAAAGAGGTCTTAAACCTAGTGAGAGGTTCGGGTGGATGTGCAAAATCCGGCGAACCCTGTAATCTGCTTCAGAAGAAACGACTTAGAGAACAGCCGAGGACAAGGACTTTCGCGTATTGCTTTCACCCTGCGAGTCGGATATTGTAGAAGAAGGTTTCAGGGTCGACACTTGGACCCGCTGGGGGAAATCATGGAATGGACGACACCTGCTTTTGAAGAAGTCTGCTTGAACTGCGAAATTAATTCTTACGCTAGCGCGAAGCTGTAGTTCCCTCCTGGCCTGTTAATGCCGCCTGCGCGTTGTAGTGCGTGGGTGCGTTTCTTTCGCTCCTGCGGAGCTTCCGGTTTTACGATATCGCGACCCACGGCTTGTGGGCTGCATTCTTTCGCCGCTTCGCGGCTGCCTTGGTACGCGGCGTGGAGGAGACTCCGCGGCACGCTCCGTGGAGGAGGACTCCGCGGCTGTTTCCGTTCTAACTACCCTGAACGTCCCGCGGCTCGGCCTAGCGATTCACGATAATTTGTGCGATTCGTTCGGCTGCTCGGCCGTCCCACAAGGGTATTCTGGCGGGGTTCGGGTGCATTAATCCTTGCGAGGCGGAATTCAGGATTCTCTCTACGGCTGTGCGCAGTTTCTTCAGGTCTCTTCCTACTAATTGATTGGTACCCATCGTGATAGTGATGGGACGTTCGGTATTTTCTCGGACTGTTAGACATGGGACGCCGAGGAAACTTGTTTCTTCCTGAATTCCTCCGGAGTCGGTGATCACGACTGCGGCACGGCGCTGCAGGGCGATGAATTCGAGGTAGGGGAGGGGATCGAGCAGGCGGAGCCGCGGAGTTGGGATCGCTTGGGCTGATGAGGGTTCGAGTTCTGCGGCGTTGGCGCTCGCTTCGCTTCGCTTGACAGGCGGGGCGCCTGTCACTACGCGAACAGTGGAAGGTTCAGCTTCTTTTAGACGCTGACGGGTTCGGGGATGAACTGGGAACAGGATAGTCAGTTGTGCGCTGAGTTCTGAGAGCATGGTGAGCAAGTCGCCGAGCCACGGGAGGTCATCTACGTTGGAGGGGCGGTGTAGGGTTACCAGCGCATAGGGCGAGGTCACGTCAGCGGGGAAATATTGTTCGGCACTGGTCAAGAGGCGAGCGAGGGAATCGATCATCACGTTGCCGACGCGGTGGATCTTGGATGACTCTATGCCTTCGCGCAAGAGATTCTCGTCACCGTCTGCCGAGGGAGTGAACAAGAGATCCGAGAGTTGATCGGTGAGAAGGCGATTGATTTCTTCGGGCATGGTGCGATCGCGGGAGCGAAGTCCGGCTTCGACGTGTCCCACGCGGACGCCGAGTTTGGAGCAAACCAGAGCGGCGGCGACCGTCGAGTTGATATCGCCGTAGACGAGAACAAGGTCCGGCTTGCGCTCTTGCAGCACGGGCTCGAAGGCTTGCATGACGGCAGCGGTTTGCTGAGCGTGGGTACCGGAGCCGACTCCGAGATTGCAGTCCGGCTCTGGTATTTCGAGTTGCTGAAAAAAAACATCCGACATGGCGGCGTCATAGTGCTGGCCGGTGTGAACGAGGGTCTGGCGCAGTCGGGGGTAGGTACGCAGGGCGCGCAGAACGGGCGCGGCTTTCATGAAGTTGGGGCGCGCGCCGACAACGTGGAGGATGTGCATGAGGTGGGGCAAGCGAGAATTGTAAATGGGGCGTTGGTCGTTCGTCGTTGGTCGCTGGTCAAATGCCCTCATCGGCTAAAGCCGCGATCACTTTCGCGTGATACGGCGCGCTGAAGCCGCGCCCCTTCAAAAACCAGAAACGAGTGCGGAATGTCCATCTAGCACGTTCCTTGTGCGGGAGGGATGGGCTTGGGCATTTTGGCTAACGACTAACGACCGACGACGGGTTCGTGGCTATCCAGCTTGAGCGGTAACGAGCGATGTGTCGTGCTCCGGCAGAGGAATGACTTCTGCAGAGTGGGCGAGCGTGCGGTCGAGCGCGTCGGCGATAGCGGTGGGGAAGGCTGCGGTCAGAAGATTGACGTCGAGTTGCAGATCGCGGGTGGAGTAGAGCCGGTATACCGTAAGGGTTCCACGGTGACGATTGGAGGAACTGAGGAGATCGAGTGCGATGGTCCAAGCGGAAGAGTTGTTGAGATTGTTGGCCCGCCCTGGCTTGTTCCAATGGAAGGAATGGGTGGATCGGCGCGCAGTGGGGGCATCGAGAGATTCGACGGCGCCAATTTCTCCGGGAAGCATTGCGACCTTCAATTCGAAACCATCGAAGTCGTTGCTGCCGAAAGCAGCCAGGAGAATCCGGCGAACCTGATCGTAATCGCGAGCGACTTTGAGTTCCTCCGTCGCGCGACGGATGGCTAGATTGTTGACGAAAATCTGGGGCTGGTTGAGTGTACGGTGCGCGACGCGGGCCAGTTCGCCGAATTCGAGATAGCCGAGGTGCTGAACGCCGATCCAGATTCCGCTGCCCAACACGGCCAGCACAAGGCCGAGTGAGCTTCCGGTCGGCCACAACAGGAACAAGCTGAGCATGGCGAAACAGGCCGAAACTGCGTAAAGAACAATCACGACCTGGCGGTGAGTCATGCCGTGCTGCAAGAGCTTGTGATGGATGTGCTCACGGTCGGCGGTGAAGATAGGTCGTCCGCTGATGAGGCGGCGGATCACCGAGAGCACTGTCTCAAGAATCGGCAAGCCGAAGGAGACGATGGGAATCGCGACGGCAACGATGGTAGGCGCCTTTTGCGCACCATAGAGAGCGAGGGCGCTGAGCAGGAAGCCAATCAGCAAGCTGCCGGAGTCACCCAGAAAGATGGTCGCAGGATTGAAGTTGTAGCGCAGGAATCCGAGGATGGCTCCCGCGAGAGCGATGGTCATGACTTCGACCAGCGCCGGGCCATGCAGGAGCGCGACTGTGAAGACGACCATCGTGGAGAATAGAGCGGATCCGGCGGCCAGGCCGTCGAGACCGTCAATCAGGTTAAAGGCGTTGGTGATTGCAAGAACCCAAATGATCGTGACAGCGAAGCCAACGTACCAGGGGAGGACACGGTCGCCCAGCAGGACGGGGATATTCACGATGCGCAGACCGCCGGCGTACAACATGGCGGCAGCAATTCCCTGCACCGTGAATTTCACATAGGGGCCGACGCCGCGAAGATCGTCGTACACACCGAGCAAGAAGACGATGGCTGCGGGTACGAAGATGGTAGTCAGCGTCTTCAGGAAGTACGCCGAATGCAGGGCGGGATGACGCATGGCCCAGAGAACGGCGATGCCCATGCAAACGCAGAAACTCAAGAAGATCGCTACCCCACCCAGACGCGGCAGAGGGCTGGAGTGTAAGTGTCGTTCTTGAGTAGGAACGGCGACGAAGCCGTGGGAGATCGCGAAATCGCGCACGTACTTCGTCAGGACGAACGCCGAGAGCAGACCGGTAAAGAACAGGCCCAGACAAATTAGGGTCAACTACGCCACCTCGAACACACAGGCGACTACAAAGACCGCACCTGTACCGCAAGTATGGCAGCCAGAGCTTGCTACCAAAAGTGAGTGCAATGATTCCGGGTAAAGATAGGCTCTGACTCTAGCAGTACCAGATTGGGACTTTCAATCCGCAGCGACGAAAAAACCTGTGGAAAACTAGGCCAGAGGTGCATGAATTGCGGAGTACAACTCCATTTTGCTGTGCTAAACTGCTGTTCAAAATTCATCCAGAAGGTTAGGGATCCCTAATGAAGTCGGGTATGGGACTGGTTCGCCGCGGCTGCACTTTCTCCTTTGTTCTCGTTTCTTTAATAGCCGCTGGAGCATGGGCGCAGCAACCCGCGGGTATCAGTCCGGCAGAACAGCCAAGCGCCGCGCCGAAGGGGCTTCCCGCGACGAAGCCGCTATCGCAGGCGGCTGTGAGCGCTTCCGGAGCGACCACCAATTCTGAAAAAACGGATGACCCGTCGAAGGACAGCCCGGGAAATTCCACGATTGTGACGATGGGTCCTGGCGACCTGATCGAAGTTAATGTCTATAACGTTCCGGAACTGGCCAGCAAAGTCCGGGTGAGCAATTCCGGGGACGTCTACTTGCCACTCATCGACTATGTCCATGTAGAGGGTTTGACGCAGGAAGAAGCGCAGACCCTGATTGAGAAGCGATTGTCGGATGGCGGGTTCGTGCGCAATCCCCACGTGACGATTTTCGTGGATGAATTCACCTCGCAGGGCGTGACGATTATCGGGGAAGTCGGAAAGGCCGGTGTTTACCCGAACATCGGGGACCACACACTTTATGAAGTGGTCTCGCAGGCGGGGGGATTCACCCAGAGTGCGTCACGCAAGATTGCGATCCTGCGCCGAAATCAGCCGGATCCAATTCGGTTGACGCTGCCGCGCAATCTTGCGGACGACCTCAGCACCAACGTGGAGATCATGGCAGGAGATACGATCACGGTGCCGCGCGCCCCGATCATCTACGTCGTGGGAGATGTGGGGCGTCCGAGCGCGGTGCTGGTGGATAACGGCTCTCTGACTGTGCTGCAGGCCTTGGCCCTGGCGGGGGGAACGAACAAGACGGCCAAGATCGGCGCGTCGCGGATTATTCGTAAAGGACCGGACGGCGGGGTGACTGAAACGAAGGTTGAGATCAAGAAGATGCTGGAAGCGAAGATTCCCGACATGCAACTGCAGGCGGACGATATCCTGTTTGTTCCCGTCAGCGGTGGAAGGGTATTGGCGGCGCGGACGTTTGAAGCCACCATGACGATGGCTACCGCGATGGCCCTTTACACAGTTCATCCGTAGAGCTAATCAGCTTATTCTGGCCATATTTTCGAGCACTCGGATGTATTTGTCTGCAGTGCACGCGCGGGAAAAGTTCTTTATGATGTATTCCCTTCCCTTCTGACCCATGGCACGACCGAGTTCCGGGTTGGCGTTTAGCTGCTCGATAGCGCCAACCAACGCTTCGGAATTTTCCGGCTCTATCACGATTCCGGCAGCTGCTTCTTCAACAATCTGGCGCGCCTGACCATCGACGCCAAGTATCACCGGACGGGCACAGGACATGAACTCGAGCATCTTGGTGGGGATGACAGTCTTGAATACATCGGTCTTCTTCAGCAGGACGAGACACGCGTCGGATGCGGAGATAAAGGCGGGGATTTTCTCGCGGGGTTGCTGATCGAGGAATTGAACGTTTTTCAGACCTTGCGATTGGGCGAGGGCCTGGATGCGCAGTTTCTCCGCGCCTTCGCCGAGGAGCAGGAAAAGTACGTCGGGATTCTGGTGCTGCAGTTGGGAAGCGGCATTGAGCAAGGTCTCCAGGCCGTGCGCATTCCCCATGGTGCCAATGTAGCTGACGAGAAATTTGCCTTCGGCGTTCAATTGCTTCCGAAGTTCGAGGGTTACGTTGGCCGGAGCAGGGGTGAAAACATCAGTTTCGACACCGTTTTCAACGATTGAAACCTTTTCAGCGGGGACGAGCCAGTCTTCGATTAAGCGGTCCTTGAAGGCTGGGGTCACCACGACGATGCGATCGGAGCGCACATAGAGGAAGCGAGCGATTGCGGCCAGAGTGTGATGAAGGAGCGAGTCTTCGCTGCCGATACCCACGGCCGCGAGAGACTCTGGCCAGAGATCGCGAACTTCGAAGACGAAGGGAACTTGGCGGGAGAAAGCGATCCACCACCCGGCGAGACCGACGAGCAGTTGTGGCGACGTCGCGATGATTACATCGTGACGTGGAAGTGTCAGGCCGCGGAGTGCGGCGGACAGGCAGAAGGATGAGTAGTTGCGTATACGCTCGTGCGACTTGCGGTTGGGCAGGGGCCAGAGCCAGGTGCGGAAGACGTTCACGCGACCGACTCTTTCTTGATACGCGAGGCGGCGCAAACGAGTGCGCCATTCCGGAGGAACCACGCCGGTGGGGTGATTCGGAAACCCGGTGAGGACCGAGACTTCGTGACCGGCCTTCGACCAATGGAGGGCCAGTTCGGCGGCGCGGGCGGCGGGGGCACCCATCTCGGGCGGGAAGTATTGGGAGACGTAGAGGATTTTCACGCGAAGGTAGAGGGTATCGCAAAAGGTACGAAGTGTGGGATGGGGATTGGTGTCCCAATGGCGTGACGTGCGGTACAGGCCTCGATCCCCGTAGAATCGCAGGCGTGACTTCCATTGAAACAGGCGACTGGATCCGAGTCCCATCACTGTGGCCCGGAATCTGGAAGGTCTCCCGCGTCCTTAGCGGGTTCACTGAGGATCGGTGGTCGTTGGACGAGGAATTGAAACCGCCGGGGCGCTGCCTTCTTTTTTGCTATCGGATCGTGAATGATTCGTGGCGGAGGTCTTTTTTTCAACAGTGTTGCGACGCCTCGCTCGCGCGAGCACTTTCGCCTGATGATCGAAAGCGGGCTGAGGACCTGTTGGCATCGGACATGAAGCTCGCGAGGGCGTTTGAGAAGTATCAGGCTGCCGCAAAGCCCATTGACCTTGTCGCTAATCTGGGGTTTGGTGAATTCAAGGACAGCGAGCTAGAGGTTTTTCCTCCTACATGCGGCAGGTTGCTGGCTGATCGCATCGCAGGCGGACTCACGATGGATGAGGTGTTGGGAATCCTTCGAGACAGTTGGTTGGGAGTCCATCGGCGCAAGCTTCCCAATCAAGCCACGCTGCAACTCGTCTCCCCGGGGCATGAATTGCGGGAGGATCGATTCGTGTACAGGAGCTACAGAACGCTGGGTTTTAGAAATTACATTTAGCGGCCCAAGGCGTTAGACTTCATCGCATTACTTTAGTTCTCAAAATGTGTCCTGATCACAGCATGACTCCCTGAAAATTTCTTAGTCTTTTCTCATGAGACTCCAGGTAGCTGTTGCTGCCGTATGTGCGGCGATTCTAGTTGCCCTGATGACGGGGTGTGGCGCGGGTATATCGCAAGGCCCAACTCAGCCGCCCGTAGTTCGGCCGAAATTGCAGTTCGCTTTTGTGGCGAACCAATACTCGGACGATATCTCCGCGTTTTCGCTTGATGCGGCCACGGGCAACCTGACGCCAGTTCCGGGATCGCCTTTTCGGGCGAACTCGGGAAACAACTTTGGGATCGCAGCGGACCCGATGGGCAAGTTCTTGTTCGTAGCCGACAATGTGATTCAGGCGATCGAGGTGTACTCCATCAATTCATCCAGCGGCGCTTTGACGCCGGTTGCGGGATCGCCGGTCGCGGCGGGAATGGAGCCACAGTCTCTGGCCCTTTCTCCCTCAGGGAACTTTTTGTACGCAACGAATTTCGGGTCGAACGACATTTCCGAATACAGCGTGGATCGGTCGACTGGAACAATTACGCAAATTCCCGGATCGCCGCTTGCAGCGGGCAGGCTTCCGAGCTGGATTTCGATGCATCCGAGCGGCAAGTTCGCGTATGTGGCCAACGACCTGGACAATTCCATTTCCGTGTATGGAGTCGATGGCACGACTGGCGCCCTGACCGAACTTGGATCGCCGGTTGCGGTTGCCAGAATGCCTTTTTTTCTCGTGGTTCATCCAAGCGGAAAGTTTCTCTATGTGGCCACGACGGGAACAGAAACGATCTCTGTCTTCTCGATTGATCCGACCACTGGTTGGCTTACGCCAGGACAGGTTTTCCCTGACACGGGAGAGGTTGCGTTTTCCATGAGCTTCACACCTGACGGTCGATACGGCTACACAGCGAACGAGGGCAGCAGCAACATCGCCGGTTATGGAGTCGACCTGAACAGTGGTGGCTTGACCCAGTTCGTGGGGTTTCCGCTCGCCGGCGTGTCGGCTCCCTATACGGCGGTTGTGGACGCGTCGGGGAAGTACTTGTACATCGTGTGTCCGACCAAGAACGAGGCGCTCGGGTACAGCATCGACGCTGGTACCGGTGCGCTAAGCCCGCTTTCGGGATCGCCGTTTGCAGCCGGCAGCCAGCCCATGGGAATGGCGCTAGCAAGTGAGTAGCCGAGTCAGTAGTAACACAGCTTGAAGACCACTTTGTAGGCGAGGGCACGGGCGCGATTAGCGTGGCTCTGGACGTAATTCTCCCAGCGATCGGCGACGCGGGCGAACAATTCTTCTCCCGTCAAGCGATGCATGACGTGTAGTTGCACGATGTGCAGGTGATGGTAGAAATTGCTGGCCACCATGGGCAGGCGCGTGCCGGATTGCTCGTAGAGAGACCAGAATCCGAGATCGTAGCGATCGAGATTGTGCAGAAGGGTGCGTACGCCGCGGGCGAATAATTCCTGCGTAGCGCTTTCTTTGGTCGCCAGCGCGTAGTCATAGACTCCCCAGAGCGCCCAGATAAATCCATTGAGGATGTGTGTGGGCGGGGAGACGATGTATTCCTCAAACCAGAGATCGCCGGATTCGTCGGTAAAGGCGATGCCTCCTTCTTCGATGGGGCGCTGGAAACTTTCGAAAGCGGCGCGGGCCGCGTCGAGGTAGTGCGCGTCGCCGGATTCTTTATGGGCGCGCACCAGGACTGAGATTCCCTGCCCTTGCGCCAGAGCGGAGTACCAGGGCGCCTTGAGCGTGTCGCGATATTCCCAGTTGAAGTGGTGATTCCAGACGGGTACTCCCTTTGCATTCGGTTCGAGGTGCGAAACCAGCCAGTCGGCGGTCAGGAAGAATTTCTTCTTCCTCTCTGGATAGGCGGTGCGGCGCCATGCGTTGTAGTTGCCTAATCCGTATTGCGCAATGGCGATGGGGTTGTATTGCAGGCCGATGTGGCCATGATAGTCGAGTTGGGGAACACCGAAAGCGTCGTAGTGTCCACGGTAGTCGGCCTTTTCGGCAAAGAGCATGTAGTACTCTCCCAGTTCGTTGGGAGTGGCGTTGGGATTTTCCGTGGGCGTTTCGTGCCAGAAGGTGAGATGGCTTCGGCCGCCGAGCAAGTAGGCGCTGAAGATACGGCGATAGTAGGCTAGGCTCGGCACGGATCGGATCCCTGTTCATATTACGGCAGGCTGGATTTCGGGGACGGGTGCCGGCGAAGACAAAGGCATTCACCACTAAGGGCACGAAGGTACACGAAGGAAGGCTTCATGATTCGTTCAGTTTGTACAGGGAGGTTGTCATGTCGTCGGATTGGACTGCGATCGTGGAGACAGCTAGAAACGGCGTTGAGTTTTCGCCATCCGGCAGGAAGGCGTTGCCGTATTGGAAAAACCGCATCGGCAGCGGATCCTTTTTCCATTCCAGAAGCGGCTGCCATGAGTCGGGGGACTTCACCTCAGCGCCGTAGACTCGAACGGTGCGATCACGATTTATATCGCTTGGTTCAACCATGGTTGAGAAGAAGACTCGGCGGCCGACTCGGCATCCGTAGATAGAGGAGCTGCTGATCGGGGCTAGTGGCGAGAGCTTTCCCTGGCGGTCCAGGCGATAGATATGGTTCGACTCTAGCGGAGTATCGGAAGAAAAATAGAGAGCGTCTTCGGTGGGAACTGCGGCCACCGCGCGCGCCTGCTGGTTGCCCTGCATGACGATCTCGACGCGGGAGAAATCGCAGGAGGCACGGAGGATGCGGCATTCGTCGGCATAGTCGCCGGTGAGAATACAGAGGCAATTTCCCCAGGGATCGTGCACGATGTTGTGCACGTGGCGGATGGTGCCTTTTGGGAATGTATAGGCGATGCCCCAGGTTGCGCCCGCATCCTGCGAGCCGTAGATGTGGACTTCGTCGCGGTGCGCGTTATCGAAATATTCTCCCCAAAACACGGCGCCGCCCGGAGTTGCAGTGATATGAAGAGGACGAGTACCTCGTGTAATCGCGTGCGTCTGGCGGAATTCTGATTCGCCGGGGCGCAGAGTGACGATCGAACCGGGGACGGCTCCGATGATTGCACCGGACGGGAGAAGGGCGAGCGCGTGAAATCCATCACGAAAGAGGCGTGCTGTAAGGCGATTGGTCACTGAGAGGCGGCAGCGCAATAAAGGGCGGAAGTGCGCGACGGGCGTCCATGTAATGTCGCGAGCATCTTCAACGCGGGCGCGGAGCAACTCGTATCCGCGCGAGGCGTAGAGATAATCTTCTGCCCAGGCGAGGGCGCGCAGTCCGGGAAAGCGGGCGGCTAGAGTCAGGGGCGTTGGAGGAGAGTTCATTCTGGGACGAATCGTTGGGACGTTATGAGCGGGAGCATCGGATCGAGTCGTTGACTATCTTATTGGGCCGGATGCGGAGGAGCAATGTGAAAACCATGGCTGGTAGAAAGGTCGTAGTAAGACGGGCGAGCATCTCTCATATTTGAGCGCTCGGTCGAAATAGAGATAAAAGATCTTGATAGGAAGTCAAAAACTCCACCCTGTCGCACAAAACGCGACAAGGGTGGGGCACCCTCATGTCTAAGAGTTATGGCAGGAATGTCTTCATGCAAAAGCAACTGCCACCGGCCTTTTCGAATTCGGATGTGTCGACCACGACCGGGGTCAGGCTTTCCTGGTGAAGGATATTTTCCAGCTGGGGAGTCATGTGTGGAGTGATGTAGCGGCCGTTGACGACAATGCCGTTTCCCATAAAGTGGTGCGCTTCGTTGGAATCGAGAAGGTGAACTCGGGGCCAGTTCTTGTGGATGGCCGTGAGCGCGTCGGCGGAGAAAGCTCCGGCGAAGATCAGAGCGGCTTCGTTGTTCAGAGGGCAGAAGCAAGTGTCGAGGTGATAACAATAAGGATCGATTAGTTCGAGTGGCACAACGGGGATTCCCATTTCGGATATGGCGGCGGCGAATTTCTCGATTCCGCCCCGAGTGCTACGGAAACCGTGGGCGCCATAGATGCAGGATCCGTCAGGATGCCAAAGCAGATCGCGGTGGCCCTCGAGGTAGTCCTCGCCGAAATCGATTTCGATGACGCGATAGCCGTGAGAGCGGCACCACTCAGCGTAGAACGGGACCTCGCGCTGGCGGGAAGAGTAAACCATGTGACTGGGGACAACGAATTTTTCGTATCCGGCTTTCTCTCCGACAAAAACCTGGTTGGCGGCGAAGACCATGTCTTCGAGTCCTTCCACCGGATCGATTGCTTCAACCTCACATCCGCTTTGTTGCAAAACACTACAGAGATTCTCCCACTGGGTGCGCGCTTTGACTCTGTCGACAGCGTGATCGGGAAACATGTATGGGTTTTTCTGATCGACGACATCGAAATAATTTGGAGGACAGACGAGCACCTTCGGCATACAAAAGAATGGTAGCCGCCGCGTTTCAGTGGATGCAAGGCACAAGGGACGCGGGATCGGCAGTAATGCCGAATAGTCGGCAGAATGAGTTTTTGCTTCCTACGTCGGCAGCGCGACTACGGAGAAGAACGCGTTAGTGCAACCCCGAGACGCTGTGGCACATGACGTGCACTCTGATTCGAATTTGAGAGCTCCCCGAAGTGTTTTCGAGAGAGCGGAAAGAATCATCGTTATGCTCAGCCATTGCGCCAATGCAGAGTGCCACAAACCTTTTCTCCGGTTGCGTGAAGGCAAGTTGTTCCTGGTGGAGACAGATCGTTTAATGAAGCCGGGAGCGTCCGCGGTTCCACCGTTTGTCCGCGCGCGGCAACGGCAACGGCAGGTGGAACACTACTGGCTGTGCGATAAGTGCGCGATCCAGTGGACACTGATCTACGATCGTGAGAGTGGCGTTGCACTGGCGCCGCTGAAGCGGCCAGTCACGACGGTTGCGGCGGCAGCCGCGCAAATCGGGGCGGCCTGAGCCTCAACTATTCGTAGCCTTGCTTTTTCCACGTCTTCCAGTCGTCGCGCACAACCTTCAACATCGCGGTACTCGCCTCGTGCAGCCATTTCCCTTTTTGTTTGTTCACATGTCGCAGAATGGGCTTAGTTGCGTTCCTGGTTTCAAGGTGGATATTGGCAGTCTCCCAACCCATGGAATACAGTAAGCGGATCTCCTTTCCCTGCGCCTTCATCTGGGTGAGTTCGATGCGCGAACAGTGCGGACTGAGGCGACGCACGATCCAGCGTCCGCGGAGTTGCACAAAGGGGTCGGGGCAACGGACGGCGCGGCTGATGATCGTCTGATACAAAATGTCGGACGAGCCTTTCTGACCCTCCGCCCAATGGCACGCAGACGCGACCAGGGCTTTCGCCTCACGGGCGATCTTGCCACCGTCCCAGTCGGCGAGGGCAACGAAGCGAGCACGCCCCAGGCTACCCAATCCGGCCACGCGATGAGCCAACCGGTACTTGAGGTCGCGGGCCGGCATGAGGTGCTCAAGGGCATCGATTGCGCCGAGGGGAACTTCTCCCTTGTAGGTGGGCAAAGCGTCCATTTTTGCCCAGAAGCGCACGGGATCTCGCAGTTCGCTCTCAGCGATCTGTCGCAGCCAGACGTGTCTCTCTCCCAGGACAAAGGGTAGACCGCCATGCTGCAATCCTTCGCGATAGCCTTCGAGGATGGCTTCGCAAGTCTCCTCCCGCTGCAGAGGAAGGTGACCGGCCTCGGCGGCAAGATGAACGCTGACGGAGAGGCGAACGAGGTCGTTGGTGTAGGCGAGTGGATAAGCCTCATCGAAGTCGTTCACACCCCAGATCAGGCGGCCCTCAATGTCGCGCCAGGTACCGAAATTCTCCACGTGCAGATCGCCGACCGAGAGCACGCGAGGAGCCTTCGCGACATCGGCGCAGATATCGGGCCAGAGTTGAGCCCAGCGATAGTAGGTGGCGCGGAGGAAGGGGAAGATGGCCGCCTTCATGTTGCAGCTGCTTCAGGCGGAGATCTCTTTTGACGATCGACGTGCGTTCGGCGAGCCACTCTTCATAGCGGCGCGTGGCCTTAACGAAATTCATAGCGACGAACGATAGTCGGGGAAAAGACGGGAAGTCAACCGGAGGGGAATGGGCCTGCTGAATTCGTGGTGCAGGCGAATCGTATTCAGGGCTGGGACGAGCGCCACGAGCGTTAACGAGGTCACCATGCGATTGACGGAGTGGAGGTAACTTCCGGTTTGGTGACCACACATCCAGATATCATCGAATCCGCCGCCGGAGCATCTTCCCGCAGACTATAATGGCGCCCACTAATGGCGCTCATCTCCGGCATGAAACTCGGGCCCTATGAAATTGAATCGCCGATCGGTGCTGGCGGGATGGGCGAGGTCTATCGCGCTCGTGACACACGGCTGGACCGGACGGTGGCAATCAAGGTGTTGGCCTCGTCCCTCCCGGCTAACACGGAGTTGAAAGCGCGCTTCGAGCGCGAGGCCCGCGCCATCTCACAGCTGAATCACCCCCACATCTGCACTCTGTACGACGTCGGCTCGCATGAAGGCATCGATTTTCTCATCATGGAGTATCTGCAGGGCGAAACTCTGGCGGAGAGGCTGAGGCGGGGGCCGTTGCCCCTGGACAAGGCGCTCAAGACTGCCATCCAGATCGCTGAGGCGCTGGAGAGGGCGCATCGCGCTGGGTTTGTTCACCGCGACTTGAAGCCAGGGAACGTCATGCTGACCGAAGCGGGAGCGAAGCTGCTCGATTTTGGATTGGCGAAGGCGGCAGGAACGATGTGCGCGCCCAATTCGGCTCCGCTGCTGTCGGCAGTCGCGACGGTGAACAGCGCCAGCCCGCAGTTGTCTCCGCTAACCACGGCGGGAGCGCTCGTGGGCACGATTCAATACATGTCTCCCGAGCAGATCGAGGGCCGGGAGGCAGATGCGCGGTCCGATATTTTTGCCTTCGGGGCGGTGCTGTATGAGATGGTGACCGGGCGCCGCGCGTTCGAAGGAAAGACGCAGATTTCCGTGGCGAGTGCGATTCTGGAGAAAGATCCACAGCCGATCAGGGACCTTCAGCGCAGCGCGCCGGCCGCTCTCGACTATCTCATTCGTACTTGCCTGGCGAAAAATCCCGAGGAGCGCTACCAGTCGGTACTCGACGTCAAGTTGCAGCTGCGCTGGATCGCGGAGACAGTGCAGGATCTCGCTACCACCGGAGCGCCGATAGTGGGATGGCGCAAGATATTGGCATGGTCCGTGCCCATGGTTTTGGCGTCGGCTGCATTGGTGGTGGTGGCGAGTTATTTCGTAACTCGCCCAGCGCCCGGATCGCCGCTGATGGTTTCATTGATTCCTCCTGCGGGAGTGTTTCCGGATATCGCGGGGAGAAACGGTCCACCGCAAATTTCTCTCGACGGGAAGAGGGTCGCGTTTGTTGGCTGCAAGACTGTATCCGCTTCGGCATCCATTGCCGGCAGCAAGTCTTGCTCGATCTGGATAAGGTCCCTGAACTCTGGCGACGCTCACGAAGTCGCCGGAACCGGCGGGGGGTATGGCCCGTTCTGGTCTCCAGACGGACGGGAGATCGGCTTCTTTGCGGATGGCAAGCTCAAGCGTGTGGCCGCGGACGGAGGGGCCGTACAACTGATCTGCGACGCTGAAGACGCCCGCGGAGGCAGTTGGGCAAAGTCCGGCACCATCATATTTGCTGCGACACGCGGAAGTCCGATCCTTCGTGTTCCCGCTGATGGGGGCTCACCGGCGGCCATGACGCGCTCCGCGCCAGCTTCGAGCCTGGCGGAAATGGGAAGCCATCGCTGGCCGCACTTCCTCCCGGACGGAGAGCACTTTCTCTACGTCAATGCGCCGAACGGTGCTTGCACGAACCTGTCCGAAATGCGCTTCGCTGCGCTGGATGGCAAGCAGGATGTAGCGCTGATGCGCAGCTGCAGCACCGCGGCTTTCGCAGCCGGGCATTTGATCTTTTGGCGTGACGGCAACCTCGTAGCCCAGCCATTCGACCCCGCCCGCGGCACACTGAATGGGACCGCCGTCCCCGTTGCTCAGCATGTTGGGTTCGATTTGCTTTTCAGCTTCTCGGAGTTCTCCGCATCGGCGGAGGGCGTGTTGGCCTATGTAAGCGGCGAAGGGCCGACGGGTGCTCGGCTGGTTTGGTACGACGAAGCCGGCAAAATGCTGGGTACACTCGGGGACAACGACCAATATGCCAGCGTTTCGATCTCGCGGGATGGTTCACGGGTCGTCACCGATACCACCCAGCAGGGTGAGAGCAGCATTCGGATTCTCGACGCCCGCGGAAGCAGAACGCTGGTGACGACTGTCGGCGCCACCAGCGGTTTCCCTGTCTTTTCCGCCGATGCCCGTAACGTTTATTTCACCTCCAACAAGAATGGGCCGTACGACATCTTCGTGAAAGCGGTCGACGGTTCCAGCGACGAGCGCGAGCTCTTCAAGTTTGACAAGGGTCGTTTGGGCGCCGTGTTCCTTACGGCTTCACCGGACGGGAAGTATCTTGCGTTTCAGACTGTAGACCCTGTCACGAAGAAAGAAGACGTCGATCTTCTTCCACTGGTTGGAGACCTTACACCACGACCGTTCTTGCACTCGTTGGTAGATCACGGAACTCCGGCATTTTCGCCAGATGGAAAGTGGCTGGCCTACGAGTCACTGCAGGGCGGGAGAAGAGAAGTTTACATAACCCCATTCCCCGCTGGTGGTGCTGAGTACGAGGTCTCGACGAACGGCGGGGAACGGCCGGTTTGGAGGCGCGACGGGAAAGAGATCTTCTATCGCGAGAATCTGAGGTTAATGGCCGTTGCGGTGAAGGCGAAGGGCGACACCTTCGACCTCGGCGCTCCGAACGCGCTCTTCGAGGTGGCTGCCCGCAATCTGAACGGTCGCTGGTATGATGTCGGGCCCGATGGGCGCCTTTTGATGAATACAGCACCGATCGTGTCCCAGGCACAGAATTTCGAGCTATTAGTAAATTGGCCCGCCGAGCTGAACAAGTAACCCGAAGGTGAGATTCAGCGCCGTACTCCTCCGGTAGCTAGGATGCCCCCGTGAGTACTAAGAATCAACATTGGGGTAGTACCCGTGTGACGGGCAACTCTTCAACAGTCCAGCAAGGGAAGGTTTGCCGACCAACCGCTAGGAATCGGTCGCGGCACTTTGGCGCTGTGGGGTTTCTCGTCAACGTGATCGCTGTCGCCCAATTTCGCGATGGCAGAGATAACCGGTCCAAATCCTCACAGCCGTTTGTTGGTGTTCAACAATCCTGCTTATTGAACGCTGTTGGGCATCTACGACGGTGGGTTGGGCAATGCTTTCGGCTCTTTTCTTGATACCCTCGAGCCACTGACGCCGGAGCAGCCCGCTTCCGGGCACAATCAATCTCCAGTAACGGCCCATGCCGCGGCGGGTGAAGTCGTCAAGCGCCAGAACACGCGTTTCGGTGCTGATTGTGGACCATCCGCCGCCCGCATCTTCCACGTTGAAGTCATAAGCCATTTTGACCGCACCCTGCTCCCGATAATCAGCGAACTCCTGCAGACGTACGAACCGCGAGGCTGCGCTTCGCCCGCAAATTCGCACCGCCGCACATCACGATTTCATGGTCGCTGCCGCCAGAAACATAACCAGACTCCGAAAACGCATCGAGAACCCGCTTGTCCTGCAAAAAAACACCGGTGTCATGAATGCGCAAGACCGCTCCGCGAATTTTCAGGAGCGTGACCAAGGATTTCATGTCACCGAATGTTGACTGGCGAACGGCCTGCATCACCTGCTCGGGTCGGGCATGAATGCGGGCCGAGTGCCTCTCGTAAAACTGGTACTCCGGCATGATGTCGTCAAGAACAGTTCGGTGTTGCGCGACGCGGGTCATCGGGGCTGGCCAGAGTAGAGCTGCCATGGTGAGGCCCACACCACCCGCGAGGATAAAGGCCCCGACGGCTCGTTTGCGGATTCCAAGAAAGCGGAAAGGAATCGCCAGGTTCGCGAGCCCACAGAGCGCCAGCACGATCCCCGAATAAGCCAGCGTACTTAGAGGCTGATATGCGGCCCAGTAATTGAAGAGCAGAACGGCTGTGAACGCCACTGCGGCCAGCAGCGTCCACGCCACAGCCTTGAATGACATCGGCTCAGCTCCTTGCGGTTGATCTTGACCAAAGGATCGAGTCACGATCTTTTAATTGATACGGAGAGATGGCGGTCTACGTTCCGCTGTCTGCGGCGTTGCTAGGGTCTCCGGCAAAATCTATCGTGTCGTCGCGCCGTTCAAGCGATTTGAGTCCGACGACCCTATGCGCTACTTAAAACAGTCACCGGGCGTCGGAGAGGGCTGGTTTACACCTCTAGGTCCGAAGCCCGGCAACTGCAAATGGACGATCGCTACTGCTTGTAATAGGCAGCGTTTTTCTCGATGAATTCCTTCTTGTCTTCTGGGACATCTTCGAGCGCATGAATCGAGTCGGAGGTGCAGGCGGGAATGCATGCGCCGCAGTCGATGCAGCCCTCGGGATCGACATACATCTGGGTCGCGGCATCGAAGGCGGGCTCGTCCTGCTTGGGATGGATGCAATCGGTCGGGCAAACCTCAACACAGAGGGAGTCTTTGATGCACGTATCAGTAATTACGTAGGCCATGATGAAATCAGTCTCCTGGAATGAGCACTTCCGGCTCGCTCAGAAACAGAGTAAGAGGAGTGGACGGAGATGGGCGGTGATTTTGATCACATGCGGATGTGCGTCGGTAGGAACAGGATGCTGCGGGGGCCCTTCCCGCGGGCGACTGCGGAGGCCAGATTCTTGATGATAGAAATCACAAAGAACTGTGACGGCGGTCACAGAAATGCGCGGGCAACAGGGCTAGATTAGGCACAATTGAACTAGGCCTTCTAGTCATAGGATCGCCCGGCTCCACCCACAGAACCCCACAAGCCGTTACCCCAGACGGCGGGAGCCGGGCGTTAAGGCTTTCAGAAGCGGCAAAGCTCCCCCTCCCCCTTTTCAGTTGCCAGTTGCCAGTTCTCAGTTCTCAGTTCTCAGTTCTCAGTTCTCAGTTCTCAGTTTTCAGTTTTCAGTTGGGATGGGTGTGTGTGTACGCACACGGCGTGGCTCCCCGCCCACGGAAATCCGGCGCTTTAGCCTTCTAAACTATTGACTCCAAATGACATAAATCATGGCTCTCTATCTGCTTTCTGAGGTAGCGCTGGCTATTGCAGAAGGGGGCAGAGATGAACCGAGTGGCTCAATGGGCTGAGAACACGGCAGGCAAACACTTTCTGGCAGTACTCGCATTGGCTGCGGCAATTCCCTGCTGGGCGCAGAGCCCTGTCCCCACCGACGGCAGGCAGCAGAATCGAGTCGTTCTCGTCAGCCTGGTGGACCGGAAGCTGGCGGTCATCGACAACGGTGTGGTAATCGCTACTTTTCAGGTTGCGGTCGGAGCTAAGGTGAGCCCTAGTCCCACGGGCGAGTTCACCATCGTAAGCCGAGTTACCGATCCTACCTACTATCACCGCGGAACGGTGATCCCCGCCGGCAAAGACAATCCCGTCGGAACTCGATGGGTCGGTCTCACTTTGAAGGGTTATGGCATTCATGGCACGAATGCTCCGGGCTCGATTGGGCGCGCGGCTTCGCACGGATGCATTCGTCTGCGGAATCGCGATGTGGAACGGCTGTTCACGATGCTGCGAATTGGGGACAGGGTTCAGATCCGCGGCGAGCGCGATGAACAAGTCGCGCGGGTGTTCGGCGGGCAGACGGATCAGACGGTAGTGGCCAGCGCGCAAGACCCGTCTCAGAGCGAGGAGCAAGAAGCAGCGCAGAGCGCGGTTGGATTGGGGAACTAGGAAACGAAATCTCAGGAGGATGTTATGCAAATGGCGATCACATTCATGGCAGTGGTGGCGGGGATGGTCTTTTCAATTTCAGTAGCTCTGTTAGCGGAGGAATTGATTTTCGGGCAGGTGTTCCGGCTGTTCTTTTCGCGGCAGACGGCGGCAGTGAAACCAGGGCAGAAGCGTTAGAGCGCGCGAAGGAGAACAAAGATGCTGACATTGAAGTATTTGCTGATGTGCGGTGGCTTCGGGATGATTCTCGTGGCCGTAGGCATTTTGGGCTATGACCTCTACGCGGAAACGTTGTACCGAAGAGCATTGGCCACTCCGGGAGCGGCGCTGCCTCATATTACGAAGTGGCGGTGGCGGACGTCGCTGGCCTTGGTCCTCCTGGCGTGGGGACCGATCCTGCTGGCGTTCAGTATCGTCGTGGTTCCCACTGGCATGGCTGGGGTTCGCGTGAGTGAGACCAGCGGCACGGTTCCGGGAACACTTTATCCGGGCGTCCATCTCGTGATGCCACTGATGGAGGACGTGGCACTGTTTGATACGCGCGATCAGGTGTTCACGACGGGAGTGGCGGAAGACGGAAAAAATGCAGCGGAAAACGTTGCGGGCAAATCGCAACTGCTCAACGTTCAAGCGAAAGAAGGACTGAACCTGGGGCTGGCGATCACGGTGCGGTACCATCTCGATCCCAAACGGCTGGACTACATACAGGGGAGCCTGCCGCACCCGGTAGAAAAGGAAATTGTTCCTCCGGTGGTGGCGAGCGTATGGCGCGAGCTGATTCCGAACTATACCGTGAGGGATGTGTTTTCCGCCAAACGCGAGGAAGTGCGGCAACGCGCGGCGGGGATGATCACGCAAAAACTTGCTGCGGACGGAATCATCGTGAAGGAAGTAATGCTGCGCGATATCCACCTGCCGGAAGAGTATGCCAAGGGATTGGAGACATTGCTGCTGAAGGAGCAGGAAAATGATCGCATGAGCGTGGAGACCGAACTTAAGCAGAAACAGGTCAGGATCGCAGAACTGGAAGCGGAAGCCACCAAGGTGCAGCAGATCAAGCAGGCGGAGGGAGAGGCGCAAGTCCACGTACTGCAGGCGAAGGGTGAAGCCGATGCCATGCAGTACACGCTGCCGTTGAAGGAAAAGCAAATTCAGCAAAGCAAACTCGAAGCCGAGGCGCGCAAGGAAGCGACCATTCAGAATGCGGAGGCGTCGGCACAGGCCAAGATCATCGACAGCAAGGCTGAGACGGAGCGACGGAAGCTGCTGGCGGAGGCGGAGGCTGATCGGATTCGGCTGACAGCTGCGGCCGATGCCGAGCGAATGCAGAGCGAGGCGGCGGTGCTGAAACAGAATCCGTTGCTGATCAACAAAATCGTGGCGGAGAAATTGTCGGACAAGCTGCAGATCATGATGGTGCCGGCCGATGGAAAGTTTTTCATGAATGATGTGCTGCGGAACATGACGGCGGGGAATGGCCCCGGCCAGTCGGGGGGAACGGACACAGCAGAAGCACAACAGAGATAGCTCGGGCAGCGAAGGTTCCACACGCTGCGAACGAAGTCAAAATCCCCACCCTGTCTCCGCAAAAACCGCGGAGACTAGGGTGGGGCACCCGCACCCGGATGATTGTGGTTACGGCGGTGTCCAAACAGTACGGAGACAGAGCCTGTCGCATGCGTAAAGCGATTTATAATTCGGCCATCCCAAATGCCAATTTGAAATCGGTGAACCAGTCTTCTTGTACGGCCTCCCGCCTCTGCTTTGCCTTGCTTGTTCTGCTTCTGTCAACTGCCGTTTTTGCTGCGGACTGGAGCGGGGCGGAGCAGCAACTGGCGAAAAAGATTGTGGCTGTGACGGGACCGGGCACCTTGAGTTTGACGGTGGAAAACCGCTCCTCGCTCGGAAGACGTGACAGCGATCTGGTGCAAAATGGATTGCGGAGCGCGCTGGAACAGTCAGGGATCCACTTTGCGAAAAGCGATCAGGCGGCGGCCTCTGTTACTTTGACTCTGTCCGAAAATGAAACTTCTTATGTTTGGGTGGCGGAGATTCAGCAAGGTACCGGGGAATCTCTGGTCGCGATGGTTTCGGTGCCGCGTTCAGGACGTTCGGGCACTGCTTACGAATCGATGCCAATCATATTGCGGAAGGTTTCGCTCTGGGCACAAGACGGACGCATTCTCGATGTGGCGGTGCTGGAAGAGAACGGCACACCGTCACGAATCGCGGTGCTCGACGCGGAGAAAGTCTCGGTGTACCGAGTTCAGAACGGAAAGTGGCAGGCGGAACAGACGCTGGCGATCGGTAATCCCAAGCCTTGGCCGCTGGATGTGCGCGGCAGGCTCATCCCGGCGTTCGATCACACACTGGATGCGTACCTACCCGGCGTGCGCTGTCATGTAAGCATCACGGGAGCACCGTTAATGGCCTGCCGCGGCAGTGATGACCCGTGGCCGCTCGTGTCAGGAGGGATGAGCACGAGTTCACCGGCATTCCCGAGTGCAGGGTCGAGCACCGCGCCTTTGGCTGCAACTCCTGCGCTGGCTGGTTTCTTCGCTTCGACGCGGAACTATTTCACCGGAGTGCTGAGTCCGGCGGTCGGAAAGTTCAGCACCGTGCCGAAGTTTTACACGGCGGCCTTTGTCCTGCGAGAGAAGTACACGCTATGGCTGTTCGCGGCCGGCGATGGAAAGGTGCACCTGGTGGACGGCATGAACGATCAGCGTTCCTCGTTCGAGTGGGGGAGTGACATTGCAGCGGTGAAGACTGGGTGTGGCGCCGGGTCACAGGTGCTTGCGACTGCATCCGGAGATCAAGCACAGGATTCGATTCGGGCGTTTGAGTTTCCTGATCGTGATCCAGTCGCAGTGAGTGCAGCAGTGGAATTTCCGGGGCCTGTGTCTGCATTGTGGACTGAGGCCAGGGGTGACGCCGCAATCGCGATCGCGAGAAACCGGGACACTGGGAGTTATGAAGCATTTCGCCTGTCATTGGCTTGCGGTCAGTAGTCTGTTCCTGGGCGTACTGGCGCGGGCAGAAACTCGGCCGCAGTACGGCGGAACTCTGCGTGTAACGATGCATGCGGCGCCAGCAACGCTCGATCCGGCTGATAACAGAGTTCCAGATTCGTTCGCTCGACGAAGCGTGAGTTCCCTTCTCTTTGACACGCTGGTGACATGGAACACAGGACACGCCGAACCCGGGCTAGCGGAATCCTGGCAGTCTTTGAAGGGAAATCAACGCTGGCAATTCCGACTGCACCACGGAGTGAAGTTCCACGATGGAACGGCGCTCACAAGCGAAATTGCGGCAGCTTCATTGCGATTCGCGAATCCGGCGTGGAGCGTCAGGGCCGACGGGGACTCGGTGGTCATTGATTGCGATGAACCAAATCCGGAAATGCTGGCGGAAGTGGCTCTGTCACGAAATGCGATTCTGAAAAGAGATTCCGAGGAGAAGCTGAGCGGCACGGGGCCATTTCACATCGTGGAGTGGCAACCGGGAAAGAAGCTGACGCTCGCGGCGGAAGAGGATTGCTGGCGCGGGCGGCCATTTCTTGATGGAGTTGAGATCGAGATGGGCCGAAGCTTTCGGGACCAGGCGACTGCTCTGGAGGTAGGAAGGGCCGATTTGGTGGAAATCGCCCCGGAGCAGGCCCATCATTTTCCGGCAGCGAGGGCGAGATTGGCGAGTTCAGCCCCGGTCGAATTGACGGCTTTGGTTTTCGCAAAAGACGTTTCTTCACCGGATGAGAAGCTGCTGCGCGAGGCGTTAGGGCTGAGTGTGGAACGGGAATCGATTCACAGCGTACTGCTGCAGGGCACAGGACAGCCAGCAGGGAGCCTGCTGCCGACCTGGATCAGCGGCTTCGGTTTCGTGTTCTCATCGAAAGCCGAGTTGCAGAAGGCGCGTCAGTTGCGCAATCAGGCGCATACGACGCGGGCTTGGACGATCGGATACGACGGGAGCGATCCGCTGGCGCGGTTGCTGGTGGAGAGGATTGCATTGAACGCGAAAGATGCAGGGCTGTCGGTGGCACCGACGGCGGTGGGCGCGAGTGATCTGCGGCTGCTGCGAATTCCGCTGGCGTCCCCTGATCCGTGGATCGCGCTGGAAGGTATTGCGGCACAGGCCGGTTTGGCCAAACCCAAGAATAACGGAGCTGCCTTTGAAGAACTTTTTGCGGCGGAACAGGGAGAACTGGCAGGCCAGAGAGTAGTTCCGCTGTTTCATCTGCCCGTGTTTTATGCCGCCGGTGCAAGTTTGAGGGACTGGGCAGTCCGAACAGACGGAAGCCTCGAGTTGGCCAATGCGTGGCTGGGGGCTGCGAAATGAGTTTTCGCCGCAAGCTTCTACTGGTTTTTGCGCTGACTGTGTTCCTGTCGGTAGCGGGCGTCGCATTGCTGGTGCAGTGGGTCACAAGAAATGCGTTCGAGAAGACCGAGAATCAGCGGACCGCGGCGCTGGTCACGCAGTTTCAACGAGAGTTCAGCCGGCGCGGCGATGATGTGGCGAAAAGAGTAGAGGCGATTGCAGCTTCTGATGCGGTCACGCGGATGGCGACTGCACTCAACGGCACGTCTTCGGACTTCGCCGAGTATTTCGACCTGGGCCGCGTGATGGCGGAAAATCATCAGCTAGATTTCCTGGAAATTATTGATGGACGTGGAACGATTGTTTCGTCGGCGCAGTGGCCGGCAAAGTTCGGGTATCCGGAGCCGGCTTTTGAAAGTCTCTCTACTTCCAATGACCAAAGCCCCTTTCTGAAATTGGAAGAGTTACAGGATTCAACGGCAATGGGATTTTTTGCCGCGCGCGCGATCCATGTGGGCGAGCGTTCCGTTTATGTCGTCGGCGGCCGGAGACTCGACAAGAATTTCCTGCTGGCGCTGGATCTGCCGGCAGACACGCGGGTGCTGCTGTATCAGAATCGGGGCAATCATTTTTCTCCCGATCTGCTATTGGATCCAGCGGCCGGTGCCTCGGACCCGGCGCGTCCAGCAGAGAAGTTTGCTCCGTTGATTGAAGCTGTGCGCCAGTACGACCAGGAAATCAGCGGTCTCGTGGATTGGACCTCGGACCGGGCCGATGAAGAAGTCTTTCATGCGATCCCGCTGCGGGGCGTGGGGAAGGATCGTCCGCTGTTGGGAATTCTGTTGATCGGGAATTCGCGGCGATCGTACGTGGAATTGAAGCGGCGGATTCGAGACTCGGCGCTGCTGGTCGGCGGCGGCGGAATTGTGCTCGCGATTCTGCTGAGCAGCTGGGCTTCGGCGAGAGTCACGCGGCCCGTGGAGCAGCTAGCACGCGCGGCGCGAGACGTTACGTCAGGAAATTGGAATGCCACCGTGCAGGTTGACGGACACGATGAAGTCGCGCAACTTGCTGAATCTTTCAATCGCATGACTTCGGAGTTGCTGGCGCAAAAGGAGCGACTGGTGCAGACCGAGCGCGTAGCGGCCTGGCGGGAACTGGCACGGCGACTGGCGCACGAGCTGAAGAATCCGTTGTTCCCGCTGCAACTCACGGTAGAGAATCTGATTCGCGCAAGGGAACAGAGTCCGGAAATGTTCGAGGAAATTTTCCGTGAGAGTTCGCAGACGTTGTTGGCGGAGATTTCCAATCTGAAAGGGATCATCGGGCGGTTCAGTGAATTTTCGAAGATGCCGCAACCGCAATTGCAGCGCGTGCAGGTGAATGACATCGTCGAGGCGGTTGGACGCTTATTCCAGGCACAGTTTCAGGCGAAACGACGCGAGGCGATTCACTGCCAGGTGCAACTGGACGGGCACCTTGGCCCGATTGCGGCGGATCCGGAGTTGCTGCATCGGGCACTGTCGAATCTGGTGCTCAATGCCATGGATGCGATGCCGAATGGCGGCACGCTCACGCTGCGCACACGCCACGACGATGGAAAAGTGGTGATCGAAGTTTGTGACACGGGCTCCGGCTTGACGCGCGAAGAGTGCGAGCGCATTTTCACGCCGTACTACACCAGCAAGCAGCATGGGACGGGACTGGGGCTGGCGATTGTGCAGTCTGTCGTCAGCGATCACGGTGGAAGGATCAGCGTGCAGAGCGAACCGGGCAAGGGCACGACATTCGTGATCGAGTTGCCGAGCAATGCGGACGCGCTTCCGCCGGCCGCCCCGGCGAAAGAAGAGCCCGCCGTAAAGTTGCCGGTTTAAGACCGAGGAGGACCGTTGCCGCACAAAGCGCATCTGCTGATCGTCGACGATGAAGCCAATACTCTGGCATCACTCTCTCGCGCCTTTCGTCTCGGCGGGCACGAGGCAACGGTGTGTGACAACGCGGGCCGCGCACTGGAACTGGCAAAGTCGCAGAGCTTTGACCTGATTCTGTCGGACGTCGTCATGCCCGGCAAGGACGGGTTGACTCTTCTTGAGGAATTGAAGCAGCAGGGTGTGACGGCGCCGGTGGTGATGATGTCGGGGCAGGCGCACATCGAGATGGCAGTGCGCGCGACTAGACTGGGTGCTCTCGACTTTTTGGAAAAGCCCATCTCGTCGGACAAACTTCTGCTCACGGTAGACAATGTCCTCAAGCTGCAGCGTTTAGAAAACGAGAACCGGCAGCTTCGGCAGCGCTTGGGGAAGCACGAGATCGTGTGGAAAGGCGACGCGATGCGGCGGGTATTGGCACAACTGGAACGGGTCGCAGCGAGCGAATCCCGCGTGTGCATTCTCGGCGAGACCGGCACCGGAAAAGAACTGGTGGCCCGCACGATTCATGAGCGCAGTGCGCGCGCGTCGGGGCCGTTCGTCACGTTAAATTGCGCGGCTGTACCGGCGGAACTGATCGAGTCAGAATTGTTCGGGCATGAGAAGGGTTCGTTCACGGGAGCGTCGGGACGACACATTGGGAAATTCGAGCAGGCTGATCAGGGGACAATCTTCCTCGACGAGATCGGCGATATGCCACTGAACATGCAGGCAAAGTTGTTGCGGGTGCTCGAAGAGGGCGAGGTTGAGCGAATCGGCGGCGATAAGCCGATCGCGGTCAACGTGCGGGTCTTGGTTGCCACACATCGGGATCTGGAGGCGCGTGCACGCGAGGAGAAGTTTCGGCAGGATCTGTTTCATCGCATTTACGTTTTCCCGCTCGCGCTGCCACCGCTGCGTGAGCGCCGCGAAGATATCCCATCGCTGGTCCAGCATTTCGCCGAGCAGGTCTGTGCGCAGAATTCCTGGAAGCCGGTTCCCTTCACCGACGAAGCCATGGAGGCGCTGCAATCGTACTCCTGGCCGGGCAATGTTCGCGAGTTGCGCAATATGGTCGAGCGCCTAATGCTGCTCGCGACTGAAGGCCAGGTCGATTTGGCGACCGTGCAAATGGCGCTGCCCAAGAACTCGGCAGGCGGGGCCACTACTGCGGCCGCAACTGGCGCCGGTCCACTGGTGGATCGCGTGCAAGCCTTCGAGCGTGAAGTCATTCTCGCGGAACTGAAGCGCAGCCACCACAACATGAGCATGGCTGCGAAATCGCTTGGACTGGAACGCAGTCACCTGTATAAAAAGGCGGAGCAACTCGGAATTGATTTACGCGCGTTGCGGCGGGAGCAGGGTGCGTCGGACTGACTCCGGGTCAACATAGAGAGCCTGCGCACGGAGCGTGTTTTGGCCAAGAACTTTCGGATCCTCTGCTTCATCCTCCTTTCTTTGCGGTTATCACTCTCAGCGGCTGAACCTCCCTCGGCGCCCACTTACGGAGTCCGCATGGAGCAAGCGTGGATCCCAATGAAGGATGGCGTGCGGCTCGCAGCAACTTTGTACATGCCAGATGGAGCGAAGCCGCGGGAGAAATTCCCTGCTCTTCTCGAATACCTGCCATATCGGAAAGACGACGGAACGGCGGCGGGAGACTATCCCAAGCACACCTATTTTGCGCGGCGGGGGTATGCCAGTGTGCGTGTGGACATTCGCGGATTCGGCGCCAGCGAAGGCGTTCCGCCGGAACGCGAGTACTCAGAGCAGGAGCAGATCGACGGCGAGCAGGTTATCGCATGGCTTGCGCATCAGCCCTGGTCGAATGGCAACGTGGGCATGTTCGGCATCTCATGGGGCGGATTCACAGCATTGCAGATGGCGATGCGGCACGCGCCGGGATTAAAGGCGATCATCGCAGTGCATGCTACGGCGGAACTATTCCATGACGACGTTCACTACATCGACGGCATGGCGCACATCGATGAGTTCGAGTTGAACATGGATATGGCCGAGGGCTGGGTCGGCGCACCGGACTATTCGCTGGATGAAAAAGTTCTGGGGCCACGGTTCGACTCTCCACCGTGGTCGTTGCTCTATCTGAAGCATCAGCATGATGGGCCCTTCTGGAGGGACCGTGTACGTCCGCTCAGCGAGATCACTATTCCGAGTTTTCTGATCGGCGGTTTGCAGGACGGATATCGCGATAACGTTCCCGATATGCTCATGCAATCGAAGGCTCCGATTAAGGCCATCGTCGGGCCGTGGAACCATTCGTTTCCGAATGATGCGGACTTTGGGCCGCGGGTCGAGTGGCGCGATCAGGCGGTGCGCTGGTTTGACTACTGGCTCAAAGGCCGCGAGACGGGAGTGAAAGATGATCCGCGGCTTGTCATTTATATGCAGCACTGGCGTCCGCCGGATCCGAGTCTGGAGCGTGTGCCTGGAGAGTGGCGGCGCGAAGATGTGTGGCCTGCAGCGAACACCAAGAATGCGACTTTATTCCTGCAGGCGAATCACATGTTGTCGGATGAGGTCGCGGGGTCATACACACATCAACTGAAATATGTGCCGACGATCGGCGTGGAGGCGGGCTTCTGGTGGGGAGAGCTGCTGAGCGATCCGCGACCCGTGGATGCGTACAGCCTGGTTTACGACTCGGCGCCTTTAGAAAATGAAGTGGCTATTCTCGGCCGGCCTCACGCTTTATTGCGGGCATCGGCCACTGCTCCGTTGGCAAACTGGTTTGCGCGACTCTCTGACGTGGCGCCCGATGGAACGGTTACGCAGATTACGGGCGCGGGTATCAACGGGGCGCAGCGCGAATCGATGAGCGAGCCGCGCGATCTGGAACCAAGCCAAGTCTATCCGCTCGATATCGAAATGCACCTGACCTCCTGGGTGTTTCCTAAAGGGCATCGCATACGAGTAGCGATTTCGAATGCGTTGTGGCCGATGGTCTTGCCTACACCGTACGCGATGACGACGTCGCTCGTGCTCGGGGGGAGGGATGGGTCGCGAGTTGTGTTGCCCGAGGTTCCCGTGCACGGAGCGCCTACGCCGGAGTTTTCTCCGCCGCAACCGATGGAGGAACGCACGGATGTCAAAAGCGAGGGATTCCCCTGGCCCGGAGAGTGGACGGTGGAGCGCGATGAAGCGCATCAGAAGACGACCGTGCATTGGAAGGGAAAGGACGGTTACACGTACCCGTGGGGAAAGCAAGGAGATTTCGAGAGCCTCACGTATGAAGGGGATGATGCGCATCCGGAAAGTTGTTTGTTGCGCGGCGAGGCGGAGAGCGTTTTTGCATTGAAGGGGCGAACGCTCGTGTGGCGCGGACATCTTCTGGTGACCACGGACCAAAAGAACTTCTATTACACGTACACGCGGGAGTTAGTGAAGGATGGACATTTGTTGAAGTCAAAGACGTGGCAGGAGACGGTTCCACGGGATCATCAGTGATGCGACTCGCGCATCCCACCTGGGGCTGAAGCCCTTCTTTCCCGACCGCTAACGCGGCCCTGAAGGGCTGCTCTTCCATGGTCAGTCGCGGCGCCGCACCCTTTCAGCAGCTCGTTCAAGGCTAGACCCGTTTTGCAGAAACTACATCTTGGACAGAGGCTGCGGAGCTTTGCTCCGCCGGACAGCCGGGGGCGGCTGTCCCCACATTAGCTTCTTCGCCTCCTACAGTAACTTCGAATCTGCGCTAGCTCTTCAGACCGGCGGCCAGCAGGCGATGGAACAATTGCTCTCCGGCTTCGCGTCGTACCGACAGGCGGCCGGCGCCGTAGGCTCGCGATTTCAGGCCGCGCTGCACGTCTTCGCAGATGCCCAGATCTTCGTCTTGAACTCGGTTGCCGACATTCACCGACTCCGTGTTGTACGCGCGGCGTGACTCGCTGACGTCGCTGAAGTAGAAATCGAAAACGACGGTGCAGTGATCGGCATCGACGGGGATCACATAGTTTGTGTCCATGTATCCCTCGTAGCAGTTGATCATGAGATTGGGATATTGCCAGAAATACCAGGCGCGGTCGCCTTTGCGAGTGGCTCCGGTCGAAGCATCTTCGTCAGATGCAACCATCGGGCTTGACTGCAGGCAGTAGCGGTCTTCGTTTTCGATGGTGTACTGCTTGTAGTCGAGCACCGAGCTCAATCCCTTGTGCAGATGGGGAACGTGATATCCGCCGTCGAGGTAGTTGTCGACGTAGACCTTCCAGTTGCAGTGAATGTCATAGGTGCGGCGGTCGAAGTAGTGGAGCTTGCTGATGCCGAGAGGCGCGATGCGCCCGACGAGTCCACCGAGAAACTCATGCAGCGACAGAGCGTTAGGATCGAGGTTGATAAAGACAAAACATTCCCACGTCTCCACGCGAATTGGCATGAGACCATTCTGAGCGCGGTCGAAGTTCTCGACGCCCTCGAATTCGGGCATGCCTTTCAGAGAGCCGTCCAGACCGTACTTCCATCCATGGTAAGGGCATTGCAGGATCGAGGCTTGACCGCAGGGTTGCGTTACAACGGCGGCGGCGTGATGGCGGCAGACGTTGAAAAACGCGCGCAACGTGGCGTCAGCGCCGCGCACTACGACGATGGGTTCACCGGCGACTCGTGTGGCAACAAAATCTCCCGCGTTCTGCAACTGGTCGGTGCGAGCGACGAGCTGCCATGTCTTGCTGAGTACGTTCAGCCGCTCCAATTCGGCGATGCGCGGATCGACATACCATGAGGCGGGAATCGTGAATGCCTCAGACAAAGGCGCGCGGTCGTTGTAGCTGGACAGAATCTGCTCGATGGGTGCTGGCATTGTTTCGCTCTCGCTGGGAGTTTGAGACTTAAATCAAGGTATCACGTGATAATGGTAAGTCAGCGGCGGTGATTCGATCGGTTCTTCTGCCTGGAAACGGTTTCAGGTGGCGGGATTCCGATGGCGCGCTGCAACATGGCCAGGAACTGCTGGATTCTCGCTTCTTTCTTCTCGGCCAATTCGCCCTGTCTCCGGAAAAGCCCCGGGTCAAGCTCGGCTGTCAGCAGCGCGTCCTGGAATCGCTCGACCATCCAGTCGATGATCGAGACCATCATCTCGATGTCGAGATCGTCGCGAAGCTCGCCGCGATCCAGGCCGAAGCGCACGAAGCTCACCGTGCCGTATGGGTCTTCGCTGATCAGGAAGCGATTGATCTCGCGCTTGAGAACCAGGTCGGTGCCGTAGTTCCCCAGAAGGGATATCCGATATGGAATCCAGTCTTCGTGCACCAAATGTTCGGTGCTGACCAGCCAGTAGCGCAGAACGGCGAAGAATCCTTCCTGGCGTACTTCCGCGGGTACATCGAGATATTTCGAGAAGGACCGGACGGCGCGTTTGTAGACTTCGAAGAATAATCCGTCTTTGCTTCCGAAGTGCTGGAAGATGGAACCCTTGGCGATACCGAGGGCGGTGGCAATGTCACCGACGCGGGCGTCGTGATATCCATGTTCGGCGAAGTGTAGGGTGGCGGCTTCGACGATGCGCGCGCGTTTGGCTTCGGAACGAGGGCGGACTTTAGGCTGGCGTTGGTAGAGCGGGGGCGCGACGCGATTGCTGGCGATTCCAGGCATGATAATGACTTGTAGTCATGCGAGCATACAGCAGCCCTGAATCGATTTCAACTTCTACTTTGCTGGATCCTGGGGTAATGTAATTCGATTCCAGATTCGTATCATGACCTCAAGTCAGAGCACAGAACAGACTGCCAATCGAGTGTACGACGCCATCGTTATCGGCGCCGGGCACAACGGTCTCACGGCCGCTGCCTACCTCGCGCGCGCCGGCCTCTCGACGCTCGTGTTGGAAAGGCGCGATATTGTCGGTGGCTGCTGCGTGACGGAGGAGATTGCGCCGGGATGCAGGGTCTCGACTACTTCGTACATTGCGAGCATGTTGAGGCCAGAGGTAATCTCAGAACTGCGGCTCGCCGATCACGGCCTGCGGATGGTTCCGTGTGATCCGGCGATCCAGGTTCCCTTCCCTGACGGCCACGTGGTTCCCTGGTGGGCTGACCGTGAGCGGGCGCGCGACGAGTTCTCAAAGATTTCTGCCAAAGATGCGACGCGCTTCGTTCGCGTGGACGATCAATTGAAGAAGCTGGCTCGCTATTTGCAGCCATTTTTCTTAGAGCCTCCGCCTGAGATCGACACGTCGAGTTTCAAGGGATGGAGCGATCTATTTCGCGCCGGCAAACGGTTTCGCGGGATCACCAACCGCGAGATCGCGCAGCTGGTTTCTTTCCTGACCGGCAGCCTCGGCGAGTTTCTGGATGAGAACTACGAATCGGAAAAAATAAAGACCATGTTTCTCGCCAACAACGTATATGGGAAACATGGCGGACCGTATCAGCCGGGAACCGCAATTGGCCTGCTGTTTCACCTGCTCAGTGGCGGCGAGCATGAACTGCAGGGCTTCTATGGACATGTAATGGGCGGGATGGGGTCGATCACGCAAGCACTCGCTGCGGCGGGCAAGAAACTCGGAGTGGAGATTCGAACTGGAGCTACGGTCGCTCGTGTCAACGTGAACGATGGGCGGGCGCGAAGTGTTGTTCTCGACGACGGCACTGAGCTTCGTGCTCGCATAGTGCTGTCGAACGCAGATCCGAAACGAACGTTCCTGGGTTTCCTCGAAGCGAAGGAACTTCCGGAAGATTTTCTTTCTTCGGTGCGCAGAATCAAGATGGACGGGCCTTGCGCCAAGGTGAACATGGTGCTGGCCGAAGAGCCGCGATTCACCGGAACCTCACCCGCCGCGACACCTATGGAGCGTACATTCTATACGCTCGTGCCTTCGCTGGAGTTCGCCGAGCGCTGTTACGACATTGCAAAATTCGGCGAGATTCCGGAAGAGCTATGGGTGGATTGCGTCGTATCGTCTAATGCCGATGCATCACTTGCTCCACCGGGGAAACATATTCTGACATGCTTTGTGCAGTACGTGCCTTATCGTCTGAGAGAGGGCAATTGGGATGAGAAGCGCGAGTTGCTCGGAGATCGCGTGGTAAGCAAGATTGCCGAATACGCTCCGAATGTACCCGGGGTGATTGTTGCGCGGCAAGTGCTGACGCCCCTCGACCTGGAACGCACGTACGGGCTGACCGAAGGAAACATTTTTCACGGAGATCTGCGACTCGAACAACTCTTTTTCATGCGACCTGTGCCGGGATGGTCGCAGTACCGAACGCCGATCGACGGCCTGTATTTGTGCGGGGCGGGGGCACATCCGGGCGGCGGCGTTACGGGAGCGCCCGGACGCAATGCGGCGCATCAGGCGCTGCGCGACTGGAAGAAAGGACGGTATCGAGAGGCCGCATGACTTTTGTGAATTCCAGTTCTCTGCCGAAGACAGCCGATGTCGTCATTCTCGGCGCTGGCGTCATGGGTACGTCGATCGCATTTCATCTAGCGAAGCGCAAAGCTGGCACGATTGTCATCCTCGATAAGGATCACGTCGGGCGTGGGGGAAGCGGGAGATCGTCCGCGTTGATCCGCATGCACTACAGTTTCCCCGCGGAAGTGGAACTGGCCTTGATTAGCTTGCACATGTTTCAGAACTGGCAGGAAATTGTGGGAGCGCCAGGAGACTTCCGCAAGACGGGATTTGTACGCATTGTGCATCCGAATGAAACTGCACGATTGAAGCTCAACGTCGAGATGCAGTGCAGGCTTGGGGCGACGGTCGAACTCATTGATAAGCACCACTTGCGCGAACTCGAGCCGGACTGGAGGGCTGATGACGTAGAGTTGGCCGCTTACGAACCGGATTCGGGATATGGGGACGGCGCTGGTGTGGCGGGAGGTTTTCTCAGTGCTGCGCGTGACACAGGAACGATCTATGTCTCGCGTACGCCGGCAACAGCCTTGCACGTCAATGATGATTGCGTTCGCGGCGTTGTGACTGACCAGGGAGCTATCTCGTCGCCGGTTGTGATTGCCGCCACCGGTCCGTGGACGCGGCCGCTGTTGCAGCAGGCTGGGTACGACGTGCCGATCGAATGTGAGTACCACCAGGTGGCGATTCTCCGTAACTCGCCCGACATGAAGGGCGGAGGTTGTGCGTGTATTGATTCGGTGACAGCAACATATTTTCGCTCGGATGCGCACGACAAATTCCTTGTCGGCGACTTCTATGGGAAGCGGCCCGTGGATCCGGACAATTTCCCGCAACGCGCATCAGACGATTCCTTGGCGGACATCATTGAGCGAGCATGCCGTCGCGTTCCCAAGCTGGAACAGGCAGAAGTGATGCGTGGCGTGACCGGTGTCTACGATGTGACTCCTGATTCATGCCCCCTGCTGGGGGAGATTCCTGGAATCCGGGGACTTTTCGTGTGTGCTGGATTTTCTGGAATGGGCTTCAAGATCTCGCCGGCGATCGGGCTGGTGATGAGTGAACTGGTACTAGACGGAAAAGCGAATTCGGTGGACATCGATGCCTTTCGTCCCAATCGATTTGCAGAGAATGCTCCGATCAAAGCGGAATATGAATACGTAGATGATTAGCTCGCAGGAGACAATATGAAGAAGAAAGGGATTCTCGAACGCCTAAAGGAAGGCCCCGTTCTGGGCGACGGTGGTTATCTGCTCGAGTTGGAAAAGCGCGGATGGGTGCGCGCGGGTCCGTTTACTCCGGAAGTCGCGCTGATGTATCCCAATGCACTTCGCGAACTGCATGTGGAGTTTCGCGAGGCGGGCGCCGAAGTTTTGCAGGCACTCACCTTTTACGCCAGCCGCGACAAATTGGCTACGGTGGGTCTGGAAGATCGGCTGGAGGAACTGAATCGTTCGGCAGTTCGCGTAGCGCGCGAAGTCGCGGGCGATCAGTGTCTGGTCGCAGGCAATCTCAGTCTGACTTGGATGTATGAGCCAGGCAGCCCATTGGCCGCGGACCGAGTGCGCAAAACGTTTGACGAACAACTGGCGGTCCAGGTCGACGAGGGCGTCGACTTCATCATAGGCGAAACTTTTTCGTGGCTAGGCGAGGCCCTCATTGCCGTGGAACGCGCGAAACAGACCGGGCTGCCCGTAATGGTGACCATCTGTTTCGAGAACAAAGACGAAACTGCCGAAGGAAAGAGTGCGACTGACGCGGCAAAGGCTTTGTTCGATGCAGGAGCGGACATAGTCGGGATGAACTGCTTGCGGCCCCCGCAGCACATTCTGGGCCCGATGGAGCAAATGCGCAAAGCTGTATCCGGTTATCTTGCCTGCCAGCCGGTTGCGTATCGCACCCCGAAGGAAAAACCGGACTTCACCAGCCTTCCCGAGTTTCCTTACGCGTTAGATCCTCTGCAACTGACGCGGAAAGAGATGGCGGACTTTGCAGTGCAGGCTCGTGACATGGGAATCAACTTCATCGGTGCCTGTTGCGGGACAGTGGCCATGCACACGCGGGAGATGGCACGAGTCCTCAACAAGATCCCGGAAGACTCCCGCATCTGGAAGATGGGCGGAGAAAAGCCCATGTCAGCTTACGAGTATTACGATCACGACAAGATGAATGTGTCAGGAACGAAATAAGTCCGATTGCAATCGAGCTGCGGCCTCACATTTGGGACCGCAGCTCTTCTGCCTAACGGATCAACCCGCCTTTTGAATTCCTGGATCAACAGCGTGTACCAGCGGCATGTCCACGAGGTGCTCACTGACAAACCACACCTGCAGTTCATTGCGGCGCAAGACGTCGCTGAGGATCATGTCATTCGTCCCATCGTCGCCGATGGTAGACGCGCGTTTTGCCAGGGTGCGGCAATGGCCAATGATGATCTGATGCGCATCGAGCAGTCGCGAGATCTGCACCGGAACCTCTTCCCTTCCGCGGGGCGGACGCTCGATGCGGGTGGTCTCGGCGATGTCGGCCGCCATGGCGAGCGATACCCCACCCAGCAACTGAATCCGCTCGGCAATGATGTCGACGATCTCGGCTTGTTCCTCGTAATGTTTGTCGTATAGCAGATGCAGTTGATAGAACGTAGGTCCCGCTACCTGCCAGTGGGATTTCTTATAGAGATCGCGCAAAGTCATGGTGTCGGCAAGCAACTGGTTGAGTTGCTCGGTCATTTCCAGGCGGACATCTTCTTCGAGTTCCAGGGGCAGCGCGTGCGAAACCGTACCGTAGGCCTGAATTTCGCGGGCGTGCTGATGAATGCGCGGCTGTGCACTGATTGTGGTTTGACGGCTGGTACCGTCCCTCTTCGGCATAAGAACCTCCTGATGTCGGACGAATCTGCGTTCCCCAGTTGTGAACTGACTCGATGCGATAGAAACCAACACGCGTTGGATGCAACATTCCCGTGTCGGATGCTCGAAGAAATGATGCATGTTGAGTAGTTTGCAAAAGCTGAAAGAAAGGTGTCAACGAAACATCTTCGAAACTTCGGCACTGAACAGGTCATCCGCGAATGCGGCAGGTTTGACGCCACCCAGCAGCGTTGTTATGATCGAGATGCGGGGTGGAGCAGTCTGGTAGCTCGTTGGGCTCATAACCCAAAGGTCGGTGGTTCAAATCCACCCCCCGCAACCATTTACGGATTTGAGGGACTACCGGCGTAGTCCCCAATTCCAAAATCACTGGATCGTGGCTGTTTCGGGCCTCAAATTCTTAAGGGAAACTTCCTTCGCGCTACCCTTCAGTTGCTTTTTGATCGCGGGTGGCAAAACAAGATCTGCTACCCGGCTATTGGCTCGGCGCTTGGTCTTTTCAAATGCTGAGCCGTATGTATTCATGGTCGTCTTGATGTCGGCGTGCCGCATGAGGCGCTGCTGCACCCCGAGCGGCGTGCCGATATCATCAATCAGGGTTCGATAGGTGTGCCGAAAGCTGTGCCAGCCCACTCCTTGCAATCCAATCTTTTCACCTGCTGGTCGCAAGTAGTCTTTCTGAATGGCATCGCCGTGGACCGGGCGTTTCGTATCGGCATTAGCGAATAGCCAAGCCTCTGGCGTTTCGACACATCGCTTCTGCCAACCCTCCAGAACGGACACTAGCTTGGAATCCAGAAACACTTCGTCCTCTGAAGCTCCGGTTTTTCCACCGTTCCAGACGTAGCGGCCCACAATGGATCGGGTCAACGTCAGTATCCGCCCCTTCAAGTCAAAGTCCGGCCACTGCAATGCCCTGATCTCACTGATGCGCAAGCCCAGGCACATTGCAATCATGACCATCACTTGAATGTGGTACGGAAGCTCTGCGAGGAGAGCCTGATATTGCTCCACCGTAAGCACAACTTTCTTGCGAACCCGTTTCGTCACGCCCTTGATTTCGACTAACTGCATCGGGTTTCTCTGAGTCTCCAAAATTTCCCATTTCATCGCGTACTCAAAAATGCGATGCAGGAGACCCTTTATGTTGGACTTCGTTTTGGGAGAATGCTTCAGCTCCTTCAACCACTGTTCCACCTTAAGGGGCTTTTTTACTTCGGCCACAGGAGCCTCGCCCCATTGTGGCAAAATGTGCACTTTCAAAATGGATACGTAGGACTTCTTGGTTGAATACCGTTCTGGCATTGCTTCGTGCATGTATCGCCTTACCAATGCTCCGAACGAGTGACTGGAAGACTGTTCCATCCGCTGGTATCGAAACTCTCTCGACCCCACCCAGGCATGATCTTCCGTTGGCCATCCTTCCGCATCTCCCGCTAACATTACGCTGCGCTTTCGCGTAATGCCCATCTCGTCCGTTTCGTAAAAGCGCCAAACCCAGACATCCGGGCCTCGCGTTCTCTTCTTGCGGACAATAGTACCCACGTCTTGCTGTGTGCGTTTCAAGAAGCTTTCCTCCTTAAAGCGCGCACGGATGACGCTTCCGACTCTACACGACAACGCATGTGCGAAACTAGCTCTGAAATTCGAAAACGCCAGCGCTTGCGGACTCCGTTGCCTATGGGATGTGCGGGAAGCCAGCCCTCCCGAGCCATCTTCTTCACGGTCACCGGGCTGATCTTCAGAAAATTTGCTGCTTCTTCGGGCGTTACGAAGGGTTCATTGTCGTCGGCTGGATTCATTTTCTACTCCGTCCCGGATCTTCCGACGGACCCATTTTGCTGAGCGTGCAGCAATCATTGCGGCGTAGGTCGTCTGACCGGGGAGCAAACGTTGCCCTTGACACTAACGCACGTGTACCAATACAGTCAACATGTAACGTTACGATATTTAGTGAGGCTGACCCCTTGGCAGACAAGACCCCAATCCTGCAGCAGCCGGTGATCTCCATTCGCGTTTCCGACGAGCTGCGTCTAAGGCTCGAAACTTTGAAGGAAATCATGGCCGCCAAGAACGGCGAACCCGTCTCAACATCGGAGGCTGCAAAGCAGCTCCTTGAGTCCTCCAAAGAGGAGCGATTAGAGTTCGTAAATCTACTCTCGGAGCCCACCGATTCCCTAGTGAAGATTCGCGGGAAGGTAGACGCAAAGCTGCCGCTTTCGCAAGCCGAATGGACCCTGGTTGCCTACTACTGCCAGCAGGGTGCAGAGCTATTAGCAAACACCGGCCAGACGGACATTTCCTTTGAATCTCTCGCCGCAATTCTTGAAGCTTTCCTTGCCGTTTATGGACTTGTATCCAAACAGAGAAAGAGGGGTCCGATGGCCCCTTATCTCCTCACCAATCTGCCCTCTGAAAGGCAAAATGCGGCGAAGCCTTCAGAAGAGATTGCAAACGACGATGTACAACCGGCCGTGAACCGAACCATTCACACGCTAAAGAACGCTGACAGCGAGACTCCGCGACCGATTCATACCGCTCGACTTCTCTACATGATTCTGGACAACGAACGATTTCTAAACATCGAGAAGCTGAACGAAGCGCTGCGACCGTACTGGCCGATTCTCTGGCGCGTGTGCGCCCGTGGCCACTATCTCCGCCATGAAGAACCCCTGCGGGATGGTGCATTTTGGGGTGCCGATTCTAGGTTGAGAAATCCTGGGCCATTGCCGTCGTTCCAGGAGGGAGAATACCGTCTCGAATTTCATCGGGGACCGGAGACGGAGTTTTCTGTCTGGCTGTATTTTCCCGGAAGATTTGCTCTGCAATATCCGCTCTTCGATTACCCGAGAATTGCGGAACTTCGGACGATCCTGGAAGGGCTTGATCTCCGCGACACACTGATCTTCTGGGAAGGCCGCTATTTCCTCGCGTCTACTTGGTTCGACGAAGAAGAAAAGGTTGGCGTCGATCTTCGCTCTCGGGACCATGGTATCCGCCTCTTGTTTCACCATGATGATTGGCAGGCGATTAAGAGTCTGTTTCGCCGCGGCTGGCAGGCGCCGGAAGTGGTCCGTCTGTGGAATGCGTTGGCGAGGGAGTATGGCGAGATGTGAAGAAGGCGCGGTGCTTCGCACCGGAAGAAGGGTGGACACGTCACCCCCAATTTGGGAACTGCGGAGCGCCAGACGGCGCTTCGATGTTTACGCAGGTTAACTTTCGCTGCATCAACAAATTCGGTCATTCGCTGAAGTGAGCGCGCTAGCGAACGATAACGTTTGTTTGCGACAAGGCGCCGCCAATCGTCGATCACGTAAACGCGTTGAAGCGCAAGAGCTTTCTGTGAACTAACAATTACGCAGTTTAATCGCAGCGGAATCAAGCGCAGTAGTGCAACAAGGCGGTTCGTCCAATGAGTAGTCCCCGCGTTCAAGCTAATCCACAGTCCAGTTTGCCGTTCGGAGAAGAGGCGAAGCCCGGCTTCCGCACCAAGACTGCGGCCACGAGACTGACTCCCGAGGAACTGGCCGAGATAGAAGCTGCCGCCGAAAGCGCGGGACAGGCTCTCTCCGAGTGGCTGCGCGGGACCGCTCTGTGCGCTGCGCGACAGCGGCCCGCTGATCCCGCCGAACTGGTATTGGCCGAAGTCTGGGCGGTGCGTTACGCGCTCTTGAATCTCTTCCATGCAGCCTCTCAAGCGGCATCGGAAGGCAGACAATTGTCGCCTGATTCCGTCCTCAAAATTCGCGACCAAGCCGACGCGCGAAAGCTCCATCAGGCTCGCAAACTTCTCGAAGAATTCTTTGCCCGCGAGGGCAAGGAAAGAGCTCGTATGCCATGAGTGCCATGCCTTTTCCCGGAAGCTTTTCGCTCTTAACGCCTCTGCTATGGGTAGCCGCGATGTTCTTTTTGCTACTGGCTGTGCGGAGTGTGTTGCAGAACCGGTCCTCACGTAAATGGCGGGATAGGGAGACGATCGAATGGGGCCGACCTCGGCCAAGTTTGATCCAGAGATGGAGGATAAAGATGGGCAGAATCCGATTCAGACTGCCGAGATTTTCGCAGCGGCAGATGCCAGAGATCGCGCCGAAACCAGCGCCATCAGTGCCCGCGAATGCTCCCGCCGATCCGCTGAAGAAGCCTACCCAGCCGATGCTCGCGCTCTTTGGTCTCGACCATCGGTGCGCCCGAGACCAAACCCAAAGAGGCGTTCGCCTGGGAGAAAACGAAGGGAATCGAATGAGAGACAAATTGCCAAGAACACCACTTCACGCTTGAGGAACGCTCGGTATGCTCACGATCTCGAAACCGCTGTCAGCCAGCCAGGCGCAGACCTACCATGTGCGGGAGTTTGCCTCGCAGGAACAGAACTACTGGAGCCGCGATCAGCAGGGTCACAGTGAGTGGCAGGGCAGACTCGCCGAGCAGTGGGGGTTGCAAGGTGGCGTTGGTTCCGAACACTTTGCACGACTGAGTGAAGGCCAACATCCGCACACCGAAGAGCAGCTCGTACGGCATCAAGTTTCGAGAACCTATGAAGGCAAATTTGGCAGAGAGGTGACCAGCGCCGAGCATCGCGCCGGGTGGGACGCCACATTCTCTGCGCCGAAGTCGGTATCGCTTACCGCTCTCGTGGGCGGCGATGATCGGGTGCGGGAAGCCCATCGGGAGAGTGTACGCGCGGCACTTCAGGAACTTGAACGATACACGCAGGCGCGGATCGGCAATGTCCATGCCCCGGAGACGACCGGAAAATTTATCGCCGCCACTTTCGAGCACGACACCGCGCGGCCCGTCGATGGCTATGCTGCGCCCCAGCTTCATACTCATGCCGTGATCTTCAACATGACCGAGCGCGAGAACGGTCTCGAAAATGGGAAACAGATGCGAGCTTTGCAGCCACACGAGATGTTCGTGTCACAGCGCTACGCCACGGCGGTCTACCGATCCGAGTTGGCTCTGCGTCTGGAAAAGCTGGGCTACGAACTGGAGCGCGGCAAGCATGGACAGCCGGAAGTAAAAGGCTACACGAAGGAATATCTGGAGGCTTCCAGTCCGCGACGTGAACAGATCAAAGACCATCTCCGGGAACAAGGAATCGACGGAGCCGCGGCGGCACAGATCGCGGCCCACCATACGCGCGACCGCAAGGAACTGCTGTCGCCGGGAGAAGTCTTACAGCGGCACCGCGAGTTGGCCGCACAGTACGGGCATCAGGCGGACCGCGTCGTCGCACAGGCGCGCCAACATGGGCAATACCAGATGCCGGAGCCAGAGGTTCAGGCGAAGCAGGCCGTGACATGGGCGCGCGATCATGTCTTCGAGAGATCGGCTGTGCAGGACCGCCGCGCGATCCTTGAAACAGCGCTGGTGCGCGGCATGGGAGAAACCACCTATGCCCAGGTCCGGCAGGAGTTCGAGCGCCGGATCGAGACCGGGGAGTTCCGCGAAGTCTCGCACGTTGGCGCTGGCAGACAGTACACAACCGCCGCGATGGTTCGCATGGAGCGTGAGATCGTTGGCCGGATGCAGGAAGGCAATCGGCGCGACTACAGCGATCCCATGCTGGTCTCGCCGCAAGTGCGCATCGCCACGGAAGACCGCCACCCGGAGTTGAATGCGTCGCAGCGCCAGGCAGTAGACGAAATCTTTCTTTCGCGGGAGAAGGTTGTCGGGTTAGATGGCATCGCAGGCGCGGGCAAGACAACAACTCTGTCCGTGATCCGCGAAGGCGCGGAGGCCGAGGGCTACAGGGTGGAAGGTTTCGCGCCAACGTCCCGCGCGGCGCAGAAGCTCGGGGAAGCAGGCATGGAGACATCCACACTACAGAAGCATCTGGTACGTGGACAGCAGCCGGATACCGGCGAGAAACGGCTCTATGTGCTCGACGAATCCTCGCTGGCATCGACCAGGCAGGTGCATGAGTTTGTGAACCGGCTCCATCCGAATGACCGTGTGTTGCTCGTCGGCGACCGGCGGCAACATGAGGCGGTTGAGGCCGGGCGGCCCTTCGCGCAGCTCCAGGACGCGGGCATGAAAACGGTGAAGCTCGAAGAGATCGTGCGCCAGAAAGACCCAGAACTGAAACAGGTAGTCGAGCAGCTTGCGCGGGGCGAAGTGCGCGAAGCGATACAGAATCTTGACCGGCAGGGCCGAGTCCATGAGATTCAAGGCCACGACGAGCGCATCGCCGCTATTGCGAAGGAGTACGCAAAATCGCCGGAGAACACGCTGGTGATTTCTCCCGATAATCGCTCTCGCATCGAGATCAACGAGCGCATCCATGCGGAATTGCAGCGGAGTGGCCTCGTCAGCAACGAGGAGCACCGCATCAGGACGCTAGTGCCGCGCCAAGACCTCACCGGCGCGGACCGCACATGGGCCGAGCGCTATGAGGTGGGCGATGTGCTGCGCTATTCGCGCGCATCGAAGGAGACCGGCATCGGGAAAGGCGAGTACGCACAGGTGAAGAGCATCGACGCTCCGAAAAACCGGCTGACAGTCGAACTGCAGGACGGCACGCAGCGCACTTACGATCCACGCCGACAGCAGGGCGTCTCGGTCTTCCGCGAGGAGATGCGGAGTTTTTCAGTGGGCGACCGCATCCAGTTCACCGCGCCGGCCAACGAACCTGAAAGTTGCGAACCGCGAGTTGGGGACCATCGAGAGCATCGACGAAGACGGGCGGCTGCGCTTGAAGATGGACGGTGGCCGCGCGGTCGAACTCGATCCGCGCAAGCATCCGCATCTCGACCATGGCTATGCCATGACCAGCCACTCCAGCCAGGGACAGACTGCCGACCGTGTCCTGATTCACGTGGACACCGAGTTGGGCGCTAAGGATCTGCTCAACAGCCGCATGGCCTATGTTTCTGTCTCACGTGGACGCTATGACGCGCAGATTTATACGAACAACGCACAGACGCTCGGGCAAGAACTCAGCCGCGACGTGTCCCATTCTCCTGCGATTCAGCAAGAGCCAGGAGCGCACAAGATAGAACCACAAACCACGCACACGAATCAGATCAGTCAGGGTTTCGGTCTAGGTCTGTGATGCGGCATTCCCGAATGACATGCCCCGGATAGCCAGAGCATAGCCGAGGCCCGGCCAGTGTCAAGGCCGCGCTTCGCGCGCCGCGTTCGCGGTCGAAGAGCCTTGACACTGGCCTTTGCGCCTCGGCTTATTATTCAGCTATCCGGGGGATGTCAGATTTCTAGTTCTACGAACCGGGCTCCGCCCCGAGTCGAATCGCTGTTGATGGCAATTGTCCTCTTACACATCGAGACAGTGCAAAAACCGCTGTCCTGTCGGAGGAGATCTAGGACTTGAGAAAGACGTGTTCAAACAAGCGTTCTCTTACGAGCATGAGAATCATTACTTATAGCGACCTGCATCTTGAATTTGGCTCGGGCTGGATGTTGCCGCCAGATGCCAACGGAGATGTCATGATCCTGGGAGGCGATATCGTCACGCTCAGGGATTATGAACCGCTCGACCAGATTCTGCGGAAGTGGAAGAAACCAGTCCTATATGTGACGGGAAACCACGAATATTACACGCGGCGGCCAATGAACGAAGAGGACAATAGATTCAAGGCGTGGCTCGAAGACAGACATCCGCATGTGAAACTGCTGCTTGATGAAGAGGTCACCATCGACGGCGTCAATTTCTTTGGCGGCACGATGTGGACGGATTTCAACGGCGGCGATTTGCGCGCCATGGAGACCGCTCGCTCTCAAATGAATGATTACCGCCTCATCTATAACCCCGACGAAACGCCTTTCACGCCAGCAGATTCGATTGCGCTACATAAAAACTACTCGTCGAAATTGCTGAACTGGTTTGGCAAGAATCTAAGTGGTCCGCGCGTGGTTATCAGCCATAATGCACCCGTCATCAATCCCAACTCCAAATACAAGGGCGGCCCTCTCACGCCGGCGTTCAATTCCCTGGACAT
>CAVTLV010000001.1:0-1763940 GCA_963735695.1 uncultured Acidobacteriota bacterium | reverse complement strand
CGGAATCGTAGTTTGACTTGGCCAAATCGAGTTGCTGCGTGCTCATGACGCGTTGTGCTGTCAAAGCTTTCGCGCGTTCGTAGTCGGCTGTGGTCTGAATCTGCAAAGCCAGTGCCTTCTGGAGATTCGCTTTCGCGGTAGCGACGCTGGCCCGCGCGTTTGCCAAGTCGGCTTTAGCCTGCAGCAACGATCCTTCGAAGAGTGCGGGGTCGATCTGCGCTATAACCTGTCCTCTCTTTACGCGGGAATTGAAGTCCACGTACAGACGAGAGACAGTCCCCGAAACCTGAGAGCCGACCTGGACAGTGGTAACGGCATTGATAGTGCCGGTGGCCTCGACTACCTGGCTGATGTCACCCCGGTCGACCTTAGCCGTGAAATATTGCGGATCATCGTTCCCCTTCAACTGGAATGCGGCAATGGCAGCGACTGCCAGCGTGGCCAGGATCACGACCAGCCAATGGCGCTTAAGAATCTTCATAACATGTCCTTGAACAACACAAGCACCCTCTACCCTCGGTGCATGCTGAATGCCGAGCAGGACTGAAGTTGGGTGAAATTACAAGTCTTTACTCTCGGGATTCCACCAAGAATGGGAGGTGCTAACTGACAGAAAACAAACTCGATGGGCCTGTTGCTAGTCCGGTGCCTGCGTTCCCCAGCTTGGACGCCCGCTTGAATGGATGATCAATCGGACGTCAGACTCCTTGTGGCGTCCGATGGTTCGGACGGCCCCCGTCCGATTCTTCTGACATTGGTTGAACTGCGGCTCACATCTACGCGGCTTTGCTGTTTGTTCTGTGCAACTTGCCAAGAGCTGATGCTTGGCCCACGCCGTGCCCTTCTCTTCGACAAGCGATCTCGATGCAGGTCGCCATTCGTTGAAACTGAAATGGAGAATACTGGGTATGAAGAAGTTCGCTTACAGTGCGCTCGTGCTGACACTCGCCTTGATTGCTCTGCCAAACGGGGCGATGGCCGCAACTAAGACGCTCGACAACCTGCAGGCCGGGTTCAACGGCGAAAGCAACGCCCACGCACGCTACCTCGCGTTCGCAGAAAAAGCCGACCAGGAAGGGTACGGCGAAGTTGCAAGTCTGTTCCGCGCCGCAGCCAAGGCTGAGGAAGTTCACGCCGCCAACCACGCCGCTGTGATCAAGAAGATGGGCGGCACACCCGAGGCAAAGATCGAGACTCCGGTCGTCAAGTCGACCAAGGAAAACCTTGACGCTGCAATCAAGGGAGAGTCGTACGAGCGCGACACCATGTATCCGGAATTCCTCAAGCAGGCTCGCGCCGAGGGGAACAGAGACGCGGTCCAGACCCTCAACTATGCGAAGACGGCGGAGGCCGAACACGCCAAGCTGTATTCCGAGGCCTTGAATAATCTCGCCAAACTCAAAGGGTCCAAGGCAAAGGACTATTTCGTGTGCACGGTGTGTGGATACACGACCTCGAAACTGGATTTTTCGAAGTGCCCGTCGTGTTTCACGCACAAAGACAAGTACGAGAAAGTCAGCTAGCAACCGAGTCATCGAAAGGCGTCCCGCTTCTTCGGATTAAGGAGTTTCTATGCTTCAATTTCCGGCGATTCCGAGTTGGGATGCCTTGCACCCTCTGATCATTCACTCTCCCGTTGAGAAGAAGCACAGTTTCGACCCCAACATATTTCTTGCCACGATTGGCGAAGGCAGGAAATCTGTGCTCTTCCCGAAGAAGCAAACCATCTTCGCGCAAGGGGATCAGAGCGACGCTGTGTTTTACATCCAGAACGGCAAGGTAAAGCTCACCGTGGTCTCGAAGATTGGCAGGGAGGCAACCATCGGCATATTAGGTGAGGGCGAGTTTCTTGGCGAGGGTTGCCTTGCAAGTCAGTCTCTCCGCATGGAGTCCGCGATCGCCATGAGCGATTGTACTGTTCTGCGAATCGAGAAACAGAAGATGGTGCAAACCCTTCACCAGGAGCACGCTTTTTCCACGATGTTTACTGAGCATTTGTTAGCACGAAACATCCGATACGAAGCGGACCTTGTTGATCAGCTTTTCAATTCCAGCGAAAAGAGGCTAGCCCGAATTCTTCTGCTGCTTGCTCATTTCGATAAGAAAGGCGCGCCCCAGACCGTGGTTCCAAGCGTTAGTCAGGGGACATTGGCTGAAATGGTGGGCACAACTCGCTCGCGGATCAGCTTCTTTATGAACCGATTCAGGAGGTTGGGTTTCGTCGACTACGACTCTCGCAACGGCCTGCAAGTTCACAGGTCACTCCTCCGTATCGTTCTCCAGGAGGGAATTGAAACCAATGAACGCTATTGAGCAGACGAGACAAAGGTCCAAAGCGAAGGACTATTTCGTGTGTACGGTTTGTGGGCACGCGACATCCAGAAGGACTTTTCAAAATGTCTTTCGTATTTCACAAGTACGAGAAAGTCAGCTAGCAACCGGGCCGTCGAACGGGCGTCCCGCTTCTTCAGCTTAAGGAGTTCTTATGCTTGAATTTCCGGCGATTCCGAGTTGGGATGCCTTGCACCCATTGATCATTCATTTTCCGATTGCACTCTTGCTAATTGCCCCGATCTTCATAGTGATTGGTGCTGTGCTGACGCCGGTCAAGGGCCGTTCTTACCTGATTGCCGCGATGGTCTTGCTGTTGGTTGGAACAGCGGCAATCTTCGTAGCGGTCGAGACAGGGGAAGCTGCAGGCAAACTCGCCGAACGGGCCCCGGGGATGGAACTAGTCCTCGAAACCCACGAATCCCTTGCCGAGCGCACGCAAGCCGTTTTCAGTGTGCTGTCGGTGATATTCCTCGCGCTGCTAGCTGTGCCATGGTTGCTGAAAAGAGCAGACACACGCCTGACGACAACCATTCTGCCGCTGGCTTTTCTGGTTCTGTACACCGCAGGTGCATTGCTGCTGGTCAATACTGCCCACAACGGAGGCCGGCTCGTGCACGAATTCGGCGTACGGGCGATGGTGACGTCGACTTCCGTAGACGCCAACGCTGCGCCTGCGACAGAGACACAGGATAAGGACTAAGACGAATGAAGGCTGACTCAAAAGCGTTTCGCATCCTTGAAGGCGGATTGCTGTTCTTGGGTTTGCTGCTGCTGGCCGTGTTCGCATTCGCCCACATTGATAGGTTCATCATGTTCCGCGCAGAGATGGTGAAGTTCGAAGCCCCACAACCCAAGTCCCCCAAGGGAGGCCCCGCGGGAATGGAAACGATCAATGGTGCTATCCACAATGCTGACCTTCATCAGGGGCGGGACACTGAATCGCGCTCGGCAAATCAGCACACTAATTTGTATAAGGCAAATCTCGGCAAGAGTGTTGAACCGCTTGCTGTTTTACGGATTCCCGCGTTGCATTTGGAGGTTCCGGTATTAGAGGGCACTGATGAAGTCACCTTGAACCGCGGGGTCGGGCGAATTGCCGGCACTTCATTTCCAGGAGAGGCGGGCAACATCGGTATCGCTGGACACCGCGACGGCTTCTTCCGCAAATTGAAAGACATCCATGCGGGAGACGCGATCGAGTTAGCCACAGTGTCTGGAACAGATATTTTCGTCGTGGACCGAATCCGAATTACGAGCCCAGCCGACGTCAGCGTATTGCGGCCCAGGACGAAGCATTCGATCACGCTGGTGACATGCTATCCGTTCTATTTCGTCGGACCTGCTCCACGCCGCTTCATAGTCAAGCTTCTTTGAAGGAATAGGCCTTCGACATGAATCGACCATACAAAATCACACTTGATGGAAGGAGAACACAATGAAGCAATCCAAGTCGCACAACAATCACCTTGGGGTTTGCCATTTTGGCGTTTCTTTGCGCCATGACGGCGAGTATCGCCGCCCAAGACACAACGCACCCATCAACCACGAAAACAATAGAACCGCCGACGCACGAGGTTCGAACGACTCATGTCCAGAATGCGGAAGTCATCCACGTTTCTGGTCATGAGGTTGTTGTAGAACTCGAGAACGGCAAATTTGAACTGTTGAATCTGGCCGACGACGTCAGGTTTCAAGTGGATGGCAGGGACCTAACCGTTCATGAACTGACGCCCGGGACGAAGCTGTCTCAGGAGATTCATACGATCACTACACCGCAAGAGGTCACAACACTGAGGACGGTGGAGGGAAAGGTATGGCAAGTCAACGGACCGCATTTGATTTTGTCTTTCCCCGGAGGTGAGAACAAAGCCTACACGGTACCGGACGGAATCGTGTTCCACATCGACGGTCAAGACAAGACGGTATTCGATCTACGGAAAGGAATGAATATTTCAGCAACGGTGTTGAAGGTTGAGCCCGTGCAGTCTGTCACCATGCATACTGTTGTGACGGGTCAAGCGCCTCCACGGCCGAATGTGGCGTTTGAAGGACCTATGCTTATTGAACCGGATAGAGAGGTCCCGGCCTTAACCGCCGCCTGGAGGAACCGGTGCCGCAAGAACTCCCCAAGACCGCCAGTCTTGTGCCGTTCGCAGGAATGCTTGGTTTTTTGTCACTAGCCCTGGGCACAGGCCTGAGAATCATCCGCAGGAATACTACGTAACGACTCGATGAGGATATGACATGGCGGCCAGGCTTTCATAGCTGACCGCCATCTGCTGGATCAAGACTTTTAAGAGTGATGAACTACATCGTTGACCGAGTATGAGGATGCGATGAAGATTTGGCTGCGAATTCTCGGTGGCGCCTACATTCTGGTGGGGAGCCTAAACTCTTTCGTGTTCCTATTCATTCTGGGTGTGTACGGCGGAAAAGGGGGAGTCGAAGCGATCAGAGTTGAGGAATACGTTCCCGGAATCGGGCATCTTGGCGGATGGGTCCTTTACGTGCTTCTCGGCCTTTCGATAGCTGGCATACTTGCAGGTGTAGGCCTTCTAAAATTGTGGGTTTGGTGCGGGAGGCTCGTATTGCTTTTATCTGTCGGGCAATCTTTTTATTCTCCCGTTTGGGACGATCATCGGATTGTTGACGATTCTCACTCTCCTTTCCAAGCAGGGCCGAGCGTTGCCTGCTTCCTGTAGCCTTGGAACCGCCGTTGATGTAGCTTTATTTCGAAGTGCTAAGAACGGCGAGGAGAGCAGGGACGCCGGGATTCTCTTGACCCGAACATCCGGGAGTACTCTAATCGAAAGTGGCAGAAAACACACCAGAGTCGCGAACCGCCCCTTTGCTAGCACGCTTCGACTTCGAGTCGTTCCGCCAGCAGGAGATGGTTTTTGCAACTCTGAACCTCTTTGTTCTGGCTGCACTCCTGCTTCTTCATTCCATTTTTTCTTCTCTACTAGGCCCACCCTCGCCCGCCTTGCTGGTCACTCTGGGGGCTGCCTTTCTGTTCAAGATGCTGGAATTGTTTTGGCTGTGGGCCAGCGTCCGGACTCTCAGTGACGTGCTGGCCGACATCGTCGTTTGGATTTCGATTTCCCTGAATATCGCTCTAGCCCTTCTCCTAATGTTTTTTACCCATCAGGGAAATAGCCCGTACTTCGTCCTGCTGGCCTTGCCTGTTTTGCAGGCCGCTTATCGCTTTCACCTTCCCACCTGCATCAGCGTGATTGTCGTTGCGGATTCGATGACTTTCTTCTGGGTTTGGCGTTTTGCGAAATTTCAGCCGCCGAACTACGCAAGCGAATACCTTGAGGCCGGAGTTATCTCGGTTGTGTATGCGCTCACGGGGCTGTTGGTCTGGCTGCTTGTTAATCAGCTTCGAAGCGATCAAAGGAAGCTAGCCGATAACCTCGGCGAACTGGAGCGCACGCGTGAGCGACTAATGGTCGAAGAGAAACTCGCCGTGGTTGGCCGCCTCTCGAGCGCAGTGGCCCATGAAATTCGGAACCCAGTTTCCATCATCGCGAGTTCACTGGTCACGGCCGACCGCCCTGAGGTCGGGGAACAACAACGACGCGAGATGCACGCGATCGCACGCAGCGAGGCCGCTCGCCTGGAAAAACTGACCAGTGATTTCCTTTCCTATGCGCGTCCGAGTCAGCCGAAACGAACTCTGGTCGTCCTCGCGGACGTCTTAGGCTACATCGCCGAGATTGCCAACGTGCATGCTTCAAAACGAGGAATCCAGATCGGAGTAGAGGGTGAAGACGGATTGCGGGCGAACGTGGATCGCGAGCAGTTGCAGAGGGCTCTCCTGAACCTGCTGCTCAACGCGATCGATGCCACGCCCGTTGGGGGACAGGTCGTGATCCGTAGTAGCCGTCCGTCGGTCCAGAGTGTGGAGCTCCAGGTGGAAAATTCGGGTGACCCGATTCCGAAAGAAGTGCTGTCCAGAATCTTTGAACCTTTCTACACGACCAAACCGCACGGAACAGGTCTTGGACTCGCGATTTCGAGAAACATCGCGAGAGGTCAAGGCGGAGATCTGATCGTAGCCCAGAATGAGCCCGGCCACGTATGCTTCACCATGACGATTTCTGACGAAGCGTCACCCGACTCTGGAGCAATCAGCCATGGCTAGATTATTGATTGTGGATGACGAGCCTAATTTACGCCGCGTCCTGAGTTCAGAACTTCACCTCGACGGCCATACGGTCGACGAGGCGGACGGCGTCCTGGCCGCTCTGCCTCTTCTAGCGGAGCGCGAATACGACGCAGTGATCACAGACCAGAAGATGCCGGATGGAGACGGACTGAGAGTCCTATCGGTCGCTCAAGAGAACGATCCGTCGTTGCCAGTAATCTTCCTCACCGCGGTCCCGACGATTGAGCTTGCTGTCGAGAGCATGCGAAAGGGAGCTTTTGATTTCATCACAAAACCTTTTAATCCTGAGGTTGTCAGGGCGACCGTGCGGCGTGCTTGTGAGCGCACGAATCTAGTCCGCGAGAATCAACTCCTCAAATCCACCGTCGGCAATCTCCTCGGGGCCGACACTATCTACGGAAATAGCGCCGAAATCAAGGAAGTGCGCGAGCAGATCGCCCGCGTTGCCCCCACGGACGCAACTGTCCTGATTGTGGGCGAGACTGGAACGGGCAAAGAACTCGTCGCTAGGGCAATTCATCGGAACAGCCGCAGGGCCCAGAAACCTCTGATTGCAGTCAATTGCGCAGCGTTCACCGAAACTCTCCTTGAGAGCGAACTCTTTGGACACGAGCGCGGAGCGTTCACGGGCGCGGATCGAGCCCGACAGGGTCTGTTTGAGGCCGCTCATGGCGGAACCCTTTTTCTGGATGAAGCCGGCGAGATGTCCCCAGCCGCTCAGGCCAAATTGCTTCGCGTCCTGGTAGATGGCGAATTACTGCGCGTGGGATCCACGCAGGCCCGCAAGGTTGACGTGCGGGTCCTGGTTGCAACCCACCGCAACCTTGAAGAACGAGTGCAGCAGGGACTCTTCCGGCAGGATCTCTACTATCGACTAGCGGTTGTTCCGATTCGCATTCCCCCGCTCCGCGAACGCAAAGAGGACATTCCCGGCCTCTGCGAGATCTTGTCAACCCAGATTGCAAAGGACTTGAAGGTCCGGACCAAGCGCATGAGCCCGGAAGCTCTACAGAAGATCGCGAACTACGCATTTCCAGGGAACATACGGGAGTTACGAAATCTCTTGGAGCGGGCGCATATCCTGGGGCACCGTGAGGAAATTGCCGCTGACGAACTTCCCATAGACGATAGAGGCCACGCAGCACCTGAACCCCAGAAGATGGAGATGCGCGATTGGCTTCGAAGCCTGCCAGCCAGCGTCGATCTCCGCCAGTTGCTCGTCGCCTTCGAGAGGGGCCTGATTGAGCGAGCATTGGAACAGGCAAATGGAGTGCAGGCCGAAGCAGCTCGTATGCTGGGAGTCTCACGCAGCGACATAGGTTACAAAGTCGCAAAATATGCGATAAGGCGACCAGTGGATGCCACCTAGCGAAGAGTCCTCCCAGCGCTTTTGCGAGCAAAACACGTTCCGACTCGAGTCGGGGACGGCATTTACGGGTAGGGATACCCCTTGGCTAGCGCCGCCGCCAACTTGGCATCGTGTCCGTAAATGTCATCGCTGAAGTGAACTTCGCCGTTTTCGTAAGTGAGCGCCGTCCCGTACACAATGAAGACCGGAACTCTCTTCACCAGACTCACGGTGACGTCGTCCTTTCCGCTCTGCATTTCTTGCCGCACTCGCTCCAATGGCCAACCTGGATTGTTTCGGAGTACCCACGCGGCGAGTTCGGCAGGCTTCTCGACGCGAATGCAGCCGTGGCTGAAATCACGGCGGGAGCGCGAGAACAACTCCTGAGCGGGAGTACCGTGAAGGTAGACGTTATACTCGTTCGGGAATATCAGCTTGACCAACCCCAGCGCGTTGGTGGGGCCTGGCTTCTGACGCACCATGAGCTTTCCCGCTCGCAATTGCGCCAACACTTCATCTGAAACCTCCCCTGAGGTGACCACTTTGCCATCATACGTAGTGACCTCGATAGTTTTCGCGGGCGAGATAGCTGCGATCGCGTTGGATTGCGGGAACAATCTCACTACGGAGAATGCTGGGGGGAACATTCCAGTACGGACGCAGGACAACGTAGGTCATATCGCGGGTGAAAATAGGTGTTTGGGTGCGCATCGCCTTCCCGACCACCACGCGCATATCCATGGCGAGCTTTGTTATTTTCATCGAGGACGCGCAACCGGAAATCAGGAATATTCACGATGATCGGCGGCGCAGAAAACTCAGTATGGCAACCAGCGCCAACGCTCCAATGTAAGTTGAACTTGGCGGACCCGCTCCTGTAGAGGCACATTCAGTTGCTTTATCGTGCCAGACCGAGGCGACCATCGTCATCGAGGCCGTGGCGGCGCTGGAAGCCGTTTGACCGCATCGACCAGCGGCCCACTGTAGGCTGAAGACCTCCGGTCAAGTTGGCGTCCGCTGGCAAATCACCCACGAGTCGCAATAGACGCGCCAGACGTGGCACGCCGGAGTAGGACTGGCCCGGATTGATAGGCTTGGTAACCGTCAGGAAGTTTTTCCCCATCGTCAATGCGTGCCAGTTCGATGTAGTGCGCCAGGGCTTGCTCGGTCCGGCGGTAGCCTCCAAACGGAGGTTCCACCGCGTCCAAGACTGCACCCAAGTTTGAAGTGGTCATCATCACGATCGCGCAAAAACTCGCTTAGGTCGTACTGCTTCTGTTCCACGCTCAGTCCGAACTTGAAATGCTGCGGACTGATCCGTCCAATGTGTAAGGCAGAGACATAGCGCATGGCGCAAACGGTAAGTGCTACGTCAAAATGCGCCACCGCCCGGGCCACTCGACGAGCCTTGCAGCGCACGGATTCTCTCCTCCCAGCGCGAAGCATCGTAGTCCTCCGGATCCAGTCCTTTCTTCTCGGCCTTTCTGAAAACCTCGATCAGCGCCAGAGCCTGCGGTATCGGTTGCGCCCCCTGGACCCAGGCCGGAGCGTATCCCGTCGGCTCGTAGAACTTCTGGAGTAAGGTTCGATAGTCGCTGAAGTTCGGCCAGTTCATGCCTTCCAGGTTCCCACTCGTGACCAGGTTCTGGATGTCGGAGGGTTGTTGCCCGGTGATGAGGCATGTCAGAGTTGCGACGAAAAGAACGGCCCATGCGAAACGCACCGAACGGCAAGCGACTTGCATTTTTGCAGTTCCTTTTTGCTTGTTGCTCCGTCACCTTGTCCGGAATGAATGGGATGAAATCGTTGCACATCGTGCATCCAGGAGTGCCCCTCACCCGGTGGCCGAAGTCCGGCACTGCACAAACCTGCAAGAAACGCATTTTAGTCTAGAATACGAGCGTGTGACGCCGTAATTCTAGCTAGGGTTTCGCAATGAAGGCTCAAATCAAGGTCGGTCAAATCGCCGGCATCTCGATCGGTCTTCACTATAGTTGGTTCATCATCGCCCTCCTGATCGCGCTTTCTCTCGCGCAACACTTTCGTGCCGTCGCGCCACAATGGAGTAGCGCAGTAGTATGGATAGCCGCGGTGGTCACCGCCCTGCTGTTCTTCGCAACTCTCCTCCTCCATGAACTGGCGCACTCCCTGTTAGCTAAGGCACACGGCCTGCGCGTCCATGCCATCACCCTGTTCGCCCTGGGCGGCGTATCGCAGATCGAAACGGAGGCCACTGACGCCAAATCCGAATTCTGGGTTGCCATCGCAGGTCCCATTACGAGCGTGGTAATCGGCCTCGTTGTCCTGGGGACCGCATGGCTCACTGGTTGGCACCCCGGAAGCGAACCGGCAACTCCCGTGACCTCCGTGCTGGTCTGGCTCGGTTACATCAACATCATGTTAGCCGCCTTCAACATGGTTCCCGGTTATCCGCTGGACGGAGGGCGTGTTTTGCGCGCGGCGATCTGGTGGATCACTCGCAATGCCGACCGCTCCACGAGACTGGCAGCCCAGGTCGGCCAGGTCGTCGCTTTAATGTTTATCTTGTCGGGCCTGTTTCGATTCTTCGTCGGCGCGAACTTTGGCGGGTTGTGGCTGGCTTTTATCGGTTGGTTCCTGCTTGATGCGTCCCGTTCCAGTTACGTTCAGGTAGAGCTTATGGCAGTACTCCGCGACCGTCGCGTCGCCGACATCATGGACCGGGACTATGCTACGGTCGAGGGTCATCTGAGTCTGCAGGATTTTGTCGACGAGTATGTGTTGCGAACCGGACGCCGCTGCTTCGTCGTTGTCCAAGGTGACCGCGTGTCGGGTCTAATTACTCCTCATGAAGTAAAGAATGTCGACCGTGACAGCTGGCGGCAGACCAGCGTGCAGAGCGTGATGCGGCCTCTCGGTCAGCTGCACACCGTTGCTCCGGATACGCCTGCTCTCCAAGCCCTTGAACTGATGAGCCGCGAAGACATCAACCAGATACCGGTTATGTCTGACGGAAGCCTCCAAGGGATCTTCTCCCGTGGTCATGTCCTGCGCTTTCTGAGAACTCAAGCAGAACTGCACCGCAACTAACCGAATTCAGCAAGCATCGTTTGCGCGATCGGAACCAAACAGTTCAGCAGGCGACTCTTGAGAAATATGGTGGCACTTTTGCGCTTTGCCCCACTGCATTATCGCGAACGCTGCAACCAGATAGCACGCTGCCGTCGGCCAATAGCACGATTGCCAATCCGGCCCCTAGTGCTAGCACTGTTGGCGGCGAGGCAGCACCACCGACGCTCATCCGTTGATCCCCCGGCCCAAGGTAAGGGTTCGCCATGCTCTGTGTATTTGTCTGTGTATCGTGAGTTTTTGAGCCAAAACTCTCGGGAAAGGGGGTTTAGCGATCTTGGGAACGAAGCACAAAGACGATTGCGAGGCGTAGTGGCAAGATGAGAGGGACTGGCTCTGCATCGTCGAATTCTTGCCCATCGATACGTTGTAAGAAACGTTAAGGAATCGTTATTGGACAACTAAAGGACAGCGAACCATTGCAGCGTGGGCGGAACACTTGTTCCGACGGTTTATTGCGTCATCCGGGATCGGATACTGTGCGCTCTATCACCGATCTCCGTGATTTCCGCTACCTCCTGGTGATGGGAACAGAGCTAGAGTGCGGTCATGCACGGCTTGGACGTTCGCCCTTGCCGTTAGGAGGGCCTTTGAAAAGCGCAGAATGCGAAGAAGTCTCTTACGCCGGAAGCACCTACGTATGGTGCAAAGGAGTATCCAGCAAACGCGGCCGGCACCCAATTTTTGTGTCGAGCCCTGTGCGATTCACACCAACTCTACATGGACGTTGCACTGAGCTGACTTGTTACGATGCCACATGTTCGTTATGCGGGAAAGCTACGAGTTACGAGGAGAAAGAAATTGGTTTCCAGGACTGAAACCTGCTTCGCACCTAGCATACACGCAGCAGAAATAACTAGTCTCGAATGCTTAGGAGACTGCCATGAAAGCGAAACATTATGCCAGGCATCGTGAGCGTGTCTAGCCCATGACCGTCAGGACAGGACACTTGGCCTTACAGATGACATCGTGGGTAACAGTCCATGGAATGTGTGCAACCATTCGCGCAGAAGCAACTCGGTTCGCTCCCATCACGATCAAGTCCACTTTCCGAGCCTCGGCGGTACCCAAAATACCTTCGGCCAGGAAATCCAGTCCGACTACGTATTCGGGTTGGCTCGTCAGTTTGGCATCTGGTGGAACTAATTCCCTCAGCCTTCGGATGCTCTCTTCTTTCGTTGAGACTTTCCACTCTGTTACTGCTTCGGCGTAGCTTCCGGGGGAATCGTCGAACCGGCCCGTAACAACCACCGGTAGAGGTGGAACCATGTGCAGAAGTATGAGGTTCGCTCGGCAGGCCACCGCCAGGGACAGGGCATACGGAAAAGCCTTGGCCGAAGCATCCCCAAAATCGGTTGCAAAGAGAATCGCCTTGAATTCGGTCCTCGAAGAGTCTGCTGGCGGGACGTTGGGACCGATTGTGAGCACCGGGCATGAAGCCAGGCGGAGCACCTCTTCCGCGACCGAACCTAGTACGAACTTCTTCAGTCCTCCACGTCCATGAGTGCCCAGCACTAGCAGGCCGGCACGATAACGATCAATGATTGAAGAGAGCACCTCCCATACAGGTCCCTGCTGCACCACGATGTGATTACGAACATCCTGGAGATGCGATTCTTCGGCGAGTTCCTTTATCTTCTTCTCGGCTTCAAGTCGATGGCGGTCCAGCTCCCGCGGCAGCGGGTCCATTGGAACTGGTTCCCGTGGCTCAGGGGGAATTGCATGAACAAGTGCTATCTCTGCACCGAACCCCTTCGCGACCGCAAGGGCGTAGGCTAGCGCTCGGTTCGACCCAGCGGAGAAGTCTGTGGCCACTACAATGTGCTTGAAATCGATCTTCTCTTCTTTTCTGTTCAGCTATGGATGCGACGGTTGACATACTGCCTCCAGGCCCAGTTTCAGCGTACCTCTGCACTCCAAAAAAAAGACGTGACCCGGCCTACGGCTGCGTGTGATCTCCGTCACCGTGCAATTGTGAACAAAATGGCAAGCTTAGCTTTGGAAGTAAGCAGGTGATTTTATGGAACTGCTCGAGCTGCAGACCGATTGAACACCTCCCGTCGGGATGGCTTGATAGCCGAGGTTGATACATGCCCGAGGGATCAGGCTGGCAAATGCCTTAGTTCTGACGGATTTCTCGCCGAGTTCCAAACTAGCATTGCCTTTTGCCGTTGGGATAGCACATCAGTACCACGGAAAGGTCGTCGTCGCCCACGTGATATCACCTGAAATGTACGAGTATGCCCCGCCCGAATTCGCTCTGCGACGCTGCTTCTTGGTTGTACGTACACTTTGTAAGCACAACCGCCGTAACAGGGAGTAAAGCGTACAAGAGAAGTGCACCTACCACGGTGTCCCGCTCTTCAAGAGAGCGGCCACCAACGGCCTGGTGCACGCCTTCTCTAAGGATTGCACCAGGCTTTTGGGGCATAGCCTCTCCTCGCTGTCGATGGATTAGCTGCTTAAGACGCTCTTCGGGCCAAGTGATCGGAAAGAATGAAAAGCAGCTAGTAGAGCCGGAAGTTGACCTCCACATTCACTTGAACCGCAACAGGAATCCCATCCTTCAGGCCTGGTTCAAATCGCCAGTGACGAAGCGCTTCGAGTGCTCTCTCATCCAGACCCATGCCCAGTGATTGGAGGACGCGAACATCGCGCGTCCGCCCGTCAGCCCCCACTATCAGCCACAGCACTACCGTACCTTGGTACTTCGTTTTGCGCGCTTCCTCAGAGAATTCCGGATCCGGAGCATAGATGACGCGTGGGGCGGTGACTCCGCCTCCAATTGTGTAAGCTCCACCCCCAATTCCTCCTCCCCATCCCGGGCCTACGCCCGGTCCGCGTCCTGAACCCACTCCGCCGCCGCTGCCAGAACCGATCCCACCTCCTGATCCAATCCCGCTGGATGGCGGACTTAGGATCGAAGACAACGGGTCTCCGAGGGAACCAGTCTGTGGAAGTAGAAGGTGGATCTCAGGTGGCACGACCACGGTTGCTTCGACTGGCAGCTTGGGATTCTCGTTGCGGATCACCACCACCGGAGGCGCTAGTTGTTCCCGGGAGAAGCGAGGCAACGTTTCCTTTGAGGCCGCCAGCTTATTTGCGGTCCCCTCCGCCACCACCTCCTCCAGCTTTGGACCCCGATGGAGGCAGGACGTAAGGGCTCACATCAGTGACGATGCCGATCACCTGTTGCCGAACCTCGGGGCGATGTTCTGCAACAAATCTGCCCGCAAGTACGAGCAGTGCCACTGCCAGCGTGTGTGCCAGGAACGAGAAGACGAACGTACTTCTCCAAGGCTTGTACTGCCCATAACCCTCGCCAAAGAGGGTGGGCAGAATCGAGGGTCCCGTTGCCGAATCGAGCGGAACCGGCCCTGACCGACGCTGCAAAGCCACGCTTGACATATCGGCCTCCAAGAAGGGCCGATCTTCCGAACGACTATGTTATCCAGGACCGAGAGGGTGCGCAGTGATTACAGGCACCTGTCTGGCGATTTATCGGATGTGGACACTGTCCGTCCGCGCGCACGGAGGCTCGCGATCCCAAATGCCGACTGGGCACCAGAGTCACCGGGATGAAGCACTGCCTTATTCAATACTGGCCTTCGATTGAAGGCAGCCGGTTATTGTGCCTGAATGGACTGCTTGGCTTGTGGGCTGAGAATGCGCTGACCGTGATCTCGACTCTTCCGCACCAAGTCGCTCTGGGGCCCACTCGGTGCGCGCGTCCAGCTACGCCTCACAGCCTACGAGCTCGAACGATTAAGCAAATGTTCGAAGACAAGAAGCGCTTGTCGGGCTGCGCTACTAATTTCACTTTAGCAGGTTCGGCCTGCAGTTGCTTGCGGTATGAATTGGAAATCGGTCGCGATCTATTCGACAAGCGACTCCCACAATTTGCGGCTGCACTTTGACGAACTTGAGGATCTGAGCGATTCCTTCACCTGGCGCAAGATACAGGTTGGTGACGGAAGTCAGCTGCCTCGCAGAACCCACCGCCGAACGGTCGCTCGGAACCCAGATGCCTATTCTGGAGCACTTTTTGGGGAGAGTGACCGAAGGATGGTCTATGACCTGATCGAGTTTCCGCCGTGCTTCAAATCATTCAGAACCCCCTGATTACCGAACTCAAGCATCGCTCTAGGTGCGAGCGTCTCCAGCGCTCGCCGGTTCCGGATCACAAGGGTCGACCCTTTGAGCTGCAGCAGTTGTTTCTTCTTGAATTTGGAAAATAGGCGGCTGACCGTTTCGCGGGTTGTCCCGATCATCTCCGCAATCTCCTCGTGGGTAAGCGTGAGGTTAACCTGCGTCGTACGCTTGTTCTTCGCGGTCTTGATCCACCAGGAAAGCAGAAGCATCGCGAATTTTCGCGATGGTGAATTCGTGAGGCCGAGGATGCGGATCTCCTCGTGGGCGGTATAGCAGTTACGGCTCAACTCTTCGGCGACGCGCAATGCCACTTCCCTGTGTTCTTTCTGGAATTGCAGCAACGAATCGCGGGCCATAAAATTGGCCTGTCCAGCCTCCGTCATTTCGGCGGTAACTTCGTAGGGACGGCGGGAAACGACCGCGTTTAGGCCGAGAACGTCGCCTGACCGGCAGACTTTCGTGATGACAGTTTTGCCTTCGAACGAAGAGGTGGAGAGCTTTGCCTGTCCCGAGCAGAGCACAAAGACGCCGCGCGACTGCTGCCCTTCCATGAAGAGCATGGCTCTCTTGGGATAGACGGCGGTGGCTGTGATGTCGTTGAGGTGTCGTACGGCGTCAACGGACAGACTACAGAACAGAAATGCTTCCCTCACCGGGCAGGTCAGACAGTTATCAAGAACATTGAGGCCATAAGGCATGCACATGAGGACACCTTCTTGTAGCAAGCCTAGGCTTCCGGGCGAACGTCCACTTTCAGCCGCAGTTTATTCGGATTCGAGTCTCGCCCTTAGGAAGGTTCACGAGAACCTCGATTGGACGTCGAGTTGCCGGTTATTAGGCCCGTGTTGCCGGACGACGCGCCTACTCGAGATGGCCTCGTTGCTTTCACATTTTCGCCAGTTCGGATTGATCTAGACGTGATACCAGTCTGCACGCGTCAGAGGTAGACCACTATGTCCACACACTGGTTTAGCGAGCAAGGTTTGGTACACGTTCAGACGCCCATTGCGAAATCCTTGGGCGGAACCGGCCATATAGAGCCGCCATATTCGGTACGTAGTTTCGTCCGTAGTGCGACACGCCTCCTCTCGATGGGCTTCCAGCCGCTGGACCCAGTGGTGGAGAGTCAAGGCGTAATGCTCACGTAGACTCTCAACATCCCTCACCTCAAAACCGCTGTTCTCGGCCGCTCGAAGGCTCGTACTGATCGGCACCAATTCGCCGCCAGGAAAAACGTAACGGTCAGTGAAGGATGAGCCTCGGCGCTGGTAGGTGGCGGAATATGCAATCCCATGGTTCACGAACACGCCGCCGGGCCGCAACAGTTCCCAAGCCCGGCGGAAGTATTCTGGAAGCAGAGCCTGCCCGACGTGCTCAAACATACCAATACTGACAATCTTCTCGTACTGCTGGTCATGGTCGATGTCACGGTAGTCGGAAACCTCGACGCGACATCGATCACTCAGTCCGGCTTCGTGCAAGCGCTCTCGAGCCATTTCTGCTTGTGGCACGCTGAGCGTGATTCCTACAGCTTGCACGCCATACTGAGCGGCTGCGTGCATGATGAACGCTCCCCAACCGCAGCCGATGTCCAGCAGACGCTCCCCTGGGCGCAGTCGCAATTTCCTGCATATGTAATCCAGCTTGCGGACCTGAGCTGATTCCAGGTCTTCGTCCGGCCCTACGAAGTAAGCGCACGAGTAAACCATGCGCTGATCTAGCCAGAGCGCATAGAACTCCGGCGGAAGATCGTAGTGATAGCTGATCGCCTGCCGGTCGCGATCTTTTGTGTGGGCCTCCCCACCGAATTCAGCAGGATGTGAGCATGCGCGCGCGCGATCACTTTTGGGTAGTTGCTGCAGCCGCTCGTTGAGATCAAGACTCTGCCAGAGGCTACGTTTCTGACTAAGCAGATAATCGGCCAAATCGAAAGCGGCCTCGATGTCCCCCGCGATGTCAAAGTCGTCACGAATATAGGCTTCTCCCAGCGTGAGTTCGCTGGGTGAGGAAAACATCGCGCGCAGTGCTCCTGGATGGTTGAGAACCAGTGTGAAACGGGGCTGCTCTTCTGTTCCCCAGATAGTCCCGTCCCAGAATTGAATCTGAAAGTCACGCCTCTGGTAGTCTGCCAGGAGATCGTCTAGGAACTTGTGGCAGACCAGCGAAGGCGTCTCCCCGAACAGAGACTTCGCCAATAGTCCCATAGCCGCCTCCGCGTGTTCTTCCAACCTGACTCGGCTCCGCTGATTTCGACTTTGCGCATTCAACCTATTGCAGCGAGCTAGCCACACTCGAAAATGCATTGTTCGCGTTCGAGCCGATCAGCCTCAGCGTGCCAACAACAATCACCAGAATCACCGCCAACATGACTGCGTACTCGGCGATGTCTTGGCCTTGTTCTTCTCTCCAAAGCTCAGACACGACGCTGGCCATACTCTCCTCCTGACGACGACTTGGGCAGTTGAGGAGCGAGTGTGACGGCAGGATGGAGTTAACCATTTGGGCTCGCCCTAATCTTTCCGACCTCGCTGTCTTCGTGGTGGGGCCCACCGAGTGGGTACGTCTACACACCGCAAAGGTTGCCGGCCTCTCGCCGCTCAATCAAGCCGCCGAAGAGATTACCGCCTCTACCTCCTGCTTGGCAGCCTTGAGGAGTTCGAACTTCAGCAGTCCCGGTTGCAATTCAACAACTGAACTCTCTGGCATCACATCCATGGGAAGGTCGATCAGCTTCAAGATCCGGTCGGGATACCAGTCGATGTACTCGACCTTTCCGCCCTTCGACTCCGTCACGCTCGTTTCCTTATTGCCAAGGATCGTGATGCGGCGTGGCTCGATGCCGATTTTCAGTTCGTTCTCCTCAAAGCCGAAAACATTGGCGCGAATACTAAGTCGGTCCTCTGACTCTGAAATCGCTACCGAAACTGGTCGCAGTAACTCTGATTCTGCTTGGAACCAGTCTTCCCAGTCGTGACCGTGTTCACGGCCACGCGTTTCAAACAACTCAAAGGCACGACGTGCGATCGCAAGCTGTACCGCTTGCATCTGCCAGGTGAGATCTTCGATGTTTTGCAGACTTAACAGTTTAGTAAGGGGATCTGATTGCTGTGCTTGGGGGCTCTTTTTGGCCTTCATAATATCCTCCTTCGGAGGTTGTGCTGAAGGAGCATCGCTCGGCCTTCGTCGCGGACGGCTTAGGCACGGACGAGTCGTCATTGTTGGTTTCTAGAGGAAACACACAGCTGTACATTTTGATTGTCGTCGTCATCTGCCAGCACTGCAGTGACCAGCATCACTAAAGATGGCTTTATGGCCTTATATTTCCTCATTCGACGGCATTAGCTTCTCGTCAGTCAGCCCGCGTGTCATTGGCACGATCGCGATTGTTCATTTTTTTCCAACAGCTGCATGAATTCATCCTTTCTGAGGTTGAGTTTGCGGAGCGAGTCATGCAAGGCACCTTGTGTAGCGTGTCGCCAGAATGCGGTTGCGCGCTTATCCCCCTCCAAGTCGATCATCGGGCCACCCACGTGCGGATCACATCCGCGACTTCATCCACTTCCAGTTCGTGCAGACTCGGTCGTGTCTTGGCGTTTCGACGATGACCTCATTGGCACCGACGCCTTTCATCATGTCGTGAAATCCCTCCGGCCGTCGGGCCAGATTCCCTTCAATCCTTAGCCGAAGGTGCGAGTGGGGGACTACGCGGACCTTCCATCCCGGCCCATTCGCCGACAAACCCCTAGGTCTGACGGCGAAGATTTCCGGGAGTGTCGAAGCTCCATGGGTTTCGCAGAAAGGACAAACTCTGGTTTCTCGCGTGAATTTGTTGAAGCGGAAATCTCGGGGTTTCACGAACTCAGTTTCGGCAACGATCACCCATCGTCATGTAAAGACATCTTTACGCAACTGAGACATCGTCCACCTCGGTAGCGATCCGCGCTTGCGTATTTTCGCTCCACGCTCGTGACCGTTGAAAGTGCTCCCTCGCACTGCACCCAGTCGAGGATCTCACTCATTGTTCCCCCTCCGCAAATATTCACGAAGAGCCTCGCACTGTGAGCACTGGGCAGTGCGCACGGCAGACCGCTTGACTAGCAATAGCGCCACAACGGTTGCGCTGGATTGCCTGGTGCACTCATTACAATCAAGCTCGCATGGAGGTTGGCTGCAATCCTGACCAACCCTTCCGCCCGATCGCCCTCTTGAACAACAGACTCCGATTCCTGCAGGAGAGCCTTTCCCGAGGCAACCAGGCTTTCCAGCCGTTTTCGAAAAGTCACGATCCTGGAGTCCCCGAAATGGAAATGGCTCATTGCGGTCTCCTCAGCAACATGCACGAACATGACCTGTGCGCCATGGTCCTGAGCCAAAGCAAGTGCATAGGGCAGGCCGTCCAAAGAACCAGTCGTGTAGTCAGTTACGTAGACGATTCGCTCAAGGTCTCCCTTCGCCAATTCCATCTTGGTGACCCTCGGGCCAATGATCAGCATGGGACAGGGTACAGTGTGGAGAATTTCCTCAGTCGCCGAGTCCAGATCTGATTTCCGTAACTCTTGAGCATGCGTACCGATTACGACCAGGTCGATCTGCCGATTTTTGATGATCTCGCAAATCGAACGGGGAGAGACCGCGCCTGTCAAAGACATTGTTGAGCCGTAACGACGGGCAAAACCGACTGCGTAGGACAGGATCTCTGGCGAAGGCTCAGAAAAGACTGTAGCTAGCAATATGTTCTGGATCGAAAGGCGAGTTTGCTCCTCGACACAGAGCACGATGCACCTCCAAAGATCTTGTTAATTGATCGGACGCACTGACATGGCAAGTCCATGGTTCCGTTGTGCACTCTTAAGCTGCTTTGTCGAGCGACGGCTGCTTCGACTGTATCTTCGAGCTGCCCGATGGCCTCAAGCAACCAGCTTTGAAGTTTCTCTTCAATCTCTTCGTTTGTTCCGGTTCTGTAGAGGGTGTCTACCGTTTCCCCAGCTTCGTTAAGAGGAATGTGACGACATGGGACGGCCTCATAGCGGCATTCTTTCGGAACAAACCGCATCAGCACGCAGTCAGTCTCTGGGCAAGCAAAGCATGGTCCTCTGCGGCAGGTTGGCGAGTCTTCGAAGACCAGTGGTGCCCTCCACACGAGCGTTGCGCGGTAGCCGCCGTTCTGCACAAACTTCAGCTCATTCTTCAAACCCTGGAGTGTGTTCTCTCTTTTCATACACACCTCCAAAAACTGCGAAATTCCATCCGGGAGATTAAGTCTCTCAGGCGGCCGATCGGAGTGAGATCCTCCGCCGAAGAAACTTTTTGTCTCTTGGGTATCAGCTTGATTCCGTGATCCCCGTCGGATTGAATCGTCATCGCGCAACAGCACGAGGAGCACAGCCAAAAATATTCGCGGGTATAGGATCTGCCCGCGTACTCCGGATCATTTGGCGGTCCGCGCTTTTGAGGATCCCCTTTGGACTCAATTGCGAACAGCGTTCCTTCGTGCAGATAAAGAAATTTGGCGGAACAGGCTGGATTGGCGCATTTGGCGAGCATGGAAATCCTCCGCACTCTTGGTTGACTAAGGTGGAAGGTTGCGCCCGTGACAAATCACGGGATCCAGTTATTTAGCCTGCAATATCCCCGGGGGATGCTGGCGAGGAGCAACTCTCGGAAAATAGTTTGACTTACTTGTACTCTCGCCCCAGCTCAATTTCAGTGACCGTGATCACCCTCCCGGTAATTTGTGAACGCGCGCGATTGTGACAGTCTGAGAAGCGGCTTCGAGATCCGAAGGCCTTCCTCAGGCACAGCAGGCACCCGTTAACGTCGGCGCGCATCGCATAGGTCTTCGCCAGGCTTACACCCCTGATTTCCCGAGAGCCACAAGCTGTTTCGCGGATGCACTATAACCGCCCACGCACCCGAACATGCGGGCAAGACTAATCGACGCAGCGAGCGCTGGGCCTTTTGCGCTTTCGGTTCCCTCCAGCGCCTCAAAACGGGTTGCCCGGCAAAATGCGGCAAGCTTTTTTGCACGGCGCTCGCATCAAGGCGGATCTAGCTTCAGTCGCCTCATTAGGGTCATGGAAGGTGAATTCGACTGGCGGTCAATAAAGAATATGCAGCGTAGTGACGTGGATCACGGTAAACCAGGAACCCGGCGAGGAAAATACAAAGTGTACTAGTGTCCTCTCAAGAATTAGGGCCCGATCGAACACGGTCATTCGGTGAAGCTGTGGAATCCGCTCGCGGCGAGTGTCCAGTTTCGAGCATTTGGAAGTGATTACAGTGGCCGGAGAACAGCCCAGGATCTTGCACGCAGGCGAGCTACAGAAACTGATCGAAAGGTTGTCGGACAAGGGCTACGAGACCATCGGCCCCATTGTACGTAACGGGGCAATTGTCTATGAGCACATCGAGTCGGCAGCGCAATTGCCCGCGGGCTGGAGCGACGAACAGGAACGCGGCTGTTATCGGCTAAAGCGCCGCGAGGATCAGGCCGTGTTCGGGTATGCCGTAGGACCCCAGAGCTGGAAGAGCTACCTACACCCGGCAGAAGTGCGGTTGTGGTCGGCTGAACGTCGGGGCGGGACCTTCCGAATTCTGAATAATGAAATGCGACGCAAGCAGCAATACGTATTCCTGGGAGTCCGGGCTTGCGACTTGACGGCAATTAAGGTTCAGGATCGCGTGTTGATCGGCGATAAGTACCGAGATGCGATTTACGACGGGCTGCGCCAAAGTGCGTTCATCGTGGCAGTGCAATGCACGAAGGCGGCGCCGACCTGTTTCTGTGCGTCAATGGGGACGGGGCCTCGAGCACTAGGTGGATTCGATTTATTGATGACGGAACTCATCAGCGCGGAGCGTCACCGGTTCGTGGTTGAAGTGGGAAGCAAGCGTGGCGCCGAGGTGTTAGCTGATTTGCAGACCACTCCGGCTACCGGTGCAGATTTGCACGAGGCAGGAGCTGCGGTGAACCTTGCGGCGAGCCAGCAAGTGCGAAGCATCGACACCGCCGGCATCAAAGACCTTCTGTACCAGAACTTCGACCACCCACGCTGGGACAACACCGCAGCTCGGTGCCTCACCTGTGGCAACTGCACCATGGTTTGCCCGACCTGCTTCTGCACTACAGTCGAGGACTTGACCGACGTGACCGGCGATCACGCCGAGCGCCGGCGCCGTTGGGATTCGTGCTTTACGCTCAGTTTTTCGTACATCCACGGGGGCAATGTTCGCCCCTCCGGCAAAGCTCGCTATCGTCAATGGATGACCCACAAACTGGCGTCGTGGATCGATCAGTTCGGCTCTTCAGGATGTGTGGGTTGCGGACGTTGCATTGCCTGGTGTCCGGTGGGAATCGACATCACTGAGGAAGCCCGGGCTATGCAGGAGGGGAATGCTCATGGAAACACTTGAGCGCATCATCGCAGAACATCCTTTCTTCGCTGGTCTCGATCACGGCTTCATGACCCTGATGATGGGCTGCGCGTCCAACGTTCATTTCAAGGCCGGCACTTACATCTTGAAAGAGGGCGATCCCGCCAACACCTTCTATCTGATTCGCGGGGGCAGGGTGGCGGTGGAAGTCGTGGCACCGCAGCACAAGCCGATCATCGTTTCCACGCTCAGTGTAGGAGAAATCCTGGGGTGGTCGTGGCTGCTGCCACCCTTTCAGTGGAAGTTCCACGCCCGCGCCGCCGAAGATACACGCGCTATAGCCCTCGACGGCAAGTGTTTGCGTACCAAGTGCGAGGAGAACCATGATCTGGGTTACGAAATCCTGAAGCGCTTCGCTCAGGTCATGGAGCAGCGGCTGGAGGCGACTCGTCTCCAGTTGCTCGATGTTTACGCGGTCGGGCGATGACTATCGCGACAACTACCGAGCCGATGCTTTCCCAACCCTACGTTGTGTGCGGGATCGCCAAGGAGACGCCTGACACGTTCACCCTGACCCTTGAGCCGGAGAATGAGGCCAACGGAGCCCCATTTCAGCCGGGCCAATTCAGCATGCTGTGGGTATTCGGGGTGGGCGAGTTGCCGATTTCCATCAGCGGCCAGCCTTGGCAGCGGGACCAGTTGTTGTACACCGTACGCTCCGTCGGTCAGGCGACCCATGCGTTGGTGAGTCAGAAAGTTGGCGGCGACATCGGTGTGCGGGGTCCGTTTGGAACGGGCTGGCCAATCGAGGCGGCCCGAGGACGCGATGTCATTCTGGTCGCCGGCGGGATCGGATTGGCGCCGCTTCGCCCGGTGATCTACCACGTCCTGCGCAATCGGAAGCAGTACGGGCGTCTGGTGGTGCTCTATGGCTCGCGCAGTCCTCGCGATCTGTTGTATCGCAAAGAGCTGTCGAGTTGGGCCCGTCAAGCAGACACACAAGTCCTTCTCACGGTGGACTATGGCGGATTGAGCTGGCGCGGACATGTGGGCGTAGTGACGACGTTGTTTAAGTACGCCCGATTGCAGCCGACGCGGTCAGTAGCGATGGTTTGTGGTCCCGAGATCATGATGCGCTTTGTCAGTCATGAACTGGAAACCTACGGGCTCAAGAGCGAGAACATCTATCTATCAATGGAACGCAACATGAAGTGCGCCGTCGGATTCTGCGGTCACTGCCAGTGGGGACCGTACTTCATTTGCAAGGACGGGCCGATCTTTCCTTACGCAAACATCGGACCCCTGTTGGAAAAGTATGAACTCTGATGCCAAGCACAAACCGACGATCGCGGTCTTCAAATTTGCGTCCTGTGACGGCTGCCAGTTGAGTCTGCTTGATGCCGAGGATGAACTGCTCGGTGTAGCCGGGACGGTTGATATCGCCTATTTTCCGGAGGCCACTCGGGCCCTGCTGAAAGGGCCTTACGACATCGGTCTGGTCGAAGGATCTGTCACCACACACCACGACGCACAGCGCATTCAGGAGGTGCGACGCCAGTGCAAAACGCTCGTCACCATCGGCGCGTGCGCGACTGCGGGCGGCATCCAGGCGTTACGTAACTGGAAAGATGTGGATGAATTCATCCGCGTTGTGTATGCGACTCCGCAATTCATCAGCACGCTGAAGCTATCCACTCCGATTGCCGAGCACGTCCCCGTGGACTTCGAATTGCGCGGCTGCCCGATCAACAAACATCACTTGATCGAGCTGATCACGGCGACACTGGCTGGCCGCAAGCCGAACATTCCGTCCTATAGTGTGTGCCTGGAATGCAAGCGGAGAAGCAATGTCTGTATCACGGTTGCGCGAGGCATTCCTTGCCTGGGTCCAGTGACACAGGCGGGATGCGGAGCGCTGTGTCCTGCTTATGACCGAGGCTGCTACGGTTGCTACGGGCCCATGGAGAGCCCGAACACGACGTCGCTCGCCAACCAGTTTCACATCCTCGGCCAATCGGATGCGCAGATCACGCGTGCCTTTCGGGGTTTCAACGCCTGGTCCTGGCAGTTCCGGAAAACGAGCGAGGAGTACGAGCACAAATGAGCGAACATACGAGAACGATCCGCGTAGACACACTGGCCCGAGTGGAAGGCGAAGGCTGCCCTATACATCAAGCTCGCGGGCGAACGTGTGGCGGACGTGAAGCTGAAGATTTATGAGCCGCCAAGGTTTTTCGAGGCCTTTCTTCGGGGTCGTCATTTCTCCGAAGCTCCCGATATTACCGCACGCATCTGCGGGATCTGTCCGATTGCATACCAGATGAGCGCGATCCACGCGATCGAGCGCGCGTTGGGAACTCGCATCGATCCCGCGGTGCGCCTCCTCCGCCGATTGTTCTATTGCGGCGAATGGATTGAGAGTCACACCTTACACGTCTACATGCTGCACGCGCCGGACTTTCTGGGCTACCAGGACGCGATTGCCATGGCCCAAGACCATCGAGTGGTGGTTGAACGAGCGCTACGGTTGAAGAAAATCGGCAACCAAATTGTGACGCTACTCGGAGGGCGCGAGATTCATCCTGTCTCCGCAGCAGTGGGCGGCTTCTACAAGGTACCTACCAAACAGCAACTGCGCGAATTGGTGGAAGATCTGGAGTGGGCTCTGGATGCATCGCTGGAAACCGCGCGCTGGACCGCCACCCTGGAATTTCCTGACTTCGAGCAGGACTATGAGTTCGTGGCTCTCTGTCATCCTGATGAGTATCCATTCAACGAAGGTCAGCTGGTATCGAATCGGGGCCTGGACATTGACGCAGCCGAATATGAGGATCACTTTGTCGAAATGCAGGTTAAGCATTCGAACGCGCTGCACTCGGTGGTGCGCGGGAGAGGCTCGTACTTGGTGGGTCCCTTGGCGCGCTTCAATTTGAATTTCGATAAACTGCCCGAAGTCGCGCGGCAGGTGGCCGGAGAAATAAAACTCGCCCTTCCAGTGAATAATCCGTTCCTCAGCATCATGGTTCGTTCAGTGGAAATTGTGTTTGCGTGCGCCGAAGCCTTACGAATCATCGGCGAATATGAACCTCCTGCCGCACCGCGGGTGGAAGTGCCGAACCAGGCCGGAGTGGGTCAGGCCATCACCGAGGCACCCCGAGGCATTCTCTATCATCGTTATGCTATCGACGAAAAAGGGCTGATCATCACCGCCAAGATTATCCCGCCCACATCGCAGAACCAGAAACGGATTGAGGACGACTTGCGCGACTACGCCATGCGATTAGTGGCGTCGCCGTTGGAAGAAGCAACTTGGAAGTGTGAGCAGGCTATTCGCAACTACGACCCTTGCATCTCCTGTGCCACACACTCTCTCAAGCTCATGGTGGAGCGGGCGGAGGCTGACGGAGGCTGATCCATGCGAATCATTTGCTGTGGAAATCCAGATCGAGGTGACGACGGCGTTGGAGCGATGGTGGCCGAGCGACTGCGAGACTTTCGCGTAGAGGCCGAGATTCGCTCAGGGGAAGCCCTTGACCTGATCGAAGCTTGGGGCGGAGTTGACAGCGTTGTCGTGGTGGACGCAGTGGAGACAGGTTCGCCCCTTGGCACGGTGTGGGTATGGGATGGCCGAAAGGCCCGCTTCCCTGCTGACCAATGTGCATCCACCCACGGATTGGGCTTATCGGCCGCAATCCGACTGGCTCGAGTTCTAGGCCGTTTGCCGGAGCGACTGCAAGTATACGGAATTGAAGGACGGCGATTCGAACATGGAACCCAGGTCTCGCCCGAATTGAAACTCGCGGTGGAAGATGTGGTCCGACAAATCAACGCTGCGTACCGCGAAGCAACAACTACGACCAAGGCACGTCATTGCGGTGTTCGCGCACGGAGCGCTGACGATAAAGCCCTCTTCATGACATGCGATCACCTTCGTAGTCGAGCCAACCCCAAGAGTGTGCGATGGCGAGCGTCATCGCCGCCAAGATGAATCGACGCGGTGCTGATTCTATTCTCACCAGCCATGTCAAACTCGGCGGCGACGTGGCTGCTGCAGCCGGACCAAAAGGCCGCAGCGCTGCGGCCTCGACGGATGTCGCAATGCGGGCGGAAATTCTGTCGTATTCGCGTTCGAGAGCATTGTTCGCCGGGATCTCCTTGGAATGCTCAACTCTCCGCCCTGACAACGATGGCAACGAGAGGCTCTACGGTAAGGGAACCATGGCGAAGGACGTGGTATCAATAGTGCGATTCACCAGCCAGCCTCGCGAAAATTGCTCCTTGCCACTCTGAACGAGAAGTCTCCTAGGAACAAGTCCGGTAAGTAGGGATCAGCGGCGCCTTTCCGTAGTGTCCGACAATGCGCAGGTTATCGCACAGGGCTATTTCGGCGCAGTGGAGAGGGACTCGGAGGATCGGATAGTGAGGCCAGCAAGTGTGTACTGCCCAAAGAAGCGGACTGTCGCGATAGCATCGAAGGTAACGGGTACCAACGTACCGCCCAGTTGCGCAAATTGCAGAGTGATATGAATGTTCTTAAGCCAAAAGGAGGGACTCTTGGCGGGTACTCCTTCAATTCGGCGAATACGGAAAGTGCTCGCATCTACCCAAATCTGCCCGCGTAAAAGATTTTTATCCTTCCTCTTCGGGAGGATCCCCAAAACGTGCTCAGGAACGTCGCCGAAGTTCTCTCCCGAAGAAAAACGAACTCATAGTTTGCCCGACTGATCTCGCTACCGCGTCCCTTCTTAGCCGATTCGGTTTCCCGGTCTAAAAGCTCGCGAACCATTTTTTCTCCCCGTGAGTGACCCGTCGCCTGAATAATCTTGTATGTCTTCATGTCGGGAGGAACGAAATTGATCTGCGCCATAATCTCAGAGGTGGGTTTCTTATTAGAACCGTGAAACACTCTGTATTCTCGCGTCAGCTCATATCGCCGGATTCGGCGGGGTCCTGATGCTGGATGTCCTCCAAGCGTTGCAGGATCAGGGTTCAGATCGGGAGACCTGGTTTCAGCGGTGGGCGGAGTCACCTGTGACGATGAGGCGAGCGTTGCCAGGAAAACGAGACCTGACAACAAGACTCTTGGCGTAGCTGTATTAGTGCGTATCAAACGGAAACAGTCCACAGGACGAGAACAGCATCAGTTACCGAGAAGAACCGCGATCCACTTCACAACAAATAATGATTTCACCCCTCCGTGTCAAAGATCAACCGTTCCCGCTGTCGATTCCTGACAGATTGGCTATTCCCAAGTGACGCTACTCGGACTCTGAGAGCGTGGAAAATCGCACTGGAGAACAGACAACGCGTCATTCAAGGCTTCATCTCTCCCCCGTCAGCATCAGTTCCGGTGCCGCGAAGGAGTTCACGTAGTCGTTAGCTTCGGAAAAAATGGCTGCCCGAGGAGGCCGGAAAATGACGAAACGCTAATTACAACGGTTACGCACTGAACCAACGGTAAAGGACCTTCCATTCGCTGGAATACGGTTTCCCAAGAGTGTCGTCGCCCCTGTCGCCGTCTCCCATGCCGTGGTAGGTAGCTTCTAAATGGGAAGTAACGCCAGCTTAAGCGTAGCAGAACAAACGAAGCTGTCTGTGACCTGAAACACATCAGTGTGAGCGCAAGACGGAGGCTCGCTGTGGGCGGGAACCGTGGATGAAATCGCATTATAAGAGGGCGCCCTTTGGGAGTAGGTTGTGATCGTTCACATCATGACCTACGAAAGAGGCACCCTCGTGAACAGCGAAAAGTTATATTGGGCTCGACGTTCATCAAGCAACGATCTCCGTAGCGGTGATGGATTCCAGGGGCAAGACAGACGATCATCGAAAGATCGAGGGATGTCGGGCACCGACACGCCTGCAAGAAATGAAAAAGGCTGATCCGCCACTATCAGCCCTTGGCCCGATTTGGTGTCAGATTTGGTGTCAAAACACGCCGATTTTAACGGTTTTTGCCGACTCGTCCGACTATTAAAGCCTTTGCCGTCAGCAAGATACTATTTTTCGAGTTCCATGGCATGGAAGAGGTCGTCGGTTCGATCCCGACCAGGTCCACCAAACTTACCTCATGCCTGCTGTCTACATCCTGCAGAGTGAAAGCTCCGGTAGGTTCTACATTGGTTGCGCGGAAATTCCCTCCGGACGTTTGGCGGAGCATCAACGCGGACAAACCCCATCCACCCGCGGCCGCGGACCTTGGGTTCTCGTCCATGAAGAACAGTTCCAGACCTTGTCTGAGGCTAGACGTCGCGAACGGCAGCTAAAGAGCTGGAAATCTCATCGTTCCATTCAGGAATTGATAGACGGCCGAAGAGCCGCAGCGGAGCGCGCCCCGGCGTAGCCGGGGAGGTCGTCGGTTCGATCCCGACCAGGTCCACCAAATCTCCTAATAACTTGGACGCGAGCTCTCGCAGTCACCACGTTTGTGTCATCACCCACTGTCTTAGTGCTCCCGACAAGCGCTTCCATTTCGCCTCGGTTACCGGGACCAAAGGCTCTCTGATCGGAATCGTACAAAAGTCTATCCGTGAAGTTCACGCCCTATCAACTCTTTTGCTTGACAAGCTTTTCGGATCGCGAGACGATGTCAGCCCGATATCGAGTCTGGTGCGGTCTAGGCCCCCCCCAGGAAGTCCAGCAACTTAAAACATCTTTGACTGGAGACGGCGATGAAGATGTTCCGCCTGCTGACGTTATTTGTGGTTTGTCTTTCTTCGGTGTTTACCGTCCTCGCCGCTGCGCAACAGGCTGATTCGGAATTCGAATCACCTGACTCAATCAGGCAGCGTGACGAGTGGTATCGTCATCAGCGCGCATATCCGCTCCAACACATCCCAGCAGGCGTGCGCGTCAAGGCGCTTCGTAAGCGCCAGGTGATGGAGGCCCTGGCTCAGGCGACACGTCAGCCGTCAGTCACCTCTCCCTGGACTTTCATCGGTCCGGAGCCAACGATTCCCCTGCTTGCCGAGGCCTTTACCGGCTCGCCGAATGTTTCGGGAAGAGTGACGGCCCTAGCGGTCGATCCGACGAATGCCAGTGTTGTCTATGCTGGCGGGGCGGACGGCGGTGTGTGGAAGACCACCAACGGCGGGACTAACTGGACTCCACTCACCGATGGGGAGGTTAGCCTTGCCATCGGTGCTATTGCCATCGATCCCTCTAACCACAACATTATTTACGCTGGTACTGGCGAGGACAATAACAACGCCGATGGCTACACCGGGGCTGGAATTCTTAAGTCGACCGATGGCGGAGCGACCTGGACCAATTTGCCCGGACCTTTTGTGGGCCCCTTTGACTCCATCACCGGCGGCGGCTCGATCGGCGCCCTGGCGGTCGATCCTTCGAATGGACAGATTCTGTTGGCGGGAGTAACGCTCTCAGGCAATGACGGAGTGTTCCGTTCCACCGATGGCGGCAGCACTTGGACGAATGTCCTCGGCGGCTCCGGGTTTCCGGCAACCGGAGTTGTGTTTGATCCGACCAACGGCAACAATGCGTTTGCAGCCATCGGAGCGCCTTCGGGCAACGCATCGAACGGAGTTTACGGATCGACCGATGGCGGGGTCACCTGGACTGCGCTGTTGACCGCCGGAACTGCGCCGGCCGGTCGCATCGCCATCGCTCTCGCACCTTCAGCCCCAACGACGCTCTATGCCAGCGTCGCCAACGCCACCGACGGAAGCCTGCTCGGACTCTACAAGACCACAAACTCGGGCACTGCCTGGACTCTGCTCACCTCGACTCCGAATTTCTGCAACCCACAGTGCTGGTACGACATGGCATTGGCCGTCGCGCCGAATAACGCGAACGTAGTTTTTGCGGCGGGAGCGTATCAATACGCCACCAACTCTCAGACCACCGTGGTGCGATCGACAAACGGAGGTACCGCCTGGTCGCTGCTGGGTGGCGGCGCCAATGGTGTGAATGTGCACACGGATTCTCACGCCGTGGCATTCTCCGCTACTGCTGGCACGGTTTTCGTCGGTACTGATGGAGGAGTTTGGAGCTCCACCAATGTCGCGACATCCCCGGTGAACTGGACCAGCCAAAATAGCACCCTTGGGTTGACACAGTTTTATGACGGATTATCAGTCGATCCCACGAATGTCAATCGCATGTTCGCCGGAGCGCAGGATAACGGCCCTCAAGCCTACACTGGCTCGTTGACGTGGAATGGGGTGGCGCCTTGTGGTGATGGGGGATTCAGCGCCATCGATCCGCTCAGTACCAGTACCGTCTATGTCAGCGGGCATGGTCCCTGCGTTGAAAAATCGACGACAGGCGGTGGCCTCAACACGTTCTCCGACGTTTCACCGACCATCGCTGCAGGCGGCCGAATCGGATTCATTCCCCCGGTCGTTCTCGACCCTTCGAATCCTTTAAATGTTTATGTGGGAGGTAATCAGCTGTACCAGTCCACCGACGGGGCAACGACGTGGAACGTAATCTCTCCTGATCTGACCAACGGAGGTACGCTCTCCATCGTCGCAGTAGCACCCAGTGATTCCAACACGATCTACACCGGTTCGGACGACTCGGTGATTGCCTTCACCAACACCGCCCTTTCGGGTACGGCCTCGACCTGGTTCGGCATCAGTCCCGCCACGCGAGCCGTCACAGACATCAAGGTCGATGCAACGACTTCCACGACCGCTTATGTAACCTACGGTGGGTTTTCCGGCTTCACCGATACTGTTGGGCATGTATTCAAAACGACAAATGGCGGTAACGCGTGGACCGATATCAGCGGCAACTTGCCGAACATTCCAGTCACCAGCATTGCCATCGATCCGGACGTTGCCAACACCTACTATGTCGGCACGGATGTAGGCGCGTTCTATACCAGCAATGGAGGGACAACGTGGTCGGTGCTGGGCGCAGGACTGCCGAATGTCGGAATTATGTCCTTGGACTTCCAGCATGCTACTCGCACTCTTGTCGCCGGTACACATGGTCGCAGCGCGTGGGAACTGAGCCTGGCCACCGGTTTCGCCTTGACGGTGACCGAGGCTGGAACGGGAACAGGCTCAGTGAGCAGCAGCCCGGCCGGCATCGCCTGCCCAAGCACCTGCAGCGCTAGTTTCACCAGCAGTACGGTCGTGACTTTGACCGCGACTCCGGCCGCGGGATCTACCTTCGCTGGCTGGAGCGGAGCCTGCACCGGCACCGGCACTTGCAGTGTCACCATGACTGCAGCCAAAGCAGTGACAGCCACGTTCACTGCCTCGACCTTCGCCTTGACCGTGACCGAGGCTGGAACGGGATCAGGATCGGTACGCAGCAGCCCGGCCGGCATCGCCTGCCCAAGCACCTGTAGCGCTAGTTTCACCAGCGGCACAGTGGTGACTCTGACCGCGACTCCGGCCGCGGGATCTACCTTCGCTGGCTGGAGCGGAGTCTGCACCGGCACCGGCACTTGCAGTGTCACCATGACTGCAGCCAAAGCGGTGACAGCCACGTTCACTGCCTCGACCTTCGCCTTGACCGTGACCGAAGCCGGAACGGGAACAGGAGCGGTAAGCAGCAGCCCGGCCGGCATCGCCTGCCCGAGCACCTGCAGCGCCAATTTCACCAGCGGCACAGTGGTGACTCTGACCGCGACTCCGGCGGCCGGATCCACCTTTGCTGGCTGGAGCGGAGCCTGCACCGGCACCGGCACTTGCGGTGTCACCATGACTGCGGCCAAAGCGGTGACAGCCACGTTCACTGCCTCGACCCACGCGCTGACCGTGACCGAAGCCGGAACGGGAACAGGATCGGTAAGCAGCAGCCCGGCCGGCATCAGTTGTCCAACCACTTGCAGCGCTAGTTTCACCAGCGGTACGGTCGTGACGTTGACCGCGACTCCGGCCGCAGGATCCACCTTCGCTGGCTGGAGTGGCGCCTGCACCGGCACCGGCACTTGCAGTGTCACCATGACTGCAGCCAAGGCCGTGAAGGCAACCTTCAACTCTAGCGGCAGTCCAGCGGTGACATTGACGCCGACCAGCCTGAACTTTGGCGCCGTGGCTTCGGGTGTGACCAGCCCAGTAAAGACTGTTACGCTCAAGAACTCCGGCAAAGCCACCTTGACGATTACCGCCATTGCGGTTACCGGAACCAACATCAGCGACTTCCCGGAAACCACCACTTGCTTAAGCTCGCTGAAGGCGGGGGCCAGTTGCGCGATCAAGGTTCAGTTCAAGCCATCTGCGACGGGCGCTCGGAGCGCGGCCATCAGCATCACCGACAATGCCGCGGGCAGCCCGCAGCAGGTGCCGCTTAGCGGAACCGGCACCACGGCCAAGCTCAGTCCTTCGAGCTTGAACTTCGGCTCCGTAACCGTTGGCACCACCAGTGCCACCAAGGCCATCACTCTGAAGAACATCGGCACCACGGCGCTGGCTATCACCGGCATCGCTATCACCGGCACCAACGCGGGAGACTTCTTGCAGACTCACACCTGCGGCGCATCATTGGCTCCAGGCGCCAGTTGCAAGATCAGCGTCCAGTTCAAACCAACGGCAACGGGTGCTCGCAGCGCCGCTATCAGTGTCACCGACAATGCAGCTGGCAGCCCGCAACAGGTGGCTCTCTCGGGTAAGGGCATCTAGTGTAGTGCGTCAACAGATCGACGTTTATAGTTCGAGTTGCACGACCCTTCTTCGCGATCTTCGCGGATGTCCTTTGCGAACTTTGCGGTCAAAGGCTTTGCTTTCCCGTAGCCATCGCGCACGACACTAGTTCGTTCGACGGCAGCAGCCACCTCATGATCGACCTTCCATTCCGCCGTTAGGAATGGAAGTTGGCCATATCCCCGTTCTAGTACTTGGCATACGGATCTCAGGACGATAGGTACAGAAAGAACGTATAGCCATTAGCAGAATGTGTGTATTCAATCGAAATTTACCGCCGATGATCTCGTTTTGCGCTGCCGCGCGAACCACAAATACACCGGGATACCCAGCAAGATGACTGCAACCCCAGCAATCGAATCCCGACGATTGCTCGCGACCGTGTAGCACAGCAGGACGAAAGCCGTACCGATGAACAGCGCCGGCACAAAAGGATATCCGGCGGTACGGTATGGCCTCGCCACGTCCGGTTCCCGTTTGCGAAAAACAAAGATCGTGCTCGCCGCCACCATGTAGAACAGCCACTCGGCAAAAATGGCCAGCGAAAACAATTCCCGGAAAGCTCCTCCAACCACGATTAGCAAGATTGCGACTGCGCCCTGAATCACCAGCGCCAATGCAGGCGTGTGAAATCTCGGGTGAACTTTTCCCAGCTCTTTGAAAAAATACCCGTCCCGCGCCACCGCGAAGGGCACGCGCCCTCCGCTCATGACGGTGCCGTTCAGTGTTGCGAGCATCGAGATCATCATCCCGATCGAGACCAACACAATTCCCAAATGCCCGAGCGCCGCCTCGCTCGCAGCCGCCGCCGGCACTGCCGAATTTGCAATCGTCGCCGCCGGCAGAGCGTATTGAATTCCGGCGTTCAACCCCATGTAGAGTACGGCTACCACTCCGACGCCAAGCACCAGTGCGAGAGGAATGTTTTTCTCCGGCCGCTGAATCTCTTCGCTCACCATGTTCAAATCGTTCCAGCCATCGTAAGCCCACAACGCCGCCACCAGGGCAGCCATGAACCCGCTCACGCCACCCATGGCTCCCGGAAAACTCGTCCCGAAATTGCTCCACGAACCGGAAGCCGCAGTCAGTGCGATGACGGCGATCCCGACGATCATCCCCACCTTAAGCACTGTGAACGCAAGCTGGAACGCGCCAGCCTTGCGAATTCCGATGTAGTTCAGCCCCGTGATAAACACGTTCGCCGCAATCGCCACGAGATGACCGTACGTGATGACGAGCACGCGGCTCGAGGTGACATGAAATGAGAAAAGCGTGTCTGGCAGAAAATGAAATGCCGAAAATGTCCCCAAGACACGCACCAGCCCCGCAGTCACGCTTGCGATGGATGCGGGCTTCGCAATCAGGAACCAAGTCCAGCCATAAAGAAACGCCGGCAACGGACCATACGCGTCCCGCACATACACGTACTCACCGCCAGCGTAGGGCCGCACCGAGCCCAATTCGGCATAAGTCAAAGCGCCGAAAAACGAGAGCAGCCCTCCAACAATCCAAGCCAGATAAACCAGTCCCGCCGACCCCACCGCCTGCATCATCTCCTGAGGAACGAGAAAGATCCCGCTGCCGATAATCGTGCCCGCCACAATCGAAGTCGCATGCCACGCATTCAGCCCCCGAATCAACTCAGGAGCCCGCGGTCTTGTCACTGTGGAGGAAGATGTAGATGTCTGCAACGACATGTCAGGTGCCCCTCATGTTACACGCACGAACGCAGGCGGCCCCCCTGCTCGTGTGGCGACGGACGCATTCGTCCGTCCCGCGAAGGCGAAGCCAAGCAGAATCTCCCGGCTGCCGAAATCACGGGCGAATCTCAATTGGCGTCCCATCCCCCACCGCCTTCCAAATGTCCTCAATTTCCTCATTCGTCACCGCGATACACCCATCCGTCCAATCCTTCACCCGGTGCGAAGCGCCGACCCACCCATATCCGTTGGGCAGTCCATGTACAAACACATCACCGCCCGGAGAAATACCTTTCGCCCGCGCCGCCGCGCGATCCCGGGCGTTTGGATACGAAATGTGAATCGACTTGTGAAATTGACTGTGCGCATTCCGCGAATCCAGAACGTAGATCCCCTCTGGAGTCTTGTGATCCCCCTGCCGCGTCTTCGCTCCCACCGAATCTCCCCCCAACGCCACCTTGTACGACTTGAAGACTTTCCCCTCGCTCAGCAATTGCAGCGTGCGTTCTTTCTTCAGCACCACCACTCGATCCGCACGCAACGGCTTCACCGCCGTCTGCGCCATTACGATCCCGCACAGTAAGCAAGCAGTAAACACCCGGATTCGCATGCCCGGATTATAGCCAGCGCCCATCCGCCAAAATGCTACGCTGAAGGAGTGAAGGTTCCCTAATACATGCGAACAACAAGACTCATGGCAATGCTCACGTGGGGACAGCCGCCTCGGCTGTTCTGCAAAGGCGAAGCCGAGCGGCCCCGACCACGAACTCTTCCCTTTTGTCTGGGCTTGATGCTGCTTGTTTTTAGCCTGCCCCTACATGCAGCCCTCCCCTGGACCATCCACTCCCAACCCACCCGCCTCCTAAACGGCGCCCCCGTCCTGTTCCAGGTAAAAGCGCCGACGAGACTAGATTCCCTGATCGCCACCTGGCTCGGCCACGAGCTGACCTTCAGCTACAACCCATCCAACAAAACATGGTTCGCCCTTGCTGGTGTCAGTTTTGATACAAAGCCTGGCAGATACACGCTCGAACTCATCGGCGAAAATGCGAGGACGAAAGCACCTCTGAAATTCAGTGGCCCCTTCACTGTCGCTAGCGCACACTACCCCGAGATCAAAGTCGAACTCTCCGTCGAGAAGAAATTCACCGAACCCAGTCCTGAGCAGCAAGCTCAGATCGCCGAATCTGTGAAGGTCAAACAGGACTACCTCGGCCGCGTCACTCCCGACCGCGAATGGAATGGAAACTTCGCCGCCCCCGTCGATGCTCCCACCTCCGACGTCTTCGGGTCTAGGCGCATCTTCAACGGCGTGGCCCAACGAGAACACCAAGGCCTGGACTACCGCGTCCCCACTGGAACGCCAGTCGCGGCCATGAACGATGGCACAATCCTGCTCGCCCGCTTTCTATATTTTGAAGGAAATTGTGTAGTGATCGATCACGGCCAGGGACTACTTACTTTGTACTTCCATATGTCCGAATTGAAAGTGAAGGAAGGAGACCCTGTAAAACGCGGCCAACTGATTGGCCTCAGCGGAGGAACCGGCCGCGCCACCGGCCCCCATCTCCACGTCGCCGTCCGCTGGCAAGCCACCTATCTAGATCCCGCCCGCCTCCTGCAACTATCTCTCCCGTAAGCGTACCCAAAACGCTTGTCATCCTGAGCCGCAGCTTTTCGCGGCGAAGGACCTCTGCAACTCTAGCGAGCTACCGAAACGTAGCGGGGCACCTACGCTGCTCCCCCCGACACTCGCCCTCGCCCCCGCAGCGCCTGGTTCAACTCATCCTTCAATCCCAGATTCCGAATCAACCGGTGCAGATAATTCGGATGCACTCCCAGTATTCCCGCCGCCTCCACATAGTTCCCGCCAGTCTGCTCCACCGCATCCAGAATCAACTGCTTCTTCAACTCCTTCACGCTGCCGTGATACTTCCCCTCGGTAATATCTTCCGGCGCATTCTGCTCCAGCAGCGACTCCGGCAGATCTTCCAGCAAAACCATGTCCGACGATCCCATCACCAGCGATCGCTCAATCGCATTTTCCAGTTCGCGCACATTTCCCGGCCACTCGTAATTGACCAATGCGGCCATCGCCTCGCGCGAAATCGGTTTCGCCTTCACCCGGCACCGCATCGCATATTTCTGCACAAAATGCCGCGTCAGCATCGGAATATCTTCCCGTCGCTCGCGCAACGGAGGCATGGTCATCTTCACCACAGCCAGCCGGTAATAAAGATCCTGGCGGAATTCTCCCTTCCTCACCGCATCTTCCAAATCGCGATTCGTTGCCGCGATCAGCCGGATATTCACCTTGATCGGATGCGTCCCGCCCACGCGATCAAACTCCCGCTCCTGCAAAACTCGCAGCAGTTTCACCTGCAGTGTCGGAGCCAGTTCTCCGATCTCGTCCAGGAACACCACTCCGCCATCGGCAACTTCCAGCCGTCCTTTTTTCAGGGCTGCCGCCCCGGTAAACGCGCCCCGTTCATGTCCAAATAAATCGGACTCCAGAAGTGTCTCGGGAATGGCCGCACAATTGATCGCCACGAACGGCTTGTTCGCCCGTGGGCTGTTCCGATGCAGCGCCTTCGCCACCAGTTCCTTTCCCGTTCCGCTTTCGCCTTCGATCAGAACCGTCGAATCCGTCGGCGACACTCGCGCCAGGAACTGGAAAATCTCCTTCATCCGCGCGCCCTCTCCCACCAGGCTCTGGTCCTGCCGGATTTCAGTCGACAGACGCTGATTCTCCTGTTCCAGCCACTGCAACCGGCGCGCATTGTCCAGAGCCACCGCCGAAACTCCGGCCACTCCCGCCATCAGTTGCAGATGATCTTCATGGAAACGGTTCGCTGCATTCGTGCTGTCGAGATAGATGCATCCGATCATCCGCTGAAAGACGCTCAGCGGAACGCATACCAGAGACCGTACGTTCGAAGCTACCAGGCTTTCCACCTCTCGAAGATTTCCGCTCGACGCGATGTCCACGCCTAGAATCGCAACATTCTCCTTCATCACCTTCCGGGCAATGGTTCGGCTCACTCGCACCAGTTGCGGCTGTCCGCCCTGCCGCGTTCGTGCATAGAGCGAATTGAATTCCTGACCCTCGCCTTCTGAAAGCAGAATCGCGCCTCGTCCCGCCGGTACGACTTCGAAGATCAAGTCCAGCAATTGCGCCTGTAACTCTTCCAGATCGCGGATCGCGTGCACCACCCGGCTGATCTTCAGCAGCGCATTCAGGTTTCGCCCCACCTGCGATGTCGCGGGAAGTTCCTTCAGCAACCGGTCCGGCTGTAGATAAACCGCTTCCTTGGGATGAATCAGCCGGGTCTCTGCCATCGGCTGCCCATCGTCGAACTCTACCTGGCTCGCGGATGCCGCTCGGTCCTCTTCGTCCAGCAGGAACAGAAACAGTGAGTCCCCGGTCGCAATCTCATCCCCATGATGGAGATACTGCTCCTTCACCGGATTTCCGTTCACCAGCGTTCCGTTTCGGCTCTCCAGATCCTTGATCGCAAAGCGCCCGTCCTCTTCTCGACGCAGCAGGCAATGTTTTCGGGAAACGGACGGATCGACGATCGCCACCACATTCGCCGGATCCCGGCCAATCGTGGCTTCACCGTCGGGCAACGGAATGGTCAGGTCTTTCGAGGGTCCCGCAATCACCAATAGTCTGGGCCGCAATCAAGTCTCCCAAGGCGGTGCAGAAACTTCTATCACAGCCCGGACCGAATTGCATGAGCCACATTCACCTTTTTCAATATCCGAACGGTTAGCCCGACTATCTATTCAGATAGTTCGGTTCATGGATGCACCTCCCCCGAGCGGTATGTGGAATCTAACCTTTCCAACCTAAATCATTGCAGGATCACCATTTCTGCCTACATGACAAAAGCGTAGGGTGCCCCACCAAGCTTGGAATACGGATTGCTACCTATCAGGACGCGGATGCTCGGCAAAAGCGATGGGGGAAGCGCTTTTCGAGAAGTTCTAGCCGGTCATCGCCAAATTAGAGGCTCGGGGGACCCCCTCATCGAGCCTCTGATTTTTTGCGCCTGAATCGTCGGGAGTCAGGTCTCCTCCGACGATCGTGAATAGCAGCCCTTCAACATGATTCAGAAAAGCGGTGAAGAATTTCACCTCGCTACGAGTATGCTGCGGATTTTGACGTACCCCAATCCGCTTCCTCACGCGCAAGAAACGTAATCCGCTTTAGCGACGGGACGGGCCCTAACACCACTACCCCGCCGCCTCGCCGACCACCTGATTCGACTCCGCCACCACTGCCACCCCATCCCGATAACTCACCGTCCGACCAGAAATCGCGGGCACCCTCTCCCCCGGCACCAGGATCCCCACCAGATTCAACGGATCCGCCGCCGACAACGTAATCGTCTCCCCGCTCAACGGCAGACTGCGCATCGACCGCACCGACTCCACCGCCACCGGCAGCGCGAACTGCTCGCCCAGAAACCCATCCACGAATCTTCCGCCGCGAATCTCTCCCCGATCTTCCAGTCGCCGGAAGGCCATCAACAACTCGCGCCACGAAGGCAGATTCGCTTCCCGCGCCAACAAATCCCGAATCACAATCCCATACCGCCGCAGCAGCATCCAGCACGCCGCCTCCACTGCCCGCGGACGCTCCACCGCCGCGTCTGCATGTAGCAGTGCCCACCGCCCCGAACTGTGCCGCGGACGCACGCTGCGTCCGCTTCCCTGTCCGGCCCTTCGCTTCGGATCAATCAGCGACCGTAAATTATCGAACCCATCCGCCGTCACCACTCCTCCCGCCACCAACTCCCACAAAGCAGTCTCAATCTCCGCCTTCAACTTCCCTGTCCCGCGCACGATGTCCGCAAAGAACGACGCCCCGCGCACCTTCAGGAACTCGAGCACAGCCTCTGCGCCATTACTCAATCCGCGCGCCGGATGGGAATCATCATCATGAGGGTGCCCCACCCTTGTCTCCGCGCCTTTCGCGGAGACAGGGTGGGGATTTTGACGTACCCCCATCCAATCCGCTTCCTCCCGTACAAAGAAAGTAATCGGAGCCACGCTGGTTGGAATGACTCGTCGCTGCCGAGGCATAGCGCCATCAGAAGTCCCGCCTGTCTCCAGCGTAGCCGGATGCGGCGACAACCTCCCCCACCCCACCGCTCCCGTCAGGCAAAGCTGATCCAGCCACTTCGGATCGTAATCGGTCACCCGCCGCGCCAGCACCTGCCGCTCCCAAGCATTCGCCGGAATTTCAAACCCCTGCAACTGCTGCAGGACTTCCATCGTTCCGCGCTCGCCCGCAGCCTGCGATCCCGGAGCCACATGCTGCCACCGCAACAACCATCGCAAAAACTGCGCCGCCGTGACGGGCTCAATCTGCTTCCGCAGCATCCCCACGGTCAGCCGATGTATGCGAGCCAAAAGCCTCCGCTCACACCACTCAATCGAGCGAAGCTCGACGGAATCGTGTGGCGCGGGCGCTCCCGCCCGCGAGGTTTGATCGGTAAACTTCCCGCGCAGAACGGTCCCAGAAGCCTCCATCCGCAGCAACCCCTTCTCAATATCCGAACCCGGAAGCCCCACCACATCCCCAAGCTGCGGAGCAGTAGTAGGCCCAACCGCCGACATCCACCCCATCACAAGACTCAGCAGCGCCTCATCCCGCGAGATCTCTCCCGGCTCCACCTCCGCCAAACTCCGCTCAAACCGAGCCCCCGGAAACAGCACCTGAAACGATCGCACCCGCTCCGCCGCCACCCAATACCGCCGCCCGTCCAGCGAAGCAATCCCAGCCCGCCCCTGATCCACAAGCCGCTCGAAATAATGCCCCCAAACCGATCCCGACGACTCTGGGTGCCCCATCCTAAACTCGCCGTTTTTTGGCGAGTTTAGGATGGGGATTCTTCCTGAAGACCCCACGTCCTCCGGCACCGCCACCAGGGTATGCAACACATCATGCAGTTCATCCGCATCCCGCACATCCGGCCAAGCTTCACTCCGCACCTGCGCAATCGCTCCCGGATCCAGCCCGCCCACTTCCTGCAGCACCGACTCCGGCAGCACCCGCCGCATCTCCACCGCACGCGCGCGCCGCTCCTCCAGCGGCGCGTCATCCAGATACGCATACGGATTCGCATTCAAAATTTCATGCGAGAACTGCGACGGCACCGGAGTATCCACCGCCAGCACGCGAATCTCTCCCGACGCCATCCCGCGCAACACCGACTTCAGCCCTTCCACATCCATCGCCTCGGTGAGCACATCCTTCATCACCTCCCCGACCAGCGGATGATCCGGAATCTTCCGCTCCCCTTCGATGTTCTCGAAGCACGCCGCCGCATCCGGAAACACCGACGCCAGCAGATCATCCGACCGCATCCGCTGAATCTGCGCCGGAACCTTCTTGCCATTCTGAAAACGCAACAACGCCAGCGCCCGGTTCGCATCCCAACGCCAGCGCGTCCCAAAGATCGGAGAATCCAGCGCCGCCTGCTCCAGAATCGGCTGCACCGTGTCCGCATTCAAGAAGTGAAAAACGTCTCCCAGCGGAAAGCTGTGCTGCTCCGCCAACGCGATGTTCAGCCCGTTGTCGGTAGCTGCCGCCTGCAATTCAAAATTGAATCCCACGCAGAACCGCTTGCGCAGCGACAACCCCCAGGCCTTGTTGATCCTCCCGCCAAACGGCGCGTGGATCACCAACTGCATTCCGCCGCCCTCATCAAAGAATCTCTCCGCGATAATCGTCTTCTGCGTCGGCACCGCGCCTAACACCACGCGCCCCTGCAGGATGTACTCAATCGCCTGCTCCGCCCCCGAATCATCCAGCCCACACTCTTCCTTCAGCCACGACACTGCCGTAGCGACATCAGGCTGCGTCGCCGAAAATCCGACGGGTGAAGTACGCGGCAGCATCTCGCTGATCACCTGCCGCAACTCTCCCACATGCGCCGACAATTCCTCAGTTCGCGCCGGAGCCTCCCCGCGCCAGAACGGCACGCTAGGCGGCGCTCCATGCGCATCGTGCACCAGCATCCGCCCGTTATTAGTCTCAATGCGATGGATGATCCACGACGAATTCCCCAACAGGAAGATGTCGCCGCGGTTACTCTCAACTGCAAAATCCTCATCGACGGTTCCGACGATCCCACCTTCCGGCTCCGCCACCACCGCATAAAGAGAGTTATCCGGAATCGCTCCGCCGCTGGTGATCGCCGCCAGCCGCGCCCCCCGCCGCGCCCGCAATCTCTTATTCACCCGATCGCGATGAATGTACGCCCCATACCGCCCCCGCCGCGCCGCAATCCCCTCCGACAACATCTCAAGAATCGAATCAAACGTCTCGCGCGAGAGATTCCGATACGAATAAGCCCGCTTCACCAGTGCAAAGAGCTCGTCCTCGTCCCACCCGTCCGACTCGTGTGGCGCGGGCGCTCCCGCCCGCGATTCCGTAGCGCCGGCCTCCAGGCCGGCTGTCTCGCCGCCATCCTGGCGGCGTCCTTTCCCTCGCACGGCCATCGGACCCTCCGCCGCGCAAGCCGCCACAATCTGCTGCGCCAGCACATCCAGCGGCGCCTCCGGAATCATCAGCCGGTCCAGATCCCCCAGCTTGATCGCGCGCACCAGTGCCGCCAACTCCATCAAGTCGTCGCGCGTGGTCGCAAAGAATCTCCCCTTCGGCACCGCCCCTCGCCAGTGCCCCGACCGTCCCACACGCTGCAGCGCCACCGCAATCGCCCGCGGAGAATTAATCTGCACCACCAGATCCACGAACCCAATATCAATTCCCAATTCCAGCGATGCCGTCGCCACCAGCACCCGAACCTGTCCCTCTTTCAGTTTCTTCTCCGCCGCCAGCCGCAGCTTGCGCGACAAACTCCCATGATGCGCCGCAACATTCTCGTCCCCGATCCGCTCGCCCAACTGATGCGCAATCCGCTCCGCCATCCGCCGCGTGTTCACAAACACCAGCGTCGACCGATGCTGTCTCACCAACTCGACCAGCCGGTCATAAATCGTGTCCCACATCTCATTCGACGCCACCGGCCCCAAAGGCATCGGCGGAACTTCCACCGCCAGATCCAACTTCCTCTTGTGCCCCACATCAACCACAACAGGATCAGGTCGCCCCGCCCCTGTCAGGAAATGCGCCACTTCCTCAATCGGCTTCTGCGTCGCCGACAACCCAATCCGCACCAATCGGGATTTCTTTGTCGGGGTAACCGAAGCCGACGGTGACTCCCCTTCCGTTGTCATTCCCAGGAGCGCACACGACGAGGAATCCTTTCTCGTTGTCATTCCGAGGAGCGACAGCGACGAGGAATCTGCTGTCAGCGCCTCCAACCTCTCCAGCGACAGCGCCAGATGCGCCCCCCGCTTGTCATCCGCCACCGCATGGATCTCGTCAACAATCACCGTCTCTACATGCCGCAAAATCGCCCGGCTCTTATCCGAAGTCAGCAGGATGTACAGCGACTCCGGCGTGGTCACCAAAATATGCGGAGGCCGCTTGAGCATCGCTCGCCGCTCCCGCTGCAGCGTGTCCCCGGTCCGGACCGCCGTCCGAATTTCCGGCATCAGAAATCCGCGCTCCCCCGCAAGCGCAAGAATCTCCCCCAGCGGAATCTCCAGATTTTTTTGGATATCGTTTCCCAGCGCCTTCAGCGGAGAAACGTAGAGGACTTCAGTCCGATCCGACAGTTGCCCAGCGAGCGCCTTGCGCACCAGCCGGTCAATGCAAGCCAGAAACGCGGCAAGAGTTTTGCCCGACCCAGTGGGCGCCGAAATCAGCGTAGTCCGCCCCGCAAGAATGTGCGGCCACCCCTGCTCCTGCGGCTCAGTAGGCGTACCAAACCGCCGCACAAACCACTCTGCCACGAGAGGATGCGCCCAGGAGAGAGAGGCTGGCAGGGACTCCATCAAAATATTTTAAGCCCGAACTCCGATTTTCGCCAACCATTCGCCTATCTTATGTAGCCGCGGACGCCTTCGTCCGGGGCGCCCCCGCGCAAGTTCTTGGCGCGGGCGTAAAACTGCGTCCCGCAGTAAACGCATTCAGGGAAATGAAGGGAATGTAGGGATAGCCGCCTTCGGCTGTCCACCCCGAGCCCGGTCGAGGGGGAAGCGAGCGCCCATTTAAGACAGTCGGGGGACCTACTTACTCAAAGCAGGAGTAATCGCGAACCGAGTCCCGTCCTCAGAGAAGAAAATCTGCCGGACTCCATGTCGCAGGCAGCTTTTTGTGCACGCCTTCATCTCAGGCTCTTCGATGATCTTCGTGCCATGTTGCATGGTGACGCAAACCTGCGCGCATTGACCCTCGTCCACCGAATGGCACATACACAGACAGCACAGTGCCCGCTCACGTTGCTGTGCGGGTCGCGACACTCCCGTCAGTGGCAACGAGGCAAGAACCACTGCGAGAACCGCGAATTTAGGGCCCCTCATCATCGATGTTCCGAAAAGTTACCCCGGCCAAATCAAAGCACTGACTGCTGCATCTTGTAACCTTCTCCCCCGCTTCGCCAGATAACCGTGGTAATAAAACCACCGCTTATTTTTGCCTGTTTTCGTCCGCGTGCCCCCACTCGAAAGGACGTTCTAAGCTGCCAGCTATTGTGCTCGCCCCATCAATAATCTTCAAGACCGATTACAGAAATTCTTAACAAGCTCCGCTACCAGCCGCGCGCCACTCGTCGCTGTGTCCAGAGGTTTTCTGAACTCATCCGAGTCGAGTCTCACCATGCTCCGGCGATCCCGCGAAATTCGATACAATCCCGTCGATGCCCAAAAGACTCTCCGCTCAAGCCCGCGCCCGCAAAATCAAACTCCTCCTCTTCGACGTCGATGGAGTCCTCACCGACGGCAAGCTTTTCATCTTCCCTGCTCCGCCGGGCGCGCCTCAAAGCATTCTCGAAAAATCCGCCAGCCAGGGCAGCCAGGGCGGATTCGGTTTCCAAAGCCAATCCCTGATCGAAGCCAAAGGCTTTCACGCCCACGATGGCGCTTCGATCTCCCTCGCCCGCCTCGCCGGCATCAAAACCGGCCTCATCACCAAGCGCGTCTCTGAAACCGTCGCCCTCCGCGCCCGCGATCTCAAACTGGAATTCGTCCGCCAGGGCATTCAGGACAAAGCGACGGCCTTCAAGGAAATCGTCAAAGAAGCCGGAGTCGCCCTCGACGAGGCCGCCTTCGTCGGCGACGACGTCATCGACCTCCCCGCCATGCGCGCCGGTGGATTAGCAATCGCCGTTAAGAATGCCCGCGCCGAAGTGAAGAAGGAAGCCCACTACACCACTCCCCACGCCGGAGGCGAAGGCGCCTTACGCGACGCGGTAGAGTTCATTCTCAAAGCCCAGGGAAAATGGAAGAAGATCGTAGAAGCCTACATCGGCGAGCGCAGCCCCACCGTCCAGTAGAACCAATTAAAACCGCCGGGGGCGCAGGGGTCGCAGAGGAATTTAGGCAAAACGAAGCCAAAGAAGATGCACCGTCGTGTCGATTGCGACAAAAGTGGAGCGCCACAAAGAGACCCAAGAAGATATATTTTCCTATCCTCTGCGTACTCGCCGACCTCTGCGGTTTTGGTTTGTTTTTGGCTAGAAGCTAGTAGCTAGATGCGAGTAGCTAAAAGAAAAACCCACCGGAAAGCTTGCTTGGGGCGTGCTCGGGTCAGCGTTCCGGTGGGCTACCGTTTCTCCTTACTCACCCTGTTGTTTTCAGGAGTATGTTGAAAAAATTAAACACTGTATCCAGAAGAAGTTCCGTCTATTTTTGTAAAGCTTTGTAAAACCTGGACGTTAAGCTCGATTTACATTTCAACCAGTCTGTTTACGTCGACGCAAAACGACACCGATCAGCAGCCATTGAAGTAGGATGTTGTGTTTGATTTCCCACGGCCAGACGAAGCGAAGTCATTTCGGTGAGAGATGCAATAGCCAGGCAACCGCGCGCCCATAGCAACCACAAATCAATTCCCTGCAACCGAGAACCGAGAACCGAGAACCGAGAACCGAGAACCGAGAACCGAGAACCGAGAACCGAGAACCGAGAACCGAGAACCGAGAACCGAGAACCGAGAACCGAGAACTGACAACTGAGAACTGACAACTGAGTACTGAGAACTGACAACTGAGTACTGACAACTGAGTACTGCTCTCTACTCCGGCAGTCCAGGCGTCTTCAACGCCATCAACTCCGTAAACCTCTTATCCTTTCGCAGTTCCGCAAACTCCTCGTCCTTGTACACGTTCTTGAAATTCTTGTACCCCTCTTCCATCGCCTTGCGCAGATACTCAAGCGACCGGTCCGAGAATCCCATCTTGGCGTAGAGTTTCGCTACGGTGTAGTCATACAGCGCCCGATCTTCCGGCCGCGGCACCTGGGCCTGCACACCCTGCCGCGAACTCCGCTCGAATACGTCCGGATCAAGCTCAAGGGCGCGCTGATACGCCTGGGCCGACTTGTCAAAGTCCTTCTTCGCAAATAGCGCCGCCCCTAGATTGCTGTAAAACGACGCCGCGCTGTCATCCAGTTCGATCGCCTTGTGATACTGCTTGATCGCCGCCCCGTATCTTTTTTCCTCGTAGTACGCGACACCAAGATTGTTGTACGGATCTGGCATCTTGCGGTCGGCCTTGATGGCCTGCTGACAGCTCTTCTGCCCATCCCGCCACCGCGTCATCACCAACTGGGTCCGGCAAATCTTGTTGTAAATCTTCGCCTGGCCCTCTCCACTGATCTTCCCCAGCGCCGCCCGGTAATAATCAATCGCATCGAAATACAATTTCTGCGCATGCAACTCGTCCGCACGCGACTCCAGATCGGAGCCCGTCGCTTCCGGCGAAGGCGGATCGATCGTCCGCAACAACGGTGGCTTGACTTGCACTGGATCGGCGTGTGAAACCTGCGCCAATGAAACGGACGTCAATGCGAAAACACAAGCAGTGAGGAGAGAAACGCAGAAAACTTTCGGGTAGAGTGCCATAGGCCACCCCCAGTGATTGCAGCTATTCTGGCACAATTCAGGCCGTCCGGCGAAGATTTTGGGAACTCAGGTCGTTTGGTCCAAGAACTAAGACCCGAAACCTAAGATCTAAAACCCAAGCTCCAAAAGATCCACTTGCCCCAACCCCTAATGCGGCCCGCTGTCCGGTGGTTTAGACACCGGAGTCGAGCTTTTGTCATCCTTAAATATTCCAGCGATCTTGCCAAAGAACCCTTTTTTCTTCTTCGGGTCCGTAGCATTCGGATCCTGCGCCGTCTGGGCCGGCATCACCGGCTTGTCTGCCCCGAACATTTTGGTAAAGAAGCCTTTGATTCCCTGCTGTGTCTCGCAGGTATCGCGTGGCTCGGTCCCCGCTACAAACGCCGAAGTATAGTCGTCGGTACAGCTCGGTGTCGCCAGCCGGTTGGTAGCCTTGTCCAATTGCACATCCACGACACCCGACGGCTGCGAGAACTCTCTCATATCCGAGTACATGGGCAGCACCGCCGCCTTCTTCATGAACTCCGCCCAGATCGGGGCCGCTGTCTGCGCCCCGCTCAGCCGCAGGTCGCTGTAGTCGTCATACCCCACCCACACGATGCACAGCAGATTCGACGTATACCCCGCGAACCACCCGTCGTGCGAACTCCCGGTCTTGCCGGCCGCCGGAGGCGTAAATCCCCGCAACCGCACGGCCGTATATCCCAGCCCGTTATTGATCACGCCCTCCATCATGTTCGTCATGACGTAGGCAATCCGCGGATCCATCACCGGTTTCTGATCCGTGTTGTAGTTCGAGATCACGTCGCCCTTACTGGTCCGCACCGACCGCAGCAGGATCGGCGACAGCCGAGTCCCGTTATTTCCAAAAACCGTGTACGCCCCCGCCATGTCCATCGGCGAAGCGTCATACGATCCCAGCGCCATCGCCGGAGTCGCTTTCACCGACGCGATCCCTGCCGACCGTGCCAGGTCCGCCACCTTGTCGTACCCAACCTCCTCCGCGACCTTCACCGTCGCATTGTTCAGCGACATGGCCAGCGCGTACCGCAGCGACACCTCGCCGTGATACTCCTCTTTGTAGTTGCGCGGCTCGTAAATCGAATCCCCATACGCGAATGTCGACGCCTCATCTACCACGGTCGATGCCGGGGTAATCACGTTCGTCGATCCATCCAGCGCCGTATTCATCGCCGCCGCATACACAAACGGTTTGAAGATCGATCCCGTTGGCCGCTTCGCCACCGCGTGATTCAGCTGGCTCCATCCATAGTCGCGGCCACCCACCAGCGCCAGCACCGCTCCCGTATGCGGATCGATCGCCACCAGCGCGACCTGAGCCTGCGGCCCCGGCTCCACCTTCGTCTCATACTTCTTTCCGACCTTTACCTTTTTCGTGCGCAGCTTCTTGACCTGCTCATCCACCAGCTTAATGCCCATCTCGACCGACTGCGCCGCCGCCTTCTGCAAGTCCGGATCGAGCGTCGTATAAATGCGATACGACGAGTCATTCAACTCGTTGTCACTGAATTTTCCGATCAGTTGCTCGCGCGCCATGTCGACAAAGTACGGCGCGTCGCTCGCCTCCACATTCGGAGGCGCCAGCTTCAGCGGAGCCGCCTTCGCCTTGTCCGCCTGCTCTCGCGTGATGGCGTGGGTTTCCACCATGGTCTCCAGCACCACGTTGCGCCGCTCCATTGCGCGCTCCGGATGCCGGTACGGCGACAGATAACTCGGCCGCTGAATCAGTCCCGCCAGCAGCGCCGCTTCGGGCAGCGTGATGTCCTTCAGATCTTTATTGAAGTAGGACTTCGACGCCTCGGCGAACCCGCTGATGGCAAACGACCCGCGCTGCCCCAGATCCACCCAGTTTCCATAAAACTCGAAAATCTGTTGCTTCGAGAACTTGTGCTCCAGTTCCTCGGCGATCAACATCTCCGTCAGTTTGCGTTTAATCGTTTTCTCCGGGGTCAGGAAGAATCCGCGCGAAAGCTGCATCGTGATCGTCGAGCCGCCCTGCTCGTGCCGCCCCCGCATCACGTCGATCCACGCCGCTTCCATCATGCGCAGATAGTTCACGCCGCTGTGCTCGAAAAACCGACGGTCCTCGATCGCCAGCACCGCCTGCACCATCACCGGAGGAATCTCGTCGTACTTCACCACTTGCCGCTTTGACCGCTGCTCCGCGTCGAACAGCGCCGTCACCAGTTGCGGCTCCAGTTCATACGCCGAAAGCTCGCTGCCCCGGCTCATGATCTGCGACACCTGCCCGTCTTCAATCGTGATCCGCGCCGGCTCCGGCGCATGATACGACTCCGCCCCGGGCGTGATCTCGATCCCGCCCTTTACCAGACGGAACGTCCCCAGATTCGAATCGCCGTCTTTGTCCGCGTACCCTGCCCGCCGCAGTTCTGCAGCGATCTGCTTCGCGTCGATCTTTTCACCGTCGCGCACCACCCGCGGCAACGCATAAATCTTCGCCGAGTTGGCGAACACCGGCGTCCGGAACCGCTTCTGGATGATCCGGTCGTACTTGATATAGAAGTAGGAAAAAACGATGGTGAACGAGACCGCCAGCAACAAAAACGCCACCAGCGCCGCCCGCAACACCGGATCGCGCGGCAGCCCGCGGACCGTCTTCGCTCCGCCACCTTCACCACTCTTCGGAATTCTGATCTTGATAGCCACAGTTTCAACTCAGACCCAGATTCTATTCAGACGATCCCCACCGCAAAAAGGTTTAACCCCGTCACGTAACTCGCGCCCATGTAACTCGAGGGTGCCCCACCCTTGTCGCGGATTTTGCGACAGGGTGGGGATTTTGACTTTGCTCGCGTTCACAGTCCTAATGCGCTCCGGCACACTCCCGCGAATAACCCAAGATCCTTGTCATTCCGACAAGCGCACACAAACACAAAATCCTCGTCATCCAAACGAGCGAGCACACCCAAGAACCCTTGTCATTCCGACGAGCGAGCACACCCAAAAACCCTTGTCATTCCGACAAGTGAGCGTAGCGAGCAAGGAGGAATCTGCTTCATCCTCCACTCCGCTCCCTCCCGGCACACCACTCCCTGCGACGAATGTAGGCGGTCCCTCCATTGTACGCCCGCCTCCTCAAACGAAAAGAGACCCGCAGTACATGCGGGTCTCCCAACCGTAAACAATCAGAACCTACTGTGCGTCCACCGGCTGCCACCCTCCCGGAGCCCAGCCCACAGTAGCAACTGGTGTCGTCAGCGCAGAACTGGCGCTCACGCTGTATGCGTCCACAGCACTCGCTACGCCGTTTGAGGCCGCGACCACAAAGAGATACTTTCCACTCGGGTCGAACTCTCCGTTCGCACCGCTGGCGGTGATCCCCGCGATGGCAGTGAGAGCACCAGTTGATAAATCGAATTGGAAGCCCTCAATAGTGCCATTGCCGGTGCTGCCCGGGAAATCAAATGCATAAACAATATTCCCACCCGAATTCGGTTGAACTGCCACGCCCGCGGGCACACCCGTGATTGTGACGGACGTCACCGTCAGTGCGCCTGACTGACCAATGGCCCCCACATAGAGGGTGTTATCGCCGTTGTTGAAGAAAAACCCGCCGCTCGTCCCGATCATGAATTTGCCGGACGCGTCACCCTGCATCTGCCGTATCGGCGTCGAAAGCGGAGTGCCTACTGCCGCCAGCGCGCCATTGCTTCCGATGCTGTAGGTCGCAACCTCAGTGGTGTTCAATGTCACATCGTTGCTGACATACAGGTACTTCCCCAGGCCATCAATCGCCAGGTTGAACGGTTTGAATCCTGGGGGCAATGCCATAGGCGAGCCGGTTGCGGAAGCCAAAACTCCGCCCGTGCCAATCGTATAGACATAAACCTGTTCGTTCGTTTGATCCAGCGCGAATAGCAGGGTCCCGGCCGGATTCGTAATCATCGCCTGCGACCCGACCTGAAAACCGCCCACCAGGTAAGGGGCCGAAAATGGCTGTACGCCTGTAATAGCATTGAGCGTTCCACCCCCCGTGATCGACCAGCCGTAAATGGTGCCCCCGAGCCAGGTGGAATATCCGGAGTACATATACTTGCCTTGAGCCACCGCCATAAAATCGCTCTGCGGGGCATTTACGGTTCCTGAGGTTATAGAAGCGGTCCCGCCCGGGATGGTCTTGATCGTCGCAGCTGTCGGATCCAAAACCTCTCCCTGAATGCCGCCCGCATCCGCCACGAAGAGGTAGACGGATCCATTTCCGCTGTTGCCGTTCCCCGAGTTCAGCCCGCCGTTCCCCGCCGAGCAACTCGAAGCACCAAACGTCGCCCCGCAGTTGTAATGGCCGCACCCGACAAGCCACATTTCCGCCAGCATCACGATCCCGACCAACAGCACCCGACCCTTCATCGTCATGAACCGCCTCCACGTCAAATTACGCACACGCTGCGCGAATCCCATCTCCGATTCGCGCTGGAATTTCTCTTTGAGGAGTCTCTTGGGCAGCGCCCCGCAGGAGCGCGAAAAAACTCCGATCCCACGCCGATCCTAGGTCGCGCGTAACGTAGTGACAAGGTTACGAACGTCATTGCCCACCCCCAAAGTGCTATTAAAATTTCGTCGCGAATGGGAACTTCCCCAACCCCGCGGAAACCAGCAATGCCCACGTAGGGAGAGCCGCCTCGGCTGTCCCGCGAAGCGAAGCGAGCGCCCAAGTCCCGCTCAAAACTCGCTGCAGAAAGAAGCCCCCGCGCGCCACCCATCGAGGCCATCTCTTTCAAATCGTCTTTGAGTTCGTAATTGGCAATTTCACAGGACGCGACTTGCCACACCGTGCTCGCCACAACCGCAAACACGATCAGTACGACAATGACTTTGATTTTTGTCACAACAGATCGCACCCAGCCTTGGCTAAAAGCTAAGCGCTAATTGCTGGCTCTCTACAGCTGCCGATTTCCGCTGGAAGGTGTGAAATGCAGCGCGAAGGAATATCCCGGCAAACTCACCGGCACGCTGTAATCTGCCGCCACGAACACAGCTGGCGCGCCTGGCGTCCCGATCCGCTGCACCGTGATCTGCTCCGGCGCCAGCGTGATGTCGTGCTCCCGCGCCTTCTTCATGATGGCGTCGATCAGTTCCTGGTCGGTCTGGTGAGGATTCGCCCCGCCCACCATCGCGATGTTCCGCAGATCATCCTGGAACGAATAATTCGTCAGCTCCGGCGGAATGATCTGAAATCCGCAGTACACCATGCCGATGATCAGCAGAAACCCGATGATTGCTTTTACTGTTCCCATGTCCCACAATCCGCTCCCGCGGGACCGGAAACTCACTTCATCCCGCCCGCCGGAGCATTCCTTCAAAATATTCCACTATCGCGGAAATCGTAACATCGCGTACCTCGCGAGTCTCGCGCAAAACGACTTCCACAGTGCCTTCGGTAACTTTCTTTCCCACTGTGATTCTAAAAGGGATACCGACCAGATCCGCATCCTTGAACTTCACCCCCGGCCGCTCGTCCCGGTCATCCAGCACCACGTCGAATCCGGCAGCGTCGAGTGTATTCGCAATATCTTCGGCCACGCCTCGAACCACCTCATCCTTTACATTGACCGGCGCCACCACGATCTCAAACGGAGCAATCGTCGCCGGCAGCCAGAACCCGTCGCTGTCATTTCCCTGCTCCACGGCCGCCGTCAGGATCCGTTCAATCCCGATCCCGTAGCTCCCCATGATCGGCTTCACTTCTTTGCCGTTCTTATCCAGCACCCGCAGCCCCATCGACTCCGAATACCGGTACCCGAGCTTGAAAATGTGCCCGATCTCCACCGCAGTATCGATCCGCAAAGGCTTCTCGCAATTCGGACAACCCTCCCCCGCCGTCACCGACCGCAAATCCGCATACGCCGTCGGATGAAAATCCTTCCCCGGCGTCAGATTCTTCAGGTGATAATCCTCTTGATTCGCGCCGGCAATCAGATTCGTCCGCCCCTCCAGCGCCTTGTCGACAAGCAGCACCGGCTTGTCCGAATCCTTCTTCATGATCGCGCGCCCACTCAATCCCGATCGGCCCCAGATAACCCGCCGGCGACTTGAACAGCGCCTTGATCTCCCCCTCTTCCATCGGACGCGGCAACGTCCCGGCCGTCGCGTTCAGCTTGGCCTCATTCAGCTGATGATCCCCGCGCATCAGCACCACAATTGCGCGCAGCTTGGTAGTCTTGCCCGCCGCGTCTTTCTCCTCCGCCATATAAGCCAGCGTCTTGATCTTGTTCTTCGGCGACACTCCCAGAAACTTCGCCACATCCTCAATCGTCTTCTGCCCCGGCGTATGCACGGGCAGCGGCTTGCCGTCTCCTTCCGGCGCAAGATCTCCCCACGGCTCCAGCTTCGAAGTCGCCTTCTCCATGTTCGCCGCGTAATCGCATCCGTCGCAGCTCACAATCTGATCTTCCCCCGCCGGAGTCCGTACCATGAACTCGTGCGATTCCTTCCCGCCCATCGCTCCTGAGTCCGCCTCCACCACCATGTACTTCAACCCGCACCGATCAAAAATCCGGCAGTACGCCTCGTAATGCTTCTTGTAAGAAACATCCAGCCCCGCCGCATCGATATCGAACGAATACGCGTCCTTCATCATGAACTGCCGCACCCGCAGCAACCCAGCCTTCGGCCGCGGTTCATCACGAAACTTCGGCGCAATCTGATACCAGATCTGCGGCAGCTGCTTGTAACTCCGCAATTCCTTCAGCGCAATCGAAGTCATGACCTCTTCCTCGGTCATGCCCAGGCACATGTCAGCTCCTTTGCGGTCCTTCAGCCGAAACAGGTTTTCACCCATCAGCCCCCACCGCCCTGAAGCCTCCCAAACCTCCCGCGGATGCAGCGCTGGCAAAAAAAACTCCTGCCCGATCTTGTCCATCTCCTCGCGGACGATCGCCATGATCTTGTTAAACGACCGGTTCCCAAGAAACAGGTAGGAATAAATCCCCGCCCCAAGCTGCCGGATGTATCCCGCCCGCACCAGAAATTTATGCGAAGCCACCTCTGCGTCAGCAGGCGCCTCGCGCAATGTAGGAATAAACAACTGTGACCAACGATGCATAGTTTTGGAGTACCAAATCCCGAGTAGCGAGTACCCAGATACAGGCACAAGCCCAATTCGAGGGGGAATTGGTTATTCTACGACAGAGCGGGTACTTTACTTGACATCTACGCGATACTCACTGGTTTTGCGCTAAACTAGCTCTGACATGCCGAAGGCACGCTATCGTTACAACATCATGCTCCGCCCAGAACCCGAGGGCGGATATACCGCACTCGTCCCTGCACTTCCAGGTTGCGTCACCTATGGGCGCACGCTGAAAGAAGCTCAAGAAATGGCAAAAGACGCGATCTCTGGTTATATCGCGAGTCTTCGCAAACACAACGAGCCGGTCCCCACCGACGAAGAAACGCTGCTCGCCTCGCTAGACCTCGAGTACGCCCGCTGACTAAGCCTGATTCTCACATCAGGAGTTGTGCCGCAAGACACGTATATCAAAAACCTTTTGCGAGTTTTCCACATTTCCGCACCGCCTACTGTTACCGCTGGTTTTATCGGTTTCGCAGTTGGTATAACTGCAGGTGATGCCGAAACTCCCCGCTATCAAGCCTCGCCAAGTCATTCGCTTCCTTGAACAGAATGGCTTTGTCCTCGACCACACTTCCGGCAGCCATTACATCTATTACCACCCATCTTCGCGCCGCCGCGCCGTTGTTCCGCAACACAATCGCGATCTCCCCAAAGGCACTCTGATGTCATTGTTGCGGGAAGCCGGTTTCACGCGAGAAGAACTGATTAACTTCCTAAGGGGAGACTAGCAGTATCACGGTGCCGCCGACTGTCTTAACAATATCCTCCCCAGTGTTCCGGTTCCACAATTGATTCGCTTCGCTCTGTAAGCTAAGATGCATTGCCCTGCGGAGGCCTTGCCATGAGCTCAAGCGCGACGGCTATGGTGGTCATTCTAGCCACCTGCGCCGCGATTGTTGCTGTCATCTTCTTCGTCAAGAAAAAGCGGACGCAGGATCTAGCCGCAGTCGCTCAATCGATCGGCTTTCTCTTCCAGGAAAACACGTGGATCGATCCCGCGCAGGCGCCCTGGTTGCAGACCTCCCTCTTCCAGGGGAACCGCGAACAATACAGAAACATCATGACTGGAAACTATGCCGGACTCTCAGCCAGCCTCTTCGATTACTCGTGGCGCAACGGAAAGAACAACCAAACCCAGACGGTGGCCGCATTTTCACACGAACTGCGCCTGCCGAAATTCCAGTTGGTGCCGAACAATCCCGTGCTCCGAGCGGTGATGAAACTTACCCATAAAGGCCAGACCATTGATTTCGACTCCAGCCCCGAGTTCTCGCGCAATTGCATGCTCCTGGGCGCTCCTGAGGACGAAGCGAAGCTGCGGCAGCTATTCACGCCTGCCTTGCTCGAGTTCCTGGGAAACCTCCCACGCAGAGATATGTTGCAGATCGAGGGCGAGGGGCCTGCACTCATCGTCTATCGCAGCCAGAGAGTGCTGCCCGCTGCCGACGTGCAGCCCTTCCTCGAAAAGACCGCCACCATCGCGAAAACCTTCCTGAGTTCCTGCGGGCTGAAGAAAAGTTAAGGAAACGCAGCGCCCATCACCAGCACTATCCGGCCAGTTGCTTCAAAATTTCTTTCCCCAGCTTCTGTGCTTCCCCAAAAAATTTCTGATACTCCACAAACAGTCGATTCAGTTCCAGCGACCGATCCGCCGTGAGCTTCCCGCGCAGAATCATATCCCGCACATGCACGGGATTCGGCAAAATCGCATCCTCTGTAAGTTCTTCCAGCGCCGCATTGGGATCGTAATGATACATGCCGCCTATTGTAGCCTGCACCGAACTCCCCCAGTCGCGAGCCCCGCAATCCGTAGCGCCCGCGTCCCCGCCGGCCGTGGTGGAGGGGTCGCGTCCTCCCAACCGTCCTTATCCCTACATCATTTCCGTCCCCCACAAATCATGCAGATGCACAATTCCTTCCAGCTTCCCCGCTCCGTCCACCACCATCAGCGACGTAATTTTCTTCTCTTCCATTACCGCCAGAGCCGTAGCCGCAAACTCTCCGGCATCGATCGTCTTCGGATCCCGCGTCATCGCCTCCCCCGCCGTCAGATCCATCACATCCTTCCCCCGCTTCTCCAGCAGCCGCCGCAAATCCCCATCGCTGATGATCCCCACCAACCGCTCGCCCTCCACCACCGCCGTAACGCCCAGCTTCTTCCGCGACATTTCATAGATCACATCCGGCATCCGGGTCGCAGGAGTAACGCGAGGCAGCGCATCCCCCGCATGCATTAACGCCTCCACCCGCGCCAGCCGCTTCCCCAACTTCCCCCCCGGATGCAAGTTGGCAAAGTCTTCCTCCTTGAATCCGCGCCGCTCACTCAAAGTAACCGCCAGCGCATCCCCCAAAGCCAGCATGGTAGTAGTAGAAGCCGTAGGCGCCAGACCCAACGAACAAGCCTCCCGCGCAATCGAGCAGTCGAGAGCAACATCAGCCGCAGACGCAAGAGTCGAAACCTTGTTCACTCCACTGTCATCCCGAGCGGAGCCGAGGGACCTTGCGTCTCTCTGAGTGGAAGCGGGTGCCCCACCCTTGTCTCGCGTTTTTTGCGAGACAGGGTGGGGATTTTGACTTCCGTTTGCTAAAGATGCTTTCGGACCCGAACAGATCTCATCCCCCGTCATCGAAATCAACGGCACCTGCAACCTCTTAATAGTCGCGAGCAGCGCCAGAATCTCCTCCGACTCCCCCGAAGCCGACAGCGCCAGCACCACATCCCCCTGCACCACCATCCCCAAATCCCCGTGCAGAGCCTCCACCGGATGCAGATACAACGCCGGAGTCCCCGTGGAACTCAGCGTCGCCGCAATCTTCCGCGCGATCAACCCGCTCTTGCCCATCCCAGTCACCACCACCCGCCCCGCGCAGCAAAACATCAGATCCACCGCCCGCTGAAACGCCGCGCCCATCGGACCCGCAATCCGGTCCGCCAGCGCATTCAACGCCAACGCCTCAATCCGCACCACATTCTCACCCGTATTCTTCATCAGAATGATTTTCCTCTGTGCCCCTCTGTGCCCTCTGTGGTGAAGATTTCGATTTTCGGCAGCCCCAAACGGAAAAAGAATGGTAACAAACCCTCTCGAAAGTAACCTACCCCGCCCTGTTCCCTTCCGCTAGGCTCATGCAAAAGCCATGAGCCATTCCTACGCCTACTTATCGCAAGGCCAACTCCACCTGAAACTGGGCGATGATCCCGTCCGCCCCATCGATAGCAAATTCGGAGAATCCGTCCGCGAGCGCGCCGCCCAAATCAACCACCGCAACTCCTGGAAGACGCAAGGCGCCGGCGCAAACTTCATGTCGGGAGGCGCCCTTTGGGGACGCCAGCCCGGCGATCCCGCCGACATCCGCGTCGACATCACCGGCATCAGCTCCGGATGCAAGCCAGGCGAACTCTTCTACAGCCTCTCTACCGACGACATCGGCGGAGTCTTCCTTCTCCGCGACCGCGCCACCGACGAACTCCGCCTGCTCCATACCGCCGACTTCCGCGTCCGCCGCCTGGCCGCCGGTCCCGCACAAGATTCCTTGGCGTGCGTCGTCCAGCGGAAAGGAGGCCAGTCCTGCATCTCCGTGATGCGCTCCGACGGCACCGACATGCGCGACGTCACTCAGGGTGACACCATCGACGACGCTCCGCACTGGGTTCCCGGCTCCACCCGCGAACTTGTCTTCCAGTCTTCCGCCATCGGACGCAATCGCGCCGGATTCGCCGTCACCCAGGCTGCGTTCGCCATCCACAAACTCGATCTCGAAGCGGGCACCGTAACCACGCTCGCCGAGGATCCCAGGTTCGACCTGCTCACTCCGAAGCTTGCGAACGATGGCACGCTCTTCTACATCCGCCGCCCGTATCGTGATCCCAACCGGCCGCCCAGCCCCTGGCGCGCCGCGCTCGATCTTGTTCTGCTCCCGTTCCGCCTCATCTATGCAGTCTTTCAATTCCTGAATTTTTTTACCGTCCGCTACACAGGAAACACGCTGACCACAACCGGCAATGCCCGCCAGAAACACGCCGACCTCCGCAAGATGATGGTCTGGGGCAACATGCTCGATGCCGACAAGGCCGCCGACCGCGCCGACGACGGCACTCCCGCTCTAGTCCCAAAATCCTGGGAACTCATCCGCTGCAAAGGCGCAACCGAAGAAGTCGTCGCTAAAGCCGTCCTCTGCTACGACCTCTATTCCGATGGCTCTGTTCTCTACTCGAATGGCAGCGGCATCTACCATGTCGACCCCAAGGGCTCAGTACAACGCCTCGCCAAAGACGCGCTAATCGAGCAGGTAGTCGCCGTCGAAGAATAAATCGACTCGAACCAACTCCGATCTCTCGAAATACGAATCCCACGCAGGGTGCCCCACTTCTCCCTGCCTTTGGGAGAAGTGGGGTTTTCTCCCATAAGCGCTTCTATGAGACGGCTGATCGTGTCAAGTATGCACCGTGCATTTCATGGTGCTTTTGTCTTTCATCTTCTCGCGGTTTCATCTCGGGCTTCTATTCGCACTCTGGTGAGTCCGTGGGACTCGGTGCATGTTGGTGTCCGATAGTGATGAAGCGGTGCTGCAATCTAACTTACGGCCTTGTGTTTCGGGCCAAGCGCTTAAGCGCAGTCGCCGCAACGCGAGATTTGCATCCGGTGCTGGTTGTCCGATCTTGTCCCTTATGGAGTAAACACTTGGGTTCCATTCGGAAACGGTCGATAATATTCGCCACTCCGCCAGAGATGGTGCAACAGAACCGCCAGTTTGCGCGCTACGGCAATCACTGCGCGCTTTTTTCCACGCTTGGCTCCGCTAGCGGCCAGTTTCAGGCCCCACCGCCGTAGTTCGGAATCCGGTCCAAAGCGTCCCAATACATATTGCGCCGCTTGTACCAGCAATCGGCGCAGATAGGAGTTTCCCGTTTTACTGATCCGTAGCTGCGGATCGCACTCCCCCGATTGGCTTTGCCGCGGCCGTAATCCCAGGAAGGCGCCCACCGCCCGGCTCTTTCCCGCCGCCCCGGGTGAGTCCAGCGTCAACACGTACGCGGCTGCAACCACCGGCCCCACGCCGGGCACGCTTCGTAACCTCACGACTTCGGGATATTGTTTCCCCAGTGCTTCGATCTGTTTGTCCATCTTCCGGATGTGCTCCGTCAAACTCGCTACTTGCTCTAACAACGGCGTGAGCGCTGGCTCCATGCCCGCGGGAATCGTTGTCCGCACTGCCCTGGCAAACGATTCCGTCGAACACTTTGGTAGTCGTTGCCCGGCGCTCTTCACCAACCCACGCATCGCATTCACCAGCATGGTCCGTGCCCGGACCAGCGTGTCGCGAGTCTGCAGCAGGTTCAGATCTCGCTGTCGTTCCGGGCTACGATGTTGAATCGGCGACAACAACCGCACATCGTAGGCGGCGAACCGCGCCAACTTCTCCGCATCGTTGCGATCATTCTTCGATTCGCTGCCCGTGATCGCCCGCACCTTGCGCGCGTTTGCCACCAACACTTCATGCCCCATGCTCTGCAACAATCGACTCACCCATGGCGAATGCGTCCCGCATTCCATCGCAATCCGCTGCCTTTCCCCAGTGAAATGTCTCTCCAGCGCTGCCCTCGTCGTTTGTATCCGACCCTCCTCGATAACTTCGCCCTCCTGGTTCACCACACAATATCGACTGAACCGATCGCCTAGATCGATCCCCACAGTCATCCCAGGCTTCTCCACATCCGCTGAACGTCTGCTATTCTCTTGCATCAGGCTGGTCTCCTTTGCACCTCATCGAGTGCGTGCGGACAGCTTATCTGTTCCGCGAGACCAGCCGTCTCATTCCATCTAAAACTTAAGGCGGAATTCCTCCGATCTACGCTGCAATCGCCAGCAAAGCTCTCGACAAGCCGACTTCCGGCTGCGACCGGTTGAGTCGATACTTCACGTGACGAAGCCTGTGGTCTACAATTCGTGAACCCGGAGTTCCATTCGTTCGCCCAGTCAACCGATTGTTCTCGAATGCGGAGCTATTCATGATTCGACATTTTCTTGCCCTAGTGTTTTTCACCTTGGGAGCGGTTTCAACCAACGCTCAGCCTTCGTTGCCGTCCAGTTTTCAAGCAAAGACGATCCACAGCCCGGCCGGGGCAGACATTTTCGTGCGTTGGGGAGGAAGCGGTCCGGTGGTGCTCCTCATTCATGGGTACGCGGAAAATAGCGATTCGTGGGCTCCTCTTGCCGCAGATCTTATGAAGGACCACACGGTAGTAGTGCCGGACCTCCGCGGCATTGGGCGATCGTCCAAACCTGCCGATGGCTACGACAAGAAGACTCAGGCCAAGGACATGCGCGCCGTTGTGACTTCGTTGGGATTCGACAAGACGTTTGTTGTTGCTCATGATATCGGCAACATGGTGGCTTATGCTTACGCCGCGATTTACCCCGACAAGGTTGAGAGGTTGGTGGTCATGGACGCGCCAATTCCTGGCATTGATCCGTGGCGCGAGATTCTACAAAATCCCGGAGTTTGGCACTTCAACTTTCACGGGCCGGATGCGGAACGGCTTGTGGCAGGGCGGGAGCGAATCTATTTTGACCGGATCTGGAACGACTTTACCGCCGATCCTGGTCAGCCTGACGAGGCCACCAGGAACTTCTTTGCCGCCACTTACGCGCAGCCTGGTGGAATGCGGGCGGGGTTTGCACAGTTCACCGCGTTCTCCCAGGATGCGAAAGATAATAACGTCTTCGAGCAAACGAAACTGACGATGCCTGTGATGGCGGTTGGTGGAGAGAAGTCCTTCGGTCCCCTGCAGGCCGTGATTATGCGTCATGTAGCGACCAACGTGCAGGAGGAGGTAGTCGCAGGCTCGGGACATTGGCTGATGGAGGAAAAACCCGCCTATACCGTGGCGCTGATTCGTAGATTTCTCGACGGGCCGGTGGTTGCGCATCCTGCAGGCAACGCTAGTGGCGACTCAAACAATGCTAGTGGCGACTCAAACGAGGAACGCCTCACTCCTGCCGAGTACAAGTTTCCTCAGGCGGGGAATCCGGGTACGGGAAGCTCAGGGGTGGGCGGGATCCAGACGGTTGTTCTGAAAGGCAATCCAGACCAAGCAGGCGTATACACCATCATGCTTCGCGTCCCGGCACATACAAAGATCGCCGCGCACTCCCATCGCGACGACAGGGTTGCGACAGTGATCTCCGGCACATGGCACATTGGGTATGGCGACAGGTTTGACGAGGCCAAGTTGAAGGCCCTACCTGCTGGGAGTTTTTACACCGAACCGCCCTCCCGGAATCACTTCGCAGCAACCGGTGACGAACCGGTTGTCGTTCAGATTACCGGTTTCGGCCCATCTTCGACCGAGTACGTGGATGCCACACAGGACCCCCGTAAATCAGTCAGGTCGAATTGAATCATGACAAGAACCGACAGGAGAGAAGGCTCAACACTCGTAACAGTCGCCGGCTTCAATCTGCAAACCACCTCTCCCCTTTTCCACAGACGTGAATCGTCATTTCATCTTCATTTCATCCTTCCGCAACCGAAGCGCAACATTCTCCAGATATGTTTACTCTCCGCCCCGAAATCCGGAAACCGGTGCCCGCGCGCCTGCAGGTGAAGATGCGTCCCTTCTAAGGTGTTGGCCGGCGGGGCAGAGGAGAAGAAGAAATGATTAAGAAGTTGAAATCCGCCATTCAAAAGTCGATAGCGATGATACTGGCATTGACTACGGCGCTGGGACCGTGCACGCTGCCCGCGTTTGCCGCTTCCAAACCTACAAGCAACGCTCCGTCCACCGCAACGCCCATCCAGCATCTCGTCGTAATCTTTCAGGAAAACGTTTCGTTCGACCACTACTTCGCAACCTACCCGAACGCGGCCAACCCAACTGGCGAACCCAGATTCAAAGCATTCCCTGGCACACCGACCGTCAATGGCCTGACTGGCGCTCTTCTGACCAGTAACCCGAATCTCAATCCGGCCAATGGCGCGAGAGCTTCGAATCCATTTCGCCTGGACCGCTCGCAAGCAGTGACTCCCGACCAGAATCACGGTTACACCGCCGAGCAGGCTGCGTTCGACGCTGGCGTGATGGATTTATTTCCCTCGGACACCAGCTCGGGAGGCAACGAGGTAATGGGCTACTTTGACGGCAATACCGTCACCGCTCTGTGGAACTACGCCCAGTTCTTTGCCATGAGCGACAACTCTTACAGCACCACGTTCGGCCCTTCGACGCCGGGCGTTCTCAATCTGGTCTCAGGCCAGACCAATGGCGTCACCGCCACTCTCAACGGCACCGGCAACGAGGTGAGCGGCGGCACCGACGGCTCGCTGACCGTAATCGGCGATCCCGATCCGATTGGTGATGCCTGCTCCGCCTCAACTCGCAACCAGGTCACCATGGGGAGCAAGAACATCGGCGACCTTCTTAGCGCGGCGGGCGTGACCTGGGGATCGTTCATGGGCGGCTTCAACCTGAGCATCGTCAATCCCGACGGCTCCACCGGATGCAACCGCACCTCCACCGGCCTTGCCGGACCGACGAAGGACTACATCCCGCACCATTCGTTCTTCAACTACTGGACATCAACTTCGAATTCGGCGCACACGCGTCCCGCCTCGCTGGCTGAAATCGGCAGCGGCTGGGCCCGCGAATCATCAGTACGACGTGCTGGACTTCTACGCTGCCGCCTCCATTGGAAATCTTCCCGCCGTCAGCTTCCTCAAAGCCCCCGCTTACCAGGATGGTCATGCCGGATATTCCGATCCGCTGGACGAGCAGACTTTCATCGTCAACACGATTAACTTCCTGCAAGGGCTGCCCACCTGGAACAGCACCGCGGTAGTAATCATGTATGACGATTCTGACGGCTGGTACGATCACGTAATGGGACCCATCATGAACACATCCACGGGCCCTGCCGACGCGCTTACCTCACCCGGCACTTGCGGAAACGCGTTGACCGCGCTTCCGGGTGTGAACCCGGCAAACCAGCACGCTCTCGGCCGCTGCGGATATGGACCGAGACAGCCTCTGCTCGTCGTCTCGCCCTGGGCGCGCAAGAACTTCGTCGACCATACTGTTACCGACCAGTCTTCGATCATCCGCTTCGTCGAAGATAATTGGCTCGGCGGAACCCGCGTCGGCCAGGGTTCATTCGACGCAATCGCCAACTCGATCTCACAGATGTTTGATTTCACCAGAAATCGCGAAAATGGCACCCTGTTCCTAAATCCCAGCACCGGCCAACCCAGAGAGGGACGCTGAGTCAAACCGTTGATAATGAAAGAAATAGGGCATGCGAATGGGCATGCCCTGTTTTCTACCCACCACTATCTGCGGAATATTTCAACATTTCCACAGAGGATGCCTCGCAACTGGTGCGATGCCGCTTCTCCTCTCCCCACCTACGTGAGAGAATAGAAACTATGACACAGACCAATCTTCCCCCGCGGCATGAGCAGCGCAAGGTTGACGTACTGCTCCTGAGACTTTCCAAAATGAAACCGATCTCAGCGAAACCGGCCCCGATCGGGGTAGGACACTCCACTCTTCGCGCAACCGGCACGGCGAATTCGCGCGTCTTTTTCTCGACATAGAAATAGGTTTGATTCAATCGTACCCGCAACTAACGTCGCGCACCGGCTCGCGGATTTTCGGGCGAGCTGGCGCCGCTAGCTGAACTCATCCAGCCGGAAACTCTAACCTTTTAAAAATGATCGAAATCCCCGGCTTGGAACGTGGCGCGTGGCTTCTGCCCTAGCACCGCCAAACCTCGCGCCTGGATCAGCCGATCCCACGGCCCCGCCTGCCAGTTATCCCGCGTCTTCTCCGGATGTTTCCATGGCGGTAAGTTCAGCATGAGATTCCGGCCCGTCGAGTGCACATACGGCTCATACATCGATCGCAACTTCGCCAGCTTGTCCCTCCCATAGTCATCACTTCGAAGTTTCAGCCCGGCCGCCTCGAGCGCCGCGCGCAAACCTTCATACTCGGTATCCGGTAATCGATCCGGCGCCGCCGGATCATACCTCGCGTTCACCACCTGCGCCAGGTCAACAGCCGCATGGCGCGCCATCGCAAATGTCAGCTTCGCCTGCCCCGGATGCACTCCCTCAATCCCCGTCAGCACCAGCGAAGTCACATCCAGCATGGTCGTCAACGCTCCCACCCACGATTGATTGCTGTGTTGCGACCGAAAGAACGCCAGCACCGGATACGAAATCTGCGACTCCAGCAATTCCGCCGACCAGCGCTCCCAATCACGCAAGACCTGATCCATCACCAGTTGATCCATCCCCGGATCTTCCGTTCGGCCCGCCAGCCGCACCAGCAACTCAACCGCCGCCGGAGGCGATCCCGCCCGCGCATCCAGCATCGAAATCTGAATCTCTCGCCGCGAGAACGACGAATACACCACCGGGATATACCCGATCACCACGCCCAGGAAGGCAAACCCCATTCCCGCTTCAAGCACCGACAGCGCCCGCGCCCCGCCCGAGGTCGGCACAATATCGCCGTATCCCAGTGTGAAAAACGTCTCCCCGCTGTGATAAAGAATCTTGCCGAAGTTAAGCCGCTCACCGCTGAGCTGCTCGTGCCCCCCCATCCCGTACTGAATCAGCGCAAATCCAAATATCAGTCCCGCCGCCCAGAATCCCAGCAGCAGAATCAACGATAGCGGTCCGAAATATCCCAGAAAATTCTGCTGCCGCGAAGCCGGCCTGATCCGGCTCGCAATCTTGCGCCACGGAATCCACGTCCGGCGGTAGAAATACGCCGTCAGCCGGAAATTCCGCAGCACCCGCCGCGGCAGCACGACGGTCTCAAACGCATCCAGCAGCACCACCCAGATGATGGCAGCGCCAAACACGATACCGACAATGTGAACCTGAGAATTCATGACTTGCACCAAAGAAGATGTGCGATGTAGATGTGTTGGGAAGGTTACCAGATTCGCCCGATGTCTAGCTCTCAGGTTTTCTAGAGAAGAGAGTCTCTCGAGGGTAGTTCTCGAGGGTGCCCCATCCTTGTCTCGCGTTTTGTGCGAGACAGGGTGGGGATTTTGACTCTCTCGTGAAGTCGAGGACTCTACTGCGGCTTACTCTGCTCCTGCTGCTGCGCAGGCGGCGTCTGCATAGCCCCCGCAGTCGGCTTCGTGCCAGAAGGAGCCGTCGTACTCTTCGCCGCCGGCTTCTTCTTCACCGCCGGCTTCTTCGGAGGCTCCGTATCATCCACTACAATCTTCTTCGGAGGCACCGCCTCGACCTGCGCCTGCAGCGCCCTCAACTGCCCCCGCAGCCGCGTCAACTCCGATTCCTTCGACGACGACAGGTTCTCAATGCGCTCCGCCAGTTGCTTCCGCGTTCCCTCGAATGCGCTCAGATCATTCGACAGCGATTGCAGATCGTCCTTCGACCCATACGCTGCCGCGTCCTCGGTGATGTTCCGCAGCACGTCATACAACGCATCAAGATTTCGATAAAGCTTGAACGTCGGCGGCAAATCCTCCGGCGCATTGCGAAGCTGCGCAATAATCTCGGGGAGCGCGCCCTGCAGATTCCTCTGGATCGAATCCACGTTTCCCAGGGCTTGCTTCTTATAGGACCCGTCCGCCTTCCACCTCTCGATGCGCAGCTTCCCCAAATCCGCCTGCGTATCTTTCGACGCCGCTTCGATTTGTGACAGTAACGCGTTCAACTGCGTCACCGAAGCGTAGGAAACAGGTTGACCCTGCCCGCCATTGGCAGGACTGGCAACCGGAGCCGGCCCCGATTGCGCCAGCGCCGTCGCCATGCATGTGAGATACAGCCCGCAAGAGAATAGAAGATTTCGCTTCATTGTTCGTGCTTCATAAATCAGCCAATCAGGATACTACAAGCATCTCCCTAACCGTCATCCGGTAAACCCCTGACACCAGCCTCCAAACCGCTGTGTACACCCGCTTCGTATCGCCGGCCTCCCGGCCGGCTGTGGGGCAGGCGTCTTCACCTGCCCTCCCGACAGCATCACACACCCACAACTTCCCCCGCGCACCATCCGTCATCGGATTCGACTCCGCCCACGCCCAGCGCGATAATGAGTCGAATGTATCGTCTGTGTATATCTCTCATACTCCTCAGCCTGGCCTTGCTACCGCAAGCCGCTCCAGCCCAGGACACTCCCCGCCGCCTGATCCTCAAAGACGGCTCCTACCAGCTCGTCACGAAATACGAAGTGAAAGGCAATCGCGTCCGCTACTACAGCACCGAACGCGAAGATTGGGAAGAACTCCCCAACGCCTTAGTCGATTGGCCCGCCACGGAAAAATACGAGAAGGATCGCGCTGTCGAGGCCTCTTCTCCCGCCGCAGTCGAACTCGATAAAGAACTCGAACGCACCGACGTCCCCTTGCCCGAGGTCGCGCCCGGCCTGCGCCTCCCGGAAGACTCCGGAGTCTTTCTTCTCGACAACTTTCAGGGCGAGCCCCAGCTCATCGAAATCAATCAGACCGCCGGCGACATCAACCGCAATACCAAGGTCAACATCTTCAAAGGCGCCATCAATCCGGTTGCCGGACCCAAGCAGACGATTGAACTCGACGGCACCCACGCCGCCATCCAATGCCATGTCGATGTGCCCGCAATTTACATCAAGCTCGAAGACGAGCCAGCCGAGCCCGCAGCTCAAGCCGGTGCCTCGCACGCGTCCGAGCCACAAAAGCCACAACAACCAGCGCAGCCTGGCCAGCCGCCCACAAGCTTCGATCGTTTCCTCATCCTGCACGTGGAAGTCAAAGGCAACAAGCGCATCGTAGGCGGCGTCAAGCGCCAGGTCAGCGGCAAAATGTCCCACGAGCAGCACGCCGTCAAAACGACCATCAACAACATCAAGGGTGGATGGCTCAAACTCACTCCCACCGAAAACCTCGCCCCCGGCGAATATGCGATGGTGGAGATGGCAGAGAAAGGCGCCATGAACCTCTACGTCTGGGATTTCGGCGTAAATCCCAAAGCCCCAGCGAATCCAAATCCCTGGAAGCCCGATTTGAAGCCGACGAAATAATAGTGGGCGTCAGGCGTCAGGCGACGGGCACCGCGGCTTCTCGGTGGGAATTGCAGTGAACCGAAAATGCCGAGATAATCGGCAACGCGAAAACGCCTCTCTCGAGAGCGCAGATTTCCCATTTGGAGAATGACAATTAGAAGGGAAAAAGGGTCTTGGGTCTTGGGTCTTGGGTCTGACGCCTGACGCCTGACGCCTGACGCCTGAAAACGCTACTCCTGCAGCATCCCCCGCTGCGCCACCCCAATATTATCGCGCGTGGAATTCTTCACCATGTACATCATCCCATCGGCCTGCCGGATCACATCATGCGCCGACCGCGCGTCATGCGGATATGTCGCCACTCCAATCGATGCCCGCACATTCAGATTCAAGCTTTCTTCCTTACAGAACGCACTCGCGCGCAGCGCGTCGCGCAACCGCTTCGCTACCACCAGCGCCTGATCCTTCCCCGTCTGCGGCAGCAACACCACAAACTCGTCCCCGCCATACCGGAACGCAAAATCGATCAGCCGTAACTGCGCCTTGATCAGATATCCGATCTCCGCCAGCAGCTTGCTCCCGATCAAATGCCCGTGCGTATCGTTCACCGTCTTGAAATGATCGAGGTCAATAAAAAGGATGCTGAATTCATACCCGAATCGCGAAGACCGGTACACCTCAGTCTCCAACGTCTTATAAAGATGTCGCGCGTTGTAGAGCCCGGTGCAATCGTCGGTGATCGTCAGTTCCTGTATCTTCTCCACCCACCTTGCGTTCTCAATCGCAATCGCGGCGTAGTCGCACAGCGATTGCAGGAAGAACAACTCCGGCTCCTTGAACCGCTCCATGTCGACGTTCACCAGCTGGATCACGCCCAGCACCCGCAGCTTCGACCGCAGCGGCACGCAGATCATCGACCGCGTCTCCCACTTGGTCGTGTCATCCACCCGGCTGGCGAAATTCGGATCGTTGCGCACATCCGGCACAATCCTCGCCTCCCCGTGCTTCGCCACCCATCCCGCGATCCCCTCGCCGACTTTCAGCCGGACGTTCTTCAGCGCCTCGGCCTTATCGCCCACCGCGATCGCAAAATACAGCTCGTCGTGCCCTTCATCCACCATCAGCAGCGACCACGTATCCGGACGGAAATATTCCCCCATCTTCTCCATGATCGTTTGCAGGATGGAATCAAGGTCCAGGGACGACGTGAGCGCTTTCGCCACGTCATGAAAAATCGTCAACTCCTGGCTCTGGCGAGTCAATTGAGTGCCGGCCTCAGGCATGGAAATCCCGTCAATCCTCACTTGGTAGGGTGGCGTTCAAAAATTATAAGGGTCACTTTCGTGGTCGGGCAATGAACGTTAGTAACCCGTACCCCTAAAGCCAACCACAACAACCACTAATACTACGAACCACGTAGCGACAGCCGCCTCGGCTGTCCCGCAAAGCGCAGCGAGCGGAACCTAATCAGGCCTGAACCTCCCATTTCCCGCGCTTTTTCAACGACAAATCAAACTGAGCGAAGAGGCCCATAATGGATACCCCAGACCCCTCAGTGCCCCTCTGTGTCCCCTGTGGTGAACGTCTTTGCTGAACGTCTTATAATCACACCGATGAAGCGAATCCCCATCCTCCTCCTGTTACTAACCGCGGCCCTCGCCCAAACCACCGACCCCAAGTCCGTCCCCGTAATCGACGGCGCCCTAGGTCCCTGCACCGCCGACTTCACCATCACCAGCCCAGACAACAAGCCCATTTACCTCGCGAAAATCAAAGTCCACATCGCCTACGGATTCCTAAGCGCCCACAAGCTCGACCTCGAAGTCAGCACCAACGTAGACGGCAAAGCCAAGTTCACCGGCCTCCCCAGTAGCGTCAAGCGCGGGCTCTTCTTCGATGCCTCCGAAGGCGAGCGCACCGGCAACGCCTTCGACGACCCCTCCAAAACCTGCCAGGCCCAATTCACCGTAACCCTGCGCAAACCAACCACCGCGCAACAATAGGAAACCTCCTTGCCAATCGCTAACCCTCAGTGGCGCTTTTCCTTCGTGAACCTTAGTGTCCTTAGTGGTTAAAGCCTTAAGCCGCGGGCCACCCGAAGGCATCGCGCCAGCCCACCCCCCAGTTACCCAGCCCCTGTCCGTCCGTCCCGTAGCGCGCTCTCGCCGGTTGTCCTATGATGTTGCCAATACCACCGAAGGGTCTTCACAACGTGGGCGAGTTCGGCGACAAATTCCGCAAAGCGCGCGAGAAGAAAGAGCTCTCGCTCGACGATGTTTCCAACGTCACCAAGATCGGCACGCGCATGCTGCAGGCCATCGAAGAGGAAAACTTCGAGCAACTGCCCGGCGGCGTCTTCAATCGCGGATTCATCCGCGCCTACGCCAAGCACCTCGGCCTCGACTCCGAGGAGGCGGTCAACGATTACCTCGCCTGCCTGCGCCAGGCCCAAGTCGACTCCCACGGCGGATGGGATCAGGCCAAAGCTCCCGCTCCGCAGCCGCCCCTCGCAACCAAGCCCAAACCTGTGCGCCCCGTTTCGCCGGAAGTCAAAGCCGAGGCGCCGCCCATCAACGTCGAAGAACTCCCCGAGTTGCAGCTTCCACGCGCCGAACATATCCGCCCCGCGAAAAAGGAATATCTGAGTTCTTCCTCTGGGATTTCCTGGATACGGATCGCCGCCGCTGTTTGCCTGCTGATTTCGGTGTTCTTCCTGTGGACCCGCCATTCCCGCAACAGCGGAACTGCTGGGGCATCGAGCGGTTCCCCACACCCCGCGCCATCGACCACCGTCGCTGCAGCGCCGCCGGTAGCCCAAAGCGCGCCGCCTGCTCAATCACCAGCGTCACTCGCGCCCGTCGCCGCCGCTCCGTCGCCGCAACCTTCCGCACAATCGGAAGAATCGGACGATCCCTCACCAGAAAATCCGCCGGCTGCCAAGAGCCCTGCTCCTTCTCCTGCGCCCTCTGCCGGAACCATCGCGGATCAAAATCAGGTCCAGGTCGAAAAGAAGGGTGACGTGACGATCCGCTCCTTCGGCGCCGCGGCCGCGAAACCCGCCGACAAACCTGCAGCCACTCTCAAACTAATCGTGCGCGCCACCGAAAACTCCTGGATCTCCGTCACCTCCGACGGACAATTGGTCACCCAGGAAACTCTGATCGCCCCCGCCGCAACGTCCTTCCATGCCACGCGCGAGTTGGTAGTCAGGGTCGGCAACGCCGCCGGCGTCACCTTCCTCTGGAATGGCGAAGAGGTCCAGCCTCAAGGAGCAGAGGCCGAAGCGAAAACTTTTATCTTCGACGCCCAAGGCATGCGCCAAGCACCAGCCCAACCCTAAAACACCCAATCCCAAATCTCAGAACGCGAGGGTGCCCCACCCTTGTCGCGTTTTGTGCGACAGGGTGGGGATTTTGACTCTCATGTTTTGACTTTCAGATTTAGAAGCCTGTCGAGAAGAACCGCCCCTTGAACTGCTCATGCCGCTGCCGAGGCTCCGCCGTCAACCGCTGCGCAACCCTAAAACTCCCAATCCCAAAGTCAGAACGCGCGGGTGCCCCACTTCTCCCTGCGTTTGGGAGAAGTGGGGATTTTGACTTTCCAGAAACATGGAGCCCCTGACGCCTTCGTTCGGTGTTGCGCGCAAAGCGCGAAATGAAGACGGCCGACACACACTCAGTCCAATGCCAAGACTTGCGCTCGCCACGAAGCGTGGAAGAGCGGCCCTTCAAGGGCCGGTGCATGTATCGAAGAGACAGGGCTTCACCCCCGCGAGTCCCCCCTCAAACCTTTTTCATTCCCTCCCCGTCGAAACTATGTTTCCATATCCGCACAGGAAACCGCCGCAACAACAAAACTTCGGAGAGTTCCATGCGCACCACTCTTCAAACCGCTCCCGCCGTAGCAACTCCGGCCTCCATCTCCCGTATCCCTTCCATCGACATCATCCGCGGCGCCGTCATGGTCATCATGGCCATCGATCACGTACGCGTGTACTCCGGCCTGCCCGCCGGCGGCCCGACTCCCGGAATCTTCTTCACTCGATGGATCACGCATTTCTGCGCCCCAGCCTTCATCTTCCTCGCCGGAACCAGCATCTTCTTCTACGCCCGCAAACACGCTGACGTTTCGCGCTTCCTGATCTTCCGTGGCCTCTGGCTCATCTTCCTCGAACTCACAATCCTCCGTCTCGCCTGGACCTTCAACTTCGACTTCGCACACTACGAAATGGCGGGCGTGATATGGGTCATCGGTTGTTGCATGATCCTGATCGCCGCTCTGGTGAAGTTACCCCTCCCGGTCACAGCAGCAATCGGCGTAATCATCATCGCCGCCCACAACCTGATGGACCCGCACATCGGAAAACTCCTCGAAGGCATGGACGCAAACAAACTCTCCGCCTTCTGGAAAATCGACTACATCGGATTTTTCGCAGGCCCCGTACAGTTTGGCCCCAACGGCCCCAACCTGATCGTGCTCTACTCGCTCGTCCCCTGGATCGGTGTAATGGCCGTAGGCTACGCCTTCGGCAAAATTCTCTCGCTCGAACCCGCCCGCAGAAAACAAATCTGTCTGCTGATAGGCCTCGGAGCCATCGCTCTTTTCCTGCTGCTCCGGGGCTTCAATCTCTACGGCGATCCCCGCCCCTGGCATCATTCCGTAATCTCCAACAACGGTGCGCCGCCGATGCCCGCATTCCTCTCCTTCCTCAACTGCACGAAGTACCCCGCTTCGCTCAACTTCCTCCTGATGACCCTGGGCCCAATCATCGCGTTAATCCCGTTCCTGGAAAGCGCGCGTGGCGCTCTCTCCCGCGTCATCGCCATGTTCGGACGCGTCCCCTTCTTCTTCTACGTCGTCCACATCCCCCTGATCCACGCGCTAGCCCTCTTCGTCTCAAAAATCCGTCTGGGCTACGTAAGCCCCTGGCTCTTCACCAATCACCCCATGGGCCCTGTACGCAGTCTGGGCAATCACGATCGCCCTCCTCTATTTCGCCACCCACTGGTTCGCCAAAGTAAAAGCGACAAGCAAAACCAGTTGGCTGAAATACATCTAGAAAAGGGTGCCCCACCCTTGTCGCGTTTTGTGCGACAGGGTGGGGATTTTGACTTCCCGTTCCGAGCACAAAAATATAGCCCCGGACGCCTTCGTCCGGGGTTGCGCGCAAAGCGCGCAATAAAACAGTCGAAGCCATCTCAATCCCCGCGCAAGAATTGCTCTCCATACCGTTCCTGATTTCGTAGCCCGCGGGAACAATCGCAGCGTGAAATCTGTCTATGTCTTAAAGCAGACGTGGCGAGACTGCAGAGATCTACATGACCCCTAGCAGCCCAACGCCACAAACGTCCGCACAAAAATTCGAACCGCAGGCAACGTTTGCTACACGACTAAGTTCCAATCGCATGATTGCGGAGGCACCTATGCAACGCCATCCTCTGGGCCCCGTGTCAGTAGTAGTGTGTCTTTCTCTTGTAACCCTGAGCGCCGTCATCCTCTGGCCCAGCCAGCCCGCAGTTTCCGCCGCGTCGGGAGAAACTGCCGGATCCCTGGGAATCATCGCCAAAGATGGATCCGTAAATGGTTCGTGCCCGCTCCGTCACACCGAAGTCCGCGCCGCCATCAGCGCATTCCTCGCCCGCGTAACCGTCACGCAGACGTTCGGGAACCCTGCCTTTCAAAAGATCGAGGCAGTCTACGCCTTCCCTCTGCCCGACAACGCCGCCGTCGACGACATGACCATCCAGATTGGCTCCCGCACCGTGCGCGGAGTCATCCGGAAACGTGAAGAAGCGCGCGCCATCTACGAAAAAGCCAAGCAGACCGGACACGTCGCCGCTCTCCTCGACCAGGAGCGTCCCAACATCTTCACGCAGTCGGTGGCCAACATCCTGCCCGGCGAAGAGGTCACCGTCACCATCAGCTATCTGCAAACACTCGAATACGAGAGTGGCTCCTACCAATTCGTATTCCCCATGGTCGTCGGCCCGCGCTACATTCCGGGTGAAGCGATCGGCAAAAAGGCTGGCGGCTGGGCGCCCGACACCGACAAAGTTCCTGACGCGTCGAAGATCACTCCACAGGTAACGCCGCGGGGCACTCGTGCCGGACACGACATCTCCATCGAACTCGCCATCGATGCCGGCGTACCCTTGCTGCAACTGCAATCCACCTCGCATGCCATCGACGTCGACCGCACCGGTGCAAGCTCTGCTACCGTGAAACTAAAAAATCTCGCCGAGATTCCCAACAAGGATTTCATCCTGAAGTACGACGTCGCCGGAGAGCAGATCACGGACGCCGTTCTCTCCCAAGCCGATTCGCAAGCCGTCTCCAGAGCTAAGTCCGAGCCAGGTGGATATTTCACCCTGATCCTGCAGCCGCCCGCTCAATTGCCCGAGTCTGACATCACGCCCAAAGAACTCGTTTTCGTCCTCGACACTTCCGGTTCGATGATGGGCTTCCCCATCGAGAAAGCGAAAGAGTTGATTAATCGCGCGCTCGACGAACTCTATCCCGGCGATACCTTCAACCTCATCACGTTTTCCGGCGACACGCGCGTTCTGTTTCCCGAGCCCGTCTATCCCACAGCCGAGAACATTCGCAAGACTCGAGAGGTCTTGAATGCTCAACACGGAGGTGGCGGCACTGAGATGATGAAAGCGATCCGCGCCGCTCTGGCGCCCTCCGATTCCCAGGATCACCTGCGCGTCGTCTGTTTTCTCACCGATGGATACGTTGGCAACGACCTCGACATCATCGGCGAAGTGCAGAAGCATCCCAACGCGCGCGTCTTTGCCTACGGCATCGGCAACTCAGTAAACCGCTTCCTGATCGAATCGATGGCCAAAGCAGGCCGCGGAGACTCCGAGGTAGTCACGCTCAATGACAAGGCAGACGTCGCAGCGCACCGTCTCTACCAGCGCCTTCGTGCGCCAGTCCTGACCGACGTCTCCATCGACTGGCGCGGCCTGCCTGTCACAGACGTGCTCCCCGGAAAATTGCCGGATTTGTTTACCGGAAAGCCTCTGGTAGTCACTGGACGATACACGGCCGCCACAACCGGCTCGATCGTGATCCACGGAAAACGCGCCGGTGAGGATTTCGAGCGCGAGATCCCGGTCCATCTCAACAACTCAGCGACAGCCGACAGTATCCTCTCCACCTTCTGGGCAAGACGCAAGATCGATGACTTGATGTCACAAGATTGGTCGGGCCTGCAAACCGGCACCGTCAAGCCCGAAGTGCAAAACGAAATCACTCAGCTGGGACTGAGCCACAGAGCTCATGACGCAATTCACGTCTTTCGTCGCCGTCGAGGAACGTATCGTCACCACAAACGGCAAACCGCAACGAGTCGAAGTCCCCGTCGAGATGCCCGAAGGCGTGAGCTACGATGGAATCGTTGGCAGCGAGAAGGATGCTCTACTGATGGCGCCGAACGCCGGGCTGACACTCTATGAGCAAATGGGCATGGCATCAAAGGCATCAAGGTTTCATGGTGCTGTCGTTATGCACAAAGCGCCGGCGCCACCACCTCCACCACCTCCTGCGGCCACCGCAACTACGAAACTCCAAATGCAGCCGGAACCGTCTCCGATGCTCGACGCGCCCACCGGCGACCGCGGGCTACTCGAGTCAAAGCTAAGTCCCGCAGTCCTGGCGCGCCTGGATTGCTGGAAGAACCAGGCCTCTGACTGCAAGCTAACTACGGACGAAACCATAGATGTCCAGTTGTTCCTAACCGAAAACTCAGCAACATTGATCGAGCAACTCAAGTCCCTGGGCCTACAGATCTCGCAGATCCGAAACAAAGAAAGGTTAATAATCGCCCGCGTTCCGCTCGACAAACTATCCGACCTAGCCAAACTGCAACAAATAAAATTCGTCTCCGAACTAAGACGCTGACCCCGAGCTATTTGCGTAGAGATGAGTTGAACTCGAGGGTGCCCCACCCTTGTCGCGCATTTTGCGACAGGGTGGGGATTTTGACTCCCGTTCCAACTCACCAACTCTGGCACCCTACAGCGTCGCCTTCCACCGCACCCGTGCCCACCCAAGTCCCACCCGAAACAAAACACTCAACCCGACAAACATTCAAAACTTCCTAGTACCCAATCCCCACCTCAGCCGTCTATCCCTCCACGAGGACGCCGCCCATGCAGACTCTCCTGCAAGACTTCCGCTACACCCTTCGCCAACTATTCAAGAATCCCGGCTTCGCCCTAACCTCAATCCTCTCCCTGGCCCTAGGCATCGGAGCCACCACCGCCGTCTTCAGCGTCATCCACGCCATCCTCATGGATCCTTATCCCTACGCCGCCTCCGACCGCATGGTTCACATGCGCCTCCGCGACGCCTCCACACAAGAACGCGGATTCGGTCTGACCGGCTCTCAGTGGCAAGAGATTCGAAACTCCCCAGCCGTCGAAGACGCCTTCATGACCGATGACTGGAACCTCACCGTCACAGGCCACGATCTCCCCGAAGACATCCAGGGCACCTACATGTCCTCCAACGGCTTCAACTTCATGGGAGTGCCCCCCGCGCTCGGCCGTGGCCTGATCCCTTCCGACGCGATCGACGGTCAGGAACCGCAACCCGTCGCCGTACTGGGCTACAAATTCTGGCAGCGCCATTTCAATTCCGACCCCACGATCCTCGGCCGCACCATCCAATTAGTCCGCAAGAACTACACCATCGTCGGAGTCGCCGCCCCACGCTTCACCTGGGATGACGGCGACGTTTATCTCCCCCTTAAAGTTAACAACGATCCCGTCAGGGCCTACTATGTCGGCCTTCGCCTGAAGCCCGGCGTCACCCATGAAATGGCCAACGCCGCTCTAGCTCCCTTGATCGACCAGTTCGCCAAGGAAACGCCCAAGCATTTCCCCAGCGAGCATTTCCAGTTTTATGTTGTCGGCCTGAACGACAATTTCGTTCATGATCTCGGTGGCACCTTATATCTTTTATTTACTGCAGTAGCCCTGCTGCTCGCCATCGGATGCGGCAACGTCTCCATCCTTCTCCTGGCTCGCGGCACGGTGCGCCAGCATGAACTCGCCGTTCGTACCGCAATCGGGGCCAGCCGCCCGCGCCTCGTCCGCCAGCTCCTGACCGAGTCGTTGCTCCTCTCCTTCACCGGAGCCGTTCTCGGCGTGCTCTTCGCCTATCGCGCGCTCGCCATCATCATCCATCTGCTGCCGAAATATTCCTTCCCGCACGAGGCCGACATCCAGATCAACTTACCCGTGCTGGCGTTCAGCGTCGCCATCGCCATGCTCACCGGCCTGCTCTTCGGACTCTGGCCCGCTCTACAACTCTCACGTCCACAAGTCAGCCAGGTCATGCAGTCCAGCACCCGCAAGATCGTCGGCGCGGTTTATGGACGCACCACGCACAGCCTCCTCACCAGCGCGCAAGTCGCTCTCACTCTCTTAATGCTCGCCGGAGCCGGAGCCGCCATGCAGGGATTTCTTCATCTCCTGCACACTCCTCTCGGCTACGACCCGCACAATGTCATGTCCGTTGGAATCCCCGTGCACGACGGAGCCTATCCCACCTGGAAGGCTCGCCAAGCTTACTTCGAAGAATTGCATCGCCGCGCGGCGAGTGTCCCTGGCGTCACCATGACCGCAATCTCCACCAACGCCACGCCCCCTTCCAACGGATGGGGAACCGGAATCGAGATCCTCGGCCAGCCCCGCCGCGACGATCAGAAAGTTCGCGTCAACTTCGTCAGCCCCGGATATTTCCCGCTGCTCCGCATTCCCGTTGCGCAAGGAAGAATCTGGGACGAGGCCGAGAATCACAACGCCGCTCACGTCGCGGTCATCAATCAAACGATGGCCAAGGTTTACTTCCCCAACGGTGACGCGCTAGGACGCTCCCTCCGAGTCCCCGACATGAAAGAAGCGCTGCCCTTCGTCGCCACCGCACAAGACTCCGACTCGTGGTTGCAGATTGTCGGCGTGATCGCAGACAAGCGCGACGATGGCCTCCGCAATCCCATCCTCCCCGAAATTTTCATCCCCTACACGCTCTCGATGCGAGTCTGGACGCAGATCCTCGTCCGCTCCGACGCATCCCCGCTCAAACTTCTGCACTCCATCGGAATGCAAGTCAACTCCGTCGATCCCGATCAGCAGATCAACGGACAGGTTCAGGATCTAGATCACTGGATCAAAGGCCAGCCGGAATACGAACAAGAGCAATTAGTCGCCTGGCTGTTCGGCGCCTTCGCCGTGCTCGCGCTAGCCCTGGCCGCGGTCGGCCTCTACAGCGTCGTGTCTTATTCAGTAGCCCAGCGCACCAACGAATTCGGCATCCGCATAGCGCTCGGCGCCCGCCACGGCCACGTCTTGAAGATCGCTTTCTCCTCCACGGTCGTAAGCGTCGGCGCAGGAATCGCAGTAGGCGTCGTCCTGACGCTAGCCCTGAACAAACTCCTGGCCCGCTGGGCCGAGGGCAGCTCCCACGATCCCATGATCCTGCTGGCCGTCACAGTCTTGCTGAGCGTAGTAGCAGCCATAGCCTGCTCAGCCCCCGCGAGAAGAGCCATAGGCGTAGACCCCATGACCGCCCTCCGCTACGAATAACTCAAGTACGAATAATTCAATCGGGTGCCCCATCCTTGTCGCGCGTTCTTTGCGAGACAGGGTGGGGATTTTGACTTCCCTTCCAGGTCACCTTTCCCCGCCCTATGTAGTCCGCTCAAAGAAGAGCGGCGAAAGTTGGGCATCCCGGTTAGCCCCTTGCTTTGTGTCATCGGAGTCGGTGGTTAAAGGAATCAGGTCGGCGCCGTCGGGGCGGTCGGTCCGCGGAGCGACGCCGTGCCCGGCTGTCGGCGTCCGCCTCTTGGGTTCTACCGTCGCCGAAATTGATTCTCGATTTTCCTGTAATCAAGAAGCGACAAAGGAAGTGCCGCCAGCGTTTCGGCACAGTGAGTTCAGGGTATGTCCGTCGCGGGCTTTGGCCGGCGCGGGTGGTCAGAGCAAATGTGCGATGCAAACTCCTTGTCGCGCTGAGACTCAAAGTTCCGCATCATTGCATCGAAAGTCTCGCCGGTAGGCGGATCAGCAGGGTTGAAGACCCACGCACAACGGGAACAGCCCCAACCACGAAAGCGCGGTTGGTCTATCCACACAAGCTCGCGCCGCATGGCCGGATTATATGCAGCAAAACCTCAGTGATCAATATTGATCACTCGAGATTCCGCCTTGGGTCTAGTCTACTTGCGGCCGTCTGAAGGGGGCATTCATGGGTGGTCACCCTTTCCCAGAAATATCCTGCCTACTTTGCAGCAAGCCAGTGGATTTGAAGGTCGATCTGTCCGCTGATGAAAACGGCAAGGCCGTACACACGGAGTGCTACGTCCACCGGATTACGAACCCACAGGCCAAGCCCTCGGCCATGCTTGCCGATTGATTTCTGTGCGGGACAGAGTCGCTTGAAAAGGATGAACGGGTGGGGATTACGATTGTGCTACGGTCGATCCTTTGCGATCCATACACGGTCGCAATGCGGACTAGTGCGCGGTTGCCCAGTGCTGAGTTCACAATTCTCTCCCGGAGCAGCCCCACAGGTTGGACATCGGACGGCGAGCACCTGCTTTGGGCTGGGTTCTCTTGTCACACAAACCTCCACGTACAAAAGGGTCCTCAATTAGATAAGTTCCGGGAAGCTTATCTGGACGGTCTACGCCCTCTTGACAACGGACATCGGCCGATTCTCCAGAAAGGAGTTGATGAGTGCGCTATTTATTTGCAAGCCGCCGTTGTAGCTGACGAAGCCTTTCTTCTTGAACGCATTCATAAATTTGCTTACCCTTGCGCGGGTAGTACCAACCATTTCCGCGAGGGTTGCTTGGCTCACCTTCAGGGGGTTCTCTGGCTTTGATTCCTTGGTTATTTGCCCAAACAACAACAGAACCCGTGCCAGTCGCTTTTCGCTGAAATTAAAGAATTGATCTGCCAGGTCTTCCTCGACTCGAATCACTCGGGAAAGCAGATATGCATTAAGCAACGCTGCAAACTGCGGGTCGTGCTTGAGAATGCGAAGCGTGCTCTCCTTCTGCAATCGAGTGATGTTGGAGGACCCAATCGATCTCGCCGTATACATCCGCAGAGATTGCCCGCCCAGACAGCCTTCGCCAAAAAAACTACCCCGCAGCAGGACGGCGATGATCGCTTTTTTTCGACGCGTAGCGGCGATTGTGAGCTTCACCGTACCGCTCTGGATATAGAAGACGGCATCGGCTTTGTCCCCTTGCGAAAAAATGATCTCGTTGTCTCGGTAACTCCGCGTACTCATCGCAGAACGGAACTTTTTGCGGAAAACCACGGAACTGAAACCGACAGTTTGTTCAATCGCCATCGGGCTCCTCGGTACAATCAATTCAATTGGGAGTACCGTCCTCCGTATAGAAAATAAATCATAGGGCTCGCGAATCTGAAATAGATGCTCAATAAAGCTCATACACAATTGCACACAGTATCTACGTGGTAATCTCGGACAAACTCCTCTGACCTCAGGCTCCATGGCAGGATTTGCGCAAGGCTCGGTTTGCGAAACCAGGCGTTAGCGCAACTTTGCGCCTTTTCTTCGCCAGATATCGAGAGGAACGCCTGAACTTGGGCTAATGCGAGTAGAGTCGAGAACAGGCGCAGTGACTGTAGTCTCCCGGTGGGCATGTGATTCGGCTTTCGCCTCATCCCCTCAGTCCGGTTTGACCTAGTCCTGTTTCCTGTTCCCGCTCATCGAACCGGACAGGCAGTTTTCCCGCATCCGGCTCTCGGAAAAGACTCACGTTTACGCCCACGGAAGGCTCGCAGTACGATGTGGTAACTGCACCAGACCATACACAGAATGAAGAGACGCTTCCGGAAAGCGTTTATAGCCCGGCCGCGCTTCCTCGTGTTTGTCGCAGAGCCACCGACGCAGCCTGCGGCGGGCGTGTCGATCGACCGCACTGTAGGCTTTGCTGACCGCTCCTAGACGAAAGTAGTTGGCCCAGCCGATCAACATCCGGTTGAGCTTTTCCACCATCGCCTTCGGATCCAGCCTGACGGTATCTCGCCCGGTCTCATCGCTGATTGCGCGACAGATGCGCTGCACTCGTTTCTTCGAAGGCGTCGTGCCCAGATAGACTCGGCTCCTCCTCCTCGAGTAGCAGCGCCCGAACGTATATCCCAGGAAATCGAACTTCGCTTCCGGCAGATAACAGACCCGCGTCTTCTTTTCGTTCACCGTCAGCTTCAGCTTCGACATCATCATCCGCATCTCGGCCAGGGCATGCTCTGCCCCAACTCGACAACAGATGACAAGGTCATCGGCATAGTTCACGATGTACGCTTTCCAACGCTTCTCGTGCCCGAGTTTCTTCCATCCCAGCACGAACCGTCGCATGTACAGATTGCTGAACAGAGGGCTGATCGGAGACCCTTGTGGAGTACCTCGACCTTCGTCCCGATTGCGCGTACTCCGACGTTTGTTCCCACGCTCGTCGGTTTCCTCGACCGGAGCTTCCAGCCACATCTTGATCAGATGCAGCATCGCTCCGTCGACGACCCTTCGAGCCACCGACCTCATGAGCTCGGCATGGGGAACACTATCAAAGTAGCTGCTGAGATCCGCATCAACGATCTGCCCATGTCCCGTGTTGATCAGCTTGTGGACGTGTTGTACTGCGTCCAGCGCGCTGCGGTCCGTTCGATAGGCATACTGTTCCGTCGGCAGGTCGGCCTCGAAGATAGGTTCGAGGACCAGCATGGCCGAGGTTTGCACAACCCGATCCCGGATTGTTGGTATGCCTAACGGTCTCTGCTTCCCATCCGGTTTAGGTATATAAACCCGCCGCACAGGTTGCGGTTGATAGATTCGACTTTTCAGCTCTTGCGTCAGTTCATCCAACCACCGTTCCCTGCCGTACGCTTCGATGTTCTCGAAGGTCTGGCTGTCCACTCCCGCAGCTCCGCCATTGGCTTTGCAGCGTTCGTAGGCATAGGCCAGAACATCTTTCCGATACACCTTGTCGTACAGCGCATGGAAACGAAGGTTGGACGATTCCTTCGCTTTTACGTGCAACGCCGTCTGCAATTTCTGAACACTGAATGGAGTTGTTAGGCTCATCGCCAATCCCTCGGTCCTTTATCGCTTCTTGCGTCCGTCTTGAACTGAGGTCCCTTCCCTCCACCGGAGTTACCCGGTTTCACAGGTACTGCGAACCCCTCCGCCACCCCATACGGCACGGCCCATCTCTCACGAGTTGCCAGTTGATCGCGACCGCGATCACCGCTGGGGTTTCCCGTGTTGCGTCTGGTCTCCTATGCGTACATGCCATCGCCATTACCCCGACAGGTCCGATAGAGCTTGTTCGCTCGTCCCTCTCCATCGTCAGCGGCCTTCCCTGTGAAAAAGTCAGGTCGGCTCCTGCAATTATTGTTTCGGGGCCTGCTCAGCGTTCACTCACGTTACGGCCTGCACGCTCACCGAGTCGCCTGGCGACCCTTTGCATCGAAAGCTCCGACGGCTTCGTTGCCTCCGCCGCCGTTTCGATTGTTACCGGGTGGAGCGAACCAGTTCCCGGGCGGGAGTTGCACCCGCTGAAGTCCAGCGCCTTTCACGGCGCACTTTCTCGCCAACTACGAGCAGAGGCAGGGATGCAGCTCTTTGGAGTTGCCTTGATAGACGCGAGAAAGGTAGACGCGAGAAAGATCGACGCGAGAAGCAATCGCGACTCGCGCCAAAAGTTGCTCGTGGCGGTCGCTGAAAGATCGGCCTAAAGACTGGCCCACGCGAGTTTGGCAGATTCGCTTAGCCAGGTTTCCACGTAGAGTCGCTGTCGCCACCATCCACGCGCTTGATAGTTGGGATCGGGCAGACCCTCTACGGAGACGTAAACTGAAGGATCACCCTGCGGCAGAGTCTTTCTCCAAATCATTCGAACCCGCCGGCTCTGGTAGCTTGAAGTCAACAGCGCAATATTTTTCCATCCATGTTCCTGTATGCAGGTGCTAAGCGCCTGTGCCTCCTGCTGGGCCGAGGTTATGTCCGGCTCCGTATTGCAGAAGTCCACTCTCCCCGCCAACTCAGTCCCATATTTCTTTTCAAGGTACGGGCGCGCAATGGGAGGGATTTCCTGGTCCCAGTACGATTCCCTCGGCACGCTGATTGCAACTCGGTTGGCGGAACCCCGCTCTAACAGGGCCATCGCGGCGGCCGTTCGCGCGTTCTCACTGGCGATCGATCCCTGCAGGACCACGGCTGCATCCACGTGTTCGGGCACGGAATCCCCCGCGAGCAGCAGATAACCACCCCAACGGAGGAAGCCAACCGTCAGCAGGGCGAAAACACCGACCAGCCACAGCTTCCAGTACGATTTTTCCTGCGGTTCCTCATCCTTGTCGATGTTGATAAACGTGTATCCCAATGTGCACCTCCAGCCAGAGGTCTCAGGGACCGATAAGCACCGAAAAAACCAACGAATCAGGAGCAGCGTGCACGGTGGTCACGGCAAGTCAGGAGACCAGTGAACCTTCCCGTTCACAATTCCCTACCGGGGCTTCGATGATTGGCCCGACAAATCGTGAGGATTAGATGCTGAACGCAGGTAAAGATGTAATCCTCAGAAGTGCATGTTTTCGCCCGGAAAGAGCGCGGGGGGTCGGCTTAAGGGATTACACTTATCAGTAATGAGTCAGCGCAATTCCAGCTTGCGGAAAATGCAGTTTGCAAACCGTTTTGAAAGGGCGCGGCTCAAAGTGTGTGAGTGAGAACTTGTTTTGCAGGCTCAGGGTTGAACAGGGCCAGCGGTTTCTAGCCGCGAAGCGGCGAAAGAATAAAGCCCACGGCGTAAGCCGTGGGTACAAGTTTGGCGTAAATGATCTAGCCCCAACGGGGCGAAAGAGGAGTTTTCGCGCACACTCTTAATGCCGCGCCGCTAGGTTCCTCGGCTTTAGCTGCTGAGGGACGTTGTCCGCATATAAACGAGTTTTTCCGCAAGCGCTATTCGCTCAGACTCTTAGGAGGGTGAGAATATGTCGCCCTTGGTTCGGCGCATCGTCAAAAAATTCCTCATCGTCGTTTCCTGCACGCTCGCAATTTGTGTCCCCACTACGCTAGCTCTGGCACAACACCCCGCCGTCCGTGCGGCCGGAGGTGCAGTTCATACCTCTGCTCCACCGATTTCTCACGTTCCGATTTCTTCAGCGCCGATTATCCACCCACCGATTATCCGCGCACCCATTATGTACACGCCTCCCAGTCCTCGAATCTCGGCAGCCCCGTTTGCCGGCAGACTGGGCACGGCGGGCTACCTCCCTCCTCGGCGTCCGATCCATCGATTTCCGCCGGTGTTGATCGTTTACGAACCTCCCATTGGGGGACCATTCTGGGGATTGAACTCCTGTTGGTGGGCGACCTGTGACCTCTTCTGGTCTTGGCCACTTGATTACACGACTGTCTCCTCCCCTGGTCCCACAAACTATATTTCGCAGACGTATGAGACGACGGTGTATGTCTACGGCGAAGAGAGATCGGATATACCGCAGCTCTTCTTGAAAGACGGTACGATTCTCAACGTGACCGATTACTGGCTCGTCGACGGTCAACTTCATTTCACCATAACTGAGGAGAACGGCGCGAAACCAGCGGAACAGGTGATTCCTTTCGACGCGCTGGATTTGCAGACAACCGTTGATGCCAACACCCGGAGAGGCTTCCACTTTATGCTGCGCAACGAACCCTTCCAGCAGTATCTGCGCAACCACCCCGATGGCCCCCCATCGATCGCAACGCCCCCTAGTAAGTAGAGGCGCCTGCGGGTGCCCCATCCTTGTCGCGTTTTGTGCGACAGGGTGGGGATTTTGACTTTCGTTCTAGGCATCCAACCTTAAAAAACAGTCCGATCAGAAAGGAGCCGTGATCACGGCGAATCCGGGGACGCGCAAACCGTTCAGTTTCCCCGATCACGCCGCGAAGACAGGCAGAGCACGATCTTTCGTTCACCACCTAACTCTCAAAATCCGCTATTCAACTCTCCCACAACCCCTTACGCCCAAATTCATTGCCCTCGCGCCCCCTCTCAGCTATCCTTTTTGTCAGGACTTCCTCCCAGTGTGCCGCGCCGATCGCGGCCTGTTGGATTTCCGCCGGCCCGCCGATCATAGTTCTCTGAGCCGCGATGCGGGCTCCGCGCGAGATCGCGCAATATAAAGGAGACACACAACTTGCCATCCAAGACTCGTTACTTATTTACTTCTGAATCGGTGACCGAAGGCCATCCCGATAAAATCGCCGACCAGATTTCCGACGCCATCCTCGACGCCTGCCTCACCGACGACTCCATGAGCCGCGTCGCATGCGAAACCCTCACCGCCACCGGCCTCGTCGTGATCGCCGGAGAAATCACCACCAAAGCTTACGTCGACTTCCAGCAGGTCGTCCGCGGCACCGTCGGCGCTATCGGTTACGACAACGCCGTCTACGGCTTCGACTGCAACACCTGCGCCGTCATCTCCAGCATCAACAAACAATCCGGCGACATCGCCATGGGCGTGGACACGGGAGGCGCCGGCGACCAGGGAATGATGTTTGGGTATGCGGTGAATGAGAATGAGGAGCTGATGCCGACTCCCATCTCACTCGCGCACAAGCTGACCATGCGGCTCTCGCAGGTTCGCAAGAACGGAAAGCTTCCCTTCCTCCGGCCCGATGGCAAATCCCAAGTCACAGTTGAATATGATGCGAACGGCAAAGTCCTTCGTGTCGACGCCGTGGTCATCTCTACGCAGCACTCGGAGAACGTCGCAAACGACGAACTGCGCGCCGGCATTTTGAAGCACGTGATCCAGGCGGTGATTCCGCCGCAGCTTCTTGATGAAGATACCAAGTACCACATCAATCCCACGGGACGCTTCGTCATCGGCGGGCCGATGGGCGATACCGGGCTCACCGGACGCAAGATCATCGTCGACACCTACGGCGGCATGGGACGTCACGGCGGCGGCGCCTTCAGCGGAAAAGATCCGACCAAGGTCGATCGCTCGGCAGCGTACATGGCGCGCCACATCGCGAAGAACGTCGTCGCAGGCGGACTCGCGGATCGCTGCGAAGTACAGCTTGCCTACGCCATCGGCGTGGCCGATCCGGTCAGCGTGCTCGTCGAAACCTTCGGCACCGAGAAAGTTGATCCCACGATCATTCCTGACATTATCCGGGCGCACTTCAAGCTGACGCCGCGGGGAATCATCGACTCGCTGAACCTGCGCCGTCCGATCTACAAGAAGACGGCCGCCTACGGGCACTTCGGACGCAACGATCCAGATTTCACCTGGGAACTGACCGACAAGGCCGCCAAGCTGGCCAGCGACGCCGGTCTGCGGGAGCCCGTGGGCGCCCGCAAGTAAACCCTTGAACCACAAAGGACACAAAGGAACACGAAGGACCGATTTCCTTCGTGAACCTTAGTGTCCTTAGTGGTTAACGATTTTGCACGATCAGAAGTGCAACTTGAGTCGTAGTCCCAAAGCCGGATGTCCAACAGGATTTTGGCATCCTGACCAGTTCCCCAAACTCGGGTATTCTGCGAAAATGCTATTGGCACTCAATCACTTTCTATTCATCAAACGATAATTTTTCTCCCGCTTTCCGCGCGCCGCGAAGCCAAGCAACGAAGCGAAGAAGCTAAAAAGAAAAGGAAAAAGTATGTCGACCGCCGCAATTAACTGCGACATTAAAAATATCGAACTGGCCGATCTGGGCAAGAAACGCATTGAGTGGGCAAACCAGTCCATGAAGGTGCTCCAGATTATTCGCAAAGAATTCATCAAGAATCAGCCACTGAAGGACGTCCGCATTTCGGCGTGCCTGCACGTCACCGCCGAGACCGCAAACCTCGCCATCTGCCTGCGCGACGGCGGAGCCGACGTCGTGCTCTGCGCCTCGAACCCGCTGTCAACTCAGGACGACGTTGCCGCCTCGCTGGTCCGCGACCACAATATTCCCGTGTTCGCCATCAAGGGTGAGGACAACGACACCTACTACAACCACATCCTGGCCGCCATCGATCACAAGCCGCAGATCACCATGGACGACGGCGCCGACCTGGTCGGCCTTCTGCACACCAAGCGCACCGACGCTCTCGAAGGCGTAATCGGCGGCACCGAGGAAACAACGACCGGCGTCATCCGCCTGCGCGCCATGGCGAAGGAAGGCGTGCTGAAGTTCCCCATCGTCGCCGTCAATGACGCCGATACCAAGCACCTGTTCGACAACCGTTACGGCACCGGACAGTCCACCATCGACGGCATCATCCGCGCCACGAATTTCCTTCTCGCCGGATCGAAGTTCGTAGTAGCCGGCTACGGATGGTGCGGCCGCGGCCTCGCCTCTCGCGCCCGTGGCGCCGGAGCCGAAGTCATCGTCACCGAAATTGATCCCACAAAAGCGCTCGAGGCCGTCATGGACGGTTTCCGTGTCATGTCGATGGCCGAAGCCGCCAAGCTCGGCGACGTCTTCTGCACCGTCACCGGCAACAAGAGCGTGCTGACGAAGGAACATTTCGCTCTGATGAAAGATGGCGCGATCATTTCCAACTCGGGCCACTTCAATGTCGAGATCGATATCCCCGCGCTCGAAAGTATGTCGTCATCGAAGCGCACAACCCGAAACTTTGTCGATGAGTACTCGCTCAAAGACGGACGCAAGATCAACCTGCTGGGCGAAGGCCGCCTCATCAACCTGTCCGCCGCCGAAGGCCATCCAGCGAGCGTGATGGACATGAGCTTTGCCGACCAGGCCCTCTCGGTCGAGTTCATGGTGAAGAACGCCAAGAAACTCGAGCCCAAGGTCTACCGCGTGCCAGACGACCTCGACAAGCGCGTAGCGAAGCTGAAGCTCGAGTCGCTGAGCATCAAGATCGACAAACTCACCCCAGAGCAGGAAGAGTATCTGGCAGGCTGGAACGAAGGAACGTAGGAAGCAGTACCCAGTACCCAGCAGGAACCATGTAGGGACAGCCACCTCGTCCGCCCGGCGGCCCGGAAGTTTCGGGCCGCTTTGATTTTCTCGGCGCGACGCTCTGGAAATTACTTCGGACTCGCGGTACAGTGTGTGCGGCCGCTCCTTAGTCTCAGGATGGACTGTCCCCGCAGTTCTACCCTTCCCCCTCACATCGGAGTGGTTCGCCTGTTGGGCCACTTGTCTTCTCAATCAAGGAGAAAATCGTCATGACTGATCTAATGTTGATGCGTCAGACTCCCGTCTCTCTGCTCCGCGACTGGCTCGCGAAAAACACCGAGAGCCTGCGCATGATTCCCGAGCGCGACATCATCTTGCAGGCACGCCTGGGTGTGCCCGAAATCGCGCAGATGGACAACGGTGACATTGCCTGGGAAATCCACCAATGGGCCAAGACTCACAGTTTCTTGCCCGTGGACTTGCCCAGTTCATCCACTCAGGTTTCAGGCAGCTCTGGAGCCACTCCGGTACGGGCCGGTGATCCGGAAATTATTGACAAACTGAAGGGTCTCCTGAAAACACTGAAATCGATCCCAACCGAAATCAAGTGGACCGGAAAGGATGCCAGCGCCGGCATCTCGGTCTCTGGAGCAACGGCTACTCTGGGGCCGGTGGAGGCAACGGCCGGCTGGGACCGAACCCTGGAATTGAAGACCAGCGTTTCCGACATGGAATTCTCGGCCAAGATTGATCCGGTTAACAAGAACTGGGAGATGACATTCACCATCGGCGATGAGGTACCGAATCTGTCCGAGGTTGCGGGTGTCTTCACGAAAGGTGAGAGCGCAATGCGTGGCGTGGTAACGAATATCGACAAAATCGACCTTAAGAATCCGTCGAAAACCGTCGCGCAATTCAAGCCTTACGTGGACCCGATTAAAGATGCGGTCGACGCTGCTAGCAAAATCGCCAAGCTGCGCCCCGGCAGCATCAGCTTCGGAGTCTCGCTGAAAGGTCCTTTGACAAACTCGCCAAATCAGGGCGGCGTGACCGTAACCGCCCAGATCACGATTTTCTTCTGAACGTTGCAAGAACCACCCGGGCACCAGTGGTCGGGTGCCCGTGGCCGGGTGCCCCACTTCTGGCCGGTGTTGCCAGAAGTGGGGATTTTCGCCCGAGGTGGCAAGAACCATGTAGGGTCAGCCGCCTCGGCGGCCCGGCGGCCCGGAAGTTTCGGGCCGCTTTTGGTCTTCGCCGCGCGTCCCTGCCCGCAATTCATTTCTTCGGGAACTTCGGATCGTTCTTGATCTCGCGGATCTGCTGGATGTGCCGCTCGGCATGCGTCGAGATTTCCAGCATCCACTGCCAGCAATCGATCACCTCTCCATACTCTCCAAAACTGTGTGCCCGCAAGTCGTCGCTGGTGGTCTTGATGAATTCGATCATGGTGCCGCGCAGCGTCTGAAACTTCCCCAGCGCCTCGCCCAGGTCCTTGTAGGTATCGACCTTTTCGTGCCCGCCGCCGGTCTTGGTATGCACCACGCGATCGATGCCATACCACATGATGTCGGCGTCGGTAGCCGCCGATTTCTTGGCATTCATATCCGGAGCCGCCTTGAGGGCTTTCTGGATCTCCCGCCAATAGTCAGGTTCGGCCACCGCCAGATGTGAAACCACTTCCCGGATGCTCCAGCGGTCCGGCGAAGCCTTGTACTCCAGTTGCGCCGGGGACAACCCGCGCACCAGCTCGGCCACCATTTGCGTGGTCATCTCGAAATGCACCAGCAGATGTTCGCGGTCCGTATCAGTCATAGGAGCCGCGAACAGGGGCGCGGTTAACAGACACACCGTCAGTGTCAGAACCAGCAGCGTCAAACCTCGGAGCGTATTCCTTCGAAGCATGTTCATCGGGATAGGCATGGTAGTAACCGTCGTCTCCAAACTAATCCCTTGGACGCTCGGAGAAGAGTTAGGTCATCACATCCCGGAGACCACAGCCCACAGAATGAGGATTGTCCAATCTTCCCTCCAGGAGAGAATCCCTGTGGCAGGAAAGAATCCATCTGGGTGCCCCATTTCTGGCCGGTGTTGCCAGAAGTGGGGATTTTCGTCCGAATCACCAAGGAAGCACGCCGGAATAGCCGGGCGTGCTAGCCCGTCCTGAGCGCAGTCGAGGGACCCGGCGGTCCGGAAATTCCGAGCCGCGGCCTCTTGCTCTGATTGTCATCCTGAAGGCGCGCGCACTTTGCGCGCCTGAAGGACCTATGTAATACCGCCATCACCAATACGGCATCCCCCGCAATGTGCCGCCGGCGCACAACACCGCACCCGCAGCCCGTGCCGGAGCGCAGTCGACCGGACGCTACCCAAGCTCCTGTCATCCTGACCCTGAACGCAGTGAAGGGGAAGGACCCCACGACCGCCCATAGCACCGCAGACGTTTCAAGGCGTTCTCCCGATGCCCACTCCCAGCGCACAATCGTGCACTTTGCAATCCCACGATTTCGGATGTACAAAGGACGCATCAGGACGGGGGTCCCGCGGCAGCGAATGCCGCAGGGCCCCTTTTTTTTCTTAAAGATTTCCAGAAGGGAAAGAATGATGCATAGCGAACCGCTCACTCCGACGAACCCGACCCCGGATCTTCGCGAAAGGGCTCCTCAAGATCCAAAGGCAGAACTCGTCCTCGGGCTCGTCTACCCGTTAGGGACGGAAGTCGGACCCGTAGTTAATGTTCTGGAAGACTACGTTCACCACTTCGGATACGAACCGAATCTAATTCGGATAAGCGAGTACCTTAACAACCTGAACCTAAAGCTCGACAAAGAACCCGACACCGAGGAAGAACGCTTGATTCGCCTTGGAAACTTAAGCTGCCGAGAGGCGAAACGAACAGACTTCCTCGCCCTTGCAGCAGTGGCTAAGATCGCCGAGTGGAGAGAGCGAAACCAAGACGGTGAGGAACCGAAGCCTGCTTACGGCCGAGTTAGCATCATCCGCTCCCTTAAACGCCCAGACGAGGTTTTTCGACTTAGGCAAATATACAGACCAGGCCTGTACATCATCGGGGTCTTCGCCAACGAGGAAGAGCGCATCGAATACCTCACTAGGCGGAAAGGCCATTCGCTGCCGAAGGCGAAAGAATTGATGCAACTCGATGAGGCCCAATCTGACGATGATTACGGACAGCGAAATCGCAAGACCTTCCACCTCGCAGATGTCTTTGTAGAAACCAAAGGCGGACACTACAAAGATCAACTCGAGCGCTTTCTTGACCTCGTGTTCGGCAACCCTTTTGTTACCCCGACTAAAGATGAGCATGGAATGTTCTTGGCCGCTGCCGCTTCGATGCGTTCCTCCCAGTTCGGCCGTCAAGTCGGAGCGGCAATCGTAAATAGCTTCGGCGATGTGCTGAGTGTCGGGTGCAACGACGTTCCTCGAGCAGGCGGGGGCCTCTATTGGCCTGGGGACGAAGATGACTGCAGGGACCACAAGAGGAAACCCGACCAAAACGGAACAGTGTGGGATTCAAATGATCAGGTTCAAGCCGAAATAGCAAACGACATTGAGCAGAAGATCAAGACACATCTGAATCCGAACACAACATTGGACCGCGATACACTTTTTGCCGATACAAAACTCGAGAACATCACTGAGTTCGGACGAGCAGTGCACGCAGAAATGGATGCTTTGCTGAGTTGCATGAGAGCAGGCACGTCGCCACACAATTGCACTCTGTACACAACGACCTTCCCCTGTCATAACTGTGCGCGCCACATAATTGCATCAGGGGTAAAACGAGTCGTCTATGTTGAGCCATATCCCAAGAGCCGCGCGTCTGACCTGCATGAAGATGCCTTAACTTTCGCCGATAGCGCAAACACCGAACACCACCATAGGATTCCATTTGTCCCATTTGTAGGGATCGCTCCGAGACGGTACATCGATCTCTTTTCACTTGAGCTAAGCACAGGAATGCGCAATACGCGCAAAACAGACGATGGCCGGATGAAGCAGTGGAACCGAACGGTTGAAACGGTACCGCGTATCTCCATGTTAGCGAGCTCATATTTGGAAAGAGAACTGATGGCGGTCACCGGAATCGATGAGATAATGCGAAGTCAAAGCAGGAGACCCTGAATGTCAATGACTAAAAACCTCAGCACTGAGAGCAGCGAAAAACATTGGACCTTCGTTCAGAAAATTGCCGAGTACGTCTCAAGGTGGCCGGCTTGGAAGCAGGCTCAATTCCGCACCATTATTGGCCCTGAATTTGATCAACTCGGTGATGATAAGGCTGGCGCAGCAGACCTGCAGGAAGAGAAATCTGAAGAGAACCCAACACGCCAGGTAGCCTAAGGAATGGAAAATCCGGAGGACGTCAGCAGTATTATCGCTGCCCACAGGTTGCCACAGCCCTAACCCCAAATTTATTTTCTATTTGTGACATCCAACCTCCACTGAGAAATCTGCCTGAACAATTCCGGGAGTCTGCCCACGACCAAGTGTCCACCCTTCGCGCCTTTCGAAGGCTGCGAAGTCCCAGACGCCTTCATCAAGCAGTGTGCCCATCCTTAAATCTCGCCACATTTTGGCGAGACTAGGGTGGGGACATTGACGTTTTCCCGAGCCATTCCTCCTCACCCTCAGTCTCGACCGTGTGAACAGCCGACACTGGCCCACCCCGGCGGTCTCCGAAAGTGCGCGAGTTCCGAGTGCGATCACATAATGGCCTCCAGTTGACTCGCCCCCCCTTCGCGCCGGGTGCCCCATCCTAATCTCGCCGCATTTTGGCGAGATTAGGGTGGGGACGTTGACTTTCCCTCCCATTCTTCCCTCACGCTCAATCCCAGCCGAGCCCTCGCGAAGTTTCGTCGACTTTGCTTAGTGCACCACCGGATAGGGCACGATATGTCGTGTCGCTAACCGCCCACGCACACCGATTGCGGCTTCACCCCCTGAGGGCCACCACGCCCGAAAAGTTTTCCACAGCCCCACCCCATATTTATTTTTTTCTTGTGACATCTAACCTTTACTGAGAAATCTACCTGAGTAATTCTGGGACTATGCACCACCAAGGTCCCAAGCAAACTCCACCACCCGACTCACGAGGTCCAAGGCCTGACGCCCGACGCCTGACGCCCGCAGCCGAAAACTCAAAGCCCCCGCAGTCCTCTGTGCCCCTCCGTACCCTCTGTGGTGAGCCTGTCGAACCCTGGATTCCCGAATCGAAACTCCCCCAGGTCCCCCTCAATCCCACTAACTCCTTTGTCCGCAAGATTTTACTTACAACCCCTGCGTTTCCAAGACTTTACGCCGACGTCGTCCTGGCCACCCGGCCTAACTCCCATGAAGCCAGGATTTTACGGCCCCACTATCAAAAAATTCTAGAGAAGGTAAATGCCATGTCCAACGATCAAGCTTGCACTCATATCAAAGTCACCGGAGTCCGTTGCAACTCCCCCGCTCTCCGCGGAGAGCAATTCTGCTACTTCCACCAGAACGCCCACCGCGGCGTCCGCCGCCCTCCACAATCGCGCCTCCATCCCATCGCGATGATCGAAGACGAAGAGTCCATCCAATACGCATTGATGGAAGTCATCAACGCCCTGATGCGCAACACCATCGACATCAAACGCGCCAGCCTGATCATCCGCGCCCTCCACATCGCCGTAAAAAACGCCGCCCGCGTAAAGTTCGGCATCCACGCCAAAGACTCAGTCACGCAGGTTCCGGAATACGCCCCGCCAACCGAGCAGCACGAAGCCATCGCGCAGCAGTCCGAGCTCCCCGCCGTCTCAGCGATCCCCTACAAACCAGTCGAGCCCACCCATCCCCACTTCTGGGAGTACCGCGAAGAAGGCGCCCGCGTGCTAGCCCGCGAAGCCGCCGCCCAAGCAAATGTGGGGACAGCCGCCATCGGCAAGGAACGTGTGGGGACGGGCGCTTTCGCCCGTCCAGCGCAGGCGAAGCCCAGCCCAAGTGTAGGGACGAACGCATTCGTCCGTCCCGCGAGCGCAGCGAGCGTGCCCACGCCCGCCGCAGTCCCCCCGCACGATTTCAAAACGCAGCCCGCGCCCCAAGACAACGCATCTCCTAAGTCGCAATCCGCACCATCTCAACGCAAGCCGCCCGAAAACGTGAAGCCAGTTCCGCAGGAGCGCAAGACTAAAGCCCACCGCGCAAGCGGTGGATAGTGTGAGAAAAGGAAGCACGAGCTCGAGAGTGCGGAATAGAAACTGGAACTCGGAGGCCAAGAAATCAAAATCCCCACCCTGTCTCGCAAGAAACGCGAAACAAGGATGGGGCACCCCGACGGTGATGCGCATTGAGCCACACCTTTTTTCAGAAGAGCTCGTGGAGTACCGGATTCACCGTAGCCCAGCGGGGACAACAATCCGCATCTATCCACGCCGCAGTAGAAACCAAATCACCCTGTTGGAGGAATGGCATGGATCGTGTGTGTTTTGGACGGATGAAATCCTGGATGTTGTCGATGGGCATGGTGGCGGCGCTGGCGGCCTCGAGCGCGGCGCCGCGGACGTTCGCTCAGTCACAAGAAGAAATCGATGAGCGCTGCCAGCGGCGGGTCGCACACGCTGATCACGAGTTGCATGAAGCGATTGAACATCACGGGCGGCACAGCCGGCAGGCGGATCACGAACGGCGCGAGTTGCAGGAAGCGCGCGAACAATGCTGGCGTGAGCATCATCGCTGGTGGGATGAGCACGAGCGGCGCTGGCATGAAGAACGCGACTGGGATGACCGCGACCACGATCGCGATTGAATTACGGGCGACGGCTGTTAGGACAAGCCCAGTGGCTGGTCTCAGTGAGGCAGAAACTTTTTATCGGGGTCGGACACTTCGCCAGTGACGCCAGCGGCTTTGGCTTTGCGCCAGACGCTGGCGACGGCGATTGTCCAGAAGGGGACGAGATCGACGCCGGGCACGAGCTTCACGAAAAAGGTCGGCAGAAATTCCCAGTGCCATCCCAGCAGACGCACCATCGCGGCTGCGATCCCGAAGTCGAGCAGATCGTCGGCAGGCGAGAGCGCACCTTCCACAAACGCGGGAAAAATCACAAGCTGAAGCGCATCCGCAACGATGGCCAGCAACATGGCCAGGCGAAACTGCGGACCGGGGGAAACTGTGATGGGATCGTCAGGCATGGGGGGAACTCGTTCCTTTATTGTAAACGTTCGCAGCCCTTGGTGCCGATGCGTCGGCTGGAACTAGCCATTCGCGAGATAAGTTGGTAGAAGCTAACGGCGCCCCTATTGTGTGTTGACTCGGTTGCAGATGGACCAATAGCATTCGTTTCAGATAATCGATCGTCGAAGATCCCAGAAGGCTCTCGTTTCTTTTGGCTCCTAATCTTTCGCAAGGGCTCGGAGGTTGTTGGATGCGGTGTGGGCGGACAGGCTGGAGCTTGCGTCCGGGAAGCAGTGGGGACGCTCGCAGGGGTATCCAGCAATCATGAGGCGGCGGATCGCACGGGCTGCATGGCTGCTGTTGGCTCTTCAAATCAGCGCCTTCCTGCTGCTTCGCTCGCAAGAGCAGCGCTCGCTGGCTTCCAACGTCATTCAGGTACTTTGCTGTTTTACTGCGGCTGCTTTTTCCTTCTCCGCTGCGTGGCGCAGCCGTGATCTGGCGCGCACGTTCTGGGGACTGTTCGCCCTGGCTTTCCTGGCATACGGAACCTCCAACATCGTATGGACTTATTACGAAAACTGGCTGCATGCCACAGTGCCGTCGTCTCCGATCTCCCAGTTTCTTTACCTGTGTTATGACGCTCCGATCGTGATGGCGCTGTTCCTGCGCGAAGGGGAAGATCCGTACGGATTGGATTGGCAGCGGTCGCTGGATTTTGTGCAGATGCTGCTGGTGGCCTTTCTCCTCTATTACGACTTCCTGTTCCTGCGGGCGCTTGAGGCCGGTCCGCACAGTCTGGACGTGATGGAGCAAGTCACGACCAATGCCGTCAATTTCATTCTGGCGGGCGCATTTCTCGCGCGCTCGCACTGGGGACGCGGTTCGCTGGTGCGGAGCCTGTCGCGCAGGATGGCGGTGTACTTCGTCGTCTATGCATTCGCGGCGAGTGTTGGGGACTACGCGCTCACTTTCATCAAGACGAACTCGGGAAGCTGGACGAGCCTGGCATGGACCGTGCCTTTTCTGGTTGCAGCGACGCTGGCCGCCGGATACGAGCAGCCGGCAGAGAGCCGCCACGAGATTGAAATCGTCGATTGGAACGAGCGGCGCTTTCTGTGGAAGAGCGTCGGACTCGCTATTGTGCCGCTGACTGTTTGGGCGCTGGCGCTGCGGGCAGGGGATCACGACCGGATCATCGCTTACGGAAGCGTGATCGTCTCTCTCGCGTGTTATGGCGCGCACCTGACCATCAGCCAGCACCGGAAGCAGCAGAGTGTGGTCGCGCTGCGGGCTTCCGAAGAACGCTACCGGCTGCTGTTTCAGCAACTGGTACAGGCGGAAAAGATGCAGGCGATCGGAAGGCTGGCGGGCGGAGTCGCGCACGACTTCAACAATGTGCTGACCATCATCATGGGGTATGCGCAACAGTTGATCGATTTTCCGGACGCGAAGCCGGATGTAGTGCAAAACAACGCGGGCCAGATTATTACCGCAAGCAACCGGGCGGCATCGCTGACGCGACAACTGCTGGCCTTCGGACGGAAGCAGGTGCTGCAGCCGAGCATCGTGAACCTCAACGCGATCATCGTGGATGTCGACAAGATGCTGCGCCGCCTGATCAGCGAGAACGTGGAGATTATCACCCGGCCAGCACAGAAGCTGGGCGCAATCAAAGCCGACCCGGGGCAGATCGAACAGGTTTTGCTGAACCTGGTCATCAATGCGCGCGACGCGATGCCGGGTGGCGGGACACTTACCCTTGAAACTGCAAACGTAGATCTCGACCAGGCATACGCTGACGAGCGCGCGGGAGTGCGTGCCGGGCCGCACGTCATGCTGGCAGTGAGCGATACCGGCCTGGGCATGGACGCGGAGACGCAATCGCACATCTTCGAGCCGTTTTTCACGACCAAGGAACTGGGCAAGGGATCGGGGCTCGGGCTGGCCACGGTGTATGGCGTAGTGCAGCAGAGCGGAGGTCACGTATCGGTGTACAGCGAACCGGGACGGGGCAGCACGTTCAAAGTGTATCTGCCGCGGGCCGGGGATGTGATCGAACCGCCAACAGTTTCCCCGGTGCACCAGCCTGCGATGCGCGGGAAAGAAACGATTCTGGTCGCCGAGGACGACGAGCAGGTGCGGGATCTGGCAGTGGCGATCCTGAAAGCATGCGGGTACCTGGTTCTGGAACTCAAAAATACGAATGACGCCGAGCAGGTATGCCAGCGTCATGGCAGGGAGATCGATCTGCTGCTGACCGACGTTGTGATGCGCGACGTCAGCGGTCCGGAGCTGGCGAGGAGGGTACAGAAAATGCGGCCTGATATTAAGGTGCTGTACATGTCGGGCTACACCGACAGCGCCATCGTGCATCAGGGAGTGCTGGACCCGGGGATCGCATTTCTGCCGAAGCCGTTTACTCCGTCGACGCTGGCGGGGAGGGTGCGGCAGGTGCTGGATGAAGAAGTGCGGGTTAGTTCCTAGTCGTTCGTCGTTGGTCGTTCGTCGTTTGTGTTAGCCGAGCGCGATATTCGGGCGGGATTTGTATTGTGGAAGAAAGAAGAGCAGGGCGGCGGAGTACGCCGCCCTGATCTTTTGCGTGGGGGTGAAACAACTTGATTAGTAGCGGCCGTCGGCTACCCAGCGGACGACCTCGTCCTCGACCGAAAACCTCTCCGGCATGGGACGCAGGAACTTGGATGACAACGAGAACGCGTGCACTTCGAGGGGGACGGTAAAGTGCGTCCTGGTCTTGAGGAAGCCGTGCACCCAGAGTTCGGCATAGCGCTGCAGCCCGAGAACATTGATCTGCACCGCGTGCACCATGGCATGAAACAGGGCGCGCTCCGACAAGCGTTGATTGAAAGCGACGATGTCGAGGAAGGTGACTGAATCCATATGCGTGATCTGGGGCGGTTCGAAACCCAAGGCACGCACCTTCGCGAAAAACTCCGGCACACGCACCCGCGCGCCATGAAGTTCGATGATGCGAATGCGGTCGAGCAGATCGGCCGAGAAAAATGGCCACATCCCGGCCTTCACCTGGTTGGTGAGCGGAGTAGCCACTGGGGAATAATGCTCACGCTGTTCCCGCAGGTAACCGGCGAGCCATTCAATGGCCTGAGCAATTTGCTCGGCGCTGGGCTCGGGAACGGGAGGAGCCGGAGTGGCGTGGGGAACCTTGTCTTCAATGGCGGCGTAAAAGTCGTGGAGAGAGGCAGCTGCCTCGGCCGACTTATGCAGGACGTCGCGCCGGCCAAAACGCGCGAGGTCATCGGTAGAATAGCGAAGCCGAAGCTGATGAACGGCGCAGTGGGCGCCAAGTAGCTCGAGTTGAGCATGCTCGAGATCGGAGTTCATCTGCAGGATGGAAATTCGGTTGTCAGGATTTTGAAACGAGCACACAGCGAAGCAACTCCTTTATACCAGCTGGAAATTACAGGGGAGCCCACGGGACTATTATTTATACATCGTATCATTTACGATGTCAACATTATTTTCGGGGAGGGGGGACTCGTGGGTGGTTCGTTTAGCGCCGAGTAACGAATTTCTTCCATTGCGGTGAAAGTCAAAAACCCCACAAGGATGGGGCACCTTCTTCGACGATCCAAAGAAAAAAGGCCGCCGGTTATGTTCGCGGCGGCTTTCTTTCCTGACAGACCTGGCAATCGATGGGGGGAGGACTTGTATAGTTACCTATAACAGCGTTATATGTACGTTGTCAACATATTCTGCGCAGATAATGGAAGCAGGAGGGACGATGCCGCGGCACCCGGATCCAGACCTGGAAGAGCGCGTACTGAAGGCAGCCGATGGGCTGTGGAAACGAGGAGGAGAGCGGGCCCTGACGATGAGGGCGGTTGCCCGGGCGGCTGGAACCAACACCCCAGCGGTATATCGGCGTTTTCGGAGCCGGGAGGATCTGATTCGAGGGCTGCTTTACCGGATCGTGGGCCGGCTGCGGCAGCAATTCGAGCAGGGCGAAACGATCGAGCAGATGGCAGAGGCATATGTCGAGTACGCGCTCAAATTGCCGAATGAGTATGAACTGTTCTACACCCACGGAAGGTTAATGTCGCCGCGAAAGGGGCGCGGGGCGCCGCGACCGATTCGGGAATCGCGTCCGAACTTCGAATTCGCAGAACAACTGCTGGCCAAGAACTTCGGAGGAACTCCAGGCGATCACACGCAAACCGCCCTCGCGTTGTGGGCGCTGCTGCATGGCACGTCAAGTCTGCTGCTGACCCAATCGATCCCGGAAGGACATGAAGAGGCCTTACGTGAGGCTAGCCGGGCGGGGGTAAGGGCGCTTCTTAAGGCTGCAGCTCGACAAGATTCCTGATGCTAACCCACGAAGACGCGGCCAAAGAATCCGAAGAAAATCACGTAACCCGCCGACTGTGAGAAATCTCTCATTCTCGTTTCATCCAACTTTCTGTTTTGCCATCGAATTCTGCCGATAGAGATAAGGTGAGGACGAGCGTGAGAAACGTCACGCGCGGCAGATACGCATGACAAAGATTCTTCTGGTGGACGACAGTAAGTTCTTGCGCATGGCCACGGAGCGGGCACTGGCACGCGCGGGATATATAGTGAGCACGGCGAGCGATGGAGCCAAGGCGATCGAGGCGGCAAAGAATGAGAAGCCAGACGTGATTCTGCTGGACATGCTTCTGCCCGGCATGACCGGACCCGATGTGCTGAAGGCGCTGAAGAAAGATGGCGGCACGACGGGGATTCCGGTGGTCGCGTTCACCGCGCTCTCCCAGAAGAATGCTGTGCGGCTGCAAAAGGACGGGGCTTGCGCATTCCTGGAGAAATCCGTTCTGGAGCTGGATAAGGGGTGCGACGCCTTATTGACGGCGCTCGCGGAGATTCTGCGGCAGTTGAAGTTAGAGGTTCCGGCGGGAGTGGGTGCGCCGCAGTTGTAGTCATGGAGCTAAGTTTGTTAGGCGCGCGGTTGCACCAGGTAGGCATATTTGTCACTCACTTTACCTCTGCACAGGGACAAGTTTTTCAAGGTCGCGGACGGAGCTGAGCAGGCCTGGCCCCACGCATACTCTTGGCCCCACGCATACTCTTTGATGACATCGACCGAAAAGGCCATTGCCTCGGGCGTAAAGTAATACTCCCAAGTGTCCGACTTTTCGTCTCTTCGCAAAAACAAAGCGGCCCCGTCTTTGGATCCATGGTACTCAAGCAGAGTCTCAAAACTGTCTTCCAGCGCTTTCCCCTTGGCCTTATACTCTCGGGTAACCATCGTTACTTTGTACCAACCCACGGCAACACTTTCGTTCAAGGCCGGTTCCTCCCTTCTGGCAACTCGCGAAATTGTACTCCGTTCAGATACTTATCATCGCGTCTCTTGAAGCCTGGCGGGGCTGCGGCGTCGGCCAGGCTGAATCGACCCAAACCAAGATAACGATTGTGCAGTGCCCTTCGCCGCTCTTCTCGCGGTTGGGGCTGATGGCTGAAAGGGAGCGCCCTTAAGGTCTGAGATCTCTTTGAAAATAAATGGCTTGTTGGTCGTAACTCCTGACACCCGGGTCGGAGACGCGTCGTCTCATGACGCCTGACTGTACAGTCTCGCTGCGCTTGCCCATTCTTTGGTGTTGACATTCGACACCAGCCGAATTACTTATTGTTGTAGAGAAACGACACCAATGAGAAAGCCGTCTCGCCTCGATCTCTTGCAGGGAACCCTGGACCTGCTCATTCTCCGCACACTGCAGTCCGGCGATGCTATGCATGGGTGGGCGATTTCCGAGAGGATCCGGCAGGTATCGAAAAACGTGCTCCAGGCGAACCAAGGTTCGTTGTATCCGGCGCTTCATCGAATCGAGCACCAGGGCTGGATCAAGGCGGAGTGGGGAGTGTCCGAGTTGGGGCGTCGAGCCCGCTTTTATCGCTTGACGGTTTCCGGGCGAAGGCAACTCCAGCAGGAAGCAGATAACTGGACCCGGGTCGCAGGCGCCATCGGTAAAGTACTGGAACTGGCCTGAAAGAGAATGCCATGACCCTGAGTGATCTCCTTTTGCGTCTTCGTGCGCTGTTGTTTCGCGGGCGTGTCGAAGAGGAACTCGAAGATGAGGTGGAGTTCCACCTGGCCATGGCACGCCGGAAGCATCTGGACGCTGGACACACCGCAGAGGAAGCGAAGCCGCCTGGCACGTCTCGATTTCGGCCGAGTGGGCGCAGTGAAGGAAGATTGCCGGGGCGTGCGCGGGACGCTGTCGTTTGAGACCGCGCTGCAGGACATCCGGTACGCGCTGAGAAGTTTCCGGCGCAATCCGGGGTTCGTGTTCACGGTCTCAGGAACGATCGCGCTAGGCCTCGGACTCAACCTCGCGCTCTTCACTTTGTTCAACGCGTATGTGCTGCGGCCTATCTCGATACGCGATCCTTACAGCCTCTATAGCTTCACCTGGACAGACCGTCAAGGGGGCGGACATGCCTTCTCCTGGGATGAGTACCGCCAATTTGAAAAGGAGAATCCAGCATTCTCCGAAGTCGCGGCCGTCCAATACGTCTATACCCGTGTAGACGGACATGTTTTTCAGGGACAACTGGTCACAGGAAATTATTTTCAGATGCTTGGGGTCGGCTCGGAGTTGGGGCGTCCTCTGCTCCCAGAGGATGCCAGCGGGCCTGGGCGTGAAGCAGTGATCGTTCTGAGTTACCAGGCATGGGAAAGCATGTTTGGAGGCCGGCCGGACATTATCGGGACAAAGCTAGTGGTCCGCGGTTTCCCCATGGAAGTGGTCGGCGTGGCGCGCAAGGGATTTCAAGACCTCAGCGAGGTGCCACGCGATTTCTGGGCTCCGTTGACCATGGCTGGACGGCTGCAAGATGGCCCTGATCTTTTCGGCGCCGACCGTCCGGAGCGCCTGGACATCGTAGGCCGCCTCCGGCAAGGGCAAAGCATCTCAAGTGTGCAGGCGATCCTAACCGCATGGTCGCAGCGGATGACAGCTCAACTGCCGGAGGACCGAAAAGCGGCAGGGATTCTTTTGCATTCGAAGGCAACCTCGATTCCGCTGACACCCGAACTGCTCGTCGCGCTTATGCCGCTGGTGGCAACTTTTGGCCTCGTGCTGGTATTAGCGTGTACGAACGTGGCCAGCATGATGCTGGCTCGTGCCACCGCTCGGCAACGCGAGATCGGGATTCGCCTCTCTCTCGGCGCCCTCCGCAGACGCCTGATCCGCCAACTGCTCACCGAGAGCATTCTCCTCTCGATACCGGCGGCCCTGCTGGGGTTCATCATCTCGCGAGTCACAATCGATGCAGCCATACGGGTGATGTTCGCCACTATTCCAAAAGACATGATCGAGTTAGTTCACGATGTACCGCGACCCGTGGACTGGCGGGTGATTGCGTTCATGGTCTTCGCCGCTCTGGCCTCGGCGCTGCTCTTCGGTCTTGCGCCCGCGTTCCAGGCCACTCGCGCTAATGTTATTTCCTCCGTGCGCGGCGAGTTGACTTCGGACTTCAGGCCTGTGCGAGTTCGGAATGCACTGGTGATCGCGCAGGTCACCGTCTGCACACTCTTATTGGTCGCGTGTGGCGCGCTGGTACGAACCACCATGGAGATCAGCGCATCTGACATAGGCTTCCGAACTAACAACGTCATCGCGATGGATATTGTCGAGAACAATCGGAGGCGAGTGATTGACGCTCTGGCCTCTGATCCCGAGGTTGCCACTATAGCGGCTGCTTCCTCTGTGCCGCTCAACGGGACAGTGCCGACCATCACCGGCCGTGCAGACAATGGTCCAACCATCACCGCTGCACACAACGATGTCTCACCGGAGTATTTCGAAATCCTGGGAATTCCGATTTTGCGTGGCCGCAACTTCACCCCGCAAGAGTCGACTTCGGAAACATCGGTCGCGATTCTCAGCGCGGCGACGGCTCAACAACTCTTCGCGGGCCGGGACGCCGTTGGTCAGATCCTTCATCTCTCCGGAGAGCCTGCCCGAGACGTCCGCGTGATTGGGGTCGCAGCCGACATTGTTACCTGCTGCATCCCGTGGGGCAAGGATGCCGCCCTTGTATATCTGCCGTCGACCCCTGCGACGAGTGCAAATGTGCTGGTGCAAGTTCGTGGAGAGGTCGAAGAAGAGCGCCACCGGCTCGACCTGCGGGTCGCCGCATTAGCTCCGGGCGCCATCGGAGACATCCATTCCCTTGATCAGTACCGCGCAGTGGGCATTTATGCCTTCCGTGTCGCATCGATGATCGGAACTGCCCTCGGCGGGCTCGCGCTGTTGCTGACTTTGACGGGCATTTACGGCGTAGTCTCATATTTCGTGACGCAAAGGACCAAGGAGATCGGTATCCGTGTCGCCCTTGGTGCGACGACGCACACCGTCATCGGGTTGGTATTGAAGCAGTCCTTGCGATTGACGGCGATCGGAACTGTCCTGGGCACCGGTCTGGCCATCGCTCTGTCCCGGCTGCTTGCTTCCAGCTTGGTCTACATGCGCGTGTTCGATGGCGTGGCTTTCAGTGGAGGCGTATTGCTGGTTATCTTCGCCGCACTCGCTGCCGGATACATCCCGTCCCGCAGGGCAGCTCAAATCGACCCAATCCAGACGCTTCGCTACGACTGAGAAATGCAGTTTTGAGCGGTTACGGCTGAGCGGCTTAGCGATACTTCTCAGAGCGCGAAACCGCTTGCTATTGCTGCATTAGCGGGGCCGCTCGCTGCGCTTCGCTGGACAGCCGAAGGCGGCTGTCCCCACATAATAATTTCTCCAGCTCGCGGCGGTCGGCAAACCGAGGTAACCATCGTTCAGGTGCCTTTTCGCGATTTCTGGGGCTTGCGGCTCCATTCGAAACGCTGCGGGTTTACCCTCTGAGATCTCTCTGAAAATAAATGGCTTGTTGGTGGGAACTCCTGACACCCGGGCGGAGTCTATGTTATGTGAACGAATTGGCTCCGCGGACCGTTGGGCTGGACTTGGCGAACCCTTAATTTTCAGGGCGCGAAGGGGTGGAAAATCCTATAATCAAGAGGACGCCACTATGGCGGGAGCAACCACCTTGGGTGATTTAGCGAGTGCAATAGGAGTCCGCTCACAAGAAGAGTCGGCGATTGTCGCCGAACTCAAAGCGGGCTCAGAAGCCGCGTACGCCTGGCTGATTGGGGAGTTCCAGCAACCCGTGTATGGGCTGGTCTACCGGATTGTGAACGATCCCGCAGATGCGGCGGACACAACGCAAGACGTGTTCCTGAAGGTGTTTCGCGGCATGAAGCACTTTCACGGCGAGTCGAGTTTGAAGACGTGGATCTATCGAATCGCGTTGCACGAGGCGGCTAACCGGCGGCGCTGGTGGTTCCGGCACAAGGCGAAGGAGACTTCGATCGAGCCGGAGACCGAGGCGAACGGCGTGTCGGACAATGCGATCCAGGTCGCTTTGACGGACCATGCGGATTCTCCGTTTGAGAGGGTCGCGCATCATGAAGTGCAGCAACGCGTCGATGAAGAATTGCGGAAGGTGCCGGAACCGTACCGGACAACGCTGATTCTGCGCGACCTGGAAGAGATGTCATACGAAGAGATTGCCGAGGTGCTCGAGGTTTCGCTCGGCACGGTGAAGTCGAGGCTGACGCGCGGCCGAGATGCACTGCGGCAAAGACTGGCACCGTATGTACGCGAAGTAGGAAATGAACTGGGGTTGACTGCTCCCAAAGAGCAGGGTTCGCGGCCACAAGTAGCTGGAGGGGGTAGAAGGGTCGAGGTGATGCCATGATTGGCATTGGAAAGACGGGCACGAAAAAAACCATGGAACTGCAGTGCCCCCAGGCGAAGCGGTTATTCTCGCCATACTTGGATGGGGCAGTGACAGGCACAGAGATGCTTGCGCTGCAGAATCATTTTGCGCAATGTCCGACGTGCCACGGTGAGTATCAGGCGCTGCGGCGGACGCAGCAGTTGTTGGCGAATTCGGCGCGGCCGAAGGTTCCCGCGGATCTCGGACTGAAGTTGCGCCTGGCCATTTCACGCGAGGCAGCGTACGCGCGCGGGGCCCGGTTTGAGGGGATCATGGTGCGGCTGGAGAATGCATTCCAGGCGTTCATGGTTCCGGCAGCGGCCGGCTTTATCAGTGCAGTAATTCTTTTCGGGATCGCGATGGTGTACTTCGTGGCGCCATCGACGCTGCGCGCGGACAACGATGTGCCGCTGGTCATGGTCAACACCGGGCCGGAGTTGCAACCGAGCACCTTCGGTTTGTCGATGGATACCATCGACGACGATTCGCTGGTGATCGAAGCCTACGTTGACTCAAACGGACGCGTGCAGGATTACCGGATTCTTTCGGATTCGAACGATTCCCAAGAAGTGCTGCCGAAAGTGAAGCAGATGCTGATTTTCACGACCTTCCGTCCGGCGCTGTCGATGGGACGTCCGACGCCCAGCCGTGCGGTGTTGTCGTTTTCGAAGATTAGTGTGAAAGGTTAGAGGCAGTTCTCAGTTCTCAGTTCTCAGTTCTCAGTTCTCAGTTCTCAGTTCTCAGTTCTCAGTTAAAAGGCTAAAGGGCGGAACATTTGTTCCGCCCTTTTTATTTTCGGCTATTCCTTGTACAGCGTTACTGGCAGGAATCGCTCACCTTGTGGATTTTGGTGGGCTTCAGGTGTCCGTGTTCGCCTTTGGGCTTGGTGGCGCCAGTGTCGCTGGCCATGTCCTTGGCGTCTTCTTTCATGTTGTGCATCTTCTCGTTGGAAACTACGCCGCGCAGATCGACGGTCTGGTTCACGTGAGACGCGAGGTCCACCGAGTTGTTCTCGTGGATCTCCCAGGTGCTGCCGTCGGTGGCAGTCAAAAGATATTCATTGCCGCCGCCGGACTTGGTGAGACATCCGGTGACGTTTCTGACTTCACCTTTTGACTTGTTGCTCGTGTCGTCTTGCGCGAGCGCCCACGCCGAGGTTAGAGCCGCAACCACCACACACAACAACAAACGAGTCCATTTATTTTTCATTGACTTCCTCCTGTGCGCCCACGGCAGGCGTGGGCTTTGCGTGCATACGTATCCGCAGATAAGTTGCCGTTTGAGGAGGTGGAGTTGCCGTCATCTACGCAATAACCTAAAGACATTCACCACAGAGGGCACGGAGATGCACAGAGGAAAATCAACGGAGTTGGGCTTGCCAGTTGAGAACAAGATCCAGCGAACCGGAGGACTGGTCGGAGGTAGAGAGGGCGACCAGCGTACGTTTGCCGTCGGGCAGGATCGCGATCACGACAGAGTCGGCGGGCAAGGTCATCATTTCAGTCGGGGCCGAGATTTCCAGCTTGTCGCCCACGTCGCGAACGGCGACATCGAAGAGTTTGTCTGCCTGCTGGTAGCGGAGGTGCTTGCCATCGGCGGACCACTCCATCACGCCGTTCGATTTCTGGATTCGGATGCCTCCGTTGGAGACTTGCCACTTGGAACCTACCCTGGGAAATGACGTGATATAGACCTCATCGCGGCCAGTTTCGTTCGAGAGATACGCCAGCCACTTGTTGTCCGGGGAAGGTCGTCCGTCCTGCTCGGCGTAGGAACTGTTGAGCAGGGGAACGACTTTGTGATCGCCTTGCAGGTCCAGGTAATAGATGTCCCAGTTCGTCTTGGGGTCCTGCTGCGAGACGAAAAGGTATCGGCCATCACGCGAAAGGCTGCTGATGGAGAAGAAACCGCGGGGCTCCTCCAGAATTTTTTCTTCTCGGCCGGAGGCCGTCAGCCAGTGGCGCACGAGGGTGGTGATGTAACCGCTGCTGCTGCTGATGAAAACGCTGTTGCCGTCGGCGGCAACGACGCCACTCTGATCGAGTTCCGTGTCGCTGGTGAGTCGAGTGACGGTTTTGTGCTGCACGTCAGCCATCCACAAACTGTTGCCGCTTCCATTGGTGTTGGCGCGGGCGACAACTGCACTCTGCGTCGCCGACGAGAAGATCCCGTTCGTATAGGTGGCGGGGTCGCCAAAATGATCGAGTTCTTTGCCGGACGCGTCGAGCCACGCGAGTTGGCGGTTTTTGGGAGCAGCGATGTTGAAGACGAGGGTATCGCCGCTGACGGAAAAGTATCCGAGATCGCGGGGATTGTAGTACTCGATGTTGGCTGCGATCGAGATGGGTTTGCCGTCGAAGCGCAGCCTGGCGGGATCGAATTTCTGTGCGGTCAGGGTGCTCTCTTTGAGGTAGAAGAGATATCCATCGCCGTAGGCAACGTTGGAGCCGATCGGCAGAATCTCGCGTGGGGACTCTCCAGAGAGCGATCCAGCATAGACGCCGGCGAGGGCGTCTTTGCCGCCGCGAGCAGTAAAGAGGTAGTGCTCACCATCCGGCAGATAGTATGGATTGCGGTTGGTGTACTCCGCCGAATCCTGGCGCGCGGGCAGAAGCTGCGTGGGTGTGCCGCCGCCATCGGAGACGGATTGCAGCGGTCCGGCGATCGAGGGAGAAAAGACGATGGTGCCGCGCGAGCTCCAACTCGCACCACGGCCCGCAGGGGCGTCGCAGAGTATTTGCACGGCGCCGCCGTGGACAGCAACTTTCTTCAACTTGCCTTGCGCGAAGAAGCCGAGGTACTGGCCATCGGGAGACCAGAAGGGGAAGGCGGCGCCGTCGGTGCCCGGCAAGGAGGTCGCTTCGCTGCTGCTCATTTCACGAATGACGAGGACTCCGCCGAAATCGGCGCCTCCAAGCTGGCTGGAGTTCTTTTCCCAGCCGATGAAAGCGAGTTGGCGTCCATCAGGGGAGAGCGCGGGGGCGCCACCCAGCACAGGCGCAAAGTCGAATGCCGGCAGTTTCTTGATGGAAGCATGGACGGGCTGCTGCGCTTGAGTGAGGCGCTTGGCGTAGGTCAGAACAAGTATGCCCGCCATGGCAGCGACGATCCAGCCGGCGGCCAGAGCGGCGGTGAGCGCGGTGAATCTTTTCTTTCGGCGGGAGGTAACCACAGCGGGCGTACCGAGCTGGCTGCCGCCCGCTGCGATCCATTGCAATTGCAGCTTCAAGTCGTGGGCGCTTTGGAAGCGATCGTCGGGCTCTTTCGCCAGGCAGGTGCGCACGATTTGCTCCAGGGCTGGAGGCGTCAGCGGCTGCACAACCGAGATTGGGTCGGGATCTTTTTCGAGAATCGCGCTGGCGAGCGAGAGCTGGCTCTTGCCTTCAAACGCGCGTTTGCCGGTGAGCATTTCGTAGAGCAACGCTCCGAAGGCAAAGATGTCGCTGCGGGCGTCGGCTTCTTTCCCTTGAATTTGCTCAGGGCTCATGTACTGCACGGTGCCGACGATGGTGCCGGCAACTGTGACTGGCGAAGCTAAATCGGCCATGGTGGCGGCCATCGTGGCGACTGAGGCCATACTCGCCGAACCTGATTTTGGGCCGCTGCCGAGGCCGAGAGGCTTGGCCAGTCCGAAGTCCATTAGCTTGGCACCACTCTTGGTGAGCATGACGTTGCCGGGTTTCAAATCGCGATGGACGATCCCGCTGCGGTGCGCTTTGTCGAGCGCGTCGGCGATTTCGATGGCGATCTTCAGGGTCTCGGCAGGAGCGAGCGGCTTGCGAGCGAGGCGGGCGTAGAGCGTCTCGCCTTCCAGGTACTCCATGACCAGGAAGTCCACGTTGTCTTGCGAGCCGACGTCGTAGAGCACACAGATGTTGGGATGCTGGAGAGCTGAGATCGCTTTAGCTTCGCGCTCAAAGCGGGCGCGCAGGTCGGGATTCGAACTGAGGTGACCCGGCAGGACTTTGATGGCGACGGTGCGATCGAGGCGAGTGTCGCGGGCGCGATAGACCTCTCCCATGCCGCCGGCGCCGACGGCGGATTGAATCTCGTAAGGTCCGAGCCTGCTCCCCGCAACGAGTGGCATGAGTTCGGCGGATTATACATCGGAGCCCCGTTTTTCAGGGCCGCTTTCAAGGCCGCCGAAGAGGGGAGGAGTGCCGGTTTGGCCAGCTTACCGAAACACTCACCGATTGTTAGCGTTGGGACGATTGTGAGCGAAATCACGGCGTACGGGAGTGCCCAACGAGGCTTACAGGAAGCACCCGATACCAATCATCATATTGTTAATGCAGACATCTCCGCATTTTGGTATTATGTGCCCGCCCTTAAGACATAACTAGCGGGAAACAAGCGGTTTACAGACACGCTGTTTTGGTTTGTGACTTGCACAGAAGATGTGAGGGCGGAGTCTTGATCTGTGCTTGCCCAATGCTGCGCAGGCGTGCTCTCTCAACCGGGTGTTAGGTATTGTCAGCTGTTGTGATGGCCCGAAGTTCTTCCAGAGTTCAGGAGAAAACAAATATGAAACATGGCGTGCGAATCTTCAGAAGTTTGGGATTTGTATTCGCGCTGATCAGCGTAGTGGCCTTCGGCGCAATCCTCGCGCTAGGCCAGGCAATTGACGGAAGCGTGGTTGGCACCATAACGGATGCCAGCGGTGCGGCAGTAGTGGGGGCGGACGTCACGGCTACGAACGTCGCCACGAACGTGTCCGCAACGGGGAAGACAAACGGTTCCGGCGAGTACCGGTTCGACCACCTCTTGAACGGCACTTATCGGATCAGTGTCAAGATGACCGGCTTCAAGACGATCAGTGAGCAGGTGGACGTACTGGTCAGCAAGACCTCCACCCGCAACATGTCGCTTCAACCCGGCGCGGCGTCAGAGACCGTAGAAGTATCAGGAACCCCGCCGGCGCTGGACACCACCACCGCCCAGATCCAGTCCACGTACGAACTCCGCGAGACACAAGATTTGCCGACAGCGTCAGTCGGCCTGGGTGTTCTGAACCTTTCGCTGTTGCAGGCTGGCGTGGGCAGTTCGGGCGGTTTGGGTGCCGGCACTGGCCCGCAGCATCGGAGGGCAACGCCCTCGCAACAACAACTTCATGATCGAGGGCATGGACAACAACGATAAGGGTGTCACCGGCCCACTGGTCGGTGTGCCCAATGACGCGGTGCAGAACTTCTCGATTTTGCAGAATCAGTTCAGCCCTGAGTTTGGACACTCGAACGGTGGACAGTTCAATACCATCGTGGTCAGCGGAACCAACAGCTTTCACGGGCGTGCGTATGAGTACTTCCAGAACCGCAATCTGAATGCACTCGATACCTCACTCACCACCTCGAACATTTTTAAGCTGCCGCGGTACGACAACAACCGCTTCGGCGGGCAAATTGGCGGCCCAGTCATCAAGAACAAACTGTTTTTCTTTGTGAACTTCGAATACAACCCGATTGGGCAAGCGGCTACTTCGGGGTCACCGGTTTGCGCACCGACGGCCAACGGATACACCACTCTTCTGGCGCATTCCCGGAGTTTCAGCGAGCAACGTACAAGGCCTGCAGAAGTACGCACAGGCGCCGACGGCGGACGTCAGCGGTGCGACCTGTCCTTACGCGGTCCCGTGGCTGTCACGGCGACTGCGATTGAGGCCGGTGTTCTCCCGATCGTTGCCCCGAACTACACTAACAACAGAGCCTTAGTCACGTCCATGGACTGGAACATCAACGATAAAGACCAGGTCCGCGGCCGTTACATCTACAATAAGGCAGCCGGACTCGATACCGGCGCACAACTCGGGCTGTTCTATACCCCCTCTGTGACGCCCTCTCACATCGCATCGCTGAGCGAATATCACACCTTCTCGCCGGCGCTGGGCAACGAATTTCGGATTGGATTTACGCGAAGTGGCTTTGACATCACGGTTCCCGGTGGTGCGCTGGCGAAGTTTCAGAACTTGGATGCTTTCCCCAATCTCACGATCAACGACCTTGGCCAATTGGATGTTGGCCCAGATCCGAACGCCCCGCAATATGGGATCCAGAACAACTACCAAGCCGTCGACAACGTGTCTTACGTAAAAGGAAACCACACCCTGAAGTTCGGGATTGAAGGGCGGAAGAACATTTCACCGCAGAAGTTTATTCAGCGCTCCCGTGGTGACTATATTTACAACACGTTGCAGGGCTTCGCCCTTGACTCAACACCGAATTTCGCCGAGCGGAGCTTCGGAAGCGTCGGATATTCGGGCGACCAGTACGGGATCTTCTGGTATGGCAACGACATCTGGAAAGTCCGGCCCAACCTGAGCATCAACTTGGGTTTGCGGTACGAGTACACCAGCACTCCCTACGGCTGGACGCAACAGACTCTGAACTCGCGTTGCCAACGTCCCGGGACTGATTACCTTCGGGTCCCCGCAGGCACCCAAGGCATGACTTCATGCCTCGCGTGGGATTTGCGTACTCGCCAGGAACCAGTGGAAACACGTCCATCCGGGGCGGTTTCGGCCTTGGCTACGACGTGCTGTATGACAATATCGGCGTGCTGGAGCGTCCGCCGCAGATCGGTTCGACGCTCGATTGTCCCAGCGGTCAGGTTTGCCCAGCGAGCGGATCGTTCCTGGCCAGCGGCGGCATTGCTCCGCAGAACTCCAGCGGTATCACGGTTCTGAGACCCGCAAACGGCCCGTGCGAGAACGTCGGCGTTCTTGCCCGATAACGTGAAGTACCCCTACGCCGAATCGTGGAACTTTGGGGTCCAGCACGTGTTCCGGTCCAACTACACCGTCGACGTGACGGTATGTGGGCAGCTCGCGGAATCCATCTCAACGTACAGAATCGGCTGAACTTCGTACCTGGAGTGACGTCGGCTTCGGGTGTACCTACTTACCTCCAGGCGCCAACGCAATCCACATTAAACGGGCTTGACCAATGCCTGGGCGCAGTGCGACCCCGGATCCATTAAGACAACCCCGGGTGGCTTGGGCTATTGTCAAGGTTGAACCTTTACAACATACCGTCTACTGATCCCAATTTCACGAATTGTGGACCGTGTGGCGATGAGCCTGGCACACTGTCTCTCGGCTATAACGACATTGGAACCCCTCCGGGTGGCGGGTACGATCCGGCATGGCTAAATGCAGGCTTCTCTGGGGCCGTAACAGCCTATGAGCCTTGGGGTGCGTCGACCTATCATGGCCTGCAGACTCAGGTGAACCGGCGATTCGCCAACGGGTTGCAATTCCAGATCGCGTATACCTGGAGCCATCCGATCGACAACAGCACGGCGGACTTCCACTCGACCGACATCACACCACGTCGGCCGCAGGATTTCCGCAATCTGCCGGCTGAGCGAGCGGACTCCATTCTCGACCATCCGCACCGGTTACCGTCGCAGCCATTTACGATGCTCCGTGGTTCAAGAGCAGTTCCAACTGGCTCAAGAAGAATATCCTTGGCAATTACGAGATCGCTCCTGTATACACCTATGAATCGGGTCAGTGGGGAACGGTTCAGAGCGCAATCGATTCGAACCTGAACTATGATGCTGCCGGGGATCGTGCGATTTCAATCCTTCCGGCGTAAAGGGTACGGGTAGCGACATTATTGGTCTGGTGGCGTACCAGCGGACCAAACCAAGGCAACATTGTGGCCTATGTGCCGGCGAACCCGGCGACGGGAGCTCTGAATCCTAACGCTCAGTACGTCGTCGCGCAGTTTGGCACGGTTGCAACCTCAAGCCGCAATACGCTGATGACACCGCCGATCGACAACATCGATCTGACGGTGGCAAAGCATATCTCGATCACCGAACGCTACAAGGTTGACTTCATGGCCGCAGGCGTTTAACGTGTTCAATCATCCGCAGTGGGTGACTGGGTCCATCAACAACGTTAACTCGATTGGTGACGTTGGAGCGGCGCGGAACTACTTCATTCCGAACGCTCCCAACTTCAACAATCGCCAAATTGACCTTCGCCAGCAATGCTCGCACCATGCAGCTGGCTTTGAAGTTCATCTTCTAGCGCGATTGTAGTTCTCGAAACTCAGGGAGGCTCGAATTGAGCCTCCCTTTTTGTTTGCTTTTCAGAACTGCGCCGACTTGAGCAAGTCTGACGGGCATTCACTTCATTCCTGATGGAGGTCAGTCGAGCTTCGCTCGACGGACAGCCCCTTCGACGCGCTCAGGGCAGGCTTCGGCGGCTGTCCCCACATCCTTGCTTCGCTCCTCCGGTTTGACCCTCTGCCCTCAAGCCCTTAAACTTATTAGTGTTCTCCGCCTATCTTTCTATTGCTGGCCGGGCGTGCGGCCATTCTGCGGGAGGGATTCCTGAGTCGTTTCCTCGGTATTGGACTTCGAATATTTCTGATCGCGGCTTGGGCAGGGCTGCCGGCAGTCGTCTGCCTTGCTCAAAGCCAGGCCCCTAGCCAGACTGAAGGCAAGACTGCGAAACAAGCTCAACCCCAGACTCAGCCCCAAGCTCCGCCCCAGAGTCAGAGCCAGACTCCGATCACCCTCGACACCAACGAGACGCTGTTCGTGGTGCTCACGGCGATGAACTCGTGCGGGTATGACGTCGATCTGAACGTGTCGGACGCGCAGCGGCTCAATGTGCGCGCCGAGGTACAGAGGAATCTTCGCAACTCCGAGGAAGCGCAGGCGTCGCTGACCTCTCTGTGCGACTGGTATGTGGCGCACAAGGGGAAAGATCCACAGCATGATCTGTCGCAGTTCGTATCGCTGGCGCTTTATATGCAGGGGCCTCCGCATTTTCTGCCGCGGGTGAAGGAGGACGACCTGCCTCCGGATGCGGTGCCCATTGCCGGGTTTGGGGCGCTGCTGGAGCACTTCTACGACAAGGCGTCGCTGCACTCCGTCTGGGAGGCGCACCGGGCGAGTTACGCCGCCCTGGTGGCGCGGTATCACGTGCCGCTGCAGAAGATGGTCTTCGATACGGACATCTATTTGAAGTTGCAGTCCGGCGGATATCTGGGGAGGACGTTCACGGTTCTGCTCGATTTCATGGGCGATCCGAATGAAGCGAACGCCCGCAACTATGGCACCGACTATTACGTCGTCGTTTTCCCGTCGCCCGACCCGTCGACCGTCGATCCGCTGAAGATGCCGCAGATCCGGCATACGTACCTGCATTACCTGCTCGACCCGATGGCGGAGAAGCACTTCACTGCGATCAAGCGGCTGGAGCCGTTGCTGCAGTCGGTTAAGCGGGCGCCTCTGGACGAGAACTTCAAGACGGACATTTCGCTGCTGGTCACCGAGTGCCTGGTGCGGGCGATTGAGATCCGGACCACAGGCACGAAGCAGACCGCCGAAGCGATGCGACTGCAGGCCGTGGATGATGCGGAGAAGCAGGGCTATATCCTGACCAAATACTTCTATAACGCGATCGTGGCGTTCGAGAAGGATCCGGCGGGGCTGCGGACAGCGTATTCCGACATCCTGTATGCGATCGATATCAAGCAGCAGCAAAAGGCGGCGAGTGAGGTGCAGTTTGTGCGCAATACCGCACCCGAACTCGTGCAACTGTCGCGGCTGGAGGACCGGCGAATGCTGGTGACAGCCGAAAAGCGGCTGGCAGCGGGCGATCCCAAGGGGGCGCAGGAACTGGCGCAGCAGGCGCTGGATAAGAAGATCGGGGATGAAGGACGGGCGCTCTTTATCCTGGCGCAGGTGGCGGTGGCGAATAAGAATCCGGACGGGGCGGCGGCGAATTTCCATAAGGCCATTGAGGCAACGAAAGATGCGAAGGTGGTGGCGTGGTCGCATGTGTATCTGGGGCGGATGCTGGATATGAAGGATCCGCCGGAGCGCGAGGCCGCGTTGAACGAGTATCGGGCGGCGTTGAGTGCAGGGGCAGATCTGCCGGAGGCAAAGGCTGCCGCCGAGCACGGGCTGCAGGCGGCGTACGAACCTCCGGCCAGGGTGAAGCCGCAGGACTCGGCGAAATAGGGCCGGCGGGACGCCGGCGCTACTACAGAACGGCACTACTGGAGAAAGTCAAAGTCCCCACCCTGTCCCGCCAAAGAACGGCGGGACAAGGGTGGGGCACCCGACGCGGATTCGGCGGGGCACCCGGTGTCGTGAGCGGCGCGACCGGTGGGATAGAATGCACGTTGCAGGATTCCAATGAAAATGAAGGATGTTTGGGTCGAGGAGAACGCATGAAGCGCATAGCGATCATCTTGGTAGTACTCGGAATCTGCGTTTGCAGTTGGGGACAGGACAAACCGGCGGCGCAGAATCCTCCCGCAGGACAGGCGGCCGGACAGGGGGCGGGCCAAACGGCAGCTCCGCAGGGAAAGCGTCCGCCGAAAATTAACAGCCAGGAAGAATATGCGGCGTACCAGGCAGCGGTTAAAGTAGCTGACCCTGCGGAATGCGAGAAGGCGGCGAATGATTTTGCTGCGAAATATCCCGCAAGCGAGGTGCGTACAATCGTCTACAAGGCGGCAATGCTGCGTTATCAGCAGGCCAACAATGAAGCTAAGGCGGTTGAGATCGCAAAGAAAGTTCTGGCGATTGATCCTGACGATCCTGAAGCGCTAGTGGCTGTCGCTCTGGCAGACGTCGACCAGACCAAAGACGACAGTCTGGACAAGGATGAGCGTCTAGCCGCAGCCAAGAAGGGTGCCGAGCGCGCCCTGGTGACGGTGGAAACAGACGTACCGACGACCGGGTATCCGGAGGAGCAACTGAAGAATTATAAGAACTTCATCCGGTCCCAGGCCTACTTTGTCATCGGGATGTGTGCGTATAAGGCGAGCAACTGGCCGGAAGCGGAGGCGAATCTGAGGAAGTCGATCGACGCGCTTCCGCAGTCGCCGGACGTAGTCACGTTGTATCATCTGGCGCTGTCGCTGGACTTCCAGAACAAAATTCCGGAGGCCTTGAAGGTGGTGCAGCAGGCAGTGGACTTGACGAAGGATACTCCCGATTCGCCCGCTGGAAAGGCAGCGCGTCAAGAGCAGGATCGCCTGATGAAGTATTCGACCACCGGCACCTCCGGCCAAGCTGGGACACCTCCGAAGAACTAGCCCGCCCCAAGGGACGTTCGCGCGAGACGTTCGAAGCAAGACGTTGCAAGCAACGTCTCTATCTATGAAGGAACGGGAAATCACGGCGCTGGAGGAAGGGCTCGGCTACCATTTCCGGCGGCGGGCGATGATCGAGCAGGCGGTCACGCACAGTTCGCAGGCGCGGGAAATCGAGGCGCAGCAGGCCGGCGAAAGCAAGTACAAGGTCAGTGACAACGAGCAATTGGAGTTTCTGGGAGATGCAGTGCTGGCCCTGGTGACCAGTGAAGAATTGTTTCAGCGCTTCCCGCATTTTCGAGAAGGGGAACTTTCCAAGCTGCGGGCACATCTGGTGAGTGAGCGGCATTTGATCCAGGTGGCGCAGCAACTGGAGTTGGGCCACTATCTCCGCCTTGGACGTGGCGAAGAAAAGAGCGGCGGACGGGGCAAGACGGCCCTGCTGGTAGATGCATTGGAGGCCATTCTGGCGGCGATTTATCTCGATGGCGGGCTCGAAGTGGCACGCGAGTTTGTTCTCCGCAATGTGATTGCGCCCGAGTTGGAGCGGATGGAGCGCGGCGGCGGTAGCCTGCCTATTACGGATTTCAAATCGGCGCTGCAGGAAGCAGTGCAGAGCCTTGGGCTGCCGCAGCCGGCGTATGTGCTGGTCGAGGAAGCGGGGCCGGAGCACAGCAAGACGTTCACCGTGGAGGCCCGCCTGCATTCCCGCGAGAGCCGCAATCCGGAATTTGTTGGACGCGCGCAAGGCTCGACCAAGAAGACTGCTGAACAGGACGCCGCGCGGCAATTGCTGACCTACCTGGCATCGCGGCCGAAGGATACGAACGGGAAGACGGCACGGTCCCCGCTGGCGGTGGATAAGTAGGATTCATGGATTCTATAAACCAGCCCACCGTTTCGCAGCCTGAGCCCGCGGCCTTGCCGAGCCCGGTGGATCTACCTGTCGAGGTCGAGGCGTCGAGCGAGCCTGTGACGGCTGCATCGCCGTCTCCATCGGAACCGGCGCCAGTTCCCGCTCGCAAGGTTACCGGTAGCTTTGGCTCGGACTTGATCGGTTCGATGCAGTCGCTCATGGGGACCGTGGTGATTGCGATTTTTGTGATCACCTTCATCACGCAGGCATTTCAGATCCCTTCGGAATCGATGGAGAATACGCTGCTGGTAGGCGATTACCTGCTGGTCAACAAGCTTTGCTACGGCGGGTCTGGATTCGGCGATCACCTGATGCCATATCAGAGGATCGCGCGCGGGGATATCATCGTGTTCCATTATCCGGTGGACCCGCAGCAGCATTTTGTGAAGCGAGTCATCGGGATACCCGGCGACCGGCTGCGCATGGTGAACAAGAAGGTGTTGATCAACGGCAAGCCAATGGACGAGCCGTACGTGCATTTTCTGGAGCCGGCCAACAATCTTTACCGGGACGACTTCCCCAGAACCGATATTCCTGCGGCGAACATGGAAGGCTCGTGGTGGCTGCAGATGCGGAAACTGGTGGAAGACGGGGAGTTGATCATCCCGCAGGGGCACTATTTCGTGATGGGCGATAACCGCGACGACAGCCAGGACAGCCGCTACTGGGGCTTCGTTCCGCAGGAGAATATCATTGGACGACCTCTGGTGATTTACTGGTCGGTGCAGGACTGGGATAGAAATCCGTCCTCAAGTTTGAGCGGGCGGCTCTATCATCTGGCGTACGCGGTCACGCATCTGTTTCAGATCACGCGATGGAACCGGACTCTGCGGCTGGTACACTGATTGATCGGGCCCTCAGGGGCTAAAGCCCTTTTTGGGGTGCGACTGACGCGGCCCCTTCGACAAGCTCAGGGCAAGCCTGAAGGGCCGCTCTTCCACGAAACCCGAAGGAACACCGAGTAACACGAAAGTCGACCGTGCCGAAGAAAGAAGAAAAGCTGGCTAAGGCAGAAAAGAACGGCGAGGAAGAGAAGCCGAAAGAGACTACGGTTGAGTTTCTTTCGTCGCTGGCGGCAGTGCTGGTGACCGGGCTTTTCATCATTACGTTTGTCGTGCAGGCGTTTGAGATTCCATCGAGTTCGATGGAGAATACGCTGCTGATCGGCGACCACGTTTTCGTCAATCGAGTTCAGTTTGCACCCAAGAGCGGGTGGGTTGGGCCGCTGCTTCCCTACCGCGATGTGCACTTTCGCGACATCGTCGTGTTCTTGTCGCCGCAGACTCCCGGACTGTATGTTGTGAAGCGGATCATCGGCTTACCGGGAGACAAGATCCACCTGCGGAACGGGGTGGTGTATCGCAACGGCCAACCGCTCGATGAAGCCAAGTATCTCGACACCGACAGAGATAATCCGGCCGATGTTTACCGAAACAATTTTCCGGCAATTCCCCCGGGCGATGATCCAAATGTGTGGACGAACTGGGCGATCGATATGCCAACGTACATTCAGGGCGATGACATCGTAGTTCCGCCCAACCATTATTTCGCCATGGGCGATCATCGTGGCGTCAGCCTGGACAGCCGTTATTGGGGATTCATTCCGAAAGAAAATGTTATCGGGCGGCCGATGTTCATTTACTGGTCGTTTGAAACTCCGGATAATCAGTACCTCAAGACAGACTGGACCGATCGGGTTAAGTTTCTCCTCGGTAAAGTAGTTCTTCACTTCTTTGACGAGACACGCTGGAAGCGGACGCTGCGAAGCGTCCAATGAACCGCTCGGATATTCAGTGAGAGCGCGGTGAAGACCTTCTCCTCTAAGCGCCGTTGGGCGGTGGCGGCAGCATTGGTGCTGCTGGCGCTGTTCCTCGTGCGACCGGGCGCGTCCCGCCTGAAATCGAGGATCATTACGTCTCTCAGCGCGGCCGTGGGGCGTCCGGTCGATCTCGGGTCGGTTCATATACGGCTGCTGCCTCAACCCGGATTTGATCTGGAGAATCTGGTCGTATACGACGATCCTGCGTTCGGCTCTGAGCCCATCCTGCGGGCAAGCGCGGTAACGGCGGACCTTCGGCTGCGTTCGCTTCTGCGGGGAAGGCTTGAAGTATCGAAGCTGGACCTGACAGAGCCGAGTCTCAATCTCGTGCACCACGCCGGCGGCGGATGGAACCTTCAGGGCCTGCTGGAGCGCGCGGCACGTACGCCGCTGGCGCCTACTGGAAAAATGAAGTCGGAGCCGAGGCCGAGTTTCCCGTACATCCAGGGAACATCGGGACGGATCAATTTCAAGAATGGCCCGGAGAAAAAACCCTACGCGTTGACGAATGCGGATTTTTCGTTGTGGCAGGAGTCGGAAGATACCTGGGGCGTCCGGCTTAAGGCTTTGCCGTTCCGCAGCGACATGAATCTGAACGACACGGGACAACTGCAGCTCAGCGGCACCTGGCAACGCGCGGCAACTTTTCGCGACACACCGGTGCAGTTCAACGTCGAGTGGGCCCGGGCGCAGTTGGGGCAGATGACACAATTCTTTACCGGGAACGACCGGGGCTGGCGCGGGGACATTCGATTTGACGCAACGGTCACGGGAACTCCGGCGCTACTCAAAATCTCAAGTGCGGTTTCTGCAGATGATTTCCGGCGCTATGACATCACGAGCGGCGCGTCGCTGAGCCTGAGTGGACGCTGCGACAGCGAGTACAGCACGCAGGAGCACGAGTTCCAACACATCGCCTGCATCGCTCCCGTGGGAGCGGGACTGCTCACCGTGACCGGAGACGCGGGCGCTCCCGATAGGCATAACTATCACCTGACTGTGACCGCGCAGGATCTGCCTGCAAGCGCGATCGGCGCACTCGCTCGGCGGGCGAAGAAAGATCTGCCTGAGGATTTGTTGTTGGAGGGGACGCTGCAGGGCAAGGTCACGGTTTCAGAGAACGCGGCCTCTGGTGCCCAGTCTCGCGTGGAAGGGCGTGGCGAGATCGCGGGCTTGCGACTGAGTTCTACGTCCGAGAAGGTTGAACTGGGTCCGGTGACGATTCCCATCGTTGTGACAGGGGCAACGGCCGGCGTTTCTCGAGTAAGGGCGCAGCCGTCGCCACATACGCAATTCGAGTTGGGCCCTTTCGCACTCGATCGTGTGCGTGCGGGGGGCGCGGTTGTTCGCGGTTGGGTCGACCGCTCCGGATATGGCTTCACCATTCTTGGCGATGCCGAAGTGGTCAGGACTCTACGTTTGGCCAGAATGCTTGGAATTCGCACGCTAAACTCCGCGGCGGAGGGCACAGCACAACTGAACCTGCAAATTGCCGGATCGTGGATGGGCCAGGGCGGAAGGGCGGCGTTCGCGGGACCGCAAGTAACAGGATCGGCGAAATTGCGGAACCTTCGCTTCGGCCTTCGCGGCGCGGGAGAACCGGTGGAGATCTCGTCGGCCGAAATGCAACTGTCGCCGGATATAGTGCGCGTTGGGAAGTTAAACCTCAAGGCTGCGGGGACCGTTTGGAAAGGGTCGATGGAAATGCCGCGCGGCTGCGGGATTCCGGAGAACTGTCAGGTTCGTTTCCAGCTCAATACGGATGAGATCTCGCTGAACGAAGCCAACGAGTGGGCGAATCCCAGTCCTAAGAGCCGGCCTTGGTATCGCCTGGGAGGTGCACGGCCTGCGCCGTCGCTGCTGGCGCGCGTGCGGGCATCCGGACGCTTGACAGCCGACCGCTTTGTACTGCGTGGTGTCACGGCGTCCAAACTGTCGGCGAATGTCAGCCTCGATGCAGGAAAGCTGGAGGTCACGTCGGTGGATGCAGACCTGCTTGGCGGCAAGCATCGTGGGAAATGGCAGGTGGACTTCACCGTGAAACCTGCCCTGTGCAGCGGAAGCGGCAGTCTGACGGAAATTTCTCTCGGGAACGTCTCCAGGTTGATGAGGGACGATTGGGTGGAAGGCAGCGCCGGCGGGAGCTACGAGATTCGGGGGCCATGCTCTGCCGATTTCTGGCAAACGTCCGACGGGACGCTGCAGGTAGATGTGGTGGATGGAAGCCTCCCCCACCTGCTCTTCAAGGAGAGTGCCGAGACGTTGAAGATCCGGAAGTTCACCGCGCAGGCTCAACTGCATGCCGGCACGATTGAAGTCAGCGAAGGCGAACTGGACTCCCCGGAAGGAAAGTACGAGGTGACCGGCACTGCCACATTCAAGAGAGAAATTGATTTCAAGATGTCGCGAGTGCCAACGGGAGCAGGGGTCAGCGCCTATACGATTACTGGAACCCTCGCTGAACCACGCGTTGCACGAGTCAACCGAACAGAACAAGCGCGGCTGAAGCCTTAGCTGTAACCCTCTTCGTGTTCCCAACCGGCTCTGAAAGATAGCTACGGTAACTCTCTCGCGTCACTCCGAAAGATATGGAAGAATTTTGTGGAGACAGCCCCCATAGGCTGTCCGGCCGCGCGAGCGGCCGTCTTTGCCCCTTGCACCTGAAATTCAGTGCTCAGATAACGGACTAATCGAGTAGGGAAGGAACTGCTTTCATGACAACCGCACCGGCAAAAATAGTCACCCGTTGGGCGACGGACAGCCGAAGGCGGCTGTCCCCACAGAAGCTAGCGATCATATCCGGCACCGCGCAGAACTTTTCCCGGCAGTTTGCCTGTCATCTTTCCCTGCTCTATCACAGGTGTTCCGTTGACCAGCACGTAGTCCATTCCTTCCGAAAGCTGATTGGGATTGTCGAAGGTGGCGCGATCGCGTACCGTTGCGGGATCAAAGATTACGACGTCCGCCCACATTCCCTGCTTGAGCACGCCGCGGTCGGTCAACCGCATACGCTGCGCCGGGAGCGCTGAGAATTTGCGGATGGCATCTTCCAGTGTGAGTACTTTTTCTTCGCGAACATATTTGCTCAGGATGCGCGGGAACGTGCCGTAGGCGCGCGGGTGCGGGTGGGCCTGGCCGAGAATTCCTTCCGGCGAAGTGCCTTCGGAATCATTGTCGATCGAGACCCATGGCTGTTGCAGCGCAAGGGTCACGTCGGGTTGTGACATGCCGAAAACTGCGACGCCCGTGTTCGGGTCCTCGATGAGAAAATCGAAAAGCGCATCCATGGGATCTTTGTTCCACAGCTTGGCGATTTCCGAGAGGCGCTTGCCTTGCAGCGGAACCAACTTCGGATTGGCCACCGCGCCGATCATAATGGCCTCGGGGCCGGGGATCTCTTGCCACTCGTTGTCCCAGTCACGCGAAGGAGTGAGCATGTCCTTCCGAATGCGCTCGCGGGTGGCGGGATCCTTCAGACGCTCGACGAGTTTTGCGGTGCCGCCATCGTGGGCCCAGGCGGGAATGAAGGCGGAGAAATCGTTGTACCACGCGGTGTAAGCGTAGGTGTCGGCGGTGACGTCGGCACCACTGGCGCGGGCGGCATTGATCTTGGCAACGACCTGGGGCATGTGTCCCCAGTTGTTCTTGCCGGCGACCTTGATGTGCCAGATCTCGACGGGAACGCGGGCTTCTCGGCCGATGCGCAGGGCTTCGTCGATGGCTTCGAGAACCGAGTCGCTCTCGTTGCGCATGTGGGTCGCGTAAATGCCGCCCGCCTTGCCGGCTTCCGTAGCGAGGGCGATTAGCTCGTCGGTCTTGGCGTAGGGCGCGGGAGCGTACTCGAGTGAAGTCGAAACGCCGACTGCACCGTCCTTCATGGCGTCGTGCACCAGCGTTTTCATCTGGTCGAGTTGCTCGGGCGTGGGTTGTTTGTTGTCATCGCCCAGGACCATGCGGCGAACCTGCGTGGCGCCAATATAGGTCGCGAGGTTGATGCCAATTCCCTGCTTCTCGAGACGCGCGAAGTACTGGCGTAGCGTTCGCCAGTCGGGAGTGATTTTGTAATGGTCGTAACCAGTTCGGTCGGATTCGATGATGGCTTCGTTGAGCGGAGCGATCGAGTTCCCTTCTCCGGTAATTTCCGAAGTAATGCCCTGGAAGATCTTCGACGGCAGGCGCGGGTCTACCAGAATCGTCAACTCCGATTGGCCGAGCATGTCAATGAATCCCGGAGCGACTACCTCGCCGGCAGCGTCGATGGTGCGCTGGCGCTGTGCGGCTGAGAGATTGCCGATGGCGGCGATCTTTCCGTCGCGGATGCCGAGGTCTCCGGAGTACCACGGAGAGCCAGTGCCGTCGATGATGTGGCCGTTGGTAATGACGATGTCGAAGGAGCCTTGGGCTTGGGCACGGACAAAGTTGGATGCAAGAATGAGGATGAATGCTAGCGTGAATGCGATTCGCTTTGAGAGCATGGATGACATCCTATCTCTTCATTGGCACTTCCGGCAGGGCGGGCGAGACGCCCGCCCGACAGCCGCCGGGACGGCGCCGCTACTTTGCTACTGCGGCGAACGCGCCTAGAACGCACCACACACCCAAGGCCAGCCATTCATACATCGTGAAGTGGCCGGGAACTATTGGAACGATCTTCATCAGCGCCAGTGCAACCGCGACAATCAAACCGAAGAGCGCAACGGCTTTCCCGGCTATCGATAACCCAACCACGTCAGGCTTCCAGTGCGCCAATGCCAGGCACGCCGCGCACGTTGCTGCCCAGCCGATGGCGCACGCGACCGAGCCAACTTCGGTCACGGGCACGAGAATGGCGTCGCCCAGCAGCATACACGCCGCCGTTGCGACTCCGACGCAGAGGACCGCAGACGATGGAGTCTGAAATCGCGGGTGCACTGTTCCCGCACTCGGCGAAATCATGTCACGCCGGCCCAAGGCGAAGAACAGGCGGCTGGCGGCGACGAAGTTTCCGTTGAAACACTTGAACAGCGACAACAATGCGGCGGCCAGAATGATGTTGACGATCCAGCGGCTGCCGACCGCTTGCTCAAAGGCGACCGCCGTCATGAATTTATCACCGGTCAGTTGACGCCACGGGGCGACGAACGCAACCGCCGCGACGATGGTGGCATAGAAAATAGTTCCGATGAGAATCGCCATCCAGATGGCGCGAAAGAATCCTCGAGCGCGGAACTCGGGGCCCGCTTCCTCCGCGGCCTTCCCCACTGATTCGAATCCAGTCATGAAGTAAGGAACGATCTGGATCACCAGCAGTATCGAGACCAGCGGAGCGTGCGTGAAGAGTGGCGGGAAATGCGTCACGTTTCCTCGGCTTGCCCCCGCGACGACGAAAACAACAAACAGCGCGAGCGTGCCAAAGCTGGTCCAGTTCTGGAAGGTGGCGCTGAGGCGAACGCCGCGATAATTGAGGACGGTGAGCAGGGCCGTGAGTGTGAGCCCGACGATCAGGTGCGGGAGATAAACCGGACGGCCGGCGATGCGATAAATTTCCATCCTATCGAGCCCCGGAAAAATGTAGGCGGCGATGCGTCCGACGGCTACGGCCTCCCATGGACAGACGATGAAGTAGGCGAGTGTCATCATCCAGCCGGTGGCGAAACTTATGGCGCGCGGGAAGACCGCGGCAGTATAGGCGATCTCGCCTGCGGCGTCGGGCATCGCAATGACGAGCTTTCCGTAGACCCAGCCGATGGGCAGCAGCAGCGCGCCACCGATTAAGAATCCGAGTGCAGTTCCGAGGGAGCCGCCGCGCAGCAGCCAGTCATCCATGATGACGAGCCAGCCGACGCCGACCATGGTGCCCCATCCCAGAGTGAAGTAGTCGGTGGCGCGCAGGTTGCGGGCGAGAGTAGTCACGGATCGGGTTCGATATGAGGGAGCGGCGCGAATTATAAAGCATCTGCGCGGCGCCGGTTGGGGCTTTGTTTCCCGCGCCAAACGCGCATTTCACGTGTTACTATCAAGTCCAGCCCCGCATGACACTTCTACATTTGAGTGATCTCGGAATCTCTGCCTGGGTCATCGTGTCTCTGAAAGTGGGGCTTCCTGCAAAATGACCGCTTCGTCGCAGAAACGTAAACGTGTGCTCAGCGGAATGCGTCCGACTGGAAAGTTGCATCTCGGCAATTATGTGGGTGCGCTGCAGAACTGGGTCGGGATGCAGGATCAGTACGAATGCTACTTCTGTGTGGTCGATTGGCACGCGCTGACCACCGATTATGCGGACACTTCGAAGATCAAGGAAAATTCGCTGGAAGTGGTGTTCGACTGGCTGGCCGCAGGACTCGATCCGGAGAAGTCGGTCATCTTCATGCAATCGCATGTTCCGGCTCATGCTGAGTTGCACCTGCTGCTTTCGATGATCACGCCCCTGGGCTGGCTGGAGCGCGTGCCCACGTACAAAGAGCAGCGAGAAAATATCAAGGATAAGGATCTGGGAACCTATGGGTTCCTGGGATATCCGGTGCTGCAGGCGGCGGATATTCTGATTTACAAAGCTGACGTGGTCCCGGTCGGAGAAGATCAAGTGGCGCACATTGAATTGACGCGGGAGATCGCGCGCCGGTTCAACGGATTTTATGGCGCGACCAAGCCCGTGTTTCCCGAGCCTCAGAGCCTGCTTACACCCGCGGCGAAGTTGCCCGGGACGGACGGGCGCAAGATGTCGAAGTCGTATGGCAACACTATCATGCTGGCCGATCCGGAGCCGGTCGTACGGCAGAAACTGAAGACCATGGTGACCGATCCAGCGCGGGTGCGGCGGTCAGATCCGGGGAATCCGGATGTGTGTCCCGTGGGCGACCTGCACAAGATCTTCAGCACCAAAGAAACGATGGCAAAGGTAAATGAAGGCTGCCGGTCGGCGGGCATCGGGTGCATCGAATGCAAGGGTTGGGCCGCCGATTCACTGTTGCGCTTGCTGAGTCCCATGCAGGAGCGGCGCAGGAAATTTGAGGAGAATCCCAAGCTGGCGTGGGATATTCTGGAAGCTGGGTCGGAGCGGGCGCGCAAGGTTTCGGGTGAGACGATGGAAGACGTGCGCGCGTCGATGGGGATGTCGCTCGAGTACGAGGCGCCACCGAAGTAGTCGCCAACTGGCACCCTACGTCAAAATCCCCACCCTGTCGCAAAATGCGCGACAAGGATGGGGCACCCTCGGTGGGTAGATTTGATGACTGAAGAAGCAAAAATCGTTACTGGGCATGCGGCGGTTTCGCCGGCGATTGTGGCCGGTCCGACCGATTCGAAGTCGAAGGACGCGGCTAGGAAAGAAGAGAGCGATTTCCCTTTTGCGGTTGCCGTCTTGGACGTCTACGAGGGACCGCTGGATTTGCTGCTGGACCTGATCCGCAAGCAGGACATCGATATCTACGACATCCCGATCGCCAAGATCACGGCCCAGTATCTCGTGTATGTGGAGAAGATTCGGGAACTGGATGTGAACGTTGCGGCCGAGTTCATTTACATGGCCGCCGTGCTGATACATATCAAGTCGAAAATGCTGCTGCCGCGCGATCCGATGGCACCGGCGGAGGAGCAGGAAGATCCGCGGAGCGAACTGGTCAATCGGCTGCTCGAACATGAAAAGTTTAAGTCGGCGGCGCAGATGCTCCTGCAGAAACAGCAGATCGAAGACGCGGTGCTGACTAATCCCGCGCTAAAAGACTTCATCGAAGCCGATGGCACGGAACCCGAACTCGCGGCCGACGTGATCGACCTGGTCAAAACATTTCAGCAGGTGCTCGAGCGGGTACGGACTCGTCCCGTGCTCAATGTAGACGAAGAGACGGTGACTGTCGGGCAGATGATTGAGTATCTGCACCGGCGGTTGTCGCTCGAGGACCGTCCGATTCGGCTGAAACAGCTTTTGATGCGAATTCCGTCGCGGCAGGCGCTGGTGTGCATGTTCCTGGCGCTGCTGGAATTGGTGAGGCTGCAGGCGATTCAGGTGCGGCAGGAAAAACTGTTCGGCGAGATCGCAGTTCGTAAGCATTCGCACTTTGAAGAAGTAATGAACGAGCGGGCGGCCGTAAGGGACGACTGGAGATGAAGAGCAGTTGCCAGTACTCAGTTGCCAGTTGCCAGTTTCAATACGGCGACGCTTCGACTGGATACAGCGCACTGGGTACTGATCACTGATGTCACTCAAAGCTCAACTCGAAGCCATCATCTACGCGGCGGAAACTCCGATCACCCTGGAGCAGATCACGGCGCTGGTCAAGGACTCCGTTGCCGCAGACGGCGTTTCCGACCTGGCCGAGATCAAGTCGCGCGTGCGATCGAGCCTGTTGGAACTCGTCGGTGAATACGGTTCGCCCGACCACGGGGTGGAGATCCGCGAAGTCGCCGGCGGATACCGGATGTCGACGAAGCCCGAACAGCACGAAGTTGTGCGGGCCTTCGCCAAGAGCCTGAAGCCCCCGATCCGGCTGTCCCTGCCGGCCCTCGAAACGCTGGCTGTGATTGCTTACAAGCAGCCGGTCACCGTGCCGGAAATCAACGATATCCGCGGCGTCGATTCGGGCGGCGTCATTGGCACTCTGCTTGACCGAAAGCTGATCACCACAGCGGGGCGTAAGCAGGTGATCGGACGGCCGATTCTTTACAAGACCACCAAGGAATTCCTGATGCGATTCGGGTTGAAGGACGTCAACGAATTGCCGAGCATGGAAGAGTTCGAGAAGTTGGTGGCCCAGTCATTCCAGGAAGAGTTGGTTCCGGCGGAGAGCGCGGCCGCGGTGAGCGAGCCAGCGCCCACGTCCGACAACGCTCAGCCGGCGGAGACGGCGAGTGAGCACGTAACCGAAGAAAAAGCTGGTTGACGCTCCTCTAGACAGGGGCTAAAGCCCTGACTAGATCTTCACCGACGCAGCCCTCAAGGGCCGCTCTTCCACGGTTCTACACGGTTCTTCAAATGCCTGTTGAACGTCTGCAAAAGATCATCGCGGCTGCTGGAGTTGCGTCGCGGCGCAAGGCCGAGCAACTCATCACGTCCGGCCACGTGCAGGTCAACGGCACCACCATCACCGAACTTGGCAGCAAGGCCGATGCGGAAACCGATCACATTCGGGTGAACGGAAAGCTGTTGCAACGCGAGCAACAACGCCACGTGTACTTGCTGCTGAACAAGCCGAAGGGATACGTCACCACCATGAATGATCCCGAGGAGCGGCCTACTGTGATGGACCTGGTCCGCGGCGTCAAGGGACGCGTGTATCCTGTCGGGCGACTCGACTACGCCAGTGAAGGCCTGTTGTTGCTGACCAATGACGGCGAACTTGCCAACCGTCTGATGAAAGCGGCGTCGCACGTTTCGAAAACTTATGTGGTAAAAGTGGCCGGCGCGCCGACCGACCAGGCGATCGCCAAACTGCGCGCCGGGGTCTCGATTGCTACCGATGATGGCAAGCGTGTGAAGACGGGCGCTGCGGCAATACGTATTGTGAAGGTAGCCGCCAATCCGTGGTACGAGATCACCCTGATTGAAGGCCGCAATCGCCAGATTCGGCGCATGTTTGAGGCCGTGGGGCATCACGTGGAAAAGATCAAGCGCGTCCGCTATGGACCGCTGACGCTTGATGTTCCGCCGGGGGAGTACCGCTCGCTGACGCTGAAAGAAGTACAACGGTTGAAATCGGCGAGTAGCGGCGGCACCAAGAAGATCGCGGGTTAGACCAGCATCCTCAATACCGCGGGCGAAAACGAGAGAGATGTCCTTCCGACTCGAGTTCCCAGATTCCTTTGATGACAAATGACTCGATTTTGTGATCTCGTCACGAAGCAGGCGCGCGAGATGGGCTGCTATGCGCCGGGCGCGGCGGCTCTGGAGCCCGGAACTATCCGTCTCGACTCTAACGAGAATCCACTCGGTCCTTCTCCACTTGCCATTGAAGCGATGCGGCGCGCTCTGGCTGATGCGCACGCGTATCCCGACAACGATTGCACCGCGCTGACGGCGAAGCTGTCCGAGTTTCATGCCACGCCCACCGAGCAGATCCTGGTGACAGCCGGGTCCACGGGCATGCTCAGCCTGCTGTGTCACACGCTGCTTGCGCCGGAGCTGAACGCTGTGACCAGTGAGAAATCTTTTATCGTATATGGCATGGCCGTGCGCGCGACTGGCGCAGAGTTGATCGAAACTCCTACAAGGGATGATGGATTCGATCTTTCTGCGATCCGGGATGCCGTCGATGAGCAGACGCGGCTTGTGCTCCTGGCGAATCCCAACAATCCGACGGGCACAATGCTAGACGTGGACGAACTCGAGCAATTCATTAGCGAGGTTCCCGAACATGTGGTTGTAATTTTGGACGAGGCCTATTACGAGTTCGCGGCGCATTTCGCGGAGCGGCGCAAAGTCGGGTATTCGCGATCGCTGACCTATCTGAGGCGGGGCGCGAGCCTCGTGGTGTTACGAACATTCTCGAAGGCGCACGGGCTCGCGGGAATGCGCATTGGGTATGGGCTCGGTCCGGCGGAACTGCTCGCTTATTGCCGGCGTATGCAGGATACCTATGCCGTGTCGTCGGTTGCGCAGGCGGCGGCGCTGGCGGCGCTCGGCGATGACGAACACGTCACGCGCTCCGTTACGCACAACGCTGAGCAGGCACAGAGTCTGGTCGCTGGTTTGTCGGTACTCGGGTTCAACGTTGAACCGACCTGGGCCAATTTTCTTTACTGCGATCTCGGGCAGGATGCCGCGCCCGTTGCCCAGCGTGTACGGGAACAAGGCATCGGCGTGCGTCCGCTCGGGGCATGGGGTGCGCCGACTTGCATCCGGGTGAGTATTGGGACGGCACGGCAGAATGAGAAGTTTCTGGACGCGATGCGCAGGATATCGATACCTACCTCTTTGCAAGGCGGCTGAAACCTGCATCGTGTAATTGTCTGGAATTGGGGCGAGACGCCCCCACCACAGCCGCCGGGGACGGCGGCGCTACTGAGAAGCCGGGATTCTTGCCGCGCCGTACAGTCCCGCGTCACTGCCTAATAATGCCTGCGTGATGATTGTTTTCTTTTTGGTGTAATTGGCGATTTGCGCGGACGCGCCTTCCTTTTTCGCCAGCGGATCTACGGGCGCCGATGCGGCGTAGACCAGAGAACGTTCCCGCAGTTCGGCGAACATCCGTGGAGCGAAAGCATCCCACGCGCTGACCACTCCGCCGCCAATCACGAACATGTCGAGGTCGAGAACATTGACCAGATCCGCGAGGAGAATCCCCAGGACCTCGCCGAAGCGCTGAAAGATGCGCTGGGCCGCGGCGTCTCCCTGAATCGCGAGGTTGTAAATCGACTTCGCGCTGAACTCGGGATCGGCGTTGGCAGCCTTCGCCAGTTCTGGAGCCTCACCGGATTCGATCGCCTCGCGCGCCATGCGGACAATGGCCGTGGCAGAGGCATAACGCTCGGCGCATCCGCGATTTCCGCATCCGCACAGAACGCCGTTGGGCTCGACCGTGACGTGTCCGAATTCTCCTGCCATGCCGCTCATGCCGTAGAAGAGCTTCCCTTGCAGGACGATGGCTCCGCCAATGCCAGTGCCGAGAGTCAGCATCGCCATGTTGTTGGCATCGCGTCCCGCGCCCAGCCATTTTTCTCCGAGAGCGGCGACATTGGCGTCATTGTCGAGGAAGACTTTGGCGCCCAGCCGGCGCTCAATCTCATCGCGCACGGGATAGTCGGACCATCCCGGCAGATTCGCCGACTTGCGCATCATGCCCGTTTCCATGTCGATGATGCCCGGCACGCCAATGCCTGCGCCCACGAAGCGTCCGGTGCCGCGATACTGCTCGGTGAGCCGGTGAATGGCATCGCACATCTCGCCGATAACGTAGTCCCGGCCCATGGCGATCTTCACGCCGAGAGTGATTTTCTCCAAAAGGTGGCCTTCCGTGGTGATGGCGGCAATCCGCAAGTTGGTACCGCCCATGTCGACACCGATTGAGTAGTCAGGCATAACGGATGAGGGTAACAGAAAAACATTGACGAATGCCGATTGCCGGTTGCCGATTGAAAACGCGCAGACTTGCATTCGGCAATCGGAAATTGGCAATCGGCAATCTTACTTCTGGCACTTGGGGCAGTAATGGCTGCTTCGGCCAGCGATCACCACCCGCTTGATCGCAGTCTTGCAGACGAGGCAGGGCTCGCCTTCGCGCCCGTAGACGCGGTGTTCCAGTTGGAAGAATCCTTCTTCGCCGTCGGCATTCACATAGTCGGAAACGGAGGAGCCGCCCAGCGCGATCGCTTCCTTTAACACTTCCTGAATTGCCTGGTGAAGCTTCCTCAATTGCTCGTGGGTGATCGATGAGGCCCGGCGGCGCGGGCGAAGTCCCGTGCGGAACAGGGATTCGTCGGCGTAGATGTTTCCGACGCCGCGCAGGAGTTTCTGGTTCAGCAGCGCGCTCTTGATCGGAGTCTTGCGGCCCCGGAACAGGTCGACAAAGTGGTCGAGATCGACTTCAAGTGGCTCGACGCCGGTCGCGTCAAATCCGGCGGAGGAGGCTACACTCAGGCGTCCGAAGCGGCGCGGATCGACAAAGCGCAGTTCCCTGCCCGAAGATAATTTGAGGATCGCGTGAGTGTGTTTGGCGATTTCCGTCAGAGGGTCGCAGACCTGAAGCCGGCCGGTCATGCCGAGGTGGACGATCCATTGCGCCTTGCTGGCAAGTGTGGAGCGGGCGCTCCCGCCCGCTTCTGCGTGCAGAGTTGCTAAAGCTGCTTTCGATTTCTTTGGCGTGCGTTTCCCGACCCGACCATTCGCGGGCAAGAGTGCCCGCGCCACACCAGCCTGCTCAATCCGGTTCAAGTCGAAGACTATGTGTTTCCCCATGCGGCGGACTTCGGCGATGCGGCTGTGCTCGAGGACCGACGCGATCTCTGCGGCAGTGGACTTCAGCGGCTCCTTTTTTTGGCCGAGCCAGACGGATTCGACGACGTCTCCCGTGACGCGCTTGGCGAGGCCTCGGGCGATGGTTTCGACTTCGGGGAGTTCGGGCATGGTGATAGAAAAACATTAACCACTAAGGACACGAAGGTACACAAAGGAAGCCCATCAGTACAATCCGCGTGCTGGCTCTTCCTCTGTGTTCCTCTGTGCCCTCTGTGGTGAAGCCGATTTTTACTTCTTCAGGAACGTTCCCTGCTGTAGTTCCTGAAACGCCTGCTGCAGTTGCTCCTGCGTGTTCATGACGATGGGGCCGTACCACGCCACGGGCTCTTCCAATGGCTTGCCTGAAACCAGCAGGAAACGAATGCCGTCCTCTCCAGCCTGCACGGAGACTTCGTCGCCGCGGTCGAAGACTACGAGCGAGCGGTTCTCCGCATCGGACGGTGGGTGCGTGTCGGCCCATCCTACGCTTTCGGTCGGCACAGCAAGCGGGCCCGAGGCATTGCAAAATTTCCCATCGCCGGCGAAGACGTAAGCGAAAGCATGACGTGTGGTCTCGACGGGCAACGTCTTTCTCTCCCCAGGAGGCACCGAAACATCAAGGTAGATCGGGTCGGCGGCGATTCCCTTCTACCGGCCCCTTCTTGCCCCAGAAATTTCCGCATACGATGCGGACGTGCGTCCCATCGTCGTCAGTGATTTCGGGGATCTCGCCGGTCTTCACTTCCTGATAGCGCGGCGCAGTCATCTTCAACGCGGACGGAAGGTTGGCCCAGAGCTGAAAGCCGTGCATGCGCCCCGTCTGATCACCCTTGGGCATTTCCTGATGAATGATGCCGCTGCCGGCGGTCATCCATTGCACGTCGCCGGCGGCAATGGCGCCGCGATTGCCCATGCTGTCGCCGTGTTCGACGGTTCCGGCGAGAACATAGGTGATCGTCTCGATCCCGCGATGCGGATGCCAGGGAAATCCCGCCAGATAGTCTTTCGGGACGTCGTTGCGGAAGTCGTCGAGCAGCAGGAAAGGATCGAACTCGTGCGTACTGCCGAAGCCGAACGCGCGGCGGAGATGCACGCCGGCTCCTTCGAGCGTGGGCTTGGACTTGATCAGGCGCTTCACCGGACGAATCGACATGGACGTTCCTTTCACAGCACAGAGGTATCGTTGTACACGCGCACATATTGATGCGCCGGAGTGCAACTTGGACGCACACCGGACTTACAGACCCGGAGTTGACACGGACACCGACTTTCCACCAAAGTGGGCAGACCATGAGGAAAGGCCTGATTCTACTGTTTCTGACGATCGTTGTGCTTGCGGCTCTCGGAGCCGGTCTGCTGCTCCACCGCGGCTTTCGCGCTAATTCCCCAGTACCGCGCTGGGAGGCCAGACTTGCGCGCGGAGTGCGGAACTTTTCGATTCCCGGAGAGGAGCGCTACAAGAAGAATCCTGTCACCGTCACTGCCCCGTTTCTGCAAGAGGGGCGAGATTCATTCCTGACTCACTGTGCGGCCTGTCATGGAGTCGACGGAAGCGGGAGGACACCAGTCGGCTCGAACCTGTATCCGCGGGTACCGGATCTGCGATCGTCGCCAACGCAACGTCTCAGCGATGGCCAGATTCACTACATCATCGAGAACGGAGTGCAGCTCACCGGGATGCCGGCGTGGAACAAGACCGGATCGGAGGATGACATCTGGAAGCTGGTCCTCTTCGTGAAAAGCCTCGGCCCGCTGAATCCCGAGGAACAGCAACAGCAGTCAAGCATTATGGCTTCGGCGCACTACACGGGTTCGCAGTCCTGCGAGAAGTGCCATCAGGAAATCTACGCGCGCTGGAAGAAGACGCCGATGGCGAATGTAGTGCGCGATCCGCACGACCATCCCGAGGCCATCACTCCTGACCTGGCCACCAACAATGTAGCGAAATTCACGAAAGATCAGGTGGCATTCGTGTACGGCAGTCTGTGGAAGCAGCGCTACTTCACCAAGGTCGGCGACGACTACTTCCCATTGCCCGTGCAGTGGGACTTCGCTGATCATGCGTGGCATCCGTATCACGTGCCCGACAAGGGCGGAGACTGGTGGACCGCGTTTTATCCTTCCGACAACATGCAGCGCCCCACGGGCCCGACCTGCGACGGCTGTCACTCCGTCGGGTATGACATTCATACCAAGCAGGTGGCGGAGTGGAACGTCGGCTGCGAGCGATGCCACGGCCCGGGCAGCGAGCATGTGGCGCATCCGTCACGCGGCAACATTGTGAATCCGGGACAGATGGATTCGGTGGCTGCCAGCGACACCTGCATCCAGTGCCACTCGCAAGGCCAGCCGCGATCGAGTCCCATCGAGGGGAAATACTACGACTGGCCCGTCGGCTACAACGTCGGGCTGAAGCTGGCCGACTATTGGAAGCTGGAGGACTGCACGCTGGGTCAGACAACTTTCTACTATTTTCCCGACTGCACGGCGCACAAGAATCGCATGCAGGGAAACGACTTTGCGCAGAGCGTGATGTACCGTCGCGGAATCACCTGCTCCTCATGCCACGACGTGCACGGGACCGCGAACTACGCTCAACTCCGAAAGCCCGCGGAGCAAATCTGCCTGGATTGTCACGGCCCCTCGAGCCCGAACGGTCCGCACACCGCCACTCTCGAAGCACACACGCACCACAAGGAAGGAAGCCCCGGAAGCCAGTGCGTTACCTGCCATATGCCGGCGATTGAAAGCGAGGGCGTGCCCGGGACGTTCGTGCATGCGCACACATTCCGGTTCATCTCTCCGGAGATGACGGACAAGTACGGGATCCCGAATCCGTGCACTTCGTGCCACAAAGACAAGAACACGGCGTGGGCGCGAGAGACGATGAGCAAGTGGCCGGAGTTCTCCAGCTGGATGCCGGGGAACTGAGAATCCACTATCAGATGGATGGCGCGGCTTCACAACTGCGGAAAAATGCAGTTTGTAAACCGTTTTGAATGGGCGGCTTAAAGCCGCGCCGCTAGGGTCCACCAAATAAGCCGTCTTTAGCTGCTTGAGGGACGCTGTCCGCATATAAAACGAGTTTTTCCGCAAGCTGTTCAGCCGTCAGGTTTCGTCAGTGGGCGGCTAGCACTTCACTTGGGCGCGGATGAGGCTTCGGCGACGCGCACGATGGTACAGTCGACATTTTTCCCTGCATCAGTCTTGATTTTCCCTTTATTACCATTGACCTCGTAGGAAATGCTGCTGCCAACGACAAGGTCGGTCGCCTTTATCGATGATTTCTCGGGGGTTCGGCAGGTGTACTCCTTGCCAGCGGTGCTGGTAAAAGACAAGTCGTACTGCTGATGCTTGTGGGTCTTGTCAGTTACCCCAGCCGGCTGAACGTCTTTCAGCGCCACTTTTCCCTTCTCTTTCGTACCTGCAGCAGCGCACAGCGCAAACATCATGACTAGGGTGAACGGGATACATTTTCGCATTGGTGTCTCCTCCCGGAGATCTTTATCGTCTGCTTGAAGTCGTGTCACCGACCAGCGAAGTGTCACGGGGCAGAAAGCATGAAGCAGTCGTCGGCTCCGCCGGCCCTAATTCGCCGTCGTAGTCTGTCCCCCGTTGCTTGTTTCTGTCGATCGTCGACGCACAACTTCTCATTGGAATGATTCACGGCCTCATCACGAACGCGAGGCCCAGCTCATTTCAGAACGTCTGAAGACCCTTGTCGACTGTCACAATTGCCAGTACGACCAAAGCAAGAAGGGCCAGCGGTTTGGGATAGTTGGCGGAAGGCTTCCTAGTTGGGTAGATTGAAACCTAGGCGTTTCCGAGTTCGTGAGGCAAGAGCTGGTCTCGTGAATCGGGTTGCTGGACCTTAGGCTCTTTCCTCAGGGGCTGAAGCCCGCGTCTTTTCTGGCTTTCTACGGCGCGGCTAAAGCCGCGCCCTTTCAAAATAATTTGTGAGAGACGTTCTAGTCTTTGAGAGGAACGACCGCGCTGCCATCACGGCAGAAGGTGGCCACCTTTTGTAGCTCTCCCTTGGATCCGGGAACGGTCATGACCGGGCCGTAGCAGTAGACGGCGTGTCCGCTGGCGGCGAAGTACCAGCGGCCGCCTTTGGAGCGCTTGGACAGTTGGCTGGTGGGTTGGCGCAAGGGCTTCTGTGGGGTTAGGGTCCCCACATTCAGACTAAACAACAAAGCTAGGGTCAGGACCTTCATTGTTTCCTGCGCTTGCGTCTACTGTTTAACTACAGAACCAAGTACGGCAATCGTTGCGTATCGTGCTTTTTTTCACTAACTTCTTTCACTAAATCGTGATCAGAGACCGGCGATGGTCAGCCAAGTCAGCAGCCGGTTTCGACGGCATCTGAAAATCTGCCTTCGGTTTCAGCTGATTCTGCGCACGGTGTTGCGGTCCTGCCTGGGAAGACGGGGCCTGTCTCATTGGAGCCTGGGAAGACGGAGCCTGGGTCGACGGGTTCTGGGATGACGGGTTTTGCGCTAATGCCTGGGCGGCCTGGTTGCGCTCGGTCTGGGCCTTCATTTTGACAGACGAGAGTTCGCTGCTGTCGCGGAAGAGCTCGCGGATCAGGGCGCGCTGCGATTCGATGGTTTGTCCCTGCTCGACGATCAGCATCGTCATCAGACCGTAGGAGATCATGAACAACACGGTCAGCAGTGGCAGCCAGCCATACTTCTTGCGGGGAGTTTCAGAAACTTCGGAGACTTCTTTGTATTCGATCGTTCCGAACAGCGTCGTCAAGGTGCACCCCGTCATTTGCCTCTAGCACGCAGGCACTCTGGGAATTGCACCCAGGACACCAATTCGCAGAAACTGTGCAAGTGGCTGATACGGAATGACTTGATGGATACAACGCAGGGCGCTAATAATTCCCCAAGTGCAACTCGCTGCACATTATGAGCAAGCTTGATTGGCTCGAAAAGGCGAAGATCGGGACGGCAGATTCTCGGATTCGTGAGGCATGCAAACGACAGGTGAGAACGATCGTGCATCCCCAGGTTACGGGCGTTACTTTTCGACGGATGGGGCGGTTCGATAAGATTCCGATTACGTAGACGCTGTAAACAATAATTGACTGATACCAGGACCCCCAACGTATGAAGAGTTTGTACGCTATTGTTATCGCTCTTGCCCTGTCCTACTCTCTGGCACCGGTTGTCCGGGCCCAGAATCAACAGCCTTCCGTCGAAAGCAGGCGACAAGTCGTCCGCAGAGTGGCGCCGGAGTATCCACTAGTGGCCAAAAGGATTGGACTCGGAGGGACGGTGAAAGTCGTTGCTCTAGTCGGCACCGACGGAAGCGTTAAGAAAGTCGAACCAGTCGGAGGGAGCCCGATTCTAATGCAGGCTGCCCAAACTGCCATTACCCAGTGGAAATACGCTCCAGGTGCAGAATCGCAGGAGAGCGTAGAGCTGCACTTCACGCCCTAATGGTTTGCGGCGTCTGAGCGTGGCTGAGCCAGGAACGCCGCTATTTTCCCAACACCAGCTTGGCGATGGTCGCCAGCTGCATGTTCGACGTGCCTTCGTAGATCTTGCCGATCTTGGCGTCCCGCCAGTATTTCTCGACGGGATAGTCTTTTGTGAAGCCATATCCGCCGTAGATTTCAACGGCGAGCGAGGTGACGCGCTCGGCGACTTGCGAGGCAAAGAGCTTGGTCATGGCAGCCTCTTTCACGAAGTTCACGCCGGCATCCTTCATGCGGGCGCAGTTGTAAACCATCAGGCGCGCGGCCTCGAGTTCCGTGGCCATTTGTGCGATCTGAAACTGGATTCCCTGGAATTCGGCGATGGGCTTGCCGAACTGCTTGCGTTCGACCGCATACTTGCAGGCGAATTCCCAGGCCCCGCGGGCCAGTCCAATCATCTGCGCGCCAATGCCGATGCGGCCTTCGTTCAGCGTTTCGATCGCGATTTTGTAGCCCTTGCCGGGCTCGCCCAGCACGTTTTCCCTGGGCACGCGGCAATCTTCCAGAATCAGCTCGCAGGTGGACGACGCCCGGATACCGAGCTTGTCTTCTTTCTTGCCGACGGTGAATCCCGGGAAATCTTTTTCAATCAGGAACGCGGTTATCCCCTTGTAGCCCGCTGCAGGATCGAGCGTCGCAAAGAGCACGAACAGTCCGGCTTCTTTGGCGTTGGTGATCCAGAGCTTGCGACCGCTTAAAACGTAATCTGAACCCTTCAGGGTAGCGCGGGTCTGCAATGCAAATGCATCGGAGCCGGAACCCGCTTCGCTGAGGGCATAGGCACCTGCGATCTCCGAAGCCATTTTCGGGAGATAGCGTTTCTTCTGCTCCTCAGTGCCCCAGCGCAGCAACGCATTGTTGACCAGCGTATTCTGCACGTCGACGATCACACCGGACGAAGCGTCTACACGCGAGAGCTCCTCGACCGCCAGTATGGCCTCGAAAAACTTGGCACCTCCACCGCCGTATTGCTCCGGGATCTCAATGCCCATCAGACCGAGCTGGAAGAAATCGTGGATGAGGTCTTTGTCGAAAACGCCCTTCTCGTCCATTTCTTTGACCAGCGGACGAACCTTCTCGTCGGCAAACTGCCGGATGTTGTCGCGAAACAAAATTTCGTCTTCAGTAAGGTTGGTCAGCGGGGCGGGTGATGCGGCTTGCAGAGTTTCGGGCATTGCGAGACACCTTCGAGGGTGAGTTTTGAGCGAACTTTTATGGTAGCACTCGCCATAGGCTTTAACCACGTCTATGAAACCGTCGGCTGCGTCAAGTGGTTTGTGCGCACACTACAGCATGCACTCGGGAGACGAGCGCCATTTCGCTCTGTTAGGAAAGGTTTTGCCATGGTCAACCCCCAGGCTCGCTGCTAATCGTTCGGTCGGAACTTTCGGTTCGACCTAAACATCTATCCGATCGACTTCGACCATGATTATGACTGCAAACTCCCTTCTTCGGAAGGGAGCGGGGCGCCCGAATCAAAGGGTCGGTGCTCGACCACACACCACGTGGTTTCTCGAGCTACCCCGCGTGCGAACCGGACTGGGGCGCAGCCGGCGGATCCTCGGCCTTTCGCCACAGCCAGTACAAACTCACTGCCAACTTGCGTGCCATTGCGGCGATAGCGATGTTGCGTTGCCGCCGCATGGCCAGATGCACGAAGCGCCGCCGCCACTCGGGGTCGCAGCGCACCGCCGCTTGCGCCGCCTCCACCAGCAGGTAGCGCAGCAGCGTGTTGCCCTGCTTGCTCAGGTGTCCCAGGCGTTGTTTCCCGGCGCTGGAATCTTCGCAGGGAATCAGGCCCAGATAGCTGCCCACCTGCTTGCCGCAGCGGAAACGATCCGGCGTACCCAGCACCAACACGAAGGCCAGTGCCGTGATCGGACCGACTCCGGGATGCGTCATCAAGCGCCGCACTTCCGGCCGCCGCTGGGCTTCCTGCTCGACCGCCTGGCTGAGCTCGGCGATCTGCGGCGTCAACTGGTCCAGCAGTTGCAGCAGATCGTGCCGTCGCCGTGCCATCCACGGAGCCAGCGCGAACGATTCCAACTGCCTTCGTCCTTGTTTGCTCCACAGCCGCGACCGCCGTTGTACGCCTTCGTTCAGGGCGATGGCGTGCAGTTGATTCTTGACTCGCGTCCGCATCTGCACCAGGCGATGCCGGTGCAGCAGCAGTTGCCGCAGGTCGCGATTCTCCGCACTCGGCACCCACAGTTTGGGAAAACGACCTTCCCGCAACAACTGCAACAGAAGCCGCGCATCCTCGCGGTCGGTCTTTTGTTTCCGCACCCGTTGCGCCGCGATCTTGGCGGGATTGCCGATCCACAACTCCATCTCCAACTCCGCCAGCAGCCGCTCGAACCAGCGCGTCTGCCCGCTGGCTTCGATTCCTACCCGCGCCTGCACGCCCCGTCGCTTCAGCTCGCGATAAAACCTTTCGGCCTCACCCGTGCTGTGCTCCAGCCGCTGCTCGCCACACTCTCCGCTCGGCTCGTCGAACCACGCAATTTGCTGCATGCCCGGGTGATAATCACATCCTATAATCAACATGTTCGGCTCCTTTCTCCCGAGCCTTGGAGGGTTGACACTTCCCAAGTCTACTCAGGTCTGAGGAGCCGACGGTTTCATGAAATCAAAGGACACAAAGGTTCACGAAGGAAAACGCAACCGTCAGAGATTTCCCTTCGTGTACCTTCGTGCCCTTTGTGGTTTCCCGATTTGGGGTTTTCTGCAGATTTTGTTGCGGAATTGTGACCTGCGCCATGGACATCTCCGCAAGCTAGCTCTATTCCTGAATACACTATGGCTTCATATGCAATCCACGGTTTAAGCGCCCAGGCAGTGAGTCACGCGGTCGTCACAGCAGCCATGAAGGTCCACACCGAACTCGGGCCCGGGCTGCTGGAGAGCGCCTACCAAGCGTGCCTGCAGTACGAACTTCGCCAAGCAGGAATTCGCTCCGAGGCGCAGGTCGGCCTTCCCGTCGTATATCGCGGCGCGAAACTGGACCTCGGTTATCGGATGGACCTGCTTGTCGAAGACCTCGTAGTTGTGGAGATCAAATCAGTCGAGGGCATCTCTCCCGTGCATCAGGCGCAGGTCATCTCGTACCTCAAGCTCAGCGGAAGATCGATTGGCTTGCTGATTAACTTCAACGTTGTCCATCTCAAGAACGGAATCAAGCGCTTCGTCAACGGCACGTCGTGGAAGGAAGATCCAAGGCATTAACCACGAAGGACACGAAGGTTCACGAAGGGAAGCTCAAGCTGTTAGGTTTTCCTTAGTGTACCTTCGTGTCCTTTGTGGTGAATGGGTTTGCTACGCGCGCTTGTAGACCAGCCGTAGCCCATCCGCCTGCAGGATGCGCTTGATCTGGGAGCGAGCGTGCACCGACCAGGGGCCGGCCGTATCGAGCCTCACGTAGGCCTGCCAGTGCTTCAGCGCTTTGCGGGGCTCGCGCAGTTTTTCGAAGGCGAGCGCGAGATTGTAGTGCGCATCAGCGTAGGTTGGAGCTAACTGCAGTGCCGTCTTGTAGGTCTGAACAGCTTCCTGGACCCGTCCCGTCTCGTCGAGCACGTTGCCCAGATCGAAATAAGCCAGCGCATAGCGGGGATCGGCCTCGATTGCCTGCCGGTAGTGGCGTTCGGCGAGGGCGAAATCCTGGCGGTTGTAGTAGAGCGTTCCGAGGTTGATATGCGCTGCCGCGTGGTTGGGAGCGAGATCGAGCACCCGGTGATAGGCAGCGATCGCATCACCATGGGTATTCGGATCTTCTTCGAGCGCGATGCCGCGCGCGAACCAGGAACTGACCTCGTTCTCGTTGGGTACAGGCTCTGGCCGGCCGCCGACAGGAGCGCTGGTCACGACTTTCTCGCGCGCAGAAAAGTCCATCAGGAACTGTCCCGCGATGGGCTCCAGCAGTTTGCCACCGTGACGGAAGGCCACGCGATGCTTCGCCGTGGACGAAGCAGTCGCTTCCAACAGCGGATTCTCTAACCCTGCTGCCTGCTTCCGCATCGCGTCGAGAGACTGGCGAATTACGTTGGGCCGTACGCTCATCGCGCACAGATCGCGAACCTTCTTGATTTCCAGCAGGTCGGAGAACGAGTAGGCCTCGGCGGACGTCACCAAGCCGTTCCGCTCCCAGTTCGCCAACTGGCGCGGCGTGACATGCAGAATCCTGAGTAGATCAGCTCGACTATACACGGCTACACAACACAACGCCCCTGAAACCTTCAGAGGACTGTTCGCGTTAATTATCTTCAACTTGCGAACGCAACGCAACTGCAAACCCTGTGAAAAGCTGTGGAGAACCTGGTTAATTTACATGCAACGAAAATGGTGCAATAGAGCAAGTACACTAGGTGCACCAAGGATGTCGGACAGCAAGACCTTCGTGGTACTTCCTGTCCTTTGGTTTATGTATTTGGTTAATTTGCGAATCACCCTAAATTGCCGCTACACCTCCACCACCGCAGCCTGATACTCCTCGTACGTCCCCTTGAAGTCGGTAATCTTGTGATCGCTCTCGAAATGCCAGACGCGGGTGGCCACTTCGTCGATCAGATCGTGGTCGTGCGTCACCAGCAGCACCGTCCCCTGGTAACGCTGCAACGCGATATTCAGCGCGTTGATTGATTCCAGATCCAGGTGGTTCGTCGGCTCGTCGAGCACAAGCACGTTCGGCTTCTGCAGCATCAGCTTGCAGAACAGCAGCCGGGCCGCTTCGCCTCCAGAGAGTACAGTCGTCGACTTCGTGGCTTCGTCGCGGGCAAACAGCATCTGCCCGAGAATCCCGCGGAGCTCTTCCGTCACAGCTGCGGGATCCCATTGATGCAGCCACTCGATGGCTGTCGTACCAGTCTCGATCAGGCTGCGGTGGTCCTGCGCGAAATAGCCGATGGAGGCCTCGTGCCCCCAGAGCACCTTGCCTGAATCGACGAATGGCCCATCGTATCCGCTGGTTTTGCGCAGTTCGGATTCCGGCGTCGTCGGCGAGTTAGCCAGCAGCGCATTCAGCACCGTAGTCTTCCCCGCCCCGTTGCGTCCCATCAGCGCGATCTTCTCGCCGCGGCCAACGCTGGCGGTGAAGTCGCGAATCACGCGGTTGTCGTCGTAGCTCTTGTCGAGATGCTCGATTTCAAGGATGTGCTTGCCCGAAGGCCGTTTCTGCTCAAACTTGATAAAAGGCCGTTGGATGTTCGACTTCGCCAGTTCCGTAACCTGCAGGCGTTCGACTTCCTTGCGCCGGGATTGCACCTGGCTCGACCGCGTGCCGGCGGCAAACCGGGCGATGAATTCATTCAACTGCGCGATCTTTTTCTCGCGTTGCGCATTTTGCCCCTCGATTTGCGACCGGACCTGCGTCTTCGCGACCACCATGTCGTCGTACGTACCCGTGTAGGTAATGATGGTCTCGTAATCGATGTCGGCGATGTGCGTGCAGATACTGTTCAGGAAATGGCGGTCGTGTGAGATGGCGATGACCACACCGTCATACACGTTCAGAAATCCCTGCAGCCAGTGAATTGAGTCCAGGTCGAGATGGTTCGTCGGCTCGTCGAGCAACAGAGCCTGGGGATGGCCGAACAGAGCCTGCGCCAACAGGATTCGGACCTTCTGTCCGCCCTGCAGCTCGCCCATTTTTCGCGAGTGCAGTCCTTCCGGAATGTCGAGACCTTCCAGCAGAATGGCGGCCTCGCTCTCGGCGGAGTAGCCGTCTTCCTCGCCGACGATTCCCTCAAGCTCCCCGAGCTTCATCCCGTCTTCGTCGGTCATGTCATGCTTGGCGTAAATGGCGTCGCGCTCCTGCATCGCGGCCCAGAGGCGCTTGTTACCCATGATGACGGTGTCGAGCGCCGAGTGGGCGTCGAAGGCAAACTGATCCTGGCTCAACACGCCAAGCTTGCGCGGCCTGACCACCGTTCCCTTTTGCGGGTCCATCTCGCCGCTGAGCAGCTTCATGAACGTAGACTTCCCGGAACCGTTGGGGCCGGTCAGGCCGTAACGCTTCCCCGGCGTAAAAGCGGTGGAAACGTCTTCAAACAGAACTTTGGCGCCGTAGCGCATTGACACATTACTGACTGAAAGCATGGTTGTGGCTTCTCTCTTGCTGACTTCTGAATTTCTTCAGGAACCGCGGGGGAATTTCCACCAAGACGGTGCGCAGCTGGTATTAATAGGATATCACGACGCTTCAAAAAGCAGACGCTACGTTGTCATTCCGAACGGCGCACTTTGCCGTGAGGAATCTGCTGTCCTCGACCGTGTGCCCACTGCCAGCAAAAGCAGATTCCTACGCTTCGCGTTCGGAATGACAAGGTTCGCCGTGCCTTTCATGTGACCCACGGATTGATGACTATCACCTGAATGTCTGAGAAATGAGTGACGTTCCGTGTAGCCAAAGATGCATGATGGGCTAACACGAAACCGCCAATCACTTCTGACGACTCAGTGCGTGGCTTGTCCGCTAGCCTCGACCAACTGCTGCACCGGAGCCACCACCATCAGCAGCAGTCCGGCAACCGGCTTCTTCGCCTGCTCGATGACCGCCATCTGCTGGGCCTTCCAGAGATCGGGCTCGGACTGTCCCTTATCCAGATAATCGAGCGCTTGCAGGCCGGCCGCTCCCAGCATCGCTAAGTTCTGTGAGACCGGGACATTTTCCTGCAGCAACGCCGACTGTTGAAGCAGCGGATGCAGCTTCGCATCGTTGTAACGCCACAGCGTCAGCCAGGTGCGAATCCGCGCCTCGGCAGCCTGATCTTTGTATCCGCTCTGGACGAACTGTTGTACGAGATTGCTGAACTCAAGACCGGCATCGCTCTCCGGATACGCGGCATCGATCATGCGAGTCAGCGGCGCGTGGAAATCGATCGGCCCTTTCTCGTCGCTCCACCGGTTGTAGTCCTTCACCGGTTCGACGACATTCGCCAGGACCCGCAATGCGGTGATGTCGGAAGTTCCCGCCATGCGCTGGAGCATTTGATCGCGTGCCGAGTTATGCGCCAGCCCGAGCGACTCAAGCTCAAGACTCACGGCGTGCATTCGAGCGTACATGGAGTTCACGTCGGTCACGTCCTGCGGCGACCACAGCCGCTCGGCGATGGCCGCGTTGCGCGGCCAAATATGCGAGTCGACATTTTCCGGCGTCACCCACTCGGCCCACTGGCACGACTCGCCGCCCAGGATCAACGCCTTCTGCTCGGGAGTCAGCGTCGCCGCCGCGCCGCTCATGGGATCGATCGCGTAGTGCCGTGCCGCCGGCCACATCAGATCGAGGTAATATCCGTAGGAAAGCAGGCCGCGATAGCCCTGCTGCGCGGCCGTGGCCAGCGATTGCTGTCCGCGCCACGACTGCACCACGATGGTCTTCGGCAGATCGGGGTGAAGAATCTCATCCCATCCCACCATGGTTTTGTGATTCTTGGTGAGAATTTTTTCCAGCCGCTGGTTGAAATACGCCTGCAGATCCTGATTGTTCTTCATGCCGTGCGCGTGAATGAATTCCTGGATCTTCGGATTTGCGTTCCACTGCTTGCCATCGACCTCATCGCCGCCGATGTGGAAGTAGGAGTCGGGAAACACCTTCGCCATCTCGCCGATGAATTTCTCCAGAAACTTATACGTCTCTTCGCGTGTGGGATCGAGGATCGGATCGCCGTCTTCGAGCGTGAATGGCCCCGGCCCGCTGGCCAATTCTGGATAACCAATCACCCACGACCGGCTATGGCCGGGCATATCGAACTCGGGCACGACGCGAATGCCGCGATCATGGGCGTAGGTGATCAGGTCTCGAATCTCGGCCTGGGTGTAGAACATTTCGTCTGAGCCCATCCCTGTGAGTTTTGGGAACACCTTGCTCTCGGCGCGGAATCCCTGATCGTCGGAGAGATGCCAGTGCAACACGTTCATCTTCACTGCTGCCATGCCATCCAGATTGCGCTTGAGCACCTCGATTGGAATGAAGTGGCGGCTGACGTCGATGAGAGTGCCGCGCCATGGAAAGCGAGGCTGATCTTTAATCGTGATGGCCGGAGCGGCGAAACCGCTCGGAGTAATCTCGACCAACTGCAGGAATGTCTGGAGGCCATGAAGCGCGCCGAGCGTGGTGGGCGCCGTCAGCTGTGCACCAGATTCAGTAACCGTGAGCTGGTATGACTCGTCTTCGCCGAGTTTCTGAACCGTTTCCAACGCCTTGTCGGCGTGCACGCTCACCGTGGGATTGGCGCCAGCTTTCGGACGAAACGGAATCCCCGTCTGCCGCGAAAGCTGCGCGACGAACCGCCGCACACCCGCCTCGAGCACAGGGTCGTGAGCGCCTGTCACGCTTACCGAGAACGATTGTATGACTGGCAGAATGCCACTACCCTGCTGCACGCTGGCGGGCAGGGGCATGAGGTTGAGTTGTGGTTGGGACTGGGCTGAAGCAAGAAGGGAAAATAGGACAACAGCGATCAATGAAACGCATGTTTTCATAAGTCTGCTCTTTGGCCTACCTTGGCAAGTTGGCCGGGCTGCAACGACCCCAGCACCTTGAGAATCTCGGGGACGAGTGGCTGCAGATCGGCCAGTCGATTGGATTTTGTGCGGATCAATAGAACTGCGATGCTTCGTGGCTTGAGATTTTGTTGATATTCGATGCCGCGATCGATAGTGATGAACACCTGAAACTTGGATCCCTCAGCAAGTGTCAGCAACTCTCCGTTTTTTTTGCCGGCCCAGCCCTCTTCAGGGACGCCGCGGCACTCGTGAGTAGCTAGACTGTTTTTGAGTTTTCGCGGAATGCATTCGTCCGGAAGAATCTTCATCCAAGTTCGCTGACAACAAGCGATTTCGCGTGCTCAAGCGCATGTACGGCTGCATCGCGGGTTACGGTAGGAAAGTCGTCGAGGAACTCGCTCAAGGTCTGCCCGCCTTCGAGATAGTCGAGTAACGTCTGGAAAGGAACTCGCGTGCCGCGAAAGACGGGAGTGCCTCCCAGGATTTCGGGATCGCGCATGATGACGTTATTGGGCGGCTGCAAAGTATAGTCTCCGGATGCTCTAAGTTTACTCCCACCTCGCGAGGCTACCAACCGGCTAACTGTCTCTGAAAAAGACCGGTCAGTGCCCGCCGAGTTCCTTGACGATCCCGCCCACGAACTGCTTGGCGTCGCCGAACAGCATCAGCGTCCGATCAAGGTAGTAGAGCGGATTGTCGATCCCCGCAAATCCCGGACTCATGCCGCGCTTGATCACCATTACCGTGTGCGCCTTGTCCACGTCGAGAATCGGCATGCCGAAGATCGGACTCGACTGATCGGTGCGCGCGGCGGGATTCGTCACGTCATTGGCACCGATGATCAACGCAACATCGGTCTGCGGGAAGTCGCCGTTGATCTCGTCCATCTCAATGAGGCGATCGTAGGGAATGTCGGCTTCGGCCAGCAGCACGTTCATATGGCCCGGCATGCGCCCTGCTACGGGATGGATCGCGAAACGCACATCCACTCCCTTCTTGGTGAGCACGTCATACAGCTCGCGCACCTTGTGCTGCGCTTGCGCCACCGCCATGCCGTATCCAGGAACGACTACAACTTTGTTCGCCGCTGCCAGAATTGCAGCAGCCTCTTCCGGCGTCGCACTGCGAACGGGTTTGGCCTCCTGTCCCGCAGCCGCCGACGTCTGCACCTGCCCGAACGCGCCGAACAGAACGTTGGTAAACGACCGGTTCATGGCCTTCGACATGATCACAGAAAGGATGAATCCGGAAGACCCGTCCAGCGCCCCAGCGATGATTAGCAGCTTGGAATTCAGCACGAATCCCATAGCGGCGGCGGATAGTCCGGCGTAGGAATTCAAAAGCGAGATCACTGTCGGCATGTCAGCGCCGCCGATCGGAATCACGAGCAGAACGCCGATTACGAGCGAGATCCCGACAACCAGGGGAAACAACTCTTTCGTACCAGGGTGGAGCACCAGATACACAGCGCTGCCCACCGCGACCGCGAACAACAGCAAGTTAACGAGATTCTGTCCTTTGAAAGTAATCGGCCGTTGCGGCAGGACTTCTTGCAGCTTTCCGGCGGCCATCAGACTGCCGGTGAACGTCAGCCCGCCGAGAATCACTTCCATCGACAGGACAGACATCATGAATTTCGGCACCTCGGGGGAGCGCAGATAGAATTCCGCGGAGCCGACCAGCGTCACGCACAGCGCCCCGAACGCATGGCTCAAGGCAGTCCGCTGCGGAACCGCGGTCATCTGAACCATGCCCAGCGGGACGCCGATGCCAGTCCCAAGCACGAGCGCGATAATGATCCACTTCCAGTCGATAATGCCGTGGCGCAGCAACGTGCCGCCGATGGCCAGCACCATGCCGATTTCGCCGGCGAGAATGCCGTGACGGGCCGTGGCCGGAGAACTCATCCACTTCAGCGAAAGAATAAACAGCGCGCTGGCGATGAGATAAATGACTTCGATGACGTACTGGCTTCCAGCGAACTCGGGATTCATTAGGATTTCGTCCCTTGAGCTTTGGCAGGACGGCTGGTTTTGAACATCCGCAACATGCGGTCGGTGATGATGAATCCCCCAACCACGTTGCTGGTAGCAGCGACGATGGCGATGACGCCCAGCACCGTCGCGAACGTACTCTTCCTCTCGCCCACCAGCACGATCGCGCCGACTACCGCAATCGCGTCCAGTGCGTTGGTCAGCGACATCAACGGCGTGTGCAGCAGAGGAGAAACGTGGCGGATAACTTCAAATCCAATAAAAGCCGCCAGCATGAATACGAACAGCGCGTCGATCAGGTCGGAATGCATGCAGTACCTCTGTTCTCAGTTCTCAGTTCTCAGTCTGTCATCCTAAGCGGAGTGACTGGTCCGCGAAGCGGAGCAGCCACGGAGTCGAAGGATCCCTACCCTTACGCCGCATTCGAAGCAGCTATAGGGATCCTTCGACTGTGTAAGAGATCACTTCTCTTACTCTTGCTCCGCTCAGGATGACAATTCCATACGAAACCCTACGATCCTGCAGGCGCCAGCGCCGGTAGCTTGAAGAATTCCCGCACACGCGCATTCACAATCTCTCCCCCGTTGGTGATCAGCGTCTCGCGCGTAATCTCATCCTGCAAATTCATTTGCAGTTTGCCGTCTTTCACCATGTAAGTCAGATAGCTGGTCAGGTTGCGCGCATACATTTGGCTGGCATGGTACGGAACACTGCTCGCCAGGTTGATGGCGCCAATGATCGTGACGCCGCCCGCCCTGACGGTTTCGCCCGTCTGCGTCAGTTCGCAATTGCCGCCGCGCTCGGCCGCGAGATCGACGATCACCGACCCGGGCGCCATCCCTTTGACCATGTCAGCAGTGATCAGCACCGGTGACTTCTTCCCGGGAATGACGGCCGCGCTGATAACGATGTCGCTCTCTGCCACCACCCGCGTCAGCAGTTCACGCTGCCGCGCGTAGAAGGTCTCATCCTGCGCCGTACCGTAGCCACGGGCGTCCTGCGCATTCTGAGCCTCGATCGGCAACTCGACGAAACGTCCGCCCAGGCTCTGCACCTGCTCCTTGGCTGCGGGACGCATGTCGTACGCTGAAGCCACTGCTCCCAACCGGCGGGCTGTCGAGATCGCCTGCAAGCCCGCGACTCCGGCACCGATCACAAATACGCGGGCAGGAGTAATGGTTCCCGCGGCGGTGGTCATCATGGGAAAAATGCGGGGCGAAGTCTCGGCCGCCAGCAGGACCGCCTTGTAGCCACAGCAGGTGGCCATGGAGGAAAGAGCGTCCATACTCTGCGCCCGCGTGGTGCGCGGCATCAATTCCACGGAGAATGCGGTGACTCCCGCCTGCGCGATCTGCTGAACAATTTCCATCGATCCGAACGGCCTGAGGAATCCGATCAGCGCCTGCCCGCGTTTGTAAAGGGGAAGGTCGTCTTTACCGGTAACGTCGTTCGACCCGTAAGAGAGCACTTGAACAATGATGTCCGCCGCACTGAACACGGCGGCGCGGCTGGGCAGAATCTTCGCGCCCTTCTCCCCATAAGCTGCGTCCGGATACCCGGCCTGCTCACCGGCCCCGCTTTCCACCACCACATCGAGTCCGGCTTTGGCGAGATTGGGAATAGCGACGGGAACAAGGGCAACCCGCCGTTCCCCGGGATAGCTTTCTTTCGGAACTCCGACGATCACGTGGGCTCTCGTCCTTTCCGTGGCCGCAATAAACCCGGCGGCCTCGCTAACAATCGCGTGCTGCTCCGGGAAGGAATCCTTTCACGGGTAGCACACAAAATCTGTGACACGCGTCACAGAAAGAAACGAACTGGAAACAGTATCAGATTGGTAGCGGCTGCGTCTCGCCGGCTGTGGCGGAGGCGTCTCGCCCCATAAGCGCTTCTATGAGACGGCTGATCGTGTCAAGTATGCACCGTGCATTTCATGGTGCTTTTGTCTTTCATCTTCTCGCGGTTTCATCTCGGGCTTCTATTCGCACTCTGGTGAGTCCGTGGGACTCGGTGCATGTTGGTGTCCGATAGTGATGAAGCGGTGCTGCAATCTAACTTACGGCCTTGTGTTTCGGGCCAAGCGCTTAAGCGCAGTCGCCGCAACGCGAGATTTGCATCCGGTGCTGGTTGTCCGATCTTGTCCCTTATGGAGTAAACACTTGGGTTCCATTCGGAAACGGTCGATAATATTCGCCACTCCGCCAGAGATGGTGCAACAGAACCGCCAGTTTGCGCGCTACGGCAATCACTGCGCGCTTTTTTCCACGCTTGGCTCCGCTAGCGGCCAGTTTCAGGCCCCACCGCCGTAGTTCGGAATCCGGTCCAAAGCGTCCCAATACATATTGCGCCGCTTGTACCAGCAATCGGCGCAGATAGGAGTTTCCCGTTTTACTGATCCGTAGCTGCGGATCGCACTCCCCCGATTGGCTTTGCCGCGGCCGTAATCCCAGGAAGGCGCCCACCGCCCGGCTCTTTCCCGCCGCCCCGGGTGAGTCCAGCGTCAACACGTACGCGGCTGCAACCACCGGCCCCACGCCGGGCACGCTTCGTAACCTCACGACTTCGGGATATTGTTTCCCCAGTGCTTCGATCTGTTTGTCCATCTTCCGGATGTGCTCCGTCAAACTCGCTACTTGCTCTAACAACGGCGTGAGCGCTGGCTCCATGCCCGCGGGAATCGTTGTCCGCACTGCCCTGGCAAACGATTCCGTCGAACACTTTGGTAGTCGTTGCCCGGCGCTCTTCACCAACCCACGCATCGCATTCACCAGCATGGTCCGTGCCCGGACCAGCGTGTCGCGAGTCTGCAGCAGGTTCAGATCTCGCTGTCGTTCCGGGCTACGATGTTGAATCGGCGACAACAACCGCACATCGTAGGCGGCGAACCGCGCCAACTTCTCCGCATCGTTGCGATCATTCTTCGATTCGCTGCCCGTGATCGCCCGCACCTTGCGCGCGTTTGCCACCAACACTTCATGCCCCATGCTCTGCAACAATCGACTCACCCATGGCGAATGCGTCCCGCATTCCATCGCAATCCGCTGCCTTTCCCCAGTGAAATGTCTCTCCAGCGCTGCCCTCGTCGTTTGTATCCGACCCTCCTCGATAACTTCGCCCTCCTGGTTCACCACACAATATCGACTGAACCGATCGCCTAGATCGATCCCCACAGTCATCCCAGGCTTCTCCACATCCGCTGAACGTCTGCTATTCTCTTGCATCAGGCTGGTCTCCTTTGCACCTCATCGAGTGCGTGCGGACAGCTTATCTGTTCCGCGAGACCAGCCGTCTCATTCCATCTAACTTAAGCAGGAGAAGCTTACTTTCGAAGTTTTGTCATTCCGACCAAAGGGAGGAATCTGCTCGCAGCCGCCACGTCGGGGGCGCAACCGACCGCAGATTCCTCACGGCGAAGCGCCGTTCGGAATGACAGGGGTGGCGGGGCGCGAAAACGGCGGCGCTACGAAAAGCGGTAATGCCACACTCTCGCCGCTCCGATCAAGTTCGTATCATCTCCCAGGGAGGCTAGGGTGAGTTGCGTTTTCTCCGCGGGCACAAAGCGGCAGCCCGAACGAATCACCTCGCGGATCCGGTCCATAAACAGCGGTGCACTCTTCATCACGCTTCCGCTGAGAACGATCGCATCCGGAGTGAACAGGCTGATCAGATTCGCCAGCCCCAGCCCCAGGTAGTAGCCCTCATGTTCGACCGCCTGGGCGGCGAGTTCGTCTCCCTGCTGGGCCAGTTCACAGATTCGCTTCGCCGTGATTCCCTGCCGGTGCAAGTAACCGGGTGGCGCGTGCTTTTCCATCCAGGCCACCATCGCCGGTCCGGCGGCCAGCGATTCCCAGCAACCACGAAATCCGCACGAACACTCCGGTCCTGTAGGATCGACCACGTGATGACCAACCTCCGGATGCGCCCCATCCACCCCGCGATAAAGCTTCCCATCGAGAATGATTCCGCCGCCGATTCCCGTCCCGACCGTGACATAGATCAAGCGCGTGCGGTTCCTGCCCGCACCCCATCCGGCCTCGGCCAGAGCGGCGGCGTCGCCGTCGTTCTCCATCGCCACGCGCACTGAAAAGTTCTGCTCCAGATCTCGGACCAGATTCTTGCCTCTCCAGCCGGGAAGAAAATCCACGTCCCCGAACTCCCCGCCAATCGGGTCCACCGGCCCGGTCGATCCAATCCCGATGCCGCTAACGGATGTTCCTGCCGCACGCGCCGTTTCGCCCAGCATGCGCACGATCGCTGCCAGTCCGTTCGAATATTCATGCGCGTCCGTGGGTGTTTGCGCGCGGCCAAGTACGCGGCCGTCGTCATCGACCATGCCGACTGCGATTTTCGTTCCGCCAATATCGACCGCACCGATCATGAGGTTTTCCCGTCACTCATTCTGAACCTGCTGAAGCTGGCATAAATTCTAAACGGGAGTGGGCACGCCGGCCCCGAAGGAAATGAAAATTGTGCGGGTGCCCCATCCTTGTCGCGTTTTGTGCGACAGGGTGGGGTTTTTGACTTTCTTTCAACAGGCCGTCCCCGGCGCCGATGGATGTTCCGGAGATACCTGCGACACGTCTTGAGGATCAGGCCCGCGTACCGATGAGAGTTACCGTTTCGTCGACGCCATCAACTGTGCGACGATCTTCTTCGTCTCCTCATCCATCGCATCCATCGGATTCTGAGAGCCGCTCGACGCGCTCGACATCCCCTTGATCCCGACGTACACCGCGTCGTACGCGGTGTCTCCTAGGTTCTCCACGCGATGATGAAACGGCGGATACCAGCGCGCCTCTCCGGGCTTGGAAAAAACTTCCCGCGTCTTGCCGTTTTCATCGGTAAAGCGAAGATGCGCCGCGGTAAGAATCACAACCACACCGCCCGGATGTTCGTGCATGGCCGACTTCTCGTGCGGCCCGTAGTGCACCGAGACCACCTGCACCTTGTCGTTTTCGAAATCCAGTTTGTAATGCTTGGGCTCGACTTTGGTTGGATCCTGCGCCGCACTGAAAGCCGCAGCCAAACACACAAAGGCCCCCGCCCAGAATAGCTTTGACATCATACCCGCCCCCTGACCGAGCTCTTTTTACTTGTTTTAAAACCTTTCGCCGACTCTACGTTCCGATTATGGAGGATGTCAACGCCAAGGATGACCCCAAGGCTCATAATAGTTAACCTGTTAAAAATTAAGTAGTAAGGCGTTGCGACCACCTTATCGATTAGGTGGCTGGGTGAAATCGTTCCGAACCACTTCCCCGCCCTTCATCACGAACTTGACCTTCTCCAACTCCGTCACATCCTGCGACGGATCTCCCACAGTCGCCACGAGGTCGGCGAATTTCCCCGCCTCGATCGATCCAATCCGGTCCTGCCAGTCCAGCAATTCTGCGCCATTCACGGTCGCCGCCTGGATGATCTGCCACGCCGTCATGCCCGAATCGCGATATGCCTCGTAGATCAGAGTGCTGCTCTCGCCTCGCGTGCGTTTTCCCATCTGGTAGTACTCGTCGGATCCCGCGGCGATTCGCACGCCCGCGGCCACCGCCCGCTTCAGCCGCTCGCGGCTGCGCTGCGCAAATTGCTTCGTCGCGGCTTCCATCTCGTTGCGCTCTTCCGGCGTCAAATCCGGTGGAGCGAACCCGGTGTACATTTCCGCCGGATAATCGGTGGGAACCATGAATATCTTTTTCGACGCCATCATCTTCAGCACGTCGTCGGGCACGACATAGGCATGTTCGATGGAGTCGACTCCTGCTTCGGCGGCGATCCGGGTCGCATCATCTCCAATCGCATGCGCCGCCACCTTCTTATGGACACGATGCGCCTCCTCCACGATCGCCTTCATCTCCTCGAGCGACACCACCCGCGGACCGGTATTGACGATCACCTTGACGCAGTCCGCGCCGTCATAGAAAGCCCGCTGCACCGCCCGCCGCGCATCATCCACCGTCGCAATCTCGACATACTCTTGCTCCACCAGAGCCTGCGCATCATGCTGCAGCGTGCCAAACTGCCCACCGGCCGCCGCCAAGGCTCTCGTGCAGGCGACGATCCGCGGCCCCGTCACCCAACCGCGATTGATCGCCCGCCGCAGAGCCACATCCCCGTTGATGCCGGAATTCCCTACGTCGCGAACCGTCGTAATTCCTGCTTCAAGATCCTCGCGCCCCATCTTTGCCCCCAGCAGCGCCCGCTCCGCCGGACTCATCTGCGCCACCGTCAGCACCATGTTGTTGTCGTCGCCACCCAGCGCGAAGTCGTAATTCTGCAGCAGATGCGTGTGCGCATCGATCAGGCCGGGCATCAAGGTCGCGCTCCCCAAATCGATGACTTTCGCGCCCGCAGGCACGGCAAGCCCCGGGCCAGTTTCCTTGATGCGCTCTCCCTCAATAATGACCACGGGATTCGCCACAACTTTTCCCGCCTTCACGTCTAGCATCTTCGCCGCCCGCACCACGACCAGATGCGCGTCAGCGGCCTTTGTGGTTTGAGAAATTAGTGGATTTGCAAAGAGGAGCAACAGAACAGCAAACGTCCAACGACGAGAACTGTGCATGAAGGGGTCCCTCAAAGGGTTTGCTGCGAAAAGCATTTTTCGATGGCCGTGAATGCAAGGGCTATCGAAGCGATCAGCAGAGCGAGCATCATATTCATACGGTGAACCCAACGCGCATTCTACTCCCCATTGACGCTATCAGCGTTAGCGCAAGTTTGCGCTATCTGTTCGCCGGAGCTTAGAGTCTTGAGTTAGCCATGGGCCTTCTGCCCACCCATAGGGATGAAACTCGCATTCCTAACCGGCGATTGATTCCAACGGGTTAATGCGCGACTTCCGACGGAAATGTTCCGCCAACAACACAGCATGAGCCCGGTAAAATAGGCGTCGCCATGTTTCGCCGACCTACTAAGAGAGCGCTTCTGCTGTTCGTGCTCGCATCATGGACCTGGGCCCACGCTCAGCACGAACTCCCTAACGAAATTTTCCAGCGGACGCTCCTCATCCGCAGCGGCAACGAGGAAGCAACAGCGCTCAAGCTCGATCAGGGCCGTCGGATTTACTTGGTCACGACTAGACGCTTGGGAAGCCATCTGCCCCTGAACAACGCCGTCGTCCAGGTATGGCACAACCACGCCTGGAGCGACCTTCAAACTGTGCGGACCATCTTTCCAGCTTCCAAGGACGTGGATCTCGCCATCCTTGAAACCAGCGAGCAGATTGCAAGGCCTTACGCCGTGGTAAAAAGTTCGGAAGTGTTGACCACGGGACAGCACGTTTGGTTCATCGGTTCGACCACTGCGATCTCCCCACAGCAGGTGCGCACGAACTCGCAGAACACATCGCGGGCGTTGGCGCCAACGTTGTTTCCATTCGTCAAGATCGGGACCATCTCGGCAATCAATCCGACCCGGCCCGACTCCTTCGAAATCCATTTTCGTGGATGGTGGAATCTTCTTATCGCCAGCGGCCCTATTGTCTACTGGAGTCCTGCCCACAAGGACTACGAAATCTTAGGTGTAATCAAGAGGAACGAACGTGACGCCGTAGACGCTCCATTCAAGTCGGACCCCCCTGAGAAAGTAGTACCGTCGGGAATCGTGCAGGGATACAACGTCGACGTCGTGCTGGATGCGATCAATGGCAGTCCGCACCAGTAAGGGATGTTGTAACCAGGCAAGCGACTACCGCTCTTTTCGCCGGCACTGGCAATTGTGACAGTTCCCAAAAGGCCTTGTGACCTTCTCACATGATAAAGGCAGCGTGATTCGCCACCAGTTGTGCTGGCTCTAGCTTAGGATGAATGAGATGAAAATGAGAATCCTGTTGGCAGTAATTCTGCTTTCGCTTGGTGCCTTTTTCAATGTCGCCGCCGCGCAAAGCCATGAACCGATCCTCGACTCCTGCATCGAGTCGCTCAGAGCAGACTTGAGTGGAAACTTCGGGGCCGCATGGAAGAACCCCGCCGAAGCCAGGGCGCAGGAAGGGGCAAACAGTTGCACCAGTGCGAGATCGATGCTGCTGGACATTGTGGCATGGGATCGAGACGGGCGGGATTTTCATCAGGTGCCGGTTTGGCAACTGCCGGATAGCCAAGCCTTCTTTTTCGTCTCGGGTATGGCGATCGATGCGGACGGCGCTCCTAATGCTTACAATCCGGACAACACCGGGCTTGATGAATTGGCCAATGCTGGCGTGCCCGGCGATTGGAACGGCATCATTACTGATCGAGAAGGCAATCCGTTGATTCAGCAAGGGAGCGATCCTTTCCCCGGTTACTACATCTCATGCACCTCGCTTTCAGACGAAACCAAGAAGTTCCTTGACCCAACTGCCTATGTGGACGCATCGAAGATCCCTTATGTAGTGTTGCCAGAAGAGGTAGCAAACCGCGGAGGGGCGCAGTTGGGGGATTTCGCAATCGTCATGAACCTACGGAACGGCAAATCGTCCTTCGCAATCTATGCGGATATTGGGACTTTAGGTGAGGGCTCTGCCGCGCTGGCCGACGTCCTGGGGATCAGGTCCGATGCACGCCACGGAGGTGCATCCGGCGGAATTCTGTATTTGTTGTTTCCGGGTTCCGGCAATCTGCAGCCGCGGACGATCGGTGAGATCCAGAGGGAGGGCGCAAAGCTGCTGTCCAATTGGGCGGAACGAACAAGTTATCTTCCTGCGCAGAAAGTGACGATCCTGCTCATGGCAGCCAAGAAGTTTAGGGGCGCTCCAAATACACTGGATTGGGTCGTTGACGAAATCAGACCGTAGGCTCATCGAGGGGGTTTGAGCGCAAGGATTCCCTGACAATGTCGGCGATTTTTCGTCGAATACAAATCAACGCAGATTCGGGCGGTCGTACAGGCAACTCTACTCAGATTCGCCAATTTTGTTCTTGATCCCCTCCGCCATTCTGCAACGTGCCGGTTGTGTCGCGCAGACTGCGCGGGACGGCCGGGCGGGGACCGTCCACAGTGTGGTTCTTAGAGCAGGTACGGCGAGCACAGCCGTCCGGCCGAGGAGCGCCGCCACCAGTTAGAAGAAGTCCGAGAGCGTTGCGCCTGGCGCGATCTCGAGCATGACCGCGATCCCGACAACCGCTCGACCAACCTCCAGTCGCATGGTCGGACTGCCCTCTCCAAATTCTCTTCCGCTTTGTGGATGTCAGGGCGGCACCGATCATCACGGTCGGCGCGGGCGGGTGTCACCACTCCGACCCATAACCATGCCCCCAGGATCGCGCACAACATCGTCTTGCCAAACGTCTTCCGCAGCGCCATTTTCACTCTGGCCAAACGGTCTTTGGCGATGAAGATCGATTATTCATTCATTTCCCCGAACCCTTAGTGGATTTTTAATCGCAGTCTAGCCAGGAATACATCCGTCCTGCGACGGTTGGTGCAGGTGCCTGTTCCTGTTCCTCCGAGCCAGTCGCTGGTGAAAGATATATATTTGCCGTCACTCGAAATGTTCGGACTTTGGTATCCCTGCGCCGCACACTGACTGTTGACTGGATCATTGTAAGTGTGAGCGATTCTCCAAACCGTTTCGCTCGACGGCCACGTCCGATAAACTCCCAGCTTTCGCGTCGCATTGGCTGCGGCCATATTCAACATGTCGAGTTCCCATTCGTAAGGCGCCCCGGTGTTGGTGGTCGCAGTGGTGGTCAGAGAAAGAATGGGATAGGAGTTCGCATCGATATCGTTGTAGTTATTCAGCCACGAGAAATGGTTATCATCACTGCCCCAGATCGGAGAGCAACTAAATACCCCTGCCCAGTTTCCAGGATTGCCTCCAGGATTAGTCAAATTCCACAAAACCGTCCAATAATTTGAGTATGGGCTGCAACCCGGGGGACTTCCGGGCGCAGCGACATAGGTAGCACCAACCCCCATCGCTTCGTGACCGCCAACTTCGTTCGTATCGTGAATGTAGGTCACATGATGCGTGCCAAGTCGCCAGAATAGATTGTCAAAACCGTGAGGCAGGCTTGTGTTCGTGCATCGGTCGAGCGTAATCGCCCACCAAGCTCCGTCGAGGCCGGGAATGATTTCATGGATACCGCAGCCTGCGAGCAATGAAGAAGTGGCATGGTCCATCGCCACTGGGGATGCGCTGCCGATTTGCACCGTAGCATTGGCAATGTTGACGACCTCGGTTGCTCCGGTCTTGATATTGTAAAATGCCGCCTGAGTTCCCTCGTTCTGTGTGTTGCTGGAAGTCGCGCACCAGGAATCTTTCCCGTCACAGGTAGCCAAAAATAGAGTTGTAGGAGTGAAGCCGGGAATCGCAGCCACATCGAAGACCTGCGTTTTGGTTGCCGTACTCCAGTTATACGAATCGAAGTGTGCACCATCGGAATCCAGCCCATAAACCAGGCTAGGATTGGTTGCGTAAAAGTTCATCTCAGTGCCCGCGAGCGGAGGCACCACCTCGACGCAGGTTCCGTTCAGGGCCATGCTTGAAGAAGAGAGCTTTACCGGCTGAACGTACCAACTCCCGTTCTGACCGCTGAGCAGAACCGCTGTGTCGTTCGAGTTAATCGTTCTCGACCAGCCTGTGCCTTCATTGGATGCGAAAGAATAGCCGGACGTGAGGTTGCAGGAACCGCTCTGCGTAATCCGCAGGACCTGAGTTTTAAAGTCAGGGTCAGTCGTGGTTGTCCCGGCAGCCCCCAGCGGCGGCGCCGAACCACTGTAAGTATTGGTGTTTGTGATCGCATTGTAGCTCGTTGGATTTGCTTGCCAGGCGATCACGTTCTGGACAAAGAGGGAGACGGTCAGGAGGAAAACCGCGCAAGGTATTTTCATAAGTCTACATAGCCTCGAAGGCGAAATGGTTCGACTGAGGACGATCCACCGTCACATTCAGATTTCTGACGATCCCAGTTGTCGAAGCCTTTTGTCGAGATCCTTTTGCCGAGATCCAGACGATCAATGGCAGAAGACGACTGGGCGTTGGCTCAACGGAAAGATAGAAGGCGATGCCCTGACCATCTCTGCCCTTGGTCACTAGCGCCCGAACGAATTATTACCTACAGGATAGTCTTCCGCGGCGGCAAGCACGGAGCCGAGAACAAGAGTGAGAACGAGAATCGAACAGGTTTTAAGCATGACGAGCATTAGCATGGACCTGTTTAGAGCGATGCTGCGAGATCCGCAGAAAGGCGGTGTAGTGACAAAAGCTCATAGTTGACGAAAACAGCCATTTCGCTAATTAGCCCTCAACGAGTGTTGACGCGATTCGTCGCAGTCAGAATGAGTGGGGTTGAGGGAGCCATCGCCAGTGCGCGTAGACGGCGATGAGCACCACGGCTGCGCCTAACCCTTTAAGGAATTGTATAGTGGCAGCAGCAGATCCTGAAACCGCGTCCTGCATAAAGTCGATTATAAGCGATGGCATCCAGCTCAGTTGACGAAGTCAGCGATTTCACTGCCCCCCCGGTCACCGCTCCATCGTGTCCTGCGTGGCTGAACTTACGACAGTTTGTGGTGCGGTGTCATCGGAGCCGGTTGCCGGCTTCTTGTGCTTCTTTGCCAAGGCGCGGCCAAGATCGGGGAGGAATTCCTTCACGATGCCAAAGGCGGCATTGCTGCCCATGGTGATGCCGAAGCTAACGGCGCCGGCGCCGGCGGAACTCTGACTTGGGGGAAGCCAGAGTCGGGCCAGGAATGCCCCTCCCGCTACCCCGCCCACCTGGGAGATGGAAAAGTGCCGGCTTCCATCATCGTGGCGTGCCAGAATGCCGCTGGTAAGCGCATATCCAATGCGCGGCCCGAAGCCTCGCTTGCCGGAGTTGAAGTAGCGGTTGTCCTCGTGCAGGGCACTCCCCACCCCGTACGTCACCGTCCGCTGGATAGAGTACTGGCCTAGGATGTTGGCAAACCGCTTGCCATAGCCCGATGCCCCCTGCTCCCACTCCGTGGGTTTGTCGTTCGCCTGGTCAATCCCGGCAGAGAACCCGGCTTTTGCAAAACTAAAGGGATTCACCATCGTCTTGAAGTAGAGGTGGTTGCGTTCGTGCTGGTTCATGGGCCGAAATTCGTTAGACTGCTTCGTGCCCGCCATGTTGAGGTAGTTAAGGAGGTAGTCAATAAGGACGGAGCCTCCCTTCTTGGGGTTGGTGTCCGTCTGCCCCTGCGCCAAGAGCGGAGTCCCCAAGGTCAGGAAGATCGCCATAAAACTCGGAAATTTTTCGATGAGCCTCATCACCAGAAATGGGCACACTGCTCCCGCTTCGAACCTATCAGCCACATCCCGGCTTTGGGAACTGTCACTAGTGCCAGCGGTGAAGACCTGAGCCCACACTACTGGCGGCTACTGCAACTTTCTACCCGCAAATCCCATTTGCTGTTTATCCTGAACGTCGGTGTCTTTCTGTTTTCCAACCGGCCCTGGGGAGGGGACTTGAAGGTTCTCTTGCTGGAAAACATCAGCGCGGTGGCGGTCGACCAGTTTCGCGCTGCAGGATACGAAGTCGAATCGCACAAGGCAGCGATGGAAGAGCGGGAACTGATCGAGAAGATTCGCGGAGCTGCGATTCTTGGCGTGCGCTCGAAGACTTCTGTTTCCAAGGCCGTGATTCAGGCCGGCGAGAGGCTCGCTGCCGTGGGCGCGTTCTGCATCGGGGTCGATAAGATCGACCGCGCCACGGCGAGCGAATGCGGCATTGCCGTATTCAACGATCCCCACTCCAACTCTCGCTCGGTCGCCGAACTCGCCATGGGAGAGATCATCGTGCTGCTGCGGCGTACGTTTCAGGCCTCGACCGAGATGCACGGTGGCGTGTGGAACAAGTCGGCGGCGGGCGCGCACGAGGTCCGCGGGCTCACGCTCGGCATCGTGGGATATGGCAAGATCGGCTCGCAACTTTCCGATCTGGCCGAAGCCATGGGCATGCGGGTTGTCTTCTACGACGTCTCGCACGTGTTGGCGCGTGGCAACGCGCGCGCCCTCGGATTCCGCGATCTATGACATTAACCGCCCGTGCGACGCAGAGTTGATGGCCCAGTTGCGCGCAGTACCGCACACGATAACGGTCCGGGCAGCAGGATGCTGAGATGAACCATGTGGCGACGGACGCATTTCGTCCGTCGAGCGAGCCGAAAGGCAAGCTAGTTCGGCACATTGTGGAGCAGGCCGTGGTGGCGCACGCCTCGCTTCGCTTCGGCGGAACGGAGGAATGCGTCCGTTCCCACACGAGGAGAGGAGAATCCATGCGGGGTTTGAAAGATAAACGAGTCCTGATCACCGGCGGAGCAAGCGGCATCGGCGCCGCCACTGCTGCCCGCTTCCTGGAAGAAGGATCACGCGTGTGCGTGCTCGATCGCGACGACGCGGCCGGCGCGCGCATCAAGCATGAACTGCCTGCCCTTGGCGAGGCCATCATCGCCGACGTCACCGATCTCATGCAGGTCGAGGCCGCCTTCGCCGAGGCCATCCGACTGATGGACGGCGTAGACATTCTCATCAACAATGCCGGGGTCAGCATACGCCACAAGTTTCTGGACATCACGCCTGAGGAGTGGGATCGTGTGATCGCCGTTAACCTGACCGGTGTCTTCTACGTGGCGCAGACCGCCGCACGCCACATGTGGGAGCGCGGCAGCGGAGTCATTCTCCAGACCGCGTCGACCAATGGAGTGATGGGATACCCGTATTACGCCGACTACAATGCGACCAAGGCTGGCGTGATCGAATTGACGAAGTCGATGGCCCTGGAACTGGCGCCCAAAATCCGCGTCTGCGCGGTGGCCCCAGGATACGTGCTGACTCCCATGCAGCGCGCGGAATATTCCGACGCGATGTTGGCCGAGGTCAACGCGAAGATTCCGCTGGGAAGGCACGCTTCGCCCGAGGAAATCGCGGCACTCTTTGCGTATCTCGCATCGGATGACGCGGCGTTCGCTACAGGCCAGGTGTACACGCTCGACGGCGGCGAGACCGCGGGAGGGCTGGCCAGTCGATGAGTCAAATTCGAGCCACGGATTTACGCGGATCACACCGATCCGCGTTAATCAGCGGTATTGAAGTTGCTTTCAACTCAATATGCGACTTACAGATAAAGTTGCTCTGATCACAGGCGGCACCTCCGGCATTGGCGAGGCGACGGCGTTGCTGTTCGCGAAGGAGGGTGCGGAGGTCGCGTTCACCGGAAGGAATCGGGAGCGTGGCGCGGCGGTGGTCAAACGAATCAAAGACGTGGGGCCCGAGGCCATCTTCCTGCATGCGGATGTAAGTGTCGCGGGCGATTGCCGCAGGGCCGTCCATGAAACGATGGAAGCGTTCGGACGTCTCGACATTCTGTTCAACAACGCCGGAGTCTTTTATCCGCACACGACGCTGGAATGTTCGGAGAAGGAGTGGGACGAACAGATTGACATCAACCTGAAGGGCACATTTCTGATGTCGAAGTTCGTCTTGCCAGTGATGATCGCACAGAGATGCGGTGTGATCGTCAACAACGCTTCGGGATGGGGCATCGTTGGCGGCGATCACGCGGTGGCCTATTGCGCATCCAAAGGCGGCGTGGTCCTGATGACGAAGGCGATGGCCATCGATCATGGAGCACAGGGGATTCGTGTGAATTGCGTTTGCCCTGGGGACGTGGAGACTCCAATGCTTCCCGCGGACGCAAAGATGCGCGGGCAAAAATGGGACGACTACATCGCAGGCTGCGCGAAGCGTCCGCTGGGACGGGTGGGCACAGCAGAAGAAATTGCGAAGGCAGTATTGTTTCTGGCGTCCGATGACTCGTCGTTTATGACCGGGGCCGCGCTGATAGTGGACGGAGGAGGCACCGCGGACTAATGAAGGCAACGGTTTTTCTTGGCGGGGGGAGAATCACTGGGGCGCTATGCGCTGGACTTCGGCTGGCAGGGGATCACCGCGAAATTGTGGTGTATGACCGAAATCCGGAAAAGCTGAAGGCGCTACGCCGGGAATCGCGCGTCGAGGTCGCGCGCGACTTGAAATCGGCAGTCGCAAAAGCTGGACTACTGATCATCGCGGTGAGGCCTGGGTCGGTAAAAGAGATGCTCCGCGAAGTCGAAGCCTGTGGCGCTGCGCCCCCCGCGCTCTGTGTCAGCCTGGCTGCAGGAATTCCCTTCCGCAATTTAAGAAAGTGGCTCGGACCCCCTGTGCGATGGGTGCGTGCCATGCCGAGTCCTGTGTGCCGGATTGGAAGAGGGCTGACTCCGGTGAGTTTCGACCGCAGCGTCACAAAGAGCCATCGCTCGCACGTCCGCAAACTGTTCGCACGGGTAGGTCCGGTCATCGACTTGCCCGAATCGCAGATGGATCCGATTACGGCCACGCACTCCCCAACCCACGGATATCACGCGCTGGCGAATCTAGCCGAAGCAGCACAACGGGCCGGACTCAATCGCAAGGTGGCATTGATCGCCGCAGCGCACGCGCTCAGCGATGGCATCGCGTATTGGCGGGAAAGCGGCCTGGAACTCGACGAACTTCTGCAGGAAGCGGCCACGCCCGGGGGAATCGCCGCCGCAACCATGGCCGCCATGGACCAAACCGGCTATGCCCGGGTCGTACGAAACGGTTTGTCTGCAGGAATCGCCCAAGCCCGCCGAAACGCCAAATGAAGTTGTGATGTCACCGACCGATGTCATCCTGAACGGCGGCAAAGCCGCCGTGAGGGACCCTACGTCGGCCGAAAGCTCAGATGTCGTATACGGGACCTAAGTACCACTCCGCCCCATAGCGGTTACTTTCGTCACCGTCCCCCGAGCCAATGAATCTGCCACAATAACTAAGGAGACCCGGCGCTTTCCCTGCCTATGGAAGTGCACACGCCTAAAACGACGCGGCGCAGCACGCGGATGCGGGTCGAGATTCCTGTCACTGTGACGAGTCTCGATCGTATGCGACCATTCGCCGAGAGATGCGTGGTGCTGGTCGTAAGCGCCCAAGGATGCGGATTCCGCAGCACACGCGCCCTGCAACTGGAGACGCCGGTCATGATCAGCGATCTGCCCGGCGGAGCTACCGTAACTGCCCGCGTGGCGAACTGTCTCCCGCTGGGAAATGATGGCTTCCTGATTGGAGCCTCGCTCTACAATCACGGAAACGTCTGGGGCATTGTCGACGCTCCCGAAGACTGGAATGTCGTCGCGAAGAATGATCCCGTCGCTGCGCAGCCGCAACCGGCGAGCGTGCCGAAATCGACCGTCCAGAAGAAATCCTGGCCGTATAACGTGTTCTCCGAAGGCGCAGAAGTCCATCCCGGACGGAAGTAAGTCATTCCTGAAGCTTCGTTTCCCTTCGTGTAACTTAGTGCCCTTAGTGGTGAACGGTCTTGTTCTTCCGTAACTTCGCCAAGGGTTGGCGGACTGCCATACTGTGGCAAAGCGTATGGAAGACGAGTTCCAATCATCAGCGCGGCTACTCCCGGTGGCGGAGATCAAACCCACGGAGAGCCAACCCGCTCCGACCGCACCGGTGGAGCGCCCGTTCCGCGTGAAGCTCCGCGGATCAGTGCTGGTGCTGGTGCGTCTGCCGAACAAGCGGGCGGTGCGCGCCGCAATTCATCAGCTTTCGACGAGCGGTGGAGTGATTCATCTGGAGAAGCCCCTCGACGAAAAGCTGGAAGTGGAAATGATTTTTCACATCAGCAAGGCCACGATTCGCAGCAAAGCGCAGATGCTCTTTCCCATGTGGGCGACGCAAGGCTGGATGCAACCCTTTCGCTTTGTCGATCTTCCGCAAAATAGCCGCGAGATTCTCGACGCGAAACTGAAGATGTTCCTGGGAGAAACCGCGAAGGGCGCAGCGGCAGGAGCGTAAACACCGTGAATCCGAAATCTGAGGCGTCCCTCGCGGGACCCCTTTCGTTTTCCACCAGCACTCTCATCAGGAAACGCAGAGAATCTACAGAAGATTGATTAGTTACCCTCGTCACATTGGTCCCTGGTGCGTCGGGTCTATGATCGAGCCTAGGGGTGTGTGCCATGAAGCGGCTCAGCTTTCTGATTTCCCTCACGAACAACGACAACGATTATCAGCAGGAACAGGCTGCCGCGGCGGAGAAAGCGTCCCGGCGTCTGGGCGTCGAGGTCAAGATCATCCACGCCAGCAATGATCCGCTGGTGCAGAGCCAGCAGTTGCTGCAATACGTGCAGGACTCCTCAAAAGCAAAACCGGATGCAATCATGTTCGAGCCGGCCGGCGGGACTGCGTTTCCCCAGGTGGCCAGGGCGGCGGCCGCAGCCGGCATTGGCTGGGTGGTGCTGAATTTTGATGTGGATTACATCCCGGACCTGCGGCGCCAGTATAAGGTTCCAATGTGCACCATCACCTCCGATCACGAGGAGATTGGGAAGATTCAGGGAATGCAATTTGCTGCCCTGCTGCCGAACGGCGGGTCGGTGTTATATATCGAAGGACCGAACAACAGTTCCGCGGCCAAACAACGCTCCGTCGGAATGAGCAAGAGCAAACCCGAGAACGTTCAAGTGAAAACTCTTCGGGCGAACTGGACCGAGGAAAGTTCGTATAAGGCGGTGACTTCCTGGCTGCGCCTGCAGACTTCGCAGCATAGCCGCATCGATCTGGTCGGCGCGCAAGACGACAGCATGGCCATGGGAGCGCGCAAGGCGTTCAGCGAGATTGCCGAATCCGATCGCGCGCGCTGGATGAAAATTCCTATCACCGGCTGCGACGGAATGCCCAAGACTGGCCAGGCCTGGGTTCGAAACGGAAGTCTGGCGGCCACGATTTACATCCGTCCGAATACTGACTTGGCGATTGAGATGTTGGTCGAGGCATTCAAGAGCGGAACGATGATGCCCGATCGTAAGGTGACGGAGCCGGAATCTATCCCCTCGTTAGCGGAACTAGCCACCGCTGGGAAGATGGCGAAATCCGCCAAGGTGTAGCCCGCAAGGTTCAGAGCCGTCGAAAGCTCGACGCCACCACAACTCACGTAGCGACAGCCGCCTCGGCTGTCCTGCGAGGGCAAAGCCCAGCAGCCCCGAGCACACAGCTACCTGGCAGCCCATTCCCCTCACTCCTGGCCGCATTCCGCTGTGATTTTGCCCATCCGAAACTTGACAGCAGGGAGTAAGCTGTCCGTCAACCGCGGTTACAGGTTTTGCGTCACCCTGCAATGGAAATGTTTGCAGCTCACCCGTGAAGGAGGGTTTTCATGCCCAACGCCGCCCGGAATTTAGAGGTCGCGAAGCCGGGTCAGGAACCCGCGCAGTCCGAGTCTGTCTGGGACCGCATCGCAGCCAGCCACGAATTTAAAGATTTGATGGCGACAAAAAGAACATTCATCGTACCAGCGTTCATCTTCTTCCTGGTCTACTATTTCGCGCTACCGGTGCTCGTCGGGTACGCGCCGAAGTTCATGGCGATAAAAGTAATCGGGCAGGTAAACCTTGCCTACCTGTTCGCACTTTCACAATTTTTCGTGGCGTGGATTATCGCTGGGTTGTACGTGAGGGCTGCTAATATCTTCGACCGGCTCGCCAAAGACATTCTGGATAAGGCCGACAGGGGAGACAAGTAAGTCATGAATATCTCACTTGTAATGTTCCTGGTATTTATTGCGATCACTCTGGGGATCACTTACTGGGCTTCGCGGCGGTCGGCGGGATCATCGGCATACTTTGCGGCGAGCCGGCAGATTACAGGATGGCAGAACGGCATCGCGGTCGCCGGCGATTATATGAGTGCGGCATCGTTTCTTGGTATTGCGGGCATCATTGCGTTTCAAGGTTATGACGGATTTCTTTTCTCGGTGGGATGGCTGGTCGCCTATCTGACTGTGCTGCTGGTGATCGCCGAGCCGCTGCGTAATGCCGGTAAGTACACTATGGCCGATGTGCTGGCCTACCGTCTGAAGCCGCGGCCAGTGCGGGCGATGGCAGCGCTGAGCACTCTGACCGTGAGCACCTTCTACATGATCGCGCAGATGGTGGGCGCGGGCGCGCTGGTGAAGTTGCTGCTCGGCGGAAATGTAACTTATAACCGGGCCGTGATCGGTGTAGGCATCCTGATGATCGTGTACGTCGTTTTCGGCGGAATGCTGGCGACCACCTGGGTGCAGATCGTCAAGGCGATCCTGCTGATGGCCGGCACGATCCTGCTCAGCATTCTGGTAATGGCCCACTTCCACTTCAGCTTTGGACAGTTTTTCGGCGCCGTCGGCCACGTGACGTATCACGATGTCAAGGGTGCCACGGTGGTGCAGGACTTTCTGCAGCCGGGTCTGCGATACAAGCCTCCGTACGGACCACTGGAACTCATCTCGCTGGGCATGGCGCTGATCTTCGGAACCGCTGGCCTGCCGCACATTCTGGTACGGTTCTACACGGTGCCTGACGCGAAAACGGCGCGCCATAGCGTGGTGTGGGCGATGGTGTTGATCGGCAGCTTCTACATCATGACCACCTTCCTCGGATTCGGGGCGGCGACCATCGTTGGCCCGGATTTCATCAAGGGCCATGGCGGCACAAACATGAGCGCGCCCCTGCTGGCACAGGCGTTGGCGGGGAATATTTTCTTCGCCTTCATCTCATCGATTGCATTTGCGACAATCCTGGCGGTGGTTGCCGGATTGACGATCAGCGCGACCACTTCCTTCTCACACGATTTCTGGACCAACGTGATCCACAACGGAGTAGAGCGGAAGGCGGGCGAGGAAGTGTTGGTGGCCCGGATCTCGGCGTTTGTGATCGGCGGAGTTTCCATCGCGTTAGCCATCAAACTGCAGACAGCGAACGTGGCGTTTCTGGTGGCGCTCGCGTTCGCGGTGGCTGCGTCGGCGAATCTGCCGGTGATTGTGTTGTCGATTTTCTGGCGGCGGTTTAACACGGCAGGCGCAGTCGCAGGATTGGCCATCGGCCTGCTGGCGTCAATTGGGCTGATCCTAGTAAGCCCGAGCCTGATGGGGATTGATCCGCCGGCCGTCACTGGAGCGGCGCGCCATCTGATTCAGGCAAAAGCCTGGTTCCCGCTGGAGAATCCCGGCATCCTGAGTATTCCCTTGGGATTCATCGGCGCCATCACCGGCACGCTGATCAGTTCGGAGCCGACCTCGCAGGAAAAGTTCAACGAAATGCTGGTGCGGTCGAATACCGGCCTGGGCTCGGAGAAAGCAACGGCACACTAGAAGCAGTGCCGGTAGGGCACGGCTTCAGCCGTGCCGCCCAGGCCAAAGAAGGACGCGGGCTTTAGAGTTGAACGAGATTGCGGCCAGGGTGAACTCGATGCTTACTTTTTCTAATCCTCGTAAGCGAAACCGCTTCATGCCGCGTTGTTCTTTAAGCGTTCCCCAAACCGGTTCTACCAGGGCCTTGCGTCGCCGATAGACCGCTTGTCCGGTCGGCCCGCGGAGTTTCTGCCGCATGCGCCGCTGCGTTTGGCTGAGCCGGATGCACGGACAACGCTGTCCCGTGTTCAACTCCCGCGCCAGATTCGAATCCGGCACGTACACCTCCAACCCGCGAGCTTCCAACTCCTCGATATTTTCCAGCGAGAAAAATCCAGCGTCGGCCAGCACTTTCTCCACCTTCGCTCCGCTCTGTCGTTCCGCTTCTTCCACCATCGGGATCAGGCTGTGATTGTCCGCCGCATTCTGCGTCACCCGCTGCCCTACGATCAGGTGATCTTCATTCACCGCCGCTTCCGCCGTGTAGCCCAGCGCAAATCCGCTCCGCTCCCGCAGAAAACGCGCGTCTTCATCGGTGCGCGACACCTTCTTCATCCCGCTCTTGCGCAGTTTCTCCAGTCGCCGCGGCATGGCCTGCAACTGCTCCTGCAATTGTTGCAGATGCACCCGTGTGCCCGCCCCTTCGTTGGGATCGTCCTCGTCGCACTGCTTCTGCCACTTCCGTATGCTCCGCCGCAGCCGCGCCCGTTCCTGCCGCAGCCGCTCTTCGGTCTCCAGCCGGTTGCGCGACGCCGCCGCATGAATCCGCGTCGTGTCAATCACCACCTGCCCCAACCGCCCCAGCTTCATCGCTCGCGCCATCTCCAGCACCTGCGTGAACACATCGTTCAACCCCCGCGCATGCCGGCGCCGAAACGCACTCAGCGCCCAGTTGTCCGGCCGCGCTCCTCCCGCCAGATAGCGCAGCCCCAAATCCTCGCGGATGCGCTGCTCCAACCGCCGTGCCGACGTCATCCCCAACGCATACCCATACAGCCACACTTTCAACATCAGCGCCGGACAATACAGCGCCCCACCTTCTTCTCCATACTCCTGCTCGAAACTCTTCAAGTCCATGTGCTCCACCGCCCGGTGAATGAAGAAGCACAGATGATCTTCCCCCAACTCATCCTTCACGCTGGGCGTCCCCTGAGGGAATACGCTGGCATCCATCGTGATTTGACCTGCATCGCAATCTCAGCAACTCAACACACTTGGGGGTGTGATATGTCTCGTTTGCTCTCCGTTGGGATTATGGTCGTACTCGGGAGCTCGTTTTGCGTGGGGCAAACGTCGAGACGGGTGGATGTATTCGGCGGACTCTCCTGGCTTAGTCAGGATATCTCGTTAGTCAATCAAAGTACGATCGGCCCGGTTGGATGGAATGCGTCGGCCACTTTCCCAGTGCAGCCTCGGGTGGGGGTGGTCGCCGATGTTTCGGGTTACTATCCCAATTGCGGTACTGGTTGCGACAGTGCAAAGATTCACACCTTCCTGTTTGGACCGCAGTACTCGGTCGACCGTGGCCGACTGCGACCCTTCGCGCGCTTCCTGATCGGCGATACGTACATGACTACCAGTTTCAGCACGTTCACCTCCAATAACTCGTTTACGTTCGGCGCCGGGGGAGGGGTTGACGTCACTCTGAGTCGCAGACTTGCGTGGCGCGGACAAGTCGACTGGCTGCACAACGGATTTCAGACGTCGGATAATCAACGAACCAACCAGGAGAAGCACAACGTGGCGCGGCTCTCGACCGGCATTGTGATTCGATTCTGATTGCGCGCGTCGGTCCCTTCCTAAGAGTTGCAGCAGGGCCCGAGGGCTGGCGAGTATGCTGGTTTGAACTTCTTCAGTGCTGCAGTTCCGCCCTTACTTCAGTCCTATACGTCCCGCCAATGCCAGTTTTTCTGCTTCCAGGTCTGGTTCCGACCGCCACTCTCCGAAATTCTCCGGATGCACCCGGCAGTGGAGCCTGATGCGCGCGCCGTCCTGGCGAACCAGGCCGAGTCTCCCCGATAGGCAGGTGCATTCAGGGCAGCGAAGCTCAAAACTCTTTCCTACTTTTTGAATGGTGAGTCCGTATATCACTCCCCGATCCTACACAAACTGGAGCCTGCCGCAACATCCCAAGAAGGTGATCCGCTGGCCCAACTTTCGTGGTATTACCAGTGCCATTACCGACGCCATTCGACTGGCCGATGGCGACACGATACGTTGTTATGTGCGACACATTCTGCTAATTGCGGGCGCGCTTTTGTGTGTCATCCTGCTAATCAAGGCAGTATTCGACCGGGCAGAGGCACGCGACAAGAGCAAGAAGGAGGACAAGAAACACTAGTCCGTTTTCGCGCAGGCGCGAAGACTAAAATCCATCTTCGATTCTTGGCAAACCTTGGTAACTCAAGCCGCTAATGCGGCCTTCTGCTGCCCTTCGTGAGATCTTGGGAAACGCACGCCAAGCCTTGAATTACAATGGGTTTCGTTGATCTCAGGGCCCATAGCTCAACGGTTAGAGCAGCAGACTCATAATCTGTTGGTTCCAGGTTCAAATCCTGGTGGGCCCACCAACGCCAGCGCTGCCAGTCATTCCACGGGTGCTGAGGACCAGTATTCAACGTAAGGTCGTCCAATCTGGGATACGGCCTCTCCTCTATGGCAACTCAGCCACCCGTCCATTAGAAAGCTCCTGATGTGTTCTATCGACGATTAGAAGATAAGATTCGCCACCTTTGCCTGCTCGCGACTGCCGCGAAGAACGAAGACGCGTGGCTGGTCATGTCCGAACTCCGCCTGCTGATCCGACAACACGTCGCTCATTTGCGGTTGGTGGCCGCTGGCAAGCTATCGGGTGCGAGGGAATTCGTCGAAAGACGCACCGGGCAAACGCCTCCCGGAAAGCTGGAGTCGGACTGAATCAGACACCGCCCGTGACAATGAATCCCCGAATCCCCCTGTACGGGGCCTGTGCCGCCTCTTTCGAATTTAGGCGCGGCAAAAGTTTTCCACAGCCCCACCCAATATTTATTTTTTTCTTGTGACATCTGACCTTTACTGAGAAATCTATCTGAGTAATTCTGGGACTATGCACCACCAAGGTCCCAAGCCCTCACGAAGAACCTCGCGGGTGCCCCACTTCTCCCTGCCTTTGGGAGAAGTGGGGATTGTGACGTCGCCCACCACCGCGACGCCCGCAGCCGAAAACTCAAAGCCCCAGCCCTCCTCTGTGCCCCTCCGTACCCTCTGTGGTGAGTCCGTCGAACCCTGGATTCCCGAATCGAAACTCCCCCAAGTCCCCCTGAATCACACTAACTCCTTTGTCCGCAAGATTTTACTTACAAGCCCTGCGTTTCCAAGATTTTACGCCGACGTCGTCCTGGCCACCCGGCCTAACTCCCGTGAAGCCAAGATTTTACGGCCCCACTATCAAAAAATCTTAGAGAAGGTAAATGCCATGTCCAACGATCGCAGCTGCACTCATATCAAGGTCACTGGAGTCCGTTGCGACTCCCCCGCTCTCCGCGGAGAGCAATTCTGCTACTTCCACCAGAACGCCCACCGCGGCGTCCCTCGCCCTCCACAATCGCGCCTGCATCCCATCGCCGTTATCGAAGACGAGGAGTCCATCCAGTACGCATTAATGGAAGTCATCAACGCCCTCATGCGCAATACCATCGACGTCAAACGCGCCAGCCTGATCATCCGCGCCCTCCACATCGCCGTAAAAAACGCCGCCCGCGTAAAGTTCGGCATCCACGCCAAAGACACCGTCACGCAAGTCCCCGAGTACCCGCCGCCAACGGAACAGCACGAAGCGATCGCCCAGCAGTCCGAACTCCCCGCAGTCTCCGCCATCCCCTACAAACCAGTCGAGCCCACCCATCCCCACTTCTGGGAGTACCGCGAAGAAGGCGCCCGCGTCCTGGCCCGCGAAGCCCAAGCCGCCGGCAGCACAAACCGTGTGGGGACGGGCGCTTTCGCCCGTCCAGCGCAGGCGAAGCCCAGCCAAGGTGTAGGTAAACATGTAGGGACGGACGCCCTCGTCCGTCCCTCGAGCGCAGCGAGCGTGCCCCCGCCCGCCACAACCACGACTGCCAACGTCACATCGCCCCCCGCCGCAGTCCCCCCGCACGATTTCAAAACCCCGCAGCCCGCGCCGCAGAAAACCGCGCTTCCCCACTCGCAATCAACACCGCAACAAACTCCGTCCCCACGCAAGCCCCCCGAAAACGTGAAGCCAGCTCCGCAGGGGCGCAAGACTAAAGCCCACCGCGCGAGCGGTGGGTAGGCAGAAGAAATGAGACCCAGCCCCGAAGGGGCGAAAGAAAACTCGCCTGCCAACCGGCAACGGCCCGATGATTCCGGGCCGCTGGACAGCCGAAGCGGCTTTCCCTACATGACATGAGCGCAATGACCCAATCACTCAATGGCTCAATCACTCAACCTCTAGATGGGGTGCCCTTTGAAGAAATAGATCAGCTCAATGATCAGGATGACGACCACCATCAGCTCCAGGACGAAGGCTCTTGACTGGTTGAACTGCTCGATCATGAAGCGGTAGAGATCTTCGGCGGTTTTGAGTTTTTCCTGGACCAGGTCTTTGTAGTCGGGGACTCCGACTTTTTGGGCGCAGAGTTTGTAGAGGCGGGCGGAGAACATGTCGCTGAGGAACTTGATGGCGTTGTCGGCGCGCTCGGTGAGTTCGCTCACGTCGAGCAGGACGGTGTGCAGTTTCGAGGCGGCGCGCGCCGTGCGCCAGCGGGACCAGAGTCCGGTGCCTCCCTTTTCGAGGAAGTCGTAGACATTTTCCAGCTCGCTGGTCAGATGTTCGTCGTAGTGGCGGAACTCGAGGAGCTGCGAGTTGGCGTATTGCAAAAGCTGGATGGCGGTCTCGGCGCCGGAGGGCGTGTCGTAGATGAAGGCGGCGTTCCATCCGATGACGGCGAGATCGGTCGGATAGTAGGAGATGCGGGACTGGAGAATTTCCTGGCGCTCGCCTTCGGAGAGAGTGGCGGTTTCTCCGCGGACGACCTGGGCGATCTGGTTGTGCTGGGTGGCCAGGAGTTCGTCGGCGGTGGGACATCCCTGGATGTCGCGGAGGTGGAAGATGAAGTAGTCCTCTTGCAGCCAGCTGTCCTCGCTGTAGGGCTTGATGAGGGCGGGGGCGGCGCGCTCCAGCTGCCGGCGGACTACACGGCTTGCCAGCTTTTCGAAGTTGATGTCAGAAGTCCAGTGGGCGGAGAGTTGGATCAGCTTGTCCCAGTCGCCGGAGAATGGGAGCTCGAAGATCAGGCTGACTACGCCGTAGTCGTAGTACTGGATCTCTCCGGTGAGGCGCTCGCCGGAGTCCAGGATCAGGGGCTCAAGAGTTTCCTCGACCGGAGGGCGCTGGTAGCGGACGTAGGCGGGAGCCTTTTTGAAACTGGCCGGGGCGGTGCGGGCTCCGACGATCTGGCGGAGGGCGTCGAGGTTGATCTCTTCGCAGACGTCGAACTGGATCAGGACCAGGACAGAGCCGTGGAGCGGGCCGGAGGCCGGCGACTGGGTGCACGATTCGACCTCCGCGTTGAGGGCGTGGGCGACGTCAGTCGAGACTAGCGTGGTGAGGTCGCGGTCCATGGGCGTTCTCGCTTGTTAGTTGTTATCCGTGAGACATGGCGGCGGACAAATTCGAACGGAAAGGCATTCTTGCTCCTCTATATTGTCCCAGAAAGGCGGGGTTTGGGGTAGGGTGCTGTAAGTTGTTGATTCGGTTATGCCTTCCGCTTTCTGAGCTTTCGGAGTGTGGGCTGCATTTTTGCGCGCTTCGCGGCTGGACAGCCGAGGCGGCTGTCCCTACGTGAGCTTTTTAGATTGTCAACGTTTGCGGGTTAGGAGCCACGTTACTAGTCCGGCTGCGGCTACGGCTCCGACAGTCTTGGCGGCGCGGGCCATCGAGGCGCAAATTTCTTGCTCTTGCTCGCGGACTGCTTTTGATTCTGGATATGGAGCGTCTTTATCCATCGCACTCGGATGCAGGGCCATTTGCAGGACCTCGGCTAGGTGGAGGGCGTGGCGGGTCGTGTTTTGGGCGATCTGCTCGCGGCAGCTGAAGCCGTCGGCGATGATCAGCCAGTCGTCAGGGGCTTGGCGGACCGCAGGAAGGAGTTCCAACTCTCCGATGGTTTGGGAGATGTCGTAGTGCTCGGCATGGAAGCCGAAGGATCCGGCCATACCGCAGCATCCGGGGGCGGGGGCCGTGAAATCGACGCCGAGGCGGCGGAGCAGGGATTCCTCGGCGGTCATCTTCATGATCGATTTGTGATGGCAGTGGCCGTGGAGTAGGGCTTTGCGCGGGAGTTGTGGGAGCGTCGCGCCGGGGATTAGTCTTTGTTCGAGGAATTCGCTTAGCAGGAACGTTTGTTTGCTTAACGCTTGGGCGCGGGCGTCGTGGGGGAAGAGGTTCGTAAGTTCGTCGCGGAAGACGGCTATGCAGGAGGGTTCCAGTCCGACTACGGGGATGCCGGCTTCGATCTCGGGCTCGAGTTGATCGAGGATTTCAAGGAGCAGGCGTTCGGCGCGGTCGAGCATGCCGAAGTCGTAGAGGGGGCGTCCGCAGCATAGGTTGGCTTGGGGGACGAGGACGCGGAAGCCGGCGGTTTCGAGGACCTCGACGGCGGCGCGGGCGGTTTGGGGGAGGAAGTAGTTGTTGAAGGTGTCGGCCCAGAGGAGAACGGGCGGGGCAAGCGTGTCGTCCCCACGGGACTCGTTCGGGTTGGCGTCTTCTTCCCGGTACTGGCTTGCGGGGCTTTCACATTCCGGCCCTTCGGGGCTGTCTTGCCATGGATTCGGTGAGTCTGGTTCACGGCACGCGGTCGACCACGCTCGCTGGCGTTCGCGGGGCCCTTCGACTTCGCTCAGGGTAAACTTCCGAGGGCGTCCGCTCCTACACAAGCTGAACCATTGTTTGAACGTCTGCGGGGCGAATGGGGGGATGCGGCGCTTTGAGGGAATGCCTCCGATTTTTTTGGCGATGTCGCTTAGGAATGGGAGCTGCGTTGTCAGGTTGACCAGGCCGGGAGCCTTCGACGCCAGGCTCGCCCAGAAATCGATGTTGCCGAAGGCGTAGGCGTTCAGGGGGCGGAGGCGGCCTTCGTAGTAGTGGGAAAGGAATTCGGCTTTGTACGTAGCGACGTCTACGCTGACGGGGCAGTCGCTCTTGCATCCTTTGCAGGCCAGGCAGAGATCCAGCGAGTGTTTGACTTCTTCACTGCGCCAGCCGTCGCTGATGACTTCTCCTTGGGTCATCTCCCAGAGAAGGTGAGCGCGGCCGCGGGTGGAGTGCTCCTCGTCGTGAGTGGCGCGCCAGCTGGGGCACATCACGCCGCCTTCTTCGCGGCGGCACTTGCCCACGCCAACGCAGCGCAGTGCGGCGTGTGAAAGGCTCCCATGATCTTGCGGGAACTGGAAATGCGTTTCGGGCTCCCAGGGCGAGTAGTTCGCGCCGAGGCGGAGGTTTTCGTCGAGCTTATTGGGACTGATCAGCTTGCCGGGGTTCATCTTCCAGTCGGGATCCCAGGCGGTTTTGAATTTGCGGAAGGCTTCCATCAGTTCGTGGCCGAACATTTTCGGAAGGAGTTCGGCGCGGGCTTGTCCGTCGCCGTGTTCGCCAGAGAGAGATCCGCCGTAGCTGACGACCAGAGTCGGCGGCCTCTTCGACGAAGCGGCGATACTTGGCGATTCCCTCTTTCGATTTCAAGTCGAAGTTGAGGCGCGTGTGAACGCAGGCGTGGCCAAAGTGTCCGTAGAGCGAGCCTTTGTAGTGGAACCCGGCCATCATTTTGCGGAGGTCGCGGAGATATCCGCCCAGTTTTTCGGGAGCGACGGCGGCATCTTCCCAGCCTTCCCAGTTCAGGGGCTCGCCGGGGACGTGCGAGGTTGCGCCTAGACTCGATTCGCGGACATCCCAGACACGCTTGGCGTTCGCGCCGGAGTAGAGCTTTACCTCCGGAGGATTGGGGCTGCGGCGCAGCGCGTCGATCATGCGCTGGGCCTGCATTTCTGCGCCGGGGATGGATTCGGCGCCGAATTCGACCATGAGCCATCCGCCGCCTTCGGGGAGTAATGCGAGGCCTTCGGTGTTGATGCTTTTTGTGCGCTCGTAGTAGACGAGGAGGTCGTCGAAACCTTCCAGGCCGATGGGCTTGTGCTCGAGAATTTCGGGGATGTGGTCGGCGCATTGATAGATGTCGGGATAGGCGAGGACTACCAGGACACGTGACGGGGGACTTTCGATCAGGCGGCATGTGGCTTCGAGGATCGTGGCGCACGTGCCTTCGGAGCCTACTAACGAGCGGGCAATGTGGAAACCGTTTTCGGGGAGGAGGTAGTTGAGGTTGTAGCCGGAGACTCGGCGGGGGATGTTGGGAAATTTCTGGCGGATTTGGTCGGCGTATTGATTGGCAATCTTCTTTAGGGTAGCGTGGAGTTGTTCGATGCGGTCGTTGCCGCGGCCCGATACTTCCGGGCCGCCTGGACGGACGAATGCGTCCGTCCCCACACAATCTTGGCCCACCCTCAGACGGATTCCGTCGTACGTTACAACTTCCAGGGCTTCGATGTTGTCATCTGTTTTGCCGCCCATGATGGAGTGGACGCCGCAGGAATTGTTGCCGATCATGCCGCCGATGGTGCAGCGGTCGTGGCTGGCGGGATCGGGGGCGAAGGTCAGGTGATATTTTTCGGCGGCGTCACGGAGATGGTCGAGGACTACTCCGGGTTGGACTCTGGCGATGCGGCGATCGGGATCGATTTCGAGAATCTTTCCCATGTATTTGGTGAAATCGAGAACGACGGCGACATTGCAGCATTGTCCGGCGAGGGAGGTGCCGCCGCCGCGACAGAGCAGCGGGGCGCCAAATTCGCGGCAGATGGAGATGGCGGCGAGGACGTCGTCGGCGTCACGCGGGAGAACAACGCCGATCGGAACCTGGCGGTAGTTGGAACCATCGGTGGCGTAGAGGGCGCGGCTGCCGTTGTCGAACTTCACGTCACCGCGGACGTGAGTTCGCATGGCTTCGTGCAGCCCCAAAGGATCGGTCTGTGATGATCTTGAGGCTGGCACGGAGTCTGCTGCAGTGTCTGACATCAACCAGATCTTTTCAGTTCTAAGACTTCTTTGTCAGGGTGACGATGGTAAGTTTGGAACCATCGCCTCTGGGTTCGACCGTAATAGTCGTCGAGTTGCCCTTATCCCCAGAGATGATGCTGCAGCGGTTTTGGTCGGAACTGGCGACCTGGGCGCTGGGAAACTTCTGCCGGTAGAAGTCACAAATCTTGTCGACGGAATCGTTGCTCTCGAAGATGGCTGTGACCGTGTGAAAGCTGCCAAATGTCACCGAGGCCGTGCCTGCTTTTTGCACCTCCGCTCCGGGATAGATCTCGACACCAAGTTCCTGGGCGGTTTTGTCGGGATCGGTGGAAGTCTCCATATTGCCGAAGGGAGTTTCGACTTTCATATTGTCGCCCTTCTGAGAAACATGGGCACTCTTAATAGCGCGATGGATGACGATGCCGCACGTGACCATGCCGAGGACTCCGATGAGGACGAAGACGCCGACGACGATCAGGATAATTTTCAGGGCGCTGTTGCCGCCTTTCGAGGCAGGCGGGCCCGGAGCGATCGGCTGGGCAAAGGCGGCGGGAGCGCCGGAAGCGGCAGCGCCGCACTTGTTGCAGAATTTCGTTCCCTCGTTGAGGGGTGCACCGCAGGAATTGCAGAATGCCATAGTTCACCTCGCGCGTCAGCTTGACGGGCGAGTATACCGCAGGAGAGGGAGGGATTCGAGGTCGAGTTTTCTGGCGGAGCACGGGGCCTGAAGGCCTGTTCGATTTGTGAGGCTGACGCGGTCCTGGATAGGCCACTCTTCTGGATATGCTTCAACGGTCCTGACTGGCAATGTCAGATCGGATTTGCCCGGCGTTCGGTTACAGGGGGCGGACGAATGCGTCCGTCCCTACACAAACCTAGCTGAAGGAGCGGGTGGCGTAGTCGAACATGGAGAGGGCCAGGAGGAGAATCAGGAAGAAGATTGTCGAGGCTACGACTAGCTTCAGGAGTTTCTCGCTGGCGCCTTTTAGGTGCATGAAGAAGAGGGCGACGAGCAACGCCTTGGTGGTGGCGATGGTGAGCGCGACGGCGGCGTTGAAACGGCCCAGATCGATTTTCGCGGCCTCGTAGGTGAGCCAGGTGCCCACGAGCAGGGCTGCCCAGACGGCGAAGTAGGTTTTCAACGGCGACGATTTGGAGTGGTCATGCATACGATGGTCTCAGGACTGGTTGTTGTGGCGACATATCACTTCAGCTGCTCTGGTGGGTCGGATCGGAGAGTCAAAATCCCCACCCTGTCGCACAGAACGCGACAAGGGTGGGGCACCCTCGGGATTTGTTGTGCTGGCGGCGGTCGTCTTTTTTAATGTGCAATCCATGTTATGGGTGACGGTCGATTAGATAGAGCAACGGGAACAGGTAAATCCAGACGATATCTACGAAGTGCCAGTAGAGGCCGCCGATTTCCAAGGGCGTGTGATAGCGCGGCGTGAAGCGGCCCTTCCACGCCATCCACAAGAGCCAAGTGAAGATGCCGAGCCCGATAATCATGTGCAGGGCGTGCAGGCCGGTCATGATGAAGTACAGAGCAAAGAAGATCTGGGCGTGCTGCGGGTTGGCGTATTGACCTGGATGACCGGGGATCGACTCATGGTCGAAGCTGAACGATGGGCCCGGCACGTGATGCTCATCGAATTTCTGTTTGTACTCGATTCCCTTGATGCCAAGGAAGGTGAGACCGAAGAGCATGGTGAGGATGAGCATGAGGATCAGCAGGCCGCGGCGAGCGGTCTGGGCGGCCCAGATGGCGAGGACTACCGTTAAGCTGCTGCAGATCAGGACGGCGGTGTTGGTGGCGCCGAGCGCGGCGTCGATGGACTTGCTGGCAGCGGCAAAGTCTCCGAAATACCAGCGGCGGTAAATCAGGTAGGCGCAGAACAGGCCGCCGAAGAACATGACTTCGGTGGCGAGGAAGATCCACATACCGAGGCTGGACGAGTCGCGCTGCTGCTCTTCAGTGGCGAAGTGATGCAGCAGAGCGGGATTGTGGAGACCGTCGTGGTGTGGGACGGCAGCTTGGCTATCCGACAACGGGGACCTCCTCTTTGCGGCCTTTGTCAATCTCGTCGTAGTTATAGGCTTCCCAGGTCACGACAGGCTCTTCTTCGAAGTTGTAGGTGGTGGGTGGAGACTGCGCCTTCCACTCGAGCCCCGCAGCGTTCCAGGGATTGTCGGACGCCGGCTTGCCGTAACGCATCGACCAGAGGAAGTAGATCATGGGCAGCAAGTATCCGACGCCGAGGACCGTGGCGCCGGCGGTCGAGAACACGTTGAGGATCTGGAACTCGGGCATGTGGCTGTAGTCGGCATAACGGCGAGGCATGCCGAGATAGCCGAGGATGAATTGCGGGAAGAACGTCAGGTTGAATCCGATGAAAACGATGAGGGCGGCGAGGCGCGCCCATCCTTCGGGATAAAGTTTGCCGGAAATCTTCGGCCACCAGAAATGCATGCCACCCAAATAGCCCATGAGCGCTCCGCCGACCATGATGTAGTGGAAGTGGGCGACGACGAAGTAAGTGTCCGTCACATGCACATCGATGCCGAGTGCGGCGAGGAAGAGACCAGTAAGTCCGCCCATGGTGAACAGGCCGAGGAAGCCGAAGGCGTAGAGCATGGGCGCATCGTAACGAATGGAGCCTTTATAAAGAGTCGCGGTCCAGTTGAAGACCTTAACGGCCGAAGGGACGGCGACCGAGTAACTCAGGAGCGAGAAGATGAGGGCGGCGTAGACGGAGATTCCGGCGACGAACATGTGGTGCGCCCATACGAGAAATCCGAAGACCGCGATAGCGATGGAAGAAAAGGCGACGAAGCTGTATCCGAAGATGCGCTTGCGCGAGAAGCAGGCAATGATCTCGGTGACGACGCCCATCGAGGGCAGAATCATGATGTAGACGGCGGGATGCGAGTAAAACCAGAACAGGTGCTGGAAGAGGAGCGGATCACCGCCAAGTTTGGGATCAAAGATGCCGAGGTGCAGGGCGCGCTCGGCGACGACCAGGACAAGCGTGATGGCGATGACCGGAGTGCCGAGGATCTGGATGATGCTGGTCGCGTAAAGCGCCCAGACGAAGAGAGGCAGGCGCGACCAGGTCAATCCGGGAGCGCGCATGCGGTGAATGGTGACGACGAAGTTCAGTCCGGTGAGGATGGAGGAGAATCCGGAGACGAAGATGGCAAGCCCGGCTTCAATGACTTTCGTATTGCTGAAGGCGGTGCTGAAGGGTGTGTAGAAGGTCCATCCGGTATCGACGCCGCCGGTCAGCATGCAGTGCACCATCATGATGCCGGCGATGATGTAGAGATACCAGCTCAGCAGGTTGATGCGTGGGAAGGCGAGATCTTTGGCGCCGACCATCAGCGGGATGAGGAAATTGCCAAGCACCGCGGGGATGGACGGAATGAGGAAGAAGAAGACCATCACCTGACCGTGCATGGTGAAGAGCTTGTTGTAGGTATCGGCCTGGACGAGGTCACTGGCGGGAGTGAGCAGTTCGAGGCGGATGAGCAGGGCGAAGAATCCACCGATAAAGAAGAAGAAGGTGATCGAGATCAGATAGAGAAGCGCAATGCGCTTGTGGTCCGTGGTGAGGAGCCACGATCCTGGACCGTAATGCTTGTTGAGGTAATTCTCTCGTTCGACCGATGGAACCGTAGCCGTCGCCATAAACTATTGCACCTGATTTCCTTTGCCGGGCTCGCCTGCGGGCGCGGCGTGCGCATTCGTCTCGCCTGCGGCCGGCTGCGCCTGTGATTTCACGTAAGCCACCAGGGCGTTGAGTTGCTCTTCACTGACCAGTCCCTGGAAAGTCGGCATGACGGGTTTGAAGCCTTTGACGATTTTCGCGCCGGGATCGAGGATGGACTCGCGAACGTAATTCTCGTCGGCGGTAATCATGCGTCCATCTTCGAGTTGAACGGGCTTGCCGAAAATTCCCTGCAGGTTGGGGCCGCGTCCCTGCGAGTCGGAGCGATGGCAGGTCACGCAGCCGAGCTCGGCAAAGATCTTTTCACCGGTGGCGGAGAGGGGGCCGCCGGTGCCGCCGCTCATCCAGGCTTCGTATTGCGCGGGTTCCATGACGACGATGGAGCCGATCATGCCGGAGTGCTGCGTGCCGCAGTATTCGGCGCAGAACAGGTGATAGGTGCCCGGCTTGGTGGCGCGGAACCAGGCGACGGTGTAGCGGCCGGGGAGCACATCCTGTTTCATGCGGAAGGCGGGCACGAAGAAACTGTGGATGACGTCCTGCGAAGTCATGATGAGTTTGACGTCGCGGCCTACGGGCACGTGGAGTTCATTGATCTCGCGCTGGCCTTCGGAGTGTTCGAGCTTCCACATCCATTGCTTGGCGACGACGTAGACTTCGGTCGAATCGCTGGGAGGAGTGCGGCCCTTGAAGTAGACGACGGCGCCCCAGGCGAAGATCACCATGAAGACGCCGAGAGGAATGATCGACCAGGTGAGTTCGAGAGGCGTGGAGCCTTCGATCTGTTCAGCTGGAACGCCTTTGCGATAGCGATAGCGGGCAGCGAAATAGACGATGGCGATGAAGATGAGCAGGGTCATCAACCCGGAGACGATGAGCAGGAAGATGAACAGAGCATCGACGTTGCCCGCCATGCTGGAGGCCCGTTGCGGCCACAATGGAAAGTTATCGAACATTGCGTTTAACTTAGTCCTGCCTGGTGCGGTTTTGCCCGATCCCAACCTTTGCGCGGAGCGATTCGCTCCAGGCGGAGGAGAATGAGGATCAGGCCGCCGATGAACAAGATGGTCAGCGCGCCGCCCAGTTTCAACATGTTGCTGACGATCGCGCCATATTTGCCGGTGGCTGGATCGTAGTGATAGCAGTACAAAAGAACTTGATCGACAGCGTTGCCGATTTTTCCCTGCGAGGCTTCGACTAATCCCATACGAAGGTCTTTCGGCGGGAAGTCGACGCCGTAGAAATAGCGCGAGATGCGGCCCTGCGGAGTCAGAACCATGATGGCGGTGGCGTGCGCGTACTGGTTCTTAGCGGCGTCGTATTGATACTGGAAGCCTACGGCCTTGGTTAGGGCATTGATCGAGTCGGCGGGGCCGGTGAGAAAGTGCCAACCTGCGGCGGCGGTCGGACGTCCGTAGCGCTTGAGGTAGTCTCGCTTCTTTTCAGCGGCGAGTTGCGGAGTTTCCTGGGGATTGAAGCTGACCGTGACGACTTCGAATTCGTTGCCGAGGTCGAACTTGATCAGCTTCATGGAGCCGGTGAGGCCGGCTAGAACTTCGCCGCAGAGCATGGGGCAGTTGTAGTAGACGAGGTTCAGGATCAGAGGCTTTTTGCCGAAGTAGTCGCCGAGCTTGACTGGGCGGCCGGTGTCGTCTACGAAGGAGAGATCTCCGGGGAGCTGGGCGTCTAGACGCTGCTCGATGCCGACGTTTTGCAGGTATGGGGGACGAACATTCGCAGGCGGAGACATGATGCCTTTGGACATGCCTTGTCCCCAGGCTGTCGAGGCGAGCGTACCGACGATCAGGGCGAGGGGCAACGCAGAGGAAAGCAGATTCCTCCGTTGCGCTACGCGCCTCGTCGGAATGACAAGAGTATTCTTCACTGCTTTGTTCCCTTCCTCTCTTGCGGTTGCGACTTGGCTTCAGGTTGCGATTTGGCGGTTGACGTGGTCGATTCGACCGCCTGTTCGCGCGTGGGGAGTCCGCGTTGGGCCAGGAGATCCATGGCGCGGTCGATGGGAATGCGGACGGTGCCGGAGGTCTCATCGACGTAGCCGTAGGTGCTGAGAGTATCTTCTTCGTGCAGGCGAATCTGGTTCAGCTCAGTGCGCTCATTCGTTTCGAGCTGCGGCTCAGGAAACTTTTTCCGCAGATATTTTTCGTAGTCAGCGCCTTCGGCATCGGTTTTGTATTCCGGGGGCAGGCGACGGGTGTCGACGGGCGCGTTCGAGACCAGCGGACTCAGCGGCGTCTGATCGGCTTGAGCGCGCTTCTCCAGCGAGTGGTAAAAAACGTTGACCACGAGATAGGTCACGACCAGGGCCAGCACCAATCCAGCAAGGAAATAGTAGACGGCACGAACACCGATATCCCGGCGCTCGTAGTCGGCGTGTCCGTTGGTCTTCGGGGAATGGATGTCGTTCGTCATGCGTTCTCCGGAATTCCAGGCGGATGAGTGGAATGCGGGTCGAATACGTCGTTGGCCGAGACGTCGTAAACCGGTAGCAGCGGGAGAGCAGCAAGGTTGCGGCAGAAGAAGAATATCCAGATGCTCGCCGATGGCAATGGGCACTACGATGTCGGCGATGGTGACGCTGAAATTGGTCGAGAAGTTTGGCTCGATATTCCAGAAAAGATCGACATAGCGCATGCACAGGAGCCAGGCTGCGAGCCACACGAGTTTGCGAATGTTCCGCTTAAAGGGGCGCGACAGCAGGATGACGAATGGGATGACGAAGTGGAAGAAGGCGAGGAATACTGCCACGTAACCCCATCCGTGATTGATGCGCTTCAGGTAGAACGTGATTTCAGTGGGCAAATTGCCGGCCCAGATGATGAGCCACTGCGAGAAATTGAAGTAGGCCCAGACCATGATGAAGGCAAGCGTCCACTTGCCGTGGTCGTGAACGAAATCGGGCCGGAGCATCTCGGACATGGGCTTGTAGTCGTAGAGAATTCGCTCGACAACGATGGCAAAGCACATGGCGGCGAGGACTTCGCCGATGAGGATGATCAGGCCGTAGATGGTCGAGATCCAACTGGGGTCGAGCGACATGATCCAGTCGATGGCGGCGAAGGAGATGGTGAAACCGTAGAGGATGAGGCCAGGTCCGGCGACCGCTTTGAATTTCTGCGTGTTGTCCGGAGCGTTGGGCCTGTCGGTTTGCTTCGACCACAACGAGAGCAGGAACGAGAGCAGGTTCCAGACGGCGAGGTAGATGATGGCGCGGATGATGAAGCCGGTGCCGTTGAGGTAAGCACCTTTAACGAAGTCGTTCTTGCGGAGATGCTCCTTGATGTTCGGATCCTGGATCGCATCGAGCGGCTTGAGCCAGGGATACATATGGTGTTGCATGACCGCGATGACGATTGGGATGAAGAGGATCGCCAGGATGGGTAGCGTGCGCATGGCGGCGCCGAGGATGCGGCGGATGACGGTGCCCCATCCACCGCCGGTGAGATGGCGAATCATCACGATCGCCATGGAGCCGAGCGCGATGCCGAGCCAATCCATGTAGCCGAGCAAGTAGCCGCGGTAGAACTGTTCGGGCCGCGTGAATGCGATCACAAGGGCGCCGAGGCTGAAGACTACGCCGACGATGAGGGCTCGCTGGCCGATCGTTTTGATGATCGGTGGCGCCGAAAAATCGAGCTGTTTCGGCGGCGCGCTCATTTATGACCTTCTTTGTTCATTTCAGATTCTGGTTGCGAATTTTGTTTGGGCGCGAGGATCGGCAGGGTTGCGCCGGATCCGGGTTCGCGGAATGTCGGAGCCTCGGAGGGAATCTTCTGGTCCGGAGGCACGTCGGCCATGGTTGCGTTCTGGCTGAGTTGCAGGGCGCGGATGTAGGCGACGATGTCCCAACGGTCCTGCGTAGGAATCTGCGAAGCATAATCGGGCATGATGCCGAAGCCGTTGCTCATGACGTCGAAGAAGTATCCGAGCGGAGCCTTCTGCAAACGGACGATGTGGAACGATGGGGGCTTGCGCGCGAATCCGCGGGACGGGACGAAGCCGTTGCCGTCTCCCAGGCGGGAGTGGCACGGGGCGCAATAGATGTTGTAGCGCTCCTGGCCGCGCTCGAGAACTTCTTTGGTGACCGCGAAGGGCATCACGTTGCCGGGGTTGTCGCCGATCTTTCCGGTGTAGAAGTAGGCGTCTTCGTGCAGCTGGCCGCGAGCGACTGTGCCTTCGACTGGGGGACGGGCGGAACGGTGGTCGGCGTAGAAGTCGCTGTAGGAGAGAGGATTCTGGCGGGGCTGCACGTGCATGTCGAGGCGGCAGGCTGTGGTGAGGGCTATGACTATTAGTAGTCCGGCAAGGGTCAAATTCTTTAACCACAAAGGGCACAAAGGGACAGTAAGGAAAGACCTCGCCGCGGGCTTCCGTGGAAGTACGGAGCAGCCGGTTTCAATGGCATCAGACGTGAGGTCCTTCACTTCGCCTGAAAAGCGGCTCCGCTCAGGATGACACTCGAGAGCTTTGATGAAATTGCGGAAGTGCTGCATTAGCTTGGCACCTCCGAGATGGAGCGTGCGTCAAGGGTTTCAAGGAAGCGGCGCGTTTCCACCGGGTTGTACTTCTTGTCGGAAGAGAACACGATCAGGAAGAAACGGTCTTTGGATGCTAAGGCGAAGCGCGGCACGTTGAAGACCGGGTGATAGGGCATCGGGAGGCCGTTGAAGGCCAGCATGCCCAACACTGCGGAGATTCCGGCGAAGAGAATCGTCATTTCGAAGGTGATGATGATGAACGCCGGCCAGGAGTGCGGAGGCTTGCCGCCGATATTCAGCGGGTAGTCGACGGCGGACATCCAGTACTGCATCAGGTAGCCGGTGCATCCGCCGATGATGCCGCCGATGAGCACGGTCAGCGGGATTTCGTCGAAGTGCATTCCGATTTCTTCGGCAAGGCCTTCGATGGGGAACGGGCTGTAAGCGTCGATTTTCTTGTAGCCGGACTCGTGCGTCTTCTTGGCGGCGTCAACCAGGGCTTGCGCCGAATCGAATTCAGCCATGAGGCCGTAGATGGGATCGCGCTTCGCCATTATTCTTTCACCTCCGATTCGGGCAGGAGGGTGCGCATTTCAAAGATGGAGATGGCCGGCAGCACACGCAGGAAGAGGAACATGGCGGCGAGGAACATGCCGATGGTTCCGAAGTACGTCATCCAGTCCCAGCGTGTGGGGTAGTACATGCCCCACGAGGAAGTGAGGAAATCGCGGTGCAGGCTGACGACGACGATGATGAAGCGCTCAAGCCACATGCCGACGAGAATCACGCCGGAGATGAAGAACAGTGCGACGGGACTGGTGCGCAACTTGCGGATCCACAGAACCTGCGGAATGAAAATGTTGCACGCCAGAAGCATCCAGTAGGGTACGGCGTAGGGTCCGTGCAGGCGGTTCCAGAGGGTGAAGGCATCGTAGCGATCGCCGCCGTACCATCCCATGAAGGCCTCGATGCCGTATCCATAGGCGACGATAAGGCCGGTGGCTAGCATGACCTTCGCGGAATTCTGCAGATGGCGCTCGGTGATGAAATCTTCGAGGCCGTAGATCTTGCGGATGGGGATGGCCAGCATCAGCACCATGGCAAAGCCCGAGTAGATGGCGCCCGCAACGAAGTAGGGCGGGAAGATGGTGGTGTGCCATCCGGGAACGATGCCGACGGCGAAATCGAAGCTGACTACCGTGTGCACCGAGAGCACGAGCGGGGTGGCCAGCCCGGCGAGCAACAGGTACATCGTCTCGTAGCGATGCCAGTGGCGGGCCGATCCGCGCCATCCGAACGAGAGCATGCCATAGATCATCTTGATCCAGCGCTTCTCGGAGCGGTCGCGGAGCGTGGCGAAGTCGGGGATGAGTCCGGTGAACCAGAAGAGAGCCGAGATGGTGGCGTAGGTCGAGACGGCGAAGACGTCCCACATGAGCGGGCTGCGGAACTGCGGCCACACCTTCATGGTGTTGGGATAAGGAAAGAGCCAGTAAGCGAGCCAGGGGCGTCCGACGTGTACTGCGGGGAAAATTCCGGCGGAGGCCACGGCAAACAGTGTCATGGCTTCGGCGAAACGGTTGATGGAGTTGCGCCAGGATTGACGCAGCAATAAGAGGATAGCGGATATGAGCGTGCCGGCGTGGCCGATACCGATCCACCAGACGAAGTTGACGATGGCGAAGCCCCATCCGATGGGGATGGTGACGCCCCAGATGCCGACGCCCTTGAGGAAGAGATATCCGAGGGCGAAGAGCAGCATCATCGTCATCATGAAGGCGATGCCGAAGCCGATGAACCATCCGTTGGTCGCCGGGCGCGTGAGGACGATGGCGCTGATTTTTTCGGTGACCGTACCGAAGGTGTGACCGGGTTCGATGACCGGGGCGCGATCGAGATCGGTCGACAATTTGTATTGCTCGTTCATGCTTTCACAATCATTGTCATCGTGAGGAGGGCGCAAGCGCTCCGAGTGACGTTGCGATCGCCGCTAGGCGTGATTCGGTCGACGGGACGCGCCACAGTACATGCAGCATGGGATTCCCTATCCACTGCATCATGGCGTTCCTCCGACGTAAGGTCCCTCGCGCCGGCTCTGCCGGCTCTCAGGATGACAAGCTGACGTCATTAACTCCATAAACGCTATTAACGCTCCAGCTCGGGGTTCGGATTTCTAACTTCTGCTAAGTACGTGGTGCGTGGGCGGGTGTTTAGTTCGCCCAGCAGGCTGTAGTTTCTGGCCTGCGCTTTCCACTTCGATACATTGCTCTTGGGATCGTTGATGTTGCCGAAGACGATGGCGTCGGCCGGGCAGGATTGCTGGCAGGCCGTCTGCAATTCGTCTCCGATGAGTTTTTCTTTGCCATCTCGTACCGACTGCGTCTCGCAGTCGATGCGGCGCTCGTTGATGCGCTGGATGCAGTAGGTGCACTTTTCCATGACGCCGCGGCTGCGCACGCTGACGTCGGGGTTGCGCATCATCTTATATTGCGGGGTATCCCAGTCCTGGAAGAGCAGGAAGTTGAAGCGGCGAACCTTATAAGGACAGTTGTTGGAGCAGTAGCGCGTTCCCACGCAGCGGTTGTAGATCATGTCGTTCAGACCTTCGCTGGAGTGGTTGGTCGCGCCCACCGGGCAGACAACTTCGCAGGGTGCGTTCTCGCAGTGCATGCAGGGAACGGGCTGGAAGAACGCCTTGGGATTTTCACGGTCGCCTTGGTAGTAGGCGTCGATGCGAATCCAATGCATGTGGCGACCGAGCAGAGTCTGCTCCTTGCCGACTACGGCGATGTTGTTTTCCGACTGGCAGGCCACAATGCAATTGTTGCAGCCTACGCACCTGTTGAGGTCGATGGCCATGCCCCAGGCGTAGGTTTCTTTTTCGTACTCGTAGTTGGGGTAGAGCGTGACGTCTTTGGGAACTTCTTCTTCCTGCGCGAACTTCGGCTCTTCTTTGTATTTTTCGAGCGTGGTTTCGCGGACTAGCGGGCGGTAGCCACCGTCGGGAGTCTCCATGGACTGCATGCCTTGCGTGGAGGCGAGTTCGTACTTGGCGCCGGTCTTCGTGATCTTCACGCCCGAGGCGATCCAGGGATTGGCAGAAGTGCGGAGTTCGTAGGCGCTGAAGCCCTGTTCGGAGCCGACACGTCCGGCGCGCTTGCGGCCGTAGCCTAGGGTGATGGTCACGGAGTTGTCGGGATGGCCGGCTTGAATCCAGACGGGGCCTTTGACCTTTTTGCCGTTCAGTTCTAGTTCGACTACGTCTTTCGCTGCGAGTTGCAGGCGCTCGGCCATCTTGGGGCCGATCTGGATGGCGTTGTCCCAAGTGAGCTTGGACATCGGCTTGGGGAGTTCCTGGAGCCAGCCATTGTTGGAGAATTGTCCGTCGTAGATGGTGGGGTCGCGGCGGATGTTGAGTTCGACGATTCGAACCGACCACATTAATTCCTCGGAGCCGGTTGGCGCGTTTATGACTTTTGCCGAGATTTGCTTCAGAGGTAGAGCAGTCCCCTCAATCCAGCCGTCGTGGAGCGACTTGCGCCAGAACTGCTCGAAGTCGGCGCCTGTATGCTGCTTCTTCCAGTAGGCACGAACGAGTTCATATCCGGTCACGTCGGATTGACCCGAAAGTAGACGCGACGAACTCAACCGCGCTCTTGCCGTTATAAAGAGGAGCAATCAAGGGCTGGATGATGCTGACGGCGCCATCGTAGGCTCCGAGCGTCGCCCCACGATTCAAGTTCGTGCGTCGCGGGGACATGCCATTGGCAGAGGTCCGCGGTTTCGTCTTGATAGAGACCGTGATGAACGCGGACCGGGACCTTGCCGCTCTTTAGTACGTCGGCGAAGTTCAGGTCGACCGGAGCATCGTAAACCGGATTTCCCCCGAGGATGATGAGGAGATCGACCTTTCCGGCCTGCATGTCGGCGACGAGTTCTTTGAGCGATTCGGTTTGATTGATCGGATTCGCGTCGACGGGATCGGCATAAAAAACTGTCTTCCCGACATTCCCTAATACTTGGTTCATCGAATGGACGACGGTGTGAACCGTGGCGGGCAAGTGATCACCAGCAATGATCGCCGAAGATCCACGATGAGCCTTTAGGTCCTTGCCAAAGAATCGACAAATTTCTTGAACTGGTTCTGATGTGACTCGGCGCTCCCGCATTCAGCTTTAACGCCCAACCCGCGACCGCGGATGGCTCCGCTACGAAAAGCCGGTAAACCCTCGAAGATCACTGGCTCTCGCGGACAAGCCGATGATCTGCCTTGGCTCCTGTTGAGCTCGGCGTGCTCTCGATGACGTACAGGCGGTTCATAACTTTCCCTCAGCTCGGTGGTCCGTCGGGATTGCGGCGGGCGGCGAAATCGCGGATGTAGCGGGTGTTGCCGGGGAATCCGGCGGAAAGGAAGTCGGCGTCGAGTGAGACGATGACGTCGGCTTTCGAGAAATCGTAGCGCGTCTCGACGGGCTGTCCGAAGGCCATCTTGGCGCCTTCGAGAACGTTGTCGCGATTGCACGGCTCGTAGACGTGCCATTTAGCTTGCGGATAAATCTTGAGGAAACTGCGCAACTGGTCGGCGAGCGTGGGCGACGTGGTCGTCGTCGTGAGAATGCGGATGCCCGCGCCTTGCAGGGATTTTTGTGCGCTGAGCGGGCCACGGATCGCGCCGAAGAACGCTTGCCACGAGCGGACGTCGCCCATCGAGGTGACGGTTTGCGAGCGGTCGGGATCGTAGAGGCCGAGGAGCGACGCCTGCGTGAAAATATCGGTACCGCCCATTGACGCGGGATGCAGATCGTTGCCTTCGATCTTGGTCGGGCGTCCGAGATGGCTTTCGACGAGGACTGGATTGGCGTATCCGCCGAGCGTCATCGCGGTGGCGTAGTACATGGGCTTGCCGGGAATAACGTTTTCGGGCTGGCGAACGTAAGGGACGATGGGCTCGAGCGGGAGCTTGACGCATCCGGTCATGCCGGCGAGGCCGAGCGAGGCGCCCATCACTTTGAGGAATCCGCGGCGCGAGGCCTTGTCGAGCCATTCAGAAGCACCCTTGGGAAACTCGCGGTGCAGGGCTTCCTGGAAGGCGGGGCTGCCGGCGAGCTCTTCCAGCTAACGCCAGTATTCGGGGCCGGTTTTCTCCGCCTTGTCGTGCGCGACGGCGGCGTCGATTCTCTCGCGGACCGTGCCCAGGTCGAGCTTCTTGGTGGGGCAGATGTCTTCGAGTTTGACGAACTGCGATTTATTGTCTGTCGTCATGCTGGCAACGGTACCGTCCCTACGGGACTTGTTTCATTTTTTGCAGCTCTCCCGGCACTTCCGTGCCGGGCTTTCACACGCTGCCGCTACGCGGCTGGGTTCTTGCCGGGCTACACCTTCATGCCCGGGCACGCTTCGTTTCTTTCGCCCCTTCGGGTCTTGGTTCTCTGCTGTGCTATCCCACGGCTTGCGCCGTGGGCTGTAATCTTTCGCCGCTTCGCGGCTCTTGGTCTCTGCCGCTTCGCGGCTTTTGCTCTCTGCCGCTTCGCACTCTTTACCCACCGCGGCTTGCGATTCTTGACCGTCTGGCGCTTCTCCGGTCGGTTATGCGTCAGTGCACCTTACTAGAACCTTGTCGAGCTTCGCTCGACGGACAGCCGATGGCGGCTGTCCCACATAAACCTCTGCTACTGAAACAAGAACAACTACCTGTGACACGTGCTGCAACTCGTTATATCGCTGACGCTGATCTGGCCGTCGGATGTTTTTATTCTTCCGACGCGAACCTGGTATTTGGTGATCAGGTATGCGCCTAGCGAATCCTGATCGGGGAAAGCGCGGCCATCCACAGTGACGGGGTTCGCCGTCGTGGGCTGTTGGTAGCGCATGTTGAAAACTTGATCGCGCGGGCGGAGATTCTTGCCGGGATCGCGATGGCATCCCAGACACCATTCCATCTGCAAGGATTCCGCCTGGTACATCAGGGGCATCTGGTCGACCGGGCCGTGGCAGGTGTTGCAGCCGACGCCCTTGGCGACGTGAATGCTGTGATTGAAATATACGAAGTCAGGGAGCTGGTTAACGCGGGTCCATTGCAGCGATTCGCCGGAGCGGTAGCTGGCGCGGACGGGCTCAAGGAGTTGGGCGTTGGTCCAGATCTGGGAGTGGCAGTTCATGCACGTCTTGGTCGGAGGGATTCCGGCGAAGCTGGAGGTCTCAACCGAAGTGTGACAGTAGCGGCAGTCGATGCCGAGTCCGGCGACGTGATGCTGATGGCTGAATGGGACCGGCTGCGGCTTGCGGACTCCGGCATAGGTCACAAAGGGAGAGCCCTGCACGATGTAAACGACCCCGCCCAATGCAGCGATGATGAATACGGCGCCGAAAATAGTGGCGCGGGAAAGTGTATTCGTGCTGCGATGGAAGATCTGAGACATTCTCTTATGAAGATCTAGCGAAGAGACCCGGCGGAGCTTTGTTGCTTGGCTCGTCCGCTCAGTGCGTCAGTTTAAGTTCCGAGTAAGAAAACCACCCACAGGTTTTCGAGTTGGCTGTGAAACAGAGAATTATAAATATTTCGAGAATCTTTGTCGCGGGTTTTTGGAAATTCGCAATAGAAAAAAGTTATGAAGCATATGAAGAGAAAGTTACGGGAGAAGATGTTGGGTTTTTCAACGGCAGAGCAGTGAGAACCAACGCATTTTGCTTGGTGTCATCAAGTTGCATGGGTCCTTCGGCCCGCAAAAAGCGCGGGCCTCAGGATGACAAATGCATGGAATACGAAACTTAGCGCAGGTTCATCACCAGCAATTTGGGTTCGGTCATTTCTTCGATGGCGTAGCGAAGGCCTTCGCGGCCCATGGCCGGAATCTTTTACGCCGCCGTAGGGCATGTGATCGATGCGGAACGAGGGGACGTCTCCGGCGATGACGCCGCCCACTTCGAGTTCTTCATAGGCCTGGAAGAGCAACTTCGCGTCACGCGTGAAGACGCCGGCTTGCATTCCGTAGGCAGAGTTGTTGACCTGACGCAGGGCCTGATCGAAATCCGGGTAAGGCTCGACGCTGACTACGGGGCCGAAAATTTCCTGGCAGTTTACTTTCATGTCGGGCTTGGTGCCGGTCAGAACCGTGGGCTCGACGACTAGACCATTGCGACGGCCTCCGCAGAGGAGGCGGGCTCCGGCGCGAACTGCTTCGTCGATCCAGGTAACGGCGCGGATCGCGTCGCTCTCGCGGATGAGCGGGCCTACGTCAGTGGATTCGTCGAGCGGATCGCCGGCCTTCAGTTGCTTGACACCTTCGACGAGGAGATCCGTGAATTTTCCATAAACGGAGTGCTCGACCAGGATACGCTGGACGGAAACGCAGGTCTGGCCGGCATAGGCGAAGCCTCCGGTGACGCAGCGGTCGGCGGCGTAGGCGAGGTCGGCATCGCTGTGGACAATGACTGCGGCGTTGCCGCCGAGTTCGAGGACGACTTTCTTCTTTCCGGCGCGGCGTTTGATGTCCCAGCCGACGGGGACACTGCCGGTGAAGCTGATGAGTTTGATGCGGTCATCAGTGACGAGGAGTCCGGCATCTTCGTTGGAGAGTGGGAGCACGTTGAGGCCGCCGTCGGGCCATCCGGCCTGCTGCACGCACTCGGCTAGAAGCAGCGAGCAGAGCGGGGTCTGCGGGGCGGGCTTGAGGACCATGGGGCATCCGGCGGCGATGGCCGGCGCGACTTTGTGGGCGACTAGATTGATCGGAAAGTTAAACGGCGTGATGCCGGCGATGGGGCCGAGGGGGAAACGGCGGACGATGCCCCAGCGTCCGGCGGTGAATTCCTGCCAGTCGAGGGGGAGAAACTCGCCGTAGATGCGAGTGCTTTCTTCGGCGGCGACGTTGAAGGTGAAGATGGCACGCTCGACTTCAATTCGCGCAGCTTTGATGGGCTTGCCGGCTTCCTGCGCCAGGGTGCGGGCGAATTCCTCCTTGCGCTCAGTCATGAACGCGGAGATCTGGCGAAGAACGCGCTGGCGCTCGAAGGCCGGGAGACGGCGGGTGGTGCCGAAGGCTTTGACTGCAGCGGCGATGGCGGCTTCAGCGTGCTCTTTGCGGCCCTGGGCGACGCGGGCAATCAGGCTGCCGTCGTAGGGGGAGCGGATCTCGATGAGGTCGCCGTCCTGTTGCCATCGTCCGTCCACGAAGAACCCGTGCGTCGCAACAGGCGCGATCGTCATCTCTGCCATTTTTGTCTTGCCCCCAGGGAACACTGCTTTTGCAATTATAGGATGCTTTGAGTGTTTGAGAGGGTTTAGAAAAACGTTCACCACAGAGGGCACTGAGGAACACAGAGGAAAAACCTTTTACAATGGCCGCGCACATCATGACGACTCTCGGGACAATGTCTGAGCTTTCGCGGCGAATACGGCAGAAAGAAGTTTCTCCGGTTGAGATCACACGGGAGTGTCTGCAGCAGATTGAAAGGCTGAATCCTCGCCTCAATGCCTTTATCACCGTGATGGCGGAATCGGCGCTGGCGGAAGCGCGTGCCATGGAGGAAGAGATTTCGGGTGGGCACTGGCGTGGGCCGCTGCATGGGATCCCGATTGCGCTCAAAGACCTGATCGACACGGCTGGAGTCCGAACAACATCGGCCAGTGCGTTGCACAAGGATCGCATTCCGAGGGAAGACGCGGAAGTCGTCCGGAGATTGCGCGAGGCCGGAGCGGTGATCGTCGGCAAGAATAATCTGCATGAGTTCGCTTATGGTGGGAGTTCGCTGATCAGTCATTTTGGGGATGTTCACAATCCGTGGGACGTGAACCGGATTGCCGGGGGATCTTCGGGAGGGTCGGCGGCTTCGGTTCCTGCGGGGATGGCGTGTGCTGCGATTGGAACGGACACGGCTGGATCCATTCGCGAGCCGGCGGCGTTGTGCGGGTGCGTGGGGATCAAGCCGACGTATGGTCGGGTTTCGAGCCGCGGGGTGATTCCGCTCTCGACATCGCTGGATCACGTGGGGCCGCTGGCTGCGAGCGTTGAGGATGCGGCGATCGTGTTGCAGGCGATCGCGGGATATGATCCCGCGGACATCACTTCGGCCGAGGTTCCGGTTACGGATTATGTTTCCGTCCTGAAGGAAGGCGCGAAAGATCTGCGAGTGGGTGTGCCGCGGGAGTATTTCTTTGACGATCTCGATCCGGAAGTGGCGTCTGCGGTGGAGCATGCGCTGACAGGAATCGCGAGTCTCGGTGCACATATTAAGAGAGTGAGGATCGAGGTGCCGACCGACCGGACATTGCAGGCCGCGGAGGCGTACGCCTACCACGCGGAGGATGTGGCAAAGCATCCAGAGTTGTACCAGGCGGAGACGGTGCGGCGGATTCGAACGGGAGAGAAGGTCACGGCGGTGGAGTATATGCAGAAGGGGCGCGAGTTGGAAGTGGCCCGGCGCAACATTTGTGATGTGTTTGCCGAGGTGGACTTGCTGGTCACGCCCACTACTCCGATGCCCGCTCCCACGATTGCGGATCTGAGGGCTAACGCGGATGCGCTGCGTCCAGCGGAGTTGAAGCTGTTGCGGAATACACGGCCGTTTAACGTGTGGGGACTGCCGGCGATCTCAGTTCCCTGCGGGTTTACGCAAGGGGGATTGCCGATTGGATTGCAGATTGCTGGGCCGCATTGGCGCGAGGATCTGGTGGTGCGGCTTGCTCATGCTTACGAGCAGGCCTCGGCTTGGCATAAGCGAAGGATTCCGGGGCTGTAAAGAACGGCGAGGCTTCGCAGTCTGAGGTGCTTGGCCGCTCGGCTTCGCCTTTGCTCGACAGCCGAGGCGGCTGTCGCTAAGTGACCTGTAACGGTTGTGTACGTCTAAGCAAAGGAGACTTGTGGTAACGAACGGAGTCATTTCTCTGGCTGCCTGCCTGCGGAGTCCTACATGAAACGAATCGATATGTTTTCAAAGAGTGTCTTGGCGTGTCTGGTCTTCTCTGCCCTTAGTACTGTCGCGCAGAATGCGCCCGTTCAAGAAGTCCACGGGATTGCTGTGGACAACATCGACCGGTCGGTGAAACCGGGGGATGACTTTTACCGATTCGCGAATGGCAACTGGATCAAACGCACCGAGATTCCACCGGATCGGGCTGGAATCGACGTGTTCACGAAGTTGAGTGATCTGAGCAGTCAGCGCACGGCTGATCTTATCAAGGAGCTTGCAGCGTCGAATCCGCCGGCGGGATCGAATTCGCGCAAGGTCGCGGATCTTTTCAATTCGTACATGGACGAGGCGGCGATCGAGGCGAAGGGGATGACGCCGCTGAAAGCGCATCTGGATGCGATTGCGGCAATCCACGACAAGAAACAACTGGCGCATGCGCTGGGAGAGACGCTGCGCGCTGATGTGGACGCCCTGAACAATGCGATCTATCACACCCCAAATCTTTTTGGACTGTGGGTGGCACCGGGGTTCAACGATTCGGACCATTACACGCCGTACCTGATGCAGGGCGGAGTGCAACTGCCAGATCGCGAGTATTACACCTCAAACAGCGAGAGCATGCAGAAGATACGCGCGAAATATCAACCGCATGTGGCCGCGATGTTACGGCTGGCTGGATTTTCCGATGCAGATGCGCGCGCGGCTCGGATCGTGGAACTGGAAACCGCAATTGCGAAGACGCATCGCACGCTGGCGGAGAACGAAGACATCCACAAGGCCAACAACACATGGAAACGCGCGGAGTTTGCGGCGAAGGCTCCTGGGCTCGAGTGGGAAGAATACTTCAAGGGAGCAGGGTTGAGCCGTGTGGAGAGTTTCATTGTGTGGCAGCCGGAGGCATTTCAAGGAGAGTCGGCGCTGGTGGCATCGAGTACGCTGGAATCGTGGAAGGATTGGCTCGCGTTTCATTTGATCGAGACACATGCAGGAATGTTGCCGAAAGCGTTCGCGGCGGAAAGGTTTGCTTTCTTCGGTAAGGAATTGTCAGGAGTACAGCAGCAGCGTCCGCGATGGGAGCGCGGCGTGTCCGTTGTCAACGGATACCTGGGCGACGCCGTGGGGCAGGTGTACGCGCAGAAGTATTTTCCACCGGAGGCCAAAGAGAAGGCACAGGCGATGGTGGCCGAGTTGATTGCGGCGTTCCGCAAACGGATCGAAGCGCTCACGTGGATGAATCCGTCGACCAAGGCCGAAGCGGAGGCAAAGCTTTCGACGCTGTACGTGGGGATTGGGTATCCGGAGACATGGCACGACTATTCGAATTACGAAGTGAAGCCGGGCGATATTTTCGGCAACATATGGCGCGGGGATTTGTCGGAGTACCAGCGGCAGGTGGCTCGACTGGGGAAGGCGGTCGACCGGAAGGAGTGGTCGATGACGCCGCAGACGGTGAATGCGGTGAATCTGCCGCTGCAGAATGCGCTGAACTTCCCTGCCGCGATTTTGCAGCCTCCGTTTTACGATCCCGAAGCTCCAGCGGCGGTGAATTACGGAGCGATCGGGGAGGTGATCGGACATGAAATCAGCCATACCTTCGACACGGAAGGAAGCGCGTTTGATTCGAAGGGGCGGGTGCGGAACTGGTGGACACCGGAAGATCTGAAACATTTCGAAGCGGCGGCCGCCAAACTTGCGGCGCAGTACGACACTTACAGGCCGTTCCCGGATTTGGCGATTAACGGGAAGCAGACCCTAGGAGAGAGCATTGCCGACCTGGCCGGACTCTCGGCGGCATATGACGGGTATAAGGCTTCGGGCCAGGTGGCTGCGGCAGTCGATGGATTCACCAGTGATCAACAATTCTTTGTCGCCTTCGCGCAGAACTGGGGGGAGCACTTACGCGAGGCTGCGCTGCGCCAGCAGGTGTTGACCGACGGGCACCCTCCCGGGGAGTATCGGGCGGACACGGTGAGAAACATCGATGCGTGGTACTCGGCGTTTGAGGCGAAGCCGGGAGAGAAGCTGTATCTGGCGCCTGAGGAGCGGGTGAGGATCTGGTAGAGATCCGCGGGATGGCAGTACAGAGCGAAAAGCGTGCGGCCCGATACACTGAGCCGCCGGATCCTTCGACTCCGCTCAGGACAGGCAGCCGAGGGCGGCTGTCCCCACATGGTCCATCTTCCTACATGGTCCATCTCCCCCGCGCAAAGAAAGTTGCGACCGTCGGGCCTCGAGTGTCCCCGCGAAAAGCTGGGCCTTTCAGTTTGCGGCTGCGAGCATCGAGTTCACATCTTTAAGGAGCCTTTCAGCGGCTTCGCCTGGATCCTCGGTGGCGAACTGGTCATCGAGCGTAAGGATCTGAACGTCGGGAACAATTTCCTGAAATGCCTGACGGATCGGCCTGCCCCGTACGATCTGTATGCGCGAGGAAACGACTGCCAGCTTCGCTTTGGTCGCTTTCAGCAGGATGGGGGCATCGTCGATCGCGGTGGTGGTCAACGCGTTGAATCCGGCGCCGCAGAGAATTTCTCTCAAGAAGGCACAGACGTCGAGAGAAGCGTAAATGCAAACTACGCGGGGGCGGGCGTCGCCGGTCTTTCCGCGAGAGTAGCGAGAGCCGAGGTAGGCCGCGGTGATGGCCTCTTCCATACATTCGTAAGTCTCAAACTGTGAAATCAAGTGGGTAAGTTCCAGGACTTTGCGGATTTTTGGAGTTAGACCGCAGAGCTTCAGGTCTCCTCCCTTGGCACGCGCGGCCTGCACGAGACGCATGATGGCGCCGAGTCCGCTACTGTCGATGAACTCGACCTTTTCCAGCTGCAGCACGACGTCGCCATATTTTTCGATGGCGTCCTGCACTTGCGAGTGCAGTGTGAACACTTCGTTTCCACCGATGAGACGTCCGAGGCATTGAACGACGGCGACCTCGCCGATCGGCCGCGTTTCCAGGCGTAGCTGCAATGGACCTCCTTAAATTGGCGGGAATGTTACGTGAGCGCGACAGGCAAGTCAACGACACTGAAGCCACAGTGATGAGGCAGCCAAAATCCCCGCCGTCTCGTAAGAGCGTGACCAGAGGCCGCTGAGGCTCAACAGCGAATCGACTCTATCCACAGCGAAGCGAGGGATTCCGCCGCTAACAACCCCCAAGGAATCGACTGCCTGGTGCGCAATTAATTGCTGGGATAACGCGCGCGCTAACCGGTTACGCCGCTATAATTCGTTGTTAGAAATGGCATGGAGGCCGGCAGCCATCCCGGCCAAGTCAACCAATCTCTCCAGGGACCCATGATCGGCAAGTCACTCCGCTCGTACCGCATCGAGGCCAAGCTGGGAGCCGGCGGTATGGGCGTGGTTTACAAAGCGGTTGATTCCCGTCTCGGGCGAACTGCCGCGATCAAAATCCTTTCCACCGCCGCTCTCAGTGCAGAGAGGGAACGTCGCTTCGTACAGGAAGCGAAGGCAGCTTCTTCTCTCAACCATCCGAACATCGTCACGATCTATGACATTGATACGCAGGATGTCGATGGCAAGCCGCTGCAATACATCGCGATGGAGTACGTGGCGGGGGAAACTCTCGACCAACTGATCGGGAAGAAGGGGCTGCGAATCCGCGATGTCTTGAAATACGCCATCCAGATCGCGGACGCGTTGGCGGCGGCTCACGCAGCTGGGATCGTGCATCGCGATCTCAAGCCGTCCAACGTAATTGTCACTCCTCAGGGCGTCGTCAAGATCCTGGATTTCGGCTTGGCCAAGCTGACTGAAGCGGGCGAAGCCGATGCTTATGCCGAGACTATGCACGGCGAGGGATCACCTCTCACCGAGGAGGGAACGATCCTTGGAACCGTCGCTTACATGTCTCCTGAACAGGCTGACGGCAAGAAGGTCGACAGCCGTTCTGACGTTTTTTCATTCGGGTCGGTCGTGTACGAAATGGCGACGGGCCAGCGTGCTTTCTCGGGCGGGTCCAAGTTGTCGTCGCTCTCGGCTGTGCTTTTCAAAGATCCCCAGCCTGCCTCGCAGGCTGCTTCTGACATCCCGCCGGAACTTGATCGCATCATTGCGAGATGCTTGAAAAAAGATCCTGAACGCCGGTGGCAGACTATGGCCGACGTGAAGGTGGCGCTGGAAGAGTTGCGCGAGGAATTGGACTCCAGCAACTTTGCGCTGGCGATTCCGACTCCCGGCGTGCACCGGACGTCGCGGGGACGAGTCTGGACCGGCCTGGGCGTGCTGGCTGGAGTCTTGCTCGGAGTTGCGCTGCACCTCTCGTATGAGCGGGCATACTCTCGGCCCGCGGAGCCGCCATCGTTCCAGCGTCTGACGTTCCGTCGCGGCGACGTCACCTCGGCGAAGTTCGCTCCGGGTGAGACAGTTGTCTACAGCGCCGAGTGGGACGGCGCCTCATCCACTTTGTTTTCCGCCCAGCCTGGCAATCGTGAAGCACGCGCACTAGCGCTGCCCAGTGCGAGAGTCCTTGCGATCTCGCCGAGTGGGGAGATGGCAATCCTGTTGGGCGGCGAAGATGTTGGCACACTGGCTCGCGTGCCATTTGGTGGCGGCTCACCGCGACAGGTGCTGGAGGGTGTGAGTGGCGCGGATTGGGGCCCAGATGGAGACTCGCTTGCTGTGGTGCGCGCAGTCGGCGGAAAGTTCCGCCTAGAGTATCCCATCGGCACCGTGTTGTACGAAACTGAGAAGCGCCCGCCGATGATGCCGCGAGTATCGACCGACGGCAAGCTGGTGGCTTTTTTCGATTTCGATGTCGAAGTCGGCGACTACTCCCTGTGCATCGTCGGTTCGAGCCATCCCCGGCAGGTTTTGTCGCACGGGTGGCGTGCCATCGGAGCCTTGAATTGGTCGCCGGACAATCGTGAGATTTGGTTCTCTGGAGGACAGCTTGGCGGCGATCCGGCTCTCTTCGCCGTTACTCTCTCGGGCGTCCAGCGCCTAGTCACGCAGACTGGCGGAATTATCGTGATGCAAGATGTGGCCCGCGACGGCCGGGTCTTGCTGAGTACGGTCAACTCACGCCTCGGAATTCTGTATCTGCCGGCGAATGGTGGACCAGAACGCGATCTAGCGTGGCTGGATTCGTCTCTGATTTACGAACTCTCAAACGACGCTCAGTCTCTTGTATTCGTTGAGCTTTCCAACGGCCAGGGACGCAACTCTGCCATCTACCTCAGAAAGACCGACGGTTCTCCCGCGGTACAGCTTGGATACGGGAACCGGCCCTCCCTCTCGCCAGACGGCAAATGGGTTGCGTGCATACATCATGAGCTTGAGCGTTCCAGGCTGATGTTGCTTCCTACCGGCCCCGGAGAATCACAATTCGCAAAGATCGACGGAATGCACTTCGATGGCGTGGAGTGGTTCCCGGACAACAAAAGGATTCTGTTCACCGGCAATGAGACGGGGCACCAGACACGATCGTGGATCTATGACCTGGAGACGAACAAGACCTCGCCGGTCACTCCTGAAGGAACGCGAGGGATGCGAGTTTCGCCCGACGGCCAGTGGTTCGTCACCGTGGACCCGCACAAACTCGTGTTGACGCCGGTGGGTGGCGGGAATTCCAAGACTGTCGTTGACTTGCAAACCGGAGAGAGCGTCGTGCGCTGGAGTGGCGATGGTCGTTATGTGTTTCTGCAGCAGCGCGAACCTGCGGACATCAAGATCAGCCGGTTGGAGGTTGCAACGCAGCGTAAAGAGCCTTGGCTCGTAGTAAAGGTTCCCGAACCCGGGGCCCAATTCTTTGGACCGTTGGCTTTGTCCGCAGATGGCAAGGCATGCGCGGCCACCTTCCAACGCGATCTTGCGAATCTGTTTTTGGTACGGGGACTGAAGTAACGCCTGATACGGACAACTGAAAATACGATGAGGCAGGCAGTGTTACTGCACAAACGACTGCGCGGTCAAGGCCAGCCGCAGGTCGGGATTTCACTACCTGTCTTGTAACACTGCCGGTGTTGGTCCGAAATAGCGAACTGTGACATCATCCCCGATATTGACGACACGACCATTGACGACCGGCTTGCGCTGCGGCTTCGGTGGGTACGTGAAATAGCGGACCGTAACGTCATCTCCGATGTAGACGACTTCATTCTTTCCTGCCTGCACAGGCTGAACCCTGGGCATCGCAGGTTTCATGGAGCCTTCGACTGCGGCTGTAGCATTCTCCGGTAGGGCTTCGGCAGCGTTTGAGCGAGCCTGAGGATCGATGGCAGTTGGTGCTGGTCGAGCGGAAGACTCCGGGGGCAAAACCGGGCGGCGACCGTTGTAGGCAATCCAGCAAGTCAAACCCACTGCGATAGCAAGGAATGCCAAGGCTAAGGTCCACTGGCGTTTGCGCCAGGGAACGTCCTTAGCAATCTGCATTTTCTTCGCGAGTCTGGCTGACTGGTTGCGTATTAGTAACTGCGTGGCCGCCGCCAATGCGGCGCCGTATCGCTGGCTTAGCGAATTCCTGGGGGATGGGGCGGCCAAAGATCCAATCTCGTTGAGAGAACTCTCGCGTTGAGGTGCGACGTCTGCAACAGCGTGCGGGGTGATCGGCAGTTGGGGAACCGGCTTCGTTTTCTGTTCAAGCGGTTGAGCTTGAAGTATGGCCGACTCGATCTGTCGCGCTATCAGTTGATAGGTGCGTGCCTCGCCGTGCTGGAAGGCATGTGCTTCGCTGAACAGTACCTCGAGTACTCCCGCCAGGCCTCGGACGTCATAAATCGGCAAGATCAGAAGCGATTGAGCACCGAACTGCCGGCAAATAGCCGCTTCAATCCGTGTGTCCGTCTGGACGTCTTCGACACGGAGAATCTCGCGGCTTCTGTCGACGTCAGCGGAGACAGTGAGTGAGGCGGCGACCTGCCGCCCTACGTAGGTGGCGGCACTTCCACTCCCAGCTCGGTAGATGAGTTGACCTCCCTTGAGAAAGGCAACCGCGACCCCAGTAGCATTCGCAGCGTTTCGAGCAGACTCCACCAGGCGGTGCATTGCGCCGTCCACGTCCAGATCTCCGTTCCTGAGCATCCGCTGGACTTCCATCACGGCGGAGAGCGATTGGCTACTGATCTGACTCTCCTGAACCGCAAATGCGCTGGCCAAAAGCCGCTGGAAAGTGTCTTGATCGACGGTGGAACGGGTACTCATATCCGAGTTGTTGCTGGCATGTGCATGCAAACTGCCGTGCTTTGATGCCGGAAGAAGAAAGAAAGATGCACACGCGAATCAGGTGGACGAATCCACCGGTTCAGCCTACGCGAGGAGGGGCCCCGCCACAACTGGCGATTCTACCAGTGCGGGCGTTGGGGACCCTACTCGCTTACTCATTGAGCTTGCCTTTGCGGGCTAGTCATCTTTAATCCCGGTCCGTCTATTTTAACGCGCGCGTTTGGGCTTCAGGTTCAACGTGCGAATCAGCCGGAAGAGGTGGTTGGCGTGCACTCCAAGGATTTTGGCTGCTTCGGTGTAGTTTCCATTGGCCTGCTCGATGGCCCGCTCGATCAGCACCTTCTTCGCCTCGCGAATGCCCTCTGCCAGCGCATTCACTGGCTGTCCTGACGCGGCAGTTTCCTCCAAAATCGAGTCCGGCAGATCCTCGGCGAGAATTACTTCGGTCGAGCCCAGCACCACCGCCCGCTCGATTGCGTTCTCCAGTTCGCGCACGTTGCCGGGCCAATCGTAACGCGCGAGGCAAGCCTGGGCCTCCGGGGAGATGCCGGCCACCCGGCGTTTCACCTTCTCGCCGTGCTGTGCCGCGAAAAATGCGGCCAGCAGTGGAATATCCTCCCGGCGCTCTCGCAGGGCAGGCATCTGGAGCGACACGACGTTCAGACGGTAGTACAGATCCGAGCGGAACGTTCCGGTACGCGACGCCTCTTTCAGTTCGCGATTAGTCGCCGCAATCAGCCGCACGTCGAGTTTGATGGGGCGTGTACCGCCGACGCGCTCGAATTCCCGCTCCTGCAAAACGCGCAGGAGTTTGGCCTGCATGGGAAGCGCGAGTTCCCCGATTTCATCCAGGAAAATGGTCCCGCCTTCCGCGACTTCCAGCTTCCCTTTCTTTTGAGCAACCGCGCCGGTAAACGCTCCTCGTTCGTGTCCGAACAGTTCACTCTCCAGGAGGGTTTCCGTGATCGCCGCGCAGTTGATGGCGACAAACGGTTTGTCGACCCTGGGACTGTTCATGTGGACGGCCCGGGCGACCAGTTCTTTTCCGGTTCCGCTTTCTCCCGAGATGAGCACCGTCGAATCCCGCCCGGCAACCCGGGAAACGAATTCGTAGACTTCGCGCATGGCCTTGCTCTCACCAACCATGCTGTGATGAATATTCAGTTCCTCGTGCAGGCGGCGGTTCTCGCCATCGAGCCTCTCCAGGTGCCGGGCATTTTCGATGGCGAGCGCGGTGATGTTGCCGAGGGTCGTTGCGACTTGCAGAAGATCGGAGTCGAAACGCGAACCCGGAGAACTGGCTTCGAGGTACATCACTCCAAGCACCTTACCTCGCACTTCAAGAGGCACTGCCAGCACCGAGTGCACCCGACGTTCGAGCAGGCTTTCCGCTTCACGGTAAGAATCGTCACTCTGGACGTCGCTCGAAAGCACAGCAAGACTTTCCTTGAGAACGCGGTTCAGGATAGTTTGGCTGGCACGAATCGGCTGGTTGGATCCGAGGCGGCGGTCGCGACCCATAATAGAAGAGAATCCGTCGACGCCGTCTTCAGTCAACAGGATGGCGGCTTGATCGGCCGGGACAGCCTCGAGAACAGCCTCGAGTGCTTTTTCCTGTAGAGCGGCGAGGCCGCGCACCGAGTTTAAGGTTCGGCTGAAATCCAGCAGCACATTCAGATCGCGGACAGTTCCGGCGGTGGCGGGAAGAGACTCAGGCCGCCGAGGTTGCAGGTAGAGAGCGTCCTCTTTTCGCAAGATGACGGTCGCGGCCCCGGGGGCAGGCGTTGCGTCAAGCTGAAAGGAGATGTCGGTGCTGGATTCACCGCCTGGACCCTGGAAGACGAGAACGGAGTTGCCCACCCGGATCTGGTCCCCGGGTACTAGAACTCTCTCCCGTATGGGTACTCCGCTGACGAAGGTGTTGTTGCGACTTTCCAGATCCTGCAACCGGAAGGCCTCGGCCTCCTTGCGGATAATGCAGTGTCGACGCGATACCAAGGAGTCAAGCAGGGATATCTCATTCGAGGGATCGCGGCCGATCGAAAGCTCACCCGCAGCCAGCGAAAAGACCTTTCCCTTGAGGGGACCGCTGACGGCCTCCAGCCGTGCGCCGCCAGGAACCGCGGCGTGTTCGCCCGAGTGGCCCATGACGCCATGAGTATACTCGGACGCCCCAGGCTTCGCCGTACGGAACCTAACAGAAAGGTTAGGTTCTCACCTTTTTGTTTGGTAGTTGCCGGCCAAAAGCTCAGGAGTTTTCCGAAGAGCAGAAGTGGCAGTGTGGATTACCCCTTATTTTTCAATGGGCCTCTGGTTCTTTCAGAGAAATGCCGCCTTGTCAAGGATTTGGAATACTGCTTGCTTTACTAAGGTCACTTGCGACGGTCTGAACCGAGCAAGAATTCCCCAGGTCCCAGAGGAGCACGACAATGACGGTAAAAATGAATGCAAAGCTGGTAGCGAAAATCACGATTCTGACGGCAGTTATGATCGGCACATTCCTGGCAGCGAGCGTTCAACCGATTCCTGCTGCTGACGGAGGCCCTCTCCTTCTTTGCCCACCGAGAGCAACGACCTGCGTGTCCTCCCTGCCGACGCTACGGAGTTAGTTAAGCCGCAGAGTCCAGCGAAACCACCGTCTGGAAAGACGCGAATGAATTTTTTGGGGTCGGCTCCGGTAGGTGCCGACCCTTTTGCTTTTTATGAGAGAACAATCGGGCTTAGCGCCTCGAGGAAGCGATGGTAGCCAACAGGCTATCATCGGCGCCTTTGTCAGAGAGGCGCTTCCGGGTGCTGGCACTCAGAGAGAAATCAACTCCGTAGGTGTTAACCAGGGTTGCCATGCGTTTGCTGGTAATCCCCCCGGTGAGTCCGGTTTCCACTTCGCCGAATGAGAATGGCGGTGGTTTGTTTGTTTTTGGCTGTCTCGCGATTGTCGTAGATGGGTCGGAGGCATGCCAGTCTGCTTCCTTGGCAGAGATGGAGCCCTCGGCGAGCATCTCTGCGAGGTGATTCTGGGCAGTCTGCGCGTGCTTGAGATCTTTATCGCTCTGTTTGGCGGCCTTCCTGTACCACTTCGCCGCTTCTGAGGGATCCTTTTCCGTATTAATCCCCTTCTGATAAAAGTACCCCAGAACAACCTGCGCACCTGCATAGCCCTGGAGTGCAGATCTTTTCAGCCACTCCATTCCTTTGGCGGAATCCTTGGCGACGCCTTTTCCTTCCGAATAGGCATCGGCCAAATCGAATTGCGCTTTGGCATCTCCCGCCTCGGCCTTGTGGCGAAGCGCGTCGAATTCGGCCGTCTGAGCCGAAACCAAGGCTGACGCCAAGGCCAGCAAAGCGACAGGCATCATCCATTTGAGTTGCAGAAACATATCGAGGAAAAGTACGGACTCCCCCTAGTGTGTCGATGCCATTCTCTGCGTTTATAAGCCCGGTTGGCAAGCTCTTGACATGTGGCGAGTTCTGCATGAGCATGCTTTTCATTGCGTGCTCGCCGGCCCCAGGCTGGATCTGTCAGCGTGAACCGATGAAATATTGTCCCTCGTGCCATAAAACCTATCCGGGCGACTACAACGTGTGTCCGGCGGATCAGACCGGGCTGCAAAGTAGCCATGAGTTTCAGCCCGGAATGATCATCCGCAAAAAATACGAGATCCTCGCGCGTATTGGCATTGGCGGCATGGGAGCTGTCTACAAAGGACGGCACGTCACGTTCAACGAGTACTGCGCCATCAAGGTCGTCAATGATTCCATCGCGGGCGATGCAAATTTCCTGCAGCGGTTTCAGACCGAAGCGGTTGTGACCCGCAAACTGCGACATCCGAATGCGGTGCGCGTGGATGATTTCGATTACACGGATGACGGCCGTCCGTTCATCGTGATGGAGTTGGTGGAAGGACGGAACGTTGGGGAAATCCTTCAGGCCGAAGGGCCCCTGCGTGTGCCGCGGGCTGTTCGGATCGCCACCCAGGCAGCACGGGCGCTCGGGGCAGCGCACAAACTTGGGTTCGTTCACCGGGACATAAAGCCGGGAAACATCATTCTCACTACGGATGAACAGGGACAAGAGACGGCCAAGGTCCTCGATTTCGGGATTGCAAAACTCCGCCAGGCTGCTGGAGATGCACAAACGGGAATGACCATGACCGGCATGGTGGTGGGCACGCCGCTGTACATGTCGCCGGAGCAGTTCATGGGGAAGAAGGCGGGCGAAGAGATCGACGGGCGGACTGATCTCTATTCGCTTGGCGTCGTGCTCTATCAGATGGTCACTGCGAGGCTGCCCTTTGAGGGCGAGACTCTGTACTCGATCATGATGCAGCACATGCAGGGAACTGTGCGCCCGCCGGATGAACTGGTGCCCGAGTTGAACATTCCTTCGGAGCTTTCGAAAGTAATTCTGAAATCGATTGATAAGTCGCGCGAGTTGCGATTTCAGAGTGCGGAAGAATTTATTGCTGCCCTGGACCAGGTGGGACGTGACGCTCCTTCCAGCGCGCACGTTGAAGCTCCTGTTGCGGTCGTTTCGAGTATGGCGACCAGTCCTTCAAGCAAGAGCTCACAGAATGTGCAGGCGCCGCCCACGCCGCCGCCGATTCAATCAGACCAGGCATCGATTCCACCTCCTTCTACCGCGTCCGTAATTCTGCAGTCGCCGAGCAGCACGCCCGCGGCTAACGTTCCCTCTGCGCCAGCCACCCAACCACCCTTGCCCAAAAGCGCCGCGCAACACGTCTTCGTCCAGCAAAGGACATTCAAGTTAAGGAACGTTCTGGTGCTGATTGGGCTATGCCTGGCGCTAGCAGTGATTGCGGGAGTCGGCTATCTCAAGTACCGAACCATCCAGCGCACGAAGATCGAGAACGTCGTGGTGGAAAACCTCAAGAACGCGCCATCGCCCGCCGTCCGCGCGGCGCATATTAAGGTGTCAGTGTCTGACACGGGCGAGGTAATACTCGATGGAGTGGTGCCGAGCATGGCGGATTCGACTACTGCGGCATCTTTGTCAGCCATGGTTGCAGGGGTGACCCGGATCAACAATCGACTCCAGGTGGTTCCTCCGATAGGTCCACCTCCAAATGGAAACGGTTCGGAGAGTTCGGATTCTTTAGTCAATAGAGGAGTGGCCTCTCTTGACGCCGGCGATTACGCCACCGCCATCGACTGCTTCACAAAAGCGGCGAATGATCCGAACAACAAAAGCGCCAGAGCGTTGCTTGATACTGCGCGGCGGGCACAGAAGACAGAGGAAGAGTTGATGAAGAGGCGTCGCTAGTTTTCAGTTCTGCGCGGTTCGTTACTCAGCCTACCCGACAGCATTTCCCCGCACCAGCACCGGAGTAGGCGGCACCACCGGTTGGAGATAAAATTAATTTCTCCTGCTGCTGCCTCATGGCCATTCCGCCTGCCTAGGCCGGCTTCCGATCGTGCTGCTACAGAAATCGGGGAACTCCGCCAGGGATCAAGTGGTCTTCGTTATTACTTCACTCGAGAGGCATTTGTCAGGGATCGGTTACGATCCCTGACTGAATGCTTCCTTGACGACCTGAGATTCGGTCTGATCGGCAGCGGACTGCTGCTCTTCCAGCGTCTTGGCCGCGTTGTTATCCGGAGGCGGAGGCGGAACGTCCGAGGGTACGGTTTTCGTGTCAGGAGCCTTCGGCAATCCCTTTTGACCTTGTTTGGAAGACAGGTCCTTCATGCCGTTGTCTAACTGCTCCTCGAACTTGTTGTGCATTTCCTGCAGATCATCGACACCGATAGCGATTTCCTGACCGCTAGCGCAGTCCGATTTCTTGCTCGCAGAAACAGTTGCTGTCACCTTGCGATCGTCGTCGGGAGTGTCGGAGGTTCGCTTGATGACGTCGCCCGCAGTCAACTGGCACTCCTGGCCATTCGACGAAACAGTGAGATCGCTGGCAACAATGAAGGTGTGCCGGGCAGGATCGAGCGCAGCCGGAACGTCTTGCGTTGTGGTGGCAGAACTCTGCTGGCTACCGGCGGAAGCCTGTTGTGCCTGTGCTTGCTGCGCCGCGAGTTGGGCCTTCACTTCCTCGGCAATGGCTTCCTTCACTTCGGGAGTCAGAGTGACCGGGGCAGAGTTCGAGGCGGAGTTGTCATTGCCCGAGGGCTGCGACTGTTGCTGATCTCCTCCTGCACTGCCTTCTCCATTGTCACCGTTCGCGGCTGCCGCCCTGGCCGCAGCCCGGGCCTCATACGCGGCTTGCAGATTCGCGGAGATCAGGTAGTCCGTCAGCCAGAATGCGGCCGAGGGGTAAACAGGATATGGCGCGAAATATCCGCCGTAATACCCATACCAGGGCGAACCACCCCAGCCCCAGCCGTAGTACACGGGCGCGGGCCATGGATTGTATGCCCAGCCGTAGTACGCGGGAGCGTAGTAGTACGCGGGATGATAACCGTAATAGCAGCAATAGCCGCCATAAGAATACGAACGATAGACGCTGGTATAGGTGACGTGATTGACCACCACGGTCCGCGATACGTAGGTATTGCCGCCACGGGTGACATAGGCGCGCTGGACGTAGCCAGAATTCCTTCCCGTGGTAACGACACGTGCTCCGTTATGGGTGCTGACAATCGTACGGTTGCCATTCATCCCGTGGTTAATCTGCATCCCGTTGCGATTGATGGTGCGGATCTGTCCGTTCGGACGAATCACCGCCGATCCACCGCCCCGGAGAGAGACCTGCCGTCCGGGGAGAGGCCGATTCACAGTGTTGGGCCGGGTCGCCATCCTGCTATTGGCGTTCGCATTCCCCATCGGCCCATGAGTATTGCCCATTGCTCCAGGCCGGTTCATGTTTCCAACGCCGCTGGGCCTGCCCATAGTCGTCGACCCAGGTCTCCCCGTAGTTCCGGTGTTCGTCCTTCCGCCCATGGTGGTGGTGTTGTTCGGCCGATTTCCCATGGTGGTGTTCGGATGATTCCTCATGGTGGTCGCGGGCCTGGTATTCGTCGGTGGACGATTCGTGGGCGCGGTCCGGTTGACTGGCGCATGCTGAGCCGGGGCGCTTACGTGAGGCGCAGGCGCGGGTCTGGGCGGGGGCGAAGAGCTACCCTTTTTATCGTGTTGGCCCTCAGCTACGGCGATCAATCCGGCCAGCACAAGTAACAGGACCAAACTCCGAACCACTTTCCCACGGCTTTCAACTGGATTCATGACAAACTCCTGGCTAAATAGTGATGGCTGGTCAGGCTCCGTTACAAAAATTAAGCTTCTCCGCACAGAACTCTAGCCCGCGAACCTCGAAGAACAGCCTTCGCGTGTTAAAACTTTGGGACCTGGGGGGAAGCGCCGCACAACCGAACGTCAGCTCGCAAAATTCTTGCGCTCGTTCATTAAGAGCAAAACCCCGCAATTTGCGATTCGTTTCGGTCAAGGGCGCGATGGCCAACAAATTCTCGTCCTGTCAGGGAGAGCAAGTCAAGTCTAAAGGGTCGTTTCGAGAATCGGCCGGATCCGCTCCTTGCCGATGCGGGGTATAATCCTGCCTCAAGGGGGTGCTTCGATCAGACCCAGTTCAATGCTGAAGGGAACCGCCATCCGGGAATGAAATTCAGCGAAAAATACGATCTTCTGGAATCGCTCGCTACAGGCGCGGTCGAGACCTTTGTGGCCAATGACAAGGTCCGGGGCGAGCGTGTGCTAGTGCACATCGTGGAATGCGCCCCCCAGAAACAGGATCAGACCACGGCGGAATGGGTTCTGGAGTCATTCCGCAGACTTGCCCCCGAACCGCCCGGGCCGGTGCTTGAAACGGGCAAATACAGTGGTGCGAAGTATGCTTACGTCGTCACCAAACCTGGCGACGAGAATGTCGTGAAGGCTTGGGTCCGGCGATACGAACTTCAGGCGGAGGAGACGAAAGAGACCAAGGTTCACGCGCTGAAGAGGGAAACCAACGGTCCGCCGTTGGCGCCACCGATCACACCGAAAGAACCACCGCAGGCGCCCCCGGGTCAGATGACGCAGTTATTTCGCGATTTCGATTCACTGGCAAAATCCAAGGCACCGGAACCCGCCATCCCGCCGAGTGTTCCGCTTCGACCTACTTCCTCAACCAGTCCGCTGGGCGAGTCTGGGCTGCATCCGGCAGATCCCTGGGATCCCTCCAGGATGAAGGCTGCTGCGCCCCCGAAGGAACCGCCATTCACCACTCCTCCAGTTCCGATCATGCCTGTCGCTCCGGAGTCGTCGCGTCCGGTCGCTCGAGACAATGCGAAACCGGGCGAATTTACCAGCTTCTTCCAAGGCCCATTCCGGGGAGACGGGCCCTCGGACATGCCAGCTTACTCGTCACAGCCAATCGAACCCCCGAAAAAGAACGTTGGAGAGTTTACGGCCGTGTTCGGCGGTGCAACACCTAAGACGCCAGCATCGCCAGCGCCACCTAGCGCCCCGGGGTCGAGCTTTACGTCGATGTTCAAAGACATGGACACTCCCCAGCCGACGTTCAATGCATCGACGCCGATGCAAGGCGGCCTCGTGCCGCCACCGGCGCAGGCCTTACCTCCTGTATCGCCAGTGAACGCCACTCCGGCGCCGGATCCGGTTTTCGCCTCCTCGCCAACTCCGGCGGTGATTCCAGACTTTCCGGCACCGGCGATTCCTCAATCCCCGAGTATGCCTGTCGAAAGACCCCTTGCTCCCCGGCCTAGTTCTATGCCGGGAGACGGCGCTACCGGCGCATTCATGCACCCCAGGGCCGATCCGACGCCGGTCCCCATCGAAGCGCCAAGTGGACCAAGTCCCTACACGCAGATCATCTCGCGTGCAAAACCCGCGGCCGGCGAAGAGGCCGAAGCCGGGCACGCGCCTGCTGCGGGAGCAGACGCGGGAAAGTTTGCTGCGCCCCCGATGCCGAAGATGCCGCCAGCTCCGTCGGTGCCCAAAGTGAAGGCACCACAGGCGCCAAAGGCTCCAAAAATCGACGCCCCTGAGCCAGCGCCCGTCTCGTTGTGGCCCTTGATCATCACACTGACGGTGCTTTTCTTTCTCGCGGTAATACTGGTCCTGTACTTCGTGCTGAGACACTAGTGTCCTGTCGGGCAACGTTTCGTTAGTAGGTTCGAGCGGTTGGATTGTTAGCAGAGGTGAACCGCATCAACCGCCGAAAAGATCATTTCAAGATCAGTTGGATTGAGGAAGAAGGATCAGCAGCTCGAGTGTGGGATTCGGCAGTTCTCCCGGGACGTAGGCCGCGAAGTTGCGGGCGCGATTGACAGCCTCCCATGCGGGCCCGGACTGGTTCAATGCGAAATACTGATACTTGAGCTTCACCGGGATCGCACTTGGCGGGTTCGTCAGGTGGCGAAGCTGAATTCCTGGCAAGGCCTGCCGCACCAGGTGCTCGATGTGAGTAGCTGAGCAGGTTTTCACCAGCTGCGGCACTCTCTGTATGACGTTTTCTTCCGTCGTCTCTGCGCTGACTGCGAGGTACATGCGCGTGTTGGCGAGGTATTTGTCCTGCTCGATCGCCGTGGCGTAAATCGAATTGGAGCCTGGCATCAGTTTCAGCGGTAGAGATACCAAGTTCGTCGGCACAACCGTCTCGAGCAGCGCGCGCAATTTTTCGTCGAGCTCGGTAAAAATTGGTCCGAGAGACTCATGAACATACGCGGGCAGGTCGCGAGGACGCAATTTTTGCGAGAAAGTCGTTAAAGACCCGGCCAGCGCAACCATCGCGCCATAGAGTTCCTCGGGGTGGCCCTTCTTGCTCTCATACAGGTGGGAGAAGACCGGGAAGTTGGAATTCACCGTGTAGAGCAGCCAGAAGTTCGCGATGTCGGAAGCGGTGAAATCGGCGAGGCTCTGATTCTTTTGGCGGCGTCCGGCGGAGAGCTGGGTGCTGCGGGCCGAAAGCAGTTCCACCAGGCCCCGAAGTAGTCCTACCAGATATTCGTTTGCTGCGATCTCGATTAATGGCGGAACAAACCTGGGATTGAGTTGATATGTGCCCGCGGTGGTCCGCTCAATATTCGCGATCCGCAGCACCGACGAACCCTCGCGGTTTTCCGAATCCGCGAGCAGGCGCATGTTCTTTCGCGCGACCTGGATGGGTTTCTCGCTGGCACCGGTATTTTCGTCGCGAAAAGAGGTGACTTCCGCCAGATATCGCGTGCCGCTCTCCTTACCACTGGAGACGTTAAGGCCGCGTTGCCGGTAATCGGGAACCGCCAGGTAGAGGTCGAGATTCTTGGTCCCCGGATCGAAAAATTCCTCCAGCGATTTGGAGGGTGGCGGAGGGTCTGCTTCGGGAATTTCGAATAAAAGCCCGTCAGGAAAAATGCCCGCAGCGCGCGTGACGGCAAACTGTCCCTCAGCGAGAAGCTCTCCGTTGATCGCCAGCTCTCGAAATCCCCAAGGACAGAACTTCAACGCTTGCAACCGAAAGTTGAGAGTGTCCTCGAGAAAGCGATCCTGGACCTGCAGGTGCTGCGGCGTCAGAAAGGTGCCTTTGGTCCAGAGAACTGGTTTTAGTTGCTTCATGCGAATGAAATCCGGCGTGCCGGCATGGACGTGGAAACGGGCGTCAGGCCGTTTTTACACGGGTGCCCACGATAACAATTCCTGAGCCAGGAAGCAAAGGGCAAACGGGCGAGGACTGGGCAAAACGGAGCATGACAGTTGAAGGTAAGGATTTCGACAGCTTGCAGTTAGATCTTGGAATCCCGGTTGGAATCCGGGGGATTCTGGTCAGAGTTCCAGAGACCTTCCATAAACTTCTCCCAATCCTGCGTTCGGGCCCGGAAGATTCGCTTGGCGCTCCGAGAGAACATAGCAAGACCGAAGTCGCCGCGGGCGCGGCGCAGCACGATTTTGATCTCATCCACCACATCGTCCGGAATCGAGGCGTTGACTTCGAGGCTCTCGAGTAATTCGAACATGTCGGGGGCAGCCGCGATGAGGCTGGCGTTCGCATTTGCTTCCACTTCTGCGTCCACCGACGCCACCGGCAGTCCACACCGGTCCACGACCCGCGACATCTTCTGCGGGTCAATCCGCCACATACCGGAGGTTACTTTACTCTTGGCCATAGACTACTTTCTAGAAGGGGCTCCCTTCTATCAGGTCTTACCGTCTATTGTGTTGGATGAGTGGTTACCCTACAAGGTTACTAAGGTTTTTGGGGGGTAACGGAAGGGGTACGTGGTTCGGAAGCCAAAGCATTGAAAAACATTGGCTTAGGCTCTTCGATCTGAAATGGATTCTACTCCTTCGAGATTTCCAGCTTCCCGAGCGTAAAGTCTCCCTCCGGAACCGCCATACCGTCTAAGCGCCTCCACCTTGCCGAAGCGAGCTGATGGTTGCAATCCGATTCGGCTCTGCTAGAATGCCCCGGCAGTCTTTCCCGCCGAGGATTTCTTGTATGCCGATGCAAGTTTGTATGGGGGCGATGATGATGTGCACCATGGGCATGGCGCCGAGTTCTCTTGTCGTTCTGCCCATCAACCGGGTCATGACGGACGAAGTTCCCGACGCCAATATCATGGACTACATTCCAATGGTCAATATCATGCCGTTCGCCATGTGCATGTCGCCTGCGAATCCTATGGTCGCTGCCGCCACGGCAGCCGCGATGGGCGTGTTGACACCGATGCCCTGTATTCCCATGACGGTGGCCCCATGGGTGCCGGGAGCACCCACCGTCCTGCTCGGCTATATGCCCACCCTCGATAACACATCCACGTTGATGTGCATGTGGGCGGGAGTGATCACGTTCGTCACGCCCGGAGAATTCACCGTGATGGTGCCGTGAGGCAGCTCACCCAGCAGACTTAAGGAGCAAGCAATGGGCGGCGCCAGTCCCCCCGGATCTACGGATCCAATTAAGAAACCTGCCGAAACCAAAGATGGGACCGCTCCCCTTACTCCTGGACAGTCCCCAGGAATCACGGGGGCGAGTCCGGGCAGTGCGACCCCGGCGGCGGCGGCCGCTGCTGCCGCCGGAAAAGGCGCGAGCATCAAAATTGAACCTGCCGCCGCTACACCCAAGGCGACGGAAGGCAACCCATTGTTCTCCATTACGGCAGAGCCCAAAATGCCCGCGATCATCGCAAAAGCCACCGTAGTGGGTGTTACAACAGGCGCCGATCCAACGGCGACGACAGAGTTTGCGTGGATCGCCACGGTCAGCTACGACTCGAAAGACACCTTAAACGGGGTCTCCTCAGGGAAGTGCTCGTTCAAGGGCGCTCCCGCGAAGGGCGCAACCCGCAAAATCGATGCATTGACGAAGCAAGGCAAAGTTACCGGGGGAGCGATCGCTGTCAATTTCGACCAAATCCGCGGGGGCGATTTGCTCATCTCAGTCACCGCCACCGTGGGCGGCCAGGCCATAAAAGGAGAGACTAAGGGATGGAGGATTCAGGGGACGAATCCAGAACTCGCGGACGTCAACAAGATGCTCCCTGACGACGCGTTCCGGAGACTTACCTGTCTGGAAAGCCAGAAGAAACAGTTTGTTGCCTCGTCGGGTGAAGGGAACGCCATATATCCACAATTCAGCTCGGACGGCTGCCATGGAGTGGGCATCTGCCAGCTTACGAACCCACCACCGACCGACGATCAGATCTGGGACTGGACCGCGAATGTGAAGGCAGGAATCGTCCTGTACAACGAGAAGCGGAAAGTCGCCAAGGGCTATCCCTCGCTCGTAGCGGCTTCCCCCAACTTCACCAAGCTGGTGAAGGAGTATACCGACAGCCTCAGCAAAGCGCCTGCCCCCGCAGCTGCGGGGCCACCTGCTGCAACGGGAGCGTCAGCCGCTGCGGCGCCTGCTCCCCCCGCGCCGAGCCCGGCTGGAGCGAGCGCACCTGCGGGAGCCGCACCTGCCGCGGGCGCGCCCCCGGCACCCGCAGCCATTCCACCGGCACCACCCAAAGTGAAGGTGCCCGAATTCACAGAGGAACAGTTGCAGGACGATACGATTCGCGGCTTCAATGGCTGGGCCGGCGACGATGGATTTACCGTTGGTTCCAACGGCAAGCCATGGCTTCATGAATTCCGCATCAAGCAAGATCCCAAAACAAAAGCTCTGGTCGTCGAGGGTGATCCTAAGTCAGGAATCGTGAACGCAGTATGGGAGCGGGTTCCGACGGATGCCCGTCCGTCATCAGGTGACCCGGGTTATGTCGATGACGTGAAAAGCTACGATCCGAACACCTGCAGTAGAAGCAAGAAGAAGTAACGACACTATAGTGAGGATCAGTCCGCGAAGCTCGTCATTGCTTGTTGGTTCCACGATTGTCGCTCTGGGACTTTTATTGCCTTGCGCACTGTTCGCACAGAGTGCGGCCAAGACACCCGCTTCTGCGCGACACGAACAAAAGCCAGCCCAAAAAAGCGCAGTGGTCAAGAAAAGCCTCTACGCTTACTTCTTCGATCTTACTGGCGATTTCGAGGAGGTCGACGTTCGGACGAACAAGGAGGTTGCTCGCGGACAGATTCCCGTAGCAGCCAAGATCGTCCAACCATTTCAGACCTCTGGTATCGATGGCTGCATCCTCTGCGGCGTGCGATACGACAAGAAATTCGGCCGCTTTTACATCGTAATGGCGAAACAGGCTAGCGACTCTGAAACCAGCACGAACAACTTTGAGGTCGTTGCCATCGCCCCGCCACGAATGCAAACCATTTCGCGGGTGGACGTCAGTTTTGCCGTACCAGTCGTGCTGGTGAATTCCGAAGGAAATCGCGTGCTTGCCAGCTACCAGGTCAATCCGGGCGCTTCCACGGCGGGAAAATTGAGCTACGGCTTATCCATATTTCGTGCTCCGACTCTCAAGCTTTTGCGAACCGGGCAGGAAAGCACGACCGCCGAGTCTTTCGCAGCCGGATACGTATTCAAATCCAGGTTCTCGGAGCAGGCGTACTTTGGGCCAGACGGCAACATCTACGATCAGCTCTCACGTGGTGCATTCAGAGATGACGAACTGAATAAGGTCGAAATTGACCCCGTCGCTCTGCTCGTGAAGTCCGGAGACAAAGCGCTGGCGCCATTCGCGCTTGTCGATCTCAGGACCAACAGCCCGACTTTCGATGTCACCTACATAGATTCAGCAGCTGGGAAAACACTGATAGCGCTAAATGCGACGCGAAGCGCTCCCCAAGCTCTGATCGTCATCGATCTAAAGAACCAGACTTTTTCCCCGGTTATGAAGGTTACAGAGGTTACAGTTCCGGCGACACACTTAACGCCGGATGGCAAGCAGATCGTAATCGAAGAATCTAAGCTTCGTCATCGCGCCGACGCCAAGCCAGACGAACCTCAGGAGACTTTGTTCACGACAGGGAACCTGACAATTTTCAGCGCGGTCACTATGGAGAAGGTTCGCGAATTCTCCGCGCCCAAAATTAGCGGCTTCGAATCGCGGCTGATCTGCATGTCTGTTGACGCGAAGATCGCCTTTTTCGCGCATGATCGCCATCTCGTCGGAGTAGACCTGACGACAGGAGCAGAATCAGAAGTGCACACCAGGTCCCAATTTGTTTTCGACAACTGGACAAAGTGCGTGATGGCCGACCGCTAGCGCGCAGTAGGTGGCGAAAACCTTTATTTCAGCTTCGTTCCCTTGCTGCCATCGTCGGCTGTATCCGGATCTTTCGGGTCCTGGGGAGAATCCGGACTGCCTCCGCTGGGATCGTTGGTGCTCGCGGGCGAACTGCCGCTGTTGATGAAAGCGAACGGGGTCCCCGTAATGAACACACCCGCAGGGCCAATGTCGATAGAATTGGCCCCCGAGCTGAGCGTAATTCCCAAGGGACATTCAATCACGATGCCCATTTCCGCAGTGAGGTGGATCGTCATAGCAGTCATGGCGTATCCCATGGTGATGGAGTCATCTTTACCGCCAGTCACCGATAGCGATACGTTCCCGGTCACGCTCTCGCTCTGATTGCCAGTAACCGAAAGAGACTTGTTCCCGGTGACGCTCTCCATCTGATTACCGCCAACGTTGAGCGACAAGTTGGTGTCAATCTTCTCGAAATGGCTGCCCTGGACGTGCAGGTGCTTATCAGCCTGCACTTGCTCCTGCTGATTGGTGGTCACAATCAGATGGCGATTGGCGCCGATGAATTCCCTCGAATCGTTCTCGACGCGCAGGTCCATATCTTTTTCGGCGTTCATGAAGATCTGTTCCTGGCCCTTCAGATCTTCGAAGCGGAGTTCGTTGTAGTTGGAGGAGCCTCCGCCTTTGGAACTGCGCGACATGAATGTGCTGCGCGTCTGGTAGTCGGGCAGGGTATAGGGTGGCATCTGGTCGGCGTTATAGACGCGGCCGATGATGATGGGACGGTCAGGATCGCCTTCCAAAAAGCTCACCAGCACTTCCTGGCCAATGCGCGGAATCCACATCGCTCCCCAGTTTCCGCCAGCCCACGGTTGCGAAACGCGAATCCAGCAGGAGCTATTCTCATTCTTCTGGCCCAGGCGATCCCAGTAGAACTGCACAATCACTCGGCCGTACTTGTCGACCCAAATTTCCTCTCCCGCCTTGCCGACAACCAACGCCGGCTGTGGTCCCTGCACAAAGGGTTTAGGTGTGACCCGTAGCGGCCGGTAGGGAACCGCCGCGGGAATGCAGGTGAAATGGTTGGAATACGTTTCTGCGCCCGTGGTGCCGGCCGTGTAACCCTGTCCGGCAGACCCGAAGTGGCGAACTTCGGTAGTGACATAGCTCGCGTTTTGATCGGAGCGGTAATGATTCTTCAGTTCGAACGAGAATCCGGACATGAGCGCGCGAGCGTTCCCGGATCCTGAAACGACCATGTGCCCGGCCTCTTCCTCTTGCATATGCACTTTCGCCACAGTGTCGCCTTCATCCTTAGTGGTATGGATTCCGGGATAGTCATACAACTCCAGATCCTGGCTCGCAGAGAGGCTCACAACCGTGGGTTCGTTGGAGAGAAGGCCGGTCGAAGGTGTCTTGAAGTTGTAGTCGGTAACGGTGTACTTCCCCGTCTTGACTTCCTGCCCAACGTGCCACCTGTCGATTAGTTCAGGGTCGGTCAGGCCTCCAACCTGCGTGTCGTAGCTGATCGGAGAATTGGGGCAAGCGGGCAGATTGCTCGATTGATCGGCCAGCACCAGCGTGTGCTTGTTCTGGGTTGTGTGGTCAAAGTAGTAGAAGATGCCGTACTCTTCCATCAGTCGCGAGACGAAGTTGAAAGAGGTCTCGCGATACTGCACACAATACTCAAGCTGCGGATAACTACTCTTCAGGTTGAGCTTGAAATCCTTGAAATCGAACGGATCGAAGATCTTGCTGATGATGTCGGGCACGGCCATATTCTGAAAGATGCGGCAATCCGCCTCTCTCGACAGGAACCATAGCCAGGGCACAACCTGCGCCTCGTAATAGGTGAACAAGCGCTCGTCTGTTTTGCCCTGCGTGAAGCGGCTCACGTAGCCGCTGATGTAGCGGGGAGAACCATCGGGCAGCCGAAACCTGATCGAGACCTTCTGCCCGACGATATCATCGAAAGAAATGGAATCGTTGTCGTGTGCCAGCAGAGTGAGATCGTAGCTGAACAGGCGCGAAACGCCTTCGTAGCCGGTGATCTCCTGGAGCAGGAGCACGTCCTTGCCGAGCGGAGTATCAATGGCAAACAGCCGGTGATCTTGAGTGTAGTTATCGTCTGGCACAACCCCGCCCTTCGTTGTGGATTACTGAACTGCAAAACACTTCCGACGCTTTGCGCCGATCCTCGGCGCGGCGCAATCTTACTGGTACACAAACGCTCCGTCGGCTCCAATGCCAACATTAATTCGCGACATTGCGTCCCCGGCAGCCATGCCTGTCAACAACTGTCGCGAGATGTCAGGAAGCAGCGTATTCGTCAGAATGTTGTCGACGTTGCGGGCGCCGCTTTCGACCTCGGTACACCGCTTTGCCACTTCTTCGATCAATGCGGCGTCATAGGTTAGATCGATCTTGTGGTTTTCCTGGATACGACGCTGAATCTTGCCCAGCTTCAGCCGGATGATTTGCTTCATGTTTTCGTCGCGAATCGGCATGTAAGGAATCAGCACCATTCGCCCGAGGAAAGCCGGTTTGAAGATCTTGTTCAGCTCCGGCTTGAGCGCCTTTACCAGGCCGTCGGGACCCGGCATCGTCTCGGGGTCGGCGCACAGTTTGGCGATCGTGTCGGTGCCGGCGTTGGTCGTGAGAATGATAATCGTATTCTTGAAATCGATCTCGCGTCCTTCGCCATCTTCCATGTTGCCCTTATCGAACACCTGATAGAAGAGCTCGAGCACATCGGGATGCGCCTTCTCCACTTCATCGAGCAGGACTACCGAGTACGGACGGCGGCGGACCGCCTCAGTAAGCACGCCTCCCTCGCCGTAGCCGACATATCCCGGAGGCGAGCCTTTCAAGGTCGATACGGTATGCCCTTCCTGGAACTCCGACATATTGATCGTAATCAGGTTGCGTTCGCCGCCATACAGAAGATCGGAGAGTGCGAGCGCAGTCTCGGTTTTGCCGACGCCGCTCGGCCCGACCAGCATGAAGACGCCGATGGGCTTGTTGGGATCGTCGAGCCGGGCACGCGCTGTTGAAATCCGCTGGCTGATGATTTCGAGCGCATGAGTCTGTCCGATGACGCGTTGGCCAAGGACTGATGGCAGAGAAAGAACTGTGGAGATTTCGTCCTTCATCATCTTGCCGACAGGAATTCCGGTCCACCCTGAGATCACCTCGCCGACACTTTGTGCGTCGAGGGCGACTCGGATCATCGGCGATTCGCCCTGCAGGGCTGCGAGTTCGGACTCCGCCTCCACGAGTTTGGCGCGCAATTCCGCTGGATCGACGGGCTTGGCAGCTTCTTGCACAGCCGTGGCCGTGGCGGACGCTGTCTCGGTTGCCACCGCGCTTGCGGCTGGAGCAGACGGGGTGGCTTCGGCAGCGACGCCGGGAATTTCCGGCCCGGCAATACTGCCTTTTCCATTCTGCGAGGCAACAGCGCCTTCCAGCTGAGTACGAAGATCCCGGATCGTGGTTACAAGATCCCGTTCCTTCTCGAAACGAATGCGCAACGTTGAGAGTCGCGATTCGATGTCCGCGCTCTTCGTCGCGATCTCTTGCAGCCGTTCGTGATGGTCCGCGCCAGTGGCCGTTTCGCGTTCGAGAATCCTCTTCTGAACGGCAAGATCGTCGAGTTGGCGAACGCTGTCTTCGATTGCAGGCGGAGTTGCGTTCTGACCCAAAGCCAGCCGTGCACACGCCGTGTCGAGCACGCTCACTGCCTTGTCAGGTAACTGGCGTCCGGCCAAATAGCGATGCGAGAGATGAACGGCCGCAGTCAGGCCCTCATCCAGAATGCGCACCTTGTGATGCTTCTCGAGCGAAGGCACAATCCCGCGCAGCATGGTCATGCACTGCGTCTCGATGGGCTCTTCCACCTTCACGACCTGGAAGCGGCGTGCGAGTGCCGGATCCTTTTCGAAATATTTCTTGTATTCCGACCATGTCGTCGCGGCAATCGTGCGCAGTTCGCCGCGGGCGAGTGCCGGCTTCAGCAGGTTTGCGGCATCGCCCTGTCCCGCTTGCCCTCCGGCGCCGATCATGGTGTGCGCTTCGTCGATGAACAGGATGATCGGAATCGGCGAGGCTTTCACTTCCTCAATCAACCCCTTCAGCCGGTTTTCGAATTCTCCTTTGATACCCGCACCCGCTTGCAGGAGAGCAAGATCGAGCGTGCGGATGATGACGTTGCGCAGCGGCGGAGGTACATCGCCGTCGGCGACCCGCAGAGCGAAACCTTCCACGACGGCGGTCTTGCCGACGCCAGCCTCGCCGGTCAGAATCGGATTGTTCTGCCGACGCCGCATCAGGATGTCGACCACCTGCCGGATCTCGAAGTCACGTCCCAAAACGGGGTCGATCTTTCCGGTCTTCGCCTTTTCCGTGAGATTGATGGTGAACTGGTCGAGGTTAGGACTCTTCCCTCCCGGCTTCGGACCCGCCGATGGCGCACCGGGGCCGGCAGCAGCAGCCGCGGTGGCGGCAGCCTCCACCTCCTCTCCCGAGTTCGCGACGATGGAAGCAAAATCCTTCTTCAGGGCGTCCGGTTGAATCTTCTGGAATTCACGGCTGATGTCGCGCATCAGGCGTACCAATTCTTCGTGGGTCGCCAGCGCCAGAATGGTAAAGCCGGTACGAACCTGTCCCGCGTTGTAGTCGATGGATCCGATCGTCCAACCCTCGACCAGCATCCGCATGAGCGATGGGCTGAGAGCCGGAGTGCGCGCGTTCCCCGATTTCAGCCGGTCGAGCGCGCGCGCCAATTCACCCGAGAATCTCGACGTGTCGATCTCGAAATGCTTAAAGATGGCGGCGACATCGTTGTCGGTCGAATCGAGGAGCTTGGTCAGATAGTGCTCCACCTCGATGTCATAATGCGTGCGGGCCAGGCAAAATCCTGCCGCAGCTTCCAACGCTCCGCGGGTCGAGTCGTTCAGCTTACCGATCAGAGATTTGAGATTCATATCGCTACCCCTTTGTTGATTCAAGCGCCAGCACGGTATCACCTGGGTCCCGTTGGAACGGCGCCGATTTCACCCATGACACCCACCCCAGTTGCGGCCCGGAAACCCCATCCGCGCCCAGAGTGCAGGCAGGAACCTGTTCACGATCCAGAATCAATTTCACTTCAAAATCCCATTCGTCATTCGAGAAGAAACGAACCCAGCCTCGAAGAGGCTCGAAGGACTGACCATCGGGCAAAAAATCTGCGTAACGCTCCAGAGTGAGCGGTCCGAGTACGATCCGCACACGAGACTGCAGATTCCACATTTCGTCTCCGACGACAGCTCCAAATCCTAGTTCTCCGCTGTCGGTGTCCTCCTCCGCCAATCGACATTGCGTTTCACGATCGAGGCGATACCACCCACCCGAAAACTGCTCAATCGCCACCGGAACGTCGAAGTAGTCGGACAGAATCTGCTGCAAAGCCTGGGCCGATCGGGGGCGCTGCCCCAACAGGCCGGCGTAGTAAATCAGCAACTCGTCGGACACGGTCTGCCGGTCGCGCATGCCCTCCGTACCGAGCCCGAGCAGGCTCAGCAACTGCCGGGAAAACCGACCGCGCTCGCCACGCTCATAGGCCACATCAATCCGGTACTTCCGCCAGGCGCGATAGAAGAGCGAAATGATCCGGTGATTAAAAATGTCGAGAAAATCGCGCAGGGTGTTGTCGCCGTCGCGTTGCCTCTCGATGATCAGCGAGGTGTAAGGATTTGGGAGAACTCCTTCGGGACCGATCAGACCCATGAAATTAACGAGCATTTGCACTGGACCGTCTTCGGGCCACTCCGCTGCCTGGATCTGGCTGGCAGGGAATGCGAGGGAAGGATGCGCGCGAAAGTGTGCGACCTCGACGCCCGGATGGACAAATCTCCCAACCGACTTTCTCTCCGGACTGAACCTCTCGAGCAGGCGAAGTGCCTGAAAAAAATCGAAGGTATACGGCTCGCGACGGAGCTTCTCTTCGATCTCGCTACCCGGCTGATTCCCGGAATTCGTCAGATCAGGATTGACTGTCCCGCTCTTGGTGTCCACTCCTCCAGCGCCTCCCTTCGCTGACGACTGCGAGCGACCAACTGCGTAAAACTGTTCATTGACGTGTAAAGGCCCAGAAACTTCTCCAACACGCTCGCAAACAAGTACGCGCCACTGCCGCTGAACTGCTCTTCGTCGAATTCGATTTCAACGCGCGTGCCTCGCGCAAAACCCACCCCATGCTCGGAAGCGACCCGGGTGAAATGTCGGCGCGACCTCACCGAAGCGATCCCGGTGATCTGCTTCTTGATGTCGGCAGAATCCGAGAAATCGTAGAGCTCGAGTATCTTCTGCAGCGCTTCCTTGCCATCGTCGACGATGGAGAGGTAGTTCAGGGAAAGGTGCGAAATCAGAGACCACAAGGTCTTGCCATCCAAAGGCGGTCGCAGGGTGCGTGTCGGCTTGTGCAGCGCGACAATCCGCTTGATCGCTGCGCCACCTGTCATTTCGAAGTCTCCGGCTTCACTGCCGAAAGGCAGACGAGCCACCAGATCGCGATTCGTGCAAGTGCAACGTACCGTGACGGCGTCGTAGTCCAACTGCATGGGACGAGCTGAAATATCCACCATCGAAAGGAACACATCGGTGCCCTCATCGCCCTTGCGATTGGAAACTGATCGTGTGATGTACCAATACGCGGGACTGGTTCCCTGTACAGCGTGACGCTCTGAATAGAGCGGATGATAGGTCACGGTTTGATGAGTCTCGGCGTCGGTGCTGACCACCTCGTCTACCGAGTAAATCTCCATGGTTTGACGGCGCCGCGCGTCGGGGACAATTGGATACTGGTAACGCGTCTGATCGACCAGGATGGGCTCGGCAACCTGCGCGAAAAGATTGATGATGGGGGCGCACCCCAGACGCAGCGTCTTATCGTTGACAGCAACTTCCAAACGCTGATGACGTCCATCCTGCTCGAAGGGAGAAATCATGAACAGCAACTCTGCCTTCGAAGTGAAACCAGTTTGCTGCAACTGCGATAGCCCCTTCAGGCTCATGAAGAAGAACTTTTCCGGGAACGCAAAGTACTCCTGCAGCAAGCGGTATCCCATGAACGAGCGACGGGGATACGGCAAAACATCTTCGTTCTCGCCGAATCCCATTGGTTGAAGATTTCGTGCGGAAATTTCGCGCACCGGAGCCTTAGGCTTGGCGGGATCACGCAGCAGAACGCGTACGCAGTTCCGGCATAGCAGTTCGTAAAGTGCGTGGACGACCGAACTCTCACCATTCAGGTAAAAGGAAAGCGTTTCGAGATCCAACTTCTCAAACGAAACGTCGGGAAAGCATTCCAGTTCAACCCGAAAGACCGCGGCTTCAGACGCACGCAGGGCGGGCCGGATGCGGTCTGGCGTTATCCACTGGGCTTGTGAGACCTTAAACGGCCACACAGTGGTGTCGTACGAAGTCCGGAACTTGCACGGCACTCCTTCGACGGGACGCGAATAAAGGACGGTTCCCTTCGGAATTTTCAAGCTGCTGGTCAGCTTGCCGCTCTCAGGGTCGGTGTGGAACTGGGCCACCGTCATCGACGGCACCGGCCGCATATAGTGCGGGTAGAGGATGTTCAGCAGTGCCTCGGTGATCAGCGGGAAGTCGTCGTCAATGCGCAGATGAACGCGCGCAGCAAGCAGAGCGAAGGCTTCCAGCATGCGCTCGACGTGGGGATCTTCGCAGCGATCGGATTCGAGCAGCAAACGAGACGCGATCTTCGGGTACTTGTCGGCGAACTCAGCTCCGACCTGGCGCAGGAAGGTGAGTTCGCTCTCGTAATAATCTCTCAGCTCATTACGCAAGATCGGCTCCCTTGATTTCGTACTCACCTTTGCCCAGTTCAAGCACTGTGTCGAAGCGCACCGGTTCCGGGGTAGGATCCATACACAGCAATCCCTCAATGACGAACTTCAGCGTTCGAGTACTGCCTTCAACCGGTTCCATGCGCACCCGAGCGCGCTTAAGCCTGGGCTCAAAGGTGGCAATGGCCGACTCCATATCGCGCACCAAATCCGCGTGATCTCGGGTCGACAGCACCGATTTCGAAGACACGTCCGGGAAGCCATAGTGATACACGGAACGGTTGGTCTCGCGAGCAGAATCGGGCGCGAGATCGATGGTTTGCCTGGTATTGAGCAACCACTCCAGATCGCGCTTCAAGGCCCACTTCAGCTCACGAAGCGATTGCGCGCGCGAAAGCGGAACCTCTGAGCGGGTCTTCGGATCCCGATCGATCAGGCGATCAAGCACCGAGAGGGTCACAGGTCCGGTAACATCTCGCCTGGGCATGCGTTATTTTGCGTCCCCCAGCGCTTGCGCCGGATCGAGCCGGCAGATCCTCTCGAAAATCTTTTGCTGCGCGGCTTTGTCCGCCTGGATTTTGACGCTCATCTTCATCAGAGTCGCCAGCGCACTGGCCACCAGGCCGGGATCTTCCCATTCGTCCAGTTTGTGATTCTCGATAGCAGCCGCGACATCATCAAGGATGGGCTGCGCCACGTTCGGTTTATTGGTGCTAGCGCAGATCTCCACCAGTTGCATACGCCGGCGGAAGCGTTCGCGGCCAGAACGTTTTCGGGCAATGTCCTGCTGCAAAATTTCGAATGCTTTCCGTTCCTGACCATCGCGCAGAGCCTGCAGCGCCGAAACATAAGCATCGGTAGGCTGGCCCGGCCAGCGCGACCCGAGTCCGTTCGAGGAGGCTGCGTGCGCGGCCCCATCCGCCGGAGTTGCCGAGGCGGGCGCCTGGCTCAAGGAAACCAGCCAGGCACGTGTCTCCGCATTCGCTGCCGGAGTCTCGTCCATCAGAGTGGCATCCAGCAGCTGTGGAATGTCGGTTACCAACGCCTTCAATTCCGAGCGGATGGCGCGCGCGATGGCTTCGTAACCGCTGCCCAGCGCCTCGCATGCCTCGACCACAAAACGCTGCATGTCGAGCCAGGCACGACCGCAAGGAAGCGCCATTGCGCTTTCGGCCGCCTCAAGTAACTCTTCGTACTTCTTGTCCAAAAACAGTTTTTTCAAATACCTGCGCAAGTCGGTGGGAGGAGCTTCCAGCTTCGTCGGATCCGTCAGTTCAATCGCCGCCCGCAATTCTCCCCATCGCAGGCCGCGCAACATCAGGTAGGAAGCCGGGCTCTGCGGTTCACGACGCCGGAGAAAAGCTGCCACCTCGGCCACTTTCTTGATCGCGTCTACCCGGTCGGGGGGCTCCGAAGAGCCGTCGAAAGAGATCAGAACGCCGGTACGAACCGGTGCAGCCGCCCCCGCGGCGCCACCTTCGCCCTCAGCACCGGGTGCGCCTTCAGCGGCGACCGGAACAGGCTCCACCGGATCCGGCTCCTTCTCGCGCTTCTTCTGCAGCAAAATATGGATGAGATGGCGTTCGGCCTCCAGGGTCTTCTGTAGCGGCCCGTAGGACGGCCCTTCATTGCCAAACTTTTCGTCACAAACCTTCTTGAGTTGTGCCAGGAGTTGTAGGCAGGCGTCCAGGTCCTGCTCCGCTTGCGCGTAGAATTTCTTGGGTGTCTCCTCGAAGGCTTTGTCGAACACCTCGGGCGCGAGCTTGCCCTCCTTGAGCTTCGCTGCGCGGCTCTTTTTGGCGTCGTCGGTCTTTGCCAGATCCTCGTAGCCGAGCTCCCGCGACTGCTGGTAGTCGACCAGGTTGTAGCGCTTCTCGACGACAGGCAATAATTTCAGGGGGATTTCGAGTTTTGTTCCGACAAAACCCAACGGGGCGGAACGGGACTCCGCATCTCCATCTTCCAGTTCGGGGTAGAGAGTGTCCCAGAACTTTTGCAGCAGCCCGAGACACAAAGCCAGACCGTCCCGCAAACCGGCAAAGCTGCTCTTTTTGAGAGATGCTTCCGTGTACCAGGCAGCCAGCTGGAGATCTTTGCTCTTGTTGGTCAGCAGGTCGGTGGTGAGCTTGATCACCTGCGTATTGTCGGCGAGCTTTCGGTCCTGCTCGGTCATGCCCGGCGGCGGCTGCGCTTCCTCGCGCCGGGCCTCCTTGATTTTGTCGTAAACGGGGTCGTAGCGCAGACTCGCGCCCGAGGGATTCTCGCCTGGTATCGGTTGCAAGAGATCGTCGGGAAGGGGCATGATCAGGCGGCCACGGAAGCGGAATTGAACTCCAGCGCGCGTAGTTCAAGGAAAGGAACATCCTCGTCGTCGACCTGCCACGCCTTCTGCCCGAACGGAACCTGGAATTCTGCGCCGTCTGTCTTCTCCCAGACGGTCATCCTCCCGAGGCGGACGGCTTCCTCGGGATGACGCCATGAGAAAGGCGCCAAGACCGGCAGCAGAACCTCGCCTAGTTCGCTTCCCTTGAACGACGGAGTGGTGCGCACGGCAGCCGGTGTCCAAATGAGGTCTCGTAACCGTTTCGGAGGAGGAATCTGGATGGACGCGACATGTTCGATGGGGAGCAGCAGGTAGCTTCCCGCGGCAAACAACTCCAGGCGGGCCCCAATTCGCGGATCGGCGTCGGCGAAGTAGGTGAATGGCTTGTCATTCACCATGCCGTTGCGCTCCGCCCCCGTATCTTCCTGCTCGGCAGGAAACTCGCCGCGCTGGAACAGGTCGTGACGCTGGCGTTCGGCGAATAAGGCGCTGCGGTAGAGGAGCACACCCATTTCGCTCTCTGGACCAGCCTGTCCCAGGACTTCCAACTGCTTGTCCGCCCGCTCCCACTCTCCAGCAAAGCACAGCAACTCGAAGAGGAAGGTACGGCGGCGAGCATCGGTGGGATTATCGCGCAATTCCGCGCTCAAGGCCTTCATGGCATCCATCAACCGTCCGGCCTGGTATAGCTCTAGTGGATTCATTGGGCACCCGAGAGAGAGAATTCGCCAACCGAGCCGTTAGGGCTCGAATTCGTGATTAACAGAAAACCGCAGAAGGACAGGCTGGAGGCACTCCGCCTCAGCCGCTTTAGCGGCTGTCGAAGTGCCTCCAGCGTCAAATCTACCTCAGGCGCTGCGCGATTAGCCCACCGCCGCGTGTTTAACAACGTTGAAGCCCGCATTCGCCGCATTGGACACGACGCCGGAATCGCTCGTCTGTGAGCCATATGCATACACGATCTGCTCAAAAGCGAAGCTGATGCTCTGGCTCGGCTTCCCTTGACTGCCGCCGCCAAAGGACTGGCCAGTCATGAGGCAGTTAGTGAAGGTCACCGTGACGTACGGGTCTCCTATATTTGCCCCACCACTGGCTTCAAACAGCTTGAACACCGCGGAGTCGACAGGCTGGCCGCTGAACAGTTGCTTCAGCATATCGCCGCTGGACTTATCGGTATTGCAGGTAAAGCTGAAGTCCGAGAGCGAGATTACGCCACCCGAAAGACCGCCGCTGCCGATATCCGCCGGGTTGCTGGCTCCGAATGAATAGCTATCCACTTCGATGTAGCCTTCGAGACCAGTGGTTTGGGTTTCACCTTTAATAGTTCCAAGCTGCAGATACGCACATCCTGGCATTGTAGTTCCTCCTTGTTGGACAACGAATTTAAAGACCTCGTAAGGTCTGATTTTGAAACCGGGCTACTACTCAGATCCTCACTTCGCCGCTGCCGGCAGATCAGCGACCAGCCGCAGCGACACGTTGATTTCATCCAGTTGGAAATGTGGCCGCAGATAAGCGACGGCGCGATAGCATCCAGGCTTACCCTTGATCTCCTCCACGTCTATGCGCGCTTCACGCAAGGGGAACTTGGCTTTGGTTGCCGGGCCTGCCTTGTCATCTTGCGTCACGTATTTGCTGATCCAGCGGTTCAGAAAGCGCCAGCAGTCGTCGCGCGACATGAAGCCGCCGATCTTGTCGCGCATCATTGCCTTGAGGTAATGCGCGAAGCGGCAGGTCGACATCATGTACGGCAACTGCGCCGACAAGCGCGCGTTCGCATTGGCGGAGTCACTGTCATACAGCTTGGGTTTGTTGCACGACTGGATGCTGAAGAACGCAGCCTTGTCGGTGCCCTTGCAGTGAACCAGCGGCACCAGACCCTGATCCGCGAGTTCCTTCTCGCGACGATCGGTGATGGCGATTTCCGTCGGACACTTCAGGGCGACGTCGCCCTCGTCCGTGCGGAAGGTGTGAGACGGCATCCCGTCGACCAACCCTCCACCCTCGACACCGCGAATCGCCACGCACCAGCCGTAGGTCGCAAACGCCTGTGTCATCTTCGAAGCAAGTGCGTACGCCGCGTTGCCCCAGAGGTATTTGGAGTGATCGGTGCCGTCGACGCCTTCTTCAAAGTTGAACCCTTCAACCGGGGCGGTGTCGCGGCCGTAAGGCAGGCGCATGAGAACGCGAGGGCAGGTCAATGCCACGTACTTGGAGTCTTCGCTCTCACGGAAGCCCTTCCACTTCGCGTATTCGGTGCTATCGAAGATCTTGCCGATGTCACGCGGCTGATCCAGGTTCGTGTAGCTTTCCATGTTGAGCAGTTCAGACGACGCTGCCGACAAGAACGGAGCGTGCGCGGCCGCTGCGACCTGCGAAACCTTCTCCAGCAGTTCCAGATCTTCCGGATGCTTGCTGAATTCGTAATCGCCGACCAGCGCGCCAAACGGTTCGCCGCCAAAGAGGCCGTATTCTTCCTCGTAGACCTTCTTGAACATCGCACTCTGATCAAACTCAGGTGCGCGCTGTAAGTCGCGCAGAAGATCTTTTTTCGATGCGTTCAGGATCCGGATCTTCAGCTGGGTGCCGGTCTCGGACTGATCCAGCAAATACTTGAGCCCGCGCCACGTGCCTTCCAGTTTCTGGAACTGCTGGTTGTGCAGGATTTCATTCAACTGAATCGAGACCAGGTGATCAATCTGGGCCACGCGGGCAGAAATCATCTGGTCGGCATCCCGCCCCAGAGTCATCGACCCCTCAAGAACCTGGGCGACAAATTCCTTGACCAGATTCTTGCCCCTCTCACGAGCAGCGGGGTCGGCAAAGCGCCCCTGCTCTACAATCTGATCAAGAAGACTCGATTCTGCCGCCTGTTCTACTACCGCGGAACTACCGGCTGTTTTCTGGGTCTCAGGCATTGGGTTCCCCCTTCGGGCCGACTTCGGCCTTCAACTTGTCGAGTTTGTCGGTCTTGCTGACGGCGTCGAGCAGCGCTTCGTCGAGTTTGTCGTTGGTCTGCAGCGTGCCCTTCAGGTCATTGAGGCGCGTGCGCAAATCAAGCAACTCTTTCAGGGGCTTTACCTGACGGGCCACCTGCTCAGGTTCGAAATCTTCCAGGCTCTTGAACTTCAGATCCACGCGAATCTGCCCCGCGGTGGAGTCCTCACTGAGCTTGTTTTCCACCGCGAAGGAGAGGTGCGGCTTCATGCTCTCCAGAACGGAATCGAAGTTGTCGGGCGTGACCTCGACAAAGCGCCGTTCTTTGAGTTTCGGCAGAGGTTGTTCCGGTTGACCGGTAAAATCGCCAAGAACGCCTACTACGAATGGCAGTTCCTTAATTTCGATTGCGCCTCCGGTCTCCACATCGTAAGTGATCTGAACGCGGGGCGGCCGCACGCGGTCCAATTTATGCTGAGTGCTCGGTTTTGCCATATTAGCTCCCTACCTCTCGAGTTTTCGGAGAAGTGCCTTAAAAGGTGAATTCTTAAACTTGCAATCGCCGGGGAAGCGGTTGAGGTGGCCCAAACTCACAGGAAATTAGGCCAATTGCCACTTGGCCCTAAGGGCCGTGGGTCAAGGGTTTATCACAAGCACATACCTCAGTCAAGTGTTCCGCTTCTTTTTTGCTGCAATTCTATTCACCGGGCGTGACCACCGGTCTGTTGACCGCGTACGTCAATGACAGATAGTGTTGCAGACCCCCCAAAACGTTTCTTAGCTCCTGTCTGGAAAGCGATTTCCAGCACATTTTTCCTTCACTCCCTGAAAAAGCCGCGTTCACTCGGTATCGCGACAGCGAAAAAGACTGAGAACATGGAGGGTCGGAAGGAAGTAATGGTGATGCTCAATCCGTCCCCGATTAGGCTTGCCAGCGCCCTGCCAAAGGCCGGTGTGGCTCAGCCATGGACTGAAACCTGCCGACCCGGGCCGAATCCCGGCCCTTGAAGGAGACCAGGGGAATCAGTCCGCGATCGAGAATACGTTCCACGGCTTCCTCGGTCAGCAGCACCTCCGCGCATGGTTTCAATTGGGCATCACCCTCCACCCGATACGTGTGTAGCGGCAAGTTCTCGATTTGAGACAGGCTTCCCAGCCGCATCTCCCATCCGGCCTCACTGAAAGATTGCCCCAGCAACAGGGCCACGACGAATGCCGAATTGCCCCATAGATATTCGTTGTGGGATGGATGTCCGGGAAATTCTTCGAATTCGAAAGACTCCAACGGAGAGGTTTCCTGTCCATAGGGCAGTCGCAACAAGAATCGCGGCAAAGCTAAAGCGACAGACGCGGACTCGGGCCGCAAGCGAAGCTGTTTCCAGGAATCCTGGGCCTTTGACTCGCACCAGTCACGCGGATGAGGTGCGGCCTCGAGGGAAGAACAGCCCAGAAGTGATGGATCCGCCCCTGCGAGCAATGCAGCACCGGCGCGCTGAGCGACGCCCGCCAGTTTCGCGAGTAGATCCATGTCTTCGCTTCCCGATCCGAATTTGAAGTTCCCCACGACAACCGACCACGGATCCGCACCGGGCGTGTCGATCGCTTTTTCGACCAGCAACCGGAAGGTGCCGGACTTGCGGAGATCGTCCGACGCCTTCAGATCTGCCGACAACTCCTGTTTTGAAATATCGATCAGATAAATCTTCAGTTGCGGTCCGGTTTCGACCTGTCGGACGAGCATTAACGTTGCACGCCAGATGGCTTCCAGCGCCTGAAAGTCAGGGTGGTGCAGAATCGCACGCATGGTGTCGCCAATCGCGCCGTCAACCGCCGCCACTGCGTCCGGCTGGCGGGGATCAGGAGCGCTGACCGAATACTTCGCGGCGAGCTGGCGCGCGAACTCCTGGATCTCGCCGGTTTTGCGAGCAGGCTCCAATGCCGCGCGAGATTCCGTCTGCTCGATCATCTCGTCGAGCAGGCTGCCTGATGCCAAGCGAGCTGGACTTGGCGCCGATATTCGCAGGCTTTCGCTTTCTCGAGCAGCCGAGGGAGGACGGAACCCCAGATCGTCCGCTATCTCGGCGAACGCGGACGGGTCCTGCACTCGCTCTCGCAACGCTTTGAGTTTCTGGAAGGCCTCGTTCTCGAAAAGACGGTCGGGATGAAAATCGTCCAACTCCGAGAAGCGAAACACCAGCGGGTTTCGACCCTCGGTGGGCAGGTGCAATTCAGGGCGAAGTTTCAACAGCACTTCATCGAAATTATCCCGGTCGACCAGATACGAACGGCGTTCTCCGACTGCCTTTGGCTCGATCAGCCCTCGATTTTCTCGCCCGCTGAAATCGCCGAGAATCGCGATGCAGAAGGGCGTCTCCGAGGTGGGCCGCGCAACGGCGCTTTCTTCACTGGCTCGCAAATTGACGCCACCAAAATCAAAACGGTTTGACATGGAGACTCCTGGCGAGAATGCTGCCTTGGGGGGATTGAGGCAGCCCCGACTTTGGTCTATTGATCTCGCTGCTGAGCGACTTGAATCTTGCGTAATCCTTCTTTCGCGTCCGAATTGTACGGCTGCAATTGCAGGATGACTCGATATTCCTGCGCAGCTTTCGCGTAATTCCCATTGCCGGCGTCCGACCTGGCCCACTGCAACAGGTGCGGGATATCTTTCTGGGTCATGCCATCATACGTACTGTTGCCTTCGAACCCCTGAATCGGCGTATCTTCCGGCTTTTTGGCGTTATCTTTGTCCTTGGCGGTCTTCTTCGTAACCGGTGGCTTCTTAACCGGAGGCTCCGCTTTGGCAGGTTGCTCAGGAGCCGGTTGCACCACCGGCGGAGGCTGCGGAATGCTGTTTGCCGGCGTTTCAGTCGTCGTGGCCGCCGCTGTCCCTGCTGGAGCTTCATTTGCTTGCGACTTAGGTTGAACTTTCGAGCCCGACCAGGGGTGAAACAACACCAGCGCTACAATCACCAGCACGATCGCGACCGCCCCGATCACCATTCTCGAACGCGTAATGAACGAGCGCCGCTCCTCGAATTCCGCGAGGCCTTCCTCGAAAGCCCCTTCTCGATTCTTGAATCCCTCAGCGTCGGATGGCCTCCGCGACGCGGTGTCGATTCTCTGTGAACCACCGGCTGGGTTACTACGAGGTGTCGCGAAAGGCGAATTCACGATCATCGTGGCGCCAACCGGCGGACCGACCTCAGAAGTCGGAGGCGCAACGTTCGCCGAATTCCGCAGGCTGGCCAGCCGCTCCGATGACGTCCAGATCAACTCCGCGAGTCCGGTGTGTTCGGTTCCGCCGGTCGTCAGCGCCGGCACAGCGCGAAGCTCAATGCCGGGGAGATCCTGGAAACGCCGTGAGACTTCTTCGGAAAGAATGATTTGCCCGGGCTCGGCGAGCCGCAGCGCGCTCTGCGCCATTCCTTGACTGAAGCCCGCTGCCACTGGCGGATGAATCAATACGGCCGCGCCCATGTAATCGCCCGACCTGCAGGCGAGGAACTCCAGGATCGCATTCTCGATACGCTTTGCGGCTACCAGAGCGTGGAGCGAATTGTCGAAATGCGCGGCCATCGCGGCGGACATCTCAACCGCGGTGCGGCCATGACTCGCCGCAACCAGGTCAGCAATCATGTAGACGAGAACGCTCTCGCTATGCCAGGTCAGCGCGGCGGTGCCGCCGCCACCATCTCGGCGCCAAACTCGAATCGTCAGATCCGCGGCTGCGGACGCTGCAATTTGACTCCCCGTCGCTGGGCTATGCTCGGGGTTCGGGATCTCGAACTCTTTGCTGTCCGTCTTCGGTTCGAAAGGCACCATGGGAACTCGGGGACGCGGGGGAAGGAGGATTCGTCCGGGAAAGTAGGTTACGCCAAATTGGCACGCGTGGCAAACATTTCACTCGCCTCCTTCGTGTCAGTTACTCGCCTTTCGTGGCACAATAGTGCCCCTCGTATCCCCCTTGCGCACGCTTGACTTCAACACAGCACTGAGTATGATTACGGGCACCTACACAGGGCGAGTTCATATGACGTTAGCCGTCACCCCGGGGATTCTATGCCACGACGTTCGATGTTTCATGCTGCTTTCTGTCTTCGGCCGCTTCTGAAGAGACTCTGTCTTTCACTCCTCCTGATTGCTTTGGTGGTTCCCGCGGTCCAATCGAAAGATGTGTCCATCACCGCAATCGAACTCTATGACGGTCCCACTGGCGCCGCCTTTGTGCAACTGACGGGACTGCTGATCAATGGCAAGGCAGAGGTCCGGAGTTGCACCGGCGTGACGCAGATCAATAAATCGAATTACGGCAAGCTGCCAAAAGTTGCGCTCACTCCGCCGGTGACGTCTGTCGAGCGCGATGCCAAGGGGACCATGACTCTCACCCGTGGCACCGAATCGGAATGCGTGGTGCCGACCAACCTGAAATTCGAGAAAGATGAATCCCTCACTCCGGCACAGTTGGCGGACCGCGCCGCGCTGTCGGGACAGGTGCTGAGTTCTTCCGAAAAGGGCGTTACGGTTCTGCCTCCGTTTAAACCCACGGTAAAGATCGTCTTCGTGCAAGCGCCAGACACCGAGCTAGCCGAATATCTACGAGCTAATCGAGCGCACTCCATCGCACAATGGCAGGATTACCTGGCGCGGTACCCCAAAGCAGCCCATACCGATACGGCCAAGCAAAGTCTGGCGGCTCTGCTCCTGAAAGACGGGAACGACGCCTTAGCCGCTTATCGCAGTTCCGCTTCGTCAAGTTCTCCCGCATATGCTCAGCTTCGAACAGCATATCTGCGCGCCGACCAGGTCCACGAACTTATTCCCAGCAATGAGGATGCCAGCAAGTTGCGCGACGCCGTGCACTCCGACCTAGTGCTGGTTGCGGATAAGATCCGCACAGAACTACAGGCCTATCGCCAGGCACTGGCTAACCACACGACCGGATATGCACACTTGGGAATTAGCCTCCAGCTAACGGAACAGACTCTGGGAGTGGACCCCCATTTTGATCAGGGTAAGACTCTCGAAGACGCCATCGGTGCGGAAACGAAACGGATTGGAGCAGCGATGCAGAGCGGAGAGTCGAATATCGCTGCGCAGCACTACGATGAGGCTGTAGCCGCAATCTCTGACTTCCGCGCTTTTGCCGATGAGGAACCGCGCGTTGGGGCCATTCTCGATACGGCTTACAAGCACCACTTCGAGCAAGGCCAAGCCGACATTGCCAGTCAGAAATGGCGTGACGCTGTCCAGGAATACCAGAGGGCAGTCTCCATTAAGCCAACCGCCGAAGCCGCGGCTGCTCTGAAGCAAGCCCAAGGAAGTCTGCAATCCTCGAACGACCAGGCTGCCGCCGATAACGCTCTGCAGCAGAGCAATGCTTTCGAGCAGGACAAGAAATTCATCGAAGCCTACGAGGTGGTGGCTGATCTTCCGGAAACTCAACGGGCGCTGGTAAAAGATCGCATACAAACGCTGGAGCCGAACTACGTGAAGAGTGCATCCGATGAGGCCAAGCGCCTGTTGGACGCTCACAACCCGATTCAGGGCCGCGCTGACGAGATTGGCGTACAGCAGGCATATTCCTACCTTCAGCGCGCGTGCACTCTGGAGCCCGACAATCAGAACCTCAAACTCCGTCGCGATCTGGTTTCGCAAACGCTGAGTGATTACTATGTGGCTCGGGCGAAGACTTACCTGGATAAGCCGCTCGGATCCGGCGTCGGTGTTGCCTGGTTGTATCTTCAGGAGGCGCAGCAATACCAACCCAATCGCGACGATATCCGCGATGAGCGCACCAAGTACTCCGCCATCCACAACATTCGTTCCACCCTTTCCATCAAGGTGGTATTCCGCGACCAGACCTCGCGGCGTGATAGTTCCGGCTTTGCAGACCAGCTTTCTGATGCAATTGCTACCGGCCTGGAGACCACGGCCCTTCCCGTCAGAATCATTCGTGCCGCTGACGCAACGCCCATCGACCCGAATTTCCAGCTGATCGGCGATGTGCTCGAACACCGCCCCGTCACTAAACCAAGCATCGAGTCCCTCGATTCCGAATACCTGGTGGGCACCAGGGACATACCCAACGAGGACTGGAATAGGGCCAGCCGCGAGTACGAGGCGGCAACCCAGGACCTTCAGAAAGCGCAAAGAAACCTCGAGGCCGCGCGTACGCATGGCAAGAAGAAGGACATTGCGACGGCCCAACAGGGGGTTGATGACGCCCAGAAAAAGGCCGACACGTTGGGGCGCAAACTCGACGCCATCCCCAAGACCAAAATGATCGACGTGACGAAGCCTTACAGCTACACAAAAAAGACGATCGATCTGAGCGCGGTCGTGGAACTTGGATTTCGGATCACCGACTCCAGCGGTAGTGTCGTCGCGGCCAATCCTTCCATCAAGAAAGAAGCGGAAAAGCAGTTCATGGTTTTGGAAAACGTGAAACCAGAGGACACCAAGGGCGTGAAGCAGCTGGGTACCACGCCGGATGAGAACCAGTTCCTTGGCGATGTCGAAATAGGAGCGCGAGGAGATTTGATTAAGGAAGTGAAAGACAAGGTGCAAACCCTGCCCAGTAAGATTCTGACGCAGGCGCGCAAGCGCTTCATGGACGGGGATACGGACGGCAGCGCCGAGGAGTACATCCTGTACCTCAATTCGACTCCGGATACTCAGACCCCGGAACGCGATGAAGCCAGGAAGTTCCTCCACGATCAGTTCAACATGGCTTGGGCGGCTGGTGCCGCCTAGCGCAGAACTGTTTTGCCCTGTATTATCCTAGTGCTGTAAATCGGCTGGCAGACCAGAAAGCCGGCCCGCGGCACAGGTACTTCTTCCCCGGGGGGCCGCTTCACCCTGACGAAGCGACTTACTTCCGTGACCACTCCAAATATCAAGCGCATCGGCAAGTACGAAGTGATCGATCTTCTCGGTCGCGGGGGGATGGGTCTGGTCTATCGCGCCTTTGACCGACAGCTCAACCGCGAGGTCGCGATTAAGACCCTCACCGAAGGATTTTCCGGTGACGAGGAAATGCTGAAGCGGTTCTACCAGGAAGCCGCGAAGACCGGGGCCCTGAAACATCAGAATATTGTCACGGTCTACGATCTGGGCGAGCAGGATGGCTTCCCCTACATTGTCATGGAGTACCTGTCGGGTGATCCTCTGGATCGTCTGATCCAGTCCGGCAAGTCGCAGCCGCTCGCCTTCAAGCTGAAGATTGTGGAGCAAGTCTGTTACGCCCTGGGATATGCCCACCGCAATGACGTGATCCATCGCGACGTCAAGCCGGCCAATGTCATCGTGCAATCCGACGGCGTCGTGAAGTTGCTCGATTTTGGAATTGCACGCCAAGAAAAGGCAGATGGCCATCTGACGCGCACTGGACACGTTATTGGCACGCTGCAATACATGGCGCCCGAGCGCCTGAGAAACGCTGCGTTCGACGGCCGGTCCGACATCTTCTCCGCCGGCATATTGATGTATCAGCTCTTGACCGGGCAACTCCCGTTCACCGGCGACTACAGCATCGTGCAGAAGATCCTGACGGAGAAGCATCCTCCGCTCAGTCTGTGTATCGAGAACTATCCTCCCGCTCTGGACGCTATTCTCGACCGCGCGCTCGCCAAAAGTCCTGACGACCGCTACTCCACGGCGGACGAGATGGCCGCCGAGATCGGATCCGTTGAGCAGGAACTGAGGAAAGAGCAGGTCACCGGCTGGATTCAAAAGGCTGAGCGGCTGGTGCAGGAAGAGGAATTCACTTCCGCGAGAGACATCCTGCTGCAGGTACTGAAAGTCGATAACCAGCAGGTCACAGCGCGGCAAATGATCGCGCTGGTTCAGCAGAATCTCAATCTCAGGGCGCGTGCCGAGCAAATCCGGCAACTGAAAACACAAGCCGAGGACGCGTCGGCAGACAAGCGCTATGAAGATGCGATTCACTGCCTGGAAGAAGCCTGCGGGCTTGATCCGTCCAGTTCGGAGCTTGCGGATCTACTGGAATCGGTAAGGCAAAAGAAGAGACGCCGGGAGTTGATCGATGGATATTTGCGCGAAGCCGATACAGCCCGCGAACGCGGCGACCTGGAGGCTGCGGGAGAGGTAATCGCCAAGGCACTCGAGGTCGATCGTGACGACTCACGAGTGCGCGCAGCTCACGTGACTCTGGCGCGTCTGATCGAAGAAGCCACGCGGCAGGCCAAAGCGAGGAAATTGCTGGAGAGTGCGCGAAAGGAAATCGGAGCCCGGCACTTCACCGCGGCGATGGAAGCCCTCGCCGAGGCCGAAAAGGTTGATCCCGCCAATCCTGAATTGATCACGCTACAGTCCGCCGCCAGGCAAGGACGCGAGCAGGAGCAGCGCCGGCGCATCCTCGAACAGCTTCAGAACGAAGTTTCGGTTGCTTCCACGGTTGAGGAATTGACTCGCGCTACAAAGCTGGTCGAGCAAGGTCTGGAGCGCCTTCCCAACGAACCCAGCCTGATCAAGCTGAAGGGCAACCTTGCCCGCAAACTGCGCGACGAGGAGATCCGCCGGCGTGTCGACGAGGTCGCACTGCGCTGCCGCAGCCTGATTGAGACGTCCCCGGAAGAAGCTTTGAAGCTGGTGCATCAACACCTGCACGAAGCGCCTGGGAATGAGCGGCTGCTGGCGCTTCAATCCACGATCGTCGGCCATATTTCCGACCGTACCCAGGAGAAGAACCGCTCCCAATATCTGCAGCGCGCGCATGAAGCGATGAGCGCTGGCAGATACCCTGAGGCGCTGCGTCTTCTGGAAGCGTGCCAGAGGGAAGGCATCTTCTCTCCCGAGATAGCCGAATTGATGGACTTCGCCCGGCAGGAGGCAGACCGCGGCCAGAAGAATACACACATTCAGGGATTGATGCGGCAGGCGCAGGAACTTATGGCGCGTGGAGCATACAACGAAGTGGTCGACCTGCTGGGCGCCATCAGGCAGGAACCGGAGACAGCTTCGTTGATGTTCGTCCTGGAAGACGCCAGAGCGCGCCTGCAATCCTTCGAACGAACCATCGAGTCTGCCCTGCTGGCCGCAGAGGAACTCCGCATCCACGAGCAGTACGCTGAAGCCGTTCGATTACTGGAGTCTCAGCCGCAGTCAATCCTGCAGACTCAAGCTGTACAGAAAGCCCTGGCGACTTTGCGCGAAGCCAGCGCCAGTGAAGCCACTGCTTTGCAGTCGGTGGGTAGCGCATACGCCTATCTGGAGTCCCGGGATGGCGGAAAGCGAACACTGCAGGAGAATGCGAAATCTCCGCTGCTCGCCCGAATTGTCCCCATCTTCGCGTCACGCCGCAAGTCGGTCGCCGATCGACAGATGTCGTCGGCGATCGACAGAGCCCGAGCGGCGTTCGATGCCGGAGACAAGAAACAGGCTGCCAAGGCCCTGGATTCAGTCGCCGCTTTTGCCGAATTCGCCAGCAAAGACCTGCAGAGCGAGTGGCAAACTCTCAGCAAGAAAGCGGGCAGGACACGGCGTTAGTATTTGTACAAGATCTACCGCGGAGTTCGGCTTGGCCGTCGTTTTACACAACAAGCTTCGGATCCTCCGATTCTGTCCGGCGTTTCAGGGTTTACCGTGAGAGACCGATACGTTAGGATTCCCTGACTCAGAATGAACTACGTGATTCAAGCCGCCGGAATGACCGACATCGGCCTCGTGCGCAAGAACAACGAGGACAACTTTGGATACGACTTGCGCCATGGAATCTTCGTCGTCTGCGACGGCATGGGTGGACAGCAAGCCGGTGAACTGGCCAGCAAGATCGCGGTAGACACAGTCCTGGGTTTCTACCGTGAGGCAGGTGATACGACGCACGCCGGAGTTCCGCAATTCGAAGGCGTCTCGCAACGCGCCGCCGACCTCGCGGGGGCTATTCAACTCGCCAATCAAGCAATTCACGAAGCCGGTGCAAAGGACATCACCATTGCCGGTATGGGCTCAACCATCGTAGCGGTCGCGGTCGAAGGCAATCTGTTTTCGATTGCCAACGTCGGCGATAGCCGCATTTACCTCATCCGCAAGAGTGAACTTGCCCAACTGACTCAGGATCACTCTCTGGTTATGGAGCAGGTCCGGCGCGGCCTGATGACTCTGGAAGAAGCCGAGAATTCAAAGATGCAGAACGTGATCGTGCGCGCCCTCGGGACCGACGACACGGTCGAACCCGATCTGGCCGATCACGAGTTCACCTCCGAGGACGTGCTGCTGCTCTGCAGCGATGGTCTTTCGCGCTATGTGAAAGAAGACAAAATCGCCGAGGCTGTAAATCAGGAGTCTCTGGATAAGGCTTGCAGCGACTTGATTGAAGCCGCCAAAGCGGGCGGGAGCGATGACAACATCACTTGCCTGCTGATTCGGGCCACACCACCATCATGGAAAGATCGATTCTTCGGCCGGATCTCGGGACCGGCACAGAAGAGTTCCACCTGAATTGGGATTACTCCGTTTGGGATGTCATCCTGAACGTCGGCCAAAGCCGACGTGAGGGACCGTACAACACCGTTAAGCTTAGATGTTGTGGATGGGAATGCCCGAGGACATGTGGCGTACGGAATCTCACCGACCTATTGCGGCTCTGCGCGCTTCGTACGGTCCATCGGAGGGCTTTCGCCTGCCTCACGATGACATCGCGAACAATTTATCTCCGCTATTTTCCTGCGACCTGGTAGACGCACTTGAGCCCGGGCATATCGAAGAACGGATTGGCCGCTCCGGCTACCTGCAACTGAAAGTCATACGACTTGATCTTGCCGTTGGGCAGCTTCACAGGCTGGCCATTGTTTTCAATCACCCACTCCAGATTGTTGTAGGTCAGGTGGTGGGCGCGCGCCACGAAATGGAACACGGCCCAGGGTCCGCTCGCCGAGTCCAGCGTGTCTCCGTTCTTGGAGACATCAATATTTTCAGGGCTGCCCGTCCATACGAAAGTTTTTTGCGCGTCCTTACCGGACAGCTTTTCGCTTCCGATCGTCACTTCCACGCCCTCCAGATTACTGGGAAGCGTTCTTAGCGTGTAGGAGAAATGCGGTGGAGCCGATCCGTTGGGATACATCACCTCGCTGAGAGCTTTCATCTTGCTCATGAAGCGCAGGAAATCCGGTGACAATTTGGTAGTCGCCGTCGGAGTTGGGGCAAAACCGGAGCCAACTGGGAGCACAAACGATTTCACACTATCATTCAGTTTCTTCCACTCTTCGCCTCCCAATAAAGAATAGAGTTGGTCGAGCGGCATCTCCTTCAACGAAGTTGGATCGAAGGGATACATGCCCCTCATCTGAGAACAGAATCCCGCCGCGGCCGCACCAGCAGCTTTAAGCGGGGCTAGCTTATTCGGTCCGTCGACTGCTGTGATTGGCCCCTCAAGCAGCCGTCGAACTTCCTTCTCGTTTCCAACCGGCTGGGAGTTATCGACTGGAATTGACGTGATCACACTCGTGACTGCTCCCGAAGCATTCGACTGGGCGGTCGAAATTTGAGCTAAGACTGTTGGGTCGGGGGCCCCGGGACTCTGAGCGGCAACGTGGACCGAAGCCAGCAATCCTCCGAGAGCCTTCATGTAGTCCTGCGTGGTTTTCGAAATCAGGACATCTGGCGGTTTGTCTGGTGGTCCCGGCGGCTCAACGGCCTGCACCGGAGCGAAGGGAGCCTTCACATCTGCCGGCGCAAGGTCAATGTTGTGGGAAACGAAATAAAACAGCTCCATGAGTGGAGACTTCGTGTCCGTAATCTTCGCCAGTTTCTTGTCGGCCTCCGGAAATCCGCTATAGGGAGGTACTGACGAAGTCTTGAGGACGGCATTCCACTCATTCACAAAATCCTGGTGATAGCGCTCCGTCAGCTTCTGGCGAACTACCGCGGGATCGAGACCTTGGGCGACGCTCTTCCCAAGCACCCATTCTTCTCCGCCCATGTAAAGCGACGGATTCTTCAGAGCATCCTGCACAAACTGGTATCCGCCTCGGGTAAAGGCCCCTTTGACCCTATGCGCGCTTACGATCAGACCGTTGGAATCCGGATATTCCTCATTAAAGCTGACGTCGCGGTTATTCTGCGAAGCCCTGGCGAGCAATCCCACATAGTACCGGTCGATTCCGGCAAACCCGTTTAGATACGCCTGCGTGTGGACGATCATCGCCGGAGAATTGCCGCTCGAAAACGGATTCTCCTTCGCAAGGCCCGTGCTGTAGAAGTCGAACTGCGACGATGCCAGGTCCTTGCGGTCTTTATCGATGTCCCGATCCGCGACCCAGTGGCTCATCAGCACAGGTGTCAGGAATTCCTTCATGCTCTTGTCGTGAAATGAGGTCGTGATCAGATACGCTTTCAGTTCACTGTACGTTTTCTCGTAGGCGTCATTGGGTGCGTTTGCGGATGGAGCGTCCGGAAGTGCCTGCAGACTGTCGACAATCCGCTTCTGCGACTCGCCAAACAGCAGCCGGCGGAAGCGGTCGAAGTAAACCGGCTTCGCGTCGCGATAAACTTCGTGGCCTGAATAAAGCCCCCAGCGCATGCTCCACGGAGCCCCGTTCTCCTCCCAGTCGGAAAGGTCGACCAGGTCAGCGCGCAGACGATCGAGTTTCTGCAAATCGCCGATCGAGGCGGGCTGGCGCTGATCAGCCGGAGTTTGCAGCGTTCTCAGGTCCGTGACCTCGTCTTGCACACGGCTCTCCAGCGCATGATTTTGGAAGAATGAGATAGTAAAGCCGGCGAGAAAGACGAGGCCCAGGAAAGCCGCGCACGCCAACGCGATGCGGCGAAGTAGATTAACGTGAGAACTGGAGCCGCTGGCTGCCAGCGCCATCCGATCTTTCACCAGGATGTCGTTAAAGAAACTGCTCAGAAAGACCCATTGCGGCATCCGGCGCGGGCCGCCGCCTCGTAGCGCGGGAGGCGCCGCAACCTGTGAGCCGGCGCCGCGAAAAATTTGGGTCGCTCCCGAATTCAGAGAAGCCTCGGATGGCTCGGCAACCATAACTGGCGCCGCCACCACGTCGTCGACCACAACCGGCCGCACACCGGTGAAGTAAAAACCCCGCAAGAATGGATTGGTTCCAAGCTGAGTCGGACGGAGCAGGTCGACCACAAATTGCACCAGCAGCGTACGAAGTTTCTTTAGCTCTCGCGGAAACTCATAAATCCCTGGGAGCTTGTCGCCATCGTTCTCTCGCGGAAGCAGTAAGATGCGACGCTCGGCGAGCGAGTAGAAGATCTCGTCGAATGCCTTGGTCAGCCGTTGCGTTTCCTGATCTGCATAGACTCCCGCGCTCAACGACCGCATGGGTAGAGTCGCACCGAGCACTTCCGCGGCCTCATCCTTGCTCATCCCGCGGACAAATTCGGCGAAGAACGAAATGCGGTCCAGCTTGGTGAACAGAACGTACACAGGAAAGCTGATTCCGAGAATCTGCGATACCTCTTGCAACCGAGTCGACAATCTCCGCGCAGCAGAGACGATGGCCTCGCTCGCCCCGCCCTGTAAGAAGGTTTCGCAGTCGAAACACACGATGGCCGCGCGGGGTGCCTGCGCCTTTTTTCCCACTGCCGCCGAGAAGCGTGCCGGCTGCAGCAGCTTTACCAGCCGCCTCCAGCGCTCGCGCTGTCCCATCATCGAGCCCGATGGGTCTACGAATATCGCCTGCCGCGTGTACCACAGGTTGGCGGCTGAAGTCGCGAGCACCTCGTTGTCTCGATACACCTGTCCCGCCAACAATTCCGGATCGAGAGCCGAATGAATGAGTACGGTCGTCTTAGTCGCGCCCGAGTCTCCGAGCACGAAAACAATCGGAAGGCTGCTGAGATCGGTGCCGCGGCCGAGGGTCGACTGCTTCAGACGGCGAATCGCTTCGCGAACCAGCCCATCCAGATCACCGGTTGAGCTTTCTTCCGATTCTCCTTCTCCCGCGGCTTCTTTCGCCTTGTTCACCTTGTGTTGATACCAGAACGCAACCACGGCTCCAATCAGGCCGAGCACCACCAGGGCACCGCGCAAAATCCATACATCATTGCCGTGCAGGGGTAACCATCTGCCGAGGAGAAACACCAGGGTCATGTAGATCAGCAGAATTAAACCGATCACCCAGTACATCAAGGACATCCCAACCCCCTATTTCAGCAGTCCAGCCGCCAAGGCCGAGAGTGACGAAGCACCCGACATCAACACAAACTTGTAGAGAATAAACAGCACCACAACAACTCCCGCGGTGATCAGCGCCACGCGACCTAGCAGCCGGCTGACGCGATCCGTGTGCGACATGCGAACCGCGTCCGCCGGAATGGCACCGCGCGGCGACAATGCTCCGAGCGGCCCGCGGATGCGACGGATCTTCTCCTGCGTCGCGGCCATCACCGACCGCAGGTCTCCGCCCGCCGCGTATCTTCCTTTGAACCCCAGCAGCAGGCACAGGTAATAGATTTCCAGCAGATCCGCGGTCTCCTGCGAGTCGCTGCGGTTCAGCGCTTTCTGCAACTCCTGGAAGAAAATTTCGCCGGCCAGTTGATGACCGAACAGTTCTGCCTGCAGCGGCAGCCTTGGCCAGTTCACGAATACCGGGTTTCGCGAAGTCAGCACCGACTCATCGAGGAACGCCACCACGGCAAAGATGACTTGCTTCACGTCCTCAGCGCTGCAACCGCGGCTACGCGCCTCTTGTTCGGCAACCCGCAATGCCTGTCTCATCTGCGCGCGGAAGGTCTCAGCGTCCGACACGGCCTGCCGGTTGTACCGCAACCGCACCACGGCGGTGAAGACTTCCTGAAATCCGAGCGCAAGATTCCAGCCGCGCCGGTCCAGTGCCGGACTCGATCCTCGATACGTTCCCAGTGGTGTGACTTGTGTTGAACTCATGTCAACTCTCAAGCAAAACAATCAATTCCATATCCGGGGAAGGCAGTTCCCCCGGCACGTACACGCCTACATTGCGCGTGCGCATAATGTGCTCCCAGCAGGGACCGTTCCGGGTAATCACGAAATACTGGCTATCCACCTTCGCAGATACCGCCGCGGGGGGAACCTGCCTGTGATCGAGCTTCAGGCCTGGCAGAGCGCGTTTGACCAGCTCGGGCACAAACTGGGACGAACACACCTTCACCAATTGCAGCGTCTTAGCGATCAGGTCCGCCTCACCCACGTGCGACCGAATCCCAAGCATCCAGCGTGACGGCCCCAGGCAGCGCTCGTCGCGCACTTCGCCTTCGTAGAAGTAGCGCGACGTACCCTTCAAAGGGATCACGATCGCCTGCGACGGAACAATGATCTCCAGATGGCGCAGGATATGTTCCTCAAGAGCACTGAAGCCGGGCCCGGGGTCCGAGTGATCATAGACCGGCAGAGTGCGCGGGTTCGAATCCAGGCTGAACGTGCACAGAGCTCCGGCCAGACGGGACATCTCGCGGAACAGGTCCTCCGGGTGCCGATGTTTCGCCAACAAAATATGCCTCAGCGGGGTCAGGCTCGAATTGATCGCGTGCAGAAACCAGAACTGCGCCACCTGGCGAGCAGACATTCCGGTCTGAAACTTCTCTCCAGAGTGCTGCTCCTGGGTCACCACCGCGCTCTTCTCTTCCAGGATTTCCACCATCCGCTGCAACATCGAAGATAGGCGTTCGGAGGCGCTCACCCGCAGGCACGGCGGAACAAACGCAGGATCGTAAACAAAATGTCCGGACTGGTCGCGCATTACTCGCGCGATGGGCAAGGTCAGCAGGTTCTCTTCTCCCTTGGGCACCACCAGCCGTATGTTCTTGCGGCCCATCTGCACCGGCTTGGGCTCCAGACCGGTGTTTTCATCGTGAACCAGCTCCGTCGTGCTGAGATAACGCGCATTTCCAGACGGAAACGGATCCAGGTCGCAATTCTGCTGTCCCTGAACCCAGCGGGGAATTGCCAATGCGACGGTAAGGTTATCAGTGGTCGGAAGAAACTGCTCCACGATGTTGTACGGATCGGGACGGGGATCGCACTCCGGAATATCGAATGGCAGTCCGTCCTGAAACATTCCGCGCGCGTGCAACAGGTTTACCGTCCCGTTGCGGAGCGCGTCGGCATCCAACTGGCACGCCGCCAAGCCGTATGCGTCCTTCCACAGGCTGCTCGTAGCAAAGTGGACGGACTCCTCGAAATACCGGTTTTGTGCCTGGAAATGGTGGGGCGCCAGATACATCCCCTCCGCCCACACTACTCTCGACAGCAACTTCATGCCGCTTCACCTGTTACAAGGGGGAATTTTTCGCTTTGTGCTTCACCGCCCGACAGGAATCTGTGCGTCGCGGCCAAGTTCACGTCTGGCCAGCGATGCTAGGCGGATAGCTTCCCATTGTCAAGATTCGCGCCTCCTCACGACCTGATCGTAAAACACCAAACCACTTTAGTCTGAGCAGAATGAAATGAGTGGCGATGGAACATGTTCGTAAGGCGGGCGAATGAGCCCGCACCCCGGACGTTCCGAGTCGGATTTCAAGCCCGGAATTGGGAGGCTCGGGTTGGAAGCAGCCGCGGCCCGTGGTAGCCTATTGCGAACGAGGCCTACCTTTTCCGGAATGACGCCTCCGGTGGGTTTCCCAGCTTCTTCATGACGTTTGAGCCCAAGCCGCCGCGCCCACCCGTATCTATCTCATCTCAAGGGACTTCATCCGATTCTGGAGACAACCATAAGGCGCAACTTTCGGATTCCGGCGGGGTTCAAACTGGTGTGAGCACAGCCGCACTCGATCGGGCTATGTTACTGGCTGCCACGCCGCAGGCACCCACGGTATTTACCGCTGGCGCGGGACCCGATTCGCAATCCGACGCCGATATCATGCTCCGCGTCAAAGCGGGTGACCAATCGGGGTTCGAGTACCTGGTGCAGAAGTATCGCCGGCCGATGGTGAGCTTCATGTACCGGATGGCCCGGAACTCGGCGGCGGCGGAGGATTTGGCGCAGGAAGTATTCCTGCGTGTGTATCGTTCGCGAGAGACTTACGAAGCGAGTGCGAAATTTACGACCTGGCTGTATCGTATTGCGACGAACCTCGCAGTCAATCATGCGCGTGATACGCGCCATGAGCGCCCCGAGGTTCAAGTCAGCCTGGACGAGCCGAACGACGACACCGGCACCACGCTGGAATTGCCCGACGCGTCACTGAACGCCGAGCAACAGATGGTGCGCCGCGAACGAATGCTGGCGATCCGGCGGAAAGTCGAGGCTTTACCGGAGCAGCAGCGGCTTGCAGTCATCATGCATAAGTACCAGCAGATGGACTACAAGCAGATTGCCGATGTACTGAAGAAGAGCGAGTCGGCCACAAAGTCACTCCTCTTCCGGGCGTACGAGACTTTGCGGGAACAGTTAAAAGAATTTATCTAGCAAGATTGATTTGTGTGAAGAGACATTGGCGAAGAGAGTGAAGGGGAAGCAGTCATGAAATGCGAGGAGATTCGTGAAAGGATGCTCGATGTTGCCACTGGCTTCAGCGAGCCCACCAAGGAAGAAAGCACTCATCTGGGCAGTTGCGCCGCATGTACGCAGCAATTGAAATCGATTCGGTCGACAATGTCGCTGCTCGATGAGTGGCAGACTCCGGAGCCATCGCCGTATTTCGATGTGCGCCTTCAGGCCCGCTTACGGGAAGAAATGGCCAAGCCGCAAGCGGGATGGTTGCACTGGTTCCGTCGACCCGTGCTGGCCGCCGCACTTACAGTGATCATGGGAGTTGGCATTGGGTGGTTCTTTACGCACGGCAACGGACCAGTTACCCCGCGACCCCCAGTTGCTGAGGTCGGAAGCGCTGTAAGCGACTTACAAACTTTGGAGAAGAATAACGAGATGTACGCCGATTTCGAGCTGTTGGATGATTTGGACCTGCAGCAGAATGTCGTAGCAACTCCCCAAAACGCCGACTAGCAAGAGGCGGTGCCCAGATCAATAAAGGGCACCGAATAGCAATGAAATGGGAGGCACACATCACGGGACGCTTGGCCGTCGCTTTGCTGGCGATGACCATCATGCTCCCCAGCCTCGGTTGGTCGCAAAAGAACGCACCTCGCGCGGCGCCCGCACGGCCGGCCCCAATGCCGCAGCAACATATGTCGCGCCCGCAGGTCGGCGCTCCTCCACAGCAGCGGGGCCATGCCGGTGACTGGTTGCGACGCTACAAGGATCTTCCTCCAGAGGAACAGGAGAAAGCACTACAGAATGATCCGAACTTTCGTCGGCTTACGCCGCAACAGCAACAACATCGCCTTCAGCAACTGCGCGAGTTCTCCGAGCTTCCTCCTGAGCAGCAATTGCGCATGCTCAATCGCATGGAGACTTGGGAACACCTGACGCCTGAACAGAAGCAACAAGCGCACCAGATTTTTGGCCAAATGCGGGAATTGCCCCCAGACCGACGGCGGATGGTGCGGACCGCGGTCCGCAACTTGGCCGCTATGCCTCCAGACCAACGTGAGCAGATCATCAATTCCGAACGGTTTAAGGGAATGTTTTCTGATCAGGAGCGCGAGATAATGCGCGAAGTCACGCGTCTGCCGCTGGCTCCCGCCGAAGGTGCTGAGGAATCAAGCCCGCAGCAGTAGCAAAGGAATGGGTTTTAAGCCGGCCTAGCGATACACATCTTTTCTCCTTCCAACCCGCACCACTAACACACGCAATTGCTTGTCCTGTAATTCGCAAATGACCCTGTAATTGCCTATACGGTAGCGCCAAAGTTCTCCGAGCGAGCCGCGCAATGCCTTGCCCAGGCTGCGGGCATCCTCAAGAGGCGCAATGCGCTGATCCATGTAATCGAGAATCCGGCGTGCGGCGGTCTTGTCGAGTTTGCGGAGTTGCCGGCGGGCGGTATCGGTGTACTCAATCGCCCAGGCCAAGATCCCGTCTCACTTCTTTCGATGTGAAGGTGCGTTCCTGACCTTTGCGTAAACGCTCCACCACATCCGCAGCAAGATAGTAGTCTTCCATCTCCTCAATGTGATTGAGGATCATCTCGCGAATATAGAATGCCTTTGTCCGTCCGGTCTTCTCCGCCAACTCATCCAGTCGGCGCTCGATGTCTTCCGGAAGTCGAACCGAAGTTGCCATGGGTTGAATATCTGTAGTCTTTGTATTCACTATATCACAAAATCAGAACTCATGACCGCAACATATTCCGCGCGATAAAGAACACGTTCGCCGGACGCTCTCCCAACCGCCGCATGAAGTACGGATACCATTCCGTCCCAAAGGGTACGTAAACCCGCATTCGCCAGCCGTCGCGCACCAGGCTCTGCTGCAGGTCGCGCCGGATGCCGTAAAGCATCTGGAATTCAAACGCATCGCGCGGGATCTTCTCGCGCGTCGCGAACGCCTGGGCTTCGCGAATGATGTTTTCATCGTGTGTAGCCATGCCGTGATAGATCCCGCTCTTCATCAGGATCTTCATCAGCTTGATGTAGTTCGCATCGACATCCGTCTTACTCTCGAAAGCAATGCTCGCCGGCTCTTTATAGGCCCCTTTGCACAGACGAATCCGAATCCCTTCCGAGAGCAGTTTCTCCACATCGCCCTCCGAGCGCTTCAGATAAGCCTGGATCACGGTACCCACGCTGTTCGCATGCCCCGGCCTGCGGTGCAATTCGTGCACAAAGTCGAGCGTGCGCTCGGTATACGGGGAGCCTTCCATGTCGACGCGCACGAATCCAGGCGGATTCATCGAGGCCGCCTTCGCCACCAGTCCGCTCACCAACTCCCGAGCCAGCCCTTCATCCACGTCCAGCCCCATATGGGTCAGCTTCAAGCTGATGTTGGCATTGAGCCCGTTGGCGGCAATCGCCTCGAGAATCTGCTGATAAAGCTGCGCACTATGCCGTGCTTCCTCGGGATTGGTAACGTTTTCGCCAAGGTTGTCGATGCTGACGCTCATGCCGGCGCGGTTCACGGCCTGCGTGACCCGAACCGCGTCGGCGATTTCGGTTCCAGCCACAAAGCGACCGGAAACGCGTTGTCCAATCGCCGAACGCTCGGCGAAACTGCGCAAAGAACGATTCTCAGAAAGATGGACGAAGAAGGCCCTCAACATGCAGTTCCTGCCACCTCGAAATGAATTGGGGTGTCCAACAGAGGAGAGGTAGAGTTGGGCGGAATTAGGAAGACCACAGAATTTTGTATCACAGTCCGGACTTACCGGGTGTGATCCAACTCGCACCTGCACCTGAACTGCGGACGGGAATGTAAAAACCGAGCATTCCCGCCGCTGTTTACGGATGCTTACCAGGTGTAACGTGCGGTGTAGGTGATCACCTTCTCGCCGTCCGGAGGGATGTTCACAGGAAATTCAACTGTCTGACTATCTTTCTTCTTGTACTCGTCAGACTTCGTCGTGATCTCCCAATTCTTCCCGCGATAGAGATGTTCGACCACGCGCACCTCTACGGCTTCTTTCTTGTGATTGCGGATTCGGATCTCGAACGTCTCTGTGGCAGTAGTCCTTGACGTCTCGACCGTGTAGTTCGTGCGACGGCGCTCGCCCGTTACGTCAAAAGCGTTACCGGTGTAGATGCGAATCGTCTCATCTTTGGGCGTGTGGTCGATCATGTTCTCGCCTGTGAATTCCACCTGGCCGTCGTCATTGTGCCGGTAGAAGCGGACTCGCCCCTTCGGCAACGGCATACCCAGATGATTCGCCTCCGAGTTCACGAACTCGCGCATCACCCAGACTTTGGGATTGGACTCCGTGCCGTAGGAATGATCGTTGCGAATATTCTCCCAGTTCCACCCGTTGTAGCGGTTGGGATCGATCTTCGCTCCGTCATAGATATAAAGCTGCTTCGTCGCCACGCCTGACGCATGGATAAACTCCACCTGCTTGGTCTCGCGATCGCGCAGCGTCGTGCTGTGCTCGAGCGTGTAGAGATGGTATTCATCGAAAGCCTTTTCGGTAACGGCGGGTCCCGATACCGCGTCAGTCATCGCCGCCTTCATCACTGGCGCGAACGTCAGTGGCGGCTGAATCTTGTTCACGTCCCCCGCCATGAGCTTGATGCGGGCATTCTCAAAAGTGTGCCCGCTGCGGTTGTCCATCGTGACCCAGCCCACGATGTCCACGACATCACCCTTCTCCGGCGCGACAATGTTGTAATCCGCTTTCCAACTCATGCCCCCGGTTACATAAGAAAGCTCAGCGGGAAACTTCCCCGCTTTGTCGCTCGCTATAGTCCATTCCAGCCGCGGCTTCAGAATCGTTTCCCCGGTGAGATCAGGAAAGATCGGCGTACCGGGCAGACCGAAACGCAACTGTCCGCCGATCTCAACGATCGGTTCTTCCTGCGCTGGATAGCCCTGGTTGTAACCGTTCACATTGAAGTAGTCCGGCCGCACGAACCCGCTGCGAATTACTTTTCCTTTCACCATGGAGTGATCGGGCATCTCGAAATCGATGGTGCGGCCCTCGTATAGCGATAGCAGTGAAAACTGCGAAACCGGATCGTTGCGGTAATTCTGCTCCAGCACATTGATCACGTGCCTGCCCGACGGATCGCGCAGGATCACCGAGTCCGGCTCCATGTGCATAGAGATGTCATTCACATTGACCTGGTTCATGCCCGACTTCAGATCCAGCGGCACATCTTGCCGGACCACGGCGAAATCCTGGTTGTAGATGGTGAGTGATGGTTGAGAAGCCTGTTGTGCAAACAGATTGCAGCAGAAGACGAAAATGCAGACCAAGCGAGCGCGCATGAAAGCTATCCCCCGGCGAAGTGTCCTGAGAGTGCTCCGTTGAGCCTTGTAACTCTGGGTCTCGAATCCGCCCCGACTCAGCCTACCTCTGGAAGAACGCGGAGGGGAGTAACTCTTGCACCGCCGGAGAACTCTCGTAAGCCTAGTGATTAGTCGCAGTTACGGGCATCCGACAGAAGCGGCGATCCTATGCGCTGGCTATTGAGGATCAAACTTTATCTCTACCGCTTCCTTCGTTTCGTGCGGCGCGGGCTCAAACTTCCAGTGTCCCACTGCCGTTACGGCGCTCTGGGTCAGCAGTGGATGGCCGCCCACAACGTCGATTTTCTTCACTGTGCCGTTGGGTGCAACTTGAGCCTGGAGTTTCACGGTCCCACGGATGTTCATGGAACGGGCCAGTGTCGGGTATACCGCAGGAGTTTGAACCAGGACTTTTCTGGCGCTTTCGATGGGTTCTTGGGCGCTAGTTCTTAGACTAAGAGCAAATACTGCAGCAAGAAGCAGCCCCGCTAAGGTGCCCTGCCGCATCAGGGTCTTCATAAGAAAAGTCTAATGGCTGCGCGCGTCTTACCTGAAGATGACAAAGGTAATGGTACTTATGCCTATGGACCCTGTTCTGTGTTCATTCGGCAGGTGGTCTCACTTGCCCTGTTCTTCGAGGAACTTCTCCACTTCAATGGCGGCCATGCAACCGGTACCCGCTGCAGTGATGGCTTGCCGGTAGCGCCGGTCTTGTACATCGCCGCAGGCGAACACACCGTGAACGCGTGTGAAGACGTAGTTGTGGGTCTTCAAGTATCCCTCAGAATCCATGTCAAGCTGGCCGGCAAACATCTTTGCGTTAGGCTCGTGCCCGATCCCCAGGAACAACGCGCTCGTCGGAAAGTCAAATTCCTTCCCCGTCTTCAGATTTTTTAACTTGAGCCCGGTTACTTCATTCTTGCCGGCGTCATAGACGTCCTCGACGACCGTGTCGAGCAGGAACTGGATCTTCTCGTGCTTTTGCGCACGTTCCAGCATGATCTTCGAAGCGCGAAACGCATCGCGACGGTGAATAACCGTCACCTTCGTCGCAAACCTGGTAAGAAAGAGCGCTTCTTCCATCGCAGAGTCGCCGCCCCCGACAACAACGATTTCCTTCCCCGAGAAAAAGAACCCGTCACAGGTCGCGCATGATGACACCCCATGCCCGATCAGGTGTTGCTCGTGCGGTAACCCAAGCCACCGCGCCGAAGCACCACTCGCAATGATGAGAGTCTGCGTGTGAACTTGCTGATGGCCGAGGTGTAATACAAATGGTCTTTGGCTGAGATCGGCGCTGGTCAAGTGCGCCATGCGATATTCCGCGCCAAACCGTTCCGCCTGCTGACGCATGTTTTCGACCAGCTGCGGTCCCATAATCCCTTCGGGGAAGCCGGGGAAATTCTCCACCATGGTGGTCATGGAGAGTTGACCGCCCGGCTCGTGGCCCTCAATGACCAAGGGCTTCAGGTTCGCGCGTGCGGCGTACAGGGCTGCTGTATGTCCGGAGCATCCGGACCCGATAATTACAACGTTCCGAGTTTCGCTCATGGATAGTTTCGTGCCTGCAGATTAGATGGCAAGTTCCCGATTACGATGCACAGCTGCCTTCTCGCAACTTTTCCTTATGCGCCTCACTTCTGCGGTTGCGTGGGCTTCATCATCTTGGATTTTGGCGGAGCAACGGGCTTCGACTCGGCGCTGATTTTCGCCAATTCGTCTGGAACAACTTTCTTCACTCCCAGCAGCGTCCGATAGTTCGCGAGCACTTCCGACGCGCTGTGGAACAAAGGCTCATACGCACTCTGATTTGGCGCAGGTCCGGCCGCCGTTTCCTGGCAGCGCGCCAGCGCCACCGACGGCTTGCCAAACCGCTCCAAGCGCATACGGCTGGCGGGCGTATTCACACTAAGCATTGTTGTAGAACTCGTGACCGCCGAAGCGCTGTCCTCCAGCGAAACCTGAATCAGGTCCTTCGGATCGCGCACGTGGAGCACCAGAGTTTCGATCATGTTCACACTGTCGTTGCTGAACGAGTACTGCACGCTCGAAAACATTGCCTGCACTGAGAACTCACGCCGGATGCGCACATAGTTTGCAATCGAGGGCTCCCCCGCAACATGCCCGGCCGCTCCTGCTTCCAGCATGGTGGGCATGTCGGTCAAGGTCGAGCGTCCGCGCGACACTTCGAAATCCGCGTCAAACAGCGGTTGCTTCGGGATTTTCGCCAGCGCCGCCGCAATCTCCTTCTGCTCTTCTGCAGAGGGCGTGCAGACATTCAGCATATTGACCTTGACCTGAGGCTGTTGTGAGGCCGCCGCCTCCGGCTGCTGCTGCGCCATCAACGGGGCCGCGCAAAGGATCGCAACCATGCTGATGGATAGATGGAATATCGGAACTCTGGGCACGACGGAATTCTAAATGAGAGCGCCCCGAATTCTAAATTTCAAAAAACGCCGCATTCTCGCGAAGGCCACCGCGGACGTCGTAAAATCGAGGTATGGCGAATCTGACGTTGGTTTACGGCATGAGGCTGCTTCCCTCCGAAGACGTGGTCGAGGTCGGCCAGGCTCCAGTGAAACTTGCGAATGGACGAGAGGCGCACGTCACGATGCACGTGCTCGAAGGCAGCAAAGAAGAGATCGAAAAGCAGCTTCATACCAGTCTGGAGGCGTTCTTCGATCTCTATCCCGAAATCTAGGGCTGCTGGAAAACTGCAGGCGTGAGCCTGATTCGAAGGGCATGGCTTACACAGGCTGCGGGAAAAATCGACCTGTCAATCGATTTGGGTGACGCAGCGCTTCAAGCGCTGCGATAACCGCTTTGTTTTTGAATGGCGGCTTTAGCCGCTGCCGTATAATTCCTCATCTTCCAGGTGCCCGACTCGTAGTATGCAATGGTCCTATCCAGAACTGAGGCGCAAGCTGATCGAGGCCGATCTCTGGCCGCGTGGCCGAATGGCCCGCCTGGCCTGCTATTTGGCCGCCCTCGCCGTCGTTCTATTCGCTCTGCAGAAACTGCTCGGCCTTTTCTCGCTCTCCTGGGGTGAGCATCTGGGTGGATGGGTCACCTTTCTCGCATTCCTGGCCGGCGTCCTGTTCTTCATTCTTGGCTTCCGCTGGGTCAAACGCCGAATTCTCTGGCGTTTGCGCAATCGCCTTATCGTCACCTACATGTTCATCGGAGTAATTCCTGCCGTGCTACTGGTCGCGATGGGACTCATCACCCTTTACGGACTGGGCGGGCAATTCGCCGTCTTCGTGGTAACTTCCGAGACCGACGCCCAGTTGCGCAGTCTGGCGGCGGTCAATGCAACCGTAAGCAGCGAGCTCGCCGCCCATCTGGAGCGCAGCGAAAAACCTGTGCCGGAGTCTCTTGCGGGCCTGATCAAACGCGATCCAGCCTGGAGTCGCCGCCAGGTTTGTGCCTGGTACGGCGATAAGCCGCTCCCTCTTTGCAACGAATTTCACGGCGAGTCCATTGCCTTCCCAGGTTTTATAAAGATTAAGTTCCAAGACCTCGTCCGTGATCACGAGCGGTTACACCTGCGAGTGGGATCCTCGCTGGAGGTCGGCTCCAACCGACTGACCGTGGTCACCAGCGAACCGTTCGACAAGTATCTTGTGGGAAAGATCGCCGAGGGCCTTGGAGAAATCACCCTCTACACCACAGCCGAAGATCAAAGTTCGCCGAAACAGCAGGCTCCCGAAACAGCCGGGGTAAAGGACAAAACTGCAGTTTCGAGCATCCCGAAACGCCCCAGCGGATTCGTGATCAACGCCAACGACAATCAACGTGCCGCGTCCCCAGGCGGCCCTCGGGTCCTGCATCCAGCTTTCACCGTCGGATCGATGCCTGAATCCACAGCCAGCTTCGACCGGGAAATCACGTTCGGCACGCCACTTCCCGTAGTCGATTGGGAAAGCGGCACTTCAGACAAATACGGTCCCGTTCTCCAGGTCACAACCCGTCCCGCAGTTCTCTACAGCCACCTGTTTGCCGCTCTCGGGGAATTCGTTCGTGGCGTGACCTACATCCTGATGGGGGTCGCGATCTTCTTCGCGATCATTGAACTCATCGCGCTGATCATCGGCACGCGCATGACCCGCACCGTAACAGCGGCCGTCGCGGACCTGCACGTCGCCACGCGCCACGTCGACCGCGGCGACTTCAGCCATCGCATTCCTGTGAAATCGAGCGACCAGTTGGCGGATCTCGCGAATTCCTTCAACTCCATGACCGCGTCCATCGAAAAGCTGATGCTGGAACAGAGAGAAAAGCAGCGGCTGGAGAATGAGCTCGCCATCGCGCAGGAAGTGCAGGACCAACTATTTCCCCGCCAAACTGCTGGCCTCGAATCCTTGGAAGTCCACGGATTCTGCCGCCCCGCCCGCACCGTGAGCGGCGACTATTACGATTTCCTTTCCGCCAGTTCGCACAAACTGATCCTTGCCGTCGGCGACATAAGCGGCAAAGGAATCTCCGCCGCGCTTCTCATGGCGACGATCCATTCGGCGGTCCGAGCGTACAGCGTCGAGAACCTGCCACAGATGCGCGAACCTGTCGCTGTGGGCGCTGTTGCCGGCTCGGGCAGAATCATGGCCACATGGCCTGAGGGCATTGAAGTCTCTCCCGGAGCGCTGCTCGGCCTTCTAAACCATCAGCTCTTCGAAAGCACCCCGCCTGAGAAATATGCCACGTTATTCGTGGGAATCTACGATGGCCGCTCGCGTACCCTCACCTACAGCAACGGAGGCCACCTGCCGCCGATTCTGATCGGAAAAGACGGCACCGTGCGCAGACTCGAAGCTGGCGGCACCGTAGTCGGCCTCTTCGACGGCATGACTTACGAGGAGGACTCGGTCGTGATGGTTCCCGGTGAAGTCTTCCTCGCTTACAGCGATGGTGTCACTGAGCCCGAGAATGATTTCGGCGAGTTCGGCGAGCAACGCCTGATCGAACTGGTACGCGAGAACCGTAATCTCCCGCTGCCGCAGATCAGCCAGATCGTCACCATGGCCGTGGACGACTGGATCGGCGACAAAGAGCAACCGGACGACGTCACGCTGGTCCTGGCGAGAGCCCGATAGTGCAATTCCGAAATCGGGTGCCCCACCCTTGTCGCGTTTTGTGCGACAGGGTGGGGAATTTGACTTTGGTACGAGTTGTCCTGCATTCAAACGCTAGACAGCTTGCGGAAAAATGCAGGTTGTAAACCGTTTTGAAAGGTCGCGGCTTCAAGCCGCGCCGCTAAGTTCCACAAAATCAATCCGGCTTTAGCCGCTGAGGGACGTAGTCCGCATATAAAACGAATTTTTCCGCAAGTTATAGAGCGGTAAATGCCCTGTCCCAAACCCGTTCCGCGAGATTTCTTGACAGAAAATTCTCAATGCAATATTTTGAACGTCCGGAGTGAATCAGTTCGGACACGCGGGAGTAGCATAACCACGGCAATGCGCCGGGGCTCCATCCCGGAGATGACGGTTCGAAACCGTTCCTCCCGCCCCAGTTTTCCTGACCAACGCTTCAGATTTTCTTCAGCTTCCACCTTCCTTGCTTGAACAGGATCGCGCTCGCCGCCGCCATGGCAGACTCCGCGATCGCGATCGAGAAGAAGACTCCGTTCGACTTCATGCCCAGCGGCTTCGCCAGCACATACGCGAGCGGAATTTCCAGCAGCCAGAAACCGAAGAAGTTCACGATCGTCGGAGTAATGGTGTCCCCGGCTCCGTTGAAGGCCTGCATCATGACCATGAAGTACGCGTACCCCAGGTTGCCATAGCTGACGATCCGCAGGCACGCCGCTCCCAAAGGCACAACCTCGGGGTCCTTGATAAACAGGCGAACCACCGGCTCGGCGAAGACTACAAAGAAGACCCCGACAGCGCCCAGAAAGAGCACGTTATAGAGCCCGGTCCTCCACACCGCGGCCTCGGCGCGATCGGGCTTCCCCGCGCCCAGATTCTGGCCAACCAGCGTTGCCGCGGCATTGCTTAGTCCCCAGGACGGTAAGATCACGAAGATCACAATTCGAATCGCGATCGTGTACCCGGCCAGCGCCGCCGCGCCGAAGGTACTCACAATCCGCACCAGCCCGATCCAGCTTGTGTGCGCAATCGCAAACTGCAAAATCCCAGTAAGGGATACGCGAACCAATCTCCACAGCACGCCAAAGTGCACGTGAATCTGCCGCGCCAGCACTCGAATGCGTTCTGTCCCTTTAAAGAGCCGGTAGAACTGGTACATCACGCCGATGCTCCGCCCGATGAACGTGGCCAGCGCCGCTCCTGTCACACCTAATTTCGGGAACGGTCCCAATCCGAAGATCAGGCAGGGATCGAGAAAGAGATTTATGATGTTCGAGACCCATAGGAGGCGCATCGCGATCGCCGCATCTCCCGCGCCGCGGAAGATCGCATTGTTTAAGAACAGCAACAGAACAGCGCAGCTGCCTCCCAGGCAGATTCTCGTGTACCCGCTACCCACCGCCACAATCTGAGGCGTCGCCCCCATCAGCCGCAGAAGATTCGGTGCAAACAGCAGGCAGGGAACCCCAACGGCCAGAGAAATAATCAGGCCAAGAAAGATCGCCTGTACCGCCGCGTCTGCAGCGCCTTCCGGATCCTTCTCTCCGATTCGTCGCGCGACCATCGCCGTGGTCGAAAGACTCAGCCCCATGCCCACCGCGAACACAAGGCTCAACATCGACTCGGTCAAACCGACCGTAGCCACCGCATCCGCTCCCAGCCTGCCCACAAAGAAAACGTCCACTACCGCAAACAGCGACTCCAGCACCATCTCGAGGACCATGGGCACGGCCAGCAGCAGGATGGCGCGATTCAAGTCGCCGTCTGTGTAGTCCTGGTGCGAACCTCGAACCGCCTCCACCAATGATGACCAAAGTGAGCGGCGCGGCTCCACCGCCGCAGCAACAGTATCCATACCAACCTTGAACTTTCTGCAATGGCGTCTGCGACCGCGCGCAGACACGATGCTTTCAACGAAAGAACAAATCAGGGAAGCCCGACGACCGGGCGAGCAGGGGAGCGAATTAGCGAGGGATGAACATGGTATTCCTCAGCGCGGATCGTTTGAATTGCGGGTCCCCACGGGAAACGAACAGCGTTGGCGAAATATTACCGCACTTGGAATGGTATATCCAAGTAGAAAAGCGGCGAAGGGTCGGAGGTCCCTTCGCCGCTCTCTCAGGAGGTATGAGTGATGTTCGCTCTCTGCAACAACGCCATCCTAACGCTCGGCACATTGCCGGGAAAGATCACTAAGGTATAACGGGAGTCGCGATTCAGATTATTGGAAAAGCCTTACAAACGAATGCATTGCCCTCGAATTGCTACACGCCACTATTTCTTAGGCAAAGTTAACACTCGCGCCGAGATCGCGGAATTCTTCAGCGTTCCTCCCAGAATCAACGGCCCGATCGGCGTAAACACAATCCCTCGCGTATCCGCACGCACGTCGTACGTGTCTTCCGTGATGGTTTCCCACTTATTTCCATGCAACTCGAACGCAAATGTCACCGGCGAGAGTTCCGCTTGCTTCCCATCATTATCCAGACCTTTGTAGTTATGCGGACCCGTGGTCCCTCCGGAAAAGAGGAATCGGTGGTCGTGCTCTCCTGCCCCTGCGACAATTCCGAACCGCCCGGGTCCGGGATGAGCCGGCAACTTGCTCCACTCAATCTTGTTCGGATCTTTATGGTCGATCTTCCCCATCCAGCATTCGTCGGAAGCTACATACCTTCCGCTGGCCGGGTCCTTTTTTGCTCCGTCTACGTACACGATCGTCTCATCGGCGACTCCTCCCGCATGCCCGAACACCGGGGTGCCGGGAGACGCTGTCGCCTGACTCCATGTATCTTTCTCGACGTCATAAACCTGTACATCGTTCACAAGCCCGTTTCTCGACCTGCCGCCAACCAAGTAAATGTAGCGGTCGTGCGCCATTCCGATGACCGCGCTGTCAACGGGTGTTGGTATGTCTTTCGCGCGGTACCACCGATGTTCCGCGGGAACATACGAATTCACATCGCCCAATACGGACTCAGTTCCCTGCCCATCGATCGTGAATCCACCGAAAAGAAAGACCTGCCCCTTCGCCCCCACCGCGGAAGCCCCCAGCCGTCCCGCCACGCCCGGCACAGGCCGCCCTTCGATCCACTTCCCCGACCTCAGGCCCAGGACGTACATCTTGTTGCTCACGTCGTCCCAGGTCTTCTTGGTTCCAAGCCCCATGAGCGAGTAAACGTCAAGCCCGCCCTTCAGCGAAGCTACGGCGTTGCTGGTAACCGCGTTCGGTATCGGGGGAATCTTGGGTTGATCGGCTGCCAGCAGAAGAAGCGAAAACGCGACAGGGAGGAAGAGCACAAGGCGTCTGTTCATTGCAGCAATATTACGTCTTTCGGAGGAACTGGGGCAAAACAGGCGTCCGCGCCAGAAGACTGCCCCTCTGCGAACTCCGCAGGATGTCTCTGCGTCCTTGCGGTTAACGTTAGCGGTAGAGTCCACAAAACATGCAAATAAACGATCCCGAATCGAAATTCCCGTTACTTCACCAGCCCCTGCCGCACCCCGTGGATGAAGTCCGTGTAGGCCGGCGTCTGTCCGATCGACCGCATGTAGCTCGCAATCTGCCCGCGATGATACGCCGAATGCATCACCACATGAGTCAGGACATCGACGATCGCGCTCGTCCACGCCTCGCCCTTGCTGTTCTTGTATGAAATCGACTGGTTCACATCCCCTGCGGTCACCAGATCAAGGTACTCGTGCCACTCCCCACCCAGTTTGTCGGCTTCGGCTTCGCACTGTGCCAGGTCAGGTTCCGGCCACACTGGCACGCTCTGCGGCACTTGTCGAAGCCGCTCCAGCCACACCCGCTCCGCCGCCAGAATGTGCGCCATCAACTGCAGGGAGCGGGTATTCTCCCCACGGCCCGTCCGGATAGCATTCAGAACCTCGTGGTTCGCCCACGCATTGTAGGCAAAATCCTTCCGCAAATAATCCGCCAGATTCAATCCAGCCTCCATCCACTCTCTTCAGCGTACTCTAGTCGGTGCTCCTCAACCCGCAATCTTGTAACGATCCTTTCACATTGGGAGAATAGACTTCGAGGCGAAAAACTCTGACCGAGATGCCACGCAAATCCTCCGCACACAAAAAATCGGACGAAGGATCGACGGCTGGCCCGCGTGCGAAAACACCCGCAACGAGCGACCCTGACGACCTCGCCAATCTCGCCTTGAAAGCCTGCCTGATCGCCCGCGACGCCGCCTTCAATGTCCGCGACCTGCTGACAAACTCTTCGCGCATGGCCTTCCTTGCCATCAAAGACTGCGAGAAGGAGCTTGACCTGATCGAGCGCCAGATCGATGAGCGTCTGCCCGAAGCCATCACTCGCGTGAATGAATCCCGCGCGCGCCAACTGCTCTCCAGCCTGAAGTCGACCACTGATCTCGAACGTATTGGCGATCTGGTGATGAGCGTGGCTTTGCGGGTTCAGGCCCGCACGGTAAAGATTCCGGCATCCGACACCCGACAGCTCGTAGAAATGGCGGCGGTATTGCGGGACATGCTCGACCTCATTCATCAAGGATTCTCGAACCTGGACCTGGAATGTGCGCGAAAGGTCCTGCAGATGGACAAAGAAATCGATCGTGTCTGCCACGCTCTTTTTCAAAAGCACCTCGCCGAAACGGTTCCTCAAGGCGACACCTCAGGCTTTGAGATCCTGCTCATGGCGCAAGCTCTCGAGCGCGCCGGCGACCACACCACGAACCTCGCCGAGGACCTCTACAGTCTTATCGAGGGCCGCAGCTTACGGCACATGCCTAAGAAGAAGGCCGCGAACTGAGTGCATCCAGTTCTCAGTTCTCAGTTCTCAGAAAGCTAAAAACTCCATTCTGTCCGAGGTCAACCTAAAACTGTCCGCGACCAACCGCGACAACGGTCCAGGACCTTGCGTTTTCAACTGAGAACTGACAACTGAGAACTTCCTACACAAATTCATCATCCATTAACAAGTTGGAAACATTCGCGCAACATTCCCCCCATAGAGTTCTTGGGTATCCGATCTCATTCGTGTTCCGAAGTGCCTAGCTGAGTAAGACCTCGAAGCCACATGCATTTGCCGGCAGAACCCTCAGAACGACTTAGCGGTGGCGCCTCTCTATCCAATCGTCCCGTCGTCTTTGTGGTGGAGGACGAAGAGGATATCGCTCGACTCATCTCTCACAATCTCCAGGCTGCCGGATTCGAAGTGCAGAGTTTTGTCAGCGGCGCTTCCGTTCTTACCGAGGCCGTTCGCGAGTTGCCCTCACTGTTTCTGCTGGACGTGATGTTGCCCGGCACCGACGGCTTCGAACTCTGCCGCCAGATTCGCCAGACCCCGGCGCTCTCCGCGGTCCCGATCATTTTTCTCACGGCGAAAACTTCGGAGGCAGACCGCGTCAAGGGCCTGGAACTTGGCGGGGATGACTACATCACCAAGCCGTTCAGCCCGCGCGAACTGGTGGCGCGCATTCGAACGGTATTGCGCGGCCTCGGTAACTCGTCCAGCTGGAACGGAGGTGCTTCGTTTCGGCGATCTCGAAATCGATATCTCAAGCATGACCGTTCAGGTCGGCGGACACAACGTCCTGACCACAGTCCGCGAGTTCCGCCTGCTCGAGTATCTGGCCTCGCATCGCGGCCGCGTCCTCACCCGCGATCAACTCCTCGATGCCGTCTGGAAGGAGACTCCCTTCGTCACCCCGCGTTCTATCGACGTTTACATCCGCCGCCTGCGGGAGAAGATTGAACGCGATCCCCGCCATCCTGAGTACCTGAAAACGCTCCGCGGTATCGGCTATCGCTTCGAAGTGCCTAAATGATCTGCCTCCGCTAGGCGTAATTGCTAGCGTTCGTCGCCATCTTCTTTGCGCTCTTGGCGATTCCTTAGCGTTCTTCGCGGTCAAACGCTTTTGTCCCAACTCCGCTCGGTCATATATTCTGTCCTGCATTCCCTTTTTATGCCGAACAAGTCCAAACTCCTGTGGAAGGTGGACGACCAGCAGGCACGCCTGGCTGAACTCACCGCTCCCTCGGACGAACCCGCAAAGGATAATCCTCTGCGGCGGGATGTCCGCTCGCTGGGCGCGATCCTGGGCCAGGTGATCTCCGAACAGGCAGGGCAGGAGTTGTTCGAATCCGTCGAGACGTTGCGCCGTCTACTGATTGAGCATCGCGACAGCACGCGCCGCAGTCCCGGAGAATCGCCCTCTGAAGAACTTATGCGCCAGGCGCAGCAGCTCATTTCAAACATGGACCTGCCCCGCGCCTATCAGGTGACGAAAGCCTTCGCGACTTATTTCGAACTGACCAATCTAGCCGAGACCAACCACCGCAAACGCCGCCGCCGCGCCGGCAAATTGGATCGCGATCATGCTCCGCTTCCCGGTTCGTTTCGCGGAACGCTGCTCCGCATGAAAGAATCCGGCATGTCGGCGCAGGATGCCCTCGCTGCGCTGCGCCAAATCCAGATCACTCCGGTATTCACCGCGCATCCCACCGAAGTTGCCCGCCAGACCGTCCTTCTGAAGCGCCGCCGCATCACCAAACAGCTGGAGCGTCTCGACCGCCTGCCGCTCACTCCGCAAGACGCCGAGATCTGCGAAAACAACATTCGCGCCGAGGTCACCTCGTTGTGGCAAACCGACGAAGTCCGGCTGACGAAGCCAACGGTCGATGACGAAATCCGCATGGGCCTGCGATACTTCCGCCTATCGTTATTCGACACCTTGCCCCGGATCTACGAAGAGATTGTGGAATCCTTCCGCGATGTCTACGGACTTGAACTCGACGAGTCTTCGGTTCCGAACATCGTCCATTTTGGCTCGTGGATTGGCGGCGACCGCGACGGGAATCCCCTCGTCAAACCCCATAGCATCCGCCATGCCCTCGAAATGGCCCGCGCCATGATCCTCCGCGAATACCTCGACGATGTCGAAGCGATGAGTGATCGCCTCAGTTCTTCGCGCCGCCAGACGGGAATTTCAGAAGATCTTCTTGCTCGTCTGCATCACTACGAGCGCACGATTCCGGGCGTGCACCTCGCCTGGGGACCGCACAACCATGCCGAGAGTTACCGGCGTTTTCTGTCTTACATCTTTCACAAACTGCAGCACACCCGGCAGGCGGTCGATGCTCCCGCGTCTTATCGAAGTGCTGCCGATTTCGAGAACGACCTGCTGCTCATCCAAATGAGCCTGAAGGCGAATCGCGGAGAGCGCCTCGCACACACCTACATCTCTTCCCTCCTGCGAAAGGTTCGCAAGTTCGGATTCCATCTCCACACGCTCGACATCCGCCAACACGCGCGCGTGCACGCGGAGGTCGTCAAGGAACTCGGCGATGAACTCAAGAACGAACCCGCGTCAGACGCCGCCCGCGAACTCCTGGACACATTCGGTACCATCGCCGAATTGAAACGCACCTACCCCAGCCACTCAATTCGCCACTACATCATCAGTGGCGCTGAATCTGAGGACGACGTCATGAACGTTGTCCAGCTTGCAAAGGTCGCCGGGGTTCAAGTCGCGGCATCAGCCAACGATCCCGGCCTGATGCCGGTTCCTCTCTTCGAATCGATTGACTCGCTCCGCGCCGCCAGCAAGGTCATGTGCCGGCTCTGGACTAATCCCGAGTACCAGCGCTCGCTCGATTCCTGGGGACGCTGGCAGGAGGTCATGCTCGGCTATTCCGATTCCAACAAAGACGGAGGCATGCTCACCAGCACGTGGGAACTCCACAAAGCCCACCGCGAACTCCACCGGGCGGCAAAAGAATTCGGTGTGAACCTTCGCCTGTTCCACGGCCGGGGCGGCACCGTCGGACGCGGCGGCGGACCGACGCACTCCGCAATCCTCGCTCAACCTCCGGGATGTTTCTCCGGCCAGATCCGCGTCACCGAGCAGGGAGAGGTGCTGAACTGGAAGTACGCCGATCCTGTTCTCGCCGAGTGGAATCTCGAGTTGATGATCGCTGCCAGCCTGGAAGCACTCACTCGCCCCGCGCTCGCCGGAGAGAACCAGCGTCCCGCCTGGGAAGAGGCAATCGAAGAGATGTCACAGGAAGCTTATCGCGTTTACCGCCGCGATATCGCCGACGATCCCGACGTTCTCGATTACTTCGAGCAGGCCACTCCGGTGAACGAATTGGATTCCGCCCGCATCGGCTCTCGTCCAGCACGCCGCTCCAAAGGACGTCGCCTCGAAGATCTCCGCGCCATTCCCTGGGTATTTGGCTGGATGCAAAGCCGCCACGCTGTCCCGGCCTGGTTCGGCGTCGGTCATGCCCTTCAGCACTTCTCAGAGAAGAACGCCGCGAACGAGCAACTCCTGCGGCAAATGGCTCGCGGCTTTCCGATGTTCTCCGACTTGCTACGCAACGTCGAACTAGGCATGGCTAAAGCCGATCTCGGAATCGCCCGCGAATATTCCGCATTGGTCAAGAATTCCTCGCTCCGCAAGCGTGTCTTTTCCATGCTCGAAGAAGAATTTCTCCGCACCAGGCACATGATTTTGCGCATCACCGGTCAACGCGAACTTCTGGCGCGAAACCGCGTGCTGGCCCGCTCTATCCGTCTACGCAATCCTTATGTCGATCCCATGAGCCTGATCCAGGTTGAACTCCTGCGCCGCAAGCAGCAAGGGCAAAAGAATTCAGAGCTGGAATATCCCTTGGGCGCAACCATAAACGGAATCGCCGCCGGCCTTCATAACACCGGCTAAAGGTGTTTTGTGTTTCCTTCGTGGACCTTTGTGGTTAGCGGTTTTCGCAGTTGCTAACCCCCGGCCCTACTGCTCGTCCATTACTATGCTGTCTTGCCGGCGGATGTGTGTTCGGAACTTGATTTTCTACAAATGCGTACTATCCAATTGCGTAGCCTGCTCAATTCAACCAGGAGATTTATGCTAATCCCTCGCTTCTTCGCTGCCGTCGCGCTATGTCTGGCCACATCCGCGGCTTTTACCCAAACGATCCCGGCCCGAAGCGTCCGCCCCGCAGCAGCCTCCAGCGCGGCCGATGAAACCAACGTCCCCAAACTCGAGCATTTCGATGCCAACCTGGTCGACAAGACACTCGACCCCTGTAACGATTTCTACAAATACTCCTGCAACAAATGGTTGACTGCCAATCCCATTCCCGCCGACCAGGTCTACTGGAGCACTGGCAGCGGCCTTGAATTGTGGAATGAGGGAGTTCTTCGCGACACGCTTGAGGCAGCCAGCAAGAATGATCCCAACCGCACCGTCGTCCAGCAGAAGATCGGCGACTATTGGGCCGCCTGCATGGACGAGAGTGGCATCGAATCGGCCGGACTCAAGCCTCTCCAATCAGAACTGGCGCGGGTCGCCGCACTGAAGACGAAGAAAGACATCACGCTCGAGATCGCCCATCTTCAGCATGTGTATCCCGGCGCATGGCAGCCCGGAGACAACGAAAGCAGTTCGCCAGTTTTCGGCTTCACCGGCCAGCAGGACTATGACAATGCCTCGATGGTCGTCGCACAAATCGATCAGGCCGGACTCAGCCTTCCCAACCGCGACTACTATCTGAAGACCGACGACAAGTCGAAGGAGATTCTCACCAAATACCGCACGCATCTGCAAAAGATGTTCGTGCTGGCGAGTGAGTCGGAATCGCAGGCCGCCGCCGATGCGGGTACAGTCATCGAACTTGAAACCGCTCTCGCGCAGGCGCAGATGGACAACGTCAAGCGCCGCGACCCGAAGAACATCAACAACAAGATGAGCATGGCGCAGATTCGCGCGCTGTCGCCTTCCATCGATTGGGACGGTTATCTCAAAGCCGTGAATGCTCCCGCCAGCGATCACTACATCGTGACCTCTCCCGACTTCTTCCGCGCCGAGGAAAAGCTGATCAACAGCCATCCGTTAGACCATTGGCAGGCCTATTTCCGCTGGCAGGTGATCCACCGGTCAGCACGCTATCTCACCAAAGCCATGGTCGATGAAGATTTCGATTTCTTCGCCCACACGCTCGCCGGAGCGGAAGAACAGCAACCCCGTTGGCGTCGCTGCGTGCGCGCTGCCGATCGTGATATCGGCGACGCTCTCGGCCAGGCCTACGTGGATCACGCCTTCCCGCCCGAGAGCAAAGCCCGTACCATCGAGATGGTGCATGCCGTCGAAATGGCCCTCAGTTCTGACATTCAAAGCCTGAGTTGGATGTCTCCTGCCACAAAACAGCAAGCCGTCGTCAAGTTGAAAGGGATCGAAGACAAAATTGGCTATCCCTCTCACTGGCACGATTACTCCAGCGTGACGATCGGACGCGACAGCTACCTGAATAATGTCGCGCAGGCCACTTCGTTCGAGTTCGAGCGCTGGGTCGCCAAAATCGGCAAGCCCGTCGACCGCGCGGAATGGACCATGACGCCGCCGACCATCAACGCCTATTACGATCCCCAGTTGAATACCATCAACTTTCCCGCTGGCATTCTGCAGCCGCCCTATTTCGATCCGACGAAAGATGACGCCGTGAATTTCGGCGCCATCGGCATGATCATCGGACACGAGATCATCCACGGCTTCGACGACCAGGGCCGCAAGTTTGACGATAAAGGCAACCTCCGCGACTGGTGGACCACCGACGACGCCAAGAAGTACGACGAACGCGGCAAGTGCATCTCTGATGAGTACACGCAGGAAGTTCCCGACGCCGGAAGTGGAGTCAAGCAGAATGGCCTGCTCACCCAGGGTGAGGACACGGCCGACAACGGCGGGATCCGTCTTGCCCTGGCTGCTTTGGAATTCGCGCTGAAGCAGCAAGGCAAGACGCTCGACGACAAAGGCGACGATGGCTGGACCTACCGCCAGCGCTTCTTCCTCTCCAATGCGTATTCCTGGTGCGCCAATGTCCGGCAGCAAATCGCGCGCCTGATCGTCACCACCGATCCCCACTCCCTTCCGGAATTCCGCATCAATAACGTGATCTCCAACATGCCGGAATTCGGCCAGGCCTTCGGCTGCAAAGCCGGACAGAAAATGGTAAGAGCCAACGCCTGCAGGGTTTGGTAATTCCGACTGCAAACACAAGGGCCAGCAAAAAAGGCTGGCCCTTTTGTCATGCTCACTCCCTGCACAACTCATGTGGCGACGGCCGCCTCGGCCGTCCCGCGATGGCGAAGCCGAGCGGCCCTCTTCCCGGTCCTACTTGTTAATATCGTCTTTATTCTCCAGCCGCTTCGTGTACGCCTCCAGAGTATTCTTGTTAGCATTCGGAGCCCCGTTCAGCGACAGCTTTACTTCCTTCACCGCATTATCAAAGTCCCCCTTAGCGCTGTACACGCGGGCCATTCCAAGGTGCGTAGTCCAGTAATTAGGGAACTTCTTCGCCGTCGACTGATAGATCGCCAGCGCCTCATCCTGCTTCTTCTCGCCCTGTAACTGCCGTCCGTAGACGTATAGTTGCAGCGCATTGGCCATGTCGAGCGCCTTGGCGCGGAACGTATCCGCATCCGGCTTCCGCCCCATCGCCTCCAGGATCTTCGACTTGTTCATCACATTGTCGTAGCGTTCTTCGACTTGGATCGACTGATCCTCATCCTTGAGCGCCTCATCCAGATCGATCTTGTTCGCCAGGAAGTATCCGGCGGCATCGTCCCAGCCTTCCCAGTAATACTGATTCATCCCGTGAATCTGCTGGCGGATGCTCGCCGTCACAATGTCGTTCACATTGACATGAACCGTGAATGGCACCGCAACTTTTTCCCACCGCATGGTCACCACCGCTGAATCCGACTTTACACTGTCGAAGTCGTAGGCTAGCGCATCATGCATCTCGGCCACCTGCGGTTTCACCTTGACGCGTAGCGCGTCTTCGTCCTGCTTGTAGGTGAAGCTTCCCCACGCCGTCGAATTCTTCGAGAAGATCACGGTCCACTCGTTCTCGCCCGGGATCATGTGCAGGCCGTAGGTCCCTTTGTCGAGCGCCTGTCCCTCGATGGTTACCGGGTCAGTGAAACGAATCGTCGTGTTTTCGTTCGCCCCGGCTCGCCACACCTGACCATAAGGCACGAGTTTGCCCCATACCTGGCGGCCATTTGCCATCGGCCGGTGATAGTTGATGGTGATATCCGTAATCCCGATCCGCTGCGTCACCAGCGCATGCTGGCTCGCACGCGGCAAGTTGAGCATAAGGGTCTCACCCGTGGCAGTCTGGGCATGGCACGAGCTGGCCACTGACAAGACGCCGGCCAATACAACAAACAACTTTTTTTTCATGGAAATCTCCTTCCGCGCCGCCGGATATTCTTGACTGTAATCGGCAGCCGCTACTAGAACCTGATTGGAATTTGCGAATTGAACACACTTACCCGATGCTGTTGCGCTTAGACGAGCGGCCCCCCGCAAGGTAAGCAGAGCACGGGAAGAGGGCAGAGATCATGTGGGGACAGCCGCCCCCGGCTGTCCATGCGGCCCGGAAGTATCGGGCCGCAGCAACGGACCGGAAGTATCGGGCCGCAGCAACGGACCATGTCGAACAAATGACTTCCTCGTTCAAGCAAATCTCCGCGACTACACTGACCGATCCGCTAAGAGTCCAAGACCAAGCTTTTCTGCAATCGCCATGCAAAGCCGCCCCGTCGAACCACAGCCCTGCCTGACGCGTCCGGTTAAGCTACGATGGAGGCGGGTACGGACTTATGCAAATCGATGAACTGAACGAAACCGAATGTCGCGAGATCCTTTCTCGCGCCTCCTCGGCACGCCTTGGCTGCTCGCTGAACGATCAACCGTATGTGGTGCCGGTGGGCATCGTATACGAAGCGGATTACATCTACGTTTTTGCAACCATGGGACAAAAGATCAAATGGATGCGGTCGAATCCCAAGGTCTGCGTGCAGATCGACGAGATCAAAAGCCAGTCCGATTGGGTCAGCGTCATCGCCAACGGAGAGTACCAGGAGCTGCCAGAACCGCAATTCGAGCACGAACGCGCTCATGCCCGCCGTCTCCTGCAAAACCGGCATCACTGGTGGTTAAACGCCATGGCCGAGCGCCGCATCCGCTTGCGTGACGAGGAGATCAAGTCGCTGTTCTTCCGAATTCACGTAAATTCGCTTACCGGACTGCGCGGCGTGGCCGAAGTCGACTAGCGTTTCCTCTTTGTAAAGCCTAGGCCCCCTTTCCCACTGCGGAGGTCTAGCGACTCATGTGGCGACGGCCGCCTTCGGCCGTCCCAGCAAGGCGAAGCCGAGCGCATGGCAACAGCACCGTAAAAAAGCGGATCTTGCAGTCTCTTGACAAATGATCGGCTCAAGAGCAGAATCTTTAAAGGCGAACAAAAAGCGAAAATAGATCGCCTCCGCAGCTCCGGTCGCGGCGTTCCCTGAAATTCCTGAGGTTCTTTTATGTCTTCCGCAGTGGTTTCCACTTCGGCGGCCCTGGGCCGCCCTTTTCTTTTTGATACCGAATCCGAGCCCGAAGTGTGTTGTCATCCTGAGCGGAGCGAGAAATGCGTGAAGCGCATTTCCCGCGGAGTCGAAGAGCCTGCCCTGAGCTTGCCGAAGGGATCCCTACCTTCTCCCGACCCCAGATTGGCAAGCATACTTCCCGCCTCGCGCCTCGAAACCCGCCCCGCGCCGGAAATGGTCACCAGCGGCATCCCCGCGCTCGACGCCCTTACCGGCGGCCTGCCCCGCGGATGCCTCACCGAAATCTACGGCCCAGCCTCTTCCGGCCGCACCACGGTTCTGCTCGCCGCCCTGTCGGCTGCCACCCGCCGCGGCGAATACTGCGCCGTGATCGACGGCAGCGATGCATTAGATCCGCACTCGCTAGCAGCAGCCGGAATCGATTTGGATCACCTGCTCTGGGTCCGCTGCCATGAGAATTCACCACAGAGACGCGGAGACACGGAGGAAGCAAATTGCGAAAAAAAATTCATCCCAAACAACACTGTTGACCCGGGAATGATTGGGAAGGGCACGGCTTTAGCCGCTGGGGGCCGCCGATTCCATTTGAAGGAATGCCTCTTCGGAGAGACCGATCGAGGTTCCAAAGCTCGAATCGATAAATATGATTCTGGTGGAGCTTCGCGCAACTGGAAACAAGATGAACACCGTCTCGAGCAAGTCCTCCGCGCCACTGACTTACTGCTCGAAAGCGGAGGCTTCGGATTAATCATCCTCGATCTCGCCGACCTCCCAGTCCAATCCGCGCGCCGCATCCCGCTGACCACCTGGTTCCGTTTCCGCCGCGCCGTCGAACACAAACCCACAATCCTGCTCGCGATCGAGCAGCAACCGATTGCCGGAAGCTGCTCATCGCTATTGCTGCAACTCGGGTCGACCAAATTTTCAGGACAAGCAATGAATTCGCCGCAATCCGACTCCAGCCGCGAAGCGGCGGCATGGGAAAGCCCGGCACGGCAGTGCCGCGCAAGCCCAGAAAAAGGAACTCAGTCCCGTAGGGACGGCACCGATTTTGGCGGCACCACGGCTGATGACGCACTGAATGTCATGTACCTCGCCCGTCCCACACACGCAAACTTGCTAACCGGACTCGAAATCCACGCCGAACTAATCCGCTCGCGCCTGGATCGCAAACCCTCTCACTCCGTGATGTTCGAAACAAAAACGGCCTGGGCGGGATGATCAAACTGCAACTGATACTGGGTACTGTTTCATGTTCGCCTGCATCTACGTTCCGAACTTTCCCGTCGCCGCCGCGCTTCGCGCCGAACCGGAACTGCAGACGCGCGCCATCGCCATCTTCGAAGGCAAACCTCCGCTCGAACAAATTCTTGCGGTGAATGAAACGGCCCGCGAGCAAGGCATCTCCCCAGGAATGACCAAAGCGCAAGCCGAACTCTGCCCCGAACTCGCGCTCCGCCCCCGATCTCCATTGCAGGAATCGTCCGCTCACTCCGCCCTGCTCGATTGCGCTCAATCTTTCTCTCCAACCGTGGAAGACGCCGCCCGCGACACGGTTCTGCTCGATCTCGCCGGCATGGAATCTCTCTTCGGCTCGCTGACGAAAATCTCCCACGCCATCTCCGATCGCGCCGAGGCTCTCGGCCTTGCAGCTACTGTCGCCACTGCCTCCAATCCTGACGCGGCCTTGCTAGCCGCCCGCGGCCGTTCCGCCGTAGCGCCGGCATCTTGCCGGCTGTCGCGGGGGCATCCTTCGGCTTCGCTCAGGACAGGTCTTGACCCCGCACCAGAAGGCGCACCAAATCCCAGGGTCATCGTGATCCCCGCGGGAAAAGAAGCAGAAAGACTGGACCCGTTGCCGGTGGAAGTTTTATTTGACGACACTCTCCAAGGTGATGCCAAACAAGCAGCCGAGCGCCTGCTCGAAACCCTCGCCCGATGGGGCATCCGCAACCTGCGTGCACTCGCCGCCTTGCCTGAAATCGCGCTGAGCGAGCGCCTCGGACAAGAAGGCCTGCAACTGCAGAAACTCGCGCGTGGCGCCGCTTTGCGCACCCTGGTCCCCGTTGAAGCGCCGCTGGTATTCGAAGAAGCCATAGAACTCGAGCACCCCATCGTCCTGCTCGAACCATTGGCTTTCCTGCTGAACCGTCTGCTCGAGCAACTCTGTGCCCGCCTGGCCTCCCGCGCTCTGGCCACACAGGAACTACGCCTCACGCTGGAACTCTCGAACCTGACAGGAGTTGATGATGAATTTGAAAATATAGGTATCCCCAGCGAAAGCGATGACTCCACAAGAGACCATAAAACTCCTGAGGGTGCCCTACCCTTGTCGCGTTTTATGCGACAGGGTGGGGATTTTGACTTTCTGCCGTCTGGTAACAGAGTCAAAAGAACTCTCGTACGAAGCGAAGCTCCGCTGCCGCGCCGACAACCAAAATTCACTCGCAAGCTGAGCCTCCCCTTACCCATGCTAGACACCAAAGTTTTCCTGAAACTGTTGCAACTAGATTTAAACGCCCACCCCCCAGGCGCACCCATCGTAAAGATTCATCTCTCCGCCGAACCCGCGCGCCCGCGCTCCGCCCAGGGAGGCCTGTTCCTGCCTCCCTCTCCGGAACCCGAGAAATTGGAGCTGACTCTCGCGAGAATCGCCGGCATCGTCGGCGAACAAAAAGTCGGCGCCGTGGAACTGCTCGACACGCATCATCCCGAAGGATTTCGCATGCGCCGATTCGTCGCCGAGGTCGCGCGCAAAACTCCGCAGAAGAAAACTCCCGACACGGTGGAAGCACAAGCCACGATCACAGCCCTGCGCCGTTTCCGCCCGCCATTGCGCGCGACCGTCACGCTGGAAAACAGCCAGCCTACATATTTGGTTTGTCGCCGAAAAGACGTGCAAGGAGAAGTCCTGTGGAAGGCCGGCCCCTGGCGCTTTTCCGGCGATTGGTGGGAGCGCGAAGCCTGGTCCCGCGACGAATGGGACTTAGCCCTGCGAAACGGCGAAGCCGTCTCTTTTTACCGCCTGGTACACGACCTGCTCGGTGGCGGATGGTTTGTGGAAGGAACGTATGACTGAAAATCTGTTCTCAGTTCCCATTCTCAGTTCTCGGCGAAAAACTCGATCCAAAGGTTTCAACTGAGAACTGAGAACCGAGAACTGACAACTTGTTTATAGAGCTTCACGCCCGCTCCGCATTCAGCTTCCTCGAAGGCTCCTCTCTGCCCGAGGAGCTGATTGGCGTGTGCCAGCACTTCCACATGCCCGCAATGGCGCTGCTCGACACTGACGGTGTCTACGGCGCCCCGCGTTTCCACCTCGCCGCCAATAAAGCCAATGTCAAGGCGCACATCGGCGCTGAAGTTACCTGCGAAAGCCTGCATCCTGTCAACCGGAATAGTTCTGTCATCCTGAGCGGAGCAACTGCTTCACGAAGTGAAGCAGTTGCGGAGTCGAAGGATCCCTACTCCCTACACTCCACTAAGAAGGTAGAGATTCCTCGCTACGCTCGGAATGACAAGGTTGGCGTGAGGAATAATCCCTTCCGCCTTCCCCTCCTCGTCGCCTCCCGCCCCGGCTACCAGAACCTCTGCCGCCTCATCACCAAAATGAAGCTGCGCGCCAAGAAAGGCGAAGGCGCCGTCACGACCCAAGAACTCGAAGAACACGCCGAAGGATTAATCTGCCTCACCGGCGGTGACGAAGGCCCGCTCGCCGCAGCCCTGCAGCAAGGCAGCATGGACGAAGTTCGTAAAACAATCGATCAACTCATCGGCATCTTCGGGCCCAAGAATGTTTATGTCGAACTTCAGCGCCACTTCCATCGCGAAGAAGAATCCCGCAACCGCCTCGCCATCGACCTCGCCCGCTCGTTCCATCTCCCGTTGCTAGCCACCAATGGCGTCGACTACGCCATCCCCAAAGCCCGCGAGCTTTGCGATGCCTTCACCGCCATCCGCAACCACCGCACTCTCTCCACCGCCGGACGCCTGCTGGCTCGTAACTCTGAGCGCCACCTGAAATCTCCGCAGGAGATGCAACAACTCTTCGCCGATCTGCCCGAAGCGATTGCCAACACACAAGAGCTTTCCAATCGCCTCGAGTTCACCCTCAACGATCTCGGCTACGAATTCCCTCTCTATCCCGTGCCCGAAGGCGAGACCATGAATTCTTATCTGCGCGAGCAGGCCTGGATCGGTTTCCATGGCCGCTATGGCCGCGCTTCGAAAGATATGCAAGCCAAAGCCCGCCGCCAGATCGAAAAAGAACTCGCCCTCATTGAAAAACTCAAGCTTGCCGGATACTTCCTCATCGTCTGGGACCTAGTCCGCTACTGCCGCGAGCAAAACATCCTCGTCCAGGGACGCGGATCCGCCGCCAACAGCGCCGTCTGCTATTCGCTCGGCATCACCGCGGTCGACGCCGTCGGCATGGAACTCCTCTTCGAGCGCTTTCTCTCGGAAGAGCGTGGGGAATGGCCCGACATCGATCTCGATCTCCCCAGCGGTGACGAGCGCGAAAAAGTCATACAGTACGTTTACAAGCGATACGGCGAGCGCGGCGCCGCCATGACCGCCAACGTCATCACCTATCGCAATCGCATGGCCGCCCGCGAAATGGGCAAGGCCCTCGGCTTCGATTCCGAAACGCTCGCCAAGATTTCCGCCGCTGTCGCCACCTGGGAATTTCGCGATGAAAACGACGCACTCGACCGCCGCTTCCGCGACGCCGGACTCGACCTCAACCATCCCCGCCTGCGCAAATACTACGAACTCTGCCTCGCCGTGCAGGACATGCCTCGCCACCTCGGCCAGCATTCCGGTGGTATGGTCATCTGTCAGGGACAGCTCGATTCCGTCGTCCCCCTCGAACCCGCAAGCATGCCCGGCCGCGTCGTCGTGCAATGGGACAAAGAAGACTGCGCCGACATGGGCATCATCAAAGTCGACCTGCTCGGCCTCGGCATGATGGCCGTTCTGAAAGATTCCATCGAACTCATCCGCGATCACTATCACGACGAAGTCGACCTCGCGCATCTCCCGCAAGATGACAAGCAGGTCTACTCCACGCTGCAACAAGCCGACACCATAGGAATGTTCCAGGTCGAAAGCCGTGCGCAAATGTCGTGCCTGCCGCGTCTACGCCCGCTGCGCTTCTACGACATCGTCGTGCAGGTCGCGATCATCCGCCCCGGCCCAATCGTCGGCCAGATGGTGAACCCATTCCTGGAGCGCCGCCAGGGACGCCAGGAAGTCACCTACGCCCACCCATCGCTCGAACCAGTTCTGAAGCGCACGCTAGGTGTCCCCCTCTTCCAGGAACAACTGCTGCGTATCGCCATGATCGCCGCCAACTTCACCGGAGGCGAAGCCGAAGACCTCCGCCGCGCTATGGGCTTCAAACGCTCGCAAGCCCGCATGAAAGAGATTGAAACCAAACTCCGCGCCGGCATGACCGCGAACGGAATCTCCCCCAAGGCACAGGAAGAAATTATCCTCTCCATCACGTCGTTCGCGCTCTACGGATTCCCCGAATCCCACGCCGCCAGCTTCGCCCTGATCGCCTACGCCAGCGCCTATCTGAAATGCCACTACCTCGCCGCCTTCACCGCCGCATTGCTAAACAATCAGCCGATGGGCTTCTACTCCCCCGCGACAATCGTGAAAGACGCCCAACGCCACGGCCTTAAACTTCTACCCGTGGATGTGACAAAGTCAAAGTGGGATTGCACGTTGGAAACTGTTCTCAGTTCTCAGTTCCCAGTTCTCAGTCAAAAAGCCGTCAGCCCTCAGCCTTCAGCTCTCAGCAAACCCCTTGTCATTCCGACCCCCGAGCGAACGCGAGGGGCTGAGGAATCTCCCCCTTTCCCGCAACTCGGTGCAAGCCACTTGCAACGTGACCAGTCCCGCAAGGGACGGTATGTGAAAGCCCAGGACGGAAGTCCTGGGAAAGCGCTTGAAAACTGGAATGAGTCCCGTAGGGATGCCACCGGAACTGCCGCCGCTCCCGCCCTCCGCATGGGCCTGCGCTACGTCCGCGGCCTGCGCGAAGAGGCCGCCCGCTCTCTCCTCCTCGAATGCATCCGCGCCCCCTTCACCTCCATCCACGACCTGACTCGCCGCGTCCCCGAACTCCGCCGGGACGAACTCACCACCCTCGCTGAAATCGGCGCATTGAATTCAGTTGCCAGTACCCAGCACCCAGTACCCAGTAAACCCCTTGTCATTCCGACCCCCGAGCGAACGCGAGGGGCGGAGGAATCTCGGTATTTGTTAATCAACGACTCGAAATCCGAAACTCGAAACTCGAAACTCCCTTCAATCAACAATCATCAATCATCAATCAACAATTCTGTTCGCAACTCCCTCCATCGCCGCGACGCCCTCTGGCAGATCGAACGCGCCGTCCGCCCATCCGGCCCACTCCTCGAACAGCATGCCGAGCCCGATGAGCGCTCTCCCCTGGCCCCAATGAATCAGGAAGAGCGCCTGGTCGCCGACTTCCACGGCACCGGACTCACCGTCGGCCCGCATCCCATGGCCTACAAGCGTGACTGGCTGAACGCCATGGGCATCCGCCGCGCCAGCGAATTACGAGACCTGCCCACGGGAAAACGCCTCCGCATTGGAGGATGCGTCATCACCCGTCAGCGTCCCGGCACCGCCAAAGGATTTGTCTTTTTAAGTCTGGAAGATGAGACCGGAGTCGCCAACGCCATCGTCCGCCCCGATCTGTTTCAGGCAAATCGCCTGCTGCTGACCAGCGAGCGATTCCTCGCCATCGAAGGCATCCTGCAGAATCAGGACAACGTAATCTCCGTCCGTGCCGAACGCGTGCAACCGCTCTTTGTCACCAAAGCCGAAACACGTTCGCACGATTTCCACTAAGGACAATGACCCTCGTACTCTTGTTCTGCACATCTGAGCCGATACACTTGCCTCATGTTGCGCCTCACAACTTTTCTCCTCACCCTCAGCATCGCCTGCCACGCGGACACAACGATAAAGAAGCACACCGTTGTAACAGATTCGAAATCGCCAGCAAACGTCGAGAACACTAGCGATTTCGTAGAACTCCTGTACAGAAAAGGCGCCTTACGAAAGAGCGAGTACCCAAACACTTCGATCACGGACATCGCGAATTGTGATACGCGAACCGGCTTCCTGATCGACTTGAAGGCGAATGCATACAAAACCTACAAAGTCGTGAAACACACACCGACCGCTCAGGTCGAAGAATACATAAACAAGAATCCTCAAAACGCGGTCGAAGTCGAAAGCACAACCGTGGATACCGGGGAGCAAAAAATGTTCTTTGGCCATCCAGCGAAACACTTCATAACAACCACCAAAAGAACTCCCGACAAAAACAATGACGGCGGGGAAGTGATCGTTGACGCCTGGTACATCGATCACGACCTTCCCGACAACCACTGCGATCCCGAATACGTGCGTACAGAACCTGACTATGTGCTCGGGTGGGGCCTCGTGATGCCACCCCAAGTCCCGCGACTGCATCACACAGGGCCAGTTCCAACGGGCCTCCCCGTAAGCAGAACTCTCACTTACAAAATCCTAGACACCAACGGTGCTCCAGAGGAAACCATCACAACGATCGAAACCATCGAGGGAATCTCAGATTCGCCCCTCAGTCCATCTTTGTTCGAACTGCCGGCGGGATCTCGCGAGAACCCAAATCTGTTGAACCGCAAGTAAACGGGCGGCCGCGCTGGCTACTCACCAATTACAGCTCGAACACCCGGTACACCCTCGACGGATTCTGCGCCTGCAGCAGCGAGATCGCCACATTGTGCACCGGCACTCCGCCTCGGGTATGGCCGTCCAGCCTTCCGTGATGCGCATGCCCGTGCAGCACCAGATCGGCCCCATGCCGGTCGATCACCTCTGCCAGCCGTGACGTTCCGAGGAAAGGAAATATCTCCGGAGCCTCTCCCTCCACCGTCTCCGCAATCGGCGAGTAATGCACCACGACCACCCGCTTCGGCGCGCGCAACTGCGAAATTCCGCGCTCCAGCTTCATCGTCTCATCGATGGAGGCACGGACGAATTCCTTGACCTCGCGCTCCCCAAATGCAGTCAGCACGCCTCGCCCAAAACCACCCACGAAACCTTTAGCCCCCGCAAAGCCCACGCCATCGCGTTCATACCCGCTGCCATCCAGAACTTTCACGCCCCCTGCGATCAACATCCTGCGCAGCTCTTCTTCTTTCCCGCTTTCGTAGTCGTGGTTTCCCAGCACCACGATCGTCGGCAGTCGGAGCCGAACCAGCACATTCAGCAGCGGTTCCATCTCGTCGGGCTGCCCATAGTTGGTCAGGTCCCCAGCAAGCACCAGGACATCTGCGTCGTCCCGCACGCGCTCGAACTGATCCTTCAACTTCGCGTAGCTCTGCGGCGTGAAATGCAGATCGGCACTCGCTGCGATTCTCATGCGCTCTTCTTCGTCCAATCAGGAATTAGCACATCACACGACGCCTGAGTTCCATCCACCTCAGCGAGCCGCTGCGCCCGACGCTCTGCCAGCAGGTTCGGCAATTGCCATTCATTCACGTCGATGGCGAACATGTTGTCGTCTACCAGGCTGCCGCGAAACCTCGCCTCTGGATTGGGGTTTTGAATCTTCGCTTCAAACCGCGTCAGCAGTTCACACCAGATCTGTGGGGGAACATAGTGGCTTTGCGCGGGATAGACATACCGGAACAGCACCAGAGACCACAACAGCATCTCCCAATGCTCTCCCACCAGTTCCATTTCGCGCCGCCAATCGAAGCTGCCGTAGGTCCCGTATATGACGTGCGCGATGTCGGCTCCATCAAAACGCTCGCGCCGCGCCACAAAGATTTTTGACGCGACCAACTCCTCCGGAGCAAGTACGCGGGTCGTCACCCCATACACCACCGCAGGCTGCGCGCGCTCAATCCACGAGTCCTCCACCACGATCAACCCATTGCTCATGCCGGTAATGAGATCCACGAAGTGCTCGCCCCGCTTCGCCTTCGCCAGCCAAACCGGATCGGTCACCTCACATTCCATCCCTTCTTCCCGCAGACACTGCAGCGCGGCCCCACAGTTCGCGGCGGTTACGAACAGATCCAGGTCTTTGGTCTGACGGCATATCCCGGTGTGCTGACGAAGCGCAAAAGCGCCCGACACCGCATAGGGCACGCCGCGGCGCTCGAGCGCTTGCAGAACGTCGCGGAACAATCCGATTTGCTCTTCCGGCGATTCGGCCGGCAGCGAAGAAGTCTTCGGCAGTTCTTCTGGAGTGAGCGGATCAGGCACCCACCTTGGATGTGGAGCCTTCACCCGTGGTTGTTAACCGGTTTGTTAGAAAGGCGTTCGATTTGGCGATTTACTTGCCGGTGTAACTCACTCTCCAAATCGAATTCGATCCATCATCGCTCACCAGCAGCGATCCATCCGGCGCCAGCGTGATCCCCACCGGACGCCCCCACACCTGTCCATTCGGCAAGTACGAACCCAGTCAGGAAGTCCTCATACTCCCCGCTGGCATGCCCCGTCTGATGCAGAGGAACCCGAATCACCTCATATCCCACGCGGGTGGCCTTGTTCCACGACCCATGCTCCGACGCGAAAATGTCGCCTTTATATTCCGCCGGAAATTTATCCGCCTCGTAAAACGTGAATTCCAGCGAAGCATTGTGCGGCTGCAGTAGCACGTCGGGAACGATCGCCTTATCTTTCAACTCCGGATGCTTCCCCTCATGCCGAGGATCCTGGTGCGCCCCCATGTACCACCACGGCCATCCATAGAATCCCCCCTCCTGCACGTGGGTGATGTAGTCGGGCACCAGGTTATCGCCCAGTGCGTCGCGTTCATTCACCGAGCACCACAATTCCCCCGTCTGCGGGCTGACCCGGATTCCCCCGCCCGCGTTGCGGATGCCGTAGGCATAAACGCTCAGCGTGCAATTCGCGGGATCGCAAACCAGAATGTCGGCACGATCCTTCTCTGCCGGATGCGTATCCGGATCATCCACGTTCGACGCCGAACCCACCGCCACGAAAAGTTTCTTGCCGTCGTTGGAAAAATCCAGCGCGCGCGTCCAGTGTCCTCCGCCGTTTGGCAGATCGGCCACGTGCTCCGGCCCTCCGCTCGCTTTCAAATCACCGTTCTTATAGGCGAAGCGGACTACCTCGTTGGTGTTCCCGATGTACACCCATTGCGGATCGGGTCCCGCAGGATAGAACGCGATCCCGTATGGCCGCTTCAATCCGCTGGCAAAAATCGCCGCCTGCTCCGCCTTCCCATCCGAGGTCATCCCGCGAAATACGCGAATGCGCCCAGCTTCGCTCTCCGCCAGAAAAACATCGCCATTTGGAGCAGTGCGTAAGAGTCTCGGATTCTCCAGGCCGGTGGCAAACAGTTCGACTTTGAATCCTGCCGGCGCGACCGGCCACGCATTCTCCGGCCGCGACACTACTTCCGCGCCGTTCTGCGCCGACTGCGTCGCAAACGGTTTGGGCAAATCGCTCACGCTGATCTTGCGGACCGTCCCCGGCTTCTCATAGCGATAATCGGTGAACGGCGCACTCGGTGACGCATCTTTCAATTCACTTTTGCTGGATGCCGCTGCCGGAGCCGCACTCGATCCCGCGGCCGTCGCCTTGCCCGACAACACCGCATCCAAATAGCTCACCACCTGCCAGCGCTTCTCTTCCGGCAAAAAGGCCCAAGAAGGCATCCCGTTGTCCTTGTCGCCCTTGGTGACGAACCAGAAAATCTCGCCTTCCGTCACGCCTTTCAGCTTCCCGTCGATAAGCGAGGGCACATTCCCAGTCCCTTTCAAAGTCTTCCCGTGGCACGCCAGACAATTTCTCGCGTAAACGGTCTTGCCCGCATCAATCGCGGCCTGCTGACCTGCAAGCGGATTCTTCGTAGTTTTCGCCGAAGGCGGCGCACCGTGGAATGGGTTGTCGGCGGCCTCCAACATCACAAAGGGAAGAACGGAAACGATAGCTGCCATGCACCACTGAGTAACGCTAAGACGCATAGTATCCTCGCGGTAGGTTTTGTTCCTTAGATTATGCCTGAGCGAAAAGGGAAACGTGCTTTTCTGAACCTATGAAATACGTTCCCCACACCTGAAAAGAGGGTGCCCCATCCTTGTCTCCGCGCTTTTTGCGGAGACAGGGTGGGGATTTTGACTTCGTCCTAAAGCGCTCGAACGTCGTGAATCAGGTTTCCCAAGCCAAGCCGCGAAGCGCCGTCAGAATACAGCCCACGGCGCAAGCGGTGGGTGAAGAGCCAAAAAACCCGAGCCGCACAGCGGCGAAAGAAACGGCTGACGTTCTTCACAACCCCGCCGTCTGATACCTGACCAACGCTAGCGCCAGGCGATACTCGTACTCCGCCTGCGCGCTCCCGATCTCGGCCTGCGTCTGCTGCAACTGCGCCTGGCTCAATTCCACAATCGAACTAAGCCCCAGCTTGTAGCGTGTCTGTGCCAGGTCAAGCGCGAGATTGGCCTGCCCCAGAAGTTGCTGGCTGACATTAACGCGATCAAACGCGGTGCTCGCCGTCAACCACGCCGTCCGCACGTCGCGTGAAATGCGATTCCGCAGATCCGCCAGCCGCTGGCGCATGGCCTGCGCCCGTAGCTCCGCTTCACGCGATTGAGCCGAATAGCGAAATCCATTGAACACCGGAATCTGCAAGTTCACTCCCACCGCGCCATACGGCCCGTACACACGATCATCCCGCACCGGGCTATCGCCGTACGCCGCCAGCGCGCTGATCGTTGGAAGCATCTGATCGCGGTCGGCCAGATGCATCTTTTCCGCCGACTCAGATTCGAACTCGAGCGCTAGAATCTCCGGCCGCTTGGCGAATGCATCGGCGATCAAGGGATCGACATCGGCCGGCGGCGGCGCCAATGCCTCGGTATCGCTCACCAGCTCAAAGCTCTCCACCGTCGGATACCCCAGAATCGCCGACAGGCTTGCGATCGCCGCCTTGTCGTTGTTCAGCGCGTCCAGATACAGCAATTTGGCCTGCGCCAGATTGACGTTGGCAAAACTCAAGTCAAGCTCGGATTTCAACTTGCTCTTCGTCAGCGCCGATACCTGATCTGCGAGCAATTGCCGCGATGCTACAGTCTGCTCGGCCACTCGCAGAACGGCATGGGTCTGCTGCGCGTTGTAGAAAGCCTGGTCCACCGCCGCGAGCACATCCTCCTTCGTCGCAACCGCACTCTGCTCGTCCGCCCTGGCCTGCAGCCGCGCGCTCGCCAGTAAATTGCTGGTGTGGCCGAAGTCTGCAATGAGTTGGCTGACGGTGACACCTCCGGCAGCCCTGGTGTAAATAATGGGATTGTTCAGCGCTCCCGCGGTGATGCGGCTATTGTTCCTCGCATCGACCGCCGTTAAATTCGCATAAGCTTGTGGCCAGAAGTTCGACCGCACCTCGCGTACCACCTGCTGCGAAGCGAGCGCGTCCAAGCGGGCCACAGAAATCGCCGGATTGTTTTTCAGCGCGGTCGCTTCCGCATCCTTGACCGCAAGACGAACTACGATCGGCGGCGTTGGCTGATCCCTCTTGCCCACGGTAGTCTCCTGACTCGGAGACGGGGCGGCAGGAGGAGCAGGAGTTGGATTCTGGACCGCCGGAGTCGATTGTGCATGCGACATAGAACCCCAGGCAATCACGCAAAACAAACTGATAGAGATTCCCGACCTCACGCCTGCACCTCCTGTGCCGTCGACTCTTCTTTTCGGTGGAACCACAGATATGCCGCCGGAACCAGATAGACCGTCACAACGACTGACACCAGCAAGCCTCCAATGATCGCCCGCGCCAGCGGAGCATACGCCTCGCTGCCCGTGCCCAGCTTCAGCGCCATCGGGATCAATCCCAGCAGCGTAGCCAGCGACGTCATCAGCACCGGACGCAGCCGTTGCCGCGACGCCACCACCGCCGCTTCCCTCAACGGTTTCCCCTGATGCCGCAACTGCCGCGTGAATTCCACGATGAGAATGCTGTTCGAAACCACGATTCCCACCATCATCACCACTCCCATCAGCGACATCACGTTCAACGTGGTTCCCGTGATCAGCAGAAACAGCAGAACGCCCGCCAGTCCCGGTGGCACTGCCAACAGGATGATTAACGGATCGAGGAACGAAGCGAACTGCGCCACCAGAATCAGATACACCAGCACAATCGCCAGCAGCAGCCCGATCCCGAAGCTTTTGAACGACGACCGCATGTTCTGTACCGATCCCCGCAGATCCACACGCACGCCCTCGGGCAGTTTCGTGTTCGCCAGAATCTTGTCGATCTGCCCGGTGATTTTTCCCAGGTCCTCTGCTTTCGGAGAAACATAAATGTCAATCACTCGAAACAGCTGGTAGTGATCCACTTCGGTTGGTGTCGGGATGGTCTTCATACTGACCACCGTGTCGAGCGTAGTCGGCTCTGTGGCCTTCGCTCCCCGCAGCGGAATCTGCTTCAGATCTTCGAGGGTCTTCACCGCATCTTCCGGATACTGCACCGTCAGCATGTACGGATTCCCGCTCTTCGGATCAATCCAGTAATTCGGCGCGATCATGCCGTTCGATGTCAGGGCAGTAATGACGTTGTCGACCACTTCTTTTTGCGACAGCCCGACCAGGCTCGCCTTCTCTCGGTCGATATTCAGTTGCAGAGCCGGATAATCGATGTCCTGCGGAATAAGCACATCGCTCACCCCCGGCAATGCGCGCACTTGTGACGCAATCTGCGCTGCCGTCGCATAGCCCTGCCGCAGGCTGCTGCCGCTGATCTGAATATCGATCGGCGCGGGCATGCCCATGTTCAACACCGAATCCACAAGTCCACCCGACTGGAAGTACGCGCTGACCTCAGGCACCTCCTCCCGAAGCTTTCTCCGCACCTGCCTCATATATTCATAGCTGCCGACCTTGTGCCCCTCTTTCAGGCTCACCTGTACGAATCCCGTGTGTGGCGCGGAGTTCGGCGTATAAATCGCCGAGAAGTCGCTCGTGATGCCGATATTCGATACGGTCATCCCGAGTTCGTCGTCCGGCACGACTTGCCGAACCACGTCTTCGATCCTGCGGGCATATTGCTCCGAGAGTTCAATCCGCGTTCCCGACGGAGCTTTGTAATTGATGACAAACTGCCCCGGATCGGTACGCGGGAAAAATGCCACGCCCATCAGCGGATACATCGCCAGGCACATGATGGAAACGCCCGCCAGCCCAACCGTAGTCGCGACCGGCTTGAGCAGCGCGGTACTGAGTGTGCGGTCGTACTTCCCCACTACCTTCTCGAAGTAACGGTTGAACTTGATTGCGACGGCTCCGAACCGCGCGCCGATCGCACCTTCACCGCATTCTTCATCCGCTTGGTGCTTCTTGATCAGCTTGGCGCAAAACAGCGGCACCACCGTCATTGCCACCACATATGAGGCAAGCAACGAGAGCACCACCGCCGTTGCCAGCGCCACAAACAAGAAGCGGCTCACACCGTAAAGGAAGATGACTGGGAAGAACACGATGGCCGTCGTCAACGTCGCCGCGAGAACCGCCAGCGCAACTTCCTGCCCACCTTTCTCCGCCGCGACCTCGGGTGCCTCGCCCTCCTCCAGATGTCGAAAGATGTTCTCCAACACCACGACCGAGTTGTCGATCAATCGCGAAAAGGCGAGTGCCAGCCCGCCCAGCACCATCGTGTTAACCGTCCCGCCGCCGGCGCTGATTGCCATAAACGCAGCCAACGCCGACAACGGAATCGACAGAAACACGGCTGCCGTTGCCCGCATGCTTCCCAGGAACAGCAGCACCATCAGCCCCGTCAGCACCAATCCAATCGCACCTTCGTGCAGCAGGTTCTCGATTGCCATCTTCACAAACGCCGACTGATCGAACACAACCTTGGCTACCAACTGCTTCGGCACGTCCACTAGTTTGGCCAACGCGTCACGAATCCCGTCGACCACAGCGATGGTGTTGCTGTCTCCTCCCTGTTTCAGAATCGGCAGATACACCGACCGCTGCCCATCGACGCGCACAACGTTCGTCTGAATCTGCTGCGCATCCTTCGCATGCCCAATATCGCCGACCAGCACGGATGCCTGCCCTACCGTCTTGATCGGCATCTCGTTGATGTCGTTTGCATTCGGAACCTGGCTGTTGGTGTACAGGTTGTAATCGATCGGACCGATCTTCACGTCGCCCGCGGGAAGAATGAGGTTGCTCTCATTCACCGTGCGCACCACATCCATCACAGACAACTCGTGCGCATCAAGCTTCAGCGGATCGACATACACCATGATCTGCCGGTACCGCCCTCCAAACGGCTGCGGAACCGACGCCCCCTGCACGCTGGCTATCTGGTTGCGCACCGTGTATTGTCCGAGATCGCGCAGTTGCGTCTCATTGAGCCCTTGCCCTTTCAGAGTGATCAGGCACACCGGCAAGCTCGACGCATCGAACTTCAACACCACCGGCGGCAGAGTTCCTGGAGGCAGCCTACGCAGATCGGCCATCGCCAGGTTCGAAATCACGCTGAGATCCGAGTCCGCGTTCGTTCCCGGCTGGAAGTAAATCTTGATCAAACTTACGCCCGGCAGCGATCGCGACTCGATGTGATCAATCCCGCTCCCCAGCGTAAAAAATCGCTCAAACGGATTCGTAATGCTGGTTTCGATCTGCTGCGGCGGCATACCCGAATAGAAGGTCGCCACGACGACCACTGGAATATTGATCGGTGGGAACAGGTCCACTGGCATTCGCACCAGTGTCACCGTGCCCACAATCGCCACCATGAGACAAAGAACAATAATGAAGAAGGGATACCGTATGGCGAATCCTGACATTAAAGTCCGCCCTCCGATCCCTGCACCATCTCATTCACTACCTTGGGCTGCACCTTCTCTCCTTCTCGGAATTCGCTGCGGTTCCCAACGATTACCCGGTCGTTGTCCGACAGCCCAGCTACCACTTCCACCCGATCGCTCGACTCCACTCCAAGCGTCACCTGACGCTTTTCGACGCGCCCTTGCGCGTCCACGATCAGGACGGTCGCTCCCGAACTATTCCTCTCCACCGACTGAATCGGCACCGTGAGCACGTCTTTGTGCTGCTTCAAAATCAGCTTCGCCTCCGCGTACATCCCTTCCTTTAAAGCCCCATCCAGATTTTTCACGTCGATCTCTGTGTGCATGGTGCGCGTCTCATCGTTCAGAGCATCCGCAAAGCGTGCGACCTTCCCTTCGAAATCCTGATTCATCGACGTGACATGCACCTGCACGACGCTTCCCAACTGCAATCCCGGCACTGCCGACTCCGGCACCGGGACCACCAACCGCAGCTTCGTATACTCCGCGAGCTGCACTACCGGCATCGACTGCGTATCGGACGAAGTCCCGGCCTGAATCATCGTTCCGGTGTCGGCGTACCGCTTCGTCACCACTCCAGCAAATGGAGCGGTCACGTGCGTGTAATCCTCGAGCGCATTCATTCGCTGAAGGTCCGCTTCCGCAACCGACAACTGGCTCTGGGCCTCTGCCAAGGCAGCCTTGTCGCTCTCAACCTTCGCCTCAGAGTCCTTGTCCTTCGCCATCGAGTCATCCAGTTCCTGCTCCGCGATCAGACCAGGACGCGTCTCCGAAGCCTGCTTCAGACGCGTGTAGGCCGCGTGGTATGCCGCATAAATCGATTCCGCGCTGTGTATGTTGCTTTGCGCCCGCGTCACCGAATCCTTCGCGCGTCGTAAGCCGGCCTGCGCTCCCGTCACCTCGGCACTCAGTTCCGGCACTTCCAGAACAGCCAAGGTTTGCCCCGTCTTAACGTGGTCGCCCACATCTACATAAATCTTGCGAATGTAGCCGGCCACCTTGGCGTGCACATCTACTTGCTGGTACGCGTGAAACGCGCCCGATAACGTCACTGCATTCTCGATCGGCGCGCGCTTTACCAGCGCCACCGCCGCGGATGGAAGCACCTCATCGGATGCGTCGGCCTTCGTGGTCGGCCTGGTAAGAAGGCGCACCGCTACCAATCCCACGATCACCACTCCGGTAATCGACGCAATTCTCTGCTTTGAATTCATTCGTTCCCCTGTCCGGCTAGTCTTCCCGGCTCCATTTTTGAGATGCTAATTGTCAAACGGAAGTTGAGATCGGAGTTCCAATCAAGGGCTGTGACTTTAAACCGTGCGATCGTTGCTCGGTAACCGTCCACTCATTAGGCACACCAGCCGAAAAATCAGTAGGTCGTGACCTTAATTAGGAACCCTAGGACTGGCGAATCAGGAATGAAGCGGCGGGGGACGATCGAAGAGGCATTCTTCGTAGTAAAGGCGTTGCAGCGGTGGTCCAGCAGGTGCAAACCGCGGATAGAAAACTGGCACTTCCAGCACAGTCAACGTCGAAACAGGTGGAACCCACTTCGCCGCATCAGTATCCATGTGCTGCCGGATCGGCGGTGCCGAGATCGATTTAACGATCGCGCCTGTGGAGAATCTCGTCCGGAAGGTCCGCGTCGCCACGCTCACCGTCAGCCCGCAGATGGCGAGCAGCACGACGGCCACTTCCCAGCGCCGAAGCACACGCTTCCCCAGGTGATTTTCCATTAGCAACATGGGCTGCTGCCCCACCTAGGAATTATAGCAACATCCGCGGCCCCTGCCGCGAACCCAGGTAACACAGGCCAGAGGCGAACGCCGATACCCGCAGTCTATTTCGCTGCGTAGCTTTCGCCGAGTCCTCCTCTGGCCCGCTTCCTTCTATGCCTGTCTAATACGGCACGACTTCGGTGTTCGTAATTTTGATCTGATACAGGAAGTCGCTGCTTAAGTCGGCTGCAGCGCCGTCCTCCTCCAGCGTGCCTCCACCCGAAAGAACCGCCGCGGAATTGTTGATGATACCGATGGCAATGTTGTTGCTCGAGATGGCCGCGAGCGATCCCGAGAAGCCAGCTGCAAACACGTAGTGTCCGCCACCGGTAGTTGTAAACGGAGTGTCCGTCAGGCTACTCACATTCACTAGGTTGGCTGTGCCGCCGCCATATCCGCCATTGGTATCGGTAATGCCAGTCACCTGCCATACGCTGTCGGTGAGATGGGACGAGATGATCGCAAGCGGTTCGTACACCGAATTTGCAATCGGAGGCGGAGCTGCGCCGCCATTCAGCGGTACCGACACGGCGGAATAAGCCCTCGTATACAGCGGAAACGTTCCGGTTGAGTGCTCCACGGTTGCGAACAAAATGTTTGCCGCATAGCCGCCGCCGCTTGGCGCAGCCAGGAACACATCAGGCAGTTCGTTGCCCGCAGTGAAGTTGGCAAGTGTGGTCGGGGTCGTTGTTGTTGTTCCGACCGGCACCGTGAAAAGTGTCGCCGTTGACTTGGTCGGGTCCTGGATCCCACTCGTATATGGGGAGGAAGTGAACTCGAAGACAACAATCGAATCATTGCTGCCCACGAGTTGATAGCCATCTACCAGAGTTCCTGCCAACACCTGGAAGGATGGCGAGGCGTAAAGAACCTTGGGAGTTCCGCCCGCGATAGCAACCTGGTTGATCGTGGCTGTCTCGGTGTTGCTGGCGCCGGGGGTCAGGACGTTGTAGTACACGTTCGTGTCGTCCTGCACCACGGGGTTGCCGATACTCCCAGTCCCCATGTTCTCGACTAGAGTGGCTGCCAGCGTGGAACCGTCGATGCGGTACAACTCATTCGCCGTCGTGGTGCTCACCTGATAGTAGACAGCGGTGGTGCTCAAGGTGGCCTCGTTTACAACGCCCGTAACATAGTTGGCGGTTACCAGTCCCGTGATCTTCTGCACGGGCGACGTGAACGTGTCATTCGCATAGAGATCCAGTGCGCTCCCATTGAGCAGCACCAGCCCAACCAGTTTGCCGTTCTGGTACACGGAATTGATCTGGGTGGTGTTGATGCTCACCACGACCGGAGCCGTCGTCTTTGCATCGGTGTAATGGACAACCTCGAAGGCGCCTCCACCCGAGCCGCACTGCGCCAGGGTGCCAACCTCGAGGACCGCGAACAGAGTAGTCGGCTGCGTGACGTCGGTCTCCGCCGAGGCCCCGACCGAACAAATCTGCTGGCCTGACGGCACGGCCAGATTGCTGATCTGGGTCGGCGTCGGCACAGTTCCCGTGCCGGCCAGTGTCAGCCCGAAGATTCTGGTGGTACCGGTCGAGTCTGTGTCGGCATACATGATGACCTGCGGAGAATACGTGGCCACGCCGCCTGTCACCGTAATTTGGGTTCCGATCCCGAGCAACTGGGTGGTGTCTGTGGTCACCCAGGTTGGAGCGGGCGACGAACTCAGCTTGTCCGATGGAATCAGGAACAGCCCGTTCTGTCCCACCGGAGTTACGCCAGGCGTCGGGAATGCGGAATAGGGGATCCAATACGCGCCGCCTCCACCCGTACTTGAAGAGCACGCGACCGCAACGTTGGTCACATTCGCGGAGCCCACTGTGCCCGAACCATTGGTGACCGTGCACGTCTCCCCCGTGGGCTGCGTGCCCACGGTGACGCTGTAGGCCGCTCCACCGGCCAAAGCCGTTTTGAAGGTGAATGCGCCATTGGCCGGAACCGGCAAGGCATCGGTGCCGTTATCCAGCAGCGTGACCGATGTGCCGCTGTTCAGCCCCGAGACCGTCCCGCCGATGGTGAATGTCTTCGCCGCTGCGCACGCAACTTTGACCGTGGTGACGTTGACTGTCCCCACTTTGCCTGAACCGCCCGTCACCGTGCAGGTCTCTCCCGTGGGCTGCGTGCCCACGGTGACGCTGTAGGCCGCTCCACTGGCCAAAGTCGTTTTGAAGGTGAATGCACCGTTGGCCGCGACCGGTAGCGAATCGGTGCCGTTATCCAGCAGCGTCACAGATGTGCCAGTATTCAGCCCCGAGACCGTGCCGCCGATGGTGAAGGTGCTGGACGATGCGCACACGACTTTAACCGTCGCGACGTTGGCTGCAACCACGGTTCCCGAACCGCCCGTTACCGTGCAGGTCTCTCCCGTCGGTTGTGTGCCGACCGTGACGTTGTAGGTGGAACCGCTGGCAATTGTTGTTGTAAAGGTGAATTTCCCGTTGAGAGCAACCGTTAGCGAATTGGCACCGTTATCGAGCAGCGTCACCGAAGCGCCGGTGGTTAGCCCTGAGACCGTGCCCCCAATGGTGAAGAGCTTCGGTTTACATGCAACAACGACCGTGGTGATATTGGCTGCGACTACTGTGCCTGCGCCGCCCGTCACCGTGCAGGTCTCCCCCACGGGTTGGACTTTCACCGTGACCTTATAGGGAGAGCCACTGGCAACAGCTTTCGCGAATGTGAATGTGCCGTTGGCAGCTACCACAAGAGAATCAGTGGCGTTGTCGAGCAATGTCACCGATTTGCCGGTGGTCAATCCCGACAGTGTTCCACCAATCGTGAAGGGCTTCGGCGTACACGCGACTACAACCGACGTGACGTTGGAGGTGCCTACTGTGCCCGAACCTCCCGTCACCGTGCAGGTCTCCCCCACGGCTTGGATACTGATCGTGACGTTGTACGCCGCGCCGGTCGGCAATGCCGTCTTGAAGGTAAACACACCGTTCTTCGCCACCTTCAGTGCACTCGCGCCGTTGTCGAGCAGCGTCACTGAACGGCCGGCGACCAAGCCAGAGGCTGTTCCGCCGATGGTGAACGTCGGAACTTTGCACACGACCTTCACCGTGGTGACATTGATTGTGCCGACAGTGCCCGAACCCGCAGTGACCGTGCAGGTCAAGCCGCTAGGCTGCGTGCCGACGGTGACGTTGTAAGTCGCGCCAGTGGCCAAAGCTGTCTTAAAGGTGAATTTGCCGTTGACCGCCACGGTAAGCGCATCGCCGCCGTTGTCGAGCAAGGTCACCGATTTCCCAGTGGTCAACCCCGACACTGTGCCACCGATAGTAAAGCTTGCGGCGTGTGCGTTTGACGCCGAGCCAAGAACCACAAAGCATGCAAATACAACAGTGAATACCTTCATACCATCGATGCGCATTGAATCCTCCGGATGATGTCACGGCGCCCCACAGGAGGGCCGTAGCCACGGCGATCAGCTCGCGGCAAATGGAATTTGATTTTAGGGGCCGTCTCTTTTCCGTATCACCACGGAAACGAGTGTTGGGGCAACACTCTCTGCCCCGGGGGGGAATGGTCGGGAATCATATCACTACTCGCGACGAGAAGGAAAGCGCTCGTACCGGGCCAGACAAACGGACCGGCCGAGGCCATCGGGTGGCTACCCGACGAATGCGAGCTTTCTGTCGGGTGACGTGTGCGGGTGCCCCATTCTAAATTTCGCGTTCTTTGCGAAATTTAGAGTGGGGATTTTCTCCGCGCCGTGCTCTTCGGCTTGCTCGTGCCCTTGAGATTAAGCGCCACTGCAGCGCGGATGAGATCCTTCAAGGCCGCCTCGTTGATCTTGTCGCCTTCGTGGATGTCGATAGCGCGCCTCACATTCCCCTCGAGGCTTGAGTTGAATAGACCGGTAGGATCCTGCAACGCCGCTCCCTTGGCGAATGTCATTTTTACGGTGGTCTTGTACGTCTCTCCCGTGCAGACGATGCCGCCGTGGGAAAAGACGGGCGTCCCCGGCGATTTCGGCTTAGCCCACTTCCACTCTTCGACGATCTCAGGGTCCGCAGCGTGGATGATGTCGCGCACTTTCCCGAGCGTCTTCCCGCGCCAGTCGCCGAGTTCCTTGATCTTCTGGTCGATGAATGCAGAGGCCGGTTCCATCGGGATGCGTCCTTTCACGTGCAGTTCCAACTCTCGCACCTACTTTAGCTTCGCGAGCGGTGACCTGCAACCTCCACAAGTGGAAGCCTCACTGGCTCGATAACCGTTCGGATGGTAGCAGCCCGCGTGGGGACTCAATAGGAATGATTGGAACGATCTTGAATGCGTGACGACCGCAAACTAAAGGTCAGCCGCACCTGCTGAACGTCAGTAACCGGCCTGAGTTCTTTTCAGCGAATGCGTGATGTCGGTATCTTTCTAATAGCCTGCATGAGTCTAGGAAAGTAAACTAGGAGGCATCGTGATCGAGCAAAAGATTAATGAATTCTTTGGCGATGCCGAGTCTACCGGCTTTGGAACCGGTTGGTGGAGCGGGATATTGTCCGCCTTTTTCGGATTTCTTTCATTCGGCGGAGTTCTATGCCTGCACTTTCCTCAGCTGCTCACCTCTCCCGAACTCCGTCCGCATTATCCAATGCACACGATACGCGTGTTGATCCAATGCCTCATAGTGGGCGCAGTCCTATTCGGGATCATTGCTTCGATTCTGCGCGGGAAAAAGACTTTGGCTTTGACTGGAACATTGCTTGCCATTGCCGCGACGGCTTTGGGAGGTTCAAGCGTACGAATCAATCCGGCACTGCGCGATGGGCCTGCAATCGGATTGGACTGGTTTTTGCTTGATATGCTCTTGATGGCAATCATCTACGTGCCGCTCGAAAGACTCTGGCCCCAGTATCCGAAACAAGGAACATTCCGGAACGAGTGGACTTTGGACGTGGTCTACTTCATGTCCACGCATCTCCCCATACAGGTTTTGTCTTTTCTGGTTTTATTGCCCGCGACACAAGCGGTCAAGTATTTAGGCGTTCCGGTTCTTCAACACTTGATCGCTCGAATGCCTTGGCTTCTGCAATTTTTTCTGGCGGTTGTGGTTGCGGACATTGCCGAATATTTCATTCATTTGGCTTTGCATAAAGTGCCTTTTCTGTGGCGTTTTCATGCCGTTCACCATTCTTCGAAGGCGCTGGATTGGATCGCAGGCTCACGCTCCCACTTTGTCGACGACACGCTGGTACGCGGATTTATCCTCGTTCCTCTCATGCTTGGATTTTCACAATCGATCATCTTCGCGTATCTGATCTTCGTTACTCTCCACGCTACCTGGACTCACTGCAATTTCGGCCCCAATGCGAAATGGCTTGAAGAGTTCCTGGTCATGCCCCGATATCATCATTGGCACCATACGTCTCAAAAGGAGGGAATCGACAAGAACTTTGCCATCCACTTTCCGTGGATCGATAAAATCTTTGGAACTTATTACTATCCGGACGAATGGCCGGAACGTTATGGCCTGGACGGCGAAGAGATTTCGCCCAGCTTCTTGGGACAAACGATTGAACCGTTTACGATAAAGAAAAAGAGCCCCCTAAAAACCTAGTTCGCCGAGTGGAACATCATTGGGTATCGTTTCCCCTCTGGTCGTGGCCTTCACCAAGCCAAGAGACTTCATGACTTTGACCGTTAAGAATCCAAAGTCATATTCAGAGTCGTGGTGGCTCAGTCGTAGAAGACCCGGATAGTGGTGATGATTATTTTGGAAACAAGCGCTGAAGGTTGCCGTTACCGGTAGCCATTCGCCGATGTTCATGGCGTTGTCGTCGTCCTCGTGATACCGCCGGTATCCATTTGTTCGCGTGTGGGTCCAATAGTTCTGAACCATATTTACCCACTGCGCAAAAATTCGAATTCCAATCCACATCGCCAGCACAAATTTCAGGTCTCCAACTAACTTCCAGAACAGATAGAAACTGAAAGCTTGTGCAAGGATTGCAAAAACCGGGTGCGCAACCACACGAAAAGTTCGAGACCTTAAAATCTCGTCGCCAGCCATATTGTCAATGCATCGATACGGCATGACGCAGAGGTAGAAGGTTCGCCAAAAACCATCGCCTGAAAGCTTATTGGGATCCCCGGGATTGTCCGCATGTTTGTGATGCAATCGATGGCGATTGACCCAGGCGATCGGATCTACATAGAGCCCGAAGACGTTATTCACGACGGTGACGGCTTTTATGAACCATTCCTTGTAGTCGAGTGATCGATGGGCGATGCCCAAATGAAGAACATCGGCCAGATACAGGCCGCCGGAAAACCAGCAAAAGATAAAATAGACTCCGCCGATCAATAGTCCGGTCCAGGGTCCCAGATGTGCTGGGGCAAAATACATGCAAGCCAGCATGTACAAAACGACAATCAAATAGCCCGTGAGATTGTATATTTTCACGATGGACCCTCCCCCGTGTCGGGTCATTCAAGCAGAAATCGGAGTCCCTTTCAATTAACAAGTTGAACTACACAAAACTTTAATAGCCAGTCCTTCAACTGCGTTGGCGGATGAGATAACCGCGGGTGCCCCACTCAAGCCCGATTTTGGCTTGAGTGGGGAAGTTCGCGCGGCTCCATCCTTTCGCGCCTTTTGCGAAAGGATTTCCGCACTCCCGACGCCAATGTGATTTTGACCTTCATCCCTGTTGAGAGGATTGGCCCCGTCGCAGGCTCCACAGTGCGCGCACCGAGAGGATGAGGGAGAACATCCCAGTCACCCCGAGCGCGTGCAGCGTCCAGACGAACAAGAAGGCTGGGCTCGACTTGGCGATCTGGCCGTGAAAAATGCCGCCCGCTCCCATCACGTGGATGATCGGCATGCCCAGCCCGATGATCGACCCGACGAGCATGATAATGTACCCCGACCGCCGCTCGCCGAGCACCAGAGTTCCGTACAGCAAGAGGACCAGAACGGGCACCGCAACGAGGGTTGAGCCCCCGGCCTCGGGCGTCCCGACCCTGGCGTGGATCGTATCGCTCGTCAGGTGCAACGTCATCAACAGGATCGTGAGCAGAGACGTAATGATTAACAAGTGGTTTTGCTTCATTCGATATTCTCCGGCGGACGGGTCCCCATTCAAGCCGCGTTCTTTGCGGCTTGAGTGGCGATGTTCAGATCTTCTCGATTCTGTCGTCCAGAGCGGACCGATCATAGCAAAGCGATGATCTGTAGGAGGACTTATTGAGTATTTAACATCACGCGGTCCAGTGACCTAACGCACCGACACCCCGGATGTTTACTGCGAGAGTACATTAGCCACAAGTGTGGCGAACCTCCACGGACCCAAGTCCGATGGGGGTTTTGCTTTGGGCGAAGGAAAGTCCCAGTACTCAGGGACCCAGATCGCGCAAAGCCATAACCGATCTTTGAAAACTGGATGCGCGAAAACGTGCTCCCAATTTGACGGCGAGGAGCAGCCCAGGCGGTGCGCTGTCTGCAAATTTGGGGTTGACCCAAGTTCAGCAAGAGTCGGAGGCAAAGGCTCTTTGAAGCCCTGAAACTTGAAACCTGGAACTCCATTCTTTTCAAGATTTTCCCCGCATCTCGTTGCGGCCCTAAGATTAAAATGGAATTTTCCCCTAACTTGATGATTCCAAAGAACCGGGGGGAGGGGGGCCCCCGAAGTCAAATCCAAGCGAACCTAGACTCTGAGCCAGCCACGAAACCCTCTAGCCGCGTAGTAAGATTCCGCGCCGTTGTGATACACGAAAACCGTGTCGAAGCGGCGATCGCAGAAGAGGGCGCCACCGAGTTTTCTGATATTGGAAGGTGTTTTCACCCAGCTCGACGTCTTCGTATCGAAATTTCCGAGTTTCTGCAACTCTCTATACTGTTCTTCTGTTAAAAGCTCAATGCCCATGTCCGCTGCCATACCAATCGCGTTATCTCTCGGTTTATTTTCTTTCCTGGAATCCAGCGCTTCGCGGTCGTAACAAAGGCTTCTGCGGGCTTTCGGACTTTCCTCTGAACAATCATAAAAAATGTAGTCGCCCGTCTTCTTGTCATGACCAACTACGTCCGGTTCACCGCCAGTTCTTTCCATTTCGTTGAGTGACCACAGTTTGTCAGTATTCGCTTCCAGCTTTGCGTGTACTTTCGTCCATTCAACACCTTCATGGCGATTCATGTTTTTCTCAAAACGGTCTTTCAATGCTCCGAGGAGTTGTCCACGTTGTTCTGGTGACAAGTCCTTTTTGTTGCTATTAATCTTCCGCGCCATTGTTGCTCTCATAGTCGTCGCTTCCCGCGTTTCATATCGCTTACTCTGCCGCGCTCCGCCAGATGGTTCTCTTTTCGTTTTGTCTTCGCATTCTTATCAATTCGCAGTTTCCACGCCGTACGGAGTGCACCCGTCAGTACATCCTCGCTCGCCGCCGATAGGCGAATGTGCGTGTGTCCCATTTTTCCCCAGCCGCCAGGAATCGGCAGGAAAATCTCGGCCGCTTCCTCCACAAAAGTCGCCTGCAGCTCAAGCGTAAGCATCAGGTTTCCGTAGCCTTCTGCTTGCGAGGCCAGCGAAGCAAATTTCCTGCCTCCAACACGAAAGCCGGCAATCCCGCGTGGGAGTACTCTTCGACCCCCTCGAGGCTCAGTGCAATCCTGCGAAAGTCTGCTGCGGTCATCGGTTGACTCTCTAGAACTGTGATGCTGCGGCGCCATCCGCCGATCGAAGATCACACCTTCGCGTACGAACCGGTGCCAGCCGGCGATCTTTTCGAAATCAGCCGTCGAACGACATGGCCTTTCCACATCCACAATCCTGAAAGGATCATTACAGGAACGAAGACAAACCGAGTACGGAAGGCGTAGCTTGGAAGTTTGTCAAACGGACTATAGATATAACCGAGTATCGGAATGCTAAAGACGAGGTGGATCCACCGAAAAATCGACCGTGTGATTCCTCGGTTCACCATGTTGGCTGCATTGCCTGATGTGGCCATGATGTCACTCCTTGAATTTGTCTTCGGTCCTTCTTTCCAGTACTTCCGGTCGAGTTCGTATTAGGGGTTCCTATCCCTAGATGCCAGACGTCCGGGTCCGTGGAATCCTACCATCGCCCAAAGAACGCAAGAGCGTGCCATGAGCGCAGTCCTATGCGATCCCCTCGACTCACGACTTTTGAGCCGCCGGAGGCGACCAGCCAGGAGTTTCAGCGCCGAACTGCTCGGCGTACTCCGCGACCAGTCGCTGCCAGCCGTTGAACTTCATGGCGTTGACGCCGGCGATGGCTCCAATCGGCTTACCAGCGAGGAACCGGTCCAGCACGTCGAAGCAGATATGCCAGCCCGCAGCGCCCCACGAGATGAAGCGGCGATCGATGCTGTGCCATAGCGTCAGGCGCGTGCCGCTGCCCGCGGCTTCGAGTTCCCACCGGATGTCGCCGTACTCCAGCAGCCTGGGAGCTTCGGCTCGCGTCACCTTTGTTTCCAACGGCTGCGGGTTTCCCACCCAGGTGATATTCACCGCTCCAACCGTGCCCAGGCTGCCGTCGACCACAAAAGGAGCCCACTCGCGCAGTTGCGCCGGATCGGTCAGCGCCTCCCAGACTTTTTCCGGCGAGTGGCGCAATTGTCTAACGAGAATTAGCGTCCACTTATCTCCGCCCTTACGTACCTGCGCTCCGCTGGCCGGACCCGGTATGTATTGCGCTTGCTCGGTCATCTTCTTCTCCTTAATCGCGTGCCAGATGATGAGCTGAACTCGACGATCTTCACGAGCGACCGGCGACGTGCGTACGATTTTTGCCGCAGCGCCACAGTCGAACTCAGATCAAGTTGAGGACGCTCCGAACCACATCGGGCACAATGCCATTGAGTACGGCCGGAATCACAATCCTCGCAACCGGATACGCGACCAGCACCACCGTGACGGCCGCCAGTACCCAGGTCTTGGCCGAGAGGTGGCGATCGAGAGCATCCACGTGAGCGGACCAGAACCGGCATAGCTGCGCCCCGCTTGCCGGAAACAGTGCGCACTGCTTGCGATCGATCATCTTTTTTCTCCTACCAGCGCTTTAGCTGCGTCACCTGAATGAGATTGCCGCACGTGTCGTTCACCATGGCGATCTTGGATGCCGTCACGTCCGTCGGCGGCATGGTGAACTGGGCCCCCCGCGCCTTCATGCGTTCGTAATCGGCCTGCACATCGTCGGTGAAGAACATGGCCGCTGGCTGGTTTTGCTGGAACAGGGCATGCTGGTACGCTTTGGCCGCGGGGTTGCTGTTGAGCGCCAACTGCAGCTCCGTGCCGTCCGGCTCCTCTGGAGAAGCTACGGTCAGCCAGCGATATGGGCCCTGACTGAAATCGGTCTTCTTGGCAAAGCCGAGTACCTCTGTGTAAAAACGCAGGGCTTTGTCCTGGTCGTCCACGTATACGCTGGTCACTTTGATTTTCATCTGTCTTGTCCTTTATCACGTTCGCGGTTTGGGCCGCGTCGTCTTTTCCTTCGTTTTCCTTTTCGTCGGTGTTGATTGATTCATGCCTTCTCGATCCATGCGATCAAGGTGGCGTTCCAGAGCATCGAGGTGAGCGGACCAGAACCGGCGGAACTGATCCAGCCAGGCATCCACCTCCTGAAATGGTTCCGGTTTCAGCCGGTAGAGACGGCGCTGTGCGTCCACGGTCGACTCCACGAAGCCGGCCTCGCGCAGCACGCGCAGGTGCTTTGACACCGTCGGCTGCGTCATACGAAGCTGGCGCTCGATGTCTCCCACCGACTGTTCGGACAAGACCAGAAGGCTCAAGATCGCGCGGCGGTTCGGCTCCGCAATGATTTCGAATACGGATTCCACCCTCTTTATATACCCTAATACGCATATACGTGTCAAGGTATATTTACGCAAAAGAGGCCCAAGTCGACAGTTTTAAGACAAGGCTTGTTGTGGCACATCAGCGAGGCGTCCCTGGAAGAACGGCCAGGGGGAAGGCGTGCGAGGAAACGCACGCCGACCATCTCTGCACGGACGGCATATACACAGGAGAGCGCATCTTGCTATCGCGGACCGCCGCGAGAGGAGTGGATGCAAGCTGCACGAATCAAACAGAAAAAGGCTTGAAGAGCGAACTTGGTAGCGCTACCGGGAATCGAACCCGGGTTTGAAGATTGAGAATCTTCCGTCCTAACCCCTAGACGATAGCGCCACTCGGCGAGAGATTACGATTATAACAAGCCGCACTGGCGTAAGTCTCATGCGCAGTGCCCCGGAACATGCTCACTTTACGAACTTCGTCGATTTCATCCGCGACCTTGGGGGTTGTAAACTCTCCCCCAACTCAATTCGCTCCTCGTACTGTTTCCTTTCTGAATTCCCGCTTGTAAAAATTCAAAATTTTCGTGCAAATCGTCTCCATTCACAAGGGGCCTGGCGATATAGTAGAGATATAGATCTACAATCAGAAACTTTGAGGGGCGACCAATGTCGTCTCTTTATCACCGATCATTCCTAACCGGGAGTTCAAGGAGTAAGCAAATATGGCAAAACCTAGAGTACCCAAGAAAATCAGCGATGATACCAGTGTGAACCCAGCTGCCGGGATTGCCTCGAACAAGGTCCTCGCAGCGGAAGCAAACGGGAACGGCGGCGCTCTCAACGGCGGCGCCAAGAATACGGTTCGCAAGAAGACCGTGGCCAAGCCGGAGATCGTCAGGTCTGACTCGCGCGCCACCATTCTGCCTATTAACTTGGAAGACGAGATCCGCCGCCTCGCCTATCTGTTGGCCGAGCGCCGGGGATTTGAGCCGGGCCACGAATCCGACGATTGGTTCGCGGCGGAACAGGAAGTTCGCCAGCGTTACCACCAGTACAGCGCCTAGGGCGCCCAGTTCTTCCGCTTGGCGGCCGAGCCCCGGCCGCCGTCCAGCGGCGGAAACGTTTACGACAGTCTCCCTTCTTCGGCACAGTTTCTCAGTCCTTTCTCCATCCAGCCTACTGTCCTACCGTGACCCCATTTGGCCCTCCTGCGGTTGCCACCTCCACCCCTTTTCTGAAAAAATGATTTTGGGGCTCTTCCACATGGCACAAATTGGTAGTTTTGCCTTGCTCCTCGCCTTGGCGCTGAGCGTTTATTCTTTCGGAGTCGGTCTCCTCGCGCTCATCTTCAAGGGCGACCCCGACTGGGACCGTCTCGGCGAGACCGCGCGCCGTGCTGGCGTCGTGGTGTTCCCGGCTGTGCTTCTTGCCGCCGTGGTTCTAGTCGTCTCCGCCTTCCGCAACGACTTCTCCATCGCTTATATCTACCATCACAGTAACCGCGATCTTGACGCCAAGTACAAGTTCGCAACCCTCTGGTCTGGGCAGGAAGGCTCGCTGGTCTTTTGGTCGCTCCTGCTCTCCGGATACGCTTTCATCCTCCGCCTTCGCTACAAGACCGATCCGCGTCTCTTTGCTTACGCCTCCGTCATTCTCGCCGCAGTGCAGGTCTTCTTTTTTGCTCTGGTAAACATCGCGGCCAATCCCTTCGGCCTGCTCGAAGGCCCGCTCCGCGCCGACGGCACCGGCCTCAACCCGCTTCTGCAGTATCCCGAGATGGTCATCCACCCGCCCATGCTCTATCTCGGCTACGTAGGAACCACCGTGCCCTTCGCCTTCGCGCTGGGCGCGCTGATCATGAAGTATCCTGGCGACAAGTGGATCCACATCACCCGTCGCTGGACCATGGTCACCTGGGGATTGCTCACCTGCGGAATCTTTCTCGGCGCGCACTGGGCCTACGCCGTGCTTGGCTGGGGAGGCTACTGGGGATGGGATCCCGTCGAAAACGCTTCGCTCATGCCCTGGCTCGTCGGCACCGCGTTCCTGCACTCCGTCATGATGCAGGAGAAGCGCGGCATGCTGAAGGTCTGGAACATATGGCTCGTCTTCGCGTCGTTCTGGCTTGCCATCCTCGGCACATTCCTCACCCGCAGCGGCATCATCAGTTCGGTACACGCCTTCGCACAGTCTTCCATCGGTCCATGGTTTGGCTGGTTTCTCGCCATCACCCTCGTGGTGTTTGCGGTCTTCTTTCTCATCAACATCTTCACGTCCAACCACCTGAGCAGCGAGCACAAGCTCGAAGCCGTCGTCTCCCGCGAGTCGAGCTTCCTATTCAACAACCTGCTCTTCTGCGCGCTCTGCTTCACCGTCTTGTGGGGTACCTGGTTCCCCAAGATTTCCGAACTCATCCAGGGCAACAAGGTTACCGTCAGCGCCCCCTTTTATAACCGCGTGGCGATTCCGGTAGCGCTTCTCCTTGTTATCCTCACGGCCGTCGGTCCGCTGCTGGCATGGGGCAAAACATCGTTTGAGAGCCTGAAGCGCAATTTCATGTGGCCCACCGTCGGCGGAGTCATCACCGCGATTTTCCTGATGGCTACGCCTCCCAGCTGGGGCGGCGCCTTCGGCCTTCGTCCCTGGCTGGATGTGTCTTATTTCTATTCTCTGATGGCCATCAGCCTGGCGGTTATGTGCACCCTCACCGTCGCCAGCGAGTTTTACCGTGGCGGGCGCGTGATCTCTGAGAAGACCGGACAGGGCATGTTCGCTTCGATGGTCCAGCTTACGCATCGCAACACCCGCCGCTACGGAGGCTACATCGTTCACTTCGGCGTGGTTGTCGTCATCATCGGTGTCGCTGGCGGCGCATTCAATATCGACAAAGAGCAGGAAATGGCCTATGGCGACAAGATGAACCTTGGCCCCTACACTCTTCTCTGCCGTTCTTACACCGACGAAGAATTCCCCAACTACGACGCGCAGTGGGCCGTTCTCGACGTCTTCAAAGATGGCCATCAGATCGATACACTCACGCCCGAGCGCCGCTTCTACAAGGCCAGCCAGCAGACATCGACCATGCCCTTCATCCGCTCGTCGCTCAAAGAAGACCTTTATGTGGTCTACGAAGGATTGAATCAGGACAACGGTCACCCGATTTTGAAAGCGCACTTGAATCCACTGGTCATGTGGATCTGGCTCGGCGTCTGGATCATCATCGGCGGCACAGTTCTCGCGCTGGTGCCCAACGCCCCAGTTGCGGTCCGCGTCGCCGTTCCAAGGACACTGGAGCACGCCGCCCCAGTCCCCGCCGGAGACTAGGCTGGTTGGGAAATGTTGGGAAGAAAAGTTTTGAATGTGGGGACAGCCGCCCTCGGCTGTCCGCCGCGCAGAGCGCGGCTGCTTTTGGAAAGCGCAACGGAACTAGAAAGTAAGCACGGCGCAGAGGGGCGCGACTTGAGCCGTGACCCGAAAAGAAACTGAATATATGTTGATGAAGTTCAAACAAAATCCGACCCTCCGCCGCGCCCTACACTGCGCGGTCCTTGCCGCCGCCGTTTTCGCCTTCTCCGGCGCCAGCGATCCCAGCACTCGCTTCAACGAACTTGGCCATCAACTCATGTGCATCTGCAGTTGTAGCCAGATCTTGCTGGAATGCAACCACGTCGGCTGCCCCGATTCCGACGGCATGCGCAACGAACTCATGGCCGCCGTCTCCCGCGGCGACAGCGACAGCCTCGTGCAACAAGCCTTCGTGCAGAAATATGGACCCACGGTCCTCGCCGCGCCTACCGGTACTGGTTTCGATCGCACCGCGTGGATCATGCCCTTCGTCGTTCTTCTCGCCGGCATCGGCCTGGTCGTCTACATCGTCCGTTCCTGGAAAAACAAGCCCGCGCCCGCTCTCGCCGACGGACTCACCCTCAAGCGCGGAACCGAACACGACGAATTCCGCGAGCAGGCGCGCAAGGAGACTGACCTATGAGCTTCGAATGGGCATGCTGCGGCCTCTTCCTGATCGCCGCGCTCTTCTACATCTTCTACTTGCCGGACCACATTTATCTAGGCCCGGAAAAGACACGCGCCATGTACCTGCGCGAGCGCAAAGATGTCGTCTACGAAAATCTGCGCGACCTCAACTTCGAATACCGAGCCGGCAAAGTTCCTGACGCCGACTATCAGTCTCTGAAGGCATCCCTGCAAGACGAGGCCGCCACGCTCCTGGCTGAAATCGCGCGCCTCGAATCCATTGCTGCGTCAGCGCCAAGAAAAGCGAGATCATGAACCAGACCCGATCAATGAAGACTTGTGTGGGGACAGCTGCCCTCGGCTGTCCGGTCGAGCGAAGCTCGACTGCCCTGTACGGAAGCCAACAACTGCAAGACTGCGTCCGGCTAGCAAACCCACCGCACCCCCAAAGTTCTGTCATCCTGAGGCGCGCGCTTTTTGCGCGCCGAAGGATCTGTGGGAGCCACCGCGCCGTGCCCCGCTTTTTGCGGCGCAATAAGCGCGAGGCGACCCTGCTTATCACCTTCCTCGCGACACTCCTGCTCTCCACTCTGGCCGCCGCCCAGACCCTGACCGGCACCGTCAAGAACTCCACCACCGGCAAACCCGCCGCCGGAGACGAGGTTGTTCTCCTCACTCTCGGCCAGGGCATGGAAGAAGCCGGACGCACCAAGGCCGACTCCAAAGGCAATTTCTCCTTCAAACTTGATGCCCAAGGTCCGCACCTCGTGCGCGCCATCCATCAGGGCGTCACTTATCACCGCATGGCGCCTCCCGGTACCACTTCCGTAGAAGTCGAGGTCTACGATGTCGCCAAGAAGATCGACAACCTCGAAGTCGTCGCCGACATCATGCGCTTCCAGGCCGGCCAGGGGCAGCTCGACGTTCAGCGCATCTTCGCCGTCCAGAACACCTCCAAGCCGCCACTCACTCAGATGAACGAGCGCAACCTCGAGTTCAACGTGCCAGAGGGTGCCAAGATCGTCAGCGGCTCCGCCATGACCCAAAACGGCAATCCTTTGAACTCCATGCCTGTTCCGGAAGACGACAAAAAGACGCGTTACTCGTTCCTCTTCCCCCTGCGCCCTGGAAACACGCAATTCGAGGTCGAGTACCAGCTTCCCTACGACGGCAAAGCCAACATCGATCCCAAGAGCCTCTATCCGCTCCAACACTTCGTCGCCATCGTTCCCAAGAGCATGCAGTTCTCTGCCGGATCCGGCACAAACTATCAACAGATGCCCGATCCTCAACAGCCCGACGCGAACGTGCAGGTCGCCTCCGGCGCGCAGGCGGGACAAGCTCTCGCGTTCCAGGTTTCCGGCGAAGGCTCGCTGGGCGCCCGTCAGGAAAATGCCGGAGCGCCGGGCGGAGGCGGAGGTGGCGGAGGCTCCCAGAGTGACAGCCGCCCTGGCGGTGGACTCGGTCCGCCGATCGACGCTCCCGACCCGCTGCAAAAATATCGCTGGTGGATTCTCGGTGCGTTCGCGCTAGCTCTCGTCGTTGGTGGCGTCTACGTTGCCTCGCGCCAGCAAGCCACCGCTCGCGCTTCCCGCGCCGGTGCCGGACTCTCGCAAATCGAAGATGCCGAAGATTTCGAAGTCCCCGCTCCCCCGCGTCAGACGCGTCAACCCGCAGTCAAGCCGCGCCCCGCGCCCGTCGCGGAACCACCCGCCCCGCGCACTTCTTCAAAATTGCTGGAAGGCCTGAAAGACGAACTCTTCGACCTCGAAGTCGAGCACAAACAAGGCCTCATCAGTCAGCAAGAGTACGAAAAGACGAAAGCCGCCCTGGACCAGACACTGCAGCGCGCCCTGAAACGCGAAGCCCAGCGGACGTAAGTCGGGCTCATACGATCCCGAGGGTGCCCCACCCTTGTCGCGTCTTTGGCGACAGGGTGGGGTTTTTGACTTTTCTTAGTCCCTGATTTTCTTCGGTTCTTGACTCTTCTTAGGTCTTTGACTTTTCTTCGGTCCTTGCCTCGCTCCCCGACTTTCTCATCGGTGCGGATCCCCATCCGATTTATACTCCCCTCGCGGAAGCGCAGTCCCCGCCAGAAAACAATGGAAGACTTCAAGTGTGTGCAGGCCACTCCATCGTGTGGATCCAACGGTAAGAAAACCCCTCACACGAGTTTCCTTGCGGTCATGATCATCTGCCTTCTACCCCTTACAGCCTTCCCCGTACAAGCGGCGGCGCAGCAACTGGGCGCCGAATGGACCGCGAGCTGGATCTCTCATCCCACGGCTTCTTTGCGCGATCCCGGCGTTTTTCACTTTCGCAAAATCCTCGAACTGAAGATCCGTCCGACTAGATTCGTCGTTCACGTCAGCGCCGATAACCGCTTTGTTCTGTACGTGAATGGTCAGCGCGTCGGAGACGGTCCAGCCCGCGGCGATCTCCACCACTGGCCTTACGAAACCTTCGACCTGGCGCCCTTTCTCGCCTCAGGACGAAACGTAATTGCCGCAACCGTTTTCCAATTCGGTATCTACGCTCCCCTGGCGCAAGTGTCCGACAGGCTCGCATTCTTGCTGCAGGGCGACTCCACCGCGGAAGCCATCCTCAATACAGATTCCTCCTGGGAAGTGGAGGAGGAGCCCGGCCACACGCCCATCCGAGCTCTTCCTGAGGGCCTCTGGAGTTACTACGCCGCCGGTCCCGGTGAACGAATTGACGCCGGCCTCTACGATTGGGACTGGTTGACGGGGAATTCCGCTACCGGACGCTGGGTGAAGGCCGGTCCCGCGATTCGCGAATCCATTTATCCTCATGGCAGCCGCCCTGTGCTGGCCAGTGAAGGCGGTGATTCCGTTTGGTGGCTCATGCCCGATCCTCTGCCCCCGATGGAGTTCACAGAAGTGCCGTCGGGCCATGTCGTGCGCAGCAGCATCCCTTCCGCCCAAACTTTTCCCAACGCTACGGTCACGATTCCACCACATACCGACGCCGCTCTGCTTCTCGATGCCGGTGTCGTGCTGTCAGCTTACCCAGAACTGATCGTCAGTGGAGGAAAGGGCTCGCACATCAACGCGGCCTACACCGAGGCGCTCTACGACTCAAAGCAGCTGCGTGCCAATCGCAATGAAGTCGCCGATCGCGTCGTGCTCGGTGTGCACGACGAATTCATTCCTGATGGCGGAGAAAACCGCACCTTCATGCCGCTTTGGTGGAGAACCTGGCGCTACGTCGAACTGCGCGTCCACACCGCCGATGCGCCCATCACCCTGGTGACTTTCCATACGTTTTACACCGCATATCCATTCACGGATAAGGGGAAGTTCGCCGCCAGCGATCCCCAACTCGAAAAGATTCGAGAGATTTCCTGGCGTACCGCTCGCCTTGACGCTCATGAGACCTACATGGACACCGCATATTGGGAACAACTCCAATACATCGGAGATACGCGGATCCAGGCGCTCATCTCGTATGCGGTGAGCGGCGACGATCGACTGGCGCGTCAAGCCATGCTGGCGTTCGATCGATCTCGCATCCCCGAAGGAATCACGCAAAGCCGCTATCCCAGTTCGCTGCTTCAGCTCATCCCGCCGTTCTCGCTTTTGTACATCGATATGCTGCACGACTACTGGATGTATCGGCCGGACGTCGACTTCCTAAAGGACCGCCTGCCCGGCACCCGCCCAGTGCTTGCCTGGTTCGAACATCGCCAGCGAAGCGATGGGTTCCTCGGACCGCTTCCCTACTGGAATTTTGTCGACACGCCACCGGGCTTGGAAAAGTTTCCGCCTCTGGACAGCGAAGGCCGCTCTTCCATCCTGACTCTGCAATTCGTTCGCGCCCTGCTGGATGCAGCAGAGATGGAAGAGACCTTCGGTGATCCCACGCTTGCTGCACGATACAGACGAGAGGCCGACGCCGCCGGCAAGGCAGTTTACGCTGCTTGCTGGAATCGAGATCTAGGTTTGTTGGCCGATACGCCAGACAAGAACTCGTACAGTCAGCATGCGAATGCTTTGGCAGTACTGACAGATGTAGCTCCTCAAAAAGATCAAGCGCAGCTCATGCAGAAGATTTTTTCAGAAATCCCTGGCATGGCGCACGTCTCATACTTTTTCCAGTTCTATATAACCCGCGCTCTCGATCACGCCGGCATGGGAGACTTTTATTGCGAACTCTCGCCCCGTGGCGCCACATGCTCGAACAAGGTCTTACCACAACTCCGGAGTACCCCGATCCCAGCCGCTCCGATACTCACGCCTGGAGCGCTCATCCCGCGTACGACCTGCCGACCATGATCGCCGGCATACGACCGGGCTTCTCCGGGATTCGCAACCGTAGACATCGAGCCCCACTTAGGAGATTTGGAATGGGTAGAAGCATCCATGCCGCATCCAGCCGGCATGATTCGCGTGTCCTTTCGCCGCACCGGAGATTCCGTGAAGGCAACCATCGATCTACCGCCAGGAATAAGCGGCGTCGTGGCATGGAAAGGTGTTCACTACGACCTCAACCCGGGAACGCAACAGCTCACCCTGCCCTAAACGCACAAAGAACGTGTGGGTGCCCCGTCCTTGTCGCGTTTTATGCGACAGGGTGGGTTTTTGACTTTTTTGAATACCGAGGATGCTCCGCCATTGCGTCGCTTGAAGAGTGGGAATATCGGACCTACACACTCTTGAGATTTCGCTTCGAAGGTGATGCCGTAATCCCCACTTCGTACATACCTCGTAAGCATGGGAAGCACGCGGATTCATATTTCCCGCGGAAGCGTTGGCCACCCCAGACCTACGAGGGCACGTGTGTCCATATCCAGGTTCCGTCTTGCGACTTGGCAGCCTCAACGTGGAATTCTTCTCTTCTTCTAAACCACCATTTGATTGGTTTGTAATCCGCAATGATTGTCATAGCGGAGCGCACTGCGGGAGAATCAGTCACCTCAATTGCTCTCTGACACGGCGCTGTCATTTTCTTCCCGGATTCGAGTCTTTCTGCTGTCGATCCTAGAGGGAATCTGAAAGTTGCTCCCTTTAATTGCAGGCCATCCGCGGTTTCTATGTCGTCCACTCGACATCTAATCTCTAGATCGTAAAGCGTGAGGACGCCATCATTCGAAATGAAAAAGACAGTTCCTCCCGGATCGCGAGGGCGCAATGATCCGGACGCATCAACGGATAGTTTGGGCAGAAAGGCGAGCAGCGCCACAAAAAATCCTCCGACAGTGGAGAGCCCCAGAAATATTTCTAAAGGTAATTTCCACCATTGTCTGCGAGTTATGGGCTGTTCCGGTGGCTTGTCTTTTCTTCGTTTTTCTATATCTCGGGGCGCTTTCCGCTTGGTCATGATCGATTCCGAGAAGCAGCCTGAATACGTCGAACGCGCTGGTCGACCGCGTGCCCCGAGAACGGACACCTTTCGAAACCCAATCAGCGGAGAGGCTCCGCTGTGTGCAATGCAACCGCACGCGATCTCTCACGATATCACCCCCCCGCTTTCTTCTTCCTCGTGTAGAACCTCCTCACCTTCGCCCGGTTCCCACACTTGGTCATGTCACACCAGCGTCGCCGATGGTTCTTGCTCTCATCCAGAAAGAGCCACTCGCACGTTTTCGACGCGCACGCGCGCACATACTCAAGCCGCTCTGACGCCAGCAACTCAGCCGCGTCGCGCGCGATCGGCCACAACGGCGCGAACAGGTCGTACGATTCCGATTCGAATTTCCATTCAAAGTGATACCCGCCCCCCACCAGCCCCAGATGCTGCGCCGCCTCCTGCACATGCTGGTTCAAAATCACCAGCGATACCGGAGGCACCGGTCTCTTCCTTGCCAGCGCGTAAAAGACTTCACTGATCGCCTCCCGCAACTGAACCGCCGACGCGAGCGCACGCTTCGCTTCCTCTGGCCGCTGCATGCTGCGCGTCATCAGTCGATCCACTTGCGCGTCGCCGAGGATGCCTGTGTCTTCCGCGAACCTCGCCAGATCGACGTATTGCTCCAACAACTCCTTGGGCTCAGCCGAGAAGCGGTCATCCAGCGTGTTCACGAAATCGAGACACACTGCGCCCCCCATTAATTCGAAGCGTGGCGGTCTTCTCCTCTTTATATTGTCCGTGTAGATCTCGTCCTCCGAATCCACTCCCATTATCTAACCATTGAAATGCACTTGACAAGTTAGATCTGGTGCGCTAGCCTTAGCCTAACCTATGAACTAAGTTTTGGAGGTTAGTTTATGTTCCGCGACCAGCCCTCCCAAATCCTGGCCCTGGTTCGCAGCCGCGAACTCAAGAACACGAAGCTGATTAATATAGGAGGCAGGCCTGTGATCGTGTCCAAATCAACCACACCATCGATCCGACTCCCACGAGGCGATTCCATCAAGCTGGCGCTTGCCTTCGCGGCCATCTACCTCGTGTGGGGATCGACCTACCTGGCGATTCGCTACGCAGTCGAGACCATTCCGCCGCTGGTCGCCGCAGGCATTCGCCACACGATCGCTGGCGGAGTGTTGCTGGCGTGGGCGTGCGTGCGCGGATATCGTCCGCGTCGCGAGCACTGGCTCGCGGGTATTGTGCTTGGCGCTCTCTTCTTCCTTGTGGGACATGGCACGCTGCATTGGGCGGAACAGCACGTCGCATCAGGATTGGCTGCACTGTTGATCGCGACCGAACCGATGTTCATTCTCGTGCTCGCCTGGTTGAGCAGGCCACAGCGGATCAGCCGGATCAGCGCGCTGGGCTTGGCTTTTGGCGTAGTGGGCGTCGCGATTCTCACCGGCGCAGAAGTGTCTGCAAAAAATACGAGCCTGATTGGCCTGCTCGCTGTGTTGGTGGGATCGCTGTCGTGGTCGGCGGGCGTGGTGATCTCTCCCAGGCTGAAGCTGCCGACCGATGCGCTGGCGCGCACCGCGGTGCCACTCGTATGCGGCGCCGTCATGCTGCTGGCAACCGCAGGAGTCACGGGCGAGTTTCGCGGGCTGCACTGGTCTGCCGTCTCGCTCAAGTCCATTTTTGGATTGGGATATCTGATCGTGTTCGGATCGATTGTGGCGTTCACCGCGTACACGTGGCTGCTGCAGCGGGTTCCTCCGGCGGTGGTGGCGACGCACACCTACGCGAATCCTGTGGTCGCGGTGCTGCTGGGATGGCTCCTCGCGTCCGAGCCGCTGACAGCGCGTGTTGCGATTGCCTCGGTTGCGATTCTTGGCGCGATCATGCTGATTCGACAGGGCGAACGCGCGACGGAGCGACCAGTCAAAGTAGTAGCGGCTTCTACAGAAGCAAAGTCGTCGGAGCAGGTTGCGTAAGCAGGGCAATAACCACGAAGGACACAAAGGTTCACGAAGGACCAGCAAGGGCTTCCTTCGTGAGACTTCGTGTCCTTTGTGGTTATTGCTTTTGCCACGGAAAGGCCTGCGATCTGTGACATGGGCTTCCTGCTTTGCGGATGTTAGTCTAGTTTTCCGCAACCATGGCGCGCCGCTCTGAACCTCTGCGCATCGCGATCGACACCGGGGGGACGTTCACCGACTGTGTGTGGATCGATCCTTCCACGCGCCGCTTGCGGATGATGAAGGTGTTCTCGACGCCCGCGGACCCGTCACGCGCGATCGTCGAAGCGATTGCGAAGATCGCTGCCGAATCAGAATTCATTCTCCTTCACGGCACTACCGTTGGCACGAATACGCTGCTCGAACGCAAAGGCGCGCGCACAGCGCTGGTGACGACTGCCGGGTTCGAAGACGCCATCGAGATTGGACGGCAGGCGCGGCCTAAGCTCTACGACTTCTTCTTCGATCGCGTCGAGCCGCTGGTCACCAAGGACCTGCGCTTCGGGATCGAAGAGCGCACCGCGGCTACCGGCGAGATTCTCACCGAGCCGATCGCTGCCGAATTAAAGAAGCTTGCGGAGCGAGTCGCAGTGGCCAAGCCGGAATCGGTGGCGATCTCGCTGTTGTTCTCATTTGCCAATGCCAAGAACGAGCAGGCTGTCGCAGAGTCGTTGGGAGAGTTCGGCGTGCCGCTATCGATCTCGCACAAGATTCTGCCTGAGTTCCGTGAATATGAGCGCACGTCGACGGTTGTGATCAATGCGTATTTGCAACCAGTGATGCGACGGTATCTCGAGAACATGGAGCGGGCGCTCGGGCGTCAGGCGTCGGGCAGCCGCCTTCAAGCACGATCACAGGGTGGCCGAATTTTTGTCATGCAGTCTTCCGGCGGCATTACGGCGCTGGCGACGGCGGCGCGGGAACCGGTGCGGACTGTTCTCTCCGGGCCTGCTGGAGGAGTGGTTGGCGCGGCGGCGACAGCGCGCGGCAGCGGGTTCGAGAACATCATCGCCTTCGACATGGGAGGCACTTCGACCGATGTATCGCTGGTTGAGGGCGCGATCAAGACGGCCAGCGATGCGCAGATCGCAGGGCTTCCCATCAGCGTACCCATGCTCGACATCCACACGGTGGGAGCGGGAGGCGGGTCACTCGCGCGATTCGATGCCGCCGGGGTTCTGCGCGTCGGGCCTGAGTCCGCGGGCGCTGATCCTGGTCCTATTTGTTACGGCCGAGGCGTGCAACCGACTGTGACAGATGCCAATCTTCTGCTTGGCCGCTTGCAACCCACGAGATTTCTGGGCGGAGATTTCACACTCGATCTGGAGCGCACGCGGCGGGTGACGCAGGAGTGGTTGAGCACGCAGGGATCAAATCTGACGCTGGAGAAATTTGCCGCAGGAGTGGTTCGCGTGGTCAATGCCACGATGGAAAAGGCAATTCGCGTGGTCTCGATCGAACGCGGACGCGATCCGCGTCGTTTTACTCTAGTGGCATTTGGCGGCGCAGGGGGATTGCATGCGTGCGCTTTGGCTGACGCCTTGAGCATTCCGCATGTCATCGTGCCTGCGTTTCCCGGCGCGCTGTCGGCGCTCGGAATACTTTGGAGTGACGTCGTGAAGGATTACTCGCGCACCGTGCTGTGGCGCGTGTCACGTGAGATCCCGCTGGCGAAATTGAATCAGGCATTTTCTGAGTTGCAGCAGGCAGCAGCAGAAGATCTTTCGGCCGAAGGTTGGGATGGAACGCCGCGTTTTAGCCGTGCGGTTGACCTGCGCTACCGCGGGCAAGGATATGAACTCAACCTTCCTCTGACCAGGGATCTCCTGCGCGAATTCGAGGCGGAGCATCGGCGGCGCTACGGCTACACGCACGCGAAGCGCGAGATCGAGATTGTGACGCTTCGCCTTCGGGCCGCCTTGAAATCCTCGCGATCGCATGCACGCGCGACTGCGGTGCGGGGAAGGGTCGGCAGATCGGCGAGCGAAACCCGAGTAGTTTTCGATGGCGAGAGAGTGAAGACCAAGATTTATGCCCGCGAAGAACTCGGCGCCCGAAAGACCTTTCGGGGTCCCGCCATCGTGACGGAATACAGCGCGACGACAGTGGTCCCTTCGGGAAAGAAGTTCAGGATTGATGACGTAGGGAATCTAATCCTTGCGGTGTGATTAGATTCAACGAGTTGCAGGCCCGGTAAATCTTACATATGTTCCTGCAGGAACATTCTGATATACAATATTGTACATACAAGTATATACACATATTCCCTAAATGGGAATATTGTCAGCGAGTTACGGGATTCTTCAAGCTTGAGTCACTCTCGCAGCCACCAGGGGGAGTGCAGCCTTAAGCGGTAACTTAACGAGCAATTGCTGTCGCGGTAGGGACGATCATCGCTGATCGCCCCCACGGAACCGTACATGCCCAAGTGTGGCCTCTGAAGTACGTTGGTGATGCCGTGCGGCGGCTCCGCCGTTTCGCTTCGACTGTTGTTGGCGTGCTCACTATTCGTGCGACGCGGCATTGCCGACACGCTACTTGGGCTTGCGAACCACGCCGTGAATTGCCTGCGTTCCGAAATGCCCAGTAGGCGGGCCCCCAAATGTCATGGCGATGTTCGAGAGTTGGACAATCGTTCCCCCGGTGACGTCGACAGTTAGCGTGCACGGTGTGACAGACGAACACTTCGACATAAAGGGTGCCGGACTGCCATCACCGGTAACGTAGACCGAGCCGCTCACCTCGAATCCGCCCGTTGTAAGTGGGGTGGCTGTGGCATGGGTCATGGTTATGTGATGAGTGTGGGGATGACGACCGGTCGAGGTGTTATCGTCCGCAGAGCCCGGATTCAACACCACCCAATAGTCGCTGTGGGTCATGTTTAGCGTGGCTGAAAAATCGGCCGTGCCGGACTCTCCGTCCAACCTCAAGGACCATGCGCCCCTCATCTCCCAGGGCCCGCTCACGCCGCTTACCGGCGTGTAGTCATTGATCAACCCACTAAGGTGCCCGGATGGCAGCGGATCTTGGGCCCAGGCGCCAGTGGACATGGCGAGCCCGAAAAGCGCGAGCATGCATGCTGCCAACCACAACTTTGCGTTTTTCATAGAGGAGCCTCCAAATCTGAGAAATCGTGCCATGGTGACCAAAACTTCTCGGCTGGCACGTGGGCAGAATCGGGTATCAACATTGTCGGGTCAACAGGCAAAACGCAGCATAGCCATTTGCCGCTTAACGCCGTCTTTTGCAGTTCCGATGCAGGAGGTTAGAATCAGGCAACTTGCCTCTCGCTCCCCCAGGCAGGAGACTCGATGGGTGAACCTTTTCGCGGCACAAGTCCACCGGGAAGCAGGACCGAAGAGCGACTGGACTCGTGGAAGGAAATCGCAGCACACCTCAACCGGGACGTGACCACCGTCCAGCGCTGGGAGAGGCGCGAGGGGATGCCTGTTCACCGCCACCTGCACGACAAACGCGGTTCCGTCTATGCCCTAAGATCCGAACTGGACGACTGGCTGAAAAGCCGCAAACTCGAAGTCGAGGAAGAAGAGAAAGAACTTCCTGAGGAAGTGGCGCCGGAGATGGAAGATCGCCAGGGTCGAAAAATGGCCTGGCGGGTGCCTCGGCGGTATCTTATTGGTTTTGCGGCCGCTATCATGGCTCTGGTCGCGGGTGTGTATACGCTGGCCCGGATTCGAGGGGGAAAGGCAAGGGAACCCAAAATCAAGTCGCTGGCAGTGTTGCCGCTCGCAAACCTCTCCGGAGATCCTGCCCAGGATTACCTAGCCGATGGGATGACAGAGGAGATCATTGGCCGGCTCTCCATGATTGGAGGATTGCGCGTCATTTCCAGGACATCGGTAATGCAATTCAAAGACCGGCGGTCGTCGGTTCCAGAGATCGCAAAGTCGTTGCATGTAGACGCGATCGTGGAGGGCTCCGTGATCCGGGAGGGCGACCGCGTGCGTGTCCATGCCCAGTTGATTCGGGCCGCTACGGACGAACACTTCTGGTCGGAAACTTACGACCGCAATCTCGGAGATGCACTCGAACTCCAAAGCCAGGTGGCGGAATCGATCGCGGAAAAGGTAAAGGTAACGCTCACTGGAGCGGAACGGGCAAGGCTGGTCGCGGCACACCCTGTGTCGCCGGACGTGTATGAGAGCTATCTCAAAGGGGAGTTCGCGTTGGCTTCCTCGAGCCAGCTTGATCTCAAGAAAAGTGTTGCCTATTTCCAGCAAGCGATCGACAAGGATGCGACATTTGCACCGGCCTATGTGGGCTTGGCAAAGGCGTACGCCGATCTTGCAACGGTGTTTGGCGGAGAACGCCCCGGCGACGTGCGTACCAAAGAAATCAGCGCCGCCCAAAAAGCAGTGGAACTGGATCCCACGCTGTCGAATGCACATGCTCTGCTGGCAAACGCTTATGAGGAGCAGTGGCGGTGGGCGGAGGCACAGGAAGAATATAAGCGCGCGCTTGAGCTGAATCCGAATGACGCAGAAGCCCAATCGGGATATTCAAATTGGCTGGTCTCCCAGGGTCACACAGACGAGGCGCAGCGATGGGTACGGCGCGCACGTGAGTTGAATCCGTTGGGGCTGGCCAGTGGGAGCGTGGGGTGGACCCTGTTCTTGTCGCGACACTATGAGGAGGCGATTCGCGAACTGCGAAGCGAGGTAGCCGTGCATCCGGACGATGGCGCGGTTTATTGGTACCTTGGGTTCGCCTTGAGCGGCAATGGTCAGAACGAGGAAGCCATTCCAGTGCTGAAGAAAGCGCTCTCGCTGAGCGGCGATAGTCCGGGTGTAATGGGTGTGCTGGTGAGGGCGTACGCCCGCGCCGGGCATCGATCAGAAGCACTCCAACTGCTGGAACAACTGAAACAACGGGAGAAGCAGGGCTACGTCCCCGCCGCAGCTTTTGTAAATGCATATCTTGGACTGGAAGACAGCAATCAGGTATTTGCATGGTGCGACCGGGCCTATAAGGAGAAGTCCAACATTCTTCGGTGGATTAAGGTGCATCCGTTCTTCGATCCAGTGCGCGACGACCCGCGCTTTGCGGACCTGCTTCATCGTGTGGGACTTGATCAGCCTCTATAACAGATCATGGAACTATCTAGTCCTTTGTAGCCACCTTCTGTGAACGGACCAAACTGTCAACCATGCCCCCGGTCTGCTGTGTCAACAATATGCCCAGTTTTGACCGTTCGGGCCCCAACGCCTTGCGCCGTGGGCTGCATTCTTTCGCCGCTTCGCCGCTGGATCCGGATTGATCGCGTTCCGAGTCGCTGTGGTTATTTCTTCAACCAACCTTGGAACTCCAGCCACTCGGCGAAGCGGTCGATCCAGTGATCGGTGGGGAGGTTATGCTTGTGCATTCCGAAGCCGTGGCCACCTTTGGCGTACAGGTGCAGTTCGACCGATTTCTTCGCGTCCGCCCACTTCTCATACAAAGCAATACTTTGCGGCGCTAGTCCGAGTGAATCGTCGGTCGCAGCCGCGACGAACATCGGCGGCGCATCTGCTGGAACGGGAACATCCTTCGATTCCCCGGCGGCATAGATCGGAGCAACGAAGGCGGGCCGCCCTTCCGGCGAGTAGTGAAAGGCAACCCCGACAGTGACTCTGCCTCCGGCGGAGAATCCGATGATGCCGACGCGGTCGGGGGAAACTCCCCATTCCGAGGCGTTCTGGCGAACGAAGGTGACGGCCGCCAAGCCGTCGGCGACGGCCAGAGGGATGACCTTCCCCACGGTGTCATGAAATTTCTGCCGGTCGGCATATAGGTCTGTAAATTCCTGGGTGGCGTCTTCGCCGGTGTGAGCCAGGCGGTATTTCAAGACAAAGGCTGTCACGCCTCTCGCGACCATGTACTTGGCGACATCTGTGCCCTCGCTGGTGATGGAGAGCGCCATAAAACCGCCGCCGGGGCAGATGACGAGGGCAGTGCCGTTTCTCAACTCTGGAGAAGGCCTGAAAACGGTCAGGGTCGGCTTGGTAACGTTAGCGACAACTTCCGTCTTCCAGAGTTGCGAGAAGTACTCTTTCTCGGGATAGTTCTCTGGCGTGGACCCGGGCGGCGTGCCGGGATAGAGAGGAATGACCTCCTGGGCCGCAGCCAGAGTCCACACGAACACAACGAGGCAAAGGGTTCTAATGAGGGATGTTTTCATGGCCGCGTAGTTTAGCAGAGAGTGGCGACTGAGGAATGATTTGAGGCGGGGCGCGCGAGCGATCATTTCGCTGGAGTAGCCGCGAAGCCGCCGCTTTGACGGCTGGAGGTTGCAGTGGTATCGAAAAATAGTCCCGATTTTCGGACAGACGCTGGCCCCGACCGTCGGGAGCGACTTTCTCCCACCGTTTGGTCCCACACACTAGTACATCGTTACTTCCGTACAGGTGCCTTGGATTGGATAATGTTTTCAACTCGGGGTCGTGACCTTTAGAATCCTGCTGTATGCTCGTGCCTTGAAGATGCTTCGTAACCTCGCATGGCTTCTCCCGGTGTTCACGCTATTAGGGTCGGCGGTTGAACCGCGGGCACAATATAAAGAGGCACCTGCGCAACGCGTTGAAGGCGTCGATGATGGCTGGGCAGAGAAAACTCTGAAGAGCCTTTCGCTGGAAGAGAAGGTCGGACAGCTCTTCATGGTGCGCCTGCGGGTGGAGTACTTCAACGGGCGAAGTCCCAGCTACTTCGAACTCTGCGACAACATTCGCAGATATCACATCGGGTCGGTGGCCATGTCGGCGCCGCCGCAAGGCCGGGCGCGCGATATCCGGCACCGCTATGACGTTGTTACACTGCTCAACCAGTTGCAGGAAGAGGGCAAGATACCGCTTCTGGTCGCTGGGGACTTTGAGCGGGGAGTGCTGCCGGCGCATCTTTTTGGAACGACCGTGTTTCCGCACGCGATGGCTTTTGGCGCTGCCGGGAACCTAGCTTACGCCGAGGAGTTCGGGCGCATCACAGCGCAGGAAAGCCGCGCTCTGGGCGTTCACTGGAACCTGTTTCCGGTTGCGGACGTAAATTCCAACCCTGCCAACCCAATCATCGGGACCCGCGCGTTCGGGGCAAATCCGGCGCAGGTGGGCGATCTGGTGGCGGCCTACATCCGCGGGGCGCGGGCGAATGGAATGCTGACCACGGCCAAGCACTTTCCGGGTCACGGAAATACTGCAACCGACTCGCATGTGGGGGTGCCGATAGTTACGGACGATCTGGAGCATCTTTGGGCGGTCGATCTGCCTCCGTTTGAAAAGGCAATCGCTGCGGGCGTCGACGCCGTGATGACTGGGCACGTGCGGGTGCTTGCGCTTGACCCGGACCGCAGCCGCGTAGCGACGACATCGCCGGCAGTCGTGACAGGTTTGCTGAAGAACCAACTCGGCTTCAAGGGCATCGTGGTGACGGATGCCATGGATATGGCGGGGCTGGTAGGTCTTTATGCCAAGAATCCCGGGCGGGTGGCCGTGGATGCATTCAAGGCGGGAAACGATGTGCTCACCATGCCTTACGGTCTGGATGCGTGCTACCGGGCGATGTTGCAAGCTGTCCGGTCGGGAGAGATTGGGCAGGAACGGCTGGATGCGTCCGTTCTCAAAATTTTGCAGGCCAAGGCGTCGCTAGGTCTCGACAAGAATCGTGTGGTGGATGTGGCAGCGATACCCGGGCTGGTGGGGAACCCGGAGAGTATTGCGGCCGGCCAGCGGATCTCGGATGCTTCCATCACTCTTGTGCGCGACAATGGCAAAGTGTTTCCGCTGACAGACAGGCGGCCCGACATGAGATTGCGGGTTGCGTATCAACGGGCCAAAGTACAGCCTCCGCTGCTCGTAATTATTTTGTGTGACAATGTGCGTGCGGAGGACGGCCGGGTTCTGGAGCGGCAGGTGCGGAAGCGGGCGCCGGATGCGACGGTGGTTTACGTAGATCCTCGAGTTGCCGAGGATAGATCGGATGAAGTATTGAATGCAGCAGACCGGGCGCAAAAGGTAATCGTTGCCGTGTACGTGGTTCCGTCTGCCGCGCGAACGAGGACCGTAGCACGGGGCCAGAAGAATTCCGCGTCTTTGCCGGATGCTACTGCGAAGTTATTGACCAGGATTCTTGCGCGCGCGACCGAGAAGACAGCGGTTCTGGCGATGGGAACTCCGTACCTGACGGACGACTTCCCGACGATTCAGAACTACATCTGCACATTCTCGAATGCGTCTGTGTCGGAGGTCAGTGCGGCGAGAGCGCTATTCGGAGAGATTCCGATCCCGGGACACATGCCGGTCAACCTTTCCAACGCCTCCGGCCCGGGAGCGAAAATTGACCACCCGGCGCGAGTCACCAACGTGGGATCGCCTAATTAATATTGGTATACGTCAGTCTGTCATTCCGACCAAAGTGAGGAATCTGCTCGCTGCCGGCAGCGTCGGTGGCACACGCGACAGCAGATTCCTCACGGCGAAACGCCGTTCGGAATGACAAAGGAATGACCAAGGTACTTTCCCAACTATTGTTTGGAATGACGAAGCCGGAACGAAGATTGTTACAGGATGATGAATGTTCTGTGGCTCCCGGGGAATCGGTTAGGTACGGGCAAAGCTCTTCGTTACAATATTCCTGTGAAACCGAGCATCTTCGTAGTCGAAGACGATCCTGACATTTCGCGGCTGGTGCGGCACCATCTGGAAAATGAAGGGTTTGTAGTGCGCGTATATCCGACGGGATCGACTGTGTTAGCGGACGCGGAGAGGCAGCGTCCGGCGTTGTTCGTGCTCGATATCATGGTGCCGGGCAAGGATGGGCTGGAGATCTGCCGGACGATCCGACAGACCCCCGGACTGGCATCGGTGCCGGTCATCTTTCTTACGGCCAAGAGCAGCGAAGCCGATCGCGTACTGGGACTTGAACTCGGGGCCGACGATTACATCGCGAAGCCGTTCAGCCCGCGAGAACTGGTGGCGCGAGTGAAGGCGGTGCTGCGGCGCTTTGAGCGGCCGCTTCCGCCGAGCCCGATGAAAGTGGGCGACATTGAGATTGATCCATCGGCGATGACGCTGATGGTACGGGGCAGCATGGTGCCAACAACCGCCACGGAGTTCCGCCTGCTGGATTACTTTGCCCGGCATAAGGGCCGCGTGTTCAGCCGCGATCACCTGCTTGATTCGGTCTGGCGGGACACTGCATACGTAACGCCGCGGTCAGTGGATGTGTATGTGCGGCGTATCCGGGAGAAGATTGAGCCGGACCCGGAGAATCCGCGGTATCTGAAGACCGTGCGCGGCGCTGGATACCGTTTTGAAACCCCGAAATAAGTAGAGGAGAAATTGAAGAACCGCATCTTCTTCAAGCTGCTCGCCGTCTTTCTGATCGTCATCGCCGCTACGGCCGCCATTCTGGACGTGATGCTGGGCAACGCGTGGGAAGGATCACTGCGCACGGAGATCGAGCGCAACCTTAAGCAGAAGACACAGCTGTTTGCTCATCGCGTCGAAATCGACCACACGCACACGCTGGCTGACATTGCCGCCCAGGAAGGGCAGGCAGCTGGAGCGCGTGCGACCGTCATTGACGCATCGGGCAAGGTCCTCGCCGATTCGGAATCGGATCCGGCGCAGATGGAAAACCCTGCCAAGCGGGTGGAGTTCGCGGCTGCGCTGGCGGGCCAGACGGGGGAGAATGAGAGACGGAGCGCGACCCTGGGGATTCCCTTTCTTTATGTCGCCGCTCCGATCTCAGGGGGAGCGGTTCGCCTGGCCTATCCTCTTTCCGATATTGAGGCCGTGCAAGCGCAGGTGCGGCGCACGCTGTTGTGGGGTTCGGCCATCGCGTCTCTGATGGCCCTGCTGATTGCGGCCGGGGCTTCGATCTGGATGGCCCGGCGACTGCAACGCATTGTCGATGTGGCGGCGCGCATCGAGAGAGGGGATCTCCGCGCGCGAGTAAGCGAGACTCCTCTGGATGAGATCGGGCGGGTGGCGGCGGCGATTGACAAGACGGCGGAGCAGGTTGAGCGAAGTTTCGCAGCAGTTCGCTCCAGCCAGCGACAGTTGGAGACGCTGCTCAACAGCATGCAAGATGCCGTCATTGCGGTGAGCCCGGACGGACTCGTACGGTGGGCGAACCAACCCATGGACCGCCTGGTTCCGCAGCACACGCGGCTCAACGCGCCGGTAGTGGAGACGATTCGCGATCCGGATTTTCTGGCGACGGTCAAAGCCGCCATGATGAACAAAGAAGCGAGGACGGCACGGGCAACGTCGATCGTTCCCGGGCGAGCGTTTGATGTGACGGCGGCGCCGTTGCCCGACGGCGGTGTGGTAGCCGTGCTGCGCGACCTGACCGAGACCGAGCGGGTAGAAAAGACGCGACGCGATTTTATCGCCAACGTCTCGCATGAATTGCGTACGCCGCTAACTTCCATTCAGGGATATACCGAGACTCTGCTGGATACGATTCATGATGATTCGGCGTCGACGAAGGAATTTCTGGAGATCATCCGCAAGAACACGGTTCGGATGGCGCGCCTGACGGAGGATTTGCTGACATTGGCGCGAGTGGAATCGGGCGAGACGCGGTTTGAAACCGAACCGGTGCCGCCGGTGGAACTGCTGCATGATGCCGAAGAGAGTTTCCGGGAGATTGCACGCGGGCATGGGGTCGACCTGCAGATTATGGACTCGAATAATGGCAGCGGATCGGTGGAATCGCTGCCCCAGGTGCTGGCCGATCGGGAAGCCATTCACCAGGTCTTCTCAAACCTGATCGACAATGCGATGAAGTATGGGCGCGGCGGCGGACGGGTGGAACTGGGAGCGCGAGCAGCGCAGCGGGGCATCGAGTTTTACGTCAGGGATTTCGGCGGAGGCATTTCTTCCGAACACCTGCCCCGACTATTCGAACGTTTCTATCGCGTGGATAAAGCGCGATCGCGCGAGTCCGGGGGGACGGGACTGGGGTTGGCGATCGCAAAGCACATCATGCGGGCCCATGATGGGTCGATCCGTGCGGAGAGCGAATTGAACCATGGGAGTATGTTTGTGTTCACATTGCCGACGGCGTAGGGGCAAAAGTTAGACCGTTATTGGAAGCGGTAGCCGGACTTTAACGTACAGCGGTAAATTCGTCCTTGATCTGAATTCATTTCCATGTCGCAAGTTGCCCAACTCAGTTGAAGCGCCGGGCCCAGGGGAAAAATAATTGTTTGACCATCTGCGTCCGCTTCGATGCTGACACTCTCGGCGGATGAAGGCAGCGTGAATGACATGCCCTCGCCGAAGATCGCGGGGTAGGACCAGTGCTCGCGCTGACTGACCATGGGGCGAAAGACCTCGGCCTCGAGGAGGAAGGTTGCGGTATCGGACCAGTCGCGCACGGTAAGAGTGAGGGTGCGGCCGGCTTGCAACATCTGATTCGACTCGATTCGGGTGAACGGGCAAGGTCCCGCAATACAGGATGCGCGAGGGGCACGAAATTCGTTGCCCACACCGGCATCGATGGTAATGGCGCCGAGCGCAGCTTTCCATTTTCCATCGGGCGAGCAGGGGTGCTGTTTCCGGCAGGGGATGTTGCCTTTGTTCTCGACCTCGAAGGTCTTCACGGCGCTGCCAACATTAAATTCTGTTTGCGTCTTCTCCGTGTATCGCACGCGCACGTTCGCAAGCTTGGCGGAGGGTTGATCTTTCGGAACAGGTTTGTCATCGAGCGGAACTAGATGGACGATGTAGAGCTGGTTTCCGACATAATCTTTCACGTCGAGCGGCCGATACTGGGGATGGCGATAGTGCAGGACGATGGGTTGTCCCCTGCGAATTGAATTCGGGAGAGTAAACGCAAAGAAGCCGGAGGAGTCGGTTTTCGAAGTGGAAGTATTGAGAACATCGGCGGAGACCAAAACTCCCCCGATGGGCAACTGTTTACGCGGGTCGGCGTTGTGGACAATCACCGATCCTCGCAGAGTAACGGGCTTTTGCTTCTGCCAGCGAATCAGCGCGAAGACGCCCACTGCGACCAATGGAACAACGACGGCGGCAATCCAAACCTCTATTTTGTGAGCCCGAGTCATCGGACGATTTTGCCTTGTTTGCGTATGATGACGGATAATCCTTAAACGTTTCCACCCAGAAAGGCAACATGCACTGGACGGTTTCGCATCCCTGAAAACGGTACACGTTAGGGCCACAAGATGAAAGAACTGTTTGACTCTTCTCTCTCAATAGCGTAATCGAAAACCAGAAAGGCATGTTCGAACCAAAACCTAATCTGCATTCGCGACGGGAGATTCTGCGGCAGATTGCCGGGGCAAGCCTGTCTCTGCCCTTTGCGCGGATGCTGCCGCTGGTGGAGCAAGCGAATCCGCAGCAAAAAACGGCTGCCAGCCCCGCCAATCCGGCTTTATCGCCGGAAGACGACCAATTTCTGCATGAAGTGGAGAGTGCCAGCTTTTTGTTTTTCTGGGAGCAAGGCAGCCCGAACACCGGCATGGTGCAGGACCGCTGCAATGTTCGCGAGAATCGGCCGGGAGGCGCATCGAGTATCGCAGCGACCGGATTCGGCCTTACGGCTCTTTGCATCGGTGTTCAGCGAGGGTTTATTCCCGCGGCCGCGGCGCTGGAGCGCGTCTTCGCTACGCTGCGCTTTCTGTGGAAAAAGCTGCCCAACCACCGCGGATTCTTCTATCACTTCGCGAATCCCGAAACCGGCGAGCGGATGTTCGACTCGGAAGTGTCGTCAGTGGACACGACGATCCTGCTTTGCGGAGTTCTTAGCTGCCGCCAGCATTTTCGTCATCCCGCAGTTGCGCAACTTGCCAATCTTATCTTCAACCGGGTGGATTGGACATGGCTGTCGGAGGACACGTCTTTACTCACGCATGGGTGGAGCCCTGAAGTCGGGTTCCTGCCCTCACGGTGGGATTACTACAGCGAACTGATGATGATGTATCTGTTGGGCATGGGGTCGAGCGCACATCCGCTTGATCCGCAGACCTGGAACGCGTGGAAGCGCCTGACATTTGAGTACGACGGGATGCGGTATATCGGATCGTTTGCGCCGCTGTTCATTCATCAGTACTCGCAGGCGTGGTTCGACTTCCGCGGCAAGCATGATAAATATGCCAACTACTTTCAGAATTCAATCACTGCCACGGAAGTGCACCGCCGGTTTTGCGTTGAACTCGGAAGGCAGTTTTCGGACTACAGCGATGATCTTTGGGGCATCACAGCCTCAGATTCCCAGCAGGGATACGTGGTATGGGGCGGGCCTCCGGAGAGCGGGCCGATCGACGGCACAGTGGTACCGAGCGCGGCGGGTGGTTCGCTGCCTTTTCTACCTGCCCCAACCCTGCGCGTTCTGAAGAACATTCGCAGCAAGTATCCCTCTGCGTGGACGAAATACGGGTTTACCAACGCTTTCAATCCGCTGAAGAACTGGTATGATTCAGACGTAATCGGCATTGACACGGGGATCATTTTGCTGATGGCAGAGAATCTGCGAACGGGGTTCGTGTGGGACACGTTTATGAAGAGTCCGGAGGCACAGCGGGGCATGGAGCGAGCAGGTTTTCAGAAGGAGTAAGACCTCCGACGGACTACGAGATGTAAGACCGCAGACCCCATGCAGACCAACCGTTAGGGCATTTTCCTCATCCAAATGCCGTTTGGGGAGCTGGCTCTGTTTGCCTTGAACTGATCGACCAGATTCAGGTGTCCGTCCTTTCGACTGGGTGCCTCGGTGGTCCCTTCCAGTGCCGAGGCGAAACTCCTCCCCGACCAGCGAGATTCAGGGAATGAACAATCGACCCGAGTTTTGGAGCGGCTGGCGCGACCGGCTCGCAGCCCTTCGCAATGTGCCCACGGTGGTGCGTTTTGTGTGGGAGTCCGGGCGCCTGGTCGTCGTTCTGGGGCTGGTATCCAGAATCATTGCGTCGATCTTGCCACCGGCGCTGTTCTGGGTTTCGAAGTTCATCATCGACACCATCTTCCGCATTGTCACGACGCATCAGCCGATCACCAACCGGTTATGGTGGCTGGTTGCGGCGGAGTTCGCGCTGGCGGTCTCCACTGGCCTGGTGGGACGGTTGATTGATTACCTGGACGCGCTGCTCGCCGGGAGATACATGAACCACATCAGCGTGCGGGTGATGGAGCACGCGGCGAGCCTGGACTTGCAGGCCTATGAAGATCCGGTGTTCTATGACCGGCTGGAGCGGGCGCGGGTACAGGCAACGGACCGGCTGTACATGATCCAGGCGATCGGGCGATTGATTCAGCAAGTGATTACGACAATTACGCTGTCGATCTCGATCATTGTGTTTTCGCCTTGGCTGTTGCTGCTGCTGATCGTGGGCGTGATACCGGCGTTCGTCGGAGAGACGCACTTCGCGTTTCTGGGATATGCCAAGAACTTCCGGCAGACGCCGATCCGGCGCCAACTCGATTATCTGCGTGTGCTTGGCGGCAGCAAAGAAGCCGCAAAGGAACTGAAGCTGTTTGGGCTGCGCGATTTTCTCACCGGGAGATTCAAAGCGCTGTCGGACCAGGTTTACCACGAGGACATCGCGCTGGCCCGCCGCAAGGTGATCGCCGGATCGGGGCTCTCGATGATCGGCATGGCGGGCTATTACACCGCGTACGTCTACGCAGTATGGCAGACGGTGACGGGCGTGTTCAGCTTCGGCACGCTGACGCTGTTGGCCAATGCGATTCGAGAAGCGAGTTCGAATCTGCAGCAGACGTTTTCGACGCTGTCGACGATCGCCGATCAGGCTTTGTTCCTGACAGATCTCATCGCATTCTTCGAGATGAAGCCCACGATCCGGTCGAAGGCCAATGCTTTGCCGGCACCCCGTCCGATTCAGCGGGGATTCGAATTCCGCAATGTGTCGTTCCGGTATCCGGGCTCATCACGGTTGGTTCTGAACGGATTGAACTTTCATCTCCGTCCGGGAGAGCGCGTGGCGCTGATCGGCGAGAATGGTGAGGGTAAGACCACGATCGTGAAGCTGCTGACGCGCCTCTATGATCCGGCGGAAGGACAGGTTTTGCTGGATGGAGTCGACCTGCGCGAGTACGATCTGGACGATCTGTATAGCGAAATCGGCGTGATCTTCCAGGACTTTATGCGCTACGAGATGACGGCGCGTGAAAACATTGCGGTCGGGCGTATCGAGCGGATGAACGATCTGGAATTGCTGCAGGAGTCGGCGCGGAAGAGCATGGCGGCGGATGTTTTGCGAAAACTTCCGGCGGGACTCGAGCAGATGCTGGGACGGCGGTTCGATGGCGGCGTAGATCTTTCGGGCGGCGAGTGGCAGAAGGTGGCTCTGGCGCGCGCCTATCTGCGGGATGCGCAGGTTCTGATCCTGGACGAGCCGACGTCGGCTCTGGATGCACGCAGCGAGTACGAGGTGTTCAAGCGGTTTGCCGAATTGACGACGGAGAAGATGGCCCTGTTCATCTCTCACCGGTTTTCGACGGTACGAATGGCTGACCGGATCGTGGTGCTCGAGAACGGGCGCATTGCGGAAGAAGGAGACCACGACACTCTGACGAGCCTGGGCGGCCGCTACGCGGAGATGTTCGAATTGCAGGCCGCGAGTTACCGGTAATTCACGGATTCGTGAAGGATGGGTTCATAACGCATGGGGCTACATACTGAGACGGAAGGCATCCTCGGAAGCGAAGAGCGGAAGTTTCTGAGCGCTCGCAACGAAGAAGAGGTGCTGCCTGTCCGAAACGCCGCGACGGAACTGGCTGCCAGCCTGACGTGGCTACCGGACCGGGATTCGTCGGAAACATTCTCCAGCCGGTGCGCGGCACTGCTACGGCAGTTCACGACCTTATCGGATCGGGTAGATGAGGGATTCGAAGGTGCGTCCGACTTGGAAGATGTGATTGTACTGCGGGGCACGATCCGCATGCTTTTAGGGGGAGCGCGGACGGTTAGCAGCGAACTCAGCGGTGCGAAGCTGCCTGTTTCCTCGAACAAATCGGAAATCCTGCCACGCGTACTTGTAATTGCACAGGCCTTCCTCGATCAGATGGAGGCGACTTTCTCCAAGAGCGAATTCACAGCGTTCTGCATTGCTTTTGAAGTGTCGGAGCCGCTGCAGTTTCACGAGATCGGGTCGCTGGTGCCGGCGCTGAAAATGATTCTGCTCGAGCGCATTGCCCAGGGCGGTCTCGTTCTGGCAGAGAACCTCGAGCGCCAGACTGCAGCGAGCAGCGAGCCAGGCGTCGCGCCATATGTTCGCGCGTTCGAGCAGGTGCTTCAAGCGTCGTGGAAAGAGGATCTGGAATCCCTGATTCCATTCGATGAAATGCTGCGGCGCGATCCCGCTGGAGCTTACGCTGCGATGGATTTTGAAAGCCGCAACTGGTACCGGGAGCGAGTGGCGCAGATTGCGCGGCGTTCGGACCAGTCAGAAATGGAAGTAGCCGAGGCGGCTCTGACATTGGCGAAGGAGGCGCAGAAACGAGGGGCAAGTGACCCACGGATCGCGCAGCGCGAATCTCACATTGGCTATTATCTGGTGGGCGACGGAGGCGACCTTCTGTGCCAAAGAGTCGGCTACCACCGTACATTCGGAGAAGCCGTTCGACACTGGTTACGTGCTCATCCGGATGAGTTCCTGCTGGTAGGGATCGCTGTTCTCACATTTGTGATCGTCACCGGAGTGTTGTGGTTGCTCACGCCCCCGGAGACGCCGCTGCCGACCGTACTTCTTTCGATGCTGATGCTGTTGCTGCCGAGCTCGCAGGCGGCGGTACAGCTCATGAATTATCTGACGACGAACCTGCTGGCGCCCACCACTTTACCAAAGCTGGATGTTTCGCAGGGTGTGCCGAATCACTGCGCGACGCTCGTGGCAATTCCCACTCTGTTGCTGAACGAGACTCAAGTGCATCATCTCGTAGAAGAGCTGGAAGTGCGCTATCTCGGCAATCACGATAAGAATATTCACTTTGCGATCGTGTCAGATCTCCCCGATTCGCAGGAGCCGGCGCCTGAAGATAACGAACTGGTGGAGGTGTGCTCGAATCTGATCACCGAGCTCAACGAACGGTACGCTCATAAGACGTCCGGCACATTCTTTCACCTGCACCGGCATCGTACTTACAATCCCCGGGAAAAAGGATGGATGGGCTGGGAGCGCAAGCGGGGAAAACTGCTTGATCTGAATCAATTGCTGCGCGGAAGATTCGACAGCTTTCCGGTGAAGATCGGGGATCTCTCGATCCTGCCGACGATTCGCTTCGTGATCACCCTGGACTCCGACACGGAATTGCCACGCGGCTCGGCGCACCGGATGATCGGAGCGCTGGCTCATCCGCTCAATCAGGCGATTGTCGATCCCGAGAAGAATCTCGTGGTGGCAGGATATGGGATCCTGCAGCCGCGGGTCGACATCAGTGTGCAATGCACGAGCCAGTCGCGGCTGGCTGCGATCTTTGCGGGAGAAACCGGGCTCGACCCATACACGCGGGCGATCTCCGATGTATATCAGGATCTCTATGGCGAGGGCTCCTTTACCGGCAAAGGGATCTACGAAGTCGACACGATGATTCGCGTTCTGTACGGACGCTTCCCGCGGAACTCTCTGCTCAGCCATGACCTGATTGAGGGAGCGTATGCGCGGGCGGGGCTGACCAGTGATATCGCGGTGATTGAGGACTATCCGTCGCACTACAGCGCGTACAGCCGGCGCAAACACCGCTGGCTGCGCGGCGACTGGCAGATCGTTCAATGGCTGACCGACTCGGTGCCCGACGAGTCGGGAGCGCAGGTGCCCAACCCGATCTCGCTGGTAGCGCGGTGGAAGATTTTCGACAATCTGCGGCGCAGCCTGGTGGAACCGGCGACGTTTGCATTGCTTTTGTACGGCTGGTTCGTGATGAACCATCCAGTGCTGTGGACTTTTGCCGCGATCTGCATTTTATTTGTGCCCGCCTGGGTGGAGCTTCTGTTCGGACTGACGCGGGCGGCCGTCGCCGGGCAACTCCGGGATGCGCGCGATGCAGTTGGCAACCTGTTTACAAGCAACTTCACGGTGCTGCTGACCCTTACGCTGTTGGCACATCAGACGCTGCTGTCGCTCGATGCCGTGGCTCGAGCGCTGGTGCGGGGCCTGGTCACACGGGAAAGGTTGCTGGAATGGGAGACCGCGGCTGAGGCGGAACTCGGCCACAAGCGAACTGCCATCGATCGATACATCGACTGGATGCCTTTCCTTGCAGCGGCGCTGGGCATTGCTCTGTGGTTCACGCGAACGCATGCGCTGCTGGCCGCATCGCCCATTCTTGTTCTATGGGCTTGCAGCAAACCCTTGGCGGTGTGGCTGAACACCAGCCCGGTAGAGCCTCCACCGGAAATGACGCGAAACGATGAACGGCTGTTGCGCAAGTCTGCGGTGTACATCTGGCGCTATTTTGCTGAGCTCTCGAACGAAGAACAGAACTGGCTGGTGCCCGATAACGTTCAGGAGGATCCGCTGAAGCTGGCCACGAGCATTTCGCCAACGAATGTCGGACTGCTTCTGAACGCAAGGCAGGTGGCCAATGAACTCGGCTATATCACGTTGCCCGAGATGGTGGACCTTACGCAGAAAACATTGGGCACAGTGGACGGGATGCGCAAGTATCGCGGGCACCTTCTGAACTGGTATGACACGCGGACGCTGGATGCCAAACCGCCGTTCTTTGTGTCATCCGTGGACAGCGGGAATCTGGTGGCTTCTCTGTGGACTTTGCGGCAGGGATTCCAGGATTGCCTGCGGCGTCCCTTGCTGGCGGAGGCGCACGCAGCGGGACTGCGCGATCATCTTCGCGTTCTCGTCAACCTTGGCGCATTTCGGAAGCGGCAACTGGCACGCTTTGAAGATCAGATGGAGCGCCGACGGTGGCTGACGGCGCTACTGGATTTCCCCGAGGAAAAGATCGACGAGAAGAAGTGCAAGGCGGAAGAATCCGCCGCGGACGTTGCATGGTTCCGGAAGCAGGCGCACTTGCGCGTTCAAGAGGCTCACCGATTGAGCACGGCCTACCTGCCGTGGATGCTGCCCGAGTTCTCGGAACTGGCCAGGAAAGCTCTGGGCGACAAGAGAGTGGACGATGTGCCCCTCGAACGATTGCCTGACCTGATTTCGGAATTCGAGCTGCGTCTTGATGAGGTGATGAAGGACTCGAACAATGGAAGTCGTTCGTTGGGCGAGCGGTTCCTGGGCGTGCTGTCAGAGGCGCGCAAAAATACGCTGCAACTGATCGATGCGCTGAAGCAGATCGGACAGCACGCGCACGAACTGGCAGATGCCATGGATTTTTCATTCATGGTGGACAAGCAGCGCTTGCTGGTATCGGTGGGGTTTGATACTGAGACCAAGGTACTGCAGCCCTACTACTACGATTTGCTGGCGACGGAGCCCCGCACGGCCGTGTTTGTTGGAATTGCGAAGGACGATATCCCGCAGGATTGCTGGTTCCGGCTGCGCCGTCCGGTTACAACCGATCACGGGCGACCAGTGGTGCTTTCCTGGACGGGAACGATGTTCGAGTACCTGATGCCTTCGATCTGGATGCGGAGCTACCGCAATACATTGCTGCATCGCGCCTCGGTGGCTGCAGTGCGGTCACAGCAGGAATACGCAGCGCTCAAGGGCGTGCCGTGGGGCATTTCGGAATCTGCTTGCGCGAGGCGGAATGAGGCCGGGGACTATCACTACGAGGCGTTCGGCGTGCCCAGCCTGGCGTTGAAGAAACATGAAACGGACCCGCTGATCATCTCGCCATATTCCACGTTCCTCGCGTTGAATGTGGACCGCAAGGCAGCTCTGGCCAACCTGCATCGCATGGATTCTCTGGGATGGTTTGGCCACTACGGATTCTGCGAGTCGGCCGACTATACGGTCTCGCGCCGCCGATTTGGCGGAAGGCGCTTTGAATTGGTCCGGTCGTGGATGGTGCATCATCAGGGGATGAGCTTCCTTTCACTGGCTAATTTTTTGTGCGACAACATCGTGCAGCGATGGTTTCATTCGGATCGGAGGGTGCAGGCGTCGGAGTTGTTGTTGCAGGAGAAGCCGGTCTCGCAGGCGGCGTGACGGCTTGTGCCCCGGCTTCGATGAGGGTGCGAAATCGTGCCGCCCCTATAGATTTGTGTCGCAGCCTTTCTTTCGCTCCTTTGGAGCTTGTTCCATTTCCTTGTCCCACCCACGGCTTACGCCGTGGGCTGTATTCTTTCGCCGCTTCGCGGCTAGATTTTTGGCTTGTCCACCCGCGCCCTTTCAAAACGAACACGAGAGTTGATACATCCAATCGGAAACCGCTTTAGCTTGTCAGCGACGGCGGGATCGCGTCTTCTCCGGCGCCGAATCGCGCACTGGGCTCGGGGCCCATCGTAAACTCGATCACCGCTCCGTCGGCGATGTCGGCGTGTTTGAACCATAGTTTTTGGTGGGGCTTGCCGTTGAACGTGACTGACTGAATGTACGCGTCGCTGTGCGAAGTACGCTTCACTTCAATTCTCAGTTTCTTGTTGTTGCCGAGTTCGACCTCGGCGCGATCGACTAACGGAGTGCCGAAGACGTAGTTGCCGCTCACGGGGTCGACCGGATAGAACCCGAGCGAACTCATGATGTACCAAGCGGACATCTGGCCGCAGTCTTCGTTGCCGGCCAGGCCGTCGGGCTGATCGTCGTATTCCATCTCGAGCAGGCCGCGCACACGGGCCTGCGTTTTGTGCGGCACGCCTGCGTAGCAATAGAGATAGGCCATGTGGTGGCAGGGTTCGTTACCATGCGCGTACTGGCCCACCATGCCGGCGATGTCGGGCGGAGCATCGGCAGGGAGCTGCGAGCTAGTCGTAAAGAGCGTATCGAGTTTTTCGACGAACGCTTCCCTGCTTCCGAACAGCTTGAAGTAACCAGCCGGATCATGCTGGATAAAGAACGTGGTCTGCCACGGGTCGGACTCCGTGTAGTCGCGCCATCGCTTGGAGTAACCCATCTCGGTCGGCTCGAAAGGCTCGGACCACTGGCCGTTTTCGAGACGCGGACGGAGGAACGTGGTGGATGGATCGAAAAGATTCTTGTAGTTCTTCGATCGCTCGAGCAGGAGCTTGTAGTCGTCCATCTGTCCCAGCGCTTTCGCGATGTGAGCGACGGCCCAGTCGTCGTAAACGTACTCCATCGTCTTGCTGACGGATTCCTCTTCCTTGTCACATGGAATGTATCCCAGCTTGCGGTAGTATCCGAGGCCGCGATAGTCGTCGTCCATGGCGCGACGCCTGAGAGGGGGATACACTCCGCTGAAATCAATCCCTTTGAAGCCCTTCACGCACGCTTCTGCGTAGACGGAGCTCGAGTGATAGCCGGTCATGCAGAAGGTCTCTCTGGCCTGAAGTGGCCAGATTGGCACGCCGTCAGGGCTTTCCTGCGCCATGCGGATCAGGCAATTAACGAAGTCGGGAACCCGGTCGGTGAGGAAGAGGGTGTACATGGGATGCGCGGTGCGATAGGTGTCCCACAAGCGAGAACGTGCTGTAGTTGTGCGCGCCGGCAGGGAGCTGGTGAATCTTGCCGTCCATGCCGCGGTATTGGCCATCAACATCATCAAAGAGGTCGGCGCGCAGAGGAGGTGATAAAGAGCGGTGTAGAAGATCGTCTTGCTGGCGCGGCGTCGCGGTCTCGACTTTGATTCTGGAGAGGTTCGCGTTCCACGACGCATGCGCGGCGCGACGGACTTTTTCGAAATCCCAGCCGGGAATTTCTGCAGCGACGTTCTTGCGCTGCTCCCTCTTCGCTCACGCCGGAGATTCCTGTCTTTACCGAGATCACTTCCTTGTCTCCGGTTTGGAAATGCAGCAAGCATTTCAGAGACGTACCTTTCGCGTCGCGCACCGACGGATCGAGGGGCTTGTTGTCGGAAACAATTTCGGCGGAGACGAATGGCTTCGAGAACTGCATGGCGAAATAGATTTCGCGTCCCGGAGCCCAGCCTTTGAGGCTGCGCCCGCCCACGATGGTGTCGTTGCCGATGATCTTCAGGGAAGCCCAGATGACCGGAGTGTTCGAGAAAGAATGAACGAGATCGAGGATGAAATGGCTGGTGTCGCTCTTGGGAAAGGTATAGCGATGAATACCGGCGTGCTCGGTGGCGCTGAGTTCGGCGCGAATGTTGTAGTCGCGAAGGATCACGGAGTAGTAACCGGGAACCGCGATTTCTTCCTCGTGGCTGAAGCGGGAGCGATATCCTTCGCCGGGATTCTGCCGGGCTCCGGGAAACAGCTTGGTCGGGCCAGTTCCGGGCATCAGCAGGAAATCGAGCATGTCGGATGCGCCGGTTCCGCTCAGGTGTGTGTGGCTGAAGCCCATGATGGAACTGTCGGAGTAGTGATAGCCGGAGCACCAATCCCAGCCGTCGTTGTAGGTATCGGGACTGAGTTGCACCATGCCGAAGGGGACGGTGGCTCCGGGATAAGTATGGCCGTGGCCGCCGGTGCCGATGGCGATCTTCACGAATTTGGTGAAGTCCTCGGAATCCTGGGTCGGCATGACGGTAGAAGCTCCGTCGGCGGTTGCGGCTCGAATGCCGAGAAATTTTGCAAACGGGATGGAGGACAAAGCAGTGACGAAATCACGGCGAGTAATCATTCACGAGTCCTTTGGAAAGCGAGAAAGATAGATTCTAGTACCGGGGCAGTAAATTCGGGACTTGACAAGTGTTCCAGATCGCGAGAGCATTCCGTGCAAATCGCACCCTTCGTGAATTGGGGCTCCCCATCGCAGTATTGAGACGTCACATTTCCCCGCAGGAGACAGCCCAGGGCTCTGTCGCCTGCAAACGCTGGCTATTTTTGTGGTTTTTTCACAGGTTCTGAGGCGTTGCTGATGTCGAAGGAGGTTCCAATGAAACGCTTGCTCGTATGGTTTCTGTCCACCGGTCTGCTCTGCATGGCTGCTGCTCCCGGCTATGGGCAGACTCCTGCCGGCGACGCGCCGCAGAGGCGCACGCCTCGCTACAAAATCATGCATATGAAGAATGGCCAGGCGCTGATTCCTGCCATTCGGCGGCAAGCGACTGCCGGCGCCACCATTCCATTGTGGAATTACAGCGTGGTATCGCCCCTCGACAATCTCACTTACACCGGACAGATGGTGGGCCGAAGTCCCTTCTATCACGGGTTCCGCTCCACCAGCATTCAGAGTTTTCTGATTCCAGTAAGGTTCGTATTCTCGGATGGGACTGTGCTCGATCCGACTGTTTCGAATGCCTGTCTCGCGGCCACGACTCTGAGTGTTGTACAGAATTCGCCGATATTCCAAGACCACCGACTGGGTCATGAACGGAGTGGATGTGGGAACGGCGCAGTATATCGATGGCTTTCAACGCGCCAATTTCTGGAACAAGGTATCGGTGGCCGGCAACAGCTATCACAACTCGTTGGCTGTGACCACGCTCGCAAAAATTAGCGTCACGGTGCCAGCGGTCGACGGCGGAACTATTCCTTCATTCTGCAACGAGGGCCAAATCGACATCAACTGGTGGGACGCGCTCGTCGAAAACACTATTTTGCCATCGCTTGTTTCCAAAGGGGTAGGGCCGACAAGCGTACCGATCTTTCTCTTTGACAGCGTTGAAATGTGTGACACCAGTGGCTGCGGCATTCTCGGTTACCACAACGCTTTCACCCCTGGTGGCGTGCTGCAGACGTACTCGGTCAGCGACTTCGACAATTCGGGACTATACGGAGGCGATATCTCCGTTCTTGCTCACGAAGTCGGGGAATGGATGGACGACCCAGTGACCACCAATCCAACTCCGGCGTGGGGCAACATCGGGCAGGTCGTGGGTTGCCAGAACAATCTGGAAGTCGGTGATCCTCTGACTGGGACATTTTTCCCTGCGGTCACCCTCGGTAACTTCACTTATGACCCGCAAGAACTGGTGTTCTTCTCCTGGTTTTTCCGGCAGTCGCCTTCGATCGGCGCTGGTGGCGCCTTCTCGAACAACGGTTCGTTCAACACCAGTCCCCCATCGTGTCCTTGAGGCTCAGGTACAAGGGAATTTTTGGTTCCCTGCTTGAAACGGCCAAGGGATTGAAGCGAGAAAAACGAAAATTGTTTATCACGGAGGCTGTCATGTTGGACCGAACTCAACTGATTCGGCTGTGCGGTCTGGTGGTGCTAGCTGTCGCTGGCAACGACGGCCTGGTCCGATACCATGACGGGCGTGTCCAGCAAAGCCACCCAGGGCTCCAATGACTCCGTGCTCTGGTCCCAACTCGGGGCGGACGCTACTGTTCTCGCCGCGAGCGTGACCGCGACCTCGGGAACTGGTGTTGCGGTAAACGTCGGTTTCGCAGGGGCCAACAGCCTGGCCTCGGCTGTGTGTGCGGCCGCTCCGACCTGCAGTTGGTCAGGAACTGGTTTCGCCGCCGGCGATCGCATCCTCTGGACTGCCGATGCCGCCGCAGGCGGCACCGGGCCCGTAACGCTGAGCTTTGGCACGAGCGTCTCCGGGGCAGGCGCGTTGATTCAAGCGGACGAACCCGGTCAGTTTACTGCGCAAATCCAAGCCTTCAACGGTTCTACCCTGCTCGGTTCGTTTTCAGTAACGAGTAATGCCGCTGGCGATGCGGTTTATGTCGGTATCCTCGACCAGACCGGAGCGAACGTTACTTCTGTGACTTTCAGCCTGACGGCTTGCGGCTCCGCCGATGCCAATTGCGTTTTGTCGGACTTTGGGCTCGATACAGTCTTCCTGAATGTCGGCTCTGGCTCGGGTACCACCGTCACTCTCACCCCCACTAGCCTGAACTTCGGTACGGTCGCGGTGGGTATCACCAGCGGAGTGCAAAAGGTCACGCTCAAGAACACCGGTGCCTCCGCGCTCGCCATCTCCAGCATCGCGATCACTGGCGCCAACAGCATTGAGTTCGTTAAGACCGCCACCACCTGCGGCGCTTCCCTAGCTGTCAAAGCCACTTGCACCATCAGCGTTGATTTCAAACCTGCCGCGACGGGCGCGCGTTCAGCCGCCATCAGCATCACCGACAATGGCAGCGGCAGTCCGCAGCAGGTGCCGCTCAGTGGAACTGGTACCACTGCGAAATTCACGCCCGCGAGTCTTCCTTTCGGCGACGTGGCCATCGGCGTCACCGTAGCCAAGACGATCACCCTGACCAACATTGGCACCACCGCGCTGTCCATTACTACTATTGCCATTACTGGCACAAATGCTACGGACTTCGCCCAGACTCACACCTGCGGCGCCTCCCTGGCCGCGGGTGCCAAGTGCACCTTCAGCATTACGTTCACCCCTTCCGTCATCGGCGCACGCAGCGCATCGCTCAGCGTGACCGACAGTGCCGCCGGCAGCCCACAACTGATACCACTCACTGGAGTAGGCACCACAGCCAAACTCGCTCCCGCGAGTTTGAACTTCGGCTCCGTAGCCGTGGGCACCACCAGCACCGCCAAGATCATTACCCTCACCAACATTGGTACGACAGCATTCAACATCACCGGCATCGCCATCACCGGCGCCGCCGCGGGAGACTTCTCGCAGACTCATACCTGTGGCGCCTCATTGGGTGTGGGCGCGAGTTGCACGATCAGTGTCCAGTTCAAGCCCACAGTGACGGGTAACCGCAGCGCGGCCGTCAGAGTCACAGACAATGCCGCCGGGAGCCCACAACAAGTGCCTGTCTCGGGTAAGGGCATTTAGTGATGTGGAAGGCCCGAGGGGATGTGTGGATCGAAAATCGAACCGGGAAGCGACGGCCCCACCGTGGAAATCAACAATTTCCCCTAAATCCGGGCCGCCCTTTAACGGTATACTGCAAGGGTCTTTCTCTTTGGTGGGGACGTGACACCCAGCTCTCGTGGGGCTGATTGGGGATATTTACTTGCCACGCGAAGAACGTCACGCCGTTCCCGGACCAGACCATGGACGACCCAAAACCAAGAAGGATCGAGATTGAGGCGGCTACGCTTGTGCCTGATCGCAATCCTGGAAGTTCTTCCCCTGCACAAGACTCCAACGTCTCGCAAACTCTGAAATCACCTTTTGACGCCGGGCAAGGCTTCGATGCGCCCACCATTCTGGAAGGCGCTCTCCCGCCCCTGGCTCCGGTGACGGGACAGAAGCCGCCTCCCGATCGCGATTCACCGGCGCCGCCAGCCAGCGCCTTCGGGTCCCCAATTCTTCCGCCGGGCAAGGTCATCGGAAACCGCTACCAGATTTTGCAGATTCTCGGCGAAGGCGGTATGGGCGCGGTGTACAAAGCCAAAGACCTCGAACTTAACCGCGTCATTGCCCTCAAAGTCATCCGGCCTGAACTCGCCAGTAATCCCGAAATTCTCCAGCGTTTCAAGCAGGAGCTCATACTCGCCCGGCAGGTCACCGACCGCAACGTGATTCGTATCTTCGATCTCGGCGAGTCTGCCGGCATCAAGTTCATCACGATGGAGTATGTAGAAGGACAGAGCCTCTATCAGATCCTCAAAGAGAAAGGCAAGCTCCCGGTTCCAGAAGCCATCAACATCGTGCGCCAGATGTTGAGCGGATTGCAGGCTGCTCACCGCGAAGGCGTCATCCATCGCGATCTGAAACCCGGCAATATCATGCGCGATGGACAGGGCCGCGTCGTCGTCATGGACTTCGGACTAGCCCGTTCCCTCGCCGGCGACGGCATGACCCGCACCGGAACCATGATGGGCACGATGGAATACATGTCTCCGGAGCAAGCGCAGGCCAAGGAACTCGATGCCCGCTCCGACATTTTCACCTCGGGACTGATCTGCTACGAACTCCTGACCGGCAAGATGCCCTATCACGCCGACAGCGTGGTCGCCAGCCTGCTCAAGCGCATGCAGGAGCGTGCGATCCCGCCGTCGGATTGGGATGCCTCCATCCCGCAACCAGTCAGCGAACTGGTGTCCAAGTGCCTGGAGCGCGATCCCGCGGACCGCTGGCAGAGTGCTGAGGAAATTCTCGACCGCATAGACGAGATTCAGGGCAAACGGCCGATGTCAGTCTTGACCAGCCGTCCGCCAGTGTCGTTGACCGCACAGCCGGCGTACAGCGCGCCGGCAGCGTCGCCTCCTGTCGCCACCAGAAAACGCTTGGTGATGATCCTGGTCGTAGCGGCGATCGTGGGCGCGGCAGGAACTGCCGGATGGTTCCTGAAACCGCGGCCCCAATCGGCGCACGTACACCAGAACGTCAGAGTCCTGCTGGCTGATTTCCGGAACGCGACCGCTGATTCGGTCTTCGATGGCACCATCGAACCAACGGTCGCCCTGCAGCTTGAAGGCGCACCGTTCATCAGCGTCTTTAACCGCGCCCAGGCTCGCTCGATGGTCGCCGAACTCAAGCCCGGCACCACGCAACTCGATGAAGCCAACGCCCGGCTTGTCGCCGTGCGCGAAGGTGTTGACCTTGTGGTCAGCGGTGAGGTGACCACATCCGGCTCGGGATACAAGATCCTGAGCAAAGTAACGGATGCCCTCACCGGCAAGACCATCGCCACCGAAGTCGCCGACGCATCAGGCAAATCCGGAATCCTGCGCGCCGTGGCCAACCTCGCGGACCAGATGCGTACGGCATTGGGCGACACGGCCTCGGAGTCGGCCAAGCTTGCCGAGGCGGAAACTTTCACCACCGCCTCCCTCGAAGCGACCCACGAATACGCCGAGGCCCAGGAAGCCCGCTACGCCGGAAAGACTGCCGAAGCGATCAAAGGATTTCGCCGCGCTGTCGAACTTGATCCTAACTTCGGCAGTGCCTATGGAAATCTCGGCGCGCTCTACTGGAATGAGGGCAATCAAGCCGACGCCATCAACTATTACAAGCTGGCGATGCAACACATCGACCGCATGACCGACCGTGAGAAATATCGGACCCGCGGCGGCTACTACCTTGCGGTTTCCGATGGTGACAAGGCCGTCGAGGAATTCAGCGCCCTCGTCAAGCAATATCCCGCCGACACCATGGGCTTGAGCGCCCTCGCCCACGCCTACTATCTGCGTCATGATATGGCCCAAGCGGTTGATGCCAGCCGCCGCGCCGTCGAGATTTATCCCAAGAACGTCGTCTACCGCACCAACGCCTCTCTCTATGCTCTGTACGCCAGCGACTACGACACTTCCGAGCGGGAGGCGCAGGCCGTCCTTCAGATCAATCCAGTCTATGAAGACGCCTACACGATTCTGGCTTTGTGTGAAACCGCAAAGGGAAATTTCGACCAGGCCAACCAACACTGGCGCAAAGTCGAGAGCCTTAGTACGGGAGGCGCGTCTTCCGCCGCAGGGGGTCTCGCCGACCTAGCCCTTTATCGCAGCGATCCCGACCAGGCCATCTCCGCTCTGAAGAAAGGCATCGACGGCGACACCGTCGCCAAGGCCACCGACGCGGCTGCAAAAAAATACGTTCTCCTCGCCGAAGCCCAACTCATGTCAGGCAACAAGTCCGGCGCCCTGCAATCGGTGAAGCAAGGCGTCTCGATGAGCAAAGCCAACGTTCTGTTCGCCGCCGCGCGCGTTTACTTGATGGCCGGTGATACGTCGCAGGCCACTGCCCTCGCCTCCGAGCAGTCGCAGCAACTCGAGGGCACGCCGCAGTCTTTTGGCAAGTTGATTGAAGGAGATATTCAGCTTTCCCGCGGCAACGCCAAGCAAGCCATTCAGCTCTACAAGGAATCCGAGCGGCTGCTCGATTCATGGCTCGCACATTTCGATCTTGCACGCGGATACATCGCCGCCGGAGCTTTTACCGAGGCCAGCACCGAACTGGAAACCTGCCTCAAACGCCGCGGCGAGGCGACCGACATCTACATCGACGAGCAACAAACCTTCCGCTATTTCCCTGCGACCTATTATTACCTGGGCCGCGCCCTCGAAGGACTCAAGAGCTCCGGCGCTGCCGATGCCTACAAGAATTTCCTCGCGATGAAAGTGCCCAATGCGCACGATCCCATGGTGGACGACGCCAGGAAGCGACTGGCGAAGATTGGCCCTTAGTGTGCTCCAGTGATCGTGACGTTGTCGAACGTGTACTGGGCAGTGTCGACGGCATAACTGCCGGTCGCGATAATCCGGAAATAGTAGGTACCGGCCGGCAGAGTCCCACTGATCGGTAAGGTGTAGTTGGTTTGGGCATAGAAGCTCGGCGGTGTGAAGTTCGCAACCGTTGTCGGTACCGGGTTAGTGAAATTCGGATCGGTATCGTACTGCAACGAGAAGCTCTGGGCAGTGTTGCACCCCATCATCTGCACTCCGCCGTTCTGGCAATCGTTGTTGAACTCGTGGAAGCTGACAGCTGCCCCGGAGATCGTCGTACTATTCGTGATCGCAAAGTTATAGCTAGATCCGGAGACGACGAAATTAACATCGATGCAATTCGCCACCACGCATCCATAACTGTTGATACCGAGGTCTTGGGCGTTGGACACGGTAAACGTACCGCCGGAGATAGTGGGCGCAGCAAACGACGGCGGCGCCGAGACCGACGCCGCACCCTGCGGCACGTTGTCGAAGTTGTACTGCAAAAGCGTCGTCACGCCGCCGGGCGCTGCCAGCGTCACCATCGTTGCATACACCGAATGGTCGCTCAGCGTTACCACGATGTTGTAACAACCCACCGGGGCCGCTCCTGTCGCCCAGTTCACGGTGTAGACCGCATCGCTGGGCTCGAAGGCGAATGAACCAGCGTTGGTCGCGGCATCGTAAAGAACAATACTGACCGCGCCGTTTCCCGCAGCTCCGGAGCAACCAGCATTCGCGTAGACCGTCACGTTACTCAGCGTGACGTTTTGCGCGGTGTCGTTGCCGACTCCGGGAATGTTCAATTCGAACATCACCGGTATGGTCGAACCAGTGTCGAACGTGCCCGAATTCGCGGGGCTCGCAGGCGCCGCCGCGGTCGTCAATGGCGCGTCGAAGCCCGCAAAGGCGTCTGTAGAGAGGTGCACGATCGTCGACCACTGTGCGGTGTCATTTGTGGTGACCACGAGGTTGTAGCAGCCCGCCGTAGCGCCCGTGGTGTTCCAACTGAAAACGAAACGGTTGTTCGGACTGTCGTACGTGAACGCAGCTTGCCCGTTTGACGCGTTGTAAAGGGTGGTACCGCCTCCCGCGGCCGGGCCCGCACACGATGGATTCGGAATGGCCACGATCGAGGTGAGCGTCGTCAGTGCGGAGATATAGGTGTTCGCCGCGTCCTGCAACTGCCACGTGATCGGAATGGTTGTGCCGATGGTGAAACTGCCCGAGTCGCTGGGCTGAGGCGGACTTGCCGGGTTGGGCGGATTCAGCATCACCGCCGGCTGCAGTGGCGACTGGAATCCGGTAAAGTTGTAGATCACCAAGTAGCTGACGCTCGGGTCAGGATTAGCAGCGTTCCCAGCCTGGTCCATGGCATGGATGCTGAACGTGGCGGGCCCGACAGAACTCGCTGGGTACGGCGAGGCGGACGGATTCGCGGTGCAGGTGGTGGTATCGCCGCCCGAGTTATCGCCGCACGTGAAGTTTGGAGTGATCTGCTGGTTCAGCACATACGTCTGCGCGACCGGCGAGGCGATCATCACTGCCGGAGAGGTTGTGTCGATCAGCACCGGGCCGAACGACCCAGTGCCGGTGTTCCCAGCGATATCCTGGCAGCTCCCGTTGGCCGTATTCGAACCCTGCGATGTGTAGCTCGTGTTGCCCACGATCGAACCGGGCTTCACGCCGGACAGCGCATCGCCGCAGGCGAACGTTACGACTACCGATTGGTTCGTCCAGGTTCCCGGTGTGTAAACCGATCCGGTTGAGTTAGTGAGACTCGCTGTGGCAGTGACCGTCGGAGGCGTCGTGTCAATCAGAATCGGCCCGAACGAGACGGGCGGCGCGTTGTTGCCGGCGAGGTCCTGGCACGAAGCATTCAGAGTGGCGCCTGCAACCGATGTATTTGCAGTAAGCGTTACGGTGGCGGCCGAAGTCAAAGCATTCGGCTGACTGTACGTGAGGGTCGAACCGACCGCCGGGATGCCAGTGATGATCGGGTTTGTGATCCCGCTGACGACCGGTCCGGACAAATTGTCCGTGCAGGTGAATATCACGGTCACGATCTGGTTCGTCCAGGTACCTGGCGGGTAGGTGGAGTTGGTAGTAATGACGGGCGCAGTCTGGTCGACATTGATGCCACTGACGGTGAACGCCGCGGAGTTTCCGGCCTTGTCCGAGGTGGCGCCCGGGACGCTCTGACTGGCGCCGTCGGTAGAAAGAATTGTCGGCACAGGACAAGTTGCAATACCCGATTGCTGTCCGACTGGCCCGCTCAACGGATTTGGATCCGCGCACACAAATGACACCGTGACAGGTGCGTTATACCAGTGATTGGCGTTGGCTGGACGATCGGCCGATCCAAGGATCGTGGGCGGCGTCCTGTCGATATTGATGCCGCTGACCGTGGTGTTCGATGAGTTGGCGGCATTGTCCACCGCGATGCCCGAAGCGCTCTGGTTTGTACCTTCGTTCGTGAGCGTGATCGGCGATGTGCAGGTGGAGATTCCCGACTGCTGTCCGGCCGGTCCATTCAGCGGGTTCGGATCGCTGCACGTGAACGTCACATTCACCGGAGCGTTGTACCAGCCGTTGTTGTTAGCCGCACGATCGGGTAGCCCGGAAATCGCCGGTGGCGTTTTGTCAATGTTGAAACCCGACGAAGTGAACGGCACCGCCGTGTTTCTTGCGTAGTCTGTCACGGCCATGACGCCCGTAACGGGCTTGCCTTCGGTCGTGAGCGTCATCGCGCCATTGCCGCTAGCGTTGATGCCCGTCGCAGCCGCCGGAGACGTCGCAACCGCCGAGGCTACTCCAGAGAGATTGTCAGCCGCAGAGTAAGGAATGACGACCGGTGTGTTGTACCAGCCCGGAGCGCTCTGAGAAGTCGCACTCACTCCAAAAGCCAGCGTTGGCGGCACGGTATCGACGGTCAACTGCGAAAGCAAGTTCGTCGGGGGCACCGTCATGGTAGTCGCGGTGGCTAGAACGTCCGCTGCAGGATTCACGTAGTGCCCGCTCGCGCCGGCCGTCAACGTGACACGTCCGTTGCCGCTCATGGCGGTGCAGGTGAAATTGAAGATCTGTGCACCAGTCCCCGCAATGCTGGCGCTGGCAGGCATTGGCGACGTGCAAATCACAACCGGCACGGGACCGGATGGCGTCCCCGCTGCTGTGGCGTTGACCGTCAATCCAGCAATCACATTGGTTGCGTTAGCCGGTCCGGTGCTATTCACGGTAACCGCCACGGTGGCTACATCCCCAGCCTTCATGTAGCCCGTGCTTCCCACTTCATTCGCGACCTGGGCATCCACACTGGCAATCGTGAACTGGTTCACCTCCAGCGGCACTTGCTGCACGTCGAGCGCCGGCGTGAGTGAAGCTCCCGTACTCGCCGAGTCCTGCACTTGCACGCTCACGGGATACGTGCCAGGTTGGGCCGTCACAACGCCCGTGCTGATCTGGCCCGAGACGTTGAGGGTCAACGGAGCTACCGGCAAAGCCTGCGTCGAGTTCGGCGCCGGTGCCGGGATCACTGCAACCGGATTCGCTGGATCGGCCGGAATCGTCCACGCCGTCGCCCCGAATCCGCCAACCGAGGTAAACGCTGTGTTCGTGTAATGCTGCCCCACCACAGCCACCGGCAGTGCCGACGTCGTGACGGCGAGCGATCCAGACGGGGCATTTTGGCCGGTGTTCGGAGTGAACGCATTTGCCTGGGTCAGGAACGAAGACACTGTCTGCTGCACCGGCGGCGCAACCACGCGCAGCGTGACGCGGTTTCCTTCGCCCGATGATAACGAAAGCGTCGAACTCGCCGGATTCGATGGCGATCCATTCGCCGCTCCTGTCGAGAACGCCGGGTCTGGAATATTGGCGACTGTGATGTAGTTCTGCTGCACGGTAAGATCGCAGGTCGGATTGATGTTCGTCGAGTCGCGATTCACGACCGGGCTCTGGTACACCTTGTGCTGCACCAACTGGCACACCGAACACTGCGAACTGCAACTGCTTGGGTTTGCCGAGCAACTCGCCGGACAACACTCGACCCCGGTGGACTTGATCAGTTCGGTGGTGTTGTAACTGGAACTGGTGTTGCCCTTGTTGTTGACCTTCCAGCTGTAGTCAGTCAGGCTGTTCTCGGCCAGGTTCGTGATTTTCGGCGTGAAGATATCGGGACTCACGATTTTGGGCGTGAAAATCTTCGGCGTAAATATTTTAGGTGTGAAGATCGTGTCCACGATGGTCGGATTCGCCACCTGGATCGAGTTAATCTTTGGAGTAAAGATCGAAGTGATCTTGGGCGTGAAGATCGTTGGTGTCTCGATCGCCGGGGTGTTGTTGGCGACCGTTCCAATCTTCGGTGTGAAAATCGCCGGCTGGCTGATCTTCGGCGTGAATATGCCGCTCGTCGGATCGGGAGGCGCGTCCACCGACGGGTTATATTCCTCGCCCGCCGCGATCGGCAGATTCGCATAAGGCGCTTCCACGTCAGGATTATCGTTGTCGGTATTCAGGAAATCTGCTTCGGCCAGTGATGGATTGGTCGTGTCGCCATTCAACACCGCCAGCGCCTGCAACCCGGCGAAGCGGGGAGCGGCGGCGCACCCGCTCGAACCCGGGATGCAGGCCATCTGTGCCACCAGGACATTGATGCTCGCATTCGCTCCTGTCGAAGGTACATTGATCGCTTCGGTCAGAGTCGTCTTCGGGTTGATGGCCAGATCCAGATAACAATTCGGGGGCCCGGGGAAACTTGCGGGCACAGCCGCTGTGTTGCACACTCCCGTAACACCCTGGCTGGTTGACGTTTCCCCCAGAATGAGACGGTAGTAGGCCGGAGATCCCGGAGGCGTCGTGCTCAGAGGCGCCATCGTGTTTTTCACCAGCAGCGAATAGGAGCGCTGCGGCGGAGCATTGGTATTCACCGGCTGAACTTTGGCGTTCTCGCGGAACCGCACGATCAGTCCGCTGCTGATGCGCGACGTATACACATTCTGATTGCGGTCGCCGCTATACGAAGAGGTTCCCGGCGTTCCATCCGCGTTGGTGACGTTCACCAGGTTGCATGCAGGCTGGATCGTCGTGCAGGTCGGACATGCCAATCCGGTTCCAGAGTACGTGCTGATTTGCGAATTGCCTCCGTTCGGGGGCACATACTGCGTCCAGTCCTGCGAGCCGTTCACCGCCGGCGGAGGCACAACGTCGCGGTTATCCGTCCACGCCACGTGGAAATCTGGAGCATTCGTCGCCCCCGTTGTATCCGTCGCAAGCGTGTTAAACACCCACGAATTCCCGCTGGGCATGATGCTTTGGGCAGCGATGTCGATATAGTCGCCGATGAATGGCGTAGTCCCCTGCACAAACATGGGCAGGTTGGGCGGATTGAAGAATCCCTGCTCGATCTGCCCGTTGGCATCGTCCACGTAGTACGGGTATTGCGAGATCTGGAAGCCTTTAAATGTTGTCGGACCCGCGGCTGGATTGATCACCGCGCCGTATACGTCAATGGTGTGGCGCACACCCGAATTTGGATCCGAAATCAGCGGGGTAAACACCGTCGCAGGATTGGAAACAGTGCTGCCCGGAATCGCCTGATCAGTGAGCGTGACCTGCGACAGGTCACTGCACGGCGGGCTCGCACATTGCAGCACGCTCTGCATGTTGTCGCGCCTGGAATCGAACCACGCGAGCATGAGCTTGCCATACGCGAAGTTCAACGACGGGTTGAACTGATGTCCATAGGTCGAAGCGGTCGGCGCCGTGCCGTCGGCTACATACGGCGTGGTCCACGTGCTCGAACCCTTCGGCAGGGTTGTGATCATGATTCTCGATCCATACGTTCCTGCGCTTGGCCCGTTAAACCGCTGCGAGTAGGCCAGCCACGCTCGTCCCGTCCCATCGACGGCCAGGCTTGGAACATCCAGCGAACGAAACGTCGTCCCAGTCGCTTGCGGCTGGTCGAACACTGACCCGGGAGGATAAGGATTCTTTGTTGTAGGCGCTACGAACGTGTAGGCCGGAGGCGGCGCGCTGAACGACCAGCCGCCATTGGTTGAAACGGAGTACTGAATGGCGTCCGGCTGATTCTGATTTCCTGGCACGCCAATCTGCCGCCATGCGACTATCACATTTCCTGTCGTGGGATCGATCGTAGCGACGGTCCCCTGCGCCAGTTTCTGCGCCTGACTTAGGATCTGCGGTTGAGCCCACGTTGCACCGCAATTTGTCGAACTCACGACCTTGATCTTCGACGCCGGATTGTTTTGCGACCCATTAAATTGCGTATAGACCACGTAGACGTAACCGCTGCTGAAGGTTTGGCCGTTGATCTTGCACGTCGCCGTCCGACCCGGCCTTGGGATGTCAACGGCGATCCATGGCTTATCAAGAAACTGGCCTGACGTCCCGGTGTCTACCAAATTCACGCCGATGTACTGGAAGGGGTTCCCGTGGGTCGTACCGTTTGCATTGGATTGCAGATACGCGCCATCGCCGTTTCCTTTGTTGTTCAGGTCCTGAAGGGTGGCAACGAAAACTCCGCTGGGAGATCCCGTCCCGCGGTTAAACACGAGCCCGCTGTAATAGAACAGTCCATTTGTTCCTGCCCGCACGGTGGGATCGGTCGCGACCGTGTAGGCGTGCAGGGGAGATGCCTTGCCGATGGTGGAAGTGTCCTGAGGATATCCCGGAAGCAGCGTGCTCTTCCATGTGTCGCCGCCATCCAACGAACTGTAGACGCCAAGCCAGGCGTCGCCCAAAATATTCGGGGCGCTCGGATTGGGAATGTCTACCGTCCGGTAATCGTTTGCGCCTCCTAGCATGTGTTCCGGGTTGCGGCTTGATACCGCGATCGAAGGCTCATTCTGCCGCTGCAGGTAGGGATCGCCCGCTGGCCAATTCGTTCCTGAAACCATGTTGATGTTTTGGCTCGCGACCTGGGCAATCCCTGCTGCGCACAACGACACCACAACAACCAAAACAGATAGACAGCGGACAACCATCGTGTATCCCTCCAGGACCTGGCCGAGAAACCACACACTTCGACAACTCAATTTTTGGGTGAACGGCACAACTGGGGAAGAGCTGCCCCCGCAACTCTTGAAGGCTAGTAAATCTCGACTGGAACGCCCGCTGCCAGAGTTTCCCCCAACCGTCCGGCAGCTGCTACGAATACTCTGCTCCGACCGCGATCGCCCATCTACGTGGGCTTATCGCGGGCCGGAGCCCATCGATCTTCTGATGCGCTCTTCTTCTTGTCAACCGTATACAGCTAATAGGAGGTAAAAATTCTCGAAGAAGACGGGATGCGGCAAAATGCAACGTTCAGCAATTTTGATTGACTGGAAGATTCTGTGCTCAGGGCAAGTCATCTTCGTCCGGCCATTCGTTTCCGCCGCACGATTTCACAGCCGACTCTAGTGCTTTTCGTGCCCTCTCGGCCGTCGCAGGAACCGAGAAGAATAGGCTAAGGTCGCGCCTAGCTTGCTTGACTCCCTCGTGATCTCTTGTAGTCCCGTTTGTTGACCTGCGAATCACCTGCATCGCCTTCCCCGGCTCTGAGCGACTGCTCACCTTCAGCACCCCCGCGCCCCCAGCTTCGCATTGCGCAAATTTCTGCGTTTCGACCAGCACAGGTGTCGTCAATTCCGACAAATCCGCATACACAATAAACTCGATCTCCTGCCGCCCATTCGCAGATTGCTTTTGGTCGTCTGCAGGATGATCCATCGATGGCCTCTTTCCCTCCTCTGCCGGGTTATCGATTACTCGGGCGTCACCGGCGCGAGTTACTTTTCGCACCTTCACCACCAGCTTGCAGCCGTCTGTCTTAATGACTTCCGCTGTCTCCTCAATTTCGATGTCTTTCCCCTGAACCGGGCACCGATTTCGCACGATAGCGTTTTCGTTCACGGCCCGCTCAAACTCTCTGGTCGACGCCAGAATTTCTTTAGAGTTTCCAGGCCGCTTCTGCTGCTCCGCTGCCTCTTGTGTCATCAAAAACGACGGAATGTCGTGCGAACCCAGCAAGAGAAGTCCTGCGATCCAAAAGACCTGCCGCATTATTTGCATAGCCTCTAACAATCCGATGTTTTGTCAGCCAACCACTTCCCCATCGGGTACATTCTCCACCCACTTAGTCCTGCGCATCCGTATGCATTTTCTGCAACCGTAAATGAGCAAGAGTACCAGAAGGGCACGTCTGGAGATTTCCATTGCGGCCGCGCTTAAGCAATGTCTCTCCAAGACAAGTCGCCGACAGGCACCGAGAGTACACTTCCCTCAAAGTGCGCGGATCTCAAATGCGCGGCAGACGCCCGGAGTCACGCCTGGCGAATGCGTGCGGGAGGAGCCCATGCGAGGCATAAAGGGGCGTGCTCTTGTTGTAACGATGTGGCTGGCGGCGGCCGGCATAGCGACGGGACAGGGATCATCCTCGTCGCTGCAGGGGACGGTCACGGATCCAAGCGGAAGTGCCATTGCGGGCGCAAAGATCGTCCTCGCCAACGATGAATCCAAGATCGAGCGTTCGACCGAGACTGATGCACGTGGAGAGTATCGGCTCCTGGCCCTGCCGCCCGGCACTTACAGACTCGCGGTAAACTCCAAGGGTTTCTCGCAGTACGTACAGACTGGACTGCAGTTGCTGGTCAACACTCCAGCGACTGTGAATGTTCAGTTGAAGGTCGGATCAACTACCGAGAACGTTACCGTCACCAGTGAAGCCCCGGCGCTTAATCTGGTCGACGCATCCATCGGCAATCCCTTCAACGAAACACAGTTAAAACAGATCCCCTTGGAGGGCCGTAACGTTCCCGACCTGCTCAGCCTGCAGGCGGGCGTTGCGTACACAGGCAACCGGTCAGACAACGAGACGCCTGCCGTTAAGGACCAGGATTCGCGAAGTGGCTCGGTGAATGGCGCACGCAGCGATCAGAGCAATATCACCTTGGATGGCGTCGATGTGAATGACCAGTCCCACGGATATGCCTTCACCTCCGTTCTGCCCGTCACACTCGATTCGGTACAGGAGTTCCGAGTCACAACCTCGAACTACAACTCCGATCAAGGCGGAGGATCGGGAGCACAGGTCTCTCTCGTCACCAAGAGCGGCTCAAACAAACTCCACGGATCTCTATACGAGTACAACCGCAATACATTCACAAGCGCAAGCGACTACCTGCTGAAGCAGCCGCTGAAACTCAACCGGAATATCTTTGGGGTCTCCGTTGGAGGGCCGGTTCAGAGGGACCGTCTTTTCTTCTTCGCCAACTATGAGGGCACGCGACGCCGCGAAGCGAGCAGTGCCGTGCGCAGTATTCCAACTCCGTCCATGTGCGCTGGAAATCTGAGCTATTACGGCTATACGAACAACGATCCCAGCCAGCCTGTGGTGACGCAGACTCTCTCGGCATCACAACTCCAGGGTCTTGATCCGTGGACGGGGCCAACCCCGGGGATCAATTCGGCCATTGAAAACGCGGGCAAGACCGGTTATTTCGATACAACGTTCTGTAACGGCAAGTTCAACACCAACGATACGTCGGTGGGCGATGGTCTCAACTATTCTGGCTATCGTTTCGGCGCCCCCATCAAAGACGACAACAACGCCTTCATTGCGCGGATTGATTACCATCTCACCTCTGATGGCAAGCACACACTATTCTGGCGCGGCGCCCTGCAGAACGAATTCAACCCAGCGGAACCGTTCCTGCCCGGTTCTCCCCCGATGACAGTCTTTACGGACCACAGCAAAGGATTTGCGTTCGGGTATACGGCGGTCCTGAGTTCGAACAAGGTGAATAACTTCCGATGGGGTTTCACGCGCCAAAGCCAGGGCTTTGTGGGGAACTCAAATCAGGAATGGAACGTCTTCTACGGACTCGATCAAGGGATCAATTACACCCACAACGCACAGACGCCGGTGCATGATTTCGTGGATGATTTTTCCTGGACCAAAGGCGCGCATACTCTGCAGATCGGCGCCAACATCGGCATTGCGCGAAACCCGCGCCTCAGCTATGAGCATTCCTTCGATGTCGGCAAGGGTGCAACGAACTGGATGTCTCCGACCGGATTTTCGAACACTGCCATACACAGTGATTCATTGAATCCGCTGAATTGTGGAGCGATCGGAAGTTCGACGGGCGGAAGTCCTCTCGATCCCTGCCACGGCGGGTATGCGGAGCCCATTTCCTCCCCTCAGTTTGATTACCCGATCATGGCAATGTTCGGCATGGTCTCCGACGTGATCGCGAACTACAACTACGCTAAGAACGATAACCTGTTGGGCGGAGGGGCGCCCGGCGTGCCGGTCAAGCGTCGTTACGGGCTGAACTGGTATGAGTTCTACGGGCAGGACTCGTGGCGCGTGAAGCCGAATCTCACGGTCACGTATGGGGTGCGTTGGTCACTGTTCCCCCCACCTTGGGAAGTTAATGGTTACCAGGCGTCCCCTACTTGCGATCCCGCGGTGAATGATCCCGCTGCAGGCGGAGTGGGGTGTCCCTCCTGGTCCTACGATCTGGGCTCCGAGTTCGCGCACAACGCGCAGGCAATGAAGCAGGGCATCGGCTACGATGCAACTCCCCTGGTCTCGTTCATTTTGGGTGGGCCCGGAAATCCTGGTCCAGGTTTCTATCACTTCGAAAAATCCGACTTCTCGCCGCGTGTCTCTTTTGCTTACTCGCCGCGGCCGCACAGCGGTTGGCTCAAGAGCTTGTTTGGCGATTCAGACAAAACCGTCATTCGCGGCGGGTTCAGCAAAGTCTACGACCGCGCCGGAATGCAACTGCTCAGCACGTTCGATGCAAACGCTCCCGGCGGTTTGGCTGCCACCGTGCAAAATCCCTGCTGCGCCGCCACTGATCCAGCGGGTTCGGGCACCCCCTACGATACGGCTGACGGTGTGCCTCGAATCAGCAACATCAACCAGGTTCCATCCACCAACATCTTCGGCAACATCTTCAAACAGCCGAATCCGCAAAGCGGAGCCTTCCCTCAAGCTCCGGCGCCCTTGGGGCAAGCCATTACGTGGGGAGTCGACCAGTCGATCAAAACGCCTTACGCCTATGCATTCGATCTGTCCATTGGCCGCGAACTGCCCAAGAGATTTTCGCTGCAGCTGACCTATGTGAACCGTCTTGGGCGCAACCTGCTTACCCAACGCGACCTGCGACAGCCGATCGATCTCTACGACCCACAGAGCGGAGTCGACTATTTTTCTGCGGCGACTGCCTTGGCCAAGGTTGCGCAGCAGCAGATTGCCGGCGGAGGAATCAATCCTTCCGTGGTTACCGACGCCATGGTAGATGCCGCGGGGGGAAAGCCGACCTCTGCTTTTTGGCACCATATGATTTCTCCGCTCCAGGCTTCCGCTTCGTCTTATGCGAACCTCTACACTCCGTTCGTAGCCACTCCCGGCCCCAGCGGGCTGATCCAGGCGGTATACGACTTGTATTACGATCCCTTCCTGTCCTACGTCGGCAACGAGGTCGTCGGCCTCGGATACACCGACATTTATTACGGACTCACCGATAACACCTACGCGAACTACTACGGCTTCAACGGGCCAGCCTGCAACAATCCACTAGGCTACGGATTCTGTCCGGGGACCGCTCTGAACAACCAGGCGACCAGCATGTTCGCGTGGAGTTCGATCGGCAAGTCGAACTACAACGGCCTGCAGGTCAGCCTGCGGAAGCAGATGAGCCATGGGCTGCAATTCGATGTTAATTACACCTTCTCCAAGTCGCTCGACTACACCTCTAGTGCGACGCGCCTAGGCTACAGTTCCAGCACCAACGTAGGAGCCCCGGGAAGCCGGCTGGCGAATGCGTTTTCTCCACAATCGCGGTACGCGGTTTCCGATTTTGATGCCAAACACCAGATTAATGCCAACTGGATTGCCGAATTACCTTTCGGCAAAGGCAGACACTTCGCCGGAACAAGTGGCCCGGTGGCCAACGCGATTATCGGTGGTTGGGAGCTTTCGGGAGTCGCGCGTTGGACCAGCGGTTTCCCATTCTCAGTAGATAACGGCAATTTCTGGTCTACCAACTGGGATGAGCAGGGGATTGCCCAGATGCTCGTAAAGCCCAAGACCGGACGCTTCGTGCAACCGGGAGGAGCCGTCAGCGTGTTCCCCAATCCAAGCGCCGCGTGGGCCGACTTCCAGAACCCGTATCCAGGGCAGGGTGGCTCGCGTAACGTCCTGAGGGGCGACGGATTTGCCGGCTTGGATATGGCCTTGAATAAGCGCTGGACGATCATCGAAGGCCAGAGCCTGCAATTCCGCTGGGAAGTGTTCAACGTTCCGAACCTGCACCGCTTCAACGTCGCCTCGGGACTGCAGTCCGGAGCCGCCTGTGGCTGCATTGCTTCCATGCAAGACCCTTTTACTTTCGGCGATTACACTGGCCTGTCGACTTCGAACCGTGTCATGCAGTTCGCATTGCGCTACGAATTCTGAGGTGTAACGGCGCTGGACGTCTGGTGCTCCGCTACACTCGCGCTCATCTATGACGAATCTCGCACGCAAGCTGCGTCTGGTGGACTATTTCGCCCTCGGCTTTGGCGTAATGGTTGGCACGGCGTGGCTGGTGGTGATGGACGACATACTCAACCGCGGCGGACCGCTGGGCGCGGCTCTGGGATTCACGGCGGGCGCTCTGATTCTGCTCCCAATTGGATACGTGTATGGCCAACTGGTAAGAGAGATTCCGGATGCCGCCGGCGAGGCCGCCTACGTGGCGAAGTTCTTTCCGCCCGCTGTGAGTTTCGCCACGGGATGGATGATGTTCCTCAGCTATTTTTTGACCTGCCCATTTGAGGCGCTAGCAGCAGGGAGAATCAGCGGGTACCTGTTTCCGTCATTGAATACGATCGAGTTGTACCGTTTGGGCGGATATCCTGTCTACTTGCCACATGTGCTGCTTGGTTTGAGTCTTACCGCGTTTCTTACGTGGCTGAACTATTGCGGAATTCAGGCCAGCGCGCGATTGAGCAAGGCAACAACCTTTACCTTCCTGACCCTCGTGGTCATTTTCGCGTTCGCGGGCGCGACTCACGGCTCGACTTCGAACCTGCACCCGCTATTCAGTCACGCGCCGCTCCTTTCGATTCTTCTGGTGTGGCAGGTTGTTCCCTGGCTGGTGTCAGGATTTGAATCCGTGGGAAAAGTTGCAGAAGAGGCGAGTCCGGAATTTGCACAACGAAATTTTTCGGTGGCGATTCTTCTGACTATCTTCTCCGGGCTGCTTTTCTTTCTGGTGGTGATCGGAGCCGTTTCCTACGTCGCTCCCTGGCAAAGCTTGCAGAGCAACCGGCAGTTTCCTACCGCAGTTGCTTTTGAGCACGCTTTGCATGCGCATTGGATCGTGGCTCTCATTATGGGCTCGGCAATGGTGGCCCTAGTGCAGGCGTTTAATGCAAACGTGATCGCATCGTCGAGGCTGCTGTTCGCGATGTCGCGGAGAAATCTGCTGAACCCGGCGATGAGCCGCGTCCACCCGAAAAATCAGACTCCTTCGACTGCCGTGGTTGCGGTCGGAATCGCCACGGCTGCGACCATCTTCCTCGGAGAAGCCTTGCTGGTACCCATCCTCGAAGTCGGAGCGGTCAGTGTCGGCATTGCGTGGATGGCCGCTTGTGCCTCGTACTACAAGATGAAGCCGGGTGGCCTGCGCCGCGCCGCGGCGGTATGGGGCCTGCTTGTTACGACCGTAATGATCCTGGTCAAGATTGTTCCTTGGATACCAGGTCATTTCACGTGGCACGAATGGCTTGCGCTCGCTATTTGGGGATTGCTCGGCGCCGGTATCCGAGCAACGCGCCGCAGAGATATAGCGCCACGGGCCGAACTTGAAACCAGCCCCGTCGCTCCCTTGGCATGATCGAATATTCAAAATACAGTTTCTGGCTTGAAACTTGTGGGGAAGACTTGTCCCCGCGCCCTTCGTTGGAGAAGTCGACCGACGTGGATGTCGCCATACTCGGGGGCGGATACACCGGGCTATGGACCGCCTACTACCTGCTTCGGGCAAATCCGCGGCTCCGAGTTGCGATCTTCGAAAAAGAGATCGTAGGGTACGGCGCTTCCGGACGAAATGGTGGGTGGTGTTCGTCGAAGTTTCCGGTCACGCCAGCGATGTTGGAACATCGCTACGGGCGCGATGCAGCCCGCTCGCTCATGCTTGCCATGAGGGGAGCGGTCGATGAAGTCAACCGGGTCTGCGAAGAGGAGCAGATCGACTCGCATTTTCACAAAGGGGGTGTCCTGACTCTGGCTCGCGGCGAACACCACCTGCCCATGCTGCGCTCAACGTTTACTGCGTATGAACGGGTGGGCCTCGGAAGTTGGGTCCAGCTGTTGAATGCCGAGGAGGCGACCGAGCGCATACGGGTCACGAATGTCCATGGCGCCCTGCTTGCTTCGGAGAATGCGAGCTTGCATCCGGGCCGCCTGGTTCGAGGGTTGGCTCGCGCGATCGAGAGGCGAGGAGGTGTGATTTACGAACGCACCGAGGTGCTGAATTTTGAGGGAGGATCAACTCCCCGACTTGTCACTCGCGCGGGGGAAGTGCGCGCCACAACGGCGATTGTGCTGGCTGGAGAGTCGTACCTTACGCGTCTACCCAGTCTGCATCGTGTGGTTTTACCGGTGTACTCGCTTATCAGCCTCACTGAACCGCTGACCGAGACCCAATGGAATCAGATCGGGTGGGAAAATCGAGAGAGTCTCGCCTCGTGCAATTACACGGTCGACTATCTGACCCGGACTGCGGACGGAAGAATTCTTTTTGGCAGCCGCGGCGCTCCGTATCGGCTTGGGTCGAAAATTTCGGATGAGCAGGATCGCCATGCCGAAACTCACCAGCGCATTCAGAAACTGACATTGGAGTGGTTCCCCATGTTGCAGGGGATTCGGTTTACTCACGCATGGGGCGGGCCCGTGGGAATGCCGCGTGACTGGATGCCGATGACTGAGTTTAATCCTTCGTCAAAGATCGCTACGGCTCGCGGCTACACCGGTCAGGGCGTATCCACTGCTAATCTCACTGGAAGAATTGTGGCGGAGTTGGTTTCGAGCGAGCACACCGAGTTGAGCCAATTGCCGATTGCACAGAGGCGGTCACCGCCATGGGAGCGCGAACCTCTGCGCTGGCTTGCCGTTCGCTATATGCAGAACGCATTCCTGCGCATGGACGAGGCTGGCAAGCAGCGGAGAAGCAAGCCCATGGATGCGTTCGTGGCAGAGTTCCTGGGCAAACACTGAATGCACCCGGTTCAATTCAGCGTGGCCTCACTGGAATCGAGAGTCTTCACGCGCAAAAATTGATTTCCATCTCGGGCACTGCTGTGCTCTCTGAGTGCGCTTTGCGCTCGGAAGGCGCGTGCCGAAATTCCGAACTGCTTTCGGAACGAGTGACTGAAATGGGCGGCATCAGAGAATCCTCGAGCAAACGCGATCTCAGTAATCGACCTGTCCATCAGTCGGGCATCGGCGAGATCCTTGCGGCATTGATCGAGACGCAATACCCGGATGTAGTCTCCCACCGTGCAACCGCTTACGGAAAAGATTCGATGCAAGTGGCGAACTGAAATGCCCATCTCCTGCGCGATCACAGACGGGCTGAGCGTCTGTTCCCCAAGGTGAGCGTCGATGAATCGCAGAATCCGCGCCTTGACTTCCGGCACCATAGCCGCTTGGGCTGCATCTCCACGGATACAAGCCGTGAGCACATCGAAATAATGATCGAGCGCTCCGGCGAGTTCCTCTCCGGTCATCCAGGACGCTTCGTCGTAGAGATTCTGTGAAAGCCGCGACAAGATGGCTCCCGGGGCGGTTGCTCCCGCGATCTTCCGGGCGGTGGGAATCTCATGCATGCACAGCCGGTCTTGCATGACCCAGCGCGGCACGCGAAGGTAAAGACGAACACAATCGGTGTGGCAACTGGAGGACCAGGGAACTGCTGTATCGATAATCGTGCTATCCCCAGGTTTGAGCAGTATCTCTTCACCCCGCTGCAGATACTGACGAGCCCCGGCGATCTGCGTAATGATAAGGCAGGAACGGCTAGGCGCGCATGCGCTGTCAAATGGCCATTTCCAGAAAGACAAAGCGCTGGAAGAGAATCGGGTTAAGGCGATGCCAGCAACGTTCCGGACTTCTATCGATCCGTGAAAGGACACCTTTGGAAGTCGAATCCGACAATCGCCGCAGATTTGCTGAGCATTCCATTGCCAGGCATCGATTCGGTCTGACGCCGGTAGTAGATCTGTCGAGAACAGCTGTGACATGCTGTATTTTCCCTGGGACCGTTATGTCACTACGCCGTCAACCCCGCTGCCTTGCTCTGCCGCAATTCGTGGGTCAGATTGGCTGATGTGCGCCCCGCAACCTAGCCGTCGCGGCGGAAAGTAGCACATAAAGCACCGGGCGTTCAAGCTCATTTTCTGGACTTGTCGGACCTGTGATCCATCTTCGAGGGCAAATTTCTGCCCCTGTGTGGATGGCGCTAGATTTTTGGGCAAGGAGATGAAGTGCCTTGCTTCGTGGAGGGCGGAGCTACAGGGCAGCCCATGACGGCATCGCAAGCGCAAAATAAACGCCGTGATGGAAAATCGATTTTATGAGGGAAAAAAATTGGAGGCGCGGGTCGGAATCGAACCGACGCATAAAGGTTTTGCAGACCTCTCCCTTACCACTTGGGTACCGCGCCCCTGCTCTTGCGAACAACGTTCCGAAACCGAGCTGGTGCGTGATCGGAGCACGAGCCAGTTGGAAACAAAGAAATCTGGAGCGGGAGACGGGATTTGAACCCGCGACTTCGACCTTGGCAAGGTCGCACTCTACCACTGAGTTACTCCCGCTCAGCCCTACCATTGTAAAACGGGGGTGGGGTTCAGGCAAATCCTCCAGCGTTAGAGGTCGAAGGGATATCGGGGTTCTCGGGAAATGACTGGGCTGTTTCCAGTCGAGCGAAGGATTCTCGCTGGCCAGTCCCACTTGCAGAGCTTCTTCCCGCCTGATTTTGCTCCCATTCGGCGGCATCCCTAACAGCCTAGTGATTTTGCAGGAATGCTAGTCGATGTGCCGTGGGTGTCGAAAGTAACGCAGGTAGGTTTTACGACAGTTACCCGTTCGTGCAGTTGTCAAGGAGGGCCCAAGCCGGTGGGGTAGCTTCCCGAGGTGCTCCACAAAACTTCGAGAACGCCGGGGCGCGGATCGACGCTTCGGCCGGCCAGACGGTTGCAACACAGTACATCCTGACGATTCTCTCCATTTCCAACTGACGCAGGAAAGTTTAGGATCTACTCGCTCACAAGCAGGTCGTCCTCGGTAATGATCTCCTCTCCTTTTGATCGATTGGATTATCCCAGCCTCCGTCAAAGTGTGTACTTGAATCAGGCATCGCTGGGATTGATCGGTCAACCAGCAGTAACCGCAATGCACACTTTCATAGACAATGTCGCCAGGCATGGCAACCTCTACATGTCCGACAGGGATGAGGTGGCGTACTGCGAAACGCTCCGCGAACGCGCATCGCGATTGCTTCATTGCGACTCTACGCAAGTCGCAATTGTCGCGAGCGCAAGTGAAATCTTGGGGCAGCTTCCGATGTTGCTTCAACCAAGACCAAAGAGCACAATTCTGGCCGTTTCATCAGACTTTCCTGCGATAACTCGGCCGTGGCTTCGTCTGGCTGCTCTAAAAGACCATGCGGTGCGCTTTATTGATGACCAGCCAACGTGCGATTTGACCGATGCACTCATTGAGGCAATTGATGAGAGTACTTCTGTGGTTGCGGTGAGCAGCGTGCAATACGCTACGGGCACGGTAGTGGATATTCCTCGGCTGCGCCAAAGCACTGTGCAGGTTGGCGCACGTTTGATTGTAGACGCTACGCAGGCGGCAGGTGCCGTGCGAGTGGAAGCAGCGGCGTGGGATGCTGATGCCGTCGTCGCCAGCGGCTACAAATGGCTTGGTGGACATGGAGGCGTTGCATTGGCAGTCATGTCGCCACTCTTGCTTGAGCAAATCCCCCCTTTACCGGGTTGGATGGGCGCGTCGGACCCTTTTGGATTCGATGCGACTTCTGTGTCGCTAGCCAATGATGCACGGCGCTACACGCAATCGACCATGTCGTATGCGTCTATGGCTGGTCTTGTGGTAGCAGTTGAGCAGTTGTTATCCCTGGGTGAAGCTCGCATTGAGGCACATGCGCGGAGCTTGGCAGCAAGGTTGGTTAGCAGTGCCAGCAAGTATGGTTGGCAACCGTTTCGTACTGTTGGCGATCCTGCCGGGTCTCCACACATCATTTCACTGACCCGCACTCGCGAAAGCGTGCCAGCAATTGTGGAAAGACTTCGTAGTCGCAATATTGTGTGCGGAGTACGTGGCGGGCGCATTCGGATCTCGCTCGCCCCATACAACGACGAAAGTGATATCAACACCCTTATCGAAGCATTTGCAAGAAACGTTCGGGATGAAGTTTAGAGATCGAAACTACATGATCACTAAACAGCACGGAAAGTCTCCAAGGTGCAGCTTTCTTGTCGAAAATGCCAGGTATTTTGCACGGAAAGCGGGTGGCTTCACTCCTCGCGGAGTTGGTTGCTGTTGTGAACAGTGATTTCACTCAGAATCCTTCCATGAGTGAAATCGAGATTTCTCGCCAACTGATTGCCTGGCTCAGTCATGCGGGGCCTCGGACAATTACCGAGAGATGGAAATCTAAGACTACGCGAAGTCGCACAGACTGAAGCCTCGATGTGCCGTCAGGAGAACTGAGAATATGGCGATTCGTAGAAGGGAATCCTGTAAACGACGGAGTCGTATTTTGGATTCGTGCGGTTGCCTATGATCTCGCCGTGAAGATTCTCCGCGATACGCCTGCTGGCGGTGTTTTGTATGGCCACCGGATAGATGAAACTTCCTTTGCCGAGAGTTGCGTGTCCCCACTCAACAAGTGCGGCCACGACTTCCCGGCCAAAACCCTGCCCGTGTGCACTTTCCTTGAGCCAAAGGCCGAGTTCGGGCGAAACAGAATCCGCGTCTTCCAACGAGGCCATGCCTAGGCATTCCCTGTTGTCTAGCCGCCGGATAACGAAAGAAAACTTGTTCGGTTCCGGAGCCTGCACTCTCTTCTCGCATCGCGTCACGTACTCGCTCCACGATGGCGGCTCCCATGGCATGAATTTGGCGATGGCGGGCGTGATGCATTTAAAGACCTCCTGTGCATCCATCATCTGGAACTCGCTGAGCTGCAATCTTGGGGACTGGATGACAATCATTGTGTCAGCCTTAACGACGGATAATACGTGAATTGATAGCTGGCGAAAACGGGCCATAGCACTCAAATTTCGATTTCTTTCGATTCACTTTACATCTGAAGTATTTGAAACTGGTCGGAAGATGAGTGATAGGGATGTTACAACAGTAATTTCCAAGATCGGTCTCGTCACTGGCAGAGTCGGGCGGAAGTGATAGAAAAGAGGGTGGTCGAAAGCTGGTAAACGGAACCGTCGAACGTGGCCCAAATCAACTCAAGCTTGCGAAAGGTACGGCTCATTCAGTGGGCTGTAATAGCGTGGTTGCTGATATCTGCTGGAATTGCGGAAGCCGTGTGTGGTCGCGGCAACTCCGACTGGACTCCACGGCACTGGTTGTTGACGGGCCTTGCAGTTTGGGCAGCGTCAGTAGGATTTCGCTTTCGACCTCGCCTATTGCGCCGCGCTATGGAAACGCTGGCGAAGGACCCAGCTAGTTCCAAAGGTCTTAAACAATGGGAAGCAGGAAATGGAATTGGGTTACTAATGGCCGCGGGAATTGCAGGTTGGGGACTAGTGATTCGATTTGTCCTTCGTGGCGCAGTGTGGCAAGCCTCACTGTTCTACGCGGCTGGCGTATTTCTGCTATTGCTATGGACGCCCCGACTGCCAATGAGACCTCTTCAAAAAATTGAACACCGAAATCTATCCTGATTGTCCTCAACTGGCGAAAACAGCAATTACGCTCATTAAGGGACTTGGGTGTAAAGGGAATCTATCGCCAATATCGAAGGCGGCTAGGACTTTCTGCGTGAAAGACGTCAGCGGTCGGCGTAATAGCCCTGCCTGGTCTGGATACTCAGATCCTTCTTCTTCGCGGTGAGCGTGATTTTGTGATAGCCTTCGGCCCCCGCATCGACTTTCACCGGCGTATAGCCCAGACTGTATTGCATCCTCAATTCCTCGGCGATACTGGCGTAGATCTTGTCGATCGGCTCCTTTTTCGACACTTCAAACATGTGCCCACCAGTTTCCTGGGAAATACGCTGCAGAATTTTCTTGCCATCGACATGTGCTTCCTGCGGGTAGCGTCCCCCGCCTCCACCAGGGTGGCCGCCATGACCTCCTCCTGGCCAGCCGCCGCCGCGGCCCGTCCCGCCACCGTGGTGATCATAGCCGCCACCCTCGTCGTGGTGCGGATCTGTGAATAAAATCGAATAGACAAGAGTGTCGGTGCGCTGGGCTGCTTCGATGGCGCTCTCCAGAGATTCCTTGCTGCCCCGATCGACACCGTCAGAGAGGATGACGACCGCCTTCCGTCCTGGCTGTTTTTTCATCAGTTCGTTTGAGGCAAGGTAAATCGCGTCGTATAGCAAGGTGCCGCCGCCGTGGTGCGATCCGCTATCGTCGGGATCATCTTGTGAAGCCCGCTTGAGCGTCGGCGTGTTCAAGGATTCGAGCGCGGCTCGCAACTTGTCCTTGGAGGAAGTCAGATCCTGGAGCAGTTCAACTTCGCGGTCGAAGTGAATCAGGAATGCTCGGTCTTTGTCGGCGGTTAGCATCTGATCGAGGAAGCTCCCGCTGGCTGTGCGCTCATCATTCAGGACATTGCGCTGGCTTAGGCTGGTGTCAACCAATAATCCCAAGGTGAGCGGCAGGTTGGTTTCCTGCGCAAAATATTTGATGGTCTGCGCACGGCCATCCTCTTCAAGAATGAAATCGTCTTTCGTCAGGTCGCGGACGATCTGGCCGTGCTTGTCACGAACCGTGACCGGAAGGTTTACGACCTTCACATCGACGGAGATCGTGGTCGATTGACCCCAAACTCCAGTTTGCGCCAGGAGCGCGATCATGAGCGCCACCCGGAATATGCGACGAGGCTGAATAGAGCCGCTAGACTTCGGGCGAGGTTCTTGGGCGATGAGAGTAAAGGTTGTCATTCTTGGAGGTCGGCCAGTGCAGATAGTGTAAGGCTCCTAGCAGTCAGATTGACGGCGTGCGGCAATAGTTGCCCGAAGCATCTCAAGAGGGATCGCGCCACAAGAAAAGATGAGCGAGAATTTACAAATCTTTACTTCCTGATTGTTCCTATCAGCGTTTACACGCGCTGACCCGGTAGCGATTGTAGGCAAAGAGGCGAGGTGAGCGACGCTTGCGAACGGAGCGGCTAAGGCCGCGCTTTTTTCAAGACGACATTTCTGAAACACGCTGCAGAAGCTATGCGAGCTGCAACTCTTTCAATTGGGCGATTTTGCGCGCGATCTGTACGGTGTTCCGGCAGTGCGCTCGACAGGACTCGCAGGAGCGGCAGGCATCGAGCCCTCGTCCCGTCTCGGATCTGGCCAACAGGTGTCGGGCCATGCTGACGTTGCGGTATTGCACGGCGTACATGTGTGATCGCATGAGCGAGGGGATATCGACGCCCTTGGGGCAGTCTTCGCGGCACTGGCCGCATTGCTGACAGAACTCAGCTTGGGCTACGAACGCTTTGTCCGCCAGGAACTTTTTCTCTGTGTCGGTGTATGCGAGACTGCGCATTACTGAGAAGTCCTGCTCCAGATGTTCGTAGGTGCTGAAGCCGGGGATAGCGGTGGTGATGAAATCATGGTTGAGCACCCACTTCAGCAGGGCAGTTTGGCTTTCTGGCGGCAGTTCTTTGGGGAGTTTGGAATCGGGACGAACCGTGCCTCCGGCCTGGGTTTTCATGGCTACAATTCCGATACCGCTCTTGGCTGCTTTTTCAATTGTGGCGAGCTTTTCAGCGTCGTGCGCCATCGTATAGTTCAGCGTGACCAAGGCCACGTCAAAAACGTTGAGAGGGATGACGGCATTCAAGACTTCGACCGTGTCGTGAGTTGAGATGCCGATGAAACGGGTCTTGCCTTCTTTCTTTAGCGCCTGCAGCGCCTCGATTGGCCCTTCTGCCCTGGCGTGGTCGGCGGAATCGACTCCGTGGTGGTAGAGGATGTCGACATGATCCATTTGCAGGCGCTTAAGGCTGGCCTCGACGCCGTCGATGAAACGCTTCTTCGCATCGGCCGGATTTTGCAGGCTAGCGCGGATTCCCTGCTTGGTAGAAATGACAACCTTGTCGCGGATGCCCATTTCCTTGATCACGCTTCCGACCATCTCTTCGTTGCGGCCGTTCTGATAGACCGCGGCAGTGTCGAAGTGGCGGATGCCTAGCTCGTAGGAGCGACGGAGGATTCCGGGCACGTCGGCATTCATTACGCCCATGCTCACGATCGGCAGGTTGAGGCCGGTGCGTCCCAGGGTACGCTCTAGCAATGCGCCTTTTGCTGTGTCGGCGGATTCGGCCAGCAGATTGGTTCCGGCCAACATGCGTGCGGCGCCTGCCCACATGATCGGTTTTACGATGAAGTCTCTACGATTCCATTCCGGCTTATTCATGGCTCACTCCTAAGAATGGATCTATGAATTCACAGTAGGCCATAAGAAGTCTGTGAGCGGACGCACATCTAAGACTGGTCTGGTAGATGGTCTCGGTGCGTTCAGCCCAGGGGCTGAAGCCCAATATTTATCGGCGGCCTCGACGGCGCGGCTGGAAGTGTGTGCCCTTTCAAAAAGCACGCCTGAGATGGGCGCGCTGGACGCGGCGCCCGCTCAAGACATTTATGACACGAGGCCTAGCGGAGGGCTAGGGCGGCAGATTTCAAGAGCGCGGCCCCGTCCTGAGGCGGATTCAGGAGAACGATCACGTAGCGTCCCTGGGTGCGGGCGATGATATTTCCTTCAAAGCTGTTCTTCGCGCGAATTCCGCCTTCGCCTAGCTCGGCGGCTGCAGAGCACTCTCCGGTCTGCTTGAAGTGTTTTGCGAGTTGGTCCAAGCGCGCTTTGGCTCCAGGGACATCGTTGGCGACGGAGACAAGCAGTTTGCTTTCTTTCGGAGTAGATGCGTAGGTCACCACATACGCGGGAGCCAGGAACGCGTGTCCCAGGGGATCCTTCCGGACGTACTGCTCAGAGTGGCGGACGCGGTGCAGTTGCGGAAGTTTCAGGAGCAACGGCGGAGCGGTTCGGCTTCCGCCGATCCGAGTCGAGAGCGTCCGGGCGAGCTGATCGAGTTGTGCATCGATGCTTGCGCCGGATCCCGACAGCTTTACGTAATAACGATCCTGAAAGAAATTCAGCACTCCCCTGCTGCGATAGCCTTCTACGCCGACGGGAATGTAGTTGTATTTGGGAGACCGTTCGGCGGAGTAGATACCGAAGGCGTCTTCGGGCTTGCCCATATCGAAAACATCAGCGGTCACGTCCGCAGCACCGGCTTTGAAGTCCTGGTGCAAGAGGAGTTGGAAGTCGTAGAGCAGGTACACGTCCGCGCCGCCGTCGATGTATTGATAGAGCGCGTCAGGCTTGTAGAAGGATGGTTCCGCTTGAGGCTTGGGGTGGCCGGGGAGAGGATCGGCCAACAGTTTTGCGAATTGTGGGCGAGCCGATCCAGCGGTTTGAGCGCGAGCTCTAGTTCCGAGGCCGGCAATTTGCAGGCTGAGGATGCTGACGAGGAATACCCTGAAGGAAACAGTTCCTACGAAACGGAGCAACAGTGTCATTTCATATTGCCCGGCTCCCACCTGCACAGAGCGCCGATGGGAGGAATCGGGCCTCCGGTGCAACTGACTTTTATATTCCTTGGGAGCGTGCGGCTAAGTGATTTCTGTCACAGCTGTGTGAAGCACTGCGGCGACCAGTGTCTGGGCATTGGAAGCGCTGTGTCGAGAGTTGAGATGCCCCCGTGGGCTTCGCCCCCTCAAAACCAGAGGCCAGAGGGCGAGTGAAGTCGCGATTCCAGTTGACGACGTGGGCCTTTCGCAATTGAAAGGACAGCCCCAAGCCTCCCAAGTTGTTTCTGCTTCATCAGGCGTTCAAGAGCGGAGATACTTTTCTGGATTGCCGCCAGTTCAGCGGGTGTTCCGGGATGGGTTCCCCATTGAGAATACCGTCTCTCGAGGGCATTCAAGGCGTATTCAATCCGCCCGATCAATTTGTTGGGATCAGACTCTATCAACGCTAATTCGTAGGCTTCTCGCCAGGAATGAGGTACGCGTCGCATCGGGGCCCCCTTGCGTTATCAGACGAATTGTGGACGCTGGCTGGGCGCACCCTCAGGGCGCGAACTGAGGGCAAGTTGCAATGAAATCGTTAACTAAATACTATGCCATTCGCTTGCAGTCGCAAAGAAGATTTTGTTTCGGACTCTTCTTTCGTAATGTACTTCCTACTCAGTTGGCGGGAAGATGACTTTAATCAGGAATGTTTCAACAATATCCCTAGTTTTCGGGGATTCGCCTTCGGGGGAACACTCGTTTCCACCACGAGCGTTGGGCTCAGAGAGACGCCAACTTGAGTTTCGAGATCGAGGTGACTATTCCTGCCGCAAGGCGTGGATGGGATCGACTCGTGCCGCCCGGCGGGCCGGAATATATGTCGCCAAGCATGCCACTGCAATGACGATGACCGGCACGAGAAGGTAGAGGCGCGGCTCATTCACGTGCAAATCAAAAAACATGGCGCCGAAGACTTTCGGTAACGGAAGAGACATGGCGAATCCAATGGCTCCTCCGATCGCCATCATCATCAGTCCTTCGCGGAAGATCATGCGCAGTACGTCCTGACTTTTGGCTCCCATGGCCATGCGGATGCCAATCTCGTAGGTGCGTTGGCCGACCGAATAGGCGATGAGCCCGTAAATCCCGAGGGCCGCCAGCAACAGTGCCATGAACGCGAAGCCCGCCAGCGAGCGCGTAAAAAATTGATCCCCGCCCTTTTGCCGATCGATGATTGCCGGCATACTCATCAGGCGCGCCAGTGGCAGTTCGGCATCGATCTGTGCTGCGGCATCGCGCAGTTCCGGTATGAGGGTGTTCGGTTCGGTGGTGGAGCGCACCATCACAGAGAAGGAAGAAACAGGACGCTGCAGGAACGGTTCGTAGACCCCTGGGTCTTCCGCAGTGGTTTCGGAATAGACCTTTACGTTGTTCACGACGCCGATGATCTGGCTCCATCCGGAGGGTGCGCCGCTCACCTCGGCCTGGATTAGTTTCCCGATGGCATCCTCGCCGTGCAGGTAGCGATCCACGAACTTCTGATTGACAACGACTACGCGAGGCGCTGAGGCATTGTCCTGGTCCGAAAACTGGCGGCCTTTCAAGAGCGAGATTCCGGCTGTCCGGAAATAGTCCGGGGTGACGACCGTATCGAATGCTGTGAGCACCTGGCTTGCTGGTAAGTCGGGCTGGCCCGGGATACGGACGTTCACTGCGCTTTGTCCTGAAGCCGGCAAGTCTGAAGTAACGGCTACCGTCTTCGCAGTCGGAATCTGCTGCAACCGGGACAGCAGGCTACGCACGAAAGCTTCTCGACGAGAGGCGTCTTTGTACCTTGCGTCGTCCAGTGTGATTCCTGCCGTCAGCAGATGATCGGGCTGGAATCCGAGTTTCTGGTGCTCGATGCGGAACATCGCGACAAACAGCAAACCAGTCCCGAGCAGCAGAAATAGCGCGAGCGCAATTTCACCTGTGACCATCACCTTCCGCAGACGAGAACGGGAACTTCCAGCCGAAGCGGTGCGGCTTTCGTCCTTCAAGTTTGTCGCGACATCGGTTCGCGAAGCTTTCAGCGCCGGCGCAAGCGTGCACAACAGTGCGCAAGCCATCGAGACTGCTGTGGAGAAGACTACAACGTTCGAGTCCAGGCCGAGGTCCAGCGCATTCATTGCGTCATTGAAGCTCATATTCGCGCGAACGAATACAATGCCCCAGCGCGCCAATACAAGTCCGAGCCCTCCACCAGCCAGAGCGATCAACATGCCTTCAGTCAGTAATTGCCGGATAATCCGCAGGCGTGCAGCTCCCATAGAAAGACGAATCGCCAGTTCCTTTCGGCGAGCGGCCGCGCGCGCCAACAGCAGGCCTGAGACATTGGCGCAGGCAATCATCAACACAAATCCGACCGTCGTCATGATGACCGCGAGGCCGCCGCGAATGCCGAACCCATAAACGAGGAAATCCGGCAAGGTGCGAACCTTTGCGCCCCAGCCTTTTTCAGAGTCCGGAAAGTCTTGTTCGGCGCGATGAGCCAGCGTGGCGAACTCGGCGCGCGCCTGCTCGAGAGTTGCCTCGGGCTTCATGCGTGCAAATAGAAAAAGAGAACGGTCCTTGCGTGCCGCCGCGGTTTGATCAGCAGGAGTAAAGACGAGAGGCGTCCAAAGATCGGTCACGAAACCCAGCAGGCGAAAATCCGCGTGCATTACGCCGATCACCGTGTAGTTCTCGCGATTCAGGCGGATGGTGCGGTCCACAATCTGAGGGTCAGAGCCGAAATGACGTTCCCAAAGCTGATGGCTGAGAATCACCACATGATCTTGCCCGCTCAGATCTTCTCCAACCCTGAAGGTACGGCCGAGTTGAGCATCGACGCCCAGCAGGTTGAAGTAGTTGGCGGAAACCGACGCCGACGGTATCACCTCTGATTCGTGCTGTGCGGTCAGGCTTGCCGAGCGATATTCATCGGCAGCGGCCATCTCCGAGAAGACGTGATTGCCTTCCCTCCACGCCAGATAGTTGGGCACTGACAATGTGCTGTTGTCAGCCTGAAAACCCGCTGCCGGATTGATGGCTGTCACCACCGCGACCCGGTCGGGATCGCGTCCTGGCGGCCTGCGCAACAGAATGGCGCTGACCAGGCTGAACATGGTCGCGTTTATGCCGATGCCCAACGCCAGGGTCATTACTGCAATCGTGGTAAATCCAGGGTTCTTTATCAACTGCCGTATGCCGTATCGCAGGTCTTGAACAATCGTGTCCATGGTTCGCTCCGATTGTGCTGGCTGTGTGTGTTTGACGTGGGTGGAAGGCCGGCCCATCTAGAGTAGTCGCAACTACGAATCCAAATCTCAGGAGGGTTGCCGACTGGCAACAAAGGAGAAGAAGATTGCCGGGGCTGGGGCATCGCGCACAGCGCGTCCGATCGTGGACGTCGGTGACCACGAGTGGACAGTCGGGCGCTATGCCTGTTCTACGACAATCTTCTTTGCGGCGCGGTCGATTTGCGCGATGCGGAAGCTGCGGACTTGTCCGGCGCGGGCAGGTTCGGCTTTAACCGGTGCTCCGGCGCCGGTCTTCCAGCGAGCCTGCAGCATGGAACTCAACGAGGAGAGATCGGCTGTCGCGGGAGCGGGGGCGTCACTCTTCGCCGGCGCCGCGGAGCCGGCTTTGCACGCCGCGTGAATTCCTTCGCCTAGTTCGACCCGTGTGCCGGACTGGTCCACCAGTCTGCCGGTGACTACGTCTCCTTCTTTGTGCTCCGCAAGGTATTCGTCGAGGCCGGTTGGAACCAGCTGCTTCATGCTGAGCTTCATCTGGCGTTTTTCGGGATCGACGCCGATCACCAGAACTTTCACGACCTGGCCGACGCGCAGGACTTCCGCGGGCATTCCGATGCGCTTCTCTGCACTGATCTCGCTGACGTGGATCATGCCTTCGACGCCTTCAGAAAGCTGCACGAAGGCGCCGAATTTGGTTAGGCTGGTAACGGGGCCCTGCGCTTCCGAACCCAAGGGGAAGCGTTGCGGAACGTCGGCCCACGGATCTCCGAGAGCCTGCTTCAGCCCAAGAGAGATGCGGTGTTCGCCGGCATTGATTCCCAGGATCACGGCTTCAACGGTCTCTCCGGGTTTGACCACGTCGCTGGGCTTTCGAACTTTGCCTTTGGACCAGGACATTTCCGAGATATGAATCAGACCTTCGATGCCGGGCTCGAGTTCGACGAACGCGCCGAAATCCATCAACTTCGAAACGGTGCCGCGCACGCGATCCCCGAGTTTGTATTGTTGGGCCCCGGCTTCCCAAGGATGCGGCTGGAGTTGCTTCATGGTGACGGAAATGCGGCGCTTGTCACCTTCATTCGCCAGTTTCAGGACTTTCACTTCGATTTGCTGCCCAACGGAGAGGACATCGGCGGGTTTGTTGACCCGTCCCCAGGAAATTTCGCCCACGTGCAGCAACGCATCGATTCCGCCAAGGTCGACGAATGCGCCGTATTCCATGAGGCTGCGGACGGTTCCGGTTACGGTGTCCCCTTCTTTGATCTGGCCGTAGATCTTTTCGCGAGCGGCGCGCTCTTCCTCTTCCGCGACGGCGCGGCGATCGACGACTACGTCTTCGTCAGCAACGTCGAGCTTGATGATGCGGCAGCGAACTTCCTGGCCGACAAGATTTTCCATCTCGGCGGCTTCGCGCACGCCGCTGCGCGAGGCGGGCATGAAGGCGCGCACGCCGACATCGACGCTGAAACCGCCCTTCACGGCCGCCGTCACTGTTCCGAGAATTGCAGCTTTGTCGGCGAATGCCTTTTCCAGAGCGGACCAGTCCATGGGGCGTTCGACTTTGAAGCGGGAGAGCTCGTAGTAGCCGTCGAGATCGCGTCCCTTGACGGTGACCAGCGCTTTATCGCCGGGCTTGATGGTTTCGCCCTGCAGCGCGGTGAGCGGGAGAATTCCTTCGGACTTGTATCCGATGTCGAAGAACACCGACTCGTCAGTGACGGAAATGACAGTTGCTTCGATCTGACGGCTGCCCTCCGCCCTCCGCGAATGGCTCTTCTGGAATTGAGACAGGATATCGCCGAAAGACTCTTTGCTGTCGGTGACGGGTTGGGCTTGCGGACTCTGTGAATTGGGAGTTTCGGGATCAGGCATTAGAGAAGACTACCCTCTTCGCGGGATAGGAATTTATCTAGGATAACACTGGCGGCACCGGAGCGCTCGCATTCTGGCAGATCGCGGGAGAACAGCTTAACCGCTAAGAGCGCGAAGAAAAACCGCGAAGAGCGCGAAGAAATGCCTGGCCACGATTTTCAGTGCCGTGCCCACTGCGGGTCATCTTCGGGATTGACGATCTGGCCGTCGCGCATGTGGATGATACGGTCGCCATAGCCAGCGGCCTCGGGATTGTGCGTAATCATCAGTACGGTCTGTCCGAGTTCCTTGTTGGAAAGGCGCAGCATCTTGAGCACGATGTCGGAGTTTTTGGAATCCAGGTTCCCTGTAGGTTCGTCGGCCAGGACTACCGTGGGCTTATTGATCAGAGCTCGAGCCAGAGCGACCCGCTGCTGCTCGCCCCCGGAAAGTTCCGACGGTCGATGCTTCAGTCGCTTGGTCAAACCGAGCAGGTCGGTGATGCGGTTGAAATGAGAAGGATCGCGATCACCGTTTCCGGAGATTTCCTTCGCCATTAAGATGTTCGACTGCGCATCGAGTGTGGGCAGCAAGTTGAACTTCTGGAAGACGAACCCAATCTTGCGCTTGCGCATGCGGGTGCGTTCGGCGTCGGAGAGTTTGGCTAGATCATCACCGTCAAGAACCACGCTGCCGCCATCGGCGCGGGTCAGGCCGCCCAGGAGATAGAAAAGCGTGGATTTCCCGCTTCCCGATGGGCCGACTACGCTGACGAATTCGCCTTTTTGCACGGAGAAGGAGATGCCGCGGAGGGCCTCCACTTCGATCTTGCCTACGTGGTAGGTCTTGCGAAGATCTTTTGCTTCGATGAATGCTCCGGCCATGCCTGCAAGAATCTTACACGAACCACTAGTGCGAGGGCTCGACAGCAGCCGCTGTTGATCAGTAAAAAGCTTCAACCACGAAGGACACGAAGGTCCGCGAAGGAAAGCACTTTCAACCAGATTTCTCGATTCAGGCTGCGCCGATATGGCTCGCCATGGCAGACTGCTGGCGCTGGTGAAGGCGCTTGGGGCCGCGCTTGCGTATCAGTAATAGACGCACCCGCTCGAGCAGATCTGCGGGGGAATACATTCCCTTGGTGAGAAAGACGTCTGCCTGTGAGTCGTGATCGTAGATACGGACTTTGCTTGAAATCAGAATGGCGGGAGTATGGGGCGACGCGTCCTTGATCCGGGAGATCAGTTGAGGGCCGTCGAGACCGGGCATGGCCATGTCGGCGATGACAAGATCAACTCCGCCCTGCAGGAAGCGCGCCCAGGCGTCTTCCCCACGGGTAAAGCTCGCCACCCGGTAGCCGCGAGTCTCGAGCACGATTTTGCGGTGGGACAGAGACTGTTCGTTGTCGTCGACACACAGAATGGTGCGCTTCGGTTTCATCAGCCTTCCGCAACCCATTGGCGGCACGGCCGCACATGCCAATGGAGGCTTTTCTCAATATGAAGAATGTACAGAGCGAAATGGATGCTAGAAGGAAATCGCGCTGCTGTAAAGTGCCGCCGATGCTAATGGAACCTTTTAGCCATTGATTTATTTCGCGGCGAGTGTGCGCCAATGTTTATCGCGCCTTGCAAGGCGAGAGCTAGAGAAAAACTTCGCCGCGCAAAACTTCGATGGAGTTGCCTCCGACGCGGACGTTAACTATCCGGTTATCGTGCTTCGACGCGCGGACAAAAATGCGGCTAGGCCGTTGCATCTCGACACCCTGTTCGATGAGCACACGCTGGTCGGGAGCGGCGACACCGTGGGCGACGATCCAGGCAGCCGTACACCCTGCGGCGGAGCCGGTCGCGGGATCCTCGCCGTTGTAGAAGAACATGCGGGCGTGCAGACCCGCCGCGGGATCTACGGTTTCACGGGTGACGAAGTAGAGAAACTTTCCTCCTGTGCGTTGCAGATACTCGGTCGCCCTCCGAACGTCGACGCGCATCTTTTGAATCACGGCCAACGATTTCAGTGGCGTCACCGTGAATGAGAGCCCGGTGGATACCGTCTGAATCGGCAAGGAAGGATCGAAGTCGTCCGGATTCAATCCAGTAGCACGAGCCATGGCATCGCGTTCGTGCACCACTCCGAAAACGGGGTCGACCTGCTTCATCTCGCCGAAGAGCGGCTGCCCTGACGCTTGTTCGAAGCGTACCGGAACTTTTCCTACGTTCAATTCAAGTACAACTTCCCCCGCGGCGCTTCCGTTTCGGAGCGAGAATGCGGTGCCCAGAGTGGGATGTCCGGCAAATGGAAGTTCCTCTTCCACCGTGAAGATTCGGACGCGGACGCCGCGGTCACGCTCGGTGGCTGGGTCGCGCGGAAAAATGAAGGTGGTCTCGGAGAGATTCATTTCCTTGGCGATGGCCTGCATTTCGGCATCGGTGAGGCCACGCGCGTCGGAGAACACCGCCAGAGAGTTGCCTTCGAGCGGATTGGAGGTAAATACGTCCCACTGTGACATCGACAGACGGCGCTGTTGCTTGCTCATGGTGGTCTCGTGAAACGTCGATTGAGTTGCAATCAACAACGATGAGAGGCATGGCGCTCACGATGCAGAAAAGATGCGCCACGCCTGAGTTTGAGCCGCAAGCGGCGATTGACAGGGATAGCAGGCGCCGCCTATCCTAACGCCTATGATTTGCCCACTCGCCATCGGGGTTATGTGTTGTTGTTGCCCGATGCCGGCGTGTGGGTAGGAACCAGCGAAATTCTTCCCACCCACCCGGCGAAAGCGGGTGGGTTTTACTTTCATCCGCTTTTTAAGCTGGGAGCCGGGGCGGGCCGGACTTTCGGAATCTTCATGACTGAGAAATCAAATAAGGAGAAGCCTATGACTACCGCGACCGCAAATGAGACCTATAGCGTCCCTAGAATCAACGATACGGCGCCAGATTTCACCGCCGAGACCACCCAAGGGACCGTTCAATTCCACAACTGGATCGGCGACGGGTGGGCAGTTCTGTTTTCGCACCCCAAGGACTTCACGCCAGTGTGCACCACTGAACTCGGCTATATGGCGAAGCTTCAGCCTGAGTTCGCCAAGCGCAATGTGAAGATCATCGGGCTGAGCGTCGACCCGGTTTCGAGCCACCAGAAGTGGGAGGGCGACATCGAAGAGACCCAGGGCACGAAGGTGAACTACCCGATGATTGGCGACCCGCAATTGAAAGTAGCCAAGCTGTACGGGATGCTGCCTGGCGATTCCGGGGAGTCGAGCGAAGGCCGCACTCCCGCCGACAATGCCACGGTGCGCACCGTTTTCGTGATCGGCCCCGATAAGAAGATCAAACTGCAGATCAGCTATCCGATGACCACGGGGCGGAACTTCGACGAGATCCTGCGGGTGATCGATTCGATGCAACTCACGGCGAAGCACAAAGTGGCGACGCCGGTGAACTGGAAGCCGGGTGAGGATGTGATCATCACAGCGGCGGTTTCGAACGACGAGGCGCAGCAGAAGTTCCCCGGCTTCAGGACAATCAAGCCATATCTGCGAGTCACGAAGCAGCCGCAGTAATTGGCAGGAACTCAGAGTAGAATTTGCCACGGATTGGCACGGATCTTCACGGATCAGCTTTCGATGCAGATCTGAAGCTCCGGCTTTCCGTGGCGTTTGTTTGTGGAGCTTACGGAAGCGCATGCGGTCCGGTGATCGTCCCGGTCTTCAAAACCGGTGAGTGGTAGGCAATCCTGTCACTGGTGGGTTCGACCCCCACTCGCTTCCGCCAATCTGAACTCCGGCCCAGTCTGGAATCCTACGGGTCGCATCCGGCAGTCGCCCTCAGCGGCTAAAGCCGCGTCAGTGGTGGCTCAGGCGGCACGGCTAAAGCCGTGCCCTTCCAAAACCTACTTTTTCCCGTGCCCTTCCCGAGGCCTACTCTGTCCGCGCCCTTCCCAAAGCCTGTTTCTTCAAAGAAGCGGCTCTGTTGACATGCTGTTGGCATGCGTGAAGGTAGGGATGCTTCGACTGCGGCTGAGCTCAGCATGACATGGTTGCGGGATTCTCAGAGGCCGACAAACTCCAGCTTAGCGCGACTTTTTCTTTTTTCTTTGAGCGGACAATTCTTCCAGGAGATATTTCAGGGATGCGCATTCGCGAATGACGGCTTCCAGCTTCGGAATCGTGGTCTGCAGCTCTTTGTCTTCGACAACGCCGTCTGCCAGGGTTTCGGCGACGCTTTCCAGCGCTTCGCCGACTTCTCGAATGAGCTTCGTTACGGCACCTAACTCCTTGCCGAGGTTCACGTCGAGTTTGGGCAGCTTGAAGGCTACGCGTCCAGCTTGACTCTCAAGAAAATCCAGCGCTTCGTAGTTGTTCAGCAGGACGCACATCTGCGGCAGCAGGTGGGCTGGGATGTGGCGTTCTCCCCGCATCCAGTACATGAGCGAGCGGTAGTTAGTTCCGAGCTGTTGGGCGAGGAGGCGCACATCGTATTCTGCTTTGGCGTCCACTACCCGGCTTATCAGAGATGCGAGATCGTCAGAAGGCACGTCAGGCCTCAAAGTAAAGGTATCGTTCAAAAATGGCGGTCAATTTGAACGGTAAAGACGCCCATTCTAGCTGAATTGATTGGGCTTCCGGCATTGAATACAGTGTTATTGTTCGAGCGGCAGGCGATGGAAGTCACAAGACCACGCCCGATCAAGAGTTCGGCTCCCAAGCGTTCAGAAGTGTATGAAAACAATTGACAACCTGAAAGTCGACAATTACCTTTCAGGGTCACAAAAAAAATGACGATCCGCGCAGTCATTGGCTGATCCGGCCAACCCGCCGAGAGGAGGCCCAATGTCGAAGAAGTGGTACAACTACATCGTTTCCGTTGACGAGGACGCTGCTCAGCAGGCCAAGAACACTTCGGGCGCGCCTGCGAGTTCGAAGTCGGCGGCGCAGAGCGTCGCTGAGATCGCATCGACGATCGCCGCGGAGCCGCAGTTCACGACCCCCGTTTCCGATCCGACATCGTTTGAAGAGATCTACAAGGCTGCCGAAATACCGCCGGCGGCGAAGGGATATTCCATCCTCAAGGTGTCGCAGATGCTGGAGAGCGAGCATATCCGCAATCTGCCGTCGGATGTCCGGAAGTCGTCGATCCTGGTTGCGCTGGATGCGGCGGGCGTGGAGATCAAAGATGTAATCCAGGATGCCATCCGGCGGGATCGCGCGCTCGATACCTACGAACGCGTGCAGCAACGTGCCGCGGAAGAATTGGAGTCCCGTAAAACGAAAGAGAACGGCGAGATTCAGGCGCAGATCGACAAGTATGTGACCGAACAGCGGGCGAAGATTCAATCCAACAATGACGCGATCTCGCGGGAAAAAGAGCGCTTTACTGGCTGGCGGCTGAAGAAGCAGCAGGAAGAAAAGAAGATCGCGGAGGCAGTTGGATATTTCGTTACTGAAAACCCAATTACTACTGGAGATGTAAGTGCGGTTCCGTCTCCATCTCCATCCAAAGCAACCCAGCGTTCATGAGGCAGGAGGCCTTTTATGTTCCAGCGTTTGAGCAGAATGATTCGGTCGTTTATCGGTTTCTTCATTTCGGTGGCGGAAGATCCGGAGCTGATTCTGCAGCAGAACATCCGCGACATGAATGACCAAGTGCCTCGCATGAACGAGAGCATTGCCATGGTCAAGGCGAACGTGACTTTGCTCGAGCGGGAGGAGGCCAAGTACAAGACCGACATGGCGAACTTGACGGCCAAGATCAAGGCCGCGATTCAGGCCAATCGCGACGACATCGCCGGCCAATATGCCGCGCAGCTGGAGCAACTGAAGGGCGCTTTCGCCAGAAATCAGGGACAGTTGGCGACCGCGCGCGCTGCGTTCGACAAAGCCATGGCCGTGAAGCAGGCCTTTATGCGCGAGAAGGACCGAAAGACGCAGGAGGCGCTCAACGCCATCGCCGACTATCGCCGCTCCCAGTGGCAGAAGAAGGTCGCTGATGCGATGGAGCAGTTCGAAGTCGCCGGCATCAGCCAGACACACGACGAGATGGTGCGCAAGATTGAGGAGACCACTGCCGTCAATGAAGCTCGCATGGATATGGCGATGAGCAACGTCGACCAGCAGAAGGTGAAGATTGACGATGAGGCAGAAAAGCTCCAGGCTAGTGAACTAGTGAAGCAGTTCAAGATCGAAATGGGTCTGGCTTCGCCGGAAGCGGCAGCGGGCGCGGAGAAGACGATTGCGGCGAAACAACCGCAGAAGACGACTTAAGTTTTGGCGAAAATGATTTTCTCGAAGGCGCTGCGCAACCGGACGGTTCGGGTCGTCAGCGCGAAGGAGCAGGGAGGAAGATATGGCGGTCAAGATTGAACGAGGTGGATGGGTCCTTATATTCCTGATCGGCGCAGCCATCGTGGGCTACAGCCTGAATCGATATGGCTTGATCGATGTCAGCAAGTTCGTTCCTGGCAGCAAGAGTGCGTCCGCCAATGGCGAGGAAGTTGACGCATCCAAGCCGCTGCTCATACCGGCGTCCTCGACGAGCAGCGACGCCGAGGTCCGGGTACGGGTAAACGTGTGGGTGGGATGCGCCGGAGGCCTGGTCGCGAACGGCGGGTTGGATACGCAGCCGGACTCGATCTTCGGCAAGAAGGGACTGAAGGTCAGCTTCAAGATCATCGACGATTGGACGGAAGGCGCGGCGGCGCTCGCCACCAACAATGTCGATGTCATGCTGACGACTGCGGACGTATATGCCAAGGACTACGCCCAGTTCAAAGAGAAGGGATTCGGCTCGCATACCTTCCTGATGGTGGACTGGTCGCGCGGCGCTGACGGAGTGATCGGGAAGCAGGGCATTAACAGCATTGAAGATCTCGCCGGCAAGACCGTGGCGTTTGCGCCTTATACGCCGTCGCATTTCCTGCTGTACAACGGGCTCAAGACTTCAGGGTTGAGCACGGAACAGCGCAACGAAATTTTCAACAAAGCCGTTCACACCAAGGACGGCATCGAACCGGCGACGCTATTTGCGCAGGAAAAGGTGGATGCCGCGGTCGCATGGGATCCGGATATGAGCGATGCGGTTTCGAAGCGTGCCGGATCGAAGAAGATTTATGACACGAAGATTGCGAACCGGCTTATCGCCGACATCCTGGTAGTCAGTGACAGCTTTTCCGCGAAGCACCCGGACACGGTGCTGAAGTTCGCGCAAGGCTGGCTGGAGGGCGTGGAGTTCATCAAGACACAGCCGGAGCGGGCGTACAACCTGATTGGAACCGTGAAGGACTTCAACATCCCTTCCGACCTGGCCAAGACGATGCTCGGGGGCGTGAAGCTTGCTGACTATGCCGACAATCGCTCGTTCATGGGCTCCGCCGGCTCCAATCCTGACTACGACAACATTTTGAGCATGGCGCAAGATATGTATCGCGAGCTCAGAATCATCAAGCACACCTTCAATCCGGAAGACAGCCTGGACCGGCGGTATGTCGAGAAGCTGGCGAACAACTTCTCCATGGCTTCGACCGAGGCGCCGATTGAATACAAGGAACCGTCGAAGGGGGCGACGCCGATTGCGACGCAGCACCGGTCGATTTACTTCGATCCGAATTCTTCGAAGATGAGCATGGATTCGCGTGCCATCGTGGATGAACTTGCAGGCACCATGCGCGCGTACGAGAACACGGTGGTGGACATCGACGGCAATACCGATTCCACCGGTTCGCGGCCTTATAACGTCACGCTCTCACACGCCCGCGCCGACGAAGTGAAGACCTATCTCATGCAGAAATACGGATTCCCCGCCGCACGTTTGCGGACCGCCGGCAACGGGCCCGACAAGCCAATCGACAGCAATGCAACGCCAGAGGGCCGCGAGAAGAATCGCCGCACCGACATTAAGGTCTATGCCAACCCGTCGAGCTAGCGAAAAGGCGATGCGCGATGAGGATGCACGATGAGTGAGACAAACCGTTGGTTCACGATTCGCAAGGACGTCGCCCCGTGGGTCCGATGGGCCTTTCCATTCGTCAGTTGGGGCACAATCGTGTTGCTCTGGATACTTGTGCCGTACTGGCAAGGGCCGCATGTTTCCTTATTTCCCCGGCCCCTGGGCGTGATTCGCGCTTTTGGAATGCTTTGGACAGACTACGACCTGCTCGGAAACGTGTTCATGAGCTGGTGGCGGATTGCCCAGGCGTTTTTCTGGTGCGCAGTCGTCGCCATCCCCCTGGGCATTCTGATGTCCAGCTACCGCTGGTTATTCGAGCTCATCAATCCCGTCGCCGCGCCCATGCGCGCGATGCCACTCACCGCGTTTCTTCCCGCCTTCATCGCTCTATTTGGCATCGATGAAACCGAAAAAATCGCTTTCTTGTGGTTCGGAATGTTTTTCTACCTGTTGGCAGTGGTGGTTGAGGAGGTCAATCGCGTCGACAACGCTCTGCTGGAAACGGCCTACACTCTCGGGGCAAAGCAGCGGCAGGCGTTGTGGCTGGTGTTTCGCGCGTCGTTCCCGGCAATTTTCTCCTCATTCCGGATCCTCTATGACATCGGGTGGACCTACGTGATTCTCGCGGAGATGCTGAATGCCCGTAAGGGCGTCGGCTACATGGTCGAGGCCGCGCGCAAAGTTCTGGATTTCGACAGAGTCTACGCCGGCATCATCGCCATCGGCGCCGCCGCTTTTTTGTTTCGATTCCTGCTGACGTTTCTCGAGCGCCAGTTGTTCCCGTGGCGCAGGGCGAGCGCAGCTTTGTCGGGTTCGGGAGCGGCCGTGCCTAGTGCTACGGCGCATCTGAAGGCGGCTAAACATGGAGCATAAGAAGTCAAAAATCACCGTCCGGGACGTGAGCCGCACGTTTCCGGCGCCTGACGGACAATGCGTCAACGCGCTTGAGAACATCAATTTTGAGATCGAGGATGCCTATTCTTCTGCCGGTCGCGATGTCGGTGAGTTCCGGGTTCTGCTCGGACCGTCAGGCTGCGGTAAGTCCACCCTGTTGCGGTTGATCGCCGGCCTGGACCAGGCGGACTACAGGCGAGGTGCTGGTGAATGAACAACCTGTGAGCGGACCGGGCAAAGACCGCGGCATGGTTTTTCAGAAATACACCTCGTTCCCCTGGTTAACCGTGGCTGGTAACATAGCTTACGGGTTGAAGATCAACGGTGTTCCGAGCGATAAGGCTAAAGAAACCGTGGCGCAGTTGATCCAGGCGATTGGGCTGAGCGGGTTTGAGAATGCCTATCCAGAGACGCTTTCCGGGGGCATGCAACAGAGGGTTGCGATCGCGCGTACGCTGGCCCTGCGTCCGTCGGTGATTTTGATGGACGAACCTTTTGGGGCGCTCGATGCGCAAACTCGCGGCGAGATGCAGCAACTCCTGCTGAAGGTTTGGGACGAAACCGCGAGCACCATCCTTTTCGTGACGCATGATGTAGAGGAAGCGATCTACCTGGCGGACCGGATTTTTATTATGAGCGCGCATCCGGGAACGATCGTTGAAGACGTGCAGGTGCCCTTTGATCGCCCGCGCGAACTGAGTTTGAAGCAACGCAATGAATTTCATGATCTGCAAAACTACGTTCTCGGCCGACTGCGGAAGGCTCCCGGGAACGGGCAGGTGCGGGTGAGTGTCTAAATGGCTCTCGGCGATCCCCAGGATCAGCAGCCGGTCGACTCGACCAACTACGTCAAGGCTGCATTCCGCTGGCAATACAACTGGATCACGCTGGCCGGAGCAGGCGCGTTTGCGTTGATCAGCGGCACGGCTTTGCCCATCCTGCTTGCCGCCGGACTTGAGCTGATGTACCTCGCGATCGTGCCGCAAAGCTCGCGCTTCCGCCGACTGGTGCGGTCCTGGCATTTCGCGGAGGAGCAGTTGAAGCATCAGCAGAAGCTCAACGAGATGCTGCGGAACCTGTCGCCGGAGATGCAGAGCCGTTACGTTCACTGCGCGCAGATTTGCGGATCGATCCGCTCAAACTTTGCCCAGCTGTCCTCGCAGTCGCAGATTTTCCTGCAGCAGATCGATACCAGCTTGCAGGGATTGCTGAGCGGATACGCGCGTCTGCTGGTTGCGGCTGCGCAGCAGCAGCAGTATATGAAGAGCACCGCAAGGGATGAAATCAAGCGTGAGATCGCGTTGTTGCAGAAGAATATGAGCGGTGAACCGCAACGGGTGCAGGAGATCAATCAGAAGCGCATCGAGATTTTGAACAAGCGCTTAGAGAAGTTCGACAAGATTGCTGAGAACTGCAAGGTGGTAGATGCGCAGATTGCGGCTGTCGAGGATGTGCTGTTGCTGGTCAGAGATCAGTCAGTCACGATGCGCGATCCGCAACAAGTCAGCGACAGGCTCGACAGCCTGGTTCATGATGTCGAGCAGACAGAGCAGACGGTTCAGCAGGTGGAAACGATCTTTAGCGATATGTCGCCGGATTTGAACGGGCTGATGTCGCTCGATGACAGTTCGACATCTTCCGGACCGAATCGCGTGCGCATTCAAAACTAAATGCCGGACGACCCTACCAAGACCGGGAAGTATCTGGACGCGCTACCACCGTGGGCGCGAGAGCTATCCGAGAAGTATTATTCCCGCTCGTTTGCGATGTTTGTGCTGTACGGGAACGTGCGTGATCTGGTGCCCCTGCGAACGCAGGAGGGCGCCTCCAGCTTCGCTTCTCTTGACGATTTTTTTTCGCGCGGCCTGTTTGGCCAGCGCGACCTGGTCCTGCACTACGACCGTGGAGGATTGAGCTTCGGTACCCCAGCAACACAGGCAGATTTCCGGCGCGCGCTGGAAGGATACGACAGCTTTCACGGCACGAACTTTTCCCAGGGCGGGCTGCCGCGCAATCCGGATGCGGTTTTGAACCTGCTAGACAATTATCTGCGGCTGCGGATTGCCGACGGAAAGAAAATTGGGCTGGTGATCGATTTTGCGGAGACGATTGCGCCTGCCGGCGATATGTCCTCGATGTCGGCGGAGGATCGCAACTCGCTGGTTATTCTCAAGCGCTGGGCGCGCAACGTGGCGTTTCTCGGAGCTGACGTCACCATCTGCCTGATCTCCGAAAACCAGATTGAGTTAAATCAAGGCATTGTGCAACATCCGGGCGTCGCTTCGATTGGAATCCCTTTGCCGGATTACGCTGACCGGCTGGAATTCATTCGCGTGCAACTCACGTCTAAAGAACTGCCCGCCGGCTCCGAAGTCAACGATGAATCTCTAGCCAAGCTGGGCGCTGGATTGAAGCGCGTTCAACTGCAAGGCATGATCTCGCATGCGGTAGAGAACCGGCAGCCACTCACGCTGAAGGTTCTCTCTCAGCGAAAGAAAGATCTGATCGAGGCTGAATCGGGCGGCTTGCTCGAATTTGTGCAGAGCCGGTTTGACCTCTCGTTTGTCGCGGGGAACGATCAGGCGAAGCGTAAGCTGCAGGATGCCGCTGCGGCGATACGAGCGGGCAATACTGACGTCCTGCCGATGGGATACGTCATCTGCGGGCCGGTCGGGACGGGCAAAACTTTCATTACTACCTGCTTCGCTGGCGAGGTGGGCATTCCGGCGGTGACGCTCAAGAATTTCCGCAGCATGTGGCAAGGCGTAACTGAGGGAAACTTGGAGCGGGTCTTGAGCTTGTTGAAAGCGATGAGCCCGATTGCCGTGATCGTGGATGAAGCCGACGCCCAACTCGGCGATCGTTCCAATTCCGGCGACAGCGGCGTCGGAAACCGTGTCTTTGCGCAGATTGCACAGTTCATGGGTAACACCGAATATCGCGGGAAGGTGATCTGGTTCTTGTTGACCTGTCGGCCTGACCTTTTGCCTGTCGATCTGAAACGGCAAGGGCGTGCGGAAGAGCACATCGCTCTCTTTTATCCTGAGACTGCAGAAGAGCGGCTTGCGCTCCTGCGCGCGATGCAGCGGAAAATTGGTATGAAAGCATTTCCGGAGGAGATCGAGAAGTTCTTTCTCAATCACGCTGGGGGATTGTCAGGAGCGGACATTGAGGCCGTATTAGTGCGGAGTCACATGCGGAGCAGTCTGCAGAACAAGACCGCCGTCGATGCGCAGGATCTCGAGGCGGCGCTGGAAGACTTCATCCCCCCCTACTATCCCACAGAGATTGATCTGCAGAATATGGTTGCCGTGCTGGAATGCACCAGCAAGAGCCTGCTTCCCAAGCAATACCGGGATCTCGAACGCGCCGAACTGATTCGGCGGACCAACGAACTGCTGGCGGCTTCCCGGAGAATGTCGGAGAGCTAATCGTGGAATCGGAAGGGGAAGGGCAGCTAGCACACTGACTGACACCGCCTTCGTGGTTTCGACCAAAATTGTGATTGACTTCACAGCCGAGTGTGATCGTTTACCATCAGGTTCCTCAAACGCCAGACCTTCGAATTCTTCCAGTGCAGCGGAAATAGCCTTTGGAGGGTTCCTTCGCCGGCGTCGGCCGAATGCTTCCAACAACCTCCGAGCCCAAGTTAAGCCTTTCGTAATCAATCAAATACGGTTGGGGTTCATCTGGGTCGATCAAGTCGGGCCAGCGGAGCGGCGTCGCATCTTGCGAGATCTTCTGCTGCCGGGTCCTCTCAGCGCTGTCCCCTGAAATTTGTGATTTGAATCACATCCGAGTGTGATTTCTCATCCGGCGGAGTTTCCACCTGACACTCTAGTATTCCTCCCATCCTTAGGTACTGACTAGAGGCCAATAGACCTCTCGGAAATCATGACTAGGAGGCGATTTGTATGAAGAAGCTGGGAATCCTATTGCTCGGAGTGTTACCCGTTCTGCTGATGCTGTCGTTCAGCGCGATGAATCCGCCGAAGGTGGAGGCGGTCCCAAGTTACGCCAGGCAGACGGGCCTGGCATGCAGCGGCTGTCATTACGCACCGCCGGAGTTGAATCCTGCGGGACGGAGGTTCAAACTCCTGGGGTACGTAGATCGGGCCGACGAGACCAAGACGATTAAGGCAGACGGGGGCAAAAAGCGCGCTGCGCTCGACTTGCTCGCTTCCCTGCCACTGTCAGTTATGCTTGACACTTCGTTTACATCCACCAAGTCTCCCATCCCGACGACACAGAACGGCAGCTTTGAATTGCCGCAAGATATCTCGCTTTTCCTTTCGGGCGCGTGGACCACGCATATGGGCAGCTTTATCCAGGTGACTTACGACACCCAAGACGACCACTTCAGCATGGATAACACCGACATTCGTTACGCGCGAATCACGAAGCTCGGCGGCAAGGAACTGGTGTTCGGCATAGACCTGAACAATAATCCGACGGTGGAAGACCTGTGGAACACTACTCCGGCCTGGAGCTATCCCTGGATCGCCAGTGATTGGGCGCCTACACCGAACGCCTCCCCCCTCATTAATGGCGGGCTGGCCCAGGACGCTGCAGGCATTGGCTTCTATGGAATGTGGAACAACCACCTGTACCTGGACGCGGCGCTTTACCGTTCCGCGCACGTGGCAGCTGCCCAGCCGTTCACAGGAGGGGCGACCAATATCCGAGGGCTGGCGCCTTATTGGCGATTGGCCTGGCAACAACTGACTGGCAAGACGCAGTATGAATTCGGCACCTACGGCATGCACGTGCGTTCCACTCCCGGCGCAATCACCGGGCTCGACGGGTCGACGCTTTCGCCGCAGGACTCATTCACGGACTGGGCTGTGGACACGCAAATCGACCGGACGATGTTCCGCACCGATGTGCTTTCATTTCGAGCCACGTATATTCGCGAGAACAACGACTTACTCGGCACGCTGGCCGCTGAGGGGGCAGCACGGGGATCGCATCATCTGAACACGGTGATGGCGAACGCCGAATATCACATCGGCAACAAGTACACAGGAACATTCGGGTGGTTCCATACCACCGGCACTTCCGATCTTGGGCTGTATCAATCCGGCGCAGTGAGCGGCAACTTCAATGGGGACCCGAGGGGCTCGGGCTATATCGCCAATGTTACGTACTGGCCATGGCAGAATCTGATGCTAGCTGCGCAGTATACCGGGTATACGCGGTTCAATGGCGCCGCCAACAACTATGATGGCGCGGGCCGCAACGCAAACTCGAACAATACGATTTATCTGGACGCAAAAGTCATTTTCTAAAGATTAAAGAACTGGTGCCAAAAAGGAGAAAAGAAATGAAGACCAAGTTATTCGTACTCGCAGTGCTGATCGCCGGATTGACAGTGGGAGCATGGGCGGGTGACATCGAAGGCAAAGTCACCGGAATGAAGGGGAAGTCAGTGGTTTACGTCGACACCATCGCCGGCAAGACGTTTCCGGCTCCCAAAGAGCACCCGGTGATAGATCAAAAAGGACTGATGTTCGCGCCGCACATTGTCATCGTGCAACAGGGTACGACCGTCGATTTTCTGAACAGCGATAACGTGGCCCACAATGTCTTCTGGCCAAGCGTGGGCGGAGACAAGAAGCAGACCAAGAACCTGGGCACGTGGCCCAAGGGTGAGAAGCGTTCCTTCACATTCGACAAACCCGGACTCGTGCCGTTGTTCTGCAACGTACATCCTGAGATGGCGGGATACCTCGTGGTCAGTCCAACGCCCTATTTCGCCGAGACGGACGACAGCGGTACTTACAAGATCAAGGACGTTCCGGATGGCAGCTACACCGTGACGGTCTGGCACGAGGGCGCGAAGAATCAATCGAAGCCAGTCACAGTAACGGGTGGCGGCAAAGCGGATTTTACCCTGACGAAATAAGGAGCAGCCGATACGGGGGGGTGGGAAACACCCGCTCCCCGCATTCCTTTCCCGAATGTGGATGTGTTGACGTTCAGCCTGAAACGAAGATAGCGTGCCGCGATGCTCAAGCGATTCAAAAACAAGAAAGTTGACGCGGATTGGCTGCACACGAATTTTCCCTGCATGATGGCCTGCCCGGCGCACACAAATGCTGGACGCTACGTCGGCCTGATTGCGGAGGGACGATTCGAAGAAGCCTATCGCCTGGCGCGCGATCCGAACCCTCTGGCGAGCATCTGCGGGCGCGTCTGCGCTCATCCTTGCGAGACGGCGTGCCGGCGCGGAGAAATTGATCGGCCGATTTCCATACGGGCGTTGAAGAGGTTCCTCACCGAGCAGTACGGTCCTGAGTCAAAGCGCCCCATCAATGTCAACGAAGGGCGCGGGCAGAACAAACTGCCCTTCAAAGTTGCGGTGGTGGGCGGAGGACCGGTGGGCCTCTCGGCCGCGCACGATCTCGCGCTCATGGGTTATGCGGTTACCATCTTTGAAGCCGCACCGGTGGCGGGCGGGATGTTGTATCTGGGAATTCCTGAATACCGACTGCCCCGCGGCGTGGTAGAGGCGCAGGTGCGCGAGATTCTGGAGACGGGCGACATCACGCTGATGCTGAATCACGCTGCGGGGCGCGACTTTACGATTTCCGAACTGCGGCAGCAAGGTTTCGATGCCGTGGTGATCGCCGTGGGAGCGCATCGCAGCCGCGATCTCAGCATCCCCGGTGTTGACCTCGACGGAGTCCACAAAGGTATTGATTTTCTGCTCAATGTGAATCTGGGATACAAGTTCACGATCGGGAAGAAGGTCATTGTCATCGGCGGCGGCAACGTGGCGATGGACGTGGCCCGCTCGGCGGCGCGCGAAGTTGTCAAACAGCACGCGGGTGGAGTGGAAGATGCGGAGCCTTCCGCGGAGAATGTGTCGGCAGTAGCCACCAAGGAGATGGTCGACATTTCACTTTCCGCGTTGCGCATGGGGGCCCAGGAGGTAAACCTGGTGTGCCTGGAACGTCGTGAAGAAATGCCGGCGGCGCTGGAAGAGATTGTCGAAGCCGAAGAAGAAGGGATCATCATGCATCCCGGTCTTGGCCCTAAGCGGATTGTGGGAAGAGACGGCAAGGTCGCTGCTCTTGAAACCCTCAAGACCAAGTGGGTATTTGATCAGAACAAGCGGTTCAATCCGGCGTTCTACGAGAACAGCGAGAGCCAGATCGAGTGCGACACGATCATCATGGCGATCGGGCAGGCGCCGCGGCTCGACTTCTTCACTCCTGAAGACAAGGTCGAAATTTCGCCGCGCGGGCTGATCGCGGTCAATCCGCAAACGCTGATGACGTCGGCTTCGGGCATCTTTGCCGGGGGCGATTGCGTGTTTGGCCCACGCCTGATCATTGACAGCGTGGGAGACGGCAAGCGTGTGGCGGTTGGCATCGACGAATATTTGCGAGGCGGAAAGCACCCGGACCCGGTGATCGAGGTGGAACTGCTGAAGCGCCATGCAATGCCGCTCGGATATCTGGATATCGACCGGCAACCGGTACCGATGCTTCCTTTGGAGCGTCGCACGGGCGTGACCGAGGTTGAGGTTGGGTACGACGCGGCCAGCGCGATGGCCGAGGCGCAACGCTGCTTGCACTGCTGGGTAAACACGATCTTCGAGGGAACGCCGGAAGACGGCAGCATGTGCATTCTCTGTGGCGGGTGCGTGGATGTTTGTCCGGAGAAATGCCTGGAACTAGTTTCGCTCGACCGCATCTCGTTCGAACCTGAGGCGGTGAAACATATCCGTGATAACCAGGAATGCTTCGGCGTGGAATTCGATGAGGTCGCCGCCGACGAGTTGGGCGTCGTGACCGGCGCTGCCATGCTGAAAGATGAGACGCGCTGCATCCGGTGCGGACTGTGCGCGATGAGATGTCCGGTAGGCACCATCACAATGGAATCGTACAACCTGCTTCCGGCGGAGCCGACGGGGCTCATCTCGATTGCGGCAATCGGGGCGGGGCTGCAGAAGTAGCAAGAGGAATCTTATGGCCGAAGAAGTGAAGGGCGAGTTGGGAAACGAACTTAGCCGGCGCCAGTTTTTCGCCAAGCTTGGGCTGGGGTCGTTGAGCATCGCAGCTGTCGGGACCGCAGCTTTCTCCTATCAGTATCTCGAGCCGAATGTGCTCTACGAGCCTTCTCCGGTGGTCAACGCGGGAAAGCCGGACCGGTATCCACTCGACTCGGTGACGCTCGATGTCAACAACGGGATCTACATCATCCATTCCCAAGAAGGCTACTTTTCAATCAGCGCGGTCTGCACGCATCTGGGATGTCTGACGGCATGGAAACAGGAGTTGGGCATCATCGCCTGCCCTTGCCACGGCAGCAAGTTCGAGCAGAACGGGAAGAAAATTGAAGGTCCGGCGCCCAAGCCGCTGCCTTGGAAACGCGTATGGCTCAACGATGATGGCGATCTGCTGGTCGATCGCTCCACCGATGTTCCGGCACTGGCGCGGGATTCCTTCGTGAGAGTCTGATATGGCGAAAACCATAGACCAATATTTCGACCAACTGCAGCAGACAAGAGTCTGGCGGTCGGTGTTCCGGAGCGGAAGCGGATCGAGCACACTGAAGCGCGCTCTGGCCATTCAGCAGAACGTGTTCCTGCACCTGTTCTCGACCAAGGTGCGCGCGCGCATGCTGAGTTTCAGCGCAACCTGGTATCTGGGAACTCTCACGTTGGGAACATTCCTGATCCTGGTTGCAACCGGCATTCCGCTGATGCTCTATTACCATCCTTCGGCGCCGCAGGCTTACGCCGACACGAAAGACCTGCAATTCGTGGTGTCGTCGGGCATGTTTTTGCGCAACCTGCACCGTTGGTCAGCTCACGCAATGGTGTTCCTTGTATTCGCGCACATGTTCAAAGTGTTCTATCGCGGGGCTTACCGAACACCGAGAGAATTCAACTGGGTGATAGGCGTTGTCCTTCTTCTGATCACGCTCCTGCTCAGCTACACCGGCTACCTGCTTCCCTGGGATCAACTGGCTTACTGGGCCATTACAGTGGGATCGAACATTGCATCGGCAGTGCCGCTCGTCGGGGAAAAAATTCATTTCCTTCTGCTTGGCGGAAATGCGGTGAATGCCAACGCGCTGCTTCGGTTCTACGTGCTGCACTGCATGATTCTTCCCCTGGCAGCGATTTTCTTCGTCGCAATTCACTTCTGGCGAATCCGCAAGGATGGCGGGCTCTACTCCCATGCGAGTGAACCGGCGACCTTGAGAGCTGCGTCTACGGATGCAGCGGCCGTTAGGGAGGCGCAATAGTCATGGCGGACTCGAAAGACTTCATCGCCGGCGTCGACTCGAATGCCAAGAAGTCTCCGCGGCGGATTGTGTTTATCACGCGCCGCACCTCGGCGCAGGTCAAAGCGGAGACCGAAGATCAGCTCCAGACTTTCCCCGAAGTGCTGTTCCGCGCGGCAGTGGCGATCATGACGCTGGCAGTCGTGCTGATCTGGATCGCTCTATTGTTCAACGCACCTCTTGAAGGGCTGGCCGATCCGTCGCACACGCCGAACCCGGCTAAGGCACCGTGGTATTTCCTCGGACTGCAGGAGTTGCTGCATTACTTCCCGCCAGTTGTGGCAGGCGTGCTGATTCCCGGCTTGGTAGTGATGGCGCTGATCGTCATTCCGTACTTCAAGGTCAACATCGAAGCTGAGGGACTTTTCCAAAAGGACCGCGAGAACAGACTCCGAATCTTTTATATGGTAGCGGGCGGGCTCTCTCTGTTCCTGCTTCTTTATAAGTCGCGGTTGTACAACTCTGTGCTTGGGATTAAGGGAGAGGCAGAACCGCTCTATGCTGGGCTGGTCCCGACCCTGATCATTTCCGGGCTGATGATTCTGGCGTCGAAGAGCTCGCCGCAATCGCCTTCGCTGTTCCGGCGCTATCTTGCGGGCAGGCCGCTTTCCTTCTGGGTGATGACTTGGTTCTTATTCGAACTGGTGGTGCTGACCGCCATCGGGACATTTTTTCGTGGGCCGGGCTGGGCGTGGGTCTGGCCATGGCAGGGTTCATAGAAATGATCGTAACTATCAACATCGGGATGCGGCGATCATGAAAGAGAAACTTAGGTCGCTCTGGCAGAAATTGTTCGGAGATAGCGTGCGCGCGTTCGGCGTGGTCAGCCTGGTGTTCCTGGCATCGATGGCGATCGCGCCAGCAAAGAATTTCTTCAGCGAATGGCGGCATTATCAGCACGGCTATCTCAGTGTCATCCGCAACCGGAGCGAAGCGAACACACTGCGGCGGCATTTTCAAGGCGGCATTCAGCAGGTGTGGCTGCCGGAGCTCGGCGTGGTGGACCGTTGCACCAGCTGCCACGTGGGACTGAAAGAACCGACGTTGACCGATGTGGCCCAACAACCCTACCGCAAGCATCCGGTCATTCCGCACAATCTCGACCAGTTCGGATGTACGGTTTGCCACCGCGGCCAGGGAGCAGCAACGACTGTTGCTGAGGCCCACAGCAGTACCTTGGCGTGGGAGCAGCCGATTCTTCCGGCAAAGTACATCGAGTCTTCGTGCGGGCAGTGCCATCGCGGCCCGCTGCCGGGGACGCCGCAACTGAATCTGGGACGCAACCTGCTTTCGCGGTCGGGGTGCGTGCATTGCCACACGGTAAAGTTGCCTGATGGCAGCACAGTGAAGGCTACGGACGATCCGCCGTCGCTTTCGCACGTCGCGGACAAAACGACGCGCGAGTGGATTTATGCATGGTTGAGAGATCCGCAGGCGTATGCGGTGACGGCGACCATGCCGAATTTCAAGCTGAGCGACGCGGATGCCCGCGACATCTCGGCATTTCTCATCGCAAACAGCACACAGGTTCCGGCAGACAGCGTTACGCTCTCGGCGAAGGCATCAAGCGATCCGACGGCAGGCGCCAGCCTGTACGGAGAATCCTTCTGCGCGTCGTGCCATGCCGTCCAGAATGCCGCGGGAAATGTCGTAGGCGGCGACGTAGGCCCGGAATTGACGCGCATTGGTAGCAAGGTGAAGCCGGAGTGGCTGCAGGCATGGGTGCGCGATCCACGCGTTTACGATCCGCCGACGGCGATGCCCCATTACCGGTTCAGTGATGCCCAGGTCGCAACTCTAACAGGATTCCTGCTGGCCAAAACAGATTCCGACCTGCTCGCCAACGTGCATCTGGATGCAGCGACTCCCGAGCAGATAGCCCATGGAAAACGGCTGGTTTCGGATTATGGCTGCGCTTCGTGCCACGAGATCGCAGGAATTAAGAAGCCGGACAATTTCGCACCGGAACTCAGCCGCATCGGCAGCAAGCCCATTACGCAGTTGATCTTCCTCCAGGGAATGCAACACACGCTGCCGGATTACATCGCGGGCAAGATCAAACAGCCACGCGCATTCGCGCCGGGGCTGAAGATGCCGCAGTACGCCTTCACGCCGGCGCAGATCGACGCGCTGACCACGGCTCTGCTGTCGTTGAACGATCGATCCTATTCGCTGCCTCCTTCGCTGACGGTGGCCACGCCGCCGGAGTCGGATTATCAACCGGCGGGTAAGGCCGGCAAGCTGATGACCGATCTCGCCTGCTTCAGTTGCCATCGCATCAACGGGCACGGCCGCGACATGGCTCCCGACTTGACCTGGGAGGGTAGTTCGGTGCAGCGGGAGTGGCTGATGCAGTTCTTCAAGAATCCGGGAACGCTGCGGCCCGCGCTGATTCGCCGCATGCCGAAGTTAAACCTCACAGAGGGCGAGGTCAGCGAATTGACGGACTACATCATGACCGTGTACCAGAGTCCGGCAGTTGATCGTGACTCGATGCCGCTGAGCGGCTACTCGCAGGGACAGATCGAACTGGGCAAACAGCTTTATTACGGAAAATATTCTTGCCAAGGATGCCACATCGTCGATACCAAGACCGACAAGGGCTACATTGGACCGACCCTGACGCAGGTTGGATCGCGGCTGACGGCGGCGTGGATTTATCAGTGGATGAAAAATCCACAGGCCTTGCGGCCGGGGACGATCGAACCGAACCGCGCGATGAGCGACGAGGATGCGCGGGCACTGACCGCGTTCCTCATATCGCAGAAGGGTGGCGGAAAACAGGAGGCCGCAAAGAAATGAAGCGCTTCGCCTCAGGAACTCTTGCGTTAACCATGGCGTTGTTGGCAGTGTCCTGTTCACGGAAGTCGGACTCCGCGGCCCTGAAGCCGACTGCATTCGGCGCCGCCATCGTGGAGTCGAGCGGAGGAAAGCAGTTCGGGCAGGCAGGAACTCCCTTGCCTCAGCCGGTTGTCATTCAAGTGAATGACGAGCAGGGAGCGGCGGTTCCAGGAGCTTTAGTCGAGTTCTTTGCTGCACCAGGAGTGATTCTTGATTCCGCGAGCGCTTTGACTGACGCCAGCGGACAGGTAACAACCGGCGTCGCACTAGGCGGAATGGCCGGGCGATACCATATCACGGCTTCAACGCTCGACAAATCGCACAAGAAAGTGGAACTCAAGATTGAAGAGATCGCGCTGGGATACCAGCAGACGCTCGGCCGGCGATTGAATGAGCAGTACTGCGACCGGTGCCACAACGCCGAGTCAACGGCAGAGCGGGTTTCAAACTACGACAACCTCGAGGTGAAGCCTCATCCGTTCACCGAAGGAGACACACTCAACAAACTCAGCGACCCGGACCTTACTGCGATCATCACCTACGGAGGCTCCGCCCTTAACAAATCAGCGCTGATGCCAGCTTGGGGGAATACGCTCAAGAAGGCTGACGTACAGGCGTTGATCGCATACATCCGCGCGGTTTCCGATCCGCCGTCCCGCAGCGCGGGTCCGGTCTATGCGAAGAATTAGTTGCCTGGCAAGGGTCGGCCATTCGATCGCGAGATTAAGCACTCGGATCAAAAGCGCGCCTGATCAAGCGCAACTCCACCACGATTCTCAGTCGGCCGCCATGCCTTGGGTTTCAGGCTCCAGCTGGCCGATCTGAGAAGGTAGCAATTCCGATCCACCTTTCTCACTGCGTAGCTGCGCTTCCAGTGCCGCCAGCTGTGCCTCGATGTCCTGCTCGGCCTTACGTTTCCGGATCACTTCCTCGCGGTAGCGCCTCAGGAAATAATCGATGGTTTCGACGCGAATCCGGATCGACCCGGTGGGCTTGTTCTCATCCAGATCTTTAAAGCAGAAATACGGCGTGCCCGACTGCTCGATGATGCCTTCGATGACGCCGTAGATCGGAGCGTCGTGCCCACACTTGAAGCTCGAAATCTCCAGCGCGACCAGGTTGGGATGCCGCGCTGTGAACTTCGCAGCCCACACCTTGTGATTCGTACTGCAAGAATAGGAATTCTTCCAGGCGTCGGTGATGTCGAGCGGGCTGGTGACAACGCCAGCGCGTACTTCCTCGCCAAACAGGCGCTCCAAGAGGTCATCGTCCTGTGGGAGAGTGTTCTGGGAGAAGATGGGGTAACCCAGTTTCTGGAACTCGTCAAGAATTTCGTGATTCAAGCCAGGATCGTGATGATAGGGGCGTCCCAGCATGACGATACCAATACGATCTTCGCGCTCGAGCTGATCGATTACCTGACGCGCGCGCCGGCGGATATTGGTTTCGTAGTCTTTCAACGCCACAAATCCCGACTCGACTGCGCGATCGTTTTCTTCCAGTGAAAGTCCGAGAATCGGCTGCCATGCCTGCAGCATTTGGTGAGCAAAGAGTTTCCGGTCCGAGAAGTTGAGGACCGGGTCGATGTACTTCACGTTATGCTCAGCGAAGACATCGTTTTCCTTGGTGAATGCGGCCTTCACGGTTTCAGGGGTTGCGGTCACCGTAGGACATGCATTCGCGCCAACAATCTTTACCAGCGATGAGTGCAGCACGTCGTACATCGGGAAGAAGATCGCATCCAGCGGCTTCTTGCGGTGCTTCTCCTGGATCAGGTTGTAGACGTGAGAAATCCCAATCTTGGCTGGGAAGCATGGATCGATCGCACCACGGCTCGCTCCCGCACGGTAAAGATCGGAACTGGTGTAATCGGAGTAAATGATGTTTTCCGGTTGCACGCCGAGGCTCTCGAAGTAAGCGTTGAACAAAGGAGCGTAGGTGTAGATGTTCAGGACACGCGGGATGCCGATGCGCAGCTTGCTGCGACTCTCCATCAGGGCACGCCGCTCCTTGTCCCCTTTTTTCCATCCGGACCAGGCCTTCGTGGGCATGGGGTCAGCCACGCTCTTCGCATTTGTCGGCCGGAAAACTTCCTTCGACGCGTAGTCCACGAAGTTGGGGTGCTGCGCGCGAATGGAGTCGAGACCGGCCTTGATCCCCTTCATGTCGTTGACATCTTCGACCGTGCCCTTTTCGCAGGTGGCGATGATCAAGCGCTGCTCGCCGTGCATGAGCGGAACCTTGGTGACTTTTTGAATAGGCACGAAGCTAAGATCGTTCTTGGGCTGCGTGCGAATGTCGATGAAGGTTCTCAGGCAGTCGTTCTTGCAGAAATGGCAACGTGTATCTTCGTTACGAGTGGTGCGGTACTCGATCTTGCGGACCGCGTCGAGCCCGACGAACGTAGTCTGCTGACCGTTGCGCCACAGGCGTAGCGATTCCTGGGCGGCGCCGATGGCACCGGACTCGCCGCAATGCTCGTGAACGATGATCTCCGGCTGCTTCCCCGTCGCACGGAAACTGTTGCGGATGAAATCCACTTCGGCCTTTACGACAGCAAGATTGTTTTGTGTCCCACCCTGTAGCACGAAGCGTGAACCCAGGGCTGCGAGATTGGGAATGCTGGCAACGTAGAGGAAAACATTCTTCGGCAATACGGCCGCGAGTCCCGCGAGAATTTCTTCGGCCCGCCATCCCTGACGCTGGAAGTTCACGATGTCGGATTGCATGAACACGGCGCAGCCATAGCCGAACACCGGCATCGCCTGCGCTGAAAAGGCGAGATCAGCGTACTGATTGACGCTGAGTCCGAATCCCTCGGCAGTAGATTGCAGGAAATAACCGTTGCCCGCAGAGCACTGTGTATTCAACTTGAAATCTTTGACGCGCCCGTTATGCAGGATGATGATCTTGATATCCTGCCCGCCCACATCAACAATCACGTGCGGATCTTCGTAGAACTTCAAAGCCGACTCGGTGTGGGCCACCGTCTCCACGAGCGCCACGTCGGCGTTGAGAACGTCTTTCAGGATGTCTTTCGCGTACCCCGTGGTCGCCACGCCCAGCACTTCCATTTTTGCGTTCTGACTCTCGACCTGGGCGCGCAAGTTCTCGAACATCTCAATCGTGTCCTGGATGGGATTGCCGTTTGAGAGTTGGTACGACTTGCAGAGAATGTCGCCATTCTCATCCAGCAACACAGCCTTCGTGGAAGTTGACCCGCCGTCAATTCCGATGAATCCCGCAACGGTGCTGTTCTTTGCAAACACCGCAGGCGTGAATTTCTTGGGCCGGTAAGCTTCCTTGAAGACATCGAGATCTGCGGGCTTTTCGACCAAGCCTTTCCCGCCCGACTTGGCCTTTTCTTCCTGCCGGCCGTAGTCGATGTAGTGGATCAGCTTCTCGTACCCGCAGTAGCAGCCAATGCAATCGTCCTCGCTGCGACCAAACTCAACTGCACCCAAAGCAGCGAAGTACTGCGCGTTCTGTGGAACCTTGATAAGGTCTTCTGGCTTGGCGCCATCGGGAATCTGAACCTTGCGCTCCTGCCACATGCGCGGAATATTCGCCTGCCACGCTTCGCGCATGCCGCGAATGAAGCTATTCGGACCGCCCAGCAACAGCACGTGCGGTCGCAGAGTATGCCCGCGCGTGAGCACGCTAAGGTTCTGCAGCACAATCGCTTCAAACAGCGAAGCCATCAACTCATCTGGAGGCGTACCGACTTTCTGCAACCCGTTGATGTCGGTCTCCGCGAACACTCCGCACTTGCCGGCAACCTTGTGCAGCTTGATCCCGTGATATTTCTGCTCGGCCAGCAGTTCGGTGGGGATCTTCAGCTTCGCGTTAATTTTGTCAATGACCGCGCCCGTGCCACCGGCACATTTATCATTCATGGACGGAATCTTCTTCTTGCGGCCGGTCTCGTCGTCATCTTTGAACACGATGATCTTGGCGTCCTGCCCGCCGAGTTCGATGACCGAGTACACCTCTGGGTGAAGCTTCTCAACTGCCAGCGATACGGCCGTAACCTCCTGCACGAACTTCGCGCCAATCTGATCCGCAATCCCGTTTCCACCGGACCCGGTCATGAAGATGCGCGTGTTGTGGCGGCTGATGCCGGCATCGGCCTCCATCCGCTTCAGAAACTCTAGTGTCTTTTCCGGCTGCTTGGTCTCGTGGCGTTGATAGTCCTGCCAGAGAACCTTGTCGGTCGCGGCTTCAACAACAACGGCTTTCACCGTGGTTGAGCCAACATCGAGCCCAACGAGAAACTTGGTCTTTTCGTCGTGGCCATGATGCGCATGGCGGACTTGCTGGATTGAAGCTGCCGGTGCCGGTTTCTCAAGCGGTGCGATCTGGATCAGTTGTGGGCCCTTATGGTCGTGCATTCAATTCCTCATTCTTTCAAGCAGAAAAGAGTAGACCGCCGAGCCTCGCGAGTTGGAACCGCCGGCCCGGCGGCGAATGAACTAATCGCCGGACATTGCCGGGGCTGCTTCGACGCGCACTCGCGACCGCTTCCAGAAATGCGTGTCTTTATCGATCCGCTCGCTCACGTGCAGAACGAATTGCGCCGCGGTTCCGGCCACTCCATCGCGATGCGGCACGTGATAGAACGGCCGTTTCAGTTCGGGATGCTCGTCGATGTATTCGCGAATCTGGCTCATGGTCTTGCCGGTCGATTTGAGGCATTCTTCGAACTCGGTCTTGGCCTTGACCTTCGCCTCGCCAAGCGCCATCTGCACGCGGCTGTGCGCATTGACCTCGCCTTCGCCGGAAGTCTCGATGGGCAGGAAGATCATGTCCTTGAACTTGTTGATGACGGCCGACTGCACGCCATCGGACTGCGAGGACGGCATGCATCCGAATGGCTTCAGCGCCAGCACCATGTGGCAGAGTTTGTGAACGGTGTAGTAGACGTTCTTGCCAACTTCGAGGTGTCCCTCGCCGCCGCGTGCAAACTGGTTGTAGAAGGGATGCGCCAGGTCGGCTAATTCCGCTTGCGGGGCCAAATGATGGGTGATTCCGCCCATGTTTTTCGCGGTGCGGTGATAGAAGAAACCCCACATCTTCTCGCCAGCGCCGATGCCCCATAGCTTCTTGCGCAGGCCGATATAGTTCGCAAAATTCTTTTTCAACTCGTACCACTTCGGGTCACGATGCGGACGATTGACTGGCCATTTTGCGATCGCGTGCGCCTTGGCCTGATACATCAGATACGCAACCCAGGTCGCAATTGGCTCAACCAGCACCTGCGCACCTTCGCGCTCGAGGAACTCGAACATGTGGAAGTTGCCGTCGCCCTCGGTGAGCTGCGCCCAGAATTCGCCGGTGATCTTCACCAGTGGCTTCACGCGGGTGCGATCCACCTCGATGGAATCCATCTTTTCGCGTGCGTTCTTGAGCGCATTCAGATAGTCCTTGCCCCACATGTGCTCGTGCCATTTGCCGAAGACGTTGAAGGTGTTGCGCAGGATCTTGTTGCTCTTGAATTTCGGTTTCGCCCAATCAGGAGCGCTCTTCTCGATCTCAAACGCCTTGCGATTCTTCAGGTCCTCGCAGAGCCCGTCGACCATCTCGCGGAAGACGCGATCGGTCTCGCCCTTGTTCGCTTCGTATGGACGAATCTGGTAGATGAGATCGTTGATGACATCGCCCAGATGCATCGCATTCAGCATGCCGAAGCCGAAATCGACGGAGAACTTCAGGCCCGGCTCGCCCGATGCGGCCTTGATGCCATCGCTGTCCTTGAAGAGCAGGACGCGGAATCCGTCGAACCCGGCATTCTTCAGCGCGAAGCGGTATTCGGCCTCGTACATGCCAAAGCGGCAAGGCCCGCAAGACCCGGCGGTGAAGAACACATAGTTGTCGAGGATCTGCTGGCGTGTGAGGCCTTCTTTCTCAAGAAATTGCAGATACTGCACCAGATTGCCAACAGTGAAGTAGGTCGGATTGCACTGCCCGTTGTTGCCAAATTCCTTGCCAGTCTGGAAGGCAGGAACGTCTGGTACCGGAAGCTTCTCGCAGCGGTATCCGCAGCCTTGAAAGACGGCGCGGATCAGATCTTCATGTTTCCAGGTGAAACCGCCGAACAGAATCGTGGTGCGAGGGCGTTGTTCGGCCGTGAAGGCGCGCTCGACGGGGCGGTGAAAATGTTCGGGCCGGTCGAGTCCGGCAATCTTGCGCAGACGCGCGCGCTCGGCTTCAAGGCGCTGCTTGATTTCCGTATCATTCTCAATCTGGACGAAATTCGTCGTCGCCATATCTTCCTCCGGCGGTAGAAACTAGCATATAGGGATTTTGGTTGGTGAGGGGTGGGGGACAGTTTCGGAAGCGTACGGGCTGGACGCAGACCAAGGCGGTCCAGACTCTCAGAAGAGCAGTTCTCCCACTAACATCAGATCTGCTGTTGAACCGCATCCAAGCTCCAACAAATGGCTAGGGGGCCCGGAGTCGTGCAATCTACGAGTGCAGACTCGATTGAGCTTTATTTCAAGTGTCCGCGTTTAGAAACGGACAGCTGGGAGGCGGTTGCCTCGTTTCTTTTCCCCAAGCAGAATTGCGAGGACGAAGAAGCTCGATTAAGTTTCTTGTAGCAGAAACCCGGCTCCGGCGGCAAGTCGGGAAAAGTGATTCGACCGATAAAAATATCTGTATCCCGGCTGACTCAGCACAGGTCTGGCTGATCAAATTTCGCCGGCGCTCCATGCAAATCATTTAGAATCACTGCGATCTGCGGCGTAGGTTCGAGCGTCAGATCGACTTCGCCGTAAGGGAATGAAGCTATGTTCAGCAACGGAAGCTATTCATGTCAAAACTGAACGTCAAAACAAAACAACAGTGCAAGTGGGACCTTGTCAGCCTCGGAGAGGTGATGTTGCGGTTCGATCCCGGCGACGAACGTATTGCCACCACACGCCATTTTCGCGCTTGGGAAGGCGGCGGCGAATACAACGTGGCGCGAGGACTGCGCCGCTGTTTTGGTCTGGAGACCGCCATCGTCACCGCGCTCGCCGATAATCCTATTGGACGCCTCGTAGAAGACCTCATGCTGCAGGGGGGCGTTTCGCAAAAGTACGTTCGATGGGTAACGTATGACGGAGTCGGTCGCACGGTCCGTAATGGGTTGAATTTCACGGAGCGCGGATTCGGAGTGCGCGCCGCCCTCGGCTGCTCCGACCGTGGACATACGGCCGCGTCGCAGTTAAAGCCCGGCGACACCGACTGGCAGCAGATTTTTTCGAAAGATGGGGCACGATGGTTTCATACTGGAGGAATCTTCTGCGCATTGTCTGAAACCACGCCACAGGTCGCACTGGAAGCCATGCAGGCGGCTAAGCACAGCGGTGCAATCGTCTCTTACGATTTGAACTATCGCGCCTCGCTCTGGAAATCGATCGGTGGAAAATCAAAAGCTCAGGAAGTAAACCGCCGGCTGGCGCCTTACGTTGATGTCATGCTCGGTAACGAAGAGGACTTCACAGCTGCGCTCGGTTTCTCGGTCTCGGGTCTTGACGAGCAGCATTCGAAAATCGACACCGGCGGTTTCAAGAAGATGATCGAAGCCGTGGTGAAGGAGTATCCGTCGATGGCCGTGATTGCCACGACGCTCCGTAATGCGAAGACGGCCACCCGCAATGATTGGGGAGCGCTGTGCTATCACGACGGAAAGTTCTTCGAAGCTCCGATGCGGGAAGATCTGGAGATTTACGACCGCGTGGGAGGGGGTGATTCCTTTGCCTCCGGGCTTATCTACGGATTTCTGGCTGGCAAAGATCCGCAATGGTCGGTCGAGTGCGGCGCCGCGCATGGGGCGCTGGCCATGACCACTCCCGGCGACACGACCATGGCCACACTTTCCGAAGTTTTACAGACGATGTCTTCGCGGACGGCTAGAATCGAGCGTTGACGCGAAAGCGAGGCTGAATGCCAATTACAGAACTCAGCATTGAAGACGTCATCCGCAAGGTTGGCGAAATCGGAATCATCCCCGTCGTGCGCGCGGCCTCTGTTGAAGAGGCGAACCGCGCCGTCGAAGCTATCTGCGCCGGCGGCATTCCGGTTGTGGAGATCACCATGACTGTTCCCAACGCGATTACCGTCATCCGCGAACTCGTGCAGCGACGCGGCGGAGACGTTTTGATCGGCGCCGGCACGGTCACCAATGCTGAGCAAGCGGAGTCATGCGTGCGCGCTGGAGCGCAATTCCTGGTGAGTCCGGGGCTCTCCACATCCGTCTTATCGGTCGCCCGAGTCAACAACCGGCTGGCGATTCCTGGGGCGTTGACTCCAACTGAATTGATGAATGCGCAAGAGCTTGGGGCTCGACTGATCAAAATCTTCCCATGCGGAAATCTGGGCGGGCCCAAATACCTGAAATCGCTCAAAGCACCCTTCCCTCACGCTCAACTCATTCCGACCGGAGGAGTGAATGCCTCCAACGCCGCCGAGTTCATGGCGGCCGGGGCGTATGCCCTTGGAGTCGGAGCGGACCTGATCGACGCCGCGGCGTTACGGGAAGGAAATCTGGAGAAGATCACATCAGCGGCGAAGGAGTTGGTGCAGGCCGTTGCATCGGCGCGACACAAAGGCTGAGAAGAAGGCTGGCTAGAGCCAGCCACTCTCATTGATTGACTCCGCTGGCCAGCACCCCGCCGTCTACGGGCAAAATCACGCCGGTCACAAAGCTCGCGGCGTCGGATGCGAGAAAGACCGCCGCTCCGACGAGTTCCTCCAGTTCTCCAAAGCGATTCATCGGCGTGCGCATAATGACCTCGCGTCCTCTTCCAGTGCCCACAAGCAGTTTCTCGCTCAGAGGTGTTCGGAAATATCCAGGAGCGATCGCGTTCACGCAGATTCCGTACTTGGCCCACTCGATCGCGAGCGATTTCGTCAAAGAGGCCAAACCCGATTTGCTGGCACTGTAAGCGGCGACCTCGAAAAGGCCAAGGAACGATCCCATGGATGCGATGCTGATGATGCGGCCGTATTGCCGCTCGATCATGTGTTTTCCGAAAACCTGACAAGTGCGGAGCATGCCGGTCAGGTTGGTGTCCATGATGCGGTTCCAATCTTCTTCGGCATAGTCAACCGTTGGCGCCCGCTTGGTGACTCCGGCGGCATTCACCAGGATATCTACCTTGCCAAATGCGGCCACGCATTCATGCAGCAATTTCTCGAGGGAACTGCGATCAGCCACATCGCAGGTGACCCGCAACGATCTGCGGCCAAGTTTCTCGATCTCGTCGGCAAGCGTGTTTACGAGCTCCCTCCGGCGCGCGCTCGAGACGACGTCCGCCCCGCCCTCGGCGAGCCCGAGCGCAACCGTCCTGCCAATTCCAGAACTGCCGCCTACAACGACCGCAACTTTTCCAGCCAAGTCCAGCTTCGCGTACATAGCTCCTCAATTTTTCCAGGCGAGTTGCAGGCTCACCAGTTGAACATTGTCCCATCCAGCTTGCGATTCACCGGCAAATACGCGCGCTCGTACGGGAACTTCTCGCCCAGCTTTTCATCGTAGTCGACGCCGAGTCCGGGCGCGTCACCCGGATACAAATATCCGGCGTTGAATGAATACGAGTGTGGAAAAACTTCATCGGTCTCGGCCGTGTGCCGCATGTACTCCTGGATGCCGAAATTGTTGATGGAAATATCGAAGTGCAGCGCTGCGGCCATGGCTACTGGAGAGAGGTCGGTGGCCCCGTGGCTGCCGGTGCGCACATGGAAAATCTCAGCCAGTGCGGCGATTTTCTTCAGATGCGTCAGTCCACCGCCGTGAACGACAGTCATACGAAGGTAGTCGATGAGCTGTTCGGTGATGAGAATGTGCGCATCCCAGACTGAATTGAAGACCTCGCCGACGGCTAGCGGCGTAATGGTATGCTTGCGGATCAGTCTGAATCCTTCCTGCAACTCCGCAGTCACGGCGTCCTCGAGCCAGAACAGATGGTATGGTTCCAGGCTTTTGCCCAGACGCGCTGCTTCAATGGGCGTGAGCCGGTGATGAACGTCGTGCAGCAGATGCAGGTCGTCGCCAAACTTGAGGCGCAGGGCCTCAAACAATTTTGGCACATGCAGCAGGTATTTTTCGGTGGACCACACGTTCTCCGGCGGCAGGCCCTTCTCCGCAGGTTCGTAGAACATCTTGTCCCTTGCCACGCCATAGGTCGACGGCAGCCCGGGAATGCCTGACTGGGCGCGGATCGCAAGGTATCCCTGCTGCTTGTACTTCGCCACCTCGTCGACGGTCTCTTCAATGTCGCGACCGTTGGCGTGACCATAGACCAAGACTCCCGTGCGGCTCTTCCCACCGAGCAAGTTGTACGCCGGAGTGTTCAGCGCCTTGCCTTTGATGTCCCAGAGCGCCATATCGACGGCAGCGATGGCGGTCATTGTCACCGGACCACGCCGCCAGTAAGCGCCGCGATAGAGGTACTGCCAAATATCTTCGATTTGTGAGGGATCACGCCCGATGAGGCAAGGAATCAGATGATCCGCGAGGTAGGATGCCACCGCCAACTCACGCCCGTTTAGAGTCGCATCGCCTAGTCCGTAGATTCCTTCGTCACTGAAAATCTTTAGAGTGACGAAGTTCCGTCCCGGAGAACAGACGAATACCTTTGCATCTGTGATCTTCACAGCGTCTCCTTGACCGACCCACGAGTGTACCGAAACCTCAGATTCGGCGCACGAGTCCCCGCTCGGTGGCCTCGTTGTTCCGTAACAGCAGCAGAACCAGGATCATCCCGATGAAGGGGATGATCCCAAGAACGATCACGATTGGATCGAAGGCATGCGTGCCCATAGCCTTGCGCGCGTCAGAAACGTGGCCGACCAGCAGGAAGGCCACGATTGTTCCAAATCCCGTGCCGGTTCCTCCCAGCCCACTTACTGATGCCACCGACCCACTCTCAAACAAGTCCGAGGGCAGCGTATTCGCCATGATCGTGAACCCCGCATACGTAAAGGTCACGATGGAGAACAGGAGCGCGATCACGTATTTGTTCGTTGTGAAGATTGTTGGAATCAGCAGCGTCATCCCGATCCCGCCGTAGACGATCGGGAGCTTGCGCGCAAAGCTCAACGACCTTCCCTGCCGGACTAAATATCCGGAAAGCCAGCCCGCAAAGAAGCTCCCCGCATCGGCGACAACAAACGGAATCCCCACCGTGATCAGACTGCTCTTCAATTCGATCCCCTTAGCGACGAGGTAGATCGGAAACCACTCAGTGATGAAGAAGAAGACCGGGTCGGTCGATGTCTTGGCGATGATCGTTCCCCAAGTCTGCGGCAGTTTCAACAGATCCCGCCATCTAGGACGCACCGCCCCTGTTCGAGATTCCAATTCCTGCCGGTCAGCCACGATCATTTCACGCTCCTGCGGGCTGATCCTGCTGTGCGACTCTGGCGGATAGTAGAGCCATCGCCACGCGATCAGCCAGAGAAAACCCAGCACGCCGGGAATCGCAACTGCAGGACGCCATCCCCATCGGAAATAGATCCCGAGAACAATCAAGGGAGCAACGGCCGCGCCGATGGACGACCCGCTGTCGAATAGGGCCGTCGCCAGCGCCCGCTCGCGTTTCGGAAACCATTCCGACACAGCTTTTGTCGCAGCCGGCCAATTCGCCGATTCCCCCGCTCCCAGCAGGAAACGGAAGGTCATGAGGCTGTAGAAACCTCTGGCCAGCGAAGTCAACATCGAGATCATGGAATAGCAGATTACGGTTACAGTGAGCCCGCGCCGTGTGCCGATGCGGTCGATCATCTTGCCAAACGCACTTTGGCCCAGCGAGTACGCTACGCGAAACGCGATCGCGAGTTTTGCGTAGTCCGTATTCGTCCAGTGATATTCCAGCTGTAAATACGGAGCGAGAACTGAAAGAGTCTGCCGGTCGATGTAGTTGATGACTGTGGAAGCAAACAGCAGGCCGCCGATCCACCAGCGCAGCGACGAAATCGGCTTGGGTGCGTTCGCCATTCAGATAAGCAGTTACGTTTCAACCTCAGCCGGCAACACGATTCGCCGACGCTCGCTGCGCTCGCGGGGCGGACGAAGGCGTCCGCCCCCACACAAGCGCCGCAAAGATCCCTGCCAGCTCATTTGGCTCGGACTTACATCTCGGCACGTTCCAAGCGCGGCGCCAATATCTGCACGAAAACCAGTGCCACCAGATAAGCCGTGCCGGCGAGAATGAAGATCGGCACGTAGGATCCCGTTCGCTGCAAAATATAGCCCACCATTTTTGCGATGCCCATTCCGCCAATCGTTCCCAGTAAAGTCCCGAAGCCGACCACGGATGCCACCGCACCTCGTGGAAACATGTCCGAAGCGAGAGTGTAGATATTGGCAGACCATCCCTGATGCGCACCCGCCGCCAACGCTATCAGGCAAACGGCAAACCACGCGTTGCCGGTACGTGCCGCGAGCATGATCGGGGTTACTGCCAGCGCGCAGAACAACATGGCGGTCTTTCGGCTGGCATTCACAGACCAGCCGCGCTTGAGCAGGCTTGACGACAGCCAGCCCCCGCCAATGCTCCCGACGCTGGCACCGCTGTAAATCACAAACAAGGGCAGAAGCATGCCCGTCAAATCCAACTTCAGATTCCGGCTCAAGAAGTCCGGCATCCAGAACAAGTACACCCACCAGATCGGATCAGTGAAGAACTTCCCCAGAGCGACCGCCCATGCCGGGCGACTCATCAACATGATTCGCCACGGAACGGAAACCGCGGGCTCCGGAGGATCACTCTTGATCAACGCCAGTTCTCCTACCGAAACCAGCTTGCTCTCCTCCGGCCGCCGATACAGCGCCAGCCATGCCGCAATCCACACCAACCCCAGCGCGCCCGTTGCGATGAAAGCCATCTGCCAGCCAAACCGCAGCATCAGCGATCGCACAATCAGAGGCGTCACAATCGCGCCAACGTTGGTCCCGGAATTAAAGATCCCGGTCGCCACCGCGCGTTCTCTCTTTGGAAACCACTCGGCAATCACTTTGATGGAGGCCGGGAAGCTGCCCGATTCCCCAATACCCAGACTGACGCGCGCCGCGGCAAACTGCACAAGCGATCCCGCAGCCGCATGCGCCATCGCGGAAGCGCTCCAGAACAAAACCGCCAGGGAGAACCCTTGGCGCGTGCCCAACCGGTCGATCAGCTTTCCGACTAACAATGACCCGACGCCGTACGCCAGCGTGAAGGCGAACACGATATTGCCGTATCCGATTTCGGTCCAGCCAAACTGGACTTGCAGCGTGGGCTTGAGCAGCGCGATCACCTGCCGGTCCATGTAGTTCACGGTGGCCGCGAAGAATAACAGCGCGCAGATCATCCAGCGCACTCGCCCAGGATTCTGCGGGATAGTGTCCTGAACAGTGTCAGGAGTCGATGTGGGAAATTGCGAGTTCAATGGATCCTGGAGGCTTCGATATAGTCCGCCGATGCTCAGCGCGAAGTGAACCTGATATATTCATCGCTTGAAAGACGCGGCTATGAAGGCTTTTCTCGACGAAAACTTCCTGCTTTCCAACGACGTCTCGCAGAAACTTTATCATCATTACGCCGCGCCGCAGCCGATTCTTGACTACCACTGCCACCTGCCGGTCAAAGACATCGCGGAGAACCGGCGCTTCGCCAATCTTTTTGAGATATGGCTCGACGGCGACCACTATAAATGGCGGGCGATGCGGGCGAACGGGGTCGCCGAGAGGTATATCACTGGCGATGCACCTCCGTACGACAAATTCCTGGCCTGGGCGCGAACGGTTCCCTATACGTTACGCAATCCGCTCTACCACTGGACTCACCTCGAACTGCAGCGCTACTTCGGAATCACCGACCTGCTCGATGAGAACTCTGCGCCTTCGATTTGGGAGCGCGCCAACGCCGCACTCGCGCAGGAACTGACAGCACACGGAATTTTGCGCAGGTTCCGGGTAGAAGTTGTCTGCACGACGGACGACCCGACCGACGACCTCTGCCATCACCGGGCGATCGCCAATTCCAGTCTGAATACCCGAGTTTTTCCGGCATTCCGTCCCGATAAAGCGCTAACGATCGGTACCCCCGAATTCTTGGCTTGGACTGACAAGCTCTCGAAGGCCGCGAACACCGACATCCGCAACCTGAATGGATTCCTTGATGCACTGCGCAAGCGCCACGACGATTTCCATTCCGCAGGGTGTCGTTTATCCGACCACGGGCTGGACCTCTGCTACGCCACTCCATGTCCCGAAAAAGCCGCGGCCGCCACGTTCGAAAGCACGCTCAATGGAAAAGCAGTCAGCGGTGGAGAGAGCCGCGCAGTTTGCTTCCTTCATGATGTTGTTCTTCGCCCGGCTCGATGCGGAAAAAGGATGGACTAAGCAACTCCATCTTGGCGCCCTGCGCAACGTGAACTCGGCCGCCCGCAATGCGATCGGTCCCGATACCGGGTACGACACGGTTGGAGATTTCCCGCAGATCCACCCCTTGGCCGCTTACCTGGATCTGCTTGCCCGGGAAAATGCCCTGCCGCGGATGGTCCTCTACAATAACAACCCTGCCGACACGTTTGCCTTTGCGACTCTAGCCGGCTGTTTCCAAAACGGCCGCGAGCCGGGAAAGATCCAGTACGGGAGCGCCTGGTGGTTTCTCGATCAGAAAGAAGGAATCACGGCGCAGTTGAACGCGCTCTCTAATGTTGGACTACTGTCGCGGTTCGTCGGCATGGTCACTGACTCGCGTTCGTTCATGTCCTATCCACGGCACGAATATTTCCGGCGCGTTCTCTGCGACGTCATTGGCCAGGAAGTTACCGCCGGTGAACTGCCTGATAATGAAGCGCTACTCGGACGCCTCGTCAAGGACGTGTGTTATCGAAATGCACGGAATTACCTGAACCTTCCAGCCTCAAATTCCGCGACCGATCAGTTAAAATAATATCGAGCCGATTGTTGCGCTTTCCTGAAATTTCAGCTGTGAGAGGGTTGTAGTGCGTTTCGCGGGACTCATACCTCGGTTTTTTCGTTTCCGATTCAAGGTTGCCCTGATCCGATTTCTCCTGATCTCTCTGCCACTTGCGGGTGCAGCCAGGGCAGAAAATGCTGCGTTCGATCTTATCGGCCCCAAAGTTGAGGTGCGGGTTCAGCGCGCGGGCACGACCTTGCCCATCGCCGAGGTTCCGAACCTTCAGCCTGGAGACCGTCTGTGGCTGCATCCTGACTTGCCCGACAGCCAGTCCGTGCGCTACCTGATGATCATCGCGTTTCTGCGCGGCGCGACCAATCCTCCGCCGGATTCCTGGTTTACCCGGGTCGAGACTTGGACTCGCGCCGTTCACGAAGAGGGAGTTTTCGTCACTATTCCGGAAGAGGCTGAAGAAGCCTTGATTTTCCTTGCTCCCGAGACCGGAGGCGCGTTCAGCACTCTGCGCGCGGCGGTTCGAGGTAAGCCCGGCGCTTTCGTCCGTGCGGCGCAGGACCTGCAACAGGCCAGTCTCGATCGCCAGCGGCTGGAAAAGTACATGGACGCAGTTCGGGAAATCTATACCGCCGATCCGGAGCAACTCAAGGCGCACACGACAATGCTGGCTCGCAGCCTGAATATCCGGCTCGATCAGCAGTGTTTCGACAAGCCGAGTTCACAGCAGGTTCCCTGCCTCACGCAGAACACCGATCAACTTGTGCTGGACGACGCTCACAGCCAGACGATGGTGGCAACACTGACATCGGGCCCTTCATCGGATCTTCTCGCCCAGATCAGCGCCACGCCCACCGCTCGCGGCGGATACTACAGTCCATACATCGGCGCGGTCGTTGACGTGGTCCGGATCCTCGGCACCGCCCATACAGCGCAGTACCAATACATTCCGGCGCTGGCTTTGCCCAAGAAAGATGAACTCAATCTGCGTCTGAACAATCCTCCATCGTTCCGCAATCCCAAGTCGGTCATTGTGATTGGTCTACCGCCGGTTCGAACAGCTCCGCCTCCACCGCTTCGTGCGGTCGATGCGGCGCAGTTGCTGTGTGCCGGAAAGCCATCCCTCCTGCTTGCGACCGACGGCGCTCCACTGGTGTTTGCGACCGAACTCACCCACGATATGGTTCTTCACGTGGAAACAAAATCCGGCCATCCGATCGACCTCGAAGCCAAGCCGGATCCCGTGCTCGGAGGCTTTACTGTAGACATGCATCCCCTCGAACCGGCTGATCTCGATGGTGAAGTCGCCGGCATTCTGCGCGGCCAGTGGGGGTTTCACAGCTTCGACGGACCTCGCTATCGGCTGCGCACTTCGCGCCCGGCACAGTGGACCGTGGCGTCAAAAGATGCCAGTGCCCTTATCATCGGCCGCGAGGATACGCTCCATCTCCAGTCCCAGGCTGCCTGCTGCGTCAGCGAAGTGAGCTTCAAAGACGAACAGGGAAATGTCCTTTCAACCGACTGGAAGAACTCCAAAGCCGATGAACTCGAAGTGAAAGTCCCGCTGCAGAAGGCCAGCGCCGGATGGCTCACCATGCAGATCAAGAAGTTCGGGCTGCATGAGGTCGATGAGATTCCTCTCCATACCTACGCGGAAGCAGCCCGGCTCGACACATTCGGCATTCACGCAGGGGATACGGATGGGCTTCTGAAGGGCACTCGCCTGGATCAGGTCGCCAGCCTCGAATTCAGCGGAATTGAGTTCAAACCCGACTCGTTGACCCGTGCCAATCAACAGGACGAACTCAAGATCACCACTGCGGATGCTACAGCCAAAACCAAGCTTCATCCGGGCGACCCGATTATCGCGCACGTCTCGTTAAAAGACGGGCGCATCCTCGACCTGAAGAGTGAGGTCGATGCGCAACGCCCTGCCGTCAATGTTCTTACCAAGAGCATCCAACTTGATCCATCTGCGCCGCCGGCCGTCCGGCTCGGCAGCCAGGAAGAACTCCCGCAGGATGGCCGGCTGAACTTCTTTCTAAAGACTCAGGTCCCCGAGACGTTTCCAGCCAGCGAGAAGATCGAAGTCGCCACGGCTGATGAGTCTTTCCGCGTCCTGCTCAGCTTCAAGGACGGCAATCTGACCATGCAGGACGCGAAAACGGTGTTGGCGGTTCTTGATCCCATGAAGCTGCTTGGGCCTTCGGCTTTCGGCCCCTTGAAGATTCGCCCCGTCAGCAGCGATGGCATCAACGGCGACTGGCAGCCGCTCGTGAACCTGGTACGCATTCCGATGCTGAAGGCCGTTCATTGCTTACCGGACAAGCAGTGCACTCTGAGTGGAGACAAACTCTTCCTGCTGGACTCAGTCAGTGCCGACGCCGATTTCGCCAATTCCGTCACGGTTCCCGAGGGATTTGTCGAGGACGCGTTGGCGATTCCGCCTCCAAAGGGCAAGACCATCTACATCAAGCTCCGGGACGATCCCGCAACGATCGATACCGTAGCCCTGCCCATGCCGCAACCGCAGCAATAAGTCACCACGAGCCGTGTGGGGACGGCCGCCTTCGGCCGTTCAGCGAAGCGCAGCGAGCCGCAAGGGGCACAGTTCCGGCCGCCGCGCTATACTCCCCTGTCAATGGCCAACATCCTCTACGGAGTCAACGGGGAAGGCGCCGGCCACTCCACTCGTGCCAAAGAAGTCCTCACGAATCTGGTCAGCCAAGGCCACAAGGTTCACGTCGCTTCGTTTGATCGTGGCCTGCAGAACCTGAAAGACAATTTTAACGTCATCGAAATCTACGGGTTCCGTTTCGCCTACGTCAACAACCGCGTCCGCTACAAACGAACTATTGCGAAGAATCTGATGACTGTACCGCACGCGGCGAAGAGTCTTTCGCAGCTCAACGCTCTGGTGGAGGATGAGAAGATCAATCTCGTCATCACCGATTTCGAGCCACTCACCTGCCACGTCGGTCATAAGTGGGGCCTCCCAGTCATCTCCATCGATAACCAGCATTGCCTCACGAATGCCGTCGTCTCGTATCCAAAGCAGTACCGGCGCGATGCCGCCGCCGCCAAAATCGTGACCAAGCTGATGACCCCGCGCGCCAACGCGTACCTGGTCATCTCTTTTTTCACCGCTCCCATTCGCAAGCGCAACACGTTCCTTTTTCCGCCTTTATTGCGGCAGCAGATTCTCGACGCGACTGCTACCGAAGGCGACCACGTTCTGGTCTACGTGACCTCGCCCGCGCTGGCTCTGGCGAAGTTGCTGGGATCGATCCGCTGCCGTTTTGTTGCCTATGGGTTCGGGCGCGAAGGCATTGATGGAAACATCGAATTCAAGAAGCCTTCGCTCGACGGCTTCTTCTCCGATCTCGTCAGCGCTCGCGCGATCATTGCCAACTCAGGGTTCTCGCTCGTGACCGAAGCGCTCCATCTGGGCAAACCTTATCTGGCGATTCCGGTGAGCCATCAGTTCGAACAGATCTTCAACGCTTATTGGCTGGAGAAGTCCGGATACGGCGCGTACTGGGAGGAGTTGAGCAAGGAGCGGGTGGAATCGTTCCTGTTTAACCTGCCCCACTATCGCGAGTCGCTTGCCAGCTATCCGAGGCAAGGGAATCAGGCTCTATTGCGGAAGCTGGACGGACTAATCCGAGACTTCACCAAGGCTTAGCGGAGCCCCGCGCGAGTACGAAGGTAACTCGAATCATCGCTGGCTCTTCGATACGATCTTCCAAGTATTCCGTGTCCCCAGACGGATCTGGGAGGCTTTTTCGATGCGAAGATTTTTCGTCCTATTAGCGGCGGGCGTTTTTCTGTGCTCGATGTCCTATGCCCAGGACCAGCCTGCCCAAGATCAGCCGTCCGGTGCCCAGGATCCACCGCCCCCTGCTCCTACGCTCTCCCTCGGCGAAATCGCGCGCCAGGTGAAATTGAAGAAGCAGCAGAGAGAAGCTCAACTGAAAGCGAAAGAAGCCGCGACTCATGATACGCAGGCCTCGGATGCTACTCCAACGCCGCCGGCCAAGACGGCTCATCTGGTCACGAATGACGACACTCCCGAGCACGCGACTGTAACTCCGGTCTCAACGCATCCGGCCAGTTCCGCTCCGGCGGATTCTCAGGCTGACAGCGGAGACCATCAGGCAAAGGCCGCGAACTGGAAGTCCCAGATCCTGAACCAGAAGAACGCCATCGCCGCGCTTCAGCAGGACATCAAGAGCCTCGCTGACTCCATCCATTTCGCGGGCGCAAACTGCGTTGCGAACTGCGCTGAGTGGAATGAACGGCAGCAGCAGAAACAGCAGGAAGTCGACAGCATGAAAACGCAACTCGAGGAACAACAGAAAGCGCTGGAAGAGATGCAGGAAGCCGCCCGCAAAGAAGGCTTTGGCAGCTCCGTGTACGATCCGTAGAAACCGGCGTTAGAGGTTGGATCGTGATGCTCATTTGTGGGCCGTGCCCAACCACCCAGAATCTTGTCATTCCGACGAGCGAGCGTAGCGAGCCAGGAGGAATCTGCTGTTCTCCTTCATGAGTACACCCTTTTCTATTTTTCCCACTCCCCAAAACACCCGCCTCGTGCGAAATTAGTTCATGCCTCTCGTTGTTCGCCCCTCACCCATTCACGCTGTCGGCGTCTACACGACCACTGCGATCCGCAAAGGAACCCGGGTCGTCGAGTATGACGGTGAGCGGATTACTCCGGAGGAAGCCGACCGCCGCTACGACGGAGAGTCGCGCACCTACCTTTATGGCCTGGAAGACGGCAAGATTGTCATCGATGGAGAAGGCCTTGGCGCGTATCTGAACCATTCCTGCGATCCCAATTGTGAAGTCGATGAGATCAAACGCCGGGTATGGATTTTCGCCCTCCGCGACATTGCGGTCGGCGAAGAGCTGGTATGGGATTACAACCTCTACGATGATGAAGACCCTGCCCCGTGCCACTGCGGTTCGCGAAAATGCCGCGGCACCATGTACTCGCGCGAATGGATGGCCAAAGTGCGCCGCCGTGAAGCCCGGAAAAAGAAAAAGGCTGTGATGGCATCTTTGGATGGCAAGAAGAAGCCATCGGACTATGTGGTTCCAGTCGCCCGGCAAGCGAATGCGAAAGACGAGAACGAAGGCGCCGGGTAGTGATGGCGATTACCTATGCTCGGGTGCCCTTCCGTGCTCCCTCCAGCCCTCGATGATCAGGTACAGCACAGGAATGAAGAACAGATTCAATATAGTCGACATGATCATGCCACCGAATACGGTCGTCCCTACCGAATGCCGCCCGTTCTCTCCCGCGCCGGTCGCGACAACCAGCGGTACAACGCCGAGAATGAAGGCCAGGGATGTCATCAGGATGGGCCGCAATCGGATCGTCGCCGCCTGTACCGCCGATTCGACCAGCGGCACTCCACGCTCGCGTAGTTGCTCCGCGAATTCCACGATCAGGATTGCGTTCTTGCTGGAGAGTCCTACGAGCATGACCAAGCCTACCTGGCAGAAAACGTCATTCTGCAGCCCCCGAATCCACTGTCCACCCAGGGCACCCAGGAGTGCCATTGGAACTGCCAGCAGCACGATAAACGGCAGGACGAAACTCTCATACTGCGCGGACAGTGTCAGATAGACCACCAGAGTTCCCAGTCCAAACAAAATCAGCGATGTGCCTCCGGCTTGCATTTCTTCGAGCGATAGGCCAGTCCAGCTATAGGAAAATCCCTGCGGCAGGTTTCGGGCGAGATCTTCCATCACCGCGATCGCCTGCCCCGAGCTGTACCCTGGCGCTGGCGACCCATCGATTTCGGCCGATCGGAACAAGTTGTAATGGCTGATCACCTGCGGTGTTGTGGTCTGGCTGATGCTGATCAGGTTATCGAGCGGCACCATGGCCCCAGTATCCGAGCGGACGTAGAACTGTTTCATATCTTTCGCGGTCGCGCGGAATTGTTTGTCCGCCTGCACGTAGACGCGGTAAGAGCGGTTGTTGAAATCAAAATCGTTTACATACGCAGATCCCATGAACACGCCCAGCGTGTCGGTAATCTGCGATAGCGGCACGTGCAGGCTCTTCGCCTTCTCGCGGTCAATCGTCACCAGATACTGCGGATCGTTCGCTGTAAATGCCGTGTAGAGCCCAACCAGTTCCTTGCGGCCGGCCGCCTGTCGCATCAAGCCCTGCGTCGCTGCGGCGAGTTCTTCCGGGGTATGTGCTGCCAGGTCCTGCACCACGAACTGAAAGCCACCGAACTGGCCCAATCCCTGGATCGGCGGTGGCAACGTTGCAAATACGATTGCCCCTGAAACTCCAAATAGCATGGGGCGAACTCGGTTCACAATCGCCTTGGCGGAGTGTTCTTCCCCCTTGCGCTGCGAATACGATTTCAGCGGAACAAAAATTAATCCCTGGTTCGCCGCCGCTCCCGCAAAGCTGAAGCCCGCCACCGAAAAAGTTCCTTGCGCCTCGGGAACACGGGCCAGAAATTGCGATACTTGCGCGCCAATTGCCTTTGTATACTCCAGCGAAGCTCCTGCCGGGGCCTGGATCACGATGATGAAATAGCCTTGATCCTCATCCGGAACAAAACCCGTCGGTACTCGCGTGAATACGAGATAAGTCAGACCCAGTCCGGCGAAAAACAGCACCGCCATTACCAGTTTGTATTCCAGTACGTGATGCAGCAAGGTACGGTACCCACGGGTGAGGAGGACGACGCCGTCGTCAAACTTTCGCAGTAACCACAACTTTTGCCGGTGGGAGTCGCGCAGAAAAATTGCCGCCAGAACCGGAGCCAGCGTAAGCGCGTTGAAGGCAGAAATCGCAATCGAAAATGCGATAGTCAGCGCAAACTGGCGAAACAAAATACCGGTCGTCCCCGGAAAGAATGCCACCGGGACAAACACGGCAACCAGCACCAGCGATGTGGCTATGACGGCGCTGGTAATCTCGGTGGTAGCTGCTGTCGCCGCTTTCCGGGAGTCGTGTTCGCCCTCAGCCATATGGCGCTCAATGTTTTCGATCACGACGATTGCGTCGTCAACGACTAACCCGGTGGCGAGCGTGATGCCGAACAACGTCAGCGTGTTGATGGAGAAACCGAGCAACTTCACAAAGACGAAAGTGCCGATTAGAGAAACCGGAGTGGCGATGAAATGAATCATCGTCGTCCTCCAGTCGCCGAGAAATATGAAGATCACCAGGATGACCAGCAAGATCGCCGAACCTACGGTGAAGACTACGTCGCGAATGGACTCGCCCACCGCGTCGGTCGTATCGAACGCAACTTTGTAGTGCATTCCAGGCGGGAAGCTTTTCGAAAGCCGGTCCAGCTCGGCGATGGCTCGCCGATCGACGTCGAGCGCGTTTGCCGTGGAAAGTTGAAGCACGGCAATGCCCACAGCATCCTGCCCGTTGAATTGCAGATCGGACGCATAGGTCTCGGCGCCCAGTTCCGCATGGCCCACATCTTTCAACCGCACCAGCGTGCCGTCGGCATTCGTCTTCAAAATAATGTTGTCGAACTGCGCGGGTTCGCTCAGGCGCCCCACGGCCCGCACGCTGACTTGATAGTTTTGCCCCGGCATTGCCGGCTGCTGCCCCACCTGCCCGGCCGCCACCTCGACGTTCTGTTCCGACAGGGCATTCACCACGTCGGGCGCCGTCAGCGCGCGTCCTGCCATCCGTACCGGATCCAGCCACAGCCGCATCGAGAATTTGCGCTCGCCGAAAATAATCACATCCGCGACACCCGGAATGCGCTTCAGCGCGTCTCGCACATACACGTCGAGATAGTTGCTCATGATCAGCGTGGCATAGTTGTGCTCTTTGTCCGAAAAGACCGCCGCGCCGAACACAAAATTCTGCGATGTCTTGGCCGTGGTAATGCCCACCGCTTTGACCGCACCGGGCAGGCGGCCCTGGGCCGTGTTCACGCGATTCTGAATATCGACCGTTGCCAGGTCCGGATTCCGCGTCAGATCGAACGTCACCAGCACCTGGCTCGTACCGTCATTTCCGCTGGTCGACGTGATGTACTTCATCCCTTCCGCGCCGTTGATCTGCTGCTCCAGCGGAATCGTGACCGCACTTTCCACCGTCTGCGCACTGGCGCCGATGTAAGCACTGGTAACACCGACTTGCGGCGGCGAAAGATTCGGAAACTGCGCAATCGGCAGCGACGGAATCACCGCCGCGCCCGCGAGCACAATCAATAGCGCACAGACCGATGCAAATACCGGACGTCGTATGAAAAAATTAACGAACATGAAAGATCAACCCCAAACCAAAACCGCAGAGGACACTGAGTACGCCGAGGCCTTAGAAATCTTGCGTCGCAACGACTGCAGGTCTACCTCGATGTGAGAAGCCAATAATTCCTCTGCGTCCTTCGCGTACTCTGCGGTTTTCACTAGGCGCTAACTCATCGGAACTACCGGCGCTCCGTCCCGCAGAAATTGGGTCCCGGAAATAATCACTTTATCCCCCGGCTTGATTCCATCCCGCACCTCGTAATTGTTGCCCACGGTTTCTCCAACGGTCAGCGGCCTCTGCTTGGCTACGAAGCCGCCGCCGCTCTGTGGCTCTGCCACAAATGCGAAATACTGGCCCGCCAGCCGCGACACCGCCAGAATCGGAACCTCCGGACTCTGATGCGTTCCCCACACCACCCGCGCCCGGATGAACTGCGATTGCCGTAACGCATCATTCCCATTCAGAATGCGCGCTTTCACGAGCACGGTTTGCGTCGTATTGTCGACTTGCGGAGAAATAAAGCTGATGCGCGTATCGGCCAGCACCTTCCCGCTACTGTCCAAAACCTGCACCGGCAAATTCATCCTCAACTGGGACGACCGCTCGATCGGCACGTACACGTAAGCCTCAAGGCTTCCCGGCTCATCGACCGTCGTGAGCTGAGTTGCGCTCGTGACTCGATCGCCCACGCGCACCGGGATATCGCCCACGATCCCACTTCGCGGCGCCGTCACTTTGTAGTAATGCAGTTGCACCTGCTGCTCGCTCACCTGCGCGTCGAGCGCCTCCATCTGCGCTTGAGCGGCCTCAAACGTCGCCTTGGCCTGATCGAGATCCTGCTTGCTGACTACTCCCGCAGCAGAGAGAGCCTGACTGCGCTCATATTGTTGTTTCGCCCAATTCCATTGCGCCTGCTGCGCCGCCCGCGCGCTTTCCTGGCTCTTGACCGTGGCCTGCTGTTTCAACGGATCAATCTCCATCAACGCGCCGCCCGCCGCGACTTTATCGCCCGAGTGCACGAAGATCTGCGTGACCTGGCCCTCGACCTGGGGCATAATCACTGCCGAATCGCGCGACTTCAAAGTCGCCACGTATTCCGAGGCGTCGTTCACGGGCTGGGCCTTGGCTTCCATGACTTTCACGGGCATGGCCTGCATCCCGGCAGCCTGCGGATTCTGTCCAGGGTTCTTCGAGCACGCCAGTGCCGCTGCGAATGCGGCGGAAGTGCACACTGTCGCCATTTTTAGGAATTTCATGACGTGGCATTGTACTCCCGAAAATCGATTTTCTCTGTGATCCGAAAGGCAGTGCAGTTTTGGGACGCGAGTGGGGTGAAGGAGATTCCAGTGAAGGTGGTTACGAAGTAGGGCTTGGTTTTTGTGGGGACAGCCGCCTTCGGCTGTGTCGATCGAAGCTCGACCTTGAGCCTTCGCCGCTGTTGAAGCTTTTGGGTTTCGCCCGCATCCTTTATCCTAGAACCAGCACTCTTATGACCCCGAAATCTAAGACTTCCGGCACGGTCGTCGACCGCGCCTCGAATAATGGTTCCAACCCTGAACGCGAACGCGTGTTCAATGCTTATCGCCAGTGGGGATACCTGGAAGGCGACCTGGACCCTCTCGGCTTTCTCCGCCCACGGCCCACGCCTGAACTCGAGCGCGAAGGCGAGTACGCCCGCGAAGCGCGCGCTATCTACTCCAGCACCATCGGTGTTGAAATCAACCACATCTACTCCCCCGAGCGACGCGAATGGATCTACGATCGTATGGAATCCGAACCGCCTGCCGAGGATCAACCCCGTATTCTCGATTTGCTCATCCGCGCCGACATCTTCGAGCAGGTGATGCAGCAGCGCTATCTTGGCAGCAAGCGCTTCTCGCTCGAAGGCACCACGGCGCTCATCCCGTTAGTCGATGAAGTTCTGGATTCGGCATCACGCCTGGGCGCGATCGAGTTGGTCATGGGTATGAGTCACCGCGGCCGGCTCAACGTGATTGCGCACGTCGCCAAACGCCCGCCGCAAGAAATCTTCGCTGGATTTGAGGATGTCGACCCGCGTAGTGTCCTCGGCTCCGGAGACGTGAAGTACCACATGGGCGCCACCGGCGAATACGTCACCCGAAGCGGCGGCAAGGTTCACATTCATCTGGTATCCAATCCGAGCCATCTGGAAGCCGTCGACCCCGTGACGGTAGGACGGACGCGCGCCAAGCAAGACCGCACCGGCGAAGGCGGACGCGAGAAATACCTTCCGCTGCTGGTGCACGGCGATGCCGCGTTCGCCGGGCAGGGAGTTCTCGCCGAGACCATGAACTACGCCGACTTGCCGGGATACACCGTGGGCGGCACGATCCACGTCGTGGTCAACAATCTTCTCGGCTTCACGACGAGTTACACCGAAGAGCATTCGACGCGCTTCGCCGCCTGCATCGCGCGGCGCCAGTCGATCCCGATCTTCCATGTCAACGCCGAGGATGTCGATGCCGTCGTCCGCGTCGCCCGTCTGGCTACCGAATACCGCTATCAATTCGGCACCGACGTTGTGATCGATCTCATCGGCTACCGCCGGCACGGCCATAGCGAGGTGGACGATCCCACCATCACTCAGCCCCTACTCTACAAAAAAATCAAGGACCACCCGCCCCTCTGGCAAATCTACGCAGATGACATCGGCGAGACGGAGGCACAGTCGAAAGCCGACGCTATCCGCGCCGAGTTCGAGACTGCGCAAAAGAAAGCCGGCAGCATCAAGCACAAGCCCCTTCTGCGCGAGCTTCCGAAGTATTGGGGTAAGTACTTCGGAGGGCTCCACCGTGACGAGTATGAAGCCGAGACCGGACTTCCGTCCGAAGAGTTGGCGGAACTGACCACTCGCCTCACAACGTATCCCGAAGGTTTTCACATTCACCCGAAAGTGAAAAAGCTGCTTGAGCAGCGCGCCGAGATGGGAGCCGGCAAACGTCCGGTGGACTATGGGATGGCGGAAGCTCTGGCCTTCGCGAGCCTGGTGAAAATCGGTACGCACGTGCGCATGTCAGGACAGGATTCCCGCCGAGGCACCTTCAACCAGCGTCACTCGGTGCTGATCGACATCGAGAACGAAAACGAGTACGTTCCGCTGGAAAACGTCGCCGCTGACCAGGCGCGCTGCGAAATCTACAATTCGACGCTTTCCGAGGCAGGCGTCCTCGGCTTCGAATACGGATACAGCCGCGACTATCCCGAATCTCTAGTTCTTTGGGAAGCCCAGTTCGGAGACTTCGTCAACGTCGCGCAGGCGATCATCGATCAGTTCATCAGCGCCGGAGAAGCGAAGTGGAATCTCCTTTCCGGTCTGGTGATGCTCCTGCCGCATGGCTACGAAGGCCAGGGGCCTGAGCACTCAAGTGCACGAATCGAGCGCTTCATCCAGTTGGCCGCGAAGCACAACATCCAGATCGCGCAACCGTCGAATGCAGCGCAGTATTTCCATCTTCTGCGCCGGCAGGCATTGCGGCATTGGCGCAAGCCACTCGTTGTCTTTACGCCAAAGAGCATGCTGCGTCATCCCGACGCAAGTTCTCCAATCGAAGATTTCACGCACAAGAATTTCCTGAACGTCATTCCCGACACGACGGTCGGAGAAGCTGAACGCATCCTGATCTGCACCGGCAAAATCGGCCACGAACTGCAGGCCGAACGAAAGAAGAGGAAGGACACTAGCACCGCGATCGTATTCCTCGAACAGATGTATCCCTTCCCCGAGCAAGAAGTCGTCGCCGAATTCGACCGCCATGGCAAGAACGCCGACATCGTCTGGGTGCAGGAAGAGCCTGCGAACATGGGAGCCCTGTTCAACATGTTGCCGCGCCTGAAACGGATCGCAGGCGACCGCCCAGTCCTGACAGTGAAGCGCAGCTCCGGCGCGAGCCCGGCAACGGGCAGCGCGAAGGCGCATGAAGTGGAACAAAAGACGCTGTTAACCCTCGCCTTCACGATCAAATAGGTAACAGCAAAGCCTATGTGGGGACAGCCGCCATCGGCTGTCCCGCCGAGCGCACCGAGGCGAGGGCTTATGAGGTTGCCCTGCACGATGGACGGCACTCAAACAACATTCCGCTTACTGGCCCGGCCGTTCCGTGACTGCTTTTCCACCCGCTCCAGGTAACATCGCCTTCTCACCGCTGGTCAACAACTCCTCCAAGCTTCCATACGCATAAATCGTCGGCGCGTGATTTTGCATCAGGCCACCCGTATCCGCCGTGGGGCCATAGTTGCTGTGAATCTCGCGTCCCAGCATGCGCAGCATCGCCATCAACTGCCCACGATGATGCGATGTATGCGATATCCTCCGCACCATCACCCACGCCCGCGACCGCTGCACGTCGAAAAACGAAGCTTCGCCTTCCCACCAGCCCTCATCTTTGTCCTGCAAGGCAGCTAGCCGCTTACCGCTGTCCTCAGCGTAGCGTTTGATGAATTCCATTCGAGTCTCCTGCTTCGGCAAGGAAGGCGCGCCCACATCAATCCCCAGCATGTTCCGAAACCACAAGTCTTCACTTACGCACTGATGCACCATTTGCTCCAACACGCTGCGTCCCAGCGGGTCGCCACTTCTCGGCCGGACAACCAAATCCTGATCCCTGAACTCGCTCCACACACTTACAACTTTGATTCGTTCTGTTGCGTATGTCTCAACCAGAAATGCATATCTCATAAGAGATCGCCTCGCGTTTTCCTCAACTCCCGGCAGAGTAGGAACAAGGTTACCCACTGGAGCACGATTTACAAAAGTGGAAACGGCATGGTCAGCGGAGAAAGCGGCCGGAGGAAACTATTCCTTGTGCTCGCGCCGTCTCAAATAGTCGATGAACATCTGCTCGACCGGCTTGTCGTAGGAGATGAGCACATGGCGGACCGGGCGTCCGCTAACGAAGTGGCAGACCTCTTCAGCAAGGTTCTTCGCATGGTCGCCGGCGCGCTCCAGCGACTGTGTCATGAAAATCACCTGCAGGCTAGCCTGCCGGTGAACATTCTCCGGATTCTCAATGTGGCGCAGGAAAACCAGATTCCGCAAGCGGTCCATCTCTGCGTCGGCCCGCAGGACTTCTACCGCCTTGCTGACATCTCTCTGAGAGAACGCGTCGCCGCAATCGGTGAGCATCTTCTCAAGCAGCGTCGCCATCTGCGTGAGATCCCGGGTATCTTCCGGGTCGATCCGCCCGCTCACCGACTGAGCGCTGTTAGCGAAACTGAGCAGCAGATCGCCAATGCGCTCAAGTCCGATCATGAACTTCATACAGGCGAGCAGTTCCCGCGCTTCCGCGGGTCCGACCTCGGTAATGGCGGTGGTCACGCCATTGTCGATTTCGAGGTCGAGGGTGTCGAGTTCGCGCTCGCGCTGGCGCAAAGAATTGAGCAGCGCGCTCGATCCAGTCGCAATGCCTTCCGCTGCCGCACCCGCCGCTTCTTTGGCCATGTGGCAGGCCTCGACGGTGCGACGCACGATGTAATGATGAGCCGGTTCAGGATTCGGGCTCTTGACTGCTGTACTCATGGATATATCCGCCGGGCGAGAACGCGGGCGACGCGGTGTTCGAGCGGGACCATCGCCGTTACTCTGCCAATTCTGGGATCGGATCGCCAACGGCTAAGCATAAACGGTTTGATCCAAGCTGCGGTTAATAAGCTGTGAATTTTGCACCATATTTAGTGTATAGCGCTGGGCTACCCGCTTGGAATCACGCCCGCAAAATCGCTTCCGTGCTATCCTGCGCGGTGCATTTCCGTAAACGTTTACGGAGGTCTTAGCTCTCGGGAGACGAAGTCGAATGAAACGCGCCCTGCAATTTTTTTTCTTACTCGCGATTGCAATCAGCTTTCTCCTGGCGATCGACGCCGACGCCCAGTGGACCCCAATGAACCCGGTCCGCAAGGTTCAACAAGAAGCCGACGGCGTCGTGTTCACCATGGGAACGGGAACGTTGAAGCTGCAAGTCTGCTCGGACTCGATCATTCGGGTTCTGTATTCGGCGACGGCAGGGTTTCCTAAGCGAACTGACTTCGTGGTGATCAAAGACAGCTGGCCCGCGGCGAAGTGGAGCCTGCAGCCCGGAGACGACGCCATCACTCTCAGCACTTCCTTGCTGAAGATTACTGTGACGAAGAAAGACGGTGCCATCGCTTACGCCGAAGCGAACGGGAGCCCTCTCGTGCAAGAAGCCTCCCGCAGCATGCGAGCCGAAAAGGTGAATGGCGAAGACACCTACCGCGCCGAATCATTCATCAATGTCTATGGTTCGCACGAGGGGCTCTACGGCCTCGGCCAGCACCAGTCCGGCGTATGGAACTATCGCGGTGAGTCGGTCGATATCGTGCAGGACAACAGCAACATATCCGTCCCGCTGATGGTTTCGAGCAAAGGCTACGGGATCTTCTGGAACAACATGTCTCGCAGCCGCTTCAACAACCGCTTTGCGAATTATCTGTACATCAGCTCGGAAGTGGCCGATGTTATCGACTACTACTTTCTCTACGGACCCGAGTTCGACAAGATCATCGCCGGATACCGCGAGCTGACCGGACAGGCTCCCATGTTCGGCAAGTGGGCCTATGGATTCTGGCAATGCAAGAACCGTTATAAATCGCAGGACGAAATCCTGGGAGTCGCGAAGAAGTATCGCGACCTGCACATTCCCGTCGACAACATCGTGCAGGACTGGTTCTGGTGGAACCGCAAGGGAGAATTCGTCTTCAACAAGAATTATCCCGATCCGAAAGCAATGATCGACCAACTCCACAGTGAGAACTTCCACTTAATGATTTCCATCTGGCCGTTCTTCGAGCCGGGGTCGACAAACTACGATTACATGAACAGCAAGGGATGGTTCGTCGACAAGTTCAAATACGCCAAACCGCCCTATCACACCGACGCAATGGCCGTGTATGACGCGACCAGTCCCGAGGCGCGCAAATATTACTGGGATCTCGTCAACAAGGGATTGTTCAGTATCGGCGCTGACGCCTGGTGGATGGATACGACCGAACCGGAAACGGAAGGACAGGAGGAAAACATTCTGCTGCACCACAAACTCGCCGCCGGGAGCGGCGATCGCTATGTGAATGCCTATCCCCTGCTCGACACCAGGGCCGTATATCAGGGGCAGCGCAGCGCGTCGGACAAGAAGCGGGTTTACATTCTGTCTCGGTCCGCCTTTGCCGGCTCGCAGCGCAATGCCGTTACCGCGTGGTCGGGCGACATCAATTCCGATTGGTTCAGCTACCGCCGCCAGATCCCGGCTGGATTGAACTTTGCGGTTTCAGGAATTCCGTATTGGACTACCGACATCGGCGGCTTTGTGTTCGGCAGCCCCGCTGATCCGGCGTTCCGCGAATTGTTCGTACGCTGGTTCCAGTACGCAACATTCAATCCGATTCTGCGCGTTCACGGAACGCGCAATCCGGACGAGAATGAACTGTGGTCGTACGGCCCGGATGCGCAAAAGATCTTGGTGAACTTCGACCGCCTGCGCTATCGCATGCTGCCTTACATCTATTCGCTGGCGTGGAAGACGACTAGTGACAGCTACACGCCGATGCGGCCCCTAGTCATGGATTTCCGTACCGATCCTCGGGCTGACAATATCGGCGATCAATTCATGTATGGGCCGGCATTTCTCGTGAATCCGGTGACCGAACCCGCTTCCACGACTCGAGCTGTGTATCTGCCCCAAGCCAGGTGGTACGACTTCTGGACGGGCGCCACCATCGAAGGCGGCCGGATGATCAATGCAATCACTCCACTCGATCGCCTGCCCTTATATGTGCGCGCTGGGTCGATTCTGCCGCTAGGGCCGGACGAAGAGTGGTCCACGGAAAAGCCCGCCGACCCGATCGAACTTCGCGTCTACCCCGGCGCGGATGGCGACTTCACCATCTACGAAGACGAGAACGACACCTACAACTATGAGAAGGGCGCCTATGCGACAATCCCGCTCCATTGGAATGACGCAGTTCACAGCCTGAACATCGGCGATCGGAAAGGACAGTTCCCGGGAATGCTGGAGAATCGCACCTTCCATGTAGTGTTCGTCCGAGAAAACCACGGCGTCGGCGTGAACCCAGCCGACCAGACAGACAAAGTCGTTGAATACTCCGGCAAGCAAGTCACCGTAACCCAATAAGGAAAGGCATGGAAAAGGAATGTGTGGGGACGGACGCCTTCGTCCGTCCAGCAAAGCGAAGCGAGCGCCCCCGAGCACGAACCCGTCCGCGAGGTCACCAATTCACTCTTGACGGCCTCATACATGAAACCACTCGGACGGAAATGCGTCCGGGGCCACATGGTTCCTTTTCGCTTGACACAAATCCACTCCGGTGCCAATATGGCGCTATACGACATGTCACCAAAAGCCATAATCGAAAGCCTGCCCTTGTCCGAACCCGTCCTGCTGATTCTGCTGAGCCTGGCGGGACAACCCCAGCACGGCTACTCGATCCTGAAAGACGTCGAACGCATGAGCGACGGTCGCGTTGTCCTCAGCACCGGCACGTTGTACGGCGCACTTCGACGATTACTAGACGATGATTGGATCGAGCGCTTCGAAGAGGAAGAGACTTCCAGGGGTCGTCAAGCCTATCGCCTGACGCCACAGGGACGCCGCAACCTGCAGGGAGAGATCGACCGGATGAAGAACCTGACACGGTTGGCGACTTTGCGCGTTGCGACTAAGGAGAGCTGATCGATGCTCACCGTCTACCGAAAGCTTCTGCGACTGTACCCCGCCGAACATCGGGAACTGTTTGGCGAAGAGATGATGGCGGTTTTGCGCGAGGAGAATGATGCTCAGGCAACGAAGAAATTGCTCGCGCGGGGCCGGTTCTTCGCCCGGGAAATTACGGGTCTCGTGAATGGCGCGCTCCACGAGCATTTACGCGTATTGGTCGAAATTCAAGATGGTCTATCCCTTGCAACAGGGAGGTTTAGTATGCGCAACGGATTCCGTTTTCCAAAGACAACGATTGTATTCATGACCCTCATTCTTGCCTGTGTGGTGACGGCGATCCAGAAAGGCGAAAACATCGCTGCCTCCGTGCCCAACGTTGATCCGCCGCTCCCCATTCACATTCAGCCCGTGCACTCGATTCTGCTAGGGGGACTCCCGCTATTCTTCGCGTTCTTCTATGCTGCCGGACTGATCGGGTGGGCGATTATGTTTGCCCTCCGGCGCTCCGGTATGCACCGCCTGGACAACATGTCGGCCGGACAAAAATAGCTGCGTCCAGGCTGCAATTCTCCCTTTCGCTGGTTATCTCCAGCCCCAGCCTGTGCGTTCACTTGCCTGGCGGCACCATTCTCTCTAGACTCGTTCTCTCTAAATTCCAAGCAGCAAGTTCATTCTGCAGCGGGCTGCGGATAGTCGAGGGCACGTGACCTGGTACTTTATCTTTTTCTTCTTGTCGGGTTTCTGCAGCATTCTCTATGAGCTGATTTGGTTGCGCCTGTCCATGGCGCAATTCGGCGTTACCACCGCCATGGTGTCGATCGTTCTTTCGATCTTCATGGCGGGTCTGGGCCTGGGCTCGTGGATCAGCGGCAGGTGGCTAAACGGCAGTCGCTTACCTGCGCTTCGACTCTACGCGCTGATTGAATTAGTGATTGGTGGCTTGGGCCTCGCTGTCCCTTACGCGCTGTTTTGGAGCGGTCATACCCTGCAGAACACCGCACTACATTCTTCTTCCGGCTACTATTGGCTGGCCGGTTTCCTGGTTGCGCTCACTCTGTTGCCGGGTTGCTGTCTGATGGGGACAACCCTTCCCGTCGGCATGCGCTCCATCGGGCAAACGCTGCCCGGTGAATCACGCCGCTCATTCAGCTATCTCTACATGGCAAACGTTGCGGGCGCAGTGGCTGGAACCGCATTGCCGCTGCTTCTGATCGAGTGGCTTGGATTTCGCGGAACCCTCAAGATTGGTGCCGCCTGCAACGCGCTGATTGCCATTTCAGCCCTGGCACTCTCCCGAGGGCCACTGACACAGCGAGTGTCTCAAGAAACTTCACCCGTTGCGCTTAACACTCCACCAATTTCGAACAGCGCTGGCGATGGCATCCTTGCGCTTCTCTTTTTGAGTGGTCTGACTTCTATGGCAATGGAAGTCATCTGGGTTCGTCAATACACGCCGTTTATGGGCACCGTGGTTTATTCGTTTGCTTCGATTCTCTCGGTGTACCTGCTGGCAACGTTTGTTGGTTCCCTGATTTACCGGCGATGGACTTCGCTGGAATGGCGGGAAAATCCGACAGTATGGAGCATTTTGGCAGCCGCAGCATTACTTCCCCTGCTCCTCACCAATCCGGACATTCACCTGTCGAGACTTCTTCGTTTAGTGCTGGGCCTGTCTCCGTTTACAGGATTGCTGGGCTTTGTCACACCCATGCTGCTGGATCGTTTTTCGGCGGGTAACTCCAGCAGGGCCGGGATTGCATATGCCGTCAATATTGCAGGCTGTATTCTCGGACCACTGCTCGCGGGATTTCTGTTGCTGCCCTATGTGGCAGGGCGCTGGGCGCTGATAGGACTCACTGCGCCATGGATTGTGATCGGCCTCGCCCAATTGTTCCCGGCTCGCAACAAGGCGGCAAGCATCCGTGTGCCGATCTTCGTTTCTATAGCTCTGGCATTTGTGTTGCTCACTGCAGGAAGGGGGCTCGACGAAGAGACGAGCGACCAGAAAGTGCTTCGGGACTCAACTGCGACTGTCATCGCGTCCGGCACCGGCATGGACAAGAAACTCCTGATTAACGGCTACGGGATTACTTCCCTCACTCCTATTACCAAGATTATGGCCCATCTTCCCATGGCGTTCCTCAGCCACCCGCCAGAGAAAGCACTCGTGATTTGTTTTGGCATGGGAACGACGTTTCGTTCCATGCGCTCCTGGAATGTTCCCGTGACGGTGGTCGAACTCGTGCCCAGTGTTCCGCGATTGTTTGGCTTTTACCACAGCAATGCCGACGAGATTATGAGTTCGCCGATGTCGCACGTCGTAATCGACGACGGCCGCCGGTATCTCGAGCGGACCCGCGATCAATATGATGTGATCACGATTGATCCTCCACCGCCGCTCAGCGCCGCGTCATCAAGCCTGCTTTACTCAGAGGAGTTTTATGGGGCAGCGCGACAACGATTAAAGCCTGGAGGGATCTTGCAGCAATGGCTTCCGGCTACTGCTGACGATGATCCGGTGGATACCGCCGCAGTCACACGATCCTTGCGTAACTCGTTTCCGTTTGTGCGCGCTTTTGCGAATGAGTTCGGCGTTCATTTCTTGTGCAGCGAGCGGCCCATCCCCGTCTTTACGTCGGAGCAAATCGTGTCGCGTATGCCCACGAGCGCGCTGGCCGACCTGACGGAGTGGGCGCCCCCTGATTCCGCAGGATTGAGTGAACGGGCTTCCGAACAATTGGATGATCTGCTCCGCGGAGAGTTGACTCTGGACTCGCTGGTTGCCGCCTCTCCCGACACGCCGGCGCTCACGGACGATCGCCCCATCAACGAGTATTATCTGGTCCGCAAACTGCGCTACGGCCAGCACCCAGACTCCGATTGAGTCTCGTTGAGTTCTTGTGGGTAGCGGTGCTTTGTCTGTAGACTCAGGACCGCGTTGCCAACCTACTCCATGACTCTGCGCCGATTCTTCTACCTTCCGATCTCATGGTTTCTCTTTGCTTCCGCGATTGCACTTGCCCAGTCGCTCGATACTCCATCGGTCGAGGCCTATGTGAAAACCGAGATGCAGCGGCAGCACATTCCCGGCTTGTCCCTCCTCGTTGCGAAGGGTGGAAAGATTGTTCTCGCCGAAGGATTTGGATTGGCCAACGTGGAATTGCAGGTGCCGGCCAAGCCCGAGACGATTTTTCCAGTCCGGGTCTGTCGGCAAGCAATTCACTGCCACCGCCGTGATGATGCTCGTGGAAGAGGGAAAAATCGGACTCGAGGATCCGCTCGGCAAGTACTTTAAAGACGCGCCAAAGACTTGGAACAACGTCACCGTACGCGAACTATTGAGCCACACCGCGGGCTTTGGCGACTATCCCGAGAAATTCGACTTTCGGAAGGACCGGACCGAGGACGAACTCCTGAAACTCGTCGAGAGCCTTCCGCTTTCCTATGAGCCCGGAACGAAGTGGGCCTACAGCAATCTTGGCTTTCTCACCCTCGGAATCCTGATTCACCGCGTGACCGGCGAATTCTACGGCGACTTCCTGCAGCAGCGGATCTTCCATCCGCTGGAGATGAACTCGACCCGCATCATCAGTGAAGCAGACATCGTTCCCAACCGCTCTGCCGGATACCGTTTGGTGAAAGGTGAATTGACAAACCAGGAATGGGTGGCGCCCATGATCAACACCACCGCCGATGGCAGCCTGTACTTCTCTGTTCTCGATCTGGCCAAGTGGGACGCTGCGCTTTACACCGAGATGTTGCTGAAGAAATCAAGTCTCGACCAGATGTGGACCGTGGCAAAACTCAAGGATGGCCAGCCCAACAAAGGCCACTACGGATTCGGCTGGTTTATCGATGACCGCCACGGACATCGCTGCATTCACCACGACGGCGCATGGCAGGGATTTCAGACGGCGATCGATCGTTACGTGGACGATCAACTAACTGTGGTTGCGCTTTCGAACCTCTCCGGCGCGGAACCAGGCAAGATCACGCAGCATGTCGCAGAGATGTACCTCGCAGCCAAGTAATCAGGCTCGGGCTTCAAGATGCATCCGCATCCCATGCTTGGGACGCAGCGTGATCAACGGCTCTGGCTCGACTGGGTTTTCCGACACAAGCTTCAGTTTCCACTTCTGCCCCAACGTCGCCAGCAGCAGCACTCCTTCCATCCAGGCAAAAGATTCGCCGATGCACTGGCGGAATCCCGCTCCGAAGGGAAAGTAAGTGAACTTCGGTCGCCGAGCCTTGGCCTCGGGCGTAAAGCGTTCAGGATCGAAACGCAGCGGATCAGGAAAGAAACGCGGATCCCGATGCGTGATGAATTGGCTCATCAGAACCGTGGTTTTGGCCGGCAGGAAAAATTCGCCCAGTTGAAAATCATCGAGCGCGTATCGCCCCATGGCCCACGCCGGCGGATAGAGCCGCATCGATTCCGCCATCACCATCTCCACGTAGCGCAACCGGGGAACGTCTTCATACGCCGGCAACCGCCCTTGCAGTTCCCGGTCAATCTCCTCGTGGAAGCGAAGCTCGCAATCAGGATTCTGCGAGAGCAGATACCAGGTCCAGGCCAGCACATTGGCCACAGTCTCATATCCAGCGAGGAAGATGGTGATTACCTGATCGCGGAGCGACTTCTCCGACGCGGGGCTACGGTCCGGCGAGGCGGCCAGCATTAAGTCCAGCAGACTGCTCCCGTCCGAGTGATGTTTGCGGTGCGCCTCAATCATGCGGTGCACGACAGCGTCGATCCGTTTGCGGGCGCGCACGAACGCAGCCAGTCCAGGAGGGCGCACGTGCACCAGCCACTCTGCCGCCGGAAGCATTACAAGGAAGTTGTAAAGTCCCATGATGCGGTTGATGGCATCGGCAAGCTCGTTAACCTCAGCACGCAGATCAGTCGCGAATAAAGTCTCAGCTACAACGTTCAGCGTCAAATGCATCATGTCGATGGCGATGTTCCGCTCTTCACCGTGACGCCACTGATCCCTCATCCGCGCCGCCTCCCGCACCATCGTGTCCGCGTATTCCGGTATGCGTTGCCGATGAAACGCCGGTTGCGCCACTTGCCGCTGCGCGCGATGCTGAGCGCCCTCGCTGGTGATCATGCCCTCACCTAGCAGCATCTTGCTGCGGCGCACAGTCCGCTCCTTCACAAAATTGTCGTTCTGCACCACCAGCACTTCGCGGATGTAGTCGGGATGATTCAGGAACACAATGTGGTTCCACCCGATTTTGTAGTGAGCGATGTCGCCGTATTCCTGAACGAGATGTTGAAATAGGAAAATCGGATTGGCAGGCCGAAACCGCCGCCAGGCGAACCACAGCAAATTGCGCTCAAAGCCGGGCGGAAAGCGGTACCCCGCCTGCTTGGCAGCGGGATCGCGGACGTCATTCCGTACGGCGGTTGCCATTCCGATAGGGTATCAGTTGGATAGGGTCCCGGAGGGACCGTTGATGGCAGCCCGCCAGTTTCACTGGCGGGTAGTGCTAGGTGATCGAGTCCGTGCCGTAGGCACGGCTGAAACAGCGCCTGTCGGATGTCCCCATCGCGATCCTGGTATTTGTCGAGCCTTACATGCAGATTAAGGCTTCACCGCCGCCGATTTCTGCAGCGCATCCAGTTCCGCCAACACTTCGGCGCTATGGCTATTTGGATTGACGCCAGTGTACGTTTTCGCAATCTTTCCTGCGGGATCAATAAGAAAGGTATTTCTCGCAGCAAACTTCACCACTCCAAAGTTGGTCAGTGATCCGTAAGCAGCGGTCACATTGTGATCCGTATCGGCCAGCAGCTTGAAATTCAATCCTTCTTTGGTGCAAAACTTCTTGTGGGACTCGACGCTATCGAGGCTCACTCCGAGGACAACCGCATCCCGCTCGGCATACTTCGGCTGATCTACCTGAAAGTTGTGCGCCTCGCGCGAGCAGCCCGGAGTCTGGTCCTTGGGGTAAAAGTAAAGAACGACCCACTTGCCGCGATAGTCCTTAAGACTGACAGGCGTTCCCTCTTGCGATGGCAATGTGAAATCTGGAGCACTGGCGCCTTCGGCGAGTTTTACTGACCGCGACAAAAGCCGCGGAACCAAAAGCACCGCAACAATTACGACCAGCACCAACAAGATGATCCGCACCATCGAAGCCTCCCGCGCGGGACAACACCGATTCTAAACCCAGTCAACGCAGGGGTCAGGCAATGGCATCCACGACGAAGGACACGAAGTTACACGAAGGACGTCATCAGGCTGGATTTCCTTCGTGAACCTTCGTGTTCTTCGTGGTTCAAGCCCTTCTCCAGCAGGAATCCACGCGATTGAATTATGATGGAGTATTCGCCAATCCTTGGGGGAGAAATCAGACGTGGCTCAGACCGAAACTGACGGGCTAGAAGTGTTGGAAACGCGAGAGTGGGTAGATTCTCTCGATTATGTTCTGTCGCACGGAGGTCCCAATCGGGCCGGCCGTTTGCTGCAACAACTGGCGTTGCATGCCCGGCGCGAGGCCGGCATCAACCTGCCGTTCACGGCCACAACGCCATACCAGAACACGATTCCCGTGCGCCAGCAGCCTCCATTCCCCGGCAGCCAGGAGATGGAGCGCCGCATCAAGAGCCTGGTTCGCTGGAACGCGCTTGCCATGGTGGTCCGCGCCAACAAGATCCAGGAAGGCATCGGCGGACACATCTCAACTTTCGCCTCAGCGGCTACGCTGTACGAGGTCGCCTTCAATCACTTCTTCCGTGCGCAAACCGAAACTGGCGACCGCGACATCGTCTACTTCCAAGGCCACGCCGCGCCCGGGATCTACTCCCGCGCATATCTTGAAGGCCGCATTTCCAAAGAGAAGCTTCAGAACTTCCGCCGCGAATTGAAGCCCGGTGGAGGTCTCTCCTCCTACCCGCATCCCTGGCTCATGCCTGACTTCTGGGAGTTCCCCACAGTCTCGATGGGCCTGGGTCCGATTCAGGCGATCTACCACGCCCGCTTCATCAAATATCTCGAGAACCGCGGCCTGAAGCAATCGACCGGCGGAAAAGTCTGGGCATTTCTAGGCGATGGCGAAATGGATGAGCCCGAGTCCCTGGGATCCATCACGCTGGCATCGCGCGAAAGGCTCGACAACCTGATCTTCGTCGTGAACTGCAACCTGCAGCGCCTCGACGGACCTGTGCGCGGAAACGGCAAGATCATTCAGGAACTGGAAGCAATCTTCCGTGGCGCGGGCTGGAACGTGATCAAGTGCATCTGGGGCTCGGATTGGGACAGCCTCATCCTGAACGATCGCGACGGCCTGCTGGTCAAACGCCTCGGCGAAGTCAGCGACGGACAATATCAGAAGTATTTCGTCGAGAGCGGCGCGTACTTCCGCCAGAACTTGTTCGGCACCGATCCGCGCCTGCTGAAGATGGTCGAGCACCTTTCCGACGACCAGCTTGCCCGCATGCGGCTTGGCGGGCACGATCCCATCAAGGTGCACGCGGCCTATCGCGCGGCGGTCGATCATACCGGGGCGCCGACGATCATTCTCGCCAAGACCATCAAGGGCTACGGCCTGGGTGAAGCCGGCGAAGGCAAGAACATCACGCACCAGCAGAAGAAGTTGAACGACGAAGAGTTGGAGATGTTCCGTTCGCGGTTCGGGATTCCCATTCCCGACGACGAACTGCACGGCGCACCGTTCTACCGTCCTTCCGACGACAGCGCCGAAATAAAGTACATGCAGGCGCGCCGGCAGCAACTCGGCGGGTACATGCCGCAACGGAAGCTTCGAGCGACACCGCTAAAGCCCTTCCCTGATTCGCATTTCGAAGAATTTCACAAAGGCACCGACGGACGTGAAGTCTCGACGACCATGGTGTTCGTGCGGCTGCTCGCGAAGTTGTTGCGCGACCCCGAACAGGGCAAATACATCGTCCCCATCGTTCCCGACGAGGCGCGCACCTTCGGCATGGAAGCGCTCTTCCGCCAGGTTGGAATTTACTCCAGCGTCGGCCAAAACTATGAACCGGTCGACATGGACACGCTCCTCTACTACAAAGAAGCAAAGAACGGACAGATCCTCGAAGAAGGCATCACTGAATCCGGCTCCATGTGCTCCCTGATCGCAGCTGGTTGCGCATATGCGAACCACGGCATCAACACGATTCCCTTCTTCATTTACTACTCGATGTTCGGATTCCAGCGCATCGGTGACCTGATCTGGGCCGCCGCCGACATGCGTTGCCGCGGATTCCTGGTTGGAGGCACCGCCGGTCGCACCACCCTCGCCGGCGAAGGCCTGCAGCACCAGGACGGCCACAGTCACGTGCTGGCGCTTCCCGTACCGAATCTGCTGGCTTACGACCCGGCATTCGCCTACGAGATCGCAGTGATCATTCAGGAGGGCATCAAGCGGATGTACGTCGATCAGGAATCGATCTTCTACTACCTGACCGTCACCAACGAACCGCTCCCCATGCCCGAGATGCCTGCCGGGGATCAGGTTCGCGATGGCATCTTAAAGGGCCTCTACCGCTTCAAAATTGCCGCGAATCCGAAGGCCAAGCTGAGGGCGCAACTGCTGGGCAGCGGCACGATCATGTTCGAGGTGCTCAAGGCACAGCAGATTCTGGAAGAAAGATTCGGAGTCGGGGCCGACGTCTGGAGCGTCACAAGCTATAAGGAGCTTTATCGCAACGCTAACGATTCTGAGCGCTGGAACATGCTGCATCCCGGCGAGCCTGCTAAAGTTCCATATGTGACGCAGACCTTAAAGGATGCTCAAGGACCGTTCATTGCGGCATCGGATTACATGAAGGTCTTGCCCGAGAGCATCAGCAAGTGGGTGCCTGGACAGCTTGTGTCGCTGGGAACCGACGGCTTCGGACGCAGCGAGAGCCGCGCCGCATTGCGCGACTTCTTCGAGGTCGATGCGAAGCACATCGTGCTGGCGACCTTGGTAGCGCTTGCGCGGGAAAAGAAAATCGGCGCAGATGTAGTGAAGCGGGCAATCGGCGAACTCGGGATTAATCCGGAGAAGGCAAACCCGGCAATCAGCTGAACGTATCCGTAGAGACGTAGCTTGCTACGTCTCTGCCGACAGCACAGGTGAACTCCGGTCTCGCGAAACCGCAGGCAGAGACGTTGCAAGCAGTCTCTACAAAGTCATCAAAAATGCGCCCTGAGGCGCGTGACAAGATTCTTACAAGAGGAACCATACGCAGTGATTGAATTCAAACTTCCGGAGTTGGGAGAAAATATCGAGCAAGGCGACCTGGTACGCCTTATGGTCGCGCCCGGTGCGGCGGTGAGCGCCGGCCAGTCGGTCATGGAACTCGAAACCGACAAGGCCGTCGTGGAAGTGCCTTCGTCCGTAAGTGGCACTGTGCAGGAAATTCGCGTCAAAGAAGGCGACAAGATCAAAGTCGGCCAGGTGATCTTCACGGTCGACGGCGCAGAGGCCAAAACTTCCACCGCGCCTAGCCAGGCTGCAGCTCCGGCAGTCGCACCCGCTCCAAATAACAAGCCAGCAGCTCCGGCCACCCCCAAAGAGGTTGCGGCCGTAACGTCACAACCCGCTGCATCCAGCGCGCCGTCAAGCACGCCCGGGGCAAGCGAATTCAAGTTGCCTGAACTCGGCGAGAACATTTCCCAAGGCGATCTCGTGCGCCTGATGGTCGCACCCGGCGCCAAGGTTTCTGAAGGGCAGCCGGTCATGGAGTTGGAGACGGACAAGGCCGTCGTCGAAGTTCCGTCTTCGGTCAGCGGTGTGGTGAAGGAAGTCAAGGTTAAGGAAGGCGAGAAGGTCAAAGTTGGACAGGTGATCTTCACGCTGGAAGGTGGCGCACCAGCGGCTCAGCCGGCACGGCCGCGAAGTGCTCCCGTCGAGCACGTCTCCGGACAGCACGGTGCTCGCCTCGCATTTCAAGCAGCCATTCGCGCTGAGGGCAAGACCGAAGAACAAGCTTTGCCGCCGGACCAGCCACATCAGACTGTTCCGTCGTTCAGTATGCCGGCGCAACTTGGCAAAGTTGCGGGAACCGAGCAGCGGCAACCAGTTCCTGCTGCTCCCCACGTTCGCCGCCTCGCGCGTGAGGTCGGCGTTGACATCTATGACGTAAAAGGCACCGGCCCGGGCGGGCGCATCAACGAAGATGACGTGAAGGCTCACGCCAAAGCGCTGCTCACCACCGTTGCCACCGCAGCGGCTACGCCGCGCGCCGGTCACTTCGCCCAGCCGCACCTTCCTGATTTCGCGAAGTGGGGCAAGATCGAACGAGTATCGATGCGCGGCGTTCGCCGGAAGACCGCTGAACATCTGGCCGAGGCCTGGAACACCATTCCGCATGTCACGCAGCACGACCGCGCTGACATCACTGAACTCGAGCAACTGCGGGCGCGTTTCGCTCCCAAGGCCGAGGAAGCCGGGGGCAAGATGACCGTCACAGCGATCGCTCTGAAAGTCTGCGCCGCCGCTCTCAAGGTTTTCCCACAGTTCAATGCCAGCATCGATATCGAAAAGGAAGAGATCGTTTACAAGCAATACATCAATATCGGGGTGGCGGCGGATACCGATCGCGGTTTGCTGGTTCCGGTGATTCGCGACGTGGAAAAGAAGAATATCGTCGAACTCGCGGTCGAGTTGTCTCAGCTTTCGAAGAAAGCCCGCGAGAAGAAGTTGACGCCCGGGGACATGGAAGGCGGCACGTTCACCATCACCAACCTGGGCGGAATTGGCGGCGTCGGGTTCACGCCGATTGTCAATTTTCCCGAGGTGGCGATTCTCGGTCTATCCCGTTCGCGTATGGAGCCCGAGTGGATCAACGGAAAATTCGAGCCACGGTTGATTCTGCCGCTGTCGCTGTCCTACGACCATCGCTTGATCGATGGCGCAGATGCGGCGCGATTCCTCCGTTGGATTTCCGAAGCATTCGAACAGCCTTTCCTGCTGTCGGTTCAAGGATGAAAACAAAAATCTTGAGCCACAAAGGACACGAAGGAACACGAACGAAGTCTCGATCTGGAAGGTCTTCCTTCGTGTACCTTAGTGCCCTTCGTGGTTGAAAGCCTTTCATGTCCGATACATCGAACCTAAATATTGCAGTGATAGGTGCCGGTCCCGGCGGATATGCCGCCGCATTCCTTGCTGCCGACCTAGGCATGACAGTCACGCTAATCGACCCCGAACTAAACCCCGGCGGAGTGTGCCTTTACCGCGGATGCATCCCCTCCAAGGCCCTGCTGCATGTGGCTAAGTTGCTGGAGGAGGCCCATCAGGCGAAAGATTGGGGAATCGAATTCAACACCCCGAAGATCGATCTAAGCCGCCTGCGTTCATTCAAGGAAAATGTTATCAAGAAACTGACCGGCGGTCTGGGCGTTCTCTCGAAGCAGCGCAAAGTTCGCTACGTGCAGGGCCGCGCTGCGTTCGAGAACTCAACCACGCTGAGCGTCACCAGGACCGATGGCGCGCAGGAATCTCTGACTTTTGATCGCATCATCATTGCCACAGGCTCGCGCCCGGCGATCGTTCCCACGTTGAAGCTCGACACTCCACGAATAATGGATTCCACCGGCGCGCTCAATTTGGAAGACATTCCTGGAACCTTGCTGGTAGTCGGCGGCGGTTACATCGGCCTGGAACTTGGATCCGTCTACGCCGCTCTGGGCACGCGCGTGACCGTGGTCGAAATGCTTCCCGGTTTGCTGCCCGGCGCGGACCGAGACCTGGTGCTACCGCTCCACAAGCGACTGGAAAAGCTGTTCGAAGGAATTCTTCTGAACACAACGGTCGCTTCAGTGAAGGATGAGGGCAACGGCATTCGTGCCACGTTGAAGCCACAAGACGGCAACGCACAGGAAAAAGTATTCGATCGCGTTCTGGTCTCGGTAGGACGCAAGCCGAATTCCGAGATTCCCGGCCTCGACAAGACACGCGTGCAGTTGGGCCAGCGTGGATTCATTCAGGTCAACAAGCAACTCCAGACCGACGATCCTTCGATCTACGCAATCGGCGACGTAGTCGGCGAGCCGATGCTCGCGCACAAGGCGTCGCACGAAGGCCGTGTCGCGGTCGAAGCCATCGCTGGGCACAAAGTCGCGTTCGAGCCCAACGCAATCCCGGCCGTCGTGTTTACTGATCCGGAAGTTGCCTGGTGCGGGCTTACCGAAACGCAGGCGCAGACGGAAAATCGTGAAGTGAAGGTCGCGAAGTTTCCCTGGGCCGCATCGGGTCGCGCCATCACCCTTGACCGTCCAGAGGGTATGACCAAGCTACTCATTGATCCGCAGACGGAGCGAGTACTCGGAGTCGGAATCGTGGGTGTTGGCGCGGGCGAAATGATCGCCGAGGGTGTGCTAGCCATCGAGATGGCTGCCTTGGCCAGTGATGTCGCGCTGAGCATCCATCCTCACCCTACGCTGTCTGAAACGGTGATGGAATCCGCTGAAGTCTTCTTCGGCACCAGCACGCACATTTATCGCCCGAAGCGGGGATGAACTTCCGCTCCACGGTTTGGTCCTGCCTTTTCGATACAATAAGTGCCTGCCCCGTTCAGGTGGTAGGCATGCCCGCATAAAACTGGCGGGAGAGGACCATGTTTTCTTTCCGCAAAATCTTACTCGTATCCATCTTGTGGATTGCCGCGTGTGTGTTTTCGCCAGCGCAGACGGCGCTTACTCAGGCCTTGCAGCCTTCTCCCCCGGCGGGCACGGCAAATGCACCGACCGACCCACTGGGACGCAATACCCCTTCCAGTTCGGTGCTTGGATTCTTGAAGGCGGCCACAGCCGGAGACTACAGCATCGCGGCCCAATACCTGCAGATGAGCGCGGCACGCCGCCAGTCCGAGGGCGAGCAGATCGCCAGTCAGCTCAACGCGGTGCTGAACAGCTCCGCCGCTACGAACATACGAGTGGGTAGCTTTACCCAGCCAGAGGGGACCCCGCAGGAGGGCGTCGCTCTCGGCCATCAAAAACTCGGGACCATGACGGCGGGTGACGTGGAAGCGGATCTCGATCTGGTTCGCATATCGGATCCCAGCGCCGGAAAGATCTGGCTGATCTCGGCCGACACACTCGCCAAACTTCCGGAATTATATGACCAGGTAAAAGCACGGCAGGTGGAGAGCAAACTTCCCGCTGTGCTCGTCAAGCACCAGCTTGCCGGAATGCCTCTCTGGCAATGGCTGGCTTTGCTGGTTGCGACGCCATTCGCAGCCGGTCTGGGCTGGTTGATTCTTTTCGTGATGGAAATTCCCTTGCGCTGGTGGGCTCGGCGCCGCGGACGGATGGACGTTGCCAACTGGCGATCGGTTTCCGGACCGGCATGGCTGCTGACAGGCACACTCATTCATCAGATATTCGTCGCCTATCTGCGCATGCCGCTATTGCTCCGGCATTATTACTTCCAAATAACGTCCACAGCGCTGATTCTTAGCGCAGTCTGGATTGTCTGGCGAGTGGTGCGGTGGTCGCTGTACCGCGTTCGCATTCGCGCCCTGGCCCGCGGGCATGCCGGTACGGGATCGCTCATGCTCCTGGGCGAGCGGATTCTGAAGGCTGTGATCTTCGTGCTTGGCATTCTGGCTGTGCTTGGCAACCTCGGCTTTAACATGAGCACTGCGCTTGCCGGGCTGGGCATCGGCGGCCTGGCCATCGGCTTCGGCGCCCAGAAGACGATCGAAAATCTCTTTGGTGGCGTATCCGTGCTGGCCGACGAAGTCTTCCGCGTCGGTGATATCTGCCGCTTTGGCGATCGCACCGGCGTTGTGGAGGATATCGGTCTGCGTTCAACCCGCATCCGTACTGACGAACGCACACTGTTGGCAATTCCGAACGGTACCGTGGCAACGATCAATCTCGAGAACCTGAGTCGCCGCGACAAGATTCTGTTCAAGACCACTCTTAATCTCCGCTCGGAGACGAAGGCCGATCACTTGCGCTTCATCCTTTCCGAGGTGCGGCGGTTGCTTTACAGCCATCCGAAGGTCGAGAGCAACACAGTTCGCGTCCGCCTCACCGATGTGGCGGGTGGCGCACCGACCGTTGAGATTGTGGCCTACGTCCTCACGCAGGATTTCAACGAGTTCGCCGCCGTTCGCGAAGACGTCCTGCTGCGCATCATGGACATTGTGGACAGCTCCGGCAGCGGTCTCGCGCTCCCCGCCCAGACTCTCTATCTCGGGCGTGACTCGGGGCTCGCGAAAGACAAAGCTGAGAGCGCGGCGCAGAAGATCGCAGAACTGCGTGATGGAAAGAAGTTACCCTTTCCCGATTTTCACAAGGAAGAGATCTCGTCGTTTAAGGGATCGATCGATTATCCGCCGAAAGAATCCACCCTGCGGAAGAGTGAGGATGGGTCACGCAAGACACCCTAGGCGAGCCGATACTACCACAATGCCACGTGAATAATTGAGTGAAATGCCGAGATTCCAACAGTAATCGGCGTGTCACTACGCGACTGTCAAAATCCCCCTTGTGCCCAGCATTTGTGTTCTGACGAGAGGCTGGCAACTTTGACAGTTTCCAACGCAGAGGTATCTGTGCCAGCCTTGTAAGGAGTCTCCTCTAGCAGCCATCCGCCGTGTTCCCTTCCGCGCGACGGTTTCCTTGCGAAATCAGACGGCAACTTGCTGGTGCGAGGGACCACATCTATGGCCGAGATACCCGATGCACCATCGGTTCGGGTGCTGGTGGTTGATGATTTCGAGCCGTTTCGTCGATTCATGTGTTCGACAATAGGAACCGAGTCTGACTTGCGGATCATCTGCGAAGTGTCAGACGGCCTAGAAGCAGTTCAGAAGGCGGGAGAACTGAAGCCGGACCTGATTCTCCTTGACATCGAACTCCCAACGCTGAATGGAATCGACGCCGCTCGACAAATCCTTAAGGTATCCCCCCAGTCCAAGATACTCTTCGTGAGTCAAGAATCTTCTGCCGACGTAGTGCTGGAAGGTCTTGCCCTGGGGGCACTGGGCTACCTTGTTAAGGTGGATGCTGGAGGTGAACTGTTAGCGGCAGTGAGAGCGGTTCTTGAGGACAGGCAATTTGTCAGTAGCGGAGTATCGGGTCACCACTTCACCGCGCCGGAATAACTGGACCAGTTTGGCACTCTCACCCGGCTGCCCGCATGGAACCGCCTCCCCGCGGCAGAGGCACGCTGATGTGGACTGTGGTGCCCTTTTCGGATTGCGAGTCGATCGAAAATGTTCCGTTCACCGCTTTCAGTCGCTCCTCCATGCTGGTGAGGCCAAGACCTCGGCCCGTCGTTGCTTCTTCGCGGTCAAAGCCTTTGCCGGAATCCCTAACCGTGAGATGAATCTCATCCGACGTTCCCCACAACCGCACTTCGAAGTGCCGTACCCCACTGTGCTTCGCCGAATTGTGCAGAGCTTCTTGCAGAACTCGGAAGAAGCAAAGAGCAGTGTCTGGCGGGATGGGGTTGGGTAAATCGTGCATTTGGAAGTCTACCCCCACCTTCTGCTGCTCGCCGAACTCTCGGCAGAAGCCTCTCATGGCCGCAGCAATACCCAGATATTGCAGTTTTGCAGAGTGCAACTCGTGCGACAGGGATTGAATATCCGTTGCAATCTCGGAGGTCTGCTTGTGTAGTTCGCCAATACGGCCTGGGAATTCAGACAAATTAGGAGGGCTTTGCTGGAGTTGTTGTAGCTCAATGGCTAGCATTGCTAGACGTTGACCGACGTCGTCGTGAAGCTCTCTGCCAATTCGGGTCCGTTCCTGCTCTTGTGCCTCAATCAGCTTGCGGCTTACGTTTGCCAACGCATCCTCTGCCAGTTTGTGCTCCGTGATGTCGATACCGATACCGATGTAACCGATAAAAGAGCGACCTTCGTTGAACCGCGGCACGCCAATGTCGACAATCCATCGATATTCACCGTCATTCCGGCGTAGCCGATACTCCATTCTGAACTCCTCGCGACGATCGAAGCTCTGGGTGTAAGTATCCATGGATTTGCGCAAATCTTCAGCGTGAACCCCCTCTGCCCAACCATTCCCGACTTGTGACTCTATGGATCGCCCGGTGAAGTCCAGCCAGGGCTTGTTGAAGTAGATGCACAGCTTGTCGGTGTCCGCCATCCAGATCAGTGCAGGCGCAGTATCGGCCACCAAACGGAAACGCTTTTCACTTTCACGAAAGGCCCGCTCGGTTTGTTTTCGTTCTTCCACCACAACTGCGAGAACCATGAAAGTTGTTGCCGCTAGAAACAAGAACAACTGTAGCGACATCACATTGGCGAGAGGCTCTGATCCAATAAAAGGACCGCGTCCGTGGATTGCCCCCCACGCCGACAGGTAAGCCACTGCGGTCATCGACGTGCTGACTCCCAGCAACCCAAAGCGCAAAGCGGACCACAGCAGAAATGGTAGAAGCGAATAAAGCAGTACTGGCGAAGCGCTGCGGCCAGGGGCCGCGAAAACGAAATAGCTTAGAACACCCAACCCTGCGATAAGCGTGGCGGCCTCAAGATAGGAGGAACGTGACTTCCCTATCCATGCGTCTTTCGCGCTTGTCCAACTCAAAATGGCCGGTGTTAAAGTTAGAAGGGCCAACGCCTCCGTAAAGAAACCTATCCTCCAGTGAATCCAGTAGTCTCCGCCAAAAGCGCCCGTGCCAATAAACGCCGCCGTCAGCGGGGCGAGGAAGACCGCAAAAAACGAGTACCTGATCAGCGATTTTACGTTATTCAGACGAGCAGGACCGCTAAAGGAGTAGCTAACTCCCACAGCAGCGATGAGAACCTCGGCCGTATCGGAAACAATAAGTAAGACCGTCGGACGAAACCCCAAGCCCGCTTGCACGTCATAGACAACAAATCCCGCGAGTCCTGCTGTGAGGAGTATGGGCCAGAGTCTCCGTGGTACCAACAGCAAAACCGCAACCAGGAATGCACAGCCCGGCCAGATCGGCCAAAGCATTTGCGGCCGCAACACTAACGCCCCTCCTATTTTCGCAGTGAGGAAGGACAGGAAAACCACAAGGCAGCCTATTGTCGCGGCGTGAAATGGGGAATGGAGATTTGCTCTGCCCCACGAGAGGCGACCACGTATATAATTCATACCGCCTCGAGTCATGCTCAGCGCTTACCGTTTTGTTCAGCGGCATTGCACTGGCGCAGACTTGTGATTCACCACCGTCAGGCAGTTTGTGGTGGCACGGCCGTCGGACACCTCAAAGCTTATACGGGAACGCCTTGCAGCGTGCAAGTAAAACGCGAACGCGCGCAGTATCCAAAAGCAAGCGGTGCCATATTCATGATTACCGTTGTCAACTTTTGTAAAAAAGAGGAATTACACCAACTACCCCGAACGGCCACTTATGAGATGACCTGAGTTCAACTGTCCTGCCTGCCGCCGACTGAGCCACTTCAGAAACAAGTGTGTCGGTAGATAGACACACATCGGCACTAACACCAAATAGCCAAGTAAGTATGCCCATCCCGGCATTGCGTGTTGTTCGTGGAAGAATGGGCCTCGCGCCCAGTTCACATCTTGCACCGGACGCCAGAAATAGTTGATGGGCACGACGACCCACGCCGTAAGCGTCTGCAACTTCCATCCGCGCTGATCGTATCCCAGCTTCCAAATCGCCCATAACAGCAGCGGCGGAGTCACCACGTGAAACACACTCAGCAAACGAATAAAGAGGGATAGATGGGGATCAAACATGTACTCGGTGCCGCCGATCAGGTGGTGTCCGGTCACGAGCGCGCCTGCAAGATCGATGATGTAGAGCGACTGAAACAATAACAATCCGCAAGCAGCCCAGGAGAAAATCAGCGGACTTTCCAACCACAGGCCGATTCCGATCAGGACGTTCCCGATATCACAGAAGAAAAGAAAATTCTGCACCCCATACTGCCGCCAATAGAAGGGCGCCCAGACGATCAGCCATAGTGTCCAGGTGATCTTGAGCCAAAGCGGCAATCGCATGGCCGCCATTCTAAGCGAATTACCAGCGTAACTTGATGGCTCTTACGGCTGTACCTACGATTACTCCATGGGTTACCAAGCTCTTCTCTTCTGTCCCGATGACAAGACGGCTCGCACGGTGACGCAGGTTCTCAGCGAGCTGGAGTTCAATGTCGAGGCCTGCATCGAGCCTTTCGCTGCAGTCAAGAAGCTGATGGGCCAACACTTCGACGCTGTCGTGGTGGACTGCGATAACGAGCAGAATGCCACCCTATTGTTCAAGAGCGCACGCAATTCGACGTCGAACCAGACCTCACTTGCGGTTGCCGTCGTGGAGGGTCAGGCAGGGGTCGCCAAGGCGTTTCGCATTGGCGCAAACCTTGTCCTGACCAAACCCATTAACATCGAGCAGGCCAAAGGAACGCTGCGCGTGGCGCGCGGACTTTTGCGGAAAAGCGACCCGACCAAGCCGGGTTCAGCAACCGCAACCGGCAGTTTCGCGGTGCCAACACCGCCCCAGGCCGCGCCTACACCCGCGGCCACACCCGCCCCCCCAAAGCCTGCAGTACCGAGACCGCCATTAGGGGGGAAAGCCGCCGCACCGTTCGCACCGAAACCGGTTGTCCCGACCGCAACGTCCGCATCCAGACCACAACCTCCAGTTCAGAAGCCGGCCGCACCGGCTCCGCCAGCTGCATGGCCTGCTGCTGTAGCAGCTTCAGCGAAACCGGCCCCTGTAGCCGAGAACGATATTCCAGCTGCAAGTGCGGCCGAGAAGCCTTCCGCTCCAGTTGCGCATCCAGCCTTGTACAGCGCTGCGGTGGCGACACCTGCGGCCCCGAGAGTAGCTCCTCCAGCGCCGCCGACGATCGAATTCAAGCCACCAGTTTTGAGTACTTCAAGTGCGCCTATGACAAGCGGCGCGGCCAGCGCACCTGCTCCGGCTCGTGAACCGGCGCCACCGAAGATCGAGCAAAAACCGGCGCACGCCGCCGAAGATCTTTTTGAGAAGCCAGCGGAAGCGGCGGCCAGCCAACCTTCTGCCTATGTCGGGTCTGCCCCATCTTTCACGTTTGGTGGCGCAACTACCGAGGGTGAATCCGGCGGTGGCAGCAAGAAAGCTATGATCGGAATCGCCGCGGCGCTGCTCATCGTGGCCAGCGGCTATTTCGGATGGTCCCATTTCAAGGGGACCAGCAGTCCGACGCCGCAGCCGGTCGCCACCTCAGCGCCGGTCTCCGCGCCCGTTACAACTCCCGCGGCACCAAAGCCAACAGCGGCTCAGCCGGCTCCGGCGACTACGGCGGTTACTACACCCGCCCCAGTTTCACAGCCCGAGATAACTCTTCGGTCGTCGAATTCTTCGGCGGACGAGAACGAAGTTAGAACCGGAAGCAGCGGTTCGCCCGCAGCCAAACCGGTGAGTAACTCTTCTGCACCGGCCAAGTCCGTTGTGGCGGACAAGTCCGACGTCGCAGAAAAACCCGAGGCTCCGGCTCTGATCGTTAAGGGAGGAAAAGCACCGGCGGCCGTAACGAAACCGGCTTCCACACCCGATGCCCCCGCTCCTAGCGTGATTGGAATGGGCGCGCCTGCTACCGATCCACTTCCTAACCTGGGCACGGCGGACACAGGGATCAAACCACTGCTGCAGACCCTGAGCGTTTCCCAAGGTGTTTCGCAAGGTCTGCTCTACAAGAAGGTTGCTCCTTCCTATCCTCAGAATGCCCTTCGCATGCACATCGAAGGTGCGGTGGACTTGTTGGCCACGATCTCTAAAGAAGGAAATATTTCCCACATCAAAGTTCTGAGCGGAGACGCGCAACTTGCTAGAGCCGCCAGCGATGCGGTCAAGCAGTGGAAGTACAAGCCATATCTCTTGAACGGCGAGCCTGTGGAGATTCAGACGCAAGTCACCGTCAACTTCAAGCTACCTCGATAATCGTTCCGAAAACCGACCCGGGCATGCGAACTCCTTGCATGCCTGGTTTTTCTTTGCGTCCAAAAATGCTGGATGTACGTCCGGCATCACGATGTGAAATTTATTGATCGATGCCGGTAAAATCCTGATTCCTTGATAGTTACTGAGATTACACCGGTGCGATCCCGTGCAAAATCTTCGAAATAAGCGGGTTACGCGCAAAATCTTCTAAACTAAGGACTTAGACTTTGGTTTTGCCTTGGAGACAAGAACTTTTTTCAGGGGTGAACCTCACAAAATCTTCATTACAAACAGCTTGCGAGCTCACGACTGAATTCACGCCTGCAAAATATTGTCAAAGAAGGACTTACACGCAAAATCCTCCGGAACAAGGACTTAGCACAGTGCCAGGCTTCGGGTCCACCCGGAGCCAGGTCTGGCTGCCCTTTAACAGGTCATCTGCGATGCGACTGAGCACGATTCCATTGTGAACGGTCTGCAGGCTCAGTCAAGGTTGTTCGTCACAGGAAATCAAGTTTTGGCTGTGGAAAAACTTTCGGGTGCCTAGGTCGGTTATCTAGATATATCTAGATAATGCTTGATTTCACAAGAGATCAGTTTAAAGTAGATGGTAATGGGGAGGCCAGCATGCCCGCCAAAATGACAAAGAAGATCGCTCCTGAAATCGATGCTGAACTGTGGGATGAGTTTGTTGCCGTCGCAAAACAGAACGGCCAGTCCCAGCGGTACGTTCTCGAGCAGGCGCTGACGCATTATTTGCGCAACGTGGTCCCCTCCCAACATCTGGTCCGCCCCGACGTAATGGCGGCATTTGGGCGGGTCGTAGACCGGAACCGCGATCTGCTGGACCGTCTAGCCAAGTAGATGGCAGACATTTATCTGACGGTCGCGGAAATCTACCAGATGCAGCATTTTCTCATCGATAGCTTCGGCGGCGTTCACGGCGTTCGCGATCCGAATGCGGTGGAGGCCGCCGTTTTTCGTCCACAAACCGGCTACTACAATTCCATCGAGGAAGAAGCAGCCGCACTCATGGAGTCGCTCGCGAATAACCACGGTTTCATTGACGGCAACAAGCGAATCGCATTCGCGGCAGCGGCAACATTCCTGGAGATTAACGGATTCCTTTTGGAAGTCGATGCGCTCGATGGGTATGAATTCATCCACGGCTCACTCGATCGCCACGAATTTCGCTTTCCCAAAATCGTGGACTGGATGCGGCAGCACGTTAAACCGCTTCGCTAATCTGCCGACGATCGGGAGCTTCCAGACTTGCGGCGATCTTTGGACGGAGCCGCCTTCTTCGCCAGACTCTCAGCGGCCATCTTTCGCAGCCGGTCGGTGTGCTCGCGGAGAGCGGCCTTCAACTCCGAAAGAGCAGGTTTGTAGTCGTTTCCTTCCGAGGTGACGACCTTCGCGGCCAGGTCGCGTATGCGGTCGTCGATGCGACGGGATGGCACACGATAGAGTGCTACAGGGTTTTGGTCGGGTACCATACATACTTCTGTGTAGAACTCTTGAACGTCGTTGCTGGGCATATTTAGCTCGGGCAGAGGAAGTGAGAAGAGCGTTCACCACAAAGGGCACGAAGGTACACGAAGGGTGCAGATTACTTCGTGCAGCTTTGTGTCCCCTGTGCCCTGAACGTGATTCTCTGCGGATAAATCAAACTTGCAGTTGTGGTAAGCTTGCGGCCCTCGAACCTTACGAATAAGAATCGAGACCTCGCTCAGGAGGCCCAAGTGAAGCGTCCACTTCTTGCCTTGTTCGTTTGTTTGCTACTCGCCGTGGCGGTCTTCCTTTCCGCCGCGCGTCCCGTGCAAGCCAGAAATGATGGTAACAACCCGACTCTATCCGATGCGGATGGGGATGCGGCGGCCGACTACTGCGTCAAGAGGGGCGGCGAAGTCGATGTTCGCATCCCCTACTACAACACGAACGACAACAATCCGCAGAATTGGATTCGCCTTGCCGGTAGTCGCAGTTTCTGCAAGTTTACCTTGCGGTCAGATGGCTCGCGGATTCATGTTTTGCTGTCCACGCTTTACACCAAACAGCCGAGTCTCGCGGCCCTGGCTTATTACGCGAAGGTTCCCTATGGAGGAAACTGCAACGGGAACCCGGCATCGTGCTATTGCTCGCAGCTGGGCGGAAGTGATTTGTTCGGTGGCATCAACCCGAATGGTGGCGGATGGGTACAGATGAGTGATCCGGTGGATACGGTGCTCGAGGCGTGCATCTTCCCAGACATGTCGACGATCGATTCGTGGGGGCTGACGTACCACCAGGCCCATATCATCCGAGGCAAGAACCTGAAGGGCGTGTTGCGGTTTCCGGATCCTTACTCCAAATAGATTCTTGTGGCCAACCGCTCACAAGGTCACTGGGGTCGGATGACTATTTACAATAGTATCGTTCTGCGAGCATTCATTGAGGACGACGATGAGCACCCCTCTGCGATTTGTTTTCTATTTCGCGGTGAAGCCTGAGACGGTTTGGGACGGCTTGCTTTCACGGGAGTCGAACCGCATTATTTTCATGGGCGCGGAGTTTGAGGCGGACATCAAACCCGGCGGTTCAATGAAGTGGATTGGGCCGGGACCCGATGGCAAGCCCGCTACTCTTGGTGTCGGGCGAGATCCTGCAGTCGGAACCGCCCAAATTTCTTCAGTACACTTTTCAACTCGGGCAAAGTCCATTGAAATCTCGAGTGACTGCCGAACTTGTGCCAGAGACGGAAGCTACAAAGCTCACGATCACCCACGATCAGTGGGATGAAGCCGATCCAGGTTACGCATTTTGTTCTGACGGATGGCCGCGCATTCTTTCCCGCTTGAAAACGCTGCTGGAGACTGGCAAGACCTTCAGGCCGCACTGAATGAAAGAAGAGAGCGATTAATTCGCAGCGGTTCACCGGGACGCGTGTAATCGATAAAGCCCGATTTCCTGAACCTCGTCATGAAACAGGAAACCCGCGACCTAGTGGTGCCCACCATTTCTGCCAGCGTTTGATGGTGTATGTTCGGAACCGAGACGTCGCCGAAACTCTTCTCATCAAAATGGGCGAGCAACAAGAGAGTGTGCGCAAGTCTTTTCTCGCTGGAACTGCAATGTTGGTCAACTAAATCCTGCTGGTATCGGATGTTCCTCGCCAACACATATGCCCAAAACATATTGGCCAACTTTACGTGCCTCGTCAGAGCGAGCAGCATGGCCTTTTTTTCAATTCGCAGAAGGGTACAGTCTGTCATTGCGCTTGCCGAGGTCGTGCGGGAAGACAGACCAGCGACGGAGTCTTTGCCAACAAGATCGCCATCACTCAATATGTCGAGGATTGCTTCCTTCCCGGTTTTGGGCTTAACGCTGAGTTTCACCTTTCCTTTTTGAATGGCAAATAAAGCGTTCGCCGCATCATTCAGAGAGTAAATTGTTTGTCCCTTCGTGAAGGACATCATCGTCCGACCAACGCCGATGGTTGAGAGAAAGGTTTTGGGGTTGAAAGTGCGTCTGCTCTTTCCCATTGGACTGCTCTCCGTTACTCGACATTCAATCCGCTGCAAGCAATCGTCGATCCCGATGCGGCTCTGCGCGGGGCTGTCCCGTGGTGAGTTTGCACTTCTCGCCCGGCCCCGCGCCACATGTAGGACAACGGACAGCTTCTACCTGCTTGAGAGTGGGCTTCTTGGCCTTCAATATGCCAACTATGATGCAATAGTCCGCAGCAGAAAAATGGTCAATTTTGCACGGAAACTCGGACAGTTTGGCGAAAAAACTCCGATTTCACTCAGGGACCCTGCGAGCTGAGTTCTGCGCGCTGACGCCTGTGAACAAGCGGTGGCTTCGGTGGTCAGGCTCAATGGTGGACGATCAGGGGACGACGCGAAAATAGGATTGCGAATCGAGACAACCTTCCTTTAAACGAGGGTGCTGCGACAGAGTAATGAGACTGCGCATTGACCATCATCGCGGTGGCAACTGAACCAAGGGGTGAATCCTTCTGAAGCTTTTCATGTTACCTTCACAGCACAGATTGACAGAAAAGGGCTCAAAAGGCAGTCATGGCGAATAAGTTCCTTAAGCGACTCCTCGAAATATTTTGTCGTCATCAATTCTCCTGGCCTCATAGCGGTGTTTACGGGCAGGACTATCAGGTCTGCATGCTTTGTGGGACTGTCTACGAGTATGACTGGGGCACGATGCGTCGCACGCGCCGGCGGGCATCCGAATTACAAGGACAGGCAGAATTGCAAAGCCAACATCGGCACGTCGACTAGCGGGGATTGGAACGAGCGTGGGGTTCGGACGTTTCAGCTCTACAGCTTGCGGATCTTTCGCCCCGTTGGGGCTGGATCATTTCCCTTTTGTACCCACGGCTTTCGCCGTGGGCTTTATTCTTTCGCCGCTTCGCGGCTAGAGACCGCTGCCTTGTTCCACCCTGAGTCTGCAAAACGAGTTCCCACGCACATACTTGAAGCCGCGCTCTTTCAAAACGGTTTACAAACCGCATTTTTCAGCAAGCTGTAAAGCGCTGCCAAGCCTCACCTGTGACTCACTCTGCCTTCTGTCGCCGCTGGCTCCTGTTTCCAATCAGAATTATTCATTGAGGCTCTTTGCCAGAGCATTCATGCCTCCTTCGAGCTTGAGCCGCCAGCGTTCGAGGGAAAGTCGCGCCAGATGCTCCGTGGAGTGCTCGAAGGCTTGCAAAGCATTCGCTGCCTGGCCCTTCAGTGACTCGGAGGCCGAGGCGACGATTCCATTCTGGACGATCTTCATGTTTTCTGTGGCTTCATCCAGTTGGTCGCTGAGCGCTTTGATGCTGCGTGCAGTCAATTCCTCGAGAATCTCATTCGCCAAATTCTGGAATTGGCTGCGCGTGTCCTTGACGATCTCGCTGGACATCCGGCTCAGGCGAAGGTCGAGGCCCGACTCCAGGCAGCGCGTAGATTCATCCAGTTTCGCGATGCGAGTGTCCAGATATTCAACCTGTTCCTGTAAACGCGATGATTCTGACGCAACCGATGATCGAAGTTGTTCCAGGTCTCCACGGCGCGCCTCGTGCTCGGCATTCAAGTTATGCTGGAGGAACTCCAGAAGCTCTTCGCTCAGGCGTTTCAGCGAGTCGCCTCCCTCCAATAATCTCTGGCGATAATCTTCCAAACCACGCTGCAGATACTCCCGGGTGTTCTCGGAGATGTACGCGGAAATGTCGTGTGCACGTTTCTCGACGACTCCAAGTTCTTCCCCGACCCTGCGCAGAAAATTGTCGTGGCCTTCGGTAATTCGCTGGTCGATCGTTGCCTTGGCGGATTCCAGCAAATGCACGGACTGCTGGCGCGCCTCGTCCAGGACTTTGGGTCCGAGGTCCTTTCGCAGACGTGACTCGATCTGTTGTTCGAGCTCAGGAGGAATTGTCGAGAGCGAAACCTCAAAGCGGCTGGGATTCGCATCTCGTTGCGCCACGCGCTCCTTGAGCGCCATGACCTCTGCCTGGAGCGGGCGTAACGATTCCGCAATCGCCCTCTTCACCTGAGCTTCCAATTGCCGTGCGAGGCGATCCAGCACGGTTTCCGAGGGCTGGTTTCCCTGGCCGGACAACTGGTGGGGGGCCGAGGTGTTCGTGGACTTGAGAATCTGGGGAGGCCTTGCCGGCACCACGGGCGCTGGAACTGTCCAATCTTTAGGGCAATCTCTCAGGCCCCAGAAATTATCGGGGCGGTCGAGCTTCGCTCCCAGTCTCCAGCTCCGGTGATCTGAGTCGAGCGGCTGGCAGGTGACCACATGAGCCTTCGTCTCGCGCCCGTCTTTGCTGTGAAGGTTCAGAAGGACACCTGTGTCGAGCTTGACTCGTGTCAGAATTGCGCAACCATGTGCATTGACTACGAGGGTTTCACATACCTCTGAGAAGTGTGTTCCTTCCAGACTGGTAACCAGGATCTGGACTGCGGTCGGCACTCTTGAACTGCGCCGAAGTGCGGTGGGAGCTGCTCCGTTATGCATGTCACTGTACCTTGCTGTTCCGAAGGATTAGGTGCCAGTCGGCCAGTGCAAGCACCACGCAGTTCCCACCTTAACTCCAAATGGGTCTATAACTGAAAAGTCCGAAGGACAGTGGCCGGGGTGTCCGATGGGACAGTACTTGCATGACCTTTAGTAACGACCTGCAGGGAGGATCAAACAAGGCGCGTCGGAGTTCCCGATCAATGTGTCATCGTAGATTTCTGGAACGCTGATTTGTCTGATTGTTCCAGTGATAGGCAGTGGGCGGGTTCGGATTGAGGATGCTGACAGAAATCGGACAGGTGGAAGCGATTTTCCGGTATCCCGTGAAGTCCATGGCGGGGGAGCGACTGGAGGTTGCCGACCTGGGCTGGCACGGGGTCGATGGTGACAGGCGCCTGGCATTCCGGCGGATGGATGACCGCAGCGGGTTCCCGTGGCTGAGCGCAAGCAAGCTTCCTGACCTGGTGCGGTATGCTCCGCTCCGGCGTGAAGACGATCAGGACGACCTCCCTACACACATTCGCACGCCGGATGGTAAGGAGATGCCCGTCTTCGGGGAGGGACTGGCAGCGGAAGTCGGACGGCGGTACGGGGCCCCGGTGGAGATGATGCAGTTGAAGCATGGCATCTTCGATGAGGCGAGCATCTCGGTGATCGCTTCCGATACGGTGCGCGAGATTGGACAACTCGCAGGGCGAAGTCTGGACGTGCGACGATTTCGTCCGAATGTTGTGATTCGTTTGTTGCGGCCGGGGGCCTTCCAGGAGGACGAATGGGTCAGCGGCGCGCTCTCATTCGGCGAGGGGGACGATGGCCCGGCGATCGGTGTGACGATGAGGGACGTCCGGTGCTCGATGGTGAACCTTGACCCGGACTCGGCCAGTCCGGCGCCGGAAGTCCTGAAGGCGGTGGTTCGGGCGAACCAGAATAAGGCGGGAGTTTATGGGACGGTCATTCGCGTGGGACTGGTGGCGGTCGGTCAGAGTGTATTTCTGCGTGCGGCAGAAGAGAAAAGAGACGTTGGGTGATCGAAATATCATGACCCTCAGCGCCTGAAGCGCGGCTTAAAGCCGCGCCCTTTCAAAGCGGAGCACGAACGGCACACCAGTGAAATCTTGCCTACTGCGGCTGCAGGGCTTCGTCGATGACCACCTTGCCGCTCTTGGTGGCGGTGATGACTTTGTGGATGGGGGCGTATCCGCTGAGCGTGATGTCGATGACGTAGTTTCCGGGATCGACCATCACGTCGACGGGAGCGGGCTTATCCAACATGCGCTGGTTAACGGCGACCTGAGCGCCCTTGGGCTGCGTGTGTATGGAAATCGTGGCCTGGCCGGGCTGACCCTTGCCGCCGAACAAGCGCGACATCTTGTTTCCGACGGTCTTAATGCTGTCGACGTTGCCCAGAGGCTGCAGGGTCGGAGTGAAGTTTAGGGTCTGGCCGAGGGTGAACTGGCCGTTCATGGTTTCGTCGAGATAGCCGGACATGCGGACCAGCACCAGGTGCTGACCCTTGTCGACGCTGACCTGCGCGGGCGTTTTCGCGTTCATGCTGCGGCCATCGACGTAGACGCTGGCCCCAGGCGGATTGCTCTTGACCACCAGCGTTGCCACCAACTGCGCCAGATGAATTTGCGTGGTCGCGCGGTTGGCTGAGGTGATACTCACCGTTCGTGTGTCGGCTGAGTAACCCGACTTGCTGACGGTGATGGTGTGCTGTCCGGGCTGAATATTGGTCAAGGTGAAGGGCGTGACCCAGCTCGGATCGGCGGCGCCGTCAATCTGAACTTGAGCGCCCTGCGGGGTGGAATCAATGGCTAGTTGTCCGGGAATGACGACGGGCGCTGCGGTGGCCTTTTTTTTTGCGCTTCTTGATTTCGATGAAATGGTTGGTTGCGCTACCGGGGTGTCGGGTTCCTTGACTTCTTCGGGCTGAGCAGGGGCAGGAGCGGGCGCGGCTTCAGTCTTCGGAGCCGGAACCTCCGGCGCGGGCTGTGCTGGAGATTCGGAGACGGCTGTGGAACGTGGCGCTCCCGCATCATCGTCGCCCTGGCCGTGGATGTAGTAGGTCACGCCGACGGCAATGAGCAGGATGAGGACGGCGGCGCCACCCAACGCATAGAGATACAACTTGGGCGGAACGCCTTTGATCTCTTTCATCGCCTTCTGCGCCACTTCGCGCGGCTGCACTTTGGGCTTCTCGTCGGCTTTGCGTCCCCCTCGAAAGGGCGTGATGGCCGGTGAGTGGGACACAACCGGAGCAGTCTCTACCGGCGGCGGAGGCGGAGGGGCGACATAGACTTCCTTGAGCGGAGGGAGTTCGGAAATCTCGGAGAAGCTGGTGCCTCCTCCTCCTCCGCCTCCAGCAGGGCGGCCCTCGGCCATCATGGGATCGATGGCAATTTTCGGCGCGGCGTGGTCGGATTGAGGCTCGAACGTTTCTACTTGAGGCTCATCCGCGACCGCAGCCGACATATAGGACGAAGGCTGCTCGGGTTCCACGCCGATCTGAGGCGGGCTGGCGACGTACTGATCCGAGAGATCGAGTTCCTGAATCTCTGCGGGAGCAGCGTTCATTTCGGGGAGCGCGACAGAATCGCTGGATCCAACGCCAGCAGCGGCAGCTGCGGCTTTCGGCATGGCCAGCTTTGAAGGCTTGGCTAAGGCTGAAGGCCGAGGCGCAAGCGCTGACGGCTTAGGCGCTGCAACCGGTGCGGAAGGACGCGCCAGCCCCGAGGGTGCCGTCGCTGGTTTCGGCGCCGCGGCGTTCACAAATTTCGATTGTGCGACGGTCTTCGCTTTATCCGGAACCGGGATTCCCTTTGGAGCTTCGGCTTTCCTGGCCGCTGCCGGTTTCGACTCCTTGCACTTCTCGAGGTCATCCAGCATTTCCCGGCCGCTCTGGTATCGCTTGGCGGGATCTTTTTCCAGCGCCTTCATGATGAGATTGCTGAGCAGCGGGTGGATCTTGGGATTCACATGGGCCGGCGCAACCGGAGTACTCTCCAGGATGCTTTGGCGGAGCGATTCAATATCTTCCCGATCGAACGCCTTACGTTCGGTCACCATCTCGTAGAACATGGCGCCGAGGCTATAGAGATTGGAGCGGCCATCGGTAGCCTCGCCGCGCACCTGCTCGGGCGACATGTAGTGAAGGAATGAGGGCAGTCCCTGGCTGACGTGCTGTGCAAAGTTCCCAACGCTGGAGACGCCGAAGCTCAGAATTTTGACTGTGCCGTCCCATCCGCACATGATCTTGGAGGGCTCGAGGCTGTAATGCACTAGCTTAAGCGAGCTGGCGTGATCGAGACCGCTGGTCAACTGGCGTCCGATATCGAGCAGGTCCCAGATGGAGAATCCTTCTTTACGTGACAGCATGGTCGCGATGCTATTGCCCTGGACATATTCCATGGCGGCGCAGAACTGGCCTTCCATTTCGCCGGCGCCGAAAATCTTGCTGATATTGGGACTGCTGAGAACATTGGTGCTCTCGGCCTCGGCCAGGAGTGCGTGCTCCAGCGCGTCGGCGTGGTCTCCAAACACACTTAACTGGATCGCCTTCAATGCGATCGTCTGATTGCTCTCAGGGTCGTTGGCCTTATAGACCGTGCCAGTCGGCGATTTCGCCAACTCACTGAGGATTTCGAAGTGGCCGATTTTCGTAGACATTGCTTCTTTGCTCCAAGCCGTCACGCGCGCTATTTCCGTCTCGCGCAGCGATACTTGTGGCGGCGAACATCCGAGAATCGAGTAGCGTTAGGATATCGCCGCGCGTGCGGCGCTTCGAGTTACCAAAGTAAGCCGGAATTTGGGCGGACAACGCCGCCCGTACTACCGGCCGCTTGGCGTTCGTTGCGGTGCGCTAGTTCAGCCCACGAGGCATGCGCGAGTCGATGTGTGACGCGTCGAGCCGACGGCCATCGACAGATGCTCGGATGTGAATTGAATCGAAAGAATCCGAAATTTAAGTGCTAACGCCTGTAGCTGTTGAAAAAGTCCCGTTCCCTCCCAAACAGCCAAAATTTGAGGGATGCAAAATACCTAGAAAATCAAGAAGGTCGTTTGTAGGGCATCCTAGCGCAACTTTTGTTGGACTAGTTTTCACGAATCGAGTTTTTCAACAGCCACGCCTGGTTTCAACAGTTACCGTCGTAAGCCGCAGATTTGGCACGAGGATGTTCTAATTTCTAAAGGGATTTGTGAGCGCCCGAAACATGCCTCAGTGTCCAGATTGTGGGTCTGATCTTCCGAGCTACCAAACGCTCTGTTCAAAGTGCTACGACGCGAGGTATGCCGACGTAGGTCGCCCGAAGTCCATTCTGGAGTCGATTCGACAATTCGGATCGAATCCGCGAAGAGAGCAGGTAATAGCAGACCGAATCAAAGCACAGCCTTGGTGGGTGGCTTGGTGTTTTGCCGCTGTCGGTCTGGCTCTGGATTGGCGGTGCGCATTCGAGTGGTTCGCCGGAAAATGCTCTTTTTACTCGATGATCGTTCTGGGTAGAGCCGTGCTGATTGTGCTGGCGTGTGCGGGAATTTCTCTCTTGTTGGTTTGCATTGTCCGAGCGGCGCGATGGCGAGATGCCCTGCTACTCTTCAGCGCGTTTTCAATGGCGGTATATCGCCTGCTGAGTAACCACTGGACCGCCTTCCGCAGGTGATCGCACTTCACTGCGTCTCTACTGTTGTAACATCGCCATTGCGCTCAAAACCACCTCGACCCGATCTAATCCAGCCCCAGCATGTCTGCAAATCCATCGAAACTGTCGGCGCAGCGTACCCAGACGTTGGCCTCTGATTTGCGCCACTGCAATCGGATCACGGGTATATTGGAGCCGCCTTGTCGATAGTCGAGCGGGATGGGTGCATCCGATCCCAGCCCGAAGTCACCAATAACGAGTGAGAGTTCAGGCGAGATAATATCCAGAGCTGCATAGGTGGACCAGAACGTGTGATGTCCGCGCTTCTGGCGGCCTGCAATATCCGCTGCTACCGTGTAAAACGGCGGGGTATAAAGGAAGATGGTGCTCTCCTCAGGAGCAAATAACTGAATCCGCGCTTTCGGAACTAGCGATTTCAGATTTTGCTTTAACGCCTCTTCGTAGGTGCGAGGCCAACGACCAGAGTCCAGCAAACGAAGGAGTCGATTTGGGAGTGGCAGATCATCGACTGTTGTGGAGTTTCTGGTCATCTCGGAATCCCGTGATTATGCCATGAATGTCCACTACGGAACTCCACTGTTGAAATATCGCCTTTTCACTCATCCTATGAGAGAGGATGTCAAGCGAAAACACTTCTCCACTCCTCTCCGTGAGACCTCGATTGTTGCTTGCATCCAGGCCCCTTCTTCTTCGTGGAGGGGATTTTGGGTTTAACGCATGGTGCGCAACACAGTACGACAGATGTGGATCGCGGATGCTGGTCTTCCTTGAGCGGTTTCATGCAGCGGTCCCGACACCATTCGTTGCGAAGCTGCGCAAGCCAACCGTTGGCTTAAGTGCCAACCATCATCCTATGTGAGGCTCGAGGCCTATGGCTTTTTTGGGTTATCCGAGGGGGCATAGGATTGACCCGGAGACTGGGTGCTGATTCCAGCACCCGAACGCCTAATGAGTGAATGGATACTCTCCCTCGAACCCGAGCATCGCCGGAACCGATGGGTCACAACCGAGGCGTGAAACCTGGGAGACCACCTGCGTTCTGTGCAACGCTCAAGCTGCTTGCGGCTTCAGTTGTTCCGCGTCGAAACGTTCCTCCTTCTTCCAAAGTGTCAAAGCAATGGCCGCAATCTTTCGGGCTAAGGTCAGACGCGCCATCTCGGGCTTCATTCCCTTGGCCAGCAAACTCAGATAGAAGTCGCGTAACGGACTCACCCCACAGCTGGCTCGGGTCGCGGCTCCTTTGAAGATCTCTTTCATCTCGTGGTTGTGATTCTGATTCAGACCCCGAATCTGCTGCGGTTTTTTCGCATGTTGCAGTTGTCCGCGGACAAAGCGGTATTGCGCACTGTCGCGCGTTTCAATGCCTAGCCCACTATAGGTCCAGAGTTGCCGCTTGCTACGAAATCGGTGCGGGGTCTGCATCAGTGCGATCAGGCGGGCAGCCCGAAGCGGACCGATGCAGGGAATCTGGCGCAGCAGTTTCGAGGCTTTGTGTTTCCGGCTCTCCGCCAATAACTCAGGACGCAGGGTTCGTCGTAACGTCTGCAATCCATCCAACTGCTGATACAGCAACTCGGCTCGCCGGCGCACGCCGGCATGTTCAATCTTGTGTAACCATTCCTCGCGGTAACGCGGAGCATAGACCTGGGTACCCGCACAGGGAATGCTCCAGCCGCGATACAGAGCCTTGATCCGGTTCATCACTCGGTTCAGATCCTGACTGATGGTCCGATAACTGCGCCCCAGTTCGCGCAGCGTCCGCAGTCCGTGTTCTCCGTGATAGACCGGGCGCAGCATCCCCGTGCGCAACAAGTCGGCCAGCTTGCGCGCATCGATCTTGTCGCTCTTGTTGCCTTCCTTTAATAAGGCATTGCGCCGCGGATCGCACACCAGGACTTGGTGTACGTGTGGCTTCAGCAGATCGTAGAGCCAAGCCGCCCAGGTCCCTTCTTCCCAGGTCACATGCAACTCGCCCCGCAGACCGTGGATAAACTGCAGAATGCTGCTGGCTTTGGTTTCCACAATCGACTCCATCACCAGCTTGCCACTGCCATTCAACACCGCGATCACGATCGCTTCCCTGTGCACATCCATGCCGATATACTGGATGTCGCGACTCATAAAGTTGCCTCCTTGGGGGAAAGAACATCGCGCTCAACGGAGTCTTTCCCTCGAGGTATAGTGTCATCCTTTACCTGATTTGCCCACCTTCAACCAGGCCGCTCTCTCATAATGCATTGACTCCAGACGGGGGCTCACCCAGGGTCAATCAGAGGCGCCAACCGCAAACGTTCACAGTCCAATTCGCGTGACCTTCTACATTCTACCCAGGGGTGCTTATTCCCTTCTTGAGCATTTCAATGGCTTTTCCTAATCGCTTCAATCGGGTTTCTTCCTTCTTGGCGTCGGTAATCCAGCGGCAGTACTCCTTGCGGTGCGTGTAACTTAGTTTTTCGAAAACTGGAAGCAGCCCTTCTTTCTTGATCAACTTTTCAAATTGAGCAGGCATTTCGATGGTTCTGATCTCTTCATCTTTCCAGACAACGACTTCAATCGTATCGCCCGGGTCTTTCCCCGTTTGCGCGCGTATAGCTTTAGGCATCCCCAACACATGAAGGGGCTTGCCGTACCTGATAAGCGAACCCGTATCGGGAACACCATTGAAGGTGGCCTTTACCGGCACCTTTCCTCTGGTGGCGAATTCCTTCTCGGTATCGTAGGGAAAAAACACGTAGGCCCCTCCGCCATCGCCTGCTTCGATTTTCGCCTTGAATTTGTACTTCTTCATCGCTTACCGGCTTTCTGACCGCGCGGCCTTGGTCACTCGGAATTAAACCACTTTCCCTTGTAGCGGGCTACCCAAGTAACTACTCAGCGATTGTCGGCAAACTGGAATCTACCCGGTTGTTGGCGATAAATCTCGATTGCGCGTTTTGACCTCAGCAAAGGCGAAGAGATGGCGCAAACCTGTGACATGGCCTGGTAACGTCAGTTGACGGTTAGCCACGTACAATGCGGGTTATGAAGCGGTCGCTCATCCAGCTAGGCAGAATTGCTGTGGTCCTCTCAGTCTCGTTCAACGGTCCTGACGTATTCGCACAGCATGGAAATGGACCGGGCTGTCCAGCAAACATTCAGCGCGATACTCTCCAACAGGAACTTGGGCGTGCGTCGTCTGCGGCGATTGACGCAATTAAGTCGGGAAAACCGGACAAGCTGATGCCGCTGCTTGCGACAAGAGGTGTGTTTCTGGGAACCGATGGACCGCTCGTGAGCCTGTCCGCGATACACAAAGAGATGTCCGCCAGAACGGGTATTTACTGCGTAATCTACGATTCCGCTTGCTTGAAGAAGGAAGTCAACGTCAGTCGCAAGAAAGCAGGTATTACACCAGACACCACAGTGATCATGTCCTTTCGCGAGCAACTGGTGAAGTCAAACGTCACCATCAGGAGCACCATATCTTCCGACGGTTCCTCTTGTGGCGGGACAACCAGCGATGGCTCACCCTCTTTCGATTTGGAATGGGAACGTACGTCGAGCGGGTGGAAGATCGTCGCCATCCCTTACCTGTAATTGTTGAAGAATCTCGATTTCACTCATCCCAAGCGCGAGAAACACCTGAATACGGCCGAGATGGCCTCGGCAATCGCGAAGTACGTTAGCCAGTTAACGACCGTTATCAGTGTGTAGCTCACGCAGCCCGAATTGAAACGCCAGTTCACAAACCCGCCGGGATAACCACCATAAGCGGCGATCCATCCTTGCACTCCGTGTGCCCCATACGTAGACAACAGGAGCGTGATTGCTACCGCCAGACAGGCGGTCACTGCGGCGATTACGGCGTGTCTCATGGGCGTTCCGGCGGCGGCCTACCGCTAAGGATCACACAGGTCTATGCGAGTTTGCACCTGCCGAGAGTGAGCGCCTGGTCACTTGACGTAATATCGATTTCACTCATCTTCCGATTACAGACAAACGCTGCCGATGTGAATCGAATCGAAAGCAGTCGAAATTTGAGTGTGAAGGCCTGTTAGCGCCAACTATCGCTGTGCCACTTGAGAAAGCGTCACATTCACTTCCGTCTCTCAGGAGCGAGGTCTTATGATGGCTCCGATGACTTGAAACAGAGGGGGGAAGGATCGTATGAAAAGAAATCAACTTGCTCGCCTCCTCCTACCCGGTGCTCTCATCCTCTGTGCCGCTCTCGCTTGGGCAGATGATCGAAACCTTCAACCCAAATACGGTTCCTTGCCAAAAGCCGATTGGCAAAAAGCTGCGGACGAGAAGTTCATCTCAGGCGTGGACGAGGATTATCACGGTGACCGGAAGAAGGCCTCTGACGATATGGCGGCGCGTGGCTGGCAATACCTGCGAGCCGGAGACCATTCGGACGCCATGCGACGCTTCAATCAATCTTGGCTCTTGAACAACGACAATGGAACAGCACTCTGGGGAATGGCGGCCATCGAGGCAGACGCACGGAAGTTCGATGAATCGTTGAAGCTATTTGCAGAAGCTGAGAAGTTTGTTGGCGGCGAAATCAACTTTTCGGTTGACTATGCAAATGCAGTTGCAATTGCGGGCGTTAAACGACGGAACAAGGGCTTGCTTGATGACGCGTTCAGTCGCTTCGAGCGGATCTATCAAATTGCGCCGCAGAACGCGAGGAACTTAAAGAATTGGGCGACTACTTTGTTCAGTCTCAAAAGGTACACAGAAGCTTGGGCGAAAGTGAAATTAGCTCAGGCTTTGCCTAACGGGGGTGGCCTTGATCCCCGCTTCTTGGCAGCGTTGCAGTCGCGAATGCCGCGACCACGGGACTGATTCCAGCTTGACTTTTCGATCATTGGCGATAAATCCCCATTACACTCAAGTTCCCCGCCCCGCCAAAGGGTCGCGGGAATCACTCGTCGAACTGTCGCAGTGGGTCCTTCCGGCCCGGCCCCGGCATGCGGATAGCGGACGCCGGGCTTTGCCCGCGGGACGGTCCCTTCGACTACGCTCAAGGCAGGGTGCGCCCGTCTCTACACATGCGGCTCGCCCTTCGACTGCGCTCAGGGCTTCGCTGGACAGCCGAGGCGGCTGTCCCTACGTCAGCTGTTCCTGCGTCAGCTTTGGCGAGGGCTGTCGGCTGAGGACTTCACGACCGCAGTGATGCGATCGGAGAGGTGTGCGAGATAGGCGATCAGCTCTGGCGGTTCGTGGACTTCGAAATCGACTCCGAGCCATAACAGATGGATCGCGATCGCTTCCCAGGAATGCGATCCGGTTTTGAGGAGGCAGGAATCGGCACCGGCCGCTTCCAGTGTTCCGGCGGCCGGAGGTACACGCTTAGCGATCACTTCGACCGGCGCATGCAAAGTTACGCGCGCCCGGCAGGGATAGGGCACCTGCGAGAGAGATTTCGAAACGAAGGCCACGAAATCTCCCTCAGGCGGCTTGCGGGGCTTGAACTGTGTCGACGTCTTGATCTTGCCTTCGATGCGATCGACGCGGAAGGTGCGCCAGTCTTCCCGGCCCACGTCCCATGCCACCAGATACCAGCGATATCCGGTATGGACGACTTTGTGGGGCTCGACGATACGCGCGCTGGAGCTGCCGGCGCGGTCGTTATAGCGAAATCTGATCTTTTCACGATCGCGGCTCGCCCCGGCGATCGCGGATAGGCGACCGGCATCGACCGTTGTCCCACGGCTACCCAGTTGCACGATCGAACCGTGCAGCGCGGCCACGCGATTTCGTAACCGCGGCGGCAGCACCTGTTCGAGTTTCAGCAGAGCGCGCACTGACGACTCTTCCATTCCACTGACGGTGCCGCTCGCCGCAGTGCGCAATCCCAGAGCAACGGCCACCGCCTCGTCATCATCCAGGAGCAAGGGCGGGAGGTTGGCGCCGGCTCCAAGCTGGTATCCGCCGGCAACTCCTGCGGTCGAATGCACGGGATAGCCGAGGCTGCGCAGGCGATCCACATCACGCCTCAGGGTTCGTCCGGTTACGTCCAATCTGCTGGAGAGTTCTGCTCCCGACCAGTAGCGTTGTGCCTGGAAGAGCGAAAGCAACCGAAGCAGCCGGGCCGACGTCTGCAGCATGAAAATGATTGTGCCACGAATCGAGGACTGAAACTGTCCTAAATCGCTGATAGTGTGTCCGGCATCGATTCTGCCAACAGGATTAAGGCGGAGCGACTTGAGAACGGAGACGACCATGAAACTTACAGATTTCTTTCTTGCCGAACTGGATCGGGAAGCGGCCAGCAGCCGGCAGGCGCTGCAACGCATACCAGAGGATCACAACGATTGGAAACCGCATCCGAAGTCGATGCCTCTCGGCTATCTGGCTTCCCTGGTGGCCACCATGCCGTCGTGGATTGTCAGCATGGTGAAGCAGGACGAACTGGATCTGAAATCGCCAGCCGCAGCGAAGTTCAAACCACTGGAGTGGCGCAAGCGCGAAGAATTGATCGCGGCGCTCGATGCCGCGGTGGCTGAGGCGCGGGAAGCTCTGCAGAACACTACTGACGATCATCTGCTGACGTCCTGGAGATTTGTGGTGGGCGGTCACGTCGTCAGCGAGAGTTCACGTGAGCTGATGATTGCCGACTCAGTTTTCAGCCATCTCGCCCATCATCGTGGACAGCTCACTGTCTATTTGCGGCTGAACGATTCCTCGGTTCCGGCCCTCTACGGCCCATCGGCCGATGAGGGCCGGATTAATTAGTCCAGAGCTTCGGGCGTGAAAGGCGTTAACCACGAAGGGCACTAAGGTTCACGAAGGAAATCGTTTTAGCAACTGCGCTCAGACTTCGGCGTAACTTTACGGTGGTCCTAACGGTTTTACTTGTGATGTGTGATTTGGGGTGACATTTGTCACCCGGCTGCGGTGACGATCTCCACTTGTGGGCGGAGCGGGGTGGGGGAAGTATAGAAGCACCACGGAATCAGCGGAGAGTAGCCGCTTCCAGGTGTTACATGCGCAGTCCGGCACGGTTGTCGATATGGAACGCAATCGTCTATCCTGTTTCCGATTGGCCGTACCCACTTCCTGCGGTCCGTCTTCTGCTTGCCTCGGAGTTCATCCATGACCTTGACGCGATTTGTCCGTAAGAACACCTTTCGCAATCTTCGGCGCAGCATCCTTACGGTGTTGAGTATCGGTTTTTCGCTGCTCTTGCTCACGTTGATGATGGCGATCTGGCGCAATTTCTACATGTCAAAGCCAACCGAGGAATCGGCGTTGCGCCTGGTGACCCGACATAAGGTTTCGCTTGCATTCAGCATGCCGAGCTTCTACCGGGAAAAGATCCGCGCGATTCCTGGCGTGGCTAACGTTCTTCCCCAGAACTGGTTTGGCGGGGTTTATAAGGACGACAAATCGGGAAATTTTTTCGCCCAGTTTGGCACCGACCCAGACGAGTTCTTCAATGTCTACAAGGATTGGAAAATTCCAGAGGATCAGATCAAGGCATGGCAGCACGATCGCGCGGGCGCTGTCGTTGACAGCAAGAAGGCTGAGGACTACGGCTGGAAGGTCGGTCAGAAGATCATCATCACAGGGACGATCTTTCCAGTGAATCTCGAACTGACGATTCGGGGGATTTTCACGGCGCCGCGGCCAACGCAAGCCCTCTACTTCAATCAGAAGTATGTAGAAGAGGCTGTGTCTTACATGAAAGGACAGCAGGGCTTCTACACCATCCTGGCGGATTCGCCGGAAGCAGTGCAGAAGATCGGTCCCGCGGTCGACGATATGTTCCGCAACTCGCCTCAGCCCACACGGACCGAGACGGAAGCGGCTTTTCAACTCGGATTCCTGGCGATGTTGGGAAACGTGAAGGCATTCATTCTGAGCATTTGCGGGGCAGTGGTTTTCGCGATTCTGCTGGTTTCGGCGAACACCATGGCCATGTCGATCCGTGAGCGGACTCGCGAGGTTGCAGTGCTCAAAACGCTGGGCTTCACGCGTGCCACGGTTCTAGGTCTGTTTGTGGGAGAGGCGGTCGTGTTGGCGCTGGTTGGCGGCATTGGAGGTTCCCTGGTGGCATTCCTGCTTGGACTGGGTGCCTCCAAGGCAGGCGGGTTCGCCGGTGCACTGCAGGTGAATGCGCCTACGATGCTGGTGGCATGGGTTGTGGCGGCGCTCGTGGGCTTTATCAGCGCGATCATTCCGTCGTACAACGCGTCGCGTTTGGGAATTGTGGAGGGCCTGCGCCACATCGGCTAGAGAAAAAACATGGCGATCCCAATCAAATACAACATTCGTAACATGGTGCTCCGCAAGGGGCTGACCATCATGACTGCCTTGGGTATCGCACTGACGGTGACGACGGCAGTCTTCATCATGGCTCTACTGGCTGGCTTGCAGAAGGCGTTCCAGAGCACAGGCAATCCTCTGAATGTGCTGGTACTGCGCAAAGGATCGACCAGCGAACTTACCGGACCGTTTCCGCAGGATAATTTTCAGACACTGAAAACCTTACCCGGCATTGCAAAGGATAAGAGCGGTGATCCACTGGTTTCGGGCGAGATCACCGTTGTGATTTCGATTCCTCGCAAGGACGGATCGGGCGAAGCCAATGTCACGGTTCGCGGCCTGATGCAGGACGGCCTGGAACTTCGACCCACGGTAAAGCTCGCAGATGGGCGCTGGTTCACTCCGGGCCAGCGGGAGGTCGTGGTCAGCAAGAGCATCCGCAAACGCTTTATGAATGCCAACGTCGGGGACGCAGTGGAATTTGGGAAGGGCTCGTGGAAGGTGGTTGGCGTCTTCGACGCGGGTGGAATGGCGTATGAATCGGAAATCTGGGGCGACGTGAACCAGATGAGTTCGGATTTCGATCGCCAGGGCGTGTACAGTTCCGCGTACCTACGGGCCACCGACGCGGTTGCGGCAGACGCGCTGAAGCATCGAGTGAGCGACGATCAACGGTTGAAGCTCGATGGGATGCTCGAGCCCGAATACTACGCGACTCAGACAAAGTCAGGGGCGGTAATTCAGTTTATTGGATGGCTGGTTGCAGCCATCATGGCCATCGGGTCCAGTTTCGCCGCTATGAACACGATGTACGCGGCGGTCGCTTACCGGTCACGCGAGATTGCCACGTTGCGCGTCATTGGTTTCTCGCGACCGAGTATTTTAACGTCCTTCGTACTGGAGGCCGTTCTGCTTTCACTGCTAGGCGCGATCGTTGGCATCATTCTGATGCTGCCCTTCAACGGAATGACGACCGGCACGCAGAACCAGGTCACGTTCAGCGAAGTTGTATTCGGCCTGCAGATGACACCGGGAGTGGTGACGGCGGCCATCGTTTTTGCCCTGGTCATGGGATTGTTCGGTGGAATCTTCCCGGCTTGGCATGCTTCGAGGCGGGAAATTCTGGCTGCGCTGCGAGATTAGTTTGTATACGCAAGACAAGGAAAGTCAGGTCGGGATTCGATCGATGCCAATTGATACAAAACATCAGGAGTTGCAAGGACTGCGCATTGACCGGACGGAGCGCGGCAACGAGGGACAGCCATCTCCGTGGGCGAAGCAGACGATCATCGTCGGCATTGCCGTGGTTGTCCTGTTGGGGCTAAGTGCCCTACTCTATCGCCTGTTCGGGTCGAGCGCGCCTGAAGTCGAGACTGCGCGGGCCACGGTGGAGAGCAGCGGTGATCCGACCGCGGGCGTGGTACTGACGGCGACCGGGTACATTGTGGCCCATCACAAGATCGAAGCGAACTCCAAGGTGACAGGGCGCGTTGCTTGGATCGGCGTGGAAAAGGGCGATCACGTGAAGGAAGGCCAGGTGCTGGTCCGCCTCGAAGACCAGGAATTCCGCGCGCAGTATGAGCAGGCGGAGGGCGCGGCAGAGAGCGCACGCGCGCAACTTCTGCAACTGCAACATGGGTCGCGACCCGAAGAGATCCAGCAAACCGAGCACAACCTTAGCGAGGCAAAGGCCACAGCGGCGAACGACAAGGTCAGCCTCGACCGCACAAAGAATCTTTTCGGCCAGGGAGTCATGTCTCAACAGGCACTGGATGACGCCACGGCGAAATATGAGTCGAGTCAGCAGCGGGAGCATTCGATCGAGCAAAGCTATCAACTGGCGAAGCTCGGGCCCCGAGCCGAGGAGATCGCTCGGGCGAAAGGCGCGCTGATGCAGGCGGAGGGACAAGCCGGTTACGCCAAATCACAGCTCGATGCTACGGTGATTCGAGCTCCTATCACGGGCACGATTCTCGATCGCAGCGTGGAAAAGGGAGAACTGCTGACTGGACAATTCGCCAGCGCGGCACGGCCAGTCTTTTCCCTGGCGGATCTGAAGGACATTCAAGTCGAGCTCGATATTGCGCAGGACGATTTCTCCCGACTCGGGCCGAAGCAGAAAGGGATCGTCACGGTCGATGCTTTTCCGGATCGCAAATATGACGGCGTGATCGCGGAGATTTCTCCTGAGGCCAATCGCCAGAAGGCTACGGTGCAAGTGAAGGTTCAGATTCTGAATCCGGACGATTATCTCCGCCCGGAAATGAATTCGACCGTGAAGTTTATTGCCGACGAGCCTTCCAAGAAATCAAGCGTGTCCAGCCCGGCGGGGGTTTTCGTACCGACGAATGCCGTCCGCGATCATTCTGGCAAGAAAGTCGTATTCATCGCTTTCAGGAACAAAGCCCTCCAGCGGGAAGTGCGCGTTACGGCGCAGCGCAGCGGCGGGGTGCTGGTGGAAGGACTTGCTGGAGGCGAGGACGTGATTACCGCTGGTCCGGCGGATTTGAAAGATGGAGACAAAATCAGAATCAAGGGGCAATCATGAGCACAGTTGCACAACCGAACGTTGCCACTAGCACGAAAGTTGTCCAGGTTCGCGGCGTCAGCAAAATCTTTAAGCGGGATGCTTTTCAGGTGACAGCGCTGGATGATGTGTCGATTGACATCGCCAAAGGAGAGTTCCTCGCGCTGATGGGCCCGTCGGGATCCGGAAAGACAACGCTGCTCAACATGATCGCAGCCATCGACCGACCAAGCTCCGGCGAATTGCTGGTGCAGGGGCAGGACATCTTTCGCTTCAACGACACTCAGATTGCGCGCTGGCGCAACGAGCATATCGGATACGTGTTTCAGACGTTCAATCTGATTCCGGTGTTGTCGGCGTTTGAAAACGTGGAACTGCCGCTGCTGCTCACGAAGCTTAATGCACAACAGCGACGTGATCACGTCATGACGGCACTGAAGCTGGTGGGGCTGGAGGATCGTGTTCATCACCTGCCGAAGCAGCTTTCCGGCGGACAGGAGCAACGCGTGGCGATTGCCCGCGCCATCGTGAGCGATCCGACCTTATTGCTGGCAGACGAGCCAACCGGCGATCTGGACAGCCACTCGGCGACAGAGGTTCTGGAGATTTTGAAGCGGCTGAACGAGGACTTCCAAAAGACGATCGTGATGGTGACGCACGATCCGCACGCGGCTTCTTACGCGCACGTAACCCGGCACCTGGAAAAGGGCATGTTATTGCCGCCCGAGGACGGGCCGAATCGTTAAGAATTGAAACGCAGGGGTATTCTTGCAGGGGAAGGGACTCGGATCGGGAACCTTCGGACGATCCGCTGATAAGAGTTAACTAGGAGACGAGGCCTACCTGGCCGCCCGCGACGGATGGTGACGCGGGCACGTCGGCCACCCACCGCCATGCCCGTCTACCATTTGCAACCACCGCTTCCGCTTCGCCATATTCCACCAGGCGGTTCAATACTGTAGTCACCGACGCCATAGGATCTTTGTGGCGAGCGAGTAAATCCGGTAGCTTTTCCTGGAAGTGCTCGCAAATATCCCGCGAATTCATGGCGCGACCGGATTCCATCAGAATCATGCGACAAGCCTTGGTGAAGCCCGGTTGACGTCCATTGCTTTTGCGGTCAACCAGTTCCATCAACTCTTCATTCAGAACGCCATCTCCGAAAAGATTCGCCAAACCGGAGATGGTCTGTTTTACCGTGCCGATTCGTTTCATGATCTCGGCACGCTGTTGCATTAACTGCCGCAGTTCATCGTGAGCCTGACGGATCACTTCCTGCACATGACCGATGTCGTATCTATCGATCGGCTTCATCGAGCCATTGGTACGTTCCACATTCTCCATACTTCCCCCAGAAACGTTGGACGCCTTCATAGCGCTGTCCTCGCGAGCACCAGGGACTCGTTACCGCGGAAGCAGACGTCCGAAGAGCGGTACAGCTTCATGCGGGCAGACACCCGCTTATAGCTCTATACGCACGATGCTGCTGTGGCGTTCCGTCGATCTCCGCAAGAATCGAGGTCCACCGGATTTAGGTGGTTAGACGCCGGGCGGGCGAAAGGGTTAACAAGGAAGCGGTACATTTCGCACGGAATCTCTTTTGTTAACCGTTTCAATGCAGAAAGATGACCAATAGGCGGCCATCAGAGTGGTAGCCGTCTCCTGTTGCGTTTTTCGCCTCTTGCACCGGGTTTGGCGGGAGGTAATAACTAAACGTTTTGGCTTTGTTAGATTTTTGCAGGCTGGCGCCGATGTTGTCGCGCTCACCGTCGACGGCGGGATCAATCTTGTGCGTGACATTATTGTTGCGCTTGTCCTTGGCGAAGCCGATATCGTGGGTCCCAGCGCCGACCCAGACTTCCTGGCCATTCCAGGTGAATGGCGCCTTCCAAATGCGGAAGTGATGGCGGCTGGCGACCATGGCAATGGGCTCAGCCATTTCGTACCCGAAATCCTGCTTTCGACCGAACAGGAAGAGCGTGCTCATGGGCATGGCGAGATAGTCCTTGCTGTCGTACGTCTGCATCACCGCATTGAGGGCCGCTCTTGTGTTGTTGGTGTCCGCCACGTGCCAGTCAGCAGCCGCGAGCACGGACTGCACGTCTTGCTGGGAGCCTACGATGACGAAATTCACCATGTCGCCGAGGTTGCTGAACTGATCGTTGACTCGGCGGGGAAGGCCGTCGAGCTGCTTTCGAAAATCCGCATCCAACTGTGTTTCGGAGACGTGAAGAACGGGAGTGGGGGACGCTTCCGCACCGGTCGCAGATGTCGCGTTCTCGGAATTCGGTGCCGGTTTGTCGACTCCAAATTGTCCAGACATGAACACCTGGGCGGCGGTCGCGAGTTGCGACTTCAGTTGGGCGCCGCGGGTGGTCTGCTGCGTACTGGAAGGATTGGCTGCTTCGGATGCAGCACTGGGAGTTTGAACTTTGACTTCGTATCCGCCCTGGCAGGCTGGCGTGCCCGACAAATTCATGCCAAGGAACAAATGTGATGTCTTGTCGATGTGGAGATCAGTGCGCGCACCCACCAGAATCGCAGACGCATCCGCCTGGAGCTTCGCGATGAGCGCGCCCGGACCCGCCTCGGGGACTGGGAGGTCTGCGGCATTGGCGGAGCCTTTGTTTAGCCCTGCGGGGTCACATCGCTTTGCGGCGCTATCGGAGGGAGTCGAGGTAGCCGGCACTACTGCAATAGTAACGGTGTCTCCTGGCTGGAGATTCAATCCGGTATCGGTCCAGGCCGGGAAGGACGATATCTGGAATGTGAGGTCGCGAGAGCTCGATCCGGACTGCGCGTTCAGTGGAACAGCAAACGCCAAGGTGATTAAGAGGGTGCAGCGATGCATGTGGCACTTCCTTGGAAGGGTTTAATTATGTTCTAACCGTACCCCCTCTTGGCAAGCCAAGATGCAGATTGATTGTGAACGGTAGTGAGTGGCTTCCGCGGAAATTTGCGGAGTGCTGCCTGATTCGGGATTCTTCAGTCTCATCGGAATTTCTTCCTCCATTGAGAGGCTAAACTTTCGCTCCCGGATTCCGATGGTAACCATGTGTTAGCAGCAGCAAAACCGGCTATGACGCCACTGCGGGTACTCCTGGTGGGCGATCACGAGGAAGACTTCTTCCTCATTCGCGAGATGCTGGAGCGAAATCGAAGTCTGATCGCGGCCGATCTGGAGCACGCCCGGTCTCTAGAGGAAGCCCGCGAGTTGATGCAACATCGGCCATACGGCCTGCTTCTATTCGAACATGACGCCGGGGACGACGAGGCGGTCCGGCTTGTGACTGACCTGCTTCATGACGGCCGCCCGGTTCCTTTCATTCTGCTGACTGAAGATGCTGATGAGAAGACGGTGGCCGACATTATCGGAGGCGGCACATGGAACTGCCTGGCCAAGTCGCGCCTGGACGGAGCGACGCTGGTGCGCACGATTCACAATACTGTCGCGCTGCACGGCCTCCAACTGGAACAACAGAGCGCGGAAGAATCCTTGAGGAAGCTATCGCGCGCCGTGGAACAGTCGGCGGACACGGTCGTAATCACCGACTGCCAGGGTGTCATCGAGTATGTCAATCCTGCGTTTGAAGCCTTGACGGGATATAGCCGCGACGAGGCGCAGGGAAAGACTCCGAGGATTCTGAAATCGGGGGAGCAGGGTCCGGAGATTTATCAGGAAATGTGGAAGGCGATTCTCGGCGGACGCGTGTTTCGCGGAATCCTGGTGAATCGCAAGAAGAGCGGCGAACTGTACTACATCGAGGAGAGCATCTGTCCGATACGAGACGCGGACGGGAAGATCACGCATTTTATATCCAACGGACGGGATTTGACCGAACGACTCCGGCTTGAGGCGCAACTGCTGCAAGCGCAGAAAATGGACGCGATCGGACGCCTGGCTGGAGGCGTTGCACACGACTTCAACAATCTTCTTACGATTATCACGAGCTACTCCGAACTCGCGCTCGATTCGATTCCGCACAACAGCCCTCTGGAAAGCAAGATTCAGGAGATCTTGCAGGCGGCGCGGCGCGCCGCTGAATTGACCCGTCAACTACTCGCCTTCAGCCGGAAGCAACCCCAGGCGTTGCGAGTGGTGGAACTTAATTCGGTGGTCAGTACGATTGCCAAAACGCTTCCGCGACTAATCGGAGAGGACATCGATTTCAGTTTTACGCCCGGCAAAGACCTGGGGCCCGTACGAATCGATCCAGTTCAACTCGAGCAGGTGCTGATGAATCTCGCAGCGAATGCGCGCGACGCCATGCCGCAGGGCGGCCATCTGCAAATCGAAACGTCAGACGTACGCCTGGACGATGACTACATCCATGGAAAGCCCGCCGTCATTCCGAAAGGACACTACGCACTGATTACGGTGAGTGACGACGGGCAGGGCATCTCTCCCGAAGACTTGCCTCACGTCTTTGAGCCCTTTTATACGACCAAGCCCTCCGGTAAGGGCACCGGCCTTGGACTGGCGACGGTTTATGGAATCGTGAAACAGAATAATGGCTTCATATGGGTGTACGGCGAGCCTGGATCCGGCACCATCTTCAAAATCTATCTGCCCTGCGTGCATGAGCGGCATCATTTGAGCGATATCGAGGAGACGGAATCTCCCACCGAAAGAGGTGGATCGGAGACGATTCTGCTGGTCGAAGACGAGGCGGCGGTGCGGCGCGCCACGGCGGAATTTCTGCGGCTCCAGGGATACAACGTAATCGAAGCCCGGGATGGACTGGACGCGCTGGCACTGGCGCAGGAACAAAAGTCGATTCACCTGGTGGTCAGCGATGTTGTTATGCCTCGCATGAGCGGCGGCGCTTTGGCGAAAGAAGTCGCGCGAGGGCGCCCCGACACCCAGTTTCTCTTTGTTTCCGGATACGCGGGAAAAACCATCCTCGACCACAAGGTGGTCGATCTGGAAACGAACTTCCTGCAGAAGCCGTACACCCTGAAGCAACTGTCGTCCAAGATTCGCAGGGCGCTGGACACCTCTTCCCCTAGTTCACTGCTGAATTGATCCAAGCATTGCGACTGCGTATGGCCGCCGGTCGGTATAATAACTGGCGGCCCATGCTCCCAAGCGCAAGATGCGCCCTTCCTGTGCTTCTTCTCTATATTCACCTTCTCTATGTTCGCTCAGGCAAAGTTTTGGCGGGGGTCTTGCTCGCGGTCTTCTGCGGTTCGGTCGCGTACTGCATCTTGCAGATCGTCGCAGCATTGCGTTATCTGCAGGTCCGGCCTCCGGCGCTGTTGGGCACCGAACCCATCAGCATCCTGAAGCCGCTCGCTGGACTGGATCTTGATCTGGAATCGAATCTGCGGACCTTCTTCGAGCAGGACTATCCATCATTCGAAATTCTGTTTGCGGTTCGCAGCGAGAGCGATCCCGCTGCGCAGGTTGTGTCACGACTACAACGAGAGTATTCGAAGATTGCATCACGGCTCGTTATCACGGGTGAACCGCCGTATCCAAACGCAAAAGTCTTCAGCCTGGAACGCATGATGGCTGCGGCGGGCAATGATCTGCTGGTGATGAGCGACAGCGACATTCGCGTGACACCGGATCTACTTCGCACCGCCGCCGCCGAATTTCAGGATGCGCGGCTCGGTGTGGCCACCTGTCCTTACCGCGCCGTTCCCGGTCCGAGTTTCTGGTCGCGCCTGGAAGCGACCGGCATGAACACCGACTTCTGGGGCGGAGCGCTAGTGGCCCGGATGCTCGAAGGCATGCGGTTTGCCGTGGGGCCAACGATCGTTGCCCGCCGCCGAGTTCTGCAGGCAATCGGCGGCTTCGCTCGATTGAAAGACTATCTGGCGGAAGATTTCGTGATGGGACAATTCGCCGCCGATGCTGGTCACGGCGTGATCTTGTCTTCTTATGTCATTGAACATCACATCGGAAGCGCGACGTTTGGTGAGAATATTGCGCACCGGTTGCGGTGGGCGCGCAGCACGCGCCGCTCTCGTCCGGCAGGATACATCGGCCAATTGTTCACGATGCCGTTGCCGCTGGCATTGATCGCCTGGGCTTTCTCGCCTGACTGGTGGCCGGTTCTGCCCGTCGCTGTGGCAGTACGCGCAGTCGCGGCGTATATGGTTTCGGGGCGTGTGCTGCGTGCGAGGCTCAACTGGGCCCTGCTGCCGATCGAAGATCTGATGGGATTTTTCTTCTGGATTGCCGGATTTTTCGGCAACACGATTTCCTGGCGCGGGAGACGCTACCGTCTTTCTGCCGATGGGCGTTTCGAATTGATCACGCGATCGGCAGCCAATCGCTGAAAGTACAATTGAACCTTGCAGAAACTGCATGCGCTGTTTGCGATCGAGAAGACTTTAACCGCGAAGGTCGCGAAGAACGGCCGCAGAGGCCGCTAACAAATCAGCGCCGTCGCTCACTTTTAGGCCAATCCGATCGACACCCTGTGGTGCGTTTAATCAGTAAATCCGGATCAATCGGCCCTTTCTTAGTTCGAAACGATCGCCTCGCCAAGTCACGGTGTGGCCCCAAAAGCTTGCGATCCACACACCAACTGCAGTGAGATCGCGGAGAGGCAACAGCCACAATTGGCCCGGCAGTTGGCTATCTTTCAGAACAGACTTTCCAACGGCGAGGGCGACCAGAACGCGCAGAAGCAATACCACCGCCAGGAACGCCCAGGACCAAGGTGCTGCCCGGGCTAAGGTCAGGTTCAGAAGCGCCCATAGCAAGCCGAATGTTGAAGCCAGCCCGATGTATCCTCCAAGCCGCGAATCGCGCACTCCGCGTGCCCAGCGCATCTGATGCCCGAGGTACCCGCCGAAATCGTAAGCCGGAAGATGAGTCTCGACCACCACGTCCGACAGTGCAACCTTTAGACCGAGATCAGAAATCCGGTGTCCGAGTTCGTAATCGTCGGCCAGAAAATCAACGATAGTTTTGAATCCACCGATTTGGTTCAAGTCTCGTCGGCGGAAGGCAAGCGTCGATCCCAAGCCAAAACTCAGCCCGCCTTCGATTAACTGGGCGGCTAGAACGCCGGCGCTGAAATCGGTGCTGATGCCGAGCGCCTCCAGTTGCGAACCAGTGGTGGGGGCAGCGACTCCACGATAGAGGCACGTCACCATCCCCACTTGTTCGTCTGCCAGCGGTGCGACGACCTGTTGCAAGTAGTCGCGCTCGACTCGAATGTCGCTATCGTTAACGATCAGGTATTCGAAACGAGCAGTCTGGAGCATCTGTTCAAGATTGCTCACCTTAACATTGGGGCCGAGTTCGTTCGGGCAGACGACCAACTGGATCGCACACTCCGGAAACTCCCGCTTCAAACGCTCCACACTGGCCACGGCTGGATCTGCAGGATCACTGACACCGAAAACAATTTCGAACTCGGGATAATCCTGCAGACAGTGGCTGCGAAAACTCTCATAGATCTCAGGATCGATTCCCTTCAGCGGCTTCAGGATTGAAACCGGCGGCGCGTGGGTGAGGCGAGCGCCAGTTCCCGCTTTGCTCGCGCGCAGGAAGGCGGCCGCGCCGTACAGACAAACGAGGTAGTAAATGCAACTGGAAAGGCAACCGAGAACAGCAACGATCTCGAGGATTCCGATTGTGTGCTGAATCATGCGCGAGCGCCGGCCATCTATTCGTACCTGAGCGACTCAATCGGATCAAGGTTCGCCGCTTTCCATGCAGGATAAATGCCAAAGATAAGACCGACCCCAGCGGCCGAGCTAAAGCCGAAGGTCACCCAGAAGGTAGACATGTGGGCCGGCAGAGAAGGCCACAGAACTGGAATCACCCAGACCGCAATCGCTCCGACCAGGATGCCGATCAGACCTCCGACAGCAGTCAGCATGATGGCTTCTAATGTGAACTGGAGCAGAATATCGCGCTTGCGTGCGCCAATCGCCTTGCGCACGCCGATCTCACGAGTCCGCTCGGTTACGCTGACCAGCATAATGTTCATCACCCCGACGCCACCAACAACCAATCCGACGCTGGAAATCGCGAACATCCCGATGAACAAGCCTCCGGTAATCTGGTTCCATACTTCGGTGATGGACTCGGAGGTGAAGATGGCAAAGTTGTCCGGCTTGTCGAAAGAGACTTTTCGTCTGCGCCGCAGGACCTCTCGGATCTCGTCCATGGCCTTGGGCATGTCGGCGTGAGACGTGGCTTTGACCACAATCCAGTGCTGCTTCAATTCCGGGTGGAGCATCCTGAATGTGCGGAGTGGGAAGATGACCCGATTGTCGATGGGATCCTTTCCCCCGCCGAACACCGACTGGATCTTGCCCAACGTGCCTATGACCTCAAACAACCGGCCTTCGACGTTGACCTCTTTGCCCAGCGGGTCCTCATCCCCAAACAACTCCTCGGCAGTATCGTGGCAGAGGATAACGACCGAGGTGCGATGATCGTCGTCGAAATCGCTGATCCATCTTCCGCGGGTTAGTGGCAGGTCCTCCACATCCAGCAGTGAAGCTGTACTGCCCTCAAGGAGCGTGTTCTTTGCTTTACGGCCCTGGTACTTGACGGCGTACGTGCCGCTGCCGATTTCCGGACGAAAGAGCCGAATCGAGGCGGCTACCGCCCGGACATGAGGCAAATCTCGGAGTTCCTCGGCGTCCTCGCGTGTCAACTCTTTGCGGGCCCGCATCTCATCCGACATTCTGCCAAACGTGAAGGGCTCGAGATGGAAAACGAAAATAACGTTGGATCCGATGGTGGCGAGGCGATCGCGAACGTTGTCGTCTAGTCCACGGCCGATTGATGAGACTCCGATGACTACCGCGACACCAATCACAATGCCCAGGACGGTCAAGCCTGAACGCAGCTTGTTGCTGCGGATGGTGTCCGTTGCCATCTGAACGATTTCGCCGAACTCGCTCTTGCGCATCATAGACTCTGTGTTTCCACGGCCTGATACGCCGAGTTGCGATCAGGACGAGAGATCGTAGCGCCGGCATCCCTTCGACTTCGCTCTGTCGAAACCCCGCTGCAAAGGAAGGAAGTCAAAACCCCCACCCTCAGGAGAACCATCGCCTTTGATGTGCCGCTGTCCCGATGGATGCTCAGGGAAGCCGCCGAGACGGCGGCGCTACAAAGAGGAGAATATCAGGGAACTGGGTTTCATCCACGACGGCAATTACTCGTACCGCAGTGATTCGATCGGATCGAGATTCGCCGCTTTCCATGCCGGATAGATTCCGAACACGAGTCCCACCCCGGCGGCAGAGCTGAAACCAAACGACACCCAGAACATCGACAAGCGTGCGGGGAGCGAAGGCCACACCATCGGTATCACCCAAACAACCACGGCGCCGGCGAGGATGCCGATCACACCTCCTACCGCGGTCAGCATGATCGCCTCGAGCGTGAACTGCAAAAGGATGTCGCGCTTGCGCGCGCCGATGGCCTTCCGGACGCCGATCTCACGCGTGCGCTCGGTGACGCTGACCAGCATGATGTTCATCACGCCGACGCCGCCCACCACCAAGCCGACACTGGAAATTGCGAACATGCCGATGAATAGCGCGCCGGTAAGCTGGTTCCACACGTCGGAAATCGAGTCCGAAGTCATTACCGCAAAGTTATCAGGCTTATCGAATACGACTTTGCGCCGGCGCCGCAGCAATTCCCGAATCTCATCCATCGCTTTCGGCATATCGTCGTGCGAAGTGGCCTTGACGCTGATTATGTGCTGCTTCATTTCCGGATGCAGGGTTTTGAAAGTCTTCAGCGGAAGGATGACGCGATTGTCGTTGGGGTCCTTGCCTCCGCCGAAGACTGACTTGATCTTCGTCACCGTGCCGATCACCTCGAACAGGCGGCCCTCGATGTTGATCTCTTTGCCGAGCGGATCCTGATCGCCAAACAACTCGTGTTGCGTCTCGTAGCAGACCACAACCACCGGCGAGTGGTGCTCGTCGTCAAAATCGCTGAACCATCGGCCACTGGCCATCGGCAGGTCAAAGACGTCCTTAGCCTCCGCCATGTCCCCTTCGATGATGGTGTTCTTAACTTTTTTGTCCTGATATTTGACCGCGTAGCTGCCCACGCCCAGTTCCGGCCGGAAGATTCGCAAACCCGCCGACACTGCTTTGACGTGTGGCAGATCCTGCATAGCCATCGCGTCATCGTAGGTCAGTTCCTTGCGGGCGCGCATCTCGTCGGTCATGCGGCCAAAGGTGAAAAAGTCCAGGTGGAACACGAAAATGACATTCGACCCGATGCTGGCCACCAACTGGCGGACATTGTCGTCGAGGCCGCGTCCAATCGAGGAGACGCCGATCACCACCGCAACTCCGATCACAATCCCGAGTACAGTCAGGCCCGAGCGCAGCTTGTTGCCGCGGATGGTGTCGGTCGCCATCTGGACGATTTCGCCGAATTCGGATTTGCGAATCATGGAAAAGATTTAGTAATTGGTAAATTTGGTAATTGGGAAATTGAAAATCAAAAGGGCCGTCGCCGATAGCAATTACACAATTACTAAATTCCCCAATTACTCAATTCCTTCACATCTCGAATCTTAACGCCACAATCGGATCCAGCCGCGCCGCCTTGCGGGCGGGATAGACTCCGAAAAACACGCCTACACTTGCGGCCACACTCAATCCGGCCAATACGGCCCAGAGCTTGATCGACGAAGGCATTCCGATGATCGCGGTCACACCCTTGGCAAGGACTATGCCACCAAGAACCCCTATCGCTCCGCCCAGCAGCGCGAGAACCACCGACTCGATCAGGAACTGCAGCAGAACATCATCACGCCGCGCGCCCAGCGCCTTGCGAATGCCAATCTCACGCGTGCGCTCGGTCACCGAGACCAGCATGATGTTCATGATGACGATGCCGCCAACCACCAGCGAGACCCCAGCGATTCCAATGGTCGCCATGAAGAATGTGTTGCTGAGTCCTGACCAGATTCCCAGGAGACTGGCATTGGTCTCAATCTCAAAGCTGTCTTCCTGGCCGGGACGATCGTGCCGATGCGAGCGCAGCCCTACTCGTGCTTCGTCGATGGCCTGATTCAACGGAACCCCCGTCGCCGAAGCCTTTCCCCAGATTCCGATGCTGTGATTGTGGGCTCCATACTTCTTCAGGTACACAGTGATGGGAATCAGAACGTAGTTGTCGGCGCTTTGGCCAAGGGTCTTTCCCTTTTTCTTGCCGACTCCGATGACCTGATAGGTCCAGCCATCGACCCTGATTTCTTTTCCCAAGGGATCGCCGCCTGCGAGCAGGTGGTCCACAATGTCGGTTCCCACGACGGCAACCTGAATGTGGTTGTTCAAGTCGGTCTCGCTGATCATGCGGCCGGACGTCAGGTCGGTATCGAGGATCGTGGCAATCGAGGGAGTGATGCCCTGAATGTTCGTGTCGTTAATCGATTGCTCGTTGCGCTTCACTTTGCCGGCGCCCTGCATCAGCGCGCCGACGTACTGGCAGTGCTGGCAGGCATCGACTACGGCCTGGTAATCCTCCATGTCGAGGTTTTTACGCTTCTCGGCTTCAAGGAAATGATCGACGTTGGTCTCCACCGCCGACATTTTTGCGACGATGAATACGTCTGCGCCAAGATTGAAGATCTTCTTCGCGACGTAGTCGTTGATTCCGGAGACGAAGGTCACGACCGCGATGACTGCGCCGACACCGATCATGACACCGAGCAGGGTCAGGACGGAGCGCAACTTGTTCGCCCACAGCGATTGCAGGGCCACGCGGATGGCTTCAATGTAATTCATGGATTGAAGTCGGACCTCAGGCGTCGGACCTCAGCCTTCAGGCACCCCGGACTCAGACCGACCTGGGAACGTCAGGGGCAGAGAACGCTGGCGGCGCGATATCAGTTTACAGTGAATTGCCTGCTTCGCGCACCCGATTCGCCTGCCGAGATCCGAGTCTCAGGACCGGGCGCTGCATCGTATAATTGTCATGTAGGCAGCCGGACCGGACGGCCGCTTCCCGCGTCTTCGGATGCGAGGAGAGGAAAGTCCGAACTCCGCAGAGCAGTGTGCCGGATAACGTCCGGGACGTCAGGTTCAAGCCTGATGGACGGAAAGTGCCACAGAAAATATACCGCCCCGGAAACGGGGTAAGGGTGAAAAGGTGCGGTAAGAGCGCACCGCCGCGGCAGTAATGTCGCGGGCAGGGCAAACCCCACACGGAGCAAGACCAAATAGGGAGGGAGTTCGCGGCTTCGGCTGCGGACACGTGCCGGCTCGGTGCGTCAAACCTTCGGGTAGGTCGCTAGAGCCGTGCAGCAATGCACGGCCCAGAGGAATGGTCGTCCCGCAGCAGCAATGTTGCGGACAAAATTCGGCTTACAGGTCCGGCTGCCACAAATAAAGCACTTACACCCGCCCTAGTGGCGGGTGTGCCGTTTTTGTGCCACTCGCTTTTTGGACAGCTTGCGCCAGCCTCACGGCTGGCCCCACGTTACGGACGGCGTTGGCGAGTTTCTACGTATTGGACACTTAGGGGAATTTTGAGTGTAATGCGATATTGCGACAATTTATGTTGTGGAAGATCCGTTTGGCGCGGTGTCTATGTTTCTCGAACTCCACTTTCCTCTTTCAGGCCATTGCCCGCAAGCGATTTATAGGCGTCCGGAAAGTACACCCTCAATGGATGTCGCCATAGCTCACGCAAGCGCCAGATTCATATTGCCGATCGCCTCGTCGATCTCCTGTGTGTTCTTGAAGCCGACCGTGGCGCAATCCACTCCCGCGTTCCGGAAAGCGAACCTCATTGCTTTCACACGATCGTCATGACTGTGCTCGAACTGTCCGCCACCGCAGAGCTTCATGCCGATCACACCCAGCCCCTCCTTCTTTAACTGCTGGATGTGAGTAACCACTTCGCTCACGTTGTCCGGATGGTTGGTATCTTCATAGGTCGGGCCGTCCATGCGTGCGCCGCTGTGGTTGATGCGGATCAATCCCACGTCGAGCCAGTTTGTGCCCGGCATCTGGCGCAGCGCCGGCAGCCCGTGCACTGAGGCACCATGCGTGCGGATGATCTTTCTCTGCTGCGCCTCAAGAATCCCGTCCTGCCAACGTTTCGTAGTTTCCGGCCAGTCGGCCGAGTGCTGCCAATGCAGCAGCATGATGTCAAAGTACTCCGTCTGTGAGGTGCGCCGCAGTTCGTCGAACTTGGCCTGCGGGTCGATCCCCTGGTGGAAGGTAGTCACCTTGCTCATGAGTTGATAGCTGTCTCGCGGCAAGCCTTTCAGCGCCTCTCCCAGCATTCCCGGCGTCTCGTAAGCCTCAGCGGTCTCGAAGAAGCGGATACCGCGATCATAGGCATAGCGCACCAGCCGCGTGAACTCCTGCTGCCCCAGCGCGGCCTGTACCGCACCGCTGTTCGTCCCGGTTCCGAAGGCCAGCCTTGTCGCCGCCACTTTTGAGCGCCCAAGCACGACGGTATCGGCCGCGGTGCGCTTGGCGGCGGCCAGCGGAAGAATTCCTGTGGTCGCCATGGCTCCAGCGGCCAAACCTGTTTTGAGGAAACTACGCCGTGTGATTGAACTCATCTTGACCTCCGTGTGGCTCAAGCGGGTGGGCGAGCCGGATCAGTGGATGTTAGCATGCATGCGCTCATTGAGGGGGTTTTGAGCGTGATAGAGGTGTTACAACAGTAGGTGGGAGAACCACGCCGATGCCTTCACCATTCTTGCGTTCAACGGGTGGACATGCTTCGGAGTCTTATTGCTCGCTCTGCAAAACAAGGCTCAAGTCGAAAATGCCCGGTCGCATACCTTCACTGAGCGAGTGGGAGAAGTCCGTAGCGCAAACGAAGGCTGCGCTAATGAAAGAATGGGACGAACACCTCGCCAGTGTCCACCCTCCGCAGTGGGAACGCGAACAGAGAAAGAGGGCCAGACGCAGTGCGCGTGGAAGTGGCGGACGATGAGTGTAATGGCGATATTGCGACAGTTGTCTGCCGATGATTTGCGACCCTAGTGGCGGCCGCTAACTCCGACCAGATCAGGAAACACCGTCTGATTTGAGTTCTCAAGGCGGAAGGTTACAGGTTTCTTGATGTCAGCCGGACTTGTGTAGTCCCTGCTTGGACAATTACGCTCCACGTCGCCTGCACTGAATGCGGTCACTTCGGAGAGAGAATACCGTGCCGAACCGCATGCGGGCACTAGTCCAGTGATCTCGTATGTGCGGAAATCAATCTTCTTGTAATCCCTGTAGAGGACAAAACTCGTACACAGGCCTCTTTGATCTTTCGGGCGCTGGTCATAGGGGACTAAGCGATCTCGATCGTCCATATCGAATCCGACTGCTAGGCCGCTGAGGTCCGTGGCCCTGCTGAATTGCAAATAGCAGGTCAGCCTATCACCGGGGGCATGTTCACCACTGCAGCGATTCTTGCTATCCATTCGCCGGAACCAGCTTGTGATCCTTTCGACTGTGCTCGCTGCGGGTGGTGCAGACCGGATAGCTTTTATTTCGGAGAAATCAGGGACGCATGGATTGAGTTGTTTGGGGGCAGTGACACCTTTATGACGAAAACCATGATGATCGAGAAGCTCTGAAGGGGGCTGCTGCGGCTTTTGCACGAGAACGGGTTGGTCGATTTGTAACGCAATTTGGCTGCTTAGACCGAATCCGCCTTGATATAGCCGATAGGCTTTTTCGCGACTGGCAACAACACTTGCAAGCATGTACGCGCCGGACGGACAGGTACTTAAGCTCCCACTAACCGCATATGTGCGACCGCCGATTTTGCGGCTCTCTCGCAATATACAGTTACCGCCGCCTTGTGCCTGAAGATTGAATTCGACTTCGATCCCGGTCAGGTCGGAGATGCCATCGAATGTTACGTAACAGGTCAACTGCTCCGCCGTTGTGTGTTTTCCACCGCAAGTATCACGTTGTTCTGGTACGGACGTGCCAATGTGCAAGATTTGGGCACTCGCACAGGCCACCAAGACGACCGGCAGCATTGGCCGGATAATTGCTCTTCTCGCACTCATCAATATGTTGAACGAACTTTCGGAACACTCTTGCAGAATCATAACTGTTGAGGTCAGGCCTTAGCACAAGTTTGCGCCGTTTCTTCGCCCTCTCAGCAGTAGCAAACCTATTCGGCAGGATGGCCTTGCGCGGCCATAACACGGTCTCCTAATTTGGGCACTCTGTTTATGCTGCGCTTGCCCGGACACGGCTTCCGTAGTGGACTTACCGGCGGCGATTGCGTCCACGGCCTGAATGATTGCGCGGGGCCGGAAGATTGCCGACCGGTTTAGCCTCCACGCCACTTCCAGCTTTGGACAGGCTCGGCGGCCCGATAAGTGCCCTCCTGCAGTCGGATCCCGTGCGAGATCGGCCTTTTGCTCCGACCGTGTTTTCCGATAGGCTATGTCTGCAGAAATGAAGGCCATGCATCAATCGCCGGTTAATCCAGGGCAAGCTCGTGAAATCGTTCGCTGCTCATGGAACGTTGTCTGCCTGATGGTTCTCACTACAACCGTCTGGGCGCAAACTTCTAATCGCTCACTCCCTGTGCTGACCCATGCTGACCAGGTTCGGCAACTGAGCCCCGAACAGGCTGCCCTGGGATATCCCGTGCACATTCGCGGCGTAGTAACCGACGATGTTCCGGCGCCGGACTTTTTTGTGCAGGATTCCTCGGCTGGAGTCTATGTCGAAGGCGCGCGACCGGTGAACTTCAGTCATCATTTCGGCGATCTGATTGAGGTTGAGGGAATCACCGGACCAGGAAAGTTCGCGCCTGTGGTCATCGAGCAAAAGTCGCGTGCCCTCGGCAGAGCACCCCTTCCAAAGTCACGCACTTATTCATTCGACGAGCTGGCCGACGGCCAACTGGATAGTCAGTGGGTGCAGGTTCGAGGGATTGTGCGCGCCGTTTCCGTCGACCGCACATCGTGGCGGGAAACGACACTGGCCATGCGGATCGCCTCGGGGGGTGGACAGTTGAGCGTTCGCGTCCCGATTTCCGACGAGCAGGATTTTTCATCCTGGATCGACAGCGAGGTACTGCTCGAAGGAGTGTGCGGGAGCCTGTTCAACGCGCAGAGGCAATTGACCGCCGTGTTGCTCTACGTTCCACGATTGACTTTTATCACGGTCGCGGCACACCCACGTGCTGTGCCGCTCTCCTCATTGCTGACGTTCACTCCCGGACCGGGCATGGAGCACCGCGTACGGGTCCGCGGAGTCGTGGGCTACCAGCAACCGGGAAAGGCATTGTTTCTACAAGCAGAAGGCAGAGGGCTGCGTGTTCTTACAGAACAGGACACTAAGCTGAATGTCGGCGACCTGGTTGATGCAGTGGGCTTCCCTGCCATGGGTGAATCGGCCCCTGTTTTGAAAGATGCCGCGTTCTATCGGGTGGGTTCGCAGGCGCCCGCAGCTCCGGTTCGCCTGGACATCGCTGTTCCGTGGGAGCGATATGACGGGGCTGTGATCGCAACGGAAGCGACCCTGCTGGGCCGGGACGTGCAGGCGGAGGGAGTACGTTTTCTCTTCCAGCAGGAGCCGAATCATGTCTTGTTTGATGCAACATTGTCGCCCGTCGGGTCGGCAATGCCGCTGCTGTCGGTTCCCTTAAACAGCCAGGTTCGCCTGACTGGCATTTGTCTGGTGCAGAGCGGTGGACTTTGGTCGGTGCCGCAGGCTTTTCGCATGCTGCTGCGCACCCCTGAGGATCTGGTGGTTTTGCATGCGCCATCCTGGTGGAACCTGCGGCATACGCTTTGGGTGCTGGGCGGCACCGTAGGAGTCTTGCTTTTGGTGATGGCGTGGATCGTAGTGCTGGGACGCAGGCTGCGCGAACAGATGGAGCTGATCCGGCAGAAAATACGCAGCGGAGGCGTCCTTCAGGAACGCAACCGCATTGCCCGCGAGCTCCACGACAACCTGGAGCAGGAGTTGGCGGGCATTACCATGCAGCTCGATCTCGCCGTGGACTGTTTTCAGCAGGCACCGAGAGTGGCGCAGCAGGCTTTGGAAACTGCACGCAACATGAGCCGGCATAGCATGCTCGACGCTCGCCGTTCGGTCTGGGATCTTCGCTGCCATTTGCTCGAGGAGGGAGACCTGGTGTCGGCGTTGCGTCAGACGGTGCAACCAGCAACTCCACACGATCATGTGAAAGTGGACGTGAGCGTCAGCGGCGCTCCGGTTCGATTGTCTGCCTCGATCGAGATGAACCTGCTCCGCATTGGGCAGGAAGCGGTGGCCAACGCGATCCGGCACGGCGGAGCACGTTCGGTGAAAGCCGTTCTGCAGTACGACGAACACAAAGTCCGCCTCTCCGTGACCGACGACGGACAAGGCTTCCGTCCGCAAGACACTACGCCGAGCGGACACTTCGGTCTGCTCGATATGCGAGAACGCGCGCATTCCATGGGATCTGTTTTGCAGGTCGAGAGCGAACCTCAGCACGGGACCAGAGTCGCAGTGGAGATTCCCGTCAAGGAACAGGTGACACGCTGATTGCTGCTTCTAGGCCAACGCGAATCTTGGTATCGCACGCACCATCTGAATCTGATTCTGATCGATGTGCTGCCCGCGGTTGCGGTAGCAACCTTTCAATGGAAACAGTAGCGAACAAACGAAACCCAACCTGTTTCCCACTCGCATCCGTCCAACTTGCTCCTGAGCAAAAATCATGAAGAAAAATCAACGAATGGCAGTTCTGCTCTTCTTGTTCGTGCAGTGCTGTCTGGCGCAGTCCGCGCCGCTGAAGCCCGATGTTGAGAACGGTGTTAACTCGATCCTCAACAAGATGACGGTCGAGGAAAAGATCGAGATGCTTGGCGGGATTAACGACTTTTATACGCGCCCAATTCCTCGACTTGGAATTCCGGCGCTCAAAATGTCGGATGGGCCCATGGGAGTGCATGACTATGGGCTTACCACGGCGTACCCTGCCGGTATCGCATTAGCGGCATCCTGGGACGTCGACCTTGTCCACCGATTCGGTATAGCCATGGGCAATGATGCGCGAGCGCGTGGGGTTCACTTCATACTCGGTCCGGGAATGAACATCAATCGGGCGCCCATGAACGGCCGCAACTTCGAATACTTCGGAGAGGATCCCTTCCTCGCATCGCGCATGGCGGTCAACGAGATCAAAGGAATGCAAGAGCAGGGGGTCATAGCGACGGCCAAACACTTTGCCGGGAATAACTCCGAGTTCGCGCGCATGACGCTGAGTTCCGAAATTGACGAACGAACCTTGCGCGAAATCTATCTGCCCGCGTTTGAAGCATCCGTGAAGGAAGCGAAAGTGGGAGCCGTCATGGATGCATACAACCTGGTCAACGGCGTTTACATGACCGCAAACAGCCATCTGAACAATGACATCCTCAAGAAGGAGTGGGGATTCGATGGCATCGTGATGTCTGATTGGGGAGGCACTCACGATGGTATAGCTGCGGCGAATGGCGGCCTGGATCTGGAGATGCCGTCTCCGTTGTTCATGAACCGCGAAACGCTGCTGCCAGCGCTCAAAGATGGCAGGATTTCCATCGAGACAATTGACGATAAGGTGCGAAGGATTCTGCGAAAGGCCATCGAGTTCGGATTCTTCGATCGGCAGCAGACCGATACCAGCATTCCCTTCTATAGCCAGGAAGGCCGCCAAGTCGCATTAGAGGCAGCCCGGGACGGGATGGTCCTGTTAAAGAACGCGGGCAACCTGCTGCCGCTCGATGAGACAAAACTGAAGACGATCGCAGTGATCGGGCCTGATGCCTACCCGGCTGTCATCTCCGGAGGAGGCAGCGCGGAGAGCAAGCCGTTCAACGCCGTCAGCTATCTCGAAGGCATCAGCAATCAGCTCGGAACAAAGGTCAGAGTCTTGTATGACGTTGACGTTCCCGTCCTCGATCCCGCTATTCGAGAACTCCGAATTCGTGACTGCCCCTGGGGGCGAAAGCGGCCTGAAGGGAGAGTATTTCGACAATGAGGATTTGAAGGGCACTCCAGTTCTGGTTCGCACCGACCGCCACGTGCACTTCGATTGGGGAGAGGGCAGTTTTGCCCCGGGCCAGCCGGTGGATCACTTCGCCATCCGCTGGACGGGCTATTTCATTCCAAAGGAGTCTGGCGATTACCAGTTCTTCACCTCGGCGGATGACGGGGTTCGGCTGTATATCGACGATGAACGCACGATTGATGACTGGCTGCCACATTCGCAGACGCTGGATACCTGCAACAAGCACCTGGAAGCCGGCCGGGCCTACAAGATTCGTCTCGAGTATTTCGATTCGGTAAGCACTGCCATCGTCGGTTTCGGAGTCACTCGCGCGGATTCATACGTCGGCAATAAAACCAAGGAACTGGCGGCCAAGGCGGATGCAGTCATCATTTGCGTTGGGTTTGACGACAAGACTGAAGGAGAAGGCTTTGATCGGAGATTTCAACTTCCCGGAGGTCAAGACGAACTGATCCGCCAGATCAGTGCGGTCAATAAAAACACAATCGTCGTGATTACTGCCGGAGGCAACGTCGATATGACGCAATGGATCGACAAGGTTCCTGCGGTACTCGACGCCTGGTATCCGGGCCAGGAAGGCGGCACCGCGCTGGCGCAAATTCTTTTTGGCGACTACAGCCCTTCGGGCAAGCTTCCCGCATCGTTTGAGCGCCGGTGGGAGGATAACCCGGTCTTTCACAGTTACTATCCTGCGAAGGGTGAGTCGCGAGTTCAATATTCCGAGGGCGTGTTCGTCGGATATCGCCACTACGATCGGTCAGAGACGAAACCACTCTTTCCCTTTGGATTTGGCCTGTCCTACACGAGCTTCGCGTACAGCGGTCTGTCAGTGACTCCTGCTTCCGGAAACCTCGATCAAACGGTGACTGTCTCATTCGAGGTCAAGAACACCGGCGGTCGGAATGGAGCCGAGGTGGCGGAATTGTATATCGGCGATCCGCACGCGACCGTTCCTCGCCCTGTCAAAGAGCTGAAAGGTTTTGCCAAACTGAGTCTGAAGCCCGGAGAGAGCAAACGAGTCAGCGTCACTCTCGATCGACGGGCATTTTCCTTTTATGACGTGGGGAAGAAAGATTGGAATGCGGAACCGGGGTTGTTCAATATCCTGATCGGCGGTTCTTCCGACAAGATCCAACTGCGGGGCACGTTCACTCTTACGCGTTGACCAGCCCTCGGCCAAAACCGTGACTTATGCGCTTATCTCGCCACTTCCACCCAAGTCTGGGAAGACGAGAGTGGAATGAGATAAGCTCCACGCTCCAATGCCGGGGAGCCACTCACGTGAAAAGAACCCACTCCGGCAAGATGCGCCGGTTGCTCGATCCGAATTCGTGCCTGAGGTGTGAATCCGTCCTTTGGCGCAAGGGCGATTCGCAGCTTCCCGCTCTTTTCGTTCCAAACGAAACTCTCGAATTGACCGGAGTCCAATGTGAGCCAAAGAGCGGCAGGGGCGAGATAGAACCTGGTGCGGGAAGCGTCTTTGGGTTCCACCGTAACCTCATCGCCCGAAACTGAAATGTTCCCTCCGAAACAGATCCATCCGAAATCAGGATGGTTGGCAACGTAAGTCCCCGTATTCCACGCGTGTCCAAAAAAGTTCGGGCCATTATCCCCAGACAGAGGGTCGAATCGCAGCATATCGGGAAAGGAATGGAAGGCGGGCGCATCAAAGCCTTGCTCGTCGATATCAGTAAGTGCGCCCATCACGCCGCCGTACCCTGCGCGGAGCAAGTGGAAATCTTCGGGATGCTCGCGGTATTCCGCGAGCATGGGAATTGCATTGATGCCAGATCCATAATGATGAAGCTGGCGCTCGATGCGGCTATATTTTGCAGCGTATATGAAGTCCCAGTAACGACGCGCGCTCCCGTTGTATCCCCAATGCGGAACCGTGGGCATGTAGCCGATGATCGCGTTCACCGTTACTTCAGCCTTGTCGTTGTATCCGAAGTATTTGCTCCAGGCGTAGACCTCTTCCTGCCCGGTCGAATCCCACGGCATCTCGCTTCCGAAAGGATAAGCTTCTGTCTTCCAGTGGTCGGCTCGCGCTTTCATCGCAGCCTCAAGTTGAGCGGCTTGTTCGTTTTTGCCTTCCGCCTTGAGGTCGGTCAGGATTGCCACGAAGATGTCGCCTTCCATCTGACCGAATTGCGCCAGGTCGGGCGCAAAGCGCGTCATGGCGAGCGATGTTTGATATGCCTGCTCCAAATACCAGTCCCATGGATGATGCTTCACCAGATCCGTGTGATTTCGCGCGAGGCGGTAGAGTACCCAATACGCGGCCGCCACGTGCGGATAATTGAACGATCGGTCAACGGCCTCGGAAGCTTGCTTGTTCCAACTCGTCCAACTCTTCCAGTCGAGATCAGAGCGATAGTAGTTCGCAGGGAATTCATCAGGCTGATAGTAGAAGAGACTTTTCCTTACCCCGTATTTCTTCGGTCCATCTTTGAACTGGATGCCACCCCAAACCACGCCATCCACGAACTGCTCCAGCTTGGCGACTTCTTCCGGTTCAGGCTCCACGAATTCCTTCATGGCAAATGCTAGCCACGACCCTGCGCCGCCTTCGTCGCTCAAGCCCGAGATCCAGACGCGGCTGTCCTGGGTCACGATGTGGTTGGCTTCCCGGTCATAAGTCATCACCGACGGTCCGCGGTGAAATGGATCTTTCGGATCATCGAACCATTGCTCGTGCGTGAGGAAGCGACCCGTATCTGCGACGGCTTCGGCCTGCGGCTTCATGACGAAATAGTGGATTGACTGCGTGAGTCCATCCGCGTAGGTGACCGTGAGCTGGGCACGTCCCCATTGCTTCCCCGTGAGCGCATATTCTGTGAATGCGCGGTTCGATGCTTCGCCTTTTTTCTGAATGTCGATCGCGCCGGTTGGCTCCACGTCGATCGATTTCACTGGTTCGGGGTAGCGCAAGAAAAGCTGTGCATGAATATCCTTCGGAAGCACGTATCCCGGGATACCAACTGCGACCGGGCGATGGTTCTCCGCAAGAGCAGCTTCAATATTCTGGATGGAACTAACAACCACGAACTGGAAGCCCACGGTCCAGCTTTCGTTGGGCGCGAGGGTTTTCGAGGTGGGCGGATTCCATGGTTGAGCTTTTTTCCACTCGTTCTTAGCGAAGGCTTGACTGACAACCATCCAGTCGTAGAAGCCCTCAAATGTTATTCCGCGAGGGGTTAAGTCCATGTAGATTTCTGGCTTTGGCTTCTGATGTTCCCGCCAACGCGGACTCAGAATCGGCTTGTAGGCTTCAAACGAGGTCTCCCCTTCCGGGATCACCAGCAAGGCAGGCCCGTGGCCGTCCAACTTGGTGACTTGAAGATAGCCTCCCTGCTGCCCGATGTAGGGATCGGAGAACGAGCAGATGGCGTGCGCTTGCTCGAGGGTGCGCTCGTTCATGTCGTTGTTGAAGACCATGGGGACGCCGAGACCGCCGATCTCGATCGGGGCGTTCGTGTGATTCGCAAGGGTGAAACGTAGGGTCAACTTGCCATTGATGACGCCCCAAGTGCGAATGACCTGCACCGGAATAGAGTCGGAAAACGCGCTGCTCAGATCGGCCGCCGCGAAGACGCCGCTCTCGTGCGGGGCATTCTTTACGGAACTGCGGCGAAGAGCTGTTGAGTAATCTTTCCACTCTCCATTTCCGGCTCTCAGGCGTATATCGATGTCGCCCAAATGGTAGTAGCCGTCATGGGAACGTTCCGCAAGGCGATCGCCCGGCGTGAAATCAAATTGTGCGTCTGTCTTAGGATGAAGGCCCGCTACCGTCTGCGAAGAACGCACCAGCGACAACTGAAAGTCTGGCGTGTCAAAGTTCTCGACGCCATCGGCGAGCATCGGCCCCGGCTGGGGAGGAGGCTTCTTCGGTTCCTGCGCGAGCGCGCCAATGCTCACGAAAAATAAAAGTCCGGCACAGCGTTTCACTGCCAGCAGACATAACCGGGGACGCACTTGGCTGATCATTGCGAGTTGTCCTTAGTGTGAAATCGCACAATGTTGAGAGAGTAAGGCGCGAGTGAAAGCACCGACTGACCGGCAGTCTTGACCGTTCGTGAGACCGGAGCGATTTTGGTGGGCTCTTCGAATGAGTTCTCGTCATCGGCGCTCTTGGAAGTCAGAACTGTGAGTTCACCCTCCGGAGCCACGTGGGTTGCGCCGTCGAGTCGGACAGTTGCGTCAACAACTTTACCGGTCGTATTGAGAATCTTGAGGATGACATCACCCGATTTCTTATCTTTTCCGCCGATGGCGAGAACCGTCTCGGGAAGGGGCAGGGTCACGTCAGAGATCAGCGCTCCGTCGAGATAGCAGCGCAGCCTGCGGCCCTCGACTTCGATCATGACGTCATACCAGCGGTCTGCCTCGATCTTCGCGACGACCGGAGTACCGACAATCGAGTCGTCCGTCTCGACCGCGTGCTGATAGTTCCCCCAGCCTCCCAGATTCCACTGCACGCGCCGCCCCTCCGCGCTGCCGACGGTGATGGCGAATCCTTCTTTGCCGCGAAGCTTTCGCGCCTTGGCATGCACGACGGTGTGGACCTCGGTTGCAGTCTGAGAGCGCGGACTTGTCTAGATAAGTCCAGCCGATCTCCTCCTCCGCTTGTCGATAGACGCCATGATCGGCTGCCCAATGCCCGGCCGGAGACTTCCAGTTCGAAACATCATTGAAGTCCACTCTGTAAATCACCTTGCCGTCGCGCTCTACATACACGTCTTTGAATTCCGCGGCAGTGTCGTAGGTCCCAAGCCCTAGTTGAAAATGAATGGGACGTGGGTTGGGAATGAAGTCAACCTTGGTCGTCAGGTTGTAGGTCGGAAGGTTCTCTGCGAACAGTTTGTTGACGTAATAAGTTGCGCGGCCGAAAACTGTGCTGCTGTCGAAGTGAATCATGTTTACTTCCCAGTCGGGGTGATTCACGTTCTCGAGCAAAGGAGCGTAGCTGCCCATCTTCACGAGATCGGAATTTTTTTCGATGCTCATCATGTAGGCTGCGTCATTGAGCGCGGCCAGCAGATTGCCCTTGCCAACTCTTCCGTTGGTGGCAAACTCGCCGATGTACAGATCCCAGTTTTTGCGCGGATAGGAAGCAAAACTGTCGAAGTGCTCGACCGGCCAATACAAAGGCCGGTAAGCATGCTCATCCACGAGATCCACGTGTCCGGCAGCGCGGATCGCAGGCTCGTCGATGCCCGAGATCCACGAACTCAAAACAACTTTGATTTGGGGATACTTTGCCTTGATTGCCTTCTCGAACAAGGCCACACGCTCGCCGTAACGCGGACCCTGGTCCTCATTGCCAACCTCGACGTACTTGAGAGGGAATGGTGCAGGATGACCGTTAGCGACCCGACGCGCCCCCCATTTCGAGCCGGGAGGACCGATCGCATATTCGATCGCGTCCAGGGTTTCGTCGATCAACGGTCGCAGTTGATCGTCGGGAATGAATGTGCCACTGCGAAACGCGCAGGAGATTCCTGCGTTCGCCACGTAGAGCGCGTCCGCTCCAATGTCTTCGGCAAACTGCAGGAACTCGTGATAGCCGAGGCCATCGGTGCTCCAGTACCCCCAGGGGCTGTATGTGCCGGGCCGGGCTTCTAACGGGCCGAGCGTGCGCTTCCACTGCGGGCGATCCTCAATCGTGATGCCTTCCACGAAGCATCCACCCGGAAACCGGATGAAGCCGGGCTCGAGTTCGGCGATCATCTGTGCCACGTCTGGACGCAGGCCATTAGGCCGGTTATGAAATGTCTTCTCGGGGAACAGTGACACGAAATCGAGCCACGCCTGGCCTTTCGACGAAAACGACAACACTAGCCGGGCCTTCGAATCGGTAGCGGTCGCGTGGAGAACGCTCTCATACTTTTTCCATGCAGCGTTGCCATCCACTTGCACGTTGGAGCGCGCAAGAACCACACCGTTGGCGCTCTCCAGAGTGGCAACCACCGGAACAGAGTTTCCGCTCCCACGCAAAAAGAACGACAGCTTGTAGTTCTCTCCACTTCGGATTGCCATGCCCCAGTAGCCGTCGTTGATTACGGCAACTCGCCCTGCGGGATTCACCGCCCGAACGGTGACCTGCAATGAGTGCGGAGTAGCCGCGTTCAGCGGATGATCTTCGACCAGCTTGAATTCCGCATCACTGCCCGTTGTGGCTTCCGTCGACCATCCGGGCCATTCGCTGTCGACATGCCACTCCATCTTCCAGTCACTGGCTTCCAGCTTCTTCCAGAAGTGCGGGGTTCGCGGTGGGATAAGAAAGTCTCCCTCCCGACGACAGGCTGGTGGGAGATTGGCATCCTCGAAACCGCGATTCCTCACGAGTTCCGCATACAAGCCGCCATCTCCGGCGTGATTAATTTCCTCAAAGAAGACTCCATAGAGGCGGCTGGACACCGGCGCGCCTTGTTTCTTCAGATCGACAGTAATCGTGGCCGACTCTGCGACGGTCGCGTACGTACTGAAGCTCACCGACATAAGCAGGACTGCACAGCGGCCTTGCAACTTCATCGATGAGCTACTCCCGAGAATTTATAAAGATTGAAGAGAAACGAGCTAAGGTGCTTGATCCGCTCGGACCGTGCGTACGCCAAAGATCGCCCCGATTTCATTTCCATCCGTGGCCTGGAAGCGCACCGTCACTTTGTTCTTGCCCGCAATGAGTTCCGCCGGGATTACGTAGCTGGCATCAACAAATTGCTTTTCCTGGTCCGGGCTGAGGTGCGGTTCTGCATGATCGGCAATCTTCTTGCCATCGACCAGGATGTCGAGCGTGCTCTTTCGCCATCTGTCGCCGCCGAAGGTCACCCACAATGCGATCGGCCGGGAATTCTCAATCGGCATGTCGAATGAGAACCAGCCCTTGCCTCCTCTACCATGGCGGCCTCGCCACAGCAGTGGGGCAGAGTCTTCGCCTTGTTCATTGAAATCGCGCTCCGATTGCATCTCGCCCGGCTGGGCAAGAGCAATTGTCGCGGCATGAAGCTTCTCCTGTTTCTCCTGCTCGGCTTTGTACTCGGCGGAACGCTTGCTCCACGCTTCCGGAGTAAAGACATCCCAGTACACGGCGTATTTCCGTCGCGGTAGTTCATAGAAAGGCGCGAACTCGATGTCCTGGCTCAGGCCAACGCCGCTCGTTTTAAACCAGCCGGGCTTCCCGGCCTCGGGCTTGAGGAACTGCTCGACCGGTTCTTTCGCCACGACCAGCGCGGGAGCTGACGGCGCAGGCATGTTCTCTTCATCGTCCTGATGAACGTCGGGCCCAAGATCTCCCGCCAGCACCAGCGGCCCCCACAGAAATGCCATGCGGCCGGGATTGTCGGGCAGCGGTTCCGTTCGCAACACCTTCGGGAGAGTGAGTTCAACCGTATCGCCTTGCCGCCAGGCTCGACTGATCTTGACGTAGGAATCCGCCGCCGGGAGATCCTTCACCGGCTGCCCATTCACCTTCACGCTGAAGCCGTCCCCTGCCCAATACGGCCTGCGCAACGCGAGCGTAAATTGTTTCGGAGTCTTGGTTCGAATTTTCACCGAGGCAGCGGACCCGAGCGGAAAGTCGGTCGCAGTTTCTACTTCGACGCCAGCCGAGTCCCAAGTTGCAATCGACGGTGCGTACAGGCCGATCCAGAATTCTTCGGAGCCTTTGTAGTAGTAGATTCCCGCTCCGTGAAGGGCGTGGCTTTCCATACCAGTGCCGACGCAGCAGGTGAAATCCTCAAACATTCGCTGGTATTCGTGCTGCACTCCTCGGCCGACGGGCAGCATGTAAGTGACGGTTCCGTCCTTCGAATCCTGCGACGCGAGAATGTGATTGAAGAGCGCGCGCTCGTGAAAGTCGGCGTAACGGATATCGGGCTCGATCGAGAAAAGCGTGCGCGTCATCTTCAGCATGTTGTAGACGTTGCAGGTCTCTGCCGTACGACCGTCCACCATGTCGTTTAGTTTGTCCGGCTCGCCGAAGTACTCGTTCTTGCCGTGCCCACCGGTGGCAAAGCTGTAGTGATAGACCACGCGGTCCCAGAAGAATTTCGCAGCCTCCTCATCGGCGGTATTGCCTGTGTACACATACCGCATCAGCGCGCCATAAAGTTTCGGGACCTGCGTATTTCCGTGCGTATGCGAAATGACGTCTTTGTCTTCGGAGAGGGGATCGATCATCGCCTTCTGGTGGAACTTGTCGGCGAGTGTAAGCCAGCGTGGGTCTGCCGTGTCGGCGTACAACTCAGCCAGAACTTCATTCATCCCGCCAAATTCGGTGCCCAGCATGCGCTGCAGTTGATCGTCGTTTAACTTCGAGAGAATTTTTTCGACCCAGCCCGCAAACTTGGTCTCCACCTGCAGAGCGGTTTCGTTGCCGGTGTACCTGTAAGCATCTCTGAGTCCGGCAAAGAGTTTGTGTTCGACGTACCACGGCGACCACAGACCGTTCAGATCGAAGCCTCCGGATTTAATGACCCCGTTGCTCAGATCGACGAAGCGTTGTTTTCCATCGACACCCTGACCATCCTCGAGCGCTCCGATGTATCCATCTCCCTGCGCGTCCTGGATCTCTTTCAATTGGTCGACGATGTAGTTGGCGCGATCCTTGAATCGGGAGTCGCCCGTGGCTGCCCACATCAAGCTCACCGCCGATAGATAGTGTCCCGCGATGTGTCCCGTCAGATTGCGCTTGGGCCCATCCCATCCGCCGTAGCCCTCGGCCTTGGGTTTCAACCCGGCACGCTGGCGCAGGAACGCCAGCATGCGATCGGGCTGGAGTTCGAGCAGATATTTTGCGTCGGCTTCCTGGGCTGCTTTGAGCGGCCCTCCCGTCAGCCTCACATGATCCAGCGGGAGTGGATTCAGCTTGACGGTCTTGCTCTGCGCCAGTTGCGCAGGGTTTTCATTTCCGGTAGCAGCGTGCAACGGCACGATTAAGCAAGCTGATAAACAAACTAGCAGCAGATTCTTCATCACGCGACTTCTTACAACGTAGAACAGAGCTTTCAACATTGCGGCACCTTCGTGCAAACCTGAGCAAACGTTTTCTTATGAATCCGCGCAACTTCCCCTTACCGCAAATACCTTTTTTACTTGCGCAGATCGCCGTCGATCATTCGCCAAATCGCCAGAGGATTGGCGTCTTTCAGCTCATCGGGCAAGGCGATGTCAGGAAATCCCTGGTAGCAGACCAGCCGGGTGAAACGGAAAATCGCCTGTGTTCCCACGGACGTGGAGCGTCCATCGGAAGTTGAAGGATACGGACCGCCGTGAACCATCGCGTGCGTGACCTCAACACCAGTCGGAAACCCATTAAAGATGAGCCGACCGACTTTCGTCTCCAAAATCTGGATGAGATCTGCGAAGTCGCGTAGGTCTTGTTCCGTCCCGTGAATCGTTGCGGTCAGATGGCCTTCGAGAGAACGGGCGATCTCAAGAATCTGTTCGCGGCTGGAGTGCCGCACGAGCAGCGTGGTGGGCCCAAAGATCTCAGACTCCAGGTCGGAACCTAGAAATGCATCGGCGTTGGCCTCGAATACAGCCGAGTGCGCACAAAATCCCGCCCCGCCGGACTTCTGCTTTTCGGCAAGGACTGTCACCGTCGGATCAGCCTTCCGCTTCGCAATGGCCGAGTCGTAGGAGGAATGAATGGCTTCGGTCAGAAGATGGAAATGCGCAGAGCCTGCCACTAACTCTGATAACTTGCCGGCAAATTTGTCGGCATCGGCGCTTTTACCAAGAAATACCATCCCTGGCTTGGTGCAGAATTGTCCTGCTCCCATCGTAAAGGACGCGTGCAGACCGGACGCAATGTTTTCAGCGCGCTCGCGCAAAGCTCCCGGCAAGATAAAGACCGGATTTGTGCTGCTCATCTCGGCATAGAAAGGAATCGGCTCCGGGCGAGATGCAGCCACGTCCATCAAAATTCGACCGGCTTTACGTGATCCGGTAAAACCACCCGCTCGCACCAGAGGGTGCTTCATCAGAGCGGTTCCGATCTGCGAGCCGTGGCCGAACAACAGCGAGAAGACGCCCTCCGGCATGCCGCATTCGCGAACACTCTCCTGGAGCGCGCGACCGACCAGTTCGCTGGTGCCGGGATGAGCCGCATGTGCCTTCACAATGACTGTGTTCCCGCCCGCCAAAGCCGAGGTGGTGTCTCCTCCAGCGACGGAGAATGCCAGTGGAAAGTTACTCGCGCCGAACACCACCACGGGGCCAAGAGGCCGCATTAGAGAGCGAATATCTGGCTTCGGAACAGGCTTGCGTTCAGGATCAGCTTGATCGATTCTTGCGTTCACCCACGAGCCTTCTTCCGCCACTTGCGCAAACAAGCGAAGCTGGTGACAGGTACGCGCAGTCTCTCCTTGCAGACGGGCCACGGGCAGCGCCGTCTCCTGCGCAGCTCTTTCTACAATGTCACTCGTGATGGACTCAATCTTGTCCGCAATCTTCCGCAGAAACGCGCCACGCTCACGGCCTGACGTGTGGCTGTAGCTCTTGAATGCATCAGCCGCGAGCTTTACCGCGCGGTCAACTTCGTCGGGCGTTGCCGGAACAAAACCCGGTTGCAATCGCTGACCCGTGGTGGGGTCGTGCGCATACAGGGGATCTGAAGAACCGGCGCCCTCGCGAAAGCCAATCAGCGAGCGCCCTGATAGTTTTGCCATCTCGCCCAACATAAGTTTCACTTCCTATTCGGTAAGGCATACGAATTGACCGATTCCGGCCTCGTTCGTAATGCTTCACGGATGATTTTCTTGGCCTGCTCGAGTTCGCTCCCTACCAACTCCAGTCGGGGCGGCCTGACACGAGTGCCTCCCATTCCGACTTCAGCTTGCACCACTTTGATGAGTTGAACAAACTTTGGCACCGTATCCATTCTCAGCAGTGGCAGAAACCAACGATACAATTCAAACGCTTTTCGATCTTCTCCCTGGATTCCGTGGTTGAACAGGTCTACGGATTCGTGCGGCAGGGCGTTCGCCAAGCCCGCAACCCAGCCTGTCGCTCCCACGCCGATCGCTTCCAGCACCGCGTCGTCCACGCCCACCGAAATTTCGATCCTGTCATCGACCAATGCGCGAATTGCCGACACACGCCTGGCGTCAGTACTCGATTCCTTGACCGCTCTGAAGTTCTCGAATTCCGACGCGAGTTCCTGGATCTGCTCCGGCAGGAAATCGGTTCCATAAGCCACCGGATTGTTGTAGAGCATGCAGGAAAGAGGCGTTGCGCGGAAGATACCTGCAACGTGAGCTTTCATCTCACGCCAGTCACCGAGATATACATACGGCGGCAACACCATCAGCCCGGAACAGCCCAGGTCGCTCGCAGCTTTCGCCATCGACACCGACTCCGAAGTCGTGAGCGACGAGATCGAGGCGACCAGGGTACCGCCGCCATTGAGTGCTTTTCCCAGCGTGTGCAGAATGCTCTTCTTCTCGTCGAACGACAGAGTCGCGCCCTCGCCCAGCGAACCCAAGGCGACCACCCCGGCGCAGCCGTTCTCCAGCAGCCAACGGGAGTGCTCCGCGAGGAATCCATGATCAACGCTGAGATTCTCGTTGAAAGGAGTTGTGATTGCTGGCGTGACGCCTTTCCAGTTCATTGGACTTCTCCTGTCACTTCTGGGATCGACTGCGATTGTGCAGCCAAGTGTTCGACACGTGCCGGGAAGATCGGCGGACGCACCGAATCGGGGTTCCACTTGAAAAGAAACTGTGTTGCCGGTCCACAAATTCTTCCCTGGCAAGGTCCCATTCCGCAACGCGTGTGCAGTTTGGCGGCGCGCCATGACGTGTGCTCGCGAAGGCGCGAGTAGGAAACGTCTTCGCACCGGCAAATCAGGGTGTCCGCCGATGGCAAGGTTCTGAGCTCCGAGCGCAGACAGAATGTTTCATCCAGAAGGCGGGCAAACCGGCGAAATCTCTCCCGCTTTGAAAATAGCGCTTTCGCTTCGGAGGTTCTGCCGATTGCGGCTAGTCCGGCAATCTGTCCTTCGATCAGGGCCAAGTCCACTCCTCCGATGCCTGTCGGTTCGCCTGCGCAGAAGATTCCTTGAGCACTCGTTTGTTGCAACTCGTCCACCTGGACGTAGCCACAACGAGTCCGACACCCAAGCAACACAGACAGCTCTGTGTTGGGTACAAGATGAAACCCGCACGCCAGATAGTCGCACTGTACCGTTTCTGATTTGCCCGCGCGCGAGATGGTCACCGCCTCGAGCGTTCGTTTTCCATGCGCTTCCACGGGCCAACTGCTCGTAGCCAAAGAAATGCCCGCTATGTCTTTCCTGAGTTGCAGACCCTGAAAGATCTTTTCCGGATGGCGGATCAGCATCATGGCGAATCGCGCCAGCTTGCTCGCGGATGCTTGCTCGCAAATAAGAGGGATATTCGCGCCGTGCTTGTGCAAATACGCCGCCACTGCGAGCAGAAGCGGCCCCGTGCCCGCGACGACAACCCGCTTGCCCTGAATCGGCAAACCGGACTTCACCAACGCCTGCAATCCTCCTGCGCCCATTACGTTGGGTAAGGTCCAGCCGGGAAATGGCAGAAATCTTTCCCGCGCTCCAGTGGCCAACACCAGATCGCGATAGCTCAACTCCCAAACATCGTCGAGCCCTTCGGCCATGAGGACGCCGGCTTCGGGATGATGGAACACTCTCTTTCCGCATAGCATGATGACGCCGGCTTTCTTCAGTCGGGCAAGCCAAACTCGAGGCTTCGGAAGAATGTGTGTCCCTCCGACGGCTCGCCGCGCCAGATCTGGCCTCCCGGGAGCTACATTCTCGTCAACGATCCCGACGCGGACTCCGCTCTCCGCAGCACCGACAGCAGCCGCAATGCCCGCGGGCCCTCCGCCCACGACCAGAACGTCGAATCGTTCTCGGGAATAGTTATTCATCCGTCTTTACTTCCATGTCGGGCTCGCACAAGAGCTGACAGGTTCTGGAATGTGCTATCCCATTGACCACCGCGCGACACTCGAAACAAATACCCATTCCGCACAGAGGACCCCGCGGTTCCCCGATCACCGAACTCCGGCAAGGCTGTCCAGCGATCACCATCGCGACCGCCACGGTTGCGCCTGTCGGCACGGAAACTTGTGCTCCGTTCACCCGGACTGTGAATTCGCTAGGCATGGGCGTATTCCTTTGCCGTACGCGAAGGCAGATAAGGCTCCACAGCAATCTCCGGTTTCGAACCGGTTACCTGATCAACGAGAATCCTCGCTGTTCCAAGCGATGTCGTAATTCCCAGGCCTTCGTGTCCGGTAGCAAGAAACACAGATTTGTACCCAGGACACGGACCGATGAGTGGCAATTTGTCAGGGGTCGCTGCGCGAAATCCCGTCCACACGCGCAACGCTGACATGGACCCGAGCGCCGGCATATATTCCTGCGCGCGACGCACCATGTTTGCCAGCATGACCTGATCGACTTCCTTGTGCTCCGCCCCGTATTGCCGCGAGGAACCAATCAGAATCTGCCCGGTCCGCCGCGGCTGCACATTGAAAGCTACTGAATCCCGAGATACCGAGTGCGCGCTCTTCAGATACCCAAGTTCGACTAACTGATGACGAAGGAATCCCGGATAACGGTCCGTAATGACGAGATGCCCCTTGCGCTTCTTGACGTCAATCCCTGCGGTCAGTTCTGCAGCATTCGCTCCCGCAGCATTCACGATGACGCCACCTGCGATTTCCTGACCATCGTTGAGATGAACACTGCCCTCAGATATTTGAACCACCGAAGCGCCGAGCTTGAGCTTGGCCCCGCGTTGTTGCGCGCGGCCGATGAGGAAACGAGCGGCGCACGGTGGATATAAGACTGCATCTCCGGAAACCAGCAGTCCCCCGGACAAACCATCCCGTAAGTTCGGCTCCGCTTTCTTCAATTGCAGCGGATCCATCACTGCGACTGCTACTCCCCGTTTCTGGTAGTAGTCGCGCTTACGCAATACCTCGGCCATCTCTTCTTCGTCTGCCGCAACCCAGATCGTTCCCGCTTGCTCATATTCGACGTCATCGGGCAACTCCGGCCGCAGTTGCTGCCAGAGCCGCTGAGAATAGTTCGTGAGCGCAAACTGGGCATCGGAGTCATCCATCACGACGATGTGCCCCATCCCGGCAGCCGTCGCTCCGCTTCCCACCACGTCTCGATCTACAACCGCAACCCGCAGCCCTCGCTCGGCAAAAGCGTCCGCGCACGCCGCTCCCACAATCCCGGCGCCGACAATCACAACGTCGTAAGTATCTTTGCTCATGCGCGTCAGATGCGGATGCCCATGCAGAGAGGATCCTGCGGATTCAAGATCAGTTCCGCCTCCGCATTCACAAAAGCCGATCCCCTAATACTGGGATAGACCTTGCCTTCCTTCACTCGAACCGTGCCTTCAAAAATGCTGCCTACAATGCTTTCCTGCTTCCAGACTTGGCCTTCTTTGATCTTTCCGTCGGCGTACAGGCAAGCCAGCTTTGCGCTGGTGCCCGTCCCGCAAGGCGAGCGATCGTAAGCTTTGCCGGGACAGAGCACGAAATTCTTGCTGTCGACCCCCGGGACCTGCGATGGGGCAAAGAGTTCCACGTGATCAATTTCTTTTCCCTGATCGCCGGTGATCCCGCTTTCTCTAAGAGCCGTTCGTATGGCCCACGTGAATGTCGTCAGTTCGTCAACGTTCCTCAGTGTCAGACTCATGTCGTGTTGGCGAACCAAAAAAAACCAATTGCCTCCCCACGCCACATCGCCCCGTACTTCACCGTATCCCGGCAATTTCACCGCCACATCGGCAGCGCTGCGGTAGCTTGCGACATTGTTCACCGTGACCTTGCCATTCTCGTGCAACACCGCTGACACTACACCGACAGGTGTCTCGATCCTGTGCTCGCCGGGCGTCATCCGGTTCATGTACCCCAGCGTCGCGACCAGCCCGATGGTTCCGTGTCCGCACATTCCCAGATAACCCACATTGTTGAAGAAGATGACACCGGCGGCACAGGCAGGATCGACAGGTGTGCAAAGCAATGCGCCGACCACCACGTCAGATCCTCTGGGTTCGTTGACGACCGCTGAGCGGAAACTGTCATGATGCTGACGGAACCGCTCCAACCTCTCCGCCAATGCCCCTGCACCCAGATCAGGGCCGCCGCTCACGACCAGTCGCGTCGGCTCGCCCCCAGTGTGGGAATCGATAACCTTAACCCGCTGCCATCCGTTGGCTGCCATCATTTATCTGTGCGCCCGCTTGGGGATAACACACTTGGGTGTTAACCCTGTCTATCCCGGTAGGATTATCTTATGGATACAATATGCAATCGTCAGTCCTAGCCGTTTCTTTTCGTCCCAGTGCAAGAAGAAAAGCGACTCCAAGCCAATGAAAATAATGCATTTCCTCGAACAGCATTCATAACTGATGAATCCCCTTTTGCATACATTCTGCGGTATACTTCCTCTGAGGACCTTGGGGCCGGCGAACATGGATTTAGAGAGCGCATCTTATTCCAGCATCCCCCGCCAGTCGCTGCCGTCCGCCGTAGCCGACAAGCTGCGCGATCAGATCATCCGAGGCGAAATTCCTGAAGGAGCTCAGCTCCGCCAGGACGCCATCGCGACGCAGTACGGAGTCAGTCGCATTCCCGTCCGTGAGGCTCTGCGCCAGTTGGATGCCGAAGGTCTGATTGCAATCGTTCCCAACCGCGGCGCGATCGTTCCGGCGCTGTCGCCGGACGACATTGGAGAACTGTTTTCCATTCGCGCCCTGCTCGAGCCGGAAGTGCTGAAGTTGTCGATACCTCATCTTACCGAAGAGGACTTCGATGAAGCCGACAACGTGCTGCGTAAGTATGTGAGCGAACTGCGCAAGCAGGAACACGTTTCCGCCTGGGGCCGACTGAATTGGCAATTTCATTCCATTCTCTACTCGCGGGCGAACCAGCCCCGCTTTATGGCCGTCATACGCAATGTCAACAACAGCGGAGAACGCTATACCCGCCTGCAGCTTTACCTGACGCACGGCATGAAACGGGCGAACGAAGAGCATCACCAGATCCTCGAGTTGTGCCGTCAACGCAACGTAGTTGACGCCTGCGACCTGCTTCGAGAACACATTCGTCATGCCGGTCACTCGCTCAAAGAAGTGCTTGAACAAAAGCGTGCTGAAGCACAACACGAGTTGGAGACTACCGGGCGGCGCTCGAAATCATGAACACCGATCAGCACCTGCTCTAACTCATCTGTCCCACAATCTCAAACTGCGATTTACCCTTCGTTCGGATCATCACGGTATCTCCGTGAACTCCTCCCAGAGACACAGGTTCACCGTTCACAGTTACGCGCTCAAGAACCAGGCTCTTAGGAAGCCGAAGCTTAAAGTGTAGTTCTTTTGGGGTCTCTGCTCCTATCAGCGCAACGTGCCCGATCACGGATTTCTTCTCACGTTTCGTGATCAGACTGAAGCTGACCCGGCCCCAACGCGTCGGGGCATTTTGAATCTGGATCGGTTTCCCGGACGCGACCCACTCTCGCGGAACACCTTTCGCCAGATACAGAATCTCTTCGTCCGAATCTTCCAGCACCAGCATCCACCGAACCAGCAGTGGAATGGTCTGCTGCGCCGGAACACAGTACGTTCCAGAATCGCCTGTGATACCGGTAACTTCTCCTGCCGTCCAACTTCCCCGTGTGTGAGCGTGATACCGGTGCGCATAGAGAAACAGCAGAAACTCTTCGATCCGGTCGAGCCGCAAAAGCATTTGAGCGTATCCGTAGGAGATGAAACCAAGAACCTCTCGGCCCTCTGTCCCAAAGCGCCACACGTTGGCTACCACTCCAAGAGTGGTTGCGCCGTGAGCGCGCATGCAGTCGATCACAAGGTTCGCCAAGTTCGCGGGCAGGATATCCGCCTGCAGCAGTTCAGCGTAAGGCCGATGCGGCCATTGCTGTGGACTGGGCTTCTCTTTCTCAAGCGATTCGCGGAAGGTGAGAGTCGTTCCTGGGAAGATCCCGATGTACGGCGGCGCCTTATCTCTTTGGATATTCTGTTCGATGCTCTTGATGGTCTGATCCTGCAATGTCTTGCTGCGTTTGAGCCACTGGTCAGCCAGAGTTTGCATCGCAGGCGCCGAGTTAGCCCGCCCTAACTGCGTCCACACCTTGGCAAGATCTTTGAAACCGCGCGCGGCAAACGCACTGTTTGCGTAATAAGGCTGCCAATACAGCGACGGCGTTGCGCTCAAGCAAGAATCCGATTCACTCCATCCGCGTATCAGACCATACCCCGGACTGTCTTGCGGCAGCTGGAGACTCTCGTCGTGCATGTCCGCCAGCTGTTTCGCGGTCGCTTCGATTTTTGCCCTGTGTTTCAGGAGCAGCCGGGCATCGCCACTGTAATTGAAGTACCGCGCCAGAAGGGACAAAGTCATGCCGAACTGCGCGGTTTCCGGACCACGCATATCGATCATGCCTGTGTCGTCGACGTATTCGGAAAAATAGTTATCGATGAACAGCCGCGCCGTATCCAATCGCCCCCACTCCATGTTGGTGTAGATGGCGCTGGTGAAGGTGTCCTGAAAACCATCGTATTCCGATCCCGCGTAGTCGCGATCGACTGCGCCGTATTTCGGATAGACGCCACCGGGGCGAGTCATCAGCTCTTTGGCGAACGCATGCTTCGATAAATCGATCCAGTCATTCTGTGGCAATGAAGCCGGACAGCAGTCGCCCAGCAATCGCTGCCAGTATTCAGCAAACTCCAGCAACGCGCGATAAAACTCCTCTGGCTTGGGATCTTGTCTCGCAGGCGGAAAAGCCGGGTAGCTGTGACCATACACGACCTCAGCGATCTTGCCGTCCTCGATTCGCGCCGTGCGGTGCCAAGAGTGCACAATGTATTTGTTCTTGTTCGGCCGTACGTCGCCAAAGAGGACGATCTCCCAGTATCCTTCGCTCGCAGTGGTGATGACCTTGCGTACGGCCGGCATCCAGCCGCCCACGAGACCGTCGTAGATTTGTCCGTGCTCTGTGGCCTCGCGCAATCGAGGAAAGTACTGGCCGGGATGATAAGTTCGGGTGCCTCCGCCGCGGTATACCGGAGTGACGTCATAGGCTTCCTTTGTGCCCACAAACGTCGTCCACATTCGGGGATTCTTCTCCGCCGATGCCATGGGAGGAGCGGCCGTTCTTACTGCCTCCGGATCGGGATCGCCATTTCGTAAGAGCCGATCCGCCAGCAAGTCGGCGGATGACGTTCCGATGTCTTGCAACGCCAGGCCCAGATAGGGCGTTCCCTCCGGCATGGAAGCCTCAGCGCTCTTACTCAGAGAAAGCGTCTCTCCGGAAGACGACACAAAGAACAGCGCACCCTCTCGCGTGCGAAGGTCTTCATAGACTTTCCACGAGGCGCTTCGCGAATTGAATTCCGAAACGAGAGTGCATCCTTCCACGGAAACAGGAGGAACGGAAACGGTGCTCGATAACGGATGCTTACGAGTCTGGGCTTCCGCGACACCGAGACTGTCGAGCAGCTCGAGACCGGCGGCGCTCACCGCCACACTTTGCAGGAATGTTCTTCGGTCCATCGTATTCGTTCCCAGTGTTGTAATGCCTAACGACGGCGTCTTCTCGATCTCTCCGGTTCTCGATCTTCCTTAACCTCGAAGTTGGCCGGCGGGGCAACTCCGAGCAGGTGTTGCACGAAGTAATCCCAGCGCCGACGTACCAGATAGTGCGCGTGTTCCCCGCTCTCACCGTGAAACATGTTAGGCACGAACAGCATGTCGAAATCTTTGTTGGCCTTCATGAGCGCATCGGCCAAACGCATGGTTTCTACTGGGTGCACGTTGTCATCGATGTCGCCGTGTTCCAGAAGCAGGTGGCCTTTCAACCGGTTCGCCATGGTGACGTTCGATTGCTCAATGTAATCGTCCTGCACTGGATATCCCTGGTATAGTTCGTTCCACCAAGCCTTATCCAGACGTGCGTCGTGGTCTCCGGACGTCGAGACGCCAACTTTGTAGAAATCCGGAAATGCCAGCATGGCATGCGCCGCACCATAACCGCCAGCCGACGTTCCGAAGACTCCAACCCGCGTGACATCCATGTAGGGGTATCGAGACGCCATCTGCTTGATCATCGCCACGTGATCTTCGAAGGCTCCGCCCAGGTTTCTGTAGGAGAACTGATGGAACGCCCGCGATCGTCCAGCCGTGCCGCGCCCGTCGACCATGACAACCACAAACCCCAACTCGGCCACGGACTGAAGCCAGAAAGTGTTGAAACGTTTTGGGCACAAAAAACGACTGCGGTCCCGTGTAGACGAATTCGACGATGGGATACTTTTTCGCGGCGTCAAAGTTCGACGGACGCCAGATCAATCCGTACAAATCGGTCGTGCCGTCGGCCGCCTTTCCCTGAAATGGTTCCGGCGCTTTCCATCCCATCTTCGTCAACCAGCTGGGATCAGATTCTTCAAGGACCCGCAGCTGTGAGCCGTCTTTCGCCCGCCGCAACACTACCTTTACCGGCAGATCGGGCCGTGAGTAGGTATCGATCAAGTAGGCGCCATCCCCGGAAAAGTTGACGGAATGAGTCGCGTTCTCGGGCGTGAGCAACTGAAGTCCCTTGCCGTCGAAGCCGACGCTATACAGATGAGTCTGATATGGGTCTTCATCCTTCTCGCGTCCGCTGCCGGTGAAATACACTCGCCGATTCGGTTCATCCACATATTCGATCTGCTGCACCACCCAGTGACCTTGCGTGATCTGGTTCTCAAGTTGTCCGGTCTTACTGTAGAGATACAGATGATTCCAGCCATCTCGTTCTGAACTCCACAGAATCTCGCCAGTGCCTTTTGTGAACCGATAGAACGTCTCGCCAGGATCCACATACGGATCCGACTGCTCGCGCACCAAGACTCTTTGCTCTCCGGTGAAGGCGTCAACCACACGAAGTTCCTTCGCCTTGTATCCACGCTCGTCGTAGTCGTAATAGAAGCTCTTGCTGTCAGGAAACCACTCAAACCCGGGCCCCTCCTGAAACGGCAACTCGATGGAGGCGGACTTCACTTCGGTCCGCTGGCCCGATTGAATATCGAAGATGATAGGCTCCGCCTTGGCCAGCACTTCGCCCGGCAGTGGATAGACATAGGTGAACGCCTTGGGCCGGAACTGGTTCGGCGGAACGAATTGCAGGCTGGTGAAGCGGCCAGAATTGCGGGAATCGATGCGATACGTCACCAGCTTCGATGAATCCGGCGCCCAGAACACCGCGGCGGGCTGCTTCACATCCTCAGTGTCCTGATCCACCATCAACCGCAGGGAGGGAAGCGGCGTGGCATAGTCCCACGCTTTCACTCCATCCTGTGTCATTTGCAACTCTGTGCCCGTGGAGACGTCACGCAAAAAAAGATTATGGTCTCGAACAAAAGCAGCCCAGCGTTTGTTAGGCGAGAGTTCTTCATTCGAGCGTTTCGGTTCAGCCGGATCGCTCTTGCAGTCGTAGTCGGCAAGGGAACAGGTCCACTCTGCCCCGTCGACTGAGAAGCGGATTGCCTTGCTGTCATCCACGAACTCAAACTCTCGAAAAGGCAAGTCGGACGGGGAGTATTCCTGTTTATTCGCGTGAGACAGGGCGGCGGCAAGGCGCGCATGGTCGAACGCGGGACCGGCGGCGTCCCGCTCCGAGTCGACGAGAATGAATTCATTACCGCTGGGGGAGGACTTGCGATACCAGAACCGGCTCGTTTTTTGGATCCAGTGCGGGGTTACGTCGGCAATGTACAGGACGTGTCGCAGATTTCCCGAAAGAAACTGCTGCGCCCGTTCGTAATCCTCTTGCTTCCCTTGCGCCGCCAGTCGAGGCGCAAAAAGAGACGACAACAGCGCGACCGGAAGTACCCAAGATCGGAGGTTAAGAATTTTCGCCCCCTGGAACGGATTAGCTAGTTGCTAGAAGCGCCCCAGCCGGTCTCGCCCAGAGCCGACAGAGGCGCTCTATTCATGCGAGCCCTTCAGAATTCTACGTTGGCTCGCAATTCGATCAGGCGAGGACCGTAACTTGGAGAAAGTCCGCCGATTCCGAAACCCGAGGCTTGCACGTTCGGAAAGCCTCCTCCAGCTGCATAACAGTAGTATGAACAGCCAGCGCCCGAACCGGGTTGGAATGTTGGATGGTTGAAGGCATTCAACATCGAGGCCTGGAGGCTGAAGTTAACTTGCTCTGTGATCGGGACGTGCTTGCTGATGGAGATATCGTCGTTTATGTAGTGTGGACCATGCAGATACACGATCTGCCCAAAGGTTCCTGGCGTACTGTTCGGGAGGATGAAACTCGTGTTTGCCCCTCCACCGGAAGCACTTGCTAAGTACTTGGGGTTAAGGAAAGATACGGTCGGAGTTCCTGCGATGTGGTAGACGCCGACTGAGTTCTGCAGCTGCGACGGCGTGACGCCATTAAGCATGACGCCTCCGTCGCCGTAGTCATTGAAGGTGTTGTATCCACCCTGCAGAAGGAACGGGTTCCCGGTCTGGAAGGTGAAGATCGAACCGAGTGTCCACCCGCCAACTACCCTGTCCAGCGCTCCACCGTGGTTCGCGAACTGTTTGCCTTTGCCAAACGGAAGGTCATAAGTTCCGTTGATGTGCACAGAGTGGCGGATGTCAAAAAGAGTGGGTCCGTAACTCAGCCGCATGTCACGCAAGGTAAATGAGGTGACGGCGCCCTGCCAGTTATTCTGGGTCGAGATGCCCAAGGTGTGCGACCACGTATAGTTCGCATCAAACTGCAGTCCGTGCCACGAGCGCTGCCGGAAGTCGACCTGTAGCGCATTGTAGTTTGAGTAGCCCTTAGCCACTAACTGGCTGAGTCCAACTTGTTGCGCGAACGGATTCACCTGAAAGTAGTTGATCGGATATCCCGCGCCTGCGCCTGTGTACCCAAGATTGTTAGCGCAGGGCCCAAACGATGATCCGACTAGGTTGCATAGGTAGGGAACTGGGCCTCCGACACCAGAAAGAACGCCGGCCAAGGCTCCAGCCTGACCGGTAGTCAAATCATTCAGGAAATTGTTGTTGCCATAGTCCTGCAAGGGCACGCCAGTGCCACCGGAAGATTCTCCTGCAAATGCCGCATCAAAAACAGGCAGAGTCTGCTGGCCGGCAAAGCCGTTGTCCGCAAACGACGTAATTCCGTTCTGCTGGTTGATCGCTAGATTCTGCTGGGCAGCTTTGAATTGTGGCAGGAAACCGTTCTCAAAAATATTGACTTCATTCTGATTGAGCACGATCCACTGGCGCAGGCTACGATTGCCGATGTAACGGAATTCGATCGCCCTGTTGTCCCCCAACTGCCTCTGGACGCCCAAGTTCCACGATTCCGTGTAAGGCTGCTTGATATTTCCTTCGACGCCATTGGCTCCGGGCCCGCCCAGGAAGGTGAAGTCGGAAAGCGGCTCAGTTTTCAGATACTGCTGAGGTGCCACTCCAAACGGAGGGAGCGCGTTTCCCAGTGTCAAAGCTCCAGGGTTAAATCCCCCAGAATTTCCGCTCCCGATGGGATTGAGAAAGAATGACTGGAAATAAAATGCGCCGTAGTCCGAGGCCTGGTTCCAGAAGTACTGCTGCGGTTCCGTAAACCGCCGCAACGAGAAGCCTGCCCGGATCACAGTTTTCTCCCTACCCAAAAATCCTCCGAGAGGACCGTCCCCCCCGCGCGGTGCCCAGGCAATTCCCAGCGCTGGCTGTGGAGTCACGTACCACGGCTTTGCGGGAGAACTGTTCTGGGTCAATATCGGATTCATCGTCCCCTTGAGCGATCCTGGATTGAATAAGTTATTGATCCCCGAAGGTCCCCACACGGCATCAGGCGCAGCCGAATGGTAAGCGCCCGTTAGGTCGTAATCGGGCCACGTGAAATCCCACCGCAGTCCGTAGTTGAGGGTGAGAGTGGGCCGGATCCGGAAGGAATCCTGGGCGAAGAGTCCGAACGCCTTCTGCAACTCATTAAGATTATAGGTGCCGATGCAGGGGCAGTAGCTCTGGGACTTTTGGCTGTAGGCATAGCTTCCGGCTACGCTGGAGATGCGACCCGCTAGCACGGCGTACAATTCTTGGGCTTCAGACAAGTCCGTTCCGGAGGAATTTGGCACAGTGCCAGTTGCGCCACTGCTGAAAGCGCCTAAAGCAGGATCTCCATTCGCCAATCCCAGGTTAACGCCGGGAAATCCAAGAACACCGTTGTAGTAATGGTTCTGTTCCCTCCACCAGGAGAAGCCAAAGTTCACGGTGTGCGCTTGATGCTGCCACGTCACTGTATCCGAAGCATTGAACACCGGATAGTAAGAACCCGTCGGTATCTGAAAGTTCGTGCCATTCATCTGAGTGGCATATGGATATGGCAGGTTGGGAAAATTCCACGCGATTTGCTGCGTGTTTATGTCGGGATTTGTTCCGTTGTAGGCGAAGAAACTCGCGGTGTACAGGAAGCCTCCGCGAAGTTCGTTCATTAATGTCGGCGAGAACGTTTGTTGAAAGCCCAGGGCTGCCGTATAAGACTTAAACCGGTTTCCTGCCCCGGTGCTCTCGAAAGCCTTCCCTGGAAGATTCGGTGCGTTAGCCCCCGGCTGAACGGTTTTGGTGTAGTTCCAAGCGAGATTGAACCGCATTTTCTCATTGGGGTTGTAGTCTACCCGGACTGTCGGAAAATACCTGGTGGTGGGGTTGGCAATTTGCCAGTTGAGCTGTTGAAAGTTCGGGTCGCTAAGACTCGTCAGGGTGCCGTTCGACAGAACACCGTTCACTGCCTGGAAAGTGGACGCGGTCTGCCCGTTGACCGTGGAGGGCAGTGAGTTGCCGCCACAGCTCACCGTACAATTTGCAGCCAGCTGAAGAACGTTGACAGTCTGCGATTGATTATTCGAGTCGATATACGTGAAATTTCCAGCCTGAGCAGCCGGGGTTAGCACCCACACGCTGGTGTCGGTCTTCCCGGGCTGCTTGGACATCGAGAATGTGCCGAAGAAGAACAGTTTGTCCTTAATGATTCGGCCGCCAAGGCTCCCGCCAAATTCGTTCAGGATTAAATGATTCTTCGGCAGCCCAACGTTATCGTTGAACCAACTGTTAGCATTCAACGCAGAGTTTCGGAAGTCTTCATAAAGACGACCATGAAAAGCGTTTGAACCCCTTCGCGTGACGAAGTTGATCTGCATGCTTGAATTGCCGAATCCCTGGTTCAAATCAAGCTGATCGGTCTGAACGGTCATCTCTTCAATGTTCTCAATACGGGGCTCTACCGCTGGTTCGGCCGCTCCACTAAACTTCATGCGTCCCGCATCGCCTACAACACCATCAATATTGCTTCCCTGCGCAATCGAAGGTAAGCCGTTCCAAGTGCCCCCACCATCGGCGAGGGTACCGGTGTACCCCGGCACTAACTGCGTCATCTGTGTCAGGTCGCGACCTGTCATCGGAAGGTCCTCGATCTGCTTCATGTCGATCGTCGTGCCGATCGCATTCGTCGTCGTCTCGACAAGAGGGGCTGTGCCACCGGTAACCTGCACCGTCTCACTTGTAGCTCCTACTTTCAGGTTGGCTGTAATGTCGGTCGTCTTGGCCGCCTCAACAATGACGTCGGTAAATGCCTGGCTCTGAAAGCCGGCCTTCTTTACCGTTAGCGAGTACCTTCCAAGAGACAGGTTCGGGAAGGTGTGCACGCCCTGGTCCTGAGTACTGGCTCTCCGGATGCTGTTGGTCGCGATATCGCGAAGTTCCAGATCGGCGCCCTGCACCACGCTACCGCTGGGATCCAGAACAGTGATGGTTACGGTGCCCTCAGAGCCGTGTTGCGCCTGAGCAGCGGGCACACCCATCAGAAGGAAAGCCGCAAGAATGATCACTCCACAAGCAGCAAGTCTCTTTGCGAACTCCATGATGCCTCCTTACGACGTCTGGCGACAACGGGCCATTCGGCAAAACCCCAGATTCCCCGCACAGGTTCCAGCAAACGTTTTCTCAATTGCGGGATTTTGTATACTTTATTCGGAGTCGTTGTCAACCGGAAATTTTTTCTCGGCTCTTGGCGCCCGTACAATCGCCACCTGGATCCCGACCGAAAGGCACCCGTGAACCCGTCCGGCATCTCCAGACGCGAGTTGCTCAGGCAGATGGGCTATTTCTCGCTGGCCCTCGCCGCGCCCGCCCGTGCCTTCAATCCAGAGAGCCGGGGCAACATCACTTTCCTTGACGTCGCCGCACAGGCAGGCATCACCTTCCGCCACGACAACGCGTCCTCAGCGGAGAAGTATCTGATCGAGACCATGGGCTCCGGTTGTGGCTGGATCGACTACGACCAGAACGGCCTGCTCGACCTTTACCTGGTAAATGGCGCCGCCACCCGCGTGTACACGCCGCAACAGCCGCTGCGCAGCGCTCTTTACCGCAACAATGGCGACGGCACCTTCACCGACGTCACGGCCAAAGCTGGAGTCGGAGCCGAAGGACTCTTCGGAATGGGCATGGCTGTTGGCGACTACGACAATGACGGATTCCCCGACCTGTTCGTGCTCGGGTATGGCCGCTGCATTCTCTACCACAACAACGGAGACGGCACCTTCACCGATGTGACCGCTCGAACCGGCGTGCAAAACGGCGGACTATGGGCGTCGAGCGCGGCATGGTTCGACTACGACAACGACGGCAAGCTCGATCTCATCATCGCCAATTATGTCGACTGGTCGCCCGAGCGCAACTTCTATTGCGGCGACCGCGGTCCCGGCATGCGCAGCTACTGCCATCCTGATGATTTTCACGGCCAGCCTCCGACGCTTTACCACAACAACGGAGACGGAACTTTCACCGACGCCAGCAAGTCCTCCGGAGTCGGACTAAAGGGAGGGAACGGCCTCGGCGTGGTGACGTTCGATTACGACAACGATGGCTGGCAGGACATCTTCATCGCCAATGACCACATGCCCAACTTCCTCTTCCACAACAACCGTGATGGAACGTTTCGCGAAGTGGGATATCTGGCCGGAGTCGCCGTCAGCGCCGACGGACAGTTCGAAGCCGGCATGGGCACCGACGCTGCCGACACCACCGGAAACGGACGGCTCGATCTCATCGTAGGCCATCTGGATATGCAACTCGCGCGCGTGTACCAGAACATGGGTGATCAGACATTCGAAGACGCGACTCTGCGCTCGAAGCTCTCGTATTCGACGTATCACATGAGCACTTTCGGCACGCGCTTCATGGACTACGACAACGATGGCTGGCGTGACCTCTTCCTGGCCAACGGCCACGTGCTCGATAACATCGAGCGCTATCACGCCGACACCAAGTATGCCGAACCTAAGATGATGTTCCGCAACACGGGCCGCGGCATCTTCGAAAACGTCAGCGACCAGCTTGGGCCGGACTTTCAGCTTCCTCGCGTAAGCCGCGGAGCAGCCATCGGCGACTTCGACAACGACGGCGATCTCGACATCCTGGTCAATAATTGCGGGCAGGCCCCGCAACTTCTGCGCAACGACGGCGGCAACGCGAACCACTGGCTGGAAATCTTCCTGATCGGAACCAAGTCGAACCGCGACGGAGTTGGCGGGCGCGTGAAGGTCACGGCCGGGGATCTCGTTCTCTATGACCAGAGAAAGGGCGGCATGAGCTACCAGTCGGCCCAGGATGCGCGGCTGCATTTCGGATTGGGCCAGCGATCATCCATAGATTCGATCCAGATTGTCTGGCCCAGCGGCAGCGTAACCAAGCTCGGCAACATCAAAGCGGACCAGATCATTGCGGTGAAAGAGGGGGCGGGAATCGTCGAACGTCCTTTTCCGCGCATCACTGTTTCTCGCTAGAGCTCTTTTGTGATCATTGTATCCATGACAATGTCATCCTGAGCTGCGTCTTTTGCGGCGAAGGACCTATGCAACGCGCCGGCACCACCGGCGCAGCGAGCGAGTTCACAGGTCCTTCGCGGCACAGAACGCCGCTCAGGATGACACGTTAGAGCACTACACAATTTCCTAAAACGGCTCTAATGACTGTGGCCCACACCAACACTGTTTCACTGCGGAGAGGGTGAAGAGTTCCCGCCGTAGCTCATCTTCCGCTCTCCCGGCGCCGACCGGATCCGCTCTGCTTGTGCCTGATTCAAACTCTCCAGCTTCGCCAGCGCCTCCCGTGCGCGTTGGGCGTCTCCCTTGCGCTGATACGCCTTGGCCAGGCTCGCGTAGATCGATGGCTGATCGGGTCTCATCTGGCGCGCTGCATTTAGATGCGCGATGGAATCATCAAGGCGACCGGCCAGCAGGTAGACCTGGCCCAGCGCGATCTGCGAGGCGGCATCATTCGGATGTTCCGCGACTGACTTTTCCAGAGCGTCCTGCGCCTCGGCGAATTCCGGCTGGCTGGGCACGATTCCGGAACGCAGCAACGCGTTCCCGAGAATCACGAGCAGAGCGGGATTCTGAATTCCTTGCTTCCTACCCTCGCGGGCAATTCGAATGGCCTCGGGAATATTGCCGCCGAGCAGATTCTCGTACGCTGCAGCCAGATATCCAATCTCGCTACCCTGCCCGACCTTGCTGGCTAATTCAAGATCGTTCCGGGCGCGGTCGAACTGATCCAGCTGCGTCAGGAATTTTCCTCTCTCGTAGCGCAGCCGCGCCGACCGCGGAAGATTCCGCAGCCCGATCTCGACTACTTTCAAACCGAGTTCAAAATCCTCTTTGTCCGTGCAGGCATCGGCAACAAAAATAAAAAGTTTTTCGTTCTGCGGCGAAATCGCAGCGCCACGTTCAAGGGCGGCCAGAGCATCGCTACGGTCGTCATTGCCGATGTACGCTTGCGCCAATAAATTCTCGACGTCAGCATTCTCGTGGCCTTGTCGCCGCAGGGTGTCCAGAACCTCAATCGCTTTCTTGTACTCACCCAATCCGACGTAGCACAAGCTCATGTTGAATTCGAGAGCGTACTCATTCCTGACATTTCCCCGCGCTGCGAGCAGATGCGAAATAGCTTCCTTGAATCGCCCTTGCCGCGTGAGAGCTGTTCCACGTTCCAGTTCTTCTCTCGCCTGCGCCGATTCAGACTGTGCCGACGTCGAGGATGCGTTTTGGGCAATGGTTTGATTCGCGCGATCTGATCCGGAAACAGGCTGCTTTGGAGATGAGACCTGACCACGGCAGGGACAACATGGCACAAGGCTCATCACGACAACGAGTTTCCACCAATTCGCCGGTACGATGCTCATCGCCACGCTTCCCCGCCTCACCGACCTACTTCCACTTGCCCTCTCCCTCCACGATCGTGATGTAGCGGTCAATCGGCAGATCTGCAATCCGTTCCTTCTTCCCACTCGGCTGTGGCCACTCTATTTCGAGCCAGCCGATCTTCGTTCGCTTACCCAACCCCAATACCATGCGCGGGTCGTGCGACGAAAGATAGCTCCCGCCACCCACCTTGAACTTGTGCCGCTGCAAGTCACCCGCCTGGTATGTAATCTTCGCGCCAACCGCATCGATATTTGATTTCGTTCCCACCAAACGAACTCCCAACCAGTGATTTTCACGCCCCGCCCAGTTGCGCAGGAGAATTGGCGCGCCGTTGTTCTGGGAGATCAACAAATCCACCGCACCATCATTATCGAAGTCTCCGATCGCCAGGCCGCGAGCCGCGAGTGGCTTCGAAAAAGCTGGGCCGCTCTGCTGGCTGACATTCTGAAATCCCTTACCCGTATTGCGAAATAGCAACATCGGCTCCCGGAACTTCACCCCTTCGATTCTCTTCTCGACCGTATCGTCGGGATGCCCGTTACAAAGCAGCAGGTCAAGATCGCCGTCATTGTCGTAATCAAGAAACTTCAGACCCCAGCCGCTCATCAGCCGCGTAGCCACCCCGATCCCGTTGGGATTGGAGACATCGGTGAATACTTCGTTCTTGTCGTTGTGGTAGAGCGAGTACATTTCCTGATCAACATTGGCTTCGAACAGGTCGATCCACCCATCCTGATCGTAGTCCGCCGCGTCTACTCCCATCCCCGAGCGGGCTTTGCCAAAGCTGCTGACGCCCACGCCTGCAAGCATTCCGATCTCTTCAAATCGTCCTTTACCGCGGTTGGCGAAAAGAAAATTCGGCACCGTATCATTAGTCACGTACAGATCCATTCGTCCATCATTATTCAGATCAGCCGCCACAACGCCCCAGGCCTTGGCGCGCGACTGCATAATCCCTGATTCCTTACTCACGTCGGTGAACGTGCCGTCTCCATTGTTGTGAAATAGCCAGCACGGCATCGCATCGTAGATGCTGGGAATGCAGTAATGACGCTCTCCGGTGATCAGGTCGCCGCAGAACTTCAGCTTCGCTTTGCTGTAGTCGACAAACCGGCAAACGAACAGATCAAGCCGCCCATCGCTATCGTAGTCGAACCACACCGCACTCGTTGCCCATCCCGCCGCGGCCACTCCGGCTTTTGCGGTGACGTCGGTGAAGGTCCCGTCTCCATTGTTGTGGTAAAGGATGCTGTGGGGATACTGCGTGACATACAAATCCGGAAGGCCGTCTCCGTCATAATCCCCGGCCGCGACTCCCATGCCATACGCATTTCCCGGCACGCCCGCTTTTTGCGTTACATCAGTGAACGTGCCATCCCGATTGTTGTGGTAAAGGGCATTGCGCAACGGAGGAAACGGCTCGTAAAAATCGCAGGGCCCGCTGTTTACGAGGTAAATGTCCATCCACCCATCATTGTCGTAATCAACAAAGGCGCAGCCAGCGCCAACCGTTTCCGGCAAGTGCGCCATCGGCGAACGGCCGCTGACATGCTTCCAGGCGATGCCGCTGGCACTCGCGGAAATCTCTTCGAATGCCGCTCTCGAAGCGGCTGCTTCCGCGGCCGAGAACAGAGAAGGCACCCACATTCCGCTTCCGACCCCGGCGGCTCCGAGCAACCGAAGAAATCTGCGGCGAGAAAATGAATGGCCCCGCGCGTTCCGGCGTCTCATCATTCGGTCCCGATCGTTCTATTGTTGCGAAGAAGTGCGCGGTGCCTTCGCGGCCGTCTCCTGCTGCAATGCCATCTCGCGTTGCGCATCTTGCTTGCGGCCGATGCGCGCATACGCCGTTGCCAACTGATAGTGACCCGCCGGATCATCGGGCTGCATCTTCACATAGTTTTCCAACGGCGCGACCGCATCGGCAAACTTCCCGGCAGAGTTCATCGAGATCCCCAGCGCAAGGTAGGCCTCCACAAAGCCTTCATCCAGTTTTGTAGCTCTCCCAAAGTGGCGGATGGCCTCCTCCCACTGCCCTGCCTGTCGCGCAATTTCGCCCAGCAGAAACTCCGACGCGGCGCTGTTGGGGTCGATCTTCAATTCCTCTTCGAATTCTTTCTTCGCATCTTCGGAATCCGGAGGAGTCTTCGTCAGAAACAATCTTCCAAGCCGGTAATGAATCCCATGCCGCTGCGGATTCTGCTCCAGAATTCTCTGGTACTGCGTGACCGCCTTATCCCACTCGCCCTGTGACTCGAAAGCCTCCGCCTCAAGCTGCTGTGCCTGCGCCGACGACGGAGCCGCCGATGCCAGTTCATGCGAAGCCTTGAGCGCCAGCTCGGAGTAGTAATGCGTCGTGAGATACAGAACTTCAGGATCCTTCGCAAAGCTGCGGTTGAGCTCGAGCAACGTTCTGACGGCAGTCTCAGTCTGCTCCAGCCCGATGGCGCAGCGCGCTGTTGAAATCAGCACGTCATACTTCAAGTCCTTGTTCGTAATTTCCGCACTGGCCTTCTTTAGGATCGGCAGTGCCTCCTTGCACCGCCCTTTCGATGCGAGGGAAATCCCGCGCTCTGCGGCGCTGGAACTGCCCTCGGCAGGCGCTTTCGTTCTTACTTGTGCACTAGATGTGACACACACCAACGTTACTGCAGCAGCGATAAGTATCCGATTGCGAAACCCTTCGGAAATAGCCAAGACGACGTGCATAGCGTTTGCGCGGAGTATATCCTCACGTGTCATCGATCGCCAACTGAGACGTCGTTATCGTTTGCTCAGGAGGTTCAGCAGCGACTCCGGAGTTGGAGCGGACTGGCCCCGCCGTCGACAAAGGCTGACGCGAGAATTGACAGTTGGCACGCGATCAGATTGAATGAAATGTGTGTCTGCCTCCGGCTGTGAGCTGGGGTTCAGCCGCTTCACTTCAATTCAGGAATTCAGGAGCATCGCATGTCCGCACCCAGCCGCCGGCCCGAGATTCGGCGACGCCGTACCCGCAAAGAAAAGATTGTTCAATTACGCAAGCGTCTGACCGACGCCAAAACCGACGCCGACCGCAGCCGCATCACCGCCAAGCTGCACAAGCTCGCCATCATGTCCCCCGGCCAGCCGCTGCTGAAGTAGGATTCCCCAGCCCGCAAGATGCGCCCCACCGAAAAGATGAACTCGTGAGGGTGCCCCATCCTTGTCGCGTCTTGTGCGACAGGGTGGGGATTTTGACTTCCTCACGAGGGCTAATCACGCCGGAGTTTCGACAGAGCGAAGTCGACAGGGTGGGGGTTTTGACTTTCTATCATGCAGATTGTTGAGACACTTGGGGACCGCTCGGGCCCCATACTCCTCAATCCGCCGCATGCGATCTCGACTCGGCACGCTCGCACTGCGCGACCTGCCGGTACGCATCCAACACGCGCCGCACCGAGCTCTCCCACGAGAACCGCGTCACCTGTTTGTACCCGCGCTCCTTCATGCGCTCCCGCAGCGCCTTATCCATCAGGACGCGATGCAGCGCCCGCATAATCTCAAACACATTTTCAGGATTCACCAGCACAGCCGCATTCCCCACCACTTCCGGCAGGGACGTCGCGTTCGAAGTCACCACCGGCGTTCCGTGCGCCATGGCTTCGAGGGGCGGCAGACCAAATCCCTCATAGAGTGACGGAAACACAAAGATCTTCGCCGAGTCATAAAAAATGCGCAGAACTTCAATCGGGACGAAGCCCAGGAACCGGACGTCGTTCTGCACACCGCTTCGCACCACGGTCCGCCGCAAGTCCGGGTTACCCGACAGATCGTCTCCAATGATGATGAGCTTCAGGTCGGGATAAGCCTCGTCCCTTTCCAGTTCCGTCTTCAACGCCGAGAATGCCTCGATCATCCGGACCACATTTTTATGCGGGCTGATGCGGCCGGCGTACAAAAGAAATGGATAAGTGACTTGATACCGCTCGGCGATCAATTCACGATCGGCCGGACTGGCATGCCCGTGCAGAAACCGTTCGTCGATGGCGTTGTAGACCACCTCGATCCGGCTGGAGGGAATTTCGAACAGCTTCTCAATCTCAGTGCACGTGAAATTTGAAACTGCAAAAATTCGGGCCGCTCCGCGCAGCACCTGCCGGGTCATCTGCATGCGCCACGTTCCCCACAAGGCAGCCTGCTGGCGGACGCCAGACATATGTTCGAACATGTCGTGCACGGTCATCACGTACGGGCATGGCATCATGCGCGGAACCGAAAACAGGTTGGGGATGTGGACGAGATCGCAATTGAGCCGCTTCAACGCAGTCCGGAATTCACGATAGCCATGAAACGTGCGCTCCGGCGCCTCAGCAGGAATGTGGTGGAAGTTAGCCGGCAGAGTCCCGATTTCCTGGACCTTTGTGGGAGGTCCAATCAGGAAATACTCGTTCTCATGATCAAGCCGGCAAAGCGCCCGAACAATATTGCGGATATACGTGCCAACGCCAAACTCCGTCATCCGCCGGATATCGATGGCTATCTTCACCGATGGAATTTAAACACAATTGAATAGGGTGGTGTAGTCGATTTACGCCCGCACCTCAGCCTGAGCCTTGGCCCGCCGTTCCGCATAGAGCGGGAAGGCTTCGCACAGCTCAAGAACCTGCTTGCGCACCTTGCTCAGCACGGCAGTATCATTGCGATGCAGTAGGACCTCGGCAATCCACCGCCCGATCTGCCGCATCTCGGGTTCCTTCATCCCACGCGTCGTCAAGGCCGGCGTGCCAATGCGAATCCCGCTCGGCTTCATCGGAGGATTCGTGTCAAACGGAATGGCATTCTTGTTCACCGTGATTCCCGCCTCACCCAGCGCCTTCTCCGCCTCGCTTCCCAGCATGCCCTTCGAGAACACATCGACCAGCATGAGGTGAGTATCGGTTCCGCCAGAAATAATCCGGAAGCCTTCGTCCGCCAGAGTCTGCGCCAGCACCTTGGCGTTGACCACGATCTCCCGCGCGTAATCGCGGAACTCAGGTTGCATCGCCTCCAGGAAGCAAACTGCCTTCGCCGCCATGATGTGCACCAGCGGGCCGCCCTGCATCCCCGGAAATACGACCTTATCGATGGCCTGCGCAAATTCCGCCTTCGACAAAATCATCCCCGACCGCGGCCCCCGCAACGTCTTGTGCGTGGTCGAAGTAACAATGTGCGCATGCGGCACGGGAGAAGGATGCGCTCCTCCCGCCACCAGTCCGGCGAAGTGCGCCATATCCACAAGATAGAGCGCACCGACTTTGTCCGCGATCTGACGCATGCGGGCAAAGTCAATGATCCGCGGATATGCACTGCCGCCGCCAATGATCAGCTTCGGCCGTTCCTTCTCTGCAAGTTTCTCCAGTTCGTCGTAGTCAATCGTCTCGCTTTCTTTGGTCACGCCATAAGGAACGATCTTGTACGTCTTGCCCGAGAAATTTAGATGATGCCCATGCGTAAGATGCCCGCCATGCGCCAGGTTAAGCCCGAGGATCGTGTCACCCGGTTGCAGCACGGCGCCATACGCTTCCATGTTGGCCTGCGACCCTGCATGCGGCTGCACGTTGGCATGTTCGGCGCCGAAAAGCTGCTTCGCCCGGTCGCGCGCAAGGTTCTCGACGACATCAGTAAACTCGCATCCGCCGTAATAACGCTTTCCGGGATATCCTTCGGCATATTTGTTCGTGAACACCGACCCCGCGGCCTCGAGCACGGCTTCGCTGACAAAGTTCTCCGACGCGATGAGCTCCAACCCTTCATGCTGGCGCCGCGTTTCGTTATCAATAGCCGCGGCAATCTGCGGATCAGCTTCGTACAGCGGGCGGTACATCTTCGTGTTTTTCATTTCGTTTCCCTGATTTCGTATATATCGGCGCGGTGCAACTCCATGTACCGGTCCGGAGCCTTCAGCGGTGTGAATCCAGACTTCGCGTAAAGCCCATGCGCATCCCGGGTCAGCAGGATCCATCGACGCAGCCCTTGCAGGGACGGATGCTGCATGATGCACTCCATCATCCACTTGCTCAACCCGCGCCCCCGATACGTTTCAAGCACGAACACATCGCCCAGATAGGCAACGGTGGCAAAGTCGGTGATCACCCGTGCAAACCCGACTTGGGGTGCCCCACGTCTGGCCGGTTTTGCCAGCTGTGGGGATTTTTCGCCCACCTCATGATAAATCCCGAAGCACAACGAATGCTCAATCGATCGTTCCACCACGTTCCGCGGAATCCCTTTCGCCCAATAACAATTCGTGAGGAATCCGTGGATTACGTCCAGATCTAGCCGGGCACGGTCTGTACTGATCACAAACTCCCCGCGGCGCGATTCCGTGGCCTCACACTCGGAAATGGGAGCGACGTCCATGCCGCAATTCTAACTGCTCTAACCACGAAGGACACGAAGTAACACGAAGGAGTTCGACTGTGTTTCCTTCGTGTTCCTTAGTGTCCTTCGTGGTGATCGCCTTTCAAAACGCCGTCCGCAAGAACGAGACCAGCTGCCACCCATCCATGTACTTGTAAGGCGTCTCCCCGGTCGTGTAGTGCCCACACGGCAGCACCGCCACCTTGTGATCCAGCCCATGCCGAGCAAACTCTTCCACGACTTGCCGCGAAAATTCCGGCAGGAAGGTCAAGTCGTATGCCGCATAGACAATCAGCGATTTCTTTGGCCAGCGCGAGAACTGCTCGAAGTACGACATCGGACTGATCGCCCGCCAGACATTCCGCAATTCTTCCAGATCAATCTTCTCTTCAATTCCCTGGCGGATATGCCGCGTCGATTGCCCATGCCACACGACATCGGCAAAATACGTGGACGCATGATTGAAAGCCGCCACCCGAATCCGCGGATCATGCGCCGCGGCAATGAACGCATAGCACGATCCCAAGCTCGTCCCCACAACGCCCAGATTGCTGTATCCCTGCTCCTCCAGCCAGTCGAGGCAACAACGAATGTCCACCACTCCCTGCCGCACCGCATCCATCGTGCGCCCGATGTTCGCCGATACCGCATAGTCCGCGCGCCTGATTTCGGCCGGCATCCGAATGTCGTGATACGGCATGCTCAGCCGCAGAACGGCAATCCCCAGCAAATTGAATACGCGGCATAGGCCGATGTAGGCAATCGCATCCGAATTCCAATGCGGCAGCAGAACCACCGCTCGCCGTCCACGCGCGGGAAACCAGCGCGCATTCGCCACATTGTTTTCGGGATACGGCGTGCTTACCGGAGAAGTGAATCGCAGAAATTCCCCAAACGTCCCCTTGACCTTGGCTTCAAGTTTCGGATCTGGCACTTCGCGCGTCGAGAAAACCTGTACCTCGCGCTGCTCCAGCCGGAAGTCGCGCGGTTTCGTGTAGGAATAGTACTCGTCACTCGAAGCTACGATGCGGCGGTTGTAATCCAGAAAGAATTGTTCGGGCTTCTCGGCTGCCTGCCTGGGAGAATGCCCGTTACGGCAGGGCCATTCCCCCGCCCACTCCGCTCCCCACTCCAGCGGACGGACTACACGATTGTTGTCCACCGACGTGAGCCGGTGCTCCCAGTCATACATCCACTGTGCGTAGCGGGAAGGCATATGGAACCTTGCAGTCTAGCAAGCGAGCGCCCCGCATTTAGGCCAGATTCAGCCAACGGCAGCAATTCGCTGTCGACCTTCGTATTTGTCAGCTTAGGTGGGCCGGCCGCTGGGGAACACCGCAGCCCATTTTGGGACATGAACAGAAGAACTCCGACATCTTGTGACATCCGACACGGACCGTGCTTCGGGACCGTTTGATCATCAAGAAGCGATATGAATTGAAGTGTAACTACATTTGGAGTTACAATGCGATTGAGTGGGACGACGCGAAGAACCGCGCGAATGTTCGTAAGCACGGCTTCCATTTCGCAGATGCCACAGAAATGTTCGATGGACCGTTCCTGGCCCGGCCCGATACTCGCGAAGATTATGGGGAAGAGCGTTGGATCGGAGTTGGCATGACGAAGGGTCGCGTGGCTTTTGTGGCCTTCTCGGTAGAGTCACACGAAACGATTCGAATCATTTCCCTAAGAAAGGCGACCAATGAAGAGCGCCAAGACTACGAAACAGCGATCGATGACGGATTGGAAGCGCATTGACGCCATGCGGGATGAGGATATCGATTTGTCAGATATCCCAGAACAGGGTCCTGAGTTCTTTGCCAACGCCATTCTCTGGCCCGGACCGAAGCGGCAGATCACGCTCCGGCTAGACCCTGACGTGCTCAAATTTTTCCGGAAACAAGGACGTGGATACCAGACGACGATCAATGCGGTGCTGCGAAAGTACATGGAAGCGCAAGAAAGGAGAACGTAAAGACTAGCTCACATACCGCCGCGGCACCCGCTTTGAGATATTGCACAGGATTTCGTACGGTGAACTGTTTGCCAGCCGCGCGTGCTCCAGCGCATCGACACTCAGCCCGTCGCAGGTTCCCAGCAGAATGACTTCATCGCCGACGGAAACGCCGGGAATTCCGGTCACATCGACCAGAGTCAAATCCATCGAGATACTGCCCAGAATCGGCGCATAGTGTTCGCGCAAAATCACGCGGCCTCGATTCGACAGCTGCCGATTGTATCCGTCGGCGTATCCCACCGGAAGCACCGCCACGTGCGCCGGGGCTTTGGTCACATAGGTTGCGCCGTATCCGAGGGCCTGGTTCGCCCCGAAAGTTCGCAGTGACAGGATCCGCGTCTTCCAGGTAAGAATCGGCTTCACCGGCAACCGCAGCGTGCCGCCGCTCACCTCGCGCCCAGCGCGCTGAAACGGCAGATAGTACCCATACAGCGAAACTCCGGGCCGCACCATCGTGTTCCAGGTCTCACGCCGCGAGATCACCGCGCTTGTATTGGCGACGTGAACGAACCTGGGTTCAAAGCCGGCATCTCGCACCATGCGTCGCGCCGCTTCGAAACTGCGTTCCTGCTCGGCCACGGATGGCGCATCCATGATCTCGGACGATGCCAGGTGAGTGGACAGCCCCTCTACGGAGAGATGCTTCGCCGAGCGCAAAACATTGAGCACTGCCGGAAGCTGATCGATCCCTACGCCCAGCCGACCCATCCCCGTGTCGACCTTCAGGTGCACGGGATGCTGCGCCACTCCAAGTCCAGCCGCCGCTTTGTCCAGCGACTCGATCTGCGATGGCTCCCACACCGTCGGCGTAAGATGCAGGCGCACGATTTCACCCTCTTCCCCGCGCCAGAATCCGGTCATCAGCAAAATATTCGCCCGCACTCCCGCGTCCCGCAGGGGAATCGCCTCGTCCAGCGAAGTGACGCCCAGCCACTTCACGCCTTCCGCCTCGAGCGACTTTGAGCATTCCACCGCGCCGTGCCCGTAGGCATCGGCCTTGACGACAGCACACACGGTCACCGCCGCGCTCACATGCTTCTGCACTGTTCGGAAGTTCTGCCGCAAGGTTGTCAGCGATACGTCAGCCCATGTCGGACGCGTCGCCGCACGGCTCAGGATTTCTGCAGTCGTTGCCACTCTCGCGATTATAGCGGGAGCGCCCCCCACGCCGAGGTTACGCTGGGGCTACTCCCGCTCGCAGCTTCCCAAGAACGTCTTGTCATCCTGAGCGCGCGGTCTTTGCGCGCGAAGGACCTATGCAACCCCCGGCGGCACCGATGTCGTCAACAAGTTCGCAAGCGCCCTCGCCGCCAGAAGCTACGACCAGGATGACAGAGGAATCTCTAGCGTCCATCCAGCATAAAGTTCACCGTGATCTGCGTCTCGACCTCGATGACATCACCGTTCAGAATGTACGGCCGATACCGCCACTGGCTCACCGCGTCGAGCGCCGCCCCCACCAGCATCGGATGCCCCGAAACCAGCCTCAGGTTATCGATCGTCCCCGCCTTACTGATCATCGCCACCAGCACGACCGCTCCCTGAATACGAGCTTGACGCGCCAGAGGCGGATACGTCGGTTCCACCCGCCGAATCAGACTTCCCTGCAATATGCTCGAGGTGCGGAATATTTTCGTAACCGGTTTTGGAGCCACAGGCATCACCGGCAGCGATCCGCTGAATGGTATGGGTAGGCCGGGCCCGTCGCCGACATACGGACCGATAGGCAGGCTGGGATCTCCGCTTGGGCCTGAGGCTGGAGCCGTGCCGCTGTCCGGTTGAACTCCATGTGGGATCCTTGTCGGCGCCATAATGCGTCCGATGAGCGGTACGATCGTTACTCCGCGAGTTCGCCCGCCGTGCGGCTGCGGCGCAGGCCCGGGATCTCTCCTCCCCAGGGTAATCGGGGTCGAAACCGTCGTCCGCCCCGAGGGTAGCCCCACGGTCGTCAGCAGCGGAATCAGCAATAGCAATCCAACGATCACCGCCTGCAGTCCGAACGACGTTAGTGTCATCCAGCTGCGGCGTCCCCGCTCGGCCCAGGAAGTCTCTAGCAAGCTCTCGGCAAACATGGTGTCCTCCAGCGTGAAATCTTGTCTGCTGCTATGGACACCACGAGTAGAAATGCAGGCACCGCGCGCACAAAAAATAAAGGCCGCGTAGTAACGCGGCCTCGTGGAACTTTTCGGACACCCGGGGTGTCCGTTTGGGTTACTGTTTTGGCGGCTCGCTCGGCTTCGGCGTCGCGGGCTTCGGTGTCGTCGTGGCCGGAGCCCTCGGTGCGGGCTTTGCCCCGCCTGCCGATGAGGCCGGAGCGGCAACGCCCGATTGCACGTTGTAGCCATCGACCACGTTCTTGGTGATGTCTACCGCGTCGGGGTTCCACCACAGCACCGGGCTCTGGGGCCACGGCTTGGATGTATCGATGATCATCGTGTATCCGTTTTCCTGCGCGTATTTCACGATGAGCGGCGCCATCTTGGAAAGAATCCGGCCTGCAATCTCCTGTTGCTGATTGCCAACTTCTTCCTGCGCATCCTGCACATTGCGATCGAAGGACTTCTGCTTGCCGTCGATCTGCCGCTTCAACGTATCCAGCGCTTCCGGGTTCAGCTTGTCCTGCTGAGTAGTGAGCTGTTTCTTGAGCGACTCGAGTTCGTCGTTCTGATTCTTCAGCTCAGCCTGCTTGGGTTCATACTTCTTTTGCAAGGCGTCCATATCGCGACGGCCTTCATTGGAGGCGATGATCGCATCCTGAATGTTGATGGTTCCTACCTTCCCCGGCCCGGTTGGAACGGGGGCGGTTGCGGGGGCCGTAGACGCCGGCGTGGATGTCGGCGCAGCCGCGCTCGACGGAGTGGCAGCACTGCCGGTTTGGGCGAATGCAGAGAAGGTGAGGGTCGCTGCAATGGCCAGTACAACGCTCAGAAACTTGCTTTTCATTGGATTGGTTTAACTCCTTGGAACATGGTTCCACGAATGACTTCGAATCTCGTTCTCGGATCGCTTCTTCAGTGAATGCTGGGCCGCACTGAATGAGGTCCCCGCTGCGGTAGCGGCCGCCATCGGACAAGGCGCACTAGACTCGCCAGCATCGCACGCCGCGCACACAGACGTGCTGTCCACACTCTGAAGCTTCACTCAATGGCGTGAATCATCAACATTATAGTGACCTCGCTCTGGCAGCGTCAAACCTGTTTAAAACGTGGTCGCCACCGTGAACCGGAACGTCTTCCGCGGTTCGCGCAGCAGGAAACTGGGCGCGTACGTCTGCTTCGCCAGTTTGTATGTGTAGGCGCCTGCCGCCGTCATCTCCCACTGTTTAGTCACCGGATTGAAGCTGCCCGGGAACATCTCCGGCGTGATCGCGATCGGAGGATTCGCCGGCGTATCCAGCCGCAATGGGTTATATGCCCAGTAAATGCGGAACGGCGCATTGATCACCGGCAGGAACATCTGCAGTTCCAGTCCGGTGGACATGCGCACTTTCCAATTCGTGGCGCTCAGCACGGACAAATACTGTGATGGCTTCGGGCTCAAAACATTGCCCCCTGAGCAATTGAAGCCGGTATCCAGCTGCGGACAGCCAAAGGGAGTTGATATCACCTGATCGTATTGCGCCTGCGCAATCTGCAACTGCGAGGGCCGGACGATGGCGTCGATACCTGCATCGACGAACGGTGCCAGTACAACCGGCCCAGCAATCGTGTAGCGATACTCGAGGTTCCCCCAGCTGCTCAGGTCGCCGCCGGGGAACACGATCTGATCGACCGGAATGGGGATCGTCCAATTCCCCAATCGTGGGTTCGACGGATCCTTCAGCACCGGCGTATTGTCCGGGTTGGTCAAAGTGATGACGTTCGAACTCGGCAAAAACGCAACCGGCGAGATCGACCGGATATCGAATCCGCGGATATCGTTTTCGCCGCCCATGTAGAAGCGCTGGAACGGCGGTGCGACCAGCCCTCCGTACCCACTGATGTACGATCCGTTCGCGCTAAACCCGATGGCGTTTCGCCCCTTCTGCACTGGCACGAAACGCTTGTACTGGACGATTGGCCGAATGGACCGCACCGTGCCGCCGATTCCGGCGAACTCCGCTCCCAACGTGAACTGTTGTCCGTGATGCGGAGAGATGCCGCTGTCGAGCGTGTTGAACGAGAAGTTAGGAAAGATCTTGCTGGTGATGATTCCGTTCACCGCGTTCGGCCCGGAAATTCCGCGGAACGCGATGAAGTCGAATAGCGTCTTCGATGCCGTGCTCAACGGCAGCAGCGTCGACCGGTCGAACGAATACGTGATGCCAACCCGTTTGAACGAGCGCCGCAGCGGATAGCTCAGCGAACTCGTGAAGCCCGCGCTCGATTGCGAATAGTTCTGCAGGTTCTGCAGCACGGCGCTGGGCAGGTTCAGGTTTTGTCCGCTGAAGATCGAGAGCTGTCGCGCCTGGTTGTAGCTGATCTTGTTTCCGAACACCGTAAATCCGAACTGCAGCGGCCGGTCAAACATGTAGGGCTGCGTGTAGCCGAAGAGCACGCTGCGCGCCAGGTTCCCCAGGCTGATCTGCACCTGCAGCGTCTCGCCGCGCCCCATGAAGTTGTTGGTGGAGTAGTTCAGCCCGATGAACGCTCCCTCCAATCCACTGACGCCTCCGTTCAACCCGATGCTGTTCTTGCCCTTCTCCTTGACATGGAGCGTCAGGTCCACATATCCGTTCTTCTCGTCCAGTCGCTTTTCCGTGACGTTGGGATCGTCCGGCTTGAGCTGATCAAAATAAGAGAGCTGATTCAACCGCAGCAGGCTCAACTCCCACAAGTGCGAGTTGTAAATCCCGCCTTCTTCCAAGGCCAATTCGCGGCGGATAACTTTGTCGCGGGTCGTCGTATTCCCCTGGAACTCGATGCGCCGCACATAGAACTGCTTGCCCTCATCGACATCGATCTCAAGGTTCGCCAGCTTCTTTTCGTCATCAAAAGTCGTCTGCGGTACGCCCGTGTAGTTGATATATCCGTACTGGCCATAGGCCTTTCGAAGATTCTCCAGGCCTTTCGCGATCTTTTCACGGCTGAATATATCGCCATCTTTGAGCGGAATCATCGACCGCAATGCTGCGGCATTCGGGATCGCTTTGTTGTTCTTGAACGTGATCTTGCCCAGCCGGTACTGGTCCCCTTCGTCGATCTGCATCGTGATATCGACAGCTTTTCCCGGTCCCGATTGCACCAGAGGAATGTGGAAGCCTTTGTGCCCCGTATCGTGGATCACTGTCTTCGGATCGGCCACCGCCGCCTTGAAGTATCCCCGGTTCTGATACTCGGCACGCACCCGCTCGGTGTCTTCCTCAAGCTTGGTCGCGTCGTAAGTCTTGGCGAATAGGCTTTCCAGAAAGATGGAGTGAGGAACACCAATCGGCTTCAGATTCTTCATCGCGGCGCGCAGAACGCGGCTCTTGATGTTCTTGTTACCCTGGAAAATAATCTTCCCGACCTTAACCTTCGGCCCTTCCTTCACCACAAACGTAATGCCCACCGCCGCAGGAGGAATCTGCCGCACTTCGGTCCGGATCGTCGCGAATTGCCTGCCGTGTTCCGACAGCAGGTTCTTGATCGATACTTCCGCTTTCTTGATGCGGGTCGGATCGTACTGACTCTCCACCGTGAGTCCGACCTTCTCCTGCTTAAAACGATCCAAAATGTCGCTATTGGAAATCGAACTGGTGCCGAGGTAGAGGATCTCGCGGATCGTCGGCTTTTCCTTCACCTGCACGATAATCCGCCACCCTTTCGGCGTCTGTTCGCGTAGAAACTTGATGTCTTCGAAGTAGCCCGTGTTCCACAGAGAGTTGAAATCGCGCTCGAGCGCGGCCGTGTCATATATGTCCCCGGGCTTGGTGAAAATGCGCGACTTCACAGTTTCGGCGGGAATGCGCCGGTTCCCAGTCACATTGATCTCAGAGATCACATCGTTGTTCTGGGCATAGGCCATGCTGGCTGCTGCGATCAGGACTGCCAGCGTCATTGCGAACGCGCAGGCGCGCCACCCCCACTCCCTCCAAATCCGCTGGAATGAATGAGATGGCACCGCTGCTGCCCTCGTAACGCAGGGAGCCTTGGGCGCGACAAGGTTCTCCGGATGAAAGCGAAAAGGAATCGCTACGACCTCAGCCTCTGGGATGTGAGAAAACTGCAATTATACGGTAGAGCAAGGGAAAGCGTCCAAGTTGCGACTCTCAATTTGGCATCCTTCGGTCGTCGCAGACGCTAGTCCATTACACGGCAGTCGCGATCCCCGAGCGTTGGGCTCTCGACTGGCCAAATCACTAGTGGCTGCTTTTGGGCTTGGACAACTCTACTTCAACCAAGACGGAATAAAACGTGGCCGAGTTGCCCATGTCGGTAAGTTTTTCTGAGGTTAAGCTGTTGATACTCTGAAATCCCGGCGCCATCTTCGCCCAAAGGAGGCTCGCGGAGACGACTCCTGCCTGCACTTTGCCGTCCACTCGCGCGACCAGCTCTACGTCTCCACGCTGATTGAAGACCCGCACGCGGTCGCCATCCGCGATGCCGCGCGCCTGCGCATCGACGGAAGAAATCTCCAGCAATCCCGTTTCTTCCATCTCTTGCACCGAAGGCACGTTGGAGAACGTCGTATTCAGAAAGTTGTCGGCCTTCCGCGCCAGCAACTCCAGCGGCAGCCCATTTCGCTTGGCATGTCGCGATTCCGAAGGCGGCCTGAACTCCACCACCGGATCAAGCCCCTGCGCTTTCAATGCCTCGGAATAAAGTTCGGCTTTCCCGGAAGGAGTACGAAACCCACCATGAGCAAACGGAAGAAACGGTTCGAATGTGGGGACAGCCGCCCTCGGCTGTCCGGCGGAGCGAAGCTCCGCTGCCGGGTGCCCCACTTCTCCCTGCCTTTGGGAGAAGTGGGGATTTTCGCCAACGTTAGTTCCGGAAGCCGAAAAGTTCATCCGCACATGCTGCCGCTCCAGCCGTTCACGACTCATCCCTCGCATCCACGGATCATCCGATTCCAGCGCCAGATCGATCATCTCGTCGATGCTCTCCCGGAAACACTCCTCCCGAAAGCCCATGTGCTCCGCCAGACCGCGGAACAGCTCTAAATTCGACCGGCACTCGCCCAGAGGCTCGATCGCCTGGTTCGAAACCTGCACGTAATAGTGCCCGTAGCCCTTCTGCAAATCCTTGTGCTCGAAGAAAGTCGTCGCCGGCAGAATGATGTCGGCGTAATCGGTGGTGTCAGTGAAGAACTGCTCATGCACGACGGTAAATAGATCCGGCCTCAGCAATCCACGAATCACCGCTTGATGATTCGGACAGACCGCTGCCGGATTCGAGTTGTATACGAACAAAGCCTTCACCGGCGGATCGTTTACTCTGTTCAGGACACGCCCCAGTTCGACCATATTGAGGGTTCGAGCTTCACGGCCGAGAGCGCGTCGCATCAAATCTGGACGCTTCAGGCCGTCTGAATTGAAATCCGCGGCGCCGCTTAACGACATCTGCAGCCCGCCCCCAACTTCCTTCCACGATCCGATCACGCAAGGCAGCATAACGACGGCCCGCGTCGCCATCCCGCCGCCTTCCGACCGCTGCACGCCATAATTCAGCCGGATCACCGACGGCCGCACCGTCGCATAGTCCCGCGACAACTTCCGAATGTCTTCGGCCGCAATTCCAGTCCACTGAGCTACGCGCTCCGGCGAATACTCCTTCACCTTCTCCCGCAGCTGCTCGAACCCCAGCGTGTACTTCGCAACGTAATCGGCATCGTGCAGATTCTCGCCGATGATCACGTGCATCATTCCGAGCGCCAGAGCCGCGTCAGTCCCCGGATTGATGGGCAAATACCAATCGGCGCATTCTGCGGTCCGCGTGCGGTACGGATCGATCACCACCAGCTTCGCGCCATTCCGCCGCGCTTCAGCGATGAAGGGCCACAGATGCACATTGTTCCCGTGAATATTCGAAGCCCACGCGATGATGTACTTCGAATGCCGAAACTGCTCCGGCTCCGTTCCAAGCTTCACTCCCAGCACCGACTTCAGCCCCGCCTCACCCGCCGCAGAGCAGATCGTCCGATCGAGTTGCGAAGCTCCCAGTCGGTGGAAGAACCGCCTGTCCATCGACCCGCCATTCAACGCTCCCAAAGTTCCACCGTAGGAATAAGGCAGAATCGCTTCGCTCCCAAACTCCCCAGAGATCGCGCGAAAGCGCGATGTGATCTCGTCCAAAGCCTCATCCCACGAAATCGCTCTGCCAGCTTTGCGGTTAATTTGAACAGTCGCTTTTCCTGTGTGGCGCGGACACTCCGCCCGCGACCGCCGCGCGACGTCGGCAGGCCCTTTAGGGCCGACTCTCCGCATCGGGTACATCACCCGATCCGGCGAATACACCCGATCCAAATACTTCGCTACCTTCGCGCACAAAAACCCGCGCGTCACCGGATGCTCCGGATCCCCCTGGATCTTCATAGCTCGCCCGTCCTCGACGGTAATCAGCACTCCGCAAGCATCCGGACAATCATGCGGACAAGCGGCACGCACCACTCGCTTCATAGAGTTCGATTATAAGGGAGCGGCGATACTCACGTAGCGACAGCCGCCTCGGCTGTCCCGCGAAGCAAAGCGAGCGGCTGAGCGATGCTGCACTGTGTTTAGCAACGCAGTCGAGCTTCGCTCGACCCGACAGCCGATGGCGGCTGTCCCCACAAAAACAAAAAGCGGACGACCCGAGGCCGTCCGCAGTAATTCGATCAGATTCACCTAGTTCTGCGGCGGGTCCGCCACCACTCCCGCATAGAACTGCGTCGTCCCGCTGACTGGATCCCTCAGCAACAACCCACGCGTCACCAGCGGAATCGCGGTGGTCTCGGACTGAAGCTGGCTGAGCCCCGTCAGGTTGAAGAAGAACGTCAGATTATACGTGTTCACTGTCACGGGTCCGCCCACCGAATAGCCGACCAGCCCGTTGTTGTTCAGCAGGAAGTTGCCGGCGTTTCCGTTCGTGATCGTCACGTGCCCCACGTCCAGCGTGCCGTACATTCCCTGCCGCCGCAGCGAGATCATCGCTGGCGTGAACACGCTATTGACGAAGCTGCCGCCGATGAAGATCCGTTGCCCAACTTCAATCGACGTGCTGTCAAACAGCGCGTTGGTGAACGGATTGTCCATGAAGCAGATGTCATACTGCGTGACGGCGTTGATGTCGATCGTCTGGATCGTGTCCACCCAGCTGACCATGTCCGCGCCGGTTTCACCGATCCACATCGTCACCTGCAGGTGTCCAGAGCCGTTGGTGCCAACCTGCAGCACGCGGCCAGACACGAACGACTGTGAAGTCGTTACCACCTCTACGCCACTAGCCATGAGGCTGCCATCCGCCTGGAACCGCCCCTGCACGGCCACAAACGCCGGCGCCGCAAGATTGTTGATGTTCCATCCGCTATTGAACTGCGTGGTGCTGTTCACGTAAATCGTGAGTTGCCGTCCGTACGGCCCCTGCAGGACGAACGAATTGTTCCCTGCGCTGACCGAGACCAGTCCGCCCATCAGATCGGTAACCTCACCATCAGGATCGCTGGCTTTCGTCGCTTTGGCATAAATGACCGGGTTCACGATCGCTTGTCCGCTGCCATTGAGCAGGATCTGCCCGTTGGCGTCCACCGAGACGGACTTACGGATGTCCACTTCCATCTTGAGCCCCGCAAGGCCGTTGCTCGCGACCACCATCGGCGTCGGGAAATTAACCGTGATAGTGTCCGGATTCTGCGGCAGAGCTCCCGTATAGGTGTTCAGCGCCGGCGGATTCTGCGTCATGTCGACGTAGGAAATCATCGGGTTGGCGACCACAAACGTCGCGCTCGTGTATGTGCCCGGCGTAACCGTGTTGAACGCCAACGGCGAGCGCAACCCCAGCAACCGCGCAAAGTCGACCGTGGTCGGCGTCGATAGCACCGTCGCCGTGCTGCCCCCCTGCTGGTTCAGCGTGATGGAATTAAGAGTAAGGCTGAAACCCACGACCGAGGACAGCGGCGCGTCCTCACCCGTCACGAATACCGCAGCCTGTTGAGAGTTCGAGTTCTGTGATGTGGAATTCGATCCACATCCGATCCCCATCAGGCTGAGCCCGAGTACCAATGCAATCCCGAAGAACTTTTTCATAGCTGACTCCGAAGTTAGTTTTGTCGTGAAGTCATCGTTCCGGGGGGAGCCGTGAATCGCTTCACGGGAAATGCAAACACAGGCCGTTCAGAAATGTCGCGTAACCAGGAAGAGGTTACTTTGCCCGGAAACGCCGGCGACAGAGCGGCTATGTATCCAGATTAAAAAGATTTACGCGAATGCAGCGTGAGCATGAGGTCCTGGTACATGTACGTCCGTGGAAAGAAATTAAAGAACTCGAGGGTGCCCCATCCTTGTCTCGCGTATTTTGCGAGACAGGGTGGGGATTCTGACTTTTCGTAGAGAATTCCGGACTCTTTAATGGAGGGAAAAGCTTTCCTTCGTGATCCTTCGTGTCCTCCGTGGTTTGTGATTTTGTGATTAAGCGAGAAACGGTTACTTCAACTCCAGCACTTCCTTCTCCTTCGCCTTGCTCATCTCTTCCATCTTCTTGATCTCGCCATCGGTCAGCTTCTGAATCTCATCCAGCGACCGCTTCTCTTCATCCTCAGTAATTTTCTTGTCCTTCATAGCCTTCTTGATGGCGTCATTCCCGTCCCGTCGAATATTGCGCACCGCCGTCCGATGCTCCTCCAACGCGCGATGCAGATGCTTCACCATATCCTGCCGACGTTCCTGCGTCAGTGGAGGCACGGGCACGCGGATCATCTTCCCATCATTCATCGGATTCAATCCCAAATCCCCGCTGCGGATCGCCTTCTCGATCGCTCCCAACTGCGACGGATCAAACGGCTGCACCGTAATCAACTGCGCCTCTGGCGCGTGCACCTGCGCCACCTGATTCAGCGGCATCTGCGCGCCATAGGCATCCACGGTCACGCCGTCCAGCATGTGCACCGACGCCCGTCCCGTTCGCGTCGCCGCCATCGCCTTGCGGAAGTCTTCCACTGCCTTATCCATGCGCGTCTTCAGTTGCACGTACGTATCTTTCAGTCCAGCAATTGAAGCCATCATTGCCATAAAGTCAGCTCCATTCCAAAACGTCGCATTATAAACCCCCAAAATCTCAAACTACAAAGGACACGAAGGAGCACGAAGTAGTCTTTCCTTCGTGAACCTTCGTGCCCTTTGTGGTTCTCGCTCTTAAGCGCTTACCATCGATCCAATCTTTTCGCCCAGCACCACGCGCCCGATGTTCCCGTGCTGATTCAAGCTGAATACGACAATCGGCAGATTGTTGTCCTTGCACAGCGAGATCGCCGTCGAGTCCATCACCTTGAGCCCCAGCTTCAGGACATCCATGTAGGAAATGTGATTAAACTTCCGCGCGCCATCGACCTTCATCGGATCGGCGTCGTAAATACCGTCCACCTTCGTCGCCTTCAAAATCACGTCCGCCTTGATCTCCATCGCGCGCAGCGACGCTGCCGTATCGGTCGAAAAATACGGGTTCCCCGTGCCGCCCGCAAATATAACGACCCGCCCCTTCTCTAGATGCCGGATGGCTCGCCGTCGTATAAACGGCTCGGCAACCTGGTTCATCTCAATCGCCGATTGCACCCGCGTATACACGCCCTGCTTCTCCAACGCATCCTGCAACGCCAACGCATTGATGACAGTAGCCAGCATCCCCATGTGATCGGCGGAGACGCGGTCCATGTCCTTGGCTTGATGTGCCACACCGCGGAAAAAATTCCCGCCACCCACCACGATCGCAATCTGCACGCCGAGCTTTTGCACGTCAGCAATCTCAGCCGCAATCTCGTGAATGCGTTTCGTCTCGACACCGAAGCCCTGGTTCGCCGCCAGTGCTTCGCCGGATAGTTTCAGAAGAATGCGTTTGAAGACAGGGGCTGGATTTGTCATGCAGTCATCCCAAGACCGTAACGCCGAAGACTATTCGAATTTCGCGTGGGCGTCTCACCCGCGCACCGACAGCATAAACTAAAAAAGGCGCCCCGCAGGGCGCCCTGAAATTACTCGGCCTTTGGCTCCGTAGGTTTGGTGATCGCGATGGTCTCCCCCGCGTCGCCCACCTTGAAGCGTGCAAAGCGCCGCACAGCAATATTCTCGCCGAGCTTGCCGATCTTCGACGCGATCAGTTGCCCGATCGAAATGGTCTGGTCCTTGATGAAAGGCTGCTCCAGCAGGCAGACCTCCTCATAGAACTTTTCCATCATCCCGGTGACCATCTTTTCGGCGATGTGCGCCGGCTTGCCGCTGGCGATCGCCTTCGCGAGATAGATATCCTTCTCGCGCGCGAAGTCGGCGGGAGTGACGTCTTCCTTGCGCACGTATCGTGGATCGCTGGCTGCGATGTGCATCGCGATATCGTGCAGCAACTCCTTGAAGTCGTCGGTGCGCGCCACGAAGTCGCTCTCGCAGTTCACTTCGACGAGCACACCAATCTTGCCGCCGGCGTGGATGTAGCTCGCCACCGCGCCTTCGCTCGTCACTCGAGTTGCCTTCTTCGCCGCCACCGAAACGCCCTTCTTCCGCAGGATCACGACCGCCTGCTCCATGTCACCCTTGGCTTCGGTCAAAGCCTGCTTGCAATCCATCATCGGAGCCCCGGTCTTTTCCCGGAGATCCTTCACTTGCGCCGCTGAAATATTCACTGTAGAAGTACCCATAAGATTCCTTCTTCGTCGAGACGTAAGCCTGCTACGTCTCTTCTAGCCACATGATGATCTGCCGCTACCGGCAGGAGACGTTGCAAGCAACGTCTCTACAGAAACAACGACCCGCGCCGGACGACCCGCGCGGGTCTCATATCAATGCCCGGTTTGTCTCGTACCCTGCAAACCACATCCGGTGTGGTTTTAACTGAGAACTGACAACTGAGAACCGAGAACAGCTAAACCGTCTGGCTCTCCACCTTCGGCAGATCCGCGTCTTCGTTCGCTACCGGCTTCTTGTGCGTCCCCGGACCCAGCACTTCTTCCATGCTGATGTCTTCTGCAGGATCCACTCCAACTGCTTCCTCGCTGTGGTACTCAGGGACAGCGTCCGCGGCCGCCTGCGCCGCATCCGAAGCGGCCTGCATATCTGCAACCTGCTTGTCGGTCATCAACTGCGCGCCTTCCGCAATCGATTCCGAAATCTTCGACGTGAACAGCCGGATCGCCCGCAAGGCATCATCGTTGCCCGGGATCACGTAATCCACTTCGGTCGGATCGCAATTCGTATCCACCACCGCCACTACCGGAATGCCCAGCTTGCGCGCCTCGCGCACCGCGATCTGTTCCTTGTTGGAATCAATCACAAAGATCGCGTCGGGCAATCGGTTCATATTCTTGATGCCGGCCAGGTTGGCCTGCAGATGTTTCCGCTCGCGCTCGAGCTTAATGACTTCCTTCTTCGGCAGCAGCTCGTAGCGGCCATCCGTGGCCATCTCGTCGAGCTCTTTCAGCCGCTTCACCGATTTCTGCACGGTGACCCAGTTGGTGAGCAGTCCGCCCAGCCAGCGTTGGTTGATGTAGAACGCGCCGCACTTCTGCGCCTCTTCGGCAATCGCGTCCTGCGCCTGGCGCTTGGTCCCCACGAACAGCACAATCTTGCCGTCGGTTGCCAGATCCTGCACAAACTTCGACGCCTCTTTGAACATCTTCAGCGTCTTCTGCAAATCGATGATGTAAATCCCGTTGCGCTCTCCGAAGATGAATTCCTTCATCTTGGGATTCCAGCGCTTGGTCTGATGCCCGAAGTGAACTCCTGCTTCGAGCAACTCCTTCATGGTGATAGTAGCCAATTAACCTCCTATTTAGTCTGCATCGGGAACTCAAAGTGCTTTCCCGATTGCCATTCCCGTCCCCGTACCGGAGCACGGGAAGAATTGAACACCTAAAATCAGCTATTAGCTTCTAGCTCGTAGCTTCTAGCCAAACCCCAAAAACCTTGTCATTCCGACCCCCGAGCGAAAGCGAGGGGCGGAGGAATCTCTACCCAGCCGAGTCCTAGCAACTCGGTACTAGCGCTTCGAGAACTGGAACCGCTTTCTCGCACCCTTCTGTCCGTACTTCTTGCGCTCTTTCCCGCGCGAGTCGCGGCTGACCATGCCCTCGGACTTCAGCTTCTTGCGCAGTTCCGCATTGAACTGCATCAATGCGCGCGCGATACCAAGCTTCACCGCGTCCGCCTGCCCGCGAACTCCGCCGCCCAGCACGCTGGCGACAACATTGAACGTAGCCACCGCATCCGCCGAGGCCAGCGGAGACTTCGCCGCCGAGCGCTGCGCCGGAGTCACAAAGTACTCGTCAAAAGCGCGCCCGTTCACTTTGAAATCGCCGCTGCCCGGACGCAGATACACACGGGCGATCGCCGTCTTGCGCCGCCCCGTTCCGTAGTATTGAACCAACTCTGCCATGTAGCTCCTAGCTCTTAGCTTCTAGCTTGAACCACCAGAAGCGAGCCTAAAAATCTTGCGAAACCAAAACACGATGTCATCCTGAGCGGACTGAAAGTCCGCGAGGGACCTAACGAAATCCAACCCAACCACTGCAGCTTACGAAACCGCAACCTTCCGCGGCTTATATTCCCGCACTTCCAGCTTCAAATCCTGCGGCTTCTGCGCCTGGTGCGGATGTTTGTCGCCCTTGTACACATTCAGCTTCGACAGCATGTGCGCCGCCAGCTTGTTCTTCGGCAGCATGCGCTTCACCGCTGCCTCGATCACAGCCTCCGGCTTACGCACCATCAGCTTCTTGTACTCTTCCGTCCGCAGTCCACCCGGATACCCCGTGTAGTGCTGATAAACCTTCTGCTCGGCTTTCACGCCGCTCGTCTTGATCTTTTCCGCATTGATCACGATCACGTGATCGCCGGTATCGATAAACGGCGTATAGCGCGGATTCTCTTTGCCCATGAGGATGCGCGCCACCTGTGAAGCCAGGCGCCCGAGCGTCTGTCCGCTCGCATCCACGACGAACCACTTGCGCACAATTTCCCCCTCTTTGGGGAAATACGTTGACATCGGAAACTCTCCCAGATTGAAAAGGGCTGCGAAAGAAAACCGCTCGTTGATTCCCCTGACGAGGACGCCAGGACCATCAGGCGGGCAACCACACTACTGCTAAAGACTTTAATGTACCGAACCTACTCGACCATTGTCAACGCCGTGTTACTCACAGGCTGGCAGTGGTAACGTATGCTTCGGAGGTCCCCCCATGAAGTTACTCCCCAGACTTTTTGTCGTGTTCGCGGTTCTTTCTCTGCCCGCATGGGCGCAGCACGGCGGCCATGGCAGCCACTCGGTCGGCGGCGGCTACGTTCCGAAACACGGTCCACCTCCTTCTCACGGCACCGTTGCGCGCCCAGCCGCGCCCCAAGCCAGCTTCCGCGACCGCGAAGGGCATCCCGAAGCCCCCCATGTCCATCACGACGGCCAGTGGATCGGGCACGACTACGGACGCGATGACGCGCGCTTCCATCTCGATCATCCGTGGGAGCATGGTCACTTTGAAGGCGGCTTCGGCCCTGGTCACCGGTGGCGCCTTGGCGGAGGCGGTCCGGGCCGCTTCTGGTTCGGCGGATTCTTTTTTAGCGTCGCGGCTTTTGATGTCGGCTATTGCAATGACTGGCTCTGGGACAGCGACGACATTGTGATATACGACGATCCCGATCACGACGGCTGGTATCTCGCCTACAACGTGCGATTGGGCAGCTACGTTCACGTCACTTATCTCGGACGATAGCTCTCCGTTGTATTTTAGAAATCGAACGCAAAGGCGATGCCAATTCTTGTCCGTCCGTCAATGGCAACTATGTTTGCGTTTCTTCATCAGAGGTTGGCCATCCGCTGCGACGACATCGGCAGTGGTAACGTATGTCCTCGGAGGTTCTTAATGAAACTGTTTCCCGGAGTCCTTACTGCGGCTCTGATCCTCTCCCTGCCCGCCTTCGCCCAAAAAGATGACCACCACCACGACGTCGGTGGAGGATACGTTCCTCACCACGGGCCGCAGGCCTATCATGGCGACCAGCACGAAGGCGACCGCCACGATGACCACCATGACGATCGGGACCGGCACTCTTATCAGGACCGCGACGGCCATCCGGAAGCCCCACACGTCCACCACAACGGCGAATGGGTTGGGCACGACGTGCGGCGGGATGACGACCGCTTTCACCTCGACCATCCCTGGCAATACGGCCGCTTTCAAGGTGGCTTCGGCCATGGACATCGTTGGCGCATCGAGGGTGGGGATCCCCGCCGTTTCTGGTTTCGTGGATTCTACTTCGGCGTCGCCCCGTTTGACCTTGCCTACGCCAATGACTGGTATTGGGACCGCGACGACGTGGTGATTTACGAAGATCCCGACCACGAAGGCTGGTATCTCGCCTACAACGTACGACTTGGCACTTACGTTCACGTAACGTATCTAGGACGATAGCTGCTATCTAGAAGTTGAGCGTGGCTATCTGGCCGCAGTGATCTAGGATGGCCGATCGTTTGTCGTTCGTATTCCGTGAATAGTTGGACACTCGCAAGCCGCGAAGCGGCGATAGAATGCAGCCCATGGCGCAAGCCATGGGTTTGCGATTTCAGGTCGAACAAACCCCAAGGAGGCGAAAGACACGAAGTAACTCGAGCGAAGTTATTCGTACGCTAAAACGCTAAAGCCAAAACCAGCGAAAAAGACGAACTAGTCTTTCCTTCGTGAACCTTCGTGCCCTTTGTGGTTACAGGTTTGGATTCCCGTGATACTATTTCCGCCGTTATGCGCCGCCGCATTCTCTTCCCGATCGTTCTGACAATGGTTGCGAGCGCCTCCATCGCCGTAGCTCAGCGCGATGAAACCGGCCAGCCCGCTCCCCGCTTCCGAGCCAAAACCACGGCTGGAGATCAGTTCAATAACGACTCGATCAAAGGAAACGTCGTACTCTTCGAATTCTGGACCACGTGGTGCAAGTACTGCGAAGAGGAATCCCAACTCGTCGATGACATCGCCAGGGAATACGAGAGCAAAAATCTGATCGTGCTCGCCGTCAACGTCCTCGAACCCGATCAAAGAGTGAAGAAGTATCTGGTGGAACACCCGCGCACGGTCCCCATCGTCCTCACCAAAGACACCAACCTAGCCGCGATGTACAACGCGCAGGTGTATCCCATCTACGTAGTCGTTGACCGCGAGGGCAACATCGCCGGCGAACAGCGCGGCGCCGCCGGAGAGCGTGGCCTGCGCCGCATGCTCCGCCGCGCCGGCCTCGAGTCCGAATAACAACCCGCTCCACTCCCGGAGGTCCCATGACCAAACACACGTATGAGCTCGCCGCCTCTATTTGCGGATTTCTCGGTGGCGCGATCTTATCTCTCGACGCCCTCTTCGCCGTGCGCCGCGCCCGCTCGGAACGTGGAAAGGAAGCGGTGCGGGAGGCCGTCCAAAAGGCGAAGGGTGTCTACGTCGACGACGACGACAAGGTGCTGACTTCGGCTTACGCGTTGCAGCTATTATTCGCCCGCAGAGTCGCCGCCGCGGGCCGCATCGGTTTCGGCCTGATCACGCTCGGATTCCTCATGGATTTGATCTCGAAGTGGTAGCCGCTAATCCCGCTCTTCTTCAATGTTGAGCAGATCAAACATCGTCGCGCCGGCGAAGTTCGTAATATTTCGTCCGGCCTCGTCCTGCCCATCGGGTACCGACTTGTCAGGACGGAACACGACCGTGAAATGGCCGATGAGGGGAAGGCAGCAGGTATCGTCAGTGGGATGATGTTCGGGAGCCCGGCTGATACTGCCGTCGAGCAGCCCTTTCACCACTTCGTCGAGGCGGGCTTGCAGTTCTTTCTCCCGGCCCTCCAGCGCCTCAAACAGACTCGCCAGCTTGCGATCAAACCTGCCGGCGCTGCGTAGCTCTCTTTTCATGACGCTTGCTGGAACTCCGAGGTGTCTCCACCAGGCTGGATAATAGCTTCATCAGCATCGCCTCGACTACCGTCTCGACGTCGTGACGCTGCGACTCGGTCAAGTGCTCCGCTTCCGGCTCGGCCAGACTCGGAGCCTCACCCTTGCGCAGCTTTTCCAGGTGCTTGCGAAAGTCACCCACGCTGCGAATCAGCGTGTACCGGCCCTCCCGGATGTCCTGCTTCGCGGCATTCTCCTCCTGCCTCGCTTCCGCCGAGCCGACCTTCACGATCTTCGCCGGGTGTAGCTGCACTCCACCCTTGCCGTTCGTTGAGAATTCCACAATATCGCCCAGGTTAAGCCCCATCTGCTCCACCACCGAAGCCGGCAATGTCACTTGGTTCCGTTCCCGCAGGCGAGCATATTCATGTGCCATAGCATCTCCTACCCTATGGCCATGCTACCGTAAATCAGAATTTCGTACAATCAGAAATTCAGAACGACTACTCGTAAGCCAGAGCATCAATCGGATCTCTCTGCGCCGCTTTGAACGCCGGATACAGGGCGCCCAGCACTGCGCCTACGGTCGCAATCACAGTAGCCCGTAACACCCACCAATTGCTCCAGAACAACCTCTGCACCGGACGCTCAAACATAATCACCCGCCGCGTCACCAGGCTGATGATGATCCCCGCGATGATCCCCACGATCGCGAGCAGCAACGTCTCCCGCAGTACTACATTTACGATGTACAACTTCGTCGCACCCAGCGACTTAAGAATCCCGATCTCGCGAGTCCGTTCCATCACCGCCGTGTACATCGCTTGAAAAATCACCAGAAAACCCACAATGATGGCGATTCCAATCACGATTTCAATGGCGACATTGAAACCCGGCAGATTGTCCGGCGTCATCATCGACAAGTACTCTGCCATCGAACGGACCGTATACTGCTCCATCCCAGGCCGTTCTTTAATCGACTTTGCGACCGCATCGATGCTCGCTGGATCATCCAGTTTGAGGTAAAAGACCGACGCTCGCCCTTCCGAACTGATTATTTCCTGCATGGTGGTTAGCGGAAGAAATTTCCGTCCGCCTTTTCCGTGCGGAACGATGCCGCAGACCCGAACAGAATGATTCAGCACCTCGATCGTGTCGCCAACCTTCTTGTGATTCATTCCGGCGTAGAAATCATCCACGATCACATCATTGGGGCCCTGGAAAGGACCGCCGGAGAGATAAACGAACTTGGGAGGGAGGCCATCGTAGGTCGCCAGGTCAATGCCGTAAACGATCTCCAAAGGCTTCTGGCTGAAGGCCCAGATCACAGGCGCGGCGACCGTAACGTGCGGCATCTTCCGCAGAATGTCTCCCACCTTCACTGGAATCGCGGCGCCCGACATACCCGGCAGCATTGCCGACGCTGCCGGAGTGACCATTACGTCCGCTCCTACGCCAAGCTGGCTCTCCTTTGACCCGGTCAGATAGCCGTAGAAGACCGCGACGACAAGCAGAATCATCGCCACTTCGAGCGCAACCGCGCTCGTGGTGATCAGCGACCGCGTTGGCCGGTGCACCAGATTCGCCACCACCATCTTGTTCATCATAGGAATCTGAGGGTGCCCCATCCTTGTCTTCGCGTTCTTTGCGAAGACAGGGTGGGGTTTTTGACTTTCATTTAAGAGAAGCTACTGATGGTCCGAATGCTGTTTCTCCGGCGGCACCACCAACGTCGACTGCGGACGATCCAGATGCACCACCTGCGCCCCGGCCGGCTGTTCCAGCACGAACTGCTCATCCCGAAGCGGTACATTGATATCCAGCTTCAGAATGTTCAACGTAATGTCGTACTCCTCCTGCGGCCGGAAGATCTCAATGCGGGAGGGAAAGCTGACCCCGTTGTAATCCTTGTACTCGGCATACCGGGCGTCCGTGGCCACCGTCCCATCTTCGCTATAGATGAACTGCCGGTGCGGCTTCAGATCCGTGCGCCCGAAAATGATCTTGCGCTCCAAAATCCCTCCGTCGCCCATCTTCTTGATCACGGTCAGTTCGTAGTCCTCCTGCAAAATGCGGTGACCCTTGGCATCGTGCATGGTCTCGTACCCCTTCTCCAGCACAGCAATTTCATTACTCGGATCGATGCGCCGGATCAGCAGCGCCTCATAAATGTTTTGCGGGCGGATACTCTCCATCGGCTGATCGGGATTCGTCGTTGCCACCTGGTTTTCCCCGACCACGAACTTGTTTTTCGGCGGAATCCATAGCTTGAAATCCCGCCCATCGCTTACCATGTCGAACGCCGTCGTTCGCACGAACGGCATCAGTCCGATCATGTGCAACTCGTCCGGTTTCTTGGCCAGCACGTATCCGCGGATTTCCTTGTAATCGGTGACGTGCCCTTTTTTCATCCCGCCGGCCGAGCTGTCGATGTCGACTGTGGCCTTCAGCGTTTGGATCGCCTCCGCCTGCTGGTTGATGGCGTCGATCAGACCCTGTTGCGTTGATTCCTGCAAGGGTGTCTTCGAATACCGGTCTTCAACCGGACGCGTGCGAAACAGGCACCCCATGGTAGGCAACAGCGCCAGAAACAAGGTTAATGACAAGAAGGGCGACTTAAGTCTCATGAATGTACGAACAGTATCTCAGAATCATTTGAGTATACCGGATTCCAAAGGGTTCAAAACCCTTGATGGCTCACTTTCAGCACTGTCCTAAGGCAAGGGACGCCCTTTAGATCGAACCAATTACGCCGGGTTCCCCACCCTTGTCCGCCGGTTTTTGGAGGACAGGGTGAGGTTTTTGACTTCCTCCGTGTTCCCCTGTGCCCTCGGTGGTGAGTTCCTCGGGTATGCGACCCCCCCTTCACCCAAAAGCAGTATCACCAACGTCAGCCCGAATGTTTCCCCGGCCTCGTCTAAACTGTCCTTAAGGTGAGAAAGCTCGGCTGGCTAATCCTGATTGCAATCATCGGCGCAGGCAGCTGGTTTGCCTGGGCCGTACTCACCCCGGTCGAACCGTCGGGCCAGACATTTGTAATGCTGCGCCCGGGATACTCCACCCGCCGCATCGCCGCCGAATTGCAGGGCGCCGGCCTGATCCGGAGTAAAGAAGCTTTCATCCTCTGGCACTATTTTCGCCGCCGCCGCTCTCTGAAAGCCGGAGAGTACATGTTCGATAAGCCTGCCAACATTATTGACATTCAGAAGCGTCTCCGCCGTGGAGACGTCTACTTCCACGCCGTCGTCGTCCCCGAGGGCTACACTATGTTCGACATCGCCCGCACGGTCCAGGACGCGGGCCTGGGTTCAGCCGAGGATTTCCTGAGAGTAGTTCAGTCCGATACATCCCTGATCGCCGATCTGGATCCCGCCGCCAAATCCCTCGAAGGCTATCTCTTCCCCGAAACTTACGAATTCTCCCGCATGATGACCATGCACGAAATGGCCGCTGCCATGGTCAAGCAGTTCCGCCAGGCCGCCTCGCAAGCCGGTGTGCTCCCCAACTCCGCCTTAGGTATGACGGAAGGAACTGCTCCATCGCGCCCACTGCATGAGCTCGTAACCATGGCATCCATCATCGAAAAAGAAACGTCTGTTCCCGCCGAGCGTCCTGAGGTTGCCAGCGTCTACTACAACCGCCTGAATAAACGGATCGCCCTCGACGCCGACCCCAGCATCATCTATGCGGAACTGCTCGCTGGAACATACCAGGGAGCGCTCCACCACGCCGACATGAGCTTCTCGTCTCCCTACAACACCTACCGCAACGCCGGACTGCCGCCCGGCCCCATCTGCAATCCCGGACGCAGTTCCCTCGAAGCCGCCATGCGCCCCGCCGAAACCGACTATTACTACTTTGTGGCCGACGCCCAGGGCCATCACCGTTTCGCGCGGACCATGGAAGAGCACAATAAGAACGTCATCGCCTATCGCAAAGCCATGCGCGGTCATTAGATTTTCGGGCGGCGCCGCAAAAACGAGAACCACAAAGGACACGAAGGTTCACGAAGTTAGTCTTTCCTTCGTGTTCCTGGGTGTCCTTTGTGGTTGGCGATTTTTCTATGCCCGAAGTGTCCTTTGGATGCGCTGTATAATCCGAGCGCAACCATGGGGCTTGCCTCCGGCACAAAACTCGGTCCGTACGAGATCCAGTCGCCGCTGGGTGCCGGCGGGATGGGTGAAGTGTATCGTGCGCGCGATACCCGCCTCGACCGCAGCGTTGCCATCAAAATTCTGCCCCCGCATCTGGCCGACAAGGCGGACGCCGGCGAGCGCTTCGAGCGCGAGGCCCGGACCATCTCCTCGCTGAACCATCCCAACATTTGCCAGCTTCATGACGTGGGCACGCAGGATGGCGTGCGCTATCTAGTCATGGAGTTGCTGGAAGGCGAGACGCTGGCCGAGCGCCTGCGTCGCGGGCCCCTGCCGGTGGAGCAGGTGCTGCGCTACGGCACCGAGATCGCCACCGGACTGCAGGCGGCGCACCGCTGCGGCGTAGTGCATCGCGATCTGAAGCCCGGCAACATCATGCTCACCAAGTCCGGCGCGAAGCTGATGGACTTCGGCTTGGCCAAGGGAATGACATCGCCAAAGGCGGTCTCGTCCGAACTCACAGCGACGCTCACCAGTTCGCATGCCACTCCACTGACTCAGCAAGGGACCATCGTCGGAACCTTTCAGTACATGGCGCCCGAGCAGGTGGAAGGCAAAGAGGCCGATGCGCGCAGCGACATCTTCAGCCTGGGTGCTGTGCTCTACGAGATGGTGTGCGGCAAGCGGGCCTTCGAGGGCAAGACCCTGGTCTCGGTCGCGGCATCGATTCTGGAGAAGGAGCCCGAACCCATCCGGACACGTAAGCCGCTGACCCCGGCATCTCTCGAGCGCGCGATCAAGAAGTGTCTTGCGAAAGATCCCGATGAACGCTGGCAGAGCGCTGGTGATCTGGCAAGCGAGTTGAAATGGATTTCCGAAGGATCTGGGTCGGGCTGCCAGCTGTCGCAAAACCCGCGCCAGCAGGAGGTATGCGGGTCAGCGAGTGGCTGGCATGGATGTTCCTGGCGATGGCTGTGATAGCGGTCGTCGTTCTCAGCCTGGTCCTCGGTTTCTCGGGCGGCAACAAGCCGGTGGTGCGCACACAGATCGCTGCCCCGGAGAAACTGCAGTTTAATTTCGTCGGTGACAATGGCGGACCGCCGGTGATCTCTCCGGACGGCAAGAACATTGTGTTCGCAGGCAGGTCCGACGGAAAGAATCAGCTCTTTGTCCGTGCCCTGGACAAGCTCGCGCCTGAACCGATCGCAGGTACCGAAAAAGCGAGTTTCCCCTTCTGGTCGCCCGACAGCCGCTGGATCGCTTTCTTCGCCGATGGCAAGTTGAAGAGGACGGACGTCGCGGGCGGCGCACCTCTTACGATTTGTGATGCACCCGTGGGGCGCGGCGGCAGCTGGAGCACGAATGGCACTATCGTGTTCTCTCCGCGATTCACCGAAGCGCTTTTTCAGGTTCCAGCCACGGGCGGAACTCCGGCGCGACTCACTACGTTGTCGGACAAATTCACGACTCACCGCTGGCCATGGTTCCTTCCAGACGGCCAACACTTCCTCTATCTGGCCGCGAACCACGCGGAGGCCTCGACCTCGAATACGGCTGTCTTCTGGGCCTCGCTCGACGGCAAGGACAACAAGCTCCTGTTCGCGAGTCCAGCCAATGCCATCTATGCCGCGGGACATCTGCTGTACGTCCGGGACAACACGCTCATGGCTCAGCCCTTCGACGCGTCGTCGGGGAAATTTAACGGCGAAGCGGTTGCTCTGAGCAGCGATGTGCAGGTCGACGGAACGGTGTGGCGTGGCACGTTCGACGCATCCAGCACCGGAACCCTAATCTACCAACCGGGCACGACGGCCGCAGGGATGCGGCTTAGCTGGTTCGATCGCACCGGTAAGGAGCTCGCCGGCATCCCCGGGCAGGAGTCCTACTACCAGGTCGAACTCTCCCCCGACGACAAAAAAGCTGCGGTCACGATTGGCGATCCAGCAGGCGTGATTTGGATTTATGACCTGGCCCACAATAGCCGGTCCCGCTTTACTTTTGGAAGTGGAACATACTCGAGCGCAATATGGTCGCGGGACGGGAAACAAATCGCATATATGGCAGGCGATCCCGCGAATGTGTATAACCGCGACATCGTCGTCAAAGCCTCTGACGGTTCGGGCAATGAGCGCAAGCTGGTGAATCTCGGCTCCACTCAAAGTATTCAGCAGGGTCTCAATGATTGGTCACCCGATGGCCGATACCTGATCTATGACCTTGGCACCATTGGCCAGAAGACGGGTGTGGATATCTGGGTTCTCCCGTTATTCGGCGACGGCAAACCATTTCCTTACATCGCAGGCCCGGGAGATCAGGCGTTCGGCCAGTTTTCTCCCGACGGGAAATGGGTCGCATACAACTCCAGCGAAACCGGCCGGGACGAGATTTACGCCGCGCCGTTTCCGTGGACGGGAGCCAAGTGGCAGGTCTCGAGCGCAGGCGGTCTCCGGCCGCGCTGGCGACGCGATGGAAAGGAAATCATCTTCCAGGTGCCAGGCACCGGCCGGATGATGTCGGTCGAGACCAACACCCATGGGTCGAGCTTCGAGTTCGGGGAGGTTCGCACACTGTTTGAGGGGTATAACTTTTCTCCCAGTAACGCGAGCGCGCAGTGGGCGCTCTCAAGCGATGGCCAGCGCATGCTGAACATTACGACCGGCGCCACAGGCGCTTTGCCCCTGACGATGATTCAGAACTGGACGGCGGAGCTGCAGAAGAAGTGAAGTGCGCCTCGTCCTGCAACTCAGCCGGCAGTTTTGTCATTTTGCAACTCAGCCGGCAGTTTTGTCATTCCGAGACGGCGTAAGCCGTTGAGGAATCTGCTTCTTGCCGGCGGCGTTACACTGCAAGCGACAGCAGATTCCTCGCCTTCGGCTTCGGAATGACAGAGTTTGGCGACAGAACTACAACTTGTTCGGAATTCTTTGCGTGTAAAATCCGGAATCCTATGAAAGCCATACAAGTCAAGCAAACCGGTGGGCCCGAGGCGATGGAGCTGGTGGAGTTGCCGGTTCCCGAACCGAAGGCGAATGAGGCGGTCGTGAAGTTGGCCGCTTCGGGCGTGAACTTCATCGACGTCTATTACCGCGAGGGACGCTACAAGACGACGCTTCCATTTGTCCCGGGGCAGGAGGGCGCCGGGCAAGTCGTGGCCGTTGGCTCGGATGCGAAGTCGATAAACATTGGCGATCGCGTCGCCTGGACGATGACTCAGGGTTCTTACGCGGAATACGCAGCCGTGCCGGCGGACCGTCTGGTGCCAATTCCGCCCGGCGTGACGGATCCGCAGGCTGCTGCGGCGATGCTGCAAGGGATGACGGCGCATTATCTGGCCTACGACACGTATCCGCTGCAACGCGGTGAGACGGCGCTGGTGCACGCCGCGGCTGGCGGCGTGGGATCACTACTGGTGCAGATGGCGCACAACATCGGCGCGCGCGTGATTGCGACAGTCTCAACCGAGGAGAAAGCAAAGCTCGCGCGTCAGGTCGGAGCCGACGAAATCATCCTTTATTCGCAGGTGGATTTTGAAGCCGAGACCAAGCGGCTGATGGGTGGCAAGGGTGTCGACGTTGTATATGACTCGGTGGGCAAGACGACGTTTGAGAAAGGACTGAACGTTCTGCGTCCGCGCGGGATGATGGTGCTGTTCGGCGGATCAAGCGGCGCGGTGCCTCCGTTTGATCTGATCCAACTCTCGCAAAAGGGTTCGCTCTACGTAACCCGACCGATGTTGGGAAATTACATTGGCACGCGTGAGGAACTGCTCGCGCGGTCGGGCACCGTGTTTGCGATGATCGCGTCGGGAACATTGAAGCTGCGGATACAGCATACGTATTCGTTGGCCGAGGCGCAGCGCGCGCACCGCGAACTGGAAGGGCGGAAGACGACGGGGAAGTTGCTGTTGATCCCGTAATTTTATTTTTGTCATCCTGAGCCGCAGCCTTTGGCGGTGAAGGACCTGTGAACCTGTCGGCAGCATCGGCGATACCGACGAGTACATAGGTCCTTCGTCCCGCAAGAAGCGCGGTCCTCAGGATGACAGAGCTTGGAGTGATCGAAACCATCATGAAAGCGATTCGGGTGCAGCACATTGGCGGGCCTGAGGTTATGGAACTGGCAGAGGTACCCGCGCCCCAGGCGAAGGCTTCAGAGGCAGTCGTCAAGGTCAACGTCGCGGGAGTGAATTCCATCGATGGCCAATTCCGTGACGGCCGTCTGCGCACGCCGCTGCCATTCATTCCCGGCCAGGAAGGCGCGGGTGTCGTGACAGCAGTCGGCCCGCAGGTTAAAGCGTTGAAGATTGGCGACCGCGTGGCCTGGAGCGGGACGCTGGGTTCGTACGCCGAGTATGTCGCCGCGCCGGAGGAGCATCTGGTGCCGGTCCCTCGGGCGATTAGCGACGACCAAGCGACCGCCGCGATGATGCACGGGCTCACCGCGCACTATCTGGTCACCGACGCGCACAAACTCAAAGCCGGCGAAACGGCGCTGGTACATGCGGCGGCCGGAGGCGTTGGATTGATGGTGGTACAGATGGCGCACGCAATCGGGGCGCGCGTGATCGGAACCGCGTCGAGTGACGAAAAGGCGCAACTGGCACGCGAAGCCGGCGCTGACGAGGTGATTGTCTTCAGTCGTCAGGATTTCGAGACGGAGGTGAAGCGCCTCACCGGCGGCAAGGGCGTTGAAGTTGTATACGATGGAGTCGGCAAAGCAACCTTCGAGAAAAATCTAAATGTAATGCGCCTGCGCGGGATGCTCGTGGTCTACGGCATGTCGAGCGGCGCCGTGCCTCCTGTGGACCCTGCGAAGCTCTCGGAGAAGGGTTCGCTCTACATGGCGCGCACAACGCTGGCACACTTCACCGCCACGCGGGAAGAATTGCTGGCGCGGACCTCGGCATTATTCAGCATGATTGCCGATGGCAAGTTGAAGGTTCGGATCGCCAAAAAGTATCCGTTAGCCGAAGCGCCACAAGCGCACCGCGATATGGAAGCAAGGAAGCTCGCGGGAAAGCTACTGCTGGTCCCGTAAGAAGCCCATGTGGGGACAGCCGCCTTCGGCTGTCCGGCCGAGCAAAGCGCGGCGGTTCGCCCGCGGCAACACTGCAGACGAGATCCATTTCGAACTGCCACAGACGTCTCAGCTTCCAGATCTCGCAGCCCTACCATCTTTGTCATTCCGACTTTGTCATTCCGAACGGCGTTTCGCCGTGAGGAATCTGCTGTCGCCTTCACCCTCGATGCTGTCGGCCAAAGAGCAGATTCCTCCCTTCGCTCGGAATGACAAAATGAGTCATCTGCGAAAGTACATTTCTCGCACACCATCTTTGTCATTCCGAGCGGCGTTTCGCCGTGAGGAATCTGCTGTCGCTTGCGCCAGCCACGCGGTCGGCAAAGAGCAGATTCCTCCCTTCGGTCGGAATGACGATCACTTGCGAACATACTTTCTAAGATATTCCGGCACCTCTCGCACCGGCTCCAACTTCGGATCGCGAATCGCCTCCCCCGCCTTCATCTCCAGCGGCAACACCCCTGCCCACGTAGGGAACGCCAAGTCCTCCGCATCGTCAATAGGCGGCCCAGTCCGCACCTTTGCCGAGAATTCTTCAATCGGCACCCGCAAAACCGACGTAGCTTTCAATTCGCGTTCGTTGGGCTGGCGTGCATCGTCCCAACGTCCCGGCAGGATGTGTTCCGAGAGAACGCGCAGCGCTGTAAGCTTTTCTTCCGGATCGTCCACCAGCGTCGCTTTCCCCAGGATCACCACCGAGCGGTAATTCATCGAGTGATTGAACACCGAACGGGCGAGCACCAGTCCATCGAGTAAAGTCACGGTCACGCAGACGGCGACGCCTTCCTTCATCTGGCGCAACATGCGGCTCGCCGCCGATCCGTGGATATAAAGGTTCGCATCTTTGCGGCCGTAAGATGTCGGGATCACAAACGGCTGGCCATCGACCAGGAAACCCACGTGGCAGATGAATCCTTCGTCGAGAATGCGGTACGCGGCCTCGCGGTCATACACACCGCGCTCGGATTCACGGACTACACGGGTCCGCGAGGTTGGCATCTGAGTTTCAGACATGGAGGAACGAACTCCGGGGCTAGCGCCAAGGATGGGTGAAAGAAAAGTGTAACATCGGCCTGGGTGGCAGGCGTCAGACCTCAGGCGTCAGACCTCAGACCGGAAACTCTGTCGCAATCCGGAGCCGCATGAACGTTTGTCTAGAGTCGAGCCCAAATCTGTTGATCGAAGCCTGAACGTCCAAACCCTGCTGCCGCGGCTAGAGTGTATTCTGTCCGTGCCCCTGCTCGGCTCCTTAGAGATTTATGCGTTTTCTTCCTTGTGCCCTCCTCATCCTCGCATCCGTCGCCAGTCGTGCGGCTGAAATCAAGGGCACAGTTACGAATGCGCTTGGCGGAGAAGCCTTGGGACAAGTGGAAGTCTCGGTGCTTGGAACAAGAGTCAGCGTCATCACCTCGCCCGCCGGTGAGTTCACGATCCCAAATCTCGCTCCCGGAAACTACATTCTGCGGCTGAATGCAGTCAGCTACCGGCTCCTGACCGTTCCCTTTACACTCGCGACCGATGCCGACATCAAGGAATTTTCCATCACCATGGTGCCCGACAACTTCCATCATGCCGACAAGGTGGAGGTTCGCGGAGATCTTTTCCAGGTTTCCGACTCTCCGGCGACCACGGAAATGAATTTGACCAGCTCGGAGATCCGTGAGACTTCGACCGTCTTTGCGGACGATCCGTTTCGCGCCGTGCAGACCCTGCCTGGAGTTTCGGCAGAGGGCAACAACGAGTTCTTCGCAGAATTCTCGGTGATGGGCGCGGCGTTCCCCAATGTCGGCGTTTACATCGATGACGTCGTCGTGCTCAATCCCTTTCATGAGATCGGCAACTTCAGCGAGGGCGCTTCGCTGGGCGTGCTGACCAGCGAAGTGGTGGAGGAGATGAAGTTGCTGCCCGCGGCATTTCCCGAGCGCTATGGAGACGCGGACGGAGCCGCCCTCGACATTCACACCCGCGACGGCAGCCGCAGCGCCCCGCTGTTCCGAATCACCGCCGGAATCGCCGCCAGTGAAATTCTCGGCGAAGGCTGGTTCAACGGTTCGCGAAAGGGATCGTGGCTGGCTTCCGCGCGCAAGAGTTACATCAATTATCTGATCCATGGCCGGATACAGGACGCCGCCAACGTGGGATTCGCAGACGCGGACCTGAAGCTGAGTTATGACCTCACTCCTCGCCAGAACCTGAACCTGTTCGTCACCGACGGCCACACGAATATGTCGATGAGCGATCAGGCATCGTTCTCCAACGTTCAGTACGCGAGCGGGAATAGCGATTTCACGCTGGCCCGCACAGGATGGCGTTGGGCTCTGAGCCCCCGGTTATTGTTGGACACTCGCGCTGCCTACATTCGCGAGCCCGACGAGCTGTTCAACAACATGAGCACCCTACTCACCAAGACTGACCATCGGGAGTGGGTGGGTGGTGCGGGAGTGTCATGGGCATGGGCACAGGATCACGTCTTGCAAGCGGGATTATCCGAACGGCGAATTCGGGACAGTGAATATCAGGTTGGCATCACCAACAACGGCCAGTTGCAACCGTTCTCGTACGCCGGGTCGGGATTACGCCAGACCGGGTACGTTGAGCAGGCTTCAGGATTGCTCCACGGGCGGCTCCATGTTCTTGGCAGCCTGCGCTGGGAGCGGTTTCAGGAATATCTGCCGCAGCAGTTCTCGCCGCAGATTTCGCTTGCACTGCGAGTGGCGCCCAACACGGAGCTTCAATTCGCCGCGGGAAAGTATTCGCAATTCTCCAACTTCTCTTTCGGCCCGCCACCGGGAGAATGTGTGGCCGAAGCCACACTTCCAGTTAAGTCGGAGCACTACAGCGCAGCTGTCGAACAGAGGCTCGGGGAAAACACGCGGGTCCGGCTACAGGTTTTCGAAAGAAGAGGCTTCTTTTCCGTTGGCGTTACTCCTCCCGGCCAGTTGGACTCCGCATCGTGCCCGGTAGTGCAGCCGGATTCGAACGGCACCTTTAAACGGGACTATGCGCGTGGCGCGCAACTTATTCTGCAGAGACGCAGCGCAAATCGTTTGTCGGGGTGGATCGGGTACACGCTGTTGTCCGCCAGGGAGCGCGAGTATCAGATCGCGGTGCCGTTTCCGCCGTTTTCGCAATTGTCGAATTCCAATTTTTACTACTCCACGCTTGAGGATCAGCGGCATTCACTGAGTGTGTTCGCCACCTACCGTCTGCGCCCGACTCTCAATCTCAGCGGCAAATTCTTATTTGGATCGGGATATCCGGTGCCTAGCGGGACCTTCGTGCAGATTGCCAACGGCCAGTTTGTTCCAACCGGGATCAACACCACCCGGCTTGGCGCTTATCAAAGGCTCGACGTCCGAACGGATAAAGACTGGGCCTTCCAGCGATGGAAGCTGACGTTGTATGGAGAAGTATTGAATCTGACCAATCACTACAACGCCCGGTTCGCTTACGAGTCCGGAATCGATCCCAACACGGGCAAAGTGCTGGTGAAGACGCTGCAGGGATTGCCGATTACCCCGACCGTAGGAGTAGCTGCGCAGTTCTAAAACACAGCCCTCATGCTTGCAGTAGACAGAAGGTTGAGGGTAAAGGTTGAGGGTAAACGCTGAGGGTGCCCCACCCTTGTCTCGCGCGTTGTTCGCGAGACAGGGTGGGGATTTTGACTTTCTCGAAGTCTGAGGTGACGTCCCAGCCCAGTTCTTCCTACCAGTTCACCTTCATCGCAAACTGGAACTGGCGCGGATCGTAAGCGGCGGTTGGTTGTCCCGCATTGATGAAGAGTGGACTCACCGCCGCAACGTTGTACTTGTTCGCGATATTGAACATGTCGACGATGAAATCCGCGCTGAAGCGCTCTGTGAAGTAGACGCGCTTCGAGACTCGCATATCCCCGAAGACAGTCCATGGCATGATTCCCGCGTTACGCCCAAGATTCCCGTCGAGTTGCAGCAATGTCGGGACAATTCCAGCAGCTACGAATCCATTGATGCATGGCTGCTGGAAGTGGCCAGTGGATGAGAATTTCGATGGATACACCGTGCTGCACGCTGGATCGACCGTGACGTTCGGACGGCTGGTCAGAGACGAGAGCTGCAGGTTGTCGCCTCCGCCGGTCAGGATATTGAACGGGCGTCCCGAGGCAACATCGAGAAGCGGAGCGAAAGTCCAGTCGCTGAAGACTTTGCCCGCGAATCCGCCACCCAACTTGCCCGTCTGGTAGACACCGCTGAACACGAAGCGATGGCGCTGATCGAAGAGCGACGTCGAGCGGTCGACGGCGGGATAGTAACTGTCCTGCGGTGTGAGCGTGGATTGCAGATCGGTCGAATCGTCGATGGCATGCGACCAGGTGTAGGAGGCCAGGAATTCATAGTGGCCGGCGAAGCGTTTCCGCAGATTGGCGCTGAACCCGTGATAGACCGAGCTGCCGTTGGAGTAGTTGGCATCCATGTCCCCGAAGGGGACGCATCCGCCGAAGGTAGAAGGATCGCAGTTGTTGAAACCAAGAGTGTGAGCCAAGGTCGCAGCCTGCGGGATACACGCGGGATCCGCGACGGCATAGGCGCCGATGATCGAAGGATTCAACCCGCCAGGGCGGAAGAAGTTCATCAGCGACGAATCAACAAAGGGCTTCAGCTGAAGCGGTCCGCCTCCCGCGCTACATCCACTGACGGTGAATGGACTCGCCGGTGCCGGAAGAATCGCGGGATTGTTGATGACCGCCGCGTCATAAAGCACCGCTTCGAAATTCGCCACCATCAGATCTCCGCGAATTGTGTTGGCATTGATGGGACGGTTCAGATGTCGTCCGCCGTTGAAGTTGTAGGCGAGGTTGAGCGCGAATCCGCCGCCCAGGTCACGCTCGATACTGACGTTGGCTTGTTGCGAGTAGGCATAGACGAAGTTTTTCGACTGCGGATAACCGAAGGGCTGGAAGCCGAGCGGCATGAACGTCGAGGGATTCAGATAGTTCTGGTTGAGAAAGATCGACTGCGTGGTGGATGCCACGCCGCAGTTCACGGCTGAACTATTGCAAGAGAAGGTTTGGTTATTGGGGGAGTAATTCAATAACTGAAGTACGGCAGCGCTCTGCGGACCTGCCGTCGGCGAGCACGGGGACTGGCTCAATCCGGAGGCAGAAGGAATCAAGCCCTGAAAGGCCTCGACTGCATTCAGGTTGCCGGGGTTGCCAGATCCTTGGCAGGGCGAGCCTGGCCCGAACGCGAGTTGGCCGCTGGAGGATCCGTCCGACGCGTCGCCCAAGAAGTAGAGGCCGAGCAGCGGGTGGTCGTAGAACATGCCATAGGATGCGCGCACGACGGTCTTGCCGTCCCCCTTGGGATCCCACGCCACTCCGATACGGGGCTGGATGTTGTTCTTATCGGTCTGAATTCCCTTCTGCACACCAAGAACGTTGTAAGCGGGAAGAGCGAGGCCCTGAGGCGGTTTGAATTTCGGAGGAATCTCGATGTCATAACGCACGCCGTAGTTCAGCGTCACATGGGGATTGATGCGCCAGGAATCCTGCCAGAATGCTCCGATCGGAATGTTATGGAACGAATCGCTGGGGCTGCCAAGTCCCTGAACCAGTGAACCCGGAACGCCAAATCCGTAAGCCTGCACAGCATTCAAGGGAGCGATGTTGTTCTGCAAAGTTGTTGGCAGGGCATTAAAGTCGGCAGTAGACATAGCATTGCTGGCTGACAGACCACCGAAATCGTAGACGCCGCCGTAATTCACCGTGAAGATAGCTTTGATGGGCAGATAGTTGAGATCGAATCCGAACTTGGTGTTGTGACGGCCCATCGTCCACGAGAAGTTGTCGGTGAATTGATACCGCTGTTCGGTCCTCTGGATGTACGAGTAAGGCTCGCGACCGATGTAGGCGTAGCCGGTAATGTTGACTGCCGGCGCGGATCCGGAAGGTGTTTGGGTGTTGTAAAAATAGGAAAGGCCCCGCCGCGCGTACTGGAATCGGAATTCGTTAACCTTGTTGTTCCCGATGGTCCATGTATCTTGAAAAACTCCAGTGATATCGCGATAGGTTTGCTGCGAAGTGCGGGAGTAGGCGTTCTGGCCAAACGGCTGATCTTCACCGCTGACCTCGACGCCAGTTACGGTACTGGGGCTGACATTTCCCCGTAAGGTCAAGCGATGATTGCTGCCTAGGTTGTGATCAAGTCGCAGCGAATAAAGGCTGGTTCCCTCGAACACGGGAAAGTTGCCCGTCTGCGACGTCAACGACTGATAGGAACCAGGGATAAAACAGGGTCCCGGCGGTGGACAGGTGCTGGGGAAACCGGAGAAGTTAGAGAGCCCCCCGCCGGTGAGCACCTGCACGAGGTTGGTCGGCCATGCGCCATTGACCGCCATACCTGAGGAGGCTCCAGCTGCCACGACATAGTCGGCGATGGCGGGCCCAACTTTTCCGGTTTGATCCGTCACGATTGCCGTAATGGTAGCCGGGTCCGTCAAAAACGTAATTTGAGCGGGTGTAAGCTGCAAATTCACAGTGCCGGGGGGCAGTTGCAGAAATGCCGAGGCATCGAACGGAGTCAACCCATAACCGTCCTGCCCAATGCTGGAGAATCCAGTTTCATGTCGCCGCGTAATTTCGTAGGAGAAGAAGTAATACGTCTTGTCCTTCTTAATCGGTCCCGCCGAATGCAACGCCTGCTTGCACGCGTGTATATGCAGGATCCTTAACGGTGCTGAACGGATTCACCGCCTGGAAGTTGCGGTTACGCAAAAATCCGAAGACGTCGCCGTGGAACTGGTTCGAGCCTGAGCGGGTAATGATGTTCACCACGCCGCCGGCGGCGCGGCCGTACTCAGCCGCGTAGCTGTTGGTGATGATCTGGAATTCCTGCACCGCTTCCTGCGACACCGTGGAGCGCACGCCGTTGACAGAATTGTCGGTGGCGTCGGCGCCGTCGACGTTCACAAGATTGGACCGGGCCCGCTGTCCGCTCATGTTGAGGCCCGACGTGGGAGCCGCGCCGGTGTTGGGCGCGTTGTCGCGCACGACTTGCGAATCGGTGAGCGTGAAGTTGATGTAGTTGCGTCCGTTGATGGGAAGATTGTCGATGCGGCGCTCGCCGATCGTGTTCGTCGTTGAGCTCCGCGACGTCTCGATCAATTCCGCCTGCGAAGTAACCTCTACGACTTCTTTGCCCCCTGCCACCGACAGCGTAACCGGGAGTTCGACCAGCCCCCCGACCGTGATCGAGACCCCGCTGCTCTGCACCTTCGTAAACCCTGGAACTTCAATGGTCACCGCGTAAGTACCCGGAGGCAGCTGGCGCGCGCTATATCCGCCTTGTCCATCGCTGGTGGCGGTTCGCTCCAGCCCTTTGGCTACATCCTGGGCGGTGACGGTCGCGTTGGTAACAACACTCCCCTTGGGATCTTTCACGGTAACGTGCAGGTCGCCGGTAGCAACGCCGCCCTGCGCGTTAGCCATCACCGAAAGCAGCAGGACGACACACGTCACCACGACGACGTTGATTGTGCGGAACATGAGGTTCTCCCTTGAACTCGCGAACGCGAGCAGACGGCACGACCCAGTGCCACGGCAGATTGTCGACGTACTCACTCGACAGTTAAACCAACTAAGGCCCCGGTGGTTTTTATAACAGAACCATGCTCGAAAACAAGTCAGGAATCGGCACGGGTCGTTTGTCAGTAAACGGAGGATCAAGGGCAGGGCTAGCGGTCCTAGCGGTCAATGACATGATGGCCGCTGTGATCTATTCACTCTTTCCAGAAGCGAGTGCTTCAAGTGCGACGGTAAATCGCAGACACTATCCCCTGATCCCAATCAGTTCGCCGAGATCCGCACCGGCACCGCGGGATTCTGCAGCCGCCCGAGCAGCATGGCTCGGCCGTTCAACTGCTCGTATCCATGCAGAACCGGAGCAGCGGCGAGAGCGGAGTGCGGCCAGGCAAGCGCGACATAAATTCGCAGCAGAGCGACGCTGGCATTGCGGCGCAGCAGAAGCGCGTTGTCGACGAGCTGGCGCGCTGCGTCGACGGTCGCGCCGTCGCTAGCGCTCAGAGCAGCTTGCCCGATCGCGACCAGCACTGCCGCGTTCCGTCCGGCGACGCGAATATACGCAGCGACCGCGCGCAAACGTTCCCGCTGCACCTTGCGGAACTCTGCTGAGGAAAGACGGCGCTGCAGATACTCATTCTCGGTTGGATCAACCAGATTGCGAAACGCCTCGATGTCGATCGGTTCAATTTTTCGAGCGAGAGCCGAACCCGGGGAAAGCTGTAAACGTGTGGAGACGGTAATGCCCAGGATTACGACCAGAGCAAGTCCAGCGGCGATGACGAGAACCAATGCCAAAGTCATTGTTGTAACAGACGCTCCAATTCGCGGTTCCACACTGCCAGATTGTTTTCCGGCAATGGAACCACAGACTTCCTAACCACTTTCTGGGGAACAAGAACGTAATAGAGCCAGATCAGCACACAGAGATGAAAGGTACCCATGTCGAGAAGATCGAAAAGAACTCGCGCGTGGTCCGAGGGATTCGCATTGGCGATGACGGCCCAGGCAGCGAGATGCTGGCACGCCGAGATTCCGAGTCCTAACAAGATGCCGAACGCGAACCGATCCCAAGACAGACGGAAATAGGCCGTAAACAGGAAAAGGAAGACAACCAATCCCAATTCGATGATGAAAACCGTCTGCTCAAGTAGGTGAAACCCCGAGATGAGCCGCACGGCACTGTCCCCGCGGGAAAATGCGGCGACTAGACTGGCCCCGAGAACCAGGACAGCTCCGAACGCGCTGATTAAGACCCTTCCGAGACGGCTAATCGAAGGATAGGGACTCAGAATGTGTGAGAAAACCTCGCCTATCACGACGAACTTCAGGAGGCTCTCGCAAAAGAGATTAGCCCAGTCGATACGCCAGAAGTTTTCGGCTGAGATGAACGGGGCAATATCGGCACCAAAGACTGTCAGGTCGCCGACGGCGCTGACCAGAGCAAAGACTATGAAGCTGGGAAACTGACGGTGTAGTCCGCGCTTCCAAAGGACAAACGCAAGCGCCAGAAGAAAAACGTTGGGCGCGACCCAGAGATAGTTCCAAAGAAGTGAGTGCGCCTGCAGCATGGCGATGGTGAGGCACTATATCGCGAATCGCTGCAGGCGGCAACGTTGGTACGAATCTTGTTCGGTTTTCGTAAGAGTGGCGACTTCGTTGCGCCACGACATTAAACCTGATGCAAAATCTTTCGGAGCCGGTTTACGGCTTGCACATTCCGCCACCGCAATTGGTCGAACTTCCGCCGCCGCCATCGGCCTTTACTACGGTTGGGGTTACCAAAGTGCTAAGAAATAGTACGGCTGCGCCAACGACGAATAGCACACGTTTCACGGTTATTCTCCTTTTGTTACTGCGAGTTGGACCGTGATCCTTTCATGGCTACCCCCGCTGCGCAACGGCACAGAAGAACACTGAATTGTTCGGAATTTGTAACAAAATGAGCCTCAAATCCGCCCTACAGGACCTCAAGGAAACCACCCTTTCAGCCGTCTCCGGATGGCTCGGGAAACTGGCCTATTTGGCATCCCTGCGCGGCGGGCAGGGACGGTATGAACATTGGGGAATGGAATCTGTGCATGGAGTGGAGTCGTCAGCGCGCGCTCTGCGCCAGGCCCACATGGAGGTTGTTACCAGGGTTTTGCGGACGCCGCTGCCTTCCCTTCTGGAAGACCTGAAGGAATCGAGCGAAAATAGCGGGGTCGCCGGGTCTGAATACGTGGAACAGATGCGCGGGCGGTTTACCGATCTGTTGCCGGAGGGCCGTCAGAACACTCCGGTGTCAACTCACCTTAATTCAATACTGGTGGCACTCTCGAACCTGGAGAGGAATCGAGGGCGTGCCACTCGGTCAACTTCATAGCCACTCCCACCACCTGGCCGAGCACCTCGGCTTCCTGAGGGTGCCGGAGAATGCGAACCGGGACAGGAGAAAGCGGGTGAGGCTGCAGAATGATTTCTTCGCGGCGCATGCTGCACCATGAACAGGTATGGCCGTCGCGCGTCTCCACAAAATAAATGGGGCGCTCGTATTCGGAGCGCCATGAACCTTCGAGCACGCGGTTGCGCGATTCATCCACCTGTATAAAACTTCCCGGCGGCAGGATCGGGTACATGGTGAAATCCTGCGTACCGACGTAGCCGTAAGTGAATTCGCTGTTGGCGAACTGAGCCAGGTACGCCACCGGCACAAGTCCCCATTTTTCCACCATGCGGCCCAGATTGGTGGTGCGACGCTCGTCGAAACCGGGATCCATGCGCACCGGAACTTGCACCGAGGCCAGTCCGGCTAAAGCATCGGAAACATGCGATTTTGGCGGGGAAACCAGCCCCAGATCCGCCGGGATATTGTTGAGGTCAACACCGTACCACGCCATGAGTTCGCGAACGTCGCGACGGTAAATGATCGACAGCGTGTAGAGACGGTAGATGCTGGGCAGTATGCCCTTGGTTTCGATATCCGATAGACGGCTGGGCGGAATCGAAAACTCTTCGTTGCGATATTTTTCCGCAACGCGCGCACTCGAGTGCTCGACGTCACGCATGGTGAGTCCGAGCTTTTCACGAAGAGTGCGAAGGCTTTTGCCAGCGGGTAGCATTGAAAAGGCCCCAAATAAGTGAGGGCATCATACCAAACAGCGCTGCCATTGTGTTTCATATTGGGTAAAAAAATCGCACATGGGGTTTGTTACGGAATCCGAACACATCGAAAGGCCTGTCTCATAAGGCGTTCTATGCGCAACGGCGTGCATTGTCAAATATGAAGAGTGGAGCCGCACGCTCTGGATAATTTGTAATTGTTCGGATTTCGTAACACGCCACTCCGCGTTGGTATGCCATTCCTCCAAGGTTAACGCTTAAGAACCATCCGATCGCCGTTTATTTCCCGCCATCCCTTTGACGTGTGGACCTGCCACCCATTGGCAAACTTCAAGCGCTTTTCTCCGAATGACATTTGTCACGCTGGTTGCGTGATGGTTGGCACTGGCGCGTCCATCGATCCTGAGCGACGATGCCACTACTGGATTCAAAGGGTCTCGAACTCGGCATCCCGCACCGCAAGAGGTGAAAACAAATGATCGCAACCCTGGAAGAAACCGGCAGCACCCATTCGGCGGAAGCGGTTTCGGTGGTGGCCAGCCTTGAAGGCGTCAACAAAAATTATGGAGAAGTGCGGGCGCTCAGAGGCGTGAATTTTCGAGTGCGCGCCGGCGAGGTCGTGGCGCTCCTGGGCCCCAATGGCGCCGGCAAGACCACCGCCGTAAAACTCCTGTTGGGGCTGCTGCAACCGAACACCGGCAAGGTGCGCGTTTTGGGTGGAGACCCAACGAATCCTGAAAACCGGATGCGCACGGGCGCGATGTTACAAGTGGGCCGAGTTCCGGAGACATTGCGCGTGCGTGAGCACATCGATCTGTTCTCGTCTTACTACCAAAATCCCATGCCGGCCGCGTCCGTTCTGGCGGCTGCCGGATTGGAGAACCTCAGCGAGCGAAAGTTCGGCGACCTCTCTGGAGGCCAGCGGCAACGAGTGCTGTTTGCCCTCGCGATCTGCGGAAATCCCGACCTTCTTTTTCTGGACGAGCCGACCGCCGGTCTCGATGTGGAAGCGCGCCGCATGTTGTGGGAACAGATCCGGCAACTGGTCGGACGCGGGAAAACGGTTCTGCTGACGACGCACTATCTGCAGGAAGCTGATGCTCTCGCCGATCGCGTCGCCGTCATCAACAAAGGTGAAATCATCGCGGAAGGAAGCCCCTCCGACATCAAGGCGCAGACCGCGGGCAAGCGGATTCGCTGCATCACCAGCCTCACCATCGACTCGTTGCGGCAGATCCCGGGCGTCACCGAAGTAAAAGAAGACCGTGAGGCTGTCGAGCTTCACACTCCTGAGGCCGAACCGGTCCTGCGCGAGTTGCTGGCGCGCGATGCAAATCTCTCGGGATTGGAAGTGAGCGCAGCGGGCTTGGAAGAAGCGTTCCTGGCACTGACGCAGGACAGTTCGAAAAACGGAAATCACTAGAGCCTGGCAAACGGTGTTGAAAAAGTCGTTTCGAATGGGCGAATTGTTTTGAAAAGGGTGCGGCTTCAAAGAGACTGCGTGAGAACTACCCTTGAACGCAAGCGGTAGAGTAAGCACCAGCAAGACTCCAGCCGCGTAGCGGCGGGATATGAAAGCCCGGCACGGAAGTGCCGGGTGAAGTGAAACAAATGCGTGAGTCCCGTAGGGACGACACACGTTCTCACGCACACTCTTCAAAGCCGCGCCGCCCAGAGCCAGAAAGAAACTGGGCTTTAGCCCCTGAGGGCACAACGTTCTAACGGAGGCACGATGAGCACCGTAACCATGACACTCAACAGCACCCGGATTCAACGCTCACCAGCCCACACGGCGACGATCTATCTCAAGGAAGCGAAGTACGAATTCCTGAAGTATCTCCGCCTGCGGATGTACACCGTCTCGGTGCTGACCTTTCCCATCATGTTCTACGTCCTGTTCGGACTGGTGATGAACTCCAACCAATCCATCGGAGCAACGCGGGTGTCGGCTTATCTGATTCCGAGCTACGGCACGTTCGGCGTGATCGCCGCTTCGCTGTTTGGAACGGCAGCAGGTTTGGCTTCCGACCGCGGGCTGGGATGGCTGGAGGTGAAACGTGCCAGTCCCATGCCTCCATTCGCCTACTTCGCCGCGAAGATTGCGACCAGCCTGGTGTTCAGCACAATCATCGTTCTGGCTCTCTTCACTCTCGGGATCGCGTTTGGCGGAGTGCGGATGCCCGTCCTGTCGTTCGCCCGGTTGCTCGGCATCCTGGTCGCCGGCTCGCTTCCATTCTCCGCGATGGGCCTGGCCATGGGATATTTCACCGGTCCGAATTCTGCGCCTCCCACGATCAACCTCATTTATCTGCCCATGTCGTTCTGCAGCGGCCTCTGGGTCCCGATCATGTTCCTGCCGAAAGTCGTGCAGAAGATTGCGCTGGTGCTGCCGCCGTATCATTTGGCGCAACTGGCTCACGGAGTCGTGGACCCTGGAATGCACGAGTCGACCGTTGCGCATTGGGAGGTACTGGCTGCATTCACCATGATCTGCCTGGGCGTGGCCCGCATCGGCTTCCAGCGTGATCAGGAAAAAATGTACGGATAGGCAAGCTTTCGGATTTTTGATCTTCAGGATTCATATATGAGTGCAAACTCGAAAAAGTCGATGACTGCCACCATCACCCTTATCCTGTTTGGCGCGCTGGCTCTATTCGCGGGAGAGAAGTGGCTATGGGCGCTGATTCCCGCTGCCGCGCTGGTGTGGTACGGAGCCGCGCCAGGATTGAGGAGTGGCCGGAATTGACGGCCCGGGTGACAATAGAGAGTAGGTTGATGACACTCTGGCGTTGAAGTCAATCGCCGGGAGCCCACGCATGGACTTAGCGCTGAAGCCGTTCAAGAGCGTACTCAAAAATCGGGATCACGGATGGGGCCCTTTCGTTTGGTTCGTCTATTCTGGATTCTTCTTTGTCCAGCCGGTGTTAGCCCACGTTAGTCTCGGAGTGTGGCTGCTGGATATTGCCGGATACCTGGTGTTCTGTTGCCTTTACTTCGGCCTTTTCTGGCTCGAACGGCCGAACGCCATCGTGCACATCGGCGGGCTGATTTTGCTGGGCGTGTTATTTCTCCCCTACAACGGCGGAGCCGCAGGTTTTTTCATCTTTGCCGCGGCTTTCGTGCCTTTTTCGACGAACACCAAAAGAGCTGCACTTTTGGGAATTTTCACCATCACAGCGATTGCTGCCGCAGAGAGCGTGATCCTGCACCTGGACATTTGGACAAGGTTCTGGGCTTGTGTGTTCCCGCTGACCGTCGGCGGAAGCAATGTATTTTTCGCGGAACGCAACCGCATGAACTGCAAGCTGCGCAAGGCGAACGAAGAAATCGAGCATCTGGCAAAAGTAGCCGAGCGGGAACGCATCGCGCGCGATTTGCACGACGTACTGGGGCACACTCTATCGGTGATCACGCTGAAATCGGAGTTGGCGGGCAAGCTGATCGATCGCGATCCCGAGCGGGCGGGGAAAGAGATTCGCGAAGTCGAGAACATTTCGCGACAGGCGTTATCAGATGTGCGCGATGCGATCCGCGGATACCGCTCCAAGGGACTGGTTGCTGAGCTGGCACAAGCAAAGTCGACGCTTGAGACCGCCGGCCTCGCGGTGCAGTGTGATGCCGCCACAAGTATGCAATTGCCGCCTATGCAGGAGAGCGTCCTGTCGCTGGCGGTGCGCGAGGGAGTGACCAATGTCGTTCGTCATGCCAACGCCCGCAACTGCCGCTTGCGCATCGAGCAGCAGAACGATCTGTGCCGCCTGGAGATTGCCGACGATGGCCAGGGCTTCGTCAGCATGGAAGGCAATGGCCTGCGCGGTATGCGCGAGCGCGTCGAGATGCTCGGCGGCACACTCGATCGCCGGAACAAATCGGGCACGACTCTGACGATCACGCTGCCTCTCAAGGACGTGGCGATAAAAGACGTCCCCGAGCAGGAAGCCATCCCAGAACAAGCGAAGGCGCACGAATTTGAATCCTCCCGCTAAAGAAACGAGCCGCAAAACGATTCGCGTGGTGCTGGCCGAGGATCAGGGCATGGTTCTGGGCGCGCTCGCGGCCTTGCTCGAAATCGAAGGTGACATTTCAGTGGTGGCGCAAGCGCGTAACGGCAAAGAAGCACTCGCCGCTGTCCTTGCCCACAAGCCCGACGTCTTCATCACTGACATCGAAATGCCGCACATGAGCGGGCTCGATGTTGCTGCCGAACTAAAGCGCCAGCGTACCGGAACGCGCGTGGTAATCGTGACCACGTTCGCGCGCACGGGATATTTGCGCCGAGCACTCGAGTCCGGCGCATCGGGATATCTGCTGAAGGACATGCGCGCAGAAGAATTAGCCGACGCCGTGCGCCGCGTCCATCAGGGCCTGCGCGTGATTCATCCCGAACTGGCAACCGAGGCCTGGGGCGAAATGGATCCGCTGACCGACCGCGAGCGCCAGGTGCTGCGCCTCGCAGGAGAAGGCATGGCCAGCTGCGACATCGCCGGCGAACTGGGACTGTCCGACGGCACCGTGCGGAATTATCTCTCGGAAGCCATCAGCAAGCTGGGCGCGAGCAACCGAGTAGAAGCCGCAAGAATCGCGCGCACCAAAGGCTGGCTGTAGGCAACACCCACGTAGAGACAGCCGCCTCGGCTGTCCCGGCGAGCAAAGCGAGCCGGCACCAGGTCCGGGTCATGCCTCATGAAGTAGTCATCCGTTCGACCCACTTTCCTGCTTCTTGACGGTCTTGTACCTCCAGGCCATGGGTGGCGTGTTGTGGGCGGCGATGCCGATGTAACCTTCGCGTTTGGGGGACAATGATGCTCCCGCCGCGAACTGTTTGAAAAATCCCTGAATTGCGGATTGCTGCCCCACGGCATTCGTGGTAACGTGTGCGCGCTGTGAGCTAGGTTGGCCTCATGAATTCGCTTGCGGTAGAAGGTGAACAACGATGCACAAAACGACATGCCAGAACTTGAGAACACTCGCAGCGGCCGCGTTCGTCGCAATGACTCTAGCTGCGGCGTCAGCCCAAACTGAATCGATTATTCATACCTTCACAGGCAGCGGCGATGGTAACCCTTCCAATGGCGCCCTGGTTGGTGATGGTAAGGGCAATTTCTTTGGCACGACCGAAGGCGCCGGTCCGAATGGCGCCGGAACAGTGTACGAACTGAGCCCCGGTTCAAATGGAACCTGGACCGAACAGATTCTCTATAGTTTTTCGTGGACCAACGGCGCAGCAGCGCCTTACGGAGGCGTTGTCTTCGATGGCAACGGGAATCTCTACGGTACAACCGCATACGGCGGAGCCAATTCATTGGGTACAGTGTTCGAACTCAGCCCGGGATCAAATGGAGTTTGGACAGAGAAGATTCTCTACAGTTTCCCTGGTGGCACATCGGGTCAAAATCCGTTTGGCGGCATAGTCTTTGATCGCGCTGGCAACATCTATGGCATAGCATCGGGAGGAGCGAATACAAACGGCGTAGCCTACGAGCTTGTTCCTGGCTCCAACGGAAGCTGGACCGAGAAGGTCCTCCGTAGTTTCACCGGGAAAAATGACGGCTCTGCCCTCTTCTTTGGGAGTACTGTCGTTCTTGACGCGGCTGGCAATGTTTACGGCGTGGCGTCGGACGGGCCTCACGACTACGGCATTGTTTTCGAATTGGTCCACGGTTGGAACGGCGGCTGGACAGAGAAAATCCTGTATGCATTTACCGGCCCCACAGATGGAGGGGGCCCTTTCGCGGGCCTGGTCTTCGATGCAGTCGGCAACCTTTATGCTGGAGCGAACTTTGGCATCTTTGAGCTCAGCCCGCAGTCGAACGGAACCTGGACACAAAAGCTCATCTACACTTTCAAGGGTGGTAGCGACGGAGTCTTTCCTGAATCTCCTTTGATCGTTGACAAGGCTGGGAACCTTTACGGCATGACCAGCGGCGGCGGCCACCACCGAGGCACGGTCTTTGAACTCTCGCCGGGCGCAAACGGCGCCTGGACCGAGAAGATTCTGCATCGCTTTGCACCCGATGGAGTAGATGGCGTGACTCCATTCCTTGGGGGCCTCGTATTCGATGCCAACGGAAACTTATACGGCACGACCCAGTCGGGCGGGGCCTCGGGTTATGGCGTGGCATTCAAGATCACGCCTTAGCAGAAATTCGGTTGGCGGGCGGTTGATGCCGATCAAGCTGCCAATTCATAGATCGCTTCGCACTACTCCGGCGTCCTGCTTCTTGACGGTCTTGTAAGCCCAGGCCATACGCGGCGTGTTATGCGAGATGCCGATGTGCCCTTCGCGGTTCAAGACGATAATCCCACCGTGCCCGTTCACGCGCTGCTTGAGATAGTTCATCGCCTCCAGCGCGGACCACTCGGGTAGATTTCCTGCGGCGATGCGGTCCGCCGTCCACTTGGCAAGAACCAGCTTCATGATGGGCTCGCCCCATCCGGTCGTAGAAGCAGCGGCGCTCTCGTTATCGGCGTAGCATCCGCAGCCGATCAGCGACGAGTCACCCAGCCGTCCCGGAGCCTTGTTCAGCGTTCCTCCGGTAGAGGTCGCAGCCGCGATGTTGCCGTTGCGATCGAGCGCGACCGCGCCCACCGTGTCGTGTGAGATGGTCATATCGTCGCTCGGCGCGAACAAATCGTTTCCATCCTGTTGCGACGCGGCGAGCGACGCCTGATACTCTCGCAGCCGCTCGACTTCCCGCGGGATGATGAGGTCTTCATTCTTGCAGAGCGCGACGCCGTGTTCGGCGGCGAACTTCTCCGCGCCTTCCCCAACAAAATAAACGTGCGGGCTCTCGCTCAGAATCTTGCGCGCGGCGCGGACCGGATTGCGCAGGTGCTCGACGCACCCCACGCCCCCAGCGCGGAGCGTAGCACCGTCCATGATGAGCGCGTCGAGTTGGACCTTTCCGTCACGATTCAAAAAGCTCCCTCGACCCGCATCGAAGGTTTCGTCGTCTTCCATGATGACGACGGATTCCTCGACAGCATCGAGTGCCGACCCGCCGCGATCGAGCACACGCCAGCCCGTCTCCATCGCGTTCGACACGCCGCGGATGTGCGCGTCGACCATGTCATCCGGCATAGCCCACGCGCCACCATGAACAACCAGTACAGGATCAGTCGGCAAAAGTTATCCCCAGGACGTCGGACCTCGACCTCGGAGGTCACACGCGACGGGATAGGATAGCAGGTCACTACGCCCAGGAGTGTCCGGCCCTCAAGGGTGCCCCACCCTTGTAGCGGTTTTAGCGACAGGGTGGGGACTCTGACTTCGCACCGTGCATCACCGCACCGTGTCCGGACCGCCAACTCCCGCATAGCTCTCCGACAATGTCGTAACTCACGATCTGTGCAAGAAACTTAGGGCTCGGAATCGGCGCAGCCGTACCGTTATGAACAACGATTCACTCGCGTGCGGATTCGGGAATGCCATTCTCTCGAACCTGCAGATTCTTTCGCCGCCCCGGCACAGTTAGGCGCACACTATTCCGTTGGAGGTTCCTTCATGCCCGAACTCCGCCAGAATTTCATGACCAAAGAGTGGGTGGTGATTGCCACCGAGCGCGCCAAGCGTCCCGATCAGATGGCCGTGCACCGCGAATCCAAACCGGCTGTTTCGTTTTCCGAAAAATGTCCGTTCTGCCCCGGACACGAAAGCCAGACGCCGCCCGAGATCCTGCGCCTGCCCGACGGAGACGGATGGAAAGCGCGCGTGGTGCCCAACAAGTTTGCGGCACTCTCTCCTGACGTCCTGCCCGAGCGCACCATCCATCGTTCCCGCCGCTCGATGGGCGGATTCGGAGAGCACGACGTTATCGTAGAGACGCCCGATCACTCCCTGGCGATGGCGATGATGCCCGATTCGCAGGTGGCTGACATCCTTCGCATTTATAAGATCCGTCATGACCAGCTCAGCCTTGATCCGCGCATCGCCCAGGTCACCATCTTCAAGAATCACGGAACGGATGCGGGCACCAGCCTGGAGCATCCGCACTCGCAATTGATCGCCACGCCCGTCATCTCCTACCAGGTGCGGCAGCGTTTTCAGGAGGCGATGCAGCACTTCGACGATTTCGGATGCTGCATGTTTTGCCAGATCATCGAGGAAGAACTCGAAGAGCAGAAGCGCATTGTGCTGACCAGCGAACACTTCGTCGCGGTCGAACTGTTCGCCTCGCCGGCGCCGTTTTGCACCCACATCTATCCGCGACGTCACATGGCCAGCTTCAGCGATGTGAGCGCGAAAGAGATCGTAGACCTGGGACGAGTGCTGCGGACCGTGCTGGCCAAGCTCTACATCGGACTACAGAATCCCGACTTCAACTTCACCATCCGCACCGCCCCCGCCGAGTGCGTCGGCGTCCGCTACTTCCACTGGTACATGAGCGTGATTCCGCGTCTCACCCGCACCGCAGGATTCGAACTCGGTTCCGGCATGTTCATCAACAGCGTGATCCCCGAAGACGCAGCGGAGTTCCTGCGCAATGTGAAGGTCGAAACCGCGGTGGGTGTGAGCTAGGCAGACCAACATTCACTAGTAGGCTGCGGAAAAAGTCGGCTATCGATTTTGGGTGGCGCAGCGCTTCAGCGCTGCGATAACCGCTTTGTTTTGAGTGGCGGCTTTAGCCGCTGAGGTTAAGATGTCGGTCGGGTGAGAGTTTTTCCGCAGCCTGCTAGGGAGACAACGGAGAAGGATTGTTGAATCTTGATTGTTGAACAAAACCCCTGAGCGTTTTGGTCCCGAAGCAACCAACAATTGCCGTGTCTCCGTTGTGAAAACTTCTGCGAACGTCACGGCACATAAGTCAGCGCGGTTGCTCCCGCAAACGGAACTGGAGAGCCGACTTGCGTCAGGGCACCGCCGGTCACGTCGACCTTGAAGCTCGTCATCCCACCCGTACCAGAGACAAAGAGAAAACCGAAGATGTCGCTGGTGATTGCTCCGGCGGGAATAGGGAAAGGCGAGTTTGCCATTGGCGTCAGCATTCCGCTGGCGGAGTCGATGGTGTAGCCGGAAAGTGTTCCGTCCATCAAGTTCGAGACATAGAGAAACTCGTTCACCGCAGTCAAGCTGAGCGGGCCGTTTCCCGCGGAGAACGGCGAACCCGGCACTGGAGTCAGTGTGCCGCTGGGTGTGTTGATGGAGAAGCCGGCGACCTGGCTGCTCTGTACGAGCGTGACGTAAACGAACTTCCCGCTGGAGTCGACCACGATTTGACCCGGCTGAATCGTGGAGTTTGGAACCGCCGCGAAGGGTGAGCCGGCAACCGCGGTCAGCGCCCCGGTAATCGAGTCGATGGTGAAGGCAGCAACTCCGCCGGGGGGATCCGTCACGGATGCAAAAAGAAATTGGTCCGTGGGATCGATCGCAAGATATAAATTCGCACCGGAAGGGAATGGCGACTGCGGGATCGCGGTGAGTGTGCCGGTCGCGGGATCCGCCTTCAAAGCATCAACCTTGCCCGCATCGGCCACGTAGAGAATTTGATTGTTGAAGTCGATGGCCAGCCCAGCGGCAATGCTCAGCGTCCCGAGCGAAAAGGATGGGGCTGGCGTGAGGAAGCCTGTAGATGAATCGATCGACCAGGCATCAATCGATGCCGGCCCGCCGAGTGCAAAATCCGACACGTACAGGAATTGATCATTCAGCGCCACGATGCCGAGCGAATTCGTCGGTCCAGCGACTGACATGGGAGTGCCGAGGGCTCCCGTGCCGCGATCCACCGGGAACATTGTGATCTGACCGTTGATGCCGTCCGCGTACAGGTGCGGCGGAGGGAGCGGGCAAGTGAGGGCGCCGGCCACGCAGCCACAGGTACTTGAGCTACTCGCGGCGGGACACGCGTGCGGCCCGCTGCTGCACCCGGCTAAAGCAATCATGGCGAAGACGAGAAAAAGAAGTGCGGCCGCACGACAAGCGTGAGTTGCCATCGCTTCTCCTTTCCGCGTGGTCCAGAGATGTCGACCGCAAAGCTAAATCCGAAGTTGCGCCCTGCCAAGCGGCCTTGGGACAGTTGGCGCAGTATCACAGCGCGGGGTCGAGGTGGCCCGGGACTCGTTCACAAGATACACCGGGACGGCAGGGAATTGTTGATTGTTGATTCTTGATTGGTGATTAAAAACCCTCGCACCCGTTCAAGGTTCGAACGGGATTTCATTCAACAATCAACAATCATCAATCAACATTTCTCCGGGGCCCGTATCCTTTTTGGTGAGTTAGTCCTTCTCCGGATCAGAGCCAGAAGTCGCGCTCGGCTGTTGGGGCGCTGCCTTGCCCGGCGCCGGCGGCGCGGCCCAGGCTGGGCTCCACCCGATTTCGGCCGGCGGCTTTGGCGCGGTAGAGCGCGGCATCGGCGCCGCTCAGAGCTTTTTCGAGATCGGCGGAGGATTCTCCCGTGGCGACTCCCAGACTCAGCGTGACCTGGACGGGCGCGCCTCCAGCCATGATGCTGCAGCTGGCGACGTGCGTGCGCACGCGCTCGGCCAGTTCCCAGGTTTCTCCCACGCCGCAGCCGGGAGCGATGATCAGGAATTCCTCTCCGCCGTAGCGTCCCACCGAGTCATAAGGGCGGACCATCGCGGCAATGCCGCTGGCGATGATGCGCAAGACTGCGTCGCCGGCGGCGTGGCCGCGGCTGTCATTCACATTCTTGAAGTGGTCGACATCGACCATGATCACGCCCACCGGCTGATGATCGCGCTCGGAGCGGACTAGCTCGCGCTCCAGAATCTCGAGGATCGCTTTGTGATTCCACAAGCTGGTCAAGCTGTCGCGCGAGGCCTCGCGGCGCAGCGCTTCTTTCGCCAGCATCAGCCGGTTCTGCGTCACCAGCATCCGCGCGGTGGAAGTGACGAACGACAGCAGTACCACCAAGGCCGCCAGCATCAGGCGCTGTTGCGCGATGCGCAGCGACATGATCAGCACCAGCACGGGATAGAGCAGGTACGAGATCTCGCCATAGATTCTCTTCACGCGCGGGGGCGGTTCCAGCGGAATCGCGGGGGCCTCCGCCTGCTTCCAGGCGGTGGCGATGAGCATCGGCATGATCAGGAGAGAACTCCAGAGCAGATCGAACCACTGGCCGGTCTTCAGGTTCTCGCCGGGCCCGTAGTAATACAGCGCGTCGACGCAACCCGAGAGTGAGAGAAACAGTCCCATCGATCCGAACAGCACGCGAACATCACGCGAGTGCGAGAAGATGGCTCGTAAGACGAATGCCAGGGCCACCAGCGCATATCCTCCAAAATAGGGAGCCCAGACCTCATGCGACAGTCCGGTGAGAGACTCGGACTTTGGAAGGTAGAAGAAATATACGTAGGCCGCGACGCAGATCAGCAGCGCCTGCACGAAATCGAGCACCAGGATGGCATCGATGTGCCCGGTTTCATGCTCGGGGGCGAGAAACAGCGCCATGGCCAGCGGAGCAAACCAGAAGCAAAACAGAAGATTGGTGACCCAGGAGACAATCGGGGTGAGGGCGAGATCGTTGTAGACGCTGAGGCCCTGGGCCACCATCAAGAGCAGGTAGGCGAAGACACCGAGTCGCCAGAACGAGCGCGCCATGCCCTCGGAGCGGTCGGCAGCCAACAGCATCGAGCCGATCAGCAGCCCGCCGATCACGAACTGAATCAGGTCAGAGAGGAAAGGCCCCCGGCCGTTCGCACCGACTGAGATACAGACACCAACGTGGACCAGCCACAAAAGGACCGCGGCCGCCACGATGATGCGTGAACGAGACAGAGTCATCCGCTTAACCAGAAATTTCAGCGCTGGCCGACCGGAGGGGAATCCCGGAAAATTTTCGAACAGTCTTGCTCTTACGGAATTGCACGCCTTGGACGCTGAAGACCTATCAGTATGAGACCGCGTGCCCTCTAATGCATGTGCCAATGGTACCCATCCAAATGATTACTGCAAGGCCGAAATTAGCCCCAATTCTGGAGCAACTTGCTGAGGATTTCCACAGCGTCGCCCAGTTGGGAAAGTTCGTCCGGAGTGAGTCGCTCAAGTTGCGAGGCGAGGTAGGCGATTCGCATCTCGCGTCCTTTTTGCAGCAGACGCGTGCCTTTCGGCGTGGCCACGATGCGCAGGCGGCGCGCGTCTTCGGGATCTTCGGTGATCTCGATTAGGCGGCTGCGCGCCAGGCCCGAGACGATGCGGCTCATGGTCGGAGGCTTGACCTGCTCGGCGGCAGCAAGTTCCTTCAGCGTCTTCGGCCCGCCGAAGACCAGCACTGACAGCGCGGAAAGACGAGCGGGTCCCTCGCCGGTGGCGATGTCCTGCTTGCGCACGCGGCGCAGCAGATGAATGGCAGCCGAGTGCAGGCGATCGGCAACGGTCAGGATGTCATTGTCAATTGATGATGGTTGATTGTTGATTGGGGATGGGCGTGGCATGCAGTTTGCTTTCTTATTGTGCCTCTCTCTGCGACCTCCGCGGCTTTTCTCGGTGATCTCGGCGGTTAAAGTTCTTTCTACCGCCTCAGATCAAATTTTCCAGCCAAAGCACTTGACATTCATTTGCGGATATAGTTAGCTATGCTAACTAATTTACTGACGGAGGTCAAGACCATGAGTGAAGGCCCGGGAATTACCAGGCTGGGGCAGATCCAGATCAGGACGCACGATCTGGAGCGCGCCGCGGAGTTCTACGAAAAGGTACTGGGTTTGAAGCTGTTGTTCAAAGCGCCGCCGGGGCTGGCCTTCTTCGATTGTGGCGGAGTGCGGCTGATGCTGGACCGTCCGGAGAAGCCGGAGTTCGATCATGCCAGCTCGATCCTGTACTTCACGGTGCCCGACATCCAGGCGGCGCATGCGGGAATGAAGGCCAGGGGCGCAAGCTTCGAAGACGAGCCGCACATGATCGCGCGCATGCCGGATCACGATCTGTGGATGACGTTCTTTCGCGACACCGAAGACAATCTTCTGGCGCTGATGAGCGAAGTGAAGAGGTAGGCGTCGGGCGCCAGACCTCGGGCGTCGGGCTCACGACTTTCGCAAGCTTGTCATCCTGAAGCCCTCTCGGATTCCGGCTCCCGCGCGCTAAAAATCGAATTGTCATCCTGAGCGGCGGCGAAGCCGCCGTGAGGGATCGTACGTCGGTCGGGAAACTTTGATGCTGTGGATGGGAATACCCGAGGGAGCAAGCTGCGTTTAGGATCTCGCCTACCGCGCTGCCTCTTCAAATGCTTCGTAGGGTCCTTCGGAGGGTTGTCGCCCTCCTCAGGATGACACGGCGAACTCAGAATGTGATCCGACGCAAGCGTGAAGTGCGCCGTCCGAAGTCTGCCGCTCTGCTATTATCGCTACCAGAGTCATCCAACCGTCGTTATGAAATCCGCTATCATTCGTAGCCTGCAGGACTTCGACGAAGACGACGAGATCCCCGTCATTTCCGGAAGAGGAGAAGGAATCATGGAAGAAGCCCACGCCACGGGTTCGGGCGCTGCCCGCCGCAACGAAGATATCGCCCTCGAACTGATGAAGTTTGTCGCCATGACCACCGGCTATGGACGCACGACCTCCACCGGCGTCGGATTCTCCGGCAGTGGATCAGCGGCCAAGCCCGAGGATTACGCCGACAAGCTGCTCGAACTTTACGGCAGGTGCCTGGGCGCGGTCAGCGGGAAGAAGTAGCTATACCTCGACCCACGATACGGTCACATTCCGCGCCTCATGCGATCGCAAAGATTGCACAGGTCCTTCGGCGCAAAGATCGCGCCTCAGGATGACAAGATTGCGTAACAGGGGAAAGCAGTAGCGTTGCAGGGATCGGAACTTGAAAAAGCAAAACCGCGCCCTTTCGGGCGCGGTTTGATTTTCTGGCGAGCCGGAGGCGCTCGCGGCCAGGGTAGCTCTTAACGGCGCTTCTTGCCCTTTTTCTTCGCGGGCTTTTTGGCTGCCTTCTTGGCTTTCTTCTTGGGAGCCTTTTTCGCCGCTTTCTTCTTGGCCGGCTTTTTCTTGGGCGCGGGTTTCTTCTTGGCTGGTTTCTTCTTCGCCGGCGCTTTCTTGGCTCCTCCGCCACCGCCAGAGGGTGGTGCTGGCTTCGGAGCAGGAGGCGCGGGAGCCGGCTCGGATTCGATCGACTCGGATGCCGGCATTCCGGGCTCTTCTTCCTCCTCCTCTTCTTCCTCGAAATCTTCTTCTAGCGACTCGCTATACGCGCCGCTATCGCCGAATTCTTCTTCTTCGTCACGTCCATAGAGCGTGGGGTCGTAAAACGTCATTGCTCCTCCTGATTTCAGTGGCGGCCGGGTGCGGATACGCCCTGGCTGCGGGCACGAGAGAATTAAAGGACAACAAAAATCTTTTGCTGTAACGGCGCCGGATTATAGCACGACCCTCGGTGCGAACTGCAAGGACTCTGGATACCAGCGCGCGCAGCATTCGCGAGCTCGCTCCGAGGGGTTTCTGTATACCGATGGAACGGTACCGTACGGACGAGTAGGTTTAAGCGGGTTGAATGCTTGGACTCGGGTATAACCTTAGGGTTAGTAGGGTATCCAACACTCGGGGGCGTTCATTGCATCCTAGGGCTGCACGCATTTTGCAGCCAGGATTCTTACGCAGTGCCAGCCCGCCGACTAGAAGACCGAATCCGTGAACTTTGCGCCCGGGCGCTATACGAACGGGACCCCCAGTGGAGCGCGACGCTGATTGAACTGCAGCTTGCCATCCAGGAACACTCGCTCCGCATCCGGAATGCCTGCACCGGATCGATCGTTTCGGGCAGGCCTTTGATCATCGAACGGCGCCAGGCGTGACCAATCTCCAGAAGTCCTAAGTTAAAGAAAAAAAGCGAGTTAAATAGAAAGGGCGAAGCGCGCTGCCTTCGCCCGTGCCCTGTCTAAGGCTTATGTTCCCAGGTTCTCTACCTCTACTTCAGGGTCTTTACGTAATCAGCCACGGCTTTGGCGTCGTCGGCCGAGACGCCGGCGATGGCTTTCTTGTGCGGGGCCTTCTTGGCGTCGTTGCCCTTGGCCAGCAGCTCAGTGATCTGGTCGGCGGTTAAGGTGTCGCCCTTCACGGCCGGACCGACTTTGCCCTGACCCTCGGGGCCATGGCAGGCGGCGCATTTCGCCTTGTAGGTAGCGGCGCCGTCGGCGGCAAAGGCCGGGATCGCGATCGAGATCGCCAGCGTGCAGATAACGAACAGAACGATGAATTTGGTAAGTCTCATGAGATTGCTCCTCCTGTGATGAGTACAGAAAATGTCAACAGCAACAGTCCAACGAACCAAAAATTGTACCTCCCGAGCTCAAACACCTGATGTGATTTCGCTCACGTCAGTTTGTGGGCATCCCTAACCCCCACTCTTGAGGCAGAAGTCAACAGGTTTCCGCTCGAAGAGTCCACGCAGACAGGGGACTTGCTGAGTCTTTCACTCCGAACGATGTGACTTCCGGAACGTCGAACCACACAACCCTCTGGTGTCTAAAGAGGGCATGGGGTGGCGGGTGCCTTGGACGGTAAGAATCGGGATTGGGTTAATCCTGCTCGGTTGGGCCGCCAATGCGGGTATCGAGCGGTGGATGAATACATGGATCGTCCATCCCGTCGATATGCCGGTTTCGCTTGCCGCAGGACACATCCATACGGGGCCGTTCAGGGTCAATCTTAAAACCGATTACTGGGTGGTGGTCCATACCAACTACGAATGGGTCATTGACCATCACCAGTGCAATCCGTATCCAAAGCTGCAGACGAAGTGGGTGCTGTACCAGAAGAGAACGATAGTTGACCGACTGGATCAGCCCTCTCCCATCAACTGGCCTACAGGTTTCAGCGCCAGTCCCGGGATTTATGACCTTGATGTCGAGGTCTTGTCCGACTTCACCTGTCTCGATCCGGGCCACCCGCGGCTCCGGGTCTTAGCGATTACAGAGAATTACGAGATCGCCGCCTCCATGGTGAAGGGCCTGGCGCTGATTTGCGCGGTGCTCGGAGGCGTAATACTGACATTCCTTCCCTTGGTGCAACGAGTCCGCAAAGTCCAGGAGGAGACACTCACAGTCACAGCATCGACCGTCGTCGGCCAGGATTTTCGATGGGCGAGGAAGCGGCCCTTACGGCAGCGCATTTCAGGGTTGCCGGCCTTCGGCTTGTTCGGCGGAATGGTGTTCGGACTTCTCGCTTTTCTCATGATGTTGTTGACGGCAGGGTTCCAGTACACATCCACCGGCGTCTGGATTCATACGCTAAGGCGGGGTCAGGCTCCAGAGAAGAGCGATGCCTGGACAGAACCGCTGATCGTGAGGGTGAAAGACACCGGGCCAGATCAGACTCCTAAGTTGTTCGTGAACTCGAAAGAGGTTTCGTGGGAGGATCTGGAGAAAACCCTCAAGCAGGAACTTGGGCCGCGTCGAGATTGGGTGGTCTATGTCGGTGGCGACGACGCAACCAGTTTCCAGCACGTCGCCAACGTGATCGACGCGGCACGAGGCTTGCACGCGAAGGTGGTTCTGATCACTGAGAAGTAATGTCACTCGCGAGGGTGCCCCACCCTTGTCGCGTTTTGTGCGACAGGGTGGGGGTTTTGACTTCCCGGACCGATTCCCGGAGCGACTAAACTTCGTTCACGTTTCCGCGCGGTCCACTGAGATTCGATCTCCACTGGCCCCTCAATCCCAGTAGCGTAGTGGCTGAAACTACTCCACAACCAATCCTCGGGACGTTCGACGAGCCCACGATGCACCGGGTTGCGGTGGATGTAGCGGAGTTTTTCGACCCTCTTCGCCTCGCTCCATACGTTGAAATCGTAGTAACGAGGCTCCCAGAAAGGAACGCCTTCGACCGGCCTGAGTTTGCGCGCAGTGTTCTGCTTTAGCATCTGGAGCGCGGTCGACAGCTTAGTGCGCCCGGGTTCACTGATGAGCAGGTGGACGTGTTCGGGCATGACGACGTATCCACTGATGAAGAAGTCGTACCAGGTGCGGGTGCGCTCGAGGATCTCGAGGAACGTGTCGCGGGCTTGAGGTGTGCCGAGGAGTGGGTCGCGGTGTTGACAGCTGAAGGTGATGAAGTGGAGACAGCGGGCTTGTTGGAATCGGGTAAGACTCCAGGGCATGGGATCAGAGTAGTTGGATTTGCACCCTTCGGATGTGATTCAGGTTAAGAAAATTCAGTAGAGCGTTTCAGAATGGGAAATCACGACAGGAAGTCAAAGACCCCACCCTGTCCCGCACAAACCGCGGGACAAGGGTGGGGCACCCTCGGCTTTTTTCTTTCACCGAAATTATCTGGCGATTTGGACGGTCAGGATCATGCCTGGCCTCAGGACCGCTACATTGCGGTTATCGCGTTTCAGGGCGGTGACCGTGGTCTTGTAGAGGTTCGCGATCGAGTAGAGGGTTTCGCCAGATCTTACTTTGTGATGGACTACCGCGGTTTCCGCCTTCGTTGGCCTCAGGCGCTCGATCTCGGCGGACTTTGTCGCTGGTGGCTTGGTGCTGGCGGTCTCGGTCTTCTTTGTTTTTGAGTGCGACGACGTGGCTTCAGCGTCGTGGACGCTTGGCGAGATAGGCAGATGCAGGGCCAGGACGCGGCGTCCGGCGAGGCTGTCGCCCCGAATGCCGTTCCAGCGGCGCAGTTGCTGTGCGGAGACGCCGAAGTTCTCGGCGACACTTTCGACCGTGTCTCCCTTGTGAACCTTATAGCGCGTGATATGTCGGGCGTAGGTCGCGCTGTCGCTTGGATTCTTGCCCGGCGTGACAGGGATGATGATCTTGGCGTCTTGCTCGAGTTCGGGGCCGTCGAGGTGGTTGGCTTCTTCGATCTGCTTGGCCGTGGCGTGATAGGTGCGGGCCAAGGTCATGATCGTGTCGCCAGAATGGACCGTGTGATATCGCCACCACAGGCGCTTGTCGGGTGGAACGGCGGCGATGGCAGTTTCGAACTGTTCTTTGGTTCCGGCAGGAATGTGAAGCTGGAAATTCCCGGTGCGCGGCGTGCTGAGGCGCAACAGGCTGGGATTCAGATCCTGCAATTCGTCGGTGGTCGTGCCCACGCAATCGGCGACGAGGCGAAGATCAACCGGGTAGTCGAGCGTGACCGTTTCGTAGTCGTACGGTTTTTCCATCACAACGCTGTCTAGCCCGTACTGCGACGGGTTCTTGGTCATGATGGTCACGGCCAGAATGATCGGAACGTAATTCTTGGTCTCTCTGGGCAGGACGTTGCGGTTGAAGAGTTCCCAGAAGTCAGCGTATCCGGTGCGCTTGACGGCAGCCTGCACGGTGCCGGGGCCCGAGTTGTAGGCGGCCATGGCGAGATACCAGTCGCCGAACTGGTTGTAGAGATCCTTCAGGTGGCGCGCGGCGGCACGGGTGGATTTTTCGGGATCCTGGCGGTCGTCCACATACATGTTGTGGTGGAGGCCATATCCGATGCCGCGGCCGGCCATGAACTGCCAGATGCCGCGTGCGCCCACGCGGGACATCGCGTGCGGAAGAAATCCGGACTCGGCCTGCGCGAGATAAATCAGGTCCTGCGGGACGCCTTCCTGTTTGAGCGTGGACACCATCATGTCGTGGTAGCGGCCGGAGCGGGCGTAGGCGCGCTCGAAGACGCCGCGTCCGCGATTGGAACTGGAGAAGTACGCGATGTAGCCGGCGACCTGGTCGGTCATCATCAGCGGCAGGTCGGAGTTCGTCTTCTTTAAGTCAGCTTCGGCTTTGGCCTTGGTGCTGGCGTCGGCAGACGGAGCAATTTCGTTGGTCGTGTCGATGGGCGCCGGTTCGGATTTCTGCTGCTGCTCCTGCGAAGCGTCAGCTTCCTGCGCGGTGCCGCCGGGATACAGTTCGTTGACGCCCTTGACGATGCGGTCAAATTCCTTCTGCAAACGTTCGTCGGAGCGGATGTCGAAGTTGCTGCTCAGCAGCGCGTTGAGCGCGGTATCGAAATTGTGCTTGGCGTCGTCGACTTTGCCGGCGTGATAATTAGCCAGGCCGGCCTGATATTCACTCTCCGCTTTCGCGACTACATCGCCGACAGGATCGGATTGTGGCTGAGCTTCTGCCGGTGGAGCTTCAACCGCCTTCTGGGCAGAGGAGTCTTCCTGCTGTTTTTCCACAGGAGTTGGCGCGGGCGCGGACGCAGCCTGCGGAGCGGGTGCCGGCGCTGGCTTCAGCGCGGGAGGCGGTGCCGGAGCCACCAGCGTCACGGGCTTCTTCGCGCTCTGGCAGGCGGAAAATGCCAGGATCAACGAAGCAAGCGCGGCAGGCCGGAAGTAGAGGTTAACGAATCGCATATAACGGGTGTCGATTGCGGTGACCTCTCAATGTTAAATTCCGGTGAATTCTACCAAAAATCGTACCTGCGGGTGGCGCCGGGGTCAATCGCCGAAACGGAACCGGGATGGTTACTTTCGGGACCGGTGGGGTCAGGTTACCTCCGACGGACTTCAGACCTCTTAGATGGGATGCCGCCGGACCTCAGACGGTTGGCGGATCCAAATGCGGCGAGGTCAAGCGGCTAGACACTCCAATAGGGTGCGAGCGGTCGGGATCAATACCGAGACTGCGTTCGTCTTCGAGACAACTGCGGAAGCCCCCGCGCGGAAAGCCTCCTTCTCCACAAAGGAATCAAGATGGGCGGAGTAAAGGATAACTGGTGTGGTGAGCCTCAGCTTATTCAATGCGCGGATTTCTTCCAGGCCATTCATCTGTGGCATAGAAAGGTCGGTGACGACGAGATCGGGCTCAAACTGCTGCGCCTTCCATAGAGCCTCGCTCCCGTTTTCGGCTTCGGCACAGACTTCGAAGTCGGATTCACGGGTGAAGAGCTTGCAAATCAACTTGCGCACCACTGGGTTGTCATCGACAACTAAAACCGTCCACAAAGACATCCCCTCCTTGAAAAGACTGACGCGATCGGTTATGAGATGCGGGAAGACTTGCCGCCGTTCATGGGCACTCACTTTTCGGCTTCTCTTCCAGGCGCTGTTCCTGCCGTTCCAGCAGGTTGTTGAGCTCTTCGATCAATTTCAGAAAGCGGTGGTGGTCCTTTTCCTTTTCGATCAGTGCGCACAGTTGGTACATGCGTTCTCGATCATCTGGTCTCATCGTCGCCGTCAGATGACTCCGCCGCGGCCTGCGGTTTTAAGGTAAATAACGTAGTGGCGATGTCCGCTGCCTGAGAAGGCGGGAAAGAATTCCGTAGTCGATTTTCGATGCGCAAATAAGGGAAAGAGGGACTCGACCTCGGCTCGGTTCGAGGTGATCTGGTCTGCCGGTGGTCAGTTAACGGTCAGGGTTTGGGCGCCACTTGTGCCGCCGCTAGAGCAACCGAGGTTGCCGGAATTGCCGGAGGGCGTCTGCACTTGGACTTTGAAGCTTCCAGCCGCAGGGATCATGGAGGATGTGACGTTGGCCGTGAGTTGGGAACTGCTGACCACCGTGGTGGCAACGGGAGCGCCATTGATGAGTATAACGGAGGAGGCCACGAAATGGCCGCCCGTCGCAGTAAGGGGCTGCGGCAGTTGTGCAAAAACCATGGTTGTCGGAGAGATCGAACTGAGGCTCGGACTGGGACGGGCGCTCCCACAAAGGGGATTCAGCGCATTGCAGCCAGTCAGAAGCAAGAGCGCGACCAGCCACGAACTTAGGAGAGCAAACTTATTGAATCGCATCACAAATCCTCGTGGAACGAAGTCAACAAGCCCCATCCTTGTTGCGAAGTCCTTTCAGAATACTAGCCCCGCCCGTGAGAGTTGACTAGGGCTTTAAGGGACGGGAAGTGACCCAAGTTTCCTAGCTTAGCAGCGTTTGGTTTATCAGCAACTGTCAACAATTACAGCGGCACTCATTTTGGCTCACCGCTTTCCTCTTCTTACTCGCCTCGATAATGAGTGATGTCGCGATGTTGCAACAGTATCATTGGCGGTCACCCCCGATCAGATATGGCCAATTTTGTTGACATTACCCGCGCTTAGGTATTGAATTGGCGCGTCTCTCCTCCCCCCGAGGAGCTGTTCCCCTCCAGTTGAGACGCGGTCCCTGACACAAGACAACCAAACGTCTTCCCCTCAACAGCTCATTCATCATGAGCGCGCTTAATGGAGGCAACATGAAATACATGAGAGATCTAAAAGAATTTGTCATTCGGTTAGGAATGATCGCAGTCCTAATCGGCACCCTTTGCATTCTGGTTCCAACAGTGTTTGGGCAGACGAAGCCCGAAGTATTAGCCGCCGGCGCTTCAGCCAACGTTTGGCTAGCCGGAGGCGAAGCTGTCGTCGAAGCTCCGCAGCCGGAACAGATCGCCCCGGCTACCCAGCTCCCTGCCACGCCCTGGGGCACTCCCGTGCTGGTGTCGCCCAGAAACGGGACCGCGCTCTTCCACTACCCCAGGACTACAACACTGATATGGCAGCCGGTACTCACTGCGACCGCTTATGTCGTGGAAGCCGCATACTTGTCTGGCACTACCTGGACTGCCTATCCACCGGTCACCGTCACTGGCAACAGCAACGCTTTCTACACATTCGCTTTTGTTGGCGACCAGAAAGGCCGTTGGCGGGTGACTGCATTCAATGGAACGGTCTATTCATCCCCCAGCGCGTGGTGGACGTTCTCGTATAACACCACGCCTCAGATGTCGACACCGATTCAGACCAATCCTGCTAACAACGAAATCTTCGGCCACTATCCGCGGGACCTCACGCTGTCCTGGAAGATGGTCCCAGCGGCGGCGGGCTACAACCTGGAGATAGCGTACTGCGATTCAACCAGGACTACGTGCGTGAGTTATCCAGTCGTCGCGATCACGGATCCATTACAGTCCGATTACACGTTTGAATTTGTGGGCGCGCAGCCAGGCAAGTGGCGCGTCACCACGCTAGCGGGGACCGGCTATCGTAATTCGACTGCGAGTGCCTGGCACTGGTTTACGTTCACGCAGTGAGAAATGAAGTTTCGGTTGTCGCGAAGGATTGAGCGATAAACACATGCTGGGCAAAGAGGGGATGTTTCCTCAAAACGGAAACATCCCCTTTTCTCGTCAGATAGGGTTCTGCGATTCTACGAGGACTACGTGCACGAGTTACTCAGTGGTCAGTTAGCGGATGGGAATGAAATTCCCCAAAAATCCTTGGCCTTATCACCCTGCTCGACAAACTCAATGGCGTATGTGGGAACTCCATGCCGTGCGACCATCTGCGAAATAACCCGCGCGGAGATCTCGATACCGCGCTTGTTCTTCACCGAGACGATAGAACCCACCAGCAATTCTCGATGCAGCTGGACGGCCGCCCCATGCTTATTCAGGTTGGTAGCCACGGCAGGCATGGTAAAGGAAGATTTCTGTCGATCTTGACCTGCCAGTCCCACCGGGCTGGTCAGTGCAATCCGAGTGCTCCGCCGTTTTCCCAGCTGAGCGCGATTCCCGCTACGAGCGGCCGCTAGATCGGTGGATGGGCCCGGATTCGAGCGGTGTTTTGACAGTCTTCGAGTTTCCATTGATCCCGAAACTACATTTGTTCCAAACGAGCTGCAACGTACCGTGGGTCACCGCGACCATGTGACTGAAGTGATCATGATTTGACGAGGCGCATCTGATCCATTCGGCAGCCAATCCACAACGGAAAGTAACCACACGAAGGTGGGGTAGTAATCATGCGTTCTGGTAGTAGGAACAAACGGTGCATCAGGCTAGATTATGAGCATAGTAAGGGGACTGTAAATGAAGGTTGTTCTGGTTCTGTTGGTGGTTGTTACCCTAGGAGCGCTAAGCGCTTCGCAAACTACGCAACCGGCGAGCACTCAGCATCGCCGAGCGGACGATCCGCGTTGTTCCCAGCTCCAGTTTCAATCGACTGGCGCGCTGCCTTCGTTCAATGGGCCGGGTTTCAGCACGGTCTCGAATTTCGACCCTGATGTACCGTTCATCGTGCCTGCGGGATGTGCTCAATTTTCCTGTACACAGCGACGAGAGGCGTATCGGGTACTGAGTTGTCCCAATCTGAGAGCGAAGGCCTCCTCGCGCACAGTGGAAACCAACGGATCTCCAGACTCTACGCCTGTGGTGAAGTCCGTTCCCGCTTCGAAATGACTCACGTCGTTCTCGCTCGAATTACGAGAAATAAAAGGGTTCTCGTTGACGTCCGTGTCGAGTTCGCCGTCGACAATAAGTAAGGAGCCGGTTGGCCGTTGTTGTTAGGGTGATTACACAAGTGAGCGTGAGGAAAACGTTTTTAACTCAAGGAAACTGGAGTTTTTCAACACCCACGGGATATTTCAACAGTTACACAGTCGGCAATGCGGTGACGCAGTTAGCCTTATAGGTACTGCTTCAATTCAGCATAGTGAGAACGCCTTGGCGAGCCGAGGTCAATTTCGGGTGTGTAGTCGACAACGATTGTTTTAAATGGGACGTTGAACGGATCGAAGGCAAAAGCATCGACAGTGACCTCTTGGCCCACTGCGAAATCTGGAAGAGGAATGGTGAGGTGCTGGACATTGTCCGCTCCAACGGAACTGCCGGTCCGGCGAATCTCGAACGTAAGCTGCTCTAGGAGGTTGTTGAAAAACCACTGCCAATCCACAGCGGATGCGTGATAAGAAACAGGAATGCGAGGAGACGATCAGCAACTGCAAACAGGGATGTTCAGTTATGTGGCGTTGGAAGATCGGATACCAGGGGATCATCCACTGCGCGGAGTGAGGGCGCTGGTGGATGCGGTCTTGGCGGAGATGTCCAAGGATTTCGATGGGCTGTACTCGCAGGTGGGACGGCCCTCGATTGCCCCCGAACGGTTACTGCGGGCGTTGCTGCTACAGGTGTTTTATTCGGTGCGCAGCGAGCGGCTGTTGATGGAGCAACTCAACTACAACTTGCTGTTCCGTTGGTTTGTGGGCTTGGAGATCGACGACGCGGTGTGGAACCACGCGGTGTTCAGCAAGAACCGCGACCGGCTGTTGAACCAGGATCTGGCGCAGAAGTTCTTCGCCCATGTCAAAGAGCAGGCGGCGGGGTTGATGTCGGACGAGCACTTCACTGTGGATGGGACGCTGATCGAGGCCTGGGCGGGACAGAAGAGCTTTCGCCGCAAGGACGACGGCGGGTCGGGGAGCGGAGGAGATTTTCACGGCGAGTCGCGCCGCAACCAGACGCACGCCTCGCGCACCGACCCGGAAGCGCGGCTCTATAAGAAGTCGGCAGGCCAGGAATCCAAGCTGAGCTATCTGGGACACACTTTGGTGGAGAACCGGAATGGGTTGATCGCGGCAGCGATGACTACGCAGGCGGATGGCAGGGCGGAGCGGGATGCGGCTTTATTAATGTTGTACGAGTTGACCCGGAAGCGAAGCGGTCGGATCACGACGGGAGCGGACAAAGCCTATGACACGCGCGACTTCGTCGACACGGTGCGCGAGTTGGGTGTGACGCCGCACGTCGCACGCCGGCAACACGGCGCGATCGACGAACGAACCAGCCGGCATCCGGGATACGCGGTGAGTTTAAGCAAACGATGGTTGGTGGAGAAGCCGTTCGGATGGCTGAAGCAGATCGGGCCGCTGAAGAAGGTGAAACTACGCGGGCTGGCGAAGGTGGATTGGTTGTTCGTGTTCAGCTGCGCGGTCTTCAACCTGATCCGTATCCCGAAACTGCGGGCGCAGAGCGCGTGAAGCAGCGGTCCCGACCCTCGGTTGTCGCCGAGGTGGCCGAGCGGAATCCAAAACAACATAGCGTGCGGCTCTTAGAATGATCCACACGCCGCGCAAACGATATTTTCAACAAGCTCCTAGAGCTGATTCACTGCACTTACGGATCTTGCAAGTTACGCGATTGTAACGTGGAAGAAAATCCTTCTCCTTGCCGGGAGGACGGACAAGCTTCTTCTCGAACGACGAGAGGCGCACATCGAAGGCCTTCCGTTGCTCGATGGTTTCGCGCACCTTTTCAATGTTCTTGATCTTCTTGTATCCCGAATACACTGAACGGCTGAAGAGTTCCGAGGGGGATCGTTCAATCCAGTTAAAGAACGTCGGAGCGTAGGGTTGGGCGTCTCCCGTTTCCCAGTTGTGCCAATAAACGGCATCGTCGGCGCCTGAGCTTTTCAGACAATAACACCCTTCCGTAGTGCCATCGTACCCAATCGCAAAGAGGCTGGCTCTGATCTCATTCGGTAGTCGCCCCGTCCACTGGTCCAGATCGCCTTGGGGTTCAACCGAGAAGAGCGTCAATCCGCCGGAAAAGAACCTGCCGGGGCCTATCTCGCTCAGGAAATCCAAATACGAAGCGACACAGTGCACAGAGCGTTGTAGGAACCATTTCGCACCCAACGACCGATCAACTCGCCCGTAGCCGTGATGGTATCCACCCGGATGCAACGCCAATTCGCGGGAGAAGTTGGGAAACGACATGCTCATTGATCTACTTCAGGAACAAGAGAGTTTACACGATAAGTGTCGTTGTCAGACCTTTACGATCATCTTCCTTTCGGACGGAGGGTTGAGGGCTGCCGCCAGGAACACCGGATAGGGGAAAATGGAAATATCAGAGCAAGTGCTTGATGGCCCTCGAAACTTCCTGGGCGTTGAAAGGTCCGCGAATGATTTTCACTTCTTTGGCGTCGCGGGTTACGAGCACACTCGCCGGAAGTCCGCCTTCAAAGCCTAATTTCTGCAGGGTCTCCTCATTGCCGAGTAGGACGGGGAAGTTGATGGTCGCGGAGGAGCCATCCACGGGAAAATGCTCTGTTTGAACGAAAGTCTCGACGGATTCCTCGCCGTGATCGTCCACCGAGACGGCGACGACCGTGAATCCTTTTGATCCGAGCTTCTGTTGCAGCTTGATGAGGTCCGGCATCTCGTCGCGGCATGCCGGGCACCACGTACTCCAGAAGCTGATGAGAACAACTTTTCCCTTGTAGCTTTCCATGTCCACCCAGCCTTCATCGACTGCCGGCAAGGCGGCATGTGGCATCGGCTGATTCATGTCGGCGATGTTGCTGGAATCGCCCGCGAAAACCTCTGCGAACCAGGAGAAATCGGGACAAAAATAACGCACCGCGCCCACGCCAATGATCAATATGATGAAAAACAATAGCGACTTTTTCATACAGGTCACCGCGATCCGCGCGACTCCGTGTACTCAGAAAGTGAATTGGGCTGTTTCCGGTCGAGCAAAGGATTCTCGCAGGCCACTCCGGCTTGCGGAGCTTATCCACGCCTGATTTTGCTCCTATTTCGACGGTATCCCAGACAGCCCAGAGGTCTCAAAGAGAATGCTAGCGGGGTGCCGTGCGGTTCGAAAGTGACCGAGGTACTAATGTAGTGCGCCAAGCAGATCGACGTTTATAGTTCGGGTTGCAGGGCCCTTCTTCGCGATCTTCGCGGATGTACTTTGCGAGCTTTGCGGTCAAAGGCTTTGCTTTCCCAGTGCGAGATATAAGAGTCGTTATTTTCGGCGCACTACACTAGAAGAGTAGGCGGGTTCTTGAGCCTCGGCCAAGAATGCCGGAATCGGCTCTAGCCAGATAGCTAAGGGCACATACAGCACCGAGGCACTGCCGTCTAGTCAAAGTCAATCTTCTCGAATCCCAAACCCTGCAGCAGGCTACGGATCGTAGAAGCAGCGTTCTGCTGGGCGGTTCGCAAAATGCCATCGGCCATCGCGGCCTCTTGCAGCTGACGTTCCGCCTCCTGGCGCACTTGCGTTTCCAGATTCGGGTCGGTGGGTACCAGCAGCCCAGTTTGCCTGGAATAGACCCGCGTCTTCGCGCTGTCGATCCGAGTCCTGAACACTTGCGGCGCCGGAAGATGCAACTGAATCTGCTTGCCATTCACTCTGACGTCGCCCGGCTTCAGGTCCGTGAAATCAATCCCGGCGACAACTTCGCCGTGCACCAGCATTAACAGGCGATCTCCTGCCAGAAAATCCGGGAAGATGGGGTTTTCTTTTGCGCCGGTCACAATCTTGTCCATGGTGTAAACCACGGTCTCCAGTCGCTGCAAGCGCTGAATACGATCGACCACCGTAGGTTGGCTTACATCGATACTGAGGGTTCTGCCAGTCACCGCCGACCACACATGACTCAACAGCGCTCGACCGGAATTGCCCGACAGCATCGCCCATCCAATCGCGCCGGCGGATAGTACGCCCAGGAAGATCCCGATGATGACAGCAAACACAACCACTGCATAGGATCGAACAGTTCTCGCAGGGCGGGGGCCCGCGTCAGGATCCTGAGGCATCCCGCAAGGTTATCACTAAGCGGAGGGACCGCCGCGCTGGGAACCGTGATTGCCGACTAGCTGCTGGGACAAGTAAGCGCGAGTAGCTGTCGAATAAGAACTCCTGCCCCGCATGTCAATTCAAGACATCCGTTATACGCGCCAGTAGTCGGGACGCCAGTTCTGGATCGCCTTCTTGATGTCCTTGCGTTTCAGCTTTTCGTTGAGCGCGCGCTCGACCAATTTGGAAACTTCTGCGTCGGAAGCAAAACGCAGGCCGATGAGTTGGTCTTCGGTAAGTTCGGGGATGCGCGAGCGCAGAGTTTCGTTGAGAAGCTGCGTCAGCCGCAGGCGCTCTTCCAGGCGAATGATGCGGTCCTGCACCTTCAGCGAATAGAGACGGACCTTGAGCAACAGGGTGATCATCGCGACCGCCAGCAAGATCAGCATGAACGAGTGGAAGTTGTCGCGCATGTCGCTCTCGCGCAGGTGATAGAAGAAGTGAATCAGCGACAGGATCAGCCCGAGAATGAAGACCGGGGCCAGGAAGAAATGAAACGGCGGATCGAAACGCGTGTGATTGGCGTAGGTCTGCGGAGTTTTCTGGGACAAGGGAGCCTCCTGGTATCAGGAACGCGCAAGTGTAGCAGAGTGCGGGTGCGAGGTATCTATAACGAGGCCGCTTGGCTTCGTCATCGCGGGACAGCCCCTTCGACTTCGCTCAGGGCAGGCTAAGGCGGCTGTCCCCACATGCGTTGGGTGGCTCCACATGAAAAGTCACAAACCCCACCCTGTCCCGCGAACACCGCGGGACAAGGGTGGGGCACCCGTTCGGATTTGGCAGTTGACCTTACTTGGTTGACGTTAGCAGGACCTTTTCGGTTGGGAGCTGGTTCTGCGCCTGGAATTCTTTTTCCACCTTGCTTTGCCGGAACTCGTAGACGGCGGTGGAATCTGCGACCTTCAGACCCGTCAGGAAGTAGCGGTCTCCGTATTTATGGAAGACCATCGCAGTGACTGGCGCCGCCTGCCCGGCGCGGGCGTTCGCCGGCAGTGTGAAGACGGCGACCCTGGCGTCGCGGTTGCGCACGAGCAGAAGTGAACCTTTTTCGTCGGCGCGCTGCACGATGATTTCTCCGCCGGGAATCGCCACATTGCCGACTGTGAACTTGAACGGGACTTGCATGACGATGCGCTCGGTCGGTGCGAGTTGAGCGGCGGCGATAAGCGGGACGAACAGAAGCATTAGAACGGTAATCCATTTCGTATGTTTCATACATCACCTCCATAGGATGAATGCATGGTGCGCCACCACGCCGAAAACGTCCATGGAGCCAGTCTGAATCGGGATCAATTGATCTGAAGAGCGTTTATGGTGATCGAAATCACAGACAGACGAAGCGAGGGAGTAGAAAAATCGCTGCAATACAGGCGGCTTCGATGGCAGACAAGAGAGTTCACTTCGGCGAATTCGAACTCGACTTCGCACACTTCCAGCTCTACCGCAGCGGAGAGCCGGTGCGCCTGGAGGGTCTGCCTCTGCAGTTGCTGATGTATCTGGTAGAGCACAACAAACAGCTTGTGACCCGCGAGCAGATTGCCGACGCGCTCTGGGGAAAAGATGTTTTCGTCGACGTCGAACAGGGGATCAACACCGCGATCCGCAAGATCCGCATCGCGCTGGACGACGACTCGGGGCAGCCGCGGTGCCTGCAGACCGTGGTGGGGCGAGGCTACCGGTTCGTGGCCGAGTGCGAAGATCACAATGCGGAAGTGACATTCACTGCCGAAGAACTCGGCCGCGCGGTGATGGCGGCCGCGGGACTGCGTCCGGAGGAGTCGAAGGAGTAGGACCGGTTGCCGGTATTCGTCCGCTTATAATTCCACTGTGCCTGCGAATTCCACCGGTGCGGCCCACCGCGTCCTCGGCCTTGACGTCGGAGCGCGCCGCATTGGGATCGCAGTGTCTGACCCACTCGGTATCACCGCCCAGGGTCTTGAGACGCTGCACCGCAAGAACAAGAAATATGATTTCTCGTTCCTGCACCGCGTGATTCGCGATTATAAGGTGGCGGAGATCGTGGTTGGATTGCCGCTGCGCATGTCGGGCGCGGAAGGCATCCAGGCCGAGAAGATTCAAGCGTTTGCCGAGGATCTCCGCAAGCACTTCAAACTGCCGGTTCATCTCTGGGACGAGCGCCTTACGTCCGCCGAAGCCAACCGCCTATTGCGAGAGACCGATCTCTCAATCGAAAAACGAGGCCAGGCGGTGGATCGGATGGCTGCCATCCTGATTCTGCAGGGCTGGATGGAAAGCCGCGCAACCCAGCCCTCTGCGCACTCTACGTAAACGGCGTATCCCGCGGACGTAAACGCTATATCGGCACCGAACCTTTGTCATTCCGCGCCGAACCTTTGTCATTCCGAAGCGAAGCGAGGAATCTGCTTTTGGCCGGCAGCATATCCGCCGCGTGCAACAGCAGATTCCTCAACGGCTATCGCCGTTTCGGAATGACAAATCGTATGGGGCATGGCATCCGGGCTTGTATGGCCAGGGCTTCCGGCCTCCTCCCTTGCCTTCCCTAGGGCCTAGGAGTAGCATATTTGCAGTAGTTCACAGCGCTTTTCCCCACGAACCCTCCGCCTACTGGGTGCCTTTTTATGAGCTTTGCCGATTCGAATTTCCACATTGGCGACAAAGTCGTCTACCCCAACCATGGCGTCGGCATCATCGAACAGATCAGCAGCCGGGCGGTGGGAACGACGGTCGAGAGGTTCTACCTCCTGAACATTAAAGCCAGCAGCCTCAAAGTGATGGTGCCCTGCCAGAATGCCGGCAGTGTCGGCTTGCGGCGGGTTGTGAAGAATGGGGAAATCCAGAAGGTACTGGACCTGCTTTCGATTAGCGGAAACGGCACCAATGGCGACTGGAAAGATCGGTTCAAAGAGAACTCCGAGCGCATGCGCACCGGATCGCTGCTCGAAGTGGCGGGCGTGTTGAAGAACCTGATTGCCCTTCACCAGGCGAAGCCGCTCTCATTCCGGGAGAAGAAGATGCTGGAGCGCGCCCGCTACCTTCTGGTCAGCGAACTGGCCATGGCCCGCAACTGCGAAGAGTCAAAGGTAGAAGAACTTCTGACGACTACGCTCGCCAAATGCAACCTGCGCTTTCCCGAAGCCTCAGAATTCCAAGCGTAATAGCGGGTCTCACTCCACTGAACGAGGCCTGCCGCCCTGCGCCCAAACCCGTATAATCTCGCACGATGGGGAGCTACGAGTTACCTTTCGGCATTGATCGATCTCTTCTGCGACTCGATAGCACGGACCCCTATCTCTGCCTCCACTTCGTCATCATCTATGTGCGCGATCTGGACCGCAGCTTGCGGTTCTACGTTGATAAGCTGGGCTTCCGGGTGGTGATTGATCACCGATTCGATAATGGCCAGCGCTGGATCGAAGTCGCTCCGGCCGACGGCAATGCCCACATCGGGTTGGCGCTACTTCAGCCAGGCGATGACGTCGAGAAACTCATCCGCCCTGAGTCGCGCATCTGGTTCATCACAGAAGACGTCAACCGCAAATACGAGGAATGGAAGGCACGCGGCGTCCAATTCCTCCACCCACCGGAAGTTCCTGCGTGGGGCGGAATTCACACTCGCTTCGAAGATCTCGACGGAAACTCCTTCGGCATCGCAGGATTCGACGAACTTACGCGTGGCGTGGAAGCCCAGCGCCGGGCGCTGGTTCAGAAGTTCGAGGCCGAACGCCGCGCCGTGCAGGAGATCGAAATTGCCAAGCAGGTGCAGGCTCGACTGTTTCCGCAGGTTCGTCCGCCAGCGAAGACGCTCGAATACGCCGGAGTGTGCCTGCAGGCGCGCCAGGTTGGGGGAGATTATTTTGACTTCCTCGATCTCGGTCAGCAGCGCCTCGGACTGGTAATCGGGGACGTTTCGGGTAAGGGTATCGCTGCGGCCTTGCTCATGGCCAATCTCCAGGCCAACTTGCGCAGCCAGTGCGCTCTGGCGCTCACCCATCCTGAACTGTTCCTGCGCTCGGTCAACAAGCTTTTCTACGAGAACACTGTGGACAGCGCCTATGCCTCGCTCTTCTTCGCCGAATACAACGATGAGTCGCGGCGTCTGCGCTATGCCAATTGCGGACACCTCTCCGGCATCATCATGCGCGGTGACAATGCCTGCTGCCGCCTCAGCTCAACCGGAACTCTGCTGGGACTATTTCAGGATTGGGAGTGCAAGTTCTGCGAATTCGAACTCGCTCCCGGAGACCTGCTCACCCTCTACACTGACGGCGTGACTGAGGCGTTAAACGATCGCGGGGAGGAATTCGGCGAAGAGAACCTGATTCAAAGGCTGCGCCACTATCGCGATCAACCCTGCGAGGCGGCGGTGGAAGCCATCACCAACGAAGTGCGCGCACTCAGCCCCGGCGATCAACACGACGACATCACCCTGATCATGGCCAGATGCAGGTCTTCCAACGCGTAATGAAGATCACGAGGGTGCCCCATCCTTGTCGCGTTTTGTGCGACAGGGTGGGGACTTTGACTTTCACGATGTTTAGATCAAGTCAAAATCCCCACCCTCCAGTTAGCCACTGTCACAACTGCGCGCGCGCTCTAGCAACAAATTTCTTTCGCGCACGTTGCGCGTGATCGATGCGGCTCTCTCGAACTCCGCGCGCGCTTCTTGCTTCCGCCCCAACTTCTTCAGCAGATCCCCGCGCACGCTGGGCAGCAGATGATAGTTCTTCAACGCGGGATCGTCTGTCAGAGCATCGACCAACTCGAGTCCCGCCGCAGGTCCGGAGGCCATACTGACGGCCACTGCACGATTCAGCTCCACGACCGGCGACGGTTCGATCTGCCCCAGTTCGTCATACAACGCCGCGATCCGCGCCCAGTCGGTATCTCCCGGCGTGACCGCGCGCGCATGACAGGCGGCAATCGCAGCCTGAATCGCATAAGGCCCGCGCGCTTCGCCCAGCCGTTCGGCGCGCTCGAGCGCCGCCAGACCGCGCCCGATCAGCAATCGATCCCACCGCGCGCGATTCTGATCGAGCAGCAACACAGGCTCGCCCGTCGTATTCACACGCGCCTTTGAGCGCGACGCTTGAATCTCCATCAGCGCCACCAGTCCGTGCACCTCGGGTTCGTTCGGGACAAGTTCGGCAACGATCCGCCCCAGGCGCAGCGCTTCCTCACAAAGGGCAGGCCGCATCCAGTCGTCTCCGGATGTTGCCGAGTAACCTTCATTGAAAATGAGATAGATGACTTGGAGAACAGACGACAGCCGGCCCGAAAACTCAGCGCCGCGCGGAACTTCGAAAGGAACCTGCGCTTCGGTGAGCGTCCTCTTGGCGCGAACAATTCGTTGTGCGATCGTCGGCTCGGAACTCAGGTAGGCACGCGCAATCTCGTCGGTGGTGAGTCCACCCAGCAGCCTCAGCGTGAGCGTCACTCGCGCTTCCGTCGAAAGCACTGGATGACAAGCTATGAACACCAGCCGCAGCATATCGTCACCGATGTTGTCATCCATGGCAGCGGCGAGATCTGGCACCTGCATCTCGCGCTCGGCCATCTCGCGGCCGAGGTCTTCGTGCTTTCGGTCGATCAGCGTGCCGCGGCGAAGAAAGTCGATGGCTCGATGCTTCGCCGTGCCCATCAGCCAGGCTCCGGGATTTTCAGGTATCCCGGACTCAGGCCACTTCTCGAGAGCCGCGACCAGCGCGTCTTGCGCGAGTTCTTCGGCCACGCCCACGTCGCGGACGATGCGAGTCAGCCCGGCAATCACCCGGGCCGACTCGATCTTCCAGACGGCTTCGATGGCGCGATGTGTCTCGGTAGCGCCCACTGCTACCGATCACAACATTTTCTAGGCTTTCAGCGCAACTCCGTGCTCGGTGCAGGGAGCCGAGTTCTCGGCGGAGCCCATCTCGTAGATCTGGCGAAGTTCGCATTCGCCCTCGCCGGCAAACTTGAGGAAGTCCTTTGCCATTTGAATCGCTTCCTCCTTCGAATTCGCCTTCAGGATGGCGAATCCGCCGACGACCTCTTTCGATTCGGTGAAGGGGCCATCGGTGACGCTGATGTTGCTGCCGGACCTCCGCACGCGCGCGCCGAATTTGGTCGGCATGCAGCCTTCAGTGGCGAGCAGCCAGCCCTCTTTGAAACCCTGTTCGATTACCTTGCCCATGGCCGCCATTCCTGTTCGGTGGGAGGAGTGCTGCGCTCAACGTTCTTGTAGATGCTCAGGAATTTCATAGTCTTTCTCCTTAAAGATTGAAGTTGTGAGCGGGGTCTCGATGGCTTTCTGCCTTGGATTTCCGCGCTCTATGAATACGTCGAACCGGGGTCTGCGAAATCGACAGCGTTTTTAAAATATTTTGCCATTCCGAAGCGGCATAGCCGCGGAGGAATCTGCTGTCGCCGGCAGCATCAATGGTGGCCGCGGACAGCAGATTCCTCCTTGTCGCTGCGCGACTCGTCGGAATGACAAGCGAACCTAAAGGACGGTTTCATAGACCTTTTACTTCTTTCCGGCAATCTGCTCGGCAAGACGCCGCTCTTGCTCCTGGAGTTCCGGGGTGAAGTTCTCTCCGAAGTCGCACGCTTCAAACACCGGACGAATTTCCACCTCGGAATCTTCGCAGTGAGGATTCGGGCAGCGCTTCAGCCATTCGACGGCCTCTTCCACCGAGCGGACCTGCCACATCCAGTAGCCCGCAATCAGCTCCTTTGTTTCTGTAAATGGTCCATCAATCACCGACCGTTTGTCTCCAGAAAACCTGTACCCGCTTGCCCTTGGACGACGGCTTCAAACCGTCCCCGGCCAGCATAATTCCGGCTTTTACCAGTTCTTCGTTGTACTTGCCCATGGCGGTGAGCAATTCTTTGCTGGGAAGAGCCCCGGCTTCCGAATCCTTGGTGGCTTTTACGATGACCATAACTCGCATAACTGTTCACTCCTGTTTTTCAGTTTTGAGCCGGATTTGGATCTCCCCATGCTCTATATCAACATCGAACGAGGCGGCACGAAATCGACAAGTTCACTCAGGAAGCTGCATTTCCCTGATTTTTGCCCCAATCCATGCGCAGGGGATACTGGTAACGATGAGCGCCAGCGGATACCAATGCGGTCCCAGATTCTTATTCCAGGTGACGACCGCTCCCACGGTACCAATGATCATTCCGATGATCGCCCCCAGCATCGCGTGCCACATCGGCCGACTCGGCGCGAGCCGCGCTGTAATGTAGCTGCCGATGATCGCGTAAATTGTGCGATAAATCGTCGCCCACACGAATAGCCGGTCGGGCATCCTCTCACCGAGTGGTGGGAAGATGCCGAGTTTGTACAAGACGACGTCAGTGCCGATCGAGAGCACCACAACGGCCAGAAATCCCGCGGCTATCGCCCACACACTCCGACCCACCCTCCGCGGAGGCGTGCCACCCACGATTGGAGTTGCTGCCAGATTGGACATTTCCGTTCCCCTTTTGTTTGTGCGCAAAACCAGCCCCGAGCGGGCGTCTTGCGTTCCCGAGAGTTTACTCGCAAGCCGCGATTCCCGCCTTTCTCAGCCATGCGAAAGCCGGACACCGCAAGCCTTGCGCCGGGGGTATAATGTCCCAAGCCTTGTCGTAGACCCGGCCACTCAGTAATCCGGCATCAAAATCAAGATGACAGACGCGATCAAACGCAAACTGCAGGAAGAGATCAACGCGCTTGAACACGAGTTGATCCACGAACTTCCCAAAGAAATCAAGAAGGCTGCCGCGCTCGGCGATCTCAGCGAAAACGCCGAGTACCACATGGCCAAGCAGCGGCAGGAGTTCGTGAAAGCGCGCGTCCGGCAGTTGGGCAAGCGTCTCGCCGATCTGTCCATGGTCAACATGAACAATATTCCCCGGGACAAGGTCGGCCTCGGCTCGACAGTCAAGGTGTACGACAATACCAAAGGGGAAGAAGTCGAGTACAAGCTGGTTACCAGCGAAGAATCTGATGTCGCGGCGGGGAAGATTTCGACTACCAGCCCCATCGGCCGGGCGCTGTTGAATAAGAAAGTCGGTGATGAAGCCGTCGTTGTGAGTCCCAACGGCAAGCGCGAGCTGGAAATCCTGAGCCTGAGCACTATCCACGACGAAGCCGACGGTGCCAAAGAAGCGCAGGCGTAATCCGCACCAAATTCATGAACCACGAAGGACACGAAGGTCCACGAAGGGAAAGGCCAAATTGGGTTCGTTCGTCTTCGTTAGCCTGCCCTCAGCGTCGCCGAAGGGTGTCCGTTGTGTTTAAATTGGGTTTATCCCAATGACCGCTTCATGGACCTCCGCCTTCGGACGGGCCTGCGGAGTTTTACTCGACACTATCGTCCGCTGGCTCGCGCTCTCACGCATCAATCCCAACGTACTCACCTTCATGGGACTGGTGGTCAACACCTGGGCCGCCTTCCTGTTCGGCTCGGCCAATGCCTCCAACCAGAAGCGCATGTTTATCTACGCCGGACTGGTCATCATCTTCTCCGGATTCTTCGATCTGGTCGACGGACAAGTTGCCCGCGCTACGAACCGCGTCACGCGCTTCGGAGCGTTCTTCGATTCGGTCGTTGACCGCTATTCGGACGCGTCGCAGTTTCTGGGATTGTTAGTCTTCTACGCCCGCGGCGGACGCTACACCTACGTCGTCCTCACGGCCTTTGTCATGATCAGCGCGATCATGGTGAGTTACACCCGCGCCCGCGCCGAGAGTCTGATTGGCTCATGCCGCGTCGGATTCATGGAGCGGCCCGAACGCCTGGTCCTGGTCATTCTCGGGGCGCTCTTCAACCGAATGGCTCCCGTGTTGTGGCTGATCGCCGTCCTGAGCACGATCACCGTAATCCATCGCATGCGCTACACCTGGACGCGCACGCAAGACCCGCCCGCAGCATTAACTCCAGGCCAAGCGGCGTAGTTGGCTCATGTGGGGCCGCTTCATTCACTTCAAGACCAACATCACAGCAATCTTTTTTCGTTGTCATCCTGGGAGGCGCCGTTTGCCGCGAAGGACCTGTGTACTCGCAGGCAGCATCGATACTCCCGGCGGGTACACAGGTCCTACGCCTGCAAAAAGCGCAGGCCTCAGGATGACAAGGGTTTTTGAGAACTCAAAGAATGCAGAGTCCCGCGTTGTCCGGTTTTCGTAACAACTCTGCTTCTTCTTTGATCTTGCTTCCGTCTCGGTCTAAGATTCGCCGGATTTCTTCCCCTCTAGTTCCGGTCCCAGTTCCTCGGCACGTATAACACGCCGGACGCGTCCGTTTTGTGCAAGCCACCAGGCGTGTCTTTCAAAAAGGAGAATCTCGCATGGCTTTACGGAAGGTCGATTTCAACATTCCCGACTCGCGCAAGGACGTCACGCTGCGCAACGATCCCACGCACATCGATCCCAAGAAACTGAAGCTGGGCAAGCAGGTCGCACGGCATGATCCGCGCACACTGCTGATGGCTTCCTACGTTACGCCGGCACTGCCGGCGCCTCCCGCCAGCTTCGACCTCACCAGCAAAGTAAAAACGTGGGGCATGATGGACAACGACCAGATCGGCGACTGCACCTGCGCCGCCGCGGGCCACCTGATCATGGAGTGGACCGCCAACGCTGGCAAGAAGATGGCCACGCCCAGCGACAAGCAGATCGTCGCCGCGTACTCAGCTGTCACCGGCTACAACCCGACGACCGGCGCGAACGACAACGGCGCAGTTGAAGTCGATGTCCTGAACTACTGGCGGCAAACCGGCATCGCCGGACACAAGATCGGGGCCTATGTCGCGCTCGAGCCCGCCAATCACACGCACGTCATGGATTCGGTCTACGTCTTTCAGGGCTGCTACATTGGCGTGCAGTTGCCGGTCAGCGCGAAGGCGCAGGTGCAGAACAACCAGCCGTGGTCGGTGCCGCCAGGCGGCACCACCGGTGATGGAGCCAAGGGATCTTGGGGAGGACACGCTATCCCGGTCGTGGCCTATGACTCGCGCGGCGTCACCTGCGTGACCTGGGGCGCGCTGCAGAGCATGACGTGGTCGTTCTGGGAAGCATATTGCGAGGAAGCGTACGCGATCCTCAGCCCCGATTATCTGACGAAGAAAAAGCAGACTCCGCAGGGCTTCAACATGCAGCAATTGCAAGCCGATTTGCAGGATTTGAAGTGAGATTTCGTTTCTAAGGCCAACAAGTGCTTTTGTCAAAACTCTCAGGAGGAGAAAACGATGGCGAAAACCAAGACGACGACCAAGACCTCAGCCCGGAAGACTCCCATCCTTCGCTTTGCGCATCCCTTTTTCACCACCACGCCGCCGGAGGCTCGAGCCCCGGTGCCGGGTGTCGGCAAACAGCTTCTCAATTACATTCAAGGAAATCTGCAGCCCATTCCAGCGGCGAAGCGAACACCCACCATGACTCTCGCGGATGTGATTGGCGCTCAGGGAGAAACCGACGTTACGAATTCTGGATCCATCAGCTTCCACGCGGTAGGAGATACCGGAAAGAGCGCCAACTCGCCGCAGGGAGCGGTCGCCGAAGCCATGGCCACAGACTTCAACATCAGCGCTCCCGCCAGTTCCCCGGCGTTCTTCTTTCATCTGGGAGATGTAATCTACGGCCCAAACAAGGATGTCAGCTACCGCCAGGAGTTCTACGAGCCGTATGTACACTACCCCGGCAAGATCATTGCGATCCCGGGAAATCATGACGGCGAAACCTTTCCCAAGACCGACCCGACCACCTGCAAGGCGTTCCAGGCGAATTTCTGCGCGCTTTCGCAGAGCGTTCCGCCGATCGCGGGAACAATTTTTCGGCAGACGATGAACCAGCCCGCGGTGTACTGGCTGCTGGATGCTCCATATGTGCAAATTGTGGGCCTGTACTCGAATGCGGCGGAGAATCCGGGATTCATCTCGGGGACGATCCCGGGGCAGGCGCAGAAAACGTGGCTGCTCGCGACGCTGAAGACGCTCGCACAACAGCGTAAGAACGGCCCGCGGAAGGCGCTGGTGGTTGCGACGCATCATCCGCCGTTCAGTTCCGGCGGACACACGGGCAGTACGCAGATGCTGGCTGATATTGACGGCGTCTGCCAACAGGCCGGGATCATGCCCGATCTGTTTCTCTCTGGGCATGCGCACAGCTACCAGCGCTACACGCGCCAGCCTGCTGCGCACGTGGGATTACAAATTCCCTACATCGTGGCGGGAACGGGCGGCATTAACGACCAGGTCATCATCCCGGCAACCGGGCAAGTCAGTGGCGATCACACGTTCGTGAAGTCGCTGCAGGGATATGGCTATCTACTGGTGAAAGTCGCCGGGGCCGCCGACAAGAAAACTGCCACGACCGTGACGGTGACCATGTACCAGGTGGATCCGACTAGCCTGAAGAAATCGCAATATGATCAGGTTACGGTGACTCTGGCTACGGGGAAAGTTCACTGACGTAGGTGAGGTTGGAAATCTGAGACTGAAATTCTTGCGATAGACGAGTCAAAATCCCCACCCTGTCGCACAAAACGCGACAAAGGTGGGGCACCCTCCATACTCCTCCGCTTACTTCCCCTGTGCCCTTTCTACAATCGGATACAGGGAACACAGTAGTGTTGCTGCGATAAGCGCGAAATAGACTCGGCTTGGAGTTCAGCCGAGTGCGCAAATCCTCTGAGGTCCGAAATCGCAAGCGGCGGAGAACGAAAGCTACTCCTTCTAACGGCGGTGTCTCCGGGCGTCGCGGGCCCGGCGCCAAGAACGCGGCCCGTCTGGGCGAAGAGCTTCGCGCCAGCGAAGAGCGCCTGTTATTCATCCTCGAATCGGCAGAGCTGGGCACGTGGGACTGGGACGTGCGCAGCGGGCAGTTGGTCTGGTCGGAACGTTGTCTCGAGATGTTCGGCATCCCTGCCGGCACTGAGATGACGTATGAGTGCTTTCTGAGCGCGCTCCATCCCGAAGACCGCCAGCGTGTCGATCGAGCGGTCCAAATGAGCCTGTCGCTGAATCAGGATTACAGCATCGAGATGCGCGCCGTATGGCCTGACGGCAGCATCCATTGGGTCCTGTCGCGGGGGCGGGCGTACTTTGACGCGGCTGGAAAACCGGTGCGGATGAGTGGCGCGGCCATCGACGTCACGCGGCTCCGACAGACGGAAGAAGATCTGAAACAGGCGCGCGGCGAGGCCAAGGTGCACGCCGACGACATGATGGCAATTTTTGATGCCGTGCCGGCCGCGGTCTTCTTCTCCCACGATCGCAAATGCGAAAGAATCACCACCAACCGCGCCGCCTATGAACTGCTGCGGATGCCGTACGGCTCGAACTTGTCGAAGTCTGCGCCTCCTGAAGAGCGTCCGGACTTCCGCATTTTCGAAAATGGGCAGGAGATCCCGGCGGAAGAATTGCCTCTGCAAAAGTCCGCGATGACAGGAAAGCCCGTCCGCAATAATGAGTTGGAAATTCGTTTTGCAGACGGCAGCGCCACCTACGAGTTTGGGCACGCGGTTCCGCTGTTCGACGAAGAAGGAAATGTACGCGGGGCGGTGGGAGCATTCCTCGACATCACTGATCGCAAGGTCATCGAAGAGCGGCTGCGGGCTACGAGCGAACGGTTCAGGGTCGCTCTGCGGGGCACGCCGATCACGGTTTTCAACCAGGGACTCGATCTGCGTTACCGCTGGGTGCACAATCCGCGGGGTATCCATAGCATTGTTGAAATTCTCGGCAAGCGCGACCGGGACCTGCTGGAGCGCCCGGAAGACTGGAAAATGACGGAAGGAATTAAGGCGGAAGTCTTGCGCACGGGGATTAGTTATCAGGGTGAGATGACCGTTTCGCTGAACGGCAGGCCTTGCCACTATCACGTCAGGATCGATCCGCAACGCGATGCCTACGGGCGCATCGTCGGCCTGACCGGCGCGACGTTCGATCTGACGGAAAGCAAACAAGCGCAAGCCGAGCGGGAGACGCTGTGGCAGCAGCGCCAACTGGCGTTGGACGCTGCGCAGATGGCGTGGTGGCGCTATGACGCTGCCTCGAACAGCGGCAGCTGGGATGACACCTTCAAAACAATTTTCGGGATCACGGCGAATTCCCTTCCCACGCAGGAAATCCTGGCGCACATCCATCCCGACGATCTGGCGCGCATGTCGGCGGAGTTTGAAGCAGACTTCAACCGCGCGGAGCCGAGGACGCATTTTGGGGAATACAGGGTTGTGCTGCCTGACGGGTCGGCGCGTTGGGTGGAAATGTACGCGGCGGCGGAATTTGATTTCGACGGCTCGGCAAAAAAGTTTGTGGGCTGTTCCGGAACTGTGCGGGACGTCACCGAGCGCAAGGCGACCGAACTCGCGCTGCGCGCCAGCGAAGCCCGGCATCGGGAACTGGCGGAGAATTTGGATCGCGTGGTGCAGGCGCGGACGCTGGAGTTGCAAAAACGCAACCTGGAATTGGCGCGCACGGCGGAACAGGTGAGATTGCTTTCCGGGCATCTGATGCAATTGCAGGATGCCGAGCGCCGCCGGATCGCGCGCGAACTGCACGACAGTTCGGGGCAGATCCTGACTGCGATCGGGCTCGAGCTGGCAAATTTGGCGGAACAGGTGCAGAAGAAGACTATTCGCGAGATTGCTCCCGATCTTGCGCACCTGGTGGAAGAAAGCCAGCAACTGGTGCAGATGCTTCATCAGGAACTGCGGACGACTTCTTACTTACTGCATCCACCTCTGCTCGATGAGGCAGGACTGTCTTCGGCGATCGGCTGGTATGTGCAGGGGGTGTCGGAGCGCAGCGGGATCGCGATTGACTTTGACATTTCAAAAGAATTCGGGCGACTGCCGCGCGAGCTGGAACTGGTTGTGTTCCGCGTAGTGCAGGAAACCTTGACCAACATTCATCGCCATTCGGGAAGCAAGCGGGCTTCGATCCGGATCGCGCGCGCGCCGGAAGCGATCACGATGGAGATCGAGGACTCGGGCAAAGGGATTTCTCGGGAACACCTAGCAGCGGTGCAGGCGGGAGCGTCGGGGTTCGGAATTCGCGCGATGCGGGAACGGCTGCGTCCGCTGGGCGGCGAATTGCAGATCAGCTCGGCCGAGGCCGGGACGCGAGTGCTGGTGAGCATTCCGCTGAGACAGCCGGATGCATCGGAGCAAGTCGAACCGGTGCAGGCCGCGATGTAGTTTCTTCCTTCTCTTCTTTATTTTTCACGCTGTGAAAATCATACATTCCCGCACAGTGACTGAAGGTAAAGAACCTTCAGCATTAGCACTCCTGAACCATAACATTCAAGAAAATAATTGTATTAAATCGTTTCTTGCGTGCATTTTTGCTGTGGCGCGGGGAGCGGGGTTTGTGTAGGATGGCGGCGAATAAACCACCGCGAGTCTTCCGTGGCTGTGTCAGTTTCGATCGCACATTTAGGAGGGTCCTATGCCAACATCCGTCTCGATTTCTGGCAAGTCTTCGCACTTCATGCTCTGGATTTATCTCATCGCCATCGCACTGCTGGCAACACCGCGCGTCTCTGCCCAGGGATATTTCGCAACTGTCAGCGGCATCCTGACGGACTCGAGCGGCGCTATAGTGCAAGGCGCGAGAATCACGCTGGCCGACGAGCAAAAGGGCTACAAGTTTGCCACGACGTCAGACAGCAACGGGCACTATCTGTTCGCTTCCATTCCGCCCGGAATGTATTCGGTGACTGCCGAGATGCCGGGGTTTGAGAAGACGGTACGCGCGCACATCAAGTTGAATGTGAGCGAGAACCCGACGGCAAATTTAGTGTTCAAGGTCGCAGGAGCCGAGCAGAAAGTAGAGGTATCGGCGCAGTCGCAATCGATTGCCACGGAAGACGCCACGACCGGCCAGGTAATCGATCGCAGGTTCATCAACGACCTGCCCATCATCAGCCGCGATGTCACGGAACTCACTTATCTGACCGCCGGTGTGGGTGACATGGACGACCAATGCCACAATTGTGGCTCGACGAACTTCTCTTCCAACGGGAGCCGCGGCGCCAGCGCCGACATCCTGATGGACGGCGCTTCGGTAACAAACTTCGAGCCGAATGGTGGAGTCACGCAGGCGGTGTACATTCCCTCGGCGGAGGCGGTCGAAGAGTTCAAGGTACAACAGACGAATTTCAGCGCGGAGTACGGCTTTTCTGGCTCGACGATCCTCAATATGGTCACACGGTCGGGATCGAACAAGTTTCATGGCAGCGCGTACGACTTCATCCGCAATACGATCACCGACGCGAATGACTGGTTCAACGACCGCAACGGCATTCCGATTCCACCGGTTCACCGGCATAACTACGGCGGAACGTTCGGCGGACCTCTCATCAAGAACAAGACGTTCTTCTTCTTCGATTGGGATGGTTATCGCTCGAGCGATATGCGCACCTATTTCGCGGGCGTGCCCGATCAGGCCATGCGGAACGGGGACTTCGGCGAGGTCTGCACCTCGCAGGGCGGGTCTTTCGATCCCAATGGAAATTGCATCGATAACACCGGAGCCGCTTTGGTGGCGGGGCAACTCTACGATCCTTACAGCGGCTACAACGATCCCAACTTTGGCGGCGCGCACCGGCAGAGCATTATTCCCAACAACAACATAGCGGCGTACATCAGTCCGGGCACAGCGGGGCTGCCGATTCAGCCATCGCCGGCTCTGCCCTCGCAGTACCAGCCAGCGCCGGGAGTGGCTGGGAACCTGATCGATCCGGTCGGTCGGAATGTGATGAACCTTTTCCCCATGCCGACGCCCGGCATGGCCAATGCCACCCTGTACACCAACTGGACGGCTTCCGGAGCGACGCCGAGCAAGGGCGATCAGTTTGACATCAGGATCGACCATCGCGTCAGCGAGAAGAATCTGCTGAGCGCGAAATATTCTCAGCAGTGGGGCTCAAACTCTCCTTTTGATTGCTTCAGCAACGTGATTGATCCCTGCGGCAGCGGAGCGAACGGCAGCAATGCGCATGTGTTCGCCATGAACGACACGCATACGTTCAGCCCAACGCTGCTGCTGACGACCACGTTTGGAATCACGCGCGGCTCCATGCGGATTTTCGCCTACAACTCGAGCCATGGCGCGGATCCTCTGAGCACGCTTGGTTTCCCGGAATATCTGAAGGCGAATGGGTTCAACGGCGTCCCGGCGATGTTCATCAACGATTATCGCGGCGCGGGCTTCCCCAATGCCGGGGGAGATCCCTACGGTAACTACAAGCAGGGCCAGACCACGGGACAGCTATCGTTCGTGCTGAGCAAGATCCGTGGGCCGCACGAACTGAAGTTCGGATTCGAGGGCCGTCTGCACCAGCAGAATTACATTCAGACCAACGCGCCGCTGGGGTACTTCCAGTTCGCCAATACCGGCAGTTCGCTGTGTCCATTCATCGACGACTTCACGGACTGCGGCGGAGATTCCATGGCCAGCTTGCTGATGGGGCAATTGCAAGGGAATGGGGCCAGCACCATCGAGATCCAGTTCCAGCCTGCGACGGAGAATTATCAGTATGCGTGGTTCGCGCAGGACAACTGGAAGGTCACTCCTAAGCTGACGTTGAACCTGGGCCTGCGCTACGACGTCTCGCTGCCTCGCACGGACCGCTTTAATCACCAGAACTGGTTCGATCCGAACGTGACGAATCCGTTGAATGCGAACAATCTCAGTTACACCGATCCGGTCACGGGCGCCAACGTACCGCTGACGTTGACCGGTGGTGAAGTGTTTACGAGTTCCAGCCAACGAACCAATTACGTGACCGATTGGCATGACATTCAGCCCCGTTTCGGCTTTGCGTTCCAGTTCGCACCCAAGATGGTCCTACGCGGCGGCTTCGGGATCTACTACGGCCAATCACGCTCGGGCGCCAGCGGCGTGGTCCCATACGGCAATGCCGGATTCAGCCGGTATACCGATGTGATCACCACGTATCAGAATGCCGGTGCGTCGCCATGGATCCATTTGAACGATCCGTATCCGAACGGATTGAATCAGCCCATGGGCAGTTCGCTCGGACTCTTGAACGATGTGGGCTATGGGGCGAATGGGCCGCTGCGCACGGCCGCTGCGAACCGGACGCCTTACGAAGAAAGCTGGAGCCTTGGCATAGAGCGGCAGCTGCCGTGGAATGTCGTCTTCGATATGGAGTACTTAGGAAAGAAAGGAACCCATCTTCCTTTCAGCGGACTGAACCAGCTGAACATACTGGGACCGTGGGTCGAGGGCATTCCACTCAACAGTACCGACCCGAACAATGCGTGCGCGACCATGAACATGTCGTGTCTCAACAGTCTGGTCACGAACCCATTCGCTGCGGTCAATGGAGGGCCGATCAGCGACGTCAACAGCAGTCTCGGCGCGCCTCAGATTTCGTACTCTCAACTGCTCGTTCCGCATCCGCAGTTCACCGGAATCTCTACGGATGTGCAGATGGAGGCCAGTTCCATCTATCACGGCCTGCAGCTGAGCGCGAGGAAAGCATTCAGCAACGGGCTGGAGTTCCTGGTCAATTACACATGGTCGAAATCGATCGATGACGCGTCGGTGGGTGACGACAACGTGACCTGGCTGGGAAGCTTCACGGCCATTCAGGATCTCAACAAGCCATGGCTGGAGCGCAGCCTCTCGACGTTCGATACGCCGTCGGTGCTGAAATTCAGTTACAGCTACGATCTGCCGTTTGGGCGCGGGCGGGCTCTGTTGGGGAATATACCGCGGTTCCTGGATCTGTTGATTGGCGGCTGGAAGACGAACGGGATCTGGATGATCTCCGACGGCAAGCCGCTGGCGATCACCGTCTCGAACGGCGGGACACCGATCCCGACGTATGGAACCCAGCGGCCCGTGATCACGGGAAGGCTAAAACGCAACTACGGGCACGATTGGCAGGACCAGTTTTTTGCCGATCCGAATACGGCGCCGTACGGTGTCAACAACAATTCCGTGGGGGACATCCTGAATTCTCCGGCTCCGTATACTCTGGGCAACATGCCGCGGACGACGGCAGATGTGCGTTCCCCGCTGATTTTCAGCAGCGATTTGTCAGTGGGCAAGCAGTTCCTGCTTACGAGCGCACATGAGGGCGTCCGTATGGAATTGCGGCTGGAGGCGCAGAACGCATTCAACCATCCGACGTTCAGCCTGGGCACGCCTGGGCCTTATGGCGACAGCACGTTGAACGTGGGCGATCCGAGCTTTGGGATCATCCCTTACATGTCTCCGATTGGGGCACGGCAGATGCAGTTGGCGGTGAAGTTTACGTTCTAGAAACTGTCCTGGTCGTTCGTCGTTGGGTCTCGCTTCTAAATCCGCACTTCTGGCAACTTCGGCCAGAACTGGGGCACCTTTCTGTGTTGCTGCTGCGGTGAGATCAACCGGTCGAGATCATTCTCCTTTCCTTTCGAAATTCTGCGGTCAGGTAGAGATGCTTCGACTGCGCTCAGCATGACAATCCATGAAACTTGCGCGTCTAGGTTTCGGCGCTGATTTCGCAGATTCGACCGATCAAATAATCTTCCGGCTTACTACCTTCCGCGAGTGGGATCACTTCTAATGGAGAGTTGGGGTTGTGCGGGCGGAGGAGTACATGATGATCGGCCCGTTCGACGTAACGGACGGTGCAATTATCGTTTTTCAGAACAGCGTACATATTCAATTCGTTTTTTCGGTAAGGCTTGAGTGAGGTGTAATGGCGGTCAATCAGGAGCGTGGCTCCGGGAATCAGGCGGGGAGACATGGCCTGGGCATCGCGGGCGTCGAACTTGATCAGGACGAAGCGGTGCCAGTCGGAACGTTGGCCTTCGGTGTCCGGCTTCAGTTTGTGCAGGAAGGATTTCTTGAATTTGAAGATGTCCTTCACGTGCATGCTGGGAATGAGGGGCTGGGTGGCGGCGATGGAGGAATCGGTGAGGATGACGTTTTCGAAATCGTCGGCGCTGGGGGGAACCACCGTTGCGCGCTTGTTGACCTCGGCGGGATCGAGCAGGTCGAGGACGGAGAGGTGCTGGACCTGGAGGACCTTGTCCATGCCCTCGATGCTGAGCCCGCGTTTGCGGTTGAGGAAGTTGGAGATGTGGGCCTGCTTGAATCCGGTTTGCTGGGCCAGTCGCAGCCCCGTCAGTTCACCTGCTTCAATGCGATCCGAGAGGATTTTCCGGAGATTGTCTTGCAGGGCCTTGAACTTCATTAGCCGGAGTATAGCACCGGGTTATGAGGGGTCCGTAAGGGGGTAAACGCTGTAAAAGGTTTGTAAAGACGAGGGTTAGCGAGTGCTCGCCGGATTAAGAACTCACCACAGAGGGCACGGAGGAACACAGAGGAAGTCAAAATTCCCACCCTCGGAGCTGATCCTTTCTCGAGGCACGACAGGACGGGATCAGACTTAAGTAATCACTGGAAAGACGCGTGCATGACTTGACTCACAAGAAAAATTATCACGCGTTTTAGCGCGACAAGATATTGAAACTGCAGGGGAAAAGTTTTCCACAGGCGAGGGATGTTCACCCAACCTTGACTGAGAAAATTCACAGCTATAGGATCGCGGCATCTGAGGGACCAATACGCTCTAGGGTAAAAGGCGATGATGAGTCAACCAGATAACTTCAATGAGGAGAGGTACTTCGGTGAATTTCGGCGGAAAGTTAAGGCCGCCGAAGTCTTGTCGGCATCCATGGAGCGCTTATTGTTGTCGCTTCGCTTCACAGGGAAGGTGAGCGTTGTGATGCAGAATGGGCGCGTGCTGAAGTCGGGCTACGAGGAAGGATACTTCCGGCAGCGGGACAGTGCGGGCGTAGACGACGACATCACGCAAAATCTGTGAAAGCGGAGGGAGGTCATCGGCGAAGATCGTGACTTAGATTTTGAAAGTCCCCACTCCTGGCAACATCGGCCAGCGGTGGGGCACCCAGTAATGATTGGGATCCAGGAAAACTAAATAGCTGACGGCAGGTCATCGTAAGAGAAACGAGCCCTGCGTTCTGTTCCCGCGAGCAATTTCGCCGGGATCAGACGCGGGGCTTTTTTTCTTGGCTATGAGCAGTGAGCTATGAGCTATGAGCGAATGGACGAGGGTTCGGGAAGTCATTGCAACACGGGAAGGAAATCATTCTGAATTTATTGGAGGAGTCGATGAGCATACGCGTGGAGTTGAAGTATTGCGAGCATTGTGGCGGGCTTTGGGTACGAGAACGAGGCGCGGGAGTGGTGTACTGCGAGAAGTGCCAAGGGCAATTGGAGGAGATGCCGATGAGGAAGAAGAGACCGGGAAGGGTTCGACTTCCTGTGGGGCCGGAGCGCGAGTACGAGGTTAAGTTTCAGGAAGGACTGCCGGACCTCGATGCAGTGGGAGGTGTGGCATGAGGGAGATGATTGATTGGATCGGGGCGGAGGCGGAGAGAGTTGAAGACTCGGGGGTGGTTCGGCGGCGGGGGCGGTTCACACACGAAGGGATTGAGGATTTGCCGGCGCATGCGTTTCCGGGGAGAGGTTCCGAACTTACCACAGAGGGCACCCTTCGGCTGCGCTCAGGGCAGGCTCCGGGACACGGAGGAAATCAAAATCCGGAGATCGAGAATTCGAATTCGGTGGAGGAGGCTTCGATTCCGGAGTTGTCTTGGGAGGAGGAACGGGAGCGGAGGATTTATCGGGCGCGGGCAGTGACGATGTTGCGGCGGTATATGCGGTACTCGATTGAGACGGGGAGGGTGCCGTCGCTGTTGGGGAGGGAGTTCTTCAGGACGCAGGTGACGTCTTACACCGTGGTGACGTTTGAAGATCGAGTGATCTTCGTGCACGACATGGAAACATGCCTGAACAAGCTGGATGAATTCTCGCGGCAGCTCATTGCGCGACATATTCTGCAGGAACACGATCAAGCGGCGACGGCGAGGCTTCTGGGTTGCGCCGAAAGGACGGTGCGGAGTTATGTTCCGATCGCCCTGGATGTACTGACCGAGATTCTGCTCGACGTCGGGTTATTGGAGAGGATCGTCCCGATTCGGGAAAAATCTTGTCAAGGGGGTAAAACGGGTGAAATTTTCGTAAGTGGTTGGGAAGAAAGCAAAAATAAACTTTGAAATTTTGCCGGGTAATTATGGGCAATTTGTTATTCTGGATTTAGAGAGTGAGAAAAAAACAATCTCCTGTAAGAGGGCGCGCCCTAAACGGCGCGCCTTCAGTTTTTGGCTACAAATTCATTGGGTGGCGAAATCATAAATATTCGAGTGTTGGGGCTATGAAGAAGAAAAAGGCGAAGAGCAAGACGGCGGCTAAGAAGACTACGAAAAAGAGCGAAACGGAACTGGAAACGAAGGAACTGAATCCGGCGCAGGTGCTGAAGAATATCTCGGCGCTGGTAGAGGCGAATGCCGACAAACTAGCGGGAGCTGTGATTGGGGAGGGGATGAAGGGGCAGGTGTCGCCGGTGAAGTACTTGTTCGAGATGGCGCATATCTATCCGCAGCCCCCAGCAGCGAGCGCGCCAGACAAGGACGAGGATTCCCTGGCGGAGACGTTGCTGGACCGTTTGAAAATTCCGAAGACTCCGATGGTGCATGACGAGTTGCAGAAAGAAGAGGACGAGGATGTGGTGGTGATTCAGCCGAAGAAGGAAGCGGAGGAGGATTCGGGAGAGAGCGGCGAGGAGAAGAAGGCGGAGGTGGTGGGAGTGGAGTAAGAAGCGATGTTTCGATGATCAAGAGCCAGGACTCACCACAGAGGGCACGGAGGAACACAGAGGAAAGTCAAAATCCGCGGGAGTGGAATTCGAGGTGGGTGATTGCGTACCTTAGAATGTTGGGGGGAGCGGTGGATCGGGAATTGGTTGCGGTTTGGGTGGGGCCGCGGAAAAGCCCCTCGCTGCGCATCGGGGGACGGGCGAAAGCGCCCGTCCCCACACAGACAGTCCACACACGGACAATCCCCACACGGGAAAAACGGATGGATATAACCTGGCTGACGGAACGGATTGCGGTGGGGGGAGGGATCTGGAACTCGGAGAATATGGGGAAGGTGGCAAGGGAAGGGATCACCCACGTCATCGACATGCAGATCGAGTTCGATGACACGCCGCTGGGGTTGGAGCATGGGATTGAGGTGTTGTGGAATCCGACGGATGACGATTTCTCGGAGAAGCCGGCGGAGTTGTTCCAGGTCGGGGTGGATTTCGCGATGGGGGCGCTGGAGAGGCCGGAGGCGAAGGTGTTTATTCATTGCGCGGCGGGGGTGCATCGGGCGCCGATGATGGCGCTGGCGGTGCTGGGATCGATGGGGTGGAAGGTGGAGGACGCGGTGCAGATGATTGAAGCGCGGCGGCCGGTGGCGGATTTCGCGGATGTGTATGTGGAGAGTGTGGAGAGATTTTTGAATCATCGATGACGCGAGTCACCACAGAGGGCACGGAGGAACGGCGGGATCTTTAATGCACCTTTGCCCTCGCTTCGCTTCGGGGGACGGACGAAGGCGTCCGTCCCCACACGAGTCGTGGTAGTTTCGGGGATTCAGCACGTAGAGATTTTGGAGGATTGCGATGCGTGATGCAGGCCGCCGCCCTATAGGGCGGCTTCTTTATTGGGCGATGATTTTAGTAATGGGTACGGGGCTCGCTTCCGGTACACCTGTTTCGCCGCAGGGTGGGGCGAATACAACCACGGTTTCGGACACCGTCTATCTCGCGGACGGAACTCCGGCCGCCGGGACGTTGATCATCACATGGCCGGCATTTGTGACTGCGGAGGGGACGGCGGTCGCTCCGGGATCGACCAGCGTGAAGCTGGGATCGGATGGCGCGCTGAGCGTGGCGCTGGCGCCGAATGCAGGGGCGATGCCGGCTGGCGTGTACTACACCGTCGTGTATCAGATGGGGCCGGGGCAGGTGAAGACGGAGTATTGGGCGGTGCCGACGACGTCTCCAGCGAACCTGGCGGCGGTGCGAACGACACCGGGGTCGGGTCTGGCGGCGCAGCCGGTGTCGATGCAGTACGTGAATTCGGCGCTGGCGGCTAAGGCGGATGACGGCTCGGTCGTACATTTGAACGGATCGGAGACGATCAGCGGGGCGAAAACATTTTCCAGCGCTCCGAACGTGCCGGCGCCGGCGGGGACAGGTCAGGTCGCGAACAAAGCGTATGTCGATCAAGCCGTAGCCAATGTGGGTGCGGGGAGTTATCTGTCGACGGCTGGGGGAGTGGTGACGGGGCCGATCACGTTGCCGGGAAATCCTTCGGCGCCTTTGCAGGCTTCCACCAAGCAATACGTGGATGCGGGAATCTCAGGCAAGGCGGACTTGATCACGGGACTGGTTCCTGCGAGCGAGTTGGGAGCGGGAACACCGACGGCGGGAAGTTGTCTGCTGGGCAATGGGACATCCGCGGGGACGTGGGGCGTGTGCGGCGGAGGAGGCGGGAGCGGGAATATGTCGACCAATCCTGCAGCCAGCCAAAATGTAGTGCAGCCAGCTGGAACGCAGTTCTCGACGAATAACCTGGCGAGCGCGCGATATGTGACGACGAGCTGGAACTGGGTGCAGACGCCGACGGACAATCTGGGAACGGCTGGGAATAATACGATTCATCTGAGCCCGTGTCCGCTGGGGCTGGACACATCGAACAACGCGAACGCGCAATACATGGTGTATCATCGCCGGAACAGGGACGGCGGAGGCGGCTCCGGTGACGGGCGGGAACTGCACTCCGGGGAGCGGAGCGGGGACGATCACGGTCACGACGGCGTACACGCACGCGGCGGGATATACGGTGGGGTCGGCGACGTCGGGGATCCAGGATGCTCGGAACACGGCCAGGCAAGATTCGGAACTGGAAGCAACGAAAGCGCGCGTGCAGCGACTGGAGCAGATCGCGACGACGAATACGGAGGCGAGGATCCGAACGGAAGTTCAGTTGGGTGAACTGCGCGACGGACAGAATGAGATCAAGACTCTGATTCAGGCACATGACAATGCTAGCCGGAAGACGGTAGCGAGGAAATGAGGGCAGTTCTCGGTTCTCGGTTCTCGGTCCTCTGTTCTCAGCGCTTTGTTTCGAGTTGGGGTTCATCTGGGTGAAATCTAGTTTGTTCTGATGAGGGCGAGTCTTAAAGGAGAAGGTATGAACTTTTTGAATCAATTATTGCGGGGGATTTCATTTATACCGGCTTTGGTTAGCGGGATTGAGCAGCTGTTTAGTACCAAGTCGGGCGTTGAGAAGAAGGATGCGGCGATGTCGTTTCTTGAAAACGCATTGGCAACCGTTGATGCGGTGGCGGCGCGAGAGATTGTGAATCCGGAAAAATTTCGCGAGGGCATCTCTAAAATCATCGATGGCACGGTTCAGTGTCTTAATTCGTCGACTTGGGCTAAGGGCGGGACTGCAACATCTTCCGGCGCAGCTGCTTCGAAGTAAGAAGTCAAAATCCCCACCCTGTCGCAAAGAACGCGACAAGGGTGGGGCACTCTCGAGAGTCAATCCCGTCTAGCCTACTTCTTCGGCCCAGGTTTCCAGATTCTTTTTTACTTGCGCCATGAACTGGTCGGCTACTGCGCCATCGATCAAGCGGTGGTCGTAGCCAAGAGTGAGGTGGACTACCGAGCGGATGGCGATGGAGTCGGCGCCATCTTTGTCGGTGATCACCATTGGCTGCTTCGTAATTCCGCCTACGCCCATGATGGCGGAGTTGGGCTGGTTGATGATGGGGAGTCCGAAGACTGCGCCGAACTGACCTGGATTCGTGATTGTGAAAGTGGAGCCTTCTACGTCTTCGGGTTTCAGCTTCTTATTTCTCGCGCGCTCGCCCAGATCGGTGATGCCGCGCTGCAGGCCGAGGAAGTTCAGGTCTCCGGCATTCTTGAGGACGGGGACGATGAGTCCCCAATCGAGGGCGACGGCGATGCCCATGTTGATCTGGCGGTGGTAGCGGATGTTATCGCCTTCGATGTTGGCATTGATGATGGGCCACTGCTGCAGGGCCATGACGGCGGCGCGGACGAAGAAGGGCATGAAGGTGAGACGGGCTCCGTGGCGCTGCTCGAATCCAGACTTGAGTTTGTTGCGCAGGTTGACGATACGGGTGAAGTCCACCTCGTACATGCAGTGGACATGAGCACTGGTGCGGCGCGACTCGATCATGTGCTTGGCGATCAGCTTGCGCATGTTCGACATGGGCACGAGATCGCCCGGATATGGCGCGGGGGCTGCCGGGCGCGGCGCCGGAGCGGGAGCTGTGGAAGCCGGCGGCGCCTCGCTTCGCTCGGCTGGACGGACGAATGCGTCCGTCCCCACACGAGATCCCTGGCCTTCGATGAACTGCATGATGTCTTGTTTTGTGATGCGGCCGCCTAGTCCGGTGCCGGTAATTTGCGAGAGGCTGACGTTGTGCTCGCGCGCGATCTTACGAACTAATGGCGAGGAGCGGGCTTCTTCGTCGTCGTCGTCTTGAGCTGCGGGCGCTGGGGCTTGCGGCTGCGTTTCCTGCGCTGGGGTGCGGGGGCGAGACGGCCCCGCCACAGCCGACGGGACGCCGGCGCTACTTTCGGCGGACGCTGCTTTTGGGGCAGCCGGCTTCGCCGTCGCGGCTTCGCCATCGACTGCTATTGTGCCTACTACCGTATTCACGCCTACCGTAGTGCCTTCCGTGACCTTGATTTCCTGAAGGATTCCGGAGGCGGGCGCGGGGATTTCGGCGTCGACCTTGTCGGTCGAGATTTCGAAGAGGGGTTCGTCGCGCTGGACTTTGTCTCCGGGCTTCTTGAGCCACTTGGTGATAGTGCCTTCTACGATGGATTCACCCATCTGCGGCATGATGATGTCAGTTGGCATGATTCTTCCTTGATGCCCACGGTCTCCATACAAGGTTGGGCGCGAACGAATATTATAGCGTTCCTGGCGGGGCTGCTGTCGTGCGGGCGGAGGTCAAAGGCTTAAACGCGAAGTTCGCGAAGAGAGACCGCGAAGGGCGCTAAGGAAGGCTGACCGGAATAACTCACCTTGCCGCTCGGCTTTGCCTTCGCGGGACAGCCGAGGCGGCTGTCGCTACGCGGGCGTATTTGCTGGCCTAGTGGTTATCGTGGTCCGCGCCTTTTGTTGGCTCTTTCTTCTCGGGCTCGGGTCCGGTGCCGAAACTCGTCTTCCAGTATTCCTGCACGGCAGGCGGGAGTTTGTCCATGTGAGAGAGGAACATGGTGATCTTCCACATGTCATCACTGGTCAAAGTTTTATCCCAGGAGGGCATGCCGGTGTAACGGACTCCAGTACGGATCGTGTAGAAGATGTGCCACTCAGGATCGTCGGGCGGATTGGAAACCAGATTTGGAGGTGGCGGGTAGAACGAATTGGCGAGCGTCGAGGGCTTGTGGTCGAGAGTTCCGTGGCAAAGAGCACAATTCATGGTGTAGAGCTTGATGCCCTGTATCAGGTTATCGTCATTGGGCATGAGCGGGTTGGTGACGCGCGGAGCATGGCGCTCCATGGAAGCGTCTGCGGCGCCCATCGCAAGGTGTTGCTCCCAATGCGGAGGTGCGACGTTGGCCGCAGTCGGATAGAAACCGAGCAGCGCGAAGCCGAGTCCGCCGAGGATGAGGACCAGAAGAGTGACGACGCAGCCCAGAAGAAATTTGCTCATGAAGCCTCCGAAGGTATTGTGGCAGAAGCGCGGGGCGGGAGGCTAGTGGGACTGCTAGTGGATCCCCTGCTTGAACCAGCTGAGAACCAACGCGAAAAGTGTCGTTCCGACGAGCGTCATCATGAGCGATGCGGCGAGGCGCACGCCATTTTTGAAGAATCCTGACAAACTGGTAGATCGGAGAGTGATCAGGCTGAAGAAGATTACGACGCTGGCGGCATCCAGTGCGATCAGGCTCCAGCCATTGAACGAGGCGTTGGAACCGGCAAGCTTCCACTGCTCGGCCATTTTGGGGATGCCGTACCAGGCGCTGTAGCAGGCGGTCCACCAGAGGTATTTGAGGAAGCAGTTGGCGGCGAGTGCCATCAGGGCGAGTGCGGTTGTGAACCGGACAATCCGCGAAGTGTTAACGGACATGAATGAGATAGTACGCGGGTATCACGCCCCAGTGTAGGATGCGCGGCCTCAGCGGCTGACGCTGCAACTTCCTCCGCAACCTGATTGGCACGACTAAAGTCGTGCCCTTCCCGATTCTTTTCGTCGAGGTTCGCTCGACTGGACAGCCCCCGGCTGCGCTATTGGCGACCGCTCGCTTCGCTTCGCAGGACAGCCGAGGCGGCTGTCGCTACGTGGATCTTGCCTCAATACGCTTTCAGGCGGCGGGACTCGCGGACTACGTCTTCCACCTTGGGCAGATAGTGATGCTCCTGCGGAGGGGAGAACGGGATCGCGGAGTCGAGTCCTGTGATGCGGACGATTGGTCCGTCGAGATCGTCGAAGGCTTCTTCGTTGATGATGGCGGCGATCTCTCCGGCGAGGCCTCCGGTGCGGGAGTGCTCGTGAAGGACGATGACTTTGCTGGTCTTTTTCACTGTTTGCGTGATGGCTTCGCGGTCTAGCGGCGAGACGGTACGGAGGTCGACGATTTCGACGTCGATTCCTTGCTTGGCCAGGATGTCGGCGGCTTCCAGCGCCGTATGCACCATCGCCGCGTAAGTGATGATGCTCAGGTCTGTGCCTTCCCGCGCCACGCGCGCTTTCCCGATCGGGACTACATAATCCCCGGCGGGGACTTCTTCCTTAATGCGGCGATAGAGGTATTTGTGCTCGAAGAAGACGCAGGGATTGTTGTCGCGGATGGCGGCCTTGATTAATCCCTTGGCGTCGTAGGGCGTCGCAGGGCAGATGACTTTCAGGCCCGGATTGTGGACGAACCACATCTCGGGATTCTGCGAGTGGAAAGGGCCGCCGTGGACGTATCCGCCACTCGGTCCGCGGAGGACGAGCGGAGCAGGCGCGCCCCAGAGATAGTGCGTTTTGGCGACCATGTTGCTGATCTGGTTGAAGGCGCAGCCAATGAAATCCATGAATTGAAATTCGGCGACGGGGCGCATGCCTGTGAGCGAGGCGCCGAAGGCCGCGCCTACGATGGCGGACTCGGCGATGGGCGTGTCGATGACGCGCTCGGGGCCGAAGCGGTCGATGAATCCGTCGGTGACTTTGAACGCGCCGCCGTATATGCCGATGTCTTCGCCGAGGCAGAAGACGGTTGGGTCGCGTTCCATTTCTTCCCAGATTCCCTGGCGGATGGCTTCGAGGTACGTGAGTTGCATAGAGTCAGTTAACTTCTTTGCCACGGATTTGCGCGGATTAAACGGCTACTGCTATTTCAAGTGGACGGCGGCTTCGGTTTCCTTGTACGCGCTGGTTCCCTTTTTCACTTTCGGCACCGCGTATTTTGGTTTGATTTCGTGGCAGCCGTTTTCGCAGAAGACTCCGCCTTCGGCTGACTCGGGCGTTGGCATCGGGGAGTTCACTGCTATCCCTCGTTCTGCTTCGATTACATCTTCGACGTCTGCGATCAGCGCCTCATTTTCCTTCGCCGTCAGCCACTTCTTGTCCTTCACAAGGTAGTTTTCAAATCTTGCCAGCGGGTCGCGTTTTTTCCAGAACTCGAACATCGGCTTGGGCACGTAACTGGCGGCGTCGTGGATGGCGTGGCCTTTCATGCGCATCATCTTGGCTTCGATCAGCGTGGGGCCTTCGCCTCGATGGGCGCGTTCTACGGCTTCGTGGGCGGCGTCGTAGACCTGGCAGGCGTCGGTGCCGTCGACGATCACGCCGGGGATGCCGTATCCGATGGCGCGTTCGGCGAGGTCTTTGCAGCGGTATTGCATTTCCGACGGAGTGGAGTAGGCCCAGAGATTTGATTCGACAAAGAGCACGAGGCCGAGATTCTGCACGGCGGCGAAGTTGATACCTTCGTAGGTGACGCCGGTGGATTGGCCTCCGTCGCCGATGTAGGTCATGACGGCGATGTTGCGTCCCTGAAGGCGCGCGCCGAGGGCGACTCCGGACATCACAGGGATGAGATCGCCGAGCATCGATATAGGCGAGACCATGTTGCGTTTTTCGATGTCGCCGAAGTGCGAGGTGCCGTCGCGCCCTTTCGTGGGCGAGTCGGCTTTCGCCATGTACTGCATCATGGTGTCGGCGGCGCGGAAGCCGCGGACGAGGAGCGATCCCTGATTGCGGATCATGGGCGCGAACCAGTCGTCTTTATCGAGAGCGTATGCGGAGGCGCAGGAGCAGGCTTCCTGGCCCAGCCCGAAGTAGACTCCGCCGACGACCTTACCTTGCTTGTAGAGATTCTCCAGGGCGATCTCCATTTTGCGGTTAAGTAGCATGTAGCGATAGATCTCGATGGCTTGCTGCTTGTCTAGATACTTCGAGTCGCGAATGGGTGGGACGGGGGCGTCGAGGTCTCCGGTGACTTCGTAACGGACGTGCTCGTGGCCGGTCTTGTCTTTTTCTGTCAGTTGGCGAACGGAGAATTGCGGGTGCTCCAATCGGAAGTCGGGGATTTCGTAGGTGCGGAGGTTCTGGTTGGGAGAGCCTGTCGAGCTTCGCTCGACCCGACGGCCGAGGGCGGCCGTCGCCACACGGTCTTTTCCCACATGGCTAGTGGTCGGGCGCGATCCGTTGCGCGGACGATGGCCGTTGGTGCTTGCTTTGGACTTCTTCTTGTTGTTCCCCATGTAAGGCGGCGCGTGAGGCGCTTTTCTTGATGGTATCGCGAGAGTAGGGGAAAGTGCCAGCGCGGTGGATCCGAGGGCGCCTCGCTTCGCTTCGGCGGACAGCCGAGGCGGCTGTCCCTACGCGAGCCTGTCAGGCCCAGGTGGTGTCGTCTTCCTTTTGGAACTGGCGGAGATTGGCGGGTGGCTTCATGGGGACCCCGACCGTGCGTCCGAGGAGCGCGTCTAGCGTGTCGACCCATAGGACCTGGGATTGGAAGACTACGCCGAAGTTGCGGGAGATGGATTCGGCTACGGCATTGAGGTCGAGGTCGCGGCTGACCTCTTTTTGCATCGAAGTTACCGGCTTGGTTGTGATGCCGCAAGGGATGATGAGGTTGAAGTAGCTCAGGTCCGTGTTTACGTTTAGGGCGAAGCCGTGGGAGGTGACGGAACGGGAGATGTGGACGCCGATGGCGGCCAGCTTGGCTTCGGGGTGTTTGCTGGTGGTTAGCTCTTCTGTCGAGCTTTGCTCGACCGGGCGGGCGAAGGCGCCCGTCCCTACACGAGCGTCGCTCTCCCCGGCATTGGTCCAGACACCCGTTAGACCTGTTACTCGCTTTGCGGGGATCGCGAAATCGGCGCAGGTGCGCATCAGGACATCTTCGAGGCGGCGGACGAATTCGATTACGCCGAGCGTTTGGCGCTTGCCGTGGGGACTCGCGAAGCCGCGGAGATCGAAGATGGGATAGCCGACGATCTGGCCGGGGCCGTGGAATGTGACGTCGCCGCCGCGGTCGCACTCGAAGAGCTCTACGCCGCGGTCTTTCAGAAACTCCGGAGAGGCGACGACGTTTGCGGCTTTCGCATTCCGGCCTAGGGTGATTACCGGTTTGTGTTCTAGGAGGAGTAGGACATCGCCGATTTTTTCTTCTTTGCGGAGGGCGACTAGCTGTTGTTGCAGAGCTAAGCCTGTCGCGTAGTCAACTGTGCCGAGTTGGACGATGGAGATCAAAGTCAAAAGCTTTCACCACAGAGGGCACGGAGGAACACGGAGGAAATGCATAGATCCTTCGCGCAAACGGCGCGCTCAGGATGACAATGCGCCTTTTCGAACTTGCATTGATCCGTGTTCATCCGCGTGAATCCGTGGCTCTGAAGTTCAGGCGTTGATTGCGATTCCGTACACACTATTCGAGGCATCCAGCATGGCTTCCGCCAGCGTGGGGTGCGCGTGGATCGTCCACATGAGATCTTCCACTGTCGCTTCCAGTTCCATGGCTGCTACCGCCTCGGCGATCAACTCCGTTGCCTGCGGGCCGATGATGTGTACGCCGAGAATCTCTCCGTAGTCGGCGTCGCTGACAATTTTAATGAAACCTTCGTGCTGGCCTACTATGCTGGCGCGTGAGTTGGCGGTGAAGGGGAACTTGCCGATCTTCACGTTGTATCCGGCTTCGCGGGCTTGGGTTTCGGTGAGGCCCACGCTTCCGATCTCGGGATGGCAATAAGTCGCGCCGGGGATGCGTTCGCGGTTAATGGGCTTGGCGGGCTTGCCGGCAATTTTGGCGACCGCGACGAGGCCCTCCATAGCGCCGACGTGCGCCAACTGCGGAGTGCCGAGGACGATGTCACCAATGGCGTAAACGCCAAGCTCCGTCGTCTGCATCCAGGAATCGGTTTTGATGAATTCACGTTCGGGCTTGATCCTAGTACGTTCCAGCCCGATGTTCTGAGTGCGCGGCTTGCGGCCGATCGCGATCAGAATCTTCTCGGCTTCGATCTTCTGCTGCTTGCCGTCGACGGTAATCGTCACTGAAACGCCCGTTTTCGTTTTCTCTACCTGGTCGACCTTCGCATTGGTGTGGAAGTTGATGCCGCGCTTGCGGTAGACGCGGGCTAGTTCTTTGCTCACTTCTTCATCTTCGACCGGTACAAGCCTCGGCAGCATTTCTACGATCGTGACTTCACAATCGAAGGAGCGATAGATGGAGGCGAATTCCACTCCTACTGCACCGGCTCCTACGATTACCAGCGATTTCGGAATTTCCTTGAGGCTGAGGATTTCTATGTTGGTCAACACTCGATCGCTGACTTCCATGCCAGGAATAAGACGGGCCTCGGAGCCGGTCGCAAGAATGACATTCCTAGCCTTAAGATTTCCCGCCTTTCCGTCGTTGCTGACCTCGACTATGTGAATGCCGTTCTGCGCGGGGCCCGTCAGCTTGCCGTAGCCTTTGATGGTCTCGACTTTGTTTTTCTTCATCAGGAATTCGAGGCCCTTGGTGTGCTTGGCGACGATTTTATTTTTCCGGTCCTGAATTGCGGCCCAATTGAGCTTGCGGGCGTCGACACCTTCGATGCCGAATTCCTTCGCTTCTTTCAGATGGTCCCAGAGTTCGGCGTTGAAGAGCAGGGCTTTTGTCGGGATGCAACCGACGTGTAAGCAGGTGCCGCCGAGGAATCCGTCCTTTTCGATCAGCGCGGTTTTCAGGCCGTATTGGCCGGCGCGGATGGCGGCGGTGTATCCGGCAGGGCCGCTGCCGATGATGGCTACGTCGTAAATTGTGTCGGGCAAGGTCGTCCTCTATAGGAAGAGATGTCGAAAGGCAAACTTAAGATTCTAGAACAGGGGTGAGGGGGCGTCCATGTTCGTGCAGATCCGCTGACAGAGTCTTGAACCACCAAGGACACGAAGGTTCACGAAGGGGAAAAAAAGGCCGCCTGGTCCAAGCGGCCTTTTCAAACCTCAACAGCTTAGTTGCCTTCGTTGCTGGCGCGCTTCCAATTGATCAGCTCGCCGATCGTGGAACTGGTGCTCGAGACCGGCTGCTTGTAGGCTTCGACTTCCGAACGGGAGGCTTCTTCGCCGACGGCGCGGATGCTGAGGCCGACTTTCTTCTCCTCGGGATTCATCTTGATGATCTTGAAGTCGTGCTCGAGGCCCGGCTCCAAGTGCAACGGCTGTCCGTTTTCATCAGCGGCTTCGGACTTGTGGCAGAGGCCCTCAACGCCCTCGGCGATTTCGACGAAAGCGCCGAACGCGGCTACGCGCAATACTTTGCCGTGCACGACATCGCCGATGTGGTGCGTCTGGAAGAACGACTCCCAAACATCTGGCTGCAACTGTTTGATGCCGAGCGACAGGCGTCGCTTGTCAGGCTCGATCGCGAGAACTACCGCCTTCACGCGGTCGCCCTTCTTGAGCACTTCGGACGGATGCTTCACGCGCTTGGTCCAGCTCAGGTTGCTGACATGGACCAGGCCGTCGATGCCGTCTTCGATTTCGACAAAGGCGCCAAAGTCGGTCAGGTTACGAACGCGGCCCTCCACCGTCATGCCGACGGGGAATTTCTCGTGCAGCGAATCCCAGGGGTTAGACGCAAGCTGGCGCATGCCGAGCGAAATGCGCCGCTCTGTGGGGTTTACGTTGAGGACCACGCACTCGACCTGATCGCCAACGTTGACCAGCTTCGAGGGATGCTTCATGCGCTTGGACCAGGTCATCTCGCTGACATGAACCAGACCTTCGATGCCCTGCTCGAGTTCAACGAAGGCTCCGTAGTCGGTGACGCTGATGACGCGTCCGCCGACGTGCGCACCGGTAGGATAGCGGTGCTCAGCATCGAGCCAAGGATCGGGCGTCAGCTGCTTGAATCCTAGAGATACGCGCTGCTTATCTTTGTCGTACTTGAGAACCTTGACCTGAATCTGGTCGCCGACGTTCACCAAGTCCTTGGGGTGAGTGAGCCGTCCCCAGGACATGTCGGTAATGTGGAGCAAGCCATCAAGCCCGCCAAGATCGACGAAAGCGCCGTACTCGGTGAGATTCTTGACGACTCCGGTCAGGACTGACCCTTCTTCCAGATGCTCCAGCGTCTTGGAACGCTTTTCATTCTGCTCACCTTCGAGCAGTTCCTTGCGAGAGACGACGATGTTGCCGCGCTTCTTGTTCAGCTTGATGACGGCGACTTCGACGATCTGACCCTTCATGCCATCGAGGTTGCGTATAGGACGCAGGTCGACCTGAGAGCCGGGCAGGAACGCGTGCGCGCCATGGATATCGACCGTCAGCCCGCCTTTGATGCGGTCGATGACGACGGCATTAATCGGCTTCTTCTCGTTGTAGGCTTTCTCAATTACTTCCCAGGCATGGATGCGCTGCGCCTTCTGGAAGGACAGATTGATGTAGCCTTCCTCAGCCTCGCCCTTGGAGCGCATGACCTCGATCTCGTCGCCGGGATTGAACTTGGGCTTGCCCTCGTGATCGAGCACTTCCGCCAGCGGCAGCATGCCTTCCGACTTGGCGCCTATATCGACCACCACGTGAGTGCCGGTGAGCTTTAGGACTGTGCCCTTGATGACCTTGTCTTCGCTGACCGCCTCTTCCGCCTCGGTGGTAAAAGTCTCGAGTGCGGAGGCGAAATCCTCGGCGGGCGCGGCCTTTTCCTCAGCCGCGTGGGCTGATTGTGGCGCCACCGCTTCGCTGGACGGTTCGCTGGTATGGGCAGACTGATTCATTTCTGGCTGGGGTTGTTGCTCCATCGTCGGCTCAGCTTCGGTGGCAACAGCGGAGGTGATCTTTGGCGGTGGTGTCGTCGAACAAGGTTATGCCTCTCTGGTAACGGGATGCGGGACTTGCGTTGCGGACTGCTGGACGAGTCGTTTGGTTGTGGTGGGCCCACCCTGGCGGGTGAGCTTGGACAATCCCAGCTGTCGGACGTTTTACAAAGAACCCGCGTCCAATGGGAACTCTTCGACTATAACAACCGTGCGCGAACAGTGTCAAACCCAAATCCCACGCAGGTTACAGCAATGTTTCAGTGTTACAGTTTCCGAACAAACCGCGCATCTGCTACCCTGCCGTGCTATGGACTATCTTTGGACGCCTTGGCGGTATGCCTACGTTTCGGGCACGGAAAGGGCCTCTGGATGCGTGTTCTGCGAGGCGGCAAAGGAGAAAGACGACGCCAAGGCCCGGATCGTCTATAGGGGGCAGCATTGTTTCGTCATTCTGAATGCCTATCCCTATACTCCGGGGCACGTGATGATCGTGCCATACGAGCACCTGGATGAGTTACGGAAGTTACCTGCGGGCGCGGCTCAGGAGATGATGACGCTTTCGCAGAAGATGGAGACGGTGCTGCGGAGCCTGTACCGGCCGGACGGGATCAATTTGGGGATGAATATCGGGAAGGCGGCGGGAGCCGGGATCGCTGGGCATATTCACATGCACGTGCTGCCGCGCTGGGTGGCGGACGCGAACTTCATGTCGGTGGTAGGGGAGACACGCGTTTTGCCTGAGACGCTGGAAGTGACTTGGGGGAGAATGCGGGAGGCGATGGGGAAATAGGACACTAGTGAAACAAAGCGAAACCAACCGCGAGGGAGAAAAGTACGAACAAACCGACCGTAAATCCGAGCGTTTCCTTCCGCATCTGCGGTGTGATCGAAGGGAACACGTCGATGGGACCGAGTTCTATTCCCTTCTTACGCATTTGAAACCATTCAGACCAGCCAAGGGGCTTCCCCTTCATAGCGTTCAAGATGGCGAAACCGACGCTGCAACACCACAGGGTAACGAAAGTTATACCCATCAAGGCCCACAGGCCTTCAGACACGTCCTGCAGCGGACGGGTCTCGAAGATAGCACCCAACCCACTGGCAGCGATGCCGCTGCCAAATAAGCAAATCAACATTCCGAACGCACGGAGGGAATTCCGGGAGGTTGTATTGAGCAGAAACCGCTGATAGTAGCCCTCTTCTCCTGGAGCAAGCATTGACAAGCGCAGCGGATTTCTCATGACGAGGAATCCAAATACTGCAATAGGTATTCCGATGAGGATGCCGACGATTCCACCCATCTGACACTCCAATACAAAGCGAGTTTAGCCTTTAGCCCGCGAGTTTCTCCATTTCCTTTTCGTCGATCACAGCAACACCCAATTCCTCCGCCTTGTCGAGCTTCGATCCCGCATCCGCTCCTGCCACTACGTAGTCCGTTTTTTTGCTGACCGAGCCAGTTACTTTCCCTCCTGCGTCCTCGATCATCTTTTTGGCCTCGTCGCGTGTGTACTTTGTCAACGTGCCTGTCAGGACGAATGTCTTTCCTGCTAGCTTTGTCCCCCGTTCTTTCTTTTGACCTTTGAACGCGAGCCCGGCTTCGCCCAGCCGCTCTACCAACTTGCGGTTCGCCGGATTACTGAAGAACTCGGCGATGCTCTCAGCAATCTTCGGGCCTACTTCGTTGACGTTCTGCAATTCTTCGATGCCGGCGTTCGCAAGCTCTTCCATGGATCCAAAATGCTCGGCCAGGAATTGCGCGGTACGCTCGCCCACCATGCGGATACCGAGGCCGTAAATCACGCGTTCCAGCGGCAGTTTTTTCGAGTTCTCAATCTCATCGAGGATGTTTTGCGCGGACTTGTCCGCAAAGCGCTCCAGGCTGAGCAGATCAGCTTTAGTGAGCTTGTAGATATCGGCAACATTCTTCACCAGTCCGCGCTCGGTGAGTTGCGTGACCAGCGCTTCACCCATGCCGTCGATGTTCATGACGCCACGTGAAGCGAAGTGCAGGATCGTGCCGAGCAGCTTGGCGGGGCAGTTGGCGTTGACGCAGCGGTAGTCGACTTCGCCCTCAGTTCGGACGACCTTCGTGCCACAAACGGGGCACTTCTCCGGAGCCTCGATTTCCTGATTCCCGCGCGGATGGTCATTGTCATCGATGACCTTCGCGACTTTCGGGATGACATCGCCGCCGCGCTCGACCTGCACATAGTCGCCGATCTTCACGCCGAGGCGGCCGATCTCGTCCATATTGTGAAGGGTGGCGTTGCGAACCGTGGTGCCGCCGATGGCGACGGGCGCCAACTCCGTGACTGGCGTCAGCTTGCCGGTGCGTCCGACCTGCCAGCGGACATTCTCGAGCTTGGTGATGCCCGCCCGGGCCGCGTATTTGTAGGCAATCGCCCAGCGCGGTGCTTTGCCGGTGAAGCCGAGTTCGTCCTGCAGAGCGACGCGGTTCACTTTGACCACGATGCCGTCGATTTCGTACGGGAGCGAATCGCGCTTGGCCTCCCACTGCTGGATGAAGGCCCAAACTTCGTCCATGGAGTGAACGAGCTTGCGGTTCTGGTTGACTTTGAATCCGGCCTTATCTAGCGCGGTCAATGTTTCCCAGTGACGTTCGAAATAGGTGCGGCCGTTCGACAAAAGAATGTAGGGAAAGAAATCGAGGCGGCGTTCTGCGGTGACATTCGCATCCAGTTGCCGCACTGTTCCGGCGGTGAAATTGCGCGGGTTGGCGAAGGTTGGCAGGCCGTTGCGTTCGCGTTCTTCATTCACCTTCTTGAAGGCGGCGGTGGGCATCAGCAACTCGCCGCGGGCCTCGAAGTCCGGGGGGATGCCAGCCTTCTTGAGCTTGCCTAATCCGATGGAAAGCGGGATTGAACGAACCGTGCGAATGTTGAGGGTCACGTCCTCGCCTGTCGTTCCGTCGCCGCGGGTCACGCCTCGGGCCAGCTTGCCATCTTCATAGATCAACGCCAGGGACATGCCGTCGAGCTTCAATTCGCAGACATAATCGACATCGCTGCGGCCGCTGAGTTCGTGAACACGGCGCTCCCAGCCACGAAGCTCCTCCTCGCTGTAAGTGTTGTCGAGCGACAGCATCGGGGATGAATGACGGACCTTTACGAATCCCTCGCGCGGCTTGCCGCCCACGCGCTGAGTGGGAGAATCGGGTGTGATCAGCGATGGATGCTCGGCTTCCAGGCCTTTCAACTGCTGCATGAGGCGGTCAAAATCCTGGTCGCTTATTTCGGGATTATCGAGGACGTAATAGAGGTATTCGTGATGGCGGATCTTGTCGCGGAGGGATTCGATCTTCTTTTCGACGTCTCTTGTGGCAGGCATCGGGAAAGATTATATGAGGATGCGTTCACGTAGCGAAGACGTTCGCTTTTGGAACAAGTCAAAATCCCCACTTCTGGCAAAACCGGCCAGAAAGTGGGGCACCCATCTGTTTCTATCTGGCTTTACTTACACTAGGTCATCCAGCTTCAACACATGCGGACTGCCCTTCCACGAGGCGTCGAGCTGCTTCTTAACGAATCCGGCGTCGTAGTCGCGCTTCTGCTGCAGCAAAGATTGCTGCAAGCCAAACAGTGAACGTGGATTGCGGGGATTGCGATCGAGGTCTGCGCGGAAGACTTTCTCGGCAGCGGCGGCATCTCCGGTCATCAACAGCGCACCGCCTAGATTTTCGCGCACGGGATAGAACCAATCAGGCGGCTCGCCGTAGTTGAGCTTGTCCTGGATCGCGACCGCGTCACGGAGCAGGGAGATCGCGCCGGCTGTGTCTTTCTTCGCCAAAGCGATTTTCGCCCCCAAGACATTCTCGGCGATTTTCATGATGTCTTTTGCCTTGTTGTTGATGGGCATCTGGAAGATGACATCGGGCGGCGTGGCGGCTTCAGCCTCGGAGACAATCTTGTATTCCGCCTCGGCATCGGCGATTTTCCCGGTCCCGGCGAGCGCGAGGCCGCGGCCGAAATGCCAGAAGACCGTCGCGGTCTTCATTGCCGGATCAGGCGCAGGGATTTTCAGAATTTCGTTCCAATGGTGGAAACGAATTTCCACCGCCACCGGGATGGTCATGAATCCTTCGAGTGGCGGCATGTCCTTCACGTGCGGGCCGACGTTCGCGACCAGAAGATCGGCGTTCTTGCGGGCGTCCGTGTAACGCCCGTTCATGGCGCCACACATGGCCACGAAGTGCAAGTTGTGGCTGTAGTACATCATGGGATAAATGCCCTGCGCGCCGGTCTCCTTGATGTACGCGCGATCGACTTCCGCGGCTTTCTGGTTGGTTTGCACGGCGGCTTCGTAATCGCCGGTGCGAATATAGATGTGCGCGGGCATGTGAACAATGTGTCCGGCATTCGGCGCAAGAGCAGCGAGTTTATTCGCTCCCGCCAAGGCACGCTCCGGATTGTTCGAGGCCTCGACGGCGTGTATGTAGTAGTGAACAGCTCCGAGATGGTTGGGATCGCGTTTGATCACCGACTCGAGCGTCGAGACAATCTCTTCCGTGCCGGCTTCGGGCGTGCCGTCCTGATGCCAGAGTCCCCAAGGGTGGAGATTCATGCCAGATTCAGCGGAAAGCGTGGCCGCATCAAGGTCGTCAGGGAATTGGCGTGCAACTTCCCGCATGGCGTCGCGATAGTCTTCGGCAGCCTTCTTCAGATCGGAGTTCGGATCGGCGGGGAACCGTTTTGCCATTGCCTGGATGTAGGTTTGTTCGCTGGGCGAAGCGCCGGACGAAAGATCGACGGCTTTTTGCACCGCATCGTGCGCATGTTTGTAGCGGTCGGGATCGGCGGGATCGTTATAGTTCGGTCCCACCGCCTCGGCGACTCCCCAATACGCCATGGCGAGTTTCGGATCGAGTTCCGCAGCGTGCTGGAATGATCGGGCGGCCTCATCGTGGTTGAAGGCGTAAATGAAACGGAGTCCCTGATCAAAAAACTTCTGCGCTTCCAGATTATGCGTAGATACAGGGTGGTGCAGGTCGCCAAGACCCGTGACCAGCGAAACGGGATGACTCTGCGTGTGGTGGGCATGATTTTGCGCCGCCCCGGGCATGCAGAGCAAAAGACCGCACAATGACTGCGCCAGAATCTTCATCTGGACGGCCCTCCTCGAATTGTTCAGTGACAAGCCCCAAAACCAGAGAAACTGCGCGGAAAGCAACCCTTGCAAGCGTGCCCCAGCTTATGCCAAATTTAAGCGCTTTGCCAAGTCTCCGCAGAGTAACCGGAATGCCTAAAGTGCCGACCACCAAATCTCCGGGCGAACCCTATTCGACTCAACTTCCCTTGGCATTACTGAACGCACTCGATACCAACAATCGCATCAACCTGTACCTGATCGAAAACTTGCCGGCGGACGCATGGAACGCAAAAATGCCGGACGGCAAGGGCCGGACTATTGCGGCCATCGTGGCGCACATGCACAACGTGCGCGTCATGTGGTTGAAGGCGGCCAAGGCAGAGAACATCCCCGAGCAACTGGAACGCGCCACGGTCACGCCGGCTCAGGCCATACGTGCTCTGCAGAGCAGCAGGGCAGCCTTGCATGAGCTATGCCGAGAGGCGCTCGAAACCGATGGCCGGATCAAGGGCTTTCGTCCGGATGTTGCGGGATTCGTCGGATACCTGATCGCCCACGATGCCCATCATCGAGGGCAGATCGCCATGCTCGCGCGGCAACTCGGACATCCGCTTTCGCAGAAGACGGTGTTTGGGATGTGGGAGTGGGGCAAGCGCTGAGTTCCGCTGCGGATCTGAAGCCCAGTTAAGCCATGCAAAGTCAAAGACCCCACCCTGTCTCCGCCAAAAGCGCGGAGACAAGGGTGGGTCACCCTCGTGATTTTCATCTCAGGTACAATCACGCTTCCACCTGGCTATGCGGAAGGCGGCGCTGCTCTACAATCCGGACTCCGGCGGCAGCAAGCGGCGCCAAAGGGAATTGCAATCGGCGCTTGAGATCCTGCGAGGCGCGGGAGTCGACGCTGAACTGTCTGCCGCGCACTCCCCTGAGCAGGCCGGCGAATTGACACGCCAGGCGATGGCCTCTGGATGCGATACGGTTTTTGCCTGCGGCGGCGACGGTACTATCAACAACATCGCCCAGGTGCTGGCGCATACGCAGGTCGCGATCGCGATCCTGCCCATGGGGACGGCCAATGCGCTCGCCCACGATCTCGGCCTTCCGCCAAAAATCCCAGCGGCAGCTAAGGCGGCTCTGGATGCCGAGCAGCGGCGCGTGGCCTTGGGACAGATCACGTGCCCGGATCTTAGCGGCGTGCGCAAGACGCGCTATTTCCTGGTGGCTGCGGGCGTCGGCGTAGATGCTCACATGTGCTACAAACTCCTTACGAGCGCGAAGCAGCGTCTGGGCATGGGCGCGTATTATGCCAAGGCGTGGCAGATGTGGTTCACCTATCCCATGACGCGCTTTCGCGTCGAGTTCGACAGGCTGGAAGGCGGGCAGCAGCAAAGTGCAGATCTCACCGAACTGCTTGCGGTGCGCATCCGGGATTTTGGCGGGGTCGTGCGCGAACTCGCTCCCGGCGCGTCGCTGGATCGCAATGACATACGGCTGATCCTTTGCCACACGGATCGGCGGCTGGCTTATCTGGCCTACGTGACAAGGGCTCTTCTTCGGCAGAAGTGGACTATTCCGGGAATCGAGCTTGCTTACAGCATCCGCGCAGTGTGCGACTACGCCGAGCCGGACTCGCCTACTCGCAAGATTTACGTCGAGGCCGATGGGGAACTGATCGGAAGCCTGCCGGCTGAAATCTCAATTGTTCCTGATGCCTTAACCTTGCTGGCCCCTCGGCGGGCGGAATGAAGTTTTGCGTCGTCACACCCGGATCTCGCGTCAAAGTGATTTTGACCTGAGACTTGAGGCGGTCGTAAAGAGTTGCTGTGAAAAATAGCTGTAACGAAAGAGAATTCAGATCACCGCTTGGAACCCTTCACTCACTTTCTGACCGGCGCGTGCATGGGACGCGCCGGCCTCAATCGCAAGACGGCGTTGGCAACGCTCACGCTGACTCTGGCGGCCGAAGCGCCTGACCTCGATACTATTGGCCGTTTCTGGGGACCGGCGGTTGGTTTCAAGCATCATCGTGGCTTCACGCATTCTTTTCTGGGCGTCCCACTGGACGCCGCAGTTGTGGTCGCTTTCGTATATCTAGTGTGGCGGCTGCTTGGCCGCAAAACGAACGATCCCAAATTGCCGCCGCGATGGGGCGTGCTTTTTTTCTATGCCTGTCTTGCCGGACTCAGCCACATTCTGCTCGATTTCACCAACAATTACGGCGTCCGGCCTTTCTGGCCATTTTCGGAGAAGTGGTATTCGTGGGACATCGTGTTCATTGTTGAGCCGGTGATGCTGGGACTGATGATCCTTGGCTTATCTGTTCCATCACTGTTTTCTCTCATCGATAAGGAGCTTGGCGCACGCAGCCGCGGTCCTCGGGGGCAGGTGCCAGCGACATTGGCGCTGGTTGGCGTGGCTCTGATGTGGGGACTTCGGGATTACGAACATCGCCGCGCAGTGCATGCGCTGGAAGCCCGGACGTACAACGGAGTAGATCCGCTGCGAACATCGGCCTATCCGACGATTGTGGATCCGTTTCACTGGTATGGAGTGATCGAGACACCTGCTTTTTTTGCGCTGCCCTCCGTAGATTCACTCGCACCTGAGGTTGATCCCGAGGGAAGCATGGGTATTCGTTACAAGCCGGAGGAGACCCCGATCACCCTGGCGGCGAAGAAATCCTATGCCGGAAGGGCGTTCCTGGATTGGGCGCAGTATCCGATCACCGAGACAGAAGTCCTCGAGCCTCCCGAAGAGGGTTATATTGTGCACTTTCAAGATTTGCGCTTTGCCCAGCTTCCGAGCATGTTCGGTCGGAATCGTGGGAGCTGTCCACTGTGCGTCGGAGTGATGTTGGATAAGGATCTGCACGTGGTTGGGGACGTGTATGACAACGGGAAGAAGCGAGTTGTCGTGCCCGACCCGGATCAGCACTGAGGCTTGCTCTGAGCCCCATCGCCTCGCTTTGCTTTGGCGGATAGCCGAGGCGGCTGTCCCCACGTGGTCCTTCCCCTTGACGGACTTCTCGTCTGCGCCCAGAATAGAAATTCATCTTCGAGGTGATCATGCTGCCCTATCTCTTCGTGCTGCTCGCTATCGCCGTCCGGTTCTTTCCCTTTCTTGGGCTGAACTTGCCGCATGCCTGGCATTTCACACCACTGGCGGCGTCGCTGCTGTTTTTCGGAGCTCGCGGCTCACGCAAGCAGATGTGGGTGCCCCTCGCGCTCTTCGCCACGACGGATGTCGTGCTGACGCTTTTTGTTTATAAGTACCCGTTCACATGGGACACCCTGGTCACGTGGGCGTGGTATGCGGCCATCCTGTGGCTGGGAACGAATCTTCGCGAAAAAGCTGGGTTCTGGCGCGTGGTTGTAGCGGCAGCTGCAAGTTCTGTGTCTTTCTTCGTCGTCAGCAACTTTGCCGTTTGGGCTGCCTGGCCACAGATGTATCCCAGGACGCTGGCCGGATTGATCGCGTGCTACGAGGCGGCGATTCCGTTCTTCCGGGGCACCGCGGTCAGCGACTTGTTCTTCTCTCTCGCGATGTTCAGCGTTCCCGCTCTTCAGCAAGCGCTCGCCGGGCGGTTGCGGAGCGCCGGCGACCATACCGCCACGGTGTAGTACTAGTTTACGGAGTGCTGAGTTTTGACGCCGTTCTCCGAAGGGGGAGCGGCGTTCTTCTTTGAGCTCCTCGTCCTGGCCAATAACCAAAGAATCAAACCTACCTCCAGGATCGCGCCCGAGAGCAGCATCCAGTGGTGTTTGAAAACGCCACCGAAGTGGCCGATGATCTGCGGGCCGAACCAAAGCACCAGGACCGACAAAACAAAGAAGCGGACAAATCGTCCAGCGAAGATCGCGATCAGGAAATCGCGGAACCTCATTTCGAATACCGCTGCGCCGAGCACAAACACTTTGAAGGGCATGGGCGGCGGCAACATGCCCGGGAGCATCAGCGCCCAGAATTCATTGCGCTCAAACGACTGATGAATCTTCAAGAACCGCTCCTCGCTGATCCGCTTGCGGAGAACCTTTTCGCCCCCTAGAAATCCGATGATGTATAGGGGAATGCTGCCCAGGGCCGATCCGAGTGAAGCCATGGCGACATAGAGCAGCGTTCGCGTGCGGTCCTGGTACACGTAGGTTGCGACGATGAAATCAACGGGCATGCCGAGCAGCGCACTGTCGGCAAAGGCGATCACGAAAGGGCCCCAGATTCCGAGTACCTTCATCAGCCCCAGAATCCACGCCGAGTAGCGCGCCAGAATGTGTGCGATGCGTTTCACGCCGAGTATTCAGTGTACGTGATGGAAAGAAGCGCGTCAGTCCGTAAAGCCCGGCAAATCGTCGGCTGCTCCTTCTTTCCAGTGATCTGTTTGTGTCCTGTTATCATCGCTACCTTTGGAGCCTCTATGCATGCGATTCGCTTGCTTTTCCTGTTGCTGATCAGCACGTTCGCCGCCGCCCAGCAGTTTGATGTTGTACTCGAAGGCGGCCGGGTGATGGATCCCGAGACAGGTCTTGATGCCGTTCGAAATGTCGGCATCCGCGGTGGGACGATTGCGCAAATCTCTACCGAGCCCTTATCGGGACGACGTGTCATTCATGCGGACGGACTGGTTGTGGCTCCCGGATTCATCGATCTGCATCAGCATGGCCAGGAACTTGCCAGCCAGCGAGTAAAGGCGTTCGACGGGGTTACGACCGCTCTCGAAATGGAAATCGGCGTCCCGGATGTAGCCCAGTTCCTTAAGTCCAAAGAAGGGCAATCGCTCATTCACTATGGCACCACTGCGAGCCATGTGGCGGCGCGGGCGCTGGTCTTCGGTGCGCCGCTTGACCCAGGGGTCAACGGGCCGCACGCTGGTATTGCGGGAATCCTGCCTAAGAGCGGCCCTGCAACCGATCAAAACACCACACCCGAGCAGATCGGCAGAATCAAACAGCGCCTGCAGCATGAATTGGACGCCGGCGCTCTCGGCATCGGCATGGGCATTCAATACACACCCGGCGCGACGCGGCTCGAGGTCATCGATATCTTTCGCTTCGCCGCCCAACATGAATTACCGGTTTACACGCACATGCGCAGTTTTGGGCGCAAAGAGCCCGGGTCGGCGATCGAAGCCGTGGAAGAAGTGATTGGAGCAGCAGCGATCTCGGGAGCGCCGCTGCACATTGTTCACATCAACAGCACTTGCCTGCTTGATACGATCGAGTGCCTGTCGCTGGTTGAGGGAGCCCGCGCCCGCGGCCTGGATGTCACGACCGAGGCCTACCCGTACATCGCGGGAATGACTCAAATCAATTCCGCTCTGTTTAATCCCGGCTGGCGCGAAAAGCTCGGCATTGAATATAGCAACCTTGTCCTTCCGGATACGGGCGAGCATCTGACGAAAGAGAGATTCGAGGAGCTTCACAAGAGCGCCGACGCCCAGGATGTGCTGGTCTTCGCGAACACTCAGGAAATGGTCGACGCCACCATTCCGAATCCACTCATCATGATCGCGAGCGATGGAGCGGACGGGCACCCGCGCAATGCGGGAACTTACTCGCGCGTGCTGGCGCAGTATGTTCGCGAGAAGAAAACGCTTTCGCTGATGGATGCACTGCGCAAGATGACACTAATGCCCGCGCAGATGCTGGAGAGGTCAACTCCCGCCGCTCGGCACAAGGGACGTTTGCAGGAAGGCGTTGATGCGGACATTGTTGTGTTTGACCCAGCGACGATCAGCGACCGGTCGACATTCGAGAAGCCGATGGAGCCTAGCGTGGGTGTCCACGAGCTGCTGGTTGGGGGGACGCTGGTGATCGATGATGGCAAGCTGGTGCCTGATGCGTATCCAGGGCGGGCGATTGTGGGGCCGGGGAGGGGCGGTTCAAAGAAGAGTCGTTGAGAAGGGGCGCTACCGCGACACAAATCGTCGCGGCCGGACAGCCCAGGGCGGCTGTCCCCACACGATTCCCTACCCAAACCGGGCTGCTCGTGTGGACCAGGCCATTTGCTAACTATGCTCGGTTTTGCCGCCTAGAAGATCGATCGCGTGCGGCAACAGAGCCGCGACTGCTTCCAGCGATTCCACAGCGCCTGCCGGGCTTCCGGGGAGGTTCAGAATCAGGGCGCTTCCGCGAACGCCGCAAACTCCCCGGCTCAGGGCTGCGAATGGGGTCTTCTTCGTTCCCTCGCTGCGCATTTTTTCGGCAACACCGTCCAGCAACCGATCGCAGACTTTCGCAGTGGCTTCGGGTGTGACATCGCGCGGTGCGATTCCGGTTCCACCCGTCGTAACGATGAATCGCACCTCGCGAGCCAGGCGGATCAGCAAGTTTTGGATCTGGATTTCGTCGTCGGAGACGACTTCGCTTGCGACGACATGGAACTGGAGTCTCTCGAGCAGTTGCGCAACCGCCGGCCCTGACCCATCCTTCCGCTCGCCGCGGGCGCAGGAATCGCTGACGGTCACGACCGCAGCAGTCAGAACCGTCTTGAGATCAGCCATCGAGAAGCACGTCTTCCTCTTCGTCTTTCCTGCGGCTGACCGGGACGGTTGGCGCCGTAGCAGCGACCGGGGTCGACGCAGCCTCCGCGGGCGCAGCTTCGGGTTCTCCGCCGCTGTCGCGGGACGATTCATCAAGCAACCGCAACCCCTCCATCAAAAGCCCTTGCGTATTGAGTTGCGTGGTTTCCTTGTCCGTCTTGCCTTCGAAATTGAGCTGGAAGTTCCCGCCGGTCCAGCGCAGGACTTTGAATACCGCCTGATCACCGACGAGCGATCCGTACGTAGCATGCTTGACTTGGCCCTCGACGAAAAATACCTCGCACTTGTCGCCTTCGTTGCTCAGCGAGAGTTGGCAACTCTTGCGGCCCATCTCGAGCGACTGCATGAGATCGATAACGTTCATCTGCGAGAGATTGCCGCGCACGACTCCGTCCGAGGGAGCGGTCTTGGCCATTTTTTCCAGTGCAATGCGATCGATCAGGCGCTTGATGCGGCGGGTTGCCTCTTTCAGAAAAAATGGCTTTTCCAGATAGTCGTCGGCGGCGTCCTGGGGAGAAAGGCGCTCGGCAATATCTGCTTTGCTTGCCATCAGCACTGAGGAGAAATTCGCAGTCGCCGGGCGACTCTTGAGCTTCTCGAGAAGCTGACGACCGTCCATCCCAGGCATGCGGTAGTCACAGACAAGCAAGTCGGGAACGTCATCCACGGCCTTGAGCAGCGCGTCGGCAGCATCCGTGGCGGTCGTGACCGTAGCCAGCGACGATAAAGCCTGCTGCAACATCGCCAACACCATCGGATTGTCGTCTACCAGCAGCAGTTTGAGGTTATCGGCCATGAATCCGTGTGGCGCCGCTATTTCCTGCGGCGGTAGTCTCCGCTCTTGCCTCCGCTCTTGCGCTCCAACACAATTTCGCGAATCTCGATGCCTTTATCGGCGGCCTTCAGCATGTCGTAGATGGTCAATGCCGCAATGCTGACGGCGGTGAGGGCTTCCATCTCGACGCCAGTCTCAGCCGTAGTCGCAACTTTCGAGGTGATCGCGAGGCCATTCTCGCACACGCGCACCTCGACATCAACGAGCGACAGCGGCAGGGGATGACACATCGGAATCAATTCCCACGTGCGCTTGGCAGCCATGATGCCTGCCACGCGCGCTACCTCGAGAGGATCGCCTTTGGGATTCGATGGCAGCGCGGCAAGGACGGCAGGGCTGATTGCCACGAACCCGCTGGCCTCGGCTTCACGCTTCGTGGCGGACTTGCCGGAAACATCGACCATGCGGGCGCGTCCAGCGCGGTCGTAGTGAGAGAGTTTGGGCATCGCAACGCTGGAGATATCTTACAGGAGGAGAACAGTGGGCAGTGGGCAGTGGGCAGTGGGCAGTGGGCAGTGGGCAGTGGGCAGTGGGCAGTGGGCAGTGGGCAGTGGGCAGTGGGCAGTGGGCAGTGGGCAGTGGGCAGTGGGCAGTGGGCAGTGGGCAGTGGGATGTATCTGGCTCTGTGTTCCTCAGTGTCCTCTGTGGTGAAGAAGTTCGGAAGACCTCACACCGCTGAGGACAAAGGGGGGCACAGAGAAAGGCTGGCTACCGCGCTAGGATCGCAACGAATTCGCCTGCGGGAATGCGGTCACGGTCCGGGGGGATGACGATGTAGCAGTTGGCTCGGGCTGTCGCAGCGACATCTCCCGAGCCCCGCCAGGGCACTAGTTCCACCTGCGAAGCTTCGAACTCGCCCGAGAGGATCGCCGGCAGGAAACGCTTCAGGCCAGGTTTCACTCGGATTTCTGATTTCAGGCTGGCGTAGACGAATCGCAGTTTCCGCGGCGACAGGCCGGCGAGTGCTTCCAGCATGGGACGAGCGAAGAGTTCGAACGTAACCATAGTCGAGACGGGGTTCCCTGGAAGGCCGAAGAAATAAGTCCCCGTGCTTTCGCGGGCGAGAGCGCCCGCGCCACACTTGCCGAAAACAACTGGGCGGCCGGGCTGAATCTTCGCGCCAGTGAAGAAGAATTCGGCTTTCAGTTCTTCGAGGACTTGTTCGACCAGGTCGTAACGGCCCATAGAGACTCCGCCGGTCATCAGCAGCAATTCCGACTTCAGGCCTTCTTCGATTAAGGCCTGCAGCTTACGCGGTTCATCGGGAGCGACGGGCAGCAGAACAGGCTCGCCGCCGGCATTGCGAATCTGGACTGCGAGAGAATAGCTATTCGAGTTGCGAATCTGCGTGGGACCGGGGGTAGCGTCGATGCTGACAATTTCGTCGCCCGTGGTGAGTACTGCGACTTGTGGACGCTTATAAACCTGCACCCGCGACTGTCCGGCCGTCGCGGCCAGAGCGATTGCCGCATCGTTCAGGTGCATGCCACGCTCCACCAACACGCTGCCTTGCTGGGCCTCTGCCCCGGAAGGGACAACGTTGTCCCCACGTGTAATGCCCCTTGTAATTTCGACCCGCTTGCCTTGCTGCGCAGTGTACTCGACCATCACTACTGAGTCGGCGCCGGCAGGGACGGGCGCCCCCGTCATGATTGACGCGGCTTGCCCACTTCCAATATGTCGTGGAATATTTTCGAGGCTCTCGCCTGCTTTGATCTCGCCGATTACATCGAGAGTGGTTGGGACATGCGCCGCGTCTGCGGCGCGGACCGCGTAACCGTCTCGGGTAGATCGAGGGAAGGGCGGAAGGTTACGATCCGCCAGTACAGGTTCAGCCAGCACTCGACCACTTACGGCGAGAAGATCGACGGACTCGGTCTTCGGCCGACTTACTTGAGACGCCTGTTGTTCGACGGTACGTCGAGCATCTTCAAAGCTCAAAATACCAGGAACCTGTGCAACTGGCATGGAAAGATCATAGAGGATGCCGAGGATGTTAGCGGAGCGGTCAACAGCCCTAATCAGTAGAGGGGACCGCTTTTTGTTCGCAGCCAATGGATGTGGGGGGCTTACTTCGCGAGTTCCTGCCCCAAAGCGCCCGGGTTAGTGGCGAAAGACAGCCCAGTCTCTAGATCGACCACGCGGTCCTGCACCAACTGTGCGATCTCGAAGTCGAAGTGCTGCATGCCCTCGGATTCCCCGGCCTTAATCGCGTCGAGCAAGCTGTTGTTCTCGCGCTCGCCCTTCTCAACGCACTCGCGGGTGCGGGAGTTGGCTTTCATGATTTCGAAGGCAGCCACCCGGCCGCTGCGATCCGCTTTCGGCATCAGCCGTTGGCAAACGATGTAGCGGAATGACTTGGCAAGCCGCTCGCGAACCAGCTTCTGCTCCGCCGGGGAGAACGAACTGACGATCCGCTCCACGGTCTTGGATGCATCCATGGTGTTCAGGCTGGAGAGAACCAGATGCCCGGTCTCCGCCGCCTCAAGAACAATTTCCATGGTCTCGCGGTCGCGCATTTCGCCCACCAGGATCACCTTGGGCGCCTGCCGCATAGCAGAACGCAGCGCATGCGCGAAGCTGGGCGTGTCACTGTGCAGCTCGCGCTGGTGAATGGTCGAGCATTTGTGGTTGTGCAGAAACTCGATGGGATCTTCGATGGTGATGATGTGGTAATACTTCTCACGGTTGATGGCGTCGAGCAGCACAGCCAGGGTGGAAGACTTTCCGGAGCCGGTTGATCCGGTGACGAGAACGATGCCATCCCTAAGCTTGGTGATTTCGGTCAATTGCTCCGGCAGCCGGAGTGCGGCAAAATCCGGAATATTCGTCGGAATCACCCGCAGCACGACGGCACAACTGCCCCGCTGAATGAAGACGTTGACGCGGAACCGGGCCAATCCTGGCAACCCGTAGGAAATGTCGCAGGATCCATGTTCGCGCAGGGTATTGATGGCTTGCTTGTTGTCGCCAATCAGATCTGCAGCGATATGACGTGTATCGTCGGCGCTCAGAACCGTGAGCCCATGCACCTGCACCGGGATCATCTGCCCATAGACTTGCACCTGCGGCGGGCGCCCCGGGGAAAAGATCAGGTCGCTGATCTTCTCGGCGGCGCGCAGCATGGCGCCTAGCAGAGCCGGAGTGGCTACCCGGCCGTTTCCAGAGAAATCTTCAAGGGCAACGGAGATCGGAGCAATAGTTGGTGCTGCCATTCATCCTCACACACGAGAATCGCACGCACCACAGATTGGAAGAAAGCTGATGCATTAACTGTACCGCGCGCTGGCCCGCCTGCGAAGGACAGTAAGTCCATAGTCCTTCGTAACCATGGTGAAACCAAAGGGACGGCTCATGCCGTCCCTGTTCGTCCCGTCTAAATTGTTGTTGCTTAACAAGATACGACCTTACTTCTTGACTGGCTTCTTCTTGGTGCCATAGCTGGTCTCGACCGTGGAGCCAATGCTCGTCAGCAGATCTTTCGCGCTCTGGGCATTCGGGCCCGTGGGAGCGAGCTCCAAATATTTCTGGAAGGCTTCGGCGGTTCCCGGAGGCGCAATGGTCTTATCCCCCTGGAGCGTCGCTTTGCCCAGCAGGTTGACGCCCTTCTGGTAATAGGCCTCCGCCCGTGTCGGGTCGGCGGCAATACATTTATCGAAGGCAGCATTGGCGTCGTCCACGCGGCCCCCGTTGGTGTAAACCGCCCCGATGTTGAAGTACGCCGCGCCAGCCTGGGCCGGGTCAACTTTCGCCGCAGCCTCGTAGGCCTTCACCGCATCGTCGACCTTCTGACTCTTGGCGTACGCGTCGGCCATATTGATATAGAACCCGGCAAGCTGCTGGTTCGCCTTGGCGGTGTCCTTTTCCTTGCCGTTTTGCACCGCATCCTGTTTAAGCTGGATTGCTTTCTGGTAAGCGTCTACTGCCGACTCGTAGCGCTTCTGCTTCTCTGCCTTATCCGTCTGCGCCACGGCCGACAAGCGATAAGCATCACCGAGGCGATACCAGAGAACGTCGCGAGTCGCGTCGATCTGATTGGCTTCGACGAGCGCGGCGATCGCGGTGTCGTAGTCCTTCGCAGTGATCGCTTGGTTGGCCGCGTCAAGCTTACTCTGCAAGGTTTTGACAGTATTGGTTTCCTTTTGCTGCTTCGCCTGCTGCTCTTGCATGGCCTTCAACTGCTCGGGAGTTAGGCCTTCTCCTTTTGCCTGCTTCTCCTGCTCTTTCTTTTGGTCGAAGTCGAGTACATTTTCATCGAGCTGAACGGGAAAGCCCTTTACGAAGTCCAGGGTTTTGTTGGCCTTCATATCATCGGCAGTCTTGTACAGCGAGACGTTGTACTTGCCAGGGGTGAGTCCGAGAGAGAAATACTCGCCTTTCTTGTTCGTCTTCAGCTGGTATTTCTGACCGTTATCCTGATTGGCATAAATAACGATCGCGTCGGCGATGGGATTGCCTTGGGCGTCCTTGCATGTGCCCTTCACTGTTCCTGAAGCCTGCGCGAAAGCCACAGGGGCAGACAAGGCCGCGGTTAATAGAGTGATCAAAACAATTGAAAAATGCTTCTTCATATTGCCTCCCGGCAACAAAAATTTCTATCGGGCCGCGTAGGGAATCGGATCCTGGATTCCCGCGGCCTGGAACGCGCGCAGGCGCAGCACACAACTATCGCATACTCCGCAGGCCTGATCCGCGTGGCTGTAACACGACCAAGTTAAATCGAAGGGCGCACCCAATTCAAGGCCGAGGCGCACAATCTCGGCTTTCCGCATGGCGATAAGCGGAGTGACGACTTTGATGTTCCCTTCCTTCGTGCCCGTCTTCACAACCTCATTGAACGCTTTGTAGTAGGCGGGACGACAGTCCGGATATCCCGAGCTGTCCGGCTCCACAGCGCCGATGTAGACCTTCTGTGCGCCGAGCACCTCGGCCCAACTGACGGCCGCCGCTAGAAAATGCGCGTTCCGGAACGGCACGTACGTGATCGGAATATCGTGCCCCACCGCCTCCACGCGGGGCACAGCAATCGACTCGTCCGTAAGGGCAGATCCGCCGATCATCCCTAGCGCCTCATTCTTAATTATCAGGCGATCATGAATTCTCAGGCGATTGCAGATGGCTTGAAAGCTTTGTTGCTCACGGGCCTCCGTACGCTGCCCGTAGCTGACGTGCAGGGCGGCGGCGTCATGATCACGCGCCGCTAACGAGGCGCAGACGCAGGAATCCATCCCGCCGCTAAGGAGCACGACCGCTCTCGAAGCCTTTGCCGACAAGTGCCTCAGACCCCCTTCGTCGCCGGGTCCCATATGAATTTATGCAATTGCAGACCCAGCCGGGCGGGGACATTGTCGGCGATCATCCACTCCGCAAGCTCTTGAGGATCGAGCAGGCAGTGTGAGCTGTTGCGAGCTCCACTTGCTTCCTTTCTGAATGCGGGGGAAAACAGAACTGCATTTACCTTCGCGAAGAGCCTGTGCCGGATCACAAAATTGCGGGCGAAATCGTAGTCGTTGCGGCTGCTCAGAACGAACTTGATCTCATCGCGATGAGTCAGCGCTTCAAGGTTCTCCAGCCGGAAGGTATCCCCTTCGCCGGAGTCCGGACATTTCACGTCTACGATCTTCACAATCGCGGCCGGAACGCGCTCCAGCGGCCGCTCTCCGCTGGTTTCGAGCAGGACGGTATAGCCATCCTCGAGCAGCCGCTGCATCAGAGGCACTAGTTCCCGGTCCTGCAACATCGGCTCGCCGCCGGTGATCTCCACCAATCCCCCGCCGGGACTGAGCTGCAGCACTTCATTCAGCACTTCTTCGATCGACATCTTACGGCCGCCGAAAAACGTGTACTCGCTATCGCACCAGCTGCAGCGGAGATTGCATCCGGTAAGGCGCACGAATACGCAAGGTAGGCCCGCATACGTCGACTCACCTTGCAGCGATTTGTAGATTTCGGTGATCTGCATACCAGCGCCGTTGGGGCGGATGTCTCTCCGTCCTCCACCGTCGGGTGACTACTACTCGGAATACTTCGCCGTCGTCGTGTCCGTCTCGAAGACGGTCACGTCTTTCACGCGAACCCGGCCCTTGGTGACGGCTTGCAGACGGGTATTCGACTCATCGTAGAAATATTTGGCCAGGTTCTCGGCCGACGGATTGATCAACGTGAAGGGCTCGATCTCGTTGATCATCTGATGGTCGAGCCGTTCGATGACATGCCTCATGACCTCGCGCAGATCCTTGAAATCAAGCAACAAGCCTGCTTTGTCGAGCTCTGCGCCGGCCAACGTGACGCGAATCTTGTAGTTGTGGCCGTGCGGATTCTCGCACTTACCCTTGTAGTTCCGCAGGTAGTGGCCTGCCGCAAACGAATCTTCTACCGTGACTTCGAACATGATCCCCCAGCCGCGCTGCGCCCAATAGCCTGAAGGGACGCAGAATCATAATCATTTATTGTACCGCGCATCCGTAGAGGGTACTTGACCGATTCATGGCCTGAAATGTAGCTTTGCCGATTGGCACCATGCCTCAGGGAGAGTCCCATGCGCCGGGTTATTTTCGCCCTCACACTCGCTGTTTCGATTCTCACAACGCCGCTCGTGGCGCAGAACGCTCCCGAATTCGACAGCAAGGAACACTACACAAAGTACGAATACCGCATTCCCATGCGGGATGGAGTACACCTCTTCACCGCAGTCTATGTTCCGAAGGACAGCTCGCGCGCATATCCGTTTCTGATTGACCGCACTCCCTACAGCGTCGGCCCCTATGGTGTCGATCAATATCGCAACCAACTGGGGCCCGCACCCGAGTTCGACAAGGCCGGCTACATTTTCGTCTTTCAAGATGTGCGTGGCCGTTATATGTCGGAGGGCCAATTCGTGGAAATGCGGCCACACGTCGATAATAAGAAATCCAACAAGGACGTGGACGATGCCAGCGACCTATACGACACCATCGACTGGCTCCTTAAGAATGTTCCCAACAACAACGGCAACGCCGGAATCTGGGGCATCTCCTATCCTGGCTTCTTCACCTCGGCCAGCATCATCGATTCGCACCCGGCACTGAAAGCCGCGTCGCCCCAAGCTCCCATGACCAATCTTTTCATGGGAGACGACGCCTACCACGGCGGGGCTTTCATGCTGGCTGCCAATTTCGGGTTCTATGCGTTTTTCAAACCGCAGGAGAATCCTCAACTGCCGCCGAAAACCTTTGTGCCCTTTGACTACGGCACGAACGATGGCTACGACTTTTTCCTGCACGCTGGGCCGATCGGCAATTTATCGAAGCTGCTGCAGGGCAAGAGCGCACTCTTCGACGATCAGATGCGTCATGACACCTTTGACGATTATTGGAAGGCCCGTGATCTCGCTCCGCGCATGAAGAACATCCATTGCGCCGTGCTTACAGTTGGAGGATGGTTCGACGCCGAGGACCTGCAGGGACCATTCACCACGTTCCACTCGATCGACAAGAACAATCCCGGCATCTTCAACGGATTGGTGGTCGGACCCTGGGTACACGGCGGATGGGCGCGCTATGACGGCGAGCACCTGGGCCGCGCCGATTTCGCTTCGAACACTGGAGACTTTTATCGTAAGAACATTCTTTTTCCCTTCTTCGAGCAGTATCTGAAGGGCACCGGCGAGGCGAAGCTGCCAAAAGCCTATGTTTTCGAGACCGGAACGAACGTTTGGCGGAGGTACTCGGCCTGGCCTCCGAAAAACGCAGAATCGAAAACTCTCTACTTGCAGGCGAATGGCGGGCTGTCTTTCGAAACTCCGGCTGGCGAGTCATCCCCTTTCGATGAATACGTCAGCGATCCGGCCAAACCCGTGCCTTTCGTGAATTACGTCGCTCAAAACGTGCCGCAGGAATACATGGTTTCAGATCAGAGGTTTGCCGCCAGCCGTCCCGATGTGCTGGTGTATTCGACGCCGGTTCTTCAGGAAGACGTGACCATCGTCGGTCCGCTTTCGCCAAAACTGTTCGTCTCCACCAGTGGCACGGACTCCGATTGGGACGTGAAATTGATTGACGTGTATCCCACGGACTATCCCGAAAGCAAACTCGACGCCCAAAAACCGGAAGACCGGAACAAGCCTCGCACCGATGTGGGCCCGCCAACATTTGCGATGGGTGGATATCAGCAACTTGTTCGCGGCGAGCCCTTCCGGGGAAAATTCCGCCACAGTTTCGAAAAGCCGGAACCGTTTACGCCGGGCAAAGTGGAAGAGGTCAACTTCAGCATGCAAGACGTCAATCACACATTCCGCCGCGGACACCGCATCATGGTGCAGATCCAGAGCTCATGGTTCCCGCTGACCGACCGCAATCCGCAGACCTATGTCAACATTCCAGACGCGAAGCCGTCTGACTTCGTCCAGGCTACAGAGCGCGTGTTTCACAGCAAGGCAGAGCCGTCCGGAATCGTCGTGCAGGTGTTAGCCAACCCTGGCGCGGCAGAAGATCACAAGTAGCGGAGCGCGATCACTCACCCACGCCGAAAAACTTCTCTACAATCCCGATATCTGTCGTTCTTTTGTAGTTGGGCAAACTGTCCACGAAGACGCGCCCGTATTGCTTCTTCAGAATGCGGTTGTCGAGCAGCACCAGCAATCCGCGGTCATGCAGCGAACGAATGAGCCTTCCGAATCCTTGCTTCAAAGTGATGACTGCGGCCGGAACTTGGTATTGAAAGAAAGCATTGCCACCACTTGCGTCGATCGCCCTGACGCGTGCGGCAACTACTGGGTCACTCGGCACCGCAAACGGCAGTCGATCGATAATCACGCAGCTCAGTTGCTCGCCCTGCACGTCCACCCCCTGCCAGAAAGAAGACGTCGCAAATAGCACAGCATTTGGCGTCAGACGAAACTCCTCCAGCAGCGCGCTCTTCGGAGCATCGCCTTGCCGCAGCATGGGGAATTCAAGCTCGCCCAGAAGCCGCTGGTAGATGTCATTCATCTGCGCGTAACTGGTGAAGAGCACGAAAGCACGCCCGCGGGTGATCTCGAGCAATTTGCGGATGCGCTCAGCGGCTTGGAGGGCGAATTGTGGCGTACGCGGATCGGGAAGATCCGGTGGAACATACATGACTGCCTGGCTCTGATAATCGAAATGCGAGGGCAGCACCAGGTCGCGGGCGTGTTCGAAGCCCAGCCTCTTCCGTATGTAGTCGAACCCTCCTCCGACCGCGAGCGTTGCCGAGGTCAGCACGGCGCACTCAAGTTTCGACCAGAGGCACTCGCGCAGGATGGGGCCCACATCGATCGGCGTAGCTTGCAGAAATACATGCTGTCTTCCCTGAAGGCCGTCCTTCTTGTCTGCCTGTCTCGGCGAAAACGACCGGCCCCGCCGCTCGATCCAGAAAACCGTATTCGTATCTTCCGCTTCGAGCGCGAACGCGAGTTGCATCTGAATTTCTTGCGCGCGGCGGACGAAGTTGAAGATCTCTTCGGGTTTCTGCGGCAAGGCCTCGAGTTCTCCGGCCAGCCGAGTCAAGGCCTGATTCAAAGCAACAAACTCATCGCCATTCTCCTCCAGAAATTCGCGCCGGCCGTCGAAGGCAAAACGCCCGTCGCCGGAGGGCAGCACCGAAAAGAACAGCTGCGACCGGTCGCGCAGGCTCCCGAGTGCGCCCGACAGAGACGCCGACAGCATTCGGTTGTGTTGCATCGAATGCTCCACGTCGCGGGCGAGATCCTCAACGCGAAGATTGCTCACTGAAATTCCGAAGTAGTTCCCGGCCACATCTTCCAGCTCGTGCGCCTCATCGAAGATCACGGCCCCGGCTTCGGGAAGAATTCCCGCGTCCGGAGCCCCATCGGCCTGCAGCTTGATGGCGAGATCGGCAAAGAACAGGTGATGGTTGACGATAATGATGTCGCTCTCCATCGCCCGCCGCCGCATTTCCGTGATGAAACATCGCTCCCACTCGCTGCACTTCTGCCCGCTGCAGGCGTCCGCGCGCGCGTCGAGTTTGTGCCACAAAAGGCTGGCCTCAGGAAGTTCCGCCAGTTCGGCCCGATCGCCGGTCGAGGTTGTCTTCTCCCATGCCGCAATCGCACGGTACTGCTCAATCTCTTCCAATCCGCTGAGCACTGGTTGATCGGTAAGGTCGTAAAGCTTCTTCCGGCATAAATAGTTGTTGCGCCCCTTCATGTAACAAACTGAAAGGGCTGAAGAGCCATTAGCTCCAAGCGCCTGCTCCAGGAAGGGAACGTCCTTATAGAAGAGCTGCTCTTGAAGATTCTTGGTGCCGGTCGAGATGATCACGCGCTTGCCGGAACGGATCACCGGGACGAGATAGGCCAGCGTCTTCCCAGTGCCAGTACCAGCTTCCACGATCAAGTGATGCTTCTCCTCAAGTGCCTGCTCGACCGCCTGCGCCATCTGCAATTGCCCCCGGCGAAATTCGTAGGCGGGATGCGTGCGTGACAAGATGCCACCGGGGCCGAAGAACTGGTGCAGAGAGGCGTCTTTGCTGCCCGGAGAGTTGCGGCTGGCCGGGGGCGGGGCGGGATGGGAGGGAGTGGACACCGAAGTCTCTATAATAGCGACTTGAGCCAACCCATTTACAACTCGAGCGACGCCGCCGCGACCGGGGTTCCTATTATCGCGATCGTAGGGCGCCCCAACGTCGGCAAGTCCACGCTGTTCAACCGCATCGTCGGTTCGCGGCGGGCCATTGTCGGCGACGAGCCCGGCATCACGCGGGATCGCCTCTATGGAGACGCGGAGTGGAGTGGCCGTCGGCTTCGCGTGGTCGATACGGGTGGCATCCTCCCGGAAGAAAAAGATTTCATCCCTGCAGAAATCTACCGCCAGGCCCGCGTAGCGCTGGATGAAGCTGCCGCCATCATCATGGTCATCGACGGTCGAACGGAGATAGCTGGCCCGGACCTCGAACTTGTCCGCCTACTGCGCAAGGCCAACCGTCCTCTCTTCTTGGCCGTCAATAAGGTGGATACCGAGAAGCAATCTTCGCTCATCCATGATTTTCACCGGCTAGGCATCGAAAAAATGTTCCCCGTCTCGGCCGAGCATGCCCGAGGCGTGGACGATTTGCTGGATGCCGTTGTTGCCGCGCTTCCAAAAGCTCTCACCACAGAAGACACGGAGGTCACAGAGTTAACAACTGACGACCAACAACCAACAGAGGAAGTTGAACGACCGTCGGCTGAAGTGAAGGTCGCCATCATCGGCCACCCGAACGTCGGCAAATCGACGCTGCTGAATTGCCTTACCTCGTCGGACCGGGCCATCGTCTCCCCAATCCCCGGCACCACCCGTGATGCCGTCGACGAAGTCATCGAGTACAACGACCAACGGTTTCGCTTCATCGACACTGCGGGCATCCGCCGCAAGGGCAAGACACATTTGATGGCGGAAAAGCTCTCAGTGGTGATGGCGCGCAAGCACCTGGAAGCGGCTGACATTGCGCTGCTGGTCATCGATGCCACCGAGGGTGTCAGCCAGCTCGATGCCGCGGTCGCCGGCTACGCACATGAGAGCGGGCGATCGATCATTATTGTCGTCAACAAGTGGGACCTGATGATCAGCGGCCAGAAGAAATCTGGGAGGGCGACGAAGTCCGAGCGCATGCGGGAAACGAAGCGGCCCGGTGACCGTGACGCCTATGAGGAGCGTCTACGCTACGAGCTCAAGTTCCTGAGTTATGCGCCAGTCGTTTTTATCTCAGCTCAAATGGGAAAGGGTACCGAGAAGATCTTCCCTCTCCTCCAAGAGGTTGCTGCCGAGCGCCGCAAGCGAGTGACAACGTCAGAGATGAACCGCTTTCTCGAACATGTCGACTTCGAGCGCGCGTCGGTTCCCATGCGCCAGCGCGTGAAGATTCTCTACATGACGCAAGCTTCCGTCGCTCCACCGACGTTTGTGCTCTTCACCAATCGCGCCGTGAAGCTGCACTTCTCCTATCAGCGGTTCTTGGAAAACCAGATTCGTGCGGCTTTCGGATTCATGGGTACACCGATCTGGATCAAGAATCGGGCGCGGGATTCGTAGTCGCATTTACTCATCCGCCAGTTTCTGTTCCTTCGTCATCAGTCCCACTCGCTGCACGCCCGCGTGGTGCGCCAAGTCAATAACATCGGCCACATACTGGAAGTCGACATCAGCATCGCCGCGCACAAATGCGACTTTCTCGACACGGGTCAAATAGATCCGCGTGAGTCGCGATTCCAGATCCGCCCACGGAACCTCTTCCTGATTGATCTTGACCGTTGGGGCCTGGTCTTTTGCGGTCCAAACCACTTGAATCACCACCGTGCGCGGTTGGGGCACCGCAGGGGTTTCGGTTTGATTTGGTTGCGGGATCTGCGCCTTTTCCCCGTATTCCGGATTCATGGACACGACCAGCATGAACATGATGATCAACGTCAGCAGCACGTCGATCAGCGGCGTGACGTTAATCTGTGGTCCAGACGCACCTCGGCCTGCCATTGAGAAAGCCATCGGGAATTGCTCCTCTCGGGCACGCGTGTCTGCAACATCAGACACCTGATCGACCAACGGAGTTCCCGGCCAGATGCGGCTCCGCGGTTTGCGTCTTTTTACCTCAACCGTGCATCATGGAGTGACGGTGCATCGTGGAAGCGTCCACCGAATCCCGAACTCATGATTCGCTCCTTATCGCTAGCGCTTTTTTCATTCCTCGCGGCCTCAACTCATTTCGCTCGCGCGCAAGACAACTACGAGATCCAGGTGTATGGCTCAGACACCGTCACCCCGCGCTCGACCATGGTTGAGATTCATTCCAACTTCACCATAGACGGCAGCAAGACCGTGCAGGATGGAATGCTGCCCACCAATCACGCTATGCACGAAACCCTCGAACTTACGCAGGGGATTAATGACTGGTCGGAAGTCGGCTTCTATGTTTTCTCCAGCATTCAACCCGATGGCGGATGGCAATGGGTGGGCGATCACATTCGTCCTAGAGTGCGCGCTCCTGAGAGCTGGCACTGGCCGGTGGGAGTTAGCCTGTCGATGGAGTTCGGCTACCAGCGCGCCGCATTCTCGCCGGATACATGGACCTGGGAAATTCGACCGATTATCGACAAGAAGATCGGTCCCTGGTACTTGAGCTTCAATCCTGCGTTGGACCGCTCGTTTCACGGCCCGGGCGTCAACCAGGGAGTGACATTTTCCCCCGCTGCCAAAGTCAGCTACGATTTCACCAAGAAGATTGCCGGCGGGCTCGAGTACTATGCCGCATACGGTTCACTCAGCGGATTTGATCCGTTGCGCGATCAGCAGCAGCAGTTTTTCCCCAACATCGACATCGACTTCGGCCCGCAATGGGAGTTCAACTTCGGAGTCGGCGTCGGAGCGACGCGCTCCACCGATCACCTGATCGTCAAGTGCATCGTTGGGCGCCGATTCTCCTGGCCGCACCGGACGCAAACTGCCAAACTAAGGCCGCAATAACGCGGACCCGCTACGTCGCCGGTAAAGGAGGAGGCGTTAGCGGAGGTGGCGCGCCCTGTGGCACCACCGATTGGGCTGCCGGCGAGTAGAGCGCCAGACTCAGCGGACGATATCGCGCCGCGAAGAAGTAGATCGAATACGCAGGAAAGAACACGGTCGCGGGTACCGAAATCACAGAGATCAGGAAGAAGAAGATCGCGAAGACGACGCATCCCGCAAGAACGGCGGCAGTGATCGTGAGAACATTCCACGTAAGCCCTGCACCTTTGGCGGCAATCACGGCAGCAGCCACGACTCCTATCACCGGAATAGCCAGGATCAGGCCAACGATCAGGCCAACAATTCCAATGGCAATACTGACGACGATCGTCAAAACGATCTTCATCCCGACGTAGAGGGCGAATCCTTTGAGGTCAACCTCGACCATCGGCCACAGACGCCGCCATCCCTCGACAGCGCCGATCCCTTCAAACGCCATTTGCGGCACCACAAAGTCTTTCGTTAGAACGTGGACCAAAGCCAGGCCGATCATGAAGGCCACGAACAGTACCACAACCACGACGCCCGTCAGCACCAGTTGCACGATGTGCGCCCGCGGAGGCTGAAACCATCCCATACCGTAGGCAAGAGCTGCAGGACCGCCGATGAGTATGAGCGCAGCCGCAAACGTGGCGAGCGCGAGGCCGATCTGCCAAAGGAAATACTTCCAGCCGTTGTCTTGCCGGCGGCTCCAGCCCGCTCGGATATGGCATTGCCTGGTCAAAACGCTGTCGAACAGGATGAAACGCATGACGCTGCTAATGAAGGCCATCACGAAAAACAAAACCAGGGCCGTGATCACTAATACCGTGATCAGACTCGCGAGAATTGCGGGGTCAATCCTGTGAAAAACATCGGGGAGGGACGGTACAGGCGAGGGCTGATTCGCGTGCGAGTTGAGGTTGCCCAGATTTCCTCCAGAACCCAACTCACCCGCAAGCAGACCGACAATTGCGAGGCGGAACCATTGCCCGAAGCGAAACGGTCTGAAGAGTTGCCGCTTCGTATGCTCAAAGGCGAGCGTAATCGAATCCATGGCAGAAATCGGCACAGTGCACCCCCGCGGTCGTCAGCAGCAAGTTACCGCGAATTGTAGCGCCAATCAAATCACATTTCGGAAAGATCAGTGATCTGGATCAATCCCCGACCGAGAGCATTTATTCGTATCGCAGGGCTTCCACAGGGTCGAGTTTCGATGCCCTGACCGCCGGAACTAGGCCACTGATCACGCCGACGAAAAGCAGCGCTACCGTCGACAGCAAAACGGTAACGACGGATATCCGCAGATGAATATCTCCCTGACCGGAGTCATCTTCAAAGAGCGGACCCATCATGGGCAGCGTACCAACCGCCCACGCTATGAGATACGAGAGCAGCACGCCAATTGTTCCCCCTAAGAGCATGATCAGCAGGGTCTCAGCCAGGAACTGCAGCCGTATGTGGCGCTTGCGGGCACCGAGGGCTCGCCGCAGGCCGATTTCACGAATGCGCTCATCCACCGAGACCAGCATGATATTCATCACGCCCACGCCACCGATGCCGAGAGTCAAGGTGCCGATGAAGGTGAGCAGCACTTGAAGCCCGATGGTCAGCGCGTCGATTACTGGGCGAAACTCGTCGCGGCCGAACATTTGAAAAGCCTTTGGATCGGTCGGCGAGAAGTTCTGCCGCGTCGCCACTGCAGCCAGTACCTGTGCCATCGCCTTTTTCTCGAACTGCGGGGCAATCGGCTCAAATACCATGACTGCCGCGTAGCGTGTATTCCACAAATCTCCTGCAGCCGAGTAGGGAATCCACGAGGAATCGTCATCGCTCGAGAAGTAGTTGCTGAGTTGGATCTTCCTCGCCATCACTCCGATCACAGTGAACCGGACGCCGGAAACCTGAACGGTTTCACCGACCGCAGGACGGCCGCTGAAGAGCTGCTCTTTCAACCGTCCCCCGAGAAAGATTACGCGCCGCCGCTCCATTTCGTCCTCGGCATTGATCCAGCGACCCTCCGACGGAACTTCGTTCCGCATTTCGCCATATTCCGGGCAGACTCCGCGCACTGGCGCCGTCCCCACCATCCGATCTCCGTAGGCAATTCCGGGCCGCCGCACCGTTTCGAGGCACACATGTTTCACCAGAGGAGCGGTCGCTTTGACCATGTCGAGATCCGACTGCTCCAGCACGACTTTCTTTCCAGCGCGCTGTCCACCTGGCTGCTCGCTAGTCTGCTGCGGCCAGCAGATCACAACGCTCTTGCCGAAAGCGTCAAAGCCATGCACCAGGATGCTGCGAAAACTGCTGCCATACGCGATCAAGAGCGTGACGGTGGCGATGCCCCACACGATGCCCAGCATCGTGAGCAGACTGCGCGTGATGTTGCGCTCCAACGCGACCCAAGCTTCGGCAATAATCTCAATCAGCATCTGCAAACCTGAAACCACAGAGGGCACGAAGGTTCACGAAGTAAAGATCTAGGAAGGTAACGAACTCGGAATTCCTTCGTGTACCTTAGTGTCCTTCGTGGTTAATGATTTTCATCCCCCAGCCTCGTATCGCAAAGCCTCGATCGGATCAATCGATGCAGCTCGCCGAGCCGGATACAGCGCCGCACCCACAGCAATTGCACCGAGCAACCCCGCAGCAGTGAGTCCAGCACTCCAACTTGGAATGAGCCCGGCAAAGAAGTCAGGCATGGGCAGCAGATTTACGAGGGCACAAAATCCAAACGCCACACCCAGCCCAATCCCGCCGCTCAGCAACGCGATAATCAACGCTTCCATGAAAAACTGTCGCAGAATAGTCCCCGCTGGAGCGCCAATTGCCTTACGCACACCAATCTCCCGCGTCCGCTCTCGCACGGCCACCAACATGACGTTCATCACGCCGATGCCACCCAGAAGGAGCGTCACAATCCCCACCGCGCCGAGAAAAAACTTCATCCCATCGGTCATCGTCTTGAAAGCTTGCGCTTCTTTCACGGTGTCCCATATGGGGCAAGCTTCCTTGTCGTTCGGATCGTAATGATGCATTCGAGCCAGCGCAGCTCGCACTTCGCGCTTGCAATCCTCATGCTGCGCGACCGATCGCGGAGTAACCAGAAGCTGATGGAAAGTGGTATTGGTTCCCGGCGGCTTATCAGGAAAATCACGCCGCATCGCGGAAAAAGGCAGGAAGACCTTATTGACATCCCAGCCGTCGTAACTGGAATCCTGCTTCTTCTTGGCCATGACACCAATTACGGTGTAAGGAAAGTCGTTCAAGTAGATGGTGTCGCCAACGGGACTGCGCCCCGGAAACAATTGCTTGGCGGCATCAGAACCGAGGAACGCAACGCGTCTGGCTTCATGCATGTCGTCCCAGTCGTAAAAACGTCCTGAGCCGACGTCGAGAGTTCGGATATAACCGAACGGCGGATATGATCCCGTCACCGTAAACGCGCCATTGTTGTAGTTGGAGTGGGTACGGACGGTATCTTGTTCCAACTCCGGGATCGCGTACTCACAGTCGGGCGACTCGGCCTGCACCACGGCCACATCGTCGTCCTCCCAGCGCACAACGCGCCCCGCATGCACGCCGCCCGCCTGCAGGCTGGTGCGCCCGTGGAAGACAATCATGATGTCCTTACCGAGATTCCGGGCCTGCTCTGCTTGCCCTCTGCGCAGGCCTTCTCCGGCGGCCACCATCAGCACAATCGAGACAATGCCCCACGCGATGCCGAACATAGTCAGGAACGCCCGCAGCTTGTGGGACCACAAGGTACGCAGAACATCGAGAAAGAGATCGCGTAGCGTCATGCCCGTGGATTGGACGAGCCGCGGCGAGGAAAGTAATCGCCTCGGCTCTTAACCAGAGATACGCAGGCGGCGCGGCTTTTGTTGCAGGAAACTGCAGCCGCGAAGGGCGGAATTACACAGATTCACGCAGCTAAACTCAACGTGCGGCGGGCGCTGCAGCCGTCTGGGCCAGCCAGACTTCAAACTCTAGCAACGCCAGTTCGCACTGCGCACGATGACGCTCTTTGCGGTCTCGAATCTTCTTATCCAGGGGAGGAAGCAGATCGAACGTTATATTCGCAGGCTGGAAGTTCTTCGCGCTGGCGTGAGTCACGTAATGGGCGAGGGATCCAAAGGCAGACGCGCGCGGGGCCGGATTGATCTCAGAACCTGACGTCAGTGCTGAAGCGTGCATGCCCGCCATCAATCCAGTTGCAATCGACTCTACGTAGCCCTCAACTCCGCAGATCTGCCCAGCGAAGAATACTTGCGGATGCTCCCTCATCTGCAGTGTCTCGCGGAGAAGGCTGGGTGAGTTGATGTAGGTATTGCGGTGAATCTGGCCATATCGCAGGAAACGCCCGTTTTCAAGCCCCGGAATCAGGCGCAGCACCCGCGCCTGGTCGCCAAACTTCAAATGATTTTGAAATCCAACGAGGTTGTAGGAATCCGCGCGCAGATTTTCCTGCCGCAACTGAACCACCGCATACGGCATCTTGCCGGTCCGAGGATCCTTCAGCCCCACCGGCTTCATGGGGCCAAACCGCAGCGTATCGCGTCCACGCCGCGCTATCTCTTCTATGGGAAGGCAGCTTTCAAAATAGTTAAGCTTCTCCCAATCCTTTTCTTCCACCGATTGAGCAGCCACCAGAGCGTCATAAAACCGGCTGTATTCCTCCGGCGTCATCGGGCAGTTGATGTAATCCGCCGATCCCTTGTCGTACCGCGCCGCCATATAGACGCGGGACATGTCGATCGAATCCGCCTCAACGATCGGGCTGATCGAATCGTAAAAATAGAGATGCGGATTTTCTGATTGATCTGCGGCACTCAAGTTCGTCGCGCTGAGACGCGCAATTTCGCTGGCCAGCGCATCGGATGTCAGCGGCCCGGTAGCGATGATGGTGACATCGCCATTCTCATCCACGCGAGTCACTTCTTCGCGACGCACGGTAATGCGAGGCTCCCGCGAAATAGCTTCGGTCACATGTGCAGCGAACGCAAGACGATCCACCGCCAGAGCGTGACCTGCGGGAACGGCACACTCCCGAGCGATCTGCATCAGCAGGGAGCCAGCACGCCTCATCTCCTCTTTTAGTAACCAGGGAGCCGTGTTCTCGCTGTCGGACTTGAGCGAATTGGAGCAGACCAGTTCCGCAAAATCACCAGTCTGATGCGCCGGCGTCGAACGCACCGGCCGCATCTCAAACAACTCCACGTCCACTCCACGCCGCGCACACTGCCAGGCCGCTTCCGACCCGGCAAGCCCTGCCCCGATGATCTTGATCCTTGACATACGCACTATTTCGATCTTCCAGCTCGCTGGGCAAGCCGGTGTAGAGATTCGCCAGTAAGGAGGACTGGTCTCCACTGATCGCGAAACTCCGCGCCCAGCGCCTTGTACAGGTCGATCGCCTTGGTGTTCCAGTCGAGCACCTCCCAGTGTATCCCGTAACACTGCTCCTCGACGGCGATGCGCGCGACCTCTGCCAGGAGCGCCGTCCCGATACCTCGCTTGCGAAATTCCTCCCGCACAAACAAATCTTCGAGAAACAATCCGCGTCCAACCCAGGTCGAAAAATAGTTGAAGATCACGGCATAGCCCGCGGGTTGTCCGTTCCATTCCGCAATCAGCGCGCGAAAACGCGGATTCTCACCAAAACCATCGCGGGCAAGATCCTCTTCGCGGATAGTGACCCACTCAAGCTCGCGCTCGTACTCCGCGAGTTCGCGAATCATGGTACGCAACAGCGCCGTGTCGTTGATGTTGGCGGGACGTATGTTCAGCATCGTGAATCCAAGCTCCCCGAACTATCTTACGTCGTCTAGTTCTGAGGCTTTGGCGGGAGTGACCGATCTCACACACCCGCAGGTCGTGACAAAGCTATAATCGTTGCCCATGAATCTGGAACAAAAAGTCGAAGAATTGAAGCGGCGGAATCAGTTAGCCGAGGACGGCGGCGGAGCGAAACGGCGCGAGCGCCAGCATAACGAAGGAAAGATGTCGGCGCGGGAGCGCATCGAGTTCCTTCTCGATGAAGGCACATTCGAGGAGACCGACAAGCTCGTGACTCACCGTTGCAATGATTTTGGCATGGCCGAACAGAAGATCTACGGCGACGGATTCGTCACTGGCTACGGTCGTATCGAGGGCCGCCTCGTCTACGTCTTCGCGCAGGACTTCACTGTCTTCGGCGGCTCTCTCTCGGAAGCCAACGCAGGAAAGATTGTCAAAATCATGGATCTGGCGGCCAAGATGGGCGCGCCTGTGATCGGCCTCAACGATTCCGGCGGCGCACGCATTCAAGAAGGCGTAATGTCGCTAGCGGGATACGCCGACATCTTTCTGCGCAACACGCTCTACAGCGGTGTCGTCCCGCAGATCTCTGCGATCATGGGCCCCTGCGCCGGCGGCGCCGTTTACTCGCCCGCGATCACTGACTTCGTGCTCATGGTCGACAAAACCTCGTACATGTTTATTACCGGCCCGGATGTCATCAAGACTGTCACCCTCGAAGAGGTAACGAAAGAGCAACTTGGTGGGGCAATGACCCACAACGAGACCTCCGGCGTAGCCCATTTCCTCGCCCACGACGATGCCGAATGCCTGTCGATGGTGCGGGAACTGCTCAGCTTTATCCCCTCGAACAATCTGGACGAACCACCGCGAAAGGCGTGCACCGATCCCGCGGACCGCGCGGATGCGGCTCTCGACAGGATCGTTCCATCCGAGTCGAACAAGCCTTATGACATCAAAGACGTAATTCATTCGGTCGTCGATGACGGATACTTCTTCGAGGTGCAGGAGCACTATGCGAGAAACATCGTCGTCGGGTTCGCCAGGCTGGACGGGCGTTCCGTCGGCATCGTGGCAAATCAGCCGTCTGTGCTGGCCGGGACTTTGGATATCAACGCGTCAGTCAAGGGAGCTCGATTCGTTCGTTTCTGCGACTGCTTCAATATTCCACTGGTGACGTTTGAAGATGTCCCGGGATTTCTACCCGGAACAGCACAGGAGTACGGCGGCATCATCAAGCATGGAGCGAAGCTGCTCTATGCCTTCGCCGAGGCCACGGTTCCGAAGGTTACGGTCATCACGCGCAAAGCCTACGGCGGCGCCTATTGCGTGATGGCGTCAAAGCACATCCGCACCGACGTGAACTATGCGTGGCCTTCGGCGGAGATCGCCGTGATGGGCCCGGAAGGCGCAGTCGACATCGTCTACAAACGCGAACTCGACGCAGCGGCAAATCGCGAACAAGTCCGGCGAGAAAAGATCGAAGACTTTCGCGACCGCTTTGCCAATCCATACGTGGTCGCAGACCGCGGATTTGTTGATGCGGTTATCCAACCGCGAGATACGCGCAAGAAGTTGGTCCAGGCTCTGGCCATGCTGGAAACGAAACGTGATAAGAACCCACCGAAGAAGCACGGTAACATCCCGCTGTAGCCGTAGAGACGTTGCTTGCAACGTCTCTGTCTGCGGCGCCGCACAGACGGAGCAAGCTACGGCTCTACAACTTTCGAGGAGAACCCGGCGATATGAATAAGCCCGTGATTCTGTTCCTGGTTTGCCTGTTGACACTTCCGCTTGTCGCTCAGGATTCCTCACCGTGGCTTTCTTCCCTTCCTCAGCCCAAAGACTACGTCCAGCACCGTTCTTCCAGCTACGACCGTAGCGGAGGAAACGCCGATGCCCGCCCCATAGCTCCCGGAGAAACGCTGACTCTGCTCGATGAAGCCGGCCCCGGCCTCATCACCCACGTGTGGGTCACAATCGCGAGCGACGATCCCAATCATCTCAAGGCGCTGGTACTCCGCATGTACTGGGACGGCGAACCCTCGCCCAGCGTTGAGGCTCCGATCGGCGACTTCTTCGGCCTGGGACTCGGGGATTATCACTTGTACCAGTCGATCCCGTTACAGGTTGGATCCGACAAGGCCTTGAACTGCTTCTTCCCCATGCCGTTTCAGAAACACGCACGAATTACTGTGACCAATGAAGGTGCGACCAAAACCGACGCGTTCTACTTCAACATTGACTATCGCGCTTACAGCAAACCCCTCGCCGCAGATCAGCTGTATTTCCACGCGCAATACCGTCAGGCCGCTCCGGCACAGGGTTCGACCAATCAGTGGAAGTCAAATGGCGACATGGACAGCAAGAAGAATCTTGCCGGAGAAGGCAACTACATTTGGATGGATGCTTCCGGCCGCGGCCACTTCGTGGGCGTGACCATGTCAGTTCTGCAGAATCAGGATAAGTGGTGGGGCGAAGGCGACGACATGTTCTTTGTCGACGGCGAAAAACTGCCCTCGATCAACGGAACCGGTTCGGAGGACTATTTCCTCGGCGCGTGGGACTTCGGCGGTCACCCGTTCTCCTATGGACTATACGGAGCGCCCGTGGTCGGGCAGGAAGTGGCGGGAGGCCGCTCCTCAGTCTATCGATTCCACCTGGATTCGCCGATTACCTTCACCAAGTCTCTGCGAGCGACGATCGAGCACGGCCACGCCAATCATCGCTCCGATAACTACTTCTCGGTTGCTTACTGGTACCAAACGGAGCCGCACGCGACCTTTCCGGCGCTGCCGGGTTTAGAGCAGAGGATTCCCAGGATTTATCCGGTGGGCGGACCGGGAAATGCGGGAAAGTAGTTTGGGCCTCAGGTGATTGGTTCTTCTTGCGGAGGTTCTGATGAAAGCTCTGTCCAGCCCTCGCTTCCTCGCGATCTATTCCGGAGTGCTTACGCTGGTGTTCGCGGTAACGGTGTTGTGGGCCTTCGCCGCGATGCGAGACCCAAAGTTCGGCATCATCACGGCACGTCGCATCAACATCGTGGAACCCGATGGCACGGTGCGACTCACGATCTCGAACCGCGCTGACTTCCCTGGCGGCTGGATTCATAAAAAGGAATCACCCCGGCCGGATCGCCAGGATGCCGCGGGAATGCTCTTCATGAACGAAGAGGGCACCGAACAGGGCGGCCTCATCTGGGGAGCAAGCCAGCTCCCTGACGGAACGATCGAAAATCATGGGCACCTGAGCCTGGACCAGTACGAGGAGAATCAGATCTTCGCTCTGGACGCGGGCCAGGAAGGAAGAGACAAGTTTTCACGCATCACGATTGCGGATCAAGGAGATTACCCGGTCGAGCAAAAAAGGAAGGCCGAAGACGAGATTGGAAGACTGCCAGCGGACAAGCAGGACGCCGCTTGGGAAGCGTTCTTCGCCACCCATCGCCATGATGTGAAGAGACTGCTCCTCGGGCGGGCTCCCGATGGGTCGGTGGGACTGGATCTGCGAGACGGCAACGGCCAAGTCCGCATCCTGCTCCAGGTGCAGCCAGATGGCAAGGGAGTGATGCAATTCCTCGACGAAAGCGGCAGGGTGGTAAGCGAGTTTTCGGGGCAGAAGAAATAGACGCCACAAACATCCCACGGATCTACGCGCAGGCGGAGCCGGCAACAAAAGTAACGAATCCGGAGCCCCGAGGCGGTTAAAATCGATCGGCATGGCGGAAGCCACGAAGCCGAAATCAAGCGCCGGGCACTACGACGCCAACTACGGTAACTTCGAATCCGATCTCTATGCCGCGATTCGGCGCGAAGCATTCGGTGAAGACCTTGGCCAAAACAGCTGGCTCACCGCGGATGAGCAAGAAGGATTCATCGCACAACTGGCCCTGGCTTCGGGGAAGAAGTTGCTTGATGTCGGTTGCGGCGCGGGAGGCCCAGCCCTCAGAATCGCAGAGAAAACCGGTTGCTCGGTCATTGGAATCGACGTGCATGAACAAGCAATCTCCGCCGCAAAGTCACTTGCTCACAAGCGTGGCTTGACGGGCCGTACCGAGTTCCTCATCGCGAACGCAGCGGCAAGGTTGCCCTTCTCCGAAAACGAATTTGACGCGGTCACCTGTATCGACGCCATCAATCACTTACCGGACAGGCCCACGGTAATTGCGGATTGGGTGCGTGTCCTTAAGCCGTCCGGTCGCGTGCTGTTCACCGACCCGGTTACAATGACCGGGCCATTGAGCAAGGATGAGATCGCAGCACGCAGTTCGGCGGGATTCTTTCTCTTCGTTCCTGTTGACTATGACAAGCGGGTCTTAGCGGACTGCGGCTTGAGATTGCTGACGTGCGGGGACGCAACGCAAAACATGTTTGAGGTGGCGCGAAAACGGCGTCTCGCAAGGGTTTCGAGAGAAGAAGCGCTGCGGAAGATCGAGGGCGACAAAAATTACGAACAACAGCAACGATTCCTGGAAGTTGCTGCGCAGCTAGCAGGCGAGCGGCGGCTATCGCGTTTTCTCTACGTAGCCGAAAAGCCGTCGTGAAGGTCTCGGCTCTCAGGGGATAGGGGTTCCATGACCGATGACATGAGCGACGTGGGGAGGCGTGCGCGCCGGCGTATCGCGGTGCGCTTGCTGCCGTTCGTGTTTTTGATGTACGTGATCTGCTATGTAGACCGCGCCAATGTCTCCTTCGCCAATTTACGGATGAGTGTTGAGTTGGGATTCAGCGATCGGGTTTACGGTCTGGGCGTAGGCATGTTCTTTATTGGCTACGTCTTCCTGGAAATTCCCGGAGCGCTGATTGTGGAACGCTGGAGCGCTCGCAAATGGCTCGCGCGCATCATGATCAGTTGGGGGATCGCAACCATGTTCACTGCTTTCGTTCGCACTCCGGCCCAGTTTTACACAGCTCGCTTTTTCGTGGGAGTCGCAGAGGCGAGTTTCTTTCCCGGGATCATCGTCTACCTCACACACTGGTTCCGACAAGCGGATCGGGCCAAAGCGATCGCATCTTTTTACGCTGCGGTTCCTTCGGCGGCCGTTGTGGGTTCATTACTTGCGACGTGGTTGCTGGGGGTTCACTGGCAGGGGCTCAGCGGATGGCGCTGGATCTTCATCATTGAAGGAATTGGGCCGATCATTCTAGGCATCATCACAATCTTCGTTTTAACGGATCGCCCGGAACAGGCTCGATGGCTACCGGAGGACGAGCGGAACTGGATCATAGCGGAACTGCAGCGCGAAACGCTCGCCAAGAAGCGAGCCCGAGACTACTCGATCTTTGACGCATTCCGGGACAAGCGCGTCATGCTCCTGGTGGTCGCCTACACTCTCGCGCTCACCGGAATGCTGGCCAACACTTACTGGCTGCCGACCTTCATCAAGAGGCTCTCTGGCCTACCCAACACGCGGGTGGCGTTCTTGGTAGCCTTGCCGGGACTTCTCGGAATTGCGGCGATGCTGTTAAACGCCTGGCATTCTGACCGCCGCCGGGAACGTCGATTGCACACCGCTGTACCCTTGCTTTGTGGAGCGGGAGCCTACCTCTTGCTGTCCGCGGGAACTCGAGGGTTTTCGCTGACGTTCCTGCTGCTCACGCTCGGGGGCGGGCTTATCTTTGCATACTTGCCCACCTTCTGGTCCATGCCAACCATGATCTTGACGGAATCAGCGGCTGCGGCCTGCTTTGGACTGATCAACTCCATCGGCCAAACGGGAGGAATCGTCGGTCCCTACATCGTTGGCCACCTTAACGATAAGACGGGCAACGTGCTCAGCGCTTTTGGGTTCATTGGAGCCTGCTATCTAGTGGCAGGCGGCATTCTTTCAGCGGCGAGGATGCAGGATCCCACGCTCGTTCGGCCGACCTTGTTGCCGGCTGCCGAACCACTTATAGAGTCGTAGTTTTGAAGAAAGTGGCGGGCTGTTTCAAAAAGTAAGAGAGTTCCGAGGTGGTGTAGGATCCATTCGTCTCGGCCAGTAGCTCGCGTTTGACCCTTGCTGACCTGCTCTCGCTGCTTCCCTTGCGGGGCTGCTGCGCGCGATCTCGCTCGGGCTCCGGGCTCACCGCCAACCGGATAAATCTACCCTACGCCTCGGAACTCTATCCTGCCTTCAACATTTCTTCTCGGTTCTCCTCAACCAGCGCTTTGCTATAGACCCTTACGCGCCCTCCATCCCAACCTTTCGGCTAAGACAGTGACTACGCTTGAGCCCCGGACGCCGCACCAACTGGAAAAACTTAAGAAGCTGTCAAAGAACGATCCTGTTGTACTCCTTCTATTTTTTCAGTCAATGAAAAATACGCCTTTGTAAGTACACGTATTTTCAATCGAGTGCACGCCGTTCACAGCCCTATGACCGAATTTGGTGCAATCGGCTAAATCGTTTTCGCGGGAAGCCGTACCCAGCGCGGCTTTTCGCGGAATTACTCCACGGAATCACGGTACGAGTCAATCCCCGAACCGCATGAATGAGCTGTGAAAATCCTGCGAATCCCGCGTCATAAAGCGGTTTTGAGAGGAATAGTAAACAGATCGCGGGCGGCGAACCAGGCTATGCGACTTCGATTTTCTCGTCCCGCAACTGCTTGTCTGCCTCGTCTGTTCCAGACAGCTCGAACGAGTTTGTGATGGCGGCTTTCCCCTTTTCTACGCTGGTGATCACATACGAGCAGCCGAACCAATGCGCCTCCGCATGATCGGTCTTCGACCACTGGGCCGGGTGGTCGGGGTGGGAATGATAGAAGCCCACGATGTCCTCTCCGCGTTCGCGACCTTCCCGCTGGATGCGCACCAACTCCTTGGGATCGATGTTGTAGCGATTATGGGCGGAATCAGTGCGGGTGTTCCCGCAACGCGCGGTGCTCGTCACCACGCGCGCGCCGGAATCTTCAAACCTGCCGAGGAGCACCCCGCAACATTCGTGCGGATAAGTCTCTTCGCCGTGGCGGCGAATCGCGTCGTAATCAGAGCGGGAGAATTTCAACATGGAGAAATTTCAGACTGAAGATTTTAGATTGCAGATTTCTGAAAACAGCGCACCCCTGACCTCGAACCATGATTTCAAATCTGAAATCGCTTATCCTTCACTCCAGAATCTCTCACTCAGATACTTATCACCAGAGTCGCAAAGGATCGTTACGATCACCGCGTCCTGTTCGCGGTGCCCAGGAATTTCGCTTGCAATCTTGAGACATCCCACGACGGCGGCAGCGGCTGAGATGCCAACCAACAATCCCGCGCTTCGCGAAAGTCGCCGCGCCATGGCGTACGCGTCTTCCGTCGCGATTTCAAGGTTCTGGTCCGCAAGCGTAGGATCGTAAATCTTTGGCACAATCGCGCTCGCCATGTGCTTGGCCCCTTCAATCCCATGGAACGAGGAGTCGGGCTGGAGAGAAATGCACTTTATCGTGGGATTCAATTCCTTCAGTCGCCGCGTAGTTCCCACAAATGTCCCGCTGGTGCCCAGCATGGCAACGAAATGGGTGACGCGCCCCTGCGTCTGCTGCCAGATTTCATTCGCAGTCATAAAGTAGTGCGCTTTCCAGTTCGCCTCATTCGAATATTGATCGGCATAAAAGTAGGTGTCGGGATGTTCCGCCGCCAGTTGGCGCGCCATGCGAATGGCGCCATCGGAACCGTCCGCCGGGTCGGTATAGATGATGTTCGCACCGTAGCCCTGCAATATCTGCTTGCGCTCGCGCGAAACGTTTTCCGGCATGCAGAGCGTTACTGGAAAACCCTCCGCAGCTCCCAGCATGGCATAGGCAATTCCAGTATTCCCGCTGGTCGCATCCAGGAGAATCCTCCCCGGATAAAGCAGTCCACGTCTACCGGCTTCGGCGACGATGTTGGCGGCCGCGCGATCCTTCACCGACCCGCCCGGGTTGTACCACTCGGCCTTACCCAAAAGTGTCACGCCCGGAAGTTCGCGAGTAACTGCGTCCAGCCGCAAAAGCGGAGTGTTCCCGATCCGCTCCATCAGGCTGTGACCAAGCGTTTCGCCCAGTCCTGCGCCCATTTCGCGCGATTCAGCAGAGCTCGCGAATGACGAAATTGCCGCCGTTTTGCTTGATCCGTAGGTCATACTTGTAGTGGATCCCGTGACCAACGTAATGTGCTATCAGGCCAGAAACACGGTATGTAGTATTTTGTTTAGATGAATCAGAATCATCCGGCGATGCAGGCCCGGTAAAGTTACGCTCAGTTCTTATAATTCCAGCATCCAATAAACGGGCCAACGCCGCCAAGGAAAGGTTGAAGCAAAAGCAAATGGCAAAGACAACAGAAGGACGAACCTACGAAGAGGCGTTGGCATGGCTCCGCGATCACGGGTTCGACATTACCGATGCGCCTGGCACCAACAACCGCATCTTCCTGCGGAAGTATAACGTATCGGCCGCCATCGAGAGGACCCCGGGGGATGGCGTGAAGATTTTTGCTTATCCCGGCTACCTGATTGGCAGCGAGATCTCAAAACTCGTGAACCGGGGATATCAGCAGTTCCTGAAAACATCGAAGAACGAGGTTCCGGCAAGCGCGGAGCAGTTGAAGGCGCTGCAGACCTTCTCGGAAGAACTAAAGATGGCGCTCGGGCTGCCCAGCCTGTACAACGAATCGCTGGGGACGGTGAGCGAGTCCTATCAGTACGACCGCATCGAAAATCGCGACAAGCCGGTCGTGGATCGGCCCAAGCGCCCCTGGGAAGTCGCAGGCAAGCAAGCGGCCGTGGCGGCGAAAAAGGGCAGGGCGTAAAAGCAGGTTTCAAAGTTCGGAAATTCAAAACCCACCGTTCGGTTTTGCTTTGAAATCTTGAAACCTTCCTTCACTTGTTCTCTAGCGGTTTCACGTCAGCCGCAGGGGCAGGCATCTTCCCGGCAACTCCCTGATCGGCTTTCTCGTGCAGTGCCCGCACCTTCTTAAGCTCCTGCTCCGCGTCGGTGCTCTTTCCCAGCGCTTGATATAACCGCCCCAGCTGATAGTGCGCGTCCGGTTGCGTCGTATCAAGCTTTACCGCCTCCTTCAACGCGAGCTCGGCTTCTTTGTACTTCTTCTGTCCCAGATAGATGGCCCCCAAATCCAGGTAAGCGATGCGAAGGGTCTTGTTCGCCCGGATCGCTTTCTGCAGCAGCGGCACAGCGTCGTCAGGATGGTCGTTCTTCCATTCAATGTCGCCCAGATACGCGAGCGACTGCGCCTGGTCGGGATCGAGCACCAGTTCCTGCTCAAACTGCTTGCGCGCCTCATCATACTGTTGCGACTTCCAATTTAGATAACCCAGCCCGAAATGAACGTTCGGCTCCTTGGGAGAGATTTTGGCCGCCGTCTCAAACTCCGCAATCGCCTCCGGAGTCTGCCCGAGACCGTCGAGCGCCTCTCCCATCAACACGTGAGTCGGAGCGGAATCCGGACTCTGCTGCAGCAGCACCCGGAATTGCTCCCGCGCGCACTCGAGTTTCTTGGCTGACAGGCAGCTTTCCGCTAGCATCTGATGGAGTTCGGCATTGCCGGGATCAGCCTTGGCCGCTGGCTCCAGGTACTCGGAGGCCAGATCGAACTTGCGTTCTCCGTAGTAGCTCATTCCGAGAAGCGTCCGGGCCTGTGCATCCTTTGGATCAGCGGCCAGCGCGGCGCGCAAAGCCGTCGCCGCGGCGGAGAAATGTCCCTGCTTGAACTCGGCAAGACCCAGATTGAGTTGGATTCCCGGAAGCCTGGGATCCAACTTGAGCGCTTTGCGATACGCCGCTGCACCCTCATCATACTTCTGCAGTCGCGCCAGATCGATACCCATCGCGGCGAAGGCTGCGGCATCGTTCGGATTACGTGCGGTCACCGCCTTCCACGCTTGAGCGGCCTCAGCCCATTTCTGCTGCTGCTCCAGAGCGATGGCATCTGCGGGGCCTTGAGCCTGCGCTAAGGCCGCACAGGACAGCAGAAGCGTCGCAATGACAACTTCTCGAGCGTACCGACATCTTGATCGCCGAGCCTCCACGGAAGTCTGCACAACGAATCTGCAATGGGCAATTTTCTGAGGCTTCGGACGCGAGTTCCGTTTGGGGAAAACGATGGGTTGGCGGGCTACCCCCCCCTCCCCCCGGTCTATTGGAATCATCGAGTTAACGGGAGATCGAAAACAAAATCTTGGGCCACAGCACCTTACGGGCAAAATCTTGAGCCGCAAGGACTTAAGCTCATTCGGTCGACTTGAGCCTGCACCACTCTTGCCTCGACAATGATGTGCTTTTTTGAATTTGTGCGCAAGGGCAGATGTCACATTGCGGGCATATGAGGCTGTGGATTTCTTGGAAACGGGGGGAGGTCTCGTTCTGTTCCGTCGAGATCAGTCTGCGGTTTACTCAGGCCTCCCTCCGGAGTCTGTTTCTTAGCTATTCTTTCGCCCCTTTGGGGCTCGGTCATTTTCCACTTGCAACCCTGTCGCCCATCATTTCGATTGGATCTTTCCATTGCTGGCGAGGCCGTCGAGCCAGCGTCGAGCCGTCGGGGCCTCGGGTCGGTCGCCGTAGCGCTTCAGGAAATCGCGTAGCGTTTGTGCTGCATCCTCATACTTGCCGACCGCCGTGAGTGACCTTGCGACGAGCAGTTCAATTTTCGGCTCTTTGCCCTTGGACTCGGTCAACGCAAGTTGGGAGGTGGTCACTGCTTGGTCATACTGCTGGCGATGGTAATAGGCCTCCCCCAGCACCCAGCGTGTTTCCCAGTTCCCGGAATCCAGCTGCAGTGACTTCTCCAGCGGTCCAACCGCTGCCGCATAGTTTCCCTGATCCGCAAACGCCATTCCTAGTGCTGAAAAGGCGCCCCCATTGGTGGGATCCATCTGCGCGGCCTTCTCCAGAACGCTTTGCGCCTGCACCCAGTTTTCCCTTTTCAGGAACAACACTCCCTGCAAATAGAGGACGTCGGGGTGGGAAGGAGCGAGTTGAATCGCTTCCGCCAAGTATTTCTCGGCTTCGGAGAGCTTGTTCTTGCTCAAGGCCTTCTGACTCTTGTCGAGCGCTTCTTTTGCCTTGGGGGCCAGGAGAGGCTTTGCCGGTGCTCCGGCCAGCCCGTTCGGAGCCGCGTCTAGCGCCAGACTCGCGTCGACCTCGTATCGCATCGCCACCGAGAGATTCACGTCCTTTTGGGTCGATTTGTAACCGGTGGCTTCGACGACGAGGGTGTAGTTGCCAAAGGGAAGAGAACCGAAGAAGGCGCGTCCGTGCGAGAGCCCAGCGTCGCCGATCGGGACACCCTCGCGCAACAGCTTTGCGGTCCCCGCAGTCGTGATCGGTTCGCCCGCGCCGTTACGAACGGTCAAAGCGATCTCTGGCCTGTCGGTGCGAAGAGTCGAATTGTCGCCCGAGCTGTCCTGAGCGTGTGCGCAGATGAGCGACAGCAGGAACGCAGCGGCCGCGAACCTGAGGAATAATACGGCGGGAGAATCTCTTTGCAGTTTGGCGGATCGCATAAACCCCACCCGTTAGGCTCAAGCCTAGTACCGCAGGGCATGAGCGTCAAGAACGGCGAAACGCATCGAAATTCGAAAGAGTTACTGGGTTATGCAACATCAACCAACGCCGAAAACAAAAGGCCCCGCTCTTTCGAGCGGGGCGTGAAGGTCTCTTTGCAGAGAGTGTTAGAACGTAAGCTTTCCACCGAGCTGAACAATACGCCCGGGGAAGAATCCGTTGGGTTGGCCGAAGTGGGCATCACCAAAGTTAGTAGGCATGCCGGAGATCTGCGGATGGTTAAAGGTGTTAAAGGTTTCCAGCCGCAGTTCGAACTGGCTCCCACGAGCTTCGCTGAACACGAAGTTCTTGAACAGCGACAGGTTCCAGTTGTCACGCCCCGGGCCGTCGATTGCGTTGTGGCCAAGGGTACCCCAGTCGCCGACGGCTGGGGGAGTAAACGCCGAACCCGTAATCCACTGCTGTTTTGTGTGCGGCGCGACGAGGGCCCCAGTCTTATCGGGCCGGTTGGTTCCGCCAACACCGTTGCCGCCCTGATCGCCGGTCAGCCCAATGTTGAGCGGTGTACCAGATTCAATCGTCACGATGCCCGAAACCTGCCAGCCTCCAACAAGCGTTCTTGCGAGCGCGTTGGAACTGTTCCGCATGAACGGCAGACCGTAGATGAAGTTGAACGAGAGGTTATTGAGACGATCATAGCCAGACCGTCCAACGTCATACTGCCAGCTGCCATATGGGTTAGAGACGCTGGAAAGATCGCCTCCGCCGCTACCACCCGTGGTGGGGTCAACGGAACGCGAGAGCGTGTAAAACACACGCAGGCTCAGGTCCCGCTTGATCTGCGAATTCAGGTCCACCTGTAGGCCGTTGTAATGGGCTTCTGCTCCGTCGGTAGACATTGAAATCGAGCCGAAGCCGAGGTACGGGTTCACGGTGTTGCGTTGAACCGTGTGGCCAATGATCCCCGGAAGGTTCGACGGATTCGGAAGGTTGATGTCCTGGTAGTAGTTCTGCTCCCGGCTCTGGTTGCCGACGTACATAACGGCGAGCACCGTCCGAGAGGCTAGGGAGTGCTGAACGCCGACGCTGTACTGGTAAGCCACAGGCAACTTGTACTGGTTAACGGCGAGACCGGTGATGCTGGCGACAGTAATCGGAGCGGTCGCCGTTCCACCCAGAATGAAATTGCTGGGGTTATCCAGCGATACGTTGCTGAAGTTGACGTTGGCACTGAACGGAATGTTCGGCCCCGCGTTGTACATGTCGTTGCCCTGGATTCGTTCGTACATCATGCCAAAACCGCCGCGCACAACCGTCTTGCCAGAGCCCGTCAGGTCGTACGCAAATCCAACCCGCGGACCAAACGCTGCCCAGTTCGTATTCACCAACCCTTTCGGGACGCCAGGCGTCGTGCCCGGAATGCCGATACCGTTCAGATAGAATTGAGTGCCAGCCGCCTTAAGAATGGGGTTCGGGCTCGGACCCAGATCCGGGCTGGAGGGATCAATGTTGCCATTGCTAGTGAGAATGGCTGGCTTCGTCGGGTCGTAGAGATTCGGATAAAAGTTGCCCATCCGATTATTGGCTTCGTAGGTGTGCGGCACACCATCCCAGCGCAGACCCAGGTTCAAGGTCAGCCGCTTGTTCACACGCCAGTTGTCCTGTCCGTAGAAGGCCCAGGAAACGTTGTTCCATAACCCTTTATCTTGCACAGCCAGTTCGTTGTATCCGCTGGAGTAGCCGAGAAGGTAATCGGCGAAGTCCAGCCCGCTATAGCCACCGCCGAAGTTAAACGCGCCCTGCGTGTTGCCAAACAGGTCCTGGACCTTCTTATAAAGCGCCCAGCTGCCGCCAAACTTGAATTGGTGCGCACCCTTGGTCCAGGAGACGTCGTCGCGGATCTGGTAATCGTCCGCCTTGTTGACCCATGGCCAGCTGTTGTTTCCGAACACCGCGCCCGTCGAGCCCTGCAGGTTGATGTTCGGGATACGAGTGTCATTGTTCGGGCCAGTGAAGAGGCGGTTGAAGGTAAAACTTGACGGGGCAGAAATCAGACCGGTCGGAGTAATGTTGATCCGGTTGCCGTTGTAGTTAAAGGCGACCTCGTTCAGCAGCGTGGGGCTGATGGCATAAGTCGTGTGAACGACGCCGCTGTAGGACGGATTGCCAAAGAATGTGCCCTGCACCGGAGTGTTAGAGGTATTCCAAAGGCTGGTACCAAACGTCTGGCTCACCGATTCGTCGACGAAATGTCCAAACACCGAGAACTTGCTGCTGAAGTTGTGATCGACCCGGATAATCTCTTCCCGCAGGTTCGTGGGAGAGTTGTTGCCGCCAATGAATTGGTTGCCGGTGTTGGGCGCCGGGAAGATACCGCCGAACGCTCCCCCGGCGGTCAGCAGAGCTTGGGCGTTCGGGCTCAACAGAGCCGACGGGATCTTGTTATTGACTGCATGGGTGGTTGGATCCACCCACTGTTGGAAAATGGGCTGCGGCCCGGATGCGTTGACGGAGCACCCGCCACTCGGATCAGGGGTGCTGAGCGTCTGACCCGCCGCCGCAAAGGCGCTGGTAACTGTAGCACCAACTTGGTTCGAGCAAGGTGTATGCAGTCCGGAGTGAGGAACGACATTTCCAGCACCGTCCTTTCCGTCTGCCGGGGTATTGGTGCTGAAATCGCCGGTGTACCAGTTGGTGTACGGAACCGTCTGCTGAAGGGTATTGCCGTTGATATATTTGCGCCACTCCATGTTGTAGAAGAAGAATGTCTTGTGTTCCTTGGCCCAGAAGTCGACTGGCCCTCCAGCGTTAAAACCGAAGGTGTTCTGGCGAAGCTCGGCCACCTTATTCGGGGCCCGGTTGTTGTAGGTACGGGCATCGAACGCGTCGTTGCGGTTGAACTCCCAAGCCGACGCGTGGTACTGCTTCGTCCCGGACTTTAGAACCAGCACGTTGGTTCCGGCAGAAGACAGGCCGTAGTCGGCGCTGTAGTTGGAAGTAAGGGTACGGAACTCGGCAATCGCATCCGCAGAGGGCGCGATGCTCATGCCGCCGGCGCCGCCGCGGTCGTCGTTCTCGCCGCCATCCAACAGATAGATGTTGTGGTTCTGGCGAAGGCCGTTATATTCCACGCTGGCACTGCCACCCACAGGAGTGTTGGGAGCCGTGACGTCGATCTGGCTGGACGCTCCCGGCGCCAGAGCGGCTAACTGGTAAATGCCGCGGCCATTTATGGATAGATTGGCAATCTGCTCGCCGGTGATAACGTTGCTGACTTCGCCCGTATCCGACTGCACGGCAATGGTGTTGGCTTCCACCGTGACCGTTTCCTGCTGACCGCCAACCTGCAGTTGGAAGTCCGCGCGTGCGCGGTCGCCGACCTGCAGGACCATGCCCTTCCGCTCGACGGTCTTGAACCCGCCTGCTTCTGCTTTAATGTCGTAGTGGCCGATGTGGATGTCCACGGCGTTGTACTGACCTGAATCGTTCGTGGTTTCCACTTTCGCGACACCCGTTTCCACGTTCGTCAACGTGACCTTGGCGTTCGCGACTGCCGCGCCGCTCGGATCGGTCACGGTTCCAACAATGGTTGCTTCTTGTGCCAGGCCTTGCGCCGCAAAGAGCACGACTAGTGCCCCCAGCAGCAAAACCAAGCGTAGATCTACTCGTTTCAGGAATAGCCCGAAACTCCCGGCATTCGTGGGCGAGAGGGATTTCATTGTGCCAGCCTCCAGAATTGCATTCGGTCGGGGACAGTCCTCTGGGACAGAACGACCCTTGCTTTATGTGAACGTTCACGGTTTACTGTGTTATGTAAACCGTTGTCAAGAAGAAAATCGATATCGTAGCGGCATTCTTGAAGGCTCAGGCCGAAACATGAGCCCATAACATGCTTCATTTGCTTCCTTGACCCTTTGATGTCTCTGTGCTACAAGCGACCGTCACCGTAATCGTTAACGAAAAGCCTTTTTAACTCAATCAGGCGCGCACCCGCATGCCCAGGCTAGGCTTCGGGTACGCCGGAGGATCACCTATGGAAAGTCGTTATAGGACCACGGTTTTAGCCTTTTTCGCCCTTCTTATCGTCATTCCTTGCGTTGCTCAAACCAACCCTAAGCCCCTTTATTTGGACCCCTCCCAACCCATCGATGCCCGGGTCGACGACCTCATCAAGCGAATGACTCTGGAGCAGAAAGCCCAACAATTGGTGAACCAGGCACGGGCCATCCCCGACCTGCAGGTACCCGCCTACGACTGGTGGAGTGAGGCCTTGCACGGTGTTGCCAATGCTGGTACCGCCACCGTCTTTCCCGAACCCGTCGGGCTGGCCGCCACTTTCGACGATCCCCTCATTCACGAGATGGCAATCGTGATCGGCACCGAAGCCCGGGCCAAACATAACCAGGCCATACGTGCCGGACGCCGGGACATTATGGAAGGCCTGGATTTCTGGTCTCCCAACATCAACATCTTCCGCGATCCCCGCTGGGGCCGCGGCCAGGAAACTTATGGCGAAGATCCGTTCTTAACGGGAAGAATGGGCGTGGCCTTTGTGACCGGACTGCAGGGTGACGATCCGAAATACTTCCGCGTGATCTCGACACCGAAACACTACGCGGTACACAGCGGTCCAGAACCTACGCGGCACACCATCGATGTCCAGATCTCAAAACATGACATGGAAGACACGTATCTGCCCGCATTCCGCGCGACCGTCACAGAGGGCAAGGCCGAGTCCATCATGTGCGCGTATAACCGCGTCAACGGCCAGCCCGCGTGTGCCAATACTTTTCTGCTGAAAGATACTCTCCGCGGCGCTTGGAAGTTTAACGGCTACGTGGTTTCCGATTGTGATGCCATCGTCGACATCTTCCAGGGCCACCGTTTTGTGAAGAGCCAGGCCGAAGCCGCGGCGGCCGCCATCAAGACCGGCATGGACAATGAATGCGCCGACTTCTTCACCATCACCAAAGACGACCACGACTACAAGCCCTTCGTCGACGCTGTGAAGCAGGGCTTGCTCACTGAAGCCGATCTCGACGTTTCCTTGCGCCGGCTGTTCACCGCCCGCATGCGGCTGGGCATGTTCGATCCCCCGGATATGGTTCCTTATGCCAAGACTCCAGATTCGGAAATCGACAGCGCGCCGCATCGCCAGCTGGCCCTGAAAATCGCACGCGAGTCGATGACGTTGCTGAAAAACGATGGCGTCCTTCCGCTCGAGCCCAGCGCCAAAAAGATTCTTGTTGTCGGGCCGCTGGCGGAATCCGTTCAGGTCCTCCACGGCAACTACAGCGGCACAGCCTCGCACGCGGTGACCGCTATAGAAGGCATACGCAAGCAGTTCAGCGGAGCTCAAGTGACGTATGAACCAGGAACAAATTTTCTGCGCGAACTGCCGCCCGTGCCGACTTCGGCCCTCACAACTGAGGACGGGAAGCCCGGACTGAAGGCAGAATATTTCGCCGGCGATCTGACCGGAACCCCGCAGGTCACGCGCGTTGATCCGATCATTGACCTGGAGACATCGCGCTTCACCCCCGACCCGCAGGCGTTCCACGGGCCCGAGGGGATGAAAGAGTATTCGGTCCGTTGGACCGGATTCCTCACTCCCACCGAGTCCGGCACGTACCAGATCGGCCTAGCAGGCTCCAACGAGCGCATGTGGCTCGACGGCAAGCCCATTGTCGATGACCCTGTGTTGCACGATCCCAACATCCAGACAGCCAGCGTTTCCTTGACGAAAGGGCATCGTTATTCGGTCAAGGTCGAGTTCCTGAAGGGCGCCTTCAGTATCAAGATGGTCTGGCAACCTGTCGGGAAGGATCCGCTTGTCGAAGCCACCTCAGCCGCGCAGAGGGCCGACGTAGTCGTGGCGGTGGTGGGCATCACCTCGAGGCTCGAGGGTGAAGAGATGAAGGTCGACGTCCCCGGATTCCGTGGCGGCGATCGCACCAGCCTCAACCTTCCCTCGGAAGAAGAAGCTTTGCTCGGAGCCCTGAAAGGAACCGGCAAGCCCCTCGTCGTCGTCCTGATGAACGGCAGCGCACTGGCCGTGAACTGGGCAAACGATCACGCCAATGCCATTCTCGACGCCTGGTATTCGGGTGAAGAAGGCGGAACCGCGATCGCGGAAACGCTGGCCGGAGTCAACAATCCAGCCGGACGTCTGCCCGTCACGTTCTACAAAGGCACCGAACAACTGCCCGACTTCGAAGACTACAATATGAAGAACCGTACCTACCGGTACTTCACCGGCGAGCCGCTGTATGGCTTCGGCCACGGCCTGAGTTACACCACTTTCGAATATAGCGGGATGAAGCTGTCAAATCCGCAGTTGCAGGCGGGCAGTCCGCTCGACGTCGAATTGGACATTAAGAATACGGGCAAGCGCGATGGCGACGAAGTGGCTGAACTCTACATCAGCTTCCCGAAGGTCGCGGGCGCCCCGCTGAAGGCGCTCCGCGGATTCAAGCGCGTTCATCTGAAAGCGGGGGAGCAACAACACGTGAAGTTGACGCTCGGTCCGCGCGATCTCAGCTACGTGAATGAGGCTGGAGACCGGCTGGTCGGCGCCGGAGACTATCTCATCACCGTGGGCGGAGGACAACCGGGAACCGCGGCGCCCCACGCGGATTCTCATTTGACAATTCAGGGCGAACAGAAACTGCCCGAATAGCGCGAAAGAAACTGCTTTAACCACGACGGACACGAAGGTGCACGAAGGAAATTCGATCTTCACCTTCGTGTCCTTCGTGTTTCTTTGTGGTTCAATAAAGATGTCGCCCCAATTATGATCATTCGCAGTTTCCTGGCTGCATTTCTCCTGATGCTTGCGAGCGCTCTCGTCGTGGAGCGGCCCGAAGCTCAGACGGGGGACACCTCTAAAACGGCCGCGTCCGATAGCCCGATCCGATTCACCTATCAGGCCATCGATTTCAAACTCGACAGCAATGAAAGCCCCGAGCACCACGCTCCCGAGACGATGGCCGGAGGCGTTGCAGTCTTCGATTACAACAACGACGGCAAGCTCGATATCTTTTTCACCAACGGCGCCGACCTCAAGACGCTGAAGAAGGATTCCCCCAAGTACTACAACCGCCTCTTCGAAAACGACGGCAAAGGACACTTCACCGATGTAACCGAAAAAGCCGGCCTGAAAGGAACTGGCTATGACACCGGCGTCGCCATCGCCGACTACGACAACGATGGCTACGAAGACATCTTCGTAGCAGGGGTCCATCGCAACACGCTCTATCACAACAACGGCGACGGAACTTTCGCCGACGTCACCGCCAAGGCCGGTCTCAACAAGCCCGACCCTGAGTACGGCCCGCTGTGGTCCGTCGCCGCAGCCTGGATCGACGTCAACAACGACGGCCTGCTCGATCTGGTGGTAATCAACTATCTGAAGTGGGATTTCAGTAACGAGCCTGTGTGTGCCGGCTTCGGCCACAACGACTACTGCCATCCCAAGATGTACAAGCCGACGCCTAACCAGTTATTCATCAATAAAGGCGATGGGACCTTTCGCGATGCCTCGGCAGAAGCGGGTTTCCGCAAGCATCCTGGCAAAGGCATGGGCGTAGCCGCCGCCGATTCGGAACTCACCGGCCGGATGGACCTGATTATCCCCAACGACAAGCTGATGAATTCCTTCTACCGCAGTCAGGGCGGCGGCAAGTTCGAGGAAGTCGGCTTCGAGGAAAATGTTGCCCTGCGCGAAGACGGCGTCTACATCTCCGGCATGGGCGTCGACTTCCGCGATCTCGATAACGACGGCTATCCCGATATCGTCATCGTTGCGCTCGACGGCGAGACATTCCCCATTTACAAGAACACCGGAAAAGGAAGCTTCACCGAAGTCACCCGCGAGAGCGGCATGACCAAGCTAAGCCTGCCCATGGCAGGATATTCGCCCACCATCGCCGACTTCGACAACGATGGATGGAAAGACATTTTCGTCTCGCGCGGCCATGTGCAGTCGTTAGCGTCGACCAACTTGGTGATCGAGCAGCCGAATACGGTTTTCCGCAATCTAGGCGGGATGAAGTTCGCGGCACTGACGGCTGAGGCGGGCCTGACCGCGCAGCCTCCCGCGCGTCATCGAGGGTCAGCAGTGGGAGATCTGAATGGCGATGGCAAGCTGGATGTAGTCGTAAACGCGCTGAATGCTCCCGCGGAACTCTGGATGAACCAGAGTCCCGGCACCAATCACTGGATCGAATTCAAGCTGCAAGGCACGAAGAGTAATCGCGATGGCATCGGCGCACGAATCAAAGTGGTCACGAAATCCGGCGCCCAATACAACCACATGACCACAAGTTGCGGATATGCGTCGTCAAGCGCGGGCCCGGTACATTTCGGCCTGGGGGCCAACGCGTCAGCGGATTTAATAGAGATTCATTGGCCGTCAGGAATCGTGCAGCAGATGAAGGAAGTGGCGGGAGACCGGTTGGTCGTGGTGAAAGAACTCGCGAAGTGAAGTGAAGACGGAACGGTTATTGTTGTCCTCGTTTTGAGTGCTACTGTTTTTAACAGTTAGGCCACTCAAGGGTAATCTCACAGTAAGATATGGCATGACTTGGCTAAGAGGAATTCTCCTCGCGTCCGCGGTCGTCGCTCAAGCCGCGAGTGCCAGCTCAAGCCGTCAGGAGCAGCCTATCCTGCTGGAGGAAGGCGATTTCGTCGCCAAGTCGGAACTGCCACGCGAGATTCCTCCGGATAAGGACCACCCCTTAGCCCGCAAGCTCATTGCAGCTGATGAAGGAGAAATCAGCTGTGAGCCTACGCCTCAGAAAATCCTCGTCGCCCACTATCGCGCAGAACCGACAGCACAATTCAGCATGAAGGATGATCGCATCCTCGTCGCGGTGAAACAGGCCGATGAATTCGAAATCCTAAAGGTACTGCAATCTGAAACCGCAATCGTCGACGGCAGACTCTACTCTGAGGACGATTTCGAGGAAGAGTTCATCACCATCGAGGGAATGCATTTCCTCTACATCCGGACCCGAGTGTCGGGCTCGGGCGGAATCGTCGAGCACGATGTTTATACGATATCCAGCGACCGGAAACTCTCGATTGTTCCTTTTCAGGATGTGACGAAGTCCACATTACTGAAGGAGGGCGAAGAATTGCGCAACGGCGGCTATCGGTTTGCCAAAGGTACCTTTACGTTTGAGTCGGGCATTTACAGGCCTGAAGACGGTGAATGCTGTCCTTCGCTGGGAGACTTTGATGCTGAGTTCAGGCTGGGAGGAAAGTTCAATCAAGACACCCACAGCCACGCTTTTGAACCGGATTTTAAGTTCGCGGTGGCACACCAAAAGAGAAGCACCAAGCGTTAGCTTGATCGGTCCATGTCATGCGTAAGTCGGTTGGCGTAACGTCGCGATTAATTACACTCACTCAGCGGCTGAGTCCTCGGCATTGCGATCATCTGCGGCATTCTTCGCCACCATGCCCACGACAAGAAACACGACGGCCAAACCGATACCCAGAAATTCAGCAAGTACCCGATCAGTCTTGGTGAGCTCGCTGATTGCTCGTCCTCCCACATTGCTCGTCCTCCCACCAAGAACAGCAAGCCAGCAATCAAGAACAGAGCCTGACTGGTTCCTCTGAGTAATAGTTTCACGGCGAAACGATTCTACCCTTCCGAGTTCGCGGAACATCGCGATTGCACTCATCTTCCCTTTGAAAGGGTTTTGAGTGAAATCGCCTGGTTTCGTCAGCTACTCGTTAGCCGCTGTGTCGTGAACCGATTGCAAGCGTGGACATGAGGCTCGGCCCCAACCACGATGCAAGCCGTAGTTTCCAGCAGATCACATCCAAATGGCACCTTTCGTGATTGCTGATAGACCCCATCACCTCATTGTCCCTTGCCGCGGGTCGCCTGACTAATCAATTATTCAACGAAAGGGCAGCCGCAAGATCAGCTGTGCTTGCCTCCGGACAGCGGCATTGCTTGGATCGATCTAGCCGTGGAACGTGAAATTCGTAAGTTTTGCCTTTAATCAAGGTTCGTTAATCGAAGTACTGTATACTGCCTTCCCATTTTGCTTCTGGGAGCCATCCATGCGAAGTCAAGTAACTATCGAACAACGGTATCGCCAACTGCGGCACCGGATGGCGAGCCATTTCTCTGTATGGCTCGGAACTCTCCTTTTTCTGGCCATTTTTTCATCCACTGGAGCCGCGCAAATTTTCAGCGCACTTTATGAGTTCCAGGGTAATTCAGATGGTGGCGGTCCAAACGGCGTGATCCGCGACTCTGCGGGGAATCTTTACGGTACAACGGTAGACGGTGGCATCGCGGTCTATGGAACCATATTCAAGTTAGACACGTCTGGCAAGAAGACGACCTTGTATGAGTTCAAGGGCGGGACAGATGGAGAGCAACCGCATGGGAACTTGGTACTGGACGCGAATGGCAGTTTGTATGGCACAACTGAGTATGGAGGAGATCTCAGCGTCAGTTGCGGCGGATATCCGGGATGCGGAGTCGTCTTTAAGTTAGACCCGAGTGGAAACGAAACTGTCCTCTACAGCTTTACAGGCGGTTCGGATGGCGGAGAGCCCTTGGCGGGCCTAGTCATGGACAAAGCCGGAAACTTATACGGCACGACTGCGGGCGGTGGGCTCCCGGGTTGCAACTACTTCACCCAAGCTGTGGTGTCGTGTTCAAACTCGACACTAGCGGCAAGGAAACCGTTCTGCACAGCTTTGGCGGGGGCACGGATGGCGGTGCTTCTAATTCTCCAGTAATTCTTGACCCATCCGGGAACCTGTATGGAATGACAACGGGTATCAATGCAAATGGGGGAACAGTCTTTAAACTGGATCCCTCCGGAAATGAAACTGTTTTACACGCCTTCACAGGTAGTCCAGACGGTGAACAGCCCTATGGCACATTGGTTCTCGACAAGGTCGGAAATGTATACGGGACTACCTACGGCGGGGGCATCTTCGACCCGAACGCATGCAATTCTGGGGGCTGTGGGACAATTTTTAGGGTGACTCCGGCTGCGAAGGAACACGCTCTTTACTCCTTCCCTGGCGGTGCAAATGGATGGGGCCCTGTGGCAGGTCTACTTCGTGACAAGAGCGGGAACCTATACGGGACCGCTGCTCTCGGCGGCATGAGTCAGCTTTGCTGCGGAGTCGTCTTCGAGCTTAATTCAAAGCGACAGCAAACAATACTGCATGCCTTCACTGGAGGAGCTGATGGAGCATCACCAGAAGCAGATCTGACCCAGGACAACGCCGGAAATCTCTACGGAACAGCTCTGGGTGGCACCTATGGGTATGGTGTAATTTTCAAGATCATTCCGCCAAATTTTACAATTTCAGTTTCGCCGACAAAAGCGAGCCTATCACCTGGAGCATCGACGAGTGCAACGTTGACCATATCACCCACCGCGAATTTTAGCGGCGCCGTAGCCCTGACCTGCGCAGTACCAAGCGGAAAAGCCCTGAGCTGTGGAATCTCACCTAATTCGGTACTTCTCGATGGAACACATTCTGCAACGGCCACTCTGTCCATAAGCACATCGCCCAGCACGCCAGCCGGGGCGGTTGGGATTAGATCGACCGGACATTCGGGCACATTGACGCACACCGCAGCATTCATTTTGAAAGTACAGTGAGGTTGGGCTTCGGGCGCCTCCACATGGCCGGGTGCCCCATCCTTGCGCGTTTTCTTGCGCAAGGGTGGGATTCCACTAATCTCAACCCTTTGAGATTTTGACCTCCTTAGGAGCATCACGGCAACCGGGAAAAGGCACGAGTTCTACTCGTGCACCAAATCGTCTGCGAAGATACCGCGCTTCAGCGTCTGAGGTACGCCTCTCACTCTGTCATGCCTGAGAAGGTCAAAAGCCCAACGACTTGAGCGCTGTGGAATCCCACCCTTGCAAAGAACGCAAGGATGGGGCACCCTCAGTGGAAATTGTGCGCAAAGATCGTTAAAGGGGGGCCACGCGCCATGATTGAGTGTGGGCTTTCGTTGACGAGGTTTCGGCTGCTGTTGCAGGTGAGCATTCAGCCGCCCGATTGCGAAACGAAATCTTCGCCCATCACTCGTTCGCCCGCACCGGCCCAGCCTCTTCGAGAAGGTGGAAACGATAACTGCTCCACCGCCACTCGTCCGGTTCGCTGACCAAGCCTCGCTTCACCGGATTGCGATGCGGCGGCGAAAAGCCCCACCCTTCGACTTCGCTCAGGGCAGGCTTTCACGCAAAGAACGTGAGAAATGTGCACACGGCGGCTAGGAGTTTGGGTGGACCTTTTCGACTCCATCGAGGGTGCACGCGGTCGTAAGGTCCCTCGGAGCGCTGAGCGCGCTCCTCAGGATGACAAGGATGGGAGTGTCAAAAGATGAGAAGACGCTGGTGGCGCACCCTTTCAACCGAATCAGGATCGGCCACCCTGATCCTGGCTAGGTTGAAGGGTGCGCCACCCGCCGTACCCATCGCGAACACTGTCGAACACGCCGGCTTCACATTAGTTGGCGCAAAGCCGGATAAACTTTCCGATAACTGGCGTACGCATTTTGCATCGTCGCCGAGTCTTTCTCATTCGGCGCAATTCGCTTCGCCACCCGCACAATCTCATCGCACGCATTCTCCACCGACGACCACGCACCCGCCCCCGTGCCCGCGAGAATCGCCGCACCATACGCCGCGCCCTCTTCGGCAGCGACGATCTCCACCTCGCGCCCGTAAACATCAGCTTGAATCTGCCGCCACAATGGCGAGCGTGCCCCGCCGCCGCCCAACCGAATTGAGGTCACAGGGATCTTCATCTCTTCGAAGATGGTGAAGGAATCTTTCAAACTGAAAGCCACTCCTTCCAGAATGGCGCGAATCACGTGCGCCCGCGTGTGCGAGGCCGTCAGACCCACCAATGCAGCCCGCGCATTCGGATCGAGATGCGGCGTCCGCTCGCCCATCAGATACGGCGCCCACAGCGCCCCTTCCGACCCTGCCGGCGCAGCGGCAGCTTCCTCTGCAAACACATCGTACGGATCACGCCCTTCATTTTTCTGCAGTCCCGGCGACGCCGCTCCGAAGTTGTCGCGATACCAGCGCAGCGACAATCCCGCCGCCTGGGTCACGCCCATCACATGCCACCGTCCTGGAATCGCATGACAGAACGTGTGTAGCCGTCCCGCTGGGTCCATCGCAGGGCGATCGGTCGAAGCAAACACCACGCCTGATGTCCCGATCGTTGCGCTCACCGCGCCAACGCGCGCGATGCCCATACCCACGGCGCCCGCAGCCTGATCCCCCGCGCCCGCGACAACCGGCGTCCCCGCCCGCAGCCCGGTAGCTTCCGCGCCCGCCGCCGATACCTTTCCGCACACATCCGGCGACTCGAACAGCGCTGGCAGCAAACTCTCGCTAATACCGGTCTTGGTCAGCACCTCCTTCGACCACCGCCGGTTCGCTACATCGAGCAGCAGCGTGCCGGAAGCGTCCGCCATATCAATAGCGCGCTCTCCCGTGAGACGAAAACGCACGTAATCTTTCGGCAGCATGACGTGCGCCACACGCGCCCATGCCTGGGGCTCGTTCTCGCGCACCCAAAGAAACTTGGTCAACGTGAAATTTGTTAGCGGAGGATTGCAGGTGAGCCGAATCAGCGCCTCACGCCCAAAGAGCTTCTCCAGTTCCACGGACTGAGGCTCGCTCCGTTGATCGCACCAGATCAGCGCCGGCCGCACCACTTCATCCGAAGCATCGAGCAGCACTGCCCCATGCATCTGCCCTGAGAATCCCACGCACGCAATATCTTCCGCGCGAATCCCGGAGGTTTCGAGCGCCTTCCGCACCGCCGCTCCACACGCCTGCCACCAGTCCCGCGGATCCTGCTCCGCCCAGCCGGGCTTCGGGCTGGCAAAGTGTTGATGCTCCGCCGATGCCGAAGCCACAACAGTTCCCTGCGCATCAATCACCAGCGCCCGTGTTCCTCCCGTGCCCACATCGATGCCTAAATAAGCCATGATTCCGTCTGACCTTTCGTTGGCTTGATTCAACTGGCTTGGCTAAGCGAGATCCTGCACCAACCTGCGAGACTCCTGGCCGTTTTGCCCGTTCTTGTTGGCGGATTCCTGCGATTGCCGGCTCAGGAAGAAGTCCAGATTCCCCCGCATCACCAGATGTGGAGCCAGCGAAACTTGATTCGACCGCCGTCCGCCCTCCGCCAGGAACTCATGCAGCAGCCGGAGAGCCATCTGCCCCTGCGCTCGCGGACGCTGGTAGATCGTGGCCGCCACTGCGCCCGAACGTATGTAGGGCACGAGATCGGGGAACAAATCTGTGGTAATGATCGTCAGCCGTTCGAGCACCTTCGCGTCGCAAGCCGCCTTCAACACGGGTATCGACGCCTCGGTGGTCACATAAATTCCGGTGAGGTCACTCCGCTCTTCAAACAGCTTGCGGCATTTGCGATACGCTTCCCGTTCCACATCGTGGTCTTCAATTGGCTTGAGCAGTTCCAGATGGGGATAAAACGATTTCAGCGTGGATTCGAAGGCTCCGTATTTCTCCGCGTGCTCGGTAATCCCCATATCGAACACCGTGATGCCGAGCGATCCAGTTCGCGCGCCCAGGAACCTCCCCATGAGATCCGCGGCAATGGCACCGCTAGCCAGCGTATCGATGGCGACGATTCCCAATCTCCCGCTGTTGGGCGCATCCGTCGCCACGCACACCACCGGAATATGCGACCGCGAGGCGCGGCGGATCCATGGCCTGAGACTTTCCGGGCGGCTCGGGAATGTAATGATCCCGTCAACCTGCGCGGCGATGGCTGCCTCTAAAGCCTCCTCTTCGCCCTCTCCCAGGCTGGGACACGTGCGAAATTCGATTTCGACATTTTCAAGAAGGATGCTCGCGGCCTCTTCTCGGATCCCCGCGCGCACTTCGTCCCAGAACGAGGTCGTGCCTTGCAGCGTATTTACAGAGATTCGCAGCGTCTTTTTCGACGACAGGTATCGAGCCGCCAGATTCGGCCGGTAGCCCAGGTTCCTCGCCATCTGCAAGACTCTGGCTTTGGTCGCGGGACTTACTCCGGGATGGTCGTGGAGCGCGCGGTGAACGGTGCCGATAGACGTGCCCAGCGACTTCGCAATGTCGCCGAGAGTGGCGGGAGGCTTTCCCATTTTTTAGGCCTGCGTCGGGGCCGGCCATGTACAGTCAGCAAATCTCAGGAGGCAGTTCAGCACCCTACCTCCGGAACCGTAAACGTTAACGAAACTTCGCAAAATGCGCAAGCCGCAGCGGCCAAAAAGTTGAATTTAAATGGATAAAGTCTAAGGCCGAAACCGTCCTCTTTGATCCGCAATTCCTGACAGACCGTGGATCCAATCGCAAATGGCGTCCCGCCATTTGACAGCCTCTTCTGCCTGAAACTCGAAGCGAGCCAGGATGTCCCGGTACCGTTCAGGATCGACCCGACCCTCGAGCGTTTTCCACTCGGCGATGAAATCGCGCGCGTGTTCGGCTCCCTCGTAGTGCGAGTCATACACGTGTTGAATGACAGTTTTTCCAGAATGCAGAACGTACGTATACGGCACATGATGAAAGAAGAGCAGCAAGTTATCCGGACACGCCGCGAGCGATTCGTAAATCTTCTGAACTTCAGGTGGATACTGGCCGATGTACCCGGTTCCCGTTGCCATCGTGCGATCCATACCGATCCCCTGATGGTCCGCTCGATGCCACTGTCCCCAGCCGTTTTCCTCCGATGACTCGGGCCCCGGATCGTAGTGATTTCCCAGAATGTTCGTGAGCGTCCCAACGCCGAGTGGCCCGGTGTAGCTCTCATACACCGGCCACGAACTGAGCTGCAGATTCGCGATTGTGTTGACCACCATCGGATCGCTGCCAAAGGTAAGCCGCGTCCATTCATCAATAATGGTTTCGCTGCCGAACCTTGGATTCCACGCCAGCCGTCCAAACCCATAAAGATTCGCCATGGCAAGTGGACTCCCCAGCCAGTTTGCGTCGAGTCCAACGTTCGCCACGCCCACAAAGCCGCCGACCGGACGATGAAAGACGCGTCCGCTGACCAGATCTTTCACCGGCGTCGATTCCCCATCTACACGCATGTCGAAATCCAAAACTTCCTTCCACATGGGAACGAGAAAACAGAGATGTTTCTGCTGCCCGGTGTATTCCTGCGTGATCTGCAGTTCGATGGCCTCGTTGGTGCGGCGCAGTCCGGCAAAAAGCGGCGATAACGGCTCCCGCACCTGGAAATCGATGGGACCATTCTTTATCTGAACGATGGCGTTGTCGTCGAACGTGCCATCAAGCGGATGAAAATTGTCGTACGCCGCCTTCGCGCGATCGTTCTTCGGATCGCGCCAATCAAGATGATGGTTGTAAACAAATGCCCGATAAAAGACCACGCCACCGTGCGGCTTGAGCGCCCGCGCTATAACATTCGCGGCATCGGCGTGAGTGCGGCTGTAAGCTGATGGCCCTGAACGCCCCTCGGAATCGGCCTTTACAACAAAGCCGCCAAAGTCTGGAATCTGGCGGTAGATTCCATCCACCTTCTTGCGCCACCAGTCAGCCACACGCGGATCAATCGGATCGAAAGTGTCGAGTCCACCAATCAACTTCGGGCTGCTCAGATCGACCGACATCGAGATCTGCACGCCCCACGGCCGGAATATATCCGCAATTCGCTTGGCTTGTGCAATGAAGTCATCTTCCAGCACACCAGAAGCGGCATTCACGTTGTTGATCGTGCATCCATTAATGCCGATCGAAGCCAGCAGCCTCGCGTACTCCCCGGCACGCGTCAGATCGCTGCGTACCTTCCCATCCGCAAAAAATATCGACGGCCCGCCATACCCTCTCTCGATGCGACCGTCGAGGTTGTCCCACTGATTGACCCACCGGATTGGAGCATATGGGTTCTGGACTTCGTTCATGCCGATGATGCTCTCTCCGCGGGCGATCTTGCTTAGGAGCGCAAACACCCCATAGAGGACGCCGCGATCGTTCGCGGCAGTAATCACGAGACATTCGGCGTGCCCGATCTCGGCGATCGTGAGCCAATATCCATCCGCTTCCAGCGGACTCGGCGGCTCCAGCGACGGAGCAACGCCGTGAAGACCGCGAATCGTGCCCAAAACGAATGCGCTGCCCTTGATGCCGTCGCTCGATCTGAGAGTGCGCCGCAGCATCTTCTCCACACCGATAGCTAACTCCTGCCGCGAGGCCTCGAGCACAGGAGATTTGCCGAACAAAACGGACGCGCCAGGCAATTTTTCGTAATTCATCGCCGCCTTTGAATCCAGCGGCGCGTAACGCAGCCATGCGGCGGTCTCGATTGCAGCGTCCGCCTGGGCAAATAGCGGCGTGGCGATCAGGAAAGAGATCAGCGCTACAAGAAGAAGCACACTGGAAGTGCAGAAGCGGGATCGCATCAGGCTGCCAGGGGAAAGGCGATAATCGTATCCCCGCGACTTCCGATGCTCTTTTCAACTTCCTTGAGCAATCGCGACTCCAGGTCTTCCGGATCGGGGATCATTTCACAAGCAGCAATCTCTTCCTCAGAAAAACCGTGATAGCAAAGTTCGCAAACTCCCAGACCGCCACCTTCTACACGTACCGGAGGCCCGAAAGTGCGGCAAGTCATGGGACGCGAGTCATAGAGATCGCAGGTACCCTCCTGCGGGTCAAGCGCGGGACAGGGTTCCTCATTGGCAAAGTCTTCGAACCGTCGGCGCTGTTCTTTTGTCTTACCGAGCAGACCCGTTGCCGGATCGCCCGGGAAGTCGCGCGACAGCCGCGCGACAGAATCACGAGCACGTTGCCGGACAGCCGCCGCCCGTTCGGGGTCGCGCACCGCAAGTTCTGCCAGACCTCGCCGCAACCGAGCGGCATCGAGTTGATTGATGGCGAACACTCCGATGCAGCACGCCGTACATCCCTTCCGGCAAACAAGCCCACCTTTGCTCTTGCGTGACGCATCCGAGAGTGCGGCATCGACGATTTGAATCAATTTCTGATCGCTCGAGAATGAAAAACGCAATGTCACACCGATGAGGATACCTCATCCGGAAAAATGCCGCGTAACTGCTACATGATCATTAATCGTTACGATGGAATTTTTGAATTGGACTAACAGACATCATCTAACGCACAGTGTTTGTGCTGGTTCTGCAGCGTGGCAGAGAGCATTTGAGACCCCCCGTTTGGTCCCGCGAGGAAACGCCAGTAGTGCATCGTTCCGGCATGTTCCAACAACAACCACTGCACCCGTTTCCGCGGATGCAGAGCACTTTTTAAGGGGGAAGCAATGTTGCCCGAAAAGAAAGCTGTGAATCTGAAGACCGTCGCCGCGCGAGTGGGCCTTGCGCCTTGTTCTGTTTCTGCCGTTTTGAACAACACCGAAGCAGCGCGCGCCATCCCGCAAAAAACCAAGGACCGCGTCTATCGCGCCGCCGCCGAACTGAACTATCGTCCCAACATTGTGGCACGTTCATTGCGCACAAAACGTACGCGCATGGTGGCTGTCATCGCGCCTGGACTCGGCCGCTCCGGCGTCGCGCGCGTGGTCGCGGCTGCACAGCGCCGCTTGCATCAAAGCGGTTACTTGCTTGTCCTCGCCACCGACGATGGCCACGATCCCAACCATCTCATTGCGCAATTTCAGCAGAGAGGAATTGAGGGCGTTATCTCAATTGACGCCAATCTTCCAGCCCAGATGAACATGCCGGTCACTTCTGTAGACCTCGGTTACAAGACACCGGCCACCTCGGTCTCAGACCAAATGGAAGTCTGGCTTCCCGAACTTGGTGACACCGCCGCCGAAACCATCATGCGGCAGATCGAGAACGCCTCGAACGAGGACAGCAGTCGAAAAATGCATATCCAGGCGATGCCTCCTGCATACGCGGATCTGCCAAGTATGGATCGCGGATTCTCCGCCGCGGAAAGCGCGTAACTCAGGCAGCCTGGCTGAGTTGCCCTTTTGCCTGCTCCAGAATTCGAAACAGCAGCAGCCAGCGCTTCACGTTGGTGGTCATCAGGAAGTTTTCCTTCACGTGCTCGCGCCCGCTCGACCCGATGCTCCGGGCAAATTCCGGATGCGTCAGCAGATATCGAATCTGAAAAGCGCAACCCTCAACCGAGTGCACAAGGACGCCTGTGAGCTTGTGAATAATCTGGTTCGGGATACCGCCGACCGCGCTCGCGATCGTCGGTTTGCCCTTCCATAACGCCTCGGTAACGGTCAGCCCGAATCCCTCTTTCAGCGATTTTTGCACGATGATCGTCGACGCTCTCTGGATCGCGTTGATCTGCACCGCACACCACGGCGGAAGATCAAGAATGATGATGTCAGGATCGTTACCCGCAGCCTCTTTTACTTCCTGAAGCACGGCCGCACCTTCGGGATCATCGCTCGCCCCGCCTCCAGCCAGCACCAGTTGGCAGTCGACATATTTCTTCGCCAGCTTATACGCCTGCACCACTCCGACCGGGTCTTTCAACCGGTCGAAACGCGAGACTTGTGTCACGATGGGCCGCGACCGGTCGATACCAAATTCGTCACAGATCTGCTGCACCTGCGAGTCGGGCAGTTCTTTGTTCTTCTCCGACAATGGATCAATACACGGATAAAACAGATACTGCGGAATCGGTAGCTGCTGCGTAAATGACTGCGAAGAAAAAATCGCCGCGTCGTACCGTGCAACGAATGGCCGCAGGAACTCCCACACTCCCGGATTCGGATTCGACAGGTCGATATGGCATCGCCACACCCAATGCGCTGGCGTTTGAGGCCGTGACAGAACCAGCGCCGCGGGCTGTGGGTCGTGAATCACTACCATATCTTCGCCAAACTGCATACGGCGCCGGTTTTGGTCGTTGTACATGAGAAAAATGTCTTTGGCAGCCTGCGTCAATTGATATGGCGCTCCGTGCAGCGCATTGTGAAATGCCTTGGTCACCTCAAAAAAATCGTTGCCGCCCGTGATCACGTCCCAATGTGTGGGAACGTCCAGTTCCGACAGGAGCGGCACCAGCCGGTTCAGCATTTCAGCTACCCCTCCGCCCACGGCGGTGGAGTTCACCATCTTGATGGTCTTCCCCTTGAACTCCTTCGCCAGATACCGCAGCGTATCCAGCTGGCTCTGTCCCACGATCGCTCCGTAATCATCCAAGTGAGGCGGCGGAGGGGGAGTTGGCGGCGTCAGCACGCTCGCCGGTAACGGCCGGTTCCCCCTCCGGTCGCTCGCCCGCCGCGCAGAATGAAGCGACCGGCGTTCAACGTCACGCCTGGGGACTTCAGTGGCTGCTTGCTTATTGACGGTGGAACCGGCAGAAATGGCGCGCGGATCGTCAGAACTCATGCTCTTCTCGGTCCTAATCCCTAATGTATGACTTGCGAGACGATGCGCGCGATCTGCCGCCGCACCCCCTCCATCGTGTTCGCGTAGATGTCGATGCGCTCGATTGCATCAGCCGCTTCCCTCAGCCCGATCTCCGATTCCAGCCATTGTGAGAAGTCGTTCGACATGCGATGCAGACGCAATCGCGCCTCAATGAAATGGTGATGAATGGAGTGAACAGTCACCTGGTTAAGGCCGTCAAGAAACGCCTTCAACGTATCCGCACAAAAGGCCGTCGGCAGTACGACGATATCAGCGGCACAGAAATAAAACGGCTCATGCGCCGGACGCGAACCGCTCATATTGTGCGATTGCAGGAACTCGTCCAGAATCTCCACCATCCGCCGTCGCAGCCCTTCAATCGCCGTAAACTCCCTGACATCTACGCTCGCAAATTGCTCGGCCAGTGCCGGTTCATTGCACGCAAACAGAGTCCAATGCGCGAAGTCATTCGAAAAACCCTGGCGGATAAAGTGATGTTCCTGCAGCGTCCGGAACGTGTGCTGAAAAATGCAGTCGTCGGGAACCGTCTGCAGTGCCTGCAGCAGTTCCGAAAGGTTACTCGCTCTCTGCCTGCCAATCCGCAGCAGATGCTCTGAGGTATTGAAGTAGAAAGGCTTTTGCGGTTTGCGCAGAGTCGGCTTCTCCGCGATGTTCTCGGCTGTAGCCATTGTTCTTACTAGGTAGCACTCTGCACCAGTCGGGTTGCCTGCCCGACCTGCTAGTATTTCTATGCCACCGTTGAACTGGCTCGAAACTGATTATCCCCGGCGGATTCGAGACGCACGTCGCAGACTTCCCCAATCAAACTCGCCGCCCAGCGATACACGTTCTGCTCCCGAATCGTCTTTCGCATTCTCTGCATCCGTTGCTGCTTCTCGTCCGCGTTCATCTCCAGAGCCGTCCGGATCGCCTCCGCCGTCTGGTCAATGTCGTAGGGATTCACCTGCAGGGCGTCGCGTAACTCCCGCGCCGCTCCGGTAAAGCAGCTCAGGATTAGAACTCCCCGCTCATCCTGGCGCGTCGCGACAAATTCCTTGGCCACGAGATTCATCCCGTCATGCAGCGAAGTCACCAGGCACAGATCAGCCGCCCGGTAGTAAGGCTCGATCTCCTTGTGGCTGTGCTGCCGTTCCAGCAGTACGATCGGCTTCCACTGTTCCGAGCGGAATCGCCAGTTGATTCGCTCTGCTTCAGCCTCTATCTCCGCCTGCAAATCGTGATATCGCTTGATGTGAGTCCGGCTCGGCGCTCCGATTTGAACAAACGTGAATACGCCCTGGTACCGCGGATATTTCTCCAGGAACCGCTCGATCGCCAGGAATCTTTCCAGAATCCCCTTGGTATAGTCGAGCCGGTCCACGCCCACTCCCATCAGCGCCGCTCGAACCCCGAGACTCTTCAGCAGCGACGCCCTCTCCTCATAGGCCGATTCTCGCAACGGCTTTATTTGAGGATCAGCCGAATTCACACTGATCGCAAACGGATGCACGGTGGTTCTGTGGTCGAGGCGCTGCACCGTCGAGTGATCCCAGTCGATCCGCGACTCCACAATCCGGTCGATAGTCTGCAGAAAGTTCGAGCAGTGCGCCTGAATGTGGAACCCAATCAGATCGGCACCCAATAATCCGTCAATCAGCTCTTTCTGCCACGGACATATCCCGAACGCCTCCGGATTCGGCCAGGGAATGTGCCAGAAGATCGCCAGCCGCGCATCGGGCCTCCGCTCCTTGATCATTCGAGGCAGCAGCGCGAAGTGATAATCCTGCACCAGCACTACCGGGTTGCTGACACCTTCCATCTCTTCCAGCAGGGCCTTCGCGAATTTCCGATTTACTTCCTGATAATGATTCCAGTCGCTGGCGCGAAACAGCGGACGGGTGTGCGCGATATGGCAAAGAGGCCAAAGCCCTTCATTGGCAAATCCGTAGTAATAGCCTTCCTCCTCTTCCTTCGACAGCCACACTCGACGCAACGTATAGTGCGGATCGTCCGGTGGAACCAGCAGTCGATCGTGGGCGTCCACCGTTTCGGTGTCTGCGTCGCCCGATCCATGCGCGACCCAGGTTCCGCCACAAGCGCAAAGCACCGGCTCCAGCGCGGTTACGAGACCACTTGCAGGAACGTTGACCTCGATCGATTTCCCCTTCTGCACATGGGTATAGGGTTCGCGATTCGACACTACAAACAACCGGCCGTCCGCCAGGCGCGACCGGACGTGCACCGCAAGCCTCTCCGCGGTCCAGATCGACTCCCCGGTGTCCCTTAATCGAGCCTCGCGTTCCGCGGCCGTGCGGGCCGTGTTCAGGCTTTCGGCCATAGTCGCGACTTCCCGCGCCAACGGACGGAACAGTTCCATATCCACCGGCTTGATGCGCGCCGAAACCCCGCGCCCTGTCCGCAGCGCCTTGATCCAATTGGCCGTCCGCGCAATCGGCCCCGCGATGCTCCAGCGCACGATTAACAGCGTGATCAGAACGATCAGCACGACGTGAATCAGCGCGCTCAGAAACGTCTCGCGCCAGATCCGCATGCTCTCCGCCCGGATATATCCAGAGTCGTGAACAATCGCCAGGCTCCCCACCAGATCGTCGCCGTTGTGCAACGGCAACGCATAAATGTGGATGGAAGCAATCCCCATGCGCAGAAACGCTCCCGTGGCGTGATTCTGCTTGAGCGCCTGCAGCACGATCGGCGGAGCGCTCTCCATCAGCGCCTCAAGGTTGGTTGTAACGGCGATCGGATGGCCTTGCGGATCATAGACAGCGAGTCCGGCTAAGTGCTCCCGGTTCGCGAACTGCTGAACCGTCCGCTGCAGGCGGGTCTGCGCATCCCTCTCCAGGTCGCGCTCCACGTTTCTTGCCAGACTCTCCCCCAGCACCTCGGCGCGCCGTTCCAGATCTTTGCGCATGCTCCTGCTTTGCATCAGGACCTGGTAGTACGAAGTGCATAGAGACACGAGGGTGATGCCGACGATGAGGGAGACGATGAGTCTGGCGCTGAAGAGTCTCATCTAGGGGTCCTGGCACAAACATGCAAGAGCGATACCGCCCCGTTGGAAATCTTATTCCCATCACACGAGGTTCGCACATCAAAACGGTTCGGTTTCTAAACACCCTCCTGCGCGATTCCAGGGCCGCGCCAGAAAGACGTGGCGCACAGACGAGTGGCGACGCGTATGGTTTGCAGGCGCGAAAGGCTCAAAGAATGCAGACCTCCGCATCCTGCCCTAACAAATCGGCAGCTCTATGAGGACGATAGTCCTGAAAAGGTTGCACAGAGGTTGCCAAACCCTAAGCTCTTGCATTTCAGCGGATTGAGTTCCAGAGTCAACACCCGGGATGTAATTCTTCCACGGCCACCACGAGTCGGCTGCGCCGAATCTGCGAGATAGGGCCTCAGCTTCAAAAAGAAAGACTACTGACGGAATTCGCCTGCAACATGACCTCCGCCACCTTATCCCCCACCTTGAGCTGCACACTCCTCGCCGCACCAGTGTTTGTTAGCACCAGCACCTTCCCCCCATCGGGATTCTCGAAAGCCACATGCTCCACTCCCTGCACTTTGCCCGCAGACTCAAACCGCCTTGCCCCGCGTCGAACGTTTCGTGAAAAATGCGTAAACGCCCAGTATTGCCCGCTGCGCGTGACCTCCTTCGTCTGCGAATGGATGGTCACCATCCCTCCGCACGGGAATGGCCCAATGTTGGGCCTGCCCTTCTCGTCCAACGCAAGATTCCATCCCGTAATGGCCTGCCCCCAGTTGCGAATGACTTCTGTGAATGTCTGAGCCCAATTGACCCAGTCCGTGGCATAGTCGGGAGCTGTATAGTCCGGGCCACCTTCCGTCCAATAGATCTGCGCATCGGGATACGCCTTGTGAAACTTGCTCATCTGATCCGCCGACCCGACGTACCCGTGAAAGGCGACTGCGTTGCAGAACTTGTGCACCGCGGGATCATCGAGTTCCGCCACGGCCCGTCCCCAGAGGTTGTAATTGTGGTCGAGAATCCAGATCTTCGTGGACAGTCCGTTTTGTTGCAGCGCCGGACCGAGATGATTTTTCACGAAGCCCATCTCGTACTCCTGGCCCCACAAGCACGCCGGCATTCTGCCATCCTGATCGGTGTCAACTTCGTTTTGCACCGTAACCGCCTGTACCGGCACGCCCTCCCCCGCGTACGCTTGCAGGAACTTCACGAAATACTTCGCATAAGGAGCAAAGTTGTGCTGCCGCATCGATCCGCCCAGCATCGACCCGCCGGCTTTCATCCATCCCGGAGGGCTCCACGGCGATGAGAACAGGAACAGATCCGGATTCTGTTTGCGCGCCTCGCGCATCATCGGCAGAACATACGCCTGATCATGCGCAATCGAAAACCGCTTCATCTCGGGATCGGGCTCGCCTTCGTCGTAGCTGAAGACCTCGGTGGAATAGTCGCTGGAACCGATGCAGGTGCGGCAGACGTTGAGTCCCATCTCCGCGGGATGAAAAAGTTCGCGGAAAAGAGTTTCCCGCGCCGACGGATCCAAGCGGTTAAACGTGTAACAAGCCGCATCGGTAAAAGCCGCACCAAAGCCGAGCATCTCCTGAAATTTCTTGCCGGGATCCAGTTCGATGACGTTCTCGCCCGCCTTCCCGGTTTTCCACGCCACCGGCGGCTCGGCATGATAGCGCAGTTGCCCGCTGGTCACGCGAACCGAAATATCCCCGGATGCTGGCTGTGCGGGGACCGGTAATGCTCCCGCCAACTCGGCTGTGCTGACTGCGGCAACTCCGCATGCGGACAACTTTAGAAATTCCCGTCTGGTCTTTTCGCTCGACACGTGAGTTCTCCTGGAACCAATTCGAACCAGTGAGTATAGTGCCAACGATCGCCAATTTCACCCGACTCCTGGGGGCGCCCCACTCTTGTCGCGTTTTGTGCGACAGAGCCTGCCCTGAGCGGAGTCGAAGGGGTGGGGAATTTGACTTCCTCCGCAGGGTTCTTTAGCACGGAGTTTCGAGCGAGCGTATCTATGATCACCAACTCACGGCCGTTCTTAATTCTAGCCATCTTTCTTAATCTGTCTTTGTTCTCGCCGGCACAAACCAGACCCGAATCTTCAGACCGCTCCGGATGGGAACTGGTGTGGAGTGATGAATTCAACGCCCCCGACAACTCGCCCGTCGATCTCTCGAAGTGGGTTTCCGAATCCGGCGGAAACGGTTGGGGCAATCAAGAGTTGGAGTACTACACCACTCGCCCCGAAAACGCCATTCAGCAAGGGGGGAATCTCGTCATCAAGGTGCTGCAGGAGAAATACACGGGCGCAGACGGAGTAGCGCGAGACTACACTTCGGCGCGCCTGAAGACCCTGGGCAAGTTCTCACAAAAGTATGGACGCTTCGAAGCCCGCATGAAGATTCCTCAGGGACAGGGGATCTGGCCTGCGTTCTGGATGCTCGGCGATGACATCGGCAAAGTCGGTTGGCCCCAGTGCGGCGAGATCGACACCATGGAGAACATCGGCAAGGAGCCGGCAACCATACACGGCACAATTCACGGCCCGGGATATTCCGGTGACAAAGGCATCAGCGCACCCTATAGCCTGCCGCCGGATCAGCACTTCGCCGACGACTTTCATCTCTACGCCATCGAGTGGGAGCCCAAAGCAATCCGTTTCTACGTCGACGATCACCTCTACGCCACTCGAACTCCTGCCGATCTTCCCAAGGGCACGAAGTGGGTCTATAGCCATCCATTCTTCGTGTTGCTAAACGTCGCCGTCGGCGGTGGCTGGCCCGGCAATCCCGACGCGACCACCGTATTCCCGCAAACCATGCTGGTGGATTACGTGCGTGTTTACAAGCGTGCGAGTCGCGCTCCCGAAGGACAGTGATTTCGCTATCTCTTGACTGACTTCTCCTCGATTTGACTCCGTAACCATCTCAGTTAGAATTCGGTTCTATCCTTTAGACTGGGGTTTTCCAGGAAAAAATATTTGAACCAAGGAGTTGGCATGAGCAACGTTCGAGTTCTCGTGGGGACGCGCAAGGGAGCATTCATCCTCACCGCCGATGGCAAACGCGATAAATGGGAAGTAAGCGGTCCCCACTTCGCGGGATGGGAACTGTATCACCTGAAGGGATCGCCCGCCGATCCCAACCGCATCTACGCCTCGCAGACCAGCGGATGGTTTGGCCAAGTCATCCAGCGCTCCGATGATGGAGGCAAGACATGGCACCAGCCCGGAACACCGCCAGGAGAAACGACGGGCCCGGGCGGCATGCCGAAAGGAGAGAGCAACAAGTTCGTCTACGATACCGCTGCCGCCCCGCTCACGACGCATCAGTTCTACGACGGCACGCAGCATCCGTGGGAGTTCAAGCGTGTCTGGCACCTGGAGCCCTCGCTGACCGATCCCGATACTGTCTATGCCGGGGTTGAAGACGCAGCTCTCTTCCGCTCGACCGATGGCGGGAAGAACTGGAAAGAGCTACCGGGCCTGCGCGGCCACGGCACTGGACCGAAGTGGCAGCCCGGCGCCGGCGGCATGTGCCTGCACACCGTCATTCTCGATCCCAAAGATCCCAACAGGATTTATATCGCGATCTCCGCGGCTGGCGCGTTCCGGACCGACGATGGGGGGAAGAGCTGGAAGCCGATCAACAAAGGCCTGTACTCAAAGTACATCCCCAATCCAACCGCCGAGATTGGCCACTGCGTACACCATGTCGCCATGAACCCGAAGCGCCCCGGCGTGCTCTTCATGCAGAAGCACTGGGACGTGATGCGCTCCGATAACGCCGGCGATGAGTGGACGAAGATCAGCGGTAATCTTCCCACGGACTTCGGATTCGTTATCGACGTCCACGCGCATGAGCCCGAGACCATCTACGTCATTCCCATCAAGAGCGATGGCGAACACTACGTCCACGAAGGCAAGCTGCGAGTCTACCGCAGCAAAAGCGGCGGCAATGAGTGGGAAGCCCTGACGAAAGGCCTGCCGCAGGAAAACTGCTATGTCAACGTTCTTCGCGACGCGATGGCCGTCGACACGCTCGACAAATGCGGCCTCTACTTCGGCACGACGGGAGGACAAGTCTATATTTCGCCAGACGCGGGTGACTCCTGGTCGCCGATCGTGCGCGACTTTCCTGCAGTATTGTCGGTAGAAGTCCAAACGCTTACGTAACGCGAGGGTGCCCCGCCCTTGTCGCGATTTTCGCGACAGGGTGGGGATTTTGACTTTGAGGTTCTGATTCGGTGCGGCGTAGCTGCGGTTTGTTCGAGGAGAAGACATGAAACGAACGTTCGTTGCAGTGGCACTCTTGTTGTTGTCATTGGTAAGCGCGGCAACGGCGCAAGACAAGCAGGCAATAAAGTCTGGCACTGTGCCGGCCCAGGTCGAAGCTCAGGTACGGAAACTCTGGGAGGCTTTCAAGAACAAAGACAAGGCAACTCTCTCCGCCTTGCTGGATGGCGGGTTCCGCCAGTTCGAAGAAGGCCTCAGCACCTTCGGTGACAAGAAGGCGGAAGTGAACTCCGTCGATGACTTCGAGCTTATCAACTACACCCTCAGCGACTTCACCGTGAAATCGCTTGCACCGAATACGGCGCTGGTTACCTACATAGCGCAGTACGAGGGCAAATCCGGCGGCGAGGCATCGAAGGCAAAGAGCGTCTTTGGAGAGGTCTGGATTCGTACTGGCAATGAATGGAAAGGTTTCTATATGCAAGAGACATATGTAAAGTGAGAGTGATTGTTAAATGCCGGTAACTATTCGCGTTGAGCTTCCGCAGCATCTTCGTACCCTGGCGCATGTCGGGCACGAAGTCGAAATCCAAGTCGAAGTTCCGGTGACGCAGCGCTCGGTGCTCGACGCAGTTGAGGCGGCGTATCCCATGCTGAAGGGCGCGATCCGCGATCACGCGACCAAACAGCGTCGCGCTTTCTTGCGCTTTTTCGCCTGCCAGGAAGATCTCACGCACGAGTCTCCGGATGCGCCGTTGCCTGATGCGGTCGTGTCGGGGAAAGAACCGTTCCTGATCATTGGGGCAATCGCAGGCGGATAGCCCGGGGAGACGGGTGATAGCATTTGTTCATGGCAATTAGCGACACCAGCCCGGAGGCGCGTGAGATTCAGTTGCAGATTCATCGATCCACGTCGGGAGCGCAGAAGATTGTTATCGCCCTCGAGATGAGCGAACTTGCAAGGGAACTCGCGAAGGCCGGAATGCGCCGAGAGCATCCGGAGTGGGAGGAGTGGAAGGTCAGCTTGGAGTGGTTCAGAATCGTGTTCTCGCCAGACCCTGTTCCTCCGGGATTCGAAGATTTTCTGCGCTCCACCGACCGTTCGGCCAATCAACCGCGGGCAATCTGAATCAACTTCGGCAACAAGTCTCCAAAGGCGGGCCGATCTGGATTTCCGAACTCAAAATAGATTTTGCGATATAGGTCATACAACGCGGCGTAGGCAGTCTGCGCTTGCGCCTGTGGCTCGTATATCGTGAATTTCGGGCAGATCTTTTCCTGCGCGTCGCCGATTGTCTTGAACGCTCCTGCGGCTATGAACGCGAATATCGCTGAGCCAAGTCCTGTTACCTTGCCGCTCGGAACAAGCACGGGGCGTCCGAGAACGTTGGCGTAGACCTGGTTGAGCACTGGATTGTTTTGCGGGATGCCTCCGCCGTTGATCACACGTTGCGTCGGCGCTCCATACTCGCTCAAGCGATCGAGGATGACACGCGTGTGAAATGCCGTGCCTTCGATCGCCGCGAAGAGTTCGTCTTGCGCGGTGTGAACCAGATTCCAGCCGAGCGTCATGCCACCCAGGTTCGGATTTACCAGCACCGTGCGGTCGCCGTTGTCCCAGGTCATCCGCAACAATCCGGTTTGTCCTGCGTGGTAGTTGTTCAATCCCTTGCTGAGTTCCTCAACCGTCGTAGCCGCCCGGCGCGCGATCGCACTGAAGATATCTCCCGTCGCGGAAAGACCAGCTTCAATTCCCGTGAATTGCGGATGCACGCTTCCCGGCACGACTCCGCACACACCCGGGATGAGTTGCGCTTTCGGGGCATACGCAATGATGCAGGTAGATGTGCCGACCACATTCACAACGTCGCCTTCTTTCGCGCCTGCGCCAATCGCATCCCAGTGGGCGTCAAAGGCACCGACAGGAATTGGGATTCCGGCTCGCAATCCCAGCTTTTCTGCCCAATACGGCGTCAGGGTTCCGGCGATCTTGTCCGACGTTGCGTATTCTCCTCCGAGTTTGTCCCGCGCCCCTGCCAGCAGCGGATCGACTTTCGCCAGAAAGCTCTCCGGCGGGAGTCCGCCGAGGGACGCATTCCACATCCACTTGTGTCCCATGGCGCAAACGCTGCGCTTCACGCGGCGGGGATCGGTGATCCCGCAAAGAGTGGCGGCGACCATGTCGCAGTGCTCGAACGCGCTAGCGAACTTCTCGCGCTTGTCGGGATTATGACGGAGCCAGTGCAGCAGCTTGGCGAATCCCCACTCGGAGGAGTAGATTCCGCCGCACCACTCGATGGCTTCGAGCTTTTCAATTCTGGCCAGTTCCGTAATCAGCGCGGCTTCGAGTTTGGCGCGGTGATCGCACCAGAGATAGTAGTCGTCAAGTGGCACCATGCCCTCGCCGACAGGGATCACGCTTGATCCCGTAGTGTCGAGGGCGATGGAGGCGATCTGGTTTCCGGAGATGCCCGCTGATTTCACCGCCTGGCGCGTGGCTTCGGCCAGGGCGCGCATGTGGTCTTCGTGAGACTGGGTGGCGAAGTCGGGATCTTCGCGCTTGCGGTGAAGAGGATATTCGGAGACTGCGGACGCGAGAAGTCCGCGCTCGCTGTCCACGATCGAGACGCGAACGCTGAGGGTGCCGAAATCTACTCCCGCTACGACGGCCATGTAGTCCCTTTTTCACCACAGAGGGCACAGAGGAACACAGAGGAATTCCTCTGTGAAACTCTCTGTCCTCTGTTGTGCGACAAAACGCATCCGTTCGAAATGCGGATTCTATGCCTGATTTCCGTGCCAGTACATTTGCCAGCCGAGGTATCGCACTCCTGCCTCGTGGACGGCGCCCGCCGTGGTGGAGAAGTTCGCCGCGACATGATGCTCGAATCCGTTCTCGCAAATGTAGTGCAGCAGTTTCTGCAGTTGTGGAATCTGCACCACGCCGACGCCGCCGAAGGTGTTCAGCGAATCGCTGGTGAATTCACCCTGGCCGACGTAGCCCCGCATGACACCGGCAGTGTCGTCGGTCGAGAAGCGGGCGAAGCTCATAGCACCGGGCTTCACGCGGCCGACGACTGTGCCAAAAGTATTCTCTTTCCCCACAGTTCCCGCGATGATTTCCTGGAAGTCCATGCGGACATCCTGGAAGAAATGCTTTGGCAGGTTGCTGCAGTGGAAGCAGACAGCCTTGTTGGGATCGTCGCCGTAGTTGTTGTTCCAGTCGAGCAGCGCGCTGGGCGTTTCGGAGGCGAGTGCGAGCGCATGCATGCTAAGCGTGCCGACGACGTCGACTTCGCAAGCCGCAGGCAGCAGCTTGTTACTCATCATGCTCATGATGGTGCAAGGCACGACACCGAAGTATTCTTCCATTGACGTCCAGCACTGCACGGCAGTGATCTGCACGTCGGTTTGCTTCATCCATTCATCGACGACGTAGCCAAGCTTGGCCATTTTCATCAGCGCGGCATCGGGGACGCTTTGCGTGGTGACGTACTTCTTGATTTCAGCAAGCTTGCCCTGCACGCCAGGGTTGTCGTCTTTCGATTTGGCAATGCGGCCGAAGACTTCCGAGAGGTCGAGCGTCTCGACTGAAATTCCGTTGTTTTCGAGCAGCTTCTCGCTGTACCGGACGGTGTTGAACGCGGTAGGGCGTGCGCCGAGGCTGCCGATGCGCAGGTTGCGGAAGCCGTTGACGATGCGGCATACGGCGGCGAACCAAGCGAGATCATTCTGAAAATCCTGCGAGTCGGGGCTAACCGTGTGCAGGCGGGTCAGCGAGTAAGGGATTCCGTATTGACGCAGGTTGTTGCATGCTGACATCTTTCCGCAGAAGCTGTCGCGGCGATGCAGGATGGTCATTTTCGACGCGTCGTCAGGTGTCGCCTGAATCAGCACTGGGACATCGAGACGGGCTAACCTCAGGGTATCAGCGATGGCGCGCTCATCGCCGAAATTTGGCAGTGAAACGATCACGCCGTCGATCTTGTCACTGTGCTTTTTGAACAATGCCGCGCAGCGCTTGGCCTCTTCGTGCGTTTCTACTGCGCCATGCTTGCTGTCTTCCGGACCGAGGACGATCGCATCCATGCCAGCCTTGGCCAGCGCCTGGATCATCTCTTCGCGTCCTGACTTCGCCAACTGATCGGGAAAGAACCCGCGGTTCCCGATGATCACGCCCATCGTCATTTTATTTTTGTCAGACATAAGAATCCTTTTCGAACTATGAACTGTACTGATTAAGACTTACCGGACATTCGTTTGCGCTCGTTCGCCGGGGAAAAATGAATGCCGAAGAACAGGCCCGACACCAGTAGGACCGCGCCCCACCACACATTCGCGTGCAGATTGTAGAGCACGACCTTGGTGGCGGGAGGGCTTATGAGTTCGTAGATTCCGGTAGCAAAGATGAGCGCACCGGTCACGCCAAGGCACAATCCCGTAAAGAACCAGATCGAGAGTGATCCGCCGGACTTCATGGTTTTCCTCCTACCAGAAAATGATCTGCAACACGATGAAGATCACGAACACTACAACACCCCAGAAGTAGGGGCTGTGCAACCAACCTACGTTTTCAGCTTTGGGGATGGGCGTCAGGCCGTAGACCACATCCTTGAGCTCGGAATCGGGTTTCGGCTTGGTCAGCATGCTGACGACAAACGTCACGATTATGCAAATCAAGCAGCACCACAATGCGCGGAACATATTCTGCGCCTGGTCCTGCGCGTCCATGGAGAGTGCCACGTACCGCACCGCGTTCGGATCGACCTTCACCCACGCGTACATACCAACCGAAGACAGTGTTCCGGCGAGCAATCCAGTCCAACCGCCGGCCGGGGTGGCGCGCTTCCAGAGCATGCCCAGAAGCACCGTCCCGAACAGCGGCGCGATAAAAAAGCTAAAAAGCGACTGGACATAATCCATGATGCTCGGCTTGCCCGCGGCGATGTAGGCAGTGCCGATGCTGATAACGACGCCGATGATGGTGACCCAGCGCCCCATCTTGACCTTGGATTCGTCCGAGGCATTCTTGTTGATCAGGGCGCCGTAGATGTCGTAGGTCCAGACGGTTGTGAAGGCGCTCACATTGCCAGCCATTCCTGACATGAAACCAGCAATCAGGGCAGTGATGCCCAGACCGAGAAGGCCGGGGCCACAATAGCGGGCCAACATGAGAGGCAAGACTTCGTCATAGCTGTGCAGTCCCTGCGCCTGGCCAGCAGAGGACCAAGCCTGGTCAGCAGGCACAAGGCGGATCAGATTTCCAGTGTGTGGATCACGGAGCAGCGCTAAGCCTAGCAAGCCGGGAAGGATGACGATGAACGGCACGCACATCTTGAACGCAGCACCGATGATGGGAGCCAGTTCGGCGGAGCGCAGGTCTTTCGCGGCCAAAACGCGCTGCACCACGAGGAAGTCCGTCGTCCAGTAGCCCATAGCGATGACGGCTCCCAGTCCGAAGACGATGCCGGCCCAATTGATGCCCATCGGATTGTTGTTGAAATTCCCCAAGGTGGACCACAGATGGGTGTAGGAACCCGGATTCGCCATGTGGAGTTCGGTCAGGTTTTGTAGAATCTTGGCTTGCAGCCCCTTCCATCCACCGGCTTCAATCAGACCAAGAATCGGGATCAGCAACGCCCCAGCCCAAATGAGAAAGAATTGCAGAACTTCATTGAAGATGGCAGAGCGCAATCCGCCGAGAGCTACGTATAGGGCAACTGTGCCAGCCGAAACCCAAATGCTGAAATCCATGTTCCATCCCAGCACGACTTTCATAACTACGGCCATGGCATACATGTTGATGCCGCTCATCAGGACCGTCATCAAGGCGAACGAGATCGAGGAGATGGTCTGTGCACCTACTCCGAAGCGCAGCTTTAGATAGCCCGGGACGGAATGCGTTTTGCAGACGTAGTAGAACGGCATCATCACCAGCGCGAGGAAGAGCATCGAAGGGATGGCACCGATCCAGTACCAGTGAGCGGCGAGGATTCCATACCTGTAAGAATTGCCGGCCCAGCCCATCAATTCGAGAGAGCCAAGGTTGGCCGAGAGGAAAGCGAGACCTGCAACCCAGGCCGTCATCTCACGCCCGGCCATGAAGAAATCTTCGCCGGTGTTGGCTTGTCCCTTCAGGTAGAAACCAATGCCCAGCACCAGGGCAAAGTAGAAGACGATGATGACAAGGTCGACGGGCGAGAGATGAACGAGAGTGGGGGCTTTCAAAAGTAGCAGAGCAAGATTCATTGTGTCTTGACCTGTCCGTAATAGGCGTTGCGGCCGTGTTTGCGCAGGAAATGCTTGTCGTGCAATGCGCGGGCAAGCGGCCGGGATTCAGCGTTGATCTGAAGCGTGTGCGATGCCATGCGGGCAACGTATTCGAGAATAACGGCGTTGTGAGCGGCATCGGCGGCGGTCGGTCCCCAACAGAATGGAGCGTGGCCGGCCACTAGGACCGCCGGAATCGAATCAGGATCGAGTTTGGCGAACGTGTGGCAGATGGCTTTGCCGGTCTCGAGTTCGTAGTCGGCGGCAATCTCCTGGGGTGTGAGCGACTCCGTTACAGGAACCGGTCCGTGGAAGTAATCGGCGTGGGTTGTGCCAAAGCATGGGATCGGAGTTTCAGCCTGAGCCCAGGCGGTCGCGAATTCCGAGTGCGTGTGCGCAACTCCGCCGATGTTGGGAAAGTGCTTGTAGAGCTCGAGGTGCGTGGCCAAATCAGAAGAGGGGCGAAGCTTGGTTTCCACAAGCGTGCCCTCAAGATCGCAAACAACCATGTGCTCGGGCTTCAGTTCCTCGTAAGGGACGCCGCTGGGCTTGATGGCGACGAGGCCTTCATTGCGGTCGATGCCGCTGGCGTTGCCGAAGGTGTAAACAACCAGGCCGCGACGGACTAGTTCCAGATTTGCCTCGAGCACCTCTTCGCGGAGTGTCTTAAGCAGCATGGGACAGAATGGGGCTCTACGGCCTGAGACCGATCACAAGCACTTTTGTCCGTAAACGTTTACGCACGGAACATTAAACGGGCACGCCCTTCTTTGTCAAAGTGTTTGCAGCAGTTGTGAAGCAAGGACTCCTCAGGCCCAGGTCCGCACTCCAATAAAACCCCAATACACCAGGTAGGCGGTCGCGATCAGCAGAGCAGCCGACACAATGATGGAGAACCTCCGCACTCCGCGGCGAACGCCGGGTCCCGGACTTTGCCAGGAATAGAACGCGCTTGCGATCGACGTCACCGCGAAAACCACAGTTAGCGCCCAAAGAGTGGCAGACCAGACGGTGAGATTTCCCAGGCGACCAATCAAGTCATCATCGGCGCAAAGGATGATAAGGCCAACAATCGCAACAATGCTGAGCACGGCAAGAAACGGCCACAACCGCAGAGCCCGTTCGGCAGCACGGCGGCGCCGCTTGCTGATGCCGGCAAGAATCCAGAAAGGCGCGTACACAACAATCGAGACGATGGAGAGCGCCACAAAAGCTGTGGCGAGGATTTCTCCAAAGGCCATCCACGCGGGAATCTCCTTCATGGTGGTTTCTTCAGCCTGAATGAATCGGCCCTCGGGATTGACGCTCAGTAGTTCAAGCGTGGGAACGGGGTCCGGAGGATCTTTTTTTGGCACGTGGCGAAATTGCGTTGGGGTAACGGGCAAAAAGGTCTCGTTCCCGCCAAGCGAGGAAATGACAAGTTTGCCGTCTTGAAAGTGAACCCTGGAGAGATCGAGCAGGCGCCCCAGAAAGTGGAACAGATCAGCCCGTGGTGAATCCGGTTCATAAAATCCGCTGTATTCGGAGGCGTTAGCCGGCAGTTGCGCTGCGGGTGGTAAAGCCGGCCTTTGCAGCTTGTTCCCGATGTAGGCGCGGATCGCTTTGCCGACTTTTTCGAAGGCATCGTCGCTGCCGCTGTTGATGCTAAAAAAGTAGCCGACGCCATAGTCGGCCATATAGGCCATGTCGGTCAGGCCCCCGTCGACACCGCCGTCGTGCCCGTGATAAACGAAGCCGTCGGCGACGGTCACGAAGTTGCTGAGGCCGTATCCGACCTTCAGGCCTTCCTTCGCGGCCCAGGTACTGGCGGGGATTTCCATACGGTCGATGTCCGCGGCGGGCACGATCTGTTTTCCCCCGACTGCACCGCGATTTAGATAGAACTGAACATAGGCGGCCATGTCGTTGGCGGAGGCGTTGATCGATCCGGCCGGGCGCATCAGGATGTGCCAATAGCTGTACGGAGTCTTGCCATCGGTGTGATAGAGCGTGGTTGCTGTGCCCGGCGCCGGTTCGAAGTAGGTAGCGGTTTTCATCCCGATCGGGCTGAACAGGTTCTGCTGCACAAAATCTTCGAATCGACGACCCGTAAGTTTCTCGACAATATAGGCGGCAACGGGAGGCCCGGAGTTGCAGTAGGCCGTGCGGGTACCCGGCCGCCAACGCGAAGTGCGGGAGTGGTGGTCGTAGTCGAGGCCCTCGCGCACAGTCATTGTGTCTGGCGCCTGCTTCGCATATTCGCGAAAATGTATGTCGTCCCAGCCGGTGGTGTGTTCGAGCAGGTGAACGACACGGATGGGATCCGTCGATTCCCAGCGATTTTCGAACCAGACCTCTGGAGCAAATTTGTGTACGGGATCGTCCAGAGAGAGTTTTCCCTGATCAGCCAGCATGAGGATCGACAAGGATACAAATGCCTTTGATGTAGATCCAATGCGGAACAGAGTATCCGCTGTGTTGGCATGATTCGTCGCGACATCCGCCAGACCCACGCCTGCAACCCATTCCGGGCCGTCTTTGTGAACGATCGCCACTGAGACTCCAGGGGTGTGGGTATCTTTGAGAATTTTTTCCAGTTGCTGGCGAAGTTCGCCGATGGATTGTGCCGGGCTTGGCTTCTCGTCTTTCTTGTCGGTTGCGATGCCAGCGGGAACGATGATGAAGAAGAAGAGAACGACCGAGATGATCCTTTTCACCGTGCGGTCCTCCGCGTGAGATAGACAGGCGCGGATCATCTTACGTCCGAGAGCTTAAATCTGGTAGTCGAGGTCGTCCATGACACGCTGCAGGGATTCAGGCACGGGCTCGGTGCTATGTTCTGTGCCTTCCAGACGCTGGACGCGCTCGCGGAGTTTGTTGACTTCACTTGCCACTGACGCCAGGGCTTCGGAAAGAGGATCGTTGATCTGCTTGGGATCGGTGATAACGACGCGCTTGCCTTCCCGGAAAACGATGTGACCGGGGACGCCAACGACGGTCGAGTTCTCGGGCACATTACGCAGCACGACCGAACCGGCGCCGATTCGGCAGTTCTTGCCGACGATGATGTTCCCGAGGATTTTCGCGCCTCCGCCGACGACTACGTTGTCTTCGAGCGTGGGATGACGTTTGCCGTGTTCTTTGCCGGTGCCTCCGAGGGTGACTCCCTGATACAGAGTCACGTCATCGCCGATGATCGAGGTCTCGCCGATCACGACTCCCATCCCGTGATCAATGAACAGGCGGCGACCGATTCGGGCGCCGGGATGAATCTCGATGCCGGTCAGCCAACGTGCAACTTCAGAGAGCCATCGCGCGAGCAGGAACAGACCATGGTTCCAGAGCCCATGGTTCATGCGATAGAACCAGACGGCATGCAGGCCCGCGTAGCAGAGAAGAACTTCCAGGCGGGACTTGGCCGCGGGATCGTGCTCCATCACGTTGCCCACGTCCTCGCGAATTAGCGATAGCAGATGAGGCATGAGAGTTCATCAGGCCGGCGGCAGTTCTGCGGTTGGAATCTGCAGCGCCTTTTCCCGCAATTCCTGGAACAGAATGCTGCTGAGGTAACGCTCGCCGAACGAAGGAATAATGACGATGATCATCTTTCCGGCATTCTCCTGGCGCTTCGCCACTTTCAGGGCGGCGACGACCGCGGCCCCGGAGGAGATGCCGACAAACAGTCCTTCCTCCAGCGGAAGCCTGCGCGCCATGGCGATCGCCTCGTCGTTGGTCACAGTGACGACTTCGTCGATATATTCGCGGCGGAGAATGCTGGGAACGAAGCCGGCACCAATGCCTTGAATCTTGTGGGGTGATGGCTTGCCTCCGGACAAGACGGGACTATCGGCAGGTTCGACCGCGACTGCTTTGAACGATGGCTTCTTCGGCTTGATGTACTGACAAACGCCGGTGATGGTGCCGCCGGTGCCCACGCCGGAAATCAGGATGTCAGCGCGGCCATCGGTGTCGTTCCAGATCTCGGGGCCGGTAGTTTCGAAATGAATCTTGGGATTGGCCGGATTGTCGAACTGCTGCAGCATGTAGCCGTTGGGAGTATTGGCCAGGATCTCCTTGGCCTTGAGGATGGCGCCGGTCATTCCGCGCGGACCGGGTGTGAGAATGATTTCAGTTCCGAACGCGAGCAGAAGGACGCGACGTTCAAGGCTCATCGTGTCAGGCATCACGATGACCAGTTTGTAACCCTTCACCGCGGCGACGAAAGCGAGACCGATTCCGGTGTTGCCGCTGGTCGGTTCGATCAGGACCGTTTTGCCGGGATGGATCTTGCCGGCGCGCTCGGCTTCTTCAATCATGCTGACGCCGATGCGGTCTTTAACGCTATCCAGAGGATTCTGGCTCTCGAGTTTCGCTACAACCTCGGCGACGCAGCCCTGCGTAACTTTATTCAGCCGGACCAGCGGTGTATTGCCGATCAACTCGGTGACGTCTTTCGCGATCTTCATGTCTGCCTCTTCTGGTCAGAATAGTTGACCCGGTAATACTACCAAGATGGTAGACATGGTGGGAGTCGATCGCCAGAAAGGAGTGGCTTGCTGGAACTATCGATGAGAAAGGTCGTAACCAACCGCACCAGCGGAAGAGCTGATATTAACGAAGTAGACCCAGCGTTCGAGTTTGTGGTGACCTGTCTTGTGGAAGAAGTAGCTTACGGACATGACTCCCGCCGTTTCTCCTGCAAAGTTGACAGCGAGCCCGGCAGTCGAGCGGCCAAAAATCCGGACCACAGGATTAAGTTCTCGTCCTCCGCCCTGCAGATTGGAGCGAGTAATGGCGAAGTCGGCGCCGTTCAATGCGGCAGCCGTAACGAAGAGCAGCTTGTTTTCGCGGTCCCAGAACTTGTGTTCGCTTGCGGTGGGTCGAGGCAGAGAGACAAACGCTGACGCGTGCTCCACGGCCGGAACCGGCGTTGGCGCTTCGGGCAGAGGACCTTGAGCTACCGATGTTGGGCAATTGCCGAGGACAACGAGCAGAACGACCGCAAATGCACTTGGCAGGCCAGAGGATTTACCAGGAGTCATAAGTGCTCGCCGGCGTAGGCGAGCGGTATGGAAGGGGCAATCCAACCACCAATGAACCGATTCGGGAATCGCGGCAAGCTACTCAGGATTCGATGCTTAGCTTTTGTTTCTCATTAAAATTCAGCCGATTGTGCACTCTTTTGCAGGTATGTACCCGAGCGTTTTCTGTTTCGGGAAGGGCTTACTTCTTGTAGATCGTCCCACCCTTCATCACAAATCCAACATTGGTGACGGCTGAGATGTCCGCGAGAGGATCGCCTGTGATTGCAATCACATCTGCCAGATAACCTGGCTCTAGCGCACCGATCTCTCCTTCCCATCCGAGAAGCTTCGCTCCATTCAGCAGATCTGCCTGCAAGACTGCGACTGGAGACATGCCGTACTTCACCATGAGAACAAGCTCGCGCGCTTGTGTTCCGTGCGGAAACGGGCCCACGTCGGAACCGACTGCTATGGGGATCCCGGCGGCAATTTGCTTCTTGAACTCCTGCACTTTCAAATCGAGGATCTGATGCTCATGCGTGCTTTGCTGGGGCGTTGCGGCATGTTCCGCGAAATATTCGAAGATCGTAAACGTGGGGACAGCGAAGATCTGCTTCTCTTTCATCAAGCGCATCGTCTCTTCGCTCAGCTGATCGGCGTGGTCGATCGACACTACGCGTGCTTGTGCGGCATAAAGAGTCCCCGGCTCTCCGGTCGCATGAACCGCTACATGCTTGCCGAGGCGAGCGGCCTCCTTCACAGCCGCTTCGAGCTGGGGCTCGGAGTATTGATATGGGGTTGAGAGCTTGCCGTCCCGGATCGAATCGGCCCCGGTTTCGTAGATCTTGATGAAGTCCGCGCCTTCTTTGAATTGCTGGCGTATCACTGCGACTAGCTCATCGGCATTGTTGGCATAGTCGGCGTTTGCGAGAACGTGTTGTGCGGGGTTATAGCCAATGGCGTCCTCGTGTCCACCGAGGATGTTGATGGCGTTTCCACTGATGCGCAACCGGGGTCCAGGGATACGCCCTTGGTTGATCGCGTTGCGGACTGCCGTGTCGGCCGAACCGGCGCCCTCGGTGCCCATATCACGCTCGGCGGTGAATCCTGCCATCAGATCATCGCGCGCCGCGAGAGTCGCCGTGATCGTGCGTTCCGGGACTGACTCCTGCACGGTCTGCAGGTCTTCAGCACCGGGATGGAGGAAGAGATGAATATGGGCGTCGATGAGTCCGGGCATGAGTGTGCGATCGCCCAGATCGATGACCTCGGCTCCCGCAGGATGCTTAACCGCTGGTCCGACCTCGACGATGCGATCTCCCTGGATGAGAACTTCGCCTGGCTTGATCAGCTTTCCCGCTTTGATATCGAGCAACCGGGCGGCATGGAGGACGATGGGATGAGGCGAAGGGGCTGGGGACTGGCCGGCCGCACTCAGTATAAGAACCAGAGAAAAGAACAACGCCAGAAAAGGGGATCGGTTCGTCATATGGCCCGCGATGGTAACACCTGGAAGAGGCCGATTCCAGGAGGGCTCTGACCCATCAGTGATCACGATCACAAGAGTTGGTGTGAAAGGTCACGCCATAATTTGGGGCTGATCGGTCAGACTAGGTTCTGGTTATGAATGACTTTGGGGTTCTCACCAATCGAAAGCGCGCTGTGATCGCCCTGATTCACTCGATTGTGTTTCTGGGAATCGCGTTTCACGGATTCGTTTCGCCAAAGGCTGGCGTTCTGCACCGGTCGGGAGCGACAGGTGACTTCATCCTGATTGCGATCTACCTGGTGGTGGCTTCGATCCTCGGATGGTTGGTGAGCATTTCACGCAGTCTCGTGGAGCGCGCCTATTTCGCGCTATGCGTGATCAGCGCAAGCTCTGGACTGCTGCGCACGATCTTTGGAGATTATGCGGTTCCCCCAGCCCAATACCTGCGGGTCCTCATGCTCAGTGCTGCCGTCGGCCTCGGCATCTTGATCGTTCGTGCTCATTCACGACCTGCCAATGTGACGGCGGCACTGCCCCCCGAAGTTTCCCCGGAATAACTAAAAAGCCGCCCGGAAACTTTTCCGGGCGGCAATTTCACAGGAGGTTGGGCGAGGCCTATCCTCGTCCTGGTCTATGAAAGGAAGAACTCCTTGGTCAGCGCGGCCCAGTCTTCATTGGGCAGGTGCGCAGTGATATCGTCCACTGCGACTCCACCATCTTGAGCGAGCGCAGCGGCCATGGCGACCGGCATCCTCTTACGCAGCCGCAGTGCGGAGTCTTCCGTCCACATGCGCGCCAGCGCTCCGCCGAGAAGATTGCGGAAGTTGACTTTTGAATCGGGAGCCTGAACCGTTGCGATCCAGCCTTCGCCGAAGGGATCTCTCAGAGCGAGACTTGGATCTTTGACTACGGCTTCATTGACGTCGCTCACCGTGCCTTCGATCGGCGAAACCATGTCGACGGACTTGCCGTCGCGGAAGATCGTCCAAATCTTCTGCCCCTGGCGAACCCAGCGTCCGCGCTGCGGCAGAGCGATGCTCTCGATCTTGCCGACGAGCTTGGACGCGAAATCGTCCATGCCGACCCGTACTAGTTCGCGGCTCTCGCTCAGCGCCCAGGTGTGCCCGGAGTGATAGCGAACATTCTCCGGCACCTGAAATCCAGAGACCATCGCCGGGAGCACATGAGAAGGCACTTCCCGGACGACAGGCTGCACTGCAGGCTGTTTCACCTGCTGTTTCTGACTGCGCACATAATCGATCAGTAAGAAGATTGCGAACGTCGCCAGTACCATGATGACTGTCATAACTCACCTCGCCCGAGTGGCTGCTCACATGTCGTCCACTCACATTTCACTAAAGGCAATTGCCGTGCCAACGCGAATCGCGGGCTTCCAACGTTAAAGCTGGAAGGTTGCATGTTCCTCCTCAGCAAGGAGATGCGCAACATCTGACCCTTCATGGCGCGAGGTTGAGAACAATCGCAGCGTTGTAGGTCCCGTTAAAGATCGCAACAGTAAAAAATTGAATCGATGGCGCTTGCCCAAGACCGAAGTCCGCGTTCCGCAGGTCTTTCAACGAGTTAGGCCAATTTGGCTTATTGCTGAATTCCGCATCAGCGCCTTGATGTGAAACGCATCTACAGCGGAGCCGAGGCCGAAAAAGATCTATTGACCACCGTCACTTCGAACCGTGATACCAGTCACGGCTGAGAATTTGTTAATCGTTGAAACTTTACCTGTCTGAAGCTGCTGAATTTCGCGACAGTCTCTGATCTGACGAGGTAAGCAGCTTGCGGTTCTTGCGGCGATTACGCAGGTAATCGCCCCCTCTTCCTCATTCAGCTCAGGCGTCGGTCGAAAGGATTTCGGACGGTTTTGTCTGTTCCGTCCGCAGAGATCAATTTCATGAGTAAAGCACTCCTATATGATTCGACTCTTTGTATAGGTTGTAAGCAGTGTGAACAGGCCTGCGCGACGCAGAACAATCTTCCTTACAACGACGCGATCGCAGCAGAAGAATTTTCGTCCTCCCATAAGTTCACAGCGGTCCTCATACACGGCGACAAGTTCATGCGGCGGCTGTGCATGCATTGTGAGAATCCGGCATGCGCTTCTGTCTGTCCGGTAGGAGCCTTCCACAAAACGAAAGAAGGGCCAGTCGTATACGACGTGTGGAAGTGTATCGGGTGCCGCTACTGCATGGCAGCGTGCCCCTTCAGCACGCCTAAGTACGAATGGGGATCGCTAAACCCGCGGGTCCGCAAGTGCACGATGTGCCCGGACCGAGTCAAGGCCGGGCAACAGACGGCGTGCGCCGAGATTTGTCCCACAGGCGCGACGAAATTCGGCGAACGCGACGATCTGATTCGAGAGGCGCAAGATCGGCTCCGACAGAATCCAGCCGCCTACGTGCCGCGCATTTACGGACTGCACGAAGTCGGCGGCACCAGCGTCTTCATTCTTGCGAGCGTGAAGGTCGAAGAGTTCGGTTATCCCGCCTCAGAGAGAATTGGTGACACTCCGCTACCCGAGTACACGGGCAAGGTAATGGACAGGATTCCGGACTTCATTCCGATATGGTCGCTGGTGCTGGGAGGCATCTATTGGATTTCTCATCGCCGCGCTGAAGTGGCGGCCGCCGAAGCAGAAGAGAAAAACAACGGGAGCGCGCGATGAAGATCAAGCTTACGTTTTGGAGAGTCGTTTTCCTGGTGATCATGGCCCTGGGTCTGTACTCCACCTACGTTCGCTACCTGCACGGCTTAGGCGCGGTTTCGAACATGACGGATCAATTCCCATGGGGCTTCTGGATCGGGTTCGACTGCTTGTGCGGCGTGATGCTGGCGGCCGGTGGATTTTGCATGGTGGGGGCTGTGTACCTGTTCAACGTGGAAAGCCTGCACAGCGTAGTAAAGCCTGCGGTTCTGACCGCTTTCCTCGGCTATCTGCTGTTCATCGTTGGCCTGCTGTTCGACCTTGGGCGGCCATGGTTTATATGGCACCAACTGATTTATATGAACCCGCACTCGGTCATGTTTGAGGTTGGTTTCTGCGTCATGACCTACACGGCCGTGCTCTTCTTTGAATTCCTTCCCAACGTCTTCGAGAAACTCAATCTGAAGACGCCAAGCAAGTGGATTCACAAGGTCTATCCAGTTTTGATTGTGTTGGGCATTCTGCTTTCGACTCTGCACCAGAGTTCATTGGGATCGCTGTACCTGATCATGCCGAGCAAGCTGCATCCCTTCTGGTATTCACCGGCATTGCCGTTTTTCTTCTTTGGTTCGGCAGTGGCGGTGGGGCTGGCGATGACGATCTTCGAATCGACACAGAGCGCGAAGGCTCTGGGGCGTCACCTCGAACTGTCGGTACTGGTTCGGTTGGGTGGCGCCTTGCTGGTTGCCTTATGGGTGAATGCGCTGCTCCGGTTTGAGGATTACTTGCATCGCGGCCTTTTGCGCCAGATCCTGCGGCCGAGCTACGAAGCATATTTCCTGTGGCTGGAACTTGCGCTGTCGTTCGTTATCCCGATAACGCTGCTCAGCTTCAAGAAAGTTCGGCTGTCGCCAAACTGGCTGTATCTCGCATCGGTGATCAGCCTTTTTGGTTTCATTACCAACCGATTGAACGTCAGCTTGATCGGGTTTGAGACGTACGTCGGCCACCATTACCTGCCTAAGTGGACCGAGTTCTCCGTCACTCTGATGATTGTCGCGATGGGCTTCGCCTTGTTCCGCGTGGCGGTGCAGTACTTGCCCATCTTTCCCAAGGACGACCTCGTCGTACAGAGCGTAGCAAGAGTGCGATCCACCATGCCGATAGCTGCGCCGGTGCTGGAGCATGCAGGAGACTGAACCAACCCGGGCCCGGTTCCTGCGGGCAACACAGACCCTGAGCGCCAAGCTCAACATACTCTTGCTCGGCACAATGGTTCTCATCTTCGCCCTCTTGGGATACCTGAACGTTCGACTGCACCGCCAGCACCTAGAGCAGAACACGCTGCTCTCGGCGGAGCGCATCAGCGATGTCATCAAGCAGGGCACCACCGATTACATGCTGCGGAACGATCGGGAGGGCCTGTATCGCTCGATTCAAACGATGGCAGCCGAACCCGGCATTGAGAAGATCCGCATTTTCGATCAGGAAGGAAGAATCACTTACACAACGAACTCTGCAGAACAGAACCACGTGGTGGATAAAACCGCCGAAGCTTGTTACGCGTGTCACGCACAATCTCAGCCCTTGGCGCGCCTGAACCGGCCCGACCGCTTCCGCATTTACCGCAATGCGGCGGGGACCCGCGTTCTTGGGATCATCACTCCAATCGAGAATCAGGCATCGTGCTCGAACGCAAGCTGTCATGCGCATCCGGCAGAACAGCAGATTCTTGGCGTTCTCGACACGAATCTCTCACTCGCCAAGGCCGACGTACAACTCGCCGAAAGCAGCCGGCGGATGATCGCCTATACCGGCTGCGCGTTGTTGCTGATTGCATTGCTGAGCTGGTTCTTCGTATGGGAAGTAGTAGGCCGCCCGGTGAAGGCTCTGGAACGAGGCACAGAGCGTCTCGCGGCGGGAGATCTGGGATTCCAGATCGATGTCCGCTCCAATGACGAAATCGGGCAACTGGCGCACTCCTTCAACGCCATGAGCAATCAGCTCAAGGCGGAGCACAACGAAAACGTCGCCTGGACCCGAACGCTGGAACAGCGAGTCGAGCAGAAGACGCGTGAGCTGAAACGTGCGCACGAGCATGCGCTCCACACTGAGAAGATGGCGTCCATCGGCAAGATGGCGGCCGTGCTTGCCCACGAGATCAACAATCCACTGTCCGGCATCCTCACTTACGCCAAGCTGCTGCACAAATGGATGGACAGCGAGGATGGCGGGAAGAACCACCACCGTGACATCTGTGACTCGCTCGACTTGATCGCCAGCGAAAGTCGGCGTTGCGGCGATCTGGTCAAGAACCTGCTGACGTTTTCCCGCACCACGCCGATCAACCTTCAGCCGACCAGCCTGAACCAGGTAATCGACCGGGCGTTGCGGTTAATTCAACACCAGCTCGATCTCGGGGCAATCCAGGTTCAGCTTGATCTGGACGCCGAGCTTCCACTGGTCATCTGCGACGGCGCGCAGATCGAGCAAGTCCTGCTGGCGTTGATGATGAACGCCCTTGATGCGATGCCTCAGGGCGGCAATTTGTGGGTCACAACCAAGCTGAACCGGGAAAATAACGCCGTCCGAATCGTGGTGCGTGACGATGGCTGCGGCATTCCACCCGAGATCCTTCCCCGGCTCTTCGAGCCGTTTCTCACCACGAAAGAGACCGGGCGTGGTGTAGGACTCGGACTCGCGATCAGCCGCAGCATTCTGGAGCGCCACAACGGAGACATCGAAGTGCAATCGGAAGTTGGGCGCGGAACAACATTCACAGTAACCCTGCCGTGGGATGGAGATGTCGAACTCTCCCCGGCAAAGGAAGTTACCGCTGCACTCAGCGGGAGGTGAGCTTGGTGGAATCACAAGGAAAGCTGTTGATCGTCGACGATGAACTCAGCGTTCGCGATTCTCTTGGAAAGTGGTTTCGAGAAGAGGGCTATGAGATCGGGACCGCCGAAAGTGCCAGCGATGCGCTGACCCGCATGGCCGAGAACAAGTGGGACCTGGCCCTGCTCGATATCAAAATGCGGGGGACCGACGGAATCGAACTGCAACGCCGGTTGCACGAGATGGACCCTGACCTGATTGTGATCATGATGACCGGCTATGCCTCGGTGGAAACTGCGGTCACTGCGCTGAAGAATGGCGCGTACGATTACGTGAGCAAGCCGCTGGATCCCGATGAGATCGCGCATCTGGTGAAGAAAGCCCTGGCGCACAAGCGGGCTGAAAAAGAAAACATACGCCTGCGTGAAACTGTCGCCGAAGCGACGCGTCCCGGCGATCTGGTGGGACAGAGCCCCGCCATTCGCAAAGTCTATGAGGCTATTGAGACCGTCGGTCCCACGGACGCGAACGTGTTGATTACAGGTGAGAGCGGTACTGGCAAAGAACTCGTGGTGCGCGCGATTCACGCCGCCAGCATGCGCCGCTTTCATCCTCTGGTGGCGATTCACTGTGGCGCGTTGACCGAGACGCTGCTCGAAAGCGAGCTCTTTGGGCATGAGAAAGGGGCGTTTACTGGCGCTCAGTATCGCAAGAAAGGTAAATTCGAAATCGCCGAGGGCGGCACGGTTTTTCTAGACGAGATCGGCGACATCAGCTTGAAGACGCAGACGGATCTCTTGCGAGTGTTGCAGGAGCGCGAGATTACGCGGGTGGGCGGGAATCAGGTCATTAAGGTCGACTTCCGCTGTGTAGCGGCTACGAACAGGAATCTTGAAGCGATGATCGAGGAAGGCACGTTTCGACCCGACCTGTATTACCGGTTGAATGTGTTCCACATTGAGCTGCCGCCACTACGGGAGCGGCGCGAAGACATTCCGCTGCTGGTGGAACATTTCGTGCGCAAGTTTGCTCTGGCAATGAACAAGCACATTACGCGCGTTGCCCCGGCCGCAATGAATCAACTCCAGCAGCAGCCGTGGATGGGAAACGTTCGCGAGCTTGAGAACGCCGTCGAGCGCGCGATGGTCGTTGCCCAGGAACCCGAACTACGCGAGCAGGACTTTATCTTCAAACAGCAGAGCGTCACAACATCGGGTACGACGGGCAAAAGCCTGGATGAAATCGAGCGCGTACACATTCTTCGCGTGCTGGAGGAGTGTGGCTTTAACCAAAGCCGGGCCGCCGAGGTGCTTGATATTGACCGCGTCACGCTGCACCACAAGCTAAAACGCTACGGCTGGACGCGCGCTACGGCGGAGAGCCGGAACTAGGATCGACGCGAGCTGGCGTCACATGAATCTCGTTCATCTGCTCCCGGTCGGCAAAATCGCCGCTTCCCTGCTCGGCGACCTGCGCGACGCGATTCCCAGGAGACTGCCGGTTCGCTGCGAGATCCTCCCGCTCACGCTAGACCCAACTTCCTCCTATCATCCCGAGCGCCAACAGTTTCACTCCTCTGAAATCCTGCAGCGCATGCAGAGCCTGGTTCGGCCAAGAGACTGGCGCTTTCTCGCGGTGGCCGAGGTCGATCTTTATATCCCGATTCTGAAATATGTTTTTGGAGAGGCGCAGATGGGCGGACCTTGCGCCGTGGTGTCGACCTTTCGACTGCGGCAGGAGTTTTACGGTTTGGATCAGGATGACTCGCTGCTGAGAGAGCGGTTGCTGAAGGAATCCATTCACGAACTTGGGCATACCTTGCACCTTCGTCATTGCCAGGATTATCAGTGCGCTATGGCATCGTCCCACTCAGTGGAGTGGATCGATCTACGGGAGAACGGGATGTGCGACGCCTGCCGGTATGAACTCGAATCGAGTGGCGCTCTGCGGTAGACGCGGCAGGTCGGCGCACATCACAAAGCGGCCCTCCCGTAGTACACTCTTCGCCATGATCCCAAGACGGCTGATTTTTGCATGCGCTTTTGTTTTCATCACCGCCATCGGCGGATTGCTCTTCGCACAAGCTTCTTCGAAACAGAAATCCGGAGTCCAACAACAAGAATTCGGCACGCGGGACGGGAGGCCCATCATCTTGTACACGCTGACCAATGCTCACGGTGTTGAAGTCCGCGCCATGAATTACGGCGGCATCATCCTGTCGCTTCGCGTTCCCGACCGCAAAGGGCAACTTGCGGACATCGTTCTCGGCCACGACAAGGCCGAAGGCTACATGCCGAATCCGCCGTTCCTGGGCGCGATTGTCGGACGCTACGCCAACCGCATCGCCAACGGAACGTTCACGCTCGATGGGAAGACCTACACGTTGCCGAAGAATGACGGGCCTAATACGCTGCACGGCGGTATTACGAGAACGTTCGACAAGGTGTTGTGGGAGGGCGAACCTCTAAAAGGAAAGAACAGTGTCGCTTTCACGTATCTCAGTAAGGACGGCGAGGAAGGATTTCCGGGCAATCTTAAAGTCAAAGTCACTTACACTCTGACGGACTCGAACGAACTCGTCATCGACTACGAGGCTACGACCGACAAGGCCACTCCGATCAACGTGAGCCAGCACAGTTATTTCAATTTGAAGGGCGAAGGGAATGGCGACATTCTGGATCATGAAATCATGATCAATGCCGATAAGTTCACTCCGGTCGACAAGAACCTGATTCCGACTGGCGAACTCCGCGCAGTCAAAGGCACCCCGTTCGACTTCACTACGTCGACCAAAATCGGCACCCGCATCGAGGACCCGTATGAGCAGATGGTCCTCGGGCATGGCTACGATCACAACTTCGTTCTGAACCGCAAGGGCGCTGGGCTCAGTTTGGCTGCGCGCGTCTATGAACCCACAACCGGGCGTGTGCTTGAGGTTTCAACCACTCAACCGGCGGTTCAGTTCTATACGGGCAACTTTCTCGACGGGTCTGTAACGGGTAAGGGAGGGCATGTCTACAAGCGGCGATACGGCCTCTGCCTGGAGACGCAACACTATCCGGATTCGCCGAACCATCCTGATTTCCCGAGCACGATCCTGAAGCCCGGGGAGAAGTTCCATCAGACGACGGTGTTTAAGTTTTCGGCGAAATGAGGCGATGTGCGTCTCATTCGTGGGCAGGGTAGTCCATCGGCACATATAGGCGTGTTGTTGATAGTCGCGGGACTCACTGGATCGGTGTTGTTCTCGCAATCGAAGCCAAGGGCAAAGAATGCGGAGTCGCAGGTTACGAGGATTAACGAAGCCTCGTTCCGTTTAACGCTCCCTGGTAAGTGGATTTCAGTTCAGTCGACTGATCCGGCTCGCCGCGACTATCACACGGACAGCGAGGGGTTGACCGTCTCGATAATGGGCTCCCTGTTCGGAGCACCGGGAGCCATGAGTCAAGACGACAAGGTAGCAAGATTCAGGCATTGGGTTGATAGAAGGCGAGCGGTCGAAACGAAGGTGCCAGGAGGCGCCAAAATTACACTTACAGAACCTCTGTTCGGAGAGTTGGATGGAGTTCTGGCAGCGAGGTATGCGGGGGTTGATTCAGGGCGCCAACGACGATTTCACTGCATGATGCTGGCGAGTACCTCGGCCTTTGAGATCTTCTACTATGAAGCCGTGGACATGACCGAACAAGCCGCGGAAGATCGTGCCAAAACTATATTTAATTCGGTCAACATTCTCCAAGTAAAGCTTATTCCGCTTTCAACTCCTGTAGCAATGCCTCTCGACTTGCTTCTGGTGCTCGGGCTTGAGTTTCTTGCCGCCCGATGTCAGATAGAACGTGTCGATCGCCATCTGTCCCTCGGTATCGATGAGGGCGATTTCGATATTGCACTTCTGGTCAGATAAACACGAGGCGATCCGGTGTAAGAGCCGCGGCCGGTCCTGGGCGATCACCTGAACCAGCGTTGTCGTTGCCGAGGACGAATCGTCGAATTCAATCTTCGTCTCCACTTTCACTTTGGCGATGACGCCCTTCTCGGAGCGTTGCCGGTCCCGCAGCATCTTCTCGAGATCAGCCTCACCCAACATGACGCTAACGACGCTGTTCTTGAATCGCGCCCACTCGGACAGATTCAACTCCAGTGTGCGGAAGCGATCGGTGAAATGAAATGTATCGACCACGACGCCGGCTGCGTTCGAGAATGCGTTGGCTTTTACAATATTCATCCCCCAGGCAGCGAGAACACCCGAAAGCGTGGCAAAGAGGAATGGGCGGTCCTTAGTGAGCAGCGTCAGGTCATACCAGTGCCGGCCGCGTTTCAGGTCCACCAGCACCGGATCATTCCCCAGTCCCTCCGCCATTTGCATGTGGCGCATCACTTCTTCCGCTGTATGCACGAGGAGGTATCTCTGCGGAAATCCTTCCAGGAATGCCTTGAACTTGCTGCCGGTAACGGGCGCGAGTGAACGCAGTCGTGCCAGCTTTTCGTCGTTAACATCGGTGTGCACCCGCTGGTCGGCGCTGCGGTTCAGGTAATTATCCGCCGCCATGTAGAGTTGCCAGACGTTCTCCGCTTTCCACGGAGTGAGCGCCTCGGGATTCACTGCCTTGATATCCGCATAAGTGAGAAGAGCGAGCATCTTCAAACGCTCGGGCGTTCCCATTTTCTCTGCGAAGGCAGCAACGGTTCCGGGATCAAAAATGTCCCGTCGCAGCGTTGCCGACAACTCCAGATGATTCCCAATGAGAAACACCACCTCAGCGCGTTCTTTCGGATCAACATCGAGGCGATCCATGGCCTGATTGGCAACGTCCAAACTCGCCTGGACGTGATTCCCGTTCGGCACTCCTTTTCCCGTGTCGTGGAGTAACAGCGCAAGGTAGAGCAGTTCCGGATCCTCGAGTTCGCCGAGCAATCCGGCCGTAGCGCTTGTCCCATTCCGATTGAGATGTCTTCAGACGATGCAGGGACTCGATCGCGAGGAAACGAATGCTCATCCACCGTAAAGCGATGATAGAAATCCCGCACCACCAGCGAGTCGATCACCTTCAACTCAGGCAACAGCAACGTGAGCAGGCGCAGGGAGTGCATCGCCCGCAGCGCATCGGCAGCATAGGGCTGCAACAGTGTCTCCTGCAGATACAGCCATAGTTCCGCACCGCGCGGTGGGGTCGCGGCAAGCGCCGGAAGCGCTTGTTCGATGCGGTACTCCGTGGTGGCGCTCAGCTTCAATCCGTGGTGTGCCATGAAGTGAAATAGCCGGAGCAGCACCTCGGGATCCTGCAGCGCAGATGGCTGTTGCAGGAAGATGAGGCCGTCGACAACGGAGAAGTCCGCGGTCGTGAGTCGTGACCTCCAGCTTTGTACCTGGCGATAGAGCGCCGACCACGCTTCCGGAATCTCTTCCAGCAATTGTGTGACGGTGCGTTGCACGGCACGGGCATGGCCAAAATAGATTCGCATCCAATCGGCCGCCGAAAGTTCCTCGGCCCCCGGCGCTCCGATTTTGCGTGCGGCCGCTTCATCCTGCGCTTCCCAGCTCAGGGTGTTGTCATCCCGCCCGTGTCGGAAGTGAAGAAAACATCGTGCAGACATCAAGAAATCGAGGGCTGCATCGACTTGCTTGCGAACCGGCGGACGGAGCGAACTGGCTTCTGGCCAGTCTCGCAGCTTGTCCATGGCGGAAATCAGAGCGAGCCAGCTAGCAACGTTGCAGTCACGGAGCCCGCCCGGTGCCTCCTTCAGATTCGGCTCGAGGTGGTAGAGAGTCATCCCATGTTTCGAGTGGCGTTCGCGCGTCACCTCGGCCAGACCTTGCAGCAGAACTTTGGATTCCTTCATGACCAGCTTGGGAATCACTTTGTCGTGGAGCTTGCGGAACAGGTCGCGATCTCCCGCCAAGTAGCGGCAATCAAGCAGGGAGATGGTGAACTCCGTGTTGTTGGGATCGTAGCGCTCGCACTCGGAGAGCGTGCGTGAAGCCGGACTCAATTTCAGCCGGAGATCCCACAGCTCCTGAGAGAAGCGGCGGACCGGATCTTTGAAAGCTTGTTCGGCATCTCGATCGTTGAAGAGGAACAAGAGATCGATATCGGAAAAAGGAAATAGCCAGCTACGGCCAAAGCCTCCAGTAGCGACGAGAGTGAAATTTGCGGGGCGGGATTCGTCGGAAGAGACAATATCGCGCCACAACCTGGCGAGAATCTCTTCCACCATGCGTGTGCGCTGGGCCACGCAGGCGCGGCCTTCTCCAGTGGCCTCAAACTCGCGCTGGATGCGTGCCGATTCGTCGTTGATAGAACCTCGGAGTTCGCCGATCAAAGAGGACGCTGCAACCATGAAAGATTCTCCCCGCAGCGCCTGCCGCCGGATGCTAAGCCGAACCTTGAACAGCCGGGGCGGCTGTCCCTACATGACCCGGCAAGATTCCTTGTACCGCTCAAGCGGACGCGAAGACTACAGTGCCCCTTCCCCGCGCTCGTCATTGCGGATGCGGATGGCCTCATCGACGCGCGACAAAAAGATCTTGCCATCTCCGATTTTGCCGGTGCGTGCCGCTCCCAGAATGGCCTGCACCGCCTTCTCCACCAGGGCGTCTGCCAGGACCATCTCGAGCTTGGTCTTGGGTATGAGATCCACGCTGTACTCGCGTCCACGGTAGACCTCGGTATGCCCCTTCTGGCGGCCGTGACCGCGTACTTCAAGCACGGTCATGCCTTCGACACCGATTTCCTGCAACGCGGTCTTAACTGCGTCCAGCTTGGAGTTTTGAATCACCGCTTCGACCTTTGTCATGATATTGGCAAGTCCTGTCTTCGAATCTGCTCACCGCCTCTGGTTCCGGGTTCTGAAATGCTCCCAACCTCAAGCAGGCGTTTCCCAATAGTACCCCTCTTCCCCGTGCTGGGAGAGATCCAGACCCTGCAGTTCTTCCTCCTCGGAAACTCGTAAGCCGATAGTCACATCCACCAATTTCAAAATCGCGAGCGTCCCCACAATGGCGATGCCCCACGCCATGGCTACGCCAACCAGTTGATTCAATAACTGGTGCGGATTTCCTTCGAACAAACCAGACGCCAGAGTATGGGCCTGCGCGTCTTTGAAGATCGGGTTGACGGCACTGACTGCGAAAACGCCTGTCAATAGAGCTCCCAACGTCCCGCCAGCGCCGTGAACGCCGAAGGCATCGAGCGAATCGTCGTACCCGAATTTCGCCTTTACCGTGGCCACCATCCAATAGCAAAACACACCGGCAATGAGACCAATAAGCAATGCCGGCATAGGCTTCACGAATCCCGCCGCGGGAGTGATGGCCACGAGCCCAGCCACCGCGCCGGAAATTCCACCCAGTACACTCGGCTTACCGTTGCGGATCCACTCCGTTCCGGCCCAACCCAGAGCCGCAGCAGCGGCGGCAAAATGTGTCGCCACGAATGCGCTCGTGGCGAGGCTGCCTGCTCCCAGAGCGCTACCGGCATTGAACCCGAACCATCCAACCCAGAGAAGGCACGCGCCGATAAAGCTGAGCACCACGCTGTGCGGCGGCATGGCCTGCTTCGGATACCCCAGCCGCTTTCCCAAATAGAGCGCGCAGACAAGCGCCGAGACTCCCGATGTAATGTGAACAACTGTGCCACCGGCAAAATCCAGAGTCGGGAAACGCCCGCCCAAAGAGGCATTCAACAGGCCTCCTTTACCCCAGACCATGTGCGCCATCGGGTCATACACGATAATGGACCACAAGATCATGAACACCAGCATGGCGCTGAACTTCATGCGCTCTGCGAATGCGCCCGCGATCAAGGCCGGTGTGATGATCGCGAACATCAACTGATACACCATGAAAGTCTGCGCCGGGATGGTGGCGGCATAGTCGGGGTCGGGCGCAGATCCGACACCTTTCAGGAAGAGATTCTGAAAGCCTCCGATGAAGCTGTTGCCGGATCCAAATGACAGGCTATAGCTGAACAGACCCCACAGGACGGTAATCACCGCCATCAAAGCAAAGCTCTGCATCATGGTGCCGAGCACGTTTTTTTTGCGCACGAGCCCGCTGTAGAACAGGGCCAATCCCGGGCCAGTCATCATGAGAACCAGCGCTGCGCTGGTCAGCATCCAGGCATTGTCGGCAGAGCTTTTAGCGTCGGCGGTCTGTTGCTCGAGCTTGGCCAGCCGGGAAGCGGTATCCGTCGCAGGGCTCGGATTTACTCCACTTGTTTGTGCGCAGACCACCTGCCCTAGCATCAGGATCAGGACAGCTGTCACCGCAATGGCGATCAGCTTTTCTCGCATGGACACTGTTGGATTGTTCTCCCGTAGACGGAGTCGCGTCGTGGCACACTCATTCGACGACGCCTCACTGTAACGTCCGCCATCCCAGCACGGAAATCGAAACTATTTATCGTCCCTATCAGGTTTTGTTATTGAATTTTGCGTGCTAGCGGGAAAGCGGAACTTAAAACTTGAATTGCACATCGAGTTGCAGGCGGCGGGGAGGCTGGGCGGCAACCGGCTTTCCGAATAACGAAGATGACATGGCCCCAATGTAGGTCACATAGTTGGGATGATTCAGGACGTTAAAGGCGTTGAGCGACAACGAGAGCACTTTCGCTTCCTTTTTTGCCTTCGAAAGAGGAAAGTCATGAGACAAGTTCAGGTCGAGATCGATCAGTCCGGGGCCCGGCATCGTGTTGCGCGCGATTCCTGCGGGGCGATCATTCAGGATCCCGTCATGATTGTCGTCGCCACCGGTCGTGATGTTCACCGGTTTTCCCGCGTACAGCGACAACGCAACCCCTAGCGTAAAGAACTTAATCGCTTGCGTTGATGCGAGGAGATCGAATTTGTTCAGCCGGTCGTTGTCTGATCGCCCCCAATCCGCCGCGGCGTTGTAGCTGTTGGCGGGAAAGAAAGTGATGCCGCTGGTATTGTTGTCGGTGCGGCCGGTTGTGTATTGCACCTGCCCCGAGAAATATTTGTTGAGCTTGCCGCGGAAGGTAAGTTCCAAAGCATTCCCTTTTAGATAGCCATCGGACTGCATTTCCCTAACCTGTCCCACGGTCGTATCAGGACGGATCACACTTCCGGGAAGCGGCGCATTGGCATCGATCGATCGAAAAACATCGATCCCCCGGTTGCCGATGTAGACAGCGCTAAATGTCGTTTTCGCGGTGATCTGCCGCTCCACGCCGATGCTGTATTGCAAAGTATAGGGAATGCGCGTTCGCGGATCGAGTGTCACGATACTGGTCGGGAGGCCGGAAAGATCGCCCGGTTGCACGGGGTAGTGGGGCGAGTTGAGAAGGAACCGAAGCAGGTTGACGCCATTGAAGTGCAGCAGGTCGCCAATCGGACTGGGCCCAGTTCGATCGTAGAAGATGCCAGCTCCGCCGCGGATGACCGTCTTGCTTCCCGCGGTTGGGGCGTAGGCAAAACTGATTCGTGGTGCGAAGTTGTCGGAATCGTCGTGAAAATAGTTTTGCCAGTAGTAGCGCACTCCCACGTATAGCGATAAATTTGGTTTCAAACGAATGTTGTCTTCGACGAAGCCACACAGAACCTTTTCAAGAAAAGCGACATGGCCCTGGCCTGTTTGTACGAGATACGTGGAAGGCGCGGCCGCGGAAACATCAGCTTTGCTGGCAAATGTGTAGGTCCCGCCACGGTTGGTGAAATCGTCCAACCCGCGGCGGCTGATGTCCGGGATGTCAATTCCAAAGCTGAGCTGGTGCTTGCCATTGGCGTAGGTAACGAAGTCCTGCCCGTCGAAGTGATATTCGGTACGCCGGGAATCCGCTTGAGCTCCGCCCGCCGTGAAGAGGCCCGAGACTGCAATCTGGGCATCCGCATTGACGCTGTGAACCGAATTGTCGAAATGCCCGACCAGAAATCGGGCCTGGTTGATCCAGTGTGGCGAGAACTGATGCAGGTGACTGACGTTGATCTCGTGCTCAAGAAAATGGGTATTGGTCGCCGCAGTTGGAAGCGTCGTGCCCCCAACGTTTTGGTTCTCAGAAGTGCGATGTTCGTAGGAGTAGCCGGTCCAGAACTGGTCGCCGTTGGACAAATCATGAAAAATACGTCCAGAACCGAAGAAGTGATGGGTCGGATTGGGTACGGTTTGCGCGAAGGGGCCAAATCCCAGAGACTCCGCGGCCGCGATGGCTCCGGTGTCGATAATGGCCTGCTGATCGTTCAGGTCCTCATCGAGAGACAGCAAAAAACTGGTGCGCTTGCTTTGCCCGATTGGGCCGGTCACGGAGCCTTCGTAGTACTGTCTTCGCTCCGGAGGTTTCACTACTGCAAACGCATTGCTCGCGTCAAAAACAGAGTCGCGAAACAGAAAATTCAGCGAGCCATGATATTGGGGAGATCCGCCTTTCGTGATGATTTCCAGCCGCGCGCGTCCGGGACGCGAGAAGCGCGCCGAGTAAGGACTGTTGTTGATCCTGACTTCTTGCACAGCTGATGGCGTTACACCCGGTCCGTTAGCTTCGATTCCGTTCACCACCAGCGTCACACCGTTCGTGCCTGTGGCATTGTCGTCGAGAAACCGCGACATCGCCGTGATGTAATCCTGATCAAAGACCGGGATGCGGTCGAGCGCATTCCGGTCGATGGAATTCGTATTCTGATTGCCCTGAGTGTCTGTGCTGATGAGCGGAACGTTTTCACCGGTGGCGATTGTCACGCTTTCGGTCTGGACCTGGATCGGCAGAACGACTCGGAAAGCCGGCGTTCGCCGAGTTGTGATCGTCGCCTGAACGTGGGTAGTGCGAAAACCCTCCGCTTCCACCTCGAGGTCGTACTTTCCACTGCGAACGTTGTCGAAGCGGAATGCACCGGTTGCGTCCGTCTCTGATCTCAAGGGCGGCACTGGCCTCAGTCGTTCGAAGTACCACGTGTGCTCCTGCAATAGAAGCACCAGAAGGGTCCAGGACGACACCAGCCAAAGAACGCGCGACGGCGGACTCAACTCCCGAAGCGGCCGGCAACTGGTCTCCTTGAGCCTTGAGCAGGCAAGAATGCACGGATCCCGCCAACATCAGCAAAGTTGGAAGCAGATGGCGCAAGATGAAGTCCGATGAAGCTTTACGAGTCGATGGCAGATCCCTAGGAGCATATCGAATCAACATCAAAATCTCCTGAAAGGCGATCTCGACGCCATGCCCCTACAGGATTCTACTGATGGCACATACAGCCAAAATAGGAGACCCTTAGGAGTTCCACTCGTCTGAATAGATCCCAGAATCCTGCCCGCTTTGCGGGTTCCCCAAGGGAGGGCCACGTGTCAAAGAGTAAAGCAAAAGCGGCTGCTACACTTCCCGGTCGGGTCGAAAAAGTCATCCGTCCTCATCCACAAAGTGGCGAGCCCGAAAAAGCGCAGATTTCTGTCGAGGGTGCGGATCATTTATACAAAGAGATCCGAGTTCCCAATCGATTGGTCGACGACAACGGACAGAAAGTAAAGCTAAAGCCGGGAGCCGAAGTCGACGTAACCATTGAGGCCGAGCCGGCAAAAAACACAGTCTCCTCCACGGACGAGAGCAGCTAGGCCGATTCCGTGACTGAAGTAGTTTCTCTGCGCTGTTGCGTTTCCTCTATTTTGCTGTGTTTTTGGGCGGCTCTGGAGCGGCAGGTGGCTTGGCGAATTTGCCATCGTCCACCGGGACGTTCTGCTTCAATTCGTTCACCTGAATTGTGAATCGTCCACTCGGCCGGGCTAGCGTCCAGCGATAGGGGACCTTCACTCCATCCACATCGCGGTAGTCCGCATAGTCGATCTGAGTAGGGAGCCATCCCAGCGCCGTTTCGCCGAATCGTACCAACCGGACGAGCAGGCCGGTTTGCTTATCGAAATACAGGCGGATCGGCGGCTTGCCGTCCCGTTGTCCTACGACGACGTAGGCATCATAATCGCCGATCTTCTCAGTCCCCTCGGTCCTTGATTCGCTGAACATCTGCCTCAAGTGTGCGGCCAGATGCAGATCGGCATCGATCGCCGCGCCATCGAGATCGCTTCCGTGCATTTCTCGCAATGGATGCCCGGACATCCCAAGCCATCCCTCGCGGCCGTCAAATGCCGTGATATTGTCGCCCTCGGCCATGTGAGTAAATGAGATGCGCTTGAGCGGATCTTTCGCGTAGATGTCGATCGGCAGCGACATGCCACCGAAATCAATCGTACCCTTCATGACGCGGCTGTTGACCTTTTGGATCGCAGCCTCGCCGCCCGCGGCTTGCACATATTTGTTCAGCAACTGATCGGCCGGTGGGGCATCACTGCTTTTCGTCTCCGCCGGCTTTGGCGCCGATCCCATCCCATGCGGCTCACCCGTGGTATGAGCCGGCTCATCAGCCATTACAGCCGGAATGGCGGCGGGATGTATATTCCCGCGATGACAGGAATAGCAGGTAACTTCGCGATGGCTGTCGAAATTGTTCTTATTGATTGCGAACATCATCTCCATCATCTTCCGCGCCGTCTGCTTTGGCTTCTTGTCGTCTTTGTCGAAAGCGTTCTTGACGTGGCAGAACTCGCACTCAACCCCCAACGAAGCCGTGATGAACTGCATGGTCGGGAATACCTGCTCGGCTGGAATGCCCTTGAGCACCTGTATGTTCTTGAACTGCTCTTCGGCCTTCTTCGGAGCGGCCGCTGCAGCCTGAGGCGTCGGAACTGAAGCAACGATCCTTGATTTCCCCATACCGACAACCGGCGCGAACGAGGCGATCAGCAGTGCAGCCAAAGACACTTGTATTCCCTTGAAATTCATCTTCGTTGTCACTCCTCGACAGAACGTTCAGATTTTACGCGAATGTTTCTATGGCTTGTTGCTGTACACGTACTTCCCCGACTCCTCTGCCACGACGATGCGATTGGGCAGAAGAGAATCTACTCTGCTCTTCAGATGTGCAGGCACAAAAAGAAATATCCGATTGTTCCCGCCCCAATCCCGCTGCAGATCAGCCTCGGAGAGGTAAATCTGAGGAGCATCAGGGAAGGTGGAGCCGAACCACATCGATGTGGTGCGGCCCTCGACCAGTTTGATCGGACGATGCAGATAAAACAAGAGTGACGAGCCGAAGGCCTGATCGCCATAGATCATCACGGAATCGCCCGGACGCTCTTGAGCAGCGATCTTTTGCGCGAGATCCCTCGACGAAAGATACGGTCCGAACCGCCCCAGAGCGATGTGCGCGGCTACAAGAAACAACGTCATGCCCAGGGCCGTTGCCCAGGTGGCGGCGTAGTGCCGGCGACGAATTCTGAGCAAGAAGGAATAAACGGGCATAATCAGCAACGTCAAAGCTGCAAGCGCGGCCGGCAGTCTGAGCGCCGCGAAGGACTCGTAGCTGAGATCGAGCATGTGGGAGGTTGACAGCGTATCGGCACTCATATCGTGCTTCGCGAGCACGCTGCCGATATCCGGATCAAAAGGAAGGTGTCGTGACTGCCATAAGAGAGTAAGCAGGACGACTGCGGCCGCGAGACCCACCGCGGCCAGGACTGCGGATGAAACCCGAAGCCATCCTTTTCGAACCCCGTTTTGGTATTCACTCCACTCACTGCGCGCCACACCGTCTGCGATCAGCATCATCAAGGGAAGGTAAGCGGGGAAAGTGTAGTACTCCTGATTCGTAGAGATCGCGAAGAAAACAAGAACGAGGCCTGCCAGGATCCAGCAAAGGAGTCGCGTGCGCGCGGAGAAGTCGTGGCGCCGCTCCTTCCTTACATCGACGACAGTGCGAATCGCCGCGGGCAGATACAAACTCCAGGGAAACAGCCAAACCAGGTGCAAAGACCAGTAAAGCGCCCAAGGAAGCTTGTTGTAGTCGCGCGGATAGCGCTTTCCGAGGAATCTGAGGAAGTGCTCGTTGACAAAGTAGAACCAGAAGAAGCCGTGACCACCTTGTCCCCCGCTATTACGAAGACCGGCCAGGATATGCCAGGGAGCCGCAATCACCAAAAACAGCGCAAGCCCGGTGCCCAGGCGAAATTCACGCCATCGGCGCCATTCCCCAGTGACCGCAAGATAGATGAAGGCTGCGCCACTGGGAAACGCCAGCGCGATCAAACCTTTCGTTAAGACTCCAAGCGCTATACACCCGTATCCGGCATACCAGCGCCAGCGATCTGCTTTAGATTCGAGAGCGGTCAAAAAGAAATACAAGGAGGCTGCGATCAGCACACTGAGCAGCACGTCCGGAATCAGGATTCGTGTAAATAGAAAGACTCCGGCGGCCGTGTAGACGAAGAGAGCGGCGTAGATTCCGGCGCGTTCGCCGAAGGCCCGGCGGCCCCAAACCAGCGCCAGCACGCCGAGGAGAAGGACGGAAAGAGCCATGGGCAGGCGCGTAGAAAATTCGTTGATGCCAAACAAGTGATAGCTGCCCACTACCAGCCAATACGGCAGTGGCGCCTTTTCCAGATAGCGAACGCCGTTTATATGCAACGTCACATAGTCGCCGCTGACGAACATTTCGCGGGCGGCCTCAGCATGCGTGCTATCGGCATCATCGAGCAAGGGCGGAGAAAACAGGGATCCTAAGAACACTGCGGCGAAAACGATAGCCAGCAACCAATAGGATGCGGCGCGCAATCCTGCCGGTACGCTGGCCTGAGTTTCACTGACTTGGACTGTGGAGGTAGCGCTCAAATGGAGTGGACCCATACAAGGGTACAGAGGATGGACAGCACCCCGCAAGCATGGGTGATAACCTTAGTGGTTTTTTGACTCGCCAGCCCGTTCAAAGAACTTCCACTTGTCCATTGCGGCGGGTACGGCCACATCGAAGAAGCCAACCATCATCTCGTCGGAAGTCTGATCGCCCCATGTCACCGTCTTCGTGGGATCAGGATTGTGGGGATTGTTCTTCGAATTGTCATACCAGGCGATCGCACGCAATTTCGTTCCCGCCTTCAGCAGGCGCGGCTCGGCCAGGCGGTAACTCAGCTGCCAATGGAAGTGATAGTTCACCCGCAGCAACACTTCCACGCTGCGGTCGTCATGCACAATGTCGTATTCGAAGCGTTTTCCGCGCAGATGCATGTGAGGAAAAAGGCTGAGCAGCGTCGCATCGTTAGGAAGAGTGCCCTGAACTTCCACCCGGAAATCATCGGCGCCGGGAGGAATGATCAGAGCGTGATTGTTCAATTGCAGCGTGATGACTCGTTGCTTGGGCGGAGTTTTCGCAAAGATAATGCCGATGCCGGTTTGATCCTCCGCTGCGGTGCCGTTGGTCGTGTAGTGCATTTGAAAGACCAGGTCAGAGCCAGTAGGGACGAATTTCGCCATTCCATCCGGCCATTGATCCGGCGAACTGCCGGGTGCATACACCAGAAGCAGATCGCTGGTCGTCTCGTGCGCCTGCCGCTGCTCCACGGGATCCTTAAGCGTCGAAGCTGTGAATGGCTCGCCGATCGGGGCATGCCGGAGCCACGGCGAATCCGGCGGGCGGATATACACCACCGCGTGGTGTACGTGCGCCGGACTTCCCGGCCGAAACTCCGACATCTGGATCCAGCGGTCCTCGGTGAAGTGCGTGGGCACGATCTCGTAGGTATATTCGACTTCACCTTGCGCGGGAATCTGAACCGATTTCGTCATTCTCACCACAAGATCCGGCTGATGGATGTTCCATCCTTTGGCCCAATCTTTTGCCGCCGGGGCATCCAGCGAATTTCCCGGAGGCGCACCCGCCGCAGCCCAGGCAGAAACCGTGCTGATCTGCTGTTCCGTCAACGACGGATCGTTTGCAAAACGGCCGTACCGCGAATCGGCGAACCACGGCGGCATCATCTTCATTTGTACTTCATGCGCAATCGCACTTGCCCACGGGCGCGTTTGCTCGTAGGTGACCAGCGGCATGGGTGCAACTTCTCCCGGACGATGGCAGCTCTGGCAGTGTTCCTGGAGAATGGGTAACACATCTTTATAGAACGTCGGCGCTGGAGCGGGCGCAGTAGCCCGCTGGAGCCCGAGGCTGGCGCACATGACCAGAGCTACGATTCCCAGGGTCCCCGCAAACTTCGCCATAGAGCAATTCTAATTCGACCAATTGTTCTACAACGTCCCGTCGCGTTTTTCTTCCCCGCGGCAAAATGCTACATTCAAAGATTCATGTCTGCCCCAAATTCCATCTTTGTGCGCGCTTGTAAATCTCAGCCAGTCGACCGTACGCCGGTGTGGTTCATGCGCCAGGCTGGACGATACATGCCCGAGTACCGCGCCATCCGCAAGCAGCATTCACTGCTTGAGATATGCAAGAAGCCGGAACTGGCCGCGCAAGTCACGATCGAGGCAGCTGAGATTCTAGGGGTGGATGCGGCGATCATCTTTGCCGACCTGCTGCTTCCCCTCGAGGTCATGGGCCTGCCCTTTCACTTCTCCGCTGGCGAAGGGCCAGTCATAGAGAAGCCCGTGCGCAGCAAGGAAGACATCGCGAACCTGCGCACCGATCGTGCGGCCGAACTGGGTTATGTTTCCGAGGCCGTGGCATTGGTGTCGAAGCACTTTGCCGACCGGGTGCCGGTCATCGGGTTCTGCGGTGCTCCCTTCACTCTCGCCAGTTACATGATTGAAGGCGGAGGCTCCCGCAACTACGTCCACGCCAAGAGGATGATGTACAACCACGCCGGCGAGTGGGACGCGTTGATGACAAAGCTTGTGTCGGTGACGACCGAGTACTCGGCGGAGCAGGTGCGCGCTGGCGCTGACGCCATCCAGATTTTCGACAGTTGGGTGGGATGCCTGAGCGTTGAAGACTACCGGCGCTATGTTCTCTCACATGTCACCGGCATGGTGAAGAAGTTGAAGAAAACCGGGGTACCCATCATCTACTTTGGCACCGACAGCGCCACGCTGCTGCCCGCAATGAAGGAGACTGGAGCGGACGTCATCGGTCTTGATTGGCGCATTCCTCTCGATGAAGGTTGGGAACGGCTTGACTATCACACAGCCGTGCAGGGAAACCTCGACCCCGTCCTGCTGTTCGCGGAGTGGAACGAACTGAAATCGCGCGCGGAAGACATCCTGCAGCGCGCTGACGGACGCCCCGGCCACATTTTCAATCTCGGGCACGGGATCCTCCCTGAAACTCCGGTCGACAACGTAAAGAACCTCGCACGTTTTGTGCAGGAGTACTCGCCGACCGGAAACCGTAAGCTCGAGGCCGGAACTCGCCGGCGATGACCCGCATCGCCATCATCGGCGGAGGTATTTCCGGCCTGTCTGCTGCCTTCGACCTTGAGCAGCGCCGCCAAACGGCGCACGACGTTGCATACACTCTCTACGAATCCTCTTCACTACTGGGCGGCGTTCTCCGCACGGAAAAAATCCACGGGTGCGTAGTCGAGGCCGGACCAGACTCCTTCGTTTCCGAGAAGCCATGGGCTGCCGATCTGTGTCGCTCAGTGGGCCTCGGAGACCAGTTGATCGGCTCGAATGACGCTGACCGCAAGACTTACATCCTGACTCGCGGCCGGCTCGTCGAGATGCCCGATGGACTGATGTTCATGGTCCCTACGAAGATCCTGCCGACAGGCCTCTCAGCGCTTTTCTCATGGGAGACCAAGCTGCGGATGGCGCAGGAGCTGTTTCATCCTCCTCGAGCGGTGGACCGCGACGAGTCAGTGGCTGACTTTGTGGAGCGTCACTACGGTCGGGAGATGGTGGACCGCCTCGCCGATCCCCTCCTGTCAGGCATTTACGGAGGAGAATCCTCGTGCCTGAGTGTGCGCGCTGTGCTTCAACGATTCGCTGAGATGGAGCGCACGCATGGCAGCCTCGGACGAGCGATGCTGGCGGCGCGCAAGAAAATGTCGTCCGGGCCGCGAAAGCCAGTTCCTCCGCTATTCACCTCGCTCAGGAACGGCATGCAATCGCTGGCCGAGACAATCGTGTCGCGGCTCAGCCCGGCGTCTCTTCAGACCAATACGCCTGTCAACGCAATTCAGCCAGAATCGGGAGGTTGGACTCTTTCCGTTGGCGCACGAGCCGAGCGCTTCGACGCTGTGATTGTTGCACTGCCTGGCCCGGCTGCCGCCGCCGTACTGCGCGATGTGGGCAGTGAACTCTCCTCCGAACTCGGTGCGATTCAATACAGCTCTTCCATCACGGTAGCTCTCGAATACGACATGGAGGTGCGGCAGGCGCTTCCTCCCGGATTTGGATTTCTTGTTCCACGCAGTGAAAGAAAACGACTGCTGGCGGCAACCTTTGTCCACAACAAATTCCCACATCGCGCTCCGGAGGATCGGGCCCTGCTTCGATGCTTTTTCGCGGGGAGCAATGCCGAGAGTGTTTGGGATCTCACTGACGAGCAAATCGTTGGCGTCGTTCGAGAGGAACTGCAGCTGATCCTTGGCCCGCAGATCCGTGGCCTGCACGCTGAGCCCCTGTTTGCCCGCGTCTATAAGTGGAAGTCTGCCATGGCGCAGTATGGAGTGGGACATCTTGAGCGGCTCGAGAGAATTGAAACCCTGCGCAAGGCGATCCCGGGACTAGCCCTGGCGGGGAATGCATATCGTGGAATTGGCGTTCCCGACTGCGTGCGTTCAGGTCGTGAGGCCGTGAAGCAGTTGCTTGCCTAGGCCGGTACCGATTTCTTCTGCGCTTGACTGCGCTTCAAATGAGCTACCACCAGGCGGATTTCATCGTAGGTGATTTCAGGCGGGAGCACGTCTTTCAAGGGCTTCAGTCTTTCAATATTCTCAACTCCGGCACGAATGCACGCTGCCTCGATTACCGAGTACCGGGTGCGATCGATCCAGCCGGGCTGGTACTCCACCTCACCCGTTTCCACCAAGGTGGCCACCGCATTCACAACCGTTCTCAGTTGCCGCCCGCGAATCTGGGCAATTTCCTCCAGAGTCTTTCCTTCGGAAAGGAGCTGCAGAGTCTCCAATGCCGGAGCGGTTTTCTGCTGTGGCAGCGCCGACGCGCGGGCACCCCCGCTATAGCGTTGCAACGCCGCAAGAATCTCCTGCCCGTACGTGGCAGCTTTGCGCTCACCGATGCCGGTGATGGTCCGCAACTGGGTGATTGAGGAAGGTCGAATCCTGCAGATCTCTTCCAGAGTTGTGTCGTGCAGCACAACATACGCTGGCATGCCCTGTTCTTTGGCGGTCTTCCGACGCCATTCACGCACATAGTCTCGCAAATCGGCGTCTGGCTCCATCGCAGCCGGGGAATATGAGGGAACCGCAACGGCCTTTCGCACGGCCGCTTGACTGGCCGCGACGGTCATCCACTCGGGAACACTGGCGCAGACGTCGCACGCTCCGCACGAGGTCCATTTAGGAGTCTCGCCGAAATGCGTGCAGATCTGGCGATGGCGGCAGTGGTTCGATTCCGCGAAGTCTCGGATCCTGTAGTATCGCTGCCAGGCGCGGTCGCGCTCGGCAGCATCGGTAATTTGATTCGCAAAGAAACCAAGCAGCCCGGCATCCTGCTTGCGCCACAGCAATACGCAATCGGCCGGATTCCCATCGCGCCCAGCACGCCCTGCCTCCTGATAAAACTGTTCGACTGACTTGGGCAGGGCGAGGTGGATCACAGCCCGGACGGTAGCCTTGTTGATCCCGAGGCCGAACGCGATCGTACCAACGAGTACCTTCACTTCGTCCGACATCCAGCGTTCCTGATTCCGGCGCCGCTCGTCCGACTGCATTTTGGCGTGGTACGGAACCGCTTCAATGCCCTCGCCCGCAAGGAAATCGACTGTCTCCTCGACGCGACTGATAGTCGGAGAGTAGACGATCACGTTTCCTTCCCGGTAATGGCGTAGCGCGGTGACCAGCAGAGAAGTCTGGTTAGCGTTGTCGCACTGTCGGACCATATATCGCAGGTTGGGCCTGTGAAAACTGGCAATGTATTTATCCGGACTCTTTAGAGCCAGTTGAGCAAGGATGTCATGCCTCACCTGGCGGGTTGCACTGGCTGTAAAGGCGGCAATCGGCCGGTCGGGAAACTTGTCGCGCAAGCGGTTCAGTTGCCGGTATTCGGGACGGAATTCATGGCCCCATTCCGAAATGCAGTGGGCTTCGTCGATAGCAAAGAACGAGACGGGGACGTGCTGTAACCACTCCAATGTGTCGCCACGCTGCAGTCGCTCGGGAGAAAGATAGAGCAGACGGAATGCACCGCGGCGGGCCTCACGCACCACGCGGCTTTGTTCCTCGCTGCTGAGAGTGCTGTTGAGAACCGCCGCCGGGATCCCCATCTGAGCAAGTTGGGCCGCCTGATCTTGCATCAGAGCGATCAGAGGGGAAATCACGACGGCGGTCTTCTCCGACATGACTGCCGGCAACTGATAGCAGAGGGACTTCCCTCCGCCAGTCGGCATCACAACGCATGCGTCATGACCAGCCAGGAGGCTGCGAACGATGCGTTCCTGTAAAGGCCGGAACGTGCTGTAACCCCAGTAGCGGCGCAACGGAGTGAGCAGATCTGCCTCTGGGGTCATGGGTTCAGTATAGGGTGTGGCGTTGAGGTGAAGTGCTGGCAGCCCACCATTCTCACCGTTTGGCTCCCAAAACAGGAAGGCTGCAATTCTGTTGACGCGGATTGGCGGGTGACATCAATCATTGCGATGATGAGGTCCGGGATGACTCGGGATAAGCTCGCTCAAAAGCAGCCCAAACCAGAGTGATCACCGCGAAGCATAACAGGCTACCCTCGGGGCCCACGGAGCCTCCGGTCAGCCAGGCCGGACCACGCAGCGAGGAACTCAATAGATGTCCGGGCCAAACTGTTCCACTGTCAGGAACCGAATAAAAAAAGGTCTCTCCCCAATCCCAGGCGGCATGAAATCCGATCGCGAACCAAAGGCTTCCCGTGCGCCGCAGCGTTAAGCAGAAAAAGAGCCCGATGAAGATCGCAATCACAATTCCAGACCAGCGCTCGCCTTCGTTTCCGCGATGGATGAGTCCGAAGATGCATGAAAGCACGAGGGCAGCCGGCCAGAATCCGATACCGCGCGCCAAGGTGAACTGTGAATAGCCGCGAAAAAGGAAATCCTCAAACAGACCGACAAGCACGAAATAAATCGCCCAAAAGGCAGCAAAACGCAGCAGCCTTTTTCCATACAGCATGATGTGACCGAAGTAGAACGCGTGCGCCCCGTACAATGCGACGATCACCACACTAATTGCGACAAAACCCCACAAAGCACCCATCCAAAACCGACGCCCAAAGGCCTGCCTTCCCGGCAAACCGTAGGCACTCCATGGGCGGCCTTCGACCCGAATGAGCACTAGCGCCGGGATCACCGCTGCCAGAAAATCGCCGAATTTCTGAAGCATCGTTGACCAAAGGCCGCTGTAGCCGAAATCGTGAATCCCGGCCAGTTGTACGGCAAAATGCTGGATGGTAAGGTAGGCCGCAACATAGAAAGCGAATCCCCACCCCGGCCGAAGACCATCCGGCCCAAGAAAGAGAGTTTGCGCATACGATGGTTCGGTTGCAGCTGCAAACTTTGGTTCTTGCGGTGATCCCGGGTCAGGACGGCCCTTCAAATCGATTTCAAGATCGCTCATGCCGTGAAACTTCGCCTTAGCAGCCTCCGCCATGGTAAAACACTCGGCTTGACCTTATGGGCCCTTATTTCACACGCGAGCGTTTTGGTCGTCCTCAATTTATTGCCGCATTGATCCTGCTGGCATTCCTGGCACAAGCGTTATGGCTGGTTCATGTTGAGCTGAGCAGCGCGCAACCCATGGATGGGGAAGAAGCCCTTCGCATCGGCGAAGGACTGAAACAGTGGCACGGACAAGGCATTGCGAGCGCTCCAGTGAGCGATCCGGTCGACGATCCGTTCATCCATCTATCCCAAAGCAGTGAAAATGGATTCGACACAGAGCACTCGCCTCTGCTTTCTCTGGTTTCTGCGGCTCCGCTCCTGCTTTGGCCAAGCCATCTTAATGCTGAGTCGGCGACTTACTGGCGATGGCTTCCGAAGCTCCCGTTCCTGGCGTGCGGTTTGTTTCTGGGTGCGTCGCTTTGGTACGTTGCCCGCCGCCTCTGCGGAAATACCGGCGGATTCATCGCCCTCACCCTCTATGCCTTCTCTCCCTCGCTGATCCAGGCGACGGCTGTCTGGCATACCGAACCCGAGATTGTGGCCGCTTGGGGAGCGTTCGGAACGATCTTCACAGCCATCGCCGTGGCTCACACGTTGTACGCCCCGCGCGAAGTAGTGCTGTGGAATTGGCGGCGGATCGTGCTGCTCGGCGTTTCGCTCGCGATCGCTATCGGCTCTCAATTTTCCATGATGATTGTTGTGCCGCTGGCGCTTATTTTCCTGCTCTATGTTGCTCCGGTACGCAGGCGGGCTGGGCTGGTCATCTGGATCGCGGCGTGCGTCGTCGGACTTATCGTCCTCTTCGGAATTTACTTCTTCCACATCCGTACATTTCTCGAAAGCATGCGGCACGCCGTTTTTCTGGGACTCACCTGGCGAGGTTTCACCGTCCTGCCGGTGTACAAGCAAGTGGCAATCCGGCTCATGGGAGCGTGTCCCGCTTTTGTGATAATCCTGCCGGTCGCTCTGACAACTTACTTCCTTTGGCCGCGGTCACGGTACTTTGGCAATACAGCACCATTGCTTGTGGGTGTGCTCTTTGTGGTCCTGGCAATTGCTACTCCACACACCGGCGGAGCAGGATTTCTACTCGCCGCAATTCCATTTTTATTTATTTTTGTTGCCGGGGTGCTGGCTGACTTGTTGGAGACAAGTTACCGTCCTGTGATTCTCGCCTGCATCGTGGCGCTTCTGATCACCTACATGGCGCGAACTCTGCTCGCGCTCGTTCAAGTATCTCAAGGCTGAAAGCCGGGAATCAGCTATGCACAACCGCCCGTTGTTCGGCCAACTGGCGGGATAAAAAGTCCAGGTACTCGGTCATGCCCTCCCCCGTCTTGGCCGAGAGACGGAAAATCTGCATTCCCGGTCGCACGGATTCGATACTCCTCCGCGCCGCATCCCAATCAAATTCCACAGCGCCGGAGAGCTCGTTCTTCGTGATCACCGCGACGTCTGCGCTGTTGAAGATCGTCGGATACTTCTGCGGCTTGTCCTCACCCTCGGTCACCGACATCAAGACCAGCCGTAGATTTTCTCCCAGGTCATACGAAGACGGACAGACCAGATTGCCGACGTTCTCGATGAAGAGAAAATCGAGTTGACGCAGATCCCAGTCCTGTAGCGCGTTTTGAACCATCGCCGCTTCCAGGTGGCAGAGCGTTCCCGTTGTAATCTGCTTGACCGGTGCCTTGCTGCGTGCCAGACGTACAGCGTCGTTCTCGGTTGCCAGATCTCCGACAAGGGCAGCGACCCGATAACGCGGTTGCAGTCGCGTCAGTGTCTTTTCGAGAAAAGTCGTCTTTCCCGAGCCCGGGCTTGAAACCAGGCTCACGACGAACACTCCGGCCGCGCGGAACTCGTCCCGCAGAGCCCGCGCAATCACATCATTCTGCTTCAAGACTTTTCGGCGTACTTCAACCAGGCGCGGCTCGCTCATTCCTCCACCTCCAGCGCGTAGACCTCTAATTCTTTTCCCTGAAGCACTTCCCCTGCCGGCGATGCGCACTCTGGACAACTGAACGACTGCACCGACTCCAGGACGCGCTTTTCTTTGCATTGCGGACAGAACACCACGACAGGAACTTCCTCGATTAAAAGTCGAGATCCTTCGAGAGGCGTGTCCTGGCAGGCGACCTCATACGAGAAGAGCAATGCATCTTTCACGACCCCGGACAAGGCACCCAGCCTGAGATGTACGGCACTCACTTGCACGTTGCGCTGCCTGGCCTCGTCCATCGCGGCTTCCACGATGCCCATCGCAATCGACAATTCGTGCATCGTTGTGTCCCTGCCGCAAACGCGCCCTGATTTAGCAAGTGTAACGCTTCGCGAGAGATGATTTGGCGATGAAGCACCATCAGCGGGCGAAATGAAAGATCAGGGATCGTGAGATGTAAGATTCAGCCTCTCCCTGCGGCATCTGGATCTCCAGCTTTCCACTTTTGGTGAGGGTCCCACCATCAACGGATAATATCTGGCCAGCATTCCAGACTCCCAGTTCGTAGCGGCTTCCCGCCCGGCCTGAGACTCCCATGGTCAACTGATTTCTGGCGGCGTTCCATGATTCCGAAATCACACGTAAGCCGCGACTCGCGCTCCCAAGCGGCGGCAACTCGTTCGTCACCGTCAAGCCGAAGTCATTCCTCAGGTGAATGGTGAGCGTATTCGAGCTACCAGAGACCGGAAAACGAACCAGCAAATGCTGATCGTTCAGATTCGGCTGCATTTTGAAAGCCAGAGGCCGTCCGTTCAGTTCCACGCTGACGACCTCGGTGCGCAGACTCATGGCGGGCGAGAACTCTACCCAACAGTCGCCCGTTCCGCTCCGCTTGGCTTCGAGTGTCAAGGTGTCTGCGGTCTTCTTGTAGTGAAGGTCCAGTCCTGCGTCCCCGACGCGGACGTTGCGCATCGTGAACGAGGTCCAATCCGCCGGGATGTGCGGCGCCAGCGTGACTTGATGCTTCTCGGCATCGACCTGCAGCCCAAACAAGCCGCGCAGGATTGGGCTGATCACCATCGCGGACGACCAGATCTGGTGAGGGGAACTCGTGGAAAAGGACTGGTAGTAATCTCCCGACAGCACTTCCGTGAAATGGCCGAGAGCGCCATCGAAGCCTAGCAAGGCGTTCGCCCGCAAGTTCTCATAGGCTGGGAATGCGCGATGATAGCGGTACTCGCCGACCGATGCCCAACCAGTAAACAAAGGCCATACCGCGCCATAGTGATATCCCGAACCGTCGTAGACCTTCGAATGGTTGGAGATGATCCGCATGCCCCAGTCCGTCTGATGATCCTCGGCCGCGAGTTGCGAGATGGTCTCGTTAGCCTTGTCCGGTTCCGCTAAACCAAACCACATGGGCACAGTCGTGAGCACACTCAACTCATCCACTCGCTGACTGCTCTGATTGAGCGCAAACGCGTAGTGCTTCGCCTCGGGAGACCAAAAGGCCTGATCAAGAACGATGCGGCTCTTCTCGAACTCCGCGGCAAGCTGCTTGCTGACGTCATCCTTTCCCGCCATTCGAGCCAGGTTGGACAACGCATTCACCGCCTCAACTCCGAGGCCGGCCTGATAGTACTCATTCTTGACCGGAAGCAGAGGCCCGCCTTCGACCCAGCCGTGGCCAACGCCCATGTTCTGCGCTAGGCCGTTCGAATCATAGGTCGATCGAAGGAACTGATAGGCGCGCCAGAGGTTGTCCCACTTCTCGCGGACAAAAGCGGTGTCCCCGCTCTGGGCCACATAATCATTGACCGCGATGATGAACAAGGGCGTCGCATCGGCTGAAGCCCAGGGATACGGAAAGTCCTTGAACCACGGGACCAGGCTGGCGCTTTGCGAGATTTCGTGCGGAACCTTGCCGTCGTCACGCTGAAACTTGCTGATGAAATCGAGCGCCATCCGGCTGGTCGCGAAGTCTCCTTCCGCGTTCAACGCAAACGACGTCCACTCTGAATCACGTCCAAAAAACCAGGCGAATCCGGGACGCTGACTCACGCCGGAGGTTCTGTACCCGGCAACGAGTCCGGCGCCGAGATAAGGATTGTTCACCAAGCCTTGCACCGTGCTGATACGCGCCCAGTCGTAGGCTTGCTGCAAGGCGGCGTCAGGCAGCTCTAGACCTACAGTCTTGTCGAGATAAGCACGGTAGTACTCGGAAGACTCGCGCTCTAGTTCCAAATACGAACTCAGCAGATGCTCGTATGTTTTCGTCGCATCGGCAGGGCCCGAAAAGGACGCCGCGATCACCACAACCTTTGTTTCCTTCCCTTTTGGCGTGATTCCGAGACGCATCGAGTCTTCGTCTGATGCAGAGTAGTTCGTCTGGTATGCCGCATGCGGTGCCTCCGCAGTTGGAGATCCCACGAAAGCAGCATACTTGCGCGCTTCCTCACCGACGAAGAAGGCTCGCTCTTTCGCGTCCCATGTCGAGTAGGTACCGCCGAGCCCCGCAGGCCATTCGAGTTGAAAGTCCGGTGTGAATGCCGCCTCGATCTCTAGCGGTTGCTCGGTTTCGACATCCAGCAAAATCACAGCTCCGGGTTCATTGACGGGCACGCATAGAGTTTCATGCACTCGGAAGGAATCTCCGACATAAAGAATCGAAGCTGACTCGGGACGAACCGTCAGCGTCCGCGCCAGACTCTCCGCAGGAAGTGCTCGATCTCCAACGTGAAACGTCAGGTGAAACTCGCGGAAGATCTTCAGCGGGTAAACCCACGCCTCGAGGCGACCGGTCTCGTTCCCGAATAGTCCTGCACGAGTTCCCACCACGGGGAGAAACTCCCACGTGCGGATCGTACGCGTTAGCTCCTGATCCTGACCTTTGTGCTGGGCTACGGAAGGAACCGCGCGTCCAAGGCAGATTGCAGCCAAACAAATACAGAAAATGCGAAACCTCCTAACGTAACGGCGAATGATCCTGGAAGTCATTGTCTTCTCTTCCACTGGGAATTTGGCCGCTGACGCTTGCAAACTCGCGGTTCCCTTGCATATAAGAGGGAAGGGCGAATCTTAGCACGACCAAGCGAGCCAGGTAGCAACCTCTTGTCCTCTTCACGCCGCGTCTTTCTCAGTTCACTCAGCCGTTCCGCGCTGGTTCTTTCTTTCGAAAGCGTTCTCGCGCTGGTGCGTCCCCGATTGTTGTCGGGGAATCCGCGGCAGAATGCAAATCCGCCAAAAGAGACTGCAGATCTCGGCATCAGTTTTCTTAACGTAGCGCGCGAGTCGGGCCTGAACGCAAAGACAATCTTTGGTGGAGAGCATAAGAACAAGTATCTGCTGGAGACGACCGGCTGCGGCGTCGCGTTTTACGATTACGACAACGACGGCTGGCTCGACATCTTCCTGGTGAATGGCACGCGCCTAGAGGGCTTTCCCGCAGGCAGCGAGCCCACGTCGCACCTGTTTCGCAATAATCGTGACGGCACCTTCACTGACGTAACTCTGAAAGCAGGCGTCGCTCATTCGGGCTGGGGTCAGGGCTGCTGCGTCGGCGACTATGACAACGACGGGTGGGACGATCTGTTCGTCACTTACTTTGGCAAGAATGTTCTGTATCACAACAATGGCGACGGCACCTTCACCGATGCCAGTCAAAAGGCAGGCGTGGCGGGCAACGGCAAACGCTGGAACACCGGTTGCGCCTTCGTCGACTACGACCGCGACGGCAAACTCGATCTTTTCGTCGCCAACTACATCGACATGGATCTGGCGACGGCTCCCGTGCCCGAGTCAGGCCCGTGCCTCTTCAAGAGCGTGATGGTAGCTTGTGGCCCTCCCGGACTGCAGGGAGGCAAGAACATCCTCTACCACAACAACGGGGATGGCACTTTCGCCGACGTTTCCGAGGCCGCTGGAATTCTCGGGGCCAGCGGGACTTATGGTTTGGGCGTGCTCACAGCAGACTTTGACAACGACGGCTGGCCCGACATTTACGTCGCCGATGATTCCACCGCGAGCGCACTCTATCAGAACAAGAAAAACGGAAAGTTCCAGGACATCGCCATCGAAGCCGGATGTGCGCTGAGCCCCGACGGCAAGCCGCAGGCCGGAATGGGCGTCTCCGCCGCCGACTACGACATGGATGGCAATCTCGACATCATCAAGACAAACTTCGCCGGTGACACGCCGTCGCTGTATCACAACCAGGGTGGGGCAAATTTCGAAGACACCACATTCACCGCCGGACTCGGGGCGCACACGCAATTCCTGGGCTGGGGCTGCGGCTTTTTCGATATGGATAACGACGGATGGCCCGATATCCTGATTTGCAACGGCCACGTCTATCCGGAGGTCGAGCAACTCAAAACCGAGGCAGGCTATGCCCAGCGCAAGCTGCTCTACCAGAATCTGCGGAACGGCCATTTTGCCGATGTATCGTTCCAGGCCGGTCCTGGAATTTCCGAACCCAGCCCGTCTCGTGGCGCGGCCTTCGGAGACTTTGACAACGACGGAGACATCGATATCGTGGTCAACACGGTCAACGATTATCCGCAACTCCTGCGTTGCGATTCGAAGCTCGCCCACAACTGGATCAAGGTTCGCACCATCGGTACCAAATCCAATCGTAGCGGCATTGGAGCGCGGCTCACCTGTGTCACTCAGGTTCCGGGGGAGCCGAAACCGCATCGCCAGATCGATGAAGTGCGCAGTGGCGGCGGATATTTTTCACAGAATGATCTGCGCGTTCACTTCGGGCTGGGCAAGGCCGAGAAGGTAGATTTGCTCGAGATCCGATGGCCGAGCGGGCTGGTCGACACTCTCAAAGACATAAAAGCGAACCAAGTCATCTATGTGAAGGAAGGCGCAGGAATCGCGCGCACGATGGACTTTCCCAAAAACTCCAAGAGCGGGAAATAATGGAATGCAAAACCAATAACCACAAAGGGCACGAAGGTACACCAAGGACTTCTCATTTTCCTTCGTGAACCTTCGTGTCCTTTGTGGTTCATGCAGCGCTATTTCTTGGAATCTGGTTCGACTGGGGTACCTTTATTCTCGGTAAGCGTGTGAATCTGATCCACAGTTAAGTTCGAAAATCGCTCCGTCAGCCCGCTGGGCCAGCGAATCTCCACCCATTCGACCTTGTCGACCTTGCCCAGCCCAAAGTGCACGCGCATATCGCTATTCGAGATGTAGCTGGAGCCGCTGCGCACTTCGTCCACAAGAATGCGTGAACCGGCCTTCACGCGAATCCGCGCCCCAATCCCGTCGCGATTCGACTTTGTCCCGACTGTGTGAATCGCGATCCAATGATTTGCACTCTTGACCTGATTCACCAGCAGGCTTGGCGCGGCATTCATGTTATTGATCACCGCCGATATCCTGCCGTCATTCCATAAATCGCCAACGGCCATGCCCCGAGAAGATGCTGCGGTAGTGATGCCAGAACCCGCCGACGCCGAGATGTCGCTGAATGTCCCATCCCCGTTGTTGTGAAACAGAATTCGCGGCTCTTTATAGTTGCTGCCAAGATGCTGGCTGTCGACTTCCGGATACACATGTCCGTTCACCAGCAGCAGATCGGGCCAGCCGTCGTTGTCGACATCGAGGAACATTGTTCCCCATCCCAGATATTGCGTGTATAGGCCCAAACCAGCGGCAGAAGTCGCGTCCGTAAAGGTTCCATCGCCATTGTTTCTGTAGAGCGTTGAGGTGTCGTCGGAGAAATTCGTTTTGAAAATATCGAGATGACCATCGCCGTTATAGTCGGCAATCGTTGATCCCATTCCAGCCTGCTCGCGTCCGTCTTCGTTAAACGCCGCGCCTGCCGTCACCGCGACATCAGTGAACGTCCCGTCGTGGTTGTTGTGATAGAGAATCGCGGGCGTGCTGTCGCAGGCGATGTATATGTCAGGCCAGCCGTCCTCATCGAAGTCAAAAGTTGAAACGCTAAACGCGTAATGACCGTCAGTGCGAAGGATGTGCGCTTTCGTCGTAACGTCTTCAAACGTCCCATCGCCCCGGTTGTGGTAAAGAATGTTTTTCGATCCCGCAAGCCCTCGAGGTCCGCACATCACCGGAACACCCTTCCAGAAGCATGTTGGCCGGTCTCCAGGCGCAGGTGCGGTGGCAAGATCGAAATCCACATAGTTGGCGATTATCAAGTCCAGCCGGCCGTCGCGGTCGTAGTCCACGAACGCGCAACCAGTGCCCCAATCCTTGCCCGCCCCAGCAACGCCGGACTTCTCCGCAACCTCTGTGAACACTCCGTGATCGTTGTGGTAAAGGCGATTCTTGCCGTAATAGGTGACGTAAAGATCCTCCCAGCCGTCGTTATCGTAATCACCGACGCAGACACCCTGACCCCAGCCCGTTCCCGTCAATCCGGACTTGTCGGTCACATCCGTGAATGTGCCGTCGTGGTTATTGCGATACAGACGGTTCGTGGGCGATTTCCCAGCGGGAAATCCATCGAGCCTCGTCCCGTTGACCAGGAAGATGTCGGGCCAGCCATCGTTGTCGTAATCGAAAATCGCGACGCCGTTGCCCGTGGTCTCGATGATGTATTTCTTGGTATCGATGCCACCAAAGACATTCTGCGACGTTAGGCCGGCTTTCTCGGCAACGTCGGTGAAATTGGAGATCGAGGCCGGTGGCGCAGGAGTGGGCTTGGATTGTTGAGCGCAGACCGTCAATCCCGAGCATAGGATGAATCCGAAGACGAGCCAGAGCGTGGAACGCACCCAGACGCAAGGAATTTGAAATCGCATGGACCCCAATCGATGTTAGGGGTGAGCTCTGCCCAGGGTCAAGCGATGCGGCCCTCACCTGAGAACTGAAGCCTCTGGCCCCTGCGACATAATCGTCAGCTGACGCATCCTGTGCCGCCACACCCACTCAAGCTGATTGCAGCAAAAAACGGCAGGGCCGACACCCTGCCGTTCGCAAACCTGTCTTGCTTCAGTTATTTCTTGTTGACTGCTTTCTTGAGTTCAGCTCCTGGGGTGAACTTCGCGACTTTGCGGGCAGCAATCTTGATCGTCGCACCAGTTTGTGGATTGCGCCCATTCCGGGCCTTTCTCTGCGACACGGAGAACGTGCCGAAGCCAATCAACGCTACGCGATCTCCTTTGCGGAGGGCAGATGTAACGCTCTCAACGGCGGTATCAATGGCGGTCGTTGCCTGCGCCTTGCTGATTTCACACGCGCCTGCGATCTTGTCAACCAGATCGGCTTTATTCATAGTTTCTCCTCGCAGGTCTCTTTCATGCCCAGCCCAGACCGGGAGGCACAGTGGCAAGGGCTGAGTTGGGAAACCTGACCGCTAGGTATTGTCCTCCCTCTGCGGCGAATGTCAACTGTGAAAATCCGCGCCGGAAGCCCGTTTCGCACTTGCCCGGCCCGAATTGGGCCTAGAGAAGCGGCTTTTCGAACATACAGGCGGCGATTTCCTCCGCTCTCCACAGGCGCTCTACTTCGTTCACAGGATGTACACAGGACGTCACGCATTCCGGCTTGCACAAACGCAGCCCCCCGGTGCAAAGTCAAATCATAGGATTGTGTAGGGGCGGACGCTTTCGTCCGCCCCGCGAGCGTCCGGAGAAAACTGCCCATGCTGAAAAATTTAAACTCCGGATTGAGGATGCCCAGTTGATCAAGGCCCCAGTTCAAGTTTGCCCACTATGTGACGGCACCGGGTGGAAGACTGCTTCGGCGGCCGATGCCATCCGCAGCCTCAACGACCGCCGTGTCACCCGCTGCGATTGCCAGTTACGGGCGCGGGCGGAGTCTTTGCTGGCAGCAGCCCGCATTCCGCGTCGTTACGAACACTGCGAACTGACGAACTATGACACCGACTTTCCGGGAGCCCATCCGTCCCTGGCCGAGGCTCACTTCGTCGCGTCCAACTTCTCAAGAAAGTGCGACCCGCGCGGCGACAAAGGCATGTTGATCATCGGCACGATTGGCACAGGTAAGACGCACCTCGCTGTCGGAATCCTTAAGGAGCTGATCGTTACCCGAGGCATTCCGTGCCTCTTTTACGACTATCGGGAATTGCTGAAGGAAATTCAGAACTCCTACAACTCCACGGTTCAGACCACAGAGCTCGACGTCCTGCGCCCGGTATTTGAAACCGACGTTCTGGTTTTGGACGAACTGGGCGCGGTGAAACCGACCGAGTGGGTCTGGGATACGGTCAGCCTAATCCTGAATACGCGCTATAACAACAATCGCACCACCATCATTACGACGAATTTCGAAGACCAGCCGGCGGCAGCGGTATCGGGTTCCTTGTCGCCTGCGAGAGCAGCTAGCCGCAACGAAACGCTAGGCGACCGTATCGGCGAACGCATGCGCTCTCGATTGCACGAGATGTGCCGCGTGGTGTCACTGGACGGAACCGACTTCCGCCAGAAATTCCGCAGCGCCAATTTCCGGTAAGCAACTAGAAATGGGTGCCCCACTTCTGGCCGGTTTTGCCAGAAGTGGGGATTTGCGGGGGTACGGAGCTAAAGGATCCTGCCGGCTGGTGAGCGCATTTTCACTTAAGACTCCGCCGGTTCGTCTCCATGGATCCGTGCCTCCGCGGTGAAATCCCACTAGAATCAAACTAGTGCTGACCGACCGCATCGAATTCACCCCAGACCGGGATGCCGACGTATTTTCACGCATTCCGGCCGGCCCAGCAGTCTTCCTCCTGCGCGGCGAGGATGCCACCGCCGAGCCTTACGTCAGCAAAACCGCCAACCTGCGTCGTCGCCTGCAACGCCTGCTGGGTCCCGTCGAAGAACGCACGAAGAAGCTCAACCTGCGCGATCGGGTCCGGACGATTGAATACTCGGCTACTGGCTCCGACTTCGAATCCGGATTTCTGCTCTACCGTGTCTTGCGCGAGACATTTCCGAAGACCTACCAGCATCGCCTGCGCTTCCGCTTCGCTCCCTTTGTAAAGCTTCATCTGGAAAACGAATACCCGCGCGCTTCCGTCACCACGCGACTGGGACGCTTCACGGGGCGCCAGCTCTACTACGGACCCTTCGTTTCCCGCCTCGCCGCCGAAAAGTTCATGAATGATTCGCTCGATTTCTTCAAAATGCGCCGATGCGTCGACGATCTGCATCCCGACCCCAAGTTCCCCGGTTGCATTTATTCCGAGATGAAGATGTGCCTGGCTCCGTGCTTCAAGGGCTGCACCGATCAGGAATACGAGGCGGAAGTAACACGGGTGCAGACGTATTTCGATTCTAAAGGCGATTCACTCCTGCGCCAGTTCTCGGACGAACGGGAGGCCGCCTCGGCAAATCTTGCCTTCGAAGACGCAGCAGCCATTCACGTGAAGGTAGAGAAACTTAAACCCGTCGTCAGCCAACTTCCAGAGATCGTGCAGCGTCTCGACCAGCTGTCCGCGCTGATGATCCAGCCCAGTCATCTTTCCGGATCGGTCACGTTTTTCCGAATCGCGTCCGGGCGGATCTCTGGCCCCGTCGCGTTCACCATCCAGGCTTCGGAACACGCAAAATCACAATCTATGGAAGCGCGCGTCCAAGCAACGCTGCAGGCATTCCCGGCCGACACCCCGAAGTCAGCGCTGGAAACCATGGAACATGTGGCCGTGCTGAAACGCTGGTTCTACCGTGGAACCCGCATCGGCGAAATCTTCTTTGCCGACGGCAAAGGAGAACTGCCCATGCGCCGCATCGTACGAGGAATCTCCCGGGTTTTTCGTGGCGAAAAACCCGAGGCCGTCAAGATTCTCGAATCCCCCGATAACGAGCTAGCCGCGACCACCTCAGAAGTTACAGGCCATGAGCCGAAACCGTCAGCCCTGAGTTTGCGGTCCAAACCATCTTTGCCCCGAAATGCCCATCGCGCCATGAGTCCGCCGGAGATCTTCAGCCCAATGCCGCGCCGACCAAAATCGTGCCCGCCCACATAGCACGGCCGGCAGATAGAACAGAAATCCGTCATAGCCGTCGCATAGGTCGCCAAGCCTTGCAGCCCATCATGGAACGCCATTTTCGATCTGGTTCCCGGGCGCCAGTTCAGCCCGAAGACCTGCGCCTCTGTCTCCGCCCGACAGCGAAATTGCATGCCACGGTTTCGATCTGCCTAGACAGCGCCTTGAACTCCGCCTGTTGTTGCTCGATGTGTCCACGTACTTCGCTTAGCTTCTCACTTACTTCGAGCGTGTCCTTCACCGTTCGAGCCTGCTTCAGGATCGAGAGGTATTGCTCCTCCTCCGCCCGCAGATTTCGCATCCCGGCAGATCCTGGTCTACGTACTGTCGTGGTTACGTCTTGCGCATCGACTTTCTCGCTTTCCACTCGCAGGCCCAGTTTTCGGATCTCTGTACGCGCCTCTTGCAATCGCGCCGCCGGCACACGAATCGTGAGCGTCCCGAGGTTGCAATCTGGCCGCCACCGACTGGAACTTACGAGGATATCCACCCATGCCCTCGGCGATCGCCGTGATCTTCTCTGCAGTCTCCGCCGGTCCTGTACGACCATTTCCAGCGAGCTTGTGCGGATGGCTTTCTGTCCGACAGCGGCCGCGGTAATGCCGGCCGAGAAATGCCTTCGCGACCTCGGATCTTCAGAGCGTCAGCTTGCGCGATGGGCCCGCTTGCAAGCTGTCGGCCGGCATCGGTGCCATAGGTCTCTGTCGTGGGCGTCGAGTGCATAACCCCCGTATCTCCCCCTCTGCGGCTGAACGATGTCGAGGCCACGAAGATCCAAATCAACAGGATCCCTCCTCCAATAGCAGTCCATTTCCACGGCTTATTGATCTCTCCGAGTGACTGCGCCAAATTCGTCATACTCGATCCTCTCTGGCACAAGAACGATGAGCGCAGTGCGCCTTGCGGACGATTTCTTTACCCGGCGGAACGTCGGTGAGGCAAGACAGGCAGCAATCGGCGCATGTTCCCGCTCAGCGCATTGACGGAACCCTGATTTCCCCTTAAGATGGCTCACGCCCGGTTCCCCCCTAGACTGTGGCACTGAGCCCCACAGAGCCTCACAACCGCCCAAAATGATTGGCCAGACCGTCTCCCATTACCGGATTACCGAACTCCTCGGCGGCGGCGGAATGGGCGTGGTGTACAAGGCGGAAGACACCCAGCTCGGCCGCTTCGTAGCTTTGAAGTTCTTGCCCGAGGACGCCTCGCAAGACCCGCAGGCGCTGGAACGCTTTCGCCGCGAAGCCCGGTCCGCTTCCGCGCTGAATCATCCCAACATTTGCACGATCCACGAGATTGGCGAGCACAACGGCCACGCGTTCATCGTCATGGAGTGCCTTACCGGTCAAACGCTCAAGCACCTCATCGATCGAAAGCCGATGGAACTGGACCGCATGCTCTCGCTGTCCATTGAGGTCGCCGACGCGCTCGACGCTGCCCATGCCAAGGGGATCGTTCATCGTGACATTAAGCCCGCCAACATTTTCGTCACGGACCGCGGACACGCGAAAATCCTCGACTTCGGCCTGGCAAAAGTGGCCCGTGCAGCGCGGCCCACGAGCGGTGATTCGCAAACAATTGCCGATGCCACGAATCTCGACCTGACGAATCCGGGGACCGCTGTAGGTACCGTCGCCTACATGTCGCCGGAGCAGTTGCGGGGCAAGGAACTCGACGGCCGCACCGACCTGTTTTCTTTCGGCGTGGTTCTCTACGAGATGGCGACGGGCATTCTGCCGTTCCGCGGAGAAACCTCGGCCGTTGTGACCGACGCCATCCTCAATCGCACGCCGACGTCGCCCGTCAAGCTGAATCGCGACCTGCCTCTAAAGCTCGAGGAAATTATCAACAAGGCGCTGGAAAAAGATCACGATATGCGCTGCCAGACCGCAGCCGAGTTGCGCGCGGATCTGAAACGTCTGAAGCGCACCATCGACTCTTCTCGCTCCGCCGTGGCGACTGAACCCGAGCCTGCAGCGGGGTCCTCCGGTACGACGGTCGTGGCTGTAGCCGCCGCAGGCAGCCGCCAAAAGATCGCCGCCGCGCTCTGCGTATCTATCCTGGCATTGATCGTCGCCGCCGGGCTCGGACTGTACGCCGGCAAATTGTTTTTCACGCCGGCACCGCTCCAGCCGCCGCTTTACCGCCAACTCACATTCCGCCGTGGCAGCATTCGTTCGGCACGGTTTGCTCCCGACGGACAAACCATCCTCTACAGCGCCGCATGGCAAGGAAATCCCACCGACGTCTTCACCGCTCGTCCAGAGGCCCCGGAATCCCGCTCCATGGGCCTGAGCCATACGCAGCTGATGTCGGTCTCAGCCACCGCTGAAATGGCCGTCCTGCTGAACAGCAAGGCGGTTGGCGCATGGGTCAGCATGGGAACGCTCGCCCGCGCTCCGCTCTCCGGAGGCGCTCCGCGCGAAGTGCTCGAGCAGGTGCAGTGGGCTGACTGGTCGCCCGACGGCAATAGCCAGGCGGTGGTCCGAGACGTCGGCGGCCGAAACCGCCTCGAATACCCCATCGGCAAGGCCCTTTATCAGACTGGCGGCTGGATCGGCCATCCTCGAGTCTCTCCGAAGGGAGACTACATCGCCTTCGCAGACCATCCGTTGCAGGGAGACGACAGCGGTTCCCTCGCGATCGTCGATATGGCCGGCAACAAGAAACTTCTTTCCGCGCAGTGGTTCACCATTCAAGGCCTGGCTTGGGCTCCGAATGGAAAAGAAATTTGGTTCACGGCGAGCAAGTCCGGCACTGATCGCACCCTTTATGCCACTTCGCTCGATGGCAAGGAGCGCATCGTTGCCCGGCTACCCGGCGCGCTTATGCTGCTCGATATCGCAAAGGACGGCCGCGTACTGCTGGTGCGTGCCGACTGGCGGCGCGAATTGCTTGGCCTGTTCTCCAACGATCCCAAGCAGCACGAACTCTCCTGGCTTGATTACACCTACCCTTCTGATCTTTCCGCGGATGGCAAAACGCTGCTGTTCGATGAAGAAGGCGGAGGAGGTGCGCTCGACTACTCCAAATCCAGCGGCCTTACCTATGCCGTTTACATTCGCAAGACGGATGGCTCACCCGCAGTTCTGCTGGGCGAAGGTGGTGCCGTTTCGTTATCGCCGGATGGCAAGTGGGCCATCGCACAGACTCAGGAGTCTCCCTCGCAATTCAAACTGCTGCCCACGCGCTCCGGCGAGCCCCGCGATCTGACGAAAGACAACATCAATCACAGTTGGGCGCACTGGTTTCCCGATGGGAAACGAATTCTATTTGCTGCTGACGAGCCCGGCAAAGGCGTGCGCTTATATGTCTACGATATGGGATCGGGCAAGTCCGAGCCGATCTCTCCCGAAGGCGTGAACGGCACCTCGTTTGCGATCTCTCCTGATTCGCTGCAAATAGCCGGCATCGGTCCCGACAAGAAGGGCTACTTATATCCCGCAGCTGGAGGGGATCCTCGCCTGATACCGGGACTGAACCCGGGCGAGCAGCCCATCACCTTCAGCGCGGATGGCCACGCGCTCTACATCTACCAACCGGGAGAGCTACCCGCCAGGGTATACCACCTCGATATCCAGACCGGGCAACGCACCCTCTGGAAGGAACTGATACCCTATGACCCCGCCGGCGTCGAAAACATCGGCCCTATTCTCATAACTCCCGACGCCAAGACCTGCGTCTTCGGCTACCACCGCATGCTCGCGGATTTGTATTTGGTCGAAGGATTGAAGTAGATCGTAGCGCCGCCGTCTCGGCGGCTGTGGTGGCGCCGTCCCGCCGCCACGAACTGGGAAAACACGAATTCCACTCGTGCCGTCAGAGCAGGAATCGGGAAGGGTACGAGTTCACTTGTGTCGTCAGAAGCTACGACATGGTGCGCTTCGGCGCCTGAGGTATGCTTTCCGGACACTGGACTCACTGCCTCGGCGCAGTCGTCACTCTATACAGCGCGCTCGCATGCGGGCGCAGAAGCGCATGAACCATATCACCCGCTTCGATGGACTCCCGACCCCAGAGTTCGCGCACTCCCGTCACCGTGCCCCGGATCTTCAGATCGCCCCACGCAATGCTTACCTTTTCTGCAGCCTCTCCAAGATTAAACACCGCCACATACCGCTCGCCGGCCTTTGCACCGTCCGCCACCCACGCCCGGACATTTCCACGCTCCAGCGCCTGATGTCCACCACGGCTGTGCTGGTCCACATCGAGCACCTCTTGGTTCGTGATCAGCGCAGTGGTAGCGCTGTCGGTGCTCGGCAAATCGCCGCCAAAGATCAAGGGCGAGCGAAAGATGCTCCACAATGTCATCACGGTCTGCTGCTCATCCGCCGTGAACTTCGTCGGCGAGCCCCCACCTTCCTTGCTCGTAACTCGCAGTTTGCCCAGAGGAAGCATGTCCGCATCAGGCCAGGTGTCGTTCTTTCCGACAAACTCGGCCCAGTCGCGCATGAAATTGAACTGCTGGCGCAGCAGCTTCCAGTCATCCCAGAAGTCGTCGGAGATGCGCCACATCTGCGCATATTTTTCAAAGAACTCCGCTTCTGAGATCGGAGCCGGGCCAGGCGAAATGCTCAACACGATCGGCCGGCCAGTCTTTCGAATTGCCATGCTCAACGCCTTCATCTCCGCCGGCTGATAGAGATGGCTGCCCATATCATCGGCCTTGATGAAGTCCACTCCCCACGACGCATACAGGTCTGCAATCGAATCGTAGTACGCCTGCGATCCCGGCTTGGTCGTATCAACGCCCCACATATCCGGATTCCAGCGGCAGGCGTTGTCTTTGTCCGCGATGTCGGCGGCGTGATACGGAGTTCCTTTGATCGGAAGGTTCTTCTCGACCGCCTGCCGGGGAATGCCGCGCATGATGTGTATGCCGAACTTCAGCCCTTTGCTATGAACGTAATCTGCCAGAGGCTTGAACCCGGCGTTGTTGGCAGACGAAGGAAAGCGATTGACCGCCGGAAGCAGTCGGCCATACTCATCCATGGTGAGGGGCGCGCCAGGTTGGTAGTCATGCCCCTGCGCGTTGGGCTCGTACCACTGAATATCAACGACAATGTATTTCCACCCGTATTTCGCGAGATGCTCAGCCATCCAATCAGCATTAGCCTTGACCTGTTCCTCGCGCACCGTGGTGCCATAGGAATCCCAACTGTTCCAGCCCATGGGAGGAGTCGGTGCGGGAGAAGACTGTCCGAGAAGCAAGCTGCTTAAACAGATGATTATCCACAGACATGACGGGCGAACGTATTTCATGAACAGAATTGTAAGCTGCAGGATGAGGCACAGGACGAAAAGAAAATGGCGGCCGTTAAGGCCGCCTGTAAAGCTTGTATCCGCGTCAATCCGCGTCAATCCGACGGAGAAGAAGTTAAATGTCCAGGTTCTTCACATCCAGCGCATTCTCTTCGATGAACTTACGTCGCGCCTCCACGTCTTCGCCCATCAGCGTCGTGAAGATCGTCTCGCACTCGGCGATGTCTTCGAGCCTGACCGATAGCAGAGTACGCCGCTCGGGATCCATCGTCGTTTCCCAAAGCTGCGGAGCGGTCATCTCGCCCAATCCTTTGTAGCGCTGGATCGTGAAATCCTTGCGGCCTTCATTGATGACGTAGTCACGAAGCTCGCGAACGTTCGTCTTCTCGACAACTTCGACTTCCTTGCGCTTGGGAGTCTTGGCCGCCGCCTTCTTCTCGGCCTTGTCCTCTACGGTCGCCAGTGTCTCGTCCTCGAGAGCGTCTCCGTTGCTCGCTGCTGGCGCCGCCTTGGCCAGCGTCTCGACCACAAACGGCGGCTCCATGTAAGGCTCGATCTGTTTGAATTTAGCGATCAGCTGCCGGCATTCCGCGCTGGACGAGAGCTGCCAATTGATGACGTGTTCGGCTCCATGTTTGTTCACGAAGTGCACTTCCCACAGATTGTGCTCCTCGTCGAAGCGCGCTTCCACGCTCTTGAAGCCTTCTTCCTTCTGCATCTTCGTAAGTTCTTTTTCGAGGCGCTCGATTTTCTTCGGCGGAGCTTTCTTGTCGCCTTCGAAATCCGCGCGCTTGGCGAGATCGAGCTTCGGAATCAGCTCGGTGACTCTCTCATTGCGTACGCGTTTGTCGAGCTTATCGAAGAATCCGAGGTACTCGTCGAGCACCGTCATGAACTTCGCCAGCTCTTTGCCTTCCAGTTTGGCCGCGCCTTCTCCGTAGCGGATGATGAGCCCGTCGGCCGCGCGCTTCACCATGACTTTCACGAATTCGCGCTCGTCCTTGATGTATTGCTGCGACTTGCCCTTCTTCAGCGAAAACAGCGGCGGCTGCGCGATATAGATGTTGCCGCGCTCGATCAGCGGCTTCATCTGCCGGAAGAAGAACGTCAGCAAAAGCGTTCGAATGTGAGATCCGTCCACGTCGGCGTCGGTCATGAGGATGACTTTGCCGTAGCGAAGCTTTTCGATCTCTACATCATTGTTCCCCACGCCCATTCCCAGCGCCGTAATCATGGCGCGGATCTCTTCATGAGCCAGAGCTTTGTCGATACGAGCTTTCTCGACGTTAAGAATTTTTCCCTTGAGCGGCAAAATCGCCTGAAAACGCCGGTCGCGTCCCTGCTTCGCTGTCCCACCTGCGGATTCGCCCTCAACAAGGAAGAGTTCGCAGCGGTTCGGATCGCGCTCCGAGCAGTCTGCCAACTTGCCCGGCAATCCGCCGGAATCGAGCGCCCCTTTGCGGCGCGTTAGATCGCGAGCCTTTCGTGCGGCCTCGCGAGCCCGTGCCGCGTCGATCGCCTTGTTGATGATCTTCTTCGCGACGGTCGAGTTTTGCTCGAAGAATGCGCCCAGCCGCTCATTCACGAACTGAGTAACGGTCCCCGCAATATCGGAATTGAGCTTGCCCTTCGTCTGGCCTTCAAACTGCGGCTGCGACAGCTTCACGCTGATGACCGCCACCAGCCCTTCACGAACGTCGTCGCCAGTCAGGTTTTCTTTCACGTCGCGGAACAAGCCCATCTGTTGGCCTGCATAGTTAATCGTGCGGGTCAGGGCCGTGCGGAAGCCGGAAAGATGCGTGCCGCCATCAACCGTGTTGATGTTGTTCGCGAAGCTGAAAATCGTCTCCGAGTACGCATCGTTGTACTGCAGACCGATTTCCATGTGGACGCCGTTGCGGTCGTCCTCCATGTAGATCGGCTTGTCGTGCAGCACTTGCTTGCCTCGGTTGAGATGCTTGATGAACTCGGCGATGCCGCCGTTGTACTTGAAGTCGGTGTGTTTCGCCTCGCCGCTCTTCGCGTCCGTCGTCCGCTCGTCGGTGAGCGTTATCAGCAGTCCCTTGTTCAGGAACGCCAACTCGCGCAGTCGCTGGGCCAGCGTGTCGTAGTTGTACTCTATGACGGTGAAGATGGTTTTATCCGGCACGAAGTGGACTTTCGTGCCCGTCTTTACCTTGGCCACACCGGTCTTTTTCAGCTTGCTGGTGGGATCGCCCTTGGAATAGGTCTGCTGCCAGGTGGCCCCGTCGCGCCAGATTTCCAGTTCCAGATCTTCGCTCAGCGCGTTTACGCAAGACACGCCGACACCGTGCAATCCGCCGGACACTTTGTACGTAGAGGAATCGAACTTTCCACCGGCGTGCAACGTCGTCATAACGACCTGCGCGGCGGAAACCTTCTCGCCATCAATCTCCATATCATCCACGGGGATGCCGCGGCCGTCGTCGATCACCGTGATGGAGTTGTCGATGTGAATCGTGACTTCAATTTTCGTGGCGAATCCAGCCAGCGCCTCGTCAACGGAGTTGTCCACGACTTCGTACACCAGGTGGTGCAAGCCAAGTTCGCCTGTCGATCCGATGTACATCGCCGGACGTTTGCGCACCGCTTCCATGCCGCCGAGAACCTTAATCGAATCGGCGTTGTAGTCGCTGTTGCTGGTACCGTTGCCTCCGTCAATCGGAGTCACATTCCCGTTTTTTGTCTTGGTCTCTGCGATGGGAGTATTAATCTCTTTGGTGGCCATTCCGCTCCGCGAAAATGTCCCGAATTTATTGTTTCTAGCGCCCTGGAATTTGGCTGGAAATTTCGCCCCGACCCAACCGCTCTGAAGTCCCGCGAACCAACTTCAAGTTATTGAAATCTAAAACACTTAGGATCGGTTGCGAATAGAACAAGTATACCACAATTCGACATCAAAACTTGCCTTGAATCCTGCCGAATCGACTCAGTAACAGGCCCGAATTTCAGAGGCTTACAGATGTCACTTCATCACCGGCGCCAGGCAATAAAATGGGCGGCCATCAAGGCCGCCCATAGAGTTCAAAACCAACGATTCTTATGCTGTCGCTGGCCGCTCGCCACCCTTAGCGCGTCCGGGTTGCAAATCAGGCTTAATGACATGCTGCACACCGTCATCGGGCTTCGATGCGGGAGGCGGAAGCGGAGGCAATTGCTTGCCTTCCACCAGCAGCTTGATCTCGTTCGCGTCGAGAACTTCCCGCTCGATCAGCGCCCGCGCGATGCTCTCCAGCGTTTCGCGATTGTCCGACAGGATCTGCTTGGCCGTGGTGTAGCCATTATTGACCAGCTTGCGCACTTCCTGATCGATCTTGATGGCCGTGTCTTCGCTGTAATCGCGATGCTGCGCGATTTCGCGGCCCAAGAAGATCTGCTCTTCCTTCTTACCGAAAGTCAGCGGACCAAGCTCGCTCATGCCCCACTCGCAAACCATCTTGCGGGCCAAATCCGTAGCACGCTCGATATCGTTGCCTGCGCCGGTGCTCATTACGTTCAGGAACGTCTCTTCGGCGATGCGCCCGCCCATCAGGATCGCGATCTGCGTCTCGAGATAGTTCTTGTAGTAGTTGTGACGGTCATCCGTCGGCAGCTGCATGGTAACGCCCAACGCCATGCCGCGTGGAATGATGGTCACCTTGTGAAGAGGATCCGAGTACGGCATCTTCGCCGCCACCAGGGCATGTCCAGCCTCGTGGTAAGCGGTATTCTTCTTCTCTTCGTCGGTCAGGAGCAGCGACTTGCGCTCCACGCCCATCAGGACTTTGTCCTTGGCAAGTTCGAAGTCGTATTGCAGAACTGCCTTGCGATTCTGCCGGGCGGCCGCCAGCGCGGCTTCATTCACCATATTTGCGAGGTCAGCACCAGAGAATCCTGGTGTTCCGCGTGCCAGAACCGAAAGATCGACATCCTCGGCTAGGGGAATCTTGCGGGTATGCACCCGCAGAATCTCTTCGCGTCCACGTACATCCGGACGGCTCACGACAACACGCCGGTCAAAGCGTCCCGGTCGCAGCAGCGCCGGATCAAGCACATCAGGCCGGTTCGTCGCCGCCATCAGGATGACGCCTTCGTTTGATTCAAAGCCGTCCATCTCGACCAGCAGCTGGTTCAGAGTCTGCTCGCGCTCGTCGTGCCCGCCACCCAGGCCTGCGCCACGATGACGTCCGACAGCGTCGATTTCGTCGATGAAGATGATGCAAGGCGCATTCTTCTTGCCTTGCTCAAACAGATCGCGCACGCGGCTCGCGCCCACGCCAACAAACATTTCCACGAAATCAGAGCCTGAGATCGAGAAGAACGGAACGTTCGCCTCGCCCGCGACAGCCCGCGCCAACAGCGTCTTACCAGTTCCCGGAGGCCCTACCAGCAGCACTCCTTTCGGAATGCGTCCACCAAGCTTCTGGAACTTCTGCGCTTCGCGCAGGAACTCGATAATCTCCCGCAGTTCTTCCTTCGCTTCTTCTACACCAGCCACGTCTTTGAACGTGACTTTCTTCTGCTGCATCGAGAGCAGTCGTGCGCGGCTCTTTCCGAACGACAACGCTTTATTCCCGCCGGTCTGCATCTGGCGGATCATGAAAAACCACAGCGCACCCAGCAGGATCAGCGGTGCCCAGGTGCCGAGCAGCGTCAATGGCAGGCTTCCACTGTTAGCGTCGCGGAACTTGATCCCCACACCCTTGCCTTGCAAGCCCTTCAGCATCTCGGGAGTGAAGTAGTTCGACGGGGCCGTAGTATGGAACTGCTGACCATCACGGTGGTGGCCGTGGACTTCCATCCCGTTGACTTCAATGTCGCGAATATTGTTCTGGTCGACGTCACCCATGAACTGGGTCACGGATAGCTCTTGATCCTTCTGGCCGTCCCGGGCACTCTTGACTACTTCCCAAAGCAGCAGGGCAGACACCCCAATGAGCAGCCAGAACAACACAGTCTTTACCGTTGAATTCACCTAGAAGACTCCTAAATGTCGACCACTGTCCGCACCGCGGGGGTCGCCTAATGGCATTAGATGCCCGAGGGTACACTTCGGATCGGCTAATTTCCCAGTCTTAACTCATTCTACATATTCCAGCGTAAAAACATAGGCCCGAACGAAGATGACTTAAGTCATAGGGGCTGTTTGAGTTCCGGACCCCAGATAGGGCAGATTGCGGTTCGTCTGTTCCACCGCCCCCAAACCGTATCCGACCAGGAAAGTCTCGTCGACCAGAAACCCGAAGTAGTCCGGTTGCAGCGGTACCCGACGCGCCGCTTGCCGATCGAGCAGCGTCACCAGTTTCACCGATGCCGCCCCCCTGGCCCGCAAATCGTTCATCAGGAATTCGCTGGTCACGCCGGAATGCACCAGACCCTCCACCAGCAGAATGTGTTTCCCCGGGATATCCGGCTCATGGCTGAAGAAGATCTCCATGACGTCACTCCCCGAGCCTGCCTCCGGTCGCGTGTACCGGGGCTTGATGAACTGGCAGACGACTGGTACCTCCAGAGCCCGCACCAGATCGGCCTGGAACATGAATGCATTCTCCAGCACCGCCAATATCTGAATGGTCTGGCCTTTGTAGTCATCGGAAATCTGCCGGGCCAGCTCTTTCACTCGCTTCTGTATCTGCTCGGCTGAAATGACCTGCCGCGGTGGCTCGACTCTGGTTGCATTCATGAATGCTTGCGCCTCTCCCGGCTGACGACGTTTCTACGTCTCCTCGACCGTGGCCCCACTTCTTTCGGCGATCAGAACCGCATCATGTCCCGCCTTGGCGCCATACTTCGCGTGGGTGTCAAATCCCCGGACCCACACAATCTCATCGCCGCTCAAAACAACCGGCCACAACCCGCGCTCCGGCTGCGCCACGTGGCGCTCCTGCAGCAATTCCTTTACCTTCTTGGGGGATTTGGTGTGGGCCGGCCAAAACCGGTCTCCCGCGCGCCAGTTCCGTACCCTTAACGGTCCGGGCAGGGAATCTGTGTTCAGGAGTCGGTCTGGATTATACTCCGCCACCGTATCAGCCGGAACGCGATGCGCTTCGATTACAGTCCCCGTCTCAGGGAGGACCGCGCTTCCGGGGACGGGCAGCTCATGCTCGTAGTCCCGCGGCAATTGCTCTTCACGCAAATCGGGAGTCACGAACAGTAACTCTTCCGGGTGTCGCACGAGCTTCCACCCGAGAGGCAAGCTGAGTTCCCTGCCCGTAGGCCCGCCCTCCGCTGCGAAGCGCAGGATTTCCTCCACATGCTTGAACTCGAGCGGAATCCCCGCGTGCTCCCCGATCGCTTTCACCACCCGCCGCTGCACAGCCACCGTCTCGCTCAGAAACCAAGGACGGCTGACCGAAGCATTCGCAACCAGCCACGGGGCGCGATCGATCTTTGACTGAAGATCGGTATCGCCGGAATCGGGATGCCCCATCTCAGGGCGCCCCATTTCTCGCGCGCTGGTTGCGCGAGAGCTGGGGATGTTCGGCCCGAGTCCGTCCCCAAACCCGCCGATCTGCACAAGTTCACTCGTCTTCGCCCGCGCGCGCGCCCAGTCCGGCTCGGACCAATGAACAGCGGTTCCCATCCAGCCGGCAACTTCGTTATCCCAGTACTCCTCTTCACCACGCGCAATTTCCGCCAGCTCTGCCAGATTCTCGGCGACCGCCGGATTGAATTCCTTCTCCAGCAGTGGAACAACCAATTTCCGCAGCCGGTTCCGTGTGAACGCATGGTCGGCGTTGGTCGAGTCTTCGCGCCAACGCTGGCCGATCTCTTTCAGGTACTGCTCCAGCTCGCGCCGGCGGGTGGCAAGCAACGGACGCACGATCTCACCGGAGACTTCTCCGTCGTCGTTCTCAATCGGAATCCGCGGATAAATCCCGCTCAGTCCGGTGACTCCCGTGCCGCGAATGACCCGCATGAGAACGGTCTCTGCCTGATCGTCAAGGGTATGACCTGTGACGATCTTGTCGAGCTTTGAAAGGGCGCGCCTTTCAGGCGAGCCGTTGGAGTCCGGGAATGATGCGGGCTTTAGCCCCTGAGGCTCGCCTTCTCCGAGCAGATTCCGAAAGAACCCATACCGCAACTCCCGTGCCGCGGCCTCCACGCTGACACCCTCCAGAGAAGCATGCTCCGCCACGTCGTCGCCGTCGGACAGAAACTCCAGATCGTGCTCCCGCGCCAGACCGGCGACGAATTGCTCATCGGCGTCCGACTCTTCCCCACGTAACTTGTGATTGAAATGAACCACGGAAGGAACAATTCCCAACTCACCGCGCAACTCAAGCAACAATCGCAGGAGGGCAACGGAATCAATCCCGCCAGAAACCGCAACTCCAACGCGATCCCCGGCATGCAGCAGCTCTTCCTGCCGAACGTGAGACAGCAAGCTCAGTGCGAGGGGATGCACGAAAACATGGTACAGCAGTACTCATGTGGGGACAGCCGCCGGTACGAGTGACGGCTTGATCCGGCAAACACCCGGGGGATAACCAAATGGGCTCACGGCCCAAGGACAGCCGAAGGCGGCTGTCCCCACATGAACCACGGCACGAGGCCTAGTCGAGGGAGGGGCTCTTCTCCATAATCAGCTTTCCAATCTTCTCCACAAAAGCGGTCGCCAGCATGTCCTCCGTCTTCTCTTTGCCGCGCGTCCGGACATTCACCTTCCCGGCCTCCGCCTCCTTGTCTCCGACCACAAGCAGGAACGGCACCTTCTGCATGGCATGCTCGCGGATCTTGGCGTTCATCTTCTCGTTGCGCGCATCAACTTCAACGCGCACCCCGATCGCCTTCAACTGAGCCGCCACTTTGTTCGCGTACTCCGCATGCCGCTCGCTGATGGGAATCATCACCGCCTGCACCGGGGACAGCCACACCGGAAACGCGCCCGCGTAGTGCTCAAGCAGCACGCCGAAGAAGCGCTCCACGGAGCCGAACAGAGCACGATGCACCATCACCGGCTGTTTGCGTGAGCCATCCTCAGCAACGTATTCAAGGCCGAATCGTTGCGGAAGGTTGAAGTCGACTTGCACCGTCGAGAGTTGCCACAAGCGCCCAATTGCATCCACCAGCTTGATATCAATCTTCGGCCCATAAAACGCCGCCTCGCCAGGGATGGTCTTGTACTCGACATTCTTGCGCTTCAGCACATTCTCAAGCGATTGGATGGCGTGGACCCATTGCTCTTCACTGCCCACAAAATTCTTGCGGTCATCAGGATTCCACGTCGAAAGCTCGGTCTGGAATTTGTCGAAGCCAAAATCTTTCAGTACGTCCAGGGCAAAATCCAGGCAACCGCCAACCTCATCCTCAACCTGCTCCGGCGTGCAGAAGATGTGCGAGTCATCCTGCGTAAATCCGCGAACCCGCAGCAGGCCGTGCATCACGCCCGAACGCTCGTAGCGATACACCGTGCCCAACTCTCCCAGCCTCACCGGCAAGTCGCGATACGACTTCAGCGAATCTTTATAAATCAGAATGTGGCCGGGACAGTTCATGGGCTTCAGCCGGTACTCGGCGTCGTCGAGCTCCATCGCGTCGAACATGTTCTGCGAGTAGTAGCCTTCGTGTCCCGAGGTGTAGAAGAGCTGTCGCCGCGCCACGTGTGGCGTATACACCAGCGAGTACCCTCGCTTCACGTACTGATCGCGCATCCAGTCTTCCATCTCTTTGCGGATGATCCCGCCCTTGGGATGCCAGAAAATCAGCCCTGGCCCCGCCAGTTCCTGAATCGAGAAAAGATCGAGCTGCTTGCCCAGCACGCGATGGTCGCGCTTCTTCGTCTCCTCAACGTGCTTCAGGTAATCTTCGAGCTCCTTCTTCGAAAAAAACGACGTCCCGTAAATCCGCTGCAGCTGCGGATTCTTCTCATCCGCCAACCAGTACGCGCCCGCGATATTGAGCAGCTTGAACGCCTTGATTTTCCCCGTCGATGGGATGTGCGGCCCGCGGCAGAAATCAATGAACTTGCCGGTCCGGTAAATCGAAATCTTTTCGTCGGGCTTGGTGAACTGCTCGACGAAGTGGCACTTCATGAAGTCGCCCTCTTTCTTGAACTCAGCCAGTCCCTGGTCACGCGGCACAAATTCGCGCGCATAAGGAATGTTCTGCTGCACTAGTTCCTGCATCTTCTTCTCGATCTTCGGCAGATCTTCAGGCGTAAAAGGAGTAGGACGATAGAAATCGTAGAAAAATCCGGTCTCGGTAGCGGGCCCGTGCCCCAGTTTGGTCTCCGGAAAAAGTTCCAGCACCGCCGCCGCCAGCAGGTGCGCCGAGGAGTGTCGGTATACCTCCAGCGACTCGGGATCCCTTTCCGTCAGCAGGCGAAGGTCGGTGTCCTTTTCCAACGGCCGGGTAAGGTCGATCAGATCGCCGTTGGTCTTCGCCACCAGCGCCGCGTCCGCCAGACGCGGGCTGATCGACTTCGCGATGTCAAGCGCAGTCGTGCCTTTGGGAACTTCTTTATCGCTTCCGTCGGGAAGCTTCACATGAATGCTGTCTGCCATAAAGGGAAACCTGTAGTGATCCTGAATCTTTCAGTTTATGGGAGTAGATTCCAGAGGGTCAAACGTCCGGACCTCACTAATCATTAGGGAAACGTAACTGCGCGCTTACTCCGTTCCATGGATGGCCTGCGATCCTGCCTGGCGTTAGCCTTCGTTGAACAGCAGTGACTCGCCTATTCGGAGGGCCAGATCGATGCTTTGGACAATTGCAGTATTGCTTCTGATCCTTTGGTTGTTGGGAATGGTCAGCTCCTACACGCTGGGAGGGTTCATTCACATCTTGCTCGTCGTCGCCATTATTGTTGTCCTGATCCGCGTGATTCAGGGCAGAAGTCCGGTGGTTTGATGGGCAAGGTAGTCGGGTCCGAAACACAGGGGCGAACCTGCCCTTGCCATTAATCGGAGGGAATCATGAATGAAGATCGTGCCAAGGGAAAAGTAAAAGACATCGCCGGTCGCGTCGAACGTCAGGTTGGTGAATGGACTGGAGACACCGACGCTCAGGCGAAAGGAACCATGAAGCAAGCCGAAGGCAAGGTCCAGAACGCCTGGGGTAAAGCGAAAGATGCGGTGAAGCCCAAACCCCGCCGCGCAGATGACAACGTCGACAACTCAACGGACACTGAAGATGAGGAGTCCGCAGCTCTGCGTCGGAAGGCTAGCTAGACAGTAACTTTTGAAGCGTTATCTCGGGAGGGCCATTCGGCCCTCCCTATTTTTTCTTTAGCTGACGTCTTTCACGTGCGTGGCGATGTACCACTTGTTCCCGAAGGCATCCTTTACCCCGGCATTGCGATCACCGTAAGGCTGATCCGTCGGTTCCTGGAACGATGTGGCACCAACCGCCAGAGCTTGGCGATACACTGCCTCCATGTTCGGGACATAGAGGTAGAACATGGCCGGCATGGTCTCGTACTTACCGTGCGCTTCACCCATCTCCAATACTGAATCTCCGACGCGAATCACGGCGTGATGCACGACCCCATCCGGCGAAGCATATTTCGCTACTTCCTCCGCACCAAACGCTCGCTTGAGGAAGCCAATCAAGGGCTCGGCCCGCCGCGGATGCAGGTACGGATTCACGCTGAACAGTCCGTTAGGAACGTGGCGCTCGCCCTGAGCCGTTGCGATGTACCAGACATTACCGGCAGCATCCTTCACAGTGCTGGACCGCTCCCCGTACTCCTGATCGCGCGGCTCATCGACGAGTGTCGCCCCCGCCGCGACAGCTTTTCGGGTGACCGCATCCACATCTTCCACGTAGACATGCAAGGCGTTGGGCTGGAGCGTTCCCGGAAATTTCTTGCCGGCAAGGCCTCCGCCCATCATGAACGTCGTATCGCCCATGCGGACTTCGGCATGCACTCCGGTGGGCATCACCGCTCGCATCACTTCCTCGGCGCCGAATGCCTGCTTGGTAAATTCCAGCAACGCCAGGCCATCGGCAGCAACCAGATACGGCGTCACCATGCGGAAGCCGCGAGGAATCGGATCGACGCCCTTTGATTCAGGACTCTTTCCACCCTCGGGACCCTCGGTCATTCCCTTCATTCGCCGGTGCATCTCTTCCACCGACATTTCCTCTTTTACGGTATACACGGCCCACGTATAGCCAAAGGGATCCTGCAGGGTGGCATCGCGGTGTCCGTAAAATTGATCTTTGGGTGCACGCACCAGCGCCATGCCTTCCGCCACGGCATGTTCCGCAAATGCGTCCACGTCCGGGACCTGGATGGAAATCGAGATCGGCGAGTATCCCAGCGTTTCGGCACTGAAACGTCCTCCCTCGGGCCATTCGCCGGCTACATCGATGGCCGAATCGCCGATCATGATCTCGGCGTGCGGGATTTGTCCGCCTACCTCGAAGCGGAACGTTTCTTTGGCCCCCAAAGCACGCTGGTAGAACTCGATCGCTTTGGCAGGATCTCGGAACGCTAATCTCGGTGATGCAGTCACGCGAACGGCTGCTACGGGCTCGGCAACGGTGGACATACGCTTCTTGCCTCCTAATTCGGATTTCAATCGTGCCTTGAAACTCGCACTCGGCAGATTGCGCAAGTCCGCCGCGATGCGCACCAGTGGCTCGATCCCCGTCCCAGCCTTTGTGACCCGCCCATCATTCCGCGCCAGCATCTTCTCGACAGCCTGATTGAGCTGTTCGATCTTCTTCTGGTCGCCGCTTCCCGGATGCAGAGAGCGCTTAGGCATCGGCACCCTCCATGCGCGCCTTCAATGTGCTCAGCGCGCGAAACTGCAACTGCTTCACTGCCCCTTCAGTCTTGCGAATTGCACTGGCAACTTCCTTGATGCTCTTCTGCTCTAGGAATCTCAAGAGCACTACCCGCTTCTGTTCAGCCGGAAGCGTCTCGACCAGCCGATACAAGGTTGCCCGCCGTTCCACATCCTCTATCTCCCTTGGACTGACCTGCGCCGATTCAAGTGCCCGGTCATCCGTCAACTCCCGGCCCGATCTCTGCCAGCGGTCGGAAATCAGGTTCGCAGCAATCCGGAACAGCCACGCGGCAAACGGAATTCCTCTCCACTCGAATCGTTTCAAGTTCGCCAGCGCCTGATGAAATACTTCCGCCGTAAGGTCTTCCGACTCGGCGCGGTCCTGTACCCGTTTCACGCAATAGGCGTACACACGCTCAAAATTGAGTTCATAAAGGTCTGCAAAGCGAGCGGGGTCCTTCTGTGCAGCTTCGATCAGAAGCCGCTCGTCCGCTTCTTTCTTCAGAGCCTTCAACAAGTTCTCCGCGGTTTGGCCTTACACAAGCTTAAACGGTGGTCCCATCGAAAAGGTTACGCAACAAAGAATATCGAATCCTTGAATTTTCATGCGGCTGGTAGTAGCGTATCCGGCATCAAAGTCCCGATTTCTTGTCATCAAGGAGCAGAAAGATGGAATCGGTCACCGGAGTATTCCACACTCGCGCAGACGCCGAGCACGCCTACGAGCAACTGAAACAAGCCGGTATTCCAGCAGATAAGATCACCGTTCTGACCCCCGGAAGCCAGGATCATATGAATAAAGAAATTCAGACGGTCCCCACCGATGCTTCCGAGCAACCTGGAATGGGTACCGCTGTGGGTGCGCTGCTTGGCGGCGGCGTCGGGATCACTGGAGGTTCGGTCCTGATGGTGCTTGTCCCTGGCGTCGGCCCCATCACCGCCCTCGGATTGCTTGGTGCAGCCATCTTGGGCGCCGCCGGAGCCGCTGTCGGCGCGGTGGCCGGCGGAAAGATCGAGAAAGCCTCCTACGAAGGCCTTCCCGAAGACGAAATCTTCCTCTACGAAGACGCGCTGCGGAAAGGCCGCAGCGTGGTAATAGCCCTTGCCGATGACGGGTCCTCTGCGGCTTCGGCTCGCGAAATCTTGAAACAAACGGGAGCCGAATCGGTAGACGCCGCCCGCGAACAATGGTGGACTGGACTGCGCAGTTCTGAAGAAAGTCGTTACGCCAAGTCTGGCAGAAGCTTCAGGGACGACGAAGAGTTCTTCCGCCTCGGCTTTCAGGCAGCCATGCACGCCCGCACCCGCTGCATGGAGTTTGATCAAGTTTCCGGCGAGATGAATGCAGCTCTGGAAGACGTCCAGCGTCTATATCCAGGAAAGCAACTGGAAGAACCCTTCACTCAAGGCTACCGGCGCGGCCGCGAACATTACCAACAACTTTGCGACGAACAAAGCAGGGCAGCCTGATTATTGAGGCTAGGATCTCTGTCATGCTGAGCGCAGAACGAGATCGCGTAGCGAACTCGTTCGGAGTCGAAGCATCCCTGCCAGTTTTGGCTCACAGATTGCTTGAATGCTTCTAGAGCCCGGAGTCGGACCGGTAATACAGATCTTCCATCGCCTTCTGCACCTTCGCAGACAGAGCATTCATATCCCGCATCGTCAGCCCTGTGGTCGAGATGGGCTCACCGACGCGCATCTCCAGCGGGCGGCACTTGATGTGATACGTGTCCATGGGCAGTAACTGGTAGGTACCTACCAGTGCCACCGGCACAATGTCGACCTGCGCCTTAATCGCCAGAAAAAATGCTCCCGGCAGAAACGGTTTGATCTCGCCATCGGGCGTGCGGCCACCCTCAGGAAAAATCACCAGCGGCAAGCCCTCTTTCAGTCCCTTGAGCCCAGCTCGAATGCTGCTGATCGAATGGGAAGGATTCTGCTGGTCAATGCAGATTTGCCCCGAACGCTTCAGTTGCCAGCCCACCACCGGATAAGCCAGCAGCTCTTTCTTGAACGCAATCCGGAATTGAAACGGCAGATTGACGTACAGAACCGGTATGTCGAGCGCCGAAGCATGATTGGCCGCATACACGTGAGGCTTGGATGTGTCGATCTTGTCCAGCCCGGTGACCGTGACCGGCGAAAAGATCGTCTTCATGATGAGCCACGACCACGCGTAAGAGAACCAATGCAGCCGACGCCCACTCCGGTCAAATAATCCACCCGGCACCGCCAGCAGTCCCAGTCCCAGCGTATAGAGCCAAATTAACGGATCGATGATCAGAAACGAGCGCAGCAGGCTCAGCCAGCCATACTTGCGCCCCGGGATCGCGGGTGGACTCTGCCGCGGACGAGCAATCGTCATCTCCTGTGGCCCGCCACGTTCAACCTGTTCACTTCCGACCTGATCGACTGATGAATTCACTTCCGTCACACTTCCATTCTAAGAAAGATTTTCGGACTCGTCTTCACGCGCTGGTCTCGAGGAGGCCGATCACTTCTCCCACCAGATAAATCGAGCCCGTCACAACCACGACGGCCTTGCCCTCTGCGCAGGCGCGAGCGCGTTCCCAAGCCGCCCTAACTTCCGGCACGATCTCAATCTCTGCGCCCGTGCGGTTTCCGGCCTGCAGGATCTCCTCGGGCGACGCCGCCCTTGGATTGTCAGGCCGCGTGGCAATCACCCGTAGGGCCAGCGGAAATAAGATCTCCGTCATCTCTGAGATTGCCTTGTCGCGCATCGCCCCGAAAACAAAAACCAGCGGACGGTCGTCATACAGACCCGAAAGGGCTGATCGCAACGCCCACGCTCCTGCCGGATTATGCGCTACATCGAGCACAATCTCCGGCCAACCATCTCTTGCGGGAAGAACTTGAAACCGCCCGGGCCAGAGTGTCTCGCGGATCCCTCGCTCAATAGAGTCCGGAGTAATCCCGGCCAGACCCTTCTTGCTTAGTTCTTCGGCCGCAGCAATCGCCAAAGCGACGTTTCGTAATTGATGCCGCCCAGCCAGCGGCGATTCGACAAGAATCTCCTTTCCCATCACCTGGAGCGGGTACCGTGACCGCAACGAGTTGTTCTCAGTACTGGCTACTCGGGACTCGGTAGTACCCGGTGACAGCGGCGGCACATACTGCACCGCGCTCACACCCACTGCGTCCAGTTCGAGAATCGTATTGCCGATGACGTCGTTCGCTTCTGGCTGTTGTGGCAGAGTCACGACGACCCCGCCGGGCCGAATAATGCCCGCCTTCTCCTGCGCAATCTCTCCCACCGTATTCCCCAGGAACTTCTGATGATCGAGCGAAATATCAGTAATCACACTGACCAGGGGCTCGACCACGTTCGTCGCATCCAGCCGGCCCCCCATCCCAACTTCCAGCACCGCGACATCCACTCGCTCGCGCGCGAACTGCGAGAAAGCAATCGCGGTCATCATTTCAAAAAAGCTGGGGTGCCAAGGCAGCTCTCGGCCCTCCACCAGGCGCTCGGCCACGCGATCCACCTCTCCATGCAGCCGGGCAAAATCGTCGTCAGTGATTTCCACCCCGTTGATACCAATCCGCTCGTTGATCCGTATGAGATGCGGCGAAGTGTAGAGTGCAGTCTTCAAGCCCGATGCGTGCAGGATCGACGCCAGCGTCGCCGCGGTCGAGCCCTTTCCGTTGGTCCCGGCAATCAGCACACTCGGAAACATCCGCTCGGGATGATTCATTGCCCGCAGCAACACCCGCATGTGCGCCAAGTCGAACTTGTGCGAAGGCGTCTGGGCCAACTCGTGCCCAAGCGCAAACATGCTCGCGACTGCGGTTTCGTAGGACATGGAATCCGGCGTCAGACCTCAGACCTCAGGCCTCAGCTTGAATCATCAGAGTATCAGCAGATCATAGGCCCCAAAACCTACGTAGAAAGGAATCGGAAGGAAAGAGGAGCTGGCTTTGGCTGAGGTCCGACGCCCGCCTTACGCTGCCATAAAGTCCAGCGCCCGTGCGATATAGGGTTTGATTTGTTTACGCGGCACAACGGCATCCAGCATCCCATGCTCCAGGAGAAACTCGCTCCGTTGGAACCCCGGCGGCAGCTTTTGCCGGATGGTCTGCTCGATCACCCGCGGTCCCGCAAAGCCAATCAATGCCCCCGGTTCTGCGATGTTCAAGTCTCCCAGCATTGCAAACGAGGCTGTCACGCCTCCCGTAGTCGGATCGGTCAGAAGGGAAATGTACGGGACCCTGGCTTTGTCCAGTCTTGCCAGAGCCGCTGCGATCTTGGCCAATTGCATCAGGCTGATGACGCCTTCCATCATCCGCGCTCCGCCCGACGCTGAGACGATGATCAAAGGCGTGCGTGAATCCAGCGCCCGTTCTACGGCGCGCGTGATCGTCTCTCCAACCACCGCCCCCATGCTCCCGCCGATAAACGAATATTCCATCACACTGGCGATCACCGGGCGCCCCATCAGCTTGCCCTGCGCATTGATCACCGCGTCCTTCAGCCCCGTGTCCTTCTGTGCCTGCTTCAAGCGGGACGAATAAGGCTTCAGATCAACGAACTTGAGCGGGTCGGTCGACGAAATATCCCCGTCGAATGTGGTGTACTGGTTGTCGTCGAGCAGCTGCGCGAGCCGGGTACGTGCATCAATCCGGAAGTGCTTGTCGCACTTCGGACACACGTTCATGTTCTCTTCCAGATCCTTCTTCCATATGATCTGCCGGCAGTTTTCACACTTCACCCACAACCCTTCGGTGCGGACTTTCTTTTCCCCCGAAGTATCCAGCTCTCCAGATTCGCGCTTAAACCAAGCCATAAGAGCAGTTGTCAGTACTCAGTACTCAGTTCTCAGTTGCAGTACCCACAAGACGGAGCAGCGTAACTGGCAACTGGGTACTGAGTACTGAGTACTGAGCATACTAATATTCGATTCCTCTCTGCGCCATCACGCCCTTCTCGTAGGCATGTTTAACCTGGCGCATCTCCGTAACCGTATCAGCGATCTCGATAATTGTCGGGTGCGCGTTACGGCCCGTCAAGATGACGTGCACCTGCTCGGGCTTCTTTTGAAGACTCTCCACCACCTTGGCCGGATCGAGCATGCCGTAACTTATCGCGTAGTTAATCTCGTCCAGCACCACGAGATCCCATTCGCCCGATTGAATGGCCTTTTCGGCTTCAGCCCACGCTTCTTCGACCATTCGGACATCTTCCGGATCGGGCCTCTCGGCTCCGACCTTCACGAAGCCGCGGCCCATCTGCTTCATAACAAACTTGTCACCGAAAGCCTGCACCGCATCAAGTTCGCCGTAGTGCCAGGACCCTTTCAGGAACTGCAACATCAACACCCGCAGTCCCTGCCCGACAGCACGCAACGCCGTGCCCATGGCGGCGGTAGTCTTGCCCTTGCCAGGCCCCGTGTTAACGATGATGAGACCTCGACGAACGTCCGCCATGCTTTTCTAGAAGTTTGATTCTACTAGATCGATCTTGGGCTTGCCCGGAATTGAGACCTCAAGTTGACTATGGGTTGAGACCAACTTCCTGTCCAGTACTGGACACTCCACACCGGGAGTGGACAGCTTGGTGGGAGCAACCGGTGCCTTCGTGTTCATTTCTCAACCAGTTAGTCCTGTTGCAGGCTGGAAGGGGGCTTGCACCGAATTACACAAAATGGGGCCCCACAACGACTAAAAGACAAAGAAATCACCGCTCAGTTTAGTCTGTCATGTTAGAAGGCGGACTCGGAGCGAAGGGATGCGACGCTCGCCGGCAGTGGGTTATCAAAATGATTTATCAAATCAAGAATTTTTCCACGGAACTCTTGCATCCAAAGTTGCGTAGCCCGGTCCAGCGGATCTCTGTCCCCTCGCAAACCGCGGAGGTCTCATGGTAGTCAACAAGTGTCTGGCGTTTTTGTTCTGCCTTCTGGTATCCCTGCCAGTGCTGGCAGCGCAGCGCGTCTCAGCTCGCCCCAAGCCCGCCATGGATACGGGAGACCAGGAATCCATCCGGCAAATCATCGATATGGAGCATCAAGCTCGCGAGGCTAGTCTGCGCCGAGACGTCGAATTTTCGCAGAGAAACCTGGCTGAAGACTACGTCGCTATTACTCCTCTTGGCCAGGTCACGACCAAGCAAGACACCGTCTCGGCCCGCAAGAGCGGCCAACTGAAATACGATACGATCAACGTCACCGACATGGTTGTCCGCGTCTACGGCGATACCGCTGTCGTGACCGCTCGCGCCGACGTAAAGGGCCATCAACTCGGAGAAGACTTCAGCGGCCCCTATCGCTACACCCGAGTCTGGGTCCGCCGCACTGGACACTGGCTGGCAGTGAGCTACCAGGCGACCGTCACCCAATAGTTCACAAGCCCCGCTTTCCTCTGTGTTCCTCCGTGCCCTCTGTGGTAAAGAATGAAACCCGGAGGGTTCTACCCATGGACGGATAAACCGGCGGTGTGCGCGAAGCCTCTACCTGAAGTTCCTCGTGGGCGTTATGTTCCTGTGCGCGCTCGTCATCGCAAGCTCAAGACCAACCACTCTTCCCGGAAAAGCATAGCCAGATCGAGGCCGCAGTCTCCAGGTTCATGGCCTCGACCCACGTACCCGGCCTGTCGGTCGCAGTGGTCGAAGACGGGAAGTATGAATGGGCCGCAGGCTTTGGGTTCGCCGATCTGGAGAACAATGTCCCAGCCAGCGAGCACACGCTATTCCGCCTGGCGTCGATCTCGAAGTCACTCACTGCCGTCGGAGCAATGGAGCTCTGGGAACACGGAAAACTGGAACTCGATAGTCCAATCCAGAAATACTGCCCGTCTTTCCCGCAAAAATCTGCTCCAATCACGACCCGCCAGGTCATGGGACACCTCGGCGGCATTCGTCATTACAAATCGGAATCGCAAGACGACCCCGAGGTGGGCAACACGAAGCACTTCGACAACCCGATCCAGGCTGGCCTCGACTTCTTCAAGAATGATCCTTTGGTCGCAGACCCCGGTTCCCACTTTCACTACTCGACCCAGGGCTACACCGTGGTCGGTTGCGTGATCGAAGGAGCGTCCGGCTCCAGCTACCTAGACTACATGCGTCAGAACGTTCTCCTGCCGGCCGGAATGGAGCATACCCAAGCCGACGATCGGTTCGCCATAATTCCGCACCGCACGCGCTTCTACCAGAAGACGAAAGTCGGGCATGGTCCAGAACGCAGATTTCCTCGATTCCAGTTACAAAATTCCCGGCGGCGGATGGCTTTCCTCGGCAGAAGACATGGCGCACTTCGAAGTGGCCATTTTCGATGACAAGCTGATCAAGCGCACCACCCGCGACCTCATGTGGACTCCTCTGAAGCCCACCGACGGATCGAAGGACAACTACGGCCTGGGCTGGGGAACTGTCGACAAGGATGGCGTTCACGGCTTCGGCCACAGTGGCGGCCAGCAAGGGACGAGCACCTATTTCATCATCTCCCCCGAGCACCGCGCCGGAGTCGTAGTGCTCACCAACATGGACAGTCTCGACCCTGACCAACTCGCCTTGGAAATTATTCAGGTGCTAATCGGTAAGAGTGCTCCCGCGAAGTGAGGTCCGAGATAGCCTCTACTTAACACCTTTCTCCGGATTCCACGACCCCTGTTCTTTGCGAACAAACACGATCTGCCCCACGTGATACGCGTTGTGCGTGCCGATGCGAGCGATCTCGGGAGCCCATTTCTGCAGCTTTTGTTCGTCCGCGGACTCCACGAATTTCTCCAGCTCGCTCATCACCTGGTTGAGTTGCTTGACCGTATCGTTCCACTTCTTGGTGTCAAAGTCGTTAAAGGTCTCGTCGTTGTTGCCGCTGAATTTCTTTTCCGGCTCGCCCTTGAACTTCTCCAGCTCACGCTGATTCCAGAACAGCAAATGATACGTCAACTGTCCCACCGAATGATTCCCTTTGCCGTCCGTCCAAGTGGCCTGCTCGGCCGTGAGACCGTCCACCACCACATCGATAGGCACAAACCAGTCTTTCTGGTCATGGGTTGTGTGCAATTGCTCCAGCAGGATGCTTCGTAGAGTGACGGGCTTAGAATTCTGCCCAAAGGCGGGAAACGACAACAACACAATCAGAGCAGTAACGACACTCTTCATACGCAGAATCCTCCAGAAGAACCTGACTCAGAATTGCAAACCTAAAGCCTCACCGGCACTCAATGCCCCGAATGATACGGATGTCCCTTCAAGATCGTAAAGGCCCGGTACACCTGCTCCAGCAAGACCACTCGCGCCAGTTCGTGCGCGATTGTCATTTTCCCCAGCGAGATCACGTTTGCCGCAGCAGACTTCGTCTCTGCGGCAAAGCCGTCTGCGCCTCCGATTGCGAATACCAGCGGCAGAGCATTGCGGTCCTGATAATCCCCCAGAAACTTCGCGAACTGTTCCGACGAGAATTCCTTGCCCCGCGAGTCCATCAGCACCAAGGTGGACTTGGTTGCGTTCTTCGCTTCCTTTCCGAATTTGGCCAGCAGGTCGGCCTCGTCGCGCACAGTGACCCCCTCCACCTGCGCGTAGCGTGAAATCCGCATGAGATACTCGTCGGTGAGGGAAACGATCGCAGGCTCTTTCGTCTTGCCGATCCATGCGATCTTGATCTTCACGAAGTCTCACTTCCTTCGAGGCCACGCGCCGGCATTGCGATCCCCAACTCGGCTCAGAATGAGGCTTGGAGGTCATAGTGCAAACGTTTCGAAGAAGTTCCCGTTCCAAGCTAAGAGCAGAAGAACTTCCGTGCCGACAAACAGAGAACTGGGAACCGAGAACTGAGAACTGAAACCGATCAGGCCTTCACTCTTCTCTTCTTCTTCGGCGCCGCTTTCGTCGCCGCTTTCTTCCCAGCTTTGCGTGGGCGAGGAGCCGTCTTCAGGTCGGAAGGTTCAAGCCGCTTCGCCGACTTCCAAAGCCGCTCCAGATCGTAGAATCTCCGCGCCTTCTCTGAGAATATGTGCACGACAAAATCGACATAATCGATCAGCACCCACTCGGCCTGTTTGTACCCTTCGACGTGCGTCGGTCGCAGGCCCATCTTCTTCAGCTGCAGTTCGACTTCATCGGCAATGGCCTGCACCTGCCGCGGATTGGTTCCGCTGCATAGCACAAAGTAGTCGGTAAAGGCTCCCGACCCCTTTTCCATTTCCAGGATGCTGAGTTCTTCGGCCTTTTTTTCGAGGCAGGCTTGAATAGCAGCAGTGATTTGTTTCTTCGTTTCGCTCTTCTTCATTCGCTCATCGGTCGTCGGACGGTAGTCGTTCGTTGTACTTCAATTGTAATCGAGCTCGTTGTCCCGAGCGGGTCGCTATTACTGACCGGACTTCTTGGATTCTGCGGCTGCACGCTCACGCAGTTTCGCCATGGTTGCCGCCGAGGGATCCTTCCGCTTGCCGCTCTTGTTGCGGCGTTTGGTTTTCGTAACGTAATGGTTTTGAGCCATGAAATCTCCTCAGTACAGTCCTCGGCGGTTGGGGACGCCTGCCCTTGATTGTTTGACTTATCGCCTAAGGCGAGGTGGAAAGTCTGAAACTATCATAACTGGTGGGAAGCGTTCGCGCTCTCCAGTTACGGACTATTTATAGAGGCCCATCTTCTGGATGTACTCCGCGACCGCAGGCTCTACAAACCGGCCCAGTGGCTTACCCGAGCTCGCCGCTTGACGGATTGCGGTTGCCGACGCCGGTTGATGCAGATCTTCCACCAGATGAAGGCTCACCCCCGGCAAAACCAGGTCTCCGGTCGCAACCTGCTTGTGAAAAGGCTTCGTCACTTCCGGTCGTGGCCGCAACTTTTCAGGCAAAGCATTCGCCACATCCGCCAGTGAAAACCCCGGCCGTCCCGCCACAATGAACTCGCACTCTCGAAACAGCGCTTCCGCCTGATGCCACTGCGCAATCTCCGCGAAGGCATCCATTCCAATCAACACAAACAGCCGGTCACTGCCCTTGAATGACTGCTTCAGGCGCCGCACCGTATCAATGGTGTAGTTCGGCTTGTCTTTCTTCCTGCTCTCGCCCTCTTCCGGCGCTTCCAACAACGAGGGCACAAATGCTTTCTCGTTCGCGGTGGCCAACGTCAGCATGGCAAATCGGTGAACGAACGGTGTGAGGGGTTGTTTCTGCTTGTGCGGAGGGTTATTCGCAGGAACAAAGTAGACGCGGTGCAGTTTGCAACGCCCCATCGCGGCTCGCGCCAGCGCGACGTGCCCACGATGTACGGGATCGAAAGTTCCGCCAAATAGTCCGATATTCATAGCGAAGTAGCGCGCGTACCCCTCGAGTCGATCTAGTGTGCAGATTCTGACCTAACCTTGCAAGCCCGATAACCAGGGTCACACAGAGGTAGCCAGAGTCCCGCTGGCCATTGGACGCGCTGCCCCTGTCCTCTCGCCGTAACCAGATGAACTCCTGTAACTACCCTATTTTGCAATCTGGCACTAGGATGGGCGTTATATGCGAGTAACCCTCCCCCTACTCCGCATTCCGGCCGCTCGTGCGCCCATCCTGCGATATGGGGTAGCTGTGCTCAGCACCGCCTTGGCGCTGATCCCTACAATCCTGCTGGCCGATGTTTCGGAAAGCCGGCTCGCCCTCTTCGGCGTCGCCGTCATGGTGAGCGCCTGGTATGGCGGCTGGAAGCCCGGGGTTGTCGCTACTGCATTCGCTCTCACTGTAAGCGCCTACTTCACCCTGGTTGGCGAGCATACGCCGGACCAGTTGCGGACCGCTATCCTCCGCCTGTCCCTCTTCTTCTTTGTGGCGATGCTGATCTGCTGGCTGAATGCCGCCTTGCGCGCGGCCCAGGAGAATCTCCGCCGCTCCGAAGCGAACTTCCGCTCCCTCGTTACCAACGCGCCGTATGGCATTTGCAGCTGCGATTCCACCGGCAAGATCCTCGACGCCAACCCGGCTTTCCTCGAACTGCTCGGCCTGAGTTCTGCCAACGATGTGATCGGCCAGCACATCTTCAGCCTTTACGCCGACAGCGAGCAGTGGTTTGACCTCGCCGATTACCTTCGCTCCTCGGTCCCCTTCCATGGCTTGACTGCAGAATGGAAGCGCAAGACGGGTACTACTGTGGTGCGGGTTTCAGGCCGGGCCGTTTCTAACGGTCGCAAAGACGGTGTCGTGTTCGAGATCTTCGCCGAAGACGTGACCGAACGCCGCGCCTTAGAACAGCAACTCCGCCAGTCCCAAAAGATGGAAGCCGTCGGACGTCTTGCTGGAGGCATTGCCCACGACTTCAACAACCTGCTGATGGTGATCTCCGGGTACTCGGAATTCCTTCTCGAGCGTCTCGGCGGCGAGCCTCATCTGCGCGGCCCGGCCCAGGAAATTGCCAGCGCCTCGGAGCGCGCTTCGTCCTTGACTCGCCAGTTATTAGCGTTCAGTCGAAAACAGATGCTCGCGCCGCGCATCATTAACCTCAACGACATCGCGACCGAGAACCTGAAAATGCTTACCCGCATGATCGGCGAGGACATCGACCTGGTCATGACCCCAGGGAAGAGTCTATGGTCCGTCCGCGCCGATTCCGGACAGATCGAACAGGTCATCATGAACCTGGCGGTGAACGCACGCGATGCCATGCCCTCCGGCGGCAAGCTCACCATCGAGACCGCGAACATTACACTCGACGAGGAATATGCCCGCGTGCACGCACCTCTCCACCCCGGAGACTACGTCATGGTCTCGATCAGCGACACCGGCGCGGGAATGGATTCGGAAACGCAGTCGCACATCTTTGAACCCTTCTTCACCACCAAGGGAACGAAGGGAACCGGTCTGGGCCTATCGACTGTGTACGGCATCGTCAAGCAGAGCGGCGGATATATCTGGGTCTTCAGCGAATTGGGCCGTGGCACCACCTTCAAAATCTATCTGCCGCGCGTGCCCTCGATCGAAGAGCCCGCGGTGCTTGCCGTCGCCGCTCCTGCTCGGTTCCAGAAGGTTGAACCGGGCACAGAAACTATTTTGCTGGTGGAGGACGAAGCCAATCTGCGCTACCTCGCGCGGCAATATCTCGAGAAGCAGGGCTACAGGGTGATCGAGGCCGCTGACGGCGCCGTCGCCATGCAAATCGCCGTGGCGCACGAAGGAATCATTCACCTGCTGCTGACCGACGTCATCATGCCCGGCATGAACGGACGCGAGCTCGCGCAGCGCATCTCTGAAATTCGCCCCAACGTGAAAGTGCTGTACATGTCCGGTTACACCGAAAACGTAATCGGGCAAGACGGCACGCTGGATGCCGGTGTCCGCCTGCTCCAGAAACCCTTTAACCTTCGCGACCTCAAGAGCAAGGTGCGCGAAGTGCTCGATGCAACTCCAACTCCCCCGGAGGTCGTTATGTCCATGCAGTCTGCGGAACCTCAACCCACCACGCGGGCCCGGCACGCTCCGCCAGCTCGCGCGCAACGATTCCAGCTTCACTTGCCCCTACGATTCCGCCGTCTAGGTGAAACCGAATGGCACGTAGGCAAAACCGAGAACATCAGCCGTTCTGGATTGCTCTTCCAGAGCGACGACGTGTTGCAACCCAATTCTCAGTTGGAAATTAGCCTGGTATTGCCCGCCGAAATCGCCGGCCTCGCCGGTACCGAAGTCGTTTGCCGCGGAGAAGTCGTCCGCACCGTGGAACGGCAGGGCGAATCAGTCAGTCCGGCACTGGCCGCACGGATTCTGCAATACCACTTCCAACATGGCCCTTTGCCAAGGGCGTAAACTGATCGCTGGGTTTTGTGGGTAAAGTCGTTCTGGGAAAGGCGGCCTGCGAGGGCCGCCTTTTGATTTTGCGGCGGAGGGAAACCAAAGGCTTTCACCACAAAGGACACGAAGTATCACGAAGGATATTCGGGGTTTCCTTAGTGTACCTTCGTGTCCTTGGTGGTTTGCGCTTTGCGGCCCTACGAAGCTTCTTGCTCTGCATTCTTGAGATCTTGCTCGCGCAGGTCCTGGACTCTGTCCGCGATCGCGTACTTCAGCTCCTCGATGCCTTTCCCTGTCACCGCCGATATCTCGTAGAGCTTCAGCTTCTTTTTCTTGGCATACTTCTTGAGCGCGGCCAATTTGTCTTTGTTCACGACATCGATTTTCGACGCAACCATGATCATGGGTTTGTCTTCGAGATTGGCGCCAAAGCTGGCCAGTTCGCCAAGAATGACTTCGACATCTTTCGTCACGTCGTCGCGTCCGCTCGAGTCCGAAACGTCCACTAGATGAGCCAGAAGCCGGGTGCGTTCGATGTGCCGTAAGAATTGCGTGCCCAGGCCGGACCCCGTGTGCGCGCCTTCGATCAATCCAGGGATGTCGGCAACCACAAAGCTGATCTCGTCTCTCGCGTCGCCGACAGCGACCACGCCGAGATTCGGTTCGAGGGTAGTGAAGGGATAATCGGCAATTTTCGGGCGTGCCGAAGAAATGCGCGAGATCAGTGTGGACTTGCCCACGTTCGGATAACCCACGAGTCCAACATCGGCGAGCAGTTTCAATTCAAGCCGGTACGTATGCTCTTCGCCCGGTCGGCCAGCCTCGTGTTCCCGAGGAGCCTGGTGCACCGAGGTGGCAAAGCGCGCATTCCCGCGCCCCCCGCGGCCTCCGCGCGCGATCACGAAGCGCTCATCGGCCTTCGTAAACTCGAATGCCTTCTCGCCAGTCTCATCGTCGTACACGATCGTGCCCACAGGAACCTTGAGAACTACGTCTCCACCTTCGCGCCCTGTCCTGTTCGAGCCTTCGCCGTGGCGGCCGCGCCCTGCAGTGTGCTCAGGGTTGAAACGGAAATGGACGAGCGTGTTGTGGCGCTCGCTCGATTCCATGACGACGTCGCCGCCCTTGCCCCCGTCGCCGCCGGAGGGCCCGCCACGAGGCACAAACTTCTCCCGCCGGAAGGCCATGCAGCCGTTGCCGCCGTCGCCGGCTTTGACTCGAATTTTGGCCTCGTCGATGAACATCGAAAATCAGTTCTCAGTTGCCAGTTCTCAGTGGTCAGCCCGCTCAGTGCGTACCGCCCATGCTCGCCCGCCGCCAGCAATGAAAAAGCCTCGTCCCGAAGGCGAGGCCGGTGTGGCGCGGGCGCTCCCGCCCGCGAATGCTCTAAACACTGGAAACCCTACTTCGCTTCGACGGGTTCGACCATCACGAACTTGCCCATGGATCCCTTGTCCATGAACTTGATCCGGCCGGTGATCTTGGCAAAGAGAGTGTCGTCTTTGCCCCGGCCGACATTGAGTCCGGGCTTCACACGCGTGCCCCGCTGCCGGACGATGATCGTCCCCCCGGGCACAACCTGCCCGCCGAAAGCCTTGAATCCAAGCCGCTGCGAATTCGAATCGCGGCCGTTTCGTGAAGTGCCTTGCCCTTTTTTATGCGCCATATCAGTTCTCAGTTCTCAGTTGTCAGTTCCCAGTCCAAAATCTCGAAGCTGACGTCTGTATGAAATTATTTCTTCTTGGCCGCTTTCTTCGCAGCCTTCTTGGGGGCGGCCTTCTTCTTGGCTTTCGCCTTCGGCGCCGCCTCGTGATCTTCCGCCTCAGCCGCTTTCACCTTTTTCGGCTTCGCTTCCTTCTTCGGCAGATCCGGAGCCTTGAAGCTCTGTCCGCCGAATGCGATCTCGGCGATGCGGACCGACGTATACGCCTGCCGATGTCCGCGCAGTTTCTTGTACTGCTTCTTGCGCTTGTAGTGGAACACAAGAATCTTTGCGCCGCGGCCTTGGCCTACGACTTCGCCGACGACGCGCGCATCGGACTGGTTGCCGACTTGTCCTTCTTCGCCGGAAACCGCCACTACTGGAAACTCAACTTGACCGTCGGTCCCGTTCAGTTTCTCGACTCGAATCACATCTCCGGGCGCCACCCGGTACTGCTTTCCACCGGCGCGGATAACCGCGTACATACGTCTGCCTCCGTCAAATGTCGTGTGAAATCAGCCCGTGATCGGCACTCGAAAACGGACTTACAATGCAGCTCCCCCAAGGCGCACACCAGCGCTGCCGCGGGGCCAGCTGATTTCCTGTGCTTGCTGTGTTTCAACCCCGGCGCTTCAGCAGCCAAGGCAGGCGTCCCCAGAACGGGTCGGCGAGTACAGTCAAACTTCACTATTTTATCGTGCGTTGTGGAAATCGGTCAAACCAGTGACTGAGAAGGCTTACCATTTTGTGCTTCCCGCGTGTTTGTGCGAGAATTCCGCCGGATTCCCGGAGGAAACTGAAATGCTGAAGCGTTTTCTGACCGTTTCGCTGTGCCTGTTTGCGATCACCTTGTCGGCTGTGGCGCAAGCCAAGAAGCCCGCTGCGAAGAAGGCTTCTGCTGGCCCCGCTCCCGATAAGGCCTACCTGCAGAAAATCTGGGATGGCTGGTCGACTTTAGATCCCGCGAATACCGCCAAGTTCTATGCCACTGGCCCGCACACCTTTTTCGATATCGCCCCGCTCAAGTACAACAGTTGGGAAGAATATGAGAAGGGTGTGAAAGGCGTGCTTGCCGGATACAAGAGCGCGAAGTTCACCGTCAATGACGACGCCGAAATTCATCCCCACGGGGATCTGGTCTGGGTGACCGCGACGATCCACGAGGAGATGACCAGCAAGGCAGGCAAAGTGGAGATGGGAAATTTCCGCTGGACTGTAGTTTTCGAAAACGAAGACGGCAAGTGGCTGACTGTGCACGAGCACGTTTCAGCACCGTTGCAGTAACGCGGGGCTAGGGGTCAGGGGTTAGCCAATACTCGGTAGGTTCAGTTCACTCGGCTCTGATCCCTAGCCACTGGCCACTGACCACTGCTCTTCAATACGACTTCCAGAAGAAATACACAGTCATTCCCGCGCCGACCAGCACCACGAACCAGCGAATCCACGCTTGCGGCAATTTCTGTGCGTAGTGTGCACCCAGGTATCCGCCGGCTATTCCGCCAAGGATCATCACGATGCCGTGTCTCCAGTAGATGGCGCCAGCGATGATAAACGTCACGACGGCGACACCGTTGATCACCGAACCCATCACGCTCTTGAGAGCGTTCATCGCGTGGATATCCGTCATGCCCAACGCGGCCAGCATCGCCAGCATGACAATCCCCATGCCACCGCCGAAGTAGCCGCCGTAGACAGCGACACACAGCTGAAAAAAACTTGCCCCGGCCAGTGCTAGCTTGGTGGTCTCGTGCTCGATTACGGATTTTCGCCCGCCTGCGATCTTCTTTCCAAAAGCGAATAACAGAGTCGCGCTCAGCGTGAGCCATGGGAGCACTCGCATGAAAGTGTGAGCGGGCGTCTTAAGGAGAAGAAATGCGCCTGCAACCCCGCCCGCGAGGCTAACCGCCAGCAGCGGGATCAGGACACGACGCGGGACATCCAGATGCTTGCGATACGCGCCTCCACTTGCTGCTGCGGCCGTCCACAGCGCAATTGTGTTTGTGGCATTCGCCGGAATGGGAGGCACGCCGGTGAATAACAGCGCGGGAAATGCGATGAAGCTGCCTCCGCCGGCCACGGAATTCAGGGCTCCGCCCAGAACTCCGGCGACGAACAAGAAGATGATGGTTTGCAGAGTCAAGCAGTAAGGTGTACCAGAAAGGCCTTGGCACCGCCAATTGGACTAACCTTTGTCCGAGGACCCCGTCTCACGCTGGGGCAACTCTATGATCCGAATGCTCGCGGCCTTCTCTCTCGCGGCGATTACGGCGGAAAGACCTGGCAAGTAAACTGGCCGATCCACCACAAACGCAAAAGCTGATCCATGCCCAATTACTTCTGTAACCAACCGTAAAACCGACGCCATTCCGGAACATCTCCGCCCCCACAGTGTTCATATCGTGTGAGCTAGTTGTGGAGGAATCATGCGCCATTCCATCATTCTGTTCGCCGCTATTCTGATCTGCAGTGTCGCGTGGGGGCAGACCCCAGCGGCAACAAATGCTCCATCGAGTCACCCGTCCACACCGGACAACAATATGTCAGGAATGTCCCATCATGACATGCCGAACATGAAAGACATGCCGATGCCCAGCGATAAGGAGGACAGCGAGGACAGCGCGCATGTCATGCACTCGATGGAAGGCCACATGGACATGGGCCCGCACATGAAGATGACAGCTCTGCGCCAGTCCAAGCCGGGCGACGACGCCCGTGCACAGCAGGTCGTCGAAGCCGCGCGCAAAGCGGCGGGGAAATACAAGGATTACCAAACCGCGCTAGCCGACGGATTCAAGATCTTCCTGCCGAAGCTTCCCCAGAAGATGTATCACTTCACCAACTACGGCTATGGCATGGAAGCTGCCTTTCACTTCAATCCAGAACATCCCACGTCCCTGCTCTACGAGAAGCATGGCGATGACTACAAACTGATCGGCGTGATGTACACTGCGCCGAAGCGGCTCACGGAAGACCAGCTCGACGAGCGTATTCCGCTAAGCGTGGCGCAATGGCACGAGCACGTTAATTTCTGCGCTCCTCCGGCAGGCAAGAGGAGCGAGATGTTACAACCGCACGCCAAGTTCGGCCTCAGAGGATCAATCACCACGCAAGAAGCGTGTGATGCAGCCGGAGGAACTTTTCGCCCGGTAATCTTCAACTGGATGGTGCACGTCTACCCCTTCGAGAAAAACGCCGCAAACATCTGGTCAGTGGAGCGTCAGCACGGCGACGCAGACTAGTTCATCGACGTAGTTCAATTTGCTTTTCGCGGGTCCGCATGTTCCCGCCCGCGCATTCTTTTCCTCACAAAACATCGTCCCCATGTTCCTTGCGCATTCATCGATTGCATTCAAAGTTTTGCTACCCGAAGCATTCACACATCGTCCAAGTAAGAGCAGCAGGCAAACAACAAGAACGGAACTTCAACCGCGGGAAGCACGTATTCCTTGGAGCGAGTAGACGGCCAGCAGGGGTGATCTGGCCGAAGTAGATTCAATATCCATTGCGGGGTCTGGGGATTCTCTCACACTCGGTTTGGCGGCCCAGGTGAGAAAACCCCCAAGCGGAGGCGCAGGCTTTGTGGCCTTTGCGCTCAACCCCGGCGGCAGCATTGTAGGCGATTCGCGGCGAAACACAAGTGTTTTCTCGCGTCGTTCGTGAACCGGGCCGCCCCTAACCAATTCCGATTTTTCGGGAAAGAAAAAGGAGCTGCTATGAAGTTCGCGACCGTTACGAATAGTTTGGTAGTGGGGTTGGCTTTGACGCTGGCCTCGAGCGCGTTTGCCGCCAGCAAGGCAAACCTGACCTTGAACAATCCAACCAGTATCAATGGAACCAGTCTCAAGGCGGGCGAGTACAAGCTGCAGTGGGACGGCAATGGTCCCAACGTGGAAGTCAGCATCATGCAAGGAAAGAAGGTCGTCGCCAAGGTCCCGGCAAAGGTCGTCGACCTGAACCAGTCTTCTGCCAACGACGCCGCCCTGCTGAAACAAAATAGCGACGGAACTACAACCCTGGCTGGAGCGCGTTTCCAGGGCAAGAAATTCGCTCTCGAACTCGGCGAGGCCAGTGACGGCATGCAGGCCGGATCCAGCAAGTAGATCGCGGTTGCATATCTTCGGTACACAAAAATGAAGGGAGCACTCGTGTGCTCCCTTTTTCAACAACTTCGCACCCTAGTTCGGCGAAGCGAGCACATCGTCGTAGTAGTTGAGGACAGCTCGGTGAGGTTTCGTCTTGAGCCCCTTGAGCGGAACTTTTTCATCGATGGAGCTGTTTCCCGTTATGCGTGCGCGTCCCAGAAAGACGATATTCCCATCTGCCAGTTCCAGGTAAATTGGCACTAGCATTCGGAAATGTTCGTCGACGCCGGACTGGGTTACCTTCAAGGACATGACCACGTCCCCATCAGCACCAACGTCAAATGCAGAACTGGCGCCGTAGCTGGGTAGTTGTGTTCCGTAGACGTATTCGTTGAAGAACCAGTCCATGCGGTGATTGCCTTCCAGGTCCATCTCAGGGCTCATGTGTTTCTCGATCATGGCCTTGAAGTCTTCCGTCGTGGCCGCCTTGCCCGAGTAGGTCTTCACGAAATCCTGCATGGTCTCTTTGAACAGTTGGTCGCCCTTTTGTCGGTCGTGCATCATCATGCGAACCATGTGCAACACATAAGCGCCTTTGGGGTAGATTAACCGGCGGGCCGTATCGAATCCGGTGCGCGAGTTGCTGGTGCGATACCCCATGGTGAGCGGGCCAGCGTCGATCGCGCGGAAACCTTCGGGATCTTTCTCCAGCAGCAGTTCCCGTTCATCGTTCCAAAAAGTGAGGAACTTCTTCGGATTCTTCTCGACAAGCGTCAGGTACAGAGATGCCGACATGTCGGAGAAGCCCTCACTCATCCACTGATCGCGTCCCGAATTAAAACCCACCGTGTGCCCCCACCACTGGTGCGCCACCTCATGCGGCGTCACTACTTTCCAGTAGCCGCGATCGCCCCAGTCCATTCCCAACTCGTGGCGGACGGTTGTGTCGAAGTAGTAGCAGATCGGAATCCACACCAGCTCCGGCCACGATTGGCCAAAGTTGCAGGCTGTCTGCTGCGTCAGTTGCATATGTTTGAACAACGAAGGGCCGAAGTAGTCCGTATAGAGCTGAACCGCAAGCTCGCCTTCGGCCAGCGCTTTTTTGTTCAGGACGACCGTGCTCATAGCGCCGAGGGCAACGCCGCTTCCATGGTGAAATCCATCCGTACTTATTTCCTCTCCGCTCGCCTCATGCTGCACCTGCTGTACCCAGTTGGGAGACTCCTGATTGGCATACGACTGCACCAGATACTCCGGCTTGTCTAACCTCGCTTCCTCCATCTTGAATTTCCCGAAGCTGAAGCCGGCCACGGTCTGGGCGGCTTCACTCTTCCACGTGGTCACATTCTGACCGCCCTCGTTAGTTTCGCTCAGCCGAACACCAGTGGCCGCAATCTGCATTCCCTTGGGAATACGGAATGTCATGTCGTAGGTTGCATACTCGCCAAAGCTGCTGCCCGGGTTGTTGGGGTACCAATTCATGCGCGCCACAGGAAAATAATTGCCGCCACCTTCGTTTGTGACTGCCTCCTTTCCCTCGTATTCCGTGGTCAGGGCGTACCGGTCTCCTTCGGACAACGCTTTGGGAAGGATGACCGAGAAGTCGGCGTCGTCGTTCTTGTCTTCTTGTATGAATGCCAGCGCCTGGCCGTCTGCAGACTTCACACTTCTGACACGCAATGTATGAAACATGTCGAACGGCACGACCCGCACGCCATCCAGTCGCGTCGTAAACTCCGTGGTGGCTTTTCCAATCAGATTCGCATTCTTTTCCAGGGTCGTCTCCAGTTGCTGGTGATCAATTCGGATGGGGTGGCCGATCGTACCCGGCTTGCGCTCCCCCGACATCGGAAAAGAAGCCCACTCACCAAATTTGTTTTCGTCGTAGGTCATGAAGCTGACTTGATCGCGCTCCTCACGCGGATCAATCGTGTAAAGCTCCTGACCGTTGTAGCGTTTGCCGTGAATGAACGCGACAAACAGTCCGCCCGGCGAAGGGCTCAGAACGTCTTCGAGGATGCGCGCATCGAGATTGTCCTTGAGTTTGTGACGCATGGTGTGCTGGCTGTCTTTCAGAGGTCCGGCATCGCATCCTCCTCCAGAAGTTCCGGCCTTTTTCAATTCGTCGTAAGAAGAATCGGTAAACCGCAGCACCATCTGCGAGAAGTTCTCGCTGAATTCATCTTCCTTGGTCAGCAACTTCAACATGCGCCGCTCGGATTCTGGCGGGACTAGAATGAAATTCCCGTCGCCCGTGAAGACGGCACCGGTCACCCTGCCATTCACCGCAGCCACAAAACATACCGAGCCCGAGCGTAGGTGGAACGTGCCAGCCTCGCGTTTTAACTCAACATTGCTGACTCTTACACTTTCACTGCTCAAGGTTAGATTGCGGAGAGCCTGGTACGTGGGATCGGAGTTTGGCCCCGGCGCTGGGTTCTGGGCATGGACGAGGCCACCCCAAAACACCAGGATGACCGTTAGGAGATAGATGAGAGCAGCGGGCACTCCGCGAAGGGACACTGCAAATGCAGAGCGCAAGACGCGAACGACGAAATGTAGCACAGGGCCTCCCCGGAGGAAGAGGAACGGAAATTATCCCCGTTTCCCGGAAAATTGCAAGTGCCTGAATCACAGCCGATATGACGAGCTGACGGCCCTGAAATAACTGGCAGCCGCAGAAAAAGGAGATCGCCTGAGCGCTGAGCGCTCCCTTCAACCGCCAATTTGGAATCAGTTCAGTACTTCGGCACCTTGGGATCCACGCGATCCGACCAGGCGGTAATTCCTCCAGTGAGGTTATGGACCTTGGTAAATCCTGCCTGCTGGAGGAACGCGACAGCCTTGGCGCTGCGGCCGCCCATTTTGCAGTGGACGACGATTTCTCGGCTGGAGTCGAGTTCGTTCATACGTTTCGGCAGATCGTTCAGCGGAATCAGGTATCCACCGATGTTGCAGATCTGGTATTCGTGCGGCTCGCGGACATCAAGCACAAAAAGATCGTCTTTCGCATCGAGGCGCCGCTTCAGTTCTTCCACTTGGATCTCTGGAACTCCGCTGGCCACAGGCTTTTCCTCCCCACGAATGCCGCAAAACTCGTTGTAGTCTATCAGCTTCGTGACCGTGGGATGCGTGCCGCACACCGGGCAGTCGGGATTCTTGCGCAGCTTCAGCTCGCGGAATTTCATGCCCAGCGCATCAATCAGCAGCAGGCGCCCGATCAGCGGATCGCCGATGCCGAGAATCAGTTTGATGACTTCCGTCGCCTGCATCACGCCAACAAGTCCAGGCAGAATCCCAAGTACGCCGCCTTCGGCGCATGAGGGAACCAATCCCGGCGGTGGCGGTTCGGGATAGAGGCAGCGGTAGCACGGCCCATCCTCGGTGGCGAATACGCTCGCCTGTCCTTCGAAGCGGAAGATCGATCCGTAAACGTTCGGCTTGCCGGTCAACACGCAAGCATCGTTGACCAAATAGCGTGTGGGGAAGTTGTCAGTGCCGTCGGCGATGATGTCGAACTCGCGGAACAGCTCGAGTGCGTTGGCGCTACTCAGCCTGGTGTCGAAGGTGCGGAGATTGAGGAACGGGTTGATGCCCTTCAGCTTGTCCGCGGCGGAGTCGAGCTTCTTGCGTCCGACGTCGGCCGTGGAGTGAATAATCTGCCGCTGCAGGTTCGTGTAATCCACCACATCGAAGTCGACGAGACCGAGTGTGCCGACGCCAGCGGCCGCCAGGTAGAGAGCCAGGGGCGATCCCAATCCTCCGGTACCGATGCACAGCACGCGCGCAGCTTTCAGCTTCTGCTGGCCCTCCATGCCGACCTCCGGCATGATCAGATGCCGCGAGTAGCGCAGGATCTCGTCTTTATTGAGAGTGATCGGAATCTCGCTAGTGGTGGCCATGTTGTCCTCGTTAAGTCTTCCTTCGTGTACCTTCGTGCCCTTGGTGGTTAATGTTTTTGAATTTCTCAGCCGCGGGAATCGTCGGCGAAGACTACCAACAGGAAGGGCAACACATACAACAGCGAGTTGTAACGGCAGGCTTCAATGCAAAAATCCCGATGTCCCCGGTCAGGCTACGCCTCCAGCAATCGAAGGCACGATGGAGATGTTATCACCGTCTTTCAGCGCGGTCGCTTCTTTCTGCAGATACCGTATGTCTTCGTCATTGAGGTAGAGGTTCACGAAGGCCCGCAGCTTCCCCTCCTCGGTGTAGAGGTGCTTGCGGAGCTCCGGATGCTGCGCTACCAGCGCGTTCATGGCCTCGCCGACGGTCGTTCCCGACACGTCCACTGAAGCCTGTTTCCCGACATACTGCCTCAAAGGCGTAGGAATATGAATCTTGCTCATAGGTCTAATGTAAGAGATGCGGCGGGCGGGCGGCAAGATTCAGGGAGCCTGGGCTCGGATTGGACTGCACAAGAGAGTCAATGAGCGAAATGGAGATATTACGCCAATCAACTTGATGACAGGAACAGAGTTACACTTTGATCATGCTTGCAACAGCGTTCTTGAAGCTAAAAGGCGTGGTTGTCATTGCGAGTATCTTCCTGATCGGTGCTCAATTCTCGCCATCGCAGTCTCCCACACAGGTAAGGGAGTTGATCGACAGACTTCCACGCTGCAGTGTTTTGCGTACGGAATTGGAACACGGTCATCATGGTGACGGGGTCTCCCACCCATATGTCGCGAGGATGCAGGAATCAGGAGTTGAGAGGGCTCTGTTTGAATTGCAAGCTGTGCTTCACAAAGGCCGCCCCGCGGATATTCAGATCACGCGCCGACTATACTTTCGCAAGTTTGATGCTCCGAACTCGCAGGTTTCGGATAACGCGGAGCTCGCGATGCTTGCAACGCGCCTGCAGGCAGAGCTGGATGAAATTGTGCTCTCTCGAGTCTCCAAAGCCTCCATATTCCGGGGATTTCGTGAGTTTCCGCGGCTGCCGAATTTCAGGCGCTCGAAGAGAGTGGAAAGTTCCGTAGAGTTTCTGGCCAGCCCATGGCTAGAGGAGCACGAGGTGTCCTGGTTTAGGTCGGAGAAGTCGCTGGATCCCCTCACAGAAGCGGTTTTACGATCGGACGCAACCGAGACACGCATCCTCCTGGAATCACACCGATTCAGCATGAGCGAAATCAAGGGAGCCCTGTTCTTGGCGGCCAGCAATCGGTATGACAATAGCGCTGTAATTACACTCTTGATTCAAGCCGGTGCTGACCCGAACAGTCGAACTTCCGACGGCACTACTCCACTCATGTTTGCAGTCGGCCACCCGTGCAATATTCCGCCACTGCTAGAGGGCGGAGCCGACCCTAGTCTTCAAGACAAGTGGGGTAGAACGGCATTAGGCATTGCCAATTGGCCAAGGAACAAAAACACTGTAGCGATAAGCCTGTTGCAGGAGGCCGGTGCCACGGAGAAGTGAAATACGGAGTATCAAGCATCGCAAATGATGGAACAGGCTCGAATCGGTCACACTGACGTAATCAGGCGATTACACGCGATGCTAAGGAACTAACGACAAGAGGGTACTTCTGTCGGCCGCGCACGGCCCATAGCAGAGCGGCCCTCCGCCTGAGCCAGACAAGCCACTTATCTGCCTGATTCTCCCACCCTAAGATCTCTCAGGGAGAAAGTCCAATGACGATTTTTGATCCAGCTCGCGGCAGAGTGATTGACGGCGGAGGAGGCCATGGCGGAGCGATGTTGCGCCTGATCGGCCTCGGAATCATCGCATTCTTTTTGGTGATCTTGCTGCTCAGTTCTGTCACGCGCGTGGGGACCGGACACGTGGGCGTGCTCACCTTATTCGGCAAAGTTCAGACAGACGGAACCCTGGGCGAGGGCATTCACCTCATCAACCCGCTGAAGACCAATAACGAGCTTTCGATCCAGACGCAGACGCTCAAGGAGTCTGCCAGCGTGCCTTCGAGCGAAGGGCTCATGATGAGCCTTGATACCTCGCTCATTTACCATCTCAATCCAGATCGCGCCGCCGAAGTTTTCCAGAAGATTGGAGCGGACTACGAAACTGTAGTGGTTGAACCCACTCTGCGTTCTGCCATCCGTGAAGCCACCGCTTCTCATACCGCCAATGCCCTTTATACCGGCGAACGCGAGATGGTCGCCAAACAGATCCTTGACCAGATCACCACCGAACTCAACAAACGCGGCATCACCGTTGAGAACGTCCTTCTGCGCGATATTCAACTGCCTAGCACGCTGAAAGCCGCCATCGAAGCCAAGCAGCAGGCCGAGCAGGAATCGCTGGCGATGAACTTCCGTTTGCAAAAAGAAACGCAGGAAGCCCAGCGCAAGCGCATCGAAGCCGCCGGCGTGCGCGACTTCCAGCAGATCGTAGCGCAAGGCATCACGCCCTCGCTGCTGGAATGGAAAGGCATCGAGGCGACGGAAAACCTGGCGAAAAGTCCAAACTCCAAGGTGGTCGTGATCGGCAACAACAAGAATGGCCTGCCGCTGATCCTGGGACAGTAGTGCAGCGAGGGTTAGGTTTATGTGGGGACAGCCGCCTTCGGCTGTCCGTCGCCCGAAAGGGCGACTCTTTGTCCTGCTACCATGAAAGCCGTGCCTTCCCTGCTCGACATCCGCCATCTCAACGTTGAATTCCCCGTGCAGGGAGCAAACACGGCCGCTCGCGCGGCCGGACAGCCGCTTCGACTTCGCTCAGGGCAGGCCAAGGCGGCTGTCTCCACAAAATCATTGACTGCGGTACGCGATCTGAGCATTTCCATCGCCCCCGGCGAGGTTCTCGGACTGGTCGGCGAGTCGGGCTCGGGAAAATCCGTTACGTCGCTGGCGATCATGCGCCTTCTCCCGCCGCAAGCTCGCATCTCCGGTGAGATCGTCTTCAGCGCGAATGGAGCCGGGCCGCGCGATCTGCCGCGCCTCGACGATGAACCCATGCGCCAACTAAGGGGATCGCGCATCGCCATGATCTTTCAGGAACCGATGACCGCGCTCAATCCGGTAATGCGCGTGGGCGATCAGATCGCAGAAGCGGTCCTGGCGCACAATGCCGTTTCGAAGAAGGAAGCCCGGAACCGCGCTGTCGACGCGATGAACGATGTTGCTATTCCTGACGCCGCGCGCCGCGCCCGCGACTATCCGCACCAGCTTTCCGGCGGCATGCGCCAGCGCGTGATGATAGCGATGGCGATCGTCAACCGGCCGCAGCTGCTGATCGCCGATGAACCAACCACCGCGCTCGATGTCACGATTCAAGCTCAGATTCTTGAGCTGCTCGCGGAACTACGCAGCAAGTTCGGTCTGACCATGCTCTTCATCTCGCACGATCTGGCGGTGGTCTCGCAGGTAGCCGATCGCGTAGCTGTGATGTACTCCGGCTGCCTGGTGGAGCTTGGTTCGAAGCGCGACATCTTTCAGTCTCCCGCGCATCCCTATACACGCGGGCTTCTTCATGCCGTGCCGGATCTCCGGACAGATCGCAATCGTCCGCTGGAGACAATCGAGGGCACCGTTCCATCTCTGCAGGCCTTGCCTCCGGGATGCGCGTTTGAACCCCGGTGCGAATACCGAATCGATGCGTGTACGGCAGAGATGCCCGCGCTGGTCGAGGTGACAACGGGACACTGGGCGCGATGCCCGGTCGTGAATCGCTAGGGAATTCGCTTCAACTGATCGCGATTCACCCACAACAACAGTCCGAATAAGACTAGCAAGACGAAGCCGAGATAGAGTCCATAGTCGGAGTATGCCCCGAGCCAAGGCTGCACAAAATAAGTCGGTCCTCCGCGGACACGAATTCTATAGGAGTGCACCAGGTCCGCTTGGATGGGCGCCCAGCGCGGAATCCAGTACGCGGTCGCGATCTGCAGGAGGATATTCAGCATCAGCGCTCCTGCCAGGACTTTCGCCCACTCGGGCGTTTTGCCTTTGAATTGCCACTTCATGTCTCGAATTCTACATCGCCGCATCAGCCCGATACACGAAGCATGAACATCAGTCTATAATCGGCAACTTGTCCGGTGATTCGTGCGCATACTGCTGCTCAGTGATATTCACGCCAATCTGGAAGCCCTCGACGCCTCTCTGGCGGCCGCCCCATCATTCGACACAATCGTCAACCTGGGCGACATCGTGGGATACGGCGCCAGTCCGAATGAGGTGGCGAGTCGTTCCCGCGAGCTGGGCAAGGTCTTCGTGCGCGGGAATCACGACAAAGCTGCCACGGGATTGATGGACCTGGACGATTTCAATCCCATGGCGGCCGCGGCCGCCATCTGGACGCGCGACACGCTCACGCCGGAAAACCTGCACTGGCTGCGGGAACTGCCCCATGGGCCAGTTTCCCTGCCGGATTTTCCCGACATTCAGTTAGTCCACGGTTCGCCGAACGACGAGGACGAATACGTCGTCTCGCTGGGAGACGCGCTGGCTCCGCTGATCACGCTGACGATGCCGCTTACTTTCTTCGGACACACCCATCTGCAAGGAGGCTTTTTCGCGAACGGTTCGTCGGCCGACGGATTCCGTCCGGAATATCGAACGGTGGGACAGGCTGAGTCTGTCCCTTTGCAACTGAAGGGAAACGCGCGCTATCTGATCAATCCGGGATCGGTGGGACAGCCGCGCGATGGAGATTGGCGAGCCGCGTTTGCTCTATATGACAGCGAGGCGCAGGTAGTCCACTTCCACCGCACGCCTTACAACCTAAAGGCAGCGCAGGACCGCATCTTCGCGGCAAAGCTGCCACCGAGGTTAGCCACGCGGCTGGCGGCCGGACGGTAATAACCTCGAGCCCACTTTTGAGAATGATTTTTCACCACAGAGGGCACAGAGAAGCACAGAGGAATTAGACTCTCACAATGCCAGCACCTCACTCCCGCACTCTTTTCGAATCTCATGACAATCCTCCCGCGCACTATCTGGTCGCTCACAGTGATGGCGGCGCGCGCGGGAACCCGGGCCCAGCCGGCTACGGAGTAGTAATCAAGGACGAGTCCGGGCGCACGGTCGCCGCTCTCAGCGAGTACCTGGGGCACCAGACCAATAATTTCGCCGAGTATCAGGGATTGATTGCGGCGTTGGAGTACGCGCTGAAGCATGGCCCGAAAGCGCTCAAGTTAATCAGCGATTCGGAGCTGCTGGTCCGCCAGATCAAAGGCATTTACAAGGTCAAGAACGCCACGCTGCAGGACCTGCATGGGCGGGCCAAGGAACTGATTAAGCAACTCGACTGGTTTTCGATCGGGCATGCTCTGCGCGAGCACAATCAGGAAGCCGACCATCTGGCAAATGAAGCCATGGATCGCGGCATGGGCCGCAGCACAGCTCGTGTGGCCGCGGGCGACCCGCCCGCGCGGGATTTGAAACCGGCGCTCACTCCGCAGGAGTTCGAGGGAGTAGTGCGCGGCGGTAAGATCGAACTGCCGAGCGGCAGCTTGCCGGATGGGACGCGAGTTCAGGTCCGAGTAAAGCGATAAGCCTTATGTGGGGACAGCCGCCTTAGCCTGCCCTGAGCGAAGTCGAAGGGGCTGTCCAGCCGCGAAGCGGCGTCGCTTTTCAAGCTGACAACCCAAGAGCGTCGCTAATCAGCCGCGGAGGTGTGGTCATGGATAATCTTCCAGCCGTCCGGGAACTTGCGGAAGATGAGCGTGAAGCGGCCATGGGGCGTCTTGCCGTCCGACATCGTCAACTGCCAGACGCCGCGAACGAATGCTGCCTCAGATCCGAGAACTTCGACACGCAAATCCGAGAAATCCAGCTTCCCCATCTCGTGCCCGGGGCTGGCATAAGTGGCGCGATAGCGGTCGATCGTGGCCTGCCAGCCCTTTGATTCTTTTGCGCCGGAGAAGAACGTCAGATCAGGAGAATTCCAGTAGCCCGTCATGAAGGCGTCGAGGTCTTGATGATTCCAGGCGTCCTGCTGGGTAAGCAGGACGTGCTCGATCGCGGATTTCGCCGTCGCATCGCCCGCGTCTGGGCGTGATGGTTGTGCGAACACGGTTACAAACGCCAGAACAGCGACAAAACAGAAAGACAAACCACCACCACGCATCGAGCCCTCCAGCACTCCATTCTGTACTGCTTCAAAATCTGCGGACGTTATCGATGATCGCCCGAGCCTATGGTCCCAGCAGCATAGCCGCGAGCGCATCGCCGTAGGTGGTTCCATCACCAGCCGTCGGAATGATGTGACTTCCTTCCCCGAATTCATTCCAGGCTTCGATCAGAACCAGCGGCGGAGTTGGAGCAGCCTCAGGGCGGAGCTGCGGATTCGCTGCGGTCCAGGCAATGGCATCCTGGACAAACGTTGCCACGTCCTGCGGCGTTCGGCTGTACCACATCAAGTCTCCGCTATTGGGCTCGGCCTCGTTCCACGGGCGTGGATCCCAACCGCTCATCGCTGTCGGTATGTAGGGCAGCGGACTGCTGAGCGTTGCTTCGTTCCACATCCAGTGCCCGGCATCGGAAAGAGTGGAGAACGGCAGCATGCCATTCACCGGCGGAGGCGCGAAAGGATAGCCGTAAAACGCGATCGCATCATAGCCATCGGATTGCGCAATGGAGAACCCGTCACCCAGCGAATGCTGCCCCATCGTCCCATCGGGCGCCCCGAAACCACCCACAATGTAGACGCCGGGAAGTCCTTGGGCTTGAGCGGCGGCGCGCAATTGCCCGAGCGCGGTGACCACGGCGGCAGAAGTTCCCCAGACTTGCCGCATCGATCCTACGTTGATGATGAAGAATACGGGTTCGCCATTCACCTGCGCATAAGCCGGATCGGTCATGTAGCTTACCCACTCGTTCACGGCGGTGCTCCAATCGGCTGGCGCGACATCAAAGGGAGGTCCGGTTACGTAGAGAATCGCAAACTGCATGCCGTGACGGTCCGGAAGTGCATGCATGATTTGAAGTGCGGAGTTGAGATTCTCTCCTGGATCGGTGACCGCGACGTTGAAGTACCAATCGAAAACGAAGAAGTCGATGCCGAAGTTGTGCGCTGTTGCCAGCTGCTGCTCGACCGCGCAGGGCGAGCTGTCCTGCCATGCCGAGAAAGGCTGGCGATCCTGGTAGGGGCCAAGAGGTAATTGCTGGAAATGAAAGTTGGTGAGCGGGCCCGACCAGCCGTCGAAATAATAAGCGCCAACGCGCGCCTTGGTTTGGTTTGCGGCCGGTGCCGGCGGAGGAATCACGCATGGCACCGCAAAGCTCAGCGAGTTGGAGGCTCCACCGCCCGGCGCGGGGTTCACAACGCTGATGGCGTACGGCCCCGCGCCTGCCACCGCGCTCGCGGGAATACTGGCGGTCAATAGACTCTTGCTGACTACAGTCGTCGGCATCCCGCTTCCAGCCCACTGCACGGTCGCGCCCGAGAGAAAGTTCGAGCCGACCACACTTAGGGTGAAGGCCGGCCCTCCCTGTTGACTGCTGTTCGGAGATATCGCTTGGATGGTGGGAGGATTCAGGGGTGGGGGTGAGACGACTGGAGAGCCGCCGCATCCAAGTTGAACAACTACTGAAATCGCAAGAAGAACCCAGAGCGAACCAGAGCGGGTTGGCATATCAAGCTGCCTTGATCGAACTCGGAGCGGGAACCGATTTTAAACAACGCTGCTTTCCAGCGAGGAGTCTATATCGTCGGGGTGGTTTGTCAAATCCCGCATTGCACACCAGCGAAGACGCCGACCGATAGAACGTGTCTCATAAATGGTTTTGAAAGACCGGTTTTGAAAGGGCAAAAAGCCAGAAAAGACCGCGGGCTTCAGCCCCTGAGGGAAGAGCCTCAGGCCCAGCATGAGACCAGCTCTAGTGCGATTCTTCGCTGGCTGGAGCGGTATCAGCCGTATCGACTTTTTGTGCGACGTGCGATGCGATAGGCGAGGGCTGGAAATCGCCGACGTCTTTGCCGCTCATCGCAACGGTCATGAAGTTCGCCCAGATGGGCAGGGCGGCATGCGCGCCGGTTTCTTTTGCGCCGAGTGATTTCTTTTCGTCGAAGCCGACCCAGACTCCACACGTCATGGTTGGCGTGAATCCCACGAACCATGCATCGGTGAAATCGTTCGTCGTGCCTGTCTTGCCTGCCACAGGAAACGGCAGCTTCGCGGCGGCAATGCCGGTGCCGTGCAGCACGACCTCGCGCAGCATCGAAGTCATGATGCGGGCGGTGCGTTCGCTGATCACGTCTTTGACTTCGGGAAAATCTTCTTCCAGCACGCGGCCTTCGTAGTCGGTAACGCGCGTGAGGTAGCGCGGGCTGACGCGCACTCCGTCGTTTGGAAACACGCTGTAGGCGGAGGCCTGCTCCAGCAGCGTAATTTCCGCCGATCCCAGGGCCACCGGCAAGTACGGAGGCAACTTGGAAGTGACGCCGAAGCGTTCGGCGTAATCGATCACGCTCTTGATGCCGACCTTGTTGGCAAGTTTCAGCGCCGGAATGTTACGCGACTGAGCCAGCGCGCGCCGCAGCGTGATGATGCCCTCAAACTTTTCGTCATAGTTGTGCGGGGTGTAAGGGCCGGAAGGCGTATCGAAGCTGACCGGCTCATCGAGAATGGTATCGTCCGGACTGGCCCCGCCGTCGATCACGGTCGTGTAAACGTAAGGCTTGAACGATGATCCTACCTGGCGGAGAGCCTGCGTGGCGCGATCAAACTTCGAAGTATTGAAATCGCGTCCGCCCACCATGGCCTTGATCCCGCCGGTGGCATTGTCGATGGCCATCAGGGCCGCTTGCGCGCCCGAATCTTGCTCGAGGCTCACCTTCGCAGCGCCGTTCGCGCCGAGGGAAAGAATCTTGAGGTAACAGATGTCGCCGTTTTTCAGGATGTCGGGAAGCTTGTGCTGGGTCCAGGCGACATCGCCCTGTCCAAGAGCCGCGGTGTAACGGCCGAACTTCAGTGTGGCGATGCCCGGGCCTGCAGAGGTGACCAACGCATGAACGTATCCGTTGACCTCGGGTTCATCGTCCCAGTCGGGGTGGCTGTACTTGTCGGGAACTTCGCCTTCCGCGACCACATTTTCCAGATGCCCCTTCCAGCCGTGACGGCGCTCGTAGGCAGCAAGGCCGTCGAGCACTGCCTGGTTGGCGGCCTTCTGGAGTTCTACATCGAGCGAGGTATAAACCTTTAATCCGCCTTCATGGACCTGATCGGTGCCGAACTTACCCTCCAGGTAGCGGCGAATCTCTTCGACGAAATACGGAGCCAGCGAGTTCGGATCGTGCGCGAGCCGCAGTGTGAGTGGAGCCGAACGTGCGTCGTTGGCTTGTGCGGCGGTGATTTTGCCATCTTCGAGCATGGCGTTGATGACGAGATTGCGCCTTTTCTGCGCGCGATCAGGATGGTTGATCGGCGAATAGTAGCTCGGCCCTTTGGGAAGGCCCGCCAGCAGCGTAGCCTCGGGCAGCGTTAGCTGCTTCGCGGGCTTGCTGAAGTAAAACTCCGATGCGGCTTCGAAGCCGAACACTCCGTGTCCCAGGGCAATCTGGTTGGCGTACAGAGTGAAAATCTGCGATTTGGTGAAGCGGCGCTCGATCTGGATGGCGAGCATCGCCTCCTGCACCTTGCGCTGCCAGTGGCGATCTGGCGAAAGAAAGAGATTGCGGGCGAGCTGCATGGTCAGAGTGGACGCGCCCTGGACCTTACCTCCGGATTCAATGTCACGATAGGCGGCGCCGACAATGCGCCAGAAATTGATGCCGGAGTGCTTGTAGAAATCTTTGTCTTCGATCGAGACCAGCGCGTCGCGGAGCAGCGGCGGGAAATCGTCGTAGCCCACGACTACGCGCCGCTGCAGCGCGAATGAGCCGATGACCTTTTCGTGATCGTCGTAGAGTTCAGTAATCGAGCTGGGCCGATAGGCTTCGAGCGCATCCACCTGGGGCAGGTCGGTGGTATAGACGAGCAGCAAGCCACCGGTTGCGCCAACCAGGATCGCGATGAGGATCAACAGGCCGAACAGCACGCGGCCGACGAGCTTGCGCCCGCCGATTTCGACCTCGGGGAGGTTTTCGTAGAGAACCTTCATGGCGCGCTGAGGTCAGGATAGCACTTGCAGGAATCGTCGACTGTGGACTTGGACGGGTGGGGCGGCGAGACGCCGCCTCGACAGCCGGCACGCCGCCGGCGCTACGGATTTGCGACTGCTTCCGGAACGGCGGATAGCTCCTTTTTCGCGGTCGCCGCGCGGCTCAGGAAAATCGCGGACCCCAGGTAGAGAATCGCGGCCAGGATCGTGAGCGACTTTAAGCCGAACCAGAGCGATGCCGACTCCAGAAGGCCACCGATCAGGGAGCCGAAGAGGTTCGAACCTAACGCGCTGCCACGGAAGCCCGCGCGAGCAAAGCTGGAGACGAAGATGATCCCCGCGAAGAACACTGGGGTGCAGAGAGCCAACGTGGCCACGACCGCACGCAGCGACCACGACTCGAAGAACAGTTTCTGCATGGGAACGACGTACAACACTGCGAGAGCCAAGAAAAGGCCTGCATAGGCCGCGCCGAGCGGGATTCGCGGGAATGCCCCGTACACCAGGTTGGCTCCGACGATCAGGCACAGCAATCCCGAGACGACAACTGCATTCACTACCCACGTGGTGCCGAACAGAAGCGCCATCTTGCTGACGATCTGGGCTTCGAGCAGCATGAATCCCGCGCCTAGCAACATGAAGTGGAAATCGAGTCGAGTACCTTCCCCGCTGGTTTGGCGGAGGAACCATCCAAAGACCACCAGCACCGCGATTGAAACCAGAATCACGATGATGGGAAGACCGGGTTCGTGCTGATAGAAGTAGGGCCAATCATCGGTGGTGACGCGGGCGGATTCCATCGCCATATTGCCGTGCGAAGCGAGATAGGCAGCGAGCGCGGGCTCGGCCGTGGCTTTAGCGAGGCGTTCGGGTGATCCGGAGACGAAAAATCTTCCGGAAGTGTCATAGCCTCCGATGTCCGTCTGAAATTGGATCGGATCCTGATTGAACGTGTCGTGCAACAGCTTGTGGAGACGGCCGGCGATCCAGGGAGTATCGACCTGGAACTTCACGATGAAGAGTCCGTCGGGCTTCAGCAACTGCCGGGCGCGCTGTAACGCCTCGCGCGTGTAGACGTAGTTATCGATACGGATGTTGGTGAAGTGCGATGTAGTCGTGTGTGAATCAAGCAAAGAAAAGACGATGAGATCGAACTGGTCGTGACTGTTTTCGATGTAGCTCCGCGCGTCGTCGAGAGTAACGTGCACGCGGGGCGACTGGTAGGGATGCTCAAAGTGCAGTTCACGCCCGAGTTTCAGAATCAGTGGATCGATCTCAATGGCCTCAACCCGTCCAGCGCCATTGCGAAGGGCGGCAGCGACATCGTTGCCCATGCCCGATCCCAGCACCAGCACTGACGGTGGCGCAGGATAAAAACGGTAGGGCATGTTGTAGGAGTTCTGGTCCAGGGGATGACGCTGAAACGTAGCAGCGTGGGACTGGACAAACTCGGGCGAGAGATTCAGGATCGTCTGGTAGAGCGAATCGTTGGTGGTCAGCGAGTAGGCTTCGAGCTGGCCATTCTGATATTCGGGGCGGATCGTGAGCTTCTGATACGGCGACCAGTAGGTGCTGGCGTTGCGATGGTCCGGAATTGCGAGCAGTGCGACACAGACGAGGAACGTGATCGCCAGTGCCGTTCGGGCCCGCGGAACCGGCCAGAACACGAGCAGGGCGACCAACGCGGCTCCGACAAACCAGACCCACGGCGGCTGATGCAGGAAGCAGAGCAAAGTAAATGCCGCAATTCCGGCGAGGCTGGCCAGGACATTGACACTGTAAGCAGCGACCCCTCTTGGGGAGTTTTCCAGATACCAGCCCACGAGTTGCCCGAATGGAATAAAAGTTGTGGCAATCAACGCGAACAAGGGGACGACGAAGCAGAGCGCGAGAAGCATGCCAGTCCAACTGGTGGGCAGCGCCGGCACTCCCCATACGTGGACTTCGACGGTCGCGCCCAGCAAAGCGGGAAGGGCAGAAATGGATCGGCGCAACGGGGAGATCGGCGCCTTCAAAATCAGCGTCAGCAGCAGGAGCGGCGTGACCATCGCCATGAGTTGCACGCGGCGGCGGCAAAGGTAACAGCCCAGGCCGAATCCGAGAAAGCACGCCACCAGAACGAAATTCTTGAAATACGCAAAGATGCGGATCTCCGAAGAGACCCATCGGATCATCAGCATCTCCACAAACAGGCTGAGCAAACTGATCAGGATCAGTTGCCGGTAGCTGAATCCGCCGAGCTCCTGAATATCCACTTCCAGCTGACCGGGCGTGGCTGGTGCGGTTCGTAGGCGATGAAAGCGACGGTATACAACGAAAACCGCGAGAGCAGAAATGAGCAGAAGGAAGGTGAGCGAGCTGAACGATTGTCCGATTGTCTCCATGGAATAGGCAGCCTCAATGACGATTCCGGTCATCAGGCTGGCTGTAACGATATCAGAGTTCAATCGTGGAAAAGAACGCGCTGCGAATGCAACCAAGAATCAGGCTGGGATCTTATTTCGATGGTCGGAGTCTTCCGACAGCTCGGAAGAATGGGCGAGTGGAAGGACTACCGTCAGCAGCGTGCCCCGGGGATCGGACTGGATGGTCATGTAGCCGCCCAATTCGCGGACTCGTTCTCGCATTCCGGCGACGCCGACGCCAGTCTTGCCAGCACCCTCATGCAACTGGCGCAGGGTCTCGGGCGTCATGCCGTTTCCATAATCCTGGACTTCGAGCCGAACCTTATTTCGCTCAAGAGCAACGCGGATATCCGCTTTCGCGCTGGCGGAGTGGCGGTGAACATTGGTCAAGGCCTCCTGCAGGGCGCGAAATAGAGTGATTTCAACCTCACTGTTCAAGCGGCCGAGGTCGGGAGGCAGGCTGAGGTCGACAGCAACGCCGCTGCGCTGGGCGAAACCTTCGACGAACCAGCGGGCAGCGGAGCCGAAGCCGGCTTCATCGAGCAAGGGTGGGTGCAGAAGATGAGACACGGTACGAGTTTCGGTGATACACCGCTCGACGATATCGGAGGCCTCTGAGATCAGGGTGGTGTGATCGCCGTTGGACATCGACATGAGGCCGAGCTGCATTTTGAGAGCCGCCAGGTATTGACCGAGGCTGTCATGTAATCCGCGCGCGATGCGGCGACGCTCGTCGTCCTGCAAGCTGAGGATTCGTCCGCTGAGACTTCTGGCGGCATTCTCGGCGCTCTTGCGGTCCGTGATGTCGGTGTTGATCTCCATCCATCCGACGGGCGCGCCGGATTCGTTGCGTAACGTGGTCCAGCGGCTGGCGACAATAATGCGCCTCCCGTCGCGCGTGGTGTGCAAAAGCTCGCCCTCCCAGACTTCGTGTCGCTCGATTTCGGCGAGCGGAATGGGATAAGAAGTGCGCAACAGTTCCGCGGGATTCCGGCCGAGCGCCTCGCTTGCAGTCCAGCCGTAAAGCCTTTCGGCTCCCTTGTTCCAATAGGTGATCGCATCTCCCGAGACCTTGTTCTTTATGAAAATGGCGTCGTTCGCCAGATCGAGCAGCGTGGCTTTCTCGATCATTTCGGCCGTGCGTTTCTGCAGGGCCGCGGTTCGCTCACGCACGCGCTGCTCGAGTTCCTCCTGGGCTCGAAGCAGATCTTGCTCGGCCTGCTCTCGCTTGGCGATGCTGCGGCGCGTCGACTCGCCCAGGGCAATAATCACAGCCGCGAAGACCAGAAAACCGATGAGTCCGGAAATCTCCGGGACAGCCTTGCCATCGAGTTGATGAATCGGCGGTAGAAACCAGTACCAGATTCCGGTAGCCCCAATGATGACAGTGACGATAGAAGGCCCCAAGCCGCAATACCAGGCCGAGAAAACTACAGCCAACCATGCGGTGTGATAGGGATTGCGTTCACCCAGGAATGGGCTGAGGAAATCCCTCAGCAGCAGTGAACCCACACCGGCAAGGATTCCAAGAATGTAGCGGACCACGAGGGACGCAGTCGGGGAAAGAGAGGTAAGTAGCGCGGATTTCGGAGAGGTCGCTGTCACGGTAGTGCTCCCGTGTGCAATCACGCTGGCGTCTACTTCAAAACGTGTAACTGCGGAATGGCTGGAGGAAAGTAACCCCGTATGCCTTGTGGTTAGGATATACGCTCGGGGGACGAAAGTGAACCAGGTTGGTATTAAAACCTTGAGCCGCGGGTCCTTCGTTTAGCGGGCACGGAGGAGCAAGACTGGGACCCGGATGCGGTGCTGGACGCGGGTTGCGGTAGTGCCCAGGAAAAGATCGCCCAGAAAGCGGTGCCCGTGGGTGCTCATGGCGACCAGGTCGCAGCCTTTATTCTCGACCCACTTGATGATCTGGTCCGCGGGCTCTCCGTAGGCGAGTTCGGCATCGGTGGGGATGTCAGCGTCCTGCAATTCAGACTGAACTTTTCGGAGATAGGCGGTGTCATCGACAATTTCCTGGCTGACGGCGTCAGGGCCATAGGTCCTGGCGGCCCATCCGTCGGCGACGTGGAGCAGCACCAGGCGGCTGTGGGCGAGCTTCGCCAGATTTTTTACGTGTTCAATGATGGCCCGGTCGGTCGGAGTGCCATCGAGCGTGACTAGGATTTTGTCGTACATGGTTTCTATTCGCCAGTGATCCCGCGCTCCTAAATCCCGAGGGTGCCCCGTCCTTGTCGCGCATTTTGCGACAGGGTGGGGATTTTGACTTTCCTACGTCTTAGCGGAAGAACGGTGTCCAACGGCACGTCCCCCATTTCATCGGCCACCACCGATCAGCTGCCAAGCGGTTTTCAGCGAGTCGGGCAGCCCGTAGATGTCCATGAAAGTGATCAGGATAGCACTGGCCCATCCGGCCGCGAGCAGGAAGAATCCGTTCTTCCATTTGCCCATCCGCTTTTGGGAACTGGTGAAGTGGAGCAGTGGGAACATGGCGAATGGAAGTTGGAGTGCGAGTACCACCTGACTCAGAGTGAGCAAGTCGGTGACACTATTGTCCCCGCGCAAGCCAATGATCAGGACTGCCGGCAGGATGGCCAGCGAGCGAGTGATGAGTCTGCGCACCCAGGGCTTGATCCGCCAGTGCATGAAACCTTCCATGACAACCTGGCCGGCGAGGGTGCCGGTGATGGTGCTGCTCTGTCCAGCGGCCAGCAGGGCCACGGCGAAAAGTGTGCTGGCGGCGGTCGCACCCAGCAAAGGCGCAAGCGTCAGGTAGGCGACGCGGATCCAGTCACTTTCAGGGCTGAAGGCGATAAACCTGCCTCCCGGGACAGTGATTCCAGACTTGCCAAAAAAAACCGTGGCAGCGAGAACCATGATGGCCGCATTGACGAAGAAGGCGACCGTCAGTGCGACGGTCGAGTCGAGGGTGTTGAACTGCAGGGCCCGGCGGATAGACGAGTCGTCTTTCTGCAGGCGGCGGCTCTGCACCAGGGCCGAGTGGAGATACAGGTTGTGGGGCATCACGGTGGCGCCAACGATGCCGATCGCGATATAGATCATGCCTGCCTGGCGGAGGTGGGGAATCAGAAATGCATGTCCGAGTTCCAGAAAACCAGGCCGGGTCTGAGGAAGAACGAAGATCTCGATGAAGTAGCAGGCGCCAATCGTCGCAACCAGTAACAGCACGACCGCCTCGATGGTGCGCATACCGAAGCGCTGCAGACCGAGGAGGAGAAGGACATCGAGGCCAGTGATGATGACGGCCCAGAGCAGAGGAATGTGGAAGAGAAGATTAAGCGCGACGGCGCTGCCGAGCACTTCGGCCAGGTCACAGGCGCCGATGGCGATTTCGCTCATCAGCCAATTGGGCCAGCGCGTCCAGCGCGGGGCCCAGTCGCGGCAGCATTGGGCCAGGTCTTTTCCGGTGACGACACCGAGGCGGGCAGAGATCACCTGCATGAAAATAGCCATGAGGCTGGCTAGACCGACGACCCAGAGCAAGCCGTATTTGAATTGCGCTCCGCCTTGCAGATCGGTGCCCCAGTTGCCCGGGTCCATGTATCCGACGCTGACCAGGATGGCTGGCCCGACGAACGCTTTCCACTGCTGCCAGAAGCCGGCCTGATGGTGGGGAACCTCGATGGACCCGTGGACATTTTCCAGAGAGCGATGTTCGGTGGCCGCGTCAGCGTCGTCTGCCGCGGCGTTCAACGGCGCTGGCTCGGCGGCTCCGGTGAATCGGTCTTCGCTGCTCATGAATTTACAGGCATTTTCCCAGATAGTGGATGTTAACGAGTATACATCACAGAGGATTAACTGTAGTTAACTATTAACGTCTGAGAGCAGCACGAAATGTGTGGCCCCGGACGCCTTCGTCCGGAGCTGCTCGCAAAGCGCGCAATGCAGGTGCTGATAGCGAGGCAACCTGCAAGTCGACCGACGCCGCCGGTGCGCCTCGCTTCGCTCGGCGGGGAAGACGAAGGCGTCCGCCCCTACACAAGCGTGTTCGGCAGTGCGCTGGAATATAATTCTCCGCACGATGGGGCTAACCTCTGGTACGAAGCTCGGGCCGTATGAAATTCAGTCGCCGCTCGGCGCGGGCGGCATGGGCGAGGTCTATCGCGCTCGCGATACGCGGCTTGAGCGAACTGTCGCGATCAAGATCCTTCCTTCGCATCTTTCGGAAAATACTGAGGCCCAGCAGCGTTTTGAGCGCGAGGCGCGGACGATTTCGTCGCTGAATCATCCCAACATCTGCACCCTGTATGACGTCGGCCATCAGGATGGCATGCACTTTCTGGTGATGGAGTACCTCGAAGGCGAAACTCTCGCCGACCGCCTTCGCAAAGGGGCGCTTCCCATCGCGCAAGTTTTGAAGTATGGGATAGAAATCTGCGAAGGGCTGGAGAAAGCACATAGAGGCGGCGTGGTGCATCGCGATCTGAAGCCGGGAAACATCATGCTGACGAAGTCCGGCGCGAAATTGATGGACTTTGGTTTAGCGAAGCCGGCCGTGGTGCGGGTGGATTCATCTTCGAGTCTGACGGTGACAATGTCCACGCCGGCGGGAAGCCATCCGCTGACGGCGGCGGGAACGGTGATGGGGACGTTCCAGTACATGTCTCCGGAGCAGGTGGAAGGAACAGAAGCCGACGCGCGCTCGGACATTTTCGCGTTTGGCGCCGTGCTGTACGAAATGGCTACGGGCAAGCGGGCGTTCGAGGGGAAGACCGCAGCCAGCGCTATGGCGGCGGTGCTGGAGAGAAGTCCGGATGCAATCTCCCTGCTGCAGCCAACAGCACCCGCAGGCCTGGATCATGTGGTGCAAGGGTGTTTGGCGAAAGATCCGGACGAGCGCTGGCAGAGCGCGGGGGATATTGCGCGGGAACTGCGATGGGTTGCGAGTGGCGGATCGGAGCCAGGCACCGTTGCGCCTGCTCCAGTCGAAAAGGGTTTGCGGAACCACCTTGTTTGGGGCGCAGTGGTGATGCTGTTGCTGGCAGTGCTGGCGTGGACAGGCTTGCGACAACCCGCCCCGGCACCGACGATGCGGTCGTTCTTACCTCCGCCGCCGCAAACCGCCTTCGACTTTACTGGAGATTTCTCAGGGCCACCCGTGATTTCGGCAGACGGCAGCGCAATCGCCTTCTGTGCGCGCACGGCGAAGGAACGAGTCTCGATTTGGGTGCAGTCCTTGAATGAGCTTGCCCCAAAAAAACTGGAGGGAACCGAGGGCGCTTCGTTCCCCTTCTGGTCGGGAGACGGGAGATTCCTGGGATTCTTTGCCGAGGGGCATTTGAGAAAAATTCCAGCCGAGGGCGGTCCGGTGACAACGTTGGCCGATGCGCCGAATCCGCGGGGAGGCGCGTGGAACCAGAACAATGACATCATCTTCGAGCCGGACTATCGGGACACGCTCTGGCGAATCAGCGGAAATGGTGGAACGCCCGCGCGACTGACGAAGTTTGAAACGGCGAAGCACACAACCCATCGCTGGCCCCAGTTTCTGCCGGACGGGAAACATTTTCTCTTCTTTGCGACGAACCATTCGGGCTCTCCCGAGCAGGGAATCTATTTTGGATCGCTGGATGATGGTTCGTACAAGCACGTGCTCGATTCGGATTCCGAGGCACAGTATGCATCCGGGTATTTGATCTACCATCTGCAATCACAATTACTGGCGCAGAAATTCGATCCGGCAAAAGGGGCTGTATCAGGTGATGCGATCACGCTGGCGAATCTAGTCGAGTACGACGTTGGCACGTGGCACACGACCTTCACAGTGAGCCAGAACGGGCGACTGGTCTACGAACCCGGAGCGAAGATGCTAGGCAGCGACCTGATTTGGATGGACCGGAACGGCAACGCGCGAGGGAAAGTTTCAGAGCGAGGGTTTTACAGGGGGGCGGGACGGCTATCTCCGGACGGCAAACGGCTCGCGGTAGCGATGGGAGAACCACAAGCCGATATCTGGGTGTTGGATCTGGCGCGTGGATCGAGAACGCGACTTACGTTTGGCGGGGCCACGCATACCTTTCCGTCGTGGTCCGCGGATGGGCAGAGAGTGGTATACAGCCGGCAGAACGGAACCTCGGTGATTTCGGGGACATCGATCCGGGCGCGACTGGCAAATGGAGGAGGGCAGGAGGAAGTCCTGAGTGGCACGACTCCGGAGACGTCGGGTACTTTGCTGGCGCCGGACTTATCAGCGGACGGGAGGTACGTTGTCTACACGTCGCAGCAAGGGCCCACGGGCATCGCAATCATGGCAACGCCTCTAACGGGCGATAAGAAACCATTCACCGTGGTTCCGGCGCCGGCAGGTTCAGGAAGAATTATCCAGAGCCGGCTATCTCCCGATGGGCATTGGCTGACGTACAGTTCAACCGAGTCGGGGCGCGAAGAAATTTACGTCACGCACTTTCCAAGTGGAGAGGGTAAGTGGCAGATTTCCCAGACTGGCGGTACGTTTCCAGCATGGCGCGGAGATAACAAGGAGATCTGGTTCCTCGGTATGGACCTGATGCTTCAATCAGCTGAAGTCAACGTGAAAGGCGAGGAGTTCGAACTCGAATCGGTAAAGCCGCTGTTTCAATTCACCTACACAACGCCCACGGGCACTCCCTACGATATGACCCCGGATGGTCAGCGAGCGGTCTTGAGCACGTTTCCGGAAACCGTGCCTACGCCGTTGGTGCTGGTCACGAACTGGACGGGGGAGTTGAAGAAGTGAATTCAGCTTCCCTCCCGAGCTGAAGCCCACGTCATCTTCGGCCTTTGTCGGCGCGGCTTAATCCGCCCCTTTCAAAGCCATTCATCAGAAAGTCTGCCAGTTCCCCATCTCTAGATATGAATCCAGTTCAACAGAATCAGCGCGAGCGTGGCGCTGCCGACGATGATCCAGAGCGTGAGGCCCTGGAGCAGCGGGCGAATGCCGACCTTTTTCAGCGTTTGTTGGTTAAGGCCGGTGCCGATCAGGAAAAGGGTGACGGTGAGTCCGATGCGGCCGAGGCGGCTAAGCACGGCGAATGGGGGATTCATTACCGGGAACATCGTGTTCAACAGGGCCGCGATGCAGAACAGCAGAATGAACCACGGCCACTGGACCTTGGCTTTGCTCTTGAGGGCAACGGCGGTTGCGATCGAGAGAGGGACGATCCACAGAGCGCGCGCGAGTTTGACTGTTGTGCCAATCGCGAGCGCTGCGGAACCGTAGCGCGCGGTGGCGCCCACGACCGAACTGGTGTCGTGAATAGCGAGCGCGGACCAGAGGCCGAATTGCGATTGGCTCATGTGCAGCGCGAAACCGATCGCGGGGAAGAGGAAGAGCGCAATTGAGTTGAGGATGAAGACTGCTCCCAACGAGACGGCCATTTCCTCTTCGTTGGCATCGGCGATAGGCCCGACGGCAGCGATGGCGCTGCCTCCGCAGATCGCGGTGCCAGCCGCGATGAGGAATGACGATTTCTTACCCACGCGGATCAGATAGCCGAGCGCGAGGCCGAGCAGCATGACTGCGGTGATGCTCACTGCGGTATAGAGAAATCCGGAGCGTCCGGCGTGAACCACCTCGTGCAGGTTCATGCCGAAGCCGAGTCCCACGACGGATGCCTGTAGAAGAAATTTGGCAAGGCTCTTGCTCTGGATGCTGAACGGGTGCGTCAGGACCAGCCCGTAAACCAAGCCTCCTAACAGGGCGAAGGGTGGGGAGATCAGGCCGCTGGCGGCGAGAATCAGGCCGACAAAGAAGAGTCCCTTATTCACACGCTGAGTGTGACTGGAGCGAAGCAGCCAAGTCCAAGCAGTAGTTTCAATTGCCGATAAGTTTCGCTTATCGCGTGGAGAGGCTCTGGCGACGCGGCTTTCCCGAGTTCGACTGAAGTTTGCCGCGGGTAAGCGCGAACAGGCGGAAAGCTTGAGTCAGGCCATGCTGTGTTGGGCCCGTGCGCGTGACCAGCGAGAAGTGGCGGGCCATGTTCAGTCCGCGGACTTGCGCAACTCTGAGCGCGCCCAGTTCCAACTCCTTCGAGATCGCCCACCGCGAAACGAAACCAACGCCGAGTCCTGCTTCGACGGCGGACTTGATAGCTTCGGTGGAGTCGAGATCCATCACGCTCTTGAACGACTTCAGCTTCAATCCGGACTTTTCGAGCGCGGCTTCGACGACGTGCCGTGAGCCGGAGCCCTGTTCGCGCATCAACAGGCTCGACGCCAGAAGCTGTTGGGCGGAGAAGTGTGTCGGATCGGAACTCGGCGGCACGATCAGCACGAGTTCGTCGCGCATGAAAGGCTCAGTGTGAACTCCGCGCTCGCGGGCGGGGCCTTCGATAAGCCCGATGGCTACGTTGCCGTCGAGGACCAGTTGAACCACCTGTTCGGTGTTGCCGCTGCGCAATGTGAGTTGCACGCGCGGATGCTCGTCCAGGAAAGCACCGATCAGCCGCGGTAAAACATATTGCGCAATGGTCGTGGACACGCCCAGGGACAATTCTCCGGAGAATTGTCCGCCTTCTGCGCCGAGTTCATGTTCGGCTTGCGCAGCGAGCGCTGAAATCTTTTTCGCATACCGCAGCAAGACCGATCCCTGGGGAGTGAGCGCGACTCGATTGGCGGAGCGATCGAACAATCGCACTCCGAGATCGTTTTCGAGCGCCTTGATTTGCAGCGTAACGGCAGGCTGGGTGAGGAAGAGATGTTCGGAGGCCTTGCGGAAATTCAGGTGTTCGGCGACCGAGCGAAAGACTTTGAGGCGAAAATTCTCCAGTTGCGCCACGGGGAAAGATTATCGATCAGGATCGAGTCTGTCACGCAGCATCGGCAATTAGCCCAAGGAAAGATCCCAACCGCAAAAATACGTTCGCAAATAAATCCGCTTTGTCATTCCGACCGAAGGGAGGAATCTGTTTCTGCCGACAGCGTTGGTGGCGCAAGCGGACAGCAGATTCCTCACGGCGAAACGCCGTTCGGAATGACAAGGATTGCGGGACAAAAGCGGCAGGGGCCGGGAGAGCTGGCGGCTAGACGTCCGCCGGTCTGGGTATAGCTCTGTGTTTCAGTGTGTCGGGTCGGCGATCTGCGAACTCAGTTTTTTATCCGCGCGAGCGGGGAGAGCCAGACTCGGTTGGACGCGGCGGGGCCCAGAGAGACGGTTCCGGCGGGGGTGGAGAGCGTAAGCGTCTGGTCGTAGTTGTGTGCCAGGACCCGCAGCCTGGCGCCGGGCCGGATGCCGCGATGTTCGAGGAATTCGAGCAAGCCGCGATCGCGTTCGTAGATTCCGCTGACGGTGTAATTCGTGTCGACTTCCGCCTCGGAAAGCAGGACCAATCCGCGGCGGCGGCGGCTGGCGGAGCTTTCCACCTCGCTGAGATTGCCGTGCGGGCAAGCGCCGCTTGAGCCTAGCTTCGCCAGGAGCTTGGCTTCGAAGTCGGGCGAGACGGCGTGCTCAAGGCGCTCGGCCTCGTCGTGAACCTTCCACCATTCCATGCCGAACATTTCTGAGAGCATGCGTTCGATGAGGTGATGACGGAGCGTGAGCTTGCGGGCGATTTTGCGTCCGGCGGCAGTGAAGCTGACCTCGCCCTTCGCGCCGACGCGGACTAGGCCGTCTTTCTTGAGGCGGCGGAGGGCCATGGTCACTGCGGGCGGCGAGACTTTGAGGAGATGAGCGAGACGTGCGGAGATTACGGCTTCGCCTTCGGTCTCGGCTTCCAGGATGGATTTGAGATAGTCCTCCTTGGATACTGTGATCATTCACGGGATTATACGATGGAGAGTTAATTGTGGTTAATGCCGTCAAAACTGACGAGGCCCGAGAAACAATCGTCAAGCCTTGTGATCCTGAGCGGCGTTTTTTCCGCGAAGCACCTGTGCAACTGGACAGGAGTACATAGGTCCTTCGGCGGGCAAACGCGCCTGCCTCAGGATGACAATCATTTGTAGTGGGAATAGGAAAAAGCAAAAAAGGACAGTCCGGAGCCCCCGAGACTGTCCCCCAAACCCTCCCGGTTAGAAGGGCATCTTGATGACTCTAAGGTACTGGCGAGATGTTGCAAAGGGATTGCGGAATGATGAATATCTGGTGAATTCGATGCTGGGGGCGCTGCTATATTAGTCGTTTGCGTCCGAGACTTTGACATCTGTTTTCTCCGTGTCGAGAGGAATTGATGCCTTCCACAACCTTGCGCAAAACCGAACAATCACGGCGCCTGCAGCAGCGGGCGGAGAGCATGATCCCGGGGGGAGTGAATTCGCCGGTGCGGGCTTTCAAGTCTGTCGGCGGCGATCCGCCATTCATTGTGCGAGGCAAGGGGTCGCACATCTGGGACGCGGACGAGAACGAGTACATCGACTACATCGGATCATGGGGGCCGCTGATTCTCGGGCACGCGGAGGCAAACGTTCTCGATGCGATCGTGGGCGCGGCCTGCAATGGGACAAGTTTCGGGGCTTCCACGCCATCGGAGGCGGATCTGGCGGAGTTAGTGCTGGGCGCCTTTCCGAACATGCAGAAGATTCGCTTCGTCAGTTCGGGGACAGAAGCGACGATGTCGGCGATCCGGCTGGCGCGTGCTTACACAAAGCGCAAGTACATTGTGAAGTTTGAAGGCTGCTATCACGGGCATGCGGATGCGCTGCTGGTAAAAGCGGGATCGGGAGTGGCAACGCTGGGGATTCCGGGATCGGCGGGAGTGCCGGAAGAGTTCACCATGTTCACGCTGGCGCTGCCGTTCAACAATCTGCCGTCGGTCGAGTACGCTTTTCAAAAATTCAAACATCAGATTGCGTGCGTAATTGTCGAGCCGGTTGTGGGAAACATGGGATGCGTAGCGGCGGCGGATGATTATCTGGTGGGTCTGCGGTTGATCACGCAGCGCGAACACTCGGTGCTGATCTTTGACGAAGTGATGACCGGATTCCGCGTGGCGTTCGGCGGGGCGCAGGAGTTATACAACATCAAGCCCGATCTGACGACGATGGGAAAGATCATCGGCGGCGGATTGCCGGTGGGGGCGTACGGTGGGACGAAGGAAATCATGGATCTGGTGGCGCCGCTGGGACCGATGTATCAGGCCGGGACGCTGTCGGGGAATCCGCTGGCGATGGCCGCGGGATGCGCGATGCTCAAGCAGTTGCGCGATCGCAAGGACGAGATTTATCCGAAGATCGACAAGCTCAGCGGAGACTTGGTGGATGGCGTGCTGGCAGCCGCGAGAGACGCCGGCATATCTCTGTGCGCGAACCGGGTGGGGTCGATGTTCACGTGGTTCTTCCAGACGGGGCCGGTGACGGATTGGGATTCGGCGTCGAAGTCGAACACGGAAGCGTTCGGGAAATTTTTCCGGGCGATGCTCGATAGCGGAGTGTATTTACCGCCGTCGCAATATGAAGCCGCATTTCTCGGAGCTACGCATTCAGAGGAAGATGTGCAGCGCACGATTGCGGCGGCGAAACAGGCGTTTGCGGGGATGCGAGGGTGACCGGCCGGGCTAAAGTCATTGGAAGTAACGCCTTGACAGCGTTGGATCGTATCCGGGTCCGCCTGTTTTCTTCGGTTCGCCCACCTGCAGGGGCGATGAGTGAAATCGCGATTTATGCCATCTATTCTTGACGAAGGCCTAAAATCATCGTGATCGCCACTCCACACCCTTCGCCGAAACAGCAAGTATAAACTCTCGCGACAGTTCATCTCCTGCGTCGTTCCACTCCAAAATCACATATCGCCGACCACAATTACGCCAATTGGTACAGGGCGCACGATTAGGCTCTTCATTCCACGGAATCAATGCCCTACGCTCCAATTGCGATATTGCTTCTGCTCTTGAATGGAACTTTCCTTCTTGCAGTTCGCAGTGGGCTTCGTCGTCAATTACAAACATTCAGCTATCATTCCGAGTGGAAACGCGATATTTCAACAGCTAGAACCAATGATCGTGCATCTTCTGGAGAAACTGACGCTCGATGGGGTATCCAGAGACTGAGCCGATGACCGAATCAATGCCGCATTTCGGGCAGAGTGCCGTGTCATCATCGTCGGTCCAATCTTCGATCTCGCTCGGCGGAACGACGTCCAAGCAGTAGAAACAGCCGCAAACGTCGCTCTCTCTGAGCGTTTCGCGATGGTAGCTCGACCATTCGTGAGCACTGATGTGGTCTTCAGTCACCCGTAGTTCCCGCAGCACACGACCGACATCTCGCTGGAGTCTCTTCCAACGTCCTTTTTCTTCGTTCGGTAGTGTGGCTCGCATCTGTGTTCGGCAGTAGTCCTCCGCCCACCGCAATTCAGTTCTGTTTCGCTGCAAAATCGCGGCGTCGATACGGTTCAGTTCTTCGAGGTGCGTCATCCGGCAACGATTATGCGGCAGACAAGTTGAAAAGATAAAGTCAACTGCTGCTAATAGGCCATAGCGCTCGTTGACCCGGCGGCCGTAGCCCGAGAGATTTAAACGACTCCAAACTGGTGAAACGGCGCTGAGGCTTCTCGGCGGGTAAAGCCCCATCCGCGGCCATTTCTCTCGAGTCTCATTTGTGCGAGGGCAGGACTGACCAGATCTGCGGGTCCTCTGCGCCGAGTACCCAGGAGCAGAATCCCTGCAGGCCGCGTTCGTGGACCAGATTGATGCGCTCCTGGAATCCGCGCTTGTCAGTGTAGAAAGCCCAGTCGCGCATGTCGTCGCGATAGAAATAGAACCACGACACGCGATCCGCGGCGTCCCATTCGATCTGCGGATGATAAGCAGCAATATATCCATCGATGTCTTGTTGTCCGATGTATTCCGCGGTTGGATTCGGCTTTTCATCTTTGCCGGGATCGCCGGCGAACCAGTGATATCCGTAGACAGGAATTCCCATTGACAGTTTTTCTTTGGGGACGAACTGCAGTGCGTACTCGACGTTCTGCACAGTCCACGGATAGCCGGCGACCGGCCCGGGCATGGTCCAACGCGTGTTCTGGTCGTAGGTCATGAGGCAGATCAGATCGGCACTCTGCGCCAAGGCTTTCAAATCGAAGGAGCCTCGCCAGTTCGCGTACAACCAGTGTGAATAGGGACTCTTGCCGGGATATCCGGGCGCGTTGGGGACAGTCGCAATCGTGAGTTGCAGGCTTTGCTTGTGGAGAGCGGCGGCGGTTTCGGCCACCAGAGCGGAGAGCAGATCGCGATCGGTCCAATTCACGTTTTCGAAATCAATCTGGAAGCCGCTATATCCGTTCTTCTTGCACTCGCTCAAAAGCGCGTTGATGAATGCTGTCCTGGCTGCCTCAGACGTGAATAAGCTGTGGAGTTCAAGTTGCTTCATGAGAGCCACGATAGGCATTACGGGCACGTGGTGACTGGCAGCAGTCTTGAGCACGTCAGGATTCGGACCTCCCCAGACGAGGCCGTTGCCATCGACCGAGTACCAGGCGGGCACGAGGATGTCGATTTTGTCGGCGTGCTCGGTGAAGGATTTCACCGAGTTAGGAGTTTCAATCATGTAGAAGAGGGCTTTGGGCTGGGCGGCGGCGAAGACGGCGGTGGAGAGAAGCAAAAAGAAGGCGCGCATGATGACAGCTCCTGAATTCCGGAATTCCCACTTCTGGCGACCCCGGCCAGAAGTGGGGCACCCTGGTTACGTTTGAGTTTTTGAATTTACGGTTACTGCGCCCAGCATGTGCTGAATGGTAACGAATTCGTATCCTTCAGATTTGTAACGCGACAGTAAGTGATCGGTGGCGAGAACGGTTTGACTGCGATCGGCACCCATTTGTTTGTGGCCGCCGTCATGGAGGAGGATTACGTCGCCGCCACGGATCTGGCTGGAAACCTTCCTCTCGATCACCGCTGCCGGAGGAGCTTCCCAGTCGTAGCCAGTAACATTCCACATAATGGGCTCGATGCCTAGTTCTCGCGCGGTGCGCAGAACAGCGGGGCGTCGTCCCCCGAATGGCGGCCTGAAGAGATTGGAATGCTCGCCAACGGCGTCTTGAATTGCCGCGTGGCATTCGGTGAGTTCCTTACGCACTTCGGCGGCGCTCTTGAAAGTCAACAATGGATGCGTGAAGGTGTGGTTGCCGATGACGTGCCCCGCCTTCACGATTTCGCGAACAATGTCGGGGCGTTGCTGAACGTAGCGTCCGATCAGGAAGAAAGTCGCACGGACGTTGTGCTTTGCCAGAACCTCAAGTAGACGCAGCGTATGCGGGTCGTTTGGTCCATCATCGTAGGTGAGGGCGAGTAGCTTTGTGCCGCGCGCGAGACTGGTAAACGTGCGCCCGTACCACTGGCCGGTCGGGGCCATGGACTGGTAGCCGGCGGAAAGTGCAGCCGCGGAGACTGCAGCTCCGGCGAGCCCGATTGCTAGCATGCAGAGATTCTAAAACGATTGCAGATTTTAGATTGCAGATTTCAGATTTACGCGTGGCCGGCTGCAAACGTGGTCAATCTGCAATCTCAAATCTGCAATCTGAAATCCAGAACCGTTTTCCTCAGTGTTAACTCATCCCGCAATGTTGTTAGCAAGTTAAAATGTCCGGTTTTCTTAGCACGTGACATGTCCGGTCTGAGTTAAACGACCAGCCGCCGTCGGGGCTGTGGGAAAGTGGGAATCCCGCGGTTTTTGCGGGATTTCCAAGCGAGGTGGGAAAGTCGGGGGTTGGACTTTTCCAGCTCGCGTCTTTTCCACAACCCGTTCGCGCCGCATTTTGTCGTCGACCAAGATCACACCTTGCCGGTTGTATCGACCCAGTCGGTGCGGCCCGTGCGTCAGGCTAATCGATCCATCCAGATGCTGATGCACGGTCACCGTGCAACCCGCCAGGCTGGCGCGCCAGCGCACCGCTTCAATCTGCAACTGGAGATTCTGGAAGCTGACCGTGTTGTCGCGATTCACCGTGCGCTCGAACTGCAAGGCGAAGATCAGATCCAGATCCCGGCTGCGACGAGGCACAAACGCGCTGCCCGGTTGCGCCGCTCGCACCTGAAAACGGCGGTTGAACTCGGCAAGGTAATGCTCGCGCAGAAAGGCATTGGCCGTTTCCACGGTCGTGATCCCGGCCAGCCGCAACTCCTGCGGCAGTCGGCCCTGCCAGGTGCCGAAGTTGCGCTCGCTTCGTCCCCGAGCCTGCGGCGAGTACGCCGGAATCATCTGCACGCCCAACTCGCGCAACGCCCGTCCCACTTGCGTCAGACGATGCGGATCCACTTTCCCGCCCACTTTCGGCGTCAGCCAGAAGTGGCTCCCCCGATCGCTGTACAGTGCGCAGAACACGCCCTGGCGCTCGATCACCTCTTTCAGCCCCGCCATCACCGTCTGCGTCGATTCTTCCTCCACCAGTCGCGCGTAATAGATCTCGCTTGTGGCGTCGTCCAGAATCACGATCAGGTCGTACCAGCGCTCGTCCTGAAACCAGCGATGCCGGCTGCCGTCGATGTGCAGCAGCATCCCCGGCAGTGGCCGCCGGGGTCGCCGTTTGCGATGCACCCCGCGTTTGCGCCCTCGCGCCACCAACCCTGCTCCCTGCAACGCCTGCTTCACCCAGCTGTAGCTGAGTTCGATCTGGTGCTGCTCCCGCAGCTTCTCGTGAAAATGCCGCACGTTCAGATCGCCATAGCGGTCCCGGTACAGCCCCAACACCTGCTCCACTTGCGCCAGGGGTACCCGCTTGGGCGAAGGCCGTCCCCGCCGCCGGTCGAACAGCCCGTCATAGCCGAATTCCTCATAGCGCTCCCGCCAGCGCCGCATGTGCCGGTCGCTGATGCCCATGATCTCGGCCGCTTGCCACCACGTGATCTTCCTCGCCATCGCTCGCAATATCACTTCCTGTACTTTCATCGCCCGCTCCATCGCGGCCTTGGTGTAAGAGAACATGCTTGGCATGTTCTCCTACTCTCGCCGCCTGAAAAGCGGACAGATCACGTGCTATCTCAACCGGACATATCATGTGCTAACGACAGTTAACTCATCCCGCAATTGCCAGTGAGACGCATCCGGGATATCCTGCCACTTCCGAGACATCGCACGAGCCCATGGCCAATCTTTTCGAGCTTCCCCGTTACATTGCTGTGGAAGGTCCCATACGAGTCGGCAAGAGCACCCTGGCGGGCTTCTTAGCCGAGCGCTTGAACGCGCAACGGGTGATGGAGCCGGACGCGAATCCGTTTCTGGGCGCGTTTTACGAAGGTGAACGCGGAGCGGCATTTCAGGCGCAGTTTGCGTTTCTGGTGCGGCGGTTTGAACAGTTGCACGCGCTCGATCTGGGCGCGCGATCGAACAAAACGGTGGTAGCGGATTTTATTTTTGAAAAAGATAAGTTGTTTGCCTGTCTGAATCTGACCGATCAGGAACTCGACACCTACAACCGGTATTACAACCACTTCCGCGAGCAGTTGCCAACGCCGGATCTGGTGATCTACCTGCAGGCCACGCCAGAAGTTTTGAGGAAGCGTCTCAAGAAGAAGAATGCACCGGGCGAAAAGGCGGTGAGCGACGAATACCTGGAAGAGGTGGTGAAGGCCTACGAGCACTTCTTCTTTCACTACACGTCGTCAGACCTGCTGATTGTGAATACGTCGGAGATCGACTTCGTGGACCGCAATGAAGACCTGCAAGAACTGCTGCGCAAGGTGACGGAGCCCATCAAGGGCACGCAGTATTTCCTGCCGCTGGGCGGGCAAGAAGCGGCCAGCGCGTAAGCTTAGTGATCGGTGGTCTGTGACCAGTGCTCTTAACGTACAGTTGGTTTCTTTGCACCGGCTGGCTCGATGCTAATTACTAACCGGCCTTTCTTACTCTCCACCTTCACCCGCGTCCCAGGCTTGAGATTCAATTGCCTGCGAAACACTGCCGGGATGGTAATTCGGCCCCTTGTAGTAAAGCGACTCGACCTCAATGGGTTTCTCCATCAGACACTATCGGCTCTAATTCAGTTCGCTTCATAATCAGGTCTGGTGACTGGAAAGCCACGACTGCAATTTGCACACGTACTCCCGAAACGCGCGTCGGCCCGCAAAGGTTGAACTGCAGATCGTCAGTGGGTACTTCCCCTTGAAGCTTTTTTCAATCAATACATAACCTGCGTCTTCAAGCTTCGAAAGATGGCTTGAGAGATTTCCCTGGGTGAGCCTGCACTCACGTTGCAGGTATAGAAAGTCTGCCTCGGAGACAGCACAGAGTACTGTCATGATCATCAAGCGAGCGGGCTCATGGATCGCACGATCGAGCGAGGCGAGTTCCTGTAGGGGGCTCGTCATTTCGCTGGCTTTCGGGTTCGGCGCAGGTAGATCAGGAGTCTAGTCGCGCCGGAGAGAGCCAAGAGCAAGCCAGCCGAAGCGATGGCGATGGCGATCCACTGTAAGCGGATGAGCGACTCCAAAGCGAGAAAGCCCGCGTATGCGGCCAACATCAGTGCGACCATCGTGAGCAGCGAGACCTTCGGCCGCGGCGTGGGCTCCGGAGAGCGGTCATCATCGTTGAGCCGTAGTAATACAAAATCGTCGTGCGTTGCTTGAAATGGTGGAGGAGGTGAAACGTAGCCCGTGCGGGGGTAGGTAATCCGGCTCTTCAAGAAGAGAATGGTCCCACGATCAAGGCAAATGGCCACCAACGCGACCAAATTGAAATAAACACTTGAATGCGGACCGTGACCCACCAAGAAGATTACAAGGGCCCAACACATGGCCTGCAGCCCACGCACCAGCCAAGGGATTACGTCCACGTGCCAATAGCTTCTGGCTCGACCCCGAACTTGCTCCAGACTTGCAGGCGAGGCGCCCATAATAAAGTCCGCTGTGCAATTTAGTTTGCGTTGCAAACTGCAAGATGTCAAGGCGTTATTTTCGTTTTTGTCCAGGTTAGGAATGGCAGTTGGCGACTGTGTCGGCAAGCGGTTAAAATACCCCTAGCGTCATCCAAATGGTGTAGACGCTACGATGCGTGCACAGGCTCTATCCGGCGATGCCGGAGGGGCACTGGAGGACAGCATGAGTTTGACTCCACTCGGGGGCCGTCTGTTTGACGGTTCTGGCCATAAGGTAACTACCACCTCTCTTCGCGAACAGAAACTCCGCCACGATCCCATTACCTGCCTTACCGCTTACGACTACGCCACGGCGCGTCTGGTCGATGAAGCTGGCATCGAGATGGTGCTGGTGGGAGATTCCCTCGCGCAAACCATGCTGGGGTACGAGAACACGCTCTCGGTCACGATGGACGAGATGATGCATCACGTGAAGGCCGTCCGGCGCGGCGTGAAGAATGCCCTGCTCGTCGCCGACATGCCTTACGGGTCGTACCAGGTTGATCCCAAAGACGCTATTCTCAACGCGGCACGCTTCGTGAAGGAAGGCGGTGCCGAAGTTGTGAAACTTGAGGGCGGCGAGCGGCGGGCGGACTTGATACGGAGAATCATCGATGCCGAGATCCCTGTAGCCGGGCATATTGGGCTGACTCCGCAGTCGGTCAATGTGATGGGCGGCTACAAGGTGCAAGGGAAGAACCTGGGTGGAATCGAGCAACTGATGCGCGATGCAGTGGCGCTGGATCGCGCGGGAGTGGCCTGCCTTTATCTGGAGGGCATTCCGCGGGAAGTGGCCGGGATGATCACCGCGGAGGTGAGCACGCCCACGATCGGGATCGGCGCGGGGCCGGAGTGCGATGGGCAGGTGCTTGTATTCCATGACATTCTGAACCTGACGTTTGGTCCGCCTGCGAAATTCGTGCGGCGGTATGGGGATGGGGCGGCTTTGGTTACTCATGCGGTGCAGGCGTTTCGGGCGGATGTGCGGTCGCGGCAGTATCCGGCGGATGAGGAGTCATATCATCTGCCGAAAGAGACGCGAGTGGCGCTGGAGACGGTGTTGGCGCGGAAGCGGGCGATGGGGCGGTGACTTCATTTCCGCAGATTGCGCGGAGGAACGCGGGATTAACTGCTTCACACTGACCGTGTTCGATTTTGCTTTCAAGAAAAATCTTTTGGAAAGGTCGCTTAGGAAGTCAAAATCCCACCCGCAGCATCTTTATCGCCTCCGAGTTTGCAATGTGCGGGGTACGGAACCTCGGCGTTTTGTTTTCCGTATCTTTCTGTGTGGGTTAGTGGGGTGATTCGGAATCCCCGATTCACTGACGGACTGGTGAGTGCTAGGCTATTGGGAGGTCGCTATGGTTCTTGCACACTTTTTCTTTTTCCCGTTTTTTGGCTTCGGCACGTTTATGTACTTCCTGCCGTCGATCATTGCGCTGGCGCGGAGCAAGCGCGATTTGCTGGCGATCTTTCTGCTGAACCTGTTTCTGGGGTGGAGCGTGATCGGATGGATCGTGGCGCTGGTGTGGGCGGCGAAGAGTGACGTTCCCGCGGCGGCGAGGTATTACCGGTAGTGATCACCCGGCGATCGTTATGGCTATTGATTTTTCTCTCCGCTTTGGCCGGGTGCACGAAGCAGCCGGCACCGCAGGCGCCTGATCCACAGACCATTCTGCAAGCGATCCCTCCGGCAGACTCTGCGAAGTACAAACATATTCAGGACATGAAGAACTGGCGCAACCCTTACCTGATCGTGCGCGCGGATGGAGTGGCGCTGTTCGATGTAGCCGACAGCGCGGAGATCGTGATGAAGCCGGACGAGTTGCTGCCTGCGCTAGCGAAATTGCCGGCTTCGAATTGGCCTTATGGGCGCGTGGTCGCGGCAGCGGAAGCTGGCGTGGTCGGTTCCGAGCGGGATAGTGTGGCGATTCGCCGCAATAAGGGCATTGTGGGCGGATTGCTGCAGGGGGCGCATATCGCGGTGGAGTGGGTGCCCTCAGCATGAGTTGAAAGTCCCCACCTCTGGCAAAGGCGGCCAGAAGTGGGGCACCCGCCTCGCAATCTGGATCGCACATTGTGAGGAAGTCAAAATCCCCACCCTGTCGCAAAATGCGCGACAAGGGTGGGGCACCCGCTTCACATTTAATTCTCTTAATTCTTTGAAAGTCTTTTCAACTATTGACGACGTGAGGGCGGCTTCGCGGGCGGTGCGGCGCGAGGGCAAGGGGCTCGCATTGGTCCCTACGATGGGGGCGTTGCATGAGGGGCATTTGTCTCTGGTGCGGGCGGCGCGGGCGGCTAGCAATGTGGTGGCGGCGTCCATCTTTGTGAATCCTACGCAGTTTGGGCCGAATGAGGATCTCGCGAAGTATCCGCGGTCGTTTGAGCGCGACTGCGAGATGCTGGAGCGCGAGGGAGTGGAGTTCGTGTTTGCGCCATCAGTGGAGGAGATGTATCCGGCGGGAGCGGTGACATGGGTGACGGTGGACGAACTGAGCGGGAAGTTAGACGGGAGTTCGCGGCCGGGACATTTCCGCGGCGTGGCGACGGTGGTGTCGAAGTTGTTTCACATCGTTGAACCTGACAAGGCGTTTTTCGGGCAGAAGGATGCGGCGCAGGTGGCGATCATCCGGAGGATGGTGCGCGATTTGAATCTGCCGGTGGAGATTGTGGTTTGTCCGATTGTGCGCGAGGCGGATGGGCTGGCGATGAGTTCCCGCAATGCCTATTTGAGTGCGGAGGAGAGGAAACGGGCGCTGGTGCTGCGTCGGTCTTTGCAGCGGGTGCAGCAGTTGGTCGATGCGGGCGAGCGGGATGCTTTGCGGCTGATCGCAGCGGGACGCGAGGAGTTTGCGCAGGAGAGCGCGGTTCGGCTGGATTATTTCGAAGTGGTGGATCCGGATACGCTTGATCCGGTTGCGGATGTATCGAGGGGGGCTCTGGTGGCGGTGGCGGCGTATGTCGGAGTAACGCGGCTCATCGACAATGTTCTGGTTGGGCCGCTAAAAAGCGATAACCACCAAGGGCACTAAGGATCACGAAGGAAAAACGTTAAAGCGCCGGTGCGGGCTCGCCATGAATCTGAGGAAATCTTGTCAATAGGCAGAAACTACACGATCGGGCTTAAGTGCTTGAAAAGACTCGGAAAATAAAGTTGGGAATTTTGCCGGGTAAATACCCCTAATTTGCTATTCTGAAAGTAGAGAGTAGAAATTTGAAAGGCGCGGCCTCAGGGTCGCGCCTTTTTGTTGCCCAAAAGTGTACGGGAGGAGACCAGAATGTTGGACGGTGCTATCAACGGCGCGTGGAAATTCTGTTCCATCGCTCGGCTAATTGCGCTTATCCACAAGCCGGCTCAGGCCTTCCTATCCTGGATAGGGATCGAGGACATAGGGCGCCGAGACATCCGCGTACAGCCACGGATCGTACCAATAAGGCGGCCAGGCCCAGAACGGACTCCAAGAGGACCAACCGAAACCCCATCCCCCGAATCCCCAACCCCAACCGCAGCAACCCCAACCCCATCCCCAGTTCCAGCCGGGATAGCCCCATCCCGAGCCGCCGTGCCAACCGCCGCGCCATCCGCCCCAGTAGTTGCCACGCCAGGCAAGATTACTGGAAGCCAAGCCAGCACGGTTGAAGGTCGTGGTTGCGCGAGCAATCTCAGTGCGTGGTGCGGCGAAGGAGTGCCACTGTCCGTCGGCTACAGCCGCGTGATTCGGCATGGCGGCAGACCTTGCTGCGATGGAGGAAGTGCTGGACCGGGTCGCAGCACTGCCCACTCCTTCGCGACCTACGGCCCTGGAGCTGCTAGATGGAAACTGATGCCATCCGGGAGATGTGTCGCGGGAGCCGCGGCCTTCCCAAGACCACGGATGTCCGGCACTTGCGCCGCCTGGGGCACGGGAACTAACGCCCGGCCCCGTGGACGATCCCCGACCGGTAAAGCCGGGAGCACCGCCATGATAGCCGCCGCCATAACCGCCGCCGCGGGGTCCGCCAAAGGAGCCACCGCCTCCGTTTCCGTGGAAACCTCCACCGCCGCCAGCGCGTGAGCCGCCGCCACCACTGCCGCTGTGACCACCGCCATGCTGAGCGAAGGCGGGCGCGGAGAGGAATACTAGGGCAAGGGATGTGATTCCTGAGAGAAGGGCTTTCAGTAAGGTGGATCTGTTCATAAGGCACCTTCCACCGGCAACGTCAGGTTGGCTGGGTTACCGCAAGGGTCATCCTATAACCGTTGAGAACCCGAATTCAGGTCGAAAGTTGCATGGGAATTATGGCCCTATGAGAACTCACCCGAAAGAGCGTCCCCCAGCGGCTAAAGCCGCACTCATTTTCGTGGCGCTTAACGACGCGGCTTGAAGTGTGCGGGTGAGAACGTGTATCGTCCCTCGGGACTTAGGCTTCTTTCCCACTTTACCCAGGACTTACGTCCTGGGCTAAATTGTTTCGCCGCTCCGCGGGTGGATTGAGACGGATTCTGGTTCACAGTTCTCCGAGAAATCCAGTTCTCAGGCACATACTTGAAGCCGCGCCCTTTCAAAACGGTCCGCAGCCTGCTAGGGAACGGGATTGGCGGCGAGGTTGGGGCGCTCTGGCGTCATGCGCTCTCGCACGAGATTTTCGACCTGCGTCCAGATGTGGGGATCACATTCGCTCTGCATGTGATCGCGGGTAATGGTCCGATCGAACCAGGAATATCCTTCGCAGCGCACGGGACCCTCTTTGTAGTCGAAGCGATAGTTTCCGAGGATGCGGGTTTTAAAGTCGTCGGCGGCTTTGATCTGGGAGCGGCCATGGATGATTCCGTGCGGCTGGTAGAAGTTCACTGCGGCCGCCACGTTTTCAGGGATGACCGCGTCGTTCTGCCAGGGTTTGGCGACGCTATCGACTTGCACCGTCAGCATCACCGGGACGCCAAGGCGATTCAGTTCGCGCGCGAGAAGGACTACAGCTGAGGCGCCCCAGCTGTGGCCGAACAGCATGATGTGCGCCGCAGCTTTTTCATCTTCGCTGAGCACTCCGTCATGGTTAGCGTCAAGCAAGTGAAGGATCGTCTTCAGTGCCGTCTTGCGATGGCGGTTCTCGAAAACCTCAATGTAGGTATCTTTCGGGGAACCTTGCTGAAGACGGCGTGAGACCTTGACCGGACTGTGGTATGCATCGTCATGGCGGACGAATCCACCGACGAAACCTACCAAAATGTAAGCTGGAGGCTGCGGATTGCTGACGATTCCGCCCTCCGCTGCCAGGAGCGCGGGCATTGCAGCTACGGATACGAATAGGGGGAACACCCACAGAGGACGAAATCCGGCGAAACGCAACACGCGGAACTCCTAGTCCATCAGATGACGCAGCTAGGGGAGAGATGCGGCTGAAATCGAAACAAGCTGGATCGCTTCCCCACAGAGGCGATCTCGCGAGAAGCCTCGAGTAGCAAGGCTTTGGGCCTGTCTTAGCCCGTGCGACAGTCTACACCTGTTGTCAAGGGGCCTCTTTGATCCCGAAACCCAGGTCCTAAGTGTAGTGCGTCGGAAATAACGTCTCTTGATATCGTGCGCGATGGCGACGGGAAAGCAAAGCCTTTGACCGCGAAGTTCGCAAAGGAAATCCGCGAAGATCGCGAAGAAGGGTCGTGCAACCCGAACTATAAACGTCGATCTGTTTGACGCACTACACTAGGCCCGCGAGGACGGAGACGGGAATCTGGTGGGTGCAGAGACGAATCGGTTTCCGGCGATCAGATAACGCAAAGGCATATCGGCGGCTTTGGTGATGCCGATGCGAGGGGTCGCCGCAATGCGACGCGGGCGGCAGGCGTCGTCGCCGATCCAGAGGCCGGCTTTTGGAGAGGTCAGATCGCGGCCGTTATCGCGCACGCGCGTGATGCCGAAGGCCTGGCACAGGCGGCCGGGGCCACTGGTAAGTTTGGGCCAGTCTTTTGGACCGCGAAGTTCGATTCCGCGGGATCGGGCCATTTCTTCGATTCCTGAGAGCGGCTCAAGGGCGCGGAAGAGGACGCCTCCGGCTTTGCCTTCGGGTTCGCAGGAGACGTTAAGGCAGTAGTGATTTCCGTAAATGAAGTAGATGTAGGCATGGCCGGGTGGACCAAACAGAACCGCGTTGCGCAAAGTGCGGCCGGCGGCGGCGTGAGCAGCGGGATCTTCGGTGCCTAGGTAGGCTTCGACCTCGACGATGCGGGCGGTGAGTTTTAGGCCTTCGAGCTCTCGGATCAGGATCTTACCCAGGAGTTGGCGGGCTACTCGGCGAGGGTTGCGGGCGAAGAAGGCGCGGGGGAGGGGAAGGATTTCACTGGGGGGGCTCGGGGATTTCGAACGGGGCATGCAGTGGAGATGGTAAATCGACTGGCGAGGGTTTGTCCGGTGGATCCAGGCGCGCTGCAGAGAATACGTTTGCAGATTCAACTCCGTATGCGGTCGAACGCGGGCTTTGCCCACGGGACGGACGAAGGCGTCCGTCCCTACATGGATCCTTAAATCGGTTTCAACTCGGTATTGCGGGCTGCGGTTACGTTGGAGGGTGGGTCGTCGAAGGTTTTGCCGGGCTCGAAGGCGACCTTTTCGTGCACCGAGCCTCGCTTGCGGATGGCATCGTGCCAGCCGTCGTCCCATGCGATGCGGGCTTCGCCATCGACTAGTGTCCAGGTACCGTGCGGGGAGCCGATCGACTTTCTTGCGGTCCCGTCGGAATTCAGGGTGATGAAGAAATGGTCGCCATTGCCTTCGCCGACTTCCCACTTGCCGATGAAGTGGGGGCGGCCGGGGACTGCGGGACTCGCGGCCGACTCAGAGAATTCGAGGTGGCCGATCTCAGCGCGAAGTTTTTCGCGGTGTCCATCTTTGTAGAGGATGGTGGCGGGGGCCTTCAGGTCGATGCGGGCTATTTCGCCTGCGGCGAGGGTTTGCCGGTGGCCGTCTTTGTAGACGATGACGACCGGGTCGCGATTATCAAGGGGAGAAGCGATGGCGCCCGGAACTGCGGCCACGATGACGAAAATTGCGGCAATTGCGGTGAAACCGATGAGACAACGCATGACGTCCTCCCTAACTACAGGGTGAACAGAAACTTCCCCGGTTGTGATACGGAGAATCGGCCACGTTAGTTCCCTGCGTAGTATTCGTAAGCAACGCCAGACCACCCTATATCTTTTGCAGCAAGATCGGCGAGAAGTCAAAATCCTCACCCTGTCGCAAAATGCGCGCCAAGGATGGGGCACCCTCTAGACTTGTTGTCGGCTCAAGACGTCTTCTTGGCCGACTCTTTCAGGTATGCCAGGACCTCTTCGGCGTGGATGTCGGGCTTTACTTTTTCGAAGATGTGCTGGATTTTGCCGTCCGGGCCGATTATGAACGTGGTTCGGGCGATACCCATGACTTTCTTGCCGTACATGTTCTTTTCCTGCAAGACGCCGAAGGCGATGGCAACTTTCTTGTCGGCATCGGCTAACAGAGTGAACGGCAAGGCCTCTTTGTCAGCGAATTTTTTTTGCGCCGAGGGCTTATCCGGGGATATGCCAAGCAGCACGGCGCCGGTCTTTTGAATCTGTTTATATGAGTCGCGGAACCCGCGAGCTTCGACGGTTCAACCAGGCGTGCTGGCGCGGGGATAAAAGAACAGAATGACGGTTTTGCCGCGCTGGTCTTTCAGCGATACATCTTTGCCGTTCTCATCCGGCAGAGTGAACTCAGGGGCTTTATCATTAACTTTCATGCAAATACCTAAGATCAGATCAGAATTGAAAATCCGAACCAGCCAGTCAGCCTTTGGGCCAACAGCTTTCTGGAAGATTCTACATCGTCGAGTTGCGTGGGGCAGTGCAGGACTGGTTACGCTGGTCGCGTGTGTTGCTGGGAGCGCGATTGTGGTGCGCGCGCAGGAAGAGCGGCCGCAGATTATCCCGGGAGAGAGAAAGGCTCCGAAGAAAAAAGATTCCGGGCCGCGGGCGGTGGGAGTGCTGCAGATGGCGGCGAATGGCAAGGTATCGCTGGTACCGCTGGCGATTCTGATCAATGGGAAGTTCTGGGACGCGAGCGCCTACAAGGCGGATCCGGTTCCAATGTCGCTGGACTCGGGAACGGTGTATGAGGCGGAGCGCGCGGGAAATTCGCTGGGATTGTTCACGGTGAGCGGCGCGCTGCACAGAAATAGTTCCGCGCCGGGCGCTTTGGCCACTTGGATCGGGACGGGGGCATGGCGTCCGAACGGGACGGAAGCGGATACGAAGTCTGCAAAAGCAGAACCGGTGCCGGTCGGAATCGATACGAGCGAGGGACCACCGAGATTAACGCGGGACCCGTCGGCGAAGGACAAGCCGCCGGACAGTACGGCGCCATCCTCGGGAAGTGCGCCAGCGGGATCGAGCGCGCCTTCGAGTGCGCCAAAGTCTAACGGGCCATCCGGTTCCAGCGATGAACCGCCGCGGTTGAGCAAACCGGCTTCGGCCCCAGAGCCACCGGTTGATTCGGGGCCAGGTGCAAAGCCGTCGGGGTCGGAGGGCGAGGCCAAGGGTGGTGATGCGAAAGCGGGTCAGTCTAAGGCGGACGATAAGGCAAACGTGCCGGCGTCGGACAGCGGGGCGGGCGAACGGAACCGGCCGCGACTGCGGCGCGGGAAACCACCGGATGTGGTTGCGGATGAGGATGTGCCGGGGTATAGCAAGGTTGGCGCCAAGTTGACATCGACTGATTTGAGCAAAAACCCAGTCGCGATGCAGGGAGATGTGCAACTGATCCCGGCGATATCGGATGCGCGGGGACCGGAGATCCATTCATTTGTCTTTCAGTGGCTGAAGGGCGAGGAGGATGATCGGCGGAAGCAAATGACGGATCTGGCCAAGGAACAGCTTCGCGGCTACATCGCCGCGAGAGCCAAGGCTGCCACGGCGAACAAGACGGTGCGCCCGGGGGCAGCGAAGATCACAGTGAAGGACCCGATTCTCGAGAATGTGCGCATGGTTGCGTATGATTTGTGGCTTTCGAACCAGCCGGTGATGGTTCTCACGGCGGAGGGGCACAAGGCTCCGCCAGCGCCGGGAGTGGCTCACTCGGAGGTTGAGTCGGAGATGCAGTACTCGGTGCTGCTCGTGGCGTATCCGGATATTTACGGTAATTTGCACAAGCTGCATGTGGGGATTACGGACAAGTTCCATTTGGATATGACACCGCGGCTGGAGCTGATTGACGCGCTCGATGCCGATGGAGACAACCGCGGCGAGTTGCTGTTTCGAGAGACTTCCGATCAGGGGACGGGATGGGTGATTTATCGGGCGACGGCGGACAAGTTGTGGAAGATGTTTGATAGTTTGCGGCCGGAGTAGGGTTCACAGTTTACTTCGGTATAGTGCGTGGCATGCACATTTGGGTCATCATTCGGACTTTCATCGCATTCTTCTTTGTTGCTTTCAGTTTGGCATACATGTTCGGAGTTTCTGACATGCGTGCTCTGGTCGGTGCTTTCTTTGGGGCTCTTGGGACAACATTTCTTTGGCGACTCTGGATCGCTATACGAACAGGCATTTAGAAACTTATTCCTTGGTAGAACGTCGGAGCATTGTTGAACTCATTCAAGTGAGCAGTCGAGAGCAGGACAACCACATGAAATTCAGGGCCGCCTTACCTTTTGCGGTAGCCATTACCACGGTGCTGACATGTGTCTCGTCAGCCATCGGCGATGACAGACTAGACGAGCAATTGAAGTCGCACTATCAAAACAAGGTTCTGATGCTCCGTCACTTCTACAGGGGGGATCACCTTTCATTCGATGTGGACGGTTCGCTGATGGGCACGGAAGAGGTTGGGCCTTGGACGGTGTTTGGGCAAATCTTCGTTAAGAGCGTTGACCTCAAGACGAACACCCTGCGGATTGAGGGCCGGCGAGTATGCCTGGTTTTCGACGACAAGAGCAAGTCTTTTCGCGATGTGCTGGATTATCTGGAAGAAACGTCAAAACCGCCGGATGAGAATAAAGGGAAAAAGCACGGCCACGACAAGCAACAGGCACCAGACTGGGCCAAAATCAAGGATCATTACCGCAATCAGGCTGTTGAGATTGACATCGAACTGGGCGGCGAGATTCCGGATGTTCAACAAATATTCTCCGCTCTGACCGCCGTCTTTCTGCAACCCACGGAATCGGTAGCGAGCATTGTGCCGGAGTTCTGGCGGGACTACTTCGATAGAGTCGAGGGCCGACCACCGAGGTCCCCACAGTCTAGGGAACCGGTATACCGCGTGAGGCCCCCGGGCGTGTCGCCGCCAAGAGTTATCTATCAGCCCACGCCGGAATTCTCTGACGAGGCACGAATGGCGAAGCTTCAGGGCGTGGAGACCTTTTCAGTAGTGGTCGACACCTCCGGCGGAACAACCGATATTCAGATTTCCTCACCCCTGGGGTTGGGTCTGGACGAAAAGGGAATCGAGGCAATCCGGAAATGGAAATTCGAACCGGCTCGAAAAGACGGGAAGCCTGTCCAGGTGAAAATTGCGATCGAGGCGGACTTCCATCTCAACTGATCGATGACGCCTTCTTCGCTCGCCCTGTGTAGAATAGCTGCCCGTATCCGGAAACAAACTCAAAGGACGGGCATGCGCAAACTCTGGTTTTTTCTCACCGCTCTGTTGTTCGCATCCGGTTGGGCGTTCTCCCAGGATCAGGATTTCAGCAAAGTGCAGATCAAGGTCACGAAGGTGTCCGGGAACGTGTACATGCTGCAGGGCGCGGGCGGGAACATCGGCGCGTCGGTTGGTGAGGACGGCATTGTGGTGGTGGACGATCAGTATGCGCCGCTGGCGGACAAGATTCAGGCCGCGTTGAAGGGGATCACCGCGCTGCCGGTGCGATTCATCATCAATACGCATTACCACGAAGATCATACGGGCGGGAATGCATACTTTCAGAAGCAAGCGCCGATTATTGCTCATGACAATGTGCGCAAGCGGCTGGAGTCGGGCGGAGGCGCCGGGAACGGCGGATCGGTGCACATGGATTTCAAAGCCGGCGCCGAAAGAGGCTTTGCCGATCATCACGTTCGATCACGATGTGACGGTGCATCTGAACGGGGAAGATATCCGGGCGCTTTATTTTCCGGCGGGGCATACCGATGGCGACTCGGTGATTTTCTTTCCCAAGTCGAATGTCGTGCACATGGGCGACGACTTTGTGACTTATGGGTTTCCGTTTATCGACGTGGATTCGGGGGGCAGCATTGATGGCATGATCGACGGCGTGGAGAAGGTGATTGCGCAGGTGCCGGCCGATGTGAAGATCATTCCGGGACATGGGCCGATTTCGAGTGTGGCAGACGTTCGGGCTTATCTGGATATGCTGAAAGGCACCCGCGACGTTGTGGCGAAGGCGATCAAGGACGGCAAGACGCTCGACCAGATGAAGCAGGCGAAGCTGCTTGATCCGTGGAAGAAGTATGCGGGGGATTTCATCAGCGCGGATGTGTTCATCGAGACGCTCTACAATTCTTTGACCGGGCAGAAAAACGGGAAGTTCATCAAGCACAATTGAACGAGCGGTTAGGCTTGGGTCGTTGCCCAGTGTGAGTGAGAACGCGTGTCGTCCTACGGGACTCGCACATTTGTTCCACTTCACCCGGCACTTCGTGCCAGGCTTTCATATCCCGCCGCTCCGCGGCTGGAATGGTGGTGATTGCTCCACCGCTTCCGTTCCATAGTAGTTCTAACGCAGTCTCTTCAGCCCCCGAGGTCACACTCCAGGCCAAGCACTGTTCATAAGTTCAGGCTAGTGGTTGAGGCGACTTTCCCACGCTTGCGGCACTTCCACAAACGACCGATCGAGGGCGGTAATGGCAGGACAACCAAGCAACCGAAGCGTCCGCTCAACATCGCCCTTTAGAATCTCGAGTGCCCTGCGTACTCCCGGCTTCCCTGCTGCCGCAAGTCCGTATGCGTAACCGCGCCCGATAAGAACAGCGCGTGCGCCCAGGCAGATCGCTTTCACAATGTCGCTGCCCCGCCGGATGCCGCCATCCATCAGCACTTCGATCTGCCCATTCGCCGCCGCGACGATTTCGGGAAGCACTCGCAGAGTCGATGATACTGAATCCAGTTGGCGCCCTCCATGGTTCGACACCACCACCGCCGCCGCGCCTTCGTCGATTGCGCGCCGCGCATCATCGGCGATCAGAATTCCTTTCACGATGATTGGTCCCGACCAGTGCTCCCGAATCCACTTCAAGTCGGCCCACGTAACCGTGGATTCCGACAACGCCGCTCCCACATCGAGCAGTTCCATCGGCCCCTTGCCCGGGATCACGATGTTCTGCAGCTTAGGAACTCCGCCGTCGAGCAGAAACGAAATCACCCATCCCGGATGCGCCAGAATGTCCGGCAAAAAGGGAATCTTCGCGAACGGAGAACCGGCCAGCAACTCCTTCATCCCATTGCGCGGATCGCGTTCCCGCATTCCCGCCACCGGCGTATCGACTGTCATCACCAGCGCCGAGAACCCCGCTTTGCGCGCCCGCTCCAGCGCAGCCTCGGCTGCTCCGCGTCCGCCTAACAGATACAGCTGGTACCACGCCGGCCCGTTGGTCGCAGCCTTCACATCTTCGAGTCTGTGCCCGGAAATGGTTGACAATATATATCCGGTGCCAAACTCCCCGGCGACACCGGCCGCGGCAACTTCGCCTTCAGGGTGCATCAGCCGGCTGTAGCCAACCGGCGCCAGCATGAACGGAAGAGCCAACTCGTGTCCAACTACGGTGGTCGACAGCTTGCATTCAGAAACCGACACCGCTCCCCGCGGACGGAAGGTCACGTCCCGAAATGCCCGGCAGTTTTCGTTAAGAGTCAGTTCAGATTCGGCGCCGCCATCGAGATAATCGAAAACCGACTTGGGGACTCGCCGTTGTGCCATCCGGCGAAGGTCTTCGATGTTCACAACCTTCGACGACCTTAGAGATCGCGCTTGAGCCGTCATCTCGTATTGCGCAGGAATCGTGCTGAGCAGCAGGGTAAGCTACTCCTACGCAATTGTCGAACTGGCGTTCGCGAAATTTCGCGACGCCAAACAGGCCGCGCCACGCCAAACCACGCGATGCCAACAAGATGGGCACGCAGTTCTCGTACCAGCCTGAACAGGAATAAGTGTATCGAAAAGAGTTTGCGTTTCCCTAAGGCCTACGACCAAGGCTGCCTTTCAGAAGTTCACCGGCAGCTTCACCACTCTCTTCTGGATCGCCCACATCACCAGCTCTGCCTTATTGTGAATCCCGAGCTTGCGCATCAAATTGAATTTGTGCGCGTCCACCGTCTTGATGCTCAATCCCAGAATACCGGCCACCGACCGCACCGTACGGCCCTCCGCCAGCAACTTCAACACCTCATGCTCGCGGGCCGTCAACATGCGCTTGCCCGATGCCAGCGCTTCGGTGGGCAACTCGCTCACTGCATCTGTGGCCACGAAAGGCGCACCTTTCGTGCCCCTGACCATGGTCACCAACTCGTCCGCGGAAGTCCGCCGCATCGCACATTTCGCATTACCCAAAGCAGTCGGCCAGGCATCATCCTGATTAGGATTCGGCAAAAAAACAATTCTGCTGGTTGGGGATTCATCGAGAATCATCTGCTCCGCTTGCGCCGGAGAGCATCCGAACAGCATCGCGTCTGCGACTACCACTTCAGGCTGATGCTCCAGAATCTGGCGTAACGCCTCAGCGCCATTCTCCGCCTGGGCCACGACATCCAGATCCGGTTCGTCTTCCAGTAACCGGCGCAATCCCTGCCGCACCAGGGCAAGTTCATGCGCCAGAACGCATCGAATCGTCTTATAGTGTCGGATCTGTGCGTGGGGGCACACAGTTCCTCCTACCTAGTCGGCAAAGCTTAGAGTGGCGCAATCCCAATCGATGACCGCGCCGAATACCGACGTCAATCCCTGTATTGTACCGCTCTCGCAGCGTTCGCTGCCGGTTTTCTCCGCCTGTCGTAGGGTTTCTTATCGTTCTCTGCGTCTTTCTCCGCGTTTCAACGACCGTATCCCCGGATTCCAGCCTTCATCAGGTACAATCAAAAATTTATGTTGCGCTACTTCACCGCCGGAGAATCCCACGGAGAGGCTTTAATTGCCTTCCTGTCCGGCGTCCCCGCGGGTCTAAAAGTCGATCAGCCATTCCTCGACCGCGAACTCTGGCGCCGCCAGCAAGGATACGGCCGCGGCGGCCGCATGAAGATTGAGACCGACACCGCCCACATCCTCTCCGGCGTCCGTCACGGCATCACCATCGGCTCGCCAATCTCTCTGCAAATCGGCAACCACGATTGGAAAAACTGGCAGGAATCACTTCCGGTCGCCGACGGCGATCCGACCAAACACAAGCGCGTCGCCTCGCCTCGCCCCGGACATGCGGATCTCGCCGGCGCTCTGAAATACAACTTTCCCGAAGCCCGCTACGTTCTCGAGCGCGCCTCCGCCCGCGAATCCGCCGCCCGCGTCGCCATCGGCGCCATTGCCAAACTATTCTTGCGTGAACTCGGCATCGAAGTCCTGAGCCACGTCGTCACCACTGGCAGCGTCACCGTGACTGACCACGTTTCCTGGGAGAAAATCCGCGCTCTTCAAGATCAGCAGGAAGTTCTCTTAAACTGCGCCGATCCCGAAACCGAGCAGCGCATGAAAGAAGAGGTCGATAAGGTCCTCCGCACTGGAGATTCTCTGGGCGGTGTCTTCGAAGTCGTCGCCCACGGCGCACCGCCCGGCCTCGGCACCTACGCCCAGTGGGACGAACGCCTCGACGCCCAACTGGCCGCCGCCGTCATGTCCCTGCAGGCAGTCAAAGCCGTCGAGATTGGCTCCGGGGTTGCCGCAGCATTCAGTCCCGGCTCCCAAGTGCACGACGAAATCGCCTACACGGCCAAAGACAGCTTCACGGCTTTCTCGCGAACCCACAACAACGCCGGCGGCATCGAGGGCGGCATCTCCAACGGTGAAGAAATTCGCGTGCGTGGATACCTCAAACCGATCTCCACTCTTCGCCGCCCCTTGCAGTCCGTCGACTTCTCGAGCCGCGAGCCAGTGAAGGCGGCGTACGAACGCTCCGACGTGTGTGTGGTGCCCGCGGCCGGCGTCGCTGGTGAAGCCATGGTCGCGCTCACTCTGGCTCGCTGCGCTCTCGAAAAATTCGGCGGCGATTCGATGACCGAGACGCTCCGCAACTTCCAAGGCTACCGCCAGCAACTCAAAGCCTTCTGATGATCTATCCCATCGTAAAATTCGGTCATCCGGTCCTGGAAAAGCCTGCCGAGAAAGTCACCGTCTTCGACAAAGAACTCGAAAAACTCATCGAAGACATGTTCGAATCGATGTACGAAGCCCACGGCGTCGGTCTGGCCGCCCCGCAAATCGGCGTCGGACGCCGCATCGCCGTCATCGACGTAACCTTCAAAGAAGATCCCAAGGCCAAACTAGTCCTCATCAATCCCGAAATCATCCACACGGAAGGGAAGCACACCCAGAGCGAGGGATGCCTGAGCATCCCCGACTTCCGCGAAAACGTGACGCGGCCCAACAAAGTCACAGTCCGCGCCCAGGACATTCACGGCAAAATCTACGAGAAGACCGGCGAAGAACTCCTAGCCCGTGCCTTCCTCCACGAAACCGATCACTTAAACGGCAAGCTCTACATAAGCCATATAAGCGCTCTGAAACGCGACCTCATGAAACGCAAAATCCGCAAGCTCCAAAAAGCCGGAGAATGGTAGGAATTGAGATCATTTTCACTCCGTAAGTATTGTATTTTGTGTGACAAACAAATAGTCCCGCCTTCCTGTAATAATCCCACTTCCCCTCCGTCTTTAGAGGTGTAAGCAGCCAGACGGAGGAGTACCCTGCGAAGCGTATTGGTAGAGGAACCGGCAATCGCGATTCCGCAAGAACTCGAGCTTACTTTTCGGGCGCACCATGGACTGGTCTTCCGCACGGCCTACCGTGTGACCGGCAATGCGGCAGATGCCGAGGACGTGTTGCAGACCGTTTTTTTGCGTCTGCTCCGCCGGGCACCCCAGTCCGACGCGATGGAGAACGAAGAGAGCTATCTCCGCCGCGCCGCCATCAATGCAGCTCTCGACGTGATCCGCTCACGCCAGTCCGACCGGACGGTTGAGCTCGTCGAGGTTCCTGCACCCGGCTCGGACGGTGACGTCACCGAGCTGAGGCAAGCGCTAGGACGTGCTCTCAGCAAACTCCAGCCCCGCTCGGCAGAAATCTTTACCCTTCGCTTTATCGAGGGATTCAGCAATCTTGAGATCGCACGCATGCTTGGCATTTCACAAGTGCTGGTGGCGGTCACGTTGTATCGCACCCGGCAACAGCTTCGCAAGGAGCTGGGAAAGTATCCAGGAGACAGGTCATGAAAAACGAGAAGTTCGATCGCTTGCTGTCGACCATCCGGAACGAAGACGTGGACGAGAAGGTTGTCGCCCAAGCGAGCAACCGGGTCTGGAAGTCGATGGCCGAGTCCGCGCCGGTTGCTGAGCTAAATCGGCACATTCTGCGAAGCTGTGAGGACTTCCAGGCGCTCATTCCTGCTTATCTTGCGAAGGAACTGGTGCCGGCGCGCGCCATGCTCTTTGAAGACCATTTTCATTCCTGTGTCGCTTGTCGGCATGCTTTGGAGCGCGCCAGAGATGGAGAGCGCCAGCAGGTTTGGCAGCTCAAGACCAATCGGCCGAGTGCGTTGCCCTGGCGCTGGGCGATGGGAGCGGCGGCAGTCGCGGCAGTTCTTGTGGTGGCTTTCGCATTCACGAATGGGCTTCTTCCCGGGCAGCATCCAGTTCGCGCTGAGGTCCAGGCCGTTGATGGCTCGTTGTATGCCGTGAATGGAGCGGATATGCAACTGATTCCCGCCGGATATCAGATCCGCAATGGCGATGAGATCCGCACGGCAAAAGGGTCCACCGCAGTGGTTCGTCTTCTCGACGGCTCTCTGGTTGAGATGGGACCAAGGGCCGATCTGGCGGTCTCACGGCAGTGGAGAGGCACCACCGTTCATCTTCAAGGTGGACAAGTCATCGTGCAGGCTGCGAAGCAGCATTCCGGACGCCGGCTCTATGTCGCGACGGACGACGGATTAGTTTCGGTAAAAGGAACCATCTTCTCTGTGAATCGTGGAGTTAAAGGTTCGCGTGTCGCCGTGGTCGAAGGTGTGGTACGGGTCGACTTCGGCAACAACACCACTGACCTCACCGCCGGTGAGCAGGCCACATCCAGCGCCTCGGTGTCTAAGGTTCCGGTGCAGAATGAGATTGCGTGGAGCCGAAACTCTGCCAAATATCTGGCTCTGCTCGGCGATTTTGCCGTACTCCAGAAGCAAATCGCGGCCATTCCGGGACCCGGATTGCGCTACAGCTCTGACCTTCTTCCACTTGTTCCCGAACACACCGTCGTGTATGCGGCCATTCCGAACCTGGCGAACACGATCGGCGAAGCCAACCGCCTCTTCCACGACCGGCTGCAGCAGAGCCCCGCCCTGCGCGATTGGTGGAAGCAGCAGCAAAAGGGACGCGGCCCGAAGCTGGAAGACGTTCTCGACCAAGTCAAGGGTTTCAGCAGCTATCTTGGCGAAGAGGTCGTGTTCGCTGCGGGAAAGGAAGGCACGACTTATACGGCTCCCGTCGTTCTAGCCAGAGTCCGGCAGCCCGGGCTCGACGCCTTCTTGCAGTCGGAAATCAAGCGGCTCAATACGAATTCATCCCAGACGGATCTGCAGATCGTCCGAGACCCGTGGTCTGTGACGCCAGCAGCCAACCACCCTCTACTAGTTTACTTAAGCGACGATCTTTTGATTGCCAGCCCGGATTTGCCCCAGCTGCAGCTGGCCGCGAGCCGCTCAAAACAAAACAGCAACAACCAATTCCTTGGAACCCAGTTCGGGCAGCAGATCGCCAGCTCTTATCAGCAGGGGGTGGAGTGGCTTTTCTCCGTGGACATGGAACAAATCGTTTCCCAGCACGTACAAGCTGATAGCAATCGTCACGATCTTCCGCCTGGAATCGGGGATGTGAGATATCTGACCATGGAACACCGTGACGTTGCGGGCAAGAGCGAGAGCCACGCTGATCTGACCTTCGCTTCCGAGCGCCAAGGCGTTGCTTCCTGGCTGGCGGCGCCGGCTTCGATGGGGTCGCTGGAGTTTGTTTCTCCCGAAGCCAGCATGGTGACGTCGGCGGTGATCAAGAACCCGAGAAGCATCATGGAAGAAATCTTCAAGATGGCCGGAAGCGGCGACCCCGAATTCGCCCAGCACCTCGCGGAATTCGAGGCGAAGTCCGGAGTAAATGTCCTCAATGACATCGCCGCGCCACTCGGCGGTGAAGTCACGATGGCGTTCGATGGGCCGATGGTTCCGACTCCGCGCTGGAAGCTGATCTTTGAGGTCTATGATCCGACAACGCTGCAGTCGACCATCGAGAAGCTCATCGATAGTTACAACCGTGAAAATAACGAGGGACATGCGCTCCAGGTTACGAGGAAGCAAATCGGTTCGCACGTGTACTTTACCCTGAGCAGCCCGAGCCAGCCGAACTGCGAGATTGACTATACCTTCGTGGATAGCTACCTGATTGCCGCGCCGGACATGGGTACCATCTCGCGGGCCATCCAATCTCGGGAAGCGGGATACACCCTGACTCACTCCTCGACTTTCCGGGCACTGCTGCCGAGCGATAGCTACACCAATTTCTCGGCGATCTTCTATCACAATGTCGGACCAGTCATTGGCCCAATCGCCGCCCAGTTGAAGGCCAGCGGGGCGCTGAATGCGCAGCAACGTCAGTCCGTCGACGCGCTTACCGCTAACTCCGCTCCAGGCATGATTTATGCCTATGGCGAACCCAACCGGATCGTTGTCGCAAGCAACACCGGATTCATGGGATTTGATCTGGGAACGCTGCTAACGATGGGGCATAATGGGCCCTTCTTTCCGCAAATGTTTCTTGGGGACACCGTAACTAACACGCATTCCACGCCACCTACGCAGTGAGCACGATGACACAACCCGGAGCACCAGTCAGCGAGAGTGGAAACCCGCTGACCGGTGCTCCGTCCGTGCCTCTGATTGAGCTCAACGGACTAACGGTCAGGTTTGGAAATCGAGACATCCTTCGCGGTCTGACGGCATCGCTTCGCGGGCGAGCCATCGGATTGCTGGGTCCGAACGGCGCCGGCAAATCTACACTGATCAATACTCTCCTGGGCTTCTACAAGCCCGTTGGCGGCTCGGCCAAAGTCTTCGGACAAGATATAGGCAGCAATCTCAGGAACATTCGCAGCCTGGTGGGCTACATGCCGGAGAACGACGCGTTTATCTCCAAGATGAATGCGGTGTCGTTCGTGCAGATGATGGGCGAACTTTCCGGGCTGCCGTCGAGAGTGGCGCTGGAACGCGCTCATGAAGCGCTCTTCTATGTGGGGCTGGCTGAAGCGCGCTACCGGCAACTGGGGACTTACTCGCTGGGCATGAAGCAACTGGCGAAGCTGGCGCAGGCGATCGTCCACGGGCCCAAGCTGCTGATTCTCGACGAGCCGACGAACGGGCTCGATCCTTCGGCGCGACAGCGAATGGTCCGCATGGTCCGCGAGATTCGAGATAGTGGAGAAATGCGAATTGTGCTGTGCTCCCATCTTTTGCGCGACGTCGAAGACACCTGCGATGAGGTGCTGATTTTGAAACAGGGGCAGATTGCTCATTACTCAAATCTCGATGAGGAGCGGCGATCGAACAAACGCTTCGTCGAATTGGAGATTTACGGAGCGAACGGTCACTTCACGGCGGCCATCGAGAAGCTGGGTTGTGAGTGCGCGGTTGCTGCAAACCGCATGAAGATGGTTCTGGCGGATGGGATCGAGACGCGCGACATCTTCCGGATCGCTGCCGAGCAGCAGGTACGGATCCGCCGTCTGAATTTCCGCCGCGACACGCTGGAAGACATTTTCCTGAAGGCGATGGAGAGTTGAACTGCAGCTAGCGAGGAGAAGGGATGGCAGTTTACAGGCGCAACTATCGACCGTATTCCGGCGCGCAGACTCCTGAGTGGTCGCGGTTTCTCGTCCTCTTCCGGTATTCCCGCCGGAATCTCTTTCGCTCGAAAATTCAGACTGGCTTCTTCGTACTCTGTTTTTTTTATCCGATCGCCTGCCTGGTGATGATCTACCTTGCACACAGCGCAAGTTTTCTCGCCAAGTTAGGTGTGCCCAGCCAGCTCATTTCTATCGACAACATGTTCTTCTTCCGATACATGAGCGTACAGGGCGTGCTGTCGTTTCTGATGACGGCGTTTGCGGGGCCCGGTTTGATCTCTCCCGATCTCGCGAACGGCGCCTTACCCTTGTACTTCTGCCGTCCCTTTTCAAGAGCTGAGTATGTCCTAGGAAAGTCGTCCGTGCTCGGCATTCTGCTTTCGCAAATCACCTGGATACCCGGATTGGTTCTGTTCACGATTCAGGCCAGTTTCGCGGGGGCGAGCTGGACGTGGAACAACTTGTGGATTGCCGGCAGTCTCGTGGTTGCCTCTCTCATCTGGATCTCAATTCTCTCGCTGTTGGCCATGGCGCTTTCCGCGTGGGTCAAATGGAGAATTGTCGCTGGCGCTTTGCTGCTCGCCGTGATGTTCTTTGGCGCAGGCTTCGCGCAGGCGATCAACGCCGTTATGCACACCGATTCTGGCCACTTTGTCGATGTGGCCTACCTGATGGCGGCGGTTTGGATAGGCCTCTTCAAAGTTGATGCGGAAAATTCCATTACCGCATTTCCAGCCTTGATTGCTCTCCTCGTGTATTGTTTCTTCTGCCTCTGGCTCCTCATGCGCAAGGTACGCGCCTATGAGGTGATCCGGTGACTGACCGCATCATCTTTGAGGATGTTTCGAAGTTTTACGGCGAGATCCTGGGCGTGAACCGCGTCAATCTCTCTATTCCGCCAGGCATCACCAGCCTCGTCGGTCCCAACGGCTCAGGCAAGACCACGCTCATGAACCTGATGACTGGCCTGGTGAAGCCGTCCCGCGGCCGCATTGAGGTGCTCGGCTACCCGACCGACGACTCAGAGAACCTGTTCAAGTTCGTCGGCTACTCCACGCAGTTCGATGCTTTTCCCAAAGGCCTCACCGGATTTCAGTTCATTTACTCTTATCTCTGCCTTTCTGGCATGCCACTGCAAGATGCTGAGCGCACCGCCTGGCAATCGATCGAGCGCGTCAATATGGTCGATGCCGCCTCGCGGAAAGTTGCCGCCTACAGCAAAGGGATGCGCCAGAGAATCCGGCTCGCACAAGCGCTGGCCCACAATCCCAAAGTGCTGGTTCTTGATGAGCCGTTGAATGGTCTGGACCCGCTGGCGCGATCGGAGATGATCGCGCTCTTTCGCGCGTCGGCCGCGGAGGGCTCGTACGTCATTATTTCCAGCCACATCCTGCACGAGGTCGATGTGATATCGGATCAGGTCATCCTTCTGAGCAATGGATACGTAGTGGCAGAAGGTCAGATCCAGAGCGTCCGCAACGAAATGCAGGAGCATCCCACGCAAATCCTGATCCGCTGTGATCGACCACGAGAGCTTGCCGCCAAGTTGTTTGAATCGGAGTACACGATCGAGGCTTCCATCCACAACGATGGGCGCGGGTTGCTTTTGAAGACGCGGGATGCCGACCGCTTCTACCTTGCGATGAACCAACTGGCTCTGAACGGCCTTCAGATCGAATCCATTGCTCCGGCCGACGATGACGTCCTTTCTGTTTACGAGTACCTGATCGGCAATGAAGAGGTCGTCCGATGACGCGACTCTGGTGGACACAGGTCAAAGCGGTGATTCGTCTGGAACTGAAAAAGACCTTCTTCGCCAAACGCGGTCTGTGGATTTACGTAGTTGCCGCGTTGCCAGTCCTGCTCTTTATCGCCTACGCAGTGGCGATGTCCCATGATCAGCATCAGACCGCCAGGATCGCACGGGATGGCGAAAGACGGCTGGCATATCAAGACCTGCTCGCGATCAAAACAGGGATGACGAAGGAGGAAGTAACTACAATTCTCGGAAAGCCGCCTCTGATTTTTCACTGGAATGAGCGTCGGCCGATAGGCCAAGACTCCACCGTGGAGATCCTTCACGAAGATCTGCACTACTCTGACGGGGAGAACGATTTATACCTGGGCTTGGCAAACGGCAAAGTGGTAAGCATCAATATTCATGAGAGCTACAATCTCGGTGAGGACGCAGTCATGTTCGCCGGCGTCTTCCAATTCTTCTTTTTGCGCCTGGCAATATTTTTTGGCTGTCTCGGAATCTTCATGAACTTATTCCGGGGCGAGGTGCTGGACCGGAGTCTGCATTTCTATTTCCTTGCGCCGATCCGTCGCGAAGTGTTGATGGCGGGAAAATTTCTGGCTGGACTATTGGCGACCTGCACCATTTTTGTCACCAGCGAAGTTCTTCAAACCGTCGCTTTCCTATGGCATTTCAACCCGCAGGCGCGCGATCTGTATCTCTATCACAATCACGGGCTCGAACATGCGGCGGTGTACGTGGGGGTCACATTGCTGGCCTGCGTCGGATACGGAGCTTTCTTCCTGGTTGCGGGAATGCTGTTCCGTAACCCGATCATTCCGGCAGCAGCCGTATTGATCTGGGAAGGAATCAATCCGTTCCTGCCGGCGCTGTTGAAACAGTTCAGCGTGATCTACTACCTGAAGTCGCTCTGCCCAGTGGAAATTCCAGTTTCGCCCGGTACGCCGGGTCTGTTCGCCTTACTCATCTCCAATGCTGATCCAGTGTCGCCGCCCTTGGCGATTCTCGGAATCCTCGTCGTCGCGCTGCTGGCGCTATTCGTGTCGAGTGTCCGGGTTCGACGGATGGAGATCAACTACACCACTGAGTAGCGCATTAGGTCTCTATACCCTTCTCCTTTAAAGGCTCCCAAAGCCTGCTCTGTAGAACACAGAACGCCGTGATTCCAATCACAGATAAGAAATCAGCTGAGACCCAACATAGAGTGCTCGGTGCCAAGTCGCTCGATTCGCGCAGCGCAAGGAAGATTCCGTGGCTCCGATTCCGCAGTTGAGGAATACTCGTGCGCCTTCCTAAGCCCACACGGCTGCGTCTTTATTCTCAAGTATGCTTTTTCGCGCTATTTCTTTTTCTGCTACTTCGCACGGAATTCCACGGATCGGTCAAGAATTCGACAAGCGAAATCAGGATTCCTTATCCCGTCGGTCTCTTCTTCCAGCTTGATCCGCTCGTCGGTTTATCGAACGCGCTGGCGGGCCACGCACTGTATCGCGGGCTGCTCTGGTGCTTGCTAATCGTGATCCCGACGATGTTTATTGGGCGTTTTTTCTGTGGGTGGATTTGCCCGTTGGGATCGATTCACCACTTTTTCAGCAGTCTGAAATCCGAGCGAAAAAGAGGAAAGCAGTTGCTGGAATCGAACCGCTACAAGCGCTGGCAGAGAACGAAATACTACATCCTCGCCGCTACCCTGATGGCGGCCCTTCTCGGCACGGGCGTGGTCGGCTGGCTCGATCCATTTTCCTTTCTCGTGCGCTCGATCGGCCTCTCGATTTTGCCGGCTACAAACTATGCATTGCAGGCAGCGTTGGCAGCACTTGAGCACAACCGGTTTGGGTTTGTTCAAACGATTGGTGGGGTGCTGCACTTCATCCTGGGCTCAGCAGTGCTCAGTTTCAAGCAACCGTATTTCCGACAGGGGATTTGGCTCGGGTTTCTCTTCTTCTGTATTTTGGCGCTGAATTTTCGTGTTACGCGGTTCTGGTGCCGGGCGCTTTGCCCGCTGGGAGCCCTGCTCGGCGTTGTTTCCCGCTGGTCGGTGTTGGGGCTCGTTAAGAATCCTGAACATTGCAACGACTGCAATCGTTGCTTGCTGCGGTGCCAGGGAGGGGACGATCCCATCGGGGGCGTTCCGTGGCGGCAGCCGGAATGCCATTTGTGCCTGAACTGCGTGGATGAGTGTCCTGAGCATGGGTTGCAGTTCAAATTGTTTCCTGCTCAGAAGGCAGCCGGCACGAATCTGCAAAGGCGCAAGGTCCTGACGGGGCTGGCGGCTGGAGCGGCGTTGGTTCCGCTGATGCGCAGTACTCCGGGCTTCGGGGCGGAGAAGCATGAGCGTTTGCTGCGGCCTCCAGGCGCTGTCGATGAAGAGTTCTTCCTGTCACGCTGCATCCGTTGTGGCGAGTGCATGAAAGTCTGTCCCAACAACGCGCTTCAGCCGGCGCTCACCGAAGCTGGTGTCGAAGGATTGTGGACACCGGTTCTGGTGCCGCGGCTAGGTTATTGCGAGACCAGTTGCGTCCTGTGTTCGCAGGTTTGTCCGACGGGGGCAATCTGGGAAATAACCGCGAAAGAAAAAGGATGGTCGGTCGACGTCTCAAGCACTGCAAAGCCCGTGCGATTGGGAACAGCTTTCTATGATCGCGGCCGTTGCCTGCCTTGGGCAATGGCAACAGACTGCATTGTGTGTGAGGAGTGGTGTCCGACGTCTCCCAAAGCTGTGTACTTGCGTCCCGCAGAGGTGATCGATGCGGCCGGAAACGTGAAGCAGGTCAAGCAACCTTATCTCGATCCAGCGCGGTGTGTGGGTTGTGGGGCGTGTGAACACGCCTGCCCAGTGCAGGACCGGCCGGCGGTTTATGTCACCAGCGTGGGAGAAAGCCGCTCACGCGGAAATCAGATACTTCTGAATCGAAGGAAAGCATAGGGGCTTCATGCAAGACGACAAAAATACGTTGAACCGTCGAGACGCATTGATCAAGCTGCTGCGCGTCGCCGGGGCAGGTGCTGGAGCTGCCGGACTTGGGGTATGGCTTAGCCGGAACAGTTTGCGACCCGAGGTCGCTCTGGCGACGACCGCAAGACACGGTCATGGAGTGCCGGCCGATCCAGCACTGCCAGAAATGGCGATCATTCAAGGGGACGATCCGGCGTTGCTGGCGTGGCAAGCCGTCGAAGAACTGGGAGGCATGCGCCGGTTTGTGAGCCGCGGTGACATTGTGTTGGTGAAGCCGAACATCGGATGGGATCGAACGCCCGAACAGGCGGCGAACACGAATCCAAATGTGGTCGCCGAGATTGTCCGCCAATGCCTGGGGGCTGGAGCGAAGCGAGTCATTGTAACCGACGTGAGCTGCAACGAGGCGCGCAGGTGTTTTCAGCGGTCCGGCATCGCTGAGGCCGCGCAACGTGCTGGTGCGGAAATCATCCTGCCCGAGCCCTCGCGGTTCAAAGACGTCGACCTCAAGGGAGAAGTCCTGCGCGAGTGGCAGATATTCGATCCCTTTCTGAGTGTGGACAAGGTCATCAACGTGCCGATTGCGAAGCACCACGCACTCACGGGCGCAACTCTTGGAATGAAGAATTGGTACGGGATGCTCGGCGGACAACGCAACCAGCTCCATCAGAAGATTCACGAGAGTCTGGTGGATCTTGCGGACTTTGTTCGTCCGACCCTGACCGTGATTGACTGTTACAGGATATTGGCGCGCAATGGTCCGACCGGCGGTAATCTCGACGACGTACTTCTCAAGAAGACCCTGGTTGCGTCCACGGATCCAGTTGCGGTTGATGCCTACGTCGCGAAGGCTTATTGGAACCTGGACGTCGATGCGCTTCCTTACTTGAAACTCGCGGCCAAGCGCGGATTAGGAAGCTACGAATTCGAAAAGGTTCGCACACGAACTAAAAGCCTGTAAGCTCTTGCGCAGAAAAAACTTCTGACCGGGCAGCCAGTATTCCGACCGCCCGGGACTATTTAAGACGGCAGAGCGCAGCACATCTCACTGGTAAGTGAAGTTCAGTTTGTCCACGTACACGGTGTACGGAGTTTGTTTGGAGTTTCCATCCATCTGGTAATTGACCGTGATCCCATACCATCCCGGCGCTGAGAACGGGCTGTAGGTCCAATTCAGAACGTGGGTTTGCCCGTTCAGAGTGATCGATTGGTAGGTCAATTTGTTGTCCGAGGTCCGTTGCACCTGAATCACCAGGTGGTTCCACGAGTTGTTGAGCGGATTGCATGCAATCCCTGTCGGGATCCACTTCACACTGTTCCAGACGTCCCACTCATTGCCGCCGCCAACGCGGCATTCGGTACCCCAGGTGAAGCCCATGCCGCCGAAGAACTGGTTGATATCGAACTCCAGCGCCTGCGACGCACCAAGATTGCTGCTGTAGAAGTACACGTCGTAGGTAAAATTGTGCAGTGTCGGCACCAGCGTGCGACTTGTGTCGGGAAGTCCCTGAGAGGACAAGTCGCCGATCAGGTGATTGTTCCAAAGCACATCCGTGTAGGCCTGCGTGCCGCCGATGTTGTACTGGGTTGAATTCCCAGAAATGGTCGGATTCTTAACCCCTTGGTACGTCGCCCAGGTCGTCTGAGGGCCGCTTGGTGTACACCACGTACAGTCTCCATAATTGGGAGGCTGTTGCGCGTAGGAATTCCAACCTCCGCTGCTATGCACGTTCCAGAATGTTTTCCCCGAAGAACCAACGGTGATCGTGACTGGCGCAACTGCCGCGCCGCCACAGTTGTCCCATTCCTGGATGGTTGTGTGGTAAGTTCCGGGGCTCAGCGAGAGGCTATGGTTCAAACTCGCGCCGCCGACCACATAGGCCAGCTGCGAAGGGGCTGTATAGATCCCTATAGATGCCACGCCCTTGGAACAGGTGGTCGTTGCGGTTGCAACAAAGTTGACGGGCGACCCCACACTGCTGTTGCTCGAGGGCGATACGACATGAACGCCTGAACCCGCCTGGACCGTGACCTTCACGGCGGCGGTGGACGCGCCACCACAGTTGTCCCAAGCCACTACGACCGCGTTGTACGTGCCGGGGTTCAAATTAACGTTTGTATTCAGGTTGGAACCACCGACTGTAAATACTAGCCAATTGGCAGAGGGGTAGACTCCCATTGAAGCGACACCTTTCGAGCACGAGGTGCTCGCTGTCGCCACAAACTTGACGCTCGTACCCACCGTGCTCCCATTCGAGGGGCTCGACACAGTGACCCCTGCGAAAGCTGATGTGGCGGCGAAAAAAACGACGACAATGGCCGTTGGAATCAGGGCATGCTTCTGCATTTGAACTATTTTCTCCGGTTGGGATTTTTTGGTCTGGGACCGGTAATGCTAAAGCTATACAGTTCAGAGGGATACGCCGGTCGGGCAGGAATACCCTCGATCGTTCTGAAACGGCCGACCCCGGAGCGAACCTTGGGGCGTAACCGGACTTATTGAGCGGAGGTGATCAATCTATACAGGCTTCACTGGAGAGTCAAAGGGAAAATGCAGTATTGCGTATCTACTACGAATCGTAAGGGCTAAGCCCAAAAATCGCACGCTGGGCTGGCTGGCGGGTGCCGGGCAACGCAAAAACTATCGCATGCAACTAATAAATTAGTTGACGCTTGGGAGTCTGGCACGTCGAACTAATAGCGCACAAGGAGGAGCATTTTGGCGCGCAGCAAATCCGCAACCCTGACCGAGGCCGAGTTGCGCATCATGAACGTGCTCTGGGACAAAGGGCCGGCGACTGTCCATGAGGTGCTTCAAGAACTCCCGTTAAAGCCGAATCTGGCTTATAACTCGGTGCTCACGATTATTCGGATTTTGGAAACGAAGGGTTACGTGAAGCACGTCAAAGACAGGCGTGCTCACATTTATATGTCCAAGATCGACCGTGAGGACGCGACCCGCTTTGAAGTGCGGCATCTGGTCAGCCGATTTTTCGGGAACTCCCACGAACGCCTGCTGCTGAATATTCTGGAAGAGAGCAGCATCGATGCCGAGGAACTGGCGCGTGTGCGTGAATTGCTGGAAAGGAGCAAATAGCGACACCTATGAGCGCAAGCTTCGACACCATGGCAGAAATCTTCGCGCTGCGATTGCTCGACTCCCTGATTGAGGGGGGTGTTATCTGCCTGTGCGCCGTGCTGATCTTGCGTCTTGTCCCACGCCAGAGCGCGGCCACTCGATTTGCGGTGTGGTTCTCGGCCTTGGTGGCCGTTGCGTTTTTGCCGTGGGTCAACGGAGCATGGCTGCACACGAGCGTTACGAATGCTGCCGCGGGACACGCGGCTATTGCCTTGCCGAAATCCTGGGCAATCTACTTCCTGGCCGGGTGGGGGATCCTTGCGCTCTGGTTCTCTCTCAGACTAGGACGGGCGATCTGGCATTTGAATGAATTGCGAAAGAGCTGCATCCCTGTTGATCCCTCTGAACTCGATCCGGTCTTGCAACGCACCCTTCAACATCATGGCGGCAGGCGGCAGATAGTTCTTTGCACTTCAGAACAAGTGCGAGTTCCTACAGCTGTGGGACTAGTGAAGCCGGCGATCCTGATTCCGCATTCGCTGATGTGCGAGCTCTCGCCCGTCGAGCTGAATCAGGTTGTTTTGCACGAACTCGCACACATCCGGCGATGGGACGACTGGACCAATCTGATCCAGCAAGCTCTGACAGCGCTTTTGTTCTTTCATCCAGCTGTCTGGTGGATTGAGAAGAAACTTGGTCTCGAGAGGGAGATGGCGTGTGATGACGCGGTGCTTGCGGAGACTGCCAGTCCGCGAGCGTACGCCGAATGCCTGGCGCGTCTGGCAGAGAAGAGTTTTGTGACCCGTGGCATCGCGCTTGCACAGTCAGTTTTGGGCAAGGTTCGTCAAACGTCCGCTCGAGTCGCTCGCATTCTGGACGAGAACAGGCCGGCGCCGGCGCCGTATTCGTCGCAGCTGGCACTATCGCTGGTAGCAGTTCTCGCAATGGGGTGCACCGTTGTCTACTCGAGAAGCCCCAAGTTGGTGGGTTTTGAGAGATCTCCGCGGGCAACGGGGTACGAAATCGCACGTTCTTCGGTGACTCCTTCCGCGCCCCGCACGGAGCGGATTCCGGGGTTGGCTATGACTCCGGTGAAGTTGACCCAGAGATCGATCACGCACAGGACCAAGACGAAGACTGCGGATGCAGTGAGAACCGCTGCTTTGCATCCCAAGTCTCCCAAAGCGGCGGAGGAATCGTTGGTCCACCTGACCGGTTCCGCAAGCGCCGCGATTCCATATACGGAGACCTTCTGGATCGTAATCGAGAGCAGCGGTTCGAATCGCGAGCAAGAGCAGGTTCATCAAATTCAGATGTGGCGCGTGACGGTTCTTAGAAGTGTGACCAGCGCACCCTCTAATCCAATCCCTCGGAAAGAAACGTAAATCAGGCATGTTGGTTTCATGGGGGTGTTCGTCCGCAATTGGTAACTAATGAATTAGTTGTAAAATATTTGGAGGATGAAAGTCATGGATGTTCGAAGGTGGAAGGAAAACGCAAGAACCTGGATGCGGCAATTGGTGGCGCCTGTGCTGGCGCTCGCTCTCGTCGCATCGTTTGTAACCTATGAATTCGTCAAGCCTGCAGCGGCAAGGGCCGCCAAAGCCGCCTCGGCGGCTGCACCGCTTGATGTCGACAGCGTCAGCGCGCTTCTAGCCTTGGACAAAGCCATGGAGACATTGGCAGCGCGCGTGACGCCGGCGGTGGTCAATGTGACGGTCACCTCGAAGGCAAAGACAGAAAATGCCGAGAGGGAAATGCCGGAAGACATGCAGCAGTTCTTCGGACAGTCGAACCCGTTCGGACAGTTCTTCGGACCGCATGGCCGCCGCCAGCCGCAGATCGAGCATGGGATGGGTAGCGGCGTGGTGATTTCTCCCGAGGGATACATCGTCACGAATAATCACGTGGTCGATGGAGCCGTGGATATTCGCGTTACCACGAGCAATCGCCGAGTCCTCAAGGCCAAGCTCATCGGAGCGGATCCTCTAACCGATCTCGCTGTCCTGAAGGTCAATGCTTCGGATCTCGCGAGCGTGCCGTGGGGAGACTCGAAAGAACTTCGGCCCGGTCAGACGGTGCTTGCATTCGGAAATCCCTACGGATTCCGTTTCACCGTCACGCGCGGGATTGTAAGTGCAGTGAACCGCGCGAATCCTGATCCCAGCAACCCCAGCAAGCCTGGGGAGTTTATTCAAACCGATGCTGCAATCAATCCCGGAAATTCCGGAGGAGCTCTGGTTAATGCCCGGGGCGAGGTTGTGGGCATCAACACGTTCCTGATTTCGCCATCGGGTACATTCTCAGGAATGGGATTTGCGATTCCCACCCAAATCGTCAGACCGACGGTGGAAGCTCTGATTCGCGATGGGAAAGTACGTCATGGACGCATGGGCATAGGCATCGCTGACGTCACACCGGAAAATGCGAAGTTCTTCGGCGACAAAGCTGCCATGGGAGGCGTCGTGACTCAGGTGGAAGCCGACTCGCCGGCCGCCAAAGCAGGCTTGCAGATTGGAGACGTGATCACTGAGATCGACGGTCACAAAGTGAATGATGCCGGAGAACTCCAGGTCATGGTGGGACAGAAGCAGCCCGGAACGAAAATCGAACTCACCATTCTCCGCGACGGCAAGACGATGACGGTGCCGGTCACGCTCGAGGAACTGGGTAGCCGAAATGCCGAGGGAACGTCGACGTCGAGCGAGGGCGGCGGCAAGATGCGCTGGGGGCTGGGACTCGGCAACCTCACGCCGGAATTGCGCGATCAGCTTCAGGCTCCGCGTGACCTTCACGGCGCTCTGATCGAGCAGGTACAGCCAGGAAGCCCCGCCGATAACGCGGGATTGCAACAGGGCGACATCATTCTCGAGGTGAACCGTCACAAGGTTCAGTCGGCGAGTGACGTGCAGCAGGCCCTTTCGAACGTGAGCAAAGGGGAAGATGCGCTTGTGCTGGTATGGTCCAATGGCGGCAACTCGTTCCGAGTATTGCATTCTGGAGAAGGCTCCTAGGATCGTGCTCGAACCGTAAAACAACGTAAAACAAGAAGTCCCGGCCCAAGGGCCGGGACTTCTTATTTCTTTCCTCTGCAGGTCCAGCTAGGATGCACGTCGCTGACGATTCAAACTCTCGTTTTCGTCTTCATCCGTGCCCTGTCCGCCCTTCTTCTGGCTATTCTGTCCGCTCTGCTGCCCGCCCGTCTGACCTTGTCCAGGCTGACCGGACTGACTGCCATGTTGACCAGACTGTCCGCCTTGACCTGTCTGTCCACCTTGCTGACGGTTTTTCTCCATGTCGTCTGCCATTTGTACCCTCCTATGGATGCGCGTCGCAGCGCACTCAATGATTTGAATACACTGCTCCTTAGTTGCTAACCGTCGGCATGGGGTTGGGACATCGTCGGGGGTTCATTGAGACAGCCAGAATAGTCAGGGTATTTCCGTGATCTGAATTGCTGGCCCTTCGGAAGGAGTCACTGACCTAAGCCGCTCCAACTCCTCGCGTGTCTTTTCCCACGCGGCTGCTTTCTTTTTGGTAGCAAGGGGCGCATTCTCGTCACGGTAATACGTAAGGATGTTCTCCCTCAGGTCGGGAGTGAGCCCGCGAAAGTCATCGCGGGCCAGATAGTCGAGTAAACACGCGTATGCTTCATCGGAGAGCGGGTATTCAGCAGCGTGCGTCATGTGCCCCGTGTCAAAGTCCGTGTTGGGCAGGCTAAGATCCTTCTTTCTCACCTCGATCAGTAAGGTACGATAGTTGTCGAGAGTTCGATTCACGCTGGCAATATACAAGTCCTCAGTCTTGCGAGTCGGGATTGTGAAAGTCGAGCGCTTTGAAGGGCCCTATCTTCGGAACAAACTTTAAGAAGAATGCCAGTATACGCGTGTGCCCGTTCCCGGTCGCCGGTATCCCTTTCCCCATTCGCGCTGGTAGCTTGCGCGAGACAGATAATACCGAAACTTCCGCGAATTAAAATTGGGGGTTTCCGCAACCAACTCTTTCTTCCTCGCAACCAGCGCTACGCGGGTCATCTCGGGGATTACTTTGCTGATCGCCCGGCGGAAAGTCCCGATCGCCATGTCTTCATTCGAGATCACCACGTCAGCGGAACACCGTACGTGTCTAGAAACGCACGCTCCAGCACCGGTTTTGAAATTTCAAAGCCGATGAAGTCGTGGTAACGGTCTGACGTGTAGTTATTTTTGGCCACTTGCGTCATGTCGAATCCGAACTCCGTTCGGATGTGCGCTTTTGGATCATCCGCATACGTAACCGTATTGCCATATTTTGCACGCAGCTTCGGAAACAGGAGGCCAACAGATTCGTTGATAGCAGGATGGCCCAGGTTGTCGGAAGAGTAGTGCGCCAGCGCGCCCAGAGCGAATGCGTACTCATTCAGATCGCTGGATTCGTGAATGAGGTTGACTATGAAATCACCGCTGCGGACGTAATGCGTGAGATCGCTGAAGAACTTATTCCCGAAAGGATAGTAGCCCATGTCTTGGACTAACGATCCCCCATAGGCGAATGCGTGTGCTTTCCTAAGATCATCCGCGTTCGCGGTGGGAAACCGCTTCATCAGCAGCGGTTCAATATCGTCCTTCCAGAGCAGATCGACAACTTGCTCATGGGTGAGAACTGAGTAGGCGCCGCAAACGGCCGGGAGTCCGACCAGCAGTGCAAGAGCAATCGCGATCCTCAACACACGCTGCGACAAAATTGTCATAGAGACTGATTCAACGCCTGAGAATTGGAAACTGTGCCGAGGCGGCCACAAATCACAATCTGATCTCCCTTCTCCCGCTGAAAAGGCCAACTGGGGCCTTTCTTAGTTGCAAAGAGTAACCCAAGGTTGGCCAACTTGTTGGAAATGCGGAATCGGGGCAATTCGGGTCAGGCTGGGCCCGTGCTCCGCTACAGATACAATTCCCCGCTAGATACCAACTTCTCGTTACTGACAGGAGGCGAATTGGGGGGGTAACGTAAACAAAGTTCGCGAGTTTGGTAGCAGTTGCCGCGGACACGCGTGCGCTGTTGGGCCTATGAGGTCATGAGGCTGAAGGAGAGATCATGAGCATCTGGACAGTGTTATTCATCATTTTGCTGATCGCCTGGCTTGGCGGGTTCACTGTTTTTCACGTCGCTTCCGGACTGATTCATTTGCTATTGGTGTTCGCGATTATCTCCCTTATTTTGCATTTCGTTATGGGCAGAAGGGCAGTTTGATTGCCGTGTCTCTGCAGAACTCTTGATTCCTAGCGCCGAGACACTCATATACAGGAATTACCTTAGGGATTCCCATCTCTGAACATGGTCCAATCGCCATTGAGTGCGCAAAGCACTGCGCACTCGATTGCGCATAGGGCCCTATTTCCCCATACCCGTCGAATTCTTCCGTTTGGGCGAGGCCGCGTTAATGGCCGGGCTTTGCTCCGACCGAGTGGGAAAGAGGTCGCAGCGCGTTTTTTTAGGCCTGGGGAGATTCGAGATGAAGAGGTCGACCCTCAACGGAGCTGCACCCGCCCCCAACGAGGCAATTGCATCGCTCCCGAAGAACAACGGAAAATCCAAGTCCCCCGACGAGTCTCTTGATCTCGATGTGATTCTCGCTGCTCTGCAGAGTATGCGAAATGGAGACTTCACCGTGCGCCTTCCGGGCACGTGGGTCGGACTGCCGGGGAAGATCGCCGATACCTTCAACGACATCGTTGCAGCGAACCAACATATGGCCCAAGACCTGAAGCGCGTGGGCCATGTGGTGGGAAAGCAAGGCAAGACCCGGGAAAGAACCCGCTTTCACGAATCCAGGGGCGCCTGGGGTGAGATGGAGGTCTCGGTCAACACGCTGGTCGAGGATTTGCTGCGCCCAACAGCAGAAGTCACGCGCGCCATCGCGGCCGTGGCCCAGGGCGACTTGACTCAAACTGTTCGCCTGGACGTGGATGGCCGTCCGCTGGAAGGCGAGTTTTTGCGTTCTGCCAATCTCGTCAACACGATGATTCAGCAGCTCGGCGTGTTCACCGCCGAGGTGACGCGCGTCGCCCGCGAAGTGGGAACGGAAGGCAAACTCGGCGGACAGGCGCAGGTTCCCGACGTCGCTGGTACGTGGAAAGACCTGACCGACAACGTGAACCTGATGGCCAGCAATCTCACTGGCCAGGTTCGTAACATCGCCGAAGTCGCCACCGCGGTGGCGAGCGGTGATTTGTCCCGCAAGATTACAGTCGACGTCCGCGGCGAGATTCTGCAGCTCAAAGAGGCCATCAACACGATGGTGGACCAGCTGCGCTCGTTCGCGTCGGAAGTTACGCGGGTGGCCCGCGAAGTCGGAACCGATGGAAAACTCGGGGGACAAGCAGTGGTGCCCGGAGTGGCCGGCACGTGGAAAGATTTGACGGACTCGGTAAACGCGATGGCTGGCAACCTCACCGCTCAAGTCCGAAATATCGCCGAGGTTACGACGGCGGTTGCCCGCGGCGACTTGTCACGCAAGATCACGGTCGATGTGAAAGGAGAAATTCTCGAACTGAAGGACACCATCAACACGATGGTGGACCAGCTCAATGCATTTGCCGGCGAAGTTACACGCGTCGCCCGCGAAGTTGGTACGGAAGGCAAGCTTGGCGGCCAGGCGCAGGTGTTCGGTGTTGGCGGTACGTGGAAAGATCTCACAGACAACGTGAACTTCATGGCCAGCAACCTTACCGGCCAGGTGCGAAACATCGCCGAAGTGGCGACAGCCATCGCCAGTGGCGACTTGTCGCGCAAGATCACGGTCGACGTGCGCGGCGAGATCCTGCAACTCAAAGAAACGCTCAACACGATGGTGGACCAGCTCAACCGGTTTGCCGGCGAGGTCACGCGCGTGGCGCGCGAAGTCGGTACGGAAGGCCGCTTAGGCGGTCAGGCGAACGTTCCGGGTGTCGCTGGCACGTGGAAAGATCTGACTGACTCGGTCAACTCTATGGCCGGCAACCTCACCGGCCAGGTGCGAAACATCGCAGAAGTGACCACCGCGGTTGCTCGCGGCGATCTGTCGCGCAAGATCACGGTCGACGTAAAGGGCGAAATTCTCGAACTCAAGAACACCATCAATACGATGGTGGACCAGCTCAACGCGTTTGCTGGCGAAGTGACGCGTGTGGCTCGCGAAGTCGGTACGGAAGGGAAACTCGGTGGCCAGGCGCAGGTACCTGGAGTCGCGGGTACGTGGAAGGATCTCACCGACAACGTCAACTTTATGGCCAGCAACCTTACGGGCCAGGTTCGAAACATCGCCGAAGTGGCGACTGCTGTGGCTCGCGGCGATTTGTCACGCAAAATCACGGTCGACGTCAAAGGTGAAATTCTCGAACTCAAGGACACCATCAACACGATGGTGGATCAGCTGCGCTCGTTCGCATCTGAAGTCACACGCGTGGCCCGCGAAGTCGGCACCGACGGAAAGCTCGGCGGACAGGCGCTCGTGCCCGGTGTAGGCGGAACGTGGAAAGATCTCACTGATTCCGTCAACTCCATGGCCAGCAACTTGACCGGCCAGGTGCGGAACATCGCCGAGGTTTCGACGGCCATCGCCAGCGGCGACCTGTCGAAGAAGATCACGGTGAACGTCAGCGGGGAAATTCTATTGCTCAAGGAAACCATCAACACGATGGTGGACCAGCTGAACGCGTTCGCCGCGGAAGTGACGCGCGTGGCTCGTGAAGTCGGCACGGAAGGAAAGCTTGGCGGCCAGGCGCAGGTGCCCGGTGTCGCCGGAACCTGGAAAGACCTCACCGACTCGGTGAACTCGATGGCCGGGAACCTGACGGCGCAAGTGCGGAATATCGCTGAGGTGACGACCGCCGTTGCTCGCGGAGACCTATCTCGCAAGATCACGGTCGACGTGAAAGGCGAGATTCTGGAACTTAAGAACACCATCAACACGATGGTGGACCAGCTCAACGCGTTTGCCGGCGAGGTAACGCGCGTGGCACGCGAGGTGGGAACTGAAGGCAGACTCGGCGGGCAGGCAAACGTACCCGGCGTCGCCGGCACCTGGAAGGACCTCACGGATAACGTGAACTTCATGGCCAGCAACCTGACAGGTCAAGTCAGAAATATTGCTGAAGTCGCAACAGCGATCGCGAGCGGCGACTTGTCGCGCAAGATCACGGTCGACGTGCGTGGCGAAATCCTGCAGCTCAAAGAGACGCTGAACACCATGGTTGAGCAGTTGCGCTCGTTCGCAGCCGAAGTGACACGCGTGGCCCGCGAAGTGGGATCCGAGGGCCGGCTGGGTGGGCAAGCTAATGTTCCGGGTGTCGCTGGAACCTGGAAGGATCTCACCGACTCGGTCAACGCCATGGCCGGTAACCTGACTGCACAAGTCCGAAACATCGCCGAAGTGACGACAGCCGTGGCCCGTGGCGACCTGTCCCGCAAGATCACCGTCGACGTAAAGGGTGAAATTCTTGAATTGAAGAACACCATCAACACGATGGTGGACCAGCTCAATGCGTTCGCCGCCGAGGTGACCCGCGTGGGGCGCGAGGTTGGCACCGACGGGAAACTCGGAGGTCAGGCGCAAGTACCGGGAGTCGCAGGAATCTGGAAGGACCTCACCGACAACGTCAACGTCATGGCTGTAAACCTCACCGAACAGGTGCGCGGCATCGCCAAAGTCGTTACTGCCGTTGCCAACGGCGACCTTGGGCAGAAGTTGACCGTGAATGCCAAGGGCGAGATTGCAGCTTTGGCCGAAACCATCAACAACATGACGGGCACGCTTGCCACGTTTGCCGACCAGGTGACCACCGTCGCCCGCGAAGTCGGTGTGGAAGGAAGACTTGGCGGTCAGGCCAACGTGCCGGGCGCCGCAGGTACATGGAAGGACCTCACCGGTAACGTGAACCTGTTGGCCGACAACCTGACGAACCAGGTCCGAGCCATCGCGGAAGTCGCAACGGCCGTCACCAAGGGCGATTTGACCAGATCCATTCAGGTCGAAGCCAGCGGCGAAGTCGCAGAATTGAAAGACAACATCAACACGATGATCGACAACCTGCGACTCACTACGGATCGCAACACCGAGCAAGACTGGCTGAAGACGAACCTGGCGCGCTTCACCGGCATGCTTCAAGGGCAGCGTGATCTGGCTACCGTGGGCCGCATGTTGCTCTCCGAACTTGCTCCGCTCGTGAACGCGCAACAGGGCGTGATTTATCAGATGGAAACAGAAGAATCGGCTGGCCTGGTCTTGTTGTCAGCGTTCGCCGACGATGGCGAAAACGGCCATCTTCGGCAGTTGAAGATTGGCGACGGGCTGGTCGGACAAGTTGCGTCAGAAAAACGGCGGATGTTGATCACAGATCTGCCTGATAAGACAGTTCCGATTCGTTCAGGTCTTTTTGCCTCGGTTCCGAGAAACGTGATCGTACTGCCGGTCTTGTTCGAAGATCGCGTCAAGGCAGTCATCGAACTGGCGTCTCTTAGCTCCTTTACCGCTTCGCACCTGGCGTTTCTGGAGCAATTGACGGCCAGCATTGGCATTGTATTGAACAGTATCGAAGCCACGATGCAGACCGAGGGTCTTCTCAAACAATCGCAGCAATTGGCGGCGGAACTGCAAACTCAGCAAAAGGAATTGCAGCAGACCAACGAGCAGCTCGCTCAAAAGGCGCAACAGCTTGCGGAACAGAACGTGGAAGTCGAACGCAAGAATCAGGAAATCGAGCAGGCTCGACGTGCTTTGGAAGAGAAAGCAAAAGAACTTGCCCTGACTTCCAAATACAAATCTGAGTTCCTCGCCAACATGTCACACGAGTTGCGGACACCGCTGAACTCGATTCTGGTGCTCGGGCAGCAACTCAGCGAGAACCCAGATCACAATCTGACAGCTAAGCAGGTGGAGTTCGCGCGCACGATCCACGCTGCCGGGACGGATTTGCTCAATCTCATCAGCGATATTCTCGATCTATCCAAGATCGAGTCTGGGACGGTGTCTGTTGAGGCCGAGGAAGTCTTCTTTACTAACTTGCTGGAGATGGTGGCACGGCCATTCCGGCACGAGGCGGAAAATCGCAAACTTACCTTCGAGGTGACCCCGGATTCGCATCTTCCACGCAGTCTGGTGACGGACTCAAAGCGGCTACAACAGGTACTTAAGAACCTGTTGTCCAATGCATTCAAATTTACGGAACACGGTTCTGTCCGGCTCTGTGTCTCCATCGCCGACAAGCGCTGGAGCGAAGATCATCCGATTCTCAGCGGCGCCGCATCTGTGGTGGCCTTCGAGGTGACTGACTCTGGCATAGGAATTGCCCCCGACAAGCAGCGCATCATCTTCGAAGCTTTCCAACAGGCGGACGCCAGCACCAGCCGCAAGTACGGCGGAACGGGGCTTGGCCTGGCCATCAGCCGTGAGTTGGCTAGCCTTCTGGGAGGTGAAATCCAGCTTCGTAGTACCCCGGGTGAGGGCAGCACTTTCACGCTCTATCTGCCACTCACCTATGTCGGGCCGTCGGCCTCGAAGCTAACGCCCGCCGACTGGAAGGCACCAGCCGCTCCTCTCAAATTGTCGAATATGGTCGTGACTGAGCATCCAGTAGAGGAAATCGATGACGATCGCGACAACTTGCAGGCCGATGATGCTGTGCTTCTGATCGTGGAGGACGATCCACACTATGCTCGTGTGCTATGCGACCTGGCACGGGACAAGGGTTTCAAAGTACTAGTGGCTCTGCGTGGCGCGCAGGCCCTTGCGCTTGCCCGCGAATTTCACCCCAGTGCCGTCTCGTTGGACGTTTTCCTTCCCGACATGCTGGGCTGGACCGTGCTGAACCATCTCAAACAGGATCCAGCGACGCGGCATATACCGGTGCAGATGCTCACCTTGGACGAAGATCGCCAGCACGGCCTCGCCCGTGGTGCCTTCGCGTTCGTAACCAAGCCCACCAATGCGAACGAGCTCGCGTCAGCCCTAACCCGCATCAAAGAATATGCCTCGCCACGTCGCAAGCGCTTGCTAATCGTCGAAGACAATCCCGCAGAGCAGCTCAGTATCCGAGAACTTCTGGGTTACGACGACATTGATGTAATTGTGGCTGCCACGGGAGCCGAGTCATTGAAGCTGGTAGGGGAAGAGTCTTTTGACTGCGCAGTGCTCGACTTGCGCCTTCCTGATATGAGCGGCTTCGACATCCTGGAACGCATGCGGGACATGCCCAGCGTCCGGGACTTGCCCGTCGTCGTCTTCACGGGCAAAGAGTTATCGCCTGAGGAAGACGCGCGACTGCACACTCTTGCCCGCAGTGTGGTAGTGAAAGGAGTGGAGTCTCCCGAGAGGCTGCTTGATGAGACCGCCCTCTTCCTGCATCGTGTGGTTGTTGATCTTCCAGAGGAAAAGCAGAAGATGCTTGATCGCCTCCATCGATCAGATGAGGCGCTCGTTGGTAAGAAGGTCCTTGTTGTCGATGACGATATGCGAAACATCTTTGCGCTCAGCAGCGTGCTTGAGCGTCGCGGGATGGCAGTGCTGACCGCTGGAACAGGTAGAGAAGCGATCTCGATGCTGGAGTCGACTCCGGATGTGGCGATCGTTCTCATGGACATCATGATGCCTGAAATGGATGGGTACGCGACCATGCAGGTAATTCGTCAGAACCCTTTATTCCGGCGGCTGCCAATCATCGCATTGACCGCCAAGGCCATGAAGGGTGACCGCGAGAAATGTCTGGAAGCGGGCGCCTCAGAGTATTTGGCTAAGCCCGTAAACACGGAACAATTACTCTCTGCCTTGCGCATGTGGTTGCATCGATGAGTATAGGTTCGAGCGCAGAAATTAGATCAAATCCGATTCGCGAGCCGTCCGAGACCCTGACCGACGATCGCGTGAATATCCTGATGGTCGATGACCAGCCGGGTAAGTTGTTGACCTATGAGGCGATCCTCTCCGACCTGGGGGAGAATCTCATCAAGGCCTCGTCTGCCAAAGAAGCCCTCGAAAAACTACTCAAGACGGACGTGGCAGTTGTGCTGATGGACGTGAGCATGCCTGAGATCGATGGTTTTGAGCTCGCCGAGATCATCCGTCAGCATCCGCGCTTCCAAAAGACGGCAATCATCTTCATCTCAGCCGTGCACCTCACTGATCTTGATCGCCTCAAAGGCTACCAGCATGGAGCAGTCGACTATCTTTCCGTGCCCATCGTTCCGGAAGTTCTGCGCGCGAAGGTGAAGGTCTTCACCGAGTTACACCGCAAGAACCGACAACTCGAGCGGCTTAACAGCCAGCTCGAACAACGGGTTGCCGAACGCACTGCGGAGCTGCAGCAAAAAGCCGTCGCGTTGCACAAACTAAATAGAGAGCTGGCACAGCGGAATCAGGAACTGGACGCCATTGTGCAGACTGCTCCCGACATTATCTTCAGCCGGAATCCTGACGGTAGCCGAGATTACATCAGCGGTCGCTTTTACGAATACACCGGAGCCCCACCTGAGACGGGGAAGGGCTTCGGTTGGCTGGACTACGTACATCCCGACGACAGCGAAGAGAGTCACCAAAAGTGGCTACATTGCGTGCAGTCCGGGGATGTATATGACTGCGACTACCGGCTACGCGGGGCCGACTCACAGTATCGCTGGTTTCGTTCCCGAGCGGTGCCTCTCCGTGATTCCCACGGAGCCGTTGTGAAGTGGTACGGGACCTGTTCTGACATTCACGATAGCAAACTGCTGGAACAATCGATTCGTGAAAGCGCGATTGAACTGGAAAGAATGGTCGAGAGCAGGACCGCCGCGCTCAGACGTCTCTCGAATCGTATGATGACGATGCAAGACGAGGAGCGGCGGCGGATCGCACGCGAAATTCACGACGGCCTCGGTCAGGAACTCGCCGCTGCAAAGATGATTCTGGATGGCATTCTGGCCAGGGATTCTTCACCCTCAATGCGGCAGGCTTCAGTGGAAGCGAGTCAGTTGATCGACCAAGCGATCCAGCAGGTTCGCACCATTTCTCACCTGTTGCATCCGCCATTGCTCGACGAAGTCGGGCTAGTATCCGCGCTTCGGTGGTTTCTGGAGGGTCTATCGGAACGCAGCGGCATCCGCACGGTGCTAGAAGTCGACCCGCCGGATCTCGGCCGTCTCAGGTCGGAACTGGAAACTGCGATTTTCCGCATTGTCCAAGAGGCGCTCACAAACATGTTCCGTCACTCCGGAGCCCGCAACGGAAGCGTGACCCTGATCCGAAAGGACGGGACTATAGTCGTGACGGTTCGTGACGACGGGAAAGGAGTAGAGGAGCAGGTGATTCAGTTACGACCAGAAAGCGTCGGTGTGGGTATCGGGGGAATGCGACAGCGCGTGACTGAACTCGGAGGCAGTCTGCGTCTAGCGAACGCCAATCCCGGCACTATCGTTGAAGTGATTATTCCTGCCGTTCGCCAAGATTCACTTGGCGTTGCCGTCTCTGCTTAGATTGCAGGGCTACGCCGCTCTGCCGTTCCCCGTTCGGAACGCCCAATATCAGAAGCCAAGCGACTTGAAGTCCCAAAGCCACAACTTCGTTTAGTCCCAATGCTGGATTACTTGATCGAATATGTTTTGCGAGAGTCCGAGGTCCGCCGGGTCAGTTCAAATGGGCACTCTGGGTATTCGAACTGATTTCATTTGCCCGAATGAAAATACCGGGCGGCTTTTAGCGCCGCCCCGTGGTCATCTACCAAGATTCTAAACGCGTCCTCTGGCTAAATGCGAGATCAGCGAAAGCAAGAACAGCACCAGGAAGATGATAAATAGCACCTTCGCGATGCCCGCTGAAGCGACTGCCACTCCAGCGAAGCCTAAGACTCCTGCTATCAGCGCGATAACCAGGAACACCAAAGCCCAATAAAGCATATTTTCGCCTCCGTGTAGGACTTCGGACCGAGCATAAAGAGTTCGCTGTTGTGACTCCATCCGCGTAACACCGTATTCAGTCGGTTCGCGGGCTGTAGGTCTAGAGTCAACCTCTGGAAGGAGCAGGTGCCGGTCCGTCCCAGAGGACCGGCACCCGCTTGGGGGGCGTTGTGTCGAGTAGAGATTGCAGACTATTTCGGCGGCGTAATACCCACAATAGGGTGAAACCTGTACTCCGCCCCCGGTTCAGCAAGTCTATCTGAGGTGTTCTTCTGCGGAAACTTCTGACCGTCTTTACTGCCTCCCCCGGATAGAACCTTGTTCGGCCACGGGATAGCTTAGCCTCGCAGTTCTAATAGCAGGTGCTCGTGGGGAGCACAGAACGAGGTCAACAATGAGACGAGTTTCTTCCACAGTGTCGAAATTTCTGTTGGTGCTGGGTATCTGTTCCCTCCTGGCCGGTGTGAGTTGGTCCGCCGACGACAAGGAACAATCCGACATTGCTAAGCGAATCGACTCCTCGGCTAAAGTTCTGGACGAGATCATGGCCGTCAAGGACAAGGCCATTCCCGACAAAGTGATGAAAAATGCGAAGTGCATTGCAGTAATTCCGTCGATGGTGAAAATTGCTATCGGTTTTGGCGGGAGTCATGGCAAAGGTGTAGCCACCTGTCGTACGGAAAACGGATGGAGCGCCCCGGCGCCGATGACGATCACTGGCGGCAGTTGGGGTTTGCAGCTGGGAGGCCAAGCGGTTGATTTAGTTATGGTGGTGACGAACGAGCACGGGATGGAACACCTACTCTCCAGCAAATTCAAGCTGGGTGCCGATGCATCCGCAGCAGCAGGTCCGGTCGGCCGTGATACGGGAGCCGATACGGACATCAAGATGAGAGCCGAGGTGCTGACGTATTCGCGCGCACGCGGTCTGTTTGCGGGAATCGATCTCAACGGCGCTGCGGTTACTCAGGATAGAGACGAGACTCATCTCTTGTACGGCAAGTTCGTTCCCTTTTCCGACATTCTGAGTGGAAAAGTGCAGCCCCCAGCTGTCGCCCAACCCTTCCTGACGGCGGTGAAGAAGTACTCGGAGGAGAGCCGGGAATCAGGCCGCATGGAAACTGGGGGCGCAAGCGAAACAGCTGCGAAGTAGCGGTGCGTTTTAAGCAGAAACTGAACGGCTCAGCGATTGACCGTGAGCCGGTCAAAAAGGATTAACTTGCGCGAGCCTTAAAACCTGGAGGTGAAATGTACACAGTCCTTCTTGTGGTCCTGATTCTCTTGCTGCTTGGTGCATTGCCCACGTGGCCTTACAGTCGATCCTGGGGATATTACCCAAGCGGAGGATTGGGTCTAATCGTTATCGTGGTCATTGTTCTTTTTCTCGCTGGTCGTTTGTGACGGTGGGTGGGACAAGTTTGGCAAAAATTAAGAGCTGGCTGAAAACACATGGCGGGAGGCTCATATCCCGCCATTTTGTTTGGTACAACGGAGAGAAATCAACAGCTACATCCTCTATCGGCTTCAACCCGTCCGCTTCTAAACGCATCTATTCGAAACCTGCGTTGGTGTATGTATTGAGGAGCAATCATGTCGAGTCATCACAATTCTGCCTATAACAGCGAACAATGGTTGCGGGTGCCGGCGAGACCTTTGACTAACCGGCGCTATCCCACCGGGCCAGCAGGCCCGGCCCTGAGGGCCTCGCGTCCGCCCGATCAAATCTGGGGCCAGTACAACAATTATCGAGCAAGTGGCGTGACGGTGTCCGCTATCGTGCACGTGGTGCTCATTGGATTGCTCCTGAGTGGCGTGTTTGTGAGTCATCAGATTACGCAGCGAGAAACGCGTCAGACCGTAACGCTGATTGCGCCTTCTCCTGAATCTTACGCCTTGCCTGTCGCCAAGAAAGTAATCAGCGGAGGGGGCGGTGGTGGTGATCGCGATCCCATTCCTGCTCCGAAAGGGCGGGCTCCCAAGGCGGCGTTGCAACAAATCACTCCACCCGCGATCGTGATACGCAATGAGAAACCCAAACTGGCTGTGCAACCGACAGTGGTGGCGCCACCGCAAGTGCACCTGGCGGAAAACCGCATGCCGAATCTCGGAGTTCCTGCTGCCGCGCCGGCAATGCCTGCCGCGCCGCCATCTAATGGCACAGGTTCTGGAGGCGGAATTGGCTCTGGTTCTGGAGGCGGTGTTGGAGTTGGCCACGGACCGGGTGTGGGCGCCGGTAGTGGCGGTGGTTTCGGCGGTGGAGTTTACAAAGTAGGCGGAGGGATTTCCGCTCCTACCGCGGTTTCGGCCCCGGACCCTGACTACACCGAAGAAGCTCGAAGAGCGAAAAAGCAGGGAACATGTGTCTTGTGGTTAATCGTCGACTCAGCAGGACATCCACGTGACATTCGGGTCATTCGCGGTCTGGGATTCGGGCTCGATGCCAAAGCTCTCGAAGCTGTGAAGCAATGGCGGTTTCAACCGGCGCTTAAAGACGGAAGCCCGGTTGATGTACAGATTAGCGTTGAGGTGGAATTCCACTTGTATTGAGCCTCGATTGTCAATCCGTTTGTTGCCCTACAACTGAATGTTTTGTTCCACAATCCGCGCCTCGCGCGGATTTTTTCTTATTTTGCCGATCAGGGTTCGCCAAAAAATCGATAGCCTTACAGACTCTCCGGCAACCCTTTACAGATGTGACCCGATACAAGGGAAAGGCCTCATTCCCTACTCTCAGACCATGTTCGCGGGGTTTGGTGCGGACAAATTCCATGCAGGTGTAAGGAGGCCAAACGTGGCAACTTGTGCGATTTCCGCTACAGAAGCGAATGTGATCCCCTCGACCAGCGCCAAAGGCCGTGACGACTCCCAGATCAATCTGGTAAAGCGTGCGCAGGCAGGCGACGAACAGGCATTTGCCACGCTCTTTCAGCAACACAAGAACCGGGTCTATTCGGTTTGCCTTTTGATGACCAAAGATGTAGCGGAAGCCGAGGATCTGACCCAGGAAGCTTTTCTGCAGGTTTTTCGCACAGTCGGATCGTTCCGGGGAGATGCGGCGTTCTCGACTTGGTTGTATCGCGTTGCGGTCAATACCGTTTTGATGAAACTGCGCCGCCGCAAATCGCCGCCGACGGTATCTCTGGATGAGCCGGTACATTCCGAGTCTCCATCACTGCATCGCGATTTCGGAAAGAATGACCCCGACTTGAGCGGTGTGGTTGATCGCATCGCGTTACGCCGGGCCCTTCAGGAATTGCCGGAAGGCTGCCGCCGCATTTTCGCACTGCACGAAGTTGAAGGCTACCAGCACCATGAAATTGCCCAACTCCTCGATTGCTCGATCGGGAACTCGAAGTCTCAACTGCACAAAGCGAAACTGAAGATGCGCACACTTCTGTTCCCCAAGACGAAGATTCGCCGCCGGAAACTCGTCGCCAGCGTCGGAGAGGAATTCGCCGCCGTGGTTAAGTCAGCGAGACAGTCGCGTTGAAACTTTGATCTTCGCGCAGCATTACGGGAAAGGAATGAAATCAGTGGTCGGGGCAATCATCATCGGCGATCAGACCGGCGCGACGGAGGACAAACAGTCTCCTTCACGCTTTAGTTCGTACCGGGCGCCATGGGCCAGCATGGAAGTTCTGGGAAAGACCCCAATCGCCAGACTTGCCGAAGACCTCAAGAAAAATTGCAACGCCGTATCTGTGATCTCGAATGATCGAGACCACCATGCAAAAACATCTGATCAAGCATCGCTAGCTGATCTCGCGGCTGACCGTTTTGCGAATTACAAACGAGAGGGGTTCGGGACAGTCGTGATCGTACGATGCGGCGCCTATGTGGAATTTGATGTTGCGGAAATGCTCAACTTCCACCAGGAACAAGGCGAGGGCGTTACGCGCGCATTTAGTGACGATGCGCCGCTCGACGTCTGGATGGTCGACCCCTCGGGATTGCCGGAGCATGTGGCGACTCTTTCCACTCTGCTCTGCGCGAGGCCGGCAATGTATCGCTTACAAGGATACGTAAATCAGTTGCGGACTGCGCGGGAATTCCGACGACTTGTACTCGACAGCCTTTATTCGCGTTGCCGTCTCCGTCCCCAAGGCTGGGAAATTAAGCCCGGGATCTGGAGCTGCGACGGTGCGCAGATCGAGCGTTCCGCACGAGTGGTGGCGCCGGCCTTCATCGGACGTGACGTCCACATTTCAGACGAGTGTCTCATCACGCGAGGAAGCAATGTGGAAAGCAACTCTCGTGTGGACTTCGGAACCGCAGTGGAAGACAGTACGATTCTGCCAAACAGTTACGTCGGTATCGGCCTAGATCTTTGTCATTCCATCGTGGAGGGAAGTAATCTGCTGAACCTTCAGCACAACGTAAACCTTGAGATTACTGATCCTGTAGTAATGCGGCAAAACACTGTAGGCGGAGTACGTCGTGAATCCTGGGGGAGCATTGAGACTAGCCCCATGGCACTTTCCTCTGCCGAATAGACTTGGCCGGAAGGCTTGAAAAAAGAACGTTACAAAAAGTTAAAACAAAAAGGGGTATTAGAGATGCTGACCAGTGGGCCCGTGGTGGTGATGCAAGTGCCAGAGGTTTTAAACGTAAAAGAAGTCCGTAATTTTATGGAGGAACTGGGACCACTGCTCGAGTCCAATCGTCCGCGTATTGTCCTCGACTGTTCGCAGGTACGTTCGATGGAAAGCGCTGGTGTAGAGATGCTGTTGCGTTGTCTCGAAGAGGTGTTGAAGCGTGACGGCGATTTGAAGCTCGCCTCTCTTTCTCCAGAGGCCGAGGTGATTTTGGAACTCATGCGTGTGGCTCGTGTATTTGAGACATTTCAAACCTGTGAGGATGCTGTGCGGAGTTTCAACGCTATTCCAGCCGACGCAGTGCCCCAGAACACTCCTTGGTACGCTGACGTGTTCAGCGAACTCGGTGTGCTCAAGCAAGCGAGTTAAATTAACTGGCGGGTTTCCGCTACTGAACCTGCAAAAAAGGAGATTCAGATGCCACCGCATCATCCAGGTCTTCTTCTTAGTGCACTCTGTGCGCTCGCTCTTAGTTGTCCTGCCAATATGGTTGCGCAGAATGCCGCATCCGGCACTTCGGCACAAACCAGCGGCCCCGATCGTTCAATTGCGCCCGCACCCTCGGAAGAACTGCCCGACAGCCCGGGAGTAATGTGGGCAAAATCACAGAATGTTCCCCAGCAGGGTCCGCCAGCGCAATCGATCAGCTCGCAATCCGACTCGCGAACGACGGAGAAGCAGGATTCGCCCGCGACGGGCAAGCAGGATGAGAAGCTGCAAAGACCGGTCGGAACCGCAGCCGCAGAGGGCCCAAGGGTCACTGGAGTGACCGCTGCCCAACCGGCAGGAGCAGCGATCGCTCCAGCGAAGCAGCGGCGGGTGCGTACCGTGGTCATCAAAGTCGGTGCGATCCTGGGGGCTGGCGCAGCGATTGGAACAGTAATCGCCCTGAGCGCCGCTTCGCCTAGCAAACCGCCTGGTGCTCACTAACGCGCGGCCACGGTTTTGAAGCCACGAAGCGCATCGAATGAAATCACAAAAGTTCAAACTTCTGAGCTTTTCCGGAATCGATGGAGCTGGGAAAAGCACACAGATCGACGCTCTTTTGCGCTGCTTGGACGACCGTGGGCACCGCTTCACGCTATATACGTTTTGGGACGATGTCGTTGCGTTCTCAAGATATCGCGAACACCTAACCCTCCGTTTATTCAAAGGCGAAAGAGGCGTCGGAAGTCCTGATCAGCCTATTGCGCGCCGCGATAAGAATGTGACCTCCTGGTACATGGTCTGGCTTCGGCTCCTTCTTTACATTTTTGACGCATTTCGATTGTCCGCAGTGGTGTCCAGACAAGCCGCGAAAGATGTCGATTTCGTGATTTTTGACCGTTACATTTATGACGAGTTGGCGAACCTACCTCTTCAGCATTGGCCGGTGCGACTCTACGTGCGACTGGTCCTGCGAATCGTTCCAAGACCGGATTTGGCTTTCCTTCTGGATGCCGATCCCGAAAATGCCGTTTCGCGCAAGCCCGAATATCCACTGGAATTCGTTCACCGCAACCGGAACGCCTATCTCGAGATTGCGAATATCGCAGGATTAACTGTCCTAGGGCCGTCTTCCATAGCGGAAACGACTGAAGCCATCAGAAACGCCCTCGCGGAGCTTAAGCCCGGTGCAGGCACCGTGGTTCTTCCCGGACATACTTCCCCAGTTAGCACCGCCAAAACGCCCAGCGGTTAAAGTCCTTTCTCGTCTACAACATCTTTCCCTCGGAGCACATCGAATCTGCTGCTGCCGAGCGACGCAGGAGGCTAATGAAGATTTGTCTGGTCACAACATTCCCTCCCAGTACCGGAGGTTTGAGCGAATACGGATTTCACATCGCGCAAGAACTGCAGCGAAATCCTTTCCTTAGCCTTACTGTGCTTGCGGATGAACTTCCAACCGCCCTTGAGGAGCGGGAGGGCTTCACGGTATTGAGGTGCTGGTCGTTCGACGATCCGACCACCGTCTATCGGCTGATCCGAACCATCAGGCGCCTGAGGCCTGATGTGGTCTGGTTTAATCTGCTGTTCAGTACCTTTGGCAGAAACCCACTCGTCGCTTTCAGCGGCCTCATGTCTCCGTTGCTCGCTCGCCTCGGTGGACGATACACCCATGTGACTTTGCATCACCTCATGGATACGGTCGAATTGAAGGACGTGGGCGTGCGCCACGAGCGCCTGTATCGATTCGCTGGTGCGGTGGCCACGAGGATGCTTCTGCTTTCGAACTCCGTCTCTGTTCTAATGCCGGGATACCGCAAGATTCTGAATGATAAGTACGGCCGCGACAATGTTCATCTGCGCGCCCACGGATTGCTGGCTCGCCGCCCCGAATTCCCCGACTTTTCGCGCCGTGGAACTCCTACCCACCGTATTCTGGCCTTCGGAAAATGGGGCACGTACAAGCGGTTGGAACTCATGATCGAGGCTTTCAAATTGCTTTCCCCGAAGTTACCGGAGGCCCAGCTCGTAGTTGCCGGGGGAGATCATCCGCAGGCGGCAGGTTATGTGGAATCCGTCAAGAAGGAGAATGCAGGGAATCCTCAGATTGAATTCAGAGGATACGTTCCGGAAGACGAACTGGCGGACTTATTCCAGGAATCGAGCGTCGCGGTGATGCCGTATTCGTCCTCCACTGGCTGCAGCGGTGTGGCGCATCTGGCGTGCGCGTTTAGCGTACCAATGGTGAGTGCTGATCTTCCAGATTTTCGCCAAATGGCACAAAGTGAAGAATTGGCCATAGAGTTCTATCCGCCCGGGGATGCTGAAGGACTGGCTGATTGCCTGCATCGCTTGCTCAAAGATCCAGAAAAACAATACGCGATGGCGACGCAGAACTTCTCTGCTGCATTGCGCATGACGATGCCCAACGTGGTGCAGAAGTATCTGAGGCACTTCGAGCTTCAGCAGCGAGTTCAAACGCTCAAATATATTGCCCGGGTCCGCCGGTTGCCCCGCTGGATCCCGTCAAAAGCTCTCCTTCTACGGTTGCTCACGCGTAACTCCCTGAGCTGGGCAAGGCGGGCGGTCGTTTTACATACGCCATGGAGCGATATACCGCCCGTAACGCTACTTCGCGATAACGGTAACGTTGGTGGAAAGCTGAATGGATCCAGTATTCCCGCTAACGGTAACGGTATAGCTGCTGGGGATAGCAGAACTCTGCACCGCGCCAGTACTTCCGCCGCAGGAGACGGAACCGACAATGGCAGTGCTCAGAACGCCGGCTACTACAAGTTGGAACGCACGCCGACGGTCGATGTTCCCAACGATCACCACTCCGAACAGGCCGAACCCGAGCAGGCAATCGCCGAGAAAGAAAGTGCGAGCTTCACTGTGATTCGTGGAAGGAGCTGCACTGGAAGTAATGGTCAGGACGGAACTGGCCGTATTCGCGCCTGGAACGACGGATGCGGGAGCGAATGAGCACTTCAAGTTGCGGGGAAGCCCGGAACAAGTGAGCGCGACGGCGCTGTTGAATGAGCCTACCTCTGGCGTCACGCTTACAGTTGAGGTGCCGGAGCTTCCTGAGGTGACGGTCATCGTTGTGGGATTAACCTTGAGAGTCAAACTCTGATTGTTTCCGCTCCCGCAGTTTAGTTTTGCTTGTACCGCTGATGACATGTCGTTCGTGATGCCCGCTCTTCCAACAGCCTGCACGTAGAAGGTGTAGGTCCCATCCGGAATCGAATAGCTGCAGAGGTTCAGCGATCCAACGCCCGGATTGGCTTGACCGAGAGACATCAGGTTCTTGCCGTCTGTGCTGACGAATGCGATGTAATGATCGACCGTGTTCTCCTGCCCCTTAACCGTCCACCGTAATGAATTGCTCGCAGTTGAAACCGAAACGGTCAGGCAGTTGGAAATCCCTGATTCGATCTGGGTGCCCTCTTCGTAGTCATTCCAGGTGACCAACTGCAATGCCGACAATTGCCTGCCTGAATTGTAGAGACTATTGATTTCGGAAAACGTCTGCAGCCACGTTTGGCCGCACTGCTGGCCCATGATGCGACCCGAGCCCCAAGCCGCAAGCGTGTCGTTGAATCCCTTGTACGTCGCACCCACGATCTGTTCGTTGCCCAGCCCCATTCCCGTGTCATAAAAGCTCTTTAGGTAGCCGATGCCATAGTCAGAAGTCGTTGGCATGACCCAGGAATAGCTGCCTTCACTCAAGACATGCGTGAAGCCGCCATTGTTTTGAAACAAAAAAGCAGGCTGCGTCGACAGGGAAGCGCTTACATCATCCCAGTTGATCGAGTAGGAGAGATCAATATCGAAATTAGTGACAACCGGTCTTCCGGACAGGGTCATGTAAGCCGGCGACGGAAAGTAGGTCTGCTCTACGTATTGCAGTTGGCTGATAAGGGCCTGTTGCGGCGAACAACCGGAACAGGAATTCCATTTGATCGCACCCTGATCGATCATGATTGCGAATGTAAAGCCCGGATGAGCTTCGGCCTCAGACATCACTAGTTTCGCGGCCTGGTCGATGCTATTGTTCGGGCCGTACCAGTCGACAATCACTCCGTCAATTCCGCGGCTGATCATGTCTGTGATCTGTCGATGGATCTGTTTTGCGTCCGTGGAACTGTAACCGACATTCATGTGGTTCGAACCTCCGAACCACAGCAATAGGTGGGCGTACACTTTGGTGGTCGCGCCCGGATAGAGCAGACTATGAATGTCGACTTTGCTCACGCTGCCGGCAGCAGCGTTCCCATTGCTCTGGGCTAAAAAGATGTCAGCCGCACTTGTGTTATTTGCCGTCTGTGCGGCCAAGGTGGTGGTTGGTACAACAGAATTCCCCGCCGCACATATAGCTGTCCACAACAGCAGCAGGACTAAGACACACCAATTTTTAAGACACATCTGCCCTCAGGAGCGGAGTTGCCGAGGTCTTGCACTTGCATTGTTCTGGTTCCGGAGGGAGGACGCCACCCCGTGGATTCCTCTGAACCAGTCTTGAACTTTCTGGGACGGAGCGAGTTTATGGCGAAACCACTATTTAGAACAAGTATCTTTCGTACGCCAACCTCTGGGACGGTGACAAGCTGGGACTTGGTGCCCGTCGATAGAACTCAGGTGATCTCCAGCAGAAACTAGGCGGTCCTATTCATCAAACTACGGTCTCGCAACTTCACTCACAAACCAACATTCCAGCAGCTGAATTCATCCAAAACGAGTTCCGGTTCGTTCCCGAAAGACTCTCATCAGGTGGTGCGAATGGCCTGGGTTGCAAAGTTCCGGTATTTGTCTACTCTTTGGATCATCGTCGTCGGGTCTGTGCTTTCTGGCTGTCAGGGACTCTCGGGCAACCAGTCGAATGCCGCCCTCAACTCCTCCATCAATCACATTGTTGTCATGGTGCAGGAAAACCGCTCGCTGGATTCTTATTTTGGACAACTTCCTGCCTATTGGGCGGCGAATGGATACCCCGCTCAGCAATTCGACGGCCTTCCCGTAAACGCTTCCAATCCCAGCTTCGATGGCGCCACCACCGTCTCTGCCTTCCACCTTGCCACCGAATGCGTTGAGAATCTCAGCCCTTCGTGGAACGAAAGCCATCTCGACTGGAACCTGCACGACCCGGGCTCAAGCACGGCGACACTGGATGGTTTCGTTTGGAATGCAGCAAACTTCGCGAGGAACGAGAATACCAATGGCGCCAACCCACAATTCACGGACACGGCCGGGATTCGTGCCATGGGCTATTACGACTGGAATGACCTGCCGTATTACTACTTCATGGCCTCGAATTTTGCTACGTCAGACCGGTGGTTTGCCCCAGCACTAGACCGCACGCAGATCAATCGCATGTATCTCTATGCCGCAACTTCCGAGGGATATGCCTACCCGCCCGGAACCAACGCGGCCGACAATGCTCCGCTCACAGCGCCCACGATTTTCGACGCGATGACGAAGGCCGGAATCAGTTGGAAGGTCTACTACTCCGACGATACCTGTTCTACTTCACCTCCGGGTGATTCGAAGCCGGGTCCGACAAGAGAGATCACGCCGAGTGCCCCGTCATCAAACGCGGGCGCATGCACTTACCTCACGCAGTTTGCTCCTTATGCTCCTCCAAGTGCGTTGCCCGACAATGTGGTCCCGGTTTCGCAGTATCTTAGCGATGCGCAAGCTGGAACACTTCCCTCGGTGGCGTTCATCGAAACTGGATTTCTGTCGCACCGCGACGAGCATCCGAGTTCTGGCACGAACGTGCAAGTCGGTGCCGCTTACGTTGCCAGTCTGATGAACGCACTAATGTCCAGTCCCTCGTGGAAGGATTCGGTTTTTATCTTGACGTACGATGAGGCGGGTGGCTTATACGATCACATCGCTCCGATGCAGGCGGTGAACCCCGATGGGATCGCGCCGATCGATCTGCAGACGGGTGATCAATGCACGGTGGGAAACGACCCGAATGGACCCAACTGCGATTTCAATTTCACCGGCTATCGCCTTCCGCTGATCGTTGTTTCCCCCTTTGCCAAGAAAAACTATGTGTCCCACACCCCGGCTGACTACACTGCCATTTTGAAACTTATCGAGACTCGGTTTGACATACCGTCTCTAACCAAACGGGATGCAGCGCAGATGGACATGACCGAGTTCTTCGACTTCCAGAACGTGCCCTGGGCAACACCCCCGACACCTCCGGCCCCGGCAACCGGAGGAGTCTGCGACTACCAGAACCTCGGATATCCCGGTCCTTAATACATTTATCCGATTGCCGCTGGGTGGAAGTCCTGCGTAATTTTCAGTAAGTGGCTTTTAGTCCAGCCCGAGACTCCGCCCGGGAGAATGCTTCAGTGCGAATTGACGGTCACGTTGCCCACGACGTAGCGCTCTCCGTCGAAGTCGGTGATGACTTTAACTGCTGCGCCCGGCTGCAGGCTCTCATCAGGATTGATTGAAGGTGGAAGGTAGACCTCGTAGGTCTTATGATCAGTCGAGGAATTTAGCACAAGCAGTCCGGTACGCAAATCGATATGAACCACCTGTCCGGAGAATGTATATCGGGTACCTGGCTGCGCAAGGACTGAGATCTCTGTCGCGGTGTTGTGTGCGCTTCCCTCTGAGCTGAAACGTATTGAAATCAGAGTTCCAGGAACAAGGGCGCTGATAGGTACTGCTCGGTCCCCTTGCATAACCCTCGTGGAAGGATTCACCCGAACATCTACTGGGTTCGGGGACAGTGCATCGCGGAGAACAAGTTCGCCTCCGTTACTCCGGAATTTGAGCACCACGCCCTGGCTCGTTCCAGTCGCATGGGCCGACGTGAGGCGTATAGTCCGGGCAAATACCGTGCTGCCGTCGAGGATCGTATCCAGATATATCCTCTCTCCCTCATGCAAGTCAGCGACGGTGACGGGCTTGCCGCCGCGATAAACCTGCGTCCGGGGATCAAACAAAAAGCTCTCTTTCCCGCCTCCGAACAAACGAACGGTAACTCTGTCGCGAACCATATCGATCCTGTCGAGCGTTCCGCCAATCAGCGTAGCGTTCGCTTTGGGAACCGGTGGCAGCGCCGGCAGTAGCGTCGAGGGATCGACAGCAATGGAGGCGTCCTCAGAGTCTTCTGTGATCGACGGTTTCCTCGGTTCAATGGCGCCGTCGGCTTTAGCCTCTGATTTGGGCGAGATCATGGCCGACGAGGAAGGTTCGTTAGCGCTTTGTGCGACGGCAGAACTGGTGAAAAGCGAGCAGCCCACAGCCATCGTGGCGCAAGAAAGTGCGACGCAAATTCTTAGTGCAGGTTTCACACCGCAATTAGATGCCGATCCAGGCTCTTAGGTGGTCGGAATTGAAAGCGAGTTGCCGTATCCCACGGCAAACAAATCTGCTTGTTCAGCATCAAATCGTCGTCTGGCAGTAGCCCAGACCACATTATTCGTACTCACGAGGAAAACGTCTGCATGCTTCCCAAACGGTGGCTATTAGGGCTAACTCTGATCGCAGCAGCGGAATTGACTTCTCAATACGCTCGCGCGGGAGATCTCAAGATAACGATTCCGAGGCGTAGCAAACTCACCCCCGTTCAACGGCTCAACCGCGAGGGCGTGGAAGCAGTCCGAAAGCATGACTACCGAAAAGCGGAAGGGCTCTTCTACAAGGCGTACTTGTTTGACCCGGACGACGCGTTTACGCTGAACAATCTCGGATATATTTCGGAATTGCAGGGGCAGATCGACCGAGCCCAGCAGTTCTATTCGTTGGCGGCTGAGCAATCCAGCGATGCCGTGGTTGATCTGTCGAGCAAAAGCCAGTTGCGCGGTCAGCCTATGAAAGCGGCACTATCGGTAACGAACGAGCCTCTTCAAGTCAACCACGCTAATGTCGAAGCTGTGCGTCTTCTGCAACAGGGACGTGCGCCCGAAGCCGACCTGCTTCTCCAGGAGGTGGTCAAGAGCGATCCCAATAACGTATTCACGCTGAACAACATGGGCGTCGCCAAGGAAATGGAGGGCGAGGGGCAGGATGCCTTGCGAAATTTCGAGAAAGCATCCAGAGCGGGCACTGAGGCGACAGCGGTAGTAACCACCAATCCCGGCTGGCGAGGACGTCAAGTCAGCCAGATGGCGCAACAGAACGCCAAGGCCTTGCGCGAACATTTGTCGCACGAGCAAGACTTGCCCGAGCAGGTGGCGGAATTGAATCTTCGTGGTGTCTCCGCCGTCAATCGCAACGACTTGCGCACCGCCGACGCGGATTTTCGGAAAGCCTACTCTCTCGATCCTGGCAACGCCTTTACGCTGAACAATATCGGATACGTCGCCGAACTCGAAGGAGACCGTGAAACTGCCGAGTTTTTTTATGAGCAAGCGCGCCAGGCCGGCGGAGCCGATTTAACGGTAGGTGTCGCCACTAGTCGGGTTGCCGAAGGCCGGAAGCTCTTCGCAGTTGCTGAAGACAATGACGCGCGAGTTCAGACCAAGGTAGCCCAGGAACGTGATTCGTTACGACGCCAACCAGCACCGGTCGCGCTGCGTCGCCGCGACAACAGCATTGTAGAGGACTCAGTCCCGTCCGCGACCCCAGGCTCAATTCAACAAAAGCGCTAGGTTCGCTCTCAAGAACCGCTTTCCAGGAAGCGCCCCAGGTCCGTCTCCGGATCGGAGAATAGGTGCCGCACAAGGTTCGTCAAGTAGCGCGAAAGCGTGTTTACATTTGTCCGGTACCAGCAGCAATGTGTCATCGCAGGCGACAGGCCGCAAATGAAGCGAAAGGTTTCCAGCGCCGCGGGAGGCTGGGCGAGCATGGCCGCTGCCATCCGGTGATTGCCGTCGAGAATCGTTAGGGGGCTGTGGGCGTCCACTCCGATCAGCAATACGGTGCGGCTCACCAGACCTTCCTGGACGGGGTTGCTGATGCGGTGTAGTTTCCGGAAAAACTCATCATCGGGTGACTCTTGGCACTTCTGACGCAGGCACGTTAGTACGTCGATAATATAGAAGCTTCCTTCGGCAACTCGTCGCCACTGCGCGCGCGGAAAGAAGCGGACCCGAGTCAACTCTTCACTAGTGAGTGTTACCTCGAACCATTGCGTGTCGTCCGGAAGTTCTCGCCACATCGCTCCGCGCCGAAGAAACAGCAGGGCCCGCCGGAGCGCGTTCTCGCGGTCGCTTTGTAGATCTGGTGCTTCCACCAATCGTGCAAACTCTCGACGATACTCTTCAAATTCGGGATGGTGAAACTCGCTGCGGAGAAACTCAGCGATCACTACTTGCTCGCTCAACGGTCGAACCAGGCTCAACGGAGGGTGAACATCCAGGGTCTCTGCTGGCGTGATCTCCCGGCGCAAGAGAGGCAGGGCGACGGCGACAAACAGCACCCCCATCAGAAACAGACGCTCGTAGATAACTTGCGCGAGGGAATGGTGCAATCCCCATATCCCGAGAATCAAAGCGCCGCTGAACGCCAACTGAACCCAGCTGGTGTTCGCGATCTTGCGCGACATTTCGTAGCTGATCAACACGGAACTCAATGAATAGATTCCGGTCGCAACCGCATAGAGGATCAGCAACGTTGCCAGACCGCCGGAGTTGGCGACTTCGAAGTGCGCTCCAAACAGAGTCCTCCACAAGAAGCTGGGAATGGCCCAAAGGCCAAGGATCAACGCAGACAAGATGAAGAAGACCATGGTCAGCGACATGAACAACACCGGCCGCGCCTCGCGATCGCTCGAACGAGCAGCGGCGGAGACAGGGAACATTGTGTTCACCACAGACCAGGCAAACATGTTGATCAACCGTCCTACGAGCGAAACGGCAGCATAGATCCCCGCCTGCTCTGGGACGAAAAAGTGGTTCATCAAAACTATGTCGAAATTGTTGATTGTGCCCTGTCCGGCGAAGAACACGATTGCTTGTACGCTCTCGCCCGAAGCGATAGGAATTTTGAGTTTTGGAAACGATGCCAGTCTGGGATGCGGCCTAGCCAGGAAGTACGAAGCGACAACGGCGATTACGCTGGCAAGCACCGCGCCCTCAACCCCGAGGCCGAACTTGATTAAAAAGTAGGCTCCTCCGAGACGTACCAGTCCTTCCACCATGAAGTTCGCGGCTAAAGAACTGAAAGCGTGAACGCCCTGGATGTAACCGCGCCGGGCGCCTAGCGGAATATAAAAAGCCGTTCCTAGTGCGAGCAGAGAAATCAACCCTTGATCCGGCAAATTCAAGTATTTTGTTAGCACTCGATTGAACAGGAACAGGAGCAGACCAAGTCCGACGCCCGCCATCCACGATTTCAAATGCAACGAGGAAAAGATCGCTGCCTTGTCCTCATACGACTCATGGCTCGCAACATACTTTGCGCAGACTGCCTGGAACGAGAGCGTGATCGCGGAAGCAAGCATCAGCAGTGTATAGACTGCCGTCACATGGGCGAAGCCTGTGGGGCCCAGCATTCGCGCCGTAATCACGTTGTAAACCAGATTGGCGACCCCAACCAGGCCCGATCCAGCAAGCAGCGTCAGGCTGCCTCCCAGTAGCTTCTGTCGTAGCGCCTTAGCCTGAGATTGGGTCGCGCTTGGAGGAGTGCTGTGTGATGCGTCGCGTATCCGAAACTGCCCGACAAGAGTCATGGAGTGCGCAAAGCCGGTTCAGAACAGAGTGAGATGCACAACGGGAAGCACAGTGTTTCTGCTCGAACCCGGAAAGTTGTAAAAGCTCTGCTGCTGCACGCCGATCGAGAAACGTAGCGGGAAAGAAACCGGCGTCTCCATTGAGCCATCTTTCACGCGTCCTCGCAGAGGACGCACGTAGGACACAAGAAATTGGCTCTGGACATTGTCGTATGAGTGGAAGCCGGATCCTCGGGAGATCACAGCGGAACCCTGCACACTCCAGCGTGGAGTCGCCCGAAACTCGAAGCGTCCTCCGGGCAATAGCGCCTGCGCGATCGCGTACTGCGTACCCTGTACGCGCCACGAGCGCAGATCTTCCGCAAGAAGAGCTGCTGTCAGGCGATTGCCGAACTTGCGTTGCAGGCCGGCGTAGACGGAGGTATTGAAGTACTCCTCGACCATCGGACGGAATAGCAAATCTCGAACTGAGTACCCGGTGATCAGCGAAGTACGACCCCACGGGCGTCCAACCGTGAACTCGATGTTGGCAAAGGCGTCGCGGGAGTGTAAGTCTCGATCGATGAACGGACCACTCTCCCGCTCGGCACTTCCGGTAAACGAAATCCAGTTGAAGAATGAACTCGTATACACGTACAGGAACTGCCGAAACAGGTTTTGACTCATGTAGACGGGGGACACAGTATCGCGCCGAATGGTAAATTGAAGTCCTCCGTTGAATGTGATTGAGTTTGACCCGAAATGCAGGATTGGGTTGACTCCTCCATTGATAATCGTGTCGAAAGTATTGCGATCTTGAACCACCCCGACACTGGGAAAGAGCAAACGTCCCGTGGTGAAGCCTTGACCCACAAATCCCGAGATCACTGGGAGGTTGCCCAGTTGTACTCGGTAGTGGGACTCAACCAAATTCTGAAAAGAATGTCGCGGGGGCGGCAATAAGGCGGGGTTGGTTACCTTGAGAATCCTCGCGTCCAAAGTGTAGACATTGATGTCTTCAAAAGCAGGAGCGGACAATTCCTCCGGAACAAAACTGGTTTTGTTGTTGATCTGACGGCCTTCCTGCTCGGCTTCAATGTATTGCGAACTTTCTGCCACGCCGTGATCTTCCGGCCCGGCGATCGTGCTGGCCTGTGCAAACGATGCGAGCGAATGCAGCGGGTCTTGACGTTGGCGATAGAGATTCGCCGACGCCATCATGTAGTCGTAATCGTCCTGGAAGTCGCTCGCGGGACCTAGACTGGCTAGAGTCGAGCCTGCTTTCTGCGTATTACCCTCGGCAAGGTACGTATTGGTGAGACCAATGGCTACTGCACGGTTGTTCGCCCCTGCCATTTGAGCTCGGCCGAAATACTGCTCGGCCAGATCAAAATCGTGCATCGCGAGAAATAGATTCCCTGCATCGGCGAAATCCTGCCCGCTGATAGGGGAATCTGGCAACATCCGGGCTTCCGCAAAACCAAGTGCAATTTGCCGGCGAGCTTCATCCGCATGACTCTGGCGCAGGAAAATCTGGGCCAGTGCAAGCCGGATCCCGATTCGGTTTCCTCCCGGGACTTCCAACGCCCTCGAGAATCGTTGCATCGCAGCGTCGCGATCACCCAACGTCAGTAGCGCATCGCCGGTGGCGGTCAAAATCTCCAAGCGATTTCCACCCAGACGGTCTGCTGCCTCAATATCCCGAAGTGTCTGGTCCCGCTCTCCTTGTTTCGCATGGACCTGCGCCATTAAGGCGTAGATCGCGGGTTCAGAAGGTGCGAGCTTCAGAGCGTCGTTCAACGCCGCGATAGCCTCAGTGTACTGGCGCATGCGCAAGAGGACATCGGCATAGGCCATTTCAGTTGTCATATCGTTGGCGTCCTCAGCCAACGCGATGCGGTACTCCTCAGCGGCATGCGGATAATCTACTTCCTGGCGGAATGCTTCGGCTCGCGCCAGATGCCATGGCCGCGACTTGCCCAAGGTCTTCTGCGCAGCTTCGAGCTGTTTGAGGGCAGGTTTGGGCCGATGAAGCTGGAGGTTAGCGTAAGCCAATCCAAGATGAGCTTCGCCGTAGTCTGGCTGTAACTTCAAGGCCGTTTGAAAATCCTTGGATGCCTTCGCCGCTTGCTTCAGATCGTTCCATACGAAGCCGCGATTCACATATCCAGTGGCCATCTTTGGGTCTAGTTCAAGCGCACGCGTGAAGCTTTGCAACGCGGCCTGTAGATCGTGATTGCGAACGTAGACATTGCCCGCAATCAGAGGAAGATCCTTATCATTCGCCAGGACCGGCTCATATTTCTTGACTAACGAGAGCGCCTCGTCGTAGCGGCCGAGATAGTAAAGGTCATATGCAAGATAATCAACACCCTCGCGATCGTTCGGAAGCTTGGCAATGACGTTCTGGCCGAGCTGAGCGGACTCTGCGTATTGCCCTCGGAAAGTGAGATAGCGCTCGCGTTCGCGCTGTACTTGCACGTTTCCGCTCATCTTTTCGTTCGCCCGCTCCAGCCAGCGTTGAGCCAAGTCAATATTGTGTGATTCCAACGCGGCATTTGCGCCTCCGGCCACGGCCAGAGGATTACTTGGCATCCGCTCATAAGCGTTTTCGTATTCGGTTTCTGCTGCATGGAAGTTGCGCTCGGCTGTGTAGAGGTCACCCAGCGCGAGGTGTGGAGCATAATCTTTCGGGTGCGTCGCAATGGCACGAGAGAAGTACGACTCGGCCAGCTTCGTATCGCCGGCATCGCGCGCCAGATATCCGAGACCTGACAGCGCCTGGCGATTATTCTTGTCCAACTCCATAACCTTCAAGAATGTTTCGCGGGCAGCGCCTTTTTGGCCCATTTTCCACTGCAACGTTCCCAAGTTCATCATCGAGTTCACGTTGCCGGGTGCGAGAGCCAGCGCCTCTTTCAAATCGCGGTTGGCAGCATCCAGGTTCCCGGACGCGGCTTCTACCGCTGCACGCAGGCGGAGCATCTCCGGTCGAGCTGAATCCTGAACCTGAACCTGTTGAATAGCGGTCGCAGCGGCCTGCAATTGCTGTTTTGCGTTGGTGTCATCGTCGAGCCGTACGTAGGTCTCATATAGATTCAGCCGCAACTCGATCGGATAAAGAGGTCCTTCTTGCACGTGCGCCGGCAGATTGCTCAGTGCGATCTTGTATTCCTGCTCCGCGTCGGGAAGACGATCTTCAGATTCCGCAAGAGCTGCTAGGATCGCATGGAGGCGATAGTTGTTGCCCTCGATCGAGCGTGCGGCATCGAGGAAGGGCGTTGCTTCTTCTGGTTTCCCGGCGTTGATGAACGCTTGCGCAGCGCTCAATTGAAATCCAATGTTTCCCTTCGAAGCTTTGGCAACGCGCGAGTACAGAACCGCAGCCTCGTGGGGGTTGCCGGCAAGTTCATAGGTGTAAGCCATTTCTGCTTGCACATCGGCATTCTTGCTCGGAATCGCCTGTAAGGTTGCTATTGCCTCGTCGTATTTCCCCTGATTCCTGTATTGCTCGGCTACGGCGCGTAGCACATCAGGATCGTGTGGCCCACGGTTCTTGGCTTGGTTGATATAACGGGCCGCTTCATCCGGTTGCCCGAGCCTCTGGTAGGCGTGAGCAATCAGCAAATCTCCATGGGCAGACGGTTGGGCGGCATCGGCTCGCTCGAGAAGGGCTAGCGCGGTTTTCGGATCCGTGCTAAGCAGCAATTCACCTGCGAGCTGTAGACTGTTGGCGTCTTTAGGATTGGCTTCGATGACTTTGCGTAGCAGTTGCTCTGCTTCATTGTCTCGGCCCATCCTGGCGTAGGTCTGAGCCAACCCGGCCAGCCCACGGACGGAGGTCGGCTTTTGCTTTAATCCCCGATTGTAAGCGTCCACCGACAGCCCATACTGGGCGTTCAAGCGAGCGGCATATCCCAACAAGAACCAGAGTTCCGCATCTTGGGGAGCTGAATTGACGGCTTGCTGGGCGTGCGCTACGGCCCCTCCAAAGTCATTCCGCTTCAGGGACTCATCGGCTGCGCGGGCCTGCCGCGCGACTTCAATGCCCGCACCCCAACTTAAATCGTTACCGTTGGAGTTTTGTTGGTCCGTCTTCTTGCCCGAACCAAGATCGTAAGTCTGCCCTGATCCTCTTCCCAAGAGCATTAAAACCGTAACAAGGCAAAAGCAAGTGAACGGAAACCGGCTTTTCACAGAGTCACCACTTATACGAATGAAGTCTGGAACAGTCCCCGCAAAGTGTTTTCCACACGGGAAGTTCCGCGGCCCAGTTCAGATGCGATTGGAACAATTAGGTTTGCCTCAAGGGAGGGCTGTAGACATCGCGGAGCCAGAAATTACGCAAACCTTATGGACCCGTTACGAATCAAATTTGGCTGCCTAGCGCAGGAGTGTGTATTGAATGACGCCGAACGAAAGCTACTCCCGTCCGATTCCGCTTCTAGCGATTGTGTTGGTGGCCTTGGCCGTTCACGGGCCTCTGTTACTCATGCAACTTCCGTCGGGTTCATTCGACGCGAACTTCCATATTTTTCTCGCTTCGCACTATGCGCAACACTGGTTCAATCCCTGGAATGAGAAGTGGTTCGGAGGCTTTTCGCAAACGACCTACCCGCCATTGACGCACCAGTGGATCGCGCTTGTCTCGACTGTCGCCGGCCTGAAAATGGCGTACATGCTCGTGCAGTTGGTTGGCGTTCTTTTGCTGCCCGTCGGCGTCTTCCGTTTTGCCCGTATTTGGGTCGATGAGCGCCCCGCATCGTACGCAGCGTTGGGCAGCATCTTTCTCGGCGCGCTTGCCTTCCTGATCTACCAGGCCGGGCAATTGGCAACGATCTCCTCAGCTGCCCTCTACTTGAACGCCTTGCCGTATTTTTACGAATGGTCGACCCAAGGTTCTGGACGCGCTTTGATCAAGGGCGTCGCCGTGAGTTGGGCTGCCGCGGCAGCGCACCACGTGACGCTGATCTTCGGTACGGTCCTGTTTGCGGGCCCTGTGCTTTGGGTGATCTATATGGACGCACTAGATGGCCGCACCAAAGGCTCGCTAGTCGTATCGGTCTCACGCGCCGTGGCGTTCGCAGTCCTCGTCGGTCTCGGGGTTGGAGTCGTTCTGTTCCCGTATTGGATGACTTTGATCCAACATCCCATCCATCAGATTCCAATCCCCCACGACAGTCGGGCGAACTTCCTCCTGAACTCAATTACGGCAATCAACTATTTTGTGATCCCGTACGGGGCTCTCATTCTGGCCTTGCCATTCATCGTCATCCGAGGCGCCTCGGTACGAAGGCTCAGACCACTTCTCTTCGGTTTCTGGCTAACCCTCATTTTTGGGCTCGGCGGGACGACCCCGCTGCCTAGGTGGCTGCTTGGGCGCGCGTTTGAAGTCCTCACTTTCGAACGTTTCACGTTCTGGGCAACACTGATGGCTATGCCGATTGTGGGTCTGTTAGCCGTCGAATTGCTTGATCGTTTTCGGGCGAAAGCTGCCGTCGCGTTGTCTTTGGCTGCCGTGGCGACGATCGGTGCGACCCTTTCTTGGCTTACAGCGAATCCCTACCGACCAGCTGCGACTGTAAACGTGAATCCCGTGATCGCATTTCTCAATCGCGATGGCCACGACGCTTATCGCTATCTCACCCTTGGTTTCGGCAGCGAACTCGCACAAGTTTCTACCTATACCAACGCCAGCAGCGTCGATGGCGACTACAACTCTGCCCGACTTCTGCCTGAGATGACTCACTATGGTTCAGCTCAATTGACGAATGCCAAGTTCTATGGCTCTGCGGGTATGGCTTCACTCCGCGCCATGCTCGAGCACGCGAATCGCTATGGACTGAAGTACGTGTTTGTCCATGATTCTTATTACGAACCGCTGCTGACCTTTGTCGGCTGGCGAAAGACGGAGACCTTCGACAACGGCGAGATCACAGCGTGGTCGAAAGATGACGTTCCTCCTGCCCACCGCATTGACTCTGATGCTATTCCGCCGGCCTGGATGGGATTGCTCTGGGGTACGCTCCCCATTGGCGTGAGCGTGTTGGCGATCTTCCTGGTCCTCCTCTTGCCGGCCAGACAGAACGTACGAAAAGCGATCGAGCCGCAGAGAGAGTTTTCGGAACCTGCGCGTGATTACGTAGCCTGAGGAAGTGGAATGATGCGAACTCTGCCAATTGTCATTCTCATTGTTGCGGTCACAGTTGTTCTCATGTTTCTTGGATTGTCCACGGGGCGATCTGCAGGAACCGTTGGGATAGCTTCGGGAGCCGCTCTGCCTGGATTCAGCACCAATGCCCCCAACCCGGAACAGGCTCTCAATAATTTCCTGCTTGACGTCCAACGGCGGAACTGGGATCGAGCGTTTTCGAGCGTAGAACGCACCAGCGACACTCTGAACGAGCAAGCGTTCATCCAGGAATGGGTTGGTTCCAGTGGCGGGTTACGCTCGTTCTCCAGTCTTGAGCGGTTCGACACGCGTCCGCTTCACGCTACGAACTCCGAAGCTCAAATGCGGGTGCGCTTGCACTGGAGTACTCCAGTAGGGCCGGTCGAAGACGTTCGCGATTTTCATCTCGCCCACCGCGGCGATACCTGGAAAGTAATTTGGGATGAGACACCAAAACCAAATGTTCCTGCCCAAATCGTCCCGGTGAATTACTTGCGTTGGGATCTGGTTACAGGGTCCGCAGGGGAGGAATGGGGCGCACACAACGTCGATGCTCCAAATGTACGAATCGTCTCTATGAATGCCGTCGATTCCGCTGAAGGCGCCGTGGTAATGGGTGAAGTCGTAAACGAAGATACGGTTCCGGCATTCGTCAATGTAAATGCCATACTAGTCGACGCTTCCGGCAGCGCGATCGACGATGAAAGCAGCTTCGACAAGATTCTTCACGTGTTGCTGCCCAAGCAAGTTACTCCGTATCGCATCGATTTCCCCAAGGTAAGCCTGAGCAAGGTGAAGAATGTCCGGATGGATGTTAAGGCCACGCTTGTCCCGGCGTCATCGGATCCTGTTATCGGAGTGATGAACCAGAAGCTCGAAACGGATGCGCAAGGTCATTCGGTGCTGCATGGAGAATTGCTGAATGAAAGTGGGCAGACGGTAAACATCCCGCACGTCATCGCGAGTTTCTACGATAACAGTGGCAAGGTCGTGTGGGTCTCCGACGGATACGTAGAGCAAGCCCTGGTTCCGCAGTCAACGGAGTCATTTGCGGTTGAGATTCCACAATCCGTGGCCGGAAAGGTTCAGAATTTTCATGTCGTCGTCAATCAATACAGCCTGCAAAAGTCATAGTGTTTACGGCGTTCTGGTCACGGGTGTTTTCATTTTCCTGGCGATGGTTGCTGTTGCGCAGGATACGCCACTCCGTGTTCCTTCCAACGCCGTAGCTGGACAGGCAGCGTCCATAGCAACAGCGGGTAATGGCTCGGCCACGTTCTATCTTAGAGGTCCGTCAATCTCCTTCAGGCGAGATGTGGAGCTGGGACAGAGCATCGACTTAAGTGCAAAAGAGCTTCAAAGCTCCGGCGACTATGTGGCTATTCTGTGTGCCAGCACTTGCAGCAGTGCTCGATTTTTTGTTGCTCCCGACAAACCAGCCGCTCTTACGTTTCTTGTGCACCCCTCGCGAGCGCCGGTGGGATTGAATGACGTGATCAACGGGGTAGCTTTTCCCTTCGACCAATTTCATAACCTCGTTCTGGCGCCCGTCACGGTTCAGTTTGAATTGACCGCCAAGAGCTCTGCTCCCTCCTCGCGCAATGTACTGACTCACGACGGCGTTGCCTGGTTTCGCACTGGCTCGGGAAAGTTCGCGGGTGCGTTGCAGATTTCGGCATCGCTCAGCGATTTAGTCGCCCGCAGGGTCGTGCAGCAGGTCGCCTCTGATCCATGTAATCTGCGAATTAAGGGACAGCGAACTGCGAAGGGCATTCTCGTCGAGACTGAACCCGTGCGCGACTGCTCGGGTAATCCCGTGCCGGACGGGACAATCGTGACGTTCACTGCGAAAGATGGCCAGGAGGTCAGCTTTGTGGATGCCCCGGTCAAGCAGGATATCGCCCGCGCTACGCTGGTCGCCAAAGGCCCCGTCGTAGTCTCGGCTGCGTCCGGAGTCGCGACAGGAAACGAACTGCGGCTCGGAAGCAAGGAGTGAGATGAACGCAAATTCTCGTCACATGAAGCATCCTGCCCGGTTGAGAGTCAGCGCAATGATTGTGCTGATATTGCTGTCATCGTCTGCTCTTTTTGCGGCAGACAATTCTCCCCAGGTCACACTAGATGCGAGCAAAACGAGCCCGCGGTCTGTGGAGGCCCTGACGCAGCGTGCCATCGTGCGCGACTACAGGTTCGCTTGGACCAATCTCGATGTAGCAATGGAATCGAACTCCGCTGGCCCGCTGAACGGCCTTTTTGCCGGCACTGCGAATGACTGGCTGAGAGAAACGGTTAGCAGCCAGCATCGGAGCGGTATCACCTCGCGATACCTTAACCAGCGTCATAAACTCGAGGCCGCGTTCTACGCCCCCGCAGGGGACGTAATCGAATTACACGACACAGCCGAGTACGACTTTGAAATCCACGACGGCGTCAAAACCATCCACATTGAGCATGCGATTGTGCACTATATCGTGCTGATGACGCCTGGTGCAGACCGGTGGGTAATCCGCCAACTCCAGGCCGTCTCTCAGTTCTGAAGAATCGCCGTCTGCCAACCCAGGCTCTGGGCACGGCATCCAAAGCTCATCGCAAACTGGAGCTCTTTCTTGTCTAATAAACTGCTGGCACTGGCGATCGTGTGTTTTATGGCAGGGACGGGTTGCACCACGCCCGGCATGCATCGCGCGGTGGACCGCAATCTGCAGGCTCCTAACGCCGGGCCTAGGCTTATCGCCGTTTACATGCCGTGGTTCGGCGATCAGCAACACTTAGACGTCGGTTATGCCAGCTACGATCCCGCTGTTCTTCGAAAACAAATCCAACAGGCTCGACACATGGGCATCTCGGCGTTTGTCGTCGACTGGTACGGGGAAGGTGCTCCATTTTCCGATCACAATTTTGCATTGCTGCAGGAGGCTGCGGACGAAAGTCGCTTTCAGGTGGCTCTGCTCTACAACGAGCCTGCGGATGATGACGCCCAGGCCACTGACGGCGCAATTTCAGCCTTCGATAAGGCGTATAGCTCCTATATCGGTCCCAGCGCGCCTCATCGCAGCTCCTATCTGACTTATAGCGGTCGCCCCATGATCTTCATTTTTCCGAAGCGGGGCCACGTCGACTGGAACCGGGTGGTTGAGCACTGCCAGTCATGGGAGTCGTCTCCGATCCTGATCTACAAAGACGAACCGCCCGCGCGGTACGCCTCGGACTTCGCGGGCATGTATGCGTGGGTGCAGCCTGGACAAAAGGGTTGGACTTCAGATGGCAGCAATTGGGGCGAACAGTACTTGGATGATTTTTACAAGAACATGCGCAACAAGCATCCCGATAAGATCATCGTCGGTGCGGCCTGGCCGGGCTTCGACGACTCATCCGCAACTTGGGGACTAAATCGCCACATGCAGAGCCGCTGCGGCCAAACCTTTGAAGACACCCTTCACTTCTACACTCGTTACTTCGACGAGGCTCATCCGCTTCCCTTCATCATGATCGAAACCTGGAACGACTACGAGGAAGGTACGGCAGTCGAGCGGCTCAATTTTGCCAAGTGCAGTCAGACCAGCTCCTCTTCTGTCTCCGCAGGAAAGTAATCCGATGCTCGCACGCGCCAACCTCAGCTCCCGTGAACCGCATCAAAAGTCCTCGGCAACTCACCTTAGCCCCGAATGGAGCCCCTCGCTGATGGAGACGTCGCACCAACCTGAAATCGACTTTCACTTTTTATCTGAACTTGTGCTTAGCGATCCCGCTCCGTCGACGCCCACGAATCGGATCGCGGAAACTATTCTGGATCTTAATCCAGGCAGATTTGAAGCTATCGTGGAGCTCGCTGCGAAGAACCACGTCATCATCCGCTCCTTCTCCCAATTAAGCGAGCTTCCGAAAGTGAATGGAAGCCCAGACTTCGGGGACTGGGTGTCGCTCGCCATCGACGAAGAAAATTCTCGCATCCGTCACGCCCTTGGCTTCCTCAATCGTATCTGCGCCACTCTCGAGCAGAACGGATGCCCCGTTACCGTGATCAAGTCGCTGGATCACTGGCCGGATATTGGAAGCGATCTTGATTTGTACACGGATGCCGAACCGGCTCGCGTGGTGGATGTAATGGTCGCGAACTTCGGGGCAAAGGTCGACCAGCGAAGCTGGGGCGATCGCCTGGCCAACAAATGGAATTTCGTCGTGCCCGGATTACCCGAACTGGTCGAAGTACATATTGGGCGCCTGGGTCAGACCGGTGAGCAAACCGCTGTAACCGAGTCGTTATCCCGCCGTACTCGCGTGATCAACATCGGGCAATATTCGTTTCGCGTGTTGGCACCCGAAGATCGCATCATCATCAGCACCCTGCAACGCATGTATCGGCACTTCTACATTCGTCTCTGTGACGTGATCGACAATGCCTCCTTGTTGGAATCCGAGTGCGTGGACTTTACATATCTCCACATTTTGGGGTCCGCCGCCGGGATATGGGAGGGCATCGCCACTTATCTCACTGTCATCTCTGGCTACGCGGAATCGTTTCGAAGCCAGGGCATCGCATTACCAGCGCTTGTGACAGAATCCGCAAAGTTCGGAGTGGATAAGGTTCACTATCGCAAAGACTTTCTGCGTGTACCCATTTTGCCGCATTCAATGAATCTTTACGCCAGTGAGCTCAAGACACTTCTAATGCGAGGCGAAGTTCGAAACTCGTTCCGTCTGAGCCTGCTGCCAGGCTTGGCCACCGCGGCCGCACTCGAGCTGAAGATCACCGGCAGCGATAAAGGCATTTGGTAGATACAAGGCCGAACAAAGCCCATGATTTCTGTGGAACTCTACTGTTTTCACTGGATTGTGGGACATCTATCCCTCCCGTAGCTTGAGGGAAGCGATTCTGAGAAGAGGCAGTAAAAAGATAATCAGCCGGGAGCCGTGATCGAAGTTGCTGGTCGATCAACGTGGTTCCAACTTTGCGTTCTGGTGTTTCCGGAAAGGGCCATTCTCATTACCCGCTCGGAATTCGTGCTTTTCATTTGCCAGCGGGGAGGCTTTCGGTTGATCCGCATTCTGGTTGTTGATGATAATCCCGCGGTCCGACGCTACCTGAGAGCGATCCTCGAGCAGCAGGAAGGTTGGCGAGTTTGTGGAGAAGCGCGAACCGGAGGTGAGGCGTTGCAGCAGGTCTTGGAATCACCTCCTCCTGACTTGGTCGTACTCGATTATCAGATGCCCGATCTGAATGGGGTCGACGTTGCCAAGCAGATCTCGGCCATGTTCCCGAAAATCCCGATTCTGATGGTGACTCTACATCTTTCCAGGCAGCTTGCGGACGCCGCGCGCGAAGCCGGAGTGCGCGGAGCTTGCGCGAAGCAGGATATCGGCGCGGTTGTTGAGGCTGTCGACTCATTACTGCATGACCGAACCTACTTTCCTGTGACTTCCAGCGGACTCTAATGGAGAGGTCGCTGTTTCGAGGCAAAGATCGGCGAAATACAGGATTCCCTGTATTGGTCCCGGGAAAGTCGAACGTTAGCCTTTCGTTTTGGAGTCTAGGGCGCTTTCCCCCTCTGCCGAGTTGTGGCTTCGACACTAAGCGGGTATTGGTCAGGCTGTCACATCCGTTTAGGGGATAAAATGTGGCGAATCGTTTGGTCGGTCTCCCCCGAGGAACTGAAATCGAATGACAATTCGCATTCTTGTCGTCGACGATCATCCGATTGTGAGACAGGGGCTGAAAACCCTTCTCGAAGGGCATTCGGGGTGGGAAGTGATTGGGGAAGCGTCTGATGGAGCCGAGGCCCTGGAAAAAGCCAGGGAATTGAATCCCGATGTGATGGTGCTGGACGTCACTATGCCGCGGATGAATGGCTTGGAGGCGTGTCGCTTGTTACGAAGGCAGTTTCCTGACCTGGAGATTCTCTTCGTGACGCAGCATGACTCGCCCCAGATGATGCGCGAGGCACTGGAAGCGGGTGCTCGCGGTTACGTTGTGAAATCGAACGCGGCTCGGGATTTGCTGGCGGCTGTAGAAGCCGTAAGTCAGCATCGCGTGTTTACCGCTCTCAACGAACGAACTTATCCGCATGTGAGCTAGGCCTCATGGCCTGTTTTGACCGGACTCTGGGGAAAGGGCACATTTATGGCGCTGAGAATCCTTCTGGCAGACGATCATGAAATTGTGCGCAGAGGTTTGCGCGCGCTCCTTGAAAAGCACGAAGGCTGGGAGGTCTGTGGCGAGGCGAGCGACGGTCGCGAGGCCGTTGACAAGGCTCTGCAGCTAAAACCCGACGTCGTCATCGTCGACATCGGCATGCCTAACTTGAATGGCTTGGATACTACACGGCAGCTTCTGCAGCATGATCCGCACTTCAAGGTCATCGTGCTTACCATCACCGACTCGGATCAAGTGATCCGCGAAGCCTTAGATGCGGGTGCTCGTGGTTTTGTCCTAAAATCGGACGCCGCGCGGGATCTGGTCTCAGCCGTCGAGGCGCTACAGAACAAACGTATGTTCTTCACTCCGCGCGTAAATGACCTCGTACTGGCCGGCTTCCTGGAAAAGGGCCAGAAGGTCTCGAGAAACGAAGCCCCGAAGCTGCCGACCTTAACGGCCCGCGAACGAGAGATTACTCAACTGCTTGCCGAAGGGAACAGCTCCAAGGAGGTCGCGTCACTCCTGAATCTAAGCACCAAGACTGTGGAAACTCATCGCAGCAATATCATGCGGAAGTTAAGTTTCCACTCGATTCGGGACTTGGTCGTCTATGCGATCAAGAACAACCTGATACAGATTGAACTGCCGCCGCCCCCGAAGTCACCAACTGGACCGACGGCGGCTTGATCCAGCCAAGCCGCTACTCACTTTACGGCTTCTCCGGGGTAGTACCCGGTCCTGGTACGAACGGTGAGGCGGTTGTGGGGTGTGCCTCTCGCTTCTACCCGAATCCTCTGGTATCCCGTCCCGATGTTGCCTCCCGGGTTGTACGCCAGCGTGTATTGGCTTCGAATATCGTGCGCGATCGATCGAGTGATCGAATCCACTTCGTCCAGACTCTGCGGGAAAAATGCAGTACCGCCGGTGCTGGCTGCAAGGCTCCGTAATGCTTCCCGGCCGGAGCGCGTCATTCCTGGATTCGTCAAACCGATCGCATACAAAGTCGCCCCTTTATTCGACTGCAGTCTCTGCAAAGCATCCTGCAAGGTGTCCCGGCTCATGTTGTCCTGTCCGTCCGTGATCACGAGCAACACCTTGTTATCCAGCCGCGGATTGTTTCGTAGATGGGAGTCTGATGCCACAACAGCATCGTAGAGAGCCGTGCTTCCGCGACTTGAAACCTGGTGCAATGCGGTCTGGAGCAGATTCACGTCGGAGGTGAAGTCTTGGTCCAGATAAGGTGTTTGACTGAAGTTCACCACGAACACCTGATCGTCGGGATTGCTCGCGCGGACCAGGTTTAATACCGCTTGATTCACCTTTGCTCGCTTGTCGCGCATCGACCCAGAGTTATCGATCACAATTCCGATTGCAACCGGCACATCCTCTCTGCGGAAAGACGTAATTGTTTCCGGTTGTCCATTTTGAGAGATCGAAAAAGCTGTGCGATCCAGCGACGTGACCAGCCTTCCATATTCATCGACAACGGTTGCGTGCAGCACGACCTCCTGTACCTGCTTCCTGAAAACGAATCTGCCTTGATCTTCGGAGCTCTGGATCGGGGAAATCGAACGCTCGCCTGATTGCTGGTCGGCGGGTTGCGGGAGGTTGGACTCCTGCTGTGCAGAAGCGGGTGGCTGCGAGGTTCGGGGCGGTAGAGCCATCGGATCGTCCTGAGAGGCTGCCCAGCCACAGGAAATAACCGCGAGCGTAGCGAGGGGAAAACTGCGCCGTAGAAATGAGTGGAAATGAGATGTGAAATTTGCACACATGCGCGTGACCTCCCGTGAATGTTTTCAGATGCAAGACTGGCGCGCTCGGTTAACGCATTTGTGAGCAGGGATTTGCTTGGGATAATCGGGGCCGCTGTGAAGACCTAGAGTGTTCGCTGTATGTGCAACATCACAGGCATGATCGGGGAATGCGCGTCCCTCGCAATCAAACGTCATTTGGCAAAAGTTACACAGAGTCAAAGACGCGGAGTCGGTGTTGTTATTCGGTAGCAAGAGGATAGGCGTTTGGCAGCAGATGTGCTACTGAGCAAGAGAGTAAGTGCTTCCAGGCGTCTGAATGACTGATTCCGAATAACTTACAGCACGGACCCGGTGTGGACTCCGTTCGGTATCTCGGAGGTGCAAAAATGCTCCGCATCCTTATCGCAGATGATCACGAGGTTGCCCGGCGCGGCATTCGCTCTCTTCTCGAGAATCACCCGGGATGGGAGGTGTGCGCCGAAGCTAAGGATGGACGTGACGCAGTTGAACTGGCGACAAGCACGAAGCCTGACTTGGTTTTGCTTGATATCGGGATGCCGAATCTGAATGGGTTGGAAGCGGCTCGGCAAATTCTGGCAACCAGTCCGAATGTAGCGGTCCTGATTTTAACCATGCACGATTCGGACAACGTCATCCGAGAAGTGTTGCGTGCTGGCGCCCGTGGATTCCTTCTTAAATCCGATGCTGGTCGCGATCTGGTCGCCGCGGTAGAGGCTCTTGAGAGCCAGAAGACATTTTTCACGCCGCGGGTCAGCCAGATGGTGTTGGACGGGTTTCTGAACCGCGAAAGGGAACGTTCCGAGATCGAAGATGTCGCTAATTCTTCCGGCGACCTCCTCACGGCGCGCGAACGCGAGGTGATCCAATTATTGGCCGAAGGGCGCACGAGCAAAGAAGTAGCCGTGACTCTGAACCTGAGTGTCAAGACCGCGGAGACACATCGCACAAACCTCATGCGTAAGCTAGGTCTACATTCCGTTGCGGATCTCACTCGCTATGCCGTGCGGAACGGTATTGTTCACGTTTATTGAGCTCAGACAGAACAGGTGGCCTCGCGATACCGCGAACACTCTATGGACCGTTTGCGGGGCGACGCGTAAAACGACCTTTGACCACGCATGTCTGGGTCACGCGCTAACTCAGAGCACGAAAGGGTCGCCATATCCGGGCCATAGCTTCGTCTTTCGGAGATGTAATCATGGGGCGATTGACGATGCTTATCGCATTCCTGTTGGTGCTTGTATCAGAAGCCTTTCCTCAACAATCGACGCTCCAGACTCCCGAGGATGCATATACGAGCCGCGAGTTGATTGCGTGGTCTCAGGTGCAGAAACCACAACCGACGCCCCAGCCATTGCCACCCCCGAACCCTTCAGTACCGCAACCGGAGCAACCTCAAGACCAACAAGCCAAGTTGCCCGCCGACCCGCAAAGGCAGCAGGAACCCGCCCAGTCTTATGCGGGTGCAATCATCAAGAACGGGAACCGGTTTGTTCTCCAAATGCAGGGCAGCACGACGTATCAACTTGAAGCCGACGAAGTCCTTGACGTCTATGAAAATCAGAGCGTAAAAGTCGTGGGGAATGTTCGCCCGCACGTTAAGTCCATCCGGGTCCTTAAAATCGAGCCCTCCTCATAGCAAGAAATCCCTGCTCCCGCCTTGGCGGCCTTACATGATTCACCCTAGTGCCTCGAGTCCATAATCTTTGTATCCTTTACAAACTTGCCTGTGCCGTCGAAGGATTTGCGACCTCCTTCCGCATAGCCCGGCTTCGGAGTTCAGCCATGATCAGCAGCGGAACCGCAGCATATGGAATGTACTCGCGCAATGTAGCCTTGCCCAAGGTTGTTTCCGCACTAAACCGGGCCGGTTACCACAATGAAAACATCTGCATGGTTCTTTCACCCGCTCATCCCGATGCGGGAATTTTCGATGATTCGACGAACTGTGTTGCAGGAGTCGAGGATGCAACGACTACGCGCATGATTCGCTGGTTCTCAAAGTTCGGGGCCGTTGTGATTCCAACCGTTGGTGTATTCATACGATCTCAAGCGTTCTTGAATGCGCTGTTCACAGACAAGAATTCATCTTCACTTTCACGCGGTTATCGAACGCTGGTAGATCTAGGATTCTCTCCAGATGATGCGAAAAGACTTGGACACCAGCTCTCCGATGTAGGCGCATTGGTGTATGTTTCTTGCGCGGAGAAGGCAAAGGCGACGAGCGCGATTGATCTTCTCCGTGGCGCCGGCGCCCAGGAAGCAGCAAGTCTCGACGCGACCCAAGCCGCCGCGGCCGCAGCCTAACTTACAGGGGCATTGGGAAGCCCTTTTTATCGGAAAGAGTGCACCCTGTAGGCAATTTCTACCTTGCTTCCTTCTCAACAACACAAGGGCGTTGCGTGGGTACTCCTGGTTTGTACTTCCATCTGAAAAGGAAAGCTGAGAGCCCGCTCTCTTGGGGAATGGCAAGCCATGTGCTCGTCCATATCTGTCAACTCTTCCCTCAACCCGAGCATCCATGACTGCCGGTGTCAGGAGATCCTGCATGAAGACCAAACACGTGTGCGAAATCATTTTGCTCGGAGCTGGCGTTGCCCTCGCCTTGGCCCTGCTTTTAGCCAGCCTGGGAGCGGCGGCAGGGGTTACCGTCGGTCAAATGGCGCGCGTCAGCCCGCCGGAAGATGCTCGATCCTTCGAAGGCATGATTACTTGTTCTCACTGTGGCGCAAGACATCAGCCCGCTCTCGACCGCTCAGCAAGTAATTGCGTCCGAGTCTGTGTTCATGGAGGCGCAGCTTTCGCGCTCGTTGATAACGAATCGATCTACCTCCTCGAAGGCGATCTGGGTTCATTTAAAAAGCTGGCGGGCCAGCGCGCTCGCGTCCTCGGTACGCGCACTGGAAACACGATCAAAGTTGCTTCCATAACTTCCGAGAGTTGAGCGCAACTGTCCACTCTATTCAGATGGATGCATTGAACGTGAATCGAGGTGCGACGAAATGAAAGATATCCTTTTTCGTCTGCTGGTGGCCGCCGCTTTGACCTTGGCGGCAGTCGCTCTATCCCCGTCGGCACACGGTCAACAGGCGGACGAAGATGCGACACCGACGAACCTAAGCCCGCAGAAAAGAGCGCAGCAATCTTTGTCTCCCTCAGAGAGACACAGACACCAGACTCGCGAGCGCCGTCTTCTCCGTCGGATCAGACTCAGGATGAACTTGCATTTACCGGACGCATTGAACACGAAAAAGGTAGTCTCTTGTTGAAGGATCCAGTGACAAAATTGAGCAACAAATTGGACGACCAAGCGAGAACCAAAAACTTCATGGGCAAGCTGGTAAAAGGCAGAGGCAAACTGGGGATGAAGAGCAACGCGATCGAATTTGAGCAGCATCGGACTCATCCCTTAATCTTCCGATTCAACACAGACCTTATCTGTGGGACCCTCCGTGCCCGACAACATCCTTCAGGCTAGGATTTACGGGCGGGCCATTGCGGCCCACCTTCGCATAAAGGCAAGTGGCCGACATGGGCGTCCGTCAATGCAGTTCGATCTCTAACATCCGAAATCTGTGGCTGCCGTTGCCGCTTTGCCAGCATCAGACTGGCATGCATCCCAAAGATCCTAGATTCCAGTACCAGTTGGGGACCCCACCAGAGCCATATCCCTCGCCAATTCAGGATCCTGTCGATCCACCGGAAAACCCGGACCTCCCCATCAGAGAGCCAGATCCGGAAGATCCAGGACAAATCTGATATAGCTCCCAATTCCTGACAACTACAGGGAAGGGCCGATTGCCCGAACGCCAGCCTCAACCAATACTCATAGGAGCATAAGAATCGATTTAGAAATCAACACTCGTCAAGTTTCTCCAGGGCTTAGGTGCAATGATCGTTGGGAATCCAAATGCCGGGAAACGAACTGCAGCAGCAGCCGTCGCGCTGTTCTTGATGATTATTCTTGTCACCGCCATCATCTCGTCGCGCAAGAAAACTGCGCCTGCGAAAGAACCACCCCTTCACCCATCCGTGGTGATTCTTGCAATCTTTTGAAAGGCCCGCTCCCTGGAACATCAGCGACCGGAGTTCGGCGCAACTTTCCACAGTTGTGCCAGAGCCTTGGCCGCGTCAGAGAGCGCTCTCTTTTGTGCATTAGCCGAAGATTCTGAAGGCATGTGCGATCGCTGCACGATGGGCCTGCGATAGTTCGACGTCCTTCCGGTTATTCCGGCCTGATAGATGTCACGGACTGCATTCTCAAACGTGCGCTTCAGATTCATGCTCATGGAGGGAAGTTGCGCGGATGGAACGTCCGTTGTCGGTTTGCTTGCCATTAGAGGGAAGCTCGACTTTCTTTGTTTCTTGCACTCTAAGACGACCGACGAACGCTAACAATACAGCGTTGCCCCAACTAGAAGCACTGCATTCACTTAGGAAATGCCGGCTAGAACTGGCGAACCCGGGCTCGGCACTAGAAGGCAACTACTATGCAGCGTTTGCTTCCGAAACGGCGCAGTTCCGCAGCGCCCGTAGAGCATACAGTGCGTCGTCCGGAGTTTGGTCTTCTTCGATGTGGTCGGAATCAACTCCGAAGAACTCCTTTACGCGATCGAGGGTTGCCTCTTCCGCCTCGGCAAGTCTGGCAGGAATTAACTCCCGATAAGTCTCAAATAAGGCAGCTTGATACAAAGAGTGCCCGGAGGCGCTGGAACTTCCAGAGGAATGGGAGTTACTGGAATATCTGGTCATCTGAAATCCTCACGGCGGACGACGTGCGTAGGCATTTGCCGTAAGAACATGCCCGCAGAAATCGAGGTTGGCCGATACTCTAATTGCCGTATTTTCCAGATGCAGTATGAGAGTTTGTGGAAGGGTGGACGCCCTTCCACCGATCTCAGTCAAGCTGCACGTCGGGATGAACTCCTGGTTCGTCTCTTTCTTTCTCCCCCTTCGCCTTGCTGGTCTTCCACTCCTTTGCCGACTACCAGAGCCTGCGGATTGATCTGTCCGGCCAATTGAGTCAGTCTCTCATCTGTCTGCTTTTCTTCGTGTAGCGTTTGCTCCAGGAGAGGAACATGTTCGGTTTCTCCCAGCAGTCGGGCGAGTTCCCTCGTCGTCCCATAGGCGGCAATCTCATAGTGCTCCATCCTTTGGGCAGCGCCGATTATGGCTGCATCCATTACCGCGTCCTCATAGTCTTCTTGGATTGTTTCGGCACCTTCTTTGACCAAACCTTCGATCCCAAGGCACTTCTTGCCCGTCGGCTTCTCCTCCAGCATGTCGAATATCTGTTCAAGGCGTGAAACCTGTTCAGACGTCTGCCGGAGATGCTCTTCGAATGCCTGCCGCAACTCACTGTTCGAAGATGTCTTCGCCATTTTGGGCAGTGCTTTTGTCAATTGGGTTTCAGCGCTATAGAGATCCCGCAGTTCGTCGATATAAAGTTCCCGCAGCGAACCTTTTGGCATCGTGTTTCTCCTTTTACGACCTTGTGCTTTTCCCAGCGATCAGCGGAGCACCCTAGGCTGGTCTAATACCCCGAAAGTATTTTCCTGCGCGAGGAGAGACAATACCCCAGATGCTGTAAGGAGAGCGTATTCGAGGGGATATCGCGTTGATTTCAGGTGCCCGGGCTCCGATGCAAGGTAGGGGAATAAGCAACTCGGAGACACTAGAAGCCATATTTGGCGACGACTTTCTTTTCCTTCTTGCCAATCACCGCAAGCGCCGCGTGCTGGGCCCGCAAAGGAAAGACAATCGGAACTCCCGTCGCCTGGTCACGAATGTTGACGTTCACGTCTCTGTCAGAATCTGACACAAAGACGTACATTATCGAATCTCCCGTTAGAGTCGGGAACACCAGCACGCCCGATGCGAGCGCAGTAGCGGTGGTGAACGGCGGTGATAGGTTCATCCGTGCGGCCACCTGAGAATAGAGGTCAGCTGCGGATTGCAGGTCCTCTGCCAACTCCACCGGGTACGCCGCCCAATAAATGCGCCCTTTGCCGTGCGGAATTTCCTTGAAAGTCGAGTCATCTTCAAATTTCAACGAATCCAGCCAATTCTGTAGTTGTTGACCGAACGCGAGACGAATGCGCGCTTCCCCTAGAGTGATAACCGCGTTGTGATATACCACCGGCTCAGCATGTGCCTTGATCCCAAGTTCGAAAGCTCGATGTTTCCTCTGCCAATGCTCGTCCCGCTCGACGGAACCCGTAATCAGCAGATTCCCTCCCGCGTCTACGTACTTCAGCAATGCTGTCCAGGCCGTGTCGCTCAGCGCCTGCGGCGATGGAAGAATGACAAGCTTCGGATTGCCGAGCCGTTCGATCTGATTTTCAGCGATCACATACGACCGGCAGCCGGCCAGATATGTCAAAGCGCGCACGGCGCGTCGCTGTGCTTCCAGTTGGAAATCCGCCAGCACCGAGTACTGCGATGCTTGCGAGGTGACAATCGCAACCGGCGGAAGCTGGGGATCTCGGAGGTGCTCCTGCAAAGAAGGCGCAAATCGGGCAAAATCCCGCAGTAGCGTCGCTTCCGGCTTTTCCGTGTAATCGGTCCGCACTGCCCCAATCGGCGTCTCGTTGCTCTCTGTCATGTCGGAATTCGTATTCCAGAGCCATTCGATCGCCCCCGATCCCTGTATGAATGACGACGCAATCTTCCGTTCAAGAAGGGCAGCCTCATTCTCTGGTGTGCGGCGCGCAATCTCGTCGAGATTCAACTCCCGCTGCAGCCCCGTTTCCTGGATGAGCATAGCTTCACCCGGTTGCTTTGCCGCGAGCGAATCCCAAAGAATGTAGTCGTTCTGCCACCAGGAGTGATTCGTCGTGAAGTCGACCGACGAACCCCAGAACGCCGGTGAAAGACGGTCTTGAATCCCGCCCTCGTCCTGACCCACAGTGACTAATTGTTGAGAGCCTGTCGCGCGGATGGTTTCGCGCATCGTACGTACCCATTGAGCGAAAGATTCCTGCGCAAACAGGACGTAGTCGTTCACCCGCAGAGAGTTGATCCCCACGTACATGCCTCGCGGGGAAAACTCTGTTTCGCTGGGAAGAGGGATCATTCCTGCAATGGACTGTGGCGGAACATTCCACAACGCGGCAAGCTTGGTACGATCCGGGTAGCGTTTGCTCAGCCACTCGTCCCAGGCCGCCAGCTCAATGGAATCGCCATTGGGGCGCATTGTCCACAGATGTTGAGAGAAACTCGGCTCATTAATAAGGTCCCATGCGAGAAAAGGCACATCGTGGAAACGCGCGACTACCGAGGAGATCAAGGTTTGCTGCCTTCGCACCGCTCCCGGGTCCAGAAATGCATTGCTGCCCCCGAGAACATCCGGCAAGAACGCGAAGAAATTGAACTGCACGGGCAAACTGTATTTACGCGCCGTCATGAGATAGGCTTCCAGCGTGCGTAGCGTCCGCTCGTAAGGCTGCCCATTCTCATCGCAGAACTTGTCCCAGCCAGTCCACCACCCGGTGCGGATCATGTTCAGTCCCGCATCGTGAATCTGTCCGAGATCTTGATTCCACACATAAACATTCGGATGCCCGAAGAACAGGCGCTGCACTTCGCTCGACATGTATGTCGTGCCCACTACCGCCAGCGGATGACCGTCAAGTTCGAAGTAGTCGTGATTGACACTCAGATGCGGGCCGGATCGAAGGTAGGCTTCGTCACGAATCCAGAATCCCGAATGATAGATGGCTCGCACTCGGTCGCCCTCTAGCAACTGCGCCTCGAGAACGAAAAATCCCTTGCCAGCAGGAGGCGATAATATCATCGGTCCTATCGAAGGCATCGCTCCGGTCACAGTCGCGTGATTCGAAGGCTCTGACTCGGAGAAGGCTGTAACCTTTATGGACATCCCGCTCCCCGGCGTTGCTGCATGCCAATCAACTTGCAGCTCCACTGGCTCGCCCGGAAGGTAGAGCGGCAACACAGGGCGCACCGCGAATTGTTCTTCGCCTTTCCGCGCCCGATTCACCAGTGCCTGGATTAATTCCTTATTGTCGAAAAACTCGCGCCCGAACTCCGCATTCACCAGAATCCAGCGTCCGCCGTCGAAGCCGTTCCGGTCGTGATCCACCTGAATCGCCGGTGCAGACAGTTTGCGGCCATCCTTAACGCCCCACGCGAGTGTGTCCAGCCGTGCATCAAGTGATCCCGCCGCGCCGCCCCGATGGTACAAATCCACTGCGCTCAGCCGGATCACCGGGCTGAACGCTCGCTTCCACGAGAACGCCGGCACTTTAAGAGTTAGCTCGGGATTGCTCTGGAATTGAAGCCCGTCCGATCCCGGAGTCTCCTGATATTGATCGATCATTAGCGGGCGGATGAACCTCACACTGTAGTCCCGCAGATGCCATCCTTTTGCATCCCGATATGCCGCGCGCGTAAACGGCATTCCGCCGAACACCAACAGATTTCCTCCCCGATCCAGAAAGCTCTTAATCGCCGGCCAAACCTCCTCGGGGAAAGCGGAACCGTAGGGAAGTACCAGCAGATGAGCCGACTGAGAGGACAGAACTGCTGGAAGTTGATCGGCTCCCACCTTGTTCGCCCCAGAGAACAGTGCCGCGAGTTGCACTTCTGAAGGCGCGGCGGAGTCCGCTGCCGGGAATCCCGGTTCGCTGAACACCACGACATCTCTCAGCTCGCTCTGGGCCAGCAGAAGAGTCCAGCTGCCGAGGACAGTGAACGTAAAGAGTACGAACAGAATTACTCTGCGCATAGACAGTTCTCGAAAGAGAAGATGATTGCCGGAAACGACTGAGTCTCCGGCAACTGGAACTGATTGTCAAGCTAGAGAATCGATTTTGTAGGGCCTGGACGCGATTCTTTCCCGGAAGAAAGTGCGCAAAATAGCTTCTCCCCGATGTATGATGGCGGCGATCACGCAATTCATAGCCCCTCGAAGGAAGATTAGAACTCATGGCGATCGCAACTCCTAATACCAGCACCACGGCCGCTGCTCCCGCTCCGGGCACCGGACAAAGCTATGGCGCTCCGCTGGCCACAGTGACCACGCTCTTCTTCATGTGGGGCTTCCTTACCTGCTTGAACGACATCTTAGTTCCCCACCTGAAATCGATTTTTGACTTGAGCTATTTCAAGGTGATGCTGGTTCAGTTTGCGTTCTTCGGCGCCTATTTCCTGTTCTCGATCCCCTCAGCGAAGATTATTGACTGGATCGGGTATCAGCGATCGATGGTCGTGGGTCTGCTTACTATGGGACTGGGAGCATTTTTGTTTGTTCCTGCAGCCAGTGTTCCGTCTTACCCGCTATTCCTCGGCGCGCTCATCGTGCTTGCTGCGGGAATCACCTGCCTGCAGGTAGCCGCCAATCCATATGTCACCGTTCTGGGAAAGCCCGAAACCGCGTCGAGCCGGCTCAATCTGACGCAGGCGTTCAACTCTCTAGGGACGTTTCTAGCCCCCTTCTTCGGTGGCCTCTTTATTCTGACCGCGGCGCGAAAAATTGAGGAAGTGAGAGCTCTAGCGCCAGACGCGCTGCAGGCTTATCGCCTGCACGAAGCTGCGACAGTCAAGATGCCTTACGTCGGACTGGGCATCGCGCTCGTCCTGCTGGCGATCGCGATTGGCAGTTTCAAGTTGCCAAAAATTCCACATGCTCAACATCAGCTCGGGGAGAAGGTCGACGACTCCATCTGGAAGCATCCGAATTTGATCTTCGGGGCCATCGCCATCTTTGTCTATGTTGGCGCTGAGGTTTCCATTGGAAGCTTCTTGGTAAATTACTTCGGCCAGCCTGAAATTGGAGCCCTGACAGAGAAGGTTGCCGCTGGCTTCGTCGCCCTCTACTGGGGCGGCGCCATGGTCGGTCGTTTCTTCGGATCGGCGCTATTGAGCGGGGCAAAGGCAGCCTATCTGGCGCTTGCGTCTGTCGGTGGAGTCGTGCTCTTTCTAATCTCGTCCTGGGTTGCCCACGCATTTGCCGACCAGCTTGCGCCTCCAACTCATTTCAGCTTCATAGCCCTCCTCTGGGCTGTCGTCAATATTCTCGTTACCGCCCGCCCACTTTTCGCTCTGGTCGCTGTCGTAGCGGCAGTCCTCGCAATCGCCACGGCCCTTCGTGGAGGCCGCTTGGTGGTGCGAACAGGAATTTTGCTTGGCCTCTGTGCAGTGTGCGCGGCGGGCCTCGTCGCAGTCTCCATGCTGACGAACGGCCATACCGCGATGTACAGCATTATCCTGGTCGGATTCTTCAATTCCATCATGTTCCCCAGCATCTTTACTCTTGGCGTGGCAGAGCTCGGGCCGCTGACAGGCGATGGATCCGGAATCATGATTATGGCGATTGTCGGTGGGGCAATCATTCCGGTAGCGCAGGGTTGGATCGCCGACCACATCGGCATTCATCACGCGTTCTTCTTGCCGGTCATTTGCTACCTGTACATTTTGTATTTCGCATTGAGCGGCTCGAAACCGAACAGCGAACGGTATGCGAAGGTGTGAGGGCGCCGGTTCTGAGGCATGGGCCCGTGCAAATCGAAAGCGTGTGCGGAATCACTGACAAGGAGCGGCAGTCTGGTAGCATTGCCTTGGTTCTTGAACGGCAGTTAAAACGATTTAAAAGCCCATGGTGCAAGTCAAGAAGCCCGGCCAAAAGCCGCAGGTCATCACGCTCAAATCGGTCGCGCAATACTTAGGACTTACGCCCGGCACAGTCTCGGCTGTCCTTAACGATTCTCCGTCTGCCCGTTCCATTCCGCAGGAGACCAAGAACCGAATCCGCGCGGCCGCCAAGGAACTCAACTATCGCCCCAACTTCTTTGCCCGTACTCTCCGCAACAAACGCACTTACACGATTGGAGTGATCGCGGAAGAGATCGGCGATTCCTACAGTTCACCGATCATTAGCGGCATCGAGCAATATCTGAGGAAGCGCGACTATTTTTTCCTGACTGTCGTCCATCGGCACGATCAGGCTCTGTTGAGCCGCTATTCGCAACTCCTTTCTGAACGCGGTGTCGAGGGGATTATCACTGTCGATACTACGGTGCAGGAAGTCCCCATGCTGCCCACTGTGGCGATCGCCGGTCACAAGAAACTGAAGGGCATCACCAACATCGTGCTCGATCACAAACGGGCAGCTGTTCTGGCGCTCAACCACCTGAAGGATCTGCGCCATGAACGTATCGCGTTCATGAGGGGCAATCCAGTAAGTTCTGATTCATTGGACCGTTGGGATGCCATCTGTCATGTGGCCGCCGAGATCGGGATCAACATTGATCCTGAGCTGACCGTGCAGATCGATACGGACGACCCAACACCGATGTTGGGTTATCCGTTCGCCAAGCAATTGCTCGCTCGTCAGAAGCCATTCACTGCAATCTTCGCCTACAACGATATATCCGCAATCGGCGCGATCCGTGCGATCCTGGAACAAGGCCTCCGAGTACCGCAGGATATATCCGTTCTCGGATTTGACGACATCCCCGGGGCGGCTTTTCATACCCCCAGCCTGACCACGGTGCGGCAGCCATTGAACCGTATGGGAGAAGTCGCCGCCCAGACCCTGTTGGATCGAATTGAGGGCAAGAAGGAATACCCTTCGGAGATTGCGATCGAGCCTGAACTAGTCGTCAGGGAATCTACGGCAAACGCACCCCTCTCCTGCTAGGATCAACACGATCTTGCGTCTGCCCGGGGACGCAGTCGCTCCCCTCATGTCTACCGCCGCCACGCACACAGCGCCCGATTCTGCCCGCGTTCTCACCTATGCCGCGTACATCTCATTTATTCCCATCGGAGTCGCAACCGTTATTCTCGGTCCGATGCTGCCGACGCTTTCGGCGCGCTGGTCATTGAATTACTCACAGGCGGGCGCGTTTTTTCCGGTCCAGTACGTTGCTTCGACTTGCGCCGTTGCATTTTCAGGAGTCTTGGCTTCCTGGCGAGGATACCGCTTTGCAATGAAGACCGGACTTCTTCTCACCGCTATGGGGCTGGCCTTTTTGCTAGCCGGTCCAAAATGGTCTGCCATTGTTTGCATTGCAGCGAATGGTGCCGGACTCGGCTTGGCAGTTCCCGCAGCGAACCTGATGGTCGCCGCAGTGAATCCGGGACGCAGAAGCGCGACGCTAAATCTGCTGAACTTCTTCTGGAGCACGGGAGCGGTAGCCGGTCCCTTCCTGGTAGCCGCGGCCTCCAAGACTCAACACATTCCGCTATTTTTGCTTTGCGTCTCCGGCTTCTGTGTTTCGGTTGTGATCGGGATAGCGTTAACCGGCGGCGGCATCGTCGAACCGGCTGTGATATTGGACAAACGCCCGGTCCTGTCCCTGATTCGTGCGCGTACCCATCTATTTTCCATTCTCGCACTGCTTTTTTTTCTCTACGTCGGGGTGGAAAACGGATTTGGCCAGTGGCTGGCGTCCTATGGGAAGAGTCTGGGAACCTTGACACTGGCTACATCTTTGGCGATTCCCTCCTTTTTCTATGCCTCGCTGACGGTCGGCAGAATGCTGGCACCTGCTCTGCTCCTGGTCATTGACGAAATCCGACTGGTCCAGATTGGCTTACTTTTGGCGTGTGCGGGAATGGCAGGACTGATCTCTTCGCATGAATTGCCGGGAGTGGCTGCCAGCGCATGCGCCGGGGGTTTGGGTCTCTCATACGTCTACCCCATTACAATTTCGCTCCTGTCTCGTGAGTTTGATTCCCCCCGGATCGGATCGCTCATGTTCGTTCTGTCGAACATCGGGGGCGGTCTTTTACCATGGCTTGTAGGTGTTTCGTCCACAAGGTTTGGGACCTTGAAGGCTGGCTTCTATGTCCCGCTGTTGGGATGCGCGCTTATGTACGTCCTCTATCTGCGAAGTTGGACTCGCTCAGACCCGGCCACTGACTATTCTGCCGACTAGGCGAGTAAGTCTCAACACCCGGTATAGCGGAAATAGAAGTTTCGGGAGTCGCATCACCGCCCACTCGCCGGGCCCTGGCGTAAATACAAATCGGCTAACAAATCGGATACGGTCGATGCGCCGTTCTCGCAATCTCAGCATCAGGCGGAAGTACGCGAGCGACTCAACATCGTATGTCTTATCGTTTGAAATGTATGTTTCGATCTCCTGCGCCAATGGTTCAGCTGCTGAATCCTTGGGAAGATTTTCCGCGGCCAATGCCGGGCAAGGAGAGCCGAGCAGTCTTTCTGCAAGCAGTAGCGTAACGCAAAGAATTCGCACTACACCCAGTTGCTGCGCGTGCTCAACGATCCTTTTCCAGTTTAGCGGCAGCCTGCTGATCCGCTCCAGGTCGCATAACCAGATCAGCCGTCCCCATACATGCTTCGCCGCATGCAAACCCAGTACTACAAAGAGGTCCTCCGGTGACAACGACTTTGTGTCTAAGCCCATAACCCTTGCCGTCTGCGCCCTGCGGAATAGTCCTTCAAGATCAACATCTACCGCATAAAAATGTGGCTCAATCGCCCATTGGACCTCCAGCAAATTCCTTCCTGCTGCACCGTCGAATGCGCACTCGTACCCAGACTTTATGTATGCCGCTTCTTCGTCTTCCGAAAAATTCAATTGCAGCACGTAACCGATCTTCCCCATCACTTCCTGGATGCGCTTCAGATCTGCCGCATGAATCAGGAGATCGATATCGCCGGCTTGGCGCAACGCAATGTCCCCGTAGATGGTCTCCGCCAAAGCCAGACCCTTATAGGGAATGAATTCGATTCCAGCCTCCGACAACTTGTCAACCACACGAACAAATTCACCTGATAGCAAGAGAGCTTTGTGAAGATTTGCCTGATAACTTTGTTTTAGAGCGATGAGCGCTTGGGCAGGAATCTGATCCTCGAAACTCATGAGGGATCGTGCAAGAATCGGTTGCACCCCGTGATTTTCCGCGAGACTAAGGAGAGAATCCCAGCGAATCTGAGAATCTAATAACTTACGAATTCGAGCGGTTTTCTGTGCAGGAGGAACATCGGCACACGCAGCCCGCAACAAAGACCACTCGGTCTCAAGCGGCGCAGAACTTCCTGGCATATTTCCGATCGGAATACTGCTCCTGAGAACTGCTCATGCAATTGCGCCGGTGGGTTGACTTGCCGAGTTGCCCGGCATTATGCGGATCTGCACCAGATCGCGTGACGCCTGCTTCTTCGCCAGCATATTAGCTGATGGAATTCCTGTGCGCGCAAAAGACTTCTCGCAATCCTGCGATGACGGCCCGCGCATATTGCCCTCCATAAATGCCAGCCCTGGACACCGCGTGCAACTCCCGACGTGTGAGCAAGACGTGCAGGTCGTCAGGTCCTTCAGGCGGATCGAGCGCACTTCGTTCATTCGCTCCGAGTACCGCCAAATGTCGACGAACCGCTCGTTCCTCACATTTCCAGTCGGAATCGGAAACTGCACGCACGGAAACACATCGCCATAAGGCGACACGTAACAGGTCGTATGTCCTGCGCTGCATGGCAGAGCTGACAGCTCGTTTTCATCGGCAGGAGCGGCGACCGTACAAAACTCGTCCACATCCCCGACCAGCTCCTTATCGCGAAATACCTGGCGCAACGCTTCCTGTTTCAGCCCCATGCTCAACACCGAGCGGTCGCCATCCATCATGGGGGTGATGGTCGGGTCCAAGGTACACTCGACCCCGACTTCCTCTGCCAGCGCCCTTACGCCCTGGTAATCTTGCAGATTCTGCACCATCAGCACGTTCGCAAAGATCACCCGCAGTCCTTGCGACTTCAGAAACCGCGCTGCGTCCAATGATCTCTGCAATGATCCTGGCACCAGCGTGACCGCATCATGCACCTCCGGCCTGTGGGAGTAGATGCTGATCTGGATCGACTCCACCCCAATGTCCCGGATCTTCGCAGCCTGGCGCTCATGGATCATGATCGCATTGGTCTTGAGCTTCACGCAGAATTGCCGCTCGAGCCGCGCGTACTCGAGAATCTCGAAGAAGTCTTTGCGCAGAAAAATCTCGCCGCCGCTCAGCGTCAAGATAAAGACTCCGGCGTCCGCCATCTCGTCCAGCAAATGTTTGATCTCCGCCGTCGTCATCTCGCCATGATCTTCGTGGTCGAGATAACAATGAACGCACCGTTCGTTGCAGCGATAGGTCAAATCGAGTTGCACGCTGAGTGGGATGTTCCGCGCCAGCGCCTTCTCGGTCATATGCTCGAGCAACCCGTTCATTTCGACTCTCCGCGGACGATTGGTTCTTCGGATATATGCAGGATTCCGTGGCTGGCAAGGTCCCGCGCCAAGGTCTCAGCGTCTCGCAGTGCCTCACCGGGCTCAATCTCAAATTCTGTGCAGATCTTTTGCTGCACGATCTCTTCGAGCGGAGTTGCCCCGTCGGCCGCTTGCCATAGGATGGTTGCGGTCTTATTCAGGGTAAATAATGTCGAGTCCCGCCCCGACATGATCATCATCTCGCCGTCGAGGCTGCGCGCCGCCACTCGCGGATTGCGGGCCACATAAAGGCTACTCATCGAATCAACTCCCAAACCCGTGCATCGGGGAAGAAGGTCAACCGCCAAACTGGTACACGGCTCACAAACTCAAACGCGGCATGAAAAGTGGCTTGCACCAGCTCCTCATCCTCCGCGAAAAACAATAGATTCGCAAGCAGGGCGCGCGCCGCCTCGCCGGGCGGTACCGGATCAATTCGATTTTCGCTTCCCTTGGCCAGTAAGTAGAGGGCAGCGATCGGAGCCGAAACATTCTCGCCGAGCTTGGCCAATTCTCCTGTGAAAGGAGTACCAAATGCAATGTACCCGTCATCGCACTTTCGCACATACGAAATCTCGTCCGTAAGAAGCGTGACGTCCGACGGCGCCAGTCGCGATATGGTCGTCTTACCCGCCTCCGATACTCCGGCAAACAGGAACGCTTTCCCGTTGCGGATCGCGCTGGCCGAATGCAGCAGGAACCCTCCCTGCCTGGCCAGCACCAGCGTGTGAACAATGCGCAGCACCGCATCAATCGAGTACGGGTTCGCCGACTGCCGAATCCATCCGCGTTGCGAGGCCGGTTGCCACTCCGCAAGAAAATCGCCCCGCCGGAATGACCACGCGCCGCGCTGATGCTTCACTTCGACCGGTGCATCATCATCGCCATCGCCCGGGTTGATGAGCTCGACATCGAATTCAACTTCAGCCCCGTCCGAATCACTCACGAAGCCCGTATATCGACACTGCAGCATTTCCAGGAAATTCGAGTCTGCCGTATTCACGCGCACACCCATGCCCCCGATCTCAATTACGAGGCTGAGGCGCTCGACGTCTGTGGTCAACTGAGGCAAGAAAATCTCGATCGATTCTAAGGTGGTCTTACTTACCGTGAAGCAGACCGTGTATCCCCACAATGAAGCGGGCGCCGAATTCCGAGGACCGTGCAACCCCCGCGACGGTACGTTCTGAAAGCGACAAGGTCTTGCTCGGCAGAATGCATTTGCCGTTGCGCACGATGCATGCGACACGGCCAAGCACTTCGCTTTCTGTGACGACCGGGTCGGGTCGGAGCATCGCATCCCCGTGCGTGACGATCCCGTTTCCGCTGGCTTTCAATAGGCGGTGGGCAAACAGGCGGCGATCCCGACTGAACAGCACAATATCGCCCGCAGAAAGCTCGTCGCGCCGGGTCCCCTCTAACTCAAGCGTATCCCCAGGCCAGATGGTCGGAAGCATGCTCCAACCGGTTACGCGCAGCCGCAAACGACCGGAGGCGCGCAAGGTCTCGCTGGCCAGATCACACTTGAGAGCGTGGGCAAGGTCCTGCCCGTGCTCGGAAACAGTCATGAAGCGCTTCCCACGTGCAGGCAGGCGGAGCTCGTCGAGATTTTGCCGCACGCCAGAGCCGTTGTCACAAAAACCTGCTCGTAGCGGAAGGCCGGTTTCTCGTACGGCTTTTTCGCAACGGAAACGCGGGGCTGCTCAGAGGTCGAATCGTCTGTATTCATAGAAGTCTCGGTCTTATTGTAAAGCTGGCTGAGAGGCTTGCACAGCGCAGCCCCCCGACCCACTAGTTCCGCAAGTCTGATTGCCCAGAGTGGTGAAGTATACCTGAGAAGCCCCCGCCTGGGTTAACGGAGAGACAACGTTATCCTCGATAATTCCACTGGTACCGCCAGCTGAGGGCAATGCAAAAGTGCCAACGGGACCGGCGTTAGTCCAAACCAGCGTGCCGGTGCCATCAGGAGTTGTGCCCCCGGGAGTCGTGTTCCAAGCCGGAGCCGACGGTCCCGAAGTGCCCGGGGTAGTGGAGACCTGCACGTTGCCAAGCGAATCAATAATACGGGTTGTTGGAGCGATATAAGTATGGCCAGCCACCCAACTAGGAATCGTGGTGGCGTTAAGCGCCCCTTGATCTATCCAAACCACGGAGCCATCCGTTTTCTTAGCACCCGCGGAGTTTGTCCACACGGGGGTTGTACCCCCCGACGTTCCTGCAGTCATGACTGTCTCGACGCGACGCCGCGAACTCAGAACTTGTTGTCCGATTGAATACGCCGTATTCGCCTTCCATGGCGTGTCAAGAAAGCTCATGATGCATCCCCCGGAAGAACATGCCGTGGAAAGACCACTGCCTTGCACGCTGACAAACACCCGCTCGGAAGGCCCGCCCGTTGTATTCGGGTTGGCCACATCTGTAACCGGAGAGCACCCCGCATTGGATCCGGTCTTGCCTAGCGTAGTAAAAGGAGTTCCGAGACCGGTACCCGGGAATGCGCCTGCTGTGACCGAAACTTGGTACAGCGTTGGTATCGCCCCGGTATTGCCGCAGACATAAAGATTGCCTGTTCGATTCGCAGAGCTGAAGTAGGCGCTGTCGAATCCGCCAATGTACATAGGGTTCGGATTTGGGGGTGCACTCAAAACACTGTCTCCCACGGTGACCTCGGTTCCGGTGTCACCGCTAGCAAACGTTGTGCTGAGTTGGTAGACAGCGGCACAGTTCACGCCAGCTGTGCATAAACCACTGTTATCGCTCGACGCGAACACATAGAGGAAGCCTCCGGTCTGATCGATGATCGGTGCGTCCACGACGCCCGCTCCAAAATCCAACTGCCCGGAAACAGTCACCGCTCCAGTCGTGGCATTCACTGCATAAACGAATCCCAGCGCGTCACCGACGAAGACATCGTTCGAGACCCGGTCGTACACCGCGCTTGAGGTCCAGGGTGCAGCCGACACCTGGACAGGAAATCCACCTGTTATGACTTCAATTGGAGTTCCCTTGAACACTCCCGTGATTTTGTGCACCCATCCCCTGGCGCCACCGACCCAGATGATGTCGTTCTTGTAATCGTAAAAAGCGGATGAAGTTGTATCATCGGTAGCAACACCTAGATTATCCCTTAGGATGAGCTTGGTCATGCACGGGGGTGTCGTGCAAGCCTGGTACTGCGCAGGCGTCAGATTTGTAAGAGTGATCGGCGATCCAATCGATCCGGAGGAACCGGCCCACTTTATTAGGACAAGTGTTCCCCTTGCTGCGCCATCAGTCTGAACAAACGCCACCTGAGCGCCGTCCAGTGAGGTGACCGGCGACGTAAGGACTTGCCCCCCCGTATCGTAGGCCCAATTCACGGTCGGCGATCCCGCGCATCCCGAGTAGATATTCGTAAATCCGACAATACTGGCCTGCGTGCCCGAACTCGCCAGCCCCGTGCTGTACACCACGTAATCCGCACTACAGCTGGCAGTGGTCACATCAAACCCAAATTTGGCGGGATAGTTCCCCGGCCCCATGGTGGCTCCACTGCCAAGGCTCACGGACCAGTCCCGATGCAGGGCTCCCTTAAATTTGGAAGGCGCAGTCTTGGCGAGCGGCGCCATCGCGACCAGTGACGCAGGGGAGTTACGCCGATACATCTGCTGCCAGTAGCGCGGTTCGTCGATGGTCCGCGCGTACTCCTCGGCCGTAGTCGGGTTCGAGAAGATGACGTGCCGGTGACTCCAGTCCGTCGGCAGCGAGACTCGATGCTTCGCAGGTCCTGCAGCTTGTCCCGCGAGGATACATCCCAAAACCACAAGTGTAAGTACTCCTGCACCATACCCGAGCGATCGCGCGGCAATCCCGTTCATTATTCTTGACTCCATGGCTCGCCCAATACCGGCTCGCGAGATCCAAAGGTTCTCCGGGCAGCACTGTAAGGGTTTCCCGTCCATGTAACCGTCTTTTGTCGATAGAACAAGTTACGCGCCGACTCGCAGGGTCTACTCTCCATCTGCCGTCCCCCATTCGCGTAGCTCATCAAAACCGGTGGAAATTGGACGTCAGTCTCCGCCAGTTGGCTGGTTTGGCCGAAATTCTACTCTTTCCTCCCGCCAGCAAGCAAACGGGTTTTGCGATGTTCCCAACCTTAATTCTGAGGTCTCGATTCTTGCAGATACACCTTACAATAGTCGGAATCCTCCCAATTGTGACATCATCAAAGAACGACCGTCCCATCGGATGCTGTTGTGGAGGTTAGGACAAAGAATTGAGCGGATACGATACCACAGAAACTATGGATCAAGCAGTGCGCACGGGTGAAGTCAGGAATGTCCTGACGAAAGAAGAGATTCAGCATCTGGCCGTCGAGGGTGGCCAGTCGGCAGAGACCCTCATGAACGTCGTCGCGTTGATTGCAAAGAGGTTTCGAACCGACGTTTGCTCCGCCTATTTGCTCGAGCCGGATCGCGCCAATCTCGTTTTGGCCGCAACCGTCGGGCTGCGCCGCGAATGTATTGGAAATCTGCGCATGGCAGTCAATGAGGGATTGACCGGACTTGTCGCCGAGCAAGTGCAAGCGGTCGCAGTCAGCCAGGTTAAGAACCACCCTCGGTTCAAATATTTCCGAGATTCAGGGGAAGATGCTTATCAGTCTTTTCTCGGTGTTCCCCTGATCGATCGGGGAATTCTCCAGGGCGTCCTCGTTGTCCAGACCATCGAAGCCAGGACGTTCAGCGCCGATGAGATTCGCATGCTGGCCGAGGCGGCCTCTCAGGTCGCGCCCATCGTCAGCGAAGCCCGTACGCTGGATCGCTTCATTGCTCCGTTGCAGGAACGTTTGTGGACGCTCGCACGCAATCTGTGGTGGAGCTGGGATCACAACTCCGCAAGTCTCTTTCTCGACCTGGATCCTGCCCGTTGGAGTGAGCTTAACCACAATCCAATAGCCCTGCTGAGCGAGATGCCGCTGGCGAAACTTGAAACGCGCGCCACGGAACTCATGCTGCACAGCCGTGTGAATTACGCCTATCGTCGCCTGCTGGAATACCTCGAGGCTGACCGCACCTGGGGGACCCGCCACGCCGGCGTCCTGCGGCCTCACCCGGTGGCGTATTTCTCCGCCGAGTTTGGATTGCACGAATCATTGCCTATTTATTCCGGAGGCCTCGGCGTGCTGGCCGGGGATCACATCAAGAGTACTTCCGACCTCGACATTCCGCTGGTCGGGATTGGTTTGTTCTATCCCCAAGGATATTTCCGCCAGCATCTCGATCTCAGCGGCTGGCAGCGCGAGGAGTATCTCGAAACGGACGTCAGCCAATTACCCATGGAGGCCGCCATCGGAAAGGACGGCCGCCCCGTGCTTGTCTCCATCGAGACGCGAAGCGGCAGCCTGCAGGCCAAAGTCTGGCGGGTAAAAGTCGGCCGCCGAGATCTGTACCTGCTCGATTCCGATGTCGAAGGCAACGCTCCGGAAGACCGTGAACTTACCTCGCGCCTTTATGGCGGCGATCTTCGCATTCGCATCCGCCAGGAGTTATTGCTCGGAGTGGGTGGACTCCGCGCCCTCAAAGCCCTTGGAATCTCTCCCGGCGTCCTTCACCTCAATGAAGGCCATAGCGCCTTCGCCGTGCTGGAAGCGATTCGTATGCGCATGGAAGACGAAGGGATCGGCTTCGATGCCGCCGTCCCGCGCATTTCCCGCGAAGTCGTTTTCACCACCCACACCCCCGTTCCCGCCGGACACGACCGCTTCGATGCCCGCCTGGTCGAAGAACACATCGGCCCCCTGCGCGAAGCCATTGGGCTTTCTCAGGACAGCTTGATGGGACTCGGCCGCGAGAATCCCTCAAACAACGACGAACTTTTCTGCATGACGGTCCTGGCCCTTCGTCTTTCGCGGCGCGCTAATGCCGTCTCGGCGTTGCACGGCGAGGTCTCGCGCGCCATGTGGACCGGACTCTTCAAAGACAAAGCGGAAGACGAGATTCCCATCGGGCACATCACGAACGGAGTCCACGTCCCTTCTTGGCTCGCCCCACAGATGTTTCGCCTCTACGATCGTCACCTCGGCACCGACTGGCACCAGCGCGGCAGCGAAGCCAAGATCTGGCTCGGCATTGAAAACGTCGACGATGGCGAACTCTGGGAGACTCACCTCAACTTGAAGTCCCAGCTCATTGAATTCGTTCGCAAACGCGCTGTGGAACAGGCTGAGCGCCGTGGAGAGTCGCGGGAAGTCTTGCAGCGCCTTGAACGCGTGCTCAGTCCCGATGCTCTGACGATCGGATTTGCGCGCCGATTCGCTACGTACAAGCGGGCGAATTTGATCTTGACCGACATCGAGCGCCTTGTCGCGATGGTCAATGATCCCAACCGCCCCGTTCAGTTCGTATTCGCAGGAAAGGCCCACCCACTCGACGAGCCTGGAAAGCGGGTATTGCAGCAAATCGCCGATCTCATGCGCGATCCCAAATTCCGCGACAGGTTCGTTTTTGTCGAAGACTATGACATCGACGTCGGCCGCCACTTCGTACAGGGCGTCGACGTGTGGCTTAATAATCCCCGCCGACCGCTCGAAGCGTCAGGTACGAGCGGACAGAAAGTAGTCCTGAACGGCGGGCTGAATCTGTCCGTTCTCGATGGCTGGTGGGCCGAGGCTTATGACGGGGTAAACGGCTTCGCCATCGGCACTGGCAAGACGCACTCCAACATGAGCGTTCACGACAGCCGCGACGGTGAGGATCTGATGCGCACTCTCCGCGACGAAGTGATCCCTCTTTACTACCAGCGCGACCGCGACGGTCTTCCCAGGGGCTGGATCAAACGAATGAAGCGCACCATCCGCACCCTGGGCTGGCGCTTCAACGCCGACCGAATGGTCATGGATTACACCCTCAAATGCTACGTTCCCGCGGCGGGCGGAACATCCAGCGATATGAGGGCGAATCCCTAGTCACCAAAGGCCTTCTGACAGTCGAGCTGATTCTTTTTGTTTCTCCTGAAACGAAACGCTCGATTCCTGCACTACTCAAATGAGCGGTAGAAGTCACCTTGTGTGGCGCCTGCCGCTCATTCACGAAATCCCCGACATGGAAGGCCTTTGGCAACCGGGGGGAAGCTTGGGCACTTCAGATCGCCGGAACCGAACGGGGAAGCGGTTCCGGCGATCTTCGGGGTTTTTCCCGCCAATACATATCTTTGCTTAATCCGCCATTTCTCTAAAAACATCCCCGCGGTAAATTTCCACAAGGCACGCCGGACTGATTTACTCCTCACAACTATGTATTGATGAATGCCCGTCGCAAGGTCCAGGCGAAGATGCCAACTTCTGCCGCACTTCGGAGAGTATTGTCGGATGCCCGCGGGGGTGTTGAGAGGAAAGGGACTACCGGAAGATGTTCCAGACGATCAGTAGAAGGGTCGGCGCGCTTTGTCGGGCCAATTCAGTGAAGGCGAGAACGCCCTCATACGCCGAGCCAACCAGCGTGGCTTCCTCGGTCACGTTCAGCAGAGAACCGCGTGTCCCCCACCCGGTTTGATGGGGGACGCGGTTTTTCGCGGGCCAGATTCGCTGGAGCGAATGCACAAGACCGGTCACTGCGCACGTTCCATAACGTCGTCGGAATCTCCCAGGTGACCGATTTCACGGCGGGCGCGCTTCCATCTCACCCGCGCGGTGTCGATGCTGATTCCGAGAAAGGCCGCGATCTCGGTCAGAGTATGTCCCTGGATCTCTTTCAACAGAAACACCTCTCGATGAGCTCGGGGCAGTTCAAGAGCTCTGAGGATCGTGCACTGAAAAGCCCCTGGCCGCTGCAATCCTGAAGCAGGTTTCCTGGCGCGTAGCGAACACGGGTGAGTCACGGATCGTCCTCGAATTGTAGCGCTAGGTCTCATCGCCTTCTTCGAGAATAGTGCGACTTTCGGCCGTTTCGTTACACGGGACGTGTCTGCTCCCTCCTTTCCGTTTGAAGTGCTAAACTAACTCCCACTCCAGCATCCGCGAGGCCCGTTCCTTGCAACTCCAGTCCTTTGACGAATCTTACGTCGAGCGTCTTCAGGCAGGAGACTTCCGCACGCAGGAACACTTCGTGGCTTACTTCAGCGAATTGATCCAGCTGAAACTGCGCTCCCGCCTCCATTCACCGCAGGCGATTGAGGACGTCAGACAGGAAACCTTCACTCGCGTTTTTGCTGCCCTGCGGGGCGGAAAGATTCGCCAGCCCGAACGGCTCGGCGCTTTCGTCAACTCCATGTGCAACAACGTCTTACTCGAACATTATCGGGCATCGTCGCGCGACAGTTCGTTGGACGACGAAGAGCAACAGGACTTTCCTGCTACGAATGTGGACGTTCTTGGTGCCGTTGCTGCCAAACAAATGGGAGAAAAGATTCGCGAGATCCTGGAGGAAATGCCCGAGCGAGATCGAAGGCTGTTGCGGGAGATTTTCCTTGAGGAACGCGACAAAGATGACGTTTGCCGTGACTTTGGCGTCGACCGCGACTACCTCCGGGTGCTGCTGCACCGGGCAAAACTGTCGTTCAAGTCCCTGTATTTAAAGAATGTAGCGGCTCGACCGCCGGGAGCTGTGGCCATCGAAAAACGCTGAAACGATTTTGTGCCCCAAAACACTATTTGTTATGAGGGGAATCGACATGGACCATGATGAGGCGGTCCGACAAAACGCAACGGAGAGATACTTGCTGGATGAGCTCGATCCTGAACTCCGCGATCAGTTCGAGGAGCACCTCTTTGACTGCCAGGATTGCGCGCTCGACCTGCGCGCGGGCGCGATGTTCGTCGAGCAGACGAAAGTGATTCTGGCGGAGCCTCCCGCTGTTTCGGTGGCCCGTGTTCCAGCTGCAGCAACCGCTAAGCCTGGATGGCTTGCCTGGCTGCGCCCCGCCTTCGCTGTGCCGGTGTTGGCCTTGCTGCTGGCTGTGATCGGTTACCAGAACTTCGTCACGTATCCGAGGTTGGTCGCCACCGCGAATCAGCCTCAGGTCGGCCCCTGGGCTTCCGTCAACGTCAGCACTCGCGGCCCAGCTGCGGTTTCCATGAAGCTGCACAAGGGCGAAGGCTTCGGAGTCCTTGTCAATCTTCCTCCGGAAGATGGATTCGCTTCCTACACCGCCGACCTGTATAATCCCGCGGGGAAGAAGGAGTGGTCGAGGCAGATTGCAACCGCCTCCCACGAAGAGACCCGGCAGATTTATGTCCAGGGTCATAATCTTGAATCCGGAAACTACAGTCTCGTCGTAAATGGCATCACCCCTGCCGGCGAGAGCAAAGAACTCAGCCGTCATCCGATTGACGTGCAAATTCAAAATTAATTCTTGAGCGAGCGGAATTCATGAAAGACAATCGCACCTCGCATTATTTCCATGCGGAAGCTCACGCCCTTGCCGGCAAGCTGAAACTGCCGTTTGAGGAGCAGATTAAGAAGCAGGCCTTCGTGAAGTTAGAGGGTCAGCTTGCGGACCTGCCCGAGGAAGAGCGGGCGCAACGGAATTATTTCTCTCAGCACGCGAAGGATTTTCGGCTGGAGGGAATCATTTCTTACGCCGCTGCCCATACGCAGGTTTCAGGGCACACGAGCGACAAGCACGAGGGTGCGTCGGTAACGCTCGCGACATCGGTAGTGGAGGACTTGAATGTTCTGAATGTCGTGACGGCGGATCGGGTCGTTGCGCAAATCTCCACCACGCATTTCCCTGGGGAGTACTCTCCGCATGTCACTTTTCTGGGCACGCATTTCGAGAATTTGAGGATCGCCCGCCACAAAGCAGAGCCTTATCTGAAACTTGACCTCACGGGTCAACGGCCTGCGGGCAAAGATGCGATGTCCGTCGATCAAAAGACCGACCTCATGAGCGCGGTCGGGGCTCAGTACCAGAGGCTGAAAAAAACTCTCGAATCGTTGGCCGGAGAAGATCGGAAGAAAATGCGCCTCACCGACGCTGACGGTTTGCTGGCGAAGAAGTATCATGGCTTCAATCTGAACTACGCTGAGATTCAGGATCAGGCGAGTACAGCAAGGAAGAGCGACAGTAAATGGGACGGGATCACTTGTTCATTGGTCGAAAATGTCGAGATCAAGAACATCAGCGCGAAGGCTGCGGATGGGATGTCCATTCAGATCCCACCCCCAGCGAAATCCTACGGTCACGTGATTCACATCCCCGACTTCGGAAACATCTTTCTCGCCGAGCTGACGGTGAATCACAATTCGTACAAGCTCACCATGATCCGCCTGGAAATGGGCTGCCTTGCGGCCGGCAGCGCGTCGCTAGCGACGTGCAATGTGAACGGAAAAGGCGCAGGCGGCAGCGGCGGAACATAGACCCTAGTCAGCAAATTTCATCTCCCTATTTGAAAGCAACCCGCTTTCAGCGCGGCAAGTCGAGCCTCTGTCTATCCGTGTCGTTGGCTTTCCTCCTCACCTTTTCGCCTTCTTGCGGCCGACAGCCCGATCCCCAATCCGCCTTTGACCACGCAATGCATTCCTTTCGAACTGGGCAGGTGGCCAAGGCTGAACAAGAGGCAGAGTCGGGCTACAAACAGTTCCACAATCGTGGATCAGAGTGGGCTTGGAGGTTTCTGCTTTTGCAGGCAGACGCGCTTTCGTGGAGGGGAATGAATGATCGAGTACTACCTCTTATAGCGTCCGAGAAGAGTGCACCGCCGGGTGACCTTGCGATAAGGAAGGCACGGCTCGAGGGTTCCGCTTATGGCTCCCTGCAACATTTTGACGAAGCTGAGAAAAAGTTCTCGGAAGCCGAGCAACTCTGCAGCACCTCGAGTTCCGCGGATTGCATCGACTTACCCCTGGAACGCGGCTTGATGGAGATGAATCGTGGCCGGTTCATGGCAGCGCGGAGTCTGTTCGGCCAGGCTCTGATCATGGCCCGCGAGCACAGCAGCTCCTTTAAGGAGGCCACTGCATTGTTGGACCTTGGGTGGTCGGCATTGCAGCAAGAACACTATGACGAGACGATGGATTGGTCCGACGCCGCCTACAAACTGGCCGCGGCGATTGGAGCCGAGCGAATAGCTCAGACCGCATTGGGCAATGAGGGTTGGGCGTATTACAAACTAGGAGAACACGAAAAAGCCCTAACCCTGCTCGTAGATGCGAGGTACCGCGCTCAGAAGATTGGTGCAACAACTGACGAGGCAACCTGGCTCACCACCGCTGGCTATATCTATCTTGATGCGGAGGACTTCGAGAAAGCCGAACAAAACTATAAGCAGGCTCTCGACTTAGCACAACAAACCACCAAACAAGATGTCATCGACGCTTTGGTGTCCCTAGCCTTGGTCTCTGAGCGAAGGGGAAGGCTTGATCAAGCCCGCGATTACGCCGATCAAACCATCGCGCTCGTTCCTAAAGACGGCAACCGTCTTGATGTGCTCTATCCCCTGCTGGTCAAGGGTCACGTCGCCGCCCGCATGCACGACACTCAGCAAGCGGAGAAGATATATCGCGAGATTCAGCAGGATCCCAAGAGCCACGTCTTCTTGAAATGGGAGGCCGAGCACTCCCTCGCGCAGCTCTACGAAGACGAGAACCAGCCTCAGCCTGCAGACCGCGAATATCGTGCCGCTCTGAGCACCTTCGAAACAGCGCGATCTTCTCTGAAGGGCGAGGCTTTGCAGTTGCCATTCCCTTCCAACGCGCTCGGCATCTACGACGACTACATCCATTTCCTGGCGAGCAAAGGCAAGACCACAGAGGCTCTGCAAGTGGCCGAATACAGTCGTGGTCGAACCTTGGCAGAAGGTTTGGGTCTCTTGCAAAAAGGGACCACGTTCAAGCCGGTCGCTCTGAACCCGCAGGAGATCGCACGACGCGCCGGCAGCACGATTCTTTTTTACTGGCTCGGCGAGAAGCAGTCATACCTCTGGGTGATTACCGCTAAAAAGACCAGCTTGTTCACGCTGCCCCCGAAATCGGAAATCGATCCGGTGGTGCACCGCTATCGCAAAGCGCTTTCTGAACAACAGGAATTCCTTCCAGCGGCCGATGACGATGGACGCACGCTCTACCGCACGCTCGTCATGCCGACGAAACCTTCGCTCGCAGAAAATGCGAAAGTCATCATCATTCCCGACGGCAGCCTGAACACTCTCAACTTCGAGACTTTAATCGTTGCCGACCCGACTCCGCACTACTGGATTGAAGACGTTACCATCGCTGATGCAAATTCGCTACGTCTGCTGGCAGCCTCTCGCGCGGCTGACAAGCGCACGCCCAGCTTGCTTTTGCTCGGGAACGCTATTGCTCCGAACCCGGATTATCCCGAACTGCGGAAAGCCTCTGCGGAAATGGAAAGTATCGAGAAAAACTTCTCACCACCACAACAGAAAATATTCGCGCGCGATAGTGCAACGCCAACGGCATATTTGTCTGGCAAGCCGGAGCAGTTTTCCTACATTCACTTTGTTGCGCATGGGACTGCCAGTCGCACCAGCCCGCTGGACTCCGCCATCGTACTATCCAAGTCTGGGCCCGAGGACGATTCCTTCAAGCTCTACGCCCGCGACATCATTCATCACCCGTTACACGCAGAGTTAGTCACGATTTCGACGTGCTACGGAGCAGGCTCACGGGCCTACACCGGCGAAGGCCTCGTAGGACTTTCGTGGGCATTTCTTCGCGCTGGAGCGCACAACGTGATCGGTGCTTTGTGGGAGGTCAGCGACGTCTCCACTCCCCAGCTGATGGACGAACTCTACGGAGAACTCGCAAAAGGAAAAACTCCCGACACCGCTCTCCGGAATGCCAAGCTCAAGCTGCTTCGATCCAGTACCGCCTTCCATAAACCGTTTTACTGGGCCCCCTTTCAGCTCTACACCGGTTCCTGAGCTCGCCCACTACGATAGAATTCGCCAGAAAGACTCTGAAGAAGTCTGTTTTCGTTCCCGTTTGAAAGGGCCGCGGCGTTTCAGCCGCGCCGTGAGCGCTGCAATATCGTGGCGGCTTTAGCAGTAGGGAGCGCTGAGCGGCCTTAATCCACGCACTCCAGCATCGATGATACGTTTCTAACAAAATTATCACCATTGTTCTGTTGGTCGGAAAAGCGCAGTGGCTCCCCGCGCAGCGAATCTCTCCGAACCAAACACCAAACAAAAACTGGAGAATTCAATGAAACGCATCATCGCAGCAGTGTCAGTTTTTTCTCTAGCGCTGGGAGCCCTGGCGCAAGAAACGTCGCGAGGTAGCGGGCAGCCTCAGGCTCTTCAAACCAGCGAGCGCACCCCACAGGCCGGGTCGATCTTCCGGCCGGAAAGCAGCAAGCCGCAACCAGCGGGGCGGGTCCACACCACTTACGTTCTGCGCAGCACTGACGGCAGCAAGCCCCTCGTGGTTCAGTCTCCGGCCGCGTTGAGTCCGGCTGCGTTGAGCCTCGTTGGACCGCTCGCCACAACCGAAATGGCCGAGACGCCTCAGTCACTGGGCTGCCTCTATGTTGGAAACCCGGCCAGTGCCGGATGCATTCCGAACTACAGCTCAGGTTCCGGTGGCCCAACCGCTGCCGGGTACGGCGCGATTGCGCTGGTCGATGCATATGACAATCCCAATGCGGATTCCGACCTGGCGGCTTTTGATTCTTATTGGGGTCTGCTCCCGCCCGCGTTCGTGAAGGTTTATGCGAACGGCAACGGTTCATGCACTACGCCTGCCGCGGACCCCGGCTGGTCCGTCGAGTCGTCGATGGATATCGAGTATGCGCATGTCTTCGCACCCAAAGCCGCGATCATCCTTGTCGAGGCGTGCTCGAGTTCTTGGACGGATCTTCTCTACGCCGAGCAGGTCGCTTTCAACTACATCGTCGCCAACTATCCGGCTGGTGGACAAGTCTCCAATAGCTGGCAGGGCGGTGAGTTCGCCGGTCAGATCGCGGATGATTCCTTCTTCGCCGACTTCACCTACAACGTCACCGACAACTACAGCACTCCGATTCTGGCCTTCGCCTCCGCCGGCGACGGCGGATTCGGCGTTGGCTATCCCAGCACCAATCCATGGGTGATCTCGGCCGGCGGCACCTCCATTCTGCGCAGCTCCACCACCCTCAAGATGTCTTCTGAGTCGTGCTGGGGAGGTTCCGGTGGCGGAACGAGCACGGTTGAGACTTACACCACAGGTTGGACCGGAGGCAATACCGGTCCTTGGGCCAACTTTCAGTATCCGATTTTCGGGCAGTCCAATCGCACCACGCCTGACATGTCGTTCGATGCGGACCCCGCTTCGGGTGCGTGGGTCTTCAGTGGTTTCGGCATGGGCGGATGGGGAGTTGTCGGTGGAACGAGCCTGTCCTCTCCTGCGCTGGCCGGCATTGTCAACCGCATGGGCAATAAGCTGGGCTCGGTTTTCCTCACACCGGCGACGGGCGGGGGCGACTGGTTCAGCACTTGGGAAAACAACCTGTTGTATTCCGAGTTGGCGGCGAAAAACGCTTACAAGGCCAATTTCTACGATGTAAAGACCGGGTCCAATGGAGTCTCGGCCGTAGCGTCTTGGGACTACTGCACGGGTGTCGGTAGCCCGCGCGGAAGCCTTGGTAAGTAAGTAGTTTCCGTTTGTGTAGATAAATTGCGGAGGGGTCCCACGCAAGCCGCGGGGCCTCTTCGCGTGTTAGGTCCAAATTCAAGCTACGGTTTTCGGAGGATTCATGCAATTACAGGAACTTTTCCGCAAGGTTACGATCACGGCCCTCGTTCTCACATCCAGTCTCATCGCTCACGGGCAGAGTGCCTGGAACTTCCCCGATTTCTCAGCGACGCAGGTTCTTGAGTCGCGAAAAGCAGACATCTCGATGAAAGTCTACCGTGCCGGCGACAGTTTCCGAGTTGAGCGGAGCGGAGCGCTCTCGACGTTGTACGTGCCCTCGAAGAGCAAGGTCTATAACCTGACGACCTACCCTGACCACAGCCATCAATGTGTAGCGATGAAGCCGGAACAAGCGAAAATGCTGCCCAGCCCGCTCGAACTATTGCAGGGCTCTGACATCAAGCGCACAGCGGCCGGTACGGAAGTCGTGGACGGACATCCATGCAACATTGAAAAGGTTGTTGTGACGAGGCCCGACGGAAAGACTATTGAATCCAAGGTTTGGGAGGCGCAAGACCTCAAAGGCATTCCCGTCAAGATTGAGTCTCACACAGCCGAATTCACCCTGTCAGCGGTCTACCGCGACATATCAATGGAGCCGCCGGACCAGCAGCTGTTCACCGTGCCTGAAAAGTGCACACCCTTCGAAAAGATGGGGCAAGTCGTGGAGCAAAAGGTAGTCAAGTAGCGCAATCCTCGAGGCTCACATTGCATTTCAAGGACTGGTGCGCTCGCGCTGTTTAGCTCTCAGAGCCGATCACAATCTTTCCCGACCATGGATCGGCGTCTTGGGTGGGAGCAGCCGATACTGATGGGGATACCGGAGGCACAGCTTCGACTTGCTTCGCCTCTGCGTATGCAGCATCTTTAAACGGTGGTGCGACGGGTCTTGGGTCTATGGGTAGCAGGTGAGAATTTTGAGCTGCCCATTTCGCCGCAAGTCCGTTTAATGGGCTCTTCGTGTTGTACTCCTGATAGGTAATCATCCGGCCAATCCGGATGATCAAATCATCAAGTCCCTCTGAAGCGGCCCAAAAATCTCCGATGCAAACCATAGAATCATCAAAGTTTGGATGAAAAACAGGCGTAAGCATTCGGCACTGCGGCGCGCGCTTGGGATAGCCGAGGGACAAGTTGACCTCGAGCACGTGAGTGTCCCGCTCCATAATCTCTCCCGATCCGGAAACGTAAAGCCCGCGCAGGTTGTAAGTAAACCTGTAGATCTCCGGGGGAATTCCCGCTTTCCCGGTAATCTGAATCAAAGGCCAGTCCCGCAGCAACGCCTGCAGCGTTTCTTCATCAAGCGTCAGACGGCGTGTTCGCGGAGAAGGCATAATGTCGTGACGGACCTAGCTGAGAACTCCCGTTTTCTTCCACCGAGCAATGCTGTTGATGTGATATTGGATATAGACCGTACTGAAGAAGAACGTCATCACCCCGCTCATGCTCAGGCCAATGTTCTCAGTTGAGGTGTAGTACTCCTCCATGGCGGCCTTGATGCTGAAGACGCCGAACAAATAGACGATCGCCCCGCCAATGATGAAGAGCCCGCCAAGGGCAGCGGCGTCCCGATATAGGATCATCGTTAATATGCCGGCAACCATTCCGGCAGGATACATAGCAACCAGGACCAGCGGCTTATTGTCACCCGACAATTTCCGCGCCCAGTTGCCTTGCACTAACGCCCAAATCAGATTAAAGAGCTGGCGAGTGAGAATGCCGAGAATCAGCACGATGGACCAATGCAAATTTGGCGGCAGTGGGACTAACTGAGGCTGCGCGGCGGCGGCCGCAGCTCCTCCAGTCGGTATGACGGTCACTGGAATGTTGCCCAACACCTGGGACAAAGGCACCCAATCCGTCATGCCTTCACTTTGAGCCACGTCTTCGACGGCTAAGTTGCCGGACTGAACGTACTGTTGCAGGTCAGAAAGACTGTAGGGGCCAAAACGCTGATCGCCGCGCTTGACGAAGTATTCCATAAACCTCCCTCTCGTTTACGATTCGAATTGCACTCCCCGGCTGTCGCGATCGATCGTACAGATATCGATCACCGCCCACATCCAGCTCATCGGACTGCCCAGGCCCAAAGTCAGTAACGTAATCGCCAACTGTATCCCTGCCTTCTTGTAATAACCCGCGTAAAAGTTATGTGCTCCAAACGCACCTAGCAGGGCCCCCAGTATGATGAAGCTGGTGCGATGTTTTGGCTCGCGGATCTCGGCTTGCTCAGTAGGCGCCGCCGAATCTTGGCCGGCAAATCCTCCGAACATGGACGGCACCACTCGATTCGCCGCGTCGCGAAGCTCTTGGCTCGCTGGGGCGGGAACAACAACTCCGGGCGGAGGAGGGGGAGGCAACCGGGTCCCCACCACCGGCGGTGGCGTCGCCGGCAGCGCGGCAAGATCGGGGGTTGACACACTCAATTTGGGTTCATCGCCTGGCGCCTTGCTGCAACCAAAGATCGTGCAGCCGCCATTCTCTGCATAACAGTCGGCATGATGCGATGTCCCGCAGCCTTCACACACGACTGGGACGTCTTCAGCGACAATCTTGGTTCTGCAATAGGGACACACTTCGGCCAGGATGTCCGCCTTCATGATCGATGCTTCTCCTTGTAGCGGAATGCGTAGCGCCCGAGTTGCAGTAAATCGCCGTCCTGAAGCACACGGTCATGGACGGGCTGGCCACCCCACAGCATCAAGCCAGTAGCATGGAGCATGACGCGCGCACCGCTGATACTAATCACAGCGTGGCGAGGGAGAATGTTGGGATCCTTGAAAAGATAAATGTCCGACTCCTGCCGGCTGCCGATGCTGGTCTCGGACTTATATAGGATGAACTGCTTCCCCGCAAGTGGACCGGCCACGACGTATAGCCATCGATCTTTGAGCGCGCTTTCGACCAGGCCCATGCCCACGCCGACCGCCATACCAACCAAGGCAAAGCCTACTGCGCGGCTCACCGAACCGACATGAGTGGCCATCGAAATCGGATCAAAGACGACTCCGCCGAGTCCGGCTCCGATCGCACCGCCCAACACACCATACGTCCCTTTCTTTGTGGACTGCCCAACGATTCCATAGACAACGCCACCTGCCGCACCGAAAACCATCCACGCCACGCCTCGCACAACCCACACCGCTGGATTTTTGTGGGTTTGTACACCGGCTTCGAAGATCAGCCTTATCAAGACCCCGTACAGAGTCTCGGCCATCATGTCGAAGATAAAGCCCATCAGAATTCCCAAGGGCAACGCCAGGACGCCGCGCAGCAGCGCCTTACGTACCGAACGTTCCACAGCGCTCTCGGACACTCCGAAGGCGATGCACATCAGCGTAATAATCAGCGGAATGATGAAGAAATTTCCCCAGCGATGACCTGGACCATCCACAAAACCCGGCTCGGCGATAGCCCATCCCGCAAGTGCGCCAACAGTTCCCGCCAACCCCAGATAGAACCAGCCTTGCAGCAAGATGCTGCCACGCTCGGCCGGAACCGAAACAAATTGCTCCGCCGTTTCGTTGATCGTTCCATACACTTTCGCCCCCGACGATGGCGCAACTGTAGGAACCACCGATTCCGGAACGGTCACGCTTGCGAGATCTTCCGCGGTGATCTTGATGGACTCTCGCTCACTGGGGCTTGGCATGGTCTCCCTTCTTGCCGCTGGGATCGGGCTGACCGGCTTCGGGTCGGGACGCGCTTCCACCCGTATTCCCACTTGTGCCTCCCGCCGCGCTTCCGCTCGCATTGGCTTTCGCACTTCCGGGATCCGGCTGTCGCGGCTCCGCGATAACCTCGCCGGTTCGTAGATCGATCAACTGTCCGGTCCGCGGATCCTGCATGACTGGTACGACGACCATGCGGGGAAATAAAAAATACGACAGCGAAAACCCTAGCGCGAGTACCGACAAGTAGAAAAAGACCCTGAAAACCAGCCGCTCCAGGGCCGAGCCATCACGCATCACCAGATTCACTCGCTTCCAGATGTCCAATCTTGATTCGAGTCCCCTCTCGCTTCTCTCGCACCTGTTCTGGAACCGGGTGCGTGGTGTCGCCAGATCCCGGCTCAGATCTCCCGCCATCCTCCGCAGGTTCTCCACCGCGCCGGTCGACTACTGCGATGCGAGTCAGTCGCTCGATGCGATCGCCCACCCATCCGAAGCACCCTTCCTCATCGGACTGCGGATCGAAAACCCACGCCACCTGTCCCGGAGACGAAAAGAAATTCTTGTGAATGAATGTGTCGTGATCGGAGAGAAAGATGCCAAATCCGGGATGCGAGTGATACCACCCCACGATTCGCTCGTTGGGATACTTCTTGTCCTTTACTGCATAAATATGTTCCCAGGTATCCTGGGTGAAAGTTACGTGAGCCCCAGCCTCATCGGCGTTCTGGCCCTCAATGCAGGCGGCGACCTCGATGCGGTGATCTCGATCCTGACCGATGAGTACACCGCAGACCTCGGTCTTGCCGCTTGAGCGCGCATGCTGCCGAATCTGGCGGACTACTTCACTGTCGACCACCAAGGTCGGCTGCGTAGCGGATCGGTTTTGCTTTCGCCTTCATGACTTTAACGGCATGGAGCCAGCGCGTTCCGAAGCCAGTATTCCCAGCACTCGCGGCGCATCGCCGTATGGGATATAGGCAACTTCCTGCTCTCTGCTTCGAGCGACGAAAACGTCTAACAGGGGTAATCCCAGCCTGCTCAGCAGCCTGCCACCGAGCTCCGGCTCCCCCGAGTACGCATGCAACGAAATCACGGTGCGCAATTGCCCATCCTTCCTGCACCTTACCCGCTCGAACGGGATACTCCCCACAGGCTGGTACATTTCCTCTTCTTCGCCACACGCGGGACAAACGAACTTCTGCACCACATCGCGGCTGAACTCGATGACCACTTCGGATCCCAATTCCTGACGCGCACGCTCGCGCAGCGCCGCCAGTGTCAGTTCGCCTGAACTCTTTTCCAAGTGCACGATCTGCGGAAGGGTATAGTGGCTCATGCAGTCCGCGTTCTGCGTGTACTCGACCACATAGGAAGTGTGGTTCATCCCCTCGAAGACGTAGCCCTTGCTGGCCAAAGTCGGCAACCCGTGAATCAGTTTGACCGCCTCTTGCACTTGCACTCCCGCAATAATCGAAGAGATCGTTGGAGTGGTGGGAACCTTTCCTTCCACCGTCGGCTCGAAGGTCAGCAAGTTGCACGACATCCGCTTCTGCAGGAGAGCCCAGTCCACTTCTCCCAGGGTGCATTCGTAACAAGGCGCGACTACCGGGCAGAAACACGCGCACCACTCCATTAATTCCTTCGATCGCACCATCAATCCATGGACGATTCACCTTCCACGCCGAACGATTGATCCACAGCCTGGCCTCGCGATTGTCGAGGCCCGCAACAATTACGTCGCTCCACTCGAATAGGCCCAAACCGCAGCCGTGCAACACGTTTGCGACTATGGGATGCACCCTCGCATCGGGCGCCAGAGAGCAGTATGCTCTGGCGGCGGCATCTGCCTTGAACTTGCCCACATCATCCGATCGGTAAAGAACTGCACGTGAAAGATTCGATTCCTCGATGCGGTCAAGGTCCACCACGATAACCTGCGTGAAGCCAAGCAACGCCGCATTTTTCAGGATTTCATTGCCCAGGGCGCCCGCTCCAATCACCAGTAACCGGCAACCGGCGATTTTTCTCCTGATCCCACCAGGAAATCAGCCGCAGCCGGCTGAAGCGATCCTCGCGAACGTCACTGTCAACAGGGGTGTCATGGATATTCACGCACCTGCAGTAATCTCCGGTTGCAGCCGCAAGATGTCCCCATCCTGCACCTGTGCCTCTGATAGAGTCTGCGCGTCTTGAATCTGTCGCCCTGAGTTCTTGTGGTGAAATTTGTAACTCAATGGAGCGCCGTCCGGACCATTCGTCGGCAGTCGTAACTTCTGCACTAGGACCGCGACGATCTTGTTGCACGGAGCGTCATCCGGGAGCTCTACGGGCACGCGCTTATTCTCAGTCGAGTCGTAAACGGTAACGTTGATGTTAGGCATTCCTTTTGAGTCCATCCTGGATTAGGTTCACTGCTGCCCTCCGGGCGGCACCGCCCTCTCTAAAGCCTTGTCGTGCGTAACATAGTCGGCTAATCGTCTGCGGCCAAAGCTCACAAACTCCCATTCGGAATCCTCCAGCAGTGCATCAGCGCGCACCGCGAAATTCAAGTTCTCAGCATTAGGATCGCCCTGTTTGTCGACCATCGAGGTCACAATTCCCAACAGATTCCCTCGATCATCAAATACAGGTCCGCCGCTGTTGCCTGGACTTACCGGCGCTGACATCTGGATCGTGGTGCCATGCATGCGAGAAATAATTCCAGTGCTCAACGTGAATCTGAGTCCTTCCGGATGCCCAATCACAAAAACACTCTCTCCTTCGCTCGGAGGTGTCGCTTTTGCCACCGGCTGCACAAATGTGGCATTCCCCTTCGTTCGGGGCATCCAGAGTAAGAGCAGGTCCAAACTGTGATGACGGGCTACTACGTCGGCTGCTCCCCACGTTCCCGAGGACATCGCAATCAGCCCGCGCGTCCCCGCCTTCGCCGCATTCAAGGCAGGGCCATCAAGCACATGGCGCGCTGTCACGAACAGATATCCATCAGCGCTGGCCTGGAGCAATGTGCCTGCTCCGAAACTCGTCGTGGGCATTTCCTCATGCGTAAACCATGATCGTCGCGACGGCGAAATCACCGCCACCAGCGGCTTTAGTTTTTCCGAGACATCCCTGGCCGACATCGGCAGCGTCGACGGCAAAGTAGGAAATTCTGGCCGCTCATCCAGTTCACTCAATCCTGCCCCTACCATCGATGGCAGCGGGGTCACGGAAAAAAACAGTACGGTCCCCGCCGAGGTCACAATCCCGCTCACAATGAGCAATGTTGCCAGTAACGAAGTCCATTCATGTCGCGTTCGCGGCGGCAATCCGCGCATAGCCACTCGCAACACAATCGCGACCAGGCAAAGGAGGGGCAAAAACAGCACGAGCGGAGACAACGTCCATTTCGCCCATCGGGGAACGGCGGGTGCGAGACGCGGTTCCAGTCGCGCAGGCTGGTCCGCTAAAGTCTGAGTTTCTGCCACTTCAGCAGAGCTGATTACTATCTTTTCCATTTTAAGGAGACAGACACATGTCAGCGTCTACGCGGGGAAGCATGACATTCTGTTGCATCTTTCCCTAAAATGCAAGCCCAAGTATTGATCTGGATCGCACCAGTTTTATGGCAGGTGCCGTGGCAGGCGGCTTAACGAAGACGCAAAACCTGGTTCGGGAGACCGCGTTGATCATCGTTCATGCCAAGGTCGGTCCTGTTGCCCTGAGATGCCCAGTTGACAGCGGATCACTCACGTCCACGCTCCAACTTCACTACGAATCCTGTCGAACCAGTGCGTCAACACTGGGGCGAACTCATTCGAATACACCGGCAAGCCCCTCATTTTCATCGGCGGACAGTGCGACTGAGGGAAATAAGACGACAGGATCGAATCACGGCAATGTTCGGTTACTGGGTTACGACAGCCTAACGATCACTGGTGATTTTAGTGGCAGTAACTTAATCCGATTCGCCGGTGGATGATAGGTAAGTTGCCAGTTTTCATCTATTCGTCGGACTACCGTTTGACGCCACTCTAATTAATAGCCGCAAGTCGAAGGTTAGTAAGATCGACCTACTGCGAGCTGGGTTTGCATCTCAATCTGTTGAATTTTTACGTTATGAAATGATGGGCGCTGTTACTAAAACAGCGGATCATTCGAGCACGACGTTTGACAAACACCGTGGTGCTGGTCTGTCTTAAGGGTGTTAGGCCGCCTCATCCCTTCGCTCAAGCCACCGCGTCAACCACGAACTCTCGAAGGTGTGATAGTCGTCGTGGTGAAACGAAGGCTCGTCATCATGGTCTGCTACTTCTCCGGCGTTGTCGTCGGAGTGCGTCACTGGCTGCAACCCAGGCCGCGACTTGCTCGAGGCCAGTAGGTTTGCATTCTGCACGACGCTGCCGTCGCTCATCACCAATGCTTTGCGACTGTCGCTGACCGCCGTCAGCCTTCTTATTTCCCGAAATGTGAACCAGAAGCCTCCTGCGAGCAATAGGGCTGCAGCCACGGGAAAGATGATCACTGCCAGGTCACGTGCATTGCTTGGCGGCCCACCGGTGGTCGGCTCGATACCGAATCCAACTTGCACAATCTTGCTTTCTGCCTGCTTCTGCTCAGTGGCTGGCCTTTCCGGATCAGGAACCGTCCAGTCGGGAGGATAAAGCCGGAGGTACAAGTAGGCATCCGCCACTTCGTCTTTGTCCAAGTAGTAAAACACGGGCATCCTGCCTCTGAAATGTGATGGCGGCGTTCCCATCACGATCGGCGCACCGCTTCTGATTTTTCTCTCGAACTCGGGCAGGCTTGTCCGCGCTGTGAGAGTACTGAGCGGTGGGATCGCCCCATTGAAGATCTGCTGAGGGCTGGGGTTCTCTCCTGTCGCATTGTGGCAGACGTGACAGGTAGACTTCACGATATGCTCGCCTACCCGTACACGCGATTCCTCGACCGCTGCTTGTTCTCGTTCTGCGCCGGGGACTCCAGCCAGCTGCTTCAGGTAGACGACAATGGCACGGACCTCCAGTTCGCTCAGGTGCGGAAACGGCGGCATGTCGGTGCCCCCCTTGTGCAGCCGTTCCAGCAACGCGACCTTTGACTGATTGGCGAGCACTGCCGCGTCCGCCCGACTCATGTCCATACCCAGATTCTTCATTCGCTCCAGGATGACTTGGGTGGACATAGCTCTCGTCGGGTTGATAACTGAGTTGATTTCTGGGGGCGCGCCCAGGCCAAATTCACCGTGACATCCCCAGCAATTCAGCCGATAGAGATCCGAGCCGTGCAGGGTCACCGTTTGATTTGTGGACTCTGCTGACAGTCGCATTGGCCCGTTAGAAGTCTCATATCCATCGATCGATTGAGGAGGTCCTAAGCGGCCGGTTTTGCCCATGCTGGTTTCTTCAAAGGTCCGATGGAGGTGTTTAAGCCAGCTTTCGCCCGCCACAGGTGTTGCTTGAACCGTTTTAGCGCCAGATGATTGACCAAGCGCCGAGATTGCTAATACACAAACCAATACCAAACTCTTCATCACCTAAGAATCTTTCCTGGAGCGCGCGAATTAAGGAGGATGAATTCTGGGATCGCTGCGCGCTACCTACACGTTTTGTGTGCACACTAACGCACTTGAGTTTTATCTTCTTGCTCTGTCGCAAAGACCATGTTTGTGGGTGGTAAATTTCTTGTAAATTCAGATCGAGATTGCGCGAGGACGATTGGTGTCATCGCCATTGCATTCATCAGCGCAGGTCTTGAGCCCCATGCTCGCGGCTTTCCCGCCGTGTCTACTTTGCGGTAACAGCAGCGGAGGTCACAACAATTGGGTCGGGATCGACAAGGTGCACGGACATTGAATTATTTTTAAGTCCACGTGCGATAGGACTCGACTTTGACAAATCCTCCCGAGTTCAGGGCAACGAGAGCGATCGTGCCGTTGTTTCTCGGGGAACTGTACGGACACAGCATTCCCAAGATCGGGAAGTAGGCAAGGGAAATCCGAATAAGAATGACCCTAATTGCGACAGATACTCCTGATCTCACAAGGTATTCACAAATAATATGCTGGTGATCTTACAAGTTATTTACATTATTCCTAGGCGTCACCTGTTGATCTTAAACGCGGACTGTGGCAGGACTGTCCCGTTGCCGTTCGGTTGAGGGGTGAACCGATAGCCTTCGTTGTCGCCAACGTCCCGTATGTCTCGTTTCAACAAGGCTTGTTTTCAAAGCGGAAAAGCTGGATGATCGTTAACCGCACTTCCACTACATCTGTGCTCAATAGACTCCTTTCCGTGATCCAAACGAGCCTAAGCATCTCAGTGTATGGGGCGGCGGGCAACTGAGCTTCACTCCAGGCTAAGACTGGGATCGGTTGTGCTCGACCCTTCTGTCGTTCGGTTGGTCAGGAACCGACTTTGAGTCATTCCTCCAGCGCAAAGCGTGGTTCCGAGAGCACAGCTTGGCTTTTCGACGCGGCTATCTCTTTTACGGCCCCTCCGGGCAATGGCAGGACCACTTCTCACCCCGCCGTCGCGCCTCTCACTTTCGATTTTGGCAGTGAGTGCATAACCAACGATTCGCTTTCTGGCTTCTTTGAAGAGGCGGCTCGGAATGCCCCTTCGCTGCTCATATATTTGAAGACTTAGACAGGGCCTTCGTCGTCAAGGACGACCGAGACCCGCATCCAAGAATTACTCTCCAGCACTTTTTGAATTGCCTTGATGGTATCGGTACGCAAGACGGCCTGGTAGTGGTGGCGACCGCAAACGATCCCTCCATGCTGGATGCGGCGATCCTGAAGCGTCCAGGGAGATTCGATCGAGTGATTCTATTTCGACCTCCCGACAGTGATCTCCGTGATGACTATCTTCACCGCCATCTGCTACTGCGGCAGCCCGACGCCGGAGGGTCCCGTCGCCAGCGGAACCACTCGGCCACCGTGTTTGCGACCGCATTTGCCAGCCAGCAGCAGATTAAGCGTGAGTGCGACCGTTCCGTGAGTCAAGACTACGATGCCGGAACACACTTTTTTGAAGAGCGTTACAAAAAAGGACGCAAGTCGTCCTGACGGCCTTATCCGCAACCGGCTGATTTTCCTACGTACAGCGGCGGAAATACTGTTATGGCGTGCCCCTCAGCTTCTATCTTTAGAGACTGAGAATGGATCGACGCTGTTTTCGCCCATCGAGGCAGGTCTCTCGAATCTGCTCACTTGTGAGTGTCTTCTCAGGCAAAAGGCGCTTGGCTACCGACGGCACTTCAGGCCAGAATCGGGCGACCAGGTTTTCAGAGCGCAACTGGAGCAAGTGAAAATGCGCCGTGAGTTCTTCTCCACGGGCCCGCCGTGGACTCGGTGGCAATCTCTATCGGCTGGGTGTGCCGGAGATGGTGATCCAGCGCATTCTTCGACACGCGAATGTCAGCACGATGGCAACGTACTACATCAAAACCGCCGCTGATGACGTGAAGCACGCGATGAAAAAGTTGGAAAACAACATCCCGACAGCCGTCCCCCCGGTTGAGGACACCTGCGGGACACCAGAAGGTCAGGAACAAGCTGCCGACCGGACGATCCAGTAGGAACGAGACGTGACGTAAGTGGTTGGGATTGAAGAAATCTGGCGGAGAGGGAGGGATTCGAATCCGCCTAAGAACGTAATTTCAACAACATGCAAGGCCACGGATGGCACCCAAAGCTACGAAAAGCAGCGTTAGACCAGCAAACGGATCGCAAGTGGATCGCATATTCGGGCAGGTTTTGGATTTCGAGCCGCGCAAAATCCACGCTTCCATCTGAACTATTCCGGTTCTTCTGGTCTTCTCCATTCTTTAGTGCTGGGCTGTGTCAGAGCGGGAGTCGCATCTGCGTAAGGGATTAGTTGCGGGTTGCGGCGATCCGCTTCTAGGAGCCACACCGATCGGTCCGGCAGAAGGTTCAGGAGGAGCTTGTTGTGTTCGACTCCCAGATCGCGCGCCCAAATCACGCGCGAGTGCATGATGTCTGCATGGTTGTATACCCACTCGAAGTTGATGTTGTGATATGGCGAGTACCGAACAAAAACGAGTTGGGGTTTCGGTTGTTGCTCCAGCCATTTTTCCATGTTGGCACGGTCCAGGCTCCAATCTTGCGTCAGAAGTGCTAGCCGGTCGGGACCGCCAAAAGGATTCGGTCGCCAGCTGTTGAGACGGGCTTCGATACGGAAGACCAGAGAAAGCAGACATGCCGCGGGAAGCAAGTAGACGAATCTGCGCAGGTTCATTGGCGGTCTATCCCGGCCTTCTCGGGCAGACCGACGTCTTTCAGCACGGGTAAGCGTTTCCGTCTTTTCTTCTGCCTGCGTATTCCAATTCCAGATCCGGCGCAAACCTTCAACTTCCAGGTAAAGCACCAAACACGCTGCGGGAGCGAAATAGTGGGGGAAAAACCACTTTGCAAATAACAAAACGAACATGATCAGACTGCAGGTCAAGATTGCCACTCGCGACCACAGGTCATCAAACACGAGCCATAGCACCACAATCTGAAGAACCACGAGCAAATCGATCAGTCCTCGGACTACGATGGCAGTCGGGCTGGAGAAAATCGATAGCACGACGAAGGAGGCAAGCAGAGCCGCTTGGACCCAACGAATCTTACCTTTGCGCAGCAGCCCAGGCAGCACCAACGGAGTGGTCAGCAGGACTCCGCAATAGAAGGCCCACCAAGTTGTGAACTTTCGGACAACTGCCGTTATGAAGTATTTCGGAACCCGTTGTGTAACGTACGGCTTCATTTCGTTGACTTCGTAGTAGTACTGCAGCGCCGGGCTGCTGTAGGTGAGCTTAGGGTGCACCGGGAGGAAAATCAGAAGGGGAGTCTCTTGGTATTGCTGCTCATGAAGCGCGTAAGGTGTCTTGAACGCGGAGCCGGTAATGGCGCGGTTGTACGTGCCCATCGCTGATGCAGCAGGAAAAAGGACAGCGAGACTTGGCAGAACCAATGCTAACCAAAACGTAGACGTGCGCCACTGGCGATTACGCAACACTTTATATAGAAGGTGTCCACCGGCTGGGAGGGTGGCTATCACGCCTTCGAGCGGTCGGCTATTCGCGAGGAGTACAAGTCCTAGTGACAACCACAGCGCGCCCTGCCACGTGATTCGATCCCAGAGGCGGCGGATGGCTCCAAGGAAGAGTGCCCCTCCGAGGGTTGCTACCATGCCTCCCCAATAAGATTGGCTCCAGTAGCTGAATACTCCGTACTGAGCGACCATTAATATCGCACCAAACAAGGCCCAACCCGGTCCAATCCATGCCTGGAGCATCCACGTGACGGCTGCACAAGCCAGTGCGGAACTCAACCAGACACCCAAAGAGGGATGTCCCGTCAGCTTCTTGCCGATCGCCAAGAACAATCCCTGCCCAGGGAAGTATTTGGAGGCATGAACCGGGCGCAGCAGAACGTGGAATGTTTCAAAAAATTCTGGCAGAGGCGGCGTTTGATTGAAGAGGTGACCTGCGGTCAGGGTTTCGCCCATCAGTTGATAGCTGAATTCGTCGTGAAGACGTGGGACAGGCTCGTGCACAAGTGCGGCAATCGCAAAGCAACCGAACAGAGTTATTCCGGAAACAGCAAGGGGAACGATGGGCCTTCCGAATTCTTTAACACTCTGCAACCAAGGAGAAGCGGTAATCCGGCTGTAACTACCTGCGAATGCAAGGCAGAGTGTCAGTAAAACTAGGTCTAAGAGCCAATTCATCGCCGTCGCCTAACTGATCGGAGTTTGCCCGGCAAAAAGCCAACACGAGTTTCGGGGATTGTTAGGGGAGCGAATGGGTACTCGGCTCGCGCGAGAGCTGGATCGAATCTGTAACCTAAACCGCCATGGCTAGTTGGATTCAACTCTGCTAGTCGCGACCGACGCTGGATTGCGAGCCTTGATCGCTCGGTGGGGCAGTGGCGGCACATCTTCGTGTCCACGCCGCAATCCGACGCATCAAGCCCCACCATATAACCGACAGAAGTAAGATAAGAGAGACATCCGTAAGTGCCGCGACTCGCCAAGAGTAGCGGATCCCGGCGTTATCGGTTGCAATGCGAAAAGCCGCGTAGTCAATCCCACGATACAAAATAGCAACAGGGAAACCAAAACGGAGCACGCACTGCCAATAGCTCGTGCATTTTAGGCTGATGTGCTCTAGCAGGATGCTGAAAAACGACTTCCAATCCACAGGATGACATGTTACTAGTGACAGCATGCGTGGAGACGATCAGCAGCAAGATGGGATGTTCAGCTATATTTCACCCAACAAACGAGTACCGCAGGACCATCCGTTGCGGATGATTCGAAGCCTAGTCGACGGAGTGTTGGAACAACTCTCACCGCGGTTCCATCGACTCTATGCGAGAGCGGGGCGGCCGTCGATCGCACCCGAGAAGCTGCTGCGGGCGTTGTTGCTGCAGATGCTGTACTCGGTGAGAAGTGAGCGGTTGCTGATGGAACAACTGGATTACAACCTGTTGTTCCGGTGGTTCGTGGGATTGAGTATGGATGATGAGGTGTGGGATGCAAGCACGTTCTCCAAAAACCGGGCGCGGTTGCTGGAAGGGGACATCGCGGAAGCTTTCTTTCAGGGGGTGTTGGGAGAAGCGCGAGCCGGGGAACTGCTGAGCGACGAACATTTTACCGTGGATGGGACGCTGCTGGAGGCCTGGGCATCGCACAAGAGCTTCCGGCCCGTTGATGCCGTGGCCAAGGATAAGAAGGACAAGAAGGACGACGAACCGAAACCGCCGGCGCCGCGGTGGGACGAGAACAACCCCACGATCAACTATCGGGGAGAGAAACGCAGCAATCAGACGCACTGTTCGACAACGGATCCGGCAGCGATGCTGGCCCGTAAAGGACGAGGCAAGGAAGCCAAGTTGAGCTACCACGGACACCTGATGACGGAGAATAGAAACGGGCTGGTCGTGAACACGCTGGTGACCACGGCCTACGGTGCAGCGGAATGCCATGCCGGACTGGTGATGGCGGAGAAGTTGCCGGGGCACGGACGAGTCACCTTGGGTGCAGATAAAGGATACGACCAACGCGAGTTCATCGACGAGCTACGACAAATGGAAATCACACCCCATGTGGCGCAAAACCAGAGTCGACGCAAGAGCCGGGTGGACCGGCGCACGACTCGGCACCCCGGTTATGAGGTAAGCCAAAGAAAGCGGAAGCGGATCGAGGAAGTCTTCGGCTGGATGAAGACGGTCGGATTGTTGCGCAAGCTGCGACATCGTGGGTTAGAGCGAGTGGGTTGGATGTTCACGCTGGCAGCGGCGACCTACAACTTAGTTCGCATGCGGACGCTGATGCCGAAGTGTGCCTGAAACTTTGGAAGAAGCGAGAGAACAGTCATTGCGAGCCTAATCTGGCAAATCCACACGCTCTAGCTGCTCATAAAATCACGAACTAAGTGGACCGGATCCCATCGAAGCACGATTTTTCAGCGTCCTGCTAGGGTCCATTTAGGCGATCTTGGCATGACGCACCTCGAGACGGATTAGTTCTTGTACATACTCTTCTCTTCAACCCTCAGACTCTTTTATTGAGGACAGCTCGCAATGTCCCTCTTTAGCTCAGCCATCGCGTGCAAGTATGTAGTAGTGTTACGGATTATCCCTTCTCCTGCCCCCTCAATAGCCCCACCGAGCGCACCGGTGAGTCCGGCGGGAATTCCTCCCGGCAAGCAGCCTCCTTCGGCGGTGAGCGCGCACCCAATTATAAACGAGCTTACCGCTACCGCGGCTGATCTCTTAAAAGGTAAAAACATATTCTTCGAAGTCTCATCGCCCACTGTATCGCTAGCCTTGTCAATTTTATCCTTCACACACTGCCAATGTTGCGGTGTATGTTGTTGCTGTATGATACTGCTGCCGCCTCCCCCACTAGACGATGGTGGAATGTATACGGAGACATTGATGGTAAAACTCGAGAGAGCAGCATTTGTCTAACCAGTAATATTCATTTGCGTTGCAGCTGATACATACGCGGTCAGACTGACATTTGACCACGTCACTTGGCTGGCCGGATCATTTACATTTGCTCCCTCGAGTGTGTATTGGACCGCAAGGAAATCAGTGTCTGGATTGTATGTAATCTGGCTGCAGTTCCAACCAGTGCAGCCCACCAATCCGTCGACGTAGTAACCGTTGTCACTCATACCGCAATCGCCTGCCGCGACATAAGTAGATCCATCATCATACGTATACACACAATCTAGCCCCAGCGGATCAATTAGGGTCATGGGATTGTTCATCACATAGGCGTAGCGGTTCCAGCTTTGGGGGTTCGCCGTATTGACGGACCCTAGCCCAGCGGGGTCAGGTGACAACCAACGACCCTGAACCGAGCTCTGTTTGCGGAACATGAAGTCATACAATCCCTGCGGACCTGCGAGCGTGTCCTGATCCTGCCCTGTGAACGACAGATCCTGGGTTCCTGCTTGCGCATAGGGCTCTCCAAATGGCGCGTAAGACGCTGAAGAGTACAGCGTCTTGCTCGGCGTCGTCGCCAGACGGGAGCTTCAAACCTCGTACGCTCCTTCTCTGGGCACGGCAGGGCAAACTGCAAGCTTTTGCTCTCTCCGGCACCAAGCGGCACGTCTGGCGCTTCCGACGACAGGACTTAGACGCGGCACTTCTGGAATCTCCCGTGCTACCATCCCAATCGCCATCCGTGCGCCCTGCAGAAGAAAGGATGGAGTAAATGAAAAGGGCAGCACGGCACAAAACCGGAAGTGTAGTGTTCGACAAACGACGTAAGACTTGGAACTTCCTATGGTGGGAAGACGGAAAACGGCGATCAAGGCTGATCGGCGGCCTGAAGGAGTTCCCGACCAAGGGTGCAGCTTGGAATGACGTACAGTCTTTCTTGCCCACAGAAAACGGGCAGCCAATGGAGGTTCCAGAGAAAAGTGAGGTTCCCACTGTGAGAGTGCTGGCAGAACGTTATGAGAGGGAACGATTGCCTTCGCGTCATTCCACGGCGCGGATGTATCGCAATTGGCTACGTAATCACATTCTGCCAAAGTGGGGCGATCTTCCAATCACCGAAGTTCAACCTCGACCAATCGAACTCTGGTTGCGCGGGTTGAGCTTGTCTCCCAAGAGCAAGTGCCATGTGCGGGGCATTCTGCATCTGCTGATGGAATTTGCCATGTGGAGCGGTGCGCTGGAAATCTCACGCAATCCCATTGACCTAGTCGTCGTCAAGGGAGCAACCAAACGCACGCGGCAACCGCGTAGCCTGACGGTGGACGAGTTCCGCAAGTTTATTCAACACCTTGAGGAACCGTTTCGCACGATGGCATTGCTTTGCGTGTGTTTCGGCTTACGAATCAGCGAATGTCTGGCTCTGAAGTGGAGTGATGTGGACTGGCTAAACGGCAAGTTGCGGATTGAACGAGCAATCGTCCGTCAACATGTCGATGACGTTAAGACAGTCTACTCGCAGAAACAGATGAGCATTGACCCGGAACTGCTCGAAATCCTGAAAACGTGGAAACAGATTTCGCAGTTTTCTGCCGATGGAGACTGGCTCTTTGCATCTCCTGTGCAGCTTGGGCGCTTGCCGTGGTCGTACCCGTACATCCTGCGACTGTTCCACAAGGCAGCAAAGAGCGCGGGAATCGGCGGGGTTCCGACTCACACCCTTCGACACAGCTATCGGTCATGGCTGGACGCTGTAGGGACGCCAATCGCGGTGCAGCAGAAACTCATGCGGCATACCGACATCCGAACCACGATGAACTTGTACGGTGACGTAGTGACGGATGAGATGGCACAGGCACACTCCAAGGTGGTTGGACTGGCGCTGGCATCGGGCAATTCAGACTAACGGATTGCAGCACGGATCGCGGATTTCGTAAATAGCTGAAAATCTGGCGGAGAGGGAGGGATTCGAACCCTCGGTACAGGTGTTAGCCCGTACAACGGTTTAGCAAACCGCCGCATTCGGCCACTCTGCCACCTCTCCGCGACGATTTGAGACAGTTTACCACGATAGGAATGATTGCCGTTACCGCTTCAATCTCAGACATTTACGTCGTTTCCGCCATTACTGCAGCCACTGAGGTTCTTGCTGCCGTTGGTCCGATTCAGGAGTTTGGGGAGCATTTTGGGGAGCATTTTGGGGAGCATTTGCGGGTAAAAGCTTTGGCGTTTCGACTTTGGAGAACGTCTCCGACAGTTGCCGCATCGCAACGATGGCTTCGACCGGGGCTGGCTTGATGTAGTGCTTTCGCGTGACCCGATCATTGGTGTGCCGCAATATCATCGCTGCAATCGACTCGCGCACTCCAATTCTCTCCAAGTTCGTCGCGAGACCTCGCCTGAACCCGTGCCACCCTTCCCACTCGATCCCGGCTTTTCGAAGAGGTTCTTTCATCTGCCGCTGATAGAGCGAGTCAAGGTCGAGGGCATTTTTCGCTCCGTTTGAGAAGATCGGACCCGTCGCTGGGTTGCCACTCGTCGCCCGGTGCTGCTCAAGCAAGGTCCACACTTGCGGGATGAGCGGCACGACAGCTTTGGAGCGTTTTGTCTTTGGCGCACCAACGCGACCTCGCCAAATCGACCGTAGAACTCGGAGCACGCCGAGAGAATTGTCGTCGCCCGGAGTGTAGGAATCCCAAGTCAGACCGCGAAGTTCGCCCACTCGAAGACCAGTGAAGGCAGCGGTCATCATCACCGTTCGACTCGGCTCTGGCAGGACCGTGAACATCAAAGCGATCTCTTCCAACGTGTACGCCCGGCCATCGAAGTCGGGAACGGACGCAGTCTCAGCTGATGAGACCGGGTTCATGGTCCCGGTGGGCGCGTGGCCCTGTCGAATCGCGTATCGAAAAATCCCGCTCAATAGATGTTTGATATGCGCCATGGTCTGCGGTGCGAGTTTGTCCTGCTGCTCGACCTCGTCCAAAAGCGATTGGATTGTCCGCGTCTCGGTGTTATGCAAGAGAAGGCTTGTGCATCTGATCCGAGGCTTCAGATAGCGATTCCACATCTGCGCATAGCCACGGAACGTAGATGGCTTGCGTTTCGATTCTACGAACGGTAGGTACGTATTCTCGACAAAGTCGCCCAGCCGAACCGCGACATAGGTGGCCGGAACTTTGTTGACAGGCTCCATGACCGTTTCCACCAGCCCCTCGACACTCTTGCGGGTCTTGTGCTCCGCGTCGATTGGAGCCAGCCGTTTCGATCTCTGTATCGTTTTGATGCTGTCGCCAATACGTAACCGCTCGCGGAAGCGCAGGCACCAGAACCCGTGATGCCGGGTTATGGTTCCCTGAGCACTTCGGCGCTTTCTTCTGCGATTCATTTGCTCGTGTCCTTTCTCGTTTTGGGTTTGCCACGAGAAGCACGTCCGCCGCGTGCCGCAAGTTCGCTACGCTCCTGCTTCGTTAGGCTCGCCCACCGTGCTTTCCCGGCCTTCCGGGCGAGCGCGGTACGCTCCGACTTGGGAATGCCTTTCCATCGGACTTTGACAGCAAGCTTTGCGAGTGCGACAGCGTGAGGATTCTTCCTTCTCATGACACGAGCAACACTAGCATACCGGAGGGGTGGTGTTCAGTGATCCTGAATACACTCGTCGCTTGAGCCATGCTTCCAGTTCTGGACTGCCCCATCGGTATCGGATATACCTCCCGAGTCTGACGTGAGGAATCACATCACCATGCAGTTCACGGGTGCGAGTCCTTTCTCGTACCCAAGTCACCGGAACTTTGAGTCGCTCGGCAAACTCGCCGGGGGTGAGTAGCTCGAAATGTGGTGGAGTTTTGCTCCCCAACTGCTCTCCATTCATTTTTGTGATCTCCATATCAGCAACTTACGGCGTCAGGCGGTTCGGCGAACCGCTGTATCTTGGTTACGGTAACCGCGAATCACGCCCTTGATGTCGCCGCTCAGGCTTCGCGGCCTGGCCCTCCCAACACCTGCACTTCTGGCCACCTTGCACAGGTTCCCGACATGAAGCCTTCGTTTATAGACTGACCCCGGTGCCACCCCCTAAAAGTCGGCGGCGGGCTTTTTCATTGGGGCTGTCTTTCCCTCACCATTGCGCGAAATTTCGTCCTCAGTTCCCAACCGCCGACGCGCACGATGTCCGCTCGAAGAACTGCAGCCGTCTTTCATCGAAGTAAACGGGCAGCGGCCCCACCGCTCCGTTCCGGTTCTTGCCGATGATTAGCAGTTCCTCTTCTGGCATGGGCCTTCCATCCTTGCCAGCAGGGAGGTATGGGAGAAGCACCACATGACTGTGCGCTTCTATGTCGCCGCTTTCTTTGAGGTCGATCATGGTTGGGTGAGCATTAACTCCCCCCTCCGGTCGCTTGAGTTGGGAGAGCATGACCACGGCAACGTGCTCACTCTTCGCGAGCTGCCGTAGGCCGTCAGCAACATGACCCACCCGCTCCCGCAGTTCCTTACCCGGAGCACTCACAAGTCGCAGGTAGTCCACCACAATGAGGCGGACCCCGTAGTGCCGAATGTACAATCGCGCACTCGCCATGAGTTGCGGTATCGAAAGCGAGGGCCTCGAATCGACGTGGATCGGCATTTCTGCAACTTGGCCTGCTGCATGAAGCAATTCTGGAAAGCGTTCCTTCTTGATCGACGCCGGGTTGCGGACTTGAACAGCCGCAATGTTGGATTTGGCGACTAGGAACCGTTTCCCGATCTCCACGTCCGTCATCTCCAACGAGAAGGCGCAGACGGGGGTGCCTGCGGCTGCGTTTGCCAACAGAATCTGGACCCCCAAAGCCGATTTTCCCCTACCAGGCAGGCCGCCGATGGTCCACAATTCGCCGGGCCGGATACCTCCGGTCGCAATGTCAACGCACGCGAGACCCGTGGTCATGCCTACCACTCCGCTGTTGCTCGCCTGCACCTGCAGTTCGCGCAGAACATCGCCCATGATCTCCTTCGTGCTGCGGGCTGTCGTCTTGCGAGCGTCGGCCTCGATGCTCAACAAACCATCTTGAAGCTGCCCAAGCAACTCGTCGAGCGGCGTGGAAGTATCCTCGACCGCCTTGGCTAGGCTAATGGCCGCCGCACGGGCGCTGCGGCGACGGGAATAGTCGAGGACACGTTCAGCGTAGTGCTCGACATTCTTCATGCTCGCCAATTCGCACGTGATGCTGTTGCTCAAGCAGGCGACGTAGCCCGGTCCCCCAACCGTCTCCAGCACGCCCTTCTCGTCCAGTCTTTCGATTACCGTATAGGCTTCAACCTTCTTCGATGCCTCGGTTAGTTCGCAGACCGTCTGGTATATGCGGTGGTGGGAAGACAATCCAAAGTCGTCCGGCCTGAGCAACGGCAACACGTGGAACAGGGCCTCCTCGTTAAGTAGAACGCAGCCGAGCACGGTTTTCTCCGCTTCCCCGTCTACCAGCGCGCTCATTCGGCGGCCTCCAGCTGCGTGAGAGTTCTGAGCGCCGGGTTGTCGCGGCGGAGATCGGGTTTGGCGGGGATCGAAGCTTGATAGCGGCCCTCGGCAAAGAACTTTTGCGGGCCGACAGCATAGCCTCCCTTCGTGCGCTGATGTTGGTCATAGGCGGCGAGTAGCGACTCGCCAACTTCCTCCAGCGACTTGCCGGGCATCCATTGAGACTGAAAGTCAATGGCTCCTCGAAGTGCCCAAATCAGTTCCTTCCCTGACCAACCGCTCCTTTGGCAGAGCATTTGGGCAACCTCGGTCGAGTTGAATGGCGAGTTCTTTGCCGTGGCGTAGGTGCGGGTTCTTTGCTGATGGTTCTTTGATGGTTCTAATGGTTCTATATGGCGTGGAATGTCACCGCAATCCGCTGCAGATGTCACCGCAACGGGCGTAGATGTCACGTCATCAGGGTTAGCTTGCAGTGGCATCGTGTCACCCTTGGAGTGCGCTTTTGAAAACGACGGCTTCTCCTTAGCGGGTGCGAGGTTGATCCTGTACTCAGTAGGACGACCACGCCGGGCGGGAGCGACCACGGCCAGTACTCCCGACCTGCGAAGATCACTCACGATCCGTTTCACTTGCCGCAGGGAGTACCCGGTTTTCCATGCGACCAATGACAGGCTAGGGTAGACATGCGAGCCGTCATCACGGGCATGATCGGCCAGAGCCAGCATGACCGCCTGCTGCCCGTGACTCAGCGTCCGCTCCCACACTTTTCCCATCAGCATGATGCTCATCTTCGGAATGTCCTTCGTAAAAGTCGCGGCCTGCGCTTATCCGTAACTCTGGATCAGAAGTGCGAATTTGTCACACGTCGGATAACGTAACTGACGAGTTGGGCTGACAACTGTTGTGGGTTCATTCCGATAGCGGGATAAAGATTTACTCGTGGGCACGAATTGGAGGGTGTTTGGAGTGTCGGGACTTCTCGTCTTGGATAGCCTTACGCCACCGTTCGTCTCCGCACGCTTTCGTGTACGTGGCCGGGCAACCGTCCTCCCGCCACGGAGGAGCCATCTTGTTCGCATCCATCTGCCGACAATATTCCATACCCTTCACGCCTAAATGGCAGAGTTTCTGAATCGTGCTGCAACGTTTCCGCGCTCCTTCCGATAAGGAGCACTTGAGCCGCCGCTTCCGGGGCTGCACCTTTATCCCTGCTGGTTCCGCGTTCGTGCTAACGGCGTCATTGCGGACCCCGTGAATGAGGGTGTGCTTGGCAAGACGGTCAATGTCGCTGTCGAGGGTACTTGCGATCCTCGAACAGATCGCATCGACGGAATCACCTGCGTCGAGTGGAGTCAAGCCCGGTGGCAAGTCCACACCCTCACCTGTCAGCGCGGGAAACATTCGCAGCAGCATGGTCTCGGGGTTGCAGTGTTCGCGGACCACGGAAGTAACAACGGCAGTTGCCGACTCCACAGCCAGAGTCATCTCTCGTTGTTGGGAAGCAATCGAGACAAGGTCCCGGAAACGCTCATCGATAACGCGCCCCGCCACGTTCAGGAAATGCGCCAGTTGCGCCTCGAAGAATCTACCGTTATCAAGCGCGCCGAACTCACTATCGTCGCGGCTGAAGATATGGGTCTGGAGAGCGTTTTCAAAATCCCTCGAAGCGGTTCGCAAATCCATGGCGAGCAGCGCAGCAGCAGCGTGGAACCTCTTAGAAATGGCGTCTACTTTGGCGGATGGAGTCAATGTCACCTTCCCGAGTGACCTTCCCGCCTTGCGTCGCAATCAGGAAGGCGGGAGCGGGAAGGCATCCCGCCGTTTCGTCGCTGGGAGCGACCCGGCAACTATCCGACGCAAACAGTGCCCTATCGCGCGTCGCAGGTCAAGTGGAGACCTTTCGCAGCTGTGTCGCCTATAAGGAAACGGGGCCGTCACCACCGACCGAAGGCGGCGGGGTCGAAAAGGAGAGCCTATTCGTGGGCGGAGCGCATCAGAAAATTCGGGAGGACGGTGGAATAAGAGAGAACATCGGCCTGGATGAACTCGCAATCGTCCGGAACCTCATCCGGAATTACGAGGTGCCCGGCCTGTGCTGTCAGGGCACCCTTCGCGCCAGTTACTCTGCTTCGGCGACGAAATCGCCTTTGTCGTTGTAGACGTAATATTTCATCATGTCGTGCCCCGCCTTGAACTTCGTGCCAGCAGCGAGCGCTTCGTCCTCGGTGGGAAAGTTTCCCGCGATGAACTCGGCAAACGGTCCCTCGAAAGTATCGACTCCAAGAAGGCGAAACATCCCCTTCGGAGGAATGCGCTTTTGCAGATCGGGAGCGGTAATTTGTTGTTTCATTGCACCTCCGGTACAGCGGTTCTCAGAAAGGAACACAATCCTATTTCGGCGCAAACCCCGTCAAGGGGCCTTCCCTACTCCGGGCGCTCTTGGCTATTCGCTACACTCAGTGCCCAAAGTGCGGATGCTCGATTTCCTCCCGCATAAGTCGGCTCATCGACTTTCACTAGATCGCGTGTCCAAACCGGCGGCAAGCGTTTTGTTCCTGACAAACGGTAAGGGAAGCCACAGCAGCGGCAATGATAGTTTGACATAGGGTTTCGATCTCTTCGACCGTGAGTGGTCGCTGCGTGACGAAGTGATACTCGGCATACCGCGCCACCGCGAACGCATGATTCTCTTGGAAAAACCGCAGCGCGGAGAGAATAGTTGCAAGTTGCGATGCGTCAATATGTTCGGTTTTCATTGGCCAGTGAATTTCGCTCGTGCAGGATTCGGGAGAAAACGGTCGGGCTTTCTCGGCCTCGACTGTGGTCGGTAATGATTGGGAGGCTCCCTCGCAGACACTGTGCCGCTGTCGCGAATTCCACGGAACGGTTTCCATCTGAAGTGGCAATCGAAACGGTTCGACGGATTCTGGCCCATTCTTGGGATGCCGTTCTCGATTCGCCGCTAGGTCTGCTACGACCTTCCGAACACGGAGTACTCGGGGATGGTCAGGGTTCCTTAGCGCCAAATCCAGCCAGTCCCTTTCGTATTGGGATGGCTCCTTGTCCTTCCGAGAGGCGGCTATCCGGCAAGCTATCGCTTTGATTACGGCTGGATGATCGGGGTTCTCCCGCGTGAACTTCTCGAACTTCCGCTCCAGTTCCGCCCGCTCGTGTTCGTAATCCATATCGCCCATTTGACTATTCCTCTGTTCGCTCGATGTTCTGCCACACCGAAGGCGTTCCATTCATCCAAGTTCTGCTCCTCGATTTTTACGCCATTCTCGGACACATATCTGAGGCAAGTGCAGCAGTTGTCGGCAATCCATTCGCGCGAAGCCTGCCAGTCGCTCCGCTTGACTTCCAGCGATCTCCTATCCCTCCGACACCATCGAGTTTGTCAGGAAGTCGCCCGCAGCCTCCTCGACGATTCTTCTTTCCGAGGTGTAACCTTGGCCCGTCGCTGCTTCATGGCCTGCGATTTCCTGTTCGATGTCCTGCAGCTTCCTGCGAATCGAGAGGCGAAAGCAGTCGTCGATTAGCATTGGATCGCTCCTACGCTGATTCAGTTTGGCAAGAGCGCGCCCCATGATGATCTGCTCGGGAAGCAGAACGTCGGTGTGCGCCTCATGAATCTGCTTACACATCAATTTCAGCAGCGAGATTAGCCAGTTCCGAAAATTTCCCAGCCAACGATCCAACTCTTCCACTGAATCCCAATGCTTACCCTTCACTGTTACCTCCTTGCAATTCCCTTCACTTCAGCAATGTCCCAACTCCAGTGATTAACCCATGTCTTCCACTGTCTGTTCCACGTCGGAGCGTCAACCTGCATGCCGAGTCTGAAGGTCAAGGTTGCGGTCTCGAATGGAGCGATGGACACGCGCTGGCGATAGGCATTTCCTGCCCCAGCGGGTTCGGTTCGCACGAAGAACATGATCTCCGTAATTTTCCAATCTGGGAATCCATTGTGAATGTCGCACGTTACGCTCTCGCGAGCCGTGTCCATGCTGCACGTCCCATCCAGCCTTTGAGCTTCTGACCCACCCGCGAGCGAGTTGAGGCCAGTCAGGTGGAGCGTCTGCTCAACTGGAACTGGTGCAGATTGGTGTACGACAGGTGCTGGCTGCGCCGAGGAATGGCGCTGATCTTGCAATACCACGGATGCCGCGAGCACCAGCGCACATCCCACGAGAATAAGCAGCACGCGCTTTGTATAAGTTCCCTTATGAAATGAACTTCGAGGATGGCGTGACTCCAAGTGATCGTTGCTAACGATGGATGGTTCGGGAGACTCTGAAGTTGTTGATCTCTGTCGTGGTGTTTCTTGCGACGCCGGATGGTTCTCGTCAATGCCTAGTCTCTTGGGTAGCTCCGAAGGGATTGGCAGTTTTGGTTCAAATTGCAGAAGGCTTTGAACGGGCAGCCGATCAACAGATGGACGTAATTTGTCTCTGCTGGATTCGCCCTGCAACGCCGTCACAACGCCTGAATTGACCGTACCGCTTTGACTCCGCAGTTTGTCTCGGACGGAATCCACGTAGTCCGGTGCGCTGTGTTTGTCACCGTACAGCCAGTACTCGCTTTCGAGAGTCGGGACTAGGTCTTTCAGACGACCCCCATATTTCGCTTTCAGGATTTCTGCCACTTCCTCGAATCGCTCGTACTCTTCATAACGCGCAGGCTCCGAAAAAATGACGGTTTCACCATGCTTGATTAATGTGCGTCGGTCATCGGTATTGCTGTGGTCGTTGTCCCACTCCAACGTGAAGCTGTCCTCGCCGATCTCCGGGAGTTGCTCTGGCCCTTGTAGTTTTTCCCTTGCGAACTTGTCGAGGCCAGCGTCGATCTGTTGAACCCATTCTCGAATGCCCGGTTTGTCGGCATTGGCGCGGGCCTCTTCCAAAGTTGGATAACTGACAATGGCTAGCATGGGTGCTTCAAGAGAACTGCATCGAGGGCAGTGGCAGTCCATCAACTGGTCGTAATATTCGACCGAACTCTGCTCGAACGTGCCCAACCACTGGCACTTTGGACATTCAAGGAGTTCGGCCTTCCAAGCATCATCGAAATAGTTGAATTGCTTTGCGCTCATGGTTTCCTCCTCGTCGGTTGGATTTGTGGAATCGGGTAGTGTTCTTGAGCGAAAACAGCAGTTGTGGAGGTGGGAGAAATATAAAAGGCTCCCTCGGCGGGAGCCTTGGCGACCAGATCGTTTCTCATTTGTCAGTATACGCCCAGGCGGAAATCAATTCTGTGATTGCGATCACCAGACAAGCGCCATTGGTGTGTCAGGTGTGGTCATGCGGGGTGGTCACGCAGCATCCGATTGAACACCGATCTGGCGAAAAAGCCGCGCGAATGCCTCGAATATATCGTCGTACACGAAATGGTGCATTTGCTGGAACCAACTCACAACGCCAATTTCGTAGCTCTGATGGACAGATTCATGCCACAGTGGCGGTTACGCCGTGAGCAACTCAATCAGTTGCCCGTGCGGCACGAGACGTGGACTTACTGAACCTGCCCGGCAGGCACATCGTTCTCGTCAGGCCACCGATTGTGCTGCAAGAAGAACTGCAAATCCTCGTCTGAGCGGCGCTGAAGGTCAGTTGTAAAGTCTGAAATCGCAATGGACTGAGGCGCACGCCCTTCGAGACGGTCCGCGATCTCGCTCGCCGCGTGAACGGCTCCGGGTCCTTGGGTACAGGCAATCTCGATCAAATTCGCGGCGACGACTTCGGCATAGGTAATCAGCTTCGGACAAGGCGACGCAGTTCATTTCTGAGGTTGTCGTAACGAGCACCGACGAGACCAACATCAGGATGGTAGCGAAAACCAGAATCCGTCAGGTCCGCATATGGTAGAGCCTTGGCAGCAGCCTCTGTCGCCTGGTCGCGTTGCCCTTGTGCATTTGCAATCAGAGCGAACGCCGCGTACCAGAGAAAACAGATGACAGGAAAAATCTGCGACTGTACCGGGTGTTCCCGGAGCAATTCCAGGGCTCTGCCATAATGGTGATCAAGCCTCTGCTGAGCTACGATCAGGGTATAACGGCTCCACGCCCAAGTCCCGACGTTCGGAACCTCGCGTTCCCGTTGCAATGCATTTTCCAGAGATCGAAGTGCTTCTTCCTGTGCTCCCAAAGCGAGATGGGCCTCCGCCTGATCCACAAACGCCAGAGCTCTGTCGAGATCGTCTCCTAGAGCGAAATATCGATCCAAAAGAGCCAACGCGGCTCTCGGGTCTGCGTTTACCAGATAGCCTGCCTGAACCCTCAGCGGCAGAGCCTTGTTTCTGGCACGACGGAGTTTCTCGAAAAAAAGAGCCTCCGTTGCAGCATCCCACCTCGTATTTTGAAACCAGTCTTGGCGGCCCATACGGTCAGAGACATGTTAGCCAATAAGCCAAGTCTGTTGGCGAAAAATCGCGATAACGCGTTTTGACCCTTGACCGAAAGTCGGCTCGATTCTCGGTGAGCGCAATGGCCTGTGGCTGTTGAAAAAGTCCTACGCGCGAAATTAGCAAAACTAAAATTGCGCTAGGATGCCCCACGAACGACTTTTTCAATCTTCTAGGACACTTTGTATCCCCCAAATTTCGGCTATTTGGGAGGACACTGGACTTTTTCAACACCCACGCCTGTTCTCGACCGTTGACTCTTTCTCTTAGGTTTGGCCGATTACTCCGCCCGTTCTCTTTATGATTTGGCAGACCTGCTTGGCCACTTCATGCTCGCTGTCTACCATTGCGCCAAACTCCGCGTTGTAGTTCAGGTTGTAGGACCAGTGTCCGGGGGGACGGGAGTCATACACGATTACCAGAGAATGCGGAAGTTTTTTTATCTCCGTTGCGGATTTTCCGGGTTTTGGGAGCAACTCCAAAAGCTCGATGCCTTGACAGGCGGACTCAGTAGCAAACGCCGTGTGAAACAGTTTCTTAGCCTCGGCGTCCTTTTGTTCAGCTGCATCTAGTTCGTCAAAGTCTTTCGGCGTTTTGATCACATCCACAGTCTCGATTGGAGTGTACATTTGCACGACAAGGGTCACTCGTGTCGGGCGGTGTGAGAATGGGTTGTGCAATTCTTGATCGCAAGCGACCACGAACAACAGGCAAGCGAAGAATGTCAATGCGGGCTTCATAGTTCTGTTTCTTGATGCCTGATGAGAATGATTCCTCTGCTGTAAAATAGAAACATGCCAGCTCATGCAGTGCGCTACCGAGAGGGTAAACCTGCCATCCAAGATACTCTCGATTTCAAAGATGATCTATCTATCTGCTGCAAAGAGGGCGACGCGGAATATCGTGTACACTACAGCGCGGGGGCCGTAAACAATCCTAACGGCCTTGAGAATCTTCGTTCAAAAGCTAGGGAAGCCGTCAACGATAGCCACGGCGGCCTCTCACCACATCCGCCATCGCTCCCACTGATGCTGTGAACGTTGGGACACTGGGGTCCGGGAAACGCTAGCGGTCAGTTGACGGAAAAGTGCGCCGTGAAAAGGCGCTGGACTTCAGCGGGTGCAACTCCCGCCCGGGTCCTGCCGTGTGCGTCTTTCAAAATCAATTTTTCTGCTTCGATCGTCCGACTTTGACGAGTTTGCGCCATAAGGAACATGGTCATGACGAATATCAGAGCGATCAGTATCAACCCTTTGAGTCTCCGGTTTTCTTTCTCCATTCGGTCTAGCCTCGCCGCAACCTTCGTCAATTCCAACGCTTCATTACCCACGATGAACCTCCTTGCTGTAAATCGCTATGCGTTTGTTCAACACAGCGTGCGATTCGATGTTCAGGGGAAGATAACTTGACACGGGCAGGGTGTATTATCCGGCTAGATCAATTGGACAGGCAAGAAATTTGAAACATCTCTATTACGCTCAAAACCTCTGAAGGCGGCCACATTGCCATGCCGTATCGGGCTAGTTCCGCAGTCAGAACATGGGTTAGGCTAACGTGGCAGCCGAGGAATTGAGTGTCCTACCATCCGCCGCGCGGCAATAGCGAAGCGATTTCGCGGCAGAACTGGAAGTCGCGGGCCACCGGGTAAGCCACGTCTTCCTCGCGCAATTCCCTCTGGCTTCTGCAGTTTTTGATTTCCGTAGGGCGAACTGCTCGTGCCCTGATTCGGAAAGCTGGATGCAACATGAAATCCCAAGACTCCCTCCTTGCGGAAACTTGCTCGCCCAATTCTCTGTGCGTCACCAATCGAGTGTCTTTACGTGGTTGGTCCATCCACTGGTGCTGAGAGCAGCACTTTTTCCTCGTCGCTGGGCCAGCGGCTGTTCTCCAGATAGAACTGCAACTCCTCGTCTGACTTGTTCCGGAGTTCCGCTGTGATGTCCGCGACCTCGATGGACTGTCGCGAACGACCTTCGATCCTGTCACAAATTTCGTTCGCCGCCGATACCGCGCTCGGCCCCTGCGAGCACGCGATACGAACCAAATTGTCCGCTATTGCTTCGGCAAAGGTGCGGCCTGTAGGATCGTCGTCCACGGTCTGCGCCAGTCGATTCCGCAACGCTTCGCTCAACAGCCTGCTCTTGGGTCTTCCACCCGCGTTTCCGCTCTGCCCCTTCCGAAATTGCGTTGCCCTGCCGATACTAGGATCGAATGCCATATCGCCCTCCCGGCCTATCGAAGCAATGCTCTCACAATCGTGAGCCACTCCGCAGCTGATGATTCTCACCGAACAGGTTTTCGTCGCCAGCCCATACTAGTAAAATGCGTTGCCTTACACTGAGAGTTCTCGCCGATGGAGTTCATCATGCCAGTTGAAGATGTATTTCGTCAGTTAGAAAACGAAGCAAACACCGAAGTCGCTTGGGCGTTTGGTGACATCTTGCGGGCTTGGTGTCGCTTGCCTAATTGGAGGACTTCCATACTCTTGCAGCATCTAGAGACCAATCACAGCAATCTAGCGGCATGGAATGGGTTGGTGAGGAGCACTAGAAGCGCTCTGGCTGCAGATGCGGAACTGCAGATCAAAGCAGGAACATTGCTGCTGGCCTGCTCCGCTCGGTACAACGAGGTGATGGAAGATTTCATCGCGGAGATGCTGGCCGCGCAATATCTCAAGGCGCACGGTCACACCGAGATTCACTTTCTCTCTGACGATGATCCAATCCACACTGACTTGCAGTCCCGAGTCGGAGACCGTAGATGCGTCACAGAAGCCAAGAACCTCCACGATCCGGTGGCGCTGACGAAAGTTGCGTTTGGTCGCTGGAACCACAACAAGGCCGCTGCGCCGGAACTCTACAAATTCGCGGCTGAGTTGCTAGACCTCGACGATCCCCTGAGCGATCTCTCACCAAAGCAGGAATCGGCTGTGATTGCACTGATTGATGAACTACCTCACTGGAAGCGTCCAAGCCGTCAGGTACGAACGCTGCCCGATGGACGCCGACTGTCTGTGAGGGTTAGAGATGAGCGCCAGTCTGTGATCCTGACGCATGGCGGTGGACCCTTCCGTGTTGATGGAGCCGAAGGAATTGTGGCCAACGGTCAGCGAGGTCTCACGATGAAATTGCTGGAGCACACGAGAAAGGCATTGAGCCAGCTGTACGCTGAAGCCGTACCGACCGATTCTCTGCGTCTCCTCTACATGCGTTGGAGGCCACCGGAGCAGTTTCTTGTAGCGCCCGACGAATTAGATGGAGTGAGAAGAACGATCGAGCAAGGCTTACGGTCGTTCATTAACCTTTCGTTTTCTCATTTCACGGTTGCAATCGCACCTGCTGGCGAGACACCGGATCAGACCCCAGCTCCTGAATGGGAATGAACACTTTACATCCATGAAAACGCCTGAGAAGAGGCGGCAGCAGGCGTCAGACGAGGAGAAAAATTCTGGGGAGCAAAGTGGGGAGCAAAAGTGCCCAACTCATGTCAACTCGACCCACTTGGGAACCTTCACTCCCATTTGTAAGTTGTTAAGAAGATTGAAGCGGTAGGATCGCGGTACGTTTAGCAAACCGCCGCATTCGGCCACTCTGCCACCTCTCCGGTGTGCGTGAATAGGCTTTGGCCAGAGGTAGTTTATCACTTCTGCTTCCAACCAGTTCAGCTTTCAGGTCATCCCTGAGATGGCCCGTTCTCAGGCCGTCTCGAATGGGCAATCGGGGGTTTGCAGCCACCCTTTTTACGGTGGGTGCCGTATGTTCCCTACTTCCGCGATCTGGCTAAATGAAGGCATAGTAGTGACTCGGGCCGGCGGTAGGCAGCCGGTGTCTCTCCGCTTGCTGTAACCCGTCCGACCTTAAATGACGCACGAGAGGTGTGACCGAATGGCGCGTGTATGCAAGGGCTGCTCTGACACGAGTACGACAAGTTTCCGACTGCCAGCTCTTATTTGCCTTGGCATCCTGATTTCGTCCGCCAGCTCCTGCGGCACCGGCAGAACAAACACCACTGCACCCGCACCACCGCAGCCAGGTTATCCCTCTACCCCGCCCGTCCCGATCACCTGGTCTCCCTCGTCGAGTCCGCTGCCAGCTCCGCCCGCGCAAGCGCCGCCCCCACCGGGGTCGAACGATTTCCCGCTCTCCGTCTCCAGTCCTGCGGACGGCGCCACGGTTACGTCGCCCGTGACGGTGGTCGCATCGGCGACTCCCCAGAATCCCATCTTCTTTATGCGCGTCTACGTCGACCAACTTGCCGTCTACTTCACTTTCACAACCTCGATTAACACTCAACTCTTCATCGCCCCGGGTCAGCACAAACTCGAGGTCATGGCGGAAGACAAGCAAGGCTACATCTCTGCCACCATCCTGAACATCACGGTGTCTTCACAATCGCAAACTACAATCAGCAACATTCAAAGCATGCCCGGATGGCAATCATGTTCCGCTGTCTTTCCTGCCGGGTCCGGACGCGACGGACAAATCTGCGCCGCAGGCTTGGGAACTGCGCAGTCAACACTTACCCAGAATCAATCCACTCCCGCGATGGACGGCCAATCCGCCAGATTCAGCATGGGAGGACCGACTGCATACTCGAATATGCTCTACTTCAACGCGATCGCAGGCGGCAATAATGTAAGCCATTTCACTTACGATCTCTATTTCTACATTGACAATCCGAACGCATCGCAAGCTCTGGAATTCGATATCAACCAGACATTTGGCGGCAACCGCTGGGTCTGGGGATCGGAATGTAACTTTAACGGCTCGGGTAAATGGGATATCTGGAACGACCTCACTGGTTGGCAGCCCACAATCTATGACTGTAAGCCCTTCCCAGCCAATACATGGATTCATCTCGTGTGGAACGTTGAGCGGGTCGGCAATCAGGTGCATTACATCAGCCTCACCGTTGGCGATCAGACCTATAACGTCGATACGTACTATCCCAACCAACCCGACTGGACGTTGGAAGAAATCGACGTAGCTTTTCAGATGGACGGAAACTATAAGCAGGAGCCCTACAACGTATGGCTCGACAAGGTCCAGTTAACAGCGAACTAAGCATCTGGCTCAGAACAGTCGTGACCGCATTTCTGACCGCTCGCAGGTGTTGGTCTCGAATCAATGGAACACGCAGGCATTCGAGGGGGAATGCGAAGTATGTTACGCCGATTCGGCGCCCAACGGGTCGCCTTGATCGTAGTCACTCTTGCTGGACTGCTGTTGGGATTTGATGGATGTCAGGGCCTTCCCAAGAACGTCGCCAATTGTGCTGTCACTCCAACGCCTCCAGCGGATCTTTCCGTTGTCCCACCCGCGCCCGAACCGCCGTCCCCGGCTCTCTGCGGCTTCCCGCTGACCATCTCGAGGCCAAATACCGGGGCGAGTGTCAATTCACCGGTTCCGCTTGTAGCTACGGCAACCCCGCCGGATCCCATTTACACAGTTCGAGTGTACGTCGATGGCCAGGCAGTTCTATACACTCCCAATGCCACCGTCAACCAGTTGATCTGGATGGCTAACGGTCAGCACACGTTGGAAGTCGTCGCAGAAGACACCGCGGGCTACATCGCGACCTCATCGATTCAGCTCAACGTAATCGGACAGGAACCAGGCGCCTTGAATATTCAGGATCAGAACAGTTGGGTTTCATGCTCGGCAACGATTTCCAACTCAACCTGCGCAGCGGGTCTCGGCACTGCGACCTCAAGTCTTACCCTGCGACAATCCACGCCATCTTTGGATGGATCGGCTGCCAAGTTCAGCATCGCCGGAAGCCACCCGTATTCGAACGAACTCTATTGGATCCCTCTCGGCGGCGGCAACAGCGTTAGCCATTTCACCTACGATCTATGGTTCTACGTCGATCAGGGTGATGCCCCACAGTCTCTCGAATTCGACGTCAATCAGGCGTTTGGCGGTGCGCGTTGGACCTGGGGTTCACAATGCGATTTCAATCAGACCCATCAGTGGAACGTGTGGGATCCTCTGCACGAAGTGTGGGTCCCTATTTCGGTACCTTGCAATCACTTTCCGTCGAATACATGGATCCACCTTATCTGGTCGTTCGAGCGTGTCGGAAACCAGGTGCATTACATTACGCTGAGCGTTGCCGACGAAACCTATAGCGTCAATACCTACTTCACCGCTCAGCCCAACTGGTGTCAGGAGGAAATTGACATCGCCTTCCAGATGGACGGCAACTATAAGCAGCAACCCTACAGCGTCTGGTTAGATGAAGTGAATCTGCAGGCCAACTGACTCTTTGCCGTCCAATTGAGTTCTCGGTGTATCTACAACATCGATTATTCTGATTCAAACATTGCCTTTGACTCTCCGAACAAGATAAGTAACCATCATCTCGACTCGGGAAGTAGGCGACGCACACTTGTGTCCGCAGCACCGATCACGTCGACGGTGCTCGGCTGTTCGCCCCTGCAATCTGACATAAGGATAAAAAACGTGGCAAGCCGCGGAGGGTGAAGTGTGCTTGCAGGGAGCTTTCTTGTTTCTCAGGAGGAGTTATGAGCAGGGCCCTTTGCCTTAGATCCGTTGCCTTATTTCTCTTCGCGTCAGTGATTTCCATTTCTGTCGCGCATTCGCAGGCCACCACCTCTCTACGCGGAACCGTCACCGATCCCACCGGCGCGGTCATCCCCGAAGCGACGGTGACCATCAAGAGCTTCGAGAACGGCTCCTCGCGCAAGATCTTCACCGACGTCAATGGCGAATACAGCTTTCTCCAAGTCGCGCCCGGAGACTACAATCTCGTCGCCGAGAAGCCGGGTTTCGCCACTATCACCAATGCCCACATCAAACTCCTCGTCAACACTCCGGCCACGCTCGATCTGAAAATGTCACTGAGCAGCGCCGGCGAAATAGTCAATGTCGCCTCTGAAGCCTCTCAGGTGAACACCACCGACGCCAGCGTCGGTAATCCCTTCAGCGAAGCGCAGGTCCGCCAACTGCCGCTGCAGACGCGCAACGTCGTGGAGCTCCTCAGCCTTCAACCCGGCGTCACCACAAGCGGCGAAGTTCTCGGATCCCGTCGCGATCAGAACAACATCACCCTCGATGGCGCCGACGTCAACAACAACCAGAACTCTGGCCTGGTGCCCCAGGCTACCGCTACCGGCTTCGGTGGATATCAGGGCTCCAACGCCAACGGCGTCAATAACAATTCTGGATTTAACGCCGTTCTCCCCATCCCTCTCGACTCCGTCCAGGAATTCCGCGTCACCGTCGCCGGGGAAGGCCCCAACCTCGGCCGCTCCTCCGGCGGTCAGGTCTCTCTTCTTACCAAGAGCGGAACGAATCAGCTTCACGGCTCTCTCTACGAATACAACCGCAACACTTCCTTCGCCGCGAACTCCTGGTTCAACAACAACGCCGGAGTTCCGCGCACCCCTCTCGTTCGCAATCAATTCGGAGCCTCCGTCGGCGGAAAAGTAATCCCCAACCGCATCTTCTACTTCTTCAATTACGAGCAGCGCCAGGACGCCAGCGGTGTTCCAGAGGTCCGCGCCGTCCCCTCTGACACTCTCCGCAATGGAATCTTTCTGTTCAGTTCCGGCGGGGCGACCCAAACGCTGAAGTCGCAAGACATCACAAATGTCGACCCGCTCCATCTTCCACCGAACTCAAGCATCCTGGCCGTTCTCCAACAGTACCCGCGGGGCAACAGTCCTGCTTACGGTGAAGACGGTGGACTCAATTTCAGTGGCTACCGTTTCAACGCGCCCGTCCATCGCAGCGATCACGCTCTGGTCGGAAAGGTAGACCTTCACATCGACGGCGCCGGGAAGCACACCGTCAGCCTCCGCAGCACCTTCGCCCGCAACACCGACGATCAGATTCCGGCTCAATTCCCTGGACAGTTACCTGCTTCCACTCTGCGCGACAACAGTAAGGGATTCGCCGCGCAATACACCGCAATCGTCAGTGCTAGTCTCATCAATGTCGTGAACTTCGGGTATACGCGCTTCGGCCAGTCCTTTAGCGGACAATCGGGGCCGCTGCTGTTTCAGACCAGCGTCGATCCGCTCCTGAATCCTTACGCTCGTCCATCCTCTCAGGTCCTGCCGACCATCAATCTCAGCGACGGCATCACCTGGGTCAAAGGTAAACACACTCTCACCGCCGGCGGAGGATTCAGCATCATTCACGACAACACTAGCTCCTACGCAACCTCCTTCGCGCGCTACGGATACGGCTCCACGGAGTTGATCGGCCTCGGTGCCGACATTAACAGCGCCATAACCCAGTACACCGGACTGCCTCTCGATGACCCTACCTCCGCGGCCAATGGTATGGGCGTCGTCCTCGGCTTGGTCAATGACAACTTCCACACCGACCTCTTCGATCGCCAAGGCAACTACCTGCCCGCGGGAAGTCCGCAGGTGCGTTCTTTCATCGAGCACGATTACTCGTTCTACCTGGGCGACACCTTCCGCGTCACTCACTCCCTCACGTTGAACTACGGCCTGCGCTACGAGAACTTCCGTCCGCCCTACGAATCACACGGATTGCAAGTCACTTCCACCGTTCCGCTCACCAAGTATTTCGCCGAGCGCAATGCGCTGCAGGCGCAAGGCATCCCGCAGAACCAGATGCCCAATGCCACCCTGCAGTGGGATCTCAATGGTCCGGCGAATGGCAAGCCCACATGGTGGAGTCCTTCGAATCTCAACTTCGCCCCGCGCATCGGAATCGCTTACGCCCCATCGAAGACGGTCGGCCTCCTCGGCAAAATCTTCGGAGAACAAGGCGCCCTCCGCGTCGGCGCCGCCATGGTCTACGATCGCTTCGGCAGCGACCTGATTACGCAATACGATCAGTACGGATCCATCGGTATGGCCACGTCCGGCAATTTCCCCACCTCGTACAGCTTCTCCACCAGCCCGCGCTACAACGGTGCGGCTCCAGTTCTGACTCCGCCTGCCGCCGAAACCTTTCCCGTCACGCCTCCCAACATCGCAGCCATCGCCGGCGAGTTCATGGGCGTCGCACCCAACCTGAAGCCTCCTTATTCTTATGTGTTCAACGCCAGCTTCGCCCGTGAGCTTCCCGGCAAGTTGACCTTCGAGATCGGATACGCCGGGCGCCTCTCCCGCCGTCTCCTCCTCGAAGGCGACGTCTACACTCCGCTCGAGTACTTCAAAGATCCCAGCTCCGGCATCACCTGGGAGCAGAACGCCATGACGGTCCGCAAACTGCACGACGCTGGACTAACCACAGACGCTGTCAAGAACAACCCAAGTCTCGTACGAACTCTGCCCTTCGTCGAAAACATGTGGCCGGGCCTCGCCAATCTCGATTTCCCGGGCAGCGCTTCTTCGAACTACTTCAGTTGCGTCTACGCCGACTACGGCGGCAGCTATCTTGACTGCCTCCATGCTCTCGACCGCAACACGACCAGCACATGGTCGAACGCGGCCAACCCTGTTGGATGCGATCAAATCTCCGCCCACGGCTGTTACACCTTCTTCCCGCTGCAAGGTAGTTCGATGCCCACCTGGATGAACGCCGGCACTGCGGCGTATCACTCACTTACCTTCTCGGTGCGCCGCGGCCTCTCTAGCGGAGCCATCTTCGACTTCAATTACACCTGGTCCCATGCCATCGACGACGGTTCAGCCGCAGAATCCGGCGCCGGACAGCAAGGTGCCGCCATTCAGAACATCTTCAATACTCGCGAATTTCGCGGCTCCTCCGACTTCGATATGCGCCACAACGTCACCGCCAACGTTCTTTATCCTCTGCCCATCGGACGCGGACGCGCGCTGCTCTCCGGCGCTCATGGTTGGGTCGAAGAAATCGTTGGTGGATGGCAGATCAGCAGCCTCGTTCGCTATCACTCCGGCGTGCCCACAACCGTGGGAGGCGAACTCGCCTACAACGCCAACTACTGGCTGAGTTCGCTCGCCATCGCAACCGGCCCAGTTTCCTCCGGAGTGCACACCGACGAGCGGCATAACCCCAGCATGTTCACGAGTACGTCAGTTTCAAACAACTTCGTCGACGAACTCCCCGGACACACCGGACAGCGTGCCGTCCTTCGCCTTCCCGGAATGTTCCTCACTGACATGGCAGTGGTAAAGCTCTTCCCACTCCCCTGGGAAGGCCAGCGCATCACCTTCCGCGCCGAAGCCTTCAACGTCTTCAACAACGTGAATTATTCGAACCCGAGCCTGAGCCTCCAGGCCCCTGGCACCTTCGGAGAATTCCAAGCCGTAGGCGACCCCCGCGTAATGCAGTTCGCCCTGCGCTACGAGTTCTGAGGAAACACTGATTCGAAGGAGCTCTATTAGCAAGTCCAACTCCTCGCCCTGTCATCCTGAGCGAAGCGAAGGACCCCTTGCACCCTTAAGCTGGCACCGGCGGTGTCGAGCAATTTCTGCCACGGACCCCAACTCATAGGCCCGGCGCGGAGGAACGTGCTTCTCAATTCCTCTGCTCGGGTGCAGTCCTCGGACACGAGAGTGCATTGGAATTAAGAGCCACGCGAACCGACCGAGCCGGGAGGGGCACGAGTTTACTCGTGCCGCCCAGGCGCAAAAAAGATTGCCGCTTTAGCGGCTGAGGTGAATGCTACTTGAGTGAGATATCTCAAAAGTGATTTGAAAAACCTTCGGATCGCCGCGGGCTCTTGTCATCCTGAGCCGCGATTTTTGCGGCGAAGGACCTATGTAATTCTGCCTGCAAGCGCCCCACTGCCTACGCCGTCGCAAACACTGGCACTTCCGGCGCCCGCGCACTCCCCGACGCATGCTCCAGATGTTGCACCAGCATCGGAATCTGATGTTCGTGGCACGGCTCCGGCACAGAAAGGTCCATCGCCACCTGTGCGCCCTCGTCCGGCGATTCTTTAGCCAGCACAATCACCCGGCTGCCCAAGTAGAGCGCTTCCTCCGTGTTGTGGGTGACGAACAGCACCGTGACGCCTGTATCGCGCCACAACTGCCGAATCAGCCGCTGCATGTCTTTCCGTGTCCCCGGATCGAGCGCGCTGAAGGCTTCGTCCATCAGCAGAATACGCGGATGCGTTGCCAGCGCCTGCGCAATCGCCACCCGTTGCTGCATGCCTCCGGAAAGCTGATACGGATATTTTCGCGCGTCACGCTCATGCAATCCAATCCGGCGGATATAGCGCATCGCCTCATCCCGGATATCCCGTCGCCGCCGCACGAACCGCGGCGTGAACCGTGTGAGCATGTTGAACTCGCTCACCTCCGGCCCGAACGTGATGTTATCGAGAACAGTTTTATCGGGAAACAACGAATATTTCTGCGGCACATAGCCGCGTGTTCGGTCAGGCTGCATATGCTCCACGCCGTCGATCAGAATGCGGCCACCCGCCGGCGACTCAGCGCCAAGAATCATCTTCAGCAGTGTCGACTTCCCGCATCCCGTTTGGCCCAGCACGCAAACAAATTCGCCTTCCTCGATCGTTACATCGACATTCGTCAACACTGGCCGCGATGGCGCTCCGTAAGCGACCGACAGATTGTGGATTTCAATCAGCGCCATCGGAATCAAGCCTCCTGGAACCAGGGATGAAGTTTGCGGTTGACCAGCCGCATCGCCAGATCGACCAGGAACAGCAACAATGCGACCCACAGCACGTACGGAATGATCACGTCCATCCCCATATGCCGCCGCAGCAGCGCGATCCGATAGGCCAGCCCGTCGGTCGATGCGATCATCTCCCCCGCGAACAGGAAGAGCATGACCGCTTTCAAATTCAGCCGAATGCTGTTGAGCACGCGCGGCATGATCTGGCGCATCACCACCCGGTAAGCCACGTCGAAGTCACTCGCACCGAGAGTGAAGGCTTTCACAACCTGCTCGCTGGGCACGCCCTTGGTTAGGTTGAAAGTGTCGAGAATGATCGTCGGCGTCACGCCAATCACGATCAGCATGATCTTCGACAGCTCGTCGATCCCGAAAATGATGAACAGGATCGGCAGCAGTGATAAAGCCACGATCTTGTCGAAGAAAAGGATGAACCGCAGGAAGAAAACTCCGACGTAGGGGAACAAACCCATGTGCAGTCCAAGTATCACGGCCGGAATCAGGAGCAGAATGCTGTAAACGAACCGCCTTGAAGTCGCTAGTGTGTCCTTCCAAAGCATGCTTCCGAAGAACCGCTGCCGCAATGAAGCATTTTCGGGCAGAGCGGAATCGTCGTCTTCCGCAGGTTTCGTCGAAGCATCGCTCATCCCGTGAAACATCTGCGTCACGGTCGGCATAATCCGGTCCTCAGGATTATCCTGGTGCCGCTTCTGTGAGGTGTAAAAATAAAGCCCGAGACCCACTGCAAACAGCATCCACGAAAACACAATCGTCGTAACCCGGTTCGGCTTCGCGTGCACGAGTTGGAAACTGATCGACATGAAAGGTGCCCACTCAAAGGGTGCCCGTCTCCTACAACTTGCTCTCCGCGGCCATCTGCATGTACGCCGTATCGAAACTCAGCCGCACCCGGTCTTGCTTGCCCTGCACGCTGCCATCCGGATACCGGATCGCAACATCGTCCACCGAACCAATGTTCTTGCCGAGCAATCCGTGGTCAAAGCAGAACTGCCGCACCAGCGCCATCTTCTGTTTCAGATCACCCGACTTTCCGAACGAAGCGGCCGCTTGCGGCTGGAAAAACATTTTGGTGGTGCTGAGCTGCTCCTTGTAAGACGTGAGCGTGTCGCCCGAACCCTCGGCAATTGCACCCAGAACTTTGTCGGCCGCCGATCCCTGCGCCGACATCAGCGCCATCATTTCGTACCATGCGCCGGCGAGAGCCATCGCAAACTTCTTTCCAGATCCATCCGGCCGGTCCAACACGTCGTTGCGCACTACGGTCAGATCCAGAATCTCTCCCGGAATCTGCGAAGAGTTGAACAGCGAATTGATCCCCTTCTGCTCCACGATCTGCGAGACCATCGGCTTCCACGTCACGACAGCAGCAACGCTCGAATCACTAATGAATGCTGACTGAATGTCGGAGTCCGACGTATTAATCATCCGCACCTTGCTGATCTGGTCGCGCAAAGAGTTGAGCGTGAGCGCGCGGTCAAACAAATATTCCGAAACTGTCTTCTCGACCAGCAGCAACTTCTTCCCGGCCAGATCCTTCATCTGCAGGCCGTTGCGCACAAGAAGAGCATCGTTCCCGTTGGAATAGTCGCCGATCAGGATGACCGTGGTCGGCACGCCCGAAGCCGCCGGCATGTCGAGAGCTTCCATGTTGGTCATGGTGCAGGCATCGATATTGCGCCCCACGAACGCGTCAAGTGACGGCGCATAATCAAACCGCTGCACTTTGATCGTGATGCCGTATTTGTCAGCCCACTTCTTCAGCAGGCCCGACTTCTGCATGTAGTGATACGGCGTCCACCCGGCATAAATCGACCAGCCCACCGTAAAACTGGGCTTCTGGGCAAAAGCAGGAATTGACAGAAAGATGCAAAGCAGAAGAATGCCGCGTCGCATGGTCCTTTTGAATCCATCCATGGTGCTTGGATTCTAGCGTTCCACAGGAGCGCGAATCGAAGGCAAATTTTGCATCGCTTCGATTCAAGATTTAACAAGGTGCGGAATTTTCAATCGCCCAGATTAAAGATTTCGATGGATGCCAAGTACGCCCGCCATCCGCCGAAATGCGTGATCTCTTTCGCGCCTGACAAGACTTCGGATTCACACAGAAAGCACTTCACGGCATCCCCGTTGTCGAGCGTAACCGTGCCAATCCCGAGTGGCGGCGGAATCGCCGCGACGAAACCTCCAAAGCGGTCTTCCGACATTTCCCAGACTTCCACCTCAATTCCCAGCCCCCGGAAGTTTCGGTCGCGAATCAACCCCGGCTTCGGCGGAACACTTCCAGCGAGCGCATAGAGACGGTAGTCCGTCGCCGTGCGACAGCTCTTCAGCAAGCGCGCTCCTCGCTCGGTCAACTGCGAATTCAATAGCTCTCCGCTCAAGTGCGCTCCCACCACCGCGACTTCCACACAACCTGGGCACTTTTCAACGAGCGGAGTTGTTCCGCCGAGATACCGGTGGGCAAGCGCGAGTAAGGCTTCGTCGCTGAACGCCGGACCAATGAATGAAATTCCGAAGGGCAGTCCATTCGAACGAAAGCCGGCCGGCACCGCGACAGCCGCCAAATCCATCAGGTTGACGAAGTTCGTGTAGTAACCAAGGTTTGTGTTCAGCTTTACCGGGTCCGCAGCGATCTGCTCGTGCGTATAGATCGTTCCAGTCGTAGGGAGAACGAGAACATCCATCTCACGCCACTGTCTCCCGGCTTCCATACACAGCTCACGCAGCCGATATTCGCCCTCATATGCATCCACCGCTGAGTGCTTGGCAGCCCCGCCGATAATGCCACGAACCACGGGATCCATTTCCGCGGCGTGATCAGCGAAGAAGTCTTTAATCGCCGCAAGTCGTTCGGCCACCCAAGCTCCCCCGTACAACAATGCGGCTGCTCGGCGAAACGGATTGAAATCGATCTCGGCCTTCTCGCCTCCGGCCGCGTGCAGCTTTTCGACCGCGTCCCAGTAGAGTTGCTCGGCTTCGTCGTCTCCGAAGAATTCCAATTGTTCACGCGAGGGCACACCGAACCGAAAGTCCGAATAGAGCCATGGCGCGGCACCTTCTCCCACGCGGGGTACACGCGAAAACGGATCTGCCGGATCCAACTCCCGAGCTACACGCAAGACTTGATGCGCTACCGCACAATTCCCCGCAAAGATCGCCACGCAATCGAGACTCCGGCACGCAGGAACCACTCCGTGCGCACTAACCAGACCGCGAGTAGGCTTCAATCCAATCAGCCCGTTGAAAGCCGCCGGCACGCGACCCGACCCTGCGGTATCAGTTCCAAGAGAAAAATCGACGAGTCTCTTCGCAACCGCCAACGCAGAGCCCGAACTCGATCCGCCCGAAATGTGACGCGAATCGAACACGCTTGAGCACGCGCCGTACGGCGTGCGGGTTCCGACCAGCCCGGTCGCAAACTGATCCATATTTGTTTTGCCGATCAGTAGCGCTCCCGCTTCCTGCAAGCGTCGGACAACGCTTGCGGTCTTCTCGGCTTGATAACCGTAAGCCGGGCAGCCTGCGGTGGTCGTCATGCCCGCGACATCGAAGTTGTCCTTCACCGCAAAAGTCTTCCCCGCCAGCGGCCACTCCTGATGATTCTCGATCTCGCGCGCCCGCTCCAGAGCGACCTCCCTCGGGACAAGCGAAATCCAAACAGGATTGAGCGGTTCGGCCTGCAGTCGGTCGTAGAGCGCTGCGATCTCGGTTGAGAACTCACCCACCTGCCTCACGCTGTCCCCTCCGCCAGCAGCAATAACGTCTGCCCCGCCCAAACCAGCGCTCCCGCAGCGCAGGCCAGGCTGTGGACGATGCCTGCCCTCGGTGCGGTCACTGCAATTTCCGTTTTCATGGCTTCGAGAATCATCAGTTTTTGTCCCGCCTCGACGCGCTGTCCCGCCTCGACCGAGACATTCCACACGCTAGCCGAAATCGGCGAACGCACCGGCGAACATCCCTCAGGCACATCCGCCTCGGGTGCGGGGCCCACCGCTTCCGGCGGTTCGATGTACTCGGCCTGTCCCGCTGCCGCCCACCGCTCACGTTCCGCCTCGAATGCCGCTTGCTGATGCTTCTTGAACGCTTCGGCTTCCGTTTTGATCGATTGCAAAAACGCGTGATACTCGCTCAACCGGAACTCCCGAGGCTCGATCTTCAGCGGATACCGTCCTCGCGGAAACCCTTCGCGAATTTCCAGCAACTCCCGCGCACTCACCGGATAAAATCTCAACTCGTCAAAGAACCGCAACAGCCATGGCGTGCCAGCTGGAAACTCCTTAGTCGAATGAAATGTGTTCCACATCTGCATTGTGCGTCCGACGAATTGATATCCACCGGGCCCTTCCATGCCGTATACGCACAGATACGCTCCTCCGATCCCGACGGAATTCTCGGCCGTCCACGTACGCGCCGGATTGTACTTCGTCGTCACCAACCGGTGGCGCGGATCGACAGGCGTCGCCACTGGAGCGCCGAGATACACGTCACCCAGCCCCAGCACCAGATAGCTCGCTCCGAAAACAATCCGGTACACGTCGTCGATCGACTCGAGCCCGTTGATGCGGCGAATGAATTCGATATTACTAGGGCACCAGGGCGCGTCCGGGCGCACGCTCTGCATGTATTTCCGGATCGCCAGTTGCGTTGCGGGATCGTCCCACGACAACGGCAGATGTACGACACGCGACTCGACGGTGATGTTGTCGAGATCCGGGATCCGTCGCTCACAGGCATCCAGGGCCTCGAGCAGTTCCTCTCGCCGAATGCGTCCGTCGTAGTGTATGTGCAGAGACCGGATGCCCGGAGTAATGTCGATGATCCCAGAAAGATTCGCGGCCCTCAGGCGCTCTTCTAACGCGTGGACGCGAAATCGTAAATTCAGATCAAGCACGTTCGGACCGTACTCGACCAGGAGATAGCGATCCCCGTCAGCGCGGCATACCACCGCCGGCGTGCCATTCGTTGCAGGCTTACTGCTGATCACTGCATCTTCATTCATTCCCCCCGGCAGATGAGGGAGAGAGTTCGACAGTGTTTCGACGCATCGCTCAACTTGCACTCGCAACTCTGCTGCCTGCTCCGCCGAAAGTCGCCGGAAGCGCACCAGATCGCCGGCTTTGAGCTGCCCCATCTTCCAGATTTCCGCCTCGACGATGGTCGCCGGACACACGAACCCGCCCAGACTCGGCCCATCAGGCCCGAGAATCACCGGCATGTCCCCCGTGAAGTCCACGGTCCCAATCGCATAAGCGTTGTCGTGGATGTTGGACGGATGAAGCCCGGCCTCTCCTCCGTCCTTCCGCGCCCAGCGCGGCTTTGGACCGATCAGCCGCACACCAGTCCGATCGGAGTTGTAGTGCACCTTCCATGCCGTCGAGAAAAACATCTCAATGTCTTCCGGCGTGAAGAAATCCGGCGCACCGTGCGGCCCATACAGAACTCCGATTTCCCACTCGCGGCCGTACTTCGGCGTTGCGCTTTCGGAAAGCGAGCGCAACTCGCGTGGCACTGAACCTGCGTCGCTGAGGTGCAGCACATCTCCGGCGCGCAGCACGCGTCCTTGCCCGCCGAACTTTCCCAAGATGAAGGTGGACCGGCTGCCGAGATAGAGAGGCGTGTCGATTCCGCCCGCGACAGCAAGATAGGCTCGCGCGCCGGAATCCTGAGCGCTGCCCACTTCAAGCAGCGAATCCGATTTCACCGGAACTGCCTGCCATCGCGGCACCGGATCCCCATTCAACCGCGCACCGAAATCCGCACCGGTCAGAGCGATCGTAGCTTCGCACGCAAAGCGCAGCGTCGGACCCGTAAGAGTCATCTCCAGTCCTGCAGCATCCTCACGATTTCCCACCAGCCGATTGGCCAACCGGAAAGCAAGCGTGTCCATCGGCCCAGAAGGCGGCACGCCCACATGCCAATACCCCAAACGCCCGGGATAGTCCTGAATCGTTGTTTGTGTTCCCGATTCCACAACGTCAATGGAGTGCCTCGCGTATCGGAAGCTCTTCAGAAAAGAAGTTGTGAGTCCGCCGGCGGCAAAGTCTTCACTCTCGCAAATCTGTTGCAGATAAGAAAGGTTGGCCTCGATCCCGAAAATCTCAGTTTCGCCGAGCGCTCTACGAAGCTCCTCGATCGCTTCGCCCCGGTCTCCTCCTCGCACGATCACCTTTGCCAGCATCGGGTCATAAAACGGCGTGACCTCAGTTCCAGAGTCCACCCACGTCTCAACCCGCGCGCTCTCCGGCCAGCGAACATGCATCAGGCGGCCCGCACTCGGCTGAAAGTTCCGGGCGGGATCCTCCGCGTAAATACGCACCTGGATAGAAGATCCCGTCCGTTGAATCTCGAGGCTTTCAAGTGCAGGCATGTCGCCCGCTGCGAGTCTCACCATCCATTCAACGAGATCGACGCCAGTGACTTCCTCTGTGACACCGTGCTCCACCTGAAGCCGCGTGTTTACTTCGAGGAAATAAAACTCCCCGCTGGAGTCGTCGTAGATGAATTCCACCGTGCCTGCAGACTGATACCGCACCGCCTTCCCCAGCCGTATCGCAGTCTCCAGCAGTCTCGCGCGAATGCAGTCCGGCAGTCCAGGCGCAGGACTCTCTTCGATCACTTTCTGATTGCGTCGCTGAATTGAGCAGTCACGCTCGCCCAATGCAATCACCGATCCGCGCCCATCGCCGAAGAGCTGCACCTCTATATGTCGCGCTGCCGCAACGAAGCGCTCAAGATACAAGTTGCTGCTTCCGAAGCTGGCCTGACTCTGCCGCGAGACGGCCTCATAAGCGTCTCGCAATACTTCCGCAGATGCGCACAATCGCATTCCGATTCCGCCGCCACCCGCCGTGCTCTTGAGCATCGTCGGATATCCCACGGCTTCGGCGGCTTTGAGAGCGGCATCGACATCCTGAAGCACGCCGGTTCCCGGCAACAACGGCACACCGTTCTTCGCTGCAATTTCCCGCGCAGTATGCTTCAGCCCGAAATCCCGCATCTGCAGCGGTGTTGGCCCGATAAAAACAATCCCCTGCTCAGCGCACGCCTCCGCAAATTTCGCATTCTCGCTGAGGAAACCGTACCCAGGATGAATCGCCTCAGCTCTTGTCTCCTTGGCCGCTTTCAGTATTGCCGGAATGGAAAGATAGCTTTGCGCCGCCGGAGACGGACCGATGCAGACCGCCTCGTCCGCCTGCTCAACGTGAAGAGAATGGCGATCAGCTTCGGAATAAACTGCAACCGAAGCGACGCCCATTTTTCGGAGAGTCCGGATCACGCGGCATGCAATGGCGCCTCGATTCGCGATGAGAACTTTGCGGAACATTTATGGCTCCGCGACCCAGATCATGACTTCAACCGGCGTGGGATTGTACGCATTACACGGATTGTTCAACTGCGGGCAATTGCTGATCAGCGCCACCACGCCGGTTTCAGCTCGCATCTCGACATACTTACCCGGGTCCGAAATGCCATCTTCAAATGTCAGCTTGCCTTCCGGCGTGACCGGCACATTCATGAAGAAATTAATGTTGCTGGTGATATCTCGCTTCGACATCCCGTGATCCCACTCAGTCACCGCTTTCAGAAAACTGCTGCGGCATGCATGCATGTGCCGCTTCTCGATCGCGTAGCGAACCATATTGCTTTCGTTCGCGCACGCCCCACCCAGCGTGTCATGACGCCCGCAGGTATCGGCAACTATCGTCAACAAGACAGTCCCCGCCGTCGACATCAGCTTCGTCCCGGTGGTTAGATAGATGTTGCGTTGATGTTGAATCGTGTCTTGAGCGCTGTAGCGGTCCGAATAGTCGTGCGCGTTATAGAAGAGTGTATCGACCGCCTGGTTGCCATGCAGATCGACGATACGAAAATATTGTCCTTGCTTGATCTCGTAAATCCACGGGTCACCCGCATCGATCACATGACGGTAGATCGCCCCTTCCGGACGCAGTTTGCTTTCAACCAGAGTCTTGCCGCTCGCAATCGTGGCGCTCATCGACGCCTCCTCACATGAAATATCGTTCAGTCAGGGTGAAGCCTCGCCCGTTTTCAGGCCGCGAAACCCGGCACAGATCGTCTATCGCCGGAGCCGCTACCTGGCGAATCGAAACTTGCGCCGGCTTCGGCTGATACTTCGGATTCGGGTCTAGCGGATGCTGGCAGGTATTGAGAATGACCAGCACGTTCATCTCCGCGCGCAGATCAATCGAGTCCCCAGCCTTCGAATTCCCCGGCGCGAAGCTCATCGTTCCATCGTCAGAAACGTCAAGGCGGCTGAAGAGATTCACGTTCGCCACCAGGTCGCGAGGCCCGAGTCCCCACTTGCCGAGTTCCACCAGAAAACTGTCGCGCCCGTTCTTGTGACAGTCGTTGCGATCCTTTTGATAGCTCGACGGCCCGTACTTCGCCTCGACCAACTTCCGGTTCGAGGTTCCGCCAATCGGATCGTGCCACCCAACCGTATCCGCCGTGACCGAGAGCAGAATGCGCCCCATATCCGAATACAAGACGAACCCCGAAGTCAGCCGCGCGATGTGTTGCGCCTTCAGCGTGTCGGGCATGTTGTAGCGCTCGGTGGGGCACTCGAAGTTGTAGAAAATCCCGCCAACGTTGGCGCCGCCTTCAAGGTCCGTAACTCGCAGCGCTGTACCGCGCTTCAGCACATGCGACCACGAAGCTCCCGGCTGAATAGTCTCTTCCCAAAGAATGGTCTGGCTCATCGGACACCTACCCCTGAATAGTTTGAAATGAAGTACAGAAAAGGACAGAGCTATTGCTCAGCAGGCGGACCGCAGCAGACGAACATGCGGGTCAGGCGAAGATAGACATCGAGCGTAATGTTTGCTCGCGAGCGTCGCCCTGAGGAGTCACACATGTTGCGTAGTCTTTCACACTGCCGTCAACAAGGCCAATCGCAATTTCAACTGAGAGCAATCTCTTTCTTCGATGAGCGCTCCCGGCTTCCTTCGAGGTGCCGGACCACATCCTTGGGCAACGGCAGATCCTGCGGGGAGCCTCGCACGGTCACAGCGTAGGACCCCGGAACCAGCTACCGGCTATCCGTTTGCTTCGTCATAAATACTCAGGCCGCTCGCGAATAAAGGAGTTTGAAAGGGCAACGTTGGGTCTTTCTGGCACTTATTTCCCCTGCATCACCAGCTCGCCGTTTTCTACCTTCATAGTGCCGACACCGTCGGGTAGTTTCAGGCGATCGCGTTGCTCAGCGAGTTTTTTCTGGAGCGCCGGGTTCACCAGCGTTACGGGAACATTCAAATCGCCGACTTTGAACTCTGTCGGATCGAAGGTGGCATAGCCGTCCTTTTCGCCGATGCGGCCAGAAATTGTGATCCAAACGTCTTTGCCGCCGATTTCGGTGAGGAACTGGCCGTGCACCTGGTCGCCATCCATACTCACCTGCTGATCTTTAATGACCGGGGCGGCGCTGCCGACGTTGGAGTTCGGACTGAGTCCCTGAGCTCCGGCGCTGGCTAGTGTTTGCGCAAGGACGGCGCTGACTTCGTCGGAGTTGATGTGGACCTCAGGCTTCGAGGCGAGCGATGCGGGCTGAGCAGCGTCGGCTGAGACGGGTGGCTGAGGGCTACTCGTCTGCACTTGTTGCGTTTGCTGCTGGAACTCGGCCATCTTCTGGTCGAAAGACTGCGCGTGTTCCGCGACGGCCGCGGGAGCCTGGGGCTGGGCCACGGGAGCGGGCTTCTTTAGAACAAGGATGATGGCGACCAGGGCTGCGATTAAGGTCGCGATGCTGATGATGCGGTCAAGTTTCAGTTTCATGAAAGATTCCCCGGCGGGCGGCCCAGCATGATGGGCCCTATGTGATCGTATCGACAGGCTCGGGGGAAGATCAGATGACCAAAGTCACAGGTGCGAAGTAGTACTGGTTCCCATGGAGCGGTTGGGATCAGCCGGCATTCCACACGGGGCTGAAAACCCACATCACTTTGAAGCCCTAACGCGGCCCTGAAGGCTCGCTCTTCCACGAAGCCCTCCCGCACTTGTCAGTACGAAGTCTCGAGTGGCGGGGTACTATCCCAACTTCTTGGCTAGCAGCTCATTTACGATCTGGGGGCTGGCTTGGCCTTTGGAGGCTTTCATGACCTGGCCTACGAAGAAGCCGAGCATCGTCTTCTTGCCGGCGCGATATTGCTCGAGCTGTTTCGGGTTCGCAGCCAGGATTTCGTCGATCACCTTTTCCAGCGCTGAGGTGTCGGTAGACTGCTGGGGGCGGCCTTCCTCCTCGTACACTGCGGGGAAATCCTTGCCGCGATCGAAGCTGAGGTCATAGAGGTCTTTGAGCATCTTGCCGGAGATGGTGCCGGCTTCGACGAGATCGGCGGAGGCGGCGATGCCTTGCATGGAGATGGGGGACTGTTCGATGCTGATTCCCTTTGCTTTCAGGCGACCCATCAATTCGCCTTGCACCAAGTTGGCGACGCGCTTGGCATTCTTCGCGGCCTTTGCCGCTTGCTCGAATTGGTCGGCCAGCGACTTGGAAAAAGTGAGAACCTGTGCGTCGTATTCGCTGATGCCGTATTCCTTGACCATGCGGGCGCGGCGGACCTCGGGGAGTTCGGGAGAGCATGCTGGCGATTTCTGTCTTCCACTTTTCGTCAACGATCAGCGGAAGCAGATCTGGTTCTGGGAAATATCTGTAATCGTGCGCTTGTTCTTTTGAGCGCATGCCGTAGGTTTTGCCTTCGTTGGCGTTGTAGAGGCGCGTCTCTTGCGTAATCTTGCCGCCGGACTCAATGACGTCGATCTGGCGTCCGATTTCGTATTCGAGGGCTTCGCGAATGAAGCGGAAAGAGTTTACGTTCTTGATTTCTGTTTTCGTGCCGAACTCTTTCTGGCTACGGGGACGCACGCTGATGTTGGCATCGCAGCGCAGGGAACCTTCTTCCATGTTGCAGTCGCTGACGCCGGTGTAAAGGATGATTTCTTTCAGGCGAGTCAGATATTCGTAGGCTTCGTCGGGCGTGGAGATGTCGGGCTCGCTGACGATTTCGATCAGGGGGACACCGGTGCGGTTGAGATCGATGGCCGTTTTCTGGTCGGCGTCGGGGAAGCCTTCGTGCAGGCTCTTGCCGGCGTCTTCTTCGAGGTGGACGCGGGTGATGCCGATTTTCTTCTTGCCGCTCTCGGAGGAAACCTCGATGAAACCGAACTCGGCGAGGGGCTTGTCGTATTGCGAGATCTGGTATCCCTTGGGCAGGTCGGGATAGAAGTAATTCTTGCGGGCGAAGATTGAGGTTTCGTTGATGCGGCAGTTCAGGGCCATGGCTGCCAGCGTGGCGAACTCGACCGCTTTCTTGTTTAGAACGGGCAGGGCGCCGGGCATCCCTAGGCAGACTGGGCAGACGTTGGTGTTGGGCGGGGCGCCGAAGCGAGTGGAGCACGAGCAGAAGATCTTTGTCGCCGTCAGGAGGTGGACGTGGACTTCCAGTCCGATTACGGGCTCGAACTTGGGGTGTGCGGCGATGGATTTCTCGGCGGTGGTGGCCATGAAGTAACGATTATAGCGGCTCGCTTTGCATCGCCGGACAGCCGAGGCGGCTGTCTCCACGCAAATGCGCTAACCACGAAGGTACGAAGCAAACACTGCGACTTCGCAGCTACGGATTCATCGGGGCATTCAAATAGTTATCCATCGGGATCTCGAAGAACAAGAGCTCGTTTCCTTTTGCGTCCGCGAGTCCCGAGATATCGATCGTCGCGTTGCGCAGCGGAGAATTGAGGTCGGAGACATCGAAGAATACGAATCCGGATTGCGTGGTGTGCGGTTCGACGGCGCGGGCGGCGAACTGCGAAGACTCGATCTCATCCATTTGCTGTTTCGTGACACCGCCCTTCACCTTGCGCGGAAAGGGTAGCGGAATGTTGGTGCTGGTCTTGGCTTGCGGGTTGGAGAGGCGACGATATAGATCGTCTGAATCGATCGGGGTAAGCTTGGAGCGATTGCCGGTGATCAGCTTGATTCGCATATTGGCGATCAAGACGGGCTGATCACTGTCATTGGTCACGATGAAGAAGATGGGAAGAAATCCGTGATCGGCGAAATTGATAGTGAATATCTTGGCCTTCTCGGGATTGTCGTAGGGATCAGCAGCGATAGAAACTTTTTCGTCGCGATGAAGATCGTGCGCGGGATAGTTGAATGCGGTCTTCGCCACAGGCTTCACAAAGCTCTTGCCCGCGATCAGCAGAGTTGGAGCGAGTAAGGTGAGCACTGCGACGACAGAAATGCGACGGCTCGAACGCAATGACATGCGCTGCATGCGCCCATTATAGAAGGCAAGTCGTCATGGTGCCGATGGCGCGGTTTAGAATGGCTCAACTTGAGTTATCTCTTCTACAGTCTGGCCCTGGCGCTGGCGATGCTGCTCAGCCTGCCTTTTTGGCTCTACCAGATTTTGCGCCAGGGGAAATATTGGCGCGGATTCTCGGAACGAATTGGGAAGGTGCCGGAGCGGCTGAGGGCCTCCGGACAGCAGGTCATCTGGATCCATGCGGTGTCGGTTGGCGAGGTGCTGGCGGTCGGTGGGCTGGTTGGGCGGATACGTCGGCAATTCCCGCAGTGGCGGGTTGTGATCTCGACTACGACGGACTCTGGGCAGGATCTGGCTCGCAAAAGGTTCGGCGAGGAGAATGTTTTCTACTTCCCGATGGATTTCGCGTTCGCGATCCGGCCGTATATGCGGGCGCTGCGGCCTGCAATGGTCGTGCTCGCTGAGACCGAGTTTTGGCCTAATTTCCTGCGGATCGCGCACGGCAGCGGAGCGCGTGTGGCCGTCGTGAACGCTCGTATCTCCGACCGGTCGTGGCCACGCTATCAGCGCTTTCGATGGGCCTTGGGGCGCATGCTCGCAAATGTGAACTTATTTCTGGCACAGACCGAACAGGACGCGGCGCGGCTGGAATCGATCGGCGCCGATGCTAGCCGTGTGCATGTTTCGGGGAATTTGAAGTTCGATGTCAGTTTGCCGGCACCGCCAGCGATTGTTGAGACGCTCCGGCATTCTTTGGCGGCGGAGGGAGCGGGGCCGGTGCTGGTGTGTGGAAGCACCGTGGAAGGTGAAGAACCGCCGCTGTCGCGGGCGTTTGAGAATTTGCTGGTGAGTCATCCGCGAGCGGTGATGATTCTTGCGCCCAGACATCCGGAGCGATTTGAGGCGGTTGCTTCGCTGCTGCAGGAAATGGGAATCCTGGCGCACCGGCGATCGCGGTGGCAGGGAGAATCGCTGGCGGGCGGAGTGTTGCTGGTCGACACGATTGGGGAACTCGCGTCGCTTTACGCCCTCGCAGATGTGGCGTTTGTGGGGGGAAGCCTGGTGCCGCGCGGCGGGCATAACATTATCGAACCGGCGCAGCATGGGGTGGCAATTGTGACCGGAAATCACACGGAAAATTTCCGGGACATTGTGGGCCTGTTCCAGAGCCGCGACGCGGTGAGGATTGTGGGATTAGCGGAGTTGCCGCTGGTGTTGATGCACCTTCTGGATGACGACGTCGAGCGGATGGCGCTGGGGCGGCGCGCGAAGGAGACGATTCTTTCGCAGATGGGTGCGACGTCGCGAACACTGGAGGCGTTGCAGCGCCTGGTGGCAAGGGATGGCGACTCCGGACAATCCCTCGGCTCGGGCAGTACATAGAGATTGAATCCACTCTCCAGCATCTACGGAGTTGCCGTACGCGTGCGCAACGCGCTCTACGACGGAGGGCAACTGCGGGCTCGGCGCCTCGAGGGACCCGTGGTCAGCGTGGGAAATCTCTCGGCCGGCGGGTCGGGCAAGACTCCATTTGTGATGCTCCTGGGGGAGTTGCTGAAATCGCGAGGGGTGAAGTTCGACGTTCTCTCGCGAGGGTATGGGCGCAAGAGCCGGGGAGTGCTGATGGTGGATCCGGCTGGGCTGCCACAGGAGTTTGGGGACGAGCCATTGCTGATTGCGCGCAGGCTGCGAGTTCGGGTGATTGTGGGCGAAGATCGATATGAAGCCGGACGCTTTGCCGAGGATAGGTTTGGGCCACAGCTCCATTTGCTGGACGATGGGTTTCAGCATCGGGCGCTGGCGCGGGATTTCGATATCGTGTTGGTTACGCCGCAAGATGCCAGCGACCGGCTGCTTCCGGCGGGGCGGCTTCGAGAGCCGCTGAGCGCGCTGCGGAGAGCGGATGCCGTGGTGCTGGCGAGCGGGGCTTCGGAGGAGTCGTTTTCGATCCAAGGGAAGATCGTGTGGCGGGTAAAGCGTGGGATTGTTAACGAGGGCATCCCGGCGCGGCCGGTTGTGTTTTGCGGAATTGCGCGGCCGCAGAATTTTATTTTGCAGCTCCGGGCGGCCAATGTCGAACCGGCGGCACAGGCGTTTTATCGCGATCATCATGCGTACAACGAGAGGGACGTGAGAGAGTTGCTCGAACTGAAGCAGCGCGGCGAGGCCGGAGGTTTTGTGACCACCGAAAAAGATGCGGTGAATCTGGGGCCGTATTTGTCGGCGCTGACGCCGCTAGCGGTGGTTCCGGTGAGGATGGAACTGGTTGACACGGATAACGGCGTAGATACCATGCTGCGCAAGATTGAGGAACGGCGGCGCGGCGCATGAGAGAATTTGGGCTGAGTTAAGTCGGACTCGGCGCGCTGCGGGAACGAGGGACTCGCCTTCGCGCTATCGAAGATTCCCACTTCTGGCAAAACCAGCCAGAAGTGGGGCACCCCCAGTTTTCATTTGTGCGGCGCTACCATGAAACATCCGAAAGAAGGGGAACGGCTCCGGAAGATTGTTGAGGGGTTCCCCAACATCACGATCACGGTACTGGCGGATCTTGTCGCTGACGAGTTCGTTTTCGGGGAGATCTCGCGCGTGTCGCGTGAGGCGCCCGTTTTGATCTTGACGCATCGCGAGAGGACGATTGTTCCCGGGGGCGGGGCGAACGCGGCGAACAATCTGGCGGATCTTGGCGTGAATGTGCTGCCGGTAGGCATCGTGGGTGACGATGAAGCGGGCCGACTGTTGATAAAGTACTTTCGACATAAGCGGATTGCGGTAAGCGGCGTGCTGAAGGACAAGAGCTACACGACCGTGACGAAGACACGGATTCTCGCGGGCATGACGCATACATCCCGACAGCAGGTGGTGCGAGTGGACCGGGAGCCGGAGGAGGCTCCGAACAGTCATCTCACACGCGAACTGTATCTGGCGGCGCGGAATTATGCGCATGCCTCAGACGCACTGCTGGTTTCCGATTACGGATATGGGGCAGCCACGCCGGCGATCGTGAGCACGCTGCGCGGGAAGGGCAAGTTGGGATCGGTGCCGATAGTGCTCGATTCGCGCTACCGCATGCTGGAGTATGAAGGCGTCACGGCGGCGACTCCGAATGAACCCGAAGTCGAAGAGGCACTGGGCCTTCGGATTGGACAGGATTGGAACAAAGTCGTGGCAGCGGGAGAGCAGTTGATGGCGCGGATGAAGCTACAATCGCTGGTAATCACGCGCGGGCGCGACGGCATGGTGGCATTCAATCACATGCACAGGCCGGTCGATATTCCGATCTGCGGGTCGGACCAGGTTGCGGATGTGACCGGCGCGGGCGACACGGTGATTGCTGCGTTCACGGCCGCACTGGCCGCCGGCGCAACGACTGAGGAAGCGGCGCAAATCGCGAATTACGCAGGGGGGATTGTGGTGATGAAGCGGGGCACAGCGACTGTATCCCGCGAAGAGTTGTTGCGTGCGATTGAACAAAGCCCGCCGGCCACACGATCTCATTGAACACAAGAAGCAAAATCCTGAGCCGAAGCGAGCTTCGCCAGCAAGTGGAAGAATGGCGCCGCGCGGGCGAACGCATCACGCTGGCTAACGGGAATTTTGATCTGCTGCATGTGGGGCACGTGCGCTATTTGCACGGGGCAAAAACACTGGGCGGGAAACTGGTCGTCGCGATCAATTCAGATGATTCTGTGCGGGCGCTCAAGGGGGAAGGGCGTCCGGTGATGCCGGAACTCGAGCGGGCGGAGATTGTGGCGGCACTGGCTGATGTCGACGCTGTGATGGTGTTTCCGGAGCTTGATGTCCGGGCCATCGTTCGAGAGATTCGCCCGGATGTGCAGGCAAAAGGCACTGACTACACGGCGGACTCCGTTCCAGAACGCGACGCTGTTGCTGAGTACGGGGGGAGAGTTGAGATCGTCGGCGACCCGAAAGATCATTCCACGAGCGAGATTCTTCGTGCGCGTCTTTCTCCGAGGAAAGCTTGAGCGCGCCTGATGACGGAAGGATCGAGCGGCTGCTCATTGTGCGGCTGAGCGCCATGGGAGATGTGATTCATGCGCTTCCGGCGGCGCAGGCATTGCGCGAGGCTTATCCGGAGGCAATGATCGGGTGGATCATCGAGGAACGATGGGTTGAGCTGTTGCGCGCGCCGGGGGCGGCGAGACGCGCTGTGCGGTCAGCGCAACGGCCGCTGGTGGACTGGGTACACACGGTTAACCTGAAAGGCTGGAGCAAGTCGCTTTTTCCCCTTCACGGGCTCGAGCCAATTGTGCGGGTCTGGAACGACGTTCGATCGGCGGGCTATCAGGTCGCGATTGATTTGCAGGGGGCGATCCGGTCGGCCGTTCTGGCGCGGTGGTCGCGGGCTCCGGTTGTTTACGGCACGAGGGAACCGCGAGAGAGTGCTGCGGCGTTGTGGTACACGCGGCAGGCGACGGCTCGAGGGAAGCACGTGATTGAGCAGGGTCTGTCGGTTGTGGAGTCGCTCGTGGGAAAGAAACTGGTTGTACCGGCGGCTCAATTCCCCCGGGATGTTGGGACGGAGGAAAGAATTGAAGAGAGACTAGGGGAGTTCGGGATCGAGAAGTTTGCGATTCTGAATCCCGGCGCGGGGTGGGGAGCGAAGCGTTGGCCGGCGGAGCGGTACGGGCAGGTGGCGCGCGCTATGGCGAAGTGCGGTGTGCAGTCGGTTGTGAATTACGGGCCGGGAGAAGAGGATCTTGCGCGGGCGGCGGAGACTGCGAGTGAGGGTGCGGCTCGGGCTTTCCAGTGTTCCATCAGCGAACTGATCGCACTCACGCGGCGAGCGAGGCTGTTCGTTGGCGGGGATACGGGGCCGTTACATCTGGCGGCGGCGTTGAAGGTTCCGGTGGTGGCGATTTTTGGTCCGACCGATCCGGCGCGCAACGGGCCGTACGGTACGCGAAGCGTCGTGCTGCGGAATCCGGCAAGTATGACGACGCACGCGCGAAATCCGCAGACGGACGAGGGGATGCTCGGAATCGGGGTGGAGGAGGTTGTGAACGGCGCGCAGTCTCTGCTCGCCGGAAAAGCTACGGAGGCTGGGGGTGGCTGAGTGGTCGCGAGTCGCGCGCAGGATTCGGGTTCCGCTGGGATTCGTATTTGCGGTGCTGTATTTTTGGTTGGCTCGGCCGACTTGGCGATTCCTCGCGCTCGGCTCGGTGCTGATTCTGCCGGGACTTTTGATTCGGGCGCTGGCTTCGGGGCATGTGCGGAAGAACGAAGCCTTGGCGACATCGGGACCGTACGCTTATACGAGGAATCCGCTGTACCTGGGGTCATTGCTGATCGGAATCGGATTTGCGGTCGCGGCGCGGAGTTGGTGGGTAGGCGCGCTGCTGGTCGTAATGTTCTTTGCGATTTATGTTCCGGTGATCCTTGGCGAGGAAAAATTCCTCAAAGAGAAGTTCCCTGAATTCGAGGAGTACGCGCGGCGAGTGCCGCGCATGCTGCCTCGCCCTACTCCTGCACGATCCGGTGAGGATGGGGGCGGCGGATTCTCGATGAAACTCTATATGAAGCATCGCGAGTGGAACGCACTGCTGGGGAGCGCGCTGGTGGTCGCGTCCCTGATCCTGAAGATGACTCTGCTTCACTAGTCGATACAGAATCGCTGCGCTTAATCCCTTATCCCTTTCTCACCGCAGAGTTCGCAGAAAAAAGCCGCGGAGGACGCAGAGGCGAACGCGGGTCCGAGTTGCGGCGCAGGCGACGTCTTGCTCACATCTGCTGCGCTGTGAAAAACTACGTGAATAGGAATTTACACAGAGGGAGCGCAGGCGAGATGCCCGCTCCACAGCCGGCAGGATGCCGGCGCTACTATGACGCGGACATTATTCGAAAAGATCTGGGATGCACATCTGGTTGCGACTCCGTCGGGCCGGTCGCCGATTGTCTACATCGATTTGCATTTGGTGCATGAGGTGACTTCACCTCAGGCGTTTGATGGACTGCGGGCGGCAGGACGGAAGGTGCGGCAGCCTGCTCGAACCGTTGCGACTGTCGATCACAATATTCCTACCGAGCCGCGGGGAACTCCGATCACCGACTTGATTGCGGCGAAGCAGATCTCTGCTCTGCAGGCGAATTGCAAGGAGTTTGGGGTCCGCCTGTTTGATATGGACTCGCCGGATCAGGGGATCGTGCATGTGATTGGTCCGGAACTGGGGCTGACGCAGCCAGGAATGACGATTGTGTGCGGCGACAGTCATACTTCGACGCACGGAGCATTTGGGGCTCTGGCGTTTGGGATTGGGACGTCGGAGGTGGAGCATGTGCTGGCAACGCAGTGTCTGGCACAGCGGAAGCCGAAGACGATGAAGATCGACGTGCGCGGGAAGCTTGCCGACGGCGTGACGGCCAAGGATCTGGCGCTGGGGATTATCGGGCAGATCGGAACTGACGGCGCGACGGGACATGTGATCGAGTACGCGGGCCCGGCGGTGCGGGCGCTTTCGATGGAAGGGCGCATGACGCTGTGCAACATGAGCATCGAGGCGGGGGCGCGAGCGGGGATGGTCGCGCCGGACGAGACCACGATCGCATACGTGAAGGGACGGCGGTTCGCGCCAACGGGGACGGATTGGGATAAAGCTGTGGCTGACTGGCGGAGTTTGCCTTCGGATGAAGGCGCGGCGTTCGACAAGATCGTGGAGATCGATGCGGCGCAGCTTTGTCCGTTTGTGACTTGGGGGACAAATCCAGGGATGGTGGCGCCGGTGACGGGACGCGTACCGGAGATTGGTGCGATGGAGGATTCTGACAGGCGAGCGACCGAACTCGCGCTGCAGTACATGGGGCTGGAGCCGGGCGAGAGGATTCAGGATATTGGAATTGACCGCGTGTTCATTGGATCGTGCACGAACTCGCGGATCGAGGATCTACGGGCGGCGGCGCGCGTCGCGAAAGGGCATCGGGTGAATTCGAAAGTTCGCGCGATGGTGGTGCCGGGATCGCAGACAGTGAAGCGGGTGGCGGAGCAGGAAGGGCTGGATCGGATTTTTCGCGACGCGGGATTCGAGTGGCGGGAATCGGGATGCTCGATGTGTTTAGGAATGAATCCTGATATTTTGCAGCCGGGGGAAAGGTGCGCGTCGACCAGCAACCGGAATTTCGAAGGGCGGCAGGGGCGCGGGGGACGGACGCATCTGGTGAGTCCGATGATGGCGGCAGCGGCGGCGATTGAGGGGCACTTTACGGATATTCGGAATTGGAAGTTTGAATAGGAGCGAGTATTAAGAAATCCCATAAGGGTGCGAGCCAAACGCGCGATTTATGCGTCGCAAAAAACGCGACGCGTCGCGCGACTCACCCAGCTCCTTCGGCGCCAAAAACGGCGCCTCAGGATGACAAGTGAAGGGAAGATCATGAAACCTTTTACGGTGCATCGCGGGCGGGTGGCGCCGCTGGATCGGGTTAATGTAGACACCGATCAGATCATCCCGAAGCAGTTTTTGAAGCGGATCGAGAAGACCGGGTTTGGGCAGTTTTTGTTTTATGACTGGCGGTTTGGGGCAGACGGGAAGAAGAGCCCTGACTTCATGCTGCACGAACCGCGGTACGAGGGCGCGACGGTGCTGGTGGCCGGGAAGAATTTCGGATGTGGATCGTCGCGGGAGCATGCCGTCTGGGCGCTGGCGGATTTCGGATTTCGCGCGGTGATCTCGTCGTCATTCGCTGACATCTTCGCCAACAACTCGACCAAGAACGGATTCCTGGCCGTCCTGCTGACGGATGATGAAGTTGCCACGGTGATGAAGCGGGCGCAGGACATCGACAACTACGAAGTCACGGTCGATCTGGAGAAATGCGAGGTACGCGACGATCACGGACTCTTCGCCAAATTCCCGATCGATGAGTTTGTAAGGCATTGTCTGCTGAATGGACTGGATGACATTGGGCTGACATTGCAGCATGACGCGGAGATCGCCGAGTACGAAAATCACCATCCCGCGCCTGCTCCGCTCAGAGTTTGACGAACAGTCAATACACGTAAAAGTATGTAAAACCTATGCACCAGTATTGACCCGCCATAGGTGCGCAGTTGATCCTATATTGACGCGGTTCTGTCTATTGGTGGAACTGTGGGGCGTCCTCTATGCTTCCACAGGCGCGGGCAACATACCCGCGCGACAGCCGGCTGTTAGCCGGCGCTACCCGGGTCAAACAGCGAGTTGCTGCAAACCGAGCCATAGTGCTTACGTCTAATACCCTGGGTTCATACCGGACCCGGCTCAAAGATGGTGACGGACTAACCTTGTGAAAATCATTGATTGTCATAAAAAACGACGCCAGCTGCGGAACGCGCAGAACCTGGCGGTGATTACTATTCTTGCGGCAGTTGGCGCGATTTCCATTGGCTGCAGCAGTGCGGCGGACCCCAAGTCGAAGGCACAGGCGGCAGGCCCGGTGCGGGCAGTTTCAGTGGCCGTGGCTCCGGTACAGAAGCAGGACGTCCCGGTTTATCTGTCAGGGCTCGGAGCGGTGACCGCGTTCAACACGGCCAACATCAAGAGCCGTGTTGACGGGCAAATCATGAAGGTGAATGTTCGCGAAGGGCAGGACGTCCGCCAGGGAGAGCTTTTAATCGAGATCGACGCGCGGCCCTTTCGAGGTACAGGTGGAGCAATTGCAGGCGCAGTTATTTCGCGACCAGGCGCAACTACGGGATGCGAAGCTCAACCTGGAGCGGTATACGTCGCTGATTCCCTCGGGCAGCATCGCGCAGCAGCAGGTCGACACGCAAAAGGCGCTGGTGGATCAGCTTGATGGAACGGTGCGCAACGACCAGGCGCAGATCAATTCGGCGAAGCTGAACATCACGTATTGCCATATTACGGCGCCGTTCACCGGGCGGGTCGGATTGCGGCAGGTGGATTCGGGAAACATGGTGCATGCTTCGGACGCAAATCCGATGCTGATCCTGACCCAACTGCAGCCGATTGCGGTGATCTTTACGCTGCCCGAGGATGTACTGCCCAAGGTGGCGCAGCAGATGCGCCGGCGGGACGCTGGAGGTGGATGCGTTCAGCCGCGATGATCAGACGAAACTGGCGTCGGGGAAATTGCTGACGATCGACAATCAGATCGACCCTTCGACCGGGACGGCGAAGCTGAAAGCGGTATTCGACAATAAAGACAGCCAGCTGTGGCCGAATCAGTTCGTGAACTCCGACCTGCTGCTCGAGACGCGCAAGAACAGCATCGTGGTGCCGACGGCGGCGATTTTGCGCGGGCCACAGGGCCCGTACGTATATACGGTCAATCCCGACAAGACGGTGCAGGACAAGGCGGTCACGATTGCGCTAACGCAGGGCGACATCACGGTGGTAACGGATGGCGTCTCTCCCGGCGACACGGTGGTCACCGACGGGCAGGACAAGCTGCAAAGAGGCTCGCACATTGAGCCGCGAGGCGGTCCGCCGAGCAAGAACACGACGCCAGTTACGGGAGCGGTGCAACGTCCGGAAGTTGGGTCGGAAGGATCAGACACGGCGGCATCCGCGGGGCGGCGTGCGCATCGTGCGGAACGTGGAGCAAGCAGCAATTCAGCTCCCGGCGACTAGGCCCCATGAATCCCTCACGCATATTTATTCTCCGCCCGGTTGCAACCACGCTGATGATGGTGGGCGTGCTGCTGGTGGGCTGGGTTGCGTTCATGCAGTTGCCGGTCTCGGCTCTTCCTGAAGTCGACTATCCCACGATCCAGGTAGTGACGTTTTATCCGGGCGCGGACCCGGAGGTGATGGCGTCTTCGGTGACCTCACCACTGGAGCGGCAGTTCGGGCAGGTACCCGGACTGACGCAGATGACCTCGACGAGTTCATCTGGCAGCTCGGTGATCACACTGCAGTTCGGACTCGATCAGAACATTGATGTGGAAGAGCAGCAGGTACAGGCGGCGATCAACTCGGGATCGACCTACTTGCCGGCCGACCTGCCCAATCCTCCCATCTACAACAAGGTGAATCCTGCGGACGCGCCGATTTTGACGCTGGCGCTGAGTTCCGATTCGCTGCCACTGTCGAAAGTAGAGGACGTCGCCGACACTTCGCTGGCACAGAAGATTTCACAATTGCCGGGCGTGGGGCTGGTGTCGATCAGCGGTGGACAAAAGCCGGCGGTGCGAATTCAGGCGAATCCTACGGCGCTTGCCTCGTACGGGCTGAGCCTGGAAGACTTGCGGGCCGCGTTGGGGCAAGCGAACGTGGACCAGGCGAAAGGCGTGATCGACGGGAAGCGGCAGTCGTACACGATCGGGGCAAACGATCAGCTCTTCTCGAGCGAGCAATACAAACCGATTGTAATTGCCTACAGGAATGGCGCGCCGGTGCGACTGAGTGACGTTGCGAACGTCATCGACGGCACGGAGAATACTCAGCTCGCAGCGTGGATGAATCTGACGCCGGCGGTGATCGTAAATATCCAGCGGCAACCGGGCGCAAACATCATCAGCGTGGTGGATCGCATTAAGAAATTGCTGCCGCAACTGCAGGCGTCACTGCCGAGCGCGGTCAAGGTGCAGATTCTTACGGATCGGACGACTACGATCCGGGCGTCGGTTAAAGACGTTGAGTTCGAACTGATGCTGGCCATCGGGTTGGTTGTGATGGTGGTGTTTCTGTTCCTGCGGAATCTGTCGGCGACGGCGATTCCCAGCGTGGCAGTGCCGCTTTCACTGATTGGAACGTTCGGCGTGATGTACCTGCTTGGGTACAGCTTGAACAACCTGACGCTGATGGCGCTGACGATCTCTACCGGATTCGTGGTGGATGACGCGATCGTCATGATCGAGAACATCGACCGGTACCTGGAGGCGGGAGATTCTCCTCTCGATGCCGCGCTGAAGGGAGCAGGACAGATAGGGTTCACGATCGTATCGCTGACGGTGTCGCTGATCGCGGTGCTGATTCCGTTGCTGTTCATGGGCGACATCGTGGGCAGGCTGTTCCGAGAATTTGCAGTGACGCTTGCGGTGACGATTCTGGTTTCGGCAGTGGTGTCTTTGACTTTGACGCCGATGATGAGCGCCAAGCTGCTCAAGCATCGCAAACCGGGCGAGAAGGGACGGTTCTATGAGGTCACCGAGGACTATTACAACCGGATCATTGCGTTCTACGGGCGCTCGGTCAAGTGGGTACTGAAGCATCAGACTGCAACTCTGCTGGTCACGGCGGCGACGCTCGTGCTGACCCTGTACTTGTACGTGATCGTGCCGAAAGGTTTTTTCCCCGTACAGGACACTGGCGTGATTCTGGGAGTGTCGGAAGCGCCCGATTACGTCTCATTTGATGCCATGGCGGAGAGGCAGCAGGAACTGGCGAAGGTCATCCTGCAGGATAAGGATGTCGAAAGCTTGTCGTCGTTCATCGGAGTCGATGGAACCAATGTGACTCCGAACTCGGGACGAATCCAGATTAACTTGAGAGCGCGGGATGAGCGTTCCGATTCTGCGTCGGCGATCATCCGGCGGCTGCAACCTGAGTTGAACAAGGTGCAGGGGATCACGTTGTACATGCAGCCGGTGCAGGACCTGACGGTGGAAGATCGGGTCAGCCGGACTCAGTTCCAGTACTCCATTGAGGATGCGGATGCGCAGGAGTTGGCGCAGTGGACGCCAAAGTTGGTCGCGAAGTTGGAGACTTTGCCCGAGCTGCGCGATGTCGCAACCGACCAACTGAATGAAGGACTGCGGACGAATATCACAATTGATCGCGATACCGCGTCGCGGTTGGGGATCTTTCCGCAGGCGATCGATAACACGCTGTACGACGCGTTTGGACAGCGACAGGTATCGACTATTTTCACCCAGCTGAACCAGTATCACGTCGTATTGGAAGTGCTGCCCAATTTTGCGCAGACTCCCGAGAACTTGAATGACATTTACATACGGCCTAGCGTGGTGACACCCAACACCGGGGCACCCACGGCGAACGGGGCGGCGGTCTCGACGAACGGAGCACCCGTTCCCATCTCGGCATTTACGCGGATGAATTCAACGAGCACGTCGCTCGCCGTCAACCATCAGGGACAGTTTCCGGTGGTGACGCTGTCCTTCAATCTGGCGCCGGGGGCGTCTCTAGGCGACGCGACGAAGGCAATCCAGCAGGCGGAGAAAGACATACAGCTGCCGCCCAGTATTCATGCTTCCTTTCAGGGCACTGCGGCGGCCTTTCAGAATTCGCTGTCCTCGGAGCCTTTCCTAATCCTGGCGGCGGTGATCACGGTGTACATCGTGTTGGGAGTTTTGTACGAGAGTTACATTCATCCGATCACGATTCTGTCGACGCTGCCTTCGGCAGGCGTGGGAGCGATTCTGGCGTTGATGATCACCGGGAACGATCTGACCGTAGTGGCGCTGATCGGAATCATTCTTCTGATCGGCATTGTGAAGAAGAACGCCATCATGATGATCGACTTCGCGCTGGAGGCGGAACGTGAGGAACATAAGCCGCCCGAGGAGGCGATTTACCAGGCATGCCTGCTACGTTTCCGGCCAATCATGATGACAACGATGGCGGCGCTGCTCGGCGGATTGCCGCTGGCACTTGGTACGGGCACTGGTGCGGAATTGAGGCGGCCACTCGGGATCACGATTGTTGGCGGGTTGCTTCTCAGCCAACTGCTGACGCTTTATACGACGCCGGTGGTGTACTTGTGGTTTGACCGGCTGGCGCAAAGGTTCTCGCGATACAGGATCGGGAACGAGATTCCGCGAGAGATGCCTGCGGATTAGCCCCTAGGGCTGCACGGCACCTCAGCGGCTAAAGCCGCATTGAAAGGCGAGTGAGTGATCGCAGCGCTGAAAGCGCTGCGCCACGCGTTTTGCAGTAAACAGACTGCGGAGCTACGCTCCGCTGGACAGCCGAAGGCGGCTGTCCCCACATTAGACGATGAGCATTTCTGGTCCATTTATACGAAGGCCGATTGGGACATCGCTGATGGCGGCGGCACTGCTGCTATCGGGAATCCTCGCCTTCAATTTCCTGCCGGTGGCTTCGCTGCCGAAGATGGACTTTCCTGTGATCAGCGTGGGGGCTGGACTGCCAGGGGCCGATCCGCAGACCATGGCATCGGCTGTGGCCACTCCGCTCGAACGGCAGTTCGGGCGCATTGCCGGCGTGAATCAGATGACGTCCTCGAGTCAACTGGGTTCCACCGGAATCTCGCTTCAATTTGACCTAAACCGGAATATTGACGCTGCTGCGCGCGATGTACAGGCTGCCATCAATGCGGCCCGGAGCCAGCTTCCCGCGAACCTGCCGAGCAATCCGAGCTATCGCAAAGTGAATCCTGCGGACGCGCCGATTCTGTTGCTGGGATTAACGTCGGACACCATGACGGTACCGCAGATGTACGACGCGGCCGATTCGATCCTGGCCCAAAAGCTGGCCCAGGTGGATGGAGTGGGGCAGGTTTTCGTATGGGGCTCGTCGCAACCGGCGGTGCGCGCGGAAGTCAATCCGACGCTGTTGAACAAACTCGGAATCGGGCTGGATACGGTGCGGAATGCGCTGAACGCCGCCAACGCGAACCGCCCGAAAGGCAAAGTATCGAACAGCACGACGACTTATACGTTCAGCGACACCGACCAACTGTTCACGGCGGATCAATACCGGCCGCTGATTGTGGCGTACCACGATGGGGCGGCGGTGCGGCTTGGAGACGTGGCCGATGTGACAGACTCGGTCTCGGATCGGCGCAATCTGGGTTTGATCAACGGCAAGCTCGGAATCATCCTCCCGATTTTCCGGCAGCCGGGCGCGAACATTATCGACACGGTAGATCGGGTGAGATCACTCATACCCTATCTGCAATCCTCGATTTCCCCGGCCATGACCCTTTCGGTTGTGATGGACCGAACCACGACGGTAAGGGCGTCGGTGAAGGACATTGAGAGGACGCTGCTGATTTCGATCGTGCTGGTGATCCTCGTGGTTTTTATGTTCCTGCGCACGGTGCGGTCGACGATCATCCCCAGCATTGCCGTTCCGCTTTCCCTGGTAGGAACTTTCGGGGTCATGTACCTGCTGGGGTACAGCCTGGATAATTTGTCGCTGATGGCGCTCGCCATTTCGACGGGCTTCGTGGTGGACGACGCGATCGTCGTGCTGGAGAACATCACGCGCTACATCGAGCACGGCATGGGTGTAGTGCAAGCGACCTTCAAGGGGGCGGCGGAGATTGGATTTACCGTCTTGTCGATGAGCACTTCGCTGGTGGCTGTGTTCATTCCTTTGTTGCTGATGGGGGGGATTGTGGGGCGACTGTTCCGCGAGTTCGCGGTCACGCTGAGTGTCGCGATCGGAGTCTCGCTTCTGGTGTCTCTTACGACGACCCCGACGATGTGCGCGAAATTCCTGCGGCCCCCAAAGAAGGACGAGAAGCACAATATCTTCTATCGCGCCAGCGAGTGGGTGTTCGACCGGCTGCTGGGGACTTATACGCATGCTTTGAAGTGGGTGCTGCGATATCAGCTGATCACATTCGCGGTCACCATCGCAGTCGCGATCCTGAGCGGGTGGCTGTATTACCAGGTACCGAAGGGTTTCTTCCCGCAGCAGGACACTGGGCGCATTGGGGGGACCGTGATCGGGGCGCAGGACATTTCGTTCCAGTCGATGTCTGAGAAGATGCGGCGCTACGTGAAGATCGTGATGGCGGATCCGGCCGTGGACACGATGGTCGGCTTCACGGGAGGAAGTACGTCGCTCAATCAGGGCCGATTTTTCATGATGCTGAAACCGCTGGAAGAGCGCGGCCCATGCCAGAAGCAGCACTTCTGGGAGGCCTGCCATTATGTGACCGCCGACGACGTGATCAACCGACTGCGCGGCAAGCTGGCCGTAGTTCCGGGCGCAACCCTGATTCTGCAGTCAGCGCAGGAACTCACGATCGGGGGACGGTATGGCAACGCGCAATACCAGTACACGCTGCAGAGCCCAAACATCAGCGAATTAAATACGTGGGCGCCACGTCTGTTGCAGAAGCTTAGGGAACTGCCGGAGTTGAGAGACCAGAATTCGGACCAGCAGGACAAAGGTTTGCAGGCCAAGCTTGTGATAGACCGCGATACCGCCAGCCGGCTCGGGATCACGCCACAGACGCTCGACAACGCCCTTTACGACGCGTTCGGGCAACGGCAGGTCTCCACAATGTACAAGGCGTTGAACCAATATCACGTGGTCATGGAAGTGGCACCGCAATTCCAGCAGACTCCAGAAGCGCTGCAGAATATTTATCTGAAATCGTCGACAGGGGCTCCCATACCGCTCGCGGCTTTTACCCATTTTGAGCCCTCGAATACGCCGCTCGCCGTCAACCATCAGGGACAGATTCCTTCGGCGACGATCTCGTTCAACCTGGCCCCGGGAGTGGCTCTCGGAGAGGCAACCGATGCTATCGAGAGGGCTGAACGCACCATCGGATTCCCGCCGAGCATCACAGCAAGTTTTCAGGGGGCAGCGGCGGCCTTCCAGGATTCGCAGTCCAGCATGCTGATCCTGATCATCACCGCGCTGGCCGCGGTCTACATCGTGCTGGGGATACTGTATGAAAGCTACATTCATCCCATCACGATTCTTTCCACGATACCGTCTGCGGGCGTCGGGGCGCTGCTGGCGCTACTTTTGACGCACAACGAGTTGAATGTGATTGGGATGATCGGAATCATCCTGCTGATTGGGCTGGTGAAGAAGAATGCCATTATGATGATTGACGTGGCGCTGGAAGTGGAACGCAACGAAGGCAAGAAGCCAGTGGAGGCCATTTACGACGCGTGCATCCTGCGCTTCCGGCCGATCATGATGACGACCATGGCGGCTCTGCTTGGGGGCTTGCCGCTGGCATTGGGAAGGGGAACAGGATCAGAGTTGCATCGGCCGCTCGGCATCACGATTGTGGGAGGGCTGATTGTGAGCCAGATGCTCACGCTGTTCACCACGCCGGTGGTGTACGTATACCTGGATCGATTCAGGCTGTTCCTGAAGGGTGAAGCCGATCATGCTCTGCCGGATACAGCGGCAGGGACGGCCCGACCCAGCCCGGCGCATTAGAGCAGCAGTTTCACCTGCTGCAACGCAAGACCTCAGCGGCTAAAGCCGCGTTGGAGAGTGGTAAGTGATTCGCAGCGCTGAAAGCGCTGCGCCACCCTGAAATCTCATTACGGCAAGATCGAAAACAATCTGGATGAAATACCTGGGAACTCTGCGACTCGGTGGTTGGCCGGCGGGGTACAACCTCGGCTGAGAAATCGTGCATCGCAGAGGAGAGAAACCCAACGGCTGCGCGCGGAACGGCTTGTCCCGTATGATAGGGGTTCACGAGTAGAGCCGCCTTGGAGCGACCAGTGTTCAAGGCCGCCGGGCAGGCCAGCGTTCCGAATTTCGTTTTCAACAAATTCCTCGAGGAGTTACGGATGCTAAAGAAAGCAGCGGCTCTTTTGCTTGTTGGCGCAAGCATCGGAGCTTGGTTGGGTTGCGGTACGACGAGCAGTCGATTTTTGTACGCGGCGATCCCCAGTGGCGCCGGAGGAGGCCAGATTGTTGCCTATCGCGAAGATCCGAATGCGGGAGTACTGAATCAACTATCAGGGAGCCCGATTTCGGCCGGATCAGCGGTTGAGTCGCTGGCGATCGATCCTTCGGGAAAGTATCTGTACGCGGCCAACTCCGGCAGCAACAACATTTCGCTGTACACGATCTCGAGCACAGGGGGGCTGACGGAGGTGAGCACGCAGCCTACGGGCACCTCACCGACACTACTCGTGATGGCCCCATCGGGGAGTTTCTTGTACGCGGCAAACTCGCTATCGAATGATATTTCTGTGTTTTCGATCGGAACGGGAGGCGCGCTGACTACGGTCCAGCAAACTGGCGGCGCGACTGCACCCATCGGCCTGTCGGCCATGAACATGGCTTTGGCGCCCTCGGGAAATTTCTTGTATGTCACGGGGCAGGAAGCGCAGGGTTGGATCGAAGCGTTTCCCGTGAGTCAGGGAGTGCTGGGAGTTCCGACGGTTACTTTGACGGGAAATAACCCGTTCGGGTTGGCAATTGACCCTGCAGGATCGCATTTGTACACGGCAAACAAGCAGGACAGCAGCATTTCTACATTCGCGATCAATGCAGACGGTTCGCTTACCCAGGTCGGCACCCCGCTGGGCGCGACTTTTATCGGACCCGTCAGCTTGCTGATCGACAAATCCGGCAAGTACCTGTACGTGGCAAATCAGGGATCCGGCAACGTGGCTGCATACTCGATCGGTTCTGATGGCGGGCTGACTTTGCTCACCACTTCGCCCTTCGCGACTGGCTCACAGCCGAGTGTCATTGCCTCAGATTCGAGCGGCAAGTATTTGTTCGTGGGGAACCAGTCCAACCCGGTGATTCAATCGTTCAGCCTGAATACCGGCAGTGGGGCGCTGACATCCATAGGGTCGTACTCGGTTCCTTCCACGCCAACTTCGATCGTGATTACTCCTTAAGGTTAGGTCGTAGAAAAATGGGCATAGCAGTTCACACGGTTGAATCGGAACACGTGTCAGCGCGGTACGCGGAGCGTGTTAATCCACAATGGGCGCGTCTGCTTAGATTGCTCGAGATGGACGTCCGCTACGAGAGGTGTGTGGGAGCGGAGCTGTTTACAGCCGACGGCCGCAGGATTGTAGATTTTCTGTCCGGCTATTGCGTTCACAATGTTGGGCACAACCATCCGGATGTCGTAGATGCGCTGCAACGAGAGCTAGCACGCTGCGGCCCCGCGATGATTCAAACCCATGTAGCGGACCTTGCGGGAGAGTTAGCAGAACGGCTCTGTGCCAGGGCTGGCGGACGGTTGAGCAAGGCCTTTTTTGCTTCTTCGGGAAGTGAAGGCGTAGAAGCGGGCATCAAGTTTGCGCGAGCGCATACCCGGCGGACAGGCATACTGGCCGCAGAGCATGCGTTTCACGGCCTAACCTGCGGAGCGTTGTCGCTTATGAGCGACGAGTTCTGGAGAGAAGGCTTCGGACCGCTATTGCCCGGAGTTAAGACCGTTCCATTTGGTTCGCTGGAGGCTCTGGAGCGTGAACTCAAGAGCAAGCAGTTTGCGGCATTCATTGTGGAGCCGATTCAGTCGGAAGCCGGAGTTCGCGTTCCTGACGCGGATTACCTGCGGAACGCCGAGGCCCTGTGCCGGCGCTATGGAACGATGTTTGTGCTGGACGAAGTGCAGACCGGGATGTATCGCACCGGAACATTTCTGGCAGCGCATCAGTTCGGTGTCGAGCCGGACATAGTCGTGCTTGCAAAAGCTTTGAGCGGCGGGTTGGTGCCGGTCGGGGCCGTGTTGATGTCGGACGAGGTGTGCGATTCCGTTTACTCTTCTCTTCCCCGCGCATTTGTGCATACATCAACGTTCGGCGAGAACAGTCTGGCGATGCGAGCCGGATTAGCGACGCTCGAGGTCCTGGAATGTGACCGATTAGGTGAGCGTGCGATCGAGAGAGGCAATTATCTGCGTGAGCAACTGACGGCAGCGCTACAGGAATTTGAGATGGTGAAAGAAATTCGTGGTATGGGGCTGCTGATGGGAATCGAATTTCAGGCGCCCAAGCAGCTTCGACTGCGACTTCCGTACGAGGCGTTTGGGGCCATCCATGGCGGAATGTTCGGGCAGATCCTGGTAATGCGACTGTTTCGTGATTTCGGATTCCTGACCCAAGTTTGCGGGAATAACCTCATGGTGCTGAAAGTAGCACCGCCGCTAGTAGTTGAAGAGGCCCAGATGGATGCTTTCGTCGCTGCTGTCCGGAGCGTCATGGAGCTCGCGAATTCCCCTGGTGTGTTCTGGTCCGAAGCGCTGGGTCTCGCGCGACGGGCATTCCGCAGCTAGTTTCTAGGGTATTATCGTGTCCAGTTTTCTTGCCGATCGCTGACAATTTTTGACGATCGCATGACAATTGGGCCTTGCAAGGCAGGACAATATAGAAACGGCAGGGAGTGCACGAGTACAACCCGTATTCCGCGCGCGGCCATCTAACTGCTTATTCACGAAGTCCCGCGGGTGTACGGCGCTGACTCTTCGCCGGGACTGGGGATTCAGACCAACATGCAAATAGCCAGCGCCGCGAGCGCGTTTCCTAAGAATTACTACCCTCAGAAATTCCTGCTGGAACAACTGCAACAATATTGGGGTGATCAACTCAAGAATCCGCTGATGCTGGCGCGTTTGCACCGTAACGTTGCGGTTGAGGGACGCCACCTGGCGTTGCCGTACGAAAAATATTACGACTTGAAGACCTGGGGCTGTGCGAACGATGCCTGGATTCAAGTCGCGCAGGAACTGGGGGAGCAAGCGCTGTGTCGTGCACTGCACCATGCGGGGGTTGATAAGAGCCAACTGGGCGCACTCTTCTTCACATCAGTCACCGGCATCTCGAGCCCTTCGATCGATGCTCTGCTGATAAATCGGATGGGCCTGCCTGCAAATATCAAGCGGCTGCCGATTTTTGGCCTTGGCTGTGTGGCGGGTGCGGCGGGAATCGCACGCGCAGCAGACTATGTGCGCGCGTATCCATCGCAAGCGGCGGCGCTGGTTTCAGTCGAGCTGTGCTCACTGACGATCCAGAAAAAGGATCTCACGGTGGCTAACCTGATTTCGTCGGGACTGTTCGCGGATGGTTCGGCGGCGGTCGTGGTCACAGGAAGTGAGCTGAAGGCGGATGGGCCGGAGATTGTGGCGACGCGGTCAGTTTTTTATCCGGACACGGAAGAGATGATGGGCTGGAAGGTGAGTGAAAGAGGCTTCAACATCGTGCTGTCTCCGAAAGTCCCGGTGCTGATTCGCGAACACCTGGGGCACGATGTGGATTCGTTTCTGGCGGATCACGGCCACGAGAGAAGCGACATTGGGAGTTGGGTACTCCATACCGGAGGGCCGAAGGTTTTGGAAGCGACGGCTGCCGCACTCGATCTGCATAATGGGCAACTCGACGCATCCTGGGATTGTTTGAAGAGGGTAGGAAATCTTTCGTCGGCCTCGGTGCTGGTCGTGCTGGAAGATGTTATGCGGAACCGGCGCCCAGAGCCTGGAACGATTGGTGTGCTGGCGGCGATGGGACCGGGATTCTGCTCGGAGCTCGTTCTTTTGAAGTGGTGAGGATTTCGATTTGGTGAACTCTACGGACGTTTTCGTGGTTGGCGGTGGACCCGCAGGATTGGCTATGGCCATCGCGGCGCGACAGCGAGGACTTCGCGTCGCGGTCGCGGATGGCAAGCAACCGCCAATCGACAAGGCGTGCGGAGAGGGTTTGATGCCGGACGGGCTCACGGCGTTAGAGCGGCTTGGACTTCAGCTGCCTCTTGCGGAGGCGCATCCGTTTCGGGGTATCCGGTTTTTGAGTCACGAGTTGTCGACCGATGCTTTGTTTCCGGCCGGCGGATTCGGGCTAGCTGCACGGCGGACGGTCTTACATCGCGTAATGACCGAACGCGCCGCACAGGTTGGTACTGACTTGCTTTGGGGCAGGGCGGTGACGGGCGTCAGCGCGGATGGAGTTCACATCGGGAAGGACGTCGTGCGGGCCCGCTGGATTATCGGGGCGGATGGATCGAACTCGCGCGTTCGGCGGTGGGCGGGTCTGGAGGCAGGCTATCGGCCTCGACTGCGCTACGCCTTCCGGAGGCACTACCGCGTTGCGCCCTGGACAGATCATATGGAAGTACATTGGGGCGAGCGCTGCCAAGGTTACGCGACCGCGGTGAGCGATGAGCAGGTGTGTGTTGCGATGGCATCACACGATCCCAGTTTTCGGCTGGAAGATGGTCTGAAGCAACTGCCGTGGTTGAGTGCGCGGCTGCAGGGAGCGGAAGCGGTGACTACAGAACGTGGAGCCGTGACGGGCAATCGACGGCTCAAGCGCGTGTGGCGTGACAACGTGGCGCTGATCGGCGACGCGGCCGGCACGGTGGATGCGATTACCGGGGAAGGCCTTGGACTGGCGTTCAGCCAGGCGGTAGCGCTGGCCGAATGCATCGAAGCGAGGGACCTGAGTCCCTATCAGAAGATTCATGATCGACTCGCTCTGCGCCCGCTGCTGATGGCGCGGCTGATGCTCACGCTGGATGGACGACCACGGCTGCAGCATCGTACCTTGCAAGTGTTTCGGAAGCGCCCGGAATTGTTTCGGCGACTGCTGGCTCTGCATGTGGGAGCCTTGCCGCCCCGAGATTTGGTGTGGGACGGATTGACCCTTGGATGGGGGCTGATCACCGCCTAGCCATGGATGGAATGTTTAGCCAGGTTCGCAAACGAATTATCTTAACGGCTTTGCTCTGGGCTGCTGGCACTGCACTGGCTACGGCTCAGGATGCTGACTTCACGGTCGATCCGGCGCAGAGTTCTGTGAAGTTCACTTTGGGGGATGTGCTCCACACGGTGCGCGGAACGTTCCAGCTGAAACAGGGAGAACTGCAGGTCGAGCCGGACGGGAAAGTATCCGGACAGATTGTCGTTGACGCCGGGAGCGGGGATAGCGGCAGCGGGATGCGCGATCGGAAGATGCACAAAGAGGTACTGGAAAGCACGCGTTACCCGGAGATTGCGTTCCGTCCTGACCGGATCGACGGGGCGGTTGCGAGTTCCGGCCAATCTTCTGTATCGATTCATGGCATGTTCAACATCCACGGGACGGACCGCGAGATCACCGTTCCGGCGCAAGTGGAAACGAGCGGAGAGCGAGTGGACGGCAATGGTTCACTTCACCGTGCCGTATCAGAAGTGGGGAATGAAGAACCCCAGCACTTTATTTTTGCGGGTCAACGACACGGTGGAGATCGATCTGGTCGCAGCAGGGACTATCGTGAGACACACCGGCGCATTCTGCTCAGTAACGATCCCGTGGCACAATTCCCTTTCCTTCAGTGCAGTCATAGGCACGGCCCGCAGTCAGATTCTTGAATTCTTCCGTTTGTCCACCAGGCCAATCAATTACGACGCGATCGATGCGATCACGCTTCTCGACTCCGAATGTGATGGGAATTTCGGACTGCGAAAGATAACTCGAACCTCCCTTGACTACGCGCGACTGCTCCATGCCGCCGGTGAAGATGCGAACGGTGGCGCCGATGGCATCACGATTGGATTTCGTTCCGACGAGTTGGAAACGGATGCTGCGGTTCCCAGCAAGCTGGTCGTTGCGATAGAGGTAAGCGGGGCCATTGTTGGTCGTGATCAACATATCTAAATCGCCATCACGATCGAAATCGCCGTAGGCAAGACCGCGGCCGACTTTGGGATGGTCGAAGCCGCCACCGGCCTCTGCGGCGACCTCGCGGAAGATTCCCTTGCCGCCGTTGAGGAAGAGTTGCGGCGGTTGAGCGTATCCGACATTGCCGCGAATGTTGCGAACCGTTTCGTCGATGTGTCCGTTGGCAACCGCGAAATCCAGCCAGCCGTCGAGATTGACATCGAGGAAGGAACAGCCGAATCCGAGGCTGTTGCGGGAAGCGATGCCGACTCCGGATTGCGGCGCGATGTCTTCGAAGCTTTTTCCGCTAAGACGATACAAGCCGATCATCTCATTATCGAAATTGGTGATGGCAACCCCTGGTGTGCCGGAGTTATCGAAATCAGCGACATCGACGCCCATTCCGGCGCGCGCTTTGCCTTCACTGCTGAAAGCAATTCCCACCTCGACCGCAGCATCTTTGAAAGTGCCGTTGTGCTGGTTGCGATAAAGCTTGTTCGGCTGAGTGTCGTTGGCGACAAGGAGATCCGGCCAGCCGTCGCGGTCTTCGTCCAATAACGCCACGCCCAGAGATTTGGAACTGCTGTCGAAGATTCCGCTGGTCGCCGTCACATCTTCGAAGGTGCCGTTGCCGCGATTGTGAAACAGCCAGCAAGTGGCGCCACGATACGCTTCGGGCGTGCAGTACGACTTGTGCTTGCCGTCAAGACTGCAGAAGATGTCGGCTTCGAGAGACCACTTCACGTAGTTGCAGACGAAGAGATCAAGAAGTCCGTCGCGGTCGTAGTCAAGCCAGAGAGCAGAGGTGCTGAAGCCTTCACGCTTGCCGAGACCCGCGGCGTTGGTGACATCAACGAACGTTCCTTTTCCTGTGTTACGGAAGAGGCGGTTCTGGCCAACGCACGTCACGAGAATATCGGGATACCCGTCGTTGTTGTAGTCGCCTACGGCAACTCCCATGCCATAGAGCTCAACATCAAGGCCGGCACGAGCGGTTACATCGGTGAAGGTGCCGTTGCCATTGTTGTGATACAGGCGAAGCGTGCTACGGGATTTCTTGTGGCCGGGCCAGTCAGAGCCATTGATGAGCAAAATGTCTTGCCAGCCATCACGGTCATAGTCGAGAAAGGCGCATCCGGAACCCAGAGTTTCCGGCAGGAACTTCCCGCCGAAGGCGCCGCTATTGTGCTGAAAATTGATACCGGCCTCGCTCGTGACGTCCGTAAAGCGGAATCCGAGGGCATTGGGGGCCGCGGATTGTGCCGCGAAGGATTGCAGCCGCGAAAGCTGCGACCAGGACGCCAGTCCCGCCATTCCTCCCAGGAAAGACCTGCGATTCACGGAACGTTCACCAAGTCCGGCGCGGATGGCATAGACGACGAGTTCGGCAGTCTTGTGAATGCCGAGCGTGTTCATGATGTTGGCGCGGTGAACGGCAACGGTGTTCGCGCTCAGGTCGAGCGACGTGGCGATCTCTTTGTTCGATTTGCCGTCGACGATCATTTGCAGCACTTCGAGTTCGCGTTGGGTCAAGGCAGCGTTACGCTCGCCGCGAAGGGCGGTTTTTTGCTCGACTTTGGGATCGAAGACAGTTTCTCCGGCGGCGATTTTGCGGATGGCCGGGCCAAGCTCGAGATCCATTGCGTTTTTTAGAACATATCCTTTAGCGCCGGCTTCGATCGCCTGTCGGACCCAGGTGCTCTCGCTGTGCATGCTGAGCATGAGAACGGCTGTTTCGGGAGAGTCTTCGATGATCCGGCGCGTGGCGTCGAGTCCATTCATACCGGGGAGAGCGCAGTCCATGATGACCACTTGCGGATGAAGTTGTTTGGCGAGCTTGACGGACTCCTCGCCGTCTCCGGCTTCGCCAACGACTTCCATGTCGGGCTCGTCTTCGAGCATACGGCGGAAGCCGCGCCGGACGAGGCTGTGATCATCGACTAGCAACACTGTGATCTTCTTTTGCATAAGACTCCGCTTTCTCCCGGGGAACCGTCAGGTGTACCAACGTACCGCCGTCACCATCAGTCGGGACGTGTGATAACAAGATGTCCGCCCATCAGTTCAGAACGCTCACGCATCGCCACCAGGCCAATGCCGCGCCGGTTTGAGTCCTTCGGCGAAACCCGTACCGCGATCTCGAACCTCCAACTCAAGCGTCTGCGGCAGGAAGCGCAATCGTACCCACGCCTGCTTGGCCCCGGAGTGACGCGCGACGTTGTTCAACGCTTCCTGCAGAATGCGGTATACGTGAACACCGGCGGCACCATCGACTGGAAACGGCTCCCCCAGCTTCTCATAGGATATGGCAATTCCCGTTTGTCTTTCCACGGTGGGGATGTACCAATCGAGCGTACTTTCAAGTCCGGCTTCCTCAAGCATCACCGGATGGAGAGCTTGGGAAAGGCTGCGCACTTTGTCGAGGGTGGACTGGACAATTTCGAGAACCTCCTGGAGATCGGCGCGTAAAGATGACCCTTCGGGGGCATGAGTTCCGGCGCGTCGGAGCATCGATCCTATTGCAGTAAGGATTTGGCCGAATTCGTCGTGGAGTTCGCGGGAAATGTAGCGCAGGGTAGATTCCTGGGTGGAGATCAGCTTCTGAGCAAGTTCGCTGCGGCGCTCGGAGATTTCAGCGAGACGCCCGAACAGGCGGCGGTTCCAACGGATCAGCGACAGGCCATTCAGAAGGATCGCAAGAAGCGTAGCGACAAGGAAGAAATAAACCTGGCGCTGTACCCGGTCGTAAATCTGTACGATTTTTTGTCCGGCTTGCTCTTCGTTTTCAGTGTTCTGCACCAGGAAGCGAGCAACGGCGCGTACTCAATGCTGCCTGTCGTTCCTGAAGCGAAAGCTGGATTTGCTTGCGAGCTTCTTTCTCCTGGCCGTCGCGGGCCAGGACGAAGACACGGTCAACGGCATCCCAGAACTGGGTGACGGAGCTGGTCAGAAACGCGCTTTGCTCAGGAGTACGACTGGCGGCGGCGAATCCGGCTTCGAGGCGCATGGCATCGTCGAGGTCGGTGCGGATGCGCTGAAACTGCGCGGACCAAGCGGTCAGAGGATAGGGCTCGTCGCTGCTGACCATGTCGCGCATGGCAACGGCGAGCAGATTCAGATCGTTCTGAATCCGGAGGAGTTGCAAGGAATCCTTCCGATTGCGGTCAACCAGATCGGTCTGCAGCTTGCGAAGCCCGGTAACCTGCCAGGTGATGTACGCCGAGTATGCGAGAACAGCGGAAAGCGTAACCACCAGGCCCAGAACGAGGCCAATGGTCGGCGAACGGTCCGACGGAGACGGGCGGGACACGCCCCGAGCATACAACGCCGGGATGGCGCGTGTCACAGGCTGAAGGCCGCAGAGAGGGACTCGATATGTGTGACAATGCTGCAGTAATAATGAAGCCAATGCGGCTATCACGGAGTCAAACAGTAAGTTGAGTTCCTCAGGCAAAGAAACCCCGAAGCCGGCCAAGATCCAGAGACTGAAGGCAGTCCTGCCGGAGGTCTGGAAGCTGATGCGGCCGCGGCGCGGGTTGCTCGCCATCGGCTTCGTGCTGATGGTTATCAACAAGGTTGCCGGGTTCGTTCTGCCGTACTCTTCGAAATTCCTGATCGATAACGTCGTTTCGAAAAATCAAGTTTGGATGCTGCGGCCTTTGGTCTTCGCCGTTTTGCTGGCAACGCTGATTCAGGGCATCACCTCTTTTTCGCTGACACAATTGCTTTCCAAAGCGGCGCAGCGGCTGATTGCAGAACTCCGCGAGGAGGTGCAAAAGCACATTTCAAGGTTGCCGGTCGCCTTTTACGATGCCAACAAATCCGGGGCGCTGGTGTCGCGCATCATGAGCGACGTCGAAGGCGTTCGGAATCTGTTGGGAACGGGGTTAGTTGATTTCATCGGCGGCCTGGTCGCTGCGAGCATTGCCTTGGTGCTGCTGCTCCGTACCAGCGTGCCGTTGACGCTGATCGCAGTCGGCTCGTTGACTTGCTTTGCATTGGTGCTAGGACGGGCGTTCAAAACGATCCGCCCAATCTTTCGAGAGAGAGGCAAGATCAATGCCGAAGTAACTGGACGTCTTACGGAATCGCTGGGCGGCGTGCGCGTGGTAAAGGGATATCACGCGGAGGAGCGGGAAGAGAAAACATTTGCTACCGGAGTCCGGCGACTGCTGGACAATGTGATGCGCACTTTGACGGCTACCTCACTTATGAGTCTGTCGGCTAGCGTCCTGCTTGGGTTTGTGGGCGCAGCGACCATGTACGTGGGTGGACGCCAGATGGTAGGCCATGCGTTAACCCCAGGTGGATACATTTCCTACAATCTGTACCTCGTGTTCCTTGTCGCACCGATTCTGCAAGTAGTCTCGATCGGCACTCAGATCACTGAGGCGTTGGCGGGGTTGGAACGGACGCAAGAAATCATGCGTGAGCGGCCTGAGGATCAGGATCCGCGGCGCAGAGTAAGTCTCGAAGATATTGTTGGCACAGTCGAGTTTCAAGATGTGAGTTTCAGTTATGACGGGACTCACGAAGTGTTGCACGATATCTCCTTCACGGCTCAGCCGGGAACGGTGACGGCGCTCGTGGGTTCGTCGGGATCCGGGAAGTCGACAACTATCGGACTGATCTCCGCTTTTTATGTGCCCACGAAGGGGGCTGCCCGTGTTGATGGGGTAGATCTGAGCACTGTGAGGCTTGATTCCTTCCGGACGAGGCTCGGCGTGGTTCTGCAGGAGTCGTTCCTGTTCGACGGGACGATTCGTGAGAACGTCGCTTTTTCGCGTCCCGATGCAACCGAAGAGCAGATCATGCGCGCGTGCCGGATTGCTCGGGTAGACGAGTTCGCGGAGACTTTCGCCGACAAGTACGACACTGTCGTTGGCGAGCGCGGAGTAAAACTTTCTGGCGGGCAACGGCAAAGAATTTCAATTGCGCGAGCTATTTTGGCGGAGCCACGCATCCTAATTCTCGATGAGGCAACTTCCAGTCTGGACTCGGAATCGGAACAACTGATCCAGCAGGGGCTCTCGTATCTGATGCACGGGCGAACAACGTTTGTCATCGCTCACCGGCTGTCGACCATAAGACGTGCCGATCAGATCATGGTCATGGAACAGGGGAGGATTGTGGAACGGGGGACGCATGCAGAGCTCTACGCAGCGCGCGGACGCTACTACGACCTGTACACGCGGCAACACGGAGTTGAGGAGAACCTGTTCCTAGCTCCGGGTGAGGGAGATGCGGTTGTGGTGGATGGAAACGGCGCGAGCGGGAAAAATGGCGACGTGAAAGCGACAGACGCCCTGCGTGTCCTTCGTGGAGAGATGCGCTAGTTCCCATGACGACTGCCCCCACAATCCCTGCAGCCCGTGGTACCGTTGCGATCCGGAGCGAAAATCTGTGCCGTCATTACCGCATGGGGGAAAACATCATTCGCGCGGTTGACGGTGTCTCGTTAGAGATTCATTCCGGGGAGTTTGTCGCACTGCTCGGCAGCTCCGGTTCCGGCAAGTCATCGATGTTGAATCTGATAGCGGGACTGGATCGGCCTACATCAGGCAGCGTTATCGTTCAAGAACGCGATCTTGCGAAGCTCTCGCGCGAAGAACTGGCCAAGTACCGGCTGCACGTCGTGGGGATGGTGTTCCAATCCTTTAATCTGATTCCCAGCATGACCGTGACCGAGAATGTAGAACTCCCTCTGCGTTTTGCGGAAGTCGATCGAGGCCGGCGTGACTCGCTGGCTCGCGAGTCATTGGAGCGGGTTGGGTTAAAGGCGCGCATGAGCCATCGACCGAGTGAGCTTTCCGGAGGCGAACAACAGAGGGCGGCGCTGGCAAGGGCGCTTATCAATCGACCGCAGCTTTTGCTGGCAGATGAGCCGACTGGAAATCTCGACAGCCATACGGGGAAGGAAATCATGGATATGGTCCGTGATTTCAATCGTGAGCTCGGCATGACGGTAGTGATGGTGACGCATGAGCGGGCGCTGGCGGAACGGTATGCGCAGCGAATGATCTTTCTGGCAGACGGAAAGCTAGTGGACGATCAGGCTAATGATCCGTCACCTTTTTCTGCCGCCGAGGGAGGACGCGCTTGAAGTTTCCGGATCTCGCCCAGCTCGCGTTGCGAAATCTGCGAGAGTCCTTGTTGCGGAATTCACTAACAACAGTCGGGATTTCCGTTGGTGTGGCTTCCCTGGTAGCGATGCTTTCCTTGGGTACGGGTTTGCAGCAGATGCTTTCGCGACGACTGGAAAAGTCTGGATTGTTTGACACCGTCTTTGTCTCCTCTCGCCGCGATTTCCGCGGTGGGAGGCAGGAGGAGAGGAGTGGCCCAACTGCGGGAGAAAGCCGAGTTCTTGACGAGGCAGCGCGGGTGGAAATGGAACACCTGGCTAACGTGAAAGAGGCTTTCCCCGATATCCGCTTTTCTACAGAGTTACAGTTCGAGGATAAGCCGCACTTGACGATGATCTCCGCTCTTCCTTTATCAGCCAAATCGAACGACTCGTTCGATGGCATGCAGGGCAGCTTCTTCTCGTCCGATACGGTGCCCGAGGTGATTCTGCAGAAGTCATTCGCCGAAGAACTCGTGGGAAAGACGCCGCCGTTGGGCGAGCCTGAACCGAGCGTCGTGGAGTTGGCAAAGCCGCTGTTGGGGAAGGAACTCACGATGCGCTACGCTCAGCGCGGCGAGATCGCGGATCAACCACCTGCCCAAGGCCAAGGCCCTGAGAATAAAGAGAACGAACCGGCGGGCGCTTCGTATTCCGTGGTATCACGTGAGCAGAAGCTGAAGATTGTGGGGATTTTGGATCTTGATCCTGAGAGCATGCGGGGACCTATGCGGGCCCGAGTTTTTCTTCCGCTACGATTCGCTGAAAACCTACACGTGATGCAGTTGGTTGATTTGCGTGAGATTTCACGGGCTGCAAGCAAGGAGCCGGTGTATTCCTCGATTAGCGTGCGCGTTAAAGATCCGTCGCGGATAGAAGCCGTTGAGGACGCGATCAAGAAAATGGGGTTCACCACTTTTTCGATTCTCGACGCCAGCCGCAGCTTGCAACAGGTTTTTAGGGTGCTGTACGCGTTTCTCGGAATTTTCGGAAGCTTGGCGTTGATCGTGGCCTCCATCGGAATCGTCAACACGCTGGTGATGGCCATTCTTGAGAGACGGCGTGAAATTGGAATTATGAAGGCAATCGGAGCCAGCGACGGCGACGTGAAGAAATTGTTTTTCGCCGAAGCGGGCGCGATGGGAATTGCGGGAGGAATCATTGGAGTTGTGCTTGGCTGGGCTATCGGTCAGGTCATCAATTTTGGGACCAATATTTACTTGAAGAGCCAATCCATTCCCCCCGAGCACTTCTGGGCTGTGCCTCTGTGGCTGGTTGGGTTTGCTATCGGTTTTGCTTGTTTCGTCAGTCTGGTCTCTGGACTCTATCCAGCTGGTCGTGCGGCTAAACTCGACCCTGTGCAGGCTCTGCGATACGAATAGAACGAATGTCTCCACTAACACGATTCTGGTTGGCGCTTTCAACCGCCCTCTGCCTGATCGTAGGCTCGGCGACCGCGCAAAGCCGAATTGACTGCAGTGCATTCAACAGTAGAATCCTGAAGCGAGCCGTCCGCTATTGTGTTTTCATTCCTTCCGGATACGACGCGGGGGCGACTCAGAAACCTCCCCGGCGGTATCCCGTGCTCTATTTCCTCCATGGCTTGGGAGACAACGAGCAGACGCTTTTTAATAGCGGCGGGTGGACGCTTCTGGATGGTTTGCGCAGTCAGCATAAGATGGGGGACTTTCTCATCGCGGCTCCGGAGGGGCGCCGCAGTTTCTACATCAATTCTGCGGACGGATCGGAACGATACAGCGATTTCTTCCTACAAGAATTCATGCCGCGAATTGAAAGCAAGTACCGGGTTCATAGCGGGCGAGCCGGAAGGGCAATCACCGGAATATCGATGGGCGGGTATGGGGCATTTCGGTTCGCGTTCGCGCGTCCGGAACTTTTTTCAGCGGTGAGCGCGCAAAGCGCAGCATTGATCACAGAAACTCTCCAACAACTCAATGCGGCTTCGAACACAGGATTTCCTTTGCTGGCAGTGCTGAGTCCGGTTTTTGGTAAGCCCGTAGCCGAGCGGCACTGGAGTGACAACAATCCCTTTTTGCTGGCGAAACGAAATGCCCTCGGGGTGGCGAAACTCGCGATCTACTTTAATTGTGGCCAGGAAGACAACTATGGGTTTGAAAAAGGAGCGGCGGCGCTGGACCGCGAACTCTCCGACGAGCACATCAAACATGAATACCACGCGTTTCCAGGCGACCACAGCATCACGTATTTTCTTTCTCATTTCTCCGAAGTAATGGAGTTTCATTCCAAAGCATTCGGATCACTGGCGCAGCCGTGATTTCACCTTGCCCCTGATCCTTCATCTACCATTTACACATCGACGCAGGGCAATACATGGTTGGGTCATGTAAACTAAGGAAAGCACCGACCGCTCTTCAGATCACGAAACAGGTCTTTTGGCGCAGGGCGCCCCGTTACGGAGAGGTGGCCGAGTGGTTGATGGCTCCGGTCTTGAAAACCGGCGTACCCGAAAGGGTACCGGGGGTTCGAATCCCTCCCTCTCCGCCAGTGTTTGTGTTATCAATAAGATATACGCTGGTGATACCTCACATGATTCCGAGTTGAATCGGAGGTGGCGCCAGTGCCCAATACGCAATCCCGAGAAGTCAACCTCACCAAACGAGTCCAAACCCCAAAAGGCATGCGTTACTGCCCCGTTGTCCTTTCACCGAACGGACGCATCAAATCTGATCTCGTGCTCGTAAACTGCAAGCCGGAAAAGCATTCCGAAGGTGCCTACTACCTGGAGTGGCGCGAGAAAAGGAAACGGATACGCTTGTCCGTCCGCAAAGACCCACAGGAGGCAGCCGCCCACCGGCAAACGCAAGGAAGCCGAACTCAACGCCCTCAATAACGGCATGCCCGTCATGCCAGAACCGGGCAATGGGCACCCTTCGGTCGCAGCCACAGTCGCCAGGTTTCTTGAAGAAACTGAACTTACCAAGAAGCCGAAAACCCTTGCCGCCTACAATACCGCGCTGAACTACTTCACAGAGTGCTGCCGCAAGCTTTACATGCACGAGATCGATCGGCATGATCTCCTCAAGTTCTCGGGCTTCCTCCGTGATCAGAAGAGACAGTCCCCGCGGTCCGTGTACAACAAGTTCGAGACCGTGATGACGTTCCTAAAGGCGAACGGCATTCGCGGACTGGTCGGCAAGAACGACGGGCCACGCTACACCGAAGAAGGTTTGCCTTCCCCGTCACCGCCTGTAAAGAAGTAGATCTACACCACTCCGACGTTATCTGCTGGCGGGAAACGATTGGAATATACTTCAAACCACCAGGCTCGAAGGGCAGCCTGGTTCGCCTGAATGCTATTTGGGGTTCGGTTTTCGCTCTGGTAAGAACTGAGCTAGGACCTATGATTTGCTTGCCGCCGCCTGCAATGCCGTTCCCTGACTGCGAAAAATACCGTCTAATTCAACATTGATGACTCAACCGTAGCCCGCTTCAAGACTGGCAGGTCAGGATCAGCGTCTTTCCAAAGAGTCCTGAATTCCTCATAACAGCGGCGTCCCGAATTCGCATCGCCCGTCTGCACATAAGCACGCGCCAGGCCCAGCACCGCTAGCGCCCCCGCCGGATCTGCGGGAAAGCCTTTCCGTAGGCTTGTCAGCCGGCGAAATTCTTCCAACGCTTCGCGGCCATGTCTCGCCTGCAATAAGCCATTCGCCCGCCAAAACATCGAGTCGAGGTTTCCCCGGTCATAAGGAATCCCGTCTGCAACCAGATGAATCGCACCATCGAAATCTCCATGGTGCTGCTTCGCGATCGCCTGAATCATGGGAGCCCATACGAACCGAACATTCGTGTCTTGGGGTCGGCGTTTCGCCAACTCGTCAATCAAGGCCCCAGATTGTTTTTCGTCCCCCGCCACCGCTAGCGCTACAGCTACTGGTTCGATTGTGTCCGACATGTGCGAAAGCTTGAGGGCCGCTCTTGCGCTTTCCTTCGCCTGCGCGGGTTTGCCAAGATAGGCTTCATAGACCGCTCTGAGTGCCATCGCGAACGACGCATTATCTTTCATGCCAAGCTTCAGAGCCATTTGGCTGGCCTGCAAGTAGAGCCCTTCAGATTCACGGAGTCGGCCTCGCGAAGCAGCCAGCGCGGCGTCCCGATAAAGCAGGTCCAGAGTGCCGCCGGGAGTAGCCCTCAGTACGGCATCTTCCCGGCTACGAGTGGCTGCGTCGCCTTGGGCAAGCGCGATGTTGGACACCAACAAATGTAGCCATGTGTGGTCGGGCGACAATCTCAATCCGCTGGTTATTGCTTCTTTGGCCTCATCGAACCGGCCTAGCGCTGCGTATGCAGCACCAGCCTCTCCCAACAGTACGACAGAATCAGGACTCAGGCGAAGCCCCTGCAAAGCATGTTCCAAGGCCTTGTCATACCTGCCCAGGATGCTGTATTCATTGGCCAAATTCGTCTGCGGCACTGGATCCTGCGGATATAAGCGGCTGTAAGTTTCGTAGGTTTCAACCACTTTTTCCCTTTGCCCGATCAGTAGGAAGTAGTGTGCAGTGATGTATAGCTTCTCTCTCTCGCTGACCCGGTCGATGAGAGTCATCGCTCGCTTCTCGTGATCTTCCGCAAGCTGAAGCTGCTCTACGTTCAAATACGCTGTTCCCAGATACGCGTGCGCGAGCGCGAAGTCGGGGTCGATCTGGAGAGCTCGTTCAAAAAACGGAATGGCAGCCAGTTCTCCATCATTGTTGCGCTTTTCCAATCCAAGAGTGTAAAGCTGCAAGGCCTGCAACGATGAGGTTGTGGCTTGTGCCAGAGGTTGGTCGAACTGCTGAATCGTTGAAAGCGATTCTCCGAGTTTCTCGCGAAGACGCTGGTCGGATCGGTCCAGAGCCCCGAGGATATCGGCCTTCGCGGCCGCCTGCACACGTTCTTCCGCCAGTTCGTCGCCGGAGCCGACGTTCATCACCTCCAGAGTCAGCAAGTACTGACTGCCCAGTGTCGCCAGGGAGCCGGTCATCATGGCTTTGAAGCCATTCCGTTGGCAGATCTCCCGGCCGACCTCGGGGGTTACGCGAGCATCCTTCGGCTTGCCCATCAAGATCAAAGTTTGACGAATTTTGTCATCAGAGACGATGTTCAGATATGGAGATTGGCCGAGGTCGATTGACACCGCCTTCCTCAAAGTCGCGTCAAAGAGTGGGTCGCCGGTCTGGTTCGAGAATTCAGTAATAAGAAGATAGTCTCTCGCGGTCAGGGCCGGATGCCTGTGAGACCGGACGGCTGCCATCACGGCAGTCAGTATGCCGACTACGAGTACCGCGGAAACAGCCAGGATGATTCTTCTTCGCGACCAGACCTTGCGCTTGGCTTGTGGCCCATCCTCGACTCCGTCGTGTTCTTCTCTCGCTGCCTCCGGACTCTCCACGGTCGCAATAAAGCGATAACCGCGTCGCGGAATCGTCTCAATATAGTGCGGGCTCTGCGCCTCGTCCCCGAGCACCGTCCGGATCTGACGTATGCAGTAGTTCACTCCTTGTTCGAAATCGACAAAAGTCTCAGCTCCCCAGAGTTCCCGGCGGAGTTCCTCTCGAGTGACAATCCGACCGCCCGAAGAGGCCAGCACGGCCAGAACCTTGAACGGTTGCGGCTGAATACGGAGAGGGACCCCGGCCTTACAAAGCTGCTGGGTTTTGGGGTCAAGCTCGAAAAGGCCGAACTTCAGGAGCTTGTACGACGACGGCCGCGAGTCCATAACGTAGCAACCCCCGGGGGATAGGTGCGGATTATACCACCGCTTACTAGGGGTGGTTTCGCATGTCCGCCGATCCTCATTCGCAGGCCCAAGTCTCGCGAAATCAGTCTTCTACCCCCTCAGATCGGATTCATCAACAACTCATTTGTCAGAGCAGACAGAGTCGATCTACGATCGCGACGTTTTTCGCGCCGGAGGTATAGACCATGCACTGCAATAAATGTGGAGTGGAAATGGTGCCGGGTTCGGCCTTCTGTGCCAGTTGTGGTCAGCCGGCCAGTCTGGTCGTGGCCGAGTCTGGAGGCACCAGGGTCACGGCTCGGGGGATACCAGCGAACTTGGCGGGGGCGCTCTGCTATCTCGGAGGATTCGTTAGTGCGATCGTATTCTTGGTCCTGGATCCGTACCGCCACGACCGCTTCGTTCGCTTCCACGCGTTTCAATCGCTCGTTTTCAGTGTCGCCTGGATTGCTCTGTATATCGCGCTGGGAATTCTCGAATCCTTGCTGCCCTCGACCTTGCTTCACCTTGTGGCGACGCTCTCGACCTTTGTTTCCCTGGCGCTCTTTTGCGTCGCTCTTTGGTTGATGTATCGGGCCTACAACAAAGAACTTTTCAAACTGCCGATCCTCGGGGATCTTGCCGAAAAGCAGATGTAGAAAGCCGGACCCATTGGAGCCCCTGACACACACTGGCATACAGATGATCGATGGTCGCGGACTGGTCAAGCGGTGATCACGTACGCGCCCGGATCGCGCAGTCAAACGTCGAGGAAAGGAAAAAGAACATGAACGGACAAACGTTGGGCGTCAAAGGCGTGCCGTTGTTGCTGGCGCTGTTATTCGCGATGTCATGCCAGAGCAGCAAGCCCACCTCACCATCGGCCGTTCCTTCGCTGCCAGCAACCCGGGCGGCCAGCGTCGCCAATGATTACACCAAGCCCTATCTCACTGACGACAAGATGCAGAAGTTCCTCGCTTCCATGCAAGAGGAGCACAACCCGCTGGAACTGATCTTCAGACCGGGCGGCCAGGCGCAAAATCCGGCGAGCATGAATGAACGCATTGAAGAGTTTAATTCCTTTGCTCACAAGTACGGGTTTCAGGATTACCAGGACTACACCTCCGTTTGGGGCCGTATTGCGGCGGGGGAAATGCAACTTTGGGGCGCCAAGACTTTCGAAGACATGATCAGCGGAGCGCACGCAGAGCTGAAGAAGCCAGACCTGGCCCCGGAGATGCGAAAGGTCTATGAGGACCAGATCACCAGTTCGCAGAAAGCCCTTGACGACTTGAATAAGAAGAACACGAGTGTGAATGCGGCGGATATGGAACTGGTGAAGAGGTACAAAGATCAGATCGACGCCGCGCGGAAGAAATATGCCGCCGCTAGCTGAAGCGTCGCTTGGCGCCGATTACGAAGCAATTACCACGCCGGGGACACCGTCTCCGCAAAATTAGTCAGGATGGGAAGCCCGGCGATGCAAACGCATGTTGGGGGGAACATGAAAAGGTACTTTGTCATTGTGCTGGCGATTTCATCTCTCTGGGTGACGGCGGCTGCGGTGCAGGGGGCCCAGAAAGCCCCGACGAAACCAGCCTCCAAGCCGGCCGCACCGCGGGTCAACGTCACTGGAACGTGGTCGACCAATCTGCCTGGAGGCCCGGATCTCAAAATGTTCCAGGAAGGTGATCTCGTCTGGGGCGAAGACCACCTTAATGAGGGGGGTGTCCGCGGATTGTGGACCGACGGCCGGCTGATGTTGGTTTACACCGACAGCGTCGTGGACCAGACGAACCCAGGATGTGGGCCGCGAACCGTCCTTGTGATGAAGAGCAAGGGGACAGCCACAAGGCTCGAAGGAACTGGATTCGACCTACAGTCGGGCAAGACGCAGGAAAAATATCTGACGCGCAACACTCCCGATCCGGGAGCAGACTTCGCCTATCCCTACGACCAGGAATTGAAACGGTGCGGCCAGCTGTTTACCTGGGAACTCGCCTTCGAAAGCGACTCGGACCAACTGAAAGGTACTGACTGGCCGGTGTTGGCGAAGCTTTCCGATCTTTTGAAGAAAGTTCAGGCGCTGAAGATCAAGGTGGCCGGCCACACTGATTCCAGCGGAGATGCCGCACACAACCAGGACTTGTCGTTGCGCCGCGCGGAATCCGTAAAGAAGACGCTTGTTGGAAAGTACGGTGCAGATGGAGCCCGCATCACGACCAAAGGTTGGGGTGCAGATCAACCGCTGGTGGACAACGGCACAGACGAGGGACGCGCGATTAATCGGCGGGTGGAGATATTGGTTGCTCACTGAGTGGTCTGACGTCTGGAAACACTTCTTTGGACTACATCATGCGGAAATATGCACACCGATTGGTAATCGCAGCGCTCTCGATATTCCTCATGGCCGTCAATTCGGGAAATATCCAGTCGCAGGGCGTTCCTGACGCTTCAAATATCATTCTCGAGGTCGAGGGAAAAGCTGACGTAACCTCGGAGGACGGAAGTTTCGTCCACGTTGTGTTGAAGGCGAGATATGGAATTGCACCGGCCCAGGAAATCGCACCGACCCGGCAGCAGTACCCTGGCGAAGTTAAGGATGGTCAGCCGTTCATGATCTATCTGAAATACCTGGACGGGCAAATGATCGAAGGCTCGGCATCCGGGACGGGCCATTCCGTTAAAGTCTACGATTGCTCGAAGCCGAAGAAAGTTTACTGGCAGGGAGCCGGCCAGGGACGCGTCGAGGACAAACTGGCTAACCTCGGACACATCCAGGGACCTTCGCCCAACGGCTCCGTCAGTTTGGACCTCAGTCCTGGGGCTTTTTTGTTCACCCCTTGCGACACCCCGAATGCCGACAACCAGGATTGGGCGGATTATGCATCAGGCTTGTGGCAAGAATGGCCGGCTGCCACAATCTCGTACTCGGAACTGCATAACCTGGACAAATTGAACAGGACCTGGAACGCGCCGGAACGTTTCGACATTCCTGGAATCCACGATACGTCCACCCTCCATATTCGTGCAGTCGGGTCTGAGGATGTAGAGGTGGTCCTGATTCCGCAGGACGGTTACGAGAAATGGATGCCGATAGCAGGTCTGGACGAAACTAAGGCGGGCAACCAACTGAGGGTGAAAGTCGAGCTCAGAAGGAAGGGAACCGACCAGAAACCGTTATGGACCACCGCCAACAAGTTCACGTTCCAACTGGTTGACACTTCGCACCAGCCGGGCACGTGTCTGAACTGGCCTCCACCGGAACAAACCAAGTGGCCAGCCGACTTCGATTTCAAAATCGACAAAGACCAAAATCCGGATTTAGACGTGCAACCCGACGGGCAAAGCGCCACCAGTAAGAAGCCGGACCTGCAGCAAATGTCGATTTGGATCTCCAGTTACGACTGGGGTGGGTGGAGCAAGCTACAGGTCTCGGCAGATCTGTCGAACGGTCAGAAAAACGTGGCCGCGAAGCTTCAGGGCCAGCCGGGTGTCAAGGAGGTCTCGATCCCCAAGGATGACAATAACAACCACGTGGCCGACGCGTGGGAAGTGACAGGAGAGTCAACCGATGCCATGGCCGACGAAGACTCCTCGCCGACGGGGGATCACAACGGTGACGTTCTGTCCTACTACGAGGAATACCGCGGCTTCCACATATCCAGCCAAATTACGCCAGTGCCTTACATCGAGGGGCGCACGCTCGATCGGAATCATGTGCGAACTGACCCCGGCCGCAAGGATATCTTCATTTACGACAAAGGTAATCTCGGCCTCGGATACTTTGCCGCATCCGGCATGGCGATCCATGGCCTGCAGAAGGATGAGTTCACGAAAGTTGATGTAAACGATCCGAAGAAGGAAAACTCTTTGGTGGTGAACTTCAATTACGGGTACGCACATCTTGGCGATGACAAGGCAAACATGCACGTCATCCAGCTCATTGATGGAGTCCCGCCCGACGATCCAAGCCGGTTGGGAGAGGCGTATCCCGGTCCCGACCCTTCAACGCCCAAGAAAGTAGTCGCCGTCTACATCAACCGAGGCGGGCTGAAGGCATGCAAGTTCGGGGACAAGGAACTTCAGAACGAGATTGCGCACGAACTTGCCCACGCGTGTTCAGTGAAGCATCACGGCTACGGGGACTATAACGCCGCCGAAATCTTTCAGAGCATGCCGGGCGGTCAGTTTAAGCCCATGCGGACCGAGTGTGGGCTCACAAAAGAGGGTACGCCGGCGAACTGCTACGTATCTGTACCGCACGGCCAATTCAGTGGAACGATGCAGTGCATCATGCGCTACCACGGCTCAAACGGATATTACGAGAAAGCGAATGGTCCATTTCGATGGATAGACAAGAACGGGCAGTGGGCGCAAGGGGATCTCTACGGACCGACCGAAGAACCAGGGAAAATCTTCTGCACCGGTGACGACGACACGAGCAACCCGAACGTAAAGCTTGGGCCGGCAATGAAGGGATGGGGAAACTGCAGCGAACAGTTCTGTGTCAACGATTTGAAGCATTGATGGAGGGGAAGACCGTGCGCAAATTCTGGATCATTGAGGCGGTTGTCCTGTTGCTGGTTTTGGCAATCCTCTTCTTCCGCTTCCGAAAGAGAGCGGTGGGCACTGCCGCCGGCTCGGCCCAATCAGTTCCTGCCAGTCCCAGGCGCCAGCACATCGATCCCGCGCCGGCGATTTCTCTTCAGATCAACCACGCCGACGAGCTTACTCTTTATCGCGGCACGCCCATGGTGCTCAGCGTCCGCGTCGTCAATCATCAGGCCATGGTCGCTGATGCCCAGGAGACTTCGGACCGCATTTACATCCAACAGCTCCACGCCGCCGCGAACCGCGGCGAGATACCGAAGGAGCAGGTCGAAGCCACGATCGCACGGATGCAACTCGCGCCCGAGGTCAGCGCCGTCAATCTCGGCGAGGACGACGCCCCATGGGCCTCTTTTCTGCAGTTGTCTCAACAATTGCCGGACGGGACGCTGCACCCTCTCAACTGGATGACAAAGTTGGTTCGGCCGGCTCAAGCAAAACGCATTACACTCACTGCGCAGACTGAAGCAGAACTGACGTTTGTGGTTGAACCATCCTCGGCTGAGCAGATTTCGCCTGGAGAATATCCTATAGTCGCCGCGCTTAATGTACCCGCAAACCGTGGTGTCACGCCTGTAGCTTGGACTGGCCTAGCGAACTCAGATCCGGTGAAAGTCATCATCCGCGACAAACCGGCTCACCTGAGCTCAGGGGATGAGGAAAAACTCGACCTGCACTTCGCCGCCTACTTCTATGAAAGTGGCGATTTCATGGAAGCCGCGAAGCGCGCCCAGTCTGCTTTGGCGGTGAACCCCCATTCAATCGCGGCGGCGATTGCTGTCGGCGAGGCCAGGAAAGCACATGGTGACCTCAAGGCCGCTCTCGAAGCTTTTCAGAAAGCTACGACTGAGTATTACCGGCAGCATCCCAAATCTTACGAGCCGCCCACGCTCCTGATTTCGAGAATCGCCGATATCGAAGCCGCACTGGTGGGTGAGTCGCCCTCCGGACCGCCACCCTAGGGCTCGAGCCAAAAAGATCTCCACACCAAGTTCTAGAGCAGTGACCTATTCAAGATCTTGCTGCCCAGGAGGCAATATGAATCTCGTCCGTCGAATTGCGATCAGTGTCGTGTTTTGTGCCCTCTCCGCTACCTTGCTTGCTGCCCAGGCCCACGACGTGCCGGGCAGCAAGGACAGTGCGCTGATCTCCCGCTATCCCGGCTCAGTCATCGATGACTTTGCCTCGAAGGCGTACGACGCGTACACACTGCCTCTGGGAAAAATGGGGCAGGGAGAGATTGCGAAGAGTCAGCCGCTGGAAGGCAAGTTCACGCGCATTCACTATGCCATTCCCGCGGGGCGCTCCACGATGGAGGTGCTACGGAACTACCAGGATGCTCTGCAGCACGCCGGATTTCAGACCCTGTTTACTTGTGCCCTGGCGCAATGCGGGACGGGCTACATCGAAGGCCAGACCGGATGGTGCGGCGGTTGCTCCGCGCGCCATATCTCGGCCAAGCTCTCCCGGCCTGAAGGGGACGTTTATGTCAGTCTCCACGTCGAACAGGACAATGACACAACTCCCGCATGGGCGGAAATAGTGATCGTGGAAATGAAGCCGATGGATTCCGGACTGGTCACGGTAAATGCCGATAGTCTGGCCAGTGAAATTTCCCGAACCGGACACGCCTCCGTCTACGGCATCTATTTCGATACTGGCAAAACGGATGTCAAGCCCGAGTCCGATGCCACACTCAAGGAGATCGCCATGCTCCTCCAGAAAAACGCGCAGCTGAAGCTTTATGTCGTGGGCCACACCGACAACGTTGGCAATTTGGCTTCGAACCAGGACCTGTCACAGCGGCGCGCCGATGCGGTCGCGCAGTTGCTTTCAGCAAAGTATGGAGTGTTGGCGGCCCGGCTGAGGGCCATCGGCGATGGCCCGTCTGCGCCGGTCGCTTCTAACGACAGCGAAGAAGGCCGCGCGAAGAATCGTCGCGTTGAACTCGTAAAACAGTAAAAAAGAAGCGGCGCCTTCCCCCGAAGGCGCCGCCTCTGAACCGCTGCTCCCCTTCTCGCCCCGCTTGCAGCGGTCAAAGTGCTAATACTGGGTCACAATCACGCTCACAGAATCTTTCGCCACCCCTCCGGAATAGACCGTTGCCGTGAGAATGAACTGCTCCGCATACGGATATGCCGGTGGGAGGGCCGGAACATTGATGCTGTCGTAATAGAAAGTGTAGAAGGGCTGGTTGCCAGTCGACGGAGTCGTCCAAGAACCCAGGACGGTCGGGCTGGGGCAAGTAATGAAGCAGCGGGGACTCGGATACGGCGCTTTCGTCAAGGTCAACGTGGAACCTGGATAGTAGTTCCCCTTCACGATGAAGATGTCAACCGTGCCCCCCGTTTGCGGCAGCGTGGTCGGGGTCACGCTCATATTGACCGTCTTGCAGGCGTGATAAATGTACGGGCCGGGATCCTGCGGAATTCCGTTTGTGTCGAGAGTCGCTAACCGGACGTAAATCGTTCTTCCGTCGCAGGGAATGTTGCCGACCATTTCGGACTGTCCCATGATGGCTGAGTCCCAATAAATGTCTCCCTGCCCCAGAGGGCCAATCTTGTCGCTGACGTCGAGTCGGTAAGTGCTTCCATTCGTAGCGGCGCTCCAGGTGAAGGTCACAGTCGGGCCGGGCAGCACGGATCCTGGCGTCGGGCTGGTAATCACGGCCCAGGGCGGGGTGAGAACGCGAATTCGATTATTACCCGAGTCGCCGATGTAAACCTTGCCACCGGGGCCGACCGCGATGCCGATGGGTTGTTTGAGCTCGGCGGTCAGTGCAGGACCACCGTCGCCACCGAAATTTGCGGTGCCGTTGCCGGCGATGGTGTTGATATGGCCATCGGGGCTCACCATTCGGATGCAGTTGTTACCCGTGTCGGAGATGTAAAGATTGCCGTTGAAGTCGACCGCGACTCCGCTCGGATTGATGAGGGGCACCTGGGTGCCAAGGCAAGGGGCACAATTCGAACCGGTTCCGCCCTGCGGAATACCAGCTACTGCTGTCGCGGTCGACGAGCCCGGACTTATCTTCCAGATTACGTTGCACGATGAATCTGCGACATACAGGTTGCCCATACTGTCGACCGCCATCCCTTCCAGATTGCCCAGCAGTCCGTTAGTGCAGCCACCGCTTCCGGATGTGGCGACCGCCGTTGGACCCGCCGCTCCAGCAGCCAATTTGTACACCTTATGGTCTCCGGGCGAAGCAAAGTACACGTTGCCTGCGTTGTCGAGCACCACACCATTAAAGCCGACCGCCCCGAGCTGGTTGTTAAGCAGGCACTGAACCGTTCCATTGCTGACCCGGAGCAACTCGTCGCCGCCGGACTCGGCAATGTAGATATCCCCCGAATTGTCGACCGTAATTCCTCCTAGAGTCGTGAACCCCACGTTGTTCGCAGGGTTGCCGCAACCAGGGTAGGGAGCATTAAAGGCGTTCGAGCCGACCGCGAGTGGCAGGCCCGAAGCACTCGCTCGGACGACGACATCAAAACTCGCACGTTGACCGGTGGAGGGATTGATCCCGCTGAGCGAGGCGATCGAGTAGACGTTATTCGAGTTGTCGACGGCTACCCCCTGGCCCGTGATGCTGATGTTCCCTGCGCCGCTGGCGAGCGTAGAAATGGTGTATTGTGCGAAGAGCTGGGCCTGGGTGGTGACCAACAGCAGCACCAGCAAAGCCGTCAACGACAAGAAGGAGTATCGCATCCGCATAAACAATCCTTTCGCTTTCAAGAATTCAGTCCGTCGGGTTCCGGAGAGGCTACATCCAAGGTCTCCCCATTTCCCCGTCACTTATAGATTCGGAAAACCGGGCCGAATTGAATCACAGGGGTGCGATTTTTTTTCGCTGGGTTCGGACCAGCCCAAGCTTTTCTTCAACCGACGAGAACAGGGCCTTAAGGAAGAGGGGTGGCTGGAGTACCACCGCGGATGAACTCCGCTGTTGGTCGTGAGAAATCACAAGAAACGCGAAAACCCCGTTGTCACAGCACTCTGTGGTCACAAAGTGCCGGACAATGGGGTTTTGCGTCTTTTGCCGGGGACCTGATGTACCCGGCTTTAACGTTTACGGCTGACTGGCCGCAATCAGCGACCAGGGTTCATGCGGCAGCCCGGTGAATCCGGTCTCCGGGTTAATGTTGGCGATGCCCCACACGTCGAAGAATCCCACGCTTGTGATTGCGGAGTTGAAAATGAGAAGGTCGCTCTGCCCAGTGATGCTGGTCCCCCCGAAATTTCCCGGCAGAATGATGGTGGAGTCGGGGCTCCAATTGGTGTAGCCCCTCATCACGGCAAGGTTCGCCCAACCCCAGACGTCCATGAAGACCGCGTGGCCGGTCGCGCCGTCGTAAATGAGAAGGTCGCTCTGTCCAGTAGCGCTGGTTCCTCCAAAATTGCCGGGGACGATGCTCGTGTGGCCAAGGCTGAATTGGTAGCCCCTCATCAGATTAAGGTTCGCCCAACCCCAGACATCGAAGAAGGCGGTATTCCCGGTGGCGCCGTCATAAATCAGAAAGTCACTCTGACCGGTCGCGCTGGTTCCGCCGAAATTACCGGGCACGATCATGGTGTGACCGGGACTCCACTGGTAGGTCCTCATCAGATTGATGTTCGCTTGTCCCCAAACGTCGAAGAAGTCGGTGCTGCCCGTAGCACCGTCGTAAATCAGGAGGTCGGTCTGCCCGGTCGCGCTGGTTCCGCCGAAATTGCCAGGCACGATCAGAGTGTGACCGGGACTCCAGTCGGTGTAGCTCTGGAGCAGAGTCAAGTTCTGACCGGTTTCGTCAGTGCTGAAAAATTCCGCGACTCCGGCGTTGGTGTCGTAGAACAAGAAATCGCCCATCCCGTGCCCGCCAAAATTGCCGCCCACGATGTGGGACCAGGTCGTCCGCTGATTGAAGAGTGTCGTGGGAGAACTGGCAAACGGTAAAGGTGAGACAAAGGTGCTGATCAGACCTGCTGAGCGATCATAAAGCAGATACACCTTAGCGTTGAAGTTGATGCATCTCTGTTTTCGTTTCGACCAATACGACGGAGCTTGGACGAAATCCGAGTTCAAGAACATGTTGATGTCTTTTCCTTCACAGACATCGGCGATCTCGGTCGTCCCGATGTTTACCTTCGGAGGGATGATGCTGATGTCGATGGGGTATGGGTCAGTCATGGCCTCGACCATCTCGTGCAGAACGCTGTCGAATAGGTTGCCACACCGGGAGTTGGCTTGATTGATCGTGTAGATCGGCTGGCCGCTGAAGAAGACGGGTAGTCCGTGGTAGTGCCATGCAACTGGGCTGCCAACGCCGTTGCAAAAGTTCTGAGTCCAGAAGTCTGATTCGATCGAATAAGCGGGCAGGATGATGTTGTATACAACACCACTCTGCCGAAGTTGTGCGGGCCCGTTGTCATGCTCGCACTGGATAAATCCAGCAATCGAAGTGTTGAACGGATCATAGAAACCGACCGAACTGGGGGCCATCTGGGGGCAATGAGGATCTGGCAGGAAACCTCCCGCAAACGATACTGAATTCACACCATATTCCGAGAGTCCTTGGAAGTATGTGCTACCCACCATCTTCTGCGTGAAGAGGTCAAGGGTTTCCTTGGTCAACGACGGATTATCAGCATCCCACGAGCTATCCCAATAAATGTTAACGAAGGTGGCCGATGCCATGGGTTGATCGACTTGCGGGTTTGTCTGCGCCTGGGCGAACGCAGCAATCGCGAGTAGGTTGAGCAACATCAAGAAGGCCCGGCGTAGCACCTTCTCGACAGCGGCAAAGTATTCGGGTGACATAATCCTTAATTTCACATCTTTGACGGGCTCCATAATGTCTCCAATTCGTTTTAAGGTCGCTTCAAACTTTCCGACCATGTGCGGGATCGGCATTTCCGCAGACCCCGTTATCTACAAATTCGGAAACTGCTCGCGACTTAGCTCACCCCTCTCAACATTTTTCTGAACGTGGAGGGCCCTTGCTCGAAAGAAGGTCTACGGAAAGCCTCAAGATCGCTGGATCGGGTGCAATGGCTCGAACCTCCTAGTCGGTTCTTGACTTTGCGGGGTAGGCGGGGTACTGTTCTCCGCCAAAAGCCCGACCGGTCCGCACGGGGAGCGGCTGTGAGTTCTTCTTCCAATCAGGTGACGGAGTTGCTTGCCCGATGGGGCGATGGCGATGAGGACGCCCGCGAAGCCCTGATCCCCGTCGTCTACCAGGAGTTACGTCGAATCGCCGGGAAATGTCTCGCCGGCCATCAACATCAGACGCTGCAGAGTACTGCGTTGGTCCACGAAGCCTATTTGAGACTGGCAGGACAATCCTCAATGCGGGCCGAAAACCGCGGCCATTTTTTGGCGATCGCCGCGCGATTGATGCGCCAGGTCCTGGTGGATCACGCCCGTTCCAAAAGCGCTGCCAAGCGTGGCTCCGGCTGCGTCACCCTCACTTTTGACGAAGCCATAGCTTTGCCGGAGACGTCGCAAGTGGATTTAGTCTCCTTGGATGACGCGCTGAAGTCGCTCAGCAGCATGGATCCGCGCCAAGCCCAAATCGTCGATCTGCGTTTCTTTGGCGGCTTGTCGATCGAAGACACTGCGCAAGTGCTCGGGATCTCCCCCGCGACCGTGAATCGAGAATGGTCGACCGCCCGCATGTGGCTGCAGCGGGAACTGCGACGGAGCGATGCTCATGATTCCTGAGCGATGGCAACAGGTCAAAGCCGTCCTCGAGCAGGTGCTCGATCTTGCTCCCGAACAAAGAAAGGCGTTTCTCGATGGCGCTTGCCGTGACGATCATGCCCTTCGACAGGAAGTAGAGTCGCTCTTGCTGGAGGCAGATGACGGTGGAGACGGGCTCTTGCAATCGCCAGTCCATGTCAGTGTGAAAAATGGGCCCCTGCGAGGAGGGCCCTTGGTGGGATGCCGTATCGGACCTTACCAGATTCTCGAAATGATCGGCGAAGGAGGCATGGGCACGCTGTACCGCGCCGCTCGTGCGGATGACCACTACACGAAACAGGTCGCGATCAAGCTCGTTCGAGTGGGTCTCATAACACCCTTAGCGTTAGAGCGCTTTCGCCGAAAGGCAGATCCTGGCGAATCTGGAGCATCCCAACATCGCCCGGTTGCTGGAGGGAGGTGCCACCGAAGACGGGGTCCCGTATGTTGTGATGGAGTTGGTCGACGGACAGCCCATCGCAGAGTTCTGCGATGACCATCGGCTGACCATTGAGGCCCGCTTGAAGATCTTCCTCGAAGTATGCTCCGCAGTGCAGTACGCTCACCGCCGCCTTATTGTGCACCGCGACATCAAGCCCAACAACATCCTGGTAACCCGAGATGGGTCGCCCAAGCTCATCGATTTTGGAATTGCGAAGATCCTGGATCCAGAAGCATCGGATGGGATTAATCAAGCTACAACGGGCCTGCGAATATTAACGCCAGCCTACGCGAGTCCCGAGCAGGTCAAGGGTGAGCCCATCACCACCGCGAGCGACGTGTACTCGCTGGGAGTGGTCCTGTACGAATTGTTGACCGGGCATCCGCCGTATCGAGTCGCACTGCGCACGCCGGAAACCCTTGCGAGAGCCGCCTGCGAACAGGAACCGGAGAAGCCGAGCCTGGCCGTCCGGCGGACTGCGTTTGCAACTGAAGAAGGGCGGGAGGAGGTCACTCCAGAGACGGTCAGCGTTTCGCGCCAATCTCGACCGGGAAAACTCAGCGCTCAGCTCGGCGGAGACCTTGACAACATTATTCTGATGGCTCTGCGCAAGGAACCGGAGCGCCGCTACGGGTCGGTGGAACAGTTTGCGGAGGACATCCGCCGTCACCTCCAGAATTTGCCGGTCTCGGCGCACGGTGATTCGCTGCAGTACCGAGCGCGGAAATTCGCCACCCGTCATCGCGCCGGGATCTCCGCCGCGGCCGTGGCTGGGCTGGCTTTGATCATGGGGACCGCAATCTCTCTGCGCGAAGCGCACGTGGCTCGTGCGGAGAGCGCCCGTGCCGAGAGGCGGTTCAACGACGTGCGCAGGCTCGCCAACTCGCTGATTTTCGAGATTCATGATTCTGTCTCGGCCGTACCGGGAAGCACAGCCACACGCAAACTGATTGTTGAGCGGGGGCTGGAATACCTCGACAGTCTGTCCCAAGAGTCCACGTCAGACACTTCACTGATGGCCGAACTGGCTTCCGCCTACCGCAGGATTGGAGATGCGCAGGGAGGTCAGTTTGCGGCGAATTTGGGCGACACGACCGGGGCGCTCCGCAGTTTTCAAAAGGCGCTGGAAATTCGTAAACAGATCTATGCGGCCGATCCACAGAGCCTCGACAACATCACGGCGCTGGCCGATTCCTACTGTGCTGTATCTGAGAAGCTTCTTTCCTCGGGCCAGACCGCGGAAGCTTATCAGGATGTACAGCAAGCCGTTGCCTTGGGCGAGAAGGCACTCCCTTCTCATCCCCAGGACGCCCGCGTGCTGCAAGAGTTGGCCAGCGATTACGATGTTGAGGCGGACATCCTCGGCGGCAATTTCAATCTCTCGAATCTCGGCGACCGTAGTGCCGCCCTGGCAGCACGACGCAAGAACATGGAGGTTACCGAGCGCCTAGCAAAGTTGCGACCGGGGGACGAGTCAGTGCAGCGTTCCATGGGAGCTGCCGTGGTCCGCATGGGAGACCAGTTGCTCCTGTCCGGGCAGAGGCAGGCATCGCTCCAACAGTATCTAGCGGCTCAGTCGCTTTTCGCGAACTTGGTAACAAACTGGCCCACCCCCAAATTGGAGGACAACCTGCACGGTGTGTATCAGCGCATCTCTGTAGTTCGCATGGCCAACGGAGAGTATGCAGAAGCCGTAAGAGCTGCGCGCGACACGCTTGCACTGTCCATTCGGCTCGCTGCTGCTGATCCGCGTGATGAGTGGGCTCATCTCAGCTTGGCTGACGACTACAGCAACTTGGCGGATGCCGTGTCCCGTACGGCCAACCGGCAAGAGGCTATTTCCGCGGCTAATCGGTCGCTCAGCATCATGAGCGCGCTCCTCGCCCACGATCCCAACAATGTCGAAGTGCAAGGGGTACAATCCGCGGCCTTGAATACGGCTGGGGCGGTTTATCAGCGCGGCGGGAACGAAAAAGTAGCGCTCAGCTATTACCGGAAATCGCTGGAAATCACCGCAAGAATCTATGCCAAGGACCCCAAGAACGAGGACGCTCGCTTGCGCCTTGCCGCCGATTACAACAGCGTTGCGTCCGCCCTTTTGGGCCAGGGAGACGCTGGCGGCGCGGCCGAAAGTTACGAAACAGCCATGACGCTCGCCACGACCTCCGACTCAGCCTCGCCAAGCGAGGAAGCTCTTTACGTGGTCGCCAATTCTTACGCTGGGCAGGGCGACGCACAAATGAAGCTTGCGAAGAAGGAGAGGCAATCCAGCCGCAAGCTGCCCCTCCTGGAAAAGGCTTGCGGCCTGTTTGACCAAAGTCTGAAGGTGTGGAGTGCCATCCGGGAGCCCGGAACCATGAGTCCGAACGGGTTTTATTCGGTTGCGCCGGCGGCCGTGGCGGCCCAGCTGAAGAGTTGCCACTCCGCCGTGCAAGACTTCTAAGTACTCGTAGGTACGACCTGAAACACGAGACTGGCTCCTATCTAATGGCGGCCTACCTGGCTCCTGCCTACCTAGAACGGGTACGCGACAAAGGCCCGTGTCGTCGCTAGCCGGAACCGAGCGCAAAACCGGACGAGGTCTTCCTAGCCGCCGCGCTCCCGTAGCCATCGCGCAATCGCTCCCGGACAAAATGTTCCCAACTAACGATGGCGTAGCGAATCGAAGGTCTCCGAGGACCTACATGCTCCGGGGCCATTTCCCCACAGCTCGCGGATCAAATCGGACGCAATGCCAATCTTGCCTACCATCCGGCTAGACCCAGCGCGAGAAAAATCATGCGCGCCAAATTGGCAAGAAGTTTGCGATTACCAACCATCTGGCCGATCCGCTCAAGGATGCGCGCGCTGTAGTTGTTCATGCGCTCGGGCCGTCGCCTCAGGGGAGCCGGCAGAATCGCGGCGAGCCGTGGTTTGGTCGTAATAACCGGACGCCGACACTGCACCATATATACCGGGCCCCATTCGATCACGTTGAGGTAGATCTCCAGAATGCGCCGCTTGCCGAGGACGAATTCGGCTACCGGCACCAGTGTGAGCTCCGCACCCTTGCGGATGACCGAGCGGCCCGTTCCGAAGAATAGGTTGTTTACGAGTTGCTGCGTAATGGTAGAAGCTCCGCGTGTGCGACCGCCTTCCGAATCGTCTTCGGTGGCGATCTGGATCTGGTGCCAATCGAACCCGTAGTGATTCCGCACCGGGCCTCCCGAACAGACGTTAGTGAAAAGCTCTAAGCGACAGCAGATGAGGTCTCTGGAGTGGAACTCAAATTCTCCTTTGATGATGTCGCCGAAATGGGCAGAACCGCAACTATCCTTGTACCCGTACTGCCGGAGTTGATCTCCAAAGTTCCACCCAGTTGTCTGACCCTTTCCTTCATTCCCGTGATTCCCACCCCAGGAGTGCCAACGGACGTCATGCGATCCAGTTTCTCAGCTGGAATACCCTTGCCCTCATCCTCCACCTCAAGCACAACCTCATGTTTAGAGCGATGAAGGCGAATCTTAGCCGTCGAACTTCCAGAATGCCGGTGAATGTTGGTGAGGCATTCCTGTACAATCCGAAAAACTGCAGTTTCTAACTCGCGCGGCACTCGACCGAAATCTTCGGGACAGTCAAGATCGACGGCGATCTTGCTTCTATGCGCAAACCCATCGGCATACCAACCGAGCGCCGATGATAACCCAGCTTCATCGAGCAATGGGGGGTGGAGCAAATGAGAAATCGTCCGGACTTCTTTGCACATCTCCTGAACCAGATCTTCGCTGTCTGTGAGCGTGGCCGTAGCTTTCGTCAGGCGATCGATATCCGCTCGCACTCCCGACAAATTCATCGAAAGGGCTGCCAACATCTGCCCGATGCTATCGTGCAGTTCACGAGCGATGCGACGCCTTTCCTCATCTTGCAATTCGAGCAGACGAGTGGTGAGCCTGCGTAGTTTTTGGTTAGCTGCGTCGAGTTCCGCCGTTCGCTCCTGGACCCGATTTTCGAGTTCTCCTTGTGCACTTCGTAGCCTTTCGTTGTCGCGACGACGCGCTTCTCCCAAAGCCACGATCAGAGTGGAAGCGAAAAGAAACGCAAGTGCACTGATCAACTGAGCCGGGTTCGGGACAGCCAGCGAGTGCTTAGGAATCGGCCAGTACATCATTCGACCCATGACGAAAACGATTGTGAGGAGGGATGGCCCGACGCCGCAATACCAAGCCACAAAAGCAACCACTGGGATTAGAACTATGTACGTGACGTTATCGCTGACAAAAGGTTTTAGCGAGCGGCAAGCCAAGAGGAGGGCTGCTGTCACGCCGATCGCGAGGGTGTAACGGATCACAGCACTTCGCGAAGTTCGTGCAGAGAACGCAACACCGGTCAGCATAGTCCTACCTTCATGCTCCTTAGCTGAGCACAGGATCACAAGGGAATAGAGCAGGACGAAGTAGGCCAATGCGATGATAACAGGCGGTAATCATCGCGCCAACAGTGTTCTCGTGTCCGGCATGAAGTCTAGAACACTGCCTGTTCTCATCCCAGGTTGCAGCACAACATCTCCAGTTCCTTACCGGTCTGTCAAACGTTGGGCCCGTGTTTTCTCGACTCCATTTTCCCTTAGATTTTGGCTAGGCTATCCGTTCGGACAGCCCGGTGAACCCTCTTCCCGCTCTCATGTGTGACCATATAGAGTTGCTCCCGGGTAATGGGCCGTTTGCAAAGGCGCAAAGAGGAATATCGGCATTCGTCAGTTTCGCCCACCGCGATTGGCAGTTTCCACGAGTCCGTCCGGCGAGCTCCGATTCGCGCATAATTCTTTAATGCCGGAACGGAGCTTATTGGGTCGACTTTTCTTGAGAACGTCGCTCTAGAAACTCTCTAGCGCCTTGGACTCGAGAAGCAGCAACCATTCTCATGTGCTCGATGTGCTGCCTGAGAAGGGTTCTCAACTCAGACAGGATCAGCCACGCATCATCGTCTTTGGCATCCCTGGCGAGCGCACACAGATGCCGAATCTTGTCTTCGAGTCGGCGGGAGGCTAGCATACACATCTTTACAGAGACGGGTCGTGGGTTTGTATAGGAAAGAGGCGTATCTGTAGGATGCCCGACCTTGGAGAGCCGCGATATACAGGGTTCTACCTAAGGGTTTAGGCGTGTTGGGATGAAAACCTATGGGCGTGCTAGTTTCGGCTTTGTTATGTGGCGGGCGTCTTTCCGAATGGCACATCTTATCGGGTCTTGCGTGATCGCGCGACAGCTACTTGAAACAGCGGCTACATACTTTCTCGCTGATCGGTTCCTTGGGCGGACAGTTCGCTACCAAAGCCGAATCTTGTTAGCAAGTTGACGCAACCTATTACCGTAGAGAAATCGCTGGGAGTCGAGGCCGTGAAACTCCTACATTGACGCGCTCTTGACTAGTCAAAGCACCACGCTATGAGAACTTTTTTTGAAGAAGCACCGTGCAGAAGTTAGATTTTCTCTGCTGCGGGGATAAGCGATGAGAAATGCTGCTGCTGCGCCAGTTAACATACCCAGCATCGCACAACCCAAATTCTCGTAGGTGTACGAAAACGCAATTCCGGCAACATTGATCGAATGGAAAGAACCCCTAACTAACGCCTCCTTCGCATCCACACCGGATCGGAGGAAAGTCGGAACGACGATCCCTGCGACGAACAAAGTGACCGCCAACTCGATTAGCAATAGAAGCAGCGAGGAAGCGTTTTGCTTACTCAGGTGAACTCTCTTCACATGCAGAACGATTCTCTTGAGAAGCCCGGTTCTCGCGCCACTCTTGTAATAGGCACGCGAGTGTTTTTCGATGTCCAATTGCTTCACCGGGCCCATCCGGCTCGCAAATTCGATCGTTTCTTGTATCGCAAAGTGCGTCATAATCTATTCCTCCGTCGGGACTCTTCGATCTCTGGCTGCCGGCTGGCGCTGACGTAGACGGGTAACTCGAACTGCACAAAGGCTCCACCGGGTGTCCGATAAAGGTTCCTCGACGCACCCACATTAGAAGGTATTCGTGGGTGTCACAATTGGGATTGTCCTTGATTCGCTGAATAACAGTTCCCGATTGCGCATTGAGGTAAACAACCTAATCTAAGCCCGGGTTTGTGCGTGACGCCGTTTTGAGTTTGCATCGATTGTTCCGGCTGACTAAGAGTCGCTGCTCGTTCCGTTGCATGTACAAACCACTCAATATGCCTTGTCTTGATCAACACCCTCATCTGGAAGAAGGCGACGAGCCTGGCTCAGGAGGAATCAGCGTTTGAGTTACGGACGGACCAGGCCAAGGCGAATAGCAAAGCGCACCAATCCGGCGGTTTCATGAATATCCAGCTTGCTCATCAGATTTGTCCTGTGCGCAGAGGCTGTTTTAACGCTTATCCCCAAAACAGCAGCGGCTTCCTTGGTTGACTTGCCCTCAGCGACCAGTTGAAGCACCTGGCGTTCGCGAGGGCTGATGGGCACGGCCTCAGGGTGAGCACCGCCACGATAAGCCTCGATCACCGTGCGGGAGACCTCCGGACTGAGATAAGTTGTTCCACGCAGGACTTGCGAGATGGCATCGACCAATTCTTTGGTGCCTTTGGTTTTCAGGATGTACCCCGAAGCACCCGCTTTCAAGGCCTCCAGTATGTATTGATCTTCCACGTACATGGTGAGCAGGATTGTTTTCGTCCCGCGCGAGATTGAGGTGATCTGTCGACTGGCCTCGATTCCATTCAGCAGCGGCATCGAGAAATCCAAGACGGCAACCTGGGGTTGCAGTCTTTGAGCGAGGCGGACCGCCTCCAGCCCATCGGATGCCTCTCCGACAACACGGAATCCGTGCCGCTCCAGAAGGGCACGAAATCCGTCTCTGACTATCTCATGATCATCCGCAATTATGATTTCTACTGGCATATCTGATCTCTGAGTGGCACCTGAATGAATAGCTCGGCTCCAAGGCCGGGAGCGGACCTGAGTTCCAGGGATCCCGCCACAGCTTTGATACGCTCTCGTATTCCGAGGAGACCTAGCCCATGTCGTAGCTCTTCCCCGGAACGAGCCTGGACGTCAAAGCCGACACCATCGTCTTTTACGGAACAAACGATCATGGCGTTCTTCTCGCATTCCTGCCGCTGAATTTGAACGCTCACGTGCGACGCCTGCGCGTGTTTGGTCACGTTGGTCAGCGCCTCCTGGACACTGCGATATAGAGTAATTTCAATCAGAGGCGATAGCCGTCCGGGAGTCGAGCCTTGTACGACAACTTCTATCCCTGATCTTTGCGTAACTCCCTGAGCCAGAAACTGAAGAGCGGGTACTAGTCCAAGGAGGTCGAGCATCGGCGGTCTCAGTTCGTGGGAAAGCCGGCGCAACTGCCCTTCCACTTCGGCGAGCCGGAATCTGACATCCTCGATCAGAGGCTGCGAACCGGGTGGCAGGACGTCAGACAAGCGTTCCAGCGCAAAGTGTACACTCGTCAAGAGCTGCCCCGCCTCATCATGAAGAGCGTGAGCTATACGCTTGGCCTCGGATTCCATACCCTCATTCAATTGCCGCATGGCAGCCTGGGCTTCGTGGTGTCCCCGGTAGGTCATCTCAAACGGCGAGAGGCTTTCGACGAAGAAATTACCGGCTAACCCCATCTTACGCACACACTCAAAGGGAGTCTTTGTGCTCCGTAGGACTGCCGTCAGAGCCTGATGATAGATGCCCACCACCTCAACCATCGCCGCTCCCTGGTCTAACGCGCGCCGGCCAAGTTCGTAAGCGAGTTCCAGACCCTCCTCGCGCGGACTCTCAATGTATTCGCGCATAGCTGCATGATAAGCACGCAGCAGGGATCGGGAACGGTCTTTGCCAGCTGATGCCAACTTCATTTGGGACTTCCTACAAATCTCGCAACCAACACCAGAGCATCATCGGAGTCTTTTCCATGCTCGGATAGCACGCGATCTGCAATCTTCTGCGGCGATTGGACGACATTTACTTCTTGATGGAAATCGCTGGCCACACCGTCGGTCGCGAAGGTCAAAGTATCCCCGGCCTCGACAGGTACTACGAAGGCGCGCGGCTCGAATATGTGGCCCCCGATGAAGCCTCTTGCGAGCAGGAGAAACTCTTTTGCCGATGCAGTTTCGTTTTTCGAACGGACCAACACGCCCTCGACATTGCCTATTCCAAGCCAGGTCATCGTGGAGTCGATGACGTTGAAAGATGCGATGCTCACAGCGACGCCGCGGGTACCAGCCAGCCTGCCTTGGCAACGATTTACCAAAGAGAGGACTGATTCGCCAGCGTGTTGTTTAAGGGTTGTCACGACAGTTTTGGCCGCCTCCGCGGCCTCCAATCCGTGTCCCAGCCCATCGACAACGGCAATTAACATGCCTTCGCGAAACGGCTGAATCAGATGCTTGTCACCTGATGCGCGCTCCCCTCGTAGAGGGCGCGCAGCGACACCACAATCCAACAGGTTTTCTCTCAATCCTTCCATTTCGTGATGCGGACAGTCGTGCCCTGCCCCAGCTTGGACTGAATATCGAACTCGTCCATCAAACGTCGCACTCCCGGAAGGCCCAGTCCGAGCCCGCCGGCAGTTGAAAATCCGATTTGCAGTACCTGTTCGATATCTCGGATTCCAGGTCCACTGTCCTGAGCAACGATCTGAATGCCCCGTCGCACCGAGTTCGAAGTGGGTTGAATCACAATTTCACCGCTCCTCGCATAGCGGACGATGTTGCGAGCCAGTTCCGAGATTGCAGTGGCGATGAGGGCGAGTTCAGTAAACACAAATCCGACATCCTCGGCTGCTCTCCTGCCTGCTTGACGTGCCTTGACAATATCAACGTCGCTGCTGATCGGAATTCGCAACGCATCCGCTGGAGAGGGTGGGTTTGCCGAGACTGGCGCAAGCTTCGCTGATTGAGAGTTCTTGCGCACTAGGGAAAATCTCCGTCCCCCTTTGCAGGACATCAGGTTTGTCAAAGTCCACCATCCCAGTCGCCAACCGTGAAATCACGGGCAGCGGCATTTTAAGATGCCATCAAAGAAAGCGTGGTTAGCCTTTTCCGGTGGTTCGGTTCGGCGATTGGTCCGTTGTGTCGTCAAGTCCTAAACTCTCCCGCTTGAGGATACGAAGATTCGCCAGAGCATCTTCGATAGCGTACCGTTCAAAAAGACAGTCGGGGGCTGGTGATAGAGCCTGGAGGCGCAGAAAAATCGCAGCCTCAGCGACAGCTAAGCGCTCTTGCAAAATGTCCACGTCGAGTTCAACCAGCGCGTCTCGATAAAGCCGCTGCCAATCTGGTCCTTCAAGGGGCTCCATAACAGGGGTTCTCATGCTCTGACTTTCCGTAATCTGGCTCTCCATTTCAGACTCTTTCTCCACAGGTGCAAGTGCGGGCTTGGCAAAACTGCTAAGACTTATCCCGCCTGGTCTTCATGGCTTCTCGCTTGCCATGGGACCAAGGACGTCATGTAGCGAAATCGTGACGGGCTTATCATTTGCCCCATGGAACACCAACTCAAGGTCACCGGTACTTTCTATCTCCTCGCGGAATTCCCCGTATTGATTGGTTGTCGCTCGGATAACACGACCGCGCAGGTTGGAAAGCATCAACGGCACATGAGATCCGACGACCTCAGGGTCGCGCAAGTCCAGCAATTGTCCGGTAACGACGACACTCCCGCCACCATGGGCTTCGATCTGCAGATCAACTTGAAAGGGATCCGCACGGTAGAGCATTCGTCTGGTCCCGGCGCCCACCGATCGAACTCCCACCAGCGCTGGCTGCAAGAAACTGTCGAAGAGGACTTCGATCACACCGCTTACCTTTCGCACCCGTACCCATGGAGATCCGGCGAACGCCGCCTTGGCGATTCGAACAGCGTCGTTCGGTGGCTGGTAGCTCGCTTCTGCCGCTGCCATCTGCCGGACTCGACGCCATCGGGAAATCGTTTTCATGCAGCGCTGGCAAATGCCCAGATGCCCTTCCATTGCTAATCTCTCACTGGGCGACAGAACCTGATTTACGAGATCGGTCTCCTGCTCAGTCGTAAGGTGTTTCATTGCTCACTCTCCACTAGGAGCTTGTTGAAAATATCGTTTGCGCGGCGTGTGGATCATTCTAAGAGCCGCACGCTATGTTGTTTTGGATTCCGCTCGGCCACCTCGGCGACAACCGAGGGTCGGGACCGCTGCTTCACGCGCTCTGCGCCCGCAGTTTCGGGATACGGATCAGGTTGAAGACCGCGCAGCTGAACACGAACAACCAATCCACCTTCGCCAGCCCGCGTAGTTTCACCTTCTTCAGCGGCCCGATCTGCTTCAGCCATCCGAACGGCTTCTCCACCAACCATCGTTTGCTTAAACTCACCGCGTATCCCGGATGCCGGCTGGTTCGTTCGTCGATCGCGCCGTGTTGCCGGCGTGCGACGTGCGGCGTCACACCCAACTCGCGCACCGTGTCGACGAAGTCGCGCGTGTCATAGGCTTTGTCCGCTCCCGTCGTGATCCGACCGCTTCGCTTCCGGGTCAACTCGTACAACATTAATAAAGCCGCATCCCGCTCCGCCCTGCCATCCGCCTGCGTAGTCATCGCTGCCGCGATCAACCCATTCCGGTTCTCCACCAAAGTGTGTCCCAGATAGCTCAGCTTGGATTCCTGGCCTGCCGACTTCTTATAGAGCCGCGCTTCCGGGTCGGTGCGCGAGGCGTGCGTCTGGTTGCGGCGCGACTCGCCGTGAAAATCTCCTCCGCTCCCCGACCCGCCGTCGTCCTTGCGGCGAAAGCTCTTCTGTCCCGCCCAGGCCTCGATCAGCGTCCCATCCACAGTGAAGTGCTCGTCCGACATCAACCCCGCCGCCTGCTCTTTGACATGGGCGAAGAACTTCTGCGCCAGATCCTGGTTCAACAGCCGGTCGCGGTTCTTGCTGAACACCGCGTGGTTCCACACCGCGTCGTCGATCTCCAAGCCCACAAACCAACGGAACAGCAAGTTGTAGTTGAGTTGCTCCATCAACAGCCGCTCGCTGCGCACCGAATAAAACACCTGTAGCAGCAACGCCCGCAGTAACCGTTCGGGGGCAATCGAGGGCCGTCCCACCTGCGAGTACAGCCCATCGAAATCCTTGGACATCTCCGCCAAGACCGCATCCACCAGCGCCCTCACTCCGCGCAGTGGATGATCCCCTGGTATCCGATCTTCCAACGCCACATAACTGAACATCCCTGTTTGCAGTTGCTGATCGTCTCCTCGCATTCCTGTTTCTTATCACGCATCCGCTGTGGATTGGCAGTGGTTTTTCAACAACCTCCTAGAGGTTCCGGAAGCTATCCCCCCCGGCGACTGACGGAGCTAAGTCCCGTCTATTGAATAAGGGATATCCGGGCGCCGAAAGATATAGGGTGGCGAAAATAAATTTGCAGAATTCCACATTAATGCGGGAACGGAGGCACGCAGGTTGGCTAATCGATTGTTTTTGCAGTGATTTTCCCGACAAGCACGAACGGGGCCCAGAAGTAAGGATGAGGATTTTCCCGCCTTAGGACGCGCATCGCGCCCCGCAGAGAGACTGCCGCATCACCGGTTTGGACATAACTCCTGTAAAACTCTTGCATGAGTTCCGCCGTACTGCGGTCGTGAACATCCCAGAGAGACAGGAGCAAAGTCGTTGCACCGGCGTAGAACAGCCCGCGCTGCAAGCCAAGCAACTCATCGCCTGCGGCCACAAAATTCATCCCGGTAGCGCAACCGCTCAGGGTGACAAGTTTTGCATTCAGTCGCAATTGATAGAGGTCGTACAGGTTTATATAACCGTCTCCCAGTCGGATGCCGGAGAACATCGGGTTGTCCCTGCGGTAAATGCCATGGGTGGCGATGTGCAGCAATGCGGTTTCCGGCCCTCTCTCAAGCAGGATTTTGGAGGTGGCCTGCTTACCGAGGTACAGGTTGGCCTCTGGTAGCAAAGCGGCAACGGATTGGGCCTCGGTGACAATCTGAGGCGCCCGATCGTCAGGAATCCCAAGAACCAGGGAACCTTTCTTTTCGGCCGCGGCCTTCTGCTGGCAGAGAGCAAAGACCGCCGCGCTTGGCGCGTACGAAACTGCGTAACTATCCCCGATGTATTCGTCGCCATTTCGCAGAGCGTGGAACGGAAGAAAGTGCAGCGCCCCGTGCGGCACTACGACCAGGCGTTGCTCACGAAGCCGGGGACGCAGTGGCCTCATTAGTTCGGCGTAGAGAGCCTCCAGATGACCAAGCGTAGCGCGGAGCAGGGCGTTTTCAAACTGTTGCGTGTGGGCAGTGCCCATACCGAATTTGGAAATTTGAAATCTGAGCAATTGCAGCAAACGGGTAACCTGGGAAACTGCTGCGACAGTCGTGATTTCGATGTTTTCGCGCGTGACAACCGCGGCTACCAGCCGATCGCCGGCTGAGTAGTATTCGATCAGCGCCGTGTCGATGGGAAGAGCGGCCTGCAGATTCGCCACCGAAAATTGTGAGGGTTCTTCCAGACTCACGTTCTCCCGATCGTGTGCAGGCAGTTCGCGCAACGTTCGCAGCAACGCGTTCTCGCGCTCTCGAGCTTTCCGCTCTAGTTCGTCGATGCACTGGCGGGACATTCCTTCGCGACGCAGTTGTTCTAGCTCAATGCGGTGGTAATACCAGTTGAGCTCTTGCCGCAAGTCCCGAATTCTTAGAGCTTCCCTGGTCTGTCCCGCTTCGCCGAGGGGCAGGCTTCGGCCGGTGTGGAAGATCATTGCGGCCATGCTGCGAGATTTTGCAGCTTCCATGTATGCCAGGGCTTCGTTTGCTGAGACTTCCGCCCCTTCGCTGTCCAGGTGTAAGTCAACGAGCGCTTCATAGACCTGCAGGCGGTTCTTGACGAATGAAATCTTAAGTTCCTCGCGATGCAAGTGGATACGCAGCGCCTCGAGAGCTTTACGCGCCTCTTGGTATTCTGCACGTGCGGCCGATCGATCGCCACGACTTGAAGCAATCTCTCCGAGGAAGAAGTGCGTCTGGTAGATCAGTTCCGGCGTCTGTACGACCGACATCTTCTCGCTAGCCGCTTCTGCTTCGCGTTCGGCTTGGTCGAGGTCCCCGATTTGCAGGGCGATGCGAGTCAGCAGAAGACGTGCGAGCACGGCCTTGCCGAGAAGGACGGAACGCTCAAAGAATGGGGCCGCAGCCGCGCCGAGTCGCTGCGCTTCGCAGTACTGCCCTTGGTGAAACAGCAAGACGCCTTGATACAAATCGAGCAGCGAAGACCATACAGCGTTTTGTTCGCAGGCAAACATTCCTCTGGCTTTCTCGAACCGTTCGATTGCCTCCCGTGTTCTTCCCTGCTGGCCGCATGCGATTGCCTCGTTCGCCAAAGCTTTAGCAGCGTCATAGGCGATCCCAAGCTTCTCGAAACGGAGGAAGCCCTCGCGGGCAATTTCCCTCGCCTCCTCGCTGAGGTTGAGTTCCAGATAAATCTCCGACAGGTCCAGATCACACAGGGCTAGACGGTATTCGTCGCCCGACTTCTCACAGGCCCGCTTGGTCGCAAGCAGCATTTCGATCGCACGACTGTATTCGCCGCGAAAGTAATACAGATATGCAATGTTGTAGTCCGCCTGGTCGCGAAGTCGCGGCATATTGTACTTAACGCACAATTCGCGAGCTTCTTGATAGCAGTCCAGGGACTTGGGAAAATCATTCAACCCGACCAGGCACATCGCCATGTTGTGCAACGCTACCGCTGAATCTTCCCAATCCCCATACTCCGCCAGTGTCTTGTAGGCGCGCTCGTAGTGCGCCAAAGCATCCTTCAGGCGGTCCTGCCGATGAAAAATGTTACCGACGTTGTTTTCGAGATTCGCTAGCCGCTTGCCCTCACCCAGGCGGGTGAAAATCTCTCCTGCTCGCTTCGACGCCGCGAAGGCTCGCTCATATTCGCCCAAGAGAATCAACGGCTGGATGGAGCTGTTCAGAGTGATAGCAGCTTCTTTCCAGCATTCCCGGGAAGCGTAGATCTCGTAAGCCACGTCGTGGAGGCTCACCGCAGCTCGATTTTCGCGACAGGCGAACAGAGCATTCGCTTTCGCTCGCAGCGCCAATGCAACACTCTCTTGCTCACCAAGTGTTTGCGCGATGAGCATTGCCCCTTCTGCAAGGCGCAACGCTTCACGAGCGTCCGAGCGGATCTTCTTGACGACTAACGGGGCTAGCTCCTGCACCACTTCTGCGCGGACGAGCATTGGATTGCGCAACAGGAACGCTTGCCGATCCGCATCATTTTCGAGCTGCGTCAATTCCGGCAGGAGTTCATTGAGCAAAACCTCGGCGTGGGCGACAGACATCACTCGAACCCCAGTTCATCAAGCTTCCGACGCAGTCGTTCGATGCACTTCTGACGGATAAAGCCGATCGAGCCGGCAGCGAGGCCCAATTCGCCCGCAACCTCACGGTAGGGACGCGAGGGGGTTTCGAAAAAGAGAAGCTCAACCAGTCGTCGGCATTGTGGAGTCAATGTCGCAATCGCGTCGCGCAGCATCTGCTCCTCATGGACCTGCTGCACCAGAGTTTCCGAAATCGCGGGAACTTCAGGTTCCGGCACGTCGACCTCAGAATCGCTGCTTACCATTCGCTGACTCCGACGTTTCCAGACACAGCACTGGTGATACGCCACCTGAATCAGCCATTGCGGTAATGCCCGTGGCTCGCGCAATTCCGGAAGACGTATCAGCAATTCCATGCACGTTACTTGAAACACATCGGCTGCCTCATGGGCCGGTAGCCCCCACTTAACCGGGATCGAGTAGATGAGTGCCTTGTACTTCTCAATGAGCAATGACCAAGCCTCCTCGCTTCCTGAAAGACATTCCCTGACAAGGCGAACATCGTCTCCCACAGCCGCCGTGCTTTTCATTATTCCTTCTACCAGCGGAGTCATTTTCGTGCGTTCTCCTCCCCAGTTCTCCGGTAGAGTTGCTCAACGTTCCAGAGGACATAGGGTTCCAGCACGGCGGGATGGAAATTCCCAATGACTTTCTTTGCTCCCACCAGAATGTCAGGACTCGCCAGGAAAATCATGGGCTGATTTTCCGCCAGAATCTCCTGTACCCGGTCATAGAGCTTCTTTCGTTGCTCGTAGCTCGCTGCCGTTAGTTGTGCGCCCAACAGGCGGTCGATCTCCGCCTCCCATGGCGTCGCCGGATGTGCTTGTTGGGGATTCCAAAGGTGGGTGGTGCCCCTCGATAGCCAGACGTTGAGGTCGCTGTTCGGATCTGCATCGAAACTTATCAATCCCAACACACAAGCGTCGTACTGTTTCGTTTGCGCGATCCGGTCAATCAACGACCTGAATTCGAGGGGCACAACCTGAACGCGCATGCCAAGCTGTTTCAGGTCGTCCTGAATCAATGTCGCCATCTTGGTGCGGTCTGCATTGGAGGAACTCGTCAGGATCGAAAACTCCACCGGTTTTCCGTCTGGGTCAACCAGGACCGGCTCGCTGTTCGCCGGGTTGGTCCATTTGAAGCCGAGTTCCCGCAGCAGTCGCCGTGCCTGTTCGAGTGAACGCTCTGGATGTGCAATTGCTGCGTCTGCCCAGCGGACATTTCCGGGAGTCACTGGCCCCCAAAGTGCTGTGCCGCGCTTTTGGTACACCAGCCGAACGATCGCCTCGCGGTCGACCGCCGCCGATACGGCCTGCCGAAACTTCACTTCGCGGAACCATTTCTGTTTCGTTGCCATTTCAGGTCCGCTTTTCTCGCCGAGGTCGTTCAAATTGAAGAATAGAAAGTTGTATTCGAGGCCGGGACCGGCATCGAGCATCGCGTAAGACTGCTGCTGGCGGGATAGTACTGAGAAATTCTCAGCACTAAGCCGGCTAATCATGTCCGTCTCGCCAGACTCAAAACGCAGCACCTGGGCATCGGCACTCGGCACAAATAGAAAGACAAGCTCGTCCAGATACGGCAGGCGGTACCCATTCGAATCCTTCTTCCAATAGAAGGGATTGCGTTCGAGAATTAATCGCTGCCCCTCGACGTATTCCTTCACGCGAAACGGGCCGAGCCCCGCCCACTGGCTGGCCGGCGCAGACAGCGATCCCGTTTGTCCGAGTTTCCCCTCCCAGTATGGTTTTTCCAGCAAGTGGCGCGGCAAGATCGCTAATGAATCAAAGGCTCTCTCGCCCACGCTGTAGGGTTGCGCGATCCGAAACACCAGCGTGTAAGCATCTACCTTCCGCACCGCGATGGGTTTGCCGCCAACGATCAAAAGGTCTCGTTGGGGAGAATGCAGGTTTTCATCGAGATAAACACGAAAAGTGAACATTACGTCGTCGGCGTCCACCGGTTCACCGTCAGAGAAACGCAAGCCCTGCCGCAGCCTCAACGTATACTCAAGGCCGTCGGAGGAGACTTCCCAGGACTTTGCCAGCGCCGGCTCGGTAAGTTGCGTTGAGCGGTTGATATGAACAAGGTCCGCCTGCATGGCGCTGATCACTTCCCGCGAAGGCGCGTCCAGCGCGACCACTGGGTTTAGCGTCTTCGGTTCCGCGCGCAGTGAAACCACAAGACGCCCACCAGCGTGCCCAGCCTCGCCGGATAGGGCGAGCAAATCTTCTTTTGCACCCTCTTGCTGGGAGTGCGCAGCCGCAATTACGCTGGCAGCGCCCGCAAGTACGAGAACGATGCGTACCAACCTTAGACCCCGAGTTGAATTTGTCCTGTGATTTCTCACCCTATATACCCTCTTGACTCCAACTACCCATCTTGCGCGAATCCGCCCGCTCCTGTAGGGCAGCGGCGAGGCCGAGGTATCCCATAAAGAATGGCGCCACTGCCAGCATGGGCAAATACATCCACCAGTACGACATGAGCACGCTGTATTGCTGCAGATTGGCCAACAGATTTCCCCAACTCGCCACGGGCTCCGGCACCCCCAGCCCCAGGAATGACAATGTCATCTCGGCCAGCACATATTGCGGGACGAGAATCGCCGCTTGCGTCAGCAACACGCCTGATGTTTCCGGCAAAACGTGCCGGCGAAACACATAGCTATCTGAGGCTCCGAAGCCACGCGCTGCGCGCACGAAGTCCCGCTCCTTCGCACTCAACACCACGCCTCTCACGAGTCGTGCCGGACGCGCCCAGCCGACCGTCGCGATGACAACGACGATCAGAAGAAAAGCTTCAAGCGGGCTGACCGCGAGAGGCAGGAACGCGCGCAGCGCAAATAGCAGGTAGAGCCATGGCAACGCGAGGAACAGCTCGGCAAGGCGCATTAGTACGTCATCTCTCCAGCCACCGTAATAGGCCGCTACCGCACCAATGCCCAGGCCAATGGAGAGTGTGATGCCAGCCCCCAGCAAACCGGCCAGCAGTGAGACTTGCCCACCATAGAGGATTCGGGAAAGTTGATCGCGGCCATAACCGTCGCTACCCAACAAATAAATGCGCCCTCCGTCTGCCCCAAACAGGTGTAGGCGGACAGGCAAAAAGCCAAGCAACTTGTAGCTGGCGCCAGAAGTGAAGAACCTCAGGGAGATCGGACGTCCCGTGTCTTCGTCATATTGGTCGACCGAGCCTTCGCTGGGGCGGACCGGGTAAAAGAACGGACGCACGCGGATTTTGCCTTGACGGTCCACAAGGTGGAGTCTCATCGGACTCGCGTATGCGTGTTCGCGATCCTGTTCCACCGGGTCGTAGGGAGCAAAAAAGCCGCCGCAGGCAATGACGACGTGCAGTGCGGCGAGCACGACGAGCCATTTGTCAAGCTTGCGATAGCCGGTCATGGTGCGACGGCCTCCGTGCGGATCCTCGGATCGGCTCGGTAGAGAAAGAGGTCCGCGATGAAATTCCCCACCACCAGGAAGAGTGCAGAAAGAAGAATGCCACCGAACACTACATACAAGTCACGCGAGAGAATTGCTTCTACGAGAAACGGACCGAGGCCCGGCCAGCTCATTACGACTTCCACCAGCAATGAGCCACTTAAGAGCACGCCGATGCTAAACCCAAACAAGTTGATCAGCGGATTGGCTGCCGCGGGAAGAGCATATCGATACAGAAGCCGGCGACGAGAAATGCCGTGACCTCGAGCCGCGCGTAGAAACGGCGCGCCCAGCACCCCCACCATGGCGGCTCGCACATGCCTCACGAGCAGCGGTAAGAATGACAAAACCAGCACGAGGACCGGCAAGAACATGTGCCGGGCAAGATCGTACAACCGATTTGTCGGCGATAGGCCCTCAGAATCAATCGAGACCAAGCCACCGGTCGGAAACCATCCGCTGCGCACCGCGAATAAGAGCAAGCCCAGCGCGAGGGCAAGATCGGGAATTACAAGCAACCCTGCTGTTGTGGAGGAGATCAAAAAGTCCGGGAGACGTCGAACGTGCTGCGCGCTCCAGACTCCAAGAGGCAAGGCAAGGGCCCATGCGAAAAAGGTGGCGGTTACCGTCAGGAAGAGCGTGTTTCTGGCTCGAACCCACACCAGCGGCCCGACGGGGCTGTTATAGGAAAAGGAATAGCCAAGATTCCCGTGCAGGACAGATCTTACCCAACGCGCATAGCGCGCTGGCAGCGGTCGATCGATTTGATATTGCGCTCGCATCGCTGCGACCGTTTCGGGACTGACCTGAGGATTCAATCGCATCTCGTCGAAGTAATTCCCCGGTGCGAGCGAAGTGAGAAGAAAGGAAAAGATCGATACTCCACACAAGAGAAGGATGGCGTGTGCCATCCGGCGAAATAAAAAGCTCATTGCAAACGTAAATCCATGCCAGGGCCGGTCCTCGATCTGATTGCCGGCCTGAGGAAGCTCCGTTTGGGTTCCTGGTCGGACCCCGCACAAAACTTTCTGGGGAACGTCTTGTGCCACAATCCGGCCGCAGTCCATCAGCGCCACTTCATCGCTCAGGTGCGCAGCCATTGCAGGATCATGAGTGATGAATAGGTACGTCAAACCGAGCGAGGATTGGAGATCCAATAACAAATTGGCGATCTGCGCCTGAACGGAACAGTCCAATGCAGACAAGGCCTCATCGAGAATCAAGAGTCTCGGTTCAAGCATCAAGGCCCGAGCGATCGCCAACCTTTGCCTTTGCCCACCGCTGAATTCGCGAGCTCGCCGGGTAGCCATCTCTCCATGGAGGCCCACCCGTTCCAAAGACTGGACGGCCCGATCGCGGACCTCCTGTTGTCCCCATTTTCGCTGCACTATTAGTGGTTCGGTCAAAATCTCCAGGGCCGTAAACCGCGGATTGATGGAGCGCGCGGGGTCTTGAAAAATAAGTTGAATTTGCGGACGCACGATGCGCAGTTCCTTCTCGTCGAGCGCTGCAAGATTGCGTCCTTCAAACCAGATTCTTCCCGATGTGGGTCGCTCAAGACATGCAAGACACAGCGCCAGAGTGCTCTTTCCAGAACCCGAATCGCCGACGAGCGCGAGCGTGGTGCCCGAAGCGATCGAGAAAGAGGCGCCGTTGAGTACCGACACCAGCGCTCCCAAGCCCATGACTCTTGCGCTCCGGTAACACTTCACGAGATTTTCCACCTGTATGAGTGGCTGCGTGTAGGCACGCCTGTCCATGTATCAATCGCCAAAGCAGAAACAAGCAACTGTCCGTCCATTACCCACGGACCTAGCCGGCGGTTCGCATTGTCTGCAAGTCTCAAATCGATCCGGGCACCGTGGCTCGAATCGGCATCCATCAGATAGAGAGATCAGGCCGGGTGAGTCTCCTGTGATCACCGGCAGCTTAGTCTTTCGCTTGCCCTCGTCCGTACGTCCGAGGGGCTGCGGTAAACACTGCAGCAGAGCGACGGTGTATGGATGCAGAGGCGACGCGAGCAAAGTGGCCGTGGGACCGATTTCTACGACCCGCCCCGCATAAAGGACGAGCACTCGATCCGCCACGCCTGCAAGCAACGAGGGGCTGTGGGTGATCAGAATGATCGCTAGCCCGAACTTCTGCCTCAGGCTCAAAAGGACGGCAAGAATCTCACGCTCTGTCGTGGCGTCGAGAGATGCCGTGGGCTCATCGGCAACGATCAGGGATGGCCGGCAAGCAATCGCTTGTGCGATCAGCACGCGTTGGCGCTGTCCCCCGCTCAACTCATGGGGATACGAGTCTGCGATCCTGTCGCTTTCTGTGGGAAACAGCTCCGCAAGGATCTGTCCCGTCCTTTCGCGCCGGAATCGTCTCGGCAAGCGTTCGTGCCGGCGCAGAATCTCCCCAACCTGATCGCGGATCCGCATGGTCGGGTGAAGCACAAGCGAGGGCTCCTGATCGATCATGGCGATGCGCCTACCACGAATGCTCTCAAGCTCTCGGCGGTCCAACTGCAGGACATCGCGCCCTTCGAATCGAATAGTACCCACTTGCACCCTTCCATTTGCCGGGAGCAGACGCAGAATCGATGCAGCGAGAGTGCTCTTCCCCGATCCCGACTCGCCGAGCACGCCCAGAATTTCCCCCGGCCCAATGTGAAAACCAACATTTACAACAGCGGGGCACATCTCGTCCGCCTGCGAGATGTATCCAACCGAAAGGTTCCGAACTTCCAGAATGCGCGTCATGTCCCGGACATTAGAAACGAGCACACGCCCCAATCTCACGCCATGCGAACGGATCGTTCCAAGTGAAAGAACACCTTGTTGTGAAGGACCGCTTCCACGGCTGCTAAAATCTCACGACCACAGTCTTTGTTAACTGCTCCACTGAAGCCAGCGCTGCGAGCCGCTTCAAGATGGCTCTGGGACAATGCCTGAAAAGTAATCAGGAGCAGCGGAGGGTGCGGGTTGATTCTGGAAATTTCGCGCGCTGCCTGGAAGCCATTCATGAGCGGCATGCGTAAGTCCAATATCACAACATCAGGCGCGAGACGTTCAGTCTGCTCGATAGCCTCGAATCCGTTCACTGCCTCGCCACAAACTCGCCATCCTGAGTGACTCTCCAAAAGCTTTCGTAGCGATACACGTGCCGTAGAGACATCGTCAGCAATCAATATTCGCACCGGCACATGACCTAAGAAAAAGGAGAGGCGAGGGTACTCACTTACTCTCAGCGAAACCGGCGAAGCGTGCAGCAGGCTTCACTCTGCGTAAGAGGGCGATGCTCGTTCAGCATTGATGCCATTTTGTCCTTTGTCGGCACAATACAGTTTTTACCGTATGGGGGAGGTTAGGGTTTCTTCCCTATGCACATCTCCGTAGTTTTTCTTTTGCACTTACATGTATCTACCCAATTGATCTCGTTCGATAACCACTGTAGTTTCTCGCACAGCCTCAACTCCTTTCACCGCAGACCGTGTGCTTGGAGTGGCATGTCTGGATTGCAACTTCGTGCGCCACGCTGCCTTTGATTGCTGACGTCCAGCGGCTGCGACTTGACTCGATTGCTCGATTTAGCTAGGAGGCCTTTGTCATGGTGGTCGTTGTGAAGACCAACGTTTCTCCCCGCTTCAAGAGTCAGCAAGCCACTGAGTTTACGGCGGCGTTGCTGCGCGAATTGGTCGCCCACCTTCGGCAAAACCGCACCCAGCTTCGTCAGGAATGGGCTCGCCGCATCCAGGAAGCGCAATTGCTGACGGCAATGAGCGAGGAGGAGATCTTCGCCGAGGCCACCTCCGTCTATGACAACTATGTCGAGGCTGTGGAGACTGGGACGTTTGAGGCGTTGCAAGCTTACGCCCGCAATTTATCGGAGCGCGTGATTCCACGAGGCGTAGAAACCGATGAAGTGGTCGGCATCGTTTTGCTGCTGCGCGACGTCCTGGCACGCTCCTTGTTTGCGAAGTATCAGGACGACTTCGATAAATTGAACAGCATTCTGGACGCTTACGAGCCCGCCGCCAACCGCATCGCGAACACAGTGGCGGTAGGCTTTGTGCAGGAACGTGAACGCATCATTCGGGAGCAGCAGGAGGCTATTCGTGAACTCTCAACTCCTGTTTTGCAGGTGCGCGAACGCCTGCTCATTCTTCCTATCATTGGAGCGATTGATCCCCAGCGCGCCCGCCAATTGACAGAGCAACTTCTGCGGGCGATCCGCACCAATCGTGCCAAGGTTGTGGTGATTGACATCACCGGCGTCGCCGCCTTGAACTCCGTCGTAGCCAGCCATCTCGTCCAGACCGTGGAAGCCTCGAGGCTTCTCGGGGCGATGGTCATCGTCACGGGTCTGTCGCCGGAAATTGCGCAAACTCTGGTCACAATCGGTGTGGACTTGAGGAAGATGCACACGGTGGGCGATCTGCAAGGCGGCATCGAAGAAGCAGAGCGGCTTTTGGGCTACAAGGTAATTTCAATCGTGGAAGAGGCGCCGCAGGCATAGGAAAAGCTCGCATGGAAGTTCCTATTCTCAAACAGCAGCATTACCTGATCGCCACGGTCCAAGCCGCGCTGACGGATGCCGATTTGACACACCTGCGGGATGCGTTGGTCGAACGAGTCGGGAAATTTCGTTCTCACGCAGTCATCGTAGATGTGACCGCCTTGGATGTGATGGATTCCTTCGCATCTCGGACGCTTCGAGACCTTGCGTACATGATCCGGTTGCGTGGAGCCGAGACTGTGATTGTCGGTATCCAACCTGAGGTAGCTTTCGCGATGGTTCAGTTGGGTTTGAATCTTGAAGGCGTGGCGACAGCCCTGGACTTAGAGGAGGGACTGGATTTTCTGAATCACAAAGGGAAATCCCGGGGGGCCGTAAGTAACCTTTCCCGCAATTAAGCTGGCAAATAATGCAAGCCAAGAACGCAGGGGTTGGGGCTCCTTCGGAGAGAACTTAATGGGCGTGCGGCAGGAGCAAACAAGATGCGGAATTACTGCACAAGGTGCAAAGACGTGCTGAGGAACCGAGCCTGGCTTGTTGCTGTGCTGCTGGTCATGCTGTGGACCACCACACCCGCAAAGGCTGACAGCCGAATCATTGTTCGGACGACCCTCGGACTCCAGGGACTTCAGCAGCTCTGCAATACTCTCCCGCTCCCGATATGTTCTGTAGTCGGCAGCTTGGGAGACCCCCTGAACCAACTCTTCCTCCTCAACTCTCCGCTGGACCCGAATATCATCCTCAATATCTTGCGCTCGCTTCCAGGGATCATAGATGCGGAACTAGACCAGATCCTCAGTCTCCTTGGCGGACTGAACAGCGTGACCACGCCACCAGGCGCCCTTTCTGAGTCCACTCTTGTCGCTTACTACAATTCAAAAGTTTGGAATGGATATGTAACTCAACCGGCCGCACAAATAGTTCGCGTTGCGGCCGCTCAACACCAGTTTAATGTTGCCGGCAGCGGAATCGTTGCCGACATCGATACCGGCGTTGATCCCAATCATCCCGCGTTCGCGGGTGTACTGCTCCAAGGCTACGACTTCACCCGCAACCAGTCGGGTGCCTCTGAGCTCAACGACTTGTCTCCAACCGACTTTCCCGTTCTACCACCCCCTTGCGCGCCCGCAAACTGTCCGCCTGCCAACGTCAATCAAGAAAGCGCGGCCATCCTGGAAGGTTGGGCCGCAACTATCCTCGACACCAATCCAAATTATGCCGCATTTGGCCACGGCACGATGGTGATGGGCGTCATCCACTTGGTGGCTCCAAAAGCACGCTTGTTGCCACTCAAAGCTTTTAGTTCCGCCGGCACCGGTTATCTCTCTGACATCTTGCGCGCGATCTATTATGCAAATCAGAACGGCGCGAACGTTATCAACATGAGTTTCAATCTCATGACGAGTTCTACAGAGTTGTCGTCCGCGCTGGATCAGGCCAACAACTCCGGCGTCATTTGCGCAGCATCCGCGGGGAATGACGGCAAGGAGGAGGTTGTCTATCCTGCCGCAATCCAAACCGATGTCATGGGTGTCGCCTCAACCAGCGATCTAGACACGCGTTCTTCCTTCTCCAACTATGGCGACCAAGTCGTTTGGGTCGCCGCGCCAGGAGAAGCGATTGTCACAACGTACCCGTTCAGCACGTACGCCGCCGGCTGGGGAACCTCATTCAGTTCGCCTTTCGTTTCCGGAGGGGCTGCACTTTTGCTGAACCTGAAACCCGGCACCAACGAATCACGTGCCGCCGCTGGTCTGGCTCATGCGGTATATGTCGGCCCCAACATGGGTAATGGCCGGTTGGATTTGGTGCGCGCACTGTCCGCCGTGAGAGGCGACTTTTCTATCTCTGTCGCTCCTTCGAGCGCGACCATTCACCGCGGTGCTGGCGAAGAAATTACGGTCACGGTCACCGCACTGCAGGGCTTCACAGGAACTGTAAACCTGAGTGTGAACGGCTTGCCCACGCAAACGTCCGGGGCCTTTAGTCCGTCTTCGATTACGGGTGCCGGCACCTCTGTCCTGACCCTGCAAATCGGGCAGTCGGCACCGACTGGAACCTACAAGCTCACGATTCGAGGAAAGAGCGGAAGTCTTGTGCATTCCGCTCACGTGATCTTGACGATTCGATAGGCTTCGGGAGGTAGCTGGCCGCGTAAATCGGTGGGCCCCAAGAAACTTCTTTCTGAGTCGCTACCAACTTCCACCTCTCTGCCAGCGAAAACAGCCTGTAAATCCTGCGTGGGACCTGTAGTTTTGTACCTCCTCCATAGAGTGACTGCATCGTCTTCCCTGATCCTCGAGCGCCGGAACCCTAGCCGTTTTTTATCCAGCCTCTGACAAACAATGAAGCTAATTTATTTGCAAGAGGCACCCGGGACCGGAGTGCCTTGAGCAATGGTGTTCCGTGCGGGCTAAAGTTGTTCTCTCTAACAACCGATAGGTTCTAAGAAGAAGATCGGCTGATGCGTTAGCGCCGATAGAACTGCAAGAAGGGCGGTTCGAGCAAGTCATGGATACTATTACCGTGCTCATCGTGGACGATTCGTCCGTTATGCGAAAAATCGTGGAGCGTTCCCTGCGGCAGGCCGGCCTCGAAATCGGGCAGGTGTTCGAAGCCGGCAACGGACTGGAAGCACTGGCGGTCCTACACCAGCAGAAAGTGAACCTTGTTCTCTGCGATATCAACATGCCCGCCATGGATGGTTTGGAATTCGTAAAACAACTGCCCAGCGTGGAAAACGCGAAGGGCGTTCCGGTTGTCATGATCACGACCGAGGGCAGTGAGGGCCACGTGGTGCAGGCTTTATCGGCTGGCGCGCGTGGCTACATTCGCAAGCCTTTCACTGCGGATCAAGTCAAGGAACACATCCTCCCAGTACTTGCAGGGAACCTATGAATATCTCCCGGAGTGAAGCCGACGCTGCGAGCCGCCGCGAATATTGGGCACCGTTACTGGAGCTCTCGGCGCAAGAAGTTTTTGGTCTCATGTTGGGAGAGCACCTGGAGGCCGCGGCAGAGCCTGCTCCTGAAAATACTCTCGACGTGACCTCGATGGTTGGACTTGCCGGGTCCCTCTGCGGGCTGTTGACGCTACGCTGCGGCAGCAACTCCGCCGGCCTGATGGCTACGAAAATGCTTGGGGCAGATGGTGCGGGCGCCAAAGCGCAGATGGAAGATGCCGTCGGCGAGGTCTGCAACATGGTGGCCGGTAACTTCAAGAACAAGATTTCGGGCATCGGCGACGGCTGCAAGCTCTCAGTGCCGACCGTGATTACCGGCAGCAACTATAGCCTATGCACGCTGGCCAACGATTACACAATGGAGATCAACCTCCTGTTCCACGGGAGCCACATAGTCATTTCGCTGCAACTGAACTGATCGCAGAATTCCGAATCGCTGCAGCTCCAGATTTCCGCCTCAAGATCGGACGAGTCGTGATCTCTGCTTGGCCTAAGCGCATTTCCTGGAACCCAACTAGCTGACTTGCCAGAGTGCGGCAGAGAACTGCCGTCCTCCGCAAGATCGAAGAAATCGTGCGCTTGAGACACGATCACACGCTTTCTGGTTTGACGGGTGGAGCAGGCTCAACGCGATGATGGGGAAGGCTCCGGCTGAAACACTGCGTCGACCAGCGCCATGATCTCGTCCATCGCTCCATCGATATCAAGCGTCAGACGCGCCAGATCCAGGGTTGCGAGCTGGGGGCAATACTTCAACAAGCTGAGCCAGGCGTCGTCTCGGGCAAGATCGACGGCCATCGCTTCGTAGTAGCCGTATCCCAGGTCCCGCAACCGGCACAGCAGGTCGCTGAGATGGATCAGAGCGACCAGAGCAGGATCGGAAGGGGTCTGGGCAACATGGTGGTGAAATTCAATGACGGCCACCACATCGGCCGAGAACTTCCAATGCTCAGCCAGGATTTTCCCGCTCTGGCAGTGGGTGAATCCCAGCAGCTTAAGTTCCGCCGATTCCACCGAAACACATTCCTCACGGGCTGCGATGAAGCATTTGCGATATTCCTCAGTACAAGCAAGCGTGTTGACCAGCATGCCCAGATCATGCAGCAAGCCCGACAGGTAAGCCTTCTCCGGCTCCGTATATCCAATCAGAGTCGCCAGCCTGCGGCTGATCAAGGCACAACCTAAAGAGTGGCGCCAGAATGTGGTGGCATTGAAGGCCCATTTATCGGCGGGCACAATCCGGTTCAGACAACACCCCAGCAGTATGGCCTGCACGCGCTTCAACCCTAAAGCCAGGATTGCGCTCCGCACGGTCTCTGTTTTGCGGCGTCCGAACAGAGGAGAGTTTGCCATCCGCAGGCACTGAGCGGCAATGGAGGAATCGTACGAGACCAACTGCACAACTTGCTCCACATTGACCTGCTCGACCGGCAATTGGAGCATCGAGGCAAGCGGCTGGACGATGGCCGGAATGGCTGGGATCGCATCCAGGGACGTGATCGCAGGACGGATTTGATCGAGTGTTTTCATGATTTCTCTGACCCACTGTAATTTGGCGGCGCTTTCCAGTACCCGATCGCTCCTGGGAAATGCACCAATCGAAAACGATCGTCGACCTGATAGAGAGACTCGGCCTGTCCCAGAAACAAATAACCGCCGGACAGCAGGTTGGAGTGGAAATGCTGCATGACCTTGCGTTTAGAGTTCAGGTCGAAGTAGATGAGCACGTTGCAGCAGAAAATCAGGTCCAGCCCCTTGAGAAAAATCATCTTGCTGTCGTCACTGAGATTGACGCGGTCAAAACGGATTATCGATTTCAGCTTATCGGACACCTGCAGGCGTTTCTCGTCATAAGGCTTAAAGTACTTCTTCCTCAACAGCTCGCTGGTGGTGCGAAGAGCGTATTCTCCATAAATTCCAGCCTTGGCCGCGGACAACGAGTTGTCATTCAAGTCGGTTGCAAGAATATCGAAGGTCCATCCCGACAACAACTTCGCACTTTCCTCCAACAAGAACATCGCCAGGGTATAGGGTTCCTCTCCAGTGGAGCAGCCTGCGCTCCACAGGCGAAGCCGTTTGAATCCCATGGCATTCTTGCTCTTGATCAACTGGGGAAGAATAACGGTCCGCAGGGCGTCCAGTTGCGCCGGGCTGCGAAACATATAAGTTTCGCCAATAGTGATTTCGTTCAAAAGCAACCGCAGCTCAGCCTCTCGATTGGCGCGCGTCGTGAGATGAGACAAGTACTCTGCCGGAGTCTTGGCATTCACAGCAACCATGCGACGCGCACAACGCGAGGCGAGAAGGTACAGTTTTTCCTCGGCCTGATAAATTCCTGAAATCTCGTAGATCAGGTCGCGGATTTTCAGATATGCGGGATCTTTGAGGTCCTCGGTTTCAGGCTTTGAGGCGGGTTTTGTGCCAGCGGTTCCCAAGACTTTCGACTCACTCTCTCCACATCTGGTTAGATCTTCAGACTCGAGCTGTCCTTGCATGCATCGAGGCTTGCGTTCTGCCCGCCAAGACGCGCCGCACGATCTCCTGACTGATCTCTGGCAGCGGACAGATCTTGTTGGCGCATTGCGAATCGACCACCGCTCCCGGCATGCCCCATACCACGGAAGAAGCCTCGTCTTGCACAAGCACCTCTCCACCAGCCTCACGGATGTGGGCGGCGCCGCGGGCGCCGTCGGAGCCCATCCCGGTCATGACGACGGCGAGCACGTTCGCGCCGTAGGTTCGAGCCACAGAGCGAAACAGTACGTCCACCGCGGGGCGGCAGTAGTTCTCGGGCGAGTCCTGATTGAGTTCCAAGACGGTTTGCAGTCCCTTGCGCACCACTGTCATGTGATAGTCACCGCGCGCGATCCAAACCTGTCCTGGCTCCAGCGATTTGCCTGCCTCAGCTTCTCGCACTGAAAGGCGAGATTTTGAATTCAGGCGGTCGGCGAGCATGCGCGTGAATAAGGGGGGCATGTGCTGCACCACCACGACCGGCACCGGAAGATCTTGTGGAAGATGAGGGATCACTTCCCCCAATGCATTTGGCCCGCCGGTGGAAGTTCCGATAGCAAGAATGTCGATGGCATGAACGACCGTTGCGGTTCTGTTGAGCGCGGAGATCGCCGGCACAGGTGCCGGACTGCTCGGGCGACGACCGGCGAGGGATGTGACCTTGGAGACCAGTTCCCGGCGCAGCTGGTCCATCGCGTTCGCCAGGCTCGAGCTATTGCTCGGTTTGGTTACGTAATCAGAGGCGCCTGCGGCCAGCGCTTCGAGGGTAGTCATTGCGCCGCGCTCGGTGAGAGTGCTGCACATGATCACCGGCAGCTTGGGATACAACTTGCGGATCTCCAACAGGGTCTGGATCCCATCCAGCCCGGGCATTTCGATGTCGAGCGTGATGATGTCGGGATTCAGCTGCGGAATCCTCGCCAGGGCGATCGCGCCGTTCGAAGCCGTCCCGGCGATTTTGATTTCCGGAGTGGAAGCGAGAGCTTCGCACAGCAGCTTGCGAACCACCGCGGAATCGTCCACGATCAAAACTTGTATTGGTGGCATACCATCATCACTCATTCGCAGCGGATGCTTGCATTTTCTGGCAGACAGCATCCGCGTGGGCTATCTGAACCTGTCGAACGCCGGCTACGCACCGGCCCTCGCACTCATCGCCCTGGGCGCCTGCGGCCTGGCTTGCAGTTCGGCATAAGCGTCCTTCTCCAGCCGGAATTGGGCTACCAACTCGCGCAACTTGGTCGACATCTCCGCCAGAGAGCCGGCCGCTTTCGACGAGTCACCGGCGCCATGGGCAGTACTCTGGGCCGCCTGCGCGACGCCCGAGATGTTCTTGGTGATTTCCGATGAGCCGCGCGCTGCCTCGGCTACATTGCGCGCCATCTCATTGGTAGTGGCGTTCTGCTCTTCAACCGCGGTCGCGATGGTGTTGGAGATATCGTTTACCTGCTTGATGACTTCCCCAATCTGGCCAATAGCGGCAACCGCGCTCTTGGTATCCCCCTGGATTGCTTCGATCTTGCGGCTGATGTCTTCGGTCGCCTTGGCCGTCTGTTTGGCGAGTTCCTTGACTTCGTTGGCCACGACAGCGAATCCCTTGCCAGCCTCGCCGGCGCGAGCCGCCTCGATCGTCGCATTCAAGGCCAGCAGGTTGGTCTGTTGGGCAATCGAGGTGATTACTTTGATGACCTGCCCAATCTCAGTGGATGAATCCCCAAGCTTGGCCACAATCTGATTGGTCTCGTCCGCAACCCTGACTGCGCTGGTTGCTACCTTCGCGGATTCGTGCGCGTTCTTGGCAATTTCTTTAATGCTGGCGCTCATCTCCTCGGAGCCTGTAGCCACCGTCTGCAGATTCCTGTTCACTTGTTCGCTGGAGCTTGAAACCACCTGAGCTTGCGTGGAGGTCTCTTCCGAATTAGCGGTGATCTCCTGGCTGGTGCTGGACAGCTCTTCGCTGGCGCTGGCCACTTGCTCAGCTGTGCCGGCAATCGACCGGATCATCTCGCGCAGGTTGTTCTTCATGCCATTGAGGGCGGTGGCCGCCTTCCCGATTTCGTCTTGCGACGCGACATGCATGTCGTCAATCCCCAGGTTGTTGGCGGCAATCTCCTGGATCAAACTAAGCATGCGGGCGATGGCACCGGTAATGGAGCGGACGGTGAGGGCCGCGATGGCGATGCCGATCACGAGTCCTATCAGGCAACAGATCAGGGTTAACGTCCGAGTCTGAGCTTCGACTGCATCGTGTTCGTCCCGTCCCTCTTTGACAACCTTGTCTGTAAGGTTGTCTAGCTCCGCTACATTGTTGCGGAGGTCGGTGCGAACTTGCGCGGTATGGGCGTCGAACGCCAGGGCGATCGCTTCTTTTACTTTGCCCTCACGGCGAAGCTGGATCATCCTGTCCTCGAGCGCGTTGTACTCCTGGTACTCACGCCGGATGTCGGTGAAGACCTGTTTGCCACGCTCCGTTTGCAAGAGGGGTTCGAGCTTATCCGCGCTTTCCTTGAATCCAGTTTGACCCTGTTGGTCGGACTTGATTATTTCGTCTTTGCCGCTTAGGAGAAACCCTCGTAGCGCCTTGGTTTGCATCTCCAGGCTCGCGACCATATCCATCGAAATATTCTGCTCTCCCGCGCTCGAAAGGATCTTGTCGGTCGCCTTGGACATCTGGTAAGTAGCGCGATATCCGATGCCGCCGATCAGGGCTACGATCATTAGTACCGTACCGAATCCGATGCCCAGCTTCATTTTCAGGCTGATCTTGTTCACGTCTAGCCTCCAGCAGAAAGTCGCAGAACCTGATTTTGCCGAGGTCTGCGGTATGGCGAGAACCTCGTTACCACAAGATCGGGGCCCGCACGAAGGAGTTATCGGCCCTCGATATCGAAGGCTTTAGCGCATCAAGGGATGGTGAATTTCGGAGTGCTGTCAATTGCCGAATCAAAAAGAGACGACCAACCGGGGAGTGATTACGGGACAGTCCCGATTGGCGCGCAGCCCGCCGGGATGATGAAGAAACTGGAAGTCCTGCACCAGACTTATGTGCTTGTTGAACGTGATCTTGTAGTAGCTCTCCAGCACGAGTTCACTGGGAAGGTCGAACTCGGCATTGGGCTCCGACGAAAACCGTACCCAGGTAGCGGCCAATCCGACGGAGTCCCGGCTTCGGCGTTGTAACGGCCCCTGCAAGATAGCTCCTCCGCCCACATGGTGGGTGAAGCCACTCACTCGGCCCTCGGCCCATCCCAATTGCAGGAATGTGGAAACCCTGCGCGCGCCATGATCCTGAGCGAACGGTTGCCGCAAAACTGACTGCTCCACAACCGAATAGAATCCTTGTGCGCCCGAGATCGGGCAGTCGTCAAACTGGGTGATCTTTCCGTCCAGCCGCCAGTAACCGAAACTTGCTCGTCCTGGATGCTCCAATTTTCCCAAGTTCCAGCTGCGTCCCGGTTCGATGATCGAGAGCGCGTTTGAGCCCGCAGTCTCGAAGACCCCCAAACCTAGGCTGTAGGCACCTCTACCATGCATGAACGCTGCGACCCCCGGTTTGGGCTCGGGATAGGTGGGAAACGTGACAATCGTCGGACTGTACCCCATCGAAGAATTCAAGAAGTCTCCGGCGCTTTGCACCACGGCAAACTCCGTATTGGCGTCGATCTTGCCCGCTTTGAAACGAAGCCTGTCGGACATCAGCCTTTGCTCGAACCAGATCTCATAAAGCGTGGTTCGCGAGCTGGCATCAAGGTTGGAGTACACCTGTGCAGAACCGTCATAGGTTTCCCCAAAGACGTTGATGTGGTGTTTGAGCCGCACCATACCGGCGCTGCCATTCAGCCCAAAGAGTTTCTTGCCGTCAACCGGTACCAGCAAATCAAACGAATAGCGGCCGAACCCGCGACCCGAGTCTTGGTCAGCATGGAGAGTTTTCGACCAATCGAAGAAGACGACGCCCTGAGGCGCTATGCCATGATCGCTCAGATCGTGCCACAGTTGCCGGGGAGTGAATGCCGATTCCGAAGGCGACTCGTTCGCAGCAAGGCTGTGGGAGGGCCGTGCGGACGTCTGCGGGAAGCAACGGTAAGAAAACGCCAAGCTTAACCCCAACACTAGAAATGCCAGGGACCGACCTGAAAGCCTCATGGAGGCACGCCTCCCTATGCGGCGACAAGTGCCGCGGATGTCGCCCTAAGAAAGGCATCGGCTCCGACGAGATAACCTTTACACTATGGGACGCATCCTTCGGGCCATTACGCCGAGATCGTTGGTAACGTTGAGGCGTTTTATCTTTATAGCCTTCCCATGATGCGTCAGCCTCGTCATTTGCAGGTGGAGTCCTCTGGAATCAGTTTTTCTGATCGGTTGGCTGCTGCGCCGATTCAGAGGTCCCTGAGCTCCAGTGATTCGCAGGCTTTTTCGGTATTGAGCACATGCATCAAGCCTTGATCCAGTTTGTGGACGCCCGCAACGAGGATCCTCATATCGGCCTCCAACGTGTGGGGCGGCGGCTCAGCGGTCTTTTCATCCACCTCGACGACATCGCCGATGCTGTCGACCAACAAACTCACTGGACCTTCCTTTGTGCGAACCACCACATTGATCAGCGATGCGCCGGGAGGCCGTCCCGCAATCCGCAAACGCCGGCGCAAGTCCACCGCCATCACGATCTGTCCCCGCAGGTTGATCAAGCCGCGGATCACATCAGGAACCAGCGGAACCCGAGTCATCTCCTGATGCTGAATGACTTCTTGCACCTGCTCGACCGCAATGCCGAAGAGCTGGTCTGCGAGAAAGAACGTGCACAACTGTTGTGTGGTCACGGGTGTTCGCTCCTTACGCCTCAGCCCCGGCCCATGGCTGGCTGGGTAGAACCGCCGCAACCAGCCCCGGTACGTCCAAAATGTCGGTGACTCGTTTCTGAATCACGGCTGAGCCCAGCACGCCCCTACGCGCAGTCTCGGGTTGAATGACGAACGATTCCTCGACGATGTCCAGAATGCGATCCACCACCAGCCCGATACTCCGCCCTTTGTCGGCGTAGACCACGACCTGAAGGGCTTCGTGTGTGTTCTCCGAAATCATCTTGCGCTTGCCCTCGAGCACTTGCGTAACCCGCACGAGCGGCATGATCTGTCCTCGGTACTGCACGGCCTCCCGGTCGCCCGCGACCTCGATGGCGTTGTAGGTGAATTCCTCCAGACGGGCGACCAAGGCGAGATCAATGGCTATCCTCCCGGTTTCTCCGTACTGGAACAACAACATAGGCTTGTGTTGATTCGTCTCCGTCACAGCAATCAATTCGTTTCCTTCTTGTCTTTCCGCTGTTTCCCGATCCGTTGCGTCGCCAAGCACGTTGGCGCGCTGCGCCAGGCCGAGCACGTCGAGGATCAGCGCAACCTTCCCGTCCCCCATGATGGTGGCACCGGCATAGATGTTGACGCTCTTCAATTGCTTGCTCAGGGGCTTGACGACAATTTCTTCGGTGTCATTAATCTCGTCGACGATCAGGCCGAAGGCTCGGTCATCAGCCCGCAGTACGACGATGTTTACACTCTGCGATTCGGTCTTGGGGGACGTGGCTACCTGCGCCTGATTGTCCGCTTTCAGCTCCCGCATCAGGTAAACCAAGGGCAATAATTGGCCCCGCAGACGGTACACCGGTGCGCCGTTGACGAGTTCCAACCCCTTGCGTGCCTGCTCGCCCTCCAGCCGAACCAGTTCCAGTAAGCTGACCTGCGAGATGGCGTAACGGTCGCCGGCGCTGGTTACAATGAGCGCTGGGATAATGGCCAGGGTCAGGGGGATCTTCATGCGCACCGTGGAGCCATGCCCACGCTTGGACTGCAGATCGACTGTTCCGCCAATCCTCTCAATATTGGTCTTCACGACGTCCATGCCGACGCCGCGGCCGGATACGTTAGTCACCTTTTCGGCCGTGGAAAAGCCGGGAAGGAAGATGAGATTGGTGATCTCGCGCTCGCCCATGCGTGCGGCTTGGTCGGGGGTGATCAGCCCTTTCTGAATGGCTTTCTTACGAAGCTTTTCGCAGTCGAGCCCGGCGCCGTCGTCGGTGACCTCGATGATGACCTGCCCGCCTTCGTGGAACGCCCGCAGCGAAAGGCAGCCTTCCGGATCCTTCCCGGAGGCGCGGCGCATCTCGGAAGTCTCAACGCCATGATCGACCGCATTGCGCACCAGGTGAGTGAGTGGATCTTTAATCGCTTCGATGATGGTTTTGTCGAGTTCGGTCTCCTTGCCTTCCATTTCAATGCGCACCTGCTTGCCGCAACCGAGGGCTACGTCGCGTACCGTGCGCGGGAACTTGCTCCAGATATTGCCGATGGGCTGCATGCGCGTCTTCATCACCCCCTCTTGCAGTTCAGTAGTGAGCAGGTTCAGCCGCTGACTGGTGGCGAGGAGTTCGCTGTCTTCGGTGGAATTGGTGTACTGCACGATCTGGTTGCGCAGCAGAACCAGTTCGCCCACACGGTTCATGAGCCGGTCCAACTGGCTGACATCGACCCGGATTGTGCTCTCGCTGGCGCTTTGCCCTCGGGCTTGCTGCTGGGCGTTCAAGACCTCGACAATCTCCTGCGATTTGACGGTTCCCTTTTCGACCATGTTCTCGCCGACATGTCGAGGATCACCCGCGTTCTGCAGCTCGACGGCAGCATGTACGTCACTGACGTTGGTGGCGCCACGCTTGATCAGAATCTCGCCGAGGTTTGGTACGGGTTGTTCTGACGAGTTCGTTGTTGGATCGATCTTCGCCGACGTCGCTCCCGATGCAGGGCTGACCGCCGGCGCTTCAAGCAGGCGAGCCAACTTCGAGATGAGTTCCTGATCGTTGCGCTCCCCCTCCTTACCCGAAGCCTCGATACTCTTCAGCATATCGCGCACCACGTCCACCGTGGCGAGCAATGCAGTCGTGATTTCGGCCGTAAGTGGCAGCAGGCCATCCCGCAGGCGAGACAGCAGGCTCTCTCCCGCGTGGGTTACCGCTTCCAGTTGATTAAATGCGAGGAAGCCCGAGGTGCCCTTGATCGTGTGGATGGTGCGGAAGATGCTCGACAGGGTATCGCGGTTCGCCGGATCTTTCTCGAGCACGACCAGATCCTGGTCGAGGCGATCAAGGTTCTCGTAACTCTCGATTAAGAACTCTTTTACGATTGCTTCATCATCGCTCATTAGAAATTCTCAATGCTCGACATCTCGAAGTCGTGTGACAGGGCTTAACAGCGCTGGGTTTAGCGGCCGTCCGAATGTCGGACATGTTCGCGCCAGACAGCAGCTCTTAGCGTCGTCCGCTTTGTTTTCCATCGACCGCAACTGCGCGAGACTTGAACGGTTGACTTCGCCTCAGCTCGTCTGGCAAGAAGCGAGATTGTGTGGCAAGACCCCACAAGCGGAAGCGTTCGAGCCCTTCCTCGTTACGGTCGATTTGGGGTGTCTCGAAGCCGCGGCGCAGGCGATCAGAATCGTGAGGGTCGAGTCTCTTACGCGCTGAAAATGACAGTGGCGAGTTCCTTGAGGCTTGTAACGGTCATGTCGGGCCTGGCGTCTGCAGATCTGACGGCACCGACGCCGGGGCGTGCGGAAGGGCGGTTCACCCACACAGTCGCGAGGCCGAGAGCCTGCGCTGGCACGACGTCGTGATAGATGCTCTGGCCTACATGCAGGACGCGATGAGCTGGCGCGTTGATGCGACTGAGGGCAAGCTCAAAGAGTTTTAACGAGGGCTTGTAAGCCCGCGCTTGTTGTGCGGTGACCACTTCATCGAAGACGACTTCAAGTTGAGGTTGGGTGCCCTCGAACAAATCGTCGTCGACGTTGGAAAGGATGGCGAGTCGGAACCGCGTTTTCAGTTGATGCAAGACGGCGACGGTGTCCGGCCAGGGTCTCCAGGTGGGAAGAGAGTCGGCGAGTGATCGGACTTCTTCGGCAGTGGGAGCGAATCCCAGTTCGGCGCCAAACTGTCGTGCTACGGATGCCAAAACCTCACGATAGGGCCGGAAAGGCGGCTGCTCTGCACGCAGTTCGAAGTCCCCGTAAAGCTTGAGGAGGGTAGCGTCGTCGATTTGTTTGGAATGCGCTGAAAGGACGCGGTGGAGCGCCTGCAGAATTCCGGCCTCCCAGTTGATGAGGGTTCCATAGCAATCGAATGTGAGAACCTCGAAGCGGCCGAAGTCAAGCATGGTGGCTATTATTTCAGACCACGATGCGGAAGGCTTAATACCTGTGTCCGGTCAGCATTCGAGACAATAGAACTCGTGACCGCGTAGATTCCTCCAAGATTTCAGGCAATCCTGAAGGAGATCAAGAGCTTGGGACAATCGGGAGAGGATTGGGGCGACAATTGAAAGTGTATGAGGCTGAGGTAAATTCGAACCGAAGGTGAATGGGCAGCTTCAGAGACGTTGCTCCAGGCCGCTTGGCTTCGCCTTCGCGGGACAGCCGAGGCGGCTGTCGTTACCTGAGTCAGATGAAGAATTGCCAACGGGTGGCGTTGTTCGGGAAATCACTCTCGGTCGACGCAAGCACCACGCGGGGACGAACGCGATAGAACACACTCTCGGGAATGACCATCAGCGGCATCTTGTATTTTGCACGGGAGGCAGCGTCGAGGTTCTTGAGAGTTGGCTTGTCGGTGAGATCGACTTCCTCAGCGGATCCTTCCAGGATGACAACATCGTCCCCGGATTCCAGGTGAATGGAGATGGCTGGATTATGCGCGAGGTTGCGAGCCTTGCGGGTAGAGCGGGCAGTTCCGAAGTAAAGGCCACCGTCGATCCAGAATCCCCACACCGGAATCGAGTGCGGACGGCCATCGCGTCGGGTTGTACAGATCCAGTAATTGCGGGATTTGGTGAGGCGCTCCTGGGCGTGAGTAAAGGGCAGAAATTTGTGTGGAGATTTTAGTCCATAGAGCGGGGGGACTTGCGGAAGGCCCACGGTACAGTCTTCGGGATTCCGCTGCTGTTTCGGGGATTTGTTCGAAGGCTTCGTTTTCGGCATGGGTTCACCTCCAATCAAATTCAAGAGCTCCCATTTCTTGCGCAGAAGGTGCGCGGAGAAGTGGGGTCCGCGGCGACCTTGCCCGCGGCCGCTCGGCTTCGCCTGCGCGGGACAGCCGAGGCGGCTGTAACCACATGAGTCGGACGGCGGACAGGATTCATGTCTCCGCCTGTTGGGTCGTGCGGTTGAGTACTTTAGCGCCGAGAGACCATGCCGGGCAAGGTGGGAGTTTCTTCGGCTGACGCGGCGTGAGATTCATGGTGGTCGCTCACCGGTTCGGATGCGGGCGCTTCGGCCGTCGCTGGTTTCTTCGGAGCAAGGAACTTTTCGGTATTGAGGAGGGGGCGGCCCAGCGATGCGTTATAGCTGGTCCAGGATCCATCAAGGGTAGACTCCCGCTCGAACTGTGCGCGCATGGCCTCCATTTTCGAATCGAGGTCGTCTAGGTAATGCAGCATGAGAGCTTCAGGAAACATTGGAAGCTTGGGCGAACCGAAGTCGTACTGTCCGTGGTGACTGATGATGAGGTGCTCAACCAGCGTCTTCAGTTCTTCAGGAAAGCCCGGCACCTGAGGGAGCTTGGCTTGGAGCATCTCAAGCTCAATGATCAGGTGTCCCAAAAGCTGGCCCTTGGTTGTGTATGAGAATGACTTGTTATAAGTCAGCTCGTGAATTTTCCCGATGTCGTGCAGAAACGCCCCGGTGAGCAAGAGATCGCGGTTGATCTGGGGATAGTTCCTGGAGATCAGATCGCAGGAGCGGAAGAGCGAGACCACGTGATCGAGCAGGCCTCCGATGTAGGCGTGGTGCAGAGTTTTTGCGGCGGGAGCATTCCGATAAGCTGCCGCGATTTCCGGATCGGCCATGAAAGCTTGAACCAGAGTCTTCAAATATTGGTTCTGAAATCCCGCGATGAAGTCAGAGAGAGTTCGCCACAACTCGTCGATGTCTTTCGTGGTCTTTGGAAGATAATCAGCGAACTCGATTTCCGATTCCCCTAGCTTGCGCAATTTGTGAATCGTCAACTGGAAGCGCTGCTTGTATTTATTGATGAGGCCTTTGACCTTCAGGAAGTCATCCTGTTCGAACGCCTCAAGAACTTCTTCTACGTTGTCCCACATTTTGGCTTCAACTTGACCGGTGCGATCGCCGAGCGTAAGTGCGAGATAGGGCTCCCCGGTTTTCTTGGGCTTGATCTGCTTGGCGACAACGACAAAAGTTGAAGTGACGATCTTATTTTCGTGGCGCGCGCAATCGCAAATGTAGAAGTCCTTCATCAGATGTCTGAGTATATGACATCTCGCCCCGAATCGTTTAGCACCGAGAGCGCGCGGCAAGTGTAAAACCCCGCTGACGCACATGCTCCCAAACGAAGGGACCAATACAGAGGAGTCGAATGAGTTGTCCTAAAGGATGCCGAGTTTCTTCTTTTTCTTGTTTAGTTTCTTGGCGTCGGCCTCTTTGGCGGTCGCGGTTTCCACTGGCTCGGTTTGATTCGCGCTTCTACCGCTGTCAACGTAACCTTGTGCGATTTTGATGTACGCCTCTTCTCTGAGCTTGGTGAGGTAGGCACGAAGCGCAGGCTGCAGTTTCTGGTAGTACATCGCGTCTTGAATGCGGGGGAGGACATCTTTCATCGCCGGTACGCCCGCCATCTGATGATCGTCGACTTTAAGAATGGCGAAGCCCTGCTTGACGCGGATGACATCAGTAATCTCGCCCGTCTTCATCGCGAAAGTCCGGTCTTCGAGTTCTTTCGCAAGTTTGCCACGTTCGAAAGTTCCGAGCGCGCCGCCGTCTGCAGCAGAGGGCCCGTCGGAATACTTCTTGGCGATGTCTTCGAAAGCTGCGCCGTCCCGGATTTGCTTCAGGATGTCCTTTGCTTTGGTCTCGGCCGCACTGAGAGCCTCAGCATCGGCCGCCTGCTTGGCTGCTTCGTCCAGCGGCGTTTGCGCGGACGATCCCGAGTTGGCAACATTGGGGTCTGACGCTGGCGTCGCCGCCTTCGGAGTGATCAGAATTTCGCTCAAGCGGATGAACTCGGCGTGTTGCATCTCGTCTTTATGGTCATCGTAGAATTTCTGCTCTTCTTCCTTGCTGATGGCGAGATGACCTCCAACTTCTTCGCCGATGACTTTTCGGGTGATGATCTGGTTCTTCTGTGTCTGCTTGAAGTCTTCCCAGGAGATCCCCTGCTTTTCGGCTTCCTTCTCCAAGGCCTCCATAGAATCGAGCTTCATGTCCTTGCGCATCTGATCGAGTTGCTTGATCAGGTCGGTATCGGCGCTGATGCCCAGGTCCTTGCCTTTGTCCAGCAGGAGCTGTTGGTCGATGAGATCCCGAAGCACGTCCTTTTCACGGTCGGTATAGACTTTGTCGGCGTTATTGGGGTCCTGCTGCTTGACTTCGTCGCGGAGCTGGTCTTTGCTGCGCGCGAACTCAGACTTGGTGATGATCTGATTGTTAACGCGAGCAATGATTTCTTCGACGACTTGGCCAGCCGCGAAAACGGGCATGCAAGCCAAAGCAATCAGCGTCAATGAAAGTTTTTTCATAGAGTATCTGGGCCGCCACGCTTGCTGACCTGCGAGTAAAAAGGTGGGCCTGGGCCGATGGCGGTATTTTACATCCTTTGGGCGGATTTTGGCCGGGTCATTCCGCCGTAGCCTTGTCCCGTTGCCGGATGAATCCTTCGCCGGGCACGGGCCAACCCCTAACTATGACGCGAACACAGTCAACTAAGTTGGCCGGGATCGATCATGCGGTGCGCACCAAAGCCAGGGCTGTACGGTCGTCGCAGACGGGACCTTTTCCTGAAAACTCCGCGACAGCCTCCAGGACTGAGTCGCACAGGGGTCGGGCAGCATTTACAGGGGCAGACTGGAGGAAGTCCTTGACCCTTTCGAGGCCGAAACCGCCAGAATGACTATCGCCGTGGCCTTCACAGTCGATTAGTCCGCGAGATACGAGGAGCAGAGAAGCTTGCTTGGCCATGCCCACAGTTGGGGCCTCGCAGGTTGCATGGGAGAAGAGTCCGAGGGGGAGTCCTGTGGGGGCCAATTCAACAACTCCAGAGGCGTCGCGGAGAAGGGCGGGTGTGTGTCCGGCATTTGTGTAGCAGAGGGTTCCGAACGGCTCGTGGTAACAGGCGATGAAGGCAGGGCAAGAGTGGACGCCGCAGCACACATCAATCAATCGACGATTGATCCGAAGGCACAGTTCGGTCATGGCATCGGATTCGTTCATGTCACGCTGCGAAAACAGCTGCAATCCGACGGTGCGGAATACTTCTTGGGCAGCGACCAGGATGCTACGGTTGTCCTCGCGTCGGCCGGCAACATCGAGCAGCCCGATCAGAACGCGTTCAGAGCTGACGCGAATGGAGTCATAGAAATCTCCGGCGACCCGTTTCCCGACGAACACGGCGGCTATGTCGGCCCCTGCGATCGTGGGGAAGACGGTTGGAACTGGTTCCATTATGGTGGGGGCAGCAGCGTCAAAACGGAAGCCGGAAAGCATCGCAGAAAGGCTCAGAGGCGAAGCTAGCATAGGAATGGAGGGGCGACAACCAACGGGCCCATTGCATCATTGGATTCATCGGCAGCGCTGCCGATCCCTTAAGTTATTCGCCGTATTTGTCGGCCAGATATTTTGTGAGGTCAGACTCGAGTTGGCCGTAATCGGAATGGATGGTCGCACGAAGGGCAGCTTCGGTGGAACTGCCCTGGCTGATGCGCTGCAGAATGCGCTGAACGTCGCTCATGCCGTACGAATCGTTAATGTAGGAGACGGCCGCCAGCGATTCGGCGTAAGCGACGTAGGCCTGTGCGCCGGAAAACTGTAGAAAACTGCCTTCCAGAACATTCAAGGGAATGTTGTGCTGCGCCTTGAACAGCTGCGTGAGTTGTCGCCCTGCACCGCCGAGGCTTCTCGGTTCTAGAAACTGGGCGATGCCTTCGTGCAACCAGGGCGGGCACCGTCCGGCAGAAAGTTGGGTGATGAACGAGTGCGCAAGTTCGTGTTTAAGCACGTGGGCGAGTTCGGGTGTGACTGAACTCAGGCCGCTGATAGGGATGCGCAGCTTGCCGTCGTTCATCGCTCCAGACCATGTCGGTGCATGAGTAACGTCGAAAAATGCCCGTTCGGTATAGAGGGTGACCAGGATGTTGTCGCGCGGCGGATTGCCGAGATCACGGACCAGGTCGTCATAGTCAGATTCGAGCGCCTGAAGAATCTGCCCGCGTAGCGATTCCGAGGTCTGATGGCCTTCGTAGTGCAGGGTGAAATGGACACTCTCGCCCTGTGAGAACTCCGATTCGGCATTCTGCTCGCGCTGTGCTTTCGACAAGAACTGCTGCACCTTGGAATCGGGTCGAAGTTCGAGAGAACGCTTCCAGGAAACGATCGCCTCCTTGGTGTGATCGGAAGCGAATTGCGCATAACCTAACATCGTATAGGCGTCTGGTGATTCGGGGGCGGAGCGCACCGCGCGCTGCGCGTAACTTATGGCTTGACTGGCGTTTCCGGTGCGAACGAGGACGGCAGAATAATAAATAAGGATGGTCGAATTCTCCGCCTGGTACCGGAGGGCGTTTTCAAAGTATTGCCGAGCCTGGGCGATGTTGCCGTGATCGAATTCAAACTTGCCGGCGATGAAGTCGGCCGTTGCGCTCAGCTCGGGATTCCCCTTGCTCTCTAACTTGGAGAGCGACTCCGTATCTATCTTGCCTTCTTTGACTATCTTGCCAACGAGATCTCCCTCATTCCCTAGAGTGTCGGGTGGTGCGAAAGCCGGCAGATCGGCAACCTTCCCCCCGCCCGATGAGGGTGCCGGTAACCCACCCGCCTCGATGTGGTCGACAGAAGACTTCGGGATTGCGTATGTGTCCTCGCCAATCTCATATTCGTAGCGGTTGCCGTTTTCGCGCACACTATCGACGACGATGGTGCGGCCGTTCTTGAGATGAATGGTGTCAGCCCATGCGCAGACCAGGCCCGGAGCGCACGCTGCTAAGAAGAAGATGACACGTAGCCGCATTCAGGCGCATTCTAGCAACGGAGGCCCCCGTAACCTACGTGACGAAGGTACTACTCACGATTCGAACCCTGCTGTCAGCGACGATTTGGATCGCTGCTTGCCCAGCAAGCTCTGTTGCGACGACGCACGTTACTGGCGAGAAACCCGCCGAGAATGTCTATCTGCAACTAGGGCAGGTCGGGCTCGATCCGTCGCGCGTGTATCAGGTTCGCGGCGCATCCCTGAGCCGAGGAGCAATACAGATCAGCCTGGAAGACGGGACGATTGGTTTTACCCAAGACGTGATGGGCCGGATCACCGGGGCGTTTTTTGATGGAGAGGGAGAGATTCTGTTAACCCCTCCCAACCAGGTCGAACGCAGATCGATGAGCTTGTTCACTGGCATGGCAATTCTGGAGGAGCGGTTCGCGACGGCATACTTCAGGTTTAACGATGAAACTGCCGCGGAGTTGAAATCGGATCTGCGCGAAACCGAAAACAAGCAGGAGTTTGCGGATCGCTGGGGTGAGACGGCAAAGAATCTCGCCAGCGGAGACGCTATGCGGCTCCTGCTCACATTCAGCCGAATGCTTCCGACCGATGGCGATACCCCGGAAGCGGGCGCTGGCATCCCAACTGGTGCGAAGCCGGATCGATTCCTTCACGCTCGGTTGCAGGGAACCAAGCTGGGAGTCTTCGACGTCTTCTTTGATTCGACTGCCGGAGAACAAATATTGGCAGGCCAAGCAAGAGCGGCCACCAACGGGGAGACTTACTACGATGTGTGGACTTCGTTTTCACCGATTCCGCTGACGGCGACGCAGTCGCAGCGCGAGCATGCCGCACAGGAAGAGGGAGCGAGCGCACATGACGATCGGGTTGCGCTGAAGCGATTCGCGATCACGACCGAAGTTTTACCCCCCAAGCAGATCCGTGCGCACGCGGTTGTGCAATGTGAAGTTCGGGAGGGCGGTGCGCGGGCACTCCTTTTTGAGTTGTCTCGATTCCTGCAGATCGAAAGTGTGGCGCTCAATGGTGAACCCGTAGAGTTTATCCACAACCCGGCACTGGAAGGCTCGCAACTGGCACGGCGCGGAAATGACATTGTGGCCGTGATTATGCCGCAGCTTTTGAAGGCGGGACAGACATTCGAGCTCACATTTGTTTATGCGGGAGAAGTTTTGGCGGAGGCCGGCAAAGGATTGCTTTACGTCGGCGCTAGGGGAACCTGGTATCCGAACCGAGGACTGGAAATGGCCTCCTTCGACCTGCAATTCAGCTATCCGCAAGGCTGGACCCTGATCGCGACCGGGAAGGAGGCGCCATTTGCCACCCAGAGCATCGCCAGTACGACTGGCCAGCAAACATCGCGCTGGATCTCGGATCGGCTGATTCCGGTGGCTGGGTTTAATCTCGGGAAATACCGCGAGGCAACTACGAAGGCGGGCGACGTCGAAGTGGAAACCTATGCGACTGAGAGCGTCGAGCGGGATTTCCCGAGGCCACAGATTCAAGTGATCGAGCCGATGCGTCCGAATCCGACTCAGCGTGCGTCGAAGCTATTGCTTCCCTCTCAACTAACTCCGGCCCTGAATGAAGTTACTGTGGGAGAAGCGGCGGCTCACGCGGTTCAATACTTTAGCGACCGCTTTGGCGCGTTTCCCTATAGCCACCTCGCCCTGACGCAGATACCTGGCAGGGAAAGCCAGGGGTGGCCGGGGCTGATCTTCCTTTCTTCGTACGCATTTCTTGAGCGGCAGCAGCGTGAACAGTTGCAGTATGCTCCGCCACGGATGTTCCTGGTGGAGTCCGTCCCGGCGCATGAAACTGCCCATCAATGGTGGGGAGACTTGATCCCCTGGGCCAGCTACCGCGATCAGTGGTATTCCGAGGGGCTCGCGAACTACTGTGCACTAATGATGCTGCAGGAGAAAAATGCCGAAGGCTTTCGTCAAGTCATGGATATGTACCGAGCTCAATTGGTGGAGAAGAACAACGACGGCGTCGCGCCCATGGATGCAGGCCCAGTGACCCTGGGCACCCGGCTGCTGTCGTCGAGATTTCCCAGCGGGTACGAAGCGATCAGTTATGGACGCGGAGCGTGGCTCTTCCATATGTTGCGCACCATGATGAACGACGCTGCACGGCAGGAAAAGAACTCGGGAGGCACGGGTGCAGATGAGCCATTCGTGCGAGCATTGCGCAAAGTTCGGCAACGCTACGAAGGAAGAATGATCAGTACGCGGGAACTGTTGGACATCTTCGCAGAAGACCTTCCGCCGGCCTTGAGGTACGAAGGCAAAAAATCCTTGGACTGGTTTCTGGATGGCTGGATCAATGGGACTTCTCTTCCGATCCTGGAGTTGAAGGGAGTGAAGTTTACTGCCAAAGGATCCTCTTCGATTGTCACCGGCACCATCTTGCAGAAAGATACACCGCAGGACCTGGTGACCTCAGTGCCAGTGTATGCAGCGCTAGGAGGAAAGCAGTTGGTGCTGCTAGGACGCGTTTTTGCCGATGGTGACGAGTCTTCCTTCCGGCTATCGGCTCCGGCGGGCGCACATAAAATTGTGCTGGATCCTTACGAGACAGTATTGTCCCGTCCGAAATAGTTGGTCGGCGGATTGAGACTCTAACGATTCATCGGCGATCGGAATTTATGCGACGCTTGCACTATGCTCGCCGGCGGCGGCGGGTAGCACGAATGATGCACGCGGGAATATCCAGCAGTGACAGCACATGCGTCAGCACTCCGAGTTGAGCGCAGACGCGGGGCATGCCGTAGACTGCGCAGCTGGCTTCGTCTTGCCCGAACGTGAGGCCGCCCTGGCGGAAGATGGCGGTTATGCCGGCCGCTCCATCCGATCCCATTCCAGTCATGATTACACCGAGGGCGCGGTTCTTAAAGACCTGCGCGACGGAGTTCATAAGCATGTCCACCGAAGGGACGTGCATTGCGTCCTCAGGATATTTGTCGAGACCGATGGCTGGCTTCGAATCCGATAACCGCGGAACCACGCGCATGTGGACGCCGGCTGGCGCTATATAGGCGGCGCCCGGACGAATGAGTTCGCCTTGAGCAGCTTCCTTCACATTGATAGGGCAGAGAGAGTTCAGCCGTTGCGCGAATGTCGCAGTGAAACCGACCGGCATGTGCTGCACGATCAAGATGGGGACGGGGAAGTCCGGGGGAAAAACAGGCAGAATCTGCTCGAGAGCTTTCGGGCCACCCGTGGAGACACCTATTGCGACAACTGCAGGCGCGGCGGACGCCGATTTATCCAGCTCGAACCGGGCGGACTGCGGCGGCTTCCTGACGTCAATCGGCCTAAATCCATTACGCCGCGATTGGGCCGCGGCCCGGATCTTGGAGATGAGTTCGTTCCGAATATGCGCGATTTCGAGCGAAGTCTGCGACATCTGCTTGGGTACGCAGTCAAAAGCGCCGGCACTTAAAGCTTCGAGCGTGGTCTCTGCGTCCTTCTCTGTGGCGGCGCTGACCATGATCACCGGACGGGGAAACTGGTGCATGATGCAACGCAGCGTACCCAGGCCATCCAGTCCTGGCATGTTGACGTCGAGAGTGACGACATCCGGGTCAAGGCTCGGGATCTTTTCGAGGGCGACGGACGCACACGACGCGGTCGCTACTACCTCCAGGTCTGGTTCGCAACTGACCATTCGCGCCAGCGCCGTACGCATGAAGGCGCTGTCATCGACTACCAGTACACGAATTCGAGGACTGTCGTCTAAATTCAAGCTCATTTGCGGTAAATCGCGTGAACCAGCGAGTGCACTTCGTCTAGATACGACTCGAGTTCAAAGGTCAGGCGTGCCCAGTCCAGATCTTTCAAGTCAGGATGACGTTTCGAGAGCACAGCAAACCCGGTTTGCTTAAGCAGGTTGACCTCGCGTTTTTCGATGTAGCCGTGATTCAATCCACTCATGCGGCAGAGCAGGTCGCTGAGTTCCACTAAAGCAATTAATCCTGCATGCTCGGCCGCTGCATAGTTTGTGTGGTGAAGTGCGACTGTGTCGCGGAGATCGGGCGCAAGTCCCCAGTGTTCCGCCAGCAGACGTCCGCTTTCGCAGTGCGTAAAACCAAGAGTGCGTTGTTCGGCTTCGTCTAAGGGAACGCCCTCGGCGCGCGCGACCTCGAAAGCAGCGCGGAATTCCGCGGGTAAGACCCACAGATTTACAACGATGCCGATATCGTGGAGAAGTCCGGCGAGATAGGCTTTGCTGGGATCCGGGTAAGAAATGTTTCGCGCGAAATGACGGCAAACCAGCGCGCAACCGAGCGAATGTTCCCAGAACGCAACCGGATTGATGCTACCAAGATCTTTGGGCAACAGGTTGAGAACGCCGCAGGACATCGCGATGTCACTGACTCGCTGAATTCCCAGCCCGACGATTGCGTCCTTCAGCGACTCGACCTTCTGCCACTTCCCGAACAGAGGGCTGTTGGCCATCTGCAGGCATTGCGCCGCCAGGGACTTATCCTGGGCGATCATGTCGGTGATCTTCAAAACGTCGAGCTGCTCGGTCGGAAGCTCCAGGTATCGCAGCAAAGGCTGCAAGACCGCCGGGATGGTCGGAATCTGGCGCAACCCCTCGATGCGCGAGAGCAGAATTGACTTCGCAGGATTCATGATCCTTGCCCTCCAGCTTCTGAGTGATCGTTTCTTACGTACGCCGTCGCTCCGGAGAAGTGAATTAGCCGGAACTGATCATTGACGTGGTAGAGCGACTCGGTCTGCCCGAGAAACAGGTATCCATGGGGGAGAAGGTTCTTGTAGAAGTGTTCAATCACGCGCCGTTTCGACGCGAGATCGAAGTAAATGAGAACATTGCAGCAGAAGATCACATCCATGCCCCTCATGAAGGTCATCTGAGCGTCGTCTGAGAGATTGAGTCGAGTGAAGGTCACGCACTTCCGCGCCACCGTGTGCACCTGCAATTCATCACCGACAGGGCCGAAATATTTTTGTTGGTAGAGTGGCGTGACGCGGCGAGTGCTGTAGGCGCTGTAGGTCGCATCGCGCGCATGCGCCAGGGAACGCTCGTTCAGGTCGGTGGCAAAGATTTCGATGGTCCAGTTGTGAAGCTGTTGCGACTCTTCCTGCATCATCATGCTCAAGGTGTAAGGCTCTTCGCCGGTAGAGCACCCGGCACTCCAAATTCGTAATCGGCGTATGGGAAGCCTCGCTTTGGCGGCAACGACTTTAGGCAGGATGATCTGCCGCACAGCGTCGAGTTGCGGTTGGCAGCGGAAGAAGCACGTTTCACCAATCGTTATTTCATTCAGCAGCGCAATCAGTTCTGCCTGCCGCGTAGGTTTGAGCGTCAGGTGCTCGAAGTATTCGCGAAGATTGGAAGCTTTCAGCTCCTTCATCCGCCGAGTACAGCGGTCGAATAAAAGCCGCAGCTTGGTATCGGGATGAAAGATGCCGGCTTCCTGATAAATGAGGTCACGGATACGGACGAGTTCCGGCTCTGGCGGACCATCGACAGCCGAGAGCGAGTAGACGGGTGCGGCACTCATGCCTGTTACGACCTCATCGTGGTGTTCGCTTCGCACACTAAGGAGGCAGACTTCAAGAAGGCCTCTCAAGTTCCATCGACGCAGGGGAAGCAAGGCTTTAGGGAGATCCGCAGCAAGCCAAATGCGAATGATCCTTCTGAGGCTCGTAATGTTAGGGGACGGAAGGTGAGGGTTTGGTGCTGGAATCCGCGACCGATGTATCGCCGCGAACGATGTGCTCACTGAGAATCACAACATCCACGCGGCGATTTTGAGCGCGGCCTTGCGGCGTGTCGTTGCTGGCGATGGGGTGGTATTCAGCATATCCGGCGGCGGATAAACGTTCCGGGGAAAAGCGATATCGGACAATCAACAGACGGACCAATTCCGTGGAACGGGCCGTCGAGAGTTCCCAGTTTGAAGCCATCTGAGCCGTGTGAATGGGAACGTCGTCGGTGTGCCCTTCAATTCGCAGGCGACATGTGCGGACGGCAAGGATCGAAGCGATTCGATCCAGGGCCGGTATCGCCGAAGGGCGCAGAGCAGCGGACCCGCTGTCAAAAAAGCCGAACTCGCGCAAGCTGATCACCAGACCTTCGGACTCACGGTGTAAAGCGACTGCTTTAGCGGCAATTTCGCGATGCAGTGCCTGCTGCAATTCTGCCTGCAAGGCGGTGAGGTTCGCTTCCTGCGACGATGCGCTGAGCATGTCCTGCAGTGGAGACGAAACGTGTCCCAGTTCCGCGTTGCGTTTTGCATTCTCGATGGCTTGCACGGTATTGAAGGGCATCGGTTCCTGGATATCGAGCGGGACCTTTGAGGTGGAAGCGGGAAAGACGCCGAGTTCCTGGAATGCAACCTGGATCGCCAACGCAAGTTTGCCCACCTTCCGCTGATCCACTTGGGCAGACGCGTACAACACCACGAAGAAGGCAAACAGAAGGGTAATGAAATCGGCGTACGACACGAGCCAGCGATCGTGGTTTCCGTGGTGGGCGGTTCGTCGGCGCCGACTCACGCTTCGCGCTCCCCTGCGGTTTGCTGGCGTCGCTCCTTCGCGTCAACCAGAAAGCCCAGCAATTTTGTTTCGAGCATGTGCGGGTTCATCCCTTCGAGAATCGACGCCACGCCCTCGAGCGTCATTTCACGGGTAATCTGCTCCTCTCGTATGCGGAGTTTCATCTTCCCGGATATCGGCAGGTATAAGAGGTTGGCGGACCCAACCCCGTAAATCGTGGCGACGAAGGCGACCGCGATGCCTCGGCCCACTTCGTCGATCTTGTCGAGGTGCTGCATCACCTGAATGAGGCCGAGGACTGCGCCGATGATGCCGATGGTCGGCGCGAAGCCTCCCGCCGACTCAAATACCTGCGGCACCTGCTCTTCATATTCGGCCTGATTGTCGAGTTCCAGTTCCATGATCTTGCGCAGTTCGTCTGGTTCGGTGCCATCTACTGCCAGCATGAGCGATTTTTTTAGAAAGGGATCCTCGATTTCGCTTAAGTCGGAGTCGAGAGAAACGATGCCTTCGCGGCGGGCTTTTTGCGCGAATTTCACGAGGCGGCGAATGGTCGCTTCAGGGCTTTGTTGCGAGCTCACGAAAACCGAGCCCAGGCGCCGGACGGCGTGCTGTACAACCGGGAGCGGAAACTGCAGCATGACCGCTCCGAGGGTTCCGCCAAAAACGATCATCGCTGCCGTGGGCTGAATGATCTGACGAAGGTTTCCACCTTCGAGCAACAAGCCGGCCAGGATTCCTCCCAGCGCCAGCACAATCCCGGTCAGACTGGACTTATCCACGTTCATCTCGTTGGCTCGTCGTTACTCGATTGGGAGGAGCCGGGTGTCGAGGCAAGCCTCGAGGATGCATCCCAGCAGGGAGACAAACCGTCGAGCACGGCACGGCGGAATTCGACAATGCGGGTAAGAACCTCATCGGGTTTTTCCAGCACAACGATCTTCTCTCCCGTAATCAGCGTCACTACGGTATCGGGGGACTGCTCGACGAACTTGATGAGATCGGAGTTCACGAACAGAGGTTTGTTGTTCAGTCGCGTGAGCTGAATCATAGTTCCCTGGTGTTGTCGGACGTATACAGCGTCCTGAGAGCTACATCGGCAGGTTAGGCGCAGGGTTCATCGTCATGGCGGTACACCTCCGTTACCACAGGGTTACGAATGGCGACGTGCAAAACGGGCTAGTAGCTAAAGCGGAATGGGAACGTGCCGATGAAAAGGAAAGAAATTCGGGGTTCCGCGAGCGGCAGAGCACGTGAGCTTCGCAGAACATCCTGAGAAGAGTCTTAGGAGAACCGAACAAATTCAACGGAGAAGGAGCTCAAAATGCCCATTGGAATCCTGAACAACATCGCATCACTTTCGGCGGAAAACCAGTTGTCCATCACCAACAGCAACCTGCAAAGCACGCTGTACCAGTTGTCTTCGGGTTCACGCATTAATACCGGAGCCGACGACGCAGCCGGCCTGGCCATCGCCAACGGACTACAGGCTAATGTTACGGCCTTGACGCAGTCGGCCCGCAACGCCAACGACGGTGTGGGATCTCTGCAAGTGGCCGACGGTGCGCTGGCACAGGTTACCACCCTGCTCAACCGCGCAGTCACGCTGGCCACTGAGTCCGCCACCGGCACGGTTGGCAACTCGCAGCGGGTAGCGCTGAACGCCGAGTACACGGCGATCCAGAACGAAATTGACCGGATCGGCGGCACCACAACCTACAACGGAACAGCCGTATTCAACGGCTCATCGCAGAGCATCTTCCTCAGCGATTCCAACCTGAGCAGCCAGATTAACCTAAGCCCGATCGCTCTGACGTCGGCAGGTTTGTTGGGAGCCGGGGGCGCAAGCGCAACCTTGGCTGCTAACGGCGCGGTCACCGCTGGCAATAACATCACTATTGGCGGCACGACCTACACCTTCGTGGCCGGTCCCCTGGCTGGTGCAGCGAAGACGGGAGCCACAGCGGCAGCCGTAAACGTGGTGGTCGACAGCAGTGCAGATCCTGTCACGGCGCTGGCGAACACACTGGCGAATCTGGCCGCCGCGGTCAATGGAGGAGCTGGTGCAGGAACGCTGTATCAGGCTGGAGGCGGCGCCAACACGAGTGCATCGGCGTCGACATCGGGCAACACCATCAGCTTCGCGGCGACGCCGACGGGACAAGCTGCGATCGCCGGTGGTGGAACCATAGCCTCCACCGTGGGAGCGGGCGCGGAGTTCGGTTTTCTGAATGGCGCCACCTTCACCGCGGCTGCGGGAACAGACCTGCTGACTTCAACCAACGCGCAAGCTGCTCTCACCAGCATCAACACCGCCATCCAGGCGATCGCCGGCGAGCGTGGCGCGATCGGAGCAGTCGTCAACCGGCTGCAAAGCGCCAGCAACGTCATCAGCAACCAGGTGCAGAACCTGACGTCTGCAGAAAACGGCATCATCGCGGCTGACATCCCGTCCGCTGTCGCCAACCTGACCAAGTACTCCATCCTGGAACAGACGGGCATCTCCTCTCTGGCCCAGGCCAACCAACAGCAGCAGCTTGTTCTGAAGCTGTTGCAATAACGAATCGACTGGAAGGAGGCGGACAACCGCCTCCTTCGATCTCTCCGGAGCTCGCCATGAGCATCAATCCGGTACCAGCAGTTGGCAACGCAACCAATACGTCGCTCACCACGGGCGGGGTTCGCTCTTCCCATGTCCGGACGTCCGAACCTCAAGGGCCATCCACTCAACCCAATTCGGGACCAGAGCCAAAACAAGAAATCCGGCACCAACCACAGACCTCCGAAACGTTAGAAACTGCAAAAGATGAAGTCCAAGTGCAACGAGACAGCGGGAACAACGGCCAGATCGTAATCCGATACCTTGACCACGCCGGACACGTCATTCTGCAGGTTCCGAGTTCTCAGATCCTGGGTCTGGCGCGCGCGATCGACCGGGCGCTGGACGAGCAAGCCACTCGCCGGAACAGCGTGAGCCAAGACCGGGAACTCGACGAAAGGAGAACTACCGATGGGCGTTAGCCTGAATCCGGCCAGCCTCTTGAGCGGACAGGGGCTGGATGTCAACTCTCTTGTGAACCAGTTGCTTACTCAAAAAAGCGGCCAACTGACATCGTGGCAGAACGAGCAGACTACACTGCAGCTTCAGGCGGGATTGTTGAAGTCGATTAATGATGACTTGAGCAATCTTGCAACTGCGGTCAACGCTCTGTCAGATCCGTTGGGAGCCTTGATGACCCCGGCGGCGACCTCTTCCAACTCGGGGATCCTGACGGCGACGGCAAATACTCTGGCACCTTCAGGCCAGCACACCGTCGTAGTCAACAATCTGGCGACGTCAGGGCTGATTTATGCGGATTCGGTCGCGGGGGGAGCCAATGCATCCATACTCCCGACCGGGCAAACCAGCGGGGAACTCAAACTGCAGATCGGAGGCACCGGCGGAACGATCGCTGACATTCAGATCACAGCCGGAGCCAACGATGGGCTGACCACGCTGGCGAGCTCGATCAATACGCTTAGCACCGAGAATAATTGGGGAATTACAGCCTCGGTGGTGACGGATGCGAACGGGGCGCGGCTGAGCGTCGTGAGTCAGGCCACCGGCACGCCGGGAGCCATTGCTGTCGCCGCGAATACCACCATCCTGAATTTCGGCGCTCCCGTGGGCGGCACAAATGCTTCCCTGACAATCGATGGGATTCCGTATCACTACCCCACCAATACCATCCCGGACGGAGCGATTCCCGGTGTGACTCTGAATCTGGCCAGCGCCGCGCCGAACAGCACTGTACAGGTCACGGTGGGTCCGGACGTGCAAGGGGCCACCAACGCCATCAACAGTTTCGTTTCCGCCTACAACCAAATCATCAACGACATTAATCAACAATTCACGGTGAATCCGGCGACAGATTCCGAAGGAGCGCTCGGATCCGACAACGCCTTGCGTTCCTTGCAGTCGACCTTGATGGCGGATGTGACGTACTCGGTGTCGGGCAACAGCGGGCTGGTCAACCTGGCCGCTCTCGGCATCAATATGAATAACGATGGCACGTTGACGGTCGGCGTCACGCCGGGAGGGAAGAGTCTCAGCACAGTTCTGACCTCAAACCCAGCTGCATTTCAAAATTTCTTTCAGAACGCAGACGCAACCGGATTCGCCAACAAATTCCACACCGATCTCATGAACCTGACGGATCCGACCATCGGGCTGCTGAACGTGGATCTGGCGCAGAACAAGACCCAGCAACAGAACCTCGCCGACAACATCAACAACTTCGAGCGCCAACTGACGGCCCAACAACAACAACTGACCCAGCAATTCAGTAAAGTCAATGCCTCTCTACAGTCGTACCCACTCTTGCTGCAGCAGGTGACCGAAACCCTGGCGACCATGGGTTCAGGCAGTAGTAGCAACAGTTCGACACACCCAACCCTGACTTCGGGGCTCTAAGCAATGAATCCAGGATTGTCTTATCGTGAAGCGGCGGTGGCGGGTGCAAGCCCCGTGCGCCTGGTCATTCTGATGTATGAGCAGGCGATGCAAGACCTGCGCCGCGCCTTATCTGCGCATACTGCGGGCGACATCGAAGGCCGCACACGCGAGATCAATCACGCCGTTCTTGTGATCGGGCACCTTCAGGCCACTCTCGATCATGACCAGGGCGGCAAAGTGGCAGAGAATCTGGCGCGCTTCTACGACCAACTGCGGGCCGGAGTGATGGAGGCGCAATGCCGGCAGTCCGCCGCTGCCCTCGAAGAGCAGATTGCTCATCTTATGCTGGTCCACCAGGCCTGGTGTGAAGTCGAAAAGGCATTGGATCCGGCAGCAACACCATCCCAACACGTGAGCGACCGACGATCGCCTGCAGATTGGAACGCGTAATGCCTGTTCTCGAATTCGAAGCATCGACTCTCGACAAGATCACCGGCCGGTTGCGCCAATTGCTCGATACGATTCCTTCCGGCTCCAAACCGGACGCCCGGAGTCGGGTCGTGACTCCAGAGGAGATGACTGACCTTCTCTCCTGGCTCATGCAGGCGGGACAGTGGCTGCGCTCGCTGTCTCGCGATCACACCGTTCCCGAGCAGGAAATTGCCGCCTACCGAACTGAGGTGCAACGCTTGCACGGCTTGCTGCCATCGATTCACGCTGCCCTGCTGGCTGAGCGTACCCGCTTGGAACAAGAACGCGAACGCGTGCGCACTGCAGGGGAATGGATGCAGAGGTCACGCGAGACGCTGTAAGAACCTGCCTGGACTCAGAAAACAATCACTTGATGTAGTCGAACAGATTTGTCTGCTGCGTCTTGCTGACCGCCCCGAGCGTGGCCTCGCGCGCCGTTTGGGCGTTCACTAGGTCGCTGATAACCTTCGAGAGATCGGCGCCGCCGACCGTGCTCGCCTGCTCCGCCAACTGGGTCGTTTGGTTGTTCAGAAAGGTTTGCTGACTATTCAACTGGTTGATCGCGTTTCCGTAGAAAACCCGCTGCGCATTGATGTGCTGGTAGGCGTTGCTGACTTCGGTGACGGCTGCATCGATGTTGGTGCCACTTTGCAGGTTGGTGATGAGATCCTGAATGGCCTGAAACACGTCGGTGCCGGGTGCGGACAAGAGTTGAGAACCAGGCAAGTTGGTCTTGACGGCGAGATGGTCGCCGACAGTCACTGCGTTCACGCCGGAATTCCCAACATACCGCACTCCGGAGGGAGTCGTGGAATCGAGTACGTAGGGCGCTGTTTGCGTCGCGGTCCCGGCTTGCACGTGTTCCACCCAGTGGCGTTGTTCAGGGTCGAGTGGCGATTCCATCAGTAAGCCCGCAAACAACTCCAAGCTCCCCAGCGGATTGCGGATTTCGTGCGCCAGCAGCGCCGAGATCGCCGCCAGTTCCCGATCGCGCTGCAATCCGGCCTCGATCTCGTCCAAGCTCTTGCGCTCGCTGACGTCGCGCAAAATGAAAATGTCACCACCGTCGGCAAGCGCGGCATGACGCAATGCCAGCCAGCGGACCGCATCTTGCGCATCGCCGATCTTCCTTTCCAGCTCAGCATTTCCCTTGCTGGAAAGTTCCAAGAGGTCCCGCATAGTAGCCGGCAATTCAGACGTGGAGATCAACGCTCCCTCTCCCACATTCTTGCCGAGGATCCGGCGAGCCTCAGGATTCGCTCGCAATATTCGCCCATCGCTGGACGTTACCAGCACGCCACAGGGCAGGCCTTCGAGGATGCGATCCAGATGAGCGCGTATCCGCCCGTTCTCTTCGGATGTGCGGGCAACTTCGCTGTTGCTGGCGGCAAGCTCTTGTTCCAGGCGCGCCACCTCTCGACGCAGCGTGGCGTACGAAAGCTCGAGGGATGATGCGGTCTCGGCAAAGGTGCGGAACGCGCGCACCAGGAACTGCTCATCGTCCCCACCCCCAGTGCCGATAGGAACATTCGCAAGGCCGGGAGCGGGATTCGCAGTACGGGAGTCAATCCAACTTACTGGCATAGGCAAAGAAGTCATAACTGCAGGCAAGATTTGCACGGAGGGGGCCAATCGGAGACCCGGCTGCATAACATTTTTCTCAGAATCCACAGGGCGACACGTCCAGTGGCACACGATGCGGCTCTGGCGTCACCCGTATGCACCACAGCACCCCGGATCTCTAGTGGCGGAGCCCCGCTTGTGGCAGGCGTTTCCCATAGTGGATCCCCGGCGTTCCACGATCGCGGCGCTGTTGCACCGCATTCCGCTCCGCGGGGTATCGCGGCCGTCATGCGCGAGGTCTTCGACTATTTCGCGTAGTCGTTCTTCACCACTTCGCCGCTCTTCATCACGAACTTCACTCTCTCGAGCGTGGTGACATCTTTCAGCGGATCGCCATCCACTGCAACGATGTCACCCCACGCTCCGGGCTCGAGGGTCCCGACCTTGCCTGACCAACCCAGCAAATCGGCGGCATTCACTGTCCCCGCCTGAATCGCCTGCAGCGGTGTAAGACCCAGCTTCACCATGACGCCGAACTCGTGGCCATTCATCCCGTGCGGATACACGGCGGCATCGGTGCCGAGTGCAACCTTTACTCCGCTCGCGAAGGCATGCGCAATGTTCTTGCGCGCTGCCGGAATCACTTCCTGCGCCTTGGCCAAAAGCGGCGGAGGCAGGCGCGTGAGTCCCGCGTTGTCGATCATCCAGTCGCCCAGGTAGACTGTGGGCACGAGATATGTACCGTGCTCCTTCATGATCGCGATTCCGGCATCGTCGATGTACGAGCCGTGCTCGATCGAATCGACGCCCGCCTCGGCGGCCCACCGAATCCCTTCCGCCCCATGCGCGTGCGCCGCCACTTTGCGTCCCAGCCGGTGCGCATCGGCCACGATAGCCTTCATTTCTTCCAGCGAGAACTGCGAGTGCTGCGGATTGTCGCCGAGCGAGAGCACACCGCCCGTCGCGCAAACTTTGATCAAATCCGCCCCGTACTTGATGTTCTCGCGCACCTTGTGCTGCACCGCGGCGACGCCATCGGCAACTCCGTCCTCGGTGGCGTGATACTCGAAGGGCAGCATGTTGTTGTCGCAATGTCCACCCGTGATGCTGAGCGCAGGTCCGCTTACCAGCATGCGAGGCCCGGGAACATCGCCTGCATTGATGGCATCGCGCAACGCAACATCGCTGAATTCCGACGCCCCTACGTTTCGCACGGTGGTGAAACCAGCGAGCAGTGTCACCCGCGCGTTCTTGGCGCCGATCAGGGCCTCCCGCGGCACGGAGATCGCCAGCCGCTCGTAGCCGAACTTGGGATCCATGGTCAGATGCGTGTGCGCGTCAATCAGTCCGGGAAGCACGGTCGCATTTGGCAACTCGATTCGGACCGCGTCGGAAGGAACCCTCGCCTCCGCCGCCGCGCCCGTACTCGTGATCTTTCCGTCTTCGATCAGAATCGTCTGATCCGCCAGCATCTTGCCCGATTTCACATCCAGCACATGTCCCGCATGCACCGCCACCCGCCGCGTTTGAGCTTCCGCCGCACCAAGACACAACAACGCAACCGCTAAAAACGCGCAGATCTTCCTCATCCCCGGTTTCCCTTCTCCTTGAAAAAGTTTCTCAGCGATAACCGCGATTCGCGCGCACCAGCCCATCGAGGCCCCAGGTGCGCCCCGCATCCGCGGCGTAAAAGACGATCAATAGTAACAACAAAGGAAGATGATCCAGTTCGTTGCCGAAATAGCGCCAGACCGGCACCCCATGTCCAGGTGCCCACCAGGTCGCCAGAAGCATATTCAACAAAAAGAGCCCGCCAAGAATGCAGGCTGGTCGTACCCACAGTCCGATCAGCAGGGAAATGCCGACCGCCAGTTCGACGATTCCGACGACGTATCCGAAGAAGACCGCGTGGGGCAACACAAGTCCAGACAGCACCGGCCGGTAGAAACCCACCGCACTGGTGGCAACGTAATCCTGCAGGTAAGTCTGGAATCCGCCGTGAGCGAACTCCGGCCCGGCGACCTTGTACTCCCCAAAAAGAAGGAAGAACACAGACGTCGCCATGCGCACGACGGCGATCGTCCTGGACAAGGCGGGAGAGTTATCCATCAGTTGTGATTGGGATGGATGGTTTTAGCCCCCGGGCCCGTCATTGGTCATGTACTGTTCCAGCGAATCCAGTTCGTGGCTGAGATCGTCGACGCGCCATTCCAGCAAGTTGCGGATGGAGAGAATCCCCAGCAGCTTCCCGTTATCGTCGGCCACGGGCAGGTGCCGGAAGTGCCGCTCCAGCATGATACTCAGCGCCTCGCCGGCTCCGGTGCCCCGCGTGGCCATCTCTACGGGCGTAGTCATCAACTCGCGAACGGAAGTGGTCTGCGGATCCTGACGGCTGAGCGACATCTTGCGAAGCACATCGCGTTCCGTAAAGATTCCGGCCACCCGATATTCGCTGTCGACCACCGCCACCGCTCCAACATGATGATCGAGCATCTTATTGATGGCGTCAGCAACGCTTGCGTCGAGCCCCACCGCCGCGATTTCGCGATCACAAAGCTCCAGCACGCTCATAAACACCCCCAATGGCTCTTCTATCCGAAAGACCTGGAGACTGGATTGACGCATTATGCTCACAGCCCAGCGGATGTCAAGGGAAATCAGGCAGGAATCGTTTTCTCTGTGCCCCTCTGTGTCCTCTGTGGTGAGTCTTCACTTGCCCCGATACACCTGTCCATCCTTCATGACGAATTGCACGTTCCCGAGCGCCTTGATGTCTTTCAGCGGATCGTCGGGAACAGCGATGATGTCCGCGAGAGCGCCCGGTGCGACCACACCGATCTCACCTTCCCGGCCCAGCATCACCGCGGCGCGCGAGGTCGCGCTCTGGATCGCATCCATCGGCTGCATACCGAACTCCACCATTCGGGAAAACTCCTGCGCGATCTCTCCGGTCCAGGGAATGCCTCCCATGTCCGTGCCGAATACGATCTTCACACCCGACTTCAGCGCCTTCTTGAACGACACTTCGTGCACAGAAGCCCGCAAGCGGTCGCGCTTTCCCTCCGGCGTATCAGGTGGCGCCCAATCGGTGTAATAGACGCTCAACGTCGGCACATACCATGTCCCCTGCTTGAGCATTTGTGCAATGGCAGAGTCGTCGAGATCCAAGCCGTGCTCAATGGAATCGCAGCCGCCGTCGAGCGCGCGATGAAGACCGATGCCGACGTACGCGTGACACGCGACCTTCTTGCCCCAACCGTGAGTCTCGTCAACGATGGCGCGCAGTTCCTCAACCGTGAATGTCGGCTGCGCAACCAGTTCACCGTTCTTACCCACCCATGAGCGATGCGTCATGTAGACCTTGATCCAGTCCGCGCCGTGATCGAGCTGTTCACGCGCTGCCTTGCGAGCCTCCACCGGACCGTCTGCGATCTGCGCTCCCTTCGGCATTTCCAGCTCCGGCGCATAGCCTTCCAGGTTGTAGCCACCTGTGCTGGAGATCGCTCGTGTCGAGACGATCAGCCGCGGCCCCGGAATGTAACCCATGTTGATCGCCTGCTTGATGCCGACGTCTCCGTAGCCCGCGCCTTCGGTCTCGACATCGCGCAAGGTGGTGAAGCCTTGCTCCAGCGCTCTGCGCGCGGCAACTGTGGCGCGAGCGGCTCGTAGCGCCAGAGGTGCATTCAGAATGTTGGCGTCGTAGCCGCCTTTGGCCGGATCCTCTCCCTGCAAAAAGATGTGCGTGTGCGAATCGATGAGACCCGGAAGAACCGTTTTTTGCGAGAGGTCGATGACCGCTGCGCCCGCAGGCGTCTTCGCGCTCGCCGCATCGGAAATACTCTCAATGCGGTTGCCGCGAATCACAATCACCTGATCGCGCCGCGGCTTGTCCGACTTCCCGTCAATCAGAGTCCCGGCGCGTACGACGATCACCGATGTGGCTGTGGGAGCGGTTGGCTCTTGAGCAACCGCGTTCAGCACGAATGCGAGAAACACGACATAAAGACTTTTCTTCACTGGCTCCTCCCGAGTTATCGTGGCCCGATGTCGCCTCCTGGCCTTACGACGGATTTCCGCTAATAATCGCGGGAGGGATTCTATCCCAAGAAGTGCTGGACCGGCATGGACGGATCTCAACCGGAGGTCGATGCTGTGCAATTACGTATTGCTGGAAATGCGGATGCCGAGGCCCTCATGGACTTGATCAACGCGGCTTTCCGCAAGGCTGAGAGCTTCATTATCGGCCGCGACCGCGTAGATCTTGAGGCGGTTCACTCGTTGTTGGCGAAAGGAGAGTTCCTCGTCGCCGATGACGAAGGTACGCTCGCCGGCTGTGTCTACCTGGAGCTTCGGGGTGAACGAGCCTACCTGGGCTTGCTGTCCGTCGATCCCACGCGGCAGAAAGCAGGCGTCGGATCCATGCTCATGCGCGAGGCCGAACTACGTTGCGCGAAGGCTGGTTGTCGCTTCATGGACCTCCGAATCATCGACCTGCGCAAGGACAATCACGCTTTCTACAAACGCCGTGGCTACGTTGAAACCGGTACCGAACCGCTTCCTTCCGACCTGGACGCCAAGCTGCCTTGCCACTTTGTGAACATGTCGAAGCCGCTAGCTTGACACTGCGAGGCCAAAGGGAGATTCGGGGTGCCGCACCTCTGGCCGCTTTTGCTAGAAGTAGGGATTTCTTCGACAGCGTGCTACTCAACGACCGCATCGGCTTCAATCTCCACTAAAATCTCCGGCGATATCAGCGCAGCTACCTGGACCATCGACGTAGCCGGACGGATATCGCTGAAGAATTCGCCATGCGCCTTACCAACCTTCTCCCACTCCACAATGTTGACTACGTAGATGCGCGTGCGCACCACGTCCGTCATGCTCGCTCCGGCCTTCCCCAAAGCGGTCTCGATGTTCTTGAGAGTCTGCACCGTCTGCGCATACACATCCCCGATGCCAACTATCTTTCCCTCGGCGCCGGTGGCGGTGGTGCCCGAAACGTGCACGTACGATCCCACTTTCACCGCACGAGAGTAACCGACAATGGGCTCCCACTTGACCCCGCTCGCTATGTTTTGCCTTGCCATGCATTTCCTCCGAGTGCGCCAATTCTACATTTCGAACCAACCGTTTCCACGATGATTGGCAGCCATCGCTTTCAAGTGCCAACAAACTACAGGGAATTTCCTCCCGAAATCATGCGCGATACATGCTCTTTCTCATGGTCTGAACGCACAACTCGATTCAGCGGTGCCCGCTTCTAACTCATTTGAGAAATAAATAGCACGGATAAACAAAAGTCACTTGCGCTGAAACAGCAAAGTGGGTTATGTACTGTGGCAAGGTGGCTGAGATTCCGCGCTTGGAGCGGAGTTCAGGGGGGCCTAGATGATACCGGAATCGCATCCGTTGCAAGACTTGTTTCAGGATTTGGTCGGACGTCATTACGCGGAGGAGATCGGTATTCGCGATCCGCAGATTGTGGCGTACGTCTCTCACCTGCTGTCTGAGTTCTGCGACGTCGAGCAACTCTTCAAAATTCGCGATGCGTTTAATCGTCCTCTCAGCGACGTCGGAGAGATGATGCTCGAATCGGATCCGGTCTACGGCCCGGCTCCTTCATTTGACCACGAGCGCCAGGTACGCAAGCACATCGGCGACTACACGCTATTTTTCGCCGGAATGTTCCCTGAGAGCATCAATCACTTTCGCCTCCGCCGCCAGCGCCTCGAGAACTTCGTCGATTGGATGAAGGCGGGTAAGGAGAGCTATTACATCGTCTCCAAATTCGAGCACTTCGAATACGCGAAGGTTGCGCCGCTTTTTGCCAACCTCTCACGGAATTTCGAAGCATGCGTGGCCGGCCTGAACATGGTGAAGAACGAACTCGAGGAAATGCAGCATCCCATCGTTCGCAAGGCCGACGAACTGATCATGTAGAGACAGCCGCCTCGGCTGTCCCGCGTGGGCCAAGCCCCGCGGAATCAGTTCACGCTCTCAGTGGGCGAAGCCCGGCGAAATCAGTTCACTCTCTCACGTCTCCCCCGCCTCCCAACCGATAGAAGCTAAGCGCCGTGCTCCCTTGTACGAGCCGCCGGAATCTCCGCAGTGCACCGAATTCCTGCCCGGGATCGAATTTCTTCTCGTGCTCGGCGACCACCATCGACATCGACCAGATAAGTGACGATTCCGCCAATGCTCCTAGCGTTCGTGTATAAGCGTCCTTCATCCGATATGGCGGATCGATAAACACCACATCGGCCGCCACCCGATCCCGTTCCATGCGCCAGAAAGCTTGCGGAACTTCCTGCTGCACAATCTTGAAGCCGTCAACGATTCCCAGGCTGTGAAGATTTTTCCGAATTGCCTGAGCCGCCGTATCCGAATTTTCCACGAAGTGTACTTCCTTCGCTCCTCGGCTCAAGGCCTCGATACCGACCGCGCCGGTTCCGGCAAAAAGATCCAGCCACACACTTCCCACCATCGCCTCAGGATTCCCTGCGGTGAGCACATTAAACAGAGTTTCCCGCATGCGGTCCGATGTCGGACGTATATCCATACCGCGCAGGGATTGGAGTGGCCTGCTTCGGTATTTTCCCGCAATCACTCGCATGGCTCTGCACTTTTGGCTGCCGCAGTCACTATATTTAAGCATGTAAAATAAGAGTAGCGAGGCCTATGCGAAGTTGGTCAATTTCCGTCGGGCGTATCTTCGGGGTGGACATCCGTATCCATCTCACGTTTCTCATCCTGCCCGTCTTCATTTACTGGACCGACTATGCGACCCGCCAGCAGAACGCAAATGGAGGTCGCGACCTGGCGTTAGTTGGTATCATCCTCGCCTGCGTGGCAGCCCACGAGTTCGGACACATGCTGGCGGCGCGTCGTTACGGTCTGATCCCCAAAGCTGTCATCCTGCTTCCGCTCACCGGTGTCGCTCTGTATGACGAGTCGCGCGTCGAGAAGCAGGCCGCGACCCTGATATGGAAGCGCGAAGTTCGGATCGCGCTCATGGGGCCGTTGATAAATCTGGCCCTCGCGAGTCTCGCGGCCGCCGTCATCACGGCCACAAATAGCAAAATCGACTTGTGGAAGTGGCCCTTTCTCTCGGGTCAGAGCTTGGCCCGCAGCGTCGTGTGGGCAAACATCTATCTGGCGTTTTTGAATCTTCTGCCCGCTTACCCGCTGGATGGCGGACGCCTGGTGCGCGTCTATTTCGCGCGCAAGCTGGATGTGGCTTCCGCCACCCGCCGTGCAGTCACCATCAGCACCGCTATGTCCATGGTCCTGATCTTCGCCGGCCTGTTCACCGATCCCTGGCTGACCATGGTGGGCGTGATTATCTTCTCGGCAGCGCAACTCGAAGAACGCGCCTTAGTGTTCCAGTCCGTGCTCGATAACGTCCGGCTCGAAGAGGTGATGCTCACGGACTTCGCCACGCTCTCGCCGGCCGACACGTTGGAAGACGCGCTGGAGAAAGCGGTCCATTCCCTCCAGGACGATTTCCCCGTCGTACGCGGCAGTGACATGGTGGGAGTGATCTCGCGCCAGCGCATTCTTGATGCCCTGCGCGCGGAAGGCAATGGCTACGTTCAGGCAGTAATGAGCAAGATCTTCGAGGTTTCCGTCCGCCAGGACTCCCTTGGGACGGCGTTCCGCAAGCTCACCGCGCGCAATTCTAGCATCATCCCCGTTGTCGAAGACCAACGGTTGGTGGGCATCGTCACGCTGCAAAACCTGATGCACTCCATGTCGTTGCTGGCCGAAAGCCGCAAGCTGCGCCGGGACGAATCGGAATCCTGAACGAATCACGTAGCGACAGCCGCCTCGGCTGTCCGGCCAGGGCAAAGCCCGGCCGATCTCACGCGAAGGGAAGAGCGCCGCGCCAGATTCGAATCCTGAGATTGTAGATTTCAGAGTGCGGATTTCGAGAAAGCCGGGTCGGGCCGCAGGCGCTAAGGATGCGGTTCAATCTGAAATCTGCAATCTGAAATCTGTCTAGAACAACCGCACACCCTTCGCTCTCTGCACCGCCGGAATCCCTCGCAGTCGTGTCAACACCACATCCGACACAGCCCCGTCCACGTGTACGACCGCAATCGCCTCCCGCGGCTGATCGGAAGTTTGTTCTCCACTTCGCCTCCCGAGCGAGAAGTCCGCAATGTTGATCGACTCTTCGCCCAGAATCGTCCCCACCTTCCCGATTACGCCGGGCACATCGCGATTGCGCATGAAAATCAGATTGCGCTCCAGCGGAGCCTCCACGTCGATGCCATCCACATGCAGCAGCCGCGGCGCCTCTCCATGCAGCACCGCGCCCTTAACCATGTGCTCTTCGGTCGAGGTTTTCAGAAAAATCGAAAGCACACTCCCAGCCCCGCCAGTCGAAGCCTTCGCCTTGTGCGACTCCAGTATGCGCAACCCGCGCTCGTCCGCAATGGTCGCCGCGTTCACCAGATTTGCCTTCTCTTCCAGCGCCTGGTTCAGGATGCCCTTGATCGCCCCGTTGCGGATCAACTCCGTCTTCCAGTCGGCGATGTGCCCGCTGTAACGAATCGAAATCTCCTCCAGCGATCCTTCTGAAACCTGCGCCAGGAATGCCCCCATCCGTTCGGCCAGAATGATGTATGGCTGCATGACCGCATATTCTTCCGCCGAAACCGATGGCACATTCACCGCGTTCTGGATCACGCCGTGTTTCAGATACTCCTTCACTTGCCGTGCAATCTGCACTCCAACCGCTTCCTGCGCTTCACGGGTCGAACCCCCGATGTGCGGCGTCAGAATGACATTCTCCAGCGCCAGCAAAGGCGAGTTTTTCGGCGGCTCCTCAACAAACACATCGATCGCCGCCGCCCCGACGCGCCCATCCTTCAGCGCGGCCGCCAGATCAGCCTCGTTCACCAATTCACCCCGCGCACAGTTCACCAGCCGGACACCTTTCTTCATCTTCGCAATCGAGGTCTGATTGATCATCCCGTTCGTTTGCGGCGTCAACCCGACGTGCAGCGTAATGTAGTCTGCCGCCGCGTACACTTCGTCGAGCCCCGCCAGCCGGATACCCTGCTCCTTTGCCACCGACACGGAAACGAACGGATCGTGACCGATCAGATCCATCCCAAACGCGCGCGCCCGCCGCGCCACCTCCATCCCGATTCGCCCCAGCCCGACCACTCCCAGAGTCTTCCCGCGCAGCTCGGTTCCCTGCAGAGATTTCTTCTCCCATTTCCCGGCGTGCATCAGCGCATCCGCGCGGCACAGGTGACGAGCCATGGCCAACATCATCCCAATCGTCTGCTCCGCGACCGCCACCGCATTGGCCCCCGGTGTATTCATGACCGCGATGCCCTTGTGCGTGGCCGCTTCCAGATCGATGTTGTCCACGCCAACGCCAGCCCGGCCAATCACTCGCAGCTTATTCGCATGCGCCAGCAGTTTGGCGTCGGCCTGCACCGCGGATCGCACGATCAGGGCATCAGCAGACTCAAGATGTTCAGCGAGCTTCCCATCCAATTGATCGGCAGTCAGCACCGTCCATCCCGGCTCCTGCAGCTGCGCTACCGCTGAGGACGAAATCTTTTCCGCCACAATGATCTTCATGATTGCGTTCCTTTGTATGTATATGAGGCTGTTGGAGAAGATGCGACTGACATAACATTGACGGGAAAATGACACGCCGCTGACAATCCCGCCACCCTCGCTTTCTAAACTCCTCTCCCAATGGGCCTCCGCCCCTTGGAGAACACTATGAAAACGGTCAACACGATTTTGCTAGGGACATTGATTGCCGTCACTCTTGCTTGTGGCTACTCCAAACCCTCTGGCACGGGAGCCGGAAGCATGCCCGCAATCGCGACACTGAATCCCACAAGCGCGCACGCTGGCGATGCGACATTCATGCTCACCGTGAACGGCAGCAATTTCGCGTCGAAGGCGACCGTGAACTGGAATTCAGCCGCTCAGACGACCACCTACATCACTGCCGGGCAGCTCACGATCTCAGTCCCGGCATCGGCAGTCGTGACCGCCGGAACTGTCCAGATCACGGTCACGAACCCGGCGACAAGCAGTGGTGGCATCTACGGTGGCGGAACACCAGCGCAAACCTCGGCCGCAATGCCCTTTACGATCAACTAACCCGGTTCGGCTGCGGCTGGGAACCAGCCGTTCTACCGGGCCGTCAGCGCCACTTCGTGACTGCGGGCGTACACCTGCTGAGCCGCCCGCACAGACGCGCCATATTCGACGCTCTTGTCGGTGACTCTGGCCAGCACATGCTCCAGTGCACCCAGAATGCCGATCGTGTCGAGATAGTCGTAGTACCCGATGTGCGCGATCCGGAACAGTTTGCCTTTCATCTCGCCCTGTCCGTTCGCCACCACGGCGTCGAAGGATTCCCGGAACTCTTTCACGATCTTTCCCGAATCTAGTCCATCCGGGGCGCAGATCGCAGTGAGCGCGGCGGCCGGAGTCGAGGCGTAGAGCTTCAACCCGAGCGCCTTCGCCCCTGCACGCGTCATCTCCGCACATAGCTCTGCGTTGTTGACCAGTTCCTCGCGGCCTTTGGCGAGATCGCCCTTGCCCATGCCACGCACAAATTCGAGTGCCGCTCCCAAAGCCGCAAACAACGATGTCGCCGGTGTATAAGCGGTCTCTCCTTTGGCCGCCGACTTTCGCTCCTTGCGCAGATCGAAATAGAAGCGCGGCGAAGTCGTTGCATCCATCCGCTTCCATGCCCGCTCGCTAACCGCGCAGTACGCCAGCCCCGGAGGCATCATCAATGCTTTCTGCGATCCGCCGATGATCACATCCACACCCCAGCCATCGACATCAAGATGAGTCGTGCCCAGTCCGGTGATGGCGTCCACAACCAGCAGTGTGTCGTCTCCGTGAGCCCGCGCAATTTTCGCGATCCCGTGCACGTCATGGCGCGCTCCGGTCGAACTCTCCGTCGCCTGCACGAAGACGGCGCGCAAATCCGGCGTCACGCGGCCGCGAATGTCCTCCAGGGAAAACGTGTCTCCATAAGGAACGCTCAGTACGTCCACTTTGCAGCCAAAAGCCTTCGCCAGACCGGTCCAGCGCTCGCCGAACTTGCCGGCAGTCAGCACCAGCACCTTGTCGCCCGGTGACGTCAGATTTGAGACCGAAGCCTCCATCACGCCTGTCCCCGAACAGGCCAGCACCAGCACGTCGTTTTTGGTTCCGATGAATTCCTTCATGTCGGCGAGCACGCGCTGAAACAGGGCCTTGAAATCGGCCGTGCGATGGTGCGCGGTAAATGAAGCCATAGCCGTCTGCGCCGCCGGCAACAGCGGCGTCGGCCCGGGAGTAAAAAGACGATTCTTATGCAACATAAGCGGAGTCCTTGGGTGTAGGAATAGTCTTTTAGTTTATAGGAAGCCCGCATTCACAGCACGTTCGCGGCGATAATCGGGTACCGCAGATCGGAAATTCGCGCCATGATTCTCATCACATCGAGAGGGTGCCCCATCCTTGTCCCTGCGTTTTTTGCAGGGACAGAGTGGGGACTTTGACGTCGCATCCGATCGTGTCCCGGCCTTTTAGCCCTGAAATTGCGCACGTTCTATAATCCCCCCATGCCCCTAGTCGATCAGATCCAAAAAGACATCGTCGCCGCCATGAAGGCGAAAGAGGAAGCCCGTCTCTCCACGCTGCGCATGGTCAAGAGCGCCCTGCAACTCAAGACCGTCGAAAAAATGTCGCCCCTCGACGACAAGGAGTCCCATGCAGTCCTCGCCACGCTCATCAAGCAGCGCAAAGAGTCCGTCGAGCAATTCACCAAAGGCGGACGCCAGGAGATGGCCGACAAAGAAGCCGCCGAGATCATCGTGATCGAAGGCTACCTGCCCAAAGCCGCCGGCGAGGCCGACATCGCGGCGGGGGTGAAAGCGACAATCGCCGAAATGGGCTCGCCCACCATGAAAGAGATGGGCACAGTCATGAAGAATGCCATGGCGAAGTTCAACGCCGCCGGCATGCGCGTGGATGGAAAAGTGGTCAGTGAGATAGTGAAGAAGGAATTAGCAGGGAAGTGAAGTATGGGTGTTCATGTGGGGACAGCCGCCTTCGGCTGTCCGTCGAGCGAAGCTCGACGAGTTATGCTTCGGGAATAGTCCACGCGCCAACCGTCATCGTCTTGAGTGACCCCTGTCACAGACTTCGGAGAAAAGTTGAGGCCACAATCCGTACGTCAGGATTGATTTGGCTCGCTGGATCCAAAACGTACAACTGAGCGACCCGACATCGGTGGGATACACGCGCATCGCTGGATGGTGGCCCACGACCTACTACGTAGTGATGACATTGGAGACGCCGGTCGCTAGCGCCACCGATGGGATCGGAAAGCTCACTCGGCTGCTCCACGAGATGGCCCCCGACAATTGTGGAACAGCGCTTGATTACTACACAACCTTAGTTCAGAAGAGCGACCAATATGGGATTGCTAAACACCCAGATAGGCCCGAGTGCCAAATTGAATATCCCACAAGAGAGGAAGCCCTTATCGGCCACAACTTGATTGTCGAGGCGCTTGCGCAGGGTAGGTGGCACCTGCTCCGGTTGGTTTCGCGTTGGAAGAGACAGCATAAGCAGCGACTCACCCCCGCTGCCCATCAGACCAGAGAGAGGTCTGAATGACTGGCAAGGCCGATGTCTGTGCCCTTTGTGAGCAGAAGCGGATTCTTCGCGATAGTCACCTGATTCCGGCCGGCCTTTTGCGGCTCCTGCGTGATGATGCGTTCGGAAATCCCAATCATTACATAATGTCGCTGGGCTACGTTGGGCAGTCCTCTGCCCAAGCAAAGCAATACCTCCTCTGTCCTGACTGCGAGCAACGGTTTAACAGAGAAGGAGAGAGATGGGTAGTTGCCAACTGCTCTCATCTGAAGACGCGCAGTTTTCATCTGAGGGATTCTCTTGAACGAGCACAGCCAATTCTGTCGGGCCCAAAAGGAGCCGCATTTGACGCTGCAAAGATTCCTACTATTAATATCAGCGCACTCGCCTACTTTAGCGCCAGCGTGATCTGGCGCGCCTCAGTGAGGCCATGGCAACTCCAAAAGGAAATCCGTCAGTCGATTAAAATGGCGCGAACATACCAAGAGGAATTGAGGCGGTACTTACTTGGTGGACCAGCTCCCCAAACCGCCATCTTCAGCGTCTTCGTCGTTTCGACAACCCCTCCGATGCCACTGGTCGTGTTTCCAGAATCGTTGGACGAAGATTCAGCGCGAGTCACCTATCGGTTCTACATTCCCGGCATCTGGTTTTTCCTTCTCTTAGGAGAGCACATTACCGCTGACGACCGAAACATGTGCATTCTTAGATCAGCCTCTCATCCGATCTGCCTGTCTGCTTGCGCAGATGCGCTACCTAGCCAGATTAGCTATGACCTCTACAGGAACGGACGGCAGTCATAGTTGCCTCTACTTCCCCCTTTGCATCTCCCGGTACGCCTCGCTCTTCGATACCCCCCGCTCCTTCGCCACTTTTTTCAGCGCGGCCTTCTCGTCGATTTTCTCCGCGGCCACGATCTCTTGCACGCGTTCGCGAATTCCCTGACGGCCGAAGGCGGCGGTCGCCACATCCTGTTCCTCCGCCTTCCCGATCAGCAGCGTGATCTCGCCCTTTACCGTCTCCCGCGCTTTCAGCGTCTCCAGCACCTCACTCGCCCGCCCGCGCAGAAATTCTTCGTGCATCTTCGTCACCTCACGCGCCACGACGATGTGCCGCGCCGCACCCAGCACCTCGACCACATCCTCCAGGGTTTCCACGATCCGGTGCGGCGCCTCGTAAAACACCAGCGTCCGCGGAGCACTCTTCACGGTCTCAAGCAGCGTGCGTCGTTCCCCACTCTTCGCCGGAAGAAATCCGTTGAAGCGAAATGAATCCGTGGGCAGCCCGCTCGCCACCAGCGCCGCCAGAAATGCCGACGCTCCCGGCACGGGCACCACCGGCACATGATGCCGGATCGCCAACGTGATCAGCCGGTATCCCGGATCGGAAATCCCCGGCATCCCTGCGTCGGTCACCAGCGCGACGCTCGCACCTTCCTGCATCTCCTTGACCAGTTCCGCCGATTTCGTCATCTCATTGTGCTCGTGATAACTCGTCGTCCGCGTCGAAATCGCATAATGATTGAGCAGCTTCTGCGTCTGCCGCGTATCCTCGCACGCGATCACGTCCACTTCCTTCAGCACCCGCAGCGCCCGCAGCGTGATGTCCTCCAGATTCCCAATCGGTGTCGCCACCAGATACAACGCGGGCCTTGCAGCATCCGTCATGGCCGGAGTCTACCACCGCTGTAACTTTCCAAACCCGCACTTGTTTTTAGAAGGATAGGGTCGGTTTCCTTCGTGTACCTTAGTGTCCTTCGCGGTTAATGATTTTGTTTTGAGAGGAGCCGCCCATGACCCCAGCAGCCTTCCGAAAACTAGCCCTGTCGCTCCCCGAAACCGAAGAACGCCAGCACATGAACCATCCCGATTTCCGCGTCGCCGAAAAGATCTTCGCCACGCTCGGCTACCCCGACAAAACCCGCGGCATGGTCAAGCTCTCGCCCGAAGATCAGCACTACTTTTCGAAGGACTACCCCGACGCATTCATCCCGGTAAAAGGCACCTGGGGACGCCGCGGCGCCACCAGTGTCCAGCTCACAGCCGCAAAGAAAGAAGTCGTCGCCAAAGCCATTGCAGCCGCCTGGCGCAACGTTGCCCCGCGGCGCCTCCTGGAGCCCTAGAAACGGCGCGCAGCGGCAAGGATTTCACAGTGGCGCGAAAATTGGGCCAGTCGGATGGGCCGAAGGGAGACGATAGACCCTTGTGGTTCAATAGATTAGCGCGCCATACCGTGGTACTCCATTTGCTCGAACATGGCACCGAGGAGATCTCCCATGCCCGAATTAGTGTCTGTGGCAGGTTCCATCATTCGATTCCGCGCTTTGGTTGCGGGGCTTTCGGCCCTCGTTATCGCCGCCGGCGGCTACGCCTTCCATGAGCGCAACCTATCCAAGCAACTGGCGGAACAGAAAAGCGCCGCCACCTCCGCGCTGAACGCAACCCGCGATCAGGTAAGTGCTCTCAATACCAAGCTCGACGCGATAACTGCGGAGCGGGCCGCGGACAAGGCCGAGAAATCGACGCAGTCGCAGCCCGGGGTTTATCAGAAGCCGATGACGGCCGCAGCTACGCGTCACCGCATCGATGACCCACGCTGGAAGAAAATGCAGGGCCAACTGGACGACCAGGCCAAGCAGATCAACTCAACTCGTCAGGATCTGACCAGCGCCCACACGGAACTCCAAGGCTCCATCGCGACCACTCACGAGGAACTCGTGATGCTGGAAAAGAAGGGAGAACGGAGTTACTACGAGTTTGACCTCGACAAGAGCAAGCAGTTCCAACGTGAGGGACCTGTGGGCGTGCAATTGCGCAAGGCCAACACCAGGCACGAGTATGCCGATCTCGACATGCTGATCGATGATCTCAGGGTGTCGAAGAAGCACGTCAACATTTATGAGCCCGTGTTCTTCTACCCGGCGGACTCGAAGACACCGGTTGAGCTGGTGATCAACAAGATCAGCAAGGACCATATCCACGGCTATGTGAGCGAACCGAGGTACAAGGGTGCCGAAGTGGAAGCAAAGGCCACCACGTCCACGAACATCGAGCCTGTAAACGCGAATGACTCTCAGGCTGCCACAGCGAAGCCCTCTCCTGGCCGGCAACGCCTCGAGCCGCCAAAGTAGGGACTAAGACGCCTGGTCCGGGCCTTGCACTACCGTTACCTCGTTAGAAGCCCAATTCGGGATCAGAATAGGGTAATGCGGTTTTATGTGAAGTCTGCGGTCGCGGTGCTGCTTTGGGGGGTCGGACTGTGCGTCGCCGCGGCGCAACAGCCGCCCCAACAACCCCGTGCGCCTGCGAAGCCTCGACGACAAATCGACCGCACGCTAACTCAAGACGAACGTCTGTCCATCATCGCCGCCGCACTCGACTCCAAAGTGCGGCGTGATTCCGGCCACGACTGCTCTCACCTTGTTCACGCAATTTACGAGCGCGCCGGGTTTCCCTATGTCTACGCGAGTTCCGACGATCTTTACGACGGAGTTGAAGGATTTCGCCGCGTTACGCAGCCTCAGCCCGGCGACATTATCGTGTGGCCTGGGCACGCAGGAATTGTCGTCAGGCCTTCTCATCACGTATTTTTCAGCTTCCTGACTGCGGGACCCGGGATTGACGACTACCACTCCCGCTATTGGATCGAACGAGGAGAACCTCGCTTTTATCGCTACGTGAAGGGTGACGCCTGCACCAAATGCACCTCGGCCAGCAGAGTCCGGCCAACCCGGTGAGACGAACTGAGCGTCAATTCTGCAGCCAGGAGAGGCCGATCAAATTGACGCTTCGCTGCTTACGCCCCTAAAATCGGTGTGACACTGAGTTGTTCCTCACAACCGTCTCAGACCCATGCCACTTTACGAATACGAATGCAAGAAATGCGGCCATCGCTTCGAAAAAATTCAGAAGTTCTCCGACAAGATGGTCAAGAAGTGCCCCGAATGCGGCGGAGTTGTCGAACAGATGATCTCCGCGCCCGCCGTCCAGTTCAAAGGCTCCGGCTGGTACGTCACCGACTACGCCAAGAAATCCTCTTCGCCGGGTTCTTCCGGCGGCGATTCCGGTTCCAAAGACAAAAAGGACGACAAACCCAAAGCGGATAGCGGGTCCAAAGAGAGTTCGACCAAGGAAGCTTCGAAAGAAAGCTCCTCTAAAGAGAGCTCCTCCAAAGACAGCAAAGAAACCCCGCGCAAAGGTTCAGGCAGGCCTAAATAAAGCGGCTTCGTTTTCGCGAAGCCGCTGTTCCTGGTAACTGGTCACTGGCAATTGGCTACTGGTTTTTCAACTCCCGGTCAAAATGCTCCGCGATCATCGTGAAGAGATGCACCCGCGCATCTTTCCCCGCGATGCTGTGCGTTTTATTCGGATAAATCATCAGCCGGAACTGTTTCCCGGCGTTGACCAGCGCATTAATCATCTGAATGCTGTTCTGGAAATGCACGTTGTCGTCGCTCGTGCCGTGCACCAGCAGCAGGGCCCCGTGCAGCTTGTCGGCTGACTTGGTTACATCCGACATTTCGTATCCGGCTTTGTCGTCCTTGAGCAGCCCCATGTAACGCTCGGTATAAATCGAGTCGTAGTTCGCCTGATTCGTCACCGGCGCCACGGCCACCCCGGCCTTGAAACGGTCCGAGTGCGTCATCGCATAAAGGGTCATCGATCCGCCATTCGACCATCCCCAGATTCCGATGCGGTCTTTATCGAGCTGCGGATACTGCGCCAACAACTGATCCAGCGCCGTCAGCTGATCCTTCAGCTCCACCGCCCCGAATTCGTGCCGGATCGCGGTCTGGAACTTGCGATCGCGTCCGGGCGTGCCGCGATTGTCGACCGAGAAAATGGCAAAGCCTTTGCGCGACAGGATCTCGTCAAACGGATCGGGAACACCCTTGCGCACCGTCTGCCCCGCCGGGCCGCCATAGATGTTCACGATGAGAGGGATCGTTCGTGTGCGGTGAATTTCCCCGTACACCACCCCTCCCTCGTGCGGCTGTCCTGGGCTCACAACTGTCGTTTGGACAATCCCTTCGCCGGGAGGCAACAGCAACCGGCCATACAGGACCGTTCCGTCGTCCGCCTTGAACTCCAGGTACTTCGGCGACCGCAGCCCGTAGTCGGCGATCTCATCGTGCGCTTCCCAAACCGTATGGCACGCTCCCTCCACCGCGCACAGGGCCATCGTGGGCGACCGGTGAGGACCGAAATACATGTGCGTGTAGTGTTTTCCGTCGTCATTGAAATTCCCCAGGTGGATGCCCTCTTCCGGGGTCAAGTTCTTGAAATCCGAGCCGTCCAACTTCACGGAATAAACGTGCTGCTCACGGGGATCGTCCTTGTTCGCCTGAAAGAACACTTTCCCCGCGGCCTCGTCCAATCCCAGTATGCCCAGCACTTCGTAGTCGCCCTTCTCCAACTGGCGCTCCAGCTTCGCGTCCGCGCCCATCGGATTCTGTTTGCCGAAGCTGTAGAGATACAATGTGCATATTTCCATCGCGCCAGCTCGGCCACAGGAATTGCCCACCCGATTTCAGAAACCGGATTTCGGTATGCTCAAAGTCGAACCATGCGCCTTCTTCCGCCTCAGTCAGCACCAGCCGCGGTTTCCCCGATTTCGTGTCCACGAAATACAAATCCATCTTGTCTTCCGTACGGTTCAGCACCTCGGCCCAGATCACGCCATCCTTCACCCATCCAAATCGTGGAATGTAGAAATCCTCGGCAGTGGTGAGCGTGAGCCACTTCGTTTTTCCCTTCTCGGCGTCTAGCACGCCCAGCTTCACCACCGGATTCGGATCACCCACCTTCGGATATTTCTCGGGATCCACCGCCGGATGCGTCGGCATCCAGTCGGTGATCGGATAGGTCGGCACGTTCGTCTCGTCCATGTGCAGGAACGCGATCTCCTTGCTGTCCGGCGACCAGAAGTAATTGCTGCGCACGCCCAACTCCTCGGCATAAACCCAGTCGATATCGCCGTTAAAGAGATTCTCCCCCGTATCCTTCGTGAGCTGCTTTTCGTTTTTCCCGCTCACCGAATTAACGTACAAGTTGTGTTTGCGTACATACGCCAGCCGCTTTCCATCGGGAGAAAATTTCGGATCTCCACTCGGATCGCCCGCCGACGTAAATTGAACCGCCGTCTCTGTCCCCAGGTCGTAAAGCCATAGCTGCCCCTGGGAATCGAAGATGAGGTGTTTGGAATCCGGAGCCCACAAGTATGCCGCCACGTGATAGCGCGTCAGCCGCTCCTTCTCCCGCTCGTTCTTCACCTTGTTCACATCCGGATCGAGCGTCGCCAGCTTCGCCGCGCTGACCAGAACCTTCTTCTCTCCGGTGGCGGTATCCACGTACCACAATTCGCCCTTTTCGCCTTTCTCATCGCGCTGCACAAACGAGAGCTTCGCTCCGTCCGGACTCCATTCCGTCGTCTCCGGACCGCGCCCCGCCAGCCCTCCCGGCTGAAACAGGGTCTCAATGTTCAGTGGTTTGGTCGGCGCGCTCTGCGCCACAAACGGAATCGATCCCAACCAGGCAAAAAGAACAAGACAAAAAAGCAGACGTGTACCTAGTCTCACTGGGCAACCTCGACGGGAAAAATGGAAAACGGAACCCACAGGCGAAGGTTTGAGTGTACACCGCGGAAGCCCCGCCGTACTGAGGTTTAAGCCCGCCCAAGCGCTCCCTTCGTGCCCCTTCGTGTCCTTTGAGGTGAATGCCTTTTTTCGCCAAAGAACTCGGGTGATGCTTCGAGGGCCCAGTCGTGGCGCATGCTAAAATCAATACACCGGATGCTCCTAGACATAGAAAATCTGCTCAAACTCCAGGATGTCGACAAGGAAATTCGCCGCCTGCACGACGAGGTTGCCGAACTTCCCAAGCGCGTTGCCGTCATCGAGCAGAAACTCGCCGGAACCAAAGCCCAACTCGATAAAGCCCAGGCCGCCGTCAAATCCGACGAGGCCGCCCGCCGCAAGTACGAGACCAACATCAGCGATCTGCGGGGAAAGATCTCGAAATACCGCGACCAGTCCCTCGACGTAAAGACTAACGAGCAGTACAAAGCTCTCTTGCACGAAATCCAGTTCGCTGAAAAGGAAATCGCCTCCAACGAAGACAAGATTCTCGAGCTGATGGTCAACGCCGATGCCCGCGACAAGGAAGTCAAAGCAGCTCAGCTAGACCTCAAAGCGGAAATGGCCGAAATCAACCAAGAGAAAGAGCGGGCCCGCCAACGCACCGCCGAAGACGAAAAGCTTCTCGCCGAAGCCCGCGCTAAGCGCGACCAGCTCCGCACCGGCATCCGCGAAGATCTGCTCCGGCATTACGAGCGCGTATCCAAGTTCCGCGGCAGCGGCATCTCCGAGGTACGCGATCACAAATGCATGGCCTGCCAGGTGATGCTGCGCCCGCAGACCTATAACGAAGTCCGGTCGGGCAAAGAGACCGTTGTGTGCGACTCCTGCCAGCGCATCCTCTACTTCAATCCGAAGGAAGAGCTGGTCGAGACGAAGGAAGCCCCCCACCGCCCCAAACGCCATCACCCCAAAATCGATGCCCCGCAAGCCTGGTACTACCGTCCTGAGTTCGCGGGCGACGGCGAGGTTTTCCTCTGCCTGACCAACGCCGGCGGCCAGGCCAGCCGCCGCGTCTACGACATCCACACCGGACGCCTGATCGGCGACATCCTCATTCGCGAAGGGGATTACCGCCAAGGCTTCCCCGAAGACATCACTGGCTCCACGCGACTCAACGGCAACTGGTCGGAAGACCAGCTCGACAGCTTCGGCAGTGAGCTTCCCATGGTGATCCTGGACTCGCTACGCTCCGACCTCGACCTCGCCCGCCACGAAGCCAGTTCTGGCTCGCACGCGAAACCAGCAGTTCCCGCCCCAACCGAACAAGCCGCCAGCTAATTCAGGTTTTATGTGGGGACAGCCGCCTTCGGCTGTCCGTCGAGCGCAACTCGACTCTAGTGCTACGATCGCGCGGGAATTACAGCTTACAATCCTCACCTTTACGTGCGCCGGATGGGCACGCTGACGGCATTCAGCTATGGAGCGGGAGCTTATTTTGTCCGCTTCAGCTTCCAGGGGTTGCTCTCCACTGGAGTGCCCAGAAACTTGAGTGCTGCTGCATCATCGCCGATGACGGACATTTCGAACGCCGTCTGTCCTGTTCCTTTGAACGCCAAGGCCTTCTCTCGCAGTTGAACATCGTGAATCTTCATGGCGTGCTCCTCGGTTGGAGGATCCATGACGGCCCCGCACTGGCCGTCAGCACCATTCATGTTCGCGATGCTCACGGTACCGGCCATTTCGTTTCCGCTCTGAGTAAGCTTCAGAACAACGAACTCCGCTCCGTCGGCACAAGTTCCTTTCCAGGTGCCCAGGAACTGCTTTAGAGATGCGCTGCCGTCCGACTGCTGCGCAACCTGCAATGGTGGGTGGAGAAGAAGGGCAGTTACGCCCAGGAACAACGAGAGCTTTGTTGGGAGAGGTCTTCTAGTCATGACTTGGTTGGACACCCGGGCCATATTCTTTGTTCCAGTTTATGCAGGCACGGGATGAAGCCTTGCGGTGTCGGGCTTAGGGTTATTCCCCTACCTCGCGCTATGGGAAGATGAGCGTAACAGAGATTTATCAACACCTCAGAACGCGACGGTTGTTCGCTTGGGACAGCCCCCTGGAACGTCGGGAGAAAGAGCCGGAAGGGGCGGAGGGAAAGCGGGAAGCGTCTTGGCAAAAGCCTCCCCTGCCAGGGAATAAGGAATCGTGCTCATCTTTTAAGCACATTGACCCCTTGGGAAGCGCTGTGCCACACTGACCCGTGACGCGTGGCGCTCTTATTCGATTTGTTCCGCGACCGGCGTTGGTCCTGCCTCTTCTGGGCGCATGCCTGCTGATCTCACTTCATGCCCAGGTTCCTGCTGATCCACTCGGACTCAACTCTCGCCGACTCACCGCCGACATGGTCCGCGACTACAACACCGCGCCCAATACCGCCGTCGTGATTTTCAAAGTGTTCGGAGAGCGCAAGGGACATCTTCTGGATCGCCAGGCGGTATTGAAACTCACGAATCCGGCGACTCAGTTCTCCACCTGGCAAACCACCAGCCGGGATCCCGCCGGTGAGAACCTTGAAACTGGATCCGAGGCTGTCTTCCTCGACGTTCCTTTAGGTGTGTACGACGCCGAGATCACGGCGGTTGGCTTCCTTAGCGCTCATCAAGAAGTGCGGATTAGCACCAGCCTGGCCCAGGAACGCTTCGAAGTTATTCTTCAACGCGACCCATCGGCCGTCAACCTCGACGTCACCGGCGCGGACGTTTCGCCGAAGACTCGCAAGGAACTCAAACGCGCAGTCTCCGCGCTCAAATCCCGTTCCCTCCCAGAGGCCGAGAAACATCTCAACAAAGCCTACCAATCCTCGCCCGGCAGTTCGAATATCAACTTTCTTCTGGGTTATCTCTTCTTCGAGAAGAGAGATTACGCCCAAGCCGAGAAGTACCTTGCGAGCGCCTCGACCCTGAATCCACACAACGGTCAGGCGCTCACTCTATTGGGACGCACCGGGATGGAAAGACAGAACTATCCAGCCGCCCGCTCTGCCCTGGAGCAGGCTGTTCTGGCTGACCCGGAGAACTGGCTGCCTCACGATCTTCTGGCCGATACATACCTGCATGAGAAGAACTACGAGAGTGCAAAGGTCGAAGCCAACCAGGCTGTGACCAAGGGCCAGGCAGCGGCCAGTCCCGCCCAACTGGTTTTGGGGCAGGCCTTGCTGAATCTTGGCCAGTTTCACGATGGAGTTAAGGCCCTCAAAGTATTCCTCGATCAGTCGCCACACAATCCAGTTGCCGGGCAGGTTCGCGATCTGGTTACGCGCTTCGAGAACATGCCCGCCACCGCGAAGCTCGGGGAAGGTGATCCCGATGCAAAGGTCAAGCTCACAGGCGTAAACGCCCTGGACGCCGTGGCAGCGCCCCGGCTTGCAGTGACCGCATGGCAACCGCCGGGCATCGACGACGTCAGACTATCGCTCGCGCAGGGTGTTGAGTGTCCGGCAGGCCAAGTCATCTACGAATCCGGAAAGCGCGTCGAAGAATTCGTGGACGACGTCGCCCGTGTCGCTGCGATCGAGGACCTCACCCATCAGACACTCGACGAAGTGGGCAATCCTATCGGCACAGAAAGCCGCATATACGACTACGTCGCATCCATCGCCGAAACCAAGCCCGGCTTCATCGCCGTAGATGAATACCGGACTTCGGTGACGAGGCTTTACGATTATCCTGGCGGCATCGCCAGCACTGGCTTTTCCAGCCTGGCTCTGGTCTTTCACCCCCACGTCCGTGACAATTTCGAGCTCCGCTGTGAAGGGCTCGGAGATTGGAACGGACAAGCAACCTGGCTGGTACATTTCCGACAGCGCGACGACCGCCCAAACGTGACGCACAGCTACGACATCGGCGGCCAGATCTATCCAGTCAAACTCAAGGGACGCGCCTGGATCAGCCCCGACAAATTCCAAATCGTGCGGATCGAAGCGGAGATGGTCCGGCCAATGCCTGAGATCCTGCTGCTCAGCGAGCATCAGATCGTGGATTACGGCCCTGTCCCCTTCCCGCGGAAGCAAGTCTCTCTGTGGCTGCCCAAGAGCGTGGAAATTTATTTCGATTTCCGCAAGCATCGCTATCATCGCCGCCACAGCTTCGATCACTACATGCTGTACTCGGTTGACTCCGTAGAAAAGCGGAAGGAGCCTGTCGCCACCCCGGCCGACTGAGGCTGCCATCACGCAGCCGTCACTTTCTCGTCAAATCAGCGGCAAGCCCGCTTGCACAAGCTTCAGGCATTACCATGTTCCCATGCCCCCAACTCCCGCTCGGTCTGATCGTCCCAAAGTCAAAGTCTCCCCTCGCGGCGTATCCCGCCTCAAGTCCGGCCACGTCTGGGTCTACCGCTCCGACGTACTCGAAACGGACGGGATTCCTCCGGGCTCCCTCATTGCCGTCACGGATCAGCGCGGCAAACCTCTACGGCACCGCCCTCTACTCCAGTTCTTCGCAAATCGCGATCCGGATGATCTCCCACGAAGCGGTCTCAGATTTCCCCGCACTGCTGAGCAGCCGCATCTCTGACGCGATCGCCTACCGCGAGAAGCTCGTCCGCGACACCGACGCCTACCGGCTCATCTTCAGCGAAGCCGACTTTCTCCCTGGCCTGATCGTCGACCGCTACAATGACATTCTTTCCCTTCAGATTCTTACCCAGGCAATTGATGCCAACCTTATCCGCGAAACTGTCATCACTGAGTTAGTCAATCAACTCGGCCCTGCGTCCGTGATCGAGCGAGTCGATCCGCGCGTCCGCGAACTCGAAGCCCTTCCGCCCCGCGCCTCCGGTCTCGTGCACGGAGACAAGACCGCAACTACCTTCACCATGAATGGCGTGCAGTTCCATTTCGACGCCCTCGAAGGCCAGAAAACCGGAGCCTTCCTCGACCAGCGTGAAAACTACGCTGCGGCCGCGCAGTACGCCCACGGCGAAGCCCTCGACGTCTTTTGCTATCAGGGAGGGTTCGCCTTGCACCTCGCGCCGAAGTGCAAGCAGGTCACCGGTGTCGACAGCTCCCGTCCAGCCCTGGAGGTCGCCGACCAGAACGCAACCCTCAATCGCCGCGAAATCGAGTGGGTCGAGGCCAACGCCTTCGACCTGCTCAAGGACTACGCCGCGTCCGGCCAACAGTACGACACCGTGGTGCTCGATCCGCCTGCTTTCGCCAAAGGCAAGCGCGATCTCGATGCCGCCCTCCGCGGCTACAAAGAACTGAACCTGCGCGCCTTGAAGATGCTCCGGCCGGGCGGAGTACTCGTAACCTGCTCCTGCTCTTATCATGTGGGCGAGGCCGACTTCCTTGAAATGCTGGCCTCAGCCGCGCTTGACGCACACCGGACCCTGCGCCTTCTTGAGGTCCGAGGGCAGGGAAAGGATCATCCAGTTCTGCTCAATGTCCCCGAAACCGCGTATCTAAAGTGCGTAATAGGACACGTAACATAAAGCAAAACAATGAAATCCAGTACTTGACAATAATACGCTCAAGTTTTATGCTTCTTTTACGCTAACCAATGCGTCTAATTAGTGACCGCTGCTATGAGCCTGCTGAGGCCAAGCGCCGGTCACAAATTCAAGCTCTGATCAACACCATTTCTGAAGGAGGATTTAGCCATGACCGTATTAACCCGTTGGGAGCCATTCCGTGAATTCAGCACGCTACAGGACCGCATGAACCGCTTGTTCCGTGAGTCCTACAACGATGCCGGAAAGGATGAATCACTCACCACCTCAAGCTTTGCCCCTGCCGTTGATGTCTACGAAGACGAGCACCAGGTCACGTTGAAGATTGAAGTGCCCGGAATCGACGAGAAGGACATCGATGTCCGCATGGAAAACAACACGCTGACCGTCCATGGCGAGCGCAAGATCGAAAAGGAAGAGAAGGAAGAGAACTACCGTCGTGTGGAACGTCAGTACGGCAGTTTCACCCGCACCTTCACTCTGCCCCAGACCGTGGACACCGAGAAGGTCTCGGCGACCTACGACAAGGGCGTCCTGAAGATCACGTTGCCGAAGAAGGCCGAAGCGAAGCCGAAGCAGATCAAGGTCAACATCGGCTCCGAAAAGCAGATCGAAGCCAAGGGCCCCAGCAAAGCCGCGTAAGAAAATGCTCACGTAGGGACAGCCGCCTCGGCTGTCCCGCGAAGGCGAAGCCAAGCGGTGGGGCAACAGAAAGCTATTCTGGGAGGCTAAAGCAACGTGGAAGAGCGGCGCTTTAGCGCCGCGTTAGAGGCAAGAAAAATGCGGGCTTTAGCCCCTAAGGTCCACGGGAGGCGGCAGAGGTGACCGCCTCCCGATAATTTTGTAATTGTGAAATTTAGTAATTGAGTAATTTGAACCCTGCACCGCCGAATACTCTTCCAATTATTCAATTACCAAATTACCCAATTACCAAATCGAGGTTTAACTCATGCCCATCCGTTGGGATAAATTCACTGTCAAGGCGCAGGAGGCTGTCCAGCGCGGGAACGAACTCGCCTCCGAGCACGGCAATCCCGAGCTGCTGCCACTTCATTTGCTCGCCGCCTTACTGGAAGACAAAGAGGGCATTGTTCCGCCGGTGCTCGAGAAGATCGGCATTGGCCCGCAAGCCGTGCTGAATGAAGTCTACGCCGAGCTCGAGAAGCTTCCGAAGGTCTCTGGACAGGCCTCTCAGGCCACGCTCTCCAACGAAGTCAACAAGCTGCTCGAGCAGGCCTTCAAAGAAGCGAGCAATTTCAAGGATGAGTACGTTTCGACCGAGCACCTGCTGCTGGCCATCACGCACCTGAAGCGGGATAAAGCGCAGCAGATCATGGCGCAGCACGGCGCGACTTACGACGCGATCCTGAAGGCGCTCACAGTCGTCCGCGGATCGCAGAAGGTTACCGACCAGAATCCCGAAGCGAAGTACCAGGCGCTGGAGCGCTACGCGCGCGACCTGACCGAACTGGCGCGCCGCGGCAAGCTCGATCCCGTCATCGGACGCGACGAAGAGATCCGCCGCGTCGTCCAGGTTCTGTCCCGCCGCACGAAGAACAATCCCGTGCTCATCGGCGAACCGGGCGTCGGCAAAACCGCCATCGTGGAAGGCCTGGCGCAACGCATCATCTCGGGCGATGTTCCCGAAGTCTTGAAGAACAAACGCGTCGTCGCACTCGATCTCGGATCAATGCTCGCTGGCGCAAAGTACCGCGGAGAATTCGAAGACCGCCTCAAAGCGGTTTTGAAAGAGATCGAAGACTCGCAGGGACAAGTCGTCCTGTTCATCGACGAACTGCACACGCTGGTTGGAGCCGGTGCAGCCGAAGGCGCAATCGACGCCTCCAACATGCTGAAGCCAGCACTGGCTCGCGGTGAACTTCGCGCCATCGGCGCGACCACCCTGAACGAATACCGCAAGTACATCGAAAAGGACGCGGCGCTCGAACGGCGCTTCCAGATCGTCTTTGTCGGCGAGCCCAACGTTGAAGATACGATCGCGATCCTGCGCGGCCTGAAAGAGAAGTACGAAGTGCACCATGGCGTGCGCATCAAAGACTCGGCGATCGTCGCGGCCGCGACGCTTTCGCACCGCTACATTTCCGATCGATTTCTGCCGGACAAGGCCATCGATCTGATCGACGAAGCGGCTGCATCGCTACGCATCCAGATCGATTCGCTTCCGACCGACATCGACCAGCTCGAACGCCGCGCCACGCAGCTCGAAATCGAGAAGCAGGCGCTGAAAAAGGAAGACGATCCGAATTCGAAGGAACGGCTCGCTGTCATCGAGAAGGAACTCGCTGAGATTCGTGAAAAATCGAATACCCTCAAGGCGAACTGGAAGAAGGAAAAAGATCTGATCGCGCGTATTCGGGCGCTGAAGGAAAAGATCGAGCAGCTCAAGCTCGAAGAGCAAGCCGAGTTACGCAAGGGCAACAATGAGCGCGTGGCGGAAATCCGCTATGGGCTCATTCCTCAGGCCGAGCAAGAACTCGCCAAGCTCAGCAAGCAAATGGAGAGCCAGGGCAAGCAGCGCATGCTGAAGGAAGAGGTCGACGAAGAAGATGTCGCGCGCATCGTCTCCAAGTGGACGGGAATTCCCGTCTCCAAGATGCTCGAAGGCGAGGTGAAAAAGCTGGTCACGATGGAAGAGCGGCTGCGCCAGCGAGTCGTCGGCCAGGATCCGGCGTTAGAACGCGTTGCCAACGCAATTCGCCGTTCCCGCGCGGGCTTGAGCGATCCCAAGCGTCCGATTGGCTCGTTCATCTTCCTGGGACCAACGGGCGTCGGCAAAACCGAACTTGCCCGCGCACTCGCCGAATTTCTGTTCGACGACGAACGCTCGTTGATCCGCATCGACATGTCTGAGTACATGGAGAAGCACTCGGTCGCGCGCCTGATCGGCGCGCCTCCAGGATATGTGGGATACGAGGAAGGTGGACAGCTTACCGAGCAAGTGCGTCGTCGCCCGTATTCAGTCGTGCTGTTCGACGAGATCGAGAAAGCGCATCCGGATGTGTTCAACGTTCTGCTGCAGATCATGGACGATGGCCGGTTGACCGATGGCAAAGGCCGCGTGGTCGACTTCAAGAACACGATCATCATCATGACATCGAACATCGGGTCGCAGCTTCTGCAGGCCGAAGGCATTCGTTCGGACGCAGAGTTTGAGTTGGCGGCGCAACAGGTGCAGAACTTGCTGCACTCGCACTTCAGGCCGGAATTCCTGAACCGCGTGGACGACATCATTGTCTTCCGTCCGCTCGGAAAAGATCAGCTGGTTAAGATCATCGAGCTGCGGCTGGAGGATGTTCGGCGCTTGCTGGCCGATCGCAAGATTTCGCTCGAACTCACCGACGCGGCGAAAGACCTGCTGCTGACGCAGGGCTACGATCCGAACTTTGGTGCGCGTCCTTTGAAACGCGCCATCCAGAAGCTCATTCAGGATCCGCTGGCATTGAAGATCCTCGACGGGGAAATCCTGCACGGCGATCATGTGGTCGTCGAGGCCGACAAGAAATCCGGCAAGATGACGTTCGCGGTCAGCAAGAGAGTTGGGGAAAAAGAACCGGCAAAAGCGAAGCGGTAAGAAAAGCGCCACGGATTTCACGGATCTTCACGGATAAACCAAGAAAGAAGTATCCGTGCAGACCCGTGTTGATCCGTGGCTAACGTTTCGCGGCAAATGCATCGATTACCGCGGGCGCTTGTGCCAGATACCATCCAATCGCGACGCGCAGCGCAATCTGCAGTCCGTACCAGAGAACCGGAACACCGAGCTCTGCCATGGAGATCTTCGGGATCAGCGATGCGGTGCTGATCACGATCAACAGCATCGCAATCCAGCGCGCCCAGTTCTGCAGCCGAAATAGTCCCCACGCAACAAGCGCGTAAACGCTGCCTCCAAGCAGGAACATGTACGGTCCGGCGAGCTCCAATCCGTAGAGGAAATGCTTTCCCGCCATCAACGAAATTGCTCCTGGCGAGATCAGCAAGATTGCAGCAATGGTCCATAGATAAACAGCAGCGAGCGCAAACAGACTGGCGATCACCGTGATGCCTATTGGACGCTGCATGCGACGAGCGTAGCAAGAACCGGGACTCCAACAAAGCCGTTGTCATTCCGAACCGTTCGCAGCCGCGCGAACGCGTGGCGAGAACGGTGAGGAATCTGCTTTTCTTTGCTTACGGCAGAACAGCAGATTCCTCGCCGGATAAAGCTCGGCTTCGGAATGACAAACCTCATGACAAAGCTCTTTGAGAAGTGGACTCGGAGAAGTGGATTACGCCAGGTCGAAGAGCAGGACTTCCGCGTCTTCCTTGCCTTTGATGGTCAGCTGCTGCTCGTCGCTGATTGCGGCGCCATCGCCCTGATTGAGTTTCTTGCCGTTCAACTCGACTGCACCGCGCGCGACCTGCAACCAACCGTAGCGACCTGCGTCGAACTCGTGCGCGACTTCTTCTCCAGGCTTCAGCAGCGAGACATAGAGCTTCGCATCCTGATTGATCTTTACCGATCCGTCGTTTGCACTGCGCGACGCGATCAGGCGAAGCTTGCCGCGCTTTTCGGCTTCCGGAAAAGTCTTCTGCTCGTAGCTCGGCGGCAGCGCGGCTCTCTCGGGCTGAATCCAGATCTGCAGAAGATGTACAGGCTCAGTGGTCGAGGGATTGAATTCGCTGTGGCGAATACCGCTGCCTGCGGTCATGCGCTGGCCATCGCCAGGAAGGATCACCGATCCGGTTCCGAGGCTGTCCTTGTGCTCTAGTTTGCCTTCAAGAACGTAGGTGATGATTTCCATGTCGCGATGCGGATGCGTGGGAAATCCCGTGTTGGGCGCAACGTGGTCTTCGTTAATGACCCGCAGCGAGCGGAATCCCATCCACTTGGGATCCCAATAATCGGCGAAGCTGAAGGTGTGTTTGGTGTTGAGCCAACCGTGGTTTCCTCCACCACGTTCGGCGCTGGGGCGAATCTGAATCATGGCTTGCTCCGTTCTTCCTGCCAGTAATTAACTGATACTTATTAGATGAACGAGGGATTCAGGCTGGACCGGAGTGGCGCGGCGAGCAGTGAGCGGAGAGTTGGATTGTTGCCGGAAATGAAAAGTTTACTCCTTAGTACCCCCACTCTCCCTCCCCCTGGATCTTTGGAATCATCGAGTTGGCGGGATTTGCGGCTTAAAATCTTGGCGCTCAATGACTTACGGACAAAATCCTGAGCGGCAAGGACTTAGCTCTTCTACTTCGCTCCTGTCTCACGCAAGCACGGCGTCGCCGATGCGTAGGATGACAGAACTGCTCTGTGGAGCGCAAGGTCAGATGTCACATCGAGGCGAGGATGAGCTGTGGATTTCTAGTAACTGAAAGGCAATCACCCGGGCTTTGTCATCGGATTTGTCATCGGATTTGTCATTCCGAACGGCGTCCTTTGCCGTGAGGAATCTGCTGTCGCCGGCGGTGAGCTCGCTGCGGGCAAGAAGCAGATTCCTCCCGCTTCGCGGTCGGAATGACAACATCTTTGCGAACCCGATTTGCAAGCGCGTCTCTGTGGCACACTGAAAACCTATGCATCGGCTGACGCTTGGCGATTTTGAACTTGCCGCTTTCTCGGATGGGACTTATCTGCTGGATGGCGGAGCGTTCTTCGGCGTGATTCCGAAGGTGATGTGGTCGAGGAAGGTCCCGGCCGACGAGAGGAACTACGTTACGGCCGGGTTGAACTCTCTGCTCATTCGCACCGGCAAGCAGATTGTCCTGGTTGAGACCGGGATGGGCAACAAGCTCTCCGATCGCATGAAGAAGTTTTACGGGCAGCCGGCGAAGTTGCTGGAGAATCTCTCGGCCACCGGAGTCGCGCCTGACGATATCGATATCGTCATCAACTCGCATCTCCACTTCGATCACTGTGGATGGAATACCGTGCGCGACAGGAACGGCAATATCGTTCCCACGTTTCCGCGGGCGAAGTATTACGCGCCCGAGGGCGAGTGGCAGTACGCACGCAAGCCTAGCGAGCGGGATGCGATCAGTTACATTCCGGAGAATTACGATCCGCTGGTCGCTAGCGGGCAGATGACGCTGCTCAAGGGCGGCGAAGAGATCGTGCCGGGGATTTCGGTGAAGACGTTTCGCGGGCACACGGCTAGCATGCTGGGGATCATTGTTCAAGGAAGTCAAAAACCCCACCCTGTCGCAGAAAGCGCGACAAGGGTGGGGCACCCTCAAGATTCTTATGCGCCGACGGCTTGTTATATTTCTGATCTCATGCCTACTGCCGCGCACGTTGATCTGACCTGGGGCATGGGATTCGATCTGTATCCGCTGGACACGATCGAGAGTAAAAAGGAGTATTATGCTCGGGCGCTTTCCGAGAAATGGCTCACGGTTTTCACGCACGATCCACATGTGCCGTGGGCGTATATCGAGAAGGACGAAGCGGGCAAGATGGTCGCCAAGGAGGCCAAATGAAAACATCCCAAAAGAAATTCACACGACTTGGTGAAATGGCAATCTTACGGCGGATGCTGGTTCTTTGCCTCGTTCTGGCGCCCCTGTGCGTCGCCACGGCACAACAGGGCAAGAACACATCGGCGAAAGGGTCGGTTACGGGTCACTACGAGGGAACCGCCAAGAACAGAGCGGAAGACGTAATCAACCTAACTCTTGAGCTGACCGAGAAGGAAGGCGCGATGTCGGGGATGATCCGCTCGTCGCACGGAGACTTCACCATCACCGGCGGCACTCACCATGGAGAGGATGTGACGCTCGAGTTCGATGCGGGCGGACCGACTGGAACGATTACCCTGAAATTGGCCGCGGACAAGTTGTCGGGGACGTGGACCGCCGGGGATGATGGCGGCCCGGTCGACGTGAAGAAAGTAGCGGCGCAGGAAGAGACGCCGAAGGGGAAATCGTAGGCCGCTGCAAGTCGTATCCAGGAAATTTCAGGACCCTGCTATAGTGTCCGCGCACGGTGGAATGCTCCAAGCTGGCGTGACCGGGCTTTCGGGCTCGTTCGGCCTCTCTGGGGTTACCCCAGGGGAACGTAAGGATGCACGCTATTCGTCGCATGAGCTTCGCTGCGCTCCCACGCAGAACTGCTCACGCAGGGTCAGACTCGTTGGAGCATTCCGCCGTCGTCTGTCATGCCGGATTCTTCCCTGATTGAGGCGCTGGCTTGCGCTTTGCTGGCCAGCGAACCGACGCCAAATCTCCTGCTCGACCGTTGCCGCCGCACGCTGGGCAGACGCTGGCGCTGGTTTCGGCCACTCACTGAGCGATATCTCACAAAATTCGGAACCGAGGCATGGCCGCGCCATCGCGAGGTGGTTCGGTTCCTGCGGCAAGACGTCGGGTTTCAACGCGTGCGCCGCAAGCACTCCCATGAACTCGTGGTCGCGGAGTGGTTGTTGCCACCACGACAGATGTTCGCCGGCAGTGGCGGCCGAGTCTGGAATGTTCCCGCCATTGAATCCACGGGGGACTTGGCCAAGTGGCTGGGGCTGAATCCGGGTGAACTGCGCTGGTTCGCTGACCTGAAAGCTCTGGCCTACAAACAGCGTGAGACGCGGCTCGAGCACTATCACTATCGAGTGTTGGCCAAGCGCTTCGACAGCGTTCGGTTGATCGAAGCGCCGAAACCGCGGCTGAAAGAACTGCAACGGCAGATTCTCCTCTGGATTCTGGGGGCAGTTCCGCCTCATCCGGCGGCGCATGGCTTCGTCAGAGGACGCTCGATCCGAACCTTTGTGGCTCCGCACGTCGGAAAAAGAGTTGTGCTGCGCATGGACTTGCGGGATTTCTTTCCCACGTTCGGCGGAGTTCGTATTCAAAACGTGTTTCGCACGTTTGGCTATCCCGAAACAGTGGCGGATTTTTTGGGAGGCGTGTGCACAAATGCCACGCCGATAGATGTTTGGGCAGAGATCAGGCCTGATGTCGACCTTGCGCGCGTGGCCGAGTTGCGACGGCTTTATGCGCGCCCGCATCTTCCGCAGGGCGCGCCTACGTCGCCGGCGCTGGCCAACATTTGTTGCTATGGGCTCGATTGCCGGCTCGCCGCATTATCGGAATCCGCCGGAGCAACGTATACGCGATATGCAGACGACCTCGCCTTTTCTGGAGATCACGACTTCGAAAAGCGCGTCGAACGTTTCAGCCTGGCCGTTGCCGTCATTCTGCAGGAAGAGGGTTTGCGGGCGAATCATCGCAAGACGCGGGTGATGCGGCAAGGTGTGCGGCAGCACCTCGCCGGACTTGTCACCAACGAAAAAGTGAATATCGTGCGGCACGACTTTGATCAGTTGAAGGCGCTACTGACGAACTGCGTCCGCCACGGACCGGAGGGTCAGAATCGTGACGGGCGCCCGGATTTTCGCGCGCACCTTCAGGGAAAAGTGGCATTCGTTGAAATGATCAATCCGGCAAAAGGAAAGCGGCTGCGGGACATCTTTGAACGCATACCGTGGGAGCCCTAGGGAGATCCTGATCGGACCGTTCATCTTCTGAAGCTTTCCCCTGCAATCGGACATTTCGGCAACAGTTATCTTCGGCATCGCATCTGGTTAAGGCTGCCCGCGTTCGTATGCATGCGCGGGAAAAAGTTCGAAGTCGGACGTTAACAGGAGGCTGAACTATGAAAAGACTTGCGGTAGTAAGCGGGATTTGCGCCTCTTTCCTCTTGGGCACGGCGATAACGGCCCTGGGTCAGGAGCAGGACGAGCACCGCAACGATAAGCAGGACAATGCGCGGCCCGAGAATCGGCAGGAGCAGGCGCGGCCACAGGAACAGAGCCGCCCGGAGGACCGGCGAAATCAAGAACCGCAGAACCGGGAAAATGACCGCCAGATGCCGGACCGGCAGCAGCAGCAGCGACAACAGGAAGACAAGCAGCAAGGCCGGCAACAGCAGCCGCGGCAGAGCGAGAATGAGCCGGGTCGCGAGGTCAACGGTGGCAGGCAAGATCAGGCGCGGCCGGAAGGGCAGGCGCGCGGCGCAGAGCCAGGCAAGGCGGAGCGGCACGGAGCAAATCAGCGGCGTATTCCTGATTCAGATTTCCACGCACACTTTGGACGCGAGCACCACTTCGCGCCCGGACGCATGCAGGTTTACAACGGTCAGCCGCAGTTTTATTACGGCGGTTACACCTTCGCACTGATCCAGGCCTGGCCCGGTGACTGGGTGTACGACGCCGACGACTACTACATCGACTACGTCGATGACGAGTATTGGCTGTACAGCTTGCGATATCCGGGAGTGCGGCTGGAGCTGATCATCGTGGATTGAGCGTCAAAATCATTCACCACTAAGGACACTAAGGTTCACGAAGGAAATCGTTGCTTCGTGGTCCTTTCTGTCCTTCGTGGTGTAAGAGTTGGCCTGAGCTGGGCGACTGACTTATTCTTCGACTTCCTTTACCTCGCCGCGCTCGGACTTGGCCTTCTCGATGATCTTCTCCTGCAACTGGCCTGGGACGACGTCGTAGTGATGCATTTCCATGTTGAAGCTGCCGCGGCCTTGGGTCATCGATGTCAGTTCGACGCCGTAAGTCAGCATCTCGGACATGGGCACTTCAGCCTTTACCACCGTGTTGCCGGCCTTGTTGTCCATGCCCTGGATTCGCCCGCGGCGGCTGTTGAGGTCTCCCATGATCGATCCGGCGAAGTCGTCGGGGACGGTGATCTCGACGTTCATGATGGGCTCCAGCAGCGTGGGCTTGGCGACTTCCATGGCTTTCTTGAACGCGATACGGCCGGCCATCTGGAATGACATGTCGTTCGAGTCCACGTCGTGATACGAGCCGTCGTAGAGCACGACGCGGAAGTCCACCACCGGAAATCCGGCCAGGTACCCGCGCCCGGCCGCGTCCTTAATGCCCTTTTCGATCGCAGGAATGTAGTTCTTCGGAATGGCGCCGCCGAAAATGTCGTTCACAAACTCAAACTGGCCGCCCCGTGGCAACGGCTCCATCTTGATCTTGCAATCGCCGTACTGCCCGTGCCCGCCGGTCTGCTTCTTGTGGCGTCCCTGGACGTCGGCCTTGCCGCGAATCGTTTCCCGGTAAGGTACCTTAGGCGCTTTCAGAACCACTTCTGTGTGATAGCGCTTTTTCAGCTTCGCCACCACGACTTCAATATGTTGCTGTCCGGTACCCGCAATCAAAAATTCCTGCGTCTGCGGGTCGCGGAAGAAGCGCAGCATGGCATCTTCTTCCATCAGTTTGTGTAGGCCGGGGCCCAGCTTGTCCTCGTCGGCGCGGGACTTCGGTTCGATCGCGAAAGTGATCGCCGGCTCAGGCAGTTTGACGCGTGGATACTGGATCGGCGCGGACTTGTCGCCCAGCGTGTCGCCGGTGAGCGTGTCTTTCAGCTTTGCTACTGCTCCGATGTCGCCCGCGTGCAGCTCGTTGATCGGGACCGCGGTCTTCCCTTGCATGACCGAGATGTGCGCGAGCTTTTCCTGCGTGCCCTTGCTGAAATTCTGCAGCGTGGCATCGTTCTTCAGGACGCCTGAAAAGACTTTGAAGTATGAGATTCTTCCAGCGAAGGCGTCAGACACGGTCTTAAAGACATAGATCGAGACCGGCTCTTCGTCGGTCTCATGACGCTTGGGAGCGTCGCCATTTCCCTCGGGGGCAACTTCGCCCTGCACCCACTCGTGCTCCGAGGGCGCGGGAGTGTAGTCAATGATGAAATCCATAATCCGGTCGGCCCCGATATTGCCCAGGCCGGAACTGAAGATCACCGGGAAAATCTTGTCTTCACGGATGGCGTTGTGCAGCGCCGGGACCAGGTCCTGTTCTCCGAGCGTGCCGGCCTCGAAGAACTTCTCCATCAGCTTGTCGTCGCCCTCAGCGACCAGCTCGACGAGTCGCTCGTGGGCTTCCTGCGCCTGATCTTTGAGGTTAGCCGGGATCTCGGTCTCTTTCCCCTTGCCGTTGCCACCCATGTCATAGGTGTAAGCCTTCATGCGGACCAGGTCGATCACGCCCGACAGACTCTTCTCGGCGCCGATCGGCAACTCGATCGGAATCACATCGCGCCCGAAAGCCGCCGTCAACGATTCCATTACGCGCTCGGCGTTCGCCCGGTCGCGATCCATGCGGTTAACCACGATCAGCCGGGGCGTCTTGTACTCCTCGCAATAATTCCAAACCCGCTGGGTGACGACCTCCACGCCAGCCACACCGTCGACCACGACGATGGCTGCGTCGACCACGGGCAGATCCATCTTGGCTTCGTGGACGAACATGCTGAAGCCGGGGGTGTCGAGGATGTTGATCTTCGTTCCGCCCCACTCGACGACCGCGCTGCCGGTCGAAATCGACATCTGGCGGGCAACTTCCTCGTCGTCGTAGTCGGTGGTAGCCGAGCCGTCGTCAACTCGGCCCAGGCGCTGAGTGGCTCCCGCAGTGTACAGCATGGCCGATACCAGGGACGTCTTGCCGGCGTGTCCGTGGCCGACCATCGCCACATTTCGGATGCTTGCTCCAGAATAGACTTTCAATTTGGGCTCCTCCGGCAGGCGCGGGAAGGAACGGCCTATAGAAGATAATAAGGACAGGAACAGGCCAGCCCGAGATCACCTGCCAAAACCTAGGATGCTACCACGCGGGAAGCGAACGCCTCAACCGCCCGGCCAGATGGACGGTTTGGGGCACAGAGGCCGCTCGCGGCGCGGCGCAACCTCCTGCCGCGCGGGAGCAACAAACTATAGCGGTTTCTTCCACCGCTCCGGGAAGAAACAAAACAGCTAAGAACAGCGATAAGAGCGGAAAGTTGCGCGGTAGTTAATTCCGTCCGGAGAAGCAGAAGGAGCCCACCTTGTCTGAACCATCGCTTCCGCATCCAGGTTTGCCAAACAAGCCGGTCGCACCCTCTGGTATCATCGTCCGCGGCATGTTCGGCGGACAAACCAGCGAAGAGTGGGTCGCGAAGTACGAGCGAAGCCACCAGCACCCGGTCAACCGGTTATGCCATACCTACGGCATACCGACCATCCTGATCTCTGTGACCATGTTCGCAGCGGGATTTATCCGTCACCGCCTGTGGTGGTGGGCGTTCGCGCTGTTTGTCTTCGGATGGCTGCTGCAGTTCATCGGTCACGCCTTTGAAGGCAAGCCGCCGGAGTTTTTCCACGACTGGCGCTTTCTGTTCGTCGGCGTGCGCTGGTGGTGGGCCAAAATCAACGGCAAAGCCTGACGCTCGCCCTGGGTCAGTTGAATTGTTATCCCGTAAATCTGTCATTCCGAGCGGAGGGAGGAATCTGCTCGTGGCCGGCACCGTGGCGCTGCAGGCGATAGCAGATTCCTCAACGGCTTAACGCCGTTTCGGAATAACAAAGAGTGTAAAATTCCTGCCTCCGTTGCTGCCAAACCTTGCCCTGCCAGTCTTTCTGCTTTATGCTCAACTCAACTTGGGGTTCTGATCCACCAGGAAATGATGCAGCGTCTGACCGCCAGATTCCTGCTTTTATTCGCGCTTGTCGGAACGATACTTCCGGCTGCGCTGCAGGCTACGGCTACGCCACAACATGCCTGCTGCCGGCGGAAGGCAGCGCATCACTGTCACGATACGGCTGATACGAATCCGCAAGAGCCCGTGGTCCGCGGCGCCGGATGCTGCCACGGCGATTGCTCTCGTAGTGTCACAACCGCCCGGTGGGCGCATCCACAACCCCGAACCGGCGCGATCTCTTCGGAACTCTCGCACGAAGTTTCACTCGACACGCATGACTCTGCTGTATTCGCGCGGTTCCTGGCATCCCTTTCTACCCGCGCTCCCCCACTAGTCTCCATCGCTTGATCCGCTGAAGACGCGCTGCATCGCGAACGATTGTGGGCAAGGGCAGCGCTGCTACTACGGCCTGTAGTTCCTCATTGCCATTGGAGACTTTTATGCGTTTCGTTCGCATCGCGCTGTTCACATTATTTTTGCCTATCGCCGTCTACGCATCGGTCGTCGGATCGGTGCGCGGGGTGATCCACGATCCGCAGCACCGTCCCGTGGAAGATGCCATGGTCATGATCAAGGCCACGAACTCCGACTGGGCATCGACCGTCAATTCCGATGCCGCCGGCAATTTCGTATTTAATGCGGTGCCGCTCGGGGAATACACCGTGACTGTCGCGGGTCTCGGATTCGAACAGGCCCAGCAAGACGTGATGGTCATCTCCGGTTCGAATCCCGTCCTTCATTTCGCGCTCAGCGTCGCCGGCGCGAAAGAGACGATCAACGTCTCTGGAGCGACAGAGGAAGTGCCAACGGACAGTTCTACACCGACCACGGTGGTGAACCGGCTGGAAATTGCCCGGACCCCCGGCGCGGCCCGATCCAACAGCCTGGCCATGATCACGGACTTCGTGCCCGGAGCCTACGTCACACACGACCAGCTTCACATCCGCGGCGGACACCAGACCAGTTGGCTCGTTGACGGCGTTCCCGTCCCCAACACCAATATCGCATCCAACCTCGGACCGCAGTTCGATCCCAAAGATATCGACTACCTCGAAGTCAGCCGCGGGAGCTATGGCGCGGAATTCGGGGACCGCACGTATGGAGTTTTTAACGTCGTTCCGCGCACGGGATTCGAACGCAATCGCCAGGCTGAACTCGTTCTCAGCGCTGGGAATTTCTACCAAACCAACGACCAGTTGAGCTTCGGCAGCCACACCGAGCGCTTCGCCTACTACGCCAGCGTCAACGGCAACCGTAGCAATCTCGGCCTGCAGACGCCCGTCCCGCAGGTCGTGCACGATGCCGCCAACGGTTACGGCGGTTTCGGCTCGCTAATTTTCAATGTCGATCCCTCCAACCAGCTTCGCCTGGTGACGTCGCTTCGCAAGGATTACTACCAGGTCCCTTACGATCCCTTTCCGAACGACATCGAAAATGCGCCGATTCCAGAAAACAATTTCGTCGCGCAATATCCCAGCCTTAACCTGCGCGACGGCAATCACGAATCCGACGCCCTGATGAATTTCTCCTGGGTTCACACCTTTAATTCCAAGGTGCTTCTGACCGTCTCGCCTTTCTACCACCGCAACGGCGCCAACTATGACAGTTCGCCCACCGACCTCGATATCGCTACCACTGATCACCACACCTCCGCCTACGCGGGCGGGCAGGTGAGTTTCAGCGCGAACTTAGCGAAGAACAACCTTCAGGCCGGGTTCTACGGCTTTCATCAACACGACACCCAACTCTTCGCGGCCATCTTCAATGACGGAAGCAATAATCCAATTCACGAAAGCGATCCAGCCTCGGGCGGTTTGGAAGCTTTCTTCGTCGACGACAAGCTGAAGCCATTTTCCTGGCTGACACTCTCCGCCGGGATGCGCCCCACACACTTCAGCGGCGGAATCACGGAGAATTCCATCAGCCCACGCTTCGGCGCAGCGTTGAATATCCCCCGCCTGAATTGGACCTTCCGCGCTTTCTACGGCCACTACTACCAGGCGCCACCTTTACTCACAGTGGGAGGTTCGTTGGAAGAATTTTGCACATCGAACAGTTGCGGATTCCTTTCTTTGCGCGGGGAACGCGATGAAGAACATCAGTTCGGAGTCACCGTTCCCTATCGTGGATGGGTTCTCGATGTCGACAATTTCCAAACCAACGCGCACAATTTCTTTGACCATAGCTGCATCGGATCGGGCTTGTGTCTGCCGATCACCATCGATCAGGCAAAAATCCGCGGCTGGGAACTGACCCTCCGTTCTCCCCGCATCGCCCACCGTGGGCAGATTCACCTGGCGTACTCCAATCAAATCGCCGAGGGCAAACTCCCTATTACCGGCGGCTTGACTAATTTTTCACCGCCGAGCGAGCTCTTCGCGCTTGACCATGACCAGCGCCACACGCTCAATCTGGGCGGCGATCTGACGCTCCCGTGGCGCGCTTACGCTTCCACCAACATTTATTACGGCTCCGGTTTCAGCAACGCATTCCCGGGCCAGCCCTATCCCGGCGATCATCTGCCTGGTCACACTACGTTCGATCTGACTCTGGGCAAAGACTTCGGGGAAAGCTTCTCCGCGTCTGTGAGCGCGCTGAACGTAGCCAACCGCCGCGTCAATCTCGACAACAGCCAAACTTTCGGCGGATTCCATTGGAACAATCCGCGGGAGATCTTCGTGGAACTGCGGTACCGCTTTCATTATTGAAGATGATCGCGTAGCGACAGCCGCCTCGGCTGTCCGGCCTGCGCGAAGCGCGGCCGCACCAGCATGATCAACTCCGCGACAGTTTCTCGCGAAGGATCTCTTCCACGTCTCCAATCTTTTCTCCCAGCAGATTCAGCTTGCGCGCCAGACCCTGGATCTCTACTTCGGACCGCCGGTTCACGTCGTAATCGAGTTCACCACGCAGGCGGTCTTTGGTGTCCTGACGGTTCTGGCTCATCATGATGATTGGGGCTTGCAACGCCGCCAGCATATTCAGGAACAGATTCAGCAAAATATACGGATACGGATCCCAAGCGCGCTTCCCCAGCACAGCATCGACGGTCATATAGATCGCAAGGATGATGCTGAACAGGATGATGAACGTCCAGGATCCGCCGAATCCGGCCACGATGTCGGCCACATGTTCACCGACGGTCGCGTCCTTCTCGATGACTTCGTTCGGATGCCGGTTGGCGCGGAGCCGCACCAGTTGCTGCGAGGCATGGAACTGCCGCCCCAATACCGTCAGCATGTCCATACCGGCGAGCGGCTTCCGCTGCAGCAGCACGGCAATGTCGTTGCGGTTCACCTCCAGGCACTCCACTTGGTCAATGGCGTCGGCTTGGGTCTGGTGCGGCGTCTGCTCCAGCATGGAAGCGAATCCGAAGAACTCGCCGTGCGACGGTTCGTCGATGACCACTTCCTGCTGGTCCTGATCGACTGTCGACACGCGTACGCGTCCGGACACCACCACATAGGCCTGCCCGCTCGAATCGCCGATTTTGTAAATGCGCTGCCGCGGCGAGAATGTCTTCAGCCGCACCTGGCCGGCCAGCACCGCCGTCTCTTCTTCATCGAGCAAGGCGAACAGAGGGACATGTTTCAGAACTTCGGGATTGCATGCCATCGCAATAGTCTCCGCATGGAAAATCCCGCGTAGGATTTCACAGGGCGGAGGAAGAAATCCAGAGGGTGCCCCACCGTTGCCCTGCGGTTTTTGAAGGGACAGGGTGGGGATTTTGACTGCGGATTTGATTTTGGCTTGGGAAATATCCCTGTTTGTCCCTCCCCGCATGGCCAAGCGTGTTCCACACGAGTTAAAGTGTTAACAACGTGAACATTCGAATGGAACGTCGCTTTTTCATCACTCTTCTTGTCTTCTCGGCCTTGCTTGCCACTTCCTGCCATCGTTCCAAACCGCAGGCCACCAAGCGCTATCACTTTACCGGACGGATCATCTCCATCGATAACCAGGCCCAATCCGCCAGTATCGACGGCGACCTGATCCAGGGATTCATGGAACCGATGGTGATGGCATACAAGATCAAGCCAACGTCGATGTTGCAACAGCTTTCCCCGGGCGATTCGATTTCCGCCGACATCGTGGTCGTCGACCACGACCCGCGCGACGAGAGCGCCGATTCCGACTACTGGCTGGAAAACGTCAAGATCACCGGCCATGCTGCACAGCCGCCGGCTAATGGCCCGAAGGCATTTCATATGCCCGCGCCGGGAGAAGAAGTCCCCGACTTTGCCTTTACCGATCAGGACGGGAAGCACATTTCGCTGCATCAATTTCATGGGAAGACGCTGATCGTGACATTCATCTACACGCGCTGTCCGTTTCCCGATTTCTGCCCGCGCATGAGCAGCAATTTCTCTGACGTCTACAAGCAGCTTGGTTCGAACCCGTCGCTCGCCGACACACAATTGCTGAGCGTCAGCTTTGACCCGGAGCACGACACGCCGAAGGTCCTGCGCGATTACGGATTCTCGGCAGCTCACACGCACGACTCCGCGCTGTTTCGCCGCTGGCAGTTCGCGGCGCCCAAGGCGGCCGATTTGCCGAAGATTGCAGATTTCTTCGCGCTCACCGTAAAGCCCGAGGGCGGCCTGATCACGCACAACCTCAGCACCGCGGTGATCGGGCCCGACGGCAAGATCGTGAAGTGGTATCACGGCGGCGACTGGCAGGTTTCTGATTTAATAAAGGACGCCGCGAGTGCCCACGCCCCAAAAGCCTGACCGGAACTATTCACTCGCAGGCAAGAGGAACTCATGAAATATGTTCTGCTGACTCTGGCCGTGCTCGGAATCGTTGTCTCTTCGCTGGCGCTGCGCGAGCACTATCGCGAGTACGGCGACTCGCCCTGCAGCATCAACGAGCGCTGGGATTGCGGCGTGGTCAATCACAGCCCGTTCGCCGTGCTGGGCGGGGTATTTGACCAGCTGGGCATTCACAGTCACATCCCGATCGTCAGCGCAATGCCGGTCGCCACGGCGGGGATCCTCGGATACATCCTGATAGCCGTGGTGGCTTTTCGACGCTCCTATCGCTGGTTGCTTCTCCTGACCTGGGGCAGCCTTGCGTTTTCTCTTTTTCTCGCACACATCGAGAAGGACGTGCTTGGGGTCTGGTGCGTCTACTGTGTGATCTCGCTCGGGATCATCTGTGTAATGTCGTTGCTGACGCTGAGCGCAGTGATTTCCAGCCTTGTACGCAAGCCCAGTCCGGCCTAGTCAAAGATTTCACTCTTCGTTTCTGCACGAAAGAAGAAAACCGCTTCCACCCCTTGTCATTCCGACCGAAGGGAGGAATCTGCTTGTGGCTTGCAGCATGGCGCCGCAAACCACCAGCAGATTCCTCAACGGCTGAACGCCGTTTCGGAATGACAAACGAATTGAACGGCGACTCAAGACTCTGGCTTGGCACACACCTACCCTCTCTCGAACGCGTGCTTCTTCTCCAACTCCTCTATCGCCGCCTGACGCGCATTCTCAAACCGCTCCGCCTGATTCATCAGGCCGGGGGTAGCTTCGGCATATTCGCCTTCAATCCGAAGCAGGCCCTGCGCGGCGACCAGCCGCGCCGCGAGTTCGATGAGATGCGCCGGTGTGGTCTGCACGTATTGGGCTTCGGCCGGATCTCCGATCCATACGCGTGGCTCGCCGACCAGTTTCGTCTGCCAGAAAACCTTGCGCTCGACAAATTCCGCCATGGCGTCGTCGGTCGCCTTGCCAAAGATCCATTGCTGACGCTTGAAGTCATAGTGCCGGCTGGAAAATGCCACCGGCAGCAGCTTCCCAGACTTCAGAAACTCAATCTGCCTGCGGTCTACTTCTTTTCTCAGGGCATTGATGACCGGGGTTTCGGCATCTTTCGGTTCCAGCGACCGCATCACTTCTTTCACGGTCTGCGACATGTTCACGGCCACTGGCGCGTGCAGTCCATCGGAGCCTTCCAGGCGGATATCCCCGTGCAACACCCAAAAATCGGCGCCGGAAGTCGATGGATGAAACGGCCAATCCAGCTTTACGGTCAGCGGCAGCCCCGTCAGCGTTACCCAAATCTTCTTCGTGTCGCGCACAACCCCGCCGTTCTCCTGCGTCATGAGTTCGGTTCCTTTGGATGAAAGTTTCTGTAGGAAATTTTACCGGAAGCGAGAAGGGGGCAGGGATCAGAGATTAGGGGTCAGTCAGTTGGCTTACCGTTGCGTGATTGAAAACCGTGGATCTGATGCATGTGCACTCATCCCGACTAACAGATCATTTCTAACCCTTGACTACTGGCCCCTATCCCGTGCCATCCAAAGTCGACCGCACCTTCACCGCTAATTCCGTCCTGCTAAACGGTTTCTGCAGCAACTGCACTCCGGGCTCCAGCACTTTGTGCTGCACGACCATGTCGTCGGTGTAGCCGGTCATATACAGAATTCTGGTCTTCGGGTCTTTCTGCAGGATGTTTTCGGCCAATTGGCGCCCACTCATTCCAGGCATGATGACATCAGTCAGCAGCAAATGAATCCGCGCCCCGAAATCTTCCGCCGTACGGATCGCCTGCTCCGCGCTTCCGGCCTCCAGCACTTTATAACCGTAGCTCTCTAAAAAGATCCGCGCCAGTTCCCGCAAGTCCGGTTCGTCTTCAGCAATAAGAATTGTCTCCGACCCGCCCGCAACCTGCGTCTGCGTCGTACGGTCACCCTGCTTGATGCGGCTGCCCTCGGTGGCGGGCAGGTAAATGCGAAACGCCGTGCCGCTACCCGGTACACTCTCGACCTGAATTCCTCCGCCACTTTGCTTGACGATGCCGTAAACCGTGGAGAGCCCCAAGCCGGTCCCTTTTCCCATCGGCTTGGTGGTGAAGAACGGCTCAAAGATGTGCGCCAGCGTGACCGCGTCCATGCCGTTGCCCGTATCGGTGACTCTGAGCATGACATAGCGGCCGGCGGCGAGATCCAGGTCGCGGGCCTCGTCCTCTGGAATCTCCAGGTTCGAAGTCTCCATCGCGAGCTTTCCGCCGTGCGGCATGGCATCACGCGCGTTAACCGCCAGGTTCATCAGCACCTGTTCCACCTGGCCTGGGTCCGCCTTCACCGCCATCAGCGATGGATGCAGTCTCGCGACGAGTTCTATGTCCTCGCCGATCACACGCGACAACATCTTCTGCACATCGGCGACCGTGTCATTCAAGTCAAGCACTTTGGGTTGCAGCACCTGCTTTCGGCTGAAGGCCAGCAGTTGCTGCGTGAGCGACGCCGCCCGCTCCGCGGCGCGGCGCATCTGCTCCAGTCCGATTCGCGACCGTTCATCTACGCCGGTCGCCAGCAAGAGTTCCCCGTGTCCCATGATGATGCTGAGGATGTTGTTGAAGTCGTGCGCTACCCCACCAGCCAGCCGTCCAATGGCCTCGAGCTGTTGTGCGTTCCGCAGTTGTTCCTCGAGATGAAGTCTCTCTGTAACGTCCCGCGTGATGCCCCAGGTGCGCACCCAGTGCCCATCGACAATGGTTCCCACCATCGTGTTGCGGAAGATTCTTTTTTGCCCCTGTGCGTCGAGCTCGATCGATTCCTGGTCGGTGATCCGATAGCCTCCACGAATGAATCTCTCCATGAACTGCCGCGTGACTGGATGGTGCAGGATCAAAAAATCGGAAAGTGGCTTCCCAATGAGTTCCTGCGACGAAGCGCGCCCGTACATTCTCGCCATGGCATCGTTACACTCGGCCATGGATCCGTGCTTGTAGCCCCAGGCCAGTTGCTCATCGATCGACAGGTGACATGGGATCGGCGGGTTATTTTCCATCCGGTAGATACCCTCCGAACTCTGCTCCACAAAATTGCGGTAGCGCTCCTCGCTCTCGCGCAAAGCCTCTTCGGCGCGCTTCCTTTCGGTGATGTCCACCAGCATTCCGCGGGTCAGGCGTTTACCGGTATGCGGGTCGCGCACAATAACAGCCTCGTCGCGAACCCAGATTTCCTCGCCATCATTCCGCCGCATCCGGTAATCAAGCTGAAAGAGCCGGCCCTCTTCCCACGTGTCCTCGCGCAAGGCCTGGGGCTGATCCTCGGGATTCAGGTGTTCCCACCAGAAACGCGGATCGGCGAGGCAGTCCTCCGGCCGGTAGCCCAGGATGGTCGTCACCTGCGGGCTCATATAGAGAAACGGACCGAAGGCGCCGGCCTCGGCGACATAGGAGATCGCCGGCACCTGTTCGACGAGTTGCCGATACTTGGCCTCCGCTTCCTGCAGGGCGGCCGTCACCCGCCGGCTCTCCTCCTGCGATCGAAGCGCCGTGATCCCGAACGACAGATTGTTGGCCATCTCGGTCAACAATTCGACTTCCGATTTCTCGAACGAGTTCACCTGCTCGGAGTAAATGGCGAGGGCGCCGAAGGGCAGTCCGGCCACTCGAAGTGGGAAAGAAATTATCGCGGCGTAGCCCCGCTGCAACGCCGCCTCACGCCAGGGTGTGAATCCCGGATCATGAGCGGTGTCGCCGAAGATGCAAATACGGTTCTCTCGAATCGCCGTGCCAATGGGGCCCCTGCCTGGCGGGGTATCCGACCACCTGAGTCCGATGGTCTCAAGATAGCCACTGTCGTACCCCGCATGGGCCATGGGGCGCACCGTCTTCTGCTCGTCCTGCTGAGCGTAGCCGATGCCAGCCATGCGGTATCCGCCCACTTGCACGATGATTCCGCAAATCTGATTCAGCAGTTCCTGTTCGCTGGTCGCCCGCGCCAGCGCCTGGTTGCAAGCGCTCAGGGCACGCAGCGCCCGATTCAGGCGTCGAAGCTCCTTATTGACCTCGCTGTCGCGATCGCTTGCGCCAACCTCGGGCGAATGAGGATCGACATCCGGAGTTTTGGACACTCCCGCGCTCTCGGGCGCCGTCACGCCGATTGGGTTTTCAGGATCAGATTTAGACTGCGTCAAGGAATTGCGGGACACCCCGTTTTGTTTGAAGCCCGCCCACACTAGTGTACATATAACGCTGCTGATGCTTGGGAACGTTGTTGGCGTTCCAATTCCCGAACAAAACCATTAACCACTAAGGACGCGAAGGTCCACGAAGGACTTCCTTCCGGCTTACTATGGTTCCTTGTCATTCCGAAACGGCGTTAAGCCGTTGAGGAATCTGCTGTCGCGTGCAGCGCCACAGCGCCGGCCACAAGCAGATTCCTCCCTTTGGTCGGAATGACAAGGGTCGGTAGGAGGGCAGGAGGGCAACGTCCTATTAAAACTTGAGCGCAGCCTTGGTTCACGCATCTTATTCCTGGCTCTAATCAGGCTGGCGTTTGGCGCGAAACCAGCCGCTGATTTATACTTTAAGTTTGCCCTAAGACCGTCGAACGAATCAGGAGCAGCTACTTTTCATGCCTAAGCGTACTTTCCAACCTAACCGGCGCAAGCGATCCAAGAAGCACGGATTCCGCACGCGCATGAAGACCCAAGGCGGCCAAAAGGTTCTTTCCCGCCGCCGCGCCAAGGGGCGCAAGCGGGTCTCAGTGAAACCAGGTTTCCGCGAATAGTGTGGCGCGGGTGCCGTCGGCCGCGACTGCGTCAATCGCAAAAGCGTTCTGAGTGTAGAGGCACTGTGACCGCCAGTGTGCCCGGAGCATCGAATCAAGGTGTCGAGCCGCGAAAGGCGAAAGCCACTTTTCCCCGCAGCTCTCGGTTGTTACGCCACGCCGATTTTGAGCGTGTATACAAGCAGGGGCGCCGGCATTTCTCGGCATCCATGACTGTTTTCTACCTGGACCGGCAACCCGTTGGGGCTGCTGGAGTTCCGGCAACTTCGGGTTTACGCGTCGGATTCACCGTGGGGCGCGCTTTGGGAGGCGCCGTTCAGCGAAATCGCCTGAAGCGTCGCTTGCGGGAGGCAGTTCGCCTCACCCGGGCTCTTCCGGGCCCAAGCGCCGACGTGGTGATCAATCCGAAGAAGGTGTTGTCAACCATAAGCTTCGATGCGCTGCTGAACGAAGTGGGCCAGTCTTTCGTAGTTATAGAGAAGAAGTTGGCGAAAGGTCAGGAAGGTTCGGTCCCGGCCAACCGGAAGGATCGCGGAAGCTCGATGCCGGAAGCCGGAAGCCACTAATTATGCATCAGGTCCTTCAACGCGGGATGTTGCAGATCTTGCGGGCCTACAAGTGGGCTGTGTCGCCGATGTTCCCACCGTCTTGCCGCTATACGCCCACGTGCTCGGAATATGCGATGGAAGCGATCGAGCGGTTCGGGGTGTTGCACGGAGGAATGATGGGTGCGGCGCGCCTTCTGCGCTGCCATCCATTCGCTAAGGGCGGTTACGATCCGGTGGTGAAACGAGCCGGCAAAGCCCCATGGAAGAGCGGCGGCCTTGGGGACGCGTCAGACATTCGAAATTCACCGGGATTGAGCCCCGGTGGTCGTTCTTGAAACGGAACTCATAATACTTTGGCCGAATATCGCAATCCTCAAACCGAGCCGGGCAGCGAAAAGCGACTGCTGCTGATTTTCCTGATCTCCTTCGTCTTCATGCTGCTCGCGCAGCCTCTACTGAAGAAGTACTTCCCGACTCCTCCGCCCTCGCAGAAGATAGCTCAGACGGAGCAGACTCCGCCGGTTCCCCTCACGACGAAGCCGGCATCATCCGCACCTGCGGCCCCGTCAGCGCCCACGGCCACGAAGCAAGCCGGGGCTGAAACCGAGACCGTCGTTGAGAGCGATCTCTATCGCGTCACCTTCACCAACCGGGGTGCCCAGGTCAAATCGTGGATCCTGAAGAAATTCGACAATGACGCCGAAACCGGTAAGCTCGACCTGGTCAATTCCACTACTGCAGCGCAGTATGGCTATCCGCTCTCGCTCTATACGTATGACGATAGTTTGCGCGAACGCCTGAACTCGGCGCTTTACGTTGCGACCCAAGACGGCAAGCAGATCACCTTCGAGTACTCCGATCAGGATCTGACTGTCCGCAAAGTCTTCAAGTTCGACGACACGTACGTCGTCAAAGCCGATGCCAGCATCATCTACAAAGGCGCGCCGAAGGAAACTCTGCTCGCGTGGCCCTCCGGTTTCGGAGATCAAAATTCACCCGCGTTTTACGCCACCTCGCTTCTCACCTACCAGTTCAACAAGAATATCGAGCGCGTCAGTCCGCGCTGCGGATTCTCGCTGTTCTCGAAGTGCACGCAGGTCATTGGGGGCGGGACTATACCCGGTCCCTTCCACTGGGCCGGACCCACTGATCAATATTTCGCCGCCGTTTTCATCCCTGACGATCCTGCCGCGGCTTCGATGGTCACTCTGAATCACAGCATGCCGATTCCGAAAGACCCAAAGAAGCCTCAGGACACAGTCAACGTTGACGTCATCGGCGCTGCCGTCGGCAACCTGCACGGCCCAACCTCCGAGCGGCTGTTCGCTGGCCCGAAAGAGTTGCAGGTTCTGCAGAAGATTCCTGTGCCCGGCGTCTCGGGCGCCGACAACGATCTCAACGGCCTGGTCGACTTCGGCTGGTTGGGCATCATCGCCAAACCGCTCTTCGTGTGGTTGCGCTGGACCTACCATCACATGATCCCGAACTGGGGATGGGCCATCGTTCTCCAGACGCTGATCATCAGCCTGGCCCTGCTGCCGCTGCGTATCACGCAGATGAAGTCGATGCTGAAAATGCAGCGCGTGGCACCGCAGATCAAGTCCATTCAGGAAAAGTACAAGAAGTACAGCTTGCGTGATCCGCGGAAGGCGGCGATGAACGAGGAAATCGCCGCGCTGTACAAGAAAGAAGGCGTCAATCCCGCTGGCGGATGTCTGCCGCTGCTGATCCAGATGCCTTTCCTCTTCGCGTACTACCGCATGCTGTCAACCGCACTCGATCTGCGGCACGCGCACTGGCTCTGGATTCACGACCTGTCGGCACCCGATCCCATCTATATATTGCCGATTCTGATGGTGATCAGCAGCCTGGTCACGCAGCGCATGACGCCCCAGGCCGGCATGGATCCCGCGCAGCAACGAATGATGAACGTGATGATGCCGCTGATGATGGGCTTCATCTTCTTCCGTCTGCAGGCGGGCTTGAACCTGTACTATGCCGTGGTGAACCTGATTTCGATCGCCCAGCAGGCCGTGATGAACCGCACGTCGCTCGGCCGCGAAATGCGCGAGATGATGGCCAAACGCGCCAGGAAGAAAGACAAGTAGCAGGTGGAAGAGCGGCGCTTCAACGCCGCGTCAGACGCAAATGGAGATTGGGGCTTTTAGCCCCAGATAGCTGAAAGCTGCCTTATGGACAAAGTCGCTGCCGCCAATCAGATCAACCAATTCCTTCAGGCCGTCGTGACTCACGGCGGTCTTCACCTCAGGTACCGCATCATCGTCGACCCGCCTCTCCCCGAGAATCGCGACTGGGAGAAGCCTGAAATCCTCGTCGACTTCTCCGGCCCCGATTCCGCACTGCTGCTCGATCGAGGCGGAGAGTTGCTGCGCGCGCTTGAACTACTCGCGCTCGAGATGCTCCACCTTGCTTCCGGCGAGCACGAGAAGGTCTGCTTCGACTGCCAGAATCGCCGCTCCATGCGCATTCAGGAACTGCGCACCGCCGCCAACGTCGCCGCCGAGAAAGTCCGCAAGACCGGAACTCCATACCAGTTCAGCCCGATGTCCTCGCGCGAGCGCCGCATCGTCCACTTAGCCCTGCGCGACGAATCCGATCTTCACACCGAAAGCGAAGGTGAAGGCTCGAACCGTTGCCTCGTCGTTTATCCGAAGGACTACAAGGGTGCAGCCGGAAAGCCGGCCCCGCGAACCGTTCCGTAATATCTGCAACAACCGTGAGGGTGCCCCACCCTTGTCGCGTTTTGTGCGACAGGGTGGGGTTTTTGACTTCGCCTCGGAATTCCCGATCTCTTCCCACTTCACCGCGCATCGCGAATCACAACCATCGATTTGGACCCCGAGGCGGCTCTTTCATTCCACCAGTAACGAAGTTGATTCGTACCAACCGTGATTCTCGGATGTGATGAAATGAAAAAAGGGCGACCGCAAGGCCACCCTTTCGTTTAACTGAGTACTGAGTACTGCTCTTACCTACCCGCCGCAGCAGCTGCTGCCAGCGGCATCATTCCGGCAATCTTCATGGTCTCGATCCGGTTCAACACCGTGTCCATACTCGAACCGGTATCCACGCAAGCATCCACATACGGATGGCGGCTTCCATCGGCATGCATGACGAGCACGCTGGTCTCGGCATTCACCTTCTTCACCATATAGGGCAGGTGATGCCTGTCGTTTCGGCTCAATGTCGATCCCAGAATTACCAGGTCGAACGTAGACTTCTTCAGAGCCTCGTCCACGTTCTTGCGCCCCTCGGCCTTCTGCACCACGTGTCCGGCCTGTTCAAATGCCCCGGCTTGCTTCACTAAAACGTCCCCATCGCCTTCGCCATAAAGAATTCTTAGTTTTGCTTTCGCCATTGACTCCGTCCTCGTTGGCACCTGACGCACTGGTACCTGTTAATGACGGTAGCAACGGGTCAGGCAGCGTTAAACGTCACCGAAGGTCCATGACGAACGAGACTGAAGCCTCCGCACTCCTTCGTGACCTTAGTGGTTAATGCCGTTGGTCCACGTCTAAATCCCTTCCCCAAAAACCCCTTTGGGCTATACACTTCTGCGCGGGAGGCTTTCCACATGTCGGCCACGATCGTCTGGAGAGCAGTACTCATATCGTTATTGTTGGCTCCGTGCGTCGCCGCGCAAAATGGCGGCAATCAATCCACTACGACCTGCAATCTGGACGATGGACGCCAGGTTTATATTCGCTACACGCCCGTCTCGGCCAAGCAAGAGAGGTTTTCCAACGGCAAACCGTGGGCCCCGGGCGGCACACCGATGACGCTGTTTACGGAAGTGCAACTGTCACTGGGGAGCTCGGTGATTCCTATCGGTGCGTACACCGTCTATCCGATTCCCGCCCGCGGCAACTGGTCGATCGCCGTGAACAAGAACGTCACCGCGGGATCGGCATATGACGAGAAGCAAGACGTGGCTCGCGCCCAGATGGAAACTGCTCAGGTGGAATCGGCCACCGAGCAATTGGAAGTTGCCTTCGCCCACGTCGGCGCCCGTTGCAGCCTGCGTATTTATATCGGCAAGACCGCGTCCTTCGTAGACTTCACGGCAAAGTAGTTTGCGAATTCAGCCGCCGGCGCCGGCATCTCCGCCGAGCAGTACCCGCCCGCAAAATCCGACTCTGATTTAACTCCCCGATCCCGCAGGCGGCTGCGCGGGTTCAGGCTGGGCTGGTTGCGCCGCATCGTGATTCGCTTCGCGTGTCCCCAACCCAATCACCATCCCCATGTGTTTCGGATAGACCACTTCGTGTCCGCGCGCCAGGAAATGATAGTAGATCGAATTGGCGGCTCCATAAGCTCCAAAGCCGGTGGCAACGATCCGAGACCGCGCCACTAATCCGATTGCCATTCCTACAAAGCGAAAGCCCGAAGCGCCATTGGCCGCGCTCCCGCCAAGATCGCCGCCACCACCTCCGCGGTGCAAGTCGTGATCTCCATCCGGGGACGCCGAGGCTGCCGCCAGCATGACTTGAATGCCAGTCGTCAGATAGCGCGTTCGCGGCGTTGTGACCTGAGCGCCGCCTTCCCGGTCGAGCTTCAGGTGCTGACCGTTAGCGACTGCCACACCTTCCAGGCTGGCCACAACTTTCTGCTCGACTCCGTTCGGTGGAACGACTTCATGAAACAGGATTCGGAGTTGCCCGTTACGCGCCAGCCGGCGTGCGGGCTGCGATTGCGTCACCGATCCGCGAATCAGGCTGCCCTCGGGCAAGATCAAGTGATCGGAGGCCACCAGCGGCTCCGTAATCATGGCCTCGACTGTCTCGCCCTTCTTCGACGTTGCCGAACTGAGCGGTGTGATCAGGCGCGCATGTACAATGCTGCCGATTGGAGGCGGAGTGCCGATCTCGCTGAGATTCTCCGGTTGGATCGATTCGCTGCCGAAATCGAGTGGCTGCTGCAAGTCCGCATTGAAAGTTGTCCCCGCATCCAGATATTGAGGGCGCACGGGAAGCTGCGCGATCGCCAGCCGCTTGAGCTTGTGCAATTTTCCCGGCTCGTGAATCTGCTTCTTGAGGTCGCTCCATTGCTGGCGCACCCGCTGGCGTGCTTCGCTGACTTTTCTGGAAGCGGCATCTTCTACCTTGCTCTTTTTCTCGGCTTTGGCGTTGGCGGGAACAAAGCGCAAGATTCCGTTGGGAGCCGGAGACGCTACGGTCTGAATCGGAAGCCGCTGTCCGTCGCCCATGACAAGCTCATCGAACTGCACATGCACCGCCCGCTCAAGTGTAAAGTTCCCGTCCATTGCTTCCAGAGTTGTCCTTTTTTTCCCAACGGCGTCGATTCCCGAGATTTTCCCAGTCACCGTGGTTCCGACCGGAATCAGCAGCTTATCGAAGGCATACACTGGCTCCATCGTCTTGCCGTGGATCGGCTGTCCCACTTTCCGGATACGCACCTCTGAATCCAGAGCCACCTTGATCGGAGTACCGGCGGGTACGCTCATTTCAAGCTTGACCGGAACCGGAGTCGGTGGCGGCGCAGGCTCGTCCTTGACCGTCGGTTCGGAGGAACGCACTTTTAGCGTTTGTCCCCAACACAAACTTGCCAAGAGCAAAAACCCGCTCCAAAGTGCGGGTTTGTAACCAATGTGAAACATAAGAACCCCTCGATACCCTGGAACTTCAGCTATTCCGCGAAATCGGTCGGATAGGAATCCGCGGTTGAACCCTCACAGTGAACGGAATTACGACGGTGGCGAAAACCCTGGCTTTCAACTATGAAGTGAGCTAACAAAGATTGGTTGTAATTGTAGTACCGATTCTGGCCGAGTCTGGCACGAATTTATGAACGCGATCAGCGGCGTTCCGTCGGGCCCGACTCTGGTTTCCAGAATTTGGGTTTTAGAACGCTACCTGCGACAATCCCCTTCATGCGTTCTTTTGTTTGGCTAATTCTTTCGGCCATCGCCATCGCCCAGTCCGGTCCTAGAGTCCAGACTTCCCACACGACTGAGAATCTCCGCGGCGTGAGTGCGGTCTCGCGGCAGGTCGCTTGGGCAAGCGGCACGCACGGCACCTATCTCCGCACCACGGACGGCGGCCAGACTTGGATTCCCGCCCAGGTTCCCGACGCCACGGCAGTCGACTTCCGAGCCGTAGTGGCGTTCTCGGCAAACGAGGCTTTCCTGATGTCGGCGGGACCAGGCGACCAATCGCGCATTTACCACACGTCTGACGCGGGCCAGCACTGGCAATTGCAGTTCACCAATTCGAATCCCAAAGGATTCTTCGACTCCATGGCCTTCTGGGATCCAAAGCATGGCATCGTCCTCGGCGATCCCATCTCCGACGAAAAGGGGAAACCGAAGTTCGAGCTGCTCGCGACGGAAGATGGCGAATCCTGGCATGCTATCCCGCCCTCGCAATTGCCCGAGGCTCTCGAGGGTGAAGGCGCCTTCGCCGCCAGCAACAGTTGCATCGCGCTGGTGGAAGAGCGGCACTTTAGCACCGCGTCGGCTTCCGAAAAAGAAGGGGCTTCAGCCGCGGGTGATGCCAACATCTGGTTCACAACCGGTGGCAAAGCCGCCCGCGTCTTCCACTCCCCAGACCGCGGAAAAACGTGGGAGACCTTCACAACTCCCATCCTCCACGGCCCCGAATCCGCCGGCATCTTCTCCATCGCCTTCCGCGACGCGCATCACGGCGTGATCGCCGGCGGCGACTACAAGCATCCCGACGATGATGGCCCCAACCTGGCGTTCACCGAGGATGGCGGCAAGACGTGGACGCTCTCCGACCTGCATCCGCAGGCATACTTCTCGGCCGTGGCCTACGACCAGCAGGTGAATGCTGCAGCAATCCGCCAACAAGCCGAAGAGCAACCTGCGAAAGGGATCGGGAAAAAGCTGACCAAGCCACTCGCGCCCCAGCGTCTTTTTATCATCGGGGAAGACTTTATCTTTGATTTCCGCCCGCCGAACGATCCCCGCCGCATCAACGGGAAGAAGAAGCAAGGCTTCGCCTTCAACGCAGTCAGTCCCTTTCCGGAAGGTGGCGCGCTGATAGTCGGCCCCAAAGGCACCATCGCCTACATCCCGTAACAGTTCTCTTCTTGCACAGCCGGTTGTGAACCACAGCAAATTTCTGAATAGTTCTCTACGTTCTTGTCATTCCTAGACGGCGCAGCCGTTGAGGAATGACAAATCCACGGGAGATCATGACGACCCAAGCAACTTTTGCACACCCGGTTGTGACCTCCGACACTGCAGATTCCTGAACAAATCTCTACAGTTTCTGTCATTCCGAAACGGCGTAGCCGTTGAGGAATCTGCTGTCGCCTGCAGCGCCACGGTGCCGGCCGCGAGCAGATTCCTCCCTTCGGTTCGGAATGACAAGGTTTGGCGGACAACCCAGAAGGGGAAGACTCATGGCTCAACAGCGCACTTACTACGTTTACATCATGGCCAGCAGGAGCCGCGTTCTTTACATCGGCATAACAGGATTCCTCATGCAACGAGTGCTGCAACATCGCGCGGGCGAGGGCGCAGAGTTCACGCGTCGCTATCGCGTCCAACGTCTAGTCTATTTCCAAAGCTTTCACAACGTCGGAGACGCGATTGCACGCGAAACTGAAGTGAAGAAATGGCGGCGCGAGAAGAAGATCGCGTTGATCGAAGAACGCAATCCGACATGGGAGGATCTGGCAGAGGGTTGGGGCGAGCCAGCAGCGATGCGCGTGGTAAGGAAAACGGATTCCTCCCTCCGGTCGAAATGACAAACGAGTATTTCCTGAACTTCTTGTCATTCCGAGACGGCGTTTAGCCGTTGAGGAATCCGCTTTCGCTTGCAGCGCCACCGTTCCGGCCACCAGCAGATTCCTCCCTTCGGTCGGAATGACAATAATTGGCGGATCCCGGGACCAGGCGCGCCGGCTGGAAGGTGCCCCGCTCTGCCGACGCAATCCAACCAGTTACGAAAGTCCCCACCCTTCTTGTCCTTTGCATTCAGACGCTTATCCCGCACCATATAGAAGATTAGAAATCTCTATCTCCCCCAGATCGAGAAACACTGTGAAAAAACTGTGTCTGGTCGTTGTCTTCTCTGCCGCCGCGGCGATCGCTTCCGCGCAAACCCAAGCTCCGTCGACGTATTCGACCACGCAAACGGTCACCACGACGACGGTCGCCACCACCTCGAGCGGCGCACTCAACACTGCGCCTGCGCCCACGGTGATGCGCACCATCAAAGCAATGCACTATCGCCTGCAGGGTGGATCGGCCAGAGTCGACTTTCACGGCAGCGATCTGATGCAGCGCGCCACCGGCGAAGCGAAGGTCGAAGGCAAGAAGACCAATTTCCAGATTGAAGCCAGGTTCGAAGGCTTTGAAGACGCCACCAAGTTCGGGCTCGAGTATCTAACCTACGTTCTCTGGGCGGTTTCGCCGCAGGGACGCCCGGTGAACCTCGGCGAACTCACGCTTGATCATCACGGCAACGCGCAGGTCAAGGCCTTCACCGACCTGCAGAGCTTCGGCATGATCGTCACCGCGGAGCCGTACTTCGCCGTGACCCAACCCGGCAACATGGTCGTCGCCGAAAGCTCCTCGATCAGCGGCGCTGCGACCGAGAACATCGAAGCCAAGTACGAACTCGTCACCCGCGGCACCTACTCCGCGACCAATGCCCACATTCAGGACGCCATCTTCGGCATCGACTCGAAGACTCCGCTCGAACTGTTTGAAGCGCGCAACGCCGTCCGCATCGCACATATCGCCGACGCTGATAAGTACGCTCCTTCGATTCTTTCCAAGGCCGGCCAACAGTTGATGCACGCCGAAGAGCTCTATCGTCAGAAGCAAAAGAAAGAGACCGTCGCCATCGCCGCAAAAGAAGCGACTGAGACTTCCGAAGAAGCGCGCGTGATGGCTGTAAAACAGAAGGCCGAAGAAGAAGCGCAGGCTGCCGCCGCCGCACGTGAGGCGAAGGCCCGCGCCGACGCCGACGCGGAAGCCAAGCGCCGCGCCGATGCGGAAGCCGCGCGCCAGGCCGCCGATCAGGCGCGCATTCAAGCCGAGAAAGATCGCGCTGCAGCCGTACAAGCCAGGGCGGAAGCCGAGCGCATGAAGCAGGAAGCCATGGCCGCAGCGCAGGACGCCGCCCGCCAGAAAGAAGAAGCTGAGAAAGCAAAGGCAGATGCCGTCGCGCAACAGCAGGCCCTCGCCGCCGAGACCGTTCAAGCTCGCGCCGCTGCCGCTCAGTCGGAAAATCTACGCCAGCAGGCCGAACGCGAGAAGCAGGACCTTCGCGAACGCCTCTTGCAGCAGCTCAACTCGATTCTTGCCACTCGCGACTCCGCCCGCGGACTCGTCGCCAATATGTCCGACGTGCTGTTCCGCAGCGGCAGCTACGAACTCGCTCCCGGAGCCCGCGAGCGCCTGGCGAAAGTCTCCGGTATCATCCTTGCCTATCCCAGCCTGCATGTTTCGGTCGAAGGACACACGGACAGCGTCGGCGGCGACGAATACAACCAGAGCCTCTCGGAGCTGCGAGCGCAAGCGGTTCGCGACTATTTCGTGCAGCAGGGAATTTCCTCGGGCTCGGTTGAATCGCATGGCTTCGGCAAGACCGCTCCCATCGCGTCCAATGACACGCCCGACGGCCGCCAGCAAAACCGGCGGGTGGAATTAGTCCTCTCCGGCGACGCCATCGGCAATTCCTTCGATGCCCCGTCGTCAGGCCCGGCAACGTCAGCCGCAGCCGCGCCTCACCAGTAGCTAGGTTGTGTAGGGACGGCCGCCTTAGACCGTCCAGGTTTTATGTGGGGACAGCCGACTCGGCTGTCCCGCGAGCGCAGTGAGCGTGTAGTCTGCATCCCGCGTAAAAGCTCTTCTAACTCGATCGCGCCGCCAGCAGCTTAGCCGCGTTCTCCCGATACACGCGCTCGAGAATCTCATCGCTGAGCCCCAGCCCGCACAGCGGCCAGTGATACCCGAACTGCTCGGTCTCGTAGAAATGTTCGTCCTGCGATTCGAGAATGCGGAACGTGATGCGATACATCTTCGTGTCGAATCCCATGTCGGTCCCGTAAACCAGCCGGTCCGAGTACTTCGCATAAAACTGCGCGGCGAAGCGAGGAATCGGCGCGGTTTCGGCGTAGCGCGCGGAAATGTCGGCATAAAGATTCGGGTTGCGGTCGAAAACTTCCCCCAGGTGCGCGAGATCGTAATCGAGATTGGCGAAGTGGCACGCAACGAATGTCGTCTTGCGATGCCGCGCTGCCGTGCGCTCGAGGATTTCGATCATGCCCGGGAGCTTGACGATGTTGGGCTGATTGTCCAGTCGCCATTCATAGGCGTTCATCAGCCCATCGTTGTGCTTGTCCATGGGTTGGTACATCCATATGGGGTCGGCGACGTGCAGGCTGACGGGCATCCGCAGTTCGGCCGCCTTTTCCCAGATCGCATCCACGCGAGGGTGGTCGGGATGCAGGCCGGGCGCGGTGGATTTTCCGGATCGCAGGCCTTGCCCTTTGTCGTGAATCTCGCCGATGCCTTTCGCGCCCTTGTCGTGACAACGCTCGAGTTCCTTTACCGTCATTGCAGGGAATCCGGGTTCCTTGTACGTATACTCGCTGAAATCCAGACCACACCAGACTTCGAAGCGGTCGGGATGCTTGGAATACTTCGCGTAGATTTCGTCGAAGGATTTCCCCGTGGTCATCGTCAAGACGATGGATTTTTCGACGCCGACTTCGTCCATGTTCTTGATCCAGGTGCTGATCTCGGCGTCAGTCTTGGGCTCGGGGTGCGAATGCATGTCGATGATGGGGAACTTCGCTTTCTCGACTTGTGTGACCGGAACTTTGTAAATCGAGCGCGGCCGATAGTCTTTGAGAAGAACGGTCCTCGGGTCGGAAGAGGTGTCCGTGGGAAGAGTTTTCTTCTCCTCTGCGGCATACGTAGCGGAAGGAAGGGCGATCGCCAGTCCAGCGAGGTTGGCGGATTTCAGGAATGCGCGGCGGTTCATGAGTGCTCCCGGTGAGATCAGGCTGTATCCAGCGACGGCGTCCTGTCCGAAGTCCGAAAATACGCAAACAAGAACAATATTCCGAGAAGGCCGTCGATTCCGCCGAGGGCCAGGTCGGACGCGTGAAGACGGTGCTGAGAGTAGAGCACTGCCTGCGCGATGGCGAAGATGAATTTCTCAAAGACCGAAGGGATCATCATCGCCCGGAAGCCGACTGGATCTCTCGCGATGACTATAAACGCGAACTGCCATGCAAGGGCGCAACCCGCGAACCCGTAGTAGAACCCGGGATGCGTGATCGCAGGCGGGTCCTGGCGTCCGATCGTGTCATACAGAAAATACAAAGGCGTGATGACGAGAATTCCCCAGACCGCGGCAATCCAGAAAACGATTTTGGCGAACTTCACGAGCGCACCTCGGCAGTGACCCTCTTTGTCCTCTGTGTCCTCTGTGGTGAATTCGATCTTCGCAAAGAGGACACTCAGTTTTGTCATTCCGAAACGGCGTAGCCGTTGAGGAATCTGCAGACGCCTGTAGCGCCACGGTGCCGGCTACAAGCAGATTCCTCCCTGCGGTCGGAATGACAAATATACGGACACTGCATTTTATGTCATGAACTGGGCTGGGGCTTCCCCAGCATCTGATTCTCGGGAAGGGTTCGACACGCCCGCTTTGCTCGCGGGACGGACCCTTCGACTGCGCTCAGGGCAGGCTGCGTCCGTCCCCACACAAGCTATTCGCCGCCGACCATTAGGCCGTCGATGCGGATCGTGGGTGCGGCTACCGAGCCGCGGAATTCCAGGTCGTTTGCGATTTCCGAGATGTTGAAGAACAGTTCTTTCAGATTTCCCGCGACCGTGATTTCTTCCACCGGATAGGTGAGTTCACCGTTCTGAATCCAGAGCCCGGACGCCCCGCGCGAGTAATCTCCAGTCACAAGATTCACGCCCTGCCCCAGGAACTCCGTCACGTACAAACCTTCCTTGATTCCTGCGACCAATTCTCTCGGACTCTTCGCGCCCGGCTGCAGGAAATAATTTCCCGGGCCGATGCCCGGCGTGCCCGCCAGTCCCCGCGCGGCATTTGCCGTCGTTTGCAGGCCGAGTTTCTTCGCCGTGTAGGTGTTGAGCAGGTACGACTTCAGAACACCATTTTCGATAACAACGGTCCGGCGCGTAGGGATGCCCTCGCCGTCGAACGGAGCCGTGCCGAATCCGCCGGGGATTGTACCGTCGTCGATCACCGTGACGTTGTCGCCGGCGATTTTCTGGCCGAGTTTGCCGGCGAGGAAACTGGCGCCGCGGTAGACCGAATCTCCGTTGATGCCTTCGAAGATGTGCTCAAGGATCGATGTCGAGACCATCGGATCGAAAACGATCGGCACCCTCGCGGTCTTCGCTTTCTTCGCGCCAAGGCGTCGAATTGTGCGCTCGGCCGCGATCCGGCCGACCTTTTCGGGAGTATCGAGTTTCTTCAGCGTGCGCGCGACCGAGTACCAGTAGTCGCGCTGCATCGCGCCCTCTTCGGTTTGCGCAATGGGGACCGCGGCAACGGAGCAGTACGATCGCGAGTATTCGCCGACAAATCCGTGCGAGTTGGCGAGAACTTTGTGTCCGGTGGCGGCGTCGAACGATCCGCCTTCGGAATTCTTGATGCGCGGGTCGAAATCGAGCGCGGCCTTCTCGGTGCGGCGGGCGTAATCGATGCGGGCGGAGCCAGACAGCGAGTAGACATCTTCGTGGTAGAGATCGAGATTACCCTGCAGTTGGCCGAGTTGCGAAGCGTCGGGGATGCCGCCAAAGGGATCTTCTGAGGTGATCTTGGCGAGTTCGAGCGCGGACTTCACCATCCGGTCGAGGCCTTCGCGCGAGAAGTCGCTCGAGTAAGTGCTGGCGGCGCGCTGTCCGAAGAATACCCGCACGCCGATGGATTTCGAGCCGGATTCTTTCAGAGTCTCGACCTGGCCAAGGCGTACGAGCGTGGAGAATTCGTCACCCTCGCGCACGACGCACTCGGCGGCAGACGCGCCGCCTTTCATAGCGCGAGCAACGATGTCTGCGGCAATCTCTTTGAGGTCAGTTTTGATCGTCGTATTTCGAGCTTCCAGTTCAGTTGGAGACATAGAAAATTTCAGATTCTAGATTGCAGATTTCAGATTGAACATCTTTGGCGACTTCAATCTGAAATCTGAAATCGCAAATCTGAAATCCGGCCGAAGGCTTACTGCATGAATCCGCCCGGATCCTTCCTCGCGGTTCCGCCCACGGTCAGGCGATCGATTTTCAACGTCGGGATACCAACGCCAACCGGCACGGCCTGCCCATCTTTGCCGCAGGTGCCCACGCCTTCATCGAGCTTAAGATCGTTGCCAACCATCGAGACTCGTGTCAGCACATCCGGCCCATTGCCGATCAGCGTGGCGCCTTTGATCGGCGCGGTAATCTTGCCGTCTTCGATCATGTAGGCTTCGCTCGCCGAGAAAACGAATTTACCGTTGGTGATATCGACCTGACCTCCGCCGAAATTGACGGCGTAGACTCCGTGCTTGACCGAGCGGATGATGTCTTCCGGATTGTCGTTCCCCGCCAGCATGTAGGTATTGGTCATGCGCGGCATGGGGATGTGCTCGTAACTCTCGCGGCGTCCATTGCCAGTGTCGGCAATGCCCATCAGGCGCGACGAAAGCTTGTCGCTCAGATATCCCTTCAGAATTCCCTTTTCGATCAGGACTGTTTCCTGCGTAGGCTCGCCCTCGTCGTCGACGTTAAGCGATCCCCGACGCCACGGCATGGTGCCGTTGTCGACCACGGTGCATTTTTCGCTGGCGACACGCTTGCCGATCAGGCCCGCGAACGCCGAGGTCTTCTTGCGATTGAAGTCTGCTTCGAGTCCATGGCCCACCGCTTCGTGCAACAGGACGCCGGGCCATCCGGGGCCAAGCACGACTTCCATTTCTCCAGCAGGCGCTTCGCGAGCGTCGAGTTGCAAGAGGGCCTGGCGGGCGGACTCTCTGGCGAAGAATTCTGGATTTTTGTCGCCGAAGAAGAAGTCGAGTGCAACGCGGCCTCCGCCGCCGGACGTGCCGCGGGCGGAATTGCCTTCCGTCTTCGCGATGCAGCTCACGTTCATGCGCGCAAGCGGCTGTGAGTCTTCGGCGAAAGTACCGTCGGAGGCGACCACCAGAATGTTCCGAAGTTCGTCGCCATAGCTGGCGCGGACTTCTTTGATGCGCGGATCATATCGCGCGCGCCGTCTTATCCGCCCGCATGAGCAACTCAACCTTGGCGCTGATCTCGGCGTCCACGCTCGGCAGCGTCACCGGATAGAGGCTGCGTGCCGCGGTCTTCTGAAATCCAGCGACGGTCGCCCTGGCCGGAGCGCTCGCAATCAGCGCCGCAGTCCGCGCCGCGTGGAGAATGCGGTCGGAAGAAAGATCATCGGTGTAGGCGTACCCAGTGCGCTCGCCACTGACCACACGGACGCCGCACCCCGCGGAGATCCCCTGGCTGGCCGACTTGATCATCGACTCGTCCATCGAGAGCGCGGTCGATGAGAGATACTCGAAATACAGGTCGGCGTAGTCGCCTCCGGCTGAGAGCGCAGCGGCAAGGTACCGCTCCAGGTCACGCTCGGCCAGGCCGTAATGTTCGAAGAAGAAGCGGGCTTTATTGTTATATTTGTCCACGTTGTTTAGATGCCGGCGAGTGTCGTGCGGACTCGGGCTTGCTCCGATACTCCATTATCCCACACGGGGGAGACGAGACGGCAGAACAGGGGGTTGAGGAGGTACGCAGGTAACTTGGTTCCCTGTGGTGCCGACTGCCAAAAAATCCCTTCCGGGATTGTCCGGGTCTTGGCGGCCTTAACCTTAATCCAGTCCTCCCAAAAGATTTCCACATGCCAATGTTCATTCGTCACAGACTTTGATTGCCCCGATTCACGACAATTGCAGCATGAATGCAGAGGCACTTACACACACGCTGGAGAAGTTCTTGGGCGAGGCCTCGGGCGCCGTCGTGATCGAGGATGGCTCAGTGATGTTCGATCTGTCGCAAGCCAAGTACTCGATTTCGGGCGAGCACAGCAAGTGCCTGCTGCATCTGTGGTCGCCGGAGCGAAACACCGTTCGCCGCGTGCTGGACGCGGAGGTGAAGAGCGGCACATTGCGTCTGGCCGTGCAGCGCCTCGGGCAGGCGCAGCCTACGAAGTTAGAAATCTGCCGGGAGCGCGACCGGCGTTCTCCCACGGCGAAGCGGGCGGCGCGGGTAGCCTACGAGGCCCGGTTGAGACGGGCCATCGAAAGACATTTTCCCGGATTTGCGATCTCCCGCCTGACCACCCGAGTTGATCTGGAGAGATCTTTCGGCCCGATTTATGCGCGCGGCTTGCTGCGGCAAGGGCAGACAGCGTTCGCCCTGCTGGGCGTGAATGGCTCCGAGACCCAGAGCTCGATCGATGCGGCTTTGACCTTCGGGATTCTGTGGCTCGACCTGTGCCGGGAGTCTTCTGCAGGAAAATTCCTGGTCGAAGGGCTCGTCCTTTTTGTTCCCGCGGGTTCGTCGTCACTGGCCCGCGAGCGCATGGCGAACCTGAATCGGGCGGCGGCCAAATGGCGCCTGTTCGAATTTGACGAGCGGCACGATTCGGTGATCGAGATGGACTGCAGCGATCGCGGCAACATCGCGACCCGGCTGGTGCATGCCACGAATGAAACCTCGGCACTAGAGCGCTTCGGCGAATCGATCGCCCGCATTCAAACCATTCTGCCGAACTGCGAAGTTGCGGTACTCTCTCCAGCCGAGCTTGCCTTTCGCTGGCGGGGACTCGAGTTTGCACGGGCGCGCATGGGGGCCGAGGCCATCACCTTTCGCAGCCGGCAAGAAATTGTTTTTGGCGTGGGCGCGGAAGAGCGCGTGCTGGAAGACCGCAATTGGGCTCTGTTTGTCCAGTTGCTTACCGCATTGCGGAATGCCCGGCATCCCTACGGACCTCGCCACGACCGTTTGTTTCGCATGCATCCCGAGCGATGGCTGGAATCACTGGTGCGCGCGGATGTCAGCGTGATTGATGAGCGGCTTGAAACCGAATCAGTATATTCGCAGGTCCCTGCGTTTTCCGCGGCCGACCGGGCGATGATCGACGTGCTGACGCTGACGCGCGACGGACGGCTGGCAGTAGTCGAACTGAAAGCCGATGAGGACATTCACCTGCCGCTGCAGGGCTTGGACTACTGGGCGCGAGTGCAGTGGCATCACGGGCGTAGCGAGTTCTTGAAGTTCGGGTATTTCGGCGGTCGTGTGTTGTCGGAGGACTCGCCTCTTCTCTTCCTGGTCGCTCCCGCGCTGCATGTGCATCCGTCGACAGACATTATCTTGCGCTACATTTCCCCGGAGCTTGAGTGGGCCTTCGTAGGGATTGATGAGCGCTGGAGAGAGGGCGTGCGAGTCGTATTCCGCAAACGCGCTCACCACGGAGACACGGAGGCACGGAGACAATCCGGCGTGCGGGACTTTGGCCGAACGGCCTAAACGTGACGATGAGGGTGCCCCATCCTAAAATCGCGCTCTTTGCGATTTTAGGGTGGGGATTTTGACTTTCAATCGTCCGGGCTAAATTCCGTTCTTGATTCCCGAGCTATTTCCACGCTCCCAGTAACCGGCGCACATCAACGATCTGCGCAATGTGATACGCGTTGTGATCGGCCACCAGCAGCGCTTCCCGCAAAATCGTCTGGCCATCACCCCACGGTATCTTCGCGAAAAGATCGGTCTTCGGATTCTTGACCAGGTCTTGCATCGCCTTCAGATCAGACTGGAATTGCTCCACGCTCTTGGTCCACACACCCGCTGTTGGCGGTGCCTCGGTTTTTGGCCAGTAGCCTTCCGGCCATTTCGGCGATTCGTGCTTCTCGTTGCGGCTGAATTCCAAAATGTCCCGCTGCGCAATGCGGAGGTGTTCGAGGATCATCCACGCCGAGTGCGGAAAATTCGCGAGCTTGGCTCCGTAGACTGTGGGTGGCAGCCCTTTGATTGCGTCTTCGAATGTGGCGTGCGCATGGCCTCCGGTGAGTAGTTCAACCAGATGTTGGCGTAGGGAAGCGTTCGGTTCTTGGGGCATCGAATCCTCCGCGGATTGGATGCTTCAATTTGACAGGAAGATTTTCCTTCGTGTGACTTCGTGCCCTTTGTGGTTCATGCCTTTGCTTGCGTAGTCCCATCAATCGACTTTCAATTCTCAACGTCCTACAATTCCTCCATGGACAGCCTCGGCCAGCAATCTCCGGTCGCCGAAGAGCGCGACAACAGCCGCCTGATCATCGTCGCTCGCCGTTGTGGTTGTCATCGGACTCGCGCTCGCCGCGGCCTTCTTCCTGCGCGAGCCGCCGAAAAAAGTCGTTCCGCCCTCGCCATATATCGCGCAACTCAAGCTCTCCGACTTCAAAATGAGCGCCGCCGAGAACTTCATCGGAGCGACGGTCAGCTACATCGACGGCACGATCATCAACACGGGAAACAAGACCGTGACCCGCGTCATCGTGCAGGTAAATTTCCAGGATTCCATGGGCCAACTGGCGGAGCAAGAAGAACTCCCCCTGCGTCTCTTTCGCAACAACGGCGCCTACAACGAACCGGTCGATCTCAACGTCGCCCCGCTACGCCCCGGCCAGTCGGAACCTTTTCGCCTAACCTTCGACCGCATCTCCGCCCAGTGGAACCACCAGTACCCCGACCTGCGCATCACCGATGTCACGGTGAAGTAGCTCAGCATTCCTTCGTGTACCTTAGTGCCCTTCGTGGTTATCGTTTTTTCTCCGTGTCCCTCTGTGCCCCCTGTGGTGAATGCTTTTGCAGTCCGCGTAGAATGATTCCGTGCCCGAAGTGAAACCATTCCGCCTGACGGAGTCCGTGAAAGCCGCGGGTTGAGCGTCCAAGCTGAGTCCGGCGGCGCTGGACAAAGTGCTTGGGAAATTAGCCCGGCAACACGACCCGAATGTTCTAGTCGGCTTCGATAACGCCGACGACGCTGGCGTGTATCAACTAACGCCCGAGCAGGCGCTGGTCCAAACCGTAGACTTCTTCACCCCAATCGTGGACGATCCCTACACCTTCGGCCAGATCGCCGCCACCAACGCCGTGTCCGACGTCTACGCCATGGGAGGCCGTCCCCTCACCGCGCTGGCTCTGGTCTGTTTCCCTGACAAAGCCGATCTGGAAATTCTCGAGCGCATCCTCGCCGGCGGCCTTTCCAAAATGATCGAAGCCGAATGCACAGTGATCGGCGGCCACAGCATCCGCGACGAAGAAACCAAGTTCGGCTACTCCGTCACAGGCGTAATCCACCCGAAAAAGATCTACCAGAACGCCGGCGCCAAACCCGGAGACAAACTAATCCTGACGAAGGCCCTAGGCACAGGAGTGATCTCAACCGCAATAAAGAAGGGCAAAGCCGAGCAGCGATGGATCGATGCCGCGGTAACGTCGATGACAACCCTGAACAAGCAAGCCGCAGACGTAATCGCCACAGGCCATGCAGGAACCACCACAGGCCATGTGGGGACGGCCGCCTCCGGCCGTCCGGTCGAGCAAAGCTCGACAGCGCCTTCCCATCCCGGAGCACAAACTCAGCCCTTCACGATCCACGCCATGACCGACATCACCGGCTTCGGCCTGATCGGTCACCTCCGCGAAATCCTCCTAGCCTCGAATGTTTCCGCCGCCCTCTCTGCCAGCAGAGTCCCGCTTCTCGAAGGCGCCCTAGCCTGCATCCACGCCGCCCACATCCCCGGAGGCCTGAACAACAACCGCGCCTTCGCCGAATGCCTGGTCGAATACGACCCGAAAGTCCCTGACGACCTCCGCACCGTCCTCTACGACCCGCAAACCGCCGGAGGCCTCTTAATCTGCACTCCCGATGGCGAAGCCCTAACGCAAGCCCTAAACCAAGCCGGAGTGCCAGCCGTCCAAATCGGCGAAGTCCTCCCCGATAGCAAGCCCCGCATCCAAGTCGCCCGCTGACCTCTGTGTCCCTCTGTTTCGCTCTGTGGTGAATGGATTTCCCCTGCACCATCCCCTCTAGCGGCCGCATCTACTAAACTGAATCCCCGCTCGACCTCATCCCCCAAGGAGTCATCATGAAAACTCGCTCTCTAGGCCACGCTGGTCTCGAAGTTTCCGCCCAAGGTCTCGGCTGCATGGGCATGTCGGAGTTCTACTCCGGATTCGACGACGCCGAATCCATCGCCACGATTCATCGCGCACTCGACCTCGGCATCTTTTTCCTCGATACCGCCGACGTCTATGGTCCGCACAAGAATGAAGAACTCGTCGGCCGTGCCATCAAGGGCCGCCGCGACGAAGTCGTGCTAGCCACGAAGTTCGGAATCGTCCGCGATCCCAAAAATCCCAACGTTCGCGGCGTCAGCGGCAAGCCCGACTACGTCCGCCAATCCTGCGAAGCCAGCCTGCGCCGCCTTGGCGTCGAAACCATCGACCTTTACTACCAGCACCGCGTCGACCCGAACACACCGATTGAAGAAACGGTCGGTGCCATGGCGCAGTTAGTCAAACACGGAAAGGTCCGCTACCTGGGCCTCTCCGAAGCCGGCCCAGACACTCTTCGCCGCGCCATGAAAGTTCATCCCATCACCGCGCTGCAAACCGAGTACTCACTCTGGACTCGCGATCCCGAAGAGAACGGCGTCTTCGCCGCCTGCCGCGAACTCGGCATCGGCTTCGTCGCCTATAGCCCGCTTGGCCGCGGATTCCTTACCGGCCAGTTCCGCACCTTCAACGATCTCGCCTCCGACGACTACCGCCGCAATTCCCCGCGCTTCCAGGGAGAAAACTTCCAGAAAAACTTAGACTTGGTGCGCAAGGTAGAAGAGATCGCCAGAGAAAGATCCTGCAAGCCATCGCAACTCGCCCTCGCCTGGGTGCTGGCGCAAGGCGACGACATCGTCCCGATCCCCGGCACCAAGCGCAGAAAATATCTGGAAGAAAACGCCGCAGCCGTCGAGATCCGTCTCTCGCAGGAAGACCTGGCCCGCCTCGACGAAGTCTTCCCCAAAGACGCCGCCGCGGGCCAGCGCTATCCCGAGCACATGATGGCGTTAGTGAATCGCTAATAGAAGATGATCTCGAGGGTGCCCCACCCTTGTCGCGCCGTTCGCGACAGGGTGGGGGATTTTGACTTGTGGAAGAGGTTTCACCGCACCTCAAAACTCACCGTCGACCCCGCCGTAACCTTCAGTCCCGCCGCCGGAGCCTGCGACACAATAATGCTAGCGGGAGAAGGCTGCACAGGAGCGGTCGGCCCCGCTGCTTGCCCCGCCCCGCTCTGATCCGCGGGCATCTCCACGATCGAAGCCACGCTTACGTTCCCTAACCTGAATCCCGAATCCTGCAACGTGCGGCTCGCACTTCCCAGCGGCTGGCCCACGAAGCTCGGCATCACGTACGCTTCCAGCTCAGGGCCGCTGCTCACCAGCAGGTTGATCTTCGGCGCCACCAACTGCGTGGCGTTCGCAGTGGGATTCTGCGCCAGCACCTGATCCGCCGCGATCCCGGCCGTCTCCACCTCACCCATCGACGCAATCTCCAGCCCGCGACGCCGTATGTTCAACTCCGCCGCATGCTCGCTCTGCCCCGTCACATCCGGAACCGCGACCCGTGTAGGGCCTAAACTTTGCGCCACGCGCACCTGCCAACCGCGCCGCACCTTGGTCCCCGGTAAAGGAAGCTGCGACATGATCCGCCCCTCAGGGATTTGCGGACTGTAATACTGCCGCTCAACCGATATCTGCAGTCCCAGCCCCGAGGTCGCGCGCTCCGCCTCTGGCGGCGTCAGCCCCACCAGCGGAGGCACCGCCACCTCCTGCCCATGAATGGCGAACCGCATCGCCGTAAGCCCCGACAGCATGGCCACCACGATCAGCACCAGCGCCAGCATGGCCAACCGAAAAGCAGATTTCATCGCGTCTTTGTCGCCGTTGCTTGTATTTTCGAGCCAGTCGTGCTCGGATGGTACGCTGAAACGGCGGGGCTTCTGGACCGGTTCGATGCGAATACGGGCGTTAGCCCCCGGGCTCCATGGGAATTATATTCCGCATGCATCCGCCATGCCTTTCTTGCAATCTTATATGAGTAGCCGCGTTCTACCCATGAGGAGCGCCATGACACAGGTTTCGGAGTATCACATTTCCGTGCGGCCTTCGCTCTCGCTTTCGGTCGCTTTTCTGGCTACCTTGGCGGTTGGGCTGTTCGCAGCCTTGCCCGCAACCGCCCAGATCAACGGTGCACCCGCTTCAGTGACCTCCCCGGGCTTCGGAGGCCACGCTGTAAACGGCCCCCCTGCCAGCGTGACCTCGCTCGGACCTCAGGGCTACACTCCGTCGCATCACCCCCCGCTGTCATCGGCAGGAAATGGCTTTCACCAGGACGGCGAACACAATCGCGACGGCCATCGTCACCACAGCCAGGACTCTAATTTTGTCGGTCCGACCTGGTACGCGGTTCCCGTGCCTTACGCCGTTGAAGGCGGCCCGGCGGACGACCAGCAACAAGAAGCCGCCGACGATGACGCCGATTACCAGGGCGGCCCTACAGTGTTCGATCGCCGCGGCTCCGGGCCCCGTTCGTACGTGCCTCCGGTGAAGGATAGTGCACCGGCGCACGCCTCCGAACGTGCCAGGGAAGAGGCTCCGGCCGTGGAGCCAGATCCTCCGCTGCCGCCAACTCTTCTTGTTTTCAAGGACGGCCGCACCGTTGAAGTCGCAAATTACGCCATCCTCGGCCAAACGCTGTTCGACCTCACGCCCGGACACCGGCACAAATTCGCCATCATGGATCTGGACCTCGAGGCCACCCGCAAGCAAAACGACGAGCGCGGCGTAACGTTCCAACTCCCACAGACGATTCAGGCCAACTGATCCGGCCACAAGCGGGTGCCCCTCGATAAGAGCGAAGGTTCTGTCAAGGACATAGTTATCCTGGGCGGTGCGCAAGCACCGCCTGGTTTGCCAGAGAGGTTGAGGACCAAGACTCTGGAAATCTCACGCTGAATCACTTTCGGTGGAAGATCGTTCCACCAACCATCGATTCGGCCTAAACATCAACCATGATTCTTCTATGCGAACATCCCGTCCTTACGGGATGCGAGAGCGCCCAATCAATCCTGCGGTCTAGCTTGCGCCGACCAGGGGCACCCGCGGGCTGCTCTCGATGCGAACGATCTCTGGATACGCAACGTCTGGCTGCGCAGCATCCAGTAGAGTCGTACCGCTAACTTGCGCGCCGCCGCCACCTTGGCCACTCCCTTCGGCTTCTGATGACAGCGATGCAAATACTGTTTGCGAAATCCAGGATCGAAGCGCACTGCAATCTGCGCCGCTTCCACTAGCAACGAGCGCAGCAGGCGGTTGCCCTGCTTGCTGATCGCGCCCAGTTCTGCCGTCCGCCCGGAACTCTCCTCGCGCGGAATCAACCCCAGATAGCTGGCCACCTGCTTGCCTCGTGGAAACCGGCTCACGTCGCCGATGGTCAGCACGAATGCCAGCGCCGTGTTCGGTCCCACTCCCGGTTGCGTCATCAGCAGCTCGCGCTTGCGGGTTTTCTTCCGCCGCTTTCTTCACCGCCCGTCCAATCTGCCAACCTGCTGGTTTAACATCGCCAGCAATCCCAGCAAATCTTCCCGCCGGCACGCTGCCCACGGTTTCAACGGAAGCTCGCGCAACATCTTCTGTCCGGCCTGACTCCACAGCGTGCGCTTTTTCTGCATTCCCTTATTCATGGAAAGGTGTTGCAGTTCGTTTTTCACCCGGCTGCGGATCTCCACCAGCTTGTGCCGGTGCAGCACCAACTGCCGCAGATCCCGCTGCTCCCGATCCGGCGTCCACAGCCGCGGAAACCGTCCCTTCCACCAGCAGTTTCAGAATATGCGCCGCGTCCCGCTTGTCCGTCTTCTGCTTGCGCACGTAACTGGCCCGGATCTGCGCCGCATCCCCGATCCAGATCACGTGCCCCAGATCCTCCACCATTTCCACGAACCACTGACTGTTCCCCGTCGCTTCCATCCCAATCAGCACCGGCGCCGCCAGTTGCTGCATAAAACCGCTTCGCATCCCCGTTCGCTGCACCAGCTTGCGTTCGCCCACTCTCCAGTCTCGCTGTCCAGCCAACTCACTTGTTGCCAGCTGGGATGGAAATCACATCCTATAATCATCATCTGCGAAGGCTCCTTTCTTCCCAGCGTCTTTGTCCTCAAACCACAGACTACCGGGTCGAATCGAGCCTTCGCTCTTATCCAATCAATCCTTGTCCCGCCGTTCTTTGGCGGGACAGGGTGGGGATTTTTACTTTGTAATGTGATCTTGGTGATCCTCAACAATTAAAGTAGTGCCCTGTTTTTTTCCGCACCTTTCTCTCGTGACAAGGGCCTTCCAGCATCCATCTGATAATCCCTGTTTCGACCTGGATCGTGGTATAATTTCCTAAGTTCCCGGGGCACATAACATCCTGTAGAAACAACCAGTTACGTGGCTGGAAGAGTGGCTGGATGCCCGTTCAATCGGAACTTGGTTTAGCTCGTAGCTCACTGCTCGACGCTCATTGCGAATATGCCTGACGATCAGAATCCAGAACTCCCCTTGACTCCTCCGCCGGGTGGCGATGGTACCGGCCCCGGCGCATTGAACATTCAACCCGTCAACATCGAAGAGGAGATGCGCCGGTCGTATCTCGACTACTCGATGTCGGTCATCATCGGCCGCGCGCTTCCCGAGGTTCGCGACGGACTCAAGCCCGTGCATCGCCGCATTCTGTACACGTTGCAGCAGATGGGCCTGTATCCGAATCGCGCCACGCGGAAATGCGCCCGCATCGTCGGCGAAGTCATGGGCAAGTACCACCCGCACGGCAACCTCGCCGTCTATGACGCTCTAGTCCGCCTCGCGCAAGACTGGTCGATGCGCTACCCGCTGATCTTTGGTCAGGGAAATTTTGGCTCCGTCGACGGAGATCCTCCGGCAGCCGACCGTTATACCGAGGCCAAGCTGGCGCAGGTTTCGACGGCGCTGCTCGAAGACCTCGATAAAGATACGGTCGACTTCCATCCCAACTACGATGGCAGCGAAGTCGAGCCGGATGTTCTGCCCGCTCGCATTCCGAACCTTCTGGTCAACGGATCAGACGGAATCGCGGTCGGCATGGCCACGAAAATTCCGCCACACAATCTGACGGAGATCGTCGACGCGACCATCACTCTGGTCAACAATCCCAGCGCCCAGCTCGCAGAAATTCTGAAGTTCGTCCAGGGCCCCGATTTCCCGACCGCCGGCATCATTCACGGCCGCTCGGGAATCTTCGAAGCCTACCGCACCGGACGCGGTCGCTTCATGATGCGTGCCAAGGCGTCCATCGAAAGCCTCAACAAAGATCGCCAGTCCATCATCGTCACCGAGATTCCCTATCAGGTCAACAAATCCGTCCTGATCAAGCGCATCGCGCAACTGGTCAACGACAAGGACATCGAAGACATCTCCGACGTGCGCGACGAATCCGATCGCGACGGCATGCGCATCGTCATCGAGCTGAAGCGCGGTGTTGAGCCCCAGATCGTCCTCAACCAGCTCTTCAAGCACACGCAAATGCAGGAGAGCTTCTCGATGATCCTGCTCGCGGTGGTCAACGCACAGCCACGCGAGATGGGCATCATTCAGGCCCTCAAGTACTTCATCGAGCACCGCGTTGACGTCGTCCGCCGCCGCACCGCCTACCTGCTCGCCAAAGCGAGAGACCGCGAGCACATCCTCGAAGGCTATCTGAAGGCCCTCGATCATCTGGACAACGTCATCGTCATCATTCGCGGCAGCGCCAACCGCGCCGATGCCCGCGAGAATTTGATCCTCTACTTTGGCGGCAAGAAGATCGACATTAACACCACCGGACGCGCGCCCCGGGTCGATTCCGAAAAGCCCTTCAGCGCCAAACAGGCTGATGCCATCCTCGAACTGCAGTTGCATCGACTCACCAAGCTCTCGATTGACGAAATCTCGAACGAGTTGAAGGAAGTCCGCGACAATATCGCCGAATACGAATCGATTCTCGGCTCTGAGAAAAAGCTGCGCGGCGTCATCATCAAAGAGCTGGAAGAAGTGAAGAAGCTCTACGGCGACGACCGCCGCACCAGGATCGAAGATGAAGCCGCCGAGATCGTCCTCGAAGATCTCATCGCCGACGAGCAGGTCGCGGTCACGGTCAGCCACTCCGGCTACCTGAAGCGCACGCCCATCTCCACCTACCGCATGCAGCGCCGCGGAGGCACGGGCCGCACCGGCATGAAGACGCGCGACGAGGATTTCGTCTCGCATCTCTTCATCGCGAGCACCCACGCTTACATCCTCATCTTCACCAACACAGGCCGTGTTTATTGGCTGAAGGTGTACGAGGTCCCCGACGTCAGCGCCGCCGGAAAAGGCAAGCACATCGGCAACCTCGTCGGCCTGCAACCCGGCGAGACGGTTAAGACGCTCGTCGCCGTCCGCAATCTCGAGGAAGAGAACAAGTACGTCTTTTTCGCGACGCGCAACGGCACCGTCAAGAAATCGGAAGTCCGCGAGTTCATGCACGTCCGCTCCAATGGCATCAACGCCATCGGAATCGACCAGGGAGACGAACTCGTTGCCGCCCGCATCACCGACGGCAACCAGATCATCTTCCTCGCCAGCCACGAAGGCATGGCCGTTCGCTTCGACGAAAGCCACGTCCGCCCCATGGGCCGTTCCGCCTATGGCGTCCGAGGAATCGATCTGGCAAAAGGTGACTACGTGGTAGGAATGGCGACCACAGTGAAACCGGGAGCCGCAGCCACCACGGAACACGTAGGGACAGCCGCCCCGGCTGTCCCGGGCACTTCAGTGCCCGAGCCCGAAGCCATCGATGTATCTGTGAAAGGTGACCTGATCCTCTCGGTCACCGAAAACGGCTTCGGCAAGCGCACTCCCGCCGACGAATATCGCTTAATCAACCGCGGCGGCAAAGGCGTCATCAACGTCAAGACAACCGAGCGCGTCGGCAAAGTTGTCGCCATCGCCCAGGTCGACGAAACCTCCGAAGTCATGCTGATCAGCCACTACGGAAAAATCATCCGCATGGATTCGAAGACCATCCGCGAATCCGGCCGCAACGCCCAAGGCGTCCGCCTGTTGCAGATGGAACCGGGCGACCGAGTAGCAGCAGCCGTAGTAATCGCTCCAGAAGCAGAGCCCAACGGAGGCAACGGCGGCACTCTGATCCAGTAGGTTTGTGTAGGGGCGGACGCCTTCGTCCGCCCCGGCGCAAAGCGCCGGTCAGCAGCATCGACACTCTAGCCGCACCAATCCCACAGCCAGCATTTTCGATCCTTCTTGGCGCGCGCCTTTCTGCCATGTAGAATGCGTCGGCTCTATTCGCAAGCGGCAAACTGCCACCAAGGAGGACGTAATGCAACGTTCACTGTTGACCATTGCAGTCGTTGTGGGGATGATCGCGGCTTGGTCCATCGGACGGGTTCAGGGACAGGCGCAGGGTGACAAAGTCATCTTCGTTTCTTCAAGCCATGCAAACTTCACCGCAATGCAACCCGGTAACCCGGCTGTTACCGCAGCGGCTGTTTGGGGCGACGCCAACGCTGGCGCGCACGGAACATTCAGCAAGTTTGCGCCGGGATACGACGCGGGCATGCACACTCACACCAACGACGTCTGGATTGTCGGCGTCAAGGGTGCGTATGTGTACAAAGACGAAGCGGGCGAGAAGCGTATCGGCCCAGGTGACTTTTTGCGAGTGCCCGGAGGCCATAAGCACTGGAGCGGCGGAGATAAGAAGGAGGGGGCCATTTTTTACGAAGAGTCTTCCGGCAAGTTCGATTTGATTCCCGCAAAATAGTCCCGGTTTTGTGTAGGGGCAGACGCAGCTTGCCCTGAGCGGAGCCGAAAGGGTCCGCCCCCGGCGCGAAGCGCCGGTAAGCTTGCAGTGATTCGTGCACGACCATGCATAGTGGGTCCGTGGGATCCTACCCTTGCGCAAATAGTGCGAAAGGATGGGGCAACGCGGCAAATTTGAGGAGATTCGGGCAAAGAAATTGCTGGGAGAGCGATTTAGCGCCGCCTCGATCCAGCGCGTCAAGCCGCAGCTTTATGGTCCGAATCCTCTTGGCAATTGGTACCGGATTCCGCAAGTTGGTCTTGATGACGAGATTCAATCTCAAGACCGCGCTGCCAAGCAGGCCAAGTTTCCCGATCGGCGGTTGCTTGCTCAAGAATTAGTTTTAACCATCCCTTTTCCATGTCCTAGCCCCCTACTTCACACAGGATTGAGTTTCTCACGCTTCATCGCGTCGGACAGTAACGCCAAAGCTTCCTTCTCGCTACGGAAGTACAACCACGGTGACTCAGACAGTCGAGGCAAGGCATCGGTCGGGCTCCATTGCACCACCGATCCGTCCGCCGTCTTTCGATCTTCTATCATCATGAACAGGTCGTTATAGCGTCGAGGCGCGAGCCCTACGAAAGGATCAAAAGACACCAATCCTTCGATTTCAATGGCACTGTCCACTGAGATCGCATCTTCATGCAGATGAGCCGCGAGGCTCTTCGCATAGGGTTCAATGTACACTACGCGACGAAGTCCAGCACCAATAATGTGTCTGGCACATTCATGACAGGGAAACGTTGTGGTGTAGAGGGTACATTCTCGAACAGAAACGCCTCGTTTCGCAGCATCCACTATCGCGGCCATTTCAGCGTGTACTGCGCGCCCAAATTCAAGAGGCTGCATCAGCCGGGCACCTTTCACTACCGGGAGCGCCGTCCGAACCCGCTCTTCCGGGCTCAGCGCGACCTTGTCGGCAGCAATCCATCCGCCCGCCTTGCAGAATTTTTCTAGGAGTTCTCCAAGATTAGACCTCTTCAGTCGGTCGCTGCTGTCGTACCCGAGCACAAAATCCCGGGCGTCTGGAACGTCCCCCTCCCAATACTGTCCGCCTCCGGATTTGGGAACCTCGTTAGTGCCGACCGCGACAATCTCACCTTCGGTAGTCGCTATGGTCGCGCCAACCTGTCGGCCCAGCGCCGCTGACCTCATGGCAGCAGCTTGAGCGTGGAACATGCAATACTCTTCCCGCGTCGGGGTGTGAGAAACCTTGCCAAACAACAATTCAAGGAAGTTTCTAATCCCTCGCTCCATTGTGGATTTGTTTGTCGTCGCAATGAAAACATCTGCCATCGGAAATGCCGTTCGAACATGTTGCCCGTGACCCACTTCTGAGTCTTCTTGGTCGCGGTTCACAAGCTGCTCGGCATCAGGACGGCATTGTTCTGCCGTCGCACCATAGCGTGATTCGGCTATCTTGTTTGCCAAGTGCTGCACCCGTTCTTCTCGCGGAGAGTAGGCAGCGATGAGGATAAACGCGCGGCCGTAGATCTCTCTCAAGCACTCAACCTCTTCCGGATGTTTGAGAGATCGGAGAATGTAGGCGCAACGCTGCCTAGGTTTGTCTTGATCCTTTGTAGACGCTTCGCGCAGACGACGGATATTGCCAACACCCAGGACAGCGAGAGCGTCATTGCTGCCGATTAGCCCGCGGAACTTATCGCCCGCATCCATGTGTGTACGTATTCTTTCGTCTTCGCGTCCATGAGGTAAGTCCTGCCACCTATCGATCTGATGTAGAAGCTCAATGAGCTTTACCTGCTCACACTTGTAGTTCAAAGACTTGAATATTGAGACCAAAACTTCTTCCACAGAACCCATTTGGGAACCGACAGCGCCCACTAAACCAATGACTAGCTCTGTGTATTGACGACGGACTTCTAAGTTGAGTAACAACGGGGTTTTCTTTCAGGGGAACAGACAGCACAGAGTAATCCGGACGCTCGAATTCACAAAGGAAAATCTAGGACCAGCTGAGTCCAAGTCCTTCAGTCCAGCGAGGGCCACGCGTCCTGCAATCCGGTGTGAGATTCAATCGTGCCTCCCACGCATTTCTGGTTTTGGGGCGTCGTCCCGCCAGTGAACTGGCGGGCTATTTTCAATGACCCCTACGGGATCGTTAGCTTCCGGCGCGGCTCATGAGAAACCGACGTTTCTTGGGGAGAACCTGCCCACTTCGGCATAATCATCACACGCTCCGCGCGCGTCCGGGCTACACGAGCTCGCTGGGCTCGGATTCGTGCTGGGGACCCCACGTTTCATTCGCCTGCGCCCTCGTATTATCGTTCCCGCTTGTCCCGAACTCCGGTTCGAAACCAAACTCGAGCTCACCTATGACCGTCTATCACTTGCTCGCCCTCGTCCCCATCTCGATGCTCGTCTTCACCCCGGCCCGACGACCTCCCGTCCCCGCCGGTCGCGAAGAAGATCCCCCACGTCACCGAGATCAACGGCCACAAAATGGTCGACAACTACTTCTGGCTGCGCGAGAAATCCAACCCCGAGGTCCGCGCCTACCTCGAAACCGAGAACCCCTACACCGATGCGTTGATGAGTAAGCCTGCACTGATTCCTGCTCGACGACAGAAGTATTCCTCACACTCACGAGGGTTCTTGTTCACGAAATGAACTCAGGAGGTGAGGGGAACGTTGGAGAAAACGAATCATCCTCTCCTTGCGCGGCTCTAGTCTGATGACCACTGTTATCATCAGCCTTCATGGCTGCCTCCCGCACATCAAGCAAAATTGTCTTCGAAGCCGCCGCGATCGTTCTGGTAATCACCATCTATTTGTTCCCATCCTTCAAAGCCCGAACTCAGCTGGGACCCACCGCGTTGCCTCCGATGTTTGCGCCAGACCTGAGCATGTACCTGAATTTGAGCCAGATCACCGCAATCGACGGTAGCCGCGTCATGAATCCGTATTACCGAATTCCGGTGCCCACCGCCGGCGCGGGATACTTGAAGTTCCGCCTGGCTCCAAGGTTGTTTGGCGGCCTGAACAGGCTGCTCGATAACCAGACATGGTTTGCTCTGCTGCTCTGGAACGCATTCTGGTGGACACTGCTCTGCGTGGTGGCCATATGGCTCTTCGACCGCTTCCTGCCGGCGAGATCCCCTGCCATAGTCCTTTTCGGATTTTTCATTTTGATGTTGTTCAACTTCGGAGTCCTGAAAACTCTGCTGCTTGCCTGGGTTCATCTACCGTCCCTTGTTGGCTTCACGGACCTGCAACTTCCATTTATGCGTGCCTTCATTCCCGTGATTCCGTGCACCCTGGTATTGGCCTACCTCGGACTGCAAATAGAGGCACTGCGGCGCAGTCGGCTCATCGTTTGGATCGCCATGGCAGCGCTGCAGCTGTCCGCATTGGCCATCTTTCCCTACGCGACAGTGATGATGGCCGGACTCACTGCCATTAGTCTCTTGGGACAGGTAATGCGTCTTGGATTGCGCGAAACCTGGCGCATCCCGCTGTGGTATGGCGCTGCTTGTGGGTTGCTGGATTTTGCATTCCTTTGGCACGGTTCTCTCGGCTTCTACGACAATCGCTCCTCCGCAATTCACTTTCAGCCACAGCTGTTGCCGCATCTGATCGGTGGCAACTGGCTGCTCCTCGTCGGCCTGACCGTCGCCGTTGCTTTCGCCAAGCCGCTGGTCTTCGAAGTGAAATGGCCATTGGTAGGTCTGGGTGCGACCAATGCTCTCTTGATGCTGGGCGATGTCATCGTTCCCTCAACTGCCATCCTCCTGTCACATCATGTCTCGCACTTCCTGCATATGACGATGGCAATTCTCATTCCGTTTCTGATCGCGGCTGCGTTCTCCGCCCTTCCCGGTAATCCCCGGATCGCGCACAGCGCCCTCGGATTTCTCCTGGTACTCACTCTTCTAAACGGAGCGTTGCTGGTAGCAGGAAATTACCAGCACTTCTTGCAGCAGAACCGCGAAATCGTAGAACTTTCGCCGCTGCTGCGCCGGTTAAATCCTACGGACAGGGACCTCTTGATTGCGCGTTCGGAGACTGTAGACGACCCCTGCGGTTGGGTCGTCCTCATGTCCCCGTCCCCGGTATTGTTTTGCACGGATGCAGAGGTGATGCTTACGCCACAGCAGAACCGCGACATTCACCGTTTCCGTCAAGCTGTATATCTCTATTTGACTGGAGAAAACAGCGCTCTGATGCAGCGAGCGCTCGCTGGCCCTAACCCGGCATTGCTGATGTGGAAACTGGGTTACTGGGCAGAGGCGATTTCCCCGTCGGCAGAAGAGCGCACGCAAGGGATACACGCTATTCAGTCTGACGTGGTTCCCTGGCTAGAACGAGTTGAGAATCATGATGCCGAGGTTAGTAGCTTCTTCCGGAATTTTCGCAGGATCATAGTCATTGACAGCCGGCAGGATCACACCTTCACGGCAGACAGACTCGCAGCATTTCTAAACCTCGAGGGACAGCAGAATTACGATGACTTCGTAGTTCTCCTTTATGCCTCAAGGTAGCATGCACAAGTTCTATTGGAATTTCGCATTTTGAACCAGACGTCGCAGCACCCTCTCTGGCGAACGTTGCATTCTCCCGCGCCCTCGTATTATCGTTCCCGCTGTCCCGAACTCCGGTTCGAAACCAAACTCGAGCTCATCTATGACCTTCTATCATCTGCTCGCCCTCGTCGCTATCTCAGTGCTTGTCTTCACCCCAGCCGACGACCTCACGTCTCCGCCGGTCGCGAAAAAGACCCCTCACGTCACCGAGATCAACGGCCGCAAAATGGTCGACAACTACTTCTGGCTGCGCGAGAAGACGAACCCCGAGGTCCGCGCCTATCTCGAAGCCGAGAACGCCTTCACCGACGCGGTGATGAAGCCCACTGAGCCCTTCCAGAAAAAGCTCTACGACGAGATGCTCAGCCGCGTAAAAGAAACGGATGTCGAGGTCCCCTACAAAGAGGGCGACTTTTTCTATTACATCCGCACTGAAGCCGGCAAGCAGTACCCCATCCGCTGCCGTAAGAGGATCAGCGCCGACGCCAACGAAGAAGTTCTCCTCGACGTAAATGAACTGGCCAAGGGCCGGGCCTTCATGACGGTGCAGGCCTTTGCGGTCAGCACTGACGGAAATCTTCTGGCCTATAGCTACGACAACACTGGATTCCGCCAGTTCAATCTCGCGGTGAAAGATCTCCGCACCGGCCAAACGCTCACCGATCACGCCGAGCGCGTCGGCTCCGTAGTCTGGGCCAACGACAATCGCACCGTCTTCTACACCCAGGAAGACGCCGTCTCGAAGCGCCAGTTCCGCCTCTACCGCCACACAGTTGGATCATCCGATCCCGACACACTGGTCTACGAAGAGCCCGACGAGAAATTCACGGTTCGCGCTTTCAAGACGCGCAGCCAGGCGTACATCCTCATGGAACTGCGCAGCCACACGACGAGCGAAGCGCGCTATATCCCGGCCAAGGACCCCGCAGCGGATTGGAAAACCATCGAGCCCCGCAAGCAGGGCGTCGAATACTACGCCGACCACAACGCCGATTCTTTCTACATCCGCGCCAATGACACAGGACGCAACTTTCGGCTCGTGACCGCTCCCGTCACCGATCCCAGCAGCAAAAACTGGCATGAGGTCAAGGCGCACAACGCGGCCATCATGCTCGATGAATTGGACATGTTCAGGAACTTCCTGGTCCTGTACGAGCGAGAAAATGGTCTACCGCAAATCCGCGTCGTCGACCTGCGCAGCGGACACTCCCGCCGCCTGTCGTTCCCCGAGCCTGCCTATGATGTCCGGCCGTACACGAACCGCGTGTACGACACCACGGAATTCCGCTATGCCTACGAGTCTCCCATCACCCCGGCGTCGGTCTTTTCCTATGATATGGAAACCGGCGCCTCTCAGTTGCTGAAGCAGAAGGAAGTCCCGGGCGGATACGATCGCAGCAAATATGAAGTCGAGCAGATCTATACCACGGCTTCCGACGGTGCAAAAATCCCAGTCTCCGTGCTGCATCTCAAAGGCGCGAAGCTCGACGGTACCGGCCCGCTCTATCTCTACGGATACGGCTCCTACGGCATCTCGCTAGACATGTGGTTCAACTCCAACATCTTCAGCATGGTCGATCGCGGGGTAGTCTACGCAGTCGCCCACATCCGCGGCGGGGGCGAGATGGGTAAGGCCTGGCACGACGCCGGCAAAATGATGAACAAGAAGAACACCTTCACCGATTTCACGGCGGTCGCAGAAGACCTCACCAAGCGCGGCTACGGATCGAAAGACAAACTGGTCATCGAAGGCGCCAGCGCCGGCGGCCTGCTCATGGGTGCGGTCCTTAACCTGCGCCCCGACCTGTTTCACGCGGCCGTGGTCAAGGTTCCGTTTGTTGATGTGATGAATACGATGCTGGATGAATCTCTCCCACTGACTGTGGGTGAGTTCGAAGAATGGGGAAATCCGAAAGAGAAACCGGCGTTCGATTACATGATCACCTACTCGCCCTACGACAACGTGGAGGCGAAGGCTTATCCGAACATGCTGGTCAAAACGTCATTCAACGACAGCCAGGTGATGTACTGGGAGCCCGCGAAGTATGTCGCCAAGATGCGCGCCACGCGCACCGATCACAACACCCTAATCTTCAAGGTTAACCTAAGCCCCGCCGGCCACGGCGGCGCTTCAGGAAGGTACGACCGCCTCCACGAGGCGTCCTTCGATTACGCTTATATCCTCACCCAGATGGGGATTACCAACTGACTGTGTAGAGACGGACGCACCCTGCCATGATCGTCGTCGAAGGGTCCGTCCCCGGCGCGAAGCGCCGGTGCGGGTGCAACTCTGTGCTCCTCTGTGCCCTCTGTGGTGAGCGCTCTTCAAATCAACCCCGCCTTCAGCCGTCGCAAGAAGTCCTCCCCCTCGGCCTTCGCCCGAGCCAGAGTCTTCGGATCATTCCGATACTCCAGTTCGATTTCCTGCAAAAACAACTCGACCGCATCTTTCGGCTTGAACCCCTGCGTGACCAGCTTCCGGATGCGTCCCGTAAAGCTGTCCTGTTCCTGCACCATCTCAAGCCGCGCCAAATGGTCCGCGCACTTGTGCTCGCGGAACTTCGCCGCCGCCAGCCGGTCATAAGCCGTCCGTGCATCCGCCTCACTCAGCAACGTCGGCAGCGGATAATTCCACTCGCATTGTGAGCAGGTCCATCCCTGAAATGTGCGGTTAGAGGTCCAGATTAACTGGCGGGCAGTCTTTTCTTGCAGCGACCGATGGTCTGCACTCCCGTAATTCACGACTAAGCCACTCCCGCACCAAACAACGTTCCGTGGCCCTTACGACTTTCCGCGATCGCAGTTACTTCGCGAAGTAATAATCGAACGATTTCACCGCCGTGAACTCATCGTCGCGAATATCGAAAACCGTGTACAGCTTGGTCACGTGCAGCACATCGTGCACCTTCTGCGTCAGGTTCAGCAGCTTCAACTCTCCCCCTGCGTTGCGCACGGTGGTAAAGGCTCCCACCAGTTCGCCGACTCCCGAGCTGTCGATGTAATCCACATCCGCCAGATTGAGAAGGATCTTCTTTTTCCCCTCCGCAATCAGATTGCGCACCGCATCCCGCAGAAGATGAATCTCCTCTCCCAGTACAATGCGGCCCCGAATATCAAGAATGCTGACGTGAGACACTTCTCGCGAATTGATCTGTAGCGGCATGAAGGACGGGCACACGCCCGCTGGCCGGAATAGTAGTGCCTCAACCCAAGCAAGTCAATGCCACCTCAACCACAACTCACGTAGACACAGCCGCCTCGGCTGTCCCGCGAAGGCGAAGCCGAGCGCCCCGACCACGAACCCGACCAGAAAGAGATTTCGCAACTCCGATGAGGTTGGAAGTAACGTTCAGGAGAAAAGACCGCCGGAATCACCGTCGAGGAGCGGCCGCTTCCGCGCCGCGACAAGGAAGAAAAGATAAAGGGCTTCAACCGCCCGTCAGGAATGTGCCCCGTGCGCCCGCCCATCGAACTCCACCGCCGGCAGCGCCACGTTATCCCGGATCTCCTGAATAGGCGACGTCACAATCGGCATCGGATACTCCGGATGCCGAAACTCCAGATGCATCCCCCGCCCCACAAACTGCAGCTTCAGCATGGACCCGCCCCAAGTCGACCCCGAGATCGCCACCTGCACCGGCTCTGGACAAAACTCCGGATGCCCCGACAGTAGCGCCTCACTCCCACCCAGCAGCACCGCCTTGTAGCAGTGATGCATCGTCTGAATCTCCAGCACCGTCGAGGGGGGCAGATCGTTCAGAAACACGCCGCCCTCGATCTCCGACTGGATGATCCCGCGGTTCACTTCATCGGCAAGGTTCGGATGGGGGTTAAACATACAAACGGCCGGACTTCAGGGTACCGGGTTTTCCGCCCCGGAACAAGAGACCTTTGGTCCGTACCAACAAGCGAAAGATCATCACCTTTAGACGGACCAACCCAGCGCGAGGTTGCAGACTTTGTGGACCGCCTCGGAGTGAGGGCCTCCAAGGGCAAGGCCCCGTGTGGGGACGGACGCCTTCGTCCGTCCAGCGAAGGCGAAGCCAAGCGCCCCCAACCACGAACCTCGTCCTTAGAAACCCAAAGAGATTCTGCATCTACCGTGGAAGAGCGCCGGAGTCTATCGCGTAAAAGGGGCCAGAATCTACGTGGAAGCGCGGCCCTTCAGGGCCGCGTTAAGCGTACTGAAGAATCAGGGCTTTACAGTTTGCTGAAAAACTCGATTTTGGGTGGCGCAGCGCTTTTCAGCGCTGCGATAAAGCCTCTGTTTTTCTGATGGGCTTTAGCCCCTGGGGTCTCGTAATGCTAGTTTTTCAGCAAACTGTTTAGCCCCGGTGCTCGCTCCCCCGTGCCCACCCCGGTCCTGCCCCAAACGCCATCCCCATTCCCTGATAAAATACCCTCAAGGGGTTCCCCTAAAACACATGCCAGTACCCGTCTCTCAAATGTGGACCGTCGCGAGCTATGTCATCGGTCAAAAGCTCGCCGGACGGAAGCAATATCCGCTCGTCCTGATGCTCGAGCCGCTGTTCCGCTGCAACCTGGCCTGTGCCGGATGTGGCAAAATTCAATATCCCGCCCACATTCTCAAGAAAGATCTCAGCCCCGAAGAATGTTTCCGCGCCGTCGACGAATGCGGCGCCCCAGTGGTCTCGATCCCCGGCGGCGAACCCCTGATGCACCCCCAAATCGATAAAATCGTGGACGGCCTCGTCGCCCGCAAAAAGTACATTTACCTCTGCACCAACGCATTGCTGCTGAAAGAGAAGATCCACCTATTCAAGCCGAGCAAATATCTGACGTTTTCAGTTCACCTCGACGGCCAGCGCGAAGAGCATGACCTTGCCGTGTGCCGCGAGGGCGGGTACGACATCGCCGTCGATGCTATAAAAGAAGCCCTGAAGCGCGGCTTCCGCGTCACCACAAACACGACGCTCTTCGACGGTGCCAACCCGAAATCCGTCCGCGCCTTCTTCGACGAAATGATGGACCTGGGCGTCGAAGGCATGATGCTCTCTCCGGGATACTCCTACGACAAGGCTCCCGACCAGAAACATTTCCTGGGCCGCGCCCGCACCAGACGCATGTTCCGCGCGATCCTCTCGAACCGCAAAAAGAGCTGGCAGTTCAATCTCTCGCCGCTCTTCGCAGAGTTCCTGATGGGTAAGCGCACCTACCCCTGCACCCCGTGGGGCATGCCGACCTACAACGTCTTCGGCTGGCAAAAGCCGTGCTACCTGCTGCAAGACGGCTACGCGGAAACTTTTTCGGAATTGCTGTCGACCACAGAATGGCAGAACTACGGCACCGAATCTGGGAATCCAGCCTGCGCGAATTGCATGGTCCACAGCGGCTACGAAGCCAGCGCCGTAAACGCGACTTTCAGCTCGCTAGGCGGATTCGTTGCCACCGTGAAAGCGACTCTGTTCACGAGCTATAAAGACAAAGAAGCGTTGAAGATGCTGGAAGAGCCGCAAGCTCCGGTCAACCCGCTAATCCAAATCGCGCCTCCACCCGATACGCTGCAAGAAACGCGCGCCTAGATTCCTTCGTGAACCTTCGTGCCCTTTGTGGTTAAAGCTTTGGAATTAATATGACAGGCAAAGAAGCCGGCCACGCCGATCAACATCCCCCGCACCTCAATCCCGACGCGCTTGAAGTCGCCCCCGGCACTCAACACGAAAATCTGGAAGGCTGGATCCCAAGCGTATCCGGCGACGAAGACCTCCGCCAGGCCCTGGAAAAAGCCTTCGACTACCGCGGCGACATCACCATCACCCGCAAAGACGGATCCAAAATCGAAGGCTACCTCTTCGACCGTCGCACCGCGAAAACCTTGAAAGATTCCCTAGTCCGCCTCTACCCGAAAAATTCTGACGAGAAGGTCTCTATCGCCTACGCCGACATCGCCGCCCTGGCCTTCACCGGACGCGACACCGCCGCCGGCAAATCCTGGGAAGCCTGGATGAAAAAATACGCCGAGAAAAAGGCCGCCGGCGAACAAGACCTTAGCCTCCACCCCGAACCCCTGGACTGATCACAATCTAAGAAGCTTTGTCATCCTGAGGCGCGCGCATTTTGCGCACCGAAGGACCTATGTAATTCTGCCGTGTACCGCATTTCTTACGCTGGGCCCCCATTCTAACGTCGCGCAATTTGCAACGTTAGAGTGGGGGATTTTTCCCCATGCCCCTGAATCCTTTTTCCCTCCCAGCCGCTCTTCCTAATTAGGAGGCAATTCTGACCTCATCCCTAACTGTCGCAGAACTCCGCGCTCAACCGGTTGCCAGCTCCCAGCTGGTCGACGTCCGCTCCCCTTCCGAGTTCGCCTCTGGGCACATTCCCGGCGCCGTCAACATTCCGATGGACCAAATCGAATCACGCCTCGCGGACCTCAGCTCCAGCCCAATAGTCCTCATCTGTCAGATGGGCAAACGCGCTCGCATAACCGCCAATCTCCTCGAGCCCTGCCAGCGCCAGATCGCAGTCCTCGAAGGAGGAACCGCTGCCTGGATCCAGGCCGGCTTGCCGACCGTCACCACGGTCAAGACCCGCTGGTCCCTCGAACGCCAAGTCCGCCTCGGCGCTGGACTATTCGTACTCATCGGCGCCGCACTGGCTCTCACTCTCAATCCGCGCTGGCTCTTTCTCTCCGCCTTCTTCGGCCTCGGCCTCACTTTCGCCGGCCTAACCGACGTCTGCCCTATGGCTGAAATTCTGAGCAAGATGCCCTGGAACGCTCGCACCCACTGCAAGGCACCTCTTCCCAACCCGGAACCTTCGCGGAGTGGCCAGTGACCCAATCGGCACACGGCGATCTGTTTCCGGGGGTCATCCAGGCGGAGCGAAGGATCTCGCGCGGACAAGTTTGGTGCGCGACCGTGAGCCTGCACACATCCCTGCCAGCCCAACAGTGGCACAATGCCCTCATGGGTCCCGACCTCCACGAACACACCCCGCGCGATTTCGAAGCCCTTACGCGCCACCACAAAGATTCCGTATACCGTCAGATGATCCGCGCCTGTGGTAACCGCGAAGACGCCGAAGACGTCCTCGTCGAAGCTCTGCTCAAGGCTTATCGTCACCTCGATCAGTTGCACGATTCCGCGGCCTTCCGCGCCTGGCTGACACAAATCGCCAAACGTGTCTGCTGGCAGCTTAAAGAAAAGGAAGCTCTCTTACCCCTGATGCAGCTCTCGGCCCTCGACGAAGAAGGCCGAGAAATCGCTAGTTCGGAGCCCACGCCTGAGGTGCAGTTGGTCCGCCGGCAGATGGCGGAGTTTCTCAGCCAAGCCGTAGCCGCACTCCCTCCTCTGTATCGGCAGGTCTACAGGCTCCGCGACATCGAAGATCGTTCAGGCGACGAAGTCGCCCACGAGCTCGGAATCTCCCGCGCGGCCATGAAATCGCGCCTGCACCGCGCCCGTGAATTAGTCCGCGCTCATCTCGATGCCGCCCTCACTCAGGCAGGATCGACTTAGACAAATTATTGGAGGCACTACATGGAAGTGACAGTCGAACATCTGGGATCAGTGCAATTCGAAATTAAAGCGCGCCAGCACACCATCGCTTGCGACCAGCCTCCGGAAAACGGTGGGTTCGACGAAGGCATGACTCCGCCCGAGCTCTTGCTCGCATCCCTCGGCTCGTGCGCCGCGTTCTATGCCGCGCAATATCTTCGTAAATTCAAGCTCGCGACCGAAGGCACGCGCGTCCGCGTCACCGCCGACAAGGTCAAGGATTCCGTCGCCCGCATCGACAACTTCCGCATCGAGATCGAAGCACCTTTGGAGTTGACGGACCAGCACCGCGCCGGCGTGGAACGCGCCGTCCACCACTGCTTGATTCACAACACGCTCCTCCACCCGCCCCAAATCGCGATCGACATAAAAGAACACGCCGCCATGGCGCAGTAGAGAGTGGAACACCGGCAGTGATGGAAGGGCTGTAAGGTGGAGGAGGCGCGCTTCAGCGGCGCGTCAGGATACCCTTGCGGGCAATCCGGTTCCGATGCTCTGTCTTCCTGAACGAAGCGTGAGTGCCCGAAAGGTGCTCACGCGCAGTCGAAGGATCCCTGCCGCGCCCGACTTCCCACCAGGTGAGCCTTCCCCGATCCGCGTTCATCCGCTAGATCCGCGCCAACGAATTCACTTCCCCACAAAACCCACCCCATCCATCAACTCCTCCACCTCATCGTCACTCCCGCCAATCACCGTAATCGACACAGCATACCCCTGCGCCAGAAACACCAGCGTCGACTGCCGCATCACCCGCGTCCCCACGTCTTTATGAAAATCCCCTCGCACCACAACCTTCGTCCCCATTTCCATCTCGTAAGGCTCTTCATCCGCGGTGAAACCCTGCGCCTTCGCCACCTCAGTCAGCGGCCCAAAGTACTGCGCCGCCTCCTTCAGCCCCGGATAGGCCGCGACCTTCTCCATCGCGATCACGATCGACGCGTTAACCTCCTCGCCCTTCGCGTCCGGAGGCCGCGAAAACGCCGCCAGCAAGACGCGCCCGCCGGGTTCTTCCTCTGTGGCCCTCTGTGCCCTCTGTGGTGAAGCTTTTTCTTCCGAGTCCGCGGCTCCTGAATCAGACTCCCCCCGCGCATTCATCTCCTCAGTCCGCAGCACCCACCCCGCCGGAACCTTACAAGACAAACCCAGCGCCCGATTCCGATAAACCCCATTCGCAACCGTGCCCGCATCCACATCGGCCACCAGCCGCGCCGAGGAACCCTTCGTATGTTTTGAAGAAGAATTTGAAGAAGAAGAGGAGGGAGATTGCGAGGGTCCAACCCCCTGCGCCAACGCGCTCACAGCCAGCAACGACCCCACCCATAACGCCCGACACACACTCATGCTTCCATGTTACGTGAGATTGTTAGATCAAGAAGTCGAGCAGTAATCGGCTCTCTTCCAGTCTTCCGCAGGGTGCCCCACCCTTGTCGCGTTTTGTGCGACAGAGCCTGCCCTGAGCGAAGCCGAAGGGGTGGGGATTTCGACTTTCGGACCACGGGATTGTCGACGAAAGCGAAGCCGAAGAATGCATTCCCATCCGGAACTGCTACGCCGCCCTGCCCATCTGCGGCTGCGTGCAGTGCGCACACCGCTTCGCCTCGATCGGAATCTCGCTCAAACACTCCGGACACTTTTTCGTCGTCGGTGCAGCCGCAGGCTCTTCCTTATGCATACGTGCCAGCAGCCAGTTCACCGGAAGAACAACGAAGAAGTACACCGCAGCGGCGATCAGCAAGAAGGAGATGACTGCGTTGAGGAAATCACCGACGAGAAAATTGCTGCCTCGAAGTTCGTATTTAAGATTGGAGAAATCCGGCAACTTCACAAGCGCGCCTATAAACGGTGTAAGCAAACCCTTCGTCAGGGAAGTCACTACGCCGCCAAAGGCCGCCCCAATCACCACGCCCACCGCCATATCCACAACATTTCCACGCAGGATGAATTTCTTGAATCCGTCGAGCATAACGCAGCCCTCCCAAATTGAAGTGCCGCCAATGTAAGTCACCCAGGCCTCACGGTCAAGCATGACCCCGGCAAATTCGGCAATGGAGACCACGTGGCGATGGCCGCCTCGGCCCGTCCAAGCGATGGCGACGCCGAGCGCCCCGCCACAACTCTGGTCGCGAAAAACCTCGCCGAGACCATCCGAGAAGGCCGCCAAAGCCAACTCCTCCGAAAGACTCCCGACGTTAACCTCAGCGTTCGTCCTTTGGGGAATTTTCCACTGGACACGAACCCTCTTTCAGTGTATTCTGTCTGTACTGAAAGAACCGATATGGCGGAACTAACTGGATTGCAAAAGCAGTACATCCTGCACTGGGGCGAGATGGGCACCAAGTGGGGCATCAACCGTACCGTCGCCCAGATTCATGCGCTCCTCTACCTCTCCCCCAAGCCGGTGCCCGCCGAGGAGATCGCCGAGACCCTGAGCGTTGCCCGCTCGAACGTCAGCACCTCCATTCGCGAGCTGGAGACCTGGGGCATCGTTCGCGCTGTGCACGTGCTCGGCGACCGTCGCGAGCACTACGAGTCCATGAAGGACGTCTGGGAGATGTTCCGCCTCGTCATCGAGCAGAGAAAACGCCGCGAGATCGATCCCACGCGCGAGATGCTCCGCCGCTGCCTTGCTGAACTGGATCCAAAAGAGCCGGGAGCCGATTACACGCGCCAGCGCCTGGAAGCCATGGCCGGTTTTTTCGAGGCAGTCACTGAGCTGCACGATCAGATGAAGCGCCTCCCCACCGGAACCGTCAGGAAGCTGTTGCGCATGGGAACGAAGATGCGGAAGAAGGCGAGCTAAATTTTTTTAACCATGTAGTTCTGTGTATACAGAAATGTCTGACGCATAAGTCAACGGAGGACATATGAACGCGGAATGGATGGTGCGGGCAATCTGGGGAGCAGGCGCGGTGCACTTGGGCATCATTGCGGCGAATGTTCCCTTGCCAGGCAGGTTGCGCGTCCGTGAGCGGCTGGCAGGAGTGCCGCGATTTGTGCGCCAGATCTTTTACGTGCACTGGCTTTACATCGTGATCGTGCTGGGAATGTTTGCCGCATTGTGTTTCGGGTTCGCCCGCGAGTTGGCGGGAGCAACGCCGATGGGCCGCTTCCTCAGCGCGTTCATGGCCGCGTTCTGGTTGCTACGGATTTGCCTCCAGGTCTTCTATTACGATCGCGAAATCCGCCGCCAGAACCGGGTCCTGGACGCCTTATACATGGTAGCGCTGGTTGTACTGGTAGTGGTGTTTGGAACGGCCGCACTGCGGCCGCTGTGAGGTGATTGTATGAACTCACAAGATGGGGGCTTCGTCAGCGATGAAGGCTACAACCATCGAGGGACCATGGGCCCAGAGGTGCGCTGTCTTAGGCGCCGTCATTTGGGCCGGGGTCGCGGTGCTCGCACGGATCGGCGTCGCGCCGATTGGAGCCATTGAGTTGATGTTCCTCTTTGCTCCCCTGGTGATCGTTCCGCTGGGGATGGAGTTGGGCCGCGTAATGGGCAGCGACACTCCGCTCACGCGGTTTGCGCGAAGGATTCAGCCGGTTGCGGCCGCGCTCGTCGTCGCCGCATTGTGGCTTCCGCCGGGACGACCTGCCGGCGGTTTGGCTTGCGCGTGGATGCTCGTTTGCCTGTCAATGACTATTGCCGCCCTTACCGATCTCTCCTCCCTCGCGAGGTCGCAGCCCGACAGCAGCACTCGTTCGACAATGCAGAGAATTACAATCGCGGTCGCACAACTAGACTTGAGTGTCGGCGGAGCCTGGCTTGTAGCTTCGCGTTTGGGATTGCGGCCGATGGGGATTCAGGAACCGATCGGATTGCTGACCGCCGTGCACTTCCATTACGCGGGATTTGCCACCGCGATGATTGCGGCCGCAATGCTGCAATTCGCGGCTCTGCGCCACAAGCATCGGTGGCTGCGCTGGCTCGTGGCTGTCGTCATAGGAATGCCTTTTGTCGTCGCAGTGGGGTTCGTGATTTCTCCGCAGCTGAAACTTGCAGCGGCCGCAGTGTTCTCAGCCGCCGTCGCGGGCCTGGCGGTGGTTTTGCGCTCCTGCGCCAAGAGGTTGCAGTCGGGCAGCGCTCGCGCCCTGTTCTATGTCGCGTCGGCGACTATCTTCGCCGGGATGGTGCTCTCGACCGCCTACGCGGTGGCCGATTTTCGCGGCAGTGATGTCCTGCCAATTCCGCAGATGGCGCGCACGCATGGAATTCTGAACGCCGTGGGATTCTGTCTGCCCGGTCTGCTTGGATGGCTGGTTGAGTTCGCTCCAGACTCCCACTGAAGTGCCCGCAACGCCCTCGCCCTGTAGTGAATCAAAGGGCTGGGTGCCCCACTTCTGGCTGGTTTTGCCAGAAGTGGGGATTTCAAACCTGTCATCCCGACCGAGGCGAGCGAACGCGAGCGCAGGTGGAGGGACCTTGCGGCTCTCCCTCATCGCGCGCCACTCACCGTAGGCATACGGACGTAGGATGCTGCGAGTCCGCTTTAGGGTAAAAATGAAGAGTCGCTCCGAGTGTGACTCGCGTCACGGGGTAAAGTGCCCGGATCACAAACCAGCGCCACCCGAAATCCTACACTTTGAAGTTCCTTGCAACGTAGGCACTCTTGTGGGCTGCGTAACACAGGCGGAGTAATGCCATGCGAAAACTGTTTCTGTTGTGCGTCTTTCTGCCGTTGCTGTCTGCCACCGCTGGGCAGAAGTCTGGGTATGTCACGGGCAAGTTAGTAGACGTCCGCCGATACACGGAGGCGCCCATCCGCGGCAATGGAATATTCTGCATCGCAATCCAGGTTGAAGATATTTCCTACCTCCTGGACTACGAACCGTTTTATGGCGCTGATCATCCGCCGGAGGAACTGATCGTCGGGGACCCAATTCAGGTAAAAATCAAGGGGAATAACCTCTGGTTTATCGCTGGAAAGCGCGACCCAGACAAGGCGCGCATCATACGACGAGAACGGGTATCCCCTGAGGGAGTGCCCGCAACGTGCGCCCTTCCCGTCGCCGCCAGGAATTAAGGTTCCGGCGTCAAATATTCGATCCGCCACATCGAGGCTCACTTAACACTTACCGCTGACCGACCTTCCGCAAACACTCCCGCTCACGCTGCACGAGCTCACCGACGTAGCCGTCGCTTTCACATTGATGCTGCAGCTTCCCGACGGATTTGGCCCGTACGAAATGCCGCCCATTCCCGAAAACGTAGTCGGAAATGCCAGCCCGTAATTCTGCAGATTGAACTGGGTCGCAAACGTCACGCTGGGATTTCCGCTGAACGTCGCATTGTCAACTGCGCAAGCCGCCGGTGTGACCGTCAGCGTCGAGCTGTCGCTGCCGTTCCCGGAATTGTCCAGCGTGTACATGAAATCCCCGCTGACACTTATGGAGCCTCCGTTGGGACAAGCGCCCTGGTACGTAATCGGAATGTTGCACGACTCGCCGCTGTTCGTGACGGTGCATCCAGACGATTGCGCGAGCCGGCCGCGTTCGACAATCTCTCCCAGAGACGGTCGCGTTACCGCAGTACTCGCGCCGGTTGGCGTAAGTCCGGCCACCATCGCGGAGTTTAGCGCGCTGAATACTTCCTGGGAAATTGCCTGCGCCTGTGCTTGCGAGAGACTATGGCTCGAGCCGCCGCAAGTGACGCAGAGAAGCGAGAGCGATGTGAGGGTCGCGATCGCGCATGTGACGCGGAAACTGGAGTTGCGGAGCATGGGATGGCCTCCTGCGGTCGTTATATAGGCTGCACCCTCGGTTGAGAACCATGCAGTGACGATGCTCATAGCGACGCTCGCACCGTGGAGATTGCGACGAGCGTGCCGAGAACACTTCAGAGTGCATCACTATGTTCCTTCTCTTCGCGTTCTCTTGCAATCAAAATTTGCACCGTGCGCGCGACATTAACTCGCGCGGTACTTGACAAGTGATGCGATGGAGTTCTGAATAGAGACTCGCGATGAAATCCAGCCGAAAGATTTCCACACGACAAAAAATTTTGTGCTAGTATCCACGACTGGTCCTGCTTTGCGCTTCGCGAAATTTTTGGCCGCAACGGTTAAAACTGGCGCATTCCGCAGTAAAATTAACGGTTCCAGCTACTGATCAACGGAAGTTTTTAACAGGCGCTCTCACCCAGCCACGGGACGCCCATTGGTGAAATTTCATATATGTCAGCAACCGGCACAACGACCCTCTCCCCGAACCCTTGGGCGCGCATTCTCGATGCTCTGGAAAAAAAGATCAACCGGCATTCCTACGACACTTGGCTTAAACCCACTCGCTACAGTCACTCGAGTGGAGGTGTTCTATTCGTTCGCGTTCCCACCGTGGAGTTTCGGCACGCCGGTGACAAGTACGCTGACCTTATTCAGGAAGCGATCGATGTTCTCGGGCTCGGATTCAACGATGTAAGGTTCGTGACCCCGGAAGATGATCCCGCGGCAACTCCCGTACGCCATGATGGCGGCCTGACGTCTGCATCCGCGACAGCCGGGCCCTCGCAAGCCCGCTTCGACTGGGATGGTGCGGCGCAACTCAATCCGCGCTACACCTTCGATGCCTTCGTCATCGGCAGCGGCAATCAGTTTGCCCACGCGGCGTGCCAGGCTGTGGCCGAGCGTCCCTCGAAAGCTTACAACCCGCTCTTCCTCTACGGCGGCGTCGGCATGGGCAAGACTCACCTCATGCAGGCGATCGGCCACGAGATCAAGCGCCGTACTCCGCTCGCGGCCATCTGCTACGTCTCCAGCGAGAAGTTCACCAACGACATGATCAACTCGCTGCGCTACGACAAGATGACCACCTTCCGCGACAAGTTCCGAAATGTCGACGTGCTGCTCATCGACGACATCCAGTTCCTCACCGGCAAAGAGCGCACCCAGGAAGAGTTCTTTCACACCTTCAACGCGCTGCACGAGTCGATGAAGCAGATTGTCATCGCCAGCGACCGCTCCCCCAAAGAGCTCGCTGAGATTGAAGATCGCCTGCGCAGTCGCTTCGAGTGGGGCCTGATCGCCGATATCCAGCCGCCCGATCTCGAAACCAAAGTCGCGATTCTTCAGAAGAAGGCTGAGCAGGAAAAGGTGACGCTGCCCACCGACGTTGCCCTATACGTCGCGTCCAACATCCGCTCGAACGTTCGCGAACTGGAAGGGGCGCTGATTCGTCTGGTTGCTCACTCCTCTTTGATCGGCGCCGAGATTACGCTCCCCTACGCGCAGCAGGTGCTCAAGAACTTCATCGACTCGCAAGCCCGCAAGGTCACCATCGAATCAATCCAGAAGATGGTGGCGGAGCAGTTCGGCCTGCGCCTGGTCGAAATCAAAGCAAAGAACAATTCCCGCGCCATCGTCTATCCGCGGCAGATTGCGATGTACTTGGCGAAGCATATGACGGAAGCCTCGCTGCCGGAAATCGGACGGCAGTTCGGCGGCAAGCATCACACGACGGTGCTCCACTCCGTCGAGAAGATCGAAGAGGTTCGCAAGAACGATAAAGATTTGAACAGGCTGATCAATAAACTCACCGAGCAATTAGGCGGATAGATCGCGGGCCGCGCGGGATTTCCACTTTGTTATAGGGTCTTCCTCGCCGGCCCTGTGAATACGATGTGGAAGTTGTGAATCGCGGGAGTGAAACTGAATTCAGCGGCGAGTTACAGTAGGGACTCCGAAGTGAAAGGGTCCGATTTCTCACATCAAGGGTATAGCGCGAAGTCGGTGGAAACGGGACAGTTGATAAAGTTTTCCACGTTTCCGCACCACCTACTGTTACTGCTGGTTTTATTGCTTTTGCATTTGATATAAGGAAGTAACAGAAGCAGCAGTTTTGAAAGGGCGTGGCTTTAGGCGCGCCGCAGGGGGAGACGAACTTTATGCCGGTGGAGGCCGCCGTTGCCGCGGGTACCATGGAGATCACGGTCAGCAAGTTCGAGTTGCTGCGAGAATTGACCGCCACGCAGGGTGTGGTCGAGCGCAAGACCACCATTCCAATCCTGTCCAACTATTTATTCGAGGCTGCTGGAGACCGCCTGTCGCTGACGGCAACCGATCTCGATCTCAGCCTGCGAACCTCCTGCAGTGCGAAGGTCAAGAAAGAAGGCTCGTGCACCATCCCCGCCCGCAAACTGCATGACTATGTGAAACTGCTGCCCGATGCCGATATCACCATCAAACTGCTCGATAACCATTGGGTCAGCATCCGCTGTGGCCGCTCCAACACCAAGATGGTGGGCATGGCGAAATCAAATTTTCCCAGCCTTCCAGTCTTCCCCACCTCAGGCGTCATTACAATTCCGGCGCAAGTCCTGCGCGGCCTGATTGCCCGCACCGGCTTTGCGATTTCCAATGAAGAGTCGCGCTACACCCTGAACGGCGCGCTGATGCTGCTCAAGCCCGAATCGATTACGATGGTCGCCACCGATGGGCACCGCCTGGCGCATTGCGAACGCGCCGGCGAAACGTTCGTGGGCGTCTCCGGCGAGATGAAGACCCTCGTCCCTAAGAAGGCGATGGATGAGTTGAAATCTCTGCTCGACTCCACCGATGCCGAGACGATTGAGTTTGCGAAAGATGAATCGACCCTGTTCTTCCGCATCGGATCCCGCCTGCTCACCTCGCGCCAGTTGACCGGCCAATTCCCCAACTTCGAGGCAGTCCTGCCCAAGGACAACAGCAAGGTCATCGCCTTGAATGCCGACGAATTGAATGCAGCGATCCTCCGTGTGGCTCAGTTCGCCGACGAGCGCTCGCGCGCCGTACGCATGCGCCTGGAAAAGGGCGAGGTAAAACTTTCCGCCTCTTCGACGGAAGCTGGCGAGTCCGAAGATTCTCTGGAAGCTCCCTACAACGGAGAGCCCCTCACGATCGGCTTTAACGCCGCTTACCTGGTAGATTTCCTGAAGGCCGCAGGCACCAGCGAGGTCCGCCTGGAGTTGAAGGACTCCCAGTCAGCAGGCCAACTGCGGCCAGCCGAGGGTGACGATTATAAGTATCGCTACATCGTCATGCCGATGCGCATCTGAGGAAGACAGTACTCACACCAGAGACCACCCGCCCGCCTGCCTAATTCGGCGCCGTATTCGAAGGATCCCTTAGCGTAATCAACTTCCCGGGCGGGTAATCGGCTGCGCTGAGCGGGGCCTCAGGGTTCTGCGTCACGATGGTCAGCACCTCTCCGCTACGCACCCCTTGAATGGTCAGTCTCTGACTTTCAACAGCCAACACTCGATAATCCTCGTCAAAGATTTTCCGATTCGGCTCCATACCGGATTGGGATGCAAAATCCCCCCCGAAGGACTCCCGTTAAATTTTCAAAAATTTGCCGATCCCACCTTGACAACCTGGATGGTTTTAAGCTTTCACTACGAACCACGTAGAGACAGCCGCCTCGGCTGTCCGACGAAGCGAAGCGAGGCGGAACATGCCCCGAAATCGTGATCCCGAGCGAAGCAAGGAACCCGAGGCCCAACCCCAGAATGTTTGTCATTCCGACGAAGCGCGCAGCGCCAAGGAGGAATCTGCTGTCCCCGCACTCACCCACGAACATCTTCCGCGTAATCATCATGCAATTCATCAATGCCAACTCCTTATCTCTAAGTTAAGAGGAGACCACGTAGAGACAGCCGCCTCGGCTGTCCGACGAAGCGAAGCGAGGAGTGCGTACCCAGCAATCTACAAGCTAAAATCAAAAATGCGTGATCCATGCACCCCGACCACATCGCCGAACTGCTGGAGCCATTTCTCGCGCCGTCAACGCGCTCATCCGTACCTTGTCATTCCGAGGCGCGAAGCGCTGAGGAACCCGCTGTCCTCCCCGTCGCCCAACTGCAAAGTATATCGACGTACATCTATATACTCCAGCGCTGGAACGCCCGTATCAACCTGACCGCCATTCGCGACGAAGAAGAAATCGTGACGCGTCACTTCGGCGAAAGCCTCTTCGCCGCCCGCCACCTATTTCCTCAGTGTTCCTCTGTGTCCTCTGAGGTGAAAAGTTTTGAAGTGGCCGACGTAGGCTCCGGCGCCGGATTCCCCGGCATCCCCATCAAACTATGGGCCCCTGAAATCTCGTTAACCTTGATCGAAGCAAACCAGAAAAAAGCCACGTTCCTCAAGGAAGTCACGCGCGCCCTTACATTGACGGGCGTCAATATACAAACCACCCGCGCCGAATCCTTGGCGAGCGCGTCGTTCGATGTGGTCACACTCCGCGCGGTTGAGCGCTTCGAGTCAATCCTGCCGGTAGCGGCCAACCTGGTCGCCCCGGGAGGTCGTCTAGCCCTCCTGATCGCGCAGACCCAGCTGCCGCAGGCACAATCAGCCCTCCCAGCTCTAGACTGGTCCGATCCCATCGCGGTCCCTGCATCCCACTCCCGCATGTTGGCAATCGCATGTAAACGCTGAGGGGCCTTAGAAGGCTCCACAACGAACAAATAAAGCAATAAGTGGAATGGATTGTTGGCCCCAGGCTTAAAACCTAGCGATACATAATCATAATAAGTCTAGTTATGAGCTAGAAGTGGGAACAACCAACGATCTGTTGAAATTTTCAATAGATCACCAGAGAGTTTTCCACAGTGTTCCTGCAGGAACACTTCTCACGTTTTGCAATGAGCAGCGCGAAAGTTTAACGACAGCATGAATGTTCCTGCAGGAACATTTCCACCACGGGGCTATTGTGCCTGACTCTCATCTCGCTGGGGGATCGCAGCTGCCAATCCGAAGAAATGTTCCTACAGGAACACTTTGAATGGTTTCGAATCGACGAAGTGTTCCTGCAGGAACATTTTGACTGGTTTTGCACATCAATTCACCTGTTTGCACAACACTTATCAATTGAATTGATCTCTGAAGAGAAGTATGCTGCGAGTGCTCAGGCTTCTCCTCACAATTCCATGGGACGCGTTATAGCTGTTGCCAATCAGAAGGGTGGCGTCGGCAAAACTACGACTGCCATCAACCTGGCCGCTTCCTTTGCGGCTGCTGAAGTAAACACGCTGCTCGTCGATTGCGATCCGCAGTCGAACGCCACCAGCGGCTTGGGGTTTGTGAAGGATCCTGAGCGCGTCAGCTCCTATCACCTCTTGATGGGGGCGGCTACTGGTGAAGAGGCGCTGCTGACGACTGAGCTCGAGCAGCTCTGGCTCATTCCATCGCACAAGGACCTGATAGGCGCAAACCTTGAACTGGTTGACGCTGAGCGGCGCGAGTTCAGGATGCGCGACGCGATAGCGCCACTGCGCGATCGCTTTCAGTTCATTGTGCTGGACTGTCCGCCTGCACTCGACCTGCTCACGCTGAACGCGCTCGTGGCTGCTGATGCTGTGCTGATTCCCATGCAGGGCGAGTACTTCGCGCTGGAAGGTATCAGCGAGCTGCTCGATACGATTGAGCGCATACGTGCCGCGCTGAATCCTGGGCTGGAAATCGAGGGCGTGGTGCTGACGATGTTTGATAAGCGCAACAACCTGGCGCAGCAGGTCAAGGCTGAGCTGAAGAACTTTTTTGGCGAGAAGCTGTGCCGCACAACTGTGCCGCGCAACATCAGGCTGGCCGAGGCGCCAAGCCATGGTAAGGCAGCGCTGGTCTACGATCCGCGATCGAAGGGCGCAGAGAGCTACATCAAGCTGGCGAAGGAGATTATTGAGAGCCAGCCGCCAGCGGTGAGCCCTCAGCCGGCAGAGAACCTCGCTGCCATTCCTGCGGCGGGGCAAGCTCCGGGCGTTGGACCTCAGACCCCGGAACAGATCACCACCGTTCCTGCGTCAGGGCAGGCTTCGGGCACAGAGGAACACAGAGGGGACGCGGCGGTTGAGGAGATTTCGCCCGCGGAGATGGACAAGAGCGCTTAGTATATCGACGACTGTCTATATGCTAGATCGATGGATATCGATGTACAAAAATAGAAATGCGAAGGTCCATCGGCCTGCCAAAGAAGGCAGACTTCAGGATGACATGAAAGAGGGGACGGCTATCGTGACGACGGCTACGGCGGGGAATCTGGCGGGGCATCCGGAAAAGGATAAAGAGAAGGTGGAGAAGCGGCGGGCGCTGGGGAGAGGGCTGGAGTCGTTATTGCCGGGGCCGCGGGTGGTGAGACCAGCGCAAACCAACAGTGTGCAGGATGTGGCAGCGGCGAGCGGCGTTCCAGTTTCGAGAGTTACCACGGGGGCTGAAGCCCCGGGCTCAGGCGGGGCTGACGCGGCCCTGAAGGGCGGCTCTTCCATGGTCGCGACTGCAGTGGAACCGAACTCGGCGGATCGAGCGCCACACACAGCCGAGCTTCGCTCGGCTGGACAGCCGATGGCGGCTGTCCCCACAAATGCCTCCAGCCTGGCGGCAGACGCCTCCAACCCGGCGGCTGTTCCTGCAAACGCGTCTGGCGCGGCGGTTGTTCTTACAAGCCTTTCCAGCTTGGCGGTTGCGCACGCGAGTGCTTCGTCGGGCGTCCATTCAGCTAACCTTCCACCGGCTGTTCATGGTGCTACTGCTCTTGCGGAGCCGGCGATTGCTACTGGAAGCGTTGACTACGATCCGTTCGGGGATGCACCGAAGGGTGAGGTGATCGAGATCCAGGCGGTGGCGGATACGCGAGTGCCTTCGAATCTCGTCGTGAACGTGGCTATCGCCGACGTCGACAAGAATCCGTTTCAGACGCGCTATGTGGACGATGACGACGCGCTGGAGGAGCTGGCGGATTCGATCAAGGCGAACGGGGTGGTGCAGCCGATCGTGGTGCGTCCTGCGACGGAGCAGGGGCGGTACATCCTGGTGATGGGTGAGCGTCGACTGCACGCCTCGAAGAAGGCGGGGAAGACGCACATTCCGGCGCTGGTGCGGCGAATTTCGGAGCAGCAGGCGGCTGAGATGACGATCATCGAAAACCTGCAGCGCGAAGATCTGAGCCCCTTGGAACAGGCGCAAGCGTTTCGCGTCCTGAGCAGCCAGTTCAATCTGACGCAGCAGCAGATTGCGGAGCGGGTGGGATTGTCGCGCGTTTCGGTGGCGAACTATATGCGTCTGCTGAAGCTGCCGCGGGAAGTCATGGAGATGCTGGCGGAGAAGCGTATCAATTTCTCAGAGGCAAAAGAGCTGTTGAAGCTGGGAGACAATGACCGGATTGCGGAAGCGGCACTGTATGCGGTGAAAAAGGGGATGAACATCGAACAGATCGAGATGCTGGTTCTGCGGATGGATGGGCTGCTTGATCCGCTGCCCGACATGCCGGGGGTGAAGAAAGAGAAAGCCAGCGGCGGGGCACGATGGGTGGATCCGAATGTGAGGTCGGCGCAGGTGGATCTGGAACGGTTGCTGGGAGTGCGGGTGCGGATTCGGGATCGGAAGGGTAAGGGGAAGATCGTGATTGAGTATTCGACTGTCGATGATTATGAGAGGGTGGTGGAGATGTTGAGGGGGAAGAAGTAGTAGTTGTCAGTTGTCAGTTCTCAGTTTATCGGCGGCCTGGCGGCCGCCTTTGTTTTTGTGGGGATCAGGATAGTTAATGGGTGGAGTAGGGAGTCGGATTTCATGCGTTCGTCGAAGTGGATTTGGCCTGATTTTTGTTGTGAGTGGGAATGTGTGGGGGAGTTACTTTCTTGATTCCCAAGGCTTCTCGTTAGCGCGGACTACAGATTCCTGCTTGGCGCTTTGCGCCTCGTCGGAAATGACAAGGAATTGTGGGTTGGGCGGGTTCCGCCTTGCTTCGCTTTGGCGGGACGGGCGAGGCGCCCATCGCCACATGGTCCGTTGTTCAGATTCCTGCTTGGCGCTTTCCGCTTCGTCGATGAGCTGTGGATGCATGAGCTGGGGCTCACATCAGGTGTGGCTACAGGAGTTGTGCGCGTTACCTTCGTTTGGGGGGGTTACCTGCGGGGGGCTGAGGCAGGGTGACCTTTAATTAGTATCAGTTTAGCTGTCGGAACTGGGACGAAAGTGCGGGTCTCAGAGAGGGGCGTTCCGAATGAGGGTTTCGCGAGGTCTCTGGTGTATTTCGCTCGCCTGTCTGGTGTTGGTCTGCGCGGGCTTCTGGTTGCATGATGGCGGGGCGCCAGCCAATCCGCCGAGCTTTGCAACTGCAAATCAAATCACACATGACGGTTTAGCAAAAACGGCAGTGCTTTCCGATGGGTCCGCGCTGTATGTGGCGGAGGAGAAGGACGGGCATCAGGTCATCTCCAGGATTGTGCCGGGCACGGGTGAACAATCGACGATTGCCACGCCATTCGCCGATGTTCGGGCGATGGATGTATCGCCGGATCACACGAGCCTGCTAGCGTCTCCGGCGCATGCTGGGGCGCGGAACCGCGAGCTATGGACGATTCCGTTAAACAAAGTGGCCTCGACGCGGCTGGGAGCATTAGCAGTTGACGATGCGGCCTGGTCGCCGAATGCGGAAGAGCTGGTCTCGGTGAAAGGGAGCGAGATCTGGATCACTTCGGCGAAAGGGAGCAACGCGAAGAAATTGGCGGCGGTGAAAGGGCGTCCGTTTAGTCCGCGGTTCTCGCCGGATGGACAGAAGATTCGATTCAGCGTGAGTGATGTGGAGACGAACACTTCGGCGCTGTGGGAAGTGGGGAAGGATGGATCGAGTCCCCGCGAAATGCTGGCGGGATGGGACAAGGCGCACGCGGTGTGCTGTGGAGTTTGGAGCAACGATGGGAAGTCATACATCTTCCAGGCGACGCAGAGTTCGCCGACGACGTTCACAACGTTGTGGGTTCTGCCGGAGAGCGGTGGCGAACCGAAGCAGCTGACGGATGGTCCGATGTCGTTTGGGAGTCCGTGGCCTGCGGCAGAGAGCGACAAGATCTGGGCGCTGGGCGTGAAGCCCACGGTGGAGGTGGTGAAATACGACGCCTCGCACCAGGATTTCGCGAAGGTGCTTTCCGGGATTTCGGCGACCGATCTGGATTTCTCGCCGGACGGAAAGTGGGTGAGCTATGTGGCCATTCCAGACGGAACTCTGTGGAGAAGCCGGGCGGATGGAAGCGAGCGGATGCAACTGACGTTTGCGCCTGAGCGAGCCGCGCTTCCAAGATGGCATCCGGAGAGCAAGCAGATCGCGTATGTGAGCATCAAAACGGGGCAGCCGTCGCAGATCATGCTGATCGGAGTGGGAGGCGGCAAGGCGACTCCGGTGTACGCGGAGAATCGCGGGCAGATCGACGCGAACTGGTCGGCGGACGGGCAGAAGATGGTGTTCGGATATGTGGTGGGAACCAGGGACCTGAGCATCAGCCTGCTGGACCGGAAGGCGCACAAGGTCACGACGATTCCCGGTTCGGAAGGATTGTTCAGCCCACGGTGGTCGCCGGATGGGCGCTACATTGCGGCGCTCTCGCCGGACTTTACGAAAGTGATGCTGTTCGATTTCCAGACACAAAAGTGGTCGACGTGGCTGACGGAAGCGGCGGGGGCAGTGAATTATCCAAGCTGGTCGAGCGACAGCAAGTATCTTTATTTCGACGACCTGGTCACGGATGAGGAATCGATCCGCCAGGTGAAGGTGGGAGAGGACCATACGGAACGCGTTTTTGTTTTGCGCGGGATCGAACGGTATCTGGGGCCATTCGGATTGTGGAGCGGACGAACGCCGGATGGTTCGTGGATGTTTGTGCGGGATCGAAGCACGCAAGAGGTGTACAGCCTCAACATAGGGATATCGAAATGAGGATTCCAGGAAAGTGGTTCACGGGTAGGAGTGTCTGGAGGGTGGCGCGAACGGGCTTGTGGTTGTGCCTCTTCGCATGTGTTGTGAGTGTGCCACTGTTTTCGCAGAGTGAAGAATCCGCGAGTGATCGAAAAGTAATTACGCGGGTGGAGCCGAAGTATCCGCCAACACTGGAGCGGCTGTATATCGGCGGAGTGGTGCGGCTGCAGGTGGATGTCGCGGCGAACGGGACCGTGGAGAGTGCACAGCTGCTCGGGGGGAATCCGATTCTGGGGCAGGCGGCCATCGCGGCGGTGAAGCAATGGAAATACGCTCCGGCGAAGACGAAGACGCGGACGGTGGAACGGCTGGAGTTTGATCCGCACCGGTAGGTGCGGTTGAATGGATTGTTGTCGATTTGGATGGAAGCCCGGCTTTGCGCCGGGCTTTTTTCGTCAGCGGAAGTGGGGCTGGAGTTCCTTTCGATCGGTCGTTCGCTCTTTCACTCTGGCCGGGTATGGAATCACTGTCGGGCTTCGCCTCGCTATCAGCGGTCGCATGAGGGCCTTGTCCGCGGGACGGACCCTTCGACTTCGCTCAGGGCAGGCTGCGTGCGTCGGTACATTTGCGCTTGGCTTCGCCGTCGCGAGACAGCCGAGGCGGCTGTCGCTACGTGGGCTTCCTCACAAAAATCTCTCCATTTTCTATGCCGCGGGCGATCGGGAATCAAGTTTGTAACAAGTGGGAACTGGAGAGCAGAATCTCAATGCTTTTTGCAGTTTGAGTGAACCAGAGGGTCGAAATCGAATTTCGCGCGGTAGACCAGCGCTCTCTGTTTGATGTTAACTACTTTGGTTCGGATAATGGATTTTGAGGTAGAGGGAAGGTGACGGAGTATTTGGGGTAGAGACGAAGGTTAAGCGGCCACTTCTCGCCGGCACGGAGCATGAGAAATGAGACGCCCTGCGGAATCAAAGGCTTCACCACCACGGAGGACACAGAGGAGCACAGAGGAAATCAAAATCCGACCCTAGGGATGGGTACCCGATTGGGTAAAACAGTACAGAGGTCCTTCGGCCCGCAAAGAGCGCGGGCCTCAGGATGACAACGGCTGTTGCTGACGATAAAGCTTGGCACGGAGGTTCAGTGATCTGCAATCCGGCGAAATTGTTCGCGTTCTTTTTTCTCTTCATCATTCCGACATGCGCGCAGCAGAGTGAGGCGCCGATCCGGTTGCATCCGGAGAATCCGCATTATTTTTTGTATCGCGGGAAGGCGGTTGCTTTAATCACCAGCGCGGGGCATTACGGGGCTGTCATTAACGGGGAGTTTGATTATCACAAGTATCTTGCGGCTTTGGATGCTGCGGGGATGAATTACACGCGGATGTTTGGCGGGTCGTATGTTGAGGAACCGGGGAAATCGTTTGGGATTCGGAGGAATAATCTGGCGCCGGAGGCGGGGAAGTTTGTGGCTCCGTGGGCGCGGAGTGATGTGGCGGGATATGCGGGTGGGGGGAATAAGTTCGATCTTTCAAAGTGGAATCCTGAGTATTTTTCGCGGCTGCATGATTTTTTGGGTGAGGCGGCGCGGCGTGGGATCGTGGTGGAGATTGGGTTGTTCTCTTCTCAGTATGGGGAGATGCAGTGGAATCTGTCCCCGTTCAAGCGGGAGAACAATGTGAACGGGACGGATGCGATCGAGTGGAAGAAGGTGAATACGCTGGAGAACGGGAACATTCTGCGCTACCAGGAAACGTATGTGAGGAAGCTGGTGCGGGAGGCGAATGCGTATCCGAATGTGATGTTTGAGATTGCGAATGAGCCGTGGTCGGATCGTCCGGTGCTGACGGACGTGGTGAATCCTTATTTGTTTACGGGGCGGGATCAGTATCCGAACTCGGTGGATTTGCCGGATGAGGCCACGATGGCGTGGCAGGCGCGGGTGGTGGAGTGGATTACTAGCGAAGAGGCGGGGCTGCCGAATAAGCACATGATCGCGCAGGATTGCTGCAATTTTCGCTATGCGGTGCGGGCTGTACTGCCGGGAGTGAGCGTGGTGAATTTTCATTATGCGTATCCGGAGGCGGCGACGCTGAATTATGGGTTGGGGAAGGCTCTGTCGTATGACGAGACGGGATTCCTGGGGCAGAGCGATGATGCGTACACGCGGCAAGCTTGGAATTTTATGCTGGCGGGCGGGAGCGTGTTCGACGGGTTGGATTATTCGTTCACCGTCGGGCATGAGGATGGGAGCGATGTGGAGCCGAATGGGCCGGGTGGAGGGAGTCCGGAGCTGCGGCGACGGTTGAAAATCTTGAGTGAGTTTTTGAAGGGACTGCCGCTGGTGGATCTCAGGCCCGATTTCGATTTGGTGAAGCATGCTGGAGGAGTGGTGACGCATGTGCTTTCTTCAGGGCGCGGTGAGTATGCGATGTATTTGGATGGAAATGGGCCGGTGGAATTGAGTTTGAGTTTGCCAGCGGGAGAGTATGCAGTTTGGTGGGTCGATGTGGTGTCGGGGGAGAAGAAGGATGCGGGGTCGTTCAGGCATGCGGGCGGGGAGATGAGGGTGAAGAGTCCGGTGTTTCGGAACGGGATTGCGGTGCGGATTTCGCGGGGGGAATCTAGGTAGTCATTGGTGGGACTTGGAAGGGAGAATCGGGTTGGTAATTGAGGTGGAGGCTCGGCTTCAGGGTGTATTGTGGGGCGCGGTCGAGCAAAACCTTCAACCACTAAGGGCACGAAGGTACACGAAGGAAAAGCGGGGCCTGTGGCGCGCTGAGTCAAATAGTGACTTTGGAGAGGTTACTAGCGTGCCCGCCACGGCGGGGCCATGTTCAAAGCTGATGTCGTGGTAGAGACTGTGGGTGTATGGCGCAGGAATCTACCAACGGAAAAGATAGCCTCCGGGTTGAGAAGTTGTCGCTGCTTGTGTTGACCCTCTGCATTGTGGTGCTGGTGTACGTGCTGGTGGCGCGGCCTTTCTAGGGCAGTTCCACAAAATCAAAGTGTCGTCCGCTGAAGCGGACTCGATTTCTTCCTATCTCGCTTTCCCGGCACTTCGTGCCGGGCTTTCACATTCCGCCGCTTCGCGGCTGGCGTCGCCTCGACGCTTAGTTTCACAGCAACCTCTCCACGCCGCGAGTAGGACAGGGGATTTTGGGCGATTGACGGATGGGGCGGCGAGACGCCGCTCCGACAGCCGGCGGACCCTTCGACTGCGCTCAGGGTCGTTCCAGGATGGCGGCGAAGAAGCCGTCGCAGGGGTGGATTCCGGGGATGGTGCGGAGGTACGGGCCTTGCGTCAGCGATGAGGGATCAGCCCAGGTCAGGACTCCTGTCGAGCATAGGCGATCGAGTTCGGAGCAGCAGTCTAGCAGGCTGAGACTCGGATCTTCCTTAAGAGTTTGCTCCACCACGTCTTCGTTTTCTTGTTTCTCTAGGGAACAAGTCGCATAGATGACGCGGCCGCCGGGGGCTAGATGGGCGACAGCCGAGCGGAGAATCGCGAGTTGAAGGTCATGGAGTTCTGCGAGGTCATCCGGTTTGAGGCGCCATTTGATTTCGGGATTGCGGGCGAGAGTGCCCGTGCCAGAGCAGGGGACGTCGGCCAGGATGAGATCAAAGGGCTGCGCGATGGGGAGAGTACGGGCATCGGCGACCAGCGTTTGAACCTTCGTGTCTGCGGGAAATCGATTTTGCATTTGGCGGGCGCGATGGGGGTGGATCTCGACGGCGGTGATGGTGGCGTCGGGATTCAGGTCGGCGATGGCTAGCGTTTTGCCGCCGGGGGCAGCGCAGCAATCCAAGACTTGCTTGTGGCCCGGACCAACCAGGGCGGCGATCAGTTGCGAGGCTTCATCTTGAATGACTACGTGGGCGCGGTGAAAGGATTGGGTCTTCGTGACATCGCCTGAGTTAACGCGGCGGGCTGAGGTGAGGAGATTCCCCGGTTCGAGGGAGACTCCTTCTGCAGCGAGTTCTTCTTCTGCATTGGGGGCGCGTAGGCGGAGAGTGGTTGGGGGGATCGTTTGGTTGTGTCGGCAGATTTGTTCTGCTGCCTCGATCCCGTATGCTTGCGCCCAGCGGTCCACCAGCCATACGGGATTTGCGTATGCGGCGGATATGGCTTGCGGCGAAAAATCATTCACCACCCTTCCTACGTCAGGGCAGGCAACGGGCACAGAGGAACACAGAGGATGATCTTTGGAGAGTTTGCGGAGGACCGCGTTGACGAAGGGGGCGGCGGAGGCTTTGCGGGCGCGCTTTACCAGTTCCACGCTTTCGTGGAGGGCGGCTCGGTGCGGGATACGGTCGAGATAGAGGAATTGATAGAGACCGAGGCGCAGGGCGATCAGGACTTCCAGGTCGAGTTTCTTTAGAGGCTGCGAGGAGGCGCTTGAAATCTTGTCATCGAGAAGAGAACGCCAGCGGAGGACTCCCATGACTAGTTCGGTGGCCAGGGCGTGGTCGGGGGTGGATAGAGTTGCATACGCATTGGAGTGGAGGAGTTCTGAGGCGTAGGAGGATTCGCGTTCGACGCGGAGGAGGATGTCGAAGGCGGCGGTGCGGGCGGGGGACGCGGGCATGCTCTTTGATTGTACGAAAGAATGGGTTCACCCCAGAGGGCACAGAGGAACACTGAGGGTGGAGAGGAATTAATACTTGCAGCGGTTGCGGTGCGGGCTTTCGAACGCGCGTCCCTACACTTGCCGCTTGGCTTCGCCTGCGCGGGACAGCCGAGGCGGCTGTCGCTACGTGGACTGATCAGGTGCCTAACCTCTCTCCTGGTTTCGGGTGGTAGCCGTTGATGAAGGCTTGGGCGGAGGAGCGCTTCTTTCCTTCTAGCTGTATTTCCAGGAGTTCCAGCGAGGTGTTGTTCGCGCAGCCCGCGATTAGGCGATCGCCGATTGCCTTCAGTTCGGATGGCGGCAACGGCTCAGTGGCTAGCTGCGCTTTTAGGATTTGCAGATTTTTGCCACGGAATTTGGTGTAGGCGCCGGGCCAGGGTTGGAAGCCTCGGAGGCGGTTCAGGATTTGTTGGGCCGGGCGGGAGAAATCGATGAGGCCATCTTCTTTCTTTAATATTGGGGCGAGAGTTGCTTGCGTGTCGTCTTGCTGGCGGGGATGGATTGAGCCGGCTTCCAGTCCGCGAAGCGTTTCTACTAGAAGTTCTGCTCCCATGTCGGCCAGGCGCGGGGCCAGGGTCTCGGCGGTATCGACGGGGGCGATAGCCAATTCCCTTTGCAGGAGGATGTCGCCGGTGTCGAGGCCAGCGTCGATGCGCATTGTCGTGTTGCCCGTAACGGCTTCGCCGTTGGCGATGGCCCATTGGATGGGAGCGGCTCCGCGGTATTTCGGGAGCAACGAGGCGTGGAGATTGATGTTGCCAAGCGGCGGGAGGTCGAGCATCCATTGGGGGATGATGCGGCCGTAGCCTACTACGATGATGGCGTCGGGTTTAATGGCGGCGAGGTGGGAGCGGAATTCGTCGTTGGTCTTGATGCGGTCGGGTTGGGTGACGGGGAGGTTTAGTTTCTGGGCGGATTGTTTGACGGGGGATTGTACGAGTTCGAGGCCGCGGCCTTTGGGACGGTCGGGCTGGGTGACGACGAGATGGATGCGGTGTCCGGCGGCGGCGAGCCACTCAAGCGAGGGGACGGCGAAGCGCGGGGTGCCACAGAAGATGAGAGAGAGAGACATTAGGTAATTTTGTAATTGGAAACCTAAAAGACGACCACCGGGGCTGAAGAGACCGCGTGAGAACGCGATCTGCTAGCCGGTTGCTATTACGATGGTCGGTCCGGGCTGGCGTTTTGCCAGCAGCCGGGTCAGGTTGAACGAGATTGCGGCCAGGGTGAACTCGATGCTTACTTTTTCTAATCCTCGTAAGCGAAACCGCTTCATGCCGCGTTGTTCTTTAAGCGTTCCCCAAACCGGTTCTACCAGGGCCTTGCGTCGCCGATAGACCGCTTGTCCGGTCGGCCCGCGGAGTTTCTGCCGCATGCGCCGCTGCGTTTGGCTGAGCCGGATGCACGGACAACGCTGTCCCGTGTTCAACTCCCGCGCCAGATTCGAATCCGGCACGTACACCTCCAACCCGCGAGCTTCCAACTCCTCGATATTTTCCAGCGAGAAAAATCCAGCGTCGGCCAGCACTTTCTCCACCTTCGCTCCGCTCTGTCGTTCCGCTTCTTCCACCATCGGGATCAGGCTGTGATTGTCCGCCGCATTCTGCGTCACCCGCTGCCCTACGATCAGGTGATCTTCATTCACCGCCGCTTCCGCCGTGTAGCCCAGCGCAAATCCGCTCCGCTCCCGCAGAAAACGCGCGTCTTCATCGGTGCGCGACACCTTCTTCATCCCGCTCTTGCGCAGTTTCTCCAGTCGCCGCGGCATGGCCTGCAACTGCTCCTGCAATTGTTGCAGATGCACCCGTGTGCCCGCCCCTTCGTTGGGATCGTCCTCGTCGCACTGCTTCTGCCACTTCCGTATGCTCCGCCGCAGCCGCGCCCGTTCCTGCCGCAGCCGCTCTTCGGTCTCCAGCCGGTTGCGCGACGCCGCCGCATGAATCCGCGTCGTGTCAATCGCCACCTGCCCCAACCGCCCCAGCTTCATCGCTCGCGCCATCTCCAGCACCTGCGTGAACACATCGTTCAACCCCCGCGCATGCCGGCGCCGAAACGCACTCAGCGCCCAGTTGTCCGGCCGCGCTCCTCCCGCCAGATAGCGCAGCCCCAAATCCTCGCGGATGCGCTGCTCCAACCGCCGTGCCGACGTCATCCCCAACGCATACCCATACAGCCACACTTTCAACATCAGCGCCGGACAATACAGCGCCCCACCTTCTTCTCCATACTCCTGCTCGAAACTCTTCAAGTCCATGTGCTCCACCGCCCGGTGAATGAAGAAGCACAGATGATCTTCCCCCAACTCATCCTTCACGCTGGGCGGTACTAGATACGCCTGATCCGGCTGGTACGGCAGAAATCGTCCCATACCTCTCTTTCTGCCTCATCTTAATTACAATTACAAGCTAGTTCTCACGCGGTCTCTAAAGCCCCTCTTCTTCCTTGCGCTCTTCCCCGGCGTGGTTGGTAGTTCGAGCTACTCATGCGACTCGTAGCGCCCAACCGTGGTTCGCAAAGGAAGAATCTGCTTGTGGCTGGTGGCGTGGCGCCGCAAACGACCAGCAGATTCCTCAACGGCTTAACGCCGTTTCGGAATGACAACAAGGTGAGCGGCTTGCGCCGTGGGCTGCATTCTTTTGCCGCTTCGCGGCTCGGGTGGATCTGGTACTCCAGCCACAGGCAGGCAGAATCGAATCATTCTCGACGCTCGCGCAATCGCTCAATCACAGTTTAGGCAATAGCCTACTCACACATTGACTCAATCGCTCAATCTGCCAATGGTGCAATCGCCCAATCAGGTCTCCAGGCAACCGCCTACTCACCCAAGAACGCAATCATCGCATCGCTCAATTTGCCAACTACCCAATGTCTCAATCACTGATATCGCCAGGTCACTCCGTAATTGGGGAATTATGCGGTCACACCTGCAGGTTTTTCAGATAAGGCACACTATCCTTCATCATATCGAGCTTCATCTCAACGAAGTAGTTCTTGATGCCGCCGGTTTTTGCTGCCGCGAAAATCTTCTTCCAGTCGAGGGAGTCTTGCCCTACCGGCATTATCTTCTTTGTCTGCGCTGACCACCCCTGCACGTGCATGGAGATGAAGCGGCCCGGATACTTGTTGAAGTATTCAGCGGCGTCGAAGCCCTGACTAATGGTGGAGACCTGGAACTGAAACTTCACGAGTTTGGGATCGAGCAGCTCGAAGAGAACGTCATAGGTGCGTTTGCCATCCACGTTAGAAGTCTCGAAGTCTTCGTTGTGCAAACCTTGCTGGATGCCGGCCTTGGCCGCCTTTTCACCCATCTTGTTGTACTCGTCGGCGGCGCGTTTCACGTCATCCATGGTCGGCTTTTTCGGCCCGCCGAGACTGGCGACGAGCATCTGTGTCAGGCCGACATCTGTTGCCCAGGCGATGCGGTCGTCCTGGTTCGTGCGAAGCTCTTCCATGCCGAAGTGGGAACTGACGCAGGTGAGGCCAGCATCATTGATGATCTTCTTGAGCTCCGCTCCTTTGTACTTGGTGAGTCCGCCGAAACCATACTCGGTGTAGCCCGCAGGAGAGCAGAGTTCAATGCTCTTAAATCCCGCTGCAGAAAGCTGCTTCAGGGTACCGGGAAAATCCTTAGCAATCATCTCCCGCACTGGCCAAGTCTGACAGCCGATTGGCAGTCCCAGCGGATCTGCATGCAGCTTCAGTACTCCAGCGGAAACCAAGCCCACCGCAGCGGCTGAAGTTGTAGCGGTTTTGCAGAATTCTCTTCTCGATATTGCAGACATGGAACCCTCCTAGGTTCGACTGACCGCGCTACAGTTCCCATCCCTTGCGGCGTTCCGGGTGAATATATTTCTGTGCGAAGTCGGAATTGTTGGCCTTCAAATTCGCATGATCCCAGGTGAGCTTCTGCCCAGTAAGGACGGCCACATTCCCGAGCAGCAAGGTCTCTGTGACCAGATCTTCAAATTCGAAATTCCCACCTGGCTTAGTCTTGCCGCCCTTGCAGGCGTCTAACCACTCACGCTCATTCCCGGGTGATCGCGGGAGCGTCTTCGGCGGTTGTTTGTAAGCGTCCATCTTGCCCTGAGGAATGAGCTTTGGATTCCTTCCATTGAACCCGCAGAGAATCTTTCCTCGATCTCCTACGAAGAGCAAGCCTTCCTCTTCGTCGGCCTCTCCGCGGAACGGACGGTTCTCTTCCAACTCTGGCGGCCGAGACGGCTTGAGACCGCCATCGTACCAGGTGAAGCGCAAAGGCGGCATGTCACCGCGGGCGTCAAAGTCATAGCGAATGATTTCGGCCTGCGGATAGGTTTCGTCGTAGCGATCGGTCGAGCTCGCCTCGACACTGACAGGAGTTTCGAGTCTCATCACGCGGAAGATGGTGTCGTAGCTGTAGCAACCCATATCCCCGAGCGAGCCGCAACCGAAGTCGGTCCACCCGCGCCAGACGAAGGGCAAGTACGCATGATTGAAGGGACGCTCCGGGGCCGGACCGAGCCAGAGATCCCAATCGAGGCCGTCGGGGACGGGTTCCGTTTCTTTGGGGCGCTCGACTGCCTGCGCCCAGAATGGCCGGCTGGACCAATTAATGACCTCGCGCACGGGCCCAATGGCTCCGTCCCAGATCCACTCGCAGAGCAGCCGGGTATCTTCCGAGGCCTGATTCGCGACGGCGATCTGAGTTGCCACTCCGGTCTCGCGCGCAATCTCGGCAATGCGCCGTGATTCGTAGATCGTATGGGTTAGCGGCTTCTGACAGAAAACGTGTTTACGCTTCTTCATCGCCGCCGCCGAAATCGCTGCATGCAGATGATCGGTCGTGCAGACGACGACAGCATCTACATCCTTCTCCTTCTCGAGCAATTCTCGGAAGTCGTTGTAGGCCGAGCATCCTTTATATTGGCCTGAACGTTTTTGCGCGCCGTAGTAGCCTTCCACGATCTTTTGGGCGGGCTCGCGGCCGGCCACGCCGCTGGTGACCTGGAGCGAATGGGTGAGTTGAACCGGCTGATTGGGGCTGAGCCACTCCCAACCGCTGTCGACTCCGATCAACTTGCGCACGGAATTGCAGAATTCGTGGTCGCTCCATTGCGGGTAGCCGGCACTGCCTTTGTTGACGTCGCAGACGGCCACGCCTTGTACGTCAGGCTCGCGCAGGAAATGAAGCATCACGCGTAAGCCTTGAGCCCCCACTCCGATGAATGCGATGTTGACCTTGTCGCTCGGCGGAATGTATCCCGAGCCGCCTAAAACATGTCGCGGAACGATGGCGAAGCCTGCTGCAGCAGTTGCGCTTTTGGCCAAAAACTCTCGCCGGGAGAGTGAGTTTGCCGGCAAGTCATGAGACGGAGTGGAGTGCTTCACGGTCCCTCCTCGCGCCCGTGGCCTGGTCAGAATTCGTTGCACCAGGCTGCGAAACGACGGGGATACTGTAAACCACAGAAGACCTGGTAACAATGTCAGAAATCACTTCTGACGTACACATACGGTCATCAAAGGTTGCAGTGTTAGTATCGATGCGCGAAATTACTCTCTCGAAGAATCAAACGAATCGTTCCGCATTGTTGACCCATGCGCGTTGACGCCCACCAGCACTTCTGGAAATACAACCCGGCCGAATATGAATGGATCGACGAGTCAATGTCAGCGATACGTCGAGACTTCCTGCCCGAGGATTTAGAACCTGAGCTGGAACGTAACCAGTTCCAGAGATCTGTCGCGGTTCAGGCACGACAGGCGCTGGAAGAGACTCGCTGGCTTCTCCAGTTGGCGGCTGGGTCCCAAAAAATCCTGGGCGTGGTTGGATGGGTGGATTTGTGTTCTCCCGACATGCGCTCTCAGCTTAGCGAGTTCACCAGAAATCCTAAGCTTGTAGGCATCCGTCACATTGTGCAATCAGAACCAGATGACCGCTTTCTCTTGCGCCGGGATTTTCTTCGTGGCATCGCGGCGCTGGAGGAATTCGATCTTGCCTATGACATCCTGATCTACGCGAAACATCTTCCAGTGGCGGCGGAATTTGTTGAGCGATTCCCGCGGCAGCGTTTTGTGCTCGATCATCTAGCCAAGCCTGCGATCAAGAGTCGACAGATTGAATCATGGGCTGCTGGAATTCGGCGCCTGGCGGCTTTTCCGAATGTGTTTTGCAAGCTGTCGGGACTGGTCACCGAAGCTGACTGGCAGAGCTGGAAGCCGGAGGACATTACACCCTATCTCGATATTGCCTTTGAAACATTCGGACCTTCACGGCTGATGATTGGCTCGGACTGGCCTGTATGCCTGGTAGCGGGTTCGTATGGTCGAACCATGGACGTCGTGAAGAACTATCTTAATCGTCATCCCGCCGAAACTCGCGATGCTGTGTTGGGTGGAAATGCGCGCCGCTTCTGGAGACTGAAGGCATAACGGTTGGTTGATATTGCACTTGGGCCGAATTGCGGGTCATTCAGCAAACGGTTACACTGCCCAGCATCCAGTATTTTTCCGATCGTATATTGCCCATGAGATCCCGCGTGCTGCAACTCGATTCGCGCGACAATGTCCTGGTCGCGCTCGTGGACCTGAAGCAGGGAGGGAGCGTCGAGGGGGCCGGGCGGCAACACATTTTGAGGTCTGATGTCCCGGCGAAACATAAGTTCGCCACGACTGACCTTGCGCCTGGCGATCGCGTCGTGATGTATGGAGTCCTGGTGGGACAGGCTGTCAAGCCGATTGCTGACGGAGAACTTCTGACCGTCGGTAACATTCGCCATCAAGCCGCAAGCTTTCATCAGCAATCGGAATCCTTCCGGTGGTCGCCTCCTGACGCTTCGCAGTGGAACCGGACAACGTTCGCGGGTTATCCGCGATCCGACGGACAGGTCGGCACACGGAATTACTGGCTGGTTGTGCCCCTGGTCTTTTGCGAAAACAAGAACATTCAGGTGCTGAAGCAGGCCTTCGAAGAGGAACTGGGTTTTGCTGCGCCACAGCTTTACAGGCGTCAGGTCGCGGATCTGGCCAAACTCTATCGCGAAGACAAGCTCACTGAACTGGGCCAGCACGGGATTGCGGAGCAGCCGGGGATCTCTCCTCACCAGCGTTTGTTCGAAAATGTGGACGGCATCCGCTTCCTGCTGCATGAAGGCGGTTGCGGTGGGACGCGGGAAGACTCCAACAATCTGTGCGGGCTGCTGGCGGGATACATTCATCATCCCAACGTGGCCGGAGCGACAGTCCTGAGCCTGGGTTGCCAGCATGCGCAGATTGAAATACTCCAATCGGAGATGCGCAAGCGGAATCCGCGATTTGACAAGCCCGTGTTCATCTTCGAGCAACAGAAGAGCGGCTCCGAGTCAGCCATGATGACGGACGCAATTCGGCAGACGTTTCTGGGGCTGGCGGAAGCTAATAAAGCACAGCGCGTGACTGCCCCTCTTTCTAAATTGTGCGTGGGATTGAAGTGCGGAGGGTCGGACGGATTCTCCGGAATTTCCGCGAACCCTGCGATCGGGCATACCTCAGATCTATTAGCCGCCTTAGGTGCGAGAACCATCCTGTCTGAATTCCCTGAGCTGTGCGGCGTGGAACAGGAATTGATCAATCGAGGACAGAGCAAGGAAGTCGGCGATCGATTCATGAAGCTGATGACGGATTACGCAGCGCGAGCGGCCGCGGTGCGCTCGGCTTTCGAAATGAATCCGTCGCCGGGCAACATGCGAGACGGACTGCTGACGGATGCGATGAAATCCGCGGGAGCGGCAAAAAAAGGGGGCAGGTCCCCGGTCACCGCGGTGCTCGACTATCCCGAATATTCGACCGCGCCTGGGCTCAACCTGCAATGCACTCCTGGAAACGATGTAGAGTGCGTTACGGCGCAGGTTGGAGCCGGGGCAAGTGTCGTTTTGTTTACGACCGGACTCGGCACACCCACCGGCAATCCAATTGCGCCCGTGGTGAAACTTTCGACAAACTCCATCTTGGCTCAACGCATGCACGACATTATTGATGTCGATACGGGCGCAATCATCGAAGGCGCGCAGACGATTGATCAGATGGGGGAGACCGTACTCGATTTCGTGGTGAAGGTGGCAAGTGGGGAAACCCAGACGAAAGCTGAGATGAAAGCGCAGGAAGACTTCATACCCTGGAAGCGAGGCGTTTCCCTCTGAGCGACGGCACGGATATCAGACGCGAATTTCGCCTCGACGGCAAAGTTGCCGTGATCACGGGCGCGGGAAGCGGAATTGGCCAAGCCATCGCGTTGAAATTTGCCGCGTATGGAGCGGGCATTCGCATTCTGGACGTGAACCAGGAAGGCGCCTCGGTCACCGGTGAGCAGATTCGAAAGAAGGGTGGTGACGCCTCGATCCATGTTTGCGATGTGACTGATCAATCGCAGGTGAAAGGCGTTTTGGGTCAGTTGTTCAGTCGTGAACGGATTCACATTCTGGTGAATAACGCCGGGGTCTCGCACATCGGAACCGTCGAGAGTACGACAGAGTCGGATTTCGATCGTCTGGTCCGGGTAAACGTTAAGGGTTTCTATAACTGCATGCATACCATCGTGCCGCACATGCGCGACCACGGAGGAGGAGTCATCCTTAACATGGCGTCGATTGCCGGGTCAGCGGGGCTGGCTGATCGCTTCGCGTACTCGATGACCAAGGGTGCAGTGATCGCGATGACGTACTCTGTCGCGCGCGACTATCTCGCACACAATATCCGCTGCAATTGCATCTCTCCCGCACGCGTGCACACACCATTTGTGGATGATTACTTGAAGAAAACCTATCCGGGGCGCGAGCAGGAGATGTTTGGGAGGCTGGCGAAGTCGCAGCCGATCGGAAGGATGGCCGAGCCGAGCGAGGTCGCGTCGCTTGCGCTATTTTTGTGTTCTGACGAAGCGTCCTTTATTACTGGCGCCGACTATCCGCTCGATGGTGGGTTTTTCAATCTACGGGGTTAGAGCATGGACCTGCAATTAAAAGGCAAGGTCGTGATGGTCACAGGCGGCGCGAAGGGTATTGGAGCAGCGATCGTCCGTACGTGCGCGAACGAGGGTGCGGTGCCGGTGATTGTGGACCGTGACGCCATAGCCGGCGAGAAACTGCAGTCTGAAATTACAGGTGGCGGCTCCCGGTGTGGTCTGATCAGCATTGATCTCGACACTCCGGACAATTGCGAGAAGCCCGTTGCTCAAACCGTGAAAGAGTTCGGTCGGCTCGATGCGCTGGTGAACAATGCCGGACGCAATGACAAAGTGGGACTTGAGGAGGGGAGCCCCGCAGAGTACGTGGCTTCGCTCAATCGCAATCTGGTGCATTACTACAGCATGGCTCATTTCAGCCTTCCGCATCTGAAACGGTCTCACGGATCAATCGTAAATATCGGCTCGAAGACGGCGGTTACGGGCCAAGGCAGCACATCTGGTTATGCGTCATCGAAGGGAGCGATTATGGCGCTCACCCGCGAGTGGGCTGCGGAACTGTTGCCCTATGGAATCCGGGTCAACACGGTGATTCCCGCCGAGGTGATGACGCCGCTTTATCGGAGTTGGCTGGACACCTTTCCGAATCCCGAGGAAAAGTTGACTGTCATCCTTTCGAAAATTCCCCTGGAGAAGCGAATGACCACTACGGAGGAGATCGCCGCGATGGTTGTCTTTCTGCTCTCCGCAAAGTCCAGCCATACGACGGGACAACACCTGTTCGTCGATGGTGGGTACGTGCATCTGGATCGTGCTCTGACATAGCAACTCCGCCGAGACCACAGAATGACTAAATCCGCGCCAGTTACGGAACGCCGATACATCGTCCCGCTCGCTATGGTGACGAGTTTGTTCTTCGTCTGGGCGATCGGGGTCAACCTGAACGACGTGCTGATTCAGCATTTAAAGAAGGCATTCGGACTGACTGACACGCAGTCGTCGCTTATTCAGTTCGCATTCTTTGGCGGGTACTCCCTGGCCGCTCTTCCTGCGGGCTGGATCATGCAGCGGATCGGATACAAACGCGGAATTCTGACGGGTCTATTGGTTTGTGCAACTGGAACGATCTTGTTTATTCCGGCTGCTTCGGTACGGGTATACGCGTTTTTCCTGTTTGCGCTCTTTGTGATGGCTTGCGGTCAATCAGTGCTTGAGGTAGCAGCCAATCCGTACGTCACCACACTCGGTCCGGTGGAGAGCTCTGAGCAGAGGTTGAATCTGGCGCAATCATTCAACGCGACTGGCGCTTTTCTGGTCGCGCTGCTGGGTTCGAAATTCATTCTTTCCGGCATTGAGTACACATCGGCACAACAGGCGGCGATGTCACCCGCGCAACTGCTGAGCTATCGCATTTCTGAAGCGAACATGGTGAAGACGCCTTACCTGGTCATCACCGGAATTTTCCTTTTGATCGGTGTGTTGATCTTCTTCACGAAGTTGCCGGAAATTCACGAGTCGACAGACGCTGCCTCAGGGAACGCGAATGTCAAGCTTAGTGGAACCTTGGCTTTCCCCCATCTGATCAAGGGTGTGGTAGCGCAGTTTTGCTACGTTGGTGCGCAGGTCGGAGTCGCCAGCTTTATCATCCGGTTTAGTGAGTTCACGTTGACGGGAACGCATGAAAAGGTCGCGGCTCGTTTTCTGCAGGCACATTTGTTTGGTTTCATGCTGGGGCGGTTCTCCGGTTCGGCGATCATGCACAAGATCGCCTCTAGCCGGTTGCTCAGCATCTTTGCCGCCGGCTCGTTGCTCTCGCTGACGATCATTTTGCTTGGCTCGGGCGTGCCAACCGTTGCAGCCATCGTGTTGCTCGGCTTCTTTCACTCCATCATGTTCCCGACGATCTTCGCGCTGAGTATCAAAAACCTCGGCCCTTACACCAAACTCGGCTCATCCCTTCTCGTCATGTCCATTATTGGGGGAGCTGTCTGTCCAGTACTCATGGGCCGGATCTCCGATGCGTGGAACATTCAGCGTGCTTTCCTTGTCCCACTGGTGTGCCATGCTTACGTGCTCTATTTTGCAATCCGGGGATACCGGCCTTCTCCTTCCGTCGCCATGCCAACGGCTGCTGCGGTACCGGCCGGAGAGGTCTGAATGCATCGTCGATTCTGTCTCACTCTCGATCTTAAGGATGACCCCAAGCTTATCGCCGAGTACAAGCGCTATCACGAGCACGTCTGGCCCGAGATCATACAGAGCATCAAAGGCTCGGGCATCCTGGACATGGAGATTTATCTGCTCGGAACGCGCATGTTCATGATCATGGAGGTCAGCGAAGATTTCTCCTTCGAAGCCAAGACTGAAGCCGACCGCCGCAGTCCGAAAGTGCAGGAGTGGGAGAAACTGATGTGGAGATTCCAGAAAGCTCTCCCGCAAGCACAGCCAGGAGAAAAATGGATGCGGATGGATAGAATCTTCAAGCTGCAAGTCTGACCGGCGCGTTCAAGCTGGGACTCTGAGATCCGATCCCCCCCAAAGCAAGCCAAGGAATCGGCAGAGTAAACACATTCTTATCCGATCTACCCTATCCCTGCACACGAATTCCTCGCTGAATAGGGGCTTTCCGAGCGGGGTTTGGGCGGTTTGTTCGGGATTCGTAACGCCAAACGATCTTTGGAGAAAACTCATTGCCTCTGGGCGACAATCTTCGGTAACACGAGGGGGAGAAGGAGTGGCTCCGGAAGACTGCCCGACCTGCGGCGGTTCTGGATATGTTGCGAAGCCGGTGGACTTGAACGGGAAGTCCGAGGGCGTCGCGTTTATCCGGATGAAATGTCCCGCCTGTGGGGGCACCGGCCGGAAGCGCCCGATCTCACCTACGACCGCCGGCTGACCGCACGGCCTGCGGTGCTTGCGAAACGTACGGAACCGGACCGTCACACTTCCCGTCCAACGGTCGACGGTCCGGCCCGCACGTAGCGTTGTCAGTTGTTCGGAAACTTCCTAGCAGGCTGCGGAAAAACCCTCTCGCGACCTACCTGTTGACCCCAGCGGCTAAAGCCGCCATTCAAAACCAAGCGGTTATCGCAGCGCTAGCGCTGCGCCACCCAAAATCTTGCCACCCAAAATCGAGTGACAGATCCAGTTTTTCCGCAGCCTGCTAGGCGATCCCAGCCGCTCTGGTGCGCACGCGCCGCTGCTGAGATGCGGCTGTCTCGATCCGGTTTCGTCCGTTTGCCTTCGCGCGGTAAAGCGCCTTGTCCGCGGATTCCAGTACCGTTTCCGGGCTGGATCGTTCTGCCGCGGCGCTGGCCACTCCGATGCTTACAGTCACCGACAGCACGGATGACGGCTTGCCTTCGGCAAGCCGCCGAATGGCGTCTCCCTTTCGAGCACGAGGACGATTCGGTTGGTTACGACGATCGGGTCCGCGGGGAGCCTGCCGCCGGTCGTTGCCCCGCATGCGAAATTCGGACTTCGCAACTGTCACGCGCAATTTCTCCAGATGCGGCAGGACTTCGGCAGTCGTTTTGCCGGGGAAAAGAATGTTGAACTCCTCACCGCCGCAACGGTAAGCTTTGCCTCCGCCAGTGACACTCCCCAAGTTGTTTGCGACCATTCGTAAGACTTGATCACCGGTGTCGTGGCCGCACGTATCGTTGAACCGCTTGAAATGATCGATATCAACCACCGCGATGGAATAGGGCGACTTCAGCCGCAGTAATGCATCATTGAATGCGCGCCGCGACGGCAGCGTGGTCAGTTCGTCGTGATACGCCAGCAAGTAAGAATTCTCGATGACGGCGGTGGCAAGGATACACGCCGTGGTGAGCCAATACGCCATAGAGGTTCGTGCAGTCGCCGCAGAGCGTAGCGCCAGAAAGAAGGAGGCCAAAGACCACAGCAACGCACTATCAAGGGGCTTCCGATTCAACAGGAATCGCACACTCAAGAAGATGGCAGCCGTGGCCGGCACCGCTAAGGCGTAGCGCGGCAGGATAATCGGCATCGACAGACTGCGCACGCGGACGGCAGCGCCGCAGAACACGGTCACGGTCAGGGATTGCACGAACAGAAATAGGGCCGCGGGCGCCACCGATTCAACCGTAAAACCCCGCTCATGCATCATCGCGATCAAAATGAAATTTGCGGGCACAAGGACAGCGAGCGCCGTTAAGGTGGCCGGGATGAAAGGCGGCTGTCCGGTAGAAACGGCTGCCGCCTGCTGCGCCAGAAAAACTACCAACAAAGACAGCAAGATGCGGCTGGAGTGAAATCTCCACGCCAGCAGCATTCCTCCGGCAATCGCGCAGTAGTAGAGAAAGCTGAGCACAGGCAAGGCAAGGGTCAGCCAACCGGTGTAGACCAGCAGCACCACCCCCAGCAGCCAAATTCCGCCCGGCAAAAACAGGGATTTCAGGGTCCCTGCACTCAGAAGACGCAAGGGTTCACTCCAATCGGCACACGCCCATCATGAATTATCCATGTTACGCAAAGTACGAAGCTATTGGCCGCTCGGGTTCCGACGAGAGGATGTGACAAGTACACGCTTGGTCGGTTCCCTATTTGAAACCAAGGCCCAATTCCGCAACCCCATACCTCCGTGTGATGCAGTATTCGGCTGAACTTGAGTGTTTTCTAACTAGACTGGGCTGTTCGATTAAGGACGGTTCACTTTTATGCGAATTCTTATTGCAGAAGATGATGAAGCCCTGGCCAGGTTCGTCCGGCAGGGCCTGGAAGGCGAGCATTACACCGTGGATGCGTTCAAGGATGGTGAGCAATCCCTGTCCGCAGCCCTCGCTTGCGACTATGAAGCGGTCATTCTCGATCTGAATCTCCCAAAACTCGATGGCGTCGCCGTGCTGCGCCAGCTCAGGATGAAGAAACCCAGCCTGCCGATTCTCATACTGACGCAGCGCACGCGGGTTGAAGACAGGGTACAGTGCCTGGATACAGGGGCAGACGACTACCTGGCCAAACCATTCTCGTTTAGCGAACTGTCAGCTCGCATTCGTGCCCTGATACGTCGCAGCCATCTTCCCTCGGAATCTGTGCTCACCGTCGCCGACCTGAAACTCGACCGGGTACAACGGATGGTCGAGCGCGGGGGACTCAGAATCGAGCTCACGGCCAAAGAATTCTCTCTGCTGGAATATCTGATGCGCCACGCAGGTTGCAATGTCACCCGCTCAATGATCATCGAGCATGTGTGGAACCTTACTTTTGATACCACCACGAATGTTGTCGACGTGTACATCAACTATCTGCGCCGGAAAATTGATGATGGCCATTCGACCAAACTCATCCAGACGGTGCGAGGAGTGGGTTATGCGTTAAGAACTCCGGCCCAAGAGCTGGTGCCAGAGGTACACGCATGAGTGGCGCCGGACCTCAGCTCGCATTCGTGCAGCGAAGTTCCGCAATGGATGGGCGAAGCCCGCTCGCGCATCTGCTGCACGCGCTAAACCAGCCCTTGACTGGCCTGCAGTGCTCGATCGAGCTGGCCCTCGCCGGCCGGCGACCGGCGGAACACTATGTTCGGACCTTGAGTGAAGGATTAGAACTGGTCTCGCGGATGCGAGTCCTGGTGGAGGCCCTGCGCGAACTCGCCGACCTGCAAATACCCACAGCCAATGACCGGGTAGTGATTCTTCTCGATAATTTGCTGCGAGAAGCAGCGCGTGAACTGCAACCGATCGCCGAATCATCCAACGTCCGGCTTTCTGTTCTAAACTCGGCCCCGCTTCTGGTTCGTGCTGACAGCGGTTCCATAACCGGCCTCGTGTTTCGCACGATCGAGTCGGCCATCAGCTTGTCTCGCCCAGGAAGCGAGGTTCGGATTGAAGGCACAAGCGCACAGAACAGCGCCAGCTTCACCATTTCCTGGACGCCCGGTTCTGCGCCCCAGCATTCCCCATTTTCCCGTCCTGAACTTGGCCTCCTCGTCGCGCGGGCCGCTTGGGAGCACCTCGGCGGCAAATGTACAGAAGCGCGAACGGGAGACAGACAGAGCTGGACGATCCGAATACCCGTGGCTGAGTCCAAGCATCAGAATTCTACTGGCGAAGGAGAACGGCAATGAGCGCGATACTGTCGATTCCCGCACTTCTCAGTTCGGGCGCTGCGCTGATTGCCAGCCCCAACAGCGCTTTTCGCCAGCAGGTTCTGCACCGCCTTAACGGACGCTGCCGCCCCGTACAGCAGGCGCTCGGAGGAGCCGATGCGCTGGCCAAGCTTGAGAAAGGTCAGTGGCAGGTCCTTTTCCTTGATCGGCGTCTTGCTGACCTTGATGCGGAGGAACTGCTCACCGTCATTCGAAAGCGTTTCCCGGGTATCCAAGTCGTGCTTCTCGATTCCGATGACACGCATTCCGATGAAGATTGTGCCCCTGAACTCGAGGCTCCGGAGATCGTTCCCGCCACAGGGTTGCATCGTCCCACGCCAAGGGCCGCAGATCCCGGCATCTGCCAGCCACTGTCGGGAATGATCGGAACCAGCGAGGCGATGCAAAACGTGTATCGCATGGTTCGCCTGGTCGCCTCCCGCTCGACGACTGTGCTGATTATCGGCCCGACCGGGACGGGGAAGGAACTGGTCGCACGTGCTTTGCACGGGTTGAGCCCGCGCGCTGCAAAGCCGTTTGTGGTGGTGAACTGTGCCGCCATTCCAGAGGCTCTACTCGAATCGGAGCTGTTCGGCTTTACGCGAGGTGCCTTCACCGGCGCCGTGCAGTCGCAGGTGGGACGCATCGCGGCAGCTCATGGCGGAACGCTCTTTCTCGATGAGATCAGCGAACTTCCGCTGGGCATGCAGGCGAAGCTGTTGCGTTTTCTCGAGCAGAAGGAAATCCAACGACTAGGCACCTGCGACGTGACCCGCGTAGACGTGCGCGTGGTGGCAGCCAGTAACGCTGATCTGGCCGGGCGTGCGGGCCGCGGGGAGTTTCGTTTGGATCTGTTTTACCGGTTGTCGGCTTTTCCCATAGATCTCCCGCCGCTCGCGGAGCGCCGGGGCGACGTCGTGCCTCTGGCGGAACACTTTCTCTCTTGCATGGCGGCGGCCCTCGACATTCCCAGCCCACGGTTGGACGAGAACGCGATCCGTCTCCTGGAAGCCCATCCGTGGAGGGGGAACGTTCGCGAGTTGCAGCATGTGATGGAGCGCGCCTCCATTCTTGCCGGAAATGCGGAGACCATCCGCGCAGAACATTTGTATTTTTCTCATCCCAGCCATGAGCCACGACGAGCAGACTGATGAATGCCCGAAGATATCCGATGGATACTTTGTAGTTTGGTAATCGTCACTAAGCCCGGCGCGGTCGATTTACGGGTCGATGGTTCTTGAACTGCGAGCGCGGTTGAGCTGGCATGGCTGGCTGTTCCTTCAAATAGACGGACAAAGGTTGCCCGAGGCGCCGGGAAATTCCGGCGCGCCGATTATCAAAAGTTTGTATCGTCAGCGAACCTGCAGAGGCTCCTGCTGTGTGCCGGAGATACGTTTGTGGATGTACAGCAGCAGTTGCCAAATCTGGACGATTACGGCGATGCCCAAGCCAAGCCAGGCACATGCGAGGCTGACCAGGATCGACACATTAACGATTGCGCCAACCCGAATGTACTCTGCGGAGCTTTTTGCCGCGTCCGATAGAACCAGGAACGGATGCCATTCTCCGTTGGACGCCTGACCCGCAGCCTTGAGGATGAAATTCAGCAGGATCAAACTGAGCACCCCTTGCAGCAGTTCGGCGACGGGCGGAAACCAGGTCCACTGTGGTTTCGCCAGGGTGATGCCCGGCCGCAGCAGTGCGACCACGCCCAGCATCAGAATCGGGACGTACAACTGGTGCAACATCGGCGCTGCTTTGAGAAATGCCGCCGCGGGCCCAAGAATCAGCACCGGGTAGTGCGGCAGCAGCAGGAGCCAGACGAAGCCGAACACCGCGAAACCCAGCTGACAAACCGTTTGCACGAATGTTGTTTTGCGCTCTTGCTTTCGCACCGGTGGCAGTTTCAGCGGGTCCCACTTGCACTCCGCTCCGACTTGGGCATGCGTCCTTTCCAGGATGACAAACACCAGAGTAATGACGCCAGCCGCGATGAACAGTCCTGACCAGAGGTTACCGATTGTTTCCAGCACCGAGCGTCCCCAGTCCCCTTTGCTGGTGGCCAGGTTCGTGGGACCCACAATGAAGATAAAAACCGGGACCAAGATCCACAACAGCACCATTTTCAGCACAAACTCATAGATGGGATAGAGCGTCGGTCCGATGAGGTAACGGCTCGGGCCGAGGCGACCAGCGACCACCATCGGGCTGCCGCAACGCTTCAGGATGGCTGACACTTCATCTTGATCGAGCGGACGGCCGAGCTCAGCCTCTTGGGCCTCGATTTGAGACCGCAGATCTTCGCCCAACTCCGCCAGTAGATCCTCTTGCTTCTGTGTTTTCGGCAGCCAGAAGCGGACGGCCTGCAGATAGCGGTCAACAAGCTCTAAAGGATTTCCGGCGGATGATGTGCTCATGGGCTATGCCTCTTGAAAAAAAGTTCTAAGCAACAACGGCTGAGACTTCCGTTAACTGGACAGTGAAGGCCCTTTTTACGCGGAGGATTCGGCGGACGCCTACTAGTGCGATTACCACGCCGGTTGCCAGCACGACGGGAAACACTTTGGCCATCCCTAGATTGATGGCATTTGTAATCTCGACTGTGCGTGCCGACGAAATTTTGGCTCCCGTGATTTCGGCGATCACGCTTGCTTTGAACATCCAGCAAAAGAGCACTGACGCCGTACCGTCGGTGGCCAGGCGAAGGCTGGCCCGAACCACAGTCCAGTAGGGACGCGCGAGATTCACACCTGCCACCACCGCATTGATCAGCGCTAAGAAGAGGAATCCCCAGAAGAAGTATCGCCACACCGGCGAGAACACGATTCTTATCTCAGGCCGATCCAGCGGGGTAAGCGTCGACATGACATCGATCCACCAGATGCCGAACGCAAGGTTCACTGCGACTTCGATCAAGGAGCCGGAGCGGGGTATTTGGTTGGGGTTGCGTGCCGGGGGCAGCTTCCGCGGGTTCCAGTCTTCCAGAAATCTGGACTTGGACTGTAAGTGCTCAAGGATCGCAAATACGATGGTCACCGTGCCCACCGCGAAAACGGCAATGGACCACCACGCGCTCCACCCCGAGGCAATTGCGGCGAACCATCCGGCGCTTGTGTGCTCAGTGCGGTAGGACGGGCTGAAAGACATCATGAAAATCCAAACCAGAATCCAAGGCAGCAGATAGAACAAGGCAACGAGCTTCAGCACAAAGCAGTAGATTGGGAACAGGACTGGGCCGATCAAGCTTCGCTGCGGCAGATAGCGATTGGCCACCAAGAGCGGACGGCCGCGTTGCTTAAGGATGGCTTCCATCCCTGTCTCGGTTAGGGGGCGGCCGAGTTCGGTCTCTCTCTCCTCGATCTGCGAGCGCAGGTCCTCCGAGAGCTCGGCGATGATGTCCTGCTGCTGCGTCTTCGGTAGCCAGAAGCCAACAGCGTGCAGATATCGATCGAGAAGATCCATCGGGTTGCGGCTGGTTGTTTTGCTCATGATCTATGCCTCTTGAAGAATCTTGGCGAGCGACGTGTTGATGCGCTGCCATTCGCTTAATAGCTGCTCCAAAATCTGTTCTCCGGCCGGCGACAAACGGTAGAAGCGCTTGTTGCGCTTGTCCTCTTCCCGCCACTGGCTGACCAGCAGGCCTTGGTTTTCGAGACGCCGAAGGAGCGGATACAGCGTGCCTTCGTCGATTTCCAGGCCGTCGTCGGCCAGAGCCTTGCGGAGGGTGTAGCCGTAGCGCTCGGTCCGAAGCTGGGTGAGGACCGCCAAGGTTAAGCATCCGCGGCGGAGTTCCAGCTTCAGGTTTTCGAAGACATCCGAATTTGTTGGGCTACCGTTCGTCATATAGTATGTGACGTACACTGTATCTCACACAGTATAATTATCTGTCAAGGATTTTTTGATGACAAAATTCTGGTTGCGTTAAATGTATGATAACGGGCTGGATAGCGTACCAAGGACGCACAGATCGTGAAATCGACAAAGACTGAGGAAGTCATCCAGAAGCTGTGGTACCCGCCTGCCGTGCAAAAATTGGCCCGAAAACTGGCCGACGTCGCCGCCGCAGCCCTAACGGTAAATGACAGGCCCATACGGAGGCCCCGCGCTGACCGGATCGCAGCCCAGATTGTCCAACGAGGCCGGAAGACTCCGGATCTTGTGAGGATGGTGCGCGAGATCAGCGAAGCGAGCCTGGCCTTGTCGCATCCGCGATATGGTGCTCAGCAGGTTGCCGCACCTATTCCGGCGGCAGCGCTGGTGGAATCGGTGGTGGCGGCCATGAATCAGAGCCTCGCCGTCTGGGAGATGTCGCCGATTGCGACAGCCATCGACCGAGACCTGATGGCGGGATTCAAAAAGCTGTTCGGCTACCCGCGAGCGGCGGAAGGTTCTCTGGTTCCTGGCGGAGCGTTCGCCAATCTCACGGCGTTGCTGGCGGCGCGCGATGCTCTGGTCCCACAGGCCTCGAAGAACGGGCAGGCTCGAATCGCGATCATTGTTGGCAGCCAGGCGCATTACTCGATCGCGAGAGCGGCTGCCATTCTCGGCCTCGGCCGCGATGCGGTGTTCAAGGTTCCGCTCGACGCGGAGTTCTGTACTGAGGTGTCGCAAGTGGCTCACTCCTTTGCTTCGGCCCGAAGATCCGGTTTCCGGAAGTTCATTCTGGTCGGCTCGTCCGGTTCTACGCCGACGGGCAGCTTTGACAACCTCCCGGCCCTGGCCGAGCTTGCGCGAAGGCACCGCGCCTGGTTTCACGTCGATGCGGCGCATGGAGCCGGTCTCGCCTTCAGCCGCCGCTTCCGCGGGAGACTGAAGGGTCTCAACCGGGCGGACTCGCTGATCTTTGATCCGCACAAAATGATGTTCATGCCGCTGGCCGCTGGCGGAGTGCTGGTGCGCGATGCGGCGTGCTTGATCGGGCCGTTGCAAGAACAGGCTCCTTACCTGTTCGGCTCCAAGAGGCGCTGGCCCGACCTGGGTCAGCTCACGATTGCGTGCTCGCAGCGGTTCGATGCGCTCAAAACCTGGCTGGTGTGGCGCGTGTACGGCGGAGAGCTTTGGGATTACCTGACGACGCATGTCTGCGACGTTGCTCAAGCGGCGTTTCAATACTGTTCGGAATCTGAGATTCTTGAGCCGGTGCATCAGCCGCACTCGAACATCTTCTGTTTCCGGGTGCGGCGGCCGCGGGATCGTGATTCGGATCGGCACTGTTGGGCAATCAAGGAAAAGCTCAACGAGAGCGGATTTGGCTACATCAGTTCCACCGTGCTCGACGGCCGCAGAGTGTTGCGGATTGTGGTGATGAACCCACTGACGACGGCTGATGATATCTGCGACATCTTGCGAAGAGTGGAGAAGATCGCAATCCAGACGGGCGGGGGAATTCGATCGGGTCGAAAGAGTCAGTCTGCCTAGCACAATCTCTGAATCAGGCATTAGCTTTCAGTGTCTGAAGGCGTGCTCTTGTAATCATCTTGTCATTCCGAACGGCGTCGTTTGCCGCGAGGAATCTGATGTCGATAGCGGCGTGCCAACGGCCGCAAAAAGCAGATTCCTCCGCTTCGCGGTCGGAATGACAAAAGCTCCGGAAGGTCATTCCTCTACTGCAGAGGGGCCCAGCCCCGGCACTCGGCAGCCCTGACCGGTGAGGTTAGCGGCGGCCCAAGCTGAAAGCGAACCACTGCGTCCGAGGTAGAACACAAGTTGCGCATCCCGGTGCTGGTGCTCACAGGTGTGGCAGTGACGACATACTCGCCGCACTTTTGCAGCTTGCAGGCGGTGGTAATGGTGAAGCGATATCCGGACTTGATGCACCATGCTCCCGAAATACAACTGGGGTTACCCAGAGTTGCGTCAATCAGATCGGCGTGTTGAGGAGTCGTGGTGTTTGTTCCTTTGGGATCTGGGCCGAGCGAAGCAAGATCAGGCGCAAAGCCCCTCTGCAGGTAAGAGCCTTCATAGTTGATCTGCGCAACGTTCAGCGTACGGATTGTGGCGGCGGCACCTCCCTCGTTCGCCGCCATTCTTGCGCGCAGCAGATTGGGGATGGCGATCGCCGCCACCACCATCGCGCCACCGAAGTCGACACCGCTGCTGTGGCTGGCTTCACGCAAGGCGGTCTCCTCTCCGTAGACGGCAACCACTGCGGGCTGATTATCTGCCGTCGACTTCAATAAGGAATTCGCCAGTTCCGGCGAGACGTTCATCAGACCCAATGCAGCCATGGCTCGCGGATCTTCGTAGAGCAGCGCAGAAACGTCCCCGGAATTGCCCGGCGGCAGCGACGCGGCCAGCATCCCTGACTTGGCCAACGATTCACCGCTGTGATGCAGCCGGATAGCCTCCGCCAAGGCTGCATGGCTCGAGGCGACGATCAGATATCCGTCCACGATCGCATAGCCAATCTCAAGCGGCTTCTGTCCTGGAATCGGAAGCGTGTAGTATGTGATTCCGTCTTCGTCCAATTCCGTAGGCGTGATCCTGGACGCCACGAAGAACGTCTTCAGCGTCGCCAGCAGGCCGCGCGGATCCTTAACTCGGAGCAGAACTTTCCAGACCGGGTCCTGTGGCGGCAGTGTGTCGAGTTCCAAGGTGATCTCCCCTCCCAATCGGGCGAAAAGATCTTCTCTCAGGCTGAGTTTCAGTCCCTGCTCCATCTGCGCCAATGACGCGAGGGCATTGGGATTCGAGGCAGTGGCGAGATCTGCAGCCTCGTCATAGATCTTTTGTGGGTCCTTCAGCAGGATGCTGGCCGCGATTGCGGCCTTGGGGGAAACGAAGTCGAGACTGCCCATGGGCCCGGGAGCGGCCAGCCAGGACGCCACACCACGCCGCGGGCCGGTGAAGCTCAGTTCGAACTGGCTGGTTTCCTGACCGTTGATACTTTTGTGGTCCCACACCAGATACTTCATGTCGGAGAACCCGGTGCGCTCGAGCATTGCGCGGTCCTTTTCGTCCTTCGGGCCTTCTTTCTTCAAAATCGTCTGCACATCGAGTCCGGCAACAATGGTTGCCCCGCCGTCATAGCCTTGGGACAATCGCCGCCCGAACTCCGTGGAGGCGAAGCCCTGGGTATTCTGTTCCAGGCGCGCATTGAAACGGCGAAGCGTTGCGAGGTTCTCGCCAAGTACAACGAGGTCAGGCCGCACCAGAATCACTGGCTGGTCCGAGGAAGGGGCATCCTTGGCATTGGCCAGTTCGGCAACGTCCAGCACGCGCATGGCGGGCGCAGATTTTTCGGCAAAATCTTTGAGTATCTTCGGAAGGAATTCCTTCAGGCCAGGCTTGCGCACTTCGGCCACGATGACGAACTTCGGATCCTCTTTGCCTGTGCTCGGGGCGGCCGCCACAACAATTTCGTCTCCCAGATACTGCGAGAGCTGATAGATCTTTTCGAGGGCGTCCTCAATTTTGGGTCCTTCTTTGGCCATGTCGCCCTGCTCCCACCAGGCGCGAAGCTTGGCATTCTCCTTCAGTTCCTGATGAAACACAGCCAGCGCCTGCTGCGAAGCCTCGCCATAATTGGGGAATCCGGCATACAAGACGGTCGACTCGGGGAGCAATGGCAAGAGACGGCTTTGACTGCGTGGCGGTGGAAACTGAACGTTCGTGTGGATCTTCTCGAAGAACTGACCCAACTCAGTCAGCACTCCCGAATATTTCTTGAGATCATCCGGCGAGAACGGCTGCTGCGCGTTCGCGGCTTGTGCGCCGGCGGCCGACGCCATCAAAAAAGTTATAGCAATGACCGCGAGACTCTGGGCGAAGCCGCCGAGCCGGCGCGGATGGAGCGAGCGTGCAAATCTCATTCGGAACACCCCGTTCAAAGGGCCGATGATATGCGCCTTTCCCGCTTTTCGCTATGACGCAACGCGCGGCTGGGGTAACCACAGTCATCACTCATACCCCCGCCGAGACTACCTGTCCCGGCGAGCCGTGCGCCATCGCCACTTGCGCCAGCTTTTGTCGGAAGTGAACGTGGCGCCAGCGGGTCATCTCGACCAAAGGCTTCCATACCGGGTTCACGAGGTCGTGCTTGATCAGCAGATGCCAGAAGCGGTTCGAGCGCTTATAGAGATAGGACATCGCAATGTACAGCGGAACCGCCTGCCACTGTTCGGGCCTGCGACACCAGATCGAGGCGTGCGAAAACAAGCGCTGATAGATCCATGCGTAACCGTGCTCGAGTTCCCCGGGAGTCATATGCTTCGGCTGGAAGACTGCGTGACTTGTGTCGTAGAGAGACCAGTCGCGATGCAGGATGCGTCCCTCAGCTTCCATCTGGCGGAAGAGCGGGGTGGCTGGGTAAGGCGTGAGGATGTGGAAGGTCGCGCACTCCAGACGGTTCTGCTCGATCCATTCCGCGGTGCGAACGAACACGTCCTTGCGGTCGTGATCGAATCCCAACACGAAGGATCCGTTTACCTGAATTCCATAGTCATGAAGCATGCGGACGCGGCGCGCGTAGTCGGAGGTTTTGGGAGTCTTCTTATGCGAATCAGCCAGGTTGTCGTCAGAGAGCGACTCGAATCCGATGAAGACGCCGGTGCAGCCTGCCAGCGCCATGTTCCGGATCAGGCTGGGATCGTCGGTGATGTCGATTGTGACTGCGGCGCTCCAGATCTTGTTCAGCGGACGCAGGGCCGCGCACAACGAGTGTAAGTAATCGCGCCGCGAACCAAGATTGTTGTCGATGAAAACCGCATAAGGCTGATCGTCGGCCTTGAATTCGTCGACGACCTGTTGCGGGTGGCGCATGCGATAGGGCATGCGCAGGCCGTCGGTGGCGAGATAGCAGAAGCCGCAGCGGTTGTGGCAGCCGCGCGTGGCAATCAGGCTGGTGGTCGTCAGGAAACTGCGACGGGGAAGAATCGAACGCCGTGGCGAAGGATCGTCGCAGTAATCGTTCTCGTAGGTGGCGACGTAACGAGATTGGAGACTGTTCGCCTCAATGTCGTGCAGAATTCGCGGCCAGAGCTGGACGCCGTCGCCAAGAGCGAGAGCGTCGGCGTGAGGTGCGCATTCCTCGGGACATGACAACACATGCAGTCCACCGAGAATGACCTTCGATCCGCGGGCGCGATACCAATCGGCCAGTTCGTACGCGCGCCGTGCAAAGGTCAAGTGCACGGTGATGCCAACGACCCGGGGCATGGGATCGTGCGGCGGCCGTCCATGGAGCAAGTTTTCGTCCCAATATTCAACGCGCCAGTGTGCGGGTGTGGTGGCGGCGAAGCTGGTCAAGGCCAGGGTCGGAGTCAGGACGTGCTTGCCGAAGCTGGCGTTGGCATCCTTGGGATAGAACGGGTTGATCAGCAAAGCGTAGCGGCGCTGCATGAATCCACGGGGCTCAGAGTGATCGAGAACGGGCGGCTCGATCATTTCAGCGGGAACCCAGCGCTTCCGAATGGGAGTTAGAAACGGCTCTACATGCGCGATCATCTGTACTTTATATCATAAAGTACTTCGCAGTGCAACATGACAATTTTCATTAACCGCCCCGCCTCCCAAATTTTTCTGGATACAGTTGGTGCTAGCTGGTTGGTTCGTCCGCGGCGACTGGAGTCACCTGAGTTTTCCGCTGGGCCGAAGGCTGCGGAACCCTTCTCGCGCTCGATGGCAAAACCAGAGGTTCGTGCCTTCGTCCAAGCCGAATCAGAGGGCGTTCGATAAGGTAGTAACTGAGGGATGCCGCAGCCAGAAGGGCAGCAATCTTAAGCCAAACAGAGCCGGTGTGTGAGCCAAGCCAGCCGTTCCGATCAAAGAACGGCATTTGCCAGAGATAAATGCTGTATGACACTCGCCCCACCCAGCGCACGGGCGATAGCTCGAGGAATCGACCAAAGAGCGTCGCAGGCCGGAACACGGTGGAGACGATTATCAGGGGTAATATGAATGCCTGCGCCAGTTGCCGGAAACTGCTGAAAATTGGCGATGAGGTGTGCGGGATGCGCAGCACGGCTAAGGCCGCCACTAACGCCACGACGATAACCGGATTCAGCCATCGGGCAGCGCGCTCACGCCATAAGGGTTCGCGGAGGAGAATGGCGAGTGCACAGGGCGCGAAAAAGGCGTCCAGCCGAAGATCTGTTCTCTGCAGAGTTGGAATGCCGGCCAGAACGAAGTGGTTCAGCGCCCAGGCCCGCCATAGAAAGATTCCGGCGATGAAGACGAGAGCGGTTCTTCGCGCGTGCCTGTTCCCCAGTGTTGCCAGCAGCAGAGGCCAAATCAGATAAAAGTGTTCCTCCATGGAGAGGGACCAGAAATGGTTTACGTCCCAGTCCTTGTCGGGGAGATAGTTGGAGAACAGAAAAATTCCGCTGGCCACGTCGCGACCCTTTACACGCTCGATCGCAAGTATTCCCAACAAGCCGATTACTGTCAGGTAGATCAACGAGGCCGGCAAAATGCGAAACCCGCGGCGCCAGTAAAAGCGCTTGAGAGAGATCGCGCCGCTTCGTTCGCGCTCGACCAATAACTTCGTGCAGATCAGGTAACCACTGATGCCAAAAAAAAGGGCGACCCCGAGGAACCCAAGGTGTTCTGCGGCAGCACTCGATCGCGCACTGTGGCTCAACAGCACCAAACCTATGGCAACGGCTCGCCATCCGTCCAGCGTTGGGATGTAGTCCTCGGACACGTGAAACTCCAGATTGGGCGGAGACTTAACCGTTGTTCTAGCTCAGAGGCGACACGGGCGAACCCAAAAGTCTTTACATTCTAAATCAATGAACGCGAAACGAATCGGCGCGCCCTAAGCGATCAGTCACCCGAGGCGGACGCCTTGGCAGTAAAGCTGGAGGTCTTCTTCCGGACTTCCTGAATCTTCGAGGCGAGTTCCTCGGTAGAGAATGGCTTGGGCAGAAGGGCGACCTCGGTCCCGATGCGCGCGCGCTCCAGGGCCAGCCCGTCCGTATAGCCTGACATGAAGATGACGGCGAAGTCCTGGCGCGTTTCCTGGAGCTTTTCAACGAGTTCGGGCCCGCTCATATGCGGCATGACCACATCGGTGACAACTACGTCGATCGGGTTAATGTGCCCCTTCGCGATCACGATGGCTTGCACGCCGCTGCCGGCTTCGAGAACCGTATACCCAAGGTTCTTCAACGCTGTCGCCGCAAGCGCGCACAAAGCCGGCTCATCTTCGACCAGCAGGATTGTGCCATTGCCCTTAACCGATGCCGCGGTTCGTTGAACGCTTGAGATAGAAGCTGTACCGGCCACCGACGGCAGATACACCTTGAATGTCGTTCCGGCGCCGACTTCACTCTCCACAGCGACGTAGCCTTTGCTCTGCTGCACGATGCTATCCACCGTCGCCAGTCCGAGGCCAGTGCCCTTTCCCAGTTCCTTCGTGGTGAAGAACGGCTCAAAAATGTGAGCCAGGGTCTCTTTGTCCATGCCGCAGCCGTGGTCGGTGACGGTAATGATGGCGTAGTCGCTGGGCGGCACTTCCCGGTTGGCAGCTGCGAAGGGCTCGTCCAGATGGCACAGCCCTGTTTCGATGACGAGCTTGCCGCCCTGTGGCATCGCGTCGCGTGCATTCACCGCGAGGTTCATGATCACCTGTTCGAGCTGTCCCAGATCCATCAGGACGCGCAACATCTCGTCGGAAAGATTCGTGACCAGTTCGATATCTTCGCCAATCAGCACACGCAGCATCTTTACCATGTTGCGAACGCTCTGGTTGGGGTCGAGCACCTGCGGCTCCAGAATCTGCTTGCGGCTGAACGCCAGCAACTGGCGGATCAGGCCGCTGGCGCGGTCGCCGGCCTTCTTGATTTCCTCCAGGTGCGGGCGCGATTGCGGAGGGACAGCGTCCATCAGCATGTCACTGTAGCCCTTGATAATCATGACCAGGTTGTTGAAGTCATGGGCTACGCCACCGGCCAGCCTTCCAACTGCTTCCAGGCGAGCGGCTCGCAGCATACTCTCACGCGACTTCTTCAAACTGTCGCGCATGTCCTTGAATGCACGTCCGAGGTGAGCGACTTCATCGCGGCCTCGAATCGGAATCTGAAAATCGAAGTCGCCCTTCTTTAACAGCCGCGTTCCGGCCACAAGTTGTTCGATCGGACGGGTGATCTGCCGTGAGATCAGAAATGTTACGAACGCTCCGCCGACCACCGCGACCGCACCCAGCAGTGCGAGCATTCGATTCAACTCCCGAAGGAAACTCGTCGCCTGATCAAATGACTGGAGGCAATAGAGGCGCACCGGATGATCGCCGGGCAACTCGACGAAGCTCGCCAACCATCGCTCGCCGCGGGCCTGAAACACTCGTTCCGCAGTCGAGGAGGCCGCGTCGCGAGGCAATGCCGATTCGAACTCCTGCCAGACGTCGGCGGGCAATGAACTGACTAACACGTGCCCATCGCGTTCAAAGGTAAAGGCTGATTTTCCGAAATCGCCACTGCTGAGAATGCTTTCGCGGCGCATCTCCCTGCCCAGCGCCATGCGGCCAAGCACGCGCTCTTCTTCTCCGGCGCCGGCCACAATGGGCACAAGATTTACGTCGTACAGATGTCCGCTGATGTACCACCAGTCCTCATCGCCATTCGTGGCTTTCAATAGCGGCGTTACGCTGGCGGAGGTCACGTCTTCCGACTTGGCGTGCACAGCCAGCGCATCCCCACTCGGATTTTCGAGGATCAATAGATCGGCATGGCTGGCTGGAAGAATCCACTGCGAACCGTCTTGCACAGTGAGCCGATCATTCGTGGACATCAGGGCCTTGACGCTCGGCTGGTGCGCGATGAACGATGCACTCTGCTGAACCTGTTGGCGACGGACACTTTCCACGTCGGCGTAAACGCGCGTCTGCGTCCGCAAGGTAGAGGCGAGGTCAGCGCGTATTTCGGTGCGCATCCTTGCTTGTACCAAAGCCAGGACCGCCGCAGTCAGAAAAAAGACGACCGCGACCATCGAGACCAGAAGCTTTGTCCGTAAGTGAGTGAAGTAATGCAGCACGCCTGCATGACAGACTATAGGTGGAAATGTTTAGTGGACCAGACACTTTGGTAATCACCCGCGCGGTGTTGGCACCACGAGTAACCTTGCCGTAACACCTTCCGGGTAATGAAAATCTTTACAACTTCAATGACAGTGTTGCTCAAGGTTGTCGGCGCCCTCGTCTGCGCTGTTGCCAGTTGTGTGCTGGCACAGGATGCGGTGTCTCCCAGTCCCGATATCGCGCAGTTGAGCCAGCAATTGCAGCAGACCCGCGCGGAACTTAACGACTCCAAACGTCAAATCGAAGAACTTCGTCAGAGTCTGGAAGAATTGCGGCGACAGGTGCAGTCTGGTCGCCCGGCTGAGCCTGCCCCGGCGGCCGTCGCAGAGCCAACCGTTTCCGCTGCCGACCAGGATGTGGGCTTCCTGGCGGCCAAGATCAACGAAATGCATCAGGACAAAGTGGAGAGCGCCAGCAGATATCCGGTCAAGCTTTCTGGCCTGGTTCTGTTCAATTCCTACTGGAATAAAGGCATTCTCGATATTCAGGATCTCCCCAGTCTTGCTTTGCCGAACTTTCCCGGCGCTCCGCTGCCCGGCATTGGCGCTACTCTGCGGCAAACGACACTGGGCATCGATGCCACCGGTCCGAAATTGTTCGGAGCGAGAACTTCCGCGGGCGCAGAGATCGATTTCGCAGGCGGCACTCCCACCACACCTTTCGGCGTGACCGCGGGACTGCTTCGCCTTCGAACCGCGAAGGTCAATCTGGATTGGAACAATACCTCACTTACATTCGGACAGGACAATCTGTTCTTCTCTCCACTTTCGCCGACTTCCTACGCCACGGTCCTGGAGCCCGCCATGTCGTGGTCCGGAAACCTTTGGGTCTGGACTCCCGCAATCGAGGTCACACATCGCTTCGATCTCAACGATGTGTCATCTCTGGTGCTGCAAGGCGGTGTTCTTGATCCGCTTACTGAAGAAGTGCCAGTCTTCCAGGGCCGAAATCCCACTGCCGGCGAAACGACCCGTGCGCCGGCAATCGCGGGGCGGATCGCATTCGATCGGTCCAAAGCCGAGAAGCTCCCATTCACCATTGGATTCGCCGGATACCGCGCGAACCAGCAATACCAGACGTTCCCAACGGTGGAGAGCTGGACTTTGAACTCCGACTTCAAGGCTGGTCTCGGAAAACGCTTCGAAGTCTCGGGCGAATGGTATACAGGACAAGCTGTGGGCGGCCTCGGCGGAGGGATCTGGGCCAGCGTCGTTTACCCGGAGCCGGTTGGACCTCACACCGCGCTACAGCCTCTCCGCTCGACTGGAGGATGGGCCCAGTTGAAATTCACCCCATCGGTACGCGTGGAGATCAATGGCGCTTTTGGCCAGGACGAAAACTACGGCAAAGATCTGCGCGTATTTCCGTTCTCCTTCGATGCCAACGGTTTTCCCGCTATGGAGAAGAATCGCACTGATCTTGTGAACTTCATCTATAAACCGAACTCAATTCTTCTGTTCGCGCTCGAATACCGCCACCTTTTCACGCAAGTACCGAATAACGCCGGCGCAAAGGGTGATCAGATGAATCTTGCCGCGGGGGTTCGTTTCTGATGCGAATGCTGCCTGTGCTCGCGGCTATAGTCTTGAGTTGCGGCGCCCTCGCGGCGCAGGACTTGACACTTCGCGGGAAGGTTACAGTCGTCCATCGCTCCAGTCACAAGTCAGGCAGCGCCGATGTCGTAGTCTGGCTGACTCCGACCCATCCGGTCGACTCCGCGATCGCGGGTCCTCCAACACGCCTCGTCCAGAAAGACAAACGATTCTCACCACATGTCGTCGCGGTTCGTGTCGGAACCGAAATCGAGTTTCCAAATCAGGATCCTTTCTTTCACGACGTCTTCTCGATTTATCGTGGAAAACCCTTTGACCTTGGCCTGTATGAAAGCGGTACGGCGCGGAAAGTGAAATTCTCGCAGCCCGGCGTCTCTTACATCTTCTGCAATATTCATCCGGAAATGAGCGCGGCTGTCATCGCGCTAACCACGCCTTATTTCGCGATGACGAACGCCGATGGCGTCTTTCAAATCGCCCACGTTCCTTCAGGGCACTACAAAGTGGAATTCTGGTATGAGTCTGCCTCTGAAGGTGAGCTCGCTGCTCTCGCCCGCGATCTGGAGCTTGGACCGGACGCGCCGGTGCTCACCTTCACTTTGCATTCTTCCGATCCAGCGCCGGGACATCTGGATAAGTACGGGCAGGAATACGTCCCCGGCAAACCAAAAAGCTACTAGAGGAGCCACGAGCAGCCGACGGTTTCATCGACGTGGTTTACGCTTTTCGGTCCTGATCCCTAACTCATCGTCAAAACGACCCGGAACCGCGCTCGTCCACTGATCATCTGGTCGTAAGCCTCGGCAGCGTTTTCCAGAGGATAGCGCTCAATCATCGGCCGCACGCCGCTGAGCGCACTGAACTCGAGCGTGTCCTGAGAGTCCTTCGCTGTCCCGGAGGCCCATCCGCGAATGGAACTGCGCCCGCCGATCAGTTGGAGTGGCGTGACCGTCAGGGATGCCATGTCAGCGCCGACGATCATCAATGTCCCATTCGGCGCGAGGCCGTCCACCAGCGCCGACATCGCCTTCGAATCCGGTGCGGTGGCGAGAACGATGCGCGCTCCTCCCATCTTCTGTAACGCAACTGAAGGTGCTCCGCCGCTCGTATCGATGAAAGTGTGAGCGCCTAGTTTCTTCGCCAAAGCCTGCTTGTCGCCGCCGCGTCCGATGGCGACGGTGCGAAACCCCATCTGACGCGCGTACTGGATCCCCAGATGTCCCAATCCGCCGATGCCCTGAACCGCCACAAGATCCCCGGCGCGCGCACCCGAATTCCGCAAGCTGTTAAAGACGGTGACACCAGCGCAAAGCAGCGGAGCGGCCTCGTCTGCAGGCAGATCGTCGGGCATCAGTGCCACCCCTTCGGCTGGTGCAATCATGTATTCCGCGTAGCCTCCGTCAAAGTGAATCGCGGTGATCCTTTCAAATTTGCAATTCATGAAGTCGCCACTGCGGCACCGCTCGCATATGAAGCAATGCCCTCCATGCCAGCCGACACCAACGCGCTGACCAGGCTTCCACAGAGTTACGTCAGGACCTACTGCATCGATGCGTCCGGCGATCTCGTGTCCCGGCACACGCGGATACGGAATGCCAGGCAAGAGTCCCTCTTTCACCAGCGTATCGCTGTGACAGATGCCGCACGCTTCCACCTTGATGCGAACCTGGCCGCGGGCGGGCTCGGGGATCGGACGCTCGACGACTTCGAAATTTCCACCTGGCTTGCTGACTTGAACGGCTTTCATGGGGAGCGTTCCTTTCCGGACAGACCTCTGGAACAGGCTAATGGGGCACCTGTAGAGATGAGCGAACTTTGGTCGGGATGCAAAATCCCGAAACGGGAATGGCCTGTACTAAATCTGTGAAGTGATGTTGCGGGTGCCCCGGCGCGACTTACGCTCGACCTAGGGCCCGTGGTGTAACGGGAGCACATGAGCCTGTCCAGCTCCAAGGTGCGGGTTCGAGTCCCGCCGGGTCCACAGCGATCCTGGTTTGGTAGGGATGCTGCTGGGGAGCCTTAGGACAGGAAGGCTCTCCTCCTAAGAGTAACGTTGACTTCGCGTTGAGGGTTCAGGATAATCAGCTTGTAGCTGGACAGGTTCATGGCCCCAAACCTTCCAAGGTTCGGGGCTTTACTTGTCTCCAGGCTTCTATCGTATTTTTCGAGCTGCGTTTTCTATCCTTTCCAGCGTTGCTTCCTTGCCCAATACCTCCAGCATCTCGAACAACGGAGGCGCGTTCTTGCGCCCGCAGACTGCGACGCGAATGGGCTGGAACATCTGCCCGGCCTTCACTCCGAGTTCCTGAGCCGCGGCTCGCAGGGCGTGATCCAGGGGATCGTGCTTGAACTCGACATCCGCCAGCACAGCTTGCGCCTTCTGCAGAACTTTGAGAGCCATCGCCGCATCGCCCTTTTGCGGGATGAGTTCGGCGGGATCGTAGGGCGGGAGCTTGTCGACAAAGAAAAAATCCGCGGCGGTGAGCACATCGCTCAACAGCTTAATGCGCTCACGGATCAGCGGAGTAATCTGCGACATCTTCTCGGGCGTAACGTTGAATCCCGCGCCGCGCACGATCGGCAGCAACTGCTGGCTGAGATCGTCGATCGCTAATCCCCGGATGAACTCCGCGTTCAACCAGACCGCTTTCGGATCAAAAGTCTCCTCAGGTGTGGTCGCCGGTTCTTTGAAGTTCACAACGGCGTTCGCGCGGTTGATTCCTTCCAGTGAAAAGATCTCGATCAATTCCTGGCGGCTCATTTTCGTGCGGTCATCTTTCGGCGACCAGCCCAGCAGACACAAGAAATTGATGAAGGCGTCGGGTAGGAATCCCGCGTCACGATACGTCGTGACACTCACTACGGATCCATGGCGGCGCTTGGAAAGCTTCGTTCCATCGGGTGCGACCAGCAGGGGAAGGTGAGCAAACTGCGGTGGAGCATATCCGGCGGCTTCGAAAATCAGTACGTGCTTAAACGTGTTCGAAAGATGATCCTGGCCTCGAATGATGTGGCTGATGCGGAGATCGGCGTCATCGGCGCATGAAGCCAGGTGATAAGTCGGCATGCCGTCGGAGCGCAGCAGGGCGAAATCCTCAATGTCTGCCCCGGCTTTCATTTGCTCTCCGTAAACTGCATCTGTGAAGCGCACGACCTGGCCTGCCTCGCGAGGCACACGGAAACGCAAGGCGAATGGCTCGCCCGCGGCCGCGCGCCGGTCGCTTTCCTGGCGAGATAGTTCGCGCATCCCGGGATTGAATAGCCACGTTCCCTGCGCTCCTGACTTCTCGCTGTCTCCAGTGTGCGCCGGAGTGAAGTCGCGGTAGGCGAGACCCTTCTGGAAGATCACCTCGGCCGTCTTGCGGTGCAGGGCGCCGCGTTCCGATTGCTTGTACTCTTCGTCCCAGCCGAGGCCGAGCCACTTCAGGCCCTCGAAAATCGAGTTCACCGAGGCATCTGTGTTCCGCTCGACGTCGGTGTCATCGAGCCGCAGGATCATGGTTCCGCCATTCCGGCGGGCAAACAGCCAGTTGAATATGAAAGTTCGTGCACTGCCCACATGGAGAAAGCCGGTGGGCGAAGGCGCGAAGCGCACTCGAAGATTTCCTTGAGAGGAAGAGCTCGGGGAGTCAGACATGATCGAACTTTCGATGGTACGGGGCGGAAAAAGACATCGTCAAGCTGGCTTCGCCGCCAAATGGTTTGCCTGCAACCCTTTGACACCTAAAGAAATCGAAGGCGGACACTGTACTTAAATTCTGTTGAGTTCGGGTGCACGGTTGTGAAACCATATGATCACACGTGTCCCCCCGAAAGCGAGCCGGCGACTCTGGCCAGTTGTAAAACGCCGACCCTATGAACAGTGTTGTCATCACAACGGCGGTCGTCCCCGGGTTCGTTTCCGTCCTGCTGTTCCTCGTCTTCACATATCTGCACGAGCAGAGCCGCCAACCGTACTTCCGCGCGTGGCAACTGGCATGGGCTGCATACTCGCTGCATTACGTGCTCGACACGTTCCCGTCCTCCTCAGTGGCGTTCTTTATCAGCCAGCTTTTTCTGGTCGCGATGGCGCTGTGCATTTTCATTTCGACGCGGCTGATGCGTGGCCCATCTCAATTCCGCTGGTATGACGCGGCGGTGGGAGCCGGCGGGGTGATCCTGGCGCTCCTTACGCTGCACGGGCACATCATCTACGGGGTGTTTCGTCCTGATGTTCAACCCGCGATCCAACTGGGTATCGGGCTTGCCGCCATCCTGTTGTACTCCTCGGCCGTCTTCTATGTGAACGGCCACAAGCGCGGATCACTCGCCTTCCAGGTGCTGGCTTTTGCGCTGGCTCTCTGGGGCGTGCTGATGGGAGTGGGACAAATCCAGAATCCGTGGATGGAGATGTTCGGTAACGCCAGCCGGCTTTTCGGCCCGGTCCCGCAAATGCTGCTGGGCATTGCAATGGTCATGGTGTTATTCGAAAACCAGCGCAATGCGGTGCAGGAGAATACGCTCGCGCTGTCGACGATAGGAGCCGACCCGCGCCGTCTGTTGTTTGCCGAAGATCTCGTACCGAACATGCAAGCCGCGCTGGAACGGCTGCGAACGGCCTTGCCCATCGACCGCGCCGCCATCGTGATCAGCGAACGCTGGCGCGGCCTGCTGCCTTCGGTACAACAGAATTTTCCGCCCGGTTTTGTGGAAACGCTCGAAACTACGGGTGCCGGCGATTACATCTCGGAACTGGCATTCCGTCACAGCGGTATCTACACCGTGCATGACGTAGCGGAAATGACCGAGTCGCTTCCCGTGGGATCCCGCGAGGCATTTTCCGCATTCAAGAGCATCTTGGCCGAAGCCGGAGTCAAGCATCTCACAGCCGTCAACCTGCAGACTCGCGAGCACAATTTTGGCGTCATCCTTTTTCCGCACGCTGAACGTCGTGCTTTTGGTTCATCCGGTCCTCGCCTGATGGTCGGATTGGCGCTGCAGCTTGGCCTCACGCTCGAGAACTACGTCCTCAGCCATGATGCCTACCGCCGCACGAAAGAATACGAACTTCTCACAGAGATCGGAAAGGCCATCAGCTCGCGTCTCGATCAGGACGAAATCCTCCGCACCATCCAGGTCGAGCTGGGACAAATCTTCGACACCAGCCACTTCTACATAGCCTTCCAGGAGTCGGAGGAGATCCGCTTTGAACTGGAAGTGCGCGACAATCGCCAGCTTCCCAAGCGCACTCGGGAATTGCGCAACGCCTTCACCGAATACGTGATCCGGACCGGAGAACCGCTGCTGATTCGCTCCGAACTGGAAGCCACGCGCCAGCGTCTGGGAATCGCTCACGTCCCGAAGCGGCCGGCGAAATGCCTGATCGCGGTGCCGATTTTTCTCGGGAACAAAGCGTCGGGAATCATGGTCGCCATGAATCCCGACCGCGAATTCGTTTTCGAGCAGCGCGACCTCGACGTGCTGGTCACCGCCGCCGGGCAAGTCTCTGTCGCGGTGGAGAATGCACGCCTGTTTGCGGACGAGCAGCGCCGTTCTCGCCAACTGGCATTCCTCAACAACATCTCGCGGACTGCCATCTCCAGCGACGATCCGGTTCATATGCTGACCGAGATTGCCAGCGAAATTCAAAAGAATTTCAGCTTCGATCACATCGGAATCGGTTTGTTGGACAGGGGAACAAAGGAAGTGGAAATCAAGGCCGAGGCGGGAGTCACTGCTCACGCCACGGGTAAACGCATTCCACTTGGCACCGGCATTCTGGGCAGGGTCGCGCGCACAGGCGAGCGGGCACTCGTCCAAAATGCTCTTCCGGGAAATCTCACCAGCATCCTTCCCGAAGCGCGTGCCGTGCTTTGCATCCCGATCACCTACGGTGAATCGCTTATCGGCGTGTTCAATGTGGAAAGCCGCAACGAAAATGCGTTCTCGCCGCAGGATGTGCTGATCCTGAATACGCTGGCGGATTTGCTGGCGACCGCTCTCCACAACGCCTTCGTCTTTCAGAAGCTGCAGCAGCAGTCCATCACCGACGGGCTGACCGGAATCAAGACGCGCCGCTTCGTCTGGGAAGCGCTCTCCGCGGAATGGAAGCGCGCCTCGCGTTCAGGGCGGCCATTCTCGGTGGTCCTCATCGACCTCGACAAGTTCAAAGAGGTGAATGATACCCTGGGTCACTTCGAAGGCGACCTGGTGCTGGCACGCGTGGGACGCTTGCTCGAACAGAAATCGCGCCAGTCGAACGTGGTCGCTCGCTATGGCGGCGATGAGTTCATGGTGCTCATGCCCGAAACCGGACCCGAACAGGCGCAGGTGCTGGCCGAGCGCCTCCGCCAATGGCTGGCCACCGATCCCATGTTGGCCGAACATCACATCACCGGCAGCTTCGGCGTGGCCAGTTTCCCCATGCACGGCTTTTCCGTCGAAGACGTCATCCGCGTCGCCGACGCCGGCATGTATGTTTCCAAGCGCTCGGGCGGTAACCTGGTCTCGACCGCGCAGGAGTTCGTCGAAGGCCAGGACTTCGCCCGCCAGCGCCAGCAAATTTCAGCCTACATCGAAGGCTTCCTGCAGCGCGAACGGACGGGGCCGGAGCAACTTGAGGAACTGACTTCCACACTGTTCAAACTGTGCGGCGGGGAACAGGACTGCAAAGTCCAGTTGCTTAGGGAAGCCATCGAGTCACTAAGCCGTGCCGCTGAGTCCCGCGAAGTGGCTACCGCGGGGCATGGCGACATGGTAGCTCGCTACAGCGAAGTCATGGCGCGCGCTTTAGGGTTGTCCGCCGAAGAGATTGCCGATCTTGTCTTCGCGGCACGTGTCCACGACGCAGGGAAGATTTTCGTATCGGAGCAGATCCTCAACAAACCGGGTCCGCTCAACGACGAAGAATTCTTTCAGGTGAAGATGCATCCCCACATCGGAGCCGAAATTGTGGGAAAGATCCCGCACTCTGACATGATGCGGGAGGCGATCGAGCATCATCATCAGCGCTTCGACGGCTCGGGATATCCGGATGGACTTCGCGGCGAACAAATCCCGCTCTGGGCGCGCATCATTGGCCTTGCCGACGCATACGCCAACATGGTTACCGAGCAGTCATTCTCAGCGGCTCGCACGCCCGATCAGGCTCTCGACGAACTCTCCAAGATGAGCGGCACCCGCTTCGATGGCATGCTCGTGCGCTTGCTGATTCGCGGACTGAAAGCTGAGCGTACTTCCTCAAGCTCGGGCGTTTGAGCGCAGCATCAGATGCATGCCGCCCGGCAAAACCAACATTCTTGTCATTCCGAAACGGCGAAGCCGTCGAGGAATCTGCTGTCGCTTACAGCGCCACGGCGCGGGCCGCGAGCAGATTCCTCCCTCCGGTCGGAAATGACAAAGGTACGGATGCACGCCGGCGATCGTAAGCTGGTGCACAGCCGATGGTGACCTCTGCTACGGCAAATCCCTGAACAGTCTCCACACTCTTGTCATTCCGAAACGGCGAAGCCGGTGAGGAATCTGCTGTCGCCCGCAGCGTCACGGCGTGGGCCAAGCGCAGATTCCTCCACCCACTCCGGTCGGAATGACAAACGCAGGCATGGCAGTAGACCCACTGGTTCCCATCGTGCCCGATGCGGTAGCCTATTCGGTCATGTCAATCCCTCTATCCCTCTCCGGTAAAGTCGCTCTTATCTCCGGTGGCTCCCGTGGCATCGGTGCCGCCACGGTGCGCATCTTCGCGGCTGCCGACGCGAAGGTCGCCTTCAGCTATCGCAGCGCCCGTTCTCAGGCGGAGGCCTTGGCGAAAGAGTGCGGCCCCAACGTGTTTCCAATCGCCTCCGACTTGAACAATCCCGAGGCCGCTCGCACCGCTTGTGGCGCAAACCGTCGAGCGCTTCGGACGCCTCGACATCCTCATCGCCAATCACGGCGTTTGGCCGGTTGAGGATGTTCCCATAGAGCGCATGGCGGACGAACAATGGCGTTCCACTATGTCAATAAACCTCGACGGCGTCTTCGGCTTGGTGAAGCACGCGGTCGCACAGATGAAGAACCAGCCGAGCACGGATGGCCCCGCCGGACACATCGTGCTAATCAGCTCGACAAGCGGCCAGCGCGGAGAGGCCTATCATTGTGACTACTCCGCCACCAAGGGCGCGCTCATCAGCATGACAAAGGGCCTATCCACGGAGCTGGCATCGGCAGGAATTTACGTAAACAGCGTTGCGCCCGGCTGGGTCGATACCGACATGAGTTCCGAAGCTCTTGAAGATCCGAAAAGCGGAGAAGAGATCCTGCGCACGATTCCATTGGGACGCGTGGGCAAACCGGAAGAGATTGCCGCCCCGGTGCTCTTCTTGTGTACTCAATACGCCAGTTTCATCACGGGGGAAGTTTTCAACGTAAACGGAGGAGCAGTCCTCGCCGGCTAGCTCTTCCGAAACATGTGTGGGGTTTTTGACTTCCTGTAACGCTGGCTGTAACACGTCAGAACCACCCTGTAGGGTCTCGCGAACACGTCGTGCCATCTTGTCGATGCGGTCTGCCATATCGGATCCAGACCAGAAAATTAGCAGCCCCTAGCTTGCTTTCCCTAGTGTTCCTGCATCCAACGGTTTAGAGGAGCATCGATTGCCCGCAGCCGAAAATCCACAGAAAACGCTACAATTCTGATTGCGTGATCCATCCCTAAACGGCATGAAACTGTTCTTCACGATTCTGGTGTTGGTGTGCTCGGCTAGTTCGCAGACCGGAGTGCAGACGCAGAATGCTGCTGTTCCTGCTCCCGGGCCGAAGGACGCAGCGAAGGCCTCGCCCTCGCCTGCGATCGCGCTTGATAAAGAAGCAGTGCAGAATTCCGACAAAGCCAAAGCCATCATCGAGCAAGGCATTCAGGCGCTGGGCGGACAAATTTATCTCACCATCCGCGACCGCGAGCAGCAAGGACGCGGTTACGGCTTTCATCATGGCAATCCCACGGGAGGCGGCGGACCGTTCTGGAGTTTCAGCCAGTTTCCCGACAAGGAGCGAGTCGAATTCACAAAAGAGCGCGACATCGCCCAAGTGTTCGTGGGCGACAAAGGATACGAGATCACCTTCAAAGGTGCGCATCCGGTCGAGCAGAAGGATCTCGATGACTATCTTCGCCGCCGCCGTTTTTCGCTTGAGCGCGTGTTGCGCTTGTGGGTGAACGATCCCGGCGTGGTCATGCTTTTCGAAGGCAATGCCATTGCGGCCCAGCATCCGGCGTACCAGGTCACGCTCGTCAATACGCAGAATGAGAGCGTGACTCTCTATTTTGATACCGACTCGCACCTTCCAATCAAAAAGTCATTCGAGTGGCGCGACCCGGTCGACAAGCAAAAAAATCTGGAAGAGGAAGTCTACGACAACTATCGGCCGGTATCCGGCATCATGGCTCCCTACAACGTCACCCGGTATTTCAACGGCGACATGTCCAACCAGCGCTATCTGAATTCCGTCACCATCAATCAGGGCCTCGACCCCGCCATGTTCGATCCCAACTCGGGCTACAACCCCAACAAGTTAGCCAAACCTGGCAAACACTAACTAGCTAGATTCTTCCCAATTCGTTTGCCATCAGCTCTCCCGTTTCTTAGCAGAATGCTTATTTTCATAGGTTTACGGTAATCTTTGGCGTTTGTCTTCACTCCCCTACCGCTCTCTATCCCGCCACGAACTGTGGCTCTTTTGCCACAGACGGTTTTCTGGACGAGGGTTGTACTCTGTTTCCTTAATCGTCAATCTTAATACCCAGTTGATGTACGAGCAGACAATTCGCGCAGCTGCGGCTTGCAGCGGCATTGGTTTGCACAGTGGCGCCCCGGTTTCCATGCGCATTCTGCCCGCGTCGTCAGGGACGGGTATCGTGTTCCGCCGGACCGACCTTGACAGCTTCGAGATCGAGGCCGTCAGCCGCAACGTCGCCCGCGTCAGCTACGCGACGAGTCTCATGAAAAAGGGCGTGCTCATCTCGACCACCGAGCACGTGCTCTCCGCCTTCATCGGCCTTGGCATCGATAACGCTATCGTCGAGCTAGACAACCTTGAACTTCCCATCCTCGACGGTAGTGCTCAGCCATTCGTCGACATGATCCGCAGCGTCGGCATTCGCAAGCAGCGCCGGCCTCGCACGTATCTCAAGATGCGCCGCGAAGTCGAGGTGCGCGAGGGTAACAAATTCATCGCTGTCTACCCAGCGGATTCGTATTCGGTTTCCTACTCCATCAACTTCCCGCATCCTCTCATCGGAAAAGAAACCTTCCAGGTGGAACTGACCAATGGAAGCTATCTGAAACACATCGCGCCCGCGCGCACCTTCGGATCGCGTGAAGACGAGCAGGCCATGCGCAATATGGGCCTGATCCGCGGCGCGTCACGCGAAAATTGTATTGTTCTTACTCGCGACGGAATCGAAAACGGGCCTCTGCGCTTTTCTGACGAATTTGTCCGGCATAAGGTCCTTGACCTGGTGGGTGATCTGGCCCTTTTGGGGAAGCAGCTTCTGGGGAAGGTGGTCGCCGACCGCGCGGGTCACGCCATGCATACCGCACTGGTCTCGCGCATTTTGCGGGACAAGACCTTGTGGGATGAAGTCACGGTTCCGGGCGATGCTGAGGAGCACGAAATTCCCCGACGCTCGGAAGCCGCTGCAGGATCCTCTCTTCAGTGATCCATTCTTCGAACGCTTTTCAGTGTCAGTCCGCCGGTTCGCAGGGAGCTTCGCTCGGGTCGTTCTGATCGTTCGGCCGTTGTTGCAGTAGTTTCTGCAGTTCGGCCCGGGTCTGTTCGATCATAGCCGCGGCGAACTTCTTGGCCGAGTCCTGCCGTTCTTTCGACAGTTCCTTGACGCGCATATTCAGTAAAGGAATATCCTGCTCAAACCAGCGCAGCGTCTTTTGCACCTTGGCGATGCGGAATTCATTTGTCAGCATCCGATTTTCTCCCAGTTCATCAGCTTTGCGGATGAAGGCCAAAGCGCACAAGTCCAAAAGAAGGTTCTCCCTAGTATGGGCGTTCTGGGAATTAGAAAGGTTTACTGTAAGGAGCCGGACTCGGCCATCCGGTCTTTAGATCCCGGAAACTCGGCTTCCATACGCTCGTCGAGCCAGGCTTCCAGCTGCGCTTGTGCTGTCTTGGGCATGCCGTGAAAGCGCAGCCCAGCAAGGCCCTTCATATCGGCCCAGGCAACTTCGGCTTCGACGTCGATGTGGATGTTGCTTTCCGGCAACGAGAACTGCACCTGCGGAGTCGCGCCTTTCGGCAGAGCCTCGCGCAACAGAAGCGCGATGCCGCCCTCGCTGATGTTGGTGCTGCTGGCAATCAGCGTCTTGCCCTCGAGTACCACTTTGACTTGCATCTTGACTGGCTGCCGGAAGTAGCGCCGCCGCTCTTTCAGCATGAAGTTCAGCGCGGCGTGAAAGCAGCGGGAAGCATTCAAGGTGCTGATGGGTTTTTGCAGGACGAAATTCGCACCCATACCAAACGCTTCCTGCGTGGTCGTACGCTTCCCGTTCAGAATGGCGAACGCAACGGAGTTCTTGTTACTGGGAGTGTTCCTCAGGCCCTGCAGCAGAGCCAGGCCGCCCGTGAGATCGTCACAATCGACGACGACGGCATCGAACTTGTCGGAAATCAGGATATCGGAACCCGCCCGCGCATCGTGGCAGATCTCCACATCAATCGACAATTTTTCAAGCGTAGGCCGGATGACCCGCACCAACTCGGGGTCCTGGCTCAGGAGGAGTGACTCCAACGTCATGCTTGTGATTCTAGGAGGTCATTAGAGATTCACGATAGTGACCAAGGTGATGGGTCCTCGGTGGGCGGACTCTGCATCTTGCTCAAAACACTGCACCACAAAAATCGGCAGATTGTGCGCGGCGTTCCTCCCGGAGTACAAATGATTTCCAGGGCTCCTATGCCGCAACTTGCGTATCTTTCGCTGGGATCGAACATCGGAGATCGCGAGGCTCACTTGCGAGAGGCGATCCGGCGGTTGGAATCCACAGGAAAGGTGCGATTCATTTCATCGGTCTATGAAACCGAGCCCGTCGAGTTCACAGATCAACCGCAATTCCTGAACTGCGCGGTTGCCCTGGAGACCTCATCAACGCCTGAGCAACTCATGCTGCAGTTGCTTACGATTGAAAAAGCAATGTGCCGTCAAAGAATCCAGAAGAAAGGCCCGCGGACGATCGATCTCGACATTCTGTTGTTCGGGGACGAAGTCGTCGACACACCCGGGTTGACGATCCCCCATCCGGCTATGCAACACCGCCGTTTCGTGCTGGAACCGCTGGCGGAAATCGCGCCCGAGGTAAGGCATCCTGTACTCAAGAAGACAGTCAGACGACTGCTGGACGAGCTGCCGCCGGGACAAGATGTGCAGAAGGCACAAAGTAACTAGCCACGGATCACACGGATTTTCACGGATCAAGAAAGAAGAATTCAGATCCGTGGGCATCCGTGAAATCCGTGGCTGATGTTTCGCGGCAGACGCGTCACGGAAGGATGATCCGGCTCCCGGCTTCCTGCGGCGCAACCACCGCCGATTCCTTCTCGGGGAACTGCGCAAACAGAAATTCGACAAAGGCCCGCGACTTTGGACGCCCTGACGTTCTTCCGTGCGCCAACCGAATCAGAAACACTAATGCTTTCAGTATCTCGGAATCGCGCAAACTCGAGTAGCCCATGTGCTTCTGCTCGGCCTCACGGTACTCCTTGACCATGGTCTCGACCTCAAGGACCGCTCGCCGCTGTGAATCGCTGCTCAGTGGCTGTTCGTAGTGGAGGCCGGAGTTCACGCGCCGTTCGTAGCTTTTGGCCAGCATGCTGAGGGACGCAATCAGATCCTGGTCGTGCAGGCTCCGGTCCGCCCGGGCCGACTTTGCCAGCGCATAAGTCAGGCCCATGAGCAGGTGTTCCTTCTCGTACATGAACTGGTCCGAGACTTCGATCTGCAGGAACAATCCGGCAGGATCAATCTGCTCTGCCGCGCGCGGTTTCTCGTGCTCGCGGGCTTGCTGCAGATACGGGCAATCGCTGGGGCAATCGAGCGTTACTTCCCTCTGCTCGCCGCAGCACTGCGGGCAAATGCGTCCGTGTACAGCTGGACAAAAGCGTTTCTCTTTGCGGATTTCACAGATGACGCAGCTCAAGTACGGCTCCTGCACTCATTATTGCATTCCGGTGCGGATTCACCACGGGGGCATGAAGAGACTGAGAACTGACAGTTGCGCTTCTCCGTGACTCTGTGTCTCCGTGGTGAACTAAGCGTCTCCCAGTTACCACTCTGATCCGCATGTTAGGCCCGTTCCGGCACTCCGAGCGGCGCCAAACCCTGTAAAGACGGGCTTGCGCACGTTTACAAATCGTAAAACCCCCGTAAAATATGTGTTTTTCCACAGCCTCATGGGTATAAGATAAGCCCCGCATTCGAATTAAAACGATTCTTAAGGAGGCAGTATGGCTTCAGGTCTGACCAAAACACAGTTGATTCGGCAACTCGCCGAGAAGATTGAACTTCCCAACAAAACCGCGGCGGCGTTTCTCGAGCACCTCGCCGACACAGCTATCAAAGAAACCAAGAAGAATGGCATTTTCGTCGTTCCCGGACTCGGCCGCCTGGTGAAAGCGCACCGCAAAGCCCGCACCGGCCGCAATCCGCAGACCGGCGAACCCATCCAGATCAAGGCGAAGACCGTCGTGAAGTTCCGCGTCGCCAAAGCCGCGAAAGACGCGATCGCCCCCAAGAAGTAGTTTTGATTTTTCCTATCGAAGGCCGGCTTACAAGCCGGCCTTTGATTTTCCGGGCAGTTTTTGCAAGAACCATGTGGGGACCGCCGCCTTCGGCTGTCCAGCGATGCGAAGCGAGCCGGCCAACCACGGAAACATGGCCCCGTGCGACACTACTCCCATGCTCAGCTGGATCGTTATCGGAGTCGGCGACATCACCATCCGCCGAGTAATCCCGGCCATTCAAGCCGAACCGAGAAGCCGACTGTACGGCGTAGTCACTCGCAATCCCGCGAAAGCTGCCCACTTCGGCGCGAAAACATGGTCCAAACTCGAGGAAGCCCTCGCTGATCCCGCAGTGCAGGCTGTGTACGTCGGAACGCCAGTATTCCTCCACGCCCCGCAAACCATCCAGGCCCTGCGCGCCGGGAAGCACGTGCTCTGCGAGAAGCCGATGGCGATGAACGAAGCTGAAGCGCGCAGTATGATCAGCGCCGCAGACCAAAGCAGCAGGCTCTTCGGCGTGGCTTATTACCGCCGCTTCTATCCCAAAGTCCAACGCGCGAAACAACTGCTGGAAGCCGGCGCAATCGGCAAACCGGTGTTTGCCGAATTGACCAATCACATGTGGTTTGACGGAACTGGCGAACGCAGCTGGCTGTTCGATCCCGCCAAGGCCGGAGGAGGTCCGCTGCTCGACATCGCCTCCCATCGTATCGATGTGTTGAATTTCCTTTTCGGCAAGCCGCTCCGGGTCACGGGCCAGCTTTCGAATGTTGTTCATCACTACGCCGTCGAAGACAACGCGACGGTCATGATTGAGTACGAAAACGGAGTTCGCGGAATCGTGGACGTTCGCTGGCATTCGAAGATCAATCGCGACGAATGCAAAATCCGAGGAACCGAAGGCGAGATCGAAATGTCGCCATTGAACGGCCCGGACCTGATCTATCCGGGTGGGCGCGAGAGCCTGCCCGCGCACCCCAACTTGCACCAGCCTCTGATCGAGAACTTCGTCGATGCCGTCGAAGGCAGAGCCCCGCTGCTGGCGAGTGGCGCTGCGGCCTACCTGACAGATTGGATTACAGAGCAAGCCCGGAGGCAAACATAGGCTGTCTGCGAGCTTTTTCCCGGCCTCTCGGCGGACTTTGTCTGTGCAGTTCGCAGCTCGAAATCCGCGCCTTCCCAAAACTCACTTCTGGCAACACCGGCCAGAAGTGGGGCACCCAGATTTTTCTTGCGTCGTTTACAAGTGCGAGCAAACTGATCTGGCTATTCCTTTGCGGTAAGATCAAAGATTATGACAACGCCTGCAGGCGCGCCTGAGCCGGGCGCAAACCACGCTCCGGAGTCGCGCCATTCTAACTTTCTTCGCGACCGGATCGCCGAAGATCTCAAGACCAACAAGTACAACGGACATGTGCAAACCCGCTTTCCTCCCGAGCCCAACGGCTACCTGCACATTGGCCACGCCAAGGCGATCTGCATCGATTTCGGCCTTGCGGACGAGTTCGGCGGCCACACCAACCTCCGCTTCGACGACACGAATCCCGAGAAGGAAGATGTTGAATACGTCGAGTCGATCAAAGAAGACATCCAGTGGCTCGGCTTCCACTGGGACGGCCTCTTCTACGCGTCGGATTATTTCGGCCAGCTCTATGAGTGGGCGGTCAAACTGATTAAAGAAGGCAAAGCCTACGTCGACGACCTCACGGCGGATGAGATTCGCCAGCATCGCGGTACCCTGACGGAGCCGGGCAAAGACAGTCCCTACCGAAATCGGTCCGTTGAAGAAAATCTCAATTTGTTCGAGCGCATGCGCGCCGGTGAATTCCCCGACGGCTCCCGTGTTTTGCGCGCCAAGATCGACATGGCATCACCGAACTTCAACATGCGCGATCCGGTGATGTACCGCATTCTTCACGCCGAGCATCACCGCACTGGCAACAAATGGCCCATCTATCCGATGTACGACTACGCGCACGGACAGTCCGACTCGCTCGAGAAAGTCACGCACTCCATGTGCTCGCTTGAATTCGCCGACCACCAGCCGCTCTACCAGTGGTTCATCGAGCAATTGGGTATCTTCCCTTCGCAGCAGATTGAATTCGACCGCCTCAGCCTGACCTACACGCTGATGAGCAAGCGCAAGCTGCGCCAGTTGGTCGAACAAGGCACGGTCCGCGGCTGGGACGATCCCCGCATGCCCACGCTCTCCGGCCTGCGCCGCCGCGGCTACACGCCGGAGGCGATCCGCAATTTCGTCACGACGGCGGGCGTATCGCGCACCAACGGAATTGTTGAGCTGGCGATGCTCGAGCACTTTCTTCGTGAGGACCTGAACAAACGCTCGCCACGCGTCATGGCCGTGCTGCATCCACTGAAGGTGGTCATCGACAACTACCCCGAAGGCCAGGTCGAAGAGATGGACGCGACGAACAATCCGGAAGATGATAGTGCAGGCACGCGCAAAGTTCCGTTCTCGCGCGAGCTTTACATCGAGCAGGACGATTTCCGCGAAGTTCCTCCTCCGAAATACTTCCGGCTCACCCCGGGACGCGAAGTGCGCCTGCGCTACGGCTATTTCATCACGGCGAAGAGCGTTGTCAAAAACGACAAGGGAGAAGTAGTCGAAGTCCACTGCACCTACGATCCTGCGTCGCGGGGTGGTAACTCTCCGGACGGACGCAAGGTGAAATCGACGATTCACTGGGTGTCGGCGCAACACGCGGTCGATGCCGAAGTACGAATCTACGAGAATCTGTTCACCAAAGAGAACCTCGGCGATCTCGACGAGGGAAAAGACCCGCTTGATTATCTGAACCCGAACTCGCTGGAAATAATCCCGCACGCCAAGCTCGAACCTTCGCTCGCGAACGCCGCACCCGGCAGCCGTCACCAGTTCGAACGCCTGGGCTACTTCTGCGCCGACCTTGACTCGAAGCCGGGGACGCCGGTCTTCAACCGCACGGTCGCGCTGAAGGATACCTGGGCCAAAGTCGAGAAAAAGCAAGAGCAAAAAAAGGATGAGCAGCGTGGATGAAAAAGTACCTGCGCGAAGTGCGGCAAGCCAGTTTCGGTGAGGCTGGCCAGCAAAAAGAATGGCCTCCGGTTGCGAAGAGAGGCAACGACGAGCTTCTAGCGGGTGACTCTATATCGAAGAGCGAGTAAAAGGATTGTCATCCTGAAAGGCGGCGAAGCCGCCGTGAAGGACCGTACGTCGGCAGAAAGTCTTTGATGCAGTGGGAGGGAATGCCCAAGGTGCATGCAGGGCACATGATCTCGCCGACTGTGTTGCCGCTTCAATTCGGTTCGTAGGGTCCTACGCTTCGCTCAGGATGACAAGCTGTGTGCTTGGCACGCGAGGGCAGGGCGATTCTCACTTGGCTCTCGCCGCTTCTTCCACTCTGACTAGCATCTTGTCCAACTCCGCGCGCGACAAATACCGTCCATTTACAATGACCGCTTCAATCTTCTGCGTGTTGCGAATATCTTCGAGGGGATTCGCATTGAGTATCACCAGGTCGGCGAGCTTGCCCTTCTCGATCGTCCCCAGTCGATCTTCCATCCCCAGAAACTTCGCCGGATTCAGCGTCGCCGTTTGCAGAGCCTCCATCGGAGTAAATCCTGCGGCGACGAATCGCTGCAACTCCTCATGCAAGCTGAAGCCAGGGAAAATGTAAACGCCGGGAGGCGTGTCCGTTCCCGCCAGAAAAGGAATCCCCGCGCGATGCATGGCGTTGACGACTTCAAGCTCTTTGTCCACGAACGCTTTTCGCGTAGCCAGATCGTCGGTGTTGAAGTCGTGTTCGATCTCGTCAGTAAACCGCTTCCACGTCACATCCTTCCAGTATGCCGGGACGTATTTGGCGCGAGTGTCGTGAGCAAAGTCGGTCTGATCGATCAAATTGCCGCCGTGCTCCCACACCAGCGTCGGACACTGCCACGTCTGATTCTTCGCCAGGAGAGCGAAAAGAGTCTCAGCCCGCTTCGGGTCATACGTGGAAAGGAACTCCTTCTCCGTCTTCGACCCTTTGATGAATTCATCTTCCAAGGGCGAACTACCCTCGAAGATCCCAATCAAGTGTTCGAAGCTCTTCTGTCCGGCGTTCGACGCTTCAGAAGCCCGCACCGCGTCCGGCACATGGCCAACAAACGGGATGCCCTGCTTCTTCGCTTCCTGGGCGATTGCGAACACTGCGTCACGTGGAATCAGCGATTGCAGCTTGATGAAATCCGCCCCGCGACGCTTCAGATCGTCGACAGCTCGCCGCCCGTCCTCCGGCGTCTTGACCGCGATGGAACTCGGGAAACGCGGTTTCGGCCCGTCGAGCATCGGCCCCGACATCACGATCCGCGGCCCGATCAGCGTGCCCGCTGAAATTTCCTTGCGCCATTGTTGCAGTACATCCAACTCGCCGCCCATGTCGCGCACACCCGTAATTCCGTTGGCGATGAACAGTGGTAGCGTAACCTCTTTTCCACGGGGGAACCAGTCGCCGAACACGATGTGGACGTGCATATCCCACAACCCGGGAATCAGGAACTTGCCGGTTCCATCCACGTGAGTGCCGGGCAGCTTTCCGCCGAACCCCATGCCCGAGCTGTCGATGGCGTCAATCGTTCCGTCGCGGACGATGACCGTCTGATGCGGCTTGGCCGGCGCTCCGGTGGCGTCGATGACGGTAACGTCGTGAATGATCACGGTGGAAGACGTCGACGATTGGGCAAGACACGCGGCGGCGGTTAGCAGCACGCAGAGCAGGGCGCGTTTCATAGGTAGGAAATCTTAGGGCTCGACGGTGCATCCGTCAAAACTGGCGTCTTCTCAAATGCCGGAAAACGCGATAAAGTTCCCCCACTTCCCCGGGGCGTAAATCACAAACAGGAGAAATCAATGGCACGCAGAGCTTTCCTCACCCGAATGGTGCAGCTTGCAGCACTACCTTTTCTGACTGCAGGCAGCGCTTTGCAGGGTCAATCCAAAAAGCAGCTCAAGATTCTGATGAAGAGCGCGTGGGGCTCAGACGATCCCACCAAAGCCGCGTTTCCGTTCTCACACGGACTGGCGTTAGCAGAAGCCGGACACGAAGTTCAGATTTACCTGCTTGGCGAGGCGGTTGTACTTATGCGCAAAGTCGTGGCTGATGCCGTCATGCCCGTCGGCTGGCCGGCGGTAGGAGAGTTCCTAGGCAAGCTGAAAGCGAAAGGTATTCAGATCTACGCTTGCGGTGCCTGCTCGCGAGCGCGCGGCGTCACCGAGTCCGATCTCGCCAACTACGGAGCCAAGTTCGGCAGTCCGCCTGTCTTCGTCTCGCTGATCGAGTGGGCGGACCACATCATTACCGAATAGTCGAGGTTCAAACTTCTTGAACCACGAACAGTGCGAAGTTACACGAAGGAATTCCTACGGTAGCTAGCTGTGTACGTGCGGACTCTGCCCGGGATTGTGGCTCGGAGCGGCCGGTTCTTTCACGACCTTCACATCGAAGTTGATCGGCAAAGTCTTCGGCGGGAAGCATTGCGCGTTGTCGCACGCCTGGTACCGCAGCACGCCGCGCATGGCGTACTTTCCCGGTACCACTGACGCCAGTGGATGCACCATCAACTTGATGGTGAAATCGCCGCTATAGACGCTCAGCTTGGTGTCGGGCGAAAAAGGAAAGCTCACGTCCACGCCATCGGGATATTCAATCTTTCCCAGCACGATGTCGGTCGGCGGATCCATTTTCAGCGCCGTGGGAATCAGGAACTCGTCTTTGGGAGTGTTGGAGTTGATGTGAAAGCCGTGGGCTACACGGAAATTCAGAGTGATCTTCGACTGCTTCGCGCGTTGCGCGGTGACCGGTCCTACCGGGGCCATCGAAACGGAAGGCGCTTTCCCGGATTGTGCGATTGCGCTGCCCACCACCAGAAAAAACAAAGCGAGCTTCAAATTACGCTTGGACGAGATCATAGGTTTCTGCTCCCGACTGAATACTAGACGCCGACTGCATCAGAAATGCATTGTCACTTCTGAGTCTTCGCGTCCGGCAAAGCCGGATCGGACTCAGTGGCCGTCCGAATTGTCAGCGCCTGTTTCACCGCCCTCTCGAGTTCACTTTTTGAGCTTATGCCAAGAACCGTTTCCACCATCCTGCCGTCTTGGCTTACCAGGAAACTCACCGGCATGGCCGGTATCCCGCCATAAGCCTCTGCAACTTTTTCGTTGCCGATTAAAACCGGGAAGTTCACTCGGAGTTTATCCACAAACTCTCCTATCTCAACCTTGCTCGCATCGTCATCTAGCGCGATTGCGATAACGTGAAATCCCCGCGCGCTGTATCTATTCTGCAAATCCACTAGCCAGGGCATCGTGATTTTGCACGGTCCGCACCATGTTGCCCAAAAATGGATAAGTACCGTCTGGCCGCGAAAGTCAGCCAAGTGTACGGTTTCGCCGTTTACGGACTGCAAGCTGAATTCAGGGGCCGGAGTAGCGTGTGCGAGGGTAACAGGGCGAAAATTCTTTGCAGTCACCGGAGGAGGCGTGGCTTCTTGGACCTGACTCAGCCCAACGGAGCAGACAGACAACACGCTAAGCAATAGCAACATTGGCGTGCAAAGCATATGCCTGCGCATGACTCACCGCCTTGCACTGATGCTAGGCCCGAGGGCCTGAAACCCAAAGTTACTTGGGATCAATAGGCGCATTGCCAGTTGGCGCAACACTCGCCGTGGTTTGCGTATTCAGCGCCTTCTTGATGGCATCCTCGATCTCGCTCCTGCCCTCGAGGCCCATGATCTTGTCCACGATCTTGCCGTCGCGGCCCACGAAGAAACTTTCTGGCAGGTATGACACTCCGCCGTAAGCGTCGCCCACAGCTTCCTTCCCAAGCGCTACGGGGTAGTTCATGCCCATGTTCTTGGCGAACCTGGCAATCTCATCCTTGCCGGAATCATCCATCGCAACCCCGACAATCTGCAGGCCCTGCGCTCCGTACTGGTTCTGCATCTCGACCAGCCAGGGAGTCTCGATCTTGCACGGCCCGCACCAGGTTGCCCAAAAGTTCACCACAACCGCTTTCCCACGCAGCGACGATAGACTCACGCTCTTGCCGTCCAGGGTTTCGAGCGTGAAATCGGGAGCTGGCGTTCCGTAAGCGAGCACGCCGGCGGGATGTTCTGTCCCCGAGCGCCGCGCCATGTGGAATCCGAAGTAAAGCATTCCCGCCGCCACGAGCGCGACCACAAGGAGAGCGACCGGACTCCGCCTGGGAGGCGCCGTCGGCTGGACGGGAGGAACCGCAGAAGGTTCCGGATTGTAATTGGTCTGCAAAGGCACCACTGGCCTGCCGCACACCTCGCAGGTTGCAACTCCCGGCTCAGGCTCTGGCGACGTGCTGGCGTTCTCCAGAGAAGCTCCACACTTCGGACACCATTGCGTACTCTCAACCTTCGTCTCGTTTGATTGTTCACCCATCAACATAGAGCTAGACCTCACAATGCAAAGCGATTCAAAAACGACAGCCAGCTCGAAATCAGCGTGAACCGGCCGATGACCAGCAGGATACCGAGCGCAATCAGCAAGCCACCCGAGGCTATTTCGAGCGCGTGCATGTGCGAGCGGAAGCGGCTGTAAAACTTCAGGAAACGTTCCATCAGGAGCGACGTCATCAGAAACGGCACTGCCAACCCCAGCGAATAAACGCCGAGCAGTAGAATCCCCTTCACCAGTGTGTCCTGCTCGCTGGCCAGAGTCAGGATTGCGGTCAGAATCGGCCCCAGGCACGGCGTCCAGCCGAAGGCAAAGGCGAATCCGATCACGAATGCACCGAGCGGCGTGCTGCTGCCTTTTACGCTGTGCAACCTGGCATCGGTATACAGTGCCTTGATCTTAAAAATGCCGGTGAGGTGGAGTCCGAAAATAATGATGATCACACCGGCGACGCGGGCCAGCGTGTGTTTGTACACTCCGAGGACCTGCCCGAGCTCCGTTGCGGCCGCTCCAAGCGCAATGAAAACGATGCTGAAGCCCAGGATGAATCCGACCGAATTCACCATCACCCGGCGCATGAGCTGAGCCTGAGGTGACTTCAGTTCCTCCACCCCCGCACCCGATACCAGCGAAACGTATCCCGGCACAAGTGGTAGTACGCACGGCGACAGAAACGAGATCAGGCCGGCGACAAAAGCTCCGGGAATGGTGGCATTGGTCATCGGTTTTATTGTACCTGCTAGGTAGCGTTCACCTGAATAAGACGCGCTCGAAGACGTTTAGTTGCAGAGAAGGAGCTGGAGAATCAGAGTGTCAGGGACTTAGGGCCGTTAGGAAATTGTGTGGTCCACTTACGGTGTCATCCTGAGCGACGTTCTTTGTCGCGAAGGACCTGAGAACTCCTTCGCTGCGCCGGTGCTGCCAGCGGGTGCCATAGGTCCCCTCGGCTTCGCTCAGGGCAGGCTCTTCGCCGCAAAAGACGCGCTTCAGGATGACAAGTCCGGTTAGCGTCCCTGGCCCCTTAATCACCGACGTTTCGGCTTCACCGGCTGTTCCAGTGCTGGTACCTGCTTCGTCGCCGGGGTTTCTGGCGCCAGATTGGGCATCTGATCCGGTGACTCCGCGATCCTCCGCAGAACCTCCGTCGGCACCGTCGCCAGCAACACGGCCCGGCTGTCCTCCTGCTTTACCTGCAGGCTGTCGAACAAGGCCTTCACGTCCGCGTCTGTCCCAGGGGATGCGACCGACAATTCGGCGCTATGAAACAACGTTAAAAACACATTTGCCTTGTCGGCAATAACACGCGCGTCTGCCTCACTGCCCGCCCATGCTTCCGCTCGCACATGCAACGCCCCGGCACGAAAGGGCAGATGCAGCGGGTTGAAGCTGGCAGAAATCACCACATCCGCGGGATGGGGCAGGAAGTTTGTTGCTCCACCGAATTCAGGAGAAGCGGGATCGAGATGTGCCACCAGCCAGACCGGGCTAGCCAGTTGCACGCGCTTGTAATAGCGTCGCAGCAGGGCCGGCCCTCCGAAAGGGGACGCCAACCTCCTCGATCGGTCGACTATGCCCCGAATCACGGCCGGATCGTCGTGATTCGAGGCGGCAACCGCATCCACTCCCAGCGCCGCGATCCTGAACGTCCGCCCGTAGATCGGGATCGTAAAAATACTGACGGAGTTGTAACTCTCGACCGAGGTCGCCACCCGCTTAAAGTACGCAGCGCAGCGATCGGTATCGAATCGGCCGATGAAGACCTCTGAGAACCGGGGTTCCGGCGCCTTCCCGCCCGTGCCTCCCCCGGGCCAAGTCTCCGGATTATGAATCGCAAACGCGACTGAGTCCAGGTCGCGCTCGTAGTCAAAGCCGGTGTCCTGAATGAATTGCTCGTATTCCGGATCGTGCGCGACAGGTTTCAACGGCTTGCCGTTTGCCCTCCGTACCCAGCTGTAATCGACGTACAGAAATCCGTCTGCTCCAGGCAGAAGCCGGGCTGGCTCCGGTGGTGCGTGCTTCCGCAATTGAACGGCAAGCACGACCGCTCCGACGATAAGCAGAACCCCAAAAACGATAGGGAAAGTGCGTCGTATTCGCATGAAATGAGGCTAGGGCTGAAATGATAGCATTACAGGGCGGGGGTCTGTCCGGCCGTTGTTGCACCCCAACTTGGCCCTGTGGTACTTTATATAATTGTCCCGGACATCTGGAAGGGATCCATGGGATAAGTTTGCGCGGAGACGCGCCTTTCCCACGTTGCTGGCGTAGCTCAGTCGGTAGAGCATCTGATTTGTAATCAGAGGGTCGGGGGTTCGATTCCCTTCGCCAGCTCCAAGAACGAGCTCGACAGAGCGGAGCATAGAAGCAAAGAATTTTCCGGCAGGCGGCGGACGGTGCAGTAGCGCGACAGGTTTTTCCAAGGCACTCCATTCGGATCTTTTCCCGGCGTGCAGTGATTTTCGCGGTTGTCTTTTGCGCGACCCTGGTTTCCCTGTTTGGCGAAAACCGAAGTAGAGAAGCGGGACTTGTGCTGCGCAGAGGTCTGTGGAAATTCGCGGTTCTGCAGACGCAAGAGCGCGACGACCGCATCGCCCGAATGTTTTTGCACAGGTGGGTGAGTGGTTAAAGCCAACAGACTGTAAATCTGTCCCTCCTAGCGAGGTACGAAGGTTCGAATCCTTCCCTGTGCACCAGTTGATTAATCCTGAGCGTTTTTTGCGAAGGATCAAAATAGCAATGAATCGGCTAGCGGTAGCTTTGATCGCCTACGTCGTTCTTGGAGTCCTGACGTGGACGACGATCAGTGATACGCGGATTCGAGCGGGTACGCTAGTGATTCTTGGGCTGTTCGCGTTTAAGAGCTGGGTGCGGCGCAGCGACGTGATGCATCCAGACAAGCACGGCGATACAGAGTAAGGTTTGGCTGCGAGCGGAAAGCTGACGGCTGGCGTAGGGCCGATGTAGCTCAGTTGGTAGAGCACTCCCTTGGTAAGGGAGAGGTCACCAGTTCAATCCTGGTCATCGGCTCCAGAAATCCGCGAAGGTTGACATGCATAGCACCTGGTTTCTTCTAAGGTGGGCGTGGTCAGCGGTCCTAGTCGCTTATTTGCTGCTGTACCTCGTTACCGCAGGACGCCTGCGTGGTGAAGCGAAAAGGCACGGTGGGAGCGTTTTCTGGGTAGTCGCGATTTTAGCGGCGATTCGAATGTTGATTCGGTACGCTCTTGGCGGTGGTCTGATGTATCGGTTGGCGGTGGTGTTTGTCGGAGTTGCGGCGGGCATTGCGGCTTTGGATCTGGTGAGAATGCTGGCCAAGCAGAAGCCAGATGAAGGAACGGTTGATGCAGGCGATAGTGAAGAGCGGATTCAGTCGCTAAAGTTGAGCTGAGGGCTGACGGCTGATAGCTGACGGCTGATTTACAGGGCGGGAGTAACTCAGTGGTAGAGTCACAGCCTTCCAAGCTGTTGGTCGCGGGTTCGATTCCCGTCTCCCGCTCCAGATTCTAACGTTTGGAGATGACAGTGACGTTTGAACAGGCTGCCATCAGGGTAGAAAAGGCTCAGGAATTTGCCAGGCTGCAGGCGGCAATCGATCTGGCCTTCCAGCCCGAGAGGGTTGGGCGGTTCCTGAAGCAGATGGATCGCAAGGGAATCCGCATTCGCGATTTCGATGCGTTGTTAGCGAAGCGGGTGCTCGACGTTGACACTGCGCAGAACTCGAAGCAGCTGTATGAGTCGCTAGTGCTCTCCGATCAAGCGCAGATGCGCGAGTTTTACCTGTCGAAGATCGAAAAGGTCGACACCGCGCTGCGGCACAAGTTCAAGAAGCTGTATCAGTACTACTGAAGTTGCATAGGTCCTTCGCGGCAAAAAGCGCCGCTCAGGATGACAAGGTTAGAAGCTAGGAGCTAGAGGCTGGGTTATGGCGAAAGAGAAATTTGAACGGAATAAGCCGCACTGCAACGTAGGGACGATTGGTCACATCGATCACGGCAAGACGACGTTGACGGCGGCGATCACCAAGGTTTTGTCGAAGCACAATCCGAAGATTGTGTTCCGGTCGTTTGACTCGATCGACAATGCGCCGGAAGAGAAGGCGCGTGGTATTACGATCGCGACGGCGCACGTGGAGTACGAGACAGCGAACCGGCACTACGCGCACGTCGATTGCCCGGGCCACGCCGACTACATCAAGAACATGATCACGGGCGCGGCGCAGATGGATGGCGCGATCCTGGTGGTGGCGGCGACGGACGGTCCGATGCCGCAGACGCGCGAGCACGTGCTCTTGGCCCGCCAGGTCGGTGTGCCGTACATCGTGGTCGCGCTGAACAAGTGCGATGCGGTGGACGATCCCGAGTTGCTGGATCTGGTTGAGCTCGAAGTGCGTGAGTTGTTGAAGACCTACAAGTTCCCCGGCGACGATGTGCCTGTGGTTCGTCTGTCGGCACTGGGCGCGCTGAACGGCGAAGCCAAGTGGGAAAAGCAGGTGGACGAGCTGATGGCGGCGGTGGACAAGTACGTGCCGCAGCCGGCGCGTGAACTGGACAAGCCCTTCCTGATGCCGATCGAAGACATCTTCTCGATCTCGGGCCGCGGGACGGTGGTGACCGGCCGCATCGAGCGTGGGAAAGTGAAGGTTGGCGAGGAAGTAGAAATCGTCGGCTTCCGCGAGACGCGCAAGACGGTGGTGACGGGCGTCGAGATGTTCAAGAAGCAACTGGACGAAGGCATGGCGGGCGACAATGCTGGCCTCTTGCTGCGCGGCATTGGCAAGGACGACGTGGAGCGCGGCATGGTGCTGGCCAAGGGTGGATCGATCACGCCGCACACCAAGTTCAAAGCCGAGGTCTACATCCTGACGAAGGAAGAGGGCGGACGTCACACGCCGTTCTTCAAGGGATACCGACCGCAGTTTTACTTGCGAACGACGGATGTGACGGGCGTGGCGGAACTGCCGGCGGGCACGGAAATGGTGATGCCGGGAGACAACGTGGGCCTGGTGATCGAACTGATCACGCCGGTGGCGATGGAAAAGGGCTTGCGCTTCGCCATCCGCGAAGGCGGCCACACCGTAGGAGCCGGCACGATCGCCGAGATTATTCAGTAGGCGTGTGGTCGCGGGCACTCTTGCCCGCGAGGTTTTGAAGTCAGAGACAAAGCGGGCAAAAGTGCCCGCTCCACACGAGCAGGGTTGAGCTAAAAGCATAGGAGTGGTTGAGATGCCCCGAGAAATAGTGACATTACAGTGCGGTGACTGCAAAGAGCGGAACTATTCGACGACGAAGAACCGCAAGACGACGACCGAGCGGCTGGAATTCAAGAAATTCTGCCGCCGTTGCCGTAAGCACACCCCGCACAAAGAAGTGAAATAACGGGCTCCGTTGCCAGCCTTGGTTTTAACTGAGAACTGAGAACTGGCAACTGAGAACCGGTTTACAGGGGCGTAAGCTCAACGGTTAAACTGTCGGTCTCCAAAACCGAACTTGGGGGTTCGAATCCCTCCGCCCCTGCCAGAGTTTTGGAAGAGGAAGAGAAGGAACAAGGCCAGGAGTAGTGATGTCAGTCGAGACGAAGAAAATGGCAAATTCAATTGTGGCAGCCGGTGGCAACTTTGGCGAGCGGTTGAAGTCCTGGCCGGATAAGGTCAAAACCTTCTACAACGATGTGCGCTCGGAAATGCGCAAGGTGACGGCGCCCACGTGGAAGGAAGTTCGCGGCACCACCACGGTGGTGATCATCACCGTGTTCATTTTCGCCGCGTATTTTGGGATCATCGATTTCGTCATTAACAAAGGCGTTACGGCGCTGTTTGGCTATTTCAGGACTCACTAAGTCGCAGAAACGCGCCGCAGCAATTGGCCTGGAAGAAGCAACCTAATTATGCTGGACGAAGAAAAAAACGAAACACAGCCGGGCGCAGAAAATGCCCCCCAACCTGGTGCGGAAGGCGTGGCCGCCGTCACCACCGAGGCGCCCCGCAACCCGAACATGAAGTGGTACATCATCCACTCCTACTCGGGGTTTGAGCGCAAGGTCAAAGAGTCGCTCGAGTCGCGTGTCGCGGCTTTCGGGCTGCAGGAGAAGATCGGCAAAGTGCTGATCCCGACCGAATCGGTCACCGAAGTTCGCGGCGGCAAGAAGTACACCTCCGAACGCATGTTCTATCCCGGCTACGTGCTGGTCGAAATGGACATGGATGATCACGTCTGGCATGTCGTGAAGTCCACGCCCCGCGTGACGGGATTTGTTGGCACCGGCCAGCAGCCCACGCCGCTCTCGGACGAAGAAGTGCAGCACATCGTCTACAAAGTCGCTGACAGCCGCGAGAAGCCGAAGCTCAAGGTCAAATTCGAGAAGAACGAATCAGTCCGCATCACTGAAGGCCCGTTCGCCAGCTTCACCGGCGTAGTCGACGAAGTGAACGAAGACCGCGAAACGCTCAAGGTGATGGTCACAATTTTCGGCCGCTCGACTCCGGTAGAACTCGAGTTCAACCAGGTGGAGAAGGTCGCCTAGGCGCAGCGGAATGCATAGGTCCCTCGGCGCCAAAATGCGGCGCCTCAGGATGACAAGAGAATCGAGAAGCCTTGGCTAGAAGCTAAGAGCTAGAAGCTAGGAGCTAACGAAGTGGCAAAGAAAGTTACAGGTTACGTGAAGCTGCAGATCGCCGCTGGCAAAGCGACTCCGGCGCCCCCGGTGGGCCCGGCGCTCGGCCAGGCGCAGATCAACATCATGGAGTTCTGCAAGCAGTTCAACGCCAGAACCAGCCAGAAAGAGATGGAAGGTCTGATCATCCCGGTCGTGGTGTCTGTCTACAGCGACCGCTCGTTCACCTTCATCACCAAGACGCCGCCAGCGTCGATCCTGCTGAAGCGCGCTGCGGGCATCGCCAAGGGATCAGGTACGCCGAATAAGGACAAAGTTGGCAAAGTGACCGCGAAGCAGGTCGAAGACATCGCCAAGCAGAAGATGCCCGACCTGAACGCCGCGTCCGTTGAGACCGCAATCAAGAGCGTCCGCGGAACCGCGCGCTCGATGGGAATTGAAGTAGTTGGCTAGAGAAGGTTTTTGTGGGGACGGCCGCCTTCGGCCGTCCAGCGAGCGCAGCGAGCGAGGTTTTCGCAAGCTGAATCGATGTGGTTAGATTTCGCGGGCAAGAGTGCCCGCGCCACATACAGAGTTTTAGTCGAGAGCACTACGGCTTTCCGAATCAACGGTTAGCGGTGGGAGACAAGGAGCAGTCATGAACAAAAAAGAAGGAAAGAACATCGCCAAGGCCCACGCAGCAGTCGAGAAACGCCCCTACGTTCTGCAGGACGCGGTTCCTCTCCTGCAGAAAGTGAAGTTCGCCAAGTTCGACGAGACCGTCGAGGTCACGATGCGGCTGGGAGTCGATCCCAAGCACGCCGACCAGATGGTCCGCGGCACGGTCGTTCTGCCGCACGGCCTCGGTAAGTCGAAAAAAGTTCTGGTCATCGCGACCGGCGACAAGATTAAGGAAGCCGAAGCTGCGGGTGCTGATTTCGTAGGCGGCGAAGAAATGGTCGAGAAGATTACCAAGGAAAACTGGACTGACTTCGATGCCCTGATCGCCACTCCCGACGTGATGAAGTCCGTCGGACGCCTCGGTAAAGTTCTCGGACCGAAGGGCCTGATGCCCAACCCGAAGACTGGGACCGTCACCTTCGACGTGGGTAAGGCCGTGCAGGAAGTGAAGGCCGGCAAGGTCGAGTTCCGTACCGATAAGACCGCGCTCGTTCACTGCCCGGTCGGCAAGATTTCATTCACGCCCGACAAGCTGATTGAGAACGCCACGGTGCTGATCACCAGCGTGATCAAGGCCAAGCCGTCGGTGGCCAAGGGCAAGTACATCAAGGGCTGCTATCTGAGTTCGACAATGGGCCCGGGGATTTCCCTGGACGTGACTCCGATTGAGGCGGCGGCTAAGGCTTAACGCGGCGCGGCCGGGCTGACGCCCGAGGACAGCCGAAGGCGGCTGTCCCCACATGTGCCAAGCACACAAGATTGCGAGGGATTCGATTATGGCGGTTACTAGAGCGAAGAAGAAAGAACAGGTCGAGAAGCTGAGCAAGGACCTGAGCAATGTTTCGAACATGGTCGTGGCGACCTATACCAAGATGACCGTGGCCCAGGACTATGAGTTGCGCAAGGCTCTGCGCGGGGCGGGCGCCAAGTACCAGGTCGTCAAGAACACCTTGGCCGAAAAGGCAGCCAAGGGAACCAAGGTCGAAGGCGCGTTGAAGGATTTGGCTGGCGTTACCTCGATCGCCTATACGACCGGCGATCCGGTCGCGATGGCCAAGGCGCTGACAAAGTACGCCAAGGACGCTCCGGAATTCACCTTCAAGATCGGTGTCGTTGAAGGCCGTGTCATCAATATTAAAGAGATTGAAGCGCTGGCGACGATGCCGTCGAAGGAAGAGCTGATGTCGAAGCTCCTGTTCCTGATCAACGCTCCGGCGCAGCGCCTGGTCACAGCAATGGGCGCCGTAGGCCGCAACCTGGCGGTTGTTGTCGACCAGGGCGTGCAGCAGAAGAAGTTCAAGGAAGCGTAGGCGAGATTGTGTGGAGCGGGCACTTTTGCCCGCTTGGTTTTGACCTTGTGGTTAGATTTCGCGGGCAAGAGTGCCCGCGCCACATAAAACAGGTTTGGTTGTTCGCAAGTCAGGGGTTGCGCGGTCCACTCCAAACGTTGTCTGGCGCGAGGAAACGGACCCAGTCGCACTGGAAACCTGGCCTGCGGGTGACGAAAGCAAGAGACTAAATAACGGAGAATCAACATGGCGGATCTGCAACAGATTGAAGACTCGATCGTAGGCTTGTCGCTGCTCGAAGCGGCAGAACTGGTCAAAAAGCTGGAATCGCGTTTAGGCGTGTCGGCAGCGGCAGCGGCTCCCGTGATGGTAGCGGGCGGCGGTGCGGGTGCGGCGGCAGCGGCTCCGGCCGAAGAGAAGACCGAATTCACCGTCGTCCTCAAGGAAGTCGGTGCCAACAAGATCAACGTGATCAAGGCCGTCCGCGAAGTCACCAGCCTGGGCCTGAAAGAAGCCAAGGAACTGGTCGATGGAGCACCAAAGAACGTGAAAGAAGGCGTCTCCAAGGACGAGGCCGAGACCATCAAGAAGAAGTTCACCGAAGCCGGCGCTGTCGTCGAAGTGAAGTAGTAGCTTGTGTGGGACGGCCGCCCTCGACCGTCCGCCGAACATGGCTCGGAGAGCTTTCGCTGGGCGTTGAAGTGGACGCGGATGAGGGCATCCGCGCCCAGGAGTCCCAGGGCTGCACCGTTGATAGTGCAAAATCGTTTTTCTGGTACGTTCCTACTTGTGAACCTTGGGCGGCGATGTTAGCATCTATATAACATCGCTTCCTAGGTACATCGTGCGCGAGCGAGTCTCGCGCGGGGAAGTTTCAGGCATGCTGCTCCGCGGGCAGGCGGGGCGGAAACAGGCCGAGATACTGGCGCGAAAGAGTTCAAATCAGAAATGGCGAAACGCCTTGCAAGGCGTCTGCGGGAACCACTGTCCCTGCGGGCGCCCCGTCGTCTTTTAGGTTCTAAGTTGTTCCGGCTCTGCAACTAGCAAGTCCCGCGGGGCGCCAACACGCCCCACATTCCGCGGTTTGAGCGCGACCTTCGGTTGCGCCTGAGATTGGGAGTTTCTTAACGATGAAAAATGCCTTCCGCAAACGCTTTGATTTTTCAAAAATACCGGCCACTATTCAGATCCCGAACCTGATCGAGGTTCAAAAACGTTCGTATGACCGCTTCCTGCAGATGGACAAGCTCCCTAGCGAGCGCGAAGATGGCGGCTTGCAGGCAGTGTTTCAGTCCGTCTTCCCCATCACCGACTTTCGCAACGTATCACAACTTGAGTTTGTGGATTACGCCATTGGTAACTGGGAGTGCAAGTGCGGACATCTCAAAGGTCTGCATCACCTTCGTACCACTTGTAAGAATTGCGGATCTACGGTAATCACCGACCCGTTCCACCCTGGCGAAGTGCTGTGCGGTAAGTGCGGCACCTACAACGCCAACACGCCCGACTTCTGCAACAAGTGCGGCGACCCGGTTGGCCTGCAGTTGAAATATGACGTGGCTGAGTGCGAAGAGCGCGGGATGACTTACTCCGCTCCTCTGAAGGTCACGATGCGTCTGACCATCTTCGACAAAGACGCTGAGACCGGCAACCGCTCCATCCGCGACATCAAGGAGCAGGAAGTTTTCTTCGGCGATGTTCCGCTGATGACCCAGAACGGTACCTTCATCATCAACGGCACCGAGCGCGTCATTGTCAGCCAGTTGCACCGTTCGCCTGGCGTCTTCTTCGAGACGGCCAACAACCGCACGTACTTCCTGGGAAAGATCATTCCCTACCGCGGTTCGTGGGTCGAGTTCGAGTACGACCAGAAGAACGTGCTCTACGTGCGCATTGACCGCAAGCGCAAGTTCCTGGGGACGATCTTCCTGCGCGCCCTCGGTCTGCGTTCGGGCGAAGACATCCTAAAAACCTTCTACACCACGGACCGCATCGCGGTCCGCGACAAGAAACTCTACTGGACTCTGGACCCGACAGCCGAGAAGCCGACGAGCCTGCTCGGTATGAAGCTTGCCCACAGCATCAAGAGCAAGTCAGGCGAGGAGATTGCCCACTCCGGCCGCAAGATCAACGCTCAGGTTCTGAAGGAAATACAGAAGGCGAAGATCGCCGAGATTGAAGTCGACATCACTGATCTCGAGGGCGCGTGGACTGCCGGCGATGTCGTCGACACCACCACCGGCGAAGTGATGCTCGAAGCCAACTCCGAGTTGACCGCCGACAAGCTGTCGAAGATTCTCGATTCCGGTGTCGTAGAAATGTCGCTCTTCTTTCCCGAGCGCGACGACGTGGGAACGGTCATCAGCCAGACGCTGAAGCGCGATTCGATCAAGACTCCGCAGGAGGCGTTGATCGAAATCTATCGCAAGCTGCGTCCCGGCGATCCGCCGACGCTCGATACGGCCACGGCTCTCTTCCATGGAATGTTCTTCGATCCGCGCAAGTATGATTTCTCGCGCGTGGGCCGCTTGAAGTTCAACATCAAGCTGTTCGAGAACCAGGAAGCGACCTCGCTCGAAAAGCGCACGCTGGATCCGGAAGATTTCTACGCGACCATCGCGTACCTGCTCAAGCTGCGCAAGAGCATTGGCGCGGTCGACGACATCGATCATCTCGGCAACCGCCGCGTACGCGCGGTCGGCGAGCTGATGGAGAACCAGTTCCGCATCGGCCTGGTCCGCATGGAACGCGCTATCAAAGAAAAGATGAGCGTGTACCAGGAAATGTCGACGGCGATGCCGCACGATCTGGTCAATGCCAAGCCGGTGATGGCCGCGATTCGCGAGTTCTTCGGATCGTCGCAGCTCTCGCAGTTCATGGATCAGACCAACCCGCTCTCCGAGATCACGCACAAGCGGCGTCTCTCGGCCCTTGGGCCGGGCGGTTTGTCGCGTGAACGCGCCGGATTCGAAGTCCGCGACGTTCACCCTACGCACTACGGACGTATCTGCCCGATTGAGACGCCGGAAGGTCCGAACATCGGCCTGATCTCGTCGCTAAGCTGCTATGCCCGCATCAACGACTACGGATTCATCGAGTCGCCCTACCGCAAGGTAAAGAACGGGCGCATCGTGGACTACGTCTCCATCGTGAACGTCGGCGACAGCGACCACAAAGTCGGCGATCACCTGGAGAAGCACGAAATCGAGAAGATCAACACTGAGCTGAAAGAGAAGCGCAAGAAGCCGGCGCAGATTGACCCGTTCTCGTTCTACCTCTCGGCGTGGGAAGAAGATCGTCACACAATCGCACAGGCCAACGTGGAACTCGACGACAAGGGCCGCATCGTGCCCGAGCTCGTCAACGCCCGTAAGGCCGGAAACTTCGTGCTGGTGAGCCGTGAGGAAGTCGACTACGTCGACGTCAGCCCGAAGCAGCTGGTGTCCGTCGCCGCCTCGCTGGTTCCGTTCCTCGAGCACGACGACGCCAACCGCGCGCTCATGGGCGCGAACATGCAACGCCAGTCCGTGCCGCTGCTCCGCGCGCAGGCGCCGATCGTCGGCACTGGAATGGAAGGCGTCACCGCTCGCGACTCGGGCGCAGTCGTTCTCGCCCGCCGCAACGGCATTATCGATTCGGTCGACTCCGAACGCATCATCGTGCGTGTCGAAGGCGAACACCATCCCACGCAGCTGTCGCGCGAAGTTGGTAGCGACATCTACCAGCTCACCAAGTTCAAGCGCTCGAACCAGAACACTTGCATTAACCAGAAGCCGGTCGTGAAGAAAGGTCAGCGCGTACTGAAGGGGGAGATTATCGCTGACGGTCCGTGCACCGATCACGGCGAGCTGGCGCTGGGACGAAACGTCTTGGTGGCATTCATGCCGTGGCGCGGTTACAACTTCGAAGACGCGATCCTGGTCTCCGAACGGATGGTCAAAGACGATTACTACACCTCGCTTCACATCGAGGAGTACGAGATCGAAGCGCGCGACACCAAGCTTGGTCCGGAAGAAGTCACGCGCGACATTCCCAACGTCAGCGAGTCCATGCTGCGCAACCTGGACGAAGCGGGCGTGATTCGCATCGGCGCCAGCATCAAGCAGGGCGACATTCTGGTGGGCAAGGTTACGCCCAAGGGCGAAACCCAGCTCACCCCGGAAGAGAAGCTCCTGCGCGCCATCTTCGGCGAAAAGGCCGGCGATGTGCGCGATGCTTCGCTCTACTGCCCGCCGGGCATCGAGGGCGTGATCGTCGACGTGAAAATCTTCTCGCGCAAGGGCCAGGAAAAGGACGAGCGCGCGAAGGCCATCGAAGCCACGCAGATCGCGAAGTTGGAGAAGAACCTCTCGGACGAAATCCGAATTCTGACCGACGAGCGGTTGAAGCGTCTCGACAACATCCTGGGCGCCAAGGAAGTGCAGGCTGACCTGCACGACGAGCGCACCAACAAGCGCCTGCTGACCAAGGGCACGATGCTGACGCGCGAGGAGATTGAGCGCATCTCGACCCGCAATCTGAAGCGGATCAAGTACGCTGATAAAGACCCGCGAGTGAACGAGCAGATCGACGAGATCGAGGAAATGACCTCGCGCCAGATCGACGTGCTCAAGAAGATCGTCAACGAGAAGAAGGACAAGCTGACCAAGGGCGACGAACTGCCGCCAGGCGTGATCAAGCTGGTCAAGGTCTACATCGCCATGAAGCGCAAGCTGAGTGTCGGTGACAAGATGGCCGGCCGTCACGGCAACAAGGGCGTCATCGCGCGCATTCTGCCGGAAGAGGACATGCCGTACCTCGAAGACGGACAGCCCGTGGAAATCGTCCTCAACCCGCTCGGCGTGCCTTCCCGTATGAACGTGGGCCAGATTCTCGAAACCCACCTCGGATGGGCGGGCTTTGAGTTGGGCGAGAAGATCACGCGCTTGCTGAAAGAGAACACGCGCACCGAAGCGATTCGCCGCGAGTTGAAAGCGCTATTCAAAGACTCGCAGCTGGCGGACATCATCTCTGACATGAGCGATGAAGAGCTCGAATCCGTAGCTCCCACTCTTGCCAAAGGCGTGTTCATGGGATCGCCGGTATTCGATGGCGCGAAGGAAGGTGAGATCAAGGCGTTGCTCGAACATGCCGGACTCCCGACCTCGGGCAAGACGAATCTGCGCGACGGCATGACCGGCGAGAAGTTCGAACAGCCAGTCACCGTCGGCTACATCTACATGCTGAAGCTGTCCCACCTGGTGGACGACAAGATTCACGCTCGTTCCATCGGGCCGTACTCGCTCATTACCCAGCAGCCGCTGGGTGGTAAAGCGCAGTTCGGCGGACAGCGCTTCGGAGAAATGGAAGTCTGGGCGCTGGAAGCATACGGTGCGGCGTTCATCCTGCAGGAGCTGCTGACGGCGAAGTCCGACGACGTATACGGCCGAACCAAGATCTACGAGGCCATCGTCAAAGGCGAAGCCGCCATGGAGCCCGGCGTTCCGGAATCGTTCAACGTGCTGATCCGCGAGTTGCAGTCGCTCTGCCTCGACGTCGAGCTGATCAAGGCGTCAGAGAAGAAGCCGACCGCCAGCGCGGCAGCAGACTGAAAAAGCAGTTCTCAGTTCTCGGTTCTCAGTTGCGGCTGAGATGGGATCGAGAGCTGAGGACGACTCAAGATTTTGACTTACGGCCACTGCGGCATCCGAGCTCAATGCCGCATGAAAGGCGAGAGTTCGATCTCGGTTTTAACTGAGAACCGGGAACTGAGAACTTGTTGTAAGAGCTCCGTCAGCGGACGCGTCAGGACCGCAGGAAGCGGAGGAACACCTTGTTTCGTTCGAGCCCATTCGAAATGGCAAATGTGATCGCGGACTTTGATGCCATTCGCATCTCCCTGGCCTCTCCGGAGAAAATCCGGAGCTGGTCGCACGGCGAAGTCACCAAGCCCGAGACCATCAATTACCGAACCTTTAAACCCGAGCGCGATGGACTGTTCTGCGCCCGCATCTTTGGCCCGGTCACCGACTGGGAGTGCCTCTGCGGCAAGTACAAGCGCATGAAGCACCGCGGCGTGATCTGCGACAAGTGCGGCGTGGAAGTCACTCTGTCGAAAGTTCGGCGCGAACGCCTTGGCCACATCGAGCTGGCGTCGCCGTGCTCGCACGTATGGTTCTTCAAAGGATTGCCCAGCCGCATCGGGCACCTGCTCGACATCTCGCTGCGCGACCTTGAGTCCGTGCTCTATTTCGAAGCCTACGTCGTCGTCGAACCTGGCGACGCTCCCGTGAAAGAGCGCGAGGTCATCAAGGACGAAGCCAAGTTCCGCGAACTCGATCAGCAGTACCGTCCTGCCGGATTCAAGGCCATGATGGGGGCTGAGGCGATCAAGGAACTGCTCAAGCGCGTCGACACCGACACGCTCTCCACCGAACTGCGCGAGAAGATGAAGAACGAGAGCTCGCTGCAGAAGCGGCTCAAGTACGCCAAGCGTCTGAAAGTCGTCGAGGCTTTCCGCAAGAGCGGCAACAAGCCGCACTGGATGATCCTCGACGTTATTCCGGTCATTCCGCCGGAGCTGCGCCCCCTGGTTCCACTGGATGGCGGCCGCTTCGCAACTTCCGACCTGAACGACTTGTATCGCCGCGTCATCAACCGCAACAACCGGTTGAAGAAGCTGATGGACCTGCACGCTCCTGAAGTCATCGTGCGCAACGAAAAGCGCATGTTGCAGGAGGCCGTGGACGCCCTGTTCGATAACGGACGCCGTGGCCGCGTGCTGCGCGGAGCCAACAACCGTCCGCTGAAGTCGTTGTCCGACACGCTGAAAGGTAAGCAAGGCCGTTTCCGCCAGAACCTGCTCGGCAAGCGCGTTGACTACTCCGGACGTTCCGTCATCGTGGTCGGCCCTGAACTCAAGCTGCACCAGTGCGGCCTGCCCAAGAAGATGGCGCTCGAGCTGTTCAAGCCGTTCATCTATCACCGGCTCGAGCAGACGGGCAATGTCACGACCATCAAGCAAGCCAAGGAGATGGTCGAGCAGCAGGAACCGATCGTCTGGGACATCCTCGAAGAAGTTATTAAGGATCACCCCGTTCTGCTGAATCGCGCTCCTACGCTTCACCGCCTCGGCATTCAGGCGTTTGAACCAGTACTCGTGGAAGGCAAGGCCATCAAGATTCACCCGCTGGTCTGCACGGCATTCAACGCCGACTTCGACGGTGACCAGATGGCGGTTCACATTCCGCTGTCTCCGGAAGCCCAGGTCGAAGCCAGCGTGCTGATGCTGGCCTCGCACAACATTCTGTCGCCCGCTTCAGGTCAGCCGATCACCGTGCCCACCCAGGACATGGTTCTCGGTCTCTATTACCTGACCAAGGCGAAACCGGGCGCCAAGGGTGAAGGCCGCGCCTTTGCCAACATTGAAGAGGTCCTGATGGCGCTCGACGCGGGCGAAGTCGAAACGCTTAGCCCGATCCGCCTCCGCTACACGGGTGAGCTGATCGACCTGACCACGGCGTATGACGATCAGGACATCATTCACACCGAGCCGGTGCAGATTGAGCGTGCCTTCATCAACACCACGGTGGGCCGCGCCATTCTGAATGACCATCTTCCCAAGAACGCGACCGATATCACGGGCCGCGTCCGCAACATGCCGTACATCAACGGCTTGCTCAAGAAGAAGGGCATCGGCGCGCTGGTGAACTTCGGCTACCTGCAATTCGGTCTCGAGACCACGGTCAAGATGCTCGACGAGGTCAAGTCGCTCGGCTTCAACTTTGCGACCCGCGCCGGCTTGTCCATCGGCATCGACGACATGGTCATCCCGGACAACAAGAAAGTCCTGGTGAAAGACGCCGAGAAGCAGGTTGTCAACGTCCAGCAGCAATACCTGGACGGAGCGATCACCAACGGCGAGCGCTACAACAAGGTCATCGAAATCTGGTCGGCGATTACGGAAAAAGTGGCCGACGAGATGTTCGGTGAAATGCAGCGCCGCGACAAGGCAGGTGAACTCAACCCGATTTACGTCATGGCCGACTCCGGCGCTCGCGGATCGAAACAGCAGATCCGTCAGCTCTCCGGTATGCGCGGACTCATGGCGAAGCCGTCGGGCGAGATCATCGAGTCTCCGATTACCGCCAACTTCCGCGAAGGATTGACGGTGTTGGAATATTTCGTTTCGACGCACGGCGCCCGCAAGGGATTGGCCGACACGGCGCTCAAGACGGCCGATTCGGGCTACCTGACTCGCCGCCTGGTCGACGTCGCGCAAGACGTCATCATCAGCGAGTACGATTGCGGAACCGTCGACGGCATCTACGTTCAGGGTATCGTCGAAGCCGGCGAGATTATCGAGCCGCTGCGTGACCGAATTGTCGGCCGCGTGTCGCTCGAGAAGATCAAAGACTACGACGGCAACACCATTGTCGACATCAACCAGGAAATCACCGAAGACCTCGCAGGAGCGATTCAGGCTGCCGGTATCGAGCGCGTAAAAATCCGCTCGGTGCTGACCTGCGAATCCAAGCGCGGCGTCTGTGTCATGTGCTACGGCCGCAACCTGGCTTCCGGACGTCTCGTCGAACTCGGCGAAGCCACCGGCGTCATCGCGGCACAGTCCATCGGCGAGCCGGGAACGCAGCTCACGATGCGTACCTTCCACATCGGCGGTACGGCGTCGCGAGTTTCCGAGCAGTCGCGTCTCGATGCCAAGAACAACGGCACCGTGCGCTTCATCGGATTGCAGACGGTCAAATCAAAGAGCGGCGATCTGGTGGTCATGAACCGCCAGGGCTCGATCGCGGTGGTCGACGAAAAGAACCGCGAACGCGAGCGTTACTCGGTCGTGTACGGCGCCAAGTTGAAGGTAAACGAGGGCGATCCGGTCACGCTGGGGCAGGTCATGGTTGAGTGGGATCCGTACACCTTCGCGATCCTGACCGAAATCGGCGGCACCGTGCAGTTCAAGGACTTGCAGGAAGGCGTCACGCTCCACGAAGAAGTGGACGAAGTCACCGGCCTGTCGCGTCACGTGGTCGGCGATTCTCCCGACGAGAAGCGGCAGCCCGCGATCGTCATCAAGGGCAAGGCGAGCAAGCGCTACCTGATGCCGTCGCGCGCCCACCTGATGATCAACGATGGCGACACCGTTTCTCCGGGCGACGTGCTGGCCAAGATCCCGCGCGAAACCACCAAGACGAAAGACATCACCGGTGGTCTGCCGCGCGTGGTCGAGCTGTTCGAAGCCCGCAAACCGCATGAGACCGCGGTCATCAGCGAAATCGATGGCACGGTCAAGTTCGGCGAGGTCTCCAAAGGACAGCGCAAAATCTACGTGGTCGCCGACAACGGCACCGAAAAGGAATACTCGGTTCCGCGCGGCGTTCACATCAACGTGCAGGAAGGCGAGCGCGTCAAAGCTGGTGAACCCCTTATGGACGGCCCGCTCAACCCGCACGACATCCTGGCCGTGCTCGGCGAGAAAGAGCTGCAGGCTTACCTGGTGAACGAAATCCAGGAAGTTTACCGGCTGCAGGGCGTCAACATCTCGGACAAGCACATCGAAGTGATTGTTCGCCAGATGATGCGCTGGGTGAAGGTCGAAGACGTAGGCGACACGCGGTTCCTGCTCGAAGAGCAGACCGACAAGTTCGCCTTCCGCGAAGAGAACGAGCGCGTGATTGCGCAGGGCGGCAAGCCGGCTACCGGCCGTCCGCTGCTCCTCGGCATCACGAAGGCTTCGCTCTCTACCGACTCCTTCATTTCCGCCGCGTCGTTCCAGGAGACCACGCGCGTGCTCACCGAAGCCAGCATCAACGGCAAGGTCGATCACCTGCGCGGCCTGAAAGAGAACGTCATCGTCGGACGCCTCATCCCTGCCGGAACCGGCATGGAGTACTACCGCAACGTGCGCCTCTCACCAGAGATGGAAGAGGCTGCCGCCAAGGTACAGGCCGAAGTTTCGGCTGCTTATGAAGAAGCCGAACGCGCTCTCGAAATGATGCGTCACGAGGGCGAGAACGAAGAACTGGGCGCGGAGCTGCCCGCAGCCGAATAAGGTGAATGAACTAAGGGTCCGGAGTCCCAAGTCTAGGGTCTCCGGGCCCGCTTTCATATTCATCCAATCATGTAACGACAGCCGCCTCGGCTGTCCCGGCGAAGCCGAAGGCGAGCCGGAACCGAGGCAAACCAAATAACAAATGCACGCTACCCCCCAGCGAGTGCGCATTGAGGAACCCACCGCAATTCCTTCTTTGCGGGTGGTGCCTTCAGGCCCTAAGCTAAGTCAGCGTATGTGGCGCTTACTTCGGCTTCTCGGAATATCGTTCGGCAACGCCTTTGTCCATGATGCCTTTGCGATTGCCAAGGCGTCCGCATACTCCTCCATCCTTACCTTCTTCCCGGCCCTGGTCATTCTAGGTTCGGTGCTGGCCAATTGGCGCAAGGGCGCACCTTACCTGCGTGAGATTTCTTACGCCTTAAGCAGCATTCTTCCCGTGGGCGACAACACCGGCGTTGTCCTCAACTATCTCAGAGGAGCGGGAAAGCATCCCGTCGGATTTCTCGTCACAACCTCGCTGATTACTCTGTGGACGGCCTCCGGCGTCATGATCTCCTGGATGGAAGGCTTCCGCCGCTGCTACGAACTGCCCAAGGTCTGGGGACTCGTCAAGGAGCGCCTGATTGCCTTTATGCTGGTGATCTTCGCCCTGATCCCGATGACCTTCTCCACGTTGCTGGTCGCTGTAGGCAGCAAATTCGAAACCCGCCTTCTCCCCTACATCGACGCCGATTTCAGCCCCTACGTCCTCCTGCTTTGGGGAATCATTCGCTGGATCATCGCGACTCTGACCAGCATCTCCGTCATCGCGCTCATCTATCACAACGCCGTTCCCCGGACGCAGCCGTGGCACAGCGTCATTCCCGGCGCGGTCTTCGCCACCGTCGTCTGGTTCTCGGTGACGGTCGGCTTCCGCTACTACCTGCAGCACTTCGGAGATTTCACCACCATCTACGGAGGGCTCGGCGTCGGCATGGCCCTGCTCGTCTGGATGTACCTGATTTCCCTTGTGGTGCTGGTCGGCGCTGAGTTCAATGCGCTACTATTTCCTCGCGCCATGCTGGGGAAAGAATTGACGGCGATCAACAGTTCCAAACCGTAAGCACGATAAGTCGTTTGCGGTGACTTCGGTTGATCGTTCACCGTGGAAGAACGGCCCCTTAGGACCGCGTAAAGGGCTTATTAGAAAAGCGGGCTTTAACCCCTGAGGCACTCAGCCAGATTTTCCTTCGTGTTACTTCGTGTTCTTTGTGGTTAAAGACCTGAACCACGAAGGACACGAAGGTTCACGAAGGAAGGCTTTGGCCCTGTCAAGGAATCATTTGAAAATAAGCGCGCATAATCCGGAGGAGAGCCCTATCCAGCCGAACTCCGTCTCCCGCCGTGCCAAAATCATCTGTACCATTGGCCCTGCCTGCTGCACCGAAGCCGCCATGCGCGACCTGCTTCGCCTCGGCATGGACATCGCCCGCCTCAATTTTTCCCACGGCACGCACGAAGATCACGCCCACAACATCCAGCGCCTGCGCCGCGCCGCCCAGCGCGAGGGACGCACCGTCTGCATCCTCCAGGACCTGCAGGGCCCCAAGATACGAACCGGATTGCTCGAGCAGCGCAAGCCCGTCTTTCTGAAAACTGGATCGATCGTCACGATCACGCCCGAGGAAGTCTCTGGAAATGCGACCCGCATCTCCACAACTTTCCCCGATCTCGCCCGCGAACTGACTGCCGGGGCGCGGATACTGCTCAGCGATGGCCTGATCGAACTCCGTGTCCGCTCCATCCGCGGCAAAAACGTCCTCTGCGATGTCATCAACGGCGGCCTGCTGGGCGAGAACAAAGGCATCAATCTCCCCGGCGTCGCGCTCTCGATTCCAGCTATGACCCCGAAAGACCGCAAGGACCTCGAATTTGGTCTAAGGCACGGTGTCGATGCCGTTGCTCTCTCCTTCGTCCGGACCGCCGCCGACGTCACCGAAGTCAAGCGGATCATCGCCTCGCACAAAAGCGATGTTCCGGTCATCGCCAAGCTCGAAAAGCCGCAAGCCATCGATCATCTGGAAGAAATTCTCGAAGCTGCCGACGGTGTCATGGTCGCGCGCGGCGATCTCGGCGTCGAGATGGCTCCAGAAAAAGTTCCTGTGATCCAGAAGCACGTGATCCGCCGCGCCGCCGCCTGGCGAAAGCCGGTCATCACCGCCACACAGATGCTGGAATCGATGATCGAAAACCCGCGTCCCACGCGCGCCGAGGCCAGCGACGTCGCCAACGCCGTTTTCGATGGCACCGACGCGGTCATGCTCTCCGCCGAAACCGCCAGCGGCAAGTACCCGCGCGAATCTGTTGAGATCATGTCGCGTATCGTGATTGAAGCCGAATGCAATATCGGCGACCTCGGTCCGGCCCGCCGCCGTCGCGAGCGCCGCGGGCTCTCCGTCGCCGAAACCATCTGTGAATCCATCGCCCACGCCGCCGAGGATCTGCCTATGGGCGCGATCGCCATCTTCACCGAGACCGGCAACACCGCCCGCATGATCTCCAAGTACCGCCCGCCCGCCCCGATCTACGCCTTCACCCACGTCGAGACGGTCGTCCATCGCATGAATCTCTACTGGGGCGTCCATCCCGTACGCTGCCGCCAGGCCCGCTCCGCCGAGCAGATGGTCATCATGGCCGAGCAGGACCTGGTCCGCCGTGGTGCCCTGCAACCGAAAGACGTACTCGGCGTGGTAGCCGGCACCCGCCAGGCCTCCGGCTCGACGAACCTCATGCGCCTGCACATCGTCACCGAGCAGGAAGCCGAAAACATAGTCCACCCAAAGAAGTCACACAAAAGTAAATCCTCACAGAAGAGCTAATGTGGGGACAGCCGCCCTCGGCTGTCCGGTCGAGCGAGCTCGACAGCCGCGGGTGCCCCTTCTCGCCGATTTTCGGAGAAGTGGGGATTTCGGCACGCTATAATCTCCGCTTATGGCACAAGAGATTCTCTCGGTGGCCATCTGGGAACCTATCCCCGAGCACGAAGCCGCCGCCTTAGAAACCTTCCACGAACTCACATCCATCGTCGCGAAGAAAGGCTACGGCCGCGACCTGCTCTATCGCGACCGCGACCACCACTACGTTTTCTTTCGCTACTGGAAGTCAGAAGAAGCCCGCCGCGCCGCGCAGGAAGATCCCGAAATGCTCCGCTGCTGGGCCAAGCTGGGCAACGAGATCCAGATCGTGAAGGTTTACGAGACGCTGTCAGCGGTACCGATAGAGGCAGCGAAGTAGCCAAGGGCAGCTACGATTCGGGTTTTGAGCGCTAACGTATGTCAACGATTAGTCTTCCCACGCCTTGAACAAGAGAATAACTTGGAACTGAAAACTAGCCTGACGTGTCGAACTCTTTAGGGGGCACGGAGATGGCCGCACGCCGAAGTTTGAGTCGAAAATTCGTTTGGACTTTTGTGAGCCTGTTGTTGGCGTATGGCGTATGTGCGACGGCGCTCACGATTTGGAAACTCGACGGTCCGCTCAGTCAACCGCTTTGTTCGGAACGACCTCCCTTTGTGAAACCCCTATCGACGCGTCAAGCCGTCTTCCTCGCGAAAGTCCTGCATATCGGAAGAACTGACCAGGATTACCAATCAGGTCACGAGACGGGCCACTGGGCGCTGGCACGTGTGCAGCATCAATATTGGGGGTTGCCGTGGTGGAGTTCCAAGATCGTGTTCCTTGCTGACGGCAGTTTCGAGAACGGAAGAGAGTATTTTGTGGACGGAGATCGCTCGTCCTTGGTTTCACATATGGTGCCATTGGTTCACATCGGGACATGTACACGTTCTGCACCACTGGAGCGCGCTGACATCGATCTCCGTATTTTGCAAGATGGCCCTCCCAAATCGGGAGTTCGTATCGTCGGTCGTGTACTGCGCCAACCTGTAGGGCGACCGCAGGAGGTTGTTTCGGGAACGAAGGTTGAAATCAGTGGGCCGGGTGGGCGTTTGTTTGTGACGAGCGATGAAAAGGGAATATACGACGCTGCTGGACTACCGCCCGGGCATTACTCCCTTGGCGCCGGCTCCGACGAAGTGGATTTTCAGGCATTGCTCTCAATTCAGAACTCGCTGAAGTCCGGCGACGTATGGGGAAGAACACTTTGGGTAAAGTGACGCTTTTCGGCTGACTGGCGTAACATCTTGGTTACACTCACCACGCGTCGACGTGCACACCGGTTTAGAATCATGCCTTGGCCAACTCCATCCGCGAATTTGCAGATCGCACGGTCGATCCACATATCGTCGGATTCCTCCACACTCCCGAAACTCCAAACGGGCAAGGATTCGTTTTAACCCACGGCGCGGGAGGCAACGCGCAAGCCCCACTGCTCCGCGCGCTAGCCGATACATTCGCCAGCGCGGGATACACGGTCCTCCGCTGCAACCTGCCCTACCGCCAAGCGAGATCCTTCGGCCCCCCCGGCCCCGGCGACGCTGCCCGCGATCGCGCCGGCCTGAAGAACGCCGTAGCAGCGATGAAAACGATTCTGGGTGCCCCACTTCTCCCTGATTTTGGGAGAGGTGGGGATTTTAGCCCGGCCAAGCACAAAGAGGCCCGTATCTTTCTCAGCGGACATTCCTACGGCGGACGCCAGTCCAGCATGCTCTGCGCCGAAGAACCAGGTCTCGTCTCAGCCCTCCTCCTGCTCTCTTATCCGCTCCATCCCCCGCGCCGTCCCGAGCAGCAGCGCACGCAACACCTTCCCGACCTGCGCACGCCGACGCTATTCGTCCAGGGCACGCGCGATCCCTTCGGCTCGATTGAAGAAGTCGAGCGCGCGATCAAGATGATTCCGGCCAAAACAAAGCTGCTAACCATAGAAGGCGCCGGTCACGACCTGGGATTTAAAGGAAAGAAGGAAGAACTGCCAAAGCAGATTGTGTCGGCATTCACGGTATTCTTCGCGGACTTGTAAAACCTGTCATCCTGAGCGAAGGCGAAGGATCCCTTTCACTCCAAGGCCCCAACAGGCTCAGAAAGGCGTCCTCACGATGTTTAGTACGCAGGTCGAATTCCTTGAGAGGCCGGTGCTACTCCAGCGGTGGCATGGGATCCTTCGCTGCCGCTCAGGATGACAGCGTTTTCGAGGTTAACCATTAGAAACTTGAAACTCTGAAACCTCTTCTAGTTCACCCACCCTGACTTCCCCCCGCCGTTCCCTTTGCGCGAGTCGTCCGGTGGAACATAGTTCCCATGCTCGTCAAAGTGCACTTCCTGATCGTGCTCCCGCATGTAAACCTCAAATTTCCTCGCCGCCCGCCGCCGCTTCCAGCGATAGTACGAATTGCGCAAGCCGAAGTAGCGCTCAGAGAGCCCAATATTCACCAGTGCGGGCTTGGGCCCTCGCCTAACATAGAGCCAGCCAAAGAACAGGCCACCCATGTGCGCCACATAAGCGACGCCTCCCCCGCTACCCATTGCCAGAGCGAGGGTCACTACAACCAGAATTCCGATAAAGTATTTCGCCTTGATCAGGAACGGAAACGGAAACATCATGATTTCGTTTTCGGCAAACAGAATCCCGAATGCGATCAGCACGGCGAAAATGCCGCCGGAAGCGCCCAAAGTTCGTGTTAGCGGATCACCCAAAATATGTGCATAAGAGAACGCAATCGTCGTCACTGCCGCGCCGATCACGCCAATAAAATAAAGTTCCAGAAAACGGCGCGTCCCCCAGGCGTTCTCAACCGCCGCCCCGAACATCCAAAGCGCGATCATGTTGAAGAGCCAGTGGGTGAAACCGGCATGCAAGAAGCTATACGTGAGGATTTGCCAAATCCAGCCGTGTTGAACCACGTCAAACGGCCTCAGCATGCAGTACAAACCGACATACCCGCCTATGGGAAGCCGCGCCAGCTCGAACAACTCCATGAGCAGAAAAATCGCGGTATTGATTCCAATCAGCCACGTCACCGCCCGGGTGAACGGCGGCAGGCTCAACGTCATGGGTTCCCCGGTTCGACGCACAGACAGATCCTCGTTCCCAATTCTACTCGCTTGACGACCGGAACACCTTCTTAGCGCTCCGGCGTCGGCACCACCGCCAAACTCCGATGTCCCGCCGCGTCCAGCGACCTTACAGCGAAGATCACATTATCTTTCGAAAGCTTCAGCACGGCCCGCGTCGCCGCGCCGAAATTCCGTGCGTGCTCCCATTCCCCGCTGCTCGTCGCGCGCCACAGCACCTCATATCCAGAGGCTCCAGGCGAAGCATCCCACGTCAGCGTCGAATCGTTCTCCAGATCTTTGACCAGGATATGCACGTTCGCCGGAGGACCCGGCGCCGCGGCCAATGACGCCAAAGTCGCCGCATTCAGCCGCGCCACACGCGCCACGTATTCGTAATCCACGAACTTCGGCAAGTCCCCATACTCGACCCCATTCTCATTCCGCACATTCTGATGCTGATGATGAAAGTCCTCGCGGAACTCCGTCAGCCGTACCGCCGAAAATCCATGCTGGTTGAACGCTGAATGATCCCCACCTCGCAGATATCGGTCCGGTCGAAACACCAGCATCGGCTTCACCCCGGCGTCGTACGTCTGCCCAACATCGGCGATATAACGCGCCACTTGCCGCGATCCCGAGTCACTCTCGCCGCCCAGACCGCGAATACGCCGAACATCCTGCTCTGTTGCCGCAATCGGCAGGCCCTCGGAAAACACACGCACCACCGAATGATCCTGCTCCGCGCTCTTGTCTCCCCCAACGATGTCGTTGTTGAGAACGGCCTCCAGATCCCATCCCTGGTCTTTCGCCATCTTCGCGAAATGGCGGCTGCCGTTCAGCCCCTGCTCCTCGCCCGCGACCGCGAGAAAGACGATCGTCGCCGGGAACTTCATCCGGCTCAGCACACGCGCGCACTCCAGGCTTACCGCCGTTCCGCTGGCATCATCGTTGGCTCCCGGCGCGTCGCCCTTTACATCCAGCGTGTCGCTGTTTCGCGAATCGTAATGCCCAGTCACCAGCACGATGCGTTTGGCCTGCGGCGGATCTGCCCCCTTTAACACCGCATAAACACTGGCGATTTCGGTCGCCGCGGGAATGCGGTCCGCAGGCTGTTCGATGAAACTGTCGGTCTTCACCTCAAGGCATCCACCGCAATCTTTTGAATACCGCTCGAACTCCGCCTTGATCCACTCCTTTGCCGCCCCGATCCCTCGTCCCGCCGCAATCGACGCCGGGTCCTGTGCCGACAAAGTCAACCGCGTCCCAAAGCTCGCCAGCTTCTCAATGTCCGCTTGAACGCGCTGCGCTGAAATCTGCCGCAAAGCCGCCGCGATCTGCTGGTCTTGCACCGGTTTCGGGGCATCCTGAGCAGAGCCAATTTGTGTCATCAAGCTCGCCAAAGTAATCAAAACAAGCCTGCTCATCGTCTTTTTGTGGTTTCGTTGATTCATGGCAATCAGAAGTCCATCCGGAAAAACCAATAGACACGCGCGAGGCCGCGTCGGAAAATTCTCACCCCAATAGCCCGCCACCACTTGACCAACCGCCGGGGAGAATCTAAATATTAACAGGAGGCTCTAATAGGCAAGGGAGGCCGTATGGTGCTCTGTCCGGAATGCGAAAACAATCTTGACTTCGAAGAGGAGGAGGTCGACGAGGGAGAAGTCATTTCCTGCCCTGAATGCGGCACCGACTTCGAAGTGGTTACTGTAAGTCCGCTCGAGTTGAAAGCCGTCGAAGAAGGCTACGAAGAGGATGACGACGAGGAGGAGGAGACCGAAGACGGTGACTACTCCTAACCTTCGGTGTGTGCCGCTATATCGGAAGCTGTTCGTAATTGGAATCGCCGCGTTGTTTCTCCTGCCAGCCCTCGGTTCTCAGAGTGGCCTGCTCACTGCCCAAAAATCCGCAGGGAAGCCCTACGCGCTGATCGTCGGAACCGTCTGGGGACCCGATGATCACCCCGTGTACGGCGTTCCCGTGAAAATCCGCAAGGGTACCGATAAAGCGAAGAAAGTCCGCTGGGAACTCTACTCCAATCACATGGGAGAGTTTGCCCAGCGCGTTCCCGCCGGGGAGGCTGACTACATTCTCTCGGCCGATCTGAAAGGCTTTAAAACCGCGGACGGCAAGCCTGTCCACCTGGTTCAGGAAGTCACGGTACACGTCTACCACGACGAGCGTCAGGATGTTGGCCTCCATCTGGCCCACTAGATCTTCCTCATCAACACCTCGTCTTAAGCGTGTTCAGAAATCGGTCTGAGAAGCAAGTCCACGTAAACAGCGGGTCTTGAGCCGTTGAGGGTCGTCCGTGAGACAATAATCACAGCATGAATCACCACTCCTCAGTGATGAAAGCTGCCACTGCCTGCTGTCTGGTTCTCGTCTCTTTTTGCGCCACGCTTTGTGCCTCCCCCGACAAGAAGGGGGATAAGCCTGTAGGCAAATTACTGTTCGGCAAGGTCCTCGACGGTGACGACAATCCCCTACCTGACGCCGTTGTCTATGTGACGAATACGCGCACCCGCGCCGTTAAGACCTACATCGTCGGCAAGGATGGTGCCTTCCGCTTTCCCGCACTCGCCAGCGCGGTCGACTACGAAGTCTACGCCCAGTTCAACGGCCGCAAGAGTGACACCAAATCCGTCAGCCAGTTCGACGACCGTTCCCAGGTCTCCCTCGTCCTCAAAATCAACACCCGCTGAGGAAACGCGCCCCGAAATCCGCACCTTTTCGTGCAACTTTTCCACCACCACACGGGTTCTACATAATACGGATATCTGTCTGGAGGGCACTGTGAACAGATCGCGCACTTCTTATAAGGCAATTCTGGCCTGTGTTGTTCTTCTCGGGGGAGCGTTGGTTTTCGCGCAAGGCGGCTCCATGAGCCCCTATCAAAATGAAAAAGATGGCGTGAGCGCCGGGGGCAAATGGATGATGTTCCAGGGCGAAGACAAAATGACTGGCGCCAAGCGCGTACGCTTCGAACTCCTCGCCGAGAATTATTTCCGTGAAGACCCCGACTACAAGCCCAGGGTCGAGCTGGTCTGTGAAAACGGAAAATTCAAGCTGGCGAGCTTCAACCCCGCGGTCAAAGTCCCACCCAATCGTCCGGGATTCTGGGGACAGCCGCAATTGGAAGCGGAAGTCCGTGTCGATGACGTCCACTACTTCAAGGGCTGGAACTGGGAGGGGCAAGGCCGCTTCCTCTCCGTGGACAAAGGCACCGCGCGCGGCCTCATGCAGGCCCACGTCTTCAATATCGCTATCCCGACGCGCAGCGGCCGCCAGATCGCCGAATTCCAGCCGGAAGGCCTGGACGTTGACCAGGTCCGCAAAGCCTGCGACCTGACGCCAAAAAAGCCGAGCAAAGACTAATTGCCTTGGATCGATAGAAGTCCACGTAGGGACAGCCGCCTCGGTTGTCCCGCGAAGGCGAAGCCAAGCGCAAGTGTAGGGGCGGACGCCGCTTGCTCTGAGCGAAGTCGAAGGGTCCGTCCCGCGGGCGAAGCCGTCCCGCCGCTTCTTCACTTCCACGCTGACAAATCCCGGCTCAGCATCACTTCCAGCCGCTCTACTTCCGGCCGGAACAACTCTCGCAGCATAGCTCGCTGCACGACTGGCACTTCCGGAAACGCCGGACCGCCCCCGACAAAGAGCCGCAATCCCCCTATTCTCTTGGCGGCGGTCACAATTCCATCCAGGCGCCGCGCCTTCGACCATTCCGCCAGCCGCAGTGCTCCCCGTGTCCAGTAGTAGCTGCGCGGCTGAGTCATCCCTTCCGACGTGAGCACGCGCTGAAGATGCTGACGCTGCAGCTTCATGGGAGCCGCTCCCACGAAGTCGACGATCTTATCCAGGTAGCCCTGTGGATCTACCTTCATATCCTCGTGCACCGTGGCCATGACTTGCGCCTCGCCAAACATCCGAATCCACTCCCTTAAGTGTGCAGCGTAGCGGCCCGAATCCATCAACTCTGGATCGCGCCATAGCGCATCTTCGAGGGTCCACGAGATCCATCCATAAGCCCGCTTTAAACGGTAGAGCGACAGCACCCGCTCCACGGGATCGCGAAATGTACATACGATCTTCGCCAGCGGAATCACCCTCGCGATCCGCTCTCGTGCCTTCGCCGATGCAAAATACGTCGGCGCAACCTCTCCTACCGCTCGGCCGTGGTTTGCTCGCTTGTAATGCGACCGGTACCACGGCAGCCCGCGATCGAAGTACTTATCGAAAAACCGCGTTTCTTTGGTTGGATGCGATAGCCATGCGCACTGGCTTAGGACCCCATGCAGCCAGGTTGTCCCTGTCCGCGGAGGTCCTACGACGAAAAACGATGGAAGTATGTCGTGCTTACCGTTGCCGTTTGCAGAAGATGTTGTGACGGCGCCATGGTCGTGCATCAGAGATCCCTCTGGATCTTGCCGGCGGGAACTCTACTGCGTCGATGCTACTTGCCTCGCCGAGCGGGAGAGTTGCGATGTATAACGCGAAATGACCAGAAGTGGATGCGGCGGCCGAGCAAGAGGTTGTGAGGAAACGGGGATTCAATCACTGATCAGGAAACAAACGCAAAGGCGAGGCCGAGCGCAAGTGTAGGGACGGGCGCCTTCGGCCGTCCCGCGGGCGAAGCCCGCGTTCGACCGCCGACACCGACTGGAATCTGCGAGTTCTACCTGTCGTATGAAAAAGAGCAGATTGATCTCTGACACAAAACCGGCGGCTGGAGAGAACGTGGAAGAGCGGCGCTTCAGCGCCGCGTGGAGGCTCCCACTCGATAGGGGCTTTTAGCCCCCGGCGCGAGCAGTAGAAACTACTCGCGAGGTCACTTCTTGCGAATCACTTTCCAATCTAACCCAACACTCTCGCCGCATCCTTCGCGTAGTAAGTCAGAATGATACTCGCCCCGGCCCGCCGAATGCTGAGCAGTGACTCCATCATCACGCGTTCACGCTCGATCCATCCATTGCGCGCAGCCGCCTCGATCATCGCGTATTCGCCCGAAACCTGATACGCCGCCAGCGGCAGATCGAACCGGTCGCGCGCCGCCGCGATCACATCCAGATATGGCATCGCGGGCTTGACCATGATCATGTCCGCGCCTTCTTCGATATCCGCTTCAATCTCCCGCATCGCCTCGCGCACATTCGCCCCGTCCATCTGGTACGACCGCCGGTCTCCAAACTGCGGCGCCGAATCCGCCGCCTCGCGGAACGGCCCATAGAATCCCGAGGCGAACTTGGCAGCATAGGAAAGAATCGGTGTGTTGATGAACCCGGCTTCATCGAGCGCGCTCCGGATCGCCGCCACTCTTCCATCCATCATGTCAGAAGGGGCGATGATGTCGATGCCAGCCTTCGCCAGCGAAACCGAGGTCCGCGCCAGCAGTTCCAGCGATGCGTCGTTGACGATTTCATATTCGCCCAGCACCCGGTCGGCGACAATGGATGCGATCTCCTCCATCACCTCCTCCTGGCTGCGCACTGCAACGGTGCGAACTCTGTTCATCGCGTCTCGAGCCGCTGCGCCCAGAGACTGTGGCGCAGCCTTCACGATCCCGCAATGTCCGTGCGACATGTACTCGCACAAGCAGACATCTCCCATCAAAACCAGGCCGGGCACTTCGCGCTTGATCGCCCGCGTAGCCTGTTGAACAATTCCGTTGTCCGCCCATGCACCCGTCGCCACGTCATCTTTCTTATCTGGCAGCCCAAACAAAATGACGGAAAGTACGCCCAAAGAATGTACCTCCCGCGCCTCTTTCACTGTCTCATCCACCGACAGGTTGAACACCCCCGGCATCGACCGCACTTCCTTGCGCACCCCTTCCCCCGGGCATACGAACATGGGATAAACGAAGGCATCCGGAGTCAGGCGGGTCTCAACGACCATGTTTCGCAGTTCTGCGGTGCGACGTAAGCGGCGAAGACGCGTAACAGGAAATGCCATGGCAAATCACCCTGAGGGAGGGATTCATCCGCCCCTCCTACCTCGATTCTAGACCATTCCCGCCCCTTTCTTGGACAAAGGAGTTGCAATCCGAAAACCGCTAACTGTAAGCCTCAAAGGGTCCAAAACTGAGAACTGAGCGCTGAGAACTGAGAACTGAGAACTGCCATGTGACCAAAGTAACCACCTTCATTCCCATAGGTCCTCGGCTTCCGTAATCAACTCCCATAAAATGAGCACAATGGGTCTCGTTCGTCAGCACCGCTGGTTCATCGCAGCGGCCGGAATCACTCTGGCCTTTGGCGCGGTGTGCTTCAAGTCTCACGGACCCAGTCCGGCGCTCACCGCGTTCGCCGATCTTACCGGCTTGGCTGTCATGCTCGTGGCGCTCGGAGTCTGCGCCGCCAATGCCCTCGCACGCCCGCGCCCGGAGCGTAGCTTCTGGGCGCTGATGGTCCTCGCATTTATCTTGTGGATCAGCAATCAGTTCGCCTGGTCTCTTTTGGAAATCGTTCTTCACCGTCCTATTCCCGATCCCTTTGTCTTTGACATCGTCCTCTTCTTCCACACCGTGCCGATGATCGCCGCCGTTGCATGGCGGCCAGACCTCATCGCCAAACGCGAGAAGATACTACTCAGTCTTCTGAACTTCCTTATGCTGTGTGGATGGTGGGTGTTTCTCTACGCGTTCATCGTCTTCCCCCACCAGTACGTTGTAGCCAATGTCGGTAAATACAACGCCTACTACGACGGGCTCTACGCAGTTGAAAACGCCCTCCTGGTCGGCGTTCTGATTCTCGGCGCCGTGACCAGTTCCGGAGGATGGCGGCGTCTTTACCTGCACATATTGGCCGCGTCTGTGTTGTACGGTATCAACTCGCAGCTTCTCGACCGCGCCTCAGCCGAGAGTACTTACTACTCGGGCAGTCTCTATGATGTCGCTCTCGTTGGGACCGTAACTTGGATCGCCGCTGCCGCCCTGTCGTCCCGCGATTGGGAACTAAAATCTGCCGAGTTCCATCTGGACAGCCGCTGGAAGAACCTCATACCGCAGCTCGCCATGCTGGCCATCCTGTCCTTACCGGTGCTCGGGCTATGGACAGTCCTCATGGATCCCTCGCCCGCGGCCTCGAGAAACTTCCGCATTTTCGCCGTCCTTGGCGCCATGCTGCTGCTGGGATCTTTCGTATTCCTTCGTCAGTATCTGCAGGACCAGACGCTGATGTCCCTGCTACGTGAGTCGCGCCGTGCCTACGAAAGCCAGAGGCAGCTCCAGAGCCAGCTCGTGCAGAAAGAAAAGCTCGCGTCTCTCGGTAACCTGATTTCCGGAGCTGCCCATGAGATCGACCATCCTCTGACAGCCGTCATGAGCTACTCGGAACAACTCTGGTCCAAAGAGAAGCTCACCGACGATCAGAACGCTCTGCTGCGTAAGATCGTGAATCAGGCGCGGCGTACGCGTGACCTCGTGGCCAATCTGCTCAGCTTCGCGCGGCAGGCGCCGGGCGAGAAAATTGTCGTCGATCTGGCCCTTCTGCTGAATCGTGCCGCGCAGTTGATGGAACCCAGGCGCCAGTCGAGCAAGGTCAAGTTGCAGGTATCCGTGGGACCGCATTTTCCTCCCGTACGCGGAAATGCCAACCAACTCTTCCAGGCTTGCGTCGAGATGATCGAAAACGCGATGGACGCGATGGATGAATCTGGTGGCGGAGTACTCGAGATCTCCGCACAACGCCAGGAGGGAGACGTGGTCCTCCAATTCTCTGACACTGGGCCGGGCCTTCGCGATCCGCAGCGCGTCTTCGACCCGTTCTACACCACCAAATCGGTGGGCAAGGGTACAGGGCTCGGCCTCAGCGCCGTATATGGCGTCGTTCAAGACCATGGCGGACAGATCACCTGCCGCAACAAGCCCGAAGGTGGCGCACTGTTTGTTCTAAAGCTACCCGCCGTCACCGACGTCGCGGCCCAAACCGCCGTCGCCGGCTAGGACGATTCAACTGGCGACAGCCGCCTTCGGCTGTCCGAAAAGTGTGGAGACGGGCGCTTTCGCCCGTCTGGCGATGCGAAGCGAGCCACCCTCTTCCAATTGCCGAAAGCCCCTTCTCCCGCCGCGCCTGCTGTAACATTAAAACTGCCGTGCCGAACGAACTCCTCCACAACTCCGCGCGCGTGCTCGAGTTCGATTCCCTACGCGAACTCCTGCGCGGATACAGTTCGTCCCCGCTTGGCCATGCCCGGGTGGCAGACCTTGCTCCTTCGACCGATGCGGCGTGGATCCAGGCGCAACAAGCTCTAGTGACCGAAATCCGCGAGTTCCGCCGCGTCGGCGGGCGCTTTGATTTTTCATCCCTCACCGACATCAGTTCGCTGGTCGAAAAGGCGCGCATCGCTGGCGTGGCCCTGGAAACCATCGAGATTCGTGACGTCATCCTGGTCGTCGATCGGGCCGCAGAATGGCGCGAAATCTCACTGCACCCGCCCGCGGCCATGCACGCGGAATGGAAGGAAGTGCGCGCGCTCTCCGCCCGCGTCGCCGACTTCGGCGAATTCCTTCGCTCATTCCGCAACAAGATCCAGCCCGACGGAACGCTTGAGGACAAGGCCTCGCCCGAACTCGCCCGCATTCGTCGCGAGATCGAAAAGCAGCGCCGCGCCATCCAGCAGTCGTTACAGGGATACCTTCGCCGCCTCGCCGAAGGCGGTACGGTACAAGACGAACTCATTACCATCCGCGGCGAACGCTTCGTCATCCCCGTCAAAGTGGAGCAGAAACGCCGCGTGCAGGGCGTAGTCCATGGTGCCAGCTCCAGTGGCCAAACAGTTTTCGTCGAGCCTCTGGAGACGATCGAACAGAACAACGAACTCGTGCGCCTGCTGGAAGAAGAGCTCGGGGAGATTCACCGCATCCTCATCGAAATGACGCAGCAAATCGGCGCACAGGCCGAGCAAATCCTCGCTGCCGTCGAAGTTCTCTCGGAGCTGGAACTGCAATTTGCCAAAGCCAGATTCGCCGAAGACTATAACTGTGTCGAAGCGAAGCTAAGCGCAGAAAAAGCCGGTTCGGAAGATGAAACACGTAGGGACAGCCGCCTCGTCTGTCCGGCGAGCGAAGCGAGCCTCCTTCTCCACAACGCCCGCCACCCTCTGCTCGAACGGAATCTGAAAGCAAAGGGTGTATCCGTAGTTCCAGTAAGCATCGAGCTGGAAGGTGCCCGTCGCCAACTGATCATCACAGGCCCCAATACCGGCGGCAAGACAGTCACGCTGAAAACGGCCGGCCTCCTGGCTCTGATGGCTCAATCTGGCCTGCCCGTTCCAGCCGATCGCGCTGAGCTTCCCGTATTCGACGCCGTGCTCGCCGACATCGGTGACTACCAATCCATCGAGCAGAATCTCTCCACGTTCTCAGCGCACGTGACCAATATCGACTTCATCTCGCGCACCGCGACGGCGAAGTCGCTGGTGCTGCTTGATGAGCTGGGATCCGCTACCGATCCCGAAGAAGGCGCTGCTCTCGCTGTCGCCATCGCCAGCCACTTCGGACAAGTTGGATCGATGACCATCATCTCGACGCACCACACATCGCTGAAGGTCTACGCGGCGAACACGCCTGGCGTGCTTAACGCCTCTGTCGGGTTTGATGAGCGCACGTTGCAGCCCACTTACGAATTAAAAGTCGGAGTGCCCGGCGCGTCCGCGGGCATCAACATCGCGCAGCGGCTCGGATTGAATCCATCCATCATCGAGAGCGCGCGGTCGCGTCTCGGTACGCAAGCCCGCGATGTTGGCCAATTCCTCGACAAGCTTCACGCCGAATTGCGCGACGCAGAAGGCGAGCGACTGCGTCTGAAAGCGCGCGAAGAGGAATTGGAGCGGGAAAAGAAGCGCTTAGTGACGGAAGGACGCAAGGACCAGCAGGCCAAGGTCCGCGAGATGGAAATGAAACTCGAGAGCGTTCTGCGCGACTTCGAGTATCACGCCCGCGAAGCGGTCAACGCCATCCAGGATCGCGCGGCAGCCCAGAAGCTTTCCAAAGACGCCGAGCGCCGCATTGCCAAACTGCGCCGTGAATTTCGCGAGCAGTTCGACTCGACGGTCGTAGCGCACTCAACTGGTGCGGATCAGGGCGATCCCCACGCCCAGCCGCAGGTCGTCAAGCACGTGCTCGAGGGCGACACCGTAAAGCTGAAGTCCACCGGACGTACCGCCCGAATCGCCCGCAAGATCGACGACGCGCATTTCGAAGTCGAGATGGGCGCCATGAAAATGAAGATCGCCCGCGACGACATCGCCGAAGTGCTCTCGAGTTCGCGCGCGGTAGAGACCCCAGTGGGAGCGGCACGATCCCGAGGTATATCTGTCCAACTTGAAAGCGAAGGCGTCAACATGCCGATGGAAATCAATGTCATCGGCCAGACTGTCGACATCGCGAGCCGTGAGGTTGAAAAGTTCGTTGACCGCGCCTTCCTGGCCGGGCTGCCGCGCGTCCGCGTAGTCCACGGAAGCGGTATGGGCATCCTCCGCAAAGCCCTACGCCAGATGCTGCAACAGCATCCGCACGTCGCGTCGGTGGCCGAGGCTCCGCAAAACGAAGGTGGAGGAGGGGCAACCTTGGTCGAGCTCAGTGTCTAAACCATTCGCTCCGTAGAGACGTCGCTTGCAACGTCTCTGCCGACAGCTCCACAAGCCGCGATATCAGCAATCGAGACATAGCTTGTCCCGTCTCTCTTACCACAGTATCTTCTTCCAATTCTCGTCATAAAGCGCGTCCCGCGCGACTTTCGCGATGGCCTTCTTTTCCTTGGCCGAAAGATCGTTGGAGACGACATTGTCTTCGTTCGCTGGATCGCGCACTTCAACCTGCTCGAAGCGGTTGCCAATGTAGCGAAGCACCGCAGCTACGTTGTGCGTTAACGCGCCGAAGGGCTCCGATTCCAGCGCCTTCAAGACTGTCAGCTCCAGATAAAGTGAGGGGCAATCTAGCTTGTTGCGCTCCCGCCAGATCTTCAGGGCGCAGATCTCCTGCTGCCGTCCCGAATTTCCCACCAGATGCACATGCTGCGTGAGGTCGGTGTGAACGTCCCCGCCTGTCTTCTTGTTGAAAAGAACGCAGCCGCTACCCCGCTCGCGGTACGCCGGAATCAGGTCCACTTTCATGCCAAGAGCTTTGACCTGAATCGATACCGTCCGCGTCTGCGCCGACACATCGTGGTCCGAGAGAAATTCGAACAGGCTCCAGAAAATGTTCTTCATCTCCTTGCCAAGCACGGGCCTGAGCGCGATCAGCACATCCACGTCGGAACAGAGCGAGACCGCGGTGTTCTTCGCGTAGGCCCCCGACAGCGTAATGCCCTGCAGAAATTGTTTGCCCCACTGCTTGATCAGCGGAACCAGTTCGTCGGCTGCCCGATGCGACGGCGACTCCGTATCGGCGGCGACATGGTACTCCTCAACGACGGAAGCGGCATATTGGTCAACGTTGGACATGGCAGAGAGTTCTCTTTCAAGTCCATCGGCAGTTCCCTGAAAAGGTTGAGACGCTCCCTATCGCGCGCGAATCAAGCGCAGATCGAGCTCATTCGTTTTTCCCGGCACGATGTGAATCAGAGTCGACTCCTTCTCGTAGATCTTCAGGTCTTCCCATCTGGGCTTGTCCAAGGCCCCACAGCTCCACGGCTCGATGTAATGGGTAACCGGCGGGGCCTCCATCGCAAAAATTCTGTAATCGCCGGGCGGGACGTTGTAGAAATAAACATCTCCGGTTGGATAGCTGCACGCTGACTGGTAGCGGTGCCACTGCATCTTCATTTCTTCTACCGGAACCACCAGCACGACTACCCGTGAGCGCGGTTTCCCAGTCTCATCTCGTACTTTCACCCTGATTCCTTCCGGGCCAGTGGCGACCACAATGGATGAGTCTGTGATTTCCTGCCCTGCTTTCACTTCAAAACCGTCGCGCAGCACATCGTGGCCCGCGATTCTTCCTCCCGCGAGATAGATCGCCGCCTCGCCCATCGGAGGTCTCTTGATCCACATTTGCCCCAACCAGCCGATTCGGTATTTCCCCGGCGGTAATTCGTGCAGCACGAAGTGTCCATCGGGCTCAATTTCCAGGGTGTCGAGCGGCAGCTCGCGGCCATCTTCCGCGGTGCGCGTCACGTTGCGGCCGTCCTCAGACACCAGCGTCAGGACCAGATTGCCAGCTTTGAATTTTTCGCCGCGCGTATCGCGGAACTGCCCGCTCACTTCTCCCTTCGGTGCCAGAGTCAAATCCTCAGCCACCACATCGCTGTTTTTGACGTCGATCAGCGTCGTAGCGCCCCATTCCTTCTTGATTTCGGCTTCACCAGGAATCTTCCGGAGTACACGCTCTCCGGTGTCGGCGCCCACCGCGAGTTTGTATTTGCCTTGCGGAATCCCTGCGAGACCAAAATTTCCCGAGCTATTCACCTGCGCGTGATAGCCGATGTACGTGGAATTCCCTGCGTTCACATGGCTTAACACCACATACGGCTGCAGCAGAGTTTTGCCCGACGGAAAGACAACGTGCCCGCGCACGTGGTGCGTGGGCGATTCCCGCAGAACGAGGTCCAGCTTCTTCACTCCACCGGCGACGATGCGCACCGGTTGAGATGCTTCCACCTCCAGCGAATTCGGATAAAACGTCTGGACGTAATCCTTGGGCAGGGGTTCGGTACTTGCCTTGTCGCCGAACGTCCGCATCGTTCCTTGGGAACTAACAAAATACGTGCCCTCCGGCACGTTGCAGAATCCATATTGGCCTGTGTCATCGGCTTGAATCGAGCCTACATCGAACCACTTGTAGGTCTTTTCTCCCACCCGAACGCGTTGGGTGAGCGTGACGTCTCCTTTCGCCACGCCTCTGCCGCTTTGGTTCTGCAATACACCCTGAAGAACTCCCCCACCCTCTACTTCAAATACCGCGCCAGTCTTCTGCTCGCCGCGCGCAAACGAAAGGGTTCGTCCCCGCTGGAAGTAAGGCGGGAGCATGCGTCCCTGGCACGAACAGAATCCCCAGAGAGAGCCCGTAAATGTAGTCGCCTGCCCAGGGAACATTTGCGTGAAACGTGCCGTCCGGCGCAGTCGTCACAGAAATGTGCGTACCTTTCGGATTGCTGAGCTGGCCCACGGGGATAAGCTCGACGCGCGCTTCGGCGAGTGGGGTGCCATTCTTTGTCTGCACCTTCCCGCTGATAAACATTTTTGGTGTGCTTGAGCGGGTCGAGGCTGAGCCGCTTGACGCAGAGCGGCTTGAGGACTCTGTGCCTTGTGGCGCTTGCGCCGACGTCGGGGTTGCCGCCAGAGCAATCGCCGCGATCGCAAACAGAAGGCTGCGGGCGGATGTCAGCCCTTTTATCATGCCAGCATTCTAGTCAATATCCGTTTCAAGTCCTCACTCCATTCGACACCGAAGGCTGCCGTGTTGTGCCTGTCAAATCCTGTTGGCCCCTGACTCACCAACAACCATATAGCCGACGGCGGAACTTCCCAGCTTGAATGCACATTCATCAGGAGAAAATCAGAAGGTCGCGAGTGGCGGCAAACGTGATCACAAGAAAAGCGTTTGGAGCCGGTGTGATCGGCTTGGGGGCCCTCGCTACCACGGGAGCCCCATTACCGCGGCACAACCGAAACCCGTGAAGAATACATCAGAGCCCTGATTCAAGCGGTGAACCACGAGCCATAAATGCGAGTGTTAATATTGCCGTTGCCGCTGTGACGCAACCCTTCCACCACACCCGTAGGCGCAGGATTGAGGCATGGGTGTCCTTCCTCCTGCTTCTTGCCTTCTTTCCATTCGCCAATCTCGCCGCCCAGAATAGCTCGTCGAGTTTCGAGGAGGCCGCCGCCCAGGCGGCTGCGGCGCGCGATGTGGATGATGTTCCCCGGTCAATCGAACTCTACACACAAGCCCTGCAACTCAACCCTAAGTGGGAAGAGGGCTGGTGGTTTCTCGGATTGCAGCAATACGGATCTGGAGCGTATGCATCCGCAATTGACGCCTTTTCACGCCTCCTCACGTTAAATCCCCAATCGGCGCAAGCACTGGCCCTGCGCGGACTTTGCGAATTTGAAACGGGCGACTTTCCCCAATCCCTCGCGGACATACGGAAGGGTATTGCTTCCGGCGTAGTCAGTGACGCACACAACGAGCAGATCCTGCGTTATCACGAAGCCATGCTGCTGACGCGATTGGGAAGGTTCTCAGAAGCGTTAAAAGCCTATTCGGCCTTCGCCGAACACAAGCTGTCGAGTCCTGAATTACTGGTGGGGATTGGACTCGCGGGACTCCGCATTCCAATCCTGCCCAAAGACGTAAGTGCCGATCAGCACGCGCTCTTGACAGCCGTGGGCGAAGCGACGTTCAAATTCATGCAAGGAGATCAGACGGCTGCGCAGCAGGCGTTCGATGGTCTGTTCCAGCGTTTCCCCGCCGCGCGAAATGCGCACTTCCATTACGGCAATTTGCTGTTGGCGTTCGGTCCAGGCGCAGCCGCGCCACAATTCAAAAAAGAGTTGGAGATTGCGCCCGATAATACGAATGCGCTTATCATGCTGGCGTGGTCACTGCTGATGCAGCACCGGCCAGACGAAGCGCTGCCTTATGCAAAGCGCATTGCGCAAGCAGATCCCGAAGGGGCTGCATCGCAACTGATACTCGGCCGGGCACTGCTGGACACTGGAGATGTCGCCACCGGCATCGAACATTTAAAGCGGGGACTGAAGCTGCAGCCGGATAACCTCGAGATTCACATCGCACTGGCCAAGGCGTACTCGAAGTCCGGGCGTGAGGAGGATGCTCGACGGGAACGAGGAGTGTGCCTCCAAATGACCCAGAATGGTGCTACCGGTTTTGCGCATCCTTAGTCCATTCACGGCAACTCTGGCCTTCTTGCTCGCCGCAAACACAGCGTTTGCTCAGCAAAAACCGGCGCAAGATCCTGCGGTGGCCTGCGCACGTTGCCATTCCTCCCAAACACAAACGCAATCACTTACGGCCATGGGTCGCGCACTGCAACTGCCCGGCACCAACGCAATCCTGAATTCCCACCCAAGGCTTACATTTCAGAAATTTGGATACACCTACCTCGTAGAAACCAGGGATGGTCAGAGCACCTATTCGGTGACGGACGGAACTCAAAACATAACCCTCCCAATCCTGTGGAGTTTTGGCGATGACGCGCAGACCTGGGTGTTTGAGCGCGACGGCGTCTACTATGAAAGCTTCGTCAGTTACTATCCGTCCGTTGGCGGACTCGGGATCACGATCGGCGATACGGAGATTACTCCGAAAAGTCTTAACGAAGCGGTGGGCAGAAGGCTTCCCCCCAACGAACCGGTAGCCTGCTTTGGCTGCCATTCCACCGGCGCAGTAAAGGATGGACAACTGTTGACTCTGGGTTCCCTTCAGCCCGGTGTCACATGCGAACATTGTCACGTAGGGGCAATTTCGCACATGGCTTCAGCCGTTCAGGGCGAAGCCGCGGAATCGGCTCCGCCTGATCTGAAGAAGCTCACCTCTGAGGACCTGTCTGATTTCTGCGGGCAATGCCATCGCACCTGGGAGACGGTCATTCGGGGCCCCTGGCGTGGCGAACTCAGCGTGCGCTTCCAACCATATCGACTTGCCAACAGCAAATGCTTCAGCGGAACCGATCCGCGCATCAGTTGTATCGCCTGCCATGATCCCCATAAGAATCTGGTCACTGATACTGCTGCTTACGACGTAAAGTGTCTGACGTGCCATACGCTTAAGGCGGCAGCCCCTGCCGCAAAGAGTCGAACTACCGCCAAAGCGTGCCCAGTTCAGAAGAACAATTGCGCAAGTTGCCACATGCCTGAAGTCAAACTGGCCAATGGCCTGGCAATCTTCCACGATCATCTGATTCGCATTGTGAAATCGGGAATCCCCTATCCCGACTGAGACCAATGGGCATCGCGAGTTGCACCCGTGGCTGCTTTTCCATAGCACTCAACTGATAACCCTCGTTTCCCACAGCTTCTCCACAGCATTCGACGTCCGCTATATTCAACTCAGCGGCTTTCTAGCTGACAATTCCAACGGAGAGATCTGTCTGTAATGGCGAACCCGGGTGATTTCGCGTACACGGTCAAGCAGCAGGCGGATATCGTCCGCATCGTCGGCGACTACGTCAAGCTGAAGAAGGCCGGCGCGCAGAATTATTCGGGACTCTGTCCATTTCACGGCGAGAAGACGCCATCTTTCTCGGTGCACGCCACGCGCCAGTTCTATCACTGCTTCGGCTGCGGCGTCTCCGGCGACGTCTTCAGCTTCGTCCAGAAGATCGAGAGCATCACCTTTCCGGAATCCGTCCGCCTGGTGGCGCAAAAGCTGGGCATCCCTCTGCCCAAAGCGAGCTATTCCACTCCCGGCGAGGCCAAAGAAGCTCGCCTGCGCGGACAGTTGCTCGATGTCCACGAGCGCGCCGTTGCCTTCTTTCAAGAATGCCTGCGCCGCCCCGAAGGCGCCCGCGCCCGCGAGTATCTGTTAGGCCGCGGCCTGAACGATGAGATGATCGCGAAATTCCGCATCGGCTACGCCCCGGACTCCGGCTTCCTTCTGCGCGACCGCCTGAAGGCCGAGTTCAGCGAAGAAGTCCTCCGCGAGAGCGGTCTCCTTTCGTGGAAGCAGGATGACGGGCGTCAGACCTCCGCCCCCAAACCTCAGCAATCCGAGGGTGCCCCGTCCTTGTCCGTCCGCTCTTTGGACGGACAGGGCGGGGATGTTGACTTCGCGGAAGCTGAGACGCCCGAAGCTCGCAGCTCGAAGCTCGCAGCTATGTACTCCAAGTTCCGCAACCGCGTCATGTTCCCCATCGCCAGCGAAGCGGGCAAAGTCATCGCCTTCACCGGGCGCACTCTTGCTACCGACGAAAAAGCCGGGCCAAAATATCTAAACTCTCCCGAGACTCCGATCTACTCGAAGAGTCGTGTCCTGTTCAATCTCGACCTCGCCAAGGAATGGATCAAGAAATTCGATTACGCCATCCTCGTCGAAGGCCAGATGGATTGCATCTCCGTCTTCGCCGCCGGATTCCAAAACGTCATCGCCAGCTCCGGCACGGCCTTCACCGAGCTGCAAGCGAAGCTGCTGGGCCGCTTCAGCAAGAATGTAGTCGTGAACTTCGATCCCGACACCGCCGGAGCAAAGGCCACCGAGCGTACCCTTGGCCTGCTCATCGAAGAGGAATTCCAGATCAAAGTCCTGACCCTCGAGCAGGGATTCGATCCCGACCTCTACATCCGCCGCAAAGGCAACGACGCCTACAGCGAGGCCCTGCGCCAATCGCAGAAATACTTCGACTACCTGATCGAGCGCGCGCGTACGCAGTTCCCCATCCGTAGCGCCGAGGGCAAACACAAGGCCGTGAACTATCTGCTGCCGCATATCCAGCGCGTCCCCAGCCGCATCATGCGCGATGAACTCGCGCAGGAAATCGCGCAGAAACTCCAGGTTGACTCCGCCGTCCTGCGCCAGGAACTCCGCCATGCCGCCAGTACTCGCTCCGCGTCCGCGGTGAAAGCTCCTGCCGAAGCTCAGGTGACCGAGGCCGAGAAGGTTTTAATCCGCGCTCTGGCTTCGGCTCGCCAGATTCAGACCGCAGCCGAGCATGTTTCCACGCGCGACGGCGCCGAAGAGGAATTCGATCCGGCCCGTCAGGCCCAGTTCGTCCTCCTGAATGAAGGCTTGCACCTAGGCCTGGCGACGGAAGCGCTTGCCGAATGCCTGCTCAACGCTAGTCCCGAGGCCCCAGACATCCTGCAGATCCCGGCGTCCGAGCCTGACCGCCGTATGCTGGCCGCTATCTTGCTGAAAGAAGAAGAGGAACTCACCGCCGAGGTACTGGAGGCTGCCGTCCGCGCCCTGCGCCGTGTTCATCTGCGTCGCCGGCAGGAGGAGGTGCAGCGGGAGCTCAAGAAGCCCGGTTTGGCAGCCGATAAAGACCGCCTGCGCCTGCTTTTGGCCGAACTGGAGCGCATCAGCCGGGCTCTGCGCGACCCTAGCCAGCCGGAAGAAGGCAAAAAGGCTTCATAGCAGGCCTTAGAAACGCGAAAACTGCTTGAAACAAAACAGCTTCGGCTGCCATCTAAGTATTTAAGAGGATTGTGGATAGGCGCGGAGAGAGGGAATAGAGAGGGCGCTCGATAGACAGAGGGCTCCAGAGGTGCTAAACTCTGTAAGTTTGTGCCAGCTGGCACAATCCCGCTGGACCCAAATTCCCACCTATCCGGAATGTACCACACGCACCCGGCGTGAATGAAATTGAGTTTTTCAGAGGACACCTTTTGGCTCTAGACGATAAGTTCGACGATATCAAAAAGCTGATCGACACAGGAAAAGAGAAGGGATATCTCACGTATGACCAGGTCAATGACCTCATACCGCATGACGTGCACAGTCCCGAAGACCTCGACGATCTGCTGACTACAATTGGAACGCAAGGCATCGATGTTCTCGAAGGCCCCAAGCTGCCTTCCGCGGGACTCGATAAGAAAGGCTTCGAAGACAACGAAGAAGGGGAGGACGTCGAACTCGACCTCACCCCCGGCGCGCTCGAAAAAACCAACGATCCCGTCCGCATGTACCTGCGCGAGATGGGAACAGTGCCGCTGCTTACGCGCGAAGGCGAAGTTGAAATCGCCAAGCGCATCGAGCGCGGACAGATTCGTGTGCTCAAGGCGCTCTCGCGTTCACCCATCGTGATCCGCGAGCTGCTGACCTTGGGCGAAGACCTCAAGAAAAACGTCCGCTCGATCAAGGAAGTGGTCACCTTCGACGAAGAGGAGATCACCGACGAGATCCTGCAGAACCGCCTCAACGAGTTCACCGGCAAGATCGACGACATGGCCAAGCTGTACAAAAAGGCCGGCGTGCTCGAAGAGAAGTTCAAGGAAGTTTCGCAGAAGAAAAATCCGCGCGATCATCGCCGCACCCGGCGCAAGCTGGCGCGCGCGATCGTCGCTACTTCGATCGCAGTTCGCAAGCTCGGATTTACCAACGCCGAGCGCAAGCGGCTGATCGAGCGGCTCAACAAAACTGTCGACGGCATGCGCTCGCTCGACCGTCAGGCGACGAACCTCGAACGCAAGTCCGAGGCCACTCGCAGCGAAGAGCAGAAGAAGGAATATCGCCGGCAGGCGCGCGCGATTCGCGGCGAAGTGGAAAAGCTGGAACTCGAAACCGGAGTGTCGTTCCCGGAGCTCAAGCGCACGCAGCGCGAGATCATCCAGGGCGACATGGACGCGGAGCAGGCCAAGAGGGAGCTGATCGAGGCCAACCTCCGCCTGGTGGTTTCGATTGCCAAAAAGTACACCAACCGCGGACTGCAGTTCCTCGACCTGATTCAGGAAGGCAACATTGGCCTGATGAAGGCCGTCGACAAATTCGAATACCGCCGTGGCTACAAATTCTCGACGTACGCCACGTGGTGGATTCGGCAGGCCATCACCCGCGCGATTGCCGACCAGGCGCGTACCATCCGCATCCCGGTGCACATGATCGAAACGATCAACAAGCTGATCCGCACTTCGCGGCAGCTGGTGCAGGAACTGGGACGCGAGCCCACGTCGGAAGAGATCGCCAAGCGCATGGACATTCCCGTCGCGAAAGTGCGCAAGGTGCTCAAGATCGCGCAGGAGCCGATCTCCCTCGAAACGCCGATCGGCGAAGAGGAAGATTCGCACCTGGGCGACTTCATCGAAGACCGCGCGGTGGTTTCACCGGCGGAAGCGGTGATCAACGTGAACCTGAAGGACCAGACGGGACAGGTCCTGCGCACGCTGACCCCGCGCGAAGAGAAAGTCATCAAGATGCGCTTCGGCCTGGAAGACGGTTCGGAGCACACGCTGGAAGAAGTCGGGCAGAGCTTCGCGGTCACCCGCGAACGCATCCGCCAGATCGAAGCCAAAGCGCTGCGGAAATTGCGGCATCCATCGCGCTCGCGAAAGTTGCGAGCGTTTATGGATGGAGTGCGCGACTGAACTTCATCTCCGCGGATTGACGCGGATCAATACGGATTTTCTCAAGGCACGGCTTTGGCCGTGCCTTTTTTCTAGTGCATGAGAATCAAAGCGCTGTCATTCCGAGCGCGATTTCATCGCGCGGGGAATCTGCTTCCCGCTTACGCCGTGCCGGACTAGAATTCCGGACTAGAATTGAAGATGCAGGCGGCGGTTAGTACCCATTTCAAGCCCCGAGTGGCCTCGGGGCTTTGGCTTTTTGGAAACGTCAAGGCTCCCCAAATTTTTGTCGATTTTGTTAAGGTTAAGGAAATCCCACGCAGGCCGCGACCGTGGAATCCCACCCTTGACACAGAACGTCAAGGATGGGGCACCCGGGTACTCGAGTCTGAATGCGCCACGTCAGTAACAAGTAGAAGCAGCGCCGCTTTTCGGATAAGGAGACTACAGGTGAGAAGGCAAAGGCCGGAGATGTCGACGCGGATCTTCTGGCGTTACATCAATAATTTTCAGATCGCCGTTGGAATCATTTTAGCCATGATCGTGGCAGCAGGCGCGCCACTGGCAGTTGCGGAAAGCAAGCCGGACAAAAAAACTGATTTAGGGCCCAACGTCCTGATCTTCGATCCCAAAATGCCGCAGGCGGCTATACAGCAGCAGATCGACAAGATCTACGCCGTCGAGCGAAGAAACGAATTCGGCCCCGAGCGCTATGCTTTGCTCTTCCTGCCGGGCGAGTACCACGTAGACGTGCCGGTGGGTTTCTATACGGAAGTCCTCGGGCTGGGCTCATCGCCGGATGAGATTCACATCAGCGGCAACGTGCATGCGGATGCCAGCCATGACAACAACAACGCAACCACCACGTTCTGGAGAGCAGCTGAAGGATTCTCCGTCACGCCGACGGGTGGAACGATGCAGTGGGCCGTTTCTCAAGCCGTGTCGTTCCGGCGTATGCATGTGCGGGGCAATCTGGTTCTCCACCAGCATCGGGGGTGGGCCAGCGGCGGATGGATGTCAGACTCTCTTGTCGAGGGCAACGTCGATTCCGGAAGTCAACAGCAATGGATTTCGCGCAACAGCGAATGGGGAAGCTGGTCCGGTTCGAACTGGAACATGGTTTTTGTTGGCGTTCCCCATCCCCCGAAGGGGAACTGGCCAACGCCGCCGTATACGAAAATCGCGGAGACGCCGGTCGTGCGGGAGAAACCGTTCCTGCAAGTGGATGGAAAGGGGAACTGGAGTGTCTGCGTTCCGGCGCTCCGTAGAAACAGCGCAGGCATCACTTGGCACGGCGGGTCCACGCCGTGTCGATCCATTCCACTCGAGCAGTTCTATATCGCGCGGCCCGGCACCGACTCCGCGGCCAGCATCAATGAGCAATTGGCAGCAGGCAAGCACCTGCTGTTCACGCCCGGAATCTACGACCTGACTGAACCCATTCAAGTCATCCGACCTGACACGGTGGTGTTGGGTCTGGGATTCGCTACGCTCCGGCCGATTCATGGCACGGCCGCCATGACCACCGCAGACGTGGACGGAATTGAAATCGCTGGACTGCTTTTTGATGCCGGCCCGGAAAGTTCGCCCGTGTTATTGGATGTCGGACCGGAACCAGGCAAAGCGCGCCACGCGCAGAATCCAATTACTTTGCACGACGTGTTTTTTCGCGTCGGAGGAGCCGGAGTAGGCCGCGCGCAGACCAACCTGCGGATCAACTGCAACGACGTCATCGTCGACCATACCTGGATATGGCGTGCGGACCATGAGGAAGGTGTGGGCTGGACCAGCAATACCAGCGCGAATGGACTGGTCGTGAACGGAGACGATGTGACCGTGTACGGCTTGTTTGTCGAGCACCACCAGCAGTTCCAGGTACTTTGGAATGGGAACGGCGGCCGAACCTATTTCTATCAGTCTGAGATTCCGTACGATCCCCCCGACCAGCCGAGCTACTCCAGTGCTCCGGGAACGAATGGATGGGCTTCTTACAAAGTTGCGGACTCTGTCACCAGCCACGAAGCGTGGGGATTGGGTATCTATAGTGTCTTTATCGAGCCGCAGGTCGTGCTCAGCAGAGCGATAGAAGTTCCACGGAAACCCGGAATCCGATTCCACCACATGATCACAGTTGCCTTGGGCAATCACGGTGAAATATCCAACGTGATTGACGATAAGGGAGGCCCGACTGCGATACAGCCGCGCGTGACACCGAAAGTGGCGGAGTTCCCCTGATCGAAGGCGCACCCGTACGTGCTCGCCGTCTGGGCCAGAATTGTTCTGCGAGACCTACCAAACATCGCAGCCGGCAACCGTGGGCGCGCAGCACTGCTCATCTGGCGACGGCCGCCTTCGGCCGTCCGGTTTGCACCACAGAGGCACCGAGCCACTAAGGAGAAACGAAAGCCTTTGTCATTCCGAGCGCGGCCTTATCGCGCGAGGAATCTGCTTCCTGCTTGCGCCGTCCCCGAGTCTTTCAAAAAACATGTTTTGCCTGGATTACTGTCCATACGGTAGCCTCGTCACATATTGCATGACTTTCATATTGCTTCAGGCATAAGAAGGTAACGTGCATAGGCTGGCTTAGGGCCAGTTCCAGCCGCAGCGCGATTGGCAGGTTCCACCGCATTGGACAGGAGGAAGCAGTGCGAATCTCGCGTCGCGGGTTTGTCAAAGTTGCCGGTATGGCAGGTGCATACTGGGCTTGTCGCTCTCCCCGTCGCCTCTGGGCAGCTATGGCGGCTGGCCAGGAAATGCCGTGCCTGGTCCATTCCGGCACCGGATATGCACCCCTCGTTGAGCCATTTCTAAAACAGATTCAACCCGGCCACGACGAGTTCATCGCCGAAAAATACGCGTTCGAACTCGAACATTTGCTCGGGGGCTGGGCCTCCGCGCTGCAGGTCAGCGCGCACGACGTGGGCGCTCCGAAAGAGTGGCTCGGAGGAACCCTGGAAGGTGCACCGCTGGACCGTGCCACCGTTCAAACCCTGCGCTCTGAACCTCCGCTCCGATCGGAAAAAGTTCTCTTCCCGGCCGCTGCAACAATCAGCAGCGAAGCCTTTCTTGCTGCTCTTGGGCGTTATCTGTCGCCGCTCACCAACATTGAGTCGTGCGATCTGCAGGTGGATGCAATCGAGATCGTTTCAGACGCGCCGCTGCTTTTACGCACGCAGGTGCACTACGACCTGACCGGACATCTGGACAGCAACCAACGCGAACAGCGCACGGGCGAGTGGAGCATCAACTGGCAGCAAGAAAGCTCGGGCCAATGGCGGATCACCCGCTGGTCGGCTGCGGCAGAGATGCGCAGCCGTCTGACCGGTTCCGGCTTTGCCGATGTCACCGCAGCCGCACTGGGACAGAACGATTCCTATCGCAAACAGATGCTCCTCGGCATCGACCACTGGCGCAGTGTTCTCGATGGCGCCTGCGGCATCGACATCTACGGCAACAACGGCGTCTGCGTCGGCGACTTTGATGGCGACGGGCTGGACGACATTTATGTTTGCCAGCCCGCTGGACTGCCCAATCGCCTTTACAGAAATCGCGGTGACGGAACCTTTGCAGATGTCACCGAGCAAGCCGGCGTCGGCATTCTCGACGGCACTTCCTGCGCACTCTTTGCTGATTTAACCAACTCCGGACACCAGGATCTGATCGTGGTTCGCATCAGCGGTCCACTTCTGTTTGCCAACCTCGGCGACGGCACCTTCGAGTTGAAACCAGATGCCTTTCAATTTGCGCGCCGGCCGCAGGGCAGTTTCACCGGCGCCTCCATCGCCGATTACAACCGTGACGGCCTGCTGGATATTTACTTCTGCACTTACAGTGTCTATCAGGGCTTGAGCGAGTACGAATACCCTAACCCCTACTACGATGCGCAAAATGGTCCGCCGAATTTCCTGATGCACAATCGCGGAAATCACAGCTTCGAGGATGTCACCATCCCCTCTGGGATGGACGTGAGCAACAACCGTTTTAGCTTTGACGCGATCTGGAGTGACTATGACCGCGATGGATGGCCCGATCTCTACGTAGTCAACGATTTTGGTCGCAAAGTCCTCTACCGGAATAATCGCAACGGCACCTTTACCGATGTCAGCGCCGAAGCCGGAATCGAAGATCCCGGCGAGGGCATGAGCATGACCTGGCTCGACTATGACAACGATGGCTGGGATGACATGTACGTCGTTAACATGTGGGAGTCTGCCGGCCGTCGTGTCACCGGTCAGCCCCAGTTTATGCCCAGCGCGCCCGAATCCGTGCGTCGCGTCTTCCGACAGGATGCCATGGGCAATACGCTGCTTCACAACGAAGGCGCTAACGGCAAGTTCCGCGAAACAACCGAAGAGTCTGGCACTCGATTCGGCGGATGGAACTGGGGCAGCGAGGCGTGGGACTTCGATCACGACGGCTATCCAGATCTTTACGTCGCCAACGGTTTCATCTCCGGAGAGAATCGCGAAGACCTTTCCAGTTTCTACTACCGTCACATTGCCGCGCGCTCGCTCGACGCAGGGGGCCGCGCTCAAGCCTATGTCGACGCCTGGAGCGCTATCAACGAGTTCATTCGTTCTGGCTACACCTGGAGTGGCTATCAGCGCAACAATTTCTATCTGAACAACCGCAATTCCACCTTCACCGAAGCGGCCTCCGTGCTGGGCATCGGCTGCATCGAGGACAGCCGTTCGTTTGCATTGAGTGATCTCGACGGCGATGGCCGTCTGGAGATCGTGCTGAAAAACCGCACCGCGCCACAGTTGCGCATCTTCCACAACCGCATGAACCCGATCGGGCCCTCGATTCTCTTCTCGCTGCGCGGCACCAAGTGCAATCGCGATGCAATCGGCGCAGTCATCGAACTCGAAACTGCGCACGGCAGGCAAATTAGGACGCTCCGCGCGGGTTCCGGCTTTCTTTCGCAGAACACCAAAGCCGTTCACTTTGGCCTCGGTGAGAATCCCGGAACCCTGCGCGCCACAATTCAATGGCCCAACGGCGTGCGGCAGGTGCTTGAGAATCCTCCGTCGAATCACCGCATTGAAGTCGTTGAAGGCATCGCCGACTTCCACGCCGTTCCCTTCAAGCCCTCATGCTGGCCCCAGACCACGTCCGAACACTCCACCGCGCCCGATCCCGCCACGGCCAACCGCGGAACCTCGACGCTTGGAATCTGGATGCTGGATCCCATTCAGATCCCAAGCCCTGTCTTGAAGGATTCTGAAGGCATAAGTCACACGCTCAACGAATGGAAGGGGCGCGGGCAACTGATCGCCTTTGCTTCGCCCTCCTGCGGCAAAAGTGCAGAGGTTCTGACCGAGCTTGAGCGTGGGCAGGCCGAGTGGCAAAAAGCAAGGATTGCGATCATCGCCATTGTGATGAATGCCGAACAAGGTCGCGGAGCACTCCCCGCGGATCTCAGCTATCCGCTCTTGCTGGCCGATGAAAAAGCCAGCCACGTTTTCAATGTGTTCCGTCGGTATCTCTTTGACCGCCGCTGCGACATGCCTTTGCCTTCAGCTTTCTTGCTTGATGAGGCAGGCAAAGTCGTGCGCGTCTACGAGGGTGCTGTGAAGACGGCTGAACTGGTTGCCGACTGCAACCGAATCCCCCGCAGTGCAGAAGAACGTCTCAAGCTCGGCCTGCCGTTCCCTGGCCGCTACTATAGCGGCGAACAGTATCACAACTACTTCACCTTTGGCGTCGCTTACTTGCAGCACGAAGACTACGACGAGGCGCAGGCGGCCTTCGAACAGTCAATTCAGCGCAACCAAAGCAACCCGGCCGCCTATTACGACCTCGGTCTGATCGCGCTCTACAAAGGTCAGTTCGCCGAGGCACGCCGCCGCCTTGAAAAAGCCGTTGAACTTGATCCGGCCAATGCGGACGCTTGGAACAATCTAGGCGTTGTGATGGGCCAGTTAGGCGATCAAGATCAGGCGCGGCGCAACTTCCAGCAAGCGCTGGACCGACAGCCTGCACATCTGACTGCTGTGCAAAACATGATCAAGCTGTTGCGCTATCAGAACCGGCTGCGGGAGGCGCGCATTGTACTGCTAAAAGCAATCGAAACCGATCCGCGTCAAGCTGCACTGCACAATGAGCTCGGCATGTTCCTGGTTGACGAGGGAGACCCAGAAGGCGCGATTGCCGAATTTGAAAAGGCAGTCGACTTGGAGCCATCCAACCCTGAAATGCTCAATGCACTTGGTGTCGCGCTCATGCAGAAGGGCGACGATGAGCACGCCATGCCGATCTTTGAAAAGTGCGTACAACTTGCACCCAATTTCGCCCTTCCCGTGCTCAACATGGCGACGCTTTATCTGGCAGGAGGCAAGGCGGACAAGGCGCATGACGTGCTCTCTGATTTCCTCAAACGAGATCCGGAGAATAAAGAAATTCGGGAAGCACTCCAAGAGGTCGATAGCAGGCGATGAGTCCTCCGTACGCCTACGATAATCGCAAGTACTGGGGCGCCTTCTTTTTTGCAGCCTGTTTTTTGTCGTCTCTTCCCATGCTTTGCCAAGTCCCTGCCCGCAGCGGGCAAATTATCGGAACGGTTGCCGATCTGAAAGGTTCACCTCTTGTCGGTGTGCAAGTCGTCCTTCAGTCCGGTTCAAGCCGAGTGGAGCCGAGACGAACAGAGACGGACAAGGCAGGCCAGTACTCATTCGCCGGCCTGTCTCTTGGCGCCTACAAGCTGAGCGCCAGTGCATCAGGATTCCGAGACTCGGAACCTAAGATTGTCATTCTGAGTTCGGCCAACGCCATAGCGGATTTAACATTGACTCCGCTTGAGTCTGGCGGAGACGATTCCAAAGTCGGCAGCGCGTCGCGAAAGTCTCCGCCTGCATTCAGCCCGGCGGGTGTGCGCGGAACAACTGCGCCGAGCGGTTACTCGTCAGGACTAAGCGCTGAGGAGACAGCTAATATCAGATCCAGCGCAGACGCTCTGCAGACTACGCTCTTCAACACACTCACAGGCGGAGCGCAGGTTGATTGCAGTCAGGAGCCTGTTTTGCTGCACAACGTCGAAAAGGCTCCGCATGACTTTGCGCCGAACCATGCGCTGGGCGCCTTCTATCTCAGTCACGGAGACTACTCCAAAGGAATTCAATATCTTAATGCGGCACGCTCTATTGCTCCCGCAGATTTCACTAACTCACGCGATCTGGCTGTGGCGATGATTGGTGGCGGTCGCGGCTCCGATGCCGCGTCGCTTCTGGAACAGCTGCTTCTCGACCACGGATCCGATTCGATTTTATTAAGGCTGTTGGCCTTTGCCTACAGATCAGCCGGCGAAACCGAAAAGTCTGTTGCTGCATTTCATAAGGCCGCTGCGAGCGATGGAGGTATTGAGAATCAATACGATTGCGGGCTCGGGCTCATTCAACTAGGCGCTTTCAGGCAGGCGCTCGATCTCTTCACCGGAGCCACGAATACCCACTCAGAATCGGCACGCTTGTGGCTGGGCTTGGGGATCGCAGAACATCTTCTTGATCACAAACCAGAGGCCGTTTCCGCGCTGCTCCGCTCTGCTGACGCTGACCCTGATTTTCTTCCGCCGCTCGCACTATTGGCTGAACTTTCCATCTTGTCCGATCAAACCAAAGCCGACCTTCGCCGCAGGATTGCAGGCTATCTGGTGGCTCATCCTGAGGATGCGGATGCGCATTTTGCTTACGCTCTCGCTTTGACGAAACATGCTCCACCAGAGGAAAACGGCAACGCGGGGCAAGAAATTGCTTCGCAGCTGAAGCGCGCCCTTCAACTGAATCCACAGATGGCTCGAGCGCACTTCTTGCTCGGCGATATTGAAGCCAAGGCCAACAACTTGCCCGGCGCAATTGATGAGTTCGTTCAGGGCCTGAAACTCGAACCCGGGAACGCTCAGGCACACTATCGGCTTTCGCTGCTCTATCGTCGCAATGGCCAGCAAGAAAGTGCCCGCCGGGAAATGGAAGCTTTCCAAGCCCTCAAGGGAAAAGGAGGTGATGATGTGTCCGCTGGTGCGGGCACTCTCTCCTTCGCCGTGCCGTTAATCCAGCCTGTTCCTGCGCGGCCTGGTTGTGGCTTGAAGCCGGAGTGAACCTATATGGGTGGCCGGTTGCGCCGGCGAGTCAGCCCGGTTCCCGGTGAGCAAGCGTTGGCAAATTGGAACAGTTCGAGCAGGTCCTTCGGCGCCGGATATCGCCATTCTTGTCATTCCGAAATGGCGTAGCCGTTGAGGAATCTGCTGTCGCCGGCAGCGCCACGCTGCCGGCCAGGAGCAGATTCCTCCCCCCGGTCGGAATGACAGCAGGATGAGTACATGAAGGGTGCCGCTTCAGGATGACAAAGCCTGCACCATTCTCAGTCCACCCATTCATGCATTGCTCATCATTCGTATCTGAGCGCGACCATGGGATCGACCTTGGTCGCCCGGCGAGCAGGAATGTAACACGCGAGCAGCGCTGTCGCGATCAGGAGTGCAATCACCGCAGCGAACGTTAGCGGATCGGTGGCGGTGACGCCGAACAGCAGCGATGAGAGCGTGCGCGTCAGCGCGAGGGATCCGACCAGGCCGATGGCGATGCCGATCACGATCGTGCGAATGCCCTGGCTGAGGATCATCGTGAGGACGTCGCGAGAGCGCGCGCCCAGCGCCACGCGGACGCCGATCTCGCGGGTGCGGCGGCTGACGGAGTAGGCCATCACGCCGAAGACGCCCGCCGTCGCGAGCAGGAGCGCGACGATTCCAAAGAAAGCGATCAGGATCAGGTTGAAGCGGCGTGAGCCTAGCGACGCAGAATAGACTTGCGCGAACGTGCGGAAGGTCGGAGGGATTTCCGGATTGAGTTCCTGCAGAATGCTACGCGCCGAAGTGGTGATCAGCTGCGTGTCGGCATCCGTCAACATCGTGAGCGTGATCGCGGCTCGCGGACGCTGGAACAGATCTACATAAACTGTCGGACGCGGCGGAGCATCGAGACCATAATCATGTACGTCGCCGACGATGCCGACGACGGTGAGCAGGCGCAGGTCGCCGTCCATGTTGCCGAATTCGATCGTGTGGCCGATGGGATCCTGTCCGCGCCAGCGTGAATGCGCCAATGATTCGCTGATCACGGCGACATGGGAGGAATCAGCGGTGTCGCGCTGGTCGAAGAAGCGTCCGCGAAGCAGTGGGATGCCGAGTGCCTGGAAGTATCCGTCGGTGACGACTCCGAAGTCGGCGGTGCCCAAACGTTCCTTCTGCTGAAAGAGGAGGTCGAAGGCGCGCCCGAGCGCCTCGCGGTCTTCAAGGCTAACCTTGGGAACTTCCTCCTGCGTCATCAGCAGGAACATGCCATCGGGAAGGCCTCCGGTCATGGGAAGTCCGCTGGTTGCGCCGACTTTGTGCACGCCGGGAATCTGTTTGACCCGATCGATCAGGCTGGAGAAGAAGGCGATTTGAGTGGACTTCTGCTGAGGAGTCTCGGCCCAGGGGAGCGCGACGTCCATGGTGACGATGTGGTCGACGCGAAAGCCGGGATCGACTTCGAGGACCTTCATCAGGCTGCGTCCGAAGAGTCCGGCACCAATCACAAGAACGAGGGTGATCGCGATCTGAGACGCGACGATGACGCGTCCGACACGCTCGCTGCTTTGCGAGCCAGATTGTGATCGGCCGGCTTCGCTGAGTGCTTCGCGGACATCGCCGGAAGTAGCGCGTACGGCGGTGAAGATGCCCAGTCCGACGGCAACTGCGGCGGAGAGCAGGAAAGCAAAGACGAGTACTGGAACGTTGACGGCGATGCTCTCAAGGCGAGGCAGGTCTTGCGGAGCGAGCGCGACGAGTCCGCGCACGCCGGAAAAAGCCCCGAGGAAACCAAGGGCTCCCGCGGTGAGCGAGAGCAGAAGTGCCTCGGTGAGGAATTGGCGGACGAGGCGCCTGCGGCCGGCGCCCAGAGCGCTGCGCACGGCGAGTTCCCGCTCGCGGACGGAAGCTTGCGCGAGCAGCAGGTTGGCGACGTTGGCGCAGGCCACAAGGAGAAGGAATCCCACCGCGCCGAGCAGGATCAGCAGAGCCGGGCGAGCTGTGCTGGTCATCGAAGCTTGCAGTGGAAGAACGGCCGCGTCCGCGAGGAGGTAATCGCCTTTTTCCGTTGAGCTGCCGCGAATGCGGCGGGCGATCGCGCTGATCTCGGCATTCGCTTGTTGGGATGTGAGGCCGTCCCGCAGTCGAGCCACCGCGTCGTAGTTATGCGAAGTGCGGCTGGGATTTTCACCTTCGAGGTCGGCGGGGATGTACACCTCGGTCTCGGTTGGGAATTGGAAGCCCTCGGGAAGAACGCCGATGACTGCGAAGATCTGGTTGTCGATCTTGAGGTGAAGCTGGGAGAGATCAGATGACGATCCGAGATGCTGCTTCCAGTATCCATCGCTGACCAGCGCGGCGGGAGCGGAGCCTTTGTGGGAGTCGGCGGCTGAGAAGCCGCGTCCGATGACGGGCTGAACACCGAAGACTCTCAAGAAATCAGGCGAGACACTGGCGACAAAGGTGCGCGTTGGCTGAGACCCGCCGGAGATCGACATGATATATGAGCTGTACTTGGCGATCGCCTGGAAGCTGCGGTTCTGGTCTCGGAAGTCGTCGAAATTCGGGTCGGCGAGGCGCGACCAAGTGCCGCGCGTGTTGACCTCGTGGATGGCCACGATGCGGTCGGGATCGTTGTAAGGCAGCGGCCGCAGCAGGACTCCATAGACCACGCTGAAAATGGCAGTAGTAGCGCCGATAGCGAGTGCCAGCGTGATGATGGAGACGGCTGTGAAGCCGGGGCTGCGCCGCAGGTGGCGGAAGGCGTGGCGAAGGTCGTAAAGTAGCGTTTCCATAGCAGTATCCGATGGGTGATTCAGTGCAAGTCCGATGCCACCCGCTCAAGTCGTAATCGGTTGCAAAGGAACGAGGTAGGTTGTATTCGAGGGAGAATCTTGACCATCGGCGGACCAGGGTGTACGGAATCGGACATGCGGGCGGTAGGAACGCGGTGGTTTCGGGGAGGTAGAATGCGATCACCACGGAGGGCACAGAGGGGCACAGAGGATCTGGGCTTCCAGTTGACTCTATACAGGGTTGAAAATTTAGATATGAAGACTGGTGCACTCGGTAGAAATTGAGCGGGCTTTCAGTCTCGGTGATCGGGGCCGCTAGGCCTCGCCATCGCGTGACGGACGAAGGCGTCCGTCCCTACACGAGTCGGTGTGGCGGCGATCTTTATTTCGTGTAAGTTATTGAAGCCATTCTGGGCCAGCGTCGTGGACGTCCGAAATTCTTTCTTAGATTTCCTCGGTCTTCCACAAGGAACTCTCATCGTCCACAGTTTCTGCACAATCGGGCTAGGAATTTGACTTGCGGCGCGCAACAAACTGACGGAGAGTGTGTTCAGCGAAACGTGAAAGTTCCTGGCTGGGCCGAATGAATGCGGCAGAGCTAGCGGTAACCGGCGATTCTCGAGAGGGAGTCACCGGGGGGGAAACTTCCAGAAAACGCGCTCTGCGCGACTGGTTGCCCGGGCGTTGCGGCCTCCTCCCCCTTGTTGCTCTTCGGAGCAGAAGACAAGCCGCTGGCCACCGCACGGTTGCAGGTTCGCCATCGCGAGATAGCAAATCGGCAACTGGCTTCGGCAAGTGCAGCACCCGCTTGCGGGCGTTGTCGGGCTGAAGCGGTCATGGCGCCGCCTCTGCGGTGACAAAGGCAGGTCAGGAACACACGAAAGATGCGGTCCGGGGTGGCTGGCCCTGGACCGCATTCGAATTTTGGAGGAGGCCGAGAACCTGGTACCCACCAGTTGATCTCGCACACCTCAGACATAAACCTCGCCCTCAATCATCAAGCTACTGTCCCCCTTGATATTCGGTTTTTGTTCGCCTACACTTCGACTATGTGGCAGCGCTGCTCGGCTTCGCCTTCGCAGGACAGCCGAGGCGACTGTCGCTTCGTGCGTCGTGAGGCGCCAACTTTTTTTCAATTCGAAGGAGTTTTCCAAAGCTTGCGCGTCGCATTCACAAGGGGAGTGCGGGTAATGTTCGTCGTACCGACTTTTAAATTTGTGCTTGGGAAAATTCTTGGCCACTTCTGATTACACCATCAGCACGCTTCCGGCGAATGTGGATGCCGAGCGCTCGATTCTAGGCGCGATCCTTCTCGACAACTTTGCTTACAACCAGGCGGCGGAGCATCTGCGCATCGAGGATTTCTCGCTCGATTCGCACCGGCGGATTTATTCGCGCATGGTGGACCTGGCGGAATCTTCGCGACCGATCGACATGATCACGCTGATCGAGGAACTCGAGCGGCACAAGGATCTGCAGCCGATCGGCGACGTGGCCTACGTGTCGAGCCTGGTAGACGGCGTGCCCGAGCGGCCGAGCATTGAGCACTACGTCAAAATCGTGCGCGACAAGGCGCTGCTGCGAGGAGTGATTTCGGCGGCGACTACGGCCATTGCGCGCGCCAGCGATCAGTCGGATGCCGCCGAGGATGTGCTCAGCGACACGGAAGCGGCAATCTTTCAACTCTCGGAAAAGCGCATTGGGCGCGGGTTCATGGGCGTGCAGGAAATCGTCCGGGAGACCTTCGGATCAGTCGATGCACTCCTGCAGCGCGGGCAGCGCATTACCGGACTGGCCACGCATTACACCGATCTGGATGAGATGACCAGCGGGCTGCAGCGGTCCGATCTGGTGATCATTGCGGCACGGCCTTCGATGGGCAAGACCGCGTTCGTGATGAATATCGCAGAGAACGCGGCGATCGAAGATCAGCAAGTGGTGGGAGTGTTCTCACTGGAAATGTCGCGCGAAGCTCTGCTGATGCGTCTCTTGTGTTCGCAGGCGCGAGTCGACGCGCACAAGATGCGTACCGGATCGCTGTGGCAGGACGACACGAAAAAAGTTGTGCGCGCGATGGAGCAGCTGGCGCATGCGCCGATTTTCATCGACGACACGCCGGGAATCTCTCTCAGCGAAATGCGGGCCAAGGCGCGGCGGCTGAAGCAGTCGCAGGGGCGGCTTGATCTGATCATCGTCGACTATTTGCAGCTCATGTCCGGCGGCGGAAAGAGATTTGAAAATCGCACGCAGGAAGTGTCGGCGATTTCGCGCGGGCTGAAGGCGCTGGCAAAAGAACTCACTGTTCCCGTGATCGCGCTTTCCCAGTTGAGCCGCGCGCCCGAGAGCCGCGGCGGAGATCATCGTCCGCAGCTGGCCGATCTCCGCGAGTCGGGATCGATCGAGCAAGACGCCGACCTGGTCATGTTCATCTTCCGCGAAGAAGTCTATAAGCAGGATGATCCGGAGCTGCAGGGACGGGCGGAGATCATTATTGGCAAACAGCGCAACGGCCCCATCGGCCGGGTGAAGATGGCGTTTCTCAAACACTGCACCCGATTCGAGTCCATGGCGGAGGGGGGAGCTGCGGAGGAGTAAATCTTCCCGGCATACAGTATTTCCTGTAGGCGAGAGGAATAAGTACTGTAGTGACTTAAGTTTGCACACGTGATCTGAAGTTGCTCCATCCTGTGGAAAAGCTTGTGGAAGTGAGAACCGGATTCAGAATGGCTCAACGTAAAGACCGATCGGTCGGTTCCCGCGTATTCGGAAGTCAAGCGTTAAATGTCTGAATAGTAACCAGTTATTCAATTCACGTGGTATTAACATGACCCGGCGTCAGATAAGGTGCGATTCGTTCCAGTTTTGAGATTTGCACATTTTGGGGTTCTAGCACCTCCGTTTTGCGGCCAATTTAAGCGTCTTCGACGGGATTCCAGACTCCGCTCCGAGCGAAAAGTCTGATTCTGGTGATCGCCTTTTCCAATCGAAGAGCGCCTCTCGCACACTTCCCCTTTTGGTCCGCCGAGGCGTGGCTCTGAGGAGCGGTCGGAAGGTCTATTTGGCGAAGGGAAGCCCAGTATTCTGTCGATTAAACGCGGCCCTAAACGGGCCGCTCTTCCACGGGAAGGCTATCGCCCACGAAAGCCCTCGACGGCGGGTACTGACGAGCTGCGCTCGCCGGACAGCCGAAGGCGGCGTCCCCAGATGAAACCTAAAGGTTGTCTCCACCTGGGGCTGCTCAGTTGCTGCCTTCGCCGACTTTCAGCACAGCGAGGAAAGCTTCCTGGGGGATGTCCACGCGGCCGATGCGCTTCATGCGCTTTTTGCCTTCTTTTTGCTTCTCCAGCAGCTTGCGCTTGCGGGTGATGTCGCCGCCGTAGCATTTGGCGAGGACGTTCTTGCGGATGGCGTGTACGGTCTCGCGGGCGATGATCTTTGCGCCGATGGAAGCTTGAATGGGGACCTCGAACATCTGGCGAGGGATCAGCTCCCGCATCTTCGAGACGAGCAATTTGCCCCGTTCGTAGGCGAAGTCGCGGTGCACGATGATCGAGAGCGCGTCGACCGAATCGCCGGCAACGAGGATGTCGAGCTTTACCATGGGCGATTCCCAGTAGCCCGCGAGGTGATAGTCGAGTGAAGCGTATCCGCGGGAGACGGATTTGAGACGGTCGTAGAAATCGAGGACGATCTCGTTCAGCGGCAACTCATAGTGCAGCATCACGCGAGTGGAGGCGACGTATTCGAAGGTCTTCTGCTTGCCGCGCTTTTCTTCCACAAGGGCAAGGATTCCGCCGACGTATTCTTCTCCCGTCAGAATTGTGGCGAGGATTACGGGCTCTTCCACCTTGGCAATTTCCGCGGGATTGAGCCAGCGCGAAGGGTTGTCGATCTCAACGACCGTGCCATCGGTCTTGGTGATCTTGTAGCGCACGCCGGGAGCGGTCGTGATCAGGTCAAGATTGAACTCGCGCTCCAGGCGCTCCTGGATGATTTCCATGTGGAGCAGGCCGAGAAAGCCGCAACGGAAGCCGAAACCGAGTGCGACGGAACTCTCGGGCTCGAAGAAGAAAGACGAGTCGTTCAGGCGCAGCTTTTCGAGGGCCTCGCGCAATTGCGTGTGCTCGTGGGCGTCAACGGTGTAGAGTCCGGCGAAGACCATCGGCTTGATTTCTTCGAAGCCGGGCAGCGGCTCGATGGCGGGATTGGTATCGTCGGTGATGGTGTCGCCGATTTTTGTGTCGGCAACGTTCTTGATGTTGGCGATGATGAATCCGACTTCGCCTGCCACCAGTAGATCGATCTCCACAGGCTTGGGCGTCAGCACGCCTAGAGTTTCCGCGTCGAAGGTGGTTCCATTCCACATGAGACGGATTCTCTGACCCTTGCGAAGGGTGCCTTGAAAAACGCGGGCCAGGACGATAACCCCGCGGTAAGGATCGAACCAGGAGTCGAAGACCAGCGCCTGGAGCTGGTTGTCGGGATTTCCCTTCGGCGGAGGAACACGCTTCACAATCGCTTCCAGCACTTCGGGAACACCCTGGCCCGTCTTTGCGCTGATGAGGACCGCGTCGGTCGCGTCGAGGCCGACGGCGCTCTCGATCATCTCTTTGGTGCGCGGGATGTCGGCGCTCTGCAGATCGATCTTGTTGATGACAGGGATGATTTCGAGTCCGTGATTGATGGCGAGATAGGAATTCGCGAGCGTTTGCGCCTCAACGCCCTGCGAGGCATCGACGACGAGCAGGGCGCCTTCGCACGATGCAAGCGAGCGGGAGACCTCGTAGGAAAAATCCACGTGGCCGGGGGTATCGATCAGGTTGAGCTGGTAAGTCTCGCCGTCTTGCGCGGTGTACACCATGCGGACTGCGTGGGCCTTGATGGTGATGCCGCGTTCGCGTTCGAGGTCCATGGAGTCGAGGACCTGGGCCTGCATCTCGCGCGCGGTGAGGGATCCGGTGAGTTCCAGCAGGCGGTCAGCCAGCGTGGACTTGCCGTGGTCGATGTGCGCGATGATCGCGAAATTGCGGATGTGCTGGGAATCCATGAGAACGCGGTAAATACTGATTCTAACAGGTGGGCAGCTTCCAGATTTTTGCCTCTGCGACCGGTTGCTTTCTTACCGCGGAGATCGAAGAAGAAAATCGCAGAGATCGCGGAGAGAGCCAAGCTTGATGACAACAGCATCTTCACATAGCGATTCCTTTACGCCTGTCTTGCGGTGTGTGCGCCGCTGATTTACCCTCGTTTGCCTGAGTCGAGATCATGATTGGAAAACACATTCTGCTAACAATTATTGTGGGTGCGGCAATTGGCGCGTTGCTGTGGCAGCATCCTCCCGTGGCATGGACTGCTCTGCCGATTGCAGGACTGTCGCTGCTGATCGTGGGCTTCATTCTGTGGACGGCGGCCCGCTTCCAGTTGGGTGCGTCGTTTACGGTGAAAGCGGAGGCAAGGCAATTGGTGACGCGCGGGCTGTATTCGAAGATTCGAAATCCGATTTATGTGTTCGGATCATGGGTGCTGGCCGGCGGGATTCTGGTGTTCGGGAAACCGGTCTGGCTGCTCATCTTCGTGCTGTTGATTCCGCTGCAGATGTGGCGAACGGGGAAAGAGTCGGCGGTTTTGGAGGCTGCGTTTGGAGAGGAGTACCGGAAGTATCGGGCGGGGACGTGGTTTTGACATTCAAGCTTTCCGATTCTCCAATTTGCGAGGGATTAGAATCTTTCGCCGCTTCGCGGCCGGACATGCTCAGGGAGGAATCATGCGGATTTTTGCCGCGTTAATTCTGGTTGGGTGCAGCGCACTGGCTCCGGCGCAAAACTTGTCGCCCGAGGTACGGGCGTTTGTGAAGGTGGATGCGCCGTTCGTAGCGCTCACGCATGTGCGGGTGATCGATGGGACCGGCGCGGCGGCGCGCGAGGACCAGACTGTCGTCATCAGCAAGGGGAAGATTGAGTCGGTGGGCGACGCGGCGTCGGCGAATGTCGCGAAAGATGCGCAGGTGATCGATCTACACGGCTACAGCGTGATTCCGGGGCTGGTGGGGATGCACGATCACATGTTCTATCCGGCTGGGGACGCCATTTTTCATGAGATGGCGATCAGCTTCCCCAAGCTCTACCTCGCCGGTGGGGTGACGACGATTCGCACAACGGGCAGCATCGAGCCCTACCTGGATTTGGCGCTAAAAAAGGAGATTGATGAGGGCAAGGCGGCGGGCCCTCGCATCCATGTGACCGGGCCTTATCTGGAAGGGCCGGGCAGTTGGGCTCCGCAGATGACGGAATTGAAAACTCCGGAGGAGGCGGTTGCCACTGTGAATTTCTGGGCAGACCGCGGAGTCGACAATTTCAAAGCTTACAACTTCATCTGGCGAGCTACATTGAAGGCTGCGATTGACGCGGCACACAAACGTGGGCTGAAAGTCACCGGGCATCTGTGCTCGATAGGATTTCGTGAGGCCGCGGCGCTGGGCATTGACGATCTCGAACACGGGATCGTAGTCGATACGGAATTCTTTTCAGGAAAGAAACCAGACCAGTGTCCGGTCAATTCGCGATCTGACATGGTTGCAGTGGCCGACGAATTGAACAAAATGCAGGTGAGTGATGGACCCATCCAGGAGATGATTCGTGACCTGATTTCGCACCATGTGGCTGTGACCTCTACCCTGCCGGTTTTTGAGCTGTTTGTCCCGAGCAAGACGCCGATGCAGCAGCGGGTGCTGTACGCCATGTCGGAGACTGCGCGCAACCAGTTCCTGCAAAACCGCGTACGGATCGACTTGCCAATGCGCGATCCGAAGACCGGAGAGTCCCGGACGTCACCGTGGGGACGATCATATGAACAAGAAAAGGAATTTGAACGCGCGTTCGTCAAAGCCGGCGGGTTGTTGCTGGCGGGAGAAGATCCGACCGGAATCGGAGGGGATCTCGCGGGGTTTGGAGATCAGCGGGAAGTCGAGTTGCTGGTGGAAGCCGGGTTCACGCCGCTGGAGGCCATCCACATTGCTACTTACAACGGGGCGCAGTATCTGGGAGAACTCGACCGGATCGGGAGCATCGCTGTGGGCAAGCAGGCGGATCTGGTGGTGATCAAGGGCGATCCGTCGAAGAAGATTGAAGACATCGAGAATGTGGAGACGGTGTTCAAAGACGGCGTGGGTTACGACTCGGCCAAACTGATCGAAGCGGCGCGGGGGTTGGTGGGGATTCGGTAGGGGTCAACGAGAGCTTCGTTCGCGGGCTTGCTCTGCGGAGCATGCGGACTCCGGGGCCGCCTCGTTTCACTTCGGCGGACAGCCGAGGCGGCTGTCTCTACGTTATTTCTTATGGGGACTTATCCTTTCAGCGCGATTGATCATGTGCAGCTGGCTATGCCTCCAGGCGGGGAGGATCGGGCGCGCGCGTTTTATGGGAACCTGCTGGGGATGAGGGAAGTTTCTAAGCCTGCGGAGTTGGCCAAGCGCGGTGGGTGCTGGTTTGAGTGCGGACCGGTGCAGATTCATCTTGGAGCAGAACCGGATTTTCGTCCGGCGCGTAAAGCGCATCCCGCGTTGCGGTGTTTTGACTATGACGGGCTGGTCAGCAGACTGAAAGCCGACGGAGTTGAGGTTACGGACGATGCCAGCATTCCTGGAGTGCGACGCTGCCACGTCGCGGATCCGTTTGGGAACCGGATTGAACTGATCAGCGAATAGAGCTGCCGACGCCGTCCTATAAAATCGGACCTTACATGCTTGTGCTCGCTTCGGCCTCGCCACGACGTCAGGAACTTCTGCGCAATGCCGGGATTTCGTTTGCGGTGCAGCCCGCGGATGTGAACGAGACACCGCTCGAAAATGAGGCGCCACGCGAGTGCGCGGAGCGACTGGCGCGCGAGAAGGCTCTCACCGTTTGGCGAAGCCGTCCGCAGGATGCGGTGCTGGGGGCCGATACGATCGTCGTCGTGGATGAAACGATCCTGGGAAAGCCGGTAGACGCGGAGGACGCGGCTCGCATGCTGCGGATGCTTTCCGGTCGCGCGCATCGGGTGATCACCGGCGTCTGCCTGATCAAACCGGTACCCAGTACTCAGTACCCGGTACCCAGTCGAACATCAAGCGCTCGCGACGAAAACAGGAATGAGAATCTGCATCTCGGTTCCGAGACTACTCTCGTCACGATGAGCGAGATTTCGGATAGGGAGATTCTGGACTACGTCGCGACCGGAGAGCCAATGGATAAGGCTGGAGCGTATGCCATTCAGGGCATCGCGTCGCGATGGATTCCTCGCATCGAGGGGGACTACAGCAACGTGGTGGGGCTGCCGGTGGCGCTGGTGTATCGGATGCTTCGGGAAAAGAGAGCAGTTTGAGGGACAACGGCAAAGGCGACATACGGGTCGGAGTCGGTTGCAGAAGATTTACGACTTCTTCTCTCCGGTCTTTTCTTCTTTCTTCTCTTCGCCTTCTTTCATCGAAGCTTTGAAGTTGCGGATGCCCTCGCCCAGTCCCTTGCCCAGTGACGCAAATTTTTGCGGACCGAAGAGCAACAGGGCAATGGCAACGATCAACAACAGATGGAACGGCTGAAACAGACCCTCACCCATAGCTCCTCCGTTAGGATATTCGTGTACGGGGCACTTGCTATCGTCAGCCCTAGTGAAATTCTAGGCCTCTCAAGTCTGCTAGTCAAAGAGGGGAACGGCGGCGATGGCTCGCCTGCGGGTATTCGGCATGCTTACGGAGCGGGTCTGAGGGAGTCTATTGTTGAGTGTCTATCCTGGAGAGGTTATTCCGATGCTGAGAGCTCGCATTTTCCTGATGGCATTCCTGCTTGCCGTCCAGAGCCAGACGCCTCTCGGTACCGCGACTGCGCAGCTCGCGCCTTCGGCACAGCAGCGAAAGACCAGCGAGCCGTATAGCGGAGACTTGTCGATTTTCGAGTCGCCGGGGCGGGACGAGCGGCTTCAGATCAATCGCGTGATGGACGTCCTTAGCATCCGTGCAGGGAAGAGTGTGGCCGACATCGGGGCGGGGTCGGGATGGTTTACGGTGCGGGCTGCCAAGCGAGTGGGAGCAGGTGGCGCCGTCTACGCTGTGGATATTAATCCTGAGGCGGTGCGCTATATCTCCGATCGAGCGGCGAAAGAGAAGCTGGCGAACGTCAAAGCGATTCTGAGCAAGCCTGACGATCCGCTGCTGCCCCGGAATTCGGTGGATGCGGCGTTGTTGCTGAAGACTTACCATGAGGTGGCTCATCCGGTGGAGTTGCTGCGAAATCTTCGGGGGTCGCTGCGGGCTGGGGCGAGAGTCGGGATCATCGACCGCAATGGCAATGGTGAAGATCACGGTATTGAAAGTGACGTGGTGATTCGCGAGGCGAAAGAGGCGGGCTACAAGCTGACGGAGCGGTATGACTTCGTCAAAGGCGACAAGATGGATTACTTTCTGGTGTTCACGGCAGCAGAGTGAGTTCCTCGACCACAGACCAGGTGGTGCGAGTCATGTCGGCGAAGAGCGGTAGATCTGCATCGGAGGCGGCTCCTTGCGGGCTCGCCCACGCGCCTTCCATCGATTCCCAACTATCAAAATAGAGTTCGACGATGGCATCCCATTCCGGATGGGGACGGCTGGGGTCAGCAACCACGTGGTTCTGCCTGTACCTCTTTAGTCCAGGAAGTTTCCTGGCCAACGGTCCGTGGATTTGTTCGAGATGCTGGCGGAATTGCGCGGGAGTCAAGTCAGGCCGGCGATAGAGAATCACCATGAACTTCAACATAGCTGTTAGGCGGCCTCGATCAATCCGGCGAGCAGCAGTGCGCGGCGTGGCAGTTCAGAGATAACAATATACTCGTGAACTGCGTGGGCTCCTTCGCCGACGGCGCCGAGACCATCGAGCGTGGGGATGCCGATGCCGGCAGTGAAGTTTCCATCGGAGCCGCCGCCTACGGCGGCTTCTTCCAGCTTCCAGTCGATCTGTTTCGCGATGGCTTGCGCCTTTTTGTAGAGCGCGACGACTCCGGTTTTGCGTTCCATGGGCAGGCGGTTTATGCTGCCTTCGATGTGCAGTTTGCAGCGTTTGTCGAAGGGCTTCAAGGCGCGAAATTTGCGATCGAGCCCCGCGGCCTGTTTAGCGCTCTTAATGCGGACATCAATCTCGGCGACGGCTTCGGCTGCGATGACATTGGTGCGCGTTCCCCCGCGAATCACACCGGGATTCACTGACACTCCGCTCTTCAGATCATTCCACTTCGAGATCACAGCGATCTGGCGGGCGAGTTCGAGGATGGCGCTGTGTCCTTTGCCGGGATCGAGTCCGGCATGTGCGGCGACGCCTTTGACGGTCAGCGTGTAATCGCCTACGCCTTTGCGAGCGGTTTTGACAGCGCCGCGAAGTCCGGCCGCGGGTTCGAGGACCAGGACGCCGGCGGATTTGCGAGCGAGGGCTTCAGTGATTTTGCGGGAAGAACTGCTGCCGACTTCTTCGTCCGAGACCAGGAAGACCGTGACGGGGCGCGGCAGTTGTCCATGCCAGGTTTGCAGGGCTTCGATGGCGAAGAGCATCAGCGCGATGCCGGCCTTCATATCGAGGACGCCGGGGCCGCGGAGCCTGCCGTCATCAATTCGGCAGGGCATGGAAGGAAGCGTTCCCTGGGAGTAGACCGTGTCGAAGTGGCCGAGTAGCAGGACTGGCTTGGTGTTTGTGGTTCCGGGGAAATCGATCTGGAGGTTGTCGCCGAAATTTTCAGTGCGATGCAGTTGAGGGCGCCCACCGATGCGGGCGAATTTTTCGGCGAGAAAAGCGCCCATGCGGTCGGCGGCGGCTTTGTTGTCACTGGGAGATTCGATTTCCACGAATTCGCGAATGGTCTGGAGGAGCGCCTCCTGGCGGGATTCGAAGTAAAGAAGGCGGTCTCCGGATCCGCGCGTTGTCTTTTTGCCTGGCATGAACTCTCCGGCTTAAATATGGGGTGCCCCATGTCTCACGTCCTTTGCGAGACTCGGAGCGAGGGCCCGGGCACAAGTCGTACAGTATAATCTTCAGGCTGATTGACGCGAACTATGAATGAGAGCACCGCTGCGCCCGAAGGTCCCTCCAACAATGGGAAGACCGGGCTTGATATCCACGAGATTTTGAAGATTCTGCCGCACCGGTATCCTTTCCTGCTGATTGACCGCGTGCTCGACATCAAGCGCAAAGAGCGGATTGTGGCGATCAAGAACGTCACCATCAACGAACCCTTCTTTGCGGGACACTTTCCCGGACTGCCGATTATGCCCGGAGTGTTGATTGTCGAAGCCATCGCACAGGCCGGCGGCGCGCTGCTTCTGACGGAAGTGGAAGACCGGCATGACAAGGTCATGGTGTTTACCGGGATTGAGCGGGCGAAGTTTCGGCGGCCCGTGTCGCCCGGAGATCAGTTGCGGCTGGAGGTGGAAGTGAAGGGCTGGCGCGCGGTCCCGGGCATGATCGCGGCGAAGATGCAGGGCTACGCATTCGTGGGCGAGCGGCGGGTCGCGGAGGCAGCTGTGTCTTGCCAGTTGATCGACAGTTCACGCGGGCGGGCTTCTAACAACGGTGCCGACCAGGGTTGATTGCCGGTCCGGCGCCTTATTTCTGGCTTCAACGAAGAGCTTTAGCCACTGAGGGCACACAGGGACACAGAGGAAAACTTGTTCGGAGTGATCCCGGCTGCCAATTCTCGATGACATCCACAAACATTCATCCCACCGCGATTATTCATACTAGCGCGCGGGTGCCTGAGTCTTGCAAGGTCGGGCCCTATTGCGTGATCGGGGCGGACGTCATGCTCGGCGAACGTTGCCAGCTTGTGTCGCATGTTGCGATTGAAGGCCCGACGAGAATCGGGGCCGACAACGGATTCTTTCCTTTTTCTGCGATTGGGATGGCGCCGCAGGACGTGACTTACAAGGGCGAGCCGACTCGGCTGGAGATTGGGGATCACAACGAGATTCGCGAATACGTGACCATCAATCGCGGTACCGTCAAGGGCGGAGGGCTGACCAAGATTGGGAGCCATTTGCTGATCATGGCCTACACGCACGTCGGGCACGATTGCGTGATTGGCGATCACGCAATGCTGGTGAACGGGGCGACTCTGGGCGGCCACGTCATCGTGGAGGAGTGGGCCGTGGTGGGGGCGCTATGCCCGGTCCATCAATTTGTGCGGATCGGCGCGCATTCCTACGTTGGCGGTGGCACTACGATCACGCAAGACGTACTCCCGTTCTCGATGACGTCTGCAGCGCGCGAAACGCATGCCTATCTGATGAACAAAGTGGGGCTGCAGCGGCGGGGATTCTCCAAAGAACGGATTGCGAAAATTCATCACGCGTACAAAGTTTTGTTGGCTTCGAAGATGAATACTTCGCAGGCGTTGGAGAAGCTGAAGTCTGAAGCGGACCGCGGGGACGACGTCGATATGCTGATCCGGTTCATTGAAGCGTCGGAGCGCGGGATTATTAAGTAACCGTTCGGGAAATTCTATTTTCGCTCTTTAATCCATTCCGTAATCTTCGTTTCCAACACATCCAGCGGAAGCGGGCCCTGATCCAGCACGGCGTCGTGGAAGGCGCGCACGTCGAACTTGGGGCCTAGTTCTTTTTGTGCACGTTCCCGCAACTCGAGAATCTTCATCTGGCCCATTTTGTAGGAAAGCGCCTGTCCAGGCCACGCGATATAGCGGTCGACTTCGGTCTCAATGTTCTGGTCGTCCATGGCAGTGTGCTCGTGGAAGAAATCGATCATCTGCTGGCGGGTCCAGTGCTTGGAGTGCACGCCGGTATCGACTACCCAGCGCACGGCGCGCCACATTTCATTCTGCAGGCGTCCGTACTCGCTGTAGGGGTCCTGATAGAAACCGGCCTCTTTTCCCAGGCGCTCCGCATAGAAAGCCCAGCCTTCGCTGTAGGCGTTCACATCCAGTGTGAAGCGGCGGAACGGAGGCAGGTCGGTGAGTTCCTGCGCGATGGAAAATTGCAGGTGATGGCCAGGTACGCCCTCGTGATAGGCGATGGCTTCCACGTTCAGCAGCAGGCGCTTCTCGGGCGCATATTCGTTGACGTTGATACGTCCGGGACGAGAGCCGTTGGCGCCGCCAATCGAGTAGTCAGCAGGGACGCTGTCGGCGCTGCGGAATTCCTCCATGGGAACGACGTCGAGTTTGTTTTTCGGCAGGCGGCCGAAGAGTTCAGGGAGCTTCCCATACATCTGGTCGCGATATTTCGCGTAGAGATCGAGAAGTTGCTGGCCGGACTTGGCGTGCAGGGCGGGATCCTGGCGGATGTGAGCGTTGAACGACTTCAGATCACTGAAGCCCTGCGACTTGGCGATCTTCAACATTTCCTGTTCGATCTGGGCGACGCTCTTCAGGCCCATTTCGTGAATCTGGTCGGCGGTGAAGTCGGTGGTGGTCTGGTGGCGCACGGCGAAGCGGTAGCGCGCTTCTCCGTCGGGAAGAGCCCAGACTCCGGGATCAAGGCGGCCGTGGGGAGCGTAGTCCTCGCGGACGAACTTGGCGAATCGGACATACGCGGGTGCGATCTCGCTCTTGACCGCCTCTTCAATGGCAGCCCGCAGGCGGGCGCGGTCGGGCGAGGAGATGGGATCGGGAAACTTCCGCAACGGCTCAGTGAACGAACTCTTGTCGAGCGGCGTGCCGGCCACCTGTTGCGCCTGGGCCGCCACTTTTTCGAGCAGATACTTCGGAGGCATCAACTTGTCGCGCAGCCCATCGCGCATGTGTCCGATGGCCTGGTCCAGGACAAGAGGAATCTGGTGGAGGCGGGCGAGGTAGTTCTCGTAATCCTTCACATTACGGAAGGGGACATAGGAGGAGAGAGACGCGTATTCGAGGTGAATGCCGCCGAATTGTGTGGCAGGCATTTCCCAGTGTTTGAAGCGCGCGCTCTCCACCGATTCGCGCAAGCTGCGGACCATGAGCGAATGATTCAGCTTTTCCTGCTCGGGGAATCCGGTAACGTCGAGAGATTCGAATTGTTTCAGGGCCTGGCGGTCATGTTCGAGATCGTCGGCGATGGCTTTGTCGGAAAAATCACTGATGCGGTCGTTATAGCGTTCATCGCCGACGTTGGTGGCAAGCTCGGGGCCGGTGCGCAGGGTGTATTCCCATTCGTCGTTGAGGAGGCGCTTGAGCTCGGCGCGGCGGGCTTCGAGAGATGCGCTGGCGCTTTGTGCGGAAGTCTGGTGAACGAGGGTTGCAACCAGAATTGTCAGGAAGATGGGCAGTAGAGATCGCAAGACGGTGCCTCCGCAAATCGGATTTGTCCGAAGCATTATTGCACCTTGGAAGAAGGCAACAACAGGCTACTCCCGCAGAATTTCAAAATGCTGCACAATGGCAACATGCCTTTGCTCCGACGCGCTCTCTGCGTCTGTCTTCTAGCTGGCTTTGCGCTGATCACTCCCGCCTTAGGCCAGACTGCTCCGCCGAAGCCCAGCGCGACGCGTCCGGCTCCTCCAACGCGCGATCCCAATACTCCCGGCTATGTCACCGCGAAGGAGTTGCCCGACGGCGCAGTCCCGCCTGCGAATGTGGATGGCAATTTCATCCTCGGCCCTACCCATGATGGTGCTGAGACCTCGGCCGATGGGATCCCCAAGGGAACGGTGATTGAGTTCACGATGAACTCGTCGGACAGCAAGATCTATCCGGGCATTGCGCGGGAAGCGAATACATTTGGAACTCCGGATCCGGCTGACCCGGCGAAGCTCATCGTGACTACCAGCCATCCCGCTCCGTACACGCGGAAGGTGGCGGTTTATATTCCCAAGCAGTACGTGCCCGGCAGCGTCGCGCCTTTCATCGTCGGGGCGGACGGGCCTGATCCGCTGCTCTTTTCGGCTCTGGACGCTTTGATTGCCAAGCACAAGGTTCCGGTCATGATTGCGATTTCTATCGGCAATGGAAGCGGAGACGCGCAGGGAAGCGAGCGCGGGCTGGAGTACGACACGATGTCGGGAGTGTATGCCGAGTTTGTTGAGAAGGAAGTGTTGCCTCTGGTCGAATCGCAAGCGCAGGTGAAGCTCACGAAGGATCCTGACGGGAGGGCGACGATGGGCGGCAGTTCAGGCGGCTCTTGCGCGTTGATTATGGCCTGGTACCATCCTGAGCTTTATCACCGTGTGCTTACTTACTCGGGAACATTCGTGAACCAGCAGTGGCCTTACAATCCGCAGACGCCGCATGGAGCATGGGAGTTTCACGAGCATCTTATTCCACAAAGCCCAGTGAAGCCGATACGCATCTGGATGGAAGTTGGGGACCGGGATCTGTTCAATCCAAACGTAATGCGCGACAACATGCACGACTGGGTGCTCGCGAACGAGCAGATAGCAAAGGCGCTCGCTGCCAAGGGCTATCACTATCAATTCGTATTTGCGCGAAACGCCGGACACGTGGACCGGGCAGTGAAACAACAGACGCTTCCCGAGGCGTTGGAGTATGTCTGGCAGGGGTATGCGGCGTCGGCGGGTAAGAAGTGAATTGTGGGGGGATCGATCAGCGTAATCGCGATTTTGCAACAGTTACCACAATGACCAGCAGAGGACACCGCTCACGACAGCAGAGGCTATTACGGAATACTTGGTCCATTTCTGTACACCAGTTTGCTTGAAAAAAAAGTACAAGAGCGAAAGAGCGAACAACGTCACCGCGAGCATCTCCATGTGAGCAAGCGGTGACAGTGCTGGTTGTTCACGAGCTATTCTTGCTAACGTTGCAGCAGCTTCGTCAGGACTTTGGGACCCAATCGATACTTGCCTAAACTTAGACTCTGGCTCGCGCAACCACCTTAGAACGACGAACAAGTAAAGTGAAATAACGGCCGCCAAAATCCGGGCTACCCTTACCCAACGGCGGGATCGTCGGAAATCTTTCGTGCCCTCAGGTTTCATTGGAGCAGCGTAATACTCGTTTCACCTGTTGTAAATAGGCGAGGAACTGTTGAAACCATGCCATAGCGGTCATTTGACTGCGCACGCCGAGTTGTCGACTCACGGCCTGCTTCCTGCATTCCTTCCTCAGCCTCAAATGCTAGACTGACTCGGCGCCAAACAGTATGCCCTCTCAACAAGAAAAAATTGGCCTGATCGCCGGTAATGGCAAGTTTCCTTTCCTCGTGCTCGATGCGGCGCGGGCGCAGGGGTATGAAGTGGTTGTTGCCGCGATCAAGGAAGAGGCCTTCCCGGAGATTGAATCGCGCGGAGCGGCGGCTGTGCACTGGCTGTCGCTGGGCGAGCTTTCCAAGCTGATCGAGACGTTTCAGCAGGCAGGAGTGACGGCGCGCGGTGATGGCGGGGCAGGTGAAGCACAAGCAGATTTTTTCCAGCATCCGGCCGGACTGGAGGCTGGCGAAGCTTCTGCTTTCGCTGACTACTCGGAATACCGATTCGCTGCTGGGCGCGGTGGCGAAGGTTCTCGGGGATGAAGGGATCACGCTGGAGAAATCCACGTGGCTGCTGGAGCCGTTGCTGGTGAAGCCGGGCGTGGTGACAAGACGCGCGCCGACCGAGCAGGAGCAAAAGAATATTGAGTATGGGCGGGCGGTGGCGCGTCAGTTGGCACAGCATGATATTGGGCAGACGGTGGTGATCGCGGAGTCGGCCTGCGTCGCGGTGGAGGCGATGGAGGGGACGGATGCGACCATCGAGCGCGCGGGGCAAATCATGCGGTCGCTGCATGGGGACGCGTCGACGCTGAGCCGGGACTTGACGGTGGTGAAGATTGCGAAACCGAATCAGGATATGCGGTTTGATGTGCCGGTGGTCGGCGTGAAGACCATTGACGTGATGCAGTCCGCGGGGGCGACGTGCTTGGCGGTCGATGCGCGCAAGTGCCTCCTGCTGGATGGGGACAAGGTGATTGAGGCGGCGAACGCGGCGGGGATCGCGATTGCCGCCGGTGGGGATCATTCATGAAGAGGAAAGAGAAAGCGAGAACATCGGAAGGCTCCCGGATTGCCGATCAGCTTCGTCGCGCATTTTACGGGAGCGCGTGGCACGGGCCGGCGGTGCTGGAGCTACTGAAAGATGTAGACGCGACTACGGCAGCGGCCAGACCGTTGGAGGACGTGCACAGCATCTGGGAGCTTCTATTACACGTCGCAGCGTGGGATAGAGCCGGACTGCGGCGGCTGGGCGGCGAGAAGTGCCAACTCAAGGGCTCGGCGAACTTTCCGCGCTTACCTGCAGCGACGGAATCGACATGGCGCGATGCAGTGGCGATGGCAAAGCGCACGCACGACACACTCGTCGAGACGGTCGCTGCGTTGTCGGACAAACGCTTGCGGGATCAAGTGCCGGGGAAGCGGTATGACTTCTACCACATGCTGCATGGGATCGCGCAGCATGAGTTGTATCACGCGGGGCAGATGGCGATTTTGAAGAAGGCTCAAGCGAGATAAGGAAGCGAGCCAAACGCGCGATTTATTCGCGCGGCTCGCTCAGATCCTTCAGCCCGCAAAATGCGCCGCTTAGGATGACAACGAATCTCACCACCTCTTGAAGATTACGGCTACGGCAGCCACGATCAGGGCGAATCCTGCCAGGTAGTTCCAGCGCAGCGGTTGTTTCAGATACAGCACAGAGAAGACTGCGAACACCGTCAAGGTGATGACCTCCTGAATCGTCTTCAATTGGGCGGCGGTGAATTCGTAGGAGCCGATGCGGTTGGCGGGAACCTGGAAGCAGTATTCGAAGAAGGCAATGAGCCAGCTCACGACGATAACTTTGTAGAGCGGGACGTCGCGGTACTTGAGATGTCCGTACCAGGCGAAGGTCATGAAGATATTCGAGATGGTGAGAAGGGCAATCGTGCGCATGTAGCTGGTGGTCCTTTCGATGAGTGTGGTGGAGAGAGTCCCGGAGAAATTATGCCGCAGGTTCGAGGGAAACTCGCAATCAACTCCGGTCGCGCCGGCCCTGACCAACACCACCGAGGGCCCCGCCCAGCATGCCCAGGAGAATGAATAGGATCAACGCCACGATAAAAAAGAACACCAGCATCAAGACAAGACCGGTGGGGGATCGGAAGAAATCAAGAGAGGACTGAAATTCGGGGTTGGGATATCGACCTGACTGCTGCTGAAGAGAATCGAGAAGGACCGTCCGAATCTTACCGCCCTCGTGCAGGATGGCAACGCGGAGCGCTCCCAGGATTGCCGTCACACCAGCGCAGAAGAACCCGCAGATGGCTCCCAGTCGGGCTCCGGTGCGCGCGCGAACCGCGATTTCCGGATTCCGGCGGCGATACAGCGCGACCGCAAGAAATCCTGCTCCGATCACCGCAATCACGGGAACAATCAACCGCAACACCATGCCGAGCGCCGCGATGATGGCGGCGACGGCACACGGTTGCGCAGCCTGGTCCCAACGCATAGGGACTGCGATGATTGGCACGGTTTCGGACGCCGTCAGTTGACCCGGCTGCACTGGGCTGTCTACGGCGATTGCCGCCACAGGATCAGCAACGGCCACGCGAATCTGCGGAGCCCTGCAGTGCGGGCAAAACACCCGTCCTTCTTCCAGCATCTGGCCGCACTTGTAACAGGGTTCTTCCATGAAAGGTTTGGTTGAATTTGAAAGTACCGCACCGGGATGGCGCGTGCAACTTCAGCTACCCTTGTTAGTTCACGGCGGGCGAATTTCCGGTGTGCAATCTAGATGTCGCCCTGTTGTCCGCGTGTGCGGAGATAGATCAGGGCGAACTTGGAGCCCTTGCTGCCTTCACCCGGTTCGACGGCCACAATGTGCTGGTTGTCTTCGGTGCCGACTTTCAATTCCGTAACTGGGCCGGAGTTTTCATCACATTTCAACTCCTTGCTCTTATTGGAATCCTTATCATCATCGTGCTCTGAAACGTCTCCGAGTTTCGCGGAACGGCACTCCAGCACCTTTCCGTACTTTTTCAACTTATCTCGATAGAAATCGACAAGCTTGCCGGGAGCGTCGTCAGAAACGTAGTTAGCGACCACCAGCTTCATCCCGAAAGATTCGGTCAGGATGCTCAGGTTCGCTTGGTCCTGGTCCTCGCCGCTGGATTTGAGCCGCGCGCCGGGATAGAGCGGCAGGCCGACTTTCTTGGCGTCGGCATCTTTACCCACATGCAGATCACCAACCGAACTGCGAACGTCGAGACTCTTGTCCTTCGATGCTGAATCCTGAGAAAGAACGGGGGCGGCTATTCCCAAGGCGAGAGCCAGCGAAATTGCCAAATGACGATGCATAAATAGTCCTCCCTACAGTGTCCTGTGACCCCAGGGGCTAAAGCCCTTCAATCTTGGCCCGCTAACGCGGCCCTGAAGGGCCGCTCTTCCACTAAAACCGCTCTTCCACTAAAACGCTTTACGGCGCGGCTTAAGCCGCGTCCTTTCAAAGCGTAATTCGCAATGAACGAACTTGTAACCCCAAAACCGAAGTGGCTTAAATCTCGGCTTCTTTCCCGTGGGTCCGCACATACACCAGCGAGAAGTTCGAGCCGCTTCCCGAGGGCTGGACGGCGACGATGTGCTGATTCTCTTTCGTGCCGACCTTGAGTTCTATGTTGTGGCCGTTGTCACCTTCGCAGGTGAGTTCATGGGAGCTGTCGTCATGTTTCCTGATGCCTGCATTCACGTTCATCCCGGTCGTATGGCACACCAGTACGTCGCCGTATTTCTTGAGTTGCCCTTTGTAAAACGCTACCACTTTTTCGGGCGAATCTGTGGACTCATATTCCAGCGCGACAACTCTCAATCCGTATCCGAAACTCGAGAGGTTCACATTCGCGCTCTTGTTTTCGCCGTTGTCCTGCTCTTTCAGCGTTGCGCCGGGATAGAGCGCAATGCCGACGTCCTCCGGGTTTACTCCCTTGCTGACGTGAATGCCGCCGACGGGCGTGCTGATATCGACCTGCTTGTCCTGCCCGTTTCTCTCTTTCTTTACGTTGATGCTGCATGCCGACAGAAGCAGGATTGCAACCATCAGGAATGCTACGCCGGCCAGCTGATGTTTAGTTCTGCTCATTGCCCGCTCCTCACTTGGCAACCTGCGCCCGACGCTCTAGTCCAACGCCGCGCTGAGCGACGTTGGGAATCGAGACCGGAAGATGGCCGCGAATCGGAATCTCTCCGAAGAGCGCTTTAACCGCCGCCACCTCGGAAACCGTCGCGTTGGAAAATGTGCACATGTAGTTTTCGATTTTGGGAAAATCGCTGGCCAGGTAAGGATTCCCCACGGCAATCACCGCCGTCTTCTGCGCAGCGCGATCAAGCACTTGCTGCAAAAGCGTCCCAGTCGCATCGGCCATGGCGACCGAGTTCCCGACCTTGCCCGGTGTCGGGATCACGTACACCGCAGCAACGACCGTCTGCGCTGCATTGACCGCTTTGAGGACTTCATCGCTCATACCGGCGGCAATTCTGGGGTCGACGTAAATGACGCGCGAGTCCGGAATGCGAGCATGAAATTCGCGTCCGAACGCGCGGCCCGACTCACTACGCACGTCGTCCGAGAACAACACGGCTACGACATCGTTGTGCGTCTCCTCTTTGGTCATATACGGAAGGGCCCCCTTGGTAGTTCCCTTCGATTTCAGGGGGAACATCTTGCCGTTGTCGCGCACCAGAGTGATGGCCGAATCGGCTACCTCCTGGCCGAATGCGATGTCCTGGGGCTTTCCGACGGTACTCGCGATGGTCTTCAGATCAACCGTGCGGGAATCATTGAGCCCGAGCCCTCCCTTTGTTTTCAGGATCTTAAGGACTGAACGATCGAGCCTCTCCCGGGAAATCTCGCCGGAAGTCACGGCCTTGACCATCGCCTGGTACGAAGCTGGCAGGTCCGCCGGAATGATCAGCAGGTCGTTGCCGGCCTTGAAGGCCTCGACTGCCGCCCGGCCAATATCGTTGGCGAACAGGTGCGTGAGCCCTGCCATATCAAGAGCGTCGGTCACGATGATGCCCTTGAATCCGAGTTGCTTCTCGAGCAGGTCGGAGACCACGTTGGAGGAAATGGTGGCAACGTGGTTCGGATCGGAATCGAGCGCTGGGACCGTGACGTGCGCGACCATCACGGAATCGACGCCGGCGCCAATCGCCTGCTTGAAGGGCGGCAGTTCGATGGATTCGAGATGGGCGCGATCCACATTTACGCTGGCAACGCCGAGATGCGAGTCCGTGGCTGTATCGCCGTGACCGGGGAAATGCTTCACCGTGGTGAGCATTCCGCCGGCATGCGCTCCGTTGATGTAGGCGGTAACAAGGTCGCCGACCTGCTTCGGGTCTTCGCCGAAGGAACGCGTGTTGATGATGGGATTCGCGGGATTTGAATTCACATCCGCATCGGGAAAGAAATTCCAATGTACGCCCACCGCCCGGGCTTCCTGCGCTGTAATGCGGCCGAAGGCTTCGGCATCCTCCAGCTTTCCATCTGCGCCGAAGGCCATGGCGTGCGGGAAATTGGTGGTGCCGACCAGCCGGGTAGCGACTCCTCGCTCGAAATCAGCAGCGAACAGCAACGGGAGCTTCGAATCTTTCTGCAGGCGGTTGAGCAGTTCTGCAGCCTCATACGGCCCGGTGCGCAGGAGAAGCGGGCCATCCACGTGGACGGTCATGGCAAAGGACCCCACGTGATACTTCTGCATGTCGTCGCGCATTTCCAGGTATTCCGGACTCTCTAAATTTAAGAAGCTGGCGCGGCACCAGATCATGAAGAGCTGGCCGACTTTTTCCTCAACGCTCAATTTCTTTAGCGTCTTCTCCGCCCACTTGTCGCCCGCACTGCTGTGGCGAATCGGACTTGGCTGTTGTTGCTTGTCTTTTGCAGATGCAGACAGACAGAGAATGAGGGCAAGAAGCGGCACCGTTAAGATTTTCTGCATGCAGGAACGATAGCAGAGGGGCGGGGGCCAGGTCTCGGATGTTAGGTCTTGAGCATCGCACTCAGCCTCTGTGAACCTCTGTGCCCTCTGTGGTTCAGTGTTTTGCCTCACCACAGGAGACACAGAGGTCACTGAGGAATTCTTATTCCGATGCCGGGTGGGCAGAGGGAGACCTCGCCACCACGGAACAGGCACTTTGTGTGATCTCCGGGTCCTCTCCGAAGCCCTGGAACCACATCACTTCAGGTTCGCGCCGGAACCATGTCATCTGGCGCTTGGCGTAATTGCGATGCGCCTGCTGAATCATCGACACAGTCTGCTCACGAGTAAGTTCTCCCCGCAAGAATTCGGCCGCTTGCTTGTAGCCAAGCGAACCTATGGGCCGGGCGCTTGCGCCGTACTTGTCGATTAGTGTCTTAGTTTCATCGATAAGGCCCTCTTTGAGCATGTTCTCGGCGCGCTGATTGATTCGCGCATACAGCGCGGCACGGTCGGGGTCGAGCCCCAAGCGCAGAATGCGGAATCCTTGTAACGGATCACGGCCTCGCTGCCATAGCTCCGACACCTTCTGCCGCGACGCGAGACATACCTCAATGGCACGAATCAGCTTCGGCGTATCGTTGGGATGAATCTTTTCCGCAGCTGTACGATCCAAACGCGACAAGATTCTATGGAGATGCGGCAAGCCTCGCCGGGCGGCCCTTTCCCGCAGGTGTTCCCGTAATGCTTCGGAACGCTGCGGTCCCGCAAAGAGTCCTTCCAGCAAGGCCCGCAGATACAACCCCGTCCCGCCGACAACGATGGGCAAGTGCTCACGCGACTTGATCTGAGCCAGAACTCCGCTTGCCTGTCGCGCATACTCCCCGGCAGTCACATCTCGCATGGGATCGACACAATCAAAAAGATGGTGCGGCACGCGGGCTCGTTCAGCGGGAGTCGGCTTCGCAGTCCCGATGTCGAACTCGCGGTACATGGCCACTGAGTCGCAGTTGACGATCTCGCCGTGGAACTTCTCGGCAAGCGACAACGACAACGCCGTCTTCCCGCTGGCAGTGGGGCCGAGAACGACTACCAGCAACGGATCAGAGGAATGGGCTTCAACTGATTCGGGAGCCACGTTCAGCGCAGGCTCCAATGGATCTCATGCCAGTATCGGATCAGAGTAAGCGCAAGCAGCACAAGGGCAATCAAGAGCAGCCCGGTGGTTTCCGAGGCATACACCGCATGCCGATGGTGACGATGCTCGGATTCGTCTTGAGGATGTGGAGCGGACACGCGAATATTGTAGACGCTTGGGAAGTCAGTGTGAGGTGTTAGGTTAGCTTATCGCTAGATTAAGTGGGGACAGCCGCCTTCGGCTGTCCGTCGCCCGAAGGGCGACTTTTCTTGTTTGTACTGCCATGAAAGCAGTGTCTTCTCTAACTGAATTTCCGGCGCAACGGGCAAAGACGGCCGCTCGCGCGGCCGGACAGCCCCTTCGGCTTCGCTCAGGGCAAGCTACGGCGGCTGTCTCCACAAACTTCCTCAGATCAGGACTAGCGCGCGCGGTGCTAAACTACGGCGTCGTCCATGGCCTTGCAGCAAAACAACAACCGGATCGCGCGTTTTGGAGTCTTCGAGCTCGACCTCAACACGGGCGAACTTCGCAAGGGCGGAGTGAAACTGCGTCTGCAAGGGCAGCCTGTTCAGGTCTTGACTCTTCTCCTGGAACGCGCGGGCGACGTGGTGACTCGCGAAGAGCTGCGCGAGAAACTGTGGGCATCTGACACCTTCGTCGACTTCGATCACAGCCTGAACACCGCCATCAACAAGGTGCGCGAAGCTCTCGGAGACTCCGCCTCGAGTCCCCGCTACGTTGAGACTCTCGCCCGGCGCGGATATCGATTTATCGCTCCCGTACAGGCTCCGGTGCAGCTCCCCTCGGCGAACGCTGTTGCTGCCGAGAGCGCGGCCGCTCCCGCCCAACCTGCGCCTCACGAAGCTCCTCCACATGCGGCCACGCTGCATCCGGATCTCGAGGTCCCGATCCCTCATCGTGCCCTGACGCGCGGACTGTTCGCGCTCATTCAGGTGATGTACCTGTGCTTCTATCTCGCGGCCTTGTTTCGCCTGCGTGAAATTCAAAGAGTCGCAGACTCGTTTTTGCCCTTGTGGGCTGCGAACACTCTCGCCGCAGCGGTCATGGTTACGGCAGGCGTGGGGATTCCGCTGCGCTGCTATCTCATATCGGCTGTAGGCTTTGACTACCAGCGTCTGGACGAAAAATTCCACCAGATCTTTCCGTTCGTCCTGGCTCTCGATCAGTTGTGGGCCGTCGCCCCGTTTCTACTGATGGAGAAGATTGGCTTGGGAGCAGCATTCGCAGCCAGCGCCGGTTTGCTGTACCTGCCCTTCTCTGAGCGGACGCTGATCCGGCTGGCTTACCTTCGGCCCGCTTCACCCGAAAAGCGGTTGGATGGAACTAACCTCACCGATTCGCCGTAACCACGTCTAACAGGGCGGGGCCAAGGTGTGTCTCCCGCCGGAGGACTCCATGAAATCACTTGTCGTCCGTCTTTCACTGACAATCTTCGCTTTCGCGATAGCGGTTTTTCCCGCCCGCGCCGAGGAGTGGTCAAAAACCTACAAGCTCAGCGGCAAGCCTGACCTGCGCGTCGAAACCTCGGATGCCAACATCCGCGTCACCACCTGGGACCAGAACACCATCGAAGCCAAGGTCATCACTACCCGCTACAAAATCGGCGAAGATGGCATTCGCGTAGAAGAACACCAGAACGGCGATTCGGTCGAGATCGACGTGCACTATCCGCATCACAACTTCAACGTTGATTGGGGATCTCACAAAGTTGAAGTCATCATCCAGATGCCGCGCGAGGGCAAAGTGAACCTGCGTACCGGCGACGGCAAGATCGAGGTCGCCGGACTCAAGGGCGATATGGACCTGCACACCGGAGATGGCTCCATCAACCTCGATGGCGTCGATGGCAAACTGCACGCGACGACCGGCGACGGGCACATCCAGGCCAGCGGACGTTTCGACGAACTCGCGCTCAAGACCGGCGACGGACACGTCGACGTGCGCGCCAGGAGCGGCTCCTCATTAGCCGGAAACTGGAGGCTGGAAACGGGCGACGGCAGCGTCTCTCTGGAAGTCCCTGGCGACCTCGCCGCGGATGTTGACCTGCACACCAGCGACGGCCACATCGATCTCGACATGCCGGTTACGACGGAAGGTAAAATTCGCCAGAATGAAATCCATGGCAAGCTGAATGGCGGCGGCAGCCTGTTGACGATCCATACCGGCGATGGCTCCATTCATTTGAAGAAAGGGTAGAGCGGGCTAGCGGGCCTCTAAAGTTGGGGTTGTCTGACACTGGTGCTATACTGTCTGACACATATGGCTTCCAATCGCATCACCGTCCGTGTTCCCAAACAGCTCGAAGCTCTCCTCCGCCACCGTTCCCGCACGCGTGGGCAGACCCCTTCCGATGTGGTGCGCGACGCTTTAGAAACATATCTTGGTCGCGGCAGGAATTCGCTTTCCGCATATGAGCTTGCCCGGGACGCAGGTGTTATAGGCTGTGCAAACCGTAAGCCAAAAGACCTCAGTACGAATCGCGGTCACTTCGAAGGGTTTGGAAAGAAAAAATGACTCAGGTCCTGATGGACACGGGCCCATTGGTTGCTATCCTCTCCCGTGAAGACCAGTATCACGATGTGTGCGTGGAGGCGCTCCGCGAGATGCCTGGCCCGTTGCTCTCATGCTGGCCGGTGATCACCGAGGCGGTATGGCTCCTGCGAGGTTCTCAGCGAGCCGTTCAGCAATTGTTACGCAGCATCGATGGTGGATTTCTCGAATTGCTGCCAGTTGCCGGAGCCGAGGCAGAAGCTATTGCTGCCCTGATGAGACGGTATGAAGATATTCGGCCCCAACTGGCCGATGCCACGTTGGTTTACCTCGCCAACCGCGAGCAAATCGACACGATCTTCACGCTGGACCGGCGCGATTTTTCTATTTATCGAACGGGACGCAAACGGACTTTTCGTGTTCTGCCAGAGTTGCGATAAAGAGTCGGCTACGCCGGCTCATTGAAAACCTGCTGGAAGGAAAACTCTATGTGGCCCAAATGTACCGCCGTTCTCGTATTTGCCTTCTTCTCGTTCCTGTGCTCCGCCAGTGGTCAGCAGAGCGGTAACGCCCAGTACACACCCGTGCTCGACCTCACTGCCATGGATCGTAGTATCGATCCGTGCGTCGATTTCTTTGCCTATGCGTGCGGAGGATGGATCAAGCTCAATCCGATTCCGCCTGACCAGTCGTCGTGGGATCTGTACTCGAAGATGGAAGACGAGAACAAGACGAAGTTGCGCAGCATCCTGGAGGCAGCATCCGCACCGGATACGGGTCGAAAGCCGGTGGATCATAAAATCGGCGACTACTACGCCTCGTGCATGGACGAGAAGGCTGTCGAAGACAAAGGCATCGAACCGCTCAAGCCGGAACTGAATCGAATCGCGAAAATCGGCTCGAAATCCGAACTCGCCGACGTTGCCTCGGCCATGGCGACTGACAATGTGCTGTTCCGCTTCGAGTCCATTCAGGACCTTCGCGATGCCAGCCAGGTCGTCGCCAATGCGGATCAGGGCGGACTCGGTCTTCCTGACCGCGACTACTATCTGAAGACCGACGCGAAGTCGGAGGAGTTGCGGAAGGCTTATGTGGCCCATGTGCAGAAGATGTTCCAACTTCTCGGAGACAGTGCTGACATGGCCGCTGCCGAGGCGCAAACGGTAATGCGCATCGAGACCGCCCTGGCGAAAGGTTCGATGACTCGCGTCGATCGGCGCGATCCCAAGAAGCTGGATCACAAGTTGACCAGCGGCGAGCTGGTGAAGATTTCCCCGGAATTCCAGTGGCAGGTTTACTTCACCAAAGTCGGTCTGCCGTCTATTTCATCGCTGAATGTGGCTGTCCCAGATTTCTTCAAGACGCTGAATGAGGAGATCGGGAAAGACAGCCTGGACGACTGGAAGACCTATCTTCGCTGGCACTTGGTGCATGCCAGCGCGCCGCATCTTTCCGTCGCCCTTCCTTAACGAGAATTTCGCATTCTTTGGCAAGACTCTGCAGGGCAGCGAACAGCTGAAAGCCGCGCTGGAAGCGCTGCACGGAGTACATCGACGACTATCTTGGCGAGGCTCTGGGGCAGGCCTATGTCGAGAAGTACTTCAGTCCCAAGGCGAAAGAACAGGCGCTCACCGTTGTCAAAGAGATTCGCGGCGCCATGGAGCAGGACATTCACAGCCTGAGCTGGATGTCTCCAGCCACGAAGCAGCAGGCGCTGGCCAAGCTGAACGCCATGGCCAACAAGATCGGCTATCCCGACAAATGGCGCGATTACTCGAAACTCGAGATCGTCCGCGGAGACAATCTCGGCAACGTCGAACGCGCCCGCCAGTTCGAATTCGACCGGCAACTGGGGAAGATCGGCAAGCCCGTCGATAGGGGTGAGTGGGATATGACTCCGCCCACGGTCAACGCCTATTACAACCCGCAGATGAACGACATCAACTTCCCTGCTGGCGTGCTGCAGCCTCCGGCTTTTGATCCCAACTCCGACGCCGCGCCAAACTACGGCGATACCGGCGGCACCGTGGGCCACGAACTCACTCACGGATTCGACGACGAAGGCCGCCAGTTCGATGCCCAGGGCAACCTCCGCGATTGGTGGACCGAAGCGGACGGAAAGGAATTCGAGAAGCGGGCCAGTTGCGTCTCCGACCAGTACTCGAAGTACGTCATCGTCGACGACATCAAGATCAACGGCAAGCTGACACTAGGCGAAGACGTCGCCGACCTCGGCGGACTTCTGCTCGCGTACATGGCGTGGAAGGACGACACAAAGGGCCAGAAGCTGGATCCGATCGATAGCCTGACTCCGGACCAGCGCTTCTTCGTCGGTTACGGACAGAGCTGGTGCGGCCACGTCCGCGACGAAAGCAAGCGCATGCGTGCGACCATCGATCCGCACTCCCCGGAAAAATATCGAACCAACGGAGTCGTCTCCAATATGCCGCAATTCCAGGAGGCGTTTCACTGTAAGGCGGGTCAACCGATGGTCAACGAGAATCGCTGCCGAGTCTGGTAGCACTCTCCGTTCAAGGCGCCCACATCACTTTGTCATCCTGAGGACCGCGTCTTTTGCGGTCCGAAGGACCTCTGTATTCCCGGACTGCAACGGCGCCGCCGACAGACTACATAGGTCCTTCGCCGCAAGCAACGCGGCTCAGGATGACAAGGCCGAACTAGCTTTTGGCGGCGTCTCTCCGAACAAAACCGCCCGCATCGAGATACTGCCGAAGTCGAATCCCTCATACGGATACGACACGACGTCCCGTTCGTCACTGCTGCCCATGCAATAAAGCAGCGGCAGATAATGCTCGACGGTAGGATGTGCCGTCGCCAGCAGCGCCTCGCCCCACTTCTCCGGCTCAGATAGCGCGCCGGTATCATGCGCGTCGACCGCAGTTTTAACCTTGGCATCAAACTCACGAGCCCAGTCGTACGCTGCATGCGGATTATCCCAATCGATCCGGCGCAAGTTGTGCACGATATTCCCGCTGCCCAGAATCAGCACGCCGCGCTCGCGAAGATTGCGAATCTCCCTCCCCAGTTCCAGATGCTCTTTGAATCCGCGACGTTCGTCCAGGCTCAGTTGAAACGCGGGCACATCGGCCTTCGGATACATGTGCCGCAATACACCCCAGGCCCCGTGATCGAGTCCCCAGGTCTCATCTTTCACGATCTCCGGATCGCTGGCGACTTTCTCTGCCTCTTCCGGCGCTCCGGGCGCCGGATACTGCACCTCGTACAGAGGCTTCGGGAATCCATAAAAATCATGGATGGTGCGCGGATGCTCCGACTTCAGCACCTGCGTGCCCGACGTCACCCAATGCGCCGACACTACACACACGGCCTTGGGCCGAGGCAGGCGCGCGCCCAGAGCGCTCAGCGAATCGGTAAAGGCGTTGTGCTCAATTGCGTTCATCGGCGATCCATGGCCGACGAACAATACCGGCATTTTCTCCACGCGATCTTCTCCCATCTACTCGTTAGATTTCTTGAGACGAATAAAGATGCGGCAGGAAAAGTGGGATACGACGGGTCTCTCTGAGATCCTACTGCAGGTCTGCTTTGTCGGGATTGTAATAGAAGCGAAACCGCAGCGAAAGATAAGGGCCGTTGAACTCGCGGGGGAGTGGCGGAAACGGATTCGATGCCGTGATGCTGCCCCACGCCGGCCGATCGAGCGCAACATCCCCTGAGGAAGAGACGAGTTTCATATCGGCAACTTTTCCATCTTTGGTAATTGCAAACTCGATCGCCAGCTTTCCCTTCTTCATCTCGGCAGATTCTGGAATCAGGTGATACCAATTCTCCCGCACGTTTTGCAGAATGCGCTCCAGGTAGGGACCGAAGTCAACTCCCTGTGTATCACTGAGGATGTCGAAAGCGCCGTACTGCCGCCCATGCGCACCGGTGCCGAGCCCGAAGTCGCCTCCCTGGCCGCCTCCACCCGCACCGCGATTCGCGGCTGTTGCCTCAGTGGCCTGCTGAATTTCCGAGCCTGCGTATCCCCCCTTGTATTTGTTGAATGAGTTCTTCGGCTGCTGCGTCTGCAATTGTGCCGTCTGGTTGCTCTCAAATTGCGGTCGCTGCGTCGCCTGTTGCTGCTGCGGCTGAATCGATGGCGGATTCTGCGCCATCGCTTGCGTCGACGGAGAAGGCTGTGCTGCAGAGGGGCCGCTTGGGCCCGGTCGGCCGGGAGGCGGAGTCGCCAGAATCTTCTGTAACTCCTTGGGATCCAGCTGGGGATGCTTCGACGTCGCGATCCGGTCTTTGTCGGACGCAATGTTCGTGTTCGGTTTGCGCATTAGCTTCTGTGCGTCCGGCGGCAAGGGCAGGTAAGTGACATTCTTGTCCTGCAGCGGATTCACCGGTATAACCACCGTGCGGTGCCACCCAACGGTCTTCTCGATCAGCGGCAGGTTCCACAGCACGATGAACACCAGCAAGTGCCCGATGATCGAAATCCACGCCGCTTCGCGCCGACGCGAGCGCTGCAAATCATCCTGCAACTGGATCAGCAGGTGCGGCACCCGGGCATCCAGCTCGCGGTACGCCGTTTCCCAATCCCCTTGGTCGTAGAGTCCCAACTGCTCGGGCTGGCTCTTCTCAGGCGGGGCGACCGGGTCCTGGAATGGAATTTGAGTGATCGGCATGCGTTGGTTTAGCTAATAGGACTTAGCTGTATCCGCCTGTCGTTAGACACGAAATGCAGTCGCGACGTTGCATCCGGATGTCGTGGAAGTGCTGCCAACGGTGCGCGCTGCTCTACAACCAAGGTATCTCTATTTTCGCATCTTTCGCGGGATTCTGCTCCCCAGATTTCAGGCGCGGCTTCGCTCTGTAAACATATGTAAAAGCGGAAGTATTCACGTAGCGACAGCCGCCTCGGCTGTCTCGCGATGGCGAAGCCGAGCGTAACGGAGGGAAACTCGTTGCCTAATTCTTTGCGATGCTGGCCAGCCCAACTTTCTTCCCGTGCTCGCGAATGGCACCGACAATCTCGAGCGCCAGTCCGAGTGCACGCTGGCCGTCTTCCAGCGACACGACCGGTGTCGACCTCTGTCGTACCGCGCGCAAGAAAGACTTCAACTCCGCATGCAGCGGCTCTTCCGCCGCTACCGCGATCTTATTAACGCCAATCTGCGGATTGACCGAAGGGGTCCCAGCCGAAGCGCCGTCAGCACCCACCGTGAATACCAGCACTTCCTGGCGGCCGTAATCGAGCGAGACATACTGCCGCGGCTGGAAGAATCGCAGTTTGCGCACTCGCTCGGTCGAAACCCGGCTGGCCGTGAAATTGGCGATGCAGCCGGACTCGAACTCCAGCCGGACATTAGCGATATCCACTTTCCCCGACAGTACCGGTAGGCCTACGGCCCGCACTTCGCGCACCGGTGACTTGGCAAAGGCGAGGACGATGTCGAGATCGTGAATCATCAGATCGAGCACGACGTCCACATCCAGCGATCGAGGAGTGAACACACTCAGCCGGTGCACTTCGAAAAACATCGGCTGCGTCAGGATGGGTAAGGTTGCCTGCACTGCCGGGTTGAAGCGTTCCAGGTGTCCGACTTGCACTACCCTCTTATGCTCCGCGGCGACTTTCGCCAGTCGCTCTGCCTCACTCAAATCCGCCGCCAGCGGCTTCTCGATGAGCACGTCGACCCCTGCTTTCAACAGCTCCGTCGCCACTGGAAGATGTTGCACCGTCGGAGCCGCGACCGAGGCTGCCTGCACCTCACTGTGAGTGGTGACCAATTGCGCCACCGAGCCGAACGCCTTGCATCCAAACTCGCGTGCGACCGCGTCGGCGCGGGCGATATCCGGATCGACCACTCCCACCAGCCGCACCGGTTCTCCTTGTTGTTCCAGTTCTTTGTAGACTCGGGCATGATTTCGTCCAAAGACGCCCACGCCCACCACCGCGACAGAGATCGGACTTTGGGAAGGCAGCAGAATTTCTCGATGGCCGGTTGCCGCAAGGATTGTAAATGCAAACGCGGCAGGAGAGCATCCCTGCCTGATTATGTGGGGACAGCCGCCTTCGGCTGTTCGTCTCGCGAAGGGCGACTTTTTCCTTGCCTGAGGCTGAAAGCCGTGCGTTCTGTCATTCACCTGAGGTTGAATTTCCCATGCAAGGGAAAAACGGCCGCTCGCGCGGCCGAACAGCCGAAGGCGGCTGTTCCCACAAAAATCTTCAACTCCTTCGGAGTGCCTCGAGACGCCAGCTCTTGCAGCGTCCGCGCTCGCCGCGTATGATGCACCGTTTGCATTCTTGTAGATAAATCTGTCTCGATGAATAAGCCCACACGCGGTTCGCTGCTTGGGATCGAACATCTCGACACGAAAGAGATCGTGGGCCTGCTGAAGCTGGCGCGCCGGATGAATCCGCAGAAAGCACGTCCTTTGCTGCGGGGCAAGCGAGTCGTGCTTCTCTTTTACGAATCTTCCACCCGGACGCGGTCGTCGTTTGAATTCGCCGCCAAGTCGCTGGGCGCGATGACCACACTGGTGCAGTCGGCGGGGTCGAGCATCGAAAAAGGCGAGTCGGTGATCGATACCGGGTACACATTGCGGGCGGTGGGAGCGGACTGCATCGTGATGCGCCATCCTTCGGCGGGAGCGCCGCACCTGATGGCGACCCATCTCGATATCCCCATCATCAACGCTGGTGACGGGATGCATGAGCACCCTTCGCAGGCCCTGCTGGATGCGGTGACGATTCTCAAGCACAAAAAATCATTCAAAGGACTACAAGCGACGATCATCGGAGACATTTTCCATAGCCGCGTCGCGCGCAGCGCCTGTCACCTGCTGACGCGGTTTGGCGTGAAGATCACGCTGTGTGGTCCGCCCGAGTTTGTGCCCGACGTGGCGACGACACTCGTCCCCGGACTGCGGGTGACGCGTCACATGGAAGATGCATTGCGCGGAACCGACGTCCTCATGCTGCTGCGCGTTCAGAAAGAGCGCTTGGCGGGACAGAAGATTCGCCTGCAGGATTACATTGCGCGCTACCAGATGACGGCCGCGCGACTGAAGCTGGCAAAACGGGACGCCATCGTAATGCATCCGGGGCCGATTATCCGCGGGCTGGAATTGACGGCGGAAGTGGCAGATGGTCCGCAGTCGGTGATCGTCGAAGAAGTGCACAATGGTGTCCCGACGCGTATGGCGATTCTGGCGCGTGCGCTGGGGAAGGCGCGATGACGACGGCAACTTCCATTCCGCGGATATACGCGGATCAACGCGGATTGTTCGTGAGCGTGTGCCGCCAAGATCCTTTCCACCGCGGGCATTGGCTGCAGAGTTGCACAGGTCCTTCGCGCAAAGAACGCGCTCAGGATGACAAGGCGGTGGTTCGATGACACGCCCGGAAAACAAGAGTTTGCTGATCAAGGGCGGCCACCTCATCGATCCCGCGGCAAAAATCAATGCGCCGATGGATGTGCTGCTGCGGGATGGGCGCGTGGCCGAGGTTGCGGCGCCCAATAAGACTCGCGGGGCTGCCGACGAGAAGTTTGACGCCAGGGGTCTGATCGTAGCGCCGGGATTCATCGATCTGCATGTCCACCTGCGCGAGCCTGGCCAGAGCTACAAGGAGACGGTTGCCACGGGTACAGCGGCCGCTGCGGCCGGTGGATTCACCTCCGTCTGCACGATGCCCAACACGCAGCCAGTGGTCGATACGGCCGAGTGGGTGAGCTGGCTGCGGCAGCCCGAGCGTGGAGCCGTGGTGAACGTGTTTCCAATCGCTGCGGCGACGCGTGGCAGCAAGGGCGGAACCCTCACCGATTTCAGCGCCCTGCAGCGCGCGGGCGCGGTCGCCGTGACGGACGACGGCAAGCCCATCCTCGATGATGACATCATGCGCATGGCCCTTCGGCTCGGCGCGGAATTGAACCTTCCCGTGGTGCAACATGCGGAAGACACGCGTGTCACGGAGAATTGTTCGATGCATGCCGGCCCGACAAGCTTCCGTCTGGGACTGCGAGCCATGCCTGGATTGGCCGAAGCGACGGTTGTCGATCGCGACGTCACGCTGGCACAGCAGATTCGAGAATCGCGGCTGCACGTGGCCCACCTTTCCACGTCCGATGCGCTGAAAGCGGTAAGGCGGGGGAAACGCGCCAAGGCGCGGGTGACGTGTGAAGTCACCCCGCACCACTTCACGTTGCTCGATGAGAACGTGGGCGAGTATGACACGAACTTCAAGATGAATCCGCCGCTGCGTTCGGCGTCGGACCGCGAAGCCATTCTCGTCGCGCTGGCGGATGGAACGGTGGACGCCATCGCCACCGACCACGCTCCGCATGCGCCCCATGAAAAACAAGTAGAATTCGAGCGCGCGTCCTTTGGCATTACGGGACTGGAGACGGCGTTGGGCCTGGCAGTTACGCATCTGCACCGTGCACATAAGATCCCTCTGACGCGGATTGTCGAACTCTTCACGTCTGGGCCGGCCCGAGTCTTCGATCTGAATGGCCGCGGTTCGCTCGCTCGCGGCAGCTTTGCTGACGTCACGATCTTCGATGCGAAGAAGCGTTGGACGTTCGAAGCTGCGAACTCACTCTCGCTCTCGCACAACACACCGTTCGACGGCTGTCAGCTCACAGGCAAGGTAGTGGCGACGATTGTGGCGGGAAGAATCGTTTATCGCATGTAATATACGCGCGACTGGCACGTCCAATAGTCGGTGGTGTACTGCGCAACTACGTTTCCCCCGAAAAATGGAGGCCGTATGATTCGAGCCGTCAGATGTCTCGTTTTTGTGGTTCTGCTGTCGGCAGCCATTGCGCCGGCCCAAACCGACGCACCGACGGCGCCGCAAGCCGCTCCCAGCGCGGCCTCGCAGTTCGATGTCAAAGCCGCCGTCGATGCGTACCTGGCTAAAATGCCGCCTGACCAGCGCGCCCGATCTGACGCCTACTTTGAGGGCGGCTACTGGTTAATTCTGTGGGATTTCCTTTCGTCCGCTTTCGTCTTGTGGCTCATGCTGCACTTCCGCTGGTCCGCGAAGATGCGGAATCTTGCCGAGCGAATCACGCGCTTTCGACCTCTACAGACAGTGTTGTACTGGGTGCAGTTCATTCTTATATTTTCGGTGCTGACCTTTCCGCTCGGCATCTATGAGGGCTACTTCCGCGAGCATAAATATGGATTGCTGAATCAGAACTTCGGCGAGTGGATGCGCGACCAGTTGGTCGGGCTGGGAGTCGGTGTTGTGCTCGGAGCAATTCTGATGGTGCCCTTGTTCGGCCTAGTGCGGCGCGTGGGGAAGAGTTGGTGGGTGTGGGGCGCGGTGTTGATGATTGTCTTTGGGGCGTTCGTGAGCCTGATCGCTCCGGTTTACATCGCGCCTCTATTCAACAAGTACAAGAGCCTGGAAGACGTCCGTGTCAAGGATTCGATCTTGCGGATGGCTCGCGCCAACGGCATTCCCGCGAGAGACGTGTACGAGTTCGACGCTTCCAAGCAGTCGAATCGGGTGAGCGCAAACGTCAGCGGTTTTGCCAATACGATGCGAATCTCGTTGAACGACAACCTGCTGAAACGCTGCACGCTTCCCGAAATTGAGACCACGATGGGGCACGAGATGGGTCATTACGTTCTGAATCATGCGTACAAAGGGCTGGTGATCAGTTCGGTGTCGCTGATCGTCATCGCATTCGCGTTTGTGAATTGGGGGATCAATTTCGCGTTGGCGACGCTGGGGAGCGGCGTGGGATATCCGCGGGATCACGGACCTCGCGGTATTCCGCTGGCTGTGATCTTGTTTTCGCTGTTCTACCTGTTTCTCGCCACGCCCATCAATAACTCCATCACCCGCACCATGGAGTTCGAAGCGGACATGTACGGGCTGAACGCCGCCCAGCAGCCCGATGGTGAGGCGAATGTCGACATGATGCTGGGCGAATATCGCAAGCTTGATCCGGGACCATTCGAGGAGTTCGTCTTCTACGATCATCCCAGCGGGCGTACACGCATCACGGCCGCAATGCGCTGGAAGGCCGAGCATCCAGAGTCGGCATCGGCAGAAGAGATGAACCGGCAAATCTTCGAGAAGAAGTAATCCAATGCGGGGCGACTTTTGGAGAGGGCTCCGAGCCGCCCCGCCGGGCTTCTCCCCTGTCCCAGGCAGAGGAGAAGCCGCGAAGTCCGGTTCTACTTCGCCGTCGGCGGAGGTACCACCTCCTGTAGTCTCGGGTTGTCGCGCATGCGGCTGAACTCCTCGTCCTTATAGACGTTGGCCAGATTGCGGTAGCCGTCTTCCTTGGCGCGCTTCAGGCATTGCAGACAGCCCTCAATGTCACCGCGCTTGGCGTAGGCTTTAGCCAACAGATAGGAGTATTGCGCACGCTCCTCGGGGCTCGAGATCTGCGCTGAAATGCCAGTCCGGGAGTCGTGCCGGAGAGCGTCAGGGTCGATCTCCATGGCACGCATGTACTCCGCAATGGCCCGCTCCATCTTCTTCTGGCTGAACCACGCGGCTCCAAGATTTACATGGAACGTCGCGTCGGTCTCGTTCAGAGCGACGGCCTTCTTGAAGTACTTCGCCGCCGAGCCGTAGTTCTTCTCCATGTAATACACGGCGCCAATGTTGTTAACGGCTTCCGCATACTTGGAGTTCTGCTTTACGGCTCGCGCAAAGTTCAGGCGCGCGCCAGTGAGATTGTCCTTCCTCAATTCCGCCAGACCCATCTTGTTGTAAAGGACGGCGTTCTTCGGATCTTTGCGCAGTCCTGCCTGGAAATAGTCGATCGCCAGCGTGTAGTCCTTCACCGAACGCGCCTGGTCTCCGGCTTTCTCGAGTTCGGCAACCGTCATGGCATTCATTTTGATAGTGCCCTGGTCGGGGACGGGGCCGGCAGTGCTGTATCGCGACAGGGTCACGAGCAGCGCCAGCATCATGATCTTCAGTATGGTGTTCCGCATATTGGCCTCTTTCTCGCGGGTGCCCAGGTTCGGGCGTCTTGCTCGCCGCGACTAAGTCAGTTATGCCGTGATTTGCGGAGTGCTACAACGCTATATCCGCTACCTGGAGGTTAGCCGGCAGAGGTTGCACGGGTGCGGGCACATAAGGTTCGAGAATGCCGGTACTTGGCCGCTCTGAGATGAAATGCCACCGGCTCGCCAGGCGCGGGAAATGGGCAGGGTTACAGGGGTTACGTAACCGTTTGCTAAGAACCATTATTCCCCGACAGGCGTATAAAGGAACCAGAAGGCGCGTAGTTCCAGCTTGAGGGAGGTTTCGGGTGCCTTCGACCACGGCGGTGTCGATATCCTGGGACGAAGAACGGGCGGAATTGCAGGCCGTGTTGCACTCGCCTGTGTTTGCGCGGTCTCCGGCGCTAAGCCACCTGCTGTCTTATCTTTGCGAGAAAACCTTCGCAGGTGCAACCGATCAAATTAAGGAGTATTCCGTTGCGCTCGACGTCTTCGATCGCCAGGACTCCTTCGATCAGGATACCGATTCCATCGTGCGCGTCCAGGCGAACCGGCTGCGCAAGCGCTTAAGCGAGTATTACGCGCGAGACGGCGCCGCGCATCCGATCCACATTACGATTCCGGTCGGGCAGTATGTGCCGCTGTTCCAGCGGGTTGCACAAGAGGGGACAACTCCGGCTGCGACTGAGCCCGAGAAGCCTTCATCTCCTAAGGAGGGATCGCGCACCAAAGCAAAGTCCTACTGGATGATGGGTGCTGCGGTGCTTCTGTTAGCCGGGATGGTCGGTGCCGCATTCCTGGTCGGGAACCGACATAGGAACCAACTAGCCGCTCCACCTTACTCCCAGCCATTCGCTGAACCTTCACAGTCGGGCTGCCCGTAGGAGAAGAAGTCCATATCCTGGCCGGATCGAGTCGTAAGTATGTCGATCACGCGGGCAAGCTGTGGAATCCGGATACTTACTTTTCTGGCGGAAACGCGGTGCAGAGCCCAGTTCAGCACATCTGGCGTACCCAGGATCCCATCATCTACCGCAGCAGCCGGCAGGGAGATTTCACCTACAACATTCCGATGAAGCCGGGCACGTACGAACTGCGCCTGCACTTTGCGGAGGCTCAGTACGGCCCGGAGAATGCCGGTGGAGGCGGCGAGGGCAGCCGCACAATGACCGTCTCGGTGAATGGCGAACCTGTGCTCCACGATTTCGACGTTCTTGCAGACGCGGGCGGCGAACGCACGGCCGAAGTGAAGGTCTTTCACGATATCTCCCCGGCCGGCGATGGTCAACTGCATCTCAGCTTCGCGGGAAGGAATGGCAGCGCGATGCTGTCGGCCATCGAGATTCTGCCGGGCGTGCGCGGGCAGATTCGCCCGGTGCGCATCGTGGCACGCGACGTGCCCTACTACTCAAACGACAGCCGCTGGTGGAGTCCCGACGCGTACTTCAAGGGCGGACAGATCAGCAGCAGCCAGGAGCCCGCGCAAGGCACCGACGATCCTGAATTCTATGAGACCGAGCGCTGGGGACACTTCTCGTATGCGATCCCTCTTGCGCCCGGCAAGTACTTGGTGACCCTGCACTTCATCGACCACCACGCCGCACCCGGAAGTGCGGAGGTTCCGCAGGCGGATGGAACCGGTTCTGCGCCGGAGCGCGTGTTTAACGTCTTCTGTAACGGAAAGACAGTGCTGGCAAACCTGAATATTCTCGATGAAGTGGGAGAGAACCACCCGCTGGTCCGAAAGATTAAGGGCCTGGAGCCGAATGCCCAGGGTAAGCTGCTACTGGAATTTGTTCCGGTGACGCGCTATGCGACGGTGTCGGCGATTGAGGTGGTGCCAGAATAGAAGTGAACCGTAACCTCCAGCCACGTCGCAACTGACGTAGGGACAGCCGCCTCGGCTGTCAGGCTAGCGCGAAGCGCAGCCCAACTGAGACGCTCAGTTCGCCAGGATCCCCATCCGCCCCCCGACCGTCTTCAGCACCTCCAGCGCCGTCTCCAATTCATCTTTGGTGTGAGTCGCGGTCATGATGGTGCGGATGCGGGCCTTGCCCTCGGGCACGGTCGGAAACGCGATCCCTGTGCCCAGCACTCCTTCTTTGAACAGCTCACGCGAGAAGTCCATAGTGAGCTTCCCGTCGCCAATGATGATGGGCGTGATCGGAGTCTCACTGGCGGGCGTGGTCTTGCCGCCGATGTCGAAGCCCAGCAGACCGAGCTCTTTCTTCCAGAAGCGTGTGTTTTCCCAAAGTTTCTCCATGCGTTCGGGCTCTTGTTCCAGAACATCGAAAGCAGCGATGCAGGTCGCCGCGACGGATGGCGGATGCGAGGTCGAGAACAGGAATGGCCGCGCGCGGTGATAGAGGAAATCGATCAGGTCGCGTGTGCCGCAGACATAGCCTCCGAGTGCGCCGATCGCCTTTGAGAGCGTGCCGACCTGAATGTCCACGCGGCCGTGCATTTTGAAATGGTCGATAGTGCCGCGCCCGTTGCGGCCCAGCACGCCCGAGGCGTGCGCATCGTCGACCATCATGATGGCGCCGTACTTTTCGGCCAGATCGCACAGCGCGGGCAGCGGTCCGATGTCGCCGTCCATGGAGAAGACGCCGTCGGAGATCAGCAGCTTCTTGCCAGGCTCGTTCTTCACGCTGGCAAGCTGTTCTTCCGCGTGCGCCATGTCTTTGTGGCGGAAGACGAGAATCTTGGCTTTGGAAAGCCGCGCGCCGTCAATGATGGAAGCGTGGTTGAGCGCGTCGGAGATGATGAAATCGTCTTTGCCCAACACGGCCGAAACCGTTCCTGCGTTGGCTGCGAATCCGGATTGAAAGACGACGCACGCCTCAACGTTCTTGAAGCGGGCGATTTTCTCCTCCAGTTCCATATGGATCTTCATGGTGCCGGCGATGGTCCGCACGGCGCCCGATCCCACGCCGAACTTACGCGTCGCTTCGAGAGCGGCTTCGCGCAGCTTGGGATGGGTGGTCAGCCCCAGGTAATTGTTCGACGCGAGATTGATGACTCTCTTGCCATCAAATGTGCAGACCGGCGCCTGCTCGTCGTCGAGCACGCGCAGCTTGAAGTGCGTGCCCTTGGCTTTGAGTTCGTTAAGCTGGTCGGTGAGGTAAGAGAGCGGATTGGTGCGGGTTGCGGTGGTCATGGACGCCTCTGGAACTTCTTACCGCGGATTACGCGGATGAACACGGATCAGTAAAACCCAACCTAAGCACCGACGCAGCCCCAAGAGTTGTCATCCTGAGGAGGGCATCAGCCCTCCGATGGACCCTACGAAAGTGTCGATTCCCGATGCAGTTAAGAGGGCTTTGATGCTGCGTACTGCAGCTGCACTCTCTTCCGCGTAATCTCAGGGTTCGCCGCCGTAAGGTCCTTCACGCCGGCTTCGCCGCCATTCCGGATGACAGCGGAAAAACAAGTTACCTCACTCCATTCGGGTACACCAGAATCTTGCTGGCCTCCCCGGTCCTGAGCCGCTCCATCGCTTTGCCGAAGTCTTTCATCGAGATGCGGTCAGTGATCACCGGATGCAGATTCAGCTTCCCGGCTTTTAGCAGCGCCGTCATCTGATACCACGTCTGATACATCCGCCGGCCGTTGATCCCTTGAATCGTGATGCCTTTGAAAATAATGTCTTCGGAGAAGTTCAGCTGAATCGGCTTCGAGGTCAGGCCGAGAAGAGAGATCCGCCCTCCGCGGCGCACGATGTCGAAGGCGGTTCGAATCGAGTCCGGATGTCCGGCCATCTCCAGCACGACGTCGACGCCAAGCCCGCCAGTCTTTTCCATCACGATGGCCTCGACGTCCTCTTTGGCCGGGTTGAGCACGTAGTCGGCCTGCATCTCGCGGGCAATCTTGGCTCGGTGCTCGTTGACTTCGATCGCAAAGACGGAGGTCGCTCCAACCGCTTTGGCTACAGCAATCGAGAAGAGCCCAATCGGTCCGCAGCCCGTGATCGCTACTGTCTTCGCCGCGATCTCTCCCGCAAGAACGGTGTGCACAGCGTTGCCCAGCGGGTCAAGAATCGAGGCATACTCCAGCGGAATCGCCGGATCCAACTTCCAGATATTCGACTCGGGAATGACCACGTACTCGGCGAACGCTCCATTGGCGTCGACGCCGATGATCTTCACGTTCTGGCAAATGTGAGCTTCGCCGGTACGGCACTGCAAGCACTTGCCGCAGGCGACATGCATCTCGGCGGAGACGAAGTCGCCTTCCTTCACGCTGGTGACCTCGTCGCCGAAAGCAGCGACTTCACCGCAGAATTCGTGTCCCGGAATCAGAGGAGGATGAATGCGGTTCTGCGCCCATCGGTCCCAGTTGTAGATGTGAAGATCGGTGCCGCAAATGGATGCGACTTTGACCTTGACGAGCACATCTGTGCGGCCGAACCCGGGGATCTTTACTTCGCGAACATCAGCCCCCGGCGCCGCCTCTGGCTTTACCACCGCCAGCATTGTTCCGCCTCTTGTTGCCCCAGCCATGATTGCCGCCTATCTATTTCTATTCGATGCGTTCTATTCGATGCGAAACGCAATAACACAAAACGTATGATTCTAGCACCGTAGCGATTGCTCCAGCCGACCGAGCGGTTTGTTTCACGGCATTGCAATCCGCGGAAATTGTCAACCAATTGCAAAAAGTAACACTCCAAGTATGCCTTCCCGGCAGCGCGTGCATCGAAGCCTCGTCCATGGAAGGCGAACGTCTCGATGACTCTTCGATTTCTTGCGTGCCTGATTGCGGTCGTCTTTGTTCTCACCGGCGTGCTGCCCGGCGCCTCCAATACTCCGGTCCGCTACAAGGAAGGCCTGACCCACGGCTTTCTCGTGCTCAGCACCCTTGACGGGAAACAGATTGCAGTCGGCGATCTCACTGAGGTCGCTCGCGGCAACAAGGTAACCACTCGTCTTATATTCCATTTCAGCGATGGATCCCTCCAGGATGAAACCACCGTCTTTTCACAGCGTCAGAACTTTCACCTGATTACCTATCACCTGGTTCAGAAGGGACCGGCATTCCCGCACCCAACTGAGGTGTCGATCGTGACCTCAACCGGGCAGGTCACGGTCCGATACACAAACGACAAGGGCGAAGAAAAGACTGAAAGTGAACGTCTCAAACTGCCTCCGGAGCTTGCCAATGGTCTGGTCCTGACTGTGCTGAAGAACCTCGGCCCAGAGGATCAACTTCCGCAGTTGTCGATCGTGGTGGCCGCTCCCAAGCCTCGCGTCGTGAAACTCTCGATCAGCGCGCAAGCCAAGGATCCGTTCATCGTTGCCGGATCGCGCCGCGAGGCGCTGCACTATGTGATTAAAGTTGATATCGGAGGACTAGCCGGCCTCGTGGCGCCATTGCTCGGCAAACAGCCGCCCGACTCGCACGTGTGGATCATCGGCGGAGAAGCCCCGACCTTCGTCAAGTCAGAGACGTTGTCATTTCTGGGCGGTCCAATCTGGCGAACTGAACTGGCCTCTCCCGTCTGGCCGAAGTCGGAGAAGGCCGAGCCCGGAAATGGCGACGCGCAAAAGCCGTGACGCCTTCGGCTCAGCAGATTTGGCGCGGCTTGCCGTTACAATGACCGGGTGAAATCCGTCACAGCGAGTCTGCGGCCCATCGTGCTGTTCGCACTTCTGGCGTACGGCGCGGGGCAGGCGATGTCGCAGGCTGTGCATGGTTCGCGTCAGGAATTTACAGCTCGCCTGGTCGCGGCCGCGATTGAGCGTACTCATCATCCCGTGCGCTATGTCTCCGCCTACGTGCGAATTCCTTATCCTGGCGGAGATGTGCCGGCCGACACAGGCGTCTGCACTGACGAAGTTATCCGATCGTACCGGGCCGTCGGAGTCGATCTGCAAAAAGAAGTTCACGAAGATATGGTTCAGAATTTCGCGGCTTATCCGAACAAGCGCCGCTGGCTGCTGGCGCATCCCGATTCGAACATCGATCACCGCCGCGTGCCGAACCTGATGGTGTTCTTTCAACGCAACGGAAAATCGCTGCCGATTACGGCCAAGCCCGCCGATTACGCGCCCGGCGATCTCGTGACATGGGATCTTGGCGGCGGTGTGCCGCACATCGGGATTGTGGTGGATCAGAAATCACGCTGGGGCGGGCGCTCCATGATTGTGCACAACATCGGCGAAGGTCCGAAGATGGAAGATGTTCTGTTTAACTGGAAGATCACAGGGCATTACCGGTACTTCGGACCCGGAAAGTAAACGCTCCCGCTTACCGCCTGCTATTTTTCGCGAAGTACGCCCCGATCGAACTTCTCAGTGGACCCTGATTTCTTCTGATTGAACTCCTCCGATTTACCCCTCGGAATGCTCAGCGTCTTCCACTCACTCGAACGCAGATGCTTGGCCAGCAGTACGATTTGCCCGATGTGCTGCGCGTAGTGAGCGATCTGGCGGTTGACCGCCTGCAGCACCGTGTGCGGCTCCCCGCGAATCGTAACCGTGCGCATCACGTCATCCGGTTTGAGCGGATCGAGCGCTCCTAAAACGCAGCCCCAGCCTTCTTCCCACCAGGTCATGACTTCGTTACGTGTAGTTGCAGGACCGATTTCAAATTCACGGTCGCGGAAGCGGTCAGGTTTCTCGCCATCGCTGGTGAGAAAGTCACTGAAGCGCGACCGCATATTGCCCGCCAGATGCTTGACCAGGACAGCGACCGAGTTCGCCTCGGGATCGATCGCGACAAAAAAGTCTTCGTCACGAAGCTGGCTCATGGCGCCTTCGCCCATCCGCTTGTGCCCGCGCAGCTGGCGGCGCGCTTCTTCCAGGTAGTGAGTCGCTGCATCGGTGGCCATATTCGTTGTCCTCTCCACAATTAGATTCCTGGACTCGCCGGAGGGATAATCGGATAAGGCGCAACAGGCCCGGCAGGGAGCGAGCCCAATTCCAGCTCAAACCCACCGACCCACTTCGCGAGCAGGTTGTAGAGCCATGCCCCGATTGCACCCGAGACGAATCCCGTTACACCGTACAAGACCGGCATCAAGACGGCGAGCACGATGCCAACGACGCCGGCGAACGGCGTTTTGTCCTCTCCGGCGATCGATCCCAGCACTCCGACCAGCAGGAAGATTGGCGCGAAAATCAGACCCATGCAGCCATAAAGTAGCCCCATAATCCTAGCAGCCGACATGACACCGACGGACTTCAGTACATGCATAGTTGATTTCCTTTCGAAGCATACGGCGAAAATAATCTGCTCACTACCGACATTGCCCCCATCCACCGCCACCGGGAGCTTCAATCCGAACGCGCTCGCCTTTGTGCAACCGGGTGCTGAACTTTCCGGGCATCGACTCGAGTGACCCATCCCGGTGCAGAATGCTCGTCTTTCCCGCCGCTCCGTCCGCTCCGCCGCTCAGCCCCCATGGACCGCGTGTCCGGCGGTCGGCAAGCAATGTCACCTCGCAATCCGTCAGCACCTCGATCTCGCGGATGATCCCCTCGCCACCGTGGAACTTGCCCTCACCGCCACTGCCCGAACGCAAAGAGTAGGAACGCACGCGCAGCGGATACGCGTACTCCAGCGCCTCCGCAGGTGTATTTAGGGAATTCGTCATATGCGTATGCACGCCCGAGACGCCGGGCTTGCCCGGCCGCGCGCCCATGCCTCCGGCAATCGTTTCGTAATACGTAAACGGTTCACCCGTGCGCGGATCGATGCCGCCGATTGTGAGATTGTTCATGGTTCCCGACGCGGCCGCCGGTATCCGATCGGGGACTGCCTGTGCCAGCGCGCGGAGAAGTACATCAACAATGCGCTGCGAGGTCTCAACGTTTCCGCCCGCGACGGCCGCCGGTGGCCGCGCATTCACAATCGTCCCCTGTGGCGCGATGACCCGAATCGGCCGCATCAATCCGGCAGCCGCGGGCACGTCTTCCGTAAGTAAACAGCGAAAAACGTAGAAGCACGCCGAGTAGGTAATGGCCTCGACCGCATTCACGCTGCCCTCAACCTGCGGATCGCTGCCCGTGAAGTCGATCGTGACGAGAGTAGCGCCGGCGTCCCTGCCGGCTGTGGCGGCGGCATCCTGCCGCCGCACCCGGCCTGGTGCATGAACCTTGATCGCAACCGCAATCTTCACCGGGCGCTCCATGATCCCATCGCCATCGAGATAATCCTCCGCCCGATACTCCCCGGCCGGCACCGGCTCGAGGAAAGCACGCATCAGCTCTTCCGCATACTCGAGGAGGTCCTCCGCCGCCTTCTTCGCCCGTTCCACGCCATAGCGCGCGCAGACCTCGCGAAGCCTTTCGGCGCCGGTGTGGCAAGCGGCGATCTGCGCGCCCAGGTCGCCCTCACGCTCTTCCGGTGTGCGTACGTTGTTCAGCAGCATCGCAAGAACGTCGCGCTGGGTGACGCCTTCCCGCATCAGTTTGACGGGAGGAATCCGCATTCCTTCCTGGTAGATCTCGCGGCACAGGCCCATCGATCCGGGATAGGCTCCGCCCACATCAGCGTGATGCGCTCGCGAAGCAACGTAGAAATCAGGATTCATGTGGCCACGGGCGCTTCGCCCGTGCGGTTGCACATAGACCGGCGCGACCAGTGTGATGTCGGGCAAGTGCGTGCCGCCGCGGAAAGGATCGTTCAGCATCACCAAGTCGCCCGGCAGCATCGGTCCCGTATCAATCGCAGCCTGCACAGACATCGGCATCGATCCGAGGTGCACGGGCATGTGATCGCCCATAGCGATGACGTGTCCGTCACTATCAAATACGGCACAGGAATAGTCGCGCCGCTCTTTGATGTTGGGAGAGAATGCGGTTCGCCGCAAGGCGGCGCCCATCTCCTCGGCAATCGAGTGGTAAAGATTCTTGAAGATTTCCAGTTCGATCGGATCGCGCCGCATGACGGGATACTAGCAGTCGTTAGTCGATAGCCGCTCGCGAAGTGCCGATCATCCGACCGGTTTTTGGCAAGCGACGAACGACGAACGACCAACGACGCCTTTTACCAACGGCAACAATTCCGCCGAAAACTGAAAAATTCTGTTGACACTTTGTTAATACTGCCGCAATATCTTGTGTTATAGGACCTTCCCATACTATGAGTAGGGTCGGTCTTTCAGGATAAGGGCCCAAGTCGTAAACCCTTGCAAGGGAAAATCGCTCACGGAGGCTCCTTCAATGGCAACGAAGAAGAAGGCAAAAAAGAAGAAACACTAACCGGAAGCGAGACGATATCTCGCCGACACTACGATTTTTCACTGGCCTCTTGAGAGAAGCACCTCTTAAGAGGCTTTTCCGTTGATGGCGCCAGTTGATGGCACGAACTCTGCAAGCCCGCAGCATTGACCGCGGACGTAGAATTGACATAACCACGGGCAACTTGCCTTGGTAGGGCTTCATCCCACTGGCATCAATCTTCGTTCGGAGGTGCGTTGTGACTGGACTTCGTTCGATCTCAGTCGGGCCTCTCTTGCTTCTTTCTCTAGCGGCTTTGAGTTGCGGTAGCAGCCGTCACCTGCAGAGTGTAAGTCTCCAACCTGCTCAGGCCACTGCCAACAACGCCCCGGTGCAATTCGCTGCCACGGGGGCTTTCACTAAGCCGCCATCTCCTCAACCGTTGACCAGCAAAGATGTGACATGGTGTGCGAACCCTGCTCCGGGCGGATGCCCGGGTAACATCAATCCAGGAGCTACTGTGGATCAAAATGGCCTGGCTCAGTGCCTGCCGCCATTTGTGGGCACCACCTACATTATGGCCGGAAGTGGCCTGACTGCGACCTCGATGAATCCGGATAGTGGTTCCCAGTTCAAGGTATCCGGCTCAGCGAAGCTCACTTGCCCTTAAGTGCCCGCGAAATTCTGCGATTTCTTCGCGCGACCTGTGTCACAATAGGGCGGAAGACGCGGAATTTGCCGCGCGAATCGGCATGGCGGCGAGGAAGAAAAGCAACGGCAAGCACGCAGCGGATGAAGTTCTGATCCCGGATAAGCTGTATTTCCGGATCGGCGAAGTAGCTACACTTTGCCGGCTGCCGGCGTACGTGCTGCGATTCTGGGAATCCGAGTTCCCACAGCTGAGGCCGATCAAAAGCAGCACTGGTCAGCGTATGTACCGCAGGCGTGATGTCGAGGGCGTGCTGCGCATCAAGCAGTTGCTCTATGAGCAGGGATTCACGATTTCGGGCGCGCGCCAGCATTTGAGAGCCGAGACGAAGTCGGACAAGACGCAGGCTGCGATTCCGTTCCCCACGCAGGCTGCACCAGAGATCCAGCATATCCGGCAAGGGTTGAAAGAGATTCTCGATCTGCTGTCGGCGCGTAGAACGGGCTGATCTCGCCACGCTTCTTTCTGCGTGTGAGCTCAATACTCCTGCCACTCACTACCCGGCTATCGACTCAATGACGCGCACGACCTCTGCCGGAAGAGTGATCTGCAAGCTATCAATGTCATGCTTCATGTGCTCTGCGTTGGAGGTGCCCGTCAACGGCAGCATTCCCGCTGCGCACGCAAATGCGAACCCTACCTGCGCCGTAGTCGCGTTGAGCTCGCTTGCGAGATCTATAAACAGCGGACTTTGCAACACTTCCTTGTTCGCGGTCAGCAGTGAGAATCCCTGATAGACAATGTTCCGCTTCTTGCAGAAAGCCCTCACATCGCGGTCCCAGCCGAAGCGGGCGAAGCAGCGGTTCTGGACGAATGCCGGCATCTCCGCGTGCGAAATGTTCATCTCCTCCAGGTGCTTCAATGAAACATTGCTGACGCCGAGCAGCCGCGTGCTTCCCGCATCCCGCTGTTTCCGCATCTCGTCCCACACCTCGACATCAGCCTCGCTCCACCCATCCCCTGACGCTGGCCCATGCAGCACGAAGCTGTCGACGTAATCTGTTCCGAGATGTTCCAGAGAACTAGCCAGGGACTCTGCGACCTGCGTCGCCAGTGACGCCGCCGGATCATAGGGCAGCCGAAGATCCTGCCCGCGCTGGTAGGTGTACTTGGTCTGAAGAAACAACTCCGCGCGCGTCACCGCTCCGGCACGATAAGCCGCAGCCAGACCTTCGCCGACGCCAGCCTCAAAGTAATGTCGCCGCTGGTTGGCCGTATCAATCCCGCGAAACCCCGAGTGTAACGCCAACTCTGTTAGACTCGCAGTCCGTTCTTCCTTCCATGCGGTTCCATAAAGAAAAAGGGGCGAGGGCAATATTGCAGGCATCGAATCATTCTGTCACGAAGTCCCTTGCCCTCTGGCAAGCGTTTTCGGCAACTGATGACGAATCGATGCCAATCCGTTATATCTTTGAATCCTCAACAGGAGGCTTTTCCGTGAAACGTACGCTCATCGTTATGTGTATGGTGGCTTGCGCCACTTTCGCCTTTGCCCAGGGAGCGACCAAGGATCCGGTTGCATCCTCGCTACGTCAACTGGAGCAGCGCTCGCAAAACAACACAGTTGGCGCGATCGAAGCGATGCCCGCCGACAAATTTTCCTATAAGCCCACCCCCGACCAGATGACTTTCGCACACCTGGTCGTGCACATCATCGAATTCAACAACTCGATCTGCTCGAAGGCGGCAGATGTCCCAGCGCCCAAAGCCGAGGAATCGAAGGAATCTGACTCGAAAGACAAGCTCGTCACCGCGGTAAAAGCGTCCTACACTTTTTGCAGCGAGGCTCTCGGAAAGATGGATGACTCCAAACTGGGCGAGGAGATCGAGCTTTTCGGCGGACGCAAGGCGCCACGCGCCATGGCAGCGTTGATCGCCCCCAGCGGCTGGGCTGACCATTACGCGGCCGCCGCGATGTACCTGCGTCTGAATGGTGTCACGCCGCCGTCAGCACAAAAGCAGCACTGATGGTTGATCTGTTTCTGTTTGGAAGAATGGATTTGTAGCGAGATGGGTGCCCCATTTCTGGCTGCCTTTGCCAGAAGTGGGGATTTTCTATTTGATTTGTACAAGTTCGTTTGCAGAAATGGTGGTAGGCGATGACGCAGCGGGTGTTTGCGGCGCGCGCCACGAATCGAAGATAGATACCTGATGCACGCACGACACCGTGCAGTGCGGCGCGCAACTTTTTTCGGTGAGATATTCACGCCGGAGATCGTCGCGCGTGTACTTTTCCAGCGGAGTCCCTGGATACCCGCGTTGCTGCGAGCAGTAATGTACCAGCCCGTTTTCGCAGATATAGAGATACCGCGCCCCTGCGCGGCAACGCCAATCATTCGGCAGCCCTTTCGCGATGTTGTCCTGGAACTTGTTCACGCGAGTGAAGCTGCTCTTTTCGAGCGCCTGCATCTCGTGATAGATGCGGCGTTCCTCTTCGCCCAACGGCTGCAACTGCCCGCTGCCATCATGAATGATCCCGATGGTGGACGTGAAGCCGAGTTCCACGGCCCGCTTCCCAATCACCAGCGCGTCCTGCGGATGCGAAATGCCACTGCCCACCACCGAATTAATATTCACGTGAAAATCAGCGTACTCCGCCAACAGTTGCAGCTTCTTGTCGAGCACCTTCAGGCTCTTCTTCGACACCTCATCGGGATTCACATTGTCGATCGATATCTGCAACCACTCCAGCCCCGCCCGGTTCAGCCGCTGTATGCGCTCGGCCACCAGCAGATATCCGTTGGTGATCAGTCCCGCGACCATGTCGTTGGCGCGAATGCGCCGGATCACGCCATCGAGTTCCGGATGCATCAGCGGCTCGCCACCCGAAATCGTCACGACGGATGTTCCCAATGCGCCCAGCTTGTCGATACGCCGGTACATCTCCTCGATCGGCACCGGCTTCGAAAAGTCGTCGAACTCGTTGCAATATGTACACGCCAGGTTGCAGCGCCGCATCGGAATGACGTGCGCCAGCAGCGGATGATCGGTCGAAGCCAGCGCCCGCGCCACCATCCTCGCCCCCCGCACATTGCGGTGCAGAGCTTTGGCGTTGCGGCGCAGTCTTGTGAGTAAAGAGGGCATGTAGTGGTTAATCAGTTATTACAACACAAACACCGGATGATATGGGCGCCGTCGCAGCGTTCGGTCGATTTCGAGGGTCGGACGGGCAAAATGAATTCCCGAATCGGTGGCAGGGGCTTCTGAGGTCTTCCTCGCGCACTTCGCGCGATCTTTGCGTCCTCTGCGGTTTAAGGTTTTGTTTTTCGATTACCTATTCGATGAGCTTGCGCCGGGATTCATCCCCCGGCCAAAGCTCGTGTCCCGCCTGCTGCAGCGCGCCAATCGCCGCACCGGCCCACTCTTCCTGAATCAACACGTAATCGGTGTCGTAAGTCGAGATCGCGAAGATCGGAATCCCCTTCGACGACAGCGGCTCGATGAACGATAGCAACACACCAGTCTGCGAGAACGGAAAAGGTCCCTCCAGTTTCAGGCAAATCCAGTGATGTTGTGAATCAGCGTCGCGAGGCAGATTGTCAGCAAGGCAAACGATCGAAAGTTCGTCGGCTGTCCGAGTGATCGACGTGAACTCGCCCTTCGTAGTCCATTCGGGAACGGAAGCATCCGGCCCAAGCCGCACGACAGCATAAGCCCCCGGAAGCCACCGAAATTTAAGCGTCTGACGTTCCGGCATCAAAGTTCATCAAGCGGGTGCCCCATCCTTGTCGCGATTCTTGCGACAGGGTGGGGACTTTGACTTCCTAAATTACTCAACGATCATGGCTGGTTGAGATACTCTCATCCCTCAACCGCCTTCCGTACCGCCGCCCGCGCCAACAACCGCGTCGAGTCCAGCGGAGGCAGCGGCGAATCCTCGGCCGTCACCAGCAGAGGAATCTCAGTGCATCCCAGCACCACCGCATCGCACCCCTCATCCTTCAACTTTCGAATGACCTCAATGTGATACGCGAGCGACCGCGGCAGAACCTGCCCATTCACCAGTTCATCAAAAATAATGTGATTGATACGCTCGCGCTGCTCGGCCCCCGGCACGCGATGCTCAATCCCCGCCGCCTTCAACGCCTCGCGATACACCGGCCCTTCCATGAGATACCGCGTCCCCAGCACCGCCAGCCGACGATGGCCGCGCTGTTTGGCCTCGGCAGCGACCTCGCGCGCAATGTGCAGCCAAGGCCGCGGCGACCGATGCTCGACAAGATCAAACGCCTGATGAATCGTGTTGTCGGGGCAGATGAGAAAATCAGCCCCAGCCTTCGCAAGCTTCTCGGCAGACCCGAGCATCAGTTCCGCCACGCCCGCCCAGTCGTTCGCGTCAATGAACTTCATATACTCGGCAAGCGAGAACGAATGCAGTGAAACCTCGGGATGGTCGTGCCTCCCGATCATCCGTGCACCTTCGAGCGAGATGGTCCGATAGCAGAGGGCCGCCCCCTCCGTACTGCACGCGACGATGCCGATATGAAGCATAAGAATTGATTTGGGAAGGGCACGACTTCAGTCGTGCCGTTTGCGCCGCAAGATCAGCCGGCTTCAGCCGCTGAGGGCCGCCTTCACTGTCGTCTCAGCATACGGACTTCCATCCCGATACCTTTTTTCGAATTCTTCCCTGGTTACGATGGTCTTGACGTCGGTGACGCGATCAATCGCCAGAATCCCTTCCAGGTGATCGATCTCGTGCTGCAGCAACTCCGAAAGATTGTTCTCTTCGCTGGCCTCGATCTCGACCATGTTGCCATCAACGTTCTGATACCGCACCGTGATCTCGCGATGCCGCTCCACCTGCATGAAGATCGAAAGAAAACTCAGGCACGCGTCCCAGACGACAATCTTTTCTTCGCTGCGTTCAACAATTTCCGGATTGACCAACGCCCAAGGCTCAGCGCCGGGAAGCTTCAAGAAGATCACGCGCTTCAGCACGCCGATCTGCGGCGCCGCAATCCCACGCCCATAGCCCGTTTCCGCGCGCCAGTGCGCCAGTGTGTCGGAAAGATCGCAGACCAGATCGCGGATCTCGGGCGCCTTGGGATCATTCACGGGAACGGCCTTTTGCCGTAACACCGGGTCGCCGAGTTGAAGGACGGTTCGAACAGGCACAGAATTCTTAGATGCTCCGCATTTCTGGTGAATGCTATTTCTTCGCGGCGGGCTTCGGTTCCACCCACACAACCTGAAGCAACACGCATAAGACCACGCCCATCAGCAGGTCGGCGAGCATCGGATGCGCCGGCGACATCCGGTGCGGGATCCGCAGCCACCAGGCCAGGGTCATCGCGATGGTTGCCACGATACTGATCTTCAGAGTTTTCAAGGAATAGACCGGGCGCCTGCGGCGCCGACAGATTCTATAACATCATTGCTTCATTCTTTCGCTATCGCGCCGCCGCCGCGTCGAACAAACTCAGCAGCTCCAACTTCTTCTCTGCCGCCAAGAACGACGCTTCAAACGAATTCCGCGCCAGCTCGCGCAGATGCTCATCGGTAAATCCGTAGGTTTCCTGCGCGAACTGATACTCCCGGGCAAGCGACGTCCCAAAGAGCGCCGGATCATCCGAATTCAGCGTTACCATCATGCCCTGATCGAAATAGTTTTTCACCGGATGCTCCGCCGCCGTCTTGCAGCACCCTGTGCGCAGATTACTGGTCACGCAAATCTCCACCGGAATCTGACGGTATGCCAGTTCCTCGATCAGATCCGGATCCTGCGCCGCGCTCAGTCCGTGCCCGATCCGCTCGGCATGCAGATTCAGCGCTCCCCAGATCGATTCCGCCGGTCCCGTTTCGCCCGCATGCGCCGTCAATCGCAGCCCATGATCCTCGGCATAGGCATACACGCCGCGAAACAACTCCGGCGGCGCCTTCACTTCATCGCCGCCAATGCCCACACCGACCACGTGCCGGTCCTTGTAACGCGCCGCGAGCTCGAATACCTTCTGCGCCTCTTCCACTCCAAAATGTCGCGTAGCATCGAAAATCCAGAGTAGCGAGATGCCAAAATCCCGTGCCCCACGCGCCCGCCCGCGCTCCAGCCCTTCAAAGATCGCAGCAAAATCCTGCTTCCGATAGAGGCAAACTCCAACCGCAACGTACACCTCAGCGTGTAGTACGGTTTCTTCCTTCAGTTGCTGCATGAGCCGGTACGTCACGAACTCGTAATCCTCCGGCCCGCGCAGGTGCGCACTCACTTCTTTGAATGCCATCAGGAAGCTGGCAAAGTCGTTGTAGCGATAAAGCGCCTCGGTCTCGGCCAGCGTCGCCTTCTCTCCGTGCTGCTTGCGCAGTTCAAGCAGCGTCGCCGGCTCTATGGCTCCTTCCAGATGTAAGTGCAGTTCTGCCTTGGGCAGCTGACGGATAAAGGCATTCGGCGGATGGACTCCATTCATGATTTCCGATTGTAGATGGCAGGTTCGAGATTTGCGAGCGCGGCCATGCCTGTTTTCCTTTACAATCCGAAGTTCTCACATCGCACTCCGGAGCAACGCAATGCACCAGCAGATCGTCCGCAGAGCTGTGGCTTCTTGGATCGTACTCGCAATCTCCTCGTTCTCATTCGCAGGTTCGTCCGCCCCGCAGGTGAAGACTCGCTTGGGCACCGTCGAGGGCAAGGACGATGGCAAGGTAAGAACCTTCCTCGGCATCCCGTACGCCGCGCCACCGGTCGGCGATCTGCGCTGGAAGGCGCCGGCTCCGGCCGCGAAGTGGATGGGCGTGAAGAAGGCGACCGAATTCGGGTCCCACTGCCTGCAGGGAAATGTTTTCGGCGACATGGTGTTTCATGATCCTGGCGGCAGCGAAGACTGCCTCACCCTGAATGTCTGGGTTGCCGATAAACATGTCGACCCGAAGCTCCCCGTCATGATCTGGATTTACGGCGGAGGCTTCGTCGCTGGCACCACTTCTGAGGGCCGCCAGAACGGCTACAATCTCGCGCAGCAGGGCGTCATCGTCGTATCGATGAATTACCGCCTTGGAGTTTTCGGCTTCCTGGTGCATCCCGAACTGGCGGCAGAATCCGGCCATAACTCCGCCGGTAACTATGGCCTTCTCGATCAACTTGCTGCCCTCCAGTGGGTGCACGACAATATCGCCGCATTCGGAGGGGATCCGGGGAACGTCACCATTTTCGGTGAAAGCGCCGGATCGTTTTCTGTCAGCGCCCAAATGGCGTCACCTCTTGCGAACGGACTTTTCCAGAAGGCAATCGGCGAAAGCGGCGCAGCCTTCTCGCGCAGCGGTCTCTCGTTTGACGCGATGTCAGCACGGGCCGAGAAAGACGCGAAGCTTGTGAAAGAAAAGCTCGGCGCGTCGACCTTGGCCGAATTGCGCGCGATTCCCGCGGAGAAGCTGCTCGCAGCCTTTGCGCCTCCTCAATCGCGAGGCTTCGACTTCGGTCCCGATGTCGACGGATATTTCCTGCCTGAGTCCGTTCCCGCTGTTTTCGCCGCCGGCAAACAGATTGACGCCGCGCTGCTGGCGGGCTGGAACCACGACGAGGGCAGCTTCGAGATCGCCTACTCTCCGCACAAGCCAACCGCAGAGAGCTTCAAGGCCACTGCGAAAAAAGATTTCGGCGACAAGGCAAATGAATTCCTGAAGCTCTATCCCGCCGACACCGACGAGCACGCCCTGCGGTCGGCCCAGGACTACGCGGGCGATACATTCATCGCGCTCTCCACCTGGGCCTGGATCGAAGCACAAAGCAAAACCGGCAAGCAGCCGGTCTATCGCTACCGCTTCGACATGGCCCCATTTTCGAAGAACCCGAATGCGCCGCGATTGGGCGCATACCACTCCGCCGAGATCGAATACGTCTTCGGCCAGCTCGACTCGAAGACCGACGTCACTTGGCGTGACAGCGATCGCCAGGTCAGCGAAATGATGCAGAAGTTCTGGGCAAACTTCGCCAAGAACGGAAACCCCAACGGTCCCGGTCTGCCGAAATGGCCGCCCTACACGGCATCTGACGGCTGGCCCGTGATGATCCTAAGCGCCGAACCCGCCGCCCACAAAGACGACGTTAGGGATCGCTATCTGTTCCTGTCGAAGGAGTGGGCAGTAGAACGGTAGGGAGTTGAATTCGCAAATGTGGGGACAGCCGCCCTCGGCTGTACGCCGGGCGAAGCCCGGCTTCTTCCCATCTCCTAAGTCGCGCGGACTTACTTCGTCGCGAACTCACTCCGATGCCGGCTGTAGAAGACGTAAATCATCAGCCCCAGGATCAGCCACGCGAAGAATCGAAGCCACGTCAGTATGGGCAAGCCCGACATCAACAGCACGCAGAACGCTACGCTTAGCACCGGCGCAGTTATGCCTCCGGGTGCGCGGAACCCGCGATGCCGCCCTGGGTCGCGATAACGAAGGATGATCACGCCGATAGACACCAGGACGAAAGCAAAAAGAGTACCAATGTTCGACAGGTCCGCCAGGGTTCCGATATCGAGAATGCCGGCTGGAATTCCAACAACGAGTCCTGCGATCCACGTCGCGGTCGCGGGTGTACGGAATCGCGGATGAACTCGCCCGAAGAGTTTGGGCAGCAAGCCATCCCGAGACATAGAGAACCACACGCGCGCCTGCCCAAGCTGAAACACCAGCAAGGACGAGATCATTCCCATCATTGCCCCGAACAAAACCCCCAGTTCTACCCATCGCAACGTATTCGACCCGGTACTGGCGACGAGGCCTTTCAGGCTGTTGGCAACGGGAGCCGCGTCGTCAAGCAGCGATTGCCAGTTCACGACACCCGTCAGCACCACCGCGACTCCGATGTAGAGCAATGTGCAGACCACAAGCGTAGCGATGATGCCGATGGGCAGATCGCGCTGCGGGTTGCGCGCCTCCTCGGCCGCTGTGGAGACTGAATCGAACCCGATGTAAGTGAAGAAGATAATTGAACCGCCCGTTAGAATTCCCGACCATCCCATTGGGGCGAATGGATGCCAGTTCGCGGGATGAATGTAATGGGAAGCCGCTACGATAAACGCGAGTATGGCCGCGATTTTAAGGATGACCATCGTGTTGTTGGCTTCGGCAGACTCCCGGATTCCTCTTACCAGGATCACCGTCAGAAGCATCACCACGAGGAACGCTGGGATGTTGAAGCCGAAATGCATTCCGGGAGGGTAGAGCATATTGCCCTTGAGATCGGAGAGGCCGGCGGGTAGGTACGCAGGTGAAATCCAGCGCAATCCCGGATGCACCCCGAACCACTCGACCATCCCCACCAGATGGGCTGAGAAACCGACGCTGACCGCCATGTTGCTGACCGCATATTCCAGGATCAGGTCCCACCCGATAATCCACGCGATCAACTCGCCCATCGTTGCGTAGGTGTAGGTGTACGCGCTGCCTGCGATCGGGATCATCGATGCGAGTTCCGCATAGCACAACGCCGTGAACCCACACACGATCGCCACCAGCACCAACGACAAAGCCAGCGCCGGACCCGCGCCCGGACGGCCCAGGGTGGCGTGATGACGCACCATGTAATCGAGCAAGGGCGCGTTCAAAATCGACGAAGTGTCAAACTTCTGCCCCGCGATCGCGGTGCCGACAACTGTAAAGATGCCCGATCCGATCACCGCGCCAATTCCCAGAGCCGTCAGCGACAACGGCCCAAGCGTCTTCTTGAGTTTGCGCTCTGGATCCTCGGAATCTGATATCAGCTTGTCAATCGACTTGCAGCAAAAAACCTGCCTGTCGGAGGTGCGCACAACTTGGTTCGATGGTGGCTCGCTCGCTGTGGGTTGTGACAAGAGGTTTGTTTTCTCCTGAACGGAGGGATTGAGCACAAACGGGTGACCCACTTCTGGCCGTTTTTGCCAGAAGTGGGGATTCTAGCTCGAACCCGTGACGCTGGGTGCCCCACCCTTCGCGCTTTTCGAAGGGTGGGATTCCCGAATGCCGATAAACGACTACCGCTTCGCCTGACCGCGGGCCAACTTCTTGACCTTCGGCTTCTTCGATCCGCGAGGATAGTCGCGGGGCTTCAGCGGCTTGTCCGCCTTGCGCTTCTTGCGCGCCGTGCGTTTGGCTTTCTTGCGTTCGTCTTTGCTGAGTGTGGTTGTATTGGCCATGAATTCTTTCTTGATTAAATTTTGTAATTGGGAAATTGAGTAATTTGTGCAGTTGAAAAACGCTTTCGGGCCGCAAAAGTCCGAAATTACCCAGTTACTAAATTACACGATTTCCCAATCCCTTCAGGCTCGCTCCAGCTGGGCGTACTTCTCCACCAGCTTCTTCAAGCCGAAGCGTGGAAATTGTACAGTAATCTTCGCCTCTTCGCCTTCTCCTTCGCGCTGATAGACCGTTCCCTCGCCGTATTTCGGATGCCGCACCCTCTGCCCCGGACGGAATCCGCGCTTACCCGTAGGCTCCTCAACAGGCGGAGCTTTGGGCGCCGTGAACTTCTTACCGCGGCTGGCGAAGAACTCGGCAATGTTCTCAATCGAGTTGTAAGCACGGGCCGCAACCGTCGGCTTGGAAGGGCGAGCATTTCCCCGGCTGGGATCTCCTGCATGCCACGAGGCACTCTGATCCTCATCCTCGTAGGAGTAATGGGAAGACTCGGACGCGTAAGCCGCCGAGCTAGTGTGGGGACGGGCGCTCTCGCCCGTCCGGCGGAGCGAAGCTCCGCCGTTCCTCCGCGTGCCCACCTCCTCAATCAGCGGCCCGGGCACTTCTTCCAGGAATCTTGACGGCACACTCGCTTCAGGCAAGTCCGTCCCATACCTCCGCCGGTACACGGCTCGCGTCAGAATCAACTGATCCATCGCCCGCGTCATGCCGACGTAACACAGCCGCCGCTCTTCCTCGATGTCTTCCGGAACCAGCATGGTGCGCGAATGCGGAAAAAGCCCCTCTTCCAGCCCGCTGAGAAAAACCAGAGGAAACTCCAATCCCTTGGCGGCGTGCAGGCTCATCAGCGTGATTTGCGCGCGCTCATCGTAATCGTCGGCATCGGCCACCAGCGCCGCGTGATCGAGAAACTGGTCAAGCGTTTCCCCGCGGTCCCGCGAATCCATCGCCGCATTCACCAATTCGCGCAAGTTCTCGATGCGCGAATAGGCCTCCGGCGTGTCCTCCTCCTCGAGCAGCTTCATGTATCCAGTCCGGTCGATCAGGAATTTGAGAATGTCAGCGGTGCTGACCGTGGGAGCAGGAAATGAACTTGCATCCGCAAAAACGTCGGGAGTTGCCGCATCATTGTCATCCCGAGCGGAGTCGAGGGACCTTGCGCTTTCTTCGCCCTCCTCCGATGCAGCCGAACCAAAATCAAACGAGAAGTTCCCAAACTCTTGCGGATCAAATGCAGTCGCACCCGCCTCGTCGGAGGCAGGCTCCTCAGCAGCCGCTGCGATCTCGGCTTCCGCGGGCGAGAGCGCCCGCGCCACACTCTGCTCCAGTTGTTTCGTAAACGCACCCAGCAGCATCGCCCGCGCATCCTCAATCAATTGCTGGAAACTCTTCAGCGACGCCACCGCCCGTGGAGGCAACAGCTGACGCTTCACCGCCTCGCCGATCGCTCCCCACATCGACAGCCCCGTCTCCAGCGCCAATTGCTCCAGCGTGTCGATCGTTCCCTTGCCAATGCCGCGCGCCGGAGTATTGATCACACGCAACAGCGAAATCGTGTCGTCCGGATTCTGGATGACCTTCAGGTACGAGATCATGTCCTTGATCTCGGCGCGCTCGTAGAAGGAAAATCCGCCGACCACGTGATACTTCAGCCCGTACCGCCTCATCGCCTCTTCAAACAACCGCGACTGTGAATTCGTGCGATAGAGCACCGCTGCCCGCGGCGTCTCCCCGCGCTCGTTGGCTTCGCGGAGATAGCGCGCAATCCAGTCCGCGGCAAACAGCGCTTCATTCTCACCGTCGGGCGCCTCGTAATAGCCGATCTTGGTCCCGCCCTGGCGCGACGTCCAAAGGTTCTTCCCCTTGCGCCGGACGTTGTTCGCCACCACCGCCGACGCAGCCTGCAGAATGTTCTGCGTGGAGCGGTAGTTCTGCTCCAGCCGGATGATCTTCGCCTCGGGGAAGTCCTGCTCAAACTCCAGAATGTTGCGAATGTCCGCTCCGCGCCAGGAATAAATCGACTGGTCTTCGTCACCGACGGCGCACACGTTGTGTTGCTCCCCGGCCAGCATGCGCATGAGTTCATACTGTGGCCGGTTCGTGTCCTGATATTCGTCGATCAGCAGGTACTGAAAACGCTTGTTGTAATATTCGCGAACCTGCGGCTCCGATTTCAGCAGCCGTACCGCTTCGAGCAGCAGGTCATCGAAGTCGAGCGCATTGGCCTTGCGCAGTTCCTTCCGATACTCCTCGTACAGATGCGCAACCTTCTCCGTCTTCGGATCCGCCGAGTTCAGATAAAGCTCCTGCGGATCGAGCATGTGATTCTTCGCCCACGAAATCCGGCCGAGCACGGTGCGCGGTGTCAATTCTTTATCGTCAACCCCCAGCCGCTTCATCACCGACTTCACTACCGATTGCTGATCACTCTCATCGTAGATCACGAAATTCTTCGTGTGCCCGATCGGCGGCTGCCCCGGCACCGTCGACGGAATCCGCATCGCCTCAATGTCTCGCCGCAACATCCGCACGCAGAAGGAATGAAACGTCGAGATCACCGGTTTGGCAATGCTCAGCCCGCCCACCAGTTTCTCGACGCGCTCGCCCATCTCCCCCGCCGCCTTGTTGGTGAACGTCATCGCCAGAATCGATTCCGGCATGACGCCCTTGTGCTCAATCAGATAAGCGATCCGGTAGGTGATGACGCGCGTCTTCCCGCTCCCGGCGCCGGCCAGAATGAGCACCGGCCCTTCAGTGGTCTCGACAGCCTCGCGCTGTTGCGGATTCAGTTGGTCAAGAAAAGACAATGCGGAAAGTGGCTCCGGGAGTTGCTTCTTCAATTTTACAGGACATGTGGAACAGCCGTTTCTGAGAAGACATGTGGGGACAGCCGCCCTCGGCTGTCCGTCGAGCGAAGCTCGACCCCGCTGCCACATCAAACCACGCGGAGCGATTCCTCTTATCTGCGCACAAATATCGCCCGCAAGCCGCGCATGCCCGCACGTTCTTTCCACGGAGTCGACATGGGCAGCGCGTCCGGTCCGGGTTACGCTCGTAACTCGAACACGCCTCTCCCTTGAGAGTGGACGCGGCCGCCCTGCAGAGTCTGAGTCGAGACGTCTTGCTCCGCGGGTTTGAGAAGCAACACCAGCCGCGAAGCGGCGGAAGAATGCAGCCCACGGCGCAGCCGCGGGTAGCAAATCGCAAATTCGGGCAAGCCCCGAAGGGGCGACAGAAACGACGCAGGCTCACGAAGGAGAATCGCTATGAACCCGAAGAGTTTCATTGCCGTAATGGTTCTGTTGCTCGTTGCCGGATTTGTGATGATCGATCACCATCCCGCCCGCGCCGGAGAAGTCAATCCAACGTCCGGCTACAAGGTTCTCGAACCCATCCGCCACGGCAACTTGACGGTGTTTCCCGTGGTCGCTGCGAAAAGCTATCCCACCGGAGAATTTCTTACCCTGGATGAAGGCCTGCACTCGGGCGAAGTCATCGTGACCGAAGCCGGAAGCGTGCAAGGACTCATCCGCCGCCACGGCGCTCCCGTGGTCCGCCACGATGGCGCTGAAGTGAATCGCCTCGTGCTGGTTAACAATTCCAAGCGTCCGCTGTTATTGTTGGCCGGAGAGATCGTCAGCGGCGGCCGCCAAGATCGCGTGATCGGCAAAGACCGCATCGTCCCCCCGGAAAGCGAGCCTGTCGATCTGAGCGTCTTTTGCGTCGAGCCTGGACGCTGGGTCGCCACCACCGCGAACTTCGGTGCCTCAGAAGCGCTCTACGGGAAGAGCGCCGGGGCGTCCATCGGCGGGCCCGTTCCCATGGCGGCCATGGCGCAACCCTCGGTCCGCGGCAAGGCCATGGCTGACAAAGACCAGAGCCAGGTGTGGAACGAGGTAAATAAGCAAAAGCAAGCCATGACCGTCGAAGTCGCCGGCGCCTCAGAACAAGTCATGGTCGACATGGCTCAGACCACCTCGTATGCCAGGCTGAATGAAAACGCCGGAGTCCGAAAGCAGGTCGACTCCGTCGCCAAGCCCATCGAACAGAGCTACCAGAGCCTGATCCACCAGTTGCGCGATCGCAACGCTGTTGGCGTAGTCGTCGCCGTCAATGGCCGCATCATCTGGGCCGACATTTTTGCCAGCACCGACCTGCTCAATAAATATTGGCCGAAGCTGGTTCGTTCTTACGCATCAGAAGCGGTAGTCACGCGGGCTAAAGACGCCGAGGTCACTACAAAGCAGGCCGACGCGTTTCTCGCCGACATGGAAGGCCGCCGTGAAATGATCGAGAGCGAGCCCGGCATCTACCGCCATACCGAAGTGACCGGCGACGGATTCAAAGCGTTTTCGTTGACGTCATTGCTGCCAAAGACGGGATTCGAAGTCCACGTAGCGAAGATGGCAGAGTGAAAAAGCAGTGGTCAGTGGTCAGTGGCCTGTGTTCAGGGCCGTTCACACAGTTGGAGTCTCATTCCCGATTTGGAACCTGACGAGGCGTCGTGTGTCGCTTTTTGGCGACGGAACTCATGGCCCGCAGGACAATTCGAGAATGCACATCCTCAAGGTTTCTGGCGTTCGCTCGTACCGTGATTTAGTGGCTTGGCAAAAGGCAATGAGGCTGGTGACTGACGTGTACCGTTACACAGAATCTTTTCCCAAAGCCGAGGTGTATGGTCTGACCGCTCAGTTGCGTCGTGCAGCGATCTCAGTCCCCAGCAATATCGCCGAGGGACAAGGACGCGCTTCGACCGGAGAATTCAAACAGTTCCTCGGCCATGCCCGCGGTTCGTTGCTCGAAGTCGAAACACAATTGCAGATTGCGCGCGAACTGGACTATCTCGGACTGGAACATTGCACGCTTTTACTGCAGCAGTGCTCAGAGGTTGGAAGAATCCTGAACGGCCTAATTGCAGCACTACCAAGAAGTCGATAGCAATTTTCGGAGGATCGCGTCTAACCGCTGATCACTGATCACTAACCACTGATCACCGGCCACTGCCCACTTGTGTCCCGTACCAGTTGCGCCACGCAGCAGAATCTCTCGGCAACCGCTGATGAGTAATGTCTCCCAGCGCCTGGAACGCCCATCCCTGCGTTTGTGCGTCGAGCGAAGGATCATCCGTGTAGTTCAGCAATTGCGGCACAGCCGTCATCCGCTGGTCCTGCGTGAACATGCCAGACTCCGCCAGGCTGCATGCAGCTCTCTCGCGCACCATCGGTGACGAATCGTTGTGCATGGTCGCCAGCAGCGGCTGAATGGCCTGATCGCTACCGGCTACCGCCAATCCCTCGACCGCCCATCGCCGCGAATCCGGATCGTCATCCTTCAAATGATCCGCGAGCACGCCGACGATTCGTTCACTCTCGACTCCCCGGTTCGCCATCAGTCCAAGCGCCCACAGCGCCCAGATCTTCTGGCTGTGGTCCGGCGAGTCTACGTTCTTCAACACAAACTCCAGGCTCGCGGCATTCTTTGCGAGGCCATAAGCGGCGAGTTCTACTTCAACGCCCGACTCCCGCACGCGCATGTCGTTCGAGTTCAGCGCCGCGGTGGTCAAAGAAGCAATCTGCGAGTTCCACTGAACTTGTCCATTCCAGCGATCGACGCGCGACGAAATCTGCTCGACCGCTCCCTGCGAGTGTCCGACGGCCAGTTCCAGCAGTGTCTCCGCCTGCTTTTGCGGCTTCATGCGATCGAGTTGACGCAGGTCCTTGCCTGATGCAGGCTCGCTCGATCGCGAGGGAATCGACTTGGGCCAAATCGGATGAGCCTTGGTCATTCCCACGATGAGGGCCGCGACCATCCCTACGACGGCGGCGATCAAATGTGCTGACCGCAATGCAGACTTTCGCGACGCGGGCAGCGCATCGCGATCCTCGGGACCGGGAATATCCGATCCCGGACCTAGCGTGCCGTAGTCCGGTGTTGGCTGAAGGCGCGGATCGACCGGCGTCGCCTTGGCGGCCTCCGTGGAAAATGGCGAAGAAACATCCATATAGAAGAAGTCTAGGTTGACCTCCAAAATGAGGTAAAGTTACTTTCGGTTCGAACCCTAGCCGGTTCGATGCAAAAACTTGTCTTTGCGCACTTGGGAAGGGGCCCCGGCGCGCGAACGCAATTGGCAAGAAACTACAGGAGGAAGTTATGTCTACGAAGTACAAGTGGCTGATAACGGTCATCAGTGTGTCCCTGGCGGCCCTGGCGCTGGCCGCCGCTGGTCCGGGATACCATGTGGCAACAACTTACAAAGTAGGCGGCGACGGTGGCTGGGATTACCTGACCGCCGACGCGAGCGCGCGCCGTCTTTATATCTCGCGCGGCACGCACGTCATCGTTCTTGATCTCGACTCCGGCAAGAATGTCGGCGACATCCCCGACACCCCGGGCGTCCACGGAATCGCTCTCGCGCCTGACCTCGGACGCGGCTTCACCAGCAACGGCCGTGAAGGCACCGTCACCATTTTCGATATCAACACCCTGAAACCCATCGGCGAGAAAGTGAAAGCCGGCGAGAATCCCGACGCGATTCTCTACGATCCGGCGACCAAACGCGTCTTCACCTTCAATGGACGCAGCAGTGACTCTACTGCCATCGATGCCGCCAGCGGCAAAGTGCTGGGTACGATCAAACTCGACGGCAAGCCCGAGTTCGCCGCCAGCGATGCCAAGGGCGAAATCTTTGTCAACATTGAAGACAAAAGCGAGTTGACCGCAATCGATCCCAACAAGCTGGAAGTGAAGGCCAAGTGGCCGCTCGCGCCCTGCACCGAGCCCAGCGGGCTCGCCATCGACCGCAAGAACCGCCGCCTCTTCGTCGGATGCGGTAACAAGATGATGGCTGTGGTCGATGCCGACAGCGGCAAAGTTCTGGCCACTCCGGCGATCGGCGAAGGCGTCGACGCCACCGCATATGACGACGAAACGGGACTCGCGTTCGCCTCCTGCGGACAAGACGGAGTTCTTACGGTCGTGAAAGAAGAGTCGCCCAGTAAGTTCACGGTGGCGGAAAATGTTCCCACCCAGAAGTCAGCCCGCACGATGGCTCTCGACACAAAGACACACAACGTCTACACGGTCGCGGCGAAGTTCGGCCCGCGCCCCGCTCCCACACCCCAGAATCCCCGCGGCTATCCGCCAGTTCTCCCAGACAGCTTCGTAGTGCTGGTAGTAAGCAAATAGGAGGGAACTAACGCAGCTCATGTAGCGACAGCCGCCTCGGCTGTCCGGCGAGGCAAAGCGAGCCGCCCCGGACTAATTACTGGGTGCCCCACCCTTGTCGCGTTGTATGCGACAGGGTGGGGTCTTTGACTTTCTACACAGCAACTCGCAAGGTGTAAATCGACATCCAAGCCCCTTCATGCCCGAAGACATCGCGAACCTATGTAACGACCAGTTACAATGATCCGACCCCGGTAGCGCCAGGCCAACGACCAACGACCGACAATCAACGACCGCTCCATGACCATGAAAGTTCGCAAAGCCGTGTTCCCCGCCGCCGGCCTGGGCACCCGTTTTCTGCCCGCGACCAAAGCCCAGCCCAAAGAAATGCTCCCGCTGGTCGACAAGCCGATTATTCAATACGGCGTCGAAGAGGCCATGGCCTCCGGATGCGATCAGATCCTGATCATCACCGGACGCGGCAAGCAGTCCATCGAAGATCACTTTGACGTCAGCTACGAACTCGAAAAGATGCTCGAGGAGCGCGGCAAACATGACCTGCTGAAAATCGTTCGCTCGATTTCCGACATGATCTACGTGGCCTACGTCCGCCAGAAAGAGGCGCTGGGCCTGGGTCACGCGGTGCTCATGGCGCGCGAGTTTGTGGGCAACGAACCTTTCGCCGTGCTTTTGGCCGACGACGTGATCGAGAACCCCGTCCCTGCGCTCAAGCAAATGGTCAACGTCTTCAATGAGAAGCAATGCAGCGTGATCGCCGCGCAGGTGGTCGAAGGCAAGATGATTTCGTCTTACGGTGTCTTCGATGCGCAGCCCGCCGAAGGTTTCAATGGACGCCTCTTCGAAATCCGCAATATGGTGGAAAAGCCGAAGTTCGAAGAAGCGCCGTCGAATCTCGCCGTGATCGGCCGCTACATCCTGACGCCTGCGATTTTCGATAGCCTCGCGAAGATTCAGGCGGGTGCCGGCGGCGAACTGCAACTCACCGACGGCATGCGCATGCTGCTCAAGAAAGAAAAGATGTACGCCTACGTCTACGAAGGCAACCGCTACGACACCGGCGACAAACTAGGATTCCTGAAGGCCACGGTAGAATTCGCCCTGAAGCGCTCCGACCTGGGCGGCCCTTTCCGCGAATATCTGAAAAACCTGAAGTTGTAAACGGACCGCGTAGGGACAGCCGCCTCGGCTGTCCAGCGAAGCGAGCCGAGAAACGATTGCAGATTTGCGGCCTAACTTTCAATCTGAAGCCTAGAATCTGCAACCTGTAATTTCCCAACTTCGAGGGTGCCCCTCGATAAGAGCGAAGGCTCTGTCAAGGGCATAGTTGTCCTGGGCGGTGCGCAAGCACCGCCTGGTTTGCCAGAGAGGTTGAGGACCAAGACTCTGGAAATCTCACGCTGAATCACTTTCGGTGGAAGATCGTTCCACCAACCATCGATTCGGCTTAAACTTCGGCCATGATTCTTCTATGCGAACATCCCGTCTCTTACGGGATGCGAGAGCGCCCAATCAATCCTACGGTCTAGCTTGCGCCGACCAGGGGCACCCGCGGGCTGCTCTCGATGCGAACGATCTCTGGATAGCAGGTCTGGGTGCGCAGCATCCAGTAGAGTCGTACCGCTAACTTGCGCGCCGCCGCCACCTTGGCCACTGCCTTGGGCTTTTGATGACAGCGATGCAAATAGTCTTTACGGAATCCGGGATCGTGCTGCACAGCCGTCTGCGTCGCTTCCACTAGCAGCGAGCGCAGCATGCGGTTGCCTTGCTTGCTGATCCCGCCCGTTCTCCGCCGTTCTCCGGAACTGTTCTCCTGCGGAATCAGCCCCAGATAGCTGGCCACCTGCTTGCCCCGTTGAAAGCGGCTCGCATCGCCGATGGTCAGGACGTACGCCAGCGCCGTGTTCGGTCCCACTCCCGGCTGCGTCATCAGCAATCGCGATTGCGGGTTTGCTTCTGCCGCCTGTTGCACTGCGCCGTCGAGTTTGCCGACCTGCTGGTTTAACATCGCCAGCAGTCCCAGCAAATCTTCCCGCCGGCACGCTGCCCACGGTTTTAACGGCAGCTCGCGCAGCATCTGCTGTCCCGACTGACTCCACAGCCGATGTTTTTTCTGCACTCCTTTATTCATGGAAAGGTGTTGCAGTTCGTTTTTCACCCGGCTTCGAATCTCTACCAGCTTGTGCCGATGCAGCACCAGTTGCCGCAGATCCCGCTGTTCCCGATCCGGCATCCACAACCGCGGAAACCGTCCCTCCCGCAGTAACCGCAAAATGTGCGCCGCATCCCGCTTGTCCGTCTTCTGCTTGCGCACATAGCTCGCCCGGATCTGAGCCGCATCCCCAATCCAGATCACGTGCCCCAGATCCTCCACCATTTCCACGAACCACTGACTGTTCCCCGTAGCCTCGATCCCGATCAGCACCGGCGCCGCCAGTTGCGCATAGAACTGCTGGGCATCCCCATTCGCATGCACCAGCTTGCGTTCCCCACAATCTCCAGTCTCCGTGTCTAGCCAACTCACTTGTTGCCAGCTGGGATGGAAATCACATCCTTGTATCTTGTTTGCATCTGCCCGATTCGGTCTCTCTGTGTTAGTGGGGGATTGGATCGGGATTCGGCGGGAGGCCGTTCACATCCTTAGGCGCAGTGAGTTGGCAGCCTGGATTATAGATAGGCCCCCCGCCCTCCTTTCTCAACGCCGTGGAGAATCTCAGGCCGCGAGAGCCTGCATACAAGGACGGCGAGAGAGGTGGTACAGGGTCGGGGAGCCGAAGCTCAGTCTAATCCAGACTTGCGAGGTTCAACATGCCTGAAACGGAAGTCGACACGTTTGCTGGAATCGATGTAAGCGCACGCGAGTTAAGTGTCGCCCTACGCCGGGGGAAAGGCGAGGACAAGCCCGCCATGGCTAAGTTCTCGAACCATCCTTCCGGACACAAGGCCCTGATCACCCACTTGTTTCGGGGCGGCCGGCGAGTGCGGGTCTGCCTGGAGGCCAGCGGGAATTACAGCCTGGATCTGGCGTTGACCTTGCAAGCACACCGCCAAGTGGAGATCAGTGTCATCAATCCGCGGCGGGCACGACGCTTCGCGGAATCGCTCGGTCAGCGCAGCAAAACCGATCCGGTCGATGCCCGCGTGCTCTGCGAGTATGCCGCTCGCATGCCTTGGGTTGCTTGGCAACCGCCCAGCTCAGTCGCCCTACACTTGCGGGCTGTGGCGCGTGCCATTGCCGACTTGGCGGTTATCCATACTCAGCAGAACAATCGTGCGCACGCCTCGGCCGCGAGCCAAGCCTTGCCGGTCTTGGTGGTCAAGGAGATGCAGCGCCATCAGAAATATCTTGAGCAGCGCATGACACGGTTGCGGCGGGAAGCTCTGCGGCTCATCGCCGGCGATTCCGAACTGGACCGCCGCTTCCGTCTAATGCTGACCACGACTGGCATCGCTGAGACCAGTGCTCTGCAGATCCTGGGCGAATTGGCCGTGCTGCCCGACATGCTGGACGCGCGCCAGTGGGTGGCCTTCAGCGGACTGGATCCGCGGCTTTTCAAGTCAGGGAAATCGGTCGAGAAGCGGCCTCGGATCAGCCGCGGCGGTAGTCGTCACTTGCGTCGTGCTCTCTACATGCCAGCGCTGGTCGCTCTGCGTCGCGATCCTTATCTGCGATGCTTCTATCAAAACTTACTAGCTCGCGGCAAAGCTCGGCTGCAAGCCGTCGTAGCGGTTATGCGAAAGCTGCTGCATGCTCTGTCTGCCATGTTCCGCACCAATCAACCGTACGACGGATCGAAGCTGTGTTGCGCAGTCAACATGGCTGGCAATGCCATTGCTGCTTGTGCTTGACTGAACCAAAAAAGAGAGAGGTTCTCCTGCACCTCTCCAGAGAGAAAACAAATTGAATTTCAAGAGAGAATCTATAATCATCATCTGTGAAGGCTCCTTTCTTCCCAGCGTCTTTGTCCTCAAACACAGACTACCGGGTCAATCGAGCCTTCGCTCTTATCCAATCAATCCTTGTCGCGGTGTTTGCGACAGAGTGGGGATTTTGACTTTCCAAGGCGGACGTTGTCCAAGCCAGAGCCTCTTAAATCCTGATCCGGAACAGCTCGGCTCGCTTCGCATCGCCGGACAGCCGAGGCGGCTGTCGCTACGTGATCTTCTCTACATTCCTCTGAGCTTCTTGGACTTCTCCTCCACCCCGCGCGCCAGCTTCTCCTTATGCGTGTGCAGCTTCTTCGCGATCGTTGCATCCGCCAGCCCAATCATCTGCGCCGCGAGAATCCCAGCATTCGTCGCACCAGGCTTTCCGATAGCAACGGTCGCGACGGGAATCCCCGCCGGCATCTGCACAGTCGAGAGCAGCGAGTCCATCCCATTCAGCGACGTCGAAGGAATCGGCACGCCGATGACGGGAAGAATCGTATGCGCCGCGATCACGCCCGCCAGATGCGCCGCCCCGCCGGCCCCGGCGATGATCACCTTGATCCCCCGCTCCGCGGCTTTCTTCGCAAAATCCGCGCTCCGATCGGGCGAACGATGCGCCGAAGTCACATCCATCTCATATGCGATCCCGAAATCATCCAGCGCCTTCCCCGCCTCGCGCATAATCTCTAGATCGGAATCACTCCCCATCACAATCGATACCAGTGGCTTGCTCATTGATCTCCTCAACGGTGTTTGGATTGGTCATCCTGAGCAGTCGAAGGGTCCCTACTGCTCTGCCGGGTGCCCCACTTCTGGCCGGTTTTGCCAGAAGTGGGGATTTCGTTTTCGAGACTCGCGACGCTCTAGTTCTTCAGCGCTCTCCCCGCAATATCCTTCCGATAATGCGCGCCCGCGAAACTGATCTTCCCGCACGCCTCGTACGCACGTTCCACTGCAGTCTCCAGGTCCGCAGCCCGCGCCGTTACCCCGAGCACGCGTCCGCCCGCGCTGTAGTAAGCTCCCTCGCGCTTCGAAGTCCCGGCATGAAACACTTTCACGCCCTTCACCGTGTTCGCCTCTGTCAGCCCATCAATCCGCTTCCCCTGCTCGAACGTCCCCGGATATCCTCCCGACGACATCACCACGCAGACTGACGCATCCCGCGTCCACTTGAAGTCACCATCACTCACGCGTCCGTCAATCGAAGCCTCGAGCGCGTCGACCAGATCGCTCTCCAGCCTCATCAGGATCGGCTGCGTCTCCGGATCGCCGAAGCGGCAATTGAATTCCAGCACCATGGGCCCGCGCGCGGTCATCATCAGCCCGCAGTAGAGGACGCCCTTGAACTCGGTGCCTTCGGCCTTCATGCCGGCAACCACAGGCCGCGCGATGTGATTTACCAGCCAGTCGCGCATGCGATCGTCCACGATGTCCGCCGTCGAATACGCGCCCATCCCCCCGGTATTCGGCCCGGTGTCGCCGTCGCCCACGCGCTTGTGATCTTGCGCGCCCACCAGCGGAGCCACGCGCTCGCCATCGCTGAAAACCAGGAACGAAAGTTCGTCGCCCTTCAGGCACTCTTCCAACACCACCCGCGACCCGGCATCGCCCAGCATCTTGCCGCTCAGCATCTCAGCCGCGACGCTCGATGCTTCTTCTTTGCTTTTCGCGATGACCACGCCTTTGCCCGCAGCCAGCCCATCGGCCTTCACCACAACCGGCGTGTGGAAATGCCCGAGCGCCGATTTCACCTGCTCCATCGAATCGCAGATCGCAAACGGAGCTGTTGGGATGTGATGCCGCTGCAGAAATTCCTTGGCAAAGCTCTTGCTCGATTCCAGCCGCGCCGCTGCCTGAGTCGGCCCAAACGCGCGCCAGCCGCGGCGAGTGAACTCATCAACAACTCCGAGCGTGAGCGGCAACTCGGGTCCGACCAGGGTCAGATCCGGCTGCAGGCGTGTCGCCAGCGCGACCATCGAGTCCAGGCTCTTCAGATCCGCCGGCAGGCATTCGGCCTCGTCCGCGATGCCGCCGTTGCCGGGCGCGCAATAAAGCTGCGAGACACGTGGCGACTCCTTCAGCTTCCACACCAGCGCGTGCTCGCGCCCGCCTCCACCTAGAACAAGAACCTTCATAAGAAGACAAAACAGGTTAGGGGTTCGAGAGGAATGCTGTCAAACGCAAATGCCTGCAGATGCTCGCCGTTGCCCAGGGAAATTGGCTACAGTCCGGCCATGCAGGCCATTTACCCTGAACAGTATGAAGCGTGTGGTGATCCTCGGCCGTGGAGCTTCAGGGAAATCAACGCTCGCGAGGCGTTTGGGAGAGATCGCGGGACTGCCGGTCATCGAGTTAGACAAAATATTCTGGGGCTCCGACCTTGTCCCAACTCCTCCTGACCAGTGGGCCGAGATTCAACAGAAGCTCGTTGCAGAGGAACGATGGATCATGGATGGTGACTTAGGTCCGTACGATGTGATCGAGGTCCGACTTCGAGCGGCCGATACGATAGTTCTTCTGGATTTCTCGCTGCTGCGCTGTGCGTGGCGGACATTCCGGCGATCACGCGAGCGGGCCGACTTCTGGTTTTGGCTCTTTGGCTATCGCTGGCGATCGCGTCCAGTCCTTCTGCGCAAAGTCGCCACCCATGCCCGTGCCGCGAAACTATGGAGATTGCGCAACCCCCGGGAACTCCAACGTTTCGTCGCGGACTGTGAAAATGCGGTGGATCCCTCTGCCTGAGCACCGCGTGTTCTTTTCACCCCGTAACACTCCTTTAATCAAATCCGCGTACCGTGTAAGTTTCCTTATCGTGCGACACCGTCAACAGAAATTGGTTAATCATAGTTAACCTTGTGTCGTATAGTAGGGTTAAGTATTGCTCTGGGGAAAACAAGAAAACGACCTGCTGTTCGACCGGCACCGCGCGGTTCAACGATTTTTGCGAAATGAGCGCGCAAATCAAAATGGATGTTCGTCATCTCATCTTCGGGATTGGGCTTGCGATGCTGTTGGGCCTCACCATCGGAACAGCCCCGCTTGCGCGCGCGCAGCAACCGATCTCCCCGCCGCCGGCCTTGCCAAACGCGGACACGGTCGCTCCCATCGATGATCCCGGGCCCGAGACCATGCTCCCGCATTTCAAGGACACACGTTTCTGGCTCTCGGGTCAGGCGAATCTCATTTTTCAAACACATCCCGACTTCCACGCCCCCTACAGCGGTACGCATAGCCTGACCCCTCGGTATGAGAAAGCCACGTCGCGCCTCCTGACGCTCTACACGGGGCTGCGCCTGAACAACTCGACCGAATTTCTGGTGGACATCGAAGAAGCCGGCGGCGCTGCGCTGACCACCGGCTTCGGCCTCGCGGGCAACACGAACCTCGATATCGTCCGCAATCCAGCGCTCAGCAAGGCTCCGTATCTGGGCCGCGGGATGTTCCACAAGGTCTTTGCCCTGAGCGACGACAAGGTCGAGAACCAGCGCAACATTTTCTCGTTGTTCGAAGAGTTGCCCCGGCGCCGTCTTGAATTCCGCATCGGCAAAATGAGCATGCCGGACTTCTTCGACGGTAACTCCGTCGGCTCCGACACTCATTTTCAATTTACTAATTGGACGATCGACAATAACGGCGCCTGGGATTACGCCGCCGACACTCGCGGCTACACCGTGGGCGCGGTCTTCGATTTCGAAGACCGCAACTGGGGCTTACGCTTCGGCGAGGCCCTAATGCCCAAGGTCGCCAACGGCATCGATCTCGTGTGGAAACCTTGGCAGGCCCACGCGGAAAACTTCGAATTCGAATTGCGGCATGGCGTAATTCCCAGGAAATCCGGCGTGGTCCGCCTGCTTGCCTACACCAACTTCGCCAACATGGGCATCTACCGCGACCAGGTGATCAAGTCCGCCGAGGCCGATACGACGCCCGATATCACCAACCATCCCTGGCACATCACGATGAAATACGGATTCGGCGTCAACCTCGAGCAGAATCTTTCGCACTATCTCACCGCATTCGCGCGCTTCGGATGGAACGATGGCCGCACCGAGTCGTTCGCCTACACCGAAGTCGAGCAGACGTTCGCCGAAGGCGTAGGAGCCAACGGCGCCTGGTGGCGCCGCAAGCAGGATCGCGCCGGAGTGGCATTCGTCAGCAACGCCATCAAGAAAGATCATCAGAACTATCTCGCCGCCGGAGGCCTCGGTTTTCTGCTGGGAGATGGCCATCTGAACTACGGCCGCGAAAATATCCTGGAGACCTATTACACGGTGCACGTCTGGCGCGGGATTTACTTGGCTCCCGGACTCCAGCACATCGTGAATCCGGGCTACAATCGCGACCGAGGCCCAGTGACTGTGCCGTCATTCCGCGCGCATGTGGAGTTCTGATGATCGGTAGTCGGTACTGAGAGCCAATCAGCCGCTAACTGTGGAATCAGGCTACGTTTCAGGGTACAGTGTCTGCGTGAATCACATATTTTATCTGGTGATGGTTCTGCTAACCCTGCTCTCAATCACAACCGCCCAGCAATCCACTGACTCAAAAGTAAGCCAGAAGCGGCGAGAAACAATCACGTGGGCTCCCGTGGAATTCCCTGCATTCACGCCCAAGAGAGCCTGGACGAAGCCCAAATTAATGGTCAATTCGCTCCGGGCTGAAGGCCTGTCCGTTGAACTTGAGCAAACCGACATACGGGAAACATCGAAGCAGTATGGGGCGAAGCTTGGTCAACAAGGCGATGCAGCAGACTTCTTTCAATGGCTTTGTTTCGTCGGAGGCCGCGAGGAGCAACGGTGGGCGTTGTGGCTTTCGAGCGGTGAAATCGATGGTGATCGCGTCAGTGACTTTTCGATCAAGAGAATCGCCACTGATGCCGAAGTGGATTCACGGTGCAGGTCGCTTTCAGGCAGTTCTGAAGAGCCAACAACGTCCCCTACGCAGCTTCGGCTAGGTATGAGCGAGTCAGACTTGAAACTGGCCTTGGGTGAGCCGACGGCAAGGCGAGGCGATTGCCTCTTTTACGCCCACAGCCATGATCTTAAACTCCACAACGAACCATACACGTTGATGAACGAAATCACGGTCAGAGTTAGGGATGGTGTGGTCATAGCGATAAAGGTCTGGAAGAGCACGCAGTCGTAACGGACGCCAACAGACTGGTGCGCTAGTTCCGCGCAGCGTCTCGCACTTTGTAGTTAGCGAAAATCGCATCGCCCACATTGATCCTGTGTCTTGGGTTTTGAGCGCCAACGCTGATGCCAAGAGTTACTGTCGTAAGCCGCCAAAAAATTGGGCTAGGATGCCCTACAAGCGGCTTTCTCAATTTTCCTACATGTCTACTCGCACCGCAGAGCCACATTAGGATCAACGCGGGTAGCTCGGCGTGCTGGTATCCAACTTGCGACCGACGTGGCGGTCAGAGAGAATCAAGGCGATCGCCACAAATGTAAAAGGATCCCGTGGGTTCACGCCGTTGAGCAAACCGCGCATCAGAGGTGCGGCAACCAGGGCCCCGACCATGCCGATCACGACGCCGGTTGTGGCCAGGGAAATTCCGTTGGCCAGAATCATCCGCAGAACATTGCTCCGCTGCGCTCCCAGAGCCATGCGAATCCCAATTTCCTGCGTCCGGCGGCCCACCACGAACGACACAACCCCGTACAATCCGACGATGGCCAACGATAGCGCAATCAGCCCGAAGGCTCCCCCCAACATTGCGACCATGCGAAACAAGAACAGGCCGTTGCTGGAGAACGCGTCCGACATTGTAAGCACCGATACGGGAGCGACCTCTGCGTCGACTGCGCTGATCTGCTCGCGAACCAGCGAGACAAGGGCCGTTGGATCACCGTTCGTTCTCAATTGAATCGTCGCCCGCGAACTTCCCTGCTGCAGATTGGGCAGATAGAAGACAGGAGGCGCCGGTTGGCCGATTCCCCCATTACTCGAATCCTTCACCACGCCGACGATCTGTAGCGGTACGTTGTCGCGCAGCCGCAGGATGTGCCCAAGAGCCTTATCCAGGCTATCCTTGCCGACGATGTACCTGCGCGCCAAGGTTTCGTTGACGATGGCAACCTGCGGCGCCTTCTCGGTATCACGCGCAGTAAACTCGCGTCCACTGAGAAGGGGGATCTGCATGGTGGCAAAGTAATTTGGGCCGATCTGATTGGTGTTCGTGTCCACGAACTTTTCGCCACCCGCGCTGGTGTATCCATCAATGGAGAGATCCCAGGAGCCCCCCGAGAGAAACGGGACGTTGCCGGCCAAGGTGGCCGATGTTACTCCTGGAAGAGTCGACACCCGCTCCAAAATCTGCTGGTTGAGATGTGTGGCGCGCTCGTCCTTGTAACCCTGCAAGCTGGGGTCCAGGAAGACCAGCAGCATGTGGTCGGGGTTGAAACCAAGGTCGGCTCTCTGCGCCTGCCAAAAGGCTTTCAAGAACAATCCACCTGCAACCAGCAGAAGCACCGATAGCGCTACCTGTCCCCCAATCAGGATCCGGCGCGCAACCGCGCTGTGCGACCGGCCACCCGCCCCTCTCGTAATGGCAACGCTCCTGCCTTCCTTCACCGCCATGAATGCCGGAGCGATTCCAAACAGAAAAACTGCTGCGATGGAAGCAAAGGCGGCACAGCCCAAGACTCGCGTATCCAGGTGAAAGTCGGGGCCTGCGGGAGCAATCGAGTAAGGTAGTAGTGACGCAAATCCCTTAATACAAACAGACGCTAGCAGGATGCCCGAAGCACCGCCCAGGATCGCGAGCACCGCACTCTCGGTCAGAAATTGACACACCAGGATTGCGCGTGACGCCCCCAAGGCCAATTGCATCGAGATTTCTCGAACGCGGGACGAGCCCCTCGCCATCATCAGGCTGGCCACATTCGCACAAGCCATCATCAGAACCAGCACCACGAGCCCCATCAGAATAGCGGCCGGCGTTGTACTCCCCCCCTGCAGACGCCGGCTCATCTCCGTCCGGACAATGGCAACGGTATCCTTGTTGCTGTCAGGATATTCCCGTTCCAGACTACTCATGATGACGTTCATCTCGGCCTGGGCCTGCGCGATCGTAACTCCAGGCTTCAAGCGGCCCAGCAGAGTGCATCCGCGATATGTGCGGTGTGTAAGCGTATCGCTACCTTCCGGCGACACCGCTGCCGTCATCATCATGGGCAGATAAACTTCGGGACGAAACCAGAGATCGGCTCCCGAAAAAGATTTGGGAGTGACGCCAATGATGGTGAAGCTATGGCCGCTCAATTGGACCTGCTTGCCGATGATCTCCCGGTTGCCGGCAAACAATCGCTTCCAAAGGGAGTAGCTGATCACCATCACCGGATATTTGCCAGGTGTCTGGTCTTCTTCCGGAAGAAATGCCCGGCCCAGTTCCGGTTGCACCCCGAGGGTGGAGAAGAAATTTCCAGACACCAGTTGCCCCCAAACCACCTGCGGTTTGCCATCCGGAACAACTCCTGCGGGGTTTAGTCCGGCCGACATGTCTTGTCGCGTAGAAAGCGCTTGAAACGATTTGCTCCGGGCTGAGAAGTCGGCCCAATCCAGGTAGGAGGAAGCCCCGAAACTGGTCAAACGCGATGCCGCGATATCGATAGTCACGAGCCCACCCGGATTCGGCACCGGCAGCGGGCGAAAGATGATGCCATCGACCAGGCTGAAGATGGCAGTGTTCGCTCCGATTCCCAACGCCAGAGACAGTACGACCACAATCGTGAATCCAGGTCTCTTACGCAGGCTTCGCAGGGAAAACCGCAAGTCGCGCCAGAGCATGTCCAGAACAGAAATGGAATTCATTTCGTAGATCGTCTCGCGAATTCTGGCGGGATTTCCCAGCTTGCGGTACGCCGCAGTCCGAGCGTCGGCCGGAGACATCCCGGCTTCTACATTGCGATCAGTCTCAATTTGAAGGTGGGACTCGAGTTCGGCGGCGCGCTCCGCGTCCCATCGATTGCGGTGGAAGAACCGTCGAATGCTCATGGGTTCTGCTCCGAATTCTCACTCTGCCGCTGGCCGCAGAATGCGCCCGATCGCCCGCACCAGTTGCTCCCAGCGATTGGTCTGAGCGATGAGTTGTTTTCGCCCTGCCGCCGTCAGCCGGTAATAGCGGGCGCGGCGGTTATTCTCCGACGTTCCCCAGAACGCGGCGATCCAGCCCCGATCCTCAAGCCGGTGGAGTGCGGGGTACAACGAGCCGTGCTCGACCTGAAGAACATCTTCCGAACGCCGCTCGATGGCATAGGCGATCGTGTGACCGTGCGCAGGGCCTGCCGAGAGAGTACGTAAAATCAGCAGGTCCAGCGTGCCCTGAACCATGTCGCTGTCAAGTGGAGGTGTACCCCTCTTGGCCATGACGGGGATTATACTCAGGTAGATGTTCTATGGGAAGGCAAGTTTTTGAGGGCATCTAAGGCCATAAGACTGATCATTCTCTCCTTGGCGGCCGCCCTCATCGCAAGCTACCCTTTCGCCGTCGCCGCTGCTCGCTCTCCTTTATGATTTCGCTCAAATCCATAACCGGCCGTATCTCAATCGGTCCAAGTCCATACTTAAAGCCTGGTTGCTGTGAGACTAGCTGAACGGCATGATTGAGGTCACGCGCCTCAAGGATTTGAATGCCGCCAAGCTGTGCCTTGGTTTCCGCATAGGGACCATCTGTCCTGAGCTTGCCGAAGGGGTGGGCGCCGGTGCTGCGTGTGCTATTTGATTTTGTTTCGGATACGTGAGCAAACCCAGTTGGAGCCGGCATCTCCGACTCCCGCCCTTCGCACAAAACGCGAAGGAAACGTGGCACCGGGCCTGCAGCCTTCCGGGCTGCGGCGTCTGGCCAATTCTTCAGCATTGATTGATACGTTCGTCCAATAGATTCATCGTCGCGCTTGTGCTAATTTCGCCTTGAACAGTCACTCGCGTCAGGCTTAATCGGTAGCAGTATGAATACGAAAGGACCGGAATCAGCGGATTAGCACTGTTGATCGGAATTGGAGGCGTCAATGAACAGCGTACAAATCGAACAAAAGAGCTATGAGATGCCCCCGCGAGAGGGGATCAGCATCGCGCATTTTCTCACTGTCGCCGACATCGAGCGATCGGCTCGCTACTACGAAAAGGTTTTCGGCGCTCGCATTCTGAGCCTGGGTGACGGCAACGCGCCTGCGTACCTTCAGCTTGCGAATATCTGGATGATTCTGAACGTTGGAGGCGGGCCGACCCCGGATAAGCCGACGGTAACACTCAGCGTCCCCGACCCGAATCACATCAACAGCTTTATGAATTTCCGCGTTGCGGATATTCAAGCCTGCTACAAATTGTGGAAAAGTCGAGGGGCCGAATTCATCACGGAACCGATACCCAAGTACGGCGAGACGCGCTGCTACATCCGCGATCCTGACGGATATATTATCGAGGTCGGAGAGAGCACCGATCTCACGTACGGTTAACGCGGCGGCCCGGATCTGATGCGGATTTAAACGGCGGGTGTCCCGCCTAACGGTATTTGCGTGCACCATTCCCACTGCGGGTGCCCCATCCTTGCGTTTTTTGCAAGGGTGGGCGGCGATGCTGCGTGTGCTATCTGATTTTGTTGTGGACAGGTGATCAAACCCACGTGGCGCCGGCATTTCCGACTCCCGCCCTTCGCAAAAAACGGACTGGACACAAAAAACGCGAAGGACGGGGCACCCCACTGTGTTGGGAATGCCCGCAAGATCACAGCCACCCCGCCAAGGTCTTTTTTGCGCATCTAAAGCCATGCGGCATCGGCAATCCCCGCCGGCACCCGTATCAGGGCCGCGACCGTCAGCGGACTCCGCGACTGAACCGCGAAATCCCGAAACCGGTGCAGCGCCCTACGTGGTGGAGAACCGGCGGCGATAGGCTGTAGGTGTCGTGTCCAGCGTCCGGCTGAAGTGCTGCCGCAGCGTCGCCGCCGTCTGTAGCCCCACCGCTTCGGCAATCGCATCGATCCCGTCGTCGGTCTTTTCGAGCCGCATCTGCGCGGCCAGGAGACGCTGGTGGGTGAGCCATTGGTGAGGCGTGGTTCCGGTCTGCTGGCGGAACTGGCGCGCGAAAGTGCGTGGCGACATCGCCGCGCGCCGGGCCAGATCCTCTACGCGCAGAGCCTGGCCCAAATGCGATTGCGCCCATTGCAATAGCGGCGCGAGCCCTCCGGCCGCCCGGCTGTCGACGGGGTTTGGGACGTATTGCGCTTGACCGCCGTCGCGGTGCGGCGGCATGACCAGCCGGCGGGCCACGCGGTTGGCGATTTCGGCGCCATAATCGCACCGGACGATGTGCAGGCAAAGGTCTATGCCCGCGGCGCTGCCCGCCGAAGTCAGAATGCTGCCTTCATCCACGTACAGAACGCCGGGGTCGACACGAATCTTCGGAAACCGGGAAGCCAACTCTTCCGCGTAACGCCAGTGGGTGGTGGCGCGCCTGCCATCGAGCAGGCCGGTGGCCGCAAGAACGAAGGCTCCGGAACAAATGGAGACCAGACGTGCCCCGCGAGCGTGCGCCGAACGCAGTGCTTTAAGAAGAGATTCCGGAGGAGGTTCGCTGGTTCGCTTCCAGCCCGAAATAACGATGGTTCCGGCCTGTTGCAAGGTCCGCAATCCACGACGTGCCTCGACATGAACGCCGCCGGTCGTGCGGAGCGGGCCGCGCTGGTGCGAGCAGGTCTCAAACTTGTACCAATCGACCTCCAGCTCCGGCCTCGGCAAGCCGAAAATCTCCACCACGATCCCGAACTCGAAGATGCTGAGGCCGTCGTAAAGCAGAGTAGCCACGCGGCGATGGTCGCAGGAGCGCATGGCAGGATTTTAGCGCATATTGGCATTTCTGCCTCTCGACAAAGTTTTTGAATCGGGCCACAGTGGCTTATGAACATACACAATGAGATCGTCGCCGATCCGCAAACGGCCCTCGATCACTTTGAGAAGCTCCTGTCTCTCGAAACCGACTGCTGGGACGTTCACGCGGCGTTGGCTTCGGGCGCGCCCGGGTTTGTGCTGCTGGATGTCCGCAGCCCGCAAGCTTTCGAGGGCGGGCATGTTCCGGGCTCGCTCCATCTCCCGCACGGCCGAATCAATGAACGCAATCTCGCCGCCTATCCCGCGGATACGCTATTCGTGGTTTATTGCAGCGGGCCGCATTGCAACGGAGCCGACCGCGCTGCAGCTCGCCTGGCGCGCCTGGGCCGGAAAGTGAAGAAAATGATCGGCGGCGCGGAAGGCTGGAAAGTTGAAGGCTTCGCCCTGGAAAAAGGAGCGGAGGTTCCATGAGATTCCATTCCAAGCGTGAGCGGCCTTGTCTCACCGATTCAAGGTCACCCTTAGCGCCTGTTTCCTGCTCGCCAGGCGAGAAGTTGTAGATTCGAGAAGTTGCAAAGGAAGGAGTTGACTATGACGCCGCCGCAACCGGGACTAGAGGTGTCGGCCCCAGGGACCTACCGCGAAAGGCTGTTCAACCTGTTGGCTGGCCGGGATCCGATCGAGGTGTTAGGGCAGACGGCATCCACCCTGGCCGATATTGTGGCCAGACATCCGGCGGAAGTCCTGCGCGGGCGAGCCATTCAAGGGAAATGGACTCCGAACGAAATCATCGGCCATCTCGCCGATAGCGAATGGGTTTATGGATATCGCCTCAGGTTGATCCTTTGCGAGGACGAGCCGGCTATTCTGGGCTTCCGGCAGGATGCTTGGGTAGCCTCCCTGCGCCACATTGAACGCGAGCCGTCCGAACTTGTCGAAATATTTCGGACGCTGCGCGTACTCAATTTGTCTGTGTGGAGACGAATGTCACCAGACGACTTGCAACGCAGCGGGCAGCACAATGAGCGTGGCGCGGAGTCCTTGGCCGTGACAGTGCGATTGCTGGCCGGTCACGACCTTTCCCACCTGCATCAGATCAGTCGTTATATGCAAGCCCTTGAGTCGCGGGGCTAGCGCTGCAGCGACTGCATGCCGTCGAGTCGACCACTCGGAGTGCATTGGGACGTCTAGCCACTATGCTGAGACTGGCCAGAGTGGCGTTGCCGAGATTGCTCCCTCATGTTCGCGCGTTCAAAAGCTACTCCAGCCGTGTTGCCGAGGGCTTGAACAGCAAGGCCAAAGTCACGATCAGAAAATCGTACGGCTTTCGCACCTACCACGTCCTCGAACTTGCCCTCGATCACTCACTTGGCAAGCTGCCCGAGCCGGAGTCCACCCACGATTTCTTCTGATGAGCCGTTTTTAGAGCGTAGAGGAGTGTTGGGCGACCGAGAGTCAACCCCTAGCGTGCCGTCCACCCCCCATCGATGAGAATCGTCTCCCCTGTAATAAGAGACGCGGCGCTGGAGGCAAGAAAGACGACCGCGCCCGCCACATCCATCGGCTCACCAATTCGGTGCAACGCAGCAATGCGCTCGATCACATCTGAGCGGAATTCAGGGTCCGCAAGCGCGCCCTCCGTCCCCGGAGTACGAATAAATGTGGGTGCGACCGCATTCACCGTGATGTTGTGCTTCCCCCACTCGATGGCAAGGCATTTAGTAAGGTGCGAAATAGCAGCCTTCGTCATGCAGTAAACCGACTCGGTCGGCAAGGCCACGAAGGCGGCTTGCGAACTCAGGTTGATGATGCGACCACTCCTCTGCCGGATCATCACGCGTCCTGCCGCCTGGCTGGCAAAAAATGTTCCTTTCAGATTAACCGCGAGCGTCAGATCGAAGTCCTCTTCGCGCACGTTCTCCGCGGGATTGTCCGGCGCAAGTCCCGCATTATTGACCAGAATGTCGAGCCTTCCCAGCTGCCTGACAGTGTTGTCAACCGACTGAAATATCTGATCGAGTCGTCGGACGTCCATCTGCAACGGCAGGGCACGTCGCCCCATAGCTCCGATCTGATTGGGGAGGTCTCCGGATGCTTTCACGTCCCGCAGGCCCAATGCTACGTCGGCGCCGGCGTGAGCCAGCGCCAGTGCGATCGCACTACCTAAGCCACGTGCAGCACCGGTTACCAGGGCCACTTGGCCGGTGAGATCAAAGCTAGGAAAAACCATCGGCAATGCCTCCGTTCGTTCGGCCCAGCACTGCACAGTCCGAATCCCTCTCCGCGTGTCTTGCGAGTGATGTGACTGAGTGTACTTCCTGTCACCAAGGAAGAAGAAATCGTCCGCGTTGATCCATCACAGTGTGGGTGGCGGAAGAAAACACCAGCCGAGATCCGATCGCGCGTGAAGACGTTTGGTGACTTGCCGGCGGCTGGGCCGCTGATGGGGGCAGCCGCTTACTTCGCCATCTCCGCGTTGAATTGCTGGATCAATCCGTAGCACTCGCATGCGGAATTCTCCAGCTTCTTGCGGTTCAGAACCTTGACGCTCCCGTGGGAGTACTCGATGATGTGCTTCTTGCGCAATCCGCCTGCAGCCAGGCTCACACTGGGACGATCGGTGCCCAGCATCGTCGCCAGAAATTCGTGCGTGATTCTAAGCAAGCCAGAACCGACGCGGTCCTGAATCAGAAGCAGCCAGCGCGCCAGCCGCTGCTCCAGATCATGCAACCGGTTACAACCCGCCGTCTGTGCCGCCTGCAATCCGTGCACGGTGGCATAGCGGCTCAGCAGTTTCTGCAGTTGGGGACTTGTTTTGAGCGCGTCCTGCAAGTTGTCGACGGGTAGCTGGAATCCGTCTCCGCTGACCTGCATGATGGCCTCGTGCGGGCTGTGCCGGATGCCCGCCGCGACTGGAATCGGCGCAAACCCTTCGTTCCCGATCACGCCAACCTCAACGCTTTCCCGGTGGTTCGTGTTGAAGACAAGCGACGCCATACCGGTGTTCAGAAAGTAGGCGTATTCCAACTTCTTGCGCGGTTCGTGCAGCACGGTGTAGTGCGGCAGTTCGAGGTAGTGCAAACCGTCCCGGAGCATGGCGAATTCTTCGTCTGGGACCGACAGGAGGATGCCGTTGGCTATGGGTTTGCCTTCGAAATTCGTCCGCTCGCCCGGATGCACGACCTGAGATTCCATCGACTTACCGACTACCTGAGTGTTCTTTCGCAAAGTAGCCTCCGTGCTCTATCGAATTTCTACTTCGGGGTTGAGATGCCAACCGGAAGCGGCAGGAGGTTGCCAAAAATCGCCTAGTTCCGTCGCGCTTTTGCCCTGATGAATACAGGATTTTCCTTATTCCGCTATAAGGTCGGCGTGCAGTAGTTTGTCGGGAGCCCTACAATCGCTGGATGGCCGCGACAAGCAGTGCGGTCCGCGCCCAACGTCCCTGTTGCCCTTTTTACATGCCAGCCCGGATTCTGATCGCCGACGATAACGCCATTTTCCGCAAGGCGCTCCGGCAACTTCTCGAAGGGGCCGATCACTGGGAGGTCGTCGAGGTACCAGACGGCGATCAGGCCGTCACGAGATCGGTCGAAACCCGGCCGAGCGTCATCATCCTCGATCTTGCCATGCCGGGCAAAGACGGATTAGCGGCCGCCCGCGACATCTCCGCCTTGCTTCCTGCCACTCCTATCCTGATGTGCACTATGCATATGTCGCCATTCGTGGAAGCTGAGGCGCTGAAATCCGGGATCCAAAGGGTATTTTCCAAGACCGACAGCAGTCTTCTGGTGCCGGCGATTCGGCAACTGCTGAATCCGGAACCGCCGACCGATCAGGGTGCTGTTCTCGAGACCACTCCGCCCGCCGTCGCATCGGACCCCGTCGTGGCTGCGCCGCATTCGGATACAAAGCCTGCTGAGGCCGGCAGCGATCCCGTGCCGCCGGCTTCGCCCGAGAATGCTGCGTAGAAGGCCGATCCCAGCATAGACTCTTTGACGCACGCGGTTTCCCGGTGTATCTATATAGCCCTGCGATGCGCCGTAAAGTTCTGCCGATTCTTTCCGTGCTGGCCGCACTGGTCTCGACCGCCTCGGGACAGACAGATGCCTGGCTCGAAGTGCGCACCGCGCACTTCCTCGTCGTCAGCAACGCGCCGGAAAAAGACGCCCGCCTCGCCGCTCACAAGTTCGAGGCCATGCGTTCGCTGTTTCAGCGAGTCTTTCCCGAGGCCGATCTCGACACCGCCTCGCCCATCCTCGTGCTCGCGGTGCAGGACAAGCGCTCGCTGCAGGCGCTCGAGCCGTCTTCTTATTTGGGCAAAGGACAGGTAAACATCATCGGATACTTTCTCTCCGCCCCCGAGAGAAGCTACATTCTGATTCTGCTCAACGCGCCGGGAGCGCACCCCTACGCGCCCATCTATCACGAGTACGCGCACTTCGTCTTCAGCCGCCTCCATCACTGGATGCCGCTCTGGCTGACGGAAGGCATCGCCGAGTATTACCAGAACACAGAATTCTTCGAAGACCATGTCCGGTTAGGCAAAGGCGATCCGGGAATCCAGCACACCATCGACTACCACGCGCTGCTGCCGCTTTCCACGGTGTTTGCTGTCGATCCGCACTCCTCCTACTATCACGAGCAGGACAAGGGGTCTATCTTCTACGCCGAGTCGTGGGCGCTGACTCATTACCTGAAAGACAAGGACGATCTGGAAGGCACGCACCGTCTGAACGATTATCTGGATCTTCTGCAAAAGAATGTCGATCCCATGGCAGCCGCGGCGCAGGCTTTTGGCGATCTCGACCAACTCGAACTGGAACTTAGAAGGCACGCGGCCGGCGGACAGTATGCAGTCAGCGAAATGCCAGGGACGATCGATGTCGACGATTCGTCGTTCATCGTGCAGTTGCTCTCGCAAACGCAGGCGGATACTCGACGGGCCGAACTCCTGGCCCATGTGGGACGCACCAGCGATGCACGCGCGCTGCTCGACGACGTGCTGCGCAACGATCCCTCCAACGTGGGCGCGCGAGAGACCATGGGATACGTCGCCTACCGCGAGCAGAATTTTGACGAGGCGCGAAAGTGGTGTCAGCAGGCCATCAAGCTCGATCCCAACAGCTTCGTCGCGCATTACTTGTTCGCGGCGGCCTCCATCCGGAAAGGCGTTCCCGACAAGGCTTCGCAGTCGGCAGTGGAAGAGAGCCTGCGCACCGTGATCAAGATCAATCCTTCGTTCGCTCCCGGTTACGACGCTCTGGCGATCTTCTATTCGCAGCGCGGCACGAACCTGACGGAGGCCCGCGACTTAATTGAAAGAGCGGTGCAGCTAGGTCCCGGCGTGCCTGAGATCCGCATCGACCAGTCGCAAGTCCTGGCGAGCATGAACAAGACCAAGGAAGCGATCGAGGTCCTCGAGCTTGCCGTCAAGATGTCGCACACACCCGAGCAAGTGGCCGCCGCCGAAAATGTGCTGGAGAACCTGCGGAAGTACGATGCCGTGCGATCAAAGCTGCGCTCCGAGAACAAAGCGGCGGTTCCAACGCGGATCGGCGCGGCCCCCGCCGGGGCCGAAAGCAAAGGCGCCGTACCGGTGGAAACGCCTCCAACGCCTATCTATTCCCCGGACGTGGAATACACCGACGCAGCCAAGGCAGCAAAATTCGAAGACAGCTGCGTGGTGGTGGTGACCGTGGGCATCGACGGAAAACCCAGCAACGTCGTGGTCACCAAGAAGATTGGCATGGGCATGGACGAGCGCGCAGTCGAGACCGTCGGCAGGTGGAAGTTCGATCCAGGCCGCCGCTACGGCAAGCCGGTGGTCAGCCGTTTACGTCTCACGCTGAACTTCAAGCTGCTCGGAAACGACTCCCAGAAGTTTATCGACTTGTCGCAGAAGGCGCAGGCGGGCGACCCCGCCGCGGAATTCGAATTGGCCAACGCCTTTTTTGCCGGACACGACATCCCCAAAGACGAAGCCCAAGGAATGGCTCTTCTGGAACGCGCCGCCCGCAGCGGTTATGCGCAAGCCCAATTTCAAATGGGAGAGCGTTCCTACGGCGACGGCAATACCGCCGAGAACTATGTCGCAGCGTATATCTGGTACACGCAGGCGCAGCGCAGCGGCGCCGAGCAGGCTGAAGCGAAGGTGACCGAACTCGAATCGCGCATGACGCCCGATCAACTCGCAGAAGCCCACAAGCGCATGGAGAGTACGAACCTACCGAAATAGCCTTGTCATCCTGAGGGCCGCGCTTTTTGTGGCCCGAAGGACCTGTGCAACTCAAGCCGCGCCGGCGGCCTCGCCCAGTGTGGCATGGCAGTCTCGCCGTAGTGTGATCCCAGTCACAGCCAGCCGCGCATTCGCCAAAATCTTGTCAATAGGCAGAAACTACACGATCGAACTTAACTCGCTGAAATCATTCGCGAAATAAATCCTGAAACCTTGCCGGGTAAATACCCTCAATTTGCTATTCTGAAAGTAGAGAGTAGAAATTGAACAGGCGCGGCCTCCAGGTCGCGCCTTTTTTATTGCTCGGAAGTTGTTCAGGGATTTGCGGTGGCAGAGGTCACAACCGGCTGTGCAAAGGTTTTCGCTTGCCGACGTGGCCTCCAGCGTTTGTCATTCCGACCGGAGGGAGGAATCTGCTTGTGGCCGGCATCGTAACGCTGCAGGCGACCGCAGATTCCTCGACGGCTAAAAAGCCGTTTCGGAATGACAAGAGCGTCGAGATCGAGCAGGAAACGGGGCGTCGTCGGGGAATGAAGGATTGGGAAAATTTCAGAACATTCAAGGAGCGAGGCGAATGGGTCGAACTGCAATTCATGGCAGCCGCCGCCTCGCATGGATATCGTGTACTCAAACCGTGGGGAGACTCCCTCGAATACGACGTCGCCGTCGAACACGCCGGCGACATGATCCGGGTGCAGGTGAAGTCCAGCAGCGTCCGCAACGGCACCGGATATTTCTGCCAGTTCCGCCGCAACTGGCTGGTCGAAGAGCCGTACAGCATCGACGAGCTGGACATATTCGCGACCTATGTCATACCAGAAGACGTCTGGTACCTGATCCCCGCCGCGGTCCTGCTCACACCACCGCGCAAGGTCGGCATTACAGTCTGTCCCATGACCGCGCTCCGAAAAAACCGTTACCGCTACGAGCAATACCGCGAAGCCTGGGACCTGCTCGGAAGAACCAGATTCGATCTGATCGCGCAAGGGAAGGCACACGCCGCCTCTATCCGTAGTCTGCATAAAGGCACGTCGACCAACAAGAGACGGGGCTATCCCGAGCGGAGCAGCATCGTTTTGAAGGGGCGCGGCTTGTAGCCGCGCCGTCCAAAGCCAGAAACGATGCGGGCTTTATCCCCTCAGGGAAGCCTCGGAAGCCCATCTACCTTGTCATCCTTAGGACCGCGCTCTTTGCGGTCCGAAGGACCTCTGCACTCTGCGGACGTTACCGTCCAATTGCGTCTCCAACCGAGTAGATTCGCGAACCGTCACCCTCCCAGCCGCGGAGCGGTGAAAGAATTTAGCCCAGGGCGTAAGCCCTGGGTAAGCTGCAAGCAACAGAACCAGTCCCGCGGAGACGACAGAAAAAGCAGAGCAGGTAATCAACCCATGGTTCATGGAGCGCTGGGTACGATTCGGAAGGTCAGGGAACCCACACGCAGACAGCAGCCGTGGAATCCCACCCTTGAGAACGCCAAGGATGGGGCACCCGGCTTTTGACTTTCTCGGTCGCGCTCGGTGGGATAGTGCGGCGCCTGGAAGACGAGGAGGCGGGCGCGCTCGCGGGACGGACGAATGCGTCCGTCCCTACACAGACTGTCCCCACAGAGGCACCGGGTGCCCCACTTCTGGCCGGGTTTGCCAGAAGTGGGGATTTGGCCTGAGTCCAAGGTCCGCGTTCGAGAGAGCTCCGTCTTTCATCGAATCGAAATCACGGATAATTGTGATTCTTCGAATCTGGTTGTCTGCATATTGGGCCTGGAGCAATTCGAAGAGAGAATCCCCACTTCTGGCAACTTTGGCCAGAAGTGGGGCACCCGTGTGTCTCTGTTGAGCAGTTCCCCATTTGGGAAATGACTTTGTTTTTCTGAGCCGGAATCACAGACCAACCGATCTCTTGACTCTAACCTTGAATGCATGCCTTGGGGCTTGAAGCGCTTCCATGAGACTGGAGGACTACACTTCATCACGTGGAGTTGCTGCGATCGGCGGCCGTTTTTGGGCACACCCGAGAAGCGCGATCTTCTGCTGAAGGTGCTGGAGCAGATGCGCAATCGGTACCGGGTCGGTGTGGTCGGATTTGTCGTCATGCCCGAGCATGTACACCTGCTCATGTCCGAGCCATTGATGGGAAATGTTTCCAGCGCGATCTGTGCGGTGAAACTGGGGTTTACACGGAGAGTATTGTCTGAAAATCCCCACTTCTGGCAAAAGCGGCCAGAGGGGCACCCGGATTCTCATCCAGAAATTGACAGAGTCTTATATTCGCCGTATATTCGCCTTTGCCAGTGTTTGTCTTGCTTGCAATTCAGCACGGAATTGTCGTTTCGGGACATTTCCACATAATGGCAGCGTTTTCCGAGAAATTCTCGGTTGCGGCGCTTCAGAGGCGCGGATAAGAATGAGAATTGAGCTTACGCGCCGCAGTCTGTCTCGAATGCTATCACTTCGGCAGGGGGACAGCACTTAGCTCCTAATGCGCGAGATTCGCGATCCAATCCATGTTTTCGTCCGGTTTCGGCCCGACGAAGAGAAGATCATTGGTTCACGTGCGTTCCAGCGCTTGCGCCATATTCATCAGCTTGCGCTGACATACTTGGTCTATCCAAGCGCCACGCATCGTCGGTTTGAGCACTGTCTGGGTGTAATGGAGGTTGCGAGCCGAATTTACGATGTAGTTACCAACCCGGAGAATATCTACCACGACTCTGTTCGAAAGTTTGTTCCGAGAGCCAAGCCCGACCTCCGAGGGCACGAATATTGGGGCCAGGTGCTACGCTGTGCGGCGTTGTGCCATGATCTTGGCCATCTCCCATTCTCACATGCAGCAGAGGATCTCTTACCCAAAGGCTGGGACCATGAGCGACTGAGCCAGGAAATCATAATGGGAGAGGAATTTGTTCCTCTGTGGAAGGAGCTTAAGATTCAACCCGAGGACGTGGCGAAACTCGCGCTTGGCCCGAAGAAATGCAAACTCGAATTCACTGATTGGGAGACCACCCTGTCGGAGATCATAGTGGGAGATGTTTTTGGTGCCGATCGAATAGATTACTTGCTGCGCGATTCGTATCATTCCGGCGTATCTTACGGCCGCTTTGACCACTACCGCCTCATCGATACGCTGCGAATTCTGCCAGCTTCGACCAAGGACTCACAGGAACCAGCGCTCGGAATAGAAAGAGGCGGACTGGAATCAGCGGAGGCACTTCTATGGGCACGATATTTCATGTACACCCAGCTGTACTTTCATCCCACCAGGCGAATTTACGACATTCATCTAATGGAATTCTTAAAGGATTGGCTCCCGGACGGATGCTTTCCGACTAAGGTCAATGAGCATATCAGCTTTAGCGATAACGAAGTGACGGCCGGGATGTGGAAAGCCGCATCGGATTCGAGGGAGAAAGGCAACGCTCTGGCGAAGCGCATTGTCTCGCGAGAACACTTTCGGCAGGTTTACGAGCCAAGTTCGTCAGATCAGAAAACCCTGGAACCTGGCAAGAAGGTTCATGACGCCCTTGTTAAGAAGTTCGGAGCGGACCAGGTCAGACGGGATGCTTATGTCCAAAAGGGTGCTAGCTACAACTTTCCCGTTTACACAAAAGCAGAAGAAATCGATTCGTCACTCGCGCTTTCAAAGACCTTGTCTCAGGTTCCGACCTTCGCAGTCGATAGGGTCTATGTGAGTGTCGATATCCGTGACGAAGCCACCCGGTGGATCGCGAAAAACAGGGACAAAATTGTTATCGGAACGGGCGGAGAGGAGCATTCAAATGGAACGCCTTCAGAGGGCCAGCCTTCTTCTCAGGCTGAATGAAGAGTTAAGGAACGTGGGGAGCTGGGCAGGTGAAACGCACATGCAGAAGACCGTCTTTTTTCTGCAGGAGCTCGTAGATGTGCCGCTAAGCTTCGATTTTGTCCTGTACAAACACGGGCCCTTCTCCTTCGACTTGCGTGACGAACTGACGTTCATGCGGGCTCAGGGATTTCTACAACTGGAGCCGCAGTACCCATACGGTCCCAGCCTGATCCCAGGAGCGAAGGGCGAACTTCTGAGAACTGCATTTCAACAGATGACCGAGGACCATGCGTCGGGAATTCGGTTTGTCGCGCAGAGACTTGGGGCGAAGACCGTGGCGGAATTGGAAAGGATAGCCACAGCGTTCTACATAATGTCGCGAGATCCTGAAAGTACCGATGTTGCTCAACGACTGACAAGCCTAAAGCCTCACATAACGCTACCGGAGGCAAAAGCGGCATTAATGGAAGTTGAGCAAATCATCCGTGAATTTGACCACGAGTTCCATAACCCGATGGCCCGCTTAAAACGCGCTTAAAGGAGGCCTCTTCTCGGGCTACACCCCCACCGTCTCCCTCTTCGTCGCCAGCAACTGGCGCAGCACGTACTGCAGAATCCCGCCGTTGGCGTAGTAGAGAGCTTCCTGCGGGGTGTCGATGCGGACCAAGGCCTCGAACTCTACCGGGTCTTTCCCCTTTAATTTGGCCGTCACTTTCACCGTGCGTCCGGCGGCGAAGTGGTCGACTACCTCGCGGATGCCTGTGATCTCAAAGGTTTCTTCACCCGACAGCTTGAGCGAGTCGGCATTCTGTCCCGCAGCGAATTGCAGCGGCAGGATGCCCATGCCTACCAGGTTCGAGCGGTGGATGCGCTCGTAACTCTCGGCGATGACGGCACGGACGCCGAGAAGGGCGGGGCCCTTGGCGGCCCAGTCGCGGGACGATCCTGAGCCGTACTCCTTACCGGCGAGGATGATGAGCGGGGTGCCGTCGGCGCCGTATTTTTCCGAGGCGTCGAAGATCGACATTTCGGTATTGGTCGGAAGATGGCGCGTGAATCCGCCTTCGGTCTGGACCAACTTGTTGCGCAGGCGAACGTTGGCGAAGGTGCCGCGCACCATCACTTCGTGATTGCCGCGGCGCGAGCCGTAAGAATTGAAATCCGGGGGCTTGACGCCGTGCTCCTGCAAATATTTTCCGGCGGGGCTGTCTTTTTTGATCGAGCCTGCGGGTGAGATGTGGTCGGTGGTGACGCTGTCGCCGAGAACGGCCAGCGCGCGGGCTTTTTTGATGTCCTCGACGGGCGACGGCTTCACCGCCATGTCGTCGAAATACGGGGCGCGGCGAATGTAGGTGGAGTCCTTTTCCCAGACATAGGTCTGGCCCTTGGGAACGCTGAGACCGCGCCAGCGCTCGTCGCCTTCAAAAACTTCAGCGTAGGACTTGGAAAACATTTCAGAGGTAATCGAATGCTGCATCGTATCTTCGATTTCGCGCGACGTTGGCCAAATGTCGGCAAGGTATACCGGCTTGCCGTCGCGTCCGTTGCCCAGTGGATCTTTGCGAAGGTCGACGTCGATGCGTCCGGCAAGCGCGAAGGCCACGACCAGCGGCGGGGACATGAGGTAGTTGGCACGGACTTCGGAGTTGATGCGGCCTTCAAAGTTTCGATTGCCCGAGAGCACCGAGGCGACTACAAGGTCTTTCTCATCGATCGCCTTCGAAACTTCTTCCGGAAGCGGGCCCGAGTTGCCGATGCAGGTGGTGCATCCGTAGCCGACCAGATGGAACTTCAGCTTCTCGAGATAGGGCATAAGTCCGGCGTGATCGAGATAGTCGCGAACGACTTTCGATCCGGGAGCGAGCGAAGTCTTGACCCAGGGCGGAACCTGCAGGCCTTTTTCGACGGCTTTCTTCGCGAGCAATCCGGCGCCGATCAACACGGAAGGATTCGACGTGTTGGTGCAGGAGGTGATGGCGGCGATGACGACACTGCCGTGCTTGAGCGAATCCTTCACCGAGGCGGGAACGTGCTCGTGAACATTCGGATCCTCTACGCCGATCGCAGCCGGACTTCCGCCCTCGGATTCCCACCTCTTTGCATTGCCCGTGGCAGCCGCACCCGCGGGACCTGAAGTCTGGGCAGCGGTTTTTGGCTTGATCAGGGAAGGCAATGCTTTGGCGAACGATTCTCCGGCTTGCGAGAGCACGACGCGATCCTGCGGACGCTTTGGTCCAGCAAGCGACGGCTCGACCGTGGCGAGATCGAGAGAGAGCAGTTCGGAGTACTGGGCCTCGGGAGTTTTGTCGTCGTGGAACAATCCCTGCTCGCGGCCGTAGGCTTCGACCAAGGCGATCTGTTCTTCGGAGCGTCCAGTCAGCTTCAGATATTTCAGAGTCTCTTTGTCGATGGGAAAAATTCCGCACGTCGCGCCGTACTCGGGCGACATGTTGGCGATGGTGGCACGATCGGCAAGAGGCAGATCGCGAAGACCAGGTCCAAAGTATTCGACAAATTTTCCGACGACGCCATGCTTTCGCAGCATCTCGGTGATAGTCAGCACAAGATCGGTAGCGGTCGCTCCTTCGCGCAGTCGTCCCGTGAGCTTCACGCCCACAACCAGCGGAATCAGCATCGAGACTGGCTGCCCCAGCATCGCAGCCTCCGCTTCAATTCCACCCACTCCCCACCCCAAAACCCCCAACCCATTCACCATGGTTGTATGACTGTCTGTGCCTACCAGGGTGTCGGGGTAGGCTTGGCGCTTTCCGGGAGATTCATGGACGAAGACTACTCTTGCTAGATACTCCAGATTCACCTGGTGGACGATGCCGGTGTCGGGGGGGACGATGGCCAGGTTGCGGAATCCGGTTTGGCCCCAGCGGAGGAAGGAGTAGCGCTCTTTGTTGCGCTGGAATTCTAGAAGGGCATTCATTTCGAAGGCGTTCGCGGTGCCGAATTCGTCGACTTGGACGGAGTGGTCGATGACTAATTCCACCGGCTGGAGTGGATTGATCAGCGAGGGGTCGCCTCCGAGTTGCTTCATGGCGTCGCGCATGGCGGCCAGGTCTACGATGCAGGGGACGCCGGTGAAATCCTGCAGCAGGACGCGGCTGGGGGTGAAAGCGATTTCTTTGTCGGGCTTGGATTGGCTATTCCACGCAGCGAGTGCTCTGATTTCTTCTTTTTTTACGTTGCGGCCATCTTCGGTGCGCAGCAGGTTCTCGAGCAGGATGCGGAGGGAAAAGGGTAGGTGCTGCGTGGAGATGCCTGCTTTATCGAGCGCGTCGAGGCGGTAGATTTCGTATTCTTTGTTACCAACTTTGAGGCACGCGCGGCTGTTGAAACTGTTCAACGACATGACGGCCTTCCTTGAGGGATGACTGGAATGGATTGCAACCTACCAGTGTAATGCGTTGGGAGGGGGAAATAGTAGGGCGGGCACGGGCGGATTCTGCGCCTCTCATCCAGGTCGACAGAAAGTCAAAAACCCCACCCTGTCGCACAAAACGCGACAAGGGTGGGGCACCCTTGGTATCGGTTGTTTAGCTGGCGCGGCTTTTTAGGACCTCGACGGCTTTGTTCAGCTGCTCGTCGATTGTGTTCTTGGGCTTTGCGTCTTCGTCTGAAGGAGCAGCTGCTGCGCCACCATCGTCATCAGGGCTTACGCCATCGTCGACGGCGTCTGCTACCACTACGTTGGGAGTGATCGCGGTGTCCTGGATGGCTTTGCCGCTCGGCGAGTAGTACTTCGCGATGGAGAGAATCAGCGCGCCACCGTCAGGAAGCTCCAGAGTCTTTTGGACGGAGCCATCCCCGAACGTCTTATCGCCGACAATGTCGCCTCGTGCGTTCTCGAGAATAGCGCCCGCGATGATTTCTGCGGGGCCTGAGGTGCCGCGGTTTACGAGCACAGCAACGGGGAGGTTGGTGACTGCTTTCGCGGGATCAGCGTTGAATGCCTGCCGGGGATACTTCTGTCCTTGCAGGTAGGTGATGGTGCCGTGATTCAAGAACAAATTCGCGGCTGCGATGCCTTCGTTCTCGTCACCTTCAGCGCAGTAGCGAACATCGAGCAGGATCTTTTTCGCGCCGGATTTTTCGAGCGACTTGATTTTCGAGGCGATCTCTTGCGCTTTGCCCTTGGTCAGCGCTTCGACTTTCACGTAGCCGATGCCGTTGTCCATCATCTTTTCGGTGACGGGCGGAATGCCGACCACGTCGCGCGTGATGACAACCTTCTGCGGCTCGGCTTTGCGAGCGCGGACAACCTGAACATTCAGGGTGGATCCCGGCGGGCCGATGATGAGGTTGCGGATTTCGGGAAGAGACATCTCGCGAGTGCTCCGCCCTTCAATCGATTCGAAGATGTCAGTTGCTTCAATTCCGGCTTTTTCGGCGGGCGAACCCGGAAGCACGGCGACGACTGCGGCGTAGCCGAAACGCTTGGAGACGACGGCTCCGATGTCAGCCTTGCCTTCCGCCTTGTGGGCCTTGAATGCTTTGTAAGCATCCGCCGAGAGATAGCTGGAGTTGGAGTCGAGCGATTCGAGCAGTCCGTGCAGAGCTCCGTCGGTCACCTTCGGAATATTGGGCTCTTCGACGTACTCAGTGCGCACGCGCGAGAGTACTTCGCTGTAAACCTGCAACTGGCGGTAAGAGCCGTCGCTCGAGGAGGCGTGAACGCCGCCCATCGATCCGACGACGACGAAGAGCAGTACGGCAAAGGAGGTGACGAGAATCGCTGCTTTAATTTTCATGGACATCTTTTCGTGATCTTCTTCCGGAAGGAAACGAACTACTTCCTGTGAGCTGCTTCCTATTATATCTCTAGATGCAAATGGGACATTGTTGGAGTTGGGGTTTGGTGGTTTCTTTGGTTTCTTCGGTCACCGGCTCACCCAAGACTTTTGCTAATCCCCTGATTGGTACGCACTCGCAACATAGCAGGGAGTTCAGGCAATGTTTTGGGAAGCCCCTCTGTCTTCGGCGCCTTTGTCGGCGGCAGTCTACAGGTCTTGTTTGAGCGACGCGGGCAACGGCTTGTGTGAGAACTCTTCTTTCGCCCCTTCGGGGCTTGCTCATTTCCCGCTAATACCCCACGGCTTGCGCCGTGAGCTGCATTCTTTCGCCGCTTCGCGGCTTTCTTGGGCTGAATCAACTGCACCGCGCGGGGTGTGGAACGAGTTCCCAGACGCGACCAAATGCGCGAGCTTTCAAAATGGCAAGCGAGAGACGCACATTTCCTGGAGCCACCTTGATATTGTGCGGGGGCGAATTTCAGGGTCAGGGTGGTCTGACGGAGACAGGGCGGCCGTTCATGGTGTAGGGCTTGAATTTCCACTGCCGAACGTTGTCGATGGATGTACGGGCAAAGGCCAGAGAGCCTTGCAGGAATTTCGCGTCTTGCACGGTGCCATCGCGGCCGATGAGCACCTGCAGGGTGACGGTGCCTTGCTTTCCAGCTGCGTTGGCCGGATACGCCAAGGGTGGTTGATCGGTGAGAAGAGCGCGCTCGGTGAGTTCAGGAACATCGACAGGTTCGATCGAGGGGAGCGCAGCATCGGCGGGCTTGTTGCCGCTCGCGTCGGGCACCATGGTGGCCATCTGCGACTTCAGGCTCGAGGGGACTTTGGTCGGCGCGGCTGGCGTGTATTGTGTTGGCTGCGGTCTAGGTACAGGGGGCGCCGGCTGTTGAACCGAGACTGGCTGAACTGAGACTGGAGGAGCCGGAGTTGGAGCCGGGACGTCGGAGTGGACTGATCCATCCGGCGCGGTGGAGGTTGGGGTTGAAGTTCCAGACGGCTGAACCTGATCCGGCGCGCTCTGGGCGGGCTGAGGCGCGGGAGTCGGAACGCTGGCGGGCTGGCTTGCGTCGGGTGGTGCAGAAGTGGCGTTTGTTCCGGCGGTCTGATCGGAGCCTGCGTCGACTGTCGTGGGTTTCTTAGCCGTCGGATCAATGACGGGGAGTACGCTGATCTGCGATGGATCGGTAGTGGCGTCAGGAATGTTCTCAGCCACAGGGAGTTTGTACTCGTCACCGGGGCGGCCGAAATCTTCGTGGCTGGTGGGCGCCTGGGTCACGGCAGTTACGGGCTGCGGGTTGAGCCAGCCGTGGAGCGCATGCCGCCCCCGTCCGGTCAGGCCTGCGAGCTTCCCGTGCCAGGGGGCTTGAGGCGCGGCCACAATCGCACCGGCCGCCAAGACGAGAGCGAAGACAATGGCGCCCTTGGGGATTCTGAATCGAGATTCCGTCTGTCCGGACTTTTCCTGGCGCTCCCCGGCGATGTAGGAGAAGAGCTGCGCTTCTTCTTTCTTCTCTTGCTTTTCCTGTGCCGCAGCGTGCTCGAGCTCAGCCGCCTGACTGCGCTTAGGTAATTCAGGTTCGTGGGAGGCAGTTTCGCGAGCGGAGGAAGGCTGATCGTAACCAAGTAATTCCGGTTTTTCGCCAGCTGGCGGAGGCGGAGCGGGAGTAGCCCCCAACACGGATCCCGGCTGCCGTGAGACTCCACGGGTCTTCAGATACCATTCGAGACCTCTGGGCTCATCCGATGAAGAAGGCGGTGGCGGTGAGAGGCGCTCTGGCACGGCGGAGGCGACCGGCTCCAAGTCTTTCAGTGGATCGGTTTGTTCGGCGGCCGACTGTTCCTTGAGTAAGGCTACTTCGGAGTCGGTTTCGAACTGACCGCCGGTGGGTATCGGAGTCGAATGCAGAAACTCACCACCCAGGGAAGCTGGTACTGGAAATCCGCCGGGCGCCGGAGCGGCCGAAGAAGCAGCAGCGGCGGCGGCAGCGATCGCCGCGGGGGCCACTGACTCCTGGCGCGAGCGCAAAAGATCGCGGGCGGTTTTCAGAGTGTCCGTGACCTGATTTAAGACCAGCGGCTTGCGGAGAGTGGAATTGACTCCGGCCTGAAGCGCCTTCGGCGCGCTGGCATCATCGCTAACGATGGCGAGAATCAGGGGACGCTCCGCGGCTTTCCGTTCGCGGGCGGCCGATAGCAGCATTCCGGCTTCCGGCTGCTGGTCCCAGTCGACGATAACGAGTTGGAACAACTCCTGCGTGAGCTTCTCAACGGCGGTGGTTGCCTGGGAGCAGGATTCTCCCTCGACACCAAGGCCGGTCAAGACTTGGCGGACGACGTCTGACGTCCCTTCGTCAGAGGAAAACAGGAAGCAGCGCAAGGCCATGTCCCTTCAGACTAGGGTGGGGGCGTAACCGCAACAAGATTACCGAGGTGGCCTGAATCGCGTGGGGAGGTGGCCGGGAGGACATGTACCGTCGCGCGGTTAGAACTGTGTTTCGCTTGGGGACTAGAGGCCACTGGAAAAGTGTCCCTGACAATCTTTGCAGCGTCGGATGGTATCTAGTCCACCGCTTTCTTGTGCCCGGCGCACTTGTGGAGTGGGTCGATGAGTGCTGGGGCTTAAGGCCAACGATTCGGCCAGCGGATGCCAGCGCGCTATACTCCTGCGCATGAAGTGGTCCACCTGCAGAGATCGGATGTTTCGCCGCAGCAGGGGTTCATTGGGCTGCCTCTGGAGAGTTTCGCATGAGCCGAGCCGCATTCTGGTGTCTTTCGGTACTAATGTTTTGTGCCAGTGCTCTGTTGTTGAATATCAATGTGAGCGGACGCAGCAACACTCCAGCCCCCATCCCCCAGGGATTAATTCAGCACGTCGTCATCATCTTCCAAGAAAACCGGACTCCCGATAATTTGTTCCATGGATTACCCAATGCCGACATCGCCAACCAGGGCGTGGACTCGCATGGGAAAACGATCACTCTTGCGCCGATTTCGCTGGCGAACAGTTATGACCTCGGCCACCGTCACTCTGATTTCGTGCTGATGTACGACAACGGGAAAATGGACGGCGCGGACAGAGTTCCAGCCTGCAAAGCGGGCACTTCCGGATGCCCACCCAACCCGCAGTTCCAGTATGTGAAGCCTTCGGACGTAGATCCCTACTTCCAACTCGCGCGACAATACACCTTCGGCGACCGCATGTTCCAAACCAACGAAGGACCGAGTTTCCCCGCACACCAGTTCATTCTTGCCGGCACGTCCGCACCCACCGCGACCAGCGATTTGTTTGCGGCCGAGAATACCAATGGGGGCGCTGGCTGCGCTGCGCCGTCCAGCGCTTGGGTCTGGCTGATCGATCCCAGTGGCAAGGAAACGTCGACCATGTATCCCTGCTTCGAGCATCCCACGCTGCCGGACCAACTCGACAGTGCAGGGATCACTTGGAAGTATTACACTCCGTCTCCGGGCGGGATTTGGACTGCGCCCAACGCGATCCAGCATCTTTGTGGCCCAATTGGTTCCGAGTGCGCGGGTCCCCTGTGGGGCAAGCATGTCGTGCTGCAAAACAGTCAGATCCTGACTGACATCAGCGCGGGCCAACTTCCGGCTGTGAGTTGGGTTATCCCCACGGGACGAGCCTCCGACCACCCCCGCTTTAACGACGGAAGCGGTCCGTCATGGGTGACCTCGGTGGTGAACGCTATCGGCGCCAGTGCCTACTGGTCAAATACGGTCGTCATTATCACCTGGGACGACTGGGGTGGCTGGTATGACCACGTTCCTCCTCCCCAAGTCATCAACGACGGCACCAGCTGGGGTTCGGGCTACGTCTATGGCTTCCGAGTACCTCTGATCGTGGTTTCGCCCGACGCGAAGAAAGCCCATGTCTCGCACGTCCAGCACGACTTTGGAAGCATTTTGAAGTTCATTGAAGAGATCTACGGGCTGCCGTCCTTGGGATACGCCGACGAACGGGCAGACGATCTTTCCGACTGCTTCAATTTCAGCCAGCTCCCCTCCCCGTTTCAGAGAATCGCCGCTCCCCTGAGCGCAGAGTATTTTCTCAACGACCGCAGGCCGCCGACAGACCCGGACGACGATTGATCGGGCGCGACGGGACGGGGTTGACGTTTTCAAGATATTAGTGTGAAAAACTGAAACTGATTCGCCGCCCCGCGAACTCAGTTGACGAACCAAGCCGTAGCGCTCAAATTTCGACTTCTTCCGATTCGCTTCACACTTGAAGCGTCTGCAAGCGGCCGGAAGATAAGTGCTATGGGGATGTTGGGCTAGTTACGATCACAGGCACGACTCAGGGAGAAACTTTGGACTCGTACTGGTCTCATAAATGGTTTAGGGCGGCTCGGCGCGTGTTGACCTCAGGGGCTGAAGCCCAGTGTTTATCGCTGGCCTCGAGGGCGCGGCTATAGGTGTGTGCGTGAGAACTCCCCTTTCGCCCCGCTGGGGCTGGATCATTTCCCGCTTGTACCCACAGCTTTCGCCGTGGACTTTATTCTTTCGCCGCTTCGCGGCTAGAGACCGCTGGCCTTGTTCCACCCTGAGTCTGCAAAACGAGATCCCACGCACACACTAGAGGCCGCGCCCTTTCAAAACTGTTGATGAGACGAGTTCTGTGTAGATGCGGTCGTGGCTCACTGCACTTCCCCAATCACTTTCATCCTGCTTACCACGTGAGTGTGCTCGAATGCGCTGTTCTCCAACGACACAGACACTTGACGATTGATGACGAACGCGGCACGAATCCGGAACTCGGTGCCAAGAGTGGCAGGAAACCACGCTCCATCTGGCTGCCGCTGATAGACGACATTAAAGCCGATTCCCGGGACATCGATTCCCAGCAGGGTGCGGAGCATAAGTGGAATGCGCGCTGCCAGCTTAGTAAACACCCGCACGGGCTCGAATTCTGCAGCATCGATGTACGCCTCGCCCGCCCAAGGAGCATCGTCCTTGTCCTTCGGTTGGAAACTGATGTGGTAAACGCTGCGACCCTGCTGCACCTCTTGACCGAGGAGTGTGAAGGCATAATCGTTCTGTTCTTCGCTGGTCAGTGGAAACCAGCGTCTGGCCAAACCGTCTTTGGCTTTGTCGTCGGACAAATCGTCGCGTAAGTCGTTGATCAAATCGCCGTCGAAACTGTCTTCCTCCGGCGTTGGCTCGCCCGTAAACTGCTCATACCTCCCCTTGTGCCAATAGCGCCCGGTCAGCAGCGTGAGTTTCTTTTTGGTGCCGTCCGGCGTCGGAACCACGTTGTAGTCTGCGGTCTCTTCCCGCATCAGCTTGCCGCCGGGTTTATGCGTGAGAATGTGGATATGTTGTTTATAGACGTATTGCTTGCGGAGCGCCTCGCTGCGATCCTGATTAGCCGCGACGCGAGCCATGATGGCCTTGGCGGTTAACCCCGATGGATTGGGTTGCGGACTTTGTGCGAACGAAGCAGTGACTATCAGCAGGATCGCGCCACAGCGAAATACCGACATCGGCACAGAACCGCTCCTCGGACATTACCTTCAAAAATGATAGCGAAGTTTCCGGTTCTCGGCGATTCGCTTCGGTGGCCCGGTTCGAAAATCACCTTTTGCGAAACCGATTGCTACCGGTGGAGCGAACCAGGTTCTCGGGCGGGACCTCAGCGGCTGAAGCCGGATTGATTTTGTGGAACTTGGCGGCGGGGCTTGTGTGCGCGAGAGCTCCTCCTTCGCCTCGTTGGGGCTGGATCAATTTCCACTTGTACCCACGGCTTTCGCCCTGGGTTTTATTCTTTCGCCGCTTCGCGGCTAGAGACCGCTGGCCTTGTTCCACCCTGAGTCTGCAAAACGAGTTCCCATGCGCACACTTGAAGCCGCGCGCTTTCAAAGCGGAACACGATGGACACGTCAAAGCGAACACAAGGGGAACCATCCACTTGGGAACCGCTCTAGGCTAAAATGCTCGGTCGCGCTCTCGGAATCCAGCTTTTGGCTTCCAGTGGTGCGCGGGAACGCTCTCAACATGGCTCTGCAAGAAGAGAACTACTGGCTCACGACAACAGAATTTCCGACTACCGATTCATCGCGTCCAGTGCCGGAAACCGTTGATGTAGCGGTGATCGGGGCTGGCTTCACAGGGCTCTCGGCGGCGCGCACGCTTGCCAGGCGCGGGGCCCGGGTGGCCGTGCTCGAGTCGGAGACGATTGGATGGGGCGCCAGTTCGCGCAACGGCGGAATGGTGCTGACCGGTATGAAGCTGGGGATCAAGCAGCTCATGTCGATGTACGGACGCGAACTCACGCGGCGGATGTACGCGGCATCGCTGGCTTCGCTCGATTGTGTGGAGCAGATCGTCAAGGAAGAGGGGATCGATTGCGATTTTTCGCGCAGCGGTCATCTGGAAATTGCGTGCAAGCAGAAACACTTCGACAACTACGAGCGGCAGGCAGAGATCATTGAGGTCGAGTTCGATCACAAGCTGCGCGTGGTGCAACGAAGCGAGCTGAGCGCGGAAATCGGGTCGAGTATTTATTTCGGCGGCATGGTGGATGAAGTCAGTGCCGGTTGCAATCCGGCGCGCTATGTTGCGGGGCTGGCTCGTGCGGCCATGAAAGCGGGAGCGGAAATTTACGAGCATGCTCGCGTGAATGCGATCGAGCGCGATTCACGACAGGGAGAAGCCGGATGGAAGATTACGACGTCGCGAGGTTCGCTCTGGGCGCATGAAGTGTTCGTTGGGACCAGCGGGTACACCGGGGCCGTGACTCCGGAGCTGCAGAGAAGGATCATTCCGATTGGGTCGTTCATTATCACGACCGAGATCCTGCCGGCGGGGTTGGCGAAAGAATTGAGCCCGCGCAACCGGATGATCTACGACTCGAAGAATTATCTCTACTACTACCGACTGACGCCGGACCGGCGGATGCTGTTTGGGGGGCGGGCGGCGTTTTTTCCGGAGAATGATCAGACAGTGCGGCGCAGTGCCGACCTGCTGCGGCGGGGAATGATCGATGTGTATCCGCAACTGCGCGATGCGCGCATCGAATATGTGTGGGGGGGCACGCTTGACTTCGCGTTTGACATCATGCCGCACGCGGGAGAGATGGATGGAATGTACTATGCGGTGGGATACGCGGGGCATGGCGTGGCCATGGCGACGTATCAAGGGCAGAAGATTGCCGAGTTGATGGCGGGGGATAAGCCGGAGAATCCGTTTGTGGGGATACGGTTCCCGGGGGCGCCGTTCGGGCTATACAACGGGAAGCCGTGGTTTTTGCCGTTCGCAGGAGCGTGGTACAAGGTGCTGGATTGGGTGAGCTGAGGGTACACCCGCTCCAAGCCGGTTTAGCTCGCTGCGGATTGCATAGGTCCTTCGGCCCGCAAAAGGCGCGGGCCTCAGGATGACAAGATGTTGGAAGATCGGCGTAACGGATTCCGGAGTCTGAGGATTCCGTAGACGATCGGGCCTACTACGATCGCGATGGCGCCACCTATCGTGGCGAAGGTATTTCCTCCTAACAGCGCCACGATCGCCATCAGGATGGGGGCGGCGACTACATAGAACATTCCTGCGGCGCCGCCTGGAACTACGAAAGAACGTGGCAGGTCGGGCCGGCTGCGGCGGAGCTTCCACGCGGAGAGAACGGTCAGGATCGTGGTTGCGGAGCGCAGCCAGATGTAGACGGAGATGAGCTGGCCCAAACTCTGCCAGGCCAGCGCTGCGTAAATGACAGCTGAGGCGACGATCGCGAGCCAGGGTGTGCCGTAACGGGCGTGTTTGCGGGTCAGGAGGCCGGGAAGGTATCCATCTTCGGCCATGGCGAAGGGCATGCGCGTCGTGGTGAGGATGGTGCTGTTCAGCAGGGCCACGTTGCCGATCATGGCGGCTAAGGTCATCCAGGTGCCGAGCCACGGGCCGCCGATCATCCGGGCTGCGTCGGAGAAAAAACCTGTGTGCCACTGGTCCCAGTTGCCTGCTGAGGCAAGTCCGGCGAGTGCGGGCAGGAAATAGGCGGCGATCGACAACGGCACAACCAGTGCCAAGGCGCGCGGATAGGATCGCTGAGGGTTCTCCACTTCTTCGGCGACCGTCGAGAGCTGTTCGTATCCGGAGTACAGCCACAGGCCCAACGCCAGGCCTACGCCGAAGATTTTTAACGGCGCCTGATGCGGCACTACCCACGGGTGAAACGGATTGAAGTGCCAGCGTGTGAACCCGAGGACGATCATCGTGATCACCGGGATGAAGATGAAGATCTCGAGGGCGGTGGCGACCTGGCCAACCATCTGAATGCCGCGGACATTGACCCATGTCAGCAGAGCGATGAGGCCGACCGAAACGAGGTAATGCTCCCACCAGGTCATCCGCGGAAAGGGATACTTCAGATAATCGGCGAAGAGCACTCCGTAAACACCGCCGAGACAGAACGACGCGGTCCAATTCCACCATCCGGCGAGGAATCCCCAGAAATCACCGAAGGCGGCGCGCGTCCAGCGATAGAAGCCGCCTTCGACAGGCATGGCCGTCGTGAGTTCGGCCGACACCAGTGAGACGGGAATGCACCAGAAAAATGGAAGGATCAGCAGGTAAAGGAGGGTGATGCCAGGGCCTGAGGTGGTCACCATGTCTTCGAGGCCGAAGGGGCCTCCGGTGGTGTAGGAGAACATTACGAAGACGAGGTAGAAGAGGCCGGCTTTGCGGAGGGTGGAGGACTTGGTTTGTGTGGTCAAAGGGATTTCAGATCTCAGATTGCAGATTGTAGCGGGTTGGTTTCAATCTGCAATCTGAAATCGAAAATCTGCAAGCGAAGATCGTCGAATCCTACGCGGCCAGCGTGCCGCTGAGAGCTCCTTCCAATTGCAACAGCTTACGTTTGATGTCGAGGCCGCCGCCGTAGCCGCACAGGGTACCGTCGGATGCGATTACGCGATGGCACGGCACCACGATCGCTATCGGATTGCGGTTGTTCGCCATTCCGACGGCGCGGAATCCCTGGGGGCGGCCGACGGCGCGGGCGATATCGGCGTAAGTGCGAGTCTCGCCGAAGGGAATCTCGAGCAGGGCCTGCCAGCATTCCAACTGAAACGGAGTTCCGCGAAGGTCGAGGGGGAAGGAGAATTGCCGTCTATTGCCCGCGAAGTATTCTTCCAGTTCGCGCTGGTACGCGAACAATCTTCCGTCGGAGTTCTCGAAACGCACGGCACCGGATTCGGAGCGCAGGTCGCGTGGATTTGGACGGATGCTCTGTTGTCCGGGCAATCGGGCGTCGAACTCCAGGGCCACCAGTCCCTTCGCAGAACTGGCCAGGAACAACGGGCCTACCGGCGAAGCAAGTACCGTGGAATAAAGGGTTTCCATGTGATGAAGCGCCTCTGGGACGCTGGCGCATACACCATATCACGGGGACGGCCGAAGGGCAGTTGGTACGCATTACGGGATTGACAGAAACGGCCGTATGGCCCAAAGTAGTGCTGCAAATTGCTGCTTGGGAAATTTGCATTGAAAAAACCCCTCCTCCTCATTTTCGCGGTAGCGCTCGCGACCGTCCTGATGGTTACGTTCGTCCTGGCCGCTGGAGAGTGGCGGATGATCGGACAGACGGAATCGGGAGACAAGGTGTCCGTAAGCTCTGTCCGCGTACTCAAGAACAACCAGCGGTCCGCGCTGGTGCGGGTTGAGTACAAGGATCCGGCGCAGCTTCCTCAGGGTGGTCCATTCGTTGAGATGCGGGCGCGGGTACGATTCAATTGCGCCAGCGGGGCCGCGAATCCGACGACTGAATGGTTTTACACTCGGGACCACAGCGGGCGCTTCGTAGTCAGCAAGAAGGCGAACCACGACGATCAGTTTGGTAAACCACCCGAGGGCGGATTCGGCGAGCTGGTCAGCAAGAACGTCTGCAACGAAACGAAGTAGAGATCCGTCCCAGAGTTTTTCACAGCCCCCGGCACCTCGGTAACCTGCGAACCTCTTCCAACCGACTGGCTTTGCGAATATTCTGATAGAGAAGTCGGCGGCATCTCCGCTGATCTCGACCCATCCCTGATATGGATTCGCTTCGACTATATGGACTTGTTGCAGCCAGTGGCGCCGCGCTGCTGGGATCGTACGCGCTGTTGCGGCGTAAGCCTAGGACAGCGGATGAACTTGAGCGCGAGCGCCGTGCGTGGCTTGAGGGGAGTGGCCGCATTACGGATGGGACCGTGATCGACGTGCAGGAACTCGCTCCGGCGAAGGATCATCATGCCGCTGTCATGTTGATTTATAAATATGACGTCGCGGGAGTCTCCTACGAGTGCTCGCAGGACGTCACCTATCTTCGGCATTGGATCAATCTGCACTCCTGCCGGTTGGGGCTGCACACGTCAGTGAAGTACGATCCACAGAATCCGGGGAATTCACTGGTGGTGTCGGAAAATTGGATGGGGTTGCGGCAGTAAGCATGCGCGGAAGCACCGGGGCTTTTTAGCCCCTGAGGTAACCGATGCGTCGATGTGATGAAATAAATTTCGTCGATGCGAATTTTTCCTCTTGCCAAAAACTAAGAGTTATGGCATTTTTAGACATCCTCAAAGGAAAGGACGCCCAAATTTGTCGATAAACATGCACAAATCGCTTAGCGGGCTGACAAGGCCTTATACATGCCAAGTCAGTTTCAGGGCGTCGTCCGATTGCGCTAATTAGTTCCTCGGCGCCCTTAACGCAAAGCTAACAGAATAAAAGTATGCTGGGTGGCGAAAGGCCGCGGTTCCTTCGACTGAGAATCGACCATTGCCGCTGCCGTCCGTTCCCCCAGCGTGAGCCGTTTTGCGCGGCGTGAGCGAAGCGGCAGTCGCGCGGCGAAATCCCGAGCGTACTTCGCGAGGGAACTCACAAGTACGGATGCACGCATTCGTGTGTCTGCAGAGCGAAGCAGTTGAGAGTTCGGTCAGTGGTGAAAGGAAACGGATACTTCTCTTGGAAAGAACAGCCCGCTCTCTTCGGAGATCGTGCTGCGAGGTTCGACCCCTCGGGGCGCAAGCCCAATCCGTTACCGAGTGTTCCCTGACCAAAATCAGTTCGTAAACGCGCGGACGATTCCGCGCCAACCGAAATTCAGTCAGTGGTGAAGTTCACGGCAACTTCGCGGCGTGCCTATTAACACAGGCCGGGGTTCGAGCCCTCAACCGTGATCCATGTTCCCTGGCTGCGACCGCAGTTGCAGCGCGGGTGTTTGCGCCCGCGCTGCACGCAAGGAGGCAGGACGAACTCGAGTCAATTCGCGATTGGGCAGGGCACGAGTTTACTCGTGCCGTTGAGGTGCACTTTAGAAACCGGCTTTAGCCGCTGAGGTGCATCGCTGCAATAAAGGTTTCGCCGGTGGTGAAGAGAAGAGTTACTTCGCGCCAAACGATAAAGCAGGTATGCGTAACCTGCCGAGGTGCAAGTCTCCAGGGACGGGGGCGTAGTCCCGATGCACAAGGTACCTGGAGAACATAGCCTCGACTCTTTTCGCTATTCCCCGGCGAGAATGACTGAAACAACAACCGGTGTCCGTCGCGACACCTTAGAAAGCGTTGTTAGCAATGCGTGCAGACATGCACAAGGTCGTGGTGGAGCGGGAACGAGGAAGGAGTACCTGGAAGAACCGCAAGTGGGGCAAGAGGCTCCCATTTTGTTCCCGATGCTGAATACGAGGATCAACCAAAGTTCGTTTCGTCGGGTCGCAGGCGTCAGTATGGTTCTGACTGCAAGTGGTTCACCGACGTGCTGGGGCCGCTCGAGGGATTTCTACGCAGTAATCTCGGGCGGCCCTGGGACAAGGTCTACGGCGAGTTGCGCCAAGGTCTCGACGTCCGCAAGGTGACGGGGCAACACATCTTCGATCATCTTGAGCGGATGGTCGAAACCGACTGCTGGATGGGCCCAGACCGCAAGGTTTACACCTGGGGCTGGAGACATCGCGTCGAGGGATTCTATGTGAATCCCAAGAGTGGACTGCTGTGCTTCGTACCCAGGCAGAGCGCTCGCCAGCGGAAGAAAGAGCGTCTGCTGCGGCAAAAGATCGACGAAGTGAAACTCGATCCTTGCCACAGCTACAAGTTGATCGAGGGCCAGTGGTATTGGGTGGGATACGAATACATAAACATCGGACGAGGCGGGAGTCGGTCGCAGTGGGATGTCGTCCAACGACAGCACGTGAAGTTGACTTGGGGCTGTCACCGCATCGCGATCAGCAAGCGGCAATGCAATCGTGAAGAAGTGCGATGGATTCAGGCACGAATCGCCGCTTGGGAAAAGCAAGTTCGCAGAATGTAGACAAGTTCGGCCGGTGGTGAAGACAAGGGTTCCATCGCCTCTTAAGCGGGTGGTCGCAGGTTCGAATCCTGCCACGGGAATTGTGCCCGTGTAGCTCAGTGGATAGAGCACCTACACCTTTGTCGCTGATTCCCCGGCTGATTGATTTCGAAACACGACCCCGGCCAAGTGCCGGTTAGAAGAGAACTGTATGACAGTCGTTATCCGAAGCGGAAAGCCGCAGACAACCGAGTCGCTGTGCAACTCGTGCTACTGGGCGCACATCCAGCGCGGATTCGCTGAAAGCGAAGAGGCGATCGTCTGCGCGTTTCTGCGACAGCCGCACGCGGTAATGTTCAAGGTCAGTCAGTGCACTGACTACAACGACAAGCGTGTGCCCAGCAAGGCCGACATGGAGGAGATTGCCTGGATCATTCGCAGCAAAGGCGTGAATCGCCAGGTCGGATTCGCCAGCGAAATGGAAACTGAATCCAGCGAGGAGGACGAACTTGAAATCGTGCCCTCGGAATAACTGAACGAACGACATGATCGAATTTATCAGTACGCACAGGAGGAATGGAATCGGTGCTGGCCTAGCCAGCACCAGAATTTTCGCCGGTGGTGAAGTCAACGGTTCCTTCGAAGGTCGCAGGTTCGAGTCCTGCCATGTTCCCGATCAGGAGCGTGTAGCTCAGTTGGCAGAGCAAAACCGTTGCCGCGAATTCCCCGGCGATTTTTCAAACGCGAAGGAGCAAAGAGGTATACACGACTGAATGCACTTTAAGGCTCGGTTTTGGCTGGCGGCGGGAGCGATGGTTTTTCGAAACCGATGCGGCGGTCGTTGGCCGGTAATGGCGCGATGAGTTCCTGGATGGCCCCGACAAGGTCCTGAAGTTCGGAATCGTGGCCGTCGAGTCGTGCTTCGAGTTCGGAGAGCTTTGACACGACGTGCTGATTGACGGCCATGTCCTGGCGCATCTGCACGAAGGCGCGGACTACGAAGATGCTCATTTCGATGGCGCGCTTCGAGTTCAACACGGTCGCGGCCATGATCGCGCCGTGTTCGGTGAAGGCGTTCGGCAGGTAGCGGCGTCCGCCATGGGTTGAGGTCGCATCTTGTGACGTCAAGTTTTGGTATTCCTCGCTCGTGAGGGTGAAAAGAAAATCGGCCGGGAATCGCTCATGGTTTCGTTTGATCTGCTCGTTCAAACGCTTGACCGGAACGCCGTAAAGTTCGGCCAGGTCGGTATCGAGAATGATCTTTTGATTGCGCAGAATCAGGATCTTCGAACTGACTCTCTTGGCGAGGACGATTGCAGTCTTGTTCATGGGTGATAACCAAACTTGAGGTCAATTTGCGACCTCAAAAAAGGAAACGATTCATCATAGCAAGCCACAAGCACCCAGAGACCCAAGAACGCGGAAGTTCTAAAGCTGCTGTGCTGACGTAATCATGACCGCGTCACCAACAGATTCCTCACCGCTGTGCGGTTCGGAATGACAAAGTGTTTCGCTACGGCTAGAGGCTAGAAGCTCACAGCTCAGCTCATAGCTCATTGCTCACAGCTCAAATCGAAAGGAGGCCACAAATGGCTCGACTTAACCTACTCAACCTGAACTTTGGTCCGCGGACGCACGAAGGCGCTCCGGCGCGCAACATCTCGACGGAGCTGCAACTGCGGCGCTCGGTGCTGGCTTGCCTGCTCTGGGAGAGCCAGTTCTACGAGGACGGAGTCGAGATCGCGGGCCGCATCGCGGAACTCGTTCCCAAGGTTGCAGCCGAGAAGGTGGCTGCGCTAGCCGTCGAGGCGCGCGAGAAGATGAAGCTGCGTCACGCGCCGCTTCTGCTCGTGCGTGAGATGGCGCGTCACGCCACGCATCGCGGCCTTGTGGCCGAGACGCTCGCGCAGCGTCATCCAGCGTGCCGACGAACTCGCCGAGTTCGTCGCCATCTACTGGAAGGACGGTCGCGTGCCTCTCTCCGCGCAGGTGAAGAAGGGGCTGGCTGCGGCTTTCCCCAAGTTTGATGCGTACGCGCTGGCGAAGTACGATCGCGGCGGACCCATCAAGCTGCGCGACGTTCTGTTCCTCGCTCACGCCAAGCCGCGCGACGAGGCGCAGGCCGAAGTGTGGAAGCGCCTGATCGCGGGAGAGCTCACCGCTCCTGACACGTGGGAAGTGGCTCTCAGCTCTGGCGCCGACAAGCGCGAGGCCTGGGAGCGTCTGCTCCGCGAGCAGAAGCTCGGAGCGCTGGCTCTGCTCCGCAACCTGCGCAACATGCGCGAGGTCGGAGTCGACGAGGATCTCGTGCTCGCCGCGCTCGGCTCGATGAGCACTGCGCGCGTGCTTCCGTTCCGCTTCCTGGCTGCGGCGCGATACGCTCCGCAGTGGGAAGAGGCGCTCGAGCAGGCGATGTTGAAGTGCGTCGCGGGTGCTGAGAAGCTGCGCGGAAAGACCATCGTGCTGGTCGACGTTTCCGGCTCGATGACCGCTCCGCTCTCTCAGCGTTCGGAGATGCAGCGCACCGACGCGGCTTACGGCCTCGCGGTGTTGCTGCGCGAGATCGGGGAGAAGGTCGGCGGTGTTCAGCTTCTCCGACAAGCTGGTCGAGGTGCCGGCGCGCCGCGGATTCGCTTTGCGCGACGCGATCGACGCCTCGCAGCCGCACTCGAGCACGTATGCTCGGTCACGCTGTGACCGAACTGAACCAGAAGCACGGCTACGATCGCCTGATCGTCATCACCGACGAGCAGGCGCACGACACGGTTCCCGCGCCGCAAGGCAAGGGATACGTGATCAACGTGGCCAGCTACAAGAACGGCGTCGGCTACGGCAAGTGGACGCACATCGACGGCTGGAGCGAGTCGGTCGTCGAGTACATCCGCGAGCTGGAGCGGGCGGCGGAGTAAGCGGGGAATGGGGTATTTACCTTTTTGTTAACGGGTGGGTACCCCTCCCCCTGTGGTCTATTGGAATCTGAGGGAAAATGTTGCGAAAGTTCTTACGGCTGGGTGCGTGGCAGGTTGATTACTTGCGCTTGCGGCGCTTGGATGGCTTCGACTTCGGCCTGGCTTTTTCCTCGTCAAGAACTGCGAAGTTGATCTTCTTTTCTATGGGATCGATGCGGTCGACCAGGACTTTCAGGCGTTGGCCGATACGGTAGATCTTGCGCGAGTGCTGTCCGATGATTTCGCGCGTGTTCTCGTGGTAGGTGTAGCGGTCGTCGATCAGAGTGTTGAGGGGGACCAGGCCTTCAACGAACAGGTCGGTCAACTCCACGAAGAAGCCGAACTTTGTCACGCTGGTGATCAGACCGTCGTAGACTTCGCCGACGCGGTCTTGCATGAACTTGACCTTTTTCCATTCCATGAGCTCACGTTCGGCGTCGTCGGCGCGGCGTTCCGATTGGCTGGACTCTTCGGCGATGGCATGGAGCTCTTCGAGGGGGATGGGGCCGGTGAGGGGGGTGTGATCTTCGCGATGGGCCTTGTGGTCGCGGCGCTTGGACCATGGGCTGGGCGCGGCTTCCGGATTCTGGCTTTCAGCTGCTGGAAAATCCCCACTCAAGCCAAAACCGGGCTTGAGTGGGCCACCCTTCTGGTTGTTCTTCTGACGAAGAACCTCCTTCAGGATGCGGTGAACGATTAGATCCGGGTATCTACGGATGGGGCTGGTGAAGTGCGTGTACGTCGGCGCTGCTAGCGCAAAATGGCCTAGATTTTCTTCCGAGTAACGGGCTTGCTTCAGGCTGCGTAGCATCAGGTAGCTGAGGATTCTTTCTTCGGGCTTGCCGGCAATCTTTTCCGTGAGCTTCTGGTACATGCGCGGCGTGATGTGGACTTCTTTGGGGATCTCTATTTCCCGGACGCGCTTGCCGGTACCATAGGCGGCGCGGCGGTCGGTCTTCATCTGGACGCGATGGATGGGGAGGGCACCTACGCCTAGCGAATATCCAAAAGTCGCGGCGATGGTTTCGAAGTCGTAGACGCGCTTGGCGTCGGGCTTTTCGTGGACACGGTAGAGGCTGGCAATGCGGTGCGACTCGAGATGGTGAGCGACCGTTTCGTTTGCCGAGAGCATGAACTCTTCGATCAGGCGGTGCGCGATGTTGCGCTCGGAGCGGGTGATAGATTTCATCAGCCCGACGTCGTCGAATTCGATGACCGGCTCGGGGAGATCGAAGTCGATCGATCCGCGGCGCTCGCGTTTGCGGTGGAGGATTTGTTGTAGGTCGCGCATGAGTTCGAAGGTCGCGACCAGCGAGCTGTAGCGGGTGGCCTTCGCTTCATCGCCTTCGAGGATTGCGTTCACGGAGGTATATGTCATGCGCTCGGCGGAGCGAATGACGCCCTCGCAGAGGTCATAGTTGACGATCTCGCCGCGGTGATCGATTTCCATGATGCAGGAGAGGACCAGCCGGTCAACTTGCGGGCGCAGGCTGCAGATGTCTGTGGAGAGTTCCAGCGGAAGCATCGGCACGGCGCGGTCGGGGAAATAGACGCTGGTGCCGCGGAGGCGGGCTTCCTGATCTAGAGCTGAGTCGGGCGTGACGTATTGGGCGACGTCGGCGATGTGGACCTGCAGTTCGAAATTATTGTTGGGGAGCCTGCGGACTAAGACTGCATCGTCGAAGTCGCGGGCGGTTTCACCGTCGATGGTGACGATGGGGAAGGTGCGGAAGTCGCGGCGTTGGCGGAGTTCGGGGCCGGGGATCGTGGCGGGGACTTGTTGCGCCTCTTCGAGCGTGGCGGCGGGGAAATGATGCGGGAGATGGAATTTGCGGATGATGATTTCGACGTCTACGCCGAAGTCGTCTTCGCGGCCGAGGATTTCGACGACTTTGCCTCTCGAACTTTGTGTGGCGGACGGCCAGTCGGTGATTTCTACGTCTACTACTACGCCTTCCAGATTTGTGTAGTTGGCGTGGCGGGCGGCTTCTTCGCCTAGCACGCGGTCTACTGACTTGGGCTTCCTCTGTGATCTCTGTGTCCTTTGTGGTGAGTTTTCAAAATCTTTCACCACAGAGGGCACAGAGGCCACGGAGGAAACCGGCAACTCCATTCCTTTTGGGATCTCGATTTCTTGCGTGATCTTTGTGTCTATAGGTGTGACGTAGTTGCGGCGGCTGCCGTAGTGGAAGATTCCTACTACCGTCTGATGGGCGCGGTTCACCGTGCGGACTATGCGGCCTTCGGCGCGGCCATCGGGGCGGATGTTCGCGATTTCCACCAGGACCTGATCGCCGTGCATGGCGGTGCCGATCTGGTGCGGGGGGATGAAGATGTCGCCGGCGAGCTTTGATTTCAGAGATGCGTTTAACGATTTGGGATCGGGGATGACGAAGCCGAAGCCATCGCGATGCATGGAGAGGCGTCCGGCGAGGAGGTTCTTGTCGGCTGCGGCTTGCGGGAGCTGGTAACGGTCGGAGTCGAGGGGAATGAGTGCGCCTCTTTTGACCAACGACTGCAGATGATCGTTCAGGTCGCGACGCTCTTCTCCGTGCAGGCCCAGTTCGCGGACGAGTTGCTTGTATCCGGCCTGGCGCTTGGGTTGGCGGGCGATGTGGGTGAGGATGGCGGTGTCGGAGAGCATGGGGGTTCCAGCTGCAAGCTTTGAGCTAGGAGCTCTCGGCTGTCAGCTATCAGCTTTCAGCATAACTCAGGGCTGCTTGCTTTTGGGCTCGGCTCAGACTGCCGCGCGTTATTGCGACGATGATTACGGCAATCGCAATCGCGACAAGGGCTCTGAGCCAATCTGGAGGCTGATCGGCGGTGGGGAAAAGGGCCTGGGCAATGTCCCTGCCAGGAATGACACCGCCATGCATGACGATGGCCAGCAGCACGCTTCCTCGCGTATGCAAGAACAGCACGGTCATCAGGATGCTAAGAGCCACTGCGCTGGCGAAGAAAAGAGTGTCCGCCGCAAGAGAGTGGAAAAAGATCTCAAAGTGCCAGGCCGCCCAAATAATACCCAAAACGACGCTCGCACTGAGCGGACTATGTTGACGCAGCAGTCTCGGCAGGAGATAACCGCGCCATCCAAGTTCCTCACCCAATGGGCCCTGAAGCAGGCCGAACGCCCACACGTACAACATCCACCACTGATGGAACAGATTCATCGGCGCGAATGGAGCGAGGCGGTGATGAGCCGCACAGTAGAGCAACGTGGCGATGACATGCCCACCTAGCGGTAACAAGAGGGCATAGGCCCACCAGACGACAGAGACTCGATAGAGCACACACCGTCTCGCGAGATCCCTCAGACCGGAGCGGCCTCTCTCCACGTACGTGGCAAGCACACCTGCCACACTGCAGAAGGCGCCGCCAATCATGAAGACGGCGGTGGTCTCAGGAGAATTGACGTGCTTCAGCTTGGCCGCGATGGCTGCCGCCCATGGAACGCCAAAGCCGACAAGGAAGAACACAGCGAGTGCTGTTCGGGTTCGCGAAATGGTCATCGGGTTTAGAAAACCCCTCGCATTTGAGAATGCTGAACGTCGTGCGACTTGCTGCGGATTTTTTCGGAGGGACTAAGGAGCAACGGACGTCCTTCACGCTACCACGTATCGCCGCCGGATTTGGGCGGCCAGGCGTTCAGGGCGCGGCGGATCGTGGCGATCTGGCCGGTGTGGTAGCTGTTGTGGGCGACCATTTGCCAGAGGACGGATTCGAGGGTGCCAGCTAGTTTCTTGTCGCCTTCGTGGACGGATTCGACTTGACGATCGAGTTCGGCGCGGGGGGATTGAGCCAGCTTTGCGAATTCGGAAAGGAACCAGGAAAGGTCGCGCTTTAGGTGCTCCCAATCTTGCGGCGTTGACGGGAAGCTTTCGGAATTATGCTCTGGATATTTTGGCTTCTCGCCGCGGATGCGTTTGAGTTCGTAGTTCATCCAGTAATTCATGTGGAAGACCAAGTCGGCGATGGAGTTGGGGAAGGCCTCGACCCGGCGCTGCGCCAGTTCCGGAGAGATGTCTTCCACACACGCGAATGGATCGACGTGCGCGCCTTTTCCGCGGAGAAGTTCGGTGAGAGCTTGCATGCTGGTCAGTGGCTTTCCGTGATCGATCACACTGCGTTAGACATCCTACGCCCCGATTGAGATCCCTTAAGAACCTGAAAATCTTCAACCACAAAGGTCACGAAGGTCACGAAGGAAAATCTGCTGTTTCCGGCAAATTGCGCTAGCTGTTTGGGCCACGAGAACAAGCGGCGTTCAGGATGCAAGACGCTCGCTTTGCTCGCTGGACGGCCGAAGGCGGCCGTCCCCACAGGAACCGGGCAAGCTATTTGGCGGCAAAATACTTTTCTTCCAAAATGCGGCGGTGGTGGAGTTCGTGGCCTGCGGTGATGTAGGCCAGGGCACGGACGCTGATCTCGTTGTTGTTGGCGATGCCGCGGCGCATCCATGCTGGCTCGTCGAGGTTGCGGAACATGGTCAGCGTGGCGCGGCGGACGGCGATGTAGTCTTCGATGATCTCGGGCAGGGGACGCGTGGCGAAAGGGCTGTTGCGGATGTAGTCGTCCTGCTCGAAGCCGGCCAGCGGAGTGCGGTCTCCGCGGGCGATGCGCAGAGCGCGGTAGGCGAAGATTCGTTCGGTGTCGCAGACGTGGCCGAGGACTTCTTTGACGGACCATTTGCCGGGAGCATAGCGGAAGTCGCCCTCGGATTCGTCGCGGCCGGAGAGCAGGATCAGTGTCTGGCGGCGTTGTGACTCAAGCGTGCTCAGGATGTCATTGCCAGGCACGAGGGAGATATAGCCCTCGTGGTAGGGCGAATATTCTGCGGGTTCGGGGCGGGCGATGGGTGGAGCTAGGATGGCTGGGTCAGACATGAATCGCTCCTTGGTTTCCGGTGAAGTCTCAGCAAAAGTCATGAACCACATCTATGAAACCGTCGGCTGCGTCAAGTGGTTTGTGCGCACACTACAGCATGCACTCGGGAGACGAGCGCCATTTCGCTCTGTTAGGAAAGGTTTTGCCATGGTCAACCCCCAGGCTCGCTGCTAATCGTTCGGTCGGAACTTTCGGTTCGACCTAAACATCTATCCGATCGACTTCGACCATGATTATGACTGCAAACTCCCTTCTTCGGAAGGGAGCGGGGCGCCCGAATCAAAGGGTCGGTGCTCGACCACACACCACGTGGTTTCTCGAGCTACCCCGCGTGCGAACCGGACTGGGGCGCAGCCGGCGGATCCTCGGCCTTTCGCCACAGCCAGTACAAACTCACTGCCAACTTGCGTGCCATTGCGGCGATAGCGATGTTGCGTTGCCGCCGCATGGCCAGATGCACGAAGCGCCGCCGCCACTCGGGGTCGCAGCGCACCGCCGCTTGCGCCGCCTCCACCAGCAGGTAGCGCAGCAGCGTGTTGCCCTGCTTGCTCAGGTGTCCCAGGCGTTGTTTCCCGGCGCTGGAATCTTCGCAGGGAATCAGGCCCAGATAGCTGCCCACCTGCTTGCCGCAGCGGAAACGATCCGGCGTACCCAGCACCAACACGAAGGCCAGTGCCGTGATCGGACCGACTCCGGGATGCGTCATCAAGCGCCGCACTTCCGGCCGCCGCTGGGCTTCCTGCTCGACCGCCTGGCTGAGCTCGGCGATCTGCGGCGTCAACTGGTCCAGCAGCTCGAGCAGATCGTGCCGTCGCCGTGCCATCCACGGAGCCAGCGCGAACGATTCCAACTGCCTTCGTCCTTGTTTGCTCCACAGCCGCGACCGCCGTTGTACGCCTTCGTTCAGGGCGATGGCGTGCAGTTGATTCTTGACTCGCGTCCGCATCTGCACCAGGCGATGCCGGTGCAGCAGCAGTTGCCGCAGGTCGCGATTCTCCGCACTCGGCACCCACAGTTTGGGAAAACGACCTTCCCGCAACAACTGCAACAGAAGCCGCGCATCCTCGCGGTCGGTCTTTTGTTTCCGCACCCGTTGCGCCGCGATCTTGGCGGGATTGCCGATCCACAACTCCATCTCCAACTCCGCCAGCAGCCGCTCGAACCAGCGCGTCTGCCCGCTGGCTTCGATTCCTACCCGCGCCTGCACGCCCCGTCGCTTCAGCTCGCGATAAAACCTTTCGGCCTCACCCGTGCTGTGCTCCAGCCGCTGCTCGCCACACTCTCCGCTCGGCTCGTCGAACCACGCAATTTGCTGCATGCCCGGGTGATAATCACATCCTATAATCAACATGTTCGGCTCCTTTCTCCCGAGCCTTGGAGGGTTGACACTTCCCAAGTCTACTCAGGTCTGAGGAGCCGACGGTTTCATGAAATCAAAGGGCACGAAGGTTCACGAAGGAAAATCCCGGTTTCGATAAATCTTCTCCTAGCGAGAATAACTCTCGGGGCCTGTGGAAGGATATGGGGGCAGGAAATTTTGGGGAAACGTTACGTGCTGGAGGCGCGAAACTCCCCACTTCCGGCAAGTTCGGCCAGAGGTGGGGCACCCCTGAATGGATGTCAATCAGGTTACTTTCGTTGGAAATAAGGGATTTCCACAGGGGTCAAAATGAGACGGAGGAGTACAATCGCGTTTGGCTACGAAAGTGCGGCCAAAATACTCCTAATCCCAACACAGGAAAGGACCCTGTCATCCATGTGGAAGCCGACAAATCAGCCTCAAACACCCGGCCGGCCAGCTGAGCCGGAGCGTCCAACTACGTCTACCCCCAGTGCGCCTGCGATGAGTGCAAGCGAACCGCCAACGGCCCCCCGGCCGGTGACGACCACCACTGCGGACCAGGCGACAATCGGCAAGTCACTTGTGATCAAGGGTGAGGTGACCGGCTCCGAGTCGCTTTACATCGATGGCAGAGTGGAAGGGTCCATTAATCTGTCGGGCAATCGCGTGACGGTGGGCCGCAACGGAGTAGTGGCGGCGAACATTAACGCGCGCGAGATTGTGGTGCTCGGGAAAGTGCGCGGGAACCTGACCGCGAGCGATCGCGTGGACATCCGGAGCGATGGTTCGCTGACCGGGGATGTGATCGCGGCGCGTATTTCGATTGAAGATGGCGCGTTCTTCAAGGGCGGCATCGACATTCGCAAGGGCGGGCAGCCGCAGCAGAAGGCGAATGGCGAGGACAAGCCTGTGGCATCGAGCGAGCCGGCAGCGGTTGGGGCGCGGGCGTAGCTTAGCGATAGTTGGCCGATTTTAGGAAGCGGGCACCTGTTGGGGTGCCCGTTTTGTTTGGAGAGCAGTTCTCGGTTCTCAGTTTTTAGTCCTCAGTTTTCGGTTTCGGTTCCCAATCCTTAGTTCTCTGTTAGCAATCCTCGGGTTCTCGTTCTCTTACGGCAATTTCGGGGATGCAGGTCACACTCCTGTGTAGCCTCGGTTGCGCCGCGCTTCGCGCTGGCTTGGACGGCCGAGGCGGCCGTCGCCACATGGTCCTGGGGGGACGCGGCACTACTCTAGAAACATGCAATCTCCGTAGGAGTAAAAGCGGTAGCGCTCGGCTACTGCGTGGTGGTAGGCGCTGAGGACATTTTCTTTTCCTCCCAGAGCGCAGACCAGCATCAGGAGCGTCGATTGGGGCAGGTGGAAGTTCGTGAGCAGAGCCTGGACCAGCTGGAATTTGTGGCCGGGATAGATGAAGAGATTGGCTTCGCCGGAACCGGCGCGGATTTCACCCGCTTGCGCGGCGTATTCAAGAGCGCGGACCGTAGTGGTGCCTACGGCTACGATGCGGCGGGATTCGGTCCGTGCTTGACGGATCTTCGCGGCGGCTTCTTCGGAGATCGAATAGGGTTCGGGGTGCAAGGTGTGCTCTTCGACTCTCTCAACGCGGACGGGCTGGAAGGTGCCGAGTCCCACGTGGAGGGTGATCTGCGTGGTCTCAATGCCCCGGTCGTTGAAGCGGGAGAGAATTTCCGGAGTGAAGTGGAGGCCGGCGGTGGGGGCGGCGACGGATCCGCGCTCGCGGGCGTAGACGGTCTGGTAGCGGTCGAGGTCGGCGGGGGAATCGGCGCGGGAGATGTAGGGCGGAAGAGGGATGTGGCCGATCTTCTCGACCCGGGCGAAGAAGTCGTCTGCCGGAGCGAAGCGGATGTGGCGTTCGCCGAATTCGCCGCGGGCGATGACCTCGGCCTGGAGCTGGTCATCATCGCCGAAGGAGAGATGCTCGCCGACTCCGATTTTGCGGCCCGGGCGGACGAGACATTCCCAATCGTTTGGATCGCGCTGCCGTTGGCGTGTGAGCAGGACTTCGACCTGACCGCGAAGAAAGTCGCGTGAGGCAGGGTTATGGGGGCTGAGAGGCTGGGATCTAAGGCCGGCGCGGCGCCCGTAGAGGCGGGCGGGAAATACGCGCGTGTCATTGAAAACGACGAGATCGCCGGGCCGGAGGAGGTCGGGAAAATCCCGGAATTGGCGGTCGACGAGGCTGCCAGCTGACGCAGATAGATGGAGGAGACGTGAAGCCGCGCGATCGGGCAGCGGCTGCTGGGCGATCAATTCTTCGGGAAGATCGTAGTGAAAATCGGAAACGAGCACTGAGCCGATTATAAGGAGGAAGGCCGACCTGCGGGCATTTCAGGGCCTCCGCAAGAACGATTTTCAATTCAAATTTTGGATTGTTTCGGGCACTGCGGTGCTGATACTATGCGAGTGCCCGACGTGCGGCCTGCTTTTTATCAACTCCCCTTAAGGTGTGGATGCCTATAGAACGCAAATACAGGGAAGAAATCGTCCGGTATGGACGGATGCTCCACGAACGGGGATTCGTGGCGGCGATGGACGGGAATCTGTCTGTGCGCCTGAAGGATGACCGAGTGCTGGTGACACCGACCTGCTTGAGCAAAGGATCGATGCGACCGGCGGATCTGGTGATCGTCGACATGGAAGGGCAGCGGGTTTCGGGGCACCGGAATGTGACCAGCGAGATCGGGATGCATCTGCTGATTTATCGCATGCGGCCAGATGTGCAGGCGATTTGTCATGCGCATCCACCCACCGCGACCGGGTTTGCCGCGGCTGGAATCGCCTTGACCGAGCCTCTGGTGTGTGAAGTGGTAATGGGGCTGGGCTGCATTCCTCTGGCGCGATATGGGACGCCGGGGACATCGGAACTGGCGCAGACTTTAGAGCCGTACGTACCGGATTATGATGCGATTCTGATGTCGAATCATGGCGTAGTCGCCTATGGAGATACGCTCGAACATGCGTACATGAAGATGGAGACGGTCGAGCACTTCGCCCAAATTGCTCTGGTCACGCATCTGCTGGGACGTCAGGAACCGCTAAAGCAAGTGGAGATTGAGAAGTTGCTGAACGCGCGGACCAAGTATTTTGGGGCGAAGATTGCGGCAGCGATGCCGCTGCCGCGGGTTCCGCAGAAGGTGGGATAAGGCGGTCGGTTGAAGTCCGAGAGGATTATTGGGGGCCTTAGGGCCCTTTTTCTTTTTCTCACGCGGGATCAGAAACGATGACGGGGCGGACTCACCACAGAGGACACAGAGGAACACTGAGGAAAGTCAAAATCCCCACCCTGTCCTCCAAAAACGGAGGACAAGGGTGGGGCACCCGCGCACGCGCTACTCGCCGCCTAGGCGAAAACGTACACCGGCTCGGATATTGATCGGCAGGGCGGGATAGCCAACGACCTCGTTGTAGCGGCGGTCGAGGGCATTCTCGATGTTTGCGTAGGTCGTGACGTGCGCATTTAGTGCGTACCATCCACCTACGTCGGCGCGGACATAGCCGGCGGCGTGGGTAATGTTGAAGCCGAGGAAATCGTCATCCGGGCGACGGCCCACGAAACTCCCACTCAAGTTTGCTCCCCAACGCGACCCTAAGTACGACAGCATGGTCGTTGCCGAATGCTTCGGACGTCGCAGAAGCGGCTGGCCGGGATTGAATTGTGTGTCGATGGGCGCTGGATTGTCGAGGATCTGTGTGGCGGTGTAGGTATACGCAGTGGTCAGCAGCAGAGTCGAAGTCAATTTGGATTGCAGGTTGAATTCGGCGCCGTGGGCCAGGGATTTATTGACGTTGACGTATCGTCCGACAAAATTTATGGGGTCGACTTCGACGTAATTGATCTGATCGTGGAAGAGATTGTTGAAGTAGGTAGCATTGAGTGCCGCTCGATCGTGAAATAGTGACTGTTGCACGCCCGCTTCGAAGGAACGGGAGCGCTCGGGCTTCAGGGTGGTGTTTGGAAGGTTGAATTGGTTTGGCGGGATTCCGTTGAAGGTTTCTTCTAAGCGGGGCTCTTTGAATCCGGTGGCGTAAGAGAAGCGCAGACGGGTTCCGGAGAAGAAATTGCCGCCCCGAAGGGCTTGCCAGATCAAGGCAATCCGGGGCACTCCCGTATTGCCGAAGGCACTATTGTGGATGAAGCGGCCCCCGGCGATGGCTGTGAGCCTTTTCCAGGTGAGTTGCTGTTGCAGGTAGACGTCATTGTTCAGTCGCTGGCCGTGAGTCTGCAGGCCGTAGGCCAGATTGCCGACGAAGCCGTTTTCGTTTTCGACGCGATACCCGAAGGTGGTGCGGGCCCAGGCGCGCTCTGAGTAGTCACCTTGATATTCGAATCCGGCGCGGTTGATGTGGTCGACCTCGTTGGAGGGCAAATCGAAGACGCGGTTCGGGTCTCCGGTCAAATTCTGTTCATAGTAGCGGTAGGAATAGTCGAAGGCGGTGAGATGGTGCGCCCATCCGGAAGGAGCATTGACCGCGAGTTCGGCGCTGCCGAGTAAGTCGTTCAATTGGGACCAGTCGCTGGGATCGGGTGGCTGGAGCGGCGTTCCGTTGAAGCTCCATTCGCCGGCGACACCGGTATGGCTGTTAGAGTGGCGGAAGCGAACGCGCAGCGAGGCGTGATCGGTCAATGCGGCTCCTACGTTGGCGCCTTCCATCGAATCGGAGTAGGCGTTGTTGATGCCGGAGCCTTGTGTGTTGAACTGGCCGCCGAAGACGTTGTAATCGAAGCGGCCTCGGGCTCCGGCGAGAGAGGCGTATCCGTGGGCTGTTGAAAAATTTCCGCCGTCGGCGCCGAAGCGGAGCTCGGGGACACGGGTGCTGCCGTTACGCGTCCAGACCTGGACCACGCTGGTCATGGCGTCGGAGCCGTAGAGAGTGCTTTGGGCCCCGCGGACGAACTCCAAACGATCGGCCTGATCGAGCGGGAGCGTGCCGAAGTCGAAGGTGCCTCCGGGTTCGTTGATAGTTACGCCGTCCACGATGACTTTGTTGTATCGGGAGTCGCCGCCTCGGACGAAGAGCGAGGTGAGGCCCCCGCGCTGGCCGGCGTTGTTGACGATGGCGCCGGGAAGAAAGCGGATAGCATCGGCGGCTGCCGTGGGCTGCATCGTTGTCAACTGCGAGCCGTTGAGCACGGCGACGTCTGCGCCGGTATCTTCACCGGGCACCGGCGTGCGTGTGGCCGTCACGACAACGGTCTGCGAGGCCGTGGCCAGGCGTAGGACGATCTTGAGTTGCGGTTCGGTTGGAACGGCGGCGAAGTCCTCTGCGAATCCGGGAGCGAGAACTCTAAGCTGGCAGGGTTCATTCTGCTTGATGGGCAAGGTTGCAGCGCCTTCAGCAGAGGTCGTTTGTGTGGCGATGACAGTTTTGTTGTCCACGCCGCACAACAGTGACACTTGAGCACCCGCGACCGCGGCGGATTGCGGGTCGACGACTTTAACGGTGAGATCGGCAGCGAGAGCCGCTGCGGCGAGAAGCAGGGTGAACAAAACAGCGAGTGTGCGCATTCCATCCCCCTTGGCACGCGAAAGAGGTTGAGGTCGATGGATCGCGCCGGTCTCCTGGCTTCGCGAGTGAGGATGAGTTCGATCCGGATTCGTCCGCGGCCTTCCCGGAATTTTCCAGTGGCCGAGGGCAATGTCCTCGCTTACAGTTGCGCGGCAGCGCGGGAATTGCACCCGCTTCCCTGTCTTCGCCGAGCGGCGAAGACGCGCTTTCCTAGGATGACAAAGAGCAGTGCGACGGAATCGAGAGTAACGGGGCAGCGGCGGGGAAGTCAAATTGGCCCTAGCACGCAGAATCGTTCTGCTGAGGCATGTGAACCGTGATGCTATGCCAACTTGCCGTCGCAGCGCCGCCGACCAACCATGACAGCACCTCGTGAATCACTAGACACCATGCCGATGTGAAGGTAACGTGTGGACCATCGCTATGGGCCCCTTCGAGTACCGCGTCCGGTGCTACACCAGACGCGAAATCTCCGCATTGCGGAACGGGGATGAGTACAGCAGATCCAGAGCGCCGAAAAGATATCGCGTGGGAACACCTCTCGCTTGAGAATGGCTGGTCCTGTCGCATCTGTGGGGCGATTCCAGACGTCGGCGTGCAGTTTGAAAATAACCTCTGCGAAGACTGCCGGCTATCTCTCAGGAACTATGACCCCACAGCCACCTAGATGATCTCGAGGTCTGGGAGGGGGCGGTGAGCGTAAGGCGATGTTACGCGAGTCAAAGCCGCGCTCTCAAATGTTTGTGCGGGCGGAGGCCAGTCATGGTTTCGGATGGTCTGCGGTATAGGGATGGCAGCAGGGATCCTTGGCGGGCGTGAATTCCATGACTTCAACACGGGTGCCGTCGGGATCGTAGACATCAAGGCTCCACTTGCCGTCGCGCCCAATTTCCGGGCCGTCGAGTTTTTCCAAGCCGTTCTGGTGCAGTTGGCTTGCGGCGGATTGAATTTTGTCCACGCCCACCGAGAAATGATTTTGCACACCGCGCTCCTTGGCGTCTGCCTTCGCGGGAATGTTGAGCATGTACTCGATCCAGTCGGTGCCGTCGGGGACCTGAATTTCCCACCAGTCGTCGCTGGAGTCCTTGAAACCACCATGCCAGTACATACGGAAGCCGAGCAGGTCCCTGTAGAAACGATCTTCGGTCGCGCGGTCCTTGACGATGAAGCCAGCGTGCAGCATGCGCGTGCTGAGCTTTCCGGCGGGGGCTTTGGACCCAGTGAGAGGGTGAAGCTGCACGAAGGCGATGGGATTGCCTTCGGGGTCGCGCAGCGAGAAATACGCGACCGAGTTGATGTCCCGGTTGAGGGGGCCAACGGCGAGGTTATGGGCAAGGAGGTAGGTGCGCATCCGGCCAAGGTCGGGTGTGGCAAACGCGATTTCGAAAAGAAGGTTGGGGGGGGGAGCAGCAGGTGCTTCCGACAATAGAATTTGCTGGCGATCGCTGAGGATGAAACACGGGCGCGTCATGCCCGTGCAGCCTCCGCTGCGTGCTGGTAAGCCGAGCATTCGGCTGTAAAAATCTGTGGACTTGCGAAGATCGGTGGAGTAGATGCGGACGTGCGCGATGCCCGTGATGGGCGGGCGCGTGGGCTGGTCCTGAGCAACAAGGGGTGGAGCGAGGCAAAGGCCGACGTGACATGCGAGCAGGAAGAACGCTGTTCGATTCATTTGTGCCTCAGGGGATTCTGACATGGAGAGTCGTGTCCTGCCCAGTGGAGAGAACGATCCTGTAGTCGTAATCCGACTCCCCCAACTCAAATCTCACGCAGTGACTTGGTCGTGCGTATTTAGGTTTTCCAACAGCATCCGACGATCCTACTCGTTGCTTCGATCTTAGTCCAAATGCCTTTCGACGCGGATGGGTTCTGTGCATAGCACGATACTCCCAGCACCAGCAGAAGCGACAAAAACGGAAGCGGTCTCATCTCGCTTCCCTCATGAAAAAGCTCGCTGGCCGGACACGACACAGGGCATACCCGAGAGGTCGTTGCTTTCGAAACGACCATGTCTCAACCGGTCAGGGACATGGTCCGCAGTACATGGTCGCGGCGGTCCAACTGGCAGTCGACCCCACCCCACGGTGACCTGTCGCTCCTGGCCTATCGCACGCAAAATGGAACACCCATGAAACGAGCCGCGTATTGCGCTATCGCATTGCTTTCTCTTTTACGCCCGCTGATTCCTTCCCCGGCGCAAGCCCAGATATCAGTGACCACGCATCACAACGACGTGAGCCGCACGGGGCAGAATCTGAATGAGACGATCCTGAACACGTCCAACGTCAACGTCAACCAGTTCGGCAAGCTTTTCGCCTGTCAAGTGGACGGCTACGTTTACGCTCAGCCTCTCTACGTGGCCCAGGTGACGATTTCCTCCGCGCTGCACAATGTCGTGTACGTGGCGACTGAGAATAACAGCGTCTATGCATTCGACGCTGATCATGGCGCGCAGCTTTGGCACGTCAACCTCGGAACGCCGGTGCCGAGCACGGATATTTCATCCACGTATAAGGACTTGACGCCGGTTATCGGTATCACCGGCACTCCGGTGATCGACCCTGTCAGCAGCACGATTTACCTGGTGGCCAAGACCAAGAACACGAGCAATAACACCTACCATCAGAACCTGCATGCGCTCGACATCACTTCAGGAGCGGAAAAGCCCGGGAGTCCGGTCGAAATCACGGCCAGCGTGCCGGGCAGCGGGGCGGGATCGAGTGGAGGCACGATCGCGTTCCAACCGCTATACCAGCTGAATCGTCCGGGATTGCTACTACTGAACGGTGTGGTTTATATCGCGTTCGGGTCGCACGGAGATATCGGTCCGTATCACGGGTGGGTGCTGGGCTATAACGCGTCGACCTTGGCGCAATTGGCCGTGTTCAACACCACGCCTAACGGCAGTGAGGCGGCCGTCTGGCAGGGCGGGCAAGGCCTGGTCGCCGACGCGGACAATATTTATTTTATGACCGGCAACGGCACCTTTGATGCGAATACTGGCGGAACTGATTACGGCGACAGCGTGGTCAAGCTGGCCGCCTCAACCGGGCTTTCGGTCAGCGACTACTTCACGCCTGATACTCAGGGATCCCTCAACCAAACTGACGCCGACCTCGGCTCGGGCGGGCCAATCCTGCTGCCTGGAACCAGTTCGATCGTGGGCGGCGGCAAGGACGGCATTCTCCGCCTGATCAATACCGCCAGCATGGGCGCATTCAATGCGGCGTTCAATGGCGACCTGCAGGAATTTCAGGCGACCAGCGGCAAGATCATGATCGGCCCGATTTACTGGAACAGCCCTAATCACGGTCCTGTTGTCTACCTGTGGGGACCGGGTGACTACCTGAAGGCGTTTGAGTTCTTGAACGGATCTTTTCAAACTGCCGCTGTATCGCAGAGCAACATGACAAGCCCGGCGGGAAATTCGAATGCGGCAGGCTTGTCACTGTCCGCCAACGGGAGCACATCGGGCAGCGGAATTGTCTGGGCGTCCGTCTCCTACTCGGGTGATTCCAATCAGCAGACAGTGCCGGGGATCCTACGGGCCTTCGACGCGACGAACCTGAGCACGGAACTGTGGAACAGCAAGCAGAACACTGCGCGAGACGATGTCGGCAACTACGCAAAATTTGCTCCGCCGACTGTCGCGAACGGCAAAGTGTATCTGGCCACTTTCTCTAATCAACTGCTGGTCTACGGCCTGCAGCCGCCGGCTACGCTGTCGGTGACCTCGATCTCGCCGACCTCGGGACGAACTTCGGGTGGGACGAACGTGACGATCGCGGGAAGTGGATTTCAGTCTGGGGCCGCGGTGACTTTCGGGGGAAATACGGCGACAAACGTAAAGGTTGTAAGCGCCACCTCCGTTACGGCCACAACTCCGCCGCACGCATCCGGAACTGTAAGCGTGACGATAACCAATCCTAACGGGCAGACTGCCACACTTGTGAATGGCTACACCTATAGAAGGAAGAGGTGAGAGCTGAGTTCGATCCGAGCTCTCATTCGTCTTCCTGAGAGTGTCGATCAGTAAGACGGCGAGTCGTTGACAAGTCTGCGTCGCGGGATGTCCGCGGTCTAGCGCAATCGCGGAGAGAAATCGGTCAGGGCGAGGTAGGTGGAGTCAACCTTATCCACGAGTTTGCCGTTGGCCTCGGATTTCTCCTTCACACTCTTCCACTCGGGATCGTCCTGGAAAGCCTTCCAGTTGGTAGCGGCTGCTTCGCGGCTGGGGTGTTGAAGAATGTAGATCAGGGTATTGCTTTTCTCCGGCTCATCGAGAGGCGTCCAATAGGCGACGCTCTTCATTCCGTGGCGGTCGAAGATTTTTATGGTGTGGTCGCGGAAGCGCGCCTCGAGTTCCGCCAGCTTTCCTGCTGCTGCATGGTAGACGCGGAGTTCGTAGACCGCTGTCGTGGCTGCAGGGTTGGCAGTTTCTCGCTGGACTGCGGCCCAAAGTGAGGCGGGAAGGAGGGTTGCGGCAGGAAGCGCTTGGACGAATGTTCGCCTTTTCACGACACGGATTTTAGCAGAAGTCGATCGGATGACTGCGAAGAGGACGGCATGAAGTTAGGTCGAGGCCAATGCATTATGAGAGAGCGGCCTGGTTGAAGGTGGGCAAATCAGGTAAAGGATGACACTATACCTCGAGGGAAAGACTCCGTTGAGCGCGATGTTCTTTCCCCCAAGGAGGCAACTTTATGAGTCGCGACATCCAGTATATCGGCATGGATGTGCACAAGGAAGCGATCGTGATCGCGGTGTTGAATGGCAGTGGCAAGCTGGTGATGGAGTCGATTGTGGAAACCAAAGCCAGCAGCATTCTGCAGTTTATCCACGGTCTGCGGGGCGAGTTGCATGTGACCTGGGAAGAAGGGACCTGGGCGGCTTGGCTCTACGATCTGCTGAAGCCACACGTACACCAAGTCCTGGTGTGCGATCCGCGGCGCAATGCCTTATTAAAGGAAGGCAACAAGAGCGACAAGATCGATGCGCGCAAGCTGGCCGACTTGTTGCGCACGGGGATGCTGCGCCCGGTCTATCACGGAGAACACGGACTGCGGACGCTGCGCGAACTGGGGCGCAGTTATCGGACCATCAGTCAGGATCTGAACCGAGTGATGAACCGGATCAAGGCTCTGTATCGCGGCTGGAGCATTCCCTGTGCGGGTACCCAGGTCTATGCTCCGCGTTACCGCGAGGAATGGTTACACAAGATTGAACATGCCGGCGTGCGCCGGCGAGCCGAGTTGCTGTATCAGCAGTTGGATGGATTGCAGACGTTACGACGAACCCTGCGTCCTGAGTTATTGGCGGAGAGCCGGAAACACAAAGCCTCGAAACTGCTGCGCCAGATTCCCTGCATCGGTCCGCTTCGGGCTGCCCGCCTGATCGCACTGATGCAGACCCCGCACCGATTTCGTAGCAAGCGGCAACTCTGGACCTATAGTGGGCTAGGCATTGAAACGCGCGACAGTGCGCAATACCGCTTTGTCCGCGGACAACTGCAACATGCGAAAAAACCGCAGCAGATTCGGGGTCTGAATCAGAATCACAACCACGAGATGAAAGAGATCTTCAAAGGAGCCGCGACCCGAGCCAGCTGTGGGGTGAGTCCGTTACGCGACTTCTATCTGAGTTTGCTGGCCAAGGGAATGAAGCCCGAGATGGCGCGTCTGACCTTAGCCCGAAAGATTGCGGCCATTGCTTTGACACTTTGGAAGAAGGAGGAACGTTTCGACGCGGAACAACTGAAGCCGCAAGCAGCTTGAGCGTTGCACAGAACGCAGGTGGTCTCCCAGGTTTCACGCCTCGGTTGTGACCCATCGGTTCCGGCGATGCTCGGGTTCGAGGGAGAGTATCCATTCACTCATTAGGCGTTCGGGTGCTGGAATCAGCACCCAGTCTCCGGGTCAATCCTATGCCCCCTCGGATAACCCAAAAAAGCCATAGGCCTCGAGCCTCACATAGGATGATGGTTGGCACTTAAGCCAACGGTTGGCTTGCGCAGCTTCGCAACGAATGGTGTCGGGACCGCTGCATGAAACCGCTCAAGGAAGACCAGCATCCGCGATCCACATCTGTCGTACTGTGTTGCGCACCTTGCGTTAAACCCAAAATCCCCTCCACGAAGAAGAAGGGGCCTGGATGCAAGCAACGATCGAGGTCTCACGGAGAGGAGTGGAGAAGTGTTTTCGCTTGACATCCTCTCTCATAGGATGAGTGAAAAGGCGATTCATCAACCAACTGTGAAAACGCTATTCTAGGTATGCGAGTTCTATCGTTACAGAATCGGCATGTGGGCCTTCGAAATATTGGTGACAAGGCTCACCGGACGCTGCCATTACGGCAATTTTCTCAGCGGACTCCAGCCAGCCTTCGGCTGATTCTGTCCATTTGCAGACCAGTCGCTCACCGCGACGCTCATTCCTGACATTAGAGCCTCTCTCTGATACAGCCAGCACAACTTCTTCCAAAGGAGGAACCCAATGCGCATCCGCGAACTGGGAAAGCAGAACCTGCTGTAACTTGCCGCTGGCCAAATTCCGCGTCAAGGCTTCCAGTTCATTCAGTCGAGCCAAACTCTGAATATCTATATGAATCGTCGGGCCGTCAGACTGAATATAGCTCTCCAACACGACAATGTTGGGTTGGTCGGGTACGAGTTCGTCTCTGCGGCGGGACATGCAGCTTAAGTTTATCGAACTATTTGACGGAACCAGACCACATCACTCAAAACCCTCCTGGCTGTCGGATTCCACTCTGGCGCCACCACTCCAACGTGTCTAACTCCGCCATTTCCCAATGATGTACAGAATCAGGGTGAGCAAAACGCTCAGCAGGATCGAGGTCGCTAACGGGAAGTAGAAGGTTGTGTTCTTGCCGCGGTAGAGGATGTCTCCGGGGAGGCGACCCAGCGGGAGGTGCAGACGGCCAATGAGAAGCAGGAGGATTCCGGCGAGGAGGAGTGCGGCGCCGAGAAGGATCAGGAGCTTGGCAAGGTCTGTCATGATGGCGGGTACGGGGCTAAAGCCTCTTCTCATTTTAGCGACTATACGCGGCGCTGAAGCGCCGCTCTTCCACGGTGTTGAATGGGGAACACTTCCGCTCGGGTGCACTTCAGGAGCAAAGTCAAAGACCCCGCCCTGTCGCACAAAACGCGACAAGGATGGGGCACCTCATTTCTTGAACGAAATACGTGGTCAAGAGCCGCATTTACTTTGCAACGAAAAGTACTTGACACTGGCCTATTACCGCGCTACGCTTCTGCATGGTCGATCCTCAGCTGCACCGAATACGGAGATTCCATCGGTCAGCGATTCCGCGTGTAGCGCCGAACCTTGCCGACGATCTGCGCTTTATTCGCGACACGATGGAGCGGTCCGCGGCGTTTACGGCTGTATCCGGGTGGGGGCATGTTGTGCTGGGTGGAACCGCCTTTGCGGCGGCACTGCTGGCCAGCCGGCAGGTTTCACCTTTTGGCTGGTTGCGGGTTTGGCTGGCTGAGGCGCTTGTGGCGGCCGCCATCGGGTTGCTGGCTTGCACGTGGAAAGCGAACCGGAGCGGGCTGCCCCTGTTTTCCGGACCGGCGCGAAAAGCGGCACTGGGATTGGCTCCGCCACTGGTGGCGGGGGCATTCCTGACGTTTCTGCTATTTCGCTCGGGGCTCGAGTCGGCGCTGCCCGCGATGTGGTTGCTGCTGTATGGCGCAGGAATTATGACGGGGGGCGCGTTTTCGGTGCCCATTGTTCCGGTCATGGGACTGTGCTTCATGCTGCTGGGCGGGCTGACGGTGCTTGGTCCGGCGACTTGGGGAAACTGGTTTCTCGCAGCTGGGTTTGGCGGGCTGCATGTCGTGTTTGGATTGTTGATCGCGAGGAGGCATGGTGGGTAGGGCGCTGGCATCGCGTGGAAAATCCGGGAAACATGAAGTGCGTGCGCGTGAGCATTCGCGCGAACCCGCGGCGCTGCGGACTCCGGAGTTGCCGGAACTTGATCGGTTGATTCATGAACGCATCCGGCTGGGGATTGTGAGCGCGCTGGCGACTAACGATTCGTTGAGTTTCAACGATCTGAAGCGCGTGCTCAAGACAACCGACGGGAATTTGAGCGTGCATGCGCGCAAGCTGGAAGAAGCGGAATACATCTCGTGCGTAAAGTTTTTTGAGGGGCGCGTGCCGCGTACGGAGTACCGGCTCACGGCAAAGGGACGCGCGGCGCTGGCGGAGTATCTGGATCAGATGGAGGAGTGGATCCGGGTGACGCGGGAAGAGCACTGAGATGAGGGTCCTGGGAAGATTCGCGCTCGCGGCCGGAGTTGGAGTTTCGGTGCTCTTGGTGGGCGTGCTTGCGTCGATGGTTCTCGGCGGGTTCGCTTTGCTGGAACGCCATGGGCCGGCCGGTGATGGATTCCTCGTGTTAGAGTTCGTTGCCATTGGGGTTCTGGTCTGCGTGCCTATGTCCATTGCCGCGGCTTGCTGGGTTCTATTTCGAGCGGGTAGAAATACGAATCAGGTGTTGTCCCGGGGCCAAAGCGGTCTTTTTTTAGGCCGTTAGACTTTGTAATACAAAGTTCATTGCAGGAGATTTGTTTATGGAAGAACGTTCGGGCCGGCCGGGATCTGGCTTCGGCGAAGCAGCGCGGTTCTGGGAGCCGCGGCGGATCTGGTACAACGTCGCGCTGTTTGCCGTTGTGCTGCTGTGGCTGGGGTTGACCTGGCCGCATTTTCGTCCGGCGCTGACGTTGGAGGCGCTGGGCAAGATGACGGTGCTCGCGGTGCTGGCCAACGTCTGCTATTGCGCGGCGTTTCTGGTCGAGTTCTTCCTGCAGGCGGTGACGTCTGACGTCAGCCGGCGGCGGTTCCGCTGGGCGGTTTGGATCCTTGGAATGCTGCTGGCCTTGCTGGTCGAGAACTACTGGATTGCGGATGAGATTTATCCGGACTTCAATCAGAAGGAAGGGGCTGTGATGCTGGGAGCAGGAGAGATGTTTCGTGGAGCCACCGGGTCGGCGAGCAATATGAATTTTCCAGCGCCGCTGGCGGTGATGGGATTCCTGGCGGCGAGCCTGGGGACATTTGCGGCGATCGCGGCGGTGGTGATTTTCTGGTTCGCGCGCAAACCCCGACTGGCGCGGGTCGCAGCGTTTGCGATCTGTGGGGGAATGGTTGTGTATCTTGCGCTCCTTCTCGGCTTTTCGGCTGGGAGCCACGAGACTTTGCTCGGGCGCGGGCAGGAAAAATATTTCTGCGAGATTGATTGTCATCTGGCGTATTCCGTCCTCGATGTAAAGAGACAAGAGCAAGGGCCGGTGGACGACTACATGGTTACGCTGCGCACGCGCTTTGATGAGACCACGATCTCGCCCAATCGGCCGAAAGATGCGCCGCTGGCGCCGTCACCGCGTGAGGTACGGCTGCTGGATGATGCGGGGCATCAGTATGGCGTGGCTTCGAGCTTAGGCACTTCATTGATGACGCCGTTGACGCCGGCTTCGTCGTATACGACGCAATTGGAGTTCAAGGTTCCAAAAGATGCGCGCGGGCTGCGGTTGTTGATTGAAACGGTGCCGGGGTGGCCGGATCGGTTAGTGATTGGGGATGAGAATAGTCTGGGGCACAAGAAGACGTATTTTGTGTTGTAACTTTGCGGCTTCGGTCCTCGTGGTACCTCCGGCATCGCCTGGTCGTCCTGGGTCACGCTCGCTGCGCTCGCGGGGCGGACGAAGGCGTCCGCGCCTACACAAGCCGGCGCTACACACCCAGAGCCTTTTGGATTTCCGCGGCGATGGCGGCGCACGCCGATTGCATCTTTGATTCGGATTCGGCCTCTACCATTACTCTGGCCAAGGCTTCGGTGCCCGAGTAGCGGACTACTACCCGGCCGTTCCCATCCAATTCTTTTTCTGCTGAGGTGATCGCCGACTGGATCGCGGGGACGTTCGCGAACGGAATCTTTTCTTTCACTCGCACGTTTTGGATTTTCTGCGGGAAAACCTTTAAGTCACTCACCAACTCGGCCAGCGGCTTGCCGGAGCGCACGATGATGTCCATGAGGCGGAGGGCGGTGAGGAGACCGTCGCCGGTGGTGGCGTCTCCGTCGAGAAAGATGATGTGGCCGGATTGCTCGCCGCCGAGGATGGCACCGGTCTTGAGCATCTCTTCGAGGACGTATTTGTCGCCGACGTTGGCGCGAAGCATGCGGATGCCGGACTGCTTGAGCGCAATCTCGAGGCCCATGTTCGACATGGTGGTCGAGACTACGGTGTTGGTCTTTAACTTTCCTTGAGCATGCAGGTCGCGGGAAGCAGCGAGAAGCACGCCGTCTCCGTTCACAACGTGGCCCGAGGCATCACAGAATAGAGCGCGGTCGGCGTCGCCGTCGAAAGTGACGCCCAGGTCGAATTTCCCAGCCGAGGCGGCAACATGTTTTCCCAGTGTTTCGGGATGAAGCGCGCCGCAGTGCTCGTTGATGTTTTTTCCATCTGGAGCGATGTGGACGAAAGTCGCTTGAATGCCCAGCATGCGGAACAGTTCCGGAGCTTCGGCGGTTGCGGCTCCGTTGGCGCAATCGACCAGGACGCGGAGTTTACTGAGATCGGACGTGACGCTTGCTGCGAGCGATTTGATATAGGTGTGACGGAGTTCTGCTTCGCCGGGGAGCGAGGGACGCGGGACTTTCAGGGCGGTGTCGTCGGCAGATGTGGGATCCTTGAGGAGCGCGAAGATTTCTTGTTCGATGGCGAGTTCGCGGGAGTCACTGAGCTTGAATCCGTCGCCGGAAAAAACTTTGATGCCGTTGTCGGTCCAGGGATTGTGGGAGGCCGAGATAACCACGCCGGCGGCCATTCCGCGGGAGCGCGCCAAGTAGGCGACGCCGGGAGTAGTAATAACCCCGGCGCTGTGCACGTCGACGCCGACGGCGGCAAGGCCTTCGGAGACGCGATCGGCGATCCAACGGCTGGATTCACGGGTGTCCTGGCCGATGACGGCTTTGGCGGTCGATGTCGTGCGAATCAGATCGTGGCCGAGGGCACGTCCGATGAGATTGGTGCTTTGTGCGGTTAGGGGGAATTCTCCGGCTACGCCGCGAATTCCGTCCGTTCCGAATAATTGCCGTTGTTGGGTCATGAGAAGGTTTCAAACGATCGAAAGACAACCCAAGAGCTTATAAGGAAGCGAGGCGAGCGCGCAATTGTCTTATCGCCCGGAGGCGGCCAAAACGGCTATCGAGCTCGCTCGACGGACAGCCGAGGGCGGCTGTCCCCACTTTCAATTCCCTCAGTGAGTGGTTGCGGTGCCGACTTTTTGGACAACCACCCTGACGCGAATGGATGTGGCCTGTTCGACTTGGACCAAAGGATCGGGGACGTAGACGTTGGTAGTGAAGACGGCGCTGCCGAGAGTGCCCGTGGCATCGATGGGATCCGTGGTGGCGGCATCGATCTTTTCGACGTGATGGCGCGGCCCGGTGATGGTGATGCGCGGCGGGTCAGTGTCGACCTTAACGATCTGCTCCCCAGTGGCGAAAATACCCGTCACTCGAGGATTCACAGGAACCTCGCGTGTCAATCGTGTGTCGAAAGCCAGGTGTAGCTGGCTGGGAACGACCTGCTTGATTTCGATATCGCGCGGATGACGGACCTGTTGCGAAGTGAGATCGAATGTGCGCTCGCCGGATTTCACGCCGGTGAGATCGATTTCCGCCTGGACCTCGTTGATCTTCAACTGGCGAATGGTGCGCTCGGGGCCGCGCACGCGGATTTGTGCCTCGGGAATCGACTCCGTGCTGATTTCGAGCGACTCGGGGACGTGCTGGAAAACGATCGGCGCCCGGATGGCGACTTCGGCCGGCTGCTCGTCGCGCGCGATCATGAACCAAAGGCCGGTAGCAAGCAGCAGCGACAAAAACTTCAGGCTGAAGTTGTGGACGACGTAACGTTTGAATAGAGCGATCACGAGCGTGGCTCCGTTGAACCAGCGTCCGACTTGCGCGGCGCTGGCTCGGACAGTGGCGAGTCGAAGCCAGCGTAATCGCTGTTGGCCGCGATGGTAGTGGGCAACGTGGCAGGAGTAATGTGACGTCGGAGTTCGGCACTGAGGCGCTCTCGCAGTTGCTCGACGGTGAGATCGCGCTCGATCTTGCCGCCGACCGCGAAGCTGATGGCCCCGGTTTCTTCCGAACAGATGACGGCGATGGCGTCCGTTTCTTCGGTAATGCCGATGCCGGCGCGGTGCCGGGTGCCGAGTTGCGTGGAAAGCAGCGGATTCATCGAGAGCGGAAGGAAGCATGCGGCCGCGGCGACGCGATCTTTCTGGATAATCACCGCTCCATCATGCAAGGGCGCGCTGGGACGGAAGATTGTGGCTAGGAGATCGTAAGAAAGGCGGGCATCGAGAGGCACGCCGCTTTCGATGTGGGTGCGCAGTCCGATTTCGCGTTCGATGACGATCAGGGCGCCGGTCTGGTGTTGGGAGAAAAGGTTCGCGGCCAGCACGATGTCATCGTAGGAATCACCTTCGGCGGATGAAGCGCTGAGGAACGACAGGCGGCGTCCGAGGTCGGCGAGGACATGGCGGATCTCCGACTGGAAAACCACGATTAGAGCAAAGACAACGTAAGGCAGGACGTGGCTGACCACCCAGTTCAACGTGGTCAGTTCGCCGATGCGGGCGAAATAGAAAGTGATGGCGACGACCGTGAGCCCGACGAGCATGGGAACAGCGCGCGTGCCACGAATCATAACCAGGACCTGGTAGATCAGAAGGGCGACGAGCAGGATGTCGAGCGCGATCCATGCGGCTTGCGACCAGGATGTGATTAGCGGCAGCAATCGGGCTTCGATCCTCAGTATGGAGTTCCATTGTAATGCAGGGGAAATTGCGGTCAGGAGTGGCAGAGCGGGTTTTGGATGCGCGACGCGCAAAAACGTTTCGGCAGAGTGCGGGCTTGAGAGGCGGGTGGAGGCCGGTCGCCCTCACGGGCTAAAGCATTTTTCTCCCGGTTGTCACGGCGCGGCTGAAGCCGCGCCCGTTCAAATCCATTTTGAGACCACACTATGTCTGCTTTTTCGTGACCGCGGCGTCGATTTGGCCGTGAGCGAGACGGGCGGAGATCTCGTCTCCTATTTTTACTGCGGCGGCATCCTTCAGCAATTTGCCGTTGGCATCGAAGACCAGGGCATATCCGCGATCGAGAATGGCGAGGGGCGAGAGCGATCGCAGCGCGGTCTCGAGGCGTTCACTGCGGACGCGGTGCTGCAGCAGAACGTTGCGCATGATAGACGCCAGCGCCGAGGTGCGGCTGTCGAGTTCTTTGCGCATGCCGGTGAGGACCAGGCGGACATCATAGTGGCGGACGGCGGCCGAGACGATTTCCCAGCGGCGGCGAGATTTTTCGAGCAGGTTGCGTTGCGCCAGTTCCACGCGATGCGTGAGGTCGTCAATTTTCTGCTGGCGCTGGCGGATGACTTCCATCATGCGAGCGAAGGCGCCGTGCTGCGAGAGTTCCGTCAGGGCCTGGCGTCCCATGAGGAGGCGGTAGCGCATGGCCCGGGTGAGGCGATCGTGAAAAGCGGCGGCGTGGTCTTCGATGTCCTGGCGGGAGCGGATGACGAGTTCAGCGGCGGCCGAGGGAGTGGGGGCGCGCAGGTCGGCAACGAAGTCGATGATGGTGAAATCGGTTTCGTGGCCGACAGCGGAAATCACGGGAATTGCGGAAGCGGCCACGGTGCGGGCGAGGCCTTCGTTGTTGAAGGGGGCGAGATCTTCGGAGGAACCTCCGCCGCGGGCGACGATGACCACCTCAACGCTGCCGAGTTGATTGAAGAAGCGGACGCCGGCGGCTACTTCGAAGGAGGCCGCGTCGCCCTGGACCTGGGCGGGAAAGATCAGCACGTTAACGGAACGATGTCGCCGCTGCAGGATGTTCAGAATATCGTGCAGAGCGGCGCCTTGCGGAGAAGTTACGATGCCGATGCGAGACGGGAGCGTGGGGATCGCCTTCTTGCGTTCGGCGGCGAACAGGCCTTCGGCTTCGAGCTTGGCTTTGAGCTGCTCGAATGCGAGTTGAAGCGATCCGGCGCCTTTGGGTTCGATGTATTCGGCGGAGATTTGCAGCTCGCCGCGATCTTCGTAGATGGTGACGCGGCCGCGAACGACTACCTGCAAGCCGTCGGCGGGACGAAACCGTAGTAGACGCGCCGAGGACCGGAACATCACGACACGAATCTGCGCGTCTCCATCCTTTAGGGTGAAGTAGAGATGTCCGGACTCGGGGGCGCGGAAGTTGGAGATTTCACCTTCGACCCAGGCGTCGGAATATTCGCGTTCAATGTGGGTGCGGACGGAGGCGACCAGGTCGCGAACTTTCCACACACGGCGGTCGGGTGGGCGGAAGTTGAAGCCTAGCTGGTCGGTTAGGGAGGACACTCATGGCAGTTTAACGCAGGAAACGCGCTCACCACAGAGGGCACTAAGGAACACTGAGGAATTCAAAGTCCGCTGGGGCGATCGTTCTGCTAGAGGATCAGGCGCGAGTCGCCGACGCGTTTGGTCACTCGCTCGCGGTCGAGGTATTCGAGCAAGGGAATGGCATACTTCCGGCTTACACCGGTCATGTCTTTGAAAGTGGCGACGTCGATGGTAGAAGACTTCGCTTTGTGGGCGGCGATCTGGCGGCGCAATTGATCGAGCGCGTTGCGGTGAAAGACCAGGTCGTCAGAGATTTTCATCAGGGACTTTTCCCGCAGAAGAAGCGTGACGATCTTTTGGGCCCGGGCTTTGTCGATCTTAAGGCCGCCGAGGACTTCGTGGAGAGCGGGGACTTTCAGTCCTGCGGTGGCGAAGGCGTCCTCGATTTTCTTCTTCGATTCCGCTTCGTCATCTTTCATCGTGACGCCGTGACCGGGGAGACGGACGATGTCTCCTGTGATCTCAATTTCTTGCTCGCGTGCGAGTTGGTCGAGTGCCGTGGCGAATACCTCCGGCGAGGCTTTTCCCTGTTCGCGCAATTCTTCTTTCGCCATACCTGGTGACAGCGAGTTCTTTTTGTGAAACGCGGCGACAGCCGCAAGAATGAGTGTTTTGAGAGCAGCGAGAGCAATGCCGTCAATGAAAATGTCGCCCGCGTGATGCGCTTGCTTCTTGTTGAGTGTTGGAGCCAGCGCTGATTGAATCGACTCGGGGCGCCATCCTGTTTCAGCAACGAGTTGGGCGAGAGAGATGCCTGCGCGATGGCGGCGCTGAATACGACGCTCCAGAATGGGGACGCGGTTTCCATCTGAGAGCACCTGCAGAAAATCGGCGAGGTCCGGTTGGCGCGGAATAGGAGCGGCGTCGAGGACAGTTCCTCCGCCGATGGTGATTACGGGCGAGAACTGGCGGATGATGAACCGGTCGCCGGGTAGAAGGAGCGCAGCGGCAGGAAGCTTAAGACGGGCAAATGTTTCGGCGCCGGGTGCGAGTTCTTTCGCATTGTGGAGAGAGATTTCGGCCACAGTCTCCATTGTGTTGGAGTGGAAGTGGACGCGGCTTCGGTTTCGCAGCGGGCGCGGTGCCGACACGAGGAGAGTCAGGCGGACGTCGGCGCGGCGGGTGACAGCAAATGTGTCGGGGGGAGCCAGCATCATTCCGCGCGCGAGGTCTTCGGTACTCGCACCGGCTAGATTCAGCGCTGTGCGCTGGCCGGCGACAGCGGCGTCCGCGGGCTGTCCGTGAACCTGTACGCCGCGCACGCGGACCTCGCGGCCTGAAGGAAAGACCTCCAATTCGTCTTCGCGGCGGATGGTTCCGGAGATCAGGGTTCCCGTGACTACCGTGCCGAATCCTTTCATGGTAAATACGCGGTCGATGGGCAAACGCGGCAGGGCGTGAGAATCACGCGGTTCGACCTTGGCTGCGGCGGCGGTGATGGCACGCTTCAAATTGTCAAGGCCCGCGCTGGTGAGTGAACTCACAAGGACGATGGGCGCGTGCTCAAGAAACGTTTCGCGCAGGAACTCTTCGACTTCGAGGCGAACGACGTCAAGGGTTTCGGCGTCGACCGTGTCGGACTTGGTCAGGACCGTGATACCGCGCTGGACGCCGAGCAGTTGCAGGATGTCGAAGTGCTCGCGGGTTTGTGGCTTGATGGATTCGTCGGCGGCGATGACCAGCAGGACCAGATCGATGCCGCCCACTCCCGCGAGCATGTTGCGAACGAAGCGCTCGTGACCGGGTACATCGACGAAACCGATCTGCAAAGTTCCGCCATCGGGCGTGGGCAAGGCCATGTGGGCGAAACCGAGGTCGATGGTGATGCCGCGGCGTTTTTCTTCGGCGAGACGATCGGCGTCGATGCCGGTTAGGACCTTGACCAGCGCGGTTTTACCGTGGTCGATGTGGCCGGCGGTGCCGATGATGATGGATTTCATCCCTTCGGCATCGTAGCAGGCTGGCTGGCGGGGGCTGAAGCCTCCATCCATTTTTGGGCGCTGACGCGTCCCTGAAGGGCCGCTCTTTCGCCGGGAATTGGGCGCGCGGATGGGATACGAAATGTGGGCGCGACTCGCATCCTCACGCTCGCTTTGCTTGCGGGGCGGACGAAGGAGTCCGCCCCTACACGGATTTATTCGCCTACAGGTGGCTCCAAATGCGACAATAGAAGCTCTTCCATGCCTACTTCTTTGACCTCTGCATTCTCTCCGGAGACCATCCGGCAGCACGGACTTACGCCTGACGAATACGAAAAAATAAGGCAGCTTCTCGGCGGACGCGAGCCTACGATCACCGAACTCGGCATTTTCAGCGTGATGTGGAGCGAGCACTGCTCGTATAAATCGTCGCGCGTGCATTTGAAGCGGCTGCCGACGCGCAGCAAGCGCGTGCTGCAGGGGCCGGGGGAGAATGCGGGGATTATCGATATTGGGGACGGCTGGGCGTGCGCGTTCAAAATCGAGTCGCACAATCATCCGTCGTTCATTGAGCCGTTTCAGGGTGCGACTACCGGTGTCGGCGGGATTTTGCGTGACATTTTCACGATGGGCGCGCGGCCGGTTGCCGTGATGGATTCTTTGCGGTTTGGGCCTGTGACGCGGGCCGCCGGGCTTCGCCCTGGCGGGACAGCCGAGGCGGCTGTCGCTACACAAGCAGACATTCATCGGAATCACTCGATCATGGAGGGAGTGGTCAGTGGGGTCGCTTCTTATGGGAATTGCTTTGGCGTCCCCAACCTCGGCGGCGAGACGAAGTTTGAGCCTTGCTACTCGGGCAATCCGCTGGTGAATGCGTTTGCGCTCGGACTCGTGAAGAAGAATGAAATTTTCTATGCGCGGGCGGCGGGTGAAGGGAATCCGGTGATCTATGTCGGCGCCAAAACCGGGCGCGATGGGATTCACGGCGCGACCATGGCTAGTGAGGAATTCAGCGAGGCTTCGGAGGCGAAGCGTCCGAATGTACAGGTGGGGGATCCGTTCCTGGAGAAGCTGCTGCTTGAGGCTTGTCTGGAGGCGATGCAGACCGGGGCGATTGTCGGCATTCAGGACATGGGTGCCGCGGGGCTGACATGCTCAACATGCGAGATGGGCGGGCGCGGAGGGGTGGGCATCGAGATTGAACTCGATCGTGTGCCGCAGCGTGAGACAGGCATGACTCCGTACGAGATCATGCTGAGCGAGTCGCAGGAACGGATGCTGCTCGTCGCCCAGAAAGGGCGCGAGGAGGAAGTGTTCCGCGTATTCGAGAAGTGGGGGCTCGATGCGGTTGAAGTCGGCAAGGTCACAACCGACAACAAGCTGCGCGTCCTCGAACACGGGAAAGTGGTGGCGGAGATTCCGAATCCGGCGCTGACCGATGAGGCTCCGCTCTACAAGCGGCCTTTGGCGCGGTGGGAGCCTCCGGTTTCGCGAGAGATGCCGGCAGAAGTACGGCAGGGGCTAAAGCCCACTTCACATTCAAGCTCCAACGGCAGGGCTGAAGCCGTGCCCTTCCACAATTCGACTCTTAAGCAGCTTCTCGCATCGCCGAACATCTGCGGTAAACGATGGGTCTGGCAGCAGTATGACCACATGGTGCAGACCAATACGGTTGAAGCGCCTGGGGCGGGCGATGCGGGTGTAATCCGCATCAAGGGTACGGAGCGTGGGCTGGCGATGGCGCTGGATGGAAACGGGCGGTGGTGCTATCTGGATCCGAAGCTGGGAGCCGAGCATTCGGTGGCGGAAGCTGCGCGCAAAGTGGCCTTGTCGGGGGCAACTCCGGTGGGAGCGACGAATTGCCTGAATTTCGGCAATCCAGAGAAGCCGCATATCATGTGGCAGTTCTCGCAGACGATCGACGGCATCACCAAGGCTTGCGAAGAACTGGAGATTCCTATCACTGGCGGCAACGTCAGCTTCTATAACGAGACGCTCGGCGAGGGGATCTATCCGACGCCGGTGCTGGGCGTGGTGGGAATTCTTGAGGACGTGCACAAGACGGTGAAGATGCACTTTGCCGCACCCGGACGCACGATTGTGCTATTGCGCGGTGGCGAGGCGGGGGATATCACCGATGCGGAGACCGAGTTTGGATCATCGGAGTACGCGAAAGAAATTCTGGGAGCGCTGTGGGGATATCCGCCGGAGCTTGATCTGGAGAAGGAATCTGCGCTGCAACAAGCGGTGATCGAACTGGTGCGAACGGGGCTTGTCGAATCGGCGCACGACTGCTCCGATGGCGGAATCGCGGTGGCGCTGGCAGAGAAGGCGTTTCCGGGAGTGGGAGCGCGCGTGAATCTGGCGTCTGGCGGGCTCTTTGCTGAGCATGCGCTGTTCGGCGAGGATGCGAGCCGCGTACTGATGTCTTGCGACCCGGGGAGGTTGGCGCGAATCAAAGAAGTGGCAGGAAAGCACGGGATTGCGGCGGACGTGATCGGGGAAACCGTTGCCGAGAAGCTGGAAATTTCATTGGACGGAAAGGCCGTAGTCTCGGCTACAGTTGCGGAGTTGAGACAGGCCTACGAGGGTGCGCTGGAGGCAGCGCTCCGGACTGATCCGGAGTTGGTGGCGGTCGATTAGCTCAAAAGCTTTCACCACAGGGGCCACAGAGGAACACAGAGGACGACCGGACGTTTTGAGCTAAGAGCTAAAGGCTAAGAGCTAAAAAGGGCTAAATGCAGATTCCTGACAAATTTCATGATGAATGCGGTGTGGTGGCGATTTTCGCCCACCCTGAGGCGGAGAAACTTGCCTATCTGGGACTGCACGCGCTGCAACATCGCGGTCAGGAATCGGCGGGGATCGTCACGTCTGACGGGTTGACCGCCCGTGCGCACAAGTCCATGGGCTCGGTGGCGGACATCTTCACCGAAGACGTTCTATCGAAGCTGGGCGGAACGCTGGCAATCGGGCACACGCGCTATTCCACCGCGGGCGACTCGGCGCTGCTGAATGCGCAGCCGATCCTGGTGCAGTCGAACAAAGGGGCGATCGCCGTCGCACACAATGGCAATCTGGTGAATGCCACGACGGTCCGTGCGCGGCTGGAGAGCCAGGGGTCGATCTTCCAGACCAACAGCGATACCGAAGTCATCGTTCATCTGATCGCGCTGTCGAAGGAGCACACGCTGCCCGAAGCCATGGCCGACGCGCTGCGACGGGTGGAGGGCGCGTTTTCACTGGTGATGATGAGCAATGATCGCATCTTTGCGGTGCGCGATCCGCGCGGCTTTCGGCCGCTGGCGATGGGACGTATTCCGGCTGTAGAGGGTCAGAAGCGGGATACGATTGTGTTCGCGTCCGAGACCTGCGCTTTCGATCTGATCGGAGCCGAATACGTTCGCGACGTGAAGCCGGGTGAGTTAATCATCGTCAGTGCCGAGGGAGTCAGTTCGCGGTTCTATTCGACGGCGGCGCCGCAGTCGAGCTGTATCTTCGAGCACGTGTATTTTTCGCGGCCGGACAGCCTGGTTTTCGGGCGGCCGGTGCAAACCAGCCGCGAGGAATTGGGACGCCAGTTGGCGCGGGAAGCCGGGGTGGAGGCTGATCTGGTCGTGCCGGTGCCGGACTCGGGCGTAACCGCTGCGGTGGGCTACGCGGCGGAAAGTGGGCTCCCGTTCCGCTTCGCGCTGATCCGCAATCACTACGTGGGACGAACGTTTATCGAGCCGAGCCAGAAGGTGCGCGACTTTGGCGTAAGGTTGAAGCTGAATCCGGTGCGGTCGCTGCTGGAAGGTAGGCGCGTTGTGTTGATCGACGACTCGATTGTGCGTGGCACAACCAGCCGCAAGATTGTGCGCATGATCCGCAATGCCGGAGCGAAGGAAGTGCACATGCGCATTTCGTGTCCGCCGACGATTTCGCCGTGCTACTACGGGGTGGACACTCCGTCGCGGAAGCAGCTGATCGCAGCCAATAAGTCGGTCGAGGAAATTCGCGAGTACATTGGCGCGGATTCGCTGGCTTATCTTTCGCTCGAGGGACTGAAGAAGGCTTGCGGCGAGGGAGAAAAGATCTCGTATTGCTCCGCCTGCTACACGGGGAAATATCCGACAGACATCGTCGATATCGACGAGATTCAGCCGGCTGCCGTGCGCCGGTAGATGGGGTCTTGGGTGGTACGTCTTAGGTCTTCTCCTTCCGCGCTTGCACTACTCGCGGGATTGATTGCAGGTCGGGTTTGATCTCCACTTCTTGCCAGCCTTCCAATAATTTGCGGACTTCTTCCGCGATCGTGCCGCTGATTTCCATGATGAGCCATCCGCCGGGACGGAGAGCTTCATGCGCCTGCAGAATGAGCCGGGCGATCACTTCGGTTCCCGTCGGCCCGGAAAAGACCGCATTGCGCGGCTCGAACTTGCGAACCTCCAACTGGACCTGATCTTCTTCTGACTCGCCGACGTAGGGCGGATTTGAGACCACGAAATCAAAGTCGCGCTTCAGGCCCTCGAGTAAATCCGCTTGACGAAAGTGAATGCGGCGCTCGAGTTGATGGCGGGCGGCGTTGGCTCGGGCGATTTCCAAGGCGTCGAGAGAAATGTCAGTGGCGTGAATCTCGGCGTGGGGCAGCTCTCTCGCTAGAGCCAACGCGATGCAGCCCGAGCCGGTGCCTACGTCGACAATTCGAAGCTTGGACCTTGGACCTCGGACCTCAGCGGCGCGGAGTTCCAGGACGGTTTCGATGACGTGTTCGGTTTCCGGGCGCGGGATCAACACCGCGGGGCTGACGATTAGATCCATGCCCCAGAATTCCTGATGGCCGGTGATGTACTGCGCCGGGACGCCGCGAGATCTTTCGGCGAGCGCGGATTCGTAGCGGGATTCTTCCCCGGCTGTGAGTTCGCGCTCGGGATGTGCGAAGAGATAGGCGCGGTCGCAGCTCAGGGTGAACATTAGGAGTAGTTCGGCGTTCATGCGGGGGGAGGGAACGTTCTCGGCGGTGAGGCGGGCGACGGCCTGGGAGAGGGAGTCTTTCAGATGCACGATGGTATTTCACCACAGAGGCACAGAGTCACAGAGAAAGACCACCTTCGCGCTCTTCGCGGAATTTTCTTTGCGGTCGTCGCGGTTAAAAGCTCCTCCGCTATGGACGCTAAGGCGCAAAGTTCGCGAAGAAGCTTCCAAAGCCCCCGCTTGACAACCGCATCAATTCTCATCAAACCGCTTCCATTGGTGTGCGAGGTAGATCATCTGGCCGATGTGGTGCTGCATGTGGGCGGCGCATTGCACGGTCATGTCGAGCCGATTGCTGCAGTTGGTACCGACGCCCGAGTATGGCTTCGACCAGTCTTCAGAAGATTGGGCACGAATTGTCTGAATGACCATCGCGACTGCGTGGTCCAGTTGCTTCAGAGCTTCCTCCTGCGATGGCGGATTGGGCTCGGTGAATTCGCGGGAGCGGTCGCGGACGTATCCGGTGTTCGCGATCTGGGCGCCAATGTAGTAGTTCAGGTTGCCGGTCAGGTGCAGAACGAGGTGGCCGAAACTGTTGCCGTAGGGAAAGGGCTTGGTCCAGAACTGCTTTTCGGTGAGCGATGTGGCCAACTCGCGCACGCGCGCGAGGTTGGCGAAGTAGCGATCAGCAAGGACTGCGGTTAGCGTCGCGTCGAGTTCCGGCATTCTCTCCTGCTTCGCGGGCGGTTGCGCCCACGCTACCCTCTAAACTACGCTGCCGGCTTCCTGCTTCAGTTTCTCGGCCTGATAGTGCGTGATCAAGGCTTCGATCAACGGTTGGATCTTGCCGTCCATCACCGCTTCGAGTTGGTGAATCGTGAATCCGATTCGGTGATCGGTGAGGCGGTTTTGCGGGAAGTTGTAGGTGCGGATTTTTTCGCTGCGGTCTCCCGAGCCCACCATGGCCTTGCGCTCTTTGGCAAGGGCCTGCTGCTGCTTTTCCATTTCGATTTCGTAGAGGCGCGAGCGCAGCACGCGCATGCCTTTTTCGCGATTCTTGATCTGCGATTTTTCGTCCTGGCAACTGACGACGGTGTTGGTCGGGATATGCGTGATGCGCACGGCGGAGTAGGTCGTGTTCACCGACTGGCCGCCGGGGCCTGAGGAGCAGAACGTGTCAATGCGGAGGTCTTTAGCTTCGATCTTGATGTCGACGTCTTCGGCTTCGGGCAACACGGCGACGGTGACGGCGGAGGTGTGGACGCGTCCCTGCTGCTCGGTGGCGGGCACGCGCTGCACGCGGTGCACGCCGCTTTCGTACTTCAGCTGCGAGTAGACGCGGTTGCCTTCGATGATGGCGATGACTTCCTTCAGGCCGCCAGCCGATGACTCTGACGACGACAGTACCTCAACCTTCCAGCGCTGCGTCTCGGCATAGCGGGTGTACATGCGGAAGATTTCGGCGGCGAAGAGGGTGGCTTCGTCGCCTCCGGTGCCGGCGCGAATCTCGAGGATGACGTTCTTCTCGTCGTTCGGATCCTTGGGCAGCAGCAGAACCTTTAACTCTTCTTCCGTGCCGGTAACACGGGCTTGCAGCCTATCGAGCTCTTCCTGAGCATAGGCGCGCATCTCGGGATCTTTTTCCTCGAGTAGCATCGCTTTGCTGTCGGCGATCCCTTTGGTCAAGTCTTTGTACTCGCGATATTTCTCGACGATGGGCGCGACCTCGCTGTGCGCCTTGGCAGTCTTCTGGTATCGCGCCGAGTCGTTGACGATATCCGGCGACGCGAGAGCATTGGTCAGCTCTTCGTAACGGGCTTCGATTTGGTCGAGGCGTTCGAACATTCAGTTTCTCAGTTCTCGGTTCTCAGTTCTCTGCTTGAGTCGGCGAGGTGTCAAGTCGGACGTCCATCCGTCCGGGCGACTTCATTCTATTCGGTTTTCGCTGAGAACTGAGAACTGGGAACTGTTTTTCGGGGAGAGCCCCCTAGGCAATGACCAATTCGCCGCCGCGTTCTTTTTCCAGCGACATGGCCTGATCTAGTGCTGTGATTGCGCACTGGGCCTGGTCATCGGACGGAGGCTTCGTGGTGATACGTTGGAGCCAGAGGCCGGGGGCGGTCATCAGGGCGAAGAGAGATCCGCGGTGCTTGGCGGCGAAGCGGATGATCTCGTAGGAGACTCCGGCGATGATCGGCAGTAGTGCGATGCGCGAGGCGAAGCGCGCCCAGAACGTGGTGAACGGGACCAGCATGTAGAAACCGATCGAGATCAGCATGACCGTCATCAGGAAGCTGGTGCCGCAGCGGGGATGGAACGTCGTATATTTCTGGACGGCCGTGGTAGTGAGCGGGTCTCCGTTCTCGAAGGCAAAAACTGTTTTGTGCTCGGCGCCGTGATACTCGTAGACGCGACGGATGTCTTTCCAGAGCGAGACGCCCCAAATGAACAACAGGAACAGGCCGAGGCGAATGACGCCGTCCACCAGGTTGAAGGCGATGCGTCCGCCCAGGGCGGGGTCGATCTTCTTGAGCTCTGTTGCCGCCAGCAGCGGGATGTACTTGTACATGAAGATGAAGAAGGCGATGGAGATGATTACGTTGACCGCGGCTAGCCAGCCGCTGATGGCTGCGGCTTTCTCGCGGCCTTCCTTGGACGCTGCCGGTGAAGCTGCCGGCTTCCCGGAACCTTCCGCCTCGCTTCGCTTTAGCGGGACGGGCGAGGCGCCCGTCGCCACATGGTCCGTATCTATGTGGTCTGTGCTCATTACGTCTTCGATGGCTACGTTCGCGGAGAAGCGGAGGGCACGGTAACCTAGCGTCATGGCGTAGCCCAGCGTCATTACACCGCGGACGATGGGCCAAGCCATCCACTTATGTTTTTCGGAGGGTCGCTCGAGCGGTTCGCTCAGGGTGACAACCTCACCTGAGGGCTTGCGGCAGGCGATTGCCCACGCGTGTGGAGAGCGCATCATGACTCCCTCGAGCACGGCTTGGCCGCCGACCAGGGTTTCTTCTCCGCTCTCGAGAGCGGGAAGTAGCTGGACCGCAGCCAGAAATCGCAGATAGTTCCGCAGGAAACGCACGATTGTTAGATGCTCCTGAAGGGGGCACGACGCAGGTCTTAGGGTATCACAGGGTTCGGTCGGGTAGGATTGGGAATCGGATCGGTAAGTGGTGCATTTTCAGTGGGAGAAAGGGCTCGCTTGGCTTCCTAGCTTCGCGAGAGCGTTAAGGTTCGTAGTACGGGCAAAGTCAAAATCCCCACCCCATCGGCTTCGCTCAGGGCAGGCTCTGTCGCAGAAAACGCGACAAGGGTGGGGCACCCTTGGGCTTGGTGGTTCAGGGGTTCCTGCTTCTTTCCTATAAATTTTGGGGAATAAAGAAGGCGGCTCGGTGGCCGCCTGGATTTCTACTCTCTAATTTTATTTTAGCAATTTTGGGGGATTTAACCGGCAAGGATTTTGGGAATATTTTCGGCTTAGTTTCAGGGGGTTGCGGGAGATTGGACCCTCTGGGGGCTTGACAAAGAATTTTCCCGTTTTGGGAATCGGGAGCTGATCTGCGGCTGAGAATTCACCTACGAATCCGGAGATCCATGTGACGGGACAAGACTCCATCGTCATTTATCGTGCAGACAGAAGATTATCCGGAGCATGTGGGTTGGAGGCACCTAGGTATCGGATAACCAAAAAGTAACTCCCGAATTCACAGGAATCGCTAGTATGCTGGCGAGCATGGGAGTAAGTGTCTCCACGCTGGCTTCGGGGAGCCGCGGGAACTGCGCGCTCGTCTCGAGTTCAAGCACGAAGATTCTGGTCGACGCCGGCATCTCCTGCCGCGAGACCTTTAAGCGGATGAAGTCGTTGGGCGAAGATCCGCAGTCGCTCTCGGCCATACTCATCACCCACGAGCACTGCGATCACATTTCCGGACTGGCAACGCTGGCTAAGAGGCTGCGCATCCCAGTGTTCATGACCGGGGCCACTTATCAGACATGGCAACGCGCCATGCGCAACGAGAGCGGCGAGAAACCGAAGCTTGAAAAATTCGAACGCTTCGAATCCGGGCATAGCTTCCAGGTCGGCGACATCGCGGTGAAGCCGTTCACGATTCCGCATGATGCGGCCGATCCGGTTGGATTCACCTTCCGCGCGGAAGGGATCAAGGTCGGATTGGCCACCGACCTGGGTTACATTCCCCTGAGCGTGCGCGATCATCTGCGGGGCTGCGATGTGCTGATCATGGAATCGAATCATGACCTGGAGATGCTGCGGGTGGGACCGTATCCGTGGTCGGTCAAACAGCGGGTGATGAGCCGCGTCGGGCATCTGTCGAACCTCGCCCTCGCGGATTTCCTTACTAGCGACTATGATAATAGTGCAACGTTTGTGGTGTTAGCGCATCTCTCAGAGCAGAACAATCATCCGGAAATAGCCCGGAGAGAAGCCGAAAGGGCGTTGGCGTCGCGGGGCGGCTTATTCTGCAACCGCTTGTTGTTGGCGTCCCAGACCGAAGCGTTACAGCCGATTCGTCTGTAGTCGGGCTTTCTGTGGCTGATTTTCACTCCCTCATGAGTCAGCAGTGCATTGATCCAATCGTGGGCAAGATTCTGGCGGGCTGGCGGTACGATATTTCCGGCCTGGCACCGGAGATGCGCGGCGACTATGAGAATCACTTTGCATCCTGCGAACATTGCCGCAGCCGGCAGCAGATTCACCGCATCATCGACGTCGGGCTCATCGTGCTGGCTTCGGTTTCGGCGGGAGTCTTCCTGCTGGCGTTCGGAGTCATCCGATATCTTGGGCCGCGACACGCGCTGCTGCTGGAGATTGCAGCGCTGGCCGGGTTCGCGCTTTCTGCACTGATCTGGCTGGGAGTGGCGGTGGCAACGCCGGCGCCGGTAACCATGCTCGACGCCGCCAAGCAAGGGGCGCGGCGGGTGCATGACAGGTTGCCGGAGGAAATCCGTCAGCGGCTTCCTGAAGAACTTCGCATCAAAATCACCGGAACATAGAGCAATGGTGCAAAGGTCGAGAGTGTTCGCGGGAGTGCTGGTGGCGGTGTTCGCGATCGCGGCGCTCCCCATCGCCGGCTGGGCGAATTCCTCTGGCCCGGTTGAGCGCGCTGCGGAGTGTCACGGTCGTATGCCTTCAGCTCCGGCGCAACCTAGCCATCAATGCTGTGCGACCGGGCATCAATGGGCATTTCCGGCCTCGCCAGTCATCTTGCATCCCGTGATTGCACAGGCGGGAATCCGCCAGGATGAGAACGATCTTCAGCCTCACTGGTTCAGCCGTCGTACATCTACAGCTATCTCCGACAGTCCTCCAGTTACAACATCGTTGAGAATCTAGACGGACGAACACTTTTCCTGACCTGTGCGCCACGGCGGCGCACGCCTCGATTTGTACATACTCAGCTACGAGGTTCCTGTGAAAAGTATTGTGTTCGCACTAAGTCTAGCGCTTTCGGCGGCAGGAAGCGCGCAAGAAAGCAGTTCGCCACCGCATGACCACGACGTGGGCCAAAGTTCGCCCCAGCACAACATGGCCGGGATGAACATGGATGAGCACGCTTCATTCGAGTTACCTTCTCCGCATGAAGGCTCTGGAACGTCGTGGCAGCCGGCCTCGGTCACCGGGCACGAATGGATGTGGATGCGCGGCGGGTGGGAACTGATGGCGCATGGCGTCATTTTCATCGATTACAACCAGCAAGGCGGGCCTCGCGGCGCCGGCAAGGCAGAGTCGGTCAACTGGGGCATGCTGATGCAGCAGCACAGCCTGGGTCGCGGCACGATCCTCTTCCGCGAGATGTTTTCTGCGGAATCGCTGACCTCGCCGCACCCTGGGTTTCCTGAACTCTTTCAGACGGGGGAGACGTATCATGGCGAGCCGCTGGTGGATCATCAGCATCCGCATAACGTGTTTGCGGAGCTGGCGGCGCTTTACACGATTCCGCTGTCGGAAAAGGTTTCATGGGAACTTTATGGCGGGCCTTCGGCGGAGCCAGCGCTGGGCCCGGTTACCTACATTCATCGTGCTTCGGCGGCGGAGTTGCCAATGGCGCCGCTCAGCCATCATCTGCAGGACTCGACGCACACGAGTTTCGGAGTGGTAACGACAGGGTTTGTGATCGACCGGGTGAAGCTGGAGGCTTCCGCGTTCAACGGGCGCGAGCCGAATGAGCAGCGTTGGAGCATTCAGCTGGCGGCCCTTGATTCGTGGTCGGGACGGGCCAGCATCGCTCCGGGGCGCAACTGGACGGCGCAGTACAGCGTTGGACGGCTGGAGCACCCGGAGGCCCTGGAGCCTGGCAGCCAGTGGCGACAGACGGCGTCGGTAGAGTACAACCGGCCACTCCACGACGGCGGTTGGGCGAGTTCGATTATCTGGGGGCGCGTGCACAAGATTGCGACCGGCATCAATCTGAACAGCTATCTGCTTGAATCGACGGTCAACTTCCGGCAGCGCAACTATGTTTTTTCGCGGATGGAACTCGTCGACAAAGATGAATTGTTCCCCCAAGCCACGATTCTTTCGACCTACCGGATTGGGGCTTACACATTCGGAGGGGTTCGAGATGTTATCTCGAATAAAGTGTGGCAGATGGGGCTGGGAGCGGACGTCACGTTCTATTCCAAGCCGGGGGCGCTGGATGCGGCATACGGCAACCAGCCAGTCTCGTTCCAGATTTTTCTGCGGTTTCGTCCGGCGAAAAGGTCAGGACATCCATCGCACTGAAACTCGCTTTTACATGCAACTTACAATGAGCTCAAAGAAAAGCACTTTGGTTACTAACGATTCAGCCGTAAAATGTTATGTGTAACGCGTCCCCCCAAATCGCGCGAGAATGTCACTTCAATGACGCGGTCGCTCAAGACACTGAGAACGGTACAGTGGTCGATGTTGCTGAGCATTCTGCTGTACGTTGCCGTTGGGGAGATTCTAGGACCAAGCGTCCGCCGGATTGATCCGGCGCTGAGCTACGTTTTCAGCACGCTGGCCGTCGGAATCGTGGGAACTATCTTTGTCGTGCGCCGCACTCTGGTGTTGCGTGCCGCGTCGACCCTGGCGACGCAACCCGAGGACAACATCAGCCTGAACCAGTGGAAGACGGGCTACATCACCACTTACGCTCTCTGCGAAGCGCTGGCCTTGTTTGGACTGGTGCTTCGCTTCAGGGGTTCGGAGCTGCAGCAGAGTTTGCTGTTCTATATCGGAGGGTTCGTGCTGCTGTTCTTCTTCCGGCCGCGACAGCCCGCAGCACAGCCTAGTACTTAAAAGCTATCTCACAACGAACCGAAAGACTAAGCGTCATCCGGCTTGGGCAACGACCCGAATTCTTCTGGATGCTGGGAAACGTAGGCAAACAGCAAGCGTGTAAGATTGTGAGGGTAAGAAAAGAATTCCTGGTCAAGCGGCTCCAGTGCTGCAAGCACTCTATCCGGGAAATACGCCGCCGTTGAACGAATCACTTCCACCGATTGCGGTAATCCACTGGGGTATGCAATGCCTATCGCTCGCTTGCAGATGTCGGCTGTTCTTGGAGCACCGAGAATCTCAAGGGCTTCCACAACGAATGATGCGGACTCAGAGCTGCTGTTGAGGAAATACTGCGAGAAGCCTCCGTTGTTAACTTCGGACTCGACCTCCCAGATTGCAGAGAAGACCTTTTGTGGCAGAGATTGACTGCCAAAATCTTCTTTCCCAAAACTGGTCTTGTCCGATTCGGACAAGAGGATCAAGATATGGTTCTTGGTCGGGCTCATTTCGGGACCCCGTCGCAATTGTAAAGGCCCGGCGTCGTTCTTCCCCCTTGCACCACAAATTCAATGCTGAGCTGAAGGATAGATCGAGCAGGGAAGGAACGGCTTTCCTAGCAGCAGAGCAGCCAATAGTCGCCCTTCGGGCGACGGACAGCCGAAGGCGGCTGTCCCCACAAAGTCTAGCGATCAGCCGATGTGGCAACTGGCCAGGCCACGCTTCTCCAGATACTGCTGGTGATACTCCTCCGCCGGATAGAACGTCACGGCGGGAACGATCTGTGTGGCGATCGGTTTGGAATAACGATGAGCCTTCTCGAGCGCTTCTTTCGAAGCTAGCGCTTGCGCCTGCTGCTCGGGGGAATGAAAGAATATCGCGGTGCGGTATTGCGTTCCCCAGTCCGGGCCCTGGCGATTGACCTGGGTGGGATCGTGATTCTCCCAGAAAACCTTTAGCAAGTCGGTGTAGGGAATCTTTGCGGGATCGAATTCAACTTCTACTGCCTCGGCGTGGCCGGTGCGATCGGTGCAGACTTCTTTATAGGTCGGATTCTCAGTATGGCCGCCGATATAGCCTACGCGGGTTGCGGTTACGCCGGGCAACTGGCGGAAAGTCGCCTCGACTCCCCAGAAACATCCTGCTGCGAATGTGGCTTTTTCCATTGTCATGACTCCCAAATCTAAACCATTAACCAAAGGACACGAAGGAACACTAAGGAACCGCGGCCCCATGCGCCTATTCCGCTTAATTGGATGGGGAAAGGCGAAGAAAGTCACAGGATTGTAAAAGGCTCGTGAACATCTCTATCGGGCAATTGACGGACTCAGGGAATCAGGGTAGATTCCGGTGAGGGTCGTTCCGTCGGATGCCTGCCGTGTCAACCAGTCGATTCCATCCCCGCCCCCAGAGTGTGCAGCGCGCTGCACTGTTCCTGGTGCTTTTTTGTGCTCAGGCTGCGCTGGCGGTTTCGGCATTCACGCCCCAGCTTCGATTAGGATATCGCACTGGGGATCAGTGGGAGCCAGCGATTGCCGCCGATGGGCATGGGCACGTTTACGTGCTCTATCCGCAATATGGAGCGGTGCCGGGATGCGCAACTTGTACCGCCCCTTCGATGAACCTGCTCATCAGCGACGATAATGGGACATCGTGGCATGGGTCCAGGCCGGTGCTCCCGTTTCCTACCGGGCAGTTTGATCCGCAGATCGTGGTCGATCCTGTTGACCGGCAGACCGTGTATGCCTCGTGGCTGCAGAATAATAAGCGGGATATCGTGGTTGTGCGATCGCTCGACTTCGGACGGAACTGGTCGTTTTCATGGGCCGAGCGCGGGAGGGAAGAGACGGACAAGCCGGTGTTGACGGTCCGCGGGGCCGATGTGTACGTGGGGTTTAACCGCGAAGAGAGATTTCTGGTTGCGGCTTCGCACGACGCAGGGCAGACGTTCAGGGTAGCCCTGGTCAATCCGACCGCTGAGCCGGGTTCATCGTTGGCTGGAGGAGCAACCATTGATTCCTGGGGAAATGTCTTTTTTGGGTGGACGGCGTACGCCAGTCACGAGATGCGGACTCGGGCCGTGAGTGTTTACATCAGCCGCTCGGCTGACGGCGGTAGGACCTGGAACACTTTGCTTCTGGACCAGTCCAGCGCTCCTCCGGAGTGTGAGGCAGAAGGCTGCGGGAACGGTTTCCTGGGAGCGCAGATCGCGCTGGCATCAGACACAGCGGGCGCGCTTTACGCTTTGTGGAATGCAGGCGCGGTCAACGGCGGCCCGGAGCGGATCTACTTTTCATCTTCCACGTCAGGCGGAGCGACGTGGTCGGCGCGCAGCAGCGTTTCAGCTGCGGCACGGGAAGTGGAGCATGGGTTTCCGGCGGTCGCCGCCGGCGTGCCGGGGGACGTCAGAATCGCATGGATGGACGCGAGGTTGAGCGAGACGGGACATCCTGAGCACCCGCTATGGAATACGTTCTATCGCGCATCAACGAACGGTGGCGCGACCTGGTCGGATGAGACGAGACTCTCTGGACCGGTGCGAAATTACGATTACATCCTTTCCACCGGATTCCGCTTTCCCTTCGGGGACTATTTCGGTCTGGCGATCGACAGCGAGGGCAATACCCACGCCGTCTGGGGCGAAGGACAGGACTATAAATCTCCCGGTTCGATCTGGTACACTCGCGGCCGATAATCAGTTCAATCCAAACAATGATCTGACGGAGGTTCCATGCACTTCCTGGGAGTGAACCTTTTTGCCGTCTTAGTTTCGGCTGTCGCCACTATGGTCTTGGGCTTCCTGTGGTATTCACCGGCGCTGTTCGCCAATCCATGGATGAAGTTGATGGGCTACGATCCGAACGACAAAGCGAAAATTGCGGAGATGCAGAAGAGTGCTGGACCTTCGTATTTCATGTCGCTGATCGCAGGCCTCCTGGCGGCGTTTGTGCTGGGGAAATTGATCGCGGTCGCCGGCTTCTCCACGGCGTTTGATGGACTGAAGATTGGGCTGGTGGTGTGGCTCGGTTTTGTAACGACCGTGCAGTTCACGAATGCCCTGTTCAGTCGGCAACCGTTCAGGCTCTACATGATCAACACGGGATATCAGTTCGTGTGTTACGCGGTCATGGGTGCGATTTTGGGGGCTTGGCGCTGAGACCTGCAACGATGCAGGCAGTGACGTAGCAAGCTACGTCTCTACGACACAATTATTCCAGCTGCATGCCGCCGATCAGGTCCGCTATGCGGGTGAGGTGACGTTCTTTGCACCACTGCTCCACGCCATCTACGATCTTCTCGGTGGCGCACGGGTCCCAGTAGCTGGCAGTACCGATCTGCACGGCTGTCGCGCCGGCAAGCATGAATTCAATGACATCTTCGGCGGTTGAGATGCCTCCCATGCCGATGACGGGAATCTTTACGGCGTGAGCGGCGTCGTAGACCATGCGTACTGCGATGGGCTTGATGGCCGGTCCGGACAGGCCAGCGGTCACATTCGCGATGCGCGGCTTGCGCGTTTCCGGGTCGATAGCCATCGCCACAAATGTGTTCACCAGGGACAAGGCATCCGCGCCGGCTTCCTGCGCAACGTAAGCCATCTGCGCGATGCTGGTCACATTCGGAGAGAGCTTGACGATCAGCGGGCGTCGCGCGACTCGTTTGACCGTGGTCACGACTTCATCGAGTGAACGCGGATCGCTGCCGAACTGGATGCCGCCATGAGCGGTATTGGGGCAGGAGACGTTCAACTCGTACGCGGCAATTCCCTCACCTTGGTTCAGAATGTCGATGGTGCGTTCGTAATCTTCGCGCGCGTAGCCAAAGACGTTGGTCATCACCACGATGTTTTTGAGCTGTCGCAGGTGCGGCAGCTTCTCTTCCAGGAATGCCTGCGCGCCAATGTTCTGCAGGCCTATGGCGTTCAGCATTCCGGCCGCCGTCTCCCAGAGACGCGGCGGAGGATTGCCGATCATCGGCTCCACCGACAGGCCTTTCACCACGAATCCACCAAGCTTGCTGAGTTCGACGACGTCTTCGAATTCGACACCGTAGCCGAAAGTGCCGCTGGCGGCAATGATGGGATTCTTCAGGTGAATCCCGGCAACATTCACGCTGAGGTCGAGAGCCGGGCTCATGGCTGCTTTCCTTCACTCGCTCCACGGTGGGGCGGCGCGAGCGCTTCAGTGAGGACACGTCCGACGGAATGGCTGGGTGCATTGATGCCAAGCAGAGACGCCAGCGTCGGTGCAAGGTCGATGGTTTCGATATTGGTGCGATAGGTTCCTGCCTGGAACGGCAGCCCGTACAAGGCCAGTGGGACGTGCGTGTCGTAGTTGTACGGTGATGTGTGATCCGTGCCCCCGCCAGGGCCGACGGTGTAAATGTCAGGAACGCCCATGACGAACCAGCTTCCGTGGGGAGAATAGCTGTTCAGGTACTTGCGACCGAGCGGAGTGTTGGGAGCTTCGCCTGCTGCCAGTTGTGACTTGGTGTAGTAATCGCGCAGTCCCCCCTGTTTCATGGCCTCTCCGACGGCTATCTCCGCGTCGCGCTCATGGATGTGAGCGGCGATGAAGGCATCCTGGTCAAGCCACGCGAGTGGGTAGTCCAGCTTCACGTATGGCGCGGGATGTCCGGGGAAGAACTTGGCCGTAATGGCAGCGTTGATCTGCCCTTCGACCTTGGATGCGCCAACATTCGCGGCAGGGATGTGCAGTTTCTTCACAGCTTCGGGCAGGGATGAGACACCATGATCGGCGGAGAGAGCAATCCAGACGTCGGCTAAGCCGACCTGATGGCCGAGGAAATTGAAGAAGTCGGCGAGTTCCTGATCGAGGTCGAGGGCCATTTGCGCCATCTCGGGGGAATCGGGGCCAACGCGGTGGCCGAGAATATCGTTGGGCGAGAGGCTGATGGCGAGCAGGTCGGTGGCCGGGCCGCGACCGACATTTTCGTATACGACTAATTCCTTAGCAAACTCGAGCTCGTATTCGTTGCCGAACGTGGTGCCACCGACAACTTCGTAGAAGCTGGCTTCGGAACCGTCTTTGGCTTTGCGGTGGGCAGTCGACGCGAGAAGTTCGCCACGCGAATTCTTCCATTCCCGGTCCCAATACTTGGCCGGTCGGCTAGAGTTGAAATCCTGCACCCACCGCGGAAGATCGTTGCGGTAGTACGTGGAGGTGATCCAGGCGCCGCTTTTTGCATCGATCCAATAGGCAGCATCTCCGGCAAATCCGGCAGGAATGATGGCGCCGCGGTCTTTGAGTGAAACTCCAAACACCCGAGCCTTCCCTTGGGTAGCTAGTTTCAGTTCGTCGCCCAGTGTGTCGGCCATCAGATTGTGAGGGGAGGCGCCGGCTTTGGCGTCAGGTAGGCCCACGAGTTTGGTGTCCTCATCTTCGACGGACGTGACCATCTTTTTCTTTTTTGGATCCCACCATTCATTCGCGGCAATACCGTGACCGTTGCTGTAGGCGCCAGTGAAGAGCGTGGAGTGCCCGGGAGCGGTGCGCGTGTTGGCGTAGTTGTAATTGCAGTTGGGAAAGTAAGCGCCGTGATCCATCAGCAGCCGAAATCCGGCGTCGCCGAACTGGTCGTGATAGCGATCGAGATAGTCGCCGCGAAACTGATCGATCACGATGACAACGATGAGCTTGGGATGTCCGTTGTAAGCCGAAGCCCGACTGCGAAGCGGAGTGCAGAGGGCGGCTGTCAGGGCAATGAGGATGCACCAGGCAGTCCATCGGGGGGTGGATTTCATCGCGAGGGTAGTTTACACAGTCGGATCACAGCACCCAAATCGAATGCTGGTAAGACTCGGCTTTACGTGGTACAGGGAGTTTCGCCCCGTGGGATTACTTGCCGTCTAAGGGTAACTTACGCTGTAGTTCGTCGATGAAGTTTTCAAGAAAGATCACGTGGCCCGCGTCCTGTTGCGTCGATCCCCCGGCCGAGGTGGCAATTGCGAGGCGCTTGCCGTCGGGGGCAACGTCGTACTGGGCGCCAACCGAGCCGCTCAGCGTGAGCGCTACACTCTGCCCCGACCATACACGCGGTTTTTCCGCCACGAACGTGTCGCCCTTGGCCGAGTAGCTGGCCACCATAATCCGATCGTCCGGGACATCAAAGTAAAACAGATCCTTGCCGTTTTGAGAAAAGATGGGGGCCGTTCCGCCGTTGGTTGAGATTTGCCACTGACCGCCTTTGTCCGGAAAGGCGCGCACGAAGACCTGGGAGGTCCCCGACTCGTTGGAGCTGTATGCCAGCCAGTGTCCGTCGAGGGAGAAGCTCGCACCCCGGTCGCCAAAAATCGTGCGCTGGAACAACTCCGGCTTCCCGGCCTTCAATTTTTCTCCTTCGTGTTCCACTGGCATGGTCCAGAGTTCGAATCCTTGCGGACCCGATTGATAGAAGGCCAGAGTTTTGCCATCGGGGGAGAAAGCCGCGGGGTACTGAAATTCCTTGCTCTGGGTCAGAAGCTCGGGCCGGCTGCCGCCGTCAGAGCGCGCGAACGATATCCCATCGCCGGCTTGATAAACGATGTAGTGGCCGTCGGGTGTCCACACCGGGTGAGTTCCATTCTTTTCGCCGCTGAGCGGCGACAACGTGTCGCGCCGGATGTCGTAGACCCAAATCCCCGATCTCGCGTCATCGTTTGCCACCGCGAGGCGCTGGCCGTCGGGAGAGAAGTGGGGATTTACGAAAAGGCCAGGCTTGTCGAGCAGCGGTTGTGTCTTACCGCCCGCATCCAGCCATTGGATCACCACACGCGAGGCGTCGATCTCGCGGCTCCTGTACACCAGCAATCCGCCGCGCGAAAAACTCAGCTTGGCGGAGCCAAACATCGCAGAATAAGAAACCTGCTGCAACACGGGAATGGGTGAGCCGGAGGTCTCCAACTTCTCCGGGTCGAAACGAATCGCGAACAGTGTTCCCCGGCTCACGTAGATCAGGTAACCCTTACCTCCGGAGGCAGCCAGATAACGCCCATAGGTTCCGCCGTTCTGCAGCGTCTTCCTGCGCCGGTCCGGCAGCGTTACGACTTCAATTTTGGCTTCGTCAAAGCCGATAGTGGAATTCTCCGCGGTGAACAACACCGCTTTGGCGCCGGGCAGGACTTGCGGCCAGCGATGCGTCCGTTCTTGGCCCTCAAGCTCAGTGACTGGGGTCGGAGTGCCGCCAGTGGAGGGAACTCGTGACAGTCCACCAGAGACGCGTAAACTGGCGATGATATTGCCGTCCTCGCCCCAAGCGGCGCCGGTGTACGATGATGCGGCGTCGCACAGCGAGATCTCGGCGCCGCCCTCCACAGAGATTTTTCTCAGCTTGCCGCCGGCGATAAAGGCGATCCACTGACTATCGGCGGAAAACAACGGGCTGGTCGCGCCTGGCGTGACGGTGACCTCGGTGGCTGCCGGTTGATCGAGCCTGCGGGTGAAAAGATGGCCGCGCGAAAGGTAGGCGATGCGTGTGCCATCGGGCGAAATAATGACGTCAGAGCCGCCTAGCGCGTTCAGCGCAACGTCGCGACCCAGATCCACGTCGAGGCGCACCAGCGGCTTCAATTCGGCGGGTCGCGTGGCGCGGTAGGCGATCCAGGACGCAGCGGCCGCGATAAGGGCGAGCGCTGCCAGCGCGATCCAAAGCAGGGGCTGCGGGTGCTTGGAAGGCGCTGTCGAGGGGTTCTCAGCGGGCGCTTGCGCGATCCATTCCAGCTCGATCTTCAGGTCGCGCGCACTTTGCCAGCGGTTGTCGGGATCCTTTTCTAAACACCGCTTCAGGACTCGATCTAACGCGGGAGGCGCGATCTCGCCAATCGACGGCGCGGGACGCTCCATGATGGCGGCAATCACTGTGGCAGGCGAGGATCCGTCAAATGCGCGCTTGCCCGTGAGCATTTCGTAGAGCACCAAGCCGAAGGAAAATATGTCGCTGCGGGCGTCAATTTCCTGGCCTGTGGCTTGCGCCTGCAATTGCTCAGGCGACATGTAGTAAAGCGTGCCCACGATTTCGTTCTTGCCGGTGAGCGCCATGGTAAGCGTGGCGTCGCTCGGAGGGTTGTTGCCCTGTCCGATTTTGGCGAGCCCGAAATCGAGCAGCTTGACTCCGGTCTTGGTGACCAGGATATTCGCGGGCTTCAGGTCGCGGTGAGTGATGCCCTTCTTGTGCGCAGCATCGAGTGCATCGCAAATCTGTGCGGCGTACTTCAACGCCTGATGGAGAGGCAAAGGCCCCTTGAGAGGCGTGCCCTCGATGTACTCCATCACCAGGTAGTTGGGCCCGACATCATGTAAGGTGCAGACGTTGGAATGGTTCAGGGCGGCGACGGCGTGCGCCTCACGCTCGAAGCGTTCGGAGAACTGCTCGTTGGAAACCTTGATGGCGACGGTGCGATTCAGCCGCGTATCGCGAGCTTTGTAGACCTCGCCCATGCCGCCTGCGCCGATGGGCGCGACGATCTCATACGGTCCCAGCCGAGTTCCAGGAGGCAAGGGCATAAGATCGGACGATTGTACCGTGCGGGATACGGATAAGGAACGGATTGGGGGCTGTGAGTTTACGCTGCCGAGGGCTTCGGCAAAACCTGGAACAACCTGTGCCACCTCTGTCGTGGCGGAGGCGTGCGCCGCTCCGTTTTCTCAGTAGTGACCAAGATCGAGAGAGGTTTGTTGCGGTCGGTGCGGCGGCTGCTGACGAGTCTGAGAAAGACTGCGATGCCAACCCCCAGGGCGAAAGCGAGGGCGACGAAATACCAGAGAGTGGGGAATCCGAGAACAAAAATCAGCGCACTGCCAGCGGCGAAGAGCAGACCAACAAATCCGCCACCGAAGGACAGCTTGTGCATGGTGATGCCGGGATGGCGTTTCTCTGCCATAAAAATACCTCTACTTGAGATCATTCCACTGATTGCTCGATCAAGCAAGAGTTTGTGGGACAGGGCTGCAGTTGCGGGCGTGCATTCCGCGCTGCTTTTCCGATACAGTATTAAATTCCCATGCTCGATCTGAGTTTTGTTCGTGACAACCTGCCATTGGTCGAGGAGAGGCTGCGGCAGCGCGGTATGGATCCGGCTGCGGTACTCAAGGACTTCCGTGAGGTGGACACGAGCCGCCGACAGGCCATTACTGAGGCAGAGACCAGCAAGGCGCAGCGCAACAAGGCGTCGGAAGAAATTGCCAAGCTGAAGAAGAGCGGGCAGGACGCCAGCGTAGCGATGGCGCAGACGAAGGAACTGCGGGAGCGAATTTCTGAGCTGGAAAAAACTGCTTCCGATCTGGACGCGCGGCTGCGTGAGATACTGGCCGGCATTCCCAACCTGCCGCACGCTAGCGTTCCGGTTGGTCACAGCGCCGATGACAACGTAGAAGTCCGGCGCTGGGGCGCTCCACCGAAGTTTGATTACACGCCCAAGCCGCATTGGGATCTGGGGCATGATCTTGGCATTCTTGACTTGGAACGCGCTGTAAAGCTGACGGGCGCGCGGTTTGCCGTGTATTGGGACCTGGGCGCGAAGCTCGAGCGGGCGCTGGCGAACTTCATGCTCGACCTGCACACGCGCGAGCACGGATACAGCGAGGTTCTTCCGCCGTATCTGGTGAATTCCGACTCGATGTATGGAACGGGGCAGCTTCCGAAATTCGCCGCTGACTCGTTTCGCGTGCCGCATGGAGAAAAAGATTTGTGGCTGATTCCGACAGCCGAAGTCCCGGTCACCAATCTGTTCCGCGACGAAGTGCTCGATCCGTCGCGCCTGCCCATTTCACTTACCGCCTACACCCCATGCTTTCGCAGTGAAGCGGGTTCGTACGGGAAGGACGTTCGCGGAATTATCCGGCAGCACCAGTTTCAGAAAGTGGAACTGGTGAAGTTTGCGCATCCGGAACACTCTTACGAAGAACACGAGAAGCTGACCCGCAACGCGGAAGAAGTTTTACAGCGACTCGGTTTGCACTACCGCACCGTGGCGTTGTGCACGGGTGATATAGGACCGTCGTCGGCCAAGACGTACGATATCGAAGTCTGGCTGCCGGGACAGCAACTGTATCGCGAGATTTCGTCTTGCTCGAATTTCGAGGCCTATCAGGCACGCCGGGCGAACATACGTTTCCGCCCAGAGGGCAAGAACAAAACTGAATTTGTACATACACTGAATGGCAGCGCACTGGCTGTCGGCCGGACCTGGGTCGCAATTGTGGAGAACTATCAGCAAGCCGACGGGAGCGTGATCATCCCAGAGGTGTTGCGGCCCTATATCGGCGCGGAGAGGATTACTCCGAAAAGCTTCTAGCTCCTGGCCGCTAGCTTCTAGCGAAATGCAGCGCCAGTTGCGGCCAGGAGCTAGTAGCTAGTAGCTTCTAGCTGGAGCTAGTAGACTTGCAAAGAGCAGAACTCACGACCGCGGTGCCCGGCGATTCCCTGTCCATGAACGCCATCTGGCGAACAATTCGCTCCTACATTCTGTGGCAGCACGAGCGGGGCACACTCCATTACGACATCATGGTCACGCTGATCCTGATCTTTATTTTTTTCTCGCCGGCCGTGATCAAGTTCAATGACAAACCTGTCGCCCGCAATCCGCATCCGACTGAAGTAGTGGTCACTTCGGATACGGAGGGACGGCTGATTTATCAAGTTACCGCCAGCGGCGTCACGCCAGGCGACGATCGATCCGTGCGAGAGCAGTTGCTATATATTATCGAACCGATTTCAGGCGCGGTTTCGATCATCAGTTACGAGCCTGTTTCGGACCATAAGGGCAAAGTACAGAGCTACCGGGTTGTGGCCAGACGGGAGTAACAGAGCCCGCGGCCAGGGCTCGATTGGATCTCGAATGAAACTTCGCTCCCTTATCCTTCCAGTGGTGATCGTCAGCAGCGCGTTCTCAGTGTCGTGGATGAGCGCCGCGGACCGCATGGCCCCAACAGCGTTCAGCTTCAACTGCAGTTTTCTTCACGCGGGCACAAGGTCCGCTCCGCAGAATGATGATCATGCCGCGTTAGAGTCGATTCTCAAAAAGATGGACGCGGTTGCCGCCAGTTTCCGCACAGCGCAAGCCGAGTTCGAGTGGGACAACTACCAGAAGGTGATCGACGAAATTGTCGACGTTCAGACCGGCAACATTTACTACCGCCGCGCCGGCAAAGAAATCGAGATGATGGCGGACATCAAGAAAGCCGGAACCAGCTCCTCCGCACTGAAGCCGGAGCCGAAGTACGTGCTCTTCAGCGAAGGAAAGATTCGCATGTACCAACCTAAGCCGGACCAGGTAACGGTCTACGATTTAGGGAAGGACCGCGCCGATCTCGAGAGCTATGTGGTGCTGGGCTTCGGGGGCAGCGGGCAAGAATTGCTAAAGGCGTTTGACGTGAAATATCAGGGGACCGAGAACCTCAATGGCGTCGCTGCGGCGAAGCTGGAACTGACACCCAAATCGGAAAGAGTCAGAAGGAACTACAACCGGATGATTTTGTGGATCGATCCCGACAAAGGCATCTCGGTGCAGCAGGAGTTTTTTACGCCGCAGGGGGATTACCGGCTGTGCAAGTACTCGTCTATCAAGCTGAACGAGAAGATCGACAACGATGTTTTCAAGCTGAAAACGACGAGCAAGACGCAAACCCTCTCGCCGCGAGGTTAAAGGGTTGAAAACAAAGGGGAAGAAAATAGTTCCGGGATTTGTACAGCGAAAGATATACTGACCGAACCTCTGTAGGATTTATTCATGGCCAAGGTTTTTACGATTACGGTCCCTCCTAAGCTGGGAAATAAGCGCCGCGAACGCACTTCAGATCCTCGATACGTCGACGGACAACGCCTGCTGGTGGAAGCCATGAAATACCTGGCGCAGGAAGACCCCGTGCGAAACCGCCCGGCGATTGAGTTGATCTCCGAGCACGTGCGGACACGGTTCAGAATGAGCGACTCGCCGCTGGGGTAAACCATAGTTTCGACAAGGGCATCAGAAAAGCCAAGAAACAAAAAGGGGCGCAGAATCTCTGCGCCCCTTTCACTTCTAGAGCAGTTAGAACGAATACCGTACGCCTACCTGCATCACGCGCGGCTTACCTTGAATCGCAGTTAGGTTGTAGAAATCACTCGGGGGAGTCAACCCGAGCAGGCCCGGATCTGCCGCCACTGCACCGTTGGAAAAATTGGTCAGGTGCTGCGTGTTGGTGACATTGAAAACGTCCCAGCGAAGCTGTAACACGTGGTTTTCGCTGTAGGGCATTTTCCAAGCCTTGCCCAGTCCCAAGTCGACATCGATGTAGCCCGGATAGCGCAGGTAGTTGCGCGGGCCGGTTTCACCGGGATAGGCATTTCTGAAGTTCTGGTAAATCTGAGTGAGATTACAGCTGCCAAAAAGATTCGGCGTTCCATTCACCGGCTTGTTGGGGCAGGAATGGATCGGCTTGATAGGTGTGACGTTCGCCTGAAAATCCCAGTTCGTCGCCCACCGTCCGTCGTCAAAGGCAGAGGTTGCCGGCAATCCAGTGTTCCAGCGGAATATGCTTGAGAGTTGCCAGCCTCCGAGGATTGCATCCACGGCCTTGTTGGCGCCCCCTAGAAGGGCGTGACCTCTTCCAAAAGGCAACTGCCAGACCACGTCTGCGTTGATGTTGTGACGAGTGTCGAAGTCCGAGTTCGCGTAGTTGTCGCGCTGGCGGATGGGATTCACGATAAAGGAACCGTTGCCCTGGTTGTTTCCACCGACTCCAAATTCGCCTTGTAGGCCTGATGCGTCGTCGAGTGAGTGCGACCAGGTGTAATTGAAATCGAGGATCAAACTGCTGAGGCGCTGGCGATACGACAGGGCGAGTGCATGGTAGTTGGAGTTCCCAATAGTGCTCCAAGCTGAAAGGGTACCGTACTGCGGTTGCATGAAACGCGGAGTGAAGCCGTTGTAAGCAAGGGCCAAATCGGCCTCCGCTTGTATATCGGTCCAGTCATTGGCTTCAAAGAAGTTATTCAGTTGGTATTCCCCATAGTACGCTTGGGCATTTGTCCATGTGGGATCGTACGTTAGCCCATCATAGTCTCCAATGATGGAGGCCATTCCCGCTGGGAAAACATTATTGAAGTACTGGGCAACCTTGGACGAAATCAAAGAAGGCACCTGGCTGATATCCTTGCCTTGCTGCCGAATTTTCTCCAGCGCTGTTCCAGCTGTGTACCAATCCAAACCGGTTTGCGGATCTCGAAGGTCGTTGAAGGCGGCCACGTCGCGATGAGCGAGCAGGCTGCGGCCCATGCGTCCGATGTAGGATGCCGAGAACACGCCGCCTTTGGGGAGAGTGCGTTCGAAGGTGAAATTCCAGACGTACTCGGTGGGCGCGTGCAGGCCCGCATCTAAGGATGACTCGATGCGTTCTCCGAAAGTTGTGTTGCCGTCCAAGGAACTGGCTTGCAGCGGGAATTGCAGATTGCCGGGTACAGTGCCGCCAGCAGTCCCGATGAGTGAGCGAACGTCCTGGCCAAAGCCTGTAAAGAGTGGGCCCAGGGGCTTGCCGTTCGCCAGCGAACTGTCGAAAGTATTCGCGTGATTGGTGAAATTCGACGTGAATCCGAGAGAGTTGTTTAGATCCCAGTCCACGGCGAGGGCTTGACCATAGTAGTCGTTCGTCATGGCGAACCCGCCGCGCAGCACGGACAACTTATTTCCGAATAGACGGCCAAAGAACCCGGATCCACCTTCCGGTGACCAGGCGACCGCAAACCTCGGCTGGAAGTTGTTCTTATCCCAGTTGTACATGGGGGGGCCGCCATTGGCTGGCCCCGATCGGGTAACGCAGATCGGCGTTGTGTACTGGTTGCCCTGAGCTGCTGCGGCCAGCCGTGAGTGAAAGTAATTAGTCAAGGAATTAATCGTGCAACCGCTGCCCGTGTTAATTCCCGGCTGGACCTCATATCCTTGTGTTTCGTAAACGGGGCGTTCCAGGCTGTAACGAAGGCCCATGGTCAGCGTGAGATTCGGGCGGACTTTCCACGTGTCCTGTACGTAGCCGTCGTAGGCCTGGGTTGCGAAGTTGCGCGAGGTTGGACTTCCCGCGGCCAGGAGATTTCCCGTCTTATCGAAGGTGAAGTTGGCGGTCAGTTGGGTAAAGCGGCCGATCGCCGCCGTGCCTGCATTTCTGACTTCGATGGTCGAGAGCAAAGACTGGCCGTTGTTCTCGTCACCGGGGAGGGATTGTGCATCCAAATAGGCCTGGAACGCCGAGGGTATGTTGGCTCCCGTATTCAGATAGAACGAGGGATTGGTTTCCGCAAAATCATAGGCGGAAGCATAACTTACGCGCTGGTTATTGATCTTGCGGATGTTCACACCAAACTGAAAATTGTGTTTTCCCTTTACCCACGAGAGATCATCGGTAATGTTGTGGACCGGCGTAATCCGGGAGAGCGGATGGGTTTCGCCGTTCGGGTAAAAGACGAAACGGAAATCCGTGTCATTCCCCGTGCTGTCACCACCCTCGGTGAAAGCCTGGCGGGTGAAACCATAGCGGAAGCTGTTTACCAGATTGTTACCGATAGTCCAAGTATGGCCGGCCGCCAACCCCCAAGGATGGCTCCATACCCCCGGAGATTGGGTGTCCGGAAGCCACTGAGGAAGCAGCTGATGGTCATACTGAACATTCAGACGAGCGAATGCCGTCTGGCGGCTGGTGAGGTTAAAATCCAGCTTTGCGACGTGAGAATTCAGTGTTGTGGGCGTGGGAGCGTTGAAACGAAATCCGCCTGTGTTCAACTGGTCGCCGGTGGTCGTGTCGTTGGCGGGATATTTCGAGGCGGCGGAGGCCAGCGCATCCAAAGCGGCCTGATTGATACCTGCATCCTGGAACGGTCCTGGATTGCTCGGAGACAGAGCAAGTTTGGTTGTTTGCACCGATCCTGTGCATAAATGTGTTACCGGGTCAACCTGAGTGCAATACTGATAGTTGATTATTCCCTGTCCAAGGTTCGCGAGTGGCACGGTTCGCACGACGCTCTGCCCGCTGGCGTCATGACGCCCCTCATAAGCGTAGAAGAAAAATGCCTTGTCCTTCACGATGGGGCCCCCAAAGTTGCCACCAAACGTGTTCCGCACCAGAGGTGTCCGGGGGACGATTGGGTCGGAGTGGTTATTGAACCAATCGTTAGCGGTGAATCCTCGCGACCGATAGAATTCGGAAGCTGCTCCGTGCCATTTATTCGAGCCTGATTTGGTGATCAGATTTACCTGAGAACCCGAGGATCGGCCCTGATTTGCGTTTCCGTTGGCAGTGGTTACGCGAAATTCTTCCAAGGCTTCCGAGTTCAGCCGGAGGGCGGGTCCAGTCGTGATGTCACCGGAATCGCTTCCCAATGATCCGACGATCAGTCCGTTCGTGCTGCGAGGGATATCGGTATTGCCGGTTTGAGCGTTGTTGATGTCGACGCCGTCGAGAGTGATGTTCGATTGATCCGCCCTCGCTCCGGTGACGTATCCCTCACGAGTCGAACCCGGTTGTAGTGTCAGCAGATCCACAATGTTGCGCGCTTCAAGAGGCAACTGCGTAATTTGGAGAGATTCGAAATTATTGCCGAGAGTGGCGTCTTGGGTGTTAATCACGGCGTCCTGGGCGCTGGCTTGTACCTCGACAACCTCCGTTGACGCCCCGACCTCCAGTTCTATGGTGCTCTCGGTCTGCTTGCCGATGAGGGCCTTCACTCTTCCGATTACCTTCTTCTTGAATCCCTTGGCTTCTACTTCAATGCGATAGTCAGAGGGCGTGATCAGGTCGAAGACGAATGTCCCGTTTTCGGTAGTGGTCGCGCTACGCACTGCATTGTTGGCGGTGTTTGTCAGCGAGACCGTTGCGCCGGGCACGACTCGACCCTGCTGATCGGACACGACTCCACGAATGGTTGAGGTTCCTGTCTGACTCCACGCCGTAATCGCCAAGCTCACAACGCAGATCAACAACACTGCCCTGACTCGACCCATATCGGCTCCTCGCCTGCAGAAAGTAGTGATGTTCAAGAGTTCGCCAAACACTAACAGTTGATGACACGAAGACCCCAACGGGCCTAATGGGGCGTTATTGTGCTCCCACAGCACAGAAATGTTCAAGCTGTATTTGTTGTGTAAAACGTTTGAATGCTGGCGGAATCGCAGCACGCTGGGCAACATGACCGCGGGATAGTTTTCGGAAGTCGAAATACGAAGAAATGCGAGTCTGCGAAGTCGTTTTTCGATTGAGCTAGAAAAACAATGAATCCGCCTGTGCGGAAAATTTCAAGGCTGCGAATCCGGGCTCAATTCGGACAAAGAAGACGGGGCGGATTTTGTCCGCCCCGGTGGCTTATTGCGCTTCCCGTCAACCCGCGATCACGCGTACTACGGCACCTTCCCGCGGTTAGAACTCGTACCGCAGGGCAAACTGCATGACTCGCGGGTTCGTGAGCAGTCCGCTGAAGGTTCCGAAGGAACCGGCCTGATCGATGTTGTTCGTCACCGAGTTCACATCGAATTCCGGATGGTTCAACACGTTGAATACCTCCCAGCGGAATTTCAGCAGATGCGCTTCCGAGTATGGCATGGTCCAGGTTTTACTTAGAGCCGCGTCCAGACCGGCGTAGCCAGGTCCGCGGACCTGGCTGCGGCCTCCAGCTTCGCCGGGGAAGTCGTGGCGAAACGCACCAATCCCCGTTGGACCGTTCGGATCAGGAAACAGGTTCGGAACCTGATTCGGGAATGCGCTGCTCTGCTTGGTCACTCCTGTCTTCGCGGGACCGATTTGCGTCGCCGCGCCACCCAGTTGCCAGTTCGTAGGCCAAGTGCCGCCGTTGCCGATGGTCAAGGGGAATCCGCTGGTCCAGCGGGCAAGGCCGGAAAGCTGCCAGCCACCGATAAAGGCATTGGTAAGGCCGTTAGCATTCCGGGCCAAAGGCTTTCCCTTGCCGAAAGGCATCTCGATGATGAAGTTGCTGTTTAGTTGATGAGTCGTGTCGAAGTCCGAGATGCCGCGCTGCTGGTTCGGGTCCCAGGAGTTGATGATGTTTCCGCTGATGCCACCTCCTGCGCCGTTCCAGGGTTGTACCCGTTCAGCCGAAGAGGAAAGATCGATCGATTTGCCGTACGTGTAGTTGAGGTCGAACTGCACGCCGTGCGACATCCGCTTGCGCAGGGTGACCTGCAAGGCATTGTAGTTTGCGTTTCCGATGGATCGCCACGCGTACAACGAGTGGAACTGGCTGTTGAAATACGCGTTCGGGCCCAGGACTGTCGCGTAGTGATTGAGCGAACACGGATTGCCATTGGAATAGGTGCAGTTTGCCAGTCCAGCTTGCATGCCGGCGATACCGGCCACCCCCAACTGGTTGAAATCCGACCCAGCGTAATCAATGGCGGAGAGAGCGGTGGTTTCGTTAAAGGTGAAACAATTGTACAAGTCGTAGGCTGCCTGAAGGGGATCGGTTGTGAACTGGTAAGGACCGTTCCCACTCACGTTCCCTGAGCAGGAAAGGTTGTACTGGTCACCGGGCTGCAGTGGCGCAATCATATTCTGCCAGTACGCAGCGGTGGGGCCGACCAAGGCGGGTGTAATCGAAGTGGTTGGAGTACCTTGCGCCGACAACTCGGAAAAGCGGCGAGCCGCTGAAAAATAGTTGACCTTTGATGTCTTGTCCACCAGATCGAGCGGCATGGCCAAGTCTTCCTGAGCCAGCAAGCGGTGCGAAAGGCGTCCCACGTAAGAAACTTCCAGACTCAAGCCATTCGCCAACTCGCGACCGACTGACAGATCTAGCGTGTACGAATAGGGCGTCTTGAGGTGGTCATCCAAGCCCCAGAAGATTCCGAGACCGGTACCCGAAGAGGGCGGAGTATAAGGGAAGCCCCCTTGCGGTGTCGGTGGCGCAAAAGGAGTCACGCCATCGAACAGAGTCGTCGGGACGGACGTCAGGCTGGTGAGTCTGGGAGCGTTACTGGCGGTCGGCAATACGGAGTTGGTGAGGTTGGTGGAAAGCCCAAAGGATCCGTTCTGATCGAAGGATGAGAGCAATCCGGGCCCGATATGGTCGTAGGCCATTCCGAACCCACCACGGATGACGGTCTTGTCCCCTTCACCGACAAGGCGGCGCAACCAACCTCCATCCGGGCGCGGCGTGTAGGCAAAGGAAATCTTCGGAGCAAAGTTGTGGTAGTCCCAACCGTAGTAGCCCGCCTTCCCGTTCGCCGGGCCTGCCAGGTTAAAGGACACCAGAGGATCCTGGTTTGAGCCGATGCCATTTCGCATGTTCTGCTCTCTTTGCTTGAACCATTGCGCCATGCTGATGGTCGGAGTCACCTCGGTGCCGGTTGTTTCCCAAGGTGGAGAGAACAACGAGTAACGCAGGCCGAAGTTTACGGTGAAATTGGGCTTCATCTTGTACGAGTCCTGAATGTAGAACTCGTATTCATCGGCGCCCCAGTGCCGGGCTACGGGGGCACCCTGGGGTATGGCCGTACCTGATTTGTCGAAATTGAAAAAGGCGTTGTACTGCGTGACCATCCCGAGCAGCGCAACGGTGGGATAGTCGTACTGGTTCGCGAAATCGCCACTCACCGCCGGAAATCCACCTTTGGGGGGATCGAAGGGGCTAGGTTTGCCCGCGAATCCGGCCGTGTCAAGAGCTGACACGTTAGTGACGCCGTTCGGGAAGGAGTTGATGAAGTTATTGCGCGGGCTGCGAATGAATCGCAGATTCGTGCCGAACTGCAAGGTGTGTTTGCCTTTGACCCAGGAGAGGTCGTCGACCAGATTTTCGACGGTGGAGCGAAAATCCTGGCCGCGCGTAACCGCCAGGCTGGAATCGATGGGAGTGCTGTTATCATTCAGCCCGCGGAAGAAGATCACCGGAGTCGAATCGTTATTGCCGGGCTGTCCCCAACTCTGGCGTGTGTATCCCCAGTGGAAGTTGTTTAGCAACGTGGGCCGGAGAGTCGCAGTGTAGCCGACCGTGAATCCCTTGCTGTAATCCGCCAAGCTGGTCAGAGGAGCGCCGCCAGGAAGATAGGGCGCACCTGCTTGCACATCATTGCGTAGAGCACCGCGCCAGAACAGGTTGTGGTTTCCGTTTTGTGTAACCTTGTAGTCCACGCGCGCGATGTACCAGTTTTTGTTTGTGGGAATCGGTCCGCGGAAGCGATAGCCCAGGAAATTGAAGGCGTCGCCCTGCGAGTTGTCGTTGGCGTGCGGGAAGGATTGCAAGTAGCTTGAACTGCCGCAACAGATAACCGGATTGGGGCCAATTCCGTGGGGATCCATGCTTGCCAGGTCATTTGCAGTTAGCCCAAAGATTCCCTTGGGAATGCTATACAGAGCTCCGCTTGCGCCGGCCACTTGAGCAGCCGGACATTGCGATGCGTCAGCGCACTGGTACTGAACAATCCCATCGCGGAACGCGTCGCTGGGAACGATGCGAACGTCGCTCTCTTCTTCGCGCTGGCGGGCAGCCTCGTAGTTGGCGAAGAAGTACAAACGATTCTTGAGAATCGGCCCTCCGACCGATCCGCCGAAGATGTTGCGAATCAACTTAGGGGGCAGATTCTCGGCGCCACTTTGGATCTGGGCCGACTTCACAAAATAGTCGTTGGCACTGGTGTAGGTATTGCGGAGATATTCGTACAGCGAACCGTGAAAGTTGTTCGTGCCGCTCTTTGTAACCAAAGAAACCTGGGCTCCCGAAGAACGTCCGGCGTCGGCCCCGTAATTGGTCGTGGTGACTCGGAATTCCTGCATCGAGTCCAACGTAACTGGAAGTACCGACGAGAAGGCATAGCCGTTGACCTGGTCGTTCACATCCACGCCGTCAAGGGTGATGTTCGTCTGGTCGCTGTGAGCGCCGTTAACGGCACCGTTGCGAGTGTCATTGGTCTGCTGATTCAAGCTTTCGCGGTGTCCGAAGTAGGTAACACCGGCCTGCAATGTCAGCAGGTCGGGGACGTTGCGTCCTTCCATGGGAAGCTGCTTGACCTGAATTTCATTGAAGGCGTTACCGATCGAGGCATCGGTCGTGTTAATCGCGGCGGCTTCGGCACTTACCTCGACGGTCTCCGTTGAGGTTCCAATAGCCAACTTCACGTTAACCGTCGCGGGAGTATCAACAAGCAGTTGCAATTGCTTCTGCTGGTACTTGCTGAATCCGGTCATTTCGACGGTCAAATCGTAAGTGCCGGGTTGAAGCTGCAGGAACTCGTAACTGCCGGTGTCGCTGCTCGTTACCGTGCGCTGGATACCACGATCGGAACTCGTCAAGGTGACCATGGCGTGGGCAACGGCGGCGCCGCTCGAGTCACTCACTGTTCCACGCAACGACGTTGAACCCGTCTGGCCTGCCGCAAGACTGGCGAATGCAAGCGACATCCCGACAACAAATGCAACTACACAATGGCGACACCGCATCGAGGTCTCCTTCATATGCAATGACATAACAACTAAATTTTTGTTTACCGCACCCTGGGATGGGCAGGAATAATTTGCTGCTTGGTGGTTGTCGAAGTTGCAACCGCAGGACCAGAACGCGTGCGTCGAATTTTCAATGCGTTACACTGCAGCGCGGTGAGAAAGATACAGAATTTCACATGCGAAGGTTCTTAGTTTTCAGCTTTCAAGATTCATAACATAACAACAAGTGCGTGAGACATGCGCTCTGACATTTTGTCGCACAATGTTCGTCTCATCTATTCAGAACAGAGCTGATGCTGCAACGATTAAGGCGGGGAAGCACTCCAGAGTGTAGCGAGGTTCGGGGTTTTCGAGGCTTCCGAGAAAGAGAGAGCGCAGCGCGACGAACACGAGAAGCATCCCGATCCCAAACGTCATGCGTGCGCGCACGAAGCCGGCCACCCCCATCAATACATAGGCGAGGTTGATCACGCCGAAGGCGAGGCTCAGTGCGAGCCAGCGATGGTCATCGTTGAACTCCCACCAGCGCGGGTCGGAAGGAAACAATTCGGTTCGCGGGCGCAGCCACATATCGACGATGCGAAGCGCCGGAAGCCACACGTAGTAACGCTGCGGAGCAGCGTGGATGCGTTCCTCTGCCAGACCGGCAAAGCGCGCGTCGATCTCTGGTGCCATGTCGTGGCTGGCGTTGTACGCGGAGAAGAGGTCGGCGGTCTGGTTCCGTTGTTGGGGAGAATCGAAGGCGCGACTCGGAAGCCGGCTGAAATCGATGTCTGAACCGGGGACCGGCCAGTAGATCTCCTGCACTGAAACGTAATCGGCCATCCATGTTTTTACCCAGCGGTTAAAACCCGGCATCACGGATTCGTCGGAATCGTTGGCATACCGTGGAGCGAGAGGCTGAAAACGGTGAAGCGTGTGGAGGTTCCGCAGGGTCCATGGAATCAGAGGTGCGAGAGCGCCGATTGCTACAAGTGTCCCGGCCAGGATAAGAGCGGTTGGCCTGAGAGTTCTTTCCGTCCGAACTCCCACACGGTTCGCGGGAAGGTCAAAATCCCCACCCTGTCGCACAAAACGCGACAAGAGTGGGGCACCCTTGGGACCTTTCTCGGACTGGGCGGCTGCTTTCGAGAGGGTTGTTTTCAACAGCAGCCACAAGAGATATCCGCCGATGGACGCTAACAAAATGCCGCCGTCGGGTCTGAGCAGAATGGCTCCTCCGATGGCCAATCCGCAACCAAGCCAGGCCAGGCGTGGTCTGGCGGATGCTCCGCCAATATTCAGACCACGGAACGCGAGATCGAACGCGAGGGCAGTGAAGGATATCTCGAGCGTTTCGGTCAGGGCGGCGGCCGCGTAGTTTGCAAGAAAGGGGCAAACGGCGGCGAGCAGGAATGCGGCTTTCGCGGCGCGGTCGGAGAAAAGCCGAAGCGCCATGTCGGCAATGAGGAAACAGGTCGCCAGATCGAACAGCGCCTGCACGAGCAGGACGGCTCGAAAGTTGTCGCTGCCGAAGATCCAGAAGACTGCGGCCAGGAACGCGGGATAACCCGGCAGACGGGAGAGCGTCGGCATAATCGCGCCCGAGTTCGTGATCGCGTAGGTGCCGTGCTGCAGCCAGTTTTTGGCGATGTCGGCGTACAAGCGGGAGTCATCGACCACCCCCGGAGCACGGAAAACCAGGAAGAGGCGGAAAGCCAAGCCCACCAGGGTGATCCCGATGAAGAACCGCGCGTACTTGCGGATCATTTCGCGCATCAACGCCCCGCTGCGAATCATAGCGCGTCGGGGCTACCCCGGCGGGCGGAAACTGCATCTCAATGACTCAGAGCAGCTACTCACCCTGCCTTTCCGAGAATTGACCGTGTGCCTGCTGCGGCATACGATGAAAACCATCTCATGGCTGAACCGGTTTTTTATGATCCACAACGCGCGCGCTGGAAGCGGCTGCGCCGCCTCTTTGACGTCACGGCTGTCCTGGTTTCGGCGCTTCTCATTTTCTTCGTCTATAGCGCCCTGCGCGACGAACCCTTACCCGAGCTTCTATTTTTCCCGCAGAAGCGCCCTCTAAAGGCTCTGAAGGAAACGGAGAAAGAGAAAGCCAAGGAGCGCGCCAAGAAGGCTGCTGCACGGTCCCACCGCAAAACCAAGCTGGCCGCCTCGCAAGTCAAACTGAATCAGGAAGAAGGAATCCGCGCCGCTTTTTATGTGCCATGGGATGCAGCGAGTTTTTCGTCCCTTCGCTCTTATGCTCACCAGATCGACATGTTGTTTCCCGACTGGCTGCATGCCTTCACACCAGATGGCCGCCTGCAGGGAGTCGACGACCAGACCAACAAGTATTTCGACGTAGTGCAAGGGAACAGCGTGCTGCCGGTCGATGACAAGGTCATGCCGTTTTTGAAGACGGAAGTTCCCGGCATGGAAGTCTTCCCCATGGTCAACAACTCCGACGGCCTGAACTGGGTGGACGTATCGGCGTTCCTGAACAATCCCGATGCGCGCGCGCTTTTCCGCCGACAGGCAGTACAGTTTTTATTCTCGGGGCGATTCCGAGGACTGATGGTGGATTTCGAGGCCTTTCCCCCCAGCGGCCAGCCTGGGTATGTCGCTTTGCTGCGGGAATTGTCCGCGGACCTGCATGCGCGCGGGCTGAAATTGTACGTCGCCGTGCCTGCCTCACAACGAAGAATACGACTACCAGTCGATAGCGACGGCTGCGGACGGCGTCATTCTGATGAACTATGACGAACATTATCCGGGAGCGGCATCCGGACCTGTGGCCTCGCAGGACTGGTTCGAACAGAACCTGAAATACGCAACGGGGGTGATTCCCAAGGAAAAAGTCATCTGCGCGATCGCAAACTACGGTTATGACTGGGTGCAGAAGCCGAAGAAAGGGAAATTGCCGCCTGAGATTCACGACCGCACTGTCAGCGTGCAGGATGCATGGCTGGCCGCGCGGGACTCGGACGAGGACGTCAATTTCGATGACGACGCGATGAATCCTCACTTCAGCTATCTCGACGAACGCAACCTGCGCCACGATATCTGGTTCGTCGACGGAGTGACGGCGTTAAACCAAATGCGCGCCGCGCAGTCGATGGGTATCAAGACATTCGCATTGTGGCGCCTGGGCAGCGAGGACCGTTCGCTGTGGCGAGTGTGGGATATGCCGGGAGACACGGGGGCACCCGACAAACTGCGCGATGTGCCCCCTGGCGCCGACGTCGACATGGAAGGCCAGGGGGAGATTCTTCGCATTGAAAATAAGCCCGTTCACGGCACGCGCGACATCAGCGTAGACGCGAACAGCAAGATGATTGATGACGAAGTCTTTCAGACCTTGCCGGAACCGTATCGCGTAGCGCGCTATGGCTACTCGCCCAACAAGGTCGTGATCACATTTGACGACGGGCCTGATCCGGAGTGGACTCCGAAGATTCTCGACGTTCTTAAGGCGAAGCACGCGACTGCGACCTTCTTTCTGATTGGAATTCAGGCCGACAAGTTCTCAGGTCTGGCGAAGCGGATTCGAGACGAAGGCAGCACGATCGGGAATCACACGTTTACCCATCCTGACGTCACTAACATGTCGACTCCGCTCATCAAGGCGGAGTTGAATCTCACAGAGCGGCTGTTCGCCAGCATGTTGGGAGTGCGGACCACGCTGATGCGACCTCCGTATGCCATCGACGAAGAACCGGATACGGCCGACCAGGTTCGCCCGCTCGAAATTCCGCAGGAGATGGGCTATATCACAGTGGGCAACCGGGTCGATCCCAACGACTGGACCGACAACCCGCGTCATACGGCCGAGCAGATCACTGATTACGTGCTCTCGCACCTCCCGCCTTGTCGCGTGGAGGACCTGCGCTGCGGCAATATCGTGCTGCTGCACGACGGCGGCGGCGATCGCTCCGAGACGGTTCGCGCTCTGCCGATGATCATTGACGGTGTGCGCGCCCGAGGGTACGAGGTTGCGCCGGTTTACGAGCTCCTGAACATGAAGATGGCTGACGTGATGGCGCCGCTGCCTCGTGGTGAGAAATTGGCAGCGCAGCTCGATCGGTTCGGCTTCTGGCTGTTCGACTTCAGTGTGGTCAGCATCACGTGGATATTCCTGGTCGGCGACCTGCTGATGACGGGGCGGCTGATCTTCATTGGAACGGCGGCTGTGTACGACCGGGTGCACGAAAAGATCTTTGGCAAGCCGGCTGAGGTCGCGTCCTACAAACCGAAGGTCGCGGTGCTGATTCCTGCGTACAACGAGGAGAAGGTTATTGAGCGCACGGTGCGCGCGGCCCTGAATTCGAATTACCCGAGCCTGCGCGTGATCGTGATTGATGATGGGTCGAAGGATCGGACTTTGGAGGTGGCACGTAATGCCTTCAAGGCGGAAGCGGCATCGGGCAAGGTGCTGATTCTCGGCAAGCGAAATTCCGGGAAAGCCGAGGCCCTGAATTACGGCATCGAGCACATTGGCGACGCAGAGCTATTTGTGGGCATCGACGCCGATACGATCATCGCCCCGGACGCGATCTCGAGACTGGTTCCCCACTTCATCAATCCGAAAGTTGGAGCGATCGCGGGGAACGCCAAGGTGGGCAACCGAGTTAACCTCTGGACGCGGTGGCAAGCGCTGGAGTATATCACCAGCCAGAACTTCGAACGCCGCGCGCTCGACGTGTTGGGAGCGGTCAGCGTCGTGCCGGGCGCGATTGGGGCATGGCGCGTGTCGGCTGTGCGCGAAGCCGGCGGCTATCACATTGATACGGTCGCCGAAGACGCCGATCTGACCATGGCGCTGCTCCGCCGGGGTTACCGCGTCGAATACGAAGACATAGCACTTGCCTATACGGAAGCGCCGACGAATGCGAATGGCCTGATGCGCCAGCGGTTCCGCTGGTCATTTGGGATTCTGCAGGCTGTGTACAAGCATCGCGGCGTCTTCGCACGCAAGGGGGCGCTGGGATGGGTCGCGCTGCCTAATATCGTCATCTTTCAGATTCTTCTGCCGCTGGTGTCGCCGCTCATCGATATCATGTTCGCGGTTGGCACCATCTGGTATTTCATCCAGAAACACTTCCACCCGGATTCCACCGATCCAGCCAGCTTCCACAAGCTCGTGCTGTTCTTCTTCGCTTTCCTGGTGATCGATTTCTTTGCCTCGGCGATTGCTTTTGCCCTCGAGCGCCGTCGCCCAGATGACAAGGAAGACCCTTGGCTGCTCAGCCAGGTCTGGCTCCAGCGCTTCGCTTACAGACAGCTATTTTCAATTGTGCTGTTCAAGACATTGAAGCGCGCGCTGGAAGGTCGCAAGTTCGCGTGGGACAAGCTGGAACGCACGGCCGCGGTGAACTACGTACCGGCCGAGACTCACGATTCTGTAAACGTGCGCTAGCGCTCCACCGTCCTACTGACTTTTCACTTCCCCACGTAGATATCAGGAAACAACTGGCGCAAGTGCGCCACTTTCGGCGCATCGTTGAAAACAATGTACGGCTGATTGGGATGCAGCGCCGCATAGTTCTGGTGATAGGCCTCCGCCGGATAGAAGCCTTCGAGCGGTACGACCTGCGTAACGATCGGGCCGAAGAACACTTTCGCCTGATCGAGTTGCGCGATGTAGGCCTGCGCAATGCGTTTCTGTTCGTCATTCGCATAGAAGATCGACGACCGGTATTGAGTACCTTCATCTGGGCCTTGACGGTTCAGCTGCGTGGGATCGTGCGCAACCGAGAAGAACACGCGAAGCAATTCGCCATAGGTGATCTGCGAGGGATCGTAGACGACCTGCACCGATTCGGCGTGCCCGGTGTCGCCGCTACTCACAAGCTCATATTCGGCAGTTTTAGCTTTTCCGCCGGAGTAGCCTGAAGTGGCGGTGATCACCCCCTTAACGTGCTGGAAAACTGCCTGAACGCCCCAGAAGCACCCTCCGGAGAGAACAGCCGTCTGCTGACCCGTGCTCGAAGCACGTGGAGCATCGACGGCCGCCGCCGGCACAGCCGTCATCGCTGGATTGGCTTTTGCGTTGCAGGCTGTGACTCCGAGGAGTGATCCCAACACAACAAGAGCGAGGTGAGTGGAAGATTGCATGACGCCTCCATCTTCAGTACGAAACCATGAAACTGCTGGATTGGAGTCGCCTGATGGGAGAAAAGTTTCAGCTCTTGACTTGCGACGTCTCAAAAGCGCTGCGGCCCGATACACCTGGGCCGCTGGACAGCCGAGGCGGCTGTCCCTACATGGTCCTTGCCAGCTAAAGGCCTAAGGATTGCAGAGCCAACTGCAGCGTTGGTAAGCGGAAGGGGTATCCGCTGGTGATCAATTGGCCGGGCTCGACCCGCTGACTTCCAAGCAAGACAGTCTCACCCATTTCGCCGAAGGCCAACTTCACGGCAAGGGCCGGGACGGGAAAAATCGCAGGACGGGACAGCACACCAGCTAGGACCCGAGTGAATTCCGCATTGGTTACAGGCTTTGGAGCGACCATGTTCACCGGGCCCTGAACAAGATCGGTCTTCAACATGTGATGCATGGCTCCCACCATGTCCCCGACCGCAATCCAACTCATCCATTGGCGGCCGTCGCCGATGCGTCCGCCTACGCCCATTTTGAAGGGCGTGAGCATTTTCCCCAATGCGCCGCCTTTCGGGCTGAGCACCACGCCGGTTCGCATTCTTATGGTGCGAATGCCGGCATCGACTGCCGGCCGGGTCGCGGCTTCCCACTCGCGGCACACTTCTGGAAGAAATCCGCTACCGGGGGCGCTTTGCTCGTTCAGCACTTCGTCACCGCGGTCGCCGTAGTAGCCGACGGCCGAACTGCAGAGGAAAACCTGCGGCTTGTGGTTCGCCTGCGCCAGAGCAGCGGCGAGATGACTGGTACCATTGACGCGGCTGTCATGAATCGCTCGCTTCTTGGCGGCGGTCCACCGCCCAACGATGCTTTCACCCGCCAGGTGGATGACGGCATCGAAGCCCGAAACTGCTTCAGGAGAAAGAGGTTGAGCCGGATCCCACTGGATTTGGCCCTCGTGCACGGCTGAACCACGCATCAGGCGGACCACCTTGTATCCAAGCGTGTCGAGGGAAGGAAGAAGGGCAGCCCCGATCGGGCCGGAAACACCGCTGACGAGAATTCGGGAAATCATGACAGAGAGAATGTCACTCTATCAGTTTGCGAAGCGTCCCAACAAACGTGAACAGATTTGAAACCTTTGGAGAGCGTGAAATCGGAGAAAAGTCCGCGGGCGGAAGATACGCCCTAGCTATTCCCCAGCACAGACCAGCGTTCGCCCTGTTTGAACTCCTGTTGGCGTTTCGTCCCTTCGCGTGCGAACCAGTTCTTCCATGCAGCGGGATCGTTGCCCAGGCGCTCATTGGTGATCTCTCTCAATGCCTGATAAACCCATGAGCGTGTGGTGCTGTCGAGCGAGGGGTCGTAGGCCAAATCGATGAGTCCAGGCACGGCTAGCATGCGCTGATCGCGGGTCAGCATACCGGACTTGGCGAGGCTGCATCCGGCGCGCTCGCGCACTTCGAGGGAAGGATCGTTGCGGAAAATGTCCAAGAAGTCCTTGATGGTATCGTCCGTGCCCAGATGAGCAATACCCTCGACGGTCCAATGCCGCGTCTTCTCGTTGGGGTCGTGGAGGTAGCCGCGAAGAAATTCGTGGATCTTCTCCAGTTCAACGCCGCGATTGGCCAACATACCTAACTCCCACATGGCAAACGGACGCCAGCTTGGGGATTTTTCTGCCTCCGCCATCAGGCGATCAGCGGCCTCATCCGTTTTCGAGATTTTGTAGACGGCAAGGTTGATCTCGATGGCCGCCGCTCTTACCCGCAGGTCATTGGAGTAGAGCGCCGTCAGCTGCAGGTCATCAATTTTGTTGGTGAAGTGCAGCTTGCCATGCCAGTCGTCGACCATCTTGTCGATCATGTCGGTGGCGCCGTGGTCGTGATTGATGGCTGCTCCGAGAAGGAACTCGGCCTGTACCTGCGGTGGCTGAGTCATGACCCACTCGCGGTTGTGTTCCGAAAGCTGCCCGAAATCCGCCGGAACTGCGTGCCCGGGGACGGGAAGCTGCTCGCCTGAGGTGACGGGCGAAGCGCTCTGCGCGGTGCTCGTTCCCGCGAGCGCCGTCGCGACGATCACCATCACCAATATCGCCTTCGAGCACTTGCGGTTGGAGAGTTGCACCATGGCTCACCTCAAGAAACGCTCAATTGAGCCTAGGGCGCGCTGTTCGGGCCGGCAAATTACTCCGGTCATCTTCGAATGAATCGGGCCCCGGACGATTGTCTAAACGGGGAGCGGCTACAATTCGCGTTTATAATCGTAGTAGCGTCCTAACCGCCTTCTGCGGAGCCCTCTTCCCTGGCGGGTATAATCCATCATGGCGAGCTTGCGCCAACAGATTGCTACGACGGCCCTTACGCTGACCAAGTTTCGCGACTTGATGAAGCGCATGCAGGAGAGCCGTCCGCAAGACGATCTAACCATCGTCAAGAAGGCCTACGACTACTCCCTCAAGCACCATGATGGACAGACACGCGCTTCGGGAGAACCTTACCTGGTTCACCCCCTCGAAGTAGCCCTTGTTCTGGCCGAGATGAAGATGGACCCGGTGGCTGTCGCTGCCGGCCTGCTGCACGACTCGGTCGAAGACACGTCGGTCACGATCGCCGACATCCGCAAAGAGTTTGGCGAGCAGGTCGCGCACATCGTCGAGGGCGTCACCAAGATCAGCAAAATTGATTTCGCCACGCGCGAGGAACAGCAGGCCGAAAACCTGCGCAAGATGATGCTCGCGATGGTGGATGACATTCGGGTGGTGCTGATCAAACTCGCTGACCGGCTGCACAATATGCGGACGCTCGAGCACCTTCAGCCGGATCGCCAGCACAAAATCGCCGAGGAGACACTGGAGATTTACGCGCCGATCGCGCACCGGCTGGGCATGGGCAAGATTCGCGGCGAACTGGAGGATTTGGGTTTCCGCTTCCTCGATCCGCTTGGCTACGAACAGGTGGAGAAGTCGGTCAATTCACGGCGCAAGCAGGGTGAGGCGTTCCTTGGCAAGATGCAGGGGATCATCACCGACAAGCTGAAGGAAGCCGGGATTCAGGCAAGGGTCGAGAGCCGCATCAAGCGCGTATTCAGCATTCACAAGAAGCTGCAGCGACAGCGGATTTCGGTCGACCAGGTCTACGATCTGTGCGCGATGCGCGTGGTCACACGATCGCTGCCGGACTGCTACGCGGTGCTGGGGATCATTCACAACCTGTGGCGGCCGGTACCGGGACGAATCAAAGATTTCATCGCGATGCCGCGACCGAATTTCTATCAGTCGCTGCACACTTCGGTGATTACGGAAGATGGCACCCCGTTTGAAATCCAGATTCGTACCGAAGAGATGCACAAGATGGCGGAGGAGGGCATCGCCGCTCATTGGAAATATAAAGACGGCCCGGTGTCGGCCCAGGACGAGCAGCGCCTGGCATGGTTGCGGCAGGTGGTGGAGTGGCAGCGGGACGTCAGCGATCCCAACGAATTCTTGTCGACCCTGAAAGTCGACTTGTATCCAGAAGAGGTTTACACCTTCACGCCGAAGGGCAAGGTAGTGGTGCTACCCCGGGATGCTACACCGATCGATTTTGCGTACACGATTCACACGGAAGTCGGGCACACGTGCATTGGCGCCAAGGTGAACGGGCGCATGGTGCCGCTGCGCTACAAGCTGCATTCTGGAGACATCGTCGAGATTCTCACGCAGCCGGGCCACAAGCCGAGCCGCGACTGGCTGGGGCTGGTCAAATCGTCGCGGTCGCGCAACAAGATCAAGCACTGGCTCAACGTTCATCAGCGGGAGCGAGCCATTGAAATCGGGCGCAAGCTGATCGAAAAGGAAGCGCGAAAATACCGCATCGCGCTGAAAGAGATCAAAGACGAAGATCTGCTCAAGGTCGCTTCCGGCTACGGGCTGGGCAAGGCCGACGACCTCATGTCGGGGATCGGCTACGGGAAATATTCGGCGCGACAGGTGCTGGCGAGACTATTGCCGGCCGGGGCTACTCCCTCGATTGCCGGCGATATCGAGTCCGAGGGGTTAACGTCGCAGCCTGGCGGCCTCACCAGCGTCGTGCGGAGAGTTTTCGGAGATCACAATGCCATCACCGTGCGCGGGCAGGGAGACATGCTGGTGTATCGGGCGCGATGTTGTAACCCGATCCGCGGCGAAGGCATTGTCGGCTACATCACCCGCGGCAAGGGCGTTGCGGTGCATTCTGTGAACTGTCCGAATGTGACGAATCTTCTCTACGAACCGGAGCGGAAGATCGATGTGGAATGGGCCCGCGATGAGAGTACGCCGACGGCCTATCCGGTAAAGCTCACGGTTTTCTGCGACGACAAATTTGGCATGCTCAAGAGCATCACGGGTGTGATCGGGGACGCAAAGAGCAATATCCGCAACATCGCCGCCCATACCGCGAATAGCCAGGCGAGCGTCGAAGTCGTCCTCGACATCTCAGATTTGAAGCACCTGGAGCAGATCATCGTGGGGCTGAGAAAAATTCCGGGTGTGCACGAAGTACAGAGGCTGCAAAAGATCTAGAAAGTTCTCAGTTGCCAGTTCTCAGTCGGAACCCAAAATCAGTCATCGTTCGTATGTTACCCTGAGCCCGCAGCGATCTGTTTTCGCTGAGAACTGACAACTGGGAACTGAGAACTGTTTTCATGCGCGAAATCATCTCCACTAAAGACGCCCCTCAAGCGATCGGCCCCTATTCACAGGCCATCAAGGCCAACGGATTTGTTTTCGTTTCTGGACAAGTAGCGATTGATCCGGCAACACAACAGGTCGTTACGGGTGATGTCGCGGCGCAGACGGATCGCGTCTTGCGCAATCTGTCTGAGATCCTCGAAGCGGCCGGAAGTGGACTCGGGAAAGTGGTCCGCTGTGGAGTATTCCTGAAGAGCATGAACGATTTCGCCGCCATGAACCAGGTGTACGGAAAGTACTTCAGCTCTGCACCACCAGCGCGGTCAACCGTTGAGGTCTCGCGTTTGCCGAAAGACGTGCTAGTTGAAATTGATGTGATTGCACTGGAGTAAAAAATGAAAACCACGAAGTTCGGTGTGATTCTTCTGTCATTTGCAATCCCTATTGCGGCACAAACACATAAGACTACGGCGGCTCCCCATGCGACAGGTCCCACGAAAGTCACCGGAGAGGGTGTCAAGTCGCCCTCGGGCTTGCAGTATTGGGACATCCAACCAGGTACTGGCCAGGAAGCGAAGAAGGGCGACCATGTGAAGGTGCATTACACAGGATGGCTCACCTCGGGGAAAAAGTTTGACAGTTCGGTCGGCGGCAAGCCGTTTGAGTTTCGCATCGGCAATGGCGACGTTATCAAAGGTTGGGAAGAGGGAGTTAGCGGTATGAAAGTGGGTGGTAAGCGGCAGTTGAAGATTCCGCCAGACCTTGCCTACGGCAAGGACGGGTATCCGGGTGCTATCCCGCCGAATGCGACATTGGTTTTCGACATCCAGTTGGTCGGCATACAGTAGCGATCAACCAACAGAGGACACAGGGATGCATAGAGGAATTCCTGCCTCCTAGAACTCTGCGTCCTTTGTGGTGAAGGATGCTAGGCTTTCACGACTTTACCGCTGCGCAGGCAGGACGTGCAGACGCGGATCCGCTTTCCCTGCCCATTGACCTTGGCGTGCACCGGACGCAAGTTAACGTTCCAGCGCCGCTTGGTGACGTTATGGGCGTGGCTGATGCGGTTTCCCGCTTGCGGCTTCTTGCCGCAGATATCACATTGTTGTGCCATTGGACTGCTGCTCCCAGAAAGTTTCAGATCTTGTAGGGCAAACCTAAATTTTACAGGAAGATGAATGGATTCGGCAACGGCGACGGCAAATACCCCGAAAGCGCGTGCCGACGATCAATCAATCAGTTGTTCCCGATTTGAAATCGAATCACGAATTTCGTGAGATGTGTCACAGACGCACGTGTAATTTTCAGGAAAGCTAAGACGTTCCTCTCGTCGATAAACGCAGTGCCGAAGGCACGGAATGAGAAAGCCCGGCACGGAAGTGCCGGGATCGACGCGAGATGAGAACCAAGTCCTGAAAGGACGGCACGCTCATGGCTCACACCTACCCGAATGTTTTGGTCCATTGCGTTTTCAGCACAAAGAATCGATCCAACTTAATTCGTGACGATCTGCGAGAGAAGCTTTCTATGTATTTCGTGGGAATCGGCAAGGGCCACGACATTCCGGTGCTGTGTGCCGGTGGCACGGCCAATCATGCGCACCTTCTCATCGCTTTACCGGCAACTCTGCCGTTGGCAAAGGCAATTCAGGTCCTGAAAGCAAATTCCTCGCGCTGGCTTGGCGAACACGGGTTCGATTTCGCTTGGCAGGAAGGATACGGCGCGTTCAGCGTGTGCGCGTCGAATGCCGATGCTGTAAGGCATTACATCGAACATCAAATCGAGCATCATGCGAAGCATTCATTTGAGGACGAATTCGTCTCTTTGTTGCGGAAGTCGAACGTCGCGTATGACCCACACAATTTGTGTTCGGGTGATAGCGCTGAGCGTGGCGTCCCTGACGGGACTCTGGCCTTTCTATGCCCTGCCTACCCGGCACTTCCGTGCCGGGCTTTCACATGCCGCCGCTTCGCGGCTGCGTCATAACTGCTGCATGGCGTCTAGGCACAATTTGCTCAAGGGCGCCGGCTTGTTATCAGTGGTTTGAGAACTTCAACGCAGAATGAATAGGCAGCACCGCCGGGCCAATTCCAGCCATCCCTGACTAGTGCGCCTATGCGATACTTATCCCATGCAATCCCCGCTTCAATCGCCCACTGCGTCTACAGATCCCAAGTCGGTGAAAGTGCATCTCACTACGGGGGCTGGAGTGGACATCGAGTGGGGGGACGGGCATGTGTCGCATTACGGCTTTGTCTACCTGCGGGATGCCTGTCCGTGCGCGATGTGCGAGGAAGAGCGGGGCAAGTCGGGACGGCGTCCGGGCGATCCGGCGACTGCGGCACCGGGGGCTTTGCTGATCTTCAAGCCCAACGCCAAGCCGCTCTCGGCTGAGGGCGTGGGGAGATATGCCATCAAGTTCTCCTGGAACGACAACCACGACCTGGGGATTTACTCGTGGAAGTTTCTGCGCGAGGTCTGTCCCTGCGAAGAGTGCAAGAAGTCGCGGGCTGTGATTTAGGCCGCGAATACCCACTTGTGGCAAATTCGGCCAGAAATGGGGCACCCAGTTTGGTCGAACGCTGGCACGGAAGGTGTCTAAATCCTTAGTTGCCCATGAGTTCGTCAAAGTCCAACCCGGCTGTGCAAGCGGTCGCGAGCGAGATGCTGGCGGAACTGCACGCCAAGGCCGGCTGCGAACGAATTGGCCTGACCCGCGAATCCTTCTCGACGATCCTGTGTGAAGTTGGAACCAAGCACGGCCCCTCATCAGAGGATGAAGCGCGCACCTTCTTCCTAAGCCTGCGAGTCGATGAATTGGCCCTGGCCCGGGCCTGTGCCGCTGGAGAAAACTCCGCCTGGGAAGTCTTCCTGACCAGGTACCGGGAGAAGCTGTATCTTTCGGCCCTGCGCATCGCGCGGGAAGACTCGGCGGCGCGGGAATTGGCCGACACCCTGTACGCGGATCTATACGGCACAACCACGCGAGAAGGCCAGCGCATCTCGAAGCTCGCTTCGTATACGGGTCGGGGATCGCTGGAAGGATGGCTTCGCACCGTCCTGGCGCAGGAATATGTCAACCGTTACCGACGCACGAAGCGGCTGGTAAGTCTTGATGAAGAGTCTGAGGAAGGCGTCCAGTTTCGAGCGCCTGATCCCCAGCCTATTACTCCTTCCGACAGTCGGCTGGCGCGCGCGACGGATGACGTGCTGGCGGGGCTGCCTGCGGAGGACCGCATGGTCCTCAGCGCGTATTATCTGGATGACCGGACCCTGGCGGAGATTGCCCGCATGCTGGGCGTCCACGAGTCCACCATCAGCCGCAAGCTGGACAAGTTGGCGAAATCCCTACGGAAGCAGATCGTTGCCGCGTTGACCAAAGATGGCATGTCGCGGCGGCAGGCAGAAGAAGCCTTGGAAGTCGATGTTCGTGACTTGCAGGTGGATATTCGGCGCAGTTTGGCGCAAGAACCCCCGCCTCCCGCGTTCTCAGAGAAGAGAGTGGAAGCTCGGGTTCCGGAAGGCGAAGGTTAGGTGAAAGCGCGAGGCTGGGGTGTCCCCACCATGCGCGGATAAACCGCCTGCGAACGGGCGCCAGGACGAAGTGCGATTAAGTGAGATGGAGAAGCTACCCAAAATCGTTGGAGAGAGGCTGAAGGCTGCGGCGGTCGCAGTCGATCATCCCGACCCGAATTTGCTGACGGCGTTCTCCGAGCGGTTGCTGCCGGATCGTGAGCGCGGTCAGGTCCTGGAGCATCTGGCGCGGTGTGCCGAGTGCCGGGACGTTATCGCGATCTCACTTCCGGCAGAGGAACCGACGGTCGCGCTGGTCCGTCCGCTTCGAGGCAGATGGCTTACCTGGCCTCGGCTTCGCTGGGGACTGGCGGCAGCAGGAGTCATCATCGTTGGATCGTTCGGGGTCCTGCGGTATCGCACGAGCTCGCACCCAGAGATGGTCGCTTCGTACGATGCATCGCGAGCACAGGAAGTCGGGAAGGCCAAGAATGAGATGCCGCCTTTGCCCGCGGCACCGGAGGCGGCAAGGACAGACGAAGAGAAGAAGGCTCCTGTAGCTGGATTGTTGGATCGCCCGGCCAAGTCCAAACCTGCTCCCGAGGCAAACAAAGAATTTGACCGCCCGGAGCAATTCGCCAAATTGCAGCCACCGGCTCGGGATCAAAAGCCGGACGCTGACGGCACCAGGGGTAGGTTCCGCCCTCAAGCGTTGCCACACGGCCCCAAGGCAACCCCCACGCAACAGTGGCAGCAGAACGTAACCGCGAATACGAATAACAATACATACGCGTTTCAGTCGCAGGCGCCTGCTCCGGCCGTGCCTCCGGAGTTTGCGCGGCAGCAGTCATCCAATCAGGTTGTCGTCAGCGCACAGGCAACTGCACCTTCGAAAGGCTCAGCGATTGGCGGGCCAGTGACCGAAAAGAAAGTTCAGGATCTCGAGACTCTCGCCGTGAACGGTCGGTCGGTTGCGCCACTGTCTACAACGGGTGGGAATGGGGCCGAAGTAGCGCGGGCCAAGCCGGCGGAAACTTCGGCTGCGAACGCTCCCCAGACTGAAGCGGACGGTGCTTATGCAGTGTCGACGATTAACGGCAGCAACTTCTCGCAGACGGCTCCCCTCGCACCGGAAAGTACGCGCTGGTCGATCAGTGCCATGGGCGGTTTGCAGCGCTCTTCGGATCAGGGCAAGAGTTGGCAGGATGTTGACGTAACCCGCGCAACGGGAGCCGGCAGTGGAGTTAGCCTGCAGATGGCCATGAAATCCTCTCGTGAAAAAGTGCTTGCCAAGGATAAAGACAAGGCAGACATGAAACAGGCTCCCGTCGTTTTCCGCGCGGTATCCGCTAACGGGCCGGACGTATGGGCGGGAGGATCCAGCGGACATCTCTATCACTCGACTGACGCAGGCATGCATTGGGTGCAGGTTGTCCCGACATGGTCTGGAGTCGTGCTGACCGACGATATCGTGAGCCTGCAATTTGCCGATCCACTGCAAGGTCGAATCGTAACGTCTTCCAGCGAAATATGGACTACTGCGGATGCGGGCCAGACTTGGCAGAAGCGTTAGCCGTCCAACTACTTCATCTTCAACAGTTACCTTCGTGAGTCTCGCCTTAGCTCTGCGCTATTGCCGTTACCAAAGTGACGTTTACACAAGAATAGTAGACCTCTACTATCCAATTCGTAGTTTGGCAGTTCTGGGGGAGGGCTGCCGAGGCGTCCTGGACTGAAAAGGTCAGGGCGCTTTTTCCTTTTGTGCTGTCTTTTCGGGGGGCGACGATTCCGCTTCCATCAGGCGTTCATTTGAGGCGAAGGACGAGGTAGTGCTCGTCGATAAATTCGCCATTGATGTTCAGCGCCCGCGGCTCCGTGCCGAATAGCTCAAATCCCAGCGAGCGATAAAAAGCAAGAGCAGCTGTCTGCGTGCTTGTAACTGAGAGCAATACTTGCTCGAGGCCGGCGATTGCCGCCGCGAGCTCGAGTTGCAGCCCTTCCAGTCGCAGCCTCGACCACTCGACGACATCTTCTGCGGTCAGGAAGCCTATCTCCATAACGCCGCTTATTGAGCTCCCCGGCAGGCCGCACAATACCCGCCGATCTCAAGCCGTGAGATGAGCACCCGGAAGCGGCAATCCTTTTCGACCTGCTGCTTGAGTTTCTCGAAACTGTCGCTCACAAACTCGGTGATCTTGCCGCAACGCAGGCAAGCCATGTGGATGTGGTCGCGTCCCAGACGGCGCTCGTAGTAATGGCCCTCGCCATTGATATGCATCAGGTCGAGTTCGTCGATCAATCCATGGCGCTTCAGGAGTCGCAGCGTGCGGTACACGGTGCTGCGATCTACGCTGGCATCGATCTTCTGCGCCTTGCGGAGAATCTGGCTGGCATCGAGATGCTTGCTCGCCGTTTCCATCACGCTGAGGATGGCCCGGCGCTGCTGGGTCATGCGGATTCCCCGCTCGGCAAAGTGGGCCTGCAATCGGCCGGGCACTTCAGTTTGAGGCAATGGCATGAGTGAATTCACCTCATTGCAACTGGTCGCAATCAGGGTGCGACAGAATCTGATCCCGCTGTATTGACGCTTCGAGCGCGTTCCGGCACTATGGTTAATGTACATCTAGTTGCGACTGGGTTGCAACTAGGAAGAAAAGTATCAAAGGCTTCAAAGGGCAGCTTGACACACTTGATGCGACTGCGTCGCAAATAGTTTGTAAAGAAAGGTTCCCGTCTCCGCTTGCACTCACCCGCCAATACTCGGTCTCCATTCTTCTCGCGCTGCCGTTCGTTTTCCGTTGTCTACCTCAGGCTCTTAAGTCGCAGCGGAATCTTGCTCACGCTTCTTTTCACCAGCTTCTTTGTAAGCAGTTACGCTCAGGAAAGCCCCTACTTCGTTACGTACGATCACTATCTCGAGGAACCGCGTAGTCTTGAGGTCGAGTACTTCTCCAATGTGGCCACCCAACGTGGAGGCCGAAACTTCGACGCCTATTGGATCGAGCTTGAATATGGCGCAACAGCATGGTGGACCACCGAACTCTACCTCGATGGCCAAAGCACATTCGGCGACAGCACTATTTTCACCGGGTTCCGGGTAGAGAATCGCTTTCGCTTGCTCAAGAGCGAACATGTCATCAATCCCGTGCTCTAGGTCGAATACGAGCAGATCAGCGAAGCCGACAAGATCATGAAGGAAGTGGAAGGCCACGACGTCGAGGCCGACCACGCGCCGCCCAACGCGATTCTGCGGCAGGGGCACAACCATGAGCTTGAGTTGAAGCTGCTGCTTTCAAGCATGCACAACGGCTGGAACTTCGCGGTTAATCCGCTGGCTACCAAGCCTCTAACCGGCGGCGACCCCTGGGAATTCGGATATGCCATGGGAGTGAGCCGCCCGCTGGCGCTGAAGGCCTCCGCCAAGCGCTGTAGTTTTTGCCGTGAAAATTTTACCGCCGGGGTCGAGATGTACGGGGGCTTGGGCGATCGTCCCAGCTTTGGCCTCTGGCAGACGTCACACTATCTCGCGCCCGTTGTAGCCTGGAATCTGCCTTCCAGTTGGACCTTGCGACTGTCGCCGGGATTTGGGTTGAACGACCACAGCCACCAGTTCCTGCTACGCTGGGGCGTTTCGCGGGAGTTTTCCGGGTTCGGTTCGACGGTGGCCAGCTGGTTCGGAGGACGCCGATGATTCGGACCGCCATCGTGGGCCGAGCAGCGGTGCTCTTCGCCCCCGTCTTGCTGGCCGGCATCGCCGCGGCGCAAACCAGCAACTCGGAGGCGCAGAGTCCTGCCAACTCCGTCTATGCGGAATTGGCGAAGGTACCGGCCAAAGCCGCCGGCCGACATAATCCTCTCGAAGCAGATCCTGAGGCAGTAGCAGCAGGCGCCAAGCTCTTTGAACAGCATTGCGCGGAGTGTCACGGAGCGAATGCCGCTGGCGGAAAAAAGGTCCTAGCCTACACGCCGAGGAAGTACGGCAGGCGACGCCGGGCACCCTGTTCTGGCTAATTACGAATGGCGTTGTGCGCAAGGGTATGCCGGTATGGTCCCGCCTGCCAGAGCCCCAACGCTGGCAACTGGTCCGCTATATCAAGTCGCTGGGCCCATCTCAGGCACCTCCAAAAGAATAGAGTTAAAGGACTTCTACAGCTCGAGTCTGGCTCTAAACGTATCCGGGGCCGGGCTGCCATCTTGCGACTTTTCCCTCTCCCCGGGCATCCAATTGCAGTGTTACGATAGAGAGTTAGCCTCCCGCAGGGGAAGCACTCATACAGATCGCCAATGCGGCAGCGCCTTCCGATGGAGCGTCCGCCGAAAGCGCGACGTTTACAACATAGGAGAAGGAAAACATGGCAGGCAATGGAATCGTCGAAGTGACGGATGCGAACTTCGACCAGGATGTACTGAAATCGGACAAGCCGGTTCTGGTGGACTTTTGGGCGACTTGGTGCGGCCCCTGCCGCGCGATCGCGCCCATCGTCGAAGAACTGGCGGCCGAGTATCAGGGCAAGATCAAGATCGGCAAGATGGATGTCGACTCCAACAGCGCGACTCCCATGCGCTACAAGGTGACCGGCATTCCTACTCTGCTGGTCTTCAAGGGCGGGCAAGTTGTGGAACAGCTCGTGGGTTATCGCCCCAAAGATGCGATTGCACAGGCCCTGGATAAGCACATCGGCTAAGCCGATCACCGATTAGCTATCAGCGAAGGACGCCCGGGAAGGTCCCGGGCGTCTTTCTTTTCTGCGGGGTTTCAGCCCGGACTACAATTGCGTGTCATGGAACGCCAACTCCGCTGCAATGTAGCCACTGTCGTTGGGCTCGGCATCGTTTTTCTACTGACGACGCCTTCTCATGCGGATGACATGGAGCAACACCTCCGAGATGAGTATCACGGAAAGATATTTGTATTGCGAGGGTTTTACTCCGGAGAGCGACTGCGATATGACTCTGCGGGCGTCTCTTCTGGCGGAGGAGACAACGGCGATTGGACAACCGACGGCTTCGTCCAAGTGGACGACATCCATGCCTCAGGACAAACCCTGAAGATCAAAGCGAAGCGACTGATGGCCGTTTCAGCAGGACGAGAGGGATTTCGGCTCGCCGCGGAAGAGACTCCAGAGAAGCACAATAAGCCCAAGAAAGCAGTCCTCGTAGAGATCGATGCGTCACTGGGTGCGGAGAGAGTCACTGAAGAGAAAGCAAATGCGGTTCTCTCGCGAATCTTCCTGAGTTCCCAGGAGCAGTTCGCGGACTTTGTTCCTGCCTTTTGGAAGCCTTGCGTGGAAGAAGGAATGTCGGGCAAGAATGAGGCCTGCCGCTTTTCTTCAGAGATGGCTGCTGTCCCGGGAATGAATGCTCCAACCCGGTCCACGGCTTCGCCCGCGGAGGCGCAAGCATCGGTGACCTCTTCAGCGCCGCCCAACATGTTTAGAACGAACTTCGCCGCTCAGGGCATAAAACCTCCGAAGGTCGTCTTTCAGCCCGAACCCAGTTTCAGCGAGCCCGCGCGGAGGGCGAGGTATCAGGGAGTGGTAACGATGGGAGTGACAGTAGACAAAGACGGGCGCCCCAGCAACATCCATATCATTAGTCCACTTGGCGCTGGCCTCGACGCCAAAGCTGTCCAAGCTGTGCAGACCTGGAAGTTTCAACCCGCGCAGAAGGGCGGCGAACCGGTGGCGGTGCAGATTGCCGTGGAAGTCGACTTCCACCTTTTCTGAACGAACTGAATGAGCAGTCCAGTGATTTCTGTCAATACTTCCGCAACACCCCAATCACCCTGCCCTGCACATCCACCGAAGCCGCCGGAACAATAATCGGCTTCATGCTCACGTTCGAGGGCTGCAACCGGATCTTGTCACCCTCGCGGTAGAAGCGCTTTAGGGTGGCATCGCTCGACTCCACCAGGGCTACGACAATGTCCCCGTTGTGGGCAGTCTTTGCCTTTTCGACGAGCACATAATCCCCATCGAGGATAGCCTCATCCTGCATAGAGTCGCCGCGCACTTCGAGCACGAAAACTTCTTTGGAGCGCACGAAATCGGCCAGAGAGATGGTCTCGGGATTCTCCACCGCCTCGATCGGCTGGCCTGCGGCAATACGTCCCATCAGCGGCAGGACGAGTCCCGTATTCACGCTCATCGACTGCTTCAGCTTCCCCTTCGGCGGCAGAAGGTCGATCGAGCGGCTGCGGTTGTAGTCGCGCGTCAGCAGTCCCTTCTTTTCCAGATTGGAGATGTGCTTGTGGACCGTTGCCAGCGAGTTCAAGTCCAGGCCCTGGCCGATCTCTTCGAATGACGGCGAATAGCCGTGCTCGGTGACGAAACGGGAGATAAAGTCATACACTTCGCGCTGCCTGCGGGTGATGGCCATGCGCCCATTATTGGCGAACATAAGGCGAAAAAGCAAGAGCATTCTGGGTTCGACCCTACCTCGACCGACATCCGCCGTCAGGACCTGTTATGTACGCTAACTAAAGGGATCATTGCTCCGGAGTTACCCGTCACTGGCTGCAATTCCACGACGTATCGGTACAGGGAGAGTGATACCATCGGCTCGCCCCACTCACGAAAGGGGATGTGCGATGAACTCAAATTTAGTGAGGACAACGGTTGCGACAATGGCTGTGATGCTCGTTGGGGTTTGCGCCTTTCAAACTCGATCAGCACAATCCAGTTCCACAACCACGTCCCAAGCCGATCCAAAGCCACTCCTGCTGGAGAAAAATGAGGGTGAGCGGCGGATTTGGCGAGAGCCTCCTCCTGGAGACTTCATGCTCAAGGTCAGCCCAAGAAATAACGGTTCTCAGCACCTCGTTATGGGAACCGAGGACATGGCTCCGGGAGACGAATTTCCAACGCACAAGCACCTCGGGCAGGACGAGATTGTGTATATCGAAAAAGGAACCGTTCACGTTCACCTTGGAGACCAGGAACGCGATCTGCACGCAGGGGGAACGGTGTTCATTCCGGCGCATACCTGGGTAAGTGTAAAGAACGCGGGGACCGAGACCGTCAGTGTGGTGTTCGTATTTTCAGCCCCCGGGTTTGAGAACTACATGCGCTGCGACTCTGTGCTGGCAAACGAAAAAGTGACACCTCTCTCGCTAGAAGAACAGAAGGGGTGCTCTCACCAAGGGCATGTCATCTACAAAGACCTGGAAGAGAACTCCAAAAAGTGACAGTACAAGCTGGCAGCTCGAATTTGGACCTCGCGATTCGAGCCGACACGCGAGACGGCTACCGGATCGCCGGCTAACTGGAAGGAGTCCTACTCAAGTTAGCGCTCATGCTTTTGGCACGAGCCCCTGTGATTTTGGTCACAGACGGCTTCGTCTGGTACGGTCAAGATTGGACTGGAATGATTCAGAGATCCATCGCGTCGGTGGTGCTGGCTACGTTTTGCTGGCTGAGCGTGCCGTTTACGTTCGGGTCAGAGCAGGCGAGCGCCGTGAACCGCGTCCATGGCGACTCTTCGTCTGCTGACGATCATTCCTGCTGCCCGGGATTTCACCCGCGGATCACACCAACTCTGTTCCTGGCGATCAACTCCACGGCAATGCCCTGTGGAGAGCAGCATCCGTGCTGCGCCAGACAAGCGCCATCGAACCCGTCGACCATGCCCGTCGAGACCAAGGTAATTCGGCCTGCTCCGGAACAAGCGTTGGCCCTCATCACGAATACGCCGTCCGATAGCGGCCCCAATGCCGAGACTGCAGCGGTTAATTTCCTTTCGCCTCCCTTCGAACGAAGCACCGTCCTGCGGATCTGAGTTTCCTTTTTTGCGCCTGATGGCATTGCGCGAGCAGGCTGCGCATTTTCGCAGACTGCCCGGCTCCTCCCTGGGCTGCAAGCCCTCCAACAAATTTTTTTCGTTAAGGAGACGTTATGAAGTACAGAATGCTAGCTCTGATCCTTGCCCTGACGGTCGTTTCCTGGGCACAAACCTCAACCCAAACGCCACCCTCAACCCCGCAACAGAGCACCGCATCAGAGAAATCCAAATGCGCATGCTGCGACAAGATGGCGTCGTCTGATTCGAAAGATGCGCACGCGGCTTGCATGGGTATGCATGATGGAAAAGAGATGGCTTCCTGCTGTGCCGGGAAGGACGCAAAGTCCTGCTGCGGCGGCAAGGATGCCAAGTCTTGCATGAAGGACGGCAAGATGGCGGACTGCTGCAAGGGCAAAGACGGTATGAAGTGCGACCGCAAGGCAGGTAAGGATTGCGGCAAAGGCTGCTGCGGTTCGTCCAAGAGCGAGAAACCGGCTTAAGAACCTCCGCATATTGCTGAACTGGGCCCCAGCCAATGGCTGGGGCTTTGTTTTGCTGTCAGGAGGCGAGGACGAATGCCCTCGCAACAGCCGGCGGGACCGTCGCCACCCTCACACGTTTTTCGTGACGGCTGTCATGGGGCACGGTTAAGCTTGTGCTGCTTATGAAGTGGCCTTGGCCGATCGCCGCACTGATCGCAGGCTCCTTACTGACTGCGGGATCTTCGCGCGCCCAGCAGGCTTGTCCCCAGCCTCCCGCGCTCGAACGAGTCGCGGGGAAGACGATCTTCACCGACCAGCAGGAGATCGATCTGGGCGAGGCCATGGGTGATAGCCTGGCTCGCGAATTCGTTCTCATCGACGATCCCGCTCTCACCACGCATCTGGAGGACCTTGGAGCCAGATTGGCGCGCTACCTTCCGCCCAACAATCTGCGATTCCGTTTCTTTCTGATCGACCTGCCGGAAGTGAACGCATTCAGCCTCTCGGGCGGCCGCATCTACGTGGCGCGGAAGATGGTAGCGCTCACGCGCAGCGACGACGAACTGGCCGGGGTGCTGGCCCACGAGATGGGCCATATCGTGACGCATCAGCATTCCATTCTAATGACCCAGCTGCTGAAGCGCGTGCTTGGAGTCACGCAGGTTGGCGACCGGGCGGACATCTACGACAAGTTCCAGCGCTTGCTCGAAAATGAACAGCGCAAACCGACGCATGTCAGCGGCGAGGGAGAAGCGGACCAGTACATCGCCGACCAGGTGGCGTTGTTTGCGATGGCGCGCGCCGGATTTGCCCCGCAGGCTTATATCGATCTGTGGGATCGCTTCAACGTTACTCACGGAAAAACGGGAGGCTGGTTTACCGATTTGCTGGGGCATACCACGTCGGAGCAGAAGCGTCTTCGGGAATTATTGAAATCTGTTTCGCTGATGCCGGCCGAATGTGCCAGGATCGCCCCGTCATCCTCAGCGGAGTTCGAGGCGTGGCAGTCGCAGGTGATCGCCTCAAATACGGGGATGCACACGGAGTCCCTTCCTGGCTTGCTGGTGAGGCAGAAACTGGCGCTGCCGCTGCGTCCGGATGTCAACAATCTGCGCTTCAGTCCCGACGGGAAGTACGTGCTGGCGCAGGACGAAGGCGGCATCCACGTGCTTTCACGCGATCCGTTTCAGTTGCTGTTCTTCATCGAAGCTGCGGATGCGGATAAGGCATCTTTCACCCCCGATTCGAAGTCGGTGGCATTCAAAACGCCATCGCTGCGGGTAGAGACCTGGGACATTATCGGCCAGAAGCGGACTTCGGTTCACGAGATCGTACTGCGAGAGGGCTGTCTGCAGAGCACACTCTCGCCGGATGGGAAGTATCTTGCTTGCCTCGATAAGGAATTCGCGCTGCAATTACTGGAGGTGGCGACCGGAAAAGAGCTGGCCAGCAAGAAAGATTTTTTTCAGCTTCGATCGGTGAATTTTATTTTGCTCTTCATCCTCGAACTGGAGGGGAACTCGAACCTGCGACTGGCGAAGATGACGTTCTCGCCCGACGGCCATTATTTTATTGCGGGAACCAGCACGACGGAGTTTGCCTACGATCTTCCGGCGGGCCGCGAAACCAAGTTGCCGTCCTCGATCCGGAATGTGATGCACGGAGAGTTCACGTTCGTCGACGGCGAGCGCCTGCTCGGTCTGAATTCGTTCAACCCCGCGAAGTCTCCGCTGCTGAAGTTTCCGAGTGGGGAACATTTACAGGATGTGAGGCTCGCCTACGCCTTGAATCTCGAGCCCACAGCGGACGGCAAATATGTGGTGATCGGTCCGCTGAAAACGGGCAAGCGTGGATTTGTCGATCCGGCCACCGGAAAACTGAATGGAATCCTCAAGGAAGATGCGGGAGACATTTACGGCAATACGGTGGTGTACGAGGAGCTCGACGGCCGCATTCTGCTGATCGAAGTGCCTTCCGCAAAAATCCTGGCGCGGGCGCAGCTGACGCAGGCCCATCTGGGAGACAACCGCGCGATCGCGGTGTCGTCGGATTTCGATTGGCTGGCTGCGTCCACCGGGAGCCGGGGCGCGGTCTGGGACATCCCGCACAATGCGCGCGTACAGCATGTGCGCGCTTTTAGCGAAGGATGGTTTGCCGATGACGATTCGTTTTACGCGGATTTTCCGGAGAAGGACAAACAAGAACGCGCCGTAGTGGAGCTGAATAAACAGGGCGCGGCGTCTCCAGTGTTTTCGATTGGGGACCTGCTGGCGAGCCAGGAGGGACCGTATCTGCTGGTGCGCACGCCCTCAAAGGACAATCCGTATCAGCGCAAGAACTGGACGTACGAGTTGCGCGACTTCCGCACCAAGACGACGCTCTGGACGCGCCATTTTCCGCAGGAACCTCCTTCTTTAGCCTGGACGCCGGATCATAAAGAGGTGCTGCTGGGCTGGCCGGTGTCGAGCGGGGCGGCTCATGAAGAGCTGAAGCAGTTCCCGGAATTGAAAAGCTCGGCTGAAAAAGAAGACATGCTTTATGAGTTCGTGGATGTCAGCACCAATTCAGTCGTTAGCAAACTACTGGTAAAGACGAACAAGTATTCGTTCTCGGTCCGAAGCGCAAAAGTCGACCGCGATTGGGTGGCGCTGCAGGTGACCGGTGACCGGGTGCTCACGTATTCGCTGGCATCGGGCAAGGAAGTGGGGCACGTCTTTGGGCATTCACCGGCGATCTCCAGCGCGGCTAAAGCCTATGCGGTTTCGGCCGGCGAGGGCGAAGTGAATGTGTACGGGCTGGCCGGCTCACAGTTGTTGCGCACGTACCACTTTCCGGTTTCGATCGCTTACAAGAAATTCTCGCCGGATGGAGAGGCGGCTGTTCGTCCTGACGCGCGATCAGACGGCTTATGTGCTGGACTTGCATTCGACCCAGGAGCAGCCTTCGGATGTGGTGAAGGCGACAGCTCAGTGAGTTAAACGTTGAACGCGTCAGCTGTGCGAGAATTCTGGGATTCAATTCACAATGGGGGACTCGTGCGACTTCGGAAAAGTGTGTTAGCAGTTCTCGTTCTTGGCGGTTCAATTTCGGCTTCGGCGCAGAATGTGGTGCATTACACGACCACGAATGCGAACGTGAAATATCTGTTTGCGACGGCGGAGCCCGTGTTGCATTTGAAGGCGGGAGACATTCTCGACACCAACACGCTCGACTGTTTCGGCAACGGGCTGAAGAAGCCGGGGGACACGCTCGACATGGCGAAGGGAGACAATCCGCTGGCCGGGCCGTTTTACATTGAGGGCGCGGAACCGGGGGACACGCTGGCGGTGAAGATTCTCGACCTGCAGGTGGATGGCGAGTACGGCGTGGGTGCGTTTTCGCCGGGGTTTGGATCGATCAACTCATCGAAGTACACGCCGGTGCTCGAGAAATCTCCGTGGCAGGAACGTGTTTGGTTTTATCCGATCAATCATGCGGACAACACGGCGACGTTCAAGGCGCTCGATTCGGATTTCGCGGTGAAGATTCCGATGCATCCGTTCTTTGGGTGCATCGGCGTGGCTCCTGCGAATGGAGAGGCGCGGAGTTCGATTGTTCCGGCGGAGTTTGGCGGGAACATGGATTCTCCGGAGGCGAGCGTGGGGAACACCGTGTACTTTCCGGTGAACGTGAAGGGCGGGCTGCTTTATCTGGGCGACGGGCACGCGGCGATGGGCGACGGCGAGGCGGCGGGATCGGCGATCGAGGTGCCGCTGAAGGCGCGCGTGCAGGTGAGCGTGATCAAGGGGCGCAAGATCGACTGGCCGCAGTTTGAGAACGATGACGCGATCATGACCGTGGGTGCGTATCGTCCGGCAGACGACGCCGTGCGGATCGCGCTGACCGAACTGGTGTACTGGATTCATCGCGACTACGGCTTGTCGGAGATGGATGCGTACGAGTTGCTGTCGAAGGTCGCGAAGATCCACTTCAACGAGATGGTCGATCCGAACTACGTGGTCGTGGCGTCGATTGAGAAGAAGTATCTTCCGAAGAAGAAGTAGGGATCCTGCGGCCGTGCGTGTTCGGCAGCCGCAATGTTTTTTTTCGGTCAATCCCGCCAAAATCTTCATTCCGCAGTGGTTACGAGCAATTGGCCTGCGGCACTCCGTGCAAAATCTTGCGAATAAATGACTTACACGCAAAATATTCTGGAATAAGGAGTTAGACGCTGGCTTCCCGAGTTGCAACGTCCATAGCTTTTTCCGATCAAAGCTCGCAAAATATTGAATCCACGTAGTTTGTGGGATTCTGACCGAAACCGATGAGTGCAAAATCTTGTCAAAGAAGCACTTACACGCAAAATCCTCCGCAATAAGGACTTAGCAGGCTCGAATTGCTGAGCCAGCTTGACTGTCTCTTATCCGGTCATTTGCGGTGCGACTGGGCACGATTCCATTGTGAACCGTCTGCAGGCTCAGTCAAGGTCGTTCGTCACAAGAAATCAAATTCTGGCTGTGGAAAAAAGCAGGGGCGGCGGTTTGCGCTACAGACCCCGCGCGTGTACCAGGCGACTTTCTGCTTTTCCAGGGGTAATTCGGCCCTCGACTGCAATCCAGTGACCAACGCTCAGATGTGAAGTTAATCGAAAGCAGTCGAAATTTGAGCGCTAACGCCTGTTAGCGCCAACTATCGCTGTGCCACTTGAGAAAGCGTCACATTCACTTCCGTCTCTCAGGAGCGAGGTCTTATGATGGCTCCGATGACTTGAAACAGAGGGGGGAAGGATCGTATGAAAAGAAATCAACTTGCTCGCCTCCTCCTACCCGGTGCTCTCATCCTCTGTGCCGCTCTCGCTTGGGCAGATGATCGAAACCTTCAACCCAAATACGGTTCCTTGCCAAAAGCCGATTGGCAAAAAGCTGCGGACGAGAAGTTCATCTCAGGCGTGGACGAGGATTATCACGGTGACCGGAAGAAGGCCTCTGACGATATGGCGGCGCGTGGCTGGCAATACCTGCGAGCCGGAGACCATTCGGACGCCATGCGACGCTTCAATCAATCTTGGCTCTTGAACAACGACAATGGAACAGCACTCTGGGGAATGGCGGCCATCGAGGCAGACGCACGGAAGTTCGATGAATCGTTGAAGCTATTTGCAGAAGCTGAGAAGTTTGTTGGCGGCGAAATCAACTTTTCGGTTGACTATGCAAATGCAGTTGCAATTGCGGGCGTTAAACGACGGAACAAGGGCTTGCTTGATGACGCGTTCAGTCGCTTCGAGCGGATCTATCAAATTGCGCCGCAGAACGCGAGGAACTTAAAGAATTGGGCGACTACTTTGTTCAGTCTCAAAAGGTACACAGAAGCTTGGGCGAAAGTGAAATTAGCTCAGGCTTTGCCTAACGGGGGTGGCCTTGATCCCCGCTTCTTGGCAGCGTTGCAGTCGCGAATGCCGCGACCACGGGACTGATTCCAGCTTGACTTTTCGATCATTGGCGATAAATCCCCATTACGCTCAAAATGGCACTTTGCGGCTCAAAGCGTGTAATGGCCTGTTCTCGACATCTGACTTTTCTACTTCAGCAGCATTGGCTGCCTCTCGGCTGAAGAAAACGAGTAGGCCACGACACCGAGGCAGATGATAACGATTACGAATCCAGTGTTCCGCATTTCATGGTAGAGCCGAACATAACTGCTCGAATCGGTCCAAACGCCGATTCGCGGATGTCCGGCGTTGAGGCAAGCAGGGTCGCTGGTTATTTCAGATGTGACTTGGTAGTGTCCATTCCCACCCGCATAAAAGTGACTCAAATAGCGATCACGGCCTTCAGATGACTCTGCTACGTGCCCATTGCTATAAACCGTCGTGCGCGATACGAGCGCAAGCTGACCAAGCTCGGACCAGCAACCAGAAAAATCGCTGTCTACCCAAACGACCACGTGATACCAGCCTTTGAGGTTGACGGGGAAATCAGGGGTTCTGATGTCGCCTTTGGCAAGGGACGCTGGCATATCGAGCGCCACGAAGGTTCGAGTCTCCAACCACTGCCAGTAAGCTTGTGGGAGAACAAGTGCAGCAACGATGACAGGTACCGAGAAAGATGCGAGTCTCGGCACATGTATGCCCATACAATACTTAGACACCGCAGGCTGAATCGGTGCCAGATGACCAACGTCACCTGAAGGTTAATTTCGCTCAGGAATGGGCCAGCTGGCGAAAAATCGCGATTACGCTCAAAATCCCCCCGGCAGGGGTCTTGAGTGGAATGGCCCGGTTTCGCCAACCAACCGATGATCGGTGTCTAATACTAGTGTGAGAACCGTTCTGACGAGACCGTTTGCAGCATGTTGCGCGTTTGTGCTCGTGCTCACCGGGGCTGCCGCAGCACAAGGGTTCGACTCTTACAAGAAGCACGTCGTCGACTACGGCATGCCAAAAGATTTTCCCGGTAATCCCCATCACGATCAACTGACGTGCTTCTATTACCGCGGCCTGATGGTCAAGCAGCTCACGAACGAGTGGAACAAGGGGGCGTTATTCCTTTCGTTTCTCCGCTTCGATCAGGCGCGACCGGCATGCGTCAAGGAACATTCACCGACCGAGAAGGTCCTCGACCCCGAATGGGGCGGCTACTTCAGGGGGCTGGTCAAAGGCGACCTAGTCTTCTTCGACGCTGATGACGGCGAGGATGGCGGCATGCCCTTCGTCGTCTACGATAGCAGGACCCAGAAGAAGATCTTCGAGGATAATGCTTACTACGTTTGGATGTGGAACAAGAAGTTGCGGCCGCAGCCGTCGCCTTTCAATGACATTCGCGTCCGCACTACGGACGACGGCAACGTAGTGCTCACCTACCTGCGCGTGCTCCACTCCGAGTGCAACATCCCCAATAAGGGGCCGAGTGCTGGCCACTGCTCGTCCAGAAACTCGGACTGAAGACCAACGCCGCCCCCAGTTGCATCCGTTGGGAGGAGAATCAGACAGCTGGCGACTCCGCAGTGGCTTATCCCGTCGAAACCTCGCTTTCCCCACGCCCGTGACTAAGACCATCAGCGGCCCCGTGAGGTGCTGGCCCGCGGATTAAGTTGGATTACTTGAGAACGCCCCGACCCACTGCTCCGAACAGTCGGCAATAAGGACGATGCCGCTTGATTGGCGAAAGATCCCTACTGCACTCAAAATGCCCGGGACAGGGGTTCTGATGGGCCACCCGCGAAAGTCAAAATCCCCCCCCTTCGACTTCGCTCAGGGCAGGTTCTGTCTCGCCAAAATGCGGCGAGACAAGGATTGGGCCCCGGCCTGTTTCAAAATGGGATTGAGTACGGTACTCGGTTGCCCACTCAAGCCAACACCGGGCTTGAATGGGCCACCCCCAATGACGGGCTCTACAGGATTGCGGGTTCCCGCTGGGTCGGGCATTCCGAGAGTGGCTTTGTCGCGAAAGGGCAGTGCATGATGAACAAGGCTAGGGCTGTGGTTTACTAGTCGACAATGACTCATTCGTTGATCCTGCGAGTACTGTTGCTCGGCTCCCTGTTGCCCACTTCCCCGGCCAGGGTCTTTGCGCAAACTCTGGTGGAGCGGCTGGGATTCCCTCCCGGCACAAAGCTCCTCATTGTCCATGCGGACGATCTGGGCGAAACCCACGCGGTGAATGCTGCTGCCCTCAAAGCTCTGCAAGGCGGGACGATCAATTCGGCGAGCCTGATGGTGCCCTGCCCATGGTTTCCAGAGATGGCCGACTATGCTAAATCCCATCCGGACGCAGATTTTGGACTGCACCTCACTTTGACGAGCGAAAGAGTCTATTACCGCTGGGGTCCCGTGGCGCCTGCGGACAAGGTACCGAGCCTGGTGGATCAAAACGGATATTTCCGTCACGATTGGGAAGAAGGCGAGCACATCAACGCCAAGGAGGTTGAGATCGAACTGCGCGCCCAGATCGAGCGCGCGCTCGCGATGGGCGTTCGTCCCACGCACCTCGATTCGCACCAGTACCGGCTGATCATGAACGGCAAGGAACTTTTCGACGCTATGCTGCGGGTGGCTCACGAGTACAAGTTGCCGGTTTTTGTTACCAGAGATTGGTTTGCCGACCACCCATATTTGCAGGCGAGCTTGGGTCCGAGCGATATAGTGTTGGACCATACAGTTACGATTGAACCGGAAATTCCGCCGGAAAAATGGGCGGAATTTTACCTCACTGCGCTGAAGAACCTGAAACCCGGCGTGACGGAGTTCGTTATCCATCCCGGTTACGACGATGACGAACTGCGCGCCGCCACCAGGGAACGCTCCACGTGGGGTGCGGCCTGGAGGCAGCGCGACTACGATTTTTTCACAAGTGACCAGTTCCGGGAGATTCTGGCTCAACAGAAAATCAAGCTGATCACTTGGCGGGAACTGGCCCGCGCTGCCGAAGCAAAATGATCTCTTCAGCAGGAAGCAATGTCAGCTGGCGAAACATCGTTATTGCGGTCATCTTCCCCGAGCGGGAACCGTCCAGAGTGATGTCTGTTGGCGTTACGCGATCAAACGCAACGGCCAACGCACGTGGGTCGCCCACATTTTCAAGCTAGCATAGACCCGGCTTGTTTCAGAATGGGATTGGGTGCGGTACTCGAAGTTGCCCACTCAAGCCAAAACCGGGCTTGAATGGGGTACCCTACCGCCTGCGATGGAGGTGCGGACGGTTGCTAGCTGCAAGCGCTATCGGGAGAGAGCATCGAATGCCCACCGTTTGCACAGAACAGAAGGCAAAGGATGGGGCACCCGGCCCAATCGCAAGTGGCTCCGTAGCACCAAGAAGGTGGTTCAACGTCTTGTGACTATTTCTTGATCATCTGCATAGGCCTGCTTTTTTCCTGGCAGAGGCCGTGCCCGAACCGCAACCGCGTCACTCGGTAGGAGTAGCCACCGCTCAACCTGTTATCGGCCGCGGTGTCGAGGGTGGCGCAAAACTCTACTTTGCCTTTGCCGTTATGGAAAAGCAGGAATAGACGTTTCCCGCTAACTACTCCTGTGAGCTCGTACCCGGGGGCGTCGCCGCTCACGTTCCGGCTTCCTTGAGTCTGGATCAGGCGCAAATCGCCCCACTCCCCCGAATTCCAAGCGCCGGCGACGTTAACGGCAGGAGGATCCTTCTGGGCGTCAAGCCAGGCTTTGCCTCGGTCCCCCACGTTTGCGGAGCTTGGTAACGGCTCACTCGGATTGGGCTCCGCGACTGAATTGCTGGGCCCAAAGGTTTCGATTTCCGCTGCCTGGGTAGAGGGCGGAGCGGTGAGCTGACTGTTCGGGACCACGGTGTTGCTGCCCGCGGTCCCGGCGCTTATCTGCGCTGGGACTGCTGCCGATTGAGGCTTATTGTTCGGGACTGAGTTGGCGGGCGGGCTGACGCTGGGAGGCCGAACCGTGAATTGCGAAGGACTGGTCGACGGCACGGGTTTCCGGGAAGAACGGGCTGGCCCAGCGGAAGGAGCAGAGGGAATTGCCGGCGCAGCGGCGGGGGGCTTCGAGGGGGTCAACGGGGTGGGTGCAGGCGCAGCATTTGCGGACGCAACGTCCCGATCCTCTTGGCTCATCACGCGATGTTCCTTACGCACGTGCCACCAGTTGCCAGCCAACGCAGCAATGACGAGCGCGGCTGCAGCAGTCCAAACCCAAAGTCGCGTCCGAGACGTCCCAGAATGCGGGGCCTTTATGGCAGGAGCCTCCGGCTTAACGGCGCTGGAGGCAACACGATTCAGGGGCGTCGCTTTTGCTTGTGCCGGCACTCGCAAGCGCGAGTTCTCAGCCAATGTCAAATCAGCGATCAGAGCCTGCCCACTCGCAGGCCGCAACTCCCGATCCTTTTCCAGACACCGCATCACCACGGTGGCCACTTCATCAGGAATCTCAAGCTCCGGCAAAGAATCGTGTAGGGGCTTGGGCGGCGTGTTGATCTGGGCCAGCAGCTGTTCCACGGTCGAGTCTGCCTTGAGCGGCAAGTCGCCCGTGAGCAGTTGATACGCGACGACGCCGAGGGAGTAGAGGTCGGAGCGTCCGTCGAGCTGATCGCCCCTTAAGCCTTTCGCCTGCTCAGGAGACATGTATGCGGGCGTGCCAATTACCACGCCCGTCCCGGTCAGCGTCAGATGGCTAAAGGGGGCAGCCTGACTGTCTCCAATGTCTTCCTTCAGTTTAGCAATGCCGAAATCGAAGACTTTGGCTTGCTCCCCTCGGAGACCGATTACTTTGCCGGATCTTACCAGGGCTAAGTTGGCTGGCTTGATGTCGCGGTGGACTATTCCCAGCGCGTGCGCGGCGTCGAGCGCGGCTGCGACCTGTTTGACGATGGAGCAGACACGACGCACAGCAAGGGGCGCTTCCTGGTCGATCACGTCCTTCAGGTTGCGGCCTTCGATGTACTCCATGACGATGAACGGGCATCCATTTTCCGCTTCGTCTATGTCCTCAACCCGCACAGCGTTGGGATGCTCGAGCTTTCGGGTCATGACAGCTTCGTGTTTGAAGCGGCGAACGAAGGCGGCGTCGCTGGCCAATTCCGTGCTGATCACCTTGAGTGCACGTAGTTCATTGAAGTGCACATGCATGGCCTTGTACACGGTGCCCATGCCGCCTTGTCCGACTTTGGCGAGAATTTGATATTTGCCGCGGACAAGAGTGCCCACAGCCCATTCGTCAGTGTCGGCGAGAATGCTGCCGTCACGCGGGCAATGCGTGTAGTCCGTGGAGAAAGCCGAATTGCAGGAAGGACACTGTTTCATGCCGGACACCCCCCCGGCGGACGTGCCGATAAATATACACGCACATGGGGGCAATCGGCGAGTATATAGCGCCTGCATCCCCCCGGTGCTGCCTTATAAGGCGGCCGATCATAACTGATACATGAGCGCGCGCACGCGGGTGGCCACCCTTGCGCGAGGGAGTGTAAAGGATGTCATGAGACTGAACACAAAAAGCGCAAGGGATGGGCCACCCGAGGTTGGAGTAAAGCAAAGTCAAAAGTCAAAAGCCCCACCCCGTCTCGCCGAAATCCCGGCGAGATAAGGATGGGGCACCCCCTCAATTTGGAAAGGGCACGGGCTTTTCCAATCCTCGGTCCGCTATGGAGTCAGGGCGGACAGCGTTGATTTGTCGGCGCCGGAGAAGCGGGTTGGCTGAGGGCGATAGCCGTTGCGGGTGCGGACCTTGTATTTTTTCAGTCGATCACCCACCAGCCTTACATTGACGGCGCGCCAGCCATTGTTGGGATTGGCCTTGGGATAGTAGCTGAGGGAATAGAGATGAGCGAGATCATCGCGGATGGAAGCGAAGGCGCGGTGCTCATCGCGCCAGTTGCGGGCGAAGTAGGCTTTGCCGCCTGTGGCCGCCGTCATGCGGTCAAATACTGCGGTGGAGACGGGCTCCAGACGGGCTTCCTGCGTGCTGATCATATAAATAGAGACGCCGGAGGATTGGGCGAACTCGGCTACGTCTTCGGGGGGCACGACGCTGGAGTTGTCGGGGCCATTGGAAAACACGACGACGACTTTGCGGCCACGGTTTTGAGCTGCGTCCTTAAGAGTGAGCAACAGTGCGTTGTAGAGGGCAGCCTGGTCGCCGGCAACCGTGGAGCGCACGGCCTGCAGTAGCTGGCCACGGTCGGCGGTCAGCGGAGCGACGCGCGAGAGATCGCGGCTGTAAGAGTAGAAGGCAATCTTGTCGGCCTTGGCGAGCGAGCGAATGAATTCGGAAATTGCGTCCTGGGCAAACACGAAGCCACGGTACATGTAGTCGCTGGTATCAAACAGGACGAAGACGTTGGAGCCGCTTATGAGCTGATCGAAAGTCTGAACCGGGACACCGTCAGAAGATCCGGCGGATGCGTCCGGCGAGGGCGCGGCGGAAGAAACTTCCTGTCCCCCATCGTCGAGGCGGTGTGCGGGTGCGTCCCCTTCCGCAAAGGTGGCGGGCTTTTCCCTGATGCCATCTTCATAAATAGCGAAATCGCTGGGCTTGAGTCCGGTGATGTAGTTTCCCTTATTGTCGGTGACGGCCACGTTGAGCTGGACCATGTTGACGACAACGTGGATGTCGGGATTTTCTTGCGCCCGGGTGGCAGTTTCGTTGACCAGGAACAATAGGAAAGAGAGTGCGGCCGCGAAATGAAATTTCCTCACCATGAGCGCATTTCCCTCAGGGGCTAAAGCCCGCATCTTTTGTGAAACCTGAATGGCACGGCTAAAGCCGTGCCCCACCCAAAACCCCGTGCCCCACCCAAAACCCCGTGCCCCACCCGAAACCCTGCGCTAACCCATCACAAAACGATTCACCACAGTTCTTAATGTTGAACAGCGCTGATTCGTTGCGGAGATCCGAGTTTGCCTTGCCGGAAGTCGGCTCCGGTCTCGTGCATGGCACGAAGAAGCGCCGGCCAATCTTCGAAATCGGTAGCAAAGATTCTCTGGATCATGTTTTGCGTGAGCTCAGGTACCAAACGGTTCAACATCACTGGGGGAACGCCCGCTTCATCGGCCAAGCGAGCCCAGTACAAATTCGGAGAATCCCAGCATTCCGGCAGGAAGCGGCTGGACGATCCGGCGAAGGGCGGCATGGGCGCCACATTCAGCAGTTCGGGACCATAGTTCTGCGCCATGACTGGATGAGGGGTGCCGAAGTCGTGCGACAGGCGCTTCCAGTTGACCTGGTCGGGATGCTGACGAGTCAGTTCTTGCAATTCCTGCGTTGACGTTCCGAGGGCGCGATGTTGGTCGGGATATTTCTGCTGGAATTCCGCGGCCAGGTAGAAGGTGTCGGCGGGCATCATCTGGGGAATGACGTCGGCGACGTTTCCCGCGCGCATTGCCTGCTCAATCTGCCGCGCTTGCTGAGGAAGGAGGCGGTTGGACACGATAGCGAGCACGTCGGCGCGCAGTGCCTCATCTTTTTCAGAAGCGGTAAGAAGCTCCTCGCCGGATTTCTGGTAGAGAGCGACGGCGTGCAACTCGAACGGGCTGACGTTCCACCAGCGCGGCAGGATGGCGCTGGTGAGCATGCCGGGAGTCATCTCACCCCACACGAGCGCTTGAACGCTGTTGGGTGAAATGAAATCCTGCTCGAGCTCGGCCAGCGCGTAGGGGAGATCAGCGAGAGAGCCGACGAAGTGAGCGCCGCCGCCCGCAGGAGTTCCGCGGCCGAGAAGCACGGGCGCCTGCCAAAGGCTGGAGATCCCGGTGACAGATTCGCCGGCAAAATCGTGCGATCGAACGAACAGCGGATTGTTATGCAGGGCTTGCGCACCGGGCGGTTCGTAGTAAGCGTAGTTGAGTCCGACGAGAGTGTCGCGGAGGAAAGACGCGAGTTGGCCGCGGGCCTCTTCAATTTGCGACCGCGAGGCTGTCGGAGCTTTGAGGAGCTTGGGCAAATCGGTTCGCATCTCCACATCGGTGTGGTGATTGTTGTAAATGCCGGCGGCCCATTGGGTTCGTTCGCCGTTGCTGAAGATGGGGCGCGGCATTTCGAATTCGCGGGTCTGCGCCGCCAGCAGAACGACGTACTCTTCGGGATGCTTGCCACGTTCTTTTTCGGCGAGGCCATCGCCGACTGACATCAATGTGTCGATGGAGACCAGGCGCTGATCATCGAGGACGGAGCGGATGCGGTTGGCGACTTCGTTGTGCATCTGCTTTCCTTGCGGAGTGGTCTGCGAAGGTCCGGCCAGCAGGTCAATGATGTCATCCTGAGATCCGTGGGGCCTGCCGAGAGAGCAGCGGAAGATCTCTCCCAGGGAATTCCGGCCGGCGTCATAGAGATGAGCCGGCGATCGAATGCCCGCAAAGGGGCGGATTACGCGTTGCCATGATTCATCGAAGCGAGATGGCGGGATTTGTCCCTGACGTGCCAGAATCTGCCAGATACCGACGCTTGCCTGGAAGGTCCCGAACGCGTTGGCTCGAAACGCCATGGGCACGTTGCCGAGGCTTTGAGCCACGTCGAGGAACAGTGTGATCGACTCGTCGCCTAACTCCGGAAACTCGGAGAAGATGCGGTATTGATCGCTGTAGTCCTCGTACTTGCGCGCTAACAATTCGACAGTTGCAGGTGCGAGGCGGTGATCGGGCGGTCTTCTGCTGTCGATTTGGCTGAGCGCCATGTAGAGCAAAAGAAGATTGGTGTCGTGAGTGCGCGACAGCGCGAACAGGACTCGAACGAGATCATCGGGATGAGCCAACTTGTCCGGCTTTGCCCATTTGCGAAGCACGTTTCGGTGACGACCGTCGAAAAGAATTCGCTTCCAGGATTCGAGACCTCCGGGGACCTGAGGCTCTCCGGAACTGTCGAGCGGAAGGCGGGCGACAAGAAGCAACATTTCGGGCACGGGGCGGAATGTTCCGCGGGTTGGCTTGTCGGACGAATCCGTCGAGAGTAGTGCGCTGTAGAAAAATTTCAGGCGATGCGGGTCCGTGAAATACGCCTGCTGCTCGCGATTGGCGCGGCAAAGTACATCGAAATAAGCGGCGAGCCATCCCTTGTCGCGGGCGATCAGTTTTGAAACGAAGGCAGATGGATTTGCGGGGCTTGCGCCGACCAAATCATTCCACGCAGATTCCGCGGCTGCGCCGCCGGGCACGCTGATTTTGCCGCCGGAGATGGAGAGCTCTCTGCCATAGAAATCAAGAACGGCGGCGAAGGGGAGCAGCTTCTGAAGTCCGATGGACTGCTGCAAGAAGCCAGCGGTTTCCGGCTCGATCCGGGAGAGCGCCCAGTAGAGACGAGCCACTGCGGGGTCGTTCAAAATTGTGTCGAGCAAGTCTTTGCTGTTTTCGGTATGGTTCTTCTTGCTCGCCATAGTCCACTCGCTTCCGGCAAACAGCACCGGCACGGCGGAAGGCGAGAACGCGTACTCGAAGGCCTTTCCTCCCTGCAGCGTCCGCTCCAGACCAGGTAGAGGAAATCCCGAATCGATGGTGAGGAACGCACGTTCGGGATCGTCGGTGAGTAAGGCGGTGTCAGCTTTGCCGCAATCCGGACGAGTGCGGTATCCGAGGATATGCAGAAGCGGCTGGGCGTCGTCACAACCTGCGACACGGATGACCATGCTGTTGTGCGCTGCCAACTCGGTGAGTTCTCTTGCCTGCACGACATAACGCCGAAGCAAGATAAGGAACTCCGTGGGCTGACTGGAGCCCTGATAGCCCTCGATAAAGACATTCCTGCTCAACAGAGGCAGGACTTCTTCGGGTCTGACCATCTGGCTGATGCCGGCCATGCGGAGGAAGGAACGCTCCGGACCAGGAATCGTAAAGTGCGCAGCGACCGGGACCTGGTTTTCGGAAGGAGTTTGCGCGGCTGCCGTTGCAGGCTGTGAGTTATCGGGCGAGCCGGCCTGGATGCTGCGGGCATAGGAGAAACAGTTGAGAAGAGAGCACGACAAAATGCAGACAAAAAGAGGAGATTTCACGGCAGAATTCCCTCGGATCTGCTGAGACCTCACTTCACCTGTTATCGATCACGCGAGCAGGGTGACGTTGACGTGACCGACGGTTCCCGGAAAGCAGGCTTGGCGGGCCTTGCGCCAATTTCAATGCGGGAAAGATACTCCAGATTCTCCGGCAATCCAAGTTAAATTTAGAGAATTGACAATGTTGTTTCTGAGGGGATCGGCAGTATCCCGGGGTTGAAGGATTTGGAGGCCATTTGAGCTTTCATACAGTGAAATCCTTGGGCGGCTAAAGCGAACACTCGATCGACCGGCGTAGATGGAAGGATCGGAAGAGCCGACCTGATTTCGGGGATTCGCGGCGGTACAGGAAAGTCAGTAGGTATTCACAGACAGCGGCGGATTAAACCCAGAGTTGGGGAATGGCATCTGAATCGTCGCTCGTCTGATTTCCAATTCTCCGGTGGAGTAGCAATAAATTGTATGTCTCGCAGAATCCCCGTGTGTTCGCTCGTTCTCGCCGCGATCTGCGCCAGCACAGTTCTGGCATCCGCTCAGGTCACGTCCTCACGAACTGAATCCAACTCAATTCAGGCCCCTGCTTCCCCGGTCGCGTACGTGTACGTTTCCAGCGCACCGACGAGCAGCACGGGTAAGATCAACGCATACTCGGCGGCCTCCAACGGAGCGCTGACACCTATTACCGGTTCGCCGTTTCCATACGACGTGAACTATATGGCGGTCAATGGAGCGTGGCTGTTCGGCGTCGCGAACGTGGACACCGACATCAACTCGTTCTCGATTGCGTCCAACGGGGCCCTCACATTCAAAGATACGTATAACGTGACGAATCCCGGGGCCGCAGTCATCAGCGTGTACCTGGATCACACCGGTTCGACGCTGTACGCGGACTACTACACCACCAACAACGATTATCTGTCGTTCGGCATTCACCAATCCAACGGACAACTGACGAAGATCGGCGATCTGGCAGGAGGTCCTCCGGACAATACCCCGGTGAGTTTCATCGGCAATAACGTGTATGCGTACTCATCCAGTTGCTATCACTTCGGGCAGGAGATCATCGGGGTGAAGCGCAACACGGACGGGACACTCTCGTACCTGAACTCCACCTTCCCGTTTCCCGCGGAGAAATCGGGCGGATTTTATTGTCCGTGGAAGGCGGCGGCCGATCCGACGAATCATCTTGCGATTGCGATGGCGCCGCTTAATTCGAACTGGGGACAGGACGGCCTGTGGCAGTTAGCCTCTTACACTGCGGACACTGCAGGAAACCTGACCACAAAGAGCACTTACTCGAACATGCCAACCGTGCTCGTGGGAGCGGTTAACGACTACTCGATGTCCCCATCGGGGAAGTATCTGGCGGTTGGAGGAACGTCGGGTTTTCAGATCTTCCATTTCAATGGAGCGAATCCGATTACGAAGTTCACGGGGCTTCTGACGGGGAATACGATTGATCAGATTTTCTGGGATAACGCGAACCATGTGTACGCGATCAGCCTGAGTAAAGGCAGGCTGTTCGTATGGACTGTGACTTCGACCGGGGTGACTCGGGCTCCGGGGTCACCGCACTTGATTCCCAATGTTTCGAATCTGATCGTTTTGCCGAAGTAGTAGCGAGGTGAGTTCGAGCAGTCTCTCTAAGAAGTCAAAAGCCCCACCCTGTCGCAAAAATCGCGACAAGGGTGGGGCACCCGCGTCTGTTGCATCTGGAAAACTGGAACGTCGGCTGGTAGCATCCGTGCCATGTTCAAACTACTTGTGGTGATGCTGACTTTCATGGTGGCCGTCGCTGTCGCCGAGTTGCCCAGCAAGAAATAATTGAACCTGGCCACGATCAAAGCCCTCGTGGCTGCGGGCGAGGCGGAAGCCAAAAGGCTCAACGTTGAAGTGACCATCTGTATCGTGGACGAGAGCGGGAATCTACTGTTTCTGGAGAAGGCGGATGGCGCGTCGCTTAACACGATTCAGTTCGCGCAGAAGAAGGCGCGACACTCGGCGCTGTACCGGAAGCCATCGAAGGACGGAGCGGATGCTTTGAAGGCTGGGAATCTGGAGGTACTCGCCTTTCCCGATTTTTTCCCTAATCAGGGCGGACTGCCGATTCAGGTGGATGGGCAAACCATCGGAGGAATCGCGGCTAGCGGCGCCAAGTCGGAGATCGATGAAGCGATCGCGCAGGCGGCGCTGGATGCAGTGTTTAAGAAGTGATGGAGACGCTAAGACGGGGAGCGGTGTGCCACGATTGGTCGTGCCTTCCCGTTCCAGAAAATCAAAATCCCCACCTCTGGCAAAACCGGCCAGAAGTGGGGCACCCGGCCTCGGTGCCTGCCAGTTACGCGGAATCTAAAGTCAAAAACCCCACCCTGTCGCTTAAACCGCGACAAGGGTGGGGCACCCTATTTGTTACTGTTAACCCTTCACTATCTTTTTGGCTGACTTATCCCAGACTGCTACGGATTTTTCGAAGTGGGAGAAGTTCGCCAGGTGGCATCCGATGGCGGCGTTGTTGCCGAAGACTTCGTTCTCGACGACCGGTCTGCGGGTGCGCACGGCGTTATAGAAGTTGGCTTGGTGATCGACGGTGTCGCTGTAGCCGGGAGGGTTGATGTAGGATTCTCCGGTTTCGTCGACCTTCCACTTCAGAGCTTCCGGTTCGGGATGCTCCTCATGCCACTTCTGCAGATATTGATCGCGCAGGGCCTTCGGCCAACCGAAAATTGAATAGCCTTCGGGCTCGGGACGCGTGTCTTCAGGTTTGTAGGTGAGAGTTGCGTCCTTGATGATCATCGTACCCTTGGTGCCATAGAAGCCGATGAATTCTCCGCCGGCGTTGTTCAGGTTGCAGCGCAGGGTCACGCGGCAGTTCGGATAGTCGTAGAGCGTCTCGATGAGGTCGGGGAACTCGCGGCCATCCTTGAAGTGGAAAAGACCTCCGGAGGACTGAGCGCGCTGGGCGGGCTCGTTGATTCCGGCGACGAACTGGATGCCGGAGAGCAGGTGAACGAAGAGATCGCCACCGAGTCCCTCGCCGTAGTCGCGGAAGCAGCGCCAGCGGAAGAAGCGAACGGGATCGAAGGGGACCTTGGGAGCTTTGCCGAGAAAAGCATTCCAGTCGATCGTCTTTTCACTGGCATCGGGTGGAATGGGGTAAACCCACGCGCCGCTGGGCGAGTTGCGATCCCAGTAAGCGTTGATGGAGAAGACATCGCCCATTCTGCCGGAATCGAAGATCTCTTTCGCCTTGGCATAAAGGACAGAGCTGACGCGCTGGCTACCGATAGCAACCATGCGTTTATTTTTCTGCGCGGCCTCGACCATGGCGAATCCGTCTTCGGGGGTGTGCGACATCGGCTTCTCGCAGTAAATGTCCTTGCCGGCGGCGCAGGCATCTTCGAAGATCTGGCGGTGGTTGTGATCCATGGTGGCGATCAGGACGGAGTCGACGTCTTTGCGATCCAGAATCGAACGATAGTCGCGCGTGGCGGGGACGCTCGGGTTGTTTACCGCTTCCTGCGCGGCCGTATGGCGGCTGTCATAAAGGTCGCAAACCGCGACGCACTGAATACCCGGAACGGACAGGGAGGCTTGAAGGTGCTCGCATCCGCGAATGCCGGTGCCGATGGAGGCGAAGCGCACGGTGTCGCTAGGCGCTACCGGGCGCGGGGAAGCAAAGAGCATGCGCGGTTGCACCAGAGATTTGGCGACGGTGGTGGCTACTACCGCGCCGGAACCGATTTGCATGAATTGGCGGCGAGACAGGGGATTTTTGGACATAGAAGTTTTCGCCCTCACAAGTGCTGGAGTGATTTTCCGCGACAGACGTGTACGCAGTTGCGGAAATCATTTACGGTGAGGAATTATCCCACAGCGGGCGGTGATTTAGTAAAACGATTTTCTTCGGCATGGCAGGGGTCGTTTTGATTTCGGGCCAGCACTCGCAACAGCCAACCGCCGATGGCGGTCCGGAACTCAATCACGAAGATTCGGCGCCACGAATCACTCGCGCGAGAGAATTGCGCTGTAAGGCAAGCTGCAATGGGACGAGCGTTCGTCGTAGTTTTTTGACGGGGAGAGGTAGGGAACCCGTCAAATCGAGCCACGGACGCGCCTGGAGCGACAGCAGGTCTCGCGTTTAACGATGTTGTTAGCAAGTTAAAATGTCCGGTTTTCTTAGCACGTGACATGTCCGGTCTGAGTTAAACGACCAGCCGCCGTCGGGGCTGTGGGAAAGTGGGAATCCCGCGGTTTTTGCGGGATTTCCAAGCGAGGTGGGAAAGTCGGGGGTTGGACTTTTCCAGCTCGCGTCTTTTCCACAACCCGTTCGCGCCGCATTTTGTCGTCGACCAAGATCACACCTTGCCGGTTGTATCGACCCAGTCGGTGCGGCCCGTGCGTCAGGCTAATCGATCCATCCAGATGCTGATGCACGGTCACCGTGCAACCCGCCAGGCTGGCGCGCCAGCGCACCGCTTCAATCTGCAACTGGAGATTCTGGAAGCTGACCGTGTTGTCGCGATTCACCGTGCGCTCGAACTGCAAGGCGAAGATCAGATCCAGATCCCGGCTGCGACGAGGCACAAACGCGCTGCCCGGTTGCGCCGCTCGCACCTGAAAACGGCGGTTGAACTCGGCAAGGTAATGCTCGCGCAGAAAGGCATTGGCCGTTTCCACGGTCGTGATCCCGGCCAGCCGCAACTCCTGCGGCAGTCGGCCCTGCCAGGTGCCGAAGTTGCGCTCGCTTCGTCCCCGAGCCTGCGGCGAGTACGCCGGAATCATCTGCACGCCCAACTCGCGCAACGCCCGTCCCACTTGCGTCAGACGATGCGGATCCACTTTCCCGCCCACTTTCGGCGTCAGCCAGAAGTGGCTCCCCCGATCGCTGTACAGTGCGCAGAACACGCCCTGGCGCTCGATCACCTCTTTCAGCCCCGCCATCACCGTCTGCGTCGATTCTTCCTCCACCAGTCGCGCGTAATAGATCTCGCTTGTGGCGTCGTCCAGAATCACGATCAGGTCGTACCAGCGCTCGTCCTGAAACCAGCGATGCCGGCTGCCGTCGATGTGCAGCAGCATCCCCGGCAGTGGCCGCCGGGGTCGCCGTTTGCGATGCACCCCGCGTTTGCGCCCTCGCGCCACCAACCCTGCTCCCTGCAACGCCTGCTTCACCCAGCTGTAGCTGAGTTCGATCTGGTGCTGCTCCCGCAGCTTCTCGTGAAAATGCCGCACGTTCAGATCGCCATAGCGGTCCCGGTACAGCCCCAACACCTGCTCCACTTGCGCCAGGGGTACCCGCTTGGGCGAAGGCCGTCCCCGCCGCCGGTCGAACAGCCCGTCATAGCCGAATTCCTCATAGCGCTCCCGCCAGCGCCGCATGTGCCGGTCGCTGATGCCCATGATCTCGGCCGCTTGCCACCACGTGATCTTCCTCGCCATCGCTCGCAATATCACTTCCTGTACTTTCATCGCCCGCTCCATCGCGGCCTTGGTGTAAGAGAACATGCTTGGCATGTTCTCCTACTCTCGCCGCCTGAAAAGCGGACAGATCACGTGCTATCTCAACCGGACATATCATGTGCTAACGACAGTCTCGCGTTTAACGATTGACCATTCGCCACGAATGGGGATAGCATGTCGGTCTCAATTTGCCACCGTTATCTCAACTCTCAACCCAACTCAACCCTGCAACGAAGTTAGTCGGCTCATTCGTCGAGTAATTCGTGTCAGTGCGACGGACTTCACGTCCCAAGAATGCGAGTAAGTCCGAACACCGGTTGTCTAGTCAATACAGGAGGAGTAAATGGACTCTAGCAATGCAGTTGTGCTTTCAGCCAAGAACAAAGCAGTGCGGGCCATATGGCTGGGGCTGTTTGTGGTGGTGCTGATCGGGTGCCTTGCATCGCAGGGCTTTGCTGCCACCGGAAGATTCATTGCGCATAACACGCCAAATTATGTGGCGACCGCAGCGAACGTCGGAACCGAGGATCCCGCGAAGGTAATCGAGCTGAGCTTCTGGCTCAATCCGCATAACCGGGGGCAACTGGATGCGATAACCAAGAATCTCTACGATCCGACGTCTCCCCAGTTCCGGCACTTCCTGACCCGCAACCAGATCGCGGCCAAGTTTGCGCCGACCCCGGCGGAAATGAAGGTGGTGCGGCAATTCTTGGAAGCGAACAAGCTGAAGGTGATGCGGGTTGGTCCCATGAATTTCTTCGTGCACGTGAAGGGAACGGTGGGCGACATCGAGAATGCGCTGCACGTGCAGCTTAATCAGTATCAAGTGGGCAGCAACGTAATGCGCGCCAACAACCGCGATCCCTACGTGGACGGAGCGGCGGCGCCCCTGGTGAGGGCAATCTCCGGTCTCGACAGCGGCGAATATGCGCACCCGATGGCAACACGACCCGGTCCTCCGTCGACCAAACCAGGGGCTAAGGCATTGGCTGCCATGGCGCCTGCGGCACCGGACAGCAGTTTCTTCTCGAATAACTGTTTCGACGGAACCGAGACCGAATCGTTCTCGACCAACAATGCCGGGCAGTTCCCCATCGGTACATACAAGGGCAACCATCTCAACCTGCAAAGCCTGACCAGCGCTGGATGCGGATACACGCCGCCGATGATCCAGGCTGCATACAACCTGAATGCCTTGTATGCGGAGGGTTTCGACGGCACGGGACAGACGATCGGGATCATCGATTGGTGCGGCTCGCTGACCATTCAGAGCGATGCGAATGCATTCTCGGCGCAGTTCGGTTTGCCGCAGTTGACCTCGTCGAACTTCGCGATTACCTATGTCCCGACAGTGAGCACCTGCCAGGCCATCGACCAGACCGAGATCAACATCGACGTGGAATGGGCCCATGCCATTGCGCCGGGCGCGAACATTAACCTCATCGTTCCGCCTTCGGCGAACTTCTCGGATGTGGACGAAGCGGAGTTCACGGCCGTGGCATATGGGCTGGCGAATGTTCTTTCCGGCAGCTATGGCTCGATTGAGGCTTTCACTCCCACTAGCATTCTGGACACCGAAAACCTTAACAACCAGATTGGTGCAGTCATGGGGATCTCGGCCAACTTCTCCTCGGGTGATCAAGGAGACTTCTCGTTCTTTGGAATCCCGCCGACAGTATCGGCGCCGGCGGATTCCCCGTATGCGACGGCCGTGGGAGGCGTGACGTTGGCGCTGAACGCCGACAACTCGATCGCATGGCAAGCGGGATGGGGCAACAACGAGACGCTTTTGGCCGAGGAGGGCACCGTATTCGATCCGCCACTGTTCTTTGGATTCATCGGCGGGGCGGGCGGAGGTCCGAGCAATTGCGTCTACGTGGATGTCAATTTCAACTGCACGGGTGGTTTCCTCAAGCCCTCTTACCAAAAGGGGGTGCCGGGGAAATGGCGTCAGGTTCCTGACGTATCCTGGCTGGCAGACCCGTTCACTGGCGGAGTCATCGCGATCTCAGTGCCGTTCCAGATTCCATCGCTGACCTGGCAAGTGTGGGGCGGAACGAGCCTGGCGTGCCCAATGTTCTCAGCGCTGTGGGCGATTGCGAACCAGGAGGCGGGAGCGCCTCTTGGCTTGGCAGCTCCTTATCTGTATTCGCTGCCGGCTGGAGCGGTGACGGACATCGTCCCAGTTGCGACGAAGCACAATGTCACCGCTTCGATCCAGGAGTCAGCGACTGTAACCGTTCCTTATAGTCCGGCACAGATGCTGGGAGGCTCGGTCACCGGCAAATATGCCGACGCGATATGGGACTATGAGCTACTGGCGGACACCGCAGTGATCGTTTCCTTTGGAATGGATTGCTCGGCGGAAGGGCCGGCGGCTTTCTTCGGCACGCTTTGCACGGACCCGGGCCCACTGAAGACCAAGGTGGGATGGGACAACGTGACGGGCGTGGGAACGCCGAACGGGAAAGCGTTTGCGGATGCCTTCCATCCGTAAGCTGCGGTCGTAAACAGTAAGTGTTGGTGATTGCCTCCGTCGTCGACAGTGACGACGGGGGCTTTTTATTTCCCTCGGAGGGGCGAACTTTTGACAATCTCCGGCGTACCTCAGGCTAGACTCCACAGGCGAGGAACACATGAGCTTTATGAAGAACCCAGGCAGGTTCGCAGGCTTACTGTATGTCGTCACATCGATCGTCGGCTTCTTCGCCATGGGCTATGTTCCCGGCAAGGTGATCGTGCACGGAAACGCGGCGGCGACGGCCCACAACATCTGGGCCCATGAGACGCTGTTTCGCCTCGGCATTGCGGGCGAGGTCATCGGCCAAGCCGGTTTTATTTTCGTGGCGCTGGCTTTGTACGACCTGCTCAAAGGCGTCAGCCGGTGGCAGGCCTCGCTTATGGTGATGTTGATTGTGGTTTCGGTTCCGATCGCGTTTGTGAATGAGCTGAACTCCATCGCTGCGCTCGTGCTGGTGCGCGGGGATGCCTTCCTATCCGTGCTCGACAAGACTCAGCGGGAGGCTCTGGCCATGCTGTTCATCAAGCTGCATGGCCAGGGGTTCGTTGTCGCCGAGATGTTTTGGGGACTGTGGCTGTTTCCGCTCGGGCTGCTGGTGTACAGGTCGCACTTTTTGCCGCGGTTTCTCGGTGTCTGGCTTGACTTAGCAGGAGTCGGCTGGGTGGTCCTGAGTCTGACGGGAATTCTGTTGCCGGAATATCAGGACAAGGTGGATCAGTACCTTCAGCCTGCGATCATCGGGGAGATTGTGTTCATGTTGTGGCTGCTGATTATGGGAGGCAAGCCGCCGGAGTTGGACGCCGGAGCCACAGCGGCAGCCGCTGGATAGGTGCATTACGAGTGCGGACTGTTACCGATTGCGTCCACGACGATGTCGATGCTGTATCCCTTCAGCATGCCTGATTTCGCTCCTGACTTAGTGGAGTTGCCGTTGATCGGAACGGCCACGGCATCTCGTTCGTTCCGCTCGATGACAGCCGCGATCTCAAAGTCTCGATGGCTGGGACTCCAGTAGATAATGGGACCTCCAGCAATCCGAGCGCTGGTCGATCCTTCGAAATGGATCTCAAATGAATCTGCGCGGACTGGATCAATCGCCGATATCGTCCCGACCTTGACGAGGGGAATTTCCGGGAATAACGGCCGCGGGGTCTTGGGCATGTTCGCAGGTATCGTTGTGGGTACCTGCAGCGGGCCCAACCATCCCATGAACCAAACCGGCTGTCCGGTGGTCAACACTTCCGAACTCTTCACCACGGCATAGGGCTTTACGACTTGTTCGTTAGTTTCCAGGATGGCTAGATCCACGTCTTTGGAAGCCGGAAAGAGGGTTCGAACTGTTGGAATGTCGCTCCAAACCTGGTCGTGCCACACCTGCACGACGGCGTTCGTTAACGCCAGATTCTTGCCGAAGTGTCTGGTCGTAACCAAGTAGATCCGGCCCGCCTGATCAAACTTAAACGCTGTTGCTTCCTGTTTGCCGCTGCGGATGAGAAGGGTGCGCTGGAAGATTTCGTCGGGGACTTCGTATTGCGCGTGGAGCGAAGCCAATGATGTGAGTATGAACACAAGGAGCAAAGTTTTAGTGTGTCGGCGAAGCATCGTATTCCATCTTCAAGCGTCAGTGCTAGGTCTTGCGTTCGGATTTTACCAGTCGCGGAGGGGAGTATTGGCGAGACATCGGCGCGGAATCACCATCGGAGTCGGCGCCGCTGGCGCGAATTACCTTCGTCACTTTCGACCTGCGGAGCACAGCGATTAGCATTTCTTTAGAATCGCTGGGCTGTTAGGGATGCCGCCGAATAGGAGCAAAATCAGGCGGGGAGAAGCTCTGTAAGTCAGAGCGGCCTGCGAGAATCCTTCGCTCGACTGGAAACAGCCCAGTCACCTTCCGAGTATGCCTTATCTCCTTCAAGTTATATCGTCCGGGTTCTGACTGTAGTTGCCGGCATTGCGGAATTACCGCGCCTATCTTTCGCATGATGGCAGAGAAAAGCCGCCCGAACATAGAGCGACTTGGCATCGTTTCGGTTAGGTTGTTCCCCGCGTCCAGTGTGCCACCCTGGCTAATGCTGCAAGAACACAAACAATCGATTCTTGCTGCCGACGGCGAGGTCGAGCTTTCCATCGTTGTTGAAGTCACCTACCGCCAGTCCGAAAAAGGTAGGCGCGATCGCCAAAACACCCGCCTGGATCTGGACTGGGTCGTGGAAGGTCCCATCGCCGTTGCCCAAAGAAAGCAGGACGACCTGATGAAAAGGCGATAGGTTGTCAAAGCTCCCCAGCGCCACAAAGTCGAGTTTACCGTCTCCGTTGAAGTCGCCAAGAATCACTTGCTTGACAAAGATACCCTTCGGAACTTTGGTACAGCCTTTCTCGGTGAAGGTCCCATCTCCTTTTCCGAGGTAGACGCAGCTACCGTCGGCAATCAGATCGAGAATTCCGTCGCGGTTCACGTCAGCCGTGACGACCCCAATGAAATCCTGCGAGGCTGGGCTGTTCGTGGCCGCCTGGAACGTGCCATCACCATTTCCGAAGTACACCTGAAGGACGTTGCCAGTCGGAAAGACGTTACTCGGCACCGCGAGATCAAGTTTGCCGTCCCGGTTGAAGTCACCCATGGCCACGCCGGTCGAGATCGATCCGGTGAAATTCGGCAACGATGAAGAGGCAAAGCTTCCGCCGCCAGCGCCCAGGTAAACTTCGAGAAAGTTGTTGAAAAAGTTGTTGTCCACCGAAGCCAGGTCCAGCTTGCCGTCGCCGTCCAAATCGCCGAAAGCGCCGGGGATGCCCTGAAAGCCTCCATTACCCGGGGTGAACGTGCCATCCCCGTTGCCCAGAAATATCGAACCGCCGAAGAAGCCGCCGTTGTCGGTAGTAACTGCCAAGTCGGGTATCCCATCCCCGTTGAAATCGGCGGAGAGTAGAAAATTAGCCGGAACGAGCGGAGTGGACGACGCTACCGGAGTTGCAAAGAGTCCGTTTCCCTTCCCCGGGAAAAGATCGACTTGGTTGCTGTTGAGGCCAACCGCCAGGTCGGCGTTGCCATCACCGGTAAAGTCGCCGATCGCAACCGCGCCCGCCTTCTTAACGTTGCCGTCAATCGTAAACGCCACGGTGGACGCCGGAACCCGGATGGGAAATAAGACCGTGTTGGACGGGCCTCCGCCTGGATTGACGACAGTCACACTTGCAGTTGCGGCTTTCGCTACATCGGCAGCGGCAATGGTGGCGTGAACCTGGGTTGCGGAAACAAACGTGGTTTTCCGCGGCGAGCCATTCCAATGAACCACCGCGCCGGAAACAAAATTCGTGCCGCGGACGGTGAGCGTAAAGGTTTTGTGTCCTGGCTGTGTACTTGTGGGAATTAAAGGTTGATACACCAATGGAAGCGGATGAGACTGAGCGAAGAGCGCCGTTGTGACAAGGCAGAGAAGTAAACTGGCAAACGCGACTGATTTCATATCTCTTCCTCCATTGACGGTGGAATCGGGGTGGAACCGGCCAGATAGCCTCGGCGCGCAGAATCTGCAGGATCTTTAAAAGGTCACTTACTCGAGCGGGCCCGGACTCTTCATCGATTCGATGGGAGCATCATCCCACGAAACATCAATGGAACCTAGGAACATCCGATACGGGAATTGGTTGCATGGCCGTTCTTTTTGCAGACAAGTAAGAAGGGCACGACAGATCATTTCGCGCGCCCTAGCGTCGACGCCTGATCACCCGCCGATCAAAGCTTACAACGATTGCAGAAATGCCAGCAGCGCTTTCTTCTCCGGGGGCTTCAGTTTTAGGAAGCGCTCGGTCACTTCCTCCGCCTCACCCTGATGACGGCGGATGGCCTCGCTCAATTCGACGGATGCGCCATCGTGCATCAGACGCGAGCGTACGCGAAGTCCCCACAACGGGGCGGTTCTGATCTTGTTGCGGGCGCAAAGAGTATCGCGCAACAGATCGGGATGCTTCTCTCCTTCAAGCACCGCGGTCTGGTAGCTTTCGCTGCATTCGTCTTCGGGTTTTCCTTTGGCGGGCTGCTTTGTTGCCGCTGGCGACGCTTCCATTTCTCGCATTCGCTTCTCCACTCGCTTGCGGCCGAAGTGCTCAATGAGCGCGATCGGAATTCCGTCTCCGGTCCCTACGTTGTGCAACAGGAAGTCGCTGTAAGGATGAATCATCCGGTTCTCAAGCGCGTCGGGATGCAATCCCGGCCCGCCGGGGGCCGCCGGACTCTTGCCCGTGACGATGGTGTCCACGTGGCAAGTGGTGCAGCCGATTTTCGCGAACAGTTGAGCTCCCTGCGTGACCTCAGGAGTGGTCGTGTCTCGGGCCGGCGCCTTGAGCGATCGCATGAAGCTGGCAAAGTGATCGATGTCTTCCAGATTGTTGTCGGTGGGATCGGGCAGGCTATTGGGTTCGGTGATCTTCGTGGGGTCAGTGTTCGGAATGGTCGTCGTCACCGGGGGATTGCAAGTTGTTGTCACTTCGGTTGGCTGCAGGCGGTTCGTGATTCCCATTTCGTTCAGGTAAGCGTCACCGGCAAAGGCGAGCAAACTGGCGTGCTGGTCTTTCCATCCGAAGCGGCCGATCCGGTCGGCTCCTTCACTTTCAGGTACGAGCACCTTGATCGCCTGCCCGCAAATTTTTCCGCGCGACGCCTTGCACTGGTCCTTGCGAATCTTGAGCAGGGTTTCGTCGGGGATGGCTTCCACGTATCCGTCGCCGAGGGTATTGGTAGCGAGCCGGGTAGTGCGCACCGTCTCGGTTTCCGGTACATGCTCCTGAATCTGGGGACAGATGGCGCGGTCATTCACCAGGGTCCGATCCTTGATGATCTCCAGTCCGTGATTGATCGGGATCTCCGGATTCTGGAACTGGCCGTGAGCATCGAGATGTCCCACGCGCAATTCGGTCACTTGGCTGGCCGCTCCGGTGACCGGGGTCTGGTGACACTCGCGGCAGGACTGGGCGTTGTAAAGGGGGCCGAGTCCATCGGGGGCGATGTGTTCGACCTCCTCGAAAAATTTCTGGTCGGCCGTGCGACGGACCGGATCGGAAAATCCGTTGCTCTGGTCGTCGAATCCGGTCGCTGCTTCGGGCGGTTGGGTGGGTGACTGGGCTGCCAGACCGAGCAGGATACTTCCTGCGATCAGGAACAATATCAATGTGGGCTTCACGGGACACTCCCTCCGGCCAGAGGTCTTGAGAACGACGAAGCCGCGATCCGCCCGATGTTATGCGAGGTCCCTACGCCGGAACAACAATACAGATAAAACGTCTTTGTGTGTGTTGTCTTTCTGAGATGACAGTTTGAAGGATTCTCGCTGCCGGGCCTGCCCATAATAGCTGGAGGCGATACTGATGGCAAGAATCACATATGACTTAGTGATCAGACAAGAGGGGGAAGGCGGGAAAAAACGGCTGGAAAAAATTGAAAGGGCCGTGACATTGGTTATGCCCTAGCTGCTAGCTCCTGCGAGGGAGCCCACAGCGTGGAAGCATGTACCGTCACAGCCCCTTGATGCGATCACTGCTTTCGCAGTTCCGAACCCCAACTGAACCTCGCAGATCCGTCGGTTTTTTCAGGTCCGGTCGCCTTGCGGGTCGCCCCGCCCGGCTGATCACTCAGTCTACTTCGGGCCAGCTCATTTTATTGTGCCAACCCTTTCGACCGTCGACGAATGCAAAGTTACCAGAGTAACTAAAAAAGTCAACGCAAACTATTGGTGCAATAGCGACGGTTCGAGCTGTGCATAATCGAAAATGCAAATGGTTGTAATGGAAAAACTTAGTCCGAGGCGATTTTTTCTCGTACGGCTTTTGCACAGAAGGATTCACAGTGAAAATAGCAACCGCAAAACGCTGAAAGGGAACCAAATAATAGTCTTGACGGTGAGGATTGATGAGGGCACAGTGCTGAGTAGACTTGGAAAAATCGAAGTGACGTCAGAACTGGTGGCCTATGTGGACGGCGGATGCCTGGGAAATCCGGGTCCGGCTGGCATTGGCGTAGTAATCAGCGGCCTGGCGGAGGGTCCGGTCCGGATCGCGAAGTGGATCGGGCGGCAGGACAATAATGTTGCCGAGTACGCCGCTTTGATGGAAGCCCTGCAGTATGCGGTGGAGCGGAAAGCCCAGAAACTTCACGTTTATTCCGATTCTGAAGTTGTGGTCCGGCAGATGACTGGGGAGTACGTCTGCCGCAGTCCCCGCCTTTACTCCCTGCACTGGACCTGCCGCAAACTCGCGCGCTCGCTGGCGTTCTCCATTTCCCACGTGCGGCGGGAGGAAAACGCCGAGGCCAATGGGCTGGCGCAGGCAGCACTGCGGCGGAAGTAGGAAATCAGCACTTTAGCACTTGGCACTTGGCATTCAGCCCTTTCACTCCGTTGAGACCTCCGTGCATTCCAGGCTTTGATACTTCTCTAGTCCTCTGTGATGGGCCGAGCGCCGAATGAAGGCTTCGCTTGACACTTTTGGCTTAATACCCCTGCCCTTAAGAAATCTTGACACGGTAGTTCCCGCGAGCGAGACTCCGGAGTAAGTACCCCTACAAGCTATAGATTGAGATGATGACGGGCGGGCTTCGGTCCGCCGGGGAGCATTCTTGGAAGAGAACAGTCCAAGTCGTCGGCAGGGAGTGTCGGCAGCACTGGCGGCGCAGGCCGCTATGGCGGCGTCGGTGCGTTTTCCGGGCGAGGATGGAGGACGATCAATGGCCGAGATGGCGCAAAACGATCTCGATGCAGCGCTTCAATTGCTCGCCGATCGCGCGCAATACATCACGGGCGCGAGCGGGGCCGCGATTGCCCTGCGACGCGATGGAGGCCATGACATGTTGTGCCGCGCCAGTTCGGGGACGAATGCGCCGGAGTTGGGCGCGTTGCTCTCCACCGAGTTCGGGCTTTCAGGAGAGAGTGTCCGCACGCGCCAGCTTTTGCGCTGCGACGACGCGGAGCGCGACGCGCGGGTGAATCGCGAAGTGTGCCGGCAGATGGGAATTGCATCGGTGCTGGTCATGCCGGTGGTGAACGATGACCAGGTTTTGGGAGTGTTCGAGCTGTTTTCCGGGAAAGCGAATGCGTTCGGGGAGCGCGATCTTTCTGCGGTGCAGCGGCTGAGCGAGATGGTCGAAACGGCGGTCCGGCTGGCCCAGGCAGTCGAAATCCTGCCGCAGCAGTTGAGCGAGCGGGAAAGCTCGGTGGCCGAAGCGGTGCATCCGGAAGTTTTCGAAGGGCAGTTCCTGAGCGATCTCGTCGTGGAAGAGGTCACACAGCATCGAGAGGATCATGCTCGTGAGTTCACGGCAGCGGCAGCGCTGGAATCACCTTTAGTCGAAGCAGTTCCCGACTTGGCTGAGGCAACTCCACGGGTGGTTTTGCCGGAGCCTCAGACGCAGACATCGCCAGTTCAGGGCGCGCCGATATCTCCCGACAACCATGTTCCGGTCAGTCATGTTCCGGTGAGTCATAGTCCGGCAAAGAAGCTTTTGTTCTGGTCGGCGGCAGCGGGTGAGGGTGAAGTGACGAAGACCACCGATGCGGACCAGAGCCACGTGCCTCCAGTGCTGCGGGGGCTGCGGAAGTGCGAGGCTTGCGGATTCCCGATTTCCGCCGGCCGAGTACTCTGCGTGGAGTGTGAAGAGAAGAAGTGGCGGGGACAACTGCGACCCCAAGCTCCGACCCGGAAGCTGCCAACTGGAACTACCATGGTTCAAGCTTCGAAATCTGGCGGGGGAGCGTTCTCGGCGGCCGCGGCCTCGATGGCTAAGACGCCTGACGTCCCGAACCAAAGCGCTGCCGATGCTGCTCCCAAAGTGGCGATGGTTCCACCCGCGCCCGGTCCATCCCCGGTTGAGCACGTTGAGTCGACGATAGCTGTGCCTGCCACAATCGGCGAGGTTGCAGGGCCTGCGGAGACTCCGCAACTCATTCTGAGCGCAGGGCTTGAGCCTTCGCGGTCGTGGTTTTCAGCGAACAAATACATTGTTCTGGCGCTGCTGGTAATTGGCGCTGGAGCGGCCGCCTTCCTGCTACTCCGCTAGGGCAATCTTTCCTTCGTCATACCTCGAGAAGAAGGTACTAAACAGCTGCCGAAACCCTTGACAATACAGGCAACTCTGCTAGAGTTCGGGGGGAAGGCTCGAAACCATCGACCAGAGTGCGGGTGCCATGACCATGAAAAACGTGTACGAGGTATTACGGCAGAAAGAGATGGAATTAACGCGGTTGGAGAAAGAAGTGGAGGCACTGCGGCTGGTGGCTCCCCTGCTATCGGAGGAAAAGGAAAGCATGTCTGAAATGGGGAAGCCGGCTCTGGCGACCGCGGTAAACGGACCACAGTCGACCGCGCGGATTCCGGTTCCAACGAGTCCATCGATTCCGGCGCCGCAGCCTGTGCGCGCGGCGGGATGGGAAGATACAGCCAAGCGCTGGCCGTAAAGCCGCCACATCGATCTTCGTTTCAAGCACTTGATCAGCCCGGGATGCCGTCCCGGGCTGAAGTGTTTCTGGAGTACTCCGCCTGGTAATTCAGGGGTACAATTGTGCGGTTTTTGGGGCCGAGGCTGCGGGCGACTTGGTCCGGTGGGCCGAACCAAAACTAACCTGGACAGATGAGGAGGGTGTATGCCGGGGTTCTGCGTGAGTTGTGGCACGCCTTTGACTGGGCCATTTTGCAATAACTGCGGAGTTCGAGCGGTTCCTCCGGGAGGCGGTGTGCAAGTAACGCCGGCCGCGACACCGCCAGAATCGCCAGCGAGCTATCAGCCGGTGATCGTGCCGGGCACTCCTTCGCAGCCCGTTTCGGCCACGCCAGTGCAGGGCTATCAGCCGGTGCAACCGCCAGTCACCGCGGCTCCGAAGGGCTCCGGACTCGGCAAGGTGCTGCTGTGGGTGGGCGGAATCTTTCTGCTGCTGTTCATGATGGTGGCTGGAGCGGCCATATACGGTGCGTATTGGGTGAAGCACAAGGTGTCGAACTACGCATCGGCGATCAGCGGCGGATCGAGCGACAACGTGAAGGTGGTGGCTTCCGGAGATAGCTGCCGAATGCTGTCGACGGCGGAATTGCAAAAGATCCTGGGAGTGAAGATCGAGAAGAGCGCGGAGATCGTCGACGACAATCAACCCGGCTGCGCGTATTACACCGACGCGCAATCAGTCAGCCAGTTGCAGCGGATGGCCATGGCGCAGGCCAAGAAACAGACCGACGAAGTGAACCGCCGGCCGGGACCGAAGCCTGACAATCTTCCTGCGCTGATGAAGAATGCGAATGAGTTGGAAGGGATCGTCAAGACGCTGGGGATGACTCAACCGCCTGCGGACGGACGGGTCTTTTCGTTCACATTGGAGCGCGGGGTGAGCGCGGATGCATGGGCAGGAATGCGGGTGACGGAAGCGGCGGTCCCGGGCTTCGAGGAGGTTCCGGGAGTCGGAGATCACGCGATGATTGGAGCGTTCGGCCACGCATTCTATTTGCAGAAGGGGGACGCGGTCATCACGATGTCGACGATGTTTGTTCCCGACGCGCGGGTGAGGGGATCGCAGATTGGGAAGACGATTTTGGGGAAGCTGTGATGGGGGCGACTATTTCAGTCGCGTGAATCGGCGTCGAAAATGTGGTGGGCAGGTGTGGACGTTGCGGGTGCGGCGAGACTCGCTACTTTCCGAATCCGCTCTGTTAAGAATCGCCTGTGAGGGCTTTTTGGGAAGTCAAAATCCCCACCCTGTCCCGCCCAAAAACGGCGGGACAAGGATGGGGCACCCGGCCGGATTTCAAATTCCCTTTTTAATCGCGGGTCGACGGAATTCAAGTAAGCAAGCCAATCGGGGATTGTGCGCGATCTACGCTCCCACGATTTCGTGAAGGGCGGCCAGGAGGCGGTCGACCTCGTCTGCGGTGTTGTAGTGGACCAGGCCGATGCGGAGGAAGCCGCCGGATTTTTCTACGTCGAGGTGCTCGGTAAGATTGAGAGCGTAGTAGTTGCCATCCCAGGTGAAGAATCCGCGGTCGCCTAGTTTGGTCGCGAGTTCCAGCGGAGTGTGACCATCGATGCGGATTGCAAACGTGGTACAGCGATCGTTGAAGCGGGTGGGGTCGGTAATGCCATAGATTTTCATGGCGGGGATTGCCTTGAGGCCGTTCATCATTTTTTCCAGGAGCGCGCGCTCGTGCTCGTGGATGGCGGCGTAGGCGGCTTCGATGGCAGCGCGGCGGGCGGATAAAAGCTGTCGAGCTTCGCTCGACGGACGGCCGAGGCGGCCGTCCCCAAATGGTTCCGCCACGAGGCGGCTGTCCCCACATTCGGCGGCTCGGCGGCCGAGGTCGGCAATGTAGTCCACGCAGGCTTCAATTCCGGCGATGCATTCGTGATTGAGTGTGCCCCACTCCCAACAGTTTGGGATCGCGTTGGTGTTCGGGCGGACCTTGTAGGGACGAAGTCGCTTGAGATGCTCGCTTTTGCCGTAGAGCACGCCCATGTGCGGGCCGAAGAATTTGTAGGTGGAGCAGGCAAGGAAATCGCAATCGAGCGCGGCGACATCGATCAAGCCGTGGGGGCCGTAGTGGACGGCGTCGACGTAACAGAGTGCGCCCACGGCGTGGGCGAGTTTTGTGATCACGCGAACGGGATTGATGGTGCCGACCGCATTCGAGGCGTAGCCTACCGCGACCAGCCTGGTGTTGGGATTGATCTTCGACGCGAGGTCGGACATATCGAGCGTGCAATCTTCATCATGGATCTCGGCCCAGCGGACGGTGACGCCGCGGTCTTCCGCCATCGCGAGCCAGGGAGAGACGTTGGCGTCGTGATCGAGGCGCGTGACGAGGATTTCGTCTCCAGATTTCAACTCGCGACCGATTGCGCGGGAGATCGCGAAGGTCAGGCTTGTCATGTTGGGGCCGAAGACGACTTCGTCCGCGTCGCAGTGGAGAAAGTCGGCCATGGCGCTGCGAGCCCGCGCGATCATGGCGTCGGTGTGACGGCTGGTGGAGTAGGCTCCGCCGGTGTTGGCGTTGTCGTAGCTGAGATAGGAGGAGATGGCGTCGATCACGCGCTGCGGGACTTGCGTTCCTCCGGGGCCATCGAGGAAGGCGGCGGGGTGGCCGTTCACGGTCTGTGAGAGAGACGGGAACTGGGAACGGACGTACGTGAGATCGAGGCTGGGCGTGGTCGTTGCGATGGTGGACATTGTGGTCTGAATATTTCTATCACGAGTCGGTTTATTGCGAATTCGAAGTTTGCGTGACATGATGCGGCGTGGCTCGCACCCCCAAAGTCGTCCTTCTTGTTCTTGCAGCTCTTGTGTCCGCGGCGCTGCTCTTCGCTGGATATACCTATCTAAAAATCAAACAAAGGGAGGCGGCCGCCGCGCGCGTCCGGGCCGAACTGGACGTCGGCTACCGGGCGCAGGTGCGACGGTATCAGCGCGCTCTCCGAATCGGAATGCCGCGTTCGGAGGTTCTGAAATACCTGGACTCAAGAAAGATGTCGTACCGCCAGAGCCAACGAGAGATCTCTGTTGATTTGGGCCGCGAACCGGGGGATGGATTGGTTTGCGATCACTGGACAGCTTACGTGTCCATGGAATTCAGTCACCCAGAAGACCAAACCGAACCCTCTCCGCTCGACACTCTAGTCAACGTTTCTCTCAAAAGAGTGGGTCATTGTTCGTAGGGCTGTTCGTTACGAACCCGTGCGAATAAGCTCCTCCGCAGATATAGTGTCAGCTGCAGCGGAGGAGAACGGGACGGATGCCTTTCAAAACCAGATTAAGAATCGCAAGCGTCTTAGCGGTAATTTTGTTGGCTCGGCTCGTTGCCGCGCAGGACTCTGCGGCGGATCTCATTCTGATTCACGGCCACATTCTCACTGTTGATGCCAAAGACTCAGTGGCGCAGGCCATGGCCATCCGACGCGGTGTGATTGTGAAGGTCGGCAGTGATGCTGAAGTGCTCGCGTTCGCCGGTAAGAATTCCGGGATACGCATCATCGACCTGCAGGGCCATACAGCCACGCCCGGACTTATCGATACGCACGCGCACATCGCTGAGGGAGGAGTGAAGGAGCTGTATGACGTCGGCCTCTCTGACGCTTCATCGGTGGCGGAAATCGTTGCTCGCGTGAAGGCCAAGGTTGCAACGGTCAAGGCCGCCGAATGGGTGACTGGCTCTGGTTGGGACGAAGGGAAGCTTGCCGAACATCGCTACGTCACCGCCGCTGATCTCGACGCAGTGTCGCCAAATAATCCTGTGTGGTTGATGCACACCACCGGTCATTACGGGGCGGCGAATTCGGTCGCGCTCAAGATGGCGCATATCAGTTCGGCGACCACCGATCCGGCGGCCGGAACGATCGACCGCGATGCGTACGGCAATCCCACTGGCGTGCTCAAAGAAGAGTCGGCTATGGAGCCGGTGGTGCGGCTGATTCCGCCCATCACGCTGGAGCAAGTGCGCCAGGGCATTCTGCACATACAGGAGGTGCTGCATAGCGAAGGCATGACCGGCGTGAAAGATCCGGACATTCAGCAAATCCATTGGGACGCTTACAAATCTCTTCTCGACGAGGGGAAACTCAAGGAGCGCATCTGCGTGCTGTGGCATGCCGGATCGACGATGGAGTCGGCACGCAAGGCTCTGGCGGAGATCAACTCCGTTCCCCGTCTGCCTGCCACGCTGGGCGGCGATCGCCTGCTTTCGTGTGGAGTAAAGATGTATATGGACGGATCTGGTGGCGCCCGCACGGGATGGGTCTACGACGACTGGCTGCGGAATGACACGACTCCCGACATGACGAGGGCAGGCGCAGGCAATCGCGGGTATCCGCAGATCGATCCTGCGGTCTATCAGGAAATGGCGCGACTTTTCCATGCCAATGGAGTGCCTGTGGGGACGCATGCGGTCGGAGACCGAGCGATGGATTGGGTGGTGGATACGTATGTGCTCGTCGAAAAGGAGCAGCCGAAGCCCGGTCTGCGCCACAGCATCATCCATGCTAATCTGCCGACCCCGCATGCTCTCGAGGTAATGGCGAGCCTGCAGAAGAAATACGATGCCGGCTATCCGGAGATGCAGCCCGAGTTTCTGTGGTGGATCGGGGATATCTATGCGGGCAACTATGGTCCGAAGCGCGGACAGAGTCTCGAGCCGTTCAAGACGCTGTACGAACGAGGAATTCTCTGGTCAGGAGGCTCGGATTACTCTGTGACGCCGCTCGCAGCCCGATATGGCCTTTGGGCTGCAGTAGCGCGTCAAACCGCGAAGGGCACCTACGGCATGAATCCATTTGGGATTGCGGAAGCGATCGACATCCATACGGCGTTGCGCAGCTATACGGCGTGGGGCTCGCGGCAGATGTTTCTGGAAAAGAAGATCGGGTCGCTAGAAGCCGGCAAGAGAGCCGATATCGCGGTCTGGGATCGCGATCTCTACAGCGTGCCGACGGACCAGGTCAAAGATATGAAGTGCCTGATGACGTTGATCGACGGAGAAGTCGTGTACAGTGCAGCGGGATCGCCGGTGAAAGTATCAGGGCCCTAACGAAGTCAGGGGCTAAAGCCCTATATCAACCGTCGGGCGTTCACGTCACCGGTGTTTACGCTTTCGCTTGAACGCGCTCTAGTCTTTGACTGCCCTTACGAAATCCGCGAGCAGGCCATAGGCGGTCGCGTACAGACCCGGATTTTCTTCCGTGATCGCGAGGCCGGGGAAGATGTCGGTTTCGAAATAGACGTAGGAAGACGTGTCCGCGATCTTTGCCATCGGTTGCGTGCTCAGGATCTTTTCTGGCTTCACGCTGGCTTCGACTCTGTTTTCAGTGCGGCGGGCGCGGCAGACTAGTTTGAAGGGCCACCCGTCGCGCTTCGCGTTTCGGACGGCTTGCGGCGTCAGCTCGCGGATGCCTTCGCGCTCGATCTGATCGAGGTGGATTGGCATATCCATCAGAACTGCGATCAGGGCGGCGGTTTTTACCGCGGCGTCCCAGCCGTCGATGTCGTGCGTAGCGTCGGTTTCGGCGACGCCTAGTTCCTGCGCTTTCTTCAGTGCTTCGTCGAAACTCAGGCCTTGTTCCATCTGGCTGAGGATGACGTTGGTCGTCGAGTTGAGGATTCCGTGGAAGCCTTGCAGATGGATGGCGGGGAGTTGGTCGAAGAGGGAGAAGATCGGGACGCCGTCCATTACTGTTGACTCGAAGAGGAAGCGCTTGCCTTTAGCTGCGGCCAGGTCGCGGAGTTCGCGATAAGCGTGGACGATCGGGCCTTTGTTGGCAGTGATGGCGTGGGCTCCGTGGTTGAGGGCGGCGCGGATGTGGTCGACGGCGGGCTGGCCGGTTTCGACGTTGAGGGATGTAGCTTCGAAGAGGACGTCGGCTTGGGCTTTTTTTAGCCAGAGGGCGACGTTTCCTGGCGAGATTTCGCGGGCAGGAGTGCCCGCGCCACACTTTTCGGGATCGATGCCGGTTGGATCGGCGATCCATCCTAAGCGGCGGGAGGCTATGCCGGTGACACGGAATTCGATGCCGTAGCGATTGCGGAGTTCGGCGGAGCGGTCAGCGAGCAAGCGGACTAGCGTCCGGTTGACGTTTCCGTAGCCCAGGAAGCAGAGATTGTAGGAGCGGATAGAGCCTCACACGGGGCAAAAACCCCACTTTTTTCGGCTGAACGCGGCGCTGAAGCGCCGCTCTTCCACATCTGCTAACTGCGGCCCGATACTTCCGGGCCGCTGGACAGCCGAGGCGGCTGTCCCTACATGGTTCTGGCTAGCTCCAGCCGTTATCCCATTACCGTGGTGTGTTCGGGTTTGATCTTGTAGAGGACGCGGACTTCGCCGGGCTGGCCGTACGGGTATTTATCTACGCCAAGGTATTTCTTGGCCAGATTGTCGATGCTCTCGTCGGCACCATCCTCGGTGATCTCCGTTACGCGGCCGCGGATTTCCAGATAGCGATAGGGATTTTCAGGATCGACGATGGCAAGGGCGACACGCGGATCGCGGCGTACGTTCTTATCCTTCTGGCGGCCCCGGGCCGAGTTGAAGATGACGTGCTCGCCGTCGAAGTCGACCCATACCGGAGTGACCTGCGGGCGGCCGTCGGGCATGAGCGTGGCGAGGTTGGCAAAGGCCCGTTTCTGGAAGAGGTCTTTGTATTTTTCGGGAATGGCTTGCGGCATGAGAGCCTCCACATAGAGATCGAGCAGCGGAGTGTGCTCAGCAGGATTATAACTGGGACGCGGCGGCAAGGGTGGAGTGATCGGCTTTCCCGCGTTGTAAAAGTTTGTTTAGAATCGAATGCTCTGAACTATGAATGACTGTGGGCGTTTGTTCGCCGGTACTGGGGAAAATCTAGAAACCCCTCGTGGTTGAACTTGCATGGAAGGGAGAAGCTGATGATTTCATCTTCGGTCCGTCGCGGGCAGTTTCGCGTCCGAAACACGATCGCCATCACACTCGCGATTCTTTTGCTGACGGTTTCTCCGTCAGGAGCGCGCGCAGCGAACGACGCGGCACAGAAGTATCCGCCGACCATTGTGTTCATGACGGATTTCGGCGTGCTCGACGATTCCGTCGCGATCTGTCGCGGGGTGATGTACGGGATCATGCCTGACGTACGCATCGTGGATCTGACGCATCAGGTGACGCCGTTTTCGATCTTCGACGGGGCCCGCTATCTGTATGGCGCGACGCCGTACTATCCGACGGGGACGGTGTTCGTCGTTGTGGTTGACCCGACCGTCGGAAGCTCGCGGAAGGCAATCGTGGCGCATTCGAAGAAGGGACAGTACTTCGTATTGCCCGACAATGGCGTGATTACGCTGGTGGAGCAGCGGGACGGGATTGACGCGGTTCGTGAAATCACCAACACCGAGTGGATGATCGGCAGCAAGCTATCGTCGACGTTTCATGGGCGCGACATTTTTTCGCCGGTGGGGGCGCACCTGGCGCGCGGCGACGACTGGAGCAAGGTTGGACCGGAGATGCCGGTGAAGGATTTGATTCGGCTGGATCTTAAGATCGCCCAGATTGACGAGCACGGATTGAATGCTTCGGTGATTGCGACGGATGGGCCGTTTGGAAATCTCGTGACCAACGTGGATGGGAGCGACTTTCTAAAACTCGGCTACCAGCGCGGCCAGGAAGTTCCGGTCAAGCTCGGCGACAAAGAGTTGAAGGTGAAATTTGTGAAGACGTTCAGCGATGTTCCGGTGGGGGATCCGCTGCTGTACATTGACTCGCGCGGGCATCTGGGGCTGGCGGTGAATCAGAAGAGTTTTGCGGAGACGTATGGGATTAGGCCGCCTGTGGCGCTGGTGATTCTGCGGGCTGGGCAGTGAAGGTCTCGGAAATTCAAGTTGGGCGGCCTGATCAGGGGCCGCTCGCCCTTCGACTGCGCTCAGGGCTTTGCGGGACAGCCGAGGCGGCTGTCGCTACGTGAGCGTCGTGGCTATCCGGGGGAGCACTGCTCTGAGCAGGGCTTCGAAAGTCGTCTTCACTCGCTCGCCGGTTTCCATTACTTCTGCATGTGAGAGGGGCTGGTCCAGGATTCCTGCGGCCATGTTGGTGACGCAGGAAATTGCCAGGACGTTGAGTCCCATGTGACGGGCGGCGATGACTTCCGCTGCCGTTGACATTCCTACCAGGTCGGCGCCGATGCGGCGGAGGTATTCGATCTCCGCAGGAGTTTCGTAACTGGGTCCCAGGAGTGCGGCGTATACGCCTTCGTGAAGCGTGACTCCCAGCTTGCTGGCTTCTTCGCGGGCGGCCTGACGATATTCCTCTGCAATAGGCGTGGGTCATGTCGGGGAAACGTACGCCGAAGCGGTCGTCGTTGGGGCCAACCAGCGGATTGGTTCCCTGCAAGTTGATGTGATCGCGGATGAGCACCAGCGCGCCTTGGGAGAAGCCGAGATTGATGCCTCCGGCGGCGTTGGTCAGGACGACGGCCTTGATCCCCATGCGGGCGAAGACGCGGATCGGGAACGCGACTTGCTGCGCGGAGTATCCCTCGTAGAGGTGGACGCGGCCTTGCATGGCGGCAACTGCGACTTCGCCCGCTTTGCCGATTACCAGGCGGCCGGCGTGTCCGATGGCGGTGGATTGTGGGAACGAAGGAATTTCAGAGTAGGGGACGCGGGTGGCATCGGCGAGCGAGTCGGCGAAGGCGCCGAGGCCGGAACCGAGGACGAGGCCGATCCTGGGGCGGAGCGCCGTGCGTTTCAGGATTAATTGTGCGGCGGAGTCGGCTTGGGTGAATTGGTCGGTCATGATTTCTTGGGCATGATAGCAGTGCCTTCGGATCTGAGAGGAGCGAGCTTTCGCGGCATTAAAGCACTGCTTTTTCCGCTGTCTTTCCCGTACATCAGCGGGGTCCCTCAGCGGCTAAAGCCGCAACCATCCTCCGCGTTTACGGCACGGCTGAAGGCGTGCACTTTCAAATCACAAATCGCCGTCGGATAGATGGCGGCCGTGGCCGTTGCGGTCCAGCCAATCATACAGAAATGTCTGGTAGAGGTAGGAGGCGACGATCTCCTCGCCGAGTTCGTGAGTGTCGGTGCAGATAAACGGGAGGCGAAGGCCGGCGAGGACGGCGAGCAGCGATTGCGTGATGCGGTTGGGATTGGCGGCGCGATAGGGATATTCGGACTTAATCTCTGACAACGAGGATGTGACCACCAGCAGGCTGTGCGGGCGTTCGGCCATGCGGCGGAGCCGGTTGACGAAGACGGTGCGGTTCGTGGTGAAGGAGCTGATCAGGTCGGCAAGATCCTTACGTTCGACGACGCAGGTGTCTTCCATGCCTTTGACGGAATAGTCGCCGAGGGGCAGGGCGCGGTGTTCGATCTTGGCGAACCATCCTCGGAAGCGGCGGAAGGAGAGCGGATTTTGCTCGCGTGTGTCGATGATGGCGACCGGGAGAGGCGTGCGGAGTTGAGTGCCTCCGCGCTCGGCGACGACGGGGAGCGGCGGGTGCGGGACCGGGAGGTTGCAGCGTGGTCCACGCGAGCGGAGACGGGATTAGGGTTCGTTTGCGGGGCATGGGAGCCTATTCTAAAAGTTTTCGTAGAGACGGTGCCTACAGGGGTCGAGTTCATCGGCGCTGCCGGCAGAGACGTAGCAAGCTACGTCTCTACGACAACTTTCTTAGAAATTCTTTTCGAAATCCGCAAAGGCGGCTTCTAACTTCCATTGCTCGCGAGCGCGCTCGTTCGCTTCGAGGAACTCTGCGCATCCGCCGGACGGTTTTCCGATGCCAGCCTTATCGGATGCGCAGGGGGCGACCGGACGGAACGTACTCTTCGTCTCGGCCCACAAGCTTTGTCCCGGGAGAAAGCTGTGCTCGACGCTCTGCCGCGTCATGCGCTTCAACACAGTATAGGGCAGATGGTAGGACTCGACGGCGCGCAGATATTCGTGCGTCATGTCGGAGCGGGCGACGCCTTCATCGTCGGTTGAAATCGCGACGGGAACGCCGTACTTCATGTAAATCGGGAGCGGATGATCGTCGCCGCTGATGCCGAGTATCTGGTCGTTCGACGTCAGATTAATTTCGACGAGCACGTTACGATCGGCCATCTCCTTCATTAACCCAACCGGATCTTTCTCGAGCATGATGTCGACGCCGTGACCGATGCGTTCGGCGTGGCCGCGCTCGACCGACGCGCGAATGTGGAAGGCAAGATCCTCGGGCTTTACCAAGCCCATTGCGATTTCGCCCGCGTGGAGAGTGATGTGCACCTTGGGATAGACGCCGTGCAGGTAATCGAGCATGGCCATGTGCTCGTTGAAATCATGGATGGGGACGTACCAGTCCTCCGGCATCACAAGGTTCAGGCCGACGAAATGCGGATCGGACGAGGCCAGTTCGAATCCTAGAACGATCTGAGAGAACACGGCTTCGGGGGGAAGTCCGCGCAGGACCTGGTAGAGATAGCGGACAGTGACGGTGCATCCCGGTTCGGCTTCCGGGGATCCGCATTTCAGTTCCGTGCGCGCTCGTGCTTCGTCTTCGGCCAGGCTCTTGCTGGTCGCGGCGGCGATGTCCTTCAATCCTCCGGACAGAAGCTTCTCGCGCATCCTTCCGAAATCATCATCCCATCCCAGTTTCAGGCCGAGTTGGGCCGCGGCGCGACCGTCGCCGGTGTGCATGAACTCGATGTATTGCACATGTTCTTTGGCGGCGCGGTTGATGACGCTCGCGATGGCTTCCGGAACATGGTTGTGCGAAGTGAGACCGAACTTGTCGAAGGTGGCGAAGAAGTGGTCGTGACCCGATTCCTCTCCGGCGCGCCAGTTGCGCATGGACCAGGCATCGACGATCTGGTTATAGAGAATGTGGTCGTCGTAGGCGCAACGGATGGCGGGCTTGGGCGTGTAGTGCTCGCAGTTATCGCAGGGTGGGGCGAGCAGGCGGGAGGTGGTGCGATCGACGCAGTAGTTGTCGGAGGCGGCGAAGTCGATAAGATCCTCGGCGTACAAAGCGCCGTCGAGATGATTGTGGAGGTCTCCGCCTTTCGGCATGTCGTGCACGAACGCTAGCAGCAACGATGGCTGGTTCCGGATGGAGTCGAGATACCGGGCAGTCTTCTGCTCGGGAGTCTGGGCGCGAACCAGCAGCGAAAGAGCCAGGACGGGAAACAGACGACGGACGAACTGGCGCATCGGTTAAGAACCTCGGGAAGGGGCATTGTAATTGACCGTGCGCTGTGCAGCCAACGTCAAAGCGCTCACCACAGAGGGCACAGAGGACCACAGAGGAAGTCCTCTGTGGTGACGCCTTTCCATCGTCTGCTACATTGATTCGTTATGACAGCTGCAAAAATCACTCGTGGGTTTGCCAGCGACAACAACGCCGGCGTTCATCCGGAAATTCTGGAGGCAATCGCGCGCGCGAACCAGGGACACGTGGTGGCTTACGGAGACGATCCTTACACGCGGTCGGCGATCGCGAAGTTCCAGGAGCACTTTGGCGACGGCATCGAGGTGTTCTTTACGTTCAATGGCACTGGAGCGAACGTGCTGGGGCTGCAGGCATTGAACCGTTCTTACCATGCCGTTCTATGCAGCGACTACGCGCATATTTATACCGACGAGTGTGGTGCTCCGGAGAAACATACGGGATGCAAGCTGATTCCGCTGCCGCATCAGGATGGCAAGATCACGCTGGAGTCCGTGCGGCATGCGTATCACGGGATCGGCGACCAACATCATGTGCAGGCGCGGGTCATCTCGATTACGCAGGCCTCGGAGATGGGCACAGTGTACCAACCCGAGGAGATTCAGGCACTGGGGCGATTCGCGCACGAGCGCGAGATGTTCCTGCACATGGACGGGGCCCGCATAGCCAACGCAGCGGCGAGCCTGGGGCAGACGCTGCGTCAGGCTACGCGCGATCTGGGTGTGGATGTGCTTTCGTTTGGCGGCACAAAGAACGGCATCATGGGTGGCGAGGCGGTGGTGTTCTTCAACCGCACGCTCAGCGCCGATTTCCTTTATCTGCGCAAGCAGGGGATGCAACTGGCGTCGAAGATGCGATTTATCGCCGCGCAGTTTGAGGCGCTGCTTACGAACGATCTGTGGAAACGTAGCGCCGAACATGCCAACCGCATGGCTCGGGTGCTGGAGGCGGAGGTGCGAAAGATTCCGCAGGTACGCATCGTCTGGAAGGTGGAGTGCAACGGCGTGTTCGCGCAGATCCCGAAGCACGCGATTGAGAAGATCAAGGAGAAATACTTCTTCTATCCGTGGATTGAAGAGGAGGGCATCGTGCGCTGGATGTGCTCGTTTGATACCACCGAAACGGACGTGACTGAGTTTGTGAAGTTTGTGGCAGGAGCGGTCAAGTAGGCGGCTAAAAAATCTTTCACCACAAAGGACACGAAGGTACACGAAGGAGAACTCGCTCTGCCATTCGATTGCTGGACCTCGCGGGCTATTGCATTTTATGTGGCCATTGGCTACATTGGCCCCATTCCAGCCGCAGTGCGCGTCCCCGGCGCTCGGTCCCAGGAGCTAGCATGATCCGGAAGTGGTTCGGCATTACGGCCCTCATTGTTGCCGCATCCAGCCTGTTGAGCTTATCCAGTTGCGCACGTGACCAGCAGTTGCAGGGGATTACCATTTCGCCGGCGACGTTCACGTACTTTTCCGCCGGCCCTCCAGGCGTGCAACAGACTCCCATCCCCCTGACGGCCTACGGCTCGTACATCCATCCGCAGGAAAACAAAGATATTACGAGTAAGGTCACTTGGGCATCGGATAACACGGTGGTCGCCGATGTGAGCAGTGCGGGGCAGCTGACGGACGGGTTGGCGTGCGGCGTGGCCAACATTTCCGCGAGCTTTTTCACCAGCGGAAACAAGAGCGGCAATGTCGTGGTGGGTTTCATGACCGTCACCGTAGAAGGTCCTGCGAGTCAAGGGTGCCCGCAGGGCACGGCGACACACAATCTTTCTGTGAACGTAACTACCGGAGCCGCGGATGGCGTGATTGCCAGTTCCCCGGCGGGCATTAACTGCGGAATCACGTGTTCAGCCGCGTTCCCGGCGAGCTCTTCGGTAGCCCTTACGGCTGCGCCGATTGCTGGGAAGGCGTTCGGCGGCTGGGCGTCGGGTTGCACAACGGTTACGGGGAACGGCGGGCTTACGTGCAACGTCACTATGAACACGGACGTCACGGTTTCTGCTTCATTCAACTGAAATGGAGCTTGGCGGAGCGTCGAGCTACTCCGGCTCTCTTAGCAATTTCTCCAACGTCGGCTTGTGCTTCTCCGGTTTTTTTTTCTTCTCGACGACAATCTTCCCTGCCGGGGGCGCGCCGACGCGCTCGCGGGCCAGTTCCTTCACTGCCGTGACTGCGCGGAAACGCTTCGGTTTCTGCTTTCTTCCCACGTTGAACCCCGATGCCTCAGACAATAGGAATTCTAGCTGACGCCAGGAAAGGCCTGAACCACAGAGGTCACGGAGGCACGCGGAGGAACGCGCTCGCTTAAATGTGCAATAATTCATGTTTGTCCGAGCGCCGCTGAGTTGGTGCTCCTACACTATGGAAGAGCGTGATTTTTTTGATGAGCGGCAGGAAAAGAAACCGGCTTCGCTGAATTGCCCGCATTGTCACGAGTCAGCGGAGTATGAAGTCACCTGGGTAGTACGCACCAAGAAGCACCAGCTTGGCGGACGCGCCGATGAACGCGACCGCGCCCGCTTCGCGAAGTTTCGTTCCTACATGGTGCGGAAAGACGACATGATGGCCTGCAAGAACATGCGCTGCCGCAAACGGTTTGAGTTAACCGGGCAGTCTACGGTCATCATGGAGTAGGGCGCTGCATCATTTCTCACCACGGAGACGCGGAGACACGGAGAACCCAGGATCATAACGGCAGGAAATACCTCATCTCCACTCCAGATCTGGGTCATTCCGTCGAAATTACAGCCTGCTTTACAGCTAGCGAAACCGCACTTTTCCTTAGCTTTTCTCCGTGTCTCAGTGCCTCTGGGCTAGATCCGTCCTGCTTAGTGTTGAGGTCGTGATTCCGGGCAGGCCTTCCAAGCCCGACGATTTGGCTTCGCGCTGGGCGAAGGCGATCAACTCCTGCTCAACTTCGGCCGGCGGGGGATGGCGCTCATACGCGGCAATCAATTCGTCCACGCGATTGCGTGCGCGCTGAAGGATATCGGGAGTGGGGCCGCCGTCCGGGGTGGGCACGCCGCGGTCGATGATTGCTGACGGGAAGTGCTGTTCTTTGCGGAAGAGCGCGCGGGTTTCCTTAAGCTTCAGGAAGTCGCCTTGCAGGCCCGTCTGCGCGAACATATCGACTGCCAGGGAAACGCCGCGGGGCTGAATGCCTTCGATCAGGCGCTGCGCGGAGGCGATGGCTTCGGCATCGATGACGAGCTTTTCGATGCTGTGGCACGCCAGGAAGTCCAGCATGCCGGCGCCTGAAATCATGTTGATACCGGCGAGCGCTCCGAGCATCGCCGACATCCCGCTTTCCATCTCGACTTGTGCATCGACAAAGCGGCCGTCGCCCGCGACCAGGTAGGCGTGCGTCGGCAGACCAAGATACTTTCCGACTTGCGAGCAGGCCAGGTCGAGCATTGCCGTTTCGATGGCGCCCATCGGGGTCTTGCCGGAACGCATATCGAAGATGGCAGGGGCGCCTCCCCAGACGATCGGAGCGCCGGGCTGCGCGAGTTGATGAATGGTGATGCCGCTGATGCACTCTGCCGCGTGCTGCACGACCGAACCCACGAGGGTAACCGGAGCCGTAGCACCGGCGAGCGGCATGCTGACGATTTCCGCGGGAACTCCGGCGCGGGCGAGATCCACGAGATTCTGCGAAGCGAATTCTGACCAGTTGAGGGGCGGGGACGGGCAGACATCGAAGATGGCGCGGGGATTTTGCCGAAGAGTCTCGCGGCCTCCGCTTTCAATGGCCAGCAGATCGATCAGCGTATGCAGGCTTGAGGCGGAGAATGCTCCGGTGACAACCGGCTTTTCGGAATACCAGAGAACCAGCAGCAGGCGGTACCAGTCTCCGATTTCCGGCGGGATATCGTTGCAGACCATCGCGGTGGACTGCGCCGCGAATTGAGGCAGCATTTCGGCGACCTGCACCAGGCGCACCAGATCGGCAGACATCGCCGGGCGGGGCTGTTGCGTTTCGGGATCGAGAATGTTCAGGCACGACGAGCCGGGATCGAAGTGAACCGTGTCGCTGCTGTAGTGAACGGCGGGTTTGCCAAGGCGGTCGTAGAGGCAGAATCCGCGCGGAGCGAGGTCGAGCAGGCGACGGGCCAGGACTTCGGGGATGTGGGCGACGCCTTCTTTCACGGTGATGCCGGCGGCGCGCAGCAAGTCTACGACATAGGGTGCGACGCGCACGCCGGGGTCTTCGATGAGTTGGAAGGCTTCGTCGAGGATGCGTTCGATTAGAGGCTTGTCGAGGAGTTCGAGTTTGGGTCGCATGTGGCAGTTCCTGCTGACAGTGTTGGCGAATTCGCGGGCCTCTGTGACGCTGGCGGCAGAGACGTTGCAAGCAACGTCTCTACGACACGGTTTGCAGCTTCTGCTGCATCAACTCTTGCGCCAGCGTGACTGCGCTCATGGCGTCTTTGGCGTAGCCGTCAGCACCGATTTCTTCGGCCCAGCGACGGGTGACGGGAGCGCCTCCGACCATCACTTTTACTTGCGAGCGGAGGCCCTCTTTTTCGAGGGCTTCGACCACACTCTTTTGGTTGCGCATGGTTGTGGTTAGAAGCGCGGAGACGCCGACGATGTCGGCTTTCAGTTCGCGCGCCTTGGCGGCGAACTTGTCACCAGAGACGTCAACACCGAGGTCGTGGACCTGGAATCCATGTGCGGTCAGCATGGTTCCGACCAGAATCTTGCCGATTTCGTGGATATCGCCTTTCGTCGTGCCGAGCACCACGATGCCGGCTCTCGGGCGCTCGGTGCCGAGCTTGCGCAGTTCCGGATCGAGCACCGACATGGCGGCTCGCATCGCTTCGGCGGACGCCATCATGTCGGGGAGGAACATTTGTCCGCGGGCGAACTGCTCGCCGACATCGTGCATGCCGGGGACGAATCCCATATTGATGGCATCGATGGGTGGGATGCCGGAGGCGACGGCTTCCTGCGCCAGGCTGAAAGCGGTGTCGGGCGCGCCGTCAATGATGCTCTGCCGCATGGCGGAGAAGTTGTCGTCTGGCATAAGTGGCTCTTGGCCATGCTGACGGAGGGAGTGGCGGGAGTCTGTGATTAGGATCACAAAGAGCTGACTGTAGAAACGTTGCTTGCGACGTCTTCGGCCGGCAGCTTCTCCGAACGTCGGTTCAGAACAGCCGTCGGCAGAAGACGTAGCAAGCTACGTCTCTACGAATTCTCGTTTGCCATGGATTTCCTAGGCGCGTCGTGGGTCATTTATACTGACAAGTTTTGCCGTGGCTGACGGACGCCAGCGGCCTGGGGAGAAATTCTCTTGAAAATCCTGGTTTGCATGAAGCAGGTGCCGCAGAAGGATGCGCCCCTGAAGCTCAACGAGTCGGGCACGTGGATCCGGGAAGATGTTTCCTACGAGGTCAACGAGCCGGACGCCTTCGCGCTCGAAGAGGCGCTGCGCCAGCGAGAGAAGCATAAGGGCGAGGTCGTCGTAATCACGAGCGGTCCGGCGCGCTCGCAGCAGGTGTTGCGCGAAGCGCTGGCCAAGGGCGCGGATCGCGCGATTCATCTTGAAGACGACAAGTTCGTCGGTCTAGACGCGTTCAACACGGCGAAAGCATTCGCGGCAGCGATCAAGGACGAGCAATTCGATCTCATCTTCACAGGCCTGCAGTCTGACGATTACGGGTTTGCGCAGACTGGCGTCATTCTGGCGGAGTTGCTGGGATGGCCGCACGCGACCATCATCATGCAGATCGAGAAGACCGACTCGGGGATCCGCGTGAAGCGCGAGCTCGAAGCGGGATATTTCCAATTCGTCGATATGCCGACTCCTGCGGTGCTGACCATTCAGTCGGGCATCAATAAGCTGCGGTACGCCACGCTGATCGGCATCAAGCAGGCGAAGAACAAGCCGTTGCGGAAGGTGTCGCTGGCAGAGGTGCAGTCGGATCTGGGAGAGAATCTGCAGAAGATTGAGAAGTTGTACATCCCGCAGAAGACGAAGAAGACAGAGCACATTGAAGGGACGCCGGCGGAGATTGCGAAGAAGCTGGTGGACAAGTTGCGGAATGAATTAAGGGTGCTGTAGAGCAGCCGGGCTTCGCCCTGGCTGGACAGCCGAGGCGGCTGTCCCTACGCGTTTTGTGGCGAAGGCGGCTTTTCTGGGAACTTGGAACTGAGAGATTCTTTATGGCGGACACCATTCTTGTGGTTGTCGAACAGCGCGAAGGCAAGCTGAATCGCGTTTCGTGGGAAACCATTACCGCCGGGCAGGCGATTGCCGCTGCGACCGGATGGACGCTCGAAGCTGCCGTCATCGGCAGTGGAACCGCGTCTATTGCCGCCGAGGTTGCGGCGAAGAAAGTTGCGAAAGTGTATGCCATCGAGTCGGCGAAGCTCGAGCCTTACACTCCCGACGCCTTCGCCGCCGCGCTCAAACAACTCCTGACGTCGAAGCAGCCGAAGCTTGTGCTGATGCCGCATACGTATCAGGTTCGCGACTTTGTGCCTAAACTGGCGACCGCCATGGGACGCACGGTCATCAGCGACTGTATTGGATTCAAGCACGAGGGCGGCAAACTCGTGTTCACGCGGCAGATGTTTCAGGGGAAACTGGCGGCCGATGTCAGCTTCACCAGCGATGCTCCGTGGTTCGCGACATTTCAGAACGGATCATTTCGCGGAGACAAGGCCGAGGCTGGCGCAAGCGCGGCTCCCGTTGAAACCGTGACTGTCGAAATTGCCGATGGCGTGATTCGCAACAAGCCGCAGGAAGTGTTCAAAGAGGCCAAGCAGGCGGTCGACCTGACGCAGGCGGAAGTGATCGTCGCCGTTGGCCGAGGCATCAAAGAGCAGAAGAATATTGAGATCGCCAAGCAGTTGGCGGACGCGCTCGGCGGAGATCTCGCGGCATCGCGTCCGATCTGCGACTCCGGATGGCTGCCGATGGACCGTCAGATTGGATCATCGGGACAGACGGTCGCTCCCAAGTTATATCTCGCTCTCGGTATCAGTGGCGCGATTCAGCACATCGTGGGAATGAAAGGTTCGCGCGCCATCATTGCAGTCAACAAGGATTCCGAGGCGCCGATTTTCGAGATCGCGGATTACGCGATTGTGGGCAATTTGTTTGACATCGTTCCGCCGCTGATCGAGGAAGTGAAGAAAGCGAAAGCTGGAGGATAACTTCCTCTCCGCGGATCAACGCCGATAAACGCTGACCGAATTCGAGTCTCAAGTCCTTGTTCGATCTGCGTTCATCCGCGTGAATCCGTGGCAAAGAAGTTGTTGGGCTGGGAACTAAATGCTCATTTTCCGTAAACCGATTGAAGGTGTTGAGCGGCCGCAGATGCCGGCCGATGTGGTCATCGTCGGTGGCGGGCCAGCGGGAATGGCTTGTGCCTTACGGCTCTCGCAGTTGATCGACGCTCATAATGCCGCGCATCCCGATTCACCGCTCAGCAAAGAGAACATTTACGTGCTCGAGAAGGCGCGCGAGGTTGGACAGCACTGTCTTTCCGGGGCGCTGCTCGATCCTCGCGCGATCGCGGAACTACTCCCTGACTTCAAGAAAGATGCGCCGCTCGACGCTGAAGTCATCAAAGAATCCGTTTACTTCTTTACCGAGAAATCGAAATTCAAGTTCCCGGTCACGCCCCCGTTTCTACGCGACCACGGCAACTATGTCATCTCGCTGAATAAGTTCGTGAAGTGGCTGGGCGGCAAGGTCGAAGAGACCGGAATCACGGTGTTCACCGGGTTTGCCGGGTCTGAGCTTCTGTTCGAGGGCGACCGCGTGGTTGGCGTTCGCACGGATGACAAGGGCGTCGACAAAGAAGGACATCCCAAATCGAATTTCGAGTCCGGGTACGATCTGCACGCCAAAGTTGTGATCCTGGCCGAGGGCCCACGCGGATCGTTGACCAAAGATCTGATTCAGAAGTTCGATCTGGCGAAGGATGCGAATCCGCAGACTTATGGCGTCGGGGTGAAAGAGCTTTGGGAAGTCCCTGTGGGGCGCATGGCGCCCGGCGAGGTGATCTACACCATGGGGTGGCCGCTTACGACGAAAGAATACGGTGGCGCTTGGATTTACGGGTCGAAAGACAACATCGTTTCGCTCGGATTCGTAACCGGGCTCGACTATGGAGATCCGCGGCTCGATCCGCAGCACGTGCTGCAGGAGTTCAAGAAGCATCCGTTCGTCTCGAAGCTGCTCGCGGGCGGCAAGATGATTCGCTTCGGTGCAAAGGCGATGCCTTACGGCGGCTGGTGGGCGATTCCACCGGTGGCGGGCAACGGATGGATGATCCTGGGCGACTCCGCGGGCTTTCTGAATTCGGCGCGACTCAAGGGAATTCATCTCGCGATCAAGAGTGGCATGCTCGCCGCTGAGACCGCGTTCGAAGCGCTGAAGAAAGAGGATTCGTCAGCGGCTTCTCTCAGTGCTTTCCAGAAGAGAGTGGAGTCGAGCTGGATCAAAGAGGAACTCTGGAAAGTTCGCAATCTGCATCAGGGGTTCGAGCATGGCATGTTCGCCGGAATGTTCAATACAGCATTACAGATGATCACCGGAGGCCGCGGCTTACGCAACCGCTATCCGGGGACACCTGGGTACCAGCGGATGAAGAAACTCAGCGAACTGCGCGCTGACGGCGGGGCCGAGGCCCACATGCTTGGTCCATCGAAGGGCGATGGCAAGGTCACGTTCGACAAGCTGACCGATCTTTATCATTCGGGCACAAAGCACGAAGAAGACCAGCCGGCGCACCTTGTCATTCACGACACGAATGTGTGCAACGAGCGCTGCGTGAAGGAGTACGGCAGCCCTTGCCAGAATTTCTGTCCGGCGAATGTGTACGAGATGGTGGATGACTCCAGCCAGCCGAATGGCAAGCGCATCAGCTTGAATCCCTCGAACTGCGTGCACTGCAAGACTTGCGATATTCAGGATCCGTACCAGATCATCAACTGGGTGCCTCCTGAGGGCGGGGGCGGGCCTAACTACGACGGGATGTGAGCTTCAGTGTCTGTACAGGCACCGGAGTGGGAAGGAAATCTCTTCCTGGCCAGTTCTGTGGTTCGCTTGCGCCTCGCTCTGCTCGGCTGGACGGGCGAAGGCGCCCGTCCCCACACATTCCGTGCCCCTTACCCACACTAATCGGGACGGCCCGTGTAGTGTTCGGTCGTGTGTACATGCTCGTGATCTTCTACCGATTCCAGGTGCGTGATGACCTCGGCGGGCTTGCCTAGTTCAACGGGTAAGCGCTCTTCCAGGGCAGTCGCCAGGCGATGCGCTTCTCCTACCGCGGTGGCGTGGGGAAACAGCAGGTGTACTTCGATGATCTCGCGGTATCCGGTAGTGCGGTAGCGGACACCGTGGTAGTGAATGCCGAGTTCGCTGCAGATGGCGTCCAGCTTGTCGCGAATCTGCTTTCCGGTTTGCGGGTCGGAATAGTCGAGTAATCCAACAGCTGAACGCCAGGCCAGGCGTCCTCCAGACCACAAAATATTCACGGCGATTGCGATGGCGACGAGAGGATCGAAAGGCTTCCAATGGGTCAGCATGACCAGACCCAGTCCGGCGACCACGCCGAAACTCGTGTAGCTGTCGGTGAGTACATGCTTGCCGTCGGCTTCGAGGATAAGCGAATGCGTGCGTTTTCCGACGCGCAGCAGGTACCAGCCGAGCCATGCGTTCAGCATGCCGGCGCCGACGAGCAGCAATACTCCTGAACCGAGATGATCGAGGGGCAATCCTGCCAGCCATTTCTCGATGGCTTCGACGAGGATCCAGATTGCCGCCACGATGATCATGGCGCCTTCAAATCCGGCGGAGAAAAACGCGATGCGCTCGAATCCGTACAGGAATGTCGGAGCCGCCGGCTTCGTGCTCAAGTGCAGACTGAATGCGGCGAAGGCCACCGCGATGACATGCACTACCGATTCCGCGAAATCGGAAAGGATGGCGGCTGATCCGGTCATGTAATACGCCACAGACTTCCCCAGCAGCATCACTACGCCCACAGCCAGCGACATGCGCATGGCAAAGCGCGCGTCGCGCAGTTCGCGCTCATCGCGTGAGAAAGCCGCGGGTGGCGCGGGCGAGGTTGTGATGGAGTCGGGCACGGCTCTGCGAATGCCATATCGTCACATGGCGCCGAAGTGCAGAATGTGACGGTGATCACATAACACTGCGGGTTACGCGATAGATGACGAAGTGGCCGTTTTCTTTCTTGTGATAGTACAGCGACTTCTCGTCAGGCGAGAACGTGGGTCCTTCGACAAACCCGGTGATGGCCGGAATTCTTGCCGGCTTGTGGAAGGGCGCGGACACACTCGATCGGCCTGCGGAATAGATAGCTGGGCCGCCGGGATCGAGGCGGGTGAAGAATATCTCGAGTCCGGAAGACGACGTTGAGGGAGCATAGTTCAACGCGTCGTTGTTGTTAGTTTGCAGGATACGCCCGCTGTCGGCGGAACGCACAAAGACACCGTCGCTACGGTGCGCAAACAGAATCCGCGCAGCGCGGGGTGGCCGCTACTGTCAAACTCGCTCTCCACAAAATGCAGCGCATTGCCGTCGGCGGAGCGAATCGTCGACCGCTAGCTCGTTGTGGTAATGCTGACAGTTCTACTTGTCACACCGCACAAAGTGGCGGAGACGGTAAATGTGCCGATGTTGTTTGAGATAGTCGTTCCGTTGCCAGCTGTGTCGATCGAGGAGAGCGCACTGGTGTTGGAGATGTTCCATGTCACATACGCATCGACCGCATTGTTGCCAGTGATTCCGTTGAAGGTCGCCTCGGCGTCAAATTTCAGGGCAGTGTTTCCCGGTACATTCACGCTCGCTCCGCCGTTGACGGTGACCACCAATGTCTGTACCACGGGGCAAACGGTTACCGTCTGGCTGGAACTACTCACCGAGCCAAGCGATGCGCTGACGCTCGTAGTCGCGGGCAAGGTGGGAAGGTTAGACAGATCCGCAGCCAGGAGGGTTCCGGGACTGGTAAAGGTCGCAACGTTCGAACTCGTGGAACTCCATAACGATTTCCCGGAAACATCGCTGGTAGTGCCGTCGCTATAGGTCGCGGTTGCGACCATGTGAAAAGATGTGCTGGGCGCGAGCGAGAGATTCGCCGGACCGATCGCCATCGAGGTAACCGTCGGATTCACAAAGAACCCCTTGCAGCTCACTGCGAAGGCCAAGCTAAGAAGCACGGCGAACGAGCCGATCAGTTTCAATTTCTTTGCAGACATGTTTTTCGGGACTCCTTGGGCCGCCGGTTCAGGGGCTGGGGGGTGCGAACCTGTGTCTAAATTGTAGCAGAGAAGAAATTTCATTCGAATGACACTTCCGTGCCATGACCATGGGATCGTTACTGCCATAGAACGCCGGGTCCAGCGAAGCTTGCGCAGGATTTCCGATATCAAGCCAGCCATTCCGCGGAGCGAAAGCCCCGGTTCGTCTTCAAGAGGGTGGAGCTAGTCCCATAAGACCTTAGGCTATCGAGTTCAACCCTAAGCCGGGCTGCGCCCGGCGGACAGCCGATGGCGGCTGTCCCCACATTCTTGATGCCCATTCTTAGAACCCCTTGCCGTGATGTGGCGCCGGGGGAGGCGCGTGGTGCTGAGGGGGCGGATTAAAGTGTGGTGGCCGGCTCGGGCGCTGCGGGGGGGCCGAACGGGGCGTCTGCGCTGGCGCCGCCTCGCGATGCTGGTTCTGGATTCCGCGGTTGGGGGCGCTCCCCTGATTGCGGTTGTAAGTCTCGTTGCTTCGTCCATTTCCCGCGTTGTTTTTTGCCGGCGGGGTGAAGGGGCGGAAGCCCTCATTGGACCGGGTTTTATTGCTATTGCCGTTATTATTGCCTGTGTTCATGTGGTTGCCGGCATTCGAGTTCACGCGCGCTTCTTTCGGCGACATGGCGGGCGCATGATATTCGCCTCCGGCAGCGCGGGCCGGAACGGCGGCATGACGGCTGAAATCTCCGGGCCGAGAAGTAGCGGCTATCGCCGGGCGCCCGTGGTTCTGGGACGCGAGGTTCTCGCGGTTTCCGGCGGCCGCGCGCTCGTGCTGGTTCTGAACATCAAGCGCACCCGTGTGACGCTCGCGTCCGAACTCCTCCTCCTGATGGGTAGGCCGGGCCTGTACGCCTCCCGATCCGCCATTGAAGCTGGTCGTCGAGCGATTGTTGACGACTACCGTGCGGTTGTAGACGTTGGTCACACTGGTGACGCTGACATTGGTCACGGAGCGGTTGTAGTAGAACGAGCGGCCACGCCATTCGCCGCCCCCAAAGCCCACGCCGCCGTAGCCGAATCCGTAGTTAATCCCGCCGTAGAAGCCGACGTGCGGTCCCCAGTATCCGGCATGCCAGGCGTAGAATCCACCACCCCATCCCCAGTATCCAGGAGTCCACAAGAGACCAACCGGGGCGACCACCCATGTTCCAGGGACCCAGTAATAGCCGTCGTCATCGTCCCAGGCCCAATAACCGGGCGTCCACATGTAGCCGGGGCCGGGGCAGATCGGCTGCGCGTACACGGGCAAAGGGGGCGGTCCAACGCGGACCGAAATTCCCACCGCAATCTGCCCGAACGAAGCCACCGAAAAGCTCAGAATTACCGCCCCCAACATCACCCAACGAATGATCGACCGGTTCATGTGTTATGCCCTTCCCGAAATATTGCTGCCCGCGGGCCAAGAGCCCACCGCAGACTCATTGTGCCGCAGAAGTCCCCGCTCGGCCTACTTATGTTCCTCTCCTATAAACCCAAGATTCCAGAGGATGTTTCGCGGCGGAAAGGATTTGAAATGTGGTGTTTGGGGGGCAACCGTAGCATCAGTGAAGCATCGCACTTAAACGGGAGCGCTGAGAACTCGTGAGCCATGAGCAGTGAGCCATGAGCAAACCTGGATTTGCTCATAGCTCGCGGCTCATGGCTCCTTGCTCCTCGCTAATTCACCTTCTTCGCCTTTGCGATCCGCTGATCGATGGGCTTGCGTCCGGCGAATCCCTCCTGGAGTCCGTGCCAGTGGGTGATGGCTTTTTCTCCGAACTTCCAGCAGAGCAGGATGATTTGTCCTTCGACTTCGCAGGGGAAATCGAGCAGTCCGATATCCAGGTCTTTTACCTGCACGCCGATGGAATCGATTTCCGCGAGAGCATCTTTGGCGCGCTGTTCCGCTTTGGCGCGTTCGGCCTTACGGCGAGCAAGGGGCACGATGTCAAGAAACATTCCGCCGTTCAGGAACACGCGGTGCTGCAGAGCCTGTTGCTCGGCGTCGGCTTCATCGACAACCTTCTTGGCGTTGATGGCTGTGCGCAGCAGGGATTCAAGTACGGGTAACAACGACTGAGCTTCGTCCAGAGTAAAAGTGCGGTCGGCCATGGCGATGATCTATTTTACTGCACCTGGCCTTCTTCCCTTAAGGTTTTGCGCGCGCTGTCGCAGCAGCGAGCGCGCGCGTCCCCAGGGCTAGTACGTCAGTCACGATGCGGGCGGAAGCCTGGTCGAAATTGCGGTTCCGGTTGCCTTGCAGAATGGCCCATTCCATGTGTTCGGTGAAGGCCCATAAAAGGGCGTTGCTTTTGGGATCGCGAATTTCCAGGCGGAATTGGGGATCATAGGTGGGTCCCAGAGCGTCGCCCTTGAATACGCTAGGCTGCACCAGGAAGCGGATCTCGAACAGCAGATCGGCTTCCGCGGGAGAGCCAACGAGTTCGTAGCGGCCTGCACTCTTCATCGCTGCATAAAACTGGTTATAGGAGCGATCGACGTCTCTGTTGAAAAAGGGCTCGTAGATGCCGGGGTCATCGCCTCCGGCATTGGCGATGAAGATTTTCTTCGCCACGCTTATTTGCGCTGGAATCGGCGCGGGAGGAATTTGCTTTGTCTGAGCCGCTATGAAGCTGCTAAGCAATGACAACATGAGAACTGAGCGAGAAATGGATATTGCCCTCTTTCGGTTCATATATTCCTCCTGCACACTCGGCTGCGTGAGAGATGCACTCACTCTCTTTGACGCAGGCTCACTTTATAGACGGACTGCGATTTGTGCTGCTGTAGATTTTCGCAAAGTTGCGTCAAGTCTTCGTCAAGATTCGGGGAGACCGGGAATGAAGGCGTTCACCACAAAGGAAGGTGCACGAAGGAAAATCGGGGTGGTTCAGTGGGTGCGGCCGTGGGAGGGATCTGCTGACGTGGCTGTGTTCAGGTCAACATGAAGACCCTCTGCCGGTTTCGTTCCCGGCGGATAGCAGTTTCCGTCGCGGCTGTAATTCGTGCATCGACCGGCAACGTCCTTACGCTGGGGAGATTGCGCGAACTGCCAGATCTCGGCGAAGGCGACTCCACTTTTCGACGGGCTCGGAGATGGGAGAGAGGCCGAACATCCGGGCGAGGGCGGGCAGGTGTCGTTGATCGCCCAATACGTAATTTCTCGCGACCCTGCAGTCTGGCGAATGTCGTCCGCGGTCACGACGTTTTCGCCATCGGTGGAGCGGATGCCGGAGCAATAGATTCCAGCGCGAAATCCCGCGGCGCTGATGGCATCGACCCATGCATAGATGTAGGCCTTCTGCTCCGGCAGCATGCGCCCGCCCTGTTCCTGATCGAGGAAGATGATCGTGTCGCGCGGAAAGCCCTCGCGATGGGCGGAGGAGGCGGCGGAGAGGGCGTCGGCCTTAGCGAGCCGCTGTGCATTGGCGACCGTCTTCAACGCTGCGTAGAGACGTCCGTTGAACAAAACCAGGAAGCCGAATCCGGCGGACTCAACGGCGGCGCGATGTCCGGCCCAGGAATTCGAGGTTGCTCCGGGAGGATTGTTCAGCCAGTACCCGGTATAGGAAAACGTTTGGCGGAGAGTCTTGAGATTGGCGTCGCCAGGATACTCATTGCGGTCGAACCCAAGGTAGGCTTGTTGAGCCGAGGCAGTGGAGAGAAGGAGGGCAATAACCGTCGCAGTCGAAAGTAAACTCCTGCCGTTCACAAATCGATCTTATCGTAGAGACGTTGCTTGCAACGTCTCTCTGGATACATTTGAAATGCCGACGGCAAGACGTAGCAAGCTACGCCTCTACAACTAGCCGCCGATGTGCACCATGGTGCGCGATGCTGGTACGAAGTCAGGCTCGCCGATGTGGTGGCGTTCTTCTTTCTTCGCCACTACCCCGCGAATGAAGTCTGACAACTCCTCATCACTGGCGCCGCGCCGCATCTGGGCATGCAGGTCGTGATCCCAAACGGAGAAGAGGCAGGTGCGGATCTTGCCATCGCTGGTGATGCGAATGCGGCTGCAATGTCCGCAGAATGGGTGCGACACCGGGGCGATGATCCCGATCTCGCCGACACCATCTTCAAAACGATAGCGGCGCGCGGTTTCCGAGCGGGCACGCGGGATCTCGACTAACGGACGATATTCGGCCATGCGGGCCAGAATTTCGTCGAGCGTGACGACGGTTGAGGGCGCCCAGGTGCGTCCCTCTTCGAGCGGCATGAATTCGATGAAGCGGACGGTCACACCCTCTTCACGCGCGAACATGCCGAAAGGGATGATCTGGTCTTCATTGAACCCGCGCATCAGAACGCAATTCACTTTCAGCGGCCACAGTCCGGCGTGGCGGGCGGCGCGGATTCCCGCCAGCACATGATCGTATCCATTCGGAACGCGCGTGATGCGGGCGAAGCGGTCGGGATCGACGGCGTCCATTGAGACAGTCACGCGGGTCAGGCCCGCGTCCTTGAGTGGCTGTGCCAAATCGGCCAGGAGGTGCCCGTTCGTGGTTAGAGCGATATCGAGTGGATCGCCGTCGTTTGCTCCGAGCGAGCTTTGAAAGGGCGCGGCTTCAGCCGCGCCGTTACCACTCGCAGAAGAAGGAGGCTTTAGCCCCTGAGGCCGCAACTTTGCCAACTCGCGCACGAACTCTACGACGCCATTCCGCAGCAGCGGCTCGCCGCCTGTGAGACGAACCTTGGTGATGCCCATTCCCACCAGCACACGAGCCATGCGCAGATAATCCGAGAAGGGGAGGTCTCCGTAGAGCGCGCCTTCATTACCTGTGCGGCAATAGACACACTTATAGTTGCAGCGATCGGTGATGGAGATCCGCAGATCGGTGATCGCACGGCCGAATTTGTCGTGAAGAGCAGCCATTAGCACTTAGCAATTAGCATTTAGCCGGATCGGGCCACGGCACCTCGCTCGAATGGCTGAATGCCAAGTGCTAATTGTTAAATACGGGAAAGGGCAAGCAGACGGGAGAATCCCGGCAGGCTCGTTTCCTTTCCAATGCGTCCTCATGAACGCGGGAGGCGCCGGCGTTTCCACCGGTACCCTCGGGAAGTGTCACGGGCGCCGTCGCTCGCGCATTTCCCACGCCGCCACAGCCTCAGGTATGCCCCCAGGTCGAAGCGGTCGGAAACTCTCCGACCATTATAGATGCTTGTCAGCGCCCCGAAGTAACAGTGGAAGTTCGGGGTGCGGTCGTGCTGAGCCTGGACAGGAGACCCTTTGCCCGGGTGCGCATGATTAGTTGCTTCACCCGAGCGCGATCATCAGCAGGCCACATCTCGTTCAAAGTCTGCCAGGCGTCCGCCTCGCGCCCGCTATACACATAAGAAAGCACAATTTCGAGGACAACTCCTTTCGCATCCTTGAAATCAGTTATCTGGAACTTGGCGATATCTTCCTGGGCAATCTTGGCCCGCGCCAGGGCAATTTCCGAATCGTACTGTTCGACAAATTGCGCGCTGACGTCGTGGAGTCCGTCATTATCAACCCCAAGCACAACCCGCGGGAAGGGCGCGCACGCATGGCACATGCCGTCAAAGGAATCAAAGGCTCCATCGCTCGTCATGATCCGGAACTGCTTGCTGACGGAGTCCCGGAAGATGTAGAAGGGAGCCTCGTTCCTGATGGGCTGAAGGATTACAGGCCGATCCCCCAAGCTGACGATTTCGTACGTATAACAGCAATGTGCGCCACCAGAGTAGCCCTCCAGAACCAGGGTGGGGCTGCCGTCCCCAAACAAATCATCTCCAGTACCCTGATGGACTGAGACATTCCAGTCTTCGAGAACAAGAGTCCCGTGCTGAGTCTGAGTCGGGCCGACCAGATAGCTGCGGCAGAGACTCTCGTACGTGTTGAGATCCGGGACTGGGACAAGCATTATCTGGTACTTGCCCACCGTGGTCGAGACAGGTTTATCGGACGCGCGGCAACCCAGAGTGTTGACTTTCTCCCATTTGGGTTTCGGCCACTCCGCCTGCGCCAACACAGAGAGCGAGAACACCACTACAAACGGGAGCGAGCGTAGCGCAAACATGTTTGTATCTGTTTACTTAATCGCGTTAGCAATCGCTGCTTGGGCCAGCGGCGCCATGATCTTGAACCCTGCATCGTTGGGATGCAGCCCGTCGTCGGCCAGATCTTTCTTCAGAAGGCCCTTGTCATCGACGACCGCGGAAAAATAGTCGAGATAAACAATGTTGTTCTTCTCGCAGTAATCCTTAAGCCACCTGTTGAGTTCGAGAATTCGCGACATGGGACGCTGCGCAAAGAAATCCTTCGAGCGGTCTGTGTAGTTGTGTACCGGCAGGATCGATGAATAGACAACGTGAATGCCGCTTGCGCGCGCCAGCTCGGCGAAGGACGCGTAGTTGGCCTCGATATCCTCGTTGCGCATGGGGCCGGTATTTCCCGCAATGTCGTTGGTGCCGGCCAGAATGACGACCACCTTGGGGTGCAGATCGATGACATCCTGGCGGAAGCGCACCAGCATCTGCGGCGTGGTCTGGCCGCCGATGCCGCGGTTGACGTAAGGCTTCCCAGGGAAATAATTTTCCAGCTTCCAGATGTCGGTGATCGAATCGCCGAAGAACACGACACGATTCTGGCTTGCGGCCGGGGGGCCGAGCTTGGCGTTGGCCTCGCGGTAGCGCGCCAGCTGCCCGTAGTCATCGGTGAATACGGCGATGCGCGATGCGCGGTATTGGTCGAGACCGGCGAAGCCGGTGGTTGGAATGGAGGGGGATTGAGAAGATTGCTGCGCGAAGGCTGAAAGAGCGACAAGAAGAAAGATGAATGCGGTTTGCGTACTTCTGGACAGGTTCAGATGCATGGGGTTGGCCTCGGAAATCGGGACGGCAGGTGATGATACTTCCCTGCGTCCGCGTCTCGCAACCTCGGGGCAGACGGCTTCGGGTTCGCTTCAAGCGGGGTAGACTCAGGATTTATCGGCGTGAATCCGCGTTGATCCGTGGCAAAGAAGTTTTTGGGGGCTCGGTCCGTGGCTCGCCTGCGCCTCGCTTTGCTCGGCTGGACGGGCGAGGCGCCCGTCCCTACACAAGCATTCAAGTCTTGACGCGCGCTACTCCTTCAGCATTGCGTCGATTGTCGAGTAGAGTTGGTTGTTGTCCTTCACTTCGACGTACGGCTTGTTGGGATTGCGGCTGCTGACGATGTACACCGTCGGGGTGTGGTCGAGCTTGATGGCCTTGCCCAGGTCGCGGTCGGCGTTCACTTGCGCGGCCAGCTTGCCGCTGGGATCAATAACAAACGGCAGGTCAACTTTGCGGGCCGCCGCAAATTTCTCGGCGTACGATCGCAGGTTCTGCAGGTTGACTTCGAGCTGATTTTCGAAAATGTAGTCGCGGAACTCGTTGCCCAGCGCCTTGGAATGCGTGTCGAAATAGCGCGCGATCACGGCCGCCTGGTACGACCACGGGTGCATGGGCAGCGGAAAGTCATGGCGCACGACCGGAATCTTGTAGGTCTTCGATGCCTGCTCCACCAGCGGCGCGGTCCGCCGGCACATAGGGCATTCCAGATCTTCAAAGATGACGATCGCCACTTCCGCTCCCTTGGGCGGACGCAGAACGGTGTCCACCGTGTCCTGTGCTGCAGCGCACAGACTCGCTATGGCCAGAAAGACTGAGGTGAACGACAAAAACGCGAAACGATTCCAGGTTTTGCTTCTCATAAGTTAGTTTCTTTAGTTTCAGATCTGATGGATTCGACGCCGTACTCCCCATTCACTTAGACGCCAAAAGCGAGCTTGCGGCAACCTGCCGTTGCCAACCAAACCGCAAATCTATGGTAACCGAGCGGGAGTGCCGTTGTCTCCCATCTACCGGACAAGGGCTCGGGGTGTACCAGGCGTAAACCTTCGTGCGGCTGAAGGTGGCGGCAACGCGCTATAGTGAAGGGTTCGCCTGCCTTCTCCTATGAAACTGGGTCCATCGCGGACAAAATGGCTGGTCGGTGTTCTTGCCTTGGCCATGGTGGCGCTGGCGGCTTGTCGCAACCGGCACCGCGTCCTCGAAGTGGCCTATGTTTCCGCGCCGCAGGCGACCCTGCGCGACCAGGTGGCCGCGATCTATAACCGCGTCGGCACGGTTAAGAATGGGGAGCGGGTCGAGATCGTCGACCGCGAGAAGCGATTCGCCCGCGTGCGCACCGCCACCGGCATTGAGGGCTGGGTCGAGCAGCGGTACCTGGTGGATCAGAAGACCTTCGACGGCCTGCTGAAGCTGACCCAGGAGAACCAAAGCGCTCTGGCACAGGCTCCCGGCGTGTTACGCAGCGAAACCAACCTTCATATTACTCCCGGACGCGAGACGGAGCATCTCTACCAGCTGGCGACGGGCGCGAAGGTAAGCATTTTGAGGCGGGCCGTCGCCGAGAAGCAGACCAGTGCTCCGCCGGCGGCCAGGCCGATCGCTACCAAGCCAGGCGGCAAGGCTGCCGCTGGTCCGCTTCTGGAGGACTGGTGGCTGGTGCGCGACAGTCAAGGCCGCGTGGGATGGGTACTATCGCGGATGGTCGACGTCGATGTCCCGCTTGAGGTTGCGCAATACGCCGAGGGCCAGCGCTTCGTCGCTTTCTTTGTGCTGAATCAGGTTCAGGATGGAGACAAGAAAGTCTCCCAGTATCTCTGCCTGCTGACCGAGCCCCATGACGGCTCGCCCTACGACTACGACCAACTGCGGGTCTTCACCTGGAACGTCCGCAAGCACCGCTACGAAACTGCCTACCGCGAGCACGGGCTGAACGGAGTCCTGCCCGTGACCGTCACCCGGGAGACCTTCGACAAGGAAGGGACCCTGCCCGTCTTCACCCTCCGAGTGCAGGACGACGCCGGCAACGTCCGGGAGCGCAAATACAAGCTGAACACCCCCATCGTCCGGCGCGTGCTGGCGGCGGGGGAAGTGGCTAGCCGACCGACCAGGAAACGGCGCTAAAACTGGGTTCCCGCTACCGGTTTATTACAAAATGTCATATCGCCTGCCTGGCCTCTATACCATTTTCGGTAGCTCGTCCGAGCCCAAAAAAAACTAACAACATGAAAACACAGCGATTGTATTAAGTTTTGTTTGGATAAACACTTGCATATAGCTGTTAATACATGTTCTGTGAGGATGTTTGGCGAGGGTAGCGGGTCGTTGGGGGTAGCCTCTAGCCGGGTCTCTACAGTCTGCAATTTTTAATGAGTTTAGTCGGATCTGTCGGATCTGTCGGATCTGTTTGCTGTGCTATGGGTGCGACCGGATGATTCGGAGGCACAAGGTATTTCCCGAGAAGTTATTCCCCGAGGAGGAAAGAGATGCGATTTATCACGAGGTTCAGTGGAATGCGCAACGCCGTCAATTCAGGCCGGTTGAACTTTGGGCCCCATCACATGGGCGGGTGGTTCTCGCTGCTGATCCTTCTCACTCTATCTGCATTGGTCTTCACCGCCGCGGCAACCGCGCAGACCACGGTCGGTCAAGGCAGCATTCAGGGGGCGATCACAGATCCCAGCGGCGCTGTCGTGCCAGGAGCCAAGATCATGATTACCAATAAGGCCACCGGGCAGGTCGCGACGACGACAACGTCTTCGAGCGGCACCTATAACTCCGGCGGTCTCACCGTGGGCGACTATTCGGTCCGGATAGAAGCCAAAGGCTTCAAAACGACCCAATTCGTAACTTCCCGTTCAGGTCGCAGTGACGTCACCGGGAAGTGCCAAGCTGGAGGTCGGGCAGGAGAGCACCGTCGTAGAAGTGCAAGGTAGCTCGGTGGGCGTCAACACCGAACAGGCGACGGTGCAGGGCGTGCTCACCGGTGAGCAGATCGACAATCTGCCCGTTAACGGTCGCAACTTCCTCGACCTGGCGCAACTCGAACCGGGTGTGCAGATGCAGGACGGCACGAGCTTCGATCCCACCAAGGCGGGCTACACCTCAGTATCGATCAACGGGGTGTTTGGCCGAACTCCGCGCATTGAAGTCGACGGCTTAGATGTCAGCGACGAGACCGTCGGCACCACAACGCAGAACATCGCGATGAGTTCCATTCAGGAGTTCAACATCAGCCGTTCTTCGCTCGATCTGTCTACCGAAGTAACGGCTTCGGGCGCAATCAATCTTGCCACTCGCTCCGGGACCAATGCCTATCATGGTCAAGCTTTCGGCGCTTTTCGTGATGAGCGCGCGGGCTTTGCCAACTTCCCGGGTGGAGTGTCGCTCCCGTTCCAGCGCAATCAGTTTGGCGGCCGCTTTGGTGGCGCGTTCATCAAAGACAAGCTTTTCTTCTTTGTTGACGCCGAGCGCATTAAGCAAGACAGTCGCGACTCAGTCGTCATCGGCGCTCCATTCGGCGCCTTATCAGGGGGATTTACCTCGCCGTTTCGCAGCACCCAGTCCAGTGGAAGACTGGATTGGCAGGCCACGAATAACATCCACGTGTTCTACAAGTTCGCGTACGACGTCAACTATTCCAACAGCAACGCTTTCGCGGGTAACTATTCGATTTACTCGAACCGCGATAATGTGCCTTCGAACGCGGTCGGCGTAGATTGGAACAAGGGCAGTTGGTCGCACAGCTTCCGCTTCGGCTCTCAAGTTTCATAATTTGATTGGCGGTGGCACCACCTCCACCCCGAGCGCGATCAACCCGGTTCCCGGTGATGGGATCGGCTTCGCCGACACGAACTTCTCTTCGGGGCCAAATTTCCTCGCCCCGCAGCAAACCTACCAAAGCAACAAGCAGGTCAAGTATGACGGCAGCAAGGTCTGGGGTTCGCACATCATTCGTTTCGGCGCGACCGTCAATCGCATCCTTGGTGGAGGTTTCGCTTCGTTCTACGGGTTGGGTCCAGCGGTCACGAGTTATGTGGACGACGCCGCAGCATTCGGCGTGGCGGAGGGCAGCCTTGGATATAGCTGCAACGGCGGCGCTTGCAACACCAGCGTTCTAGCCTATCCGATAACAGGAGCAACTCTCAGCAACGGGCAAGGCTACTTCACCGAGAAGGCGGGTTTTGGAGCCCCGGCAGGGGGACAAGCCGACACCCGCTTTGAAGCGTATGTGGGAGATTCCTGGAAGATTAGGCCCAATTTCACCTTGACCTATGGTCTGCGCTATTTGCGTGACACAGGCCGCACCGACAGTGACTTGGCTCCGATTCCATGCTCAGCAACCACGCTGATCACCTGTACCGGCAACCTTTTGGATCAGTTTGGAAATACTCCCGGATTGGGCAATCGCGTGCGGCAACCGAACAGCAATTTTGGCCCGCAGGTTGGTTTCGCTTGGGACCCGATGCACAATGGCAAGACGGTCATCCGCGGTGGCGCGGGCATCTACTACGAAAACTCGATTTTCAACAACGTTCTGTTTGACCGCCCTGGCAAACTCGCTACTGGATTGTTCTGGGCCACCGGCAACCTGAGCTGTTCGGTGGGTGCGTTTCAGAGTAAAACCACCGGGCAAGTCGGAGTCCAGTTCCCTGGCCAAAGCAGCCCAACAACCTCAATCGACGGGCTCGATCTGGGGACTCAGGTCTGCTTCAACTCGCTGGGCGCGGCTGGACAAGCAGTGGCAGACCTGCAGACTGCCTATGATGCTGCTGTCAAGGCGGCGGGACCGGCCTCCAACGGCAATTTCGTGGGCAACACTTTAACACTTGGTCCGGCGGCTGGATACGCTGCGTATGTTCCCAACTACCGGAGCATCGAGCCTACCAAATGAATATTGGTGTTCAGCGAGAAATCGTGAAGGGTGGCGTTCTGACGGCTGACTACGTGCGTAACGTCAGCTTACACTTCCCGCTGACGATTGATGTCAACCACGTCGGGGATGCAAGTCATCTCAACGTGCCGGCAGCTAGAACGCAATCTCGATTGTTAACAACTCATTTGGATGCGGAACGGGCTTTGATCAGGCAAGCATTACTTGTGCTATCAATGCGGGTGCAACCATCGGCAGCTATTCGGGCCTTCAGACTGACCCAAACACTGGGGCCCCCATCTGGTGGGCTTGGGTCTGGTCATGCTTCACTGTTTGGTTATGGTCCTGCGGCGTTCGGACTTACTCCTGGCACGAGCGCTGCGTTTGGCGGCATCAACCAGCAAATGGGCGTCGGCTACTTCCAATCCCCAGCCGGTCGCTCGGTGTACAACGCTCTGCAGGCCGAGTACAAGCAGCAGGTTCGGAGCCCGTTCCGCGGCGTCACCGGCATGAACCTCCAAATTGCCTATACGCTCTCGCGCTATCAGGGGAACGGTGGCGACGACCAGAACTTCAGCGCAGGGTCGTACGACTTCCGCAATCCAACGTCCTTCTTTGGCCCGACCAGCCTGGATGCCACTCAACAGTTCAAGTTCGGCGCCACTTTCGATATCGCCCACCATGGGCCGCGCTTCAGCCTGATCGGCGGCTTCCGGTCGGCGCATCCATCGAATCTCTACCTCAACTCACCGGGGCAGTTCTCGCCAGCTGAAATCTTCCGCACCGATCTGACCGGTGACGGGACGGTGGGTGATCTGATCAACTCCGCCGCGACTGGGATCGGTAAGCCCGGGACCTTCATGCGCGGCGTGTCTCCGGGTAACCTTGCTTCGGTCATCAGCACCTTCAACTCAAACGCTGCAGGTAAGCTGACTCCTGCGGGCCAAGCTCTCGTGAGTGCGAACCTGTTCACTCAAGCGCAACTGGTGTCGCTTGGCGCGGTGATTCCGACCATCGCGGCTCCACCTGCAAACAACGCCGGGAACAGCATGTACAAGGACGTTGATACGGTCTTGGCTTGGCCGATCAAGATCCACGAGCGCTTTAGACTTGAGCCCAGCATCGCGTTCTTTAACATTTTCAACTTCGCTAACTTCGGTGCGTTGGGTGGACTTACGACGCCCACGGGACAGCTTACCGGCGGTCCCGGATCGCCGAACGGAACGGTTGGTGGCAACGACCCGAGCCACAACATTCTGCGCTCAGGCTTGGGAACCGGAGTCTTTGCGGCCGGTGCGGCCCGACAACTGGAGTTCGGTCTGAGACTCGACTTCTAATCCATTCCTTTAGAAAGCTTTTCCAACCGCTGGCCCTTGGGCCAGCGGTTTTTGCTTAGGTCTGATTGTGGGGGTAGTTCTCAGCGGTGAGAGGTGAGAGCTTCTCGATTACATCTGTTGCGAGCACGGCCTACACGGAGACTGGCCAGCCCGCCCCAGAGGATGGGGCGGGGCGGATCGCTATTATCTGTTCTCTTGCTCACTTCCCGAATATCACCGTGCTCCCAAAGTGCGACGCGGCTGCCATGTAGAACAACATCGGCACGGACAAAAAGAAATTCGTCCGCGACGCCAGGAATGCCTGGCGCGCCAGTGCCGACGCATTCGCCGGAGGCGTGCCGGCCAGCGCTCCGCGGATGATCTTCTTGTTGTTGGGCCAGATGATGCCCCAGACGTTGAACAGCATCACGATGCCCATGCCGCCGCCAACGCCGATACACAGGACGTGATTATCGTCTCCGCCGACTGGTGTGTAGTGCACGAACAGCCATCCCGCGGCATAGACCAGAATCGTCGTGATTACGCCGAGCACGTATCCGTTGGGAGTCAGCTTCTTTATCACGAAGAAAAGGATAAAGAACGTCACCAGCCAGATCAGCAGGAACAGGCCCTGGGTTTTACCCGAACTGCCGCCATCCCGCTCCGCGTCCGGTGCGACCAGAAATTGCCCCCAATACCAGAAGCCGAGGAATACCGTCACCAGCGCGCTCCAGCGGAACCAGTTCAGCGCAGGGAGCGTCAGGTTTTCGAAGATCTTTGGTTTTACGGCGGCGTCTACCTGCTTCATGAAAGGAACGTTCACCAGGTTGAAGAAGTACAGCAGTCCGATCCAGGTAATGCCGGCAATGAGGTGAAACCAGCGCAGGATGAACTTGGCCGCCTCCGCTCCTGAAATCGTGGGTTGGACCAGGAATGACATGACGAAGTGCATCGATCTCCTCCGGAACTTCGTGGTGCAGATGCGGATTCCGCAACGCCAACGGCTGGAAGGGCATTCCGAAAGCCGGCCTGTTGTTGGAATTCGACCGCAAGTCTGCTCTCGGCACCGCGGTCGTGTCAACTCCGGCACCCGTTCCGGGGCAACTTTCGGTTGAAATGCGACGCGGATCGCCGTATGGTACTGACATCTCCCGCTGGGATGGCCGAATCTTTAAGTCTGGATCCAGCGGGATTGTCCCCCCTTGTTCCTGTGGCAGCGGGAAGGCTTCCAGGAACATGCTGTTGCTTTGAGCCTGCCCATTGCGCCTGTGGGCCGGCAGCTGGAAAGTCGCAGTCTACACAATTGAGGAGATCGGCTATGGACAGCAATAAGCCGGCGCAAAACATTCAGGATTCCTTCCTTAACACGGCCCGTAAAGAGAGAGCCAGCATTACGATTTATCTGCTCAGCGGGGTGAAGCTGACGGGCCGCATCCGCTCTTTTGACAAGTACTCCGTGGTGCTGGAGGCGAACGGTCAGGAGCAACTCATCTTCAAGCACGCCATCTCCACGGTCGTCATGGGACGAGTGGCGTCGACGCACGTGACTCATGCGGTGCATCCGGAGAAAGCGCAAGCCGCAGCGTCAGCTGGCGGTACAGCTGCGAGCGCCTCGGGCACCGAAGGATAAAGACAGGCTTTTCGGCTTTGCGAAGTTCTCATCGCAAGAAATCCCGCGACTTGGCGCGTAAGCGAGGCCGTGCGCCCTTGGGCACTGTCTCGACAAGAAAAGATCCCGATCAGGAGCGTGCGTTCCTGGTAGGGCTGGATGTGCGGACGCGCAGTCGAGGCGGTGTCAAAGGCACGGTGACGGCTCAAGCGGCAGCGGCGCGCGATGCGGTCGCTGGCTCCGGCGCAGCGCCGAAATCCGAGGGCCGGCCCAGCATCCCCGAGTTCGACGCCGAAGAATCCCTCGCCGAGTTGCGTACCCTTGCCGAAAGCGCGGGAGCCAGAGTCGTTGGCGAAATCCTGCAGCGGCGTGACCGGCCCGATCCGGCAACTTTGGTAGGGGGCGGCAAGCTCGAAGAAATTGCAGGGGCCGCCGCGTCTGTCGATGCCGACGTGATCCTGTTCGATCACGATCTCAGCCCATCGCAGCAGCGCAACATCGAAAAGATTATTGAGCGGCGGGTGATCGACCGCACGCAGCTTATTCTCGACATCTTTGCTCGCCACGCGCGCACCCGTGAAGGCCAGTTGCAGGTCGAACTGGCACAGTTGCATTACATGATGCCGCGCCTGGCAGGACATGGTGTCGAGATGTCGCAGCTCGGCGGCGGCATCGGCACGCGAGGCCCCGGTGAAACCAAGCTGGAAACCGACCGGCGAAAAATTGCGCGGCGCGTGCGGCACGTCGAACAGCAACTGGAGAACGTTCGGCGCATTCGCGCCCAGCAGAGGCAGCGGCGCGAGTCCGCTCCGGTGGCAACGGTCGCACTCGTGGGATACACGAATGCCGGCAAGTCGACTTTGTTCAATGCTCTGACCCGGGCGGGGGTATTGTCGTCCCCGAAGATGTTCGCGACTCTGGATCCCACTCTTCGGGCGGTGGAGTTGCCGTCCAAGCGCAAGGTGCTTCTGTCCGACACTGTCGGATTCATCCGCAACCTGCCGCACACTCTTGTCTCGGCATTTCGCGCGACCTTGGAGGAAGTGCAGCGAGCATCGCTCGTCTTGCATGTGTCTGACGCCAGCAGCCGCCTCTCGGCCGAGCAGGACGCCCAGGTAGAAATTGTCTTGAAGGAACTGGAAGCGGAGAAGAAGCCGCGCCTGCGGGTGATGAACAAGGTCGATCTGCTGGACGGAGAAGTGGCGGAAAACCTGATCGCCGATGCTGCACGCGAGAGCTCGCGAACGGTTTATGTCTCGGCGGTCGAAGGCACGGGCTTGGATACCTTGCTGAAACGCATCGACAAGCTGATCGAGGAAGATCCAGTAAGCCGCCTGCATGTGCGTGTCCCGCAGAAAGAAGGCAAGACCCTGGCAATGCTCGAGGCGCGTGCGCGGATATATTCACGGACCTATCAAGATGGTGCGGTGGACCTCGAAGTGGAAGCGCCAGAGTCAGTCATCAGAAAAGTCAAGGGATGGGCGGTCAAATCCACAGCGTGAGGGATGTACCCAAATAGGGTACAAGCGTACCCACTATGAGTACGACCTCTCCTCGCCACAGCGGCACTTGATGCCGCGGGCAGCGTATCTGATCGGGAGGCCGATGATCTGCTGCAACTTCCTAAAAGTCTCCGGCGGGATGTGGAGATATGGATACGTCGAACCCATCCTGAGCTGATCAGAACCAAATAAGCCCAAACAGGGTTACACTGGCGCACGCTATTCTTCCACCGGAGGCAAACGATGCTTGCACGTCGATCCGTCGTGATCTTTTGTGCAGCGGTGGCCGTCTTCTTGTCAGCGGAAGTTTTCGCCAGCGACACCGTTCTGATTCATGGCCACATCTACACCGGCAATCCCAAGGCGCCTTGGGCGCAGGCTCTGGCTATTTCCGAGACTCACATCGAAGCCGTCGGAACAGATCAGGAAATCCTCACCCACAAGCAGACGCAAACCAAAGTGATCGATCTGCAGGGCCGGACAGTGATCCCCGGCATATCCGACTCGCATGTTCATATGTGGTTCGGCGGACTGGAACTGCATGGACTTAATTTGTCGACGCCCGAGGGGACGATTACTCCCGACGATCCTGAAAAGTTCGTCGACCAGATCAAGGCGTACGCTGCCAGTCATCCCAACGGCAAGGTGCTGATTGTCCGCGCAGACTTCAGCACCACGCCTCCTTCCACGCCGACGCATGAACTGCTCGACCGAGCGGTCCCGGATCGGCCAGTGATCGTGCATCACACGGCGGAACACTCTCTTCTGCTCAATGCGAAGGCACTAGCCCTGGCAGGCATCACGGACGAACCGGTTGCCGATCCGGAGGAAGAGAAGAACATTATTCGCGACGCCAGCGGGCATCCCAGCGGACTGCTGCTGGAAGCGGCCATGGCCATCATGGAACGTGCCTTGCAGCCTCTGTTTCCAGAGGAGGAAAAACTCAAGTTCCTTCGTGACGCCGCCCATCACCTGAACCAGTTCGGGATCACCAGCGTCGTGAATGCGACTGGGAACCTGGCAGAGATTCAGCTCTACGCCGCGTTGCGTGATCGCGGTGAACTTACCGTCCGCACGCGTACTTCGTTTGGAGCGGTCGCGGTGAATCATCGCCTGACGCCCGAGTTTCTGGCGGACCTCGAGAAGGCGCGCACGCTCTATCACGATGACTGGGTTTCGGCGAACCTCGTGAAATTTTTCGTCGACGGCGGCACCGGACTCATTCCGCCTCTGACCTACCAGCCCGCCGAGTACAAGAAACTGGTGCTCGAGTTGGACAAGCGCGGATTCCAGATTATGACCCACGCGTATCGTCCCGACTCCACACATCTGGTGGTCGACACCTACGAAGAAGCGGAGCGAGTCAACGGCCCGCGTGACCGGCGATTCCGCATCGAGCATGGAGACTTCCTGCCGGCGGCAGATATGCCGCGCGTGGCCAAGCTTCAGCTCATTACCAGCATGCAGCCGAGTTTCTGCTGCGATGAGGACGGCTCGAACTACGATCCCAAGGATCGGACTACGACCGACCGCTGGCAGAGCGTTGAAAAGAGCGGGGCGCGGCTGGCCTTCGGCAGCGACTGGCCTTGTATCTGGCCTCCGAATCCATTTATCGCCATCCAGGAGGCGGTCACGCGCCAGATCTGGAAGCCTGCCAGCGGCGGCGATTTTCCTGGAGGCGTGTTCGACGGCGCAGGCCAGGCCGGGTACTTAGCCACGAACGATGTCTACACTCCGGCGGAGCGCATCACGGTCGAACAAGCTGTGAATGCTTATACACAGGGTTCGGCTTACGCCAGGTTCTCGGAAGACAAACTGGGAACACTCGAAGTGGGGAAAGAGGCGGATCTTGCTGTGCTCTCGCAAGACATTTTCTCGGGGAAGCCAGAAGACATCTCCAAGACCAAAGTCGCGACTACCATCGTTGCGGGCAAAGTGGTTTTCGGTGGGAATTAACTGCTCAACCAAAAATTAAATGGGCCGGCAACCAAGAAGCGGTGACATTCCTTGGCTATCGGCCCATTCGATCCTGAATTGGATCGGAGGTGATATCCTTATGCTAATCCTCTTTACTATGAAGTCAAGGGATATGTGCAGAAATATGCGACTCTGTTCGTGGTACGCAGCTCAGTAAGGTAAATCCCTTATTTTCAATAGTAATCCTGTGGTCACCAAGACTTCGGGCGGTTGAGCTTCGACCTGCTTTTACGCGCCCTAAACCGATCTTCTTGCGTTGACATTAAACTTCTCCGGACGTTAGACTTAACAGTTTTCATAGCCCTCATTTTCTCGATCTAGCTCAGCACCACATGGATGAGACAGTCCAACAACTAGGCAAATTACTGCTCGGGGCGGTTCCGACGGTAATTATGCTGGCGTTGTTGTATGCGCTCTACACCGTGATCGTGCACAAGCCTCTGCGGCGCGTGCTCGAGGAGCGGCACAGCAAGACCGAGGGCGCGATCGAAAAGTCGAAGGCAGATATCGCGGCAGCCGAGGCGCGTACCGCTGAGTACGAGCAGAGCCTGCGCGAGGCGCGGGCGGCGGTCTACCGCGCCCAGGAAGCGAAGCGTCAGGCCGCCATGCAGGTTCGAGCCCAAGCCGTGGCTGAGGCGCGTAACAAGGCCCAGGCACAGGTGCAGACGGCCAAAGTGGCCATCGAAAAAGATCGTGTTGCGGCCGAGCAAGGATTGCAGGCCGAAGCGGCAGCACTTGCCCGGGAGATCGTGCGGCGCGTTCTGCAACCGGCGGGAGCGGGACGCTGATGAAATCGAATCGGGCATTGCAGATCGGGATTCTCGCGCTGCTGCTGGCCGGTTGCGTCTGCCTTCCGCTGCGCGCGCAAGAAGCGCCCAAGCCAAAGCAGGCTGGCTCCGATGAGACGCAAATGGGGCCCGGGCGCCAACTGGTGCATGAGAGCCGGAAAGCCTCAGGAGAAGAAAAAGATGAGATGGAGGAGTTCAAACACTCGGGCTCCGTCCAGATGATCTCGCGCATTACGGGACTGAACACGCAGCAGTCGTACTGGGCCAGCGTGGTTTTCAACTTTGCCGTAATCGCCGCTCTCATCATCTGGGCCGGCCGCAAGTTCCTTCCCGGCATCTTCCGCGATCGCACCGCCGCGATCCAGAAGGCCATGCAGGAGGCGCAGAAAGCGAGCGAAGACGCCCGCCGCAGACTCGCGGACATCGAATCGCGTTTGCAAAAGCTTGATGTCGAAATCGGAATGATGCGCGATGCGGCCGAAAAAGAGGGTGAGGCAGAAGAAGCGCGCATCAAAGCTGCCGCCGAAGAAGATGCGCAGAAGATCGTCGCCATGGCGGAGCAGGAGATTGTCGCCGCGGTCAAAGCCGCACGCCGCCAGTTGACGGCCCATGCCGCCGACCTTGCCGTTGGGCTTGCCCAGAAACAGATTCACGTCGATCCCGCCACCGATCAGGCTCTGGTGCGGAATTTCGCCGGCCAGTTGGGGTCAGTCTCCGACACTTCGGGAAAGGACGGAAACTAGATGGCTTCCGTCGCCAGCACCTACGCTCGCGCTTTCGCTGACGTGGTGTTCGCTGCCCATCTGGATGCGGCGCGCGCCAGCGGCGGATTGCGGCAGATTGCGACGCTCTACAGTGAAAGTGTCCAATTGCGAAGGGTCTGGGAGAATCCTGCGGTCCCAGCTGATCAGAAACGCAAATTGCTGGATGCCATCGTGCAGCGAAACGGAATCGACAAACCCGTTCGTAATTTAGTTGCTGTGCTCATGGACCACCGCCGCCTACCGTTTCTATCAAGAATCGTTGAGCAACTGGAGAAGGAACTCGACGCGCGGCTGGGATTTACAGAAGCGCAGATTTCCAGTGCCCGCGAACTGGGCGACGCCGAAAAGCGCACGCTGGAAACGCAGATCGAAAAGGCGACCAGCAAGAAAGTGCGTGCAAGTTATGGATTGGATCCGTCGTTGCTGGGCGGAGCGGTAGTCCGCATCGGCAGCACGATTTACGATGGATCCGTGAAGGGGCAGTTGGAGAGAATTAAGGAAGCTATTAGCTCTTAGCCTTTAGCGTTTAGCTTGAATCCCAAGTGGGTGAGAGCGAGAAAAAGGGCGGGCGCGGGAAAGAAGCTAAGAGCTAAAGGCTAAAAGCTGATTTTATGGCGCAAATCAAAGCAGACGAAATCACCAAGCTAATCCGCGAGCAGATCGAGAACTACGAGACCAAGGTCTCCGTGGACGAGACGGGCACCGTCATCACCCTGGGTGACGGCATCGCGCGCGTTTACGGTCTCGACAAAGTCATGGCCGGCGAACTGTTGTCGTTCCCGCACGGGGTGGCTGGTATCGCCATGAACCTGGAAGAAGACCAGGTCGGCGTCGTGCTCCTCGGCGAATTCACCGAGATCAAGGAAGGCGACGAGGTCAAGCGCACTGGACGCATCATAAGCGTGCCTGTCGGCGACAACATGATTGGACGCGTGGTGAACTCCCTCGGCCAGCCCATCGACGACAAAGGTCCCATCTCGACGGACAAGTTCATTGCGCTGGAGCGCCTCGCTCCCGGCGTTATTGATCGTCAACCGGTGCGTGAACCGATGGCCACTGGACTAAAGGCGATCGACAGCATGATCCCGATCGGCCGTGGCCAGCGCGAACTGATCATCGGCGACCGCCAGACCGGCAAGACTGCAGTTGCCCTCGACACCATCATCAACAGCAAGGGCAACGATCTTGTATGTATTTATAACGCGATCGGCCAGAAGCGCTCGTCGATCGCCCAGGTCGTCAAAATCCTGGAAGACGCGGGAGCGATGGAGTACACCATCGTCGTCGCTGCCTCAGCATCCGAGCCAGCTCCCATGCAGTACATTTCGCCCTATGCGGCGTGTGCGATGGGCGAGTTCTTCCGCGACACCAAGCGTCATGCGCTGGTGATCTATGATGACTTGTCGAAGCACGCCGCTTCCTATCGCGAGATCTCGCTGCTGCTGCGCCGTCCGCCGGGCCGCGAAGCGTATCCCGGAGACGTCTTCTACCTCCACTCTCGCCTGCTGGAGCGCGCGGCAAAATTGAGCGACAAAAACGGCGGCGGATCGCTGACGGCATTGCCCGTCATCGAAACCCAGGCCGGTGACGTCTCTGCGTACATCCCGACCAACGTTATTTCGATTACCGACGGCCAGATTTATTTGGAGACTGACCTATTCAACCAGGGCGTGCGCCCAGCCGTTAACGTCGGTCTTTCGGTGAGCCGCGTCGGCGGCAGCGCTCAGATTAAGGCCATGCGCCAAGTCGCCGGCACGCTGAAATTAGAACTGGCGCAGTACCGTGAACTGGCCGCTTTCGCGCAGTTCGGTAGCGATCTTGATAAGGCGACACAAGCGCAGTTGAATCGCGGACAACGGCTGGTCGAACTCCTGAAGCAGAACCAGTTCTCGCCGCTGCCGTTTTCGAAGCAGATTCTGATCATCATGGCCGGCACCGGCGGATTCCTCGACGACATGCCGGTCGCTCAGGTGCGCGAGTTCGAGAAAGAGCTGTTCAAATACGTAGATTCAACGAATCCCGGAATCCTGCGCGCGATCATGGAAAAGAAGATTCTCGACGATCAGCTGAAGACGCAGATGCAGAACGTGATTAAGGAAGCGAAACAGCAGTTCGTGGCGTCGCGCGAAGCAGTAGCGAAGTAACAGTTCCCAGTTCTCGGTTCTCAGTTCTCAGCGAGCATTGAGGCCAAGTGGGTTTAACTGGGAACTGACAACTGACAACTGAGAACTGGTTTTTCAATGCCTAATATTCTCGACATCCGGCGCCGCATCCGTAGCGTGATCAACACGCGGCAGATCACCAAGGCCATGAAGATGGTCTCGGCGGCCAAGCTTCGCCGCGCCCAGGAGCGCGCGCTCTCCGCTCGTCCGTACGCGCAGATGCTGACGAGTGTCCTGAAATCGCTTGTGGCCCGCGCCGAGATCTACGATCCCGAGACCGGCGAGGCGAAACATCCTCTGCTGGCGCAGCGGGAAGAGAAGACCATCCTGCTGATCATCGTCACCGGAGACAAGGGGCTCGCGGGCGCGTTTAACGCGAATATCCTCAAGGCGGGGGCGCGGTTTTTGGAGTCGAAGGCCGGCAAAAACATCGACATCGAGGCGATTGGCCGCAAGGGACGCGATTTCCTGCGGCGTCGCTATCCAGCAGCCCCGATTCAGACGCGCAGCCTGGCTGAAGCCGAAGAATTGCTTGACGAAGTTGAGCCAGCAGCCACGGGACGCGCCGCAGCCTTACAGATCGCCGGAGAGCACGTCGGCATTCTCGGCAAGGTAGAGTTCGCGCAGGCATCGGCGTTGGCAGAGAGCGTCATTCGGCGCTACTGCAGGGAAGAGCTCGATTCGGTTTACCTGGTCTTCAACGAATTCAAATCTGTAATCGCCCAGCGCCTCATCGTCGAGCAGATTCTTCCCATCGAGCAGGTCGGCGAGCGAGCAGTGCGCCTAGCCGAGGAGATGACGGAGGAAGAAAAAAAGAAAGCCAAAGAGGCAGCCGTCAGCGCTGGAGCGGGCCTCCGCGCAACCGACGGCTCCGAGACGTCGGCCTCGCAGTTCGGCACTTCTCAAGTCGACTACATTTACGAGCAGCCGCCGGCGGAGCTGTTCCGCGCGCTGCTGCCAAAGTATGTAAGCATCCAGATTTTCCGTGCACTGCTGGAGTCGGTGGCCGCCGAGCACGCAGCCCGCATGACCGCCATGGATTCGGCGACCAACAATGCGACTGACATGATCGATTCCCTGACGCTCATCATGAACCGCGCCCGTCAGGCGAAGATCACGAAAGAGATCATCGAGATCGTCAGCGGCGCCGCGGCGATGTGAAGAAGCTATTGGCTTTTAGCCTTTAGCTTTTAGCTTCTACTGATGAGATCACGGGCCGTTGAGCTTAAGGCTAAGAGCTAACGGCTAAGAGCTGAGGTTTTATGCCCCAAAACGTAGGACACGTTATTCAAATCGCAGGACCCGCGGTCGACGTTCAGTTCGCCGAGGGACAACTGCCCCCGATCTATCAGGCGGTCGAAGTTGTCAGCGACGGCTTCAACGTCCCGACGCCGATCAAAGTCATCCTCGAGGTGCAGCAGCACCTCGGCGAAGGCCGCGTTCGCTGCGTGGCTATGCAGCCGACCGATGGCATGGTGCGCGGCATGAAAGCCATCGACCAGGGCGGACCGATCTCCGTGCCCGTGGGTCGCGGAACGCTCGGCCGTGTGATGAATGTCGTCGGCGAACCCGTCGATCAACTCGGCCCCATCGAGTACAAGGAGCGGATGCCGATTCACCGCCTCGCTCCGGCGTTCGATGAGCAGGCCACGAGCGCCGAGATGTTCGAAACCGGCGTGAAGGTCATCGACCTCATCCAGCCCTTTTTGAAGGGCGGCAAGATCGGATTGTTCGGCGGCGCGGGTGTCGGCAAGACGGTTGTCATCATGGAACTGATCAACAACGTCGCCAAAAATCACGGCGGCTTTTCGGTGTTTGCCGGCGTTGGCGAGCGCACTCGCGAAGGCAACGACCTCTGGCTGGAAATGTCGGAGTCGGGCGTCATCAAGCCTGGCAAGCCCGCCGAATCGAAGGCCGCACTGATCTATGGACAAATGACGGAACCCCCAGGCGCGCGTCTCCGAGTGGCTCTAACCGGACTTACCGTCGCCGAATACTTCCGCGACGCCGAGGGCGCCGACACGCTGCTCTTTATCGACAACATCTTCCGTTTCACGCAGGCGGGATCTGAAGTATCCGCGCTCCTGGGCCGAATGCCTAGCGCCGTGGGCTATCAACCGAACCTTGCGACGGAAATGGGCGAACTGCAGGAGCGCATCACGTCCACGAAGAAAGGTTCAGTCACGTCGGTGCAGGCCATTTACGTGCCTGCTGACGATCTCACTGATCCCGCGCCAGCAACCACGTTTGCGCACCTCGACGCGACCACGGTGCTTTCGCGTGCGTTGACCGAAATTGGCATCTATCCCGCGGTCGATCCGCTGGCATCGACGTCGCGCATTCTCGATCCGCGCATCGTGGGCCAGGAGCATTACGACGTGGCGCAGATGGTGAAGAAGACGCTGCAGACTTACAAGGATCTGCAGGACATCATCGCCATTCTCGGCATCGATGAGTTGAGCGAAGATCAGAAGCTTAGTGTGGCTCGTGCCCGCAAGATTCAGCGATTTCTCTCGCAGCCGTTCCACGTCGCCGAGCAGTTCACCGGCGCGCAAGGACGCTACGTGAAGATCGCCGATACCGTAAAGGGCTTCAAAGCAATCGTTGAAGGAAAGTATGATGACATTCCCGAGCAGGCCTTCTATATGAAGGGCCCCATCGAGGAAGTGCTCGAAGCCGCGGAGAAGATGAAAGCAGCGGCGTAAATAGGGTCAGTGGCCAGGGATCAGTTCTCGGTGGATGAGTTTGACTGAGAACTGAGAACTGAGAACTGAGAACTGAAAACTGAGAACTGAAAACTGAGAACCGAGAACTGATTGGCCGATACTTTCCAACTCGAGATCGTCACGCCGGAAAAGAAGGTGGTCGAGACGACGGCCGAGGAAGTGCAGATTCCCGGCAAGAATGGGTATCTGGGTATCCTTCCGGGACATGCGCCGCTCATCACCGAGCTCTCCGTCGGCGAGATCACGTTCCGCGAGAACTCCATCGAGCAGCACCTTGCCGTGGCTTGGGGCTTCGCGGAAATCCTTCCCAACAAGGTGACGATTCTCGCTGAGACCGCAGAGCGTCCGTCTGAGATCAATGTGGAACGCGCCCGAAAAGCGAAGGAGCGCGCAGAACAGCGTCTCACCAACGGCGACACTGCGGTCGATGTCGATCGTGCCCTGGATGCCCTGCAACGTGCGCAAGTGCGTCTCGACGTTGCTTCGGGCAAATAGCTCGTTATATTTTCCATCCTATTCGTAGAGACGTAGCTCTGCTGCGTCTCTGCCTGCAGCGCCGAGGGAGTCTGGGATTGTTGCCATAGCCTTCATCTTCTCCCCGCGACCCGATACAATTGCCTCGCCCTACCGAGCCGAGGAGATCTCCGCATGAAGCTTCAGTTCGCCCTGATTCCTTTCTGCCTGTCTCTCGTTTCCAGCTTGAGCCTTTCCCAAGACGCCAAGCCCGCGTCTCCACCCCCGCAAACGCCTCCTCCTGCGCTGATCACGCCCGAGGTGCACTCTGATAGCAGCGTAACGTTTCGCTTCCGTGCTCCCAACGCGCAGGAGGTGAAAGTCACCCGCGAAGGGACCACCCAGCCGCTCGTCATGCAAAAAGACGACACGGGCGTGTGGACGGTCAACACCGCACCTCTGCCACCTGACTACTACGGATATTCGATTGTCGTCGACGGGCAACGCTTGATTGATCCCTACAATTCTCTGTTGAAGCCCAATCTGCTCTCGACCGAGAACATGGTGCACGTACAGGGCCCGCCGTCGCTGCCGTGGGAATTGAATGACGTGCCGCATGGAGAAGTGCATCACCATTTCTACCGGTCGGCAGTGGCTAACGACGACCGGGATTTCTACGTCTACACGCCACCAGGCTACGATCCCGCCGCGAAGAAGACGTATCCGGTTCTTTATCTGTTGCACGGGTACAGCGACGATGCCAGCGGATGGAGCGCTGTTGGCCACGCGAACATCATCCTCGACAACCTGATCGCGCAGGGAAAGACCAAGCCGATGATCGTGGTGATGCCCCTCGGATACGGCACCATGGAAGTGATTCGCGCCGGTTGGGGAGGTCTTTCCAACCGTCCCGAGGTACGCGAGCAGAATCTCTCGAAATTCCGTGAAGCGTTGCTCACCGAGGTCATGCCGAAAGTCGAGAGCGAGTATCGCATCACGAAAGACCGCAACTCGCGGGCGATTGCGGGGCTGTCGATGGGAGGTGCGGAATCGCTGTTGACCGGCCTCAACAATCTCGACAAGTTCTCCTGGGTCGGAGCGTTCAGCGCAGGCGGGCTGCCGGATCCGTTTGACAAGGATTTTCCTGGATTGGATGCGAGTGCGAACCAGAAACTGCATCTGCTGTGGATCGCTTGCGGCACCGAAGACCGGCTCATTACCGCAAATCGGAACCTCCGCGAGTGGTTGAAAACGAAAAACATTCAGCACACCGACATCGAAACTCCCGGGATGCACACATGGATGGTGTGGCGCAGAAATCTGGCGGAGTTTTCCGGACTGCTGTTTCGATAGGCGGATCTACAACCCCCTTATTTAAGGGGAGTCTTGAAAGGGCACGGCTTTTAGCGGTGCCGCTCGAGCACGGAAAAGATTTTGGTTTAAAGCCCCCATTTCCGTTAGGTCTGACGCGGCGCTAAAGCGCCCTCCTCCACCAAACTTTCCACCGACAACTAGGATTTTCTCGGATCTAACACGTGCGTTGAAGCCCTTTTCGACGTTCCAGATTAACTCGGCCCTGAAAGGGCGGCTCTTCCACGTAACTCTCTTCCGGCTTTAGGGCTATTGCCAGGACAGGCGCATAGAGGAATTGCGCTTTTCGAAGGAAACCGAAAGGGATTTCGTGTCGCCACCTACGAATTCTGCGGAGAGGGTTTTCGACAGATCGACGGTCTGGTCGGTGGATAAGGCTCGAAAGCGAAGTATCCGCTTGCCCGCGGGGATCTTCATGGTTTCCGACGTTATGCCGCGGACTCCGTTGAAGACTACGAGTTTCTTCTGGGCTGCGCCATGCAGAGGAAGCGTCAGGGAAAGTTTGTCATCGACCCACACGTAGAGAGTTGCATCCTTGAATTGATGCTGCACGCCTAGTTCGAGCGTGGAGGAGGGAATCACGATCTGCTTGGCGGGGGGCGGTGGAGTTTTTACCGAAGCCTTCTTCTTAAGGCTTACGGCGGGAACCGGCGCCGGGGGCGATGGGACAGGTTCGGCCTGGACCACCGGTTGACTCGGCAGTGCGGAATCGAGGTTCACGGTCGCAGCGCTGCTCAACTGCGCCGCGCCGCGGGGTGCTGACTCGGGCCGATTGTTGAACAGCTTCAGCTGAACAGCGAAGATGGCGAGCAGCGCCACTGTGGCGGCCCCGAGAATCAGATCCCTGATTCGCGCTTTAGAAAGAATGACTCGAACTGCTTCTCCCACAGCTGCCACATTGGCCGCCGGACGCATGGCGCTCGTGCTACCGGTGAGGGCTGAACGTGTTGCCGTGCTGGTGGAAGTGCGGCGTGCAGTCGTGCTGGAGGTGATCTTATAGCTCTGCTGCAGGATGCGCAGGTCGTCAGCGAAGTGCGATCCGCGCTGGTAGCGCTCGTTGGGATCCTTCGCCATGGCCCGCGAAATCACAGCGTCCAGTTGCGGGGGCAGAGTCATGTCGAGAGCGCTGGCCGCAATGGGTTCGCGATTGGCGACCTTGAAGCAGACGGTAGTGGCGCTTGTGCCCTGGAACGGAGAATGTCCTGTCACCAAGGCATAGAGAATTACCCCGAGCGAGAACAGGTCGGAGCGGCCGTCCACCGCTTCGCCACTCAATTGCTCGGGAGCCATATAGGCCGGAGTGCCAAGGACTCGGCCGGGGATGGTGAAGTGGGCCAAGTTCAATTTGGCAATTCCGAAGTCAGCGATTTTGGCCCGGCCGTCCTGAGTGATCAGGATGTTGGCAGGCTTGATGTCGCGATGAATCACGCCTTGTGCGTGCGCATAATCGAGAGCATCGGCGATCTCCTCAGCTAGCTTCAAAGAGCGCTCGAGGGACAGTTTCTTTTCGCGGGAAAGAATTCGGTTCAGCGATTCACCTTGCACATACTCCAGGACGATGTAGGGGTCATGGTTTTCCGGATTTTCGCCGACATCGAAGACCGCGACAATTCCGGAGTGGTGCAGCCGTCCTGCGGCTTGCGCTTCATTCATGAAACGCAGCCGGAATTCCTTTTCTTCGTCGGCTTCCTGGCCCCACAGAGACACAGTCTTCAGGGCGACCAGGCGGTCAATCTGGGGATCGCGAGCCTTGTAAACGACGCCCATGGCGCCGCGGCCGAGTTCAGAAAGGATCTCGTATCGGCCAAACTGCTTCGTCTCGGACTTTTCCATCGACGGTCCTTACGCGCGAGCCTCTTCTGCCACGAAGCACCTGGGGAGGGATTCCTAGTATGTTAGCGCCTCGGCCGCTGTGATCCCGAAGCTTGTTGATAGCGATTCATTACCTCGGTAATGGGGTTGTACAGTACCAAAATTCGAGACCACGACCCTCAGCGACCCCTCAATGCGGCAATCACGCACACGTGTGACTCGGGGCACTTACCGCTGTGACCGTGGCTTGTAACATTCTTTGGGGCTTTGCACCCGTGTCTACCCATTACGCCGAATCCGGCCAGTGCATCTCGCACTACCGCCTGCTTGAGCGGCTGGGCAGCGGGGGCATGGGCGTGGTCTACAAGGCGGAAGATCTGAAGTTGGGCCGCTTCGTCGCTCTTAAGTTCTTATCGGACGATCTCGCACGTGATCCGCATGCCTATGAGCGATTCCATCGCGAGGCGCGGGCGGCGTCAGCCCTGAATCATCCAAATATCTGCACGATCTATGAAGTGGGGGAACAACAGGGCAGTGTATTCATTGCGATGGAATGCCTGGAGGGGCACTCACTGCGGGAGTTGCTTCGGCTTGGGCCGGTGGAGTTCGACCGGTTGCTCGAACTTGGGCTGGAGATCTCCGATGCGCTTGACGCCGCCCACGGCCGGGGCATCATTCACCGGGATATCAAGGCCGGAAACATCTTTGTCACCGACCGGGGGCACGCCAAGCTGCTGGACTTCGGGCTGGCCAAGCTCAAGCTGGCCGAGTCGCTGGGCATGACCACGACAGCAAGCGACAGCAATCTGACGACTCCCGGGACGACGCTGGGAACGGTGGCATACATGTCTCCGGAGCAGGCGCTGGGCAAAGAAATTGACGCATGCAGTGATCTGTTCTCGTTTGGCGTCGTGCTCTATGAGATGGCGACGGGAGTGCTTCCTTTCACAGGAAATACTTCGGCGGCGATTTTTGATTCGATTCTGCACAAAGCTCCAGCGCCGCCGCTGCATTGGAATCCGTCCCTGCCGCCGGAATGCGAGCGGATTATCAACACTGCGCTCGAGAAGGATCCGGACGTGCGCTACCAGAGCGCTTCGGAGGTGCGAGCGGACTTGAAGCGACTGAAGCGGGACACCGATTCGGACAAGTTCGTGGGTGCTGAAAGCCAAGCTGGTAAGGACCCGGTCCGGTCACGGGCAAAGAGGAAGAAGCGGCTTGCGTCGATTGTGACGGCCGCTCTCTTTTTATTAGTCGCGGCGACTGTGTGGGTATTTACTCCTTCCGCTCCGGTTCGGGTGAAGGGCGTGAAGCAGATCACCCGCGACGGCTCGTTCAAGTCAAACCTGGTGACCGACGGGTCGAGAATCTACTTTACCCAGTTTTCGACAGGGCACATGAAAGTAGGTCAGGTTTCGACGGCGGGCGGAGAAACGCTTGCCTTGAGTACACCTTTCCAGAATGCGAACGTGTTTGACATCAGCGCCGACCATTCCGCGCTGCTTGTGGCGGAATTTACCGGTTCGGCGCCCTCTCAGTTCTGGGCTCTGCCTCTGCCTACCGGATCTCCCCGCAGGCTTGCAGAGAGCGAAGGGAGGGAGGCTCATTGGTCCCCGGATGGCAGACAGCTTGTCTACACACGAGGTGTGGATCTTTACCTCGCGGACGGGGACGGCAGCCACAGCCGGAAGCTGAAAAGCTGCCCGGGAATACCTGGTCAGGTTCACTTCTCGCCCGATGGCCAGCGATTGCGATTCACGCTCACGCCGACGGGGCAAAACATCTCTTCACTCTGGGAAATGAAGGTAGATGGTTCCGATCTGCATGCGGTGTTCCCTGGTTGGAAAACGGACTCGATGATCTGCTGCGGCGACTGGAGTTCTGACGGCCAATACTATGTTTTCGTGGTGCAGGCTGCCACAGGTACAAAGGATTTGTGGCTGGCGCGGGAGCGTCCGCATTCTCTGCTCCGAAAAAGCGAACCGGTTCAGCTGACTTCAGGACCGTTGTGGTACACAGACCCGGTTTTCGGCTCTCAGGGAAAACGCGTGTTCGTGAACGGCACGCTGCTGCAGGGAGAACTGGTGCGGTACGACGCGGGATCGCGACAGTTTGTGTCGTATCTTTCCGGTGTGTCGGCAGGAGAGGCGGATTTCTCGCCCGATGGCGAGTGGATCGTTTATGTGAGCTATCCGGAGTTGACGCTATGGCGCGCGCGAACCGACGGCACGCAAAAAATGCAGCTCACGTTCTGGCCGTTGTATGCCACTCTTCCGCGCTGGTCGCCCGACGGAAAAGAGATAGGCTTCATCGGCACGAACGCGGGAAGAGCCTGGAAGATTTATCTAGTGTCGCCGCAAGGAGGAACACCGGAGGAACTCTTGCCGCAGGACTCGGCGGAAAATGATGCGAGTTGGTCGCCGGACGGTAAGCGGATCGCTTTCGGCCGGCCTTCATACGGACTTGATCTGGGGGAACTGGAAATCCAGATATTCGATCGAGCGAGTCGACAGATTTCAGCGATCCCGGGCTCGCGCGGTTTGTTCAGCCCGCGCTGGTCGCCGGACGGCCGTCATCTGGCAGCACTGTCACCGGACTCGAGAAGTCTCATGCTGTTCGACTTCAACACGAATCAGTGGACGGTCTGGCTGCATGCTGAGGATGGAACGATCGGGTATCCGGTGTGGGCGAAGGATGGGAAATCGATCTACATTGAACGCTTTCATTCCGCAGAACCCTCCGTGCATCGGTTGAAGCTGGGTGAATCCAAATCAGAGCTCTTTCTTTCCTGGAAGGATCTGCGACGGTTCGGCGGAGTGTGGGGCTCGTGGTCTGGCGTGGCTCCCGACGGAAGCGTCCTGGCCGTGCGCGACGTGAGCTCGCATGAGGTGTATGCGTTGGAGCTGCAGCTGCCGTAGAAGCGCTTCTCAGTTCTCAGGAAAACCCTGGAAACCTGATGCTGTTCCCTGCCATTCGCGTTATGGGCTTTCCCGCTCCTAGACAAGGAAGTGCGCGTGAGAACTGAGAACTGGTCTTCTAGCTTCCTGCGGCGAAGCCGCCGGTGTGGGCTACGGTCATGCGGAGGTATTTATAGGGATTGACGGGAGTGTCGTTGATGCGGACTTCATAGTGGAGATGCGGACCGGTGGAGCGGCCGCTTTCTCCGACATAGCCGATGATGTCGCCGCGCTGCACGTGCTGCCCTGCGGTCACGGCGAATCCGGACAGGTGACCATAGCGGGTGCTGATTCCGCTGCCATGATCGATCATGATGGTCTTGCCATAGCCGCCCATCGTGTCGGTTACTGTGACAACGCCGTCGGCAGGAGCAACGATGGGATGGCCATAGCTGCTGCCGATATCGACTCCGCTGTGGAATGCGCCCTCACCGTTGAACGGATCGATGCGCTCACCGAAGCTGCCGGTTACCTGGCCTTCGACTGGCCAGAGATTGGGAGCTGAATTGGCTTTGATCCAGTCGGCGGTGGTGACGTTGCGTGTGAGGCCCATCGTCAAGCCAACCATGGTCGCGCCGGTCAAAGCAGAAGTCCGTAAGGCGTGGAGCTGATCGAGCGATGAACTCACTTCTGCATCTTGAATCTGCTCGGACGTCGCGTTCACCAGCGTCGGCTGGGCTTTCAAACCATAGAGCGCGGAAACCTCGCCGGCGATGGACCCCAGCGATGCAACCTGCAAGTCGCGTTCTTTGGCGACCTGTTCCAGGCGCGAATAATTGTTCTTGAGCTGATCTTTCTCGGTCCGCAACTGATTAAACTGCGACACCTTCAACAGCATGCGGGTATAAGAGCTGGCAATTCCGGTCAGGCTGAGGAATCCGATAGCGGCGCCGATGACGAAAACGTAGAGGTAATGGACGGGAATGGAAATCTTGCGGAGCTGCCCGTCGTCCCCGCGGGCCACGAAAAGTATGTAGAAGCGTTTCTGCAAAATTCGATTCCCTCTAAGTTTTGAAGCATCAGGTCCGGAATTTCAGGCTCAGTATCTCAACGATCGGAACGCCTGTTCGGACCACCTGACTTTTCCGGGTCGCATTTCCAATCTGGGAATGGAAACTCTCTTGCGCCCGTCCCTACCAGAACAGCGACCAGAACTTTCAAATACAACTGGTCTGCAATGTTAACTCCTTGCAGATATTAAGTTCCGGCCAAAGGTTTTGTGAAATGACTGGTTAACGGTAACAAACTGGGTTCCCCCTGTCAACGAGGCACAAGGCCATCCCCGGTTACCGAAGACGTGGCGTCCAGAGGTCACCAGGGACAGGTAACGAATGTACGTTGGGACGCTGGGGCATCGGGCGTCAGGCATTCGAGGGACGAGGCTGGGCAGGAGTTGGAGGTGTGCCTGAAGCCTGTCGCCCGCCGCCCGAATCCAAGAGCCAGCGGTATAGTAAAGGCCGTGCCGCTCCCCGAAAAAGCCCTGGTCGCCCAAATCCGGCGGATGGCGAAGCCTTCGATCCGCGGGCGAAATGGCAGGCAGAATCGCGCCGTGCTCACCGGAATCGGAGACGATTGCGCCGTGCTGCGCCTGCTCGCAGGAAGAGATTCACTGGTTACGACCGATTTCACCCTGGAAGGGATCCACTTTCGGCGCGACTGGCATCCGCCAGAGTCGGTCGGCCACCGCTGCCTGGCGCGTGGCTTGAGCGACATCGCGGCGATGGGAGGAGAGCCGGTTGCCGTCTTTCTATCGCTGGCTTTGCCGCGCGACTTGGCACAATCGTGGGTCGGCCGTTTCGCGCGAAGCCTGATCAGCCTGGCCGAGAAGCACGGAGCCACCGTTGCCGGCGGCGATACCGCGGAATCGCCCGATGGGATTCTTGCCGACATCATCGTGGTCGGAACCGTGCCTAAGGGTAAAGCCATTCTTCGATCGGGCGCGAGGGCGGGGGACCGGATTTACGTGAGTGGGGAATTGGGGGGATCGGCCGCCGCAGTTGTGCGGTTGAGGGGCGGCCGCGGGAAGGTGAAGTCGCACGACTACGTCCGGCACTTTTACCCTGAGCCGCGAGTCGACCTTGGGCGAGTTTTGCGCGAGAAGGGTCTGCCTTCCGCCATGATCGATACGAGTGACGGACTATCGACCGACCTGGCGCACATTTGCGATGAGAGTGGCGTGGGAGCAGAGATCGATTCATCCCTGATTCCGCGTGCGTGCGTGGGTAAACCCGCTCGCGAGGTTCTCCTCGATCTCGCCCTGCATGGAGGGGAAGACTACGAACTGCTATTTACCGCGCCGCATGGGAAACGGGTCCCGAGGCACATTGCGGGAGTGGCTATTACGCAAGTCGGACGGATCACGCGATCTCGCGGAATCTTTGTGCGGGATTCGAAGCGCGTGGGGTATGAACTGCATCCACGGGGATGGGAGCATTTCCGGAATTAGACGGTCGCGGCGCTGCCGGCGGATTGCGCAGGTCCCTTCGGCAAGCTCAGGGCAGGCTCTTGGCGCAAAAGGCGCGCTTGCGGGGAGGATGCCGATTTTCCACGCCCGGTCTATGACGGATGTCACATATCCTTCACGAGTTTTCGAAATTGGGAATTCTCTCTCTACGGATGTCATCCTGAACGGCGGCGAAGCCGCCTTGAGGGACCGTATGACGGTGGGAGGGCTCGATGTGGTAGATGGGAATGCTTACGCTGCGTGCAGCGTTTACGGTCTTTGCTGCTGCATTGCCGTTTTACGCGTCGTAGGGTCCCTCGGAGGGCCGGCGCCCTCCTCAGGATGACAATTCTGTAGAGATGACTTCCAGAACTGCTTCTAGAGACGGATAACAAGGGCATTCTGACAGAGAGCGGTCATTACCTCCGTCACCAGTCAGCCTCTACCCGCGCGTCGAAAACCGGGCTAGAGTAAAGCCATGTCGCTCCGTAAATTTTGCCTCCCAGTCCTCGCGGTACTTGTCGCGACCGCCTTCGGTCAGAACAAGCAAGCCGAACCTCCAGCACGCGCTAAGCAGCCTTCGCCCGCCGTCACGGACGAATTCATTCGCAAACAGTTTGGGGATGGGTGTTCGCTGATAGCGGGGCCGGCGCAGTTTGTTGCCGACCTCGATGGAGATGGCAATGACGATCTGGTGGTTGCCGCCAAGTGCAAGAATCCGATGGCGGACAAGGACGAATATTCCTTCACGGTGACGGATCCCTACGACACATTTCTCGGATACGGGGATGTGAAGATCACGTCCAGCTTTGCTTCGAGTGAGCCCGAGCGTCGCGGCATCAGCCTGCTGATCATTCACGGTGACGAAAAGGACGGGTGGCGCGCAGAAAAACCCAAGGCCAAATTCCTGATGATCAATATGCCGTTCAAGACACTGGTTGTGAAACGTCTGGTCATGAAGAAAAAGACTGTCCTCGGCGTATATATGGAGGAAGCCGGCGAAGGGGAGAACACCTCGTCGGTATTGTTCTGGGATGGGAAGAAGTACAGGTATACGCAACTGGGATCGACGATGGAGTAAGGGAAAGTCAGATTTCAGCTTTTAGATTGCAGATTGAAATCATCTCAGTACTTCACAAATCTGAAATCTGCAATCTGAAATCTCAAATCCCTTTCACGCTTTATCCCTGTAGTACGGGAATTCGCTCGTTCCCACCTTGCTGACGTTCGAGTCGGCAAAATCGCACACTCGATCCAGGGTAACCTGCAGCTCCTCGCTATAACGCGCGAGATCTTCGTCGGTTGCGTCCCTCGGCACCTGAATCAATTTTCCAAAGCGCAGCAGGACTCGCGAGAAAGGCTTGGGGATCATCATGCGGTCCCAGCTGTTGAGAACCCATGCTTTCTCGACCCCCGCGTAAAACGTGGTTAGAGGGAGGCCTGCGGAACGCCCGAGTCCTACGGGACCGGGCTTGACCTTGTGGCGGGGGCCGCGCGGGCCATCGAGGGTGAAGGCCACGGTCCAGCCATCTTCGAGGGCGCGGCGCAGTCCCAGGAGCGCCCGGACTGGGTTGCGGCTGCTGGATCCCTTGACGGGCACATAGCCGAACTTCTTAATGATGCGGCCCATGTATTCGCCGTCGTAGCTGAAGCTGCTCATCACGCGGACGCCCAGGCCGCGACAGATGTAGGTTGCGGGAATGATGCAGGAGTGCCAGAACGAGGCGACCAGAGGACGCTGTTCCAGCGTTGCCTGCGCACCGTCTTCGTACGAAATCGACACGCGCAAAGTCGATCCGATTAGGCGGATCAGCGTAGAACCGGCGGCAACGATCAGGCTCAAGACGATGCGCTGGCCGAGCGTCCAGCGGCGTGGGCCGGATTCGGGCTGAGCGGGTGCTCTAAGTTCTCGGGGTAGGGCTTCGGGCACGAAGCTATTGTAATGGCGGCAAAAGGATTCACCGCTGCGGTTGCTGAGAACAGCTCTGCGGAGAACGCAGAGAAAGGCTTCGGACAACCATATCCAGCGATTTTACGAAGTGAAGAATCCGCTAGTTTTCCAGATACGAGTCGATCCAGGTCTTGATCTTCAGGCGGCGCTCATCCTTGGAATCGAAGCGGACGCCGAGCGACTTGGGTTTGTTCCAGCTAACAATGCCGCGAACATTGACGCGAGGCAGAGTCATCAGCGCGAACGTAATCTCAACGTTCACTCCTGACGAGAAATCCTCAGCGGTCTTGATGGACATGCCGCCGGAACTGATCTCGATGCTGGTGGCGCTGACGCGGCGGCCGTCACCCACGATGGAAACTTCCGTCATGACGGGAATGCGCACGTAGCGGCGGAATTCATGCAACACGAGCAGCCTGGTGGCACGCACCAGTTTCAGCATCGCGGGCCGTTCGAGCGGCTCCTGGAACATGGCGTTGATGCCGTAGCGGGAGTAGCGCATGGTGTCCTGCGCGCTGCCCCCGACGCCGTAGATCACGCAGCGGCTGTTGGAGCGCGAGCCTCGCGTAGCTTCCAGTACGGTCTCGGAATCCGTCCAACTCGCTAAGGGGAGGACGCAGGCTTCGAACTTCTCGCGGCCCAGGCGCTCAGGTGCCTCCGAAACCACTGGGACGGGTTCGATTCCGAATTGCCGGAAACACTCGGCCAAGATCGAGTGGGTTGAATCATTAAAGCCCACCAATGCGGCGCGGGCAGCGGCTTTGCGAACGATGGGGGAGGGTGAGAGGGTTGTGGCGAAAGCTTTATCCATGTCGGGGAAGACTCTACTTTCGATCGTCATTGTGCGTCCATCTGGGCGCGGTGCAAAGTTCCAAAGGGACAACGTGCGGCGGGAGAAGGGTCATTACTAAAAATATAACAGCGCGAGAAAGGACATTACGAAGCGAAAAGCGGCGTGGAATGCGGGGTTTGCAGCGGCGACCCCTTGCAGGTGCGTTTTTGGCGAGAGGCGAGTCTCCTGGCCGGGAAGTCAAAGACCCCACCCCTTCGGCTTCGCTCAGGGCAGGCTCTGTCGCACAAAACGCGACAAGGATGGGGCGCCCAGAATTGGTGAGCTATTCGGTCCAGCGGCGGAAGAGGAGAGCGCCATTGGTACCGCCGAAGCCGAAGGAGTTTGACATGGCGTATTCGAGTTTGGCTTTCCGGGCGTGGTTGGGGACGAGATCCATGCCGGCCGTGTCGGGGTCGGGGTTCTCGAGATTGACGGTGGGCGGCAGGATTTGATCGCGCAGGGCGAGGACGGTAATGCCCGCTTCGAGACCGCCGGCGCCGCCGAGCAAGTGCCCGGTCATTGACTTGGTGGAACTTACTGCGAGTTTGTGATCGCCAAAGAAATTGCGGATGGCGTGGGCTTCCAGCGTGTCGCCGATGGGAGTCGAAGTACCGTGCGCGTTCACGTAGTCGACCACAGTGGGGGCAACTCCAGCATCGCGGAGCGCATTGCGCATGACGCGGAATCCGCCTGCATGCTCCGGAGCGGGTTGAGTCATGTGGTAGGCATCGCCTGACATTCCGTACCCGGCGATCTCGGCAAGGATGGGAGCGCCGCGCTTACGGGCAAACTCCAACTCTTCGAGGATGATGATCCCCGAGCCTTCGCCAATCACGAATCCGTCACGCCCCTGATCCCAGGGACGGCTGGCCTTTTCGGGATCGTCATTGCGCGTTGAGAGTGCCCGCATGGCGGCAAACCCGCCAACACCCATCGGAGTGATCGCGGCCTCGGTACCTCCCGCGATCATCACGTCAGCGTCATTGTGCTGAATGATGCGGAAAGAGTCTCCAATGGAGTGCGCGCTGGTAGTGCACGCCGTGGCTGTCGCCTCGTTGGGACCCTTGGCGCCGTAGCGCATCGAGACATGCCCCGCCGCGAGATTGATGATGGCCGACGGAATAAAAAATGGGGAAATCCGGCGCGGGCCGCCTTCGATCAGGTTCGTGTGCTCGCGCTCGATGATGTCGAATCCGCCTATACCGGATCCGATGTGGACGCCAACGCGCTCGTCGTTCTCCGGCGTGACCTTCAGGCCCGACATTTGCATCGCTTCATCGGCTGCGGCGAGGGCAAAGTGGATGAAGCGCCCCATCTTCTTGACTTCTTTTTTCTCGATGTACTTCAGAGGGTCGAAGTTTTTCACCTCGGCGGCGATTTGGCAGGCGAAGTTGCTGGCATCGAAGCCGGTAATGCGCGCTACGCCACTCTTGCCAGCCAGCAGGGCCTTCCATACTTCATCTGTGGAATTGCCCACGCCGCAGACGAGCCCCAAGCCCGTGACTACGACCCTGCGTCCGTTGTTCAACTATTTTCCCGCCTTGGCGTGCTTGCCGATATAGTCGACGGCATCCTGCACGGTGCGAATCTTTTCGGCGTCCTCGTCGGGAATTTCGATGTCGAAGGCTTCTTCGAAAGCCATCACCAATTCCACGGTGTCGAGAGAATCGGCGCCAAGGTCGTCGACGAATGACGCGCTCGCCGTGACCTCACCTTCATCCACGCCCAACTGCTCCACGATAATCTGCTTTACTTTCTCGTCTACGGCTGCCATATGTCTCCTCGCTTACCTCGATTAGATTTGAATTTCGGATGTCTGGTCGCGCAATCGCAGCGTATCCTTCTGACGCTGGGGCATCTCGACCATCAAAATTCCCGGCACACTCTGCTGACTGCGGTACGAATCAGGCGAACGTGTAGTGTAATTGTCCTGATGAATTAGTGTAAAGGAAGGGCAATATCTTTTCCGGCAAAGCCTCTGTTATGTTGAGATTGCAATCCTGATCCTAACGGTTGCTGTTGTCGGAGGTCAATCGGCAGGGATGCAAGGCCGTGCACGAGTTCAGCCGCGAGGCAATCAAAGCGTATGCGTGCTGTTGTACAACGCGTGAGCAGTGCCAAGGTTACCGTCAACGGATGGATCGCGGGCGAGATCGGGTTGGGACTTCTGGTGCTTCTGGGTGTGGGGTGGGATGACGGCGAGCCGGATGTGACCTACATGGCCGAGAAGATCGCGGGGCTGCGCATCTTCGAAGATACCGACGGCAAGATGAACCGGAGCGTGCTGGATGTGGGTGGGAGTGTGCTGGCGGTTTCGCAGTTCACGCTGTATGGAGACGTTCGGCGTGGGAAGCGGCCATCGTTCGATGATGCCGGTCCTCCGGAGGCTGCGCGGCGGCTCTACGAGCTCTTTTTGGAACGCATCCGTGCTGCAGGCCTGCGCTGCGAGACGGGACGCTTCCAGGAAATGATGCAGGTTGAGTTGGTGAATGAAGGGCCGGTGACCATTCTGTTGGATTCGGGAAAAAGCTTCTAGTCGGTAGCGGACGGAATTTCTCCAAACTTCCTCAGCAGGGGCTTCATCGTAAGACCTTGCACGAAAATCGAGAACGCCACTACGGCGAAGCTGACGCTGATGATCGATTCTCTCTCAGGGAGTTCCTGTGGTAGTGCCAGAGCGAGCGCAAGAGCCAGGGCGCCGCGGAGTCCTCCCCAGAATAGAATGTGTTGGTGGGCTTTGCTGACACACAGTGCTGACCGCGCGAACAGGCTGCAACAGGGATAAACCGCGACTGCCCTGGAGAGCGTCACCAACAGAATAGCCAATAGAATCGGCAGCCAACCACCGAGGAAATGTTGGCGGCCGACGCGCATCCCGATCAAGAGAAAGACCAGCGAGTTGGCCACGAAAGCAGCGTAATCCCAAAACGCCTGGACCGCTTCGCGGCCAGCATCGGTAATCCATGGCCAGGCACGAAAATTTCCCAGCATCAATCCTGCAACCAGAGTGGCAAGTACACCGGAGAAATGGAGGTGTTCAGCCAGGAGAAACGATCCGTATGCAGCCACGGTAGTGAATGTGATCTCGACGAGATGATCGTCAGCACGGCCTGCCAGCAGCAGAGCCGCGAGGGCCACGACGGCTCCGCAAAGAAGACTCCCGCCAACGGTCAGGGCAAGCCTTCCCGTAACCTCGAGCGGAGTGGGAACATCGCCGGTGGCGGCGGCCACACAGATGGCAAAGAGAATAGCCGCGGTCGCGTCATTGAAGAGGCTTTCGCTTTCCACCAGCAAGCGCACGCGGCCGCGAACACCCGCTCCCTTGAAAGTTGCGATGACTGAGACGGGGTCGGTCGCCGAGATCAGCGCCCCAAAAACCAGAGCGCTTGCCCAGGGCCAATGCACCAGGAAGTGCATGCCGGCAGTTGTGACCGCGGTGGCAAGCACAACTCCAAGTGTGGCCAGCACCAGCACCACGCCAAGGTCTTTTCGAAGCTGCTGCCAGTCGAGGCTGAAAGCAGCTTCAAAAATGAGGGGAGGAAGAAGAACTGTAAAGAGAAGGCTTTTGGTCAGGTTGACTGCAGGAACGAAGGGAAGCAACGTCAGAACTATGCCGGCGCCAACTAATCCGACACTGTAGGGCAGACGCAGCCGGCGCGTGAGGATCGCAACGACCGCCGCGATCAGAAGAAGCAGCGCAGCTTTTTCGACGCTCAGTTCCATAGCATTCGGTACTAGGATGCACGGTGGCTTTGTGGCTCGGCGAATTCAGAGCTGATCAAGAAATTTAGAGGAGAAGTTGGTTCCTGTCGAGCCTGCTTAAGCGGCCGAATGAGTGCCTTTCCTGAAAGAGGCGGCGGTTGTGCGGATCCCATCGGCGTAAGGCGTGCCGGCAAAAGCGAAAGCCCTGGCAAATTTCGAAGAGTCGAAAATATAGGGAGAGTCGCTCTGATAGAGCATCTCGTAGGACTCACCAATGGTTGAATCGAACCATCCTGCAACGCGCAGCATGAAGCGGTTGAGAACGCGATATCTCGGCGGAACGCCAAACTCCTGGGCCGCCATGGTGATGAACTGCTTGCCGGTCAGCGGATCCGGGGATGTCGGCACGTGCCAGGTCTGATTCCAGGCAGACTGGCTCTCGGCAAGGGTGACGAGGCTTCGTGCGGCATCTACCGTGTACGTGTAGGAATGTGGGACAGAGTTGTTCACCAGCCAGGAGGCCGTCTCATTCTTGGCAAACTTCTCGAACACCAAAATGTTCGGTACGGAGTTGCGGGCTCCAGGGCCGTAGAAATCGGCGGAACGGGCGATCATCGCTGTTAACGATCCGGCTTTCCATTCATTGATCAGAGACGTGGCAAGCCTTGCGCGAATCTCGCCTTTCTTGCTGCAAGGATTGAATGGGGTCTCTTCCGTCATGGGGCCGTTGACCTTGCCATACATGTACACGTTGTCGAAGAAGATCAGTTTTGCTCCAGCGCGTTGGCAGGCTTCGATCGCATTAGCCATGATGCGCGGCCAGGTTTCGGCCCAAATTCGGTGATCATATTTCAGGCCTACGAGCAGATACACGAGACTGGATCCTGCAACAGCGGCAATCGTCTGGTCTTTGTCGGAGAGCTCTGCGGGATGGACTTCTGCAGCGCCGGAAGCCGTTTTCGGACTGCGGCCGACCAAGCGGAAGGAGTGCTTGCGCTCCGCCAGAACCTTGACCAACTCATTGCCGATTGCGCCGCCCGCGCCGAGTATGGTGATCATTCAACGTGCTCCTTTTGCGCCACGAGGCACTGCTTCAGCGCCGCTAGAAGATATGCTCCGAAAGATTATGCTGGATGAATCTCTTGCTATCGAATTTCCTGCCGCTGCTTTCGCCTGACACGTTTTTCGATAATCGCCCATTCGATGCCAGCATAGTCATTGGGATCCCGGCCATCGGGTTCGAACTTGTCATTCAGCTTTACAGCAATCTGATGCGCCTCGGCGGGGGTTCGACTCCCGCTCCAGAATCTTCTTGGCCCAGTACATCGGCATGTAGAAGAGGTTTGCTTCACCGCGCCAGCAGGATTGCATCCGCGATGCGCGCGGCTTCCAGCGATGCTTTCACATCGTGAGTGCGAACGATGTGAGCACCCTTTAGAATCAGGGCCGTTTGAGTGGCCAAGGTTCCATAGAGGCGCTGCTCTGCGGGAACGTCTCTTCCCGCGCCCACAGTTCTTCCAATGAATGACTTTCGCGAAGTTCCCACCAGAAACGGGAATCCCGTCGCCTGCAACAGTTCGAACCGCGCGATCAGGGGATAATTTTCGTCGAAGCTTTTGCCGAACCCGAAGCCGGGATCGAGCACGATCCGCTCGCGGCGCACTCCCGCGAGAATCGCCCGCTCTGCCCACTCCTTCAGTTCGCGCTTGACTAACAGCACAATGTCGCTCGCTGGAGGCAAATTGCGCCATTCTTCAGGACGGCCGCGCATGTGCATCAGCACGGTGCCGCACTTCAGATCCGCGACGGTCTTTGCCATCTGAGGATCCCAGCGCAGGCCGCTCACGTCGTTCACGATTTCGGCGCCGGCGTTCACGGCGGCCCGGGCGACAGGCGATTTGTAGGTGTCGATCGAGATGAGGGTTTTCGGATGGCGCTTTTTCAACTCGGCGATGACCGGGATTACTCGCTTGAGTTCTTCTTCTGTACTCACGGCCGGCGGGGATGCCGCGCTGGCGCTCCCCTTCTGTTGGCTCAGGGTCGCGGGGCGGGCGAAGGCGTCCGCCCCTACACGAGTTTGCTGCGGGCCGGCATCCACCCGCGCGCCCGGACGCGTCGATTCTCCTCCGATGTCGATGATGTCGGCGCCGTCTTCGAGCAGGCGCTCGGCTTGTTCTACGGCTTTGTCGCGCTCAAGGAATTTACCACCGTCGGAGAAGGAGTCAGGCGTGACGTTGACGACACCCATGATCAGCGTGCGCTTGCCGAGTTCCAGTGCGCGGGCGCCGACGCTCCATTGAAACACCGGTCTCATGCGGCACGATTCTAAATGACTCGTGGCTAGAGGGTGCGGCGGTGCTATCTGCGGCGGACGGCGGCTTCGCGCTTGCGCATGGCGTAGGACGCGCCGGGACCCGTTCCGGTGGGAGGTTTGCGCCTCCCCTCGAGCAGTTCCTTAAGGACAGTTGCATTGTTCTGCTTTTCCATCTTCGAGGCAAACAGCAGCGTCAGACGCTTCTTTTTGTGGGCCAGTTCATATAGCGTCCGGAGGCCCTCTTCGCAGGCAGGCTGGGCCAACTCTTTCAGATATTTCTTGCGGAAGGTTTCCCAATGATCGGGGCGGGCGTGATACCAATGGCGCAACTCATTGGACGGTGCGAGATTGCGCAGCCATTCATCAACCGCGGCTTTTTCCTTGGTCAAACCGCGTGGCCACAGGCGATCGACCAGAACCCGCGTCCCGTCCCCTCGTGATGCAGGTTCGTACACTCGCTTAATAGCAACTGTCATGGCCCGATTGCCCCAAGAGCTTTGCTCTATTATTGTAAAGCGGCTCGGGAAGCCGCGTACGCACCACCGGATAGAAATCATGCCATCAGAGAAGAACGGCTTTGCGGTGAGGACTCGCTTTCCTCTCTTTTTTTTCGTGGGAACGCTGGCCGGATTGTTGGCTATCGTTACCCTGGCTGCCTGCGATGTGGAGCGGCGGAAATCCGATACGGAACTTGGACTGAACGCGCAGCAAGCGGCTGGGCGGCAAATTTACGATACGGAGTGTGGCCGCTGCCACGAGCCTTATTCCACTCGAGGCAAGAAGGGCCCTGGTTTGAAAGGCATCTACCAGCACCAATATCTTTCGTTAAGTGGGCTGCCGGCTAACGATGAGCGTGTGACCGACATCATTCGCAGCGGGCGCGGTGAGATGCCCGGCTTCAGTCAGAAATTGAGCGCGCAAGACATGCAGGATCTGTTGGCTTATTTGCATACTCTCTGATAATCGGGATTGAGGGCGCCAATCTTGAATGATCCGCAAATGAAAACCGTAGCGAAATCGGAATTGTTTCGTGAACTGCCGTCCGTGGACGAACTACTCCGCACGCCCCGGTTCGCGGCACTGCTGGAGGAGCACGGAGCGACTGCCGTCACGGATGCCATCCGTGACGTGATCGCCCGATTGCGCGAGCAGATTTCCTCCGGCCTGCTGGATGGGGCTGGCTTAGGTCTTGCCCTGGAGGGATTGAACGGGGCGGTCGAGGCTCAGCTGCGGAGCGTTCTAAGCTCCTCATTGCGACCTGTTATCAACGCAACGGGCGTCATTCTGCATACCAACCTGGGCCGCGCACCGCTGTCCGACGAGGCGCTGGCACATGTTCGCGAAGCCGGGCTTTCGTATTCGAATCTTGAGTTCGATATCGAAGCCGGCGAGCGAGGCAAACGCGATGTTCATGTGGACCGGCTGTTCCGGAAACTGCTCGCAGAATCCGTTTCTCCTCACGTGGAGACAGCCGCCTCGGCTGTCCCGCCAGGGCGTAGCCCGGTGGCTCCTTCCACGGTCTCGACAATAGTGGTCAACAACAACGCCGCTGCCGTTCTGCTCGCCCTGAATACGCTTGCCGAAAGTGGGGAAGTCATCGTCTCTCGCGGAGAACTGGTGGAGATTGGCGGTTCCTTCCGCATTCCGGATGTGATGACGAAATCCGGAGCGACGCTTCGCGAGGTTGGCACGACGAATCGAACGCGGATCGCCGACTACGAAAGAGCGATCAACGAGCGGACGCGGCTGTTGTTGCGGGTGCATCGCTCCAATTTCGAGATCACCGGCTTCACCGAGCAGGCTTCGATTGGAGAATTGGCAGAACTGGCTCGACGGCGCGGGATTCCGCTGCTGGAAGATCTTGGCAGCGGAGCGCTGGTGGATTTGGAAAAGTTCGGGATTCAGGGCGAGACAACCGTACTCGACAGTCTTCGTGGCGGCGTCGACGTGGTGACGTATAGCGGGGATAAGCTGCTGGGCGGTCCGCAGGCCGGAATTCTGAGCGGACGGTCGGAGTTGATTGCCCGGATGCGAGCGAATTCGTTGTTCAGGGCCTTGCGTGTGGACAAGATGACTTATGCGGCGCTCGAAGCAACTCTGCTGGCATATGTGAAGCGCGAGTACGGCCGCATTCCGGCCTTGAGGATGATGAGCCTGAGCAAAGAAGACATCGGGGCGCGGGCCGAATCAATCGCGAGCCGAGTTCAATCTCGCACAGTGAAGATTGAAGTTACCGATGGCGAGTCGGTGATTGGCGGCGGGGCTGCGCCGTCTTCGGTGCTGCCGACGCGGCTCTTGGCTGTGACTTGCACCGGCGCGAGCGCGGACGAACTATCTGGTCGTTTGCGCAAGTCTGATCCCCCGGTCATCGCGCGTGTGGAAGAAGGCAGAGTACTGCTGGACCTGCGGACGGTTTTTCCAGAGCAGGATCACCTGATCGCTGATGCCTTGCGGCACGTCGCGTGACCCTGCATCGAAGACTACTTGGCGACTCTCTACACGATCGGACATTCCACCCGCCCTCTCGCAGAGTTGATCGAGGCACTTCGCGCGCACGAGATCAGGACTCTGGCGGACATTCGGGCCTTTCCGATGTCGCGGCGGCTTCCACAATTCAACCGCGATTCTCTTGCAGAAACCCTGCCGGCCGCGGGCATCCGGTATGTCTGGACGAAAGCTCTGGGCGGATACCGGAAGAAGATTCTGGATGAGTCACCGAACATAGCGCTACGCAATGACAGTTTCCGTAATTACGCCGATTACATGCTGACTGCTGAATTTGAGGGCGCGGTGGACGAACTGGTCAGGCTTGCGGAAGAAACGTCCATTGCCTACATGTGCGCAGAACGCGTTTATTTCCAGTGTCATCGTATGCTGGTATCTGACTGGCTGGAGTCGCACGGTCACGAAGTGTTGCATATCGAGGGTGCGGGCCCGGTGAGGCCGCACAAGCTCACGGCCGAGGCTCGCGTGATTGACGGACGTTTGATCTATCGGGGAGACTTATTGTTGTAAGTCTCATAAGGGGCAGAAGGATTCGCCTGCGGCAGTTCCGGAACTGAGGGAGTGTACCTGAGAACGAGTATCGTCCCTACAGGGACTCGTAGCATTGTGTGGAACTCCACCCGGCACTACGTGCCGGGCTTTCACATCCCGCCGCTACGCGGCTGGGGTTCGTGCGGTGTCGAGATCGCTGGTTGCAACCGAATCTTCTCAGCTTTAGTATCGCCATAGCGTGCCCACTCCTGGAGACAATCCCAAGTTAACCCGCGAGCGCATGGTCTCGGCTGCCCCGCTTGAGGACGACTCGTCGTTCGAGTTAAAGCTGCGGCCGCAGCGGCTGGCTGAATTCATCGGACAGAAGAAGGTTAAAGAACAGCTGGCGGTCGCGATTGAGGCTGCGCGCTCCCGCGGCGAGGCCATGGATCACGTGCTGCTCTACGGCCCACCGGGTTTGGGCAAGACGACGCTGGCGAATATTATTGCCAATGAACTGGGCGCGCACTTTCAATCGACGGCCGCGCCTCTATTGCAGATCAAAGGGGAACTTACCGCCATCATCACGAATCTCCAGGAAAAGCAGGTGCTCTTCATCGACGAAATCCACCGCCTGCAGCCGGTCCTGGAAGAGATTCTTTATTCAGCGCTGGAAGACTACAAACTGGACATCATCATCGGACAGGGCCCTGCGGCGCGCACCCACACACTTGATGTGAAGCCATTCACCTTCATCGGCGCGACCACCCGAGCCGGATTGATTTCTTCCCCACTGCGCGCTCGCTTCGGTATCGTTTTGCGTCTGGAGTTTTACACGCCGGAAGACTTGCAGATTATCGTCGAGCGATCGGCAGAGATACTGGGAGCCGCCATTGATGACGCGGGTGCGAAAGAAATTGCCAGCCGCTCCCGTGGCACGCCGCGAATTGCTAACCGACTGCTGCGCCGGGTCCGCGACTACGCACAAGTGCGCGGGGCTGGGAAGATCGACGAACCCACGGCCAAGGCCGCGCTCGAAATGCTTGAAGTCGATCAGTACGGATTTGACGAAGTGGACCGGCGACTACTGCTCACCATCATTGAGAAATACCAAGGAGGGCCGGTCGGCGTGAACACACTTGCCGCCGTACTCGCTGAAGAGCCCGACGCGATCGAAGAGATCTACGAACCCTTCCTGATGCAGATCGGTTTCCTCAACCGCACTCCACGCGGGCGAGTTGCGACACAACTGGCGTACGACCACTTCGGTATCACGCCCACCCGGCGGCAGGCATCCCTTTTCTAGCAAGCGGAGCATCTGCCCTACTCGGGTCGTAAGGACTACTTTCCGGCAACCCGAACAACGTCCTTTTGATGTTTTGTGATGGGCCAGTATGGTGTATCTTGCTGGATTCTCCTCGTTCCTGGCGAGGAAAGCAGTGAGGGTGCGTGCGTCCGAATCAGGGTCCCGGCTTTCTGCGACTGAAGGTTCTGCAACTACTCGCACTTCTGCTGGCAATCTTGCCGGCAACAACCATTTCTGTCCACGGAGCTGCCCCTCAGGCCAACCGACAGTCCACCGCCCGGCCTTCGCAGCAAGTTCCATCGCCGGGGGCGCAATTGCCGGAGCCGCCAATACGCGATCCGCAGCTGCAACCTGCACCCAAGCCTGAGATTGCGCCACCCGCTATCACGATTCCACGGCTGTCGCGTGCGCCCTCCCTCGATGATTTCATGACGATGCAGCCGCAGGGCGACGTGGCGCTGGAAATGGCCAAAATCACCGGCTTCACGCAGCGCAATCCTCATGATGGCGAAGCGGTTTCGGAGCCGACCGATGCCTACCTCGGCTATGACCAGAAAAATCTGTATGTCGTGTTCGTATGCTTCGACGATCCGAAGAAGGTGCGCGCCCGCATGTCGCGCCGCGAAGATATTTACGATGACGATCAGGTCGAGATCATTCTCGACACATTTCACGACCGGCGCCGCGCCTATGCCTTCCAGACCACGCCTCTAGGCGTGCAGTGGGACGCGATCTGGACTGAGGCCTCGCGAGCAGAAGAGACCCAGAGCCACTTCGACACTTCGTTCGACACGGTGTGGAACTCGCGCGGGAAAGTCACGGGACAGGGCTTCGTGGTGTGGATGGAAATCCCGTTCAAGAGCCTTCGCTTCCCGGCAGCGAAGGTGCAGGAGTGGGGCATCATTCTTTATCGCGGCATCAACCGTAAGAGTGAAGATTCCTTCTGGCCGCACATTACTTTCAAAGTCGAAGGCCGCCTCGGACAGGCTGCCACATTGTTCGGTCTGGAAGGAATTTCCCCGGGACACAGTATCGAACTGATTCCTTACGGCCTGATGCGAGGCTTCCGCGCGCTCGACACGCGCGACCCGCAGAATCCCTATTTTCAGAAAGCCGCGGCCCAAGGTGCGACCGGAATGGACGCGAAGTTCGTGATCCGAGACCATTTCACCATCGATGCCACCGTGCATCCCGACTTCAGCCAAGTGGAATCGGAAGACCCGCAGATCACGGTAAACCAGCGGTATGCCGTCTATTTCCCTGAGAAGCGCCCTTTCTTCCTGGAGAACGAAGACTTCTTCCGCTCGCCGATGAACCTGTTCTTCACCCGCAACATTGGCGACCCTTCGGCGGGAATCCGCCTTACCGGAAAAGACGGGCCTTATTCGGTTGGCGTGATGAGCACTGACGATCGGAGTCCGGGCCTGGCCGTGCCGGACTACAACCCTTTGTCGGGCATACGCTCTTACTTCGCTGTCGCCCGAGTGACTCGCGACATCGGGCGGCAGTCGAGCATCGGGCTTCTTTACACAGATTGGGAATGTCCCACAACCGGCGAACATAACCGCATTGGCGGCGTTGATACGCGCCTGAAATTCAGCCCGAACTGGACGCTCGATGGACAGGCCGTGACCAGCTCGAGCAACATTCTCGGCAACGTCTTCAGCCCGGCCTACTCGTCGAACAACTGTGAAGCCAACGCTTATCCGTTCAGCTCGGGAAACAAAGGCAATAACAATTACTATGCCGGGCCGGCGGAGCGGCTTCAGTTGCACCACGACAGCCTTCACCTGACCTACGACGCGCAGTACAACGACATCAGCCCCGGTTTCGTTTCCATTCCGGGCTTCATTAATCGGGTGGATATTCGCGAGGTCAAGCAGGAAGTCGATTATCGGTTCCGTCCGAAGCGGGGCTGGGTTGTCAACTGGGGCCCTACGGTCAACACACGACACGACTTCGATCACACAGGATTGCGCCTCGACACAGACTATTCGTCCAACCTGGTGATTCAGGGCCGAGGGCAAACCATCATCTTGCTCGCGCCGTACAAAGAGACCCGCGAGCGCCTGCGCCCGCAGGATTTCTGCTTCTACGGATTCTGTCCTTCCACCCCGCTGCCCAATCAGGACTATCACGAACACGCCAGCGGAGCTTCCTTCCAGACCGGCTATTTCAAGAAGGCTATGATCTTCGCCAGCTACTATTGGGGCGATTCCATCAACTTCGTGGCGATTCCGAGCAGCACTAACCCCTCAGCCTACAATCATCCTTTCGTCGCGCATGAAGATACGGCGGAGGCCGTGCTTACCCTCCGTCCCTTACAGCCGCTGAAGATCGAAAATACGTACCTGTTTGATCGTCTTCGCGCCCCCGACGCCGCTGTCCTTTTTGCGCAGGCGCAGTTTCCCGGCGCCGGACGCGGCATCTTCAACGACCACATCTTGCGCAGCAAGTGGAACTGGCAGTTCACGCCGAAGCTATCGGCCCGGGTGATTTTGCAATACAACGCGCTGCTGGCGGGAACACCGGGTGTGGGATCGCTTTACACCTACCTGCCGACCTCGCGTGAATTTAATGCTGATTTCCTGATCACATATCTCGTGCATCCGGGCACCGCGATTTATGTGGGCTACAACAGCGACTTGCAGAACCTGAATGTTGTTCCCGCAGCTCCGGGATCGCCGGGCTTCGTCACCAATACGGCACGAGGTTATCTCAACGACAGCCGCCAGCTTTTTGTGAAGGTCAGTTATCTGTTTAGATTCTGAGCTGTCAGCCTTCAGCTCTCAGCAAAAGTCCCGGGAAGCTGACAGCTGACGGCCGAGAGCTGTCAGCTTAGTTTGCTGAATCCTGCGGAAATCCGGTAGAATCTAATGGTCTGAATCGAGGTTCCAAGCGACATGAAAGCAGCTATTCACCCGTCTTATAACGAAGTCCGTGTGCATTGCGCCTGCGGGAATACCTTTATGACCCGGTCGACCCATAGGGGCGATATCGGCGTAGAAATCTGCTCGAACTGCCATCCGTTCTTCACGGGCAAGCAGAAGCTGATGGACACCGCCGGCCGCGTGGAGCGCTTCCGCCGCAAGTATGCCAAGGCAGCCGAGACGGCGAAGAAGTAACTTCTTTGCCACGGATTGCGCGGATTTTCGCGGATAATACCAGAATTTAGCCCTCGCCACGGCGGGGGCTTTTCCTTGACGGTCGACTAGAATGACCTGACAAGTGTTTCTGCAGCCGTGGAAGAGCGGCCCTTCAGGGCCGCGTTTAGGCGACTCGACTTGTCGGGCTTTAGCCCAGGTGGTCGCTGGTCTCTGGAGAGCCCTCTAAGGATTATGCGGAAGTTCTGGGACAATTCGGCGGCTTCAGAGAAGATCGACGCAGTCGCGGGCGGAAGCGCCCGCGCCACACGAGTCGTCCCGGCGACGCTGCTACTCGGTTCCGTGACCATTTCTCCGGCCACTGTTCTTGCCCCCATGGCCGGAGTCACTGATACCGTCTTCCGCCGGTTCATCCGCAACCTTGGCGGGTGCGGGCTCATCATGACAGAGTTCACATCGGCTGACGGCGTCTTGCGCAAGAAAGATCAGAAGGCCAAGCGTTATCTCCACTTTTACGAAGATGAGCATCCGATCTCGGCGCAGCTTTTCGGAAGCGATCCCGGCGTGATGGCCGAAGCTGCGCGCATGGTCGAGGGACTCGGTTTCGATCTGGTCGACCTCAACCTTGGTTGCCCGGCTAAGAAAGTCGTGAAGTGCAATGGAGGCTCGGGCCTGCTTCGCGATCTCCCAGCGATCGGCAAGATCTTCGAATCGGTCCGCGCTGCTGTGAAGATTCCCTTCACCGTAAAGTTCCGCGCCGGATGGAACGATGAAGAGATCGTCTGCGTCGAACTCGCCCGTATGGCCGAAAATTGCGGACTCGCGGCAGTTGCGCTTCATGCCCGCACCCGGGAGATGGGTTATAGCGGTCAGGCACGCTGGGAATGGATCGCGGCCGTTAAGGACGCCGTGAAGATTCCGGTGATCGGGAATGGCGACATCCGCACGCCCGAAGATGCCTGCTCCATGGTCACGCAAACCGGGTGCGACGCGGTCATGATCGGGCGGATGGCCCCGTCGAATCCGTGGATCTTCCGGCAGATCGAACAATATTGTGCGGGGACGAGGAATGATTTTGTGGGGACACCCGCCCCCGACTGTCCGGTCGAGCAAAGCTCGACTGGGTTTGACGTCGGCCATGACCTAGGTGGACAAGAATCGCGCCTCCGGCCCGACGGACAGCCGATGGCGGCTGTCCCCACATCTGTCTCACTCTATGATCAGCCTTCCGAGGCGGACCGGTACGAGATGATCCGTACCTACTTCCGGATGCTGATCGAAGAGGAACTTCCTGACGCGGTGGGCAAGATGAAGCAGTTCGCGTCCTGGTTCACGCACGGAGTTCCCGGCGGCGCCGGCCTGCGCAAAGCCATCTACGAATCAAAGAGTGCTCCTGATGTTCTCGCACGCGTGGAGGAATTCTTTGAGTCCCGTCTGTCCTTGCAGACGGCCTCTCTCGTTCGATAGTAGCTTCTCTAGACATGGAAAGCGGACCGAATCCCCGACTCCGATCCGGTTGGAAGTGGGCAGTCGCAGTTATCCTGGTTGGGGTGGCGGCGGCTTTGTGGTGGTGGCCTGCACCGCCTGTGAAAGTCGAGTTGCTGCCGTTTTCCAATGTACCTCCCGCCTGGGACGGTTCCCAAGCCTGGTTGATCATTTCCCCCGTTGCAGGATCCACGCCGCTCAAGTTCAAAACTGAGATCGCGATGGTTAAGCCGAGCATTCGGCATGAAAGCCCGGTGAACGAGTTCGTGGTGAATCTGCGAAACGGTAATTTTAAGTTGTTGCAGACGGACCTGTTCGTTCCCGACATCATTCCTCTGTGCCTGACGCGAACGTATTTCGCATGGAATCCTGGAAGGCGGGCGTTTGGCGTTGGAATGAATCACCCCTATGACATCTGCCCGACGGGAACGCGATTCCCGTATACCTACACGGACCTGAATCTGGAGGACGGGAACGTCATTTACCTCCCTCGCATCTCGAAGGGGACTGGATACGCGGATGCCGTCTTCCGGCACAGTCGGTCATCTTCGGAATTCTTCGGGGCGCAGATTGCATGGAACGGTAATGGGTGGACAATGACGTTTCGCGACGGCCGCAAGATTTATTTTCCGGAGGCTTACTATGCGAAGAACTTCGCCCAGGGCGCTGCAACCGAGATCGACGACTCCTCGGGCCACCGCATTCAGCTGAAGAGAGATGCCGCACGCAACCTGGAGGAACTCATTTCACCCAGTGGCCACAAGATTCAGTTCAAGTACGGCTTTGCCGACCGGATCTCGGAGGCTTGGGACGACGCGGGCCACATTCGTAAATACTCCTACGACCAAACGGGGCATCTCCACACGGTAAGCGACGGAGCTCAACTTCTGTATAGATTCGAGTATGAGCGGCGGATGGGCGGCGACAATGATCCATATCTACTCACGGCGGTGCTCGACGGGAACTGGAACGTGCTGGTGAGAAACAAATTCCTCAATGGGAGAGTGTCTGAACAAACACTCGCGGACGGCGAGGTATACCGGTACGAGTATCAGTTCAAGGGTGCAGAGGTGATCCAGACTACTGTGACGATGCCTTCAGGAGACAAGAGAGAGTTTTTCTTCCACGATGGAATCCTGACCGGCCAGAAGTAGCGGCGTAGATAGGGAAGATGGGAATCCGGGTTCGGTATAGTGTTGGGAAACGATTTCTCCTTCGACGCGAGGTTCGAATGAAAGTAATCCTGTTTACACTCTGCTGTGTTCTAGTGTCGTCACTTGGAATGGCCGTTCTGGCGCATGCCGGAGGCGAACCGAACGTTTTTCTAACGTCTGCGGGCGTGGTCAAAATCACGCCGCTCAACCACGCCAGCACTCTGATCGAAGCCGGAGGCAAGACTATCTACCTGGATCCGGCCAAGCCCGTGAAGTTCTCCGGTCTGCCCAAGGCGGACCTCATCCTGATCACGGACATTCACGGGGACCACATGGATCCCGATGCGATCAAGGATGCGAGCACGCCCGGGACCGAGATTTTCGCCGCGCCGGCGGTCGTGCAGACTGTCACTACGGCGAAGCCCGTTGCCAATGGTGAGACCAAAACCTGGCAAGGATGGACGATTGAGGCGATCCCCGCCTACAACCTGAAGCGGGGACCCGCTCCCGGGAAGCTTTTTCACGACAAAGGGCGCGGTAACGGCTACGTTCTCACTTATGGCGGGAAGCGGTTCTATTTTTCCGGAGACACCGAGGGCGTGCCCGAAATGCGCGCGCTCAAAAATATCGATGTTGCGTTCGTCTGCATGAATCTGCCGTATACCATGCCGCCCGAAGAAGCGGCGGACGCGGTCAAGGCTTTCCATCCGAAGATCGTAATCCCCTACCACTATCGCGGATCGGATCTCTCGGTCTTTCAGAAAGCGCTGGAAGGAACCGGGATTGAGGTACGGCTGCTGGAGTGGTATCCGAAATAACCGGGGCTGAAGTTCCTGAAGTTTTGCAGGCTAAGGCGGCGCCAAAGAGCTGATCTTCCACCTTATCTTTCGCGGTCTGGTCCATCAACAAGAATCCCCACTTCTGGCAAGTTCTGCCAGAAGTGGGGCACCGCGGACGTAAAACTAGAGATTAGTCGTCGTCACGGCCGAACAGGTCTGACATGGTAGCCGTCGAACTGTCGCAGGCGTGATTCAGGCAAGGCAGGCGGAAGCCTCCTTCAAGCGTCCGGAGTAGCGAGAAGTGAGTGTAGTACGTGCTGCTCTGGACGCCGTGTGGTCCGTAGTTTGTATCCACGGTGGTCAAAACCTGATTCAGGTTGGGCACGAAACTGTAGTCGTTTTCATCCCAGACAACGACGATTGCGTTGCGGCCCCGATTCCACGCCGGAGAACGATGGATCGCCGCCACCAACGTTCTCAGAGTGAGATCCCCGACGTAAATCAGAGCGGGGTTCAGGCCGGTCTGCGAGCCATCGGTGACTGGATCAAAGGCGCACTGCGAGCCGCCATTGCCGCGCCCGTGCTGGTCGTTGCACTGATTCGGGGCAATAAACGCCAGGTCCGGGACGTGGCCGGAAGCCAGGTCGTCGTAAAGGCCGCTCTGGCCTTCGAAGCCGGCAACGTTAGACAAACTGTTCTGGGGATTAAGGCCGTCCTGTACGCTCTTGAAGTACACAAACGGGTTGTGCTTGGCGGCATACAGTTTGAGAAGACCGCCAATGGCAGCAGGGGGCGAGTTGACATCGGTGAAGTAGCCGTCGCTGTAGTCAACACCGTCAGCTCCCGTCGGGGGCAGGCTCTCCTGATAGCTCTTCCAGCGGCGGTTGTGCTCGACAAGTTGATCTCCAATCATCTTGCCAACGGTCTGGGCGGCAGGAATGGAACTGCCGTCAATGTCGATTAGGCCCGGCGGACAGGGATCGGTCGTGGCCGGATTGGGACACTCATTGCTTAGGTCGATGGCCGGCGTGGCGGCGTCCATACCTTCGCCTGCGATGGGACAAACGTTGGCGCTGGATGGAAAGTCGGTCGTGGTATAGCTGGGCGGCACGATATTCGGAGTGCAGCTCCCGTTGTGCCAGTCGGGCCCGTTATCGCTCCGCACGCCGAAGTTTGATCCACCCACGATCTCCAGATAGTTGGTGGAACTGGGGTGCCCGATGGCGAAATAGTTGTTCGCGGAATTGGCCGACTTTGCATACTGATTCGCGAATGGCGCACTTGGGTTCCCAACGATCTGGCTGTAACCGTGGTTCTCCATCAGGATAACGAACACGTGGTCGAGGTGTGGAACGCCCTTGGGAACGGAGCCTTCTTGCGCGAACATGCTTCCTGCCAGCAGCAGGCACAGAATTACCGCTTTCTTGGTCATAGTTTGGTATCTCCTCGGAGTTGCGGTTGGTCGACCCTGGAATCGGCGACGCCTTGGGATCCCCCCGCCTGGACGCCGACACGAGTCGCCAGACATCTCTCTTCATTTCCTAAGGCAAGGGCAGATTCGGAAAAGGTATCCGCCGTGTGTTAAGCGACCGTTACTCCAGCGTTAAGATTTTGTGAATTCCCGGGTGGAGCGTGGGAGGATAGCGCAAGAGAGTGCAATTAGCCCCAAGAATGACTCACACGAGAATGGCTCGCTAGTTCGCTCGGCCGGCAGTCGTGACAATCTGGCCCAGCCGGGGCATCTGCTAGACTGTCGCCTTCGCCCCTTTATGTCTGTCACCGCTCCCGTTCTTACGCCAGTGGTAAACGAGGTTGAAATCCCCGAAAAGACTCTACTGGCAGGCCTGGCGCTTACAAGTTTTGCGGCGCTTCTGCTCGAACTGGGGCTTACACGGCTTTTCTCCGTCGTCCTCTTTTATCATTTTGCGTTTCTCGCGATTTCGATTGCACTCCTAGGTTTGGGAGCGGGAGGAGTGTTCGCGTATCTGCTGAAGAGCCGGTTGGCGCAAGTCCCGACTCGTCAGCTAGCCTCTCGACTCTGCATGGCGAATGCCGCCTTGATTGTTGTGGTGCTTGAGATAGTCCTGCATGTGCCGGTCGCGCTCAATGTTTCCGGGAAGAATTTCTCTGCACCTGACAGTGCTCTATCTGGCCGCGGCTGTGCCCTTCTTTCTTACCGGGCTGCTGTTCTCAGTCGTCTTCGCACGCGAGACCGCACGTATTCCACGGCTATATGGCGCTGATCTATGCGGAGGAGCGCTGGCGTGTCTGGCGATTGTGCCGCTGTTGAACTGGGTCGGTGGTCCAAACGCGATTCTCGTGGCTGGAATCGCCTTAACGGCGGCTGCCATGGTATGGGCCGAATCCCGCTCCTCCCGCAGAAGCGCGGGCTTGCTGGGGCTGGCTTTGGTAGCGCTCACCGCCGCGAATTACTCGGGACGCCTGATCGACGTGGTTTACGCCAAAGGGATGTTTCGCGATCCGGCGTGGGTTGAGTTCGCTCGCTGGAATGCGCTCTCTCGCGTAGAAGTGGATCGCCAGGGGCAAGCCAAGGCCATCGTCATTGATGCCGATGCCTCCACCTACATCATGAACGCGGACGTGCAGCAATGGCACGATACGGACTGGGAGAAGAATCTGATGGCGGCCCCGCCCGCTCTGGCCAACGTTCTGCGGCCGCACGGCGACTTTGCGATTATCGGTCCTGGGGGAGGGGTCGATGTTCTGCGCGCGGTGGCGAATGGCAGCGCGAGCGTTACTGCGATCGAGATCAACCCCATCATCGCCACAACCATCATGCGCGGCCGTTACGCCGACTATGCAAAGCATCTGTATGACCGGCCAGATGTGCACATACAGGTCACCGATGGGCGCTCCTTCCTGCGCGCAAGCCCGGAGCGTTTTGACGTCGTACAGATGACCCTGGTCGATACTTGGGCGTCCACGGCGGCCGGAGCGTTCGCTCTCAGCGAGAACAACCTGTACACCGAAGAGGCGTTCCGGGAATATTTTAACCATCTCAAACCGGACGGGATGATCGCTATCACCCGGTGGGAATTCCGGCAGCCTCGCGAAGCGTTGCGCGTGGTGGCTGTCGCCATGGAAGCGCTGCACCGCCTGGGAGTCGCTAATCCAGCCCGCAATTTCATTGTGACGTCGCAAGGATCGCTGGACGAAGACGGCATTCCTGTCGTTGTGCTTGCGAAGAAGACGCCCTTTACCTCGGAGGAAGAGGACGCGGTGGCTGGGCACTGCGATCGTTATTCGGAACTCGACCCTCTTTATCTGCCAACGAATCCTGGGCAGAACCCGTTTTCTGAGTTGATCGCCAGCAACGATCCTCAAGCCTTTGCACGACGGTATGCCTATAACGTTTCGCCGGTCAGCGACAATGCGCCGTTCTTCTTCTTCACACTGAAGGCTGGTCAGATCCTCAACGACGCAAGCCTGCGACATGGGATCGACTGGAAGGTCAATCTCGGCGTCCTGGTCCTGCTTCTCGTGCTAGTTATCTCGGTGGCGGCAGTTTTGGCATTTCTGGTTCTGCCTCTGGTCCTGCGCGGTGGCCGCGTCCGCCAGTCACCGCTTCCGTTGCTTTACTTCATTGCTGTGGGCCTGGGCTACATCCTGGTTGAGATCGCTTTCATTCAGCGCTTTGTATTGTTCCTGGGACATCCGACCTATGCACTAACCGTGGTGATTTTTCTGCTAATGATTTCAAGCGGCGCGGGAAGCCTGTTCTCACGACGCTGGCTGCCGCGGTCGCAGATGGGATGGATTCCTCTGCTGCTCGTACTGGCGATACTGACGGTTTATGTGTTCTTTCTCCCAGGCCGGCTCGCCGGGTGGGTTGGCTTGGACTTTGGATCCCGGTTGCTCGTGAGCGCAGCTCTTCTGGTTCCTCTGGGATTCTTAATGGGGATGCCATTTCCTACCGGATTACGTGCTCTCGCCGCCTTTCCGGCGCCCGACTTTCCGACAGAAACCGGACAGGCCGAGAACGCGGTGGAATGGGCATGGGCCATGAATGCTGCCGCCAGCGTCCTGGGTTCGGTGTCGGCGATGGTTATCGCCATCCAGTTTGGGCTCACGGTGACCCTGGCCTGCGGAGCATTTGCCTATGTACTCGCTCTGTTCCTCATGCCCGCACTTCGGGCGAAAGCGGCCTGAACCGCCCGATGATTTTGTTATGATGCTGCGGTGGGCGTGCACGAGGGGAACCAACAATCTGAGCCTTTGTGTCAGCGTTTGCATCCCATCTTAACTGGCGTCATGAGGGAGTCATTTGCCTAGCCAGAAGCAGCTCAAGTGGTCGGAACTGCGTGTCGGGATCACGGTCATCGCCGCCAGCCTGACGCTCGGATTTCTGCTGTTTCTCATGTCCGGGACTTCTGGCCTGTTCACCCAACGGATCGCGGTCAAAGCTTATTTCGACAATGCAGAGGGCTTGCGTCTTGGGGCTCCGGTGCGATTGAACGGGGTTGACATCGGAAACGTCACTAAAATCAGCATCGTCACCTCCAAAGATAAACAGCTTACTCCGGTCGAAGTGACGATGAAGATCAGTACCAAATACCGTGACGCGCTGCGGCGGGACTCGGTGGTCTCTCTCCAAACGGCTGGAGTCCTGGGTGAAACCTATCTGGACATCGATAGTGCTCAGGCGATCGGCGGATTAATGCAGGACGGAGACACAGTGCCCACGCAGATTCATCCCGACTTTAATCAGGTCGTACGCGCCAGCCAGAGTACCCTGCAGAATATGGACGCGTTGCTGAAGCGCGCCGACCGAATCATGGCATTTGCGGAAAGCGGCAAGGGGTCACTGGGAAAACTGATCTACGATCCAACGCTCTACAACCGCTTTTCCGCGACCGTGGCGGATTTTCAGAAAATCGTCGAGCAGGTTGGAAGTGGTGAAGGTAGCCTCGGGCGCCTGATCAGCCGTAATGATGCTTACGACAAATTCATGAACACCCTCGACAAGTTGAACGGCGTCATTGACGACATGCAGCAAGGCAAAGGAACCGCTGGGAAGTTCCTTAAGGATCCCTCCCTGTACAACAATACGAATGACACGATCGCTAATCTTAAGAAGATCACGGAAGATATCAACGCCGGCAAAGGAACGATTGGGAAGCTCGCGAAGGATGAGGAACTCGCCAAGAAGTTAGATACTACGCTCACGAAACTGTCAGAGCTGACGACCCAGCTGGAGGCCGGCCAGGGTAGCGCCGGCAAGTTCTTTAAAGACGAGACGCTTTACAACAACGCGAACGAGTTGTTGACTGAGGGCCGGAACTTGATGAAGGCAATCCGCGAAAACCCCAAGAAGTATCTGAGCATCAAGCTGCACGTGTTCTGATCGGCAATCGCGATCAGTGCTCGCCAATTCCGAACACCGCTCCCAGCATTAAAATAACCAGCACCCCCAGCGATATGTAGCCGTATTTGTAGTCCTTTTCTTGGAAAAAGAGGAAGCAGGCAACGATCACGCGCACGACTGGTGTGGCCAGCATGAGCAGCACGCCGGCGCGTTCAATCTCGAGCGGGATGGGCGCCTTCATAAAGAATCCGACGATCAGGCCCGTCAGCATGATGAAGAAGCAACTGAAGGCGCCCGACGCGCAGCACCAGGGCCACGATGCGGTCGAATGAGGGATCGCGCAACTGGCTCACAGTCCCCCCTGCAGAAGATGGAACACCAGGTGTCCGGCAAGGTACAACATCACGGCCACCAGCAGGTACATGACGATCCTGGTGTCAATGCGGGGAGCCAGACGCGCGCCGAGCAGAGATCCCAGGAACACGCCTACTGCGAGCGGCGCCGCGATTTGTGGCTCAATGTCGCCCCGGCGGTAGTAGACGATCGCGCTGGCGGCCGCAGTCACGCCGATCATAAAGTTGGAGGTGGCCGTCGCCACCATGAGCGGTACGTTCATGAAGATGAACATGACGGGAACCTTGATTGGTCCGCCGCCAATTCCCAACAGGCCTGAGAGTGCGCCAGCGATCAGAGAGGCGGCGAGTCCGAGCGGGTAGCGTTGAGGCTCATACGGAGGAATGACGACATCGCCATTCAGAGCGGGAGTTGTGTCTTCGTCTGGACTCTTGCCGCGCTTCCGCAAAATCAAGATCGAGCTATAGAGCAAGAATGCAGCGAAGAGTCCTTCCAAAGCGCTGCGATTGAAATAGCCCACGAGGTATGCCATGACCGCAGCGCCTAAGGCGGTCGCCAGTTCGAGTGTCATTCCCAGTCGGATATCGGTTGTGTGCCGCTGCAGGTGAACGGAAGAACTCGCCGCCGAGGTTGTGATGACCGCGACCAAGCTCGCGCCGATGGCTTCACGGATCGGGATGCCAAAGTAAAGGGCGAGGATCGGCGTGAGCAGAACGCCACCGCCGATGCCAGTCAGCGCACCGAGCAAGCCGGCAACGAATCCCAGAATCACCAGGAGGAGAGCGGTCAACATGCGGGCTGCTCCTCCTCCATTGCCGAGTTGCTCGATGGAGATACTAACCGTGAAAGCCGTAATTCTGAGGAAGACAACGTGGGCGGGAGAACCCGTCCAGCGCAACTTACGACACCGCCCGCGGCGACGCAGTAGCGTCCGCTTGCTCGTGCGCGTGGTAACTGGAACGTACCATCGGCCCGGACTCGACATGGCGGAACCCGAAGCGGAGAGCCTCGTTTCGCAAGTAAACAAACTCGTCAGGCGTGTAGAAACGCGCGATCGGGAGATGATCCTTCGAAGGGCGCAGGTATTGGCCGACCGTCAGGATGTCGACGCCGCGCGTCCCGAGATCGCGGAAGACTTCCACCAATTCTTCGCTTGATTCACCCAGACCGACCATCACGCCGCTCTTGGTCACCATGCCGGGCGAGAATTTCTTCGCGTTTTCGAGCAGGGTCAAGGTGCGTTCATAGCGCGCACCTGAGCGGACGGGGCGATAGAGCCGCGGCACTGTTTCGGTATTGTGGTTCAGGATGTCTGGCTTGGCATCGAGCACGATGCGGAGCGACTCTTCCAGTCCTTGAAAATCGGGGATCAGGACTTCGATCCTGCATTCGGGGGTAAGCTCGCGGATCGCGAGGATGGTCTCGGCGAATACCCGGGCACTGCCAATGTTGTCGTCATCGCGGTTTACGCTCGTGACAACAGCATGTTTCAGCCCAAGGGTGGCGACGGCCTCGGCGACTCGGCGCGGTTCTTCCCAATCGATCGGTTCGGGGCGACCCTTCGGCACGGCGCAAAATCCACATCGGCGGGTGCAGATGTCACCCAGAAGCATGAAGGTCGCGGTCTTATGGTTCCAGCATTCGCCAATATTGGGACACTGGGCCGACTCGCAGACAGTGTGCAGGCCAAGCCCACGGGCGAGTTTCTTCAGATTGTGGAAGTTATCTCCCACGGGAGCTTTCGCACGTAGCCACGCGGGCTTCGGGACACGCGGCGGGGGAGACACCTCAATTTGAATCAGTTGGGAGGAGCCAGCCATCGTTTCGATTCTATCAGTTCAGGCACTGGCCCGAGGATGGGACTGTCCTTCTGGGAGCGAGGTTAACTTATGGGTTGCCGACAAACCATCCTGAATCGTCGAACCCGTTGGAGCGCCAATTGTTTGAGGCTATAATCGCGCGCACATAATGTGGCCGACCTCCAACAGCGACTAAACAAACTCGAGAGACAGAATCCAGACAGCCAGGACAATCTATCCAAAACTGGTTGCTCCTGAGGGGGAGGTTTCATGAAGAGCGCTATGCGACTGACGGGCGGTTTAGTGGCTTGCCTGGTGGTGGGAGTCTTCGTGCCTGGTTGGCGCACAGGAGCGGCGGCTTCCCCTGACGGTTCAGAAGGCGTGGCGGCTCACTCCGACAAGCCGGAAACAAAAACCGCGAACTCTTGGGATCCGAACGCTGCCGCCGCTTACTTAGACCGGCGGCAATCGTGGTGGATGGAATGGCCCAGAGCCCAGCGGGACCACGAAACTTTCTGCGTGTCGTGCCACACCGCTGTTCCTTATGCTCTTTCGCGTTCGGCTCTTCGAACGGCCCTTGCCGAACAAGCTCCATCTCCGAACGAGCGACGGCTGCTGGACAGCGTCACGAAGCGCGTGCGCCTCTGGAAAGAGGTTGAACCGTTCTACAAGGATGCGGACCGTGGGCCATACAAGTCGGTCGAGTCGCGCGGAACGGAATCCGTTCTCAACGCACTGATTCTTTCGAGCCGCGATGCGCAAAACGGCCAACTCAGCGACGACGCGCGAAAGGCGTTTGAGAACATGTGGGCCGAACAGCAAATTGCCGGCAAGCAGAAAGGCGCGTGGCTCTGGCTGCGCTTTAAGAACGAGCCGTGGGAAGCGGACGATTCAGACTACTTCGGAGCCACTCTGGCCGCCGTCGCCGTTGGTATCGCACCAGGAAACTATCGGGCAACGCCCGAAGTCCAAACCAGCCTCGGGCCATTGCGGGAGTACCTGAACCGCGAATTTGCCGTGCAGATCCCTATTAATCGAGTCCTTCTCTTATGGGCCGCCGCGAAGCTGCCCGGACTGCTCGAACCAGATCGGCAGAAGGCCATCATTGGCGAGCTTCTTGAAAACCAGCGGGCTGACGGTGGCTGGAGCCTCTCGTCTCTGTCTGGCAACTGGAAGCGCGCGGATGGAACGTCCCAGGAAACGACGAGCGACGGATACGCGACGGGGCTGATCACCTTTGTTCTTCAGCAGGCCGGAATTCCGCCGGAGAATGTCAACCTGAAGCGGGGGCTCGCGTGGCTGACTGCGAATCAGGACAAGAAAGAAGGTTCCTGGGCGTCCTACTCTCTGAACAAGAACAAAGAGAACCACATCAGTCCGGAGACCGCGCTCTTTATGAATGACGCAGCCACTTCGTTCGCTGTGCTCTCTCTGACTGCCGCCAATCCTCGCTAAAGAACAGTCGCCTTGTCCTTGTTGACTGTGGCCCGATAACGGGCTATCCGGAAGTTACATGTTCCTTCGGTAACGGATGAAGTTGCAGGAAGGCGGCTGCGGCATCGTGGGCACGTTCAGCGATTTCGCGAGGGTTGGGTCGCTCGGTGACGCCGAGCAATAGGCTGACCATCAAATCGCGCCAGAGCAGACCAGTAAACTGCGCGGCAAGATCGGCAGGACGGCCCGTGAGCAGTCCGGACGCCCGGGCCTCGGCCATGATTTTACGCAAGCCGGCGCGGCTTGTCTCGCGTCCGATAGAGTTGACCGCACGCGCCACTTCGGGGGCCTGAACCGCCTCGCCGATCGCCAGTCGAAATACCGCAATGACGGTGGGATCGCTTACCTCGCGGACGAGCTTTGTCCCGAAGGAAGTCAGCACCTTCGCAAGGGTCTCGCGATCGCGCAGCGTGGGCAGGTCAGCGGGCACTTCCAGCCGCTTGGCGCGCTCGCTGATGCAGGCGATCAGCATTTCCTGTTTGTTGCCAACCAGCGCGTAAAGCTCTCGCTTCGAAACGCGCGCGCGCGTCGCGATCTCAAGCGTGCTGGTGTTTGCGTAGCCGCTCTCCATGAACGCCGCAAAGGCCGCGTCAAGGATACGCGCGCGCGCGGTTTCATCCCCGCCTTCCTGGCGGCTGCGTTTTGATATCGATGCCGTAGCCGTCACCTTCTCCCTATCACCAACGGTACCGTATAGTACCACCATGGATGTAAGGGGTGAAGAGAATTTATTGCTTGCGGGGTGCAACTTTTCTCTTGTACCTACGTCTAAGCGTGTGTGGTACCCACTGGTACCATAATCGATGATTTCGAAGAATCGAAGGAGTTCAACAATGAAGATTGAAATGTCTTACCTGCTGCTGGCGTTCGCGACGGTCCTGGCGCCCATGGCGCGAGGGCAGTCCACACCTCCGCAGCCCAAGATCACCGGCGTGCTGGCGATCCTTTCGCCAAAACCGGGGGCCACTGTCGAGCAAATCATGAAAATCATGCCCGCCGAAATTCGAGCGACCGTTCCACTGTATCTCGACGGCAAGATTCAGCAGTGGTTCACGCGCGGCGACGGCCGGGGCGTCATCTTCATCCTGAACTGCAAGGACGTGGCAGAGGCGCGAGCCCTCATCGAGGGCCTGCCGCTCTCGAAGGAAAACCTCATGGACGAGCAGTTCATTCCGGTCGGGCCACTCTTGCCGCTCGGAATACTGTTGAGAGACTAGCCCGACCAATCAGTGAACTTGGCCAGCGCGGCCCGTTCGCGGCAACGGCTGAACTTTCGAACGCCGAAACCATATGCCGCGCTGGGAACCGTGATTCGCAGTGTGGATCTTGCTCTCGTCAGATGATGGATGTCATCTTGCGGGAAGCCATCAATCCGATAGGAGGCCAAGTGTCGCCGCAAACCATCTTCAATCTGCAACTCGTTCTAGGTTATGTCGCGTGGTTGCTTTGCTTCCGCGTGTACCTCATGCCCAGACTCAATTCAATGGAGCTGGTTGAAGCGCAGCGCGCCATCGCTACCCTACACAGCTTCCGCTTCTTTGGGCTCGTGTTTATTCTTCCAGGCGTCGTCGGCAATCTGCCCGCTAGCTTTGCTACGTTCGCCGCCTACTGGGACCTGGCAACCGGGGTGCTCGCCATCCTGGCGCTTCTCACGGTAAGGATACGTCCGCTCTTTTGGGTGTTCGTAGTAGCCTTCAATCTCGTGGGAGTGGTCGACCTCATCCTCGACTATTACCACGCTGTCGCGGTCGGCCTTCCTGCGCTGGCGGGGCAGTTGGGCGCGACGTACGCGATCCCGATCATCTACGTGCCCCTGCTGATGATCACGCACGTCGCCGCATTCTATTTGCTGCTGCGTCCTCAGCCCAAGGCGGTTCGAGCCCTCGCTGATGCGTCGGCATCGTAGAGTCCGCGGGAGACGGACTCATCCGGAGAGATTATCGGGCGTCCATGGGATACTCCCCATAAACGCGGCATGACTCAAATTGGAGCAGTATCCCTTATCCCACCTCGACCAGGCCGTAGGTGTGCTGCCAGCGGGCACGCATCTCCACGAGTGCACGGCTGACCTCTTCTGGTGAAATCTCTGAATTGGGGGCGGCGAGGACGGCCGCCGCTTCCCGCTTTGCGGCTTCGAGCAACTGTGCGTCACGGATAATGTTCGCGACGCGGAAATCCGGCATGCCGGCCTGACGCGTTCCGAAGAATTCTCCGGGGCCGCGCAGTTCCAGATCGAGTTCGGCGATCTTAAAGCCGTCATTCGTGTCGACCATGGCTTGGAGTCTGCGCTGGCCCTCTTCCGTGATCTTGCCACCCGTCATCAGCACGCAATACGATTTGGCGCCGCCACGGCCGATGCGCCCGCGCAATTGATGCAGCTGCGCCAGGCCGAAGCGTTCGGCGTGCTCAATCACCATCATGGTCGCATTGGGAACGTCGACGCCTACTTCGATTACGGTGGTCGCAACCAGAATATGCAACTCGCCCGTTTGGAACATTCGCATCACCTGATCCTTTAAGTCCGAATCCAGGCGCCCGTGGAGCAATCCCACTTTCAGGTCGGCAAACACGTTGCTGCTGAGGTCGCGATACATCTTGATCGCAGCCTTCAATTCGCTTTCTTCATTCTCTGCAATCACGGGATACACGATGTAGGCCTGATGCCCGGCCACTACCTGCTTCCGGACGAAGTCCCAGACCTTCGGCGACTGATCATCCGTTACCTGTTTGGTGATGATCGGTGTACGCCCCGGGGGGAGCTGATCGAGAACGCTGAGATCGAGGTCGCCATACAACGTGAGTGCGAGGGTGCGAGGGATCGGGGTCGCGGTCATCACCAAAACATCAGGCTCGCCGGTCTGTGTTTCGGTAGCCTCGCTCCGCTCGGCTGGACGGCCGATGGCGGCCGTCCCCAGATGATATTCTTCGCTGCTTTCACCTGATTTCTTCATCAGCTTTAGCCGCTGCATGACTCCGAATCGATGTTGTTCATCGACGATGACCAGTCCGAGTTTTGCGAACTCGACTTTTTCCTGCAAAAGAGCGTGGGTTCCAATGACCAACTGGGCGCTGCCTTGCGCGATGTGTCGCCGGATTTCGCGCTTGCGGTCATTCTCGAGCGATCCCGTAAGCAAGACGATGCGGTAGCCGGCATTCTCCAGAATTCGCCTGGCAGAAAAGTAATGCTGCTGCGCCAGAATTTCGGTCGGGGCCATCAGGGCCACTTGGTATCTGTTCTCAATGGCGATGATCGCGGCCTCGAAACTCACGATCGTCTTGCCCGACCCGACGTCTCCCTGCAGCAAGCGCCGCATGGGATAAGGTTTCTCCATATCGGCGGCAATCTCTTTCAGCACGCGCTTCTGGGCGGCCGTGGGATGAAAAGGCAGTATCTTCTTGATGGCCGAGCGCACTCGATCATCGAGTTGGAAAGCGATGCCGGTCTGCGCTTTCAATTGCCGCCGCTTCAGCTCCAAGCCCAGTTCCACAAAGAAAAGCTCGTCGAAGATCATCCGGAGGTGCGCTGGCGTTCGCGAAGACTGGAGGTCAGCGAGGCTCTCTCCCGGCTCGGGCCAATGTACATTCCACAGGGCGGTTCTCGGCGCGACCAGACCCAGGTGCGAGCGTACGGCTGCGGGAATTGGGTCGGGGAATTCAGGGGTGAGGTTCTCAAGCGCGGTGCGAATGATCTTGCGAAACCATCGGGGCGTAACGCGGCCGATGGCCTCGTAGATGGGAACGATCCGGCCTATCTCGAGGGATTCCGCAGCCCTTTTGTCGGTTTCGGCCGAGCCGGACTCCGTCGGATCTCCCAGCAGCTCAAACTGCGGCTGAATGATTTGCAGTTCCCGGGTCCGCAGATCTTCTTCGACTTTTCCGTAAAGGGCGATCATCTGGCCGGGCGTGAATTTGTCTTGGAGGTAGGTGGCATTGAACCAGAGACAGCGCAGACGCGCCCGCCCCTGCCCGATCGTGAGTTGAAAAATCGGTTTGCTCCGCGTGCGGAACAGCCCGGAATTGCGCACCTCTCCGATTACGCTGGCCATCTCTCCGGGACGCAATTCGGAGATCCCACGCGGGTTCAGTCGGTCCTCGTATCGAAAAGGAAGATAATGGAGCAGGTCGCCGACAGTGTGGATCCCCTTGGCGGCTAAAACCTCGGCAATACGCGGTCCAACGCCTTTGACATATTGAACCGGGGTGGAAAGTTCGAGCATTCGCTGAATTTGTGGGAATTCCGCCTATGGGTACTCTAAGGCTAAAGCTCCAGAAGAATGTTAGCAGGAGCGAATTGCATCCGTCGTAAACCAAGCCAGTGCACTTCGCCGCCCGGCTCGGAATTCGGATTTTCCCGGGAAACCGGAAGGCGCACACGGGTGTCTAAATCTTCAGTGCTCCTCAATCTTCTCCAAGCGCTGGTGGCGATCGTGCTCGGCAACGTCGTCTACTTCCTACTGTTGCCCTCGCTTCCCCAGGCGGCCCGGCATCGACCGTTCCAACTTGACCTTGGGATGGTGCTCGACTTCTGGTTCTGCCTGGTGGCGTACGGGTTGATCCGAACCGCCAGAAGATGGCGCTGATTTGGGGTTGGCCGGTTACTTTCGGAACCTCGGTTGTTACCTCTAGCGAAGATACAATCCCTTGGAATGCCGAAAATTGCGGCCCTGTTCGATGCCGGCCAGGCTGTCCTCTCGACCTTTGATCTGGACGAGGTTCTGAAGAGAATCCTGGCAATTGCGCACGACTATTTCCACCTGCGAAATGTGGCGATTCTCCTTTTGAACAAGGAGACGCAGCGGTTGCACGTGCGGTCCCAAATCGGCTGGGACGAGGGCCAAGACACGATTCGTCTTGCAGCCGACCAGGGAATCACTGGAGCGTCAGTCTCGAAGAAGCAACCTGTCTATACTCCGGATGTGAGTAAAGACCCGCGCTACATCTGTGCGGCGCAATCGACCCGCTCTGAATTGGCGATTCCCCTGATGGTGCGTGACGAAGTCGTTGGAGTGCTCGATTGCCAGAGCGATCAACTGAACCACTTCGACCGCGAGACGATCGAACTACTCACCCTGTTTTCGACCCAGGCTTCCATCGCCCTGGAGAATGCGCGGTTGTACTCCCTGGAGCGCCAGCGAGCCCGGCAACTCGAAGCCATTAACATCATCGCGCAGCAGAGCACAGCAGTGATGGAGCTTGAAGACCTGCTGAATCGCGTGTGCTCGGTCATCCAGAAAGCCTTCCAGGTTTCTCAGGTCTCCCTGCTTCTGCGCGAGGAAGGCGACCTGGTGATGCGGGCTTTTCACGGCGAACTCACGCCCTGCTTCCCACCCGGCGGCCGTTTTTCAACGACAGAGCGCCCCTGGTCAGAAGTCATCGATAGCAGCGGTACCGTCATCGAGAAGGACTTGAGCACCGCTCCCGAGCCCTTCCGGTTGTTTAAAGAATCCGCCTCCCGCATGAGCATCCCACTGATTTCCTTTGGCCAGACGCTGGGGGTGCTTACGCTACACAGTTCCCGGGTGCACGCATTTCGTGAAAGCGAACTGCAGTCGCTGGAGTCGGTGGCCGACATTTGCGCGAACTCCATCCAGAACGCGCACTATGTCGAGCGGGTAAAACAGCTCGCTTATCTCGACGGCCTGACCGGCATCTTCAACCGCCGGTTCTTCGAACTGCGCATCATGGAAGAGGTCGAGCGAGCGCGCCGCTATGGCAGCGCTATGGCTGTGATCATGGCCGACATCGATCAGTTCAAGCGATTGAATGACGAATTCGGGCATCTACTGGGTGATGAAGTTCTGCGGCAGGTTTCTTCGGTCTTTCACCAACAGCTACGCAAGACTGACGTGGTGTGCCGTTATGGAGGAGAGGAATTTGCGCTTCTCTTGACGCAAACCAATGCGGAACAGGCTTTTGTTGTGGCTGAGAAGCTGCGAAAAATGGTGGAAAAGTGGCAGTTCCCGGGGGTGCCCCGAGCCATAACCATCAGCGCAGGTGTCGCTGCTTTCCCTCAACACGGCAAGAATCGCGATGAATTGGTTCGCGCCGCGGATAGCGGACTCTACCTGGCGAAGCAAGCTGGAAGAAATCGCGTGTGCATCACAAATACCGCCGAAGCAGCCTCAAACGGGAGATAGAGACCCGCGCTTGTCAGCCACAAACCAATGCAACTTCTGAAGGGACGCACAATGTCCGCAATGAGGAACTAGAGCCAGTCTTGCCGCAAGCGCATGAGTTCGCGCTGTAACTGCTGCATGCCTTTCTGGATCTGCTTCTTCTGCCTCTCGGTCTGCCGGCGGAATTCGTCCTGCTGCTTGCAGACTTGCTTCTTGAGCTGCTCAGTGGCCTGGCGAGACCTTTCGACAGCAAGTTCCATCTGCGGTCGCAACTGCGCGAGTTGATCCCGCAGCTCGCCTTCTTCGTCTAACAGCTCGCTCGATTCCTTACGCTCCGGAAGCGTCAGATTCAGGGTCTGTTCCTTTTTGTCGCGCACAACTCCCACAGACACTGAATTGCCGCTCCGTGACTTCACCGCGTGGGAGAAGTCGCTGGTGTCGTGCACTGGCTGACTGTTGATCTTGATGATCACGTCGCCGGCACGGAAACCGGCTTTCTCAGCGCGGCTTCCTTTCTCCACTGTCCGCACCAACACGCCATTGCCATCCTTGACGCCGAAGAAATCTCCAAGTTGAGGCGTGATGTTCTCCACCATCAACCCGCTTCGTGCCGACGAAGTAACTACAACCATGTTCATCGAGGGGATATCGATATCGGGGATATGAATTGGAGGGATGTTTACATGGATGTCGCCCGGTTTGGGATTAGGCCAGTCGAACTGCTTGTGCTTGTCGGTAAGCTGCACTTCCAGCGTTACCGGCTGGCCGTCGCGGCTCAACCCCAGTTTAACCATTCGTCCCGGGGGCGTTTCGTGAATCATGCGGCGCAATTGGGCTCCGCTTTCGATCGGCGTGCCGTTCATGCTCAGGATGACGTCGTGCTCCTTGATGCCGGCCTTGCCTGCGGGAGCGTCCTGGTCGACCATCGTGACCTCGACGCCTTTTTCCTCCTTCAACTTCAGAGCGCCCATTCGATCTTTGGAGACGTCGGCTATATCCACGCCCAGGTAGGAACTCGTCCCGCTATCTTCACTCGAGAAAACCCACGGTTGTCCCGCATTCTGATCGACGGACCAGCTCTGCGCGGCTTGCGCAAAGCCAAGCAACAAAGGAACACACAGAATGTTCGACACAAAGCATCTGCGCATGTCAGTTCCTCGATTCACAAAAACTCGATTCACAAAAATACGAGGGGTTGCTTTCCCTCGAGTGCAATCTGTTGCTAGTGTCCAGCCCGCTTCAAGCAAATATCGCCCGTTGAGGTATGTACCTTCAGCCAAGGCCCGCCGCCGTTGAGCTTGCCCTCAGCGGTCAGCGTCTTCGGGCCATACTGATCGCCCTCACTGCCGATATGTATGTCCTGAAAATCGGACGTGATGTGATGTCCGCTGCCCATGTCGACGCTGGCGCGAACATTGATGGCGACATCGGAAGCGATGTAGACGGTGATGTCACCGGCGCCCGTTTCCAGATCGGAATCGCGACGCTCGCCGCCGGTATTCACCAGCTTCACGGTTATGCCGCCGGCACCCGTTTCTGCCGATGCGGATGGTACGCCATAAAGCTCGATGCTGCCTCCGCCGGTTTCGGCGTGAACGTGTCCTTTGGCGGAAGTCAACCGAATGCTGCCTCCACCGGTTTCAATCTCCGCCGGGCCGCCGACATCGCTGAGGTCCACGCTGCCCCCACCCGTCGACGCCTTTACCTTCCCGTTGCAGTGGCGCACGGTAATGCTGCTTCCGCCAGTCTCGATCAGCGCTCCTTGCGCGCAGGACTGAATTTCGACGCTGCCGCCGCCGGTCTCGGCAACCAGTTTCCCGTTTGCCTGATGGACCTCAATGGACCCGCCTCCCGTGTGCAGTCCCAGTTCGCCGCTCACAGTTCCGACCTCAATCGAGCCACCACCTGTTTCCGCGGCCGCACCTCCACCGATATCGTCGAGATGCATGCTTCCACCGCCACTCTGCGCCTCGACGCGGCCTGCCAAGCCGGTTGCATCCACGTTGCCGCCGTCGGTCTCCAGTTTCACGAGCGCCATCTCACGCGGCACCATGACCGAGAACACGCCGGAAAAATGCCGGGGATGCCTTCCTCCTTGCCAATCTCCGACGATCCAAGCGGTATCACCCTTTACATATGCGGTTACTTTGTACTGCTCGAACTGCTTGCGTGCTTCCTGCTCCGAAGAAGTGCCGTAACGAGTATGAAAAACGTAATTGATGCCTTGCTGTTGCCCACCGCGAACCACCACTGAGCCCATGTCTACCTTGACTCGTAAATTCCTGACTGCAGCCAGCGATCCTGTCACTTCCTGTGCCCAGGAACCGCCTTCATGCGAGACTTTTGTTTCCTGCGCCCAGCTTTGCGAAAGAAAGCTTATTGGCGCAAGCAGGGCCAGCACTCCGGCCAACCCGACGACTTTTGGCGCTTTTTTCAAATGAATCACCTCACTTCTGTTCCAACAAAATTCAACGAAATTCTCTAGTCGATCTCCGGCAACTGTGCCAGCATGGTGCGCGCCTGGGACTTGATGTACGTGCTGGTATCCTTCGCCGCCAGCGCCATCAGGACGCCGCGCACGCTGCCATCCGCCTTCACTGGCTCGATCAGCCGCAACGCCTCAATGCGCACCCCGGAATTCGAATCGTTTACCAGGGCGCGCAATACGGCATCGCGCACATTGGTATCGCTCTTCACGTAATTTCCCAGCGCATCCAGAGACTTCAGACGAACACCGGGATTGTTGTCGTTCTGCAGCGCGTAGATCAACGCCTCACGCACTTGCAGATCGCTGGAACGCTGCGCCAGCAGGTCGACGGAGTCCACACGCACGCCCGAGTTGTAGTTATTCCGCGCTGCAAACAGCAGCAACTGCTGGATCTGCTGATCGTTCAGCGGTCCCTGCTTTTCCTGTGTGGAGACGGTGTTGTACTTGATCGCAACTTGATCGGTGCCTGGGACTGGAGTGATGGAATCAATGCCGGCGATGGAGGCTTCTGGCTGAGGCGGGGTCACGATTCCCGCAACCTGAGGTGCGTGTGGGATGACGCGATAGGCTGTCAACATGCCGCCAGAAAAGCCGAGAATCAGAATCACGGAAGCCAGTGCCGGCGAGAACCGCACCTGGCGCAGCCAAATTGCCGGATCAAACGGCAGCCGGCTCCAAAGGCTGCCCTGCGGCGCCGTCTCCAGCCCTTCCTGCAAGCGCATACGCGACGACGCCAGCAGATTCGGAGTCGGATCCTCGGCGCGATCCTGAGCGAGCAGCGCATGGAAATGCTGCTCCGCCTTCAGTTCGGCCGCGCAATCGCTACATCGAGCTACGTGCTGTTCCAGTTCGTGGCGGGCGTCATCAGCCAGTTCGCCATAAACGTGGAGCACGATATTTTCTCGAACCCATTCACACTTCATAGGCTCACCTTCATCCATTCATTCTGATCGGCTGGGCTTTGCCCTCGCCGGACAGCCGAGGCGGCTGTCTCTGCACGTTCCTTGCTACTCATCGCATATCCGACAAAGCCCCGCGCAACTTCTGCGTGGCCCGGAAGAGGGTGTTCTTGGCAGTCTCTTCTGTCGTATGCAAAATCTCTCCCACGGTCCTCAGCTTCAAGCCGTGGTAGTGCTTCAATTCGAAAACCATGCGCTCGCGGGGGGTCAACTTCTCCAGTGCTCCGGCGATCCGCGCGCCTAACTGGCGCCGCATCAGATCGCGCTCCGGATTTGCTCCAGCGCGTCCGTCTGCCACTTGATCGAGCAAGTCGTACTCGCCGCCATCAGAGTCTTTCGCGACCGGCGCGTCTTCCTTACGCACTGTCTTCTTGCGCAGGTGATCGAGACATAGGTTCGTCACGATCCGGTAAATCCAGGTGTAGAAGGAACACTCGAACCGGAAGCTGCCGATGTTCTTATAAGCCTTGAGGAAGGCGTCCTGATACACGTCCTGGGCGTCGTGCTCAGTTCCGGTGAGATGCAGGGCGAGCCGCAGCACCGCCTGATCGTAGTGGCGTACGAGTTCCTCGAAGGCGGCGCGGTTCCCGCGCTGCGCCTCGCGGATTAGCATCGTGTCGTCGATGCGGCGATCTTGCGTTTGGCGATCTAGCCCAGCCATGCAACCCCGCGTGGGGTTCTGGTTCGTGCTGACTCTCTCTCTTAACTCACTCTCTCTGGAGTGGGCCCGTCCGCCAACCGAAAATGGCACTGCCCATACACCGGCCGGCATTTTGTGTCGCTTCCTCTACGTGCCCGGTTTTCCAGTCTTCCGGGCTTGCACAGGAATAGACGGAGAGTCAGCTCAACCGTGAGCAGAAATTATAGGCCGTACGGGGATTTTGTGGGGTACCTAGATCACTCTAGGACAAAGATTTAGGGGGAAACAGAACAACGGGACACAGTGCCAAGTGCGAGTTTGGCATGGCAAGTGCCCTACTTTGGATGCAATTGGCGGAGGGGATAAACCCTGGCCAAGAGCGCTGCCGGCAGAGACGTTGCAAGCAACGTCTCTACGGGAGCTTATTCCGTCGCCGGTTCCTTTTCGATCACGACCTTGAGGTGCGCGGTCACATCTTTGTGCAGCTTCACAGGTACGGTGAACTCGCCCAGGGTCTTGAGCGGTTCGTGCAGCTGGATCTTGCGGCGGTCGATGTTGAAGCCCTTCTTGGTCAGCGCGTCGCCCAAATCGCTGGACGTCACCGACCCAAACAGCTGATCGCTCTCGCCTGACTTGCGCGTAAACGTGACCGACACGCCCTCGAACTGCTTCGCCAGTTCCTCGGCCTGGGACTTCTCTTTGGCCGAGCGTCGCACCGAGGCTGCCTTCATTTGCGTAATGACGGCCTTATTGCCCTCGTTGGCCTCAATAGCCAGCTTGCGCGGCAGAAGGAAATTCCGCCCGTATCCCTCGGCGACCTTCACCACATCGCCGCGCGATCCCAACTTCGCTACGTCTTCTTTGAGAATGACTTCCATGATGGCTCCAGTTTTCAGCTATGCACTTCTCGTTGTCATTCCGAGCAACGCGAGGAATCTGCTTCTCCTCGCCACGAGCAAACACCAGATTCCTCGCTTCGCTCGGAATGACAAAGCGGTGGGTTGCAGGTGAGTTACGACGCTCTTCCTGCAAACGGCAGCAGGGCGATATTGCGCGCCTGCTTGATGGCCGATGACAGCCGGTGCTGGTGCGGCGCACACACGCCTGTCAGGCGACGCGGCACGATCTTGCCGCTCTCGGCAACAAACTGCCCCAGCAGCCGGTAGTCCTTGTAGTTGATGTCTTCGATCTTTTCGACGCAGAACTTGCAAACCTTCTTGCGCCGGAAGAACTTGCGACCACCCGCGCCGCCTTCGCGCGGAGGTCCGCCAGGACCGCGTCCGCCGCCACCGAATCTGGGACGGTCTCCGCCCGGCCTTCCACCTTCACTCCGCGGCCTTTCGCTCGGAGCCGCTTGCTCTGGTGCTTTCGTTTCGTCTGCCATAACTCGTACTCTCCTTCGGAATCTGTGCTGGGCCCGCTAAAGAGGGGCCAGTGATCAGGGATCAGGGGCTAGCAAAAACGCTCGCTCATCACGCGAGGTCCGGACTCTGATCCTTAGTCCCTGACCCCCAGCCCCTTTTTTTATGCCGTTGCCGGCGCCTCCGCCGGGGGAACCGCCGTCGGTTCTGGAGCGGCCGCCGCCGGTTGCGCGCTCACTTTCCTCTTGGCGTCGCGCAGCTTCTTGATCTTATCGAGGCGCTTGTGCTCCTCGTCGACCCGCACGGTCAGGAACTTGATCACCGGCTCGGTCACGCGCAAACGGCGCTCGAGTTCGTGCATTACCGGGCCGCCGCCTTCGATGACCATCAACACGTAGATGCCGTCATGGAAGCGCCGAACGCTGTAGGCCAGCCGCCGCTTGCCCATCTTTTCGACTTTCACCACATTGCCTCCCGAAGGGGGCACGACCGATTGCAGTGTCGAAATCAGTTTGTCGAGATCCTCGTCCGTCATATCGGGCCGGACGATGAACATCAGCTCATAGGTACGATTCATTCGTTTCTCCAAATCTTCTGCAGAGGTCAGGGGCGAGGGATTAGCTAAACCTTATCGATGCGTTTACTGACCCCTGACCTCTGATCCCTGGTCACTATCGTCTTTGCGGTTAAAGCGATTCATCGCCGCCGCTGGACCATCCTTCAAAATCACCTTCACCGCTTCCGCCGCGGTGTCGAGCATTCCGTCGACTAGCTCCAACTCTTTCTTCTTCAGCGGAGCCAGCAGGTACTCCGCCCCATCTCCGACTTTTCGCTCCGGCGCAACGCCGATGCGAATCCGCAGGAAATCCTGCGTGTTCAGCGCACCGATGATCGACTCGATGCCGTTGTGACCCGCCGAACTGCGCCGCGTATGAATCCGCAACGCGCCCAGCGGAAAGTCCAGCTCGTCCTGAATTACGATCAGGTCCGACTCCGGACTCGCCTCGTACTCCCGCAACAACTCCCGCACCGCGAGCCCGCTCAGGTTCATGAACGTCTCGGGCTTGGCTAACAGCACCATCTGATCGGCGATCACGGTTCGCGCTGTCAGCGCCCGGCATTGCCGGTTCCTTACTTCCAACCCAAGATTGCCGGCGATCCGATCGATCGCCAGAAAACCCAGGTTATGCGGCGTGAACTGATACTCGATTCCGGGATTGCCGAGACCAACGATCAGTTTCACGCCACCATCCACAGCTTGCGCCGAGATTGCTCGTGTGGCGACGGGCGCCTCGCCCGTCTGGCTAGCGCGAAGCGCAGCCCACCTCGAGGCAGCCTACTCACGCAGCTATTTCTTCTCCTTCTTCTCGGCCTTCTCCGGAGCCGCAGCCTCGGCGCCTTCTTCTTCCGTCTCCTGCTTGCCCTTTTTGATGACTTCGGGCTCGGCCGGAGCAGCTCCAGCTTCCGCCGCAGCAGCCTCAGGTGTGACCACAACCTCTTCCTTCACCGAGGTTACATGGGCAACCGGCTGGTTCGAGTCGGTGAGGAACTTTAGCTTTTCGGAGTGCGGCAAGTCTGAAACACGCAACACCTTTCCGAAGGTCAGGTGTGACACATCGACATCGATATGGCTCGGAATGTCGGCTGGCAAGCACTCGATTTCGACCTCACGCAGCATCTGCTCGAGGATGCCGCCCTCCTGCTTCACGCCCGCCGCTTCGCCCTCCAGAAAGATGGGCACGCTGACGCGCAGCACTTTGTCGAGGGCAATCCGTTTCAGATCGATATGAAGTAGACGGCCTTTGATCGGCTCATACTGCCAGTCGACGATCATGGCCTTGGTCTTCTCGCCGTCGAGGGCGAGATCGAAGATAGTGTTGTGTCCGGTCTCCGAGTTCAGGATTCGCGAGACCACGCGGGGATCTACGCTGATGGGGAGCGAGTCCTTGCCGGCTCCATACACCACGGCCGGAATCTTCCCGTCGCGCCGCACACGCCGAGCCTCATTTTTCGTGCCCGGCTTCCGTGCCTGCGCTTCCAATGTGTTGGTTTCCAATGCAGTCGCCATAAATGTCAATTCCTCTGAGAATGAGCTTCGAGCTACGAGCCGCGAGCAAACCCATGATTGCTCATGGCTCATCGCTTACAGCTACATGAACAACTTACTTACCGAAGTCTCTTCGTGATTGGCCTGAATCGCTCGGCCAATCAATCCCGCAATCGAAAGGACGTGAATCTTTCCGCCCTTTTCCGTTCGCGCCGCATCGGCCTCGGCTGTCAGCGGGATTGTGTTCGTCACCACAACTTCCTTGATGACCGAATTCCGAATATTTTCCACCGCTGGCCCCGACAACACAGCATGCGACGCGCACGCATAAACAGAAGTCGCTCCGTTTTCTATCAAGGCGGCGGCCGTTTTCACCAACGTGCCCGCCGTATCGATCAAATCATCAATGATCAGGCAAGTGCGTCCGTGGACGTCGCCAATCACGTTCATGATCTCGGCTACGTTCATCTCGACGCGCCGTTTATCGACGATCGCCAGCGCCGCGTCCACTTTCTTGGCAAAAAATCTCGCTCGCTCCACGCCGCCCGCATCTGGCGAGACCACTGTCAAATTAGGCAGCGCCAGCTTGCGGAAGTGATCCACCAGCACCGGTGAAGCAAACAGATGATCCACCGGGATATTGAAAAATCCCTGCAACTGCGGCGTATGCAAATCCACAATCAATGCCCGGTTCGCGCCGGCAGAGGTCAACAAGTCCGCGACCAGCTTCGACGAGATCGGGCTGCGCGGCTTGTCTTTTCTGTCTTGCCGCGCGTACCCGAAGTACGGAATCACTGCCGTGATGCGCCGCGCCGATGCGCGCTTCAGGGCATCGATCATCAGCATCAGTTCCATCAGGTGCTCGTCCACCGGACGGCACGTAGGCTGCATCACGAAAACGTCGGCTCCGCGCACGTTCTCCTGAATCTGAACGTAACACTCGCCGTCGGCAAAGCGCGTGACCTGCGCCTGCCCGCGTTGCATTCCGAGAAAGTGGCAAACCTCGTCTGCCAAAGACTCGTTTGCGGTACCGCTGAAAATCTTGAACTTTTCGTCCGTCCGCGGCCGCGGCTTTCGCTCCGGCTTTTCGTCAGTCACTGGCGGACTCTTCTTCTCAACTCGTTCAGCCTTGTCGGTCGGCGTGACTAAAGTAGCCATATTGAGTTCTCAGTTCTCAGTTCTCAGTTCTCAGTTCTCAGTTCCCAGTTCTCAGTATTTCGGGGGCTCCGGCCAGTTCAACTGAGAACTGAGAACTGGCAACTGAGAACTGCGTTTTTTTGGCTGGGCCGCTAGGATTCGAACCTAGACAAAGTGCTCCAAAGGCACTTGACCTACCATTAGTCGACGGCCCAATAAGCCAATTGTTGATTGTCGAATGCTTGATTGTTGATTGAACCCTGTTCGGGCACGACTATTGTCATTCAACAATCGGAATTCAACAATCAAAAACTCGCCGACCCGAAGAGCCCGGCCAGACCACATGCTTCATTCCGCCCACATCCGCCGCCAGTAAGCCGTCCGCGTCAAGGTCGAGGCCGCCTGCGCTGCCCATCCGGCCTTCCGCAGCTTCGTAACCGCTGAAGCCGCAGCCTGCCGCGAAGCAAACATCCCATATAGCGTCGAGCCAGAACCCGACAGGGACGCGTACTTCGCACCCGCGCGTACCAACGCACCTTTAGCCTCGCCTAGCTTGGGATACTCAGGAAAGACGACTTGTTCGAAGTCGTTTTCGATCCCAGCCCGGTCAAGCCGGAGAAGCGGATTCCCGGCCCGGCCCCCTCTTTCTGACGGATGAGAAGGAGCACTGGAGTACAGCCCGCTCAGCCACGCCGACAAGCTGCGGCCAAGCAAGTTCATTCTATCGGAGGCAGTGGATAGCGTCAATTTCGAGTTGATGAGCGTTTCGTCACCACGGCTCGTGTGGGGACGGCCGCCTTCGCCCGTCCAGGCCGAGCACGGCTCGGCAGGCTTTTCCTTTGCGGCCTCGTCGGTACTCGGCCCAAGTGAACCTTCGCGGGTGGGAGCGCCCGCGCCACACAGCCGATCCCATTCGACAAACGCTTTCGGAGTCGAAACTCCCATCTCGGGCGTCACCACCACGCATGCTGTCGCCGGAAAATCCGGCAAGGGATACACCTGCTCCCCCCGCCCCAGCCCCAAGACCGCACCGCCGACCAGAAACAAAGGCAGGTCCGATCCGACTTCCGCCGCGATCCGTAATTTTTCGGACTGCGTAAGGCTCTTGCGAACGGCGCGTTCGAGCGCGAGCAATGTCGCCACGGCGTTGGCCGAAGCTCCACCCAGTCCACCCTGTACAGGCAACCTCTTTTCGATCTCGATGAGGACGCGCCCCTTCGCGCGCAGGGCAGTCATCGCTCGCTCAACGGCATCGGAAGCAGGTATTCGACTCATCGCGCGGCACCTGCGGATCGGTACAACGAATCTCGATCCCGGAGCCACGTCCAACGCCGACGCGAATCAGATCATGCAGGCCGATCGTCTGATACACCGTGAGAAGCTCGTGAAAACCGTCTTCCCGTGCGGGACCAATGCGCAATCCGAGGTTAATCTTCGCAAATGATTTGACAGTGACAGGCATGGACCGTTGATTGTAAGGTCCAACTGACCGATTTGACGACTGGCGCCAGCCCTTCCACTGCCAGTACCACCACCTTGGTAATCTCGACGGGTTTTTGTACAAGGCGCACTCTAAATGTGATTTCAATCACAACCGCCACCCGTTGGACGGGCAAGACGGCCCCCCAGTTGAAATAGGAAGTCCTGTGCGCACTAATGCTGCACCCGTTTTAGGGCCCCTGTTGCAGCGTTCATCCCGCAAGTTGGGAACCGTGCGAGCGGGAGTACGGCCAAATTCTCATGCTCGAGTGCATCGGCTGCGGTGCTGAAGCGCGAGCGTCAGGGGTGAAGTATGCGCCGGGTCAATACACGCAACTTGTTCTTAACTTTCTTCTTTGCCGCCACGACGGCGGTCTTTGCTCAAGACTACAAAGTCATCAGCGTAACCGATGGAGGTACGATCTCGGGCAGCGTGAAATGGGCCGGACCGGTCCCGCACGCGGCGGAATTCCCCATTACTAAGGACCCGCAGATTTGCGACCCTGATTCAAAAAAGACCCGTGACCTCGAACGCCTCATTATTGGCCAGCAAGGCGGAGTCGCGAATACGGTCGTCTATCTGAAGAACATCACAGCGGGGAAGGCGATGGACCTGCCCGAGCAGCGCCGCCACCTCGACCAGAAGCACTGTCGCTATGTGCCACACATTCTGCTCGTCCCACAGGGTGGCTCACTCGACATGATGAGTTCCGATGCCACGCTGCACACCATTCATATGGACGGCGCCGCCACCTTCAACCTTCCCTTTCCTTTTCCCGGCCGGGTGTCATCGCGAACCCTGCAAACTCCGGGGCTGGTCAGCCTTCGTTGCAACGGAGGCCATGTCTGGATGAACGCCGAAATGTTCGTGGCGCCACACCCCTACTACGCCGTCACCGATGAGAGCGGACGTTTCGAGTTCACTAACGTTCCTCCGGGAACATATCAGATCGTTGCCTGGCATGAGGGTTGGAACCTGACCGGGAAACAGCAAGCCTACGACGTGCTGACGGAACATAGCGTGCAGCGTCCGGTTTTCAACCCGCCTAAAACGTGGGAGAAATCTGTGACTGTGTCGGGGAATGGCGCTTCCAACGTGGAGTTCGTGCTCTCGAACAAGTAGCTGTTCCAAGATACAGCTCATGTGGGGACGGCCGCCTCGGCTGTCCCGCGAAGGCGAAGCCGAGCGCCTCACCATAGACCTCAATACGACAACCTGTTTCGGTGGCGCATTCTTGTCGATGCGCGTGAATCGGTGGCGTGATTAAACGCGCAGGTGCTCGCCCTCTGTGTAGAATAAGGCTGGATGTCTCAAGCTGCTCCAGCAATCACTCGTAGCCCGGGCGAAGTAGTCCGGCAGGCCCCGGTTTCTCAGGCTCCCAATGGCGTTTGTTACGCCAGCTTGGGCGAGATCGCGGTCAACTCCTTCGACCTCGACCGCATGGTCGCCGCCGTTCCAACCCGCATCGCCACCGCACTGGAACGAAAGGCTTACTACTTCGTTCCGCTGACGGTCAGTCACGGCGACGAAACCCTTATCGCCGACCGCTATGACGTAGCCCTCAGCGATAACGCAGTCTGCCATCGCAACCTGAACCTGGGCGACTCCCAGTGCGTCTTCATCTCTACCCGCCTGATGGATGACAAGTTCTCAGTGGCGTTCGAATTTTTCATCAACGTTGGGCACGCGCTGGTCGATCGCGCGGGAGTGTCGTCCGAATTCGCCGAGCTGGCGTTGAGCCAGGTGGAAGCCGGAGTTCGCGGCGAGACGTCGATGGACGCATTCGAATCCCGTAAGCTGGCCACCGCCAACGGTCCTGACGCCGAGCGCTTTAAGAACGAATATCTTGAAGCCACTTTTTCCGACACGATCTCGATTTATCTGCTCTCGCTCTACCTCGACTTTGACTACGGGGATTTGCGGGAGCGTGACTACCCGCTGATTGCGCCATCCGCCTTGGCTGAGCGGTTGCGCAAAGTTGCGGAGCTGTTCCCGCCCAATAACGGGTTCGAATTCGCCATCCTCTACAAGCGCCGGGGGTGAAGTTGAAGGCCACCGGAACACCCCCGCGAGCGCCACGCTGGTATGGCATTCCCGTACGAGTGTTGCTTGCAACCTTCATCGGAACGCTGATCTGTTTCGCGGTGAGTCTCTTTATTGCAATCTTCGGGACAATGATCGTCTCGGCGCTGCGGGGAATCCACCCTGACATGCGAATCGCCTACCGCCAGATCGCGCTACCCATGGCCCTGGTTGCAGGGACAATCATTTTCGTGCTGTCGCTGGTCATGGAAATCCGCCACTATCGCCAGGTGAAGGCACTGTCGGCGATCGAGAGAATGGGATAGCGAATGCCTGCCCGCATCGCCATCCCCATGCCGCACTCGACCGACCGCGAATACGGTGAGCGCGCCATTCCGCAATATGAGCGATCGGTGCTGCTCGCGGGCGGAGAGCCGGTTCGCATTCCGCTCGATCGCACGCCGGAAGAGGTCGGAGCTCTCATCGATCGCTGCGACGGTGTGCTGCTGCCGGGCAGCAATGCTGATATTGATCCCGCGAGATTCCAGCAAGCTCGCTTGCCGCACACCGCGAAATCTGATCCTCGCCGGGATGACGTTGACACCCTGCTGCTTGACAATGCGTATGCCCGGCGAAAGCCCGTGCTCGGCGTCTGTTATGGGCTGCAGTCTCTAAATGTCTATTGCAAGGGCTCGCTGATCCAGCACATTCCCGATTTCCTACCAGAAGCCACCCGATCAAAGGTCAATCATGAAGCCGGAAGAATGGTTGCGATCGCGCACTCGGTCGAGGTCTCGGGAGATTCTTTGTTGGCGAAGATCATCGGAAAGGCAGATAGCAATCAGAAGTCGAACGATGGCAGTTCCATTGTTGTGCCGGTGAACTCTTCCCATCATCAGTCCGCAGATGCGCTCGGCGAAGGATTGCGTATCGTGGCTCGCTGCCCCGATGACGGCATCATCGAGGCCGTGGAAGGAACTGCTACTGATCATTTCGTCCTCGCCGTGCAGTGGCACCCCGAACGGTCCGTGGATGAGGACGAGGCTTCGCGCAAACTCTTTCGTGCACTGATCGAAGCCGCCAAAGTCTAAAACTGCTTGCCAAACAAAGCCTGCAGGAAACCGGCCGCGACCAATTCCACCTGTTCGTTTGGCCGCACGGGAGGACGGGATGGGACCGTTCAGATCGATTCAGTTGTTGTTGACTTTGTCAGTCAGGGTGTTTGCGGAAGGTGCCTTCAGCGTGATTTCGTCCGGCGACGTTTCTGGCGTACTCTCTGCAGCAAGACCGCGACATGCGCGATCGCGGCAGCATCCAGATTGAGGCCCTCTGGAGTCTTCGCCTTCAGCCCAACGCAATCACAAGGAATCCCTAGCAACTCCGCCACCCGCGTGCGAATCGCTGCCGCATGCGGGCCGATCTTCGGAGCGGCCAGGATGAGGCTTGCGTCGACATTGGCAACTCCGTATCCGGAGTCGCGCACTCTCGCCAACGCCTCACGCAAAAAGATCACAGAGTCGGCGCCTTTCCACTTCGCGTCCGAGGGTGGAAACAGCGCTCCAATATCCGGCGCGGCAATGGCCCCCAGTAGCGCGTCGGTTATGGCGTGCAGCAGGACGTCTCCGTCGGAGTGGCCGCCGAGTCCCATGTTGTGCTGCAGAGCGATGCCCCCGATCTTCAACGGAACGCCGGGGCGGAATTCATGGGAGTCGAAGCCATATCCAATGCGAGTCGATGGCTGTTCGGTCGCTGATCGTCGGGCTTTGGTCTTGGGCATTCGTTGGTCAGGGCTATCCGTGGTTTCATTTCCCTAAATAGAACTCCGCTAACTCCATGTCTCCAGGCGTGGTGATCTTTATATTTTTCGGCGAGCCCATCACCACGGCGACTTCGTGTCCAGACCGCTCGGCCAGCGAAGCCTCATCCGTGCCCATGAAGCCATCCGCGGAGGCCTCGTCAAACACCTTCTTGATCACGTCATAGCGGAATCCTTGCGGTGTTTGAGCCAGAACGACGCCCGCGCGTGGAATGGTTGCCTTGACGATCGCCCCTTCAGCGGTGCGCTCAACTTGTTTTACGGTATCGACCGCGGGAAGTCCGGCAATCGCGGCTCCGTATTTGCGGGCGGCCTCGATGACTTCGTTGATGATATCGCTCGTAACCAGGGGTCGGACCGCATCGTGGACAAGCACAATGTCCTCGGGTGAGGCGGTAAGCGCGTTGAGGGCGTTTTCCACAGATTGCTGGCGGTGCTCGCCGCCAATCACCAACTCGATTTTCTTTGCGCGTACGACGCCCGATTCCTTTTGCAGCCGCTCGCGGAAGCCTTCGATCTCATTCTCCCGTAACGCAATCCAAATCTCAGTGACCTCATCCACGGCAGCGAATCTGCGCAGCGTGTGAATGAGGATCGGCGTTCCTGCAAGCTCGGTGAATTGCTTCGTAAGATGAGGCTTGCTGTCTTTGGCGCTCGACACCGGTGCCATGCGTGTCCCAAGACCGGCAGCGGGAATGATGACAACAACCTTCATGGCGGGCTGTAAGTATACCGGCGCGAAGGCGGCTTATTCAAATGATCGACGGCCACACGTGACCGCCGTCGCCGGGCAGTTCGTTGTATTTCTCAGGCAAGCTGGCAAACAATCTCTGGACGTCTACGCCGGCCCAGTTTTCGTCTCGACGACGTTCGGGCTCGGCACCGCCGTTGTCGAGGTTGGCACCACCGGAACCAAGGTAGGTGTCACGGGCACTGATACAGCCTGCCGCGAATAAGCGGCGCGTTCATCCCATTTTCCGAAAATCATCTTGCCTGCCGTAGTCTGCAGAACGGATGTCACCGACACATCGATGGTCTTGCCGATCATTTTGCGCGCGTTGTCGACGACCACCATGGTGCCGTCATCCAGGTAGGCTACGCCCTGGTTGTATTCCTTGCCTTCTTTGAGGATGAACACGCGCATGGTTTCGCCGGGTAGCACGATGGGCTTCAATGAGTTCGCAAGCTCGTTGATATTCAAGACCTCTACCCCTTGCAACTGCGCCACCTTGTTCAGGTTGAAGTCGTTGGTGATGATCTTGCCCTCGTACAGCTTGGCCAGTTCAATCAGTTTGAGATCAACTTCCCGGACAGCGGGAAAATCGTCTTCCACGATCTGAATCTGCAAGTTCGCGACCTTTTGCAGGCGCTGGAGAATATCGAGTCCGCGGCGGCCACGATTCCGTTTGAGCGAGTCCGCGGAATCGGCGACCAATTGCAACTCGCGCAGCACGAATTGCGGCGTAACGATGACGCCATCAAGGAATCCGGTCTCGGCGATGTCGGCAATTCGTCCATCAATGATGACGCTTGTATCGAGAATCTTATAACTCTTCTTCCCTTGCTTCTCTCCGCCGAAGATTCCACCCAGGGCGGCCAGATTCAGCAGATCGCCCTTGGTGGCGCCGACGGCGAGGCCAACGTATGCCATCAGGAGCATGACCAGAATCTGGAGGAAACTTTGGGTGTGTCCCGGCGGAACGCTACTGCGGATGACCAGCGCGAACAGGTACGCCCCGCAGATGCCGAGGATGCTTCCGATCGCGGCTCCGATCAGGCGCTTAAGGCTGACGGTTCGGAGCTTCCACTCGAACAGAACGATGCCGGCCCCAATGAGCGCTCCCACACCGGCGTCCCAGGCCCGCGTGAGGTTGAAGGGTTCAATTACATAGCAGGTTGCGGCTACAACGAGAACAAAAAGAAGACGTACAAAAATGATATCCACGGTATACCTCCCCGCGGATGCACTTTCCCTCTGCTACCGGACGATGCACCCGAGCCAGCCATCGCCGCCCCCGGCGGGTTGGCCTTTCTTAAAGCGGGGCGCAAGAATTAGGGGAATGAATGCACGCCCCGTTCCGGCCCTCTGGGGCAGGCCGGAGAAACAAGTAGACTGACGCCAAAAGTATATACCTCAGGGTTCGACCATGGGGAAGGCTCAATGGTGCCATAGGGTCCCCCAGTTCGGCGGAATCCGTCCCTGACCTGCGTGACTCACTCCTCCAGGATCTGAATTCCTCCTGCTACACTTTCCCTCATGAAAGCCTTGGTAATTACCAGCCTCGCCGGCCCTGAAGCTTTGGCGATTCAGGACGTACCGGAGCCCAACCCCAAGCCTAGTCAAACCATCGTGCGGGTCTACGCCGGAGGCCTGAATTTTGCGGACTTTATGACTGCGAAGGGTGGCTACCCCGGGACCCCTCCGCCTCCTTTGGTTGCGGGACGGGAATTCGCGGGCATTGAAGACGCCACCGGCCGTCGCGTCATGGGCTATTCGCAGTGGGGAGCCTTTGCGGAGAAGACTGCTGCTTACGAGAACATGGTTTGGCCTATACCTGAGAACTGGAGCTTCGAACAGGCTGCGGCTTTCCCGGTGAACTACTTCACCGCGTACCTCGGCTACTGGCAGGCGGGAATGACGCCGGGCAATCCGGCGCCCTCGGTTGTCTACCGAGAAGAAGCCGCCAAGCGCACTCCGCGCGTTCTGATTCACGCCGTTGCTGGGGGCGTCGGAACAGCGGCGGTACAGATCGGGCGGCTGCTTGGAGTGGAGATGTACGGCACATCTTCTTCGGACGAGAAGCTGGCCCGGGTCAAGGAACTCGGCCTGCAGCACCCGATCAACTACAAGCGGCACGAGTATGAAGAGGTTGTGAAGAATCTCACCCATGGGGAAGGTGTGGATGCCGTCTTCGAAATGCTCGGCGGCGAGCACACGGCCAAGAGCCTGCGTTGCCTGCGCGACTTCGGCCGCGTAATCCAGTACGGCACCGCCACAGGAAAATCTCCACAAATTGATCTGCGCGCGATGTACGCGAAGTCGGCCAGCGTGCAAGGACTCTGGCTGACGTATTTGTCCCAGAAGCGAGAGATCATGGAACCCGCATGGAAGCAGTTATCGGAATGGATTAGCCAGGGCAAGCTCACGCCCCAGATTGGCCACGTGCTGCCGCTGGAGCGTGCCGTCGAGGCTTATAAGTTGCTGGAGGAGGGGAAGAATTACGGGAAGATTGTGGTGAAGATAGCCGGATAAATGATGTGGAACGCCCGAATTCACTGAACTCTGCGGACCACTCTTATTTTATGCTCCGATACCACCACGAAGCACCCACTCCAGAGGGCAACCTCCTCCTGTAAGAATACTTGTTTGATTCGTTGAATCAACGAGGTCCGGTCCGGCGAACGCAGACGAACCAGCAATATGCCAGAGTGTGTTCCCGGAGCGAACTTGCGCGTGTCGGAGAAATCCAGATCTTGTGTGATGAGGAAAAGCGACTCTTGTTGAGCTGCTTCCCACAGTTCATGGTCTTTGCTGCCACTCAGATTTTCTTCGGCTACCGTGTGAACTTCGTGAGCCAGAGCGGTTAGATCGGTTGCCAGAGAGGCGGGGAGATTCTCGTCGAGCTTAATCCTCATCGGGCTTGGTGAGCTATGTCTGGAGTCGCAGCCACCGGAAGATCTTCAGCCGCGGAAGTCGCCGCAAACGAAATAGCAGCCTGAACGTCTTCCTGCCGCAAGGCCGGAAAGTCAGAGAGAATTGCTTCGGCGGAATCTCCTGCGGCCAGACTGGCTAAAATCGTGCGGAGAGTTACCCGCGTGCCTTTGAATACAGGATCACCGCCGCAGATCTGGGGGTCCCTGATGATTCTCTCTTCGTATTTGTTCACGAGGCCACTCCTGTTGCACACGTTACTCGAATGATATCACTGGGGGTTGGAGGTTTCCTCAAACACCCATTGCTCGCCGACCAGGAAATTCGCCAGCGAGCACAGTGCGATCGCCAGGGCATTCGCAAGTAGATAGTTCATTCCGCCATAGCCCACCATCACTCTCATTAGCGCAAGATTGCCCAGGATCGAGACCGCTCCTGTCGTCAAATTGAACCTCGCGAATCGAGGAAGGGATCGGCGCCACGACATTTGCACGCGGTCGGACCAGGTGAACTGTTCGTGCCATACGAAGTTGTGAACCACCGCGGCTTCGACCGCCACGGCGGTGGCGGCGAGATAGTGGAAGTGGAACACACTCTTCAGGAGCACTAGAGCAACAAACTGCACGGCGATCCCGATTCCACCGACGAGGTTGAACTTCAGCCAGCGCAGCAAGATGCCTCGGGTGAGTCTTCGGCCACCTGCGGGACGAGAAACCTTCTCGATCTCGAGTTCCGGAAGCAGCGATTGCGTGGTCATCGCGAAATCCTTTCCTCGCGATAGAGCCGGATCGTGTTCTGCGCGGTAAAGAACACCAGCATCAGGCTCATGCCCACCAGGCCGATGGCGCCACCGACGTCAAACAGCCGGTACTTTCCTCCGAACAAACTGACAACAGGCCTCCAGAGCAGCGCGACGTTGCCGATCGCGAGCAAGAGACGCAACTCGGTCGGACCGAAGCGCCAGAACGAAATGCGGAATTCTCCGAGCGCGTGGGTCGCAAGGTACGACTGTATCGAGAGCATGAGAAACGCTACCAGCAAGCCGATCGCGATCCGGGGGTGCATGTAGCCGGAAAGGGCAAGCCCGCCCATCAGAGCGAGCCCTCCAAAGCTGTCAACGATGTGGTCGACGTAGAATCCGTAGCGCGGCCGCTGGCAGTTACGGACTCGGGCGAGTGTACCGTCGAGAGAGTCTCCCAGCCAGTTCAGTGCAAGGCAGGCGATGACGCCCAGCAGCGCATAGCGATTGCGTGCCGCCAAGGCGTAGCAGACTCCGGCGCCAATTTGCGACGCCAGACCGAGAACGGTGAGATGGTCGGGGCCGATCCAGGAAGGCGTGTGCGCCGCCAGCCAGAGCAGTGCCCTTTTCTCTGGCGTCGCTGTCCAGCTTTCCTGGAGACGGAGCATGTCGGGAAAAGGACGTTTGCGGCGCATCTCTGACAGCACTCGTGGATTTACCTGTTCGCAGAATTCAGTCATGGTGTGGGATCCGGAAGTTGCCATATGAGCCTCCAGGCCTGTAGCTGGCTGCTTTTCACGAACAAATTTCTCCCAGAGCGACGGCGAGAGCAATGCAGGGAGGCTCAAACAATCATCAAGCGGTAAGTTATTGAAAGGCTGAGGCTAATGTCCTCATCTCCAGGCAAAGAGATTTCGATTAACCGTCCTTCGACGATGCTACTGTTCGGCTTCGCGGATGGCGCTGGCGAGCTGGTCGACCGACCATGACACCTGCTCCGGGGTGATGACCGCCGGTGGGGCAAGAAGGATGTGGTCGCCCGCCGTTCCGTCGACGCTGCCTTGCATGGGGTAAACGAGAAGACCGCGCTTGAAAGCAGAGGCAGCTACTCGGGTCGAGAACCCTCGGACGGGCTGAAAGGGACGCTTCGTCGATTTTTCAGCCACGAATTCGATCGCCCAGAGCAAGCCGATGCCCCGGACGTCGCCGACCGATTCCTTACTACGTAGAGTTTCGAGAGCCGACTTGAAGAACGCGGCTGGCGTTCCGGAGCGACTGGAATCTGCGGCTCCCACCAGCTTGCGGGTCTGCATGTATCGAAGAACGGCTCGTCCGCCGGCTAGTGAGATCGGGTGAGCGTTATAGGTGAATCCGTGCAGGAATGCGCCTGATCCGGCGGCAATGGCGTCGACGACCTTCTTGGCAGCAATGACCGCGCCAAGCGGTGCGTACCCGCTGGAGAGTCCCTTCGCCGTCACCAGGATATCCGGCTTCACATCCCAGTGTTCAACGGCGAAATTGCGGCCTGTACGCCCCATGCCGGTCATGACCTCATCGGCGATTAATAGCACACCACCTTCACGGCAGATTTCAGCGATCGATTGCAGATATCCCGACGGAGGAAGAACCGCTCCGAGCGTAGCCCCGCTTACCGGCTCAAAGATAAATCCCGCTGCTTCACCGTTGGCACTTTCGATCGCTCTTGTGAGTTCGGCCGCGTACTGCTGCCCGCAGTTACGGCATCCATCGGTGCAGTTGAATTCGCAGCGATAGCAGTAAGGCATGCCGATGTGCGGGAACTCCCGGACCATTGGGAGATACATGTCCCGACGACGCTTGTTTCCGGAGACCGAAAGCGCGCCGAGCGTCGAACCGTGATAGCTCTGATGCCGGCTGAGGATCTGGTGCCGCTGACCCTGGCCGATTTCTACTTGATACTGACGCGCGAGCTTCAGCGCCGTCTCGACAGATTCCGAACCTCCGCACGTAAAGTAAACCGCTCCGCCTTCGAAGTGTTTTCCCGCGAAGGCCAGCAACTCCTCGGCATATTCCTCGGCGATGGGAGTCGTGAACTGGCTGCTATGAACGAACTCAAGTTTGCCCGCCTGCTCCGCCATCGCGGCGGAGATCTCGGGAACACCGTGCCCGATCAGGCTCACCGCAGCCGATCCCGCCAGATCGAGATACTTGTTATCGGCGGAATCCCACACGTAGACCCCTTCTCCTCGAACTGCGGAAGGAAATTCCTTGCGGAAGGATCGGCGAAAGACAGACGAGCCGGCCTGTGCCTGCTGCTTCATAGTTAATTCCATCACGCTGGGATTATCTCAAAACAGGACTGCCGACCTGCGATTGGCTGTCGATACCGATTCGTCAACAGGAATCGCCGCGGGCTTCCTATAAGATTGAAATTCCGGCATTGGACATGACGAAACTGCTCCGTTTCTTCCGGCCATCGCACCAGCACACGGCATTTTCAGCGACCATGCTGTTGATAACGGCGGTGATGCTATCGCGCGTGATCGGATACGCGCGCGATGCCTACATCGCCTGGGCCTATGGAGCGGGCGGCGCGACAGATGCTTATGTGGCGGCCTTCACTCTCCCTGATTTTCTGAACTACATCGTCGCTGGCGGCGCGGCATCGATCACATTCATTTCTATCTACACTCGATTTCTCGCTGAGAAACGCGACGAGGACGCGCAGAAGACGTTCTCCATCATCATCACGGTCATGACCACGGTGATGATCGTGGGCACGATCGCCACCGAGATTTTCGCGCCCCAGTTTGTGCGCTGGTTCGTCAAGGGATTCACGCCCGACAAGATCGAGTTGTGCGTTCGTCTGACACGCATTCTGTTGCCCGCGCAGATTTTTTTCTATGTAGGCGGCGTCGTTTCGGCGGTGCTTCTGTCGCACCGGCTTTTTCTGTTTCCCGCATTCGGTCCGTTGATTTACAACCTCTTCATCATCTTGGGAGGAGTCATCGGTGGACACCACTTCGGTATCGCTTCGCTTGCCTATGGGGCATTGGCAGGCGCGTTCGCCGGTCCATTTCTCGCCAGCGTGATCGGGGCGGCGCGCATCGGCACCGGATACCGGCCCTCGTTCGATATAAGAAATCCGGCGTTTCGCGAGTGGGTCAAACTTTCGGTTCCGCTCATGCTGGGCGTATCGCTCGTGACTGCCGACGATTGGATTCTGCGGCACTATGCTGCCACCGGCATCGGCGACATCACCCGCTTAACTTTTGCGAAGCGCTTGTTCGCCGTGCCAATTGCGGTCCTTGGGCAAGCGACCGGGCAAGCCTCTCTGCCTTTCTTCGCGCGGCTGTTCAACGAAAAGAAATTGGAGGAATTCGCCGACACCGTCAACGACTCGATCTACCGTGTCTCAGCCGCATCGCTGCTTGCCACTGGCTGGATGATGGTAGCTGCGCTGCCTCTCATTGATCTGGTATACCGGCGCGGAAAGTTTCTCTTTACCGACACGCAAACCAGTGCCGTGTACTTCTTCTGGTTCTCACTGTCCTTGGTGCTTTGGTCGGCGCAGGGTCTGTACGCACGGGCGTTTTATGCAGCCGGCGACACGCTGACCCCGATGATCGCGGTCAGCGTGATCACCCTGCTATCGCTGCCGATTTACTCAGTTTTGTTTCACACATTCGGAGTGATTGGGCTGGCCTGGGCATCCGATATAGGCATTGGCATCAACCTGCTGGCGCTGGCTGCACTTCTTGGATATCGAAAGTTGGTGCCGCTGGGCGGATTGCGCTGGAAGGAATTGGGGAAGGCGGGCCTGGTGTCGATTGTCGCCGGCGCGATCAGCTTTGAAGTCGCCAAGGCGGTGCCGGTGTCAGGTGTGGGACATGGAAGCCGCATCGCCGACCTGGCCCAGTTGGCACTGGTTTCGGTGACTTGGGCGGCCGCTACTGCTCTGGGGCTGTGGCTCCTGAAGTCGGAGTTGCCGCGCGATCTGCGCAGGCGGCGCGCGGCTGCATATCCCGCAGTCGCGCAGGCCGAGAGCAAAGAAATCATGGGTGCCGGAAGAGAGCCTTAACCGCGAAGGCAGCCAGATAAGTTGCGCGATACATCTTTAAGATTCCCAAACTCCTTGTCATTCCGAAACGGCGTTAAGCCGTTGTGGAATCTGCTGGTCGCTTGCGGCGCCGCGGTACCGGGCACAAGCAGATTCCTCGCCTCGGTCGGAATGACAATGGCTGCTCCTTTGTCTAAATGAAAGGATATGAAAGCGGATTGCGTCTTCGCGGAGAATGTTACTCTTATCCCCTGGTTGCGATGATTACCTCCACCAAAACGGTTCCCATTCAAAAATTCGTCGAAGAGTTGCGCACGCTGCCGGAGTCCGCATTTATCCCCACCGAACCTCTACGCCGGTTCCTAACGCAGATGCCGGTAGATGCCGAGTCGCTCGCACCTTATCTCACCTGGGATCGTCAGCACTACACACGTAATCTGATTGATCGCACTCCACTTTACGAATTGATGGCCATTTGCTGGGAGGTCGGTCAGGCCAGCTCCGTTCATAATCATCGCGATCAGAACTGCTGGATGGCAGTCCCACTTGGCCGGCTCCAGGTAGAGAATTTCCATCTTGTTGATCAGGATCTGGCGGCCGGGCAGAGCCGGTTGGAACCGCTCAACACCGTGGAGATGAACGTCGCCCGTCCTTGTGCGGTCGACCCCGCCGATCCGGTACATCGGGTCATCAATCCTCGCGAGTTCAACCAGCGTGCTGTCAGCCTGCACATCTATTCGCGCCCCTTCGACACTTGCGTGGTGTATTCACCGGAGCAGGGTACCTGTGGTGAAATCAAGCTGCATTTCACCACTGAATACGGCAAACCGAAGTAACCATCAAGAAACCGACGATCACTGACACTGCGGGCCTCTTCCCACTAACATTCTCTTTTCGGGGGAGTATGCGGACTATTGTCGGTTTGATGGTCACCAGCCTTGTTCTTGTCGCATTAGCGTGCTTCGGGTGGATGCACGTTCGTCACACAGCGGATTCGTTTAACATACAGGCCGCGCCCATCGCCGAAGATGCGCGGCAGGCGGAAACAACCTATTCCGAAGCCCAGGACGCAAATCAGTCGGTCACACTTGCCGGACCTCTTGCGACCTATATGAGCAAGCAGGGCCCGGTTGCCGTGGAGAAAGTTCGGGCTGCTGCCTACAAACCAACTGCTTCGGATCACGTCGGTGGATCGGTAGTCGGCACCAGCCTTCCGATATTGAATGAGAAGTTCCACGTTTCGGTGATCGTGGATTTACCGTTCGATGTTCCGCCGCATGCCTCGACGCCGCAATTGCGCGGGAGCTTCCGCTCCTTCCTGCAGGCTAGCGGAAAGCCTACCAGCGATACCGATGCAGACGTTGAGTTTCACGTTTTGAGCGACCAGGAGTTCTCCAACTTCCTGGACGGCAAGCCCAGCGAGGCGCTGTTTTCCGCCGATGCGACTCACAACCAGGAAGTAAATGCTAGTTTGCCTCCCACTTTGAACCATGCCGTCACCTATCACATGGTGTTCCTGAACGACTCGAAAAAGAAGAAAGTCGTGCAGGCAGATTTCCGCATCGATTTCTAGCGGCTTTCATGCGCTAAACTAGGCGGGTTGCCCCCGAAGAAGAAATCGTCGAATCTCCCGCCCGAAGCGGCTCCTCGCCCGGAGAAAGTGCCGGCAGTTAAGGCGTCTGCTTCCGCTGGTTTCAAGGGTCATACCGATCCATCCAGCGCCGGCCCGCATGGCCGTATTTACCTCATCGACACGATGTCGTTCATCTTCCGTGCCTATCACGCGATGGCGCGGCAACGGCCCATGTCGACCAAGACGGGTTTACCCACCGCAGCCATTTACGTATTCGTAAACATGCTGCGCAAGTTGCGCGACGATTTCTCTCCCGAGTATCTCGCGGCAGTCTTCGACGTGGCCGGACCCACGTTCCGCGATGAGCAAGCCGAGGCCGTCACGACCGTCCGCAAATTCGACATCAAGACGCAAACTTTCACCGAGATCGAATACAAGGGATACAAGGCCAACCGCAAGGCCATGCCGGAAGACCTCTCCCAGCAGGTGCCGTACATCCGGCGGGCGCTCGAGGCGTACCGGATTCCGATGATCGGCGTTACCCGCTTCGAAGCCGACGACGTGATCGGAACCCTGGCGCGGAAAGCTGCTGAGGCCTCCCATCCTGTCTACATCGTGTCGAGCGACAAGGACATGATGCAGCTTGTCAATGACAAGGTGCACATCCTGAATCCACCGAAGGACAACCTGATTTGCGATGCGGCGAAAGTTGAAGAAATTCTGGGTGTGCCGCCGGAGCGAGTCATTGATGTCATGGCCCTGCGCGGCGACTCGATCGACAACATTCCCGGCGCTCCGGGGATTGGCGACAAGGGATCGGTAGAACTCATCAAACGCTTCGGCACCGTCGAGCAGGCGCTGGAACGAGCGGCGGAGGTCGAGCGCAAGACCTATCGCGAGTCGTTGCTGAACAATCGCGGCACCGTCCTGTTCAGCAAAACCATGGCCACGATTGATACCAATGTACCGGTCGAACTCGATGTGGACTCCATGCGGGCCGGGGAACCGGACACGGACGCGCTGCGGGCGCTTTTCACCGAACTCGAGTTCACCTCGCTGCTCAAGGAATTGCTGCCGGTGGTCGAAGTGAGTGACGCCCACTACGTCGAGGCCAAGTCAGCAACAGATGTTGAAAAGGTGCTTCGCGCGATTCCTGCCGGAGGCGTCCTCGCAGTTGCGGTCGAACAGGAAGAGAGGCCGGAGCAGGCATCGGATGAAGAAGAGGAAGCCGACTCCCAGGACGCCCAGCTGTCGCTGATGGGCGGAGCGATGACCGCTCCTGCGGTTGAATCTGTAACTCACCGCGTGGCGATTTCAGCATCACCCGGATCGGCCGTTGTCGTGAACCTGCGTTCCGAAGAGATTTCCGCAGGACTTCTTTCCGCTCTTGCCAACGATGAAGCGCCGAAGGCAATTCACGACTACAAGGCGGCCATCCACGCGCTGGGTCCCCTGCAAATTGCGGTAACGGGTGTTCGCCACGATTCGATGCTGTATTCCTACCTGCTCGATCCGACGTACCCGTCGCATCGCCTGGCCGACGTGGCGTTGCGCCGCTTCAATCTGAAGCTGGCCGGCCAACTTGCCGAGTCCGCTGACATCACAGGACGCCTGACGGCGGCTCTGCGCGGGGAAGTCGAGCGGGCGGGCCTCGCCAAGCTTTATGAAGAAATCGATCTGCCGCTGGTTCCGGTACTCGCCCGCATGGAGCAGGCCGGAGTAAAGATCGATACAGGCGCTCTGTCGAAGATGTCGTCCGAGCTCGAGCGCGAAATTGTTTCTAAAGAGAAAGAGATTCACGAAGCCTCCGGCATGGAATTCAACGTCGGGTCGCCGAAGCAGCTCGGCGACGTCCTGTTCAACCGCATGAATCTGCCCAAGCCGGTGAAATACGGTAAGGGGCGGATGATATCGACGGCGGTCGATGTGCTCGAAGAACTGGCGGAGAATCACCCCATTGCGCGGATGGTGCTCGATTACCGGCAGCTTACCAAGCTGAAATCCACCTACGTCGATGCCTTGCCGGCGCTGATCAGTCCGGCAACCGGACGCCTGCACACAACCTTCGGTCAGACGGGGACAGCCACGGGCCGTCTTTCGTCCGCGAATCCCAACCTGCAGAATATTCCCATTCGCACCGAGCTCGGCCGTGGGATTCGCGCAGCATTCATCGCCGAGCCCGGCCACGTGCTGCTTACAGCCGATTACTCGCAGATCGAATTGCGCTTGCTGGCGCATTTCTCCGGCGATCCTTTGCTGGTCGAAGCATATCGCCGCGGAGACGATATCCATACCCTGACTGCTTCCCAGGTCTTCGGCGTTCCACCCCTCATGGTCACGGCCGACCATCGGCGTCAGGCCAAGGTGGTGAATTTCGGTATCGTCTATGGACTCTCGCCGTTCGGTCTTTCGCAGCAACTCGGCATTCCAACCAGCGAGGCCAAGCAATTCATCTCCAATTATTTCGAGAAGTACGCCGGCGTAAGAAAGTTCATCGACAAGACTCTCGACGAAGCGCGCCGGGATATGAAAGTGAAGACACTCTTCGGGCGCGTGCGGCCGATCCCCGACATCAATAGCAAGAACCCCAACCAGCGCGGCTTCGCCGAGCGCACCGCGGTTAACACGCCGCTCCAGGGGACGGCAGCCGATCTGATCAAGATCGCCATGATCCGCATCGACGCCGCCATCCGCGAGCGTGGCCTGAATTCGAGGATGACGCTACAGGTCCACGACGAACTCGTCTTCGAGGTACCCGAGAAAGAAATTGAGTGGATGAGGCTGCTGGTCCGCGAGCACATGGAAAAGGTCCACGAGCTGGCCGTGCCGCTGCAGGTGGAAATGGGCGTTGGCCCCAACTGGCGAGATCTGGAGTAGGGCGGCACTCCTCGAACCTGTGCAGTATCCACAGTGCACTATATCTATTGTCATCCTGAGGCCCGCGTCTTTTGCGGGTCGAAGGATCTGCTTCCTTAGCTTCCGTCACTCATGATTCGACAAAGCGTCGGCAGATCGGACCGTGGTGTAGAATGACCAAGAACCCCTCCGCTGGGGCCGTGCGCAGAAGCCCGCGTACAGGAAATCAGCGGAATCCTTTCCAGTCGGGACGTGGCTCAGCCTGGTAGAGCACTCGCTTGGGGTGCGAGGGGTCGGCAGTTCAAATCTGCCCGTCCCGACCAATCAACTTCAGGTCCCTCGCCTAGTACGCTCGGGATTTCGCCTGCGGGCTCTCGCTTCGCTCACGCCCGCAAAACGGCTCAACTTGGGGTGCGAGGGGTCGGCAGTTCAAATCTGCCCGTCCCGACCAATAGTTTTCGTTCCTTACCTTTCAGGCACTTGCGCGGGTACCCATCCTTCACTTTTGAACTGGGCTTTAGATAAATGACTATAAACGTCTATATTCATCAACTATGCTTTCGCGAATGAATACTCATTTGAAATCGAGAAGAATGCAGGTCGGCATTCTCGGTCGTGTTCCGCGAGTTGCATGGTAGGCTAATCTGCAACGGCTACGCTGGCCGGTGAGGAGGCGGAATGCAAACGACTGCCGCGAGACTTTCGCGACTTGCGCCGGAGTTGCCGGCCGCGGACATGCGCGCATCGATCCAGTACTATATGGAGCGGCTGGGGTTCAGCCTCGCTATGCAAATGGAGGGCTACGCTATTGTCGAACGCGACGGCGTCGCCATTCATCTTTTCAACGATGCCGGGCAGGAGCATTCACCGGTGGGAGTCCATATCTTTACGCCGGAGTTCGATGAACTCTCTGCGGAGTTCGAGGCGCGCGGAGCGAAAATCGTTCAGCCTATCGAAGTGAAGCCCTGGGGCAACCGCGAATTTCGCTTAGTCGATGTGTGCGGAAACGAGCTCAAGTTTACCGAGCCAGTAGCCAAATGAAGTTTTTATCGCCATAGCACCAGCGAAGTCCCAAGCGCACCAAGTTTCAGGACCGTAAACTACTGAAAAACCGACTGAGATCGAGCGCCATCAAACCGATAAGGAGGTTGCCGTTTGACGGAAACGGGCAGGCATAAACCTTAACGCACACTCGCTGCGCCACATCGTTCTCCGCCCTGCATAACAAAACGGATCATCGCTCCAGTCCAAGCGCTCGCTCAAATCACCACGCCATCCATCCGAAACACGCGCTTCCGCGGCACGAACTTCGGCATCGCTTTCGGCTCAACCAGCTTCGCGTGCTCTCGCCAGAACTCGTGAAATTCGCCCTTGTCGCCGGTGCGATAGAAGTGCAGCAAATATCGTTGATCGGCCGCCGTGTAATTCGAGAACCACTGATCCACGTCCGTAATGCCTATCTCGTGCATCAGCGCAAGGCCGTAACTCGCCGCTTCGCCTTCGTAGGCGAGCACAGCGGCAAATAATTTCTCGTCCACCGGAGGCTTGTACTGCTTGCCGATGTCGAACGAACTGGAATTCGTGTTCCACTGCACGGTGTGCCCGAACAGATGGCCGAGAAGAAATAGCTTCTGCTCGGCGGTTACAGCAAAGTCGATGTCGATCTCTTCGCCATTGAGATCGCCAGTGAGTGGATCGGGGATATCCCTCGTCACGACTCGAACGCCGTAGTGATGTTCGATGCGCTCCTGCACCCTGGCGGCATAAGCTGAAAAGGGGATTGGCATCGGGCAATTGTAAAGGCCGCAAGCCAAAAGCGTTACGAGAATTACCCGGTTCGGTGGTGCTGCAGTCTGTTATGCGAACCTCCATCGAGGCGTCATCGCGAACGTAGCCATTTTTCAGGTGGAGCGAGAGATCCCGCGCGGACACTAACGGTGGTAATACTTTCCCTTCCATGAATCGATCTGCCGTCGGCGTAAATTCATTCGCGAAGGTATCCACAACGTCTACGGCATCATGCGATTTCGCCAGAGCCATCGCGTCCCAGCAGAAAAGTTCTAAAATCGTCTGCTAGAGCCGACCAATAAATCCTCGTACCTCCAGTTGGCCGAATCCGCTCACTCCGCCGAGTGATATCCTGCTGCGGTTATGGAAGCCAAAGGTTTGACTCCGATATTGAACGTGTCCGACATCGCCAGCACTTTCGCGTGGTTTGAGAAGTGGGGATGGAAGAAATTGTGGGACTGGGGAACGCCTCCGACGTTTGGCGCGGTTGGATCGGGCAAGGAAGCTTGTATATTTCTTTGTCAGGGGGCGCAGGGAGGCCGCGGACGCGGCGCGAATACCACCACGTTTCAGCAGGACGGAGACGAAGAGGGCGACAAGGGCGTCTGGATGTCGGTCTGGGTGGACGACGTGGACGAGATGCACAAGCATTGCGTCGCCGCCGGGCTGGAAATCACGTTTCCGCCCACCGATATGCCGTGGCACGTTCGCGAGATGCACCTGCGCCATCCCGATGGCCACGTGTTCCGGGTCGGCCGGGGATTCGAGCCCACAAAGTAGAAACCAGAAGTGGGGATGTGCCGACCCGAGCCTCGCACTACGACTTACGCATATCCGTGATGTGCCACAGAACCCCCGTGGGATCACTCAGGTAAAGGACCCTAATTCCCCACGGCTGCATCTCCGGGGGTTTGCACATAATGCCGGGATATTTCTTCGTGAACTCTTGGCGCTGGATGTGCTCCCACCAAGCATTCGCATCCTCGACTGCTAGGCTCATCATGAAATTTCCCGCATGCTCAGCGACATAGAAGGTCTGCAGCAAGAACCGGAACGCGCCGATCTGAAGCTCTGCAACCTGATCGTTGCTCCAATTGATGGTGAATCCGAGATCGGCATAAAACTTCTTGGAGAGTTCGGCGTCTTTGGTGGGCACGAACGCCTTGAGATCCGTCACGAGACTCGGATGCATTGGTTTTTCCTACGCGAAACGTTGCGAGACTCGCTAGAATTCTACCGCAGCAGTGAGTAAGCCGTTTACCCCGCCGGCTACCTTGCCGTCAACGTCGTAGGCGCGGAAGTCACCATAACGCGCGCCGAAACAAAAACCCGCGGCGCGACGCGGATTTTCACTCGTTGTCCCCAGAGGTTGAGTATCGCGGCTTGTTCTCGACGGTAACTTCGGTGGGATAAAATGTCTGAGGTGTGGCTAAGGAGTGGCCAAGTGGAAGTGCTTGCGGAATATTTGGATGCTTATCGAGAGTGACACACTCTTCGTCTACGTGGTGATTCCTCTGCTGTGAGTTGCGATTGTCTGGATTGTCGGAATGGTGTCTGTCAAATCATTTGTAATCCGCATGACGAGGTCCTGGAACATGCAAGTTGATCAGTTGCTTCGGACCCCCGCGCGGATCGCCTGCATCGCGATTCTCGCTCACACGATTCAGGCGCAGGAAGCGAAGCCAGCCGCGACTGCCCAGCCTGATCCCACAGCGATATTGTTGGACGCCAAAGCACTCTACCGTAAGGGCTCGTTCGATCAGTCACTTGCCAGATACAACGAAGCCCTGAAGGCCGATCCTCATTCGGGGGATGCCTATGCTGGAATGGTCCGCTGCTACTTGAAGCAGGACAAGGTCCACGAGGCTGATGCTGCTGTTCGCAAGGGCCTGCAGGCCGATCCGGCCCACCCGGATCTCAAGGTCGCGGAGGGAGAGCTGCTCTTCCGGCAGGGTGAAATCCCGGAAGCTGGCGCGCTGTTTAACGAAGTTATCACCACTCCTCCATCCCCGGCTCAGCCGAACGTTCCGCCCAATGCCCGAGCCTATCTCGGCGCTGCCCTGGTGGCGCGTTCGAGTGCCATGTATGCCCGCGAGCACATCCTGATAACGAGAGCCCATGCAATTGATGCTTCCGATCCGGACATACAGAAGGAGTGGATTCTGACGCTGCCGACTGCCGATCGAATCAAGTTGCTGGAAGACTATCTCGGGCGAAACACGAACGACGATGCCGAGACGCGCCGAACACTGAAAGAACGCCTCGACTTCCTCAAAGCGTCTCAGTTTGCCCAGTCAGGACGCTGTCGCCTGGTTTCAGACGTGACCTCGACCGAAACGAATCTCATTGCGCTTCAGTCGCGCAGCGGGGGTGTGCAGGGGACCGGTCTGCAGGTGACGATCAACGGGCAAGATTCCAGGCTTCTCCTCGATACCGGAGCTTCAGGAATTCTCATTACCAGCAAGCTCGCCAGCCTGGCGGGGCTGAAGTCCGTCTCCGACATTCGAATGACCGGCGTCGGAGACAAGCCCGACATACAGGGTCACGTCACGTACGCCAACTCGGTTCGGATCGGCAAGCTGGAGTTCCAGAATTGCCAGGTGCATGTGGTAGACCGGTTGCAAACGACGGATGACGGAATCATCGGCGCCGATGTTTTTTCCCAATTCCTCATCGAAATGGATTTTCCCCACTCGACTATGCGCCTCAACCCCTTGCCGCCCAGACCTGGAGAAACGCCGGCCAAAGCTGCTCTAAAGACCAGCGATGAAGAGCCGGCTGAGGACTCCGAAGGGAAGCCTTCTGAGGATTCGGGTGCCGCGCCGCAATCCAAGGCGTCGACTGCGAATTACTTCGACCGCTACATCGCACCCGAGATGCACTCCTACGTGCAGACATTCCGGATCGGTCACATGTTGCTGGTGCCCACCAAAGTCAATGAGGGTTCCGAAAAGCTTTTCCTTCTGGACTCAGGTTCGTTCGACAACACGCTGGCTCTCGATACGGCGCAAGAGATAACCAAGGTCCACCGCGCGCCCCGGATCGACGTCAAGGGAATCAATGGAGACGTGAAGAAAGTCTACGTGGCCGACCGCGTGATGCTGGACTTCGGCCACCTTCGTCAGACCGTGCCTGACATAGTCGCCATCGACATGTCGCGAGTCAGCCGTCAAGCCGGCACAGAGGTTTCTGGCACGCTCGGCATGGTCATGCTCCGACTGCTCAAGGTCCGGCTGGACTACCGGGACGCCCTGGCTGATTTCCAATACGTGCCGCAACCCGCTCGTCATTAGTCCGGCCGGGTCGGGCATTCCTGTTTCACTTCTCACTCACTGTCCAGAACGGCTGCTTGGCCGGCACGAATTCCACGGGCACGGCCTTCACGAAATTTTTCAGCCAGCGCGCGCACTCTTCCATGCCTGGTTGCTCGCTGGGAATGTGCCCAATGACAATGAGCGCCTTCTTTCGGCCTTCGCTCACCGCATCGGCAGCGTACTCGACCGTTTCCCACTCCCGCGTCTCGCCCACCATCAGCACTTGGACATCATCTTGTTCCAGCGCCCGAATCTCACGCTCCGATCCCGCTGCCCCGGGACTGAATCCCACCTTCGTGATCTTCATGGCGGGATCGCCCACGACTCGCACGACCGACGAGCCGAGTTTCTGGCTGACTTGTTTCGCCAATTCCTTCACCGTTGTTTCCGGTATCACGAACAGATACTGGTTATCTGCGCGTTGAAACTTCTCCCATCCCAGCGCGTGCACGTTCCCGGCCTCGATACCATCAGGCTTGCGCATGTGCCAGTGATCGTGAAAACGCCAGACCACCATGCCGTGCTTTTCGATAAACGCCCGCTTCTCGGCCCAGACCGCATCGCTCTCAGGAATCCCTTCTGGCGTATCCAGATGCGCATAGAACGTGGGCTCGTGGGTGATCACGAAATTCAACCCTTTGGCGGAGGCGCGCTGCAGAACGTCCATAGTCGCCATCATGGTCACAGCGACGCCGGTGACTGGGATGTCCGGATCTCCAGCTTTGAACGTATCAACGGTGTCCTTCTTCCACTCGACGCCGACCTGCTTTTGAATCTCCGTCACTAGTTCCCGCGCGGTGATTCGGCGTTCTTGAGCGTCCGCTCCGCTGACGATTAGAAATAGAGCAGCTAAAGCGGCCGGTATTCGGATGGTTTTGATCTTCATCGGCCTTCCATCTCCTCGGCGATCTCCAACATAGCTTTGACGCTGTTCCAATTGCGAGCCGTGCCGGTCACCTTCAATAGTTTTTCAACCGCCGACCACGGGAGCTTGGATTTGCCCGCTCCATTCGGAAAATAGATGTAGAGTTCGCGGCCTTTGAGGTGCACTTCCTCCGGATAACCCTTGAATTTGTCGAAGCTAGCTTGAGCTCCGAGCGGCGGTGCGTCGGCGAGGAATGTCACCAGAATCTTGCCCGGCTCCAGATTGGGACGATCGGCAAAAGGTGTCGCGGCAATTGCCTTGCGTAGCTCTTCGGCCGTACGGAGGATTACCTCGGGGCTGCATTTAAATTTATTTTCGATGGCCGCCCGAATTTTTGTCGACATTTGGCTGGTGTTCTTCTCTTTCGTCCGGAAGATGACGTTGCCGCTCTGCACGTAGGTCCGCGGACCCTCGAACTTCAGGGACTCATACACCGCCCGCAACGCGTCCATCTTGATCCGGTTATGCGGACCGACGTTCACACCACGCAGCATGGAAATCAGAACAGGCATGGTCTATTTCGGGACCCTACGGAGGGCGATGCGGCGGTACAGCGTCTTGCCATCGATCATCAACCTGCCAGACATGGCATCGCCCATGACATGGAATTCCCAGTCGTCTTTGTCCTTGGTGCTCGAAGTGCAACTCAGCGCCCCGGTCTTCGATTCAAAGTGGCACGTCAGTGTTCCGATGAATTCTGGCGCCCCATCGACGATCTTGTAGCCGTCGAGATTCAGCTGAAATGGATCTTTCTTGTCCTCAGCGATCTGGTAGAGCACATGCTCATCATGGCAAGGAGAATCGGGAACCATGCACTTCGAGTCCCCTTCCCAGGAACCAAGAACGGCCTTATCGGAGGCGGGGAGAGACGAAACCGCCGCGCAAACAAATAATAAAAATGGCTGATCGCACGGGTCATCACGATTAACCGCATCATAACCGAAGCCGATGGGCTGACCTACACTGCCGGCGAAAACAGATTCCTCGCTGCGCTTCGGAATGACAATGTTTTTGAGTTCTCCGAGGGTGAGCTTGCACAGCATCATTGTGACATCTGGCAAAGATTGTACTCTGCCGTGGCCCCTGCAATTTGTCATTCCGAAACGGCGTAGCCGTGGAGGAATCCGCTGTTGCGTGCTGCGCCTAACACCATGCTGAGCATGCCCGCGCTCACCCAAAGACTTACCGTACTAGCCGCAATGCCCTCCCGACTTCGATGGAACCAAAAGAATCACTTCTGGCCAAGGCCACCTCCTCCGAAAATGGAGAGAAGATTCACGCCACTCTCGTCGAAAGCGCTCGTCAGCTCGATTGATCTTTCCAGCCATGCGTCCATGCTAGAGGCTGATCATCCAAGGGGAGAAGTACACATGTCGGGACAAGTCGTTCTGTATTTTGACGATCAGGCCGATGCGCTCCGTTTCGCGCTGGCGGCAGGTCAAGTGATGGCGGGGGAAAGCGGCAAGTTCACGAGCGATCTGGCGCAAGAAACAGCGCGCGTCACTCGCATTCGTCTCGATGCGGTGAATGCCGGCCACGTGAAGAAGCCGAGTCCCGGCCACGCCGCCTAGTACTTTCTACGCAGGCTGGTGAGCTCGCTACGCCGTGCCCGCGTTAGTGAACGCCTCGATGGCATCCGACAACGTGGGGAACATTAACAGAATCTGCTCGACCTTCGTAATCTCGAATACTCTCAGGACGCGCTTGTTGACTCCCGTGAGCGCGATGCGGCGTCCGGCCTTCGCGCACGAGGTGCAGGCGCTTACCAGCGATCCCAGGCCGGAGGAATCAAGGTAGGGCACACCCGAGAAATCCAGAATCATGGTGGGAGCAGTCTCGCGGCGCACCGCGTTCATGAATGGAGTCACGTTCTCCATGGTGAGCGGACCGCGGAAGCTCAGCACTCCCCGATCCAACCGCTCGACTTCCAACGGCTCCGATGCCATAGCAGGATGCGATTCTAGGCCAGAAGTCGATTGACGTTCAAGTTGGCCGGTACTCCTGAGGTCCGTCGCAGCTTTTGAGCGGTTTCCCAAGGTTTGTAATCTTTTTGTGTTTTCTTCCGGCAGGTGCTTGCTGAGCGGCTTGGGACAGATACGATGACAGGTAACGGCATGTGGGGGGAAACGGATGATGAGAAGAAGTGGAAATCCATACCCCGAGCGTCACAAGTTCCGGCCACGTTGAAAGCCATCCCAAGGGAACGCAGGCCCGCATCCTGCTGAGTTCGGTTTTCGGCCCGTACGCGCGAGACGACGAGTTCGGCAGCCGCTCCATTAACCCGATGGAGCTCTATCACAATCAGGTCACGCGCGCGCAGGGCAGCTTTTCGCTGCGCATGTTCCATCGGTCCTGGGGCATCATGCTGATCCAGGCGAATATTTCCGCGCCCTGCACCGTTCTTGATTTCCCTACTCGAAACGATTTCGAGCGCGAGATCACCGCGCATCCATACGACGTCATCGGAATCTCCTCGATCATCGTGAACATCGCCAAAGTGCGTGAAATGTGCCGCATGATCCGCAAGCTTTCGCCGAACTCGACGATTGTGATCGGCGGGCATGTCGCCGCCATACCCGGCGTCGACAAGATGATCGATGCGGACCACATCGTGCGCGGCGAGGGCGTCTCCTGGATGCGGCGCTACCTCGGCGAAGACCAGAGCGCTCCCATCCGCCATCCGGCCATCGTCTCCGGCATGCGCACCCGCATCATGGGCATCCGCTTGCCCGAACGCAAAGGAGGGACCGCGGCAACCATCATCCCCTCCGTTGGTTGTCCTATGGGCTGCAACTTCTGCACGACATCAGCCTTCTTCGGAGGCAAGGGAAATTTCGTCAACTTCTTCGAAAGCGGGGATGAGCTCTTCGAAGTCATGGAGCAAATGGAAGCTGAGCTCAAGGTGCAATCCTTCTTCGTCATGGACGAGAACTTCCTGCTGCATCGCGAGCGCGCCATGCGCTTGCTGGAGCGCATGAAGGAAACGCAGAAGTCCTGGTCGATGTCCGTCTTCGCATCCGCCAATGCGATTCGCAAATACACCATGCAGGAACTGGTGGAACTCGGAGTCTCGTGGCTTTGGATGGGCCTTGAATCACCGCAGGCCAGCTACAACAAGTTGCAGGGTACCGACACGCGGCAACTCACGCGCGAACTCCGCGAGCACGGCATTCGCGTGCAGGGATCAACCATCATCGGGCTGGAGCATCACACCCCGGACAATATCGTCGCCGAAATTGAGCACGCCGTTTCCCACGACACGGACTTTCATCAATTCATGCTTTACACGCCGGTGCCGGGAACGCCGCTCTATCAGCAGATGTCGGAAGAGGGACGCATGCTGCGCGACGTGGACTACGCCGACGTTCACGGGCAATTCAAGTTCAATTTCAAGCACGCTGCCATCTCGCGTGAGGACTCGAAACGCTTTCTTGATTGGGCGTTCTGGCGCGATTTCGAGGCCAATGGCCCCAGTCTGTATCGCATTTCGCGGACGCTGCTGGCCGGATGGAAGCGCTACAAAGACTGGCCCGATGCGCGCGTTCGCGAGCGCTTTACCCGCGAAATGCGCAAGCTCAACGGCGTCTACAGTTCGGCCCTTTGGGCGATGGAGCGGCAGTTCCGGAAAGTCGATGGAAAAGTCAGCGACCAGATCCGTGCGCTGCGCGAGGAATTCAAGCAAGAGTCCGGAATCGTCTCGCGCTTGATGCCCGCGCTGCTCGGTCCAGTTCTGTTATGGAGCACTCGCCGCGAAGAGAGGCGTCTGGCCCGCGGAAAGACTTACGAGCCACCAACGATTCTGGAGCGGAGGAACTGGGCGGAAGCATAGCGTTTCATCGCCTGTATCCAGGCGCGTTCTGCAGCCAGCACGGCTACGATAGGCAAACCGAAAAGCCTCAGAGTCGAGTTCTGAAAATCTAGCCTAAAGACGCAAGCCCCGAACTGATGAGTTTATATAGAAGATACCAGCCGGCAACCACCATGATGGCCGTCGAACGCTTCACCTTACTGGTAGAGGCAAAACCGATACCGATGAGTACGATCGACCAAATCGTGATCAGGTCGATCGAAGAGGCCATTCCGCGAAGGAATTTGCCGGTCGTATCCGGGTCGAGGTAGTAGGCAAGGTTTGTACCGACCGGATTGTTGATATCGAAGCCTTCGGGGTTTACTCCTGCAAATAGTGAGATGATCCCGAGAATCGCCCCAATGATTCCCGGCAGGCCGGCATACATCCCAATTGCATACGCTTGACCGAATGTAGTATCCGCGGAAAAGCCGACTTTGAATGTGGCCCAGAGCGTGACCGTGGAAATCAGGGTGAATAACAACACAAACGCAGGACTACCGAAAGCGAAAACTCTAAAAATCTTCACGGAAAACTGGATCCGTTGCTCCTGTTGATCGGGCGGCAACTTGTCAAATTGTTCAGCCTGCTTCGAGTGCTCAATCTGATTCTTGCTGACCTGATCGAATCCGATCTGCTTCCCAATGGTCAAAATGAAAGCGACCGAGAAAACTGAAATCAAGAGCCACGGCGCCCACCACATGGCGCTGCGGCGCAAATCGGTGAACGTTTTCGAGGGAGCAATAAACGTATTGACGATGCGCGAACCTTCCGACAGCGGCGCGGCTTCGGGAGCCGGGGACGACGCGACGGGAGGAAGAGGAGCTGCGGCCATGAGTGCCTCCTGGCAAAGATTCGAAGGAATTCTAGCCGGGGCTTGGCGTCTAGACAAGCGTCTCGCAAGGATTTCGAGAGCGCCATGGAATTGTGCAACGAAGCGCACGCCTGCGTCACTATCCTAGTAACGAGGAATTCGGCGCCCGGTGTTGGACTGCCGAAGAGTCATCGGACGTCAGGCCGAGATGGAACTGCTGTGATTCGTCCTGCTCAGTAGCAGAGTTTTGCCCCTCGCAGTTTCAGGGGCGCCGGTGTCGCGTCGTTGGTTCGCTCTTGCGCAGGCGGTAACCGCCGCCCGGGTAAGATAGTGACGATGTCGAACGCGACACCGGTTGTGATCGCAGTCCTGGTGGCGGAACTTGCGCCAGCAGCCGCTTTTGGCCTAGCGGCTGAGCGCGTAGCCAACGCTGTCGGTCGCTGGCCGCGGCTCGTGGGCTGCACTGCTCCGGCGCTGTTGGCTGTCCCTTATGCGGTCGTGGCGGCGTCACAGCACATGTTCCGCTGGCAGTGGATGGCCTTGTATTGCCTGCTGCCGGTTCTGATCGCGTGGCTGCTGGGGCAGGCGGCGGTGGTCGATCCCGAGCAACGCGGTAACTGGCGCGATGCACTGATCCTCCTTACACTTGGGCTGGCCGTCGACCTGAGATGGTTCGATGCGGCGTGGCCAGCTGGCCTTCGGGGATTGGGGAACCTGCTCCTCCTCGACGCCGGGCTCTACGGATTTCTCGGCATACGGCGGCTGAGCGGCACGGGATTCGATCTTCTTTTCCATTGGAGCGACTGGAAGGCTGGTCTGCGCGAACTCGTATTTTTCGCGCCGTTGGTCATAGCCCTTGGACTGGCCCTGGAATTCATTCATCCCCACAAGAACGTTCCACCCTTGGGCAGAGCCCTTATCAGTTGGGTCGGCATCTTTGTCTTTGTCGCGCTGCTGGAAGAGCTGTTCTTCCGCGCGTGGGTGCAGAACTTACTGGAGCGACGGGTCGGGCGTCGGGCGGCTTTGGTGATTGCGTCGGTGCTCTTCGGTTTGTCCCACTTCAATAAAAGAGCGGCGCATTTCAATTGGCGCTACGTCTTGCTCGCCACGATCGCAGGGATCTTTTACGGTCGTGCATGGAGAGAACAACGACGCGTGCCGGCATCGGCGATCACGCATACGTTTGTAGACTGGCTTTGGTATCTGTGGTTCTAAGTGCCAGGTTACTTGCCGCTATATCCGCCGTAGTGTCCCGCGACCGGCGGATGATAGTGCCAATAGCCGAGTCCCACCCGCATATGGTGTAGATATGCGTCGGGAACGCAGACGGCGAAGCACAATCCCAGCAGACCTTGCGTTATCCCAAGCACAAGCAGGCTACGGTAACGGCGGAACAGAAAGCATGAGATGGCTCCCCACACCAGCGTTGCGACGGTGAGGACGACGTTGGGTAAGTGTGCCATCGCGAAGAGAACAGCCGCGAAGGCGATGGCTGCGTCAGCCTTCAGCAGCCGCGTCAGGCGCGGCATGAAGTAATCCTGCAGCAGGAATTGCTGGTAGATGGTCCAAAGGACGTAGCCGCCGACGTGAGTGAGGTCGGGCTTATAGAGTTCGTGGAACGTGCCGGCGGCGCGGGCCAGAAGAATGCCGGCGGCAGCCACCACCGCCGCGGCCGGGAGAATCCAGAGAGAAGACGCAAATCCGCGCCAGTGGAGCCCGAGTTCGTTGAGCGTGGGTCCTTGCAACAGCACGAGAATCAGCGGGGCGAGCAGGGCAATGGGGCCAAAAATCAGCTGCTCGCGCGTGGGCAGCCAGAGCACGACCAGGATAGCGGCAAAGCCGATCGTCAATTCGGCCGGGGTGCGGAGCGAAGTGTCAGATTGCGGATTCGAGGTTGCGAAGGGAGTCGAGATTAGCGTGGCCAATGCGACACTTTCCAAAGAGACATAGAGTGGTAATGGGGCAATTTGGTTGCACGATTTGCCCGAAGTGGCTGGCCGCCGGGCCAGGGAGGCGAGACGCCTCCCCGCCAGCCGGCAGGTAGCCGGCGCTACCGGGCTTTACGCCATCAGTTCCGGCGTGGCTTCCAGCAAGTTGCGCGTATAGGGATGAACTGGATTGCCAGTGATAAGGTCTGTATCGCCGACTTCCACAATCGTGCCCTTATACATCACGGCGATTCTTGTCGCGAGATAACGCACCACGGGCATGGAGTGTGAGATGAACAGATAGGTCAGGCCGAAGTCGCGCTGCAGTTGAGCGAGCAGGTTGATAATCTGCGCTCCCACGCTGACGTCGAGGGCCGAGACCGGTTCGTCGCAGACGATGAATTTCGGCCGCAAAGCCAAGGCGCGAGCGATGCCGATGCGCTGCCGCTGTCCGCCGGAAAATTCGTGCGGATAGCGCGGGCGGGCAGATTCATCGAGGCCCACGGCGCGCAGCAGTTCAGCCACACGGCTGTCGAGCTTCGCTCGACCGGACAGCCGGGGGCGGCTGTCCCCACATAAATCTCCGTGAACAAGCAGCGGCTCTGCGATGATGTCCTCGACGCGGTAACGCGGATCGAGGGAGGCGAAGGGATCCTGAAAAATGATCTGCAGGTCACGGCGGAGACGGCGCATTTCGCGCGAACTGGCGGCGAGCAGGTCGCGGCCTCCGAGCCGGATGCTGCCGGAGGTGGGTTCGATCAGGCGGAGGATCAGGCGCCCGAGCGTGCTCTTGCCCGAGCCGGACTCGCCGACCAGGCCGAGGGTCTCGCCAGCCTGGATGTCGAGGGAAACGTCATCGACCGCGCGGATGTCGCGCGAGAAGACCTTGACGAGATTCCGGATTTCGAGCAGTGGCACGATGCGATGCTAGCAGTTGCGAGTACCGAGTTGCGAGTACCGAGAAGAGAAAGGACTAGCCCGCTGCGATCAGTGGCACCGCTGCCAGCGCGGCCAGCAGTCCGACGAACTTCCAGCGGCTGAAGTGCTCTTTCAGAACAATCCGCGCCAGGAGGACCGTGATCGCCGGGTAGAGAGACGTGATGACCACCGCTTCGTCGAGGCGGCCGTGCTCGCTGGCAAAAATGAATAGCGCCACGCCGATGATATCGAGACTGCCGGCCACGGCACCGAAGATGGTGGCGGAACGGTTCAGCTCGAGTGGCGCCCGTGTCACAAGCACTGCAATAGACGTCGCGATGAGCGACCCGATGCGGGAGATCGCGGCGACCCATGTCGGCGAACCGGTTGCCTGATGGATGCAGAGATAGAATCCAGCGAATCCCACGCCAGCCAGTGCGGCAGCGGTTACGCCTTTGGGATGGCCGGATTCGTCGTTCTCTCCCGGAGCCTCCGGACGGGCAATCAGCCAGATCGCAAGGATGGCGAGGGCGAATCCGAGGATCGACCAACGGCTGGGCGCGCCTTCCAGGGCAATATCGACCAGTGTAGGAATGGCGGCGCCCAGTAGCGCGCCAATCGGTGCAGCCAGTCCCATATGTCCGGAGGCCAGCGCGCGGTAGAAAATGGCGATCGAGAACCCTCCGATAACCCCGGCAGCCACTGCCCAGAAAATGCTGGCGCGATTGGGGAAAGTTCCGTGCTGAGTGAAAGCTATCGCCATCATCAGCGCGAGAGCGCAGATGTGCGAGAACGCGGTGAGCACGAAGGCATTGGCTCGACGCGAGCCGTATCCGCCGGCGAAGTCAGACGCTCCCCAAAGGAAGACGGCAGTCACCGAATAAGCGGCGGGCGCAAATTGTGGCAGAGAAGACACGCCGGACGAGGGTAGCACGGGAAGAGGCCGGCAATCGCCCTCGACTGCCAGCACTGGAAACTCCGTTGAGGTAGGTCATACGAGTCGTGCTGGAATGACGGGCCAGTTATCGCCTGCCGCATCTGAGGGCGTATTTTCAACCAACGCCCAGTCTCCAGAATCGAACCCGACGTAAACCGGCAATCGAATGGTCAGTGATCGGATCACGAATCTGGTGAGTAGGGCGGCGGCGCCGAACATGATGGTGTAGTCCAGAAGGTGGTATTCGTCTGAGAGTTCCTTCCCCTTTTGGCGCGCCGATCTCTTAACCTGCATGATTGTGGCTTTGGTTGTGTCGAGGACTCTTGAGGTCAAATACCGGCCCTCGGGCCAATAGAGTCGTCGCTGATCCCTGTCGGGATTGGTTCCTGTCCCTCCTGAGATGTAAAACCCCACGTTGTCCCCGGTGCGCAAGTCAAAAAGTCCAAACCAGAGAAAAGTTACTTCAGATGGAATCGGGTCAACAGCTATTACGCCTTCAACTTGGGAGGCTAGAGAAGCAATGTCAGTCGGGAAGTCCAATGATGCTAACGATGCGCTGGATCTCTGCCCGGCGATTTCCAGTACATCTGCCCAGCATGTCTGCGGATCGTTGCTCGACCGGACGAACTTCACGATCCGTTCAAATACAGTCACAAGCCGGTCGCAATCCATATTCGGAATATTAGTCCTCCAGCCGATGAGACATTACTATCACGCCCCGAGTTCAATGGATTGTCTCCCGCTTTAGCGTGTTAGAATTTCCACAAGCATTTCCTTGCGAGAGATCAGGTTCTGAGGCCCGGGTTTGATCGAACTGGCACCGTCAATTCTTTCCGCGGACTTCGCCCGCTTGGGCGAACAGGTGCGAGCCGCGTGCCAGGGCGGGGCTCATGTCATTCACGTCGACATTATGGACGGGCACTTTGTCCCGAACCTGACGATCGGGCCGCCGGTAGTAAAATCGCTGCGGAAGGTGACGGAACTGCCGCTCGACTGTCACCTGATGATCGATAACCCGGATGAATTTATTCCCATTTTCGCCGACGCGGGCGTGAACTGGATCTCGGTGCACCAAGAGGCCTGCGTGCACCTGAACCGCACGCTGCATCTGATCAAGAGCCATGGCTGTCTGGCGGGAGTGGTGATCAATCCTGCGACGCCGGTCGAAACGCTTTCGGAAGTGCTCGATATCGTGGATTATGTGCTGGTAATGTCGGTCAATCCCGGATTCGGGGCGCAGAAGTTCATCCCGTCTACCATGCATAAAATGCGGCGTTTAGCCGACATTCGCAGCCAACACAGCCTGAACTATCGCATCGAAGTAGATGGTGGGGTAGCGCTCGACACGGTGGCCGATGTGGTCCGGGCCGGAGCCGAAATTCTCGTGGCGGGCAACGCCGTGTTCGGTTCGGGTGATCCAAGGAAGAATGCGGAGTCGCTGTTGAAGGCGGCGACCGAAGCAGCACTACTGAAAGTATAATTTCGCGACAACTGGCCACCGACCTTAGATTCCACTGCAAGTGACTCAGTGGGTAGTGGTCAGGGGCCAGTCTTGAAGCCGGTTGACGGGTCACTCGACCACTAATCACTGGCCACTTTCTCCCGAGGTCTTATGCGTCGAATTCATCTGATTGCCGTGCTGGGTGTGCTGCTGGCCCTGACCGCCGCTTGCACCAACAAGAAATCTGTCAATCCGCTCGCCGGTGTGGGCTCGAAGCAACCGGACAAGGTCCTGTTCGACAAGGCCATGGACGCGATGCACCACAACCGCTTCGACGTCGCCCGCCTCACGCTCCAGACCTTGATTAATACTTATCCCGACTCGGAATACATTGCCCGCGCCAAGCTGGCCGTGGGTGATTCCTGGTACGCCGAGGGTGGGACGGCAGCTCTGGCGCAAGCCGAGCAGGAGTACAGCGATTTCGAGATCTTCTTCCCTAACTTAAAGGAAGCGGCGGAAGCACAGTTGAAGATCGCCAATATTCATTTTCAGCAGATGGAGAAGTCGGATCGCGACTACACCCATGCCAAGCGCGCCGAAGATGAATATCGCAAGGTGATCCTGCAATACCCGGACAGCAAACTCGTCCCCGAAGCCAAGAAGCGGCTGCTCGAAGTGCAGGAAGTACTGGCGGACCGCGAGTTCGGAATCGGGCGGTTCTACTACCTGCGCGAGTCGTACGCCGCGTCGATCGCACGATTGCAGACCTTGGTGGAAAAGTATCCGCTGTACAGCCATGCGGACGAGGCGCTTTATCTGTTGGGACAGAATTACGAGGGGCAGATTCTGCGCATCCGCAAAACCACAACGTGCGATGTCAACAATCTTCCGCGCGGCTGCATGAAGGAGAAAGTCAAGGCGGATGCCATTGGAGAGCTGTCCAAAACGGCAGCGGCCAAGTATTCCGCGATTCTCACCCGCTATCCGCTGATGGATCGCTCTGACGATGCCAAGAAGCGGCTCGAAGCGCTGCACGAGCCGGTGCCGCGTGCGACCAAGGCTGCTGTGGCGCGGAACAAGGCTGAGATCGAAAGCCGCACACAGGCCACGATGATGCAGCGGGCGATGGGGCTCATCAAGAAGGGACCCGATGTATCGGGGGCGCCTACCGTGGGCGAGCCGAATCTGGTTGAAAGCGAACCCATTAGCGCGCCCGACATTCAGCGCCAAGAGGCGAAGGCATTCATGGAATCCGCCGGCGGCGGGGGCGGGAACACGGTGGCAGTGAAAATCATCAACCCCAATCAACCGGCTGGAACTGAAGCTCCGCCTGCAGGAAATGCGGTCAATCCCAATGCGCCATTCGGTACGCCTCCGGCGGCTACGCCGCCTGGAACACCGGCAGGGCCAGATCCCAATGAGCTAAAGCCGAATGCGCCCGCTGATCCGAACGAGTTGAAGCCCGCGGATTCGGGTACAGATCTCTTGCCGCCGCCGAATCAAGTGAATGAAATTCAGAACCAGTCGTCCTCGAGCAGCGCGTCGAAGTCCGATGACTCGACTCCCGCCAGTGATCAGGATCTTTCGAGCAGCAAGCGGAAGAAGAAAAAGGGGCTGAAGAAGATTAATCCGTTCTGAAGGCCCGTCGCAGCCGGGATCCGTAAGCCGAGTTGGCGGATTCGTTTGCGGAACTCCTCGCTTCGTCGGACAGCCGAGGCGGCTGTCGCCACATCAGCTTGTTGCGCACTAGGTGCTGACCACTGGTAACGTGTTACTTCCCTTCAGGATCATTGACTTGGGTTGATGGGCAGGTTACCTTCGCGGTATCTCCCCTCTTCAGAGGAAACCTTTGGCCAGGAAGATACTGCTCGCCGACGACAGCGTGACCGCCCAGAATATGGGGCGGAAAATCCTCGCGGACGCGGGGTATGAAGTCATCACCGTCAACAACGGATCGGCGGCTCTGAAGAAGATCGCAGAACACAAGCCCGACCTGATCGTCCTCGACGTCTACATGCCCGGCTATAGCGGGCTGGAGGTGTGCCAGCGCCTCAAAGAAGTAGGTGAAACCTCACGGATTCCGGTTCTGCTCACGGTGGGAAAACTTGAACCTTTCAAGCCGGAAGAAGCCAAGCGCGTCCGCGCCGATGGCTTTATCGTCAAACCCTTTGAAGCCAGCGAGTTGCTGAGCGCCCTGAGCAAACTGGAAGACAAGGTTGTGCCTCGGGCTGACTCCTCGAAACCGGGCCGCTTTGCCCGGGCAACAGCGGCGATCGAGGAGGGCCGGTACGACAAGACGATGGCCGCGGAAGAAGACGATACCGGTTGGAAGAGGCGCATCGCGTTTCCATCGAAGAAGAAGAAGGAAAAGCCGGCGGAAGAGGATGTGGACGATCCGGCGATCTACAACGCGGTTAACAAAGACCTGCGGACGGTGATCACGCATACCACGGTTGAGCCGATGCCCGTCCAGGTTATGCGCGTTCCAGCTTTGCCGGCAGAAGAAGCCAACGTCAACGTTGGCGCTTTAGCGCCCGAGGGCTTCCCCAAGGACGTTACTCCTGAAGAAATCGCGGCGTTGGCGGCGGCAGCAGCCCAGATCAAGGGCAAGGTTGTCGAGGAGAGATCTCCAGCGCCTCTCGCGGAAATGCCCGTCACGGTGCCCACAGAGAGCGAGCCTCCCAAAGTTGAAGTTGCAGAGGCTGCGAAGCCGGAAAGCAAAGAGCCGCAGAAAGAAGAAGTTCGGGCGACAGAGTCCGCACCGTTGCCGGAAGTAGCGGCGGCAGCGCCTCCTGTGACCTTCGCCGAACAACAGCCAGCAGAAAAGATCGAAGCAAACAGCACGGAGCCGAGAATTGTCTCCCAGGCCGACGCGATGACCGCCATGATGGGCCTGGAGACGCAAATGATGGCGGTGCACTTTCCAATACCGGGAAATGGAACAGGTACGAACGGCGCAGCGAGTCCGACACCGGAACCCGTGACCATGGCGGTAGCCGCCGACTCAGTTGCCTCACCGTCGCGCTGGACCGCTGTAGCCGTAGCGGTGGCTCCGGACGAGGCTGCAGTTTCGCTCGAGCAGGAAATGCAGAAGGCGTATGCGGCTTTTGCAGCCGCCGAAGGCGGTCATGCTGTAACCACGTCCACGACTCCTGAGGCGAAGCCTGCAGTCACTGAAACGATTGAAGCACCCGTCGTCACTGCGGAACCTCCAGTTGCGGAAGCCGCTGCTTCCATTCCGGCCATACCAGCACCCGAAGTTGCACAGCCTCTGGCCGCGGTTTCGGTGGCGGCGACGGAAGCCATCAGCGCCGCCGTGAAAGAGTTGGAAGCTGTCGCCGCGAAGTACGAGGCGGAACGCAGTGTAACTTCGCCAGAACCGGTCACTGACAAATCTTTCCAGGCCGCGGCGCTCGAGTCCCCGGCGGCAGCATCTAATCCGGAACCCAAGCCTGAGCAGAAGATCGAAAAAAAGACCGAAGAAAAGATCGAGCCGAAAGTCGAGGAAAAGATCGAAGCGAAAGTTGAAGAGCAGCCCAGAGAGTCAGAATTGCCGCAGCAAGCCGTAGCCACCGAGGCAACGGCCGAGGCTGTGGTGCCGCAAGATCAACCTCAACCCGAAAAGACTCAGGATGAACCGGCCGCCCCGGTGACGGAGACTCCTGAGCCAGTGGCAGAGGCTGAAAGGCACGAAGGGGAATCGAAGTCGGAGGAAGTATCCACGGAGCCGGTGCCGGTTTCCAGTACATCGAGGGCAGGAGGGTCAGACGAAATGGCAAAGAGAGAAACGGAAACGGCAGCCGCATGGGCGAGTTGGAGAAAGATCCGCGAGACCGGAGGTTCGAAGTCGGCGAGCCCGGCAGAGGCGTCCGTGAAGGAAGACGACGAGTCTGTTCCGGAGGATAGGGCTGCTATGGCAGTCGCCGCTGGTGCCGAAAGCAAGCCGGAAGAAGTCACTGCTTCGTTCGATTCCGATCCGGAGATCGCCAGCATCGTCGACAGCGTCCTCGCCGATATGCGTCCCAAGATTGTCGAAGAGATCGCGCGCAAGCTGGGAAAGAAAAAGTAACCGCACCTTCCAGCCCTTCCCTTCCAGTTCCACAAGTCCTGGCGGACTAGTATCCCTCGCGGGCTATTGCACCGAAACCCGTCCCTGAGTACCATGCCGCCTATCCCCCGGGATTTGTGTGCCCATGAACGAGCAGATTGTCTCGCACTACCGCATTCACGAGAAGTTGGGTGCTGGCGGCATGGGTATTGTCTATAAGGCAGAAGACATCCGTCTCGGACGGATGGTGGCCCTCAAATTCCTTCCGGAAGATGCCACGCGAGACCCACGGGCATTAGAGCGGTTCAAGCGCGAGGCGCGGACGGCCTCGGCTCTCGACCATCCCAATATCTGCACCATCTACGAGATTGATGAGGACAAGGGGCATCCCTTCATCGCCATGCAGTTGCTCGAGGGGCAGACGTTGCGCGAGCGCATCGGCAACACCCCCGTGCCGCTGGGAACGCTGCTCGACTGGGCTTTGCAGATCACCGACGCTTTGCAGGCAGCTCACACCAAGGGCGTGATGCATCGGGACGTTAAGCCTGCGAACGTCTTCATCACGGAGCGCGGGCAGGCGAAGATTCTCGACTTTGGCCTGGCCAAACTGACCGGCGCGGATCTAACCACATCGGACGCCGCAACTTTATCCTCGACGGGGCCGCTGACCCACACCGGCGCGGCGATCGGGACAGTGGCGTACATGTCTCCGGAGCAGGCTCGTGGAGAGCCGCTCGATGCGCGGACGGACCTGTTCTCGTTCGGCGTGCTGCTATATGAGATGGCGACGGGCAAGCAGGCATTCTCGGGACCGACGTGGGCCGTGACGGTGCATGCGATACTCGGGCAAGCGCCGATGTCGCTGAAAGAGTCGAAGCCCGACTCGCCGCAGCGGCTGCAGGAGATCATCGACAAGTGCCTGATCAAGAATCGTGACTTGCGCTATCAGACCTCGGCCGAGATCCATCGCGACCTGCTGCAGTTGAAGAAGGATTTCGACTCGGGGAAGAAGCTGAAGTCGGCACAAACGGCGGCGAGGTGGTCACCACGGAGAAAGTTCAGGCTGGCAATGGTGGCCGCAGCTTTGCTGCTGATCGTTGCGGCCGCGGTATGGGGTCCGCGTGCGCTGCGCCGCCTCGCCGCGTCCAGTGGTGGAAAGGCTCTGCTGGCTATTCCTCAGCACCAGAGCATCGCCGTGCTGCCGATGAATGCGGTGGAGAACGATCCGAAGCTGACCGCGTTTGGCAAAGGATTGCTCGAAGATGTCGCGGCTAAGCTTTCGGAGTTGAGCGCGAACCACGATCTGGAAGTGATCCCAGCCCGGACGCTCGAAAACAAGAAGGTGGCTACCCTCGCCGATGCTGTGAAGGAATTCGGCGTCAACCTTGGGCTGGCGGTTTCACTGAAGCAGGATGGACAATTGGTGCGTGCCACCTACAGCCTGATTGACGCCAAGAGCGACAAGAATCTTGCCGCGGATTCATTGACGGCGCCGATTTCCGACCTGTTCACCATCGAAGACAAACTGACGAGCAGCATCGCGAATGCGCTGCACATTCCTCTGCGCACAGAGGAGAAGCAGGTTCTGGCAGCACACGCCACGACTATGCCTGAAGCCTACCAATATTTTCTCGAAGGACAAGGCTATCTTCGGCCGCAGGCAGAAGCGCTGACCAGCGCCGAAACCCTGTTCCAGCAGGCGCTCAAACTGGACCCGAACTACGGTCCCGCAGAGGCCGGGCTAGGTCAGACCTATTGGTCTCTTTACGATCTGACCAAGCAAAAACGCTGGATTGATGCGGCGCAAAAGCATTGCGCCAAGGCAATCGAATTGGGCAATGCAGGCGCCGAGGGCCACACATGTCTGGGAACCATTGAAAATGGCACAGGGAAGTATGAGAAAGCCGTGGAGCAATTCCAGCAGGCGATACAGCTGGATGCGACGAATGACCAGGCCTATTGGCATCTCGCCGAGGCATATCAGAATCTGAACCAGCTCGAAAAAGCTGAAGAGACGCTGAAGCGCAGTATCAGCGTCCGTCCGGACTACTGGCGGGGCTACAGCCATCTGGGTGTTTTCTATTTTGGCCAGGCCCAATACGACAAGGCGCAAGCTATGTTCGAGAAGGCTGTATCGCTGAGGACGAACAACTATGTGGACTACAAGAATCTTGGCGCTGTCTTGCTTTATGAAGACAGGGATGAAGAGGCGGTACGGGCGCTGGAAAACTCTGTAGCCATACGACCCTCGTACGGTGCATACCAAAACATGGGTGTCGCGTTGTCGCACCTCCGTAAATTCGATCGAGCTGCGGAGTCCACTCAGCAAGCGCTTAAGCTGGATGACAGCGATTACCAGGTGTGGGGAAATCTCGGCGACTTTTTGTATTTCGGAGGCGACAAGCCGAGGGCCGTGGAGACTTACAAAAAAGCGATCTCGATGGCCGAGGAGCAGCTGAAGGTCAACCCTCGCGACAATGATGTTCTAAGTGACTTGGCCGATTACTCCGCTATGCTCGGGGACCGCGTCCGCGCTCTTGACTATTTGGATCGTTCGCTCGCGGGCAAAGAGAAGGACAAAGATTTGCTATTCCGAGCCGCGCTGGTGTACAACCAGTTGCGCGAAACGGGGACGGCTTTGGAGTGGTTGAGCAAGGCTCTGGCTGCGGGATACTCGAAGTCGGTGGTTAGCAAGACTCCGGACCTGGATAACCTGCACGATAACCCGCGTTATCAGGCCTTGATGCAGCAGAAGTAATTTCGGGGACTCAATCAAAATCTGACAGGAGGTTCGAATGCCCACTACACCATCCGTTGATGTAGAAACCGGGAGTGTCTCTTACGGCCCAATCGGTGTTGGCCATACTTTTGTGTGGACGTGCAGCCAGGCCGCGAGCGGCACCACGATTACGGTGCACGCAAGGCTCATGGGCAACGGAAGCCCTTGGTTCCAGACCAGCTCAGGACAAGGCTCGGTTACCTTCACCACTCCCAACCAGAGCGCCGCGGTTACAGCGGAGGCGGCCAGTCCCGTTGGGGGCTGGACTTGGACGGCTACAGGAGTAAATGTTAACCAGGGGGCCCATGTGAATGTTTCGGCGTCCAGGCCGGAGGCCAAGGCGAGCTAGGCCTGGGCGGTCCGGCGTGATCGCAGGTTAGTGCAGGAAGGGCGGGGTCATCCCCGCCCTCCTCTATCCCAGTTTTTATTAACCTCGAAATCGGTGTTCGATCGTTTCACGACAGGCGTGCCTGGCAGGGACGCTTCCGATGGAGTTAGGTCTTGATTAGTTGGCTACTGCTCATCAGATATGCCATCGCCAACGACTTGATACCATACGGTGGTGAAGTGTTCGAACTGCGCTGCTGCGATGACCGACTGGACGCTCGGCGGCCGTCAGGGTGTCACGGTCACTGTCGAGGTGTGCCCCCCTTGCCAAGCCTTCTGGTTCGACCAGCACAAAGATCTGCAGCTCTCCCCAGGGTCCACACTGGAACTGATGAAGTATATCGGCGAGCACTCCTCATCCCCCAAACCGGCTCTTGCGCAGGTGCTGTTGTGTCCGCGATGTGGCGCCACGCTGAAGCTGGCGCATGATATCGCCCGAAATGTGCGTTTCACCTATTGGAAATGTCCGGCCGAGCATGGCCACTTCATTGGTTTTTTCGAATTCCTCAAGGAAAAGAATTTTATTCATCCACTCTCCCCGGGAGAGGTCCAGCATTTACGAGAGAGCATCCACACGGTGAATTGCTCAAGCTGTGGTGCATCGATCGACCTGCAAACTAACTCGGTTTGTCCCTATTGCCGATCCGCCATCTCCATGCTGGACCTCAAGGAGCAGCAGCGTATGCTGGCGCAGTTGAAGGAAGCTGCCGAGCCGAAGCCAGTGGACCCGGCCCTTCCCCTGAAACTGGCCATGGTCAAGGCGCAAACATCCGCTCTGTTTCAGGAATCCGACGACGAGTGGTGGGAGGATGCACGCTCCGGCGACCTCGTGCAAGCCGGTTTGAACGCCGTCGCCCGATGGCTCAGGCAAAGTGACTGATCAAGTTAGACGGGTACCCCCGGTAGGGTAGGGGGTGTAGCATTTTCCCTCAGTAGGTAATACCCTTGGCATGGTTTGACGGGGTGGTTGGGTGATCTCGGCAAAGATCAAGAGCCCGGGGGCCCCCGGCTCAAAGAATAGTGTAACGTCCCGTCTGTCCCCGCATTTCTCAAATCTGCATCAAGTTTCAGATCAGCTCAACTCGGCTCAACTCACTTTTGTCCCGCGTCGATGTCGGCAGCGTGAGGAGCCGGCCCCAGCTGATTGTTGGATGTTCGCTTTCGAACATCTGGAACCGAGGGTGGACACCTTTCGAATAGACGCCGGATTCTCTTGTCGTTTGGCACCAAGGGCTTACGCTTTGCGGCAAGTTGGAAAAAGACTTGCTAGAGAGGAACCAGTTCGCGAATCCGTTTCGCCTTGATACTGAGCCCTCGAACTATTCGCGTGGGAGTAGGAGGACGAAATCGAGATGAGAACACTATTTCAAGACCTTCGCTATGCAGTACGTCAGCTGCGCAAAAGCCCTGGATTCACCTCGGTTGCAATCCTCACGCTGGCCTTGGGGATTGGTGCTAACGCAGGCATCTTCAGCATCGTTAATGCTGTCCTTTTTCGGCCGCTCCCTTACCCGAATCCGGACTGCCTCGTCGCTGTCTACAGCCACACCGCCTCTGGCGGAAACCAAACGTTCGGCTACCTCGATTTTCTCGAGTGGCAACGCCAGAACCGCTCCTTCGTCTCCCTCGCCACCTATCGCCGCGCAAATTTCATACTTTCTAGCGCCCGGACGGAACATGTACTGGGCGATCTGATCTCCGCGGAATTCTTTGATGCGCTGGAAGTGAAACCCCTTATCGGCCGCACCTTCAATAGCGCCGACGATCATCTGGGCAGTGTACCCGTCGCTGTCCTGAGCGAAGGTTTCTGGCGGCGCCGATACGGCGCTCAATCAGCAATTCTGGGTCAAGCCATCATGCTGGACGGCACAGCCTACACCATCGTGGGCGTCATTCCAGCGAGCTTTTCTTTCGGCGGCAACGAGTTTTTCGCTGGCGATGCTTATATCCCCATCGGCCAGTCGACGGACTTTTCTCTGCGGGACCGCAAGATGGCATACCTACACGGCGTTGGCAGATTGAAGCCAGACGTTACCCTCGACCAAGCCCGCGCTGATATGCGTACGATCGCCCGCCGCCTCGCCGAGCAATTTCCAGACACGAACAAGGACAGCGGAATTGCACTCGTTCAGTTGAAGCAAGATATCACCGGCGACACCGCGACTGCGCTCTACGTCTTGTTGGGTGCTGTCGGTTTCGTCCTGCTGATTGCCTGCGTGAACGTTGCCAATCTATTGCTCGCGCGCTCCACCAGCCGCATGCGCGAGTTCGCGGTCCGCTGCGCGTTAGGAGCGAGTAGAGGCCGCTGTACCCGGCAATTGCTCAGCGAAAGCGTGCTGCTATCAGTTCTGGGCGGACTTCTGGGCTTGTTCCTTGCGATGTGGGGATTGCGCGGCGCCTTGAGCGCGTTGCCACAAGCGCTTCCCCGCACAAACGAAATCGGGCTCGACGTTCACGTTTTGTTTTTCACCCTGGGAACTTCCATCCTCACCGGCATTCTCTTTGGCCTGGCACCGGCGCTTAAGATTTCGCAGACCAACCTACAGGAGACCTTCAAGGAAGGCGGCCGGGGTTCCATCGGCGGCCGGAGTCGGTTGCAGCGTGCCTTCATCGTCGCAGAGTTGGCACTCGCACTCGTCTTGCTCGCGGGAGCTGGGCTCATGCTCCGTACTCTGGGTGAACTGAGCACTGTGAACCCAGGCTTCAACGCGCACAACGTCTTGAACTTTGGCATGGCCTTCCCACCTTCCTTCACCTCCGAACCACCAGCGGCCCTGCGCGAGCATTTTCGGCAGATCACCGCCAACTTGGAATCTGTTCCGGGTGTCGAGGCTGCATCTTTTCTGGACGCTCCTCTACCGATGCAAGGATCCGATACCGTGACCTTTTGGCTGGAAGGCGAGCCAAAACCACCCAGCGAAAACGAGATGCACTGGGCTTTCGACTTGGGAGTCCAACCGGATTACCTGAAAGTGTTGCAGATCCCCCTGAAGCAGGGACGCTTCATCAACGAACAAGACACCGAGCAATCGCCCACCGTCACCGTCATTGACGAAGTTTTCGCCAGGAGATATTTCCCCAACGAAGATCCCATCGGGAAAAGACTCAACATTTCCCCCGTGGATCGTCGGTGGGAAATTGTCGGAGTCGTTGGACACGCCAAACAAGTCGGGCTTGCCGAGAGCGCCGCGGACAACCAGCCACAACTCTATTACGCAGCCATGCAGATCCCGGACAAGTTCGTTCCTACCTGGACAAACAATACTCGCTTCGTCGTGCGCACTAAAGGCAATCCACTCGCTACGCTGAGATCGATTCGGACGATGTTTGAGAAGACCAACAGTCAACAGACGATCGACGGAGAGCAAACGTTAGAGAGCATCGTTTCCGATTCCGTCGCTTCGCAGCGTTTCACCATGACCCTTCTCGGTACTTTCGCTGTTCTCGCCGTGCTCCTCGCAAGCATCGGCGTCTACGGGGTCATCTCATATATCGTGGGCCAGCGCACTCATGAGATCGGCCTCCGAATCGCTTTAGGGGCGGACCGCTCCCATGTGTTACGCGTTGTCGTCGGGGATAGTGTAGCCATGGCGCTCGTGGGTATTGCCGTTGGCATCGGGGCAGCATTCGGCCTGACTCGCTTACTGGCTAAGATGCTCTATGGAGTCGGCGCACATGACCCAATTACGTTTGCCGGGTGTGCCATTCTGCTTGTGAGTGTCGCTCTGGCAGCGTCGTGCGTTCCCGTACGACGCGCAATGCGCGTTGATCCGGTCGTCGCGCTGCGCCACGAATAACCTTTAAGCCGAGTGAATGACGGCTAACGGTTCCCATTGCTTTCCGCTGACCAGGGCGAGTCTCGTTGGGGTGCATATTTCGTCCCGTCGTGTTCTCACCCCTGGCATCGTTTGACCCTTCTTTTCTCACGCCTGTAAGATCAAATGATCACTCAGCATTCAGCACTCAGCACTCAGCAGTCAGTGGAAGGGGCGTCACACAAGGTCTCTTGACTGCGCAACAGTTTCGCTTCGCTACACTGTTGCTCCGCTCGGGATGGCAGTTTCGATTACTTTCACTGCCTGATTGCTGACGGCTGAGTGCTGACTGCTCTCTATGCCGCACGAACTTCCCAAATCCTACGAGCCGGGCGCGATTGAAATGCGCTGGGCCGACTACTGGATCAAAGAAAAACTCTTCTCTGTGCCCACGCCGCCGCCCGGCCAGCCTTCCGGAGAAAAGCCGCGGCCGGTGTTCACGCTGCTGCTGCCGCCGCCCAACGTGACCGGACGTCTGCACATGGGGCACATGCTGAACCAGACGCAGATGGACATAATCGTGCGCTGGCATCGCATGCGCGGATTCATCACGCTGTGGCTGCCGGGGACTGACCACGCCGGCATCGCTACCCAGATGATGGTCGAGAAGCAGCTCGAAAAAGAGGGCAAGAAGCGCCGCGAAATGGGGCGCGAGAAGTTCGTGGAGCGCGTTTGGGAATGGAAGCGCGAGTATGGCAACGCGATCCTCGACCAGATGAAGCGGCTGGGGGCATCGGTCGACTGGGACCGCGAATATTTCACCATGGACGAGAATCTCTCGCATGCGGTGCGGGAGGTGTTTGTCCGGCTGTATGAAGAAGGACTGATCTATCGCGGGAATTACATCGTGAACTGGTGCCCGTGGCATGGGACCGCGATCTCCGATCTCGAAGTGAAACACGAGGATGTCGCGGGGAAGCTGTGGGAAGTGCGCTACCCGGTGATCGGGACTTCTGAGTTCATTACGGTTGCGACGACGCGGCCCGAGACCATCCTGGGCGATACGGCGATTGCGGTGAACGCAAAGGATGAGCGCTACACCCATCTGCATGGGAAGAAAGTTCTTGTGCCGCTGATGAATCGCGAGATTCCGATCATTACCGACGAACTCGCGCAGCCGGAATTCGGCACGGGAGCCGTGAAGGTAACGCCGGCGCACGATCCCAACGACTTTGAGGCGGGCAAGCGCCACAACCTGCCCCAGATCAATGTCATGGACGAGAACGCGCATATGAACCAGAACGCTGGTGCGTATGCGGGGCTCGACCGCTTCGTAGCGCGCAAGCGCATGCTGCATGATTTACGCGAGCAGGGATTCCTGGTTGCCGAGAAAGACTACGCGCTGGCGATCGGCAAGTGCGACCGCTGCGGGACCGTGATCGAGCCGCGGTTGTCGGAGCAGTGGTTCATCAAGATCAAGCCGCTGGCCGACCGCGCGCGAGAGGCCGTCGAGACCGGTGAGATCACCATCGTCCCGGAAAACTACAGCACGATTTATTTGAACTGGATGAACAACATCCACGACTGGTGTGTCTCGCGCCAGTTGTGGTGGGGACATCGCATTCCGGCGTGGACTTGCGGGTCATGCAAGGAAGTGATTGTCGCGCGCGAGGCGCCTGCAAAATGTACGAACTGCGGTGGCGATAAACTCGAGCAGGTGCCTGACGTTTTAGACACTTGGTTCTCTTCTGGATTGCTGCCGTTCACCACGCTCGGCTGGCCGGAGAAGACGCGGGATCAAGCGGTGTTTTATCCGACCACGCTCCTGATTACGGCCTACGAGATTCTCTTCTTCTGGGTCGCACGCATGATCATGTTCGGCTGCCACTTCATGCAGGAGCACAAGCAAGATCCAGCGATCAAGAAGGCCAGTGGCTGGGCTGACAAGAAAAACGACAGCGTGCCATTTCGGCAGGTCTACATCCACGCACTGGTGCGAGACGCCGACAGACAGAAGATGTCGAAGACCAAGGGGAACGTTGTCGATCCTCTGGATGTGATTGAACGTTTCGGCACCGATGCGACGCGCTTTACTCTCGCTGCAATGGCCGCTCCCGGGACGGATATTGCTTTCAATGAAAGCCGTACCGAAGGTTATCGGGCATTTGCCAACAAAATTTGGAACGCGGCGCGCTTCATGTTCATGAACGTGGATCGCCTCGGTTTTGTGTGGGTACAGCCGCCCTCGGCAGTCCGGCCGGGACAAAGTCCCGGCAGGCCCGACCACGAAATGGGAGTAAGCGGCGTCACGGTCGCCACTCTCGAGGACCGGTGGATTCTCTCGCGCTTTAATCGCGTTGCCGCGAACGTCAACGATGCGCTGGCCACCTATCGCTTTCACGAGGCCGCGAACTGTATTTACGATTTTTTCTGGGGGGAGTTCTGCGATTGGTATCTGGAACTGATCAAGCCGCGGCTGAACCTTGAAGAAGGTGTCGAAAAGAGTGCGGCGAAGATTGCCTGCGCGAACCTGGTTAACTTGTTCGATGCGTCGCTGCGGCTGCTGCATCCGGTAATGCCGTTCATCACCGAAGAAATCTGGCAGGCGATGCATGAGGGCAAGCCGGCGCTCAAGTCGATTGCCCTGGCTCCGTATCCGCAGGCAGATGAGAAGCAGTTTGATTTCGCTGCGGAAACCGAGATGGCGATCCTGCAGGATCTGATCGTGAACATCCGCAATCTGCGCGCGGAATTGAAAGTCGAGCCGAAGGTCCAGGTGCCGATCGAAGTGTTCGCGCACGAACCGGAGATCCGCACGATGATCGAGCACAATCGCGGTGCGTTGGAGCGCCTGGCGAATGTGGAGAAGATCTCGTTCGCAGAGAATTCGCTGGCCAAAATTGCCGGGGCGCGCAGCACCGCTCGATTCGACGTTCACGTTGTCTACGAGCGCACGGTCGATCTCGCCAGCGAATGCGAGCGGCTGAAAAAAGAATTGGAGAGATTGGAGAAGGTGATTGGGACGAACCAGAAACAACTTGATAACCCTCAGTTCGTTGGAAGAGCCCCACAGAACGTTGTCGAGGGTGTGCGAAAGCAACAGCTCGAACTTGGAATTTTACGAGATAAGACTGCCAGCAAGTTGAAAGAATTGGGTTGCAGTTGACAGGGCCGGCCGCTCTTCGACCCTTCGACAGGCTCAGGGCAGGCTCTGGCCGGGACAGCCGAGGCGGCTGTCCCTACATGGTTCTTACTGCCAACTGACCACTGGCAACTGGCAACTGGGTTTATGGACTGGAATTCACGACGTCTCACGGCGATTCTGGAGAATGCGCTGCTCGAAGACCGGGCGACGCGGGATGCGACCAGCTACGCCTGTATTGACCCGAACCAGCGGGCGGCCGCAACCATCATTGCCAAGCAGGACTGCATTCTGGCCGGAATCGGATGCGTGGCGCGCATCCTCGATGTGTACGCCGCTCTCGACGGAGCGGTCACCGCGCACTACGAAGTCACTACGCACCCCGAAATCTTCGATGGCGTGCGCCTGCGGGCGGGGCAGTCTGTCGCGGTGATCCGGCACAATGCGCGCGTGATTCTTTCCTGCGAGCGAGTGATCTTGAACTTCCTGCAGCGCATGAGCGGGATCGCGACCCTTACGCGCAAGTTCGTGGAAGCCGTATCGGGAACGCGGACTCGTATTCTGGACACGCGCAAAACCGCTCCCGGACTGCGCGCCATCGACAAATATGCGGTGCGCTGCGGCGGCGGGCAGAATCACCGCCTCGATCTCTCCGACGGCGTGTTGATCAAGAACAATCACATCACGCTGGCTGGCGGGATTGCACCGGCTCTTGAACGGGCGCATCGTAACCGGCGTGGTTCGCAGCCTATCGAGGTCGAAGTGCGAACGCTCGACGAGTTGGATCTTGCTCTGGCAAATGGTGCTGAAGCGATTCTCCTCGACAACATGTCGGCGGAGGACGTGCGCCGCGCGGTGGAACGCTGCTCAAAGTTGGATGAGCGGAAATCCGGCGGCCGCATTCCGATCGAGTGCTCGGGAGGCATTCGCCTGGAAAACGTTCGCGCCTATGCCGAGACCGGCGTGGATTTCATTTCCGTTGGACTCCTCACGCACTCGACTCACGCGGCGGATATGAGCCTGCGGGTTGTGCCCGCTTGAAGTAAAACCCTAAACCACGGTTTCATAGACGTGGTTTAAGGTTTTCGCCTTCGTCGCGGATTTGTCGTTTGACGCGTATTCGCGCATAATTCCGGCATCGGCAAGTCGGGCACAACTCGCGAGCATAAGGCGCCCCAGGCGGCGCCTCGTGCCACGCCTCATGGCAAGTCCGGGCAACAACAGCCGACCGATCTGCGGCTCGGCCACATCGTGAGTCTGTTGATGGAGCATGCCACGGTTGTCGCCAGCGGCACGAAGATCGCCGAGGAGATTTCGTCGAGCCGCTCGGAGGTCTGGCGGCTGATTCAGCAACTGCGCAGCATGGGGGTAGACGTCGCGGGCCTTCCCGCAACCGGATATCAGTTGCGTTCGGTTCCGGATCTGCTGTTGCCGGAGATTCTTCGGCCGCTCGTGCGCCGCACTATTTTCGACGCGCACCTGCATCACTTCTACAAGATTGGATCGACCAACACGGTTGCCATGTCTGCTGCCGCGGAAGGCGCGCCTGAGGGCAGCGTGTTTCTCGCTGAAGAGCAAACCGCCGGCCGTGGGCGCGGAGCCAATTCCTGGCAGTCTCCGCGATCGACCGGAATCTATTGTTCGGTGATCCTGCGCCCGGCCTTGCCGCCTTCCGACGTTCTGGCGCTTTCCTTGGCCGCAGGGCTGGCGGTGCGGACGGCGATTCACGAGGTGGACCCCCGCGTAGAGGTCGACCTCAAATGGCCGAATGACGTTTTGCTCAACGGCAAGAAAGCCTGCGGGATTCTCGCCGAGATGAATGCCGAGGCGACACGAGTACGTTATATCGTGGTGGGAATCGGCATCAACGTGAATCAGGCGAGTTTTCCCAAGGATCTTCCGGCGACCTCGCTGCGGCTCACAACCGGCAGTGAGTGGTCGCGCGTGGAGCTTGCCGGCGCTTTGTTAAAATCACTCGACCGCGAATATCGGCAACTGGTCGACGATGCAGACTCGAAGGAATCCATCCTGCAGCGCTTCGCGGAGAAATCCTCCTGGGTGCTGGGGAAGCGGGTCCGCATTGAAGAAAACGGCTCGGCATTCGAAGGAACCACGGAAGGCCTTGATCCACGCGGGTTCTTGCAGGTGCGGACGCCGCATGGAGTACAGACGGTTTTGAGCGGGACGCTGCGGGAGAGGTAGTGCGGAAGGCGCAGTGTTGTCGACACACAGAGAGGAATTGACGTAGCGGACGAGACATCCGCGCTACGAATCATGCTTCTTGTCATTGATGTGGGAAACACGAATACCGTGCTGGGCGTCTTCGCCCGGGTGGCCAAGGTGCATCCAGGGGTCGACGCCGAGGATCCCCCCCGCTACGAGCGTCTCGTCGCGAACTGGCGTGTGGCGACCTCTCGTACCAGCACTGTCGATGAATACGGAGTGCTGTTCCGAAATCTGTTTTCCATGGCGGGCTTGGAGTCGAATGGCATTCACGGAATTGTGGTCTCGTCCGTAGTTCCGCCGCTTGATCCTGTGCTGCGGCAGGTTTGCGAAAGGTATTTCAATCTGCGGCCGTTGTTGATTGAGCCCGGCGTCAAGACCGGGATGCCTGTGCACTACGACAATCCGGCGGAGGTTGGCGCGGATCGTATTGTGAATGCCGTCGCCGCCTTTGATAAATATGGCGGGCCCTGTGTGATCGTAGACTTCGGAACGGCCACGACGTTCGATTGCGTTTCGGCCAAGGGCGAATATCTCGGCGGCGTGATCTGTCCCGGGATCGGCATCTCGGCAGACGCACTTTTCGAGCGCACTGCAAGACTGCCGCGGGTCGAGATTCGCAAGCCGGCGCGGGTGATCGGATCGAACACCGTCGGGAGCCTGCAGTCCGGCCTGTACTACGGATATCTCGGGCTGGTGGATGGAATCCTGGAACTGCTGCTGGCGGAGCTCGGTCCAGAGACACATGTGCTCGCCACCGGCGGGCTGGGACCGATGATTGGCACTGGCTCGAAGTACATTAAGCACGTGGACGACTTCCTTACGCTTGAGGGGCTGCGCATTATCTGGGAGCGGAACGCCGTGGGCCGGAAGGACGCGGTGACGAAGACAGGTGCAAAGTCGACGGCGAAAGCTCCTACGAAAAATCCGACGCAGAAATCCTCGAATGGCGACGGGAAGGCTGGCGCTCCCGCGCCACGCACCGCTCGCTGACCCGCCGTGGAAAATTACTTCAATTACTTTACCGAAGTCGAGGAGCGCTACCTGCAGCGCCGCGGCGGAGGACTGCTGCTCTCCACGCTCGACTGGGCGTTGATTGAGACTTGGAAAGACGCGGGTATCCCGCTGCAGGCGGTGCTGCGTGGGATCGATGCGGCTTTCGATAAGTACGATCAGCGTCCATCGAAGACCAAGAAGATCAACAGCCTTGCTTATTGTTCGCAGGAGGTGCTGGCGGCGGCGGAAGAGATGAAAGAAGCAACGGTCGGCGTGGGGGCGGCTGCCGACCTGCCTCGCGCGAATCAGGGATTTGAAACGGAGACCATCGCTGCGTTCCTCGAGCGGAATGCCAACGAACTTGAGGCGGCGAAGATTCCCGAGACCGCCAAGCTGGCGCGAGTAGTCGTCTCGGATGCAGCCAAGACCATGCGGGAGCTGGCTGCGCAAGCAGGCGGCAAATCAGGAGGACGCCTGGAGGATCTGGAGCGGCGTTTGACCGTACTGGAGGAAAAGCTCTTCGCGGCCTTGCTGACCTCGACGCCGGATGAAGAGATCGTGGCCGTTCGCGCGGAAGCAGATCGCGACCTGGCACCGTTCCGCCGGAAGATGTCCGGTCCGCAGATCGATCAACTGCAGAAGCAGTACGTGCAAAAAAGACTTCTCGAGAAATACAAACTGCCCCGGCTGAGCCTGTTTTATATGTGAGCCCGTGATCCAGAAATTTGACGCGTTGATTCTCGGAGGCGGAGCGGCCGGCCTTATGTGCGCCATTGAGGCTGGCAAGCGGGGACGCCGCGTCGCGGTGCTGGAACACGCTGACCGGATCGGCAAGAAGATTCTGATTTCTGGCGGCGGCCGCTGCAATTTCACCAACATTCACTGCCGGCCCGAGAACTTTCTAAGTGCCAATCCGCATTTCGCGAAATCGACTCTGGCACGCTACACGCCTGCCGACTTCATCGCGCTCGTCGAACGGCATCGCATCCCCTATCACGAGAAAACGCTGGGACAACTGTTTTGCGACGGCTCGTCACGCGAGATCGTCTCCATGCTGGAAGAGGAGTGCCGGACGGCTAATGTCAGCATCCTCCTGAACACGAAGATTCGAGAAGTGAGCCGCGAAACCGAGTTCAAGGTGAGAACCGCGAACGCGGAGTTCAGCGCGCCCTCTGTCGTGGTTGCTACCGGCGGCTTGTCTATTCCTAAGATCGGGGCGACATCGTTTGGCTACGACGTGGCGCGGCAGTTCAGGCTGAAAATTCGTGAGCCGCGTCCGGGACTGGTTCCCCTGGTTCTCGCGCCGCCCGATTGCTCGCGTTACTGCGACCTGGCGGGCGTTTCCGCCGACGTGATCGCTTCGTGCGACGGACAGCAGTTTCGCGAGAAGATGCTCATCACGCATCGCGGTCTGAGCGGCCCCGCAATCCTGCAGATCTCCTCGTACTGGAACCAGTCGCTTCCGGTGATTATTGATTTGGCACCAGGGCATCCGGTGACTGGTTCCTTCCACGATCCCAAAGCTCCCCGGAACATGGCTGCTATTCGATCAGAATTGAGGAAGATACTCCCGTCCCGATTCGCGGATCGCTGGCTGGAGCAGCACGCGCCCACCGCGTGGACAAACGCCGCTCTCGCGGAATTCGAGCAGCAGGTACACCACTGGAGCCTTCATCCCTCGGGCACGGAGGGATTCGAAAAAGCCGAAGTGACCACCGGAGGGATCGACACAGACGAACTCTCCGCGAAGACGATGGAGTGCCGAAAGGTTCCGGGCCTCTATTTCATCGGAGAAGTTGTCGACGTGACCGGACACCTGGGCGGCTTCAACTTCCAGTGGGCATGGGCATCGGGCGCGGCGGCGGGACGGGCGCTTTGAGTTGTCAGTTAGAATCATCTCGTGCTCCTCGCCATCGAAAAAATGATCTACGGCGGCGATGGATTGGCCCACCTGCCCGCCGACGAGAAAGGCCGTGGCAAAGCCGTCTTCATTCCATTCGTGCTGAGCGGAGAGAAGATCGAGGCCACGCTTACCGAGCAGAAGCCGGGCTTTGCGCGGGCGCAACCAGATTCGATCCTCGAACCCTCGCCTCATCGAATCAAACCGGGCTGCCCGCACTTCGGACGCTGCGGCGGCTGCCACTACCAGTACTCAACCTACGAACATCAAGTCGAGATCAAGAAGGAAATTCTGCGCGAGACCCTCAGGCGCACCGCCAAGCTGGAGTTGTCGGTCGATATTGAGGTTCATCCCTCGCCGCCTTGGAACTACCGCAATCGCTCTCGGCTCAAGGTGCAAGCCACGCCAGAGTTCAAGGCGGGATATTTCCAGATGGCGTCGCACGAGTTGCTGCCGGTGGAGGAGTGCCCGATCAGTTCACCGCTGATCAACCGGGGCATCGCCGCACTGTGGCAGAACGGCCGCGCTGGAAAGGTGCCGCCAGGAGTCGACGAAGTCGAGTTCTTTGCGACTTCCGACGACACGCAACTCCTGATTGAGGTCTCAGCGAAACCGGACTCCCGCCGCGCGACGTTGCGAGCCTGGGCTGAAGATTTTCAGAGTTCCATGCCCGAGATCGCCGGCGTGGTTGTCTTCCGGGAAGCCGCCAAGGGAGCACCCAGCAATCTGGAGAAACTGCTGACCGCAGGCGCCGATCATCTCAGCTACCAAACCGCGCGGGCCGCCTACCGTGTGAGCGCCGGATCTTTCTTCCAGACCAACCGGTACTTGACCGACGAACTTGTGAAAATCGTTACCCAAGGCCAATCCGGCGAGTTGGCGCTCGATCTTTACGCGGGCGTCGGCCTGTTTTCCACAGCCCTTTGTGACATTCGTCACATCGTTTCTGTTGAGTCGTCACAGACTTCCACAGCTGACCTTTCATACAATTTGTCCTCGAACGGAGAGGCTGTTTGGGCCACGACCGAAGAGTATTTATCCGGCAGCCATAATACGAGGCGGGCGAGGAAGGGCGCAGTTCTCCCCCATCTTGCGTATAAGCCCGACCTGGCGGTGGTGGACCCGCCTCGTAGTGGCCTGGGAGAACGCGTGGCGCGCATGTTGGTGACCTTGGACGCGCCACGCGTCGTTTATGTTTCATGCGATCCGGTAACCCTGGCGCGCGATCTGGTACTCCTGCTGGCAGGTGGGTATCGCATCGAGCAGGTTCACCTGGTCGATCTGTTCCCGCAGACGTATCACCTGGAGAGCGTCGTTCACCTCGCACGCTAAAGGTCGCTCCGATTCTTCTGCGAATCGGCCGCTTCTTCTGAGTCCTTCTGATGATTGCGTCTCCCACCTCGTCCGGTCCTCCTGCCTTCCAATTCAAGGCGTCGCGGCAACCGATGCTGTGGGCGGCTGGAGCCCATTCTCTGGGCATTGTTGCGGGAGTGTATGCGTGGCGTCCGGCAGTGTGGTGGGTGGTCGCTGTGGCCGTCTTCAGCGCGGCGGCAGCATACTTTGCCAACCGTCGCTCTGGAGTGGCCTGGCTTCTCGCTCTGGGGACGTTCTTCTTAGCCGGTGCACTCCATATTCAAATGCGTTCCGCATCACCCCGGCTCGACACGTCCATTCTGCCCTACGCCGATCGCCGGGAAATTCAGATCACCGCCCATGTGGCGCGGGAGGGCCGGGTTCAGCCGGGAGGCTTCGGGGAAATGCGACAGACTCTCGATCTGGAAAGCGAACAGGTCCAAACGCCTGATGGCATGATTGTGCCGGTCCAGTCCGGCATTCGCGTGAGTGTCTATAGCCCGCGCGCGAATGAGGACGTTCCCGCCCCGCGGGTCTTCACGTTGCCCTCGACGCAGACATTTCGCTACGGAGATCGAATTCGATTTCTAGCCAAGCTCAAGCAGCCGCGCAATTTCCGCAATCCCGGCGCTTTCGACTATGAGGGATACCTGGCGGATCGCGGCATTGCAGCTCTGGGCTCGGCGAAGATCGAGAATGTCGAATTGCTCCCCGGATTCGCCGGCAGCAGGGTCGAACGTATGCGCAATCGAATGCACGCCAGCGTCGTTGGCAAAGTTCACGAACTTTGGCCTCCGCGCGAGGCGGCGTTGATCGATGCCATGATCATCGGCGAGGAAGCATTCATTGACCGCGATACGCGCGTTGACTTCCAGCGCTCCGGCACGTACCACATTCTGGTGGTGTCGGGAATGAACGTGAGCATTCTCGCGTTCGTCGTCTTCTGGACGCTGCGCCGCCTGCGGATTGGGGACGTTCCCGCAACGCTGCTCACGGTAGCCTCCTGCGCAGGCTATGCATTCATCACCGAAGTCGGCGCCCCGGTGTGGCGTGCCACGCTGATGTGCGCCGTTTATCTTGGCACCCGGCTGCTCTATCGCGACCGCGCGATGACCAATGCACTGGGTGCGGCTGCGTTCGGGCTGCTCGTCTTCGATCCGCGACAACTCTTTACCGCCAGCTTCCAGATGACATTCCTATGCGTGCTGATCGTTGCGGCGATTGGCATCCCCATGCTGGAGCGCACCTCGCAACTCTACCGCCAGGCGCTGGCGAATTGGGATTCAAAGGACTATGCCGTGCTGCTGCCACCGCGGGTGGCACAGTTCCGATTGGACCTGCAGATAATTTCGGCGAGGCTCGCTTTGTTTGTGGGAGACACCTGGGCTGCAAGGTCGATTCGTAGTGCGGTTCGTGCCTCTTTCGCAATCTGGGATCTGTTGCTCATCTCTGCCGTGATGCAGGCCGGCCTCGCACTGCCCATGGCCTATTACTTCCATCGCGCGACGACGATCGGCTTGCCTGCAAACCTGATCGTCGTGCCCCTGACTCAATGGATGATGCCTGCTGCCGTGCTTGCGCTGGCGTTGGGATATCTGTCCCTATGGCTGGCTAAACTACCCGTCTTGGTCGCCACCGTCGCGCTCAACGGAATCACCGGGACCATTCAAGGTCTGGGTGGACTCGACCTGGCTGACCTCCGTGTCGGGATGCCTTCGGCCGTCATGATCACGCTCGCCGTTGCGTCACTCATGTTCGCGATGTGGACGGCGCACCGCAGAATAGTCCTGACCAGCGTGGGGCTGGTTGCAGTCTTCATTGTGTCGCTTGCCTTGGCGTTTGTTCCGCCGCGTCCCGACAAACACTCAGGCGTCATGGAAGTCACCGCGATCGATGTCGGAGAAGGCGATTCGATCCTCGTCATTACTCCGACCGGGAAGACGCTTCTCGTCGATGCCGGAGGTCCCATTGGCCCCGGTGGCTCACAACTCGACTTCGGCGAAGATGTGGTCTCGCCTTATCTGTGGGAACGAGGTTTCACCCGCCTCGACGCGGTGGCAATTACCCATGGGCACTCCGATCACATCGGCGGCATGATCTCGGTCCTGAGAAACTTCCGGCCGAAAGAATTGTGGGTAGGGTTACTCCCGCCCAGTCATGCTTTGGAAAACGTCCTATCGGCTGCACAGGAGAGCGGAGTGAAAGTCGTGCGCCACTGGGAAGGAGACGAGTTTGAATTCGGCGGAACTGACTTGCGGGTGCTGTTCCCTCCCCGTGACTGGCCGGTTGGCGACAGGCCGCAGAACAGCGACTCCATGGTGCTGAGCCTGACGTACGGGGAGTCATCACTGCTGCTCGAAGGAGACGCCGAAAAGCGCGCGGAGCGCCGCATCTCGGCCGTCGAGCATCCCAGGGCGAACTTGCTGAAAGTTGGCCATCACGGCAGCGCCAATGCCACGACCCAGGAGTTGATCGACTCCGCCCGACCGGAGTTCGCGATTATCTCGGTAGGATCAGGAAATTCCTTTGGTCTTCCGCGCACTGAAACGTTGGCGCGGCTGGCGGCGGCGGGAACTCGCGTATACCGAACCGATCTCGATGGGGCAGTGACCTTCTCCCTGGATGGGCAATCGGTAAAGGCTACTTTGGCGGCTCTTCCATGACGTCGATCTCGGCCGTTTCGTCGTCATCGCCGGACGGCCCCGGTTGACGATACTCCTCGATCAACTTTCGCGCGGTATCGGCATCCCGCTCGCGCACCAGGATGATCATCCCGCCCAGGCCCGGGAACGCGTCCTGCACCATCGAGGCGGAGGTAAGATCGCTGTCGATTCCCGCCGACTCGAGCAGTCCCTTAACGATCATCGCTTCAGATTCCAGTTCGGAGTCGAAGACCTTGACCAGCTTCTCGTTCGGATCGGGACGCGGTGGCACGTTCACTGCCGGATTCATTGGCTCTGACATGGGGGTCTCCAGTTCAGGATATTGGCCCGAAGCCGAATCGGTGCCGCTGAGATTTTACTCCTTGCGAAGCGATCGAACTCCCAGAAGTGCTTCAGAATGGATGCCGATTCCAGGATGCGGGTTGTGGCCGCGGGACTAACCCAAAAGGGCACCTTCGGGCGGTTGCTTTCTTCCTGAATTGAGGCAGAATGGGCTCACGGCCGCAACGCCATAGGGCGGAGCGTCATCCAAAGTTGTGGGTAAGGGGGATCGAATGAATGTCTCTCGGCAGGCAGGAGAAGAGTCTGGATATCCGTTGGCGGAGCAGGACGCGCGTCGGGAACTGGAGGAAGAGGCAAAAAAGATCCGCCGCCTGCAGTTGATGATCAGCATGGTCATGTCGGTAATTGGACAGGATCCGAACCTCACCTTGGCGGAAGCCTCCGAATTAGCCGCCGGTGCGAAGAAGGCGGCGCTCGCCATGTTCCCCGATAAAGAACTCGCCTTTGATCTGCTCTACAAACCGCGGTTACAGCGTCTGATCCGCGAACGCTTTCGACTGCAGTAAGGACGACATCCGGATTTTTCACCAATTGAGCGGCGAACTCCTTGTTGCTCAAGGCTGCCATTACCTCGCCAGGGATTGCGCCCAACCGGCAAAGGCGTGCCACGCTGCAGTCTTGCCGATGGGTATCCTCACTTGCTGCACGAAGATGAGGAAAGCGCCCGCCCACAACGTTGCGCGATGAACTTTGCGCGTCGACCAGAAATCGTAAGCAACGAGAATCACCAGAAAAACGTAGGACGCCAGCGCTGCCATCATCGGCTTCCGGTGGACCAGGACGAATGGCCAGCGCGCGATTGCGGCGATCAATAGCCCGGTCGTCGCGACAAGAATGAGGCGCTTGTGCGCTGCAGGATTTGAGCGAAAGTGGAAGGCACAGAAGACGAGCGTCGCGAATATCAGCATGTCCGTCAGGGGGATGATGTAGAAAAATTGTGCATCAAGCCCGTAGGGCCGGTTCCACGGCGGAGTGAATCGGTCGCCGCCAAAACGCCAAGGATCACCATAAGACAGGCCAGGAGGAAGCCTGCAATGCCGAGCTTGCGATGAATGTCCACGCGGCCGGTGGAGACGAAGGAAGTTTGCGCGACGAGCAAGAGAATCCAGCAGGAAAATGCCGCCCCGTGTAGATGGACAATCAGGCTGGGCAGCGGTGCATGGAAGACCCCAGCTAGATAATAGGTGTGCGCGAACCCCACGAAGACAGTGGCCAGCATAACCACGGCCATGGTTGAGAAAAAGTAGTGATCGTAGCGGCGGCCGGGCACGCCGAAGGATGCCTTCGCGGGATTGCTGGGGCGTGCCACAAGTGTGGCCATCGAACCTCCGAGTAAGGATCTGTCTGGTTTTGCAGCGGAACGGCTGCCCCGACTAGTAGGGAGCAGGGATGTGCCACAAAAGACGCTTTGACTCTACTCTATTGTGGGTAAAATTACTTCCCGTGCCGGAACGTCTGACGCCGGTTAGCTGCGCCGTCTGCGAATATGTCATCTCCGGCCGTTTGCATCACGGGCAAACCGGGCGTAACGGTTGAAACCAGACCATTAGCGCTTATCGAGGATTTGGCAACAACGAACGATATATTGCTACTGAAGAACCCGGATGAGAAGCAAAGTCTGATCATCCTGTTGCAATCCGTGCTGGCGTACACGCTCCATGATCCGTTCCCAAATTTCCGGCAAGGGTTCTGCGGCGTGTTGCGTCAGCAATTGCTCCAGCCGCTCCAAACCAAATTCTTCGTCTTGGGTGTTGGGTACTTCCGATATGCCGTCGGTGACCATCAGGAATAGATCGCGTGGGGAGTAAGAGACGCGCCGACTCGCATAGTAACCTCCCGGGATCAGCCCCAGAGGAAATTGCTCCATCGAGAGCGTGGTGGTGTCCCTGCTGCGATTGTGATAGTGGACTATAGGAACGTGCCCGGCCAACGCATATTCCGCCTGTGCCGAACCATCGAACTGGAGCAGCGCGACGGTGGCGTACATATCGAGTTTCTTGACCGCAGGGAGCACGCGATCCGCACTTTCGAGCAGAGCCGTGGGTGGCTGCCTGAATTGAAGCGAAACGCGCACGGCGGCCTTCAACATTCCCATCAATTGGCCCGCCGCCAAACCGTGTCCGGAGACGTCGGCAACATAGACCAACAAATTTCCGTTACTCTCGATTACGTCGATCAAGTCCCCCCCCATTTCGGCACTGGGGAGTGATTTGCCGTAAATCTCAAAGGCCGCGTTCTGAAAGGAAATCGTAGGTACCAGGGTGGCCTGGATGTCGTGAGCCAGAGACAGTTCGGTCTGCATTCGGAGGCTATCCAAGCCCTCGGTCGTCACAAACGACAGCAGGAATCGAGTTCCGAAACCAATACCAACCAAGATCCCGATCGCATCGAATAGCACGCGCCGATGTACAGCGACGGGGACCGGGAGAGGCGGCGAAACGTGCGAGGCCCAGTAGCCCAGCCAGGCGGTCAAGACAACCAGCAGTAACAGGAGAGGGACAAGGCGAATTCTCTTGATTCCGGCAGCCCTAAGCGCCGTCGCTCCTGTACCCACTAAGACGGGCCAAAAGAAACCTCCGCCGACGCGCGAAGCATTGAGCTGCAACAGATCGAACGCTAAACCGCCAGCGGCGCCGATGAAGAAGTACCCTGCCAGGAGCGTCTTCATCCGCCCCAGCGGTAGCGCGCGCCAGTAGAGACTGGAGAAGTTCGGATACCCTGAAAGCAAACCTGCCCATTTATCACCCCTGTTGTTCATGCGCGGTCCGCGACGGGATTCTTCAGCGTCCCTACTCCCTCGACGCTAACCTCGACCGCATCTCCCGCCACCAAAGGTCCCACACCGGCGGGCGTACCGGTGGGAATCAAATCTCCCGGAAACAGAGTCATCGCCTGCGCGATATAGCGAATCACCACGTCGAGCGCGAAGATGAAATCGCGGGTATTACCATGTTGGCGAACGTTCCCATTCACGCGTGTTTCGACGCCGATTCCCGCCCACGGATCAATTTCGTCGGTCACCAGCGGACCGATCGGACAGAAGGTGTCGAAGCCCTTGGCCCGGCTCCACTGGCCATCCTTATTCTGTAGATCGCGCGCCGTCACATCGTTCACGCAGGTATAGCCCAGGATGTACTGGCGAATGTCCGCGTCGGCGGGCGGCTGGTAGCAAGTCTTGCCGATGACGACGCCGAGTTCGCCCTCATGATCGACCCGCTCCGAGAGCTTCGGACGGCGGACGGTCCCTCCGGGCGCGAGCAGTGCCGAGGTGGCCTTTAAGAAAATCAGAGGCTCTTTCGGTACTTCGTGCCCCAGTTCAGCCGCGTGCTCTCGATAGTTGCGCCCCACGCACACGATCTTCGAAGGCCGCACTGGAGGCAACAAGGTGGCGTCTGCCAGAGGAATGGCTTCGATCCGCCGGGTGCGCAGGCTTTCCATGTCGCCATCGGCTTCTTCCGGGGGAGTGAGCAGGAGTCGCACAATCGAATCGCACCCCGCAACCGATTCGACCAGTCCGTAGTGAGCTTCACCATTCCACTGAAATCTGCAATATTTCATGATCCCTTTCCCGCGAATGAGCTGTGAGCACTGAGCAATGAGCTGTGAGCAACCTCGGATCACTTATCACTCACTGCTCATTGCTCGTTACGGCACCGCTTCGCTGGCCTCTTCCGATCTCGCGCTCTCGTTCCCGCGAACGTCGACGGCCGAAACAGAATAGAAGTACTTCTTCTGCGGCGCTACATTCTCATCACGATAAGCCGGAGCCTTGATCAATTCCGCATTCAACTTTACAGGATTCGTAATCCCTTCTTCGCTGCGGTAGACGTTATATCCCGCAAGATCTGCATCGGTGACTGGGGCCCACACCAGATCGATGAAGGGCTTCTGACCGGGACCCGAATACACAGCCTGCAGTACCGCCGGCACCGTAGGTGGGAACACATCGTCGGCGAAGACCTTGATCTCTGGCGTGTCATCGCCCTCGACTTCCAGTGGAGAGCCATTTCGGTGAATCACGGTAACCGCTTCTGCGTAGTAGTAGTAAATCTTTTGCCATTCGATGTTGGCATCGATAATGGTAAAGCTTGTTTCAACGCCGGCGGGAGCTTCTCCTGACATCACTCGGTCGCTACTTCCTTCCGCGCGGCGGTAGACCCGGTAAACGTATTGCACATCCGCCGGCGGCACAGGAACTATCTCACTGACCCAGCTCAGCACCACGCCCTCTTTGCCGACGCGCGCCCGAAAACCACGCGGCGAATGAAGCGTGCGAGCCAGCGGGACATGCACCTGATTGGAGACCCCGGCGGCCCGGCCATCCCGATTCAGCACCTGAACGGCATAAGTAATGAATGCGGAGAGGATCGTCGCTTTCCAATTGGGAAGTAAGCGCGTCCGTGTACGACGCTTGAGGCTTCGGAGCAGAAGCCCCAGCTTTTGTCGGCGGGATCGGGGTTGTGATCTTACCGGTTGGAGTGTCGCAAGAGCTCAATTCTCCAGGTCCCCGGCAAATGAGCGTTAGACCGAGGCTGCGAATCGTCTCTCGATCGGTCGTCATCGTCGGAATCGTCCACGCCAGGTTGACGCGGTCTCCCTTACGAGAGGCCCGTAAGTCCGTGGGCGGCTTCGGCAGTTCCAATGAGGGCGGTTGTGGTGGACCAATGGTCGCGCACGCCGCGAGCATGAAGGTCGCACTCACTGCCAACGCAAACCGCAAGGCCACGCGTCTCATGGGAAGGAAAAGAGTATCAAGATACGGCCCTCGGCTGCTAAGTAGTAAGTTCTTTCAGTGCGTCACGGAAGACCTTCGTGTGCCGGTCCACATGGTCCGCTTCTGTTTGGGGCGACATCAGCGCCATGTTGTGAAACGGAGTGAGCAGGATTCCACGATTCATCGCATACAGATGCATGAATCGTTCGAGCTCGAAATCCATGGCATCGTGCGCCTGCTGACCATTTCTCGGTTCGGGCCCGAAGATGTATTCGGCCCGGCACCCGAGGCGCGTGACATGCCATGGCAGTTGCGCGTCGGCGATCGACTTGGCGACTCCGGCGGTCCAGCGCTCAGCCATCGGGATCATGCGGTCGAAGGCTTCTTTGGTTAGAACCTTGGTGAGCGTGGCGCGCATGGCCGCGATAGACAGGGCATTGCCCGCCAGCGTGCCGCCAATACCGCCCACATCGCAGTTTTCCAACTCCTGCCTGGCGACGATGCGGTCGGCGACTTCCTGGGAGAATCCGTAGGCTGCGCCCGGAATACCGGCACCAATCGCCTTGCCGAAGACGATCACGTCGGGATCAAGATTCTCAGCGCGAGTGTAGCCCCCCGGGCCGGCGCAGATGGTATGGGTTTCGTCGATGATGAGCAGTGTCCCGTGCTCGCGTGTGATTTCGCGCAGCGCCTTATGAAACCCAGACTCGGGATGCACGATGCCGACATTCGTCATCGCCGGCTCAGCGAGCACGCAAGCCACGTCACCCGAAACAAGCGCCGCCTCCAGCGCGTCGACGTCGTTAAACTCGACAACTTTCGTTGTCATCGCAGGATTGACTGGCGGACCAATGTTTCCGGGCCGAGGCCCCGCCTGGCTATCGGCGCCGATCGTGATGAAAGTTTCGTCGACCGTGCCGTGGTAGCACCAGTTGAAGACCAGAATCTTCGGGCGTCCGGTGATCTGCCGGGCCAGGCGGATCGAGAAGCGGTTGGCGTCCGTCGCGGTGAGTGCGAATTGCCAGTAAGGAAGGCCGAATCGCTTCTGCAGTTCTTCGGCGACGATAATCGCATCCTCGCCGGGAAGCATCAGCGTGATGCCGCGCCTTATCTGCTCTTCCGCCGCCTTCACGGTCGCAGATGGGGAGTGCCCCGTCATCGCACCGGTATCACCCAGGCAGAAGTCGATATATCGCAAACCGTCCACGTCGAAAAATTCCGCACCTTGCGCCTCCCGCACAAACGGCGGGAAGGCTCCCGCCCACTTCACCATCCAGTTCATGGGCACGCCGGCGAGCAGCGACTTGCGCGCGCGGTCAAACAGCGCCTTTGATTTCGGGTGCTCGTCCACAAACTTCTTCTGTTCGCGTTGCATCAGGGACTGCAGGCGGGAACGTTCGATAGCTTTCATCGTTCAGTAAACATAAACCACATCTATGAAACCGTCGGCTGCGTCAAGTGGTTTGTGCGCACACTACAGCATGCACTCGGGAGACGAGCGCCATTTCGCTCTGTTAGGAAAGGTTTTGCCATGGTCAACCCCCAGGCTCGCTGCTAATCGTTCGGTCGGAACTTTCGGTTCGACCTAAACATCTATCCGATCGACTTCGACCATGATTATGACTGCAAACTCCCTTCTTCGGAAGGGAGCGGGGCGCCCGAATCAAAGGGTCGGTGCTCGACCACACACCACGTGGTTTCTCGAGCTACCCCGCGTGCGAACCGGACTGGGGCGCAGCCGGCGGATCCTCGGCCTTTCGCCACAGCCAGTACAAACTCACTGCCAACTTGCGTGCCATTGCGGCGATAGCGATGTTGCGTTGCCGCCGCATGGCCAGATGCACGAAGCGCCGCCGCCACTCGGGGTCGCAGCGCACCGCCGCTTGCGCCGCCTCCACCAGCAGGTAGCGCAGCAGCGTGTTGCCCTGCTTGCTCAGGTGTCCCAGGCGTTGTTTCCCGGCGCTGGAATCTTCGCAGGGAATCAGGCCCAGATAGCTGCCCACCTGCTTGCCGCAGCGGAAACGATCCGGCGTACCCAGCACCAACACGAAGGCCAGTGCCGTGATCGGACCGACTCCGGGATGCGTCATCAAGCGCCGCACTTCCGGCCGCCGCTGGGCTTCCTGCTCGACCGCCTGGCTGAGCTCGGCGATCTGCGGCGTCAACTGGTCCAGCAGCTCGAGCAGATCGTGCCGTCGCCGTGCCATCCACGGAGCCAGCGCGAACGATTCCAACTGCCTTCGTCCTTGTTTGCTCCACAGCCGCGACCGCCGTTGTACGCCTTCGTTCAGGGCGATGGCGTGCAGTTGATTCTTGACTCGCGTCCGCATCTGCACCAGGCGATGCCGGTGCAGCAGCAGTTGCCGCAGGTCGCGATTCTCCGCACTCGGCACCCACAGTTTGGGAAAACGACCTTCCCGCAACAACTGCAACAGAAGCCGCGCATCCTCGCGGTCGGTCTTTTGTTTCCGCACCCGTTGCGCCGCGATCTTGGCGGGATTGCCGATCCACAACTCCATCTCCAACTCCGCCAGCAGCCGCTCGAACCAGCGCGTCTGCCCGCTGGCTTCGATTCCTACCCGCGCCTGCACGCCCCGTCGCTTCAGCTCGCGATAAAACCTTTCGGCCTCACCCGTGCTGTGCTCCAGCCGCTGCTCGCCACACTCTCCGCTCGGCTCGTCGAACCACGCAATTTGCTGCATGCCCGGGTGATAATCACATCCTATAATCAACATGTTCGGCTCCTTTCTCCCGAGCCTTGGAGGGTTGACACTTCCCAAGTCTACTCAGGTCTGAGGAGCCGACGGTTTCATGAGATCAGAGGACACAGAGAACCACTGAGGATTTCCTCCGTGTACCCCTGTGTCCTCTGTGGTGAAGATTCTTACAGAATGTAGCGGCTCAGATCCTGGTCTTTCACGATGTCAGTCAGCATCTTGCGAACGTAATCGGCGTCCACCGTGACCGCCTGACCCTTTTTTTCGGGAGCTTCGAAGCTCAATTCGTCGAGAACGCGCTCCATGATCGTGTGTAACCGTCGCGCTCCGATGTTCTCGGTGCTCTCGTTCACGCGGAACGCGAAATGCGCGATTTCATCGAGTGACTCCGGCGTGAACTCCAGCTTCACTCCTTCAGTCTCGAGCAATGCCGTGTACTGCTTCACCAGAGACGACTTCGGCTCGGTGAGAATCCGCACGAAGTCTTCCATCGTCAAAGAGTGCAGTTCGACGCGAATTGGAAAGCGCCCCTGCAGCTCAGGAATCAGGTCGCTGGGCTTGGAAACGTGAAATGCCCCAGCAGCAATAAACAGGATGTGATCCGTGCGCACCATCCCGTAGCGCGTATTGACGGTAGTGCCTTCGACGATCGGAAGAATATCGCGTTGCACGCCTTCCCGCGAAACGTCGGGACCATGCCCCCCCTCGCGGCCAGCGATCTTATCGATCTCGTCAAGGAATACGATCCCCGAATTCTCGACCCGATCGATTGCCGTGCGCGTCACCTGATCCATGTCAATCAACCGCTGCTCTTCTTCCTGGATCAGGTATTCGAACGCCTCGTTCACCTTCATCTTCCGCTTCTTGGTGCGCTGCCCGAAGATGTTCGGCAACATGTCTTTGATGTTGACGTCCATCTCCTCGACGCCCTGGTTGGTCAGGATTTCGAACGAAGGGAAGTTGCGCTCGCGCACGTCAATCTCGACTGTGCGGTCGTCGAGTTTGCCTTCGCGCAATTGCTGCTTCAGTTTTTCGCGCGAGCGGGTGGGAGAATCCGTTAATCCCGTGCTGCCATCAATCACCACACCGCCTGCACTAGTTGAAGGCTCCGGCCGCGGCGGCGAAGGCGGCTGAAGAATATCAAGCAGCCGCTCCTCGGCATTTTGTTCCGCCTTGTCGGCGACGTCTTCCAGTTTCTCTTCCCGCACGTTGTCGATGGCGATCTCCACCAGGTCACGCACCATCGATTCCACATCGCGCCCTACGTAGCCGACCTCAGTGAACTTCGAAGCCTCCACTTTCAGGAACGGGGAATTCGCCAGCTTTGCCAGACGGCGGGCGATCTCGGTCTTTCCCACGCCCGTCGGCCCGATCATAATGATGTTCTTCGGAATGATTTCTTCAGCGAGATCCGGCGGCAGCTTCTGCCGCCGCGTGCGATTCCGCAGCGCAATAGCTACGGCGCGCTTGGCTTCTTTCTGGCCAATCACGTGTTTGTCGAGTTCGACAACAATTTCGCGTGGAGTCAGTTCATCCAGCGCAAGCTGTTCTTCTTCGGCGGTGGAAGGAAGGTAAATGGCCATAAAAGTTCTCAGTTCCCAGTTCTTAGTTCTCAGTTTGCGCAGCCAGGATTTGACTGAGAACTGAGAACGGAGAACTGAGAACTAAAGCTCTTCAATCGTTACTCTATCGTTCGTATAGATGCACATCTTGCCCGCAATCTTCATGGCTTCTTCGGCGATCTGCTTGGCCGAGAGCTCGGTATGTTCCGCGAGTGCTTGCGCAGCGGCCTGGGCGTATGGACCGCCGCTGCCAATCGCCGCTATCCCGGTGTCTGGTTCAATCACATCACCCTGGCCGCTGAGCAGGAACGTCTGCTCCCTGTCGCTGACCAGCAGCAGGGCCTCCAGATGTCGAAGGAACTTATCGGTGCGCCAGTCGCGCGCCAGTTCCACGGCGGCGCGTCCGAGGTTGCCGTGATACTGCTCCAGCTTAGCTTCGAAGCGACTGAAGAGCGTAAACGCATCGGCTGTGGAACCCGCAAACCCGGCCACAATCTTGTCGTTGTAGAGCCGGCGGATCTTCTTCGCGGAGTGTTTAATCACGGACTCGCCCAGCGTGACCTGCCCATCGCCGGCGAGAACCACTTTCCCTCCGCGGCGAATCGACAGAACTGTCGTGGACCGAATCAGTCGTTTCGTAGACATGAGCGCAATCTTCGATTATAGCAGTCGGCCAGTCGGAGCCCGCGCAGGGGCTTTTCTCCGCGACCTCGGCGATCAGTCTCCGCGATCTCGACGGTTAAGTGCTTTCTTACCGCAGAGTTCGCTGAGAACCCCGCAGAGAACGCAGACTGAACCAGGCGAATTCCCTCGGCTCACACTAACGCTTTCCGCGATTTGTAGATTGCCTCGGTAACCACTCTGCGGATTACCGGTGTGACATTTCCTCGCCGCGCCAAGCCCCGTATTTTGTAGCTCATGGGCAAGTCCGCTGCGGTTCTTTGTCACGATAAGCGATCTCTGCAAACCCTTACTGCCACCCTCGAACAGCTTGGAATCGAGCTCAGGAACTGCCGATCCAATCAGGAGGCTCTCGAGTTTGTCATGGCCGGCGAGTGCTCCACGCTGATTGTCGACTTCGATCTTCCCGGAGCCGAAGAGGCGATCCGCATGGCGGCACTGCTGCCTGACGAGCAGAAGCCAGGTTTGCTGGCCGTAGCGAGCCGCGCTTGGCCGGGGACAGGTCAGGCTTTCCAGTCGGGCGCGAGCCGCATTCTGTACCGGCCGCTCCAGCCCGAACTCATCAAGGACGCGCTCAAGGCGGGGAAGAAAACCTCGCGCTCGAACCGGCGCAAGTCTGCGCGTTATGAGGTCAAGACATTGGTTTATCTGGAACTGGAACACGGCACGCTTGCTGGCGTCAGCATCGACATTGGGGAGCACGGCCTGGCGTTACAGGCCAGCGAACCCGTGCCCGTGATTTCCGACATCGCTTTCCGCTGCGTCCTGCCGGGCACTCACGTGACACTCAACGGCTACGCCGATGTGATCTGGGCCAGCGATCTGGGCCGCGCCGGACTCTTCTTCTCCAAGCTGGCTCCGGCCGCCCGCAAGCATCTGAAACAGTGGCTCAGCAAACGTGGCAATCAGAACAAACACGCCGTCCGCGAACTGATGCCGCCAGCAGATGGCCACGTCGCCTTCGCCGCGACCGCCGAAGAGGCCCTCACCGAGGCGAAGTAGACCGTTCCGCATTTCGTCCAGGCACCTTCCTGCCGTAGAATCACCTCTGCTGCGCGTAGCACATGGAGGATCGCCTGCCTTCTTCTCTTTCTCAAACCGCCGTGGCCTTCAATGGCCACTCGATGGTCGCTCCGCTCAAGCGCGTGCTGGTGTGCTCGCCCCGCGCTGCCGGATGGCATCAACCAGAGCGCGTGGCCCGCTGGCGCGAACTTGGATTTCATCATGCGCCCGACTCTTCCCAGGCACAGTCGCAGCATGACGCTCTGTGCCGGGAACTGGAAATTGCCGGCGCCGAAATGATCGAGCTGTCGCCGTCTGCGGATCTTTCCCTTGATGCGGCGTACGCGCATGATGCGTCGCTGGCGACCGACTTCGGCCTGATTCTCATGCGTCCGGGAAAGCCGAACCGCGTGATCGAGGGCCGGCATCAGGGCTCCTTCTGCCAGCAGATGGGCATTCCCACGTTTGCTGAAATCACGTCTCCTGGTTCAACCGAGGCAGGCGACATCGTCTGGCTCGACTCGAAGACACTCCTGATCGGCCACGGCTACCGCACGAACGCCGCTGGCATCGCGCAGATACGCGCAGTCCTCGCTCCGAAAGGTGTCGACGTGATCTCGGCGCCCCTTCCTTACGGCCCCGGGCCTGCGGCGTGTCTGCACCTGATGTCACTGATCAGCCTGCTAAACGAACACACCGCCGTGGTCGATCTCCCGTGGCTTGCGGTCGAGACCGTCGAACTCCTGAAATCTCGCGGATTCGAATTCATCGAGATCCACTATTCCGAGCGCGACACGTTGGCGTGCAATGTCCTGTCGCTGGGCGGGAAACGTCTCCTGGCCATCGAAGAGAATCGCAAAACGAACGACAAGCTCCGCACCGCCGGATTCGACGTCCGCACCTTCCCCGGCAGCGAAATCTGTATCAACGGCAGCGGCGGCCCAACGTGCCTCACGCGCCCGTTGCTGCGTGGATGAAGAACGCGTGAATGAAGAACCACGAAAATGGGTACCCCACCCTTCGTGATCTTCGAAGGGTGGGAATTCCCGCAGCCGACACCCTAAGGATTTCTCTAGATCCCTCCTCACGGTGCTCCCTCGGAGACAAGCGTATCTACATCCGTCCGCGGCTGATACCATGGCCTGCCAATGGCCGCTTTTCAGCTGTCGAAGTGGTACCTGGACTTCGTGACCGATTCAGGGAACGCCTCGATCGCCTATGTCGGCGATCTCACTTGGGGTCCGGTCCACCTTCACTACTCAAGCCTTCTTCGCAGCCTCGGGAACAATGTGAGCCAGCAGAACTCCCTGCGCCGGCCGAGCATGCCCGAGGTCAACGGCTCCTCCATCTCCTGGAACTCCGCGCCATTCGAGTTCGCCGCAGCGTGGCAGACCGATTCGACCGCGGTACGTGAAACGGTCTTCAAGAGCGAAGAAGGTTCGGTCGAGTGGCACTGCCTCATGCCCCGCGCACACGTGCGCACAGGCAATGACTCCGGCCTCGGCTACGTCGAACATCTCAGCATGACGATCGCGCCATGGAAGATTCCCATCCAGCATCTGCGGTGGGGACGCTTCTGCAGCGCCTCAGATTGGGCCGTGTGGATCGACTGGCAAGGCGAATTCTCGAAGCGGATTCTTTACCTCAACGAGAAGTCCGTCCCAGCCTCGACAATCGAAGACGCACAAATCACCTTCGACGATGGATCGCGACTCACCATGGACCGATCTTTAACCTTACGCAAAGGCCCGTTGGGGACGACCGCGCTATCGTCCATTCCAGGAGTAAGCAAGACTTTTCCAGCTCGGTTGCTGCAGGTGAACGAATGCAAGTGGCGCAGCCGCGCAAAATTCGAATGCGCCGGGCGTTCTCCGGTGGAGGGCTGGGCCATTCACGAAATCGTAAGCTGGCCAAGATGAAGTGGCAGAAAATGGCTTACGGAGCGTTATTCGTAATTCTGGTGCCCGCGCTGTTGTGCCTGTGGGGCGCAGCCGCGCGAGTTTCGCTTCCGGTTTATGGAAGTGTCGCTCTCGGCATCGCCTTCGCCTGCGCAGGCCTCGCGCTCATGGCTGCCGCAATGTTCGAGCTGTGGCGGTTCGGCGGCGGACTTCCCATGAATGCCTTCCCGCCTCCAACTATGGTTTCACGCGGCACATTCCAGTTCCTTCCTCATCCCATCTACACCGGATTTGTCGCGGTCTGCCTCGGTGTCTCGATGACGCTGCGGTCCGCACCCGGCCTGTGGCTGATCACGCCCACAATTGCGCTGGCCTGCGCTGCTCTGGTCGTGGGCTACGAGCACCCTGATCTTCTGAGCCGCTTTGGGCGCACGCTTCAAGTCCTGCCACCCGCGGACGATGCGCGGCCTTCCACTTTCGAACGAGTGCGCTTCATCCTGCACGTCATCGTTCCGTGGATTGTGTTGTACGAGTTCACGATTCGCCTGCCTCTGCGCGGTGTGAACTTCGGATTCGCCTTCGAGGATCGCCTGCCTGTTTTGCCCTGGACGGCTGTGTTCTACGAGAGCACCTACGTGATGGTCGCGCTGGCGCCGTGGCTCGCCCGCACCCGCAAAGACCTTCGCCAACTCACGGTCTCGGCATGGTTCGCGATGCTGTGCGTGTTTCCCGTCTATTGGTTTGCGCCCTCGGTTGCGCCGCGGCGCCCGCTCCAAGGCCATGGCTGGATGGCCAGCCTTCTGCAACTCGAGATCACAACCGAGCCGCCGGTTGCCGCGCTCCCGTCATTCCATGTCCTCTGGTCGATCCTGGTGGCGCGGCTTTTCCGTCGCAGATGGATTGGCTGGACCTACTCCTTGACCATTGCCTTGAGCTGCATCACCACAGGCATGCACTACGCCGTCGATGTTGTCGCAGCCTTCGTCATTGCGCCGGTCATTCTCAATCCGCAGCGGGTTTGGAAAATCCTGCAAAGCACAACCGAGAGATTCGCCAATTCCTGGCGCGAATGGCGCATCGGCCCGGTTCGCATCATCAATCACGCTTTCTACGCCGGAGCCGCTGCCTTTGTGCAGATGGCCATCGTCCTCGCTGCCGCGGGCCGAGGCAGGGAGTGGCAAGTGCTCCTGGTCTGCAGCGGCGGCCTGTTCGGTGCAGGATTATGGGCTCAGTTGGTGGAAGGTTCCTCGCGCCTTCGGCGCCCCTTCGGATTCTATGGCGGGCTGATTGGAGGCGGCATCGCCTGCCTGTTCTTCGAAGATCGCTGGACGCTGCTCGCCGCGACTTGCCTGGCGGCCCCCTGGATGCAGGCTATCGGCCGCCTGCGTTGCCTGGTCAACGGCTGCTGCCATGGACGGCAGACCACGCCTGCCGTAGGAATTCGCGTCACGCACCCGCGCTCCCGCGTGACCAGAATGGCCGAACTCGCCGGTGTTCCCATCCATGCGACCCAGCTGTACTCGATCCTGATCAATGTGTTCCTCGGCCTTCTGCTCGCGCGCATGTGGATGTCCGGTTGTCCCACGGCTCTGGTCTGCGGGATCTACTGCATCGGCAACGGCCTTTCGCGATTCGCCGAAGAAGCCTATCGCGGGGAGGTGCAGACACCATTCATCTTCGGCCTGCGCCTGTATCAATGGCTGGCGATCGCAACGGTATGCGTAGGCGCAATGGTCACGGCCCTCGACTCGCCCGCGCCGCCAGCGCTGCACTTGACGCTTTCTCAGTTCGCATTAGCCGCAGCCTTCGCATGCATCGCCGGAGCCGCCATGGGCGTAGACTTCCCTGAAAGCAACGCCACCTTCGCGCGCCTGACCTGAACGTGTCGACTTCAAATAAAACTGGAGGGTGGCCCATTCAAGCCCGTTTTTGGCTTGAGTGGGTGGCGGCCGAGTGCGGGTTGCCGAGCCTTTTGGCTTCGCTGATGCCACCACACCGTGGGTGCCCCTCGATAAGAGCGAAGGCTCTGTCAAGGGCATAGTTGTCCTGGGCGGTGCGCAAGCACCGCCTGGTTTGCCAGAGAGGTTGAGGACCAAGACTCTGGAAATCTCACGCTGAATCACTTTCGGTGGAAGATCGTTCCACCAACCATCGATTCGGCTTAAACTTCGGCCATGATTCTTCTATGCGAACATCCCGTCTCTTACGGGATGCGAGAGCGCCCAATCAATCCTACGGTCTAGCTTGCGCCGACCAGGGGCACCCGCGGGCTGCTCTCGATGCGAACGATCTCTGGATAGCAGGTCTGGGTGCGCAGCATCCAGTAGAGTCGTACCGCTAACTTGCGCGCCGCCGCCACCTTGGCCACTGCCTTGGGCTTTTGATGACAGCGATGCAAATAGTCTTTACGGAATCCGGGATCGTGCTGCACAGCCGTCTGCGTCGCTTCCACTAGCAGCGAGCGCAGCATGCGGTTGCCTTGCTTGCTGATCCCGCCCGTTCTCCGCCGTTCTCCGGAACTGTTCTCCTGCGGAATCAGCCCCAGATAGCTGGCCACCTGCTTGCCCCGTTGAAAGCGGCTCGCATCGCCGATGGTCAGGACGTACGCCAGCGCCGTGTTCGGTCCCACTCCCGGCTGCGTCATCAGCAATCGCGATTGCGGGTTTGCTTCTGCCGCCTGTTGCACTGCGCCGTCGAGTTTGCCGACCTGCTGGTTTAACATCGCCAGCAGTCCCAGCAAATCTTCCCGCCGGCACGCTGCCCACGGTTTTAACGGCAGCTCGCGCAGCATCTGCTGTCCCGACTGACTCCACAGCCGATGTTTTTTCTGCACTCCTTTATTCATGGAAAGGTGTTGCAGTTCGTTTTTCACCCGGCTTCGAATCTCTACCAGCTTGTGCCGATGCAGCACCAGTTGCCGCAGATCCCGCTGTTCCCGATCCGGCATCCACAACCGCGGAAACCGTCCCTCCCGCAGTAACCGCAAAATGTGCGCCGCATCCCGCTTGTCCGTCTTCTGCTTGCGCACATAGCTCGCCCGGATCTGAGCCGCATCCCCAATCCAGATCACGTGCCCCAGATCCTCCACCATTTCCACGAACCACTGACTGTTCCCCGTAGCCTCGATCCCGATCAGCACCGGCGCCGCCAGTTGCGCATAGAACTGCTGGGCATCCCCATTCGCATGCACCAGCTTGCGTTCCCCACAATCTCCAGTCTCCGTGTCTAGCCAACTCACTTGTTGCCAGCTGGGATGGAAATCACATCCTATAATCATCATCTGTGAAGGCTCCTTTCTTCCCAGCGTCTTTGTCCTCAAACACAGACTACCGGGTCAATCGAGCCTTCGCTCTTATCCAATCAGTCCTTGCGTTCTTTGCAAGGGCGGGTAGCGATGCTCACGACACGACTTTTGTCCCTTCGCACAAACCCCGTTGCGCATGCGTTAGAGGTTCCCGCCCTTCGCAAACTGCGCGAAGGACAGGGCACCCACTTTGTAGTTGCGTCAGCAGATCAAAAGCCCCGGGCCACCCGCCGGCCAGAATTCAAAATCCGCAAAGGACTTCGGCAGCAACTCCTCCAGCTGTTGACGAAACGCGCGCACCTGGTCGAACCCGTGCGTGTCCTGCAGGTTGCGAAAGATCCCGACGACAACAAGTTCATGGAATGTGCGGATGCTGCTCGGGCCGACTACTTGATCACCGGCAACGCGAAGCATTTTCCCAAGTTCTGGAAGAATACCAAGGTCATTACGTCCCGCGAATTCATCAGCATCGTTGCCCCGCACTTTGTCCCATAACGAGGTGCTCGACGTAACAGGACTTAAAGTCTCAAGGCTGGGATCGGCGCAAACCTCCACTGTCTGTCCGCGCTTGCCGCCGTCCATGACAATGGCCTCGGCCATCTTGTCACAAGGCTTCTGCGCGGCTGGCAGCTTTGCGGCTGTCCCGTTGGCCTTCGCCTTCTTGATTTCCAATTCGACGTACTGATTTCGTCCCAAGGGTGTGCCCTCGCGGGAGTTCCAAGCGGATCTTATCTGCACGAGAGTCGGTTTGCTTTCGAGCGTCTTCGCGACATGGGCATCGATCTTCGAACGGAAGCACAGCGGATCGGTGCATTATGTGGAATCTGGGCAAATAGCAAGTTCTTCCTGCTGGCTCGCAGCCGCCGCGCCGGCCGCGTGGGTCAGCAGGCCACACAGCGGACTGCTTCGACCGGAGTGTCAGGCCGGATTCCGATCTCATCTGAGGAGTTGCTATAAGCACGGCTTTGAATTGAGGCCATGATGCGGGAGTAGACAATCTACTGCCACTGCGAGTAGAGTGTCTACATCTATGAAAGAGAAAGACCAGTATAAAAACCGGATTGAGCTGCTGCAGGGAACACTCGACATGCTCATTCTGCAGACGCTGCAATGGGGACCGCAGCATGGATATGGCATTGTCCAGGCTTTGCGTTTGCAATCCGGAGATGTGCTTCAGGTGGAGACCGGATCACTGTATCCGGCTCTCCATCGATTGGAACGTCAGAGCTGGGTGCAGTCTGAATGGAAGCAGTCAGAGAGCAAGCAAAAAGCCCGATACTACCGAATCACAGCCAAGGGGAAAAAGCAGTTGGCCAGGGATCTGGGCCGATGGGAGCGGATTGTCGAAGCGATTGGGTCGGTGATGTACGTCAAGCCGGAGGAGAGTGAGTCGTGAAGTGGTTTTCGAACCTCGGTTTTCAGCGGCGAAACCGCGAATTGCAGGAAGAGATCGATGCCCACCTGCAGATGGCGATTGCAGATCGGGTGGCGCGAGGCGAGACGGCACAGGCGGCGCGACAGGCGGCAGTGCGGGAGTTTGGAAACATTCCCCTTGTGCAAGATGTGACGCGCCAGATGTGGGGCGGAGGCTGGTTTGAACAAATAGGCCGGGACGTCCGTTATGGGTTGCGGCAACTGCGTAAGAGCCCCGGCTTCACGATCACCGCGACGGCGATGCTGGCCGTAGCTATTTGCGCCAACAGCACCGTATTCAGTTGGATCGACGGTACAATGTTGCGTCCGATTCCTGGCGCACGGGACACGGACGACCTTGTGAGCCTGCAGCGGGGGGAACGGAACTTCTCTCCGACTCCGCCCTTCTCGTATCTCGACTATCGCGATCTGCGCGAGCAGAACCACACCTTCACCGGGATACTTGCCTATCATCACGATTGGATTACGCTGACCGGTGGCGCACTGCCGGAGCGCGCCTATATTGCGAACGTGTCGGCGAATTATTTCGACGTGCTTGGCATCAAGCCGGTGCTGGGGCGTTTCTTTCTGCCTGAAGAGGAGTCACGTCCAGTTCCCAACGTGGTCCTGGGTTACTCGCTTTGGAAGACCCGTTATGCCGCAGACCCGGCAATTGTGGGCAAGTCGATCGAGATCGCCCGGCATCCCGTGACGGTGATTGGCGTGGCGCCGGAGGGGGTTGTCGGAGCAATGCCCGGGATCCGTGAAGATCTGTGGGTAACGCTCGATCCCCTCGGGACGGATGTGTGGCGGATGACGCATCGCGATGCGTACTGGCTGAACGTAATAGGAAGATTGCGGCCCGGCATGAGGGGTGGCCAGGCAGCCCAGGACCTCGACACCTTGATGCACAATATCGTCGCGGCGTTTCCGGACGATCATCTAGGCGATAACCGGATCACACTTGATCCCATGTGGCGCTCACCATTCGGTGCCAACGGATACATGGCGGCGACGCTGCCCATTCTGCTGGCCTTCGCCGCTGTGGTGCTGTTGCTGACCAGCGCGAACGTGGCTACGCTCACGCTGGTGCGGTTTGTATCCCGGCGGCGTGAGCTTGCCATCCGGCAGTCGCTCGGGGCGAATCGTATTCAACTGGTGCGGCAGATGGTGCTGGAGGGCGTGGTGCTTTCCATCGTCGCAGGAGCCGTGGCCCTTGTGTTGACATCGTGGACATCGAAGACATTCGCATGGTTCTTTCCGGCGAACTCGAATCCCCTCATACTCAACGGGAGCATGGACCATAAGGTGGTAATCGGGATTGCGGTGTCGTCCCTGTTGGCCGGCATGCTGTGCGGCGCGCTCCCCGCCTGGCGTTCGGCCCACGCGCCGGCCATTGAGGTACTGAAGGCAGAGTCTGCAAGCATCTCCGGCGGCTCACGCAACCGGAAATTGCTCAGCGGGCTGGTAGTCGCGCAAATCGCCCTTTCACTTCCTCTGCTGGTCTGCTCCGGGCTATTTCTGCGAACACTGCGGAATCTCGCCGGCGCGAATCCCGGATTTGAACAGGACCACATTCTCACTGCGTCCGTGGGGCTGAATATTGCCGGCTACAGCCACGACGAGGAACAGGTGATCCGTCACAAGATTCTTGATCGCGTGTCGGCATTGCCTGGCGTGAAGGTTGCGTCTCTTACGGACTGGATTCCGATGACCTTGGGCCACAAGGGGGACGATGCGTATCCGGAAGGGTATGTGCCACACCCCCATGAATCTTTGCAGGTGTACCACGCCGAAGTGGCCCCGCGGTATTTCGAATCCCTTCATATACCCATTCTGGAAGGACGCGAGTTTACACCGGATGACGATGAAAAGGCCCCGCGGGTACTCATCGTGGATCAGACCGCGGCGAGGCGATACTGGCCGGGACAGGATCCGCTGGGAAAGAAACTCAGGATATGGGGCGGCCTTTTCACGGTTGTCGGCGTCGCGAGAAATTCGACACATATATTCGTGAATGAGTCACCGGAGCCCATCGTGTATATGAGCTTTTTCCAGGTGGGGTATGAGACTATCGTGCAGGTGAAGACCGAGGGAAATCCGGTCGACCTTGCGCCAGCGGTGGAAAACGCCATCCACGAAATCGATACACGGCTGCCAGTTTTCGATGTGCGTCCCATGCGAGAGAGTACCCAGATGGCGAGCAGTTTCGCTGTTGTACAGAGCGCCCTGGCGGGCATGTTCGCGCTGATCGGGCTGGTTCTTGCGGTGACCGGGATCTACGGAGTTGTGGCCTATCGGACTCAAATGCGGACCCACGAGATCGGAGTACGAATGGCTCTGGGCGCCTCGCGCGTCGACGTGCTGAGACTCGTGCTGTTGCAGGGATTGTGGCTCACAGGCATTGGGATGGCGCTGGGACTGGCGTTTGCATTGGGACTGACACGTCTCATCGCGCGGCTGTTGTACGGAATCGGAGCCAACGATCCCGTCACCGTCGTTTCCGTCGTCATGCTCCTGGGAGCGATGTCTTTGCTGGCATGCTACTTTCCGGCACATAGAGCGATGCGCCGGAACCCCGTGAGCGCGATTCGCGAATTGTAAGCTGCAGTTCAGATTCGACGCGAATTGCGTGAATTAATCTGGCTCTCTACTTCCAGCGCCGTTACTTCGCGAGTCCGTAAGGGTCGAAGCTGGCAATGCCGGCCGAACAGATGTGATCTGGAAAATGTGGGGACAGCGGGACGTTCACCAGGTTTTCCCACGCTCGTAAATGAAATCACACCCCGATGTGATCTCCGCCCTTCCATTCAGAATCACGAAAGGCCATCATAGACAAAGCGAAAGCGGTGTGAGGAGCAATCAGCCGATAGCCGATAAGACCTAAGTCCTTGCGGCTCAAGATTTTGCCCCTAAGCTGCTGAGCCCCATAGATTATTTGCAGATTCTCCGCTAACTCCATCATTCCAATAGACCGGTAGGGGGAGGGGTACCTCCGAAATCCATCCGTTCCCAAAATGAAACTCACTCAGTCGCGCAACTCATCGCGACATTGCCCGGAAAAATTCGCGAAAGCCCGATACCCCGATTGCCATCCTTCTGCAGCTGACTTTAAAGAACTGAACCGCCCTTCCTTGTTTCCTGTATCCGCCTCTGAGTAGAATTCAGTCGCTCCATGGAGGTGCCTCGATGCATCGTGTTCGTCTGTCGCGCATGCTTGCGACTCTGCTGCTGTTCACATGTTCCGTAGTTACTTTTGCTCAATCTACCCTGATCCCACGCAGCGTTCTCTTCGGTAATCCCGAACGCACCGGCCCTGAGATTTCTCCCGACGGCACGACGCTCGCCTACTTGGCTCCCGATCAGGGCGTGCTGAACGTCTGGGTGCGCACGCTGGGCAAGACCGATGACCGCGTCATCACCAACGATCGCAAGCGCGGCATCCGCAATTTCATCTGGCAGCCCGATTCAAAGAACGTTCTCTACGGGCAGGATCAGGGCGGCGACGAGAACTGGCGCATCTATCAGACGAACGTCGCCAGCAAGCAGACCAAGGATCTCACGCCCTTCGAGAAGTCGCGCGCCGACATTCTGTCGTTCGATCCCGATCATCCGGACACGATCCTGATCCAGTCGAACAAGCGCGATCCCAAGGTCTTCGACGTCTATCGCGCCAATCTCAAGACCGGCGAGTTGACGCTCGACACGCAAAATCCGGGCGACGTGGATGGATGGCAAGCGGATCACAACCTTGAGGTGCGCGCGGCGCAGGTCAACACCGAAGACGGTGGAGTGATCATCCGTGTGCGCGATGACGTGAAGTCTCCCTGGCGCGAATTGATCAAGTGGGGTCCTGACGAAACACTCGGCAACGTCGTGAATTTCACTCCCGACAACAAGGGGCTGTGGATCATGACGTCGCTCGATGCCAACGCGGCGCGGCTTCTCCTGGTCGACATAGCAACCGGGAAGCGCACGGTGATCGCGGAAGACCCGCAGTTTGATGTGTCGTTCGCGGTGGAGCAACCGAAGAATCACAAGCTTCAGGCAGTTGTGTTTCTTCGCGAGCGCAGGGATTTCCAGATCCTCGACAAGGACATTCAGGCTGACTTCGACGCACTGCACAAAGTGCGCGATGCCGACATCAGCAACATCAGCCGCGACATGAAGGACGACAAGTGGATTGTCACCTTCGAGGGCGACGATTCTCCGATCTTCTACTACCTTTACGACCGCGCGACGAAGCAGGCGACCATGCTGTTCAGCAATCGGCCCGCACTCGAGAAGTACAAGCTCGCGAAGGTCCAGCCCGTCGAGTACACCGCTCGCGACGGCATGAAGATTTATGGATACCTCACCACTCCCGCTGGTGTCGAGCCAAAGAACCTGCCGATGGTCGTGTTTCCGCACGGCGGCCCGTGGGGACGCGACCTGTGGGGATACGATCCCTATGCGCAATGGCTGGCCAATCGCGGCTATGCGGTTTTGCAGCCCAACTTCCGTGCATCCACCGGATACGGCAAGCAGTATCTGAATGCCGGTGATCGCCAGTGGGCGGGCGCGATGCACACCGATCTGCTCGACGGAAAAGACTGGGTGGTTCAGAAGGGCGTTGCAGACCCCAAGAAGGTTTGCATCATGGGCGGAAGCTACGGCGGTTATGCCACGCTGGCTGGTGTGGCTTTTTCGCCCGATGCATTCGCTTGCGGCGTGGACATCGTCGGCCCTTCGAATCTGAATACGTTGCTGAAGACGATTCCACCCTACTGGTCCACCTTCGTGGCGATTTTTCACAAACGCATGGGCGACAACGAAGAGGTTCTGAAGGCGCAGTCTCCGTTGTTCAAGGCAGACCAGATCAAAGTGCCGCTGCTGATCGGGCAGGGGAAGAACGATCCGCGCGTCAATAAAGCCGAGAGCGATCAGATCGTGGCTGCGATGCGGAAGAACAACAAGCCCGTGGAATATTACGTCTTCCCCGACGAAGGCCACGGCTTCGCGCGCCCGGAGAATCGCATGGCATTCAACGCGGCGTCGGAAGTATTTCTGGCCAAGTATCTTGGCGGCCGCGCCGAGCCTCCCAGCGACGCGGAGAAGAAGCTGCTCGACAGTGTGAAACAGTAGCGGTTGTGTAGGGGCGGACGCATTCGTCCGCCCCGCGGAGCGAAAGCGACGCGTGCGACAGCGTGTAGCGCCACGGACTCTGCCTCACTGCCCAGCCGTCCACATTGCGCTTCGCGCAACCCCGGACCCTTTGACTTCGCTCAGGGCAAGCTGCGTCCGGGCCTACATTTTCCGGATCGGGATCAGCTCTCGCAGTCGAGTATCCCGTAGAAACAGGCCTCCCCAGGCCAGCATCCCGAGTACGACCGGCATTGGATACGTCGGGTCGGCAATGCGAAGAGTTGTGATCGTCGCTCCGCCAAGCAATCCCGTCATCAGGATCGCTCCCAGAACCGCGGTCTGCGGAATCAGATAGACGATCACGCAGACGAGCTCGATAACGCCGACGGGAATGATCAATCGTTCCGGCACTCCGGCGCGCACAAATCCTTCAATGACAGAGGTGGTCTTCATGAGCTTCATGACGCTGCCGAAAAGCACCAGCAACACCGGCAGAGCACTCATCACCCGGCCGATCCAGAGTGCGGTCTTGGAAACGGGAGAACTGATTTGCATTTTGAGCTCCTATGAAGGGATGGGCGACGACACCACCGTTGCATAAGATATCTGAATGCTGCTCCACGGTTCGCAAAATTTCCTGAAATCTGCCGGGACGTCCTGCAGTTGGTATGATTGCCTCGCACCAGACTTTATGGGGAGACTTCCGCGATGCCTTGGCTGGCCCAGCGATTTGCCTTCATTTCCTTCGTAGTGACGGGCCTGTTCGTCACTGCGCCGGCACAGACTGCCGGCGGACCGCAGCCGTCGGTGGCACTGGAGTCAGTCTCTGCCTCCGAGCCCCTCCGCGACGGCATTCAAATTCAGGCCGGCCCGGCTGTGGTGCGAATCACGGCGCTGCGCAACGACATTATTCGCGTGCGGGTTTCTCCTAACAGCGTGTTGCCGGAAGACGCCTCCTGGGCGGTTCTCCCGGAAGCTCGAACGAAATCGATCGACGTTCAACCGTCGCAGGACGCTTCGTCGGTGGGCTTTCGCACGGCCGCGCTTGATGTTCGCGTGGAACGCGAGCCGCTTCGCATCGTCATCCGCGACCTCGAGGGTAATGTGATCTCGGCCGACGCGGTGGGCCGTCCGACAAAGTTCCAGGCCGGAGGATTTTCGGTGTTCAAGCAGATGGCGAACGCAGAACACTACTTCGGTTTGGGTGACAAGACAGGGCAGTTCGACCGCAGGGAACAAGCGTATACACTGTGGAACACTGACATTGGGCCGCAAGAATCGGTCGACCCGCTGTACAAGGCCATCCCATTTTTTCTCGCGATTAACGGGACGCGTAGCTACGGAATTTTTCTCGACAACACCTGGCGCACCTGGTTCGATTTCGGCAAGCAGGCGCGCGATGCGGTTGCCTTCGGCGCCGAAGGCGGTCCGCTCGACTACTACTTCATTTACGGGCCCACGCCGAAACAAGTCGTGGAAGCCTACGCGTATCTCACCGGAAAACCTCCGCTGCCCCCGCTCTGGGCGCTGGGTTTCCAGCAATCGCGCTACAGTTACACACCGGAGTCCAAGGTCCGGGAAATCGCCACGCGCCTTCGCAATGACAGAATTCCTTCTGACGTCATTTATCTCGACATTGATTATCAGGACCGGAATCGGCCTTTCACCGTCGATGCCAAAACGTTCCCGGATTTCCCCGGACTGGTTGCCGATTTGCGCAAGCAGCACTTCCACTTGGTGAACATCACCGACCTGCACATCGCCCACGCAACGAATCAGGGTTATATGCCTTACGACACCGGACACGGAGGCGATCATTTCGTGAAGAAATCGGACGGCAGCGAGTTCGTCGGCATCGTGTGGCCGGGCCCCGCGGTTTTCCCGGACTTTACCCGCGCGCAGACCCGTGAGTGGTGGGGCGGTCTTTACCAGGGGTTTGTAAAAGACGGCGTCGCCGGATTCTGGAATGACATGAACGAACCCTCGGTGTTCGACGGGCCTGCCAAGACGATGCCGCTCGACAACGTCCACCGTATTGAAGAGCCCGGCTTCACGACACGGACCGCGACGCATTCAGAAATTCACAACATTGTCGGATTGGAAAACGCGCGGGCCACCTACGAAGGCCTGCTCAAATTGCGTCCGGACGAGCGCCCGTTTGTTCTCACTCGCGCAACCTATGCGGGCGGACAGCGCTATGGCTTCACCTGGACTGGTGACAATTTCGCGACGTGGAATCATCTTCGTCTGGCGACACAGATGGTGTTGAACCTCGGCCTTAGCGGCATTTCGTTCGTCGGAGCCGATGTCGGCGGATTCAACTCGACGCCTTCCTCCGATCTGCTGACCCGGTGGGTCGAGTTAGCAGCTTTCTCCCCGTTCTATCGAGATCACTCGAATAAAGACTCGCTCCCGCACGAACTCTGGGTCAACGGGCCGGAGCAGGAGACAATCCGCCGGCGCTATGTGGAGACTCGCTACAAGCTTCTGCCTTACATTTATTCCCTGGCTGACGAGTCTTCGCGCTCCGGGCTGCCGATGATGCGGCCGATTTTTCTCGAGTACCCCGAAATCTTCGCGCCGTCGGCCCCGGGCTTTGAACATTGGGATACGGAATTTCTTCTCGGACGCAGTTTGATGATCGCGCCGCAGCCGTTTGGGGAGACGGTGGACGACTACGTTGTTTCGTTTCCGCTAGGCGCGTGGTTTGATTTTTGGACCGGAGAGAGGATGGCGGCATCGGGCGGCGCACCCTCGATTGTTGATGTCGTGAATGCGAAGCCCGGAACGAAGTTTCCCGCGCTGCACAAGGTGCATCCTAAGCTGGATACGATGCCGGTGTATGTTCGCGGAGGAAGCGTTTTACCGATGCAGCCGCTGATTCAAAATACGGAGGAAACTCCGCGGGGTCCGCTGGAGCTGCGGGTCTATCCTGGCGCCGATTGCCAGGGAACGATCTATCTCGACGACGGTCATAGCTTCGCCTATCAGCACGGCCAATATCTGCGGCAGAACTTGAGCTGTGACGCCGACGCGAAATCAGTGCGGCTGAAGTTCCACGCACGGGACGGTTCGTTTGCGCCATGGTGGAAATTCGTCGAGGTTGTGGTCTACGACTGGCCGTCGGCGCACGCAGAGGCCAAAGTTTCCGGCAGCACCTACCCGCTGAAGACGACGTACGACCCCAAGCAGCACGCGCTGCATGTGACGCTGTCAGATCAATCGGGAGAGACGGAACTCAGCATTCGGGGCAGGACAAACCCGTAGGCCCGGCTTGAATGATTCATATGCCTTCGACGGCCAGCGGAAGAGGAATTTTCTCTGGGTATGGACCGGCTTCGGGGATCACGCATCCGGCCGTCTACAACCGCCGAGGGCTCGGACCTCGCAACGATAAAGAGATGAGCACCTGAGGCTGGCTCTGTTTCTTTGGGGCATTACACCCTGCTCGCCTGCCCCGCGCTTTGTGCTTTTGTAAGTCGCGAAAGGCGGATCCTGAGTGTAATGGTCTGTAGCGTCAGTGGACATTAACTTCCGGATTGCCCGTGATTCGGGCGCAACCGAGATTCCCCAGTCTCGCCCTTAGGTCCTTGCTTCTTTGCATTAACTGTGGTTAACTTCATAGAATAATCTCTAGTTAACAGATGCTATTGGGGACATATTGCCGCCTTAAGGCAAATGAGTGGGGTATTCATGGCACGGGCAGGGCTCTTTGCTTTTCTTGTGTCGGCGGTGGCGTGTCTTGCTCCAGTGAAGGCGCTGGCACAAGGCGAAACCACCAGTGCCATTGTTGGCCAGGTTCGGGACGCAACCAACGCCGTCGTGCCCGGCGCCATTGTGACGATCACAAACTCAGAGACCGGACTGAGACGCAGCGCCAAGACCGATGACTCGGGCCGATTCAACTTCCCCCAACTAAAGCCGGGGATCTATTCAGTCAAGGTGGAAGCGCCGGGTTTCGAGCCACGACAAAACAACAATGTCGTTTCGGCCCTGGGTCAAAAGCAAACCGTGGATTTCACCCTTGGTGTGGCCCGATCCCGTGAGACGGTGGAGGTCAGCAGCGAGGCTCCTATCCTCAATCCGGAGAACGCCAACACATCCACCACCTTGAATGCCCCCGCCCTGGAGGATCTGCCCAATCCAGGCGGCGATCTCACCTACCCGCTGCAGTTTGCCGCGGGCGCTCTCATCAACACGGCAGGCAGCGGCAATGATTTCGTTGGCGGTACGAACGGCTACGGCAACGTGGAATTCAACGGCCTGCCTGCCCTCTCAAACGGCTATATCGTTGACGGACTGGAAACCAACGACCCGCTTACCAACCTGAATAGCGGCCTCTCCACCAATCTCGTGCTGGGGCTGAATTCCATCTCAGAGGTGACGGTCAATACTCTTTCCTATGCCGTGGATCAAGGACGGTATGGAGCATCCCAGGTCAACTACGTCACCAAGTCCGGCTCGAATCAGTTTCACGGGAATCTCTATGAACTGTGGAATGGTGCTCGGCTGAATGCAGCGGACTACTTTACCAATGCGACGCCGGGGAATCACAAGCCCGGAGCGACCGTGAATCACTTTGGGGGTAGTCTGGGCGGGCCGATTGCGCACGACAAGCTGTTCTTTTTCTTCGACAGCGAATGGGTTCGGATCGCGCTGCCTATCGTGACGCCCACGACGGTTCCCAGCGCGGCGTTTCAGCAATATGTGCTGCAGCAGCTTCCGCTGGGTGGAACCGACTCCGTAACCGGATCAACCTATGCGCCGGCGCCGCAACTGGTCCCGTTCTATCAGAAGATGTTTTCCCTGTACGGAAACACCAACGGCACGCCTCTCGCGGTGCTCGGATGTCCTTTGAACTCGGACGGCACTTCGGCCTCGGGCAGTCCACCGAATGGAAACGGTTGCGCGAACCGGCAAAGCGTGTCGCACTCCAGCGATGACCACGAACAAGTGCAGACGGTCCGGGTCGACTACAACATCAACGAGAAAGACACGACCTGGTTTCGCTTTCAGGCGGACACGGGCGTACAAGCCGCCTACACAGATCCCATCAACTCTTTGTTTGATGCGGTCTCCCCTCAGCCCCTCTACTCGTTCGCAGCGGGCTACACCCACGTCTTCTCACAAAATCTGGTGAACTATTTCAATCCAGCGTTTTCGTGGTACGAAAGCTTGTTTGGGCCCGCCAACTTGCAGAAGACGCTCGCGGCATTTCCGATTGTGTTGCAGGGCAGTGGTGCCAATGCACCCTTCACCACAATTGGAGGGCTCGACAATACGTGGGTGCAAGGCAGGCGAGCTTCTCGCTTCTTCATCAATGACAACCTCGCTTGGAGCCATGGCGCTCACGAACTCCGGTTTGGCACGAATACGCGAATCTTTCGCTTGAATGACTATGACTTCGGGCAAGGCACAGTTCCAACTGTGGCCTACACGACATTGCCGCAATTCATCTATGGAGTGGCATCTACTGCAACCCAGACTTTTCCCCTGTCGGCGAACGAACCATTCCGCTTCCTCAATCTCGATTTATATGCCCAGGACACCTGGAAAGTGACGCGGAAGCTTACCTGGACATTCGGCGTGCGCGACACCTTCAACTCGAACCCGCTCAATCCACACGATCAAATCGCGCGTCTTGGCGGTTCTTTCAGTTCGATCTCGCATGATGTGAATCAGCCGCTGAATGCCGCCATCCAGACTCATCTCGGCAATTTGTTTTCGTCCACACCGCTGGCTATTCTGCAGCCGCGAACCGCGATCGCATGGCAGTTCGAGCCAAAATCTGTGCTGCGAGCTGGTTTCGGGATCTTCAGCGACATTTTACCGGGCAGTGTGGCCGACCTGATCGGCACGAATCCACCTTACGACAAAACCTTCCAGGGAGGTCTGCTGGGTACAGTGGGCGGGACTGCCATCGCTCCGGGAGTGCCGAGCAGTGCAGTGGATGCAACTGTCGCCGCAAATCAAAGATTTAGTTCGGGATTCCCTCAGGGACAGCTTTCGTGCGCATCCCCGCAGGCAGATCCCGCAACGTGTCTCCCACCCGTCGCAATCACAGCGGTGCCCACTGGCACTCTGCATGCTCCGTACTTCATGGAGTGGAGCGTGGGAATTGAACATCAATTCGGAACCACGGCGAGTTTGCTTGCGCGATATGTGGGAACACGCGCTGTGAACCAGCCCTATCTAACCCAAGTGAACGGATACCAGACGGTGTGCCAGGGGTGCTTTGCGCCATTCCCCTACATGCAGCCAACCGATCCACGGTTCAGCGCGGTGACCCAGCTCGCCACCGGGGAGAACAGTCATTACAACGGCGTTCAACTCACCGCGATGAAGCGCCTGGGGCACGGTCTGCAAGGGCAACTCAACTACACGTGGAGCCGCTGCATGGATACGGTGTCGAACGGAGGATTCCTTCAGTTCTCTGCGGGAGGGATTCTTTCTCCGCTGCCGGGAGATTTGGCCCGCGATTACGGTCCTTGCGACTATGACATCCGGCACAACCTCAACGCGCAATATGTGTATCAGTTGCCCATCCACGTTCGGAATCACCAGTTGGCGCACGTGCTCAACGGCTGGCAGATTTCCGGGACCATGTTTTGGCACAGCGGAGTTCCGTTCTCGGTCTTGAGCACGCCGTACTCTGCCAACGGAAACGGCATTGTGCAGGGAAGCGGACCGCAGTTCGCCAGCGTCGTTACGGGCATTCCGCTCTATGAGCGCCATCCCGTCGCTGGTGTAACGCAACCGGGCACCCTCCAGTGGCTCAATCCGGCCGCGTTTGTTTCCGCCGTTGATCCGAGTACTGGGCAGTGCGCCGGTGGCGACGACCCACAGCATTGCCAATTCGGAAACCTCGGCCGCAACGCCCTGCGCGGCCCCGATTTTGTCTGGAATGACTTCTATCTCACGAAATGGTTTCCGGTGAGCGAGCGAGTGAAGCTCAGAGTAGAAGCCCAGTTCTTCAATGTGTTCAACCATCCGAACTTTGGGCTTCCCAGCATGACGCTAGCGGGGATTCCAGGAAAGCCTTTCACGCAGACAGGGTTTGGAGCGCTTGCCTATACAACGTCACCGCCCACCGGCCTATTGGGCGTTGGCTTGGGTGGCGATAGCAGTCCACGCATGATCGCGTTCCAGGCACGCCTGGAATTCTGAACGTGCCCCCGACGATTCTGTACGGTTTGTCGGCTAACCGGAAGCTGCCCGAGCCTCCGAATGCTGGGCAATCGTCTCAATTGTCTCTATTACACTCATTAAGCCGCACTCGCACTAATTTCGCGAAGTGACTCGCGCCCTCGCTGCCACGCGTCACTTCCTGATAAAATCGATATGGCATGCTGCTTCCCTTCGTTCGCGAACTCTTCGCGGACGTTGAATTGCTTCCCGGCTTCACGCGTGTAGCCTCTCACCTGAACGAGGGCACGGGGAGGATTCGTGTCTCTGGACTCTCCTCCACCGCCAAAGCCTTGCTGCTCGTGCTGTGGCGCCGGGCCGCCGACCGGCCACTGATTGTGGTGGTCAACGACAACCGGGCGGTGGAGGATTTCGTTCCTATCCTTCGCGGATTCTGCGAGCTGACCGCGGCATGCGATCCGGACTCCGTTGTTTCTTTACCGGCGCGCGACGTGCTCCCATTCCAGAATCTGTCGCCGCACCCGGAACTGCAGGAAGAGCGAGCGACCGCGTTGTGGAAGATAGCTACAGGGAAGGCATCGATCGTGGTGACTCCGATTGCGGCTACGGCGATCCTGCAACGCTCGGCTGAATACTATTCCGACCTCGCGCGCGTCTTGCGGCGTGGCGAGTCGTTCGATCTCGACGACCTGCTTGCCCATCTGAATACCGTCGGGTACGCTTCCGCCGATGTGGTCGAGATGCCCGGCCAGTATGCCTTGCGTGGCGGCATTCTCGACGTGTACTCGCCAGAAGCCGAACGGCCCGTCCGCATCGAATTCTTTGGCGATGAAGTCGATTCCATCCGGCGCTTCGATCCCACCTCGCAGCGTTCCTCGAATCCCATCGACGAAGCGCTCCTGTTACCGCTGACAGAAACTCCGGTCACGGATCAACTGCTCGGTGCGATTCACACTCGGCTCTCCGGCAAACGAATTGCAGGAACGACAGAAGAGATTGTTGAAGCGGCGGTGCGATCCGGCGGAGTGACGGTCTTCCCTGGATGGGAGTTCTATGCCCCGGTTGCTGGCGCCGATCGAACTGTCTTCGACTTATTGCCTCGCGCTGCTGTTCTGCTGGACGAGCCGGATCTTCTGCGCAGTGAATTCGACCGCTTCTGGACCCGCGTGGAAGAGGCTCACGAGCGCAGCGGAGTGGGGAATCTCGCCCGGTCGAACGACCTGTATCTGCCGCCGGAGGGCTGGTGGGAGAAAGTCGCGGGGCTGACCGGAGCCGATCTCGAACACCTTGGCATCACGCAAAGCGCGGACGACAGTTCAGTCTCAATTCTGACGCAGCCCACACCGCGCTTCCACGGCGCGGTCCCGGCAATGCTCGATGAGGTAAAGAAGCTCACTTCCAGCGGCAACCAGGTTCTGTTCTCAGTCCCAAATACGGGTGAAGTCGAGCGCCTCGCCGACATCTTCACCGAATACAACGCCAGCTTCCGCCTAGGAAGCCGCACCCGTGGCGGCGAGAGCTATGCGGATGAAACGAGCTACTTTGCGGGAGAAGTGAACACTACAACTCTCGCCAAAGCCTATGTTCCTGATGGCGTCATCTTCCCCGACGCGCACCTTGCCATCTTCGGCGCGCGCGATCTGTTTGATGAATCCGACACGGTGGCCTCGCGCCCGCAGCGGCAGAAATCCAAAGTTTCGGCCTTCCTCTCCGATTTTCGCGATCTGCAGGTCGGAGACTACGTCGTCCACGTCGAGCACGGGATTGGGCAGTATCAGGGGCTGAAAGAGATCAATCAGGGCGACGGCAATGCAGAGTTCATGTTGCTCGAGTATGCGGATGGCGCGCGCCTGTATGTTCCGCTGACCCGCCTCGACCTGATCCAGAAATACCGGTCGTCGGAAGGGGCCAAGCCAGCTCTCAGTCATCTGGGCACGCAGGCCTGGGCGAAGACCAAAGCTCGCGTGCGCAAGGCCATGCAGGACATGACCGAGGAGTTGCTCAAGCTCTATGCGCAGCGCAAGGTGGCGGAAGGTCACTCCTTTCCCGCGGGGAACGAGTTCGTCAGCGAGTTCGAGGATTCGTTCGAGTTCAACGAGACCGAAGATCAGGCACAGGCGATCAAGGACGTGATGCGCGACATGGAATCGACGCAGCCCATGGACCGCCTGCTCTGCGGCGATGTGGGTTACGGCAAGACGGAAGTCGCCATGCGCGCGGCGTTCAAGGCGGTCAGCGACAACAAGCAGGTCGCGGTGCTTGCGCCCACGACGGTGCTTGCCTTCCAGCATTACGAGACATTCAAACAGCGGTTCGCGCCGTTCCCGGTGACGATCGAGATGATCAGCCGCTTCCGCAATCCCAAGCAGCAGAAGGAAATCTTGCAGAAGGCAGAGAGCGGGAAGATCGACATCCTGATCGGGACGCATCGCATTCTGTCGAAGGACCTGAAGTTCTCCGACCTCGGCCTTCTGATCGTTGATGAGGAACAGCGTTTCGGCGTTCGCCACAAAGAGCGCATCAAGCAGATGCGCAAGCAGGTCGATGTGCTGACCATGTCGGCCACGCCCATTCCGCGCACGCTGCACATGTCGCTGGTCGGCCTGCGCGACATGAGCGTGATTGAGACGCCGCCCAAAGACCGCATGGCAATTCAAACCGTGGTCGCGAGTTGGGACGACAAGCTGATTCAGTCGGCCATCGAGCAGGAACTGGAGCGGGGAGGCCAGGTCTATTTCGTCCACAATCGTGTGGAGAGCATCTGGGAGATCGCTGCCAAGCTGCAGGAACTGGTGCCGAAGGCCCGCATCATTGTGGGCCACGGACAGATGGGTGAATCCGAGCTGGAAAAAATGATGCTGAAGTTCATGCATCACGAGGCTGACATACTCGTTGCCACCACGATTATTGAGAACGGTCTCGACATTCCTCTGTGCAACACGATTCTCATCAACCGCGCCGACCGGCTGGGACTGTCAGAGCTCTACCAGCTCCGCGGACGCGTCGGCCGCTCGAATCGCCGTGCGTACGCCTATCTGATGATCCCGCGCGAGGCCGAGCTTACGCCGATCGCGCGCCGCAGACTGGCCGCCTTGAAAGAATTTTCCGACCTGGGTGCGGGATTCAAGATTGCCGCACTGGACCTGGAACTTCGCGGTGCCGGAAATCTTCTGGGCGGCGAGCAGAGTGGGCACATCGAGGCGATCGGATTCGAGCTCTACACGCAGATGCTCGACCGCGCGATTCGCGAAATGAAGGGGGAAGCTGCTCCGGACGAGGCCGAAACCCAGCTTAATCTCGGGCTCAATATACGTATCCCGGCAGAGTACATTCCGGAGGAGAACCAGCGGCTCAGAATGTACAAACGTGTCGCGGGGGTCGAAACCGAGTCACAGCTTACCGACGTTGCCGCGGAGTTGCAGGATCGCTACGGCGAGCCGCCTCGTGCCGTCCGCAACCTGCTCGACTACGCTTCTCTCAAGCTGCAGTGTCTTCGGGTAGGGGTGAATGCCATCGACCGTAAACGCGACACGGTGACGTTCAAGTTTCGACAGAACGCCGCCGTTGACCCCGAACAACTAGCCCGCTTCGTCTCGGCGCAGAAGGGAGCGCAGTTTACTCCTGACGGGATGCTGAAATTCGTCCTGAAGCCGACCGCCGCGGAAGAGGTTCTGCGAGGTCTCCGTACGATTTTGGAGCAGTTGTCGGTGGAAAAAGCTTCTTCTGAAGCTCGTTAGACTTCTGACTCGAATTTTCTGAAAACCCATGGCAGTCTGGACTAACCGCTCCCTTTGACCTCAGGGGCTAAGATCGATTCTCGATGGTAATCGTTCGACGCGGCTGAAGAGTGCAGGTGAGAAAGCGTGTCATCCCTACGGGACTCGCGCATTTGTTTCACTTCACCCGGCACTTCCGTGCCTGGCTTTCATATCCCGCCGCTACGCGGCTAGAGTTTTCGTGGTGATTGCTCCACCGCTTGCGTCATTGGTAGTTCTCACGCAGTCTCTGAAGCCGCGCCCTTCAAAAGCGAAATTAAATAACCGGAACGTTCCGTCTCAGGACACTCGTTGCCGTTATTGGCTGTCAAAAAAGGCTTGCCTCCAAAGTTCCTGTACTTCTGCGGCTAGTGCCATGACCGATAGTCCCTTCCCAACAGGGCCGATTCCGGTTACGATAACGGCAACTGAGAGAGGCTGTACGACCGTTCGGTCGGCTGGGGTTTTGGCGCGCATCGTGCAGAGTCATTCGCGTACGCTGCCGCATCCAATGATTACCCGGTGATTTAGAGAGCGCGCTGTCCACTTTTCTGGACGCCGTTCATTTTCTTTTTGAACAGCATTTGCTGTAGAGCCGAGGACGAGAGCTATGACATTCCCCGCGAGGGCTATGACCATTCCCGACGAGAAATTCTTCCGCGCACATATCACCAAGCGCGTCGACTTTGCGCCCGATCTATGGATGTTCCGCATCCGCAGCGGAGGTGAATTTAATTTCGTGCCCGGGCAATACGCGACGCTAGGCGTGGAGAACAATGGAAAGCGCGTTGAGAGGCCATACTCGATCGCCTCGTCGCCCTCGGAAGACGAGGTGGAGTTCTTTTTCGAGTTAGTGCCCCAGGGAGCACTCACGCCCCTGCTCCACAAAATGCAGCCCGGCGATCAACTCTTTATGCGCAAGGCTCCCAAGGGCAAATTTTCGCTCGACACGTCGAACGGGCGGAACAATCACCTGCTCATTTCGACCGTCACCGGCGTCGCGCCGTTCGTGAGCTACGTCCGCACGCTCTCGAAAGACTGGAAGGAAGGCCGCTTCGACGGCTCGCATAAGCTTTATCTGCTCAACGGCGCCAGCCGCCCATGGGAGTTCGGGTACAGAGACGAACTTATGCATTTCGACAAAGAGCTGCCCTGGTTCAAGTACGTGCCCACGGTGAGCCGTCCCTGGGACCACTCGGACTGGTCAGGCGAGATTGGGCGCGCCGACGACATTCTGCGCAAGTACGCGGATCACTGGGAACTCGACGCAACGAATACCGTTGCTTACATCTGCGGACATCCGGAGATGATCGAGCATAGCAAGGCGATCCTGAAGCGTCGCGGGTTCACCGAAAAGGGTTCGGTGAAGGAAGAAGTTTACTGGATCCCGGCCAAGTCTTAACCACAGAGGGCACGGAGGCTCACGGGGAAACCCGTCGTCCTCGGTCGTGAGTCTTCCTAACTTTCCGCGGGCGCGAATAGAACCAGTACCGCCAACTCCTCGGTAATATCGTAGAAGCGATGCTCCACCTCGGCGACAACAAAGAGCACGCTTCCGGGTGAGACTTCCGCATCTTCATCGCCGGCGCGAAAACGTGCCCGCCCACGAATCACGTAGTACATCTCGTCTTCGTGATGAGGCCTCTGCGGATCGGTTGCACCCACAGGCAGCACGTACAATCCCGCACTCATCCCCGGAACCCGCACGAACTCGCGGTAAAGCTTACCCGCTCTCGAGCGCTCGCTATCGATCTCGCCGATCTTGAAGAAGCCCGGCTTCACCCCAGAATTCCCCCGAACACCAACTCGGTGAATTGCGGAACCAGGTTGTGCGCCTGCAGGCTGCCCTCGGGCTTATACCACTGGTAGATCCAGTTGATCATGCCCAACAGCGCAAACGCCGCCGCGCGCGGGCTGACCGATCCTTTGCCCTGACGCGTCCGCTGCACGTCGGCCATGAGGGTCTCGACAAAGTGAATGTAATCTTTCTTGCGGGTGTTGATGCGCCGGCGCAGCGTCGGGGGCAGCGGATGGTTCTCGTGCAGCATGACGGTGATCTCGCGGTCCTGCGGGCTGAGCACGACCTCTATGTGCAGGCGGATGAGCGCGCGCAGCCGCGCTTCAGGATCGGCAATGGCACGTACCGGGGCCAGAACCCGATCTTCGGTGATCTCCATGGCATGGTTCATGATCTCGAACAGGATCTCGTCCTTGCTCTGAAAGTGATGATAGAGACCACCCTTGCTGAGTTTCAGCGACGCTGCCACATCGTTCATCGAAGTGGCATCGTAGCCGCGCTGCTGGAACAACCGCGCCGCCGTGCGCAGGATTTCCTGCCGGGAATCAACCAGAGTGTCGCGAGCCATCGCGTGTCATGGTAAACAGTTGCGGTCCGGATTGCCAGTTCGCGCGGGCTTAGCAGACTCATGTGGGGACAGCCGCCCTCGGCTGTCCGGCGGAGCGAAGCTCCGCAGCCTCGCTTGGGACTCGGCACGAAGGGAATCTTTTCGGCTCGCTTCGCGTCGCTGGACAGCCGAGGCGGCTGTCCCTACGTGGTCCTTGCCATTAGCGCCGGTACACCGCCGGAATGAAGTTCTGATCTTCAATCGGCGGGCGGATGTACTTGGTCTTATCCAGTGGAGGGAGCTTGATCGGTTCCGGAGTGAGATCTTCGTACGGAACCAGCGAGAGCAGGTGCCGGATGACATTGAGGCGGGCGCATTTCTTGTCTTCCGCATTGACCACGTGCCAGGGTGCTTGCTTAATATCAGTGACGGCGAACATTTCATCTTTGGCGCGGGAGTACTCGGCCCAACGCGCCCGGGATTGCAGGTCCATTCCGCTGAGTTTCCAGCGCTTGGTCACGTCCTTCATCCGATCTTGAAACCGGCGTTCCTGCTCTTCATCGCTGACCGAAAACCAGTATTTGATCAGGATGATGCCTGCACGCACCAGCATCCGTTCGAACTCCGGGCAGCTGTGGAGGAATTCCATGTACTCCGACTCAGTGCAGAACCCCATGACGCGCTCGACGCCGGCGCGGTTGTACCAACTGCGGTCAAACAGAACAAGCTCGCCCGCTGCGGGCAGATGGGCGACATAACGTTGGAAATACCACTGCGTCTTTTCCCGCTCAGTGGGCGTACCCAGCGCGACGACCCGACACACACGTGGATTCAGGCTTTCGGTAATGCGCTTGATGGTCCCACCCTTGCCGGCGGCGTCCCGACCTTCAAACAGCACGACCACCCTAAGGCCCGATTGGCGGATCCATTCCTGCAATTTCACCAGTTCAATCTGCAGGCTCCGCAGTTCGCGGTCATAATCGCAATCCTTGCCGAGGAGAAGCGGCTTCAGAGACTTGGCGGCGGGTTGAAGCCTATCGAGCTTTGCCGACGACAGCGTTGCCATCCCATTGGTTTTCGCAGGTTTGAGCTTTTTGCCCATGTTTTGCCTTCTCGCGCGCACAATACGCGCTCTTCGGACCTTTTGCCAGCCCTCTTGTATCCCATCGGAAAGGGCGGGCCGGTTCTTCAATATGGCTCGGAAATATGGCGCCGGGCTTCGCCCAGGCTTGGACGGCCGAGGCGGCCGTCGCCACATGTGCCGTACCACCGGGGACCAAAGTTGGGGATTGACACCGGATAGCGGGGCAGGTAGCATATTTAGACCGACCGACCGGTCGGTTTGCGGTAGCCGTTTCAAATTCCCCGGGAGCATTGTTCGTTTTCGCCTCCCCTGTCGCAAACGAGAGGAGCACGATGGCGGTTACTATTTTTTACGAGCGGGACGCGCGACCCGACGCACTGAAGAGCAAAACCATTGCGATCATTGGCTACGGTAGCCAGGGACACGCGCAGGCCCAGAATCTCCGCGACAGCGGATTCAAAGTTATCGTCGGTCTTGATCCCACGCGTAAGAGCGCCCAGCAGGCGCGCGCCGACGGCATGGTGGTTGTGGCTCCCGACGAGGCCGCGAAGCGCGCCGACTGGATCCACATTCTCACGCCGGATGAGACCCAGGCAGAGATGTACGACCAGTTCATCAAGCCTTATCTGCATCCTGGAAAAGTTCTCGGCTTCTCGCACGGCTTCAGCATTCACTTCAAAGCCATCGTCCCGCCCACCGACGTGGACGTTGTAATGATCGCGCCCAAAAGCCCCGGCCACTTGGTCCGCCGCGTGTACACCGAAGGACGCGGGGTTCCGTCGTTGATTGCGATCCAACAGGATGCCAGCGGCCACGCTCACGAACTTGCGCTGGCGTACGCGCATGGCATTGGCTCAACCCGCGCCGGCGTTCTGCAAACGACGTTCAGAGAAGAAACTGAAAGCGATCTGTTCGGCGAGCAGGCAGTCCTCTGCGGCGGCCTCACGTCCCTCATCAAGAAGGGATTCGAAACCCTGGTTGACGCCGGGTACGCCCCCGAGATTGCCTACTTCGAGTGCTTGCATGAAGTGAAGCTGATCGTCGACCTGATCTACGAAGGTGGATTGGACCGCATGCGCTATTCGATCTCCAATACCGCCGAGTACGGCGACCTCACTCGCGGTGAGCAGGTGGTGGGCGACGCGACCCGTCAGGCCATGAAGAAGACGCTGGCAGATATTCAATCCGGCAAATTCGCTCAGGAGTGGATTGCGGAAAACAAGGCCGGTTGCCCGAACTTCAACAAGCTGCGCGAGAAGGAAAAGCAGCACCCCATCGAGATCATCGGTGCGCAACTGCGCGGCATGATGAGCTGGCTTCCGAAGGACGGCAAGAAGCCGGCGGCTCCGCAGGATTCCACGAAACAGGTGGTGAATGCTTAAGGGAGCCGACATCGTTCTGCAGTGCCTGCGTGCCGAAGGCGTCGACCTGGTCTTCGGGTATCCGGGCGGGGCGATCATGCCGTTGTATGACGCGCTTGATGGCAGCGGAGTGCGGCATATCCTGACGCGGCATGAGCAAGGCGCTGTGTTCGCGGCAGAAGGCTACGCGCGGGTCACGGGTAAAGTTGGAGTCGCGATGGCGACCAGCGGTCCAGGCGCGACGAACCTGGTCACCGGGATCGCGGATGCCAAGATGGACTCCGTTCCCCTGGTCTGCATTACTGGCCAGGTACGCAGCGCGCTGATCGGCACCGACGCATTTCAAGAGACCGATGTATTCGGCGTGACGTTGTCGCTCACGAAGTGGAGCAAGCTGGTCCGCACAATCGACGAAATTCCCGAAGTGATCGCCGAAGGCTTCCACTGGGCTCGAAGCGGGCGTCCGGGGCCGGTGGTGATCGACATTCCCACCGACATGCTGAAGGCGAAGAAGGAATTCTCCGGGCCGGTGAAGTTCACGCCGCACGCTCGGCCCGCCGACGCCAAAGCTGACGGCGGGTTCACGGACACGATCGTTGCTTTGTTGCAGCAATCGTCAAAGCCGGTCGCTTTGATCGGGGCGGGAGCCAAGATTTCTGGCGCAATCCCCGAGTTGCGGCGGCTGCTGGATCATCTGAACATTCCAACCTTTGCTACGGTCCACGGACTGGGCGCGGTTCCGCAGCAGGCGCCTTACTACCTCGGCATGGTCGGGATGCACGGAACGCGCGCCGCGAATACGGCGCTGCACGAGACTGACCTGCTGCTGGTGTTTGGCGCGCGTCTCGACGACCGAGTTACAGGTGATCCTTCACGATTCGCCCCACATGCCAAGATCGTGCACTTCGAAATCGACCCTGCGCAGCTGGATCGCGTACGCCCGTGCGATCTGCCTGTCATCGGAAACCTAGCCGATACGATTCCTGCATTCGACGCGGAACTTCGCCGTCATTCGCTACCTGATTTCGTGGAATGGCGCGCCGTCGCCTGCGGGCCTGAGCGCGCAGAACTCGATCCGCGCGGCTTGGCCCAGCCGACCATTCGCTTCCTCGACGAACTCTTCAGCCGTCTGCCTGAGGACAGCGTGATTCTCGCCGACGTGGGTCAGCACCAGATGTGGGCCGCACAGCGCTATCACGCGGACTCCCCGCGCGGATTCATCACTTCCGGCGGGCTGGGCGCGATGGGCTTTGCTCTACCGGCTGCGGTCGGCGTGCAGCTGGCCAAGCCCGACACCTGTGTCCTGTGCGTTTCCGGCGATGGCGGCTTCCAGATGAACATCCAGGAACTCGCGACGGTTCACCGTCTCGGGCTGCCGATCAAGATGATCATCATCGACAATAAATATCTGGGCATGGTGCGACAGTGGCAGCAGCTCTTCTACGAGCGCAACTACGCCGAGACCGACCTGAGCGACAACCCTGACTTCGTCGAGATCGCGAAGGCTTACAAGATTCCGAGCTTCCGGATGAAGGAAGACGTGATGCGCGAGTTTCCGGTGTCGCAGCAGACCGGCGATCAGATTGACCGCTTCCTGCATTCGCCGGATCCAGAGTTGCTGGTGTTTGACTGCGCCCCCGAGGCCAACGTTTACCCGATGGTCCCGGCAGGCGCGGCGCTGTCTGAGATGTTGCTGGAAGAAGAACCGACGCAGTAATTGGATTTCAGAATTCAGATTTTAGATTGCAGATTTTCAAACCGGGTTGGGGTTTTCGAAATCTGCAATCTGAAATCAAGAATGTGCAATCGACTTGGGGACGAAACTAACATGAACGCTTTCCACATCCGCTACCGCAACACACAAGGGACACTGATGCGTATCCTGAACGGGGCCTCGCGCCGCGGGCTCGATCTGCATTATGTACACGCAGAGGCCGCCGAGCGCGATCACCAGGTCACGTTGGTGCTTGAAGTCAACCAGAAGCAAGTCGGCCAGCTCTATCGCGAGTGGTATGCGATCCCGGATGTGATTCATGTCGGTTCCGGACCAGCGCAGGCCGCGGAGTGGAATTCGCCCCACCCTCCGGCGGGGGTGAGCATCGATAATCCCCGCGCGTCTGCCCGCGCGTAACGGGTCGAGTTTTTGATTGGGCAAGCATGACGATCCCTGGGCAGCGTCATGCATTCTGGGGAACCTGCGGCAAGCGGGTTCCCCTTTTTTCGTTGAGCGAGAGAAAGCTTGAACCACGAAGGACACGGAGGTACACGAAGGAAATCCTGACTTCGAAATCCTTCATGCAACTTCGTGTCCTTCGTGGTTGATGGTTTTCGCGGTTTCCATCTTCACTGGTAGTCCTGTAATCTTTCAGCGGGTCTTCCAACTATGGATCTCAAACACATCAGTCGTGGAATTACTGAAGGACGCGATCGCGCCGGTGCTCGCTCGATGTTCAAGGCCGTGGGATACACCGACGCCGATCTCAGCCGCCCGCTGATCGGCGTAGCCAATACGTGGATCGAGACCATGCCGTGCAACTTCCACCTGCGCCGCCTCTCAGCCAAGGTGAAAGAAGGTATTCGCGACGCCGGCGGCACGCCGATGGAGTTCAACACCATCGCGATCTCCGACGGCGAGACCATGGGCACCGAGGGCATGCGCGCGTCACTGGTGAGCCGCGAAGTGATCGCCGACTCTATCGAGCTTGTCTGCCGCGGGCAGATGTTCGACGCGGTCGTGTGCGTGGTCGGCTGCGACAAGACGATCCCCGCCGCTGCCATGGCTCTTGCGCGTATGAATCTTCCGGGCGTTGTGCTGTACGGAGGAACGATCGCCCCCGGCAGTTATCGCGGCAAGGACGTCACCATTCAGGACGTGTACGAAGCCATTGGCGCGAATGTCGCCGGCAAGATGAGCGATAGAGAATTGAAAGAACTCGAGGACGTTGCCTGCCCGGCAGCGGGAGCCTGCGGCGGCCAGTACACGGCCAACACCATGTCGACCGTGATGGAGATGATTGGCCTCTCGCCGATGGGGTTCAACAGCGTCCCTGCCATGGATCCGCAAAAAGATCAGATCTCCTTCGAGTGCGGCAAACTCGTGATGAGCGTGCTGCAGAAGGGGCTGAAGCCGCGCGACATTCTGACGCGCCAAGCGTTTGAGAACGCGATTGCCTCGGTCGCGGCTAGCGGCGGATCGACGAATGCGGTGTTGCACCTGCTCGCAATCGCGCGGGAAGCCGGGGTCAAACTCGACATTGAAGATTTCCAGACCGTGAGTGAGCGCACTCCACTGCTCGCCGATCTAAAGCCGTCCGGGAGATTCGTCGCCGCAGATATGCATCGCGCGGGCGGCATCGGCCTGCTGGCCAAGCGGCTGATGAAAGGAAAGTATCTGCATGGTTCCGCAAAGACCGTGACTGGACAGACGATTGCCGTCGAAGCTGAGAAAGCAACGGAGACGCCGAATCAGGAAGTCATCGTCCCGCTCGATAAGCCACTGAAGGCGACCGGCGGACTCGTCATTCTCAAAGGCAATCTCGCGCCCGAAGGATGCGTCATCAAGATCAGCGGCCACGAGCGGCTGGAGCATCGCGGGCCGGCGCGCGTTTTCGATTCTGAAGAAGCTGCGATGGCGGCGGTCACCGCGAAAAAGATCAAGGCCGGGGATGTGGTCGTGATTCGCAACGAGGGCCCCAAGGGTGGTCCTGGCATGCGCGAGATGCTGGGCGTAACAGCGGCGATTGTCGGCGAGGGTCTTGGCGGCTCGGTCGCTCTTCTGACCGATGGACGCTTCAGCGGCGCAACGCGCGGGCTGATGGCTGGTCACGTTGCTCCTGAAGCTGCTTTAGGCGGCCCGATCGCAGCAGTGCGCAACGGCGACGTCATTCAATTCGACGTGAAGAATCGCTTGCTGAAAGTTGAGGTTACCGGCAAAGTCCTGCGCGAGCGCCTGGCGAAGTGGAAAGCGCCAAAGCCGCGTTATTCCGCCGGAGTGTTTGCGAAGTATGCCGCTCTGGTGTGGTCGGCCTCGCAGGGAGCGATTACGAAGCCGCGCTAGCTGCTTCCGGTAATCTTCTTCAAAGCTTTTTCCAAATCGTCCGGCTTGAATCCGAACGGGCCGGGCTTGCTCTTGTACGCCACTCGATCGTTTCGATCGATCAGGTAGATGCGGTCCGGCCACCCCGTATAGGCGCTTTCGGTCGTGTTGTCGAATCCGTCGATCACGGCAGGGAACTTGATCCCCAATTTGCGGACGCAAGATCCAGCCACCTGGCTACGCTCCTCGTAATCACGCGGACTGGCGAAAACGATCTTGTCCTTCACATTGCTCTGCGTCTGCCACACGTCGCTCGGATGCGCCTCCACAATGTAGACAATCAGGAATGAAACCTGCTGGTTGTACTGGTCATAAAGCTTGTTGAGGGCGGGAACCTCCCGCCGGAATGGCGGTCAAGTATAGCTTCCGAAAACGAGCACGACCGGTTGCGTTGCCGTGAGTGCCGAAAGTTGCACGGTAGCGGATTTATCCAGCTTCGTCAGAGAAAAATCTGGTGCAGGGTCGCCAGCCTGCAAGTGTCCGGCGCGGGCGTACGTCCACATTGTCTCGAAGGGAACCAGGAAGTACGCCGCATCCGGCATGTGCTTCATAACCTGGCCGAATGTTTCCGGAGGCTGGCGCATCGCCCACCAGATGAGTCCGACAAATAAGGCGTAGAGGATCGCCAGGACAATGGCGGCGCGCGGAAGAAGCTTACGCATGGGAATGAATGATACCCAAAAAAACGAATTTCAGCCTGTGTTAGATTAGTCCTCAACTCTGGGGGCTTCCCTATCTGCCAGGGACGGGCAGGGTATACCGCAGCCAAAATGCTGAACGGCATCATTTCTCGTAACGAGCGAGGAGTCCGTCTGCGCAATTTGATCGTGTTTCTGGCGTTTGCTGGCCTCGGCTTAAGTGCCCCGGCCCAGACTGCAACGTCCTCTCCCGAAGGCCCCAAGCAGGACTACCTCGTCTACGTCGTTTGCGAATCTGCCGACAAAATCGTCCTGCTGCGCTTCGGGCCGAAAGGTCTGCAGATCGAGAACCAGACCCGCACCGGGCTTATGCCCATGGACATCAACGGTCCGCACGGCATCGCGGTCTCGCCGAACAAGCAGTACTTCTATGTCTCCGAAGGCCACGGCCGGCCCGAGGGCTCGGTCTGGAAGTACCGCGCAGGGAGCAACGACGTTATCAAGTACACCAGCCTCGGGATGTTCCCAGCGACCACGGACATCACACCGGACGGTAATTTCATCTACGTCGCGAATGCGAACTTCCACGGCGACATGGTTCCGTCTTCGATCTCGGTCGTGGCCACTGATCAGATGATCGAGGTGAAGCGCATCACGACCTGCACCATGCCGCACGGATCGCGCCTGAATCACGTGGGCACCAAGCATTACTCCGCCTGCATGATGGACGACATGCTGGTGGAGATCGATGCCAGTAAGTTTGCTGTGTCTCGGTACTTCATGCTGGCACCAGGGAAGGAAATGGGGATGACGGGCGCGCCGTACCCGGCGGGTACGGATCAGAAGATGCACAACATGGCCGATCACAAGCCCGTCTGTACGCCGACATGGGCACAGCCTTCAAATGACGGCTCGACCATCTACGTCGCTTGCAATCAAACCAACGATATCGTCGCCGTCAACACTGCTGATTGGAGGCTGGCGCGGCGTTTCCCCGCGGGCACCGGCGTGTACAACCTTGCTATGACCAAAGACGGCCGCCTGATCGCCACCAACAAGCGCGGCCAATCTGTTTCGATCTTCGATCCGGTCAGTGGGAAGGAACTGGCCAACATTCCAACGAAGCGAAAAGTCGTTCACGGCGCCGTCGTTTCGCCCGATGATCGTTATGCATTTATTTCTGTGGAAGGGGTCGGGACGGAGCCGGGGACGGTCGAAGTGATCGACCTCGCCAGCTTGAAGACCGTTGCTACTGTCGATGTCGGCCCGCAGGCGGCGGGCATTGATTTCTGGAAGATGGAACCGAGCAGGGAGTAGAGCTTGTCTAGTGAGCAACGGGGATTAGTCACAATCCAAATCGGAAAGGGTTAAGCGGGAACTGGCTGCTCTGCGATTCTGCGCGGCTTTCCTTTGCGATCTTCACGGTTAAAAGCTTTTGACCGCAAAGTACGCGAAGGCCCGCAAAGATCGCGAAGTAAAAAGTCCTACATTCTCGCGGACAGAGGAAACGCGCATGTCTAAGCACAGCTCAGTCTTACTGGCGGTTGTTTTAGGAATCTTGTCAGTTGCAATGTGGTCGCAGGATGCGGCCAGACCGCAGGAGTCCACCACTTCGGTCGCTCCCGCAGTCGTCGAGATCACGCCCAAGACAATGGATGTCCACGTCGGCCAGAAAGTGAAATTCAGCGCGGCCGCCAAAGACGCTGCCGGCAATCCCATTGATGCCAAGCCTTCCGTTTGGTTCGCGGCCCCATTCGACCTCGCAGGCGCCGACGAGTCCGGGGAAGTCACCTTCCACGCGGCGGGAGTCGTGACCGTTGGAGCCGTCATAGCCGGCAAAACCGGCTACGCTAAAGTGAACGTAAGTACGTCGAAGATCACGACACTTGAGATCGAGGCGCCGGCGCGACCGATCGTGGCCGGCAGTGCCGAGCGATTGACGGCCATTGCTCGCACCCTGAACGGCGAGCCTCGAAGCGATGCGGGCATTAAGTGGGCTTCCGATAAGCCCTCCGTCGCCACCGTCGACGCGGCGGGATTGGTGACGGGCGTCGCATCGGGCAGCGCGACGATCAAGGCAGCTTCAGATGACGCCAGTGGCAAGGTCACGGTACAAGTAGTCCGCGATGCAGTGCGCAAGTTAGCCATCAAGCCTGGCACGGCTGACGCCCGCACCGGCGACGTCGTACACTTCACGGCTGCCGACAGTGGCAAGGAGCCGCCCGTCCGGTGGTCGGTCACTGGAAGCGGAGCTGCCATTTATCCCGACGGCGCATTCGTTGCGGAGAAAGCCGGCACCTATGTGGTCACCGCCAGCAGCGGCCAGCATAGCGCTTCGGCATCGGTGGTCGTCCGTCCGCGCAGCGTGGAGCGCGAGGTGGAAGTCGTCTCGCACGTTCCGATGCCCGATCTGATGATGTCCGAAGAATGGATCATCGGCCATCACGCGTATCTCGCGACGATCGCCGACAAACTGTTGGTTTACGACATTGCGGATCCGGCCAATCCCAAACTGCTCGACACGCTCAAGGTTGACGCGCGGCTCATCAACGACATCAGCACCACACCGGACGAGAAGATCGGCGTCTTCACGCGTGAGGGAGCGTCCAATCGCAAGAACGGCATCGTCTTCCTCGACACTTCCGACCCCTCACATTTGAAGGTGCTCTCCGAGTACACGTCGACGGTCAGCGGCGGCGTGCACAGCGCCTACATTGACAGTCACTATGTCTATCTCACCGATGATGCGACAGGCTCCCTGCGTGTCATCGATTTTCAGGACGCGAAGCATCCCAAGGAAGTTGCGCGGTTTCAGGTCGAGAACCCTACGGTTGTTACGCTGAATACCGAGATGGGATCGATGTCGAGCGGCCGTTATCTGCATGACCTGCAGGTCAAGGATGGCATTGCATATCTCGCGTACTGGCGGGACGGGCTAGTCATCCTCGATGTCGGCAATGGCATGGCTGGAGGTAGTCCGGAGAATCCGAAACTGATCAGCCAGTATCACTTCAATCACTACGAGCTCTACGGTGACGGCTGGCTGGCGGGCACGCACAGCGTCTTCCGCTACAAAAACTATTTGTTTGTGGGCGACGAAGTTTTCCCGGCCATCTTCAATCTCGAAGACCGCGACCGCATTCCGGTGCGCGCGATTTGCCATGTGATGGACATCTCCGACATCAAGCATCCGAAGGAAGTCGCGCAGTACGAAGCGCCCGAAGGCGGCTCGCACAATTTCTGGGCTGCCAACGACATGCTCTATGAGGGCTACTACAGCGGAGGCGCGCGCGTGCTCGATATCTCCGGAGAATTGCGCGGCGATCTCTATCGGCAGGGCCGCGAAATCGCGCGCTTCTGGACGGGAGACTCGAAAGGATTCCGTCCGAACCTGCCTTTCACCTGGGGAGGTCAGCCTTGCTCTGTGACCTGCGACACTCCTGAATTGAATGGCCTGATGTACTTCAACGATATCCACTCAGGTTTGTGGATCACCAAACTGGGTGCGCCAAAATTCCAGGGCTCGACGACCGCGCCTCCCGTGCGGAAGACCGAGCAGACCATTCACTAGATTTACCCTGTGCGCCTCTGTGTCCTCTGTGATGATGGGGCGGCATGGCGCCACGGAGGTTCGGTAGGGCGGCTCGCTCCGCTTCACCGGACAGCCGAGGCGGCTGTCGCTACGTGACTATTCCTGGCGCAGCGCGTTCATCGGCTCAATGCTCGCGGCGCGGCGGGCTGGGATGAAGCCTGCCAGCGCGGCTGCCGCCGCGAGCACGAACACCGCACCCGCCAGCGTGAGTGGATCGTAGGTGCGAACTCCATAAAGTTGACTCGACATCAAGCGGCCGCCGAGCAGAGCCACGGGAACGCCAGTGGCCAGGCCGAGCGCCACCAGCAGCAGCGCTTTGCGCATGACCAGACCGATGACCATCGCGCGATTTGCCCCTAGCGCCATGCGCAGCCCGATCTCACCCGTTCGGCGTGCCACTGAATACGTCGTTATCCCATACAGCCCCACCGACGCGAGAGCGAGCGCCAGCAATCCGAACAAGCCCGTAAGCCGCGTGATCAGACGTTCCTGATTGAAGTTGTCCGCAACCTGGTAATCGAGCGACCGGAAATCTTCGATCGTCAGATCGGGATTGATGTTGGCCAGCGTCCGCCGTGCCATGGATTCCAAAGCCGAAGCTTCTCCTTGGAATTGAACGGTAATCGAGTTGGGATACAGCGAGCGGTTCTCACCGGTCATGGCGGTACGCTCTTTGAAATCCAAGTTCTTCTGACTACGTGGACGGAAGAACATCGGGCGATAATCGTCGGGTGGATTGTTGTACTTCGCGTCCGCGACGACGCCAATGATTTCCCAGTCGCCCGCATATTTCTGATCCCAGGTGCCGAAGTGGCGGCCGATGGGGTCCTCGTTAGGGAAGAACTTCTTGACGAACGTTTGGTTCACGACGGCGACCATGCGGGACGTGGCGGTGTCCTGCTCGGTGAATCCGCGGCCACGGAGGACAGGCTGTCCCACTGTCTCAAAAAAGTGCGTGCTGACGCGATCCCATGACGAATTGTTGTTGGCCCCGGGGCCAGGCGCCGGGCGGCCCTCGATGTAAATGCCGTCGCCCCAGTTGTTGCCTTCCAGCGTGCTGTAAAGAGCCAGGCCAGCACTCTTGACGCCAGGGAGGGAGGAAAATTCCCGCTCCAGTTGTTGGTTGAGGGCGCCGATGTGGTCAAGGTCGTAGCCCGCACCCATGGGGTCGATGTGAATGACATAGCGATTGGAGGTGGCGATGCCGAAGTTCTGATGCTCGAGGTTGCGAAGAGTCTTGGTCATCAGACCGGCGCCGACAAGCAACACAAGCGAAAGAGCGGCCTGCAGAACGATGAGAGTCTTCTGCGGCAGCAGGGAGCGGTCGCCGGTGGAACGATTCATTCCGCGCAACGCCTCCGCCGGATCGGAATGCGACGAAATCCAGGCGGGCACGATCCCAAAGATGATTCCCGTGATGAGCGACAGCAAGAACGCAAAACCAAGAACCACGGGCGACGGGCTAGCCTGGATCGGTGTCTGAGGCGCTTCGGGGAAGGCCAGGGTGAGGATCATACGCGCGCCCCCATAGGCGATGGCGATCCCGATGACACCTCCGGTGACGGCGAGTAAGACGCTTTCGGTAAGGACCTGGCGGATCAGGACGGAGCGCGCCGCTCCCAGGGCTGTGCGAATCGATGTCTCGGCGCGGCGCGCGGTCCCTCTGGCGAGCAGCAGATTGGCAACGTTGGCGCACGCTACGAGCAGCACCAGGGCCGAGATCCCAGTGAGCAGGTGCAGGCCGTTGCTCGTTTCCTGCTGAAGGTTCTCGATGCCAGCCCCTCCCGGAACTACGACCACGTGCTGTTTGGGGATCAGAGTGTCGCCTCCATTTATGGTGTAGGCCGGCACTGTGGCGAGCCATTGCCTTAGCGTGTTCGAGAGTTTCGCCTGGAGACTGCCGGAGGCCACGCCTGGCTTTAGGCGTCCGAGGAGGTAAAGCCAATTGGAATCAGCCTGTTTAAGGAAGGTGGTCTGGCCTTCGAGTACGGGTTCGGCATTCAGCGGGATCCAGAAAGCCGGGGGATTCGCCATGATGCGGTCGCCGAAGAACCCCGGGGGCGTGATGCCGACAACCGTAACCGGATGGCTCTGAAGGAAGAAGGTCGCGCCGATGACATTGCGGTCCCCGTCGTGCGCGGCTTGCCATGACGCATAGCTGAGCACGGCCACCGGTGCGGCACCCGGGACATCGTCGGAGGGCTGAAGCAAGCGTCCCGCATAGGCGCCGAGCCCAAATGTCGAGAAGTAGTTGCCCGAGACGTATTCCGTCCGTTCCGACTTGGCGAGAGAGTTGCCCACCCGGACGTTCATGGAATTCTGGCCAGACTGGAAGGCGGCGAGTTGCTCAAACTCCGGTGTCGTGTCCTGAAAGTGACGGTAGAGATCATAGGAAAACATATCGAAATCGCCGTCGTCATTAATGAAGCCGCCATTGACGCAGCAATCGTCGCGGTCGCCTACACGGTATAGGCTCGCAGGATTCGCCACTGGTAGCGACTTCAGGAGGATCGCGTGGACCAACGTGAAGATCGCCGTATTCGCGCCGATGCCCAGCGCGATCGTGAGGATGACCGTCGCGGCGAATCCGGGAGCCTTGGCGAACTGGCGGAGGGCAAATTTGATGTCGGGCATAGTCAGGGTTATGGACGGGGCAATCGGAGAAGGGAAAGCAACGAGATCTTTACAACCAGATATCTGCAGTTTGTTCGACGCGCCTCGCTTCGCTTCGGCGGACAGCCGAGGCGGCTGTCCCTACGTGGTTCTCTAGACAAAAAGCCCTCGCTTGCGCGAGGGCTTTTCTGGGGGAGGGACTTTCGGGCGAGGCGCCCATCGGGTCCCGGGTAAATTCTTACTTCGGCTGCTGCTGATCGCTGGTCATGGGAGCTCCGGCGTTAGACGAGAGCTGCTCCAGGTCATTCTTCAGCAGGCTGACTTCGACGCGGCCACCGTTGATCCGCTTCGTCTTCGAAGCATCATCCGATGGTACGGGAGCGTTGCCCATGCCGACGAGATAGATGCGGTAGACCGGTATGTCATGGTTCAAAACCAGGTAGCGCACGACCGACTCGGCCATCTTCTGCGAGGTCGTGATGGCGCCTTGGCCTTTGCCCGAAGAGAAGCCCTGGACTTCGATGATGTAGCCGCGCTGACCCTTCAAGTTTCCAGCCATCGTGTCAAGGGCGTCCTTGGCATTCTTGCTCAGGACGGTCTGTCCCGGGCGGAAGCGGATTTCGGTCTGGTTCGAGGCCTTGTACTGGTCAATGTTGCTGACCACGGTCTCGACCGTCTGCACCTTAGCGGTCACCTGCTGCGCCGATTGCTGGGCGGCAGTGGCCTTGTTGCCAGCGTCGATGGCGTGCTCGTCGGCCTGGCTCGCCTTGTCCGAAGCCAGCTTGATGCCGTTCGTGGCGCGCGAATCAACGTCTTTGATCTGCTTGCTGTTCTGCGAGGTCAACTCATCGAGTTCGTTGACGCGGTCGCGGATCGGTTCGGTCTGCCGCTGTACATACTTTTTGCGGGCAAAGGGATTGACGCGTCCCCAGAAGCCTTCGCGCGACGGAGCGGCCAGAGGCGCTTTGCCGGTGGCGTTGCCAGTGTCGCTTGGCGTCGACTGCTGCGTGGCAGCAGGCTGGCTCTGATCAGACGAGGTGGTCTGCGCAAGGGCCGGTATAGCAAGAACGGCGGCCAAGGGCAGGGCGATTACGAGACGGTGGTTCATAATGACTTCCTCCAAGTTGGGGGAGCGTTTAGCTCCACTCCGGCACGCCTGGGGCGTGCTTGAAATTTGATCGCGTCCCTGAGAGCAAAAAGGAACCAGCAGATTCGCTGGGCCGGGCCGGCGCTGACGCTACGCTTGGCCTGGGATCTCGGGCGCCCCACTGCACTGGCGCCGTCTGTTCTAATACATGTCGGATGCCAAATCAGGATTCAGGGTTGAGCGGCTAAATGGTTGATATCTATGCCCATTGTAGCCGCCCCCGCGCGGCAGCGATAGCCGCAACTGCAAGCGCAGGGTAATTTTGGGAAAGCTGATATAAAAAGTGCGTGGAGACCTACGTTCTTCGTTGGTCAATCTTCGTTTGCCAAGCTACTGATTTGCGGGCAGAACCGCGGGAGGGGATTTGGGACCGAATCGCAAGATAGACATCGCATTTTCTAGGTTACTGGTAATCAGGTTACTGGTAACGGGGGCCACTCTATGTGGTCTGACTTATGCCGAAGAATCCGGAATGCCCTCGTCGCGCATATCCGAGGAGCACCTTCGCCAATACTCCGATCTTGCCGAAGACTGGATGCAGCAGTATCTGAGAGTCGATACGACGAATCCCCCCGGCAATGAAATGCGCGGAGTCGAGTTTTTCAGGAAGATTCTCGACGATGAAGGAATTGAAAACCGGGTATTTGAGATTGCGCCTGGGCGCGGGGATTTGTGGGCGCGTGTTCAGGCGAACTCCGATAAAAATCCCCACCTCTCCCAAAGGCAAGGAGAAGTGGGGCACCCAAGGCCAATCATATTGTTGAACCACATGGACGTCGTCACCAGTGACGCGTCCCATTGGAAAGTCCCTCCGTTCAGTGGAGAACTTCGCGACGGCTATATCTGGGGCCGCGGTGCCCAAGACATGAAAGACGAGGGCCTCGCCCAGCTCGTCGTCATGGTCATGCTGAAGCGCGAGAAGATTGCCCTAGACCGTGACGTGATCTTTCTTGCGGTGGCGGACGAAGAAGCCGAAGGGCAGGGTACGGATTGGTTCACAAAGAACCAGCGCGATCTGCTGGGAAACGCCGAGTTCCTGATCAACGAGGGTGGCGAGAACCTGCTCGAGAATGGAAAGGTCAAATACGTCGGAGTGGATGTGGGTGAGAAGACGTCGTACTGGCTGCGGGTGGTGGCACACGGGCGGCCCGGCCACGGATCGAGGCCGAATCCGGACTCCGCCCCGAACCGCCTGGTGCACGCGTTGAACAAGATCCTGGCGTATAAGACGCCGCTGCGAGTGCTTCCGGTCGTCGATGAATTTTTGCGGGATATGGCGCCGTACGAACCGGCGGAGCGGGCTCTTTACTACCGAAACGTGAAGAAGGCCATCGAAGACAAGAGGTTTCAGCAGGAAGTCGAGGGTGATGAGTCACTGAACTTCCTACTGCGCGACACGATCTCCCTCACCATGCTGGGAGGCTCCGGGCAGACCAATGTCATTCCTCCCGAGGCTTGGGCCAATCTCGACCTGCGTATCCTGCCGGGAGGCGATCCTAAGGCTGTGGTCGAGGCGCTGCGCCGGGTCGTGAATGATCCAGACGTGACTATCGAACCGATCGAGCCGGAATTCAAAGTAGCGAACTACTCCGGGACCAACAATGCCATGTTTGCGGCCATCCGCGAAGCCTCAGCGAAGTATTTCCCCGGAGCCCCAGTGGTCCCGCACATCACGAGCGGTTATACCGAGAATCAGCGCTACCGGCCGCTCGGGATCGTTGCCTACGGCTTCAGTCCCTACACCGCGACCGAGGAAGAAGGCAACACGGAACACGGCAACGACGAGCGGATCCGCGTGGAAGAAGTCAGGCGCGGGCCACGGGTGCTGTTTGACGTGGTAGTGAAAGTCGCTGGCGATTAAATGAAGATAAATTCGAATCAGCCGAGTTTGAATGTGGGGACAGCCGCCATCGGTTGTCCGCGGGTCGAAGACCCGCTGCGGGAGTAGGCAAGATCCCTGACCGCCTATTGGGGTGCCTTCGGCACCACGAACTCATCGAAGTACCGATACAGAGTGTCCCGGTGCGCGGCTCGGTAGGGCCCGTAATCCTGTGCGATCTCGCCATCGGCCCGGTTAAGTAAGGTGAACGGCTCCAGAAGCCCAATCTCGTCGATTCTCACAAGCTGCTGCAGCGCTGGATCCAGACTGGCTTTCTTCTTCTCGAAATCTTTCTGCTCCTTCAGCACGTTGACCATCAGGTGCAGAGCGTCGGCTTCCTCGCGCATCGTTCGACGATACTTGGGCTCATTGGGGAATTCCTGCCTGAACTTCTCTGTCCGCCAGCTAGCGCGGCCCGTGGCGTAGGTGAGCCAGGCCACCCCGTTAGGGTCGTCTTTTCCCAGGCTGTTATCGAGGGTGATGCTGACGTTCTTATCGTCTTTCTGGGTTACAGCGCTTTTATCCTGAAGGCGAAGCCAATTCAGGGCAACTTTGTTGCGCTGCGCCCATTGCGTGAGGCCCATCCAGGAGGGGTTGTTGTTGTAGGGCTCGGCGATCACGGCCTGAATGAATTTCTCGCGCGATTCCGCGCTCTTCCCCATCGCCCAGAGCGCGTCTCCCCAGTAACGGTATGCCGTCTCGCGGTTGGGATCGATCTCGATGGCCCGAGCGAACCACTCGCCGGCGCTGCCATTGATATGTTGCTTGAAATACACATCGCCCATGAAGAGCGCCGCCTCGTAGTTCTTGGGGTCAAGGAGAAGAACGCGAAGGTATCCGTCCCGCGCCTTGTCGAAATCGCCGCGCACAAAGTCAGCTTCGGCCTGCTGCATCGCCTCGTTCACTTCTTTGCGCGGGGAGTATGGACGTTCGTTGCCGTCCTCGGGAATCATTCCGAGCAGAACCTGGACCAGGTTGCTGTTATCTCCCAGATCTCTGGCTTTCAGCAGGAAGGTGCGAGCGCGGGCACGAGCTTTCTTCCGTAAGTCGGCATCTGCGAGCGTTTGCGAATAGCCCAGCGTCGAGACTCCCCACCCTTCCCACAAGCCGGGATCTTTTGGGTATTCGGCGCATACCTTCTCGAACAGCGGCATGGCTTGTGCCATCTTCCCGTTATCAATAAATTCGATTGCCTGCTGCCTGTCAGGATCGTTTTTTGGGGCGATGCCCTCGGCCGGTGGCTGCGTGGAGGTCTGTGCACCGAGAGAGCCGGGCAATAGCAGAATGCTCAGAAGAAAAACCACAGCACGAGTGCGGATGAATCCAGAAGAAGGTTCGGACATGCGGACCTCCATACTTCTTTTAGTAGAGACAAAATTAGAACGTATGAAGTTCCTAAGTTTGCGGCCCGGGAGGGAGGAATGCAAGGATTTGCTCGCGGGGCTCGGCTTCGGCTTCGCTTGACAGCCGAGGCGGCTGTCGCTACGTGCGTCGTTTATACGCAGTGCTTCTCGTACTGCTCGAAGATGAACGGATCGGTCATGCCGGCAATGTAGTCGCAGACGACGCGCGGCAATCCCGCGTCTTTTGCCTTCTCCTGATATTGGTGAGGAAGGGACTCTGGATGAGCCATCCAGAAGGCGAACAACTCTGAGACCACGCGTTCCGCATCATCTTTTTCGTCCGCCAGCGACGGGCTGTAATAGAGATTCTCGTAAAGGAAATCTTTGTTCTGCTTGCGCTCAGCTTCGACTTCCGGGCTGAACGCTGCCAGCCGTTGCGGATGCGTGCGTATTCCTTCCACGCTCTGAATCCTGGCCTCATGGAGTCGCTTCTGCGTGGTCCGGATCAGATCGTCCACCAGTCGGTTGAGCATGCGTTTCAAGGTTTCATTGAACTTCAGCTTCTCTGGAGCCTGCGGGTAAAGCTGCACGACCTGGCGATAGAAGCGCTCGAAAATTCCAACGCCCTCCCGGATCTCTTTCAGCGGTAACAGGTGCGATTCGTAGCCGTCGTCCAGGTCCGCGGTGTTGTAGGCGATCTCGTCGGTCAGGTCGATCAATTGAGCTTCCAGTGGCGGACGCTGGTCCAGAAGATACTCCGCCAGTTCCGGATGCTCCTTCGCATCATAATCGTGCGAATGCTTGATGATCCCTTCGCGCACTTCGAAGGTCAGGTTCAAGCCGCGAAACGCGGCGTAGCGTTGCTCAAAGTCTTCAACAATGCGCAAGGCATGGAGATTGTGATCGAAGAAAAGCCCGTGCTCGTGCATTGCCGCATTGAGGGCTTTCTCGCCCGCATGTCCGAATGGTGGATGCCCGATGTCGTGCACCAATGCGAGCGCTTCCGCGAGGTCAGCGTTGAGCCCGAGTGCTCCGGCAATGGTGCGTGAAATTTGCGTCACTTCGAGGGTATGCGTCAGGCGATTGCGGAAGTGGTCGGAGTAGCGGCGGGTGAAGACCTGCGTCTTGGCCTCAAGACGGCGAAAAGCGCGGGCGTGAATCACGCGATCGCGGTCGCGCTGGAAATCGTTGCGGTAAGGATGCGGCGACTCAGCGAAGCGCCGTCCGCGGGATTGCGTCACCTGCACCGCGTAAGTCGCCAGCATGGGGGAAGGATAGCATTGTTGATTGTTGATTTCTGATTGTGGATTGAAAAACCAAATGCCTTCGGGCTTTAATCAGTAATCACAATCATGTATCAACAATTTCGCTACCGCAGGTTCAGCCGCATCTCGTTGCTGTCCTCGAAGCCGAGCGTCTCATACAAGTGCCGTCCCTGGTTGCTGGCGTGCAAGCTGACGCGAGCGAAGCCTTCCTGCTTACACCAGGCAATCATGGCTTCCATGATCTGCCGGGCAATCCCACGCCGCCGGTACTCCGGTTCTGTATAAACGTTGAGGATGGTCGCCCTTCGGCATTCGAGATCATAGGCATGCGCAGGCCATGGGCTGATCACCACCGCGCCTCCCGCCACGACGCGTCCGCTGTCGCATGCCAGCCACGAGCGGAACGATCCTTCGGGGATCGCCTTCTTCAGGTAATCGGCAGTCGTGTTTACCATCGCCGACAGGATGTCGGCGTCGGTGTAGTTCATGTCCTCGCACATGCGGCGCCGCTGGCGGGCGATTTCAGGAATGTCGGCAAGGGTGCCTTCGCGAATGGTGATGCTCAGGGCTGTCTGCATCATCAGAGAAGTTTATCGCGAGACGCGGGAGGGATTGGGTGCGAAAGTCAAAGTCCCCACCCTAACGTCGCAAAAAAACGCGACGTTAAGGATGGGGCACCCTCAAGTCACTGTTTGTTGGAGTCTTCTTTCGCCAACCTTACCTTGGCAGCATCAAGTTTCTGCTGCACCTTGGCGAAGGCTTCTGAATCCTGCTCGGCGGGAACGGTCTTATTCCATTCCTGCACCGCGCGATCCCAGTGCGAAGCGGCTAGTTTCAAACGTCCCGTTTTCTGATACAGATCGCCCAAATGTTCCTGCACCGTGGGATCGGACCCCATGTGCACCGAGGCTTTGTTCAGGTTCTCTTCCGCCAGGTCGTACTTGCCTAACTTGAAATAAGCCCAGCCGAGCGAGTCGAGGTACGCTCCGTTGTTCGGCTCGAAAGTCAGTGCCTGCTTGATGTAGTTGAGCGATTCCTCAAGCTTCACGCCGCGATCGGCATTCATGTATCCAAGATAGTTCAGCGTCGCTGCTGCCTGCGGATCGGTCGGCGGTGTCACGGCCAGCACCTTGCGGAACTCAGTGTCGGCCTGGTCAAACATCTTCTGCCGCTGGTAGAGATCGCCGCGCAGGAAACTAACGTATGCCTTGTCATCGGGCTTGCCTGATAGTTGCTCCGCCTTGGCGAGCGACTGTTCGGCATCGCTCCAACGCTTGGCGCGGGTGTAGATGATGGCCAACCGGAGATGCACGTCTCGGTCTTCCGGGCCGCCCTTTAGCATGCCCTTAATGTCCGCGACTGCCTGATCGAACTCGCCCATGTCGGCGAGTTGCGCATCCAGCACCATGCGCAGGTCGCGATCATTTGGCAGCTTCTGCACGGCTTCCTTCGCGGTAGCCGTGGCCTGTGGCCACTGCTTAGCATCGCGATACGTGTCGATGATCTCCTGATAGCCGCTGCGGGCGTTCTCGTCGCCCAGAGTGAGCATCTTGCGGAATGTCTCGACCGCCGCCGTGTAGTTCTCCTGCTCGCGGTAGACCATTCCCAGCCGCTCGATGAAAATCGCACGATTGTTACGGTCGGTCTGGCTGGTGCCGATTTCGCTGCTCTTCTCGGTTTTCTTCAGAAGATCCTGCAGCAGCTTGGCCGCTTCATCGTAGCGTCCTTGCGCCTGGTACACGGCAGCCATGCTGTAAGGGACTTCGGCGGTGTCGGGGATTAGGGTATCAGCGTGCTTCAGATTTTCCAGCGCTAGATCGTACTTCGCCTGCCGACGATAGATCTCGGCGATGCGAACGTAAGTCTGCGCGTCTTCGGGATTCGAGTCGGAGATGACCTTGTACTGTTCGAGGGAAGCCTCGAGCTGTCCATCATTCAGATAGTTTTCGGCCAGACCGCGGATCGCGTCGAGATTGTCACGATCGAGCACGATGGCGTGCTTGTAGGAATCAATCGCGTTCTTATATTCCTTGCGCTGCTCGTAGGCGGCTCCCAGGGCAGAGTACAACTTGGCCGAGCGCGCCGAGTCGGGAATTGAGCTCAGGACCTTGAGCGCATGCGCCGTATCGCCCTCATCGGTATAGAGCATTGCAAGCGTAGTGACGGCCTCTTCTGAACTGGGATCGATCTTGATCGCCGTATTCAGTTCGGCTTCTGCCTTCGGCATGTCGTTACCCAACCGGTACAGGCGTCCGAGAAGCAGATGATCGTCTACGCTCTGCGGATCGAGCTTCACGATTTCCTGATACTGTTCGATCGCGAGCTTCAAAATGTTGTCCGACCCGTTTCCGCCCGGCATGTCGCCCAGAGAACGCAGGTAAATCCGGCCCAGAAGCTTGTGTGCTTCCAGATTCGTCGGATCGCGCTTGATAATGTCCTGGGCTTCTCTCACGGCATCGGCAATGCGTCCGGTCTTGACGTAGAGTTCGGCCAGGCTTGAGGTCAGGAATTCCGATGACGGATCCGCTTCAATCGCCAGCCGGTATTCCTCGGTCGCCTTTAGGGCCAGGTCGCTGCGGCCATACGCTGTAACCATCTCTTCGTACATATGCGCCAGCGTGTAGTGGTAGTAGGCGGCGGCTTTGTCGACTTTGCGCGGCGCGGGCTGGCTGGATTCCGGCGTGGCGGGCGTGGATTGGCTGGTTTGAGCGACAGCTACAGATGCCACTCCCAACACTAAGAAAAGACGAACAATTCTCATCATTCAGGACCTGACTGCGCTCACAGCGCGCTTCCAAATTACCTCAGCTTGTTGGATGCAAAGCCGTCGGGGGGAAGGTGCCTTTATTCTAACCCGGTTTCTGAAGGTTGGAAACAAATGTGGTGTAAAGGAAAGTAAATCGACATTCCAGAAGTACAGTGACCCGGTAATAGTCGGAACCCTGCGGTCCGAGCTACTGAAGACTCCTGTTTTGTTCTGGTTTTGAGGACCCGGTTTCTCAGCCACGGCGGGAGGCGCGGGCCGTTTCGCTGGCGTTGCTGAGGGATCGTTCGAGTGCTGAAATGCCTCTTTCAGCAGCCTCCGGCCAAGCTGGGCTGCGGAGCGAATCAGGGTTGCCGCAGGCTTGCTGAGGTCCGAGGTCTAAGGTCCGTCTTAGTGCCTGAAGTGCCTCACGGCCGTAAATACCATCGCCAGCCCCAGGCGGTCGGCGGCTTCAATCACTTCCGGATCGCGCTGCGAGCCGCCGGGTTGGATCACGGCCGTAGCCCCGGCCCTCGCGATCTCTTCGACACCATCCGGGAAGGGAAAGAACGCGTCCGAAGCGACCACAGTGCCCTTCAGCGGCAGTTGAGCCTTCATCGCGCCGATCTTGGCCGAATCCACGCGCGACATTTGTCCGGCGCCCACGCCCACTGTCTGACCCTCACGCGCATAGACGATCGCGTTGGACTTCACGTGCTTACAGACCTTCCAGGCGAAAAGGAGCGCGCGCATTTCTTCGGGTGTCGGCGGCCGTTTGGTAACGACCCTTAAGTCGGCATCCTGGAGCGGGCGCACGTCGGCGTCCTGTACGAGCATGCCTCCAGAAACATTTTTCAAGATCCATTTCTGATTTGCGGGTGTTACTTCGACCAGCCGGAGGTTCTTCTTCGACGCGAATTTCGCCTTCGCCGTTTCGTCAAACGCGGGCGCAGCGATTACCTCCAGGAACAGCTTATGCATTTCCTCGGCGGCTGCGGCGTCGACTGGCCGATTCACCCCGATGACTCCGCCAAACGCTGACACGGGATCGCACTCGAGCGCCCGTTTGTAGGCCTCGGCCAGCGTCTTGCCGGTCGCCGTGCCGCACGGATTGGTGTGCTTGATGATAGCGACCACCGGCTCGTCGAATTCCTGCGCCAGATCCCACGCCGCCTGCAGGTCGACGATGTTGTTATAAGACAGCTCCTTGCCCTGCAACTGCCGCGCGTTCGCAACTCCTGCGCCCGAGCCATCGGAATACATTGCCGCTTTCTGGTGAGGATTCTCGCCATATCGCAGGTCGAGAGTCTTGTGAAATGAGAACCGCAGAGTATTCGGGAAACTGGATTCCCGCTGCATCTTCTCCGGGCTGATTTGCTCCAGGGTTGAAGCGATCGCGGAATCGTACGCGGCCGTCATAGCGAACGCCTTTTGCGCGAGCCGCCACTTCGTTTCTTTGGAGAGTTGTCCCTTGTCACTTTCGAGTTCGGCAGCGATCGCGTCGTAATCCGCCGGTGAAGTCACAATGGCGACATCCTGGAAATTCTTTGCCGCAGAGCGGATCATCGATGGCCCGCCGATATCAATGTTCTCGATCAGCTCCTCAAACGCGACCCCTGGCTTCGCCGCGGTTTTTCGAACGCATAAAGATTCACCACGACCATATCGATGGGCTGAATGCCGTGCTCTTTTACCGCGGCCACGTGCTTAGGATCTTCCCGCCGGTGCAATATTCCCCCGTGAACTTTCGGATGCAGCGTCTTCACGCGCCCATCGAGCATCTCCGGAAAGCCGGTCAGATCCGAAATATCTTTCACAGTGATGCCGGAGTCGCGAAGCAGTTTGGCGGTGCCTCCGGTGGAAATAAGTTCAATGCCGAGGGACGAGAGTTTACGCGGCGAAATCGACAAGTCCGGTCTTGTCGGTGACGCTGAGAATAGCGCGCTGAATACGGGACATGATGGCCTCTGGAAAATGGATGGCGACCGGAGATTTTATCAGTAAGCGTCGTTGATCGCTCACACGCTACTGTGGCTAGTCATTGGTGGAGTGTCGGTAGCAGTAGGTTGTTGGAAAGAAAATGCCGCGGCGGACCCGCGGCCTCAGGCGAGAAAGGAATGAACGTGGACTAGGTTTTGGCTTTGGCCTTCAACTTCACCTGACCGTCGGCCAGTTCGACAGAGTATTCGACGCCTTCGCAGTGATATTGCTTGCGAATCTGTTCGGTCTTTTTCTGCACGAACGCGGTGAACGAGTCGATCGTGCCTGTCACGTTTTCTCCCGCCTTCTTCTTGGCGGCGACCAGCGTATTGTAGAGCCGTTCCACCTGCTCGTGTTCCGACGGATCGACGCTATGCAGGGTGAAGGGCTGCGATGCCTTGCCTCCGCCAGCTGCCGCCGCGGCGGCGTGGCTAACCCCGTACACGGGATGGTGCGGTTTGTGCTCTTCTTCCGCCGTGCGGACTCCCTGCACCGATAACAGGGCGTCCTGCGGGCGGCGGTATCCTTCCTCCCGAATGCGGCACTTCTTGCGCCACAAATCGCTGTAGATGGCATACCGCTGCGCCATTTCGTTGTAGCGGTAGCGCTGCGAAAAGCTCATGCGGCCGCCATCGGAGAACTTCCGCAGTAGCGCGAGCACCTTCCACTCGATATCCGTGGGTGGACGCTTGCTCGGATTGCTGAAGAAAATCTCGTACTCGATCTTCAGCCGGCGCAGTTGCGTGTCGAGAACTGTCAGTTCCTCGTCGGTGGTCACGGGTGTCTCCACGCATAGTCTAGTGGAGAGGCAATCCCCGGCACGAGGTTCCCATCGGGCACCAAGGGACATGGTACGAAAGTAAGGGGTGGCGATTTGGCTAGGAGCTAGAAGCCTGTAGCTAGGAGCTATTTCGAGGAATTCGACGCCATCTTCTTTACCATGGCGAGCACCAGCTTACGGTCGCTGTCGTTCAGGCTGGTGGAGTAGCGGCGGATCTGGCTTAGGAAGCGGACTTCGTCGTCGGACAGCTGGGGCAAACCCTTTGACCCGTTGCTGTGATTCGGATCGGAAAAGAATTGTGAAAGCGGTAACTCCATGGCTCCGGCGATTTTCGACAGCGTATCCAGCGACGGAATGGTATGGCCGTTTTCCACGCGCGACAGGTAGCAGCGCAGCAGGCCAGTTCGCTTTTCGATGTCGCCCTGAGACATCCCTTTTTGGAGCCGGTAGTTGCGGATGGTCTCGCCGATATTCATGGTAGGGAGCATTTCAGGATGGGTCATGGTAACCAGAGCGGCAACTTCTGGCAAGGGGAAATTTGTGCCAATCACTAGGACCTTCGTGCCATGTGAAAACCGAATGGCAGTGAGTTAAATAACGAGCGTTTCCGAGTATTTCTTATACGGTGTACAAGGAATTGTTAACCGCTGAAATCCCCGGTCCAGCGCGGCTTTCCGCGGGTGCAGGACTCGTCCTCACTTCTTCAATGTCATCGCCAGAAAATCTACGGTACGCTTCCATGCGTCGGCGGCGTCGGCTTCGCGATATCCGTCTTTGTTGTTGGGATTCTCGAAAGCGTGCCCGGCGTCGTCGTAAATCTTGATCTCGATTTTCTTTCCCATCTGATCGAGATTTTCTCCGAACTTGCGAACGTCCGCCGGTGGTATTCCGCGGTCCTGCGCTCCAAAGAGCCCGAGGATTGGAGCATTGATTTTCTTCAGCGCTTCCGGATCAGTGGCCAGGTGTCCATAGTTGATGACGTCCGCGGCAAGCGTGGGCTCCTGCAGCGCGACGTCGAGCGAGTAGCCGCCGCCCATGCACCATCCGATTGCGCCGATGCGTTCCTTCTTCACGTTGGGTTGCGATGCCAGAAACTCGAAAGCAGAGTGCAGGTCCCGTTTGGCGCGATCTTCGGGAACGCCGCGCATAATCTCGTGCGCCATGTCGGGAGTCGTCGCAACTTTGCCGCGATAAAGGTCAACCGCGAGCGCGACATAGCCCTGATCCGAAAGCTTCGACGCTTGCTCCTTCACCCAGTCATTCAAGCCCCACCACTCGTGAATCACGATGAGCGCCGGGAATGGTCCTTTGCCCGAGGGCGTATAGAGCACGCCTTGCACGGTTTCATCGCCACTTTTGTAGCTGACCGTTTTTCCATCGGCCGCCCACGTCGACGCTGCGAGCATGAGAACTGCAACCAGCGCAAAGATTCTTTTCATGGTGAATTCTTTCCCAAACAGATAGCGAGTCGAGATGGTGGCCGATATTGTGGCTGAAGACGGTGCCGATTTACAACTGCAGTTCCATATAGAGCGCGCCGGCGATGGGATTCTTGCAGTAGGGAGCGATCGCGCGGAACCCGATTCTGCGGTACATCGCGACCGCGTCTTTCATCACTGGCTCGACGGTGTCGAGCCGCATGCGCCGGTATCCGATCGCACGGGCCTCGGCAATGATGCGGTCGGCAATAGCGCGGCCAAGGCCTTTCCCCCGAAATTGCGAACGCAGGTAGAGCCGCTTCATCTCGCAGATACCGTCTTCCAGTTTGTGCAGCGCGACGCATCCCGCTACTTGGCCTTCGAATTCGGCCAGCAGCAAGCGTCCATCGGGCGGCGCGTAGTCCCCCGGAAGGTCTGCGAGTTCCTTGTCGAAGTTCTGGAAGCACAGACTGAAGCCGAGCGATTGCGCATATTCAAGGAAGAGTTCGCGCGCATGGGCGATCTCTGCGTTCGATTCGGCTTGCCGAAAAGAAAAGCCTTTCACCACAGAGGGCACAGAGGACACAGAGGAAATCTCAAATTCTTTCTTTTTGGCTTTCATAATTCCTCGGTGGATCTCTGTGGTGAAGGGTTTCTATCCCATCAACATGCCGCCGTTCACGCTCAACACGTGCCCGGTGATGTATGCAGCGTCGTCAGACGCAAGAAATGCGACCGCGCCTGCGACATCTTCCGGAGTCCCCACCCGACCCAGCGGAATCTGCTTGACCGCATTCTGCTTGAATTCGTCGCTGAGCACCTCGGTCATGGGAGTTTCGATGAATCCCGGTGCAACCGCGTTACAAGTAATGTTGCGCGACCCCACTTCGCGCGCAATCGCCATGGTCAGTCCGATCAGCCCGGCCTTCGATGCCGCGTAGTTGGCCTGCCCGGCCTGCCCCATCTGCCCGAAGACGCTGGTGATGTTGATGATCCGTCCCCAGCGCTGCTTGAGCATCGACGGAATAACCTGCTGGGTGCAGAGATAGGCGGAGGTGAGGTTCGTCTGCAGCACCGCGTCCCAGTCCGCCCGCTTCATGCGCATCACGAGCTGATCCCGGGTAATACCGGCATTATTGACGAGGATGTCAATCTTGCCGAATTGCGCGATGGCCGCTTTGATCATCGTCTTGATCTGCTCCTCATCGGCGACATCGAGGGGAAAAGCCGCTGCCTGACCGCCGGCGTACGTGATCTCACTTGACTAGTTCGTTGAGCTTCTCCTGATTGCGCGCAGCAACAGCGAACGTCGCGCCTTCCCTGGCCAGCCGAAGAGCGCAGGTCCGTCCAATGCCTTGCGAGGCGCCGGTGACGAATGCCACGTGTCTAGCGAGAGACATGAGAGTTCTCCGTATTGCTATTGAATGATTGCGGAACGGTGAATTATACGCGGCGAGTGTTGTGCTGCAGAACGGCTGGCGAATGGTGTCTGCCGCGGCCGTCGAGCTTCGCTCGACTGGACAGCCGGGGGCGGCTGTCCCCACATGTTCTTCTCAGGCCGCTGCAACAAAATCGCATTGCTAATCCACAAGCACGGCGCGTAACATTCCAGCACTCCCATGTCCCAATCTGCAACCAACGTCATCACCATGCCCGACCCTTCCGACAAGAAGTCCACCGAATCCCCGGCTGGCGGGCACCGATCGGCGCACCGCGGGGCGGCATTACAGAAGCCGGCTGTCGAGCAGTTGTCGGCCGACGCGGGCGAGAGCGCCCGCGCCACACAGGTCGAGCCTTCGACGGAAGTCTTTGCCGTCTTCGGAGTCGAGCCCGAAATCCAGGCCTACGCCATGGCGAAGTATTCCCGCTCGTCCCTGTCGATGAAGGAATCGCTGAAAGAGATCAGCACGCAGAAGGCGGAGAAGTTCCTCAACACCTTCTATTTCCAGTACGGACACCGCTCGATCGCCGACCTGGCGCACATCGCGCTGGCCATCGAGCGGCTGTCGATTCTTGCCGCCATCGAACTCGTCGATGAGCAGCGCTGGGATGGCCAGGAGCGCTCCACGCGCTATCAGGATTTCCGCAAGAGCGGATACTACACGCCCGACTTTGGCGGAGACGACGAGGCCCGCAAGCTCTACCGCGACACCGTCGACTTCCTTTTCGCCGAGTATGACGCGCTCTCGGCGCACATGACCGACTACCTGATCAGCATCACGCCGAAACCCTCCGACATGAAGCAGGATGCCTACGAGCGCACGCTCAAGGCCCGGGCATTCGACATCACGCGATACCTGCTGCCGCTCGCGACCAATACTTCGCTGGGCGAGATCGTGAATGCGCGTACGCTGGAGAATCAAGTGGCTCATCTACTCTCGCACACTCATAAAGAGCTACGCGGGATCGGCGAGTCGCTGAAGAAGGCAGCAATGGGAGCGGCATATAACGTGAATTCCGATTCCTTGCGAACCTTGGTCGAGGAGATTCGCGCCGTGAATCCGGAATTAGGCGCACGGGCGGAACTGGAGTTGTTGCACGAAGTCCGCGTCGCGCCAACGCTGGTGAAGTACGCAGACCCGAATCCGTATGAGATGGAGACCCGTAAGGAACTGCACCAGGCCGCGCGCGAACTGATGGCCGAGGAGCCACTGGCTCCGTCGAAGGCGATTGTCGATCTGCTCGACGACGAGCCGCTGGAAGTGGAAATCGCAACGACTCTGCTCTACGAGCACTGCCATCACTCCTACCGCCAGATTCGCCAGGCGGTGCAGGTGGCGGGCGAGCGCCGCCGCCGTGAGATCATCGACCTCGGCCTGCGCCACCGCGGCAAGCACGACGAAATGCTGCGCGGCTTTCGCGCCGGGCAGCAGTTCCGCTTCGACATTCTCATGGACACTGGCGGATTCCGCGACATGCACCGCCACCGCCGCTGCATTCAGGTCATGCAGCCCTTTACCACGGCGCACGGCTACGAGATGCTGCTTGATATGGAAGATGCCGGCGTCCGCGGCCGCTTCGACGCGGTCATGCGCCGCGTGCAAACGGCTGTGCAGACTCTGGCTGCTCTAGGTGCCGGCAAGAACCCTGAAGCGGAAGAAAACTCGCAATACGCCATTCCGCTCGCGTTCCGTAAACGGGCTCTCTTCAAGATGGATTTCGCCGAGGCGGTCTACATTTCCGAGCTACGCACGACCCCGGCGGGGCATGTTTCGTACCGCAATGTCGCATACGCGATGTACGAAGCGGTGGCGCGGAAGTATCCGGCCTTGGCGAAGTACTTCCGGGTCCATGATGTGACCGCGCCGGTTGATTTGCTACAGAGATAGCCCCGGCTTGTCATCCTGAGCGAAGCGAAGGACCTATGCATTCTGCCGGCAGCGCCGACACTGTGGGCAAGTTGCAGAGGTCCTTCGGCCCGCACAAAACGCGGGTCTCAGGATGACAATGCGTTGGAATAACGCAAGACCGGCCCATTTCGGGACGCTTTCCACAGTAATTTTCTTGATTCGCCTTTTCTTCGCTTCCATTCCTATGTATAATCCGACCAAACTTAGACAGTACTAATATCTGCACTTTTCAAAGGAGCCACTTCCATGGCGGACGAGCGGGGTAAGGCGATCGAGTTGGCGGTATCTCAAATCGAAAAGCAGTTTGGCAAAGGTTCGATCATGCGGTTGGGGTCGAAGGAAGCCATTGTCCCGATCGCGGTGATCTCGACGGGCTCTATCTCATTCGACGTCGCCCTGGGTGTTGGCGGATTTCCCCGCGGCCGCGTGGTGGAAGTGTTCGGACCGGAATCGTCAGGCAAGACGACCATCACTTTGCAGGTGATCGCGGAAGCGCAGAAGACCGGCGGCATGGCCGCCTTCGTCGACGCCGAACACGCGCTCGATCCTGGCTATGCCAAAAAACTCGGCGTGGACGTCGACAACCTGCTGGTCTCGCAGCCCGACTACGGCGAGCAGGCTCTGGAAATCACGGAAGCGTTGGTGCGATCCAACGCCATCGACGTGCTGGTGGTCGACTCGGTCGCGGCGCTGGTCCCCAAAGCCGAACTCGATGGCGAGATGGGCGACAGCCACATGGGTCTTCAAGCGCGCCTGATGTCGCAAGCTCTCCGCAAGCTGACCGGCACGGTTTCCAAGTCGCGCACCTGCCTGATCTTCATCAACCAGATTCGCGAAAAGATCGGCGTGATGTTCGGCAATCCTGAGACCACCACAGGCGGCCGCGCTCTCAAGTTCTACTCTTCGGTTCGCGTCGATATCCGCCGCATCGCCGCCATCAAAGAGGGCGACGTTGTTACCGGCTCGCGCACGAAGGTCAAAGTCGTCAAGAACAAAGTGGCCGCCCCGTTCCGTGAGGCCGAGTTCGACATCCTCTACGGGGAAGGCATCTCGCGCGAAGGCGATCTGCTCGATCTGGCGGTCAACAACAACATCCTTGAGAAGTCCGGCTCGTGGTTCAGCTACAAGAGCGAGCGCATCGGCCAGGGACGCGAAAATGCCCGTCAGTTCCTGAAGGACAACAAAGACGTCATGGCCAAGCTGGACACTGAAGTGCGAAAGGCGTTGGGATTGATCGCCACCCCAGCACAACCACCCGCCGCGACCTCAGCTCCAGCACCAACAGGCCGAGTGACCACAATGCCGACGGCGACCGAAACACCTAAGGCCCCTATAGTCGCAGCCAGACGTTAAGTGTCGTTGCCACCGGGCGCGGCTCATCCGTGAGTCGCGCCCGGACCTCCCTCCCGTTTCGGCGCCCTATCCCGGGAATTTCTCAGGGTGCCCTATCCTTGTCGCGTTCTGTGCGACAGGGTGGGGGTTTTGACTTCTTCAGGACCACCCAACGCTGCGGAGCTTTTAACCGAGAGTCGTAGAAGGCAGCGTCTCGCCCGCCAGAGCCAGCCAGTCACCAGCTGTCGAGCTTCGCTCGACGGACAGCCGAGGCGGCTGTCCCCACATTCTTCCTTTCCCACATTCCATTGCCATCCCCGCTCTCACCCGCATAGAATCTCTAAGTCACTGCACTGCTGCTCGCGCAGCCAGGCGGGCGGTCTTTGACCGAGGATGATTGAATAAAGGCACGGCCATCTACCCGGGTTCCTTTGATCCACCCACGAACGGGCACCTCGACTTGATTCAGCGAGGCGCCAAAATTTTTGAAGAGCTCGTCGTCGCCATCCTCAGGAACTCGGAGAAGAGCCCGATGTTCAGCGTAGCCGAGCGCCGGGAGATGCTGCGTGAGTTGACCGCCGATCTGAGCAACGTCCGGATCGACACCTTTGATGGTCTGATGGTCGAATACGCGAAATCGATTGACGCGATGTGCGTGCTGCGCGGTATTCGGGCCATCAGCGACTACGAATATGAGCTCCAGATGGCATTCATGAACCGCAACCTGGAGCCCACGCTGGAAACAGTCTTCATGATGCCGGCCGTCAAGTACTCCTACGTGAGTTCGCGGCTGGTGCGGGAAGTGGCGCAAGCGGGCGGCCCCGTGAAGGGACTCGTCCCGGAAATCGTCGAACAGAAGTTGCGCGAGAAACTGGACCCGGCCTACAAGCTGGGCGAGACGCAACTCATTGCAGTGCCCAGGAGAAGGAAGAAAAAAGCATGACCACGGCAACCATGGAAGTGGCGAAACTTACCGAAAGGATCAACCGGATCGAACCTTCCGCCACGATGGCGGTCGTCGCGGAGGCCGACAAACTCCGTACGCAAGGTATCGACGTCGTCGATTTCGGCGCCGGCGAGCCCCATTTTTCCACGCCGCAGCACATCAAGGAAGCGGCCATTGCAGCCATTCAAGGCAACTTCACCAAGTACACAGCCGTTGCCGGCACCGCCGAATTACGCGACGCGATTGCAAACCGTCATAACGTCGATTTTGATTCCGATTATCGCCGCGAAGAGATCATCGCCTCCGTCGGCGGCAAACATGCACTTTTTAACGCCATTCAGGTTCTGGTCGATCACGGCGATGAAGTCATTCTGCCGGTTCCGTACTGGGTTTCGTTCAAAGACATCATTCGTTACGCGGGTGGGAACTGCGTCCTGCTGCAATCCGACGAGGCGCAGGGATTCCGCGTCACTGCGGAGATGGTTGCCCGTCTGATCACGCCGAGGACGAAGGCCATCATCCTCAACTCTCCTTCGAATCCTTCGGGCGCCGTCATGAAGTCCGAAGACATGACCGAGGTGATTCGCCTGGCCCACCAGCGCGGCATCTGGGTGCTGTCCGACGAATGCTACGTTTACCTCAACTACAGCGGGAAGAATTTCTCGGTGGGCTCGCTGCGCGAGTACAAGGAACGCTTCGTCGTCCTCGGTTCGCTCTCGAAGACCTACGCCATGACCGGATGGCGCCTCGGCTACGCGATGGCTCCGGCGGCAGTCACCAGCGCCATGGCCAAGCTGCAGAGCCAGTCGACTTCGAATCCAACCTCGATTGTGCAGAAGGCTGCGGTCGCCGCATTGAAAGGACCGCAGGAGTGCGTCGAGCAGATGCGCCGGGAGTACATACAGCTTCGCGATCACGTGGTGAACGGTTTGCGCTCGATTCCGGGCGTGACCTGCACCAAGCCGGAGGGCGCCTTCTACGCCTATCCGAATATTGCATCTTTTCTCGGTCGCGGAGGCTTGAAATCAGCATCTGATGTGGCTGGAAGGCTGTTGCGCGAAGCGCACGTGGCCACCGTTCCCGGGGAAGGATTTGGCACGACAGATCACATCCGCGTCTCGTATGCGACCTCGAAGGCGGAATTGGATCGCGGCCTCGAGCGGATGCGGAAGTTCTTCGCAGCACTGTAGTTTTTCCTAGGTGTCCCTTTGTGTCCTCTGTGGTGAGTTTCTTTAAAACTTTCACCACGGAGGGCACAGGGCGGGAAAATCCTGATCTGGCTCGGCGCAGGCCGTTCTGTCGGTGAGCGGCCTTTTTTGTGGGCGCAAGTTTTCACATGGAAAGTCTTTATCCGCTTCTGATGCAGCCGGGATTTGATCCGCGCCCCTGGGGGACGCACGACCTATCCCCGATCTACCCGAACCACCGGTTCGAGCAGAAGATCGGCGAATCCTGGTTGACCGGCGACGAATGTAAAGTTGCCAACGGCCCGCTCAAAGGCAAAACGCTTGCCCAACTGAGCGACCAGTATCAGCGCGAGTTGGTGGGCGGAGCAGCGCGCGATCCCAAACGTTTCCCCCTGCTGCTCAAGTTTCTCTTTCCCCACGAAAAACTCTCGGTTCAGGTGCACCCGGACGACACGCAGGCGCTGCGCGTCGGTCAACCGTGGGGCAAGACTGAGTGCTGGTATGTAGCTCATGCCAAGCCGGGCGCACAGATCGCGCTCGGGCTCAAACCCGGCGTCACAGTGGCGCAACTGGAAGAAGCGATTCATCAGAACCGAGCCGAGGAAGTGCTCAACTGGCTCAACGTCTATGCCGGGGACATGATCTATGTCGCTGGAGGCACCGTCCACACTTTGGGTCCGGGATCGGTCATCGTCGAAACGCAGCAGCAGTCCGACATGACGTACCGTCTCTACGACTACGGCCGCCCGCGTGAGCTGCACCTGAAAGACGGTCTCGCGGCCGTCAAAGAAAACGTGAAGTCGGGCAAGGTACTGCGCCCCGCGCCCGAGCAGATCAGTACCAAGACGCGTCGTGCTCCTCTGGTCGCCGCTCCTTACTTCGTGGTCGAGATGTTCGAAGCGAAAGATCCGCTGCAATTATCGGTTCGCGACGATTCCGGAAAAACTTCGGCGCAGATTCTGGTTGCGGTAGAAGGCTGCGGAGTCATTGATGCACCCGGATTCGAGCCCGTAACTCTGGCGAAAGGTGACGCAGTTGTGCTTCCCGTATCTGTGGGGGATTTTGGCGTGAGACCGCAATGGGCTGTGGAATTCCTCCGAGCCTATGTGCCCGGAAGAACACTGCCCGAGCCGGAAACAAGAATGTAAGGATATTTCAGATGGCAGATTTTAGATTTCAGATTGAAACCCTTCCGCGATGTTAACGAGCGACACAATCTGCAATCTGAAATCTTCAATCTGAAATCACAAGCATGAGCAAGAACCCCAACTTCTATCCCGTCATCCTGGCCGGAGGCCGCGGCACCCGCTTCTGGCCCCTCAGCCGCAAAAAGCGCGCCAAGCAACTGCTCGCGCTCGACGGCAAGCAGACCATGATCCAGCAGACGGTCGCCCGCCTCACGCCGCTCGCTCCATCAAAGAAATTATGGGTCATCACGAACGACGATCTCCGTCCTGCGATCGTCAAGCAACTTCCCAAGCTGCCGAAAGCTCAGGTGTTAGCCGAGCCGGTCGGACGCAACACAGCCCCGGCGATCGGACTGGCCGCGTTCTTACTCTTGCGTAAAGATCCCGATGCCGTAATCGGGCTGTTCCCTTCCGACCACGTGATCGCCGACGAGAAGCGATACCGCGAGACGCTGGAGCGCGGCATCGAAATCGCAGCCGCGGGCGCCAACATCGTCGTCCTCGGCGTTCGCCCGACTCGCGCCGAAACCGGCTATGGATACATCGAAGCCGGCGGCCTCTACCAGGGTGACGCGCTCCGAGTACGCCGTTTCACGGAAAAGCCGAACGCCGATACGGCTGCCGAGTTCGTCGCAGCGGGGAACTACTTCTGGAATAGCGGAATGTTCCTGTGGAGCGCCCGGACCCTGGCCGACGCTCTGCGCGAGCATCTGCCCAAGACTGCGCCCATCCTCGAAGAGATCGCCTCGAAATTCGGCACTTCAAGATTCGCCGCAACGTTCCGCAAGCTCTACCCGAAGTGCGAAAACATCAGCGTCGACTATGCTGTGCTCGAGCCGCGTTCCGCCAAGGGCGAACAAGACAGCAACATCTTCTGTCTCCCCGCCGATTTCGGATGGAACGACCTCGGTTCCTGGACAGCTCTACACGAACATCACACCGCAAAGAGCACTTCGCCGGAAGGCAACGTGATTGATGCCGCCGGCACCTTTGTTCTTAATGCCCGCGGCAATTACCTGCACGCCCCCGGAAAATTCGTAGCAGCCGTCGGCGTAAGCGACGTGGTCGTGGTCGAAACGCCGGACGCTCTGTTGGTCACGACGCGCCAACACGCGCAGGACGTAGGCAAGATCGTTAAGTATCTGGACGAGAAGAAGATGAATAAGCTGGTATAAGAGGGCGAGGAATCATGGATTAGTCAAAGCGATACTCTCATCTTCTGATCCCTGGACCCTGAACCCTAATCCCTCGAACGATGACGCAAGAAATCAAATTCGGCACTGACGGCTGGCGCGGCCTCATCGCCGACGACTTCACCTTCGACAACGTCCGCCGCGTCGCGGGCGCCATTGCCGGCTATGTGTCGAAGAACGAGGATTCCAAGCGTGGTGTCATCGTCGGATACGATGCTCGTTTCGCCTCTCCCCGTGCCGCGCAGATCGTCGCTGAAGTGCTCGCCGAAGCGGGCATCCCGGTGAAGCTCGCGAATGACTTCACCCCTACTCCTTCGGTTTCGTATGCGGTGAAGCACCAAGGCGCCGCCGGCGGTGTGATGGTCACCTCCAGCCACAATCCTTGGAACTGGAACGGAGTGAAGTTCAAAGCCAACTTCGGCGGCTCCGCGACTCCGGCGATCATGAAAAAAATTGAAGCCGAGCTCGCTGCCGGAGCGGCACCCAAAGGAACGAAAGCGAAGATCGAAGAAGTCGATCTGAAGAAGGAATACGTGAAAGCCGTGTGCGCCTTCGCCGACATGGACCTCATCGCGAAAACGAAATTCAAGTTCGCTGTCGACGCGATGTACGGCTCGGGCCGGGGCGTTCTGACCGGAATCTTCGCCGAACGTGGAGTGCACTGTGTCGCGATCCGTCAAGAATTGAATCCGCTCTTCCCCGGCATCAATCCCGAGCCGATTGAACCGCATGTCGCCATGCTGCAGGAAACAGTCGTGCGCGAGAAATGTGATGCCGGCCTTGCCACCGACGGCGACGCCGACCGCATTGGAGCCGTCGCCGAGGACGGCAGCTTCGTCGACTCGCACAAGATTTTCTGCGTGTTGCTGCACTGGCTGCTCGAGCGCAAGAAGTGGCCCGGTGATATTGTGCGCGCCTTCAATACGACTCGCATGATCGACCGCATCGCGGCAAAGCACGGACGCAAGCTGCACGAGACCTCCATCGGTTTCAAGTACGTGGCCGACCTCATGATGGAGCGTGAAATCCTGATGGGCGGTGAAGAGTCCGGCGGCATTGGATATTCCCGTTTCCTCCCGGAACGTGACGGTGTTCTGAACTCTCTCTTGCTGGCCAATGCCATGGCCGAAGAAGGCAAGCCGCTGGGGCAACTCGTCGCCGATCTGCAGCGCGAATTTGGTCCGCATTACTACGGCCGGCGAGACTTGCACATTCCGGACGAGATGAAGCAAAACGCAATCCAACGCGCCCGGTCCGAAGACACAAAGACCCTCGGCAAGTACAAAGTACTCAAGAAGGAGTACATGGACGGGGTCAAGTTTTTTCTCGATGCGCCGACGAACGGCAATGGCGCGGAAGCCTGGGGGCTGTTCCGCGCATCGGGAACCGAGCACTTGCTACGCTTCTACACCGAAGCCTCATCAAAAGAACTGGTGCACGAATTACTCGTGGCCGGCGAGCAATTTGTGAGAAGCAGCGCCTAATGTGGGCGATAATCAATAGAGATGCCGAAAGCACCCAATCCGGCTCAGCGTGATTCGCCAGAGGCGCGGCGCTACAACCGCATCCGGCGATGGCTCGGCATCGCCGACTTCGCCGTCGGCCTCGTGTTCCTCGTTGTGCTACTCGCGACGGGCTGGTCAGGTTCCCTGAAGAGTGTGGCCAGCCGCATGGGGTTCGGGAATTACGAGTTGTCCCTGTTCATGTACATCTTGCTCTTGCTCGGCATCAGCAAGGTGCTCGGCATCGGCCTCGACTACTACGGATTTCGCGTGGAGCGCGGCTATAAGCTCTCCAACCAGAGGTTTAGTTCCTGGTTATGGGACGACATTAAGGGATTCCTGGTCGGCTTGGTTCTCGGCAGCATTGTGATCGAGTTGCTGTATTTCACGATCCGGCAATGGCCGCAAAACTGGTGGCTCCTGGCTTGGGCGCTGTTCATGGGATTGTTCATCCTGCTCGCGCAACTTGCCCCGGTTCTCCTGTTCCCGATCTTCTACAAATTCGAGCCGCTCGACGACGAAGATCTGCGCCGGCGCCTGATCATGCTCAGCCAGCGCGCCGGCACGCACGTCCGCGGTGTATATCGCTGGAAATTGTCCGAGAAGAGCAAGAAGGCCAACGCCGCCCTCACCGGCCTGGGCAGCACGCGAAGAATCATTCTGGCCGACACCTTGCTCGACAACTACACCCCCGATGAGATCGAAGCTGTACTCGCCCACGAACTCGGCCATCAGGTCCACCGTCATATCCTGAAGAGCATCTTCGTGCAGGCCGTCATCACCTTCGTCGGATTCTGGGCGGCGAACTGGACCCTGCATTACGCCGTTGACCATCACATGTTCGAGGAACTCTCCGACTTCGCCAACTTGCCGCTGCTGGCGCTGGTTTCAGTCGTGCTTTCCCTCGTGCTGATGCCCGCGCTCAACGCCTACTCGCGCTTCAACGAGCGCCAGGCCGACCGTTACGCCTTTGAATCGATCGCCAGCGTCGAACCGTTCGTCTCTTCGATGAACAAACTGGCCGATCAGAATCTGGCGGAACGCATGCCTTCAAAATGGGTGGAGTGGTTCTTCCACTCGCATCCCTCGATTTCCAGGCGACTCGCCGCCGCGGAGTCGTGGAGCAAGTCTCAGAGCCCAAGCCGCATCTATGAGATGTAGGCCAATCAAGCTGAGGGTATTTGCTTGCCTCCTGGCTGTAATCTGCTGCAGTGTGGCACTAGGACAGAATCCGGCACCGTGCACGAAGTGTGTTGAGTGGAACAAAGCGCAGCCTCCCTTCCGCATCTTTGGCAACACCTACTACGTGGGCACTCACGGACTGAGTTCGGTCCTGATCACTTCGCCGGCAGGGCATGTTCTGATCGACGGAGACCTTCCAGAATCAGCCGGACTTATCGCCGGTAACGTCCGGTTGCTCGGCTTTCGCATGGAAGACGTGAAGCTGATCGTGAACTCGCACGTGCATTTCGATCACGCGGGCGGAATGGCGGAACTGCAGCGCCGAAGCGGTGCCCGAGTAGTAGCCAGCAAGTGGAGTGCGGAGGTGCTGCGAAAAGGCGGAGTGGGGAAAGGAGATCCGCAATACGGGACGTTAACACCGATTGCCGCGGTCAACAATGTGAGCGTGTTTCGCGATGGTGAGAGCCTTCATCTAGGCGAGATCACAGTAACGCCGCACTTGACTCCAGGCCACACCCCCGGCGGAACGAGTTGGACGTGGAAAACCTGCGAAGGATCGGTGTGTCACGACATGGTCTATGCCGACAGCCTGAATCCGATTTCCGCTCCCGGCTTCCGATTCACGAAGAGTCGCCAGTATCCCCAGGCAATCGAGGACTTCGAAAAGAGTTTTGCATTCTTTGAGGCAGCGCCATGCGATGTTCTGATCACTGCACACCCGGAAGTTTCAGGATTCTGGGATCGTCTGGCTTTGCGGGAGAAAGGCGTAAAGCCTGATCCCTTCATCGATTCAGGGGCCTGCCATAAACTTGCCGAGAACGCGCGCGAGAAACTCCGGCAACGTCTGGCGGACGAGGGCAAGCGCTAGAGCCGGATTATTAAATTCGTGTAGTCCTCTTCCGACATTAGTACGGATTGCAGCAAAACAAAAGAGCTCCTAGCCACCTCACCGCTTTTTCAGGATCTCGATTGCCCGCTGCAGATCTTCCTCTGTATCCACGCCGACGCTGTCATGCGGCGTCTCTCCACAAAAGATCGAGATTCCATTCTCCAGAAATCTAAGCTGTTCCAGTCGCTCGCTCTTCTCGAGCGAGGATTCCGGCAGGGTTACGAAACGATCCAGCGCGGGTTTGCGATACGCGTAGAGGCCGAGGTGCTTGAAGTACCGCGGATTTGTCTGGTCGCGATCGAAGGGGATCGTCGCGCGAGAAAAGTACAGAGCGCGCCCGGCGAGATCCGTTACCACCTTCACCGCATTTGGATTCTGGATATCGACCACCGCCGCCGGTGTCATCAGCGTGCCAACCTCAGCCTGAGGATTCTCCATCACCCGCAGCAGAAATGCGATCTGCTCAGCCCGCACCATCGGCTCATCGCCCTGAACGTTGATATACACGTCCGCAGATTCTCGGCAGGAAATCTCGTGCACGCGCTCCGTCCCACTTCTGTGAGTCCCTGCGGTCATCTGCGCCTTCCACCCCTGTTTGCGGCAGGCGCTGATGATCTCGTCCGAATCCGTTGCAATAATGACGTCGGCCAGCAGCGGCGACGATCGTACCGCTTCATACACCACTCCGATCAGCGGCTTCCCGCCGATCTCGCGGAGCATCTTGCGGGGCAGGCGCGTCGAAGCCAGACGCGCCGGAATCACGGCAATCGCTTTCATGGACCTTCCGATTATTCCAGATCGCCGCTACTTCGAATTCAAATTCAAGGCAGTCTCGTGCCTAGGCTGGTACAGTCCGATGGCCCGCCCGCTGGGAAGAGGAATAGTCGTGCTGCTTCCCCACGCCGCTTCCTGGATCTCGGTGCACTGAACGTTCTTCCCGCGGAGCGCCGCGATCTCGGCTTTCAGGTCGTCGCACATCAAATAGAGCACCGCTCCCATGAGTTCGTGACCAGCGTGGGTCTGAGAAAATTCACCGTCGGACGGATGAATCGCCGCCTCGGCCGGTGGCAAGCCGAAGATCAGCCACCCGTGCCCGACATCGACCGAGCGAAGTCCAAGGACGTCGGAGAAGAACGCGCGGTCCGCCTCAGGGTCTTGGCTGTAAAACAGGATGTGCGCTCCAAAAATCATGCCGCAAAGTATACCCCGCTCTGAGCGAATTTCTCCGCGCCCTCTGCGGTTAGAATCTTCCTCAGGCGGTCGCCCGACGCCAGGTTTGACCTATTTCCGCACCGCCTCTAAAATCAAATTGGGCACAACGCTCCGAGGCCGCGTTGTTTCCGTGCCGCGAAAGTGCCGGTCCCACCCGGCGCGCAGTTGTTTCGCATCTTCCCTCGTTTCAGGCAAGTGGCGGTGTAGCTCAGGTGGTTAGAGCGACGGTCTCATAACGGGGCAAAACCCGCTCCCAGAGCCTGTTTACAACTGGTTACGCTTTGGCAATCTGGTTGCCTCGATGCGGGTTGACTGCGTCTGTAGGACAATGTTCTAGGAAATGTTCTAAGAAACTGAGCCTCAAAGAGCGACGGTCAAGGCGACCGTTGCCCGTGCCACTCGCACACTAATCCCAAGTGCAACGCCCAGATACGCATCCGTCAGGGCCATCCGAGATAGGCCACGCACGACAGTGCCATTCGTCCCGCGAAGCAGGACACCTATAATCGTTGAAGCATCACGAGCAGCCCGTCCGTAGATCGACGCGACGGTGCTCAGCAACCGAGGGGTTCTCGAATCTCCACGGTGCTTCGCCTCTAGGCAGATGCGTGCAGGACGACCTGCAAAAAGGACTCCGATGAAGCCACCGAAAAAGAAGGCAGTCGCGCCTGACGTTCTCGTCAACAACGTCGGGACACTGTACACATTCTGTCCCTTGACTCTCCGGGCTAAGGAATGGATAGACGAGCATGTTCAGGATGATGCCCAGTGGTTCGGGTACGCGCTTATCGTCGAACATCGTTATGCGTGGGGGCTGGCTCAGGGCATGAAGGACGACGGGCTGGTCCTAGGATGACACCGGATCGCATTGATGCTGGGTTGGAACAGTTATCGCGGCTGGCCGCGTCCAGTCGCATTGATATGACCCAATACGGACAAACTGCACCGGGTGAGGTCACGGCACGGGCGGAACGTCTGCTGCGGTTAATCGAGACGTACGTTGCAGCGATGCCAACAACCTCAAGACTTGACCGGGCACTGCGGCGGGCAATTCGTCATGCGGAGGGAAAATGAGCGTAGACGATAGCTACTCAGAATGGTGCCTTGGACGCCTTGTCCAGCGAATCCACCGGGGTTGGGTGTTCTTCTCATTCAGTCCGAATAGTCGAACCCTGATTCATCCCGATCTCGACTGTGAGAATTCCTCCTGCCCGCAGCATGGAACGGTTCATCGCCACGTCCCGACACCCGCAGATCGTGAGGAAGCATACGACTACATCACGGGTTGGCTGGAGTTGGAATACGAGCGCGAGGGAGAGCGGAAAGACATTACGGAACTGAAACGGATGTTCGCTCTCGAAGACCCGCGACCATCAACACCGTCCGACATGCGGGCCGAGGCCCAGCGGCTGATCCGCACTGATCAAATGCCCAGCCTCGACGAACTGCTGAAGGCGATAGCGAAGACGCGTAGAAAGTACCGCGATCAGATCATTGCAGCCCGGAAGCAAGGAAGGTAACCTGCACGCTCGCCGAGTCGCCTAGCGACCCTCTACACCGAAAGCTCCGACAGCTTCGTTGCCTCCGCCGCCGTTTCGATTGCTACCGGGTGGAGCGAACCAGTTCCCGGGCGGGAGTTGCACCCGCTGTAGTCCAGCGCCTTTCACGGCGCACTGTTTCAACAGTTATCTGCCAGCAGTGCGCGATCCGCGACCTTTTGACCGCAAGTACAATCCGACCACCGGAAGCGCGAGGCCGACGACGCAGGACCAGAACAGCATAGCGACGTAGCCCCAAGTCTCGGTTAGGTGCCGATTCTGTGGCGTGAGACTGAGCGGGTCACTCAACCGTACGATGGTGGTTCCCGCTATGCAAAGGATAGATATGAACGCAAGGACGACTGCCCGAGGTTTCCTTTGGGCGATCAACAGACCCGCCATTCCAATAACGGTGCACGTTGTGAACAAGACCCAACCCGGTAGTAGCATGGCTTTATAGTGCGACACACAGGCGGCGAAGGCAATGGCTCAGAAGGGGTCAATGCGTAATCGAGATTCCTCGCCAAGCATCGAGTGGTGTACGATTTCCTCATGGCGGATCATGAGGCATCTGACGCAGCAATGAGCGAACAAGAAAAACTCAGCTTAGACGATGCCGACGATAAATGTGGGCAGCGCGGACACTCGTTTAATCCACTCATACTTCTTGGGTTGGCCGTCGTCGCCGGAGTCTTGTGCTGTCTATCGTTGATTCTCGCTAAGACGGTCGTCTGGGCAGCTCGTTTGCTGTTCCTCCCATCCTTCGTCGGCTGTATCGTCCTTCTGGCTTTTTACGCGAAGACCTCGCGCAAGTGACACATTAGCCGCAGTATCCCTTGTACCGAGGGAAGACTGCTGTTAGCAGGCCATTTCAATCAAAACCCCCGGTCGCAGCGCCAATGAGTGAAATCGAGATATTTCGCCAGTTGCATTCGATCACCAGCCATGCTTCGCAAATTGATAGTAATCGCTGCCCATTTTGCAGATGTATGCGCTCAGCGTGAACAATGCTGCCAGCGTTATACGAGCACCCGCACTGCTGTGGGCCTGTAGCCCAAGCCGAATCGCAATTACCAACGCCATAGTCGTGAAGAACATCAGGATTGTTCGTAGAAGGCTATAGCTGCTCAACCCTGCCAATACGAAAACAATGCCGTATTGCAGCGCGAATGCACCTATGGCGACGGGCAGGCGTGGAGTGTCGTTGGATCGTTCCCACCGCAAATAGTGATAGGCCGCAAGTCCGCCACACAATAGTCCCACTGAGCCTAGAAGAACAAAGCCTGTCGGCAGAACCAATTCCCAATCCACGTGCCGATTCTCTCAGAAGTAACCGTCGCCATCCAGATCACTGACGTAAGCGGGCGATTGCGCCCAAAATGCCCGAGGGTTTTGAGTGAAATAGAGATGTGGACGAAGCCGCTGGCGCGGCGGACGCTACCGCGTGCTCGGGGGGCAGCTGTGAGTGGGCTGATGCAAGATTTCGCCTGCTAGGTGATAATATGCGTCTGTGCAGCAAGTTAGGTTCGTACAGAAATTGGCAATCAGCAAGGCCGACGGCGATGAGATGGCGAAACGGCCATTGAATCCCCATACTATATTGATATAGCCCCCCCGCGTCCGCCGCAAACGCCAGCGGCTTCCTCCAAATCCTCCTATCGCAAATGCCCCGGCGGGACACACTCGGGGCCTCCCGCGGCTGCACGGCGCCGGTACATTTGCGATAGGACACTAAGATTTTTCACTCGTTGACGCCTTTTCAACTTTCAGGCATATCCGCCGGTCTATTCAGTTCGTAATGCCTGAATTGGATCGATGCGCGACGCTCTCCACGCCGGAATCAGGCAGGCCAGCACTGCGACAGCCATCAGCATCGCCGCTGCGCCCGCAAACGCCGCCGGATCGAGCGGCTGGGTTCCATAGAGCATTGATCGCAGCAGTTGCGTGGCCAGAGCGCTGGCAGCGACGCCAAAAATCAGTCCGATAAGCGCAGGGCGCAGCCCTTCGAAAAGAACAAACCGCAGGATCTGTGATCGCTGCGCGCCCACCGCGATGCGAAGACCGATATCGGGCGTCCGCTGCGTTGTCAGGTAGGAGAGCACTCCATACAGCCCCACTGCCGCCAACAGAAGCGACAGGGCCGCAAAGGCCAGCACCAGATTGGCCGCGAACCCCTGACTGGCCGACGTCTTGCCAAGAATCTGGTCCATGGTCAGGGCGTTGTAGACGGGCAGCTCCGGCTCGAGCGCCGAGATCTGTCGCTGGATGGGCATCGAAATCGTCAGCGGATCGGCGGAAGTGTAGGCCACGATCGTCGCCTCCGAAGTCCGATCGGGAATGCCCGACAGGATAGGGAAGTACATCGTCGGCTGAATCGGCTTGGTAGTGTCACTGACCGTGTCGCCGACTTCGCCAAGGATCTCGTAGACTTCCGGCTTGGTATCCCAGTCCACGCGGACATGCTTGCCGACCGGGTCGTCGCCCGGGAGGTACTGATCGACGAACGTCTTGCTCACAACAATGTAGTGATCGTTGCTGAGCCGCTCGTGTTCCGTGAAGACGCGGCCGCGCAGCAGTGGAATCTGCATCACGCTGAAGTACTGCGGATCGGCAGTGAAAATGACGGCTTCGTACTGAAGGCTGTAGCTGGGTGCGGGCCGCTCCAGGATGCTGAATACCCGGCCAAATGAGAAGCCCGCCCCCGGTGGAACGGAAACCAATCCCGCGCCGCGCACGCCAGGCAGGCGTCGCAGTCGCTCGAGCAATGCCTCGTGGAAGCGCACGACCTTTTCGCGCGTATCGTACTGGATTTCGGGCAGGCCGAATTTCATAGTGATCACGTGGTCGATGCGGCACCCGAGATCGGTTGTGCGTAGATGCAGGAAGCTCTTGAAGAGCAGGCCGGCCGAGATCAACAGGGCAACCGTAAGGGCGATTTCCACTGTCAGCATCGTCTTGCGCAGCCGCGCCCGGGAGGCGCTGCCGCCCATCGTTCGCGAGGAATCTCTCAGCCCGGAAAGCAGCCCTTTTCCGGTGGACGAAATTGCGGGCACAAGGCCAGCCAGGAGTGCCGCGGCTGCTACGAGCGCCAGCGTAAACGTGAGGACCCATCCATCGACATGCACGGACTCGGCGCGGGGTAGATTGCGCCAGTGCGCCGCGAGCCAGTAAGTGGAAGCCAGCGACAGCAGCAGGCCTAGTGCTCCGCCGGCCAGACAGATGAGCAAACTCTCTGTCATCTGCTCGCAGATGAGAACAACACGGCTGCCGCCCAGCGCACCGCGCACCGCAACCTCCCTGCGCCGGGTAGCCGACCTCGCCACCAGCAGATTGGTGAGGTTCAGGCAGGCAATCAGGAGCATGCAGCCCACCGCGCCCAGCAGCACCAGCAGAGGCGTGCGCACATTCTTCGCGAGGTCGTCGATCATTGGCCGGGACCACACGTCTTCAGCTACAGGCTTCGACGCATTGGCGAGGTGGATCTGATACTGCAGCGCACTCACCTCGCGGGTCGCCGCCGCTGCGCTCACACCCGGCTTGAGTCGTGCCACCACCATGCTCTGGTGGTCGGCGTGCCCGTAGTTGCCCGGCGAGTACGAGAAGGTCTGCGCATACGGCAGCCAGAATTGAATCTTGGCATCGGGATACGTAAACCAGCTCGGCAGCACGCCAATGACTGTAGTTGGTTTCGTTTCCAGATGAACCTGCTTGCCGATGATCGACGGATCGCCGGCAAAGCGGCGCTGAAAGATGCTCCAGGTCAGCAGCACAACGGGCTGCCCTTCCGGCTGGTCTTCAGCGTCAGTAAAGGTCCGCCCCAAAACCGGCGACACGCCGAGCAGGGGAAAGAGATTGGCCGAACCTGCGGCGCTCTGCACAACCTCAGGTAGCTCACTCTGCACGCCGGAGATGATGCCTCCGTATGCGCGCATGGCGGCCATGTCTTCAAAGCCGTGGCTCTGCGCGCGCCAGTCGCGGTAGTCGCCGGCGGCGACGGTACTAAACCCATCCCCGCGTTCGTCGTGGCGAAAATGATCGAAGAGCATCACCAGCCTGCCGGGATCGCGAAACGGCAGGGGCCGCAGAAGCACAGCACGCACAATGGTGAACAGCGATGTGGTTGCGCCGATACCGAGCGCCATCACGAGCACCGATACGATCGAGAAACTCGGCGAGCGCCACAACGTGCGCACGCCATATTTAAGGTTGCGCAGCAATCGCTCGAGCCAGTTCCAGGTCCACACGGCCCGCGTCTGCTCACGTATCACAGTAGGGTTTCCGAAAGCGCGCACGGCGGCAAAACGGGCCTCTTCCGCGGACAACCCGATCTCCTGTTGTTCCTCTTCTTCCAGTTCAAGGTCAGACTGGAGTTCTCGCGCCAGGTCCTCATCCCGATTCTTCCACTGCCACCATCGCATATCAGCTCTCCTCGGCCGCAGGCCACATCACGCGACCCACCGCGTCCGCCATCTGCTTCCACTGCGATTCTTCGACCACAAGCTGCTTCTTGCCTTTATCCGTCAACCGGTAGTACTTGAACTCGCGGTTGCGGTCCGGCGCCGTCTCCCATTTGGACACCACCCACCCTCTCTTCTCCAGCCGATGCAAGGCGGGATAAAGAGAACCATGCTGCATCTGCAGAAACTCATTCGTGGCCCTCTGAATATGCTTGCCGATCTGATGTCCGTGCGCCGGCCCATACAGAAGCGTTTTCAGGATCATCATGTCCAGCGTTCCCTGCAGAACGGCACTGCGTTGCTTCGACTCTTTCGGCATAGAAGACGCTCTACCCTCAATGAGGCCGATGGTAGCCATTCGACTATCAATTCGTCAAGATATGTGTTGTGAAATGACGAGAACAGGCCATAACGCTCAAATTTCGGTTTCTTTCGATTAAGTTCACATCTGAGCGTTTGTGAGCGGAGGAGTGGCGTTCAGTTTGCCAGCTTGCTCCCATCTCTATTTCTGACTCGCCTCAATTGCCTTCATCGCATGTTCGATACTGTAAGCAACTAGAATACCTGTGTTGACCAAGAGCTGAGTGTCAACGTGCTGTCCGTTGATAAGGACCTTCGCAGAGTCTTCTTTATAGCCCTTGACCACTCCAATGATTTCGTAGGCATGCTTTGAGAAATTCCAGAAGACAATTGGTCCTCCAGAGAATCCCGGATTGTTGAAACCGTCAATGTAGATGACAACAGCATCCGCGTTGTTGGCATCGATAGCGGACATCGTGCCGCGCTTGATAAAGGGAGCTATCGTGCCGTTTTTGAAGCGGCTGGCGATGCCGAATGGGTAGCCTAGAAACCAAACCTGTTGACCCATTGTCGGGCCGCCGGTGTCCCCGCTGGCAGCAATTGAATAAGGGGTTCCGACTTTCTCATTCGTCTCGAAAACGGCAATGTCTACATTGTCGGAAGATGGAAATATAGTTCTGACAGTGTGGTAGTCCTTCCACTGCTCGTTCTGCCATATCTGAATGGTCGCATTCTGCACAGGCAGACCATCAACAACGTGCTTCGCGGTGATGAGGTACACCTTGCCTTTGTAGTCCACTGAGAATGCCGTTCCCGCCTCAGTTGGTCCCTTGATGAATATTGTCCGACTAAGAATCTCCCCCGGGACGGCATCTTGAGCGAGGCACTTAGGAGCAAGCTGTACCAGCAACACAAACACGATCGCGGCAAATTGGCGCACGGTTCGCACCTCCAAGGTCGTAGTGTGCGGCGCGTTTCGTAAGGCGGAGGGGGAGCTAACGTTGGACCCTACTGCTACCGAAGGGCGGCGTCAGTGATGCTGATCACGTCAGAGTAGAGCAATCGCGCAATTTCATTCTTGCTACCGGATCGAAGAAGGGAAAGGTGACTGTTGTAGCCAAGGCGATTGCACTCAAGCAATTGGCAGTGAAAGCACTGTCCGTGCGGTGTGCGTATCTCTAGCTGGTGCCCCCGAGTTGCTGCTCTTTTTTGGCGCGTGCAAGGCTCAGGTGCTCGATTGCTGATGCCATGCTGTTACGAGCATCCTTCGCATAGTCTTTCAAAAGATCATCCGTCTGGAGCGGTAGAACCTCGCCGAGACACTCTTCCAATCGTCCCACCAGCCAGTCAATCAGTTGTATTGTGCGGTCATCGCTGAACTGTTGGCACGCAATCAGAAGACGGTCATTGAAGTGCAAAATGCAACCCCACATCAAAGAGTCTACGGCGAGACTACAGAGGAGGCCGCGACAATCGCGTATTTGGTGTGGCATTCCGACGCTGCTCAGACGAACCCCTATCGCTCCCAACTCGGCACAGTCAAATTGAGTGACTACAAAGATTGGTATGTTGAGCCGCTGTTGGAGTATCTCGACGAAACGTTCGACGACGCGAACGTCGCCCTAGCACTCCTGATGCGGTACAAGCACAAAGTGGAATGGTATAAACGGGCCGAGGTACTAAGAATTTACGAGGAAGACACAGGACGCGGAGAGAAAAATCTCAAACGACACATGTTCGAGTTCCTGTTCGACCAAGGTTTGCCGTTTCATGTCGAACCCGTGGCAGCATCCGGTGAACCAGACATAGTCGCTCTCGACGGAATGCACCATCCCCTTATCGGCGAAGTCAAGGTGTTTGACCCCGAGGGGAATCGCGGAGCACCTTTCATCCGAAAGGCGTTCTCACAGGCTTACCGATACGCAGACAACTACAACGAACCTGTCGCCTACCTCATTGTCTTCAACGTTTCGAAGAAGCAGTTGAGGGTCGAACTGCCGTCAGAACCGACGGAGTGCCAAGATTTGAACTCAATCACAAGACGATTTTCTTTGTAACGATTGACCTCTTTGGAGGCACTGCAAGCACGATGGGCGTTGCGGAGACGCTCACCATCACTGCATCTGAGTTGACTCGTGAGGTCGAGGAATCGACCAAGTTAGGAACTTAGGTTCGTTGTTTCGCGGCTAACTCCTCAACCAGTTCAGCAAGTCGGATTTCCGAACGCGTTTGGCCTTGCGGTGAATTGAGAACGCAGGAAAAGGAATTTCCATTCGCTCCTGCGACCGTCGTCTCGTGAGTTCATAAACCTGACGCGGCTGCATCTTGAGTATCGCAGCAGCTTCTTCCATCGTTAAAACTTCGTCGTGTGAAACCATCGGCGACCGAGCCTCCAAGAATATCACGCGTCGAGTTCCCCTACTCCCCGACCAGAGTGTGAAGGGCGTGACCGCCTCCGATTACGAGTCCCGTCGCTCCCGCAACTTTTGCGAGTCGCAAAGCCCATTGCTGACGAGTCATCGCTTTGACTCCCGCCAGCTGTGCCGCGTATCCAGTCAATGATGCTTACTTTGCTTATGCGTCGCGAGGCTGCATCAGGAAGTGCAGTTTTTGTGGAGTGCCGAAGCTGGAAGGCGATCAACGCGACGTGGCTCCGCTCACGCTGCTCGTGCGTGGCGTGGAAGAACTTTATGGAACTAAGAAAGACCTCACGTTGATGGACAACAACATCGTCGCGTCTCCACGGTTCAAGGAAATCATTGCGGAGATACGCGACCTTGGTTTTACGCCTGACGCCAAGCTGAAAAGGGGCCGTACTCCTGTTCAACGGCGGGTTGATTTTAATCAGGGAGTGGATGCTCGAATTCTCTGCAAAGACCCGATGTTCTTGCGGGAGCTTTCCACGATCTGTCTCAAGCCGCTCCGCATCGCCTTCGATCATTGGGGGCTGCGGAAACCCTATGAACAGTCGATTCGTTACGCTCATGAATTCGGCCTTGGCGAGCTTTCTAATTACATGCTCTACAACTTTCACGACACTCCGTCCGATCTCTATCAGCGGATGAGTCTGAATGTCGCACTGAACGAAGAATTAGTCATTCGCATTTGGTCATTCCCAATGCGGTATCAGCCCACTGATCGAGCAGATCGCACGTTCATCGGCGAAAAGTGGACGCGGTATGCGGGCGCTCCCGGCGGTGCCACCTCGGGAAGCATGCTTCTGGAGGCTCATTTCGGGAGTACCTTTGCGATCTGCTTACCCCTTTCCCCTGAATGGCTTTGCACTGCGCCCCCGAGCTTAGCGCCCAGATCGGGCCAGCAAGCGGTCAGGATGCGGTCGGGAAGGGGTCGCTAAGAGCCTGAATTTCGCGGGACGATGTTCTAAAACCTGTTCTATCGCGCCTGTAAGCCATTGATTCTACGTATTATGACGGATAGATAGACCGTCGCTCAACCAGAGCAGCGAATGTTTCTCAAAATGAGACGAACAAGTACGAAGAGATTCGTAGTCGCTGGGCGTAGTCGAAAGACGCTTACTCTGGGACGCTGTGTGCTGGGATTGTTACCATATACACTGCGTGGGCGGTGACTGGTCTAATCAACTCCCTGTGCAGTCGTCCGTCTCGATTGCCCGATTTGCTCGATCATTCGTTGTCTTCAGGTTGCCAGATGAGTATCGGTGCCCGATCTTTGCGTCTCTGACTAACTTTGTAAACCGTGCCGTCGAAGCGGACACGCTGACCGTCTTTGAGTTCGATCACTGGGTCAACCACATTCCGAGAACGGCTCCTCTTCTCGTCGAGCAAAAATTTGGAACCATCAGGCAGTTCTCCGACAGATTGACCTGAACATGAACATCGCTGCGTGCAAGGCATTCCTTTGAGATCAGGATCGTTGTGACGACCATATCGCCCGCCTGTAACATGCACGGACGTACCGCACAGGAAGCAGGTCGCGAACGGCTCGTCAATGGGTTTCTCGCATTTGTCTTCAGGTTTCACTTCAGGTCGAGGCTTTAGCCGCGCATCGATAGCGGCCCGCAGTTGCCAGAGCGTCTCTTTGCCCTCGCGGTTGATTGCCTGTTGCAGAATAGTCGTTCCACTTGGAACGGGTTTATCTTCAGGTTCTTCAGCCCGAACCCCGATAGAGACTTCATATTCTGCGATGCGGCGATAAGCTGATGTCACAGGAATGCCCGCTTCGCGAAGCCACTGCTGGAAACCTTCGCGGTGCCCGCGTCCGCCGACTCCGATGCGTTCCTCACGTTCTTCGTAGAGAAGACGCCCGATTTCGAGTTGTTCCTTCTGACTCCGTGCCCATAACGCTTTGACGTGTGCGAGACGTTGCTCAGATGCTGTGATTGTTGCTGTGGCTGCGCTCATGCTGCACCGCCCCGAGTCTGCTCGCAAGAAGCCAGCCATTCAAGAACAGATGACTTCCTGAAGCGAAGCCCGAACGGTGCCCTGATGACGGGGAGTTCGTGGGCATAGCGCACACTTCTTTTTCGGGTGAGATTGTAAATACTCGACTCTTTACATTTGAGTACAGCCGCGAGTTCAGCGACGGTCAGTAGTTCGTCGTCAGTGATTGGCATAGCACCTCCATGACTTCAATCAGGGTCGGAGTCAAGGTTCTGTCCGACCGTGGGGTGCTTCACTTCTTATGCGTCTCCCCGATACCGCTAGACGCAGAGGGCGTGTCTTCTGCCTGAGTCACTCTACTATGACATTTCAAAAAACTTGATTCTGACAAATCGACCACCGTAATGGTGCACGTCTCAACATTCATCTGAAAGAACTTCCACGTGTGGCGGGGCGTTTTTGCACCATTACGATTTTCACGATTTTGCTTGACAGCGTGCCCGGAAGTTTCGATCCGCTATCACTTCTCGCTACCATTCTTGGCTGCGAGTTCAAGCATCTTCATGCCGTTGCGAAGCGTCTCGGGAGTGACAGCCTTCTTGTAGAACGTCGCCGTCGTCATCTGATTCTTGTGCCGGAGCAACGCTTGCCCGATTGCCAGATTCCCATTGTTCGCCTCGATCACAGCAGTCGCAGCGCAACGACGGCCAGCGTAAACCGTCTTCCACTCACACCCTGATGCCTTCGGAACTTCACCGCACCTGATGCACTTCTGCACTGCGCCTTTGAGCTGATACGCGGGGCCTTCGACGTGCGGACGGATGACGCGGGCGACAAGGTTGTGCAGATCAACGGGGGTCTCGTTCTCTGACGGGAAGACCCAGCCTTCAGTCGGCTTGTCGCATTTCTTCCACCAGAGTTGCAGAGGGATTTTGACTTGGGCGAGGAGGGGGAGCGGCGCGAGGGATTCGGGAGTCTTCGGAGTGCCGACAATGCCACGGACGACAGAGCGACGAATGTGAACGTATCGGCCGTCGAAGTCTTCCCATTTCAGGGCCGCGATCTCTCCCGGTCGCAGACCAAGGAAACAGGCAAGAGCCATCACGAGTTGAGCATCGACGTGTTCGACGAGAGCCGAGATGATGTCTTCTGCTTCAGCGAGAGTGTAGTGCGGTGTTCTCTCCGACTCGACTGCATCGTCTGGGATAACGACATCGTGCCACGGGTTGACCTTGATGAACTCTCGTGCGACGGCGAGTTTGAAGATCGCTGAACCGAGGGCCTTGATATGCTTCAGTGTCGTCTTCCGCTGCGTGTCCACCAGAGTCCGAAGAAAGCGACTGCCCATCACAGGTTCATATTCGCTGAGCGTCATCGCACCGAAGTGACTCTTCAGATGTTGTCGCCAGATTTGCTTGAAGCCCCGGACGGTGCTGGGCTTCATTCTCGGCTCACCTGTGACATCACGAACCTTCTCGCAGTAGGGCACGAACACGGATTCCCAGAACGCGGCGATCCGCATGTCGCCAGAACTTTCCGCGCCTGACTGGGCTGCTTTGGCGAGTTCCAACGCTTGCGCCTCAGCGTTGATTCTGTCCATCGTCTCGCGCTGAAGGTCACGAACGGCTGAGGAGAATCCCCACTTGCCACGCTTGAACCACCAGTCGTGACGCTCGTCCCTCGTGCAGAGGAACATGGTCTTGTGAACTCTGTCGCCGTTTTCGTCTGTGCTACGATATTTGAGATAGCATGCGGACTCAGCGCCAGTGCCGACGACATAGAGCGATCCTTGCTGGGACATTTGCCACTCTCCTGCCAACCAAAATAGCAAATGTTCTAGGAATGTTCTATGGTACGAAGGTGCTAGTCTTCGGTGCACTTCCCAAGTCACTTATAATGCATGTACTTACGCAAGTGGCGGTGTAGCTCAGGTGGTTAGAGCGACGGTCTCATAATCCGTAGGTCGTAGGTTCGAGTCCTACCGCCGCCACCAAATTCTAGAGTTTTGTTTTCAAGATCAGGGATGTTCCCCTCCGAGGAGGAGTGCTGCCATCGTGGTGCACTGTAATGAAAACTGTAATGAGAACGGCCTTTTTAGCGCCATAACTACACTAGTTTATTAGGGTTCGATTTCTTGCGGGGCGCTCCGCGATCACGTCGATTTTCGACCCTACAAATCAGAGGGATCACAGGGCGGAGCATCAATAAACATTTCAGTTGCGCATCAACTTTTGCGGTGTCGATTGCCGGTTTAGCCAGGGAAGAAGGCGCCGGTGCCGATCCAGAATTCCGCGAGGGATTTGAGATTCGTCTTGTAAGTGCGGGTGACGGTGTATTCCTTTCCGCCCTCGACTCGAAGGCAGTATTCTCCCGTCGAAAGCGGCCTGATTTCTTCTACAAAAGACGTGTTCACGAGCACAGATCGGTGGATGCGGATGAATCCATGGGTTTTGAGCTTTTCTGCCACCACCGAAATAGACTCACGCAGTAGGTAGGAACTCGCGTTCCATTGGAGCCAAACGCATTTACCCTTAGCCTGTACGGAAATCACGTCGTCCAGACTGATAAATAGAATCTTCCCCCTGACTTTGATGGCCACCCGGAGAGACTGTGGCTTCGCTGACGCCTGCAACCCCGGGAAAGTCTCTATCGATCTCGCTGTTTGTTCTCCCGCATCGCGTGCTTTGACCAAGGCTGCACATGAATGGTTCGCCACGCGCTCAACAAGAGGATCGCTAACGCCTTCTGGCCTCGGGACTGCATGTCCGGCTACACCCAACTTCAGAGTGTTCATCGTCGTGTCCTACATTACCGGCGCAGCCGTTCCATCTGACCACCTACCCACAGGAACAATAAACACGTCGATCGGTTCCGCGCCTTTGAACTGTTGAATCAGCATTACCGGTGATTTCGGCAGATCAGCGCCCCAAGCCTTGCCGTCCAGCGGAGGCGCATAAAACATCAAGTGAGCCACGTTGTGATCATCGCGATCGGTGAGATAAGCTTCCTTCGACATCATGTAACTCATCGCGCCGGGTTCGAGCGCTGGCAGTTCACCTTTGTCGAACGCTGCCTTGTTGCCTTCGATGATCTCAGCCTTCGCACGTCCTGCTAATACCATTTCCGTTCTGCTGTAAGTAGTCGGCAACACGGATCGCGCGGCCTGCGGATTGAAACAGATTGGGCCTCGAATCTTGGGGTTCCAAAACTCCGGAGCGTCGGAAGGGGACATCCACCCTCGCTCCACAACACACACAAAACCGTTCTTTCCTTCGACGGCAGTTTCGTAGCCATGGCGGCCGAGGACTAGAATCTTGGCGTCGCCAGATATGGCTTCCGGTGCCGCGCTTCGTGCCAAGGCAATCTCGGCATTTCGGTCTGCCATGAGGTACTGATCGAGTGGCGCCATGCTCGGATAGGCTGTTTTGGGCGCTTGTGCCTGCCCTTGCTTCATTCCAATGAGCCCCAGGATCAGAGCGAAACCTAGAGAAGCTACCATTGCCAATCTTGTTCTGTTCATCGTTTTCCTCTAAGTCAGAGTTGTTGCCGTTGCCTGACAACGTCCTCCTTCGACATCCGCCGTCCGCCTCTCGCAGATTGACGTGGTGCTCGGAGAGACTTCAACCACCCCACGATATTTCTGATTCCCACTTCCCACACCTTCGCATCTTGAGCATTCTTCGCTAACGAGGCGTAGCCCTCGACCATCGCGACCAAAAAGCTGGCAGTCTCGAGTGGAATTAGGTCGCGGCGAACGGTTCCTTGGGACTGCCCTTTCCGCAAAAGCGTGGCAATTCCTTCCTGCCAAGCAAGGAATAGCCGCTCCAGTCGCTTGCGAAATTGCTCGTCCAGCGGAGACATCTCCTGTGACAAATTGAGCAGCGGACAACTTTCTCGAACGTCTGTGGGCCGAGTGGGCAACCGCCGCACAATACCAATCAAAATGTCGATGGGTTGCCCGTCGCTGAGCAGAGGACGCAACCACCTGTCGCGGACCATTTTCGCGATGACCTCGTCGACGATGGCATAGCCTAAAGCTTCCTTGCTGTCGAAGTGGTGATAGAGCGCTCCCTTGGTTACGTTGGTGGCCGCAAGAATTGTATCGATGCCGGCACTCTGGAAGCCTGATCTGCGGACCTCCCGAAAAGCCGCCTGGAGCAAGTGTTCCCGCGTGCGCTCAGGATTGCGTAGCCTCGTCGTTCTGCGTTTCGGATTCTTGCCTGGCCCAAACATACCAACCAGTATGTATGGAAACCATCATAGCGTCAAGAGCGGGATCTATCAAGCGGTGCGTGCATCGCGCTTCGGTTTGTTGTAGGCATCTGTCGCAAAACTTTCTGTTTTGGTAGATTCCCTCGTCAACTCAGCCACTCCAACGCGTTGCACCAATTCGCAAATCACGTATGTCCGTTGACTGTGCTTGTACGTTCATTCCCGATTTCACCATGCCCGTGGTCGGTCCTCGAACCAATGAAGCCTATGGTCATCCGAATGCTTGTCCGATTTTGCGCGACGAGCTTCCCCTCGATGTGGCTACGAGCGCAACTTAGGGTGCTGGTATCAATCCTTTGAGGAATCCGGGAGCAGAGCCTACGAAGCCTATGGGCCATCGAATCCGCCATTGCGTGGAATGTCCAAAGTGCTGGACGCGATATCTGCTCGCCCGCAGCCCGTACTTCAACGGTTCCTACCTCATCCCGACGGTTACCCGCTCACTCGAGGAGTACACGCTGTATTGCTTCTGCGCGACGACGCCCGTGCGCAGCCACTGGAGGTCGGATGAGATGAAAACCTATAAAGTCTCGAAGGCTGCATACGATCGCGGCTTCGGCACGCCCGCCGAGGTCTTCGCCATGCGGCGCCGCAGCACTTCCACCGCTGCGGCTCCCAGGTATGAGATAACCGAAAGGCCCCTCTCTTCACATTTCGCTCGCCAGTCACCGTGGACCTGTCATGAAATCGTAATGGTCGCACGATCAGAACGGTTCGTTTCCAGGCAGAACGGATCAAATCGAATGATTCTTACCCGTTGAAAAGAGGAGTAGTGTAGAAAAGTTTCTTAACGGTGCAGAGCCCGATCGCGTTCTCATAATCCGTACGTCGTTGGTTCGAGTCCAACTGCCGCCACGAAAATCCTCAAGTCCAGCCACAACGGTGTTTCGCAGGAAGATGCCTGTCTCGTCCCACACCCACCCGCCAGTGGTATCTTGAGGTGAATCTCGAACCCAAGCCGAGCCCCAATGGATGTCCTCAAACGACTCTTCGAACAGCACTTCCACTCGCCCGTGGATTCCGTCCAGCCCGTACAGGGAGAGCTCGGCGGCTCCGGCCGAAAGATCATCCGGCTCACCGGAAAAGGCGTAAGCGCCATCGGAATACTCTACGGCGTGCGCGAAGAAAACGTCGCCTTCCTCGAATTCTCCCGCCACTTCCGGAAGCACGGCCTGCCCGTGCCCGAGATCTATGGTGAAGACCTCGAGCACGGCGCGTATCTCGAACAAGATCTCGGCGACACCTCGCTCTTCGAGCTGCTCTCGCAGAACCGCAAGGGAGAACTCATCGCCCCGAAAGTCGCCGATGCCTACCGTGAAGTCATCGCTACTCTGCCTCGCTTTCAAATCGAGGCTGGCCGCGACCTGAACTATAAGCTGTGCTACCCGCGCGGAAGCTTCGACCGCCAATCTATTTCCTGGGATCTCAACTATTTCAAGTACTACTTCCTGCGCCTCGCCGGCATCCCCTTCAGCGAGCAAGCGCTGGAAGACGATTTCAGCCGGCTGACAAAATTTCTGCTGAGCGCGCCCAGAGATTACTTCCTCTATCGCGACTTTCAATCCCGCAACATCATGCTGCCCGCCGGCAAACCGTACTTCCTCGACTATCAGGGAGGCCGCAAGGGTGCGCTGCAATACGATGTCGCCTCTCTTCTCTACGATGCGAAAGCCGACCTGCCTCCGGACTTTCGCCAGCAGCTTCTCGATCACTACCTTGCGACACTGCGCGACTTCATCGACATCAAGCCCGAAGCATTCATGCAGCACTACTACGCCTACGTTTACGTCCGCATCATGCAGGCGTTAGGCGCGTATGGATTCCGCGGATTTTACGAGCGCAAGGTGCACTTCCTGCAGAGCGTACCTTACGCGCTTAAAAATCTTCGCTGGCTGCAGCACAACGTGAAGCTTCCGATCGCGCTGCCCACTCTGCTGGAAGCTTTCCACAGCATGCTCGCTTCTGAAAGACTCCAGCACCTCGCCACCGACGCCGACAATCTGGTTGTGCGTATCGTCAGTTTTTCTTTTCATCGTGGCCTGCCCAAAGACGAAAGCGGAAATGGCGGAGGCTTTATCTTCGACGGCCGCAGCCTGCCAAATCCCGGGCGCGAAGAGCGTTTCAAAGCCATGACCGGCAAAGACGCGCCCGTGATCGAATACCTTAACCAGCAGGAGAGCGTCCACCAATACCTGGCCAGCGTGATGTCCCTCATCGACGCCAGCGTGAGCAACTATCAGCAGCGCGGATTCAAGAACCTGATGGTCTCGTTCGGATGCACCGGCGGCCAGCATCGCTCGGTCTATCTGGCCGAACAGGTTGCCAAGCGCCTGCGAGGGCGCAGCGGTGTCGAAGTGGTGGTCACGCACCGCGAACTCGAAAGAATGAAAGCGGAAAATTCCACGGCGGAGAAGGCCGCCACATGAAGGCCATGATCCTTGCCGCGGGGCTCGGTACCCGCCTGCGGCCCTTGACGAATGATCGTCCCAAAGCCCTGGTAGAAGTTGCCGGACACACGCTGCTCGAGATCACCCTTCGGCGCCTCGCCTCTTTCGGAATCCAGGAAGTAATCGTCAACGTCCATCACTTCGCCGACATGGTCGTTGATTATCTTAAGAAACACGACAACTTCGGCATGCGCATTGAGATCTCTCGCGAAGACGACGTCCTGCTCGATACCGGCGGCGGCTTGAAAAAGGCCGCATGGTTCTTCCTTCAAGACGGCCCGGCCCAAGAACCGTTCCTGCTCCACAATGTCGACGTCATCAGCACGATCGACCTCGCGCGTATGCTGACGTTTCATCGCGAAAACGACGCGCTCGCGACCCTAGCCGTGCAGCAGCGCGAGACTTCCCGCCACCTGCTCTTCGACGAGCGGAACCAGCTGTGCGGAAGGCAAACCGGAGCCAACGCGCCCGAGATTGTTCGTCCTTCGCAACAGCCCACCGCGCTGGCATTCTCCGGGGTTCACATCATTTCTCCGCAACTCCTCAGCCTGATCACCGAGGAGGGCGTGTTCTCGATCATCACAACCTACCTGCGCCTGGCCGCCGAGGGACACAGAATCACCGCCTTCCGCGCCGACCAATACTACTGGCACGACATGGGCAAGACCGAGAACATAAGCCAGGCGACTGCCGACTTCGAGGGCGGCATTTTCACCCTTTAAACTCCTCATATGCCTGCCCGGAAGGCCCTGTCCGCTGGGTTGTGCAAAACCCGTCTGGCAAGTTACGGAAGTTTTCCAAAAATGCGCTAAATCATTGTTTCTATAGCAGGTTAGTTGATACTTATGAATGTTGGGGGGGAGGCTTCCATCCCCCCTAAGTGTGTTCACACGCAATGACTGGTACATCCGGCACAGCCATAGCCCTGCCCGAACCTTCCCGCTCTTGGAGGAAGCTCTCGGTGCCAGCGAAGCTGTTCATAACCCTGGTCGTCATGGCAGGTCTGGGCACGCTGGTCTACGGTGGCATCCACCAGAGCAGCAAGAACATCGCCGAATTCATCTGCTACCTGGGCATTGCAATTCTGGCCTCGCGCCTCAAGGTCAATCTGCCAGGGATCACTGGCACGCTGTCGGTCAATTTCCTTTTCATCCTGATCGGAGTTCTAGAGCTCAGCTTCTCTGAGACCTTGATTCTCGGTGCGGTCTCGATGGTGGCGCAGTGCCTCTATCCCGATCGCCCCCGAGCCATCCAGTTCACCTTCAACGTCTGCGCCGGCAGCGTCTCGACCGCGCTCGCCTACCTTGTGTTCCATCACCCGCTGATGAATCTGGTTATCGACAGCCGGCCGGTTCTGCTCGGACTGTCCGCGACGGTCTACTTCATCGCCAACGCCGGTTCCATCGCCACCGTCATTTCCCTCACCGAGCGCCGTCCTCTGCAGCGCATCCTGGTGGATTGCTATTTCTGGTCGTTCCCCTACTACCTGGTCGGTGCCGCCATTGCCGGCGTGATCGCACGGCTCAACCGCACCTTCAACTGGGAAACCTCGCTGCTCATTTTGCCGGTGATCTACCTGATTTACCGTTCGTACCGGCTGTATCTGGGCAAGCTCGAAGACGAGAAGCGCCACGTGGAAGAGATGGCCAACCTCCACCTGCGCACGATCGAGGCCCTCGCGCTCGCCATCGAAGCCAAGGACCACACTACCCACGAACACCTGCAGCGCGTCCGCGTGTACGCCATCGAAGTCGGGAAGGAACTTGGCGTGACCGGCACCGAACTGGAAGCTCTGCATGCCGCAGCGCTGTTGCATGACATCGGCAAACTCGCCGTGCCCGAGCACATCATCTCGAAGCCTGGACGCCTTTCTCCCGAAGAGTTCGAGAAGATGAAAATTCATACGCTGGTCGGCGCCGAGATTCTGGAACGCGTTCGCTTCCCCTATCCTGTAGTTCCAATCGTCCGCGCGCACCACGAGAAGTGGGATGGTTCCGGATATCCATTGGGACTCAAGGGAGCCGAGATTCCCGTTGGCGCCCGCATTCTCTCCGCCGTCGACTATCTCGACGCCCTCGCCTCCGATCGCCAATACCGGCGCGCCCTGCCACTCAAAGACGTTATGCAGAAATTAGCCGCCGAGTCGGGCAAATCGTTTGATCCGAAAGTCGTGGAAGTCTTGCAAAGGCGCTACGAGCACCTGGAAGAGTTGGCCATCGCCAAATCGGTGGAAGATCCCAACGCTCCGCTCTCGACGGCCATCAAGATCGAGCGCGGCTTGGAACCGGCTGCCGGATTTGAAAACGCCCGGGGGCAGGACTATCCCGGCCGTGAGAATACCTTCCTGTCGTCCATCGCGGCTGCCCGCCAGGAAGCGCAGTCGCTTTTCGAATTGAGCCAGGATCTCGGCGCTTCTCTGAGCCTGGGCGAAACCCTCTCGGTCTTCTCCATCAAACTCAAGCCGATGGTCCACTACGATGCCATCGCCATCTACGTGCTCCGCGACGAGAAACTCGTCCCCGAATATGTGAATGGCGACAACTACCGGCTCTTTTCTTCGCTGCGCATCCCGGTTGGCCAGGGACTCTCTGGATGGGTCGCGCATAATCGCAAGCCCATCATCAACGGGAATCCGTCCGTCGAACCCGGATACCTGAACGATCCCACGAAATTCAGCACCCTGCGCTCAGCCTTGGCTGTGCCGCTCGAGGGCGTTGCCGGGGTGATCGGCGTCCTGGCGCTCTACCGGGCCGAGCGAGACGCCTTCACCTCTGACCACCTCCGCATCCTCCTGGCCGTCAGCGGCAAAATGGCGCTGTCGATCGAGAACGCGCTCAAGTACCAGCAGGCCGAAAGCTCCGCTACCACCGACTATCTCACCGGACTTCCCAACGCCCGCTCCCTGTTCCTGCAACTCGACCGCGAGCTGGCCCGTTGCAAGCGCGACAATATCTCGCTCACCGTCATGGTTTCCGACATGGACGGCTTCAAGCAGATTAACGACCGCTTCGGCCATCTGGAAGGCAACCGCGTGTTGCGTCTCTTTGCCCAGGCACTCAAAGACAGCTGCCGCGAATACGACTATGTGGCCCGCATGGGCGGCGACGAATTCGTGGTCATCTCTCCCGGCCTCGGTGCCGACGCCTCCGGCAAAAGAGCCGAGCAGATGCGTGCCCTCGCCCGCCACGCCGGCCAGGAAGTTTGTAACGAAGAGATCCTTTCCCTAAGCGTAGGGCGCGCGGTTTTCCCCGACGATGGCAACGACGCGGAGCAGCTTCTCTCCGAAGCCGACCGGCGCATGTACATCGAGAAGCAGAAGCAGCTCGCCTACAAAGACCGCCGCGCTCACCCCCGCATGAAGTGCCGCGTCACCATCGAACTCAGCACGGAAGCTGGTGGCGTCCCCGTTTTCGCCAACCTCACTGACATCAGCATGGGCGGGTGCTACATCGAGACCAGCAACATTCTCAGCCCGGGCAGCAAAATCAAGCTGAACTTCTCCATGGACGACCCTACTCTATCGACCGAAGGTTTCGTTACTCGTATGGATCCCGGCTCAGGAGCCGCTGTGCAATTCCGGGAACTGAACCGCGAAGCCCGCGAACGCATGTTCCGCATTCTAGAATTCGTCCAGAAGACCACAACGTTCTACAACAACCGCTACCTCGACAGCCTGACCAAGAACTAGCCTCACGTGGAAGACCCGAGGGTGGGGTCTTTAACCTTCAATAAATTCTGATCGTGCGGAACCGTCCCCGCTTGCTGCCCGCCGCGCGCGCCCTTAGACTTAAAGGAATGCATGTCCACGTCCATAGCCACGGCAGCCCAACGCGGGTTCTAAAGATCTCGCTGGGAGTGACCCTCGCCTATATCGCGCTGCTGATTGTGGCCGGAGTCCGCGCCCACTCGCTGGCGTTGCTCTCCGAGGCCGGACACAATCTCTCCGACTTCCTCGCCCTGGCACTTTCGCTGGTCGCGGTCTACTTTCAATCGCGTCCCGCAAGCTCCACGAAAACCTTCGGCTACCACCGGGCAGGTGTTCTTGCCGCGCTGGTCAATGCCACCTCGCTGGTCGGCGTCTCGTTCTTCATCTTTTACGAAGCCTTCAAGAGGCTGCAGCATCCCGAGCACGTCCAAGCCAGCGTGATGATGTGGGTGGCGGCCGCGGGTGTCATCATGAATGGCGTAATCGCTCTGCTGCTGTACCGTTCCGGCGGCGACGTGAACATTCGCAGCGCCCTGCTCCATGAGGTCGGTGACACGCTCTCCACCGCCGCCGTCATCGCTGGAGGTTGGGCCATCCTGCTCACCAACAACTACTGGATCGACTCTGTCCTGTCGGTAGCGATCGGTGTGCTGATCCTCTGGTCGGGATTCGGCATCGTCCGCGAGACGCTCAATATCCTGCTGGAAGGCACGCCGCGGGGCATGAAGCTCGAGAAAATCGAACTGGCGATCCGCACCGTCGCCGGAGTGAACGATGTCCACGATCTCCACGTATGGAGCATCGGATCTGAAACCCACGCGCTTTCCTGCCACATCTCGATCGCGGATATTCCGCCGTCGGTCAGCGAGCGCATCTTGCTCGACGTGAAGGAACGCCTGTTGCGCGACTTCCGCATCGACCACACGACGATCCAGTTCGAACACGCCATCTGCGAAACGGCGCATGGGTGCGTGATTCCAGTGGTCGAGAGCGAAGAGCACCACCAGCATCACAGCCATTGAAACACTGGGTATAGAGCTGCGGGCTGAGCCACTAGTGGCTAGCCGCGAGGTCGTGCCGGACCAATTTTGGCCGCGCGTCTTTCTCTGGCGCAGGTTCCGGGGGTGCGATCTGTCGCAGGTGTCCGATGAATTCGTCGAACTCTGACGTGGAGACGACGGTGCGTGGAAGTATAGGCAGAATGTCATCGATTTCTTGACGGAGCATCTTCACTCGGTCGGCGGGAAACGGGCTGAATGCCCGCGACAGCGACGTACCTGGGTCGGGTTGCCAGCCCTTCTGAACTGCGCTAAGAAAACAGTCCGTGTCGTAGCCGGATTTATAAACGTACTGAATTCCGAAGTAATCCGCTTCGAGTTCAAAGTCGCGTTGAAATTTCAGCAATCCGAACGTTGAGGCCATGTCGTATGCTGCATTCGCGTTCGGCCAGCCGCCAATTTCGACCACCGGAATGCTTGCGACTCGCTGCAGTGCTGCTCTTGTCTGCAAACGCGCGACAGAGTGCAGCGCCGTATGAGCGATACCCCTCGCTAGCAAACTGGCAAGTTCTCCCTCACTTTGCAGCTTCAGAAGAAGACCGGTAGTCACATAAAGATGGCCACCGAACAAGGTGAATGCACCCACGTCATTCTGTCGGATGACACGAACCGTGATCGGCATATCCGCATCGGAGTTCCGTGCGACTCGCTGCGCTACCTGGCCGACGTAGGCGTTGATACCGGCGTCTTTCACGATATCAACTCCCTGCTCGACAGCGGCGGCGTACTTCTCGCCGAGTTGCTTTTCTTTTTCGGTCGAATACCAGTTTCCCACCGAAGGGCCGTTGAAGAGCTTGCGGTGCCCGATTGCGTTGATGTCGCACGCGGGTTCTTTGCACTTGCGGCTTGATGAACCGAAAGCTGAACTCACGTGAAGGGCTGACGTGAGCGCGAAGATAAGGTAGATGACTGTTATGGTGGTGGCTTTCACACCTTCCCTCCATTTTTAGACACGCACCGGGACCCCCGAACTCCTACAAGTCTACTGCTGATTCTCGTAAATCTCCTTCGCCCTTTCAATCGTATCCGCATCCTCCGCCGACTTATCCGGCCTCAGCCGCACGATCCGCGGAAAGCGCAGCGCGTACCCGCTCTCGTGCCGGTCGGAGCGCATCATGTTGTTGAACGCCACCTCGAGGACGATCTTCGGCTCGACGACTCGCAGGAATCCCTGATCTTCAATCGTGTGTTCCAGGAACCACTTCGTCATCTCGGCAATTTCGGCATCGGTGAGCCCTGAATATGCTTTCCCGATATTCACCAACTGGTCGCCATCCCACACGGCGAAGGTGTAATCACTCAAAACGCCAATCCGCTTCCCGTGCCCGTACTCGACCGCCGTGACGACCACATCGAGCGTGGCCAATTCGCGCTTCATCTTCAGCCACGACTTCCCGCGCTTTCCCGGCGAATAAGCCGACTCGAGATCCTTGATCATCAGCCCCTCATTCCCGCGCGCCCGGGCCGCCCCGAAAAGCTGTTCAAGTTCCTCAGGTGAGGCAGCGCGAAACACAGGCGCTCGAATGATGCTGGCTTCCTCCAGGGATTCTTCTTCCTGATCCGATTCGAAAAGAAACGAGCTCTGGGTCGCCTTCCTTCGTGAACCTTCGTGTCCTTTGTGGTTCATGCTTTTCCGCGGTGCCGCAAGCAGTTCATCCAGCACCCCTGCACGTTCCCGCAAAGGCCGTTCGATCATCAACTCCCCGGCGACGTACAGCACGTCAAACACGAGATACGCCACCGGATTCTCCCGCAGCATCTTCTCGCTGACCTTCTTCCGCCCGAGCCGCTGCTGTAGCACGCTGAATGGCCGCGCCCGCCCAAGATTGTCCGCTTTCTGCTCGTCCTCTTCGCGTGCCGCGGCCTCGTCGACAATGGTCCTCGCATCTGCGTCCACCGCCGGATATTCCCAAGCCACAATCTCCCCATCGAGAATCGCGGCCTGCGGCAGTCCGGCCAGCGCTGGCGGCAGCTCCGGAAACGACTCGGTGATCTCATCCCGGGTCCGCGAAAAGATCCTCACCTCCCCGTCAGAAACGTGCGCCTGCGCCCGAATCCCGTCGTACTTATCCTCCACCGCCGCTTCGGAGAAGTAACTCAACCCTTCTTCCGTCGATTCCACCGGACTCGCCAGCATGAACCCCAACGGATGAAACAACCGCATCCGCGCCTCACTCAGCCGGCCCCCAGCCGCGAGTCGCACGGTTTCCCCGATATCCCCCAGCAGCATATTCGCGCGCTGCACCTCGGCTGGGGTATTTCCGTAAGCCTTCGCAATCGCTTCCTCTACAAGGCCTTCTTTCAGCCCGATCCGCAAATCCCCAGTCATGATCTTCACGATGTACTTTGCCTCCAGCGGAGTCGCGCGCGAAAGCAGCTCTCGCACGATCGCCGTCTTGGCCGACGCCCCCCGCGCCCCCGCGATCCGCCGAAAGAGAGCCTCGACCTCGAGCACGCGCAAGCCCTGACCGGAGCGCCGCGGCAGCACATCTCCCGCGACCGCTCCCATATCGCCCAGCCTCCGGTACGACGTTGTAAGTTCGCCCTGCTCCTTGCCCGCAAGTTCCGCGACGATGCCCCACAACGACCGCCCGCCCACTTGCAGCGTGGTCTCCTCCCACGCCGGAAACGGACGTCCCGACAGAAACATAGCCGACACCGCCGCCTCGTCAACGGTCCGCGACCGCAGATACTCCGCGACCAGGGCCGTCTTCTGCAGCTTCTTGGTGGTGGCCGCAATAGCCTCGCAGGTTGTCGCCAGCACTTGCATGAATTCCTAGTTGGGCTCTTCCCCAGAAGCCCGGGGGCACCCCACTTCTGGCCGGTTTTGCCAGAAGTGGGGATTTTGACGTTCGCGATTCCCAGGGATCTTCGTGCAGGTTCCAGCCAATGATGTTACCCGGCATGTCCATTCGCCACCCCAAGGCGCGCGGCGAATGGGCCGAACTCCGTTTCATGCTCCGCGCCACCGAACTCGGACTCTGCGTCACCAAGCCGTGCGTTGTCATCCTGAGGAGCGCGTTGTTTGCGCGACGAAGGACCTGGGCGCGCCGCGCGTACACTCTCGCGTTCTTTGCGAGAATGTTAAATCGCGCGTTTGGCGCGCTTCCGAAACTCCCCTACGACCTGGTCATCGAGATCAACGGACGCTTCCTCCGCGGGCGCTCCTACAAATGCCACCTTGACTCCAACGGCCACGCCTATTCCCCCGACCAGATCGACTTCATCGCCGCCTACATCATCCCGACAGACACGTGGTACATCCTCCCAATCAGACCCACCAAGGCTCAGCCCGACATCCTCCTAAACCCCCGCAGGGACGGCACCCCAGCACCCCTTCAACGATGCAGCGTTTCAGCGGCTCAGGGCGCGTCGCGCAATTGTGGTTGACCTCGACACAACAAACCAGCATGGAGTCATGGCGATTCTCGCAACACACCCTAGATTGGTGGGTACACGCAAGAATCGCTCGTCGGGAGACCCTTTCGTCATAGCCCTCGCGCGGCTTGTCCGTTGTGACTGGCGAGAAGCCGTCAGGTGTCCTTGCGAAGCCCTACATCCCCGACGTGTGTGCAGCGCTGAGAATCCCGTGGATGAGTGTGCTCTCTATGTTTCGGCAAGAAGGCTGGAAGGCGTGACCGGCGACTCAAATTGGTTAACGTACAGGCTCCTCAAACTTTCTGTTGCACAAAACCGCATTCCTCTGGTATAAACAATTCACCGAGAGCATTTGTGTGGCTGGCTGGGCGCTTTTCTGCAACTCTCGTGCGCGTCCGGCATCTAAAGTTTAGAGGGATGAGATCCCTCAATCGCCCCGGCCACGGGGCTTGATTCAGAAACAACCAGTAGGTTTCTGAAGGGTACCTTCAAGGCAAGGACCTCCAAAAGTAAGATCTTTTCTCAATTTTCTGTCTTCCGCTTCGGCGTGCGCCGAAAAGAGCGCCTTTGAAGCGGAAGGCCATACCGTTGCGCGCGTCTGTGCTCCTGGTAGGCAAAGGCAGATTCCTCTCCGGCTTCGCCGGTTCGGAATGACAAACCTGTACGGTTTGCTGGCTTTTGGGCTTCCGGTTGAGTTGAGACCTGGCTCCGCCGCCCCCAAATTCCCATTGTGGAAATCACGTGGAAATTCTGTGGGATGCATGCGTTGACAGGGTCTTGCGCAGCGACGTATGTTTGTAAGGTTTCGAGGACAGTCGGATTCGCACTTGTGCGAGTTCGCCTGGACTGAATTCGCGCCGCTCAGGCGGAATGCGATTCGGTCTTTGACAACTCGGTTGAACGTGCCAGTCGTGAGAGAGCGGATTCAGGCATTAGTCTGAAACGATCTCACAAGATAGGCCACTGGATCGGAGCGCCGGAGCAATCCGGAAGGAAGATTCAAGTGGTCGCCATCACACTCTTTCGAGCGTGGAGATGGCAGCCCACCTTCTACCCGTCGGTGGGCGAACAGGTTTCAAACGAGAGTTTGATCCTGGCTCAGAATCAACGCTGGCGGCGTGCCTAACACATGCAAGTCGAACGAGAAAGTGGAGCAATCCATGAGTAAAGTGGCGACCGGGTGAGTAACACGTGACTAACCTACCTCCGAGTGGGGAATAACCCCGGGAAACCGAGGCTAATACCGCATAACATCGCAAGATCAAAGCAGCAATGCGCTGGAAGAGGGGGTCGCGGCTGATTAGCTAGTTGGCGGGGTAACGGCCCACCAAGGCGAAGATCGGTATCCGGCCTGAGAGGGCGCACGGACACACTGGAACTGAAACACGGTCCAGACTCCTACGGGAGGCAGCAGTGGGGAATTTTGCGCAATGGGGGAAACCCTGACGCAGCAACGCCGCGTGGAGGATGAAGCCCCTTGGGGCGTAAACTCCTTTCGACCAAGACGATAATGACGGTACTGGTGGAAGAAGCACCGGCTAACTCTGTGCCAGCAGCCGCGGTAATACAGAGGGTGCGAGCGTTGTTCGGAATTATTGGGCGTAAAGGGCGCGTAGGCGGTGCCACAAGTCACTTGTGAAATCCCCGGGCTTAACTCGGGGCCTGCAGGCGAAACTGTGGTGCTGGAGTATGGGAGAGGTGCGTGGAATTCCCGGTGTAGCGGTGAAATGCGTAGATATCGGGAGGAACACCTGTGGCGAAAGCGGCGCACTGGACCATAACTGACGCTGAGGCGCGAAAGCTAGGGGAGCAAACAGGATTAGATACCCTGGTAGTCCTAGCCCTAAACGATGATTGCTTGGTGTAGCAGGTACCCAATCCTGCTGTGCCGCAGCTAACGCGATAAGCAATCCGCCTGGGGAGTACGGTCGCAAGGCTGAAACTCAAAGGAATTGACGGGGGCCCGCACAAGCGGTGGAGCATGTGGTTCAATTCGACGCAACGCGAAGAACCTTACCTGGGCTCGAAGCGCAGTGGACCGGGGTAGAAATATCCCTTCCCCTTAAAAGGCTGCTGCGGAGGTGCTGCATGGCTGTCGTCAGCTCGTGTCGTGAGATGTTGGGTTAAGTCCCGCAACGAGCGCAACCCTTATCCCTAGTTGCCATCGGGTCAAGCCGGGCACTCTAGTGAAACTGCCTCGGATAACGAGGAGGAAGGTGGGGATGACGTCAAGTCCTCATGGCCTTTATGTCCAGGGCTACACACGTGCTACAATGGTCGGTACAAACCGTCGCAAACCCGTGAGGGGGAGCTAATCGGAAAAAGCCGGCCTCAGTTCGGATTGGAGTCTGCAACTCGACTCCATGAAGCTGGAATCGCTAGTAATCGCGGATCAGAACGCCGCGGTGAATACGTTCCCGGGCCTTGTACACACCGCCCGTCACATCACGAAAGTGGGCCGTACTAGAAGCTGGTGTGCTAACCGCAAGGAGGCAGCCATCCAAGGTACAGCTCATGATTGGGGTGAAGTCGTAACAAGGTAGCCGTAGGAGAACCTGCGGCTGGATCACCTCCTTTCTAAGAGAGAACGTCATGGCACTCACGCGACTCCGTTTTATGGATTGATTTCTGTAAAGATCTTCGATCTGCGAAACACATGGAGTTTAAACACGCGTGGGATGTTGCCATGTACCCCAACTGCATTCACAATAAACCTGAGGATGCGGCAAGGGAGCCTCGTTTCGGACCTCTCTTTCTCGTTTCCGTTCGCATGATGGTCAGCTCCGGCTTAGCTGGAGCGCACGTTCAACCTTGTCCTCGAATAAAATTCGAGCTTCTGAGCGACGTAGCTCTTGAGCTTTCGAGCTAAATCCGTAACCTGGTTTCGCTCAGAGCTCGCGGCTCGAGGCCAGAAGCTCGATCGATTGAGCTCCGGGAATTTTCGGTGAAGAACCGGGCCTGTAGCTCAGGTGGCTAGAGCGCACCCCTGATAAGGGTGAGGTCGATAGTTCAAGTCTATCCAGGCCCACCAGAATCAGGTTTCAAGGTGGTCAAGTTTCAATGTTTCAGTGGTCTTGGAACTTGAAACTGAAACTGAGAAACCTGGAGTGGGGCTGTAGCTCAGCTGGGAGAGCGCCTGGTTTGCAACCAGGAGGCCACCGGTTCGATCCCGGTCAGCTCCACCAGAAAAACTGTTTGCCGGAGGTGGTTCCATGATTTAATCCATCATCGGCCTTGGAATGTGGCTCGTTCCCATTGCGGCGATCGCGGTGTGGGGCATACCTTGAAGGTGTCAAGTTGGTTCTGGCACATCAAGAGCGGATCGCGATGATTGAGCGTGGGATCCATCCGGACAGCGTGAAGAAGAACGAACCGGCGTAGAGAGGCCAACTTAATGTTGGGCGTCAAGTTGCTTGGCGTCGAACATTGGGTTGGAGGGATTCTGGAGTTTGCACGACTCTGGGATCAGTAAGACCCATACCCGCTGAGTGCGGGGTTTGCTGAGGCTTCAATCAGTTGAAGCAGGCCAGCGAGGACGATATTTGACAACTGAATAGATTGGGCAAATTACAAGGCGTTGTAAATTTTTATGAGTGCCTGAAATTTAGCCTGCTGGGGCGCGAAAACCATGATAGGAGTTTGGCGCGCGATGAGCAGGCAACTAGGCCCATAGAATTGAAGCGGCGTGTTCGGGTTTGTTTTTAGCTAAAGGCCAAAAGCTAATAGCTAAAAGCTACTCTTGAGTGTGTCTGAGTTAATTTTATGGTCAAGCTACTAAGGGCGCATGGTGGATGCCTTGGCAGAAGCAGGCGATGAAGGACGTGGCAAGCTGCGATAAGCCTCGGGGAGCCGCAAGCAGGCTTTGATCCGGGGATTTCCGAATGGGGAAACCCACGGGGGTAAAACCCCCGTACGGCGTGATGAATCCATAGTCACGCACGAGCGAACCCTGGGAAGTGAACCATCTCAGTACCAGGAGGAAAAGAAAGAAACCTCGATTCCGAGAGTAGTGGCGAGCGAAATCGGAACAGCCTAAACCGGTAAGACCTTCGGGTTCTACCGGGGTTGTAGGGTCGACAACAGTAGAGTTACCAATCTGGTCGTTAACCGAAGCCCTCTGGAAAGAGGGGCCATAGAGTGTGATAGCCACGTAGGTGAAAACGAGCCAGACTCGAAGTCGATACCTGAGTACCGCGGAGCACGAGAAACTTTGCGGGAAGCTACGGAGACCATTCCGTAAGGCTAAATACTAGCTTCTGACCGATAGTGAACCAGTACCGTGAGGGAAAGGCGAAAAGAACCGCTGTGAGCGGAGTGAAATAGTACCTGAAACCGTGTGCCTACAAACGGTGGGAGGACTATGCGGCGCAAGCCGAAAGTCTGACCGCGTGCCTATTGCATAATGAGCCGGCTAGTTATTCTTGTCAGCAAGGTTAAGCGAAAGCGAGCCGTAGCGAAAGCGAGTCCGAATAGGGCGATCCAGTTGGCAGGAATAGACGCGAAGCGGGATGATCTACCCTTGGCCAGGCTGAAAGTGGAGTAACATCCACTGGAGGGCCGAACGGGTGTTTGTTGAAAAAAGCTCCGATGAGCTGAGGGTAGGGGTGAAAGGCTAATCAAATTCCGTGATAGCTCGTTCTCTCCGAAATAGCTTTAGGGCTAGCCTCGGATGATTTGTCGTGGTGGTAGAGAACTGAATGGACTATGGGGCTTTCCAGCTTACAGAATCCAATCAAACTTCGAATGCCATAGAACAACCAATCCGGGAGTCAGACGGCGGGGGCTAAGCTTCGTCGTCGAGAGGAAAACAGTCCAGATCGCCTGCTAAGGTCCCAAAATACAAGCTAAGTGGGAAAGGAAGTCGGAACGCCCAGACAGCCAGGAGGTTGGCTTAGAAGCAGCCATCCTTTAAAGAAAGCGTAATAGCTCACTGGTCAAGCGGTCCGGTGCCGACAATTTAACGGGGCTTAAGCTTGTTACCGAAGCAGCGAATGCATGGTGTAACAGCCATGCGTGGTAGGAGAGCATTCCCAACAGTTTGAAGGTAGACCGAAAGGACTACTGGACGGTTGAGAAGAGACCCTGCCGGCATAAGTAGCGATAACGGAGGTGGGAACCCTCCGCGCCGAAAGTCTAAGGTTTCCTGAGAAAGGTTAATCCGCTCAGGGTCAGGCGGTCCCTAAGGCGAGGCCGAAAGGCGTAGCCGATGGACATCCGGTTAATATTCCGGACCTCCCTTGTTTTCGTTATACGATGGGGTGACGCAGTAGGATAAGCAGGCCGTTCTATGGCTATAACGGTCGATGCGTGTAAGGTGTTTCTCGTAGGCAAATCCGCGAGGAAGTTATCACTGAGACGCAAAGCAGTACTCCGTATGGAGGAAAGCTGCCGATTCCACACTGCCAAGAAAAACCTCTAAGGAGAAAATAAGGGAACCGTACCTCAAACCGACACAGGTAGACGAGGAGAATATCCAAAGGCGCTCGTGAGAACAGTTGGTAAGGAACTCGGCAATATAACCCCGTAACTTCGGGAGAAGGGGTGCCCCGGTAGAGTTCATAGCTCGAGGGGGCCGCAGCGAAATGCGCACTGCGACTGTTTAACAAAAACACAGGTCTCTGCAAAGTCGAAAACGACGTATAGGGGCTGACGCCTGCCCGGTGCTGGAAGGTTAAAGGGAGAGGTCAGCCGCAAGGCGAAGCTTCGAACTGAAGCCCCAGTGAACGGCGGCCGTAACTATAACGGTCCTAAGGTAGCGAAATTCCTTGTCGGGTAAGTTCCGACCTGCACGAATGGCGTAACGAAAGTGCGACTGTCTTGCCGACTGACACGGCGAACTTGTAGTGCCGGTGAAGATGCCGGTTGCCCGCAACTAGACGGAAAGACCCCGTGCACCTTTACTATACCTTTACCATGAACTATGGCCCTTGCTGCGCAGGATAGGTGGGAGGCTTTGATTCCAGGCTCTCGGGCTTGGAGGAGCCAACGGTGAGATACCACCCTGCGAGATCTGTGGTTCTAACTTACTCCCGTGAACCGGGAGAGGGACATGGTAAGGCGGGTAGTTTGACTGGGGCGGTCGCCTCCTAAACGGTAACGGAGGCGCGCGAAGCTACGCTCAGGCTGTTTGGAAATCAGCCGACGAGTGCAAAAGCATAAGCGTGGTTGACTGCGAGTCCTACAAGACGAGCAGGTACGAAAGTAGGCTTTAGTGATCCGGTGGTTCTGCATGGAAGGGCCATCGCTCAACGGATAAAAGGTACGCCGGGGATAACAGGCTGATCGGAGCCAAGAGTTCATATCGACGCTCCGGTTTGGCACCTCGATGTCGGCTCATCGCATCCTGGAGCTGTAGAAGGTTCCAAGGGTTAGGCTGTTCGCCTATTAAAGCGGTACGTGAGCTGGGTTCAGAACGTCGCGAGACAGTTCGGTCCCTATCTGTTGTGGGCGCAGGAGATTTGAGAGGACCTGTCCTTAGTACGAGAGGACCGGGATGGACGAACCTCTTGTGTTCGAGCTGTCATGCCAATGGCACCGCTCGGTAGCGAAGTTCGGTTGTGATAACCGCTGAATGCATATAAGCGGGAAGCACTCCTCAAGATGAGATCTCCCAACCCGTAAGGGATAAGAAGGGCCCAGGAAGACTACCTGGTTGATAGGCTGGAGGTGGAAGCGCAGTGATGCGTGTAGCTTACCAGTACTAATCGCCCGTTCGGCTTGACCATAAAATTTACTCGGTGCAGAAGAAGCTCTTAGCTGTTAGCTCCTAGCTGTTAGCTAGAACCTGAGCAATACCAAGGAGCGCGACAAGAGCTTCGCGCCGACGAAAGCCGAAGTAATACGTAACTGAAATCGGAACAAAGCAAGAAGAAAGTAAGTTACACCCAATCTATTCAGTTGTGAGGTATCGAACCTCACGCTCTTTGAAATTCAGCTCTTAGCTTTTGGCTCTTAGCTCTTAGCCCAATCCTTTTGGGTTAACGCTGAAGCCAGAAGCCGAGAGAATCGAGTTTGCAGCTATTCGTGCAGATGAGTAGAGCAGTCGCTCCTCAGGCGGCACGGCAAAGCTAAAAGCCAAGAGCTAATAGCTAAAAGCTGCTTCGACTTGTCGGTAATCATACCGCGGGGGATCCACCCGTTCCCATCCCGAACACGGAAGTTAAGCCCCGCTGGGCCGATTGTACTGCACGCGAAAGTGTGTGGGAGAGTAGGTAGTTGCCGGCATTAATAAAGGCCATTCAGAGAAATCTGGATGGCCTTTTCCTTTTTGGTGATCCCGCCTGGCTCATGTCATCATGCACCGCTTTTCGAACAAGTCGTGAAGCCGAAGACTCTGCCGAAGGTACTTCCTCTCGTCGCTCCCCATCTTCGCGGAAGCGAGCATCAATGCTGTCCGGCAGAGCGAAGACGCCGATGTAAAGTACTGCTTTACCTGAACCACCTGTGCTCTACTCCCGGACGTTCTGAGGGCGAGAGCTGCGAATCTCCGAATCACGTCGGACCGGGTCTCCCTAAGGATCTTCAGGAGGCTTTCGGCATGGTCCCAAACAGGATCTTCCGCGAAGATGCTGAGAACCCAAACGGCATAGTATTCGGATGTGTAGCGGCTCCCTTTCAGAATCGGGTCCAGCAACGCCGCTGCCGCTTTGTTGCGGGTGGGGCGGTCCATGTCTGAAAACCTCCTAAAGAACGCGGCGACGGAGTGTGCCACGGGCGCCAGCCTATCAAGATTGTCGAGGACGATCGGGATCAACTCCGGCTTTTCGAGGGCGGAGAGACGGCCCAAAATGAACGAAACCTCCTTAAAGTCGACGATTTCGTCTTCTGCCAGAGCCTCCTCGAGCATCTTCGAAAGGTTCATGGCATCGATCTCCTCCTTCTGTTCCGGAGTCATGTCTTCGTAACTGATCGCCTTGTCGTAATCGCCAATCAGCTCCAGAAGCTTGCGGCGCTCTGCCTCTTTCTTCGTATGTGTCACGAGGTACTGATCCACATAGTCGGTGCCCTCT